>CAVPIP010000018.1:0-81948 GCA_963705025.1 uncultured Gemmatimonadaceae bacterium | reverse complement strand
GCAGCGCGTCTCATCTCGCGTTCGGGGCCGTATGACCACGCAACGCCGTTCTACCGAATCGGCAGCTCGACGCCGAGGGAGAACGTGAACGCGCGGTTCTTGGCATCGTTCGCATCGTAGATCTGCGTCAGCCCAAGCTCGTACTGCGCGCTCGCGACGATGCGCTCGCGACCAATCGTGTAACGCAGGGAGCCACCGGCGATCGCCCCCGCGTCGAACGATTTGAATTTCACCCCGGAGGCGCTCTCCAGGGACGAACACGCCATCGTGCTCGTGACGCCGGTGGCGAATGGACGGATACCGACCGAACACCCTGTTCGAACCGCCAGACCCGCTCCGCCGAACAGTGAAGCACCGGCGCGCGAGGCCGGAGTGAAGTCGTAGCCGAAGAGCACCGGCACCTCGAGGTAATCGAGCTTGGCGACGGCGAAGTCGTGCGTGCCCGGCTCATCACGTTCCCAGCCCTTCATCGTGTACTCGGCGCCGACCTGGAATCGCCACTCCGGAGACAGCGGAACGGCGACGTAGCCGCCGAACGCGCCGCCGGTACGATTCGAGATGTCGCTCACCGAGGATCCGTCGATCTTTGCCTCGTTCATGCCGGCGAATACGCCGACGCGAACGGGTGACGTCTGCGCGGCGGCGATCGACGCGAACATCGACAACGCCAGGACAACGCGAGCACGCATGAGAAGACCTCTGGTTGAACGTAGCTTCCGGGGACGGCATCCGCGTCGCCGCCACGTGAACTACCCGCATCGGCCGAAAATCCCTACCTGCCTGGCCATGCCCCGCGAGGACGTGCATTGTATTTCCATGATCAGACCTCCACGACTGCTCGCGTTCCTCGCGCTCACGCTCGCGGCGTGCTCGCCGCGCGCTACCTCCAGCACACTCGCCGGCGACTGGGACGCCTACTTCGCCGACGGATCCACCGCTCGCGGCGGCTTCGAGGGATGGCGGCGAATGGGATTCGCCCATTTTGCCGGCGCCGACTCGGGTTTCGTCGGCGCCATCGTCCGGCGCACGGGTGAGCGCGTGCTCGCCGTCGCGCGGATCGGCGCCGAGGGCGACTCGGTGGTGCTCGCGAGCGACGCGTCGCAGCTGCTCAAGGGCACCTGGCAGCACGACACGCTGACGGGCGTGATGTTCGCGGGCGGGCGGCCCGCCGGGCGACGCATTCGCCTCGTCCGCCGGTCCGCGCCGTATGTCGCCGAGAAGAACTACGAGCTGTGGCCCGGCGCGGTGTCTGATTCGCAATACGCGGTCACCGAAGACACCGCCGTCTTCATGCGAACGCGCGACGGCGCGAAGCTCGTGAGCTACATCGCGCGACCCGTGGGCAAGGGACCCTTCGGCGTCGTGATGCAGCGCACGCCGTACACGCGCATCCTGCATCCCGCCGGTCGCTACTGGGCCTCGCGCGGCTACATCTTCGTCGCGCAGCACGTGCGGGGGCGCGACATCTCCGACGGCAACGACTTCGGCGACTACGACACCGACGTCCGCGACGGCTACGACGCCGTCGAGTGGGCCGCGACACTCCCGGGCGCGAACGGCAAGGTCGGGTTGATCGGTCACTCTGATGAAGGACGTCTCGCGTGGTATGCCGCCGTGAGCGCGCCGCCACATCTCGCGGCGATTGCGCCGTCCGCGGCGTCGGCCGATCCGTGGCGCATCGCGCCGTACGAGGACATGGTCTTTTCGCCGATCAACGTCGCGTGGGCCTGTCTCATGCGCGCGCGCACGCTCAAGAGCACCGCGGAGCTCGACATCGGCACCGCGATCGCGCACCTGCCGCTCCTCGATCTGCCGCAGCGGCTCGGCTGCGGCGACGTGAAGCTCTGGGATCGCTGGCTCGCGCATCCGTCGCTCGACGCGTACTGGCGCGCGCACGCGGTGACGACGAACATCGCGAAGGTTCGCGCGCCGGTATTACAGATCTCTGGTTGGTTCGACGACTCGCGCGGCCCGATCGACTACACGAACGCGCTCGCGAAGGTGCCGGGTCATCCGTACATCCGACTCGTGATGGGCCCCGGCGCGCACAAGGGCGTCGACTACGTGGCGGGCGACTTCGGCCCGCAGTCGCGCGTCGAAACGCGCCGCCTGCAGCTCCGCTGGTTCGACCACTACCTGCTCGGCAAGAGCAATGGCGTCGACACGGAGCCGCCGTTCGACACGTTCGTCTTCGGCGACAACGCGTGGCGCAAGGAGCCGCGTGGCCGATCGCGCGCGCGGTGCCCACGAAATGGTACGTGTCGTCCGGCGGACGGGCGAACACGAGCCGCGGCAACGGTCTGCTCGACACCATTCCGCCCAGGGGTGTCCCGGTGGACACGTTCACGTACGACCCCGGCAACCCGACGCCGTACCTGATCGACTCCCGCGAGCTCGAGACGTCGCTCAACGAAGACTTCTCTCGGCTCAACGCACTGCGCCGCGACGCGCTCGTCTTCACGTCGAAAGCGCTCACCAAGCCGATGGAAGTCACCGGTCCGATGTCGGCGACGCTGTGGGCCGCGACCGACGCCAAGGACACCGACTGGAACATCATGCTCCTCGACGTTTTCCCGGACGGCCACGCCGAGCGGGTGCAGGACGGCATCGCGCGGGCGCGCTTTCGTCAGGGGTTCGACAAGGAGGTGTTGCTCACGCCCGGCAGCATCGAGCGGTACGACATCGATCTGTGGTTCACGTCGCGCGTGTTCGAGCCGGGCCACAAGCTCCGCGTGAGCATCTCGTCGGCGCTGTTCCCGAAGTACGACCGCAACCTGAACACGGGCGGGAACAACGAGCGCGACACGGCGTTCGTCATCGCGCATCAGCGGTTGATCCACGACGCGGAGCATCCGTCGCACATCGTCTTGCCAGTGGTGCCACGGTAGGGACGGGGTCGGGCGAGGGGACCGGGCCGTCCTCGCGCGACCTATGGCAAAACTGCCGATCCTGCCGGCAGTTTTGCCCCCGGCTCGCGCTGCGGGCGGCCCGGTCCCCTCGCCCTCCCTCATCCCGCGCGCGGAGCCCAGTACAGCAACTGAACGCCGCGAGCGGCAACGATCGAGCGATCTCCGCTGTCCCACAGACATCCTCGAACCGCGCCGGCCGCCGATGCGAGACCTCTCCTTCGATCTCCGATACACGCTGCGCTCACTCCGGCGCGGTTGGCGCTTCGCGCTCGGCGTCATCCTCACGCTCGGATTGGGCATCGGACTTGGCGTGCCGGTGATGAGCCTTGCCGACCACTTCTTTCTACGGCCGCCGCCAGGCGTCGCGGATCCCGATCGCGTCGTTCGTCTCATGCTCCGCGGCTTCGGATCGCAGGGGCCATACGTCGTCGACGGGCTCACCGGGCTCGATTATCGCGCGTTCACCACGCGCGCGACCACGCTCGATGGCGTCGCCGGTTGGACGGCGCTCTCGCTGAGCCTCGGGCGCGGCACGGACGCGCGCATGGTGTCGACGATCCTCGCATCGCCTTCGTATTTCCCCGTGCTCGGTGTCAGGCCGTACCTCGGCAGATTCTATCTCGAGTCCGAGGACGTCGAAGGGGTGACCGACGCGCCTTGCGTCGTCAGTTACCAATTCTGGCAACGGTCTCTTGGCGCGTCGCGCGACGCACTCGGAAGGGCTTCTTACGTGGGCAGCACGAGGTATACAGTCGTCGGCGTCGCGCCCGAGGGATTCAACGGCCTCGGATTCAGCGCGGTCGACATGTGGCTTCCGCTGCACGTCGCGACGCCGGAGTTCCAGGGACACGATCCCGAGCTCTGGACCACCGACCACTCGGCGTGGATGCGAATCGTCGCGCGCGTTCGGCCGAGCGCGTCGTTGGCCGCGGCGACGACCGAGGCCGCCTATCTCTATGGAACATCCGGCCCGCGCACACGGGACCGAGATCTCAAAGGCACGATGTTCTGGGATCCGCTCGAGCCCGGTCGGTCGTCGATGCCGAACCGGTCGGCGACGATCGCGCTGTGGTTGAGCGGCGGCGGCATGCTGCTATTGCTGCTCGTTGTCGCGAACCTCGTCAATCTGTTCGTCGCGCGCGCTGCCGCCGACGCGCGACAGATCGCCGTGCGTCTCGCGATTGGCGGCAGCTGGCACGATCTCTTCCGGGTTCGCGTCGCCGAGTCGCTCGTGCTGGGCGCGAGCGCGGCGATGCTCGGGCTCGTGGTGGCGTTTCCCGCCGTGCGGGCCGGTCGTGCGCTGCTCATGCCTGGAGTCACGTGGGTACGCCCCGCGATCGACGCTCGCGTCGCGCTGCTCACGTTCGGAATCGCGATCGTGGTCGGAGCGATCATCGCCGCATGGACGACGGCGTTCGCCACGCGCGTCGACCCGGCAGACTTGATGCGCAGCGCGGGAACGACGCAGATGAGCGGCACCCGCCGCAGCCACGCCGCGCGGCGCGTCCTGCTCGTCGCGCAAGCGGCGATCTTCGTCGTCCTCCTCACCGGCGCCGCGGCGTTCGTGACGAGCTTGCGCCGTGCATCGCGAATCGACTTCGGCTTCGACGCGGCGTCGGTGATCGCCGCGCGCATTCCGCTGCCGGCATCGACGTCGCGCGAGCGCGCGCGAGAGGTCTACCAACGCGCATACGAACGCGTGTCGGCGCTCCCGGAGGTGGAATCGGCGAGCCTCGCGTACATGGAGCCGTGGTCGAACAACACGAGTGTCGACTTCATGATTCCAGGCAGCACGGCGAAGCCGCCATGGACCCTCTTCGACGTCGCGACGCCGGACTACCTCCGAACGATGGGAACGACGATGCGGCGCGGACGATGGTTCGAGCCGACCGATCGCGCGAGCTCGCCGTTCGTGGTCGTCGTGAACGAGACGTTCGAGAAGACATTCTGGCCGGCGGCGAATGCGATCGGCCACTGCGCGCGCGTCGGCGCCGGGGCAGACACGATGCCATGTCGTACCGTGGTCGGCGTCGTGCGCGATTTTCACGTCACGGGCGGCGCCGACGAGGCGCCGCGGCCGGTGTACTACGTGCCGCTCGCCCAGGCGGCGATGTTCGCGCAGACGCCGCATCTGTTCTTCCGCGCGCGCGGTGACCGCGGCGCGGCGATGGCGCCGGTGCGTCGCGCCATTCAGGGGACCGAGTCGAACCTTCCGGCGATCGACATCCATCCGGTCAGCCAGAACGTCGCCTGGCTGACGTCGACGCTCGCGCTCGGCGCGTCGGCGTTCACGGCGTTCGGTTTGCTCGCGGCCATCGTCGCGGCGATCGGGCTCTATAGCGTTCTCTCATACCTCGTCATCGAGCAGCAGCGCGGCCACGCGATCCGTGTCGCTCTTGGCGCCCGGCCGGCGCGGGTGGCGCGGACGGTCGCCGAGAGCGCGATCGTCACGGTCGGCGTTGGCGCGGCGATCGGGCTGGTGTCGCTCATCCCGCTGGCGAGGGTGTTCGACCCGCTGCTGTTTCACGCGACCGTGCTCGAGCCGGCAACGGTGGCGGTCGTCGTGACGCTCGCGGCGATCGTCGCGGTGACTGCCTCGCTGGCGCCGGTACGCATGGTGCTGCGCGCCGATCCCATGACGGTGCTTCGAGAGCAGTAGCGAAGGGCGCCGATTGCGAGAACGCTGACAAGCGTGAGGGCACCGTCGACTGTGCTTCGCGAACTTATGCTACGTCTTTCGAAGGGCTTCGCCGCCCTTGCCTTGACTTGAGCGATTGATCACAGGATTAGGAACTCTCTCATCTTCTTGACAACTCAAAGGCGACAAAACACCCGGCGTCCCGTAGTCAATTAGCATTGAGAATTCTTTACGATATCTTTTCTTGTCCGTGCAACGTCATTGGTTTAACCCTCCGGTGGCAACGGATGACGCGGTTCGTTGGTCCTGTCGCGGGCTATCCCCCGTTCAGAGGCAATGCCAATGAACCGCGCGCTTGCCGGCTTGTTCGTGTCGGTCGTGATCGTTGGGTGTTCCGACCACCCAACCGCTCCGATCCATACCCCTTCGCAACACGCGCTAGCGTCCATCGACCCGACCCCATCGGTTGATAGCAACGACTACGTCCTTACCCCCAACGGGTACTATCACCGGACGTGCGTGTACGAGGTCCCAAAAGGTGCAAGCATCAAGAAGGGCGTTATCACCCTCGCGAATGGCAGTCAGAGTGCAGTCGCAGCATGTCTGCATCCGGGGCGGCTTGGAGGAAGCCCTCTCAGGCAGGTCGGCGCCAACGGAGGCCCTCCCGTGCCGAGTTCGCATGGCTGGGTCGCCTACGGATACAATTTTGTTTCGTCGGGGCATACGCTTCGGCACGTCTCTGCGCGATGGGTTGTGCCGCAGATTCCGGCGACTTACAGCTCTGGCACCAACTTCCTATTCCCGGGCGCCGAACCGAGTGATTTCAGTACGGTGATTCAGCCCGTGTTGCAATACGGCGTCAGCTCGGCTGGAGGCGGCGCGTATTGGTCGGTTACCGGCTGGATGTGCGGGAGCACGTGTGCACACGGCGTGCTTCAGACCGTAAATGTCGGCGACCTGCTCGGCGGGACGGTCGATGCAGCGAATTGCAGTGGCGGCGGGTGTGACTGGACGATCACTATCGTGGATTCTACACTCAGTCATTCTAGTACTCTTACGGAGCTCGCTGGCGCACTTGGCAGTGAAACCGACGACAACTACACGTATGCGTTTCCTGGCGCGCTCGAAATCTGGAACATGTCGGGTTGCTCTGAACTGACAGGGGGCCCCCATCCGTTCAGCCAAGTCTCATTTAAGGACAACACGGGGAGCGCCTTTTCGCCAAGCTGGTTCCTGGCCGGAGACGGCGCGGTTACGCCGCAGTGCAAGTATGGCAAGTCGTCCAGCGCGTCGACGAACATCACCCTCACCGATTCGCTCGCGCCGGTTCTGACAGTAAGCATCAGCGGTCCAGACGGCGTGGTTTCCGGCAATAGCGGCACATGGTACTCGATCCTCGGCCTACCAGGCACGTCGCCGTATACGTACGATTGGAGCGGGCTGCTATCCGGCAGCTCGTCCTCGATAAGTGGGTCCCCCACTTCGAGCGGGTACCTCTATCTCCGCGTGATTGACGCCGCGGCAGATACGGCGTATGCGTCGCTCTACGTGACGGTGTGTCCCTCGGGCCAAATCATATGCCCCTGAATCGAAAAGAGTTGCAGGCGAAAGGAATCGGCTTCAAGGAGCGACGAATGTCGACTTTTCGAAAGCTGCCGTCGCTAGCGGCGCTGTTGTTCATCGCAGTCGGGTTCGGCTGTCGAGGAACCGTGGATCCAGGCGCAATTGATTTCCGGGGTGTATACCGCGTGTCCGACAACCGCGCGGCCCTGTCGTGCGCTCCGCAGCACTTACCGCCTCCACTGTCTAGCGACACCACGCAGTACGTACAGTTCGGCGGTGCCGGACTGCCGATATCCTCTTCAGTACAAGTCGCTCAGACGAGCGGCACCATTTCTCTCACACCGCTCGATGCGAATGGCCAAGCGGTTCCCGCCCTGGCGCTTCGCGGAACAATCGATGGAGCCAAGGCAATCACGTCGCGCGCGTCAACGCCTCGGATGGAGGGACCCCGTGACGGAGGGTATGTCTTGAATGTTACAGAGATTGTGCGGGCAACGACGCAGTTCCTCGGATTGGTAGGAACGCCCGTCACTCCTGGGCAGAGTGGTTCCATCGTGGGCGCGAATCTGACGACCTTCGTCGCGGATAGTTTTGTGTTCCGGAACGATGGGGCAGCGGGCGCGGTTTTCACGACGTGCGTCGTGTCGGACACCGTGCTTGCGAGTCGAATCGCGAATTAGGCTTCCGGCTGGCCTCGGTCGGAGAGTCACGAGGAAATCGCGTTGCGCTCGCCGCGCTCGTCGCGGCGAGTCCCCCACTAGCGCCGGCGGGTAGGGCTGCGCACCGATCCCATGACGGCGCTTCCAGAGCAGGTAGCTGGTCGCCTCATCCAAGCGGCGGGCTCGCGCGGTTACGTCTTCGGAAAGAGCCCCACGCCAAAGCGCGCGTGGACCTTGCCGGCAATGCACCGCCCGAGATTGGCGCCCTCGACGTTCGCGGACGGATAGTGAATGCCGCCGTAGATCCGCGACATGCCTGCCTCGTCCGCCGCGGCGCGGAACGATGAGAATTTTCTCACGGCGTGACCGAGCGAAATGCTCGTGCTGTCCTCGAACGGCACGGCGCCGAGCAGATCCGTCAGCGACCCGGCGGCCGCGGCGGACACGGTCGAGTGGCCCGAGAGATACTCCGGGAACGGCGGCGTCGGAATCGCGGGCTCCCACGTCGAGTCCATCGTCGCGCGGATGAATGTCCGCGGCCGGATCACGTTGAGCTTGAACTTGTAGCCCCACGCGGAGACGAACGCGTCGGCGAGCGACGCGCCCGTCTCCGCCATCATCCAGGCCGCCTGCTCGGCGGTGAGGTGCTGTTCGGCGACCATCTGGCTGCCGATCGAGAGCCAGTGGCCGGCCGGCGTTCCCGACTCGCCGCCGTTGTCCGCCCAGTAGAGCGCGATCGTCCTTTGCTCGGGCGTCAGCGCCTTGCCGACGTCCCACACGTGCTTCGCCTCCTCGTACAGCGGCGTGCCGGGCTTCGGCGAGTAGACGGGCGCCGGCGGCGCCGGACATTCGTCCCACGTGGCAAGCGCGAACGGGCGGTTGTATCCCCAGTACGGTTCCGTGACGCCGGCCATGTTGGTCGCCGGCAGTGTCGTCGGGCCGGCCGCTTTCTGCCGGTCGAGGATGAGCCCGCGGTCGCTCGCCGAGCCCCCGCGTCTCGCGTTCGTCGGATTGGCCGACACGATGGCCTGCGAGATCCCGGAGATGCTCTGCGTCGTGTACGTGCTCACC
Organism: uncultured Gemmatimonadaceae bacterium; assembly: GCA_963705025.1. Lineage (GTDB taxonomy): Bacteria > Gemmatimonadota > Gemmatimonadetes > Gemmatimonadales > Gemmatimonadaceae > JAQBQB01. The sequence goes on along the minus strand of CAVPIP010000018.1, from coordinate 73,108 downwards.
GGCGAGTCGTTCACCCACAGCCCCGGTCCAACGGGAGCGACGTACTTCTTGCCGCGCGTGGAGTCGAAGCCGTCACCGCGCGACCAGGCGACGACGGCGACCCCCACGCGCTGTCCGAGCGAATCGGAGCGCGCGCGCACCGCGTCGTTCACGCCGTTGGCGACGCGGGCAGCGGTGAGAGAGTCGGCCAGGCGGTCGAGCGCCGAGCGCGTGGTCGGCAACCCGTCGCGGAACAGCGAGTCGAGGATGAGGCGCTCGGCGGCGACGGCCGTGAGCGTTTCGTCATAGGTCTGTGTGGAGTCGCCGCGCGGGAGCGCCGCGAGGCCATTCAGCCGGCCGGCAAGCGACGGCAGCTGGGGCTTCGCGCCGGCCATGCCGCTGTAGAGTCCGATCGTCGCATACGCGAAGAGGCGCGACGCGACGGGCGGCGACAATCGCTCTACGCGCACCGCGCCGTAGAGGGACTGCATCCATGCGGCGACCATGCGCGGATCGGCCTTGTCGGACCGGCTGCATCCGGCGACGCTTGCGATCAGCAGGATTGCGGCGCGGCGCATCCAGTGCGCGCGTCTCGCAACGGCGGGAAGTCTTCGGCTCGTGTCCATCAGCGGGCGGGCGGAAGGGGTGGGAGGGACGACATTGCGGATCACCTGCACGACCGGTATCGTGACGGCCACAGGCATCCCATACAATTTGTACGCAGGGCCAGCCGAGGTGTTGATGTTGGAGAAAGATGGCGTCCGCCGCGCCGCCGCGGCGGCGGTGGTTTCGGGCGACGACGGCGTCGCCGGGCGGAGATCGCTCGAATGGACGCTCCGGATCGGGGCGTTTCTGTGCTTCGTCGGCCACGGCGCGTTCGGCTTGATCACGAAGGAAGCCTGGGTGCCGTACTTCGGCGTCGCCGGCATCGGCCGCGACATGGCGTATCGGCTCATGCCGATGGTCGGCACGCTGGACATCTTCGTCGGCATCATGATGCTCGTGCGGCCGCGGCCCATCATCGCGTACTGGATGGTGCTCTGGGCGGTCTGGACTGCGCTGTTGCGGCCGTTGTCGGGTGAGCCGGGCTGGGAAGCGCTCGAGCGCGGGGGGAATTACGGCGTGCCGCTGGCGCTGGCGATCCTGATGGTGGCGCCGCGGTCGTGGCGCGATCTCGTCGGCCGCGCGCGCTTTCGCCTGACGTCGCCGACCGCGCTCGATGCCGCACGGTGGGCGCTCACCATTGCCGTCGCGCTCCTGATGCTGGGCCACGGCGCGCTCGGCGTGATGGGAAAGCGGGGGATCGCGGCGAACTTCGCGTCGGTGGTTCCGGACGGCGTCGCGCCGATCGTGACGGTGTACACGGGATGGCTCGAGATCGTGCTCGCTGGGGTCGTGCTCGTTCGCCGGCCGGTGGCGCTGCTCGTGTTCATCGCCGCGTGGAAGCTGGCGACGGAGTCGCTCTTTCTCGCCGCGGGGGCGCCGGTGTGGGAGGTGGTGGAGCGCGGCGGAAGCTACGCGGCGCCGATCGCGCTGGCGATCGTCGAGACGATGCGAGCGCAGTGGGATCTGAAACGATTCCAGGACCCGGCCGGAACGGAAGTCATCGGCCGGTAAGCTCCCTGCTGTGCCGTTTTGGGCCTGCTGCCTCAGCCAGCCGCGTCCTGGACACGTGGCGAGAGGGCGGCGACCGCGTCGGTCATGTCGCGGAGGTCGAACGGCTTGCGTAGGAAGTGGCACTTACATGCGGCGATGAGCTTGTGGGCGCGCTCGGTGATGTCGCCGGTCATGAAGAGCGTTTGGTAGCGGAGATGGGGCTGGTGGCCCGCGGCGACTTCGAAGATGACGTCACCGCGCATGTCGGGAATACGGAGGTCGATGAGCATGACGTCGACATGCTCATTGCGAATGATGGCTAGCGCGGACTCGCCGGATTGGGCGGCGATGGCGTCGTAGCCTGACCGCGAGAGCGCCATGGAGAGCGCCTTGCAGATCGAGGGCTCGTCGTCGACCACCAACACCCGCACTTGCTTGCCGTGCGCCATCGGCTCCTTCGCCTGTGTCTGGGGGCTCGGAGCGCGTGATCCGATGGCTCCGCCCGCAGAGGTTCCTGGCACGACCTTCCACACCATCTTACTTCCGTCTCCTGCGCCGCACCTGCTCACCGAGCATGGCGACGAGCGCTTCCTGGGTTACTTCTCGTCGAACCTGTTCCGCCGTTTTGCCCGTGACCTCACGGAGTTGCTGCGAGAGCTGCCAGGGCGAGTGGTACCCTGCTTTTGCCGCGACGTCTTTGATGGAGCGACCTGGGTCTTGCAAGAACGCGTACGCGCGCAGGAGCCGCGCGGACACCACGAGTGCTCTGGCCGAGTAGATCCCTGCGGGCTCGAGATTTCGGTACAGCGTGCGGAGGTTCATCCCCGCGGCGGCAGCGAGATCGTGAGCGTTTTTGAAGCGTGCCGGCGACCGGAAGAGCTGATCGATGGCACGGACGACGGTGACTGGCAAGGCCGACAGGGGCCCGACCAGCTCCTGCAGCATCCGGTCGCCGAGCGTGTTGACCGGAATGCTTTCCAACAGGTCCAGAAACCGCCTCGGCTCGTCGTCGAACCGACTGAGGACGACGTGTTCGACACCGGACCGAGCCAAGCGTACGATCGCCTTGATGGAGCCGGGCGACAACTGCGTATAGATCACGACGGGCAGGGACGGGTATCGGCGACGAAGGTCTTCGAGGGTTTCGAGCTCGATGGTTCCCGTGGCGGCAGGATCGACGACGACGAGATCCGTTCCCTGGTGCGCGACGATCGATTGGAGTTCGGCCCAGCTGACTGCGGGAATGAGCTCGTGCTCGAATCTCAGAACCAGCTTGAGATGCGAGAGCAGGGGCCGTGGGAGAAACGCGACGACGTCCACGTGTCACAAATATCGACAGGTTCTCTCGCAATGACACAAAAGCGCGAAATCGTGTCACAAAATGCGAGTTTACCGTCGTATTCGCGAGCCTAGGTTGCCGTACAGTTGTTCCCGCCTAGGGAAACGCCTGATCCCGGTCGCCTGCCTCACCCAGACCTACGGAGCCTGCCTCTAATGTCCCGCCGCCCTCTGGTGTTGCTCGCTCTGGCTATCTCCTCCTTTGTTCTTGCCGCCTGCAGCGATGTCACTAGCGCCGACGACGAAGGAGATCGCCATGCAGCGGCTATGCGAGTCCTGGTCGGCGAGTGCGGTCGGCTGACTAGGCTCGCCTCACCGCTGACCGTTTCTAGTCAATCGGGCCGCCGAAGCTGCGCCAGGCCCTTTTTTTGTCTATCCGATCCCTGCGAGCTCCCGCATCTTCTGCAGTGCCGTCGACTACGGTCTGCAGTTCCATCGATCCCCAGACGGTTCGGCTGGCTTCGCGAAGCCGCGACGGCGCGTCGTCGAGCGTCGGATAAGCGCCGCCTCGCACTCGAACAACAAGCTGATTGAGCTTGTACTCGGCCGCCATTTCGATCGCTCGCTCGAGATACGGAACTCCGATCTCCGGATCTGCCGAGCGTGTGGTAGCCGCGGCCAACATGAAGGAGGTACGTGACTCGAAGCATGCGGCATGAAATCAGCTGACTCCAGATCGCGGCGATACCTGTCGAACTGCAGCTCGATTCCCTGTTTGGCCGCCAACTCCATCAAGTTGAGCTCCGCCAGCCAGCGGACGTACTGCTCCTGCGCTGTCACCGCGAGTACCGAGATACGCGTCGCGCGCGGCATCGTACAGGCCGAGGTGCTGCAGGCCGGTCGCGATGTTGCTCAAGAATTCGATCTCGATCTCGCGGCGCTGGCGTGACACGCAAGTGCCTCGATACGCGAACTGAACCGCCCGCTCATGCTGCCCGCACAGGCCGGCCACGTATGCGCGCTCGTGAAGCGCTCGGGATCGAATGTCGTCGAGACCTGCTCGCGCTGAGCGCGCTCGGTCGGTCTCGTCGAGGATCTCTTCAGCATGCGGCATGTTGCCGCGAGCGATCGCGATCTTCGCGTCGCCGATGCGGCCGCGGAGAACACCAATCATGTCGCCGGCGGCGTGCGCAACTCGCGACGCGGCTTCCATAGGCTGCAGCCGCGCGATCGAGATTCGTCAAGCATGCGGCGACAATAGCGCGAGCTGAATAAACGCCGAGCACGACGAGATCGGCGTCGCTCACCGGATCGGCATGCGCGACGACGGTTTCATAGATGTCTGCCGCGAGCGTCCATCGCGCGTCGTATTCCAGCGACTGGCCATACGCCATGAGCCGCGGCACGAGCGCGTGAATGTCAACCGTCGGCGCGGACGCAACGCAATCGACGATCGCGATAAGAATGCGGCGAAGCGGCGTGGTTTCAGGTATCTCGCGCGATCGCGTCGCGAACGGCGTTGACTCCCCAGCGAGTCTGATCCCACGGCGTCAGTTCCGACGGCAATCCATTCATCCACGAGGCGCATGACGACGAGACCGGCGCTGACGGCCCGCCAGTTTCGGTCGGCTTCATCCAGCCTCGCGAGCTCTTCAAAGAACGCGAGATGCCGGAGATTTCCACTCGATTCCATCGCGCGCGACCTCCTCGTCGGCGAGATTTCGTTAGACAAGATTTGCATTCGCTACGACCTCCCGGACTTCAGAGCACTTTTCCTCTGAGCCATATATCGGCACTGCGAACTTCATCCTCAAGTAGTGGTTCGTGTCATTTACACTATGAAAACGTGACGTTTTCCACACTTGCGTGTGACACGTCATGTTCGTGAACAATCTCGCAACGATGTGTTGCAGGTATGAAGCAAATCGTCACAGCGAGCATGAGTACGCCGTCGGACCACCGCTCCGACGACGCTCGGCCCTTCGGCGTCACAGATGACCTCGTGAGGACGGGGCCCTCAGCCAGGCGTCACCATCCTTGGCGGCGATGCGGTCGCCATGTCTCTCGATCCGGCCCTGTCGACAGAGCTGAGCCGGCTGACGATCAACTGCGGCAGCAACGCAAGAGTACCTGCGTCTCTCAGCTGGCGCGGGCGAAGGCCGGTGAGACTGACGAATTGAACAGTCATGATATCCGGCTTCGAAAACCCTAACGAGAGAGCGACGTCTCGAATCGTCATCCGCGAGTGTGCCAACACTTGTGCGGCCCTCACGATTCGCGCGCTCGCCACGAGCAGTCTCGGGGACTGGATTCCGGCCGCCGCAAGGTGCCGATACAGTGAGCGTCGCGTCACGCCGCCCGCCGCGGCGAGCTGAGGCACGCTCGCCAGCCTCCGCGGCGTCGCGAACATCTCCCTAACCGCCTCTGCGAGCATCGGCCGCAACTGCACCAGATTCGAGTCCAGCAGGCGAAGAATTGCGCTTGTGAGCGGCAGGGCGGCTCCGCGCTCACTCAGTTCATCAAACCGCGATTTCGTGTCGTCAGTACCCGAGATCACGACATCCTGGACGCCGTGGTGTGCCAACTCGACGATGTCGGCCATCACGGATGCGCGCAGGCTCGTGTAGACCACAACGAGGGTCGCTGGGCACACCTCACGAAGGCGGAGCAGCATCTCCATGCATCGTCCATCGCTCACGGACGGATCGGCGACGACGAGGCGAATCCGTTCGGCGAGCGCCAGCTCGAGGAGCTCATCCGGATCCTGCGCGACGATCGCGTTCGGAACTCGCGTCAGAAAGCGCGACAGGAGCTCGCGGCCGAGACAGCAAGCGACTTGGGCCGGGGCGTCCGGTCCGCGGACCGACTCCACTGGCGATCGACGCTCGATCCGCACTCTCGTTCGCGCGCCCACAACCGCGCCAACGGATGCGGTGTGATCGACCTTGCCGATCGACTCCGGTGGGCGATTCATTGACGAGGCGGCCTCCAGAGGCGCGGCAACGCCGTCGAATACTCGCGACTATGAGCGACCCGAAAGACAGGCTGTCGATTCTGCACGCCACCGCCGGAACGAGGCTGCGAAAGGCGCGCGAGCGCTTGATCCGCCTCAATGACAGCGCGCCCAATACCGATGCGGTGAGCAAGCGCTCCTGCGCGCTCAAAACAGGGTTTGGCGCTCGCAGGATCGTCCAACGTCGAGTATGCCCGGCCCAATGTCAATTGAAAATCAACGGTCATTGGTGGTAACAACGCCTGCGATTCTAAATGGCGCCGAAATTCTCTACACGATCTCGCTCGCCAAAGGCCGCGTAGACGTCGATGAGATTTATATGACGATATGGAAGTTTCATACGAATCGTTCACGGTCGCGATCAAGCCGAGAAAGACGTCGCGCGCTTGCTCGAGTTCCCCGAGCAGCATGTGCGTGTAGCCGATGTTGAGGAGAATCCGGCCCCAATCGATCGACGACGATGCGGAGAGGGCAGCTTCCAGATGCCGGAGGCTTTCTCGAAGGCGACCTCGAAGGCCGACGGTTATTGCGAGCCCGTGCGTAGCATGCGCCGCGAGATCTGGCCGCGCTCTTCGCTCGGCCCAAACGACTAGGCGCTGGAGCAGTAGCTCCGATCGCGGCAGGTTGCCTCGACCCTGTACCAACAGGCAATGCCCGTTCCGACCCCAAAAAGTGGCGTCGGTAGATCCTCGTCGCTGTCCGATCTCTATGCAAGCGTCGTAATGCATTGCCGCGTCGTCGAACTGCCCAAGTGATCGGCAAGCCCAACCGGAATAGGCGATGCGACCGCCAGGCAAATGACTCGTCAGTGCGCCGATAAGACGCAAAGCGACAAGTGAGACGTCAAAGGCAAGAGCCGCCAGACATTGGCGATGAAGGAAATCACCGAGATCCAAAACAGCGATTGTTACATCAGACCAACGCCCGTCTCGACATCAATGCAAAGACGCGTAGCAATGATGGCAACGTGACTGACAATCGGATCGTCCTCGCCCAATGATCGAGCATCGTCCAAAAGCGTTGTAACGAGGAGATGTATCCATGACACCGACGTCCGCGGCGAACAAATCGATCAGCGCGAGCACCCGATAGGCCAATGTGAGTGCGTGCCACTGAATGGAATTCTCTGAAGTCGCGGCGATTTGACGAATGAACGACAGCCGATGCATGTGCGAAGGGAATTGGCGTGTGCGACTCTGTCCACGAAGCGGACCGCTGGCGACAGGCGTCGGCCTGCCAACTTGCACGTCGAATCGCGCCGAAGGAAGCCCGGCGCCCTAATGCGAGACTGGCATGAGCATTCTCGTCACTCTTTCGGAGGTCGTTGGCACAAATCAGGGGTCGGCGGGAAGTGGCGCGCATATCGGCGCTCGATGGCACAAACGAGCGGCTGCCAAGTCATGCCGCCGAGTGAGAGTTATCCGCCGCCATGGCCTCGGAGCACCATCGCCCGATGCCGACAATTCATCCCGCACACCTCTGGGGGCAGCATGCATCACGACGCGACGATGAGAATGACGCGGCCGATCCTGATCACCTGGTGCCGACGACGCGCAGGCCAAAGCGAACCGCACGAGCGACAACACGCACCGTCGCTCTGGTCGCTCCTGCTTCGCACACTCGCCTGCGCGCCGCCGCTCGACGCGACACTCGGCTGATCCCGCCGCCGAGTCGCACCATTCGCGCCCAGGGGCGCGAATGGTGCGCGGCGACGCGCGAACGGCGCGACGCGGATCGTGGCGCCGGCGGACGGTAACGCGCGGCCGCGACGACAGTTACATCACAAGTCTCTCATAGCACGGACCCTGCCTTGGAGGATGGCGTCGGCTCGAGCCCTCCCACCACCGCTTCCAGGAGCTCCGCGCGTGAAGCTTCGTCGCCCGCCCCGCCTCGGCATCGCCCTCCGTTCGCTCGCTCACTGGCTGTCGATCCTCGCGCTCGCCGCCGCGACGCCCGCGTCGCTCGCCGCGCAAACGAAATCGATGACCATCACCGGCGTCGCCGGCGTCGTGTGGAACGACTACAACCCGGACATCGCGATGAACGAGTATACCGTCTCGTTCACCGTCAAGAACACCGGGACGCAGGCGGCCTACGTCTATCTGACGCCCGATTGCGGCGAGGCGTGCGCCTACGCGCCGTCCGGTGTGTACACCTGGCTGACTCCGGGCCAGACGACGACCGTCCCCGTGTGGCTTGCCGTCGACTCTCCCATGAACGTGGAGGTGCATCTGTCGGTCGTCGGCTTCCTCGGCACGTATCTGTCGGCGCCCGACGACAAGCGCGTGATGGTCCACCTCAGCGGCTCGACGGCGCTCGTGATCACGCCGCCGCGCCCCAGCGACGTGAGCATCACGCCCAACGGCACGACGCTCAACCTGCCGGCGGGGACGAACACGTTCAACTTCATCATCACCGACAATGATCACACTGCGAGCAGCGCGTACGTCGGCGCGTCGATGGGCCTCCAGCTTCGGTGCGGAGGGTTCGCCGGCTACTACGACAGCGCGACGAGCTCGTGGAGTAGCTGCGGCAAGTACGACAGCAACGGTCACGCGATCTACAGCGAGAGCGCCGCGTTCGCGGCCTCCGCGACGGCGGCGCATCCAGACACGCTGCCGATCACGGTCGTGGGCACCAACGGCCAGCGCGGGACCATCTGGCTCGTGCGGTCGATGATCGATCCGGCGACCAACGCCGTCGTCGTCGACAGCGTGTCGGTGCTCGTGTTGATCGGCGACCAGATTGCCCCGGATGTGACGCCGAAGGCAGGCGCCGTAACGGTCGCGCCGCGCATCGCCCGTGTCGATTCGTTCACGGTCAAGAATGCCGGCACCGTGACAGCGGCATATGCGATGAGCGCGAATTGCGGCTCGTTCGGCGCGAGTGGATGCGTCGCGACTCCGAGCACGGCCACGCTCGTCGCGGGGGCGACGGTACGCATCGCCGTCGCGTATACGCCGAGCGCGACGCAGGGCGCCACGAGCGTCGTGAAGCTCGTGGCGACGGCAACGGCGTCCGGTCTGAACACGCAGCGCGACAGCGGTTCGATCACCGTCACCGCGCTCGACGCCGTGGGACCGGTGATCACCGTCGTTCCGGCGCAGAGCAGCACCATCGCGACCAGAAGCTTCACCGCCACCGTGAGTGTGTGCGACGACGGCGCGGTGAGCAATCCGGTCGTCACGTTCAACGGTGTGCCGTTGCCGGACATGTTCCTGCGCGCGCCGCAAGCCGGGTGCGTCGCGGCGGGCAGCTCGACATTCACGCTGACGGCGCAACCCGGAACCAACACGATCGTGGTGACGGACGACGACGGCTTTCACACCACGTCGCTGACGCGGACGTTCACGTACGACGACGCGACCGAGGTGACGCCGCAGGTGACCGCGGTGTTGTCGGCCGTGAAGGTTCCGCCGGGCGGCACCTGGGCCGACACGTTCACGGTCCGCAATCCCGGGCCGGCCGCCGCCACCTACTCGCTCGCTGGCACGTGCGGGTCGTTCGGCGGATGCACCGTGGCACCCGCGACGCTGTCCGTCGGCGCGGGCCAAACGCTCAAGGCCACCGTTCGCTATTCTCCGCCGGCGACGTCGGGTGTGTCGTCCACCATTCGGCTGACGGCGACCCACACCGGTGCGAACAATCACCAGGTGTCGGCGAACGCGAGCTTGACGTCGACGACCGCGGGTGGCGCGCTGCCGCAAGTGACGATGACACCCGCCGACGGCGCGACCTATTCCGCGCCGACGTTCAGCGCGACGGTAACATGGTGTGACGCGGACGACGCGATCGCGTCGCGCCAGGTCTGGCTCGGCGGAACGCTGCTGGCGAACACGTTCGTGGCGAAGACCATCGCCGGGTGCGCGAGCGCGGGCACCTCCACGTGGACGAACCTCACGCTCGTGCCGTGGGATCAACTGCTGCTCGCTCAAGCCACCGACGCCGCCGGACACGTGACGCGCGTCGGGCACGTCATCAACTACACGCCGTCGCTCGGGGCGTATCAACCGCAGGTGACCCCGAAGAACGTTCAGACCGCGGCGACGCGCGGCGTCGTCAACGGTCAGATGTTCCAGGTACTCAACGTCGGATCGCTCGCCGCGACCTATCAGCTCAGCGCGAGCTGCGGCGCGTTCACGGTCTGCCAGCTCGACAAGCAAACGCTCACCGTTGCGCCGGGCGCGCGCGACTCGGCGCGGGTGACGTTCCTCGTGCCCGCGGCAATCGGGTCGTTCTCGCCGATCAAGCTGGTGGCGCGTTACTCGAGCCCTGCGGGAGGAGCCGTTGCCGACAGCGGCACGGTGACGGCGCACACTCCCACCGCGTACGAGCTCTTTCAGCCTCGAGTCGTCGCGACGTTTCCGCTGATGATCGTGCAGCCGGGCTGGATCCCGTTTCTGAGCTACACGATCACCAATACCGGGTCCGAAACAGCGACGTACACGCTCGCCACGACTACGCCGAGCGATTACAGCTTCGCCTGGCCGCACATTCCCGTGGCGAGCGTCACGCTCGCGCCCGGCGCGAGCTACTACATGGACGTGCAGCCGAAAACGACGATGGTGCCGAACCGCAAGGACGCGGTGTCGGTCCGCGCGTCGTACACGGCGAGCGACGGCACGACGGTCACGGCGATCGATTCCTCGATCGTCGACATCAAAGACGGCATCGCGCGACTCAGGATAACGACGCTGTCCGCCAAGAACGTTTCGGTCGCGCGCGGCTACGGCGGCCAGATCGACGGCACCTTCGCGGTGCAAAACGTCGGCACCTATGCACTGAACGTCTCGCTCGCCAAGTCGTGCACCGACCTTCTGATCGTCTGCGCCGCGCCATCCAGCACGTTCGTCGATGTCGGACAGACGGCCAACGTGCCCGTATCGTTCCGGATCGGGTTGTCACCCGATAGCATCGGCACGTTCGTGCTGTCCGGCACGGCGAGCGGCCCGACCGGCCCGCCGACGACGAGTCAGGACTCCATCCGCGTGATGGTCGGCGGTCTGCGTGCGGTGTCCGTGACGCCTGACTCGGCGTGGGTGCGTGTGGGGATCGGCGACGCCGGAACGAAGTTCCTGACGATTCACAACAACGGTAGCGGGTCCGCGTCGTACAGGTACACGACGAGCTGCCAGAACATTCAGGGACAGTTCTTCGTCAACACGCAAACGTGTAGCGACTCCGGCTGGACCACGCGGATCGCGCCGGGCGACTCCGCGATGGTGGCGATCCGCTACAGCGCACAGGCGTCCCCATCGCTGGTCGGCGCTCTGAAGCTCGTGGCCTGGGACAGCTCCGACAGCCGGATCACGACGCAGGGGCGGATCTTCCTGCAGACGGTGCAACTCGGGCCGCTCGTCGTCAGTGTCGCGCAAGCCGGTGCGACGACGACGATCGCTCGCAATCAATGTCTCACGATCAAGGCGAGCGACGATGCGGCATACGAGTGCGGCGATCTTCGCCTCGTGCACGCACTGCCGGCGACGACGACGCTTTCCCGCACGCGGCAGCCGACGCTCATCTACAACAGCCGCGATCATAGCGGGCTCGCGCTGTTCCCCGCCGATGTGTTCATCTCGTCCGGGGCGCAGATCACGCAACTGGTCGCGCGGATCACGATCGCCGGCCAGGCGCCAGAGACCACGACGTTCGCGTGGAGTCCGCAGTGGAATACAAAGTCGACGATGCGAATCGTCGTGCCGTTCCACGCACGCCAAAAAGGTCTTCAAACCGGCGCGTATCACTACACGCTCAGCGTCGACGCCCTGAGCGGCGGCGCTCCGCTGTCGAATCAGGACAGCGGCACGGTGGCCATCGTCAACCGATCGAAGAGTGAGTTCGGACCCGGATGGTGGCTCGACGGCTACGAGCGGCTCGTGTTCACGTCGTTGCCGAGTCAGGTGCTGTGGGTCGGTGGAGACGGGAGCACGCGGTTGTACCAGCAGATCGGCTCGACCAACGTCTGGATGGTCAGGCCCGATTTGGATCGGCCGGATTCGCTCGTGTCGAGCGGGGGCTCGTGGTACCGCCGGCTCCGCAATGGCGCCTACGTGAAGTTCAACGCGGCCGGGCTGCACACGGCGACGGTCGACAGCAAGCAACGCGTGACGTCGTTCAATCACGACGATCCCACGCACACGACGTGGCTGACGTCGATCACGCTGCCGATGCCGATCGGGTCGTCGGCGGTGCGACGATACGATTTCAATCACAACGCGAGTGGAATCGTGACATCCGTCGACGCACCGGGAGTGCCAGTGCGGCGAACGACGCTGCAATACGGATTGGCGCAGAGCGGAGACAGTGTCGTCACGAGAATCGTCGACGCGGACGGCGCGCACGGGGTCGGGTTCGTCTACGCGAGCCCTGGTCGTCTCACGACGCGCACGGACCGGCGTGGCTTCGCGACGAGGTTTGCCTTCGATACGATCAGCGGCGGCTTCCTCGGCGACACGCTATTGATGGCCGGCACCGCGGCCACGAACATCGCGCTCGGATTCTGCGGCGCGGAAACCGCGAGCTTGAGTGCGTGCGCGCGCGGACCGATCGACACGAGCAGCGTCACCACGCGCTTCGACGGGCCGCGGCTCGACACCGACGTGCTCGATTCCGCGTGGTTCCGCGTGACGCGCTATGGCGCTCCGTCGGTGATCACGGATGCGCTCAAGAACGTGACGCGGATCGAGCGCGGCGACGCCAACTGGCCGCTGCTCGCGACCAAGACGATCGACCCGGTCGGCTTCATGACCACGGCATCGTACGATTCGCTGCGCGCGCTCCTGAGGTCGACGACCGCGCTCAGCCCGCGGTCGCTCGTCGGATCGCCGGCGGTGGACGTGAGCGCGACGACCACGTACGACTGGGACCCGAAGTGGGACGTCGTCTCGCAAGTGGAGAGTCCAGAGCGCGTGACGATGCGGTACGTCTACGATGCGGTCTCGGGCGACCTGCTCTTCCAGCACGTCGGGGTTGGTAGCGAAGCGAAAGGTCGACTACGGCTACGATCCCGCGACGCGATTGGTGAACGCCGTCACCACGGCCACCTCGCCGACGCCGACGCGGTACTTCTACGACGCACTCGGCAACCTCGACACGACGAAGACGCCGCGCGGTCTCATCTCGGCCATCGTGCACGACTATGTCGGCCGGGATTCCGTGGTGCGCACGCCGATCGAGGATCTCCCGACGATCAACTGGCGGCAGCAGACCTACCAATACGACGTCCGCGATCGTCTGCACATCGTGACCGACTCGGGGAAGTCGACCGCTCCGAACAGCGCGATGATGCTGACCGTCATCAACGACTACGACGACGAGAGCAATCTCACGTCCGTGACACGTCGCGCGTGGCCCGATTCGCTCAACCTCGGCGACCTGGTGCTGACGTACGCCTACGATGGAGCGAACCGAAAGACCGGCGACGCGGATCCGTATCGCGGAACGATCCGCTCGTGGACGTACGATCCGGCGGGCGACGCGACGGCCAGCGTTCGAGACGGACGAACCGTGACGGCCGACTTCGATGCGCTGAACCGCGTGACGCATCGAGTCGTGCCCGGCGTCGCGAACCCGTTCACGCCGCAGTCGGACCTGGACGACCAGCGCTTCTACTACGACGCTCGCGGACAGCTCACGCGAGCTACCAATCGCTACGCGGAGGTCGAGCGTACGTACAATCAGGCTGGGGCGATCGCGTTCGACACGCAGATCGTCTACGCCGCCGAACTGGCGACGCCGAGCGTGAACCAGCATCGCTACGCGCTGGCGTATGCCTACGATCTCGACGGCCGTCGAACCTCGATGACGCCGCCGTCTGGGCTGATCGTCCTGGCGCCGGTGTCGTACGACTACGATCCGGAGACGGGCGATTTGTCGACGCTCTCCGTACAGAACGGCGGCTCGTTCCGTTACGTCTACACGGCGGCCGGGCTGCTGGATTCGCTCATCCAGGCCGACGGAACGCTCGAGCATCACTCGTACGACGACGACGGCCGCGAGACGCGTCGCACGGAGTACAGCGTCGCGCAGCACCTGATGCTGCACGACGAAACCGTCGGGCTCGACGGCCGCGGACGGCGCACGGCGGTCGGCTCGACTGGGATCGCGTGGGCGCCCGCCGAGAACTACACCTATGACGGTCTCGACGGCGTGCTGTCGGCGACCGGTCGTGCTACGGAGTCGACCCCGCGCGATCCGCTGGGCAACGCGCGCTTGCGCGTGAACACGACTGAACAGTGGGCGGAGCAATACCTCTACGAGCCGCACACGACGCGCATGCATTACCTGGCGCGCCAGCTCACGGTGAATCCGTGGATCGACACGGTGTCGTACAGCTACAGTCCCGCCGGCGATCTCATGCACGTGATCGACCAGATCACGGGTCCACAACGCTGCCCGGATGGATCCGGCGGCTACGTCGATTGTCCGCCTCCGGCCCGCCGGGTCGTGGCGCAGTCGACGTTGAAGAACAGCTACGACGCGGACGGTCACCTGCTGCTCGCGGTGAAGGAGACGTCGAACGACGACAGCGGAAAGTGGCCGGACCCGTCCATCCGCGATCCGAACTGGTTCGACGCGTATTCACCGTTCGAGCGCGGAGTGACGGAGGAGTACCGCTACGATCCGCTGGGCCGCCGGATCTGGGTCCACGCGCACCGTGACGCGTACTGCCCGACGCAGCGCGACCGTGACAGCACGTCGGTGTGTCTGAGCCACGTCGAGCGCACGATCTACGATGGGGACCAGGTCATCGCCGAGATACGCCAACCGGGCGACACGAGTGTGTCGGCGGCGGTCCGCGAGTGGGACGACCTCATCTCCGTCTCGGGAAATATCGCCCCGCATTTCGGCCAGGTCGGGTACGTCCACGGTCTCGGCATCGATCGGCCGCTCGAGCTCTGGCGCAACTACAACGGGAATGTCACGCGGCTCGTCACGCACTACCAGTGGCAGGGCGCGCTCGAGCTGGGGACGACGCTGGGTGGGCAGCTGATTCAGTGCGGGATGACGGGGGCGATCAGCCCCTGCGAGGACATCGACTGGCCGGGCGCGAAGATCCGGTTTGGGTTGGTGTGGCCGAATCGGTTGGTGGGTCCGCCGAGTTGGTGGGGGACGATGGCGGGGATGAAGGAGAATGCGACGGGGATGCGGGACATGCGGAGCCGTCAGTACGACCCGAAGACGGGGCGGTTCACGCAGGAGGATCCGATTGGGTTGGGCGGGGGGATGAACCTCTATGGATTCGCGGGCGGTGATCCGGTCAACTTCGCTGACCCCTTCGGACTCTGCGTCTGGGATTTCTGCATCGCCGAGGGTTACGCAACGGCGGTTGCAGCAGCGACCCTCGCGACGTTGGTTACAGCGGCATACATCGACCTAACGAACAAGTTCGGAAGCCCGGCGGCGGGCTGGCAATAGAATTTGAAGAAGCGGGAGTCGTATCACGACTCGCGCGCGTCGAAGCCCCGTATCGTCGACCGAGTGGCGCCACCACAGCCGCTCAGCGTGAGGCCGTTCAAGGGAGGGCGTGTGTGAAGTGTGGCAAGTCGGGCGAAAAAATGGTCGCGGGTCACAAAACGGCCCTGGTTCAGGAATACTACGAGACGGGCGCCATCGACAAGACGAGGATGCGTTCGGCTGAGGCGATTCAGCCCGAGTGCTCGAGTTGCTCGGCGCGGGAGGGCGGCCTTATGTCACAATTCTCAAAAACCGTCAAACGGATTCTGGGCTTCCCATGATCGAACAAGATCAACGGAATATTTGCTCACGCGTCGGCGCCGTTTTTTCTCCACCATCCTCAGATTCCAAACTTGGTGTCTCCGTGAACCTAAGATCGGGTTTGCAACCAATAAACGGTCTCAGGCACTCTCAAACTGCGGGCACGTCGGGATGGTACATTTGGGCCGGCGAAGTTCTGCCGTCCCGCGCAGACTTCTTTGAGCCTCTACATGTCTCGCACCTCGCCGAATGGTGTCCGGAGGCCGTAAAGTTTCTTGCGCTTCCACCAGGATGGCGATTTCTAAAATCTGGTGAGTACGAAGATGTTTGGTTTGATCCGTCGCTCCTGGAGGGATAAGACGCAACGGTTTCGATCGGGCGTGTCTCACTCGGTCTGAGCGGTAGAGAGAATCCGTTAGACAGCGCTTCGATAATGATTGCGCGTCACGTCGTCAGCCGGATTGAACCGCCTCAGGCTACTTACGGCGATGCTTGGCTCGTCATCGAGGGGATAACCGATGCCCGTCTCGGGTGGTAGGCGACACAAGGTGCAGCGGCGAGACCTTGCTCCGCTTGGACCTGCTTGGCCGATCACCGCTCGTTACGGACGGGCAGCTCCGGCGGCCGACGCGTCGGTAGCCGTCACGACGGGAATCACCTCGAACTCCACGAGATCACTCCACGCTTCCATCCACTGGTCGAGCAACGCCCGATCCTCGCACTTCATGACCTGATAGCAGTGCTCGAGATCCGCTGTCACCCAACTCGCGACATACTCGAGGCCTTCCGGCGCCAATCGCCCACGCTCACGAAAGCGCGCGTACACCGGCACCGGATCGCCGTTTCGAAAGTGCTCGATGATCATGAACAGCATCCAGGCCTCGTGGTCAGGACAGCAGATCCTTCGCTGCGCTCAGGATGACGAAGAGTGTGCGCTCAGGATGACGAAGAGTGTGTGCTCAGGATGACGAAGAGTGTGTGCTCGGGATGACGAAGAGTGTGCGCTCAGGATGACGAAGTGTTGCGCTCTGCACTCCGTTCGCCGCACTTAGGCCGCCGGCAGCGCCACCCACGACCCGTCGCCCTGGCGACCGAACGTCCGCGTCACTGACCGCGAATACGACGCAAACCGGTCGCGCCGCTCGAGAATGTCGGCGACCGCCGCGATGCGGCTCAAGCCCATCTGCTCGGCGTCGCTCCGAAACGCGCGCACGATGTGCCACGACGCCGCTTCCATCGCGTCGTCCGACATGCCGTCCGCGCGATACACGATCTCGAGCGTCCCACCCGACAGCGGCGCCGCGCCCACGCGCAGCACCACCGGCGCGTTGTCGAAGCTCGGCCGATGCTCGGCTTGCGCGGCTCTGAGCTCGGCGGAGCGCGCGTCGAAGTTGGCCCGGTCGGGCTCCGACGCGATCAGCAATCGAAGCGCCGCGTCGCGCGACGCGTTGAGCGCGACGAGCCGGCTCCATCCGTCCGCGTTGCGCAGCGTCACCGCCAAGCGCGCGTCGATCGATTCGGCGACGATCTCGAGCGCGCGCGCTTCCAGATTCGGATCGAGCTCGATCCCGCCGAACAGCCGCGCAATCAGCGCGCGCGACGCGTTGAAGGGGGACGACGAGCGGATGAACGGCAACGAGCTCATGGAACGACCTCGACGTGCCGAGGGAGGAGCCGGCCAGCGAACGCCGACCAAGTTTGCACCGACTGGCTCGTGGCGCCAGAGACATCGGAGGCGCTGCGCCTTCGTAAGGATGAAGTCGCATCGCGCCATCGTCCTACGCGCCGCGCGCCGGCTGCGTTGTCGTCCAACCAGGCGACTTAAGCAGAAGCGTGCCGCCATCGCGCCGGCAAACAGTTGGACTCGCGGCGCGCACCCGCTCGGTACATACTCCGGTGCGTCGACCCATCTCCAACCACCACGACCTGAAGCCCACAATGTCCGGAGTCGCAGCCGTGAACCGATGGATGCTCGGAATCGCTTCGCTCATCGCGAGCGGCGTCGTGTTCGCGCAAGGAAAACAGCACCTGAATCCGACGATCGACCTGATGGCGCAGCACAAACCGGTGCTCGGCATCTATGCGCCGAGGGCGGGAGGCGGACGTGGTGGACGCCGGGGGGCGCCGCCGTCCGACGCGCCAGCGCCGAAGTCGCCGGCCCAGCTCGCGGCGGAAGCGCTCGCATACAAAAACGCTGATTTCATCTTCGATGGCTCGATGGAAGACGACTTCGATCGCGCCTTCCCGGTGTTCGGCGAGTTCATGCAAGGGTTGGCGGCCGGCGGCGGCATCGTCGACAAATCGGCCATGCGCCTGCACCACCCGATGATCGTCAAGACGCACAAGATTGCGCCGGATCCGTCGCTCGCGGCCGCGCGCATCGCGCGCCAGCTCAACCTCGGCGTGAACGGGATCATGTTCGTCGAGACGGAAAGCGCGGATGAAGTGAAGGCGGGCCTCGCCGCGATGCGGTTCAAATCGAACGGCGGCACGCGGCCCGACGACGTCGGCAACGCGCCCGCAGTCTGGGGAATGACCGAAGCCGAATACAAACAAAAGGCGGACCTCTGGCCGCTCAACCCAAGCGGCGAATTGATCAACTGGACGATCGTCGAGAGCAGGGAAGGTCTCGCCCACGTGCGCGAGATCGCCGCGGTGAAAGGCATCGGCGTGCTGTGGCCCGGCGCCGGGACGCTCGGCGGCGTGTTCTCGCACGTCGATTCGACGACCGGCCGCCGCGTGCGCGACGACGCGGCGTGGGAAGCGGCAATTCAGCAGGTGCTCGCTGCGTGCAAGGAGTTCAACGTCCCGTGCGGCTTTCCGGCGAACACGCCGGAGGTGATGGAGATGCGCGCGAAACAGGGCTTCACTGTCTTCGTGAGCAGCTGGGGCGAGCCGGGATTCGCGACGATGGACGCCGGAAGAAAAATGAGAGGCGAGCGATGAATTACGACCGGCGGCGGGTGGCGGGCGGTGGGGGATCGGCGGCGGGAGATGGGCGACGGGCGACGGGCGAGCGGCGAACGGCGGCCCTCGTCGCAGCGATTTTTGTGGCTGTCTCTAACGTTGCGGCAGCACAGCGCTTCGAGATCACGTTTCCCGCATCTGCGCACTCGGCGGCAATCACTGGGCGTGCCTACGTCGCAATCAGCAAGACCAACGACGGCCAGCGCACGCCGATTCAACAGACCGGCGAAACGGGCGTACCGCTCTTCGGCGTGAACGTCGAGGACGTTGCCGCGGGCAAGACGATCGTCCTCGACGCGAAGGCGTTCGGCTTCCCGGTCGAGAGTCTGCGCGACATTCCAGCCGGCGAGTACTGGGTGCAGCCGTTCGTCAACGTCTACACCAAGTTCGCGCGCGCGGACGGACACACCGTTTGGCTGCACATGGACCAGTGGGAAGGACAGCATTGGCAGCGCTCACCGGGAAATCTGTACGGCGATCCGGTGAAGGTCACCTTCGATCCCAAATCGGCGACGCCGATCAAGCTCGTCGCGGACAAGGTGATTCCGGCGATCGCGATTCCGGCGGACAACGACTACGTGAAGCGCATCAAGATCCAGAGCGACATCCTCACCAAGTGGTGGGGTCATCCCATCTATCTCGGCGCGACGATCCTCTTGCCGAAGGACTACGACAAGCACCCAGACGTGAAGTATCCCATCTTATATGACGAAGGGCATTTCTCCGTCGGCGCGCCGGGCGGGTTCGGCGGCGGGGGGCGAGGGGGGCGAGGCGCCGGCGGTGGACGCGGCGGTGCGCAGCAGAGCTTCACGGACTATTGGCGGGCGGACGGCACGCCGCGGATGATCCTCGTCACACTCCAGCATCCGTCGCCCTACTACGACGACTCGTACGGCGTCAACTCGGAGAACAACGGCCCGTATGGCGACGCGATCACGAAGGAGCTCATCCCGGCGGTCGAATCGAAGTTCCGCGCGATCGGGCAACCGTACGCGCGTCTGCTCACCGGCGGATCGACGGGCGGATGGATCTCGCTCGCGCACCAGATCTTCTATCCGGATTTGTATGGAGGAACCTGGTCCCTATGTCCGGATGGCGTCGACTTCCGCTACCACCAGATCGTCAACATCTACGCCGACGCGAACGCGTACTGGATCGAGCACGACTGGATGAAGGTCGATCGCCCGACGCAGCGGCGCCCCGACGGCAACATCGTCGCGATGATGAAGGACGAGAACTGGTCCGAGCTCGCGCAGGGCGATCACTCGCGCTCCGGCGGGCAGTGGGACATCTGGGAGGCGACGTACGGCCCAGTCGGCGCCGACGGCTATCCGCAGCGCATCTGGGACAAGCAGACGGGCGTGATCGACAAGAAGGTCGCGGCCTATTGGAAGGAGCACTACGACCTTCGCAACATCCTCGAGACGAACTGGTCGACGCTCGGGCCCAAGGTCGCGAACAAGATCAACGTCTACGTGGGCGACGCCGATTCGTATTTCCTCAACATGGGCGTGCACATGCTGGAGAACTATCTCACGACCACGACGAATCCGAAGTGGTCGGGCGAGATCGTCTTCCAGCCGATGGCGCCGCACTGCTGGGGGCCGCCGCTCTCGGACCTGATTCCGAAGATGTCGGCGCAGGTCGACAAGAACGCGCCGGCGGGGGCCGATACGAAGAGCTGGAAGTACTGACAACTATGGCACCAGCGACAACGATGCCGTCCACACCTGCGGCACTCCGGTGTGATTGTCGACCCACACCGCGTGGAACTCGCCGGCCGCATCCGCGGCGAGACCCGCGGTGTCGCCGCCCATGAAGGTGAACGAGCCGCGTCCCGCATCGATCTGAGTGCCCCAGCCGTTCGGCTCGCGCGACGTCCCCGCCGGAAAGCTCGCCCCGCGCTCCGACACCTTCACGCTCGGCAAAAACGTCGCGCCGCCGTCGACGGATGCGGTGAATCGCACGTCCCAGCCGAGGTTGTCGGGATGATCACGTCGATCATACCAGGTCACGCCGAGGACGCCATCCTTGTTCACCGCGATCTCCGGCATGAACTGATCGGTGAGGTTGCTTCGCGGGACGTCGTCGATCGTGCGTGCGGCCGACCACGTCTTTCCACGGTCCGGCGATGATGAAAACATGATGCGGCTGTGACCCGATCGGCGGTCGGGCCAGGCGACGTACTGCCGGTCGTTGAATCGACCACCGCTCGCATCGATCGCCAACGCCGGCTCCGCGTTGGCGTTGCCGAGTAATGCGCCCTTTCGCTGTCCCCCGGCGACGTGGTCGTCGATCTTCGCGCTCGATGCGAGCGTTGCGCCGCCGTCGACTGACCAGATCGAATAGATGCCGCGCTTTGCGCCTTCCGCGTAGACGCCGACGAGCGTGCCGTCGGACGCGACGACGGCGTTACCCATCACGGTTGCTTGCACACTGCCGAACGCGCTCCGTGTGCCTGGACCGGCGAACGTTCGTCCGCCGTCATCGGATCGGAAGACGACGAAATCGGACACGCTCCGCGGCACGCGATTGTTGCCGTTGACGTAGATGCGTCCGCGATGCGGGCCGTTCGTCGCATCGACCGTGACATACTCTCGATCCATGTATGGCAGCGGATGTGGACCGTCCCACGTCTTGCCATCTGTCGCGCGAAAGAGCAGCAAGCGCCGCTCGCCCGCCGGCGGAAGAGACGAGGCGACGTAGTACGCAACGCCGTCAGGTCCGAACGCGGCGGCAGGATCACCAGTGTGATCGAGCGCCGGGAGTCCGAGCGTTTCGTGCCAGCTCGCGCCGCCGTCGCTGGATTGGTAGACGATGGTGCCGTATGTCGCCGCGCTTTCCGGATAGATGATCGACCCGACGACGAGTCGCGCGCGGTCGCGCGGGTCCGCCGCGACGACGACCTCGTAGTGTGTATCGCTCGGGTGCTCGGCGCTCACGCGAACGTTAGGCCCGACTCGAACGACCGGCGGCGAGAACGAGCCGCGCAGTCCTATGACGACGGCAGCGAACGCGATTGCAAGGCGCCGCATCAACGCTCCGGACGGATGCCGAAGGCTAATCTGTGGAGCACGTCGGGATTGCGACAGTCATCCTGAGCGAGCAGCGCGAGCGGAGGACCTGCCTTTCACGTCTTGGAAAGTAGGTCCTTCGGTCGCTTCGCTCCCGCAGGATGACGACCGCACCGGGGAAGCTGCCGACGCGTCCCCAGATTCGCCCGTCAGCACCAGTTTGTCCGCGATTGCGCCGTCGTCACGATCAGCGGCAACCGTTCATTCGCAGATGGTGCTCTTCTTCAGATACGCCGCCAACGCCGCATTCGTCGCCGACCGCACCCGCTCTCGCTCGCTCGCGCTCGGCGTCTTCGCCAGCAGGCGGTCAGTGATCGGCCCGAGGAATCTCGCATAGCGGGCGAGCGTCGCCGCGTCGTTCGTCGTCAAGGCATGCTGCACCGCCGACTCCGTGGCCGGCGTGATGATCTCCATCCGGCCGACGAACACGCGGGCCACACGGCTCGGCGCGGGACGAACCTCGAGCGGAAGAATCGCGTCGACCGCGCGCGTGGGGACGATGTAGAAGACGCGCGTGCCTTCCTCGAACCACGAGTCGCGCCAGGTCTCGAGCATCGCCGCGGCTTCCTTCGGAAAGAGACCGGCGGCGGTCAGCGAGCTCGTGAGCTCGTCGTGCAGCGCCGAGAGCGAGCCATTGAGCGCGGGCGCGTCGACCGTCGTGTCGCCGTGCAGCGTGCCGAGGACGCGGAAGCCGAGCGTCTTGCCGCGCCGCTCGAACAGGATGACGGCCGGCACGGCGTCGCCGCCGGCCTTCGCGATGCGAACTCGGCCGTTGGGCAACGCGGTCGCGGACAGCGCCACGTCGAAGTCCGCGACACCTCTATAGAAGAGGAAGCGTTCGTGCTGATCCGCGACCGCGAGCGGCGACGCCTCGGTCGCGCGAGCGGCATAGTAGTGGCTCGCGCCGTCGCCGCCCGGGAAGCTCGGCGTCGCGCGCGGGGTGAGGCGCACGTTGCTCCACTCGATCGTCGCCGGCGGATTGTTCTGCTTGAGCGTCTTGGGACCGATGATCATCTCCACGACGTTCGCGTGTGGATACCACTCGGTCATGAGGCCGTGCGGGAAGCGGACTTTCACGTTGAGCGTCGTGTCCTGTCCGCCGTAGAAGTACAGCACCGGCGTCTCCATCCGAACCCTGCCGAGCAACGACGAGCGCGCGTGCTCGTAGTCGATGACGGGACCACCCGCATATTCCGGCGCGATCTTGATGGTCGGCTTGTTTTGAAAATGCTCAACGAAGCAGGGAAGATCGGATGGGCCGCCGAGCGGAAGCCAGTCGATCGCGGTGCCGTTCGCGCCGGCGACGGTTGTGAAGGTTCCCCATTCATGTGCGATGAGCTCGCGCGGCGATGACGCTGTGTCACGTGTAACGTCTCGTGGCGCAGAAACGATCGTTCCCGTACCAATGCCGGCCGCCGCGATGAGGCCGAACAGATGTGTCGCGCGTACAGACATGACGCCCCCGGTGGATGAATTTTTTTGCAGTCGTGATTCCTGTCACACGTTGGATGATCGAATCGGATGTTCTGCTTCGTGTCGTGGAACGAGACTTCGCAACCGCTTCAACTTCGCGTTCCGGGGGGCCGACGATTGGAAGCATGGAACTCCTCCGGCGCGGGGCCGTCTGGCCATGATTAGCGGAATCTCTGCTGCGATGGGCGCGGTCAGCACCGCGCTCGAGCAGTTCGACCGCGCCATTCTGTCCACCGTGACGGCGGTGGCGGATCCGAACGGCGACCCCAGCCAGCCCGGACCCCTGCGCGTGCCGGACGGGCTCGTCGGCATGGACACCGCGAGGCTCGCCGCGCAGGCGGCGCTCGCGGCCGCGGACGCATCGGTCTCGATGCTGGACGAAGTCATCAAGCTCGGCGAGTACGACCAGAAGAACGAGACGGACACGCCCGCGCAGGAGACGCAGGCCAACGCGTCTCAACAGAGCTCGCCGCAATCAGTCGGCTTGCTCGCGTTCGTGCAGGCGTTGCAGTCGCCCGAGCCGGCGCAACCGGAGCCGGCGCCGTCCGAAGAGCAGTTCCAGCCGGGGTGGACGGCGACGGAGTAGGGGAGCCGCGGATCCCTCGCTGCGCTCGGGATGACGGGTGTGGCGCTCGGGATGACGGGTGTGGCGCTCGGGATGACGGGTGTGGCGCTCGGGATGATGGATGTGGCGCGCTCGGGATGACCGGTATCCCCCTGTTGGTGCTGCAGAGCCAGCCGTATTCTTGGTGATCAGGCAACGCCTCCTTCCTTCCAGGCGCACGGAGCGCCGGACGGAGTCACCTTGAGACCCCCCCTCGCATGATCTCGCGGCTTTTGCCGGCGGCACGGCGTGCCGCCGTCCTCGTCGTTTGCACGAGTCTCACCTTGGGCGCGCAGCAGAGCGTCACCGAAACGCGCGACCCGCACCAGAAACAAGACGAGGACTTCGCCAAGCTCTACACGCAATGGACGGGTGAACCGCGATACGGCAGTCCGCTCGTCGATCACCTGCCAGTGGTCAAGGGGATTCCGACGCCCAAGGACGTGCTCGGGTACTACATCGGCGCGCCGGCCAAGCTCACGTACTACGCCGACATCCTGAAGTACTACCGCGCCCTCGCCAAGGCGACGCCGCGCGTGAAAGTGGAGACGATCGGCAAGTCGGACGAGGGGCGAGAGCTCGTCGTGGTGTGGGTCTCGTCCGATGAGAACATGAAGAACCTCCAGCGCAATCGCGACAATCTGGCGAAGATCGCCGACCCGCGCGGACTCTCGGACGCGCAGATCCGCGATCTCATCGAGCACACGAAGCCGCACTACCACTTGATGGGCGGTCTGCACAGCGGTGAGACGGGCCCGTCGGAGATGTTGATGGAGCTCGTGTATCGTCTGGCGACGGAGACGTCGCCTCTGATCACGCAGATCCGGAACAACGTCATCGTGTCGGTGACGCCGGCCGCCGAACCCGATGGCCGCGACCGGAACGTCGATTGGTTCTATCGCGGTCTCGATATCCAGGCCGCGAACGGTGCGGCGAGCGGCGGCGCGGCGAACGCCGATACGACGGCGGGGCGTGGTGGCGCGCCTGGCGAGGGCGGTGGCCGCGGCGGCATCGGCGGTCAGCTCCCGTACTGGGGCAAGTATGTCTATCACGACAACAATCGCGACATCAATCTCTCGCAGATGTCGATGCGCGCGATCATCGATTGGTATTTCACGGCGCACCCGCCGATCATCCACGACCTGCACGAAGCGCAGGCGTTGATGTACACGTACTCGGGCGGTCCGCCGCAGAATCCGAATCTCGATCCGCTGCTCTTCGCCGAGCTTCCATTCTTCTCGAATTGGGAGCTGTCGCAGATGACGAAGTGGGGAATGCCGGGCGTGTACACGCACGCGTTCATGGACGGATGGTCGCCCGGTTACCTGGGCTCCGTCGCGTACAATCACAACGGCATGATGCGGATGTACGAGACGCAGTCGGGGCGCGAGCAGACGCCGCCGGCTCCGGCGGCGACGGTTGCGGCCGCGCGTCCCGATAGCGCGGGCACGCCGGCCGCGGCGAATGCCGCCGCGAATACCGCGGCGAACGGCTCGGCCAATGGCAACGCTGGTCGCGGTGGCGGACGCGGAGGCCGCGGCGGTGGTCGCGGCGGCGCTGGCGCGGCGGGTCAAAACGGCGCGGCGAACGTCGCGCCGGCAGGCGCTCCGGCCGCGGCGAACACCGCTGGACGCGGCGGGCCACCGGGCTTCGGCGGCGGACGCGCGACGGTTCCGACGGGCCGCGGCGGTGGCCAGCCGCGCGAGTGGTACCGCGGCATTCCGATCCCGCCGAACGGCGTGCAGTCGTTCACGCGGCGCGACAACTCGAACTACATGGAAACGGGCGTGCTGTCGGCGCTGCAGCTGACCGCGATGTTCCCGAATCTAGTGCTACAGAACTTCTATATCAAAACGCGTAATTCTCTCGAGGCGGGCAAGACGCAGGCGCCGTACGGCTACGTGATGCCCGTGGCGCGCGACATGACGCGCGTCGCCACGCTGGTCAACATTTTGCGCGCGCAGGGCATCGAGATCGGCACCCTCCAGGCCGAGACCACGATCGGCGCCGACAAGTTCCCGGCGGGATCGTACGTGATCAAGCTCGACCAGCCGTACGGCCGCCTCGCCAAGAATTTGCTCGAGCGGCAGGACTACCCGGATCCGGCGCTCACGACCTACGACGACAGTGGCTGGTCGATGGGCTACGCCTTCAACGTCGACGTGAAGGAGATCAAGGACAAGGCGATCCTGTCCGCCGCCACGACGCCGGTGAAGACCGCCGAAGTGAAGGGAACGATCACGGGCACGGGCACGGCAGGGATCGCGGTCGCGCACCTCGGGTCGAACAACATGATCTCTTTCCGCTACCGGCTGAAAAACGTGCCGATGCGGATCGCCGAGCACGAGTTCACGGCCGAGGGGATCACGTTCCCGGCCGGTTCGTTCGTCATCTCAGGGACGTCCGACCTCGCGGCCGTGAAGTCCGCTGTCGAGTCGCTCGGCCTCACGGGCGCGGCGCTCACGTCGCTGCCGACGGTGGCGATGCACGACGGCGACGTGCCGCGCGTCGCGATCTACTCGCAGTGGAGCGGCACGCAGGAGCTCGGCTGGTACCGCCACGCGTTCGATCAATTCGGCATCCCCTTCGACCTGATCTACAAGGAACGCGTGGAGAAGGGTGATCTGAAGAAGGACTATGACGTCATCCTGATGGCGGCGCAGAACCTCGGTCGCACCGCAGTTCTCGCGCCGCGGGCGGCCAAGCCGCAGCCCTATCAGAAAACCGACAAGCTCAAGTTCCTCGGCATGTACGGCGAGTCGGCCGACATCAGCGGCGGCTTCGGCCAGGCGGGCGTGGACGCGATCGACAAATTCCTCGACGGCGGCGGCACGCTCATCACGGCCCTGCAGGCGGTGCGGTTCCCGATCGAGTTCGGGCTCGCGCACACGATCGACACCGAAAGCCCGACGGGCGTCAACGCGCAGAAGCCGCTGATCGAGGCGGAGATCGTGCGCACGGATCACCCGGTGTTCTACGGCTATCAGAACAAGATCTTCCCGATCAAGTACGGGCAGGGCTCACAGGTGTTCCGCGTGGGGATCGCGGATCAGGGCAACGTCCTCGCGCAGTACGTGGGCGGTGACGGGAGCGTCTTGAGCGGCCTGATGGTCGGCGCCGACAACATTCGCGGGCGCGCGTTCGCGGTCGACGTCCCGCAGGCGCACAACGGGAATGGGCGCGTGATCATGTTCGCCAACAATCCGATCTACCGCTGGCAGAATCACGGCGAATTCAACATGATCTTCAATTCCATAATCAACTGGAACGACGTGCCGGCACCGATCGCAGCGAAAGTAGCGCCTTAGAACATTCCATTTTCATTCACGCCCCATCACGCTGCGCTCCTCAAGGAACGGAGACGTCACCGCTGAACGTGGTATTCGAGAACGTTGCGTCGCCGACGTGGTGCACGACGACATGGTACGTTCCAGGCGCGACCGGAGAGACCGTCAACGTGTAGTCGAACGTGCCGAGGGATTGCACGCACGCCCCACCACCGCGCGCCGACGCCGTGACGGTGACGTCGAGCGTCGATGCCTGTTGTCGCACGGCGGCGCCCAGGTCGAAGCACGGCGTCGGGGTGATGAATCGCGCTCGGACCACGATCGCGCCTGACGTTCCCACGAACTGCGGCGCGGGCGAGCCAGACGTCGTCGCACTGATGACCGAGAGTTGGAACGGCGGGGCCGCGGGGCTCGTCGAATCGCCGCACGCCGCGAGCATCAGCGCGGCCGCCAACGCCGCCAGCTTACGCATCGGCACCGCGAACGGGTGCCTCGCTACGATCTCGTCCATACGGATCTCCGGCCAAAGACTCGGTGTGCAATGCGCAGCGCCACTCACCGTCCCGGCGAACCCACACCGACGAATCGTTCGCCTCGACCGGTACCATCTGGCCGTCGACGAACACGCTCTCGTTCACACAATAGGCTACGATCGCCACGTCGTCGGCGATGAAGCGCACCTGCGCGTTCGTGTCCTGAATGGCGTAGTTCCGAAGCTCCCACGCGCCCTCGGTCGTCAGCTTCGCCATGGTCTGCCGGTCGATGGCCGAAACACCCTGCGCCCCTACGATGATACAACCGTCGTCGGTCATTCGCGCGGCATTCGATGCGTCCTTCGTCTTCATCGCGTCCCAGAATCGTTTCTCGAGGTCGAGCAGCGCCTGCTGGTTCGATTGGATCGGCATGGACAAGCTCCGTTGGCGGTCGAATGGCCTCGGCGTGGAAGAATCGGACCACGGCGAGCCCTCTATTGTCCCGCGCCGGCGCCAGTCGTCCGCTCATTGCCTTGCGTCACGAACGGACGGGCGCCACTCTCACACACGTCGCACCCTCGGTGGTCTCGTGATCAAACGCTCCGCCGCCGGCGCCACGCCGAACCCGACGGTGCCGCCGTTCATCCAGTATCGCGTCGTCGGGACGGCGATCGCCACGGGCATCATCGTGGTCACGACCGCGTGGGTCTTTGCCGCGCGGCGCGCCGACCCGAACGCCGCGTGGGTGCTGCCCGCGGAGTTCGAGAACCGGACCGAGGATGCGATCTTCGATCACACGATCGACGCGGCCCTCACCGCGGGGCTCGAGCAGTCGTCGTACGTGAACGTCCTTCCGCGCGCGCGCGTGCAACAGGCGCTGTCCCGACAATCGGGCCCGGCCGGCCGCTGAGCGGCTTACTCCGAGCGAAGTGCGCTGACCGGATCGATCATCGTCGCGCGCCGCGCCGGGAGATAGCTCGCCACGATCGTGACGACGAGAATCGCGGCCGCCGCCGCGACGAAAACCCACGGATCGAGGGCGCTCACTTCATAGAGCGACGCACGCACGAGCCGTGTCGCCCAGAACGAGACGGCGATGCCGATGACCGTTCCGATCGCGGCCAACGTCGTCCCCTGGCCAACAACCAGCTCGAGAACACTCCGTGACTCGGCGCCCAAGGCGATTCGAACGCCGATCTCGTGTGTGCGCTGAATCACGCTGTACGCGACGACGCCGTAGACGCCGATGCACGTCATGATGAACGCGAGCACGCCGAACGCGCCGAGCATGAGCGCTTGCGTGCGCGGTTCCTTCACCGAGTCGGCGAGCAGCTCGTCCATCGTTGAGATGGTGGTAATGGGCTGTTGCGGGTCGATCGAGCGAACGACATCCCGCAGCGCGCGCTCGAGCGTGCGCGGATCACCGGTGGTCCGCACTGTCGCAACGATATAAGACAGGCCGGAGCGTTCGATCGGGATGTAGATCTGTGGTTCCGGCGCCCCATTGCGCCGCAAGTAGTGCACGTCGGACACGACGCCGATCACCGTCGAGTTCTCTTGGAACATGGTCACGCGCTTGCCCACCGCGTTGCCGTCCGGGAAGAGCTTCGCCGCGGCCGACTGACTGATGATCATGACGCCGGAATCGCCGCGCGCGAAAGTGCGACCGCCGATGAAATGGGTTCCAAGAATGTCGAAGATGGAGCTCGAGGCGTGCAGTGTCGGACCGAACACCTCGCGCGACGTGTCCACCGCCGCGGCGACCGACGTCAGCATCTCGACGCCGCCGAATGGAACGCCGCCTGCGACGGCCGACGCTCGAGCACCTGGCAGGCCGGCCAGCCGCGCTTCGAGCGTTGAACGAAACGCTTCGCGCGACGCGACATCCGGATGCCCAGCCGCGGTGAGCTGGATGGTCATCGTGACGAGCCGCTCCGACGAAAACCCGAGGTCGACGCCAAGCAGCTTTGCGAGGCTCTTGCCGAGCAGCGACGAGGCGATCAAGAGCACGACCGTCGTTGCGACCTGCGCAATCACAAGGCCACTGCGAACCCGATTGCGACGAATCGAACCGGACCACCGCGTGTCGTCCTTCATGGCCACACCTGGCGGAACCGCGCTCGCCTGGAACGCCGGCCACGCGGCGGCGAGCAGTGCCGAACCGATCGCGATAACCAGGGCGAACGCGAGCACGCGACCGTCGACTTGAATCGATTCCACCGTCGACCACCGCGGAACGAACGCGTCGAGCAGTCGCACTCCCCACAACGACAGGAGCACGCCGAGTGTGGCCGCGGGCAGCGCGAGCACGCTTGCTTCGACGAGCACATGGCGCATGATACGCAGACGGCTCGCGCCGATGGCCGCACGCACTGCGAACTGCGGTCGGCGCGACATCGTTCGCGCGAGCAACAGATTCGTCACGTTGGCGCACGCGATCAGCAGCACGCAACACACGGCACCGAACAGCACGAGCAGCTTGGTGCGGGCCTCGCTCGTGGCCCAGTCACGAATCGTCTCGAGTCTGACATTGTAATTTCTGTACCTTGGCGGCACTGCCGCGTCGGCGGCGCGATTGGCGTTCGCGAGACTCGTGAGTCGCGCGCGGGCGGCCTGGATGCTCACGCCGTCACGCAGTCGCGCGACACCCCAGGCGCATTGTAGGCACTGTCGCGGACGAGGATCGGCCGCCGCAGCGAGAGGCACCCAGAAGAGCGACCTCTGAGGAAAGTTGAATCCCGGCGGCATGACGCCGACGACCGTATAGCTCGTCGTGTCGAGCCGTATCTGTCGCCCGAGGATGCCATGATCCGAGCCGAAGCGCGACCGAAACAGTGCATCGGAGAGCACGATGACCGGCGCAGCGCCCGTGCGCACCTCGTCGCCGGCGAATCCTCGCCCGAACGCGGGGCGCACGGCCATGGTTCGGAAGAAGCTCGAGTCGACGCTCGTCCCGATCACCCGCGTTGCTTCGCCCGCTCCGGTCAGCACCCGTTCGCCTCCCACAAAAATGCTGACCGATTCGAAGACGCCAGCCGCGCGCGCCGCGTGTGCCTCGTCGATCCGCGACTGGCTGAGCATCATGCGCCCGTCCGGTCGCGCCGGCGAGTTTTGAGTCAGCCACATGAGTCGATCCGGCCGCGGGTAGGGCAGGGGTCGAATGAGCAGTTGGTCGACCGCGCTGAACATCGTGGTCGTCACGCCGACGCCGAGAGCGACGGCGAGGACGACGGTGAGCGTGAAGCCCCTGCTGGCGCGAAGGGAGCGGATCGCCTGCCGAATGTCGAGGAACAACGCGTCCATGGGTCGGCCCCGGAATGGCGGTGAACAGACAATGATGGCAAACTTGACAACGGATTTGAGGTTCTGAAAGGGACAACCGTTGCCTCGGGAATACATCATGTCCGACCCCGTCTCTCGTCGTGAAGCCCTCAAACAGCTCGGCACCGCGGGCGCCGGTCTCGTGCTCGGCGCGCGGACCGTCCGTCTCGGGCGCGTCGGGCATCACGATCGCGGGCGAGCCGGTCGAAATCACCGTCGCGTCGCTGAGCGCTCTCACCGCGCGGATCACGATCAAGCCGATTCGCGATGGGCATCCTGCCGACGTTCCGGTGACCGGCGAGCTCATCGGGCCGAACCTCGGCACGCTTGCCACTCGGGCGTCATCGCCGGCGGACCTGTCGCGAGTTCACGCGGGCGACCTGATCATCGAGCTGCGCGAAGGACCGCCGACGATCGAAGTGAAGTCCCGCGGCGGCGCGTTCGTCCAACGACTCACGTTCGACGGCGGGTCGCCGGGAATGTCATTCCTGCTCGGCAAGGGACCGCTGCTCGGCTTGGGCGAGGGCGGTCCGCAGTTCGATCGTAAAGGCAGCGCCGATCGCATGGTGCGCGGGCAGGGCGGCTACCGGCTGTCGACGCACGGCACGCGCGCGCCGATTCAATGGCTCGTCGGCACGGACGGGTGGGGAATGTTCATTCACCAGCCGTACGGTGTGTTCGATTTTACGGGCGATGAAGGACATTTCGCGCCGCCGGCCGCGTCGGCGCTGCCGCTCGACGTCTTCGTCGTCGCGTCGCGCGAGCCCAAGGCCATGATGCGCGAGTACGCGCGCATCACCGGCCTGCAGGAGATGCCGGCGCTATGGACGCTCGGCTACCAGCAATCGCATCGCACGCTCGAGGGACCCGATCAGATTCTCGGGATCGCGCGCACGATGCGCGAGAAGAAGCTGCCGTGCGACACGCTCATCTACCTTGGCACCGAGTTCGCGCCGTCGGGATGGAACACGCGCAACGGCGAGTTCACGTGGCATCCGACGAACTTCCCGAATCCGAAGGAGATGCTCGACGCGCTACACGGCGAGCATTTCAAGGTTGTCGTGCACGTCGTGATCGAGGGGCGGCATCTCACGGGCAGCGTGAACGATCCGTGCACGGCGCCGCCGCTGCCCAGCGGAAGAACGCCGGACAACCGGTGGCCGCCGGACCGTCAGGTCTCGTGTTATTGGCCGTTTCACAAATCCGTGATGGACGACGGCGTCGACGGCTGGTGGCCGGATCAGGGCGACGGGCTGGATGGGCCGTCTGAGCTCAATCGGCATCGGATGTACTGGGAGGGCACGCAACTCTATCGGCCGAACGAGCGTCCGTTCGCGCTCCACCGCAACGCGTCCGCCGGCATTCAGCGGTTCGGCGGGTTCATCTGGTCGGGCGACATCCAGTCGCGTTGGGAAACTCTCAAGACGCACGTGCCCGTCGCGCTCAACACGAGTCTGTCCGGGCTGCCGCTGTGGGGCACGGACATCGGCGGCTTCATTCCGACGGCCGAGTATACCGGTGAGCTGTTCGTGCGCTGGTTCCAGTTCGCGGCGTTTTGCCCGTTGTTTCGGTCGCACGGCCGCAACTGGCATCTGCACTTGCCGTGGGGGTGGGACGGTGGCGACGGCGGACCGCCGGAGACCGGCAACTTCAAAGCGGATCCCGCGGAGCTCCACAACACGCACGTGGAGCCGGTCTGCCGAAAGTATCTCGAGCTCCGCTACCGGATGATGCCGTATCTGTACACGTCGCTGCGCGACTGTCACGACACGGGCATGCCGATCATGCGCGCGCTATGGCTGCACTATCCGAACGACGCAGCCGCGGTCGCGCGCGGCGACGAGTATCTCTGGGGACCGGACGTGCTCGTGGCGCCGGTGGTCGAGAAAGGCGCGACGACGCGGCGCGTGTATCTGCCGCGCGGACCGTGGGTCGACTTCTGGACCGAACAGCGCGTCGACGGTGGCCGCGAGATCGATCGTGCCGTGGATCTCGCGACGATTCCCCTCTATGTAAGGGCGGGCGCGATCCTGCCGATGGGTCCCGTGAAGCAGTACACGAGCGAACCGAGCGACGAGCCGATGACGCTGGTGGTCTACCCGGGTGCGGACGGATCGTCGTCGTGGTACGAGGACGACGGACGATCGTTCAACTATCGCAATGGCGAGTGGATGCGGGTGCGGATGACGTGGAACGATGCGTCGCGCCGGCTGTCATTGCGCCTCGCGCCGGGATCGAAGATGCTCGCGCCGATGAGTCGGCCGATCAACGTCCGCATTGCGGGGACACAGGCGACGCATTCGATCGATTTCGCGGGCCGACCGGTGGCGTTGCCTTTGGATTGACTGGGAAGAGAGCGGCGGCCGGGGCCAGAGCCGCCCTCCTCTCCCGCTCCGATCGACGCACCCGCCCTCTTCTCCCCGCTCCGTCAAGAGAGCTTCGGATGCCTGGTGTGCCAATCCGTGTGCAGCTGATACTGATGTCCGACCGACAGAATCTTGTCGTCGTTGTAGAGATTGCCCGCGATCACCGTGCAGATTGGCTGCGGATTGTACTGAATCGCCGGGGTATTTGAATCAGCCGGCGCGCCGCCGCGTCCGCCGCGACCCGCGGGCTGCGGCTCGAACTTGTACGGAAGCACCGCGCACGGATGCCCAGTCTGCGCGTGCAAGCCGACGTCGTAGCCGTTCGCGCCGGGCACGTACATGTCGAAGTCCTTGAGCAGCTCCTGCATCTTGCTGATGAGCTCATAGCGACGGCGCTGCGCTTGGACGAAGTCGAGCGCTTTCGGGAAGCGTCCACCCGTCCAGCGATTGAGCGCGGCCATGCCCGTCGGGTTGCCCGGATCGCCTCGTCCACCACCGCCTCCTCCGCCCCCACCGCCACCCGCGGCGCGACCTGCTAGCGTCGTCGAATCGCCAGGAGCGCCGCCGCGCCCCCGGCCCCCGCCACCACCACCAAAGCCTCGGCCTTGCGGCTCCGGAATCGACGCGACGTCGATGCCGAGCTCTTTCGCTTTCATATGAACATACTCATCGAACGCCGCCGCCGATTCGACGCCGAGTCCGCCACCACCGCCCGACATTTGCGGTCGCGCGGCGATCGGCTTCGTCTTCGCGCCAAGCTGCTCGAGCTTGTCGATGAACTCCTTCGGCGCCTGCGTGTCGACGCCGATCCGCATCGACGCGAGCTTGAGGCTCGGATTGAACTGGAAGGGCGTGGTCACCGTGCCCGGGTCCTTCTCGTCCACGCCGTGAATGGCGTTGAACACCATCGCGCAGTCTTCCATCGAGCGGCACAGCGGGCCGACGCGATCCTGCGACCAGGCGAGCACCATTCCGCCGTAGCGGCTCACGCGGCCGAACGTCGGCCTGAGCGAGCTCAGACCGCACTCGCGCGACGGCGAGACGATCGAGCCCGACGTCTCCGTGCCGATGCCGAACGCGACGCATCCCGCGGCCGTCGCCGACGCCGGACCTGCCGATGAACCGCTCGAGCCGCGACGAATGTCCCACGGATTGTTCGTCCGACCGCGGTACCACTGATCACCCTGCGCGAAAAGACCCGTCGCGAGCTTCGCGACCAATACGGCGCCCGCATTGCGGAGCCGAACGACGACCTCCGCGTCTTCGTCGATGACGCGATTCTCGAAATCCTTCGAGCCCCACGTCGTGCGCACGCCCTTCGTGGAGAAGAGATCCTTCACGCCGTACGGGATGCCGTGCAGCGGGCCGTGATATTTGCCCGCTTTGAGATCGGCGTCGGCCTTCGCCGCTTCGGCCATCGCTTGCTCTTCCATGATCGTCACGGCACAGAGCAGCGTCGGATCGTACTTCTTGAGACGGTCGAGATAGATCTTGGTGAGCTGCGTCGACGTGATCTTCTTCGCTTTGATCAGCGCCGAGAGCCGGTGGGCCGGAAGGAACGCGATGTCTTCTTCGGACGTGGGAACGGGCCCGGTCCACGGATCGACGGTGAACGTCGCGCGCTTGAATGCCGCGGCGCCGCGTTCATTGACGAGCTTTTCCATGAGCGCCCCCGTTCCGCCGGGATACGGCTGAAACGTCCACGACACGGGGTCGCCGTTGCCGAGCGGCGGTGGCGGCGGCTGTTGGGGTGTCTGCGGCGCGGCGCCCGTTGGCGCTTGCGCGAGCGCGCGAGCCCCGAAACCGAACGTGCTCGCGGCGGCGGTGACCAGCGACATGAAGACGAACTGGCGCCGATCGAACGTGCCGTCGCTGAGCTCCACGAGCTCGTCCGCCGCGGCCTCGGCGTCGGCCTGAACTTGGTCGAGCAGGTCCAGCTCTTCGTAGTTCCGCATGTCAGGGCTCCCGGGTGAACGCGGTCACGGGGGAAAAGCTGCGCCAAGGTCGGCTTCTCGGCAACTCGCGCAGACAAACCAAAGCACAAGCGCGCGATTGTGCTTTTCCCATCAGCGACACTGTGGCATCCGGAACGCACCGATGCGCGTCGAATAGCTCGATGCCCCTTTCTTGAAGTAGTCGCCGACGTACCAGATCGTGCAGTCGTCGGACGGGTCGACGGCCGTCTGGGCGTAATCCTCCCAGCGAAGCGTGTTCGTTTGGGCATCTTCCCCGTTGACGAGCACGGCCTCATGCAGCGTCAGGGTGCCGAGCGGATCGTCGGCGAGCCGGCCGGCGAAGCGTTGGCCGGCAAAGAGCGGCGACCCGCCGAACGAATAGCCGATGCCGATGTTGCCGAACCGGTCGATGGCCGGGCTTGCCATCCATCGGAATGCACTATCCGGCGCGTACGTGCCCTGCTGCCGCAGGCTGAGCGAGCGGTTCTTGTCGACGTCGAGCTCGTACCACCGAACGCCGCCCGCGCCGGCGCTCGTGTTCACCGAGTGCGTGGCGACCACCATCTCGCGGCCGCCGACCCGGCGGTAGACGACACGCGCCATGAGCTTGTCGCCCTGTGCGTCGAGTCGCCGGTCCGTGCCCGGCTGCGAAACGCAGCTGGTGAGCTGTCCGTCGCACAGATAGTGGTATGGCGCCACGGCGATCTTCGTCGGGCCGCTCAGCGACGTCTTGGACGGATCGTTCCAATCGACGTGGAAGTTCCATGCGAAGATCCCGTCGTCTTCCATCACCTTTCGAAGCTGTGTCCCACCGCCGGCCAGGACGATGTTCGGCGCGCCCGACGGCGGAAGGACTTTGCCGTCGAGGTCGGCGTTGTTGAGAAAATTCACATCGTCGACGATGACGCACTGCTCGGTGGCGTCCCTGCCACCGAGCATCTTCGCCCGGTCGACCACGCACGCGTGCTTCTGAATCACCTCGTCGCCCGTGCTCGTCGGCAGGTAGTAGCCGTCGGGCCAGACGGCCGGCCGCGGGTAGTCCGGAAACAGCGGCCGGATGAACTCATATCGATAGTAGGATCCGAACGGATCGGCGCTCGTGCTGAGCGCGTAGCACATCGCGTAGGCGCCGGTCGGCTGAGGAGCGCCGGGCTGGCCTCGGCCGCGACCCGCCGGAGCGGCAGGATTGGCACCCGGCGGCGGGGGCGGTGGCTCGTAGAGCTTGGCGGCTTCGCCAGGTTGGCCGGAACGCCCCACCTTGCTTCGGGCGGCGGGCTCGCCTGCCTTGGGCGCCAGCGGATCCTCCGGCGTCGCCGGGCTCCGTGAGAAGATTGGCATGACGATCAGCCAACGGTCGGCGAGCTGGTCGTATCGCACGACGGCGTCGCCGTTGTTGCGCATCTCGCATGGCCCGCCGAATCCCTTGAAGACGTTGTTCGTCGGAACGGCGCCGTAGAGCACCTTGCCCGTGGTGTCGAACTGCCGGCCTTTCTTGGTGAAGATCGCCATGCGAGTGTTGACGATCTGCACGATGTGATTCGGGCCGACCGCCAGCGTATTGTCCGACGGATTGCGCAGGGTCGCCGAGCCCTGTGGACCGTCGAACCCCACGCCAAGCCCGTCGAAGCTCGCGACGACCGCCGGTGCCGGCTTCGTTCCTTGCGCCGTCTGTTCGATCGCGGCCGAACCCGCCGGCGTGGTCATGACGGGAATCGCGGGCGCCTGCGCCTGCATCTCCTCTTCGTCGGGATCGGGCTCCAGCGCCAACACGTTCGGCGGCCGATCGATGTCGTCATCCTGGAACGCACTCGGCCCGAGATCGCGCGCGAGCACGGAAAGCGGGAGCGACACGTCGTGCGCGACGGCCCGACGCGCAACCGCGCCACCCGCGATCACGAAGGCCCGTTCGCTCGACACCGTCGCCATGATCCGCGGCACCGAATAGAAGAGCGACATGCACACGACCAACGCTGCGGCGAACATCTGCAGGCGACGCATGTCTCGTTCGACTCGATGTGAAATGTGAGATGTCAGATCGCTGCGCGTCAGATCCTTAATAACACTGACATCCCGGTACTGTCCAACCTACCTGCGACTGGCCCCTGCCGCCATTCGATGTACGCCGGCGGGATGCGCGGCGTTGGAAGATGGCGCCCGAGGCGGGCGAGGCACACGACTATCACCGAATGTGAAACCGTCGCGTAACGACGCCATGACGAATTCGCGCGTCGCTGTCCGGCGGCTCCGGCTTCATCGCTCAACTCCTGAGCGCGATCGCGGGATCGACTCGGGCGGCGCGTAACGCGGGGACGTAGCTCGCGGCGAGCGCGACGACGAGCGACAGACCCGACACGGCGATGTACACCGTGGGATCGTTCGTGGGCGTGCCGTAGAGCAGACCGGTCATGAGGCGCATGGCCAGAACCGCCGTGACCAGTCCCACGGCGATGCCGGCGATCGTCAGAGCCATCGCCTGCGACAGCACCATTCCGAGAATGCGAGCGCGGTTGGCGCCCAGGACGCTGCGCACGCCGATCTCATGGGTGCGTTGCTGAACGACGTACGACAGCACGCCGTACAACCCGGTGACGGCGAGCACGAGCCCGACCACGGCGAATCCGGCAATCTGCGTCGCACTCGCCCGAACGCTCTCGAGCTGTGCGCCGACCTGCGTGGATACCATGCCGCCTCGCGCCCGTCCGTCGGCGGGAATCGCGCGCATCAGCGCGTCCTTGGCCTGCTCGACGATCTTGCCGGCCGGCCCACGCGCTCGGACGTAGAAGGTCGAAATCCAGAAGCTCGACTGCTTGAACGGCCGATAGACCTCCGGCCCCGGCTTCGCGAGGAGTACCGACGGCTGCGCGGCGAGGTTGTCGCGCACCACGCCGACCACCGTGATCATCTGCCGAAGGCCCGGCGCCGTATCGACGCTGAACGTCTTGCCGATTGCGGGCTGGTTCGGCCACAAGTGCCGCGCGGCCCACTCGTTGATGATCGCCACACTCGGCGCCGATTCGTCGTCGGCGCTCGTGAACGAGCGACCGCCGCCGACGAACGGGACGCGCATCACCGTGAAGTAGTCGGCGCTGACGCCATACGCGGTCTTCGGTTGCGCTTCCGGCGAAACGGGGTGACCGCCGTCGAGCGTCATGGTCGCGTCATCTACCTCTCCGCGGACGACGATCGCGCCCGGCGCTCTCGGACGTGCCGCGCCGAAGGGCACGGTCGTGCGCAATGCGGCGGCCTCGACGCCTGGAATCGACGAAAGCTCCTGCAGCACACGCTCGTCGGCCGGAACGTACTTCTCTCGGAGACGCCCGGAATGCACCGGCACGATCGACGCGAACGCGACGCGGGACGCGTCGTAGCCGAGCTCCACGCCGGCGAACCGCGCCATGGTCTTCACCATGAGACCGGTTGCGACGAGCAGCGCCACCGCGCACGCCGTCTGAATCACCACGAAGGCGCGCTGTGCGGCCGCGCCGCCGCGCGAGCTCGTCGCGGTCAGCGAGCCTTCGCGCAACGTCTGCTGCAGGTCCGTGCGCAGAAGCAGCCGAACCGGGGCGAGACTGAGCAGCGCCGTCACGAGGGCGGTGAGCATCACGGCGAACGCGACGACATGAAGATCCATCCGGTACTCCATTCCGACGATCCGATTCGCGCCGGCGAGCGGCGCGACGGTCTGCAGCGCATGAAGCGAGCTCCACGCGAGCGCGAGTCCGAGCGCGAGTCCGGCCGCGCCGAGCAACCCATTCTCCACGACCAGATACTGAACGAGCGCTCGACTGCTCGCGCCGAGCGCGCCGCGGATCGCCAGCTCGCGCCGGTGCCGCAGCGCGCGCACGAGAACCAGGCTCGCGACGTTCGCGCAGCCGATCGCCAGGATGGCGGCGACGATCGCGGCGAAGAACAGATCGCGCGACTTGGTCGCGTCGACATATCGCGTGCGCAGCGGAGCGACGGCGAACGTCGTACGGTTCTTGTCGGGACGCCCCTCGTTCGCCGCGGCCTCCAACGTTCGAAGCTCGCCGGACAATTGCTCGGCGCGCATGCCCGGCGCGAGGCGAGCGAGCACGTTGATGGACCTGAGCGACGTTCCGGTTCGCGGATCGAGATACCGGCTCGCGGCGAGCCACGCTTGCGATCGCGACTCGAAGGCGAACCCCGCGGGCATTACGCCGATCAGGGTGTAGGGCTCGTCGCTCAAGAGAAACGTTTTGCCGAGCGCAGATGGATCGCCGCCGAGGCTGTTCATCCATAGATCGTGGCCGATCACCATCGTGGGCGCGGCGCCCAGTCGATCCTCGTCGGCGGAGAAGGTTCGGCCGAGCTCGGCGCGTGCGCCGAGCATGTCGAACACGGTGCCGGAGACGACGCCGGCGATGAGATCCACCTGATCCACACCCGAGCCGAGCGCTTTGCCGCCGCCAGTGAAGCCCGCCAGCGCGTCGACGGACGCGAAATGATGACCGCGCAGCAGCGCAAACGTCTTGTAGTTCACGTCGCAGACGTTCGGGCAGCCCTGCTTGGGGACCTCGCTGACGAGCACGAGGCGGTCGGCGCTGGGGAAGGGCAGGGCGCGGAAGCGCACCGCGTCGACGACGGCGAACCCCGCGACGCCAGCGCCGATCGCCAGGCCGAGCGACAGCACGGCCGCGACGACGAACCCTGGACTTCGACTGAGCGCCCGCCGAGCGAGCGCTACGTCAGCACGGATCGCAGCCATCGGTTGATCGGTGAGGTCGTCCTACGCGGCAACGATAGGGCGACGGGAGCGTTCGAGCCAGGCCCTTGGTTCGGCGCTCAGACGCTGGCAGCCGCTCGGGCGAGGCGCAACACCGACCGAATGAATGGCCCTTTTTCCTCGGTGTAGCGCGGCGGTTCGTCGGCGAACATCGCAGCGAGCTCGCGCTTGAGCGCGCCGTATTCCAGTGCGACGTCCGGATGGGCGCGAAGGTAGTCGCGGAAAAGGAGATGGTCGCGCCATGCTTTGCTGGAGCAGCTGAACATGTGGACGTGATGCGTTCGCGGCGTGCCGCGGCGAAAGTAGTCGCGTCCCGGTAGGCCGAACGCGCCCAAATGCTCGTAGCCGAGTTGGATGAGCGCGGCGATGTATGGTGCGCGAGGATCGCGCGGTGGAGTACCGGCGAGAATGTCGATGACGGGCTTCGCGGCCAGTCCGGGCACCGCGGTGCTGCCGATGTGCTCGAGCCTGATCGGCAGGTCGTACATCGCGCGCTCGATGCGCGCGGCTTCGACCTCGAACTCGCGCGGCCACAGCGGATCGTACGGGACGATGCGAACGGGGGACACGTCAGGCGTCGCGGCGGCGTCGGGGGACCCGTCGTCGGTCCGGGGTGTCGGGCACCCGAGCGCCTTCGAGGGCACGCGTGAACGACGCGAGATCGACGTAGTTCTCGACGATCGTGGTAGCGCCCGCGCGTCGAAGGCCGGCCTCTCGCTCACCATGACCAACGCCGATGAACGGCAGCTCGAGGGCGCGCGCCGCGTCGACGTCCCAGACGCCGTCGCCAATGCTCACCACGCGGTCGAACTGGCGGCCATAGAATGCTTCGGCTCGCTGTCGCGCGAGCGTGACGATGTCCACGCGCGCCGCGGCGTCGTCGGCGCAGGCGATCGGAACGTCGCGCGCCGGAATCGCCCCGGCGTCGAGCTTGATCATCGCGGAGGGCAGCCAACACCCGGTCGCGATGGTGATGTGCCACCCGCGCGCGTTGATGTGCTCGAATACGCTCGGGGCACCTTTGATCGGTGTGAACTGGTCCGGTGACTCCGCTCTGACTTCCGTAAGCCGCCGGGCGAGCCGGTTGCGCGCGGCCGCGACGTCCGCGTCAGAGGGGAGAGGGCGGCCCAGCCGCTCGTATAGCCAATCGAAGATGCCGCGATCGCTGTGATGCGGCGTGCCAGTCCAGTCGATCGCGCTCACCGGGAGGCCGATGGTCTCCGCGACGGCGGCCCGGTAGCACGTGTCGTCGACGACGTTGGTGTCGGTGAGCGTGCCGTCGATGTCAAAAATTGCCAGGGAATTCATACCGGGTGGGCGCGTCGGTCTGTATGCGAAATGTAGGGGTCGACAGGGATTGAGCGACTCTCGCGACTCCCAATGGCCGGATGCGGGTCCCACGAGATATAGTTATGGCGCCTACCTTCTCCTCAGAGGACAGATCCATGCGTCGCGTACACGGTCTCGCGGTAGCCACAGCCGCATTTTCGTTCGTCACCGCGCTCTCCCCGGCGCACGCGCAAGATGCGTCGAAGGCGGTCGCCAGCGGCGGCATCACCGCACAAGGTTGGATGGGGCAGATCGACGCGAACGAAGCGCGTCGTGGTATGACGATCAACAACGCGAAGCTGAGCAAGGAGGGCGACGCGCTTCACGTCGTCACCGGCCCGGCGACGACCTACTGGAACCCGGCCGACAAGGCGAGCGGCGATTACACGGTGAAGGCGACGTTCAAAGAACCGCAATACATGAACTTGAACTCGCACGATCATCCGTACGGCATCATGATCGGCGGCAACGACCTCGGCACCGATCAGGCCACGATGTTCTACTGCGCGGCGTACGGCGACGGCCGCTTCATCGCGCGCGGCTTCGGTCCGGCGGCCTTCGCGCTCAATGGCCGGGAAGGCGAGGTGGCGCCGTCGATCCACAAGGCCGCGGGCAAGGGCGAGCCGGTCTCGCAGGACATTGCGGTATCGGTCAAGGGTGACAAGGTTTCGTGCTCCGTCAACGGAGCGGTGGTCGGCACGTGGCCCAAGTCCGACATCGTCGGCACGGGCAAGCTCAAGTCGACCGACGGCATCTACGGCATCCGCTTCGCGCACAACACCGAGGGCATGGTCACCGGGCTCACGATGACCAAGCCGTAAGCAAGTGAGTCGGGAGAGAAAAGGGCCGGCTTTGCGCCGGCCTTTTTTTTTCGGAGCGCGAACGGAGAGCGGCGTGTTTCGGAGCGAGAAAGGAGTGCGGCGTACGGCGTAGCGGAACGCGTGAGGGGTTGGCGTGCGGCGTAACGGAACGCGTGAGGGGTTGGCGTGCGGCGTAACGGAACGCGTGAGGGGTTGGCGTGCGGCGTAACGGAACGCGTGAGGGGTTGGCGTGCGGCGTAAACGGAACGCGTGCGGGGTTGGCGTGCGGCGTAAACGGAACGCGTGCGGGGTTGGCGTGCGGCGTAACGGAACGCGTGCGGGGTTGGCGTGCGGCGTAACGGCAAAAGGCGCTGACAACGGCGTCGTTGACGCCCCGGCACCCCGCACGCCAACGCCGCTCTCGCCCCGGCACTCCGCACGCCAACGCCGCTCCCGCCCCGGCACTCCCGCCCCGGCACCCCGCACGCCAACGCCGCTCTCGCCCCGGCACTCCGCACGCCAACGCCGCTCCCGCCCCGGCACCCCGCACGCCAACGCCGCTCTCGCCCCGGCACTCCGCACGCCAACGCCGCTCTCGCCCCGGCACTCCGCACGCCAACGCCGCTCTCGCCCCGGCACTCCGCACGCCAACGCCGCTCTCGCCCCGGCACTCCGCACGCCAACGCCGCTCTCGCCCCGGCACGCCGCACGCCAACGCCGCTCTCGCCCCGGCACGCCGCACGCCAACGCCGCTCTCGCCCCGGCACCCCGCACGCCAACGCCGCTCTCGCCCCGATTCGCTAGTCCAACCTCGCCTTCAAGAACTTGCCGGTGTATGACGCCTTGCTGCGAGCGATCTCCTCTGGCGTCCCGATCGCGACGATCTCGCCGCCCGCGTGTCCTCCTTCCGGACCGAGATCGATCACGTAATCCGCCGTCTTGATCACGTCGAGGTGATGCTCGATCAAGAGCACGGTGTGGCCCGC
Source organism: uncultured Gemmatimonadaceae bacterium (assembly GCA_963705025.1). Classification (GTDB taxonomy): domain Bacteria; phylum Gemmatimonadota; class Gemmatimonadetes; order Gemmatimonadales; family Gemmatimonadaceae; genus JAQBQB01. The sequence continues at coordinate 30,146 of CAVPIP010000018.1, read as the reverse complement.
ATCGACGAGCTTGTTCAAGGACTCTAACAACCGCTCGACGTCCGCCAAGTGGAGGCCGGTCGTCGGCTCGTCCAGGATGTACAGCGTGTGCTTCGCGCGCTGCAGCTTGGAGAGCTCCGTCGCGATCTTCACCCGCTGCGCTTCGCCGCCGGACAGCGTCGTCGCCGACTGGCCCAGCGTGAGGTAGCCCAGCCCGAGCTCGTTCAACACCTCGATCTTCCTGCCGATCACGGGCTCGCTCGCGAAGAACGACACGCCCTCCTCCACGGACATGTTCAGCACGTCGTCGATCGTCTTGCCGCGGAGCGTCACCTCCAGCGTCTCCGCATTGAACCGCGCGCCTTTGCAGGCGCCGCACGTCACCTCGACGTCGGGCATGAAGTACAGCTGCGTGCGAATCGTGCCTTCGCCCTGGCACTCCTCGCAGCGGCCGCCCTTCACGTTGAAGCTGAACCGGCCCGCCTTGTAGCCACGCTCCACCGACAGCGGCGCCTGCGTATAGAGATCGCGAATGGTGTCGTAGAAGCCGATGTACGTCGCCGGGTTCGACCGACTGTTCCGGCCGATCGGCGACTGGTCGATGTTCACGACCTTGTGCACGTGCTCCACACCCTCGATGGCGTCGTGGTCGCCGGGTAGCATCCGCGTGTCGACGAGCTTTTTCCAGAGCGACTTGTACAGAATCTCGTTGACGAGCGTGCTCTTGCCGGAGCCCGACGCGCCGGTGATCGCGACGAGCTTCCCCAGCGGGATGTCGACGTTCACCGATTTGAGATTGTTCTCCTTCGCGCCGCGAATGCGCAACGTCTTGCCGCTGCCCGCGCGCCGCTTCTCGGGCGTGTCGATCGTTCGCTTGCCGGACAGGAACTGCCCCGTCGGCGACGCCTTGCACGCGACCAGATCACGCAGCGTGCCCTGCACGACGACCGTTCCGCCGTGCACGCCGGGCCCCGGTCCCATCTCCACGACGTGATCCGCGGCGCGAATCGTGTCTTCATCGTGCTCCACGACGATCACCGTGTTGCCGATGTCGCGCAGCCGCTCGAGCGTCGCGATCATCTTCACGTTGTCCTTGGGATGCAGCCCGATGCTCGGCTCGTCGAGCACGTAGAGCATGCCCATGAGTCCTGAGCCAATTTGCGTCGACAGACGGATGCGCTGCGATTCGCCGCCCGACAGCGTGCTCGATCGGCGGCCAAAGCTGAGATAGTCCAGCCCGATGCCGAGCAGCAGCTCCAACCGGCTCCGAATCTCGTTCACCACCTGACGCCCCGCGTCCGCGCCGCGGCCGGTCGGCTTCACCGTTCCAAGGAACGAATAAAGCTCGTCGAAGTGCATGCGGCCCAAGTCGTCGAGCGTCTTGCCGTTGATCGTGAACAGGAGCCGCGTCGCGCGGAGGCGAGACCCCTGGCAGTCGGGGCACGTGAGCTCGATCATCACCTTGTCGAGCCACGCCTCCATGCCGGAGTTGGCTTCGCCACGCTGCCGGTAGCGGCGATACCAGCGCTCGATGCGGCGCGCGATGCCGCCGAAGCCGAACTCTTTGCCTTCGGGCGCGTCCTGGTTCTTCTTCACGCCCGGCGGCATCACGAACGGGATCTTCCGCTCGATGCCATACAGCAGAGCGTTGTGCACCGATTCGGGAAGCTGCTCCCACGGCGCGTCGATCGAGAAGTCGAGCGCCTTGGAGAGACTGTACATCGCGCGGCCGTCCCACGTGTCCGGATTGTAGCGGTACGCCTCTTTCACGAAGCAGCCGCCGACGATGCTGCGCTTTGGATCCGGCACGAGCAGCTCGGGGTGCGTGAGCTTGTGCACGCCGAGGCCACCGCAGGTTCGACATGCGGCTTCAGGATTGTTGAATTGAAAGAACTCGGGCGAGATGTTCCCGTACACGAAGCGATGGGTCGCGCTCACCGAGCTTTTCACGAACTGCTCGACGGCGGCCTTCGGCGCGCCCTTCACGACATGGATCGACACGAGCCCATCGCCGATGACGAGCGCGGCCGCGATGCCGGCCTTGATCGCCTTCTCGTGCTTGCGGCCGACGATGAAGCGGTCGACGATCGCATCCATGTCGCGCACGCGGGCTTCGTCCAGCTCCACCGTGTCGGAGATATCGACGATCTTGCCGTCGATGATCAGCCGGCGGCAGCCCTTCTTTCGAACGTCCGTGAAGACGAAGTCCAGCTCTTCGCCGTAGACCTTGAAGACCGGCGCGCGCAACTCGACTTCGGTGCCCTCGGGCAGCGAGAGAATCGACTCGAGGATCTGCGCGAACGATCGCATGGGCGTCGCTTCGCTGGTGCGCGGGCAGTGCGCCTGGCCGATCGTCGCGAACAGCAGATTCAGGTAGCTCGCGACGTCGGTCATCGTGCCGACGGTCGAACGCGGATTGCTCGCGATCGTCTTCTGCTCGATGGAGATCACCGGCGACAGGCCGAACACGAAGTCGACGTCCGGCTTGGTGACCTGCGAGACGAACCGCTTGGCGAAGCTCGACAGCGATTCCATGTATCGCCGCTGGCCTTCGGCGTAGATCGTATCGAACGCGAGGCTCGACTTTCCGGAGCCGGACAGCCCGGTCACGACGACGAGCCGGTCGCGCGGGATCTCGACCGTGATGTTCTTGAGGTTGTGCACGCGTGCGCCCTGCACCACGACCGTCGCGCGCGCCGTAGGTCTGGTGCCTGGCTTGGACGGCGCGGAGCGCGATCGCTTAGAAGGCATCGGGCGCGTCGCTCAGATGCACGAACGCGAGCTCTTCGACGCTCGCGGTGCTCCTCTTCGTGAGACGCGCCGAGACCGCCACCTTTCCGACGCGGCCCTGGTCGGCGAGGTACTCGCAGGCGCCGGTCACACCGGCCAGGCCGAAGTTGCGAGCGAAATGATCCTCGATCTCTCGGCAGGAGCGTGCTTCGCCCGCCTCGCGCAGGTGGTCGAGGATGGGAGCGAACAGCGCGTCCGTGCGATCGGCGATGTACCGATCCACCGCGGCGAGCGCTGATTCGACGTTCTTGCGGGTTTTTTTCGCGTTCAGGAGATCGGTGTACACGGTCTTGAAGAAGGCCGGATTGAGCTGGAGCGCTTGCGGAATGACCTCGCGGTCGACGAGCTGGCGCGCGGCGAGCACCTCGATCTGGGCGAGCGGCGTTGCGGCGTGGAGAAGCCAGAGCGACGTGTATTCGAGGTCGCCCCGGGTCAACAAAAACTTGTGTGCTTTGTAGATCGACGCGAGGGCGTGGGTTCCGGCGCGAAGGAGCTGAAGCTGGGTATCGCGCTCGCCGATGACCTCGAGGCGGCGGCACAGCGCCGCGATCGTGTCGTCATGCGTGTACAGGAGCCGCCCTTTGGCGAGGAAGGAGTGCATGAACGATTGGCCCATCGCTCCCTCGACGAGCTGGCGGAACTCGGTACGCGACATCAGCAGCGCGTGGACGTTCACGCCGTCGGCGTTGAGGGAGAGCCCCTCCTCGTCGCGCTTCCGGTCGTCGACGGTCACGAGGACCAGGTCGATGTCCGACTTTGCCCAGACCAAATCGTAAGACAGGCTGCCGCAGAGGATGGCGGCGAGAATCGCCCGATCCTGCTTGATCTGCTCGACGAGCCCGTCGAGCGCTTGCGTGAATCGGCGCGTGGCGTGATCGGGCGTCATGCAGCGAGCTCGAGCATTCGTCGTCTGCGCGCTGGGAGTGTGAGCCAGGACACAAATGCGAGGGGCTTGAGTCTTTTATGAATCCTTCCCCTCCCATAAGGCGTCAGAACTCTGTACTCTGTTTCGTCGACAAATTGTTCGGTCCGTTTCCCACCCATTGGAGAGCCCGCCTGTGCCCCCTTTGTTGTCGGAGGATCATACCGTGAAAGACTACACACGCCGATGTCTCACCGCAGCATTGGGATGTGCCGCCCTCTGCGGCACGATGGCTCTGCCGCTCGCCGCGCAGAGCCCAGCGCCGGTGACGGCCGCCCGCTCGTTCGATCACACCATCATTCTGGGCGGCGACTGGCTCCAGGCCAACGCGATGCCGCTCAACCGCAACGCCGCGCAGAGTGTGGGCGGCGACGTCTCCTGGCGACCGGGGGACTGGGCGATCAGCGGCGGATTCATGCGCATCGCTCGCGATCTCAGCACCGTGCAGGGCGGCACGCTGTCGTTCGGCCGAGTGCTTCGCGTGGGACCGCTTCGCTTCGTTCCCGCGGTGAGCCTGTTTGGGGGTGAAGCGTATGCGTCCGTCGATACGACGGGCTACGACTACTCGTCCGGCGGCGCCACCGGCCATGTGCCGCGCTACGACTACTCGACTGGCGTTGCGTTCGGTGGAGGAGGTGGGCTCACGGTCGAAGTGCCGGTGTTCTCGGTCGTCGGGATTCGCGGCGGCGCGTCGGAGTGGTTCTTCGGCGGGACGCCGCTCGACAAGGATCGCTCCCGCACCGTGGTCAGTGTCGGTCTCACCCTTCGCGTGAGATAGCCATGTCCAACAAACACGTCTTGTCTCGCAGCCGGGCGCTGCGCGCCGCGCTGCTGCCCATCGCGGCGATCGCGCTCGCCTGCAACGAAAATCTTCCGATCGGTCCGCAGAACTTCGGCGCGACGCTGACCATCAAAGTCGCGCACGACACCATCGTCGTCGGCGACTCGAGCGCGGCGACGGCGTCCGCCGCCGACATTCAGGGCCGGACCATTCAGGCGCTCACGTATGTCTGGAAGTCCGCCGACTCATCGACCGTCGGGTTCGCGGCGACGGCCACGCCGGATCCGACGCAGGGTGCCAGCCGCATGCTCGTCGCCAAGAAAACGGGCCTCGTCGCGGTCTCCGTGTCGCTCCCCGATTTTCGTTTCCAGGCGTCGCCGGTGACGCGAACACAAGTCGGTGTCGTGGGCGGCGTTCGGGTGACCACGACGCACGATTCGACGCTCACGTCGGTCAACGACACCGCGGTGGCGATCGGCGCCGGGCTCGTTCGATCGAACGGGGCGCTGGTGCCGCGCGCATCGACCGGCGTTCGCTGGAATCACCTCGGGACGCATGTCGCCATCGTCGGCCAGGGCGACACGATTCGCTACGTCGCCAAGGCGAACGGCACGGACACGCTCATCGCGACGCACGACTACTGTCTCATCGGCGCGAAGTGCGCCGATACCGTCGTCGCGCGCGTCAACCAGCAGCTCCAGCTCACCGTCGTGCAGCACAACTTCGTCGCGTTCAGCTTCGCGGACTCGCTGGGTCCCGCGGTGACGCTCGCCGACAAGCGCGGCAACGGCCTGTTCAACACGGCGATCCAGCTCGTCCCGCTCACGGCGGCCGATTCGGCCATCGTGAAGGTCTCGGCGCCGATCGGCGTGACGAATCCGACGACCGGCTCGATGGCCGTGCCGAAGCTCATCGCGGCGGGGAACGGATCGGCGAGAGCGGCCGTGCGAGCCATCGGCTCGGATGGCGTCAGCATCATCGCGACGGATACGATTGCGATGGTCGTTCGACAGGTCGCGCGCCGCGTGGCGATCGAACCGCTTCGCTCGCTGTTGACGGGTCTCGACTCGATTCCCTTCCGGCCGGTCGCGCGCGACGCGCGGGGAGCGCCGATTGGGGACGCGACGTTCGCCACCAGCCCGATCGGTGTGACCTTCAACGGCATCTATGCGGTTCCGGCGGTTACAACGACGGCAACCGTCGCGACGATCACCGCGATCGTGACCGGTGTCGCGGATCCGGTGAACAATCCGGGGGCCCCGCAGGTCACACCGTTGTCCGATCAGTCGCAGCTCAACATCATCTTGCCCGACACCGCGGTCGCGGGGACGACGCAGCGGACGGTGACGGTCGCGGTCATCGACTCGACCGGTTTGCCGGCCGTGGGCAAGTGGGTGCGGTTCGCGACGACGTTCGGTCCCGTGCAGGATTCCGCCCAGACCGACGGAAGCGGTGTCGCGACCGTGCTGTGGCAGGCGCCGGATAGCGCGGCGAACTACACGTTGACCGGCATTCGCAGCGTCACGACGCCGCTCGCGACGCTCGCCGATTCGACGGGCCGCATCGTGATTCGGCGGACGTTGACGGTGAAGGCGGCGCTGCCAAGCGCCACCAAGTCCGAGCTGTCGATCAACACGACGACCGTTACGCACGGCACTGGGACGGCGATCATCACCGTGAAGGTGAAGGACCAGTTTGGCAATATCGTGAAGACCGCGACGAACGCTGACTTCACGCTGGCAAATACCGGCGCGGGAACGATCGGCGCCATTACCTGCACTCAGGGCGTGTGCACCGCGACCTACACGGCGCCGGCAGCAATCGGCCCCGAGTCGATTACTGCAAAAATTGGCACTGTGAGCATTTTGTTCAGCCCGATCACGATAACGATCAATTGACGCGCGCGGGGCGACGGACGATCATGGTGAATCATGAGCCAGGATCGTCCGCGCTCCTCCCGCCAGCGGTATCGCGCCTTCGTCGAGGACTACAAGCGCCGCCGCCTCGACGACGCGACCGACGCGGCGGGCGGTAAGAAGCAGCTGACGACGGGCGGGGATGCCGGAATACCGGCATCCCCGCTCGGCGCTTCCGTCGGTCCCAGGAAAAAGAAGCACCGAAAATACATCGGCGACTACCTGCGGTGGCTGCGCCCGCACCGGTACGCGGTGGCGGGCGTCTTCGTTCTCGCGCTGTTGGTGGCCGGCCTCCAGATGATCGAGCCGCTCTTCATGCGGTTCATCATCGATCACGTCCTGCTGGCGGCGGGGCTGACGCCGGCGTCGCGAATCGCGCGGCTGAATCTCGCCGGCGCGACGTTCCTGGTCGTGATCATCGTCTCGAACCTGTTCAACACGTTCAAGGACTACCGGCAGCGGCTGCTGAACGTACGGCTCGTGCTGTCGCTTCGGCGGTCGCTGTTCGAGCGCATGCTCAACCTGCCGCTCCCGAAGCTCTGGGACTTCAAGACGGGCGGCATCCTGTCGCGTCTCTCCGGCGATGTCGAGACGACCACCGGTCTGTTCCAGATGGCGATCGTGTCGCCGGCGGTGTCGGTCATTCGGCTGGTGATTGCCGTCGTGGTGCTGATGTCGCTCAACTGGCGGCTCGGGCTCACCGCGCTCGCGATCATCCCGGGCGTGATGCTGATGAGCTTCACGCTGTCGCGCCGAGTGCGGCCGATCTACCGCAACATGCGGAAGGACGCCGAGATCATCGACGGTCGCGTGGGCGAGACGTTCTCCGGCATCCGCGTGGTGCGCGCGTTCCGCGCCGAAGCGCGCGAAACGCTCGAATACATGCGCGGCCGCCACACGCTCCTTCGCAAGGAGATGTTCGCCCATCGCCGCGAGCTCATTCTGTGGATGTCGTGGGGCTTGCTGTTGAGCGGCGTCAACGTCGTGATCGTGTGGTACGGCGGCGCGCTCAGCATCAGCGGCGGCGCGTCGATCGGCGACATCATGGCCTTTCAGTGGTACACGTTCCTGATCCTCAATCCGGTCTGGAACATCGTGAACTCGTTCTCCGAGCTGCAGCGGTCGCTCGCGGCGATGGAGCGCGTGTTCGAAGTGCTCGCGATGGAGAACGACAAGCCGGACCGCGCGGACGCCCGCGACGCCCCGGCCGTCGTGCGCGAGATCACGTTCGAGCAGGTGGAGTTCGAGTATCGCGAGGGCCAGCCGGTGGTGCGCGAGTTCAACGTCACCGCGCGAGGCGGGTCGGTGATCGCGCTCGTCGGGCGCAGCGGAGCCGGCAAGACGACGGTCACCGATCTCGTCGCGCGCTTTCACGATCCGACCCAAGGACGGATTCTCGTCAACGGAACCGACATTCGCGACTTCCGTCTGACGACGTATCGCGATCTCCTCGCGATCGTGCAGCAGGACACCTTTCTGTTCGACGGCTCCGTGCGCGACAACATCGCGTACGGCCGCCACGACGCCACCGACGACGAGGTGGAAGACGCCGCGCGGCGCGCGAACGCGCACGAGTTCATCGAGCGGCTGCCCGAGGGCTACGACACGTTCATCGGCGAGCGCGGGGTGAAGCTGTCGGGCGGCCAGTGCCAGCGACTGGCGATCGCGCGCGCGGTGCTGGCGGCGCCGCAGATTCTCATTCTCGACGAAGCGACGAGCAACCTCGACACCGAGAGCGAGCAGCTCATTCAGGCGTCGATGTCGGCGTTGCTCGCGGGACGCACGACCTTCGTCATCGCGCACCGGCTGTCGACGGTGCGCCGCGCGGACATGATCCTGCTCATGGAGGACGGCAAGATCGTCGAACGCGGAACGCACGACGAGCTGATGGCGGCGCGCGGGATCTACTACGACATGGTCCTTCGCCAGGCGGAGTCGCAGGGCGAGGCGGCTGCCGCGCTCTGGGAGTAACGCTTTCGGCCCTCGAGATGTCATCGAGTGCGACTGCGCGCCTCCGTGCGTATATTGGCCGACCCTCACTGAAACCAGCGTGATGTGAGCCCCGACTCGAACAAACCGATCGATCGATCGCCGTCTGAATCCGGCGGCGCGGGCCACTGGCTCAAGGGCAATCTCGTCGGCCTGGGCTCGGCGGCGGTGCTCGCCGTGTACGCGGCCGGTTTCGAGCGGACGCGCGCCGCGGCGGCGAAGTTCAGCGAAGCCGAGGCCGGCCGACGGTCGGCTGCGCCGATTCGCCCGACGGGTGAGGTCGGCGCGCTGGTGCCGCGGACTCCCGACGCGACGAAGCCGCGGCTACCGACGACTCCGGTGTCGTCGAAGCCGGCGACGCATGCCGCACCGGAGCGTTCCGCGCCGGCGAAGTCCGAGTCGCACGCGCTCGACGTCGCACCGGCGCACGAGAAGCACGCCGTCGACAGCGCAGTGACGACGGCGCCGCCGTCGCCGCCAGTGGTCGCGCGCGACTCCGCGCCAGCTCCAGCGAAGCCGGTGGAAGCGCCTCCCGCGGCAAAGCCCGTGACGCCGGCCGCCGACACCGCGCAGTCCGAAAAGGAAATCGTTCGCAAGGACGGCACGTACACCGGGTGGGGCACGTCGCGCCACGGCGACATTCAAGCAACGGTCCAGATCAAGGACGGCAAGATCGTCTTCGCCGCGATCAGCGAGTGCCTCACGCAGTATTCGTGTTCCTGGATCGCCGCGCTGCCGCCGCAGGTGCTCGCCCGGCAGAGCGCCGACGTCGACATCGTGTCGGGCGCGACGCAGAGCACCAACGCGTTCTACTACGCCGTCATCGAGGCGTTGAACAAGGCGAAGTGAGCGACGTCTTCGTCCACAGCGCGTCGGTGATGGGTACCGTGGTCACCATCGAGGTGGTTGGCCCCGGTGACGACGATCCACGCCGCATCGCGCGCGCGGATGCCGTCGGGCGTGCCATCGCGTGGTTTCAGCACGTCGAAGACTGCTGTTCGCGCTTCGATCCGACGAGCGAGGTGCGACAGCTGAGCGATCGGATCGGCGTTCCGGTGCCCGTGAGCGCCACGACGCTCGAGGCGGTTCGCTTCGCGCTCTCGCTCGCCGAGGAGACCGGCGGCGCGTTCGATCCCACCGTCGGTCATGCGATGGTGGCGCGCGGATTCGACAGCAACTATCGAACAGGCGAGCGGACGACGGTCGTGAAGACGACCGAGACAACTGATGCCACCTATCGCGACGTGGAAGTCGACGCCGTGAACGCCACGATCACGCTCCACCGCCCGCTGCAGCTCGACCTCGGCGCGGTCGCGAAAGGACTCGCGATCGACCTGGCCGCGCGGGAGCTGCGGCCGTTCACGAACTTTCTCGTGAACGCCGGCGGCGATCTCTACGTCGGCGGGCACAATGGCGCGGGCGCCGACTGGTCGGTCGGCATCCGGCATCCTCGCGAGATCGGAGCGTTGCTCGATACGCGCCGCGTGTCGAATGTCGCGATGTGCACGTCCGGCGACTACGAACGCCGGAGCCCCATCGAGCCCGCGTCGCACCACCTGCTCGATCCGCGCACCGGCCAATCGGCCAGCGGCACGGCGAGCGTCACCGTCATCGCGCCGCTCGCGGTCGTTGCCGACGGACTTGCGACGGCTGCGTTCGTCCTCGGACCGGTGCAGGGGCTTCCTCTGCTCGCGCGGCACGGCGTCCAAGGTTTGATCGTCACGCCGAGCCTCGAGCGGTTTACGACGCCGGGTTGGGACCGTGAGTAGCCCGCTCGCGATCGAACGCCCGACAGCCTCCGCGCAGCTGCGCCGTTTCTTTCGCACGCCAAAGGGGCTGGCGATCGTCGTGCTCGTCGTGCTGGTCGTGCTCGCCGCGGCCGGCACGGGCGCGAGCCTCGTTGCGCCGCTCGTCTCGGCGTCGGTCGTTGCCGCGATGGCGGTCGACGCGCCGGTCATCCGTGCGCGCGAAGGGGCTTGGACGTTCCCCGATGGCGCGCTGCTCACCGGCCTGTTCGTCGCGATGATTCTGAGCCCCCACGAGCCGTGGTATGTCGGCGCGGTCACGTCGGCGGTTGCCGTCGCGAGCAAGTACGCCGCGCGCGTTCGCAACGCGAACGTCTTCAACCCGGCGGCGTTCGCACTGGTCGCCACATTCTACGTGTACGACACGGGACAGAGTTGGTGGGGCGCGTTGGCGGAGCTCCCACCGATCGCGCTCGTGGCGCTCTTCGCGGCGGGAATCTTCGTCACGCGGCGCGTCAACAAGATGGCGGGCGTGCTGTCGTTTCTCGGCTGCTATTACCTGTTGTTCACCGTGACGGCGTTCGTCGGCGACCCGGCCCGCGTCGTGGACATCTATCGCGCGCCCGATCTGCACGCGGCGCTGTTCTTCGCGTTCTTCATGGTGACAGATCCACCGACGTCGCCGCCGAAGCCGCGCGACCAGATCACGTATGGCGCGGTGGCGGCGGTCGCGAGCTACGCCGTGTTCGAGCTCGTCGGTGCCGCGTACTTCCTGCTCGCAGGGCTTCTCGTAGCGAACGTGTGGGAAGCGTGGCGCAAGTCGCGACGCGGCCGGGTGCGCCGTTCCGACGACTGACGACCGAGCGGCTCAGGGTCGCTCGTCGAGGCGAGGATTCCAATCGGTGGGCTCGAACCACGCCGCCGGCGTCGCTTCGTAGAGTCGTGGGAGGACGTCCACCAACCATGGCGACAACGGCAGCGCCTTGGCCTGGCCGAGGGTGAAGAACTCGACGGCGCTCGTCTCCTCGCCGTCCGCGCGCGGGCTTCCAGACTCGATCGCGCAATCGAACATCGTGCTCAAGTACTGCGTCTCGTCCCCGTTCGGGTAGCGGACCAGAAAGCGCGGGCCGCCATATACCGCGAAGACTCGCATCGGCCTGACGAAGAGACCCGTCTCTTCCCAGACCTCGCGGACCACGGCGGTCGCTGGCGTCTCGTCGACCTCGACCGTTCCGCCGGGAGTCGACCAGCGGCCGTCGTCGCGGCTCTGCACCAGGAGAAGGCGGTTGTCGTCGTCTCGGACCAGCCCCGCGACCGACGGGACGAAGAGCCGGGCATTGCCGACCGCCTTTCGCAGCCGCGCGACATAGGGGGAAATTGCCATGTTCATCCTCTGGTTTCGCTGACGATGGATGCTTGTCAATTCAGGGGTTCCTGCTCATTGTCTGCGTGCCAGCCATCCGGTCGAGGCCGGTGCGGCGCGCCGAGTGTATCCGATATCCACGACCGATTGTAAGTGATTGAAAAACAATGCGGCGGAGCGGGCGCGCGACGGCTATCGTTCAGGTTCGAAAAAAGTCAGGGCCAACTCCAACCGGGCCCTCGGAGGACATTCTCTCATGAGACATTCACAGTTCCGCGCTGCTGCGGTGCTCGTCGTCGCGGCGGCCCTCGGAGCCTGCGCGAGCGCGGCACCGCGAGCGATGCAGACGGCGCCACAATCGACGTCCCAGTCGGCCGCGCTGACGTCGGGCGACATCGCCGCGAGAGCCAAGGCGAGCCGCGACAGCGCGCGATATCCGTACACCGCGGCGGACATCCACTTCATGACCGGCATGATCGCGCACCATGCACAGGCGATCAAGATGGCGCGTCTCGCGCCGGCGAACGACGCCTCGCCGTCGGTGCGCACGCTCTGCGACCGCATCATCAACGCGCAGACGGACGACATCCGGCTCATGCAGATGTGGCTCCGCGATCGGCGCCAGCCCGTGCCCGATCCCAATCCGGCGGGCATGACGATGATGATGGACGGCATGCAGCACACGATGCTCATGCCGGGAATGCTCAGCGAAGCGCAGATGACGGCGCTGGCCGCGGCCAAAGGCGGCGAGTTCGACCGGCTCTTTCTCACCGGCATGATCCAGCACCACCGTGGCGCGATCGCGATGGTGAACGAGCTGTCGTCGACCTATGGCGCCGCGCAGGACGAGCTCATCGCCAAGTTCGCGCAGGACGTCCAGGCCGACCAGGGCACCGAGATCGTCCGCATGCAGCAGATGCTCGCCACCGTCGTGATGCAGGGGCACGCCCCGTGATCACGCGCGTTCTTGTTCCCCTCACCACCCCGTTCCTCCAGAGGATTATCATATGAGTTCCCCCACACAGACCCGCTGGGCCGGCGCTCGCCTGGCGTCGCTCTCGCTGGTCGCCGCGGCGCTCTCGGCGTGTATGTCGTCCGGGTCGTCGAGCGCGTCGAGCGCGCCGGCTCCGTCCACCGGCGGGTCCGTCCGCGCCGTCGACGTGCACGTCCAGGGCGCGCCGAGTCCTGATCCTCGCGTTGGGCTCCGCGCCGGGCTGTGGGACGCCGCGCAGGCCGCCTGGAACATCAAGCTCGTCTCGACCACCAAGCCGAGCGAGAAGTTCGTCGGCAGCACGATGTCCGACCTCGCCTTCCGCGGCAACGACGTGATCCAGGGCAGCTATAACGGCTACCAGATCTGGGACATCTCGAACCCGGCGGCGCCGGTGATCAAGGTCGCGGACTTCTGCCCCGCGTCGCAGAGCGACGTCTCGGTTTATAAGAACCTCCTGTTCGTTTCGGCCGAAGCCGGCACGGCGCGCATCGATTGCGGCGCCCAGGGTGTGAAGGATCCCGTGAGCTCGGAGCGTATCCGCGGCATCCGCATCTTCGACATCAGCGACCTCGCGCATCCGAAGCCCATCACGAACGTCCAGACCTGCCGTGGCTCGCACACGCACTCGGTGCTCGTCGACCCGAAGGATCCGAACAACGTCTACGTGTACATCTCCGGCTCGGCGGGCGTGCGCTCCGACAAGGAGCTCGCCGGCTGCTCGGATGCGTCGCCGGCGAAGGATCCGAGCTCGGCGCACTTCCGCATCGAGGTCATCCAGGTGCCGCTGGCGCACCCCGAGGAGGCGCACATCGTGTCGTCGCCGCGCATCTTCAACGACCTCGCGGCGCCTCCGACGCACGGCGGGGCGCCCGACGACAAGGCGATGGTTGCGGCCGCGCTCGCGCGAGGAGACTTCGTGGTCGACATCTTCGGCCAGCAGCAGATTGCTCCGCCGCAGTTCATCAATCCGATGCTCGACAGCGTCGTGAAGGCACGCGGCGGCTCGGGCGCGCCCACGAAGGCCGACAGCGCCACGCTCCGCGCCGCGCTGAACGGCATCGTGATGAAGATGATCGGCGCCGACCCGGACGCCCCGAAGCTCGGTCCGGACCAGTGCCACGACATCACGCTCTACCCGGCGATCGGTTATGCCGGCGGCGCGTGCGGCGGCTACGGCCTCCTGCTCGACATTCACAATCCGCAGAATCCGGTGCGCCTCGCCGCCGTGGCCGATTCCAACTTCTCATACTGGCACTCGGCGACCTTCAACAACGACGGCACCAGGGTCCTGTTCTCCGACGAGTGGGGCGGCGGCGGCGCGCCCAAGTGCCGCGCGAGCGATCCGAAGGAGTGGGGCGGCGACGCGATCTTCGCGATCGAGAACGGCAAGCTCGTCTTCAAGAGTTACTACAAGATGCCCGCCGCGCAGACGGTCAACGAGAACTGCGTCGCGCACAACGGCTCGCTCATTCCGATCCCCGGCCGCGACGTGATGGTGCAGGCCTGGTATCAGGGCGGCATCTCCGTGTTCGATTGGAGCGATGCCTCGCACCCGCACGAGATCGCGTTCTTCGACCGCGGCCCCGTCGACTCGACGCACATGGCGATGGGCGGATCGTGGTCGGTGTACTGGTACAACGGCGAGATCGTGAGCTCCGAGATCGCGCGCGGCCTCGACATCTTCGAGCTGCAGCCGAGCCAGTACCTCTCGCAGAACGAGATCGACGCGTCGAAGACCGTGCATCTCGACTACCTGAACGTGCAGGGGCAGCCGCACTATGTGTGGCCCGCGAGCTTTCCGCTCGCCAAGGCCTACGTCGACCAGCTCGCGCGGTCGAACGGGCTGTCGTCGGGTCGCGTGGGCGAAGTGCGACAGGCGCTTGCCGGCGCCGAGAGCGCGTCGGGCTCCGCGCGTCGTGATGCGCTGACCAAGCTCGCCTCGTCGCTCGATGCCGACGCCAAGGGCGCCGATGCGGCGAAGGTGAAGATGCTTGCTGGTGCGGTGCGCGATCTCGCGCGCTGACATGACATAGGAGCACCGGTCGAGCAAGCGTGGCGGCCGGCGCCGAGAACGAAGCGGGCGACGTTGGAGATCGATCTCCGGCGTCGCCCGCTTTGTCGTCTCGCTCGACGGGCATCAACGATGAGATACGGCCACCAACGGGAGCGGCAAACGGGCTTGAACTGGACAACGGCCGAGTTTTTTTTGGTTCTTCGGGAATCTCCGGGAGTCGGCTATCGTCGTTTTCAGCGACGTCGCGGCCGTCTGGAGGTGATGCGCCGATTCGCCCCTAAGAAGACTGAGGGAGCGGATTGAGCGAATTAACCGGATTTTCCGGATTTCCGGAAACGGTCGAAGCCGGATCGAGCAAATCCGAACAATCGAGTTTATCCGGCCGATCCGAGGGGACCTTTGTCTTAGTGGCCGATCGCCAGGAAAGCCCATCGTGCCTTCGCGAAAGAACGCGAGAGAACTGCCGCGGATGACGCGGACGAACGCGGAAGCCGCTGAAACACCATGATCGCTTTGGCGCCAGTCCGTGGCTCGACGGGGCAATTGCCGGCGCGTGGCTCTATGCCTCGCCCAATCTTCAAAGCCGCTGGTGTTTCCGCGCCATCGGCGTTCGTCGGCGCCCTCCGCAGCCGTGCAATCGTTCCGTTTCGATCGGCGGACTAACCTGGGGGCCATGCTCAATTCCCGGCCGCCTCGTTCCCGAAATTCCCCGAAGATCCTTTTTTTCTTTCTTTTTTCTTCTCCGTAGTCCCGATAGTTGGCCGTTCAATTCACGCTAAGTGCCCGTATCTCATCGTTGATGTGCGCCCGGCGAACTGACTTTCGCGTATTGTCATTGGCCGTCCGCTGTTGCATCGTTTTCAGCATGCGCGTCCTCGGTGCCTGATTGCAATCGCCGGCCTCCCTGCCGCCTCGTTGCTCGCGCAATCCACCTCGCCGCACGGCAGGCCAATGTCGCTGAGCATTCTCCCACGCGTGTCGCGAGCGTGCCCGGGCGACGTGATCGAAGCACAGTACACTCTTCGGTTCGCGGACGGCACGAGCGAAACGCTCGGCCGCGGCGAGATCGCGTCGCTCGTTCGGAAGAGCGACCAGGCCGAGCCACGAAGCGACGGATCGTGGCAGACCTCGGCATCATCACTCGAGGCAGCCATCTCGGGATTCCGCCTTTCGGCGTCATTGGCCGCCGATTCATCGATTCACGGCGATACCGTCGTCGCGCCGGCGCCCGAGTGCCGGCACGCTCCGATCAATCTCGTCTCGAGCCGCAATAACACCGTGTCGGCGCACCTGCGCCTCGGCGCGATGTCGACGCCGTTCTTCGATTCGATCGCCGTGGCCGTCCTGGAAATCGGAGGCGCGGCGTCGACCATTACGGTCCTGACCCCCGCCGAGATGAAATCCGGCGCGATTCGTGTTTTCGCGGCAGGACGGGATGGGCGAGCCGGTCGGTCTGGCCGCCAGGGCGACAACGGCGACGAATGTCAGAACGGCGGCTCCGGCGACGACGGCGACCCCGGTGACCCGGGACAGCCTGGCGGCCAGGTCGATATCATCGTGCAGACCGACGCTCCCTGGCTCGCCGACCTCGTCTCCGTGTCGAACCCAGGCGGACACGGCGGACGCGGCGGCGCGGGCGGGATGGGTGGCTCCGCGGGACCCAGGTCTCGCAACGGTCGCAACTGCAACACTCGCGCAGGCGTAAACGGGCGCTCGGGAATTCCCGGACCCGACGGTGCTGCCGGATTGCCACCCCACGTCACGACTGTCCCGTTCACGCTCCTCTGGACGGGTTCACCGATCTGGACCGACGAGCACGCGCGCAGCTCGCTCGAGGCCCTCATGCAGTACACCAGGCAGCGGGCGCGCTGATTGCTCAAGTAGCCTCTGAGCGCGGCTCCGTGGGCTAGACCGATTTGACTGGCGCGCGGCCGCGACCGATTGTATGCATGAGTCGACGGCCTGCCCGGCGGTTGAAATGACTAGCCATCTCGGAAGCATCGTTGTTCTCGCGAGCACCGCGCTGTTCATCGCGCCGGTCGCCGCGCCCGCGCAAACCCTGACGCGCGCGTCGCAGAGCGATTCGCGCTGGGATCCATGGCTCGGCTGTTGGAGTGTCGATACGAGCGGCGAGGGCGGTCGTCAATCGTCTCCCGGCGTGACGTGCGTCGTGCCGATGGCCGGCTCGCACGCGGTCGAAGCGCTGACCTATGCGCGCGGCAAAGTCGTCGCGAGAGATCGCCTCGATACGAGCGGTGAGCCGCACGCCGTGAGCGGCCAGGGTTGCCGCGGCTTCGAGACGATCGATTGGGTGTCGAGCGGCCGGCGCGCGTTGCTTCGCTCCGATTACGTGTGCAGCGGAACGCGCGGTTCCTCGTCCACGATCTACGCAATCGCGCCCGGCGGTGATTGGGTTCGCGTCGAGCAGGTGCGCTCGGGTTCCGGTGCGGTCGTGTCTGTCGAGCGGCGTCGACCGGTTCCTCTCATCCCTGAAGTGTCTGCGGACGCCGCGCGAGCGATCGAGGATCGTCGGATGGCGATCGCGACGGCGCGCGCCGCGGCCGCGACGCCGATCACGACCGCCGAGATCGTCGAAGCCATTCACGTCGTCGATCCTGGCGTGGTTCGCTCGTGGATCGTCGCCAGCGGCCAGTCGTTCGATCTGGACGGCGCCGAGCTCGCGTCGCTCATTCGCGCCGACGTCCCGCAGTCCGTCCTTTCGGCGATGATGCCGTACGAGACGCCGATGCCCGCGCCCGCGCTCGTGCGCCCGGTGACGGTCTACGGAGCGGCGCCCGCCAGCGATGGCCCCGTCGCGTATGCGAGCGCGAACGCACCCGACTACAACGGCAACGGCTACGGCTACGGCTGCCAGTCGATGTCGTGCAACCCGGTTCCAAATCCGTACTCGATCCTCAATGGCTACGGCGTCTATCCTTACGGATACGGCTTCGGCGGATCCCCGTTCTCGCCATTCAACAACGCGTTTCCGAGCATCGTGATCAACAACCGCGGCAACAACAACAACAACAACAGGGGACACAACGTCGGCCACCGGCCGGTGGGGCGCCCCTTTGTGCGTCCTGTTGGAACTGGGACTGTTGGAAGCGGCCCGGTGGTCCACGGGACGCCGTTTGCCGGAGGACGCCGGCGGTAGAACGCAAACACCAGAGTGGTTCGAGAGCGCCCCGCGCCGGCTCAGCCGGACGGGGCGTTCGGCTTTTGAGTAGCGCCGAGCCTCGAAAGGCGTTCATTTCAGGACATCGCCTGACTCCGAAAGGGAGGTCGCCATGTTCGTGCGGAACGGTGTGAGTCGTCGTGGCTTCGTTGGTGGTGTCGCAAGCGCGCTCGGATATCTGACCTTCAAGTCGCCGCTCGAGCTGTTCGCGCAGGGACGCGGCGGCGCGCCCGGCCAACAGCAGCCTCGCCCGCGCGCGAGCGAGGCCGAGTACGACCTCTACGCCAAGCTCGCGAACAACGAGAATCCGTACGGCCCGCCCGACTCGGTGATGAAGGCGATGACGCACGCATTCAAGTATGCGAATCGCTACGGGTACCCCGATGGCGGCATCGTCGACGAGATCGCGAAGCATCACGGCGTGAAGCCCGAGAACGTCATGCTCGGCGCCGGCTCCGGCGAGATCCTCGACGTCGTCGGCTCGGCGTTCGCCGGCAACGGCAAGAAGGTGGTGGGCGTGGAGCCGTCGTACAGCCAGGTGTATTCGCACGTCACGAGCGTCAAAGGCGCGGCGATCACGCTGCCGCTCACCGACGACTATCGCCAGGACATGCAGGCGATCATCCACGCGACGAAGAAGCACTATCGCGAGGTCGGATTCATCTACCTCTGCAATCCGAACAACCCGACTGGCGTCGTGGTGACGAAGCAGGAAGTCCGCGCGCTGCTCGACGGCATTCCCGAAGACATGCCGGTGCTGATCGACGAGGCGTACCATCACTTCGTGCAGGATCCGAATTACGCGACGTCCGTTCCGTACGTGCTCGAGGGACGGCCGGTGATCATCGCGCGCACCTTCTCGAAGATCGCCGCGCTCGCCGGCATGCGGCTCGGCTACGCGATCGCGCCGAAAGAGCTGATCACGCAAATGCGTCCGTTCAGCACGGGCACGATCAACGCGATCGTGAAGTGGGGCGGCGTCGCCGCGCTCAAGGATACGGACTCGCAGGCGCAGGTGAAGAAAGTCACGATCGACTTGAGGACGAAGACGACGACCGAGCTCACCGGGATGGGCTACAGCGTCATTCCGTCCGAGACGAATTTCTTCATGGTGCACCTCAAGCGCCCGGTGCAGCCGGTCATCGAAGCGTTCCTGAAGAAAGGAGTGCAGGTTGGCCGTCCATTCCCGCCGATGCTCGAGCACCTGCGCGTCTCGATCGGCAACGCCGACGAAATGGGCCGGTTCATGGTGGCGTTCAAGGAGGTCATGGCGAATCCCGCCAAGACGGCGAGCAGCAACGGGACGTGAGGCTCACTCGAAAGTCGTGAAGCTGGCAGGCTGCTGACCTGCTTCTCGCGAGTCCCCGCGATCATTCCTCGCCGACTCGTATGTTTCCGCTGGCTGTGCTCGTTTCTGGTGCGACAAGAGTTGCCATCACCCAGATCAGGAACTCTTCATTCCTGTCCAAAGCGAGGATGCCGCACTGCAGTAGTGTACTTTAATCAGTATCTTCGGAGAATTTCGGGAACGAGACGGCTGGGAATTGAGCATAGCCCCTCAGTTACTCCGCCGATCGAGACGGAACGATTGGCACAGCCGCGGATGGCGCTGACGAACGCCGATGGCGCGGAAACACCAGCGACGTTGAAGGTTGGGCGAGTCGTGAAGTCACGCGCCGGAATTGCCCCGTCGAGCCGCGTACTGCTTCCAAAGCGATCACGTTGTTTCGGCGGCTTTCGCCTTCGTCGTCGGCATCCGCGGCGGTTCTCTCGCGTTCTTTCGCGAAGGCGCGATGGGCTTCCTCGGCGATCGGCCACTAAGACAAAGGTCCCTTCGGATCGGCCGGATAAACTCCGATTGTTCGGATTGCTCGATCGGGCTTCGACGGTTTCCGGAAAATCCGGTTAATTCGCTCAATCCGTTCCCTCAGTCTTCTTAGGGGCGAATCGGCGCATCACCTCCAGACGGCCGCGACATCGCTGAAAACGACGACAGCCGATTCCCGGAAATCCCCGAAGAACCTTCAATTAGTGACGAAGACGATGGGCGCCGTCCGTGGAAGCGCGGCTCGTGCCGCGAAACCCTGTCACGAACTGGATCGGCGAAGCTCAGATCACCGGCATCCCTCCAGGAACCTACGCGGTTTCTGTGAAGCGAGTCGGGTATGTCCCTGCTGCCGTCTCGATCGCGTTCGCCGGAGATACCGTCGGCCAATTCTTCGCACTCGGCCATGTCCCACAAGTGCTGGATACCGTGAGGGCGAGCGGCAAGCCGCCAGTGTCCGACCATTTGCGCGATTTTGAGATGCGCCGTCGCATGGGGATCGGACGCTTTCTCACCGACTCCATCTTGCAAAAGGAAGCGAAGACACCGATCGCTCGCACCATGGCTTCACGCTTCCCCGGATTCTATGTCCTTGGATACGACAAGTCGGTTGCGAAAACCAACTGCGGCCTACTCGACATCTACATCGACGGGACGAAGACCAGCCGCTTGTCCCCCGACGTAACGGATCTGAGTCTCTTGACAGGCGAAGACGTCGCGGGCGTGGAGTTCTACACCCAGGCCAGCCCACCAGTTCAATACAGGCTGTCGACCATAATGCCACAATTGCGCTTCGCTATTTAACTCGCGGCGCCCATGAGACCGACGAGTGGGGCACGACGAGGAATCTCAGCTAGCGCGTGTGGCGAGATTCGCGACCAGAAAGGCGGTTTGACGTGCTTCTTGCGAGTCCCGCACGATCATTCCCCTCGCGCGGGACTCGTCATGTTTGCCTCCAGTAGCGCTCGTCTTTACGGTGTTCTCATAGCGGGCGTCGCGGTGACGGCATGCGGACACAGCGCCAGTCTCACCGTCGCCGACGGCACAGGCCCAACGCCGCAGCTGCCGCCGCCACGCACCTCGACGATTCCGACTGTCAAAGTCTCAGAGGCGAAAGGGTGGGAGACGGGCGAGCATCCGACCGCCACGTCTGGCACCAGCGTGAACGTCTTCGCGAACGGGCTCGACCATCCACGATGGCTGTACGTGCTGCCCAATGGCGACGTGCTCGTCGCGGAAACGAACGCGCCCGCTCGCCCCGACGACGCGAAGGGAATCAAAGGGTGGTTCATCAATCACTACGCGAAAAAGGCGGGCGCCGCGGTGAAGAGCGCGAACCGCATCACGCTCCTTCGCGACGCCGACGGCGACGGAATCGCCGAATCGCGTACGGTGCTGATCGACTCGCTCAACTCGCCGTTCGGAATGGTGCTCATCGACCACTACCTCTACGTCGCCAACACCGACAACGTGGTGCGCTTTCCGTACACGCGCGGCCAGATGCAGATCACCGCGCTCGGCGTGCCCGTCTCGCCGCTTCCGGCGGGACCGATCAATCACCACTGGACGAAGAACATCGTCGCGAGCGCCGACGGCACGAAGCTCTTCGCGACCGTGGGCTCCAACAGCAATGCGGGCGAGAACGGCATCGAGAACGAGAAAGAGCGCGCCGCCGTGTGGGAAATCGATCTGACGACCGGCAACCATCGCGTCTTTGCCTCGGGACTTCGCAATCCCGTCGGTCTCGCATGGGAGCCGGCGACGGGCGCGCTGTGGACGTCGGTCAACGAACGCGACGAGCTCGGGAGCGACATCGTACCCGACTACATGACCGCGCTCCGCGAGGGCGCGTTCTACGGGTTTCCGTACAGCTACTTCGGTCAGCACGTAGACCCGCGCGTCAAGGAAGAGCGCCCTGATCTCGTCGCGAAGGCCGTGGTGCCGGACTATGCGCTCGGGCCGCACACGGCATCCCTCGGGCTCGCGTGGTCGCCGCAGAATTCGCTGCTCCCGCTGCCACTCCGTGGCGGAATGATCGTCGCGCAGCACGGATCGTGGAATCGGAAACCGCAGAGCGGCTACAAGGTGATCTTCATTCCGTTCGAGAACGGCAAGCCCTCGGGCCCGCCGGTCGACGTGGTCACGGGCTTTCTGGACTCACATGACAACGCGAGGGGGCGGCCGGTCGGTGTGGCATTCGACAAACGAGGCGCGCTGCTGATCGCTGATGACGTCGGCAATACCGTCTGGCGCGTCACCGCGACGCCCACGCTCACGACCCGATGACATCCCGCCAAAAACTGCTCGAACACGAATGACACGGCGTTCCTCGAGGGCAGCCCACGCGAGGGATCTGCGCTTGTTCCTTCAAAAGAGTGGTGCGGCGTGATCCTCCCTCTCGGCGCGGGGTTGGATGAAATTGTTTTGGTTTGATGTAATCCCCGTTGATTCTAGCTCCGCGCAACGAAGCCTCCCCGCTTTCCATGCCTGCCAGCCCGACCGCCGCCCTCGCCCTCAAACGCCTCCGCGCCCTCGGCGACGCCGACGACGCCAAGTTCCTCCAACGCTTCTTTCGCACTGGACCAGGCGAATACGGCGAAGGTGATCGTTTCCTTGGCATTCGTGTACCAGACACGCGCCGGCTCGCCCGCGAGCTGCGCGGCATGCCGCTCGACGAGATAGAACGGCTGCTCCACGACCCGCATCACGAGGCGCGTCTCCTCGCCGTGATTCTTCTGAGCGACGCATACGAACGAGGCACCGCCGCCGAGCGCGACGCCATATTTCGTCTCTACCTGCGCAACGCCAAACGCGTCAACAACTGGGATCTCGTCGACCTCTCGGCGCCGAACGTCGTCGGTGCGCATCTCGCGACGCGCCCGCGCGCCCGGCTCGACACGCTGGCGCGCTCGCGGAGCCTCTGGGAGCGGCGCATCGCGATCGTGTCGACACAGCACTTCATTCGCAATCGAGAATTCGACGACACGCTACGCATCGCTCGCGCGCTCTTGCACGACGAGCACGATCTCATCCACAAAGCCGTCGGCTGGATGCTGCGCGAGGTCGGCAAGCGCGAGCGCGCTCCGCTCGAGGCGTTTCTCGACGAGCACGCGCACGAGATGCCGCGCACGATGTTGCGCTACGCGATCGAGCATTTCTCGCCCGCCGATCGCCGGCGCTACATGGACGCGCGCCGGCTCGCCGCTCGCTGACTCGCTTACTCCTCTCTGATCGCCACCAACGGATCGAGACGCATCGCGCGGCGCGCCGGAATCCACGCCGCCATGACCGTCACCGCACCCAGCACGAGCGGAACGACGAGGAATGTCTGCGCGTCATACGCGCTCACGCCGAACAGCAGCTTTCCGATCAGTTGGCCGCTGAGCGCCGCTCCGGCGAGTCCCAGCACGAGGCCGATCACCGCCAGACGTCCTCCCTCGCCGAGCACCATTCGGCGAATCCCGCTCGGTTCCGCGCCGAGCGCGAGCCGCACGCCGATCTCGCGCTGGCGTTGCGCCACCGCGTACGCCATCACGCCGTAGACGCCCAGCGCGGCGAGCAACAATGCCGCCGCGGCGAAGAGACCGACGAGCGTCGCATAGAGCCGGGGCAACGACGTCGTGTCGCCGACGATCTGCGTCATCGGGTCGAGTGCCGCGACCGGAATGAGCGGATCGACATCGTGCATCGCCTGCCGCACCGCGGCGCCCAGCGATAGAGCGTCGCGCGCCGGCTCCAGGATGAGCGTCACGCCGCGCGACGGCATCTGCTCGATCGGAAGAAACAGCTCGTTCTTGTACGGCTGATTGGGCCCGTCGTGGCGGACCGACGCGACGACTCCCACGATCGTCAGTGGGCGCTTGTCTGGTGCATCGCCCCCCGCGAGCAAGCGTCCGATCGGATTCTCGCCCGGCCAGAACCGACGCGCGGCTTCTTCGTTGACGATTGCCACCGGAGCGGCGCCGGCGCGATCATCCGCGGTAAAGCCTCGGCCCGCGACCAGCTTCACGTGCATCGCGGCGAAGTAGCCAGGCGTCACCGAGCGATACCAGATCGCCTTGGGACGTCCCGGCGACGCGGGTACCCCAACGGGGTTCGCCCCCATGTCCTGATCGCCTCCACCCGAGAGCGGCGGTATATCGGAAACCTCGGCCGACTTCACCGCGGGATTCGTTCGCAATCGAGTGAGCAGGTCGGCGAGGGCGGCGTTGGCCCGAGTGCCGTCGGCGTAGCGGGCGCGCGGAAAGTTGATTCCGGTGAGATAGACGCCGTCGCTCCGATAGCCGAGGTCGACGCGCTGCATGAGCAGGAAGCTGCGCAGCAGAAGTCCCGCGCTCACCAGCAGCACCACCGCGAACGCCAGTTGCGTCGCGACCAGCGCGCCGCGCAGTCGATTCGATTGTCGGCTGCTCTGGCCCGTGTTCGTGCGAAGCGCGTTCATGAGGCCCGCGCGCACGGCATGAACCGCCGGCATCAATCCAAATAGCGCCGCGGCAAGCAGCGTGACGCAGACGGCGAACGCCAGCACGGCGCCGTCGACGCGGACGTCTTGCACTTGGAGGACGTCCCTCGGAACGAGCACCGAAAACGCGCGCGTTCCCGCGACGCCGAACGCGATGCCGAGGGCGCCGCCGCCCAGAGCGAGGAGCACGTTTTCGGTGAGCAACTGTCGAACGACTCGGCCGCGACCAGCGCCGAGCGCCGCGCGCACGCCGATCTCTCTGGCGCGCGAGGCGCCGCGCACGAGCAGCAGGTTCGCGAGGTTCACGCACCCGATGAGCAGCACGAACGCCACCGCGACCGACAGCGTGAGCAACGCCGGCTTGGTGGGACCGGTGATCTGCTCGTGCAATGGAATCAGCCACGCGCCGACCTTCGCGTTCGTCTCTGGAGACTCGCGCGCGATTTGCGCGGTGACGCGCCCCATGTCGGCTCGCGCGGCGGCGAGTGAGACATTCGGCTTGAGCCGCCCGATGCCGTGCCAGACGATGCATCCGAGGCCGCACTTCGAGTCCGCTGGCCGGCGAATCGGAGCGAAGATGTCCGTCGCTCCCGGCATTGGCGCCCGAAAGCTCTCGGGCAGCACGCCGACCACGCGCCAGTCGACGCCGTTCAGCGTCACGTTGTGCCCGACGACACCGGGATCCGATCCGAATCGTCGTCGCCAAAATGCGTTGCCAAGGACCACGACGCGCTCCGCGTTGGCGTCGTCGTCAGACGGCGAGATCAAACGGCCAAGCGCCGGATTCGCGCGGAGGAGTCCAAAGAAGTCGCCCGTCACGACCGCGCCGGACAGCGATTCTGGCTCGCCGTCGCTCGTGAGAACGGGTCCCCAACCCGAGTACGCCGCCATCGCGCTGAACGTCGTGTTGTTCTTTCGCCAATCGATGAATTCTTCGGGCGACAGCCACTCGGGTTGCTTGCGCCCGAGTGCGCGGTGATCGGTCCACAGCTGCACGAGCTGGCTCGACTCGGGGTAGGGCAGTGGCCTGAGCAGCACCGAGCGCAGCACGCCGAAGATCGACGTATTGGCCCCGATGCCGACGGCGAGCGTCAGCAGTGCGACGATCGTGAACGACGGCGCCCGGCGAAGCATCCGCGCGCCGACGACGAGGTCCTGCTTCAATTCCTCGAGCCAGGTGCGGCGGTCGCGCGTTCGCACCGTCGATGCCCGGATGCCCGCGACCTCGCGCGTGATGGCGTCCGTGTCCCCAAACGCCGTGAGCGCGGCACGGCGTGCGTCGTCGGGGCTCATGCCCGCGGCCTCGAGCTCTTTCGCGCGGAGCTCGATGTGCAGGTCGATCTCGCGTTGCACGTCGGCGCGCGCCGACGTCCCAGGCAGTCGAACGATTCGTTTCATCGCCGTCCTCCGATTCCCCCGTGGCTCATACATAAGTGAACAAGGGGTCACCGGAAAGTAAAGAGGACGGGGGCGAGGCGGTCAATTACATGGCGGATCCGTCGTCGAGGCGGGGTGGCCCTGCACCCGGATGTTGGCCTTCGCACTCAGCGAGGGCATCGCGGCGAGGGTCGCGGTCACGTCGAGGCTTCCGCTGGTTGCCAGGCAGCGGTACGTCAGCGCGCCGGTCGCCGGATCGAACGCCGCGGAAGCCGTATCACCGGTCACGCTCCACAGCAGGGCCGTCGAGGTGCCGGGGCTCGCGTCAATGACGGGCGTGAACGTGAACGTGGTTCGGCCACGGTCGAGGATCGGCGAGTAGGTCGGCAAGAGATAGATCGACCGCAGCGGCGGCGCGTTCGGCGCGAGCGACAGGCCGATCGGCACCGTGATGTTCGTCGGTGACGACTCGTGACCGGTCACGCATCCACCGCCGGGTGCCCGAACGCCGCGAACCCAGATCTCGTTGTAGAAGGGCTTGGTGACGTGAATGTCGTACGTCCGGCCGCCGCGCTCCTCCGCGCCAAACACCGTGAGCGTATCCTCGCCCGGGTGCGTCTCCGTATACGAGCCGTCTTGCAGGGTCACGGTCGCGCCGAGTGCCTGCGGATGCCCCAGATCATCGCGGATGGTCACGGTCACGGCATAGTAGCCGACGCCGGCGCAGCCGGTCTCGAACGGAAATCCGTCGCACGCGGCAACCAGCGCCGCGGCGCCCGTCGCGAGCACGACAAGTGCTCGCCGCACCGCTGTCTCGTTCTTCATATGAGCATCCTAGCGCGCGGCGCGCGAGGCTGGCAGTGACCTGCGCACCATCTCACGTCGTCGGATCGGGCGCGCCGTACAGCTCGGACAGTCGCTCGAGCACTTTGCCGAGGTCAGGCTTCTCGTTGAGCACCTCGACGACGGGGTCACGCCCCATGTGCTCCATGCGCTCGACCGCGGTCTTGATCGTGAACGCCTTCGGGTCGAGCGAGTCGTTCACTTCGTCCCAGGTGAGCGGCATGGAGACCGTAGCGCCGGGCAACGGACGGACGCTGTATGGCGCGACGATCAACTGCCCATGCCGATTCTGTAAATAGTCGAGGTAGACCTTGTCGCCGCGCTTGGTCACGTGCCGAACGATCGTCGCGATGTCCTTGAGCTCGCGCAACGCCACGCGGCACAAGAGCTCCCCGAACGTGCGGCACTGTGCATACGTCACCTGGCGGCCGAGCGGCAGCAGGATGTGCAGGCCCGTCTTGCCGGTCGTCTTCACGTAGCTCGGCAACCCGATCTTCTCGCACAGCTCCCGGAAGACGATCGCGCAGCGGATCACGTCGGAGAACGGCGCCTCTTTCGGGTCGAGATCGATCACGCACCAATCCGGGAGCTCGAGCGAGGTCACGCGGCTGTTCCAGATGTGCAGCGGAATCGACCCCATGTTCGCGAGGTAGAGAAGCGTCTCGAGGTCGTCGCACACGAAGTACTTGATGTCGCGCTGGGTGTCTTCGCTCCAAATGGGAATCGTGCGGATCCACTCGGGGGCGAACTCCGGCGCGTCTTTTTGATAGAACGACTTTCCGTCGATTCCGTCGGGAAAGCGCGTGAGCACGACCGGCCGATTGGCGAGATATGGCAGCATCCACGGCGAGATCGCGCGATAGTAGTCGATCAGGTCGCCTTTGGTGTACTTCTCCGCCGGCCAATAGACCTTCTTGAGATTGGAGAGGTTGAATGTCTTCTCCTCTTTCACCGGCAACGGAACCGGCTCCGGCGGGCCCGACGCGTCCTGAAGAACCCCGGTGTCCGCTTCCCGTTTGCCACTTGCTGCGACTTGTCTCTCGCAGTCTCTCGGATCCTTGTCCGGCCGCATTCGCAGAAATGCCGCGTGGCGCAGCACTCCGTCCGGCGTCCATTCGCGGTAGCGCACCTCGCACACGTACACCGGATCGACCCACGTCGTCGTCTTGGTCTCCGGAATCACGGTCGCGCCGAGTGGCGGCCCGCACGCGGGCTCGGGCCGCGTGATTCGCTCGAGCGACTCGCCCAACTCGGTGAGCAGTGCGTCGTTGAATCCCGTGCCGACGCGACCAGCGTAGACCAACTCGCCGCCCACCATGTCCGCGAGCTGCAGCGCGCCGAAGTGCGCACGTCCGCCCTTGGGCGACGTGAAGCCCACGATCACGAAGTCGCCGGTCTTCTCGGCTTTGATCTTCTGCCACGCGTCGGTGCGACCGCCGCGATAGGGCGCGTCCGCGCGCTTGGCGATGATGCCCTCGAGTCCGATCGCGTCGACCTGTTTCAGAAATGCTTCGCCTTCGCGTTCGATGTGATCGAGCGGATGCACGGCGCCGAGCTTCGGGAGCGCCGCGAGAAGAATCGCTTTTCGTTGGACGAGCGGCAGCGGGCGGAGGTCGAAGTCCTCGAAGGCGAGTAGATCGAACGCGAAGTAGGTCGCGGGCAGCTCCACCGCGGCGCGCTTGACGTCGTGTGGCGCGCTGAGCCCGCCGCGCTGTTGGAGGAGCGCGAAGCTCGGCTTGCCCTGGGGGTCGAGCACGACGACTTCGCCGTCGATGATGCATTCGTCGAAGGGCAATGCCTTCACCGCGCGCGCGACTTCGGGGAACACGCCGGTGTAGTCGTTGCCGTTGCGGGTGACGAGCTTCGCCTCGTCGCGCGACTTGCTCGCGAGCAGCCGGTAGCCGTCGAGCTTGAGCTCGAACAGCCAGCCGTCGCGCGTGAACGCCTCGTCGCGCGGCTCGGCGAGCATGACCTCGACCGTCTGCGGGTCGACGCGCGTGCGCGGCGCGCCGGTCTTCTCGATCATGGCGCGAACGTCCGACGCGTGGCTCTTGCCCGCCTTCACTTCGTCGACGGTGAGCCCCGAGAGCACCGACGTCTCGACGAACAGGTCGCCCGGCACGCGCACGTAGGCGTCGCGCTCCTTGATCAAGAGCCAGTCCTTCTCGCTCTTCTTGATTTTCACGAGCGTCCACTTGCCCTGGAGCTTGTATCCGCGCAGCTCGAATAGGAGCTTGCCCTTCTCGAGTCCCTCCCGCCAATCCTCGAGAGGGACCCATTCACCGCGGTCCCAGACGATCACGCCCCCCGCGCCGTAGTTTCCGGCGGGGATGATGCCCTCGAAGTCGCCGTATTCGAGCGGATGGTCTTCGACCTTGACGGCGAGCCGCTTGTCGTTCGTGTCGTACGACGGTCCCTTGGGCACGGCCCACGAGCGGAGCACGCCGGCCATCTCGAGCCGAAGATCGAAGTGCAGCCGCGTCGCGGCGTGCTTGTGGACGACGAACAGATGTCCGGGCGCAGTGCTGACCGTACCCACCGGCTCGGGCGACGTATCGGCCGAACGCTTGGCGCGATAAGTACTGAGGCTGTCCGGCGCCGCCGGCGGGTCGTCGTCTGGGGCGATCACGAGTGAAGCCGAAGCGAAAGCATGCGTGCTACGCGAGCAGATAGCGGCCGCTCTTGAGCGTCCCGACGCGCTTGACGAGCCCAGCCTTCATGAGTGGCCGAAGCAGATCCATCGCTCCCTGCTTGGAGATGCCGATGCCATCCCAGATCTCGCGCGGGCTGAGACTGCCCCGCGCGCGAAGGAGTTGCAACAGCTGCTCCTGCTTTGGTCTGAGCACGACCTGCGTCCGCCCTTTGCTGGCAAGCAGACGTTGAATCCTCGTCCATGTCCGTTCGAGGGTCGAGTGCAGCCCTTCCGCCGAGTACTCGAGCCACGACGTCAGGTCTTCGCCGTGCTCGCGCACGGTCTGCAGCTCGGCGTAGTACCGCGGCCGATCTTCCCAGTAGAATTCATCCACTGAAAAAATGTGGTGCGCGTCGAACCCGCGCCGGTAGAGCTCCCAGAGCGAGAGCACGCGGCCCGTCCGGCCGTTGCCGTCGGCGAAGGGATGAATGGCCTCGAACCGGTAGTGCACGATCGCGGCGCTGAGACACGGGCGACAGGTGTTCCGCCTCGCGGTTCCACCACTCGAGTAGCTCGAACATGAGCCCCGACACCTCGCGCGGCCCCGGCGGCGTGTAGCGGCCAACGCGCACGCCGATCGTTCGGTACCGTCCAGCTTCGCCCTGGTCCATCACGTCGCCGCCGACGACGGCGTGGAGGCGCAGTATATCGTGATGGGTCAGGCGTCTTTTTCGCCGCGTGCTTCTCCACGTGACGAAGGGCCGCGAAATAGTTCACCACTTCCCTGTCGCGGGCGTTCCGCGAGTGTCACCGCCTCGGGATCGGTCTCGACGGCCCGCACCTGCTCGAGCGTGAGCGGGTTGCCCTCGATGGCGGTGGACGAATGCGCGTTGCGGGAGCGGGTGTCCTTTTGGAGCGCCGGAATCCAGGCGACCTGAATGGCCGCGCCCCGGATGCGCTCGCGAAGCGACGAGATCGTCTCCACCCGGTTCAGCAGCCCCGGAGTGATGCTGAAAATCGGCTCGTACGCCATGTCACCAATCTACTGATTGGTCAAGTATAGGTCAAGCAATGGTCAAGCTGTTGGTCCAGCGATTGGTCCAGCCGGCGCTGGGTCGCCCACTTGCGTCAGGGACGCCGCGGGCCAGAACTTTTTCCAGAGGTCCCCGCTGCTTTCTTCCCGCGCCCGTCTCCTGTATGCCTGCACGAACCATCGGCACTGCCACGATCTCGTTCGGCCTCGTCTCGGTGCCCGTCAATCTCTTCTCGTCGTCCGAGTCCAAGGCGAACGTCTCCTTCAACATGCTGCACAAGAAATGCGGCAGCCGCCTCAAGC
>CAVPIP010000017.1:0-180770 GCA_963705025.1 uncultured Gemmatimonadaceae bacterium | reverse complement strand
CGGCTGGACGACATCGGCTTCTATAGAACCAGGCAACGCCAACATCTGGACAAACGGCGGCGGCGACGCGCCCGAGCGCGTCGCCGCAACATGGGTGACCGCGTCGATGATTCCACTCCTGCAGGTGCGGCCGCTGCTCGGCCGCTCGTTCACGACCGACGAAGAGCGGCTGGACGGGCCGAATGCCGCGATACTCAGCGCGTCGGTCTGGCGAACCCGATTCGGCGGCGCGCTGGACGTCATCGGAAAGACGCTGATCGCCAACAGCGTCCCGCGAGTGATCGTCGGCGTGATGCCGGACGGCTTTGTGTTCCCCGACGCGCCGACACACGACTGTGGCTTCCGGTGAAGGTCGATCCGAGCAGCACGGTCGCAGGAGACTTCAGCTACTCGGGCGTGGCGCGTCTCGCCGCAGGCGCGAGTCCCGAGGATGCACAGCGCCAGCTCAGGCATCCGTGCTCCCGCGAATCGCCGCCTCGTTCCCGCGGCTCGAATCTGGAACGTCGACGACGGCGTGGATCGACGAGGCTCGGCCTACGCCGGTCGTGCAGGCGTTGCGCGACGAGATCACCAACGGGATCGCGCATACGCTGTGGATGCTCGCCCCTCGCGGCGGGCCTCGTGCTCATCGTCGCGTGGGCGAACGTCACGAATCTCATGTTGATCCGCGCCGACGGCCGGCAGCTCGAGCTCGCGGTCCGCGAAGCGCTCGGCGCAAGCCGTCTGCGCATCATGACGCATTTTCTCGGCGAATCGTTCGTGCTCACCACGGCAGCCGGAGCTGTTGCGTTGCTCATTCGCGTGGGGAGCCGTGCGCGCGCTGGTGGCGTTTGGACCGGCCGACGTCCCTCGTCTTGCGGAAGTCGGCATCGACCGACGACAGTCGCATTCGTCGTCGTCGTTTCCGTTATCGGAACGATCGTCTGCGGTGCGCTGCCCGCGTTTCGCCTTCGGCGCGGCGACGCTGTCGATCAACCTTCGCGACGGAGGACGTGGCGAGACGGCGGGCGAGACGCGGCAACGCCTTCGCGCGACGATCGCGGCGTTGCAGATCGCCGTCGCGCTCGTGGTTCGGCTGGATCGGCGCTGCTCCTGCGCACGTTTCACCGATTGTATCAAGAGCGTCCTGGCTTCGACGCCACCAACGTGATGAGATCTGGACGCAGCTGCCCTTCGCGCGCTTCGGCGACCCGGCGTCGTAGCATTCTACGCCCGGTTGACCGGCGCGGTCGGAAAGCTCCCGGCCGTTCGCGCCGCGGGTCTCACGACGCGGCTGCCGCTCGGTGTTCGGTGAGACGCGCGAGCAATCGTTCCGCGTCGAAGGGAGAGGGAAAGCCGTTTCTCTGCCCATCGACGTCGTCGACGACGGCTACTTCGCGACGATGAGAATTCCCTTACTCGCGGGCCGAGCGTTTCAGCGGCTTGGGCTGCAGCGGGATGGGGACGTCATCATCAGCCAGCGTGCCGCGGCGACGATTTGGAACGACGCGACCGGCAGGGCCGCGGTGGGGAGACGGTTGGCGTTGGCGCCGTCGGGGCCGACGTACACCGTCGTGGGCGTCGTCGGCGACGTGCGTGACCATGACCTGGGCACCGCGCCTGCCGCGTTGGTTTACATGCCGCAGGTTGTTCCTACAAGCAGCGCCGAGCCGGGGGCGCGGCGCACGATGGCGCTCGTGGTCAAAACGGCCGGGCCGCCCGCGGCGATCGTGGCCGAGGTCAGGCGGGTCGTGCGCGATCTGGATCCAACGGTGCCGATTTTCAACGTCGAGACGATGAGCGACGTCGTCCGCGCGTCGACGGCGCGTCTCTCGCTGACGCTCATGCTCATGACCGCGGCAGCGGCGATCACGCTGGTGCTCGGTACGATCGGCCTGTACGGCGTGATGGCGTACATGGTCGCGCTCAGGTCGCGCGAGTTTGGTGTGCGCGTCGCGCTGGGCGCGGATCCCGAGCAGCTCGCGTGGTCGGTGGCGCTGCGTGGATTTGCGTTGATCGCGAGCGGACTTGCTGCCGGGTTCGTGCTCTACGCGATCGCGGCGCCGTTCCTGCGAACATTTCTTTACGGGGTGACGCCGAGCGATTTCACGACGCTGAGCGGGGCGACGCTCGCGCTGGTCGCAGCGGCGTCGTTTGCGAGCTGGCTCCCTGCGCGGCGCGCCGCGCACGTCGATCCGGCCGAAGCGCTCCGGGCGGAATAAGTATCTCTTCAAGGTCTTCGTGGATTCGATGGGCAAGTCGGGCCGATTGCGACGACTTGACGAGCAGTTCTTCAGAGTGTTCCACGCCGCGTTCGAATCTCATTGTGGCTGGCCAAGCGGAGGTCGTTTCTACGGTCACCGCTGACATCCGATATGGTCCAGACTATTCGTCGCGGCGAGCCGGCCACACCGATTCTTGAACACGTCGGCACGTTGGCTCGTGATGAGGGCGCTCTAATCGACGGTGCAGCGGCCTTCGACGATCGAAGCGCGATCGTTCAACGCCGCGAGCCGGTGATCGCCGCGTGTGACGTCACGCGATACGCCACTCCTCCCGGAAACGTCACGCCCGGCTGCAGCAACGCCGGCGGGGATGCGACGAGAACGTCCGCGACATCGGCGGTCCTTCGCGATCCCGCCACGACGACGCTCACCGGGTAGGCAGCGAGGATCCGCTCGAGTCCGTCGTGCGCGCTCTCGACGGCCGGGATGTCGCGCAGATACGCGTCGGGAGCGAGCGACCCCGCGGGCACCGTTTGGCGACCGGTATATAGAAAGACGGCCGCTTCGTCCTCGGATGCGACGAGCTCGCCGGCCGACGTGTTGGCGTCGACCCACGTTACTTCCGCCGCGATGCGGCCGGCATTCGCTCGGGAAATGCTGCCCCACCATTGGCCACGCAGCCCGCGTCGCTCGTATCCCGAGTAGCCAACCACCACCCACGCGAACGCCGCGAGCAGCGCGAGCTGCCCGACGAATCCTCGCTTCCCGGGCGCCGTAATTCGTCGCCACGCCCAATTCGCGCCGGCCAAAACGAGCAGCAGGAACATCGGCCAAATCGCCCAGAGAAATCGGGACGGCGCGAATGGCCAGATCACGACGATCGTGAGATACCCCGCGAGGAAGAACAATGTCACCGGCATGCGTGGACGAACCGCGAAGACCGCGGCAATGACCAGCGCGCCGAGGGCGGCGAGTGTGACCGAGTGCCACGGTTGGCCGCGAATCGGTGAGAACAACACCGCGTACATCCCCATGGCCTCGGGAACGATCTTGCGAACCGTCTCGAGCACCACGCCCGGCCCGCTCGCGTGGAATCCGCGCAACCACCAGCTCGACGCGCTTTCGTAGTCGCCGCGCAGCGGCGCGGGCAGCACGCCGGTATGCGTGGCGATCAAGAGCTGCCATGGGAGCATCGTCACGACGGTTGCGAGCGCCACCAGCGCGGCGTCGCGCCACCGGCGCCTGAGCCCCAACACGATGAGCGTTGCGGGGAGAAGCACGATGCCGTTCAGATGCACGAGCGCGCACGCCGTGATGCCGGCGCCGATCGCGATCGGCCGCCACGATCCATTTTCGCGCTCGACGAATCGTTCGATCGCGATGAGCAGTGCGATGATGACCAGAAAGAAAAGCGGCTCCGAGAGCAGCATGCTGCTCAGCAGCAGCGTCGGGATGCTCACGGCCGACGTGATGCCAAGCGCGATCGCCCATCCCGGCTCGAGCGCGCGGGCGCGGGCGAAGAGCGTGACCAGCACGGCGCTCGCCGAGGCGATGACCGCGTTCAGCGTCTTGAACGCGACGAGGTTCGCGGGGAACGCCGGAGCGAACCACGACACGAGCGCCAGCAGGGCGGGGTAGCCCGGTGGATGCTGCGTCGCCGCCGGCGCACCGGGCAGGTTCAGGTAGCGATAGCCATGCCCCGACGCCAGCGATCGCGCGAGGACGACATACATCGCGTCGTCATGGAAGACGCCGACGGGCAGTGCGTCGACGATCGCGATGCCCGTCACGAGCGCGAGGGCGCCGACGCTCAACACCGCGATCCGCCACCACCGTGGATTCTCGCTTGGGTCCGGGCTGGTCACGAGTGTGTCATCACGTCATTGGGAAACCGGAGCGGCCGCAATATCGATCTGACGCGCTACTCGAAGAAGACGACGGACGCGCTCCTCAATCACAGCATCGGTCGGTCGCGCCATGGTGACGCCAGCGATTGCGAGCAGCCTGGTGACGTTGTAGCGTTAGGCCGCGAATCCGACCCACAATGAAGAATCAAGGCTTCTGGTTGAGCTCGAGCTCATCGTCGCGACATGGTCCGCGGCATGCCATGGTCATCGCGAGCGTCTTGTGGCTCGGCGTCGTGGGTCCTCGGCGAGTCGACGCGCAGCAGCCGGGTGCGACGTGCGGCACCGATCGCACGGTGTCGACGCTGGTCGGCGCCGGACTTGGTGGCGTCGTTGCGGCAATTCCCGCGACGATCGTGCACCGGCACGATCAGACGAGCAGTCATCGCATCGTCGCGGTGTCCATTTCCGCTGGAGCGCTGATCGGCTTCGTCGCAGCCGGTCGCGACCGCCCGTGCACGTCGCCTCGGAATCCGTCGCCAGGCGCGGACGGCGTCACTGCGAGCCGATCATCGCACGCGGGACACGGTGCACTCGTGGGCGCCGTGATCGGAGGCGTCGTGGGCGCGGTTGGCGGCACGTTTTACAACCTCGGCTGCGAGCGTGACCCGTGTCATGGGAGCGTCACGCGGGTGAATGTGATGTTGTTCTCCGCGGGCGAAGGTGCACTTGCCGGCGGCATTCTGGAAGTCTCATCGGTTGGGCCTGGCCGACGGGGAGATGACTCGCCGCAGTGGGCCGCTGCCTCTCATCTCTAGTTCGCAGATTCGAATTGACAGACGTCAGCGAGAACGAGGGTCTCGAGACTGGCTTCTGGCGATCGAAATGTGCGGACGGTACCTTGGGAACGAATCGTCTTCCGATGAGACCATGCCACACTACGTCATCTTGAATTTCGAGGACGCCAATCCGACGTCCGCCACTGGCGCTGTTCAGCGAGAAGTCGGTGCAAAGCCGGCGACGTTTGGCGCCGCCGCGGCAGGAACGCTCGGCGTCTACAACAAGCGCGCCGCGAGAGACTCGAAGTGGTACAAGTCTCGAGAGGCGGCGAGCTACTCCTGTCTCGAACTGCTCGCGCGAGACAAGAGCGGGACGCTCGATCGCGCGGACGTTCAGCAAATTCGAACCGACTGCGCGAGCGCCAGAACGATCGCCGTCGTGATTCACGGCCAGCCGACGGACACCGACCACGGCTTCTCGACGGCCGGGGCATCGTTGTGCGACTGGAAGGACCTCGGCGCCCTCGCGCTGAAGCTGTTCCCCGCCGACACGAAGGTCTACAACGTCGCACTGATCATGTGTTACGGCGCGCGGTCTCAGGATGCCGAGCTCGATCACCGCGGGCAGATTCCGGCGAATCAGCTCAAGACCAGCTTCGCGTACAAGTTCTTCCGCAGCATCTGCATCGCTCGCAACGTCCGAATGACGGCCCGCACCGGCGCCGTGTCGAATGACGCCGCGCTCGACCACACGGTCGAAACCGAGGAGCAGGTGTTCTTCGTCCTGGACAAGCAGAAGGCCATGGCGAAACGCACGCTGAACAAGGTGCAAATGGATCAGCAAAAGCAGTTGCTGCTCGCCGGCGGAAATCCCACGCCCCAGCAATTCGATCAGATGTTGCTCAACTTCGCGAACGAGCCGTGGCGCGTGCCGTCGAGCGCCGCCGAGTCGTTTGCCAAGGACTACATCATCTATTCCGGGTACGTCAACCTCTTTCTCCAGAACCAGCGTACCAACCTCGGCAACATGTCGAAGTACGGGAAGCTCATCTATTCCTACAATGGCACCCTGACCATCACCAGCCGGTACGACAACGGCGGCGGCATGGGCCCGAACTACGCCCACTATACCGGCCCGCTCCTGTAGCTCGAGGGCCGGCTCGCACCGGAAATCATTGGGACCAGGCGCTTCGCCCGAGGGACGAGTGCGCGCCGTCCCGGCAACCTGGCAGGGCCGTCGTGTGACAGACATTATTAGATGTCTGGCATGAGGTCCATCGAAGCCACCCACTCCCACCGCGGCCGACTCATGAAGCACGTCCAACGACGATTCGTCGCCGGCGCCATCGGCGGCACGCTCGCCATCACCGCGCTCGGCGCGACGCAAGCGCCCCTCAAGTACTCGGACACCACACTGCCCAACGGGTTGCGCGTGATCATCGCCGAGGATCACACGGCGCCGGTCTTCTCGGTCGTGGTCAACTATGACGTGGGCTCGAGAAACGAGCGCGACGGACGCACCGGCTTCGCGCACCTCTTCGAGCACATGATGTTCAAGGGCTCGGAGAACGTCGGGCAGGGCGAGCACCCGTACCTCATGTTCATGAACGGCGGCAACATGAACGGGACGACGAACAAGGACCGTACGATGTACTACGAGACGCTTGCCGTCGAACCAGCTCGATCTCGCGCTGTTCCTCGAGGCCGATCGCATGCGGTCGCTAGCGATCACGAAAGAAAATCTCGACAATCAGATCAATGCCGTGCAGGAGGAGCGCCGGCTGGGTGTCGACAACGCGCCCTACGGCCGCGTGGGCGACACGCTGGCCAAGTTGGAGTACGCCAACTTCGCGTACGGCCATTCCACCATCGGCTCGATGGCCGACCTGAGCGCGGCCACCGTCGCGGACGTCGCGCAGTTCTTCAAGACGTACTATGCGCCGAACAACGCGACGCTGGCGATCGTCGGCGACGTCGACGCCAAGGTCGCGTTGGACAAAGTGAGGCAGTTCTTCGGCGCGATCCCGCGGCAGCCGAAGCCGCCGCGCCGTCGACATGTCGGAAGCGGCGCAGACCGAGGAGCATCGCGTGACGCTCGACGACCCGCTCGCGCGGCTGCCGCGGATCGACATCGGCTACAAGGGCCCCGCCGCGTCGTCGGCCGACTACGATGCGCTCTCGGTTCTTTCGACAATCCTCTCCGGCGGACGCAGCTCTCGCTTCTATGAGAGCATCGTGAGAGGAAAGCAGCTCGCGACGAGCGTCAACGCATTCATTCCCGAGACGCGTGGCCCCGCGCTCTTCACGATCATCGCGAGTCCGGCACCGCGCGCCTCGGTGGCCGACGTCGAAGCGGCCATCAGCGCCGAGCTGGACCGCATCAAGACCGGACCGATCACGGACGCGGAGCTCGAGAAGGCGCGCAGCTCCGCCGAGCGTGGAGCGGTGAGCGTCATGGGCAGCACGCTCGGGCGCGCGGTCTACCTGTCGCAGGACGCGATCTTCTACAATCAACCCGACCGCTTCACCCACGACTTCGACCGAATCGCCAAGGTGACCGCGGCCGACGTTCAGCGCGTTGCGGCGAAATACCTCGTGCCGACGAATCGGACGGTCGTCGTCTCGAGCCCCAAGGCCCCGGCCCGCGGAGGACTCTAAACATGTCGCATCGCGTACACACCATGCCGCGAACGCTTCTCGCGTTCGCCGTGATCGTCGCGGCCGGCGCGCCGGTCGCATCGTCGCAGGTTCCGACGCAACAGGCGCTGCCGTCGACGACCCAAATGGTTCTCAAGGGCAAGGCGCCGGTGTCGAAGGAGGTGCTCAAGGTCAAGCTACCGAAGCCGAGCGACGCGTCGCTGCCGAATGGCCTCAGGGTGATGGTGCTCGAGGATCACCGGCTGCCGCAGGTGACCTTCCAGCTCGTGATCCCCGGAGCCGGCGGCTACTACGATCCGGACAACCAACCCGGGCTGGCGGGATTCGTCGCAGCGATGATGCGCGAGGGCACGGCGACTCGGACGTCGGAGCAGATCTCGGGAGCGCTCGAGACGATGGGCGCATCGTTGTCCTTCGGCGCGGGCGCCTCGTCGACGAGCGCGCAGGCGTTCGGCAGCGCGCTGACGAAGAACATCCCCGCGCTGTTCGACATCGCGAGCGACATTCTGCTGCATCCTTCGTTCGCCGCTCCAGAGTGGGACCGCTATCGCGCACGCACCAAGCCGAGCTACCTGCAGGTTCGGACGAATCCCAATTTCCTCGCGAACGAGCGATTCAACGAGGCCGTTTTCGGATCGCATCCCGCCGCGCGAATCATTTCGAACGCCAACGTGCTCGACGCCGTGACGCCGCCGATGCTCGTCGACTTCCACAAGGCGCACTACGTCCCGGACCACGCGGTGATCGCCTTCGCGGGCGACATCACGCTCGCGCAGGCGCGCGCGCTCGTCGAGAAGGACCTCGGTACGTGGCAAAAGGCCGGCACGCCCGCGCCGCAGGTGAGCGACCCGGCGCCGATCGGTCCGGCGAAGATCTACCTGATCAACCGTCCGTCGTCCGTGCAGACGACGCTGTGGGTGGGCACGCAGGCGCTCAAGCGGACCAGCCCGGACTACACGTCGCTCACGGTGGCGAACCGTGTGCTCGGCGGCGTGATGGGTCGTTTGTTCCGCCATCTTCGCGAGGAGAAAGGCTACACGTACGGCATCGGCAGCGGGATCTCGTCGAGCCCATACGTGGGATCGTGGATCGCGACGACGAGCGTGCGGACCGAGGTCACCGAGCCGGCGTTGCGCGATCTGCTCGCGGAAATCGCCGCGATGCGCGATTCGCTCGTTCCGGTGCAGGAGCTCGAGGACTCCAAGCGGGCGCTCGTGGCGTCGTTCGCGCTGTCGCTCGAGTCGCCGCAGCAGATGTTGAGCTATTATATGGACAGCTGGACCTACGGGCTGCCGGCGAACTACTGGGACACCTATCCGTCACAGATCTCGGCGATCACCGCGACGCAAGCGCAGACGGCGGCGCGCAAGTATTGGGATCCGTCGCGGCTGCAGATCGTGGCGGTCGGCGACGCGACGAAGATCCGGGACATTTTGTCGAAGCTTGGGCCGGTGATCATGCTCGACGCCGAGGGAAAGCCGATTTCCTAGCGAAAGAGACAGCAGTCGGCGAATGCGCGTCAACGACGGAGGGGAACGGGCTCCTAACTGGACGACGGAACGCCTTTGGTCTTCGTCAAAGCCACCCACGTCGTCCAGCGTCCGTGCCCGTTGGCCCGTTCGAATCGTTGATGCCAGCGCGGCCCCCCGCTACTCCTGCCGCAGCGCCACGTTCGGGTCCATCGCCGCCGCGCGGCGCGCCGGAAGCCAGCACGCCGCCGCCGCGATCCCCAGGAACACGACCACCATCGCGACGAACGTCATCGGGTCCGTCGGCCGGACGTCGACGAGCATGCTCGACATCACGCGCGTCGTCGCGATGGCGATCACCAATCCAATCCCGACCCCGATCGCGCTCATTCGAAGTCCCTGGCCGATGACGAGGCCGAAGATGCTCGAGCTCTCGGCGCCGAACGCCATGCGGATGCCGATCTCCGACGTGCGTTGACGCACGGTGCTCGAGAGCACGCCGTACAGCCCCACGGCCGCGAGCAGGGCGGCGATCGACGCGAAGATGCCGATGAGCGCGAGCGCGAAGCGCGTCGCGGACCGCGCCTTGTCGACGTTGTCGGCGAGCGGGTGCATCTCGGTCACGAGGTACTGCGGATTGAGCGACGTCACCGCCGCGCGCACGGCCTGCGCGAGCGCGACGGGGTCGCCGGACGTGCGAACGAGCCACCGTCCGCCGCCGAAGGGCCCCGTCGGGTAGAACAGCAACTCCTTCTCGTCGCCGTAGAGCGTGAGATGGCGGTGATGACGTACGACGCCGATCACCGTATACGCCTCGGGCGTCTCCGTGCGAACTCGCGCGAAGATCGTCTTGCCGACCGGTGACTCGTTGCCGAAGGCGAGCTTCGCGGTCTCGTCGTCGATCACGACCAGCTTCGTGTTCGGATCGTCGTTCTCCGCCTGCGTAAAGACCCGGCCGGCGAGGAGCTTCACCCGCATCACGTCGAAGTAGCTCGGCGGCGCGATCACGAGACCGCCCTGGCGGAACCGGGTGGGATCGTTCATCGCGTCCTGTGTGCCCCATCGAGCGCTTGCGTCGCCGCCGTCGAACGGCACGCCATTCGCCGTCGTCACACCGCTCACGCCCGGAATCGCGGCGAGCTTGTCGCGGAATTGGCTGAAGAGCGCGCGCGCTTCGTCGGCGCTTCGGAAACGCAGATTGCTGAGCCCGAAGGTGAGCACGCCGGTCGGGTCGAAGCCGGGATCGACGCGCATCAGGGAGACGAAGCTCCGCACCATCAGGCCGGAACCGATCAGCAGGACGAACGAGAGCGCCACCTCCGCGACGATCACCCCGTTGCGCAACCGCGCCGCTCCGCCCAGCGCGGGGGTGCGT
The DNA here is from genome assembly GCA_963705025.1 of uncultured Gemmatimonadaceae bacterium. Taxonomy (GTDB): domain Bacteria; phylum Gemmatimonadota; class Gemmatimonadetes; order Gemmatimonadales; family Gemmatimonadaceae; genus JAQBQB01. Next base: position 170,441 of record CAVPIP010000017.1, on the reverse strand, counting down.
CCACTGGCGCGGAGGACTTGCGCGAGATCGGGCCGCGACGCCCGCAGGGCAGGGACCAGACCGAAGATGACGACGGCCGCGATGCTCGCGAGTGCGGTGAAGCCGAGGACGGCTGGATCGAGCGACACGTCGGCGAGACGCGGGAGGTTCGCCGGCGCGAGCTGTAAGAGAAGTATGATCCCGAGCTTCGCCAGACCGACGCCGAGCAGGGCGGCGATTCCCGCCAGCAGGATACTCTCGGCGAGGAGTTGGCGAACGATGGCGAATGGCGATCCACCCATCGCGGCGCGCACCGCGAGCTCGCGTTCGCGTTGCGCCGCGCGGACGAGCAGCAGATTCGCGACGTTGGCGCATGAAATGAGCAGCACGAGGACCACAGCGCCCATGAGCGAGAAGATCGACGTGCGCACCGTGGCGATGACGTACTCCTTCATCGGCTCGACGTGATACGTGACGCCGGCGGTCTTGTCGGTCGGGAAGCGCGCCTGGAGGTCGGCAGTCACTCGCGCGATCTCGGCGCGCGCGGCGGTGAGCGTCGCGTTCGGCTTGAGCCGGCCGATGAGACGATACGCGACGTTCTGCCGCGAGCCCTGCTCGAAGTTCACGCGAAGTGCGGTCCAGACGTCCGGGTGGCGCTCGACCTGCATGCTCACCGGGAAAATCAGCTCGGCGCGCGGCGACGCGACGCCGACGACGAGCACTGGACCGCCGGCCATGATGGTCGATCCGACGACTGACGCGCTGCCGCCAAAGGCGCGTTGCCAGAAGTCGTAACTGATGATGCCGATCGTCGGGAGACGCGGCGGCGGCGGCGCCTGCGGATTTGGCTGCGCGCCCGGCGGCAGCTGAACGATCGGATTGGGCGTGCCGTCATCCTCGGTGAAGTCGCGGCCGGCGGCGACAGGCACTTTGAGCAACTTGAAGATGTTGGGCGTCGCACCGGCGAACGTGATGAGGTGCGCGTTGCCGTCCTTGTCGGTGTACGGGAAGTTGCGCCCAGTCTGCAGGGCGGCGATGCCCTCGAAGACGGTCGTTCCGTTGCGAATGTCCGGGATGTCGCCCGCGCCGGTGGGGAAGTCGACGACCTTGCGAGCGCGAAGGTCCTGACTGATGATCGTGAGCCGATCGGCGTCGCCGTAGGGCAGCGGTCTCAGGAGGACGGCGTTCACGACGCTGAAGATCGCGGTGCTCGCGCCGATGCCGAGGGCGAGGGTGATGATTGCCGTGAGGGCGAACGCGGGGCTGTTGCGCAGCGTTCTGGCGCCGAGCGCCAGGTCTCGAGACAGGGTCGGCATCGATGTCGGCGACGGAGTAGTGTGCCAGACGAGTGGGTTCTTCCACACTACCGTCGAGCGGCCCTCGAAGCCATATCTGGAAGATTAGCGTCGGATTAAATACACTCGTCACGTCATGACACTTGTCGCCGGGATCCTCGTCATCGTGGGGTTCGTGTTCGTTTGTTCGGGCATTCTTGGGCTGCGAGGCTGCGAGATCGCGGTGCCAGTCGTGGTCATGGTCGACTCGTCCAGAAGGTACGCTTGCTACGCGAAGCGACGCGGCCCGCCGGTTCGACCCGTGATCCCTACGCGATCCGGCAGCGCGTGCAGGGAAGCGTGGAGCTCCCACAATAGCGTGTCGTCCCCTAGCGACATGGTATGACAACGGTCTCTCGCGACAACGCACTACTCTCCGTTCGCCTGCCGGGAACCTGGCGCCTGCTGTCGAGAATCGACGTCGCCGCCGATAACGTCGAGTATCCGGATCCGGCGCTGGGAGCGGATCCAATCGCGCTGCTCATTTACGATCGCGCCGGCCACTTCGCGGCTCAATTCATGAAGCGGGATCGAAGCGCCGCTCAGCCCGACGGTCCGGTCGGCGCCGCGAACAATACGCAGGCCCGGGACGGCTATGACGCATATTTCGGAACCTACACCGTCGACGACTCGACGGGCGTCGTCACTCAACGCCTCGAGGGAGCCCTGAGCCGAGCGCACGTCGGTGCGGTGCTTTCGCGGGTGATGAACGTCGAAGAGGAGCGGCTCGTCATCGAGCTCGCGACGACGGCCTGGGACGGCACGCCTGTGACGAGGACACTCACGTGGGAGCGCGTCGGGTGAGGTCGCCATGACGGAGATCTCGGCGGCGGCGTTCATCGAACTGGCGGCGGGCCGCGGCGGGCTGCGGCGCACCAACGATCCGATCACCGAGTGGCCTGAGCTCGTCGAGAGGGCTGAAGACGATCAAGATCATTTCACCCTGAGCGGTATCTCCTTCGATGATCGCGCGCCATCGTCCTACGTTCGTCGCGACTCTGTGGAAGTATCCCGGAGCGGGCGGCTGGGTCTTCGCTACGGTGCCGGACAAGTATGCCCCGCCAGTCACTCATCCCTGGGGTCGAACGCCAGTCGTCGCGACTGTCAACGGTCACACCTGGAAGACGAGCGTCTGGCACGGAAAGGACGGCCGTACGCTCCTGGCCATTCCGAAAAAGATTCGCGGGGACAAAGGCGACGGTGATCGGCTCCGCGTCCAGCTCGAGTTTCGCAGTCTCTAAGGCGGCTGAGGTCTCTCGCTCGAAACTGCGCCGCTCGATCCTGGACTCGTTCAGAGACGTCGAGATCTCAGAACGGCAAGACATTGTCATTGCCGGTCCGATATCTCGACGCTGACAGCGAGTCCAGATTCGAGCTGCGCAGCTGCGAGCGCCAGGCGTGAGCCTGCGAACAACAACAGCGACTAACGCAGAGCCTGAAAGGGGAAAGCGCCCAGCCATTGGCCGAGCGCTTTCGACTTCTCTCAATGCGGAATCACGGGATGTAGATCACCTGCGATTGTGGCGTGAGGAACCAGCCCACGAACGACGGCGAGTTGTAGCTCACGTACGTGGTCTGACAGGGCGGCTTCGGCAGCCAGTGGTTCGCGGGCGCCGTCACCTCGCACACCGTGTACGTCCCCGACCCGCCCACCTTCAGCGCGACGCGACCCGGGCGTGGATCGTAGTCGCCGGCCCCGTTGTCGGTGATCGTCGTCTTGCTCAGGTTCCGCGAGAACGCGACCGTGAACGTTGCCCCGGCGAGCGGCACATAGTCATTGTTCGCGTCGAGCACGCCTTCGGTCACGCCCCAGTTGAGCGCGTAGGGCAGATTGTTCGCGAACGAACCGCCATAGCCAATCGTGCCCCAGTTGACGACGACGTTCGAGCAGGGCTGTCCGGCGGGCTTGAGGTAGCCCGGCACCGCCGAGATCTCGCAGATCGTCCAGGTGCCGGGGTGCGACACGCTGGTCTGAAGACTTCCCGGCCAGGGCTGGCTGTCCGACGGCTGGTCATCCGTCACCGTCCAGCTGGTCCCGAGCGAGTCCTTCACGATGAACGAGGCCCCGCCGCCCAACAGCGCGCCGGCGTCGTTCGTGGAAGACCACTGGAGGTACGGCGGTCGTGGATTGAAGACCGTGACGTTCAGCGTTCCGCCGGGGGACAGATTCCCCGAAACGCAATTCGAGTCCGGCGGAAACGAGAAGCCCTGGGCAACCATGATCTCACACATCTTGTACGGTCCATTGACCAGCCCGACGATCTTGATCACACCAAAGTTCGGATCGCTGTCGTCGACGCCACCGTCGTCGACCCATTTGTGGATGCCGAGCGGGCCGAAGACCTCGAAGTAGGCGCCGGGGAACTTCACGATGTTGTTCTTCTCGTCCACCATCTTGATGTTGATGAGCGTCAGCGGGATGCCGCCGCCGGCCAGCTTGCTCGGCGCCGAGGTGGGCTTCATGAGAGGCGCCGTGGGTTCCGTTTTGTCGCAGCCTGCGAGCGCGCTCGCGGCGAGGAGTACGCCGTAGACACCAAGCTGACGGCGACGGGCGGGGGACAGCAGGGTATTGAACATTGCAGAAATCCTCGTTGTCTGTCGGTTGAGCCGGTTCCGGCATCCGCGCGATTGTGCGGGCACGTCGGTTTGGCGACCGGCAATCAACGAGGCGTCATCACCCGGAAACCGCTCAGGAACCGCCCGAACATCACGCGACACACTTTTTTTCGCGTGATTTTCAGGTGATTGGCGGGCGATCGTGACCGGAGTCACCGGGACTGGGCGCGAAGAGGGGATGTGCTCGCGGCGCAGCCGATGCTCGTGCTTGCTCGTGCTTGCTCGTGCTTGCTCGTGCTTGCTCGTGCGCGCCGGGAAGAGGGCGACCCGATGTCCTCGCGGACCAGTCGATACTGCCGATACTGCCGGCAGTATCGCCTCGGCTCTCGCTGCGGGCATCGGGTCGCCCTCTTCCCCCACGCATCCCCAACTACATGTATGCGCTCGGCGTGCGGGGCCCGTTATTTCGCAGAGGTGATGCACACGCGCGTGCGCTCACAACCAGAAACGCCGTTCGTGGCCGCTGCGCGGGGAGCGAGGCGAGGGAGTCTCCCGAGCACGAGCCGAGGCGAAACTGCCGGCAGTATCGGCAGTTTCGACTGGTCGTGCAGAGGGAGACTCCCTTGCCTCGCTCGAACTCTGATCTAGCGCCGGGCTAGAGCGCAGTCGGTCTTCAGGACATCCCTCGGCGACCCTCCCCACTGCCGGCTCCATGCTCGCCGCATCTGAAGGTCCGACCGGAACCCCGCGACCTCGGCCGCTCGCGTCACGCTTTCCCCATGCTCGAGGGCCTGTTTCGCCCGCTCGAGCCTGATCGCCTGGAGATATCGAAGCGGTGACACGCGCACGTGCTCGATGAAGAGCCTGAGCAGGTGGCGTTCTGTCGTGTGCCCGGCTCGCGCCAGCGTCGCCATGTTCCAGTTGCGCTCGGGCTCCCTGACGATCGCGTCCTGCACGCGATGCACCGTCGCATGCAGATGCCCGCGATGCACACGAAAGGGCGACTGCTCCGGATCGCGATCCGAACGCCTGAGGTACACCACCATGTCCTCGGCGACGCTCGCCGCCAGCGCTTCGCCGCACTCCTCGGCGATGAGGTGCAGGGCGACATCGATTCCCGCCGTGATGCCGGCGCTCGAGGCGATCGGGCCGTCCACCACGAAGACGCGGTTGTCGATCACTTGGGCCCGTGGCGCGAGCGCGCGCAGGGCGTGCAGGAGCTCGTGGTGCGTCGTGCACCGCCGGCCGGCGAGCAAGTCCGCGCGCGCGGCGAGCAGCGTGCCCGAGCAGATCGTCACCACGCGATGGTCGGCCGTCATCCCGAGCGAAGCGAGGGATCCGCAGGTGTGACCGAGGTGCCTGCGCAGCCAGCGCGCTGTGGCCTCTACCGCAGGCGTGACGCGGCCGAGGTGCTCGGTCGGCTGACCGACCACCACCACCCAGGTGGTCGCGCCGAGCGCCTCCGGCAACGGCTCCAGACCGGCAATCGAAAGTCCGACCGACGTCTCTTGCACGCCGTTCGGCGCGGCGAAGCGCAGGCGAAAGCGTGGCGGCAGCCCGCCGCGCTCGCGATGCTGATTGGCGAGACGGAACGCCTCGGCGGGACCGGCGATGTCGAGCAACAACGAATGTGGCACGATCACGAACAGCACGTCGATCAGGTGCGCGCGTGAGATCATTTGTCCGAAAGTGATCGATACCTGTCGGTCCCCGATGCGACATCGCACCGCACGGACACTACGTTCGCGAAGGACGTCGGCATTCTCCACTCCTCAGAGCAAAATCGCACATGCGCAGGCACGCACTCCGGCGCCGCTTGCTACTCGTCAGCATAGCATTGCTGCCGCTCACATGCTCGCCGTTTTCGGACACTAAACTTGGCGCGCAGGCGCCGCAGGGTCGCGTCGCCTCGAGGCTGGAAGGCACGGTCGACACGAGCATCAAACCGGGCGACGACTTCTTCGCGTACGCCAACGGTGCGTGGCTGAAGTCGGCCGTCATCCCGGCCGGCCGAGATCGCTGGGCAGTCCGCGACGAGATCAATGAACGAACCCGCCGGCAAATCGACGCCCTGCTCGAAGATGCCCGCGCCGCACGCCCCGGTTCGCTGGCTCGCAAGGTGGCCGACTACCGCTCTGCCCTCCTGAACGATTCAGTCATCGAGGAAGAGGGAATCGGCCCGCTCACACCAATCCTTTCCCGCATCGACCGGGTCCGCGACAAGCTGTCGCTCACCCGCATGCTGGGCAGCACGATGCGCGCCGACGTGGATCCGCTCAACATCGGCATCTATACGTCGTCATCGGTGCTCGGGCTCTCCGTCGAGCACAGCATCCATGGCGAGAAGACGTACAGCGCGTTCCTCGTGCAGGGCGGGCTCGCGCTGGGCGACCGCGATCGATATCTGAGCACGGAGCCCGGCGCCGTCGAGCTGCGCACGCGCTACCAGCAGTACATCGCGCGTCTGTTCACGCTCGCCGGATTCGACCACGCCGATCAGCGCGCCGAGTCGGTGCTCGCGCTCGAGTGGGCCATCGCCGTGTCGCACGCCACGACTGAGGCATCGGCCGTCGATCGCAACGCCGACAATCAATGGACGCGAGCGGATTTCGCGCGCGAAGCGCCGGGCATGGACTGGGACGAGTTCTTCAAAGCCGCCGGTCTGGGCGCTCAGCAGGTGGTCGTCGCGTGGCAGCCTTCGGCGGTGAAAGGCGTCGCGGCGCTCGTCGACACTCGGCCGCTCGACGCATGGAAAGACTATCTCCGCTTTCACGTGATCGACGAACATGCGAACGTGCTGCCGCGCGTCTTCGCCGAGGCGGCCGCGGGCATGCACGGCGACCAGCGCACGCGCGATCAACGCGCGCTGGCGATCACGGAGTCGGCGATGGGCGGCGCCATCGGGGAGCTGTACGCCGCGCGCTACTTCTCTCCAGCACAGAAGACGCGTGTGCACGGGATCATCGCGAACGTCGCGGCAGCGTTCCGCGAGCATGTGGCGCACGCGACGTGGCTGTCGCCCGGGAGCAGAAAGATTGCGCTCGCCAAGCTCGACAACCTGTACGTCGGCATCGGATACCCGGAAACGCGGGAGGACTGGAGCGATCTCGGCGTCGACCCCAATGACGCATTTGGAAATTCGCAGCGCATCGCCGTACCGCAGCTATCGTCAGACGGTGGCGCGACTCGGCACGCCGTACGATCCGCACGAATGGGTTTGGCTGCCGCAGGCGGCGGGTGCGGTCTTGATCTTCCAGCAGAACGCCTACGAGTTCGCGGCGGCGCTGCTTCAGCCGCCGAAGTACGACTCCACCGCATCGGATGCCGCGACCTATGGCGCGATCGGCGCGATCATCGGCCACGACATGAGCCATTTCGTGGATGTGCTCGGCGCCGAATATGAACCCGACGGCCGGATGCGCCGCTGGTGGACGCGCGGCGATTCGGCGAGGTTCGACACGGTCGCCGAGCCGCTCGTGCGACAGTTCTCGGAGTATGAGCCGTTTCCCAAGCTCCACGTGAACGGGCGTCTCACGAGAACGGAGAACGTCGCGGACCTGGCCGGCCTCGCCGCCGCATTCGATGCCTACCGCACGTCACTCGGCGCGCGAATCGCGGACAAGGACTACGTGCGCCGCGCGGATCGAGAGTTTTTCATCGCCTTCGCGCAAGCGTTCGGCGCGAAGATGAACGAGACGGCGATGCGTGCGCAGCTCGCGACCGACCACGCGCCGGAGATGTACCGGATGAATACCGTGCGCAACCTCGACGCGTGGTACGACGCGTTCGACGTCGTCCCCGGCCAGCGACTGTACGTCGAGCCGGGCGCGCGCGTACGCGTCTGGTAGCCGCGGCGTCATCCCAGTGCGAGTCACTGTCTGCCAGCTGCCACACGAGGCCAATGCACTCGCGGCGGCGTGGGCGGGATTGCGCGAGCATACCGTCGCGCATGCGTCCGATCTCGTGCTGCTTCCGGAGTTCGCGCTGGTGGAAGCCATCTGGGAGCGGGAGCATTTCGACGTCGCTCGATGGAACAGCGTCGAGATCGAGGCTCGCAGCCAGCTCCGTCGCCTCGCCGAGCTTCGCGCCGACCATGTGGTTGGCACGCGGCCGGCACGCACGAATGGGCGACGCTCGAATCAGGGATACCTCTGGTCTGTCGCCAGTGGCGTGCAGCCACTGCGCAGCAAGTACTACCTGCCCGAGGAGCCGGGGAGTTGGGAGGCGACGTGGTTTCAGAGGGGCGATCCGGAGTTTCCGGCGTTTCACGCCGGTCCGGTGTCGTTCGGTCTCAACATCTGCACCGAGCTCTGGGCGGTGGAGACGTATGCGGCCTACGCCGCGCTTGGCGTCACGCTTCTGTTGTCGCCACGCGCGACGTCGTTGGCGACGACGACGAAGTGGTTGGCGGCGGGCATGGTCGCGGCCGTGCGCTCGGGGGCGTTCAGCCTATCGTCGAATCGCGTGGACCCCACCGGGGCGTGCGGGGGGGGCGGTTGGATCATCGATCCGGATGGTCAGGTCCTGGCCATCACGTCGGCCGCCGAGCCTTTCGCGACGCGAGAGATCGACCTGACGAAGGCGGCGACGGCCAAGCGCAGTTACCCACGTTACGTGTTCTCGGAATCGGGCGCCGAAACGTGATCAGATGCCGGTAGCCGTCGTTCTCGACTTGCTCAGGGTGCGCTACTATTGATGGCATCGCTGGGCCTCGAGGTCAGGAGGATTTCCTGAGAGCGTTGGCGCATTCGGCGCGCATCGCGCGCATCGATCGCAGTGAGCGCCCGGCCGACGGGAGACGGTACCGGTGATCCGTCGGGGTCCATCGGTCACTTTCGACGCGCAATCCAAACTCACGACGCGAGACGTCGCAGTTGTACATTGCCGGATTGAGACCAATGAGACTGAATCGATCGTCGCTCCGCGAGTTCGGGTTTCTGTCTTTCGCGATCCTTCTCGCGGGATGCGGCAAGTCGGTGCCGTCGGCGCGGCGCGCGGCAACGACGTCCGCGACACCAGGAATGATGCGCATCGACGCAAGCGACACGGCCGCCTATGCGAGCGCCGGGCCAGACGCCGTCGCGGCGGTCGCGCGATGTCGGCCTCCGGCCTGTCGGCCGGACATCTTCAGCGGGCCAGGTCCCGGCGAGCTGACGGTTGGGCTGGATTCGGGCCGGCCGTCCGAATTCCAGTGGCACCATGAGGCCGATGCTCCGGCGCCGGGTGGCCAGGCGTTCCAGGATTCCTCTTGGCTCGCGATGATTGCGCGCTGGGACAGCTCGGTGCCGCGGCGGCTGTTGTTGATTGATGGGACGCCGCGCACGTATGCGTACGCGCGCGCGCACGTGAGTCTGTCGTCTGTCTGGAGGGTTCAGGAAGTGCCGGCGAAGGACGCCAAGGCGCTGTCGACGGATCCGGCCGCCGCGAACGGAGCGATCGTGATCGTCACGAAGGCGCACGCGCCGCACTAGCGCCACGCCATCGAGTCCAGGCAACGGAAAACGAAACGCCCGCACGACTGTGCGGGCGTTTCGTCGTCGAGACCCTGCCGGTGGTCTACTTGAAGTTGGGATTGTTGCGCGTCTCGACGTCCGGCAGTGGCACGCAGGTGAGATCGCTGTAGGTGTTCCCCTTGAGCGTCAAACCCTTCGTGAAGGGCAGATTGTACCGGAGCATGTCCCCGTACCGCTGACCTTCGCTGAACAGTTGACGGCGGCGCTCCTCGAGCACGAGATCGGTGAACGCCTGCCCGGTTGGCGCCGGACCGGTGAGCGTCGGGACGCCATTGGCCGTACGCACCCGGTTGATCGCATCGAGTCCTTGCTGGCCACCGACTGCCTCGGCGTAGATGAGCTGGGCCTCGTTCCACGACGCGATCGGAATGGGCGTGCCGCCGAGATCGGCAATGAACTTCTGTTGCTGAAACAGCGGTGTGATCAGGTCGTTGGCTTTCTTGCCCGCGTCCTTCACCTTCACCCGCGGATCAGGCACGTTGCCAGCCACGCCGTTGACGGTGAGGTTGCGATAGGGAACGGACACCGAGAGAAACGCGTTCCGGATCGTCAGGTTGTAGATGCGATTTTCGCGTTGGGCCACACCACCCTCGGCAAATTCCGCGTTCCGCACGAAGCCGGCCGGAACGAGGTTCGCATCGGCGGCCGCCTCGGGAAGCTTCTTGAGGTCGAGACGCGCCCGTGCGCGACCGACGAGGGCCATGTTGAGAATACTCTGATCATTGGCCGCCGTCGCGCGAGTGATGGCGTCGGAGAAGTGCGTTTCGGCGACCGCGAACACCTGCTCGCGAGTCATCTTCGGCCCGTTGTCCATCGTCATCTCGCACATCCCTTCGCCGAGCAACAGGTCGGCATAGCCCGCGTACGCGCGCATGGTGGCCATCAGATCGGCACGCCCCGACACCTGCGCGTCGGTGAACTTGTCGAGCCGGTTGAACGCGTCGTCGAGCTGGAACCGCGCCTGCTGCAGCGGCGTGTAGAAGCCCATCGCCGTCGTATTGCGGCCGAAGTTGCAGCTGCCGGGCGCGCCCTTGATCTCCACGACCCCGCGCCACTCCCAGGGGTGATTGTCGACGAAGCCATTGGCGTTCAACTCCTCGCCGCTCAGCATGCTGGCCGTGGCGGCATACTGCTCGACCCCGCACTGCAGCGTCTGCATCGCGGCGGCAACGAGCACCGGCGCGAGTGTGGGATCGGACAGCGCGTCGTCCGGCACGCTCCCGGGATTGTCGACGTCGAGCAGGCTGTTGCACGCGCCGACGCCGACGAGCGCGAGCGCGATGACGGCGCGCCGCGCCGTGGAGAGGGCCGACCGCCCCGGCGTGACCGGCGTCGACCGATGAGCAAATCTAAATGACATGAGTCTAGTTCTCCTCGGTCAGGAATCAGTAGGTGAGACGGAAGGTGGCGACGAAGCTCGCGGTGGGCGGCATGATCGTCTGATAGCCGTTCGACAGCGATCCCACGGCGCGGATTTCCGGATCCCACACGTGCTGGTCGGCGACGTCGACGTACACCTCGCCGTCGCGCGACGTATTCCAGCCCTGCTCGGCCGTCCAGAGCATCGAGACGTTCCGTGCCGCCAGCGTCACCGAACCACCCGACGCGCCGATCTTCCGCAGAAGCGACGGCTGGACCGTGTACGACGCCGAGAGCTCGCGCAGCCGCAGGAACCCTGCCTGGTACGTGCTCGCCGCGTCGGTGTCGATCTGTCGATAGACCTGAAGGAACGGATCATTCTGTTCGAGCACGGCCTTCGTCGAGTTCTGGTTGTGCAGCGCGCGAATCTCGGTGTCCGACTGCCAATGGCCGCCGTTGCCGTCGACGCGGGCATAGAGACGCAGATTGTCCCAGAGCGTGACCGTCGTGTTGTAGCCTTGCTGCCACGTCGGCTGCGAGTGACCCCAGTACACGCGCGGCGCGGCCGTGCCCGTGTACGTGCCAATGGGACAGGGCGCGTCGGGACCGCCCTGCTCGAGCCCTTGCTTCCCCGTTCCGCCGTCGCAGACCGCCGACAGGACTTTCCCCGTCGGATCGAGCTTTGCCGAACGAACCTTGTAGAGGAAGAAGTCGCCGATGCCATAGCCGACGCGGGCCTGTGCCTGCCCGCCCCCGCCGACCGTCAGGAAGGTCTGACCCGCGCCGAGGTCCTCGACGCGGTTGCCGTTGTTGGCGAGCTGCGTGCCGACTTCCCACGCAACGTGACGGCCCTGCAAAATCCGGAAGTTCGCGGACAGCTCGTTGCCCCATGTCGACAATCGACCGACGTTGACGACCTGACTTCCCGGGAAGCCGACGGACGGCGGGACGGGCACGTTCACGATCGCGTCGGTCACCTTGCGGCGGAAGTTCGTGTAGCTCAGGTCCATGCGCCGATTGAGGAGCGTCGTCTCGAATCCGAGCTCGAGCTCCGTGCTGCGCTCCGGCTTGAGTTGCGGGTTTCCAAATGACGACGGCACGAGGCCCGCTCCGTTCTGATACCCGACACTGGACGTGTACAGACGCGACGCGTCGAACGTGCCCGGCTGCGTTCCGGCCGCGCCATATGCGCCGCGCAACCGCAGATCACCGAGCGTGCGTCCGACGATGCCAGCCTTTTCCTTCCACATCGGTTCTTCGCTGACGACCCACGATGCGCTGACCTTCGGATAGTACGCCGCGGAGTAGTCTTTGCCGAACGCGCTGTTGTCGTCACCGCGAACCGCGCCGGTAAGAAAGAGTCGGTTGTTCCAGGCGAGCGCCTGCTGCACGAACAAACCGACCGTCGCGTTGGCGGTGTACCCCTCGGCGCCCGTCAGCGTCGTCGCACCGGAGACGGTGGTGATCGGCGACGCCGGGAACGTCGTTCCGCTCGCCGTGATGCTGCTGATCTCCGAGCGATAGGCCTGAAGACCCATGGAGGTCGTGAAGTCCAAGCCCCGGAGCGTGTACTTCAGATTTCCTGCATAATCCAGCGTCAGGAAGTTCCGCGAAGTGCGATTGACGCTCTTGCTGCCCAGGCCGTTGGATCCATAGAAGACGGCGTTCGCCGCCGTTTCGCGAGGATAGAGCGTCCAGTTGTTCTCCGCGTTCACATCGAGCCCCACGGCCAAACGGTGCGTGAACCACGTGAACGGTTCGTAGTTCGCGGTCACGCTCGTGGTCATGCGGTCGTTGTCCGCGTGATCCTCGACGTCGTCCCACAGCGCCGGCGGCGCAAAACCAAAGCCGCCCGTCGCGTTGATGTGGCTCGCTCCACCCCATACGAGATTGCTGAATGGATCCGGGTTGATCGAGCCGTTCTGGGCCAGCCGGATGCGGTCGCGGATGTAGCCGAGGCTTCCCTCGATTCGAAGCTTCTTGTTGGCCTCGACGTCGAGGTTGGCGCGCGCGCCGAACTTCTTGTCCCAGTTCCACGCGACGACCCCGCCGTCGTCGTCGTACGACGAGGAGAGATAGTAGCGCGTGATGTCGTTGCCCCCGTGCAGGTTGGCCGAGTAGCCCTGGTTGTCGCCGTTGTGGAAGATTGGCCCGACCCCGTGGTCGATCGCGTAGCGATAGAGGTTCATTGGGACGATCGCGCCAGTCGAGTCGCGGGACCACAGCAGACCCGCCCGGCCCTCGGGATTCGCCAGCCAGTTCTGCCCTTGGCGCGTGGTGAAGTCCCAGTGCGGCGCACTGCTCGTCCCGCGCTTGGTGATGATCTGGACCACGCCGTTCGAGGCCTCCGTTCCATAGAGCGTCGTCGCCGCGGGGCCCTTGATGATCTCGATGGACTCGATGTCCTCGGGATTGATGTCGTTCAGCCGGCTCGCGCCGGCGCCGCCGCGCTGCGCGGGCCCCTGCGACGTATTCGCATCCATGCGGATGCCGTCGATGTACACGATCGGATCGGTGCTGAGCGACAGGCTGCCGACCGAGCGCACACGGATCTGCGCACCGGTGCCGACCTGGCCCGTCGCCGGCAGCACCATGACGCCGGGCGTGCGCGCGCCGATGAGCTGTTCAACGCTCCGCGGTGCGGCGGCTTGCAGCACTTCGCTCGCGTTGATGCTCTCGATCACGTTGCCAACGGCGCGTCGCTCGACCGCGCCACCGGTGCCGGTGACGACCACCTGATCGAGTTGGATCGAGCGCTGCGCGAGCCCGAAGTCCGCCGTCACGCTCTCGCCCGCGCGAACGGCCACGACGCGATCTTTCGGCGCGTAGCCAAGCATGCGTGCCCGCAGCCGCGCCTGACCAGCGGCGACGGCGGGAAGGGTGTACCGGCCGGTGGCGTCGGCCCGCGCGCTCGCCAGCGCGCGGTCGCCATCGCCGACGACGATGATTTCAGCCCCGGCGAGCGCGCGCCCGCCAGTGGAATCCGTGACTTGTCCGGTGACTCGCCCGGTCTGCGCCTGCGCGGCGCGTCCGGCGAGGAATGCCACGAGAACGAGTGGCAGCCAGTTGGCAGCCTTGCGATGCAACATCGATCCTCCCCTTAGTCGATCGAGTGGTGCGCGGTGGCGCGGTGACGCGGCGCAATAATGCATTGTGCGACCAACATGTCGCCATTGATGCAACGCGGCAAGGCGTCCGCGATGACGCGGACCGAACACGCTGGCACTGGGAGGGGAACCGCGACCGTCCGGCGTCTCGGCGACGCCGTTGGCTCTCGACTGCTCGGTACGGTAATATCCGAGGTGACGCTCAGCGGTGGTGGGAGAGTTTCACAAGGTTATATCACGATCGTGGCAAACCTCGGCCGGGGGACGGCCGGCCTGGTGCCGCATTCGAGTTGAATTACAGATTCATGAACGCGGCCATCTACGCCAGACGGCTCAAGTGCCGTGCGGCGACTTCCGCGCCGTCTCCGCGGACGTTGGCCGCGACCGCCCGCGCTCGAGCAGCCATCACAGGCTGGAGCGCCTGCGCGAGGCTACTCGTGAGCGATTCGATGCTCGGTGCGCCGAGCGCGTGCGCGATCCCAATGCCAAGACGCTGAACGCGCTGGGCCCAGTAGTACTGATCGTAGTGCTGTGGGATGACGACCTGCGGCGACCCAGCCCGCGCAGCCGCAGTGGTCGTGCCCGCGCCCCCGTGATGAACGACGGCGGCGACTCGCTTGAATAGCACCTGCTGATTGACCTCGCCGATCGACAGGCAGTCGGTCGCGTCGTCCAAAAGCGCGAGATCAGCCCATCCACGCAACACGATCGCACGACGTCCCACTGCGCGTGCCGACCCGATCATCACTCGGCTCAGATCCTCGGGTGCGCGGCAGCTGCCGAAGCCGAAATAGATCGGCGGCTCGCCGGCCTCGAGGAATCGTTCGACCTCCGGCGACAGAGGGCGATCGTCCGGGAGGATCCACGCGCCCGTCTGAAACACGCGTGAATCCGCGGGATCGGGCCACGGCCCCACGGTGGCGTCGGCGGCCAGCCACGGCGCATCGGTGTGGACGTAGCCACGCACGTCATCGACGGGAGCCAGGCCCAGTGACACGCGATTCGAGTTGACGAGGTCGCGCCATGTCTCGTTCCAGCGTTCCGCATCCCGGCCCCAGAGCTCACTGTAGTCGCCGATTGCCGGCGCAGGTGTGTCTCCGCGGCTGGGGATCAGCGGCGGCGCATGATGAGGCGACGGCAGCACCGTCGGACAGTACGCGGCGAAGATGTACGGAATGTTCATTCGCTCCGCCACGGACGGCGCCGCGACCTGCAACGCCGTCGCTCCAACGATGACGTCGCAGCCTCGGGCCGCCGTGGTGATCGTTTCGAACTGCGCGGCGACGGTGCCGGCCACCATCTGGTGCCGTTGCTCTGGCGTGATGGTCGCAGTGGCCGGATTCACCTTGCCGGTCGACTGGACCTCGGGTCCGATCGGAGTGACCGACAGTCCAAGACCCTCGATCCACTCGCGGAAGTCGGGTGGCACGCACATGCGCACATCGTGGCCGATGGCCCTCAACTCCAGCGCGAGCGCCACCATTGGTTGAACGTCGCCTCGCGATCCGATCGTCGACAACAGCAGGCGCATGAGAGCAGTCCTCTCGGTCAGAATTGGGCGCCAAGTCTGTGAGAGTGAGGGGGCCTTGCCGCAAGTCTCCCCCTGGGCGGTATACTGTAATGGGCGATGCGACCAGGCCTGTGACGACCACGATCACCATCGACTGGCTCCACATCGTCGCCCTCCTCGGCGCGGTGCAGGGCGTGCTGCTCGCCGGCGCGCTGGCCGCGTACCGCGCGAACCGAACCGCGAACCGTCTCCTCGCCGCGCTGGTGTTCGCGTTCACGATCCACCTCGTGGCCTCGGTCTACTACGCCGCGGGACTCGTCGCGCGCTTGCCGTACTTCTTTGGTGTGTCGTACGGACTGCCGTGGCTCTATGGACCGCTCGCCTATCTCTACGCCGTCGCCGCGAGCGACCGTTCTCGGCGTCTGACTCGCCGCGACGCGCTGCATCTCGTGCCGTTCGCTCTCGTCCTGATCGCGACGTTCAAGTTCTATCTTCTGAGCGGTCCCGAGAAAGTCGCGCTCTTCGATCGCATCCGGCGCGGCGCCGCGCCGCGCGTGCTCCAAATCCTCGATCCCACGAAGTACCTCTCCGGCATTGCCTATACGATCGGAACCGCGATGCTGCTCATGCGGCATCGTCGCCGTGTGAAGGAGAGCTACTCGACGATCGAGCGCGTGAATCTGCACTGGCTGTTGTTGCTGCTCGGCGCCGCAGCTGCCATCTGGTTGGTCGCGACGGTGTCCGAGCTCGTCATCGCCGCGAGCCCGGATGCCGGTCGGCGCGGCGGCGACGACGTCGTGGCGCTGGCGATCGCGTTGTTCGTCTACGCGATCGGCTACATGGGCCTCCGGCAGCCGGAGATCTTTCGCTTCGAGCTGGTCGACGAGACGGCACCCCAAGCTCTTCCGCCGAGCCTTCCCGCGGTTGTCGTCGAGCCGCGCGAGGCAGTCCCGCCGACCGTGTCGACGACGATGCGTTACGAGCGGTCGGGGCTCGGGCCGAACGAAGCCGCGGCACTCAAGGCGTCGCTGCTCGCCGTCATGGCGGCCGATCGGCCGTACCGCGACCCGGATCTGACGCTCGCCAGCTTGGCCGGGCAGCTCGACACGAGCCCGCATAAGCTGTCCGAGGTCCTGAACAGCGAGCTCTCGCAGACATTCTACGACTTCGTCAACCGCTACCGGATCGAGGAGGTTCGGCGGCGCCTGACCGATGACGGGTCGAAGCACCTCACCGTCCTCGCGCTGGCGATGGACGCGGGCTTTGCGTCCAAGTCGACTTTCAACCAGGTCTTCAAGAAGTACACGGGCCAAACCCCGTCGAAATACCGAAGCGCGCTCGCCGGATAGGCATGACGGAGAAAAAAGCCGGTCCAATCCGATCGGCTCGGACGACCCGTTCCGCTCCCCTCCCCAGGTTCGACCCGCAATCAGCCGGGCAACCGGCCTCCGAGTCACTTGAACTTGGGAGTACACGAACATGGAACGGAGCATCCGACCATCGATCGCGGCGCTGTGCGCCGCGATCGTGCTCGGCGGCTGCAGGCTTACGGATCCTGACACCGCCGGCAATCTGGTCCCACCAACGGTCGACGAGGACGCGAGCCTCCCGTCGATCGAGCTGAACGGCTCGCGCTTTCACGCCGAGACGTTCGGCGATCCCACAAAGCCAGTCGTCATCGTTTTGCACGGCGGTCCTGGCCGCGACTATCGCAGTCTGCTCCCGCTCGCCGCTAGGTACGCGGGCTACAGTCTCGCGGACGACAACTTCGTCGTCTTCTGGGACCAACGCGGAGCCGGTCTGTCACGCCGCGAGCCCCGGGCGTCGCTGACGATGGCGACGTACATGGCGGACCTCGACGCGCTTGTCGACCGCTACGGCCACGGCCGTCCGGTCTTCTTCGTCGGACACTCGTGGGGCTGCATGTACGCGACGGCGTACATCAACGACCATCCCGACAAGGTCGCGGGCGCGGTGCTCATCGAATCCGGTCCGCTCACCGGCGCGACCTTCGAGCGGATCAAGAACGGCATTCGCGAGACTGATCTGTTCGCCGAGTGGCTCAATGACTACGCGTGGGGCATGCAGTTCGTCTCGCCTGATGGCAACGACCGCCTGGATTACGATCTGCTCCTCGGCCTTCGGGGATCGCAGCCGCGCTACCACGAGCAATGGAACGTCGATCCAGAACCGGTGTGGCGGCTGGGCGCGCTCGTCAACCAAACGCTGCCGAAGGAAAGCATGAAGAACGGCGTCGCCGTCTACGACTTCACGACGAAGCTGTCGCGCTACACGACACCGGTGTTGTTCATCGCAGGTGCGTTGAGCGAAGTGCTCGGCCCGTCGCTCCAGACCGAACAGATGAAGAGCTATCCCTCGGCGTCGCTGATGGTGGTGGACGGCGTCGGGCATGATGTGCACTGGCGAGCGCCGGCGATCGTGGCCGGACACATTCGCGACTATCTCGCCGCGCGAAAGGGGGGACGATGAAACCCGCATCGTATATGAAGGCGGCGCTGATCCTGCTGTCCGTCGCCTCGTGCGCGTGCGCGCAGTGGAACGTCGCGCGTTTCGATTCGACGAAGGTCTGGACGTACGCGACGTTCGGGCTCGATCCGGCGTTCGTCGGAACAGCCGGCGTCTCAGGCGTGATTCCAGGCCGAGTCAAACTGCAGATAGGGGCCGAATTCGGGACGGTCGTCGCGGCGTTCGATGTGCGAGACTGGAGGGCACGAGGAACGGCGCGAACGACGGTCGTTCACCGGGGCGCGTTTCGGATCACGGGAGAGGGCGCATTCATCGCCCGCGGCACGAGCAACTCGATCTACAGCGCGCTGAATCTCGGCGCATCGACGACGCTCACTGCCGGCGCGTATCGCCGCCGATGGTTTCTTGCCGCGGAGACGGGGTTCGACAAAGCCGTCGCGACGCGAATCACGAATTCGGATTGGTATCGCGACTACTACTATGCCGATGCGAAAAACGGGTGGTATTTGACACCAGGTGGAACGTTGCACGCTGGACTCACCGGCGGAGCGTCGCTTGGTAACGTCGAGCTCATGGCGCGTGCCGGAACACTCCGCACCGAGCGATTCAACGCGCTCATTCCACCGATGTACGCAAGCGTCGGCATGGGGATCGGATGGAAGTAGCGAGGTCGCGCTGACGGATCCGGACAGGACCGGGCGCGGCCGATCGCTCGCGCGCCGGTTCGCCTCGGGGGGCGAGAATGTGCTCGCCCCTACTGGACGGTCACCGTGCCGTTCATGCCCGGGTGGATGGTACAGCGATACGAGAATGTTCCGGGGGTCGACGGCATGACGGTCGACTTGGTGCCCGACGAAAAGTCCCCGATCGACACGACCGACATGTCGGTGAAGGTGACGTTGTGGTCGGTGTTGTCCTGATTGGTCCACGTGACCGTCGCGCCCTTCGACACGAGGATTGCCGAAGGCTTGAATTGAAGTCCGCTCATGGTCACGGACGTCGTCGTCGTCGGCTGTCCACCGCCGCTCGTACCACCGTTGTCGTTCTGCGGTTGCCGCCGACATCCGACACGGTTCCAGACGATCCGTCGCGGCGCGCCGGCCACACCGACTCTTGAACACGCGGACGTGGCGGATCAGGCGGACTTAGTTTTTGTCTCACGTCCGGCCGCGCGAGGCTGCGTGGCTCGATGCTGAACTCGGTCAGAGCCGCCGGGCCCTCAGACTCGCCGCCGCAACAGACGACACCGGCTCGCGCAGGCAAGACACGCATACCGGATCCTTCAGAAATCAGTCAAAGCCTGATCGAACAATCCGAACAATCCGAGTCGGCGTGCTTCGCTATCGCCAATGACCGTCGACGTAGAACCAGCCGCGGCGGTCATGCTCCCACCGACCCGGCACCCATTCGCGGAAGCCGCGCTCCGGGACCGCCCAGTGGCCCGGGACCCACTCGTAGTCGTTGCGTCGCCAACCCCAGTGGCCCTTCACCCACACGTACTCGACTCCCGGCGACGCGGGAACGACTTCGACGCGCTCCCTCGGCGGTTGCCGCACGACATATTCGACCCCGACTCGCGGTCGCGGATTCGCGACGCAGGCTGCGAGCGCGCTCACGGCCATCAGGCCAGCGACGACGCGCATCATGACATATTTGCTCATCTTCCCCCCCTCCCGGTTGACCCTGCCTCCCTGCTGGTAGGACGTCGTCGACCGGCGGTCGTTAGTAAAGAAGAAGGATGTTAGAGTGAGCTACATCACAATGCATTTGTCTTCCACTGTCCATGTCTGTCCATGTCCAAACTTCGTGTCTCGAGCTTTGCCATCTCGATCGACGGCTATGGCGCCGGACCATCGCAAGACCTCGAGCATCCGCTCGGCGTCAACGGCCCGGATTTGATGGAATGGTTTTTCAATACGCGTGTATGGCGGCAGATGCACGGAGAGGAGGGCGGGGAAACCGGCGTCGACAACCGCATCGCCGAACAAGGCCTGGCCGGAATCGGCGCTTGGATCCTTGGCCGAAACATGTTTGGTCCGGTTCGCGGACCGTGGCCTGACGAGAACTGGAAAGGCTGGTGGGGCAACGAGCCGCCGTATCACACGCCGGTCTTCGTGCTGACGCACCACGTGCGTCCGCCGCTCAGGATGGCCGGAGGAACCGAGTTCAGGTTCGTCACGGGCGGCATTCAGTCGGCGCTGGATCAGGCGCGCGCCGCCGCAGGCGACCGCGACATTCGGCTCGGCGGCGGCGTGTCCACGATTCGGCAATACCTGCGAGCCGGCCTGATCGACGAGCTCCACCTCGGCATTCGCCCGGTGCTGCTCGGCGCCGGCGAAAGCCTGCTCCGCGACCTGGATCTCCGGTCGCTGGGCTACGAGTGCGCCGAGTACGTGGCGGGCGAGCGGGCGCTACACGTGTTCCTGCGCAGGGGGCCTTCGTAGCGTCTGAAACGATCCGTCTCTTGCGACGGGCCCGCCGTATGCCTACCATCTTCTGAGGAAACCACCCTCCATTTCGGACTCTCGTATCACCCTCGAGGGAACCACGATGCGCTTCACGTCGGATCAAGCTCGGCTCGCTCGTACGGTCGCTCGCGCCGCCTCATTGCTCGCGCTCGCCGCGACGCTCGGGGCCTGCGCGTCGATTCCGCAGCGTGCCTGGCGGAACGGGGCGGCTCTGAGCTCCAGCACCGCGTACCAACGCGTGCTCAGCGGCGACATGAGCTTCCAGACTCGCCGCGACCTTCAGAATTCGCTGAACTTCGGTGCGCTCGGCTTTTATCAGGAGGCTCCGATGTTCTCGGCATTCCCGAAGGGAGGATGGCGCTGATCGGTCATCGACCGACGCAGACGTCATGCAAGGGCCCGGTTCGCGACGCGCGAACCGGGCCCTTCGGCTAAAACCGATCGATCGCGGTTGGGGCGGAGTCAGGCTGATGCGCGCGGATGACGACGGAACCTTCGCTCCTCGCTCACAGCTTCTTGAGCACGTCCGCGGCGAGGGTCTTTTCCACGGCCAACTGTTTGCTCGGGTCCGGCACACCGTAGACGCGAAGTTGGAACGCGTTGCCTCCGTGCTTCACCCAGAGCGATGTCAGGTTGCCCAGAGTGCCGTACATGGCGGCGTCGCCGATTCCGCTGGCGGAAGCCTTCGTCACGCCGATCACCGACCCGGTCCAAACCTTGTATTTCGCGGCATCTCCGACCACGACCGAGACGATCATGTGCGGCTTCAGTGACTGCCAGCTGCATCCGGTGGTGTTGATCGGCTCACCGGCTTCGACGTTGACGCCAAGCGCTTTGCCGACCGCCGCCTGCGTGAGCAGGCTGCAGCGATCGCTCGGACCCTGAGCGAATCCCACGCGCGCCGCGCACGCGACGAGAGCTCCGAGCGCCACGATGGTCCCGCGATTGTGAAAATCTCCAAGCATGCCGATGTCCCTCGAGAATCAGCGGTTCGTCGTATCCCATCCGGCTCGCGCCGTCGTCGGCGCGCAAGACTCATGAATGGCGTCGAACATGGGCGCCATGGGCGTCGTCGTCCAGTCGCACCTTGACTCGCCTCCGCGGCGGCCGGAGGTTCATTCGCCATTTCCAACCTCGAGGTCGACCGCGTGACGAACCAGCAGCGCTGCGCTTGGGCGGGAGACGATCCCCTCATGCGTGCCTACCACGACGACGAGTGGGGCGTTCCGCAGCACGACGGCCGGATGCTGTGGGAGATGCTCATGTTGGAGGGATTCCAGGCGGGCCTGGCCTGGATCACCGTCCTCAGGAAGCGCGAGGCCTTTCGACGCGCCTTCGCGGGATTCGACCCGCGGAAGGTCGCGCGCTTCGACAAGCGCGAGATCAAGCGACTCATGGCCGACCCGGGCATCATCCGGTCGGGCGCGAAGATCGGGGCGACGATTCGCGGCGCGCAGATCTTCTGTGAGATGGAAGACGCGGGAGAGAGCTTCAGGGATTTCTGTTGGTCGTTCACGGGCGGAAAACCCATCAAAGGCAATGGCCGATCCGTTCCGTCGTCGACGCCGCTGTCCGAGCAAATCGCGAAGGAGCTGAAGCACCGCGGGTTCAAGTTCGTCGGTCCGACGATCGTCTATGCGTGGATGCAGGCGGTGGGCATCGTCAACGACCACTCGATTCGCTGCTTTCGGCGCACACAAGTGAGCCGCGCGTGAACGGCATCACGCTGGATGTCGCGAGCGAGTCCGAGGCGCCGCTCCTCGCGAACCTGCTCGAGCTCTACATCCACGATATGAGCGACATCTTTTCCGGGCTCGAAGTGGGACCGGAGGGTCGCTTCGGTTACCAGCGGCTTCCACTCTACTGGTCGGAGCCCGGTCGCCGGTTTCCATTTCTCATTCGGCTCGACGGACGCGTCGCCGGCTTCGCGCTGGTGCAGCGCGGATCTCCGGCGAGCCCCGATTCCGATATGCTCGACGTCGAGGAGTTTTTCGTGATGCGCCAGTACCGGCGCGCTGGTGTCGGCCGCCGCGCGGCAACGCTGCTCTGGGAGCACCTCCCCGGCCCGTGGACGGTTCGCGTCGCCGAGGACAACCGGGCAGCGTTGGCATTCTGGCGAGGCGCGATCGCGCGGTACACGAACGGATCGGAGACGGAATCGCCCATGCTCCATGACGGGAGACGATGGCGCGTGTTCTCGTTCGCGAGTGTCGCGCGCTAGTCGTCGACGCGCTCGCGCGCCCAGCAGAGCGCGTTCACGTACATCTCCGGCAGCGCGTCGGTGGCGACGTTCGCTTGCGCGGCGAGCTCCTGGGCGGCCGTCCAGTTCGCGCGCTCGTACTCCTCGACGAGGCGAAGCGGTTGCGCGAGCGGACCGCCGCGCGCGAGCAACGCGCCGCGAATGTCGTCGCTGAGCTCGACGCGCTCGAGGATCTTGTCCATCGGAACCTCGAACAAGACGTCGAGCAGCGACAAGAGCCCCACGATGAACGCGGAGCCCGTGTCGCCGGGCCCGCGCGCGTTTTCCACGAGGAGCTCGCACATGCGCGCACGCGTCATCGCGGTGAGCGCCATTTCGTGGCTGACGTTGCTCTTCGAGCCGAGCGACGCGACGAGGATCACGGAGAGCCAACGATGCAGCGTTTGCCGGCCGACGAGACGCACGGCGTGCGAGATCGACGAGATCGAGCGGCCGCCGAGCGCCGCGGCGTTGACCATGCGAAGCAGCTTGTAGCAAAGCGCGACATCGCTCTGAAACGCCGCCTCGAGCGCGACGTCGCTGGTCGCCTCGTTGTGGAGGAGATTCAGCAATCGCATGATCGCGAGCTGGCCGGCCGCGACGTCGGTCTTGGTCAGCGTCTCCGGGCGGCTGAACAGATAGCCCTGGAACAGGTCGTAGCCCAGCTTGGCGCAGAAGTCGGCGACGCGCACCGTCTCGACCCGTTCCGCGAGGAGGCGCATACCCGTCGGGCGGAGTTGACGGAGCTGGCGAGTGACCGCTTCGATCTCACTCGGCCCTCTGCCGAGCATGTCCACCTTCACGATGGAGGCGAGCTCGAGCAGCGGGAGCGATTCGTCGGCGTAGACGTAGTCGTCGAGGGCCAGGCGATATCCGGCGGCGACGAGCTCCTTGCACGCCTCGAGGACCTCGGTGTCGCAGGGGACATCCTCGAGCAGCTCGACGATGACGCTGTCCTGCCCGAACAGCTCCCAGCTCCGGTTGAGCAGCAGCGGTCGCGAGAAGTTGACGAACGCGTATTCCTTGCCGGCGATGGCGGGCAGCCCGATGCCGAGCATGGCATGCACGATGACCTCGGCGGTCATGACGGCGGTGTCGCCGTCGGCGCGGTCGATCGTCGACGTGCGCCGGTACAACAATTCGTATCCAAAGAGGCCCCGACCCAACTCGAAGATCGGTTGTCGGGCGACGTAGATCGGATTCATGATCCGCGGGGAACACTCATCGTTCGTCCGGGCGTTGGGTCGGCGGCCGGAAGATCGACGACCCAATGCATTGAGCGTGACAAAGATCCCCTCAATATGCAAGTGCTGGCTACACGATTCTCATTTTGAGAACGATGAAGCGGGCCGCCCGGACGGACCGGGTGGTCATCGGTACGGCTCAGTACGCCGCCAGAAGACCGGAAAGATTAGAAGTTTTTAATCTTTGGCGTCTACCAAGAAGGGGATTCCCCTGCGCTCTGGCGCCCGGGACGGCCGGGAATTGTGGCGCCAGGGCGAGCGCCCGCCGTTCGCAGGCTCACGTCTGTTGGGTCGACCCTTGCGCTGCTCGAGCCTGGACTGACGGTCAGCGTCGAGCGGTCAGGCCGGCAATGACAATGCCGTTGCTGGTCTGATGTCTCGACGTCACGGAACGTGTCCAGAATCGAGCCGCGCAGCTTCGAGCAAGAGATGTCAGAGAGCGCGCGGAGGCGGGCAAGGGACTGCGGCTATACCGCCGGCCGCCGCTTTCCGTGCCCGGTCGCCGCCTCGAACGCGTGCGCCAGTTGGAGCACGCTCCAATCGCCACGGTGCCGGCCGGCGATCTGCAGCCCCACCGGCAAGCCGCTCGAGCTGAAGCCCGCCGGCACCGAGATAGCCGGGCTCGACATGAACGTCACGTACCAGCAGGAGCGCATCCAGTCGATGTACGTCGGCATGGCCACGCCGGCGACCGACGTCGGGTACTCCGTGGTGATGTCGAACGGCTCCACCTGCGTCACGGGCAGCACGAAGTATTCGTATCTCTCGAAGAACTGCGCGGTCTCGAGATACATGCGCGCCTGCCTCGCGGCGGCTCGCGCCACGTCGGCGGCACTCTGTCGCTCCGCCTCGGCGATCTCCCATTTGACCGTGTCCTTCACGAGATCGGGATGCGTGCGGGCGAGCCCCGCGTAGCTCGAGTGATAGGACAGGTGGCGCAGAATGGGAAACGCCTCGTCCACGCCGGCGAAGTCGGGCTCGGCGTCTTCGACGATGCACCCGAGCTGCTCGAAGACGCCGCGGGTGGCATTGACGACGCGCGTGATCTCCGGCTCGAACGGGATGCCGCCGAGGTTCTTGAACCATCCGATGCGTACGCTCGTGAACGACCGCGCGAGCGGGGCGCGGAAACGGGCTCCATCCTCGCCGATCGAGAGCGGATCCGGCGCGTGCGGGCCGACGATCGTGCTCAACATCAGCGCGACGTCGGCGACCGTCCGCGCCATCGGCCCACCCGTCGACAGCGGCGACCATGAACCATCATCGTCGGTCACGCGTCCCGGCGACGGACGAAAGCCGACGACATTGTTGAACGCGGCCGGGTTCCGCAGCGATCCGCCGGTATCGCTTCCGTCGGCGATGGGCACCATGCCGGTGGTCAGCGCGGACGCGGCGCCGCCGCTGCTGCCGCCGACGGTCTTCGCGAGGTTGAAAGGATTGTGCGTCGCCCCGAAGACGCGGTTGAACGTGTGCGACCCGGCGCCGAACTCCGGGGTGTTCGTTTTGCCGAGCGTGATCGCCCCGGCCGCGCGGAGCCGTGTCACGATCAGCGCGTCTTTGGCCGGCACGTTGTCCTTGAAGGCGAGCGAACCGTAGGTCGTGCGGATGCCGGCGGTCGGCACGAGGTCCTTGTGCGCGACAGGAAGTCCGTGGAGCGGGCCGAGCGTCGCGCCGCGGGCCTGGTGTTCGTCGGCCTTCGCGGCGTCGGCCATCGCGCGTTCGGCGACCAGCGTGACGATCGCGTTGATGCTCGGATTGACTCGCTCGATGCGCGCCAAGTGCGCCGCCATGACCTCGCGCGCCGAGACCTGCTTGCGACGAATGCGCGCGGCGAGATCGGTCGCGCTGAGCGTGCAGAGCTCGTCGCCGGCCCCTGCGACCGGCGTTGCGGTTTCGGTCGAAGCGTGAATCGGCATGGTCGTTCCGGTCGGCAGCTCGGGCAGCGCTCCGGTCAGCGCGGCGGCTCCGAGCAGCTGGCTGAATTCGCGGCGGCTGATGTGATCGCGGCGGTCGCCCATTGGTCTTCGTGACGGTGGGCTTAACGTACGAGTGACTCTATTCGCTTGCCAGGTGCGCAGCGCCGAACCCGAGATGACGGTCGCCGTCGGCTTCGCGCTCATCGTGCGCGTGTATCGTGCGAACACGTTCACGTCCGCGACGATCGAGGTCGCCGAAGGCCAGCGGGTCATCTCGACGGGGCCGTATTCGGTCGTTCGGCATCCGATGTACGCGAGCGCGCTGCTCTATCTCATCGGGACGCCGCTTGCCCTCGGCTCGTATTGGGGGCTCGTGCCGTTCGTGGTCATTGTACCATTTTTGATCTGGCGGCTGTTCGACGAAGAGCAGCTCCTCGCCGAGAGTTTGGCCGGGTACTCAGAGTACCAGCGCCGGGTCAGGCATCGCCTCATTCCATTCGTCTGGTGAAGACACAGCAGCGCCCCACCACAGTGCACGAAGTCGAACCAAGTCCGGCGGCGGACGCTCCGTTGCCCGTACTTCCGGGAGCGCCGACGGCGTATAGCTCGGAAACCGGCCGCACCTATCGCCTCGACCGTTTGCTCGGCAGGGGCGGATTCGGCGAGGTGTACCTCGCGACGCCATTGCCGCGCGAGGGATATCCGGCGCAGGTCTGCGTGAAGATCAGCGATCGCATGTCGGGATGGTTGCGCGAGGCCTATTTCGCGGAACTTCTCTTGCGCGAGCCGCGAGCCCTGCGCGTCTTCGATCGATTCGCCGAAGTCGAAGGGCCGAGAATGCGCTACTGCCTCGCGATGGAGTATGCGGAGCACGGCGATCTGGGCGCGTGGCTCGCTCGCAAGGGCCCGCAGCCCGAGCGATTCGTGCGGCGCGAGATCGCCGCGATCCTCCAGGCCCTCGACGCGTTGCATCGCGGTCAGGCGCTCCATCGCGACCTCACGCCGTTCAACGTGTTCGTCTGCGGCCCGGACGAGCAGCTCAAGCTCGGCGACTTCGGCATCGCGACGCATCAGCTCAGCCGCCGCGGAGTCACCGCCGAAGCGTTCAATCCGTTCAACGCGCCGACGGAGATCGCATGGGGCAAGGTGCGGCGATGGCAGCAGCGCGACGACATCTATCAGGTGGCCCAGATCGCGTCGATGCTGTTGCGCGGCGACGTCCAGCGTCCGATGCGAAGCCGCGACGTGCGCGGGTTGCCCTGCA
The DNA here is from genome assembly GCA_963705025.1 of uncultured Gemmatimonadaceae bacterium. Lineage (GTDB taxonomy): Bacteria > Gemmatimonadota > Gemmatimonadetes > Gemmatimonadales > Gemmatimonadaceae > JAQBQB01. The sequence continues at coordinate 143,465 of CAVPIP010000017.1, read as the reverse complement.
GCGACGAGCTCAAGGAAGTGATCCACCGATGCCTCGGCGTTCGCGGCAAGCGTTACGAGTCCGCCGGAGAGCTGATCACGGCGCTGCGCCAGCGGCCGAAGCAGATCAACCTCGGGCGCGTGTCGGGACTCGGCGGCAAGCGAGTCGCGTTCACAGGGTTCCTGAATCGCCCGCGCGCGGAGGCGATGGCCGCCGCGAAGAAAGCCGGCGCGATCGTGCAATCCAAGCCCGGTCAGTTGACGGACGTGCTCGTGCGCGGGCGGCCGAACAAGCTTCAGATCGCCGGTACGGTCGGCGGGCTCAAACTGATGGAGATTCGTCGCCTCGCCGCGCGCGGTCACGTGGTACGCGTGATCGGCGAGCAACAGTTCTGGAAGCTGGTCGAGTCGTCGCCGCGTGCGCGTTCGAAACCAATCAAGAAGTCTCGAGCGCGAAGAGCTTGACCTCTTTGTCGTCCCCAGGGAGCTGCATCGTCCGAAGAAACGTGAGGCCGAGCTTTTCGACGATTCTGATCGATCCGGCGTTGTCGGTGTTGGTGATGGCGAGCAATCGCGGCAGCGTCAACACGTCGAGCGCGTATTGCTTCACGCCTGCCGCCGATTCGTACGCATAGCCGCGCGACCAGAACTCCGGCAAGAACGCGAACCCGATGTCGGGATCGGGGAGCGTGTCGCGCCTGACCAATCCGCTGATGCCGATCGCACCCGGCGACTCCTTTCGCTCCACCACCCACAGCCCGAACCCGTTGCGTTCGTAGCTGGCGACGAAGCGCTCGGCGATGTACTTGGCGGCGGCATCGAGCGTCCGCACGCCGCGATCGCCGATGAATCGCAGGAACGACGGCTCGTTCAACAGCCGGAGCACGAAGGCGGCATCGTCGAGCGTCGCGTGTCGAAGGGTCAAGCGCTCGGTCTCGAAAATGATCATAGGTCCACGAAAACTATTGTCATCCCGAGCCAATCGAGGGATCTGCAGTGCCGCCGGACCTGCAGATCCCTCGCTTCGCTCGGGATGACAGCGGTATCTTTCCTCCGGTTTCTTTCCAGGCTCGGATCGCAATGCCACGTTCGACGCGTCAATTCGCCAGGCTTGCCACGCTCGCCTCGATCGCGCTGGGCACGCGAGTGCTCGCGCAGCCAGCGCCGAAGGCCGCGCCGGTCTTCGTCAACGGCATGGCGCAGATCGTCCCCGCGTTTCAGGACTCGTCGACGTGGATCCGACAGGAGCTCTGGGTCGAGACCAACTTCGACACCGATCACGACGGCAAGAAGGACCGCGTGCACGTCGACGTCACGCGCCCGCGCCAGACCGAGACGGAAGGGCTCAAGGTCTCGATCCTGTACGGATCGAGCCCGTACTACGCCGGCACGGCGCGCGGACAGGTCAACTGGAACGTGCAGCAGGAGCTGAACGACCAGCCGCAGCCGCGCGGCGCGATGGCATCGCCGCGCGTATCAGCCGAATCGGTCGCGCATCTCCAACGCGCTCGTCAACGAGTGGGTGCCGCGCGGCTTCGCCGTCGTGCACTCCGAGGCGCCGGGCACGGGACGCTCGCAGGGATGTCCGACCGTCGGCGACGATCCCGAACGCATGCCGATGAAGTTCGTCGTCGATTGGCTCAACGGTCGCGCGAAGGGCTTCACGACGCCGACCGGCAACGAGGAAGTGAAGGCGACGTCGTGGTCGACCGGCAAAGTCGGCATGATCGGCACGTCGTACGAGGGCACGCTGCCGCTCGCCGCGGCGACGACCGGCGTGCAGGGACTCGAGGTCGTCGTGCCCGTGTCGCCGAACACGTCGTACTACCACTACTACCGCTCCAATGGACTCGTGCGCTCGCCCGGCGGCTACCTCGGCGAAGACGTCGACGTGCTCTACGACTTCATCGCCAGCGGCGACACCGCCGGCCGCGCGAACTGCGAGAAGCTCTGGAAGAACGGCATCTTCGCCGGCCCGAAGGGACAGGATCGCGCGACGCGGCGACTACAACGATTTCTGGGCCAAGCGCGACCTGCTGCCGTTCGTGAAGAACATCAAGGCCGCGGTGCTGCTCGCGCACGGCTTCAACGACTACAACGTCGTGCCCGAGCACAGCGTGCGCATCTACGACGAGATGAAGGCGCGCGGCCTGCCGGTGTCGATCTATCTCCATCAGGGCGGACACGGCGGCAATCCGCCGGCCGACATGCTGAACCGCTGGTTCAGCCACTACCTCTACGGCGTCGACAACGGCGTCGAGAAGGATCCGCCGGTGTGGATCGTCCAGGACGCCGCGGCGCAGGAACCGCGCGCGATGGCCGCGCTGGCGGCCGCGCGAGGCGGCGCGCGGGCGCGAGGTGCCGACTCGGCAGCCGGTCGGCCGCGGGCGCGGACGGGGACGCGGCAGCCTGACGCCGCCGACGCCGTTCGCGTCGTTCCCGGTTCCGGGCTCGGTGCCGGTCGTGCTTCCATCCGACCGCCGGCGGCACGGGCATCGCGAACCTCGCGTTCAGCGCCGCCGAGCGGCGGAGCCGACAAGCTCGTCGACGACGTCGCGATGAGCGGCAGCGCCGACGCGAGCGCCGAGCAGTCGCCGCATCGCCTGCTCTACGCGACGCCGACGTTCGACCGACACGGTGCACATCTCGGGCACGCCGCGCGTCACGCTGCGCGTCGCGTCGAGCAAGCCGGCGGCGAACCTGAGCGTCTGGCTCGTGATGCTGCCGTACGACTCGGCGCGCGCCGGATCGCAGAGCCACACGGGACTCGATCACGCGCGGCTGGGCCGACATCCAGAATTACAAGTCGCTCACGAAGGGCGGCAACTACGACTCGAAGCGCCCGGGCGAGAAGCTCGTGCCCGGGCAAGTTCTACGACCTCACGTTCGATCTCCAGCCCGACGACGAGTTCGTGCCGGCGGGCAAGCGGCTCGCCGTGATGATCATGTCGAGCGACCGCGAGTTCACGCTCTGGCCGCGCGCCGGCACGGAGCTGACGGTCGATCTCGCGCACTCGTCGTTCTCGATTCCGATCGTCGGCGGGACGTCGGCGCTGGGCAAGGCGGGCATGCGATAGCCCGCTCGGCTACTGAATGAACGCCGAGACGGCGACCGCCCTGCCCAGTTCGGTCAAGCGCTCGTGCCGTTCTTTGTGACCTGCCGCACCACCACGAGCCGGCCTCGGCTGTTCCGGAAAAAGACAGATTTGAGACGTCTCTAATCCAGAAGCGTTGGCCATTGGTCGCTCTTGCCAAGCTTTTTTGCGTGGTATACGGTTGCTTTCCCCGTCGCACCCGCAGCAGCGTTTCAAATCAGAGACAGCGAGAGGCCCCGCCATGGCGAATGACAACGCGAACGACGAACGCCGAGTGAACATCGGGAACGGTTCGTCCATCACCATCCCGGCCGGCCTTGGCCTGGTCGTTACCCCAGTCGACCAAGTCGGCCGGCCGCGCGACTTTCGATCGGGGCTGCTCGACGGCCAGTTGATCGAGCAGGGCCTCGACCAGCAGGCGGTCGTCGCCATAGATCCGCTGCCGGCTCGTCCGGCCGGATCGCGTGCGCTCGCGGCGGAAGCGGCGGCCCCGCAGGCGGCAAGCATCGATGTGCCGACCGACGACAAAACCGCGGCGATCGTCCAGATCGAGCACGAGAACGGCGCGATCACTTGGTACATCGCGTCATCCCAGTCCGTCGGCGCCAGTCAGTTCAACATCCCCGCGAACGACTTGACGGCGGTGCCGACCGCCCCCGGCTCGCGCGGGTTCAGCCTCGGCGGACTCGGAAAGAAGCTGCTCAAGGTCTTCACGTTCCCGATCACGAAGATCGAGAACGGCATCGCCGACATCGCCGCCGGCTTCGTCGCTGCATGGGAGCGGAAGAATCGGCCCTATCTGGTCCGCATGTACACGCCGGACCTGGTCGACGTCGGCGCTCCGGCGCTCGAGGCGGCGGATTGGGACCGATTGGCCGAAGGACGCGCGCTCCTCTTCGTACACGGGACGTTCAGCTCGTGCGACGCCTTCACCGCGCTCAAGCCGATCTTGCCCGAGCTCGCCGAGCGGTACGGCGGCCGAGTGTTCGCGTTCAATCATCCGACGCTGGCGGACGACCCGGCCGCGAACGCCCGCACGTTCCTCGACGCGATTCCACAAGCGGCGCGACGGCTCGACATCGACATCGTCTGCCACAGCCGCGGCGGACTGGTCTCGCGTGAGATTGCCAACCAGGGCGACTCCCGCGGCGTGAAAGTGAAGCGAATCGTCTTCGTCGGCGCGACGAACAATGGAACGATCCTGGCCAACGAGCAGCACATCCTCGACCTGGTCAATCGGTACAGCACGATCGCCAGGATCATCCCGAATACCGTCACGCACACGATCGTCGACGCGCTCACCGTCGTGCTCAAGGTGCTCGCCCGCACGTTGCTCAACGACCTGCCGGGCCTCGCGGCGATGAACCCCGACGGCGACGTCGTGAAGCGCATCGACAGCGCAGCCACCAAGGCCGAGCAGCTGTTCGCGATCGCGTCCAACTTCGAGCCACCCGTGGGATCGCCGTTCTTCACGGTGTCGCGCGCGGCGGACGCCGTCGTCGACAACATCTTCCAGCAGGCCGAGAACGACCTCGTCGTGCCCACGGCCGGCGTGTTCACGTGCGCGGCGCCCGATTTTCCCATCGCCAACCCGACGATCTTCGACGCGTCGGCCGCGGTGGTGCACACGCACTTCTTCGAGCAGGCGCTCACGCACGAACGTCTCCTCGACTTCCTCGAGCCGTCGACGACGCGCCAGCTCGCGTTCGCGCGTGGAGGCAATCTCACCGGCGACGAGATGCAGGCGCTCAAGTCGCACGTCGTCAACCTCCACGAGGGCGTCTTCAGCACCAGCGGCAAGTTCACGACGTCGTCGCGCGACGTCGACGCCATCTTCAACGACTCGCTCCCGAAGTGGGAGCAGGCCCTGCCGGCCGGTGCGCCGCTGCGCATCGTGTTCTGGGCTCACGGTGGCCTGATCAACGAACAAGACGGCCTTGTCATCGCCCAGAAGCACGTCGAGTGGTGGAAGCGAAACGGCGTGTATCCGATCTATCTCGTCTGGGAATCGGGCCTCTTCGACGCGCTCGGCGCCATCCTGTCGCACGCCGGGACCACGACGGCCAGCCGCGGTCTCACCGATTTCACGGACGGCATCGTCGAAGGCATCGTTCGCCGGCTGCGAGGCGACGCGGTCTGGGGCGCCATGAAGACCAGCGCCGCGCTGGGCACCGCGAAGAACGGCGGCAACCGGTACGTGCTCGAGCAGCTCGCCAAGTACACGCCGACGGTCAAGCGACCCGTCGAGCTGCACGCGATCGGCCACAGCGCCGGGTCCATCGTGCATTCGTATTTCGTGCCGACGGCCGCCGAGCTGGGCGTGCAGCCGTTCACCACGGTGCAGTTCCTCGCGCCCGCGATCAAGGTCGACGAGTTCAAGTCGCGCCTGATGCGCGTCGCCGGAACGGCGTTCAAGCAGCTCGTCATGTACACCATGGACGACGCGCGCGAGCAGGACGACAACTGCAACGGCGTCTATCGGAAATCGCTGCTCTATCTGATCTACCACGCGCTCGAAGCGCGCGACCGCGAGCCGGTCCTGGGACTCCAGGTGAGCATCGACAACGATCCGCAGCTGCGGTCGTTCTTCGCCGGACCGCAAGCGCGCGTCGTGTGGTCCGTGACGCCGAACCAGTCGGGCCGCGACGCCACGCAGTCGACGAGCCATGGCGGGTTCGACGACGACGGCCCCACGATGACGAGCGTCGCGATCAATGTGCTGGGCGGCGATGTTGCGGCGGTCAAGCCGTATCAGGGCGACGCGCGACGCAACCTCACGTGGCCCATCTCGAGTGATCTCCGGGCGGCGATCGCGCCAGTCGATAGCGAGGACGGCCCGGTCGTTTCACCGCCGGCGATGGTTGCAAGTGCCAAAGCGGCGCCCGCGGTGCGCGTTCCGCCGACGGGTCGTCGTATCGCGCTCTGCATCGGCATCGACGCGTATCCGGAGCCGAATCGTTTGACCGGCTGCGTGTCCGACGCGCGTCGTTGGGAAGCGTTGTTCAAGCAGCAGCTCGGCTTCCAGGACGTGCTGCGTCTGGAGGACCGCGAAGCCACGCGCGATCGCATTCTCGGTGAGCTGAGGCGACTCGTGTCGCAGGCGCGCCCCGGCGACGTGCTCGCGTTCCACTACTCGGGCCACGGCACCACGCTCGAGGATGACGACGGCGATGAGCGCGACGGCATCGACGAAGCGCTCGTGCCGGTGGACTTCGGCGACGGCCAGTTCATTCGCGACGACGACCTCCGCGGCATCTTCACGACGCTGGCCGACGGCGCGAGCCTGACCTGCTTCATGGATTGCTGTCACTCCGGCACCATCACGCGCGTGCTCGGCCGCACGTCGCGCGCGGGCGCCGGCAAAGCGCGCTTCATGACCGTCGCGCCGAACAGCGACATCGCGATCAAGGAGCTCGCGCGCCGGCATCACGATCGCGCGGCAGGCCATACGCGCGCCTTCGTCGACCGCACGGCGCTCAGGTGGATCACGTTCTCGGCGTGCGACTCCACGGAGCTCGCGTTCGAGAGCCAGGGCAACGGCGCGTTCACGCGCGAGGCGACGAAGCTCCTGCAGGCCGGCGTCGGCCGCCTCACGAACGGCGAGGCGCAGCGGCGCATCGTCGACGCCTTTGGACCGAAACGATCGCAGACGCCGCAGCTCGATTGCGCCGACGGCGTCGAGCAACTGTTCGTGCTGAACATCGGTGTTCCAGGTGTGGCCGTGCCCGCGGACGCGACCACCGTTGACCGGCGCGCCGCCGCCGGCGATCGACGAGCCTTGGTGGCGACCAGCCAGACGTACAACCGTCGGACGGGAACGGGTCGCCGCGCCGAAGACGCCGGCGACTATGCGGAAGCGCTTCGGGAAGCGGCGGACTTCCTCGAGCGCCTATGACGGCGCCCGCGGATTCGCTCGTGATGGGCTTCCAGATCGCGCCCCGCGTCGTTCGTGGCGCGGGGCACAACGCCTACGAGCAAAAGGCGGACGACCCGCGTTGGCGTCCGATCAGAATTTACGCGCTCGATCCAACGCGCTTTCGCGACGACGGCGCGATCGCGGTCGTGGACGTGCCGTATGAACCGCTTGAACCGGGCCCGGTCGGGTCGCTGCTCGCCGTCGCGAACGACGAGCTGCCGGGCGACGAGTCGATCGCGCCGCTCGAGCTCGACGATCCCCGCCTGATGTTGGGGCAGGGCCGGGATCCGTCGGCGACGGACCCCGCGTTTCGAGCGCAGATGGTCTACGCCGTTTGCCACATCACGTACGCGGCGTTCAAGCGCGCGCTCGGCCGCGACGTGGTGTGGGGCTTCGATCGCGAGGAGGCCGACGGAGCGCCCGCGCGGCTCGTCATCAAGCCGAGCGTCGACGGAATGCGCAACGCATTCTACGATCCGGCGCGCGGTGAGCTGCGGTTCGGAATCTTCCGCGCCGACGACACGGTCGAAGGGCTGAACGTTCCCGGCGGCATCGTGTCCACGGCGCTGATTCACGACGTCGTCGTACACGAGATGTCGCACGCGATGCTCGACGGGCTGCGCGCGAAGTTCATGATCCCCACCGCGCCCGACGTCTCGGCGTTTCACGAAGCGTTCGCCGACATCGTCGCGATCTTCCAGCGCTTCACGTATCGCGACGTCGTGCGGAAGGCGATCGTCGTCACGCGAGGCGATCTCGGGTTGCCGTCGATTCTCTCGCAGATCGGCGGACAGTTCGCGCAGACCACGGGCATGGGCGGCTCGCTGCGCAACGCGCTCACGGAGCCCAGCACCGCGCGGCGCGATTCGGAGGACCCGCACGAGCGTGGAGAGCTGCTGCTCGCGGCGGTGTTCCGCGCGTTCCTGACCGTGTACCGCCGAAAAGCGATGCCGCAGCTTCGGCTCGCGAGCGATGGCACGGGTCAATTTCCGCCCGGACGGCTGCCCGACGCCGTGGTCGAAGCGCTCACGGACGTGGCGTGCAAGCTCGCGGCACACTTCCTCAACATCTGCATTCGCGCGATCGACTATTGCCCGCCCGTAGACGTGGAGTTCGGCGAATACTTGCGGGCGGTGATCACGGCGGACGCCGATCTCGTGCCCGACGACCCGTGGGATTACCGCGAAGCGTGGGTCGACGCGTTCCGCATGTACGGCATCTTTCCCGACGGTGTTCCGAGTCTCACCGAGGATTCGCTGCTGTGGAGGAAGCCGGACGGCGATGTGCCGGCGATTCCCGAGCTGAGCTTCGAGCAGCTGCGCTTCCGCGGCGATCCGGGACATCCGGCGAGCGAAGACGCGCTCCGCGAGCAGGCCGAGGCATTCGGACGCATCGTGACGAACCCGCGGTACGCGCGGTCGTTCGGCATCGCCTTTACCGGCGACCCTGATCTCGAGGGCGATCCGGTCGATCTGCCGACCGTGCAATCGGTGCGAACGTCGCGGCGCGTTGGACCCGACGGACAGGTCGTGTTCGACCTCGTCGCGGAAGTGACGCAGCGCCGAACCGTGAATCCGCGTCCAGGATTCCCGCTCTTTCAGTTCTACGGCGGCGCGACGGCGATCGTCGATCCGTTCGGCCGGGTTCGGTACGTGATTCGAAAATCGATCGTGCAGGCCGAGCGGCTCGCGCGGCAAGCGGCGTTCATCGGCGGCGCGCGCGGCGACAACCCATTCTGGCTCAGCACGTCCGACGGGGAACGATTGGAGCGCCCGCAGCGTTTTCGCCTGTTGCACGAACGTCTGTGGGCATCCGCGCCGGCGACGCCGGCCATCAACTATTCGAGAGATTTGGCCATGCCGTCCACTGAGCTGGCGTTCACCGGATCGATCAGCGCCGGCATGTCCGGCCCGACGGTCCGCACCATTCAGGAGTGGCTGACGCTCCACAAGTTCGGTCTCGCCATCGACGGCATGTTCGGACCGGCGACGAGCGCGGCGGTGTCGGCGTATCAGCAAACGGTCAACCTCCCGGTGACGGGGAAGGTCGACGAGGCGACCTACACGAGTCTCGTGTCGCCGCTCGTGAACGCGCTGGCTTCACTCCCCGCGGTGACCACGCTGATCGTCGACGTTCCGAAGTACGCGCAGCAGCACCTCGCCCAACATCCGCGCGAGGTCGGCGGACAGAACGCCGGGCCGTGGGTCCGTACGTACATGGGTGGGCGAGAGGGTCCCGAGTGGCCCTGGTGCGCCGGGTTCGCGTGCTTCGTGCTTCGCCAGGCGAGCGCGGGCAAGCCGCTTCCGCTCACGCCGAGCTTCGCGTGCGACGAGCTGGCGAAGGATGCGATGAAGCGCGGCATCTTCGTCACCGGCGGGCCGTCGTTCGATACGTCGCGCCTGACGCCGGGGGCATTCTTCCTCGTGCGGCGTCCGGCGCCACAGCGGGGATGGCACCACACCGGCATCGTGATCGACGTCGGGCCGGGCACGGTCACGACGATCGAAGGGAATACGAACGAGGCAGGGAGCCGGGAAGGAGTCGAAGTCAGCCGGCGCGTTCGAGAAACGACGGCGTTGGACTTCATCGCGACGGTGTGATCGTCACGGCTTCTGCGTGGCGAGCAGGCAGGAGTAACCGCGACGTCTCGCGTTGCGCGTCTTGCACACGCGACGCGAGACGCTTCGCCAACACTCCGAGCCGTGAACGAGTCCTCGGACGCGGAGATCCCTCGCTTCGCTCGGGATGACCGCCAAGGGTCGGCATGACAACCAGGGGCTCGAGGTGACGTGAAACTCGCGGGCGGGCGCCCCGTATAGTTAATTGAACCATACGCCCGAGCGCATCATGCCCCGCGATCCCCGCGACTTCCTTCCGCTCAAGCCGGTCGATCTCCAACTCCTGCTCGCCCTCTCCGAGGACGAGCGCCACGGCTACGGCCTCGTGCAGGAGATCGCCGAGCGGACGGACGGGCTGGTCAATCTCGACGCCGGCAATCTGTACCGCGTCATCAAGCGCCTGGTGGACGAGGGGCTCGTCGCCGAATCGGACCATCGAGCCGCGCCGGACTTGGGCGATGAGCGCCGGCGCTATTATCGATTGACCGCCCTGGGCGGCCGAGTGCTCGGCGCGGAGCTTCACCGGCTGCGGGATTTGCTCGGATCGCCGGCTGTGCGCGCCGCGTCGCGACGGTTCGCGACATGAGCCCGCGGCCCAGAGCGCCCGTTGTGTTGGCGTGGCTCGTCCGGCTCTTTCCGCGCGAATTCCGCGAGCGGTACGCGGCCGACATGCGTGACCTGCTGCGCGATCAACTCGACGCGGCTCGCGGCCGATCCGGCCTGCTCGGCGTCATTCGCGTTTGGATCTCGACCCTGTTCGGACTTCCCGGCGCGGCGTTCCGTGCGCATCGCGACGCGCTCTTTCCCCACCTCACGAGCGTCGACCGCAAACGACGATCGATCAGCCTCGAGCACACGATGAACGACCTCCGCTTCGCCCTTCGATTGCTGCGCAAGAGTCCCGTGTTCGCCGTCGTCGCGATCCTCGCCATCTCGCTCGGCGCCGGCGCCGTGACGACGATCTTCAGCGCGATGAACGCGATGGTGCTGCGGCCGGTTCCCGGCGTCGCCGACGGTTCGCGGATCGTCGGACTCGAATTCCGTCGCCGCGACGGCCGCGACGAGCTCACGGGGATGTATCCCACCTACGCGTTCCTGCGCGATCACTCCCGCACGACGAGTGGCGTGGGCGCCTGGGCCAAGGCGACGCTGTCGATCGCGGCGAGCGGCCGTGATGGCGCGCGCGTCGTGACTGGCAGCTACACGTCGGGCAACTACTTCTCCGTGCTCGGCATTCGGCCGGCGCTCGGGCGCTTCTTCCTCCCGGAAGAAGATCGAACGCCGCTCGCGAATCCGGTCATCGTCGTCTCATACGACTTCTGGGCCACGACGCTCGGCGCCGACAGCAGTGCGCTCGGCAAGCCGCTCACCGTGAACGGCAATCCATACACGCTCATCGGCGTCGCGCCCGACGGCTTTCGCGGATTGATCACGCTGATTCCGGTCGACGGGTGGATCCCGATCATGATGCAGGGCCAGCTGCAGCCGGAGCGCAAGCTCGAGACCGCGACGTGGCTCCGGATGTTCGCGCGCTTGCGCGACGGCGACACGCCGGAGTCGGCGACCGCCGAGCTCTCGACGCTGTTCACGGAGCAGAATCAGGCGGCTCCGGCGAGTCGCGCCGGGCGGGTCGTCGGCATCCACGTGTCTCCACTGCGCTCGGTGCCGGAGGACGCGCGCAAAATGTTCCTCGGCTTCATGACGATTCTGTTCGTGGCCGCGACGTTCGTGCTGTTCATCGCGAGCGTGAATGTCGCGGCGATGCTGTCGGCGCGCGCGGTGGCTCGCCGGCGAGAAATGGCGGTGCGCGCCGCGCTCGGGGCCAGTCGCGCGCGGCTCGTGACACAGCTGCTGACCGAGATTCTCGTGCTCTTCGGCATTGGCGCGGCCGGCGCGGTGGCGATCGCGTACGGCATGACGACATGGGCGACGCATTTCGATATACCCGAGGCCATCGTCGTGCCGCCGGATCTCGTGCCGGACGCACGCGTGATGGCGTTCGCGCTGCTCCTCTCGCTGGCGACGGGTCTCGTCTTCGGCCTCACGCCGGCGCTGCGGGCGTCGCGCGACGACGTTTCGGCCCGACTCCGCGACGGCACGACGGGCGCCGGGACGCGACGGAGCTGGGTAGGGAGCTCGCTGATCGTGGGCCAGCTCGCCTTGTCGCTCGTGCTGCTCGTCGCGGCGGGACTGTTCGTTCGCGCGCTCGAGCGCGCGGGGAGCGTCGATCCCGGTTTCGAGCGCGCGGGAGTCACCGTCGTCTCCTTCGATACGCGAACGTGGGGGTACGATGACGCGCGCGGGCGCCAGTTCTATCGTGCCCTGCGCGATCGCGTGGCCACGCTTCCCGGCGTGACGAGCGTGACGTTCGCCAGCTTTGCGCCGCTCACGACGCGCAGCTTGAACGACTCCGTGACGCTCGCCAGCGGCGAGCGCGCATTCACGTGGCTCCTGTCCGCCGATGGCGATTACTTCCGAACGCTGGCGATGCCAATCGTCGCCGGACGCTCGCTCAACGCGAGCGACGACGAGCGTTCGTCGCCGGTCGCCGTCGTGAACGAGACATTTGCGAAGCGCCTGGCGCCGAACGGCGCCGCGCTTGGCCGGACGTTCGTGCGCGGCAGGCAGGCGGTGACCGTCGTCGGCATCGCCCGCGACGCGAAGTACGCGACCTTCGACGAGATCACGCCGTCGATGATGTTTCTCTCGATGGAGCAAGCGTGGCAGCCGAATCAGACCATGCTCGTGCGCGGCCCGGCACCCGCGCAGCTCGCGCGCGGCCTTCACGACGCGATGCGCGCGGTCGACCCGCTGCTTCCCGTGCCGAGTTTGATGACGCTCGACCAGGCCGGCGGGATCAACGTGCTGCCGCAGCGCATCGCACTCATCGTCACCGGCGCGCTCGGTGGTGTCGGTCTGCTCCTCGCGATGGTCGGACTGTACGGAGTCATCGCGTATTCCGTGAATCAGCGCACGCGGGAGCTCGGCGTCCGCATCGCGCTGGGCGCATCGCGGGCGAACGTTCTCGTGATGGTTCTTGGCGACGGCCTCCGTCTGGCGGCATTCGGTGTCGTCGTCGGGCTCGCGCTCGCGGCAGGCGTGACGCGAATCATCGCCGGATTTCTGTTCGACGTGAGCGCGCTCGACGCGGTGACGTTCGTTGCGACGGCGCTGCTGCTCGTCGTGGTCGCGGTGCTGGCGACCTACATCCCGGCCCGGCGGGCGGCCGCGCTCGATCCGATGACGGCATTGCGATCCGAGTAGCGTTCCGCGCGCGGGTCATGGCGCACCCATTGACATCTTATGGGAGAGACGAGAGGTTCCCATAATCACCTTATGGGGACGTGCATGGCCGGCTCGCTCGACCTCCTCCAAGGCACGCTCGACCTTCTGATTCTCAAAGCGCTCGCCACGCAGCCGCGCCACGGCTACGCGGTCACGCGCATCATCCGCGAGCGCAGCGGGGAAGCGTTCCTCGTCGAAGAGGGAGCGCTGTATCCGGCGCTGCACCGGCTCGAGCGGCGCCGCTTGATTCGCAGCACGTGGGGCTTGTCCGAGAACAATCGCAAGGCGAAGTACTACGAGCTCACGACACGCGGACGCGCCGAGCTGAAGACCGAGCTCGACACGTGGGAGCGGTACGTCGACGCGGTCGCCGGCGTTCTGCGCCCAGCATGAGCGATCTCATGTCGCGCTTTCCCGGCATCAAACGACTCTTTCGGACACGCAAGCCGGAGTCCGCCGACGAGGTCGACGATGAGCTTCGGTTCCATCTGGACGCGAAAGCCGCGGAGCTCGAGGCGACCGGCATGAGCGCCAACGAAGCGCGACGGGCGGCGCTGGCGCAGTTCGGCGACTGGACCCGCTATCGCGACCAGACCATCGACGCCGACGAGCGAATGGCGCGAGAGGCCCGGTTGCGCGATCTCGCGTTGTCGGTGCTCGGTGACGTTCGCTACGCGCTCCGTGGACTTCGTCGCACGCCCGTGTTCACGGCGGCGGCGGTCACGTGCATCGCGCTTGGCATCGCCGTGACGACCACCATTCTCTCGGCGGCGAACGCGGTGCTCATTCGCCCGCTGCCGTATCACGACGCCGATCGGCTGGTGGCGGTCTACGCGCAGAACGTCCCACGCGGATATCACGGCACGAACATCTCATACCCCGACTACGCCTCGTGGCGCGATCAGAATACGACGCTGTCGTCGCTCGGCCTTTGGACATGGTCGTCGCACGCCCTGTCCGATGGCGAAGCTGAGCGAGTGGACGGCTCTGATGTCACCGCGGATCTCTTTCCGACGTTGGGCGTGCGGCCGGTCATCGGACGCACCTTCACGCGCGACGAAGAGACTCGAGGGCGGAATCGCGTCGTGTTGCTGAGCGACGGCCTGTGGCGGCGCCGCTTTGGCGGCGACACGGCGATCGTCGGTCGAGCGATCACGTTGGACGGCGTGCAGCACACCGTGATCGGCGTGATGCCGCCGAACTTCAACTTCCCGGTGAAGGGCGACGTGTGGGTGCCGTTCGTGGTCGACTTGGCGACCGAGCAACACGGCAACCGCGGATACGCCGGTGCGATCGGACGACTCAAGCCCGGCGTCTCTCTCGAGCAGGCACAGGCCGACCTCGCCGTGGTCTCGGCTCGTCTCGAGCGCGATTTCCCAGAGGAGAATTCGCATTGGGCCGCCGAGGCGATCACGCTGCGCCAGGATCTCACGGGCGACTTGCGCGGTCCGGTCTTCATCTTCCTCGGCGCCGTCGGACTCGTGCTGCTCATCGCGTGCGCGAACGTCGCGAACCTCACGCTCGCTCGCGGCATGGCCCGGCGGCGGGAGCTCGCCGTGCGCGCCGCCCTCGGCGCTGGACGCGGTCGCGTCGTGCGGCTCCTCCTCGCCGAGAGCGTGACGATCGCCCTGATCGGCGGTGCAATGGGTACGCTGCTCGCGGTGTGGGGGGTGCGGCTTCTTCGCCTCGCGTTCCCCGGCAGTGTGCCGTTTTATCTCGCGTTGCGGCTCGATGGCACGGTGATGCTCGCTGCATGTGCGGCGACGGTGATCACCGGACTGGCGTTCGGCGTCGTTCCCGCGCTCCGTGCTGCTCGGCTCGATTCGGGATTGGCGTTGCGCGACGACGCACGAAGCGGCGACGGCGTCGGCGGCACACGACTCCGGTCCAGTCTCGCGACGATCGAGGTCGCGCTGTCGGTGGTGCTTCTCACCGGGGCCATGCTGTTCGTCCGGAGCTACCGGGCATACACGGCGACCGATCTCGGCTTCACCGAGCATGGGATTCTCACCGCGCGCATTTCGCTGCCGGCCTCCGCGTATGGGCTTCGCTCGCAGCGCGTCGCGTTCTATGACGCGTTGATCGAGCGGTTGCGCGGCGCGCCGGGCGTCGTCGCTGTCGGCGCCGCGCAGGGGATTCCATTCAGTGGATGGGACGTCCAGAGCGAAGTGAGCGCAGAGGGCCATGCGGCGCCCACGCCGGGCGAGGAGCCCGTGAGCCACTATCAGTGGGTCACTCCGGACTACTTCAAGGCGATGGGCGTGTCGTTGGTTTCCGGTCGTGCCCTCACCGCCGCTGATCGAGACAGCGTGACGCCGACGGCAGTGGTGAACGAGACCTTCGTACGAAAGCTGTTCCCAAACGAGAACCCGATCGGTCGTCGTGTGAAGACCGGCGGTCCAAGCGGCGACGACCCGTGGATGACGATCGTCGGCGTGGTCCGCGACTACCGTCACTACCGCCTGCCGACGCCGATGGGTCCCGCAATGTTTCTCTCGGCGCCGTCACGGATGCCGTTGACCATGACGATCGCCGTGCGAACGACGCTCACCGATCCGCACGATCTCGCCCCCATCTTGCGCTCGGCGGTCCGCGAATTGGACTCGACGATTCCCATTTACGATGTGAAGACCATCGACGAAGCGGTCGCACGATCGCTCTGGCGGCAGCGGCTGAATAGCCAGGTGCTGGCGGCGTTCGCCGCGCTCGCGCTGGTGCTTTCGGCGGTCGGGATCTACGGAGTGATTTCGTACGCCGTGGCGCAGCGAACGCGTGAGCTCGGCGTTCGAGTCGCGCTCGGCGCGACCCGAGCGGACGTGATGCGCACCGTTGTGGGCCAAGGCGTCCGCATCGCGACGGCCGGCGTCACGACGGGTGTCATTACCTCCGTCGTGGCATCACGCGCGCTGACGGCGCTCCTCTACGAGGTGCACGCGACCGATCCGCTGACGTTCGTCGTCGTGCCTGCGATCGTCGGGGCGGCGGTATTGTTGGCGAGCAGCATACCGGCGTTCCGGGCAACTCGCGTCGATCCACTGGTGGCGATCCGCGCCGATTGATCGGCGCGTCGACGCGTTTACTTCGTGTTGCCGGCTGGGCCGCCGCGCACCGTGGTGATTCCCGTTTGGCTCGTCGCGAAGTGCGCACCGAGGACCATCGCGAGCAGACTTCCGACCGCGAGCGCGGTGCGCGCCTTGTCGAACGATCGCGTCGAGATCGACAGCGCGCCTTTGATCGGCACGTCGAGCGGCTCGTCGTGCACGAACTCCTCGGGACCGAGTGCGCGCGCGATCTGCGTCACGGCGAGCCGCATCATCGACGTGTCGATCGAGACGAGTTGCCCGTCGACGGCGGTCGCATTCGGTCCGATCACGGAGGCGAGCGACGTCGTCGCCTCCGCGCTCAGCACGACGTGCACGATCGCGTTGGGACGCAGGTCGGCGACTCGCCCGTTGTGATACTCGTAACAGCCCGCGGTCGAGAGGACGGCGAGCGCCGCGGTGACGAACCGCAGCGCCCGCATGCCCTCGCTTCTCGCGTCCGCCTTCCCGCGTCGCGCGATCATTGTCCCAGGCAGGCCGCGCCGGTCGCGTCCGACGTCGCGTTCGCCGGATCGTTCGGATTGCGCGCCGGCTGTCCGCTGAGCGGTGGAATGTTCGTGTTGGTGTTCCGCTCCACGCCGTCGTACGGGAATCGCGCCGGGATCTTCCGACCTGCCAGCACCGGCGTGAGATTCGGCGTGCACGTGCGCTTGTACAGATTCCACGACTCGATGCTCTGGAAGTCGGCGATGTACTCCTCGTAGAGGATCTCCGACAAGAGCGCGCGTCCCGACAATCCGGCCGGCTCGGCCGGAAGTCCGGCGAGCGCGCGCCCTTGATTCAGCCGCACGAGAGCGCCCGCGTCGTTGCCGCTCCGCTGGAGGCCCTCGGCCCACAGGAGTACCGACTCGACGGCGGAGACCAGCGGCTGGGAGGCGCTCGCGTTCAGCAACGCGTCGTTCAGATCCGACTGGTCGGCGTTGAAGTACGTCGCGAGCCGCGGATCGCTGCGCGCCTGGAGAAGAGCGACAAACTGCGGATCCGGCGCGATGTACCCGGGTCGTTGCACGATGTCGAACTGGTACCAGAAGTTCTGCTCGTTCGTGGCGCCGGAGAACACCGCGTTGAAGGTGTCGGCGTTGTCGGTCAGGCCAACCTTCGCCTCCGACGCGACCTGAGCATACACCGTGGGCCGGACCTCTCCCGTGTGCGCGAGAAAGCGCGCCTTGAGCGAATGTGCGAGCTTCGTCCACTTCGCCGGATCGCCGTGATACGCGAGATCCGCGTCGCCCGGTCCGGCGTTCGTGGCGCCGGTCGCGCCGAGGTCGACGATCGCGCGGTCCAGCAGCGCCTGCACCGAATCGTAGACCGCGAGCTGTGGGTCGAGCGGCGGATTGCGCTCGCCGGTGAGGGCGTGCGTGTACGTGATGTCGCCGAACAGGTCCGCGCCCGTGCCGATCAGCAGCGCCTCCATGACCTGCGCGATGCCGTGGAACACGCTGTCGTGCGCCGCCGCCGTCTGCTGCTCGAGCCGGCGAATGTCGATCAGGCCGCCGCCGGTGTAGAGCGCCGACTGAAAGCCGTTCGTCGTCCCCTCGCTCACCCCGTAGTGGTACGTGTCGGTATAGAGGTTGAGACCGAGCAACTGCTGCGTCCACAGGTTCGAGACGCGCGACAGGTCGCTGGACAGCTCGGCCCACGTGTTGGCTTCGATGCCGACGAACAGCTGCGCGCTCGTCGCCTCCGTCGGCCGGTTCGGATCGGTGGTGAGCTCGCCGCCGGTCAGAAAGTTGTCACCGCAAGCGGCTGCCAGCGTCACCGCGCCGAGCAGCCCCGCGAGTTTGATCTTATGCATGCTGTGATGGACTCCGATCACTTGGTCAGCGAAACCGAAACGACGAACGAGCGCGTCTGCGGATTCTGGAAAAAGTCGATGCCCTGCGTGAGGAACTCGGCGCCGCCGAGGTTGGTCTCGGGATCGAGGCCCTTGTACTTCGTCCACGTGTGCAGGTTGCGCCCGGCGATGCGCACGAGCGCGCTGCTCACGCCCAACCGCGATCTGATCCAGGGTTGATCGAGCGTGTAGACGAGCGACACCTCACGCCACTTCACGAAGCTGCCGTCCTCGATGAACTGCGACTGCACGTCGCTCGCGGCGCCGCCGGTCGTGGTGTACCACGTCTGCCAATCGGAGAGCGAGTGGAAGGCGACCTTGCCGGCGCCGGGACCCGCGACGCTCTCGTCGGCGAGGACGTTCTTCCCGAAGACGCCGTCGGTCTTGCGAACCTCCGTCTCCGCCGCCGTGCCGAAGCGGTCGAGCGCGGAGCGCGTGCCGTCCCACACCTGACCGCCCCGACGAATGTCGAACAGCGTCGAGAGCTGCACGCGGCCGATGCGAATCTGGCCGTTGAGGCCCGCGGTCCAGTGCGGATTCGGGTCGGCGATCACGCGATCGTCGGGATTGACGACCGGCTGGTTGTCGACGCCCGAGATGTAGAGCGCGCCCTTCTTGGCGCCGGCGCCGCAGGCGGAATCGACGTTGGCGAGGTCGCCGACGCCGGGCAGCGCGACCTTCTGGCCGAAGCCGCAGCGCACGAAGTCCTGACCGCGAATGACGCCGGGCGCGTAGCCGACGGACGACGAGCCGCCCGACCCGATGAAGCCTTCCGTCGGATACGGGATGAATTGCACGCCCTGGAAGAGCGATTCGACCTTCCCGATGTTGCGCGCGTAGTTCCCGCCGAGCGTCACGTCGACGCGGCGGGAGGTGTACGGGTGCACGTTGAGCGCGAGCTCGAGGCCCTTGTTCGTGATCGTCGCGCCGTTGACGAGCGCCGTGTTGGCGCCGGTCGCCGCGGCATTCACGGGCACCGGGAGAATGACGTCGGTCGATCGCTTGCTGTAATACGTCACCGACAGATCGGAGCGCTGATTGAAGAATCCTAAATCCGTGCCGATCTCGGACTCCTTGTTGCGCTCGGGCTCGAGATCGGTGTTGCCGAGATTGGGCCCTGTCACGAGTCCGCCCTGGCCGCTCTGCTTCGAGCCGATGATGTCGCCAAGGCCGCTGCCGAACAGCGCGGTCGTGGAAAGCGCGCTGATGGTCGAGTAGGGGAGCGGCTCGCGCCCCGTCTCACCGTACGCGGCGCGAACGCGGCCCATGCTCAGCCACCGGCCACCGCCGGTGCCGTTGGCGTTCAGGAACGTCCACGTGCCGTCGATCTTCGGGTACGCCGCGGAGCGGTGCGACGCCCCGAACGTCGAGAACCCGTCGTCGCGGACACCGGCCGTGATGTGGAACTGATCGTAGAAGTCGAGCTCCGCCTGCCCGAAGTACGCCGCGATGTGGCGCAGCGACCGCATCTCGGTCGGCGTGAAGCTCACCGTGTTCTGAATCGCGAGCGGCGCCGGCGCGATGAGCTGCTCGCCGAAGATGTAGACCTGCCGGTTCCGCCGCGAGTTGAGGTTCTGGCCCAGGACGAGGCGCGCGTCGACGTTCGAGCCCAGCGCGTGCGACAGCGTGGCCGTGAGATTGTGATCGATCTCGAGATTCGTGACCTGGAAGCGCGTGACCGTGCCGACCGGATCGCTCGACGAGGTCAGCGGCAGGGCTTCGACGCGCGAGTCGTCATAGTCGTCGGCGCCGAAGGTCTCGTTGAAGGCGAGCCACGCCGTCGGCACCCAGTTCGCCGTCAAGCTGCCGATGAACCGTCCGAGCTCGCTGCGATTGCCCTGATTGTCGAGCACGAAGAAGGGGTTGTCGTAGCCGCGCGAGCCGGTCACGCTCGCGGCGGTCGGATTGGGAAACCGGTACGAGCGCTGCAATCCCGAAATCGGATCGAGGAACGGCTGATTGTTGAAGTCGGGCGGCGTCCGGAGCGCGCCGAGCAACAGCCCCGACGTGTTCGAGCCCTTCTGGACGTATTCGCCGGTCGTGTTGAAGTACGAGAAGTTGCCGCCGAACGTCAGCGTGTTGATCAGCTGATGCGACGCCGAGAGCTTCACCGTGCTGCGATCATAGCGGTTGTTGCCGCCCTTCATGATGCCCAGCTGGTCCGTGAGGCCGCCCGAGAGATAGAACGTCGTCCGGTTGTTGCCGCCGGAGACGCTGATCGCGTTGTCGCTGGTGAGGCCGGTGTGGTAGATCTCCTTGCCGTGGTCGTACACGGGCGAGCCGGCGGCGAGCGCCGGTCCCCACGTGAGGCTCGTGGCGCTGCAATCGGGCGTCGCGCACGCGCCGCCCTCGCCGTCGCTGCCTTGCCCGAACGCGGTCTGCAGCGGCGCCGTCTTGATGACGTTGTCGAAGGTCTGCGTCGACGACAGCGAGTAGCGCGTCGGACCGCTCGCGCCCTTCTTCGTCGTGATGAGGATGACGCCGTTCGCGGCGCGCGCGCCGTAGATCGCCGACGCGGCCGCGCCCTTCAGGATCTGGACGGACTCGACGTCGTTCGGGTTGAGGTCCGCCGCGCGGTTCTGCGTCACGGTGCTGCCATCGCCGCCGTTGGTCGACAACGTCGTGTTGTCGATCGGCTGATTGTCGACGACGATGAGCGGCTGATTCGTGCCCGTGACCGAGGTGGCGCCGCGAATGATCACGAACGCCGAACCGCCGGGCTCACCCGACTGCGTGCTGACGCGAACGTTCGGCGTGGTCGCGGTCAGCGCGGACAACACGTTCTGCGGCTGCGTCGCGCGCGTGATCATCGAGCTGTCGACGGAATTGATCACGCTGCCGACGCGCTCGCGCACCTGCGACGTACCGGCGCCGGTGACGATCACCTGATCGAGCTGCTGTGCCGTCGGGGCCATCACGAAATCGTGCTGAATCGTGCCGGCGGACACCGTGATCGGCGCCGACTGCGGCAGGAAACCGACGCGCCGCGCGTTGAGAATGGCGGATTGCCCCGCGACGCGAGTCGCGGGCACCGTGAACCGGTATTGCCCATCATCGCCGGTGGTCGAGCCGGCGCCGATGCCCTGAATCGAGACCGTGACCCCGACGATTGGCGCGCCGGCATCGCTCGTGACGCGTCCCTGAACCGTCGCCGACTGGGCGGCGAGCGAGGCCGGGAGAGCGAGCAGAGCAGGGAGCGTGAGAGTCCTGAGCCAACGGAACTGCATCGATGACATGCGAAAACGCCTCCAAGGACGAGTGACGCGAAAACGCGACGAGACGGCGTGCGTCGGAGACGGGCGGTCTTGCGCGTGCGTTCAGAACGCGAAACGCACGCGTCCGCGGACACCGCCCGCGTCTCGAGCGTTTGCACACCGGTTGCTTTCACACCGGCTCGTGCGGCGACAAACATTTTGCGGTTTGACACTCGCTCGCCGCCGACGCACAGTTAGCCGTGCTCACCAGCCATACCGAACACAATTCCGCCGACGAGGGCGGGCGCCCCGTCCCTCTGGAGTCGGTGATCACGACGGACGAGCTGCGCCGGCGTCCGGCGCGGCCGGCCAACTACGAGGCGGATAGCCGGGCCATCGCCGCGCTGATGGACGTGATGGCCCACGCGTCGGGACAAGCGGGCGCCGACGCCGTGCTCCAGCGGATGGTCGAGACGGCCGTGGAGCTCTGCCGGGCGCACTCCGCCGGGGTGAGCCTGTTAGAGAAGGAGAATGGCGTCGAAATCGTTCGCTGGCGGGCCGCGGCCGGCGCGTGGGGCAGCTACGTCGGCGGCTACATGGCGCGCGACGGCAGCCCGTGCGGGACCGTGATCGATCGCAACGCCGCGATGCTGATGTCGCGCCCGCAGCGCCACTACGCGATCACGGGACTCCCGGCGATCGTCGAAGTGCTGCTGGTGCCCATTCACAGCGAAGGCAGGCCCGTCGGCACCGTGTGGATCATCGCGCACGACGAGACCAGACAGTTCGACGCCGAAGATCACCGCGTGATGACGAACCTCTCGCGGTTCGCGGCGACGGCATACCACCTCCTGGTCGAACATGGACTGCGCAGCGAGCTCGCCGCGCAGCGTGTCGTGGAGGCCGGACTCGCCGCGGATCTCGCGCAGCTTCGCCGCACGGAAGCGGTGCTGCGCGATACGCAGCGTCAGCTGCAGGCGGAGCTCGCCGATTCCAAGCTGCTCCAGGCCACCAGCGCCGAGTTGATCGGGCAGGGCGTCGAGACGCTGTACGAAAAGATCATCGACGCCGTCGTTGCGATCCTGCGATCGGACTTCGCGTGCATGCGGATGGCGGTCGGCGACGGGGAGGCGCCGGTCGATCTGCGGGTGCTCGCCTTTCGTGGATTCTCGTCGTCGGGCATGCGCGACTGGGATTGCGTTCGCGTCGACTCGACGGCGCTGTATCGCGAGGTGATCCGGACGGGCAGCCGCGTGGTCATTCCCGACGTCGACGACAGCGACCTGCTCGCGGGCACGCCCGACCTGGCGATCTGCCAGATGGCGGGAATCCACGCGATACAATCGACACCGCTCATCTCGCGCCGCGGCGCGCTGGTCGGCGTCATCACCACGTACTGGCGCGATCGCCACACGCCGCCCGAGCGCGACCTGCGGCTCCTCGACATCCTCGCGCGCCAGGCCGCTGATCTGCTCGAGAGCAAACAGGCACAGGAAACTTTGCGCGAAGCGAATCAGCGCAAGGACGAATTCCTGGCCACGTTGGCGCACGAGTTGCGCAATCCGCTCGCGCCGGTTCACTATGCGATTCAGGTGCTCCAGCTCAAAGGCTCGGGCCCCGCGGACCTCGAGTGGGCGACCGAATTGATCGACCGCCAGATGCGTGAAATGACGCGCCTTGTCGACGACCTGCTCGATGTGAGTCGCATCAGCCGCGACAAGCTCGAGCTGCGCAAGGAACGCGTCGATCTGGCGACCGCGCTGCGCCGCGCGATCGAGACGAGCCGGCCGATCATCGCCGCGTCGGGGCAGGACCTGGCGGTCTCGCTCCCTCCCGAGCCGATCATCATCGACGCCGACCTCACGCGGCTGGCGCAGGTGTTCGCCAATCTGCTCAACAACGCGGCGAAGTTCTCCGACCCGGGTGGCCGCATCGTGATCGCGGCGGATCGGCAGGAGTCGAGCGTCGTCGTCACCGTGCGCGATCAGGGCATCGGGATTCCGCCGGAGATGCTCACGCGAATCTTCGAGCCCTTCACCCAGATCGCCGAGGCGCCCGAACGAACCCGCGGCGGACTCGGCATCGGGTTGACGCTCGTGAAGCGGCTCGTCGAGATGCACGGAGGGACCGTGGCAACGTCCAGCGCGGGACGAGGAACGGGCAGCGAGTTCTCCGTTCGCCTGCCCCTGGCCCCTGCCGCGCCGAGCTCGAGATTGTCGCCGCCGGGTGGGCTCGAGCCGGCGCCGGCGCCGCTCCGCGTCCTCGTCGTCGACGACAACGTGGACGTCACGGTGAGCCTCGAGCGGTTGCTTGGCCGTCTGGGCTATGACGTCCGAACGGCCTGCGACGGATTTGCCGGCCTCGCGAAGGCCGACGAGTTCCGTCCCGACGTCGCGCTGCTCGACGTCGGCATGCCGAAGATGAGCGGGTACGATCTGGCGAGGCGCATTCGCGAGACCACGTGGGGAAAAGCGATGGTGCTCGTCGCCGTCACGGGCTGGGGACAATCCGAGGACAAGCGTCGCGCGCACGACGCGGGCTTCGATCATCACCTCGTGAAGCCGGAAGCCGCGAACGATCTCGTGAAGCTGCTCGCGTCGTTCGCCGCGGACGCGCCGTCGGGCGCCTAGCGCGCGCTGACTCGGCCGCGGAACGACCCGTGATACCCTCTTACGCAATCCTGGCGATCTCCGGCAGCCTGCGGGCGCGATCGTCGAACACCGAAATCCTTCGCGCGGTCGCGGCGCTCGCGCCGAACGGCGTCGTCGTCACGCTGTTCGACGGCCTCGCGGACCTGCCGCATTTCAACCCCGATCTGGACCAACCCGGCGCGACGCCGCCCGCGAGCGTCGGGCAGTTTCGCGCGCTCGTCGGCGCGGCGGACGCCGTGTTGATCTCGTCTCCGGAATACGCCCACGGCGTTCCCGGCTCGCTCAAGAACGCGCTCGATTGGCTGGTGAGCGGATCAGAGATCCCGTACAAGCCGGTGGGCCTCCTGAATGTCTCGTCGCGCTCGACGTACGCGCACGCGTCGCTCGCCGAGACGCTCAAGACGATGTCGACGGTGGTGGTGCCGGAGGCGTCGATCACGGTGGCGCTGGACGGCCGCCGGCTCGATGCGGACGCGATCGCCGCGGCACCGGATCTGGCGGCGCCGCTTCGCTCGGTCGTGCGGGCGTTGACCGACGCGGTGGATACCTCGAGGAGCCGTGCGTAGGAGGCAGGCGTGTCGTAAAGGTCCTCGAGATATCCACCGGATCAGTCGCGATCAGGCGATCAGCAGCCGCTCGAGGTGAAGGACCGGAGCGTCGTGCTGACGAAACATCGTTGACTCTCCTCTACGGCTGGACTCGAGGTGCATGTGCTCACGCCAGATGGCATGACGCTGCACCGGCTCACACGAGTCGGGGGGAGAGGCAAATCGCGGTCCTTCGGACCGCGATCGTGCAGAGAGTCGCCGAGCGTTGTGGTATTCGAGTGCTCGAATGGCGGCCGGTGTGCGCTACCGCACGCTACGACGAGGTCAGCAGCCGACCGTCGTGAAGAACCGGAACGGCGACGTCGTGGTCGGGGCCGGCGCGCCCAGGATGATCGTCGTGTTCTGGCTCGGCGGAAACGTGATCGTTCCGGCATCGAGCAGCGTCGACGTCGTGTTCCGGAACCTGATGTCGAGCGGCGCCGGGGCCAGGCTGAAGAAGCCGCTGTTCCCGCCGAAGTTGACCCCCGGCGTGAGCTGGACGGTGCTCCCGAACATCGCGACCGTCCCGGAGGTCGGCGCGGCGTTGAAGAATCGAACGCCGGCGAAGCCGTCGTTCGGCGCGAACGAATTGCTGAGCGTCGCGAACTGAACGACTCCGTTGATGTTCGCGAAGGCGATCATGGTGAAGTTGCCGCCGACGACGAGCGGTGGAACCGACTGCGCCGTGATGGTGATGTGCGTGATCCCGTTCGTGAAGGTGATCGGCGTCGTCGCGTTGACGTCGACGAGCAGACAGGACGATTGTCCGCCAAAGACGAGATTGGTGTTGAGGGTGTCCACCAGGCTATTGAACTGGACGGAGATCGGCGTATCGGTGGCGTTGACGAAGCGGACCACCGCGGTGGGCGCGAGGTGGACGAAGTTGCCGTTCGTGTCGTTGCACGCGGACAGTGTGGACAGCGTCCCGAACGAGAGCAGGGCGCCGAGCGCGTAGAGCGGGCGAAGCATTGGTAGGACCTCCTCCGGCGGGACACGCGTCCCTGGGGAGAGGCAAGCAATTCGCGGTCCGGGGAATTTGTCCCGCCCGTTTCTTCATCGCTGAGCGCGATTGCGAGCCGGATCGATGCGGTGCAACGGACGTGCAACGGACGAGGCCGGTGCGTCTAGCTCGTATACCTTGCATATAATTGATGGGGCGAGCCGGCTGGGTGGTGCGGACACACTGGCGCGCCTCATGGTCGATGCTAGAATCCCGGGCACGGTCGTGCTCACTTTAATTATTTTGGTGACGCAACTGACAGCGAACGTGTCCACACACGGGTATTTCGTACGCGACTCAAACAGGACGTCGACCCATGGCCCTCTGGAAGGAACCCGCCACCCCCAAAAAGGACTCGCCTACGATGACACCGGAGCCTGTGTTGAAAAGAGAAACCGAATTTCCGCTTCCCGCCCATTCCCCCAATGACGTCGCGCCGATTCCCAGCGGACCCCGCCGCGCGGTGTCCCGTGAGTCGAGAGAGTCGCTGATCGCGGCCGACATCACGATCGAAGGCAAGATCGACGGCTCCGGTCACGTCCGACTGGCCGGCCGGTTCAAGGGCGACGTCCACATTCAGGGCGACCTGACGGTCGAGGCCGGGGCCAAGCTCACCGGCAGCGTCCGGGCGAACTCGGTCGCGATCGCGGGCGAGGTCGAGGGGAACATCGAGAGTGCATCGCGGGTCGAGATCCTCGAGACCGGTGTGCTCAACGGTGATCTCAAGGCGGGCACGCTCACCGTCGCCGCTGGCTCGCGGATGCGCGGCCGCGCGGAGTTCGGCTGGGGCGAGGACCAGCAGCACGCGCGATCGACGTTCTCGCTGGGGACTAGTCAGGCCTCGTGAGCACCGTTCGACGGGCAGCGGCAGGTGCCACGCGCACCTGTCCGCACTGCCGGACGGTGATCCTCCAAAGCGCGACGGTCTGTCCGGCGTGCAAGAAGCATCTCCGGTTCGACCCGTCGCGGGCGACCACCGTCATCGGCGCGGAGCAGGCGGCGCCGTCGTTCTCGCCGCTGCACATCGAGGGTTCGATCAAGCATCCCGACGCCGGTGAGGCGTGGGAGTACTCGGTGGTGGTCACGATCAAGAACGACCGCGGCGACGAAGTCGCGCGCCAGGTTGTCGGCGTCGGCGCCTTGCAGCCTGGCGAGGCCCGGACGTTCAGCGTCTCGGTGGACGTCTACAAGCCGGACTAGTACGTCAAGAGATCGACAGTCAACCCGCGCTGACCAATGCGACGTGCCCGTCTTCTCCCCCTGGTCGCCGTGTTTTGTGGTGCATGCGACACGAGCTCCAGCGCGACGACCGCTTCGATCACCACGTGCGACATCGCCGTCCACGGGATCACGGTTTCGCCCGCGAGCGTAGCGATGACGGTTGGTGACAGCGCGCTGCTCGCGGCGACTCCTCCGACCGCCGGCGCCTGCGCTGCCTCGCTTCCAGTGTCGTTCGCGGTTTTCTGGCGCTCGAGCAACCCGGTGGTCGTCACGGTCGATTCGACGACGGGGAAGGCACGCGGAGTCGGCGCCGGTTTGACGACGGTTCTCGCGATCGTCGTTGGCGACACGCTCATAAAGGGCGCCGCGGCGGTGCAGGTGAATCCCCGCTGAGCGTCAGCGCGGAATCGACGCCAACGCGTCGTCGATCAGCTTCCGCTTTCGCTCGCGCTCGTAGACGTCGTGCCACTCGAGTCGGTCGAGCATTCCCCGGGCGTCGTTCAGCGCGTCGCGCGCCGCCGAGCCGTCGTTCCGCGCCATCGCCAGCTCAGCGAGCATCCCGTAGCCCTCGAGATCCTCGGGATACGCCGCGATGAGCCGTCGAGCCGTACGCTCGGCCTCGCTGTCTCGCCGCCGCACGTGGAAACGTGCTGCCGCGAGCATCCACTTGAGCGAGGGTGCGACGGTCGACCCGACACGCGTGCTCAATCCCGCGTAGAACGACCCGATCGACCGCTCGGGATCGACTTGCCCGGTCGAGACGCTGTCGGCGAGCGCCGGCGGCATCTCCCACACGGACTTGTCGTGGACGAACCTGATGCCCGGCGGAATCGTAGCGAGCGGCGTCTCGGTGTGCCCCAGTCCCGTTCCGTCGATCACGGTCCAGCGCCAGGTCGTCGGCGCCTGCTCGCGGAGGAACGCCTGCAACCGATCGAGGTTGGCACGAAGGCGCGGCTCGCGATCGCCGGCGGAGAGCACGAGGTGTCGAATCGTCGTGCCACTCGACGCGAACGCCGACGTCAGGCACGTCGTCACCGAGTTGACGCCCGTGGAATCGCCGCCTGCTGCGCTGATCGCGATCACCGCCGGAAACACGCCCGGTGCGCGGCAAAACGTCATCAGCGCGAAGCGGCCGCCCAGCGAGTGTCCGATCAGCGTGCGAAATCCCGACGTTCGGTACTCGCGATCGATGAACGGCACGAGCTCCGTGGTGAGAAACTTCGTGAACGCTTCCTGATTCGAGCCGAGATCCGTGCCGCGATCGCGCTGGTCCACGCCGACGACGATCTGCGGCGGCGTCGCGTACTCGTGCACGTCGCCCGTGAGGTCGTACGCGGACGCGGCTACCGTGAGATCGAAGAACTCGCGAACGTGGCCGTCGAGCAGGTACGTCACCTGGTAGCGCTGCTTGGCGACTCCGTAGTTCGGCGGGAGGCTGACGTGAATGACTCGCTCTTCGCCGAGGACCTTCGACGAAATCCGAATGGTCCGCGTTTGGGCCGAGAGCGGCGAGGCGAGGACGAGCGCCAGGAGGTGTCGGTTGAGTCGAGCGGTCGAGATCTGCACACGCTCAAACTACCTGTCATCCCGAGCGAAGCGAGGGCGGTTCGAGCGTCGAGGCGTCAGAGACGCAAAGGCAGTCTCTTGGCCTTCGTTTTTTGAACGAGTCCAGTCTCGAGCGTAGGGTCGAGCTTCAGATATCAGACAACGCGCTCAGGCCAAGAACTAGCGATCAATCGTTCTCGGTGACGCGCCGACGATCAAGGCTGAAGTGTAAAGGACTTCGAGACCCACGGCGTCGTCGGCGAACCGAAGCGACCCATCACGTGGTACGCGCCGGGCTGAAACATCCCCTGGGCCGTATCGAAGCCGACACGGAAATCGAACACCTGAATCTTCCGCTCGTGCGGTGCAAAGGTGACGGCGCTGATGTCGGTTGGACGGACGACGTCGCTGCGGCCGCCGAAAGGTCCTTGAATGAAGTAGGAAAACGTCGTGCCGAGGCTCGACCGCGAGCTGTCCGGAAGGCTAACTCGCGCGGGTGTGTCGAGTGGATTCGTGGCGGACACCGTGACGGCAAAAAATCCGTCGTTGGTGCCTGCCGATGGGGAGTTCGGCGCCACGTCGACGGCAACGACCAAGTCGTTCGGCGAAATCAGCGGCGCTGACGGATCGCCGGAGGGCGGCGGTCCACCATCGGTAATGCATTGTTCGATGCATTCGACGACGCCGGCGCATCGAATGACGAAATCGCCGCGCGGGTGCACGGGTGACTGAAGCAACGCGTGAAGCATCTCATGGCGCACGGAAGGTCCGTCAAGCGCGGCCTGCCCGGCGAGGACAATCGAATTGCTTGCGGCGGACCAGTAGCCGACGACGTTGTCGAGGCCGTGGTATGGAAGTGTCTTCGCGGCCGGCACTTGATACCAGCGGACGGCGGACAACTGCCCGGTGAGTCCCGAACATGCTTCGGTCATCGCCCACCACGTGGTGTACACGGCGGGCGCGGTCATGGCCTGGGCGTTGGGTGGGAGCGGTGGCTCGACGGCAGAGTGACACGCGGCGAGCAATACCGTCCCGATGAAGCGCCGGTATCGAATCAACGACCTGAGCATGGTGAACGTCGCAATCTCTTTGGCTGCGGCCGGAGTGCGGCGCCTCGCCAAACAGGATCCGCGAGGCGCCGCCTGGCGTTCAAAGTGCGCTTCCGCTTTTCCGTGCCCGTCCGCCCGTGACCGTGCCGGTCCGTGGTAAACGGCCCCACGCGCTAGACTCTCGGCTCGACGGCAAACTCCCGCTCCCGATACTCGAACCAATCGAAGTCCGCCGGACGCGCCGTGCCGGCCAGATCCTGACACGCCATCCCGACGAACGCGCCCGTGAAATTCGGTGCCCCCGGCGCGCTCGCCTCGTCCGACAGGATGCTCGCGTCGAACTGCTGCGGAATCCAACGCCACGCTCCCTCGCCGACTCGATAGCCGAAATACAAGCGCTCGAAGTCGATCTCGGCGCGAAGCTCGATCGACGCACGGGAGTCGATCGTGATCGGCGGAGTGAAGACGTCCGCTTGTCCCTGGTCGGGCAGCGCCGACATCACGCGTACGTGCCTGCCGTGCGTCTCGTCGTGCGAGATGTACAGATAGTGGAACTTCATACTATTGTAATAGCAAACGAGCCCTGCCGACTGCTGAAAGTGCTCGGGCTGGAACGCCATCATCGTCGAGACGCTCGCGCAGTGCGCCTGCAGTCGGCGCGCGACGAGCGATTGCCGGAAGTGGCTGCCGATCGTTTCGCGACCATACAGCCGCAGATGTCCCGGGCGCGCGGAAAGACTGAACAGCGCATCCGGGTACGGAGTGCGGAGCCATTGGAAGTCGATCGGCAAGCGTGAAGCGCCGAAGTCCTCGCGCGCGGGCGGTGGAGTGAATTGGAACGGCGCCAGACCCGGTGATTCCGCGACGGACTGCGGAATGCCCTGGCCGTCGGTCGTCCGCAGCCAGCCGTCCTCGCCCCACACCATCGGCTGAATCGCGGTCTCGCGGCCCAAGGTGCAGCGACCGCGATTCTTCAACGGCCGTCCGCAGAGGTACACCATGTATGTCTTGCCACGCTGCGTCTCGACGAGATCGGCGTGGCCGGCGCGCTGCAGCTCCACGTCCGGACGATTGCGCGCGCTGAGGATGTACGTGTCGGGATGCAGCTCGTACGGTCCCATGAGCGAGCGTGATCGGACCATCGTCACGGCGTGCCCCCAGCCGGTTCCTCCTTCCGCCGTGATCAGATAGTAGTAGCCGTTCGCCCTGTAGAGATGCGGCGCTTCCGTGAATCCCAGTGGCGTGCCGCTGAAGATGTGTGTTCGCGAGCCGACCAACCGCCGCTCGGCGACGGAGTACTCCTGCAGCACGATGCCGGCGAAGCGGTTCACGCCAGGCCGATGGTCCCAGAGCATGTTCACCAGATACTTCCGGCCGTCGTCGTCGTGAAACAGCGACGGGTCGAATCCACTGCTGTTGAGATGGATCGGATCGGACCACTCGCCGTCGATCGTCTCGCACGTCACGAGATAGTTGTGCATGTCGCGCGGCGTCGCACTGGCGGCGCCGGGCTGCGACGCGCGGCCGTAGCGTTTGACGTCCGTGTAGATCAGCCAGAAGCGGCCGTCGGCGTGCGTGAGACACGGCGCCCAGACGCCGCACGAGTCGGGATCGCCGCGCATGTCGAGTTGGCTCGCTCGGGTGAGCGGCCGGGTGAGGAGCCGCCAGTGCACGAGATCGCGCGAGTGATGAATCTGCACGCCCGGATACCACTCGAACGTCGACGTCGCGATGTAGTAGTCGTCGCCGACACGGACGATCGATGGATCCGGGTTGAAGCCGCGGAGAATTGGATTGACGATGCTCACGTTGGTTGCGTCATGGGCTGCCGAAACCGGCGGCGATTCAGCCGTCGCGCCCATCCTCACCCTTCGTCGCTCGCGCTCCTCGAGGGCAGGCCGGCGCGGAGGGCGAGCAGCTCGGTCAGGGTGTGCAACCGTGCGCTGTTGTAGCCGCGGAGCCGCCGGACCAACACCCGGCCGAGGAGTGCGCCGGCACAAACCCCGGCCATCGTCGCGAGGACGATCGCATCGTCGCGGTGAATCCGGAAGCCCCACGCGGGCGCGTGCAAATGCAATCCGACGAGCACGACCCCGACCGCCGCGCCGACCGCGCCACCGGCCGCGATCACCGTGGACATCGTGGCAGCCGCCGCGCGGCGGATGCTCTGCGACAGCCGAATTCGCGTGCGTGCGCCATCCGGCGCGACCGACGCCTCGAGGCGATGGCCGAACCACGCACCGCGCCACATGAGCTCCCGCGACTTGGTCGTCGTCACGCCGACGGTGTCGGTTCCCTCGCGCAGCGCGTTGATCAACCGCTCGAACCGGCGCGGATCGACGTCGGCGTCGACGTCGGCGTCGACCACGATGTCGAGCGGCGCGCCCGCCCAGAGCGAGCGACGCAGCGCGCTTCGAGGAAGGGGATTGATCGATACGGGCTGGCGGATCGCGCCGAGACCATGCTCCGCGAGCGCGCGCTGGACGTACGAATCGCCGATGCCGGCCTGAGTCGCGGCGCTCCGGATTTCGGTGAGCGAAAAGCCGGACGTTCGCATTCGATCTTTGTCGGCGTCGCGGGCCTGCGGCGGGAGATCGGGTCGCGCGAGCGTGCCCGTCAACGCCTGTAGATCGGCGGCTCGCTGCCAGACCGCCTGCGCCTCGGTGTCCGAGATCTTCGGCTTTCGCGCGGGCGGCGCCGTAGCTCGGCCGTCGTCGCGAATCGCGCCGTCGAGCGCCGCGATCAGCTCATCCGCCGTCGCGAACCGCCCCGCGGGATCCTTCGTGAGGCAGCGATCGATCACCGCCGCGAGCGCCTCGGGCACGTCGGGGTTCGCGTCGCGCATCCGCGGCGCGGGACGCGTGACGTGCGCGACGAGCACGGCCGACGCGAGCTCCGCGTCGAACGGGAAGCAGCCGGTGAGCGCGAGATATCCGACCACGCCGAGCGAGTACAGGTCGCTCCGCTGGTCGACGCGCTCGCCGGACACTTGCTCGGGGCTCACATAGTAGACCGTACCGAGGAGTTGACCAGTGGCGGTCAACGGCGCAGCCTCGGCGAGGCGAGCGATGCCGAAGTCGGTGACGAGCGCGCGGCCGGTCGCTCGCTCGATCAGGATGTTCTCCGCTTTGATGTCGCGGTGCACGATGCCGCGTCGATGCGCATGCGAGAGCGCGCTCGCGACGTCGCGCAGCAGCTCGGCGACGGTCCGTGGGTCGAGACGCCCGCGCGCCGTCACGTGCGTCGCGAGCGATTCGCCGTCGACGTAGCCCATGACGAAGAACACGTGGCCGTCGATCTCGTCGGCGCCGTGAATCGGAACGATGTTCGGGTGCGACATGCCGCCGGCGGCGCGCGTCTCGCGAATGAACCGTTCGCGCACCGCGGGGTCTGCCGCGAGCTGCGGCGGGAGCGTCTTGATCGCGACGAGCCGGTCGAGGCGACGATCGCGAGCGAGGTAGACGATGCCCATGCCGCCGCGCCCAATCATCTTCTTCACCGCATACTGCGCCGCGACCGCTTCGGCGAATGGGCGCGACGTGTCGTCGAACGTGCGCGGATCGGGGGTGGGAATCTCGATGACCGTCACGCAGCCAGCTCCGGGGCGAAGAGTTGTCGGTGCGGGCAGTATGTCGCCGCCGGTGCGGCGCGGCAAGCTCGCACTGGACCTCGGGGCGAGGCGCGGCTCAGCCGGCTCGCCCGAGGTCCCCCCGTTGCCCTGCTGATCCCGCTACTCGCCCTTCGCGATCAGGTTCTTGGCGGCGTCGCGATGCGCGGCAAACGCCGGCGCCACTTTCGTCACGAGATCCTTCGCCTCGGCGTTCTTGAGCGACGGCAGCAGCGAGGTGGTGACGGCGTCGATCACGGCCTGGTGATAGTCGACTTCGTTCTGCAAGAACGCCTTGTCGAAATCCTTGCCGCTGAGCGCCTCGAGCTTCTTCATCGCGTCGGCGTGGACCTTGGCGAGCGCGAAATCCTTCGGCGGCGTCGGCGTCACCTTCAGCTTCGCGGCGAGATCGCGGCCCTGCTGGCGCACGTTGGAGTGATCGCGGACGAGCATGGCGCCGAAGTCCTTCACGACCTTGTCGCTCCCCTTCTTCGCGGCGAGCTGGCCGGCCTCGATGTCCCAGGTGTTGGCGGCGTCGAAGATCGCGATGATGGTCGGATCGTCGAGCTTCGCGGCCTGCGCCCGAGCTGGGACGGCGCCCGCGACGAGCGCGATGAGCGCGCCCACGCCGGCGACGCGAAGCGTGGTGTGACGTGACTGCATGGTGGGTCTCCCGAAGAGATGAAAAGAGAAAACCAGCTGCCGCCGCGATCGGTGTGGCGGCCGGACAGGAGGCTACGCCCGCCGGCAGAATTTGTCAAGAAAAATATAGAATTATTCTGGATCGGTGTTAGATTTGACGAGCCCAAGGAGGGTCGCATGCGATGGTGGGAACGGTCGGTCGGCGGACGGGTGCGCGGTCGGATCATCGCGCTCTTGCGGCGCGGCGAACGCACCGTCGACGAGCTCGCGCGCGCGCTCGGCGTCACGGACAACGCCGTGCGAGCCCATCTGGCCAGCCTCGAGCGCGACGGCGTGATCCATCAGCCTCGCCAGCGCCACACGGGCGGCGCCGGTAAGCCGGCCGGGATCTACGTGATCGCGCCGAGCGCCGAGCGGCTATTGTCGGCCGCCTACGCCCCCGTGTTGCTGGCGCTGCTTGCCGCGCTCGAGCGCCGGCTCTCCGACGCCGAGCTCGACGCGCTCTTTCGCGACGTCGGCCGACGACTCTCCGCCGACGGGGAGGCCAACGCCGCCAAGAAGCGACCGGCAAAGTCGCTCGAAAGCAGAGTCAACGACGCGGCGCGCCTGCTCACCGCGTTGGGCGGCGAGATCGACGTCGAGCGGACGCCGGATGCGTTCATTTTGCGCGGCCACGCGTGTCCGCTCGCCGATGCGGTGCGCGCGCAGCCGCGGATTTGCCACGCGGTCACTCAGCTCGTGAGCGAAACCGCCGGAGTGACGGTCAAGGAGTGCTGCGTGCGGTCGGCCGAGGCTGCCGGGCCGGTGAAGTGTTGTTTCGAGGTGAAGCGGACGGCGTAGTAGACAACTCCAACACCGAACCCCTAACTGTGAACTCTGAACAGCGTTTGGAGTTCACGGTCAGGCGTTCGGGGGCAGGGGTTCGTTCGGCTAGTCGGCGCGCAGCGCCGACACCGGATCTGATCGCGCGGCCCTCCACGCCGGTATGAGTGCCGCCGCTGACGCGATCGCGATCAGCGTTCCGGCCACGATCGCCATCGACGCGGGATCGCTCGGCTTGATGCCGTAGAGCAGCGACGCGACGAGCCGTCCCGCGGCGAGGGTCAGCAGCAGGCCAACGACGACACCCGTGATCACGGTCTTCAGACCTTCGTTCAACACCTGCCGCACGACGTCGGCGCTGCGCGCGCCGAGCGCGATGCGAACGCCGAATTCGTGCGTGCGCCGGCTCACGGCGTACGACACGGTGCTGAACACGCCGATCGACGCCACAAGGAGCGCGAGGACGCCGAACAGCGTGAACAACTTCGCGCCGAGGTCCCATGGCCGATACTCGGGTTCCATGGTTTGCGACATCGTGGAGAGTCGCGGCCTCGAACCCGGAAACTCCGCGCGCAGCAGCTCGCGAATCGCCGTCATCACCGCCGGCAGCCGCCGCGCGTCGCCGCGAACGATCAGATCGCGTCCCGTGTACAGCTTGGCCGGCGGGTTGTCGAGCGAGACGTAGAAGCGCGGCGTCGCCACCTCGTCGATCGAGAGCAGCATCGCCGTCTGCGCGACGCCGATCACGGTCGCGCATGGCGCGCCCGGCGCGTCGAAGCGAATGCAGCGACCGATCGGATCCTGGTTTGGCCACAACGCGTCGGCCATCGCCTTGTTCACGATCGTCGTGAATGGCCCGCCGCCGTTCGCTTCGTTCGAGAATGTTCGACCGCGGAGCAGCTTGGTGCCGGTGGCCTCGAAGAACGAGGGCGTGACCCCCGACAGGAATCCAATGGGCTTGTGATGGGCGACGGTGTCGACGTCTGGGAAGTACGTGATCGTCGAGAAGCCGCCTTTCGGTTTGAACTGAACGAGCGAAGCGCCCTCCACGCCCGGAAGGCCGGCGACTCTCGCCTCGAGCGCTCGCATGCGCGACGGGAATGCCGCATCGCGCACCGAGTCTCTCGTGTCGAAGTCGACCGACGCGAACGCGAGCTGCGACACGGCGTAGCCGAAGTCGTGCTCCTTGACGTTGCGCAGGCTCCGCACGAACAGCACCGCCCCGACGAGCAGCAAAACGGAAAGTGCAGCCTGGACCGTCACTAGAGCGTTGCGAAGATGCGACCGCTGCGGTCCGTCGTTCCGCGCGCTCGCCTTGAGCGACGCGGTGAGATCGGGCGACGACGCTTGAAGGGCCGGCACGAGCCCCGCCAGCGTGCCGGCGACGATCGCGGCCGCGAGCGCGAACACGAGAACGCGCCAGTCGACCGGCGAATCGGCCCATTCGATCTTCGGCATCAACAAAGCGCGCAGCAGCCCGCCGCCCCAGTATGCCGCCGCCACGGCCGCAGCCGCGGCCACGAGCGCGAGCAATACACTTTCGGTGACCAGCAGCCGAATGAGCCGCTGCCGTGAGACACCGAGCGCGAGTCGAACGGCGATCTCGCGGCGCCGGCTCACCGCGCGCGCGAGGAGCAGATTGACGATGTTCGCGCACGCGATGAGCAGCACGATGATCGCGACGCCGGCGAGCCGGGTGGCCACCTGCATCTCGGTGCTGACCTTGCCCGGCCCGCGCGCGACGTTGATCGCGCCGAATTCCGCGACGGCCGTGCTGTCGATGCGAAAGCCGCCGGCGTTCGGCTGCCTGAGCGCTTGCGTCACGCGTTGGGTCAGCTCGCCCTTCGCGAACGCCCGGCGCTGGACGCAGCACGACCTGAAAGCCATTGACACTGGAGTCCTGCCACCACGGCGTCCGTTGTCGCGGAGACAGCGCGAGGAACGTGAGCGTCGGCATCCAGACATCGGCGGCATCGAGCTCGATGCCGCGAAAGTTTCCCGCGACGACGCCGATGATCGTGAGCTTGCCCTGGGCGAAATCGAGCTGGCGGCCCAGGACGCCGGGGTCGCCGTCGAACTGTCGGCGCCAGAATGATTCGGAAATCACCGCGACGGGCGCGGCCTGCGAAAGGCCGTCTTCGTCCGACGTGTAGAAGCGTCCGAGCGCGGGCTTCACGCCGAGCACACTGAAGTAGTTTGCCGCGGCGCCGGCGACGTGCAGCGTCGGCGCGCCGTCTCCGCGACCAAGCCGTCGCGTGCCCGCGTGGTACATCGTCACGCGCGCTCGTCCATCGAGCGAGCGCGAGATCGCGCTGTATGCGCTGTAGTCGAAGCCCGCCCAGAACTGCATTCCGGTTCTGAAGCGCTGCTCGCTCCACACGCGGCGAATGTCTCCCGGCGCGGCGACACCCGCGGGCGGCCGAAGATAGATCGTCTCGAGGAGCGAGAACATCGTGGCGTTGGCGCCGAGCCCGAGCCCCAACGTCAGAATGACGGCCAGTGACACGGCCGGCGTACGCCGGAGCGCGCGAGCCGAGTACGCGACGTCCGATCGCAGCGCGTCGAGCATGTCGGCGCGGTTGCGGCGTTTGGCGACGCGCGCGTCGATCTCGCGAAGCGCGGCCCGAGTGTCGTCGACGTCGCCGAACTCGCCGAGCGCCTGCCGGCGAGCCGCTTCGCGAGACAGTCCCTGTGTTACCAGCTCGTCGATGCGCGCCTCGAAATGGAAACGCAGCTCGGCGTCGATGTTGCGGTCGACGTTCATACGGACTCCGGGGTGGCGGTCATGACGCGTCCGACCGCGGCCACGTAGTCGTCCCACGACTGCGTTTCGCTGCGCAACGCGCGGCGGCCGGCGGCGGTGAGCCGGTAGAACTTCGCCCGCTTTTTCTTGTCCGACGCGCCCCACTCGGCGTCGACCCAGCCGCGCTCCTCCATGCGGTGCAGGGCAGTGTACAGCGCGCCGTCGAGGACCTTGAACGTCTGCCCGGAGCTCTGGCGAATGAATCGCGCGACGGCGTAGCCGTGCATGGGCTGCCAGGACAGAGCACGCAGCACGAGGACGTCGAGCGTGCCTTGCAGGAGGTCGAGCTCTCTGGGCGACATGGGCGTGATTCCATCAACGTTTGATTGAATCAAATGATGAGGGAATGGCGCGTGCCGTCAAGGGGACCGAGGCGTTTTGGGTGGAGCGCTCTCTCGGAGGGCCGAGATTCGTGCTAAGTTGGCGCGACCTTCACCCGTGACTCAATGCAGAGAATCGTCTCGCGATTGCTCGTGACGGCTACGATGGCCGCGTCGATCACGATGCCGCGTGCCATGAAGGCGCAGGCGACCGACTCGACCGCCGCGCTCCTCGTGGAGCTCATTCGGGCGAACAGCAGCAATCCACCCGGCATCACGCGACAGGTGGCGGCGGCGCTGGCCCCACGATTTCGCGC
This sequence comes from uncultured Gemmatimonadaceae bacterium, assembly GCA_963705025.1. Classification (GTDB taxonomy): domain Bacteria; phylum Gemmatimonadota; class Gemmatimonadetes; order Gemmatimonadales; family Gemmatimonadaceae; genus JAQBQB01. Next base: position 105,880 of record CAVPIP010000017.1, on the reverse strand, counting down.
GCGCGGCTTCGACGTCAAGATCATCGAGACGCCGGACACGAACAAAGTGCATCTCGTGGCGCGGCTCAAGGGCGACGGGTCCAAGCGTCCGGTGCTCATCGCCGCGCACGCCGACGTCGTCGGCGTCGAGCGCGAGAAGTGGACGGTCGATCCGTTCGCCGGCGTCATCTCGGGCGATCACGTGTTTGGCCGGGGCGCGGTGGACTTCAAGGGTGGGATGGCCGTCTTCGCGCGCGCCGCGATGATGCTCGCCGAGCGAAAGATTCCCCTCGCGCGCGACGTGATCTTCGTCGCCGAGGCGGACGAAGAGGGCGCTCTTCCATATAGTGCCACCTGGCTGGCGCGCGAGCATTGGAGCGACATCGACGCCGAGTTCGCGCTCAACGAGGGGGGCTGGATCATGAGGGGCGACGACGGCGCCGTGCGATACGTGAGCATCTCGACGGCGGACAAGCTGTCGATTCCGCTCACCGTCACGGCGCACGGCACGTCGACTCATTCGTCGATGCCGCGGCCGGACAATGCGATCTTTCTCCTCGCGCGCGCGCTCGCCAGGCTGTCGATGTACGAAACGCCGCTCACGATCACGCCGGCGACACGACAGTTCTTCACCGCGCTCTCGCGGACGAGCAAGCCGCCGATGTCGGGTTACTTCCGCGACGTGGTGGGGAGCGATCCGGCCCGCGCGCGGCGCGCGGACTCGGTCGTCAGCCGCGACCCGCTGCTCCACTCGCTGATTCGGAACACGATCGCCCCGGTGATCATCAACGGCGGCTTTCGCTCGAACGTGATTCCCGGCTCGGCGGAAGCGACGATCAACCTTCGGCTGATTCCAGGGAGCGACCCGGCCGCGCTGGTGGACCAGCTGCGGCGTGTGGTGAGGGACACGAGCGTGCAGCTGAGCATCGGTTCGCGCGTGGTCGCGCGGCCTGCGGCATCGTCAGAAGATACTGATTTGTATCGCGCGCTCGCGCGGTCGGCGAAGACGCAATGGCCGAACGCGGAGGTGACGCCGTATCTGTTTCAAGCGGGGACGGACGCGGGGGCGTGGCGCTCGCGCGGCGTGCCGGTGTACGGGATCTATCCCTATCCGATCGACGCGGACGAGCTCACGCGCATGCACGGCAACGATGAGAAAGTCAGCATCGCGTCGTTGCGGGAAGGAACAGACATGATCTTTCGGACACTGGTGGATGTGGCGGGAAAGAAGTGAACAGCCGAACGGCGCGAACAGGCGAACGGCGCGGACAGCCGAACGGCGCATTGAGCGCGTCGTCGTAATCCCGCTCTCATGAGACCTCTTCTAATCGTCGTTCATCGCTGGGTTGCGCTCGTCGCGAGCGTGATCATCATCGCGCTCGCGTTGACCGGCGGCGCGCTGGTCTTCGAGGGCGCGATGGACCGCGGGCTGCACCCCCAGCTCTGGCGCGTACAGCCAAGCGACCGGTGGGTATCGCTCGACTCGATGATCGCCGGTGCCACGCGGGCCGTGCCGAATGCCGCGGACGCGAGCATCTCGCTCCCCAAGGCACCAGACCGCGCCGCGATGGTGCAGATCGGCCAGAATCAGATATTCGTCAATCCGTACACGGGTCGCGTTCAGGGGCGGCGCACGTCCGCGGAGGCACGGGCATCGCTCCCCAGCCGGCTGCACGCCACTCACATCGCGCTGATGTCCGGCCAGGTTGGCCGCGATGTCGTCGGCGTCGTCACCGCGCTGTCGCTCCTGCTCGTGCTGACCGGCGTGATCGTGTGGTGGCGCGACAAACTCTGGCGCGTGCGTTGGTCCGCGAGCTGGAAGCGCATCGTCTTCGACCTCCATCACACGCTCGGGGTGTTCGCCTCGGTCGTCATCACGATCATCGCGTCGAGCGGGGTCGTCATGCATTCGCCGCGGCTCTCACAGGCCGTGCTGAAGCTCGATTCGTCGCCGCGCCCCCGCGCTCCGCAGCAACCGGTCTCGAACCTGGACGCGCCGTCGATCTCGGCGGACTCGGTGTCGCATGTCGCCGCGCGCGCGCTGCCCGGGGCGCGCACGGTGCTCCTGTCGTTGCCGTCGAAGCCGGACGCGCCGTTCGTTGCGTCGCTGCGCTTTCCCGAGGACGGAACCCCGGTCGGGCGCAGCCGCGTGTACGTCGATCGATTCACCGGCGCGGTGCTGCTCGCCGTGAGCTCGCGCGACGCGCAGCTCGGCACGCGCATCGCGAACAGTCTGCGTCCAATGCACACGGGCGACATCCTGGGCGCGCCCGGCGCGCTCATCTGGCTCGCCGCGGCGATCGTCTTGGCGAGTCAGGCAGTGACGGGAACGACGATGTGGTGGAATGGACGCAGGGCACGCAAGGTTTTGGGCAGGTAGCTGGGTCACCCAATCGCGTTTTCTACCGCTCCTATCGCCTGTTCGACATGCTGGCGAGTTTGGGCGAGCAGCTGATTCCCCTCGGCGACGAGTCCTGCGCCGCGCGACTTGTCTTCGAGCGACGCGATGTTGATGCGCACGTTGTAAATCGCGCCGCGGCAGGCGGCGTCGGCGAGCAGCGCGGCGACGCCGGCGTCGGACACCGCGTTCGTATTGCCCTTGGTCGCGCACGTCGCGGCGAGCTCCGCGACCTTCGCGCAGGCGCGCGCCGTCTCGAGCGGCACTTCCGCGGCGCCGAGGAGTGCGTCGGTGATCGCGGCCTGTCGGGCATTCGCGGCCTCGGCGCCCTCGGACGGGAGCTTGTAGGCGGCGGATACCGCGCCGTAGGCGTCGGCATCCTTCTGCACGAGCGTGGAGAGCGTCGTGACCAAACCGGCGGCGGTGAGCGCGAGCTCCCTCATCTCGGCGTCGACCGCGGCGTATTTCTTTTTGCCGGCGGTGAGGCCCGCGACCATCTGCGCGAGCGCGGCGCCGAGCGCGCCAACGTGGGCCGCGACGCTGCCACCGCCAGGCGTCGGCGAGGGAGATGCCACCGACGACACGAAGCTCGTCAACGATTCGCCGCCTTGCACGGCCGCGCGCACCTTGTGCTCGAGCACCATCCCGGGCGTGAAGTCGCGCAGACGAATGTGGCGCGCCGCGGTCTCGAACAGCGCGCGCTCAGGGACGAGGCCGACGATCTCGCTCCACGTGGGCGACACGCCCTGCGCCTCCGCCTCCATTCGCACCATATCGAAGGCGCGATAGAGCGGCGTCTTCTCGGTGTCGACGAGATTCATCGACACCTGCGCCTGGCCGTCGACCTCGAGGCCCAAGCCTTTGATGTACTTCATGCCGCCCGAGGACCCGCGAACGGCCTTGGCGACGTTCTTGGCGACGGGCAGGTTCGAGGCGGGACCGAGGTAGACGTTGTAGGCGACGAGAAAGGGGCGCGCACCGATCGCCGTTGCGCCGGCGGTCGGGTGAACACGCGATGGCCCGAAGTCCGGCTTTCTCGATGCGGCGCCGGCCTTCATCTCGTCGCGAATTCCCTCGAACTCACCTCGCCGAACGTCGGCGAGGTTCTCGCGCGCCGGCGACGTCGCGGCACGCTCGTAGAGGAAGACGGGGATCTCGAGCTCCTTCGCGACGCGTTCGCCGAGCTGGCGGGCGAGCACGATGCAGTCTTCCATCGTGGCGCCCTCGAGCGGAATGAACGGCACGACGTCCGTGGCGCCCATGCGGGGATGTTCGCCCGTGTGATGATTGAGATCGATCTTGTCGCGCGCGACGCGCATGCCGGCGAACGCCGCGTCGACGGCGCGCTCGACGGGCGCGACGAACGTCACCACCGTGCGGTTGTGCGATTGATCGGACGAGACGTCGAGAATGGCGACGCCCTCGACGGCGGCGATGGCATCGCGAATGGCGGCGACGACTTCGGGACGACGGCCTTCAGAAAAATTCGGAACGCACTCGACGAGACGCATGGCGGTGGGGGAGACGGGAGGAGCGGCGAACGGGAACGAGGGAACGGCGCGAACGGAAGGCGAACGGTGAACGGGCGAAGGAAGATGCGAAGACCAGTCTAACTAGTTCTCCGGCCCACAGCCTCCATCAGCCACGCGTGAATCGCGGCGTTGCCGGCGACGAGGCTCGTGTGCGCGACCGGGGCGGGATCGCCCTCGAGCGTCGTCACGATGCCGCCGGCTTCGCGAATGAGGAGCAAGCCCGCGGCGATGTCCCACGGCGCGAGCGTGATCTCCCAGAAGCCCTCGAACCGGCCGCAGGCCACGCTCGCCAGATCGAGCGACGCGGCGCCGGGGCGGCGAATGCCGCTCGTCTCCCGCATGACGCGCGGGAGCATTCGCAAATACTCATCGACGTGCTCGTCGCCCTTGAATGGAAACCCCGTGCCGATCAGCGATCGCGTGCGGATCGGTGATCGTCGAGACCGTGATCGGTTGCCCGTTGAGCCGTGCGCCGCCGCCGGCCGTCGCCGTGAACAGCTCTCCATTCGCGGCGTTGAGCACGGCGCCGGCCTGGAGCTCGCCGTCGACCATCGCGGCGATCGAGACGGCGTACCACGGAATGCCGTGCAGAAAGTTCGTCGTGCCGTCGAGCGGATCGGCGACGAACACGAGACCCGCGCGATCGCTCATCGACGGCGAGAACTCTTCGCCGAGCACACGTGCGTCGGCATGCCGCGCGGCGCACGATCTCGGTGATCGCGCGCTCGGCGCGGCGGTCGACGTCCCACACGAAGTCGAACTCCGACTTGTGCTCCCAGACGATCGCGTCGCGGCTCGCGGCGCCTTCACGAATGATCTCCGTCGCGCGCGCGGCAGCGGCGACGCATGTCGCCAGCAGCGCGCGGGGCGTATTAACTTGACCGGATGTCACGGATCTTCAGTGGGATACAGCCGTCCGGAGAGCTGCACGTCGGCAACTACCTCGGGGCGGTGAAAAACTGGACGCTGCTGCAGCACGAGCTCGAGACGATCATCTGCGTCGTCGACTATCACGCGATCACGGGCCGCTACGAGCCCGAGCAACTGCGCACGCGCCGGCGTGAGATGGCCATCTCGCTGCTGTCGGCGGGCATCGATCCGAATGTCGCGTCGCTGTTCGTGCAATCACAGGTTCCGGAACATACCGAGCTCGCTTGGATTCTCAACACCATCACGCCGCTCGGAGAGCTGGAACGGCAAACGCAGTTCAAGGAGAAATCGCAGCGCCAGGAGAGCGTGAACGCCGGGATCCTGAACTACCCCGTGCTGCAGGCCGCGGACATTCTGCTCTATCGCGCCGACAAGGTGCCGGTCGGCGAAGACCAGGTGCAGCATCTCGAGCTGTCGCGAGTCGTCGCGCGCCGGTGGAACGCGGCGTTCGGCCGACCGACGGGCCGACACACCGAAGACGGCGCCGAGGAGCGCGAGGCATTCTTCCCGGAACCCGAGGCGCTGCTGACGCCGACGCGCCGCATCATGGGGCTCGATGGCCAGGCCAAGATGTCGAAGTCGATGGGCAACACGATCGGATTGATGGAGACCCCGGAAGCGATCTGGGCCAAGCTGCGTCCCGCCGCCACCGACCCCAAGCGCATCCGGAAGACCGATCCCGGCACGCCGGAAGTCTGCAACATCTTTCACATCCACAAGGGGTTCAGTCCGCCGTCCACGGTGGAGCACGTCGCGACGCAGTGCCGTACAGCGGGCTGGGGATGTATCGACTGCAAGAAGGTGCTCTCCGAGTCGATCGAGGGCGAGCTGGTGCCGATTCGGCGGCGCGCCGCCGAGCTTGCGAGCAATCCGAGTCTGGTCGACGACGCCCTGGCGACCGGGGCTCGCCGGTGCGGCGCGTTGGCACGCGAGACGATGGATGCGGTGCGCGAGAGGATGGGGTTTTGACCGCGGTTCGCGCGCGAAACACGCAACGGCATAGGCCGTGCGTTTTGAGGGGTCGGTCTCGCCGCCGGTTCTGCCGCCGCGCGCTGCCGGCGAGGTGGATGCAAGTGCGCGGCTCGTTCCGAGCGATTTATGCAGTTCCTCCGTGGTCTCGTCGCGCGAATCCGCGCGTGGAAGCTGAAGAAATTCTCGCCCCGGCACGTCATTCCCGTCGCGTCATTCGATTTCGCGATCTCCATGGCCTCCATTCGCCGCGACGTCACGCCTCACGGGGTGCGCGTGTACAGCCTCTGTGGTGGATGCGGCGTGGCGATGCAGTCCAGCGCGACGCTGTGCGAGGAGTGTGCAGCCAAGCGAAAACCGGCGCGTCCCTTCTGATCGTTCCGCACCGGCCGCCCGTTTCGCGAACGCTCGATCGGGCGTCCGCGCGCGCGGCGGACGGGGGTGCCGCGTGAGGCAGTTCGCGATTCTCGTTGCGATGATCCTTCCGTGGGTGTTCCTGACGGCGATGGACCACGTGCTGCGGCGACCGCGCTGACATGTACGCCGGACACGCCGGCCTCGCGCTCTACGCCAAGACCCTCCGCCCCCGCGTGCCGATGGCGGTGCTCGTCCCGGTGGCGTATGCACCGGACTGGATCCAGTGGCTGCTCGCGGCGGCCGGCGGTCCGCGAAACCCCTCGATCTCGCACTCGCTCGTTTCGGTGATTCTCGGCGCGACGATAGTCGCCGGACTCTACGCGGTCGTTTCCAGATCGCGAGCGGACGCCGCCATCGTGTGGCTCACTTATTTCTCGCACTGGCCCGCCGACTTCGTGACCGGGTCCAAAGCGATCTGGCCGAATGGCCCCGAGGTCGGGCTCAACCTCTACCACTATGCGACGACCGACGTCATTCTCGAGTCGATCGTCGTCGTCCTCTGCTGGCTGGCCTACCGCAGATCGCTTCCCCCGGCCAGCAGAGAGAGGCTCGTCGGCTGGGCGATTCCCGCCGGACTCATCGCCTTTCAGATCGGCTTCGTGCTCATTCAGTATCCGTCGATCCACGATCCGATTCGTCAGATCCTCACGAACTGAGCGGCGACCATGAGCCGGCCGCTACCAGCCGGACTCGCAGCAGAGTAGACTCCTCGGGTCGTCGCGCGCACTTGGGCCTGCTGGTGCCGCATGGAGCTTGCAGGGTTCGCTCGCGAACCCAACGCGAGCAACTCATGCCGAAGAAAAAAGGCACCCAAGGGATCCTGACGCTGGTGTGCCTGACGTGTGGCAACGAGAAGGACTTCGACAAGGCCGTGCCGAATGCCGTGGTGTGCGAGAAGTGCGGCGGCACGGTTTTCCGCAATTACGAAACACCCACCGAGCCCGACGACGCGACCATCGCGACCCTCGAGGAGCAGGCCCGGAGCATCAGCTACGGCGACTCGTCGCCGGACACGGAGCCGGGCGACGTGCGCGACCTCGATTCGCGCTGACGGACGCGCAGCGCGCGACGCGTCGGCGGGCGGGAGATACCGATCATCGTCGACGCGTCAGTCCTTGATCTGAGCCAGACCGCGTCCGCCATCGTCGACGCGTTTCGCCTCAGCGTGCTCGGAAAACTGCTCCTCGCCACGCTGCTCGGCGGCGCGATCGGCATGGAGCGCGAGCTCGCCGGGAAGTCCGCCGGGCTGCGTACGAACATTCTGATCTGCGTCGGCGCGGCGCTGTTCACGCAGCTCTCGATCGACATCGCGAAGATCGGGTTCAGCCCGGACGGCCATCCGTACGGCGACACGACCCGCATCGCGGCGCAGATCGTCTCCGGGATCGGCTTTCTCGGCGCCGGCGCGATTCTCCACGGCGGCGGCTCGATCGTCGGCCTCACGACGGCGGCCACGATCTGGGTGGTGGCCGCGATCGGCGCGGCGGTCGGCGCCGGCGCCTACGTCGACGCCCTCGGCGCGACGGCGCTCATCATGATCGTCCTCGTCGGCCTGCGGCCGGTGGAAGGTGCCTTGCTCCGCAAACGCCGCCGCGCTCGCGCGACCCTCCGCGTAAAACTGGGAACGCCGTTCGAAGCGTTCGAGGACGTGATTCAGCAGCTCGGACTGCACGTGTTGGGGCGCCGCACCTACGAGCATGACACCGATCGCACGTTCGAGCTCGATCTCGTCGGGGCGTCGAAGCAGTTCGACGTCCTCTGCGCCCAGCTTCGCGCGCGCCCGGACGTCGTGAGCATCACGACCGACTGATGGCCGAGGAACGCTTGCTGGTCGTCGACCTCGCGGCGACGTCGAAGAACTGGGCGCTGACTCCGGAGGGTGAGCGGCAGCTGAGGAGCGAGGCACCGGCAGGTTGGCGCATGCACATCGTCCGCTCCCCCACGAGCTCCGACGGAGACGGACCGCCGCGGCCGAGCGACGAGGTGATGGCCGCCGTGCGCGACGCCGAGGTCTACTATGGATTCGGCATTCCGCGCACGCTGTTCCTCGAGACGCGAAAGCTCAAGTGGGTGCACTCGGCAGCGGCGGGCGTCGGCACGTCGACGTACGCCGAGATGGCCGACAGCGACGTCGTGCTCACGAACTCCGCCGGCGTTCACGCCATTCCGATCGCCGAGTTCATCGTCGCGGGCGTGCTGCACTTTCTGCGCGGCTTCGACGTGGTGATCGACCAACAGCGCCGCACCGAGTGGAACAAGCAGCCATTCGTGAAGATGGATTCCGTGCTGCGCGAGATGGACACGGCTCGCGCGCTGATCGTCGGCGTCGGCGGCTTGGGCGGCGCCGCCGCGGAAAGGTTGGCGGCGCTGGGCGCCCGTTGCACGGGCGTTCGTCGACGCGTGAGCCTTGGTCCGCCGCCGGGCTTCGAGCGCGTCGTCGGCCTGGATCGACTGGACGCCGAGCTGGCGTGCCACGACGTCATCGTGCTGGCGGCGCCTCTGACGTCGGAGACGGCGGGCCTGCTGACCGCCGAGCGGCTCGATCTCCTTCCGCCTCAGTCGATCGTGGTCAACGTCGCGCGCGGCGCTCAGATCGACGAAACCGCGCTGGCCGAACGGATCGCCACCGGACGCATCCGCGGCGCCGTGCTCGACGTTTTCCAGAGAGAGCCGCTGCCGGTGTCGAGCCCGCTCTGGGGGCTTCGGCAGGTGATCGTGAGCCCGCACATCTCGCCCGTTTCGCCCGGACGGTTCTGGCCGCGCCAGCTCGCTCTATTTCTCGACAACTGGCGCCGATACTCAAATGGCCAACCGTTGCGAAATGTCGTGGATAAGCGAGCCGGATACTGACTACCCCACCCATGGAAAAGATCATCAAAGCGGCCGTGGATCGCGGCGCCTCGGACCTGCACATCAAGGCAGGCGATGCGTTCCGCGCGCGCATTCACGGTGACCTGGTCGCCCTCACGAAGCAGACGCTGACGCCAGAGCAAACGCGCCAGATCGCCCTGCATCTGATGAGCAACGAGGACGACAAGGCGCGGCTCGACAAGATCCTCGACTACGATTGCTCGTGGTCGGCGCCCGGCATCGGCCGGTTCCGCGTGAACATCATGAAGCAGCGCGGCTCGTTCTCGATCGTCATGCGCGTCATTCCCTGGGAGATTCCGAGCTTCGAGCGGCTCGGGCTGCCTCCGGTGCTCGCCAAGATCGCCCAAGCGGAGCGCGGAATGGTTCTCGTGACCGGCGTCACCGGCTCGGGCAAGTCGAGCACCATGGCGGCGCTCATCAACTTCATCAACCAGCGCGAGAACCGGCACATCCTCACGCTGGAGAATCCGATCGAGTTCCTGCACCGCGACATCCAGTCGTCGGTCACCCAGCGCGAGATCGGCTCGGACACGACCGACTTCAAGATGGGCCTGAGGGCGGCGCTGCGTCAGGATCCGGACGTCATCATGATCGGCGAGATGCGCGACGCCGAGACGGTGGACACGGCGATCAAGGCGGCCGAGACGGGCCACTTGCTGATGTCGACGCTGCACACGCCCGACGCGCAGAGCACGATTCTTCGCATCATGGCGATGTTCCCGCCGGAAGAGCAGGAGATCATCCGCGTCCGCCTCGCGGAATCGTTGTTCGCGGTGATCTCGCAGCGTCTTCTGCCGAAGCGGAGCGGCCGGGGCCGCGCGGTCGCCGCGGAGATCATGATCAACACGCCGTCGATCAAGGACCTCATTCTCGAAGGGACCCGGATCGGCGAGATCCGCGACTTCATCGAGAGCGGCCGAGAGCAGTACGGGATGCAGTCGTTCGACCAATGCCTGGCGGACCTGGTCGGGCGCGGCGAGGTTACATTCGAAGTAGCGAAGGCGGCGGCGAGCAATCCGTCCGACTTCGAGCTCAAGATGCGAATGTTCTCGCAGCTCTCCGACACGCAGAGCGTTGCCGTGGTCGAAGAGCGTCAACCCGAACCGGCCGGCGCTGCCATGGATGGCATCCAACTCGGCGGCGGCATGGATTTCCTCTCGCAATGATTCGACAGCTGCGCGGCGTGTTCGCTCCCGTCGTCACGACGTTCCATCCGACGACGGGCGAGCTCGACGTCGCGGCGTTCAAGGCCAACGGCGCGGCGCATCTCGCGGCCGGCATGGATGGACTGGTCGTCACCGGGTCGACCGGCGAGGCCGCGCTCCTCGACGCGATCGAGCGGAGCGCCCTGATCGATGCCGCGCGCGACGTGGTGCCGAACGACAAGCTCCTCCTCATCGGCACCGGCGCCGAGTCGACGCGCACGTGCCTGATGCAGACGCGGGACGCGGCGCGCCGCGGCGCGGACGCCGTGCTCGTCGTATCGCCGCACTACTACAGCGCGGCGATGACGATCGATGCGCTGCGCCAGCACTATCGTCGCGTCGCCGATGAGAGTCCGGTGCCGGTGATCCTGTACAGCATCCCGAAGTACATGCACTTCTCGATTCCGGCGGATCTCGTGATGGAGCTGGCGGAGCACGAGAACGTGATCGGGATCAAGGACAGCTCGGGCCAGCGCGATTTGCTGGCGGCGTACCTGCCGGCGCAGTCGGCGACGTTCTCGGTGTTCACGGGCAACGCGCAGCTGTTCCAGCACGCGATGGTCTCGGGCGCGCGGGGCGGAATCCTGGCTGGCGCGCTGTTCGCCGGTCCGCTCGCGGTCGACATCTATCGCGCGGTGTTGGGCGGCGACGAATCGACCGCGAACGCGGCGCAGTCGCGGTTCACGCCCCTTGGCGCGCGGATCGTCGGCGAGCTCGGCGTGGCGGGTGTGAAGGCCGCGATGGACGGCGTCGGGTTGCACGGCGGTCCGGTTCGGTCGCCGCTCCAATCTGTAACGGCGGAACAGCGGATCGCGATCGAAGAGCTGCTTCGGGCGGAGCTTACGACGACCGTGTAAGCAGCTCTGGATTCGAGTCTTCTGAGACACGAATGACACGAATAAAGACGAATCGAACCGAGCGCGGAGCGACTGTCGCCGCGCGAGGGTCGATTCGTGCGTTTTCGTCCAATTCGTGTTCGAGGGAATTTGGAACCGATTGAGACACGAATGACACGAAGAACACGAATCGAACCAAGCGCAGAGCAGGTGTCACCGCGCGAGATTCGATTGGCGTGTGTTGGTCCAATTCGTGTTCAAGGCCGTTGAAAGCGATTGAAACACGAATGACACGAATAAAGACAAATCGAATCAAGCGCAGCGCGAGTGTTGCCGCGCGAGGTTCGATTGGTGTGTGTTGGTCCAATTCGTGTGCCAGGAAGTTGAAACCGATTGAGACACGAATGACACGAATGAACACGAATCGAACCAAGCGCAGAGCAGGTGTCGCCGCGCGAGATTCGATGGGTGTGTGTTGGTCCAATTCGTGTTCAAGGCGGTTGAAAGCGATTGAAACACGAATGACACGAATAAAGACAAATCGAACCAAGCGGAAAGTAAGTGTCGCCGCGCGAGATTCGATTCGTGCGTGTTCGTCCAATTCGTGTCTCGATCCGTTGCGACAGTCGGCGTAGTGGCCGGAGCGTCGACGCACCTCGCAAAGTTGGCGTCGCAGCCGCGGCCGGCAGGAAGCGCGGCGGCCGCGGAGGCACGAGGATACTGCGAAGAGGTCCTCGAGGCGGCCGGGTTTCGAACCGGCGAGCAGGCATTCGACTATTCCGCGTTTTCCGGCGCGTGGTCGATGCCGGTCGCCGGCGTGGGAGCGTCGCTCAGCGCGATCCTGATCTACCTCGGCCGACACGCACCCTGGCTGATCGCGATCGCGTCGACGTATCTCGCGCTCTCGATCGGAGGGCTGGCGTGGCTCGGATCCGCTGGCGTGCTGACGTTCCCGTTGATGCGCCGCCGCGGCGTGAACCTGCAAGCGGTGCGAGGCGGCGCAGAGCCGACGGTCTGGCTCGTCGCGCATATCGACTCCAAGTGGCAACCGGTCTCGATGATCGCCCGCGTGGCGGGCGTCGTCGGCACGGGCGCGGGCGTCATCACGCTGTTCGCGCTCTCGCTCGCGCACGGTGGACGAGCCGACACGGCTGCCGCGGTAGTGCTCGTGCTGACGTGGATTTTTTCGTCGTTGCTGATGCTGTCGATCGTCGGTGCGCGCAACACCGGCGCGCTCGACAACGCGAGCGGCGTGGCGGCAGTGCTCGGCGCTGCCGAGCTGTCGTCGCCCACGGCGCGCGTGGGAGTGTTGATCACCGACGCCGAGGAGCTCGCGCTGGCGGGCGCGCGAGCATGGGTGCGGACGCGCGGGCCGGGCATCGCGCTCAACTGCGATTCGGTGGATGACGACGGGCAGCTGACCGTCACGTATTCCGGCTTGCGGCCCGACGCGCTCGCTTCGAGGATCGTCAGGGCCGCGTCGGCCCGTGGCGAGCGCGTCCGAATCATGAGGCTCATCCCCGGCATCCTCACAGACAGCGTGGCACTCGCCGACGCCGGATGGGAGACGCTGACACTGAGCCGTGGCGGCTTTCGTACGCTCCAGAGGATTCACACGCCTCGCGACACACTCGCGCACCTGCGCGGCAGCAGCATCGACCTCGCGGCGCGAATTCTCGCGGACACGGCAACGGAGCTCGGTTAGCGAATGGCTGCAGCACTCCTCATCGCGGCGATGGTTCTCGGACTGGTGATGATTCCCTTCGGGCTGCCGGGGACGCTCGTCATCTTCGGCGGCGTGCTCTGCTATTACCTGCTCGTGCCCGGCGGCGCGATCGGCCTCGCGACGGTGATCGCGATCGGCGTCCTGATGGCGGTGGCGGAGGCGCTGGATTGGGTGCTCGCGGGCCGGTTCGCGCGGAAGTACGGCGGGTCGAAGCGCGCGGGATGGGGTGCGATCATCGGCGGAATGATCGGGGCGTTCCTCGGCGTGCCGGTTCCGATCGTCGGGTCGGTCGTCGGAGCGTTCGTTGGAGCGTTCGTTGGCGCGTTCGTCTTCGAGTGGACCGGGGGCGCGAAGACGGGAGCCGCGACGCGCGTCGCATGGGGTGCGTTCCTGGGCAGGGTCGTCGCCGCGTGCTTGAAGGTCGGGATGGGGTTGGCGATGACGGTTTGGGTGGTCTCCGCGCTGTGGATTGGCTGACAAAACCGGGTGACGCGAAACGGGTCTTTCCCACTTCCCACTGTCTGTTGACTGATCGCCCCACGGGCCTAAATTGAAACAACGCCCCGAGCGAGTCGCCGGGGCGTATTTTTTTGCCCCCACCCGTTCCGGATCCGCCTTCCCATGTTCACGAACAACACCCGAACGGTCGTCGTCGTTGGAGCGCAGTGGGGCGACGAAGGGAAGGGCAAGCTGGTCGATGTCCTCGCCGAGCGAGCGGATTGGGTCGTTCGCTATCAGGGCGGCGCCAACGCGGGGCACACCGTCGACTTAGGCGACGTCGGCTTCGTGCTGCACCAGATCCCGAGCGGCATCCTGCACAAGGGCGTGCGCTGCGCGATCGGCAACGGTGTCGTCCTCGATCCCGAAACGCTGTTCACCGAGATCGACGAGCTCGTGCGCGACGGCATCGACGTCGAAGGCCGGCTCTACGTCAGCGACCGCGCGCACCTCGTGCTGCCGTATCACAAGCTCATCGACGCGGAGAGCGCGCACTCGCAGTCGCTCGGAACGACCGGGCGCGGCATCGGGCCGGCGTACGAGGACAAGATCGCGCGGCGCGGCGTGCGCGTGCTCGATCTGCGCAATCTCGGCCGTCTGCGCGAGCTCGTCGAGCACAACACCGAGCGCGCGAACATGCAGCTCTCGGCGTTCGGCACCGAGAAGCGCTGCGACGCGAAGACGACCGTCGCGCGCCTCGAGCAGCTCGCGCCGCGGCTGCTGGCGCTCACGGACGACGTCGGTCTCATGGTGCACCGCGCCATCAAGAGCGGTGCGGCGGTCTTGCTCGAGGGCGCGCAGGGGTCGTTGCTCGACGTCGATCACGGGACGTACCCGTTCGTGACCTCGAGCAGCACGACGTCGGGCGGCGCCGCGACGGGCGTCGGCATCGCTCCCACGGCGATCGACGCCGTGCTCGGCGTCGTCAAAGCGTACACGACGCGTGTCGGCACCGGGCCGCTGCCCACCGAGATGGATGAACCGATGGGTGAGCGCGTGCGCGCGCTCGGCAACGAGTTCGGCGCGACGACGGGACGTCCGCGCCGCTGTGGATGGTTCGACGCGATCGTCGTTCGCTACGCGACGCGGATCAACGGACTCACCGACGTCGCGGTGACGAAGCTCGACGTGCTCGACACGCTCGATCGCATCGCCATCTGCACGGGCTACGAGTACGACAACGACGTGCACACGGAGTTCCCGAGCGACATCACCGTGCTCGATCGCGTGAAGCCGCGGTACGAGTGGATGGAGGGCTGGCAGCAGCCGACGGGCGAGGCGCGTCGGCTCGAGGATCTGCCCGCGGCGCGCGCGCGCGTATATCGATCGTCTGCAAGAGCTGATCGAAACCCGGATCACGTACGTGAGCGTGGGCACGCGGCGCGATCAGATCATCGGCCTCGATGGTTGACCTGCTCATCGTCGGCGGCGGCCCGTGCGGGCTCGCCGCGGCGATTTCGGCGCAGCGTGCCGGGTTGAGCGCGCTCGTGCTCGAGGGCGCGTCGGTCGTGAGCACGATCGCGCACTACCCGACGTACGTCACGTTCTTCTCGACAGCGGAGAAACTGTCGCTTGGCGGATTGCCATTCGTCATCGCCGCCGAGAAGCCGACGCGACGCGACGGCCTCGCGTACTATCGCGCGGCGGTTCGCTACTTCGGCATTCCGCTCCGGCAGTACGAGCGCGTGACGTCGATCGAGCGATGGCGATCGGAGTTCATCGTGCACTCGCAGTCGCGGTCGCGCGGCGACGTGCGCACCGAGGCGCGCGCGGTGGTCGTCGCGACGGGCTATTTCGGGTCGCCGAATTACCTGCGCGTTCCGGGCGAAGATCTGCCGCAGGTTTCGCACGTCTATCGCGAGGGGCACGAGGCGTTCGATCAGGACGTGGTGGTCGTGGGCGGCGGCAACTCTGCCGCCGAGGCGGCGCTCGATCTCTGGCGATCAGGCGCACGCGTGACGCTCGTGCATTTCGGCCCGACGTTCGACAAGAAGATCAAACCGTGGGTGCAGCCGGATTTCGTGAATCGTGAAAAGGAAGGGAGTATCGCCGCGCGATGGGACAGCCGGGTGCAGGCGATCGAGCCTGGCGCGGTCGTGCTCACGTCGCCGCGCGGCCAGGAGCGGCTCAAGGCGGATCTCGTCTACATCATGACGGGCTTCGCGCCGAACACGGATCTCTTGCGCGCCGTCGGCGTGCCGATCGATGCCGTCACCGGAATTCCCGCCCACGATCCGGAGACGCTCGAGACGTCGGTGCCGGGGCTGTTCATCGCCGGCGTCGTCGTTGCGGGGTTCGACGCGAACAAGGTCTTCATCGAGAATGGCCGCTATCACGGCGACAAGATCGTCGCGCGGCTGCTTGGCAAAGGCGCGCCGCCGGAACCGAAGTTGAGCGCGGAGCTCGACACGTAAGGCGAACCGCGTCTGGCTCGCGCGTGGTACCCGACCTAGGTTAGTGCCACTTCGATGCCCGACTCCCCGAACGACATTCGCGAACGGTTGCAGACCGCGCTCGGCTCCGCGTATGGAATCGAGCGCGAGCTTGGCGGCGGCGGCATGTCGCGCGTCTTCGTTGCCGAAGAGACCGCGCTTGGCCGGCGGGTCGTCATCAAGGTGCTGCCGCCGGAGTTGGCCGCTGAGCTGAGCACCGAGCGGTTCGAGCGTGAGGTACGGCTCGCGGCGCAGCTGCAGCATCCGCAGATCGTCCCCGTGCTCACCGCGGGAAACGCGGGCGGCGTTCCGTACTACACCATGCCGCTCGTCGAAGGCGAGTCGCTGCGGGCGCAGCTCGCGCGCGAGGGACCGCTGCCGATTCCGCGGGTCATCAGCGTGCTGCGCGACGTCGCGAAAGCGCTCGAGTTCGCGCACGAGCGCGGCGTCGTGCACCGCGACATCAAGCCGGACAACGTGCTCTTCGCCGGCAGCTCGGCGGCGGTGACGGATTTTGGAATCGCGAAAGCGCTGTCCGCGTCGAAGTCGACCGCCGCCTCGAGCGGAACGCTCACGCAGCTCGGCACGAGTCTCGGAACGCCGGCCTACATGGCGCCCGAACAGGCCGCGGGCGATCCCGACACCGACGCGCGCGCCGACATCTATGCGTTCGGGTGCATGGCGTACGAGCTGCTCACCGGCGCGCCGCCGTTCGGCGACCGGCCGCCGCATCAAATCATCGTCGCGCACTTCAGCGAGGCGCCGGTGCCGGTCGAGCGGAAGCGGCCGGACACGCCGCGTCCGCTCGCGCAGCTCGTGACGCGTTGTCTCGAGAAGACGCCGAGCGCGCGTCCGCAGCGCGCGAGCGAGCTGCTCGCCGAGCTGGATGCGGCGACGACCGGCACTGCGGATCGCGGTTTCGGCGCGGCGCGCGCACGACGCTCCTCGGCGTGGTACGTGACCGTCGCTGCGGTCGTCATGGGTTTCATCGCGGTGGTCGGCTCGATGGCGGCGGCGCTTTTGTGGACGCACCGGTCGGCACAGCCGGCCAACGACCAAGTGATTGCCGTGCTGCCGTTCCGGGTCGCCGGCGCGGATCCGAGCGTCCACTATCTGCGCGAGGGCATGCTCGATCTGTTGTCGGCGCGATTGGCCGCGGGCAGCGGCGTGCGCTCCGTCGATCCGCGGACGGTGCTCGCCGCGTGGCGCAAAGCCGGCGGCGACGATCGCGCCGACGTACCGGAGGACGCGTCGCGCCGCCTGGCGACGAAGATCGGCGCGGGCCAGATCCTGATGGGCGACGTCGTCGGCGGCGGCAAGCAGATCACCGTGCACGCCGCGCTCGTGACGGCGTCGAACGGCAAGCGCACCGACGCGAGCGTCACCGGCTCGCTCGACAGTCTCCAGTCGATCGTCGACCGCGTGACGATCGAGCTGCTCGCGAAGCGCGCCGGGGAAGGTGGACGTCTCGCGAACCTGACGCACACGCCGCTGAGCGCACTGCGTCCGTATCTCGACGGGCAGGCGAACTATCGTCGCGGCCGATGGACGGCGGCGGGGACGTCGTTCAACGAGTCGCTCGACGCCGACACCACGTTCGCCCTCGCGGCGCTCGGCGTCATTCAAGCATCGCGATGGGATCAGCAGACGCGCGACGTGGCGCGCGCCGATCGAATCGCGTGGCGGTTACGCAATGACTTCTCGCCGCGCGATCGCGCGCTGCTCGTCGTGTTGCTCGGGCCGAATTATCCCAAACAGGAGCTGCTCAGTGAACGCGGCGCCGCTGCCCAGCAGTATGAGGCGCTCGCGCCCGATTCGCCGGACGCGTGGTATCAAGTTGGCGACTGGTTCTTCCACCATGGAAATGGGTCGGGTATCGAGAACTCGAATCAGCAGGCGCTGGCCGCGCTGAGCCGCGCGCTGGAGTTGGATTCGACGTTTACGCCCGCGCTCGAGCATCTGCCGGCCCTCGCCGCTGCGACAGGCGACAGCGCGCGCTTGCGGCGTGCGATCGGCGTGCTCGCGGCGAACGACTCGGGCAATTCGCTCGTGGGAGACCGGATGATCGCCGCCGCGGAGCTGGGCGACAGCGCGCAACTGCGCGAGCTTCGCGCGACCATCCCGCGCATGCCGTTCACTGCGCTGTTCTCGATCGTTCATGCCTCGCGATTGGGCCGCATCGGCATCGACGACGGCCGGCGCGCCCTCGACGCGATGCCGGCGGTGGCCATCACTCCGTATGAGCGCCGGCAAGTGTCGCTCATGCAAATGATCTTCGAGAGCGACGCCGGACATCCCGCGAAGGCGCTCGCGGCGCTCAATGCGATGCCCGATCCGTTGGATCGGGCGCAGCGCGTGTTGAACGCGATCCTCTGGGATTGGGATTCGACTGGCGTGGGCGATCTCGCGAAGCGTCTCGAAGCCGACGCCTTTGGCGCGATGAATGGGACGACAGCGGATCGCCGACCGCGCCGAGATCGAGCTCGCGATTGCATCGCAGTACCACGCGTGGCTCGGCGACGTGCAAGGGTTTGGCAAGGTGAACGACGCGATCACGCGCTTGTCGTTCCCCGGCGACACGAGCGGACTCACCGCGGCGCGTGACCGGTATCAGACGGCCTTGAATGCCCAACTCGCGGCGATGACACACCGGCGTGACGCCGCCGTTGCGCTGGCACGGCTGGATTCCGTCATCAAGAGCGATCCAGAAGGGCAGTTGCTCTTTCTGGGCAACATCATCGCGACGCGTGGGTGGGAGACGATCGGTGACATTCCGCACGCGCTCGCGGCGATGGCGCGCAACGACGATCCGAACGCTGGCGGCCTCTATTACTCGACGTGGCTCCGCGAGCGAGGCCGGCTCGCGGCGCTCGCGGGCAATCGCGAGCTGGCCATCAAGTCGTACCGGCAGTATCTCGTGCTGCGCCCCGACGCTGATCCATCACTCAAGGGACAGACGGATCGCGTCCGCGCGGAGCTTCAGCGACTGGAGTCGCAATCGGCCCGGTGACGGCGCCTCGACATTAGTCTCCACTCAGCGCCCGCGCAGGATCGACGCGCGCCGCACGCCTCGCCGGAACCCAGCTCGCTGCGAGCGCGATGGCCATCAGAACGCTCGTGACTACCGCGATCGTGAGCACGTCGGGCCGCTCCACGCCAACCAGTGCCGAGCGAAGCAAGCGCGATGATGCGAGGAACACCACGACGCCGACGACCACGCCGGCGCCGGCCAGCGCCGCGCCCTGCCGCGTCACGAGCCGTGCGACCGTTGCCGGCATCGCACCCATCGCGAGCCGCACGCTGATCTCGCGCGACCGCAGGCTCACGATGTACGCGAGCACCCCGTAGAGGCCAATCGCCGCCAGCAGGAGCGCGACGCCCGCCGTGACGCCGATGATCGTCATCACGAAGCTCAAGCGACCCATCGACTGTTCCACCGTGTCGCTCATCGCCGCGACCCCGAACGCCGGCAGACTCTTGTCGACGTCGGCGATCGCGCGCTGCACCGACGGAATGAGCGCGCGCGGATCGCCGGTCGTGCGCGTGACGACGGCGAAGAAGCGCGTGACCGACGTCTGGTTCGTGTCGGCGAACGGCGCTTGCGGAAAATACAGAATCGCGTTGGGCGGCGCGGCGAGTGACGTGTCCCGCACCGCGCCGACGACGCCGATGACCGTATAACGAAGCACCGGCGCGAACCACAGCTTGCGGCCAATCGCCGCTCGGCCCGTCGAGTCGTGCCACCGCTGAATCGCAAGCGACCGGTCGATGATCACTTCGGTCGGGTTTTGCCGGTCTTCGCGATCGAAGGTGCGCCCGGCGAGGAGCGGAATCCCCATCGATTTGAAGTAGCCGCCGGTTGCCGTGATCGCTTCCACCGACGGCGGCAGCTTGTTCGTCGCGTCGGGGTCGGCGTCGCTCGTGAGCGGGCCGAAGTTCATGCCGATCGTGTTGAGCGGCACCTTCGACGTCGCCCCGGCGGCGATCACGCCGGGGACAGTGCTCACGCGATCGACGACTCGCGTGGTGAATCGCGCGACAGCGGTATCGTTCGGATACGTCGTGCGCGGCAGCGCGAGGAACATCGCCAGCGTGTGATTGACGTCGAATCCCGGCTCGACATGGCGCAGACGGTCCATGCTTCGGAACAGCATTCCCGCGCCGGCGACGAGGACCGTCGCGAACGCGACCTGCGAGACGACCAAGGTGCGGCGCGCACGCTGTCGATCGCGGCCGCTCGTCCCTCCGCGCGTGCCGTCGCGCAGCCGCGACGCCAATCGACGCGTGTCGTAGCGAATTGCCGGCACCACGCTGCACAGCGCCGCCATGACGAGCGTCACGACGAACGCGAAGGCGATCACACTGGCATCCACGCCCATCTCGGCCAGACGCGGAATACCCGGCGGCCCGGCCTGTACGAACGCGCGCACACCAAGAAACGCGAGCAGCAATCCGAGCCCACCGCCGAGCGTCGCGAGCAGGAACGACTCCGCGAGGAATTGGCTGATCACGCGCCTGGGCCCTGCGCCAAGGGCGACTCGCACCGCGAGCTCGCGCTGCCGCCCTTCGGCGCGCGTGAGCAGCAGGCTGGCGACGTTGGCGAACGCGATGAGCAGCAGCAGAATGCCGGCGGCGGCGGAGATGTAGACGATGTTGCCGAACGAGCCGACGACGTCGTCGCGCATCCGGTGCACGGCGACGCTCGCGTGCGTATTCGCGAGGAAGTCCTTCGTCGGCGTGCCCGGGCCGATGTCCGGATACAGCTCGGCGATGCGCGGCATGATGGTGTTGAGCTCGCGCTGAAGCGCCTCGATCGTGACACCCGGTTTCATGCGAACGAATCCGGCGAACGCGAACGCCCCGCCGAACGGCGTCATCGAATCGAGCGCGAACGGCTGCCAGAGTTGCGTCGCGGCATTCGGATACTGGAATCCCACGGGCGCGACGCCTACGATCGTGGACTGCAACGCCGTTGAGCCGGATGGTTTTGCCGATGACGTGTGGATCCGCGCCATACCGACGCCGCCAGAGGCCGTCGCTGATCACGACGACGTGCGGTCCGCGCGGCGCGTCTTCGTCGGCCGTGAATCCGCGTCCGAGCTGGAAGTTGGTGCCGAGGAGGCTGAACGCGCTCGCCGACGCGGTCGCCGATCGAATGCGCTCGGGTTTCGCGCCGTCGTCGCTGTCGATGTTGACTGCGGCCGGCGAGACGACGGCCATGCCCTCGATCAAGCGCGAGAACCGGCGGAACGTGAAATAGCTCGAGATCGACTGCGGCGCCGCCTTGAAGCCCATGCCCGGAAGCGCGATCCAGATACCGGCGAGCCGGTCGGGCTCGCGGTATGGGAGCGGCTTGAAGAGGATCGTGTCGAGGACGGTGAAGATGGCGGTCGTCGCGCCGATGCCAATCGACAGCGTGAGCGCGGCGGCGATCGCGAAAGCGGGGGCGCGGCGCAGCGAGCGCCAGGCGAACGTGAGCGTCGACATGAAAGACAGTATGGGGAGTACGGCGGCTCACGTGTCAGATATCCGACGGGTGATTTACTGAACCCTTTCAGCGATCATACCTTTCTCGCGACATGGACTCGTTTCGTCAGGACTTCCGGATCGCCCTGCGCAGCCTGTGGCGCACTCCCGCGTTCGCCGCCGCGGCAATCCTCACGCTCGCGCTTGGGATCGGCGCCGCGACGAGCGTGTTCAGCGTCGCGTACGGAATTCTCCTCAGCCCGCTGCCGGTGCGCGATCCGTCGCGGCTCGTCGTGCTCTGGGCGCACAACCCCACGCTGCAACCGGAGCACTTTCCGATCTGGGGCGAGGAGTACAAAGCATTTCGGCGAGAAGCCCAGAGCTTCGGCGCGACAGCGATCTCTGAATACCATGGCGCCGTGGAGCGGCCGCTCGGCATTGGCGACACGGTAGTGACCGTGGCGACGAATTCCGTATCCGGCACGTTCTTCGATGTGCTCGGCATCCGTCCGCGCGCCGGACGTCTCCTGCGGCCCGACGACGACGTCTTCGGTGCCGCGCCGGTCGCGGTGATCAGCGAAGGCTTCTGGCGCCGAGCATTCGGCGGCGATCCGGCGGCCGTCGGCCGCATCGTGCGGTTCGCGGCGAAAGAGTTCACGATTGTCGGCGTGGTGCCGAGCGGGTTCGATCTGCCACGGGGCGCGCAGCTCTGGACCTCCGTGCAGTCGACGTACCGCGTCTCGGTCGGCGACACGCTGCCGGGATTCTACGACGTCATCGGGCGCCTCAAACCCGGCGCCACGCCCGGCCAGGCGCAGTCGGAGCTCGGCGCGTTTCTGCAGCGCGCGACCGAGCCGCACTCGGGCGCGCGTCAAGTGCTCGGGAACACGCTGACGCCCGTCGCGCGTCCGATCACGGACGTGGTCGTCGGTGACATCCGTCCGGCGATCCGGATCGTTGCCGGGTCCGTCGCATTGTTGCTCTTCGTGACATGCATCAACATCGCGAACCTGCAGCTCGTGCGGGCCGTGGGGCGGCGTCGCGAGTTCGCCGTGCGCGCGGCGCTCGGCGCGAGCCGCGGGCGCATCGCCCAACAAGTGCTCATCGAGAGCGGCACGATCGCGCTCGGCGGCGGCGCGCTGGGCATTCTCGTCGCACGGCTGGCGATCTCCATTTTCCTCTCGGTGGCACCGGCGGGACTGCCGCGTCTCGATCACATCGGCACGAACGGACCGTTGCTCGCCGCGTCGGCTGCGCTGGTGATCGGAGTCGCGCTCGTCGTCGGTGTCCTGCCAGCGCTACTGAGCGGGCGACTCTCGCTAGCCGACAACCTGCGCGCGAGGCAGGGCGGTGAAGGAACATCCGCGACACATCGTACGCGATCCGCGCTGGTGGCGGCGCAAGTTGCGGTGACAGTCGCCGTACTCGTAGCCGCTGGCGTCGTTGGGCAAAGCTTCGCGCGGCTCATGCATCTCGACCTGGGCTTCAAGCCGGATCGGCTCATGCTCGCGCGGATCAGCGCATCGGCGAGCGTGCCCGCGATCGATACGGTGACATCGCTCGATGTTCGATTCCGGCGGTCGTTGGACATGCTCGACGGCATCATGGCGCGAGTTCGGTCCGTGCCCGGCGTGTCGAGCGCCACCATGCTGATTGCGGCGCCATTCCAATCGACTGGACTCGACGTCTCGATCGAGCTGCCCGGCGACGGTCCGCGCGAGACCGCTGGGCGGCCGATGGCCGACGGACTCGCTGCGGACGCCGAGTACTTCAAAACGCTGGGCATTCCGATCAAGCGCGGCCGCGCCTTCACCGACGCGGATGGCGAGAACGCGGCGCTCGTCGCGATCGTGGACGAGTCGCTGGCCCGCGCGCTTTGGCCGGGGCGGGAGCCCATCGGCAAGCAACTCACTGTCGTCGGAAAGCCGTTGACGGTCGTGGGGGTCGCCGGCGAGACGCGTTACCGACAGTTCTTGCTGCCGCGGCAGTCTGTGTACGTCCCATACCGACAGTCGTTGCGATGGGGGCCGTCGTTCATCGCGATCCGTGCATCGCGCGACGGCATGTCGCTCGCGCCGGCGCTCCAGTCAGCGGTGCGCGGAACGGACGCGCGCCTCGTCATCTCGCAAATCACCACGCTCGACGATCGCATCGACGCGACCACGGCACAGCCGCGGCTGAACGCGCTGCTCCTCGGCGGTTTTGCGATCTCGATCCTGCTGCTCACCGCTGTTGGTCTCTACAGTATCGCCGCGACCTACGTTCGCCATCGCGAATTCGAGATCGCCGTTCGGGTGGCGCTTGGCGCCGCGCCGGGCGAAGTCATCCGTCTCGTGCTCAGGCAGGGCGCGGCGGTCGTGATCAGCGGGGCGGTGATCGGCGCGGTCGGCGCGCTGGCGGGCGCGGGCGTGCTCGCATCCATCATTTACGGCGTCCGAGCGCGCGATCCGATGATGTTCGCGATGGCGCTGGTGGGTGTGGCAGGCGTCGCGCTGGTCGCGTTTTTCCTCCCCGCACGAAGAGCGTCCCGAGCGAATCCGGCCGAGGTGCTGCGGGCCGGGTAGGTGGCGGGCCGAAGGGTTCGCCTGGCCGGAGCGATTATCTTGTCGGAATGCCCAGCCAGCCCGACGTCCTCGAAAAGCTCGTTTCGCTCTGCAAGCGACGTGGTTTCATCTTCCAATCGTCCGAGATCTACGGTGGCACCGGCTCGGTGTGGGACTACGGCCCGCTCGGCGTCGAGCTGAAGAAAAATCTCAAGGACCGGTGGTGGCACGCCATGGTCCGCGCGCGCGACGACATCGAGGGATTGGACGCCGCGATCCTGATGCACCCCAGGACCTGGGAGGCGAGCGGCCACGTCGCGACGTTCACCGATCCACTCGTCGATTGCAAGAACTGTAAGAAACGGTTTCGCGGCGACGATCCCGAAGATCAAGGGCACACCTGGCACGCCCGACGCGCAATGCCCCGCGTGCGGCATGAAGGGCACGCTCTCCGAGCCGCGCATGTTCAACCTCATGTTCAAGACGTTCATGGGGCCGGTGGAGGACAGCGCGTCGGTCGTGTACCTGCGCCCGGAGACGGCGCAGGGCATCTATGTGAATTTCCTCAACGTCCAGCAGTCGACGCGCCAGAAGGTCCCGTTCGGCATCGCGCAGATCGGCAAGGCGTTCCGGAACGAGATCACGCCCGGCAACTTCATCTTCCGCACCCGGGAGTTCGAGCAGATGGAGATGCAATTCTTCATCGAGCCGGGCACGGAAGTCGAATGGTTCGACTACTGGAAGCAGGAACGCCTCAAGTGGCACCAGGCGCTGGGGCTCGATCCCGCGCGCCTGCAGTGGCACGAGCACACCAAGGAAGAGCTGGCGCACTACGCGAGCGCGGCGTTCGACATCAACTTCGACTTTGGCGGCACGCTCGGCTTCCAGGAGATCGAGGGCGTCCACAATCGCGGCGACTACGATCTGCGGCGGCATCAGGAGTATTCCGGCAAAAAGCTCGAGTACTTCGACCAGCCGA
This sequence comes from uncultured Gemmatimonadaceae bacterium, assembly GCA_963705025.1. Lineage (GTDB taxonomy): Bacteria > Gemmatimonadota > Gemmatimonadetes > Gemmatimonadales > Gemmatimonadaceae > JAQBQB01. The sequence goes on along the minus strand of CAVPIP010000017.1, from coordinate 81,099 downwards.
ACAACAAGCGCTTCATTCCGTTCGTCGTCGAGACGTCGGTGGGCGCCGACCGGACGACGCTCGCGGTGCTCGTGAACGCGTATCGCGAAGAGACGGTCGAGGGTGAGGAAGAAGGCCGCACGGTGCTCGCGCTGCATCCGTCGCTCGCGCCGGTCAAAGCCGGCGTGTTTCCGCTCGTGAAGAAGGACGGCATGCCGGAGTTCGCGAACACGCTCGCCACCGAGCTGCGCCAGCATTTTCCCGTCTTCTACGACGAGTCTGGCGCGATCGGACGCCGGTATCGACGCCAGGACGAGGTGGGGACGCCGTTCTGCATCACCGTCGACGGCGATACGATCAAGGACGGCACGGTCACCATTCGCGATCGCGACACGCTGCAACAGGAGCGCGTCGCCGCCGAGCGGGTCGGCGCGTACATTCGCGAACGTCTCGCCGTCTGATGCCGCCACTGTCGCTGGACCGGCTTCGCGCCGAGGGCGAGCAGTTCATGGAAGAGCTGTCGCGCGAGTACTACCTCGCGCACGCGGGACACAAGCCGACCGCGGAGCTGCAGCCCGTCTACGCGAAGCACGGCGGGATTCTCGGTCCCGATGCGCTCGCACTCACCGTGGACGCGTTCAAGAGCGCGCCGGCGGACAGCGAGGACCGGCGATCGACGCGGCTGTTGCTCGACTGGCAGGCGGAGTCGCAGAGCGCGCGGCAGCTTGCCGCGCTCGACGAACGCGAGATCGCGTGGGAAGGCTCGACTGTCGTGCCGATATCCGAGACGCGCTCGATCCCGTTCGAATCGGTGTCGATCGAGATCGGCAACAGCCCCGACGCGGCGGAACGGCACGCGATCGAGGCGGCGCGCGCGAAGGTCGTCGCCCGCGAGCTGGCGCCCATGCGGCGCGAGCGGTTCGAGCGCGAGCGCGACATCACGGAGCAGTTGGATCTCGCCAACGGCTACAACGCGTCGTTCGAGCTCCTGAGCGGCATCCCGCTGCTGTCGCTCAAGGCGGAGTGCGAGCAGTTTCTGCGCGATACCAACGCGCTGTGGGAGGACGTCTTTCCCGAGTTCACGCGCCGAGTGCTCGGCATGGAGCCGGCGGACGTCACGCGCGCCGACGCGCTCGCGCTGTTTCGCGCACGAGAGTTCGACGCGTATTTCCCGCCCGGCCGCATGGAGTCGACGATTCGCGGCCAGGTCCGCGAGATGGGGATCGACCCGCTCGCCGCCGGGCGCATCACGCTCGACACCGGTGAGCGGGAGGGGAAGCGGGCGCGCGCGTTCTGCTCTCCGGTCCGCGTGCCGAACGAGGTCTATCTCGTGCTGCGCCCGCACGGCGGGCAGACCGATTGGATGACGTTTCTGCACGAGCTCGGGCACGCGTTGCACTTCGCGTACATGCGGCCCGACCTCGCGTTCGAGTATCGCTGGCTGGGCGACAACTCGATCACCGAAGGCTACGCGATGCTGTTCGATCACCGGATAAAGGATCCGGCGTGGCTGAAGCGATACACGGATCTCGGTGCGGCGCAGTTGCCGGTGTTCATGCGGTCCACCGGCTTCGAGGAGCTGCAATTCCTGCGTCGCTACTGCGCGAAGCTCATCTACGAAGTGGAGCTGTACGGCGGCGGCGTGGGCTGGGAGTCGCTGCCGGATCTCTACGTCGAGCTGCTCACGCGCGCCACGACGTTCCGGTACAACCGCGCCGACGCCTTCGTCGACGTCGATCCGCGATTCTACGCGGCCCGCTACCTCCGCGCGTGGCAGCTCCAGGCGCTCATCACCGAGACGCTCGTCGAACGCTACGACGAGGACTGGTGGCGGAACCCGCGGGCGGGCCCGTGGATCTGCTCGGCGCTCTTCGGCGAAGGGCAGCGGGAGCTCGCGCACGAGCAGGCGCAACGCGTCGCCGGGAAGCCGCTGTCGTTCGCGCCCCTGGTGCGGGCCGTCGAGCGCATGCTCGCCTGACCGCAAGTTTGAGCGGCGAACCGACGGGTTAGCGAGCGGATTTCGGCGCGATGTGGCGCGGCGGCGATATGGTCGTCTGTGTCCAACGGCCAACGCCCTGATTTTCGTCCTCCTAGCCGGTCTGTGTCTCCCATTCGGAACGCGACTCACGACGCCGTGACGCCGCGCATCCCGCATCGATTTCCGAAGGCGGCGGTTGCGCTGGTCATGGCGCTCGGCTCACTCGCTCACGCCCAGACGTCGGCCGAGCTCGAAGCCCGGCTTCCGACGCTCAAGGGCCTCGACCGCGCTCGCGCCCTCTCGCAGCTCGTCGACGCGCGGAAGATCGACCAGCCCGCGGCGGCGCTGCAGTATGGCGCCGAGGCGCTCCAGCTCTTCAAGACGTACCCGGACCCCGTCGCGAACATCGTGACGCTGAACGAGTTGATGTGGCCCCACATGACCGCGGGCCGCTACGACTCGGCGTCGTTCTATGCCGACAGCGCGCGGCGGTTCGCTGAACGCGTCGGCGATCGCGCGGGGCAAGCACGGGCGCTCAGCAACCTCGGCTCGCTGGCGCAGCGCGTCGGCGAGCCGAATCGCGCCGTCGATCTCTTCCAGCAGGCGCTCACGATTCAGCGCGCGCTCGGGAACGATCGTGAGGCCGCGAATTCGCTCAACAATCTCGGGTTCGTCTACTCCACCGATCTCGCCGACTACGGCAAGAGTCTGTCGTACCATCTCGACGCGCTCGCCATTCGCGAACGACTCGGCGAGAAGGGCGCGCTCGCGCTGTCGCTGAACAACATCGGGATCGTGTACGGGCGCCTGCGCAACTATGCGAAGGCGCTCGACTTCTTCGGACGCGCGCTCGATGTGCGACGGCAGATGGGCAACAAGCCGCGCATCGCGTCGACGCTCAACAACATCGGCGACACGTATCTCGACGCCGGCGACCTCCCGCGCGCGCTCGAGAACCAGCGCGAGGCGCTCGCGATTCGGCAGACGCTCAACGACCGGTCGGCGATTGCGCTGTCGCACCGCAACATCGCCCTCGTGTTGCTCAGGATGCACGAGCTGGACAAGGCGAACGCCGAGATGATCGAGGCGATGCAGTTGGCGTCCGAGACCGCCGATCGGGGACTGGCCGTGCAGGTGCGCCTCGGGCTCGCGGCCATTCAGCGCGCGAAGGGCACGCCGGCGCCGGCGCTCGCCTACGCACGCGAGGCGCTGGCGATCGCGGACAGCATGCAGTCGCGCGAACTGGTCCGGCAGGCCGCCGAAGAGATCGCGGCCTCGCACGAAGCGCGGGGGGATCTCGCGAACGCGCTGCGATCGTACAAGCAGTCGAAGGCCGTGAGCGACTCGATCTTCAACGCCGAAACCGCGCGCCGCATCGCGTCGCTCGAGCAGCGTTTCGCCGACGAACGGCGGCTTCACGAGATCGACTCGCTCAAGCGATCGCAAGCCGAGCTCTTGCTCGAGGCGAACCAACGCGCACACCAACGCGACAGCGCGACGGCGATCGCCATCCTCGTTGCCGTGATCGGGTTTTTCCTCTACCGGCGGCGCGTGGAACGCGCCCGCCTGGCGGAATCGCTCAGCGTCACCGACGCGCTCACCGGATTGCACAATCGTCGCTACGTCCAGCAGACGATCGAGATGGACATCGCGGCCAGCGTTCGGCGAACGCGCGTGGCGGCCGCGCGCGGCGTCTCGTCGGACGACACCGATCTCGGTTTTCTCATTCTGGATCTCGATCAGTTCAAAGGCGTCAACGATACGTACGGACACTCACTCGGCGATCAGCTGCTGGTGCAGATCGGCGCCGCGTTGCGGTCGACGTGCCGCGAGTCGGACGTCATCGCGCGCTGGGGCGGCGACGAGTTCCTGGTCATCGCGCGGTTCACGGATCGAACCCAAGGTCCGGTGACGGCCGAACGCATGCGCTCAGCCGTCGAGAAGCAAACGGTCGCGCTGCCCGACGGCCGGTCGATCGGCGTGACGTGCTCGATCGGCTACGCGCTGTTCCCGCTCGATCCGGTGTCGCCGAAAACCGTGCCGTGGATGGATGTCGTCGCGTTGGCCGATCAAGCGGCGTACGCGGCGAAGCGGAGCGGTGGAAACTGCTGCGTCGGCGCGAATTCGGACGACGCCGCCAGACTAATGAGTTGACGCTGGTCGTCCGTCCCGAGTGAAGCGAGGGAGATGCAGCAGGGCTAACCTGCAGATCCCTCGCTTCGCTCGGGATGACAGATTGGGGCGCTCGGGATGACAGATTGGGGCGCTCGGGATGACAAATTGGCGCCGCTCGGGATGACAGATTGGGGCGCTCGGGATGATCGCTACCGCGGAAGCGCGAACGTCACCACGTAGTCGCCCTTGCCCCAGTCCTCGCTGCCGCCGACGGCGATCGTGACGAACTGCCGCCCGTTGACCTCGTAAGTCATTGGCGTGGCACGCGCGCCGCCGGGCAGCGCGCCCTTCCAGAGCTCGCGGCCGGTCTCGACGTCGAACGCGCGAAGCACGTGGTCCATCGTCGCGCCGATGAAAGCGAGACCGCCCGCGGTGATGATCGGCCCACCGAGGTTCGGCGTGCCGAGTGGAGTCTTCGACAACGCCGCGAATTCGGGACGCATGCCGGTCGGATCGCCGAGCGGAACTTCCCAGGCGCGCGCGCCCGTCGCGAGATCGATCGCGACCAGCGCACCCCACGGCGGCTTCGCGCACGGCAGGTCGAGTCCCGTGCCGCTGCGAAGGATGCGACGCCGCATCACGTACGGCGTGCCGTGCATCCGCGTGTACTCGTCGTCGAGACGCGACTGGTTGTGATGCATCTCGGTCGTGTCGAGCTGGTCGAGGCGAACGAGTTGCACGAGCGCCGCGACGCGGTTCACCGGCACGATTGCGATCTGGCGCGTGGGATCGAACGCGACGCCGCCCCAGTGCGCGCCGCCGATGTTCGACGGCATCGCGAGCGTTCCCTCGAAGCTCGGCGGCGTGAAGGCGCCTTCGTTGCGCAGCGGACGGATTTGTGCCAGGCAGCCGTCGCGCTCCTCCGGCGTGATGCCCCACACGTCGGCGACATCGAGCCGCTGCGGGCTGAGCGCCGGGATCACCGTGTTGAAGGGCTGCGTCGGCGACGCCACCTCGCCCTGGACTGTGCTCTTGGGCACCGGTCGCTCCTCCACCGGAAACACCGGCTTGCCGGTGTCGCGATCGAGCACGAAGAGCTGACCAGTCTTGGTCGCTTGCAGCACGACGTCGGCGCGCTTGCCGTCGTGCGTGATCGTCGCGAGCGCGGGCGGCGACGCATTGTCGTAATCCCAGAGGTCGTGATGCACCGTCTGAAAGTGCCACACGACCTTTCCGGTCGAGGCGCGCAGCGCGACGACGGAGTTCGCGTATCGATTGTCGCCAAGGCGTTCGCCGCCGTAGTAGTCGGGACTCGCGCTGCCGGTGGGAACGAAGACGAGATCGCGCGCCGAGTCGGCGGCGATCACCGACCACGCGTTCGCGGCGCCCGTGGTGTGCGCCATCGCGCCCCGCCACGTGGACCACGCGGGATCGGTCGAGTCGCGCGGCACGGGATCCCAACTCCACCGGAGCGCACCGGTTCGCGCGTCGAACGCGCGCACTTCGCCGCTGGCCGCGTTCGTACGATTGTTGTCGGCGACGGACGAGCCGGTGACGAGCAGTCCGCGCACCACCGCCGGCGGCGACGTGAGCTGGTACTCTTCGGCGTAGTACGGCGAGTTGTGAAGTCCGCGACGGAGCGAGATCGTGCCGCTCGCGCCGAAGCCGCGGCAGACGGCGCCGGTCTTCGCGTCGAGCGCGATGATGCGTGCGTCGATGGTCGCGAGATAAATGCGTCGCCGGCACACGGCGGCCGCCGGCGCGGCGGCGTCGAGCCACGTGGAGACACCGCGGTTCGCGAAGTCGCCCCAGTTGCCGTCGTGATTCACCTTCGCGTCGTACGTCCACCGCTCGCGCCCCGTCGCGGGATCGAGCGCGATGACATGGCCGAACGGCGTCGACAGATACATCGTGCCGTCGACGACGAGCGGCGTCGCCTCGAACTTGGTCGGCCGGCGCGTCGACTCGCTGGCCTCACCGGTGCGATAGGTCCAGGCGACCGCGAGGCGCGAGACGTTGCTTCGGTCGATCTGATCGAGCGGTGAGAACCGGCCGCCGAGTGGATCGTGTCCGTAGGCGGTCCAGTCGCCGCGTTGTGCGTGCAGTTGGCAGGCGATGGTCAAGAATGCCGCCGCGATCGAATGCGGGCGCATGAATGTCTCGGTCAGAGTGGAGTGGACAACGGGGCTATCACGGACTGAACGGACACAGGCGGATCGACACGGCACTGCGACTCACAAAAACCGGCCGGCGTTTCCTGTCTCCCGTCGTTTCAGCGCCCCTCCGCCTCGTCAGCGGAATCAGCGGTCGTTCAAAGAATTTCTTGTTTTGATTCAATCCCGTTTCGGTCCGTCTGCGCCCGTGCCAGTCTGTGATTCGCTGTCGCCTGAACCTATCCGACCGACGAATCACAGCCGCCACATTCGGGACACCCGGAGACCGCGCGGGACGAGCGGGATAGGGCGAGGACGAGCGGGTCAGCCGCCGAGCCCGAACTCGCGTTCCGCGGCCGCGCGATAGCGACGGCTCCAGATCAGCTCCGCGCCGTCGTGCATCACGACACGGTAGTCGCCATGCGACCACTCGTGCATCTCGCGCACGGCATCGAGCCGCACGAGCGTGGATCGATTGACGCGGAGAAACTGCGCGGGGTCGAGCCGCTCGGCGATCGAGCCGATCGCGGCGCGCAGACGATACGCGTCGCCACCCGCATGCAGCACGACGTAGTTTCGCTCGGCCTCGATGCGATCGATCCGTTCGACGGCGAGAAGCTGCGCGCGGCCGTTGTGGCTGACGAGCAATCGCTTGAGTGGCGCACGCGCTTGCGGCTCGGCGCGCGCGTGCGTTCCGATTCGCTCCCGGGCCCGCTCGAGGACCTGATTGAACCGCTCGGCCGTGTACGGCTTCAAGAGATAGTCGACCGCGCCGGCCTCGAACGCGCGAAGCGCCTTGCTGTCGTCCGCGGTGACGAAGACGACGTACAGGCCACCGTCGCCGTCGACCGCATCCACGACGCCGAATCCGTCGATGCCCGGCATCTGAATGTCGAGAAAGACGATGTCCGGGCGCGTTCGCTTGATGGCCGCAACGGCCTCACGGCCGGTCGACGCCTCACCGGCGATCTCCACGTCCGGCGCGGCGTCGAGCAATCGGCGCAGCTTGGCGCGCGCCGGTGCTTCGTCGTCAACGATGAGTGCGCGCACGATCGAGCTCGTCGGTCGGGGCGACAATCGTCGGAACGGGTCGCGCCGGAAGACGCAGCGTCACGCGGAAACGTCCATGATCCGCGGCAACGTGAAGATCGGCCGCGTCGCCGTACAACAGCCGCAGCCGGTCGCGTGTCGCCCCGAGTCCAGTGCCGATTCGAGCGGGGCCGGTCGTTCCTTCGGTCACGTCGTTCTCGACCACGATCCGCAGCTCGCCGCGCTCGACCGCGCCCGTGATCGTCACCTCGGCGCGTCCGAATTCCAACGATGCGCCGTGACGGACGGCGTTTTCCACGAGCGGCTGGAGCGTGAGTGCCGGAAGGCCCATCGGAAGCGCCGCGTCGTCGATCGTGATCCGGCAGTGCACGCGGTCACCGAAGCGCGCGCGAACGAACGCCAGGTAGGCGTTCAGCGTCTCCAGTTCTTCGGCGAGTGGCACTTCCGCCTGATCGCTCGTACGGAGCGAGCGACGCAGCAGCTCGCCGAGATGGCCGATCATGTCATCGGCGGCGGCGGGATCGTCGTAGACCGCCGACGAAATCGTGTTGAGCGCGTTGAACAGGAAGTGCGGCTGTAGGCGAAGCCCGAGGACCTGGAGGCGCGCCGTCGCGGCGTCGCGCTCGAGCTGTGCCGTTTGAATCGCGCGATCGTTGAGGCGCTGTTGCGTTCGCACGAGCGTCAGGAATCCAAGGAACATCGCATAGCTGAAAAAGTCTTGCGCGGCCTCCATGAAATAGCGCACCGACATGATGCCGTAGTCGTACGGGCCGAGGCCGAGCGCGGGCGCGAGCACGGCGCGCGTCGCCGCGATGACCGTCGTGTGCGCGATCGAATAGACGACGAAGCCGGCGATGTGGATGGCCCAGTTCCGCCGCCAGCGTCCTTCGTCGACGGGAAAGCGTCGCTCGAGGAGCAGCGCGATGGGAAAGAGCAGGGCCGACGCGAAGTTACCGGTCCCCTCTTCGAGGGCGCGAAGCACGAACGTGTCGTGCATCGCGCGCGTCAGATCATCGAGATAGAAGTAGAGAAACCGGAGCACCGTGGCGAGCGCGAACAGCGCGGCGACGACGCTCCACCGGATGCGCGGCGGGCGATCGGGTGTGACCTTCGCGAGCTGGTCGAGCGTCGAAGCCATGCCTCGACGCTACAGCGGCGCTCGCGCGAGCGCCACTGTCTGGCGCTACGGCGTGTCGAACGCGTCTGAAAGCGCGCTGGTTGCGTCAGAGAGGTTGAAGTTGCTCGCCACCGCGACGCTCACCCTGTAACGCCCTGGCTGGAAGATGCGCACGACTTCCACTGAGCCGCCGGGAGGCACGATCACGGGTCCCGGTTCCATCGACATGACACACATGAAATTCTGCACGCCGCCGATCCATTGGCCATTCACGAACTGCTGCGTGAGCAGCAAGGGTTGCGTTCCGCACTGCGGCAGGTAGGCGTTGCCCGTGCCTCCGTTCGCGATGTGAATCGTCACGGTGTCGCCGTCAGGGCCGCGGCCGCCAAGCCGGGCGGTGATTGCGACGTCGTGACTGACGACGTCGCCAGGGATTCCCGACGTGAGATCACCGCTGCACGCCGCCGCGGACAACGCGAGTCCGGCGGCCAACAACATACTTCGCATTCCGACATCCTCATCGAGGTTGACGAAGGCCAAACCGAATGGCAGGCGATATCGTCACTCGAGTATCCCGTTCCGCACTCCGCCTCTCGTCCCGCTCCCTCTAGATTGCGTGTATGCCGAAACCTGTGGCTGTGGTGACCGGGGCCTCGCGCGGGATCGGGCGAGCGACGGCACTGCGACTGTCGTCCGAGTACGAAGTCGTTGCGGTCGCGAGATCGAAGGACGAGCTGGACACACTGGCCGCTGAGATCGTCAGCCGGGGCGGCGATTGCCATCCGATCGTCCTCGACATCACCGATCCCGACGCCGTCGCGGCGGCCCTCGCGAACGTCGACGCGGAGGTGCTGGTGAACAACGCCGGCGTCGGCTACCTCAAGCCTCTCCTCGAGCTCACCCGCGACGAATGGACGCGGATGGTCGACGTCAACTTCAACTCGCTGTTCGACGTCACTCGGGCGCTCCTTCCCCGGATGATCGCGCGCAAGGCCGGACACGTCGTGGTGATCGGTTCGATCGCCGGGCGCAGCGCGTTCGTCGGCGGCAGCTGCTACGCGGCCACGAAGCACGCGGTCATGGCGTTCACCGAATGCCTGATGCTCGAGGTGCGCGAGGCCGGCGTGAAGGTCTCGGTGGTCAGTCCCGGCTCCGTCGCGACGCACTTCTCGTCACGGTCGGACGCGAGCTGGATGCTCGGCGCCGACGACGTGGCGGAAGCGGTGGCCCAGGTCCTGGCCACGCCGCCGAACGTCTTGATTCACCGGCTGGAAGTCCGAACGCTGACGGTGCCGAAGAAGGGCTAGGGAGATGTACGGAATGCGAGACCGACTGGCCGAGCTCGCCAGTCGCTCGTAACTTCTCCGCCACATGACATCCGTAACGAGCATTCCCGATCGCCTGCGCACGCCGACGGACGCAGCGGATTTCGGCTTGCGCGAGCTCATGGCGGTGCGCGAAATCGCGCACGCATTCCTCACCGCCGAGCGTCCCGAGGATGTGTACCAGCTGGCGCTGGATCGCGTAGCGCCGCTGGTCGGCGCCACCTTCGCCTGCGTCTACCTGATCGATCCGGGGTCGGAGCTGATGCGGCTGACGGCCGTGCACAACTGGCCGCAGCGCTACGCACCGTTCCTCGGCCAGATGCGTGTACGGCTGGGCTTTGGGCCGAGTGGCGAAGCGGCGAGCGAGCGTCGCACGATCGAGGTCCTCGATCTCTTCGCCGACCCGACGCTCGAGGACTGGCAAGAGGTCGCGACCGAGCTGGGCTTCCGCGCCTTCGCCGCGCTGCCGCTCCAGACGACGGCCGCCGTGCACGGCACGGTCACGTTCTACTTCGCGTCGCCGAAATCGGTGAGCGCGGGCTCGCGTCATCTCATGCGGACGGTCGCCGACCAGATGGCGGCGACGGCCGAGAAGGCGCGCTTGATCGCGGACCTCCGCGAGGCGAATGCCGCGCTCACGGTGGCGAAGGGGCGGCTCGAAAACCAGTACGCCGAGGTCGTCGAGGCGCGTCGGGTCAAGGATGAGTTCCTCTCGAACATCTCGCACGAGCTCCGCACGCCGCTGACGGCCGTCATTGGCTACATTGCCATCATGCAGGACGGGCTCGCCGGTCCGATGACCGGCGAGCAGGTGAAGACGCTGGAGCAGGTGAAAGACTCGAGCGAGCAGTTGTTGACGTTGATCAACGATCTCCTCGAGCTCACCGCGCTCAAGCGCGGTGCGGTCGATTCGATCATTGCCGACGTCGACCCCCGCGATCCGCTGCGCGACGCGCTGGCGGCGGCGAAGGGGAAGCGGGAAACGGTCGCGCTCGAGATCGACGAGCCGCACATCTTGCCGTTGATGAAGACCGATCGGCGCACGGTCGCGAAAGCGCTCAAGGCGTTGATCGAGAACGCGTACAAGTTCACGCGCGAGGGGAAAGTGCGGGTGTCGGTCGACGTGACGGCGGAGCATGTCGTCTATTCGATCGAGGACACGGGGATCGGCATTCCCGAGCAGGCCCGAGGATTGGTGTTCGAGGAATTCCGCCAGGTCGATGGCGGCCTGTCGCGCGAATTTGGTGGATCGGGGTTGGGTCTGTCGCTCGCGCGGCGGCTCGCCCAGTCGGTGCAGGGAGACGTCAAGCTCGCGTCGTCGTCGGAGGCGGGGTCGACGTTCAAGCTGGATGTTCCGTTTACGTCATCCTGAGCTTTTTTCGCCGTCATCCTGAGCTTTTTTCGCCGTCATCCTGAGCTTTTTTCGCCGTCATCCTGAGCGAAGCGAAGGATCTGCTGTCTCGGGCGCAGAAGCAGATCCTTCGCTTCGCTCAGGATGACATATGAGGAGAAGACATGAGCACGTCGCAACGCACGCTGTTGGAGACCACGACCGGCCTCGCGGCCGACGATGTATTGGCGCGGGCCAAGACGTTTTTCGCCACGCGGCCGTCGCTGTACTCCACGTTTCTCGACAAGGAAGGCCCCGGCTTCGCGTCGTTCCGCGGGCAGGGCGGCGAAGAGATCGTGATCGGCGTGAGCGCGGACCCGAACGGCCGCGGCACGCGCGTCACCGGGTCGAGCTATCTGTTCGACATGCAGGTCGCGCGCTTCTTCGTCACGCTCGAGCCGGCGGGCGTTCCGTGAGCGCGCCGTTCGTCACGAACTTCCGCTCGCGACGCGCGACGATTCAGCTGGCGCCGGCGGGCGAGCAGGCGATCACGATTCGCGTCGAGATGCCCGAAGTCTGGGACGTCGTCCGCATCCACGTGGCGCCGACGCAGCCGGTGCTCGCGGTGAAGCTCGCGGCGCTCGAGGCGCTGTACCCAGAGATGACGGGCGAATTCCACGCCGATCTCGTCGTCAAGCTTCGCGGCTGGGAGATCCTCGACGAGGCCGCGCCGTTGACCGATGCCGGCGTCATCGACGGATCGATCCTCCTGCTGACGTTCCGACGCCGTCGGCCCGTCCGCTAAACGCGGACCTCCGCGTCATGACAATCGCCGCACCGGTGCACGGACGCGACGCGCTCGTCGGAGCCGCCGCGCGGCTTCGCGCGGAAGTCCAGCGGAGAATCGTCGGGCAGGAGCGGGTGCTCGACGAGATTCTGATGTCGCTCATCGCCGGCGGGCACGCGCTGCTCGTCGGTGTTCCCGGCCTTGCGAAAACGCTCATGGTCCGGTCGCTCGCCGAAGCCGTGCACCTCGGCTTCCATCGCATCCAGTTCACGCCCGACCTGGTCCCCAGCGACATCACCGGCACCGAGATCCTCGAGGAGGACTCGGCCACGGGCGCGCGGAGCTTTCGCTTCGTGCGGGGCCCGATCTTCGCGAACATCGTGCTGGCCGACGAGATCAATCGCGCGCCGCCGCGCACGCAGGCCGCGCTCCTCGAGGCGATGCAGGAGCATAGCGTCACCGCGAGCGGCGAGACGATGCGCCTCCCTGAACCGTTCTTCGTCCTCGCGACGCAGAATCCGATCGAGCAGGAAGGAACGTACCCGCTCCCCGAGGCGCAGCTCGACCGCTTTCTGTTCGACATCCGGGTCGGCTATCCGCGCGAGGACGAAGAGATCGAGATCCTCCGCAACACGACCGGCGCGCGCCGCGACGAGCTGGCGCCGGTTCTCGGCGCCGGTGAGCTGATCGCGCTGCAAGGGCTCACGCGCGACGTCGCCGCGGCCGACGGCGTGCTGCGCTACGCGGCGTCGCTCGTCCGCGCGACGCGTCCCGACGACGCGCGTGCGCCCGAGCTCGTCAAGCGATACGTGCGCTGGGGCGCGGGCCCGCGCGCGGGCCAGTCGCTCGTGCTCGGCGCGAAAGCCAACGCGCTCCTCGCCGGACGCATGGCGGCATCGCCGAACGACGTGAAGCGCGTCGCGCTGCCGGTCCTGCGCCATCGCGTACTTCCCAATTTTGCCGCCGAAGCGGAGGGCGTGAGCGTCGAGCGGATCATCGACGATCTCCTCGAGCGAATCGACCCGCCGCGGAGCGACATCCGCGTCTGACGATGGCCGCCACGTCGTATGGCGCGCTGCTCGATGCCGTGCGCGGCGTGCACTGGCAGGCGCGCCACGCCGTGGCCAATGCGGCGCCAGGCTCGCACCGCTCGACACAGCGCGGGACGTCGGCTGAGTTCACCGAGTATCGGCTGTATCGGCAGGGCGACGATCCCCGACGGCTCGATTGGCGTCTCCTCGCACGCAGCGATCGCGCCTACATCCGCCTGGCGACCGATCGCGCGCTCTTGCCGACGACGATCGTCCTCGACGCGTCGCGGTCGATGCTCTTTCCCGTCGCCACGCGCGACAAATGGCGCCTCGCGCAGGAGATTGCCGTCGGGCTCGCGGCGGTCGTCCACGGCGACGGCGATCCGGCCGGCGTCGCCGTCCACGCGACACCCGATCACATCCGCGTGCTGCCGCCGCGCACGCGCCGCGGCGTCGTCGCCGAGATCGCGGGCGTCGTCAGCGACGCCGATCCGGGCGGCGAGGCGCCGCTCGCGCCGATCGTCTCCGCGCTGCGCACGCCGCGCATCGTGATCATCACCGACCTGCTCGGCGACGCCGACGCGCTGCTCCGGGCGTCGCGCGTGCACGGCGTCGCGCACGGCGAAGTGCATCTCGTCCACATCGTGGCGCGCGAGGAGATCGATCCGCCGCGCCGTGCGATGCTCGCGGCCGATCCGGAGGCGCCCGCGATGCAGCGCCTCCTCGCCGAGGCCACACGCGCCGGATACGACCGCGCGTTCGCCGACTGGCGCGCGGAGATGGCGCGCGCGTGGCGGGCATCGGGCGCGACGTATCTCGAGGTGGTGACGGGCGAGCCGGCGGCGCGCGCCGTGCGCCGAGTCGTCGAACAGGCGGGAGACGTGCGGTGAGTTGGCTGATTCCATCGGCGCTCGGACTCGCCGCGGCTGGAATCATCGCGGCGATCGCGCTGCACTTCATCGCGCGCAGCCGGCCGATCGCCGAGCCGCTGCCGACGGCGCGCTTCGTTCCGCGGCGGCCGATTCATGCGCGCACGCGATCGTTCGCGCTTGAGCGACGTGTTGCTGCTGCTCCTTCGCGCCGTGGCGATTGCGGCCATCGGCATTGCGGTCGCCGGCCCGATGTTCGCCAGGAGCGGACGCGTGCACCGCGTGTTCGTCGTCGACCATTCGCGCGCCGTCGCGAGCCTCGACGAAGTGCGCGACAGCGTGCGACGCCTCGCCGGGCCCGCGGACAAGCTTGTCGTGTTCGACAGCGCGGCGGAGCGCGAAGCCGGCTTCTCGCCGCTCGATACGACGCACGTCTCGCCCGCGCGCGGATCGTTGTCCGCGGCGATCGCGGCGGCGACGCGCACCGGCGTGGTCGAATCCGCGAGCGCCGACTCCGTCGAGCTCGTGCTCGTCTCGCCACTCGTCCGCGAGGAAATCGACGACGCTACGGCGCGCGTTCGTGCCGCGTGGCCGGGCCGCATCCGCATCGTGCCGATTCGCGCGGTGCCGTCCGACACTTCACCGCTTCGCCTTGCGCTCGGTGCGGATCGCAACGACGCCGTCGTCGCCGGCCTCTCGCTGATGGCGGCGTCGAATGCCGGCGGCTCCGTGCGGCTCATTCGCGGACGCGTCAGCGCGAGCGACAGCGCGTGGGCGCGAGCGCGCGGGCATGTGCTGCTGCACTGGCCCACGTCCGACAGCAGCGCCGGCTGGCCCCAGCGTGCGACGATCGACGCGATCGGCGCCGTGTCGACGCAGACGGCGACGCTCGTCGCGCGTTTCCCACGCCTGTGGGTGATGAATGGACAAGCCATCGCGCATTGGGCGGATGGAGAGCCGGCGGCCGTCGAGCATGCGACGGGCGATGGCTGCATTCGCGACGTCGGAATCGTGGTCGACGAGGCGAGCGATATCACGCTGCGCGCGTCATTTCGCGAGTTTGCGCGGCCGCTCGTCGCGCCGTGCGGCGGCGCGACCGACTTCATGCCACTCGATTCGTCGATTCGCGCGAGGCTGGCCGGCGCGGGACCGCTCGCTCCCGCCGCGACGCTCGTCGACCGAACGACGGAATCGTCGCGCTGGTCGCCCTGGCTGCTCGCGCTTGCCGCATTGCTGCTCACCATCGAGCTGGCGATTCGACGTCCGGCCTCGGGACGGCAGGTCGCATGAACGCGTTCGCGAAGCTCCGCGCCGCGCGCCTCGCGCTCGCAACGGGAATCGTCGTCCGCGCGCTCGGCTGGGGCGCCGTGGCGGCGCTCACGGTCGTCGTGGGCGCGACGCTCGTGGACATCGCAGTTCCTCTTTCGGTCGACGTGCGCGGTCGCGTCATCGCCGTGGCGGCGGCCGCGGGAATCGCGACCACGCTCGCGCTCGCATGGCGCGACCGGTCGGTGCTGTCGGCCAAGCGCGTGGCGCTCTGGGTCGAGGAGCACTTCCCGTCGCTCGAGTATTCGCTCGTGACGGCGGTGGAAGCCGGCGACGAGCGCTTCGTCGCCGGCGTGTCGGCCGATTCGTGGGTCGCGGTTGCGTGGCGCCGCGCGGTTGCATCGCTTCGCGCGCCGCTGTCGGCGCTGGTCGCGGCCGTGATCGTCGTTCTGCTGTTGCCGACAGGCGCCGTCGCTCGCGTGCGCGCACCGCGCGCCGGTGATTCACTCGATCGCGGCCGCTCGTCGCGCGGAGCAGTCGAATCGGTTGCAGCCGCTCGTGGCGGACCTCGTTCCTCCCGCGTACAGCGGACAGCCGCCGACGACCATCGACGAACCGGCCGACGTCCGCACGTTCGCCGGCAGCCGGTTGACCCTGCGCGGCCGCGGTGATGGCGAAGGCATCATCGCGATCGCCGAGCGCGACACGCTTCGTGCAACGACGAGCGCGGGCCGATGGGCGATCCCGTTGTCCGTCGGCAACCGAGCGGTGGCGCTCCGGCTGCGCGACGGCTCGAATGAGCGAATCGTCGCCGTCGAGCCGATCGCCGACAATGCACCGGTGGTCACGCTCGTCACACCGCCGCACGACAGCGTGCTCCGCGCCCCGGTCGGACGCATCGCGCTCACCGCCGACGCGAGCGATGACATCGGCCTGGCGAGCGCCGCGTTCGAGTACATCGTCAGCTCGGGCGAAGGCGAGACGTTCACGTTCCGATCCGGCACTGTCGGAGCCACGCGGCTCGACGCAAAGACCGCGACTGTGTCGGCGTCGATACGTCTCGATTCGTTGGCGCTCAAACCTGGCGACATCCTTCATCTCCGCGCCGTTGCGCAGAGACGCCAACAACGTCTCGGGCCCCGGTGTCGGGACGTCGGAGACTCGCGCGATCCGCATCGCACGCGCGGGCGAATACGATTCGCTCGCGATCGAGGCCGCGGCGCCGTCGGACGCGGAGAAGGGAATGATCAGCGAGCGCATGCTCATCATGCTCGCTGAAGCGCTGCAGCAGAAACGGCCGCGCCTCTTCGCGCGACACCCTGCTGCGCGAATCGCACGCGATTGCCGTCGACCAGAAGAAGCTCCGGCGCACCGTCGGCGACCTCGTCTTCACCAGACTCGGCGGAAATCCCGGTGCCGAGGAAACGAACGACGAAGAGAATCCGCAGCGCGCGAAATCGCTCACCGAACTGCTGCAGCGCGCGGACTCCGCGACGAACCAATCGACGGACCCGATCGACTTCCAGGGCGGTGAGACGCCGGTGGTCGCGGTGAACAAGCCGCTGCTCGAGGCGTACAACGCGATGTGGGATGCGGCGGTGGGCCTCGAGCAGGGTGAACCCGACCGCGCGTTGCCGCACATGCGGCGCGCGCTCGCGGCCATCCAGAAGGCGCGACAAGCCGAGCGGTTGTATCTGCGCGGCGCGCCGCCATCTGTCGTGATCGACATCGACAAGGCGCGACTCAAGGGAAAAGACAAAGGGTCGTCGAGCGCGCGCCGGTCGCTCACGGTGTCCGACTCCGCGGCCAATGCCCGCGCCGATCGCTTCGCGCGGCTCGTCGAGCTCGCGGGCCGCGATCCGCGCGCCTCCGCCGATTCGCTTCTGCTCCTCAGAATCGACGCGCTCACCGATGCGCCGGCGTTCGCCGCGGCGTTGGGCGATGCCGTCGCCGCCATACGCGCCGGCAAGAGCGATGCGGCGACGTCCGCGTTGGCGCGCGCGAGACGCGTGTTGGCTGGGCCGCCGATCGTGCGCGACACACTCGGCCGATGGGGAACCGTGCCGTGACCGAGTTCGTCTTCGCGACCGCGCAATACGAGTCCGGCGATTGGGACAGCGCGCCGCTCGTTCCGCCGAACATCATCGATACGATCGCGCGCTACACCGAGATCGCCGTCGCGCCGACCGGCGTGGTCGTCCCGCTCAGTGACGACCGCATGCTGCGCTACCCGCTGTTGTACCTCACGGGCCACTTGCCCGTGCGCTTCAGCGACGCCGAGCGACGGAACGTGCGGCTGTTCGTAGAACGCGGCGGCATGCTCTTCGTCGACGATCACAACCACGACATCGACGGCACGTTTCACAAGACCGCCACCGAGGAGATCGCGCGCACCGTCGGTCCGCTCGTCGAGCTGCCGAACGATCACCAGTTGTACTCCGCGTTCTTCAAGTTCGACGGCCCGCCGACGACGAGCCATGAGCTGAACGGCTGGGGTGACAACCTGGTGCACAAGCATCTCCTGGCGGTGATGCGCGGCGGCCGCATCGCCGTGCTGTACAGCAGCAAGGACTACAGCTCGGAGTGGAACTACCATCCCGACACGAAGCGCTTCCTGTCGGTCGACAACACACGGTTCGCCGTCAACGTGGTGGTGTATGCGCTTTCGGCGTAGCCGGCTCGAATCGGCCTGCCGAGTCGGCGTGTTCGCGCTGCTCGGATGGTTGCTCGGCGCGAGCGTCATTCCGCCGACAGGACGCCACGCGTCGACGGTGAACGGCGCGGCGCTCGAAGCGCGGCTCGCAGAGTGGACCCGCGATCCGCTCGGCGACGCATTGCATGTGAATCTCGACGTGACGCCCAGCGGTTGGGCGGTCGACTGGCTCGCGGCGCTGCGGCGCAGCGGTCACTCGGTGACGTGGACGGGCAGCCCGCCGGCGCTCGCGATCTCCGCCGATGCGATCGCTGATCCGCGCGGCGGGACTCGCCTCGATGTCGCGGCGCCAGTCGGATCGCGGGTCGTCGTCCGGGACGACGCCAGCGTCATCGACAGCCTCCACATCGCGAGGCTCGGTGGGAGCATGATCCTGCCGGCCATCGTGGGACGCGTTGCGGCGAGCAGCGCAGGCGAGGTGGCCAGCGTTCCGATGCCTGACTCCGCGCGGATTCGCTCGATCGTCGTCGTCGGCGCGGCGGGATGGGAGGGCCGATTCATCGTCGCGGCACTCGAGGGGCGCGGCTGGCCGGTGCTCGCGCGATTTTCCGTCGCACCGAACGTCTATGTCGGCCAGAGCACGCCGCCCGCGCTCGACACCGCGCGTGTCGCTGCCGTCATTGCCGTCGACACGTCGCTCCAGGGGCTCGGCGGCGCGATCGAGCGATATGTCCAGTCGGGTGGCGGGCTGATTCTCGCGGGGCCGTCCAGTCTCGCGACGACGGCGGCATCGCTCGCGCCGGGCGAGCTTGGCCCGCGCTTTCGCCCCGCGGTGCTGCCGAAGGATACGATCACGCTGGGCGCGACCGGCTTCTATCCCGTCGCGTCGCTCAGACCGGACGCGATTGCGCTCGAGCGTCGCGCCGCCGGAGTCTCGATCGCGGCGCGACGAGTCGGCGCCGGTCGCGTGGTGCAGGTCGGCTACGACGATAGTTGGCGTTGGCGCATGGCCGGCGGTCCCGGCTCCGACGCGGCTCACGCGGCCTGGTGGTCGCGGCTCGTGAGTAGCGTGGCGTACGCCCCGAGCTCGGGGCGAAGCGCCGTCGCGCCACGCTCGGCTCCGCTCGCCGGCATGGTCGCGCGCATCGGGCCGCCGCGTCCGCTGCCGCCCGGCGCCGATGCCCGGCCGCCGATCGATCGCCGGGTTTTCATGGTGCTCATCATGATATTGTTATCGATCGAATGGGCCTCGCGGCGGCTGCGGGGCCTCCGGTGACGATCGCGTACATCTCGAATTCGGACTGCGGTCGTCACGACACCGGATGGGGCCATCCCGAGCACGTCGGCCGGCTGCGCGCGATTCCGCAGGCGCTTCGCGAAGAGCCCGAGCTCTTCGGCCGCATCCAGCACATCGAGTCGCGGCATGCGACGCCGGACGAGCTCTCGATGGTTCATGGCCGTCCGTACATCGAGCACGTGCGCGACTTCGTCGCGGCGGGCGGGGGCAGGCTCGATGGGGATACCGTCGTCAGCGAAGGCTCGTGGGACGCGGCCACGGCGTCGGCCGGCGCGATGCTCGACGCGGTGGACTTGGCGTTTGGTGCCGGTCCGGTGCGCAGCTTCTGCGCCGTCAGGCCGCCTGGCCATCACGCGTTGCGCGACGCCGCGATGGGCTTCTGTCTCTTCGGCAACGTCGCCCTGGGCGCCCACTACGCCCGCCGGCGACATGGCGCCGAGCGGGTGCTGATCGTCGATTGGGACGTGCACCACGGGAACGGCACGCAAGCGCTCGTCGAGGACGAACCCGACATTCATTTCGTGTCGATGCACCAGTGGCCCTGGTATCCGGGCACGGGCGCGGCGGAGGATCGTGGTCCGCACGACAGCGTGTGGAACGCGCCGATGCGCGCCGGCCTTCCACGAGCGACCTACGTCGACGCGTTGCGCCGAGCGATCGATGCCGCGACGACCGGCTTCACGCCGGATCTCGTGCTCATCTCGGCCGGCTTCGACTCGCTCGCCGGCGACCCGCTCGGCGGATTCACGCTCGAGATCGAAGACTTCGTTGGACTGACGCGATTCTTGGTGGATCGCGCGAACGTCTGGTGCGGCGGCCGAATCGTGAGCTCTCTCGAGGGCGGATACGCTCCGCAACGCCTCGGTGCGGCGTGTGTACAGCACATGCTCGCGCTGGAGTGAAAACCAGGTTTACCACGGACTGGCACGGGCACAGACTGATCGGCACGGAGGATCTGCGACCATCCAGGCTTCCAGCGCTTCCAGCACTGGAGCCTTTTTCTTTTTCACAGCCGCTCGATACACCACGAGTGGCATCCCAATGCAGTGTAAAAAGAATCAGGCTCGTTGATCACGGAGCCAAACGGTTTCTTGCAGTTCCGTGCCCGTCAGTCAGTGACCGTGCCGATCCGTGATGCGGCAGTTCCGTTTTTCACGGCTTGCTCACCACCACGGTGAGCGGAGTCGTATCGCGCGGCGAGATCGATACCGTCATCGTGAGGTCCGAGTAGCCTGGCTTTCGAATCTTGATCGTCGACGTGCCTTCGGGGAGGAACGCGAGCGAAACCGTGCCCGTGGACGTCGTCGTCGCGAACGTGCCGCTCGCGGAATCGACCACCGCCGCGCCGGCCAGCGGGTCGCCGGACGCCGAGTCGAACACGCCCAACAATCGCGATCGGTACGATGTCGCGTGCGTTGCCGATATGGTGGGAAGCGAATCGCCCGGTGTCCCGATGCCGGCGCTCGAAGAATCGGCGAACCGCGCGTTCGCGTACGACACGGCGTCGAGCACGAATGATCCTTGCCCGGGCTCGAACGCGACGCCCGGCTTGAGCGTCACGAACACCGCGTTGCGCGCGTAGTTCTTTTCCACGGAAAAGTCGTTGCACCCCGCGTAGTTGATCTCCTCGATGTGTTCCGGGTGAATGGTGCTCAGGACCGACTGCACGCTCACCGGCACCCGCGCGAGGCCACTGGCGCCGAGGTGGGGAGTGGAACGCGCGGCTCGCCGCTGCTGCGCCGCGCGAGCGGCCAAGCCGGCGTCGATCGGAGGAAACACGACACGCCTGCCGTTCACCCAGATGTAGAACAGGCCGCACGCATCGAAGCCGCCCGTGCCTTGAGGAGGATAGATCATGTCAGGCCGCAGCTTCGATACCACATCGAGCGCATCGATGATCGTGCGGTCGCTATTCGCGATCTCGTCGGCGTCGATATGAAAGCGTTTGCGCTTGAGGTCTTCCTGCGCCTGGACCGTCACGGTGGGAAGCGCTTGTGGGGTTTGGTGCAGAACGAGCCGCGCCGTGACCGTATCGTGGGTCGGGACGATGAACTGGTCGGCGCGGCTGAACCCGATCTTGCGCGCGACGACCTGCACGGGATCGCTGGAGCGCGGAACCACCAGCCGGCGCCTCCCCGCGTCGTCCGTGTTGCCGTGGGCCTCGACGTCGTTGAGTCCGCGCACGATCGAGACGTCCGCGCCCGGGACCGCTACATTGTGCGCGTCGACGACGTGGACGTCGACGACGACCGTGGGACCGGGGCTGCCTGCCGAATACGGGACGCCCACCAGCCCGATCATTGCGAGCCAACCGAACCGACCCAGAGTCACGTGAGTCTTCGCTAAGAGACGATCGTCGTACTATGAACACTCAGTCGACGAACGGTGCCCTCAATGTCCCCAACGAGTGGACGGAATCAAGTGTATACGAGACTGTGTTCAAATGGCAAGATTGCCAGTCGCTGACGTGTCCCGCCGTCGACGTACCCACGGCTCGACTCGGATGTTTGCCTGATGCCCATCCGCCTGCATGCGATCGCCGTCGCCGACGCGCAGAATGGCACGTCCACGTCGGAGTATCCCATCTCAGGGATCGTCCCGATGTTCGTTCCGTTTCGGGATCTCTGCGCGGTCGTCTCTGAGCAGAAGGCCTACGGGCTCGACGAAACCACGCCGGACTCCGTCGTCGCCCACCAGGCTGTGGTCGACGCGGTGTTTCGGCGCGGGGCGGTCCTGCCCGCGCCGGTCGGCGTCGTGTTTCGCGCGCCCGACGTCCTCAAGCGATGGATGGAGCTGCATTACGTGTCCCTGACCGACGCCCTGGAATTCGTGGAGGACCGAATCGCCGCGCGGGTGCACATCGAGCGCGCGGACGGCAAGCCCGGCGATCTCGAGGCCGGGTCCGATCTCGCCGCGGCCGCGACCGAATCGCTCCGCGCGCTGCGCCGGAAGGCCGTCGCCTCGGTGCCGCTGCGTATGGAGGCGGTCACGGGACTCGCGCTGAGCGCGGCCTTTCTCGTCGATCACGATTTGTGGAAGGACTTCGTACACGCGGTCGACGAGCAGCGCGACGCGCACCATCTCCTGAATTTCGACGTCACAGGACCGTGGGCGCCCTACGATTTCGTTCGCATGCAGTTCGGCGGCTGACGCATGTTCTGCCCCGCCTGTGGGACGTGGAATCGCGCGTCGTCGCCGACGTGCCAGCGATGTAGCGAGCCGTTGCCCGAGCTCGATCGGGCGCCGTTCGATCGTCCGGACGAAGAGATCACGCGCCTGCGCCGCGCCACGGGCACTCGCTACCGCGTGATCAGCCGGTTGGGCGGCGGCGGCATGGCCGACGTCTACATCGCGGAGCAAGCGCAGCTCTCGCGTCGCGTCGTGATCAAGGTGTTGCATCCTCACCTCGCTCGCGACGCCGAAGTGGCCGAGCGCTTCCGGCGCGAGGCCGAAGCGGCGGCGAAGCTGGCGCATCCACACATCTGCGCGATCCACGACTACGGTGCCACGCAGGACGTCGTGTTCACGGTCATGCCCTATCTCGAGGGCGGATCGCTCGCCGACCGAATTCAGAAGCACCGCTTCGTCGACGCATCGAAGGCGACGGCCGTCGCCGTGCAGGTCGCCTGCGCGCTCGACTACGCGCACCGCCACGGCGTCGTGCACCGCGACGTCAAGCCCGACAATGTGCTGTTCGACGTCGACGGCAACGCGGTGCTGACCGACTTCGGCATCGCGACCGCGCGCTTTCACGGCCGGTTGACGGCGAGTGGGCGCGCGATGGGCACGCCGCACTACATGTCGCCCGAGCAGGCGATGGGCAAGCTCGTCGACGGGCGCAGCGACATCTATGCGGTCGGTATTCTGCTGTACGAAGCCCTGGTCGGCTTTCCGCCGTTCGACGGCGCCGACTCGTTCTCCGTCAGCTACAAGCAGGTGCACGAGGCGGCGGTCCCGCCGGTCGAAGTTGCCTCGCGCGTGCCCCAAACGCTGTCCGACATCGTGATGCGGTGTCTGTCGAAGGCGCCCGGCGAACGGTTCACGCGGGGCTTCGAGCTGGCGGACGCGCTGATTGGTTATCTTCGCTCGACCAACGACGCTACCGCGACACGCACGTCGCTCGCCGCCCGGCTCGCCAGTCTTTCGCCGCAATGAAGCTGCAGCACGACATCTCGATCGTTCACACCACGCATCCGTTCGTCATCGCGCGCGGCGGCGCGACCGAGCATCGCTTGCTTCGCGTCCGCATCACCGACGTCGACGGCATGGAAGGGTGGGGCGAAGCGGCGCCGAACCGCTTCTACGGCGAGACGGCCGACACCGCGCTCGGCGCGCTGGCCCGACTCACGCCGATCGTGGAAGCGTGCGACAGCTGGGCGCTCGAGGACATCGAAGCAGAGATGAATCGCGCGCTGCGATTCAATGGCTCGGTCAAGTCGGCCATCAGCGCCGCGCTCCACGATCTCGCCGGCAAGCGACTCGGCGTTCCGGTGTACAAGCTCTGGGGCCTCGATCCGGCCAAGGCGCCGCTCTCCAGCTTCACGATCGCGATCGCGGCGAACGACGCCGAGCTGCGCCAGCGCGTCGCGCAGGCCGCGTCGTATCCGGTGCTCAAGATCAAGCTGGGCACGGACCACGACACGGACATCATTCGCACGGTGCGCGAGGCGGCACCGGAGAAGATTCTGCGGGTCGACGCGAACGCCGCGTGGTCGCCGAAGCTCGCGCTCGAGATGGTCGACGTCCTGGTCGAGTGTGGCGTCGAGTACGTCGAGCAGCCCGTGGCGGCGCACGACATTGATGGGCTACGGTTCGTGCGTGAACGATCCGCACTGCCGGTGATCGCCGACGAATCGTGCGTCGTCTCGACGGACATTCCGCGCCTCGTCGGCGCGGTCGACGGGATCAATCTCAAGCTGTCGAAGTGCGGCGGCCTGCGCGAAGCGCTCCGCATCATCGCGACTGCGCGCTCGCACGGCATGCTCGTGATGGCCGGGTGCATGATCGAGACGAGCCTCGGCATCACCGCGGCCGCGCATCTCGCGCCGCTGCTCGACTATGCGGACTTCGACGGTGCGGCGCTGTTGGCCGACGATCCTTTCGTGGGCGCGACGATCGATGGTGGCCGGATCGCTATTCCGGATTCGCCAGGCCTCGGCGTTCGGGCTCGGTGAAAAGCGGGTTTACCACGGATCGGCACGGACACAAACTGATCGGCACTGAACTGCGCCGAACTTCTCGGCTCCCAGTACCGGAGCTCTTTCTTTTTCACAGCCGCTCGATACGCCACGAATGGCATCCCGAGCGGCGGTGCAAAAGAAATCAGGCTCGTTGCGCGCAGCGATGGTTCATCGCGGTTCCGTGCCCGTCAGTCTGTGCCCGCGCCGATCCGCGGTGAGCTTTTGCCGGTCGTTCAAAGTGCCGGCCGCCAATAGATCCCGACGTTCGCCAGCACGCCCGCATACACGAGCACGCCGTCAAAGAGATTCTGCATTCGTAGATTCTCATTGTTCGAGTGCTGGTTGTTGTCGTGATTCACGATCGGCAGCACGATGAGCGGCGTGTGGAGCACCGACTCGAACGTGCTGAGCGGCAGGCTGCCGCCCAGCATCGGCAGCGCGACGATCGGCTGGCCAAGCGCGTCTTGCACGGCGCGCAGTGTCGCGCGCGAGAGTGGCGCGTCCATCGGCACGCGCGACGCCGCGTAGCCTGCTTCCCACGACACCTTGGCGACCCGCGCGTGCGCCAGACGCTCGGCGTTGGTTGGCGTGTGGTCGGCGACGAAGTAGCCCTGTGCGCGGAGATGTGCCTCGACCAGCTGGCGGACGTGCTCCGGCGTCTGCTTCGGCACGAGACGGAAGTCGATCGACGCCGTGGCCTCCGTCGGGATCGTGTTCGAGCTCAGCTCGTTCACGTTGCCGCCGCGGATGCCGCGAAGGTTGAGCGCCGGAAGCGTGATCCGCTCCATGAGCGACGCGTTGTTCGCCTCCGTGGCGCCGAGGGACAGTTCGGCGCGAAGCGCCGAATCGATCGACGGGATCTGCGCGATGGCGCGCTTCTCCGCCGCGCCGATCGGCGCGACGTCGTCGTAAAAGTGCTTGATGAGAATGCGCCCGTCGTCGTTTCGCATGCTCGCGACGAGATTGGCGATCATCGTCACCGGGTTCGGCGCCCAGTTTCCGTAGTGCCCGCTGTGCAGACCGCGCGTCGGGCCGTAGACGGTGATGTTGACGCCCGTCACGCCGCGCGCGCCGAACACGATCTGCTGCCGGCGCGACTGATGAACCGGCCCGTCGCCGAAGAGCCATGCGTCGGCCTCGAGGAGCTTGGCGTTCTTCACCAGCAGCTCGCGCAGATGTCCCGAGCCAGCCTCTTCCTCGCCCTCGAAGAAGAATTTGAGATTGACGCTGGGGGTCACGTTCGCGGCCCGCAGTGCGTCGACCGCCGAAAGCATCGCGACGATCGGTGCCTTGTCGTCGCTCGCCGAACGAGCATAGAGACGCCACTCGCCTTGCATCGCTCCAGCGGTCAACGGGATCTGGATCACGCGACCGCCGGCCTCGAGCGTGTTGTCGCGCAGCACGGGCTGCCACGGCGGAGTGGTCCAGCGCGCCGTGTCGACGGGTTGCCCGTCGTAGTGCGCGTAGAACACGATGGTGCGCGTCGCTCCTGGCGACCGGAGCTCGCCATAGACCGCCGGTGGGCCGCCGCTCGGCGACTCGAGCGTTCGCGCCGAGATGCCGCGCGCCGCCATCATGCGGATGAGGTGGTCGGCGTTCCGGCGGATGTTCGCCGAGTCGCTCGCCAGGTTCGGCAACGCGAGGAACCCGGCGAGCTCACGTGTCATATCGGCGTCATGCGCCTGGACGTAAGTTTTGACCTTCGAGCGAAGTGCCTCCGCCGGCGACGTTTGCGCCGTGATGCTCGACACCGGTCCGGCCAGGGCGCCAAGCAGCCACAGGCGAACGTTGAGAATCGATCGGATCATGATCAGGTTGAAGGACGGCCGCGCCCGCACTGAACATTGGCCCCTTCCAAAGACCAGTCTGGCGCGGCACAGTTCTTAGCTGCAGAGTTGTAAACCGATGTGCTAGCCTCAGCAATAACGAGCCGATCAATTTCCAGCATGGCCGAAGCGCCGGAACTTACCCCGCCACAGGGCGTCGATGGCGGGAAGTACGTCTACTGTATCGTCCGCAGCGACCGACAGCGAGACTTCGGCTCCATCGGCATCGGTGGGGGCCAGCGAGTCTTCACGGTGGCCTTTCAGGATCTCGCGGCCGTCGTCAGCGACACGCCGATCGTCATCTACGATCCGACGCGCGACAACGTCCTCGCGCACGAGTTCGTGAACGAAACCGTGATGAAGGAGTTCACGGTCATCCCGATGTCCTTCGGCACCGTGTTTCGGTCGGAGGACGACGTCACCGAGCTCTTGCGTTCGACGTACCAGGCGTTCAGTGACGTGCTGGACAAGATGCAGGACAAGATCGAGTTTGGCTTGAAGGTGAACTGGGATCGCGAGAAGGTCATCGCGAATCTCGAGCGCGAGAACGACGAGATCCGCCGCCTCAAGGACGAGATCAGTCGCCATACGACGACGTCGACGTATTTCGCGCGAATGCAGCTCGGTCGTTTGGTGGATTCGGCGCTCGAGGAGATGAGCTCGCGCTACGTCGCCGACATCCACGACGCGTTGAAGGTCGGTCGCCGTCGCCAGCCGATCCAACAAGCCGATCGGCGACCGCATGATACTAAACGCCGCCTTCCTCGTCGATCGTGCACAGGAGCAAGCGTTCGACGAGCGGGTCAAGGAAACGAGCCGCAAGTACGAAGATGTCCTGTCGTTCAAGTACTCAGGGCCGTGGCCCCCATACAATTTCGTCAACATCAAGCTGAAGCTGGAGAAGGCGGACTGAGCCCGTCCGCCGAGCGCGGACGCTTGGCGCTGTTGTCGTCGCTGGCCGAAGCACCGGATCTCACCGCGGCCGCGACATTTCTTCTGGCGGACGTCTTGGCCTCGACCGGCGGGCGTCGAGCACTCCTGCTCTGCTTCGATACCGCGGAGGAGCACCTGGTGCTTGCGGGCGCGCTCGGATTCGACGATCCGGCGCCCGCCGAGATCACGATCGCCGAGCGCTCGCATCCATGGATGGTGGCGACGCTCGCGCTCTCACCCGTCATCGGCGAGGCCCCGCCGCGCGGGGCGGGGGCAGGCCTCGAGCGGTGGACCGCGCTGCCCATGCCGCGGCCGCATTACCGCGGCGCGCCCGCGATCTGGCCGGATTCCTACGCCGCGCAGGTCCTTGCTCCGTTCGCCGCGCGCCTGGTTCCACTCGAGGACCGCCGCATCAGCAGCGCGCCCGGCGGCGTCGTGGTCGTCGACGCCGTGGTCGCCGAGCCGCTGCTCCAGAGCGTCGCGTCGCTGATGATGTTCGCCGGCCCGGTGATCTTTCGCGTCGCCGCGCATATGGAGGCGGAGCGCGGCTACGAGCGCGTGAGCCAGGAACGCGGTCGCTTTCAGCGCATGGTCGACTCGCTGCCCGACCCGGTGGTGATCACGGATGCGTCGAACGACATCGTCGTCCAGAACAAACGCGCCGAGCATCTGCTGTTCGTGACGGAGGATGATTCGCCCGGCCGGCGTCGCGCGGTGGAGCTCAACAACTTGCTCTTCAGCTCGTTCCTGTCACGGGCGACCATCGCCGGCGTGCCGTCGAGCGGCGCGCGCGAGCTGAACCTCGTCGATCCCGACGAAGGCCACGATCTTCTGTTCGAGGTGCTTTCGCATCCGCTTGGCGAGCGCGTTGGTCCTGACGACTCCGTGCTCTCGGTGCTGCGCGACGTCACGGATCTCCGGCGCGCGTCGCACGAGCTCGAGCGACAGGTGCAGCGCGTCCGCCTGGCCGAGATCGAGGCGACGGACGAGCGCGACCGCCTCAACCTGATCCTCGAGAACGTCGCCGATCCCATTCTCGTGACCGACAGCCTCGCGAACATCATCCTCATGAACGACGAGGCCGAGCAGCTGTTCCATGGTCCGACGGGGGCGCAGAGCCACCGCGCGCGACAAGCGGTCCGGCAGAACGACATGAAGTTCATGTCGTTCGTCTCGGATTTCGCGCTGACCAACGAGCGAACACGTCGCGAGCGCATGTCGCTCCTCCGTCCCAAGTTCGGCACCGAGTTGCCCGTCGAAGTGGTGTCTGGGAAGATCCGCAACGAGCGCGGCGAACCGATCGCGATCGTGTCCGTCATCCACGATCGAACGCAGCAGGCGGACAACGAGCGGTTGTACGAGGCGCTCAAACAGCTCAACAGCGAGCTGGAGGGGCGCATCGCCGAGGCGACGCAGGATCTCGAGCAGCAGAACGAGCGACTGCTCTGGCAGTCGGAGGAGTTGGCCAAGGCGAACAAGCTCAAATCCGATTTTCTGGCGAGCATGTCGCACGAGCTCCGCACGCCGCTCAACGCGGTCATCGGCTACTCGGCCCTGCTCCTCGATGGGATCGCCGGTCCGCTCCAGGACGCCCAGACCGACTTTGTCTCCCGCAGCCGGGCCGCGGCGCAGCACCTCCTCTCGCTGATCAACGACATCCTCGATCTCGCGAAGATCGAAGCGGGCAAGATGCCGGTGCACGTCGAGCCGGTCGCGCTTCCGGAGCTCATCGACGAAGTGGCGAAGCAGATGGAGCCGATGGTCGCGGCGAAGGACCTCGCGTTCTTGACGGACGTCGCTCCCGACGCGGCGATGATCGAGACCGACAAAACGAAGGTGAAGCAGATCCTGCTCAACCTGTTGTCGAACGCGGTGAAGTTCACCAACAAGGGAACGATCCGCATCTCGGTGCGCGCCGACGGCGACGCGGTCGTGCTCGTGGTCGACGACACCGGCGTCGGCATCAAGCCGGAGGAGATCGAGGCGATCTGGGAGGATTTCCGTCAGCTGGACCAGTCGCGCACGCGATCGTACGGCGGCACCGGTTTGGGCCTGAGCATCACACGCCGGCTCTCGCAGCAGCTCGGCGGTCACGTGACCGTCGAGAGCACATTCGGCGAGGGCACGACGTTTTGCGTTCGGCTGCCGACGGTGATCCAAGGTTCGCCCGTTCCGGCCGAGTAGCTTTCGGTCGTGTTCGTCACCGTCGCCCTCCCGCTGCCCCTGTTTCGCAACTTCACGTATCAGGTGGACGACGCCGAGGCGAATCGCGCGCGCGTCGGGATGCGTGCGGTCGTGCCGTTTCGGAACCGGCGCGAGATCGGCGTCATCGTGGACTTGGCCGGCGCCCCGAACGGCGTCACGCCCAAGCCGGTGTTCGCGCTGCCGGACGTCGAGCCGGTGCTCAGCGACGAGCTTCTCCGACTCTGCCGGTGGATGTCGGACTATTACGTTGTGCCGCTCGGGATCGCCATTCGCAGCGTCGTGCCCGCGGTGCTCGGGTCGCACACGGCGCCCGAGCCGTCGCGAAAGACGCGTCGCGTCGCGTCGCTCGGCGCCTCGCTCGAATCGCTCGTGCAGCGCGACGAGACCTTCGCGCGCGCCCCCAAGCAGCGCGCGGTCTACGAGCTGCTCGAGGCCCTCGGCGGACGCGCGCCGGTCGAGCATCTCACCGAGCAGCTGAAGGTGTCGCCGTCGGTCCTTCAGTCGCTCACGAAGCGCGGGCTCATCGCGGTCGACGACGAAGTCGTCGCTCGTGATCCGTTCGCGTGGCGCGCTGCGCCGCGCCCCACGTCGCACACGCCGTCCACGGCGCAGCGCACGGCGATCGATACGCTCTCGGCGGCGCGGAGCGGCGAGGTCTTTCTCCTCCACGGCATCACCGGCAGCGGCAAGACGCTCGTCTACATCGAGCTGCTGCGCCGCGTCGTCCTCGAGCGGCATCAGACGGCGATCGTTCTCGTTCCGGAAATCGCGCTGACGCCACAGACCGTCGATCGGTTCCGCGCCGTGTTCGGCGACAAGATCGCGGTGCTGCACAGCGCGCTCGGCGACGGCGAGCGGTACGACGAGTGGCTCGCGCTCCGCGAAGGGCGCAAGCAGATCGCGGTGGGCGCGCGCTCGGCGGTGTTCGCGCCGCTCGCGAACCTGGGCGCGATCGTCGTCGACGAAGAGCACGAGGGCTCGTACAAGCAGGGCGAGACGCCGCGCTACCACGCGCGCGAGGTCGCGATCATGCGCGCGGCGAACGAAGGTGCGATCGTCGTGCTCGGGAGCGCGACGCCGAGTCTCGAGAGCTGGGTCAATGCGACGAGCGGGAAGTACAAGCTCCTCGCTTTGCCGGAGCGAGTCGGAGCCGCGGCGTTGCCGGTGGTGGAAGTGATCGATCGTCGGGAACCGGCCAGCGGCAAGCGGGAAGCCGGGACCGGGAGTCGCGACGCGGCCGATTGGCTGCGCTTGGTGATGAGCGACGAGCTGGAGTCGGCGATCGGCGACCGGCTTTCGAAAGAAGAGCAGACGATTCTGCTGCTCAACCGGCGCGGCTACGCGGCGTTCATTCAGTGCGGGCAATGCGGTGACGTCGCCACGTGCCCCAACTGCTCGATCAGCCTCACCTATCATCGCTCGCCGGAGCGACTCGTGTGCCACTATTGTCAGCACACCGAGGCGCAGCGCACGCAGTGCCCGCGCTGCCGCGGGTTGCTGCTGCGGCAGCGCGGGCTCGGCACGCAGCAGGTGGAACGTCTCCTCGCGGATCGATTCACGACCGCGCGGATCGCGCGCATGGACGTCGACACCACGAGCGGCAAGTGGGCGCACGCCGAGATTCTCGATCGAGTCGGCCGCGGCGAGGTCGACATCCTGCTCGGCACGCAGATGATCGCGAAGGGTTTAGACTTTCCGAATGTGACGCTCGTGGGTGTCATCGACGCGGACGTCGGGATCAACTTGCCGGACTTTCGGGCGTCGGAGCGATGTTTTCAGCTCCTGAGTCAGGTCGCCGGGCGAGCGGGCCGGGGACCGAAGGGCGGGCGGGTGCTCATTCAGACGCGCGTTCCGTCGCATCACGCCGTTCGATGCGCGGTGGATCACGACTATCATCGCTTCGTCGACCTCGAGCTCGCGGGACGCGCGACACCCACCTATCCGCCGAACGTGCGCATCGCGAACATCGTCTTCAGCGGAACGACCGAGGCGGCGACGGCGAAGCTCGCGAGCTCGGCGACGGCATGGCTGCACGCGCTCTTGCGTACGCGTCCGATGCCTGGACTGACGGTCGTTGGGCCGGCGCCGTGTCCGGTGGAGCGGATCAAGAACCGCTGGCGATGGCACGTGCTCGTCAAGGCGGAGCATCCGCGAGATCTGACTCGGCTCGGCCGATACTTCCTCGAGCGGTTTCCCGTGCCGAAGGAGGCACAGCTCAGAGTGACGTTCGATCGCGATCCTGTGGCGTTGCTTTGACCTGAACCGCCGGCGCGTGGAGCAGCGCATCATCGCGGCCCCCGGGCGATTGGGCTCGCTCGAGCCTTCTCGCGATCAGCAGCGTACCAGCCGCTGAGGCGGCGCCGAGGAGCGTAAGCGGTACCGCAATGATCCCCGTGAGACGCCACACACTTGCCACAACGTCTGGATTGAAAGTGCCGAGGCCAAGCACCACGAACGCGGCCGGCACGAGGCTCAACAGGAAACCGCCGGTGGCTCCGCATGCCGTGAATCGGGGAAGCGACAGCTGATGGAAGCTGCGATCACGTCCGGCGACGCCGAGCACGACCGAAAAGAGCGCGCCGCCGACGAAGCCCACCATGCCCAGCGCAGGCAGTGGGGCGTCGAAGATCCTGAAAAAGACGTCCCACCCTGGAAGGCCCGGAAACAGGATACTCGTCACTCCGATCAGTAGGCCGAAAAGGCCCCACCCGACCGCCCAGGCGAGCCCCATTCCGACCGCGCCGCGGATCCGTCTCAGCCATCTTGGCACAACGTTTCCCTCGAACTTTGCAACGAAAAGTACTCTGCATATCTGACGCCGACAAGGGTAGAACCGTCGAGGCCCACCCGCGAGATTTCACCGCCGTGACGACCTTCCCGCCGCCTGATTTCTCCGATCCGCGTTTCGCCGCCTTCCCCGACGCGCGGTTCGCGCCCGCGCCAGCCGACGGCGTGCTACCCGACGGTTTCTTCTCGACGACCAACCTCCCGACGTTCGTCCGTATGAACGGACGCTGGGTCGCGCCACGCGAGCCGCGAATGGACGCCGGAATCCTGAAGGACAAGGACGACGGGCTCTGGGTCCGCGAAGGGCGACGCCTCAAGAAGGGCGACCTCGTCGCCGTTGGCGAGAAAGAGGACGGCTCGGACGGCATCTTCGTCCAGACCCAACTCGTCCCGCACGGCGCCGATCCCGACGCGTTCACGTTCATGTCGAGCGAGGTGTCGCGCGAAAAACCGATCGACTATGCGCACATGGCCCGGCTGTTGGTCGAGGAGAAGGAGCGCGGCGGCTATCCGATCTGGGTCACCGGCCCGGCGCTCGTGCACTCGCGGGCGCGCGCCGACATGAGCTGGTTCATCGCGAACGGCTACGTCGGCGCGCTGCTCGCCGGAAATGCGGTCGCCGTGCACGACATCGAAGCCTCGATCTACGGCACCACGCTCGGCATGACGAACACCGGTGAGATCACGCAGGGCGGCCACGGACTGCACATGCGCGCGATCAACCGCGTACGTGCCGCCGGATCGATCGCCAGTGCCGTCGCGCAGGGGATCATCACCGACGGCATCATGTACGAGTGCGTGAAGCACAGGGTCCCGTTCGTGCTCACCGGCTCGATTCGCGACGACGGCCCGCTGCCGGACGTGATCACCGACGCGCTCGCGGCGCAGGACGCGATGCGCGCGCACGCGATCAAGGCGACGATGGCGATTCTCATCGCGACCGCCCTGCACGCGATCGCGACGGGCAACATGCTTCCGGCGTTCGTCGCCCAAGACGACGGCACGATGCGCGAGCTGCCGACGATCTGCGTCGACTCGTCGGAGTTCGTCGTGAGCAAGCTGAAAGACCGCGGAACGCACCAGGCGTTCGGCGTCGTCACCAACGCTCAGGATTTCATGCACATCTTGCGGCTCTACGTCGAGCGCGAGCTCGAGGCGCGCGGCGCCAACGGCGACCGTCAACGCGACGTCGGCGGCCCGATGAATCCTCACCGAGACTCACGAGCGCTTTCTCCGCGCGATCGTCGCAGGGTCCCGGCCGAGCGGGTCGCCGAAGTGCACTTCTTTCCGCCGATCAAGCAGGGTGGAGTCGAGAGCGGCGTCGCCGTCGTTGCGGCATGGCCCGAGACACCCGTACGCGCCGATGCAGCCGACGTGTCCTCCGAGCTCGAGTCGGATGTGTCTGGTTGGAGACGTGTCGAGACACGAACGAGTCGCCGTCGCGTGCGACGTCCCGGCGACATGTCGTCCACACCGCGCGCTATCGGCACACGCTCAAGGGCCCGGACCGCGGTAAATGGGAGACGAATATCGTTGCGGAGGCCGATGCGCCGCTCGTGACGGTCGACGCCGTGGTGCGCGGTGTGCAACGGCGATCGGGCGACGTCGACGATCCCACGAAGATGGAAGGCGACGAGATACGCGCGCGCGTCCGGCCCTCGGCCGCGGAGCAGGCCGGCGGCACTTTCTGAAACGCGAAGGGTACGGGGTGGCCGTACGAGCCGGAGCACTGCGTTACTACGGTAGTCATTATCCGGGAGTCGCACCCATGCGGTTCAAAACACTTGCGCTCGTCGCGCTGGGGATGCCGGCAGTTCTCAGCGCGCAGTCGACCGACACGCTGAGTCTCGCGGGTCGGTCGAGCATCAATCTCGGCATCGGCCTCACGGGCCAGCGCACCGCCAGCGTTGGATTCGGCGGTGTCGGCGCTCACGTCACGGGCGAGCTTGGGTCGCTCGGATTCGCGCACTGGATCCGTCCGGAAGTCGCGATCACGATTGGTGTCGCGTCTCTGAGTGCGGAAGCAAACCTCGCGGGTGCTCATGTCAGCACGAGCTCGGTCACGGCTGCGCTGTTCGGCGTGAGCTACTCGCCGCGCGCGCTCGCGGTGTCGTCGACATTGCGGCCGTACGTCGCCCTTGCCGCTGGTCCGTACTTCCATTCCGTCGACGAGGTCAAGTCCTTCGGCACCATCAGCAGCACCGTCGAATCGGTGGCCGGCATTCGCTCAGCGGTCGGGCGCGAACTGGTTCATCGCGCAACACTTCTTCCTCTCGCTCGAAGGCGACTACAATGCCATGACTCAGTTCAGCCAGAGGGATGGAATGCTGAACCCGAACGGATTCGGCGTATCATTCGGATTCGGAATCAACTGGGGCGGCCGCTGAAACCTGACCCGCACGGATAGCGATCGCTGGAGGCTCGACCACTTCGGTCGTCGGTCGTCAGGATCAGCCCTCAGGCTGAACGAGGAAGGGTCGGCGCTTCGCGCCGACCTTCTTCATTGACTGTCGCCTGACGACCGACCCTGACGACTTCACCAGTCTGCCCGAAGACAATCGTTATCCGGTCAGGTTACGGTACCCGCAGGAACACTGCTTTGGTGCCAAGCTTCTGATACGTTCCTCGCAACGTGTCTCCAGCCAGCTCGCCGGTGAATACGTCGAGTGTGTCGCCCGCGAGCTGGCCGTTGAGCAGCACCAGATTCACGTCGGGCCCACGGAGCTGGCCGACGATCCCATCGCCGCGCGTCGCGGAATTGCCGAGCTGGTACCGGCCGCTGAGCGCCGCTGGCGCGTCCGCCTTTGCCGGCGCGGACTCGATGTAGAGCGTGAACTGCGTCGGTGTGGCCTGATCGGTCGTCGCCGGCGTGAGCCGGAAGCGCCCTTCGATCGGATCGCTCTGATCGGCCGTGACGGTGATCGTGCCGGTGTTGATCGGCACGAGCGCGCCGAACATTCCCAGACCGCCGTTCACGCGGCTGATGATGCCGGCGCCGGTGAACGGATCGTTGTTCGTGCGATAGTAGTCGTAGAAGTTCGAGTCGACCGCCGCGATGAGGATGTCCTGGCGAAAGCCGGGGATGAAGACGCGCTCGAGGTCACTCGGGAACAGGTTGCGCAGATCGCCGTTCGTGCGGAACGACAGGCTGTCCGTGAACAGAAAGAACGGGCCGAACGGACTCTCGATCCGCACCGCGTATGCGCGCGTCGCCGACGCCGCCGTCCATTGCGCCGCGATCAGGTCGTGATCGCGATTGAAGATGCGCGTGAGACCGCCGCTGAAGCGAATCGACGGCTTGGGCATGCGCGTCGACGCGGTGACGTTGTCGCCGTCGGGCGTATGAACGCGGAGCTCATACTTTGCCCCCGGCACGAGGGACGGTCCGAAGAGTGGCACGCGATACACGCCGGTGCTTCTGGGCGGGTTGGAAGCGACCGATCCGTCTTCGACCCCGCGTGTGATCCCGCCGGCGGAATCGACGATCTCGACGATGGCGCCGCTGATCGGGATGCCGCCGGCGCTCGCGATCGGATTCGACGCGTCGAACACCGTGTCGGGAATCTCCACCGCGCCGGTGAGCGTTCGTTCCACCAGGATGATCTGATTCGCCGCGCTCGGATTCAACACGCCGTGCACGACCACGGTGGGTTTCGTCCTCGGGACGTCCACCGTGCCGAGATCGCACGCGGCGAGCGCCACGCACGACGACACGAACACCACCGCGGCGCCTGCGCGACCGCTAGAAACGAATCGAAACACCAGCCGACGGAAGGAGAGGGAATTGCGAGATCGCCTGGCGCGTGGGCGGGCTCGTGGAGTAATCGAAGACGTAGAAGAAGACGTTCTTCGCGTTGTACGCGTTCACGACGCTGAGATACGGCGCGACGGTGACGCCGCGGACCGAGTAGGTGCGCGTCACGTCGATGTCCAGGCGCTGGGTGTCGGGCAGCCGAGCGCCGTTGCGAGGGCCGCCGACGAATTCCGTTTGCACGCCGCCGCCGCGCGTGCCATACGAGTTGAACCCGGGATCGTAGACGCGGCGCACGATCTCGCCGACGATATCCGTGTACGGCGTGCCGGTCGCGTAGCCATAGCGAAGGCCGAGCATGTATTTCTTGAGCCGCCAGCTCGCGACGAAGTTCACGTCGTGACGCCGGTCGTGTCCCGGGAAGTAGCGCAGCGTGCCCTGCGTTCGTGCCGCCACGGCGTAGGTGTACGAGATCCAGCCGCTGAACGGGCCGCGCTCGAACTGCCGGAGGAGCACGTCCAGGCCGTACGAGTCGCCGTTCACGACGAAGAACTCGTCGCCGCGCGTGCCGGGATCGTCCTGCGGATTCGCTTCGAGCAGGTGATCATACTTCTTGTAGAACGCCTCGACGCGAACGTACCGCGTGGGCGACAGCCATCGCTCGGTGCCGAGGATGTAGTGCCACGCCGACGAGACCGGAGTCACCGAATCGCTCACGACCCAGAAGTCGAACAGGCGCACCGGGATGTCTTCGCGCGCGAGCGAGTGCGTCCACTGCGAGAACCGGCCGACGGCGCCCGTGAGCGCCCAGTCGCGGGTGAGGAAATACTTCGCCGAAACGCGCGGCGACAGGCCGGCCCAGTCTTGCCCCGTCAATCCTTCGGCGCGGAGTCCACCTTCAACGAGCCAGCGCGGGCTCGCCCGCCAGACGTCATCGACATAGACCGCGCCGGACACCGGGGACTGTCGAAGATCGTACAGTTGGGTATTCGCCGTGGCTGACGCCGCGTCGTAGGTGATGCCGTACGATGCCACGTCATAGCCGACCGAGCGGTCGTGGTTCGACGAATGCGCCGTGACGTCGCCGCCGAGCCGACGGTCGTTCACGCGATTGTTGAGCGTCAGCGAGCCGTCGCCGAGGTCGAGCACCGTCGTGAAGCTCGAGAGCGACGCGCGCTGCTCGAGCGTCGTGCTGTCGCCCAACAGCCAGTGCGCGAAGCCCGTTCGATCGCGCGCCACGCGCGTCGAAGACAGCGTCGCGCCCGCGACCCGATTGCCCCATGTGAAGAGAAACGTGCCGCCGCCGGCGTTGGCCGTGTCGCCGAACTGCGCGATGTTCGCGTCGAGCGCATCGCGGCCTTCGTACGCCGTGACCGACAATTTCGTCGACGGCGAAAACGCGTAGGTGAAATGCGCCTGCTCGTCGCGGAAATGATACGGCAGCGTCTGCGAGCTGATCAGCTTCACGAACTGGTCGGCGTACGTTCGGCGGCCGGACACCATCCACGTGAGCTTTCCGCCGTCGAGCGCACCGCCGACTTCGCCGGTCGACGCGAGCACCGAGAGCTCCCCCGTGCCGTGAACCCCCGGCCGAACCTCCTCGGCGGAATGCACGTCGAGCACGGCCGAGAGCCGCCCGCCGTACCGCGCCGGGAAACCGCCGGTCATCAGCTGCACGTCGCGCACGGTGGGATCGATGAACGTGCTGAACAACCCACCCAGGTGAAACGGATTGTAGATCGGATAGCCGTCGACGAGGATGAGATTCTGATCCGCCTCGCCGCCGCGCACGTTCAGTCCCGTCGTGAAATCGTTGCGCGCCTCGACGCCCGGCAACAGCTGCACGATGCGAATGATGTCCGGCTCCGCGAACTTCGGAACGCCTTCGGCGGCGCGCGCCGTCATCTGCACCGTGCCGACACTGGGCTTGGACTCGAACGCGTCCCGCTCGACCGGCCGCGCCTCCGTTCGAATCGCGCCGAGGACGGTGATCTCGGGCTCGAGCGCGAAGTCGACGCGCGTCGTGTCGCCGGCGCGGACGCGCACCGCGTGCTCGAGCGGCTTGTATCCGATGATCCGCGCGCGAAGCGATACGTCGCCCGCGGGAACGCCGGGAATCACATAGCGACCGACCGAATCGGCCAGCGCCCCTCGCTGTGAGCCGAGCACCATGACCGCGGTGCCGGCACGCGGCTCCGACGTCGTGGCGTCGATCACGCGTCCGGCGATGACGCCCGACGTCGGCTGCTGTGCGCGCGCGACCGGCGACAGCGCGAGCAACAGGCCGAGTGCCGTGGCGGCGTATCGCATCATCACCGTGGAATGCAAATCTCTCGCGTCCTCGATCTTGGCGGTCTCGAGCTTCAGATGCGCCGGCCCGATCAGGAACGGATGCACCTGATTGCCGCCCGCCGCGCCGTGCGCGCCGATCTGGTCGTCGAACGAGACGATCTCATAGCCGTCATACGCTCCGAAGATGGTGATGTCGCCCGCGTTGCGTTGCGAGACGAGATGCTCCACGGCCCGGATGATCGGCTCGGTGGATTCATACCGCTCCAGCGGGTTTCGTCCCTCGAGCACGTCGACTCGTCCGCTTGTGACGATCGCGCGGCCTGTCGTGCTTTCGAGATGTACGGAGGATCCGCGGCGAGTTCCGAGCAGCCCGACACCGGGATGCTGCAGAAGTGCCTCGTACAGTGTCGCGCGCCGCGGGTCGGACGCGATGTCGTCCCACTCGAGCGGACGCGGATCGTCGGCGAAATACACGAGCGCCAGGCACGAGCTATAGGTCACGACGACGTCCTGCTCGCCCTCGATGCGATACTTCTCCGGAAGAATCAGCTCGCGCAGTCCGTAGCGGCTTCGAATCCAATCGCCGACCCGCCGGATCGCGCGGCGCGTGCGATGGTAGCGCTGCGGCGTCGCTTGTGCCGCGGTCTCGAAGATCTGGGCGCTCACCGCGGCGTATTCCGACGTATCCGAGTAGCTCTCGCGCGACCGCAGCGGCGCGTGTCCACGTTCGGCGGCGTCGCGCTCGAGGACGCGCGCGACGGTCTGGCCGAGCGTCTCGCCGTACAGCACGCGATAGCTCGACGATGGCGTCATGCCGTGATCGGAGAGGAGCACGACATCATATGATCGGCCTCCCAGACTCTCGATCATCCGGCGAATCTCGCGAATGCGCGCGTCGGTGCGGCGAAGATCTCGTAACGCCTGAAAGCTCGACGGGCCAAAATGATGGCCGAGCTCGTCGTACTGCATGAACGTGCTGTAGATGATCGGCACGCCCAGGTAGACGTCGAGCAGGATCGCCATCGTCTGCAGCTCGCGGACGACGACGTTGCTCAGCACGCGCACGAGCGGAAAGATCCCTTCGCTGTGCGTCCGGCGTCGCGCCAGCTCGCCGACCGATCGCTCGTATTCTTCGCGCAGCCATTCCAACACGGCCTGAAACAGCATGCGCGCGACGCGAATCGGGTGGATCGCGATGAGGAGCGCCATCCGCCATCCGCCGAGTCGCTCGAAGACCGACATCTTCTCGCGCGTCGCGACGGTGAAGGCGACCGTCTCGGCGTCGCCGTCCAGCAGATTCACGTAGCTCGATCCGCCGGCGAGCGCACCGGGCGCATTGATGCGGTCGCGGATGTACTGGACGCCGGATGGCGCGTTGCACGTGATGACGCGCCGGTCGGCCTTGTCGTAGAACCGAAACGCCGGGATGCCCTCGTTCTCGCCGTAGAAGATTCCGGCCTGGCAGTACGGCGTCGCCGAGGGCAGGCCGCAGAACCAGCGGCGCAGCGTGTATCCTTCTTCACGGACCATCTCGGAGATGGTCGGGCAGTATCCCAGCTCGATCGCGCGGCGAAGCTCGGCGTACGGCAGCGCGTCGATCTGCAGCATCACGAGACCGCGCCGGCCGTCGTCGGGTCGCCGCTCGCGGCGGAACGGACGATATTTCAGCGCGAAATACCAACGAAGGAGTGCATTTCCCTTGGACGTTGCACTGACCGTCGCGTTCGGCGCCGGACTCGCGAGCTTTCTCTCGCCCTGTGTGCTTCCGCTCATCCCGAGCTACATCACCTTCATCACGGGGATGACGCTCGACGACGCGCAGCGCGCGCGGCGCGTGGCGCTCGTGCATGCGGTGCTGTTCGTCGTCGGATTCTCGCTCATCTTCCTCGCGCTCGGGGCGTCGGCCACACTGTTGGGGCGACTGCTCGTGACGTACCGCGTGTGGATCAGCCGCGTCGGCGGTCTCCTGGTGATCGCGTTCGGGCTCTACCTGCTCGGCGTGTTCAACTTAGACGTGTTCGCGCGCGAGCGCAGATTTCATTTGACGGACAAGCCATTGGGCTACCTCGGGACGCTCGTGGTCGGGATCGCGTTCGGGGCAGGCTGGACGCCGTGCATCGGGCCGATTCTCGGGAGCATCCTTACCTATGCGGCGACGCAGGACCGCCTGGCGCGAGGAGTGACTCTGCTCGGCGCCTACTCGCTCGGTCTCGCGATCCCATTTCTGATTGCCGCCGTGGCGATCGAGTGGTTCATCGGCGCCTTCGGGGCGATCAAGCGACACATGCGGTGGATCTCGCGAGTGTCGGGCGCGGCATTGGTAGTCGTCGGCGTGTTGATGATGACGGACTACCTTCGGGTGATCACGGGCGTTCTCCAGGCGTGGACGCCGGCGTCGCTGCGGAACCTTTTGTAACCGGCCGAGAGGTCATCCCCGAGCTTCCACTCTTTTGTCATCCCGAGCCGCCACTCTTTTGTCATCCCGAGCCGCCACTCTTTTGTCATCCCGAGCCGCCACTCTTTTGTCATCCCGAGCCGCCACTCTTTTGTCATCCCGAGCGAAGCGAGGGATCTGCTGTCGTCGTTGCGCGCAGCCTTGCTCGATCGGACACAACGGAAACCGCCGCTCGGGCCGGTTACTAAGAATCTGGATTCGCGGATTGAGCGGAACTGGCGGATCGCGCGGATGAACGGCTCTTCCTTTTGACTCTGGCGCGAAAGTGTCGTCGCCGCCGAGAAAAATTCAAAGATCGTGGTTCCGCAGTCTCCGTGTCCGTCTGCTTGTGGCCGTGCCTTGTCCGCGACCTGGCTGCTCCGTCACTCGCCTCGCTAAACCAGCCAGGCCTTCGCTCGCGCCAGGAGCTCTCTCGTTGGCACCGGCTTCACGAGGACGTCGGCGCACCCCGCTTTCAGACAGCGCTCGCGCGTATCCTCATCGTCGTGTCCCGTCAGCGCGACGACCGTTTTGCACCCCGCCGTGTGCAGTGGCTCGACGAGCGTGAGGCCGTCGCCGTCGGGAAGCGTGAGATCGAGGAGCGCGAGCGCGGGCGGATCCGCGCGCGAAATGCCGAGCGCGATCGTGATGCTCGCGGCGGTCGACACCTGATAGCCGGCGCTCTCGAGCAGCAGCTGAAGCGCGCCAGTCACCAGCGCATTGTCCTCGACGAGCAGGACGCGCGGCGCGTCGTGGACGACGTCGGTCTGGGTCAGTCGACGGGCGCCTCGAGCGGAACCGTGAAGTGGAACCGGCTGCCGGCGCCGAGCTCGCTCTCCACCCAGATCCGGCCCTGATGCAGCTCGACCAACCGCCGGGCGATCGTGAGCCCGAGGCCGGTGCCATGGTGCGGCCGAGACGCCGTCGAGTCGACCTGTGCGAATTCTCGAAAGATGAGATCGTGATGCTCGGACGCGATGCCGACGCCCGTATCGCCGACCTCCACGCGCAGCGACGGCCGTTCCTCGCCGTCCGCCCGCGCGGCGTGCAGCCACACCCGCCCGCCCGGCGGCGTGAAATCGATCGCGTTCCCGAGCAGGTTCCCCACGACGTGCGCGATCTTCTCGCGGTCCGCGATCACCGGCGGCAGGTCCGACTCGGCGTCGACCGCGAGCGACAACCGCTTCTTCTTGAGCAGCGACTCGTTGAGCGCGCTCACTTGCTCGAGCACTTCGCGCACGTGGAACCGCGTCGGCACGAGCGCGAGCTGGTTCGCCGATCCGCGCGCGTACGTGAGAATCTCGCCCACCTGCGTGAGCAGTTGCCGGCCGCCGCTGATGATCCCCCGCACGCTCTCGAGCTGCCGCGGCGTCAGATCGCCGAGAATGCCGTCGCGCAGAATCTCGGCGTGCGTGATCACCGCGGTGAGCGGCGTGCGCAGATCGTGCGAGATGTTCGCGAGAAACTGCGTCTTGAGCCCGTCGCGAGCGCGAAGCTCCGCGATCTCGAGCATCGCTTCCTTGAGCCTTGCCTCGAGGGACGGCGTGGACGTCGCCGCCGGCCCGGGCAGACCCGTGTCCAGCGACGTGGGGATGTTCGTGGCACTCTCGAACCGGCTCATGCGATGATTGTATCCTCTGAACCAGCCTCTGCCAACTCGACGTCGTCGTCGCCCGACTCGATGGATTCCTCGAGCTGTTGCCGGCTGAGGAGCGACCAGTAGCGCCCGCCCGCAGCGATCAGCTCGCTATGCCGTCCTTGTTCTACTACGCGTCCCTGGTCCAACACGATGATCCACGCGGCGTCGCGGATCGCACTGACCCGGTGCGACGCGATCAACGCGGTCCGACCGGACAGAGCCTCGCGGAGCGACCGAAGAATCTCTGCCTCGGTGTGCGTGTCGACCGCCGACAGCGCATCGTCCAGAAGCACGATGTTCGGTCGCCGTGCGAGCGCGCGCGCCAGTGCCGCACGCTGCTTCTGGCCGCCCGACAGGTTGATACCCCGCTCACCGAGCACGGTGTCATATCCGCCGGGAAACTCGTCGATCGTCTCGGCCAGCTGAGCGATGCTCGCCGCCCATCGGCCCGCCCCGGGGGCATCGGTGCCATAGGCGAGATTGGTTCCAATCGTGTCACTGAACAGAAAGCTTTCCTGCGGGACGTAGCCGATCTCGCGACGCAGCGCCGCGACGTCGAGGTCACGGATGGGTATCCCGTCGAGAAGAATCGTTCCCTCTTGGGGATCGAAGAACCGTGGAATGAGGTCCATCAGCGCGCTCTTGCCGCTGGCCGTCGCGCCGACGATGCCGATCGTCGCGCCGGCCGGTGCGGTAAAGGAGATATCTCGCAAAACCCAGCGTGGTTCGCGTCCGTCATCCGACGGATAGTGAAATCCGACGTTGCGGAACTCGACGGTGCGTCCCGCGGTGGACGGCGGGAGCGCGCGCACCGGCTCCGGCACCGCGAGCCGCGAGCGTGCGTCGAGAATGTCGAGCAGCCGCGTGTGCGACGCCGCGCCCCGCTGAAAGAGGTTGATCACCCAGCCGAGCGCGATCAACGGCCACGTCAGCATCGCGAGGTACATCCCGAACGCGACGAAGCTGCCGATGGAAAGTGTGCCCTGGATCACGAGCGTGCCGCCGAGCGCCACGACTGCCACCATGCCGAGTCCGGCGAAGATGGAGAACGCGGGGTGCATCACACCGTAGAGCCGCGCGAGGCGCATGTTCTTCTCGAGGTACGCCTCGTTCAGCGCGGCGAAGCGCGCCATCTCGGCGCGCTCTTGCCGAAACGCGCGGACGATGCGCACGCCGGCGAGATTCTCTTGCGCGAGGGTGGTGAGATCGCTGAACTGTGCCTGCACCGCCTCGAACCGCGCGTGGATGCGCCGGCCGAGCACGATGCCCACGAAGGGAAGCACTGCCATCGGCAGCGCCGCGATCAGCGTGAGACGCGGTGATATGGCGAGCATGAATCCCAGGGCGAACGCGCCACCGGCGATGGTGTTCGTCAGGTACATGATCGCCGGACCGGCCGCCATGCGAACCGCGCTCAGATCATTTGTGACACGCGCCATGAGGTCGCCGGTTCGCATCCTCGCGAAGTACGACGGGTCGAGCCCTTCGAGGGAACGAAAGAGAGCGTTCCGCAGATCGTATTCCATCCAACGGCTCACGCCGTTGAGTAACTGTCTCATCCAGTAACGGCCGACACCACCGATCAGTGATGTTCCAACCATCGCAGCGCCGAGAATCCATATAGATTGCATGGGAGCGCCCGCGCGGATGCCATCCAGAGCGCGACGCAGGAACCATGGAACGACGCTCGCAAACGCTGCCGACGCCACCACCAAAGCCAGTCCCACCGCAACATCACGACGGTAGGGGCGGTAGTAAGGGAGTAGTCGCCGAAGGGAGCTCATGGCCGGCATGTGCTTTGCCATGGCTCAGCCCACTTCACGAGGATTCCTCATGTCGAAATATATTCGTCGAATGAGCGTACCGACGCTCGCCATCGCGTTCGCTGCGCTTGCCGCGTGCCGTTCGGAGTCGAAACGCGCCGATAGCACCGCGCTCGGCACCGACACCACGCTCAACCGCGATCTCGCGCTCGCGAATCGCGATACCGCGGCACAGCCGCAACTGAAGGACGTGCCGAATTCGCCGCCGAAGACG
The DNA here is from genome assembly GCA_963705025.1 of uncultured Gemmatimonadaceae bacterium. Lineage (GTDB taxonomy): Bacteria > Gemmatimonadota > Gemmatimonadetes > Gemmatimonadales > Gemmatimonadaceae > JAQBQB01. Next base: position 37,065 of record CAVPIP010000017.1, on the reverse strand, counting down.
CCGGAGAAGACGGCCGAGCGGCCCGCGACGAAGCGCGCTCCAGAGCGCCCGACGCCGCGCAACAACAATCCGGCGCCAAAGCCAGCGCCGCCGGCGGCTTCGGTGCCGGCCACGACCACGACGCCGAGCGGAAACACGGTCACGGCGAACACGGCAGCCAACGCGGCCGCGGCGGGTGGTGGCGCGGTCGGGACGATCGCGGCCGGCTCGACGCTCAACGCGCGCGCGTCGTCGAAGGTCTGCACGAACACGAATGCGGTCGGTGATCACGTGACCGCGACGCTGGACAACGCGATCTCCGGCTCGAACGGCGCGGTGATCCCCGCCGGCGCGACCGTCAACCTGACGGTCACGAGTCTCAAGCGCAGCGAGAATGCGAACGATCCGATCGTGATGGAGTTCGCGGTGAACTCGGTGACGTTCGGAGGAAAGACCTATCCGATCGAAGGCAACGTTTCGGCGCCGAACGTCGACCGCATCAGAGACGAGCCGAAGGGCAAGGACGTGCAAAAGGTCGGCATCGGGGCCGCCGCGGGCGCGATCGCGGGCCGCATTCTCGGCAAAAGCACGAAGGCGACGGTGATCGGCGGCGCAGTCGGCGCGGCGGCGGGTGCCGCGGCGGCGTCGGCGACCTCGAACTATCAGGGCTGCATTCAGTCCGGCGGTCCGATCATCGTGAAGCTGACGGCGCCGGCGACGGTGCGTGCGTAGGTGACGCTGGGCTGACAAGCCCACGAGGGGTTCGGAGTTTACAGTTCGGGGTTCGGTGTCCGGGGTGCTGCCCCAAACGCCGAACCCCGAACTGTTAACCCCAAACTCTTCCGCTTCTCAGCACGATCCGCTTGCCCCAATCCCGAACACGACCGATCCGCTCACGGCGCCGTTCGCCACCGACGTCGCGGTCGCGCGCTCCGTTCCACCGTGCACCGAGCACTTCGCCGTGACGCGCCCTGATTTGTCGACCGTTGCCATCGTCGTGTCGCTCAGCCGCCAAACGACCGCGTGCGAGACCGCCGCATCTGCGTCGACGAGGGCCACGAGCTTCGTCTGAGAGCCCGGTGTGGCGAGGAACTCCGCTCCCGCCACTCCGACCGACCGCACCGATGGCGCTCCGCTGAGCGGCTGGAGTACCACCGACAGCTTTGTCGTCTGAACCGTGTTGCAAGCGGACGGCAGCACCACGACGTTCGGGATCGTGGTGTCTCGGTACGCTGGCTTCGCGATCTCGACGCGATACGTGCCCGCCGGCACATACACGCTCTGCGTCAGGCTGTCCGAGACGAATCCCGACGCCGGCGACACGCTCGAATTCGTCACGGTCACCGACGCGCCGATCGCCGCGGCCTGGCCCTGGGCGGTGCGGAGCGTGACTTGGATGCCGACCGGCATCACGACGGTACCTGGCACCGTGATGTCGCCGCAGCGTACGCCGACCGGTTGATCCCGGCTGCACGCCAGCACCACTCCTGCCGCGCCGATCGCGGCCAGGGCAATCACCGCTACACGCACCATCGATCCTCTGCATCGTCAACCGTCAGCCCAACCGCGCCCGCGCGGTATCCGTCACCAGCGTCGGCTGACGATCGATTGCAACGTGAGAGACCTAGAATCCAATCCGGAAGCCGCCGCGAAACGTCGAGAGGCGCGGCGCGTTGGTGTTCGTGCCGTTCACGTTGCCCTGATGGTGGAGCACCAGATCCCACTGTTGGGCGACGTACACTTCCGAGGTCTGCGAAAACCCGTACCCGGCGCCGCCGCCGAAGCCGAAGCTGAAATCGTACTTCGCCCCGGACGGCGGGAGCGCCGCGTCGCCGTCGCGCGTTCGGAACTTCGAGAACTCGGTCATGCCGGCTTCGAGCGCGTACACTCCGTGAAAGCCCGCGCCGCCGCCGCCGCGAAAGAATGCCATGTACTGGTTGATGTTCGCGTTGGCCGCGCATGTCCCCGCGCACGCGGCGGTGAACGCGCTCGAGATGTACGTCAGCGGCGCCGTGGAAAAGCCCGCGCTCGCGCCGAGCGTCATGCCGCTCCCCATGGTCTTCTCGATGGACGCGCGCAGCTGCGACGTATATCCGAACTGCCAGATCGTCGAGGTTGCGTCGTCGCCGACGGTGACGCCCGACACGTAGCCGTACGACAACCCGACCCAATAGCCGGGTTCGGCGGAGTACACCGGCTGTCGGCGGCCGATTTGCGCCTCGGATCGAATCGTCACGGCCACCAACAGCACACCTGCGATACGTCGAATCACGATGTCTCCTAGGTCAGACCGATGCCGTGGGCTTGCAGGTAGCTCTTGCTGATCGCGGCCGACTCCTTCGGCGTGCGCGAGGCGTCGGTGACCGAGTCGAGCTCCACCACCGCCCATCCTTTGAAGCCGACGTCGTGCAGTGCGGCAAAGACCGCCATGATATTGACACGCCCGCGGCCGAGCTCCACGAAGCGATACGGTAAGCCGGGGTTCGACGGCACCGGACTCTCGACGTCCTTGACGTGCAGAAGCAACAGCCGGTCGCGGTACCGTCGGATCGCGGACACCGGATCGCCGCCGCCCTGCTGGTAGTGCGCGACGTCGAGCAGCAGCTTCACGTACCTCGGATCGGCTGCCTCGAGCACGCGGTCCGCGTTTTCCGGCCGCTCGCCGACGGTGCCCATGTGGGGGTGATACCCGACCGGGATGCCCAGTTCCGCCGTTCGGCGCCCAATGTCGGTCAGCACGTCGCCCAGGCGGGCGCAGTCGTCGGGTGTCACGGCCCGGCCTTGGGGACGGGTGTCGGTGATCTGGAGCGCGAGCCCGCCCGCCGAGGCGAGGAATCGAGCGTTCGAGACGTGCTCGTCGATCGACGCTTGGCGTTTCGACGGATCGATGCCGACGCTGCCGCTCGACAGCGCGGCGAAGGTCAATCGCTTGCTCGACAGCAGCTCGCGCAGCGCGGCGGGCCGCTTTCCAAAACTCGCAAGAATGTTCGATCGGAGCTGGATGCCCGGAAAGCCGAGCGACGCAATGTCGTCGATGGCTTCGAGGTCTCGGCCGCCCCATGTGATCGCGGCGTAGCCGATCTCGAGGGAGGCGGGAAGCCGGACGAGGGAATCGAGCGGCAGGGCGGCGATGGACGCGAGTGACGCGGCGGTCTGTAGGAACTCGCGGCGTGAAGAGGGGCGCATGCTCAGGAACTGGGCGCGACGGCGCGGCGTGTCAAGCGGCGGCCGAGGTTGACGTCCGTCGCGGCGCCCATATAGTCGTGCTGAACGCCCAAGGAGTCTGCTCGTGCGCCTGACCATCGCCGTCGCCGTTGCCGCAACGATCGCATCACCCCTCGGTGCGCAGAATTCGTTGACGCCCGCCGAGCGCGCGCAGGGATGGCGCCTCCTGTTCGACGGAAAGACCTTCGCCGGTTGGCGCGGGCTTGGATACGACAGCGTGCCGACCGCGCATTGGAAGATCGTCAATGGCTCGATCATGAAGATCGCGAGCGGCAACGTCCCCAAGATGCCCGACGGCCAGCCCGCGAACGGCGGCGACCTCATGACGGTCGACACGTTCCGCGACTTCGAGCTCACGTTCGAATGGAAAGCGACCCCCGCGATGAACAGCGGCGTCAAATACAACGTCTCCGAGGAGTTCTCGCTCGAGAACGCGACGAACCACGCCGCGCTCGGCTTCGAGTATCAGCTCATCGACGATTCGCTCAACGACGACAACAAGATTCCGTCGCATCGCGCCGGCTCGCTGTACGACCTGATTCCGCCGAACGCCGCCAAGCGGCTCGAGCCGGTCGGCCAGTGGAACACGTCGCGGATCGTCTTTCGCGGCAAGCACGGCGAGCAGTGGCTGAACGGCGCGAAGATCGTCGAGTTCGACCTCGGCACGCCGCGCATGGATTCGCTGCTCGCGAAGAGCAAGTATCGCACGATCAAGGGCTTCGCCGACCGCCGCGCGGGCCACGTCATCCTGCAGGATCACGGCGACGAGATCTATTTCAGAAACATCAAGATCAGAGTGACGCCATCGGACTGACTGTTGTCGGCGTCAGGCGACGGTCGTCAGTCGTCTGGCGCCTGACGCCTGCTCCCGACGACTAGAGTGCTGGTCTCCACATCATTCGCTATCAGTCCAGGCCCAAAAAATGTCCCCATCTCGACGCGACTTCATCAAATCGACCGCAGCCACCAGCCTCGGTGCCGCGATGACGAACTCTCTGCCCGCTTTCCTGACCGGCTCCCCCAACGAGAAGGTGGTCGTCGCGGTGGTCGGCCTGAACGGCCGAGGCGCCGTGCACGCGCAGAACTTCGGCCGCCAGATGAAGAACGCCGAGGTCGCCTACCTCTGCGACGTCGACTCGAACGTCCTCGCCAAAGCGCAGAAAGCGTCGGCGTCCGATGCGCGAGCGCCGAAGGCCGTCGGGGACTTTCGCCGCGCGCTCGACGACAAGAGCGTCGACGTCGTCTCGATCGCGACGCCGGATCATTGGCACACGCCGATGGCGATCCTCGCGATGAAGGCGGGCAAGCACGTCTACCTCGAGAAGCCGTCGAGCCACAATCCGCGCGAAGCCGAGCTCCTCGACGCCGCGCAGCGGAAGTACAACCGCGTCGTGCAGCTGGGCACGCAACAGCGGTCGTCGCCGCGAACGATCGAAGCGCTCGCCGCGCTCAGGGACGGCATCGTCGGCGAGCCCTACCTCACGCGCGCCTGGTATGCGAACACGCGCGTCGGCATCGGGAAGGGAAAGGCGGCGCCGGTGCCATCGAACCTCGACTATCCGCTCTGGCAGGGACCGGCGCCGCGCGCGCCGTATCACGACAACGTCATCCACTACAACTGGCACTGGTTCCGCCGCTGGGGCACCGGCGAGATCCACAACAACGGGACCCACGAGATCGACATCGCGCGCCTCACGCTTGGCGTCGGCTATCCGACGTCCGTGACGTCGAGCGGCAGCCGCACGCACTACGCCGACGATTGGGAGTACCCCGATTCGCAGGAAGCGACGTACGAGTTCGCCGGTGCGAAGCGCATCATCTGGATGAGCGAGAGCTGCAACGGCACGCCGACCTTCGATCGCGGGCGCGGCACGGCGACGTACGGCACGAAGGGCACGCTCGTGCTCGACCGCGACGGCTACGTCGTGTTCGATCTCAAAGGCAAGATCGTGAAGCAGAACATCGAGGCGAAGCGCGGCAACGGGCTCGATCTCGTCGGCGATGACGCGGCCACACTGAGCCACATGGAGAACTTCGTCGCGGCGATTCGCGCTGGTGAAGCGCTTCGCGCGCCAGTCTCGGACGGCATCAAGACGAACGTCCTGTGTCATCTCGGGAACATCGCGCAGTTCACCGGGCGAACGCTCGAGGTCGATCCGGCCAACGGCCACATCGTCGGCGACACCGACGCGATGAAGCTGTGGTCGCGAACGTACGAGCCCGGGTGGGAGCCGTCGGTCTGACTCGGAGCGAGTGCGGAGATCCGAGCACGGCGAGTGATCGAACCCCCGTCATCCCGAGCACGGCGAGTGATCGAACCCCCGTCATCCCGAGCACGGCGAGTGATCGAACCCCCGTCATCCCGAGCGCAGCGAGGGATCTGCTTTTGTGTTACGCTTCTACTCCCGATCTCACGAGCACCGCGTGACATGACAACAGGTCCTTCGCTTCGCTCGGGATGACGACCTTCATCGACCCCCGCCTCACCGAACGCCGCAACCCGCGCTCCGCCGAGATCGACCTCGCGTCGCCGCTCGAGATCGTCGACCTGATCAACGCCGAGGACCACGCCGTCGCCGACGCCGTCGCGACCCAGCGCGAGCCGATCGCCCGCGCGATCGAGCACGCGGAGAAAACCTTTCGCGCCGGCGGCCGACTCTTCTACGTCGGCGCGGGAACGTCCGGGCGGCTCGGCGTCCTCGACGCGTCCGAGTGCCCGCCGACCTACGGCACCGATCCCGAGATGGTGCAAGGCATCATCGCGGGCGGACACAAAGCGCTCACGCGCTCGCAGGAGGGCGCCGAGGACCGGCTCGAGGGCGCGGTCGAGGATCTCCAGGCGCACGGCGTGGCCGCCGGCGATTTCGTGATCGGCATCGCGGCCTCCGGCACGACGCCCTACGTGCGGCGCGCGCTCGCGTACGCCCGCTCCCTCGGCGCGACGACCGCCCTCGTCGCGTGCTCGCCGCCGCCGGCCGAGACGCTCGAGGTGGTCGACATCCTGATGCAGCCGATCACCGGTCCCGAAGTCGTCACCGGGTCGACCCGGATGAAGGCGGGCACCGCGACCAAGCTGGTGCTCAACATGATCACGACCGGCGCGATGATCCGCCTGGGCAAGACCTTCGGCAACCTGATGGTCGACCTGCGGGCGACGAACAAGAAGCTCGAGGACCGCAGTGAGAGAATCCTCATGGAGGTCTGCGAGGTGGATCGGCCGGGGGCGCGCGCGCTGCTCGACCAGAGCGGCGGCATCGTGAAGACCGCGATCGTGATGCATTTCCTTGGCGCATCGCGCGAGGACGCGGAGACCGCGCTCGAGCGCGCGGGCGGCGTCATCCGGCGCGCCGTGCGCCGCGCCCCGCCCCCCGTGCGCGTTCAGTGAGCGTCTACGTCGGCCTGATGTCCGGCACGTCGCTCGACGGGGTGTCGGCCGCGGCCGTGCGCATCGAGCAGACCGAGTCGGGCGCGCTCCGCGCGGACCTCCTCGCATTCGTCGGCACGACGTACACGCCGGAGCAGCGCGACCGGCTGTCGCGCGCGCTCGTCGACGGAACCGCGCAGGACTATTGCCGGCTCGCGTTCGACCTCGGCGGTTGGCTGTCCGACGCCGCGATGATGGTGATCGGCGAAGCCGGAGTCGCGAAATCCGACATTCGCGCGATCGGCTCGCACGGACAAACGATCTGGCACGAGGCGCCGCACTCCACCTGGCAACTCGGCGAAGCCGCCGTGATCGCCGAGCGGACAGGCGTCGACGTCGTGAGCGACTTTCGCGTGCGCGACGTGGCGGCGGGCGGGCAGGGAGCGCCGCTCGTGCCCATCGCCGACGCGCTGCTCTTTTCCGGCGCCGAGTGGCGCGCGCTGCAGAACATCGGCGGCATCGGCAACGTCACGATCGTGCCGCCGAACGGACAGCTCGACGGCGTGCGCGCGTTCGACACCGGACCGGGCGTCGCGGTGATCGACGCCACGGTGCGCGCGTTGACGTCGGAGGCATTCGACGAAGGCGGCGCGCTCGCCGCCCGCGGCGCTCCACTGTCCGCCGTCGTCGACGAGCTGCTTGGCCATCCGTACTTTTCAGCGCCGCCGCCAAAATCGACCGGCCGCGAGCTGTTCGACGCGACCTACGTCGCGCGTCTCATTGCACGTTGCCGGTCAGCGCGCCCGGACTGCACGGCGGAGGATGTCGTCGCCACGGCGACGTCCCTCACCGCCCGCAGCATTGGGGACGCCTATCGGCGATTCATGCCGGAGCCGGTGAGCGAAATGCTCGTGTCGGGCGGCGGCGCGAAGAATCCAACGCTCGTCACAATGGTCGAGCAGGCGATCGCCCCGATTGCCGTGCGTGCATTTGCCGATCGCTTCTTCGACGGCGAAGCGAAGGAGGCGGTGGCCTTCGCGCTGCTCGCCTATCTTTACGTCGAGGGAGAGACCGCCAATGTGCCGCGCGCGACCGGCGCGCGCGGACCTCGTCTGCTGGGAAAGCTGACGCCGGCCTGAGCGGCCGGGCGCCTCAGGACACCGGGGCGTCGTCGTCGCTCGTCGCGAGCCGCGTCCACTTGCCGGCCAACAGCCGCGTCGCCTCGCCGAGAAAATCGGCGCGGTTGTACGGATTGCTGAACCGGAACGTGACGCGGCCGTCACCGAGCCGCCACTCGCCGGTGGTCGAAATCTCGCGATCGGCCGCCGGCATCGGGCGTCGCTCGGCGTATTGCCAGAGCGCGCGCAGACAGAACAACACGGCGTCGTCCTGTGTTTCCACCGTGATGCTGTAGCGGTACTGCGCAAGCTCCGCCTTCACGATGCGGTCCGTCGTCGATGCGTTCGTCACATTTTTGGCGTAAGCATGATGTGCGCTTTGGGCGTGCCAGCGAACATGATCCATGGAGATCCCTCCAGTGGCTTATCGCTCAATCCCGTCGACGCCGGCGTCGCCCCGGGGATGTAGATCACGAACAGTTGGCGCGCTCCCTTGACGGCGTTGCTCGCCGGATCGTAGGTGCCGCCGAACAGCTGGTACATCGCCGCGGGCTGTTTGGGCATGACGAGCTTGCCCGACTTCACCTCGGCGAATCGAACCGTGTCGACCTGTGGATCCTTCACGCCCTCGGCGCGCAGCTCGCGTCCCCGCAGCATGAACGGCTCCATCGAATTCTGATAGCACGCGACGTGGAACGACTTGCCGGGCTCCGTGGCGAGACAGGTGAACTGTCCCGCGCCGTCGTGAATCGGCACGAGCGCCGTGCTGCCGGCGCGATGGCCGAGCACGCGAGCGCCGTCGCGAAACTCCGTGGGCAGCGCGAGCAGCGCCGAGGCGATTTGCTGACTCTCGGTCAGCGGAGCGGACGATGCCGCGGGGGCGGACTTCGCGGCTTGCGCGGCGACCATCGCCGGCGTTGCAACCACAGCGACCAACGAGAGAACGCGGCGCATGCGGACGGCCTCGTGAGGGAGAACGCGACGTCGGAGAGGCGCGCCGGCGACGGTGGCCGTCGTCGGCGCGTTGGAATGTTAACCCCCCCGCTTGAAGAACTGAACGGCTCGCTCGTGCCGTTCCGCCGCCGTACGAGACTTGAACGTCCCGAGATTCCGGCGCTTGCCCGTCTTGGGATTCTTCTTTCTCGAATACAGGCGGTAGTGCCCGTCCTTGAGCTTTCGGATCATCCTGGTCGCCCTCCCCACTGCATGGATTGGGTAGCGGGCGCATGTTCGGTGCCGGAATGCCCTGTTGGCTACTTCACCCCGCGGAGCAGCTCGTTGAGCCGGTCGACCGGCACCGAGAAGACGATCCGCCCTTCGCCGCCTTCCGGACCGCCCCAGACGACGCCGACCACATGCCCGTGGCCGTCGAATACGGGGCTGCCGCTCGATCCATGGCTCGCGAAGGCATCGATCTGCAGCAGGTCGGGCACCACCTTGCTGACGTTCCCGAAGGTCGCGGTCGTCTTCGCCGCCGATCCGTCCATCGGCAGGTCGGTCCCCAACGGATAGCCGATCGTCGCGACGGGCGCGCCCACCGGCATGTCGACCGACGTGCCGAGACGCGCGATCGTCGGAAACTTTCCACCTTCGTCGATCTGGAGCAGCGCGAGGTCGGTCGTGGGATTGTCGGGGAGCTTCGCGATGTGCGCGCGATAGGTGCGTCCCGAGTTCGCGAACTTCACCTGAATGCTCGACGAGCGTCGCGTGCTGTCGGCCACGACGTGCCGATTCGTGACGATCACTCCGCTCGATCGCACGCAGAACCCGGTGGCTTCGAGCGGCCCCGTGCCTCCCATGTCCGACGCGATCATCACGACGGCAGGATCGTTCGCCGCCGAGATCGCCGAGAAGTCCATGTCGGTGATCTGCCGCTGCAGATCGTGATTGCGCCGAAGCGCCGCTTCCGCCTCCGCCATCTGCGCGGAGCTCTTCGCCTGCTTGAGCGCCTGAACCAGACTGTCGTTGATGTGGCGCATCCGGTTCGCGATCACGGTGTCGCCTTGCCGCAATTGCTCCTGGAAGCTCTTCGTGATCGTCTCGTTGGTCTCGAGCAGCTTCGCGATCTCGGCCTTCGACGCCGCCTCCTGGCGCGTGCTCCGGATGAAGATCGTCGTCGCCGTGCCGCCGAGCACCAGCACGATCGCGACGAGCGCGAGCCACAGCCGGCGAGTCTGCGCGCGCACCGCGAGCCGGATGCGCTCGGCCGTGTTGCGCCGCGGCAGGTCCGGCTCGCGCCGGATCGTCGCGGTGAGGTCGGCGGGCGTTGGAACCCGGGGCGGTGTCCGTGCTGGCGGCGCGAGGGCGATCACCGCGGGGGGCGCGCTCTGAAGCACGACGGACACCGTCGGTCCGTGCGCGCCGAACGCAATGACGTCCGCGTCACGGAGCGCTCGCGCCCGGCCGGCGGGAATACGCTCGCCATTCACGAACGTGCCGTTGGTGCTGTTCGCGTCGTAGAGCGAGTACGTGCCGTCGACGCAACGGATCTCTCCGTGTCTCGTGGAGACGTCGAGATCCTGCTGCGGGTCGAACCGAAAATCGCTCATCGGGTGGCGGCCGATGGCGATCACGGTTTTCTCGAATGCTTCGCTGTGCCCCGCGCGCGCCCCGCTCAGAACGCGAAGCTCGATCCCCATCAGAGCCCCGGCGCGCCGGTGGTCGTCGTGGCGACGTGGGCGAGCACCTGCCGCGCGACGAACCACACCGCGCCGACGACCAGCACGATGAACAGCGCGATCGCGATCACGCGACCCGTGCTTCGCCGCGCCGGCGAGACGGGCATCTCGTCCGTGATGGCGAGCGCGTCGTCACGCACGGGCATCGGCGGCTCGGACGGGCGCGGCGTCACCGGAATCTGACCCGTCGGCGCGTTCGCATCGATGACGCGATCGATCGACGCCGCCGGCGTTTGGCCGGTCTCAGGAAGCGGGAACACGCGGTGGCCGATCTCGTCCTCGGCAGCGGGGCCTGGCAAACCGTCGCCCTCGAACCGCGCCACGATGACCGTGATGTTGTCGGGACCCCCATTCTCGTTCGCGCGATCGATCAAGCGCCGGCACGCGTTCGTGAGATCCGGTTCCTCGCTCACGATCGACGCGATCTCGTCCTTCGTCACCTGCCCCGACAAGCCGTCGCTGCACAGCACGAGCGTATCGCCGCGGCGAACGACCTGGTGCGTGAGATCGACCTTGATCGTCGGCTCCGGGCCGAGCGCCTGGAGAATGATGTTGCGCCGCTCGCTGTGCTCCGCTTCCTCTTCCGTGAGCTCGCCCGCCTCGATCAGCTTCTGCATGAGCGACTGATCTTTCGTGATCTGTCGCGCGACCCCGTCTCGGACCAGATACGCTCGGCTGTCGCCGACCTGCGCGAGGTACAGCGTGTCGCCGAGCAGTCCGGCGATCGTCGCGGTCGTGCCCATGCCACGATACTCGGGATGCGCCGTCGCATAGGTGTTGATCTGTTCGTTCGCCGCCTTCGTTGCGGCCTTGATGGCGCGGACGAACGACTCGCCGCCGCTGCCGTCATCGGTCACCCAGGTGGACCGCAGTTGCGACACGACGACCTCCACGGCCATCGCGCTGGCGATCTCGCCGGCCGCGGCGCCGCCCATCCCATCGGCGACCATGAACAGCGAGCCCTTCGATCCGGTGGGATGTGTGCGCACCTCGGGCTGCAGCGTCGCGTTGTCCGTCGACAAGTCCGCGACGACGAAGGCGTCCTCGTTGTGCTCGCGCGTGCGTCCGACGTCCGTGCGGCCGAATACCTGGACGATTACTTCGCCGCCGGCGCGGTTGGATGGAGAGGTCATCGACGAGCGCGGATTGGTCACGGACACTGGCGTGAGGTCATTCGCGACACACGGTCTCCATCTTTCCCCTGGCGTCGACGGCATCTCCGGCGTTCAGGCGCGTCAGTGCGTTCTTGTATGCATTGCACGCGCCAGTGCTGTCCAGCTTCGTCACCAGGACGTTCGCTCGAAGAGTAGTCGCCAAATAAATCTCCCGACTGGACTTCACTTGCGGCTCGAGTGTGCGGAGCTTCGCGAGAACCGACGAACCGCGCGCCAACACCTTCGAGTCGTCGAGCAATCCTCCGAGCTGCGACTCGAGATCCGCCGGCGCGCCGCCGTCTGACGCTCGCGAGCCCCCGGCAGGATCGGACCCTCGATCCTTCGGCGCCGACGGCGTCTTGGCGAACGTTGTGTTGGCTTGTTGCTGCGTGGCGGGATCCACGGGTTGGCTCGTACCACCCGCCGCGTTCCGAGAAGTATCGGTCGATCCAGCCGGCGACTGCGTCGTGGTGTTCGGCTGCTTTCCACCCGCCGAGTTGCCCCTCAGCATTGGGACCAAGAACACTACCGCCACGATCACCGCTGCGATGCCGCCGACTGCTACAATCAAGCCGGTTCTTTTCGGCGGCGCAGCGGTCTGGGTCACAGCGGCCGTTGGCGGTGCGGGCGGGTCTGACGCGACCGGGCCTCCCGACGGGACCGGCGCCGGCGCTTGGCGTCCCACCGACGTGCGCGGCGGTGGTGCCGCATCCGGATTCACACGCGTCGGCGGGACTTGAAGCATTTGCGTGCCGACGCCCGCCGCGCCGACCTCCGGCATGCGCTCGATGGCGCGATACAGGTCGCGCACGAACTCCGTTGCCGTTTGATATCGCTGCGCGACGTCGCGCTCGAGCGCCTTGTCCATCACCTGTTGCACGTCGGCGGGCCACGGCACTTCCGGTCGCATCTCGGCGAGCGTCTTCGGCCGATCGGTGAGGCGCATGATCATCGACTCTTGCGTCGACTCGGCCGGAAACGGCAGTGTGCCCGTCAGCATGTTGAAGCCGACGAGCGCCAGCGCGTAGATGTCGCTGCGCCCATCGAGCTTGTCGCCCGCCAGCTGCTCGGGGCTCATGTATTCGGGCGTGCCGACGACGAGGCCGGTCTTCGTCACCTTCTGGGCATCGCTGCCCGCGGCCTTCGCGATGCCGAAGTCCACGACCTTCGCCAGATCGCCGCCGTCTCTGGTCTTGGCGATCATGATGTTGTCGGGCTTGAGGTCGCGGTGCACGATGCCCATGTCGTGCGCGACCGCGAGCGCTTCGCCGGTCTGTCGCAGAATCTCCGCCGCGCGCTGCGGCGCGATGGAGCCCGCCTGCTCGATGATTCGCGTGAGCGCCGGGCCGTCGACGAACTCCATCGCCAGGAAGATCATGCCCGTCCGGCGTTTCGCCGAAGTCGTACACGGCGGCCACGTTCGGATGGTTGATCCGGCTCGCGTTCGCGGCTTCGCGATTGAATCGGCTGATCGCGTCGACGTCCTTCATCATCGCCGCGTGCATCACCTTGAGCGCGCTCTTCCGCCCCATCTTCACGTGCTCGGCGAGATACACCTGGCCCATGCCGCCTTCGCCGAGCTTCTTCAGAATATGATAACGGTCGGCCACGATCGAGCCGACCAGGTCTGCATCGCCCGAAGCGGAGCGGAGGGCGGTTCCATCAATTTCGCAGAAGCGCGCGTTCGCCGGATACTCCGCGCCGCACTGCGGACAGACCTTGAGCGGATTCACCACTAGACGCTCTCCACGCGCAGGATCTGGTCGCCCACCAGCAGCTTCTGGCCGCGCCGCACGCTGCGCTCGCCGCGCACCGACATCGCGACGCCGTTGCGGCTGTTCGCGTCGTGCACGAAGAACTCGCTGTCTTCCGATCGCACTTCGGCGTGCTTGCCGCTCATCGTCGCGTCGTAGGGGAAGATCCAGTCGCCCGATTCGCGGCCGAGCACGACGGTCCGTCCGGGCGACAGGTGGACGGTGTCGCGACAGCTGCCATCCGCGCGCAACTGCTCGAGCACGGCGATGTCGACGGTCGGAACGCTCGAGCCCATGCGTCGCGTCGAGTCGGCCTCCGGCGGATGCGGCCCGGGATATCCGAGCCGGCGAAAGCGCAGGAGCTGCGACCCGACGAGGACGAGATCGCCGTCGGTGAGCTTCGTCGGCGCCTCGATGAAGAGCCACGTCCCGTTGCGCGAGCCGAGATCGCGGAGCCACAGCTGCCCGTCGCGCATCTCGAGCCGCGCGTGCAGCGGCGACATGAAGGGGTCGTTCTCGAAGCGGATGTCGGCGTCGCCGCGGCCGAGCACCGCCTCGCCGCGCTCGAGCGTGTAGCCCTGCACCACTTCCCCGGAGTCGCCGAGGAGCGACAACTTCGGGCCGGCCGCCATGCGGCCGGCGCCGATGACCTGCGTGCCGTTGCTGATCTCGACCGATACGCGCTGGCCGACGCGGTTGCCGCATCGCCCGCAGAACACGTCGATGCCGCTGGTGTACGGCGCGCCGCACTGGCCGCACGTCGTGGCCTCGGCGATCATCGAGACGCGCCCGCCGCAGTGACCGCAAAACGGAAGACCAGCCGTGACGAGCTTGCCGCAGCGAGGACAGTTGGCCTCGGACACCCGTGTCTGCGGAACAACCGGCGTGGCGCCGCGCCCGCGCTCGCGCCAGCGCCTCCGACAGACGGACGCGCGGCACCAGCGGGAACGTTCACCGGTTGTGGCTGACCTCCAGTCGGGTGAGGCACATACGCGGGACCGACGCGCACGGCGGACGGATTGAGCGGCTTTCCGCAGTCGATGCAGAAACGCGACGCCGCGTCATTCTCCCGTCCGCAGAAGGCGCAGGTGGTCACGCGAATGCCTCCGGCGGGAACACATCCATGAGGCGCGAATATAGACCGCGGGGGAGGGGATGGTCAATGAATTGCACCCCGCAGCGGGCTAACGGTTTAGCGCTCATTCTCTCTACATTCCTCCACGCATGCGGATCTCTCGCTTCGCGATCATCGCGTTCCTCGTCGCCTGCCAATCCGCGCCGTCACCGACGCCAACCAGTTCCGGTCCGTCGCCCGCGTCGCGTCCTGCGCCGCCCGTCTCGCCGCCGACCGTTGCGACCTTCGAGCGAGGTATCACCCCTCGGGCCGCGCCACCGCTCCCGCCGGTTCCCGAGGTCGACGGTCCGTTGGCGCCGACGCTCGTCTTTCCATCGGCGAATGAGGCGATCAGCGTGCGAGACTCGAACTTCATCTTCGGATCCGTCGGCAACGGCCACGCGACGCTCACCATCAACGGCGCGTCCGTTCCGGTCGCGCCCAACGGGACGTTCCTCGCATATCTCCCCGTGCCGTCGCCCGCGTCGCCGCGCTACGAGGTCGTCGCGCACAACGGCGCCGACAGCGCACGTCTCGTCGTTCCGGTGCGCGTACCGCCGCCACGTCCCGATTTCGCGCTCTCGGGCCCACTCGTCGTCGATACGTCGAGCGTGTCGCCGCGCGGCACGACGC
The DNA here is from genome assembly GCA_963705025.1 of uncultured Gemmatimonadaceae bacterium. GTDB lineage: Bacteria > Gemmatimonadota > Gemmatimonadetes > Gemmatimonadales > Gemmatimonadaceae > JAQBQB01. The sequence goes on along the minus strand of CAVPIP010000017.1, from coordinate 22,046 downwards.
ACGTGCTCCGCGACGACGAACCGCTCCGCGTGAGCGTCCGCGCGCCCGAGAACGCAATCGCGCGCGCGACGCTTGGCTCGACGACATATCCGCTCCTGTACGTGGGCAACAATCTCTTCGCGACCGACGTGCCCTTCGGCGCGTTTCGCAGGGGCGGCACGCTCGTCGTCTCACGAGGTGCGGAGATCGTCCACTTTTCCATGCCGCGCCTCCAAGCGCAGAGTCCGCGCTTCGTGATGCTCGGCGATCCCGCCGCGCAAAGCGACACGGACGCGACGATCATCGGCCGTTCGACGCCAGGCGGCACCTACAAATGGATGTTCGTGCCCGGTACCATCGTGGAGGAGACGGGGCGCAGCGGCGAGTTCATTCGCGTGCGGCTGGACTCGCAGCTCGAAGTCTGGGTCGATTCCGTGCGCTCGCTGCCGGCGGGGTTTCCGTCGCCGCGCCGCGTGGTGGGCGCGATGTCGCTCGTGCCGTCGCCGGCATGGGTCGACGTCGTCATGCCGGTGAATTCGCCGCCGCCATACCTGATCGAGCAGGAGCACGATCGCGTCGTGCTCACGCTCTACGGCACGCAGGCGAGCCCGGAAGTCATCAAGTTTCTGCAGAACGACTCGCTCGTGCGGATGGTCAACTGGGTGCCGGAGGCGAACGATCGCGTCCGCATGTCGTTCGAGCTGTCGCAGGCGGTCTACGGCTACCTCGTGTTCTTCGATCCGTCGCGCGGGTTCGTTCTCCGACTGCGGCGGCCGCCGCGCGTCTCATTGGCGCGTCCGCTCGAGGGCCTCGAGATCACCGTCGATCCGGGACATCCTCCTGGCGGCGCGATCGGCCCGACAGGGTTGACCGAGGCTGAGGGTGTCCTCCCCGTGGCGATGAAGCTCAAGCAACTGCTCGAGGCACGCGGCGCGCACGTCGAGCTGACGCGGACCACCATGGATCCGGTCGACCTCCATTACCGCAGCGTGCTGGCGCGCCGCGCGAACGCCGCCGCGCTGATCTCGATTCATCTCAACGCGTTCGGCGATGGCGTGAACCCAGGACCCGAACGTCGGCACGAGCACGCTGTTCTTTCACCCGCAATCCGAGCCGCTCGCGCGTCTCGTGCAAGCCGGCATGATGCGCGAGATGGGCCTCCGCGACCTCGGCGTTCACTATCAGAACATCGCCATCGGACGCACGATGTGGATGCCGGCGATCATCTGCGAGGGCGCGTTCCTCATGGTGCCACAGCAGGAGAATGCATTGAAGGTGCCCGAGTTTCAGGAGCGCTACGCACGCGGCGTCGCCGACGGCGTGGAAGCGTACTTCCGGACGTTCGCCCCCGCGCGATGAGACATCTCCGTCGCGTGGCCGGCCTCGCCGCTTTCGTGTTGGCCACGCCGGCGGCGGCGCAGATCAATCCCTCCCACCGCTGGCTGTCGCTCCGCACGCAGCATTTCTTCGTCCACTTCACGGAGCCCACCGAAGGCCTGGCGAGACGCATCGCCGCCGACGCCGAGCGGGCGTATGCGCAACTGTCGACGCAGCTACACCCGCCGCGCGGTCCGATCGACATCGTGATCAGCGACGACGCGGATCTCTCGAACGGATCGGCGACGCCGTTCCCGACGAATCGCATCGTCATCTACGCGAATCCGCCGGTCTCGGAGACGGCGCTGCGCTACACGAACGATTGGGGACAGCTCGTCATCACGCACGAGCTGACGCACATCTTCCACCTCGATCGCACGCGCGGCGTCTGGTCGGTCGCGCAGCACGTCTTCGGTCGCGCCGCGACCGTGTTTCCGAACCTCTACGATCCGTCGTGGCTCACCGAAGGCCTGGCGGTCTACGAGGAGTCGAAGCTCGCGGGCGCCGGGCGCATCGAGGGCTCCGAGCACCGCATGATCGCACGTGCTGCGGCACTTGGAAGTACTTTTCCATCAATCGGCGCGGCGAGCCTGGGGCAGGGGCGCTATCCGTTCGGCGAGGCGGCGTACGCGTACGGCTCCCTGTTCGTCGACTATCTCGCCAGGCGCGCGGGCGACGCGCACGTTCGTCAGTTCGTCGACAAATCGGCCGCGAACGTCATTCCGTATTTGCTCGACATTCCCGCCAAGCAGGCGTTCGGCACGACGTTCACGAAGGCGTGGGATCAGTTCCGCGATTCCGTCGCGCGCTCCATTCGCGTCGAGACGTCGCCGCCGCTCGAGCGATGGCGCCAGCTCACGAGCGACGGCGTGTTCGTCTTCGCGCCGCGGTGGACGCGCGATGGCGCGATCGTCTACAGCGGCTCGCCGGGCCGCGAAACCTTCGCCGCGTTTCGCGTCGACACCGATGGGCGACGCACGCGACTCGGCCGGCGGAACGACCGGTCTCCCAACGTGCAGCTCGCGGACGGCAGCTTTCTCTTCTCGCAGCCGGATTTCACGAATCCGTACGAGCTGCGCACGGACCTGTGGATCCAGCGTGGACGCCGGCAGCGGCAGATCACGTTCGGCCAGCGCCTCACGAGCCCCGACGCGCGTGCCGACGGCGAGATCGTCGCCGAGCAGATCCTGCCGGGGGCGACGCACCTCGTGCGCGTCTCGCCCGACGGGAAGCGCGTCACGCCGCTGACGATGGGCAGCTACGACGAACAGTGGACCGAGCCGCGCTGGTCGCACTCGGGTACGCTGATCGTCGCGTCGCGCTGGCGGCGCGGCAACGTGTCGCAGATCGTGGTGATCGACACCACGGGGCGCATCGTGCACGTCGTCTCGAGCGGCCGGTCGATCGAGTCGGCGCCGAGCTGGCTGCCGAGCGACCTGGGGATCGTCTACAGCTCGGATCGTACGGGCACCGCGCAGATCTATGTCGAGCGCTTCGAGGAGCCGCGCGCGTTCGCGTCCGCCGCGACCGCGCGGATGAGCGACGTCGAGACCGGGATGTTCGAGCCCAGCGCGTCGTCGTCGGGCGACCGGCTGGCCGCGGTGCTCTTTCGGGCGGACGGCTATCACCTCGGCGTGGGGACGTGCTGCGCCACCCCGGCGCCGGGAGCGTCCGTGCCGACATATATCGATACGGTAGTGCATGCCGGCGTGGCGCCGGTCGTCGTCGATTCGGGCCCGGTTCGCCGGTACAGCCCCTGGCGCACGCTCGTGCCGCGCTACTGGCTGCCGACGCTCGATCCCGGCATTCGCACGGGCTACCTCGTCGGCGCGACGACGAGCGGCTCCGACGTCGTCGGACGCCACACCTACACCGCGCACGCCGCCTATCCCACGAACAACCTCGGCGGCCTCGATGCGGCGTTCACATATCAGTACTCGGGGCTCGGGCTTCCGATTCTGCAGTTCGACGCCGGGCAGGATTGGCTCAGCCTGGGCGGCATCAGCGACCGGGACTCACCGCAGACGATCGTCGGCGAGCTGTTTCGGCGAACCTGGACTGGCGACGCGACGGCGACGTGGCTGCGGCAGCGATATCGCAGCGCGCTCAGCCTGACGGGCGGCGTGGGCGTGGAGCGGTGGTCGCACTTCTCGAAGCCGAACGGGCTCATTCCCCTCATCGACACGACGGGCCAATTCGGAACGCTCGATTTCCCGCTCCTCATCGCCGGGGCGGGTTTCGCGAACTATCAACGGCCCGCGCTCAGCATCTCGCCCGAGGACGGCGTGCAGTTGAACGTCACCCTCCGCGACCGCTTGCGCAGCGGCGCCAACGCCAGTGGTCCGCCCAGCCTGAGCGCGGTTGGAGCAGTCGCGGCCTACAAGTCGCTCAACCTTCCCGGCTTCGCGCATCACGTGCTCGCGTTCCGCGGTGCCGTGGGCTGGGCCGACGACAATACCAACGCGTATTACACCGTCGGTGGCGTGAGCGGCAACGCCGTGGAGATCATTCCCGGGTACACGATCGGCGAGGGCCGTCGAACCTTTCCGGTGCGCGGCTTTCCGGAAGCCACGCTCATCGGCACCCAGGCGGCCGTCGGCTCGGCGGAGTATCGCATTCCGCTCGTGCTCTTCGGCGGCGGACCGTGGAGCTTCCCGTTCTTCTTCGACCGGAGCTTCCTGACGTTGTTCGGCGACTATGGGTGGGCGCGCTGCCCCAACGTCGTCGCGGGTCGCGAAGTGTGCAACGCGAATGGCCAGGATCGGTCCCTGGACATCGGATCGGTCGGCGCGGAGCTCAATCTCAACCTCGGCCTGTTGTCGTGGGACACGCCGTATCGCCTGCGCTTCGGCCTGGCCCATCCCACACAGAACGGCCACTTCTTCAAGCAGTCGATGCTGCAGGCCTATTTCGTGACGGGAGTGTCGTTCTAGGTCCACAGTGGGCAGAGCGACTGAAGCTGAAACAAACTCGTGGCGTCGCAACCTGTCGTTCTTCCAAAAAAACCAGGGCTCGTTGCGGGTGGACGCAATCCGCGGCCATCCTGCGATATCGGCATCCGTCGGCGATTTGGCTTTGTGCACCCACCGTCCGCGTCTATCGTTGTCGCACGCTTCGTGCAATTGCAACTTCGCGAAATGTCGCGCCTGCTTCGCTGTTCAATCGTCGCTCTCAGCGCGGTCGCGTGCTCGAGGCACAGCGCCACGACGTCCGCGAAAGGCGGCTGCGACGAGACCATCAAGCTGCCGCCGGGATTCTGCGCGACCATCTTCTCGGATAGCGCCGGACTCGCGCGCCACATCGCCGTTCGCAAGAATGGCGACGTCATCGTCGGCATGCTCGACCAGCGCCGCCAGAATGGGGGCGTGCTCGTGCTCCGCGACGCCGACAAGGACGGCCACGCCGATCAGGCCGAGCAGTTCGGCGAGACCGGCGTGCACGGCATCGCGCTCGCCGGCGACACGACGCTGTTCGTCTCCACCGCCGGCGACGTGGTGCGCTACCGCCTCACCGATTCGCTGCTGCCGCGCAAGCACGTCGATACCGTGGTGACCGGTCTGACGAGGCGGCCCATTCCGTCGCACAGCATCGCCATCGACGCGCGCGGCAACCTCATCGTCAACATCGGCGCGGTCTCCGACGGCTGCCAAGCCAAAGCGACGCCGAATGCGCCGGGCCGCGATCCGTGCCCCGAGCTCGAGACCAGCGGCGGCATCTGGAGCTTCAAGACCGACAAGACCAACCAGACGATCAAGGACGGCGTCCGCATCGCGACCGGTCTGCACAACGCCGTGGCGCTCACCGTCAGCCCGCACGACTCGCTCGTCTATGCCGCGTCGCACGACCGCGATGGACTGCACGATCTCTGGCCGGCGCTCTACACGCCCGAGCAGAGCGCGACGCTTCCGGCCGAGGAGCTGATTCGCATCGCGACCACGCGTGCCGATTTCGGCTGGCCGTACTGCTACTACGATTATCTCAAGGGCGCTCGGGTCCTCGCGCCCGAGTACGGCGGCAACAAGCAGAACCCGGCCCGGTGCGATCGGCTCATTCAGCCGCTGGTTGCGTTTCCGGCGCATTGGTCGCCGATGTCCATCCTCTTCTATACCGGCAAGATGTTTCCGGAGGCGTATCGGTCCGGCGCCTTCATCGCCTTTCATGGATCGGCGAACCGCGCGCCGTTGCCCCAGGAGGGCTATCACGTCGTCTTTCTTCAATTCAACGCCGAGATGGCGGGCGACTACGACGTGTTCGCGACGGGCTTCGACGGAGGCATGACGAGTCCGCAGGGCGCGGCCCATCGCACCGTCGGGCTGGCCCAGGGGCCCGACGGCGCCCTATTCGTGAGCGACGACAAGGGCGGGCGTATCTGGAGGATTACGTACAAGCCGAAGGAGTGACGCTGGTTCTCCAGCGTCCTCGGCGGCATCTTTACGGAGTCCTCAGCCAACGCTTCCCTGTTGACTCCGACGCGCGTCGCCCGCCGTATCGTCGCACTTGGCGTTCTGTTCGTTCTCGCCGGGTGCGGCGGAGGCGAACCGACGGCGCCCGCCACCGTCGCGCTCCAGGCGACCGGCACGCTGCCGTCGTCGATCGCGGCGGGCTCACCGGTTGGTGACTCGATCCGGGTGCGCGTCGTGGACGGCCGCGGAAATCCAAAGTCCGGCATTTCGGTCTCGTTCGCCGTCACCGCCGGCGCCGGCTCCGTGTCGCCGCCATCGGCGGTCACCGACGCGCAGGGCCGCGCGGCGTCGCGCTTCGTCACCGATCCCAAAGTCGGCGTGAATACCGCCGCGGCATCGATCGCCGGATCGGCCCCCGTCGCCTTCACCATCACGACGATCGCCGGACCCGCGAAATCGATCGCGATCAAGGAGCGCATCCTGATCGTCGATGCGGGGCAGCGCGTGTCGCCGACCATCACCGCCGTCGACGCGAACGGCAACGCCGTGCCGAACACGCAGATCGATTTCACGGCGCGCACGCCGGCCGTCGTCACGCTGACGTCGGACGGCGGCATCGTCGGCAACGGTCTCTCCCAGACCTTCGTGGTTGCGTCGAGCACGCTCGCCATCGATTCGGTGCTCGTCGTCGTCACGAGTCCCGGCGGCCCCGTGCTCGAGAGCGACCTGGCTCGTCTCGACCTCGCGCGCGACACGTCGTTCACCGTGCCGATCGTGCTCGACATGCGCGCGTCGGGAGAAAAGCTTGGCGCCACCACGGTGACGATTCGGTGGAACACGGCGCAGTTGACGATGATGTCGCAAGTCGACGGCTCGAGCGCCGTCGGGGCGTTGGTGAATACGGCGAACACCGCGCAGGGAGTTCTCACCCTTGCCGCGGCGTCGGCGACCGGATTCGCTGGCCGAGTCGAGCTGCGCCGGATTACGTTCAAGGCGGCCAGCAGTCCAGGGATCGCCGGAGCGCTCCAGCTCTCGACCAGCGAGCTGTCCGGCGCCGTCACGTTCACGAATCTGCTCGCCAAGACGGCCGCGGTGTCCTACCCGCTGAGCACTCGATGACCCGCGCATCCGGCCGCCCGGTCGTCCTCGTGCTGGCGGCGGCGTTCGCCGCCGGCTGCGCCGATCGCGTTGCCGCCCCGTCGCTCATCGCGCCGGATCCGGCCGCGGTCGCGACGCTGGTGGTGAAGGGATCGGCGAAAGCGGGGTCGATCGCCACGCTGTCGGCCCGTCTCACGCAAACCGCGGCCGCGAAGCGCACCGGCGCCTATCTCGCGCACATCGAATACGACACGAGTCTCGTGACGTATGTCGGCCAGGGCGACGCGACCGGCGGCATCGCCGCGTTTCACGCGCAGAACGGCGTGCTCCGCGTCGCCGGCGCGACGCTCGACGGCTACGGCGACGGCGTTCTGTTCAACGTGCAGTTCCGCGTGACGCGCGCATCGTCGCAAGGGTCGCTGCGGTTGGTGATCGACGAGCTGCGCGACGTGAATCTCGGCGATCGGCTGCCGCGCGAGACCAGCGCGCGGTCGTCGCTGCTTCGTCCCTGGCGCTGACCATGCTGGCCGCGCTCGTCTTCGCCGCGGGATTCGCCACCGCGTCGCCGTGTGTCGTTCGAGGCTCGGCGCTCGCGGTGTATCTGGAGACCGACGCCATCGGCTCGACCGATTCGGTGGCGCGCGTGCGACTCTGTCTGGCCGGCGCGACCGGCGACGCTCGCGTGAACAGTCTCAGCGCGCGCATCGTGGTCGACACGGCATTCGGACGTGTCGTCGACGTCGATCGAGCGTCCGCGCCCGCGGTCGTCGCGCGGGCCGATACCACGGCGGGCACGGTGCTCGTGGCCGGAGCGGCGAGCAATGGCGTCGTCGACGGATCGCTCGTCTCGGTTCGTGTCTGGCTGCTGCGAAAGGGCACGCTGCCGAGCATCTCCGTCGTGCTCACCGAGATGAACGGTCCGAGCGGCACGAGCCTCGTGACGCGGGCGAATGTGGCGGGGCTCGACGCGAAATGCGCGGGAGCGCAGCCGGCGGTCTTCGAGGTCTTGCCGCCGGCGGCGAGCGCCGATCCCGGCGAGCCGCTCGATCTCCGCATCAACGGCTGCGGCTTCAGCGCCGACGAGAACACGGTCACGTTCGGCACCGTGACGGTGCGGAACGTCAAGTCGAGCGACGGCGGCACGCACATTCGCGTCGTCATCCCGAAGCAGACGCGAGCCACCGGCGAGGTGGCACCGATGCCACTCGGCGCCGGCACGTACGACGTCACCGTGAACAATGGACGGGGAACGAGCAATGCGAAGCGCGTTACGCTGCGGTAAAAGCCTCGCGCTCGTCGCGTTGCTCGCGCCGGCGGCGCGCGCGCAGGTTCGTTTCGAATCGGAGGACCACGCCGAGCGCCGCGAGGAATATCTGATGGCGCCGCGCGAGTATCCGTTCCTGCAAGTTCCCGCGGGCGCGCTGATGCGCGCGCACCTCGATGTCGAGGCGCGTTTCGGGCTGCGTGCGCGTTCGATGATGGCGGCGTCGCAGGTCGGTCTCGCATCCTCGTGGCAGTCGATCGGACCAACGACGATCAACAGCGGCTCGGCGGCGGGCCGAGTGACCGCGATCGCCGTGCATCCGACGCAGCAGAACGTCGTCTTCGCGGGCGGCGCGCAAGGCGGCGTCTGGAAGTCCGTCGACGGCGGCACGACGTGGACGCCGCTCACCGACGTGCAATGCTCGCTCGCGGTCGGATCGATCACGCTCGACCCCGTGAATCCGAACATCATTTACGTGGGCACGGGCGAGCAGAACAACTCCGGCGACAGCTATTACGGGTGCGGGATTCTCCGCTCGACCGACGGTGGGAGCACCTGGTCGCAGTATGGCGCGAACGTGTTCGTCACGGCGACGGGCGGCGCGCGCATCGGGCACATCATCATCGACAAGGCCACCGCGGGATCCACGACGTCGACGACGCTGCTCGCGTCGAGCTCGTTCGGCCTCTGGCGCTCCACCAACAGCGGCCAGACGTGGAGCCAGGTGCTGACCGGCGGCAACGTGAGCGGGCTCGCGGCCGACCCGGTGAATTCGAATACCTGGTACGCGATCATCGGAAACTACGGCGCGACGTCGTCGCAGAACGGCATCTATAAATCGACGAACGGCGGCGTCAGCTGGTCGCTGCTGACGGTGGCGCTCACGGGAACTCCCGGGCGTGGCGAGCTGGCGATCGCCCCGTCGAACCGCAACGTCATCTATGCCGCGTTCGAGGACCGCACGACGAACGCGCCGACGTCACGACAGTTGCTCGGGATCTGGCGCACGGCGGACGGCGGGTCGACGTGGACCAAGGCCGGCGCCATCAACGCGTCCTGCGCGTCGCAATGCTGGTACGACCTCTCGATCGCCGTCGATCGGACGAATGCCGCCCGCGTGTACATGGGCGGCTTCTCGTTCTATCGGTCCGACGACAGCGCCGACACGTTCACCAACATCGGGAGCCTCATTCACGTCGACCACCACGCGATCGCCTTCGATCCCGTGGATCCGGATGTCGTCTACGCCGGCACCGACGGCGGCGTCTATCGTTCGTTCAACCGCGGCGGCAGCTGGCTGAGCCTCAACAACACGCTCGCGATCACGCAGTTCTACAACGGCATCTCGCTGCATCCCACCGACTCGCTGACGGTGCTCGGCGGCACGCAGGACAACGGCACGCTCCAGTACTTTGGGTTCCCGAGCTGGACGAGCGTCATCGGCGGCGACGGCGGCTACACGGCGATCAATCCGACGAATCCGGCGTTCATGTTCGGCGAGATCGAGTGGCTCCCCGATCAGGGCTCGAGCGGCAACGGCCCGCGTCGCGCCGACCAACCCAACTCGTTCTTCCGCGTGAAGAACGAGGGCATCGACGTGACCGACCGAGCGCAGTTCATTCCGCCGTACGTGCTCGATCCGTCGAACCCGTTCACGTTGTACTTCGGCACGTATCGACTCTACCGCACGACGGACAACGCCGAGACTTGGGCCGCGATCAGCCCCGATCTCTCGAAGACGGGTGCCGGCACGGTCACGACCATCAGCGTCGCGCCGACGGACCAGAAGACGATCTACGTCGGCCTGAGCGACGGCAACGTGCAGGTGACCCGCGACTCGGGCGCCACGTGGACCCCGGTCGTCTCCGGGCTGCAGAATCGCGCCATCACGCAGATCGTCGTGGATGAGGCGGATCCGGCGACGGCGTACTTGACGACGTCCGGCTTCGGCGCGCCGCACGTGTGGCAAACGACGAACGCCGGGGCCACGTGGTCGACCATCAGCAGCAACCTGCCGAACGTTCCGGCGAACACGATGGTGCTCATTCCGCGCAGCAAGGACCTGTTCGTCGGCACCGATCTCGGAATGTTCCGGTCGATCAACGGGGGAACGTCGTGGGTGCCATTCATGGAGGGATTCCCGAACGTCGCGGTGTTCGCGCTCGCGTTCAACGACCGCACGCGCAAGCTCGTCGCGGCGACGCACGGCCGCGGGATGTTTCAGTATTCGCTGCCGGCGCTCGTGCTCCGCGGCGACGTCGACGGCGACGGCAAGATCACCGCGGCCGACGCGCAGCTGGTGCTCATGGCCACGGTCGGCCTGCCGCTCGGGCCGAACGTGCTGGCGTTTCCGAATGGCGACGTGAACTGCGACGGCGTCACCAACGCGCTCGATGCGCAGATCATCCTATCGTACCTGGTTGGTCAGAACACATCGCAGTTTTGCGTAAACACGATTAGGTAGGTTGCTCGAGAGGCGGCGCGTCGTGAAGCGCGGTCGAGAGGTGTTGGCGTGCGGCGCGTCGTGAACTGCGGTCGAGAGGTGTTGGCGTGCGGCGCGTCGTGAAACTGCGGTCGAGAGTGTTGGCGTGCGGCGGACCGGAGCGCGTGACGCGAACGCGGGCGGCGAAACGCCAGACCCCATGTCGTTGCCGTCCCGACGCCGCCCGCCAACGCCGCTCGCGCTCCGGCACGCCGCACGCCAACGCCTCTCTGACCCGCCGCTCCTCGTTCGCCTCTCGCGCGGTCTAGCAGACCGTTGAAATAGTGGTGATGGACAGGGGCTTTAGTAAAGTGTAAATTGGTCCTGCCCAGAGACGCGAGGAGACGCCCCGTGTTCCGGAAGAAGACGCCGCAGGAAGCCCCGGCGCTTTGGATTGCGACTTCGGACCTTCCCACGACACCGGCCAACGGGTTTTTCCAGAAACTCGAGGCCGCGCTCGCCAAGCGACAGTTCGGCGACGCCGTTCGCCGCCTGTGCGCGCCGTTTTACGAGACGGATGCGAGCAAGGGCGGCCAGCCGGGGATCGACCCCGAAGTCTACTTCAAGATGCTGATGGTGGGGTTCTTCGAAAACCTGCCGGCTGAACGCGCCATCGCCGCCCGGTGTGCCGACTCGTTGGCGATCCGCGCCTTCCTGCACTACGAGCTGACGGAGCGCACGCCGCATCATTCGAGCTTCACCGTGATCCGACAACGCCTGCCGCTCGACGTCTACTCGCAGGTCTTCGATCTCATTCTCGTCGCCCTCCACGAGGCGAAGTTGCTTCGCGGAAAGCATCTGGCCATTGACACGTCGGTGCTCGAGGCGAATGCGTCGTTGCGGTCGCTCACGCATCGGCTCACCGGCGAAAAGTATCGCCAGTATGTGAAGCGGCTGGCGAAGGACGCGGGCGTGGACACGACCGATCCGCGCGCCGTGAGCACGTTTGATCGCAAGCGGCCCGGTCGAACCACGTCGAATGACGACTGGCAGAATCCGCATGATCCCGACGCCAAAGTCGGGCCGGACAAGAAAGGGGTCACGCGGCTGATCTACAAGCCGGAGCATGTCGTAGATCTGGAGACGGGAGCGATCGTTGATGTCGACCTCAAGCCGGGCGATGAGGCCGATGCCGAGGGGCTGACCGACCGCGTCCGCGACGTGGAAGAAAGCGTGAATGTCGCGCTGGGCGAGCCACCCGGCGTGGCCCGCATCGAGACGCTGGTCGGCGACATGGGCTATTGTGCGGTCGACGCGCTGGTGGAGTTGCAGACCGTCGGCGTGCGGACGGCCATTCCGGACCCGGTGGCCAACCGCCGTGTGGAGAAGCTGTCGCCGGAGCAGCGGCAGGCGCTCCGCACGGCCACCCGAACGTGCCGGAGCGCGAGTGGCCGGTGGTTGATGCAGCACCGCGGCGAGTTTTGCGAGCGGAGTTTCGTGCACGTGCTCGACTATGGGGGCGCCCGGCGGACAACGCTGCGCGGTCGCGAGAATATTCTCAAGCGATATCTCGTCCAGGCAGCGTGTCTCAATCTCCCGATCCTGCTGCGCGAGACCCTGCAGATCGGGACGCTGAAGCAGGCGTGGTCGGCCTCCGCCACGACCGTTGCCGCCCTGCTCATGTTCCTCGATACCTGGGGGCGCCGTACCAGTCAGTTCACCCGCTGCACACTTCAGGGAGTCGTGAATGTCGCTGGTGACCACCGCTCAAGCGAACGGTCTCTCACCACAGCGATCCTGCCTATTTCAACGGTCTGCTAGTCTGCTCTCAACGCAATCGTCGGATCCACTCGAACGGCCCTCAGCGCCGGCACCAAGCTCGCGACGACTGCCGCCACGAACAGCACGCTGCTCGCGCCACCGAGCACGGTCGGATCGCTCGGCGAGATCTGAAAGAGCAACGCGCTGACGAATCGTCCGCTCGCGAGCGACAGCAGAATGCCCACCACGATCCCCATCACCGCCGGCGCGAGACCGCGGACGAGCGTGAGACGCAGCAGATCGCTCGCCTGAGCGCCGAGCGCGGACCGCACGCCAAACTCGTGCATGCGCTGGCCGATCGTGAACGCCACGACGCTGAACAGCCCGATCGCCGCGAGCAGCAAGGCCAGCGCGCCGAACGCCGTGAACACGCGCGCGCCCAACTCCCACCCTCGCGTCTTGTTGCCGAGAATCGCACGCATCGACTGCACGCGCGCGTACGGCACCTGAGCGCCCACCGCTTGCATCGTGCGGCGCAGCGGCTCGACGAAGGCGGCGGCGTCGCCTCGCGTGCGCGCGACGAGGATGTACCCGAAGAAGCTCACGACGCCGTCGGTGATCGATGCCGGCAGCTGATCGAGCGGTCGATAGAGCTGCGGCACGAGTCCTTCCACCAGATCCTGACGCCGCGTGTTCGTCACCACGCCGACGACCGTGGAGCAGGGCACCGTGTCGGCCTCGATCTCGAGACACGCACCGACCGGATTCATTCCGGCGAGGTAGACCCGCGCCATCGTCTCGTTGATGACCGTGACTGGCGCGGTTCCCATGCGGTCGGCGTCGGTGAACGTACGGCCCGCGATGAGCCGAATGCCCAGCGCGTCGAAATAGCCCGGCGTCACCGCGTACTGCTTTGGGCTCTCCTGCAAACGCGGCGGCTCGCGCCCCGGCACCGACACCTTCGTTCCCCAGCTCATGCTGAACGGAAGTCCGACCGAAACTGCGCTGGCGGTGATGCCCGGGAGCGTTTGCGCCCGCGTCGCGAACTCGTCGAACAGCCGCCGCGCCTCGGCGTTGCTCAGGCCCGTGCTGCTCTGGCTGATCTGCGCGACGAGCAGGTGGTCCGCATCGATGCCGATGTCGAGCGCCCCGACGTTGTGCAGGCTGCGGACGAAGAGACCCGCGCCGGCGAGGAGCACGATCGCCAGCGCCGCCTGGACGACGAGGAGCGCCGATCGTGTCCGCGAGCGCTGCACCGAGCCCTCGCGCGCGCCGGCCTTGAGCGCGTTCGTCAACTCGGGTCGGCTCGCCTGCAGCGCGGGCACGAGCGAGGTCAGAACGCCCGTGAGCAGTCCCACCACCCCGGTGAACGCGAGCACGCGGAGATTGATGGGATTTCCGGTCCACGCGCCTTCGCCGAGGAGCCAGCCGCGCACGACGCGCGTGCCGACTTCCGCGACGACGAGGGCTCCCGCGGCGCCCAGCATCGCGAGCAGGATGCCTTCCGTCAGCAGTTGCATCACCAGGCGACTTCGTCCGACGCCGAGCGCGAGGCGCACCGCGATCTCGCGGCGGCGGCTCAGCGAGCGAACGAGCAGCAAGTTTGCCACGTTCGCCGCCGTGATCAACAGCACGACGATCGCGACGGCGGCGAGCAGCTTGCTGATCCGCACTTCGCCCGACGTCGCCGAGATTCCAAAGCCCGAGAGCGACTTGCCCGGCACGATCGAGCCGAGGTCCACGACCTGCGAATCGATGATCGCGCGAAGGCGTGGCGTCAGGTTCGTCGACGTCGCGAGGCTCCAACTCTTGAACGCGGACGTGGCCTGCGCGGCAGCTCGCTCGGGACGCACGCCTGGCTTGAGGCGCGCGACGATGAACAGCCACTGCGCGCTGCTCGTCGTCGTCCAATTCGGGCTGCGATCGAACCGGAGCCCGTCCGCGGCCGTGATCGGAAGCCAGACGTCGACCTCGCCCAGCTCGGTGCCGGTGAATCCTTCCGGCGCGACGCCGACGATCGTGTACTTCGCCGTCCCGAGCTCGAGGGTCTGTCCGATGGCGCTCCGCTCGCCGGCGTACTGCCGTCGCCAGTAGCCGTAGCCGATCACGGCCAGCTTCTGCGCGTTGTCTTCGCGCTCCTCGTCCGGAAGAAAGAATCGGCCGATCGCCGGATGGACGCCGAGGGTCGAGAAGTAGCTCGCGCTGACGAGCGATCCGGCGATCTGCGACGCCGACGCGCCGCGTCCGAGCGGGTAGTAGATGCGCCGCGTGAGATTGGTCGGCGTCGCGACGGCGACGTTCTCGAAGTCGCCGACCTGCGCCGCGAGCGCCTTGTACAGGCCATACGATTGCGTCGTCTGTCGGCTGGTCGCTCGCGATGCGCCGGTTGTGAATGAGCACGACGCGGTCGGGATCGGCGATGTGCGCCGGCGCCTGCAGCAGCAGCCGGTCGACGATGCCGAACATCGTGCTGTTCGCGCCGATGCCCAGCGCGAGCGTGCCGGCGACGGCGGCGGTGAATCCCAGGCGGCGTCGCATGCCGCGGAGCGCGAAGCCGAGGTCGTTGCGGAGCGTGTCGATCACAATTCCGTCCACTCGGGGGTCGCGCGTTGGACAGTGCCGAGCGGCAAAGCGTTGGATTCTGCAGTCGTCTGACGTCTGTCGCTCAGCATCGAGCCTCAGACGTCAGAAGAGAAATCCGCGCGCGGATTTAGTGTCGACGTGAAACGATCACCGTTGTCAACGGTTATCGAATTTCAGACGCGAGTGGTTCAGCACTTACACTCGCCGTACACGTTGCTATGTTGATGCGTGCCCTCCGTTCACCCCACCGCATTTGTGCACGAACACGCGATCGTGATCGGCAACGTCTCCCTCGGCGAGCGCGTCTCGGTGTGGCCCACGGCGGTGATCCGCGGCGATAGCGACGCGATCACGATCGGCGACGACAGCAACGTGCAGGACGGCACCGTGATTCACGCCGACGAAGGTTTGCCGACGACGATCGGCAAACGCGTCGCGATCGGACATCGCGCGATCGTGCACGGATCGACCGTCGAAGACGATTGTCTGATCGCGATGGGCGCGATTCTCCTGAATGGCGTGCACGTCGGCACCGGCTCGATCGTCGCGGCCGGCGCGCTGTGTCCCGAAGGAATGAAGATCCCGCCGAACTCGCTCGCGCTCGGCATTCCGGCGCGCGTCATTCGCGAGGTCACGAGCGAGGAGCGCGCGCGGATCCAGAAGACGGTGGTCGGCTACGTCGCGCTCCAGGCCGAGCATCGCGCCGGTAAGCATCAGCCCGTTGGACGGTGACGATGGAGCACGCGTTTCCAGGCAAGCTCGTCACGGGCCGGTCACCGATCGGCGACCTGAAGGCCGGCTCGGTCCGCCTCGCAGCGGCGCGGGTCGTTACTCCGCGAGCGGTTTCTAAGTCGTTGTTCGTAGGAGTATTGCCGCGGAGGAACCCGTCGGTGTACACAAATTCGATGGTTAGTTCCCGCGAGTTGTCGACAGAAAGCCGCGCGTTATCAACGCGAGCGAGACTCGCAGGTTCACGTTCGTGATCGTATTTTTGTAAGTGCCAATTCCACACGTAGTTATCTTACTACTGGCGTGGAATCACGAACGCTGACAGATTCACCGCCCGCGAACGCATGTCACGTAGTCGAGACTGCGCACGGAAGCACCTAGATCGCGCTGGTCGAGACGGAACTGTGACATGGATGAGTCGCCGTATGCTGTTCCCACCTCGCGTAACTAGCCGGTAACTGCCCCGCTAAAAATCGATTCACCGTCGCCGTAGGAGCCCGCCCATCATGTCGCTGTCCGTCAATCCGCCCGCGGGGCCCGTTTCGCTTTCGTCCAATGCGCGCACCGTCCTCGAAAAGCGCTACTTGGTCAAGAACGAGAAGGGCAAGCCGGTCGAGCAGCCCGAGGATCTGTTCTGGCGCGTGGCGACCGTAGTCGCGGAGGCGGACCGCGGATATGGGGCGAGCGACAAGCACATTCAGGCAGACGGCGGAGACGTTCTACTTCCTGATGACCCAGCGCCGGTTCGAGCCCAACTCGCCGACGCTGATGAACGCCGGACGTCCGCTCGGCCAGCTCAGCGCGTGCTTCGTGCTTCCGGTCGAAGACGCGCTCGCCAACGGCAAGAACGGCATCTACGACACGCTGAGCGCGATGGCGCTCATCCATCAGTCGGGCGGCGGCACGGGCTTCTCGTTCTCGCGCCTGCGCCCGAAGGGATCGATGGTGCGGTCGACGACGGGCGTCGCGAGCGGCCCGGTGTCGTTCATGAAGCTCTATGACGCGTCCACCGACGCGGTGAAGCAGGGCGGCACGCGGCGCGGCGCGAACATGGGCATTCTGCGCGTCGATCACCCGGACATCATGGACTTCATCACCTGCAAGGAAGACCTCACGCAGGTGACGAACTTCAACATCAGCGTCGGCGTGACGCGGAAGTTCATGGAGGCGGTGAAGGCGGGCACGAGCTACGAGCTCATCGATCCGTCGAATCAGAAGGTCGTCGGCACGCTCGACGCCCGCACGGTCTGGGATCGCATGATCCTCGGCGCGTGGCGCACCGGCGAGCCCGGCGTGTTCTTCGTCGACGAAGCGAACAAGTACAACCCGGTGCCGCAGCTCGGCCGCTACGAGGCGACGAACCCGTGCGGCGAGCAGCCGCTGCTCCCGTACGACGTCTGCAACCTGGGCTCGATCAACGTCGGGTACTACGTGCGCGACGGAAAGATGGATTGGGGCGCCTTCCGCGCCGACATCCATCTCTCCACGCACTTCCTCGACAACATCATCGACGTCAACAAGTATCCGCTCGAGGCGATCGACACGCTCTCCAAGCGCATTCGCCGCATCGGGCTTGGCGTGATGGGCTTCGCCGACGCGCTCGTTCGCCTCGGCATCGCCTACGATACGGACGAAGGCGTGGAGTTCGGCCGCCGCGTGATGGAGTTCGTCGACGTCGAAGGCAAGAAGGAGTCGGGCGGCTCGCCGCCGAGCGTGGCCCGTTCCCCGAGTGGGCGCGGAGCATCTGGGGGCCGGACGACACCTGCGCGCGCGACGAGCACGGCAACCGCATTCGTCCGATGCAGCTGCTCCGCAACTGCAACGTGACGACCGTCGCGCC
This sequence comes from uncultured Gemmatimonadaceae bacterium, assembly GCA_963705025.1. Taxonomy (GTDB): domain Bacteria; phylum Gemmatimonadota; class Gemmatimonadetes; order Gemmatimonadales; family Gemmatimonadaceae; genus JAQBQB01. The sequence goes on along the minus strand of CAVPIP010000017.1, from coordinate 4,590 downwards.
CACGGGCACGATCAGCATCATCGCCGGCTGCAGCTCGGGCCTCGAGCCGCTGTTCGCGGTCGCGTTCATGCGCAATCAGGCCGGCGTGATGATGCCGGACGTGAACGAAGACTTCGTCCGAATCGCGAAGAGCGAGGGCTGGTATTCCGAAGCGCTCATGGAGCGGATCGCGAAGGAAGGCCGCGTCGACTTCCCGGAAGTGCCGGAGCAAGTGGCAGCGCGTGTTCGTCACGGCGAACCAGATCGCGCCCGAATGGCACATTCGAGATGCAGGCGGCCTTCCAGGAGCACTGCGATTCCGCGATCAGCAAGACGACGAACTTCGCGCACACCGCGACGGTCGAAGACGTGCGCAAGATCTACGAGCTCGCGTACGACATGAACTGCAAGGGCGTCACGGTCTATCGCGACGGCAGCCGCGACAACCAGGTGCTCTCGACCGGCGCGACGGAAAAGGCGAAGGAAGCGCGCGACGGCAACGCCGCGCCGCGCCGCGACGAGGATCGCGCCGCGCTCGCCGATCTCAAGTCGTCGCTCGCCGAGAAGGACGCGGAGATCGAGCGGCTCAGGAAGCAGCTCTACGAGGTCGAAGCCGAGAACCTCCAGCGCCGCGCCAAGCGCTCGCGCCCGGACATGCTCCGCGGCACCACCATCAGAAAGGAAACGCCGCTCGGCGTGATGTTCGTGAACATCACCGAAGACGACAAGGGCCAGCCGTTCGAAGTGTTCCTCACGCTCGGCAAGGCGGGCGGCTCGGCGATGGCGGACGCGGAAGCGATGGGCCGGCTGATCTCGCTCGCGCTGCGCTCCGGCATTCCGATCATGGAGATCCACCGGCAGCTGCGCGGCATCTCGTCGGATCGCGCGGTCGGTCTTGGACCGAACAAGGTGTTGTCGGTGCCGGACGCGATCGGCATCGCGATCGAAGAGTGGCGTCGCGACCGCGTGACGGGCGTGCAGCAGGAGCTCATTCCGCCGACCAGTGAGAGTGCGCCGAGCGGGGACATGATGACGTCGATGACGCATCAGGTGCCGGCGTCGCTGCGGCCGACCGGGCAACTCGGCGGCGGAGATGGAGCTGCAGCTCGGGCTACATCACTCCGCGCAGGCGTTCATCGGCACGTGCCCGGACTGCGGGTCGCAGATGGAGTACGCGGAAGGGTGTGTGAAGTGTCATGTGTGCGGTTTCAGTGAGTGTGGATGATCCGCCACCAAGCCGCGGTCGTAAATACCAACGGCGCCGCTCCGCGGCGCCGTTTGAATATTCGCGATTAGCGCCTCCAGGCGTGAGGGCTGCGTAGTAGATCCGCGCAGGCACAGATGGATGCGGACCGAGACGTTTCTATTCGAGTCGGCAACCGAACTTATGTCACGGCTACGGGAGCGCCATAGGCGCGGTCACGCGCGCGGAGCCAGTGAAGCCTCGGTCCACGTGGTCTCGATGGGGACCGCCGCTGGGCCACTTGCTACTGGATCTCCCGGTTAGCCGTTCCAAGAAATGCGAGCCAAGGGTGAGGATTGCAGTTCGGCAACGCGTTTCACATTCTTGATCGCTCGTTGGTTCGCACGACGCTGCGCCGTCTCGACCTGAACAACATTTCGTTATCACGGAGCTGGACAACCGGATTGGAGCAACTGATCTGTCCGCCGGTTGGAGACCTGTCACCAAAAACCAGAGCCGGGAATGCTAAACGCAAATGATATCGCCTTCGTTCGCGAGCATCTTGAAAAGGGTGATCTGGTGCTCTTTCTTGGGGCTGGTTTTTCTGTTGGCCTTCAGAATCTCTCGGGCACGACGATCCCGAGAGCTTATCCGGGCTTGCTCGCGAACTCTGGTCCATTGCCTTTCCGGAAGCACCATTTGATGAGAATTCGCTGCTCCAGGATGTGTTCGATACGGCTCGGCGGCGAAATGCTGGGGCGACAGAGGAACGGATGCGTGAGCTTCTTTCGGTAGACGGCTCCGCTCTGCCAGCACACTATCAGCGATTCCTTGGGGCACCGTGGGACCGTATTTATTCTCTAAATGTTGATGACGTCAGCGAGATTGCTGCACGCGCGCCCAACGGCCAATTCGAGATACAATCGATCAACGCGATGACGCGACGCAGCGGTACGGAACCGCGTTCTCCGGAAGCGATCGATGTTGTGCATCTTAACGGCAGGATCCAAGATGGCGTAAAGGCCGTAACTTTCAGCGAAGCGGATTATGCGGCCCGATTGATAGCACCTGACGGGTATTTCCAAGCGTGTGCGACTGACGTTCTCACAAAGCCAACTCTGTTCATTGGAACGCGAGTTGTCGAGCCAACCCTGTACCAGAGCGTCGAGCTGAGGGCGAGGAGTGTAAACACAGCCGAGCTTTTGCCAAAGTCGTTTCTCATTGCGAAACAAGTTGATCTGGCTCGGCAAGCGCGATTGCGGGACGGCTTAAAGGCTCGCTATATCGTAAGCGTTCAGATCTGAGGGGTGGGCGCATCTCGCCGTCTGAGGGCGTGAGGACGATTCAATTGGTTGCGATACCGTCGGCGCGACGTCGCTGCCAGACACGCGGCAGCCAGTCCGCGATCGCGCACGACGTCCGAGACGCCAGGGCCGCGATGAGATCGATCAAGTAGGCCTCGGGCTCGACGCCGGCTTGTCGGCAGTTCTCGAGCACCGTGAACAGATTCGCCAAGCGCGGCCCGGCGTCCGGATGCCCAATGAACAGCCAATTGCGCATTCCAAGCTTGAGCGGGCGAATCGCATTCTCGACCGGATTGTTGTCGAGCGAGGACCGGGGCGTCGTTACGCACCGCGTCAACGGCGCGCGCTGCCCCAGCACATACCCGAGCGCCGTCGCCAGCGCCGTTTTCGGGGGCAGTGTCACGATCTCCGACGCGGCGCGCGTGAAGAGCATTGTGAGAACCGGCATACTAAATCGCTCACGCCACTGGGCGATGCGATCCCGTGTCGCCTCGCGCCGCGGGGCATCGTCGGGGAGGCGGCTCATCACACGCCGCGCCCGCGCGTCGATGCGAAACAGCCGATCCATTCGCGCGAGATACCACGTCGCGCCGTGCTCCCCCGCCTCGACGGCCTCGGCGACGTAGCGCCGCGCATGCGCCCAACATCCCAGATGGGTGATATGCTCCGGCAGCCCGAGCGTATCGAGCCCCGCCGCGCCGTCCGTCTGCACGACGCCGCGATACCGCGCCCCGCGTAAGATCGCGCTCGGTTCCGCCGGCGATTTCGTCGCGCGATAGTCGAACCACACCAGGCCATCGCGCGCCGCATCCGGACTGCGTGCCCGATACGCCCAGACCGTGGCCGAGCGCGCGGCTCCCGGCCGCTCTGGATCGCACACCTCGATCGGCGTGGCGTCGAGATGCACATATCCGCTCGCCAGCACCTCGCGCTTGAGCGTCTCCACCAGCGGCGCGACGCGCGCATCGAGCTGCGCCATGAGCGACACTTGTGTCGTCCGCGCGAGCGTCACGCCCGTGCGCGCGAGCTGCTGCTCCAGGCGATAGTACGGCACATGCTCGACGAAATGCGCCGTCGCGACATGCGCCACGACACTCGCGTCGATGCCCGAGCGCGGCAGCGCACTCGACGGCCAGGGCGTCGTCACCGGCGCGGTCTTACTCGGGCTCACCCACACGGTCCGCTCGTAGCGTTTGACGAAATACACCGCGGGCTTCCGCGCCAACACCTCGAGCACCTCCGTGAAGCCTCGCGTCAACGGCTTCCCGGTGAACACGTCGACGCGCGTGGCCTCGACCGGATCCGGCAAGCGAATGACTTCCCGTGGCAGCGACGGATCCAGCGGCTTGCGCCCCGGACGACGCGACGCCGCCGACGACACAGCCGTCGGGCGCTTCGGCACGCGCGGCGGTCCACTCGCGGGCGGCGCCGGCGGCTCGCCGAGCTTGGGCATCACGGCGGCGTCGTGAAAGAACGACAGAGCCGTCGCATCCGCTGCCGGCCCGCTGCCTCGATGCGGGGCCAGTTGCTGCTCGAGGTCCTGGACCCGGAGCGCCAATCGCGTCCGCTCCCACTCCAGCTGCTGCGCGCGCGTCTCGGCGCGGGCAGCGCGCGCTTCGGACTCGGCGAGGGCACGGAGGGCGGCGTCAAGCGTCATCGCGACGCCCAAGATACCATGTGCGAGCGCTATGAGCAAGCTTTAATAACGCTCGCGACAACGCCGCACCCGGGTGGCGCCGTCTCCATCGCCGGCACCGGCTGCCACCAGCGTCGCACACGCGTCGTCGAGAGATCGATGCCGCTCAGCAGCAACGTGAGATCCGCCGCCGTCAACGTCACACTCCGCGTGCCGGCCACGGGCCACCGAAACGTCCCCGCCTCCAGCCGCTTGGCGCAGATCCAGAAGCCGCCGGCGTCGTAGCAGAACAACTTCACGGTGTCGCGGCGGCGATTGCAAAACGCGAAGATCGCCCCACTCAGGGGCTCCTGCGCCAACTGCTCACGCACGAGGGCATAGAGACCGGTGAAGCTCTTCCGCAGATCGGTCGTCCCCGTGGCGAGGAAGATGGCGCGCCCACCTGCGAGCCCGATCATCGGCGCGCACCGAGCACGAGCGCGACAACG
>CAVPIP010000016.1:0-127803 GCA_963705025.1 uncultured Gemmatimonadaceae bacterium | reverse complement strand
CGGGCGCGCAGATCAGCGTCCAGTCGATCCCGGGATCGAACTACTCGTATCGCGGTTGAGCGGCTACGGGACTGGACCCGATCTCCAGTGGACTGACCAGGACGCGGACTCGTCAGGACAGAAATCCACGACGCTCAGGTTCGGCGGGAATCTTCGCGGCCCCATTCAGATGGACAAGTCGTTCTACAACGCGTCCTACTCGGCGCAGCGAACCTTCGCCGACAATTTGACGTTGTTGAATACCAGTCCATTGGGCCTACAGGCGGCCGGCGTCGCGGCGGATTCGGCGGCGCGGTTGCTCTCGATTCTCTCGGGCAAGGGCGTGCCGGTTTCTCTCGACCACGGGCCGAGCCTGCGAGCGACGGACCGCTACAACTACCAAGCCAACATCGACTTCACGCCGAGCTCCTCGGGCGCGGGCAACTCGCTCACGTTGGGGGTGTTCGGCGGATATGTGCACGTGCAGCCGACCGGCGCCGGCGTGCAGATGCTGACGCGTACACCCTCGCAAACCGGCCATGCCGACGGGCTCTCGACATCGGCATCGCTCCTCCACTCGAACTATTTCTGGTTCGGCGTGCTGTCGCAGACGACGTTGGGCGTCGCGGTGCAGAAGCAGTCGTCGTCGCCGTACATCGACTATCCCACCGGAACGGTCCGCGTCGGATCGCTCCTCGGCGACGGCACGACGTCGATTCAAAATCTCTCATTCGGTGGCGGAGCGGCGCCCACTGAAGTATCGAACCTGACCCTCCAGCTCCAGAATCAGCTTCAGTGGTTCAGCGACGACAACACGCACACGATCAAGGTGGCGTCGAGCCTCTCGCGCGAGCACAACACCACCGACGTCGGCGCATCGCTCGGCACGTTTTCCTTCAACTCGCTCGCCGATCTGCAAGCGGGAACGCCCGCCGCCTTCACGCGTACGCTGTCGTCGATTCATTTGCCGAGCGATCAGGTGACGGCGGGGGTATCGGTCGGCGACTCGTGGCGTCCGTCGACGACGGTTCAGGTGCAATACGGCATTCGCGCGGACGGAAACCGCTTTCTCTACCGGCCGGACTTCAACGCCGCCGTCCGCGACACGTTCGGCATTCGCAACGACGTCGTACCGAATCGCATCAACTTCAGCCCGCGCGTCGGTGTGCAGTGGACGTATGGCACGGCGCCGACGATCGCGTACACGCCTGGGGCGGCGCGGCCACCGCTCGCGGTGATTCACGCCGTCGCGGGCATCTATCAGAATGTTGGAACGGCGAACCTGATCTCCAGCGCCGTCGCGCGAACTGGTCTGCCCACGTCCACGCGATCCATTGCGTGCGTCGGCCCCGCGACGCCGACCCCGAATTGGAGCTTGTACGACGCGGGCTTGGACAACGTTCCGACCACGTGCGCCGACAACAACACCAGCGGGGTCTTCTCGACGACCGCGCCGAGTGTGTATGCCTTCGACAAGCGATTCGAGCAGCCGCGCTCCTTGAGGACTGCAACCGACTGGTCGAGCCCCGTCCTCGATAACCGCTACGTGCTCGGCCTCCAGGGTGTGTACTCCTGGAACATGAATCAGGCCGGCATCGTCGACGTGAATTTGAGTCCGACGCACGGGTTCAACCTGCCGTCCGAAGCGGGCCGCCCCGTTTACGTGGATCCATCGGCGATCGTCCCGACGACCGGCACGATGGCGATCACCAGCTCCCGCCGGTCGGGAGCCTTCCAAGGCGTCACGACGAATCGATCCGATCTGCACTCGGCGTCGACCCAGCTCATCGTCAAGCTCGTCCCCGTCACAACGAACAAATACCTCCACTGGGACTTCGCCTACTCACTGCTCGACGTGCGCGATCAGTTCTACGGATTCAGCGGCGCGGGCAGCACCGCGGGCAATCCGTTCGACCGGCAATGGGGCGCACATACGGCGGAGGGCAAGCACCAGTTCCTCGTCGACTGGAACAACCTACCGGTCGCGGATTTGTTCTATGTATCGGTCAACGCGACGATCAAATCGGGTGCGCTCTTCACGCCGATGATCGCGGGCGACATCAACGGCGACGGCTACCTGGACGATCGCGCGTTCGTGTTCGATCCCGCGCGCACGGCCGACACCGCGCTTGCGTCGGGCATGCGATCGCTCCTCGCGACCGGCGCGCCGGCGGCCAAGGCATGTTTGACGAGACAACTGCAGCACCTTGCGTCGCGTGCGACGTGTCAGGCGCCATGGGTAGCCACCGCTAACTTGAGCATCGCGCTCAACCCGCAGAAGGTGCGGCTGCCGAAGCGCGCGAACGTCTTCATCACCTTCACCAATCCCCTCGCCATCGCCGATCTCATCGCGCATGGCAACGCGAACACGCACGGGTGGGGACAGGACATTCCGCCGGATCAGAATCTTCTCTTCGTGCGAGGCTTCGATCCGGCGACGAAGCAGTTCAAGTATGCGGTGAACGAGCGCTTCGGCTCGACGCGGCCGCAACAGTCGGCCTCGCGCTCGGCGGCGTTCGTCAGCCTCAACGTGAGCTATGATATCGGCTTTACGCGCGAGCGTCAGATGCTCACGCAGCGACTCGATGCGGGTCGTGATCGGCCCGGCACCAAGCAGACGGCGCAGACGCTCAAGGCGTTCGGCACGTCGTCGATTCCGAACCCGATGTCGATGATTCTGCAGCAGTCGGACTCACTGCGCCTCACGCGCAAGCAGGCCGACAGCCTCGCCACGCTCAGCACGACGTTCTCGCGCTACGCGGACTCGGTGTGGACGCCGGCGGCGAAATCACTCGAGGGCACCCCGGAGCGCTACGACCGTGGCGACGCGTACCATCGGTACGTCACCGCGCGCGAGCAGACGATGGACTACCTGATCGGCATCGCGCCGGACCTGCGCGGGCTGCTCACGGCCGACCAGAAGCGCAAGCTTCCGTCGGTCATTCTGAACTACCTCGACGATCGCGTGCTCAAGTTTTTGCGCTCGTCGAGCGCCGGTGATGGCGGGGCCTTTTTCATCCGATAGCTTCTCTCGAGACTTCATATGCCAACCATGTTTCGCACTCTCCGTGTTTCAAGTCTACTGTTGACGGTCGCGAGTTCGGTCGGCGCGCAGTCGCCGATCCCGATGCGGACGATCGGTCCCATCCTCGCGACGAGCACGGAGAACGTCGGCCAAGCCGTCACCGTGCGCGGGACGTCGGACGGACACGTGATCGTCGGCGCGGGGGCGCGGCAGCGTGTGTACGCGTTCGACTCGACGCTCAAGAACTTCACCCTGGTCGCCGATTCCGGTTCTGGGACCGGCGTGCTTCCCATTCGCACCACGGGTCTCATTCCGTATCTCGCCGACTCGACGCTGTTGCCCGACTTTGGCGCCAACGCGCTGCTGGTGCTCGACGGGACCGGGAAACAGGTGCGTTCGATGGCGCCGCCGCGCGCTCAGGATCTCATTTTCCTCGGCATCCCCGCCGCATTCGGCCGGCCGGGATTTGATTCGAAGGGACGACTGATCTATCGAACGAATCTTCCGCCCAACATTCGGCCGACGCCGACGCCGTCCGGCAGTCGGGAAGTCAAGATGATGCCCGTGAACGCCGACTCGGCGCCCATCGTGCGCGGCGACTTCGATGCGCGCCGCATCGATACCGTCGCGTGGATGAAGACGCCGAGTCAGGGCCGCATGGCCATGGAGATCAAGGAGAATCCGGCGGGCGGCGCACCAAACATCACGATGCACATGCAGATCAATCCGTTCAACATGGCGGACGAGTGGTCGCTCTTGAGCGATGGGACGGTCGCGATCGTTCGCGTGCACGACTATCACATCGATTGGATCGACGCGGACGGGACGAAGCGCGCGAGCCCCAAGATGCCGATCGATTGGCGCCGCTACACCGACGGCGAGCGCACGCAGCGAGTGGATTCGCTCAAGCGCATCGCGGACGAGCAGATCAAGCGGAGCATCGCGCAGCAGACGGCCGGCGGCGGCCCGCAGATCAAGGTGGACATGAGCATCGTCCCGGACAGCGAGTTCCCGCAGTTCTGGCCGCCGATCACACCAGGGTCTGTGCTCTCCGATCTCGACGCGCACGTCTGGATCTTGCCGACGACGTCGACGAGCGCGGCGAATGGGTTTACGTACGACGTGGTGAATCGGACGGGCGAGATCATCGAGCGCGTGCAGCTGCCGAAGGATCACGTGCTCGTTGGGTTCGGGCCGCACGATGTCGTGTATCTGACCAAGGCCGACGGGAAGGCCACGTACCTGGAACGGGCGCAGCTCAGTCGATCTGCAACGCCGTGAGTTGATTGAGCGAAAGGGGCGAACCTGAACGGCGAGCCTTGAACGGCGAGCCTTGAACGGCGAGCCTTGAACGGCGAGCCTTGAACGGCGAACCTTGAACGGCGAACCTTGAACGGCGAACCTTGAACGGCGACACAGAAGGCGAACCCGAACGGCAAACAGAAACAACGAAGCGAAACGGCGAAACTACGAAAGGCGAGCGCGGCATGGCCGCGGAAGAACGGCCCACCACGCGGTAAAACGATACCTTGATTCCAGCGGCGACGCCTATCGTGGGGCATGGGACCACGGCGCCGCGTTGCCGTTCAGGAAGCCGCCGATCTCGTCTTGGACGAAGTGAATCGCGTGATCGACTCGAGGCCGGCGAAGCGGCTGCTCCATGTCGCGCAGCTGCGGAAGTCCGCCAGCTCCGTGAGCGCGAACATCGCCGAGGGGCTTGGGCGCGGAGAGGGCGCTGCGAGGAACGACAAATATCGGACGGCCCGCGGCGAGGCTAAAGAGACGATCTCGCATCTCCGATCGAACTTTGCGGCCGAACGCGTTCCGAGTGCTGTGTACTGGCGCCTTCGAAACCGGTGCATGACCGTCATCAAGATGCTCGATTCGCTTCTGGGTGAGTGACAACCGGCCCGCGGTTGTCATCCGCTGCTTCGTTCCGCCGTGTTCAGGCTCGCCGTTTCGATTCGCCTTCTTCCGGTTCGCCGTTCAAGGTTCGCCGTTCTGGTTCGCCGTTCTGGTTCGCCGTTCCGGTTCGCCGTTCCGGTTCGCCGTTCACCGAGCAGCGGGCACAGCCAAGCGTTCCATGACGGCGGAGCACGGTGCTCGCATCTGCGTTTCTCGACGAATGCGCCATCGAAGCCTGAGACGCGGCTAACTGCGAGGACTCTAATAGGGGCAATGACGCGTCGGGCAGCGTCGGTACGATTGAAACTCCTATCCCGACATCTCGTACTTCGCCGCGACGCCGACGTACGTGTTGTCCTGTGCTGACGCCGAAGTACGTCTTGTCTCGTGCCGAGGAATTCGGCGACCCAAGCAATCCTATCACTGACGTATCACTTGTAGGGCACGTGCCAGGCGATAGACCCGCCCCGGAGATTCCTGAGGAAGATCATGAAGCTCGCCGTCCGTTCGACCAGCGCTCATCCTTGGCGGCGCACGCACAACCTGCTGGCTGCCGTGGCGACCACCTTCGCCATGCCGGCCTTGCACGCGCAGGCTTTGCCCGCGCCCGTGGTGTTTCATGTGAGCTCGGGCCAAGCCTCCGCGACGTCGGTCTCCGGGCGCCTGCTGGTCTTCGCCAAACTGCTCGGCGCTGGCGACAAGAGGCCCGTCGCGCGCGTCGACATGGACCAGATCGATACCCACGCGACCGCCATCGCCGCACAGGAGGTGGCGCGCCTCGCGCCCGGCGCCGCGGTCGATCTCGACGCTGACGTCTCGGCCTTCCCCACACCCTTCTCGCAGCTCAAGCCCGGCCGCTACGCCGTGCAGGCCGTGCTCGATCGCGACCACAGCTACAACTACACGGGACGCGGCCCTGGTGATCTCGTGAGCGGGGTGGTCGAGATGGACCTGCCCGGCGACGCAGCCCAGCTCCTGACGCTCGCGTCTGTCATCCCTGAAGTCGATCCGCTCCAGCCCCTGTCCAACGTGCCGGCGGCGCTGAGAGAGGTCTATGCGGCAGCCAAGGCCGACATTCGCCCGATCGATTTCGTCAGCCCGGCGCTCAGCGGCTTCTGGGGTCGGCCCGTCGCCCTGCACGGCTGGGTGGTAACGCCGCCGGATTATGCGGCCCATCCCGGGCAGCGCTATCCGACCGTCTATTACACCCAGGGCTTCGGCGGCTCGTTGCGCTCCCTCCACGACGTCGGCGTCGCCAGGTGGAATGAGATGAAGACGGGCAAAGCCCCGCCGATGATCTGGGTGGGGATCGACCAGTCGAGTCCCAGCGGCACGAGCGAGTTCGTCAACAGCGTCAACAACGGACCGTGGGGCCAGGCGATGACGGCCGAGCTGATTCCCGACCTGGAACGCCACTACCGCATGGACGCCAAGCCGTCGGGTCGTCTGCTCACTGGACACTCCTCCGGCGGCTGGGCGGCGCTGTGGCTGCAGGTGAACTATCCCAAACTGTTCGGCGGCGCCTGGCCGACCTCGCCCGACCCGAGCGATTTCCACGACTTCTTGGGGCTAGACCTCTACGCCCCGGGCGCCAACGTCTATCGAAAGCCCGATGGCACGCCTTGGCCGCTGGCGCAGGACAAAGGCCAAATGCTGGTCTCCATCGAGGACTACACGCGCCGGGAAGTCGTCGTCGGGGAGTATGGCGGCCAGTTGGCCTCATTCGACTGGGTCTTCTCCCCACGCGCCGCCAACGGGCTCCCGGTCCCGATGTTCGACCGCACGACAGGCGCGGTGGACTCGGCTGTGATCAGCTATTGGAAGGAGCACTACGACGTGGCCGAGCGCCTCCGTCGCCACTGGCCGGAGCTCAGGCGTGATCTCGACGGCAGGGTCCACCTGACCGTGGGCTCGGCTGACACCTTCTATCTCGACGGTTCGGCGCACCGGCTGGAAGCGACGATGCGGGGACTCGGGGCCAAGACCGATTTCTGCTACGTCGAAGGGCGCGGCCACTTCGACCTCTACGCCGTCGGCGACGATCCTTGGGGCCTGTACAAGGCCATTGCCTGGGAGATGTACGCGCTCGCCCGGCCAGGGTCGAAGCCGGCATCGGCGCCGGCGCGCAGGATCTGCGTATCGAGCGCAAGCGGCAAGTGACTGATCGATCCTAGAACTTTCCACCGAGGTAGAAGGCGATGCGCGTCTGCTTCCGCGGATAGAAGCCGCGCGCAACATCCAATCGAATGAGTCCGTCGAAGCCCGAGAAGCCGACGCCCGCGCCGCTCAGTGAGCGTCCGACGCTCGCGATCGCCGAGCGATCACCGACCCTTCCGAGATCGCTGAACAGCGCCACGCGATAACCCCTCTGCTCCGACGCCAGCTCCGCACGCGTCATCCAGAACGCGTTACCGCTCTGCGCGGTATCGGCGCTCTGCCCGCGAATGGTCTGCGTGCCGCCGAGGAACCAGCGGCGCTGCGCCGGCAATGCGCCAACCGAGCTTCCACCTGAAAGCGTGAGCACACCGGAGAGACGTCCGACAATCCCTCGCATGAACGTCACGTCGAGCGCGCCACGACCGTACGTCGAGTCGCCCCCGGCCGCTTCGAGTCGCAGGTTGCTGATGGTTCGCAATCCGCGCGGATCGACGCCCGTGGTGTGCAGCCAGCGAACGTCTGCGCCGGCAGAGGGACCCGTCGCTGCCTCGATGTTCGGTACGAACGACGCGCCCCACGTGTAGTCCGTGTGTTGTCTCGCCGTGCGCTCTTGTTCGGCGAAGAGCCGCCAGTCCAACAGCGTGCCGCGCTCGCTCGTCCACGCCAGCTCCGCCCCGCTCGCGCGATAGTAGAATCCCTCGTCTCGGCCGAACAGCAGCGCGGAGACCGATGATCCGAAGCTCAGTGGGTTGCCCCAATCGTTCGCCGCAACGAGCCTGTTGTATCCGCGAAGCGTGATCGTCGTGTTGAGATTCGTGCGCGCGAACGACAGGTCGCCGTCGGGCTCATGATCCGCGGTTCCAATGCGGCCAGTGGCGCCCGTGACGTATCCGCCACCGAGTTGCTGCTCGACGTGAATGCCGCTCGAGAGCCCCTCGATGCGGTTGTAGCGCGTCATCGAAAGCCCGTACTGAAAGTCGGGACCCGGGAGCGCACCGAGCTCGATGGCCGCCTGCGCGCCGAACGGCAGTGCGCGGTTGAGCATGTCGTCGCGCACCTTCGTGTCAAGGACATCCTCATTCGCCGCGTAGAGCGGAGCGGTGAAATCCGGCGATTTCGCAAGCGCGGAAACGTCGCACGAGTATTTCACAGCAACCGGAAGCTCGATGTCGACTCGCCTCCTCGCGACGAGGCGATAGCCCGTCGAGTCGCATGGCGCCGTGTTTAGAGAATCCTCGAATGCCTTGGTCCGTGCGATATATGCCTTGGTAGCCGCAATTCGAACGGAGTCGCGCCACTTGCGCAATCGTTCTCCCGTCAATGAATCCGGGACGGAAACGGGATCGACGGTCGGCTCATTGACGACGATCCGCGTAAGCCCCTCCGGCCCGTTGACCGTTGGATAGGTGAATGACTGCTCGATCTCGACCGCTACCTTGGCGAACGACACCTGTCCCCTCGCCTCGAGCGAGCGACTCCTAGGCAGCCAGTAGCGGCCCTGATACAGCGCATATTCCACGGCGACGCCGGAGATCTCCACTTTGAAAGGCGATACCAGCCCTTTGATGATCATCGCGGCGATCAAGTTTGGTTTCTTACCACCACCAGCGCCGAGCTCCGGCGATTGCATGTTCAGCGCGATCGGAGCCGCGAGGCGGTAACCGGCACGCACGAGTTGTCCCGTCGCGTCGTCGAACCACAGCGAGCCGACGGCGAGATTCGACTGCGGCGATCTGGGCCGTACCTTCAGCTCGCGCACAACGAGTTCGCGCGCATTCGGGAGTCCAATGCGCGTCGTCGCGCCCGACTCGTAGGTGTAGTACGCTTCGGCACCGGTCGCGAGGGGATGTACGAGGCGATCGTCCACTCCAGCAGGGGCCGTTCTGCTCACGGGCCACAGAGGCTCCTGTCCCGACGAATAGGGAATGGGCGACAGGTCGGGATTGCGCACCTCGTTCTCGAGTACCTCCTTCTCCGCCTCGGGTAGGATTGGAACTCCGACGCGCGCGCCGGTGAGTTGTACCTCGGCGCCGATGCTGTCCCGCCAACGAATGCGAAACGCGCTCTCGACGCGATAGGCGGTGCGCTGAACTCCCGCGCCAATGCCCGCCGTAACTGTCAGGCGTTGCCGACCGACGGACTCGTAGCTCTTCAGCGACGAATCCTGCGCAAACCGCGCGCGCCGAGCGCGTGCGACGAGCCCGCGGCTCTCGTCATCGAGATATGCGGAGCGAAGCAGTTCGGCGCTGACGGCGCGACGCTGCGGCGGCTTCGTCGGCTGCTGTCCTGCTTGCATCGCAAGCGCGAGGGTTGCAACGGCGCCGATGATGATGATCAAGCCCCGGCTCGCCTATGCGCTGCGGAGCGCTTCGGTCGCAGGACGGCCTACTCGCTCTGGAGCGAGATGGCGGGATTCACCCGCGCGGCACGCGTCGCCGGAATCAGCGTCGCGATCGACGCGACTCCGAGCACGAGGAGGGCGATCACCCCTCCGACAAGCACATGGCTCGTCGCCGCGACTTGCTTGTCGACGATGTTGCTCGCCGCGACGCTGATCGGAAGGCCGAGCACGAGCCCAATGACGCCGAGACGCACACCGTCGGTGTAAAACAACCCCACCACCTGTTCCGCCCGCGCGCCGAGTGCCATGCGAACTCCAATCTCGCGCCGCCGTTGCCTGACGCCGAGCGCGACCGAACCGTAGAGGCCAATTGACGACAGGAAGAGCACGAGCGCGCCGCACGCGGCAAGGCCGGCGTTGAGGGCCCTCGCGTTCTGCGAAGCCTCGGTCTCGAATTGCTCCATCGTTATCAATGAACTGATCCGCGCCAGCGGAAGCTCCTCTCGCACGACTCGCCGAACCGAATCGGTGAGATTCGACGCGGGAGCGGCGGTCCGAATGAGATACTCGCCGAACTGGAGCTTGCCGACGGGCCGGAATACCAACTCGGGCTGGCTCTTTGCGAAGTAGCGCGAGTCATAGACACCGCTCACGACGAGGTCGCGCTTCAGTGTCCGCGATGGAGAGATCTCACTGAATCGCCGGCCGATCGGATCCATCTCGCCCCATAGCCGTCGCGCGAGGTCGCTCCCGATGATCATCGTCGCACTCGTGTCCGACGACGTCGTGATGTCGCTGCCGCGGACGAGTGGCACGCCGATGAGATTGAAGTATCCCGACGTCATCATCCACATCTGCAACGACACCGGATCGGCCGCGCCGTGCGTCGAGCCACGATCCTCAGGCCGAACGCTGAGCAGCGCACCTCGAAGCGGCTCGGGCTCGGGCAGAACGGCTGTCACCCCCGCTGTCCGGGCAACCCTCAGCTCGAGACGGTCGGTTGCGCGAGCTTTCTCCGCGGCCGAACCAGGCATCGACGCGATATCGACGTGCAACTTCAAAACGCGTTCGGGAACGCCGTCGGGAAGTGGCTGCTTGATCTCGAGCATCGCCGCTCCAATGAACATCCCCACGAACATCAAAAGCGGCTGCGTGAACATCACTTGCGCGACCACGAACGTGTGATGGAGACGGAAGCGTCGCGACGCGCCGGTCGTCGTATCCTTCAGCGCCGCGGCGACTCCGCTGCGCGTGGCGTGCAGCGCCGGCGCGAGCCCACACACGATACCCGTTCCGAGGGCGATACACATTGTGAAGACGACGGTGCCGAGATCCGGTCTGAAAAACGCGGTCGTCGGAATTCGCCGAAGCGCGACCATCACTCCCCAGAGAGTCACGAGTCCGAGCACGCCTCCACATACGCTGAGCATGGCACTTTCCGTCAGCAGTTGTCGAATGACGCGCGCGCGCGAGGCGCCGAGCGAGAGTCGGACCGCAATCTCCGCGCGGCGATCGACGGAGGCGCCGACGGCCAATGCACCGACATTGGTGCAGACGACGAGGAGCAAGAGCGTCGCCAGGGTGCCGAATACCGTGAGCATGAAAACGAGCCCAGGGCCAGGTGGGATACCCAGTGCGACTTCCAACGCATCCATCGAACCTTGGAGCGATACGACGTCGGCGTCGTAGATGACGACCGGCGGTTTCGCGGCGTCCAAACCAGGCGCGCGTGGCGGCGTCATCTGACGGACAGCGTTCGCCGCAATCATCCGCACCGCCGCAGTCGCTCTCTCCGGCGATACGCCCGGCACGAGGCGGCCGACCGCTTGGAAGAGGCTAGAATCCACGCTAGATAGCGCCGCGGGCGCCGCGGGAGCTGTGCCGATCCCCGCCGCGAGGATGGTGGCGCGGGTCGAAAGCGGCAGCCACAACATCAGCCGGCCATCATCACCACCGGGAAGGATGCCGTTGAACTGCGACGGAGCGACGCCGACGATCCGGACGGCGACGCCATTTACGATCAGCGAGCGATTCGTAACATCCTTCCGCGCGAACGCGTCCTCCCACATCGACTCGGAGATCACCGCAACGAGCTGCGGCTCGCCGGACGCGTGCGGTGGCGCCGTCGGCAGAAGGGAACCATAGGCTGGGCGCAAACCAACGACGGAGAAATAGCCATCGGTGACGAATTCGACTTTCGCCGCGGCGCCGTCCAGCCCACCCGCCACGTCGACAGTGACGGTACTCTCCGTCCAACCCGCGACGGCGGAAAAGACCGAGCGCAGCGCGCTCATCTCGCGCAACGTAGGATAGGAGAAGCGAGCTCGCGACCACGAGGGTTGCACCTTCGGCCGCGACATCCGGCGTAAGAGAACCAAAGGAACGTCGCTCGGTACGCCTGGCGGCGGCCGCATGATCGCGCTCTGCAAGGCACCGTAGACCGTAGCGGATCCCGCGATCCCGATCGCCAGGACGAGCACGATCGTCGTCGATGACAAGGGTCTGCGCGCGAACAGCCGAAGGGCGAAGCGCATGTCCGCGCCGACGGATTCGAGCCAGCCTGTGTGTCGCTCACGGCCCGCGTCGGCCGGTGCCGGGTCACCGATCGAGAACAGAGCTCGTACCGCACGCCGAATGCGATCGAGCGCAAACCGCGCGCCGAACGACAGCGCCTGTTGCCAATACCAGCGCGCGGCCGACGCGCGACCACGCGAGTTGGCATGCGCCACGTGGAGCTCGGCCAGATCGCCGTCCACGGAGTCACGTATGTCGGCCGGCACGAAGAGCCGAAGCAAGGCGCGAGCAATCCGTGGCGGTCGTGTCACCGCGACCTCAAGGAGGCGGGATCGAGCTCGCCCCACATGCGGTCCGCCAGCTGGCGTGACTCGCGCAATGCGCGCCGTCCGGCAGATTCGATGTTCACGTAACGGCGCCCCTTACCGCCGCGCTCCGGCGTCGGGTCACCGATCCACGACGAGACGTAGCCCTTTTCCTCGAGCCGCCGCAGCGTGACATACACCGCGGCGCGCGCGACCTGTCGTCCCGTGCGTCGCTCGATTTCCTCGACGATCGGGATTCCGTACGCTTCCCCGCGCAGGTGAACGATGGCGAGGAGCACGAGCTGTTCGAATTCGCCGAGGCCCTGATGAGTCATGGCGAGGGAAAGAATACAACGTCAACATAAAACCCGCAACCTGGCGCACACCGCTGCGCCCATGTGACCACCAACAGTGACTCGCACGAAAAAAGCGGGCTCATTGTTTAGGCCGCGCGACCGCGCGCCCGACTCAGTCTTCCAGCGCCGCGCGAGGCTCGACGCGCGCGGCTGAGGCGGCGGGAATCAGGCTTGCCGCAATCGTTGCCGTGACGATCACGACAATGGACCCTATCACGGTGATGGGATCGAAAGGCGACACGTCGAACAGCAGCGGTCGCATTCCAAGCCCCGCGACCACGGTCAGCGCGAAACCGAGCGCGATGCCAACGCCGGTCAAGCCCAAGCACTCCCCCAGGATCAGCTGAAGTATTTCGCGCGGTCCCGCGCCGAGTGCGCGGCGCACGCCAAACTCCTGCCTGCGCTGCTGCGCGCTGTAGCCGAT
The DNA here is from genome assembly GCA_963705025.1 of uncultured Gemmatimonadaceae bacterium. Classification (GTDB taxonomy): domain Bacteria; phylum Gemmatimonadota; class Gemmatimonadetes; order Gemmatimonadales; family Gemmatimonadaceae; genus JAQBQB01. The sequence continues at coordinate 114,797 of CAVPIP010000016.1, read as the reverse complement.
GACGCCGTAGACGCCAACGATCGTCAGCACGAGCGCGACGACGCCGAAGGCGGCCATGAAGCGAGTGGCGAATCGCGCGTTCGATGCGCTCGTCGCCACGAGGTCTTCGATCGTTCGAACATGCGCAATCGGAATCGTCGGATCGGCGGCGGCCAATGCGCGCCGGACTGCTGTGAGCAATGCGGATGTTTCGAGGTTCGAACGAATGACGAATTGCATGGTGCCGAATGTCAGATACGGATTCTGAGTGTACGGGAGAATCATCTCGGGCTGCGGCGTCTCGGTCAGGGTGTAGCGTTTCATGTTGGCCACCACGCCGATGACCGTCATCCACGGCCATCCCCTCGGGTCTTCGGACGTTCCGACGCGGATGCGTTTTCCGATCGCATTCTTGCCCGGCCACAGCCACCTGGCCATCGATTCGTTGACGATCACGACCGCAGGACTGGCGGTGCCATCAGTTGAGAAATCACGACCGGCGACGATCGACGTTCCCAGCGCACGAATCATGTCCCTGCTCGCGACGCTGAACTGTGCGATGGGTGCGATCGCACCCGGCTGCAACGCCGGCAGCTCGCCTTCGGGCGTGAAAACGGTCGCTTGTTGCGCTCCGCTCAGCGGAAGAGGTTTTCCGATACCGGCGGCCGTGACGCCGGGGAGCGCGCGAATGTTGTCGAGCGCCGCACTCAGGAACCGAACGGCCGCCGCATGCTCCATCCCCGTGGCGAACGGACGTTCCGGATAGCTGATCGGCGGAAGCGACACTTCGAACGTCACGCCGTGGACCGGCATCGAATCCTAGCTTCGCGCTCAGCTGGTGCGAGAGGCTGCGAACCAGCAGTCCCGCGCTGGTCACGAGTACGAGCGAGCCCGCGAGCTCACCGACGACCAGCGCGCGACGAGCCTTGACGGAGATTCCCCGAAGTCCGGCCCCGCGCCCGCCGCTCCGGAGCGTGTCCATCAACTGCACGCGGCTGCCGAGACGCATGGGAACGATGCTCACCATGATGGCCGCGAGCGCAATGACTCCGAGTGCCGCCAACGCGGACTGCGCGTCGAACGTCAGCTCCGACGCGCGTGGAAGGTGATCCGCGGCATACGTGTGCAACAGCTTCACGCCTAAGACTCCCGCGCCGAGCCCCACCGCGCCGCCGGCGGCAACGAGCACCAGCACATCGGTCAGCACTTCACCGGCAAGCCGGCCTGTAGACGCGCCAAGCGCGGCTCGAACTGCAAGCTCGCGGCGCCGCGCGTGCAACTGCGCGAGGAGGAGTTGCGCGGTGTTCACGCAGGCAATGACGAGGACGAGCACCACGGCCGCCAATAGACTGACGAGCATCGGCCCTACACCGCCGACCAGCTGTTCGCGCAGAGGGACGAGCAACTCGTCAGGCCGCGAATTCTTTATGACGGGCACCGAACGCCTCACCACGCCCATCACGCGATCCATGTCCTGCCGCGCCGCGGCCTGTGTCACGTCCGCATGAAGACGGCCGACAATTGCGAGGTCAGTGATGCCACCCGTCGGCGGTTTCAGCGGCACCCACACATCCGGCGTCGCAGCGAATTGGAAATCCCCTGGCATCTCTGATCCGCGTGGAAATGCGAATCCGCGCGCAGCGACGCCGATGACCATGTACGGCTCGGCGTTCAGGATGAGCACCCGGCCAACGATGTGCGGATCAGCACCGAACCGACGGCGCCACGCCGCGTCGCTCAATACCGCGACGTGATCGCTTCCCGGCGTCTCGTTGGCGCGTTCAAAGAAGCGGCCGATTTCGGGCGCGACGCCGAGGGTTTGAAAGAATTCTCCAGTCGCCTGGACGCCGTCTAGTCGAACGGGATTGGTCGCGTCGCCGAGGTTGTAGGACGCTCCACGAAATGCCGCGATTGTTTGGAACGCCTGAGTATTGTCGCGAATGATGCTGAAGACGATCCCGTGGGTCGGCTGCTCCCGAAACCCGAGATTGGCGTCGGGATAGTATCCCCAGATCATCTCCAGTCGGTCCGGCTGCCCGTAAGGAAGGGGCTTGAACAGGATCGTGGAGACCACGCTCATCATGAGCGCACAGGCGCCAATGCCGATCGTGAGCGTGAGTACGCTCGTGATCGTGAACACCGGTGCGCGCCGGAGCCGGCGTGCGGCGTGGTGAAGATTGCGAGCCAAGCTCCCCATAAGGAACTCTAAAAGGCCAGGCCAACGCCGGGCCCGCTCTATTTGCGGAGCCAAACGAACATGGCAGCTGAACACCCGCTGGGGGAACGATTCGCACTTGCCCGGCCTCGGACGATAGCTCCTGGCACCGCTAGCGGATGAATCTCAACCATCTCGATGTCCTCGAGCGCGAGTGTCCATACCGGCGCCGTCAACGGTCCACCGTCAATGATTACTCGGCAATCGTATCTCACAGGCCCTCCGCTGCCTACGACGAGCAATTGCGCAATGTCCGTCGGATTCATGCGCACGATGTCCTCGCGCGTATAAAGCTTCGACATAGGCCCACGCCTGAGCAGTCGCGAGTTGAGATCGAACATGTTCGCAAAGTCCCTCGCCGAGGATGCGCTGGTCGGAGACATCCACACAACGACCCGCCTTCCGCTGTCCTTGGGAATTGTGACACTAATCAGCCGGAGGCCATAGCCGGCGCCGCTGACACGGACCACGTATTGACCTGGTCCGAGCGGCAGGTAGAAGGAGCCCACTGAGTCGGTTTCCGCTCGCTTGTCTGTGGCGAGCGCGGCCACCTCGGCGCCCACGATCGAATGATACGCCGTATCGCCGACCACCCCACTGAGTCCGCCGCGCACCGCCGCGGACACGACAGGCGACAGAGAATACGCATGCGGAACGAGGCCGAATCTGACGATAGCCCCGCTGTCCGGCACTACGACGTCTTGCGTTTGCGGGAAGAAACCGATGCGGCGAGCAGCGACAGTGTATGAACCCGGCTTGACCTCACCGAAACGAAAAACACCGGCGCTGTCGCTGAGCACTTTTCGTTTAAGCGCGCCGATCTGCACCTCGACGCCGTCGAGTGGGAGGCCCGCGGTATCGGTCACGACACCAACGATGCTTGACCGCTCGCGGGATTGCGCCTGCATCGGGGCGGAGAGCGCGAGAGCAAGGATAGGTGCGACACGGACGCGTCGCCATTCTGTTTGCGAAATTACAGGCTGCTTCACGTCAGGGCGTTGAACCAGGCGACTGAGATCATTCTGATTCGTGCGCATTGGCGGCTTCCCATTGCTGGATCGCCGGTTGGGCGGCCACCGATGACATTTGTCGGCCTCATGCACAAGACTGTGCATCGGTCCAATCGGGCGCAACCCGTCAGACGTCCAGGCTCCGGGGGTGATTCAGCAAGTCGAAGAGCGGGCGATGCAGTCGCCGCTACTCGCTCCGGAGCGCCGTCATCGGATCGATGCGCATGGCTCGGCGCATCGGCGCGAGGCCGGCGATCAACGCCACCAGCAAGAGCACGCCCGAAACAGCCGCCAGTGTCGCCGGATCGGTGGGCGTCACCTCAAAGAGTGATTTCTGAAGCACGCGCGTGACGGCCAACGCACCAAGCAGCCCGAGCCCCAACCCAGGAATGACGAGCGCCAGCGTCCGACGCGCGACCACTCGGACCACGTCGTGCGACACCGCGCCGAGCGCCACACGGACGCCAAGCTCGTGCGTCCGCGCCGCGACGTCGTACGCCAGCACACCATAAGTTCCGACCGCGGCAAGCAACAACGCGAGCGCCGCGAAGATCGCCAACAGCCGGGTCTCGAAGCGCGAATCGGCGATCGATCCGTCGATGACATCGTCCATCGATCGAATGTTTCGCAGCGCCACGACCGGGCTGAGCTCGTGGGCGATCGCGCGGAACGACGGCGCGAGATCCGGCGCGGTACGCGCCGTGCGCACCACAAAATTGACGTTGTTGATGAACGGGACCATTTCAGTCTGGGTCAACGGAAAGTACTGAGCGCCGTCGCGTCCCTCCGTCACGCCCCGCTGCGCAATATCGTCGACGATGCCAACGATCGTGTTCCAGTCGTCATCACCGTCCTTCGTGAGGCGCTGGCCAAGCGCGCCGAGTCCATCGGGCGGCCAAAACTTTCGCGCGACCGAACGAGTCACGATCGTCACGGGAAGCGACGACTGATTGTCCCGGCTGTCGAAATCGCGGCCGGCGAAGAGTCGGATGCCCATCGTGCCGAAATACCCCGGCGCAATCACGAGCTTGTCGACTCCGTATCCCTTCGGCACGGTGCTGACGCCTTCGATGTGGAGATCACCGTGAACGAGCCCGCCTCGCCCGAGCGGCATCCAGTTCACCATCGTCGCCGACTCGACGCCGGGTACTTGCCGCAAGCGCTCGACCACGCTCGCGTCGAACGCGCGAACGTCCGCGGCGTTCGGAAACGCGGCGCGCGGAAGGCTCACACCGAACGTCACAACGCCACTCGAGCGAAAACCGGGATCGACGGCGCGCATTCGCGTGAAGCTCTTGAGCAACAATCCGGCGCCGGTCGACAACACGATCGCCAGCGCGAGCTGCGCGACTACGAACACACGCCGGAGCCGGTCGTGACTCCCGGCGACCGTGCGTCCGCTCGTCGCAAGTGCCTCGCGCGGATCGCGGCGTGTGCTTGCGAGCGCCGGAAAGATCCCACACACGACGCCCGCGACGAGCGCCACGCCAACCGTCGCGCCGAGCACGCGCCAGTCCACGGTAATCTCACTGCCGCGCGGAATGCGGCCATCGGGCGCTGTCGCGAGGAGGACGCGCACGCCCCACATCGAGAGCACGAGCCCGGCCGCGCCACCGATGCAGGCGACGAGGGCGCTCTCGGTCACGAGCTGACGGACGATCCGCGCACGTCCAGCACCGAGCGCCGTGCGGACACCGATCTCGTGCCGCCGCGTCGACGCCCGGATGAGCAGCAGGTTCGCGACGTTCGCGCACGCGATCAGCAAAACGAAGGACACGGCGCCGCTGAACATCCACAGCAACGGTTTCGCTCTGGCCACGAGCAAGTCGACGAGGGGCCGAACGGCCGTGATCTGCGTGCCCGGTTTCTCGTCCGCCGTCGACGGCAACCGTGCGAGCGTCGACTCCAGGTCGCGACGCGCCGCCTCGATCGACGTGCCGGGAGACAGCCGCGCGATGACCGGCCGGAAAAAGAACACGTGTGGCTCGGGCCGCGCGGAGAGCGGCGTCCAGAGCGCCGCGCCATGAGGAAAGTCGAATGTCGGCGGCATCACGCCGATCACGGTGTACGAGACGTCATCCAAGATGATCGACGTGCCGAGCACCGAGCGCCCGCCGCCGAAGCGCTCCCGCCAGAACCGGTCGCTCAAGAGCACGACGTGGTCGTCACCCGGCACTTCCTCCGCCGGCGTGAACGTGCGCCCAATGGCCGCCGATACGCCGAGAGTGGTCGTGAGATTCGCCGATACCTGCGCCGCGCCGAGTCGCTCCGCGTCACCGGTGCCGGTGAGCGTCATCTGATTCGACGAATAGCTGGCGAGCGACGCGAACGCACGCGACGGCGTCGCGCGCAATTCAGCGAACGTGTAGTCGCTCACGCCCCGGCCGTTGGACCCAAGCTCCGCGGGCAGGTGCGAGAGAACGACGAGCCGGTCCGGCTCCGCGAACGGCAGCGGCTTGAGCAGCGCGCCGTTCACGACGGTAAACATCGCCGTGTTGGCCCCGATGCCGAGCGCAAACGTGGCGACAGCGACCGCGGTGAAGGCCGGCGACCGACGCAAGCCGCGCGCCGCATACCGGACATCGCGAACGAACGCGTCCCACGACGCGCCGCCCCACATGTCGCGCGTCACTTCGGCAACGTGCGTCGTGTTGCCGAACTCGCGGCGTGCGTTGTCGCGCGCCACCGCCGGCGCTTCTCCGCGCTGGATGCGCTGCGCGACGTCCATCTCGAGATGCGCGTGGAGCTCCTCGGTGAGCTCGGCGTCGCGTGCGTCGCGCGCGTTGCGTCGCCACGGCCATCTCATGATTCGCCCTCGGCGATGGGCGGGTTCAGAATGCCGGCAATCGCCTGTGTCATCCGCTCCCACTTCGTGCGCTCGGCGACGAGGCGTTTGCGGCCGGCCGCGGTGAGCCGGTAGACGCGGACGCGTTGGCCCTTGTCCGACCGGTCCCACTTGGCGTCGATGAGCTTGCCGCGCTCGAGACGATGGAGCGCCGGGTAGAGCGACCCGGTGTCCACCTGCAGCGTGTTGCTCGAGCGGGCGCGGATCATCTGCGCGAGCTCGAACCCATGCTGCGGTCCCCACCGGAGTGTTTGGAGGATGATGAGGTCGAGCGTCCCCTGGAGCAGCTCGATGCGTGATCGTCCGCCGGACATGGGCGACCTGTGCGAAAGGTGTAGACCGTCTACAGCACAGCTGAAGAATGTCTACACCCCACGACGTCGCGCGTCAAGCGCGGAGCGCAACAGCCCGTTCGCGTCGCTCGTGATGTTCGCCGGCCGCGAAAAGCTCCTTCGGTGAATGGCGCATCCCATTCACGCTCGGCATCACGCGCGACGACACGAGTCGGCACGCGATCGTCCCACTTCGACGCCTCCGATGCGGTCACCGTTGTGCACCTCTGAAAACCACGAAAAACGGCCTGCCGGGTTCGGCAGACCGTTATCTATGTCATGATTCTGCGAGTGAAAGAGCGGGCGACCGGGCTCGAACCGGCGACGTCCAGCTTGGGAAGCTGGCATTCTACCAACTGAATTACGCCCGCGTTCCTCCCAGTATAACCGCCCGCGCCAAGCGCATCAACAGTTGCGGAGCCGGACAGCCCTCACGTGAGCCACCCGGCATCACGGTGTCGGCCACGATGCGACTCACGCGCGAGCCGCGAAGGGACTGACGAAACGGACCATCGAGCGCGACGTGCGCGATCGTGTCCGTCCACCGGAGACCAACGCGCGGCGTCCGGTGCGGAAACGTGGGAACGAGGTCCCACAGTCGCGTCTCCGCGATTGGGACGCCCCGTTCTGACCCGACCAGCCCGACGTGCAGCCGTTCGACGAGGCCCGTCGGCCCGAGGACGATCACCGCCGAATCGCGTCCATTTTCGGGGCGGCCACGCGTGATGTAGAGCCGGCGCGTGTCGTCGCCGCCGCGAACCGAGTCGACGAACATCCACGCATGACGGAATTCGAAAGGGGAAATCCGGGGCTGCTGGCGGCCGTGAAGCCAGCGATCGCTCACCTGTTGCTCCACGGCGAGCGCGGTCGGCGACAACCCCGTGTCGATCTGCGCCGCTGCCTGCGCGCGCGGAGTCATCCCACTCGCGGCGATGACGAGAAACGATCGTCTCGTCACGATGCGAAGCATTGCAGGTGTGGTCGGCATCGTTTGGTCATGTGTCAGCGGACAGCTCGTCGAAATGCGCGCTACCCGCCTAACGGCAGACCTCGGCCCGTGAGAAATCCGACTCGCCTCCACGTCCGCAATCGGCCCGGTCCGCCGTTCTGTATTCGGCGCGCGCGCGTGTCCGCCTCGCAGAAGTGCAGATCATCATTGCCTTGGGATGACATCATTTGCCAAGGAGATCAGGTCGATGAGCTACGATGCGATCATAGTCGGTGGTGGTCTTGGCGGATCGGTGTTGGCGGAACAACTCTCGCGGGCGGGCCACCGAGTGCTCCTGTTGGAGCGCGAGACGCACTTCAGGGATCGCGTGCGCGGCGAAAACTTCATGTCGTGGGGCGTCGCCGCCGCGCGACGCCTCGGGATCCATGACGATCTGATCGCGGCCGGCGGACACTCCGCGCCGCATTGGCTCGTGTATGTGATGGGGCAGCCGACTCGACTCGGAGATCTCGTCGGGCTGGGTCCGTTCGGGCCGAGCGACGAGCGAGCGCGGCGCATGACGCTCGGGCTCGACTGACGGCTGCGCACGAGAACGGCGCGAGAACGGCGCTCTCGGGAAGCCCCAAGAGCGCCGCTCGTGACGTACACCGTACCGAGGCCTGCTCGCCGCTGAACGGTATCTCGGTGGTTGGTCTTACGGCGTCATCGCGACCGATTTCTGCGGACGCGACTCGATCACGAACACGACGCGACGGTTGAGATCAGCACCCGGCATGTCGCGCGAGGCGCCCGGCGTGACGAGCCGCGTCTTGCCGTAGCCGATCGACGCGAGCTGAACCGTCGACAGACCGTGCGACGTGAGATAGTACCGCACGGCGTCGGCGCGTCGGCGCGACAGGTTGAGGTTGTAGGAGACCGAGCCCGCCGGGTCGGCGAAGCCTTCAACGGTCACCTTCGACCCCGTGTAATACTTGTCGACGACCTTCGCGAACCGGTCGAGCATCGGCTGATCCTCCGAGCGGACCGAGGCGTCGTCGTACGCAAAATTGACCGGCATCGCGAACTGCATGCCGACCTCCAGCGCCGTGATCTTCGCGCCGAATTCGGTGCGCAGCTGCTGCAAGTCCTTGCGGAGGGCCGCCACGTCGCCGCGCACGGCTCCGAGCTCCTCGCGCGTTACGCTATCGGCAGCCGCGAGCGAGCTATCCGCGGACAAGCGCTGTGAGCGTTCCGCAGCCAGATTGTTGGCCGCTTCCTCGCGCGCTCTCTTGACCGAGCCTGTGGTCGCACATGCCGCGAGCATCGGCAGCACCACGACGGCGGCGAGCGCGGAACGGTACGTCATACCCATGTGAAATGCTCCTGAGTGAGATGCGTTCACAGCCGCAGCAATGCAAAAAGCGCGCATTCGTGCCACGATGTGACATCGATCACGAACGGGGTTCGCCGCTCGTCACGCGGCGTTCATTTTCCGGCAATAATCGCGATCGAAGCGGACTGTACGTGGGACAAACGGTGTCCCGCGGACGGGTTGTCGGCGCCGGGAGCGACGCGCGAGAGGCAGTTCGGACGCTCGCGAGCAGGGAAATTCTGTACGGTCATCGGTCCCTGATTGGCCGTGCGCTCTCGGCGGAGCGTCGCAAACCGAAAAGCAAAAAGGCGCCGCGACCAGGCGGCGCCTTTCTCTCGTGCTTTCAGTTTCAGAGCCAGCGGTCGGGATTGAACCGACGACCGCTCGATTACGAATCGAGTGCTCTACCACTGAGCTACGCTGGCAACTCGACCAAGGTGCTTGCCCTCGGCCCCGCCACACCAACAAGGTGCTTGACGACATGCCCTGGCACGGACTCGAACCGTGACGCCTTGCGGCACCACCCCCTCAAGATGGCGTGTCTACCAATTTCACCACCAGGGCCCTGCAGTGTCTTGCAATCAGCTATCAGTTCTGAGCTATTAGAAAACCGGAATGATGCTTCGCCGTCCGATCTCACGTTGCTTTTCACTGGTAACTGTCCTACACGGGAGCGACGGGGCTCGAACCCGCGACCTCTCGAGTGACAGTCGAGTGCTCTAACCAAACTGAGCTACGCCCCCAACACACCTACACCTACACCTGCACCTGCCCTGCTTCGACGCCTGCCTTTCACGGATAGCCCGTAGGGGAATCGAACCCCTCTCTGCACCGTGAAAGGGTGCCGTCCTGACCGATAGACGAACGGGCCCAGGGTTTCCGTTTTGCAACCACGACAGCACTGACGAATAGCGGTAACGGGATTCGAACCCGTGTTTGGGCCTTGAGAGGGCCCCGTCCTAGTCCCCTAGACGATACCGCCACTGACGTCGTCGTTCTCGTTGTCAAACAACCTTCGTGTATGCAGGCCGGGAGGGACTCGAACCCCCAACCGCTGGTTTTGGAGACCAGTGCTCTACCAATTGAGCTACCGACCTAAACAGCTATCAGGGTGACTGACGGGAATTGAACCCGCAACCCCCGGAGCCACAGTCCGGTGCTCTAACCGATTGAGCTACAGTCACCATGGGCTGCGCTGCGTTTTTGCAAACACAGGCAGACTTGCATTTTAATCCCGAGCGGGTGCTGGATCAATCGGCATGACGCGTGGCCTTGCGGCCGCCGTCACTTCGCCCGCTCCTGATACTCGCCGGTCGACGGATTCACTTTCACTTTGTCGCCCGTCCCCACGAACTCCGGCACGTTGATCGTCACGCCGTTCTCGAGCTTGGCCGGCTTGCTCGACGCAGTCTTCGTCGCCGTCTTCATCACGGGCGCCGTGTCGACCACCTCGAGCACGAGCGAGTTCGGCAGCTTGATGCCCACCGGACGGCCGTCGTAGTACTCGGCCTGGATCTTCATCCCCGGCTGCATCCACTGCGCATTGTCGCCGAGCATCTCTTCGTCCATCTCGAGCTGATCGTAGTTCTCGGTATTCATGAAGTGGTACGTGTCGCCACCCTGATACAGGAACTCGAGATCGTGCGTCTCCATCGACGCCGGATCGATCGAGTCGGCGGCGCGGAAGCGATGCTCGAAGCTCGAGCCGGTCCGGAGGTTCTTCAACTTCGCCTGCACCATCGCGCGGAGGTTGCCCGGCGTGTGGTGACGGAACTCGACGATGCGGCACGGTTCGCCCTCGAACACGATCACCATGCCGCGGCGAATCTGGGTGGCCGGAATTGCCATAGACGCTGTACTCGATCCAAAAAGAAAGGTCGAAAATGCGGTTGTAAAGCTAGACAGCCTTTGAACTTAGATGGGTTTTGCCTCCGGGTCAAGCGCCGGACGACAGATTCCTCGCGACCTCGGGACACCTAGCGCTCGGAGGTCTGGCTGGCACGCGCGACCGAGTCGAGCAACGGCCGAAGCGCCCGCCACACGTTGTCGGCGACGATATGCTCGCCACGGTCGTTCGGATGCACGCCGTCGCCCTGATTCAGCTCGCGGCGCCCGGCGACGCCGTTCGAGCAGAAACGGCAGCAGCGGAACCGACTTCTCGCGCGCGACCGCCGGATACACGGTGTGAAACGCCGACGCGTACGCCGGACCGAGGTTCGGCAGCGCTTCCATTTGCACGAGCGCGACGAGGGCATCTGGCCGCTTGGCCCGCACGCGATCGAGCGTCAGTCTCGAGATTGGCTTGCAGCGTCGACGTCGGAATGCCGCGCAGGCCGTCGTTCGCTCCGCTCTCGATCACCAGAACGTCGAACTTTCCGCGCAGCAGCCAATCCAATCGATCGAGCAGCCCGGACGACGTCTCACCGCTCACGCCAGCGTTCACGACGTCGAACGGGAGGCCGGCCGAGTCGATCTTGCGCTGGATCAGCATCGGGTAGGCGCTATCGGGATCGAGGCCGAGACCCGCTGTCAGGCTGGTGCCAGCAAAGAGAATCGTCCGACGCGAAGCGGTGAGAGAAGCGCGGGAAGCGGGCGCTTGGGGGATAGATTTCGACGCAGTGGCCGGTGCGGCCGAATCGGCTGGTGGCTTCTCCGCAGGTTTGGAACACGCGAGTGCCGCGACCGTAAGTAAACCGGCCACGGCCAATCGTCTGGCTCGTTCCCGCTTCCCGCTTCCCTCTTCCCGCTTCCTTCGCATGCTCGTTGCCCGTGACCTGTCCAAGGAATATCGCAGCGGTGAGAACCGCGTTGACGGTCCTGCGCGACGTCAGCTTCACGATCCCGCAGGGCGCGTTCGTGGCGATCGTCGGGCCATCGGGCAGCGGAAAGACTACGCTCCTCGGCCTGCTGGCGGGACTGGATACGCCGTCGCGCGGGCACGTGCTGCTCGACGACGCGGATCTCACGGCGATGGACGAAGATCAGCGCGCGCGGCTCCGCGGCGAGAAAGTCGGATTCGTGTTTCAGAGCTTTCAGCTGATCTCGACGCTGACGGCGCTCGAGAACGTGCAGGTGCCGCTCGAGCTTCGGGGCGACAGCGGCGCCAGCGCGCGCGCGCGCGATCTGCTCACGCGCGTCGGGCTCGGCGACCGGCTGGACCATTTTCCGACACAGCTGTCCGGCGGCGAGCAGCAGCGTGTGGCGATCGCACGCGCGTTCTCCAACTCGCCGCGCATTCTTTTCGCGGACGAGCCGACCGGAAATCTCGACAGCGAAACCGGCGCGCGCATCGTCGCGCTGCTCGAGTCGCTCAACCGTGAATCCAAGACGACGATCGTCCTCGTGACGCACGACTTGGCGCTCGCCGGGCACGCGCAGCGCATCATCCGACTGAGCGACGGCCGAGTCATCTCGGACAGCGAGCACGGAGCGCGCGGCGTGACGGCGCCGTCGACCGAGCCGCGGGCGGGCGCGTTCAAGCGAGCGCTCGTGCTGTGCGGCATCGCATGGCGGGAGAGCCGGACGGCGCGACGCCGTCTGCTCGCTCTACATGTCGTCGATCTCGCTCGGCGTCGCGGCGCTCGTCGCCATCGACTCGTTTTCCGAGAACGTCATTCAGTCCGTCCACGAGCAGTCGAAGGCGCTGCTCGGCGGCGACGTGTCCTCGTCGCGGCAAACGGCGCGAACGCCGGCCATCGATTCCCTGCTCGATTCGCTCAGCCGTGTCGGTTTTCCATCCGCGACGGCGACGACCTTCAACTCGATGGCGTTGGTGCAGCGCACGGGCGGCACGCGGCTCGTGCAAGTCCACGCGGTGTCGCCGGCATATCCGTTTTACGGGAACATCATCACCGCACCGGCCGAGGCGTGGTCGCAGCTCCAGAGCGCGCACAACGTCATCGTCGACCCGTCGCTGCTCGTGTCGCTCGACGGCAGGATCGGCGATACAGTGTCGCTCGGCTCGGCGAAGTTCGTCGTAGTCGGGACGCTGAAGAGCGTACCGGGCGACGTCGGCATCTCCGCGGCGATCGGCCCCCGCGTGTACATCCCCGAGCGCTACGTCGAAGAGACGCAGCTGGTCGTGTTCGGAAGCCGCGCGGAGTACGAGACGCTGTTCAAGCTGCCGTCGAGGTTCTCGAGCGACCTCTTCATCGCGCGGTACGGGAAGCCGGCTTCAGCAGGGCACACAGGGCGGCAACATCCGCGGCGCCGGGTACAACGAGTCGCGCCTCGCCAACGCGATCGAGGAGCTGCACGACTTTCTCGCGATCGTCGGACTCGTCGCGCTCCTGCTCGGCGGCATCGGCGTCGCGAGCGGCGTCCACGCGTTCGCGATGCGGAAGATCGATCCGGTCGCGGTGCTCCGCTGCCTCGGCGCGACGAGCTGGCAGGTGCTCGGGATCTACACGCTGCAAGCGGCGATCATGGGACTCATCGGCGCCGGCGCCGGGCGTCGCGCTCGGCGTCGTGATTCAGTTCATGTTCCCGAGCGTCCTCCACGACTTCCTCCCGGTGGACGTCGAAGTCCATCTCGCGCCATCGGCGATGCTGCTCGGCCTCGCGATCGGCGTGTGGGTGGCGTTGTTGTTCGCGCTGCGGCCGCTCGTCGCTCTGCGGCGCGTGTCGCCGCTGCAGGCGCTGCGTCGCGAGCCGGACGCCGCCGCGCTCCGCCGCGCGCGATTCGATCCGCTGCGTATCACGCTGTCGCTGGCGATCGCGGTGAGCGTGCTCGAGCTCGGGCTGAGCCGCGCGAACACGGTTCAGCGTGGCATCGGTTTCACGCTCGCGATCGCGGGCGCCATCGGCATCCTCTACCTGAGCGCATCGCGGCCTCTCGTGGCTGGCGCGGCGGGCGCTGCGACCATCGTGGCCGTTCCCGCTGCGCCAGGGCATCGCAAGTCTCTACCGGCCGGGCAATCAGACGCGAGCGGTCGTGCTCGCACTCGGTTTCGGCGTGTTCCTGATGGGCACGCTGTATCAGGTGCAGAGCAACATTCTGCGCTCGCTCGGCGTGCGGATGGATCAGGCGCGCGCGAACGTGGTGTTCTTCGACGTGCAGGACAATCAGCTCGCGGGGATCGACTCGATCATTCGCGCGGCGCACTACGAGCTGATCGACGAGACGCCGATCGTGCCGATGCGCATCGCGTCGATCAACGGCAAGTCGGCCAAGGATCTGCTGGCCGACGCCGAGCGGAATCGTCAAGGCGGCGGACGCGAGGGCCGCGGGCGACAGGGCACGCGGCGAGAACCGGCAGCGCGGCCCGCGGCCATGGATGTTGCGCCGCGAGTTTCGGTCGACGTTCCGCGATTCGCTCACGGAGTCCGAGCATCTCGTGAGCGGCAAGTGGTTCTCGGCGAACCGCGCCGACTCCATCGGTGAAGTCTCGCTCGACACGGGCATCGTCGCCGACATGGGCGTCAAGCTCGGCGACACGATCACGTGGAACGTACAAGGCGTGCATGGTGCCGACCGTCGTCACGAGCACGCGCGCGGTGCGGTGGCAGAGCTTCTCGCCGAACTTCTTCGCGGTGTTCGATCCGAGGTCCCTGGAGAAAGCGCCGAAACAGTTCGCGATCCTCGTGCGCGCGCCGGACGAGACCGCCATCGCGCACCTGCAGCGAGACGTCGTGAGCGGCTATCCGAGCGTCTCGAGTCTGGACCTGTCGCTCGTGCAGCGCACCGTGACGAACGTGCTCGGCAAAGTGACGATGGCGATACGCTTCCTCGCGTTGATCAGCCTCGCGCTCGGCGTGCCCGTGCTGTTCAGCGCTGTCGCCGCGACGCGACGCGAGCGACTGCGCGAAGGCGTGCTCCTCAAAACGCTCGGCGCGACGCGGCGTCAGATCGGCCGCATCATGCTCGCCGAATACGCGCTGCTTGGGCACGCTCGGCGCGATGACGGGCGTGCTGTTGTCGACGCTCGCGAGCTGGGCGCTGATCCACTGGATCTTCCGATTCAACTTCGTGCCCGCGTTCGCGCCGGCGGCAGTCGTCGCGGGCGCGATGATCGGATTGGCGGTGGCGATCGGATTGATTACCGGCCGTGATGTGTTCGCCGAGACGCCGATGGCCGCGCTACGAGAGAACTGAAACTACGGAACTACTGAAATTACCAGCCGCTCACGGACCGGCACGGGCACAGACCGACCGGACACGGAACAGCGGAACGACGTCGAATTCTGTTGCTCGACGACGTCGAGACGCACTAGCGCGACGTGATCTCGTGATCGCGCTAGCGGCGATTGATCGTAGTCGCCGCAGTGGTCGAGGACGGTTGCGCGCCGGAAACACGCGCGGCACAGGCAAGGAAGAGGCCGGTGGTGAAAGCGAGCAGAGCGCGCTGCAGGAACTTCTTGTCGAGATGCATCTGTGGGGGAGGCAAGAATACAGAACTACATAGCGTAGACGATCGAGCGCACGTCCGGGCAAACAGATCGCCTGCGCAATCGACGACACTACCGCTTGCTTCGCCGGTTCTCGTACCTGCACCGGAACCGTGACCGCGTATCCGAGCGTTCCGTCGCCGCGCTGGCCGGAGACGCCGAGTCCCCAACAGTAGAGGTTGCCGCGAACCGTGACGCCGCACGTGTGGCTTCCGAATCCGGTGCTGATCTCCGTGAACTGCTGCCGTCCATATACCGGAGTCGGTCGCGTGGCACACGGAAGTAGTCTGCGAGCCGCACCGCTCGACGAGACGTGATGGCGGCGTACCGAGCTGGCCGAACGTGTCGTCGCCCCAGCAATACCCGGCGCCGCTCGTCACGACGCCGCACGTCTGCACGATGCCGGCGCTCATCTGAATGAACTCGAGATTCGAGGCGACGCGGAGCGGACTCTGTGCTGCCGTCCTGAGTGCCGGTGCCCATCTGCCCGCGCGGGTTCGCTTCCCAGCAGTAGCCAAATCCCGAGACGTCGGCGCCGCAGGTCGTGAACGTGCCGACGCTGAGCCACGCCATCGCGGGCGCGTCGGGCACGGTCTTCGGACTCGTTTGCACGTTGCTCAACTCGAGCCCGTTCGAGCGTGACTGCCAGATCGCGCCCCAGCAATAGACAGTGCCGAGCGTCGTCCGCGCGCACGTGCGCTGCTGGCCGGCGCTCACGCTGGCGACCGGCGCAGAAATCGGAACGCGAATCAAACCGTCGTTCGCGGAGAAGCTGCCATTGCCAAGCTGGCCGCGATCGTTCGCGCCCCAGCAATAGAGCACGCCGTCGGTGCGCACGGCGCATGTGTGCGAATAGCCGGCGCTGATCTGCGTCCACCCGAGACTGCCTTGAATGCGAACCAGCGTTGGGCCGGTCGGCGAAAAGCCACCGATTTGGCCGGCGTCGTTCGCGCCCCAGCAGTACGCGTCCCGGCTAGACGTGATCGCACACGTATGGCGCGCGCCCGCGCTCACGGACGTGAACTTCACGCCTGGTCGCGGACACGAGTTGCGGGAAGCCGCGTGCATCCGTAGCGGCTGCCCTGCGGACCGCAGACCGTGTCGGAGCTCGCCTGCCCGAGCTGGTAGAACTGATTGCTCCCCCAGCAGTAAACGTTGCCGGTCAGCTTGAGCCCGCAACGTGTGATCGCCGCCGACGCTCACCGACTGCCAGTCGCTCGTGCCGAGGTCATCGAGCACAGGAAACCGGCGCGGCGGCGAAGTAGCTTCCGTGCACGCCGCGGCTGACGCCGCGAGCGAACGCGACCAGCGAGCGCCCGCACGAGCGAGCGAACCGGACTGTGAATGAATGAAGGCAAGGGAGGCAGGACGGCGTTGCGTGCGGCGCTGACGTTTGGCGTGGTGGCCGCGACGATCGAGATGGGTATCGTACTCTGGATGATGTACTGCTGATCCCAAGTCACGCGGTTCCAGGGCTGCGACGACGAGCTCGACGACCGCGTTGTCCGCGCATGCCCTGTGGAACCAGCTGCTCGCACCGAAAGTTCGGCGGAAGCTTGGCGCGCGCGGTGGAGTCCTGGATCGCCGTGCGGCACGCGATGCACCGACTGAGTCACTCCCGCGCGAAGCATCTGCTCGACCCTCGTCTCCGCCTGGATTTCCAGCGTACAGCTGGCGAAGCACCAGAACGACCGGCGCCATGTCTCGAAACTCGCCGCGCGCCTTAAAGATGTCACCCTGTTGGATGAACTGCTTGGCGCGCTGCAAATGCCCCTGGATGTCCTCTCCGAGAACCCGAATGCGATCCGGGTCGGTGGTCGGCATTGCGCCGCGCGCCGCGGTGTCGCCGGTCGCGCGGAGCATCGGGTGACGGAGATTGGCGATCGCCTTGTCGCGATTCGCGCGGGTGGTGTCGGCGGGATTCGCGCAGGCGGAAGCGCCACGGCGCGCCGCGGTGTCGGCCGGCTCGGAGCGGCGCAGGCGGCAGGGCGAATTCGGCGCGAGCTTGCTTCTGGCGGCGACGACCGGTTTCGGCGCGAACGGAGTGTGCGGACGGCTTCGTGCGCGGTGTCGCGCCGCGGACGTGGAAGCCGGCGCTGCGCTGTCGGGCGCTGCGCCTGCGCTGGCGGCGTGGCGGCGACGGTCGGAGTTTGCGCAACACCGGTGTTGCGCGACGAGTCGTCGCTGCTCGTCGCTCGCGCACCGCGGCGAACGCACCGGCGCCGGCGGCGACCAGCACCAAGAAGTCCGCCGGCGATGAGCAGCGATCTGCGTCGCGTTGACGACGACAACGGACGTGTCGAACGACGCCGCGGTGCGGGCGTCGCGATCCGCTCCGTTGGCGGCCGACGCGGCGTGATAGGCAACCGTGGTCGCGACGCGCAGCGTCTCGGTCGCGCCGATCGCGTCGACCACGGCGCGGCCGAAGTCGTCGACGCTCGTCGAAGCGATCGACAGGCTCCGGCGCGAGCGCGCGATCGAGCGCCGACTGCAGCGCGGCGGGCCACGCTCTCCCGGGCACGACTTCGGCGAGCGTCTGCGGCTTCGACGTCAGACGCCGAACCAGCGTCTCCTTCGACGTCACGCGCGGATACGGCAGGTTCGCCGTGAGCATGTTGAACAGCACGAGCCCGAGCGAATAGAGATCGGTGCGGGCATCGAGTCGCTCGCCCGCCAGCTGCTCCGGACTCATGTACTCCGGCGTGCCGAGCGAGACGCCGGCGGTCGTGACGGTCTGTCCGCCGGCGCTCTCGCCGCCACTCCCCTGCACCGTCTTCGCGATTCCGAAGTCGACGACCTTCACCCAATCCGCGCCGTCGTGACGCCGCGTGAGGAGAATGTTGTCGGGCTTGAGATCGCGATGCACGATGCCCAGGTGATGGGCCGCGCGAGAGCGCGTCGGCGATCTGGCGCGTGATCTCCGCGGCGCGCGGAATCGCGAGCGGACCGCCGCGATGAATCAGCGCCCGAAGCGTCTCGCCTTCGACGTACTCCATCGCGAGGTAGAGCAAGCCGTCCGCCGTTTCGCCGAAGTCGTAGATCTGCGCGACGTTCGGATGGTTGATTCGGCTGGCGTTGGCGGCCTCGCGATTGAACCGGCTGATGGCGTCCGCGGAGAGCGCCATGTTGGGGCTCATCACCTTCACCGCGCTCTTGCGACCCATGCGCACGTGCTCGGCGAGATAGACGCGGCCCATGCCGCCCTCGCCGAGCATGGAGAGGATCTGGTATCGATCGGCGATGACTTGTCCGACCAGGCGATCGCTGGACGGCGGGTTCGGGTGGCTCACGGGTGCTCCGGGTCGGCCGCGCACCTCGCGTGGCGCGGCTCCAATTGGAAGACGTCGAGTGACGTACGACCGTTAGGACAGACATCGTACGGCCGCGACAGCGTCACGCGGATTGGCGCTCAGAACGTCCGAAGTTTCAGCGTCGCGACCGGCGGGCCGATACTCATAGCATGGAGATCCTGCTCACGCGCCAGCCGGTTTTCGACCGGAAAGAGCACCTCTACGGGTACGACCTCGTGCTCCGCCGCCCAGGCGCGGCACAGCCTGGCGCGCCGATTCCCGAGCAGCTCGTGGCAGACACGTTCCTGGGAATCGGGATCGACCAGGTCGCGGCGGGGCGACGGGCCTTCGTGACGTCGACCGCTTCATGCTCCTGGGCGGCGCGGCGCAACTGCTGCCCGCCGACCGCGTCGTGCTCCAGCTCGACGAGTCGGTGATGGTCGATCAGCCGTTGCTGGAAGCCTGCAACCGCCTCGTCTGGGCGGGCTATCGCTTCGCGCTCGGCGGCGAGCACCCCGAGCAGCTGCCCGAAGAGCTCCTGCGCCTGGCGGAGATCGTGAAGGTCAACGTCGCAACGACGGATCCCGGCGCTCCTGCGCGACCTGGCCACGTGGCTGCGAGGCTATCACGTGCGACTGCTCGCCGTCCACGCGCGACATCGCCAGGAGCGGGATACGTGTCAGCGGTACGGGTTCGAGCTGTTCGAGGGCTACCGGTTCAGCGCGCCCGAGACGCTCTCGCGACGCGACCTCCCGGTCGAGCACGTGCTCACGTTCCAGTCTGCTCAAGCTCGTGCGCGATCCCAACACGCGCGACGGCGACATCGAGGACATGCTGCGCAGGGACGTCGCGCTGTCGTACAAGCTGCTGCGCATGGTGAACTCCGCGGCGCTCGGCGGCCGAGACATCTGGTCGATCGGGCACGCGCTGCGACTGCTCGGGCGCGACCAGGTCGCGCGGTGGCTCGGACTCCTCCTGGTCACCGACGGCAAGACCGACGGCGTTCGCGCCGAGCTGATGACGGTGTCGCTGGTGCGCGCGCGCATGTGCGAGCTGCTGGCCAACGCGTCGGGAGTTCCGCGGGCGCGCGGGCCACTGTTTCTCGTCGGCATGCTCTCGGTGCTCGATCAGATGCTCGAGACGCCGATGGACATGCTCGCGGACTCGATGGAGCTCGCGCCAGACATTCGCGCGGCGCTTCTGCACCGGCAGGACTTCTACGGCGAAGTGCTCAGCCTGATCGAGGCCTACGAGCAGGGCTGGTGGGACCAGGTCGACGCACTCTCCGAGGTGGTCGGCGTGAGCCCGTCCGTGCTGCCGTCGCTGTACATCGATGCGCTCTCGTGGTCGACCGAACACCAGCGACGGAACCAGGAGACGCCGCCAGGGAGCGCGAGACGAATCGCAGGCTGAGCAGAGCGCCGCCTATCAGACTGTCTTGAATAACGTTAGGACATCCCACTTCACGTCGTTTCTGCGACTCGGGAGTCCGCGCGTTGGACGCGCCGCACCGCAGACGGACACGTGAGAACTCTTGCGGGCTCGGCACTGTTGCGCAACGCCCGTTCAGGCTATCGTCGCACCACTCTTTTCGAGCGACGACGAGATGCGGTGGGAACTGCGAAAGGGCGGCGACTATACGACGCAGCCGGCCGGCCTGAGACAGGCGATGGGGATGCTCTATCAGTACTATTCGTCGCGCAACGACGACCCGTCGCGGGACCTCGAGAAGATCACGGCGCGAGTGTTGGCGATCAATTCGGCGGACGATTTCGTCAACCCACCGGAGCTTGGAGTTGTCGAACAGCTCATGCCGCGGGTGAAGAATGGAAGATTCATCTCTCGCCTATCACAGACCAGACACGCTGTCACGGAACCCATTCTCTTCCAGCGGTTTGGAATGGTTACCTCGAGGAGTTTCTGAAGGGCCTCCAGCAGGACTGATCTCCCTCCGCTCCCTCTTCAATGCACTTCCGTCGAGCCGCGATCGCGGCGGCACTCTCCCTTCCGGCCGCCGCGGCCGGCCAGGCCACCAAACTCGTCGTCGACAACTTCGGCAAGTACGGTCAGCCGTATGCGCCGGTGGTTTTGATGCTTCCAGCGGGGCCGCGCACGTTGGCGATCGGGAACACGGGCATCGTCAGCCGTGATGACGATGCGCTGTTCTTCAATCCAGCGCAGCTCGTGATCGCTCGCGGCTTCAGCGCATCGTATGAGCGATACTCGTCGACCGCGCAGGGCGGCACGTTGTCGGCGGTCACGCGATTCAACAACGGCGGCATCGCGGTCGGCATGAACACGGTCAGCTACGAGCTGCCCAACGACGTGTTCCCTGCCAACCGAGGTTCGATGCTGCTCGACGGGCCGGCACTGGGCACGTCGCTCGATGCGAGCATCGGCCTGGCTCAAGTGCTCAAGGGCACTCGCTTAGGCGCCGCGGTGAAGTATGTCGAGGACAACGTTCCGAATAGTCGCATCAGCCACATCGCCGTGGACCTGGGCGTGTCGAGAGATTTCTTGCGCTTTTACACGCTCGGCGTTTCAGTCCAGAACATCGGACCGTCGACGTCGGTGCCCTGCTCCGACCAGCCGCAATCCTTGACGCTGTGTGTGATTCCGCCGACGGGTTCCGGGGCCAACGTCGAACTGTTCAGCCCGGCGCACATGCCGTTGCGGAGCACGATCGGGGTCGGGACCTCGCGGCCGGTGGGACAGCTCGACGTGCTGGCCACCGCCGCGGTCTCGATGGTCCGCACGGACTTCGTGTCACCGAGCGGCGGCATAGAGGTCGGCTACAGTTGGCTCGACGGCTACAGCGTTGCGGTGCGCGCGGGAGCCCGCCGGCCGTTTCCCGGCGAAACGCCATTCACCGCGGGCGCCGGATTCAACGTCGACCGGCTGTCGATCGACTACGCCATCGAGGCACTGCGGCCGACCGAGTTCCTTTTGAACGGCACGTCTCGAGTCTCGACCCGCGTCGCGCACCGCATTGGACTGCGAATTCGCTAACTCAAAGTGCAAATCCCGGCTCCGCTGGGGATGACACCCCTCATCGCCTTCGTCTCATGCGCCGCTCTCTGATACTCGTCGTGCTCGTTGCCGCGGCCTGCACCCAGGCCTTGAAGCTCACGAAAGACGACTCGCCGACGGTGCTCTCGCACCAACTGATCAACGCGCCGAACCCGGGCGAGCGCGGCCCGATGACCGTCAAAACGCTGTACTACGGCAGCGGCACCGACAAGCGCCGCGCCGAGTTTCGCGATTCGGTGACGCTCAAGACGCGGACGGTGGATGCGTCGCCGTTCGTGTCGATGGAGCCCGACGTCGCCAAAGTCGCGCGAAAAAGACTGGGGCTTCACGACCGAGCAAGTTCCCGATCAACGGCCGCGTATGGTATCCGGAAGGCAACGGTCCCTTCCCGCTCGTGCTCATCGTGCACGGCAACCACGATCCGCTCGACTACTCCGACCCCGGCTACGGCTACCTCGGCGAGCTGCTCGCGTCGCGCGGGTTCATCCTCGTCTCGGTGGACGAGAACTTCATCAACGGCGGGCTGCGCGGCGAGAGCGACGGCCGAGCGTGGATGCTGCTCAAGCACCTCGAGGTGTGGAAGCGGTGGAACGACTCGAGCGCGGGTCCGTTCAGCCACAAAGTGGACATGAACAACATCGGGATCATGGGCCACTCGCGCGGCGGCGAGGCCGTCGGGATTGCCGCGGCGTTCAATCGGCTCAGCCACTACCCCGATGACGCCAACGTGAAGTTCAACTTCAACTTCAACATCAAGGCGGTATTCGCGATCGCGCCGGTCGACGGGCAGTACAAGCCCGCCGGCGTGTTCACGCCGATCGAGAACGTGAACTACATGGTGATCCACGGCTCGCACGATGGCGACGTGTCGTCGTTTAATGGGCTTGCGGGCCTACCAGCGCATCCGGTTCACCGACGGCAAGCCGTGGTTCAAGACCGCGTGGTACGTCTACCGCGCGAATCACGGCCAGTGGAACACGGTCTGGGGCAACAAGGACAACGGGCCGCGCAGCGGACGATACCTCGACCTGCGCGGGCTGATCACGCCGGACGAGCAGCGTCAGTTCAGCAAGGTGATGATCGGCGGCTTTCTCGAAGCGACGCTGCACGGCAAGAGCGAATACCTGCCGATGTTCCGCGACCATCGCGTGATCGGCGCGTGGCTGCCGAAGACGATGTACATCACGCGCTTTCAGGAGAGCGGATTCAAGCCGCTCGCGACGTTCGACGAGGACGTCGACGTCACGACGGGCAGCGCTGCCGGGCGTCACGCTCAGCGGCGACAGCCTGGCGACGTGGAAGGAGAACCCGCTCAATCTCCGCAACGGCAACGATCCGCTGAACACCAACGCCGTGACGCTCGGCTGGAACAACCACATTCGCGGCGACGACACGACAAAGCTCGGGCGAGCCGGCGTCGTACACGATCGCGCTCAGCGATTCGCTGACGACGGCGCTGCACGTGGGCCGCGAGTCGTCGATCTACCTGTCGCTCGCGCCGACCGACGCCAAGCCCGGCCCGCGCGCGCCGGCGCGCGACACGACGAAGAAGGCCGACAGCACGAACGACGGATTCAGCGCGCGCGCCAAGCCGCGTCGCCCGAACGCCGAAGGCCGAGAAGGACACGACGCCGGTGGATCTCACGATCGAGGTGGCGGATGCCGCCGGGCACGTCGCGCGACTGCCGCTGACGCGCTTCGGCAAGCCGCGCCGTCCGCTCGAGATTCACATTCTCCGCCGCGCACGACGAGGAGCAGCAGCGCTACCCGACGCAGTACGAGCTCGTGCTGCAGACGTACGTGATGCCGCTCGCGGATTTCGTCGCAGGCGTCGCCGTCGTTCGACCCGACGCACCTGCGCTCGGTCCGGCTCGTGTTCGACCGGCTCGTGGCGGGGACGGTCGTCGTCGACGACATCGGCATTTCGGCGACGGCCAGGGCCGTTCGTTTCGACCGGGGAGCCGTAGCAGGCGTGAGCTGCCGGACGCCGGCAGACGCCACGGCTCACCGCGCGCCGGCTACGCGCGGGTGCCGATCAACTCACGCACTCGGCTCGAGCAGCGCATCGGGCGTGAACGGCTTGGCGAGGATCGCGCCGGGCTCGTTGAACGCGCGGTGGACCGCCTCCTCGTCCATGTACCCCGAGATGAGCAGGATCGGCGTGCCGGGCTGCATGCGCTGGAACTGCGCCGTGAGCTCGCTGCCGTTCATGCGCGGCATCATCACGTCGCTGATCAGCAGGTCGACCGGCTCGGGCAGCGTACGCAGCGTGTCGAGCGCATCGACGCCGTCGCAGCCCTCGAACACGCGGTAGCCGGCGCTCGTCAGGATCCGCACCGTCAGCGCGCGCACGCCCTCGTTGTCCTCGGCGATCAGGATCACGTTGCCGCGCCGCCGAATGCGGCGCGGTGCCGTCGCCGCGCTGCGCCGGCGGCGCTCGCAGCCGTCACCGCCGGGCAGGTGAATGCGTGAACGTCGTGCCGCTGCCGAGGCTGCTCGTGACGGAGATGTGCCCGCCGCTCTGCGACGACGATGCCGTAGACCGTCGCCAGCCCGAGTCCCGAGCGGCCCGTCGGGATCCTTCGTCGTGAAGAACGGCTCGAAGACGCGCGCGCGCGTCTCGTCGGACATGCCCGATGCCGGTGTCCTGCATCTCGAGCAGACGTACTTGCCCGGCCGGCACGATGGTGTCCGGGCGCGTTCACGGGCGCCACTTCGACGTTGCGCGTCGCGACGCGGAGCGTGCCGCCGCGCGGCATCGCGTCGCGCGCGTTGAGCGCGAGGTTGAGGAGCACCTGCTCGAGCTGGCCCGGGTCGGCGCGCACGGTCCAGATCGTCGGATCGAGCGCCGTCTCGACCCGGATCGAGTCGCCGAGCAGGCGGCGAATGATCTTCGACCATGTCGACGACGATGGCGTTGACGCTCAGCGCTTCGATGCGCAGCACCTGGCGCTTGCTGAACGCCAGCAGCTGCCGCGTGAGCGACGCGGCGCGCTCGGTGGCCTTGAGGATCTCGGCGATGTCCTTGCGGCGCGCGTCGTCGGCCTCGAAGCTGCGCGCGAGCAGATCGGCGAAGCCGCGGATCGTCGTGAGCAGATTGTTGAAGTCGTGCGCCACGCCGCCGGCGAGCTGGCCGACGGCGTCCATCTTCTGCGCCTGCCGCAGCTCCTCCTCGAGGCGGCGGCGCTCGGTGATGTCGCGCGAGACCGACAGCACTTCGCCGACCAGCCCCGACTTGGGATCACGTACGGCCTGGCTCGTCGTCTCCAGCCAGACGTAGCTGCCGTCGCGCCGGCGTGCGCGGTAGGTCAGCGTCTCGGCGCCCTGGTGGCCGATCAGACGCGCGGTCGCGGCGCGCATCGCCTCGAGGTCGTCGGGATGACAGTACTCGAACATCGAGTTCCCGACGAGCTCGCCGGCGGTGTAGCCGAGCAGCGTGAAGCAGACCGGCGACGCGTAGATGATCGTGCCGTCGGCGCCGTGGCGCGACAGCATGTCGGTCGAGTGCTCGGTGAGGAAGCGATAGCGCGCCTCGCTCTCGCGCAGCGCGAGCTCGGCGCGCTTTCGCTCGGTGATGTCGCGCGCGACGGCGAAGAGCGACGTCACCCAGCCGTTGCGCTGCTCGATGTGCACGTTCTGGCCGACCCACAGCTCGCGCCCGTCGAGCGTGACGGCGGGAAACTCCCAGTACGTGACGGGAATCCGCTCGTTCACCTGCCGCTTGTAGAGCGCGATGCCCTGCTCGTGATAGTCGCGGCGAACGAACTCCAGATACATGCGACCCATGATGCCGCCGTCGTCTGGCCCGCAACCGAGGAGCCGCGACGACGATCGGGTTGGCGTAGGTGAAGACGCCGTGCGTGTCGATGCGGTAGATACCGTCGCTCGCGCTCTCGACGAGATGGCGGAACCGGGCTTCGCTCTGGAGCAGCGACTCCTCGACGTGCCGGCGCTTGGTGATGTCGCGCGACGTGATCGCGACGCCATCCTCGACGCGCACGGCCTGATGGCGGATCCACCGCTTCTCGCCGCGCTCGTCCTCGACCTGCACATCGTCGTCGAACGACTCGCCGGTCTCGACGACCTGGATGAGCTGCGCGAGAAATCCGCTGTCGCGGAGCGTCGGGAGCACCTCGCACACGAGGCGCCCGACGAGGTCGAGCCGCGAGCGGCCGAGCAGCGTTTCGCCGCGCTCGTTGAGCTCGACGATGCGGAAGTCGACGATGGCTCCGCTCTCGTCGCGAACGCTCTCGCAGAGGAAAAATGCGTCGAGACTCGCCGCGATCGCGCCG
Organism: uncultured Gemmatimonadaceae bacterium; assembly: GCA_963705025.1. Lineage (GTDB taxonomy): Bacteria > Gemmatimonadota > Gemmatimonadetes > Gemmatimonadales > Gemmatimonadaceae > JAQBQB01. The sequence goes on along the minus strand of CAVPIP010000016.1, from coordinate 89,117 downwards.
CGAAACCGGTTCTCGAGAACGCTCAGCGTTGCCGCGTCGTTGCCGTCGGGGGACAAGCTCACAGAATAGAATCTCGTAACAAAGACGACGCGGGCGCAACCACGGGCGCTGACGGCGCGACTGCGACTCAGCCGTGCCGTAACCTGCGCGCATCGGAGTTGCCTCTTGGCGGACGTCAGCGTACGTTGACATATCCGGTGAAGGGGCGCGGGTGCCTGCGGTCTCACCAGACGCGCCGCGAGGAGGAGAGATCAGGTGACTGGGTTCGCAGCGTTGGCAATCGCGGTCTGGCAGCTGTCGGCAGCGCCGATGCTCGCGCGCGACGTGCGCGCGGACCGTACGCCCGACTCGACGCGTCTCGTTCGGTCGGCGACGCTCGGCGCAATCGTCGTTCGAGTCGTTCCGCCGAACGCATCTGCCCGTCGGCTACGGATTCGAGCGGACCGTGCGACGTCCACATCGGGCGGTATTGCTATTGGCGCGGCGACGACGACGAGGAGCATCAGCCCGAAGAACCGCCGGAGATCGTCGAACGCGACGCGACGAGCTCCTCCGCGTGCTGGATGGCATCTCGTCCGTCGCTGCCGGGCGATCCGTGGGTCGCTGGCCAGCGCATCCGCTATCTCGTCGAGGCGGGCCGCACCGACGAAGCGCTGCAGTTCGCCGGCACTGGATGTCACGTGTCCGCGGACTGGTGCGCGGCGCTCGCCGGATATGCCGCGCACGTCGCCGGTCGGTTCGCAGACCGCCGACTCCGCGTTTCGCGTGGCGCTTGGCCGCCATGACGCCCGAGGACCGATGCCACTGGCTCGACATCTCGCTGATCGTCGACGATGCGACGTCCGATCGTCTTCACTCGCTCGATTGCGCCAAGCGCGGCGAGCTGACTCGGCGGATCCTGCGTCTCGCGTCGCCGCTCTATTCCGTGAGCTCGACCGACCTCTACACCGAACAGCTCGCCCGCGTGATTCGCGCGAAGATCGACGAACGTGCCGCGACCGTCGACGGCGTGCCGTGGGCGGACGATCAGCGAACGCTCACGCTGCGCTATGGCTTTCCGCGCTGGTACAGCCGGTCGCTGCCGTCGAGCGCGATCGATGCAGGCATCGGTCGTCCGTCACGGGCCACGACGGCGGCCAACCATACTATTTTCTGCCGCCTGGCGAAGCGTGGACCACATCGCGCACATCGCGGCGACCGACTGGACGCTCGACGATCCCCGCGCCGTGACCGGCTACGCGCCGTCGTATGCGCGGTCCGTCCACGACATGCCGAGCCAGATCGCGATCTTCCGGCGCGGCGACTCGGCGCTGGTCGTCGGCGCGTGGGACGCGCGGCGCGACACCACACTCCTCGGGCGCGATCTCGTCGCCGCAATTGCGTTCGCCGGCGACTACGGGCTTCGCGGTCGTCGCGCGCGACAGCCGAGCAAGGCGATCGGCCGGCTCACGGGAATCGGTGTGATCGATTCCGGGCTCGTCAGCCTGGAGCTGTTGGCGACGTCGGACAAGCGTGCGGCGCGCGTGCGGACGGGCCTGCCACCGCGCGCGGCCGGCCGAATCGGACTGTCGAGCCTTCTGCTGTACGCGCCGAGCAGCGAGCCCGCCTACGACATCGCCGCGGTGAAGGACAGCGCGCTCGCGAGCGCGATCATTCCGTCGTCGCGATCGGTCGGCGTTTACTGGGAGACCTACGGCGCGAATCGCGGGCGGCGAGCCCGTGCACTTCTCGCTCACCGTCGAACAGATCGGCGTGAGCTGGGCGCCGACGCGCCGCCGAGCGATTGCACTTCGCCGACCCGACGTCGGCGTTGCGGCTCCAGTGGGACGAGGTCGCGCGACCCGACCGCGGCGTTGCTGGTCGCGGCGTGCGCGTGGACTTGTCTCGACTCCGCGGCGGCCGCTACGTCGTGACGCTCGACGTCGCGACGACGGAGAACGAGCGCGCGTCGTCGGCGAAGGAGATCGTCATTCGCTGAGTGGCGCGAGCGCTCGGACAGCGCGTGCGGATGCTGCACGCGCCGCAGCGAGGCGCCGACGTCTTGCAGAACGGTTTGGCCATGGTGGCGCAGCAGAAGATGCGCTTCGGTGATCGAGTCGATGTCGCTTCCCAACTCGGCCAATGCGGCGGCCGTCGCGGACTTGTAGGTCGCGCTGTACGTCTTGCCTTCGGTGCCGTACCCGAGGCGCGTCAACACGCGAAGCCCATTCGAGTCGACGCCGAGCACCGGATACTGTCTGGTGAGGAGCAGAATCTTCTCGGCGCCCGGATCGCCGATGCCGCGAATGCGCTTGAGCACGCGCTTGGCGTCGGCGATCGGCAACGCGCATGCGGCGTCGAGCGAGCCGCCGAAGTCGGCCACCGCGATCTGGGCGGCTTCGATCAGGTTGTTCGCGCGCTCGACAGCGTTGATGCCGCCCGTCTCGAGCGCGTCGATGAGGGCCGATCGCTTTGCCGTCAGAACGGCGCGCGGCGTGAGTCCGACGTCGCGCGCCAACCGCCGAAAGGCCGCCTCGCGTCGCTCATCGGTTGCGAGATACGCGACCTTTTCCCAGGCCACGAGTTGAAAGGCGTCGGCCGCCGGCGGAGGCGCTATCGGTACCGTGCTGGCGCTTTAACTGGGCGAGGAGGGCTTTGAGCTTCCTAACTGTGTCATGACAAGCATTACTCAAGCGCACTGGTCCCTGGCGGCCCCGCGAGCGATTCACCACATTGTGACCCATCAGTTCCCGCCGCCAGTCGCGCTCGCCCCTTGATGCGCGCCTTCTTCACCCATACGTTCATCGACGATGGGCGCCAATCCAATGACATCCGTTTCTCCGACGTCCGACGCGCACGCGATCGAGCGCTCGATGAACGCCGTGCGCAGCATCGTTCGCGCGCAGCGGATCAATACGCGCGCGGTCGAGCTGAAGATGGGCATCAGCCTGGCGCAGTTGTTCGTGCTCCAGCAGCTCGCCGAGCGATCCGCGGACTCGTTGAATGAGCTCGCGGAACGAACGGCCACGCATCAGAGCTCGGTGTCCGTCGTGGTTCGGCGTTTGGTCGAGCGTGGCTTGGCGTCGAGGACCGCGTCGGCCAACGATCGCCGCCGCATCGAGATCGCCGTGACGCCCGCGGGTCGTGACCTGCTCGCCGACGCCCCTGTTACAGTGTCGATGGAGCTGGTCGCCGCGCTTCGGCGCATGCCGCGCGGCGATCGCGAGCAGCTCGCCGATCTGCTCGAGCGCTGGCTCCGCGAAGCGCGCGTCGATTTCACGACGCCGCCGATGCTCGGCGAAGAAGAGGACGCTGGCCTCTAGCGGTCCCAGTGTCGCTGGCGCGCGATCTCGATTCCCGAGATGCACGTCGCCAACCAGAGCAGGCCCGCGGCGAGTCCGGCGGTGGCATCGCTGACGTAGTGCTGGCCGAGGTAGAGCCGACTGACGGTGATGGCCGCGACCATCGCCACGGCGCACGCGCCAACGAACGTGCGCGCGGCGGCGCGCTCGAGGAATCCATCGATGAAGTACGCGAGCATCCCATAGCCCACGAGCACGCCGAGCGCGTGCCCGCTCGCCAAGCCGGTTCCCCAATCGAGCAGCACGACGTCCGCGAACGGCAGCTCGGAGCGACGGACGGCAAAGCGCAGCGCCGCATCGAGCAGCGATCCGCCGATGAATGCCGCGCACCATCCGATCGTCTCCAGCCCGCGGCGTCGTACCGCGTACGCAAAGCCTCCGCCGAACAGCAGCAGCGTCATGGCACCGCGTCCACCAAGGCCGCTGAGAAACGCGAACACGCCCAGCGCCGACGGCGTCGCGGACTCCCGCAGGCGCGCCGCGACGACGACATCGAAACGCGTCAGTGGCGAGCTCTCCACGAGTCCTTCCGTGATCGACGCGAAGATGCCGATGACGGCGAGACTCACGCGCAAAGCCGACGATCAAATGCAACGCGAAGTAGCGGCTTTGCGCGAATCGCCCTGACCGAAGCGCCACGCGACCGGGTGCTGGGCTTTGAGCTCGGTCATCTGCTCGGTCGCCGTCGCGCGATCGTATCGCTGGTCGAGCGATGCAACCACGCTCGTACGATTCCGCTCGAACCAACGCCACAGGAAGACGACGGCGGCAACGAGCGCGATGAGCAGCGCGATCAGCAGGCTCACGCGTCCGATGTATCGGATCAATCGCGGGAGGTTGCGTCCGAACGCGTAGCCAAGAACGCTGAACGTCGTCACCCAAATGAGGCCGCCGAGCGCGTTGTACAGCGCGAAGACGCGCGTCGGCATCTGCGACAGCCCGGCGAAGATGCCGATGAAGCTCCGCAGAAACGCGACGAAACGGCCGAGGGCGAGGGTCTTGGCGCCATGTTGCGCGAAGAAGGTGTGTGTCTTCGCGAGCCGCTCATCGGTCAAGCCGATCCAGCGACCATAGCGCTGCACGAGCGCGGCGCCACCACTCAGGCCGATCCAATAGCCGAGGTGCCCGCCGACGATCGTTCCGAACAGCCCGGCGATGACGACGCCGACGATCGAGAGCGTTCCGCGCCCAGCAAGCGCCGCGGCCGTGACGAGCGCCGTCTCGCCAGGGATCGGCAAGCCGGCCGCCTCGATCAACAGGAACACCGCGACGAGCGCGTAACCGTACTGCGCAACCCATTGGTTGACGACGTCGAGCATTCTGTGCGAGGAGCGCCGGGTGGGGCGGAGATGAGGCGGAAGCACGAAAGCTCGACGGGGACCGGACCCCCCACAAGCGGGGAGCGCGCGCTCACTTTCGCCTGGGACAAAGCGGCCTAGGTTTGCGGCATGCTGGAGATCCTGAATCTCGAGAGCCTCGAGCCGTTGGCGCGAGCGCGTCTCGACCCGATGCTGTACGACTACATCGCCGGCGGCGCTGGCGATGAGTGGACGCTCGCGGAAAACCGGGCGGCGTGGTCGCGTTTACAATTCGTGCCGCGCATGCTCCGCGGCGTCGCGACCCGATCGCTCGAGACGACCGTGTTGGGAACGGCGGTCTCATTTCCCGCGCTCGTCGCGCCGATGGGATTCCACGGATTGTGTCACACCGAGTGCGAGGAGGCGACGGCGCGCGCCACCGCGGCGGAGGGCACGATCTTCTGCGCGAGCACGGTGTCGAACGTCAGCCTCGAAGCGATCGCGCGGGCGTCGGGCGGGCCTCGCGCTGGTTTCAGCTCTACGTCTACCGCGACCGGGAGATCACGCGCGATCGCTCGTGGCGCGCGCGGCGGCGGCCGGGATTCAGCGCGCTGTGTCTCACGGTCGACACGCCGCTCGCCGGCCAGCGCGAGCGCGACCGCCGCAACGCGCTTCGCATGCCGGCCCACCTGGAGCTCGGCAACTTTCCGGCGTCGCACACGACGTCGCACGCATCAGGGCGCGGCGAGCGGTTCGGCGCTCGCGCAATACATCGCGTCGCAATGGGACCCGGGTCTGACGTGGAAGGACGTCGAGTGGCTGCGATCGATCTCTCCCCTGCCCGTGCTCGTGAAAGGCGTTCTCGCGCCGGACGACGCGGTGCTGGCGATCGAGCACGGCGCGGCGGGCGTGATCGTTTCCGAATCACGGCGGCCGCCAGCTCGACTCCGTGCCCGCGCCGATCACGATGCTGGAGCCGGTGGTGCAAGCCGTCGCCGGTCGCGCCGAAGTGTTGATCGACGGCGGCGTGCGGCGAGGCACGGACGTGCTCAAGGCGCTGGCACTCGGCGCGCGCGCCGTGCTCGTGGGACGTCCGGTGCTCTGGGGACTGACGCTCGACGGCGCGGACGGCGTGCGCGCGGTGCTTCGCCATCTGCGCGGCGAGATCGGATCTCGCGATGGCCCTGGCGGGGTGTGCGACGATCGCGGATGTGACGCGCCCGCTAGTCGTCAGATCGTAGGCTGTGCGGGATCTGCAGGTGCAAGTGCAGATCCCTCGCTGCGTTCGGGATGACAAGTCAGTCCGCGAAGACCGTTCCGTCCGCCGCTCCCGATCGTGACGGCGGCGAAAGCGGCGAGCGATAGCGATAGTCGCGTCCGCGAATCGACACGAGCAGCGTCGGCACGAGGAACAGCGTGATCGGCGTCGAGAGCGCGAGTCCGCCGATCACCGCGAGCGCGAGCGGCTTCTGCAGGTCGCTCCCTGCGCCGATGCCCAGCGCGAGCGGCAACAGGCCGAAGAGCGTGCAGAGCGTCGTCATCAGAATCGGCCGCAGGCGAATGCGCGCCGCTTCGCGCAACGCCGGCTCCAGCGTCAAGCCGTCGCTCGCGCATGAGGTGTCGCGTGAAGTCGAGCAGAATGATGCCGTTCTTCACGATGAGGCCCACGAGCAGGATGAGCCCCATGAACGACGACACGTTGAGCGGCGTGTTCGTGATCAACAGCAGGCCGATCGCGCCGACGAACGAGAGCGGCGCCGCGAGCAGCACGACGAGCGGCTCGATGAACGATTGGAACTGAATCACCATCACCGCGATGACGCTCGCGGCGGCGAGGCCGAGCACCAGAAGCAGCGCGCGAAACGCCTCTTGCTGGCTCGCGTACTGCCCGCCCAGCTCGACGCGAATGCCCGGCGGCGGCGGATTCTCGGCCAGCACGGCTTTGACGTCCTGCCATCACGGGGCCCAGCGAACGGCCTGAAAGATCCGCGGTCGCCTTGATCAGCTGCTGCTGGTTCTCGCGCAGCAGCTCCGAGCGCGTCTCCACCGGCTGGAACGTCGCCAGCGCGCCGAGCGGAACCGCCGTGCGCGTTTGCGGCGAAAAGATCGGGATCGATCCGAGCAGGCGAGGATTGAACCGCACGGAATCCGGCGCGCGGACGCGCACGCCGACCGAACGATCGTCGAGACGCATCTCGCCGGCGGGCTCGCCGAGCAGCGTGCCGCTCAGCTCCGTCGCCACCTGCGACGGCGTGAGGCCGACGCGATTCGCCTCCGCCTGGCGGATCGCCATGTCCATCTCGGCGCTCGGCTCGCTGACGCCGCTGAAATAATCCTCGAGCCCGTCGACTCTTCGACATCTTCGGCTCGAGCGTGCTCGGCGTACGCCTCGAGCGCCGCCAGGTCCGGTGCCGAACATCTTGATCTCGACCGGGTTCGCCGCGCCGGCGAGATCGTTGATGACGTCCGACAGAATCTGCACGAACTCGATGCGGAGGCGCGGCACCGCCGCGGTGACCTTGTCGCGCACTTCGTCGATCACCTCGAAGATCGTCCGCTTGCGCTCGCCCTCCGGCTTGAGGCGCGCGTTGATGTCGCCGCGATTCTGCTCCGTGGCGAAGAGTCCGAGCTCGGCGCCGGTGCGCCGCGACGTGCCGTCGATCTCCGGCGTCGACATCAGAATTTTCTCGATGATGTTGACCTGGCGATCGGTCTCGGCGAGCGCGGTCCCGCCTGGACTCCAATAGTCGAGCACGAACGCGCCTTCGTCGATCTCGGGCAGAAAGCCCGTCGGCGCGGCGCGCTGGACGAGCACGCCGGCGACGACGAGCGCGGCCGCGATCGGGAAGATCCACGCGGCGTGACGAAGCGCGGCGCCGAGCGCGCGCTCGTACCGGTCGGCGAGCGAGTCGATGCCGCGCCCAACGCCCGCGAGCACGCCGCTTCGGCGTCCTCGGCCGCGCTCTCGACGTCTTCGGCCGTGAGGAAACGCTCGCTGAGCAGCGGAATGATCGTCAGCGCGACGACGAGCGAGACGAGCACCGCGATGGTCAGCGTGATCGACAGCGCCTTGAAGAACTGTCCTTCGACGCCGGTCAGCAGGCCGAGCGGGAGAAAGACGACGACCGTCGTGAGCGTCGACGTCGTGACGGGCCAGATCAGCTCCTGCACGGCCTCGCGAATCGCGATCGAGCGATCGGGCTGCAGGTGCACGTGGCGCACGATGTTCTCGGTGATCACGACGGCATCGTCGATCACGATGCCGATCGCGATCGCCATCGCGCCCAGCGTCATCAGGTTGAAGGTCTGTCCGACCAACGACATGATGAACACGGTGATCGCCATCGTGATCGGGATCGACGAGGCGCTGATCGCGGTCACGCGCGCGTGGCGCAGGAAGAGCAGCAGCACGACGACCGCGAGCACGGCGCCGATGAGCATCGCGTCGCGCACCGACTTCACGGCGTCGCGCACGAGCGCCGCCTGATCGTACACCGGCTTGAGCACGACGCCCTTGGGCAGCGTCTTCTGCACGGCCGTCGCGATGCGCGCCACGCTGTCGGCGATCGCCAGCGTGTTGCCGCCGATCTGGCGCGTGATGTTGAGGAGCGCCGCGGGCTGGCCGTCGCCGGCGACGATGCGCACGTGATCCTCGGTGCCGGTCCGCACGGTCGCGAGGTCCGCGACGCGCAGCCCGTGCGCGACGACGATGTTCGCGATGTCGTCCACCGAGTGCGCCTCGGTCGTCGTCACGATCAGGTACTGGCGGTAGTCCTGCGGCAGCCGGCCGACCGCGTTGACCGTGGTCGCCGCCTGAATCGCGGCCGGCGAGGTCCGCGTACGTCATCTGCTGCGCCGCGAGCTTGGCCGGATCGGCGATGACCTCGACCTCGCTGCACGTCGCTGCCCTGCACGTCCACGCGCCCGACGCCCGGGCACGCGCGAGATCAGCGGCTTGATCTGATAGCGCGCGATGTCGTACAGCGTCGCCGGATCGCCGCCCTGCAGGTTGTACGTGAGGATCGGAAAGAGCGACGGCGCCAGCCGCTCGATCTCGATGTCGAGATTCGGCGGAAGGTCGTTGCGAATCTGATTGACGCGCGCCTGCGCCTGCTGGAGCGCGAACACCATGTCCGTCTTCGGCGCGAACGTGATGTTCGTCTCGCTGCCGCCGCGAATGGACCGCGACTGCACGCGCGTCACGCCCGGGAATGATGCTGATCGCTTCCTCGATCGGGCGCGTGATGCTGAACATCACCTGCCGCGCGCCGAGCGAGCTGCCCTGCGTCACGATCGTGATGCGCGAAAACGTGAGCTCAGGATAGATCGCCGACGGCAGCGCGAACGCCGCCCAGATGCCCGCCGCGCTCAGCACGGCGATCGCCAGGTAGATGAATCGCCGCTGCTCGCGCGAGCAGCTCGAACAGCGAGCGCTTCGCCGTCACGGCTTCTTCGGCTTCGCGGCCGAATCGCTTCGGCGGCGTTTCGCTCTTCGCGCGTGTCGCCCTTCCGCCGTCGGCGGAACGACCTTCGAGCTGTCCTGCACGCCGTACGCGCCCATCGTGACGATCCGCTCGCCGGCCTTGAGTCCTTCGAGTGATCTCGGCGCGTGGTGCTCGTCTTGCCGCCGACCTTCACTTCGCGTTCGTGCGCGACGCCGTTCGCGTCGACGACGAAGACGTGAAACGCGTCGCCCTCCGGCACGAGCGCCTCGAGCGGCACCACGATCGCCGACGGACGCGACCGACACGGCGATCGCGCCGAAGACCGTCTCGCCAATGCGGAGCGGACGCCGCGTCGTGGGCGCCTGTACGCGAACGGTCACGCTCCGCGTCGCCGTATCGATGGTGCTCGAGAGATCGGCGACCGTGCCGACGCCGAGCGATTCGCCGCCCGAGGACTGGCCCGAAGTGAGCGACGACCTTCGCGCCCGAGTGCACACGTGCCGCTTCGCTCGGCGTGACGCCCAACAGCACGTCCACCATCCTGGGATCAGAGACCTCCACCAAGCGGCTGCGACGGATCGACCGACGCGCCGAGCGTGCCGGTCATTCGCGTCACGACGCCGCCGATCGGTGCGCGCAGCACCGACAGCTGTTGCGGCGCGCCGCGCCGCGACGACGTCGGCGTGCGTCTTGCCACGTCCGCCGCGGCCTGCTCCACTTCTTTCTTGGCGACGATCCCGTCGGTCGCCAGCCGCTCCAATCGCTGATGCGACTTGTTGCGCCGCGGTGTACGCCGCGTCCGCGCTCTGGACGGCGGCCTCGAACGGGGCCTGGTCGAGCTCGACGAGCACCTGGTCCGCTTGCACCGCCTGCCCCGTGGCGACATTCACCTTCGCGATGCGTCCGGGCGCCGGGGCGCTGAGCGTCGCGACATGACCGGGCCGCGCCGCCACGGTGCCCATCGCGCCGAGCGATCTCGGTGAACGCCTGCGGCGCGATGACGATCGTCGTGCGCCGCGACGGTCCCGTGCCCGCCTTCGTCCTTGGCCGCCTCGCCGCCTTTGCAGGCCGCCGCGCTCACGAGAGCAGCCGCCGTCATCAAGATCAGTGTTCGCATCACGAGTCGTCGTCTCATGGAGGTGAGCCTGGCGACGGTTGGGCTCCGGCGACACCCGCCGGGACAGGAGTCGCAAGCGCGCGCAGTTGCGCCGTCGCGATCCACGCGCTCGCGAGATCATCGATGTACTGAGGCGAGCACCTCTCGCGCCGTCCGCTGCGCCTCGAGCACGTTCGGCAGCGACGACGCTCCTTCGCGATAGGCCGTGAGCGCCATCGTCGCGACGCTGTTCGCGCTCGTCGACGAGCTGGCGATTCGCGCGCGACGCGCGCGAGCGCGGCGGCACGCTCGCGCGTCGCGCGATTGATCTCGTTTCTCGCTTCGACGCGCGCGAGCGCGAGCTCGGCGGTCGCCCGCACGCGTTCCGCCTCGGCCTGCGCGATGCGCGCCGCGGTTGCGATCGAAGAGCGGCAACGGCGATCCCGATACCGAACGTCGGAAGTATCGCCGGGCTCGGAGCCGGTCGGGATCGCCGTACTCGAACCCGAAGTGAGATGCTTGGCGTCGAGAAGATCGACGCGATGCTGGAAGCGCGCGGCGAGCGTCGCGGATTCCACCGACAGGCCGGCTGCCGCTTCGTTCAGCGTCACGGCCGGCGCGAGCGCCGCCGGCGGCTCGGCCAGCGAGTCGGTCGGAGACGCGATGCTCGTTCGTCATGCCGAGGACGGAACTGCAGATCGAGCACCGAGGACGCGTAGGTGAGCGAGTCCGCCGCGGCGATGTTCGCCTGCTGGCCCGCCACGATGCGCGCGAGCACGACCTCCATCTCGCTCGCGTCGCCGGCGTCGCGCCGGCGCTCGACCATGTGCAGCAGGCTGTCCGCGTCGAGCGCGGTGCGCCGCGAGAGCACAAGATGGTCGCGCGCCGCGAGCGCGCGCGTGTAGGTGGTGTCGGCGTCCAATGCGACAGTCGCTCGCGCGAAATCGTAGCGAAGCGCGGCCGCCTGCAGCCCCACTTGCGACGAGCGAATCCGGAGGCCGCGCACCGACGGCAGCTCGATCGGGAGATCGAGCGATGAAGTGATACTGCGGCGTCGACTTGCTGCGGCTGGCGCTCAGCGTGGGATTCGGAAACGCGCGCGCCGCGACCACCGCGGCGCTTGCGACCGCGGTGTCGGCCCGCGCGACTCCCGAGCCGGGGACCGCGCTCCAACGCCGTCTGCACGGCGTCGCGCCGTGACAGCGAGGAGATTTGGGCGTAGATGGGCGCGGCAGGAAACACGCATGCCAGGCAGACGGCAATGCGAAGGCGCATGACCTCGGCGGATGTTTGGGAGCGGACAACGTTACAGCGACCGGCCTGTCAAGAAGATGACACCAGAGGGCCGGTGGCCGCGAGGGGAAAGTGCACGTCGACGCGCGTTCCGTGCGATGGCGCGGATTCGATCGTGATCGACGCGCCATGCTCGTCGGCGATCCATCGGGCGATCGACAATCCGAGCCCCGCACCCTCGGACGATCCGTTCTCGCGCCCGCGGTTCGGCGTGCGGGCCGGGTCACCACGATAGAAGCGCTCGAAGACGTGCGGCAAGTGCGACGGCTCGATGCCGATGCCCGTGTCCGACACCGAGAGGACCGCGCCCGCCGGCGTGTATCGCACGCCGACGCGCACGGCACCGTCGGCCGGCGTGAATTTGATCGCGTTGTCGAGCAGAATCATCGCCAGCTGGCGCAGCAGCGTTTCATCGCCGTCCACCGGCGCTTCCTCGAACGCCTCGACCTCGACACGCACGGATTTGCGTTCGGCGATCGCGCGCGCCGCCTCGGCGGCATCGAGCGTCACGTCGTCGACGAATACACGACGCCGCTCGATCGGCCGCTCGCCGGCGTCGGCGCGCGCGAGCGTGAGCAAGATCCTCAACGATCCGCCCCAGGCGCTCCGACTCGCGGGAGATGCCGGTCAGTGCGTGAAGGTAGTCGTCGGGGCTCCGCGATCGTTGGAGCGCAACATCCGCTCGGCTGCGAACGACGGCGAGCGGCGTGCGCAGCTCGTGCGCGGCGTCCGCCATGAACCGGCGCATCTGCAACATCGCGCGTTCAACCGGCGCGGACGATTTGCGCGCGAGCACCCACCCGCCGACCGCGACGAGCACCGCGGCCACGACTCCCGCGGCGCCAAAGGCCGCGATCAGCGACGCGTAGCGATCCTCGACTTCGATTTCGCTCGCCATCGCGATGGCGACGAGCGTCTGCCCCGCGGCCGTTCGAAAGCGCACCGCGCGAGCGCGGCGCAGGCCGAGCGGGGTATTGAAGGCGAAGCCCGCGGTGCCCAGGCCCATCGCGTCGAGCGCCATCCGACGCAGATGGCCGTCGATCTCGCCGTCACCGACGGCGCGGCCGGTGGAATCGACGACGACGAGCGTCCCGGTCCGGAATGCGGAGGTCGGTCGCCGAATCCATGACGGCGCGCGTGAGGGGCGCCTCGACCGCGCGCGCGCGCGCGACACGCGCAAGCTCGTTCGCGGCCACCGCGAGCGACGCGTCGAGGTCGCGATCGAAGCGCGCGGTGATCGCGGCGAACATCGCGATGCCGAGCAACGTCAGAATCGCGAAGAACGTTCCGGCGTACCAGGCGGTGAGACGGAGGCGGAGGCGGCCGAACGATTGCGGCAGCGCCGCCGGACGCGTCTCGCCGCCGTTCATGCGCCGAATCGATATCCGGCGCCGCGCAACGTGTGAATCAACTTGACGTCGAAGCCCTTCGTCGATCTTCCGACGCAGTCGGCGAACGAGCACTTCGAGTACGTTCGTGAACGGATCGTGATTTTCGTCCCAGACGTGGGCCGTGATCGCCGCGCGGTCCACCACCTGGTCGCAGTGGCGCACGAGGAACTCGAGCAGCGCGAACTCCTTGGCGGTGAGCTCGATCGATCGGCCGCCGCGCCGCACGCGGTGCGCGCGAAGATCGACGTCGAGGTCGGCGACGGTCACGACTTCGGGCAGCGGCGTGGGGCGACGGCGCGCCAGCGCGCGCATGCGAGCCACCAGCTCGCGAAACGCGAACGGCTTCGTCAGGTAGTCGTCCGCGCCGGCGTCCAGGCCTAGCACGCGATCGTCGACGGCGTCGCGCGCGGTGAGCATCAACACCGGAGTCCCGATCCCCCGCTCCCGCATCGCCCGGCAGAGGTCGAAGCCACTGCCCCCGGTGAGCATGACGTCCAGAATGACGACGTCAAACGTTCCCATCATCGCCCGAAGACGGCCGTCGGCGAACGTGACTTCACGGACGACGTGAATGTCGTGCTCGCTCAGCCCATGGAGGATGATGCCGGCCAACTCGAGATCGTCTTCGACCAGAAGCACACGCATGCGTGGAGACAATACCACGCGTGCGTGAAAAATGCATCCCCGCATCTCGAGCGCCGGTGGTGCAAACAAATCTGAATCAACCTGACGCGACGATGACAGGATTGGTGTCATCGAGCAGTAAGCTGGCCGGCGCTACTCTAGCCCCGTGTTGCCAACACCAATCGACGTGCAGCGCCCTCTCGCTTCCACGTATAGCGCACGCACGATCACGCGCGCGGCGTCTGCCCACGAGCTCCTCCACCATCGCGTCGCCGAGGCGGCGGCCGCGTGGCCCGAGTCGCTTGCGGTGCAGTGCGGCGATGCGACGATTCGCTACGCGGAGCTCGAGGCGGCGGCGACTCGCGTGGCGCGCCGGCTGCGCGCGCTTGGCGTCGGCGCGGAACGGCGCGTCGCGATCATCGCCGACCGATCGGTCGACATGGTGGTCGCGGCGCTCGGCATCCTCAAGGCGGGCTGCGCGTATGTGCCGCTCGATCCGAGCAATCCGCAAGAGCGACTCGAGTTTCTGCTGACCGACGCCGCCGTCGCTGCCGTCGTGATTCACGAGCGGCATCGGCCGCTCGTTCCAAGCATCTATCCGATCGTCCTCTCACTCGACGGCGATCGCGAGCTCATCGCGCGCGAATCCACCGAGCCGCTGCCGGACCTCGTGACTCCGGACGCGCTGGCGTACGTCATCTACACGTCGGGCTCCACGGGCAAACCGAAGGGCGTCCAGATCGAGCACCGCAACGTCCTCGCCTTTCTGGACGGTCTTGCGCCGCGCATTCCGTTTCGTCCAGACGACGTGCATGCCGCGGTTGCATCGCTCTCGTTCGACATGTCGGGGCTCGACCTGTTCGCGCCGCTCACGTCCGCGGCGACGCTGTTGCTCGTGCCGCGCGAGATCATCCCTCAGCCGCAGGCGGTGTTGGCGTACCTCGCGGAACACGGCGCGACGAGCTTTCAGGCGACCCCCACAGCTTGGCGCATGCTCGTCGAAGCAGGCTGGACAGGAACGCCAGCGCTTCGAGTGTTGACGGGCGGCGAGGCACTATCGCAGTCCCTCGCGGACAAGTTGACCGCCGCCGGCTCCGAGGTGTGGAACCTATATGGCCCAACCGAGGCGACGATTTACGTGTGCGTGGCGTCGCTTTCCCCCGGCGATCCGGTCACGCTTGGACGTCCGCTCGAAGGAACGACGCTGCACGTGCTCGACGAACGTGGCGCACCGGTCACGCCGGGTGAGGAAGGGTTGCTCTTCCTTGGCGGACCGCAAGTCGCACGCGGCTATCTCAACCGGCCGGAGCTCACTGCCCAGCGGTTCGTTCCCAATGCATTTTCCACGGAGCCCGGCGCGCGCCTCTACAACACCGGCGACGTCGTGCGCCAGGGGCCGGATGGGTCGCTCGAGTATCTCGGCCGTCGCGACGATCAGGTCAAGGTCCGCGGCTATCGGATCGAGCTCGGTGAGATCGAAGCCGTCCTGCTGCGTCACGAACGGGTCGTCTCTGCCGCAGTGGTGGTACACCGAAAGTCGCTCGACGACGACCCGCGTCTCGTCGCGTACGTGACGGTGCGCGCCGCGCAGCGCCGGCGTGGGCCGCGCAAGTCCGTTTACGTTCCCGTGGTCACGTGGCTGCGACGCTTCATTGCCGACGGCCTGCCGTCGCACATGGTGCCGGAGCGGGTGGTGATCCTGAGCGAGATGCCCGTCACGATCGCCGGCAAGATCGATCGCCTGGCGCTGGCGGCGATGCCGCTCCAGCAGGTCATTCCCGAGTTCGTGCGATCGGCGCCCATCGTCGAGCCGCGCAGCGAGATGGAGCGGCGGCTCACCGAGATCTTCGAGCGCGTGCTGGAGATTCGTCCAATCAGCGTGACGGACAACTTCTTCGATCTCGGAGCGACGTCCGTCGCCGCGGCGCGGCTATTCAGCGAGATCGAGCACACGATCGGTGGCAACCTGCCGCTGGCGCCGCTCTTCACCGCGCCGACGGTCGAGCGACTCGCGCAACTGATGGAGGGTGGCCGGGTGACGCCGGCGCCCCGGCGGCGCTTCACGTCCTTGGTGACGATTCAGGCATACGGCCAGCGCCCGCCGATTTTCTGCGTCCACGGCGGCGTGGGCACGATCCTGCATTTTGGCCGACTCGCTCGGTATCTCGGCACCGATCAGCCGTTTTACGGTTTGCAAATGCGAGGACTCGAAGGCGACCGACCGCTGCATACGAACGTCGGCGCCATGGCGCGCCACTACGTCGCCGAGATCGCCGCCTTTCAGCCACACGGCCCGTACGTCCTCGCCGGCTATTGCTTCGGTGCGATCATCGCGGAAGAGATGGCGCGTCTGTTCGCCGCGAACGGAGAGCGCGTGTCGCTCTTGATGAGCTTCAACGGGCCCACGCCGGCGTACATTCAGCGAAAGGCGGAGCGCCGCGCGGCGCGCGTGTCCACGCTGCCGCCGCCGCGAGATCTCATGGACGCGATCTTGCGGCCCGCGAAACGCCTTTGGTGGTCCCGGTGGCGGTTGCGTTCGGGGTTCGCCCGCGAGCGGCGCTGGCTCCGGCAGCGCGGACTTCTGGAATGGGCTCGCGTCGTGTCGGCGGGCGGCGGTGTGCTCAAGGATGGCGTGCGCGAGCAGGCGATCTACGCGATCACGCATCACATCGAGATGACGCACGCGGCGAAGCCGTGGACGGGATCGATGCTCGTCGCGCAGTCAGCGTCGATGTTTCCCGAAGACGGCATTGGCTGGCGCGACGTCGAGGGCATCGACGTCGAGACGCACATGAGCACGACATGGGCCGACGACCAGCGGTTGCTTCTCGCGGAGCCCGCGGTCGTGTGGCTCGCGGACGTCGTGCGTCACGCCATCGACCGCGTGGCGGCCGCGCGCTGACGATCAGCTGAATGTCCGTTGATCGTCAGCGGATCGTCATGTAACGCCCCAGCCACGCTCGCGCCACAAGCCCTCAGGGCTTCTTGGGCTTCGCCGGCGCAGACTTCGTCTTCGCGTCGGCAGCCGCCTCCTTCTTCTCCGTCGAGGGGCTCTCATGCTCGATCGACAGGAGCTTGCCGCTCACGGCGTCGACGTGGACCTCTTCGACGCCCTTCTTTCCCGGCACCGTGATGTCGTACGAATAGAGCAGCTTTCCGCTCTCGCGCTCGAGCTCGACGCTGCTGATCGCCCCTTTCGGAACCTTCGCGAGCGCCGTTTTCGCCGCCGCGTCCTCAGCGACTTTCGCGTGCGCCTTGAGGGAGTCGGGCAGGTCGCGCTTGTAGCTCGCCTGTGCCTGGACCCCCGGGGGTGCGAGCGCCATCGCGATCAGCGCGACGCCCATGCATGCGAGTTTCGTCATGCCGCCTCCTCCGTCCTCACCGTGGGTGACCCCACCAAGCTAGAGCGCGCGCCTGCGCGGCGCCATCGACCGGTCTGTCGGCTGCAGGCAGCGTAGCGCCGCGTGACAGCTTCACGACAGCCTCGCCGCGTCGTCCACGCGTTGTCACCTCGCTGACAGGTTGGACAGTCGTGAAATAGAGATCTCTAAATGTCGTCACGGCGCGCCGGCCCGTCTCGTTACGCGCTCGTGGACACACCGTCACACTCGCGGTGCGAGCGCATGGGACATTGGCCATCTCTCGTCTCTCTTCGACCCTCAGCGGGGAATGGCGGCCATGACAGGATCCACTTTACGCGTTCAGCGCGCGCTCGTTCAGTTCGGCAGCCTTGCGTTGCTGCTTTCGGCATCGGTGCTCTCGGCGCAAACCGCCGACGGTTCGTTGCGCGGACGGACGACCGACACGGCCGGCGTCGGCGTTCCGCGCGCGTCGATCCACCTGAACGGCACGACCCTTGGCGCGACGACTGATGCGCGCGGCGACTACGTGGTCACGCGAATTCCGGCGGGCTCGTACACGGCGGTCGTCCGCCGCGCCGGCTTCGCGCCCGATTCCTTCACCGTCGTGATTCGTCGCGGCGAGACGGTCATGCACGACGTTTCGCTTCGCGTCGTCGACGCAGGAGCTCGAGCGCGTCGTCATCAGCGCGTCGCCGCGGCTGAACGAGACGATCGAGCAGGCGCTCGTCGAAGCAGCGAGCGGCGGACAACATCGTGACGGTGCTCTCCGGCGACGTCATTCGCGCGTTGCCGAACGCCAACGCGGCCGAAGCGGCGGCGAGAATTCCTGGCGTGTCCACCGAGCGCGACGAAGGCGAAGGCAAGTTCGTCCAGATCCGCGGCACCGAGCCGCGTCTCTCGAACGTCACCGTGAACGGCGTGCACATCCCCGGGACGCAATCGGGCAGCCGCATCACGAAGCTCGACGACGTCCCGACCGACATCCTCGGCGCGATCGAAGTGACGAAGACGCTCACGGCCGATCAGGACGCCGACGCGATCGGCGGATCGGTGAATCTCGTGACGAAGGTGCCCGAGGGCGCGCCGCGCGGGTACATCGCCGGCCAGTTCGGCCAGTCGACGCTCGAGTCGCGCGGACAGTCGCAGGGCAGCGCGATGTGGGGCGGACGCTTCGGCGAAGCGCGGAAGCTCGGCCTGCTGCTCGGCGGCACCTGGGATCACAACAGCCGCGGCATCAACGACATCGAGCTCGCGTGGGACCAGAACGCGAAGGACGTTCCGATCCCGGTGGAGTGGGATCAGCGCGACTACCTATATGATCGCACGCGCTGGGGCGGGAACGCCGCGCTCGATTACCGCTTCGACGACGGCTCGACGATGTTCCTCCGCGGCGCGATGCAGCAAGTTCAAGAACTTCGGCGTCGTCTACAAATACGACATCGCGGCCGACGGCGACTCGGCGCAGGCGTCGTCGGGCGCGACGGGCATCGGCACCGGCGCGACGCTCACGCGCAACACGTCGAACCGCACGCCGCGCGAGCAGCTGTTCAGCGTCAACGGCGGCGGCAAGAAGCTGCTCGGCGGCGTCTGGACGTGAGCTACATGGCGAACTACTCCGGCACGCGCTCGAGCACCGCCGACGCCAACTCGAGCGCGTTCACGTACAGCGGTCTGAACTATCGCTACGACGGCACGCAACCACAACTATCCGACGTACTCCTATCTGTCGAGCGCCGACCAGGTCACGGCGACGACGCCCGCCAACTTCCAGTTCGCGTCGGCGTCGATCGGCGCCGGCACGACGCGCGGCGACGAGGCAGGCGGACAGCTCGACGCGCTCACGCACTACACGCTCGGCGGCGACGCCGCGCAGCTCAAGTTCGGCGCGAAGTATCCGCGACGAAAGCCGCGACAACGCGAGCTCACAATCGCAACTTCACCGCGGCGACGCCGTTCCCGCTCACGACCGGTCCTCGGCAACTTCTCCGACCCGAACTTCTACAACGCGCTCGCGAAGGGCTTCGAGATCGGCCCGCAGGCGAATCACGGCGCGCTGATTCAGTACGAGAATCAGAATCCCGGCATGCTCAAGGAGACGACGAAGCCGATCAGCGACTCGCTGAGCAACTTCAACGGCGGCGAGAAGGTGGCGTCGCTGTACGCGATGAACACGTTCGACCACGGGCCGTTCCGTCTCAACCTGGGCCTCCGCGCCGAGCACACGGCGGAGAGCTTCAGCGGCAACGTGGCCAGCACGCCGGCCAGCGCGCCGGGCAAGGCGAGCGGAACGCAAACCGTTCGCCGCGTCACCGACACGCAGGACTACACCGATCTCTTCCCGAGCGCGCAGATTCGCTACGCGATCGACGACAACAGCAACCTGCGATTCGCCGTCACGCGCGGCATCGCCCGCGCGAACTACTCCGACCTTGCGCCGCACGTCTCCGGGCATGGTCTGCTCCACGTGCGCGCTCAAGTTCAGCAACCTGTCCGTCGGCAATCCGGACCTGAAACCGCAGCACGCGTGGAACGTCGATCTGCTTGGCGAGCGGTACTTCGGCTCGTCCGGCGTGTTCTCCGCCGGCGTGTTCTACAAGGCGATCTCGGACTTCATCTACAAGCGCCAGTTCATCTATCAGGGTCCGGCGACGGAATTCGACGGCTACTACGCGACCGAGCCGGCGAACGGCGGCAGCGCGCACCTCATCGGCGGCGAGTTCGACTTCTCGCGGTCGCTCGACTTCATTCCCGGCGTGCCGCGAGCGCTTGGCTTCGACGTGAACTGGACGCAGGTCTACTCGCGCGCAGGGATCTCCAAGGACACGGCGACGACCGCCGCGACGCTCGGAAGCCCGGTCATTCGCTATGCCCGACTGCCGCGCCAGTCGAACAGCCTGGGCAACTTCGCGCTGACGTACGATTCGCACCGCGTGTCGGCGCGCGCCGCGTGGCAGTATCAGGGCGAGAGCATCGACTCGTACGGCGACGGCTACGTCGACGCCGAACGGCGACGGCTGGTTCCTGCCGCACTCGCAGCTCGACGCGTCGCTGACCGTCGACGTGCGTGACGACGTCGCGCTGCAGCTCCTCGGCCTCAACCTCAACAACGCCGTGTTCGGTTTCTACAACGGCAACGCGACTGCGCAGTACAGCGCGCAGCGCGAGTACTACGGCCGAAGCCTGATCCTGTCGATCAAGTACGCGTTCGGAGCGATTCCTGGCACACGATGACGCTTACCTGAAGACGGGAAGGAAGGTCGCGAGAGTCTTTCCTCATAGAGTAAATAACGCAGCCGTTTCTCCGCCCAATCCGCCAGGTCCGCCGAATCCGCGATTCAGCTCGTCGTTGTGGCCGGCACGAGCGGTGGTTTCCGCGACGTTCGGCAATCGTGCGACCAACGCGGACGCCACAATGACAAAGGAATGGCGGAATTGGCGGATTGGGCGGACCTCGCGGACGATTTGTTGGGACCGCAGTGAGACAATTTCACCGCATGTTCCCAGTGTGTCCGAGCGAGAATCGCCCAGGCTGCGGCCAGACGCAGAGGCCGTGCGGCTCGCGGCCGACTTTGATTCGGTGGGTCAGCGCACCAGTCGACGTGTCGAACACGTAAACCTCTTCGTCGTATCGGCCGCTGACCCAGAGCTCTTTGCCGTCGGCGGTCACGTTGCCCATATCTGGACTCCCACCGCCCGGAACCGGCCAGGTCGCGACGACCTTTCGTGTATCGAAATCGATGACGCTCACCGATCCCGGACCGTGCGGCTTCGCCTTGAGCGTATTCCACCCGCGATTCGTCACGTACAGAAAGCGACCATCTCGGCTCGGGTACAAGCCGTGAGTTCCCACGCCCGTGTAGATGAACCCGACCCGCCGGAGCGTCAGCGGGTCGATGAGGTGGACGCCGTTCCGCTTCATGTCCGCGACGAAGAAGATGCTGCCATCGGGCGACGAGCGAATGTCCTGCGGCATCGCCGGCTCGTGGCCCGTCGAGTCGAGTGCGAGATCAGCGACCGGTCGTCTCGTCGACAGGTCGACTTTGATCAGATGTCCGTTGAACTCACAGGTCGCGATCATGTACCGGCCGTCGGCGGTGAACTCCATGTGATCGATGCCGCGGCAATCCGCCTTCACTGACTCCACCATGTCGAGCGTGCTCGCGTCTCTGAAATCGAGCCGCTCCTGCTTCTCGGCGACGACGACCGCATACTCGCCGTCGGGGGTGTAGTACATGTTGTAGGGATCGGCGACCTTGACCGACCTTCCCTGGACACCGGTGATCGGATCGATCGCCGTCACCGTCCCGCTGCCATTGTTGAGCACCCAGAGCTGCGTGAGGTCGTACGATGGCACGACGTGCTGCGGGACGCGCCCCGTCGCGAACGTGTGCACGACCTCGTAGGTCGTCGGGTCGATGACGGACACAGTTCCGGACATCGAGTTCGGGACGTAGACGAAGGGATGCGCTTTCGCCGCGACGGGCGCGAGATTCTTGGCGCCGGTGGAGGCATAGATGTTCACCCGGCCAAAGGCGTCGGTCACCTCGCCCGATGCGGAGTACGACGCGTAGTGGCGCTTCCCGTCCCCGGCGACCTCGGCGTGTCGCGACTTTCGACCGCAGCCGACCGCGGCCAGGGACGTCACCAGCACGCTGCCGACGACGCGCCGCCGCCCGACTGCTCCACCGACCGCGACCGCCCATCACCCCGACCGCCTTGCCGCGAGTGCCTCGAGCTCCTAGGGGTGCAATGGTCGCGCCGGTATACTCTCGAGTCGGCGAGCCCGAGTTGGCCGTCCACCGCACGCACGTGCGCCGGCAATGGCCGCGTGGCCGACGTCAGCCGCGCGACCCTGATTCACGTCCTCATCGGCTGCGAACGGCTGTGCCGTTTTGTGTGACCAGTCCGAGGACCGATTCCCAACGGGTCAAGGGCAGGTGTTGAGCCGCCACCTGAGTTGGTGACAATCCCATGCGACGTACTGCTGCATAGACCTCGTCGAGATAGGACGTCGGCTCCCGAAGCGTCTGGATATAGTCGCTCGCCCAGAGAAAGCCGCCGTCCCGCTCGAACACGCCGAGGGCGTTCTCGCTGCCGATGCCGCCCAAGCCGAATGCCAGAAGATCTCCGCCCGCAAGGCGGAGTGAATCGGTGACGGAACGAAAGCGGAGGCGCGCGCTTTTACGGCGCGATTCCAACAGGTCGGGGGCGGTCGTCCAACGATGCTCGACGACTTTCGTCAGAAAATCCTTCGACGACGCGTGCGAGACGATCGTTGCGCCTTGCGCCACCCAATAGCGCACACCGGCGACGTGCGGCCATGCGAGATCGGTGACGACCACGACGATCGGATGCCGGCCGGGAAACAGACGCCCGATCCAGGCGGAGTCCTGGCGCGCGCGCACCTCGCTCTGCGTGGCGTCGAACACGTACACGGTGTCGCGCGCCAGCGTCACCGTTTCCGTATAGCCGCGATTCTTGAGCAAAAAGGTGTGCGGGCCCACACGAATCGTATCCGGCGCGGACGCGATGAGATACGCGGGCAACGCGAGCGCCATCGGCTCGGCCGCCGGGAGCGTGAGGCGAGGCGCGCTGTCGAGTGGCACGAGCCGCGTTGGACCCGTGATGCGCTCGATTTGCTTCTCGCCTTCGACGAGGCGATAGCTCGCCGGCAGAGTCGCTGCGCCCATCCGTTGCCAGGTGGCGTAGACGTACTCGACGCGCACCTGTCCCCAGAGATAGTGCGGCTCCTGTCGCTCCACCTTCACCGGAAACCCGGTCTTCGCGTCGATGAAGAGGCGCTCGGGGCCGCGAGAGCCGATGCGCGTCAGCACCGTGCGCGGGAAATCGCGGTACACGCATTTCTCGACGACACGCACGTCCGTCGCGGCGAGCCAATCGTCGAGCATGGCCCACGCGTTGAGCGGCCGGCTCTCGTCGAGCGCCGCATGCAACTCCACGCTCGGCATCCACGTCGTGTCGCGCACGACGAAGGCGGTGGCGGCGCCGCTCAGGCTCGGCGGCGACGGATAGTCGTCGCCCGCGACGAACATTCGCGTCTCGGCGCGCTCGACGCCCGTCTGCGGTTGGAACCACGAGTCGAAGGTCGAGATCGCGGAGAGATACGGCGGGTATGGCCGGTCCGACTGATAGTCGAACGACACGACGTCGTACCCTTGCGAGTGCAGCGCGCGACCGGCCGCCGCGGTCAAGCCGGTGACGTCGGCCGCGCGGCGTAACAGGGCGCGGGCATCGCCGCTCGCCGGCGTGCAATCCGGCGCCCGCTCGCCGCGACGCGGGCCGATTGGAGATCCGGAAATGGCTGTCGTGACGCCAAGGGCCGCGATCAGCCACGGAGATGTCAGTGTGGAGAGCATGGCTGCAATCTCCGACAGGTCGGCGGCCGCGCCAGCAGATCGTTGCGGGCGGTACGATCGATGTCGTGGACGGTGACGGCGGTCACGGCTCGCGCAGCACGTCCCTGATCGCGACATGCCGGCGGCGGCTGACGGGCAACACCGCTCCGCTTCGCAGCACCAACTCCCAGGCCGGTCCGTTTCGACGCAGCGACGCCGCGCGATCGATCGCGACGATGTATCCGCGATGAATGCGCGTGAAGCGCGCGGGGTCGAGGCGCTGCTCGAGACGGTCGAGCGACTCGCGAACGAGATGGCGACGCCCCTTCGCGTGCACGGCGGCATAGACGTCGTCCGCTTCGATGTAGTCGATCTCCTGCGCGGCGATGACCACGTCGCGCTGCCGCTCGCGAGCGACGAGGCGTTGGGCGAATCCGGTCGTCGCCGTCGCGGTCGTCGCAGCGGCTTCGAGGCGCATCCGTTCGCGCACGCGATCGAGCGCCGCGTCGAAGCGATCCTGGGTGATCGGCTTCCGGAGGAAGTCCACGGCGTCCACCTCGAACGCGGGCAGCGCGAATTCATCGAACGCCGTGACGAACACGATGAAGGGCAGGGCGCGCCGATCACGGCGCGCGAGATCGAGCCCGCTCTCGCTGGGCAACCGAATGTCGAGGAACATCACGTCCACGTCATCCCCGTGAAGCGCGGCCAGCGCCTCCGCGGCGTCGACGCACTCGCCGACGATCTCGACGTCGGCGTGTCGCGCGATCAATTGCCGCACCGCGCGCCGCGAGAGCGGCTCGTCGTCGACGATCAGCGCGCGCACGTCGTCATCCGGAATGGCGCGGTACGTCGATCGTCACCGACGTCCCCTGCCCCGCCGGGCCCGACGCCAGCGCGACCGAGGCCGCCGGGCCGTAGAGCGCCGCGAGTCGCGCGCGCGAGTTGGCGATGCCGACGCCGCTCGCCATGCGCTCCTCCCAGTCGGGCGCGAGGCCGGCGCCGTCGTCGCTCACCACGATCCGTACCGAACCGTTCTGCTCGTCCGCAGTCAGCCGCAGGTGGCCGACCTCGCGACGCCGCGAGAGGCCGTGCCGCAGCGCGTTCTCGACGAACGGCTGCAACAGGAAGCTCGGCACCAAAGCGCCGGCCAGCGAGGGCGCAACGTCGATCGAGACCTCGAGGCGGTCGCCGAAGCGTACCCGTTCGATCTCGAGATAGCGGCTGACGAACGCCATCTCGTCGGCGAGCGTCGACTCGTTGGTGTTTCCGGCGCGCATCGCGGTCCACAGCACGTCGCTGAGCAGCGCGATCGCCTGCACGGCTCGCTCCGTCTCCACGTCGCGCACGAGCGCCATGATCGCGTTGAGCGTGTTGAACAGGAAATGGGGTTGCAACTGCATGCGGAGCGCGCTCAGCTGCGCTTGCGCCAATTCTTTTTCGAGACGCTCAGCCCGTCGCTCGCGCGCTTCGGCGCGTCGCCGCGCGAGCAATGCGTCGCTCACCCCGACGATCGCGACGTAGATGACGATCGTGAAGGGCAGCTGAGAGAGAAACCAGCTCCAGAACATCGTCGCAAGCGGCCGCGGCGAGGTCGCGAGCGCGTTGCCGACCGCGGCGGAGACGAGCGCCTGCAGTGCGCCCGCGGCGATCGCGGCCGAGAGATGCAGCGGCGCGTGACGCATCCATGTCGCACGACGCAGCGGAAACCGGCGCCCCAGGGCGACGACCGCCGGCGTGATGAGCGCCCACGTGTACCAGCCCGACGCCTCGCCGACGAACGCTCGCCAGACCGGCATCGAGCGCCCACTCATCGCGTTGAAGACGACTGTCTCGAGCGTCGAGAGGAGCGCGGGCAACGTCCACACACCCGCAAGCAGCCAGAGCGGAAAGCGTGGACGCGGCTCGGGCTCGGCGGTCGAGGACGGCGCGACGGGAAGTGCGGAGGTCACGCGGGACAATATGCTCGACGACGTGCTGGGCCGTCAGCGCCGACGCTCACGTGGAACAACCATTCACAACCGGGATGGCACCGCTCGCAACGTGAGTCGTCGTGGCAGCACGGTCGACCCCGGCACGGAGCGTGCGTTTAGACACCGGTATCAATGCACGCTCCGAGACTCTCTGGCCGGCGCGCGATGTGTGCGGCGTTTGTCGTCGCGCTGGCAGCACTGAACGGCGCTCGTCTTCGCGCGCAAGCGCCTGGTTCGCCGAAGCACGATGTCGCCACCTTTACCGGCGACATCTGGTCGGTCTGGACGTCGCCGGCGCGCTTCGACCATCGCGACGTCGTGCCACTGGTGCTCACCGCCGGCGCGTTCGCGCTCGGGACACGCATCGACTCGGTGACGCGCGTGTGGATGGTGGCGCACGAGCGGACGGCCGTGATGCGCGTGCTGTCGCCGATTCGAGAAGGATTCCCGGTTCCCGCGTATGAGCTCGGCTCCGGCCAATATCTGCTTCCGCTGTCCGGCGCTCTGTATCTGTCGGGGAGACTGTCGCATTCCGCGGATCTTCGCGATGCGGGACTCGGATGCGCGGCGGGACATTTGGCGAGTCTCGGGATCCGCAGCGTGGCCTATCGCCTCGTCGCGCGAGCGCGGCCACGCATCGCCGCGAACCCGCTCCGCGGCGGCGTGCCAGGCTCGCACGACTGGCTATGGCACTCGTTTTTCAGCGGCCACATCGCGAACTCGATGGCCTGCGCGTCATTCCTCGGCCATCGCTATTCGCTCGGGATGGTCGAACCGCTGCCCTACGCGTACGCCGCCGTCATCGGCCTCGGTCGAATGGCCGACGGCGAGCACTGGGCGTCGGACACGATGCTGGGAGCGATCGTCGGATTTGCGATCGGCCGCGAAATCGCCGCGCGCCAGCTCGCGCGCCGAGTGGCGCCGGCTCCAACCAGCTCCGCATCGGTTGGCGCATCGGCCGCTCGACGTCGCGATTCCAGGATCCTCGTTCCACTCGTAACACTCTCGTTCTGATCGCGACACGATCGCCGAGCGGGTCTGCAATGCATCGGCGCAGTCTTTGCGGCAGCGTGTGCCTCTCACCGCCGCAGTCGCGACGTGGCGTGACGCCGCACCACGCGCTCACGCGGCACCTCCAGGAGACCACCATGGCCAAAGCGAAGCAAGCAGTTCCCCAGGGACTCCACACCGTCACGCCAATGCTGACGTTCGACAACTCCAAAAAAGCGATTGCATGGTATCAGAAGGCGCTCGGCGCCACGGAGATATCACGCGCGGTGGACGACGAAGGAAATGTCCTCCACGCCGAGATTCAGATCGGCAACTCGCACCTCACGCTCCACGACGCGATGATGGGCGCCAAGTCGCCGAAGGGCCTGGGCGGATCGCCCATCTCGCTCTGGATCTACGTCGAGGACGCGGACTCGGTGTTCAATCGCGCCACCGCGGCCGGCGGCAAGGTCGCCGACGGGCCGATGGGGCCAATGTCCGATCAGTTCTGGGGCGACCGCTGCGGCACGTTCACCGACCCCGAGGGCTACACGTGGACGATCGCCACGCGCAAAGAAGATTTGACGGCCGAGGAGATGCGCCAGCGGATGGACGCGTGGATGAAGCAGTCCGCGAACCAACCCGCGCACGTCTAACGCCATCTGAGTTGTCGCCGCCGATCACCTCGGCGGCGACGATCGGCGGCGACCGCGGCTATTGCGCGGTGACCCGATCGCTATGGACGGGAGCGAGCTCGCCGCCGACCACGCCGACATCTTTCTTCGCGCGCCGGCGCGAGAACCACTGCTGCCACTCGTCGAGGTACGTGTAGAAGACGGGGTCACGTAGAGCGTGACGAGCTGTGAGAACGCCAGACCGCCGACCACCGCGACGCCCAATGGACGACGCGTCGACGCGCCCGCGCCCCAACCCACCGCGATCGGCACCGCACCCATCAGTGCCGCCATCGTCGTCATCATGATCGGACGGAACCGCACGCTCGCCGCCTCGAGAATCGCCTCGGCCGGCGTGCGATTGCCGTCGCGCTGCGCCTCGATCGCGAAGTCGATCATCATGATCGCGTTCTTCTCGACGATGCCGATCAGCATGATGATCCCGACGAATCCATAGATGTCGAGATCGAGGCCGCACAGAATCAGCGTCACCAGCGCGCCGAACGCCGCGAAGGGCAGACCGGTGAGAATCGTGATCGGGTGGATGAAGCTCTCGTACAGCACGCCCAGGATGACGTAGATGACGAAGATCGCAAGCAGCATCAGCAGGACGAGCCCTTGCTGCGTCGTCACGAACGCCTGAGCGATACCGGAGAAGCTCGCCCCGACGGTGCCGGGCAACACTTCGGCCGCCGTCTGTTGCACCTCCTGGAGCGCCGTGCCAAGCGACACGCCCTGCGCGAGGTTGAACGACAACGTCACCGACGGCAGCTGGCCGGAGTGATTCACGGTCACGGGCCCCACCGTATAGCGGAACTTGGCCACGGTACTGAGCGGCACCAGCGGTCCACGCTGCGACCGCACCCAGAGCTTGCCGAGGGCCTCGACGTCGGACTGATACTCGGGCAGCAGCTCCATCACGACCCAATACTCGTTCGTGGACGTATAGATCGTCGACACCTGCCGCTGGCCAAAGGCGTCGTAGAGCGTGTTCTCGATCTCGCTGGCCGAGACGCCGAGCTGTCCCGCCGTCTCGCGGTCGATGTCGACCGTGACCTGTGGGTTTTCGATCAGCAGGTCGCTCGTCACGTCGACCAACCCAGGCGCCTGCCGCAGCCGGCGCTCGAGCTCTCGCGCCGAGGTGTTGAGGGCGTTGATGTCGCCGCTCTGCAGCGTGTACTGGTACAAGCTCTTCGACGCGAGCCCGCCGATCGAGATCGCCGGCGGATTCTGAATGAAGACCGAGACGTTCGACACGCCGGCCGTCGCGCGCGTGAGATCGCGCGAGATCTGCTCGGCGCTTCGCTTCCGCTCCTCGATCGGTTTGAGATCGATCGTGAGCTGGCCCTGGTTCGCGGCCGCCGTCGTGCCGACGGACGACGTCACGGAGCGCACGTCGGAATCCTTCGCGACGAGCGCCGCGACCTCTCGCTGATGCTCGACGAGCGCGTCGAACGAGACGCCCTCCGCCGCCTCCGTGGTGGCGAGGAGCTGCCCCGTGTCGTCGGTCGGGAACAGGCCCTTTGGGCGTGCGCCAGAAGAGATATCCCGTCGCCACCAAGATGATGAACGAGAAGGCCAACGTCAGCGGGCGGCGCGCCATCACCCACGCGAGCGTTCTTTCATAGAGGCCGAGCCATGCGTCATAAAAGCGCTCGGAGGCCTCGTAGAGCCTGCCGTGCTGCTTGCCGTGGTCGGACTTGAGGAAGCGGCTCGACAGCATCGGCGTCAGTGTCAGCGACACGAAGCCGGAGACGAGAATCGCGACGCCGATCGTGACGGCGAACTCGTGGAACAGCTTGCCGATGATGCCGCCCATGAACAGGAACGGGATGAACACCGCGGCGAGCGAGAACGTCATCGACAGAATCGTGAAGCCGACTTCGGCCGCGCCGTCGATGGCCGCCTGCATGCGCGTTTTGCCCATCTCGAGATGGCGCACGATGTTCTCGAGCATCACGATCGCGTCGTCGACCACGAAGCCGACGGCGAGCGTGAGCGCCATCAGCGACAGGTTGTCGAGGCTGTAGTGCAGCAGGTACATCACCGAGAACGTGCCGATGATCGACATCGGCAGCGCGAGACTCGGGATGATCGTCGCCGACCAATTCCGGAGGAACAGGAAGATGACGAGCACGACCAGCAGGAGCGTGAGCTCGAGCGTGAACGTCACGTCGTCGACCGACGCCTGAATGGTCGACGACCGGTCGTACAGCGTGGACACTTTGACGGACGGCGGGATCTCGGTCTGCAGCCGCTCGAGCGCCGCCTTCACGCGGTTCGCGACGTCCACGGTGTTCGTGCCCGGCTGGCGCTGGATCGCGAGCACGATGGCGCGCGAGCCGTTGTACCAGCTCGCCGTCTTGTTGTTCTGCACGTCGTCCGTGATGCGGCCGATCTCCTCGAGGTGCACCGGCGCGCCGTTGCGGTACGCGATGATGACGTCGCCGAACTGGTTCGCGTTCTCGAGCTGGCCGGTCGCCTGCACCGTCAGCGCCGTTTTCGGGCCGTAGAGCACGCCCGTCGGCATGTTCACGTTCTGCGACGTGATCGCGTTGGCCACGTCCTCGAGCGCGATGTTGCGCGTCGCGAGCTGGTCCGGGTCGAGCTGCAGGCGCACGGCGTACTTCTGCGCGCCGTAGACCAGCACCTGCGCCACGCCACCCACCATCGAGAGTCGCTGCGCCAGCGTCGTCTCGCCGAACTCGTCGAGCGTCGACAGCGGCACTTCGTCCGACGTCAGCGCCAGCGTCAGGATCGGCGCGTCGGCGGGATTCGTCTTCTGATACGCCGGCGGGATGATGCCCTGCGGCAGGCTGCGGATCGACTGCGCGATCGCCGCCTGCATGTCCTGCGCGGCCGCGTCGATGTTCCGGTCGAGCGCGAACTGCACGACGATCTGCGTCTGCCCGAGGCTCGACGTCGACGTCATGTTGTCGATGCCGGCGATCGTCGAGAACGCCTTCTCGAGCGGCGTCGCGACCGTTGCGGCCATCGTCTGCGGGCTCGTGCCCGGCAGCGTGGCGCTCACCGTCACGGTCGGAAAGTCGACGTTCGGCAGGTCGCTCACCGGCAGCTGCCGGTACGCGACGATTCCGAAGACGAGGATGCCGATCATGACGAGCGTCGTCATGACGGGGCGTTTGATGAACAGCGTCGTGAAATTCATTGACTACTCAGCGTGCTACGATTTCAGAGGTGCGCGCCAGTCCGTGTGAACGTCTAGCTACGGGCACAAACGGAAACCGCAACTGGCACTGACGGGACGACGGACAAAACAAAGATGGAAGATCAGCGAGCGAAACCCAGAGAATTGACGTCGTCGGTTTGTGCCCGTTGCCGTCCGTTCGTGCCCGTATCAATCGTTGATGCCGGCCCGCGGGAAAACGTCAGTCCCCTGCCACAGGCACCGGATGCGGCGCTCGCCACCGCCGACTGCGCACGACGCCGAGCCACGCTTGCAGCTCGTCGAAGTACGTGTAGAACACCGGCGTCACGTACAGCGTCACGATCTGCGAGAACGCGAGCCCGCCGACCACCGCGATGCCGAGCGGGCGGCGCGACGCCGCGCTCGTGCCGATGCCGATCGCGATCGGCAGCGTGCCGACGATCGCCGACACCGTCGTCATCATGATCGGCCGGAAGCGCACGCTCGCCGCCTCGATGATCGCCTTCGCCGGCGGGATGTGCTCGCTGCGCTGCCGCTCGAGCGCGAAGTCGATCATCATGATCGCGTTCTTCTCCACGATGCCGATCAACATGATGATGCCGACGTACCCGTACACGCCCGAGCTCGACGCCGGTGAGATACAGCGCGAACAGCGCGCCGAACGCGGCGAACGGCAATCCGGTGAGAATCGTGATCGGATGGATGAAGCTCTCGTACAGAATCCCGAGAATGATGTAGATGATGAACATCGTGATCAGCAGCAGCAGCCCCATACCCTGCTGCGAATCCTGGAACGCCTGCGCCGTGCCGGCGAACTGGCCGGTGATCGTCGCCGGCAGCATCTGACGCGCCATGCGCGCCACCTCATCGGTCGCTTCGCCCAGCGACACACCGCCCGCGAGGTTGAACGAGATCGTCATCGACGCCATCTGCCCCGAGTGCGCGACGCTCAACGGACCCGTCGTCATCTCGAACGTCGCGACGTCCGTCAGCGGAATCTGCTTGCCGCCCGGGCCGGGCACGAAGAAGTGCTCCAGCGCCGTGGCGTCGAGCTGCGCGCTCGGCACCGTCTCCATGACGACGTAGTACTGGTTCGTCGGCATGAAGATCGTGGAGACCTGCTGCTGATTGAACGCGTTCGCCAGCGCCTGCTCGATGCCCAGCGGCGTGACGCCCAGCTGCGCCGCCCGCTGCCGGTCGATGCGCACGCGCACGATCGGCGCGCGGTTGAGCAGATCCGACGTGACGCCCGTGAGCTTTCGATTCTCTTGCAGCGCCGTCATCAACCGCGAGCCCTGATCGTACAGCTGCGTGATGTCCGATCCGCGCAGCGTGTACTGATACAGCGTCTTCGAGCCGCGACCGCCGATGCGAATGCTCGGCGGATTCGTCACGAAGACGTTGCAGGTTCGGGATGCCGGCCATCACGTGCGCGAGCTCGCGCACCATCGAGTCGGCCGGCGGCCGCGTGCCCGCCGGTTTGAGCGTGATGTTGTACTGCACCTGGTTCGACGAGCCCATGCTCGCCGACGTTCGTCGTGAACGACGCCACGTTCGTGTCCGTGGCGAGCTTCGCGCCGACCATCTTTCCGACCGTGAGCATCTCCACGAACGTCGTACCCTGCGGCGCCTCCGCCGTCGCGTTCAGCGAGCCGGTGTCGTCGGGCGGAAACAGTCCCTTCGGAATCACCGTCCACAGCAGCACCGTCGCCGCTGAGAATGACGCCGGAGAACACGAGCGTGACCGGACGGTGCCTCATCACCCAGCCCAGGCTCCGCTCGTACCCGCGCAACGCGGCGTTGAACACGCGCTCGGCGAAGTTGAACAGACGGCCGTGCGACTCCTTCGCCGTGTCGTGCGACTTGAGCAGGCGGCTGCACAGCATTGGCGTGAGCGTCAGCGCGACCAGGCCGGACACCAGGATCGACACGCTGATCGTGATCGCGAACTCGCGGAACAGCCGGCCGATGATGCCGCCCATGAACATGAGCGGGATGAACACGGCGGCGAGCGAGAGACACATCGACAGGACCGTGAAGCCGACTTCCTGCGACCCCTCGAGCGCCGCCTGCCGCGGCGGTTTTCCCATCTCGATGTGGCGCACGATGTTCTCGAGCATGACGATCGCGTCGTCGACGATGAAGCCGACGGCCAGCGTCAACGCCATGAGCGACAGGTTGTCGATGCTGAAGTCGAGCGCGTACATCACCGAGAACGTGCCGACGATCGCGAGCGGCAACGTGAGGCTCGGGATGAGCGTCGCCACCGTGTTGCGCAGGAAGATGAAGATCACCGCGACCACCAGCGCGAGCGCGACGAGCAACGACATCTTGACGTCGGCCACCGCGTTCTTGATCGAGATCGAGCGGTCGTACTGAATGTGAATCTTGAGCGTCGGCGGCAGGCCCTTCTCGATCTCGGCCATCGCCTCCTTGACGCGCGTCGCGACTTCCACCGTGTTCGTGCCCGGCTGGCGCTGCACCATCAGATTGACCGAGCGCTCGTCGTCGTACCAGCTCACCGACTTGTTGTTCTGGATGTCGTCGAGAACGTTCGCGACGTCGCCGAGCCGCACCGCCGCCCCGTTGCGGTAGGCGATGATCAGCCGCCGGAACTCGGTCGGCGTTGTTCATCTGCCCCGTCGCCATCACGGTGAGCGTCTTGTCCTTGCCGTACAGCACGCCCGTCGGCAGCATGACGTTGTTGTTGCGGATCGCGTTCGCGACCTGCGACACGCCGATGTTGCGGCTCGCGAGCTCGTTCGGATCGAGCTGCACGCGCACCGCGTACTTCGCCGAGCCCCACACGCCGACCGACGCGACGCCCTCGATCATCGACAGGCGCTGCGCGATCAACGTCTGGCCGTACTCGTCGACCTGCGTCATCGGCAGCACGTTCGACGTGAGCGCGATGTTGAGGATCGGCGACGCCGACGGATTCTGCTTGTGATAGTTCGGCGGCAGGATGGTCGACGGCAGGAACGGCAGCGTCTTGCCGATCGCCGCGTTCACGTCCTGCGCCGCCGCTTCGACGTCGCGGTCGAGCGCGAACGTCATGTTGATGTTCGTATTGCCCGTGCCGCTGTTCGACGTCATCTCGTCGACGCCCGCGATCGCCGAGAAGGCCTTCTCGAGCGGCGTGGCGACCGTGGCCGCCATCGTCTCGGGGCTCGCGCCGGGGAGATTCGCGCCGACGTTGATCGACGGGTACTCGACGGCCGGCAGATCGCTCACCGGCAGCTTGCGGTACGACACCACGCCGAAAACGAGAATGCCGATCATGAGCAACGTCGTCATGACCGGCCGTCTGATGAACAGCCCGGTCAGGCTCATGCGCCGCCGCCCTTGGTGCCCCCGTTCCCGCGTCCCTTGCCGCGGCCCCGCCACCGCCGCGGCGACCGCCGCCAGCGACCGCCGCGCCGTCTGCGCCACGAACGCGAACCGCGACGTCAGGCTGAAGCCGCAGCATTCCGTCGATCACGACTCGATCGCCTTCGGCGGATCCCGCTCGAGATCACGGCAAGCCCGCCAGCCACGCGCTCGACCGACACGGCACGCTGGCGCGCGGTGTCGGCATGATCGACGACGTAGACGTATGCGCCCCGTTGGCCGGTCACGACCGATTGCGACGGAACCACGAGCGCGCTGTCCTCGTCGAACAGAGTGCAGCGACGTCGACGCGAACTGGCCGGCCCACAGACGCCCGTTGTCGTTCTCGAAGGTCGCCTTGAGCTGAACGGTCGCCGTGCTCGTGTCGACCGCGTTGTCGATGAACGAGAGCTTCCCCATCATGCGATCGCCTTGGCTATCCCCTGCTGCCGGGCGATCGCGCCCGCCGCGGTCGACGATGTCCCGCCGCCACGCCGGCCGCGATTCGCACCGGATCCGGATGAGGCCCCGCCGCTTCCGGCGCTCGGGCCGCCACTGGCCGTCGGGCCCATCGGAGGACCGAAGCCCGACGACCCCGCGCCGCGGCCGGCCCGCCGCCGTTGCCGGCGCCCGGAGGGCCGCCGGAGCCGCCGCTCAATCTTGGCATCCCGGGCCGAGCCGGAGCATCCGAAATCGGATCCGCCGTCGCGGCCGCGGCGAGCGAATCGATGGAAGGCGATGCCGGGGCGATCCCTCCGGGAACCGCCGCGACCGGCAGACCGCCCCTCGATCCATATTGAAGGACCAGCGCCAGTTGAGACGACGGAATCGCGAACCGGACGTAGATCGGGCGAACCTGATTGATCACGACGAGGGGCGTTCCCGCTGCCGGCCCGGACGAGGTTGCCGCGACGAACGAGGACGCCGCCGGTTCTCCCAGCGATCGAGGCGCGAACGACGGTGTTGTCGAGATTGAACTTCGCGGTCTCGATCGCGGCTTGATCGCCGCGGACGGTCGCGTCCGCCGTCGCGGCGGCCGTCGCCTGAACGGCCAGGTCCTGCTGCGTCACGACCCGCGCCGCCAGGAGCTTTTCGTAGCGGTCCAGCTCGGCCTTGGCATGCGCCGCGTTGGCGCTGTCGCGCGCCAGCACGGCGAGCGAGGCATTGTAGGCGTTCTGGTACGGCCGAGGATCGATGTGGAACAGCGGCTGGCCCGCGCGAACTTCGTCGCCCTCCTGGAAATCGACGCTCAGGATGATCCCGTCGACCTGCGAGACGACGTTGGCCGTCTGCATCGGCGTCACGATGCCGTTCGCCTCGATGACGTAGGGAACCGTGGCCCGCTTGGCCGGCACGACCGAAACAGTCGCGGTGGGCCGAGGCGCGCGCTCCTGCTTCTTGGTGCAGGCGGTGAACGACACGACAAGGAGCGGCGCAGCAGCCAAAGACAGCAACGATGCGCGACGGTGATGGAGTCGCAAGCCGGTCATCGAGGAGAAATCGGTGGTTGAGTCCGAGGCGGCGCCTCGGGCGCTGAGCTACGAGCTCGGCCAAGCAAGGGGGAGCGGCCGAGCAACGCGGTCACGGTAGTACTACGCGAAACGGGAGCAATGTGTTCGGCGCCACGCGGGTGGGCAGCGATCTCGCCTCCGCAAAGCTAACTCCTCTCGGGGCAACCGTTAAGACCGGCCCGAGTGGGGCGCCCGAATGTGGGCCCCGGCCGCTTCTTTCCTCGCGCTCGCCCAAAGCGGGCGCATCGCGCGCATTCCGCCGAAACACGCCACCTCGGTGTGCTTCTTGTCTCTCGTTCCGCCGACCGCCACGCCCGGCGAGCGCCGGTCGGATGTCTTGCGGCTCAACAGGAGGAATCATGCACCGTTCAGTAGCACGGTTCAGCGCGTCGTTTGGCGCCGTGGCCGCAGTCGTGGCGGCTGTCGGATGCGGCGACAAGTTCAATCCCAACAACGTCGTCGCCGTGAACGCGATTGCGCCGGCGTTCGTGCAGAACAATCTCGTCGCCGACGTCGCATCGATTGGCTCAGTCACCGTTGATCCGAATCTCGTGAACCCGTGGGGCATGGCCTTCGGGTCCGACTGGCATTCTCTGGGTCGCCAACAACGGCACCGGCACGGCCACGACGTACTCGCAAGACGGCGTCAAGCAGGCATTGACGGTCACGATTCCCGCGGCCGCCGCCGGACAGACCGGCGTGCCGACGGGCACGATCTTCAACTCGACGACCGATTTCAACATGGCGAACGGCAGTCCAGCGCTGTTCCTGTTCGCCGGCCGAAGACGGCACCATCTCGGCGTGGAACGCGGCGTCGGGCACCGCAGCATCGATCGTTGCCGATCGTTCCACGACCGGCGCGGTGTACAAAGGCATCGCGATGG
This sequence comes from uncultured Gemmatimonadaceae bacterium, assembly GCA_963705025.1. GTDB lineage: Bacteria > Gemmatimonadota > Gemmatimonadetes > Gemmatimonadales > Gemmatimonadaceae > JAQBQB01. The sequence goes on along the minus strand of CAVPIP010000016.1, from coordinate 53,341 downwards.
CCGCGACCGGCGGCGCGAATTTCCTCTACGCGACCGACTTCCACGGCGGGACGGTCGACGTGTTCGACAACAACTTCGCGTTCGTGAAGAGCTTCAGCGACGCGACGATTCCGACGGGTTTCGCGCCGTTCGGCATCGCGACGATCAACGGCAATCTGTACGTGACGTTCGCGAAGCAGCTCGCGCCGGACAACGAGGACGATGAAGCGGGCGTCGGCAACGGGTTCGTCGACATCTTCAATCCCGACGGAACGCTCATTCGCCGATTCACGACGCAAGGCACGCTCAATTCGCCGTGGGGCATCGCGCTCGCGCCGGCCGGTTTCGGCTCGTTCGGCGGCGACATCCTGATCGGCAATTTCGGCGACGGGCTGATTGGCGCCTACGATCCGAACACCGGCGCGCTCGTCGACCAGCTGCGTAGCACGGGTGGCGCGACGATCTCGCTTCCGGGTCTGTGGCAGTTGCTGTTTGCACCGAACGGCGCGCCGACGTTGTTCTTCTCGTCGGGACCGAACGACGAAACGCACGGCCTCGTCGGCACGCTGACGCCGAGATAGTTGCACGACGGCCGGCCGCGAGCGACGACCTGTGTCGCTCGCGGCCACGTCCCTCCGTCATCCCGAGCGCAGCGAGAGATCTGCAGTCCCGCCCTACACAACGCGATCGTTCCCGCCGTCGACAGGAATCTGCGCACCCGTCGTGCATGAAAACGCCGGCCCCGCCAGCGCGACGATCGCCTGCGCCACTGCCCGCGACGTAACCTCGACGCCAAGCACATTTTTGCGCTTGTACTCGTCCACAGTGGTTCCGTACGCCGCGGCGCGCGACTGCAGCAATTCGTCCGTCCAGAGTCGACGTGTCGAACACCGCGTTCGGGTGAACGATGTTGACGCGAATGCCGTCGGCACCGAGCTCCAGCGCCGCCACACGCGCCAACTGCGTCAGCGCCGCCTTGCTGGCCGAATACGCGGCCTGCTCCGGTCCCGGCGCGGCGACGTTCTTCGACCCGACGACGACCACCGACGGCGCGATCCCCAACCGCAACAACGGCACGCACGCCGTGAGCATTCTCTGATGGCTCGCGACGTTGACGTCGAACGCGCGCCGCCACGTGTCGTCGTCGAGCGACTCGATCGCGCGCGACGGAGGCAACACGCCGACGTTGCTGACCAGCAGATCCAGCCCGCCGAATGCGCTGCACCGCTCGCTCGATCACGAGCCGAGGCGCCGACGCTTCGGTCACATCGCACTCGACGTGGATCGTGTCACCGTCGATCGGGCTCGGCATGGGGTGCACGTCCGACGTCACCACCGCGGCGCCCTGCGCCGCGAGCTCCGTCGCGACTGCTCGTCCGATGCCACTCGCCGCACCGGTGACGAGCGCGACGCGACCGTCGAACGGTTTCCCAGCGCCGGCGGTTCGCAGCTTGGCCTGCTCGAGCTCCCAGTACTCGACGTCGAACAGGTCGCGCTCGGGCAGCGCCCGCCAGCCGCCAAGCGACTCGGACCATTGGATCGCGCGCGATCGTCTGCTCGGCGATGTCGCGCACGACGCGCGCGTCGCGCGCGGAACGGCCGAAGGTCACGACGCCCGTGCCCCGGCCACACGGCCCAGCGCGGCGCGGTGTCGAGCATCGTCTGCGTGCCGTCGTCGTGCCGCCGAAAGTACTCGACGTACGCCGCGGCGAAGCCGGCAACGTCGCGCACGGGATCGCTGCCGACGACCATCGGGACGCGCTTGGTTCGAATGACGTGATCCGGCGTGAGCGGTCCGCGCGTCGCGATGCTGGACACGTCCGGGCCGGTTCGCGAACGCGCGCGCCGCGGGTGTGTCGACCAACGTCGCGATCATCGGTCGCGTCGCGAGGTCCGATACGGCGCGACGCAGGCCGCTCAGCGTCGACACCGCGACGACTGCCGATCCGTCGGTTCCTTCGGGTTGCTCGGGATTGGCGTTGGATGCGCTCCTCGGCGAGCGACACGAGGCGAATCATCGCGTCGTAGCTCTCGCGCGCCGTGTCGCCCCACGTGAAGATTCCGTGGTGGAGCAGCACCATCCCCGCGTAGCGCGACCAGTCGATCCGTTGCGAGAGCGCGTGCACCGCCCGCGCGAGCGGAAATCCGGGCATCACGTACGGCACCACGAGCACGGACTCGCCGTAGACTTCGGCGATCAGCGCGGCGCCGCGCGAGGTATTCGTGAGCGCGACGACCGCGTCGGCGTGCGTGTGGTCGACGTACGTGTAGGGAATGATCGCGTGCAGCACCGCCTCGACGCTCGGATCCGGCGCCGTTGGATCGGTCATGGCCGCGCGCTGTGCGCGCACCAGCGCCGTATCCGAGATGTGCTCGAGCGTCGCCAACCGTCGCAGCACCTCGAGACGGACCGGCGCGAAGCCCGGTGCCTCGATCGTCGCGAGATCCCACCCGCTGCCTTTGACGAGCAGCACGTCTTCCGCATCGCCGAACACGTTCCGCACGGTCGTCTTGACGGACGTGTTGCCGCCGCCGTGCAGCACGAGCGACGCCTCACGACCCAGGAGCCGCGACGCGTACACGCGGAGCGCGAGTGGATCGTCGCCACACGCGCGGGCGTCGCCGTCATTCCAAAGGTTCTGCATGCGTCTCGCGGCCGCCGGGTGCGAGGTGAGCATACGTAGATGCACGGCCGGCGCGAAACGTTCAACTCCTTGACGCCGGCGACGGCCATCGCCCGCGGCGACACCCTGATCGCCCGCCTCGTGCGCAACACGATCCGACCGCCGGGCGAGCGCATCCGCGGCGCCGCCCAGGTTGGTTCCGAGATTTCCACGCGGCGCACGCCGGTCGGACCGAGAAATGCGCCTGCCCTTCGCACTCGCTCATCGAATCGAAGCGCGCGTTGGGCGGCCGACGACCAGGACGCCATGACACTCTACTCCTATAACAGCAGCGGGCCCCAGGCCTGGTTCGACGCGCTTCCGCTCTGGCTGCTGTTTCTACTCACGCTGGTGCTGGTCGCCATCGCGATCGAGGTCGGCTTTCGGCTCGGCCGGCGCGCGCGACAGCAACCGCGGCACGAGGCCGAGCCACAAGTCACGCTCGTCGTCACGTCGGTGCTGGGCCTGGTGGCCTTCATCGTCGGCTTCACGCTCGGCCTCGCCGAGAGCCGGTACGAGTCGCGTCGTGAATCGAAGTTCGCCGAGGCGGATGCGATCAGCACGGCGTACGGCCGCGCGTCGCTTCTGCCCGACACCTCTCGCGATCGCGTTCGCGACCTTCTGCGCCGCGCGGCCGCCGCGGGCCTCGAGCTCGGCAGCAGCACCGGCACCGACGGCGCGGTCGCGGCGTTGGTGATCATCCGCGATTCGCTCTGGCAGGTCGCAAGCTCCGAGGCGAATGCGCACCCCGAATCGCAGACGATCGCCCTCTTTCTCGAATCCATCGGCCTGGTGTTCGACGTGTTCGAGCGCGAGGTGTTCGTCGCGCGCCACGGCCGCATTCCGACGACGATCTGGATCGTGATGCTCGCGCTGATCGTGCTCGGTGCCGCGCTCACGGGCTATCACAGCGGGCTGTCGGGCGCGCGGCCAACGTGGGCCATGGCCGCCCTGGCGCTCGCGCTCTCGACCGTCATCTACGTGATCGCGGATCTCGATCGGCCGCACAAGGGCACGCTTCGCCTGAGTCGCGAAGCGATGACCGAGTTGCACCGCACGTTCCGGCCGAGACCGCGTTGAGCTCGCCGAACCCGATCGCTCTGTAAACATGTAACAATTCAATGATTAGTATATCACTTGCGGCCGTCCTCGCGACGCCGGTGTGAACGCCGGCGTTGGTCCGTCGTCTCTCGTCCGGAGGATGCGGATGCCTCGGCTCGGTGGAGTGGTAGCGACGTCAGGCCTCTTCGTCTTCGCAGCGTTCGCGGGCTTGACCCTGAGCAAGAACGGCACATTGCACTTCGCGGCCGCGCGCTCGCTCGCGAGCGCCGCGTCGCCGAGCGGCAGCGCGTCGGCGGCGAATCACACTGATGGCCAGTCGATCTTCCGCGACGACGCCCTCGGCGACGAGTACTTCTGGGACGACACCCTGCAGCTGCATCTTGCCATCGCGGGCAGCGCGCACGGTGGCGTCGGGCCCGGGCTGACGCCCAAGCAGGCGCTTGCAGCGGGACTCAAGGTCGACGTCGACCGGCTCGACCAAGCGACGGTCGACGCGATCCGCGGCGGCAAGGCCAATCTCGACGATCCGGCGACGACGCTCGCGCTGCTCAAGGCCAACGCGGTGGTCGGCGTGCGGGCGTTCTACTCGGGGACTGCTGCGGCGCCAACGCGCACTCCGTTCGAGCAAGCGCTGAAGCTCGACTCGGCGACGATTCGGAAAGTGTTGCACAGCTGGGGGCCCGGGAAATATGACGCCGAGCTGAATCAGGACGGCAAAGCGTATCGTCCCGATGGCAAATCCGCGGCGACGCTGATTCCCGCGGCGTTTGGCCTCGCCGGCGTCAACCTGCACACCTACACCGGCTGGGGATCAGTCACACACTGGAACGCCTACGTCGCCGTCACGCAGATGCACGGCAAAGGCACGTTCTTCGATCCGCGGTTGAACGATCCGGCGAAGTATCCGATCGCGCAGCGCACGCACTTCTATGATGTGCGAGCGACGCCCGATCTCGTCACGCCGAAGCTCACGTCGCTGCAGGTGTATCAACTCTCGATCGAGGCGCCGACACCGCCAGCCGGCAGTTTCGATCAGACGGCCGCCGCGCGCGGCAAAGCGCTGTTCACTGGAAAGGCAACCTGCTCCCGGTGTCACGTCGAGCCGCTGTTCGCGGAGCCCGGATGGCCGATGCACAAGGCGTCGGAGATCGGGATCGACGACTTCCAAGCAATGCGATCGCCCGACGGTCGCTATCGGACCACGCCCCTCAGGGGACTCTTCGTGCGCACCACGGGCGGATTCTATCACGATGGACGCTTCGCGACGCTCGACGACGTCGTGAACCACTACGATCAGTTCTTCAAACTCGCGCTCAGCGCGGCGCAGAAGCACGACCTCGTCGAATATCTGAAGTCGTTCTGAACGACGTCGTCAGCGCCAGTCCGGGTTCCAGACGCGCTCCATGCGCTCTCGAGCCCGGGCGAAGCGCCTGTCGTCGCGAATGACGTCGAAGCGCGGATCCCACCAGAGCGCCTGCGGCGTCCAGTACACGAGGAACGGCTCGCACGCCAGGTGCTCAAACGCGCGATCGGCGTCGCCGAGACTCGCCCAGGCAAGCGCGAGATTCATTGGCATCGCCCCATACGCCGCGGCCCGACACGCAAGGTCGCGCCCTCGCCGCACCTCGCCGAGCACGGCAAGCGCGGACGCCTGCTCGGCGAGCAGATCGCCGCGCAGATCGCCACGCCTGGCGAGACTCGACTCGATGGTTGCGAACACCGTCGCCTCGTCGCCCAACCGCGCCGCGACGCGCGCCAGTCCCGCGTGTCCCTCCTCAAAATCGGCGTTGAGATGGAACGCCGCCTCCAGGCTCGATCGAGACAGCTCGTATTCGCCGCGAAAGTACCGAAGCAACCCAAGCGCCCCGACGTGCATCGCGCCCACGGGATTGAGGCGCGCGGCAATCGTCTGAGCGCGCAGCCCGCCGTCTACGTCTCCGAATCCCGAGTTCAGCGTCAAGGCCAGCCACAGGTGTGCATTCGCGTTCCGCGGATCGCTCAGCGTCGCGTGCCCCAGCGACACTTCCGCCTCGCGCCACCGGCGGCGAATGATGTTCAATCCGCCGATCGAAGTGTGCACCGACGAAAGCGAGTCGTCGATCGCGAGCGCCCGATCGGCGCTCGCTCGCGCGCGCTCGATCGCGACGTCGGTCGGCACGTATCCCCGACCGCCCATCACGTTCCACGCGTCCGCCAACCCGCACCAGGCATCGATTGCGCGCGGGTCCCGCTCGGTGGCGCGCGTGAAGTAGCTGATGGAGCGCTCCACCGAAACGCGAGTTCGCTGCTGCCAATGATATCTGCCCTGCGCGATGATACTCGCCGTCGTCGAGTCCATCGTCCGCTTGCGCCGTGCGCGCGCTTTGCCCGGCCCGACGACGACGATCTGCTCCATCGCCCCGAGTGCTCCGGCGTCTCGCACGATTCGCATCGTCTCGGCCGACGGCGCGATGCCGACTTCGGCCGCGAGGCGCTCGGTGAAGCCGCGAGCGACCCCCTCCGCGCGCGCGCGATTCTGGGTCGCGATCAGCAGGCGGATCACGTCGCGAAACACGGTTTCATCGCACGGCGCCAACTCGAGCGCTCGCTCCGCCGCGACGACAGCGTCCGCGACTCGACCCGCCGCCTCGAGGTCGCGGGCCAGCGCCGACGCCGCGCGCGTGGCGAGCGCGCGCAATCGCGTGCGCTCGCCATGGGCCCATTGGTCGAAGTCGCCGGCATTGCGCACGTGAAAGCCGTCGAGAAAATCGCCGCGATACAGCGCGAGCGCTTCCCGCCATCGGTCGCCGGCAAGCCCACGGCGGAACTCCGCGACGTCCGTCCACACGAGGTCAGACGACAACCGCAACGCCTCGGCCGAGGCGACGATCGCGTCGTCGCCGAAGGTCTGACGCAGAACGTAGAGCGAATCCGCCAACAGATGCCGCGCGCTGCGCTCGTCGCGATCGGGCCAGAGGAGCCCGAGCAGCCGATCGCGGCTGATCGACGCGTCGGGCGACGTGGCGATCACGGCGAGCAACGCGACTCGCCGCTGCTGTGACGCGCGACGAACGGATGCTCCCGAAGGGCCGGTCAGCCGCACTGATCCGAGAAGGGAGAGACGACTCGTCATACGCTACCAAGAGAACGAGAACGCAGACGATAACCGGACGATCGCGTCGGACTAGGCTGCGCGTCGCGATGCCGGCTCGGCGTCGCGACGAACGGCATCCACCCGGACTCACGCCGTTCTCGAGGCCAACCTTTTTGGAGGTGTACTATGGGGGTATCACGCCTGACGCTAGGCGCCGCGGTGCTTGCCGTTCTGACCTTTGTCGCATGCTCGGACCGTGCCGGCAGCAGCAGCATCACCGGGCAAAACGATCGCTCGTCCTCGCTCGTCGCGTCGGACGGCAGTAGCGCGAACGTCCGCGGCGGCGACAATCAGATCATTTGGGGCCCGGCACCGCCGATCTTTCCGCCCGGCGCGCAGTTCGCCGTGCTGCAGGGCGATCCGAGCAAGGCCGGCGAGATCTTCACGATTCGGCTTCGCTTTCCGAACGGCTACATTCTTCCGCCCCACATTCATCCGACGCCGGAATATGTGACGGTGATTCGCGGCAATTTCCTCGCGGGCATGGGCGAGAACTTCACGCGAGCGGCGTTGACGCGGTTCGATGCGGGAGATTTCACGACGATGCCCGCGGAGATGGCACACTTCGCAATGGCGCGCGGCCTCACCGAGGTTCAAGTGCACGCGATCGGTCCATTCGCGCTGACGTACGTGCACCCAGAGGACGATCCGACGAGGAAATAGCCGTCCAAACGCTTGTCTGCCATGGAGCCTCACCGCGTACCGTCGCGGTGGGCTTCGTGCTTTTCGCATGTGGACGATGCTGCTGTTCCTGATATTCCTGGCAGACTCTGCACAACGCGAGACGTGATCACCGCGCTCGAGTCGCCGATTCCTCGTCGATAGTGACCGGACGCTGACAGGCGACATGCGCTCCGAGTTACGTTCGTCACGGAGAAGGATCCTCCGAATTCGAGAACGTCGCCAACACGCCACGCGGAGATGTGAATATGAGTGTCGATCGCGGCCGCGTGCTTCGTCTCGTGCTGGGGGAAGGCGCGATCCTCATCGTGCTTGGCGGCGTCATGGCAATTCCCGGGATCTACGTCGCGGGACGAACGGTACGCGGGGTCCTGATCGGCATCTCGCCGTTCGATCCTTTGACCTTGGTTGCGGTGGCGCTCGGGCTGGCCGCCGTCGCGCTCATGGCGTGTTACATCCCGGCGCGACGCGTTGGGCTCATCGAGCCAGCAGGGGCGCTGCGAGACGACTGAGAAGGCGTGCGGCGTTGGAGTGCCGACCACGGCGGTACTTACTCGGCGGCCAGCGTCTCGACGAGGCGCACACGCGTCGCGCGCCGCGCGGGAATCCAGGTGGCGGCGATCGTCGTGATCGCGAGGAGAAGCCCACGATCGCGTACACGACGGGGTCCGTAACGCGTACGTCGTAGAGATACGGCGCCAGCACTCGAGTTCCCGCGAGCGCGGGGCCGACACCCAACGTCGCGCCGAGCACCACGCCTCTCGCCGCGGTGCCGATGATGAGGCGCGCGACGGAACCGCTGCTCGCGCCCACCGCGACGCGAATCGCCATCTCGCGCGTCCGACGGTTGGCGGACGTCGCCGCGACGCCGTACATGCCCACCGCGGCGAGCAGTCCGGCAATCGCGGCGAACAGCACGATGAGCACCGTACGCAATCGATCGTCGGCGAGCGCCGCCGCGACGAGATCGCTCATGTCGTCCACGCGACTCACCGAGACATCGGCCTCGACATCGTGAGCGGTCTGGCGAATGTCCGACACGGCATCGCTCGCGGTGGCGTGCGTTCGCACCAGCACAGCCGGAGCGGACCTGAGCATCATCTGCGCAAGCGGCACATAGATCGTTTCCGTGGGCTCGGCCGTGGGTCGCTCGGTCTCGATATCGCCCGCCACCCCGATGATCGTTCGCCATTCGCCGCCAAACTTGATGCGCTTTCCGATCGCGCTCTCGGCCGGCCACTCGCGGCGCGCGAGCACGCGACTCACGACCATGACGAGTGGCGCGCCGGCGCGATCGGCGTCGGAGTAGGCGCGTCCGGCAACGATCGGTATGCCGGCGGTCACGAAGAACTCCGGCGACGTCGCTCGCCGGTCGGCGTCGAGCGTCGGCGCGCTTGCGGTCACCGGACGTCCCTCGATCTCGAACGACCCACTGCTCGACCCGTTCGAGAACGGCGGCGTGGTCGTCGCCGCCACGGCGATCACGCCAGGCCGCGTCTTCAGTCGCTCCAGCAGATCACCGTACACTGCCCGGACGTGAGCGCTGTCGTCGAATGGCGCCTTCGGCAGACGCAGGCTGGCGACCAGCAGCTCCGACGGGCGAAAACCGACCGATGAGAGTTTGCTGAAGCTCCGCGCCAGCAGCCCGGCCGCGACGAGGAGCACCATCGAGAGCGCGACCTCGCACGCGATGAGGTTGCGCTGGCCGCGCCCGCGTCCTCGCGTCGTGTGCTTCATATCGCTTGCCAACTGGCCCGGCCGCGTCAGCGACAGCGCCGGCGCCGGCGCCGAGCGGACGATGAGCCTCGTGGCCCCGAACGCCAACGCGGTGCCGGCGACGGCGCCGGCGCTCGCCAGGGCGATGCTCTCGGTCAGCAACTGCCGGAACAATCGGGCGCGGCTCGCGCCAAGCGCGGCGCGCGTCCGAAGCTCAGGCTCGCGACTGACCGCTTCGCCCATCAGGAGCGTCGCCACATTGATGCAAGCGATCAACAGCAACAACCCCGCCGCGGCCAGCAGGATCACGAGCGGGCGCCGTACGGTGCGGGTTTGATCCGCGTGCAGCGACGCGAGCACAGCGCCCTTGATCCGATCGTCGCCGGCGATGGAGCCGAAGAATCGCTGGGCTTCCGCGCTCGCCGCCGCCAGGGAAACCGTCGGCTTCAACCGTCCGATCGCCTGAAACGCGAACGCTCCTGGATCAGTCGCCAGCCGCGGATCGCGACCGGCGGGAATCCAGTACGCGATCGGACCTCCCGTGCGATCGAGCGAGACGCCCGCGGGCAGAACACCGACGACGATGTGCCGCACGCCATCGATGTCGACTGCTTCCCCGACGATGTGTGGATCACTTCCAGTGCGCGCCGCCCACGTTTCGTGGCTCACGACCGCGACCGGCGCTCCACCGACAATGTCGTCGGCCGCCGAGAACCACGCGCCGAGCTCGGGCCGGATGCCGAGCGTTGGCAGCAGCGATGCGCTCGCCAGCACGATCGAGACTTCTTCCGGCGCCGTCGAACCGCCGACGACCGCGGACCGGCGCATCCATACCGCAACGTTGGCGAACGACGTCTGTGACGCGCGCCAATCGCGGTAGACCGTCAACGACAGCGTGCCCCGGTCCCAGCGCGCCGACAACGCCGGATTCGTCTTCCACCGCGGCCGCGTCAGCCACACGGTCGTCAGTCGGTCGGCATCGGGAAACGCGAGCGGACGAAAGAGCACCGCGTCCGCGACACTGTACAGCGAGGTGGCGGCGCCGATGCCGAGCGCGATCGTCGATACCGATACCGCGGCGAAGGCCGCGCGGCGCCGCAGAAAGCGCACGACGAATGCGACGTCCTGGCGCACCGCATCGAACAGGGCGAGCCCGGCGATCATCCGGCGTTCTTCACTCGAGTAGGCGAGATTCCCGAACTGCCGCCGCGCGTGCCGCTCGATCTCCGCGTCGGACGACGACGCGCGATCGACCGATCTCGCGTCAGCCGCCTCGAGGTCGAGATGATGCCGGATTTCTTCCTCGCGCTCTCGGGCGAATGACGTCGGACGAAGCAAGACGCGGACTCGATAGCGCACGACGTCGAGGAGAGACATGGCGTCGCCTGGTCAGGCGCGGTCGAGGACGCGCGCGATCGCCCAGACCGCGCGGTCGTAGCCGGACACCTCTTTCCCGAGCTGCTTCCGACCGGTGGCGGTGATGCTGTAGTAGCGGGCGCGGCGTCCCGTGGGCGAGGCATCCCAGCGGGACCTCACCCAGCCTTTTTTCTCGAGGCGCTCGAGCGCGGGATACAGCGACCCGGCCTCGATCTGCAGCGCGTCGTCGGTCAACCGTTTGACGTGTTGGACGATCGCGTAGCCGTGCATCGCCTGTACGGTGAGCGTGTGCAGGACGAGCATCTCGAGCGTCCCCTTGAGGACGTCGCTTTTGGGATCACGCGGAGGTCGTGCCGCCACGGGCGGGCCTCGCCGGCTGCGATAGATAGAATACCTACTATTGCTGCCAGGCATTCTATATATGAGCGGCGCGACGGTCAATCGAGCCGCGCGTCCCGGGCGCCGTTCCCAGGCGCTCGTCACTCGGCTCACCCGGCGGCACGACCAATGCTGACTCTGCCGGCAACCGGAGGAGCACATGGCCCACACCCACGAGTTCGACTGCGTCATTTGCGGCGCGCACTTCGATTCCGAGAAGGACCTGCAACGCCACGATCGCGAGACCCACGCGCCGAAGCAGGCGATCGACCTCCATGCGCCGGCGGAGCCCATGGGGAACGAGCGCCCGCGGCAGAAGCGCGACGACGAGGCGCGGTCGTAACGGATCGAACGAATCGCTCGGAAGGAGCACCAGTGCGATGACGTCGACCCTCGTGCTCGCTGCGGGCGCCGCGGCGATTTTCGTCGTCGCGCCCGCGGCGCGCGACGCGAATGCCGGGCGGCCGGCGCAGTCACCGAGCTACGTCTGCCCGCTGCGTGGCTCGCCCGAGATTCGCCCCGGCGACGCCGTCGCTCACTCGGGCGGCCGCTTCGATTCCTCTCGAGACGGCGGACGGAAACACGGTGCACTCGACCTCAACAGCACCGAAGGCGCGCCCGTGCTGAGCGTCCGCGCTGGAATCGTCGCGGTCTCCGCCGACGATTGGGGACCGTTCGGCACGACGATCATCCTGGACCACGGCGACGGCATGTACACGGTGTATGCGCACCTGAGCGACCGAACGGTTCAGGAGAACGATTCCGTTCCGGCCGGTCGGCGGATCGGCAGCGTCGGATACACGGGCAACGCCGCGGAGTTGAAGGCCAAGGGTCTGCCGCCGCACTTGCACTTCGCCATGATTCGAGCGACCAGAAGCGGACTTGCCGGTCCCGATCAGCCGCTTCGCAAGATGCGTGAGCTCGACGACACCTGGGAGTCGCTTGGCGCCGACTTCACCGGGCCGGTGAATCCGGGTCGCTTTATGCCGTCAACGTGCTGGACCGGGAGCACGACCAGCGCCCCTCGGCGCTGACGTAGAAGTCAAATTGTGTTGCAGACTCGCATCATTTTCGACGTCGCGGCGCGACAGGACTCTCGGTGAGAATGGCCAACGGCATTGAAGGTGAACAGCTTACAAAGCGAGCCCGTGCGGCACGCGCGATGCGATGGCGCGAGACATCGTTCTCGTCGCCGCAGGACTTCATGATCGGATTCCGTTCGCGGCTCGCCCGTCTGACCCCCGCCACCGTGTACTGGCGCGCGGAGGCGATTCGAGTTGGCACGCTGTGTTGGCTGCAGGACGAAATCGTCTTGCCGATCGCGCGACTGTCAGCGGCGCGGTGGACGGCCGGAAGGCCCGTGCCGGCTTGGTGGCGAGCGTTCCTGGTCGTTCTCCTGACGCGCGCCGAAGATTGATCGCGCTAGGACAGAATCTCCACATACCCCTCCGTTCCATGCACGCGGATCCGCTGCCCATCGCGGATCAGCCGCGTGGCATTCTCCACCCCCACGACGGCCGGCAGGCCGTACTCTCGTGCGATCACCGCGCCGTGGGTCATCAACCCACCCACCTCCGTCACGAGGCCTTTGATCGCGACGAACAACGGCGTCCAACTGGGATCCGTGTAAGCCGTGACCAGGATGTCGCCCGGTTCCAGATCGGCTTTCGCGATGTCGAGGATGACGCGAGCGCGCCCGTCGATGGTGCCGGCGGAAACGGGTAGTCCGACCAGCACGCCGGCGGGCAGGTTGTCGCGTCGGTATGTCCCGGCGATCGCCTCACCATCCGACGTGAGCACGCGGGGCGGCGTGAGCGCTCGATACGACCTGTACGCGTCCTTGCGCTGGCGGATGAGAGAATCGTCCACCTGGTTCGTGCGCACCACGTCGTGGAGCTCCTGGAACCTGAGATAGAAGATGTCTTCCTTCTCACGAAGCACGCCGGCCTGCACGAGGCGCTCGGCTTCTTCCAACAGGGCCTGCTTGTAGATGAAGTAGCGGCTCACCATCGCGTACTTCGGATACTCGCGGTACCCGGCGAACGTCCGGACCCGGTCGATCATCCGCTTGGTCTTCTCGGCCTTCTGCCCGCCGTCCGGCAAGGCGCGCAAGCGCTCGAGCAGCTCCTGTTCCTTCTTCGACGCCTGCTGCTTCCCTTCCTCGAAGCGCCGCCCGGCCGCGCCTGTCTCGAAGTTCTCGACGTGGCCGAGGAGGATGGGCAGGAGCACGGTGGGGCGTTCGCTCCAACGCGGCCGCGTGATGTCGATCTCACCCACTCCGCGCATGCCGTACTTGTCGAGCCAGCCCTGAATGGCCTCTCGCGCGTCGCGCCCACCCGCCAGCGTGGGCAGCTCGTTTAGGAAACCCTCATCCTCGACGTGCCGCAGAAACGCGACGACGTCCGGATGCGGGCGGATCGCGTCCGCGACGTCGAGGAGCGCCAGCCCCATCTCCGACGTGACGTTGTTCGGGACCGACTGCGTGAGCGTGTCGGCGGCATTCTTCTCGCCGAGCCATTCCTGCAGGTTGTCGTTGAGCCACCACGCCGACTCCATCGCCGCCATGACCACCTGCATGCTCCTCGGATCGACCAGGCTCCGCTTCTGCTCCTGGATGTCCGTCAGGATGAAGTCGAGCAGCGCCGCGCCGGACTTTTGTCCGATGTCGTGCTTCAGCGTTGCGATGGACGCCTGGCTCCGCTCGATCAGCTCAGCGGGTATCGCCGGATCCGTTTCGAGCGCGGCGGATCCGCCGCCGGGCGGCGCCCAGACCGGACCTTCGTCCGGAAGCGAGCGGACGAAATCGCCGCGGTCGACGATGGTCCGCAGCGCGTCCCCGATCAGCGGATCGGATTTTCCGAGGAGCCCGACGAGCGCCGCACGGCTCGCCGGTGAAGCCAACTGCCGGGTGACGTCGACGAACAGCCTCCCGCCTGCCTCGCCCATCGGCCGCGGAGTCGTCAGCTGCCAGACGGAAAGTCCCAAGGGCGTCATGGGGTCGGTCATCATCTGCTGATGACCGACCGAGACGTAGACGCGGTTCTCCTGGTCGCCGGCCGCAGGAATCGGGAACAGCGTGGTGATCGGGCGACTCTGAACGATCTGAAAATCCTCATTGACCAGACACCATTCGATGTCCTGCGGGCGGCCGAAGTGCGCTTCGATCCGCCGGCCCAGCTTCGCTAGTCGCAACACCTGTGCATCCGTCAGCGCGGGCTGCTCCTGCCGCTCCGGCTCGATCGCCAGTTCGTGCGTCCCGCCTGCCGCGGAGGCGAGAAGAGCACGCTCCTTTGTGCCGATCATCTTCGAGACGACCACGCCGTCGCGCACCTTGTAGACGTCGGCGTTCACCAAGCCGGAAACCAGGGCTTCACCGAGGCCGAAGCTGGCCTCCACGGAGACGACCTTCCGGTTGCCCGTGATCGGGTCCGCGGTGAAGAGGATGCCAGCCGCCTGCGGGAAGACCATCTGCTGCACGACCACGGCCATGGAGACCGTTCGCTGATCCAGGCCGTTCCGCAGCCGATAGGTCACGGCCCGCTCGGTGAAGAGCGACGCCCAACACCGGCTGACGTGCTCGAGGATCGCCGCCGGCCCCACGACGTTCAGGTAAGTATCGTGCTGGCCCGCGAACGACGTCGTCGGTGAGTCTTCCGCCGTCGCGCTGGATCGGACGGCGTACGCGGCGCGGTCGCCGAGCTGGGTGAGCGAGTCGGTGATCGCGCCCGCGAGATCGCCGGGGATCGCGATTCCTGCGATCGTCGAGCGAGTCTCGGCGCTGAGCGCGCGGATCGCTTCGCGATCGTCCGGCTTCAGGCGCGACAGCTGGTCGAGACGACCGTCGATCGACGACGTTTCGGCGATGATCCGCTTGAAGGCAGTCGTCGTCACGCAACAACCAGCCGGCACGCGGACGCCTTCGAGCCGCGATATCTCGCCCAGGTGCGCGCCCTTGCCGCCGACGACCGAGACCTGGGTGTGGTCGATGTCTTGAAAGCTCAACACGTATCTGCCCATCTACTCGCTCCCCTATGCATTCTCGAAAGAACGTCGCAGCATGTCCGCCGGACTCGCGCCGCGCGTCGATGTGGCGGCAACAGCACGTGCGTCTCACGATCCGCAGGTCGCGTTCGGGCCTCGACCAGCGCGTCCGGCGACTTTAGGGCAGGACCCGGGGCTTTCCACAAGCCCCCCGGTGCGTTATAACCTCAATGTGGCGATGCGGGTGCTCCGATTTTGCTTGTCCGTTGTGACTAAGTGCTTACGGCGCCTGGAATCGGCCCGGAGGTGTTGAACTCCGACCTCACGCTTGTCAGGCGATGAAAGAGGGGTCTGGACGTCCAACGAAATGCCGTTTTTCCAATCTCAGTCTGTCCGAGCTGGACTCTGCTCTATGCGAGCATCACGTTGATGATCTTCGTGAAGAGCAGCGTCCCACTCTGAAGTAACTGCAACTCGAACGTCGCCGGTCCAGCCACAAGGGTGCCGTTGCCGCTCGTGCCATTCGAGGCCACGATCGATCCCGTCGTCGTAGATGTTCCGTTGGGCAGAATTCCCACGGTGCTTCCGATCACGACCATCGATCCACCCGCCGCGCGCCGAGCGCTGCCCTGATTGATCCAGCCCTGCAACACCACGTTCGACATGCTTGCGCCCGGATTCGTCAGCGTGGCGGAGTACGTGCCGGCTGCCGTGAACAGCACGGTGCTCTGGTTCGAGGTGAGCGCGCTGATCGCCAAACCAGCCGGCGGCGGTGGCGGTGGCGGCGCGCTCGCCACGAGCGTGATCGGAACCGTCTTGGTGTCGAGCACAACGCTGTTCTGAATCAGTTGTACCTCGAGCGTCGCGGGCCCGGCGACGAGCGTTCCATTTCCGCCGGTAGCGTTGGACGCGACCATCGATTCCTGGACCGTGAACGTGCCGGTCGGCAACACCCCGACTCCGGCGCCGCACATGACCATCGCACCGCCGGCGGCGCGTCGCGTCGCTGCCTGATCGATCCAGCCTTGCAGCAAGACGTTGCTTTGACTGAGTCCAGGATTGTTCAGTATGGTCGAGTACGTGACCGAAGCGCCGTCGATCGTGGCCGACGTCGAGCTCGGAGTCGGCGCGGTCATGGTTGGCGCGCTCGACACGAGCGTCAGCGGGACGGTGAAGGTCGCCACTACCGTCGTGCCCTGCGTCAGCTGCAGCTCGAACGTCGCGGCTCCCGGCGCGAGCGTGCCCGTTCCGCCTCCGGTGTTGGAGGCCGCGATCGGCCCCGTCACCGTGAAGACACCGGTCGGTAGCACCCCTGCACCGCCGCCGCAGTCGACTGGTGTTTGACCGGCGTCGCGTCGCGCCGTGCCCTCGTTGATCCAGCCTTGCAGCGCCACGCCCGAGAGACTTGGTCCCTGATTCTGCAGCGACGCACTGTAGGTGCTCGCCGGACCGCCGACGGCGAGCGTCGTCTGCGTGAGAATCGCCGAGGTCACGCCCGGCGGCGGCGGTGGCGTCAGAGGAAGCAGGACCGGTGTCCCGTCGGGCGGCAGGAGATCGTCGAACTGCAAGCCCGCCGAGCCTTCGCCGCTCCCCACTTCGTTGCGGAACGCGGTCCACACCCACGTGGAGCCGTCGATCCAGCGCGCCATTCGGCGACGTCGCGTGATGTGCGTGCCTTCGCGCGGAACTTCTTCGTCGAAGAGCAGCGCGGTGCCGAGTGAATTGAGGGTCTCGCTGTGCGCGGAGTGCACCGTGTTGCTGCCATCGGGTTGGAGCACCGCGCCGCGCTTGAGACGCGAGAGGAGCGGTCCATTCGGCGCCACCTGGATCTGCACCGGGAGAAGCGGAATCCAGTTCTCGGGCACAGAGGACGACAGTTGGTACCGCGGCAGCGGACCGCCGGCGTTTGCCGCCGCGACCAGGGCTTCGCGCTCCGCCGCGGCCGCGGCCAGCGACACGGGAGCTTCGGCGGCGCCCTCGATGTTGCGCTCCACACCCCACGCGAGATTGGCCATCTCGTCGCGCAGCAGCAGCACGTCCTCCAACACGTTTCCGTCCACGCTTCGCGCGAGTGTGGGCGGCAGGAAGAACCGGTTCGACACGGGCGCGCCGATAGGTCCAAGCGCGTTCGCTGCGCCGAGCGTGCTGCCCGGATACCGGCGACTCGACTGCTGCCACATCGAGAAGTGCGGCGTGGACAGCGCAGGATCACCGATCGGTCGCACGAGACTTCGGACACCGAACGTGTCCGTCACCACGAGCGAGTCGACACGTGTGATCGTCCCCACGGGCGTGGTGAGGGGAATGGCGTACCAATCGTTGCCGTACGTGCTCGCATACTCGATCAACATCAAGTGCACGAGATCGGTCGGCCCCACGGGCACGAGTCCGTAGGCCGTCTTCGCGTCCTCCATTTCCCAGAAGCGCGGCGCGGGCGCACCGCCGAACGTCACCGGTGAGGGAATCGTCGTCTCGTTGAGCGCCGTGAAGGGCGTGTCCCCGGTGGTGTCGACCAGCCGCGTGGTGTTGATGTCGAAGCTGCTCCAGTCGAGGCGTCCGCCGTCGAACTCGCTGGCGGAGAGTGTGACGCCGTCCTGCGGCTGCGCGGACAGCCGTGTCGCGACGGAGACCGCATACTCCAGTCGCGGCGGCACCCACGCGTCGTCCGCGGCGGTCGCCGGCTCGGCGAACAGGCCGTCGTACCAAGCGAGCCAGCTGGTCGCGACCTGTTGCACCGCGGCAAGGTCGGCGGCGGCAATCTTGAGCGCCGGATCGAACGTCAACGGCGACGCGGCGGGATGGCGAAACGCCATCGCGAGACGTCGTGCATCCGGCGCGCGCCCGACCATCGTATCGATGAAGCGCCGCGTGGCATCGTCCGCGACGGGCGCGGGTTGCGTCGGCGGCTGCTCCAGCAGGTAGCGGCTGAGAAAGGCGGCGCGATACTTCTTCGCCCGCGTGTTGAGCTCCACCATCCGCAGAAAATGCAGACCGGCTTCCACCGCGAGCGCGAGCATGCGCGAGTCGGTGTCGCTCGACGGGCGCATCGGTCGCCGCTCGACCAGCGTCTCGAGAGGTGCGCGCGTGGGGTCGTAGGGCTGCGCCACCGGCTGCACCGGCGCGGTGCTCGGCGGGAGCTCGCCGAAGACGGCGCGCGTGAGTGCCGCATTCGTCGCGCGGACGCGCGCGCGCACGGGCGACCCGGCGTCTTCGCCTTGGAATTCACCGATTTGCCATTGCCGCGTCATGAACCACAGCGGATCGAAGACGCGCGCGCTCGTGCTCGCCCCCATGTCGGCGTTGGCGACTTGCGGTTCCAAGCGCGTCCAACTGGTGATCGACGACGTCGTCGGCAAGTTGAGGTCGGTCGTCTTCTTCGCGTTCGGATCGATCGGCGGCGGCGGCGTGTACTCGAGCAGCCTGAGCGTTTGCTGAACCGTCGTCACCCCGCCAAACGCATCGCTCGCTCGCACCGTGATGACCGTATCGCCCAGATTCTGGACGACCACGGGGAACGACCAGTTCGGGAAAAACCCGGGCGCGACGCCGTCCGCTTGCTGGAACGGACCGTTGCCAACCTGGACCTGGACGCTCGAGACGCCGTACGGCGGACCGTTGCCCTCGCTCGACGTGCCCGCCAGCGTGAACATGTACGGCAACTTCGTGACGCCCTTCGGCGACTGAATCGGCGCCACGCTCAGCACGGGCACGACGTTCTCGAGCACGACGTCGACCGACCCTATGCCCACGAGCTGGATGGGCGCCACTGGCGATGTGCGCGCTGACGAAAATCGTAAATGCCTGACCGGCACGAATCACGGCCGGCACGGTCCCCTGCCATGACCAGACCGCGGCGGCGATGGTCAGGGGTACCGAGGCGACCGACGATCCGCCGACCATGAACGTTACGAGGCCGGTAACGCCCACCGACTGCCCCCAGACGGACCCGGGCCGAATGATGAGCTGCATGCTCCGGCCGACGACGGCACCGTCGACTGGTGTCAGAAACGTGAAATTATTTGGCGTGGTTGACATTGTCTCGAAGTGTTCGCTGATCGGCTGGCGTCAGGGACCGACGACGACCGTGAGTGTTTGCTGATATGCCGTGACGGAGCCGAAGGCGTCCGACGCCTGGACCGTGATGAGGTTGTCGCCGGCCGGCAGCGACAGCGGTGTGCTCCATGCGCCCTGCGCGAGCGGTAGCGTGGTAAGCGCGGCGGTGCCGAGGCGGTACTGCACCTGCGGCGCGTACGGCGCGCCAGTGCCTTCGCTGACGGAGCCGCTCAGCGTGACCGCGTACGGGACCTTCGTCGCCGTGACCGTTTGCGGAAGCTGCGTCACCGTCAGCACGGGTGTGACATTCTCGAGCACGACGTTCGCGACCGCCTGGCCACTGATTGGCGTTGGCGGGGTCGCGGCCGCGGTGCCGGTCGCCGTCACGATGATCTGAAATGCTTGGCCCGGACGGATGTCGTTCGGGATCAATCCCGACCAGCTCCAACCGAAGCCGCCTGGCGCGACCGTCGCTTGTGCGGGCGCCGCGCTCGTGCCGAACTGGAGCTGGACCGACGTGACTGAGCCGCTGACCGGGCCGATGGATCCCGAAAGCTGTACGCTGCGGCCGACGGTCGCGTTCTTCATCAGCCCACTGATGGACACCGTGAGTCCGCCCAGCTGCGGGCCCAACTGCGCGGAGAACGCGGTCAACGGCCCGAAGTCCGTCGATACCGCGTCGTCGGCGGCGTTGAACGGCAAGTACACCCCCGGCAGATACTGCGCGGCGGCGCCCAACTGGCTCGAGTCAATCGCGCGGAGCTTGGCGAGATCGAGCGTTTCCATCAGCACCTGTCGCAGGCTCTCCGTCGTCCAATCCTGGCCGGGCACCGGCGGCACGGCGACGAGCACGCTCTGCGGCGCGAACGAGTTCGGCGGATTGAACTGGAACGTGATCGCGGTCGTCTCCTGCTGGCTCGGCACCACGTCGATC
Organism: uncultured Gemmatimonadaceae bacterium; assembly: GCA_963705025.1. Lineage (GTDB taxonomy): Bacteria > Gemmatimonadota > Gemmatimonadetes > Gemmatimonadales > Gemmatimonadaceae > JAQBQB01. The sequence goes on along the minus strand of CAVPIP010000016.1, from coordinate 33,384 downwards.
CACTCGTCGATGAACAGCCCGCACAGCGTCTGCGTGGCATCGACCGCCTTCATCGGCTGCATCACGAGCGACAGCTTGCTCTGCGCGAGCTGTGTGTTGGGGAGCGGCGCCAGCCCGACCCATCGCTCCGTGGCATCGAACGGCAATTGTGCGACGCTCAAGCCCAGTCGCGTTCCGGTCGCGAGCACTTCCGCGCCTTGCAACAGCGCGCCGAGCCGCGCGAGGAGATCGCGCACGCGTGACGAGCGCGTGAACCATTGATGCGACGCGAGCGCGTCGCCGCCTTGCTGCTGCAGGCTTCCGGCAATCGCCGAGTCGAGCTCGGCCGCGGCGGCGGCATCGAGCGTGAAGTTCGGCAAGGAGACGAACTCTGGACCGTACACGGCGCGCGCGCGCTCGAGCAGCCGATCGTATTGCACGCGCGGATCGGTGGCGGCGGGCTGCGCGCGGAGCGCCGTTCCTTGATCGAGCCGCTGCTGGCTGATCTTCAGCATGGCGGCCGACTGCTTGGCGAGCGCCGTGCGAATGTCCGGCGTGTCGCCGACCGCGACGGCCGGCACCGCCGGTCCGATGCCGAAGTTGCCGAGGTTCAGCATCGCGGTGCGGAAGGTCTCTGCCGCGGTCGTCGCGGCCAGCGGCACGAGCTTCGCGAGCGCCTTGTGCGCGGTGTTGAGCGCACTCTCATAGTGCCCGACACGCGTCGAGTAGTCCGTGAGGTCGATCGCGCCGAGGCTCGCGCGCTCCGGCGGAGCGAGATCCTCGGGACGAAGACCGCGCGCGCGCTCGAGCACGCGGCGGACGGCGCGAGCTTGTTCCAGGACATCGAACAAAGTCGTTTCCCCAACAGCAAGGTTGGTCGGCCGCGCATGCTGAAGGCGCAGCACGGCGTCGGCGCCGAATCCACCCGTCATGCGGCGCGCATGGTAGAGCACCAACTCTTCGGCAAATGAGATCGACGCGCTGCCCTGACTCGTCGTTCCCGCGGACGGCACGAAGAAGACGAAATCGACCGGCGACAGCGGAGAAACGTCGTGTAGCGGGAACGTCACAGTCGCCGCGACCGCGCCCGTCGCGTCGAGCTCCTCGACTGTGCAACGCACCTTGCGCGCGTCGCCCAGCAGCGCGCGAATCCACGCGTTGAGCCAGCGCTCGTTGGTGCCGCGGGTCGTCGAGTTCGTCCAGCCGGCGCCCGCGTTCGACGTGCCGCTGAAGGGCACGATCACGCGATGCGTGATCGCCGTCCCCGTGCGCGGCGTGCGCGCCACCTCGAGCTCGGGCGGAAGCGAGTCGCCTTGCGCGATCGCCGAGAGCGTGCTGGCCAACCGCGATGTGTTGCCGCGCACCAGTTGATAGGCCGCTTCCGCGGTGAGCGCGTCGCTCAATCCATCCACGCTGTTCGCCAGCGCGTCGAGCTCCGCGACGACGAGCCCCTGGCTGGTACTCGACGTGACGCCCTTCAACGCCGACGCGACGGTCTGGTCGCCCGGCGTCTGGTAGAAGCGGAGCAGCACGAGTCCGTCGACCACGTTGTCCGCGCCGAGCGCTTCGGCGTTCGCCGTGGTGGCCTCGCGTTCGCGAACGACCAGCGGAGCGATGCGGCGGAGCGCCGGGATGAAGACGTCGAGCGAGAGGTCGTGCAGGCGTCGCTCGAGCTGATACCCGAGAAGCGCGCCGAGCGGCTGCCCCTCGCGAACGCCGTCGAGGAGTCGCGTCGCTTCGCGGACACGTCGCGACGACAGATCGATCGCGAATGGTCCGTTCGGCGACGGAATGCCGCTGGGACCGAGATGCGCATTGCGCAGCAGGGCGGCGGTCGATGCGTGCGAGAGCGACGGCGCATGAATGAACCCACTGTCGTTCACGAGCCCGTACAGCGGCGCCTGTTCGCCCGGCGGCATCGATGCCGCCGGGATCGCCGCGAGCGGCGTCGAAGGAATGAGATGCTCCACCCAACCATATGCGCCGATCCGCTGTCCCATCGGGCCATCGACGCTCATGAGCGCGAGGCGCTTCGTCGCGAGCGACGTGATCCACGCATCCAACCGATGCGCCGAGAGATCGAGCGTGCCCTGCATGAGCAGCTGCAGTGCTTCGCTGTCGAGCGATTGCAGGTGCATCAGGCCCGTGCGGAACTCGCCGAGCGACGCCACCTCCGCCGCGGTGAAGCTGGTCAGCCCCTCGAGATATTGGCGGATCGTGGTCCCGGCCGGCTGTCCCGGCGCCTGCAGGTCGAGCTGCCGCTTCCAATGCAAGTTCTTCGGCGGTGTTTGCAGCATGAAGTTCACCGGCGGCACGTCGACCAGATCGACGAGCTCGACATCACGCAACAGCGTGGCGAGATCGGTTCCGGTCGTCTTCGACGCGAGCTGCGCGGCCGCGGTCGCGATCTCGCGAAGCATCGCGTGTCGCAGCAGCATCTGGAGCACGCTCGTCGTCTGGTCGGTCGCCGCGGGATTCGGCCGTGCGTCGATCAGCCCTTGAACGGTCTGCGTCGCGAGCAGCACGCCGATGTAGTTCGGCTGCAGCGGTTGCCACGGCGAGATCTCACCGATCTGCACCAGAGGCGCCGTCAGGCCGGCGAGTTGATCGAAGAAGCCGTGCGACGCGCGGTGTGGCGCGTTGGCTGTGAGGCCGAGCAGCTGCACCATCGGATTCGCGACCGCGTCCTGCTGCTGCGTGTAGCTCGTGAAGCTTTGCCCGCCGAAGGTGAAGAGATGCTCGAGATAGTGACGGCCGAAGACACGGCGAATCGCGCTGCCATACGAGACGCCGTCGGTCTGCATGACGTCGGCGAGATCGGCGTCCGGATCCGGGGGATCGTGCCTGAGTCCCACGCGCGCGACCGTGTTCGCGACTTGACGCCAGACTTTGTCGCGCAGCGCGAAGAGGAACTTCTGAAGCCACGCGTCTTCCGGCGCGAGGGCTTCGTTCGTGCCCGGCGCCCACTGGGTGAGCGACGTCACCGGCAACACGCCGTATGGCTGCGATCCGCAGCGAATGGCCGGAAGTGGTCCGCCGCCACGCACGAAGTCGAGAAAATGCCGGCGTGCCCACTCCACCGAGGTCGGGTTCACACCTTTCTGGCTGCCGATCATGTTGGTCAGGTAGTAGCCCCACCCCACCGGCCAGAGGGCAGCGTTCATGCTGCGCATGTCGCGGTCATGATCGAGCGTCGCCTGACTGACGCGTCCCAGCGTCGGCGCGATGCTCGGGAACGAAAGGCCCAGCGCCGTGCCGACGCGGAGCGCGTTCGGTGCGTTCTGCGGATCGGCCAACACTTCGGACTCGAAGCTGCGCGAGTGACCCGCATCCTCGGTGCTATACGCGGCGCGACGATCGTCGGTGTTGTTCGTCGGCGTTCCGAACCGCAGGAACTCGAGACCGTCGGTGTAGTGGTGCGCGTCGAGCAGGCTCGCGAGCTGGCTCGCCGAGTCGGCCACGCTGAGCGACGCCGCGACGCCGAACACGACGAGGCTCTCGATGCCCGCCGCGAGCACCGACGGCGGGATCGTCATGCGAAGCGCCATGCCCTTCCGTTCGGCTTCATCGAAATCGACCAGCCACTGCATGCCGGGATCGATCGCGAGTGCATCCCCGGCGAGAATCGCCGCCTCTGTCGCCGGATCGGGAGGAGCGACGTTCGGATCGGGACCGACGGCGAGCGGCTGCGCCACGGGATTGCTGGTGACCGAGAGCGCGACCGAACCGGCCGAGTGCACGATCGCAACCCAGCGATCGGGCAGCAGTCGTGCTTGCGGCGGATGCCGCCACGCGTTCTCGCCGTTCGGGCCGACGGGCGGCAACGTCGGAAACACCGGCGCATTGGGCGTCTGCGTCTGGTTTGCCGCGGTCGGACGTTGCTGCATGTTCGTCGGCCGAAGCACGCGAGCGATCCACGCCGCGCGCTCGGCGCCGAACCGACTTGCCAACGTGCGCCATGCGTCCGCGCGCGCGCCGTTGTCGTTCGCAGCGACCCAGTCTTGCTGCCAGTAGCGCGTGCCCCAGGTGCGCTCGTCGGTCGTGAGCTCCGGCTGATGCGTGTCGACGTGAATCTTGTCCGGGAAGACGCGCACGCGAAGCTCCGTCACGTTGCCGGGCAGCGTGAAGAAGCGCGTTTCCAGGCGCACCGGGAACAGGACGAGTGGAAGGTCGCTGGGGCAGAGCGCGCCCGGTGTGATCTGTGGATTCGATCCCGGCGGCGCGAAGCTGCTGTCGAACAGAGTGTTATTCATCTCTCATGAGTGTTCGCTGGCGGTCAGGCCGGCGTGATCAGGCGCGAGGCGTGGATGGCGACGCGCACCGGCAAACGCCGCGTGATGCCCGCCATCGCCGCGGCGTGGGTGTTCCACCCGTTGGGGTTGACGCCGGCCGGCGGCGCGGGCGTGACGATCAGATGGCTCGCGCCCTTGAGGTCGACGCTGGCGTCGATCCCGAAGCGCGGCTCGGTCGGATGTTCCTGAATGACCACGAAGTAGCCTGGCCCGACGCCCGGTCCACCCACCGCGACATCCGCCGCGACCGGAAAGCCGAAGAACGCCACGTCGGGCTGCAGCGAGCCCGAGAAGATCGGCGCGACTTCGTTGGCCGGCGTGAGATCGGGTGTGACGGCGGTGAGATCGGTTGGATTCCCGGGCGACGGAAGGGCGGGCGTCATGTACACGACGGCGTTGGGATAGCGCTTCAGCAGCACGCTCCGCAGCAGCATCACGAACTCCTCCTGCACCGGCGGCGCGCCGCGAACGTCGCCGAGCGATCGCATCGTCTTCGTGACGGGATCGACGGCACTCCAGGTGTTGAGATCCGTGATGTCGGCCGGCGCGGAGTTGGGCACGCCGTGTCCCCAGAAACGATCGAAGTAGGTGCCGCGCTGGTCGGTGGGATAGCCGCGCCAGAGCAGCTCACGTCCCATCTCGTGATTGAGACCGACCATGTACGACTCGACGAAGCGCCGGTTCGTGCCCAGACCGAGCACGGTCTCGGGTTGCACGGTGTCCAAGCCGGGCAACAACAGCTCCTGCGAGAGATCGCGAAGCGGCTCGTACATCGGCTGCGGGAAGTACGGCGCCGCCATGATCGTCTCCACCCCGAGCGGCGCGACGCCCTTCGCCGTCGGCGAGAGCACGCTGTCACCCGTCGCGACGATGGCCGCCATGAGACTCTTGAGCGCCTGGCGCGGACGCATCTGATCGAGCACCGGCTGCGTCACGCTCCCGTAGACCACGACGACATTCGTGTGGTGTATCGTCGGTCGCAGCGGGAACACACGCGCGAGATGCTCTCGCACGGCGGCGCGGAAGAAGTCCGGCGCTTCGACCGAGCCCGTGAGCGTCGGCGGCCCCGGCTCGACGACGGGCGTGTTCTCCGGCGAGACGGCGAACACGCCGAAGAACGACGCCCCATCCGTGAGATGGCCGGTCCCGAGATTGGTGTTTGGCAGCTCGGCGAACGTGGGCGTTGGCGGCGTCGGGATCTGCGGCGGCGCGGGCGGCACCGGCGGAGGCGGCGTGGGCTGCGTCCACATGTCGTTCATGCGCGCCACCCACGTGTCCGTCGTCGAGCGCGTGAACCCCTGCCCCTTCGCCGCGATGCGCCGCGTGAGCGGGCCGCGCGCGCGCCCGATGCGGCGCATCGCGGAGCGGTTCGCGCCCGGCGGCAGCTTGGTGCCGGTCTGATTCGCGAGCATCGAGCGGCCGAGCGGATGTTGCAGGCGGCCGAACGCCGGCGCGGCGATGCGCAGCACCATCTCGTCGGTGAGCGGCGCGAAGTGGCGCTGGTGCAGCACGTCGCCGACGATGAGACTCAGCTGCACTTGGCGCATGCGTTGATTGGCCGTCTGCAGCTCTGCCGCCTGCTCCCACGCGGAGGCCATGAGAGCTTCCTGATGCTGCTGCACGACCTGCGTGCCGAAGGCGGCCGCCACGCGCCAGCGCGGATCGAGATTGAGCTGGTCGAACCACGACGTTCCCGAGGGCGTCGTCCGCGCGGTCGCGGCGTGCCAACGGCCATACATCGGCGGCGCGAGCAACGGATCCGCGTTCGGGGTGGCGGCTTGCGTGCGGCTCGGCTCGTTGATGATCGATGCGAGCGCTGTCTTGAACACGACGGGGATCGGGTCGGGCGCGGGCACCGGCGGCGTGTTGCTCGCCGGCGGGATCGGAATGAGCGCGCCCTCGAGGGGAACCGTCGTCGCGCCGCCCGCGGCGAAACCGGGCTGACTGATGTCGATCGGCCGCGTTCCAAGGCCCTGCGGCACAGACGCTCGCAAGCCGACGGCGATCGACTCGAAATCGCCCGCGTCACCCGTGCGGAACTCCCACGAGTAGAACACCGGCAGCTCGACCTTCAGCGGCGCGGGCGAGACCCACGCTGGCGCGAGCGCGATCGCCGTGACATCGGCGTCGGACACGGCGATGCCAAGGCCGGTCCGCCGTCCGAGCTCGAACGCGGGGACGACGCACGCGATGTAATCGGTGTCGGCGACGAGCGCGCGCGGGCAGATGAGTCGCGAGAGCGTGAGCTCGGGTCCACCGTTGAACGCGCCGTCGATCGCCTGTTGCGTCGTGTCGTTCGCCGCGACCTGCGCGTGGGCCCAAGCCCAGCTGTCCTTGAGATCCGGCAGCTCGACGGACGGTTTCGCCGGGGCGTCGATCGTCAGCTTCGGCAGCGGTGCATCGGACGTGTTCGACAACGCGACGCCTGACTGCTTCTGGACGACGACGAGACACAGCCACGGTCGCAGCCGACTGGAGCCGTTCGCCTTCGCGGGCGTGAACAGCCACGGGAAGTCCGGCCGGTCGAACTCGATGGACGGAAAACAATTCGGCTCGAAATCGTGCGTGGACGGCCGTGGATCGGTGCGCACCACTTGATTGGTGTCGATCCCGGTGACGTCGGCCGGGCCGCGAAGCTTGATCGCGGCCGTGGGAACCGGCGCGCCATTCACGGTGACGGTCGCGGCGACGGTGGCGACCGCGGGTTGCTTCGTGTTGGTCGGCGTGTCGTCGGTGGTGATCGACGACGCCGCGCCCTGCCGCACCCATGGCAGAAAGCTCAGACTTGCATTCGACACGACGATTCAGCTCCTCTTGGTCAGACGGATTCGTAGTCGGGTACCATGACCCACTCGGCGCCGCCACGATTCAGCTCGGCGAGCGTGTCGCGGTACTCGCTCCAGGTGGTGACGCCGGAGGCGACGGGCGCGACATCGCCGTCGCTCACGCGCACGATGCGCCAGCCCGGGGCGCCCACGGTGACCGCGGGCGTCGCCGCGGCATCGCGGAATCGTGCGCGCCCCACGCGCCGCACCGGCGCGCGCGCGGCCGCGCCACTCGGTCGCTGGCGAGCGAAGGCCGCGCTGGGCAGCACGTACACCGGCGCCGCGGTCGCCGGCATCGGCGGCGCGAATGTCAGAGCTCGTGGTTGCAGTTTTGTCTGTGTGCCCGCGAATGTGCTGAGCAGCGGGCCGCCAGCATTCGGCGGCGAGATGATCGGCGCCGTGAGCGATCCCGCATTCCCCGCTGGCGCGAGGGTAACCGGGAAATACGTGAGCGGCGCGGGCACGATCGCGCCCGCGTCGTAGCGTGTCGTTTCGTCGCCGACGATCATCCCGGCGTCCATCGTCTCGAACGACGGCGCGGTGAGCTTTTCGTCATCGGTGAGCGGGAAGTACCGCGCCGGCGCAAACTCGCCGCTCACCGCCGTGCCGGGCTGGCCATTCAGCGACGCCACCACCTGGAAGCGCGTCGGCCCGTCGACCGGCGCGCCGCCGAACGTCGTGATGTCGCGCGTCGTGTTGAGCGGCACCACTTGCTGCTGCACCACGAGCTGCCCGAGCGGATCGAGCACCGTGGTCGACGCGGTGCCCGCGGGCAACGCCCGGAGCGCGACGCCTTGCGCGGTATCGCTCGCGCGCCGTGTCGTCCAACTCGCCGGCGCGGCGAGCGCCTTCGTGAGCTCGGTGAGCAGCGTGACCGCGGGCGGCAGCACCGCCGACGCCGGTCCGTCGGCGAGCGTGTAGTCGAAATGAACGGTGCAGCTGAAGAAGAGGATCTCGATCTTCACCTTCGCCGCGAGGCGGAGCGGGAGCGGGCCCTCGAGCGTGCCGGCGAGCGAGATGCCGAACAGATTGTGTGAGCCGCGCTTGAGCTGCATCGACGCGCGGAAGTCGATGATGAAGTGCGGCGGAACGAGGGTGACGAGCGCGTCGAAGCCCAAGTCGCCAGTGACGCTGAAGCCCGCGGCGGCCGCATAAAGCGACGCGCGCGCGCCGAACTGCACCGTGTTGGCGGTAATCGCGAAGTACGAATCGCAGACGAGCCGCGGATTCGAACCTGAGCACAAGGCAATCGCGACCCGCTCGAGGGTCGGGAATCCCGCGGGCGCGGCGAAGTGCGGATTGAGCCCGCCGACCGCGAGCACCATGCTCGGGTCGCCGCTCCAGCGCGCACGAAGCGCGGCGCTGCCGGTGATCGGGAATTGATGGACGAGCCGCGAGTCGACGAGGACGGCGTCGGCGCTCAGGGTGCCGGCGTCGAAGTCGAGGACGCCGATGGCGTCGAGATTGAGGCGGATGAGATCATTGTCGGCGGACGGCAGCAACGCGCTGATTCGCCCGAGCACGAGCAGTCGCGTGCGCAGGCCGAGCTCGAGGACGAGCGCGACATCGATCGTGACGAGGGTGGGCGTGAACCAGGTGAGGCGGGCGAGCAGGCCAAGCAGATAGCTGCCGCGCTGCACGGGGAACGCGGCGCCGAGCGCGTGCAGCAGGGCCGGCGCATTGCCGACGGGATCGCGCGGGAAGAGGAGTGTGCGGAGCGTGTCGCTCTTGAGCCCCGCCGTGAGCGCGGCTTGATCGAAGGTGCGATGAATGCCGACGAGCCCGCCGATGCTCTGGAGGACGAAGCCGAAGCCGAGCGGGATGGGCTGGAAGCCGTCGGCGGTGATGAAGACGAGGAGCGAGTAGCCGGCGCGGCCATCGGGCAATCGGGTGGCCAACAGGCCGACGGCCGTGAGGGTGATCTCGTCGTGCAGCGCGAGCTGCAGCACGCCGGCGTAGGTGCCGGTGGCGGCGTCATGGAGCAGAAAGCCGCCGCCGGTGAGGACGCCGTGCGCATCGAGCGCGACGCCGACGCCGGTGGGGGGCTTGAGACCGAGCGAGAGATCGGCGACGCCGAGATTGCCGCCCGTCGCGGGAAAGCTCAACGTCGAGGTGAGGCCGACGCGCTCGATCGATGCCTGCACCGGACCGATCGCCGCCGACGCGCTCGCCGAGATCTCCGCGTTCAGCGTGCCGTCGATTTGCGCTTTGAGCGCGAGATGGAGCGCGGATAGCGTCACCGGGCCGATCGACAGCGCGACCGGCACCGTCGCGTCGAGCCCTGCCCCGCCACGAAGTCTGAGACCGGCGTCGCTCGCCCAGTCGAGACCCAGGTCGAACGGCACTCGGAGTCCGCCCGCGGGAAGAATCTCCGCGAGAAATCCGTCGCCGTCAGACGGCGCGATGACGACCGCCGACGCTCCGATGCCGACGGACACTGTCACCGCCTGTCGCGCGGTATCGAACAACAGCGCGGCTTCGGCGCTCGCCGCGCCAAGCTCGAGGCGCGTGCCCGTTGGATTTCCGGCGACGGCCGGCGCATTCGATCCGGGCGTGGCCGGCTGACGCACGAGCTTCACGCGCGCTTCGCCTCCGGACACGGCCTGCGCGCCGGGTGCGAGCGCGACGCCCTGCGGCGTGATGGCGATGGACGGGGCCGACCCGGTCGACGAGATCGTTACGCTCCATTGGCCGTTCGTCTCAGAGTGCTGGAACGTGCCGAGCGGCGTGAGCAGATAACCGGCGAGTCCTCCCGCATGCTGCGCCGACGAAGCACGCAGCTCGAGCGCGATCTCGCTCGTCGCCGTGCGCGCAAGCGAGATGGTGAACGCGGGAAAGGTCTGCGCGAAATACGTTGGCGGCGGCGCGGGATCCGGCGTCGGCATCGGGACCGTGCCATCGCCGGCGTCTATTTGTTCGACGGTGTCGTCTGGCACGAGTGCCGGGTCGACGCCGGTGATGTCGTCGATGAGCGGCGGCTGCGGCGTGCTGGTCGCGGACGGATGCTCGATCCGCCAGGCCAGACCGAGCTGGTCCGCCAGCCATGACAGTTTCGCAAAGAGCGTCTGCTCGACGAGCCTGACATCCGAGCCCGTGGCGAGGCCGTTCGGCAAGTACGCCTGCGCGATCGCCTTTCCGGGGCCCGCCAACAATGCGCTGATCGCGTCGAAGCGGAAGCGGTCGAGGGCGCGGGCGTAGCGCGCGGTGGCACCGTTCACCACGATCGCGGGATCCGTCGCGCCGCTCTCGCGCGAGTCGATGACGCCGAGCGTCGCGCCGACGCGGAAGAGCGCGGGATGCGCCCGGCGCAGCCACGTTGCGAGGAGCAGCGCGACGACGTCGTCCGGCAGATTCGTCGCGGCCTGCGCGGGGTTCGCGCTCGCGGCGAACTGACGGAGGTCGCTGACGACGCCCTGCAACTGGCGACCCGTCTCGAGCAGCGTGCTCAAGCCATCCCACGAATCGAGTGACGTGTCGCTCAGCGCCTCGAGCGCGCTTCCGATCGCGTCCACCTTCGTCGCGGCCGCCGCGAGCGCCGGGTCGCTCGTCGTCGCCTTGGTATATCCGATGTTGCCGAGCCAATCGCCGAGCAGCCTGGAGTCGCTCGCCGATTCGCGCAGCGGGGCGATGAGCGCCAGCAGTGCACGCTTGACCGAAAGAGACAGATCGTTTGCCATGGACGACGCGCGGGCTCGAGGTCTAGAGGTTGATCCGGGGATTCGGCCGCGGCGTCGACAAATTCGCGCCGTACTTCAGCCGCTCGGATTTCCATGTCTTCGCGTTCAACCAGTCGAGGAACGACGTCATCGGGTACTGCCACACGTTGCCGTCATCCGGCAGCTCGGCGGCCGGCAGCGCCTCCGTTCGTGCGGCGGCCGTCACGCCACGCCACCAGGTTTCGGCGGCAGCGGACACCGGGCGCTGAACGGCGCCAGGGACACCGAGCTGCTCGCGCGAGAAGATCTCGACCTGAATGCCCGTGCTGCCGCCGGGCATCAGCGACGGAAGCCCGAGGAAATCGCCGAGGAGCACGCGCACCGGCGTGTGGTTGGCGTCGGATTCGAGCGGAAAGCGCGCGACCTGTCCGAAGAAGAGATCGTTGGCGATCGCGCGATACAGGTCGGCGTCGCGCTCGATCAGCGTCCCCGTCGTCGGCCGTGTACCAGATCCGGGCGCACTCGGCGGCGGGTGACCCCACGCGCGCGTCAGCTCGGGCAGCGTCGGATTCGCATTGTGGAACAGGATGGCGAGCTCGCACTCCTTGAGACGCATGGCGAACCGGTTCAGCCAATCCGGATTGTCCTGGCTGAGAATCGCGGAGTTCGCCGCCGGAGATGAGAGAAAGCTGATGAGCGACCAGACGTAGGTCGGCGGCGTATCGTAGTCGATCTGATCGGTGGGAGGCTGGGGGACGACTTCGTTCACCGGGTCTGGCGTCCCTTCGTGAAACACCTCGTGCCGGACGAGGAGAAATCCAGCAGGCGTCGGATTGCTGGCGGTGGCCATTCGCGCCGCGACGACGACGCCGTTCGCCATCGCGTACACTGGCGTGGTGGCAGGCACCACGAACTGCTCCGCCGCGATCAGCGGGAACTTCAGCGCATCGTACTCGAGTCGGCTGGCCGGCGGCGTCGAAGTAGTACTCGACGAGCGGCGTGTTGCCGCGCGCCTGCACGTAGGGGCGCCGTGTCGCCAAGAGCGGCCTCGGACTCGACGTACTGTGCGCGTCGAAGTCGAACGGATACCACCACCAGTCCCACACCTCACGCGCGAAGCGATGCCAATCGAACAGCGGTCCCGGGCACCGATGATGACCGTTGATCAGGTGCGAGATGATGCCGCGGAAGCACGGCGTGCTTCTGCTGCCGCCAGGATTGAGCCCGAAGAAGCGGGTCCAGAGCGACGGCGTGTAGACTTGCGCGAACGCGGTGCCGCCGGCCTGCAGCACTGTCGTGTTGAGCCCAAGCGCGGCCGCGATCTGATCGCGCAGCGGATCCGCCATGAGCAGGCCACGGAAGATCGCGGCGTTGCCGGTATCGAACTCCGAGCTCGCCCAGGGATAGAGCGGAAAGTTTCTCGGGAGGGAGTTCCGCTCCAGCAGAAACCGGCAGAGGAGAGCGAGGCTGCGATAGTCGCGCTCGGTGAAGAGTGAGTTTTTCCAACGGTCGTACCGGTGCGCCATGTCGGCGATGTCGCCCGGGCCGTCGTACGCGGGGAACAGCGCGAACCAGAGGAGGTTGAGATCCTCGCGACCGCCCGGATAGAGCAGCCCGTAGACCTTCTGCCCATGGAGATCCTCGTCTGTTGGCTGCCGGGTCGAATCGAGCCGATGAAACAGCGCGGCATTCCCCGCGGCGTCGGGGTTGAGCGAGGACGAATCCGCGGGATCGGAATTCTCGATGCCGAGCGAGATGAAGCTCATCCCCTCGGAATGCCACGTGAAGAGCGGCGTCGCGGAGAGATCTTCGGCGCCGATCAACGTGTAGACGGTGCCCTCGGGGTCCACGAAGTACTGCGGGCCAATGCCGTGATCGTTCTTCCAGTGCGCCGGGGTTGGGAAATCGGCCCAATCCCAACCGTCCACGCACTGATAGCGCTCGCGGAAGTTTTCCGCGGAGGCATAGCTCGGCCAGCCGCTCGTTCCGTGGATCATGATGCTCTGAATCCGCGCCATGTCCTGGCCGAATGAACCGCCGAGCCAATGCGTGTGTGTGTTGTGTGGCGGTTTGTTCGCGTGGTCGACGCGCTGCGCGGCCGTGGGCGGGTTCACTGTTTCCGTCGGCGGCTCGTTTCTCACGCGGTTGACGGCCGACGCGACGCTGGCGTCGAGAAAGCGCTCGAGGCGCCGCTTGAGTTGGCTTGGCATTCCTCTCTGGTGAACAGTTCCGATCGGCGACGCTCTTGGGCGTCGATGGTCGAGGAGCCGACCATTTCTCAAAACCGGAAAATCGAGCGATTGTAGGACATGCCTCGTGGAACCGTTGCAGTGCGATCGATCGGGAGGGCAGATTTCAGCCGGCCTCGAGCGACCTACCGAATCTTCGTGTCCGGTTCAGCGCGCGGCCTGCGTAACTGACGCGGGCCGCGGGTGCAGTCGGCGCCGACCCGCGGACTCGCGGCAACGGAATCGGCGAGTCGAGCGTCAAACAGGTTGCCATGACTCGCATCTATTCCCTGCTCTGCGCGCTCGTGCCTCTGACGTCGATCGCGGCGCAGAGCTCCGTCTCCCTCGAGCGCCTCTCCGGCGGAAGGTGGCGCGCGACGTATCACCTGTCGGCGCCGGCGCCGGCGCTCAGATTCGAGCGGGCCGCGTCATTTTTTCGAGAACGCGTCTGGACGGTCGTTACGCCCGGGTACCAGCTCGGCCGCGACGGCGACGCCCAAGTCGCGCGCGTGGCGGCCGGCGCACCGCCGCAGCGGGAGATCGTATTCGAGTTTCCCGAATTCACCGCGACGCTGCCCAAGGAGTACGAGCTCTTTCTGCCCTTCACCGGCGGCGCCGTCGCCGTCTACACCGGGCACTTCTACGCCACGCCGATCGTGGACAGCACCGCCGCGCCGCCACTTCGAACGATCGACGTCACGCCGCCCGACGGAATGAAAGCGGTCGTGCGCGGTCGAGTCGTCACCGGCCGCGTGACGTTCTCCGACTCGATCGGCGACGGGACGTACATCTATCTTGGCAACACGACGCCCATCGAGACGCCCGACGTGGTGGCGATCGTCGATCCCGGGATGCCGTCGTGGCTCGTGACGCTCTTCAACGATGACCTGCCGCGTCTCTTCGCGGCGTATCGAGAGCGATTCGGCTACCCGCTCCCCTGGAAACCCGTCGTGCTGTTCAGTTTTGGCGACGGCGAGAAGCCTGGGTTGTCATCCGGCGGCGGCGTGCTCACCGGGCTGGTGAACATGACGTTCACGGGCAGCGATTGGCTGCAGCAAACGCCGGCACGGACGGAGCAGGCCGTCGCTCTCATCGCCCATGAGTCCGCGCATCTTTGGAACGGCCACCTCGCGGAGAACGTCGATCAGGCCGCGGGATCCTGGATGCATGAAGGCTCCGCCGACGCCTTCGCCACGGAGATGCTCTACGCACTCGGCGTCATCGATAGCGCGCGGTATCGGGCGCGTCGCGAGGACGCCGTCAACCAATGCGCCACCGCCGCGGCGTCGGGTTCCGTGGCCACCGCTGGTTCACGCAACGCGATCAGGGAGATCTACGACTGCGGGTTTGTGCTAACGATGTGGACGGCCGCCGCCGCCCACGGCGCCAATCCCACGGCGACCGCGTTCACGTTCTGGCACGATCTCATCGCAAGCGCCGGAGCAAACGACGGGCGCTACGATCAGGCGCGCTATTTCGCCGTGCTCGAGCGCGAGCGCGTTCCTGATTCGGTCGTCGCCGGAATGAAGGCATTCGTCGCCGCCCGCGACGGAATGCGAATCGCCATCGACGGTCTCCGGGCGGCGGGCGTGCCGGTCGCCGAAGGCTCGGGTGTGCCGCCGGCCGGCGTGCGGCAACAGGCGGCGAACATGGCGATGGCGCACTTGATGTCGCAGGCCTGCGGGCGGGTCAACTTCAACTTTGGGCCGTCGATCAAGACAGGTGCCGTCGCGGGGTGCGAGCCGTTCGCCGCCGAGCACATCGTGTTCTCGGTCGATGGCCATCGCGTGCTCGACGATGGCGCCGCGGTGTACGACGCCGTGCGCTCCGCCTGCGCGGCGGCTCGAGGCGTTTCGCTGCAAGGCGACGACGGGAGTACGATCGTGACTGTGCCTTGCCAGCGCCCACTCGCGCCGCGGCCTGCGTGGTACGTCCTCGAGTAGTGGTCGGGGGTTCCTTGCTTCCGCCCACGTCCGTGAGGCAAGAGCGCCCGGACTGCCTCCGGTGCTACGAGGGACCGGACGACCGGAGGTACCGCAACACACGCATGTCGAGATAGTTCGCGATCTGCAGAGGCAATTGCCGCCGCTGCGAGGCGGTCAACACGCTCGTCGCGTCCGGCACCAGCGTCATCAAGAAGTCGATCGTCCGTTCGCGTGCCGACACGTAGCGCGCATATGCGTCCGAATGGCTGTACGATTCCGGCAGCACGCCGAAGTAATCGGCCACGGGCGTCCATACTGAATCGGCGAACACCGAGAACGTGTAGCTGAGCGTCGCAAGGCTGTCCGCCTGCGAGCGCGTGAGCTTCAGGTCCCCCTGCTGAGTCAGGATCATCGCCATTGGGTTCGGAATCACGCTTGTCGAGAGATTCTTCATCGACTCGGCGGTCGCTCGGGTTCCTTCGCGCGTACGGCCGAGGTCGAGTCGCTGCGTGAGCTGCTGTCGCTCCCGCGGCACACCAACGTCTATGCTCACGGCGAGGCTGACGAACGGCAGCGTGTGCGCGGTCGACTCGCTCGGGCGAGTCGATCCGAATCGCTGATTCACCGCGTAGTTGAACGCCCGCGTCTTTGGATCGAATCCGCGAACGAACAAGAGATTCTCATCCGGTGGAATCTGCTGCCCCCACCCGCGCGTGTCCCTCGCGCCATGGAGCGCGAGATCGACGATGCCCAGTGGATTGCCGAGCACCAGAGACACAGTCGCGCGCTTGGGCAACCTGATCTTGGCCGGGTTGAATTTGAGCTGCATCGCATTCGCGACCGTCCACGGCGCCTGGCAGCTCGCGCGTGATGCCAACCGCCCGAGCTGCCTCGAGAGACAGTCGCGGGCCGCAGGCGCGCCGTTCGCGAGGAGCGCACCCATCGCACGCGACACGGAGTCTGTCGATTTACTCGGGTCGAACACGAATGCGCGATCGTTCACGGCGCCGTCGCCGTTGACGTCAGACGCGATCAACGGCGTGAACCACTGACCCGACGCCGCCCGCACGACCGTGGTTACATAGACGACGTCGAAGATGGGAAAATCCGTCCACCGAAGATCGACGGTATGTCGCGACGTTTGCGGCTGCGTGCCCCACGACACCGCGAACGGATCGCCG
The DNA here is from genome assembly GCA_963705025.1 of uncultured Gemmatimonadaceae bacterium. GTDB lineage: Bacteria > Gemmatimonadota > Gemmatimonadetes > Gemmatimonadales > Gemmatimonadaceae > JAQBQB01. The sequence goes on along the minus strand of CAVPIP010000016.1, from coordinate 17,298 downwards.
GCCGTGCTCGAAAACCCGCGATACTGCTCGCGCACGTCGAGCAGCGTGTAGGTGAGATCCCATTTCCACCGGAGGCTCGCCGTCACCGGCTTGAGATTCACCCGGAGCTCCCGCGAGTGAATGGCGAGATCGGACTGCTGCATCCAGACGCGCGCGAAGTCCGGCGAAACGCGTCCCGCGCCCGCGGCGATGCTCCCGGTCGCGGGGAAGATCGCGCTCGGATCGGCGTATACCGGGCGATCGCCTTCGCTCGGCAGCGAGAACTCAGGTGTGCGCCGAAGATTGAGGTCGAGGCCGGCGGCTTGATGCTCACCATTCGACGCGATCGCCTGCGCGCCGAGCACGAATCGATTGTCGAGCACTGGACCTGACCAATCCACCGCGGCGCGTAGCGACTTCGGCTCGCGAAACGTCGGATCGAACAGCGTGACGTTCGGCGCGCCGGTCGCGTAGACGGTGCCCCCCGAACCATCCGCGCACTTCGTTGGGATCGAGGCGGGGTCGGTGAGGAACGCGTCCCAGGCCGGAAACGGGACCGCGGATCCCACGCACGTGATCGACTGCGTGGACGATCGCAGACCGGTTGCGCTCATGGCCGTCGCGACGAACGGCGACGGCGCCACATTTTGAAACACGCCGATGCCCGCATGAATCACCGCTTGCGGCGGCCGTGCCGCACCAGGTGCATACGCGACCTGCGACGACGTCCCATACGCCCACTGCATTCCGATTCGCGGACTCACGTACGCGCTGCTCGGCAAATGATTGTTCGACATCCCGACCGCATCGAGCACCGCGGGATTCATGGCCGGCGCGCTCGTGAATCGATTGCCGTCGACCCGCACGCCGTACTGCACCTGCAGGCCAGGCTTCGGCCGCCAGTAGTCGCCGAGCGCCACGGCGCCGACGAGCTGGCCGCCTGATTGCGTCGCGGTCGACAACGTCCTCGTGAAGCTCGCCGGCGTTCCCGATTCGAGATCGGCGAGCGAGTTGAAGCGAAACGTCCCGAGCAACCCCTGCCCCATGTCACTGCGAAACGTGTCGTGGCCGAAGCTCGACGTCAGGCGAATCGTGTGCGTGTTGTCGAGGCTGAACCAGCTCAACTGATTCGTCACTTGGAGCGTGCGGTTCGCGGTCGCCGTGCGAAGCGCATTGCCGCCGAACGACAATGGCCGAACCGACGCTCCTCCATCGGGCAGCGCCGACGCGACGAGAACGATGCCTTCGGGCAGGCGCTGGTATGGGTTGGAGCCGTTGCCCTGCCCCGCAACACCGATAGTGGTCTTCGTCAGAACGCCGAACCAGAAGTAGTTCGTGTGCACCAACGACGCATTCGCTCCCCAGAAGGTCGCCGCGTCGGCGTGCCCGGGCGTCGTGAGCAGCAGGCTCCCGCGATCGACGGGCTGCGTGCGGCGAACGTCGCCAGCCGCGCCGATGGTGAACGAGTGACCCGTCCCGGACGCCGATGGCATCACATCGAGGTTGAGCAGCGCCTGCGCGCCATCTTGCGACTGTTGCCCGGGCAACCCGCTCGGCACGGCGGGAATGCGCTCCGTGCCCAGTACGTCGAGCAGGCGCGTCACCGAATCCGGAGCGACCCCCGCCGCGATGAGACCCGTGGCGCCGGCATCGGCAAGTGACAGCGCGTCCTTGAATCGCCGCGACACGTTGAAGGCACTGTTATAGAAGATCTCATCGACCTTGAACGGCCCCGCGGCGTTGCCGCCGACGCGCATGCTCGTGTATCGATCGCCCTGCGCCGCCGCCGGCCGGTCCGGCCACTCCAGCCGCGGCGCGACGCTCGCGTTCGTGACGACGCGACGCGAAAAGTTCGAGCCCGGAATGGTCTGAATGGAGACCTGCGCTCCGCTGAATCCGCCCTTCGAGACGTCGAACGGATACGGGTTGATCGACGTCGTCGCAAGCACGTCCGGCGGCAGAGCGCTGATGCCCGAGCCGAGTCCGTTGAACGTGACGTTGTTCTGATCGCCCGACAGGCCGAGGACCGAATACATGTCCGCCGCGCCGTTGAGCCCCGGGACCAATTGGAACCCGGCGGCGGTGGCCATCGCCGCGAGATTGCCCTCCTGATCGGGCGACACCGGATTGCTCGCGAGTGGTCGGCCGCCGCCGCCCACGTCCGGCTCCTTCGAGGTGCGATCGGGAAGCGCCCGCGTTCGCTGCTCCCGGATGCTGACGGCGTCGAGCGCGACGATCGCCGACGAGAGTCGAGCATCCGCGATCATCACTTCCTCATCACCCACCTTCTTCACCTCGAACCGCCTCGCCTGAAGACCGAGCTTCCGGACGTCGATCCAGTAGTCGCCTTCGCCGTTGATGAAAATGATCGTGAAGCGTCCGTTCTTGTCGGTGGTCGCGGTCTTGGTAACCTGCCCCGCATAGGACGTCGCTTTGACCTCCGCGCCTTGCACGCCGTGTTGGTCGGCGTCGGTCACGCGTCCGCGGATGATGTCGGTCGAGACCTGCGCCCGCACGATACGCGGCGCCGCGACCATGAGACAACCGAGCAGCAGCGAACGCGCCGCCGCGCCCATGCACGAACGCAGCATGGCCGAATCCTCTGTCGGAGACTGAAAGGCGTTACTTCGGAGACTTGGGCGGCTCGACCTTCACGCGCTCGAGGGCGAATCCGCTCGCGCGATCGCCGGACTGGAGGTACACGACACCGCCCTTTCCAAATCCGGCAATCGAGCGACCCAGCGGCATCCGGACGCGCTGGTAGAGTCCGCGCGGCGGATTCAGCACGTCGTACACGAGCTCTCCGTGCTGCGACTGTGCGGTGGTCGTGGTGAGCACCCACAGGTTGCCGTCGAGGTCCGGCATCGCGGCGTTTCGGTGAATGGGCGGGTAATAGTCGGGAATTTCGGAGAGCGGAACCGAGATCATTCGCTGAATGCTGCCCGCCTGACCCGACGGGTCGACGCCGCCACTCGAGCGTCCTCGCCCCGGCGTAGCGCCATCGCCACCGGCTTCGACTTTCGGAGGCGTGTTGACTCGGCGGTTGCGAATCGTCATGAGTGAATCCCAAACGACCTTGGCCGAGTCGGCGAGCTTCTGCTTTTCCTCGTCGGTGAGCCGGCGCCAGTCGAACGGAAGCTTGTCGGTCGACTTCGTCGTCCCGTCCGACAGAAGCCAGTCGACGTGATAGTCGCGCCCCCGAACGAAGGCGAGCGTTCCATCGGACAGCACGGCCCACGAATCTTCCGTCGGCACCGGTTGGATGATCGTCGTGACGACGCGATTGCCGTTTTCGGGCGGATCCGACCGGTTTTTTCCGACCGCGATGTGCAGCGTGCCGACGGCGTCCACCTTTCGCGTCTCGAGGTCGGCGCGAAGGATCAGCACCGTGTCGGCCGTCACGCCGACCCCGTTCTCACCGCGCACCATCGTTCCACCGCGGGCGTACAGGCGGCCCTTTGGGTCGGCGGCTTGCGGCGCGACAAACAGCACCGTGAACGGCGTGACGCCGTCGTTGTAGTTCGGCAGAGCGATTGCGCGCGCGACACGCCCCGAGCCATCGAGCATGAGCTTCGGCTCGCCGAATCCGCGCGACATGATCGTCGAGTCACCGAGATACGGGATGATCTGGCCGGGCTGCGACCCATAGCTGGCCGACGATCCGGGCGTCGAGTCGAACGCGACGGATGCGGACGTGAGCGACGGATCGAAGATCGTGAGTTGGTGCCGGCCCGCGTCGTTCACGAGCACTCGCCCATCCGACAGCTCGCGAACTCCGAGAATCGCGCCGAACGTCGCCGTCGTCCGCGCGAGAGGAGCCGTGACGCTCACGACGGGCACACCCTGTTGGCGGGGCGCCGCGCCCGTTTGCGCGGATGCCACGGCGCTGCACACGAGCGCCGTGAGGGCGTTCTTGACAGGCGCCGCGCGGAGCACTGAGAGGCAGGACCGTGGCTTCGGCGCCGCCGCGCTCCGCGCGTCGACTTCGATCTGAGCAGCGTTCGCTTCCATGGTGTCGACCTCCGCTTTTGCGTTCTCTAAAGCCACCCGGGTCGCCTTGCCCGCCTCGTAGGCCCGTCGCACCGAGTCGTACGTCGCCCGAGCCATCGCGAGGCGCGACGAGGCGAATTGCCGGCTCGTCGCGATCGACGTCGCCGCCACCTCGCGCTGGTTCGTCGCCAGCATCTCGGCCGACGCCGGTCCGGTGTTCATCCCCAGCACGAGCCCCGTCGTGAGCACGAACACGGCGCCGGCGGCGATCCCGACCAACGCGACGATCTTGCCGGTCCGCGCCGGCCGCTCTCGGCCGAACTGCGTCTCCGCGCGATACGCCCGCTTGAGCTCACGCTTGAGCGACTCGCGGAACTCCGGCGTCGGCGTGTGTGGATCCTGTCGTTCGGTCATGCGACTCCTCCATCGCCCTTCAGCGCGATTTCCAGTTCGCGGCGCAACCGTTCGCGCGCGCGTCGCAACCTGCCCTCCACGGCGCGTTCCGAGATTCCGTACAGCGCCGCGAGCTGCGACATCTTCATCCGCTCGTAGTGAAACGTTTCCAGCAACGTCGCCTCCGCGGGCGGAATGCGCGCCAGCGCTCGACTCACCAGCGAGGCCGCCTCGGCCGACTCGCTGACCGCGTTGGCGTCGACCGCGGCGAGAACGTCCGCCGCCGAGACCTCTTCCAACGGGATCGGCTGGTGCCGGCGGAAGTAGCTCGTCACGAGATTCCGCGCGACCGTCGTCAACCAGCCGAGCGGGTTGGTCGGCACGCCGTGCACTCGCCAGTGCCGCAGCGCGCGGAACCACGCCTCCTGCGTGATGTCCTCGGCGAGCTCGCGCTGGCCGCCGCAGCGACGGGACACGTAGCCGTAGAACTCGACGATCGTGTCGTCGTAAATGCGTTCGAGCTCGTGTTCGCCGATGCGGTCTGACATCCGTGAGGTGGCGTGACGTCTATACGACGCGCGAGGGTCCAAAAACCCACGCTCACCGGCAAACCCGGCCGACGCCGACACGGCTCTACAAGTCGGTATCGATTTCGGCGGTCAACGTCATTCGGTCATTCAGCACAGCATTGACGAATGTAGGCGCCGGCGACAGGGTTGGTGTTGCGTGAGTCAGGGAATAGCTTCGTTCAACCCATCGCCGATGCGATCGTCACCCCGGCCACCTGAGAGCGTCGTCGAGCCAGAAGGTGAGCTGGTCGTCCTGGTGGATAGACGCGATCGGCGCGTTGGGGTTGCCCCGAAAATGGCGGCGCATGTTCACGGATGGAGGCACCGCGCTCTGTCGGTGTTTGTCGTCAACGACCGCCACGAGCTTTTACTGCAGAAGCGGTCGCCGGCGAAGTACCACTCCGGCAATCTCTGGTCGAACACCTGTTGCGGTCATCCGCGACCCGGCGAGCGAGTCGCGCAAGCGGCCACGCGGCGCTTGCAACAGGAGATGGGGTTCGACTGCCAGCTGCATCGCGTCGGCGCGATTCAGTACGCGCTCGATGTCGGCAATGGTCTCGTCGAGCGGGAATACCTTCACCTGTTCGTGGGACGATGGAACGGGCAGCCTGAGCCGGCCATGGACGAAGTATCCCGGTGGCGATGGTGCGCGCTCATCCGCTATCGACGCGTTGATCGATACGCAGTCTTCGCGATTTACGGCGTGGTTCCCGCTGGCGTGGGCGCACGTGGCTCAGTCCACGTGTTGCGGCGATGGCGAGCGCAGCTGATCCCTAGGCACCCGGCACCTTCAGCATACCCGGCGGCGCTCTCTTTAGGGCGCTCCATGGCACGGAACGCGCGCGATTCGCATATCGTCGGTAAAGTCCGGCAGTCACTAGCCACGCGCGCGAGGGCTCCCTGTCGAAGTCCCATCGGCGGCGCATGAAGAATGTCGAAGAGGTCGAGCTCGCGTCGCTGTTCCACCGGTTCGAAGATGAGTACGGCGATGCCGCTGTGCGGCTCGCCGAGCAGCTCAGGGAGAGCTATCCCGAGATCACCAAGCGGGGCAGAAGAACCGGCCGGGCGCTGCGCAACATCTGCTTCTTCGTCTGGTGCTGCAGTCCGCGACGATGACCTGAACCTGATTCCGACGCTGTTCCGCGCGGCGGTGCTGCTCTCGGCTCAGGACGACTACTACGACAACCCTCGCATTCCCGCCGCGCAGAAGGAGTCCTTTTGCACGGCGACCAACCATGCCCTCAGGACCAACTCGGTCCAGCCGGCTTTCGAGCGGAGCCGCCAGCTTCGGGAGCTGGCCGCCCTCTGGTCCGACGTCGCGGGGACGATCCCACGAAGCGAGCCGCAGGTCCGTTCCTATTGGATCGAGAAGGCGTGCCAGCTCAATGACGCCATGGCGGCCGAGAACCGGGCGGTCAGGAACGCGACGATCACCTACGAGGGATACATGAGCACGGCGATCCACAGCATCGGGATGGTTTTCATCTGGGCGACCTATCTCGTGCACAAGCACGTGCCCGTGACCATGCTGCGCGAGATGGACCCGGTTCTGCTCCAGGGTGCCAGGATCGTGCGCTGGAGCAACGACATGGCGAGCTGCCGCCAGCAGCGGAACAAGACGAACGCGGTGACCCTCGTGGGAGGCAGCAGCCCGGGCGTTCGGATCCTCCGGCTCGTGGTGCAGGAGAGCCGCGCGTTCCACCAATGCGTCGAAGCGCTGACCGTCGGACCGGACGTCCGCGGCGTGCTCGAGCGCTCGATGGTTTTCTTGCGAGAGTTCTACCAGCGATCCGACTTCGACCGCAGGCCCGCCTGGTAGCATGCCGAACCCGATGCCCGGCAACCTGCTCGGTCTCGAAACCTTCCTGGTCGTCGTGTTGGCGGCGCTGGGGTTCGCGATGGCCGTATGGGTCTATCGGGCCAACCCTCGCGAGCGAGAGAACCAGGGCTTTTCGCTCATGGTGCTCTCCATCGTGTCGTGGGTGTCGTGCTATCACCTGGCGCAGTTCGGCAATTCGACGTTCTGGTTCCGGCTGGCCGCGTGCGCGGTGTTCATGTTCTTCGTCACGTACTACTTCTTCATCGTCGAGTGGTTTCTCGGCAAGAGCGGGCGGCCGTACCGGCTCTTGGGAGTCGTCGTCCTGGTCTACGGCTTGGTCATGGGAGGCTTGGCCCTCGGAACGGACATCGTCATCAGCGGGAGCGCGATCGTAGGATCGACGGCCAGGCCCGTCTTCGGAACCGCGGGGAGATGGGCGTTCTATGGATTCGTGATCTTTCTGACTCTCCTCATCAACTGGATCTTGATGCGGGAGTACGTCGGATTCCCCAAGGAGCGTCGCGTCAAGCTTCAGTACTTCCTGATCGGTCTGCTGTTGTTCGCCGGCTTCAACATCGTGTTCAACGTGGTGCTGCCGCTGGCGTTCAACGTCTACGGGTACTACGCGCGTGGGCAACTATTCGGTGGGATTCCTGCTGGGCTTCACCGCGGTTGCGATCGTGAAGCGGGAATTGTTCGGGGTCCGGACCGTGCTGGCGGCGATCTTCGTCGCGACGGTCGGCGTGTTCCTGGCGATCGACCTCCTGGTGTTCACCGATCATGCCGCGATCCAGGCGTTCAAGGGCGTGGTGCTCGTGCTCGTCCTGTGCTTCGGCTACTTCCTCGTGCGGAGCGTCCAGCGCGAGATCGACCAGCGGGAGAGGCTTCAGGAGGTCGCGGAGGAGCTCCGCCGCTCGGACGAGGCGAAGACGGAGTTCATCTCGATCGCCTCACACCAGCTCCGGACGCCGCTGAACGCCATCAAGGGATACCTCTCCCTTTTCCTGGAGGGCGTCTACGGAAAGCTGGATGCACAGAAGCGGCAGCCCATGGAGCGCCTCTACCGATCCAGCGAGCGGCTCATCCACCTGGTGAACGACTTGTTGGGCATTTCGCGGATCCAGATGGGAAAGATCGAGCTCGAGATCGCGGAGGTCGATCTCTGCGAGATCGTGAAGAGCGTCGTCGACGAGTTCGGCATGGTCGCGCAGGAGAAGGGCATCGGGCTGCACGGTTCCTGTCCCACGGACGGCGTCCCAGTCGTGGCCGGAGATAAGGCGAAGCTGCGCGACTGCGTGCTGAACCTCGTGGACAACGCGATCCGTTACACCGAGAAGGGCAGCGTGGACGTGTCCGTGCGCAGGGAAATCAACGACGTCGTGGTGCGCGTGGAGGATACGGGGCCGGGGCTCGACGCGGACGAGGCGAGGACGCTCTTCGACAGCTTCCAGCGCGGGAAGGCCGGCCGGAAGCACTGGGCGGAAGGCTCGGGCCTCGGCCTCTACATCGCCAAGGAGTTCATCACGCTGCACGGTGGAGCGATCTGGGCGGAGAGTCCCGGGAAGGGACTCGGAAGCACCTTCTTCATCCGCATTCCGCTCGGTGGGAAGAAGTTGGCCGCCTAATATCCCCTACACCCTTGGCCCCCGCTGCACGCGGTGCTCCAGCCGGCGCATCATCCGGACGAACGCGGCGGCGATCGCGGGCTCGAAGTCGGCGCCGGCGCGTTTCTCGACGTAGTCGAGCACGCGGTCGGCCTCCCACGCGTCCCGATACGGGCGGTTGGTGCGCAGGGCGTCGTACACGTCGCACACGTGCACCAGATTGCTCCCCTGGTGGCAATCGCGGTGATAGTGGCGGCGCGGGTACCCCGAGCCGTCGATCATGATGTGATGCTCGTACGCCACCGCCGCGGCCAGGTCCAACTCGCGGTCGCTCGTGATGATGATGCGCGCGCCTTCCACCGGATGGCTCTGCATCACACCGCGCTCCTCGGCGGTGAGCTTGCCGGGCTTGTTCAATATCTCTAACGGCACGCGCACCTTGCCGAGATCGTGCAGCAGCCCGGCGACGCCGAAGGCGCGCACCTCGCGCGCCGACAGCTCGAGACACTCGGCGAGCGCCATCGTCAGCACCGCCACGTTGAGCGAGTGCGTCGTCGTGTACTCGTCGAACTGCCGCATCTCGAGCAGCGGCAGCAGCATCTCGCTCTCGCTGTGCATCGCCAGCGACAGCGACCGCACCACCGTCTCGGCCTCGGCGAGCGGCAGCCGCCCGCGCTCGCTCACCTCCTCGTGCATCCACTCGATCGCCGCCGCTTCCTCGTGCAGCGTGACGATCGTCGCCAGGGCGTCGGCGGCGGCCCCCGGCGTCCGCGCCTCGCGCGCTTCCCCTCGCACGCCGATCGGCCCGAACTTGATCGTCGTCCGCCGCGTCGTCCGCATCTCCGACGTGTCGATCGCCGTCAGCGCGAGCCGTGCCAGCACCTCCTCCAGGAACTCCTCGTACTCGTCACGCGTGACGTCCCGCTCGAACTCGAGCCGCTGCACCCCCGCGTTGCCGAGCCGCCCGGCCCACTCCCAGTCGCGCAGCTCGCGCAGCGACAACTGCCCGTAGATCGTCTCCTCGCCGAGAAAGGTGAACTGCGGGCGCGACTCGACGAGCTGCAGCTCGCGCAGCACCTCGAACGAGCGATCGACGGCGCGCTCCCGCGCCGGATGCTTCTCCGCATACAGCGCCATCGTCGATAGCGACTGCACGAGCGAGGTGAGGAAGCGGACGGGGTCGCTCATGTGGCGCCCGCCGCGGCGTTCGCCGGCTCGCGCGCGGCGGCGCGGTACTGCGGGTCGCGACTCTTCCTCGCCAGCGCCACCACACGAGCCGCCGCGGGATCGTTTGGCCATCCGGCGACGATCGCCGTCACCGCCTCCACCGTCTCCGGCGTCGCGGGGAGCAGCGACGTCCGCCCGAACAGCCGCGACGTCTTCAACGCGCGCGACACGAGCCAGGCCAGGGTGTCCGCCGTGCGCACCGTGGCCGCCGCGCGAATGCCAAGCGCGCGGAGCGACGGGACCAGCTCGACCCGGTCGAGGCGCGCGCGAATGCGCATTGCGACGTGGCGCGGGCATCGCTCGCACGCCGCCGTGAGCCCGAGGTAGGCGATGCGGTCGTCGTCGTCGTCGATCGCCGCGGCCAGCGCTTCGTCGCGCGCGGCGCCGCCCGCCCTGAGCATGAGCTTGATCGCCTCGCGGCGCACCTGCGCGGCCGGCGCCGTGAGAAACCCGCGGAGATCGACGCCGTCCGGGAGCGCGCCGCCCGGAACGAGACGCCCAAGGAGCGCGATGAGATCGCGCTGGACCACCGCGCTCGTGCCCGGGAGATGCAGCTCGGCCAGCCGCTTGGCCAGGAGCGCCGGCGCGGCATCGCCGAGCGCCGCGACGAGGTCGTACACGTGCTCGCGCGACCGCGCGTCGGCCACCGACGCCGCCGCGCCGAGAATCGCCGGAAGCGCCTCCACGCCCGCCCGCTCGACGATCCGCTCGGCCGTCGCGAAGTCGACTTTCTCGGCGGTGAGCATGCGGCGCAGTCCGTCGTGTGTCGCCATGCGATGAACGACGGCCGCCGCGGCTTCCTGATCGGGGGCGTCGTCCACGAGATCGAGCACGAGACCGGCCCGACCGTCGCGCTCGAGCCGCTCCACCGCGCGCCAGAGCGTCGCGCCGACGACCCCGATCTCCAGCGCGATCTGCACGATGCGCTCGGGCTCGCAGTCCGGGGCGAGGCCGGCTGCCGGCTCGCCGATCGACGGCGCCGCGCCCCGCGACGCCGTCTCGAGCACCGCGCGATACTGTTCCGGATTCGGATCGGCGAGCGTCCACTCGCGCAGAATTCGCGTGACCGTGTCGCGAAGGCTGCGGTCCGCCATCGCGCGGTGCACCGTGCCGCCCGACACGGCGTGCTTCGCCAGCTTGGTGAGCAGACGGACCATCGAGTGCGATACCGTCTGCTCGTCCGTTGCCGCGGCCGCCTGTACCAGGAACACGACGGCCTCGGCGCTCATCCCCTTGGTCGCCTCGAGCAGAAACTTGCGCCGCTGCGCGACGTCGCCGCCCATGTGGAGCAGCCGCGCGAGCGTCTCCGGCTTGAGCGCGCCGAGCATCTTGGACATCCGCGCCTGAAGCGCGAGCGACTCGACCGACAACGGCCTGTCCGAGCCCTGCCCTGCGCCGGATGCCGAGAGCTGCGCGGCGCCCAGCTCGTCGGCGATTTGCAGCATGTAGCCGACGATGACCTGGTCGTACGCTCGTTCGTACTCGTGCTCGTCGATCGCCTTGGCGACGGCCATCGGCTCGAGCGGTGTCCCGCCGTCCATCTCGCCGCCACGCATGGCCTCGGCCGCGAGCACCGCGGTGGCGAGACCGACCCAGAGCTGCGCGGCGCGGCCGGCGGCGATCTGCCCTTCGACCGTGTCCGTCTTCTCGCTGTCGAGCAGCTCGAGCCGGTCGTAGGCGAGCGCAAACGCGTGGATGCGCTTCCAGCGCGTCGGTAGCGAGTCCGGGTCGAGCCCGATCGCGGCGCCGTTTCGCCCCGCGTCGACGGCGAGCGCCGCCAGAAAGTCGGCCAGCTCGGCACGCTCCACGCCGCGCTCGAACTTGATCGCGCCGAGGTGGTGGCGATGGAACCGGTGCGCAAGCTCCCTGAGCACCGGATGATTCGGGTCGGTGGCGACGCCCTCGATCACGAGTTGCCGGCGCGCGACGCCGATCGACAACACCGCGTGTTCGGCGAGCAGCAAGAGGAGCGTGCGCGCGGCGGTGTCGACCGCGCCGTCGAGGAGCGGATGGCCGGCGGGATAGATCGCGTGCTTGTGCAGTGCGATCGCGAGCTCGAGCAGAAAGTCGCCGAGCTCGCGCGAGAGGACCGCCGGCCCGCCGTCGGGCGCGGTGATGCGATGGGCCCGCCTCCCACCCGCGAGCGGCGCGCCCGCGGCGGTAGGATCGTCGTCATCGTCGGCGGCGGCAGCACCGGCGAGGTCTGCTCGGATGATGGACATGCCCCGCGTCGGGTCGGTTACTCAATCCTGACGACCGAGCCCCTTCCATTAGCACGTCGCGAGCACGGAGCGGCGACACCTCGGGGATCCGTCGGCCAACGACGACAATCTTTCGACGAGATTGCCTACCCGCACAAATACCGAAATTATGATGGGCAGGGTCTCATTGCGATGTCCTCAGGGTCCACTAGGGTGCACACCGCGCCGGTCTGCCCCGGAATGCCCGTGGACGAGCTGGCGTCGCCCATCGCGCTTCAGATTCGGGGGCCGCTATCGCGCAAGCGCACGGCTTGCGTGGTTCGGCCGTGCGACTCAAATTCGTACTTGCCACTGCCCGGTCCCGCGCGACGACCAGCGCTAGGTTCGATCGACAGTCTCGACGCCAATATGCGTTGCCCGCGCAGCCGGTGATTGCCGCTGCCTGCCGTGAGAGGCCAGCACCTGACCCATCGTAGAATCCGCAGCCACACTTCCGCCGACGGAGGGCATCATGACCGCGTGGCACCCTACCACCCCGCTTGCGCACGTCGTCTACGCCGCTGGATTCGAATACGAGGCGTCGCAGGACATCCTGAAGTCTCGGGCCGACGCGCCACTCCAGAGCCGTACCGGGTTCAATTGGGGCTACGACCTCGCGGCCGCGGAGCTGCTGATGATCATCGATTGCGAGCGGTTCTACTTCACGTGCAGAGGTAAGAAGTGGCTGATCGAGTTGTGGAAGGGGCAGTACGGGCTCGAGACGGGGGCGGAGATCGGCGTGTACAACGCCGTGGATCACACCGCGCAACTGGCCGCTGCGGACCAGCGGACGGCGGGCCCCGGAGCCGTGCGGCGGCTCTCGAGCGCGCGCGAGGCAGTGCACCACGCCATTCATGACGCCCGCCGCCTGTATCAAGATCCCAGCGCGGGCCAGTACGCCCGCCCCCCCAGGCCAGAGTGGCTCCGGATGTCGTCCACGCTGCGCCGACACGGCACCGTTCTGGTGCGACGGGGACCGGAGCCGCATTGGTGGCTCACCGGCTGGAAATGGGGCGTCTTCACGAGGAATACGCGCGATCTGGCGTTGGACGTTGCGATCACGCTCCTCGACCTTGACATGTACGAGCGGTTCAGAGCAGCCGTGGTCGCGACCGGCTACCACGTCACGGATAAAGGAAACCTCACGATCGGATTCACCTTTCACCACCCGAAGACGCCTCAGCCCAGAACGCGAATGAGCTTGGAGGCGGATGTCCAGGCGACGAACGAGCGTCTGGTCGCCGGCTATACCACACTCCGCGACGAGCTGAAACTCTCGAGCAACAATCCGAACGGCTTCGACACCCCGACGCTCGCCAAATTCCTGGCGCCCAAGGTCAAGCAGGGCATCGTGGGGGCGGCCAAGACGCTCAAGCATGACGTGGCCGACGCGGCGAAGCACCTCCACCCGGCGGAGGCGGCAAAACACGTCAAGCACGAGATGTCGGAGGCCTCGAGAACGGCGTACGAGAATGTGCTGCGGTTCTTCCAAAAGGGGTGGCGAAGCAGCCTTTCGGCCACGGGGTGACCGCGATTGCCCAAGCATCGGCGCGCGGTGACGCGTTTGATGCGATGCTCATCATCATCTCCTTGACCGAGGATGAGCAAATGCGCCGTCTTCCGGTTTTGTCGTTGAAACAGGCAGCGCCACGGGCTCCCGACAACCTCGTCCGATTCCTACTTCAGAAGCTTGGCCTTGAACCACTGGAGCGCTTTCGTCAGGCCAGGTCCAAAGGTCTTGTCATCGTGGCCGCCTCCGGGAATCACCTCGAGCTTGTGCTCGACGCCCGCCTTGGCCAATGCATGATCCATGGCTTGCGCTTGCTGCAAGGGAACGACCTTGTCGCTGTCGCCGTGAATGATCAGCGTCGGAGGGTACGTGGCATTTACGTAGGTGATCGGCGAAAGCTGCTTGGCCAGCGCTTCGACGTCGTTGTGGCGAGCTTTGGGATCGAACCCGAGCGCGGGAACGAACATCGCCAATTGCGGATCGTCGGTGAACACGAACGCCGGCTTTCCCCAGTTGGCTAAATCGGTCGGCGGAGCAATCGCCGCCACCGCATTCACGGGAGAATCTGGCGAGCCCGCGATCATGAGAGCGAGATGCCCGCCCGTGCTGATGCCCGATACGCCCACTCGATTTGGATCGATTCCGTAGCCGGCGGCGTGCGCGCGCACGAACCGAACCGCCGTTCGAACCTGTTCCACGATCTCGGCGACCTTGAATCGGGGCTGGGCACCATGGACGACCTCGAACACGGTGAAGCCGCCATCGACAAAGACCTTTTCGAGGTCGGGCGCGAAGCTCTGGAGCATCGATTCGTCCGAGATCCACCCGCCGCTGACCACGAAGACCACCGCCGCCTTGTTCGGTTTTGCAGGCGTGAGGACGTCCATCGTGAACGCCGTGCCGCCCGCCTTCATATAGATCACGTCGTGAGTTTTGGTCTGCGCCGACGCAAGGGTGGCCAGGAGAGACAGGAGTCCGATGGGAAGTCGCGGTGACATTGTTCTCTCCTGAGTTCAGTTCGTGGCGGTTGCCGCGCCCTCCGCGGCCTCACTGACACGTCGAACGAGACCGGTCGAAATCGACACGAGCTTCGCGCTACGCGATTCCTTTCACGCGCTTGTAGTACGCGAGGTACTTTTGCGGCGTCGACATCGCGATCACCTTCCCGACGGAGGTGAGCTCGAGATCATCGAGCGCCTTGAAGTGGAGACAGCACTTCCCCATGTCGAGCCGCTTCCCGGCGTTCTTGAATGCGTCGACGAGCAGCTTCTCGGAGAACGGGGATGTGTACTTGCCGTTCGAGCTGTCGTACGTGCCCATGAGGTAGAGCGAGTTATAGCTCTTCTGCGCGCCGAGGCCGAGAGGTTGATGGCGGTGGTCAGTTTAAAACTACTAGCAAATTGACCACGCTCCGCGCGTGCGAATGTCGGACTTCCCTGCCCTCGATGCCGGGCTTTGCCGACAGCAACGGACACCCGAACGGATACCCGCGACCGCCTGAACCCAGGCGACTCAGGGGGGGACTGGTCAAAACCAAACAAGATCTCGTGTGTCACAGGAGAATCGAGCGTCGGCGCCCGATTCTCTAGTTAGCGATGTAGCACTTCGCAGTGACAAACTCCACCAACACTCGACCGCATCGCGACCGCATCGCGATCGCAAGTAGCTCCTTCGTTTCGCCGAAACGTGAGTAAAGAATGCAAATGAGCGTCCCGACCCTCCGCGGCCGTCTTCTTGACGCGCCGCGCTTGGCCATTTGTTCGCAAACTCGCGCCCGTGAATGCCTCACGGCTTGTCGATCGCCGATCAGGGCGTCGCGTACCGGTAGAGAGACATCAAGCGGATCGCGCGGTAGAACGACACAGGCACACCATCACCCGAGGCAAGCGTCGCCGCCCAACGAACGCTCCCATCGCGGTCCACCTCGACTACCCGGCCAGCCGCTCCGAAGCCAATCAGCGTCGCACCGGACTGCAGGCGCTGCACCGAGCCCATGATCGGACTGACGATCGGAGGATTGGGCTGGTACTGCCACACAAGCGTGGCCGTTTTGCCCAATGGATCCAGTGCGTACTCGACGGCGCGCGCCGGTCGGGGAACGACGTGTAGCTGGTCGTCGAGCAGAAGCAGATGTCCATTGGGAAGCGCTTGCACGTCGTGCTGACCGGAAAAGCCCGACTGGGGGTCGTGCTGAAATGCGAACTCGTTGTGCACTCCACCCAGACGCCAGATGACGGTGCCGGTGCGCGCATCGAGCTTGGTGACTTCACTCATCGCCTGGAACGAGATGACGTAGTTGCCATCGACGTCGATGGCGAGCGAGCTGGGATGATCCAGATCCACGGGCTGCGCGGCGGGCAACGACCAGTCGCGCGGTGTGAAGAGATCACCAGCGCTCCAGTGGAATTGCACGTTGCCAGCGGGCGTCCGCCGCTCGATGAAGTGCACCGCCAGAGGCACACCGGCGGCGCCGCCGAAGGGTCGGAGGTCGAAGGCGCGAACGTCGTAACCGAGGATATGAGCCGCGACGACGGCGGTGTCGTCGAACGTGAGCAAAAGCTCATGTGGATCCGTATACGATCCGGCGCCTGCCGAATACGTGCGGATCGTCTCTCCGGTCGGGGCGAGCTCGAGGAATTGGCCATCGGCCGGCTGCCAACCGTAGGAGCGACCGGCGTACACCGAGATGTGCCCGTTTCGCAGCTGCTTCGCTTCGATCGGCCACGCGCCCGGAAAGGGGTGATACCACCGAATGTCGCCGGCGCTATCGAACGCCACGAGAAAGCCGATGGCACTAGCGGAGATGTCGGGCAGGAGCGGCGCGACCAGAGTGAGACCAGGTGACGCGGCGTGATCGGAGCGCAGCCGCAGCGACCGGATCGGTTCCGGCAATTCACCCGTCGTCAGACTGACCGCGTCGGACACGACCGCCGCGCTTCCGCGCGCCTCGATCGCCAGGGCGTAGCGGTGCGATGCGAGCAAGCCGAGAACGACGACGCGGGCCGTGCCACCTTTCGTGTCGATGAAGGGAGTGGCCCCCTGGTCGCCATTGCCGTCGTCCCACACCACGCGCGCCGAGTCCGTATTTCGCGCCGTGAAGTGAAGCTCCGCCGATACGACGTTGTTCGCCTCTGCGTCGACACGCACGTTCCCAATGCTCGGCGCCGCGCGCGGAGCCACCACATCGCGACACGCCAGCGCAACGCTTGCGAGCGCCGGCAGGCAAGCGAGCAATGGTCGGCGCGCCGCGGCATCACGGATCGTCGACATGGCTACGGCGCCGCAACGGGCAGCGGTCTTGTCGTCGACGCGCGCGTTCCATTCCCCAGCTGTCCAGAGAGATTCCCGCCCCAACAGAAGGCCGTCTTTGCGGCGGCGCCCATCGCGCACCAATGTGTCTGACCGCCGACGAGGTCAATGGGATCGGCGATGCCAGGAACCACGGTGGGCATCGAAGGCGGCGCGGTCGAGTCGGCGTACGACCAACAAGAAATGGATTGCGTCGTCGTGATGCCGCAGACGCCCTGGTACGTGGCCGCCAGGCTCACGAAGTGTCCCTCGGTGGGAATCGTACTGCGAGTAAACCCCCAGCAGTACGTCTCGCCGGTGCCGAGGAGACCGCAGGTTCCGTAACTCGCCGTGAGCGCCGTGAACGCGCCAGGGGCCTTCGGGAGCGAAAGCGGTGTTCTGCTGCACGGGACGTTGATGGCGTACGGACCGTAACCGTAGTACCCATCGCCAGTGAGCAGGCACGTCTCGAGCACCCGCTGTCCCAGCTGTCCCGCGTCGTCCGCGCCCCAGCAATACGTCGTGCTGGACGTCGCAGTTGCGCAAGCATGATGGAAGCCCGCGGCCATCGCGGTGATGTGTTCGCTCGTCGCGACGGCCGTCGGGGTTGAACGTGCCGCCGGTCCTTCACTGCCGAGTTGGCCCAGGGAATTGTCGCCCCAGCAGTACATCCGGCGAT
>CAVPIP010000015.1:0-250584 GCA_963705025.1 uncultured Gemmatimonadaceae bacterium | reverse complement strand
CATTCGTCGGACGACGACCGGGCATGGGCGCTCGCCGGCGGCGCGGACGCATTCCTCATCAAGCCGATTCGTCTCGGACGCCTGTTGCAAGTAGCCGCGCGGCTGGCCACGACGCGTCGCCAGGGTCGTCAAGAATCGCGCGAGCCTGTCGCCGATGAGACCGTCGAATGAGTGAACGACTGTTCGGCGAGCCGCGGACGGCTACGTACGTGCACGAGGTGGCGGTTTCCGCGGCGCTCTATGACACGCTGCTCGTCGACGAACTGACGGAGAACTCGCGCCACGACTCGGTGTGTCGCCGTTTTGGTCCGGGCATTCGATCATCGGCGACGATCTGGTATCGCATTTGCTCGCCGCCAAGATGTCGCGGCTCGTGATCGTGCTGCACCAGCGATTGTGGTCGATGGTCCGACCACACGCGCGGACGCGGAGGCGTTGCAGGAGCGCCTGAGAACGCGCGCGGAATCGGTGTCGTCATCGCGCTGGATGCGACGCCGTTGCCGGAGTGGCTCACGCCCGTCGCGACGTGCTCGCTCGCGGACGTCGGCCTGGACGGCGCCATTGCGTGCATCGTCACGGCGATCGACGCGTGCGGCGGAGAACGCGCGCCGCCGTCCCGCGACCGGTGGCCCCGGTGGTGGACGGACAGCGGTTCGACCGGCACGCACCATTCCTCGAGCAGCACCGGGCGTACTCGGCCCTGCGACACGAGCTCGACGCGCTCGCCGCGGAGTTGAAGGCACGGTGCGGCGACGAGGAACCGGGCGGTCGCGGTCCTGGTTTGCAGTCGTTGCCCAATCTTCTCGTCGTGCGACTCGGCAGAATCGGACTCAGCTTTTCCTGGATATCCGGCGGGCTGGAACGGTCGCCGACGGACGCCTGCTCGTCATCGAGTGGACGGGAATGCAACCGCGCACTCGGGGAGCGACGCTGCTCGAGTCGGCGATCCCCGTTCATGAGCGCTGTACGACCGCAGCCGCTGGGCCGGACGCGTGGCGATGGCGCGTCGACGATCGCAATGGATGCGCCTACTCGACCGCGAACCTGGCGAGCAAGTGGCTCACCGGCGCCTCGATCGCGGGGAGCGCATGACGCGTTACAGGTCGAACCGGCAGTGAGGACTGCACGTTTTGGCGATTTGCCGCGAATCCGCGGGATACCCATCGTGAGGGTTTGATCACGAATACGGTCTACCGACGGTGCGGCCCTCCGCGCTCTCGATACGACACAACATTTAGGAGCTCGACGATGCGAACGACGGGGACGGTCAAGTGGTTCAACGATCAGAAGGGATTTGGTTTCATCACGCCCGAGGGTGGACAGAAGGACTGCTTCGTCCATCATTCGGCCATTCAGGGTAGCGGATTCAAGTCGTTGGCGGAGGGCGAGCGCGTCGAGTTCGATATCGTGCAGGGCCAGAAAGGGCCGGCTGCCGAAAACGTGACGAAGCTGGCACGTTGAGGCGTACCATCACCGCCCGAGTAGGACCCGAGAGAAGAGAGGGAACCGACTGGCGCCGCGCCGTCGAGCCGGCATCTTGGCTCGAGCGCGCGGCGCGCGTCGTTGCAACTCGTCACGACACTCGTTCCACTGGGTCTGACGATCGCTGCCACGCATGCGCTGCTCACGCGGCCGTTGATCTCGACCTACCGGGTGGTGCCGTTTCTCGTCGCCGTGGTGCTCGCGCTGTCCACGGCCGGGCTGTTGGTGCGGACGTTCATTCTCATGCACGACTGCGCCCACAGCTCGTTCTTCGCCTCGCGCCGGCTGAACGACGCGGTCGGATTCGTGACCGGCGTGCTGACGTTGACGCCATTCGTTCAGTGGCGCCGCGACCACGCGCTGCACCACGCGTCGTCCGGCGATCTCACTCGCCGCGGCCATGGTGACGTTCCGACGTGGACGGTCCGAGAATATCTGGCGAAGTCGGCGCGCCATCGCTTCTTCTATCGCGTCATCCGGCACCCCGCGCTGCTGCTGCTCGGCGGGCCGTTTCACCTGGCGATCGGCCAGCGTCTGCGGGGCGAGAGCACCGCGACCGGCGCGAAGCAAGTCGCCAGCGTCTGGAGCACCAACATCGCCATCGCCGTCATGCTGGGTGCCGCATTTTGGCTGCTGGGATGGCGGACGGTGCTCGTCGCGTACGCCGTGCCGTACTACCTCGCGGCGGTCGCCGGCGTGTGGCTGTTCTACGTCCAGCACCAGTTCGAAGACGCGTACTGGGTGCCGCACAACGAGTGGAGCTACGTGGACGCGGCGCTGCGCGGCAGCTCGCACCTGCGTCTCTCACCGGTGCTCCGCTGGTTCACGGGCAGCATCGGGCTTCATCACGTGCATCACGTCGCGCCGCGGATCCCGAACTACCGCTTGCAACGGTGTCACGACGAGAACGCCCTCTTTCACGGGTCGCCGACCGTGACCCTGCGGTCGGGCAGCGCGGCGTTGCGCCTCGCCCTGTGGGACGAGGATCGCGGCCGTCTCGTCCGCTTTCGCGACATCACTTCACATACATCCCAGATGTCTAATGCCAGAAATCATTCTGAGTGAAACTGATCGCCTCGACTGGGCGCTCAAGACGTTCAAGCGGCAGATGCAGAAGGCGGGCATTTTCCGCGAGCTGCGGCGCCGCCGACACCACGTCAAGCCGAGCGAAGCTCGGCAAATCAAATCGAAGGCCGCGCAGCGGGCCCGCGACAAGGCGGCCCGGCTCGCGCGCAGTCGGACGAAGTAGCTCGGCCACGCGCCCCGGCGCGGCGGTCCACGTTCGCTTCATGACCTGAGAAGGAGCACTCCGTGACCATTCCCGACCGCATCAACTCCCGCTGGATCGCGACGCTCGGCAACGACCAGCTGGTCAAGGCCGAATCGCTCCTGCACGCGGCATTCCACGAGCAGGAGGTGGCGGAGAAGCGTCGTAAGGGCGCGCGGTACGTCCTGCTCCAGGGGCCCGCCGGGTTGGTGACCGCGTGGCATCGATGGCTCCTCGTGAGCAACGAGGCACGAGTCCGAGGGCTCGTGGTGAACCATCGGGCGTAGACGCCTCCATTCGCGAATGCTCACAAGAAACAGCGGCGCCCACACCGTGGGCGCCGCCGCTGTTCAGGAGTCCAACCGAGACGAGCTAGGCACCGAAGGCGTGCGGCGTGCTCTGTTTGTACCCGGCCTTGCCGAGCACCCAGTTGAGCGCCTTGCTCTTCTTGCCGTCCTGGTTGGTCCATCCAAAAATCTTCGCTCGCCACGACGATCCCGCCTCCTTTTGCACGAGGCCGATCTGCTCGGCGTGCTTGAGTAGGGCGGCGCACATGGGATCGGAGCTCGAGATCCGCATCTCCTTCTGATACTCCGCGATGAGATCGCCCGCCGACGACTTGAGCTTGTTCAGGAACGTCACGCCCTTGTCGAACTGGCCCTGCGTGACGACCACGCCCTCGGTCGTCGCAACCTGCAGGAACCGCATGGCGTCGCCGGCGATGCCGCAATTCATGACCAGCGCGGCAACGACCGGGGCGCGGTCGATCGACTTCTTGAACCACCCGGCGAACTCGGAGGCGTCCTTCTGGATCGCGTCGGTCTGCCCGCGGCAGGCCCAACGGTCCCTGCAGTCCGCGAAGATCTTTCGCAGCGTGAGCCCGTCGCAAAAGCGCACGGCAAACTTCAGCAGCAGCTCGATGACGCCGGCGAGCTTGTTGAGGATGAGGCCAACGCCGCCGGTGAACGCGGCCAGCGCCGCCTTCGCGCCGGCGAGCGCCGCTTCCGCGAGGCCGACCAACGCGCTCTTCGCGACGGACCGCTGGATCGACGCCGCGATCAGGTCGGGATGACCGGATTCGAGGGCCACGCCCTCGCCGGCGTGCTTCAGGTTGAAGTACTCGATGGCCTTGGTGATGCCGGTGTACAAGCCACCCGCCATGTCGAAGACGCCAAAGTCGCCCGCCGTCTTGCGCACTTCACCCTGAATGTCGTTGACGAGTGGCGGAAGATTGTAGCGAATGTGTTGAATCGCGAGCTCCGCGTCGCTCGGCGAAAAGTGGAACTTGTCGACCAGCCATTTCTGGATCGCGAGCGCGATCTGATTGGCCGTCTCGTCGATTTTTTCCACGACGCCGCCGACTTTCTTTGCCGCCGTCACGGCTTTCCCACCGAGTTTGCTGCCGCCGACTTTTCCTTCCAGAAACGCGATGCCCTTGTTTTTGAGGTCGGTCGCGCTCTGCTCCGGTGAGAAATCGATACGAAGGTTGCCGAGGAAGAAGATCACCCCCAGTCGGGAATTCTCCAATTCCATCGCGCGGGTGCCTGGTGCCATAGGGATCTCGTCGTTGAGTGCCGACATTTTGACGCGACGGGCATGCGTGACGTAACGCACACCCCGTCGCGTCGGTCGCACCGGTCACTCGGGAACCGGCGGCCGAGTCGGATCGTCGGGCGGGTCATCCGGATCGTCCGGCCCAGCCACGATCGTCTGCGGCAACCCGGGCCCCCCGATCATCTCGTATCCGGCCGGCGGCTCTGCGCCGAGCAGGTTCCTGACGAAGTAGTCCCAGACCTTCCGCACGCCATAGGCCGGCAGCGCGTGACCCACGTCCGGGATCACGAGCATGTCGAAGTCCTTGTTGGCCTTGATGAGGGCATCCACCACCCGAATCGTGTTCGAGGGGTGGACGTTGTTGTCCATGTCGCCCGTCGTCAGCAGCAGCTTTCCCTTCAGGTTGCGAGCGAGCGTGTAGTTCGCCGCCGACTCGAAGTTGTCGCTCGCGCCCTGCGCCTGATACAACCCCTGGTACTTCTCGCCCCAGAAGAAGCCGTACGTCCGGTTGTCGTGATTGCCGCTGCCGGACACCGCGACCTTGAAGAAATCCGGATAGCGAAGAATGGCGTCCGTCGACGCGAATCCGCCGCCCGAGAAGCCGTAGATGCCCACCTTGTTGATGTCGATGTAGTCGAAGCGCGCGGCGAGCTGGCGAATCGCGGCGATGTGGTCCGGGATGCCGTTGTCGCCCATGTTGCCGTAGTAAAAGTCGTGGAACGCCTTCGACCGCTTGGGCGTGCCCATGTGGTCGAGCTGGATCACGATGAATCCCAGCTCCGCGAGGGAGCGCGCTTGGCCTGACCCGCCCGTGGTGAAGCCCCAGTCGGCGACGCTGCCCACCTGCGGGCCCGGATAGATGTGCGAGATGATGGGGTAGTGCTTCTTCGGATCGAAGTTCGACGGCTTGTAGATCAACCCATACAGCGTGGTCATGTTGTCGCGCGCCTTCACCGTGAAGACCTCGGCCGGCGTCCATCCGATGCTGCGGAGGAGATCGATGTCGGCTCGCTCGAGCGTCATCAGGATCGATCCGTCGGTGGCCGACCGCAGCGAGGTGACTGGCGGCAGGTCCACGCGCGAGTAGGTGTCGATGAAATACCCGCCCGTCGGCACGAACCGAATGGTGTGGTTGCCGTCTTCGGGCGTGAGCAGCGTCGGCGCGCTGCCGTCGAACCCGATCCGGTAGAGGCGCGCGTAGTACGGCACTCCGGGCTCCTTTCCCCACGCCGTGAAGTACAGTCGCTTCGTCGAGTCCGAGACGTAGGCGATGCGCTCGACCGCGTACGGTCCGGACTCGACCTGATTCTTCAGCTTTCCGGCGGCGTCGTACCGGTAGATGTGCAGCCAGCCGTCCCTCTCGGACGGGAAGAAGATGTCGTCGCCATTCGTGGCGATCTCCCAGTTGCCGGCCGTTCCACCGTGCACCAGCTCGACGTACGTCGCCATCGAGTCTTTCGTGATCGGCGTCGTCTGCCCGGTCTTGAGATCGGCGACGAGCATCGTGACGCGCTTGGCGCCACGGAGGGCGTCGAGCAGATAGAGCTTGTCCGACCGCTTGGACCATTTCACGGCCGCGAGGCCGCTCATGCCGTGCACGATCGTCGGCGGCTTCTCGTCGATCATGCGCACGTTGGTCCTGGTTTCGATGTCGAGCACGTGTGTGTCGTAGCGAACGAGCACGGTGTCGCCGGGCGCCGCGTACGGGTACAACACGTACCGCGGTTGGTTTCGCGTCGACGAATACAGCGGGTATTTGCGGACGTTGCGCTCGTCGATGCGAATGACGGCGATCTTCCTCGAGTCGGGCGACCAGATCAGCTGCGGACGTTGCCGTGTCGGCCGGTCCGGTGGCAGCGCGCCGGTCTGGCCGATGCCGTACGCGTACTCGTTGATCCCGTCGGTGGTGAGCTGGATCGAGCTATCCGGCAGCGTGAGCGAGTCGACGCGCGCGCTCCCGCGACCCGCGCCGCGCCCACCGCGGCCGGACGAAGTCGTGTCGACGGGCTTGCGCTTGTGCTCGAGGAGGCCGGCTTTCCGGATGTAAATGTTGTAGTCGTGCACGAACGCTTCCCACTTCTTGTCGGGCGAGAGCACCGCCCAGATCGGCGTATCTGGCTTGTCGACGAGCGCGGTGTCGGTGACCGTGCAGTCGTAGTGGGCCAGCGTGCACTCGAAGCGCCGCTTCCCGATGGTCCAGCGGATCGACTTCTCGTCGTCGCTCAAGCGAAAGTTGCCGGGCACCTTCGTGGGATCGAAGATCGTGTCGCCGGCGAGCGACATCGCGGTGGCGAGATGCACGTTGTCGAACAGCGGCACCCGGGTTCGCCGCACGGGATCGACCACGTAGACCATCGTCTCGCCCCGCGGCGACGTCGATCGGTAGTAGAAGCGCGTGCTGTCCTGGAACCAGACGGGCGCAACGCCGGCGTTCAGCACGAACGCACCGGAGGTTCGAATGAGGTCGGCCTTGTGGTAGTCGACGATGACCATCTGTGCGCGGATGGCACCGGCGGAGGCGGCAACGGTGAGGAGCGCAGCGAGCGGGGGAGGGATGCGTCGCATGGGAGGGACCCAGTGAGGGTGTTTGCGGCAGCCTGAACGAGGGGCACAATGGAGACGCCGGGCGCGCCGGGCAAGAGCATTGCCCGACGACGCAACTCGCTGCATCACTAGTCCGCGGCGACCTGCTGGCTGTCTTGCTGCGCGATCGGAAGCGTGAACTGGAACGTCGATCCGGCGCCTTCGCGGCTCTCCACCCAAATGCGCCCGCCGTGCCGTTGGACGATGCCGCGCGAAATCGCGAGTCCCAAGCCCGACCCGAGTCGGGCGGCGCGCGGGGCCTGCCAGAACGCGTCAAAAACCAGCTCGAGCTCGTCGGCGGCGATGCCCGGCCCAGAGTCGCGGACGAAAATGCGAACGGCGCCATCCGCATGCGGCTCGACGCCGACGTCAATTCGTCCCCCGGCCGGTGTGAATTTGAGGGCGTTGCCGACGAGGTTGGAGAGGACCTGGACAATGCGCCCTCGATCGACCAAGACGTCCGGCGTCTCCTCCGGCACGCTCCACGAGAGATGCACGTTCTTCTCGTGCGCCGACTCGACGAACTGCTGGCACGTCTCCTGGACGAGCGACACGAGCGACTCCTTCCGAATGTCGATCGCGAGCGCTTTTCCGCCCTTGATCCGCGCCACGTCGACGAGATCCTGGATCAGCCGGTCCATGCGGTCTTTCGCCCGGACGATGATTTGGAGGTGGCGCCGCCGCTGCGATTCGTCACCCGCGACCTCCGTCAAGACCTGGGCACTCATGCCGATGGTGTTGAGCGGATTTCGCAGGTCGTGAGACACGACGGCCAACACCTCGTCGCGCGTGACGAGCGCATCGCGCTCCTTCCGATACAGAAGGGCATTCTGCGTGGCCAGCGCCGCGCGGCCGGCCAAGAGCTGTGACACCCTGAGCTCGCGCGCGCCGTACCGCCGCTCCGCGTCGGTCGACACGAAGATCATCGCGCCGAGTGTCGAATCGCGCGCCACGAGAGGAATCGCCATCCAGGACGCCGGGCCGAGCGCGTTGAACGCGTCTCGCGCCTTGCCGTCGAAGCGTTCTGCGTCGAGGACCTCCGGCGTCACCTTCTCGATCACGATGGGTTGCCCCGTGCTGAGCGCTCGAATCAGCGTGCAGCCCGGATTGTTCGGGTCGGGCCGATAGTGCTCCGCGGCTTCCGCGAGCAGCACCGCTTTCGCTGAATCCCTATGAGCCGACGCGACGTGACGGGGGTGACCGTTCGCGTCTTGCACGTAGGCAAGCGTGAAGTCGCCGAGGAAGGGAACCGCGAGGCGGGTGACGCGGCGCAACACCTCATCGTGTTCCAGCGAGCCCGAAACGGCCAGCGCCGTTTCCGAGAGAAACCGGGACACGCGCGCGTTGTCGTTGACGGAACGGAACAGGCGCGCATTGTCGATCGCCAGCGCGACCCGGCGCGTGACTTCTTCGGCGAGGGCGAGATCGCCGAGCGAGTACCGGCGGCCGTCGCGCACCGACACGAACTGCATCGCGCCAATGGTCTTCCCGCGAACGGTCAATGGCAGCGTCATCCCGGACCGAATGTCGAGGTGAACGAGCTGCTCGAGCTCCTGCGGGTTGCGCGCAATGGTCTTGAGTAAATGCTCATCGACGACCTCGTGCAGCTGCGACTTCCCGGTTCGCACGGCGACCGCGACGGGATGCGCCGACGGGAGCTGCAAGGGGTAGTCGCGCTCGAGCTCTCGAAACTTTCGATCGAACTCGGCGTCGGTCCCCGAGGTATCCCACCGCCGAATCAGGATCTCGCCTTCACGGTGATGCACCGACGCGGCGTCCGCGAGCCTGGGGACCAACAACTGCAGCGCCGCCTGAATCGTGGCGTCGTAGTCGAGGCTCGAGGCCAACTGGCGACTGATGTCGTCGAGAAAGCGGGCGCGCTCTTCGCGCCGGCGCTCGCCCGTGATGTCGACGATCGCCGAGACGCCTGCCGAGATCGCCCCGCGGGAGTCGCGGATCGGCGCCGAGTTGATTCGCACGATGCTGCGCACGCCGTCTGCTCGCTCGATCTGCGCCTCTTCCTCACGGACGACCTCTCCCTTGAGAATCGCGCGGGCGAGCGGACGCTGGTGCGGCCGGTACGGCTCACCGTCGGGGTGAAAGACTTTGAACTCGTCGTAGTCCTCGAGGGCGAACGGCGGATTCGCCGGCGAGCCCCACAACTCGACCGCCTTTCGATTCACGGACAACACCCGGCCACTCGGCGCCTCCGCCAGCACGACGCCGACGGGAACCTCGGAGATGACCGCTTCGAGCCGCGCGCGCTCCAACTCGAGTTGCGTGGCCAGCCGCTTGCGCCGCAGGGCCACCGTCGCCCAGACGGCGAAGGTGTGCAGTCTCGCGATCGTTTCCGCTCGCGTTTCAGCGCCATCGGTACGCACGAGCACGAGGGCGCCGTCCACGTTGCCGCCCTCCTGTAACGGAATCGCCAGGGCAACCCCATCGTTCGATTGCCCCAGCGCGCCGTGTCCGGACTGGGTGCCTAGATCGACGACGAGCTCGGGCGCGCCGGCCCGGACGACCGCGTCGGTCAGCGAGTCCCCGAACGCGAGGCGAGTACCGGTCATCGGAGCGCCCGATCCAGCGGCGGCGACGATTTCGACTTCCGTTCGCGTTTCATCGGCCTGCTCGATGAATGCGCAGTCGGCCTCGCTGATGCGCATGGCATTGGTCGCGATCCGGTTGAGCGCAATGGGCAGGACATCCGCGCCGGTCAACGCCACGATGGAATCGCGGAGCATGGCCTCGAAGGCGGCGGTGCGCAGCACACGCCGCTCACTCCGCATGGCGTCGCGCCCAAACCACGCCGTCAACAGCGTGCCGAAGACAGCAAGAGGAAACAGAGCGCCGAGCATGAGCAAGCGACGCTGTTCGAGATTCCGCATCTGCACAACGCGCCGCTGGGTCTCGAGCGAGACGACACTGTCGAGCTGCGCGGCTTTCGAGACGACGCCACCCGCGAGGGTCTCTTGTCGCGGAAGGCGGTGCACGTACTCCTCGAACGACACTCGGCCGCTGAGGACGGTGTCGGGAGCCGCCTGCCAAACCGCGACCAGCTCGTGCAGGGCAGCCAGTCCTCGAGCGAAGAAAGGTCCGACGCGCTCCGCCGTCGTGTCGAGACCATCGAGAATGCGCTGCGTCCGCTGATGGGTCGCCTGAAGGCCCGTGAGGCCGGTGGGCGTGGGATGCAACAGGAAGGCGCGGCCGGCACCCACCTCGTCGAGAAACGAGAGCTGGAACCCGATCAGCCTCTGGTTCGCCGGTTCGAATACATCGGCCAAGACCCGTCCGTTGGCGTCGATTCGGCGACTCAGCGAGACAAACGCGACGGCGATGATCACGAGGAGCGCGGTCGAGAATCCGGCTGGGAGCCAAATCGTCCATGCATGCTGGCGAATGCGGCTCGCATCGAACGCCGCGGCCGCCACTGATCCGAAACCGACTGGGGTGCGTGTGGCCATGCCAATCCGTATGAGAACTCTGGTGGAGACCAGAGCGCGTCGCGGCGCCCGGCGTTCAATCAGTCGTTTCGATCCGTCATCGCGGCGTCCGGCCCGACTTGCCTGCTGCAGCTTTCGGTCCGCACCAACCGCCCGCCTTTCGAGATTGTGAATACACAGCCGCCTGCAACGGGCTGGGCGAGAGCGGGCCGGCGCGTTCACACGTTCAGCTCGGCCGTCATCTCGACCATGGTTCGACGAAATCCTGCGCCCGCGAACAGGCGCTGCGCACCTTCATTCCGCTCCGCTGTCGACAACACGACCCGCGGCGCGCCTCGCGCTTTGAGGAATGCCAACGTCTCGCTCAACA
Organism: uncultured Gemmatimonadaceae bacterium; assembly: GCA_963705025.1. Taxonomy (GTDB): domain Bacteria; phylum Gemmatimonadota; class Gemmatimonadetes; order Gemmatimonadales; family Gemmatimonadaceae; genus JAQBQB01. The sequence continues at coordinate 239,888 of CAVPIP010000015.1, read as the reverse complement.
GCGCTCGGCCGACGCCGCCGCGGCGATGGGCCGGATCGACGACGAGGTCGTGCAGGACGCCGGCGGGGCCTCGAAGCGACATCCAGTCGTGCCCCTCGACGCCGGCGTAGCTGTAGCCGATCACCTCGCCGCTCCGATCGGCCACGAAGACCGCGGCGTCCGGGCTTGTGAGCTGCGTTCCGAGAAACGACGCGTAGCCCTTCTCGGTCCGCGGCGTCGCGGCGATGAAACGCTTCGGATCGAAGTCGTGGTGGGTCTGGACCAGGAGCGCGCCAAGCCGGCCGAGCGTCGGCAGATCGGCTTCGGTCGCACGACGGATGGCAAACGTCATGGTGGCTCGTTCAGTGGAGATCGGGGACAAAGGGCCCGTCGTCCGGCGGCTGGCAGCCGTCGACGGCCGGATGGACCGTCCACTGATTCGCCGGATCCTGCTGATTGCCGATCGTGATCGACGACTCGGCTCGGCCGGTTCCGTCGCACCACGCCTGCACCCAGTCCGTCCAGTCCCTGGGCTTCGGCGGACCGTCGAGCTTGACCGGCTTGCGCGTCATTGGGTCGGGCGTGTCCCACGACCAGCGGCCGATCGAGACCATGTAGCTCGCGATGGCGGCGTCCCAATCGATGACGTCGGCCGTGACCCACGCAGCCTTGCCGACGCGCTGGCACGCACGAATCGGATGAATCTCGTTCCAGCCTTCGTGCGCCGTGTCGAAGACCCACTCGCCGCGGACGAACAGGATGTCGCTGCCCACGGCGAGTGAGCTCGAGGTCTGCCCGGTCGTCGGATCGGTGACGCTGGGGCTCGCCTTGTCGTTCAGCGCGGCGATGAGACCGATCAAAGTGATCAGGCTGGCGATCGCGCCCAGGATCGCGCAGGCGACCCAGCCGATGATCGGGATGGAGCACGCCACGGCGGCGGCCGTGGCGAATGCCAGCGCGGCGATGGCCGCCTGCATCAAGGTATGGATGCCGCCGCCCTCGAACTCGCAATGCAAGTACGGCTGAATGTTGTACAACACGCTCCAGCCGCCGATCGACGAGAAGTAGCCCTCGAACGGATAGGTTTTCGCGCCAAGCCAGTTGTGCTCGTTGCCCGTCGTGTCTGTTTCTTTGATGAGCACACCCTGCATGCCATCGTCGGCAATTCGATGATGCAAACGCTCTTTCATCTTCTCTTCGTGCCACTCCGCGGGATCCTGGCCGAACGGAGGAGGCGGATCGGGCGCCGTCGGGAACGCCCCCTGGTCCTGATATTGGTGCGGTGCGAGCAGCAGGTTGATGCTGTAATCGGTATCGAGCTTGTCGAATCCAGTTTTGGTGTCGGGCGGCTCGACCTTGCCGAGAAAGCCGATCGCGCATCGTTCCCCGCCGAGGCAGATGAGGCGATCGTACAGCCACCACGCGCAGTACGCGATGATGATCGTCAGCATCGGGATCGCGGTGTACGGATTGATGCCGCCGCCACCAGCGAGGATGAGCACCATCGAAATGATCACCGGCCATTTGGGATTGCCGGGATACTTCTTGTCCTTGACGTCCACGCACTGGGTGTATTGGTCGTATGCCATGTGCGCGCTCAGGCCGTTTCGGCGTAGAGGGTGATTCCGCCGACGAGGGTGTACCGATCGAAGGCGTGAACGTTGATCGCCTGGCGTCCATGGAAACCGGCAGGCGGCGTTACGCGCGCGACAACCGAGATCTCCATGTCGGGCGCAAGCACTGGTTCGGCGGGATCGAACGCGACGGTCCAGCCTTCGGGCAGCGGATAGTTGCGGCGATCGTGGACCGGAGGAACGACGATCTGATCGCGAAAGATCCGAACAGCCGGCGATGGAGCCGGCGGCCTCGCCGGATCGCAGGGTGACAGCGGCGGAATCTGATACGCGTCCACCTCGAACCGAATTGTTTGTTCGCGCGGCGTGTCGTTGCGGAGCGTGAGCGTCGTTTCCGCAGGCGAGTGGAGCGCGGCGACGGTCGTGTTCTCCTGGCCCAGGTTGTTGTTGAAGTTCCGATCGTCCGTGGGATCGAGGAGCACCTGGATGCAGTAATGGCCAGGCGCGGCCGGTGTGTGCCAGAGCATTTTCGCGAAGGCGGGATGATTGGGGCCACCCTTCACGCCGAGCTCCGGAATGGATGTGGCGCCGATCGCGTGCTTCTTCGCACCGACGCCGAAGCTCATGTACGAGAAGACGACCGGCAGCCCGATAACCGGGGCGTCGGTGGAGTTGTTCCAGACCCGCGCGACGACCTCGTAGTCCGTGTCGGGATCGAGCGTCGACGACGGCACCGCGACGCCGCCGCGGAACAGCTGGATGTCCGGGTTGTCCCACGTCACGGCATAGCCGCGCGCCATCAAGTCCTGTTGCGAATACAGAAGCGGATCGGGGCGCTTGAACGCCTTTTCGTTGATCGGCACGCACGGCGCGTCCGCTGATTTCTTGTCGCGGCCACGGCGCTGTGTGCGCTCGCGCCACCGCCGGCAGATGGCGCAGAGCTTCTCGTACAGCGAGCCCAGGGCAGGGCGCCACCCGCACACGATCGTCGTGACGAGCGCAACGACGAGGCGCCACATCGCAATCAGGATTGTCATACGGTCTCGCCTCGGTGCGCGACACGTCGCGCGGCGCGTACCGCCTCTCTACGGAGCGACGACCGCCGCGAGAATTCGCTGGATCATTCCGTCCATCGATCCCTGGTGCCAGTGCCACACGAACACGACGTCGTGCTCAGGATCGATCCAAATCGTGTTCGAGCCGTTGCCAATCGCCGCAAAGCTCGACGCCGGCGCACTCGGCCACTGCCGTCGCTTGGTATTGAGCCACCACAGATATCCGTAGTCCGGTCCGTGCGCGCTCGGCGTCGTGGCGTCGCGCAACCACTGCTCGGCGACCAGCTGCCTGCCGTTCCAGTTGCCGTGGTCGAGGATGAGCAACCCGAAGCGCGCGAGATCCTCGGAGTTGATCCACAGTCCGCCACCCCAGCGCGTGCCGCCACTGACCGACCACATCTCTTTGTCGTCGATCGTGACGTTGGAGTTGGCGTACGGCACCCACCGCCAATCGTGCGACGCGCCGATCGGATCCATGATGTTGGTCTCGAGCACGTCGGGCAGGGGAGTGCGGAACAGCCGCAGCAGCGACAACGCGAACCGGTTGATTCGCGCGTCGTTGTACTCGTAGAACGTGCCCGGCGCCTGGATCGCGCGCGGTTGGCGGCGTCCATTGCCGAATTCTTCGATGCCGACGAAGTCGGCGTTCTTCCCCCAGATCGTGCCTTCCCACTCGCTCTCTTGCTGCAAATGGTTCTTCCACGTGATCGCCGCATTGTGCGGCGAATCATACCCCCCGTCGTGGACGTATGTCGCGACGGGATCGTTCACGTCCTTGATCAAGCCGTTGGCCACGGCGATCGACGCGACCGTCGACAGGAAGCTCTTGGCGACGCTGTACACGGGGTCGTTGGCTTTGGTGTCGCCGAACTCCGCGACGATGTAACCGTGCCGCACGATGATTCCATTCGTCGCAGCACGAGATGTCGGGAGTGGCCCGAGCGGGCGCCCGAATGTCCGCACCTGATCGCGGTCGAAGTCCCACGTGCTGGCATGCGCCGTCGCGAACGCGATCGCTTCCTGGAGTTTGGCCGAGTCCATTCCGACCGCGGCGGGCGACTTATGTGCCCATTGACCCGGAGGCGGGAAGTATTTGGATTGTGTCGATTGCGCCGCGGCGGTCGCGCCGAGCAGCAGGAACGATGCGATCCCGACGGCGGTGCGTCGTCGTGCGAGCGAGTGAATCATCGGCCTCGAATGATGGCGCGTCATTTCCACAATCCCGTAGACAGAGCTTGCATATGCCGAATCAGACGACCCGCGATCTTACGACAGTGCTCCCGACGCTCTTGACCGAGCTCGTCCATGGCTCACCGAATCCCAAGGTGGGCACGTACATGCCTCAATCGCGCCGACTCGGGGCTCCTTGAGTCGCTCGAGAAGATACCCGCTTCAGCGGCTTCCGCCACGAGCCACGGCGGCGGCTCGATCGCGGCGCATGCCGACCATCTGCGGTATGGGCTGTCGCTGTTGAATCGACGGGCGTCGGAGGAGGAAACGCCCTGGACGGACGCCGATTGGACGGCGAACTGGCGGACGTCCGTCGCCACGGAGGACGAGTGGCGAACCTTGCGCGTTGCGCTTCGACGAGAGGCGGACGACGGCCGGGACGATCATGAGGGTAGCGCCTGATCCGACTCCGCGGAGCTCGAAGACTCAACAGATTGAAGAATCAAACCAAAACTATGACATCCAACCGCTTGATTCCTGGCTGGCGTCGTGGCGCGACGCCACCTCGCCGAAAGCGGTTCGATGGAATTGTTTTGGTTCGATTCGCGAATCGGTTTGAGCCGTCCCGGCCTCATGGCATCCGGGGCGGGGCGACAATCGAACCCAAAGTTTGCGAGGCGTAGATACTCCCTGCGCCCCGGATGACGTCACGCCAAATCGGTTCGTCGCAGCAGTTGGGCGTTGACCGCGACAATCACCGTGCTCAGCGACATCAGAATCGCGCCGGCCGCCGGGCTCAGGACGATGCCCTGGCCGCGAAGCACGCCCGCCGCCAGTGGAATGGCCACGATGTTGTAGCCGGCCGCCCACCACAAGTTCTGAATCATCTTTCGATAGGTCGCTTTGCTCAACGTGATGATCCGCGGGACGTCGCGCGGGTCGCTTCGCACGAGCACGATGTCGCCCGCTTCGACGGCGACGTCCGTTCCCGCGCCGATCGCGACGGCGACGTCCGACGTGACGAGCGCCGGCGCGTCGTTCACGCCGTCGCCGACCATTGCCACGCGACCGCCGCGCGATTGAAGCGACTTGATCGTCGCCGCCTTTTCCTCCGGCGCGACTTGCGCGAAGACTTCGTCGATGCCGAGCTCGCGCGCGACCGTCTCGGCGACGGGCTGCGCGTCGCCGGTGAGCATGACCACCGCGATGCCTTCGTCGTGCAGACGCCGAACGGCGTCGAACGATTCCGGACGGACCGCGTCCGCCACGGCGAACGCCGCGAGCACTCGGCGTTCTTCGACGAGATAGACGGTCGTCTGACCGCGCGCGGAGGACTTGGTCGCGAACTGCCGGATGGCGTCGGGCAATGACGCATTCGACCGCTCGATCCAGCGCGGGCCGCCCACCGACAACTGCCGCCCGTCGACGCCCGCCGTCGCGCCTCCGCCTGGAACCGCGCGAAAGTCGTGCGATCGCGGCGCGCGGATTCCACGTTCCTCCGCGCTCTTCACTATGGCGCGTCCGACCGGATGTTCGGCGTCCGCTTCCACGGCGGCCGCCAGACGAAGCGCCTCGTCCTCGCCCACGCCGTCGCTCGTCGCGATGCCGACGACGAGATGCTCGCCGCGCGTGAGCGTTCCTGTCTTGTCGAACACCACCGTCGTGAGATTGCGCGCGTCCTCGAGGCCACGGCGGTCGCGCACCAGCAGCCCGTTGCGCGCGCCGAGGGTCGTCGAGATCGCCACCACGAGCGGAACGGCCAATCCCAACGCGTGCGGACAGGCGATGACCAGGACCGTCACGACCCGCTCGATCGTGAACGAGAGCGGCGCGGAAAGGGCCGTCCACACGATCGCGGTGACGATCGCGGAGCCGACCGCGGCGATCGTGAGGTAGAACGCTGCCCGGTCGGCCACGACCTCGGCGCGCGAACGCGACTGCTGCGCTTGATCGACGAGGCGCATGATGCCCGCGAGCGCCGTGTCGTCTCCGACCTTCGAGACTTCCACGCGGAGCGATCCCGTGTCGTTGACGGTGCCCGCGATGACCTCGTCGCCGGCGCGCTTGTCGACCAGTCGCGACTCGCCCGTGATCATCGACTCGTCCACGGCGCTCGCTCCGTCGCGAACGACGCCGTCGGCGGGGACACTCGCGCCCGGCCGCACGACGACGACGTCGCCCACGCGCAGCTCCGAAAGCGATATCTCCTCGGTGTGATCGCCGGTCACTCGCGACGCGGTATTCGGCAGAAGCTTTGCCAGCTCCTGCAGCGCCCCCTGCGCGCGCGACACGGAGCGCATCTCGATCCAATGGCCGAGCAGCATGATGGTGACGAGCGACGACAGCTCCCACCAGAGCGGCTTGCCGTGCGCCCCGAGCGTGACGGCGAGGCTGAAGACGAACGCGACGGTGATCGCGATCGAGATGAGGGTCATCATGCCGGGCGTGCGCTGCGCGATCTCCTGACGTGCGCCCTCGAGGAACACGAGGCCGCCGTAAAAGAACACCGCCACACCGAAGACCGCCGGAATCCACCGCGAGCCCGGCACGCTCGGCGGCGCGACGCCGAGCATGTTCGGAATCATCTCGCTCCACACGAGTGTTGGCAGCGCGAGGAGGAGCGTGATCCAGAACTTCCGGCGAAACGCCGCCACGGTGTGGCCGGCGTGCTTGTCGTGGCCCTGGTGAGCCTCGTGAGCGACGTGCCCTTCGTGCATGGGGGTCGAGTGCCGTGAGACTCGTGAGAAGCTACCGATGCTTGGTCGCCGGCGCTGACGTGGCGCTCCGGCCGTTCGCGTCGCTCGAGCCGCCCTCGGTGCTGTCGAGTCCAGCGGCGTCGATGAACACGTCCTCGCGCAGTTCCTCGAGGGACGGCGGTTTCTTCACGTTATATGAACGGTTGGACAGGATCACCACCCACACGCCTCGATTGGGATCGAGCCAGAGCGACGTGCCCGTCCACCCCGTATGGCCATACGCGATCGGTCGCGCACACGCTTGTTGTTGCGTCGGGTGTTCCGCTGGACAGAATGCCTCCCAGCCAAGCGTCCGATGGCCCGCGCCGGGCTGCTGCGTGAACAGGCCACGCACGAGATCGCGCCGGAAGATTCGCACGCCATTCAGCTCGCCACCGTTCGCGATCATCGCCGTGAAGCGTCCGAGATCGTGTGCCGTCGAGAAGAGCCCGGCGTTGCCTGACGGAATGCCGAGCTTGTGCGCCGTCGGATCAGACGGCTTGCCGCGATACGGCTCGCCCGATTTGAGGAGCAACGTCGGCGCGCATCGCATGCATCCTTCGCCGGGCCAGAACGCCGTCGATCGCATGCCGAGTGGACGCCATACTCTGCGCTCGAGGAGTTGGGGCAGGGGCTCGCCGGCGGCCCGCTGCGCCGCGGTCCAGAGCACGATAAAGCTCACGTCGGAGTATTGCACGCCCGTGCCCGGCGGCTCGTTGAGATTGGTGTTGAGCACACTGGACAACTTCTGGCTCGGCTGGCTTCCCCGGAGCTTCGCCGCCGGAGGAAGCCCCGACGTGTGCGTCAACAGCTGGCGCCACGTCACCCGCTCCTTCCATTTCCCCTGGAACTCGGGCAGCCAGCGCTGCACGGGATCGTCGAGAGCGATCTTGCCGTCCTGCACGAGCAGCAGCACGGCGCTCGTGGTTCCGACTGCTTTCGTGAGCGACGCGAGATCGTACATCGTCGAGTCGGGCGACACGGGCTGATCGCTGGCCTTCCAGCCCACGCGGCCGTAGCCCGCGGTCTGAACGACGTGGTCGCTGTCGCCGATCGCGAGCACAGCGCCCGGCACGACGCGCGACGTGACAGCCTGTTGCAGGTCGCTCGTCGCGGAATCGATGTCTTCGGGAGCGACGACGAAGTCGGACGGCGCAACGCGTCGGACGTAGTTCACGCCGGGTCCACGCCGTTGCGTGACGGCGAGCGCGTCCATCGCGCTGATGATCGTCTGGGAGGCGAGAACAACGGTACCACCGAGGCCGAGCGCGCCGACCAATCCCACCATCACCCATCCGATCGGCCCGCCGATCCTCGACGCCCGCGTCGGCGTCCCCGCCTGTTCCATATCCTGCCTCCCACCCGCGCACCACCAAAAAGCAAGAGCAACGCCAAGGTGCCCCATTGATAAGCGCGACCACACGCGCGCAGGGCATTCCGAGCTCGACGCGATACAAGATCTCGCAAGTTCCGGCGATTCGATGCGCACGCCGTCGGGGACGAGCGCGACTGACGTGTCTGTCTCACAGAAGCACTCACCCCCAAACGAGACGGTTTCCGTGAGCAACCATCCCCGTCATGACGACGATCATGACGACTTCGGCGGGCTGCACCGCGACCTCGAGCGCACCGGCGCCGTGATGAATCGCCGCCATGCGCTTCGAGTCGCCGCAAGCTTCGGCGCGGGACTCAGCGGGCTCCACTTGCTTGGATGCGGCGGCGCGCTCGCGACGGACGCGGCGACAGGCGGCGGCGCCGACACGAGCACCGGTAGCTGCAGCAAGATTCCGGAAGAGACGGCGGGACCGTATCCCGGCGACAGCTCGAACGGTCCGAACGTCCTGAACCTCAACGGCGTGGTCCGCAGCGACATTCGATCGAGCTTCGCGGGACTGAGTGGCACCGCCGTTGGCGTTCCGCTCACGATCGCGCTGACCGTCGTCTCCGCGACGACGTGCGCGCCGCGCGCGAATCACGCGGTCTATCTCTGGCACTGCGACCGCGGCGGCCTGTACTCGCTCTATTCGGCGGGCGCGACGAGCCAGAACTACCTGCGCGGCGTCCAGCAGACGGACGCGAACGGCGTCGTCACCTTCACGTCGATCTTTCCGGCCTGCTATGCGGGCCGATGGCCGCACATTCACTTCGAGATCTATCCGAGTCTCACGGCGGCGACCAACGTCGCGAACAGGATCGCGACGTCGCAGCTGGCGCTGCCCAAAGCGACGTGCGATCTCGTCTACGCGACGACCGGCTACCAGCAGAGTGTCATCAATCTTTTACAGATCTCGCTGGCGACCGACATGGTTTTCAGCGATGGCTCGGCGCTCGAGCTGGCAACCCTCACGGGCGATGTGGCGACCGGACTCACGGCGTCGCTGACGATCGCCGTGTAGCCTGAAGCTTGGCCGTGCGCTCGGAGATCGCGATCACACGCGCCTCTCGCTCGGCGCGCGTGCCGATGCTCCGCCACAGGTTGAACGCGAACAGATAGGCGCCGGCGGCGGACAACGCTCCGCCGCCGCCGAGGACGGACGTCGCCAACGTCATGTTGACGTTGGACGACACGCGAAGCGCGAACCCGACGCACATGACGGCGAGCCCGACGTTCGATACCCACACATGCACCTCGGCGAGGCGTTTGCTCCAGAGCGGACGGCCGACAAATCGGGGCACGACATGATATGCCACGCCGAAGATCATCATCGTGACGAATCCGAGCAGCGTCATGTGCATGTGGATCGGCCGATAGATGGTCCACGGCGGATATGCCGCCATCGCGGCTCCGACCGTGACACCAAGTGCGAGCCAGACGAGGCTCGCCTGGACGAATGCACGCGCGAACCAGTCCATCAGTCGTCCTTCTCCGAGCACTCCGTGCATTGACCGGAGCACTGCTTCGCAACGGGGAGGCCGCGTGGCGCTAGCGCGATTTGCGCGAGCACAACGGCCGGGTCGAGGCCAGCTTCCGCCGCGGCGCGATCGAGCGATTCGTGTCCTCGACAACACGTGTCGATTCCATGCGCCGCAAGAGTGACGATCGCTGATGGAACGCGCTTGACGATCTCGTTGACGGTGAGGGTTCGGTCGAGCTCAGCGTGTGAAGACATGATGTGTTGGCGAAGGGTTGGGTTACCGGCCGTGGGCCATGGTGCTCAGGCCCGTTTTCGCCGCGAACACGGCGGCGTTGTCCGGCCCGGATACGTGAAGCATTCCGAGCGCGCCTTGGTTGAATGCGCGGAAGATCGAGTGATCGACGAGCACCAGATCGCCCGGCTTCTCGACGCCGAACTCCACGATGGTTGCGCCGCCGGACGGAATCAGCGTCGTCTGCACATTGTGCTGCGACACGACCGTTCCACCCTCGCCATAGACGTTGTCGAAGATCTCGCCGACGACGTGGAATGAGCTGGTGAGGTTTGGCCCCGCGTCGCCGACGAAGAGTCGCACGCGCTCGCCCACCTTCGCTTGCAGCGCCTTGGCTCCGGTGAGCGCACCGACGGCGCCGTTGAACACGACGTACGTCGGCCGCTCGTCGATGCCTTTGTCCAGACTGAACTGCTGCAGGCCCTTCTCGCCGTGCTTGCCGGTGGTGTAGAACTCGCTCTGCATCACGTAGTACTCACGATCGACGGGCGGCAGGCCGCCCTTCGGCTCGACGAGGATCATTCCGTACATCCCGTTCGCCAAGTGCATCGGCATCGGCGACGTCGCGCAGTGGTAGATGAACAGGCCGGGATTGAGGGCCGTGAACGTGAACACCGACTCGTGGCCCGGGAGGGTCATCGAGGCGGCGGCACCGCCACCGGGCCCGGTCACCGCGTGCAAGTCGATGTTGTGCGGCATCATGCTCTTCGCCGCGTTCTTCAGATGCAGCTCGACGAGGTCGCCCTCGCGGACGCGAATGAACTTGCCCGGCACCGATCCGCCGAACGTCCATACCGGATAGGTGACGCCGTCGTCGATCTGCGCGGTCTTTTCGACGATCTCGAGATTGACGACCACCTTGGTTGCGTGGCGTCGGGTGATAGCCGGCGGCACGTTCGGCGGGTCGGTGAGGGTCGCGAGCTCCACACCGTCGACCTTGCCGTCTGGGTCGTGCACGGGAATGCGCGTGACGGAGCGTTCAGCGCCGTTGGCGTTGGTGCTGCAGCCAGTCGATGCGGCGGTTGCGAGCAACCCCATCGCCGTCAGCGCGGCGGCGGCGGCGAGTCGTCCAGCCAAGTGCGCGCGGTATCTATGGAAGGTGGTCATGAGCGTCTGCTGATTGATGGTTCGGCGGGCGATGCTTCCTACGGATTGAGAATCGCCAAACCGGCCGGCCGACACCGTCATCCCGACCCCGAAGTTGTGTGGGAGTTTTCCCGACACAGATCGTCTGAGCTACCGCACGGAGATTCATCGCCTCGCCCGACAGAGGGCCGCGGCTGGGAACCCGATCTTCTCCCCAGCTCGAGAGACAGTCTGTGCACCGCCCGGTGCCGGCGGCTCTCGGTAGACGAGGGGGACGAAATGACCAAAGCCTACATCGCCGCCGTGACACTGATGGCCACGCTCGCCACGACGGCAGCGACCCAGGAAACGACACGAGTTGCCGTCGCGCCGGAGAGCAAGCTGTGGATCGAGGGAACGTCCAACCTCCACGGCTGGAGCTGCAAAGCCGAGACGCTCGAGGCTGCCATCGAGCTCGACGCAACCGTGGCGGTGGAGGTTACGGTGGCGCCCCCGAAAGCGCTCAAGCGCGTCGACGTGAAGGTGCCGGTCCGCTCACTGAAGTGCGGACACGGCGCGATGGACGACAACCTTTACAAGGCGCTCAACGCGGACGCGAGCCCGGAGATCAGCTACATCCTCGCGACGTTCGAGGCCGTGCCTGGTGACACGAAAGACACTTTCACCCTGAAGACGGTCGGCAGCCTGACCGTCGCCGGACGCGAGAACAGGCTCACGATGGACGTGGTCGCCAGTCGACTGCCGGACGGCACAGTCAAGGCGACCGGAATGGTACCGATCAAGATGACGGACTTCGGGATCAAGCCCCCAACGGCGATCTTTGGCCGGCTCAAAACTGGTGACGAAGTGAAGGTCAACTTCGAGCTGAGCGTCGGCGCCAAGGCGATCGCCGCCGCGGCCGCGGCCGGAAACCCGAAGTAAGCCGCGCCGTTGGGGGTTCGGCGGGGAGTCCTCGACTGGCTGTCGGGGATTCCCCGTCATCCATTCCTGTAACTGCCCGACAGAGCCCGTGTCGGACCGGTCCCAGATTCAAATGCGTCATGCTGACTATCGGTCGCGCTATGCCCAACGGATCTCACCCCGCAATCCAGCTCGCGGCGCTGCGCGTCCCGCTCGTCGTGAAGTTGACGGGCGCGAACCTCATGGTCGTCGCGCTCCTGTTGGGCGCGTGGCTCATGGCAGGCGGCCCGCTCAACGGCGTGGTCGCGGCCATACTCAGCGCGGTTGTCGCGCTCCACCTCGCACTCGTGCTCATCGCGCTTCGCCCCATTCGCGATCTGGAAACCGTGGCGTCGCGAGTGTGGAAGGGTGACTTCGGCGCGCGCGTCGCGCACTCGAGCGTCGCGGACAAGGAAGTCCTTCGTGTCGGCTCGATGTTCAACCTGTTGCTCAACGGACTCGCCGCCGATCGCACACGCCTTCGTGCGCTCGCATCCGAAGTGATCGCAGCCGGAGACCGCGAGCGGGCCGCGCTCGCTCGCGAGCTTCATGACTCCACCGCGCAGCACCTCGCCGCCCTGCAGCTTCAACTCGCCGCGGCGGCGCGCGACACGACCGATCCGGTACTTGCCGGGCGACTCACCGAGGCACGCGATGCGGCGGCGAGCACGCTCCAGGAAGTACGCGCGCTGTCACACAGCGTTCACCCCGCCGTGCTCGACGACCTTGGCCTCGACGCCGCGCTGCGCCGGTTGGCTCGCGACGCCTCGCATGGCAACGGCATCGACATCGACGTCAACACCGTGCTCGTCTCGGAACCGATGCCCGCGAATGTCGCGGGCGTTCTCTATCGCGTTGCGCAAGAGGCCGTTCGCAACGCGGTTCGGCACGCGGCGCCGAGACACGTGCGCATCGGCCTGTTGCGAACCCGGGCCACCGCTACGTTGGAAGTGACTGACGATGGTTGCGGATTCGACCTTGCCGCGGCGGAACGCCGGCGAACCGGGATGGGGTTGCTGTCGATGCGCGAACGGGCAGCGCTGATCGACGGGACGCTCGACATCAAGACGGCCGACGGCGACGGCACCACCGTCGTCGCGGTCGTGCCGCTCGCACACGACTCGCTCTTCGCCGCGGAGATTGCATGACTGGTGATCTGATTCGCGTGGTGCGCGCCGATGACCACACCGTGGTGCGCGCCGGCTTGCGCGCCGTGCTCGCCGCCGCCAAGGACATCGAGGTCATCGGCGAGGCGAAGACCGGGCGCGAGGCGGTCGCAATCGCCGAACGGTTCAATCCCGACATCGTGATCATGGATCTCGACATGCCGGACCTCGACGGAACGGCGGCGACGAAGGAGATCGTCGCGAACGGACTGGCGACTCTGCTCGACGTCGCCAACATCGAGCGCGGCCGGCTCTCGCTCGATACGAGACCGCACGAGCCCTCACAGCTCGCGCTTCAGGCTTTGCACATGTTCGACGTCGAGGCGAAGGAGCACGGCATCACGCTCGACGCACGCCTGCCGACCAATCTGCCGCTCGCGTCGGCCGACGCCGCGCGCGTCGTGCAGGTGCTCGCCAATCTCGTCCGCAACGCGATCAAGTTCACGCCGCAGGGTGGCCGAGTGGAGCTCTCGGTCGCGCCGAGCGATGGCGGTCTCGTCTTCTCGGTATCGGACACTGGCCCGGGAATAGCCGGGGAGAATCGCTCCAGAGTGTTCGAGCGCTACTGGCAGTCGTCGGCGGGCGCGCGTGCGCGCGGAGCGGGGTTCGGCCTCTCGATCGCCAAGGGCATCGTCGAGGCGCACGGAGGACGTATCTGGCTCGAGAGCGAGCAGGGGAAGGGCAGCACGTTCGCGTTCACGATTCCGCGCGCGACCCCGGCGGACGTTTGACCCAAGAGGACCGATGACCCAACTGAAGCGTCCGTTCTTCGCCGAGCTGTCGCGCGACGAGGCGACCGCGTTGCTCGACAGCCACCACGTGGGGCGACTCGCCTTCTCATTTCACGATCGCGTCGACATCGAACCGATCAGCTACGTCCATCGCGACGGGTGGCTGTACGCGCGCACGTCGCCGGGAACGAAGCTCGACACCGCGCAGCATCACCCGTGGGTCGCGCTCGAGGTCGACGAGGTTCGTGGGCTGTTCGATTGGCGGAGCGTCGTGGTGCGCGGAAAGATCTACTTCCTGGAGCCCGAGCTCGGCCCGCGAGACCGCCAGGACTACGATGGCGCCGTCGCAATGCTTCAATCGATCGATCCGGACGCGCTCACGAGGAGCGACGCCACGCCACACCGGCGTCATGTCTTCCGCATCCACATCGACGAGATCACGGGACGGCAGGCGCGATCGAGTTAGTAGTCACGAAGGCTCGCAATGACCTCATCGATTCCCCGACGCCACGAGCGGCGATGCCCTGACTGACGGCGCCGCCTTCGCCGCGCACGATTCGTCACGCAGGGATCGGCCTGCACGAACCCCTGGGATCGAGAGGCGCTCGGTATGACCTCGCTCGGAACGTCTTGGCAGGACCTCACGGGTCCAGTCAGGCTGGAGGACTGGCGCCGCAACATCGTGGTAGCGACCGACGGTCGTGCGCCGTCAGAGATCGCTGATCGCCGCGTGTGAGCTCGCCGGTCCGTCGACGTTTGGCGTGATCTCCGTGCTCGCGGACGCGGCGTCCAAGAACCGGACGACGGGCTCGACGCCGTCACCAATGACGCCTGAGGCTCACCGCGCACAGGTTGCGTCGCAGGTGCGGCGTGTGTTGGGCGAGTGCCAGGATCTGTGGATCGACGTGCAACGAGGCTATCCGCCCGCGGTGCTCGCCGCGTTCGCCGAGTTGCACAGAGTTTCGCTGCTGGTCATCGGCATCGGCCGGCCCAGAGTCATCGATCGGTTGCTTGGCGATGAATCGATGCTGCGCATCGCACGGATGACGCACACACCACTCTACGCCGTCGCGCAACACCGCGCGACGCCTCCACGCCGACTCCTCATCGGCACCGACTCGAGCGCGGCGAGCATGCGCGCCGCACGACTCGCGATCGCACTCGCCGCCCCGAAGGCCGAAGTGACCCTGGCGCACGTGCATACGCCCGCGGGCCGGTTCACCGCTGAAGACCGACTCCGTCGACACGCCGACCGCTTCTGTCCTCGTTGGCTGGCGTCGGTTCCGCGCAGCAGTCGAGCGACGGCAACGGCAAGGCCAGCGGCAGCCCCGCGGGAACCGACTCGGGGACCAAGAAGCCGCAGAGCATAAGCCTCTTCCGCCCTCAGGAGATCAATCACACTCGACCGGCAGACATGCGCGGCGTGAACATCTTCGAGGCGCCGAAGACAGACGAGGTTCCGTTCACCGGATTCGTGCTGTCGTTTGGCGGCGCATTCACGCAGGAGTTCCAGGGCCTGTCGCACTCGAACAGTGCGGCGCCGGCCGTGACGAACGGCGTGAACGCGAACCAGTTGATGACGATCGGCCACGGGTTCAACAACGCCGTCGCGAACCTCAACGTGAATGCGCAGATCGCCCCGGGGATTCGCATCGCGATGACGTCGTATCTCTCGGCTCGGCACCATCAGGAGTCGTGGGTGAAGGACGGCTACCTGCTCGTCGACGAATCGCCGATCGACAACGCGCTGCCGAAGAGCATCATGAAGTACACGACGCTCCGCGTCGGTCACTTCGAGATCAACTACGGCGACTCGCACTTCCGTCGCGGCGACAACGGCAACGGCATGTTCAATCCGTTCGTCGGGAACTACATCCTCGACGCCTTCACGACCGAGATCGGCGCTGAAGTCTACGGGCGATCGAATGGCTGGATCAGCATGATCGGCGTCACGGGCGGCGAAGTACACGGCCAGGTGACGGCACCGCAGGCGCGGTCGGCCAGCGTGCTCGGCAAGCTCGGGTTCGACAAGAGTCTCAACGACGTCGTCCGCGTGCGGCTGACCGGTTCGTTCTACGCCAACAACAAAGCGGCGAGCAATACGCTGTTCGCGGGTGACCGAGGCGGCTCGCCGTACTACGACGTCCTCGAGAACACCGCGTCGACCGAGACGGCCAACGCGTGGTCGGGCCAGATTCGCCCCGGGTTCTCGAACAAGGTGAACGCCGAAGTCATCAACCCGTTCATCAAGATCGGCGGCGCCGAATTCTTTGGAAACTTTGAAACGGCGACGGGCGGTGCTTTCACCGAGCCCACACTTCGCACGCTGCACCAGAACGTGTACGAGGCGCTCTATCGGTTCTACGGCGATCGCATCTACCTCGGCGGGCGGTACAACACGGTGGTTGGCCAGATGGTCGCGAAGACATACACCGACGAGACGGTGAAGCGATATCAGCTCGGTGGCGGCTGGTTCGTGACGCCGAACGTGCTCGCGAAGCTCGAGTGGGTGAACCAGAAGTACCTCGACTTCCCCGGCGAACGACATTCGCAACGGCGGCCAATTCAGTGGTTTCATGGTATCTGGAGTGATCGGGTTCTGAGGAAGTGGGGAAGCGATGTGGGGCAAAGAGAGAACGCGACATCCGCCGGGCATCAGCTCGGCGGATGTTTGTCTAGGAGATACCAACATGTCCTCCCGAGCACTGATGTCATCCCGAGCACTGATGTCATCCCGTGCGCAGCGAGGGATCTGCACTTCAGCATTCCTGCTCGCGATGGTCGCATCGTCAGCAATTCAGGTGCAGCTCGCAAACTCGAGCTGCCCCTAAGCGCGTCAGGGATTCTCGGTCACGTTTTCCCGGATCGCCCCGACTGAGCTCGCGCTCGCATCTGCGGAGATTCACCTCATCCAACCCACGACGCCGAGACACTCCATGTCCGACCAATCCTCGTCCGATCCGCTCACACAAACGACCAGCCGCCGCCGATTCCTCCGCGACGGCGGCATCGCGGCGCTCACCGTCGGAGTCGCCTGCAAGGCGGCCTCGCCACCCGCCGGCGCCGCGGTCGACACGCCGAAGCCGACCGGCCAAACCGGCGGAACGATGGGGGCGAACGATACCGCCGCCGGCAATCCACAGTCCGCCGCGGACGCGATGGACGCCATGCACGAGAAGGGCATCAAGGCGTTTCCGGCCAAGACGGCCGGCGAGGGCAACCAGCTGCTCGCGCCGGCGATGCGGGACGGCGTGAAGGTCTATGAGCTCACCGCGAAAAAGATCCAGTGGGAGACCGAGCCGGGGAGACTGGTCGAGGCGTGGGCGTACAACGACCAGGTGCCTGGTCCGCAGATTCGTCTCGAGGAGGGAGACCGCATTCGCGTCATTCTCCACAATCAGCTGCCCGAGTCGACGTCGATCCACTTTCACGGGCTCGAACTACCGAACGCGATGGACGGCGTTCCCTACATCACGCAGCCACCGGTGAAGCCGGGCCAGTCGTTCACGTACGAGTTCAACGTGCCGAACGCCGGCTCGCACATGTACCATTCGCATCACAACTCGGCGAAGCAGGTCGGGCTGGGGTTGCTCGGGGCGTTCATCGTCGCGCCGAAGACGAAGTCCGAGCACGACTCGCCCGACGTCGACCAGGTGCTCATTCTCAACGACGGCGCGCACGGCTACACCTTCAACGGCAAGAGCTTTCCGGCGACACGGCCGATCGTCGCGAAGCTCGGGCAGAAGGTTCGCATTCGCTTCATGAACGAAGGCATGATGATCCACCCGATGCATCTTCACGGAATGCACATGACCGTGATCGCGAAGGACGGGTGGCCCGTCCCGGCGCCGTGGAAGTGCGACACGCTGAACGTGGCGCCAGGCGAGCGATGGGATGCGATCGTGCACTGCAACAACCCGGGCACCTGGGCGTTTCACTGCCACATTCTCCCGCATGCCGAGTCGGATCACGGCATGTTCGGGATGGTCACGGCGTTGGTCGTGCAGCAGTAGTCAGGCCGCGGGCTCGCTCGCGCGCGATTCGAGGTGCAGTCCCTTGTCTTCGGCGCGCATGACCTTCTTGCGGCGGAAGATGAACTCCGGCGCGAGCGCGACGCCGAGCAGCGTGACGGGAATGATCTGCTGCGCTTGAATGAGAAACGCGACAGCCACCGCCTGGTCCTTGTCCATTCCGAACGCGGCGGCGGTGAGCGCGTACATGAACTGGAAGCCGCCGACATTGCCGGGGGTCGGGCGCAACGCGAAGCCGATATTCACGGCGAGAATCGCGGCGACGGTGCCGACGAGCGACAGGTTGAAGTCTGCCGAGCGCGCGGTGAGACTGTACGTCCAGACCTGCATCGCCCACACGCCGACGGACAACGCGAGGGCCGCGGCGAAACGCGGCCCGGTAGAGATTCCACCGATCGTCCGACCGAAGTGTCGGAAATAGTCGGCGACTTTGCCCGACCACGTCTTGCTCGGCTCCAGCGCGATCTCCTCGGCGACTTCCGGGCGCCGAACGAGATACACGATCAGAACGCTGACCCCGGCAAGCGCGATCCAGGCGACCGGCTTGAAGCGCGATAGCGACTTCGGCAGCTCGAGAAACGACACCGACAGCGCCAGCATCACGATGTAGCCGATCAGCTCGAACATGCGCTCGAGCGCCAGCGTCGCGAGCACCTTTGCGCTCGGGATGTGCGCGGCGCGGGCGACGAACACGACACGCGCCGCTTCGCCACCGCTCGCGACGAGAATGTTGTTCAGGCCGGCGCCGGCAAACGTCGCCTTGATTGCGAGCCGGAGCGAGGGCGCGCCGACGGGCCGCAGGAAGATCCACCAGCGAACGCCTTTCAGCACGAGCGACGCGAGATTGACCAGCGCGGCGAACAGGAGAACGTACAGATTCGCGTCGGCGATGCTCTTCCACGTCGTGGCCCAGTTGACCTTGCGCGCGAAAAGGACCAGCGCGGCAATGATCAGAACGGTCAGAGCAAGACGAGCAATTCGCGAAGCGTGTTTCTTCATCCGGCGCGGAGAAGGTCGAAACGGTACCCCTGGTCCCGCAAACGATCGACGATCAAGGGCACCGCCTGTGCCGTCTGCATCCGATCGCCCGACGGATCGTAACCGTCCCCATCATGCAACAGCAAGATGGACCCTGGCCTGGCCCCGTCGACGGTTCGCGCCGCGATCGCCTCGACGCCGGGGCGGTCCGAGTCCCACACGCCGAGCGACCACCCGACTGTCCGCTGGCCAAGCGACCCGCGCGATCGCCGTGACCCACGGGCTGCGAAAGCCGTGCGGCGCGCGGAAGAGCTTCGGATGCACGCCGGACGATCGCTCGATCTCGCGCGTGCCGCGCGTGAGATCGTCGCGCACATAGCGCCGGCGACTTGAAGTGCAGCTTGCGATGATAGTAGCCGTGATTCCCGATCGCGTGCCCCTCGTCCGCCACGCGCTTCACGATGTCGGGCCAGCGCTCGGCGTGACGGCCGAGAACGAAGAACGTCGCCTTCACTCCGCGCGCGGCGAGCGCGTCGAGGATCGCGGGCGTCGCGTCGGGATTCGGCCCGTCGTCGAACGTCAGCGCGACGACGCGCTCGCCCGGACGCGACGGCACGCGCGTGATCGGGCGTCCGAACAGCGGGCTGTTTCGGTGAAACGCGCCGTGCGCCGCGCCGCCCAGAAGCACGGCGCCGACGCCAAGACCGACGATCATACCCCGACGGCGACGTTCCCGAGAACGTTCTGATACACGTCGAGCACGCGAGACGTCACACTGCGCCCACGAGTAGTCCAGCGAGTTCTGGCGGCCCGTCGTTCCGAGCTGAATGGCCAGCCCTTCGTCGTCGAGCACACGCACGAGCGCGTCGGCGAGCGCGTCGCGGTCGCCGCACGGCACCATCAGCGCCTCGCGGCCGTCGACGACGACGTCGCGGAAGCCGAGAATGTCGGAGCAGACGACAGGCGTCTCGCAGGCCATCGACTCGAGCAGCGTGATGCCGAACGAGGCCTTCGTGGTCGGGCACGCGTACACCGAGCTATGCGCGTAGTAGCTCGGACGGCCCTCGAGCACGGCGCCGACGAACGTGATGTCCTTGTCGCCGTTCGCCTGCTTGTAGTAGTGCTCGCGGAGCGGACCGTCGCCGACGACGACGAGCTTCGCCTGCCGCCCGCGCGTTGCCCTTCGCTCTTCACCTTCTGGAACGATTCGATCAACGTCGTCAGCCCGTTTCTCGGATCGAAGCGGCCGAGGAAGAGAACCGTCGGGACGTCCTTGTTCATGCCCGGCGGCGGCGCGACGCTCGGATGGAAGACGTCCGTGTCGATGCCGTTCGGGATGATCTGCCAGTCGGCCTCGAAGTACCGGTTGAGCGCGACCGTCGTGCTGTTCGAGACGGCGATCGCCGTCGACAGCATGTCGAGCCGCTTCTGGAAGAACTTCCGCCCGAGCGCTATAGCCGATCGAGCGGTCGAAGTACGTATGGAAGGTGCCGACGACCGGACAGTCGGCTTCCTCGATCGCGAGGATCGGAAGCACCGGCGTCAGCGGCGAGTGCACATGCACGATGTCATAGCGTCCGCGGCGCAGCACTCGGCGAAGCTCACGCCGGACGTTCCAGCCGATCGTGATGCGGGCCTGCGAGCCGTTGCAGTACACGGGCTGGCTGCGGCCGATGCGAATGACGTTCGGCTGCTCTTCCGCGCCCGGAATGTGCGACGTGATGACGTCGACGTGATGCCCGCGCCGCCGCGCTTCGCGCGCGAAGAAATGCACGTGCTCGCAGACGCCACCCAAGTGCGGATAGTAGTACTCGGTCACCAGGGCGATGCGCATTGGGCGCTCGTCGCCTTTGATGAACTCGAGATCCGGGAGGTTGGGCAGCGTCGGATGACTTCTACGACGCGAGCGTTTGAGGGTGGGGAGGGGTGGATTCAAGAGCGGCATGGGCTGCGGCTAAGCGTGCGATTGGAACGCGGTAGGGCGAGCAGGAGACGTAATCGAGGCCGATCGAGTGGCAGAACTTCACGGAGCGCGGTTCACCGCCATGTTCCCCGCAGATGCCCACCTTGAGATCAGGGCGGACGCTCCGACCGGCAGATACGGCAAATCCAATCAGCTTGCCAACGCCGTTCCGGTCGAGGACCTGGAACGGATCGTCGGAAATTATACCACGTTCTATGTAATTGGGTAGGAATCGGCCGGCGTCGTCGCGACTCAGACCGAAGGTGGTTTGCGTTAAATCATTGGTTCCAAATGAAAAGAACTCCGCCTGACGAGCAATCTCGTCAGCCGTCAGGGCCGCGCGCGGAAGCTCGATCATCGTGCCGATCGTGTACGACACGTCCTCGCCCATTCCGCCGAGGACCAGACGTGCCGCGTCCTCGAGAATGGCTCGCTGGTTTTCGAACTCTCCCAGCGTGGCGACCAAAGGAACCATGATCTCAGGACGGACGTCGATGCCTCTTCGTTTCGCCCGGACCGCGGCCTCGAAAATCGCCCGACCCTGCATTTCCGTGATTTCTGGATAAGTAATACCCAATCGGCAGCCTCTATGTCCCAGCATGGGGTTGGTTTCGCGCAAAGATTCGATAATGCGGTTCAGTTCGGCGCGCTCCAATCCCAGCGTGCGGGCCAACAGCTTCGATTCCTCTCCGCCGTGCGGCAGAAACTCGTGCAACGGCGGATCGAGCAACCGGATCGTGACCGGTAACCCGTTCATGGCCTCGAAAATTCCCTCGAAGTCCATACGCTGCATCGGGAGGAGCTTCGCAAGCGCGCGACGCCGGCCGCCCTCGTCGCGCGCGACGATCATCTCGCGCATCGAATGAATGCGGTCGCCCTCGAAGAACATGTGCTCCGTGCGACACAGCCCGATGCCTTCGGCGCCGAATCCTGCGCGCGATGCGCGCGTCGTGCGGGGTGTCGGCGTTGGCTCGGACCTTGAGCCGCCGCACCTCGTCGGCCCATCCGAGGAGCCGCGCGAACGCCTGATAGTCCGGCGCCGATCGCTCCGTCGCGCATTCCGCGAATCACCTGCACGACTTCGCTCGGCGTCGTCGGCAGATCGCCGCGATAGACGCGGCCCGTCGCGCCATCGAGCGTGATCCAGTCGCCTTCGGAGATCGTCGTGTCGCCGACGCGAAAGCGACGATGCTCGGAATCGACGTGAATGTCCTTGCAGCCGACGATCGCGCACTTGCCCATGCCGCGCGCGACGACGGCCGCGTGGCTCGTCATGCCGCCGCGCGCCGTGAGCACCGCGCGCGCCGCGACGATGCCGTGAAAGTCCTCGGGCGTCGTCTCGTCGCGAACGAGAATCACCTGTTGGCCCGCGTGCGCGCGTTGCTCGGCGACATCGGGATCGAACACCGCGAGGCCGCTCGCCGCGCCGGGGCTCGCGGGCAACCCGATGCACAGCGGCGTCGCGCGCACGCCGGCATCGATCACCGGATGCAGCAGTTGATCGAGCTGCTCGGGCAACACACGCTGCACCGCGGTTTTCGTATCGATCAACCCTTCGTCGACCATCTGCGTCGCGATGCGCACGGCGGCCGCCGCGGTGCGCTTGCCGTTTCGCGTCTGCAGGAGAAAGAGACGCCCGCGCTCCACCGTGAACTCGATGTCCTGCATGTCGCGGAAGTGCCGCTCGAGCCGCTCCTCCGTCTTTCGCAGCTCGGCGTACGCCTCCGGCAGATGCGTCGACATCTCGTCGATGCTGAGCGGCGTGCGGATCCCGGCGACGACGTCTTCGCCCTGCGCGTTGATCAGGAACTCGCCGTAGAATTTTCGCTCGCCCGTCGACGGATCGCGCGTGAACGCGACGCCGGTGCCCGAGTCGTCGCCGAGATTGCCGAACACCATCGAAACGACGTTCACGCCAGTGCCGAGCGTTTCGGAGATGGTGTTCACGCGCCGGTAGTCGACGGCTTTCTTCAAGGTCCACGAGCGCCACACGGCCTCGATCGCGCCCCACAGCTGCACCGCGGGGTCCATCGGGAAGTCCTGGCCGGTCTGCGCGCGCACGAGCGACTTGTACTCCTCCACGAGCGTGCGCAGCGTGGCCTCGGGCAGCTCCGCATCCGTCGTCGCGCCGGTCGTGAGCCGCTTGGCCGCGAGCAGGTGCTCGAAGCGCGCGAAGGGCACGCCGAGCACGACGTCGCCGTACATCTGAATGAAGCGGCGATACGAGTCGTACGCGAAGCGCGCGTTGCCGCTCGCGCGCTCCAGGCCGATCACCGTGCGGTCGTTCAGCCCGAGGTTGAGAATCGTTTCCATCATCCCGGGCATGGAAACGGCGGCGCCGGAGCGCACCGAGACGAGCAGCGGATTGGTCGCGTCGCCGAATCCTTTGCCGGTCGCGCGCTCGAGTCGGGCGAGCGCCGCGGTGACTTCGGCGCGAAGGCCGCGCGGAGACCGTGCGGTCGCGCAGATAATCGATGCACAGCGAGCACGCGATCGTGAACCCTGGCGGCACGGGCACGCCGAGGTTCGTCATCTCGGCGAGGTTCGCGCCTTTGCCGCCGAGAATCGCCTTCATGTCTTTGGTGCCTTCGGCCTTTCCGTCGCCGAAGAAGAACACCGTTTTCGCCGCTTCGGCGGTCGTCGTCTCGGAGCTCAATGCGTCTCGATCGAGTTCAGTCGAAGAGGCCATGTGAGCGGTGCGGGTTCAGCAACCGCACCCGAACCGGAGCTTGTCCGGATCGGTGGGCGGCGGCGTCGGATAGTCGCCCGAGAAACAGGCATGACAAAAGCCCTCAGGTCCAGAGGGAACGGACTCCAGCATGCCGTCCAACGACAGATAGCCCAGCGAGTCGACGCCGAGGTGCGCGGCGATCTCGTCCGTGGTGTAGTTGGCGGCGATGAGCTCTTCGCGCGACGGCGTATCGATGCCGTAGTAGCACGGCCCCGTGACCGGCGCGGAGCTCACGCGCAAATGCACTTCGCGCGCGCCCACGCCGCGCACGAGCGCGACCAGGCCGCGCGTCGTGGTCCCGCGCACGATCGAGTCGTCGACCATCACGACCGATTTTCCCTCGAGCACCTCGCGCACGGCGTTGTACTTCACCTTCACCTTCGCGTCGCGACCCGCTTGCGTCGGTTGAATGAACGTGCGGCCGACGTAGTGGTTGCGGATCAGCGCGAGCTCGTAGGGCAATCCGCTCTCCTCGGCGAAGCCGAGCGCGGCGGAGTTCGACGAATCGGGCACGCTGAACACGAGGTCCGCGGTCGGGCGCAGGATGCTCGCGCGCGAGACGGCGGCCCAGCGCGCGCCGCGCGCGGTCGACCGAACCGCCGAAGACGCGGCTGTCGGGACGAGCGAAGTAGACGTACTCGAACACGCAGCGCCGCGATTCCATTCTGCGGCAGCGGATGCATCGACTGCACGCCGTTGCCGTTGACCCACACGATCTCGCCTGGAGCGACGTCGCGCTCGTACGTCGCGCCGATGATGTCGAGCGCGCAGGTCTCGGACGCGAACACGACCGAGTCACCCAAGTCGCCCCATCGCGAGCGGACGCCAACCGCGCGGATCGCGCGCGGCGAGCAGCACGTCGCCGATCGCGACGATCAGGCTGTACGCGCCCTCGACGCCAGTCAGCGCTTCGGCCAGCCGCTCGGCTGGCGTCGCGGCGACGGATTTCGCAAGGCGATGAACGATCACTTCGGAGTCGTTCGTCGACGCGAAGATCGAACCCTGTTCCTCGAGCTCGAGGCGGAGCTCACCGGCGTTCGTCAGATTGCCGTTGTGCGCGAGCGTGATGTAGCCGCCCTTCGAGCGCGCGACGACGGGCTGCGCGTTCTCGATCGTCGACGAGCCCGACGTGCTGTACCGGGTGTGCCCGACGGCCGAGACGCCGGGAACCTTCGTGAGCTCCTGCGCGAGCGAGTCGGAGAGCGTGCCCATCTTCCGCACGGCGCGCGCGTGGCCCGTCGTGATCGATCGACACGACGCCGACCGACTCCTGCCCGCGGTGCTGCAGCGAATACAGGCCGAGCTGCGCGATGTGCGGCGCGTCGGCGTGCCCGTGAACTCCGAAGATTCCACACATATCGACAGCAGCGTGTGTCTAGGAAGAATGAAAGCTAACGAGTATTACGACCAAGCTCCTATCTCGTCCGAGGCCGCCGGCTACGCCCGCCATAACTGCCTGGTTCAGGCAACCGGTGCGCGCTGATTGGCCACGGACGCGGGAGAGTGGCAACCGAGGAAACGAATCAAACCAAAACAACTCATCCAACCAAAAGGCGAGAGAGTGGCTTCGTGCCTCGACGACAGACGGAACTCGAGCGGTTGGATGTCATTGGTTTGGTCTGATTCCAATTCCTTTTGTTGAACGCGGACGAGCGTCGCGGCTCCAATCCGTGAACACTCTGTGAAACGAACCCCGTTCCCGTCATCCTGAGCGAAGCGAAGGATCTGCTGCCACTGAGGCGAACAGCAGATCCTTCGCTTCGCTCAGGATGACAATTGGGCGCTCAGGATGACACAGAGGCTGCCTGCGACATGATCCGCGGAATGCTCTCGTGATACGAATCGTCGAGGCTCGCCAACGACGCGATCAGTGGGCCATTCGCCGTCTTGATCTCGAGCGGCGCGCCAAGCGCCCCGACCTTGCCGATCGCTCGCGCCGGCACGCCGTGCTTCTTCGCGATCGGCGAGCACTGCGTCCGGAGCCTTCGTCGACAGCGACGACGCGGCCCTGCGCCTCGCCGAACAGCAGCGTGCGGTTCCGGATCGCGGCCCACGGCGACAGATCCACCGTCGCGCCGCGCTGAGCGCTGCGGTCCATCACGCAGCATTCCGCAAGCGCGACAGCGAGGCCGCCGTCGCTGCAATCGTGGGCGGACACGACTACCGCCCGAGCGAATCGACTCGAGCAGGGCATCGATCAAGCGGCGCTCCGCGTCCAGGTCGCACGCCGGTGGCGAGCCCGGCGACCACGCCGTGAATGCGCGCCAGATACTCGCTCGCGCCCAGCTCGGACGTCGGTTCGCCGAGCAGGACGATCGCATCGCCCTTCGTTCTGAAAATGCGACCGCGTGATGTGGCTCGTCGAGTCGATCAAGCCAATCATGCCGATCACCGGCGTGGGATACACGGCGCCGCCCGGATTCTCGTTGTACAGCGACACGTTGCCGCCGGTGACCGGCGTGCCGAGCGCGTTGCAGGCTTCACCCATGCCGCGGACGGCTTCGCGCAGCTGGTAGTACACCTCCGGCCGGCGCGGATTGCCGAAGTTGAGATTGTTCGTGATCGCCATCGGCTTGGCGCCGGTACAGGCGACGTTTCGCGCCGCTTCGGCGACGGCGATCTGCGTGCCCACGCGCGGCTCGAGATACACGTATCGACCGTTGCAGTCCGTCTTGCATGCCAGTGCGCGATCAGTGCCGCGAACGCGGACGACCGCCGCGTCGCCGCCCGGGCCGACCACGGTGTTCGTGCGAACGGTCGTGTCGTACTGGCGATGCACCCAGGTCTTTGCCGCGATCGTCGGCGACGACAGCAGCTGATGCAGCGTCCACGTCGGATCCTGCTCTTCGGGGCGCTCGGCGATCGCGTCGACGTCGCGACCTCGCGCCGCGATAACCTCCGCGCTTTCGCGCGCTTCGGGCGTGTACATCGGACAATCGGTGACGAGCCGCGTGCCGGGGAACTCGGCCACGACGCGATCGCCTTCGGTCACGCGATACACCGGCTCGGCGATCACTTGGCCGATCACCGCGGCCTGGAGGTCCCACTTCTCGAGAATCTGCGCGACGTCGCGCTCGCGGCCGCGCTTGGCGACGACGAGCATGCGCTCCTGCGACTCGCTGAGCAGGATCTCGTACGGCGTCATACCTTCTTCACGCACGGGCATCTTGAGCGTGTCGATCGTGACGCCGACGTCGCCGCGCGCCGCCATCTCGGCGGACGACGACGTGAGTCCCGCCGCGCCCATGTCCTGAATCGCGACGATGGCGCCGCTGCGAATCAGCTCGAGGCTCGCTTCGAGCAGCAGCTTTTCGGTGAACGGATCGCCGACCTGCACGCGCGGGCGCTTCGCGTCGCTCTCGATCGGAGAGATCCTCCGACGCGAACGACGCGCCGTGAATGCCGTCGCGGCCAGTGCGCGCGCCGACGGCGATGATCGGATTCCCGACGCCCGACGCGACGGCGCGAATGAGCTCGTGCTCGTGCATGATGCCCAACGCACATCGCGTTGACGAGCGGATTGCCTTCGTACGACGGATCGAACGCGACTTCGCCGGCGACGGTCGGAATGCCGACGCAGTTGCCGTAGTCGCCGATCCCTTTGACGACGCCGCCGAACAGATAGCGGACGCGCGCCGAGTCGAGCGATCCGAAGCGCAGCGAGTTGAGCATCGCGATGGGGCGCGCGCCCATGGTGAAGACGTCGCGCAGAATGCCGCCCACGCCCGTCGCCGCGCCCTGGTAGGGCTCGACGGCCGACGGGTGGTTGTGCGATTCGATCTTGAACGCGACGGCGAGCCCGTCGCCGATCGAGATCACGCCGGCGTTTTCGCCGGGGCCCTGCAGCACGTAGGGTGCGGTGGTCGGCAACCCGCGGAGCAGGGGACGAGAGTGCTTGTACGAGCAGTGCTCGCTCCACAGTGCGCTGACGATGCCGAGCTCCGTGAACGTGGGCTCGCGGCCCAGCATCGAAACGAGACGGTCGTACTCCTCGGTGGTCAGCCCATGTTCGCTGATCAGCGCCGGCGTGATGCGCGGATCGCCGGGACGCGGCTCGACCGTGGACGCGTGAGGCATCAACCCTTGGTTGTTGGTGGCTTGGCGGGTGGCTTGGGGGCGGGCTCGGCTTTCTTCGGCGGATCGGTCTTTTTCGCGGGCGCCGTCGTGGTCTTGGCGGCGGCTGGCGCGACGTCTGTCTTCTTCGGGGCAGGCTTGGCCACTGGCTTGCTCGGCTTCGGCTCGCCCGCCGGAACCGCGAGCGGACCGCTCGCATTGCCGTGCTGCGCGTCCGCCTGTGAAATCATGCGCGGCGAGCTGCTCGTGCCCGAATAGCGGCGGCTCGACGACGCGGAACACCGCGTCGACGACTTTCCCGCTGTCGAGAATCACGAGGTCGTTCATGCCGCAGGTCTTCTCGCAGCCGTTCTTGTACATCAGATACGTGTGACTGTCGTACGTCCGGGCCGAGACCGGTTCGCCGAGCTTCTCGACGACCTGGTCGCGCGACATTCCGGGGTCGATCGTGGCGGTGGCCTGCGCGCCCAGTGAGGCCGCCGCAACCGCCCAGCAACAACGCTGTGATGAGTGAACGCATATGGTCTCCTTAGACAGCGACTCGGGCGAGCATGGATTCGAACACGCCGAGTCCGTCGTTGGACCCGAGCAGCGTGTCGACGGCTCGCTCCGGATGAGGCATCATGCCCAACACGTTGCCCGTCTCGTTGATGATTCCGGCGATGGCGCGCATGGCGCCGTTCGGGCTCCACCACTCGTCCGCGTCGCCCGGACCGCCGGCATAGCGGAACACCACGCGCCCGTCGCCTTCCAGTCTATCGAGCGTGGCCTCGTCGGCGGTGTAACGCCCGTCACCGTGCGCGATGGGCACACGCACGATGGCACCGGCGTCGTATCGATTCGTGAACATCGTGTCGTTCGTCTCGACACGCAGGCGAACCAGCTCGCAGATGAACTTGAGGCTCGCGTTCCTGAGGAGCGCGCCCGGGAGCAACCCGGCTTCGCACGCGATCTGGAACCCGTTGCAGATCGCGAGCACCGGACCGCCGCGTTTCGCGAACGCGACGACGTCCTGCATCACGGGGCTGAATCGTGCGATCGCCCCCGCGCGCAGATAGTCGCCGTAGCTGAACCCACCCGGCAGGACGATCACGTCGCTCTGTTGCAGATCATGATCCTTGTGCCACAGGTACACGGCCTCTTCGCCTAACTGTTCGACGACTGCCTGGTAGGCGTCGTAATCGCAATTGGACCCGGGAAAGGTCACGATGCCGAATTTCACGCGGCCTCCACGGCGGCGATCTCGAAGTCTTCGGTCACGGGGTTGGCCAGGAGTTTGGCGCACATGTCGCGCGTCGACTGCTCCGCCGCGGCCTGGTCGCCGGCCTCGAGCTCGACGACGATGTGCCGCCCGACGTGCACGTCGCGCACGCCGGAGAACCCGAGCGTGTGGAGGGCGTCAGCCACCGTCTTGCCCTGGGGATCGAGAATGCCCCGGCGCGGGGTGATGTGGACGGCGATGCGATAGGAAGTCATTCAGCCGGACCTGTCGGCGAGTCGGGAGGTGGGGATCCGCTCTGAGGCGAAGCGGAGGACCCGGGAGGATTGGAGCCGTGCGGGCGCTGGCCGCTACGGCCTCCGCGACGGCGACGCTTGCGTCGTCCGGTGCCGGAGTGGTCGTCGGGCCGATGCTCCTCGCGACGATCGGGCCGCCCGTCGTCGCGGCGTTCTTCACGGCGGAGCTCCGGCTCCGCGGTGGGCGTGGAAATCGCCGACGTCCGCACCGGCGTTGGCCGGCGTTCTTCGCGTGGCGGACCGTGCGATCGGTCTCGTCGACCGTAGACCTCCTCGGGCGTTGCCGACTTGCCGAGGAAGCCGAGCGACGACCCACTTGATCGCGCCGTAGAGCACGTACGCGAGCATCGCCGGAAAGATGAACTCTTCGCGACGCACGAGGAGCAGCACGATGCACCCGACGAGCACGAGTGTGCCGAAGAGCTTTCGAAGCGACTTGAAGCCGATCGCCGGCACCGTCGGGTACGGCACGTCGCTGATCATCAACGCGGCGAGCACCGCCATGAGGCCTCGAAGCATGACCGGCCACGGCAGATCGGACAGCGTCTTGCTGTCCGTGAAGAGGATGATCGTCTGGTTGTAGAGCGGCGTCTCGCGGAACCAGTAGTAGCTCGCGAGCGTGATTCCCGCAGCAGGACTCGGCAATCCGTGAAAATGCGACTTCGATCGGCCCGCCTGCTCGACGTTGAAGCGCGCGAGGCGCATCACGGCGCACGACGTGAAGATGAACACGAGCAGCCATTCCCACGTCCCGTGCGGCTCCGGCGACGCGAGGAACATGATGAACGGCGGCGCAAAGCCGAACGTCATCACGTCCACGAGAGAGTCGAGCTCCTCGCCGAAGCGGCTGCCCGTTCCGGTGGCGCGCGCCACACGTCCGTCGAGCGCGTCGGCGATGCCGCCGAGGACGATGAATGCCGGAGCTTCCGCGATTCGCTTCTGCGTGGCGAGCACGATGGCGTAGATGCCGCAGAACAGGTTGAACAAGCGTCAACCCGTTCGGCATCAGCACGACGGCCCGGCGAACACCCTGGCGGCGATCGTCGGAGCGAGGACGCGCTCGAGGGAATGGTCTCACGGCGGGAGCTCCCCGAGCACGGTGACGCCGGCGAACGTGATGTCGCCGACCTTCACGCGGAGCGTCGAGCTTCCGGGACGAAGATGTCGACGCGTGAGCCGAAGCGGATGAGTCCCATGCGGTCGCCCTGGTTCACGTGCTCGCCCTGCCGGGAGTCGGTGACGATGCGCCGCGCGATCAGCCCCGCGATCTGTCGAACGAGAATCCGCCGAGGGCCGGTCTCGAGACCGATCGACGTTTGCTCGTTGGCGAGGCTCGATGCGTCGGCCGCGGCGTTGAGAAACTTGCCCGGCCTGTGCTCGACGAGCTGGACGACGCCGGTCACCGGATACCGGTTCACGTGCACGTTGAAGACGTTCATGAAGATCGAGATGCGGCGCGCCCGGGTGTGCATGAACATCGGCTCGTCGACGTTCGGCGATCATGATGACCTTGCCGTCGGCGGGGGACACGACGAGCCGCTCACCGCGCTCACCGGTCCGCTGCGGGTCGCGGAAAAAGTACGCGACCCACAGCGCGACGAGCGTCAGCGCGAACGCGAGCAGCCAGAGCGGCCACGAGCGCTTCGAGAGCGCGACGCCAAACGCCGGCGACCGCGATCAGCGCGGAGACGAGGATGAAGCTCAGCCCTTCACGCGCAAAGTTCACGATGGCTCCGTGCGATCGAGCGCTGTGCCGGTGATGCGGCGGAAGGCATCAAGGTAGCGGGCGCTGGTCGCCTCGACGACGGCGGCCGGCAGCGGCGGTGGCGGCGCATCGCCGTTCCATCGCCCGGCGCGTCGTTCGCCGTCGAGGTAGTCTCGCAGCGGCTGCTTGTCGAAGCTCGGCTGCGAGTGGCCCGGCTCGTACTGATCCGCCGGCCAGAAGCGCGAGCTGTCGGGCGTGAGCACTTCGTCGATCAGCGTGATCCGCCCGGACGCGGTCGCGACCGAACTCGAACTTGGTGTCCGCAATGATGATTCCACGCGTCGCCGCGATGTCACGGCCGCGCGCGTAGATCGAGCGGCTCAACCGCTCGAGCTCGCGCGCCACGTCGGCGCCCACGGTCTCGGCGACGCGCGCCACGGTGATGTTTTCGTCGTGGCCGGACTCCGCTTTCGTGGCGGGGCTGAAGATCGGCGGGTCGAAGCGCTCGCTCTCGCGCAGCCCCGCGGCCAATCGCTCGCCGGCCAGCGTGCCGCTCGCCTTGTATTCCTTCCACGCGGATCCGGAGAGATAACCGCGCACGACGCATTCGATCGGAAACACCTCGGTGCGACGGCAGAGCATGGCGCGTCCGGCGAGCGACGACCGGTGATCGGCGAGCGACGGAACGGCGGCCACAATCTCGTCCACGTCGGCCGAGATCATGTGATGGTGGACCTCGCGCTCGAGCTGGCGGAGCCACCAGGCCGTGATCTGCGTCAGCACGGCGCCCTTGTACGGAATCGGCTCGGCCATCACGACGTCGAACGCGCTCACGCGGTCGGTCGCGACGAGCAACAGGCGATCGTCGTCGACGACGTAGACTTCGCGCACCTTGCCGCGGCGCAGGTGCCGGAGCGGCAACGGCTCCAGCTGGGCGATGGTCATACGCGGACCTCGTCGATCGCCTCGACGGTGTGTCCCGGCGAGCAGCGGGGCCACGACCCAATCGAGGAACTCGTCGACCTGTTCCGGCGCCCGTCCAACGAACCGCTGCAGGATCGAGCGCCGACTCGAGATCGGCGACGGGCACGCCGAATTGCGCGTCGGCCGACAGACGTTCGAGCATGTCGTTCTTCGCCGCGCCGTTCTTGAGCGCGCGCGCCGCCTCGATGCTGTGCTGCCGAATGCGCTCGTGCGCGACCTGGCGATCGCCGCCGGCACGCACCGCGCGCACGATCAGCTCCTCGGTCGCCATGAACGGCAGCTCCTCGGCCAGCCGCCGCCGAATGCGTGCCGGATGCACTTCGAGTCCGCTTGCCACGTTCTCCATGAGAATGAGGATCGCATCGGTCGCCAGAAAACTCTCGGGAATCACCAGGCGGCGGTTGGCGCTGTCGTCGAGCGTGCGCTCGAAGAACTGGACGCCGTGGGTGAGGTTCGCGTTGGGCTCGAGCGTCACCACGAAGCGCGCGAGCGACGCGATGCGCTCCGAGCGCATCGGGTTCCGCTTGTACGCCATCGCCGACGAGCCGATCTGCTCTTTCTCGAACGGCTCCTCGATCTCGCCGACCGATTGCAGCACGCGCAGGTCGCCGCTGAACTTCATGGCGCTCGAGGCAATCCCGGCGACGACGCCGAGCACCTGCGCGTCGATCTTGCGCGAATAGGTCTGCCCGGACACCGGGATCGACGACGCAAACCCGATCTTCCGCGTGACGCGCGCGTCGAGCTCGCGCACCTTCGCGTGATCGCCGGCGAAGATCTCGAGGAAGCTCGCCTGCGTGCCGGTCGTTCCTTTCACGCCGCGGCAGGGCAGGGTGGCGATCCGGTGATCGAGATCGGCCAGGTCGAGCACGAGATCCTGCATCCACAGCGTGGCGCGCTTGCCGACGGTCGTCGGCTGCGCCGGCTGGAGGTGCGTGGATCCGAGCGTCGGCTCGGCGCGCCACTCGCGCGCGAACGATGACAGCGCGCGAAGGACGTTCAGCACTTTCGCGCGCAGGAGCTCCATGCCGCGGCGCATCGAGCATGAGGTCCGCGTTGTCGGTGACGAACGCGCTCGTCGCGCCGTAGTGGATGAAGCCTTTCGCCGCCGGCGCCACGTCGCCGAACGCGTGGATGTGCGCCATCACGTCGTGGCGAAAGCGCTTCTCGTACGCGGCCACCGCGTCGAAGTCGATGTCGGTGATATGCGCGCGCATCTGCGCGATGGCCTCGTCCGGAATCGGCACGCCGAGCTCGCGCTCCGACTCGGCGAGCGCGAGCCACAGCTCGCGCCAGGTGCTCGTGACGCCGTCTGCGGCGACCAGAGCTCCAGCATCGCTCTCGACGCGTAACGCTCGGCGAGCGGCGACGAGTAGCGATCGCGAGCCGTCATCGGACTCCGAATTGCGAGACCAGGTACTGCCCCTGTCGCTCGACGACGACGCTCAGGTACGTGCCACGGCTGCCGATCGCGTTGATCACGCGCGCCACGTCCTGCGCCGACGCCGATGTACACGTCGATTGATCTGAATGATCACGTCACCCTTCTGAAGTCCGGTTTGATCCGACGGCGTCCTGCGCTGATGTCGTAGATCAGCGCGCCCGACTGGCGGCGCAGATTGCGCTCGGAGGCGATCGCCGGCGTCACCGTGACGAGCTGCAGATCGCGCAGCACCTGAACCTTCGGCGCGTTGAGCTCCGGCACGTCGGCGATGTCGACGTCGACATCCATCTCGCGCGAGCCGCGCTTGATGTGCAGGCGCGCCGCCGAGCCGACGCGCAGATCGAGGAGGGCGGCGTTCCAGTCGAACGGGTTGTGCACGACGCGGTCGCCTTCGCGGAGAATCACGTCGCCAGGCTTGATGCCGGCCTTGTCCGCCGGCGATTCCGGCGTGACGCGCGACGACCACGGCGCCCTGCGTGAGCACGTCGCGCGGATTGGTGGACTTGGTCGACTGCAGAAACACGCCGATCCAGGGAGTACGGAGCGAGCCGTGGGTCAGGAGATCGTCGACCACGCGCGCCGCGCGGTTGATCGGAATCGCGAACCCGAGACCAACCGAGCCGCCGCTCGGCGAGAAGATGCTCGAGTTCACGCCGATCACCTCGCCGTCGGCGTTCGACGAGCGGCCCGCCGGAGTTGCCCGGATTGATCGCGGCGTCGGTCTGGATCATGTCGAAGTACGAGCCGCCGCCGTCGCTCGGAGCGACGAGGTTGCGCTGCGTGGCGCTCACCACGCCGACGCTCACGCTGGGCTCCGCGTTGCCGAGGTAGAAGCCGAACGGGTTGCCGATCGCGATGGCCCACTCGCCGATCATGAGACCGCCCGAGTTGCCGAGCTTCACCTCGGGCAAATTCTTCGCGTCGATCTTCAGCACGGCGAGGTCGTTCGTCTCGTCGGAGCCGAGGACCTTGGCCGGATACACGGTGCCGTCGCGCGTCATCACCGACACCGTCTGCGCGCCGGCGACGACGTGCGCGTTCGTCACGATCACGCCGTCCTTGCGAACGACGAACCCGGTGCCGAGGCCCGCCTGGGTGCGCGGCTGGCTGCGGCCGAAGAACATGTCGAAGGGATCCTGCGGCGTGCGGTCGACCGCTTCCGTCTGCACGGTGACGACGGAGGGCGACACCTTCGCGACCGCCGCGGTGATCGCGTTCTGGCGACTCTGGGAGACGCGATCGCTCTGCGAGACGACGACGCCCGATGCTTGCTGGCCCTGTTGCGGCTGCCGCGTCTGTTGCGCCGACGACGGCTCCGGCTTCTGCGAACAGCCGATGAGGCCGCGGCGATGACGCAGGGCATGCGCGGCGCGGTGATTCAAAGTCGCTCATCATGCGCTCTCGACGTAGAGCTCGCGCGGGTACGTGACGCGCTCGAGAAACAGCGCGTGCGGCCGGCGCGGGCGGCGACACCTCGCTGTTGTCCCCCGACTCCAGCAAGCTCGAGAGATCGCTCAACGGCCGTCGGCCGCTCGCGATGTCGAGCATCGTCCCGACGAGAAATCTCACCATGTGATGGAGAAAGCGGTTGGCCTCGATCTCGAACACGAGTCCGCCCGGGCGGTCGCGCCAGCGCGCTTCGAGCACGCGACAGCGATGATCGTCGTGGGCAGGCGCCGTGCCGAGGACGGCGAAGCCCCGGAAGCAATGATCACCCTCGAGGTGGGCGGCCGCTGCATCCAGAGCGCCCCTAGCCAAGGGCTGCTCGAATGCCAGCTCATACCGACCACGAAACGGAGAGTGTGCTTCGTCGTTCGTGCCGACGTAGTAGCCGTACCGCCGGCTCACCGCACTGTACCGCGCGTGAAACTCGTCCTGCATCTCGGCCGCCGCCGGCGACCCAGACGTCCGGCGGCAGCAGGGCATTCAGCGCTCGCCGAAGCTTGGCGACGGTGCCGCGGTGCCACCACCGATCCGGAACCCGAATGCCGACCGCCTGCCCGCGCGCGTGCACTCCGGCATCCGTGCGCCCCGAACCCAGCGCCGCGACCGGCACGGTGCAAAGTCGGGCGAGAGCTTCCTCCAAGACGCCTTGTACGGTCCGCTGCTCCGGTTGGCGTTGCCATCCGCTGAATCCGGCGCCGTCGTAGTGCAACACGAGCTGCACGGTGCGATCGGCCATCGAGTGAAACCAACCCGGAACCAGGGGGGACTGTCAAGCAACGATACACCACGGATGTGACGCAGCCGATTGACTTTGCGCGCGGCGTTCACTCACATTTCGCGCTGCAAACTCCCCCTGCGTCGCGCGCTTGTTTGTTTTCGTTCGCGTGCGCCCAGCTGCCTATCGATGCCGCCGCGCACGCTTGCTTCTCTCGCTCACGCGCTGACCATTGCCGGCAACCGCGACGCCGCGCTCGAAGCGCTCGGCGAAGCGCTTGCCGAAGTCGACCGCTACGCCCATCTGTGCCTCGTCCGTTTCGACGGCCGCCGGTCGATGCTCGTCGACCGCATTCTCGTCGTCGGGTCGCGCACCGACACGATCTCGCTCGAAACCACCTTCGACCACATCCCGACGCGCGAACGCACCGCCATCCAGGCCGGCGGCCAGTTCGTCGACTTCGCCGAGGCGAGCGAGGAATTCGCGCGGCTCTTTCAGCTGCCGCCGATTGGCGAAGGCGGCTGGCTGAGCGTTCGCGGAATGCCGTACGAGGGTGAGCTGAGCGCGCTGCTCGTGCTCTACGAGTCGAAAAAGATGTTCGGCGCCAAGACCGCCGAGCGCTTTCTGCCGGCGATCGCGCTGTTCGAGCTTGCGTACGTTCGCTTCCTCGAGCGCGACGCGCGACAGGATGCGGTGCGCACCCTCGAGGATGTCACGCAGCGCGTGCACGCCGCATACGAGCAGCGCCTCGCCGAGCTCGAGGCGCGGCTCATCCAAGCGACGACGCCATCGAGCGGCGTCGACTCGGCGCGCGTCGTCGGG
Source organism: uncultured Gemmatimonadaceae bacterium (assembly GCA_963705025.1). Taxonomy (GTDB): domain Bacteria; phylum Gemmatimonadota; class Gemmatimonadetes; order Gemmatimonadales; family Gemmatimonadaceae; genus JAQBQB01. The sequence continues at coordinate 203,898 of CAVPIP010000015.1, read as the reverse complement.
CTCGAGCGCGAGCTGGCGCAGGCGAACGAGGATGCTCGCCGCGCGCTGAAGCGCGTCGGCGCCGTCGAAGCAACCATCGGATCGGCCGTGGAACAGCTCGAGAAGGCGCACGTCGAGCTGCACCGCCGCAGCGAGGTGCTCCGTCAGAAGACGCGCACGATCTACTTGATCGATCGCGTGCTGTCGCTCGACACGTCGACCGATGATCCGCGCCAGCTGGCCGACGGTCTCCTCGCGCTCGCGTGCGACGACATGCACGCCCAGCGGTGCTCCATCATGCTCCGCACGCCGGACGGCGAATCGCTCTACCTCGCCGCCGCGAAGGGCATCGCGCCGGGCATCGCCGAAGGCATCCGCGTCAGCATCGGCCACGGCGTCGCCGGACGCGTCGCGCTCAGCCGCGAGCCGATCCTCGTCCGCGACGTCACCGAGGCGAATCACCACCCGCTGCTGCAGGATCAGTTCTTCACGACCGGCTCGTTCATCAGCTTCCCGCTCGTGTACCACGACGACTTGATCGGCGTCGTGAACCTCGCGAACCGCGCGCAGTACGGCATTTTCGTGGAAGAGGACGTGGATCGCGTGCGCATGCTCGGTTTGGTGATCGCGCTCGTGGCGTCGCACGCGCGGCTCGCCGAGCGGTTGGTCGAAGTGCTTAGTGTCGACTAGCGCGCCAAGCACCGCGCCTGCCCTCGAGCGCAGCGAAGGGCCCAGCGCCGTGCTCAACGTCGTCAAGCGTCTCGCGGCCGGCGAGCCGCCGGAGCCGCAAGAACTGACCGACGCCTTCGACGTGATCTTTCGCGGCGACGCGACGCCGGTGCAGATCGCGTCGCTGCTCATCGGGTTGCGGGTCAAGGGCGAGACGTCCGAGGAGCTCGCCGCGATCGTTCGGTCGCTTCGCCGCGCCATGGTCGCGCTGCCGGCCGAACGCCCCGAGGAGCTCGTCGACACCTGCGGCACCGGCGGCGGCGCGATCAACACGTTCAACATCTCGACCGCGGCCGCGCTCTTGATCGCCGGCTCCGGCGTGCGCGTCGCGAAGCATGGCAACCGGTCGTTCACGACCCAATGCGGCAGCGCGGACGTCCTCGAGCAGCTCGGCGTTTCGATCGACGCGCCGCTGAGCGTCATGAGCGCCGCGCTCGCGGACGCCGGCATCGTCTTCATGTTCGCGCCGCTGATGCACCCGGCCATGCGGCACGTTGGTCCGATTCGGCGAGAGCTGGGCATCCCCACGGTCATGAACATGGTGGGTCCGCTCGCGAACCCGGCGCATGCGGGTCGTCAGGTCGTCGGCGTTGCCGACTCGAGGCGCCTCGGCCTGATGGCCGGCGCGCTGAGCGCGCTCGACACGTCGCATGCGCTCATCGTCCACGGCGCGGGCATGGACGAGATCTCGCCGTTCGGGGAGACCGACGTCGTCGAGGTCCGGAACGGAGCAGTGTCGGAATGGACGATCGATCCGAAGCGCTACGGGTTCGGCGGCGGTTCGGCAGCCGACATCGCGGGCGGAACGCGCGAAGAGAACGCTGCCACGGTGCTGCGCGTTCTGCGCGGGGACGGCAACGCGCCCGCAACAGCGGCAGTCGTCCTCAATGCCGCGGCCGCGTTCTATGTGGGCGGCAAGGCCGAGAACTTTGGCGAGGGCGTCGAGGCGGCGAAGGCCGCCGTTTCTTCCGGCGTCGGGCTCGCCGCGCTCGAGCGCCTGCGCGCCGCGTTCGCCAATCGGCCTAGTATCGCCTGAGCACGCCCACTACGATGCCTTGAATCCTTATGTCGTTCTCGTGCACGTAGATAGGCTGCATCGTCTCATTCGCTGGTTGAAGTCGAATGCGACCGTCGCGCTCCCGGTAATACTTCTTGACCGTGGCTGACGTCCCGTTGACGAGGGCAATGACCATCTCGCCGTTGTCGGCGCGCTGGCGTTCGTTCACCACGACGAAATCGCCGTCGCGAATCTGCTCGTCGACCATCGAGTTGCCACGAACGCGGAGCACGTAGTGACTCCCGCCGCGTCCGACGAAGCTCTCCGGAACCGTCAGCGTCTCGTTCTGTTCGAGCGCCTCGATCGGGATGCCCGCCGCGACGGCGCCGAGTAACGGCAGCTCGACGGCCCGCGGCGCTGCTTCGCTGGGGAGAATCGAGATAGCGCGGCTTTCATTGTAGCTGCGCTTGATGTACCCCTTCCGCTCGAGGTTCGTGAGGTGCTCGTGCACCGTCGCGAGCGAGTTGTAGTCGAAGTTCTCCGCGATCTCCTCGAAGCTCGGCGCGTAGCCGTTTTGCTCCGAGTAGGCCGTGAGGTAGTTTAGTATTTCCCGCTGGCGCTTTGTGAGCGGCATAGGCCGAGCCCTGTGTTCGCCTTGAGTTGGATACTGCGGGGCACGAACCCCGAATAAGCCCCGAATTACGATATCCGAAGAAGGACCGAAGTGCAAGCGTCTCCCGCCTGGACCGCGCCGACTGGAACCCTTGGACGGATCGTCGCCGAGGCGCGCGAGCGCGCCCAGGCCCTTGCCGGCCGCGAATCGGAGCTCGCGCGAGCCGCGGCCAACGCCCCGCAGGCGCCTGGATTCGCGAGCGCACTTCGGTCGAGCGTCGTGCAGGTCATCGCCGAGGTGAAGCGGCGATCTCCGTCCAAGGGATGGATCAATGCCGGGATCTCGGCGGTCGGCCAGGCCAAGGCGTACGAGGCGGGGGGCGCGGCCGCGATTTCCGTCCTGACGGAACCGGTCCACTTCGGCGGGTCGAGCGACGACCTGGTGTCGATCCGCGCCGCGGTCGGCGTTCCGGTACTCAAGAAGGACTTTCACGTGCATCCGGTGCAGTTGATCGAAGCGCGAGCGATCGGCGCCTCGGCCGCGCTGCTCATCGCGCGCGCCCTCGCGCCCGACGAGTTGGTCCGTATGACCGACGCCGCCCGCCAACTTCGCCTCGAGGTGCTGGTGGAAGTGCGCGACGCGGACGAGCTTCAGCGCGCGCTCGACGCCGGCGCGCGAGTCATCGGCATCAACAACCGGAATCTGGAGACGCTCGTCATCGACCCGTCGACGTCTGAACGTCTGCTCAGCCGTGTGCCGTCGGGTGTGATCGCGATCGCCGAAAGTGGCGTGAGCGGACGCGCCGATGTCGAGCGCGTCGCCGCCCGTGGCGCGGACGCAGTGCTCGTGGGCTCCGTCGTCTCGGCCGCCGACGATCCGTCGGCGATGGTCGCGGCGCTATGCGGTGTGGAGCGCGTGCCCCGTGAGCCCTGAGCCCGTCCGTCACCCGCCGGAGATCAAGTTCTGCGGTCTGACGCGCCCGGAGGACGCCGAGTTCGCGGTGGAGTTGGGTGCCGACTACACGGGCGTCATCTTCGCCGGCGGCCCACGCATGCTCACACTGGAGCGCTCGATGGAAGTCCTGGCGGGCGTGCCGACCAGCCGGCGCGTCGGCGTTTTCGGCGATCAGTCGGTCGACGAGATCGCGCGTGCGGCCGATTGGGCGCAGCTCCACGTCGTGCAACTGCACGGTGAAGCCACGCGCGAGCGAGTCGCCGCCATTCGGCGCGATTTCTCTGGAGAGATCTGGACCGTCTGCCGCGTCGGCGGCGATACCTTGCCACCAACCCTGGACGAGGCGTTCGCCGTCGCGCACAAGGTGCTGCTGGACGCCTACGTTCCAGGCGCGCTGGGTGGAACGGGAACGACCATTCCCTGGGCGGCGATCGCCGGGCAACTGTATGGCATTCGGGACCGCCGTGGCAAACCGCTCGTGCTCGCCGGCGGCCTCAGACCCGAGAACGTCGCGACTGCAATCGCGGCGCTTGGCCCCGACGTCGTGGATGTCTCGTCCGGCGTGGAAAGCGCGCCTGGCATCAAGGATCACGCGCGCATGCGCGCCTTTCGCGACGCCGTCCGGGCGTCGATTTCAACATGACCACGATCGCGCACGATCGATTTGGCGTCTTTGGTGGACGCTACGTTCCAGAAACACTCATTCCGGCGATCGACGAGCTCGAGCGCGCGTACGACGCGGCGAAGAACGATCCCGCGTTCGTCGCGGAGCTCGAGCACATGCTGGAGCACTACGCCGGGCGTCCCTCCGCGCTGAGCGACGCGCCGCGTTTTTCCGAGCACGTCGGGGCGCAGGTCTGGCTGAAGCGCGAGGATCTGAACCACACGGGCGCGCACAAGATCAACAACACCGTTGGGCAGGTGCTGTTGGCGCGCCGGATGGGAAAGAAGCGCATCATCGCGGAGACCGGCGCCGGGCAGCACGGCGTCGCGACGGCGACCGTCTGCGCGAGATTCGGTCTGGACTGCGTCGTGTACATGGGCGAGGAGGACATGCGGCGCCAGTCGCTCAATGTCTTCCGAATGCAGCTCATGGGCGCGAAGGTCGTCGGCGTGTCGAGCGGCACGCGCACGCTCAAGGACGCGACGACCGAAGCGATTCGAGACTGGGTCACGAACGTCAACGACACCTACTACATCATCGGGTCGGTCGTCGGGCCGGCGCCGTATCCGCGCATGGTGCGCGACTTCCAGGCGGTCATCGGGCGCGAGGCCAGATCGCAACTTCTGGATCGCGTCGGTCGTCTGCCGAAGACGGTCGTCGCGTGCGTCGGCGGTGGCTCGAACGCGATGGGCGCCTTTCACGCGTTCGTCGACGATCGCGAGGTGGAGCTGGTCGGGGTCGAAGCGGCGGGCGAGGGGTTGACTAGCGGCCACCACTCGGCGTCGCTCGCGAAGGGGCGCCCCGGCGTGCTCCACGGGTCGCTCAGCTATCTGCTCCAGGATGACGATGGCCAGGTTCACCCGGCGCACTCCATCTCGGCGGGGCTCGACTATCCCGGCGTCGGACCGGAGCACTCGTACCTGAAAGATTCGGGACGCGCCACGTACGTCGCCGTGTCGGATCGTGAAGCGCTCGAGGGATTCCGGCTCTTGAGCCGGCTCGAAGGCATCATCCCGGCGCTCGAAACCGCGCATGCTGTGAGCTGGATCGCTTCGCAACGCGAGCGCTGGACGAAGGATGATGTGGTACTGCTGTGCGTCAGTGGACGCGGCGACAAGGACGTGGCGCAAGTGAGTGAAATGAATATCTTGGCACCGTGACCCCTCCTTCCTCGCCGCCGACCACGCCCGGGGTGCTTCCGGAGCCTGTCGAGCCTCAGGAGCCGCCGTTTCCGGCCGCGCCGGTCGAGGAGTTGCTCCGCCTGCTCGGGAAGGCGGCGCGAGCGCAGCAACTGTACCTGCCGAACAATCCCATATATCGCGGTGCCATCGACGCGCTGCGCGCCGGCTTCGGGCCGGTGTGGAAAGAGACCGACGAGCTGTCGCTCACGATCCTCGAGACCGATATCCGCTGGTACGACGCCGTCGTCGCCGGCGACCCCGGCGCCGCCAAGTCGACGGACAATCTCGCCTGGCTGTTCCACAAGGACGGCATCCGCGAGCTGACGTTCGTGAAGGGCTTCGAGACCGACGAAGCCGGGAGGCTGCTCCAGATCATCCAGCGCGCCCGCAAGGCCAACGCCGACGAGGACGATCTCGTCACGATGCTCTGGGAAGCCGACTTTACATTTCTCAAATACAAGTACGTCGATCTGCTGCAGGATGGCACCCCCGGCGAGCTGGCGGACGGCTACGCGGCGGCGCCGATTCCCAGCGCCGGCGAGATCCAGCGCGCCACGCGCGACGCCGTGGCGGAGTCGCGCACCGGCGGCATCATCAACATGGCCGACTTCGACGCGACGCTGTATTTCCTCGACGACCGCGAGATCGAGTACCTGCACCGGGAGATCCGGCGCGAGTACGAGCAGGACCTGCGCGCCAACATCGTCGCCCTGCTGCTCGACGTCTTCGAGGCGCAGACCGATCCCGACGTGCGCGCCGAGATCGTCGGCGATCTGCAGACGGTCATGCTGTATCAGCTCACCGCGGGGCACTTCCGCGGCGTGGCGAGCCTGCTGCGTGAGGCCACCGCCGCGCTCGAGCGCGCCCCGATGGTCACGCGGGCACAACGCGAGGCGCTCGTCGAGCTGACGGAACGATTGAGCGCGTCGGATGCGTTGTCGCAGCTGCTGCAAGCGCTCGACGAGACGCCGGCGCTGCCGCCCGAGGAAGAGCTGGCGGATCTGTTCGATCAGCTCCGGCCGTCTTCGCTCGCGACGGTGTTCAGCTGGATGGCCAAGACCCAGAATCAGCGGCTGCGCGCGTTGCTCGACAAGGCCGCGGGACGCCTGGCCGCCGCGAACACCGCCGAGCTGGTGCGGTTGATCCAGGTGCCGGAGACCGAGGTCTCGTCGGAGGCCATTCGCCACGCCGGCGCGCTCAAAGCGCAAGCCGCCGTGCTCGCGTTGGCCAAAGTGCTCAATGAGGCCGACGTGGTCCGCCGACAGCTCGCCGTCCACGCGCTCACGGAGATCAGCTCGGCCGGCGCGCTGCAGGCGCTCGAGCGAATGATCGAAGATCCCGACCGCGACGTCCGCATCACGTCGGTTCGGGCGCTCGCGTCGCACGCCTACCGTCCGGTGCTCACGCGGCTCGAGAACGTCATCCGCGGCCGCTGGATTCGCGAGGCCGATCTCACGGAGAAGATGGCGTTCTTCGAGGGGTACGGCGCGCTCTCGGGCGACGCGGGCGTGCCCCAGCTCGATGCGATGCTCAACAACAAGGGCTTCCTCGGCCGAAAGGAAGACGCCGAGGTGCGCGCGTGCGCGGCGATCGCGCTCGGCCGCGTCGGCAGCGACAAGGCCATCGAAGCCTTGCGCAAGGCGGCCGGCGAAAAGGATTTCATCGTGCGGAACGCCGTGACCCGTGCGCTCCGTGGCGGCGGAGGCGCCGCGTGACGGTGCCCCGCACGCCGGCGCGGCAATCGCCGTCGATGAGCGCCGCCAGCGATCTCTCGACGGATTCGTTCGTTCGCCGGGCGGGCCGGCAGCTCATCTTCACGATGTATGGCGCGCTCCGCGCCGTGAAGCTGTATCCGGTGGAAAACGCGGCGGTGCAAAAGGCGCTCGCCGAAGTGACGCATCAAGCGAGGGAGCTCTTCGGCGCGGAGCACGAGCTGGAGCTCCGGATCTCAGGTGAGTTCATCTTCGTCAATCAGACACGCCTGCGGCTGGACCTCGACAACTTCGCCAGCTTCAGCCATCTGCTGGCGCTGTTTCGGATCTGTGGCGTCGGCAGCGTCACGGTCGCGAAGGACATCGGGCCGAAGGATTGGCTCATCTTTCTCTCGCTCCTCCAGGCGCCGGGCCCCGACGACCCGCACGAGCGATTGTCGCAGCTCACCGAGAAGCTCGAAGGCGCGGGCGTCCACGCGTTCACGCTCGGGGCGCCCGCGGAGCCCAGCGCGAGCAAGGAGCAGGCGAAGGAGCGCGCCAAGCGAACCTACGCGGACTCCGTCGCCGCCACGCGCGACCTGATGTCGTCGGTGCGCATGGGCGGAAGCCCGAACATCAAGAAGATCAAGCGCGTGGTGCAGAGCATCGTCGATCAGATCCTCACCGAGGAGACGTCGCTCGTCGGACTCACCACGCTCCGCGACTACGACGAATACACGTTCACCCACAGCGTCAACGTCTGCATCTTCTCCGTTGCGCTCGGCAAGCGGCTCGGCCTCAACAAGCTGCAGTTGTACGATCTCGGCCTGGCGGCGCTCTTTCACGACATCGGCAAGTCACGCGTGCCGCAGTCGATCCTCAACAAGACCGGCGGCCTGACCGACGAGGAGTGGCGCCTCATCGCCGCGCATCCGTGGCTCGGCATGCTCGTGCTGTTCCAGGTGCGCGGCGCCCAGGAGCTGCCGTACCGCGCGATGATCGTGGCGCACGAGCATCACATGAAGCGGGACCTCACAGGGTACCCGCGTCCACTCCGTCCGCGGCAGCTCAGCGTGTTCAGCAAGATCGTCGCGATCGCCGACGGCTTCGACGCGGCCACGTCGCGGCGCGCGTATCAGACCGTTCCGTTCACACCGGCGCAGGTTCTGCTCGAGATGCGCGACAATCCGCGCCGGGGCATGGACCCGGTGATCGTCAAGGCGTTCACGAATCTCACCGGCATCTACCCCGTCGGCACGCTCGTCGTCCTCGACACCTTCGAGCTCGGCATCGTGCATGCGGTGAATCCGCTGCAGGACATGCTCTCGCGTCCGCTGGTTCGCGTCGTCGCGGACGGGCAGGGAAACCTGCAGTTCCCCGGGATGCTCGTCGATCTTGCCGATCGCAACGCCGAAGGCGGCTTCCTGCGCACCATCATCAAAACCGAGAATCCCGATCGCTATGGCCTTCGCGTCGGCGACTACTTCACCTGAGACTGGCGTGGACGACCGCATCGAGCAACGGTTCGCCGAGCTGCGCGCCGCCGGACGGCGCGCGCTCGTTCCATATATCACCGGCGGACATCCCGACGCCGAGCGCACCGTCGATCTGATCGCCGCGCTCGAAGCATCGGGCGCCGACGTGATCGAGGTCGGACTGCCATTCTCCGATCCCATGGCCGACGGGCCGATCATCCAGGCCAGCTCGCAGCGCGCGCTGGAGCAGGGAATGACGTTCGACCGGCTGCTCGGCCTGACCGCGCGCGCGCGACCCACAATTCCGCTCGTGCTCATGAGCTATCTGAATCCGGTCATCGCGGCCGGTCCCGACGCGCTCGACCGGTTGGCGGAGGCTGGGTTCTCCGGTCTCCTGCTCACCGATCTTCCGGTTGGTGCGGATCCGGAGCGCGAGGCGTGGGTTGGAAGTGGTCCGCTCGCGTACATTCGCCTCGTGGCGCCCACGACGCCGCAGGAGCGCATGCGAGAGATCGCGTCGCACGGCAGCGGCTTCGTCTACCTCATCAGCCGGCTCGGCGTCACCGGAATCTCGGAGCGACTACCCGACGAGCTCCCGCAGACGGTCGAGCGGCTGCGTGCGGCATCGACGCTGCCCGTGTGCGTGGGCTTCGGCGTGTCGCGCCCCGAACAGGCGGCCGCGGTTGCTCGCATCGCGGACGGCGTCGTCGTCGGCAGCGCGATCGTCCGCGCGGCGGGTGAGAGCGTGGACGCCGCCGCGACGCTGACGGCATCGCTGCGCGCCGCGATCGACGCGGCCTGATTCCGATCTCCCATGCAAGAAATCACACTCCGCGGCATGCGCTTTCACGCGCTGATCGGGATTCTCGACTACGAGCATCACGTACGGCAGCCCATCGAGATCGACCTCGTCGTGCGCATCGCGGAGTCCACCGGCGCGTCGGTCGTCGACTATCGAAAGCTGTACGACGTTGCCGCTGAGGCGATCAAGGAGCACACGGACTACCTCGAGCAGATTGCCGTCCGCGTCGCCGAAGCGGCGCTCGCGCTGAACCCGCGTGTGTCCTCCGCGCGTGTCGCGGTGCGCAAGATTCACGTCCCGCTGCCAGGACCGCTGATGTACGCCGAAGTCGTGGTGGATCGCTCCGCGAGCGAGCCGTGATCGACGTGGCCTACATTGCGCTCGGCTCCAACATTGGTGATCGTCACGCGCATCTGGCCGGCGCTCGCGCCGCGCTGGCGTCGATGAGTGGTAGCGAGCTGGTCGGCGAGTCGTCCATTGAGGAGACCGAGCCGCTTGGCGGTCTTCCGCAGGACAATTATCTGAACCAAATGATCGCGTTGGAGACCACGCTGAGTCCGCGGGAGCTGCTGCGACGTTTGCACGACATCGAACGATCGCTCGGGCGTGCGCGCCACGAGCGGTGGGCGTCGCGCACGATCGATCTCGACATCGTCTGCTTCGAGCGCCAGAGCGTGGACGAGCCGGACCTGCGCGTGCCGCACGCCGAGTTGCCGAATCGGGACTTCTGGCAGCGAGAGCTCGCCGAGCTGCGAGGAGAGACGACGCCATGACGATGACTGTGACGACAGGCCTCGCCACCTTCGAGCTTCCGCCCTGGGCGACGGTGAACGACAAGCGAAAGGGGCACATCGCGCGCGTCACGTCGCTGCTCGCGGACTGGGCGGATGCACTCGAGATCTCGACCGAGGAGCGCCGCGCCTGGATCGACGCGGGACGTTTTCACGACGCCCTCAAGGACGCGCCGGACGCGGAGCTGCGCGCGCTCGTCGGGAACGTCGCGTACGAGCCGCAAATGCTGCACGGCCCGGCCGCCGCGGCTCGACTCGAGCGCGACGGGGAAACGCGGCAGGGGGTGCTCGACGCCGTACGGTATCACACGATCGGCTACCTGAACTGGGATCGCACCGGCCGCGCGCTCTACATGGCCGACTTTCTCGAGCCGGGGCGCAGCTTCTCCAAGCGCAGTCGCGCGTTCCTCGCCGCGCAGGTGCCGGCGGATTTCGACGGCGTGTTCGAGCAGGTCGTGCGAGCGAAGCTCGAGTGGTCGCTGCACGAAGGGCATTCGCTCTTTCCCGAGACGGTGGCACTCTGGAACTCGTTTCGATGAGACGCTGGCAGCTGATCGGGATCGCGGCGCTGGTGCTCGTGCCACTCGGCGCCGCTGCCGTGCGAGCCAAGACGGGCCATCGCATCAGCGCCGTCGCGGCGCCCGAGCGCGCGCCGGACAGCGTTCGCGTTCGCGTGCAGGTGCTGAACGGAACGACGACGCGCGGCCTCGCGCGGCGCGCGACGGCGCTGTTGCGCGACCGCGGCTTCGACGTCGTGGAAATGGGCACGCTCAACGATTCGCGCGACACCACGCTGGTGCTCGATCTCTCGGGGCATCCGGATTGGGCGAAACGCGTCGCGCGAGCGCTCGCACCAGCGCGCATCGAGGCGCGCACCGACAGCTCACGCTACCTGGATATCGCTGTCGTTCTTGGGGCGACGTGGCGGCCGCCCGCCCAGCCGTTCTACCCGTAGCTGGCCGCAGGCCGCGGCGATGTCGACGCCGCGGCTCTTTCGCACCGCCACTTCGACGTCCTGCTTTCGAATCTCCTTCGCGAACGCGCGAATCCGCTCCGGCGACGACGGCGTGAAGCCGCGCGCGCCGCCGGGGTGCAGCGGAATGAGATTCACGAACGCACGGCACTCGCGGGCGAGCCGCGCCAGCTGAATCGCGTGCTCCTCGGCGTCGTTCACCCCGCCGAGCATGACGTACTCGAACGTGACGCGGCGGTCGAACACTTTCGCCGCTTCGATGACCTGCGCGAGCGGATACTTCGTGTTGATCGGCATCAGCTCGCGGCGAAGCGCGTCGCTCGGCGCGTGAATCGAGATCGCGAGACGAAATTGCTCCGGACGCTCACCGAGGGCGACGATGCCGGGCAGCACGCCAACGGTCGAGATGGTGATGTGCCGCGCCCCGATGCCGAGCGCCGCGGGGTCGTTCAGGATCGTGAGCGCGGCATCGACCGCCTTCCAGTTCATGAGCGGCTCGCCCATGCCCATGAAGACGACGTTCGTCACCTGGATGGGCGGATCGAGCAGGCGCATCTCGCGCACCTGTCCGGCGATCTCGAACGCCGTGAGGTTGCGCGTGAATCCCATGGCGCCCGTCGCGCAGAACGCGCACTGCAACGCGCACCCGGCCTGCGACGAAATGCACAGCGTGAGGCGGCTGCCCTCCGGAATCGCGACGGTCTCGATCGCCTCGCCGTCGTGGAGCCGCAGAAGGAATTTCTCGGTGCCGTCCGCCGACCGCTGGCGCGCGGCGATCTCGAGCCGGGGCAGCTCGAATTCCTGCGCGAGGAGCTCGCGCAGCGCCGTGGGCAACTCGGTCATCGCGTCGAACGATGCGGCCGGATTCAACCAGAGGCGCCGCGCGACCTGGTTGGCTCGATACGACGGTTGGCCGGCGCGCGCCATGAACTCGCGCAGGCGCTCGGCGGCCGTCGCAAGTGGCAGGTCCAGCAGGTTGACCTTCGGTGCGGCGTCCGTCACGGCACTACACGTTTGAGAAGAATCTGATAACTCGCGCCCAACCCGGCCCCGCCGTCCTCGCGGCCGATCGCAACCGTATATCCGGCATAGTGAAGGCCAGCTCCAAATCGCCAGCGGAGCTCGGTGCTTCCGAACGCGTTCGCGCGCGCGACGCCCGCGCTCAAGTCGAGCCGCCGGTAGCGTCCGATCGCATATCCGTATCCCTCGCGACCGCGGATGCCCATGAAATTGGCGGCGTATCCGGCCCGAAGCGCGGCGGTCGTATCGATCGTGAACACGGGCACGTCGGCGGCAAGCTGGTACGACGCGTCGTCGTTGTGCCTCGACGGCTTGAAGAGAAATGTCGACGCGGCGAGCCGCAGCGGGAATCCCGCGACACCATCGACGACCGCGCCGCCGTCGAGCGCCAAGGTGCCGGCGCGATCCTCGTCCGCGGCGCCGGAGCGGTAGCGCGCGGCAAACCCAAGTGTCACGCCGTGCTTCGCGCCCGCGACGCCGAGCGACAATAGAGTCGACGAGTACGGAATCTCACCGCCCAGCGACTGCGGATCGGTTTCCGTTCTGAGCAGATCCGCGACGCGGGCCGATGCAATGGATGCGGTTGCGGTGATGTCCGGACGCAGCGCGTACGACGCGCCGAACATGCTCGAGCGAACACCCTGTTCCTGCGGCGAGAAGAGCTCGGCGATTCCGAACGCGGCGCGACGCGACGCTGGGAGCTTCGCGGCCGCCGGATTCCACAGTGTGGCCGGCATTTGCGAGCTGAGCGCTGCTGGCTCGGCGAGCAGCCCGAGCGGAAACTCGAACAGGTCCCGGCCTGGGACCTGTTGGGACGCCGCCGAGCCCGCGAGAACAATCGAGCCCAGCGCGGCGAAGATGAAGCGGGACATATACTTGAGGTTACCCGGTGGTTACGCCCTGGTCAAGCGAATGTCCTACCGCCGGCCGCCCACCCTCAGTAGATTTTTCGAACGCCAATGGCTCATGCGCCGAAGCAGAAGCTGCTTCCCATCCGGCTCGATCCGCATTTCCGGCCCGCCGTCCGTCGACTCGACGCGACGCGCTGACGGCCGCTATCGACCGAGCCCTCCGGCGCGACGTGGTCCGGTTCGCGCTGCACTCCAGAGCCGAGCACCCAGCCCATCATTCATCTAGATGACCCCTGATCCTCTCGCGACAACTCATCGCACGCACCTCTGTGGTGCGTTGCGCCCCACGCACGTCGGCACTCGGGTTCGCCTGGGCGGGTGGGTGCATCGAAGTCGCGATTTGGGCGGGCTGGCATTCATCGACCTGCGCGATCGCGCGGGCATCGTGCAGGTGTCATTCGATCCGCAAACCTGTCCAGCGGACGTGTGTGCCGCGGCGGCGGCGGCCGGCCTCGAGTCGGTCGTGCTCGTCGAGGGCGAAGTCGTCGCGCGTCCCCAGGCGATGCGGAACCCCGAGCTCGAGACGGGCGACGTCGAGGTGCGCGCGACGTCGCTGCGCGTCGTCGGCCCGGCGAGCCCGCCGGCGATTCCCGTCGCGCGCGGCCGCAACGAGAATCTCGCGGCGGAAGAGCTGCGGCTGCGCCATCGCTTTCTCGACCTCCGGCGCCCCGAGCTGCAGGCGATTCTCCTGCTGCGCCACCGGCTCATGCAGGTGACGCGGCGCTATCTGACGGAGAACGGATTCTTCGAGATCGAGACGCCCATCCTCACGAAGCCCACGCCCGAGGGCGCGCGCGACTATCTGGTGCCGAGCCGCGTGCATCCCGGCGAGTTCTACGCGCTGCCGCAGTCGCCGCAGCTCTATAAGCAATTGCTCATGGTCTCCGGGTTCGACCGCTACTTCCAGATCGCGCGCTGCTTCCGCGACGAGGACCTGCGGGTCGACCGGCAGCCCGAGTTCACGCAGATCGACATCGAGGCGTCGTTCATCGCGCAGGAGGACGTGATGCGCCTGAGCGAGGGCCTGATCACGGCGCTGTGGAACGAAGCCGGCGCCGAGGCGCCGGCGCAGTTCAGCCGCATGCGGTACGCCGAGGCGATGGAGCGCTATGGCATCGATCGTCCGGACACGCGGTACGGCCTCGAGCTCTTCGACGCGAGCGACGTCTTTCGCGGCGCGGACTTCGGCATCACGCGCGCCGCGCTCGAGAAGGGCGGACGCGTGCGAGGCATTCGTATTCCCGGCGGCGCGGCCAGCGTGTCCCGCAAGGTGCAGGACGAGGTCGAAGCCGACGCGAAAAAGGCCGGCGCGCTGGGCCTGCTGCGTTTGAAATACGTGAACGGCGCGCTCGAGGGGCCGGTGGCGAAGTTCCTGCCGGACGGCGCGGCGGCGCTGCTCAACCTTCAGGACGGCGATCTCGTACTGTTCGTCGCCGGCCCGGATCGCATCTCGAGCCCGGCGCTCGATCGCGTGCGGCAGGACGTTGCCCGGCGGCTCGACATGATCCCATCAGGAACGTCTCATTTCCTGTGGGTCACCGATTTCCCGCTGTTCGACAAGGACCCGGAGACCGGCGCGCTCGGCGCGGTGCATCACCCGTTCACGTCGCCGCGCCTGGAAGACATTCCGTTGCTCGAGACGGCGCCCGAGCGCGCGTGCGCGCAGGCCTACGATCTCGTGTTCAACGGCATGGAGCTCGGGGGCGGCAGCATTCGTATCAACGACCCCCGGCTGCAGCAGCGCATCTTCGGCCTCCTCGGCATCGACGAGGCCACGGCGCAGGCGCGCTTCGGCTTTCTGCTCGAGGGGCTGCGCGCCGGCGCGCCGCCGCACGGCGGGATCGCGTTCGGCTTCGACCGCATCTCGATGCAGTTGTCGAACGCCCAGTCGATTCGCGACGTCATCGCGTTCCCCAAGACGACGGCCGCGCGCGCGCTGTTCGAAGGCGCGCCATCGCGCGTTCCGGCCGGCGATCTGCGCGATCTGCACATCAGCGTGAACGGTGACCGGCCGTGAGCGACACGGTCACCCAGAAGCTGTCGACCGAAGGCGCGGATCCCCTCACCCTCGCCGGCGTGAACGACGGCAACCTCGTCGAGCTCTCGCGGCTCGGCGGGGTGAAAGTCGCGCTGCGCGGCGACACGATGACGATCTCCGGGCCATCAGAGTTCGTTGAACGCGCCGCGGGCATCGCGAACCGCATGATCGAGCGCGCGCGCCAGCGCCGCGAGCTCACCCCCGACGACGTACTCCGGCTGGGCGACGCGGTGGACCGCGGCGACAACGGCGACGAGGACGACGGGCAACCGAACAACGGCGGGTCCGGACTCCGCATCGCGCTGCCCGGCGTTCGCCGCGTCATTCAGCCGAAGACGCCGGGCCAGGCCGACTATCTCCAGAAGATGCAGGAGAACGACATCGTCGTGGGCATCGGTCCCGCCGGAACGGGCAAGACCTACCTCGCCGTCGCCGCCGCCGTCGATGCGCTCACGCGGAAGCGCGTGCGCCGGATCGTGCTCGCGCGTCCCGCCGTCGAAGCCGGGGAGAGCCTCGGCTTTTTGCCGGGCGACATGCAGGCCAAGATCGATCCGTATCTGCGGCCGCTGTACGACGCCCTCGACGACATGATGCCGTTCGAGCGCGTCCAGCGCGCGCTCGAATCCCGCGTCATCGAGGTGGCGCCGCTCGCGTTCATGCGCGGCCGCACCCTTGGCGACGCCTTCGTGATCGTCGACGAGGCGCAGAACGCGTCGACGATGCAGATGAAGATGCTCCTCACACGCCTCGGCGTGAATTCGAAGATGGTGATCACCGGCGACAAGACGCAGGTCGATTTGCCGAAGCGCGAGGATTCCGGGTTGATGCAGGTGGAGCGCATTCTTCCGGGCATCGACGGCATTGCCTTCCACTACTTCGACGAGACGGATGTGGTTCGCCACCGGCTGGTTCGCGACATCGTGCGCGCGTATGCCGCCGATGGCGCCGAATAGGGTCGAGTCCGGATGAGCCTCGACGTCGACGTCGCGACGGTCAACGTGCGCGCGCCGCTGTCCCGCGCGGCGATCGCCACGATCGCCCGCGGCACGCTTCGGGCGGAGCGCGTCCGCGATGCGCTGCTCTCGGTGACGCTCGTCGACGCCGCGACGATGGCGCGATTGAATCGAACGCACCTCCGCCACTCGGGCGCCACCGACGTCATCTCGTTTCAGTTCAATCGCGTCAAGCGATCGGACCCCGTCATCGGAGACGTCTACATCTGTCCCGCGATCGCGCGGCGCAACGCCGCGGAGCGCGGCGCCGCCACGCGTGAGGAAGTCGCGCGACTCGTGATTCATGGCGTGCTGCACGTCCTGGGCTACGATCATCCGACCGATCTCCGCCGCGAGTCGTCCCGCATGTGGCGGCGGCAGGAACAGCTCGTGCGACGACTCGCGCCGTCCCGCGCGGAGAGGCCGGCGAGATGACTCCGCTGTACGCGTGGCTGCTCGCCGGCGGCGCGACGATCCTCGCGACCGTGCTCGCGACGGCCGACAGTGCGCTGCTCGCCTTTCACGCGTCCGACGCCTCGACCACGTCCGACGCCGCGTTCGCGCAGCGCGAGCGATCGCATCGCGCGCTGTCCATCGGCCGGGTGCTCTCGTACATCACGGCGGGCGCCGCGATGGCGGAAGCGCTGCCGTTCGCCACGATGTCGATGTGGGAGCGCATGATCGCGGCCGCGTTGTCGGCGATCGTGATCTGCACCATCGCCGAAGGCGTCGGTCGAGCGATCGGCTACTCGAATCCGTCGGCGATGCAGACCCGGCTCGCCGGCGTGACGGAAGGCGCGAGCGTGCTGCTGAGCCCCGCCGTGGCACTTGGCAGCGCGATCGACCGCACGCTGCACGCCATCATTCCGCCGCCGGCCGTCGACGAGGCCGAACGCGACGCGTCGGCCGAGCAGTTCGCCGAGGTCGTCGCCGCGGAAGCCGACGTGTCGTCGGCCGAAGAAGAGCTCATCCACGGCGTCTTCTCCCTCGGCGCCACGACGGTCGAGGAGATCATGGTGCCGCGTGTGGACATCGTCGGCATCGACGCCGCGACGCCGTGGTCGGAAGTGCTCGACCGCATTCGCATCTCCGAGCATGCCAGGCTCCCGGTGTATCGCGACACGCTCGACGACGTCACCGGCGTGCTCTACGCGAAGGACGTACTGCCCGCGATCGTCGCGGACGACGAGCCGCCAGGGGGCTGGCTCTCGCTCGCTCGACCGCCCGTGTTCATCCCCGTGTCGAAGCGCATCGACGTACAGCTCCGCGACTTTCAGTCGAGCCGCACCCACATCGCGATCGTCAGCGACGAATACGGCGGCACCGCGGGGGTCGTCACGATCGAGGACATCCTCGAGGAGATCGTCGGCGAGATCCGCGACGAGTACGACGTCGAAGAGCCGCAGATCCAGCAGGAAGGCTCGGCGCGGTACTGGGTGTCGGGCGGCGTGCCGGTCGACGAGCTGAGCGAGTTGGTCGGCGCGGACTTCGGCGTGGAGGACGTGACGAGCGTCGGCGGGTTGGTCTATGCGCTGTTCGGCCGCGTGCCGAGATCTGGCGAATCGGTCATCCGATCGGGGTTCCGCATCGTCGTCGAACGGGTGCGCCGGCGGCGCATCGAACGCGTCTACTTCGAGCGCATGGAGCCGGTGGAGGCGCGGCCCCGACCATGAGCCTCTTCACGATTCCGCTGATCGCGTCGCTCATCGTCGTCGCGTGGCTGACGGCGGGCGGCATGGCCGTGCGCAGCGTGAGCCGCATCTGGCTCAGGCACTGGGCCGAGCGGCAGCTGCGTGGCTCTGCCGCGGCAGTCGCGTATCTCGAGCGGCCGCACCGCCTGGTGACGACGGTGAGCGCGGGCGTCGCCGTCACGCTCGTTCTCGCCGGCATGGCCGTCGACGTGGGCGCCGAGGGCACCAGCGTCATTTGGAACGGCATACTGTTGGCCGGAACGGTGGTGCTGTTCGGGCAACTCATCCCGCGAGCGATCGCTCGACGGTGGCCGGTGGTGATCGCGCCACTCGTGTTTCCGGTGTTGCGATTGGTCGATCTCTTCATGCGGCCGTTGATCGCGACGGGCAGCATCCTGGCGCGTCCCCTCGTGCGCCAGCGTCCGGAGACGCCGCCGGCCAGCGAACGCGACACGATTCAGGATCTCCTGCGCGAGGGTGAGCTCGAAGGCGTCGGCGAGCGCGACGAGATCGCGATCATCAGCGGCGTCGTGCGGTTCACCGAGAAGATCGTTCGCGACGTGATGACGCCGCGCTCCGACATCTTCGCGCTGCCCGATGGCGTCGGCGCACACACGCTGGCGACGCAGATCGCGCAGTCGGGCTACAGCCGCGTGCCCATCTATCACGGAACGCTCGACGCGATCGTCGGAATGGTCCACGCGTTCGACGTCATCAAAGCGCACGGCGACACACCGAGCACCCTGCGGCAAGTCGCCTTCGCCGCTCCCGACTCTCCCTGCAACGAGCTACTGTTCCGGATGCTTCGCGTGCGGCAGCATCTCGCCATCGTCCGGGATGATCGCGGACACACCATGGGGCTCGTCACCCTCGAGGATCTGCTGGAGGAGCTCGTCGGCGACATTCGCGACGAGCACGACGAGCCGGCCCCGTCTCGCCCGTCGAAATGAGCGCGCCCGCGGCGGCCGACGCGACGACGCGCCTCCTGGCCGATTTCGACGGCGGGCGCAAAGCCGCGCTGGCGCGCGCGGTGAGCGTCGTCGAAAACCATCGCGCGGGCTTCGACGTCTTGCTCGCGCGATTGCAGCCGCGGATCGGACGCGCACGCCGCATCGGCATCACCGGACCACCGGGCGCGGGCAAGAGCACGATCACCAGCCTGCTGGCGCGCGCGTATCGCGACCTGGGGCTCACGGTCGGCATCGTCGCGGTCGATCCCACGTCGCCGTTCACCGGCGGGGCACTTCTCGGCGATCGCATTCGCATGGAGAGCGTCGCGCTCGACGAGGGCGTGTTCATTCGCTCCATGGCGACGCGCGGCTCACTCGGCGGCCTCGCCACGGCGACGCGCGAAGTGTGCGACGTGCTGGATGCGTTTGGTCTGGACCGTGTCCTCATCGAAACCGTCGGTGTCGGCCAGAGTGAGCTCGACATCGCGCGCACGGCCGACACGAGCCTCGTCGTTCTCGTTCCCGAATCCGGAGACTCGATTCAAACGCTCAAGGCAGGGCTGATGGAGATCGCCGACATCTTCGCCGTCAACAAAGCCGATCGGCCGGGCGCCGATCGCTTGCGGAACGAGCTCGAGCTGATGTTGGGGCTCCGCAATGGGAAAACACTCAAGAACGTCCCGGCGCATCACGGAGTGGATCTCGGGCGAGCGATGACGAAAGCCGAGCAGCTCGCGATGAATCCGGGACGCGCGGCGCGCGAAGCGGCCAAAATGGCCGGTCCGGACGAGTGGACACCCCCTGTTCTACGGACTGTAGGCGTGAAAGGCGAGGGAATCGACGAGCTCATCGGGGCGCTGAACCGGCATTTCGCTTATCTTGAAGCGAGTGGGGTACTTCGGGAGCGCCGGCGAGACCGGTTACGGGAACGCGTGGTGGACGTCGTTCACGAGCGGGTTCGCTCGCGGCTCTGGCGCGACGCTGGCACCAACCGATGGTTGGACGAGCAGCTCCCGGCGCTCGAGGCCGGCGCGACAAATCCGTTCGACGTCGCGGATGCGTTGCTCGCTCGCAGTGGCAATCTCCTGACGCGGGATCGAGAATGACTTCCACACGTGACTTCAGGCGGGACGTTGCCGACTCGGACGCCGCCCAAGACGAGCGCGCCGAGCTGGAGCGACTTCGAGCGGAAGTCGCCGAATGGCGCAAGCGATACGACAAGGGCGAGCTCCGCGAGATCGCGTTCACCAACTCCGCGAACGAAGTCGAGCCGCTCTACACCACCCTCGACGTCGACCGGCACAGCGCCGAGACGCTCGGCGCTCCCGGCGTCTACCCGTTTACCCGCGGCATTCACCCGACGGGCTACCGGGGAAAGCTGTGGACGATGCGCCAGTTCGCCGGTTTCGGCAGCGCCAGCGACACGAACGCGCGCTTCAAGTTCCTGCTCGAGCACGGACAGACCGGCCTGTCCACGGCGTTCGACTTTCCGACGTTGATGGGCTACGACTCCGATCATCCGCGATCGGAGGGCGAGGTCGGCAAGACGGGCGTCGCCATCTCGAGCCTGGCCGACATGGAAACGCTCTTCGAGGGCATCCCCCTCGACCAGGTGTCGACGTCGATGACGATCAACGGCCCGGCAATCATCGTCTGGGCGTTCTACATCGCGGCGGCCGAAAAGCAGGGCGTGTCGTCCGACAAGCTCCGCGGCACGATCCAGAACGACATTCTGAAAGAGTACATGGCGCAGCACGCGTGGTGCTTTCCGATCGAGCCCGCGGTGCGTCTCATCGTCGATTGCTTCGAGTGGGGCGCGAAGCACGCGCCGCTGTGGAACACGATCTCGATCTCCGGCTACCACATTCGCGAGGCCGGCTCGACCGCCGCGCAGGAGCTCGCCTTCACGCTCGCCGACGGCTTCACGTATGTCGAGCGCGGCATGGAACGCGGCCTGAACGTCGACGACTTCGCGCCTCGGCTGTCGTTTTTCTGGGACATCCATAACGACTTCTTCGAGGAGATCGCCAAGCTCCGCGCCGCGCGCCGCATCTGGGCGCGCCACATGAAAGAGAAGTACGGCGCCAAGAGTCCGCGCTCGTGGATCATGCGCTTCCACTCGCAGACGGCCGGCGTGACGCTCACGGCGCAGCAGCCGGCGAACAACGTCGTCCGCGTCGCGTACCAGGCGCTCGCCGCCGTGCTTGGTGGCACGCAATCACTGCACACCAATTCGATGGACGAGACGCTCGCACTGCCGACCGAAGAGGCGGTGCAGGTGGCGCTGCGCACGCAGCAGGTTCTCGCGTACGAGACCGGCATCCCGAACGTCATCGACCCGCTGGGCGGGTCGTACTACATCGAGTCGCTCACCGATCAGCTCGAACGCGACGCCGAGGCGTTGTTCCAGCAGATCGAGGAAGTCGGCGGTGTCGTGCGCGGACTCGAGACGGGCTGGTTCCAGCGGAAGATCGCCGAATCGGCGGCGCGCCAGCAGTGGGAGATCGAACAGCATCGCCGCGTGATCGTCGGCGTGAACGAGTTCGTGACCGACGAACCGGAGCTGAGCATTCCGATCCTCAAAGTCGGCGCGTCGACGGAGAGGTCGCAGCGCGAACGGATGGCGAAACTGCGCGCCGAACGAAATCAGGGCGCGATCGACGAGGCGTTGGCACGACTCGAGCAGGCCGCGTCTGGCACGGAGAATGTATTTCCATTCATTCTCGAGGCGGCGCGGCGGTATGCGACGCTGTACGAGATTCGTGCGGCGCTCGAGTCGGTGTTCGGCGCGTACCGCGAGCCGGTGTTCTTCTAGATCCGTCATCTCGGGCGAAGCGAGAGGGGCTGGTAGTTGGGCTAACCTGCTGGTCGCTTGCCTCGTTCGGGGTGGCGGATACGACAGGCCTTGACTCGGCGCTACCGCCGAGCTTACGCTCGGCCCATGCACTGAAACGACACCATCCGCGTTCGTTCAGTGCCGCAAGCGACTCTCGCGCATGCGATCCTCGGGCATGCGCCGCGCCCAACACCGTCCGAGGAGAGGGTCATGTCGATGCCCAACACTGCGAGAGCGTGGACGCTCGCCGAGCTCCATCGCCTGCCGGACGACGGCAACAAGTACGAGCTCGTGGACGGAGAGCTCTACGTGACGCCGCCACCCACCGAGGAGCACGAAACGATCGCGGCGAGGCTGGCGCGCGTCCTCGATCCATTCGTCGCGGCGCAGGGTCTTGGCCTCGTCTATCGACCGCGCGCCGTGGTGCAGCGCCGGAAATCCGAGGTCGAGCCGGATCTCATGGTTCGAGCGGAGCGAATGCGCCGCAAGGGATCCTGGCGCGGCGCGCCTGTTCCGCTCCTCGTCGTCGAGATCCTGTCGCCGACGACACGGCGCCGCGACCACGTGAAGAAGCGCGCCTACTACGAGAACATCGGCGTCCCCGATTACTGGATCGTCGACGCAAGCGACCGGAGCGTGCGCGTCGTGCGACCGAATGCCGAGGACGTGGTGGAAACGAAGACGCTCCGGTGGATGCCGGCCGGCGCGGCTCGGCCTCTGGCGATCTCGCTCGCCAAGCTGTTCGCCGGAGTCCAGCCCGGCGAGGAGTGAGTCCTACGCGATTTGGTCGAGGAACTCGGCCATTCGCTTCCGGGTCGCGGCGTCGGGCAGCCGTCCCTTCGCCGCGCCGATGTCGTCGGTCAGGTATTGCGTGGTGCCCACGCCCGGGATCGCGGCCGTCACCTGCGGATTCGACACGATATACTTGAGCGCGAACTGCGCCCAGCTCGCGATGTCGAATTCCTTCGCCCAATCCGGCAGCGGCTTCCCCGCCGTCTTTTGAAACACGCGGTTCCGGCCGAATGGGCTGTTGACCAACACCGCCATCCCGAGATCGGCCGCGAGCGGAATGATCCGGTCCTGTGAGTCGCGGTTGTCGATCGCGAGATCGATCTGCACGAAGTCGAACTTGTGCGCCTTCATCGCGGCCTCGAGCGCGGGATACTGTCCCTTGAAGCTGCTCGTGATGCCGGTGTAGCGAATCTTCTTCGCGGCCTTCCACTCGTCGAGGACCGGCGCGATCAGCGTGGGATTGGAGACGTTCCAGATCTGCATCAGGTCGATGCGATCGGTTTTCAGCCGCCGGAGCGATTCTTCCATCGAGGCGACGACCGCGGCGCGATCGCCCTCGCCGCGCACCGACACCTTGGTCGCGAGAAAGTATTTGTCGCGATTCTCGAGCTCGGCCAGGAGACCACCGACGACGCTCTCGGCTTTGCCATACGACGGCGCGGTGTCGAGCACGCGGCCGCCGAGCTCGGGAAACAGCTTCAGTGTCTCGCGCAGCGGCGGGATCTGTTCCGGCGTCGGGTTCTGATAGATGATCGCCGTACCCATGCCGACGATGGGCAGTCGCTCGCCGCTCGACGGAATTGGTCGTGTGATCAGCTGGCCGCCTTGTTGAGCGGCAGTCAGACTCGACTCGGCGAGCGCAGATCGTCCAACTGCCAGCGCCACGCCGGCGCCGAGTCCGAGTTTGACCGCGTCGCGGCGAGAGATGGGGCGATCGTCTGACATGTCAGGCTCCGGGTGACCTGTGCGTCATCCTGAGCGCAACGAAGGATCTGCTTCGAGGACATTGAAGTAGGTCCTTCGCTTCGCTCAGGATGACTGCTGTATCTTCATCTCATGCCGAAGCGACCGCAATCCGCCGAGTGGTGGCAGAGTTACTTCGACAGCCAGTACCTGCTCGAGTACGAGCCGCTCTTCGCGCTCGAGCGCGACCGCCGTGAAGTCGCGCGACTGATCGATCTCCTCGGCCTTCCCGCAGGCGCTCGTATCCTCGACGTTCCATGCGGCCAGGGACGACACGCCCATTTGCTCGCCGAGGCGGGATTCGACGTCGACGGATTCGATTACTCCACGGAGCTGCTCGCGCGGGCCCGACAGCGCGGGACCGGACCGCGCCTCAGGTACACGCGCGGCGATATGCGCCAGCTGCCGGTGAAATGGAAAAGCCGCTTCGCCGCCGTCGTGAACCTGTTCACGTCGTTCGGCTTCTTCACCGAGCCGGCGGACGACCAGCGCGTCATCCACGAGTTCGCGCGAGTCCTCGAGCCGGGCGGCGCGCTCATCTGGCATGGCGGCAACCGCGACGGCGTGATGGCTCGCTTTCTCCGCCGCGACTGGTGGAAGGCCGGCGACGGAACGCTGATCGCGCAGGAGCGCGCGTTCGATCCGCTCTCCGGACGCCTCAGTGTCTACACGACGTGGAGCGGCCCGTCGGGCCCCGGCGAGCGCGAGCATCACATCCGCCTGTACACGCCGACGCGACTCGCCGAGCTGTGCGCCGAGGCGGGACTCATCGTCGAGGCGGCGTTCGACGGCTTTTCGCCGCGCGCGCTGTCGCGGCGATCGAGCGAGATGCTCCTCGTTGCCCGAAAGGGGCCGCAACGTCATCCGTTGCCCCGCGCTCGCCGGGTCCGCTAGCTTTCGACGGTTATGCGTCCAATTCGAGTTCTCGTTGCCAAGCCGGGCCTCGACGGTCACGATCGCGGAGCGAAGGTCGTCGCCGCGGCGCTCCGCGACGCCGGCATGGAAGTGATCTATACGGGGCTGCACCAGACGCCCGAGATGATCGCGACGGCGGCGGTGCAGGAAGACGTCGACGTCGTCGGATTGTCGATCCTGAGCGGCGCGCACATGACGCTGTTTCCGCGCGTTCGCGAGCTGCTCGCGCAGCAGGGCCGCGACGACATTCTGATCACCGGCGGCGGCATCATCCCGAAGGAAGACATGGAAGCCCTGCACGCGCAGGGGATCGGCCGTCTGTTCGGCCCGGGCACGCCCACCTCCGATCTCATCGACTACATCCGCGAGTGGTTCAGCGAGCGAGAGCGGCAGGAAGTGTGACCACGACGCGACTTCGTGAGCTGAGCAGCGAGGTACGAGCGCTCGAGGCGAAGCTCAGGGAAGGGGGCGGGGCCGACAAGATCGCCAGACAGCACAAGCAGGGAAAGCTGACGGCCCGCGAGCGCATCGCGCGGCTGTGCGATCCCGGCACGCGCTTCCTGGAGATCGGGCTGCTCGTGGCGTACGACGCCTACGACGGCCAGGCGCCGGGCGCCGGCGTGGTGACCGGCGTCGGCACGGTGCGCGGGCATCACGTGGTCATCGTCGCGAACGATGCGACGGTCAAGGCCGGCTCGTGGTGGCCGGAGACGATCGCCAAGATGCTGCGGGCGCAGGAAGTGGCCATGCGGTGCCGGATTCCGATCATCTATCTCGTGGACTCGGCGGGCGTCAATCTGCCGTACCAGGGCGGCGTGTTTCCCGGGCAGTACGGCGCGAGCCGGCTCTTTTATTACAATTCGATCATGCGGAAATACTTGCGTATTCCGCAGCTCGCGGCCGTGATGGGGCCGTGCATCGCCGGCGGAGCGTATCTGCCGGCGCTCTCCGATCTCATCGTCATGGTGAAAGGCACGTCGTTCATGGGGCTCGGCGGGCCGAATCTGGTGAAGGGCGCCACCGGACAGACCATCGACAGCGAGACGCTCGGGGGCGCGCAGACGCATACGGAGATCAGCGCGGTCGCGCACTACGCGGTCGACAACGACGAGGCGTGCCTCGAGAAGCTGCGAGATCTGGTCGGCATGATGCCGACGGGAACGCCCGCGGAAGTGCAGATCCCTCGCGAGCCTGCCCTCGAGGAGCGCGAGCGACGAAGGGCTCGGGATGACTCAGGGTCGAACGACTTGTACGACCTGCTGCCCGCAGACCATCGCATGTCCTATGACATGCACGAGCTGCTCGCGGCGATCGTCGACGATGGCAAAGTCGACGAGTTCCAGGGCGATCTCGCGCGCGAGATGATCTGCGGCGACGCGCGGATCATGGGAATTCCCGTCGGCGTCATCGCGAACCAGCGCGGCCTGATCAAAGGACGCGCCGGCGAGAAGCCGCGCTTCGGCGGCATTCTCTACGCCGAGAGCGCCGACAAGGTGGCGTACTTCATCGACCGGTGCGATCGCGAGCGCATCCCGATCCTGTTCGTGCAGGACGTCTCGGGGTTCATGGTCGGACCCGAGGCCGAGCACGAGGGGATCATTCGCGCGGGCGCGCGGTTCGTCGAGGCGATGGCGACCGCACGCGTCCCGAAGATCGTGCTCACCGTCAACCATGCGTCGGGAGCCGGCTACTATGCGATGGCGGGCCAGGGCTTCGATCCCGACTTCATCTTCAGCTGGCCGACCGGCCGCATGGCGGTGATGGAGGGCGAGTCCGCGGTGCAGGCGGTCCATGGGTCGGCGATCGAAGCCGCGAAAGCGAAAGGGAAGCCGTTGCCGCACGACGTCACGGAATCCATGAAGGAGATGCGCGCGGACTACGAGCACCAGCTCGACGCCCGCCATGCCGGTGCGCGCGGGTTCATCGACGCCATCGTCTATCCGGAAGAGACGCGCGAAGTGCTCGCGCTCGCGCTCGGCGCCGCGCTGCACAACAGCGGCCCACACCTGGGGGCCTTCGTGCTGCCCGCACATTTCGACGACGTATGAGCAGCGTGAGCACGAACGATTCGAGCGGGCGAGTGGTCCGCGTCGCCTCGGGACAAGGGTTTTGGGGCGACTGGCTCGAGGCGCCCAGGCGCCAGGTCGAGGGCGGGGACGTCGACTATCTGATGCTCGACTACCTCGCCGAAGTCACGATGAGCATTCTGCAAAAGCAGAAGGAGCGCGACCCCAAGTTGGGGTACGCGCGCGACTTCATCGGCGCGATCGAGAGCGTCTTGCCGGCGATCGCGACGCGCGGCGTGCGCGTGATCGCGAACGCCGGCGGCGTGAATCCGCCGGCGTGCGCCGCCGCCGTTCGCGAGGTCGCGAAAAAGCACGGCGTCTCCGACAAGGTGCGGATCGGCGTCGTGACCGGCGATGACCTGCTGCCGCGTCTCGACGAGCTCATCGCCCAGGGGCACCCGCTGGCCAACATGGAAACCGGCGAGCCGCTGTCGACGGTTCGCGATCGCGTACTCGCCGCGAACGCGTACATCGGGTCCGTCCCGATCGTCGAGGCGCTCGCCAACGGCGCCAACGTCGTCGTCACCGGACGCTCGACCGACACGGCGCTCACGATGGCGCCGCTGCGATACGAGTTCGGCTGGACAGCCGACGACTGGGACCGGCTCGCCGCCGGCATCATCGCCGGGCACATCATCGAATGCGGCGCTCAGTGCTCGGGCGGCAACTGCCTCTACGACTGGGAGACGATCCCGGATCTCGCCAACGTGGGATATCCGATCGTCGAAGGCCACGAAGACGGCACGTTCGTCATCTACAAGCATCCGAACACGGGTGGCCGCATCTCGGTGCCGTCGGTGAAGGAGCAGCTGGTGTACGAGATGGGCGATCCGCATTCGTATATCACGCCCGACGTGATCGCGGATTTCACCAGCATTCACCTCGCCGCGGACGGCGATGACCGCGTTCGCGTGTTCGGCATCAAGGGACGACCCGCGACCGACAAGCTCAAGGTGTCGATCGCGTATCGCGCCGGCTTCAAGGCGGTGGGGACGCTCGTCTATGCGTGGCCCGATGCCTATGCGAAAGCGAAGCTTGCCGATCGCGTCCTCCGCGAGCGTCTGACCGCGCTCGGCCTCACGTTCGAGCACATCCTGACGGAGTTCGTCGGCGTGTCGTCGACGCACGGGCGGCTCGCCGGGCCGGTGAACGATCCGCCCGAAGTGCAGCTTCGCATCGGCGTCCGGGGATCCGACAAGGCGTCGGTGGAGCGCTTCACGCGCGAGATCGCGCCGCTGGTGCTCAACGGGCCGCCAACCGTGACCGGCTTCGCCGGCGGCCGGCCGAAGGTCGAGGAGATCGTCGCCTACTGGCCCGCGCTGATCGACAAGTCCGTCGTCTCGACGGTCGTCGAGGTGCTCACATGAAGGTGCGGCTGCTCGACATCGCGCATGCCCGGTCGGGCGACAAGGGCGACACGGCCAACGTCGGGGTCATTGCACGCAAGCCCGAGTGGTATCCGATTCTCGAGAAATACGTGACGCTCGACGCGGTTCGAGAGCATTTCCGCGGCATCATCACCGGCGACGTCGAGCGCTTCGAGCTGCCGAATCTCGAGGCCCTCAACTTCCTGCTGCACGGCGCGCTCGACGGCGGCGGGACGCTGTCGCTCAAGACCGACGCGCAGGGCAAGGTCTACTCGACGGCGCTGCTGCGTTTGGTGTTGGACGTCCCCGACGACGAGGCGCGCGACGTGCGGCTCCCCGGGGCGAAGATCTGGCCGTCGTACAACCGCTCGCACCGGGAATAGTCCATGGCCCGGCGCACCGAGATCCAGCTGGGGTTGCTGGTGGTCGGCATCATCGTGTGGGCGGTCGGCGTCCGGAACGACATCGTCGCGCTGCAGTACACCGGGATCGGATTCTTCGCGGTCGCCACGATTCTACGCTTCTTCAAACCGAAGAAGCCAGAGGAGTGATCGGAGACGTCTCGCGTTTCCCGTATCGCGTGTCGAGTCTCGCGTGCGCGGCCGAACGCGACGGAACACTCAGCGTTACGACTCCTTTCGGCCGCGCGATCTCGCCCCCTTGGGGGATCCGTCGAGGTCCATCAGTCACGCGAAACGCACCACGCGATACTCGCAACGCGAGACGCTCAGACGCCGCTAGTGTCGGCGCCTCGCAGAATCCCCGGTCCACCAGTGCCAGATCCCGCGCTCCCCGTGTTCGGCGATCACGCTGGCCAACCGCTCGGCGGCGTTGTGCCAGTTCGTCTCGACGGCGCGTTGCGACGCCGAGCCGTCGCCCTTGGCGATCGCGCGCACGATGACGTCGTGCTCCTTGACCGACTTGGGCAGCTCGTCGAGCAACGTGGAGACGTAGAGGCGAACGTAGCGTTCGGCCTGCGGCTTGATCGCGCGGTGCAGGGCAATGACGCGCGACCCGGCCACGTCCTCGACGTAGGCGCGGTGAAACTCCATGTCGACGTCGAAGGCTTTGTTGGCGCTCGTCTGCCGGCGGGCTCGTCGGCACGCTTGGCGTTCCGCCGACGATCGACGGCGGCGGCATCACGGCGCCGAGCCTGGCGTTCTACAGCCTGGAAGGGAAGTGGGCGGTGGAGAACGAAGGCGTGACGCCCGACGTCGACGTCGAGTACTCGGCTGCGGACGTCATCAGGGGCCACGACCCGCAACTCGAGCGCGCGGTGCAGGAGGCCCTCGAGCTGATCGACCGCGATGCGCTGCACCGCGCGCCACGTCCCACGCCGATCGACCGTACGAGACGGCCGTAATGTCATCCTGAGCGCCCTCATTGTCGTCCCGAGCGCCCTCATGTCATCCCGAGCGCCCTCAGTGTCATCCCGAGCGCCCTCAGTGTCATCCCGAGCGCCCTCAGTGTCATCCCGAGCGCCCTCAGTGTCATCCCGAGCAACGCGAGGGATCTGCGGTTCGCTCGTCGGTCTGACGCTCGCCGCGTCGGCGATGAAGGCCCAGATCCCGGCGCTCCGCGCGAACGCTAGGGTCGCGCAGCCGGCGAATGGCGCCTCGGTAGGCGCCTGGCGTGATCCCGAAGACGCGCTTGAAGTGCCGATTCAGGTGGCTCTGGTCGGCGTAGCCGGCGAGGTGCGCCACCTCGCCGATCGTGCGGGTGCCGGCGAGCAAGTCGCGAGCGTGGCGCGCACGCAGGTGCACCCGGTATTCGGTCGGCGTCGCTCCCAGCGCGGCGCGGAACCGCCGGATGAGTTGAAACACGCTGAGCCCGGAGTCGCGCGCGAGCCCCGCAATCGATGGGGGCGGGCCAGACGTGTCCGCGAGCGCGTCGAGGAGAGCGGCGACGGCGGCATCGGTGGGCCGCGAGACCGCGGCCATTGACGGCGCGACGCACCGTCGAATCAACGACGAAAGCACGGATAGCGTGACGGCGGATGGGCGTGGACGCTGCACGGTCGCCATGGTCTGCGAGTATGACTGCCCGAGCGCATGTCGCGTTGGCTTCCGCGTTGCCAACCGACCGTTCCGTGCAGCGAATGACCACCGGTGCCCGCGGCGGCGCGTTCGGAGCGTCGCAGGGTTTGCTCGCACCGTCGCCCTCGGCCGAGTCAGCGGCGCGTTCGATATTGCCGAATTCATTTTCGTGCACCGGAAGCGTCGTTGCGCCATCTCATTCATCGTGTGCTCTGGCCATCTGTCGCGGCGAGCGCCTGCTCGCTGATCATCGTCTCGTGCGGGGGCGGGTCGACGGCCCCAACGGGCGAAGGTGGCGGTGCGACGCTGACGCTGCTGGCCCGGCGCGGACACGCAATGGTCTACGATGAGGCACACTCCCGAGTGCTGCTCATGGGCGGAATCGGACCGGCCACCGCCGGCGCGAGCGACGCGGATCAAGCGTCGCTCTGGGCGTGGAACGGCGCCACGTGGACATACATGTCCGGCGCCTCCGGGCCCGCGGCGCGCAACCACTTCGCGGCGGCGTTCGACGCCGGTCGCGGGCGCCTCGTCATCATGGGAGGCCGGCAGGGCGACAGCCCGCTCGCGCCGGCCATGGCCGACACGTGGGAGTGGGACGGCACCGCGTGGTCGCGCGCGGCGTCGTCCACATCGGCGCGATCGCACGCCGCCAGCGCGTACGACCGCGGCCGCGCTCGCGTCGTCATGGCCGGCGGTATCGACGGCAATGGGAGTACGCTCTTTCAACAACTAGAATGGCTTGGATCGTCGTGGAGCGCGCTTCCCGTCGGGCTTCCCGGCGCGGCGTTCGCCCCGGCGCTGGTCAGTGACGGATCGCCGCAGCTGCTCCTGCTCGAGTCCAGGGAATCGGATCGACAGCTCCTCACGTACCGATCGGCGGGAAACGGCGCGTGGGCGTCGGTGTCCACGGCGGGTCCGGCACTCACCGGATACGCGGTCGCGCCCGCGCCCGGCGGCGGAGTCATTCTGTTCGGAGGCTCCGACGGAACGCGACACGTGGGAGTTCGACGGCACGCGTTGGAGTCGCGTCGGATCCTGACCGCGCGCCGCGCGGAGTTGCTTGCGCATTCATCGTCCCGGATCGCATCGTGTGGTGTGCCGACGCCAGTACCGCTCCAGCACTCCGCCGCCGACGCCGAGCGGCTCACCGTCGCGATCGTCGATGACGAACCGCTCGCGCGCAACGGGCTTCGCGCGCTGGTCAGAGCAATGTCGGAGTTTCTGGTCGTGGGCGACGCCGGAAATGGCGGCGACGCGGTCGCCCTGATTCGACGCGTCGAGCCCGACATCGTTCTGCTCGACGTTCAGATGCCCGGCATGGACGGGTTCGGCGTCCTCTCATCGCTCGGCGCCCTCGCGCGTCCGGCCGTGGTGTTCGTGACCGCCTTCGACACCTACGCGCTGCGGGCATTCGATGTCCATGCCGTCGACTACGTGCTCAAACCCTACACCGCCGCGCGTGTTCGCGAAGCGCTGCTCGTCGCGCGGAGCGCGCACGGCTCTCGCCTCCATGCCAAGCGCGCCGAGCGCCTCGACGCGATGCTCCGCGCCATCGAGGCGGAGCGCACGACCGGCGGCGCGGCGGCCGCCGCCGCGATCACCACGATCTCCGTACGCGGGCGCAGCCGAATCGACCTCGTTCCCATCGGCGAGTTGGTCTGGATCGAGGCGGACGGGAGTTACGTGCGGCTCCACGGGCCTCGCGGCGCCCTACTGCATCGCGAGTCGCTCGACTCGCTCGAGCGCCGTCTCGACCCGGCGCATTTCATTCGCATCCATCGTTCGGCGCTCGTCGCGACGCGTTGCGTGCGGCAAGTCCTCCGGTCCGCGGCGGGACGGCGCGACGTCGTCCTCTCGACCGGCCAGCGCGTACCAGCGAGCCGTGCGGGCTGGCACCTGTTGCGCGAAGCGCTCACCGCACCGACCGGCTCGCGCGCGTGAACGCGAGGCCTCTGCCGCGGGCGCGAACGCTATTGGCCGTCGCGCTGGCGTGCGCACCCGTGGTCGCGTTCCTCGAGGCCGTCGAGCTTCACCAACGCGGACTCCTCGAGGGCGGACCGGCGCCGTTCTGGGCGACGTGTGCGCGCCTGCTTCTGCCGTGGGGCGCATTGGCGTTGTGCGCGCCGCTCGTTCTTCGCGTCGTCGCGCGGTTTCCGCTCGTCCGCCCAACGTCGCCGCGCGCGGTGGCCGCGCACGTCGCGGCCGCGCTGGCATTTCCACTCGCGCGCATCGCCCTGCTCGACGCCATCCAGGTCGCGATGACGCCGAGCCTTGGCCTCGTGGCGCACTTTCGATGGCTGTTCGCCGATATCTATATCGCGGACGTGCTGGCGTTTTCGGCCATCGCGGCGGCGCTCCACGCCGTTCGCCACGCCCGAGAGCGCGCCCGAGCAACGGGCGAAGCGCTCGCGCTCCGCGCCGAACTGGCCGACGCCCGACTCGAGGCGTTGGCGCACCAGCTGCAGCCGCACTTTCTCTTCAACGCGTTGAATTCCGTCGCGATGCTCGTGCGAAGCGGCGACGGCGAAGCCGCGATCGAGGTGCTCTCGAAGCTGAGCGGCATTCTGCGTGACCTGCTGCGCGACGGGCCGGCGCACGACGTCCCGCTACGCACGGAGTTCGCCCTGCTCGAGAACTATCTCGCGATCGAGCGCGTGCGGTTCAGCGACCGCCTGCGCGTGACGTTCGAGCTCGAGACTGCCGTGGCCGAATCGCCCGTCCCGTTTCTCATTCTCCAGCCCCTCGTCGAGAACGCGGTCCGCCACGGCGTGAGCCGGCGCACCGGACCGGCGACCATCACCGTCCGCGGCGAGTCGGCCGGCGGCGGGATCCGCCTCGTGGTCGACGAGCGCGGCGAAGGCGCCGCTGAGAGTCGCGCCAACCAGGGCATGGGCGTCGGCCTCAGGAACACACGCGAGCGATTGGCGGCGCGATTCGGGGATCGCGCCGTACTGGAGTTGAGCGTCGGCTCGAACGGCAGCGGATCGGTCGCGCAAATCGAAATCCTCGCCTGACGCGCCGCGTTACTGCCGGACCGCGGGCAGCACGCCGTCATAGAGCAAGTCGAGCCCGTCGCCGTTCGACGCGACGACAACGACGACGAGGTCGAGCGCCGGCACGACGAAAAGCCACTGCCCGCCCGAGCCCGACGCGGTGATGATCGAAGCGTCCGAGCCGCCGCGCTGGCTCGGGAACAACCACCAGAAATAGCCGTACGACGAATTGAAGCTCGAGAAGAACAGAGACGGATCATGCGAGTATGGGCGCGTCGATTCGTCGATCCACGACGACGGCACGACCTGGCGGTCGCCCCACTTCCCGCGGCGCAGAACCAGGTAGCCGACCCGCGCCAGGTCGACCGGACGTAATCCCAGGCCGCCGCCGCAATGCGGCAGACCGTCGAACGGGCTGCGCGCCCAGGTCTCTCCCTTCACGCCGATCGGCTCGAACAGTTGGCGCCGCGCGAATTCGTCAGGGTTCATTCCCGCGATTTCGCGGAGGACGCCGCCCATCACGATGGCAGCGCCGCTGTTGTACGCCCAGGCACTGCCGGGATCGCCGGTCATGGGCCGGTCGAGCACGAACTGCACCCAGTCGCCCGTCGACCGATTGAGCTGGTCGAGCGGCGAGCCCTCGTAGGGCTGCTCCCAGAAGTCCATGCTCGTGCGCATCGTCAACAGATTGCGCAGCGTCAACGCGCGCTTGCGCTGGTCGACGTTTTGAACGTCGTAGTGCGAGAACACGTCGAGCACCGGTCGATCGAGCGACACCTGCGCGCCAGGAGCGGTCATCGTCAGTGCGCCGTAGAGGAGGGAGGTGACGCTCTTCGTGACCGACTGCATCGTGTGCGGCACTTCGCGCGACCAGCCCACGTACCGTTCGAATACCAGGTAGCCGAACCGAACCACGAGGACGCCGTGCAATGCCCCGTACCTGCCGGCGCTCATGTCGCGGCCGAGCGCGGCAAGTCGAGCTTCGTCGAAGCCGGCCGATGCCGGCGCCGCCGTCCGCCAGTCGGTGCCCGGTACATAGGTCTGCCCGGAATCAGACACCGAGCCGACAAGCGACACCGCTGCCGGCGACCCCGAACACCCGATGCACAGCGCGGCCACCAGGACCCGCCAGACGCGCGGCCGGCGCGCCGGTTCACGAGATGTCATGCCCAATTATCCACGGGCGACCCCCGCAAGGCTTGAACGACTTTGCGGAGACCTCCCCTAGATTACTTGGGTCATGTTCATTCCCGAGCTCCTGTCTCCCGCCGGTTCCCTCGACGCCGTCCGCGCGGCCGTCGCCAATGGCGCCGACGCCGTCTACATGGGCGCGTCGGGGTTCAACGCGCGCGACGAGGGTGCCCAGCTCACGATGGCGGAGCTCGGCGAAGCGTGCCGCCTCGCGCACGAGCGGGGCAAGCGGATCTACCTCACGCTGAACATCCTCACGAAGCCCGGGGAGCTCGTCGACGCGCTCATGCTGCTCGGTGAGGCGGTCGACCTCGGGATCGACGCCGTGATCGTGCAGGACTTGGGACTCGTGCGCCTCATCCAGCGCCTGTTTCCCTCGCTCGAGATCCACGGCTCCACGCAGATGACCGTGCACGACGAGTCGGGCGCCGCGGTGATGCACGAGATCGGCGTCGCCCGCGTCGTGCTCGCGCGCGAAAACACGCTCGACGACATCCGGGCGATCCGCGCCGCGGTCCCCGATCTCGGCCTCGAGACGTTCATTCACGGCGCGCTCTGCATCGCGTACTCCGGACAGTGTTTCATGTCCGGCATGATCTCCGAGCGGAGCGCCAACCGCGGATCGTGCGCGCAGTCGTGCCGGAAGGACTACGTCCTCACCGACACGGCCTCGCGCGACGAGCTCGATCGCGGCTATCTCATCTCGGCCAAAGACCTCGGGGCGTACGACCATCTCAATGCGATCGCCGAGGCGGGCATCGTCTGCCTCAAGGTCGAGGGACGCAAGAAGAAGCCCGACTACGTCGCGACCGTCACGCAGTCGTACCGCGCGTTTCTCACGCGCGTGCAGAACGGCACGTTCGAGCCGCCGACCGAACGTGAGGTCGAGCCGCTCGTGCAGATCTACAGTCGGGGCTTCACCGGCGGCATGTACGGGGGCCGCGCCGGCCGCGACTACGTCACGCGCACGCAGCCCGACAACCGCGGCATCGAGCTCGGAACCGTGGTCGGGCACGAGCGCGGTGAGCTCATCGTCGAAGTCTCCTCGCCCATTCAACCGGGCGATGGACTCGGCTTCGAACCGCCGGATCACGTCGGCGGACCGACGATCGGCTTCAACGCCACCGCGGTGCGCACGCTCACGTCGCGCGCGACGATCCGCCAGGCGATCGAGACTCGCACGCGCGTCGGCACGGGCTGGCGCGTGATTCGAACGTCGCACGCCGAGCTGCTCGAGCGGGCCCGAAAGAGCTTCGCGTCGCTGCCGGCGGAGATTCGCGCGCGCAAAGCGCGACTCGACGTTCGCGTCTTCGGTGCAGCGGGCACGCCGCTCAAAGCGGTGTTCACCGCCGGCGATGAATCGGTCACGGTGCGATCGGAGGTCACGCTGTCGCCCGCGAGCAAGCGCGCGCTCGACGCCACGTCGCTGCGCGAGCAGTTCGGCCGACTTGGCGAGACGACCTTCGTCCTCGCGAACGTCGATCTCGCGGGCCTCGCGCCCGGACTGTTCCTGCCGATCAGCGAGTTGAATCACCTGCGGCAGCAGGCGGTCGACGAGCTGACCACGCGGCGCGACTGGGCGAACGAGGCGCGCATCGGCGAGCGTCGCGCGCACATCGAGGCCGCCGCCGCGGACGTCCCGCTCTCGAGCGCGCCGTCGCCCGCGACGTCCGCCTTCGGTCTGACCGCGCAGGTCTATCGCATCGAGGACGCCGACGCGGCCGCCGACGCCGGCGCGACGGAGATCGTGTTCGATCCGTTTCTCCGACATCCCGCACCGCCGCGGGCACGCGTCAAGGCGCTGCAGGAACGACTTTCTGCTCGCGGCGTGTCGCTCCGTTTGAGAACGCCGACGATCGTTCGACCCGAAGAGCGGAAATCGATTCAGAAATGGCTCGACCTCGGTCTGCCGATCCTGAGTGGACATCTGGGACTCGTCGCCGAGCTGTCGCGCGCCGGGCGAGACGTCACGGCCGACTACGCGGTGAACGTGTTCAACGCGCACACGGCCGCCGAAGTCTTCCGGCTGGGCGCGCGGCGGATCGTCGCGTCCGTCGAGCTGACGACCGACGAGCTCACGGAGGTCGCGTCGCCCTGGAACGGGCAGGGGTTCGACGCGTTCGTCTACGGCCGTCCGGAGGGGATGACGATCGAGCACTGCGTGCTGTCCGCGGCGTTCGATCGCGAGCCGACGACATGCCGCGATCTCTGCGTGAAGTCGCACCCGAACGTCGAGCTGACCGATCCGACCGGCTACACGTTCCCGGTCGCCACCGATTCGGCCTGTCGCAACCGCTTGCTGCACTCGCGGCCGGTCGACGGCTCGGAGTTTCTGCCGAAGCTGTGGCGCGCCGGCATTCGCGGATTTCAGACGGTGTTCAACGTGCCCGGCGACGACGTTGGCGCGATCGTGCGTGCGTACCGCGATGCGCTCGACGCGCTCGCCGGCGATGCACGGCCCGACGTCGACGCGGTCCGGCGCGCGGTTGGGCCCGAGTTCACACGGGGCCATTTCGCACGTGCGGTGTAATGCTGCTGGGCGCGCTCGCGTGGTGGCGCGCGGTCAACCGGTACTGCTCACCATGAGCAGATGACAACTCTCTCCAGTCTCGAGACGGCGCGCGCGGCGCTTCACCAGCACTTCGGCTATCCCGCTTTCCGTCCGGGGCAGGAGGCCGCGGTCGAGTCGGTGCTCGCCGGAAAAGACACGCTCGTCGTGCTGCCGACCGGCGGCGGCAAGTCGCTCTGCTACCAGGTGCCGGCGCTCATCCTGCCGAAGCTCACCGTCGTCATCTCGCCGCTCATCTCCCTGATGAAGGACCAGGTCGACGCGCTCGAATCGCGCGGCCTGCCGGCGACGTTCGTCAACAGCACGCTGACGTCGTCGCAGGTGTCCGACCGGCTCTCGCGCGCGATGCGCGGCGACGTCAAGATGCTCTACGTCGCGCCCGAGCGGTTCGACTTCGGAACGACGGCGGAGCGGCTGCGCGACGCCGGCGTGTCGCTGCTCGCCGTGGACGAAGCGCACTGCATCAGCGAGTGGGGCCACGACTTTCGTCCAAGCTATCTGCGCATCGCGTCGGTGCGCGAAAAGCTCGGCTGGCCGCCGACCGTCGCGCTCACCGCGACGGCGACGCCGCACGTGCGTTCGGACATCGTCACCCAGCTCAGGCTCGATGCGCCGACGACGATCATCACCGGGTTCGATCGGAAGAATCTGAGCTACCACGTGCTGCCGACGAAGACGGATCAGGACAAGGACGACGCGCTCATCCATCTGCTGCGCACGAACGAAGGCCTCGCGGTCGTCTACGCGTCGACGCGGAAAGCCGTCGAGCGCATCGCCGCGCTGCTCGACCGCGCGCGCGTTCCCGCGGCCGCGTATCACGCCGGGCTCGACGACGCGAAGCGTCACGCCGTGCAAGACGCGTTCATGACGGAGAAAGTGCGCGCGATCGTCGCGACGAATGCGTTCGGCATGGGCATCGACAAGCCGAATGTCCGGCTCGTGCTGCACTACGCGATGCCGGGGACGCTCGAGGCCTACTATCAGGAAGCCGGACGCGCCGGCCGCGACGGCGACCGCGCCGCGTGCTATCTCATGCACGCGTTTCCGGATCGCTTCACCCATGAGTTTTTCATCAAGGGCGCGTATCCGGAGCGCTCGCTCGTCGAAGAGGTGTACGGCGTCTTGCAGCGGAACGCCGACGCGAGCGGCGGCATCGACATGTCGCCCGAGGACGTCGCCACGCGGCTCAAGGCCAAGGCCGGCGCGCGCGACGTCGAGTCGGCGTTGCGCATTCTGACGCAAGCCAAGGCCTACGCGGTGAATCCGGAGCAGGGAGGCCGTGTGCTCGTTCGCCTGCTGGCGACGCCGGCGCGGATCAAGCGGGAGTTCGGCGACAGCAACTCCCTCGAGCTCGGCCTTCTTCGCGCGATGTGGCGCGTGGCGGGCGACGCGCTCAACGACGGCGCGTCGATCGATCTCGACGGGCTGCCGCCGGGATTTGGCCGCGCGGCGGGCGCGATGCCGTTATTGGAGGCACTGGAAGCACGGCAGTTCGTGCAGTGGCGGCGGTGCGGCGCCGGCGCCGCGCTCACGTCGCCGACGAAGCCGCTCACGGCGTTCAAGATCGACTGGGCGGTGATCGACCGGCGCCGCAAGGCTGACCTTCAGAAGTTGGATGCGATGCAGCAGTACGCATACACGAAAGGCTGCCGCCGCGGGTTCGTGCTTCGCTATTTCGGCGATCCGGCGGCTCGTCCCTCGTGCGAGGGGTGTGACAACTGCCTGGGCCTGCGAGTTGAGATCGAGAGGGGCGCGTCGCAGTCGATGCGCCGCTCGCCGGCGCGAAAGCGCGGATCGGACGAGCGCCCGGCGGAGGAGATGCCGGCGCTGTCCGGTGCGGACGAAGCGCTGCTCGCGCGCCTCCGCGATTTGCGTCGGACGATCTCCCGGCAGGATTCGGTGCCGGCATATGTCGTCTTCACGGATCGGACGCTGGCCGAGATCGCGGTTCGGCGGCCGGCGACCGGCGTGGCGCTGAGCAAGATCAGGGGAGTTGGCCCGGCGAAAATCGAGAAGTATGGCCAGCGGTTTTTGGCGGTCGTGAAGTCATTCGATGAAACAGAAGCCGCCTAGCGACATTCCGTCATCCTGAGCGAAGCGAAGGATCTGCTGTTCGAGGTCCGTCAACAGCAGATCCTTCGCTTCGCTCAGGATGACCATGGAGCGAGACACATCATCATGGACGACGCCCTCTATTTCTCCGAGCAGCACCTCGCGACGCGCGAGATGGTCCGGCAGTTCGCGCGCGACGAAGTGGCGCCGGTCGCCAAGAAGTACGACGCCGAGGCGAAATTCCCCTGGGAAACCGTTCGGAAAATGGGCGACCTCGGGCTCCTCGGCGTCCCGTGGCCCGAGGAGCTCGGCGGCGCGGGGCTCGATCTGCTCAGCTACATGATCGTCATCAACGAGCTGGCGAAGGTCGATGCATCGACGGGACTCACGGTGTCGGCGCACACGACGCTCGGGACGTCGCCGATCGTGAAGTTCGGCACCGACGAGCAGAAACGCCGCTACGTGCCGTTCCTGGCGAGCGGGCGCGTGATGGGCGGGTTCGGTCTCACGGAACCGGACGCGGGCAGCGATGCCGGCGGGACACGCTCCACCGCCGTGAGAAAGGGCAACTGTTATGTGCTGAACGGCGTGAAGCGCTTCATCACCCACGGCGGTGTCGGCGAGATCTTCGTCGTCACCGCGGTCACCGATCCATCGAAGGGAACGAAGGGCATCAGCTCGTTCATCCTCACCAAGCCGACAAACGATCCCGAGGGCGCGAAGTCCGTCGGCATCGGCCACGAGCCGTCACTTCCGGCGATGGCCGGATTCCGCGCCGGCAAGAAGGAAGACAAGCTCGGGTGGCGCGCGTCGGACACGTCGGAGCTGATCATGGAGGACGTCGAGGTCCCCGTCGAGAACCTGCTCGGTGCGGAGGGCCAGGGCTTCGTCAACTTCATGCGCACCCTCGACAACGGGCGCATCGGCATCGCGTCGCTCTCGCTCGGCATCGCCGAAGGCGCGTTCGAGCAGGCACTCCAGTACACGACGGTCCGCAAGCAATTCGGCCAGCCGATCGCGCAGTTCCAGGGCGTCCAGTTCCAACTCTCGGACATGGCGACGGAGATCGAGGCGGGGAAACACATGATGTTCCACGCCGCCTGGCTCGCGCAGAACGGCAAGCCGTTCAGCAAAGAAGCCGCGATGGCGAAGCTGTTTTGCTCGGAGCTCGCCATGCGGGCGACGATCACGGCGGTCCAGCTCCACGGCGGCTACGGCTACACGAAGGACTACCCGGTCGAGCGCTTCATGCGCGACGCGAAGATTTGCGAAATCGGGGAAGGGACGTCTGAGATACAGCGGATCGTGATTGCGCGGTCTTTGCTGAAGGAGCTGGACTGATGTGTCATCCTGAGCGAAGCGAAGGATCTGCTGATCCACGGCTTCGGCGGCATAAGTCATTGCCAAACCGCTAGTTCTGCGCTTTATTTAAAGCAGTGACTACCCTCGCGTATTCTTCCGCCCCAACCCCGCTTGGCGACTCGAGCCGGGGTTTCGGCGATTTGCGTGCGTTCTTGGCCGAAGCCTTCGCGGCCATACTTCGCTCGCTCGTTCTGTTTACGGTGCGCGGCCTATCGCAGTGGGCCGATCGCACGTCGCTCCGCACTCAGCTGATTCTCCCCGACGTCGCGCGCGCCGCGCGCGATGCGGCGCAGCCGGAGCCGGCGTGGACGATCACACCGGCAGCCAGAACATCCCCCTCGCGTGATGCCGCGGCCGGCCATGAGCCGTCGCGGCGCGCCACACACCATTTGAACATCCGTCACGCCCGACCTGTCGAGTCGCCGGGTCGCTGGACCGTGCCGGACCACGATGAAAAGAGAAATTCTGATCAACGCGAACCCGCGCGAGACGCGGGTCGCCATCCTCGAGGACGACCAGCTCGTTGAACTTCTGGTCGATCGCCCAGATGCCCGCCGCATGGTCGGCGACATTTATCTGGGTCGAGTAGAAGCAGTACTACCTGGCATCCAAGCCGCGTTCGTCGACATCGGCACCGAAAAAAGTGCCTTCCTGCACGCGTCCGATCTCGTCTATCCGGAGGACGAGGCCGACGGCGACGCGGATGATGATGACGACGATGAAGGCGACGAGAACGGCGGCGGCGGCGGTCGACGCCGCAACCGCGCCAAAGCGCCCGTCATCCAAGACGTTCTCAAACGCGGCCAGGACCTCATCGTCCAGGTCTCCAAAGAGCCGATCTCCACGAAGGGCCCGCGCGTCACCGCGCAGGTCTCGCTCGCCGGCCGCTTCCTCGTCTTCATGCCGTTCGCCGAACGCGTGGGCGTGAGCCGCAAGATCGGCGACCGCGAAACGCGAAAGCGTCTCCGCGCGCAGGTCGAGGAGGTGCTCCCGAAGGACGCCGGCGGCGTCATCGTTCGCACGGTCGGCGAGGACGTCACGAAGGAGACGCTCGAGCGCGAGCTCAACACGCTGATCTCGCAATGGAAGCGCATCAAGAAAAAGACGCACTTCGTGCGCGCGCCCGCGTCGATCCATCGCGAGACGAGTCTCACGCGCGGCCTCATGCGCGACGTGTTCTCGACGAAGGTCGAACAGGTGACCGTGGACTCGAAGCAGGTCCACAATGAGATCCTGGAATATCTGAAGGGCATTGCACCAGAACTCATAGACAGGATCAAGCTCTACGAGGACGTGGTTCCGCTGTTCGACAAGGCGAACATCGAGCAGGAGCTGCGCGACTTGTTCAAGCGCCGCTGCGATCTGCCCTCAGGCGGCTATCTGATCATCGAGCCGACCGAAGCGCTCGTCTCCGTCGACATCAACTCCGGCCGCTATACCGGCAAGAAGGATCCGGAAAAGACGATCCTGCGCACGAACCTCGAGGCCGCGCGCGAGGTCGCGCGGCAGGCGCGGCTCCGCGACCTCGGCGGCATCATCGTCTGCGACTTCATCGACATGGAGACGAAGGCGAATCGCGACAAGGTGCTGCAGGAGCTGCGCATGCATCTGGGCCGCGACCGCGCGCGCACGAAAGCCTTCGCGGTGAGCGACCTCGGCCTGATCGAGATGACGCGCCAACGCGTGCGCCAGAGCCACCTGCAGAACATGACCGAGGCGTGCCCAACGTGTCACGGCACGGGGCGCGTGTTCACCGCCGAGACGATCACGCGCCGCCTCGAGCGCTCGGTGCGCCGAGCGGGGCTCGAGGGCCGCAAGGATCCAATCGTGCTGCGCGTCCACCCGGACGTCGCCATGTACGTTCTCGAGAACGAGAAGGACCTGCTGAAGAAGCTCGAGAAGTCGGTCGGATTCGGGTTGGAGCTTCGAGATGATCCTTTGCTCAAGCCGGACGAGTTCAAGTTGGTCGTGAAGTCGGCCGGCAGAGATGTGACGCAACAGTACGCGGTCGCGTGACGCAATGGACTGATACCGGGGGGTGCACGCGAATGGCTTTGTAGGCGTCAGGCGTCAGGCGTCAGGCGTCAGGCGTCAGGCGTCAGGCGTCAGGCGTCAGGCGTCAGGCGTCAGGCGTCAGGCGTCAGGCGTCAGGCGTCAGGCGTGGTGCCCTCGTGAGTCCGCGGGGAATTGGTCGTGTCTGCGATGAAACGGTGGATCGTCCGCACTCGCGCTTGTTAGTCTCCGGTCCATGACGCGCGACGACGACGGCAGTCGAGGATATCGGGGTCTGATCGTTTGGCAAAAGGCGATGGATTTCGCCGACCGAGTGCTCGGGGTCTGCGACAATTGTCCGCCGCGCCGCGGCGCTGGACTGGTTCCACAACTTCGCCGCGCGGCGATCTCCGTTCCGTCCAACATTGCCGACGGGTATGATCGTCCGCTGCGCGGAACAGCTGTCGTTTCTCCGGCACTCGCGCGGGTCGTTGTGGGAGGCGGCAACTCAACTCGAGTTGGGCAAACGCCGGCGACTTCTCAAGGTTGAGACTTTCGTCGCCCTGCTCGCCGACGCCGACGAGCTCGGACGAGCCCTTCACGGCTACATGCGCTACGTCGAGAGCCGCGACGCGCCCTGAGGGGACTGGCGCCTTCGCCCTGCCGACTGTCGCCTCGAGTCCCTCGGCGGGAACGGATCGCTATTCTGCCAAGCTGGCTTCGGTTGACACAACCATCCAATTTATCTAGCTTTACAGGCTCACCACGTATCCTGTCCATGCCATACGCTATCATCAAAACCGGCGGCAAGCAGTTCCGTGTCGAGCCGGGTCGCACATACAAGGTCCCGAGCCTCGTCGGCGAAGCCGGCGGCTCGATCGAGTTCAACGAGGTGCTCCTCGGCAACGACGGCACCTCGGTCAAGACCGGCGTGCCCGCGCTCGAGGGCGCCAAGGTCACTGGTGAGATCGTTCGACACGGCCGCGGCGACAAGATCATCGTCTTCAAGCAGAAGCGCCGAAAGAACTACGCGCGCAAGCGCGGGCATCGCCAGGGCTTCACCGAAGTCAGGATCA
This sequence comes from uncultured Gemmatimonadaceae bacterium, assembly GCA_963705025.1. Taxonomy (GTDB): domain Bacteria; phylum Gemmatimonadota; class Gemmatimonadetes; order Gemmatimonadales; family Gemmatimonadaceae; genus JAQBQB01. The sequence goes on along the minus strand of CAVPIP010000015.1, from coordinate 161,234 downwards.
ACGACATTTCCCTCGGCTGAGCGAGGTCTCCTATGGCACATAAAAAGGGCGTCGGCTCCTCGCGCAACGGCCGCGATTCCAATCCGAAGTACCGCGGCATCAAGAAGTACGGCGGCGAGCAAGTCGTCGCGGGCAACATCATCGTGCGGCAGTGCGGCACCAAGTGGCACCCGGGCCGCAACGTCGGCCTCGGCACGGACTACACCATCTACGCCCTCATCGACGGCGTCGTGAAGTTCGAGCATCACAGCCGCTCGCGCTACAAGGTCAGCGTCTACCCGACGCCCGCCGCGTAGATCTCCGCGCGCAACTCACAAGAACGCGAGGCCACCGAGGCCTCGCGTTTTTTTTGGCGTTGATACCGATCGGCGGCCGGAGGGACTCTCGCCGGCAGCGACAGTCCATGGCGACAGTCGACGACGCCGCCGTTTCGACTGACGCCTGACGACTGCCTCCTGACGACTTCACCGGCTGGGCCTGAGTAGAATTCTCTAATAATTCCGGCCCTGAAACCTCGCCGCGAGCCCCTGCGTATCTAGGAAGGGGCATGCCTTCTGCCCTCGTTCCTGGCAGCGTACCATTCGTCACCCTACTCGCGGGAGCTCAGCATGGCTCTGCTCGACAAGCTTCGTCAGGAGCTGGACCGCGCCGGCCGCCAGGCATCGCGCGCCTTCGATGAGGGTCGCCTCCGCCTCGAGCTCTACCGGGCCAAGCAGTCGGTCGACCGGTTTGCGCGCCGCTTCGGGTATGCCGTCTACCGCGCCAAGCAGGCCGGCGCCGAGCTGGCTGCCCGAGGAGCTGGCGGCGCACATGGGCAACCTCACCGCCGCCGAGGCCGAAGTGAAGCGGCTCGAGACGCTTGATCGCCGAGGCGTCGAAGGAACGCCGGGAGTGGCTTCTGGACGCCGCCGAGGCACCCAAGGACGCCGCGCCGAAGCCTCCGGAAGACCAGCCGGCGCCGCCCGAAGGCGCGACCGAATCGAAAAAAGAAGGCTGAGAACGCGAGTCGGCGCCGCGCTCGGCTAGAGCGCGTCGAGCATGCGAACGTCGTCGGTGCAGATGCCGTCGACGCCCATTTTCACGAGCGTCGCGGCCGTCGTGACGTCGTTGACGGTCCACGCGATCACACGGCCGCCGGCGCCGTGCACCCGTTCGACGAGACCGCTGTCGATCAGCTTCCACTCGGGCCAGACGTCGCGCGCTCCCGTGCGCGACATCGCCCCCAGGACGTCCGTGTCCGCCTGATCGATCAGAATGCCGCGCGGAATCGACGGCGCCAATTGTCTGATCCGCTCGATGCACGCGTGGTCGAACGAGTGCACCGCGCAGTGCGTGCGAGCGTTCACGATCACTTGGGCCACGAGCGCCTCGATGTCGGCGCCTTTGATCTCGACGTAGACCGTGCCGCCCCCGGGAACGATACCGAACACGTCCGAGAGCGTGGGGATGCGCAGCGCGGCGGTCTCGCTCGCCAGCGCCAGGGAACGCCAGTCGAGCTCGGCGATCGTTCGGCCGGCAAGATTCGGGAAGCCGCGGCCGAGCGTTGGGTCGTGGTGCACGACGACGACCCCATCCGCCGTGGCGTGGACGTCCAGCTCGATGGCGTCGGCGCCTCGATCAAAGGCCCGTTTAAAGGCGGAGATGGTGTTCTCGGGAAGCTCCGTCTTGGCTCCCCGGTGACCGATTCGTTCCACGAGGTGTGCTCGTCAGGAGAAGGATCAGGCGCGTGTATATTCACGCCGCGGCCCAAGGAATCCGGCCTGCGGGAGTGCCCCAACATCCCATCTAGCCAAACCTTAACGGCACAGTCCCGATGGCGTCTACCTGTTGGACCGAATGAGCGACGCGCCTCGGGTCGGAACCGGTCGCGGGGATGGGTCGGGACGGGGGCGGGGAGGTGGCGGTGATGAGCAGCGGGATATGGAGCTCATCGCCCGGTGGAAGGCCGGCGATGAGCGGGCGGCGACCGAGCTGGTCGAGCGGCACTCGTCGGCGCTGGCGCGCTTTGCGGTCGCGTCCGGGGAACGCAACGACGTCGAGGAGTTGGTGCAGGACACCTTCGTTCGCGCGTTCGGTTCGATCGACGGCTTTCGAGGGGACAGCACTTTTCGGACGTGGCTGTTCACGATCGAGCGGCGGCTCCTCCTCGACCGTCGTCGCGCCGACAAACGGCGGCGCGACAAGAACGAGCTGCAGGAGGACGATGCGGCCACGGAGTACGATGCGCTGGACTCGGTGGTCGCGGACGAGACGCAGGCACGATTGCAGCAGGCAGTGAAGCATCTGTCACCGACGCAGCGCGAGGTCTTCACGCTCCGTATTGCCGAAGGACTTTCGTACAAGGAGATTGCCGAGGCGGTGGGAACGACCGAAGGCGCCGCCCGGGTGCATTATCACAACGCGATGCGCGTCGTGAAGGAGTTTCTCGGATGATGAACGACTGCCGGAACGCGGAGATCCGCGACCAACTGCCTGACCTGCTCCACGATCGCCTGACGGCCGGCGATCGCGTGGCGGTGCTCGCGCACGTGGACGGATGCGCGGAGTGTCGGGACGAGCTCGCGCTGTTGCGTGGCGTTCATCAGGCGCTCGTCTTCGCCACGCCGCGCGTGAACACGCTGCGCATTCTGAGCGCGTTGCCCAAACCCGGCGTGAGCGCCGACGCGCCGATGATTCACCCACGGCCGGCACGCTCGCGCTGGGCCGACTGGCGCATCGCGGCCGCGATCACGGTGATCGCGGTCGGCGGCGGGTCGTTCTCGCTGCTGTCGCGGTCGCGCGCGACTGAACCTGCGCCTCCGGTGACGGCAGTGGTCCCGCCGACGCCGATTGCCGACACGCAGGTCGCGGCCGCGCCGGAGACTGCGTCGACACCGTCGCGAGCGCTCGCGCGGACCGATCCGGTCGCGGACGTTCGCGACGTGGATCTCCCGGTCGACGACGACATATCCGAGACGGGCATGGAGGGTCGTCTCAACAACCTCAGCGAACAGCAGCTGAAGACGCTGCTGAACGACATCGGGGAGATGAAGGCGGTTCCGATCACGGAACCGGATCCGATCACGATCAAGGTCGATTCGAAAGCGTCGTCGACGAGCGGCGACACGGAGATGATGTGACGCGTCAGCTTGCAGTCGCGGCGACGGCGCTGATGCTGCTGAGCGGAACGCTTCCGGCGCAGCGCGACAGCGCGCGCCGTGCGGCGCGCGGCCAGATTTTGCCGGGCGGAAAGCCGAAAGCGCGGTTGAATGCCCTGGGTCGTGGCGCCGCGCAGCCGCAGGACCAGGCGAACCTGCCGGTGCGCCAGCAGGTGCAGCAGGCGTTCCGCGCGCGCATTCGCAAGGAGCTGAACCTCGACCAGCCGAAGATGCGCCGTCTCAATCTGACGGAGCAGAGCTTCACGCGGCAGCGCAACGAGCTCAATCGGAGTGAGCGGGAGACGCGCCAGGGGCTCGCCGCGGCGATGCAGGACTCGACACCCGACCAGGGCAAGATCGACCAGTACCTCAACCAGCTCGTGCAGGCGGCGCACAAGCGCGCCGATCTCGTCGAGGCGGAGCAGAAGGAGCTTTCGAGTTTTCTCACGCCGATGCAGCGGGCGCAGTATACTGGCGCTCCAGCAACAGCTGAGCGCGCGCATCCGCGCCATTCAGGGCGGCCGCGGCGCGGCCCAGCCGCCTCCGCCGGCGGAGCCGCCGCCCGAGCGTTGAGGGCGGGGCCGGCTCGGGCTAGATTGTTTGGTTCGCCCGAGTGGTGGAATTGGTAGACGCAGGGGACTCAAAATCCCCCGACCTTCGGGTCTTGCCGGTTCGAGTCCGGCCTCGGGCACTCTGCAGGACAACGACTTACGAAATTCTGATCAGTCGTTCGCGACGAGTTGAATGGCCTTGGGTCCCCCAAGGGTCCCTTCGTCGATTCTGGGGCATCCTGCGCCGATGGCGCGGCCTTCTCGCTTCTCGGCACCAGATAGACCGCGAGTTTGGCCACGGCCTCTCGCAGATCGGCGTCCGACGTGATGTTGTACCGGTCGAAGACTGACCGCGTCTTGTGGCCGGTCAGCTTCATCGCCACGCCCTCCGGCACGCCCGCGCGAACGAGATTGCGGACCGCGGAGCCCCGGAAGTCGTGTGGGATTGGCCGAATCTTCTTGACTCGCCCGGTCACTGGATCGACCTCCGTCCGTTCGACGAGATTTGGCCGCAGCAGCTCGAGCGGCAGCTCGGTCGGTTTCTTCCCGCCATGTGCCGCGCGGTCACACGCCTCGCGCCATGCCTTGGCGTAGGTCGCAATCGGCCGGCCGCCACGGTGGAACACATAGGGAATGATCTTGCCCGTGACCTACAAACCGACGCTCAAGCTGCACTCCCACGAGTCGCCGATGGAGTTCGATACGTGACGATTCGGTTTCCTATGCTGCGTCGCCGTGGTCCTTCACGAGCACGGCCGTCCCGCAGCACAGGACCTCGGTGATGCCATCGGCAATTTCGTTCGCGTCAAAGCGCATACCGGTTACCGCGTCGGCTCTGAGCGAGGCTGCGTGCATGCGCATGCGATCGAACGCAACCTGCCGCGTGTCGTCGCAGAGTTGTTCGAACGTTGAGACCTGCCCGCCGAACGTCGCTTCGAAGCCGGCAGCCATGTTGCCCCAGAAAGCTCCGAGAGCAAACGGATAAGCCGCGAGCGATACCGAGGCTCTGGGTTGTCGTGAAACCGGATAGATGATCGTTGGTTGAGATCATTCGCGAATCGATCATCGGCGCCGGGCGATTCAGCTCTGCAGCCTGCGCGTGGAGCTTAGCGTTTCCAGCCGCGAGGCATTCTTCCCAGATCGAGAACATCAATCCGGCGGGCTTGCCGCACTCTCGGCATTTGGCCATGCGGTGGAACGTACCCCCGCCGCGAAGCTACGACGAGACTACCCAGTTGCGGCCGGGGGCTTGGGATCTGATCGCGGATTGACGCCCGCCGCCCACCAGGACACCCAAATTATTGGAAAGTCTTCAGATAAAAAGCATTCGGGAAGGTGTACTCGATATTCACGGAGAAATCCGCGGTGACACTCACGAGCAGAATCTCATACCGACCACCTTCGGCGTTCGCTTGAAAGTCGTCCCACACGTGAAACGCAGTTTGGTGGTCGGGCACCACAACGAGACCTGTCAGGGTTAGGTCGTTTAGGTGTTCCGCATAAAGGTCCGCGAGGATCCCCAAGTTCGTACCGCCATCAGGGAAATTCTCCTGAGGTGTCTCAAGGATGAAAACCTCAATCTTTCTGTCAGGCTTGCCGGGACGTGATACAACAAAGAACGGTCTCGGATTGTTGCCGTGGTGCTCGGTAATCTGAGCATCTGGGAGCTTGCCATGGAGCCATTCATTCAAGGCCTTCAGAACCCTGCCTCGCGCGGACAGATTGACCGGCTGGGTTGTGGACGACGACAGCGTCACGGAAGAACCGGAGAGCGTCGCAGCCGGCGTGCCGGTCGGCTGTTGCTGCTGTGGCGTAGTCGAAGCCTCCCCACCGCACGCGACTGACAAAAGCGTTATGAGCGGGAGCGTCACGAATTTACGCATTGCCGTGCCTCTTTCTTTAAGATGGTTGTTCCTGATGGATCGACGTTGAAATGCCCGCAGAGCGATAGCTACACTTGGCCATGGCCCGCGAGAACGTATAGCCGGATCCGGTCGGCCGCTAGCGATCTCGGATTAGAGCCCTCTAGAGACGCGACGCCCGAGAGAGAATACCGGAGGCGAGGCGTACCGCAAGCTCACGGTCCCGGCCGCGTGTAGGTATCGACCTTCACTATGGTGTGTTCGTCGCTCGGCGCGATCATGCGAATTCTGTAAGGCGGGAGCGGGATGTTAAACTGGCCGGCCAGAACTGACGGAAAGTGAACAACGTTTGTGCCAATCAGCCACGGCGTGAAATGAGGCGCCGGTACCGGGTCGGTTTCCGCAACGACGTCTGGGACGTATCGAAGGAGGCCCGTACGCCAGTACGGGCGCGACAGTGTGACGAGAAGCACATCCCTGCCGATATGCGGATCCCAGCCCGCGGCTTGGCGTGTGAGATCGACCAGTACCGCCTCGGTCTCCTCTGGACCCCGAGCGGCGCGAAGTCGGGTCATGGACTGCTCGTCGAAGTCAGCCGGTAATCGGCCAGCTAGTGCCGGCGCGGCCCAAAGGCAGATCTCTCCGCGGCGCCGCAGCCACCAATCGCGCGGCAGCGGGTCGACGACAAACTGACCGGCACCTGGATCGCGATAGCACTTTACAAGGATTGGCCGCCCGCGCCCGCGCCGGTCCCACCTCCAGCCGCTCGCCAGAACCATCGTGTGATCTAGGAGACTGAGTCCGCGCGCGTCTAGTCGCGGTTTGAGATCCTCGTAGATCTGGTTCAGGTTCTTTGCAATTTCCAGGAAGAGGTCGCGCATGCCCCACCTGTGGAAATGTCCATGTCGTCCGCCCCCGGTCGCCAGCGTCTTGCCCATGAATTTGATAGGCTGGAATCCAGTCAGGTCGCTCACTAACCGCTGGTCGGTGGGGATGTCACCGATGTAAGCGAGCCCGGTATAGGCAAGCGCGACGATCCCGTCCACGCCACAGTAGACGATGGTCTTGTTCGCCTCCTCGTCGTACCGCTTGACGTCGCTGCCGTCGTCCTTTGTGAGAAGGCGATCGCACGCGAGGACGGTAAAGTCACGCCCTCCGAAAGCGAGGATGAGAGTCACAGTTGCGAGACGCGCACAAGGATTGAGAATCGGCCGCTGACGCGCTCCCGCTTCTTCTCGCAGCTCGAATAGGCCGAATCTCGGGATATGGCCGGGAGACCTCGACGAATCTAAGGGGGTCCCCCTGGGTCCCCCCGACTACATGGCACTAGGCGCGTTTGGCGCGGAACGCAGGGAAGAGCGACCTTGTAAGTTCTTGAATGGCAACGCGGCCCGCGCATGATGGTTTTTGCGCGGACCGCCTGTTCGGACTCAAAATCCCCCGACCTTCGGGTCTCGCCAGTTCGAGTCCGGCCTCGGGCATTCTTAGCGCGGGACGACGATTGAGTAGGCATACGCGGCGAGTGCTTTCGAGTGCTCGCCGCGTTGCTTTGGTCATACTTTTGGACGTAATGTCCGCCGAACCATGCCCGCGCGTTCGGTCGTCGTCGCGTTCGTTCTGCTTCGCCCCCGCGCCGGCGCTGCCCCAAAATTGAGTTCTCGTAAATCGCGGTCATGCTAACGGCCGAGGCCCGACTCGAGCCCGCAAGCGCGCACCTCGGGGAATTCCAGGCGAAGTGCCCGACTATCATCCATCGTGCACCCAGTCGTGCCGTTGAGCCATGATCTTATGCCCTTCGACGAGCGCGCGCGCCTCGGGCCGAAACGCCAACCGAAGATCTCACGATCCTGCGAACGGCATCGGTTGTCCCGCCCTGTCAAAACCGAAGCGACGGATCCAATGGAGCAACCACGATGACCCAAGATGAATTCGTTGTTGAACGAAACGGCCGGGATCGCGTCCGCCTGATCAACCACAATCAACAGCCCGTCACCGTCGACGGCACGACCCCTCAGCAGGTCGCGCAGGCCTACGTGAGGAAAGTGGCCAACGTCTACGAGATCGACGCTGCGCAGCTTTCGGAGCTGTCTTTGCGCCCCGAGAAGGGCCTCGTCGACGAGAAAGCCTCCTTCCGCCTGCTCGAGGAGAAGGGCACGCCGGGGACCGCCGTCGTCTCGTTCGTGCAGACGTATTTCGGTCTACCCGTGCGGTACGCCGGCATCGACGTGGTGATGATGACCCAGCCGCTGCGGGTGCTGAGCTCGAGCGCAACGTTCTACCCCGACATCACGGTCGAGCGCCCGCGGGCCGACCGCGTCCGGAAACTCGCCGCATTGAAGAGCGACGACCTGCTGAAGATCCTCTACCCGAGGAACAAAACGGCACGGCGAGCCAAGCCCGTCGTCAACCGTACCAGACTCGTGGTGTTCAAGTATGACGCCGCGAATCGGCAATTCGCGGCGCCGCCAAAACCGAAACCCACGGAGAAGGATGAACGCAGGCTCTTTGCTCCGCCGACGATTCCGTTGCCGGCAACTCCCGACGGCATTGTCGACGGCGATTTCTACGTGGCGCTCGAGACGTACTTCAGTCTGACGGTTCCGAATTACGGTGTGATCAACTGGGTCGCCGTGATCGAAGTGGAAACGGGTGCCGTCCTGTACCTGGAGGCGCTGATCGATGGCGCAGCCGGATACGCGTTTCTGACGGATCCGGTCACGAAATCGGGAAACAGTGCGAACGCTCCAAGTTCGACGACGGCCGTCCTCAACGGCTTCAGAGACACCGTGACCTTGCAGGATCTCGATGCGCCGAGCGGCGGGACGCAATCCCTCTCCGGCTCGCTCGTGTTCGTGAGCTCGACCTTGGCCACGCCCCCGACCGAAACAAGCCCGTACAACTTCGAGTACGACTCACGCACGGACGACTTTTCCGCGGTGAACGCATACAACAATTGCGATCGATTCTTCAGGATGGTCAGCGACATGGGATTCGTCCAGTCGTCGTATTTCGACGGCACGACGTTTCCCGTCAAGACGAATCACCGATGGGGCAGCACGGTCAATGCCAATTGTGCCGGGAATGCCACGGGCAACGGCATTGGTGCGGTGAATTTCGAGCTCGCTGACTCGAGCGATACGACCCACCCGCTGGGAAGCGCCTGTGACTGGCGGACGGTCCTCCACGAAATGGGCGGGCACGGCATCCTGTATGACCATGTCAGTAGCGCGAACCTCGGCTTCTCTCACAGCCAGGGAGATAGCTTCGCGGCGATTCTCAACGACCCCGAGTCGGCGATCACGGGAAGCGACCGGTTCATCACGTTCCCGTTCACGCTGTTCTGGGACGAGGATATCGTCACCAGACGGCACGATCGCGACGTTGCCTCGGGTTGGGGCTGGGGTGGGGCCAACGACAATTACACCACGAGCGCCTACAGGGGATACAAGAGCGAACAAGTCCTGTCGACGACTCTCTTCCGGTTCTATCGCTCCATCGGCGGTGATGCCGCGGACGTCAACCAACGCCTGTTCGCATCGCGATTCGCCTCGTACCTGATCTTCAAGGCCGTGGGGCTGTTGACGCCTACCTCGGCCGCGGCCATTGCAAAGACCAGTCAAACGGATTACGCGCCGGTCACCGACTACGAGCAGAAGCTCGAGTCCGCGGACGCGGCAAACTGGACCTCCGTCAACCCGGCGGAGACCCATGCGGGAGGCGCGTACTACAAAGTCATTCGCTGGGCATTCGAGAAGCAGGGCCTGTTCAGAGGCGCCGGCGACGCGGTCACCAGTGTGGGCAGACCGCCCGCCGTGGACGTGTACATCGACGACGGACGGGGCGGCGAGTACCCGTACCAGCCGAATCACTGGAGTTGTCAGGACATCTGGAATCGCACGGCCGCCGACGGAGGCACGACGCACGACGAACCGATCGTGGGTCAGACCAACTACGCGTACGTGCGGGTGAAGAATCGGGGGAGCCAGAACGCGACGAACGTGGTGGTTCGCGGGTTCCATTGCTACCCGTCCGTCGGGCTCACCTATCCGAACGACTGGGAACCGATGACCGACGTGTTGCTCGTTGCCCCGAACATCGCAGCGAACGACACCGTTGGAGTCGTCGTCGGGCCGTTCCAATGGACGCCGTCCCAAGTCGGGCACGAATGCATGTTCTTCTCCGTATACGCCACCGGCGATCCGAGCAATATCGATGGTCGGGTCACCAGCTCGATACCGGAATGGCGGCTCGTGCCCCATGACAACAACATCGGCCAAAGAAACGTTTCTCCGGTTCCCGGTGGCGGCGGAGCAGCGCCGCTGCGGGCTGCTTTCGAGCGACGTCCCTTCGCGCTGTACAACCCGTTTCAAAAGGAAGCGAGAATCAACCTGACGGTGTCGCTGCCGGAATTCCTGAAGCGCCTCGGCTGGGAAATTCGGTTCGTCAACGCGGGTGGCGGCGCCTTCAGCCTTCAGCCCGGCGTCAGGAAGGACATCTATCTCGATATCAAGGAAGGAAAAGATTTCAGCCGGGACACGGTATTGGAGAGCGGGTCCGACGACACCGTCACCGTTACCGCGACGGCAGACGGCATCATCATCGGCGGGATGAGCTACCAGGTGGATCCCAACATGAAGCGATCGAACGTGCACAATCGCGGTGCTGCCGAGAGCGGCGCGTGTGACATCGCTTCGGAGCTCCTGAAGTGCATCAAATCGGAAAAGGCGACAAGGGTTCGTGTCAGGAGGATCAGCGTCGATATCGATTTCGACGACGACGACTGTCGATAGCTCCATTGCGGTGTGCTCGACGTGTTGTGGAGAGAGACCGGCGCTACGCGCCGGTCTCTTTTATCGCTCACCGTGATTCCGAGAGGCCTTGACCGCGGCGGGGTTCGGGAGCCTACCCTTCCTGTCCGAAAGCCTGTCAATTCCGCAGACATGACTCTTCCGCAGTGGGTCGAGACCCTCCGACAGGATAGCCGGCTCGCGCTGCGGCTGATGCGCCGCTCGCCGATCTTCTTCGGCGCCTCCATCCTCACGCTCGCGCTCGGGATCGGCGCCAACGGCGCCGTCTTCAGCATTCTCCAATCGGTCTTGTTGCGGCCGCTGCCGTACGACGAGGCGTCGCGCGTCGTGCTGCTCTGGCACGCGGGCGCCGAGTCGCGTCGGTGGAGCGATCGTCTCGTGTTCTCCGGTCCGCTCGTGATGAGCGTGCGCGATGCCGCTGCCGGACAGTTCGGCGAGGTGGCGGCCGCTCAGGTGATGCACACCGGCGGACAGCTGAACGCGGGGCAGGGGGACCTGCTCGAGTCCGCGCTCGATCTCTCGATCGGAGATCGGACCATCCGGCTGAACGGCGCGTCGGTCACACCGAATTTCTTCCGTGTGCTGGGCGTGCGCGCCGCGATGGGGCGGGTCTTCGGTGACGCCGACGATGGAACGTCCGAGGCGTCGATCATTCTGAGCGACGCGACGTGGCGCCGGGATTTCGGCGCCGATCCAAAGATCGTCGGACGTCCGGTCACCATCGCCGCCGGAGTGCCGCGCGTCTCGCGAACGTTCACCGTGGCTGGCGTCCTGCCGCGTGGCGTCCACTTCACCTACCCGGATGAAGTCGAGGCGTGGGTGATGCTGTCGTGGAGCGCGGTCCAACAGAGCAACCCATACGGCAGCTCATTCAGGGTGGTCGCGCGTCTCCGCCGGGGACTCGCGACCTCTGACGCGAGTCGTGTCCTCTCCTCGATGCCGCTCCCGCCGTTGGTGGCGCCGGCCGATGCAGTTGGCGAGCAACACGATCGCGTCGGACTCACGACGATGCGCGACTGGATCGTCGGTGACACGCGCCCGTCGCTGTTTCTCCTCGCCGGTGTGGCCGCGCTCCTCCTTCTCGTCACCTGCGTGACCGTGTCGAATGGGCTGCTCGCGCGCATCTCCGAGCGTCAGCAGGAGCTTGCCGTACGGTCCGCGCTCGGCGCCGAGCGATCGCGCGTCGTGCAGCAACTACTCGTCGAGGGCAGCATGCTGGCGGTCGCCGGCACCATCGCCGGCATCGTGTTGGCCGTTCTGATTCAGCCGCTCCTCCGCGCGCTTCTCCCGGGGTCGCTGCCCCAAGTGGACGAGCTTCGCGTCAACGGCAGCATCGTGGCGTTCGGCGCCGTCATGGCCGCCGTCACGACGATTCTCGCCGCGGTCGCGCCGGCGTGGAGCGGAACCCAGCAGGATGCATCCGGGAGTCTGACGCGAGCCGCGAGCGGAGGCACCGCGACCTGGTCCGCCGTCCGATGGCGCTACTCGCTCGTGGGGGCACAGGCGGCGCTCACCACGATGCTGCTGATCTTCTCGACGCTACTGCTGACGAGTCTCTGGCGTCTTGGCCAAGTGTCGCTCGGGTTCGATCCGCACGATGTCGTGGCCGTCGATCTCCAGCTGCTCGATTCGAAGTATGGCGCGCCGGGCGCGATGATCAGGTTTCAAGAGGGCCTGGTGCGTGGCGTGCGTGCGATTCCCGGGATCGACGCCGCCGGTTTGACCTCGGCGATTCCGTTCCGCGGGTTCGACTCGCCTGGCCAGATCGATCTGCCGGGCGGCAACGGGAAGGAGATCGTGCGCGTGCGCCGCGTCGACAGTGCGTATTTCGCGGCGCTACGCGTGCCCCTCCTCCGTGGACGTCTCCTCACCAGCGCGGATCGCGAAGGCTCGGCTGCGGTGGTCGTGATCTCGGAGTCGTTCGCTCGCACGGCATTCGGCAGTACGAACCCAATCGGCAGAACGCTTGCCCTCGATCGCCCGACCGAGATCGTTGGCATCGTCGGCGATCTTCGCTACGCCGCCGTGGACAAGGATCCCGCATTCGCGATCTACGTGCCGACGGCGCAGAACCCGCGCCCGCTGTTCACGCTGGTCGTTCGCGCCAAGCCGACGCTGCCGCGCAGGGAAGTGATCGACGGCATCCGCCGAGTGCTGCACGATCTCGACCCGCAGCTCCCGGCGCTCCACGTCGCAACGGTCGACCGCGTCGTGGATGCGACCATCGCCGGACGCCGCTTCTACAGCGTCGCGACGAGTGCCTTCGCGGTAATCGCGTTGGTGTTGACGACCGTCGGCCTCGCGCTCGTCGTCGCGCGCGTAGTCGCGGAGCGGCGACGAGAGCTCGCCGTTCGCGCCGCGTTGGGAGCGACGCTGACGAGGCTCGCACACGCGGCGGTGGGCAAGGCCCTGATCGCGATCGCAAGTGGTGTCGTTGTCGGACTGCTGCTCGCCGGCATTGGATCGGTGTTGCTCGCTCAGTTCCTCTTCCAGATCGCGCCGCGCTCACCAGCGGCGTACGCCGGTGCCGCGATGTTCGTCGTCGCGGCGTCGGGCATGGCGGCGTGGTTGCCGATGCGACGCTTCGCCGCGGCGTCGTTGGCGGACATGCTTCGGTCGGACTGAGTCGACGATGACTGACGGTCAGGCGCGGACCGCCCGGACGATGCGATACTCCCACGCGCCGGATCGCATCTGCTCGTAGACCATCGAGCCCGGCACCGCGAGGAAGTTGTCGATCGCGGCGCTCGAGCCGCCGAACGCTCGCGCTCGCGTCGGCGCTACCTCGTCACACGATGTCAGCACGTTCGGCGTGATGTCCCGGTCGCGCTTGATCTCGAGACCGAGCGGCGCGAGCAGCGCACGCACCTCGAGCCAGCGCGCCACCGGGAGCAGGTCGGTGTAGAGGAACGTTCCGCCCTTCGTGAGCACGCGCGAGACCTCGGCGAGAAACGCCCGGAGGTTGGGATACGTGTGCGACGACTCGACGTTCGTCACGACGTCGAATGCGCCATCCTCGCACGGGAGATGCTCGGCGTCGCCAACCTCGAAGCGCGCCTTGGGATGCCGGTGCGTGCGGCGGCAGAACGCGATCGCTTCTGGCGAGAGATCGACGCCCATCACCGGCGTGTCGAATTGGTTCGCGATGAGCGACACCGTTCCACCGCGCCCGCACCCGACGTCGAGCGCGCGCCGTCCGCTCAACTCGGTCGCGCCGATCAGCTCGAACGCGAGCCGCACCGAGTTGGCGTTGAAGACTCCGTCCGCGACCTGGAACCGCGCTTCATCGCCTTTGCCGGAGCTGCGATATCCGTAGTTGAGGAAGAACGACGCCTCCGCGACGCCCGACTGTTCGAGCCGCCGCGTCACGTCGTCGTAGAAGTCCCGATAGCTTTGCTTCGCCGCTGCCTCCGGCGCTTCGCCGACGATCGGCGTCGCTTCGACTGTGGGCGCCGTCGGTGAGGGAAGGCCCGCCGCCGTGCGATCCGGCGTGCCCGCCTTCGCCTGATCGATGAGCACGGCCAGCTCGGCGACGCTCGGCGCCTGGAACAGTTTGAGCACCGGCAGCTCGAGCTGGAACTTGTCGCGAATCGCCGACGCGACTTGCACGGCCAACAACGAGTGGCCGCCGAGATCGAAGAAGCGATCGTGAATACCAACTTTATCAATGCCGAGCTGGGCGCCCCAGATCTCGGCGAGGTCGCGCTCAGTGGCGGTCCGCGGCTCGACGTACGTCGTCGGAAGATTCGGGCGCGGGTGTCGCTCGACGGTTCCGCTCTTCGCGCCACGATCCGACGTGCGCACCCACGCCTCGAGTCGCGGCGCGAGCTCACCGGCGACGACGAGCACGCGGTGTCCGACGTCTGTGCCGAGCACGCGAAGGAACGCATCCAACCCCTCGCGCGGATAAATCGGCGAGGGCAACCCCGCCATGTGCGCTTCGCCGGCGTTGTCCCACAAGTCCCAGTCGATGCTCAGCCATCGTGGGCCGCCAGCCAGCGCCATTGCGTCGACGACCGCGTTGGCCGCGGAGTACGCCGCGAGTCCGAGGCCGCCGAGCACGCTCGAGATCGACGAATGCAGCACCCACCGCGCGGGCTCGCGTCCGCGAAATGCGTCGATCACGTGATAGAGGCCGCGCAGCTTCGGCGAGAACTGCGCTTCGACCACCTCCGGGCCCGTCTCGGCAGCCGATGCGAACGCCCCGGCATCGATGCGCGCGGCGCCATGCACCAGCATATCCACTCGGCCGAAGCGCGCAAACGCTGCGTCGATTGCGCCATGGACAGCAGCGGCGTCGTTGAGATCCGCCTTGATGACCAGCACGTCGTCGCGGATCGCGCGCAGATCGGCGAGTCGCTTGAGCAGCGTCCGCGACTCAACCGGCTTCGACGTGTCTGCGCTCGCCGCCGCCCAATCCTCAGGTTCCGGCACCGTCGTTCGACCCACGAGCACCAAGCGGGCCTCCAATTCATGGAAGAGCCCCTCCGAGAGGTTGAGCCCCATGTGTCCGAGGCCGCCCGTCACCAGCACGACTGGCCTGTCGGGAAGCGCGAGCGGCGCCTCGCCCGCGGGAAGATCGACAGGCACGTAGGTCTCGACGAAGCGACGGCCCGCGCGCAGCGCGACGTTGGGCTCGCGTGCGCCATCAGCCATCTCGTCGATGAGGAGCTGTGCGACATCGTCGCTTCCGTCGACGTCCACGTGCACGACGCGAATGCCAGGATGTTCTTGCGGCAGCACCTTCGCCACGCCATTGCCGAGCGCGCGCGGCGGATCGACGATGTCGCCGTCGAGAACGCGTGTCGCGCCTCTCGCTACGAGAAGGAAGGGCAGCGGACGCACCGTCGACTCGCCGCCCAACGCATGCGTGAGTCGCATCGGAGCGAGCAGCGATATGCGCGCGGCGTGGCCGAGGTCCGTCCCGCCCGGAGGCCCTGCTGACCAGCAGTCGATGACGCCGGAAAGCTTCGGTTCGTGCACGCAGACACGCGAGGCGAGTTGCGCGAAGCCGGCGTCGTCCGATGGATCGAGCACATAGGTCTGTTCGTCGACGCGCTCGAACGCCGCTCCCTCGCGAACGCCCACCGCGCGCGCGCCCGCGTTTCTCAGGCGACCGATGACCGCCTCGCCGAGTCCGGTGCCGTCGTCGAAAACGAGCACACGCTGTCCCGCGAGCGCGCCCGGCCCGAGCGACTGGCGTGACTTCACGCCAGACCGGACGGTGGAACCAATTCGATGTGTCGCGCGCCTCGTGCGTGCTCCGCGCCTGCGTGCGGTCGTGCTTCGCGCCGATCCAGTAGCTGCGACGCTCGAAGGGATACGTCGGCAGCGAAACGCGCGCGCGGCGCTCGGTCTGGTGAAACGCGTTCCAGTCCACGGGAACGCCGCTGGTCCACAGCTCGCCGAGCGAGGCGAGCATCATGTCCACGTCGGCACGCGTGTCGTTCGGACCGGGCAGCGACGTGAGTCGCGGCGGAGCACTCCCGTTCCGGCCCGCGGTATCGGCGGCAAACGTGACGAGCGTGTTGCCGGGGCCGACCTCGAGAAACAGCGGCGACGCCACACGTGCGCTCATCACTGTGCGCACGGCGTCCGCGAATCGTACGGTCCGCCGAATCTGCGCGCTCCAGTAGTCGGCGCGTCGCACGTTTCCGTCGGCCCACTCGCCGGTGAGCGTGGCCGCGAACGGGATCGACGGCGCCGCGAGCGTGACCGTCGACACGAGCTGCTCGAACTCGTCCAGCATCGGCTCCATCATCGCCGAGTGGAACGCGTGGCTCGTGTGCAGTCGTCGCGACGGGATCGAGGCCTCGGTGAGCGCTGCCGCGACGCGATCGATCGCAGCGTCGTGACCGGAGAGGACGGCGAATCCCGGCGCGTTGACCGCGGCAATCGACACATCGGCGTCGACGTAGCGCTCGAGTGTGTCCAGCGGCGCCATGACGCCGAGCATCGCGCCGCGGGGAAGCGCCGAGATCAGCCGGCCGCGACGCGCGATCAATCGCAAGGCGTCGTCGAGCGTCATGACGCCGGCGAGCGTGGCGGCGACGTACTCGCCGACGCTGTGGCCGATCATCGCCGCTGGCTGAACGCCCCAGCTGCGCCACAGCTCGGCGAGCGCATACCCGACGGTGAAGAGGGCCGGCTGCGCCCACCGCGTGTCGCGCAGCGCCTCACCGGCCTGCGTTCGCTTTCGCGCGGGGGGAAGAGAACCTTCCGAAGATCGCCGTCGAGCTCGGGCTGCAGCACGCGAGCGCAGTAGTCGATCGCTCGGCGAACGACCGGTTCGCCTCGATACAGGCGCTCCGCCATACCGGGATACTGCGCGCCCTGTCCCGGGAACATGAACACGACGGACCGCTCCGCGACCTCGGCGGGCCGACCGGGCGTCGCAAGCGCCTTGATGACGGCACCGCGATCGTCGCTCGGCGCAACGATCGCGCGCCGCTGCCGAGAATGCGTGACGGCCGACGTGCAGCGTGTACGCGACGTCGGCGAGATCGAGCTCCGGATGCGACCGCAGATGCTCGGCGAGTCGCGTCGACACCGCGGCGAGCGCTGTCTCGGTCCGCGCCGAGAGCGTGATGATTGATGCGTGCGTCGGGCGACGGGCGCGACGCGCGTCGGCGCCTCCTCGACCACGAGATGCGCGTTGGTGCCGCCGACGCCGAACGAGCTGACGCCCGCGCGGCGCGGCGTGCCGTTTCGCTCCCACGGGAGCAGTCGCGTCGTGACGTAGAACGGGCTGGCCGTGAAATCGATCGCCGGGTTCGGCGACTGTGAAGTGCACGGTCGGCGGAATCGCGCCGTGCTCGAGCGCGAGCACGGTCTTGATGAGGCCCGCCACGCCGGCGGCGCAGGAGAGATGGCCGAAGTTCGACTTCGACCGAGCCGATGCCGCAGAAGCCGCGGCGATCCGTGCTCGCCTTGAACACCTCGGTGAGCGCCGAGATCTCGATCGGGTCGCCGAGGATCGTGCCCGGTGCCGTGCGCCTCGACGTAGCCGATCGTCGTCGGCGATCGACACCGGCCGTCGCGTGCGCGGCGCGAATCGCCGCTGCCTGGCCGCGGAAGCTCGGCGCGGTGTAGCCGACCTTGTCGTTGCCGTCGTTGTTGAGCCCGATGCCGAGGATCACCGCGCGCACGTTGTCGCCGTCCGCGAGCGCGTCGCGCAGCCGCTTGAGCACGACGACGCCGACGCCGCTGCCGACGATCGTGCCCTGCGCCTTCGCGTCGAACGGCCGGCAGTGACCGTCGGGCGAGAGAATCGATCCCGGCGTGTAGAAGTAGCCGCCACGCTGCGGCACACGCACGGTGACGCCGCCGGCGAGCGCCATGTCGCAGCGGCCTGTATGAAGACTCTCGCAGGCCAGCGAGACCGCGACGAGCGACGTCGAGCAGGTCGTCTGCACGACGACGCTCGGGCCGCGCAGGTTGAGGCGATACGACGTCTGCGTGCAGAGATGGTCCTTGTCGTTCGTGACCATCAACTGCATGCCGTCGATGTACTGCAATGCCTCGGGGTTCTGATAGAGCTGGTTGAGATAGGTGCTCATCTCGCAGCCGCCGAACACGCCGATCGCGCCGTCGTACGTCGCGGGGTCGTAGCCGGCGTCCTCGAGCGCCTCCCAGCTCGTCTCGAGGAAGAGACGATGCTGCGGATCGGTGAGCGCCGCGTCGCGCGCGGAGAACCCGAAGAACTCGGCGTCGAACTCGTCGACGTCGTCGAGCACGGGCGATGCGTTGACGTAGCCGGGAAGCCGCGACACCGAATCCGGCACGCCGGCGGAGCGCATCTCCTCCTGGCTCAACGTGGCGATCGACTCCACGCCGCCGGCGAGATTTCGCCAGAACGACTCGAGATCGTTCGCTCCGGGAAACCGGCCGCGCATGCCGACGATGGCGATGGGCTCGGCCACGTGCGGCTTGCCGTTGCGTTTACCGTTGTTGCCGTTCATGCGACCTGCGACGTCATTGGCGTGATGCTGAGGGGAACGTCGATCCGCGGTGCGCCGTCGCGTGTGATTTCGAAGGCGCCAACGTACCGCGCGTCCGCGGCATAGATCGCGTCGTCGAGCCAGAGCGAGACGCCGATGCTCGCGGCACGATCGGCGTCCACCACGACCTCGGATGGGTCGAGCACGATGTTCGGGACGAACGCCGGTCCGATCGCATCCGCGCGGCGGACATCGCGAACCGCGCACCGAAGCACGACCGGCTCGCGTCGTGTGTTTTCCAGCGAGATGATCGTCGACGCGGTGGTGTTCAATCGGCCGGTCAGCTCGACCGTGTCGCCATGAAAGCCGATGGGATTGGCGCGACGCAGCGCGTCGAGGAGGTATTCCTCCGTGAATCGAGCGCGGATGTGATCCAGATCACCGAGCAGCTCGAACCAGAGCTGACTGGCCCGGATCAACTCGCGCGACAGACCACGCGTGTAGTCTTTACGAATCGCGCGTCGTGAGTCATCGGGAGAGAGCTCTCCCGCCACGACTGAATCGATACGCGATTGATACGTCGCGAGCGCGGCGGCAGAGCGCGCTACCGCCTCGCGCTCGACGCGCTCCAGGGCGGCATCGAGCTCCGACGGATCGACGTCGACACGCGGCTCGCTCGCGTCGACGGGAATGATCGCGCTCGAGACCAAGCCGGCGACGAAGCGCGCGGCCGCGGTTTTCGCGTCGCGCTCGAGCGACGCCGCGCGCGTACGGCCAACGGCCGCAAGCGATTGCTCGAGGGTCTCCGGCGTGAGCTGGCGACGCGCGACACAGGCGACCACCTGATCGAGCAACTGCAGGATGCGCGTCGCGTGCGCTGTCGCACGCAGCACGTACAGGGCGTATGCCGCCGAGCTCTCGCTGGCGGCGTTGGCGAACTCTCGCGACTCAGCCATTCGACGTTCTGCAGGCGCAATCCGCGGAATCGCGAGCTGCATCGCCCGTATTTCCTTTCGCGGCCGACGAAGATATACTTGGCTTCATTCGAGTTCCATAGATCGTCAGATCGTCTCTCGACTTTGTCTCGAGGTGGTCATGGGCGGAAAAGGCTCGTCGTCCGACATCACGGTCCACAACGGGCCAATCACCGTCGACTCGGACAGCACCGTCGACATTCAGGGACTGAACGACATCAAGGTCGACGCGACGGTTCATCCGCTCCAATTGCGAGAGGAGATAGTTCTTGATCCGATCAAGACGGACTCGGCCATTGATTCGAAATCGGACATAACGACTCACTCCGATGTGACGAGCGATAGCAAGAACGCGCTGTCGATCGATCTCAAGCCGATCGCGCTGGATGTTTGCGCGACGACGAGCACGAAACTTCCGCACGGCGAGATTTCGCAGCCGTTCAACATTCATTTCGGCATGACGTGGTTTGGCGTCGAGTTCCTCGGGTTCAACTTCGGCGGGGAATCGCGCACGATTTTGCGCGACTTGCCGAAGAAACCCGCGATCGACTGGCCCGCTCAGCAGAACGCGACGCATACGCCCTCGTCGTCTGTACCGTGTGAGGACGCTCCCGCCGCCGGGGCGCGCGGACTTCGCATTCGCATCAAATAGCAAGGAAGCGAGATGGAAGACGGCGGTCGAACGCAGCACCGTCTCATGACCGATGCCGAGGAACCGCTGGTCTTAGCGGGGCCTCCGCGCGCGATTCGCGGCGAGCTCCGACTCGAGAATCCGACCGACGCGAAAGTGGTCGTTCGGCAGCCGCTGTTGCGCGCCGTCGCGCCGAAAGGTCGAAAGGGCGCACGCGCGGAGATCGCCGCGCTGCCTGAAGCTGGGCTCGCTATGCGTCGCATCGTCATGCGACCGGGCCAGGCGCGTCCGGTGCCGGTGGCGCTCCAACTCGACGCACGCACGCCGCCGGGGACGTACCACGCCGAGCTGGCGATCAACGATCAGTCGCGCAGCGTCGTCATTCATGTGACGGAGGACATCGACGTCGACGTCACACCGGACGAAGTCGTCCTCGCGAACCAGCCGGGCGAGAAGGTCAAGCGAACGTTGGTGTTCACCAACCGCGGCAACGTCGACATTCCGATCGGCACCATCGGCACCGTCGTGCTCGAGGATGAGCTGGCGCACTGCCGAGCGCTGCGCGGCGCGCTGGACGACGTCGGCGACACGATGAAGGGCCTCGACGACTTCGCCGCCGCGCTGGGTCGTCGATACAAGAAGTTATATCAGACGCTCGTGCTCAAAGTCCAGAACGACGCGGTCACGCTCGCGCCCGGCGACACCAAGGCGATCGACGTGACCATCACGATGCCCAAAGATCTGGATGCGCATTCGCGGTACACCGGCGCCGCCGCCATCGCCACGCTCAGTCTTCCGTTCATCATCGTCCCTGACTAGACCCAAGTCCACGACGAGGAATTCGCCATGCCAGTTTCGTCACAGCGGTCCGGTGCATCGCGATATCAAAGCCCGCCCATGTACTACGGCTACTGCCAGCGCACGCGGCAGTATCGCATGATGGATCTGCCGGAGTACGTCTCGAACATGCACGAGGGGCTCTCGCGCATGGTGACCGACAGCGCGTCCGCCTACCAGGACATGTTCCGCACCTATCCGAACGCCGGCGGCGGAACCGCGACGATGCCGTGGAGCTCCACGCGTCATCACGGACACGGCGACTGCGGCTGTCGTGGCGGCTGCCGCGATTGTCACTGCGAGTGCTGCGTCTGTGACGCGGACGTGCTCGTCCACGTTCGATGCGGCGAGCTTCGGCGCATTCCGCTCACGTTCGACAACGACACGCGCCGCGACCGGCCGGTGACGCTCGAGCTCGGGAAGTTTCTCAGCGCCGGAGGGCGCGACCTCGGATGGGTCGCGAAGCTGTCGGAGACCAGCTTCACGCTGCACCCCTGCGACGAACACATCGTGCTCCTCGAAGTCGGGATTCTCTGCGGCTCCGGCACCAATCCCCCCCCCGGCACCACGACGCCGCCCGGCACGACGCAGCCCTCCGCGTCCGGCGACGCCACCAACCGGATCGACGCCACTCGGATCGGAACCGTCGATCGTTGTGAGGTCGGATACGCGACGATTCGCGCCGAGGGATGTCTCACGCGCCCGATCGTGGTCGCGATCGCCGTGCTCCCGGACGATTGCGATGCGTATCACCACCCGTGCGGCTGTGACTGCTGCCACTGAGCGCGCGTCGTGACGACGCAGTCCGACGCCTGGTCGCGGCGATTCGCTGAGCTGTCGGCGGACGCGGGCCGCACCTATGGCCGATCGCTCCGGCGATACAACGAGCTGCTCCAGCGCGTCGCGAGCGGCGCGCTCGAGCCCGAGCGCGTGCAGAGCGAGTTTCGGGCGTACCTGCAGGAAGAGTCGCCAACCTCCACGCGCGCGCTCGTCGAAGCCAGCGTCGGCCTGCTGGCCGGCCTGCTCCATGTCGAAGCGATGCATCGCGAGTCGCTGCTCGACGGCCTGCTGCCGCCCGACGGACCGGTGCCGCCGCCGCCGGATCCGTCATCGGTCGACGTCACGACGTGGTTTCAGGCGCTCTCGAAGTACGCCTCCGAGCAAAGCGCGCGCGGCATCGCGCGTCACCAGCGATTGGTCGAGCGGATCGGAGCGGGCGAGATCACGGCGAAACAGGTGCAGGAGCACAGCCAGCGATATCTCGACGCACAGGCGCCGAAGTTCATCGACGAGGTCGTGACGCTCGGCATGACCTTCGCGAGCCGCATGCAGGAGTCGTCGACGTCGCTCGCCGACGGACTGTATGACCGTCTCCTCGGCCCGGACCCCGAAACCTTGGCGCCGCGAGCGCCGCCGCTCATCGTCGACCTTCGCGGCGCGTCCGGGTCCAGTGTGACCGCGGAGATCGTGATCGAGAATTCGCGCGCCGAGGCCGCGACCGTCGCCTGCCACCTGTCGGACTTCATCTCGCGCGAACACGCCGCCGTCGCCATCGGCGACGTTGTGCCGTCGCGATTCACGCTCGCCGCTGGCGAATCGCGCGACGTCGTGGTCACCGTGCCGCTCGACGAAGCTCGCTTCGCGCCCAACGTCGACTACTTCGCGCTGCTGCGCGTGGCGGGCGCGGGCGAGCACGAGATGGTCGTCCAGCTCATCGCGCGGGCCGAGTAGCGCTCCGTCGCACGACGCACTAATTGCGCTGTCGTCGAACGGCGCGTACCGTCAGGCGTGGCGCTTTCTCGTGGAGACTCTCGTATGCGTTCATTCCCGCTCTTCGCCCTCGCCCTCGCCGCCGCGTGCGCGTCGGGATCGTCCAGCGCCTCGACGGCGACGACAGCCTCGCCGACCCCCGCCGGCGCGTCCAGCGCGCCTCGCCGACAGTACATGGCCTCGCTCGCGGCGACCGGAGCGACGTCGAGCCACATGTCGGGCACCGTCACGATCGTTCCACTCGACGCGACCACATTCAGCGTGACCATGGACATTCGCTCGGGGCCGAAGAGCGCGCAGGTCCCCTGGGCCATTCGCCCGGGCCCCTGCGGCGACACGACGCCGAACTCTGAAGTCGGTGGCCGCGGGCCCTACAGCGCGATCTCGACCCAGGCCGACGGGTCGGCGCACGTCAATACGCGGCTGCGCGTCGAGATCCCCGACGGCGCGCTGCATATCGACGTCATGCAGAGCAACAGCCAGCGCGACGTCATTCTCAGCTGCGGGGCGCTCGCGCCGCGATAGTGACGTCACCCCGAGCGCCATTGTCGGCATCCCTCGCATCGGTCTAGTTCGCTGTATACTTTTCGTCGCCCCCGGCGTTGACGCCGGGGGCGGTTCTTTTCCCTCGTCTCCCCGCGGTTCATGGCCGAGTACAAGCTCGCGACGGTTCCGAAGAACGGCGATCGCATCGAATACGCGAACGGCGTTCTCCAGGTGCCCGACCATCCGATCATCCCGTTCGTCGAGGGAGACGGCACTGGCCCGGACATCTGGCGGGCCGCGGTTCGCGTGTTCGACGCCGCGGTGCAAAAGGCCTTCGACGGCACGAAGAAGGTCGCGTGGATGGAAGTCTTCGCCGGGGAAAAGGCGTTCACCCAGTACAAGGACTGGCTGCCCCAGGAGACCGTCGACGCGATGCAGGAGTTCCGCGTCTCCATCAAGGGACCGTTGACGACGCCGGTGGGCGGCGGCATCCGGTCGCTGAACGTCACCCTCCGCCAAACGCTCGACCTCTACGCGTGCATCCGGCCCGTGCGGTGGTTCGAGGGCGTCGGCAGCCCGATGAAGGAGCCGGAGAGACTCAACATCGTCGTGTTCCGCGAGAACACCGAGGACGTCTACGCGGGCATCGAATGGAAGGCGGGATCGCCCGAAGCCGACAAGCTCCGCGCATTCATCAAGAACGAGCTGGGGAAGGACATCCGCGAGTCGTCGGCGATCGGCATCAAGCCGATGTCGGCGTTCGGCTCGAAGCGGCTGGTCGAGATGGCGATTCGATACGCCCTGCGGCACTGCCTGCCGTCCGTGACCCTGATGCACAAGGGCAACATCATGAAGTACACCGAGGGCGCGTTCCGCGACTGGGGCTACGAAGTGGCCCGGGACAAGTTCAGCGACTCGGTCGTCTCGGAGGCGGACCTGTCGAAGGGCGGCGCGACGCCCGCGCCGACGCCGTCATCATCAAAGACCGCATCGCCGACTCGATGTTCCAGCAGCTGCTGCTGCGCCCCGATGAGTATTCCGTGATTGCGACGCCGAACCTGAACGGCGACTACGTGTCCGACGCCGCGGCCGCGCAGGTCGGCGGTCTGGGCATCGCGCCGGGCGGGAACGTCGGCGACGGCATGGCCGTGTTCGAGGCGACGCACGGCACGGCGCCCAAGTACGCCAATCTCGACAAGATCAATCCCGGCAGCGTCGTGCTGTCCGGCGCCATGATGTTCGAGTACCTGGGCTGGACCGAGGTCGCGAAGCTGATCGAGCGCGGCGTCGAGAACGCGATCAAGTCGCGTCGCGTGACGTACGATCTCGCGCGCCAGATGCCTGGCGCCACCGAGGTGTCGACGTCGGCGTTCGGCGACCAGATCATCAGGGGAATGACCGCGTGAGACTCGCCCCGCGGGCGACCATACCTTCAAAGGCTCCATGACGCTGAAGCTGACCGTAGCCGCGCCAACGTTGAGCGCGCTCGAGACGCCGTTGCTGGTCGTCGCGCTCCCAACCGCGCCGACCCTCACCGACGAGCTGCGACCGATCGATGCCGCGACGGGCGGCGCGCTGGGTCGCGCCCTCGCGCGTCGCGACTTCCGCGGCGGCCGCGACGAGACGCTGCATCTCTCCGGGGGCGAGCGCGGCGTGCTGCGGGTGCTGCTCGTCGGCATGGGGACGGTCGCCGATCGCGCGGCGGCGCTGCGCCGCGCCGGCGCGATTGCCGGCCGCCAGGCCAACAAGCTGGGCGTCGGCGAACTCGCGTTCTTTGCCGGCGCGCTCGACGCGAGCCAGACGGAAGCGATCGGCATCGGCCTCAACGCCGGCTGCGTGGGACTTCAAAGAAATGAAAACGCCGACCGCCCGCCGACGAGGAGCGCGCGCCGCTCACCGCGGCGACGATTCTCGGCGGCAGCGACGCGGGGGTGCGCGCGGCGCTCGCGATCGGCGAAGGGCACTCGCTCGCGCGACGGCTCGGCATGCTGCCGGGCAACGTCTGCACGCCAGACTATTTGGCCGATACGGCACGCGACATCGCGAAGCGGCTCGGCATGACGACGGCGGTGCTCGATCGCGCGGCGATGGAGCGCGAGAAGATGGGATCGTTCCTGTGCGTCGCGCAGGGCACGACGCAGGACCCGAAGCTCATCATGATCACGTACAACAAGGGTCCGAAAGACGCGAAGCCGATCGCGCTCGTGGGGAAGGGGCTCTGCTTCGACTCGGGCGGCATCTCCATCAAGCCCGCGCAGGGCATGGAGTGGATGAAGTTCGACATGTGCGGCGCGGCCGGCGTGTTGGGCGCCATGGAGGCGATCGGCCGCCTGGAACTTCCGATCAACGTCGTGGGTCTCATTGGCGCGACGACGAACATGCCGTCGGGCGAAGCGGTGAAGCCCGGCGACGTGGTGCAGGCGTCGAACGGGAAGTTCATCGAGATCATCAACACCGACGCCGAGGGTCGCCTCGTCCTCGCCGACGTGTTGGCGTACACGAAGCGCTTCTCGCCGGCCGCGGTGATCGACGCCGCGACGCTCACGGGCGCCTGCGTGATCGCGCTCGGACACACCGCCACGGGCGTGATGGGCAATGACGAAGCGCTGGTGCAGGAAGTGCTGGATGCGGGCAAACGGTCAGGCGAACCGGGTTGGCCGCTCCCGCTGTGGGACGACTACAAAGAGCTGATCAAGTCCGACATCGCTGACATCAAGAACTCCGGCGGCCGCCCGGCCGGCACGATCACGGCGGCGCTGTTCCTCAAGGAGTTCGCCGAAGGTTATCCATGGGTGCATCTGGACATCGCGGGCACGGCGTACACGGAATCGGATCTGGGCACGGTGCCGCGAGGGCCGACCGGGGTGCCAGTCGGCATCTTCGTCGAATTCGTTCGAGGACGCGCGCGCTGAGCACCGTCCTGCGGTTCGCACGCACGATCGGGCTGTGGAATGGCCTCGGCCTCCTGCTGGCCGGGGCCGTTTTGCACGGCTCTCTCGGCGCGCAGGTCCGCGACACGGTCACGAAGAAGAAAGACACGACGCTCACGACGAAGGTGCCAGCCGGCGCTGATTCGCTCCTTCGCGATTCGCTCGCGAAGAAAGACTCGCTGCACCCACCGAAGCCGGACACGATCAAGGCCGCGACGGCGCACGCACATCTCCCGCCCGATATCGGCATCGCGCGGAAGTTCTACTGGACGCGCGATTCGCTGTTCGCCACCGGCGCCGTGACGCTGGCCGACCTGCTCGAGCGCGTGCCCGGCGTGACGCTCTTCCACGCCGGGTGGATCGCCGCGCCGGCGACAGCCGCCTACATGGGTGACTTTCAGCGCGTCCGCGTGTTCTACGACGGCCTCGAGATGCGCGCCCTCGACCCGCGCGCCCGAGGCGTGCTCGACCTCACGCAGATCAACGTCTGGTCGTGTGAGGACGCGCTCATCGAGGTCAGCGCCGAGGAGGTTCGCGTCCATCTGCGGAGCTGGCGCGTGCGCGGCACGACGCCGGTGACGGAAACCGACGTCTCGACCGGCGATCAGCAGACGAATCTCTATCGCGCATTCTACGGACAGCGGTACAACAGCGGCGCCGCGTTTCAGTTCGCTGCCCAGCAGTACGGCACGACGCCGCCGCAGGTCTTCGGCGCGAGCAGCGACCAGTTGGGACTCATGGGTCGCGTCGGCTGGGCCAACCCGGCGTGGAGCGTCGACGCGTTCGCGATGCGCACGGGCCAGCATCGCGGCGTCATCATCGCCGACCAGTTTCTGTCCCCGTTGCCCCTGACCCTCGCCGACTCGATCCTCTCGCACGACTCGCAACGCACCGATGCCTACGTCCGCGTCGCGGGCGGAGACCCGGACACGAGCGCGATCTGGGGACAGGTGATGGCGAGCGCGCAGCGGTTCAGCTACGACGGCATTCGGACCTGTCAGTTCGCGCCGGCCTCATCGCTCTGCCAAAACTTTCTCGCCCCCAAGAATCACGTCGACTCGCTGCTCGCGTTCGGGCCGCTCGACACGGCAGTCACGCGCGGGCAATACCTGGCGACCCTCGGCACGGTTCGCGGGCCGCTCCGCGTGAGCGCAACGGAGCGCTACTGGACCGGCGGCGGCAGGAATTTTTCGTCACCGGCCGGCCGCGCGAGCTTCACCTGGTCCCGTCTCGCGATCTCCGGCTATGCCGAGGGTATGGATGCGGATTCCATCTCTCGATC
Source organism: uncultured Gemmatimonadaceae bacterium (assembly GCA_963705025.1). GTDB lineage: Bacteria > Gemmatimonadota > Gemmatimonadetes > Gemmatimonadales > Gemmatimonadaceae > JAQBQB01. The sequence continues at coordinate 134,026 of CAVPIP010000015.1, read as the reverse complement.
CGACATCACCGCGAGCATCGTCCCACTCTCGTTCATCGCGTTCCAGGGGAGCATCGGGCGGGCGACGGACCGCCGGGTGAAAGACAGCAGCTTCACGGCGACCTACATCCGCGGCGAAGCGGGACTCCGCATTCACAACCTCTGGCTGCTCGGCGGAATCCTGCGCCGCGACAGCGTTCGCCTGACGCCGCCCTCGCAGTTCGATACGCTCTTCTTCGGACTGCGAGAGTTTCGGGCGACGGCCGCGACGGCGGCCATTCGTGGACAGCTCTGGCGCTTCATTCAGGCCGATGTATCCGCACTCCGGTGGAGCGACACGACCGGATTCTATCGGCCGCGCTACCAGACGAGGAGCGAGCTCTTCGTGCGCACGAATCTCCGCGATCGGTTTCCGACGAACGACTTCGGGCTCATGTTCTCGGTGGTGCACGAGTATCGATCCGGTGTGCGATTCCCGGTGCGCGACACGACCGCGGCCGCTGGGTTCGACGTGATCCCGGTGCCGGGATACCGAACGATCTCGACTTTGCTCGAGATTCGGATCTTGAGTGCGACGCTCACCTGGCAGTTCCGCAATTTGCTCGGCGAGCGCTACACGCAGGTTCCCGCGTTCATCATGCCACGGCAAACGAACTTCTACGGCGTGCGATGGCAGTTCCTGAATTGACAAATGTCATTGTCGCGCCATAGGTTACGCGACTTGATATGATAAAGAGCATGACGGGCTTCGGATCGGCCGAGGGCGAAGTCGGCGGCGCGCGTGTCTCCGTCGAGATCCGCTCGGTCAACCATCGCTTCTTCAACCCCTCGGTCAAGCTGCCGAGCGAGCTGTCGAAGTGGGAATCGGAGGTTCGAGAGACGCTGCGCAAGGGCATCACGCGCGGCCACGTGACGCTCTCCGCTCGAGTCGAACGCGAGCTGGCGCGCGGAGCAAAGATCGACGAAGCTCGCTTCGGCGCATACGTGGAGCAGCTTCGTGCGCTCCAGCAGCGCTTCGGCCTCTCGGACCAGCTCGACGTGAGCGCGGTGCTTCGCCTGCCCGACGTCGTCGCGTCGGAGACCGACGATCGCGAGGGCGACGTCGCGGAAGTCGTCGCGGTGGTGGAGCGGGCTGTCGCGGCGCTCGACGCGATGCGATCGGCCGAAGGAGCGCGGCTGGCGGACTATCTGGCCCAGCGCATCACGGTGATCGAGCGCGCGGTGGAACGCATCGCCGAGCGTGCGCCGATGCGACTCGTGGAACAGCGCGACCGACTGCGTGAAACGATCCAGGAGCTCGCCGCGGGGGTCGCGATGGACGAGCAGCGACTCGCGCAGGAGGTCGCGATTCTCGCCGACCGACTCGACGTTGGCGAAGAGATCAGCCGCTTTCACTCGCACTTCGCGGCGTTTCGGACGACGCTCGGCACGCCGGCGTCCGACGGCGTCGGGAAGCGGCTGGGCTTTCTGCTTCAGGAATTGTTGCGAGAGGCAAATACGACCGGCAGCAAAGCGAACGATGCGGCGATCCTGCAGGACGTGATCGTGATCAAGGAGGAGCTCGAGCGGATTCGGGAGCAGGTGGAGAACCTCGAGTGAGCCCTGCCGCCTCCTTCGGGAGCCCGTTCCCGGTGATTCTGTCCTCGCCGTCGGGGGGCGGCAAAACGACGATCGCCCAACACCTCCTGGAGCGCCGCAACGACATCGGATATTCGGTGTCGTGCACGACGCGCGCGCCGCGGCCCAACGAAAAGGACGGCCGCGACTACTACTTCCTCACGCGCGACGAGTTCTTGGCCCGCCAACAGCGGGGCGATTTTGCCGAGTCGGCCGAGGTGCACGGCAATCTGTACGGTACGCTCCGGAGCGAGATCAACCGGGTGCTTGGGGAAGGGAGACACGTCGTCCTGGACATCGACGTCCAAGGGGCCCGGCAGCTCGTGGCGGCCTTTCCACAGTCGGTCACGGTTTTCGTGCTCCCCCCGTCCGGGGAGGTCCTGTTGAGCCGTCTGCGGGGCCGGAAAACCGAGTCCCCACAACAGCTTGTCAACCGATTACATTCCGCGTTGCGGGAGCTCCGCGCCGTGGAGGAGTACGAGTATGTCGTCGTCAACGACGATCTCGTTGCGGCGGTGACCCGTGTCGGCAGCATTCTCGACGCTGAGGTCGTCAGCCGCGAGCGCGTCTCGGGGCTTCGTCAACAGGTCGAGTCGCTGATCGAACGGCTGGAGACGGAAATCCATCACCATTCATCGTGACGAGATAGACGATCATGCGAGTGTTCACGCCGGGCGAGATCGCCAACCACGCCGCGAACAAATACCTCGGAGTCCTCGTGGCCGCGAAGTACGCGCGCGTGCTGAACGAGTTTCCGCGGGACCGTTCGTCGTCGCGTGAGAAGAAGTTGACCACCAAGTCGCTCGAAGAGCTCGCGAAGGGCGACATCATGTACCACGTGGTGCCCCGCCGCCGAGCCGAGTGAGCTCGTCATCCCGCGCGTCAGCGAGGGCTGACTGGCGCGGCACTTCCTGACTCCTGCCTCCCATGTCGACGCCCGTTCGTCCATACGCGGGTGCGCGGATCCTGCTCGGGATCACGGGAGGCATCGCTAGCTACAAGGCCGGTTGGCTGGCGCGCCTGCTGACGAAAGCCGGGGCGCTCGTCGACGTCGTGATGACGCCCGCCGCGACCGAGTTCATGGGCCGCGTGACGTTCGAGGGACTCACGGGCCGTCCCGTGCACGTCGGCCTGTTCGACGAGGGACGCCCGCTCGACCACATCGCGCTCGCGCGCGCCGCCACCGCGATCGTCGTCGCGCCCGCGACGGCGGATTTTCTCGCGCGCGCCGCGGCCGGCCAGGCCGGCGACCTCCTCACCGCCTGTCTGCTCGCCGCGTCGTCGCCGGTGCTCCTCGTGCCGGCGATGAACGATCACATGTGGGCGCATCCGCAGACGCAACGAAACGTCGCGCACCTGCGCGAGCTCGGGTATCTCGTGCTGGATCCGGACGAGGGCATGCTGGCGGCGGGCGAGGGCAGCGGGCCCGGACGCATGCCAGAACCTGAAACCATCTTTGCTCATGTCGGCCGGGTGCTCGAGCGCCGCTCCCCCGGGGCGCTCGACGGCAAGCGCGTGCTGGTCACGGCGGGCCCGACGCGCGAGGCGATCGATCCGGTGCGGTTCATCTCGAACCACAGCAGCGGGAAGATGGGCGTCGCGCTGGCCGCGGCCGCGTGGCGCCGTGGCGCCGCGGTCGACCTCGTCGCTGGCCCGCTGGGCGTTCCGATTCCCGTGGGCGTGCAGGTCGAGCCGGTGACGACAACCGAGACGATGGCGACCGCCGTCACGCAGCGACTTCCCGGCGCCGACGTGCTGGTGATGGCCGCGGCGCCGGCGGACTTCCGGCCGGCCGCCCCCGCGACCTCGAAGATCAAGAAGACGAACGCGCCGCCGACGATCGAGCTCGCGCCGACGCCGGACATTCTCGTTGCGACGCAATCGGCTCGGCGCAAGGGATCGGTGATCGTGGGCTTCGCGCTGGAGACGGACGACGTGCTCGCGAGCGGTCGCAAGAAGCTGGAAGCGAAGCACCTCGACCTGATCGTCGTGAACGACGCGACGGAGCCCGGCGCGGGATTCGGCGTGGACACGAACCGCGTCACGCTCATCACGCGTGGCGGCGACGACGAGCACCTGCCGCTGATGTCGAAGGCCGATGTCGCGGACGCAATCCTCGACCGCGTGGAGAGCCTGATCGGTGGACGCTAGAGAACAGTTGCGCCGGTACCTCGAGCAGCGCCGCGAGATGGGAGAGCGGGAGCTCGTGCTCGACGACATGAGCGTCGAGGACGTGATGTCGATCGTCGCGGGAAGAGCGAAGAAGGAAGAGGGAACGGGCGTACGTCGGGACGCGCCCGCGCGCGACGAACAGCCGGTGGTCGCTGGTGCGGGCGACTGGCGCGCTGCGTTGCGCGCCGCCGGCGCTGCACCGCCGGGTGGCGCTGTAGACGCTCACGCCGCCGAATCAACAGCCTCCGAGTCGCCGCTCCCGGCGTCACCATCGCTCCCCGCGCTCAACGTGCCCACACCAACGGGCGAACTGTTTGGCGGTTCGCTGAATCAAATCGAAACGCTCGAGCAGATCGAGTCGCTCGTGGCGTCGTGCAAAAAGTGTCCGCTCTACAAGACGGCGACCAATCCGGTGCCAGGCGAAGGCAACCCGCGCGCGCAACTGATGTGCGTCGGTGAAGCGCCTGGCGCGACGGAAGACGAAACGGGGCGGCCGTTTGTCGGCGCAGCCGGACAATTGCTCACAAAAATTCTTGCAGCGATCGATCTGCCGCGCGAGCAAGTGTACATCTGCAACGTTTTGAAGCACCGGCCGCCCGGCAACCGCAATCCGCTGCCGGAAGAGGTTACGGCATGCAGTCCGTATCTCGTTCGGCAAATCGAGTTGATCAAACCAAAAGTGATCTTGGCGCTCGGCACATTTGCTTCGCAAACGTTGTTGAACACGAAGACGCCGATCGGTAAATTGCGCGGTTCGGTGCACGAGTACCACGGTGTGCCGCTCGTCGTCACGTATCACCCCGCGGCACTACTCAGGAATCCGGGGTGGAAGCGCCCCACCTGGGAAGATGTCCAGCTCGCCCGTCGAATACTCGATCGCTCCAGCGCTGGGGCGTGATCCGTACCGCGATCGGCGTCCTCCGTATTCGGAAGACGCCGAACAAGCCGTGTTGTCGGCGATGCTGATCGATCAGGACGCGGTGCTCCGCGCCGTCGAGTTCCTGCAGCCCGACATGTTCTACGCCGAGCGACATCGCCGGCTCTTCCGCGCAATGGTCGGCATCGCGGAGAAGGGTGGCGTCGTCGATCCGCTCACGCTCTCCGATGAGTTGAGCCGCCGCGGCGAGCTCGAAGGCGCGGGCGGCAAGGACTACGTCGGCTTTCTCGTCGACGCGGTGCCCACCGCGGCGAACATCGAGTATCACGCGCGCATTGTTCGTGAAAAGGCAATTCTTCGGCGCCTGATCGAGGTCTCGACGACGATCGTCGCGGAAGCGTTCGATGGGCGCACGACCGCGCAAGAACTGCTCGACGAAGCCGAGTCGCGAATCTTTCAGGTCGCGCAGCAGCAGACGAAAGACGGCTTCATGCGGATCAAGGAGTTGATCTGGCCCACGATGGAGCGGATCGAAGCGCTCCAGGGCAAGGGCAAGACGGTCACCGGCGTCGCGAGCGGATTCAGCGATCTCGACGAGATGACGTCGGGCTTCCAGCCCGCGGACTTGATCATCGTCGCGGCGCGTCCGTCGATGGGGAAGACGGCGTTCACGCTCAACATCGCGCAGCATGCCGCGATCGAGTACCACGTGCCGGTCGCGTTCTTCTCGCTCGAGATGAGCAAGGAGTCGCTCGTCCAGCGAATGATCACGTCCGAGGCGCGCATCGACGCGCAGCGCATGCGCAAGGGCCTGCTGCGCGACGATGATTTCCCGCGCCTCGCGCGCGCGGCAGGCATCCTGAGCGCGGCTCCGGTGTGGATCGACGACACGCCGGGCATCACGCTGCTCGAGATGCGCTCGAAGGCGCGCCGCCTGCGCGCCGACGCGGACGTCGGCCTCGTCATCGTCGACTACCTGCAGCTCATGTCGGGCCCGGCGAATTCCGAGAGCCGGCAACAGGAAGTCAGCCAGATCTCGCGCGGGCTCAAGGCGCTCGCCAAAGAGCTGAACGTGCCGGTGATCGCGCTCTCGCAGCTCTCGCGCGCGCCGGAGCAGCGCACGGGCGACAACAAGCGGCCGCAGCTCTCGGACTTGCGTGAGTCAGGCGCGATCGAGCAGGACGCCGACTTGATCATGTTCCTCTACCGCCAGGAGTTTTACGACGGCCCGACCGACAAAGACGGCAACTCGCTCGAAGGAAAGGCGGAGGTCATCGTCGGCAAGCAACGAAACGGGCCGACCGGACTCGTGAATCTGTTTTTTCAGAAACAGTTCACGCGGTTCGAGAACTTCACGCAGAGACCGTAGCGAACGGCGAACGTGAGGAGAGAAGAGGACTGAGTGCGCAGAGCGTGAAGAGATAAGAGGCGAGTACGGGATAACCCCGCATCCCAAACCCTTCACTCGTACCGTCGCCGCACGCCGACCACCGTTCCCGCTCCGATCGCCGTTCGCCGCCCGCCGATCGCCGCTCGCAATCGTTTTACCCGTCCCGCAACACTCCGAGGCGCGACGCCTCGCTCCTCTGCGTTAGCTTCCCTGCATGCCGAAAACGAAGACGGCCTACCGGTGCACCGAGTGCGGCGGTGAGCACTCCAAGTGGCAAGGCCGCTGCGACACGTGCGGCGAGTGGAACACGCTCGTCGAGGAGCTCGTCGCGCCAAAGCTCACCGCGACGTCCGGCACCGCGCGACGCATCGGCGGCGCTCGCGGGCTCGCCGAAGGTGGCAGCGTCACCGCCGCCACCCGGTTGCGCGATGTCGTCGGCACGAGCAGCGCACGGTGGAAGACGGGGCTCGACGAGCTCGATTTCGTTCTCGGCGGCGGCATTGTGCCCGGCTCGATGATTCTCGTCGGCGGCGAGCCGGGCATCGGCAAATCGACGTTGCTGCTGCAAGTCGCCGCGCGCCTCGAGGCGGCGGGGCATCGGACGCTCTACTGCTCCGGCGAAGAGTCGGCGTTTCAGGTCAAGCTCCGCGCGGATCGGCTCGAGGGCGGCGCGTCCGACGTATCGCTCGTCGCCGAGACGAATCTCGAAACCATTCTCGCGACGGCGTCGTCGTCCGGGCCGTCGGCGCTGATCGTCGATTCGATTCAAACCATCTTCACGGCGGATCTCGAGGGCGCACCGGGCAATGTCGGACAGGTCCGCGAGTGCGCCGCGCGACTCATGCGCTACGCGAAGGAGAGCGGCACGACCGTGTTCGTCGTCGGTCATGTGACCAAGGGCGGCGGCATCGCGGGGCCCAAGACGCTCGAGCATATCGTCGACACGGTTCTTTATTTCGAAGGCGAGGGAACGCTCGACCACCGGATTCTCCGCGCGACGAAGAACCGCTTCGGCAGCGTCGACGAGATCGGCGTGTTTCGAATGTCCGAGCGCGGACTCGAGCCCGTCGCAAATCCGTCGCAGTTGTTCATGGGCGATCGCACGAGTCAGTCGTCGGGGAGCGCCGTCACCGCGCTTCTCGAAGGCACGCGTCCGGTCCTCGTCGAGGTGCAGGCGCTTGCCGCGAAAGCGGGGTTCGGCACACCGCAGCGTGTCGCCACCGGATTCGACGGCCGCCGTCTCGCGCTGCTGCTCGCCGTTCTCGACAAGCGCGTGAATCTTTCGTTCGCGCAGCTGGATGTCTTCTTGAACGTCGTCGGCGGCGTCCAGCTCCGTGAGCCGAGCGGCGATCTCGCCGTCGCCGCCGCGTTGGCGTCGAGCGTCTATGACCGTCCACTGGCGAACGACGCCGTCTTCGTCGGAGAAGTCGGCCTCGGCGGCGAGGTGAGAGCGGTGTCGCAGGTGGAGCGGCGAATCGCCGAAGCCGCGAATCTCGGCATGCGCCGCGTCTATCTCGCCGAGCGTGCCGTGCCCAAACGGGCGAGCCGCGACGTCGAGCTGGTGGGAGTGCAGACGCTGCACGACCTCATGCAACGCCTCTTTTCATGACGGCCGAGCACGGTCGCGACGTCGGCGTCGTCATCGTGGCCGGCGGGAGCAGCACACGCACGAGTGGCACGGAGCTCAAGCAGTTTCGCTGGGTGGCGGGGAAGCCGGCGCTGCTGCACAGCCTGCAGACGTTCATGGCGCGCGCCGACGTGGTGTCGGTCGTCGTCGTGTTGCCGATCTCGCACGCCGCCGACCCGCCGCCGTGGGTGTTTCAGTGCGACATCGACCGGCTCATGATCTCCACGGGCGGCCGGTCGCGAACGGAGTCCGTCGCCAACGGCCTCGAGGATTTGCCGGACGAAGCGCGCATCGTCCTGATCCACGACGCGGCCCGCCCGCTGGTGAGCGACGACACGATCGATCGCGTGGTCGCCGCCGTGCGCGCGGGACGGTGCGCCATCGCCGCGCTCCCCGTGGTCGATACATTAAAGGAAGTGGACGAGTCGGGTGTCGTCGTCCGCACCGTCGAGCGCGAGCGGCTGTGGCGCGCGCAGACGCCGCAGGGGTTTCCGCGCGAGGTCATCGTGCGCGCGCACCGCGACGCCAGGCAGCAGCACTTGACGGCGACCGACGATGCGGCGCTGTGCGAACGGCTCGGCATTCCAGTGGTCGTCGTGCGCGGCGGCGAGCGCGCGATGAAGCTGACCGACGACGCCGACTTTGCCAGGGCGGAAGCCCTCTTTACACTTCTCGAATGAGGACCGACACGCTTTCGATACCGTTCTGGTCGGCTGAGGAGATCGAATCGGCGATCCGGCCGGCGCTCGAGCACGTCGCGAACCGCGGCGTGCTCGCGTACCCGACCGAGACGGTCTACGGCTTCGGCGGCGGCATCGATCGCGAGTCGGTCGACGCTCTCATCGCCCTCAAGCGCCGCCCGCCGGCCAAGCCCTTTCTGCTGCTCATCGCCGGGCCGGACATGATCGACCGGCTCGATCTCCGACTGCCGAGTTACGCGGCGAATCTCGTCGCGCGTCACTGGCCGGGACCGTTGACGCTCGTCCTGGCGGGCGGCGAGAAGAGTGTGTCACCCAAGCTGCGCGGACCCGAAGGCGGCGTCGCCGTTCGTTGGACGAGCCATTCCGGCATCGCGCGGCTGATTCGCGCGCACGGCGACGCGATCACGTCGACGAGCGCGAACCGGCCGGGGGTTCCGCCGGCGATGTCCGCGGCCGAGATTCTGGAACAGTGGGGCGATGAAGTGGCGCGCGGCCGAGTGCGGGTGCTCGACGCCGGAACGCTGACGCCATCGGAACCGTCGACGGTGCTCGATTGCACCGGCCAACGGCCGCGAGTGATCCGACCGGGAGCCATCCCGGCGGCCACGCTTCGCGAGAGCGTCCCCAACTTGATCGGAGACGCCTGAATCGAGATGAAGATTCTCTTCGTGTGCACCGGCAACACGTGCCGGAGCCCGATGGCCGAAGCCGTCGCGCGCAAGATCGCGATCGAGCGCGGACTATCCGACGTCGAAGCGATCAGCGCGGGCACGAGCGCGCACGACGGCTCGCCCGCCAGCGACGGCGCGCTGCTCGTCGGCATCGAGCGCAACATGGACTTGGGGTCGCATCGCGCGCAGACGTTGACGCGCGAGATGGTCCAGAGCGCCGATCTCATCCTCGCCATGGGGCCGCATCACCTCGAGCGCATCGAAGCGCTCGGCGGCTCGGGGAAGGCATTCCTGCTCTCCGACTTTGCGTCGCGCGGCGCGTCGACGCGCGCGATCAGCGATCCGATCGGCATGGAGCTCGACGTCTATCGCGCGACCGCGGACGAGTTGGAAGACGAGATCCGCCGCGCACTCGATCGCATCACCGCGGAGCGCGGCTCGGGAGCGGCATGATGCGGCTGCCTGGGCGGTTGGTGCTGCTCGGGCATCCGGTAAGCCACTCGCTCTCTCCGGCGTTTCAGAACGCGGCGCTCGAGGCGGGGGAGATCCCGGTTCGCTACGAGGCGCTCGACGTTGCGCCCGTCGACTTCGATCGCGCGCTCGGCGGACTCCGCGCGTTGGGCGCGTGGGGCAACGTGACCGTGCCGCACAAGGAGCGAATGTTCGACGCGTGCGAGCTGCATACGCCGATCGCTGATCGCGTGCGCGCCGTGAACACGTTCTGGCTCGACGAAAAAGGACATCTCGCGGGCGACAACACGGACGTCGGCGGATTCGCGGCGGCGGTCGAGAATCTGCTCGGCGGGCCGCCGCACGATCTCACCGTCGGCGTGCTCGGCGCCGGAGGAACCGCGGCGGCCGTGCTTGCCGCGGTGGAGTCGTGGCACAACTGCTCCGCCCACGTCTACAATCGCACGCCCGAGCGAGCGCGGCTGCTCTGTGAGCGATTTGGGACCGTCGCGCAACCGATCGACGACATCGGCGTGGCGGGGGGAGCCGATCTTGTCGTCAACGCGACTCCGGTGGGCCTGCATGACGACGCCGTTCCGCTGGACCCGGCGCTGATCGCGCCGACGAGCGCCGTGATCGATCTCGTGTATCGGCCAGGCGAAACGGCGTGGGTGCGGGTGCTTCGCGCGCGCGGACATCGCACATGCGATGGAATCGGGATGCTCGTGGAACAGGGCGCGTTGGCGTTCGAACGGTGGTTCGGCGTCGCGCCCAATCGAGCCGTGATGTGGGAGGCTGTTCGGCGCAGTGTCTGAACTGTTGATCCCTGCTCGGGATGACGACAAAGGCAACGACACGAATTGGACGAACACACACGAATCGAACCGCGCGCTGCGAATTAGTCGATGTTCTTGTTGTGGTTCGTGTCGCCTCGTTTTGCGTCGCCGCTTTTCGCTCAATCTCCCGACCGCTGCGACAGCGTCGTCGCGCGAGGTTCGATTCGCGCGTTTTCGTGTGATTCGTGTTTCTTCGTTTGCCCTCCGCTTTTTCGCCCATCTCCCGATGACAGCGAAGGCACGGACACGGATTGGACAAAAACACACGAATCGAACCGTGCGCTGCGACGGTGTCGTCGCGCGAGGTTCGATTCGTGTGTTTTCGTGTAATTCGTGTTTGCTCTTGTCGCGCTTCCGCTTTTGCCGCTTTCGGCCTGACTCATTGCGGGACTCGGGATGGCGAGTTTAGCCGCGCTGGCGACGACAGGATGGGCGTCGCTCGCCGACCTGCTGCTACCGCGCGCGTGCGGCGTCTGCGAGCGACTGCTCGACCGCGGAGAGACCGGCATCGTCTGCGGCCGCTGCTGGGCCCGCGTATCGATGCTGCCGTCGCCCAGGTGTGAGCGCTGCGGTCATCCGACCTATGCCGAGCAGTGCCGCTGGTGCGTGCTTCTCCCTCCGTACGTCCGCGCGGCGCGCAGCGTGTGCTGGGCCGCGGGCGAGACCGGACTCGGCATCGTGCACGCGCTCAAGTACCAAGGGTGGCACCGCGTCGCGGTCGAGATGGCCGCGCGCATGTCACGACTCGACTGGCCCGCGGACGTCGTCGAAGAGCGGGCGGCGCTCGTTCCGGTGCCGCTCTCGGCGAAGCGCGAACGCCAGCGCGGTTACAACCAGACGCTGCATCTCGCACGCGCCCTGGGCCCGCGATGGTCCATTCCGGTGTGGGACACGGTGCTCACGCGCACACGCCACACCGAGACGCAGACGCGGTTGACACCGGGGGACCGGCTCCGCAACGTTTCGGGCGCGTTTTTCGTGCGGTCCTCCGCCCGACACGCGCTGCGCGGCGCTCATGTCGTCGTCGTCGACGACGTCGTGACGACAGCCGCCACCCTGAACGCGTGCGCTGCCGCGCTCTGCGATGGCGGTGCACGCATTGTTAGTTTTGTCACCTTCGGCCGGGCGCCCGCACTCGGCGACCGGTGGTAACCGACTTCAGGAGACCGGATGGCTATTCGCGTTGGGATCAACGGGTTCGGTCGGATCGGACGGCAGGTGCTCCGCGCCGCCAAGCAGATGGAGGTCGCGGACATCGAGTTCGTCGCGGTGAACGACCTCACCGACACGAAGACGCTGGCGCATTTGTTCAAGTACGACTCGGTGCATCGCACGTATCCGGGTGTCGTCGAGTCCGGCAGCACCTCGATCACCGTCGACGGCGACGAGATCAAAGTCTTCGCCGAGAAGGACCCGGCGGCGCTGCCGTGGAAGGACCTCGGCGCGGACATCGTGCTCGAGTCGACGGGCAGGTTCACGAGCGCCGACGGCGCGAAGAAGCACATCACCGCGGGCGCGAAGAAGGTCATCATCTCGGCACCGGCGAAGGGCGAGGACATCACGATCGTCCTCGGCGTCAACGAGTCGAAGTACGACCCGGCGAAGCACACGATCATCTCGAACGCGTCGTGCACGACGAACTGCCTCGTGCCGATGGTGAAGGTGATCAAGGACGCGTTCGGCTTCGTGCGCGGCTCGATGGTGACCGTCCACAGCTACACCAACGACCAGCAGATTCTCGATCTGCCGCACAAGGATCTGCGCCGTGCGCGTGCGGCGGCGATCTCGATCATTCCGACGACGACCGGCGCCGCGAAGGCGACCTCGCTCGTGATGCCCGAGCTCAAGGGCAAGATCGACGGGATCTCGATCCGCGTGCCGACGCCCGACGTGTCGCTCACCGATCTCACGGTCATCGTCGACAAGCCGGTGACGATCGATCAGGTGAACGCCGCGTTCAAGGCGGCGGCGGCTGGTCCGATGAAGGGCCTCGTCGCGTACACGGAAGAGGAGCTCGTGTCGTCCGACTATATCGGGAACCCGCACTCGTGCATCCTCGACGCGAAGAGCACGAACGTCGTCGACGGCGTCCTGGTGAAAGTGTCCGGGTGGTACGACAACGAGTGGGGATACTCGTCGCGGTGCGTCGATTTGCTCCGTTACGTCGGGGCGAGACTCTAACTACGGAACTGAGAACACACGAGGAGGGGAGCCGCCAGCCTTGAAGCCAATAGCTGCTAGCTTCACTGCATCCGGACGCCACTCCGTAGTTCAAGGCGAGCCTAGTGACGTCCGGAGGTCGTCGCCGTAGCTAGGAGCTGGCGGCTTCAAAGCTGTTGGCTCCCCTCCTCGTTTCTTCTCAGTTGACGCCGTTCAAAAGAGATGAACAAGAAGACCATCAACGACCTCACCGACGCCGAGCTGCGCGACAAGCGCGCGCTCGTGCGTGTGGATTTCAACGTGCCGCTCGACCACGAGCGGGTCACCGACGACACGCGGATTCGCGCCGCGCTGCCGACGATTCACGCGCTCCTCGATCGCGGAGCGCGTGTGGTCCTGCTGTCGCATCTCGGACGGCCGAAGGGAAAACCGGAGGCCAAGTACTCGCTCGAGCCCGTCGCGCGCCGGTTGAAGGAGCTCCTGCCGAACGAAACGATCTGCTTCGTGGAAAGCACCGATACCGACGAAGCGATCAAGCAGTCGTGCGACCCCGCCACGCGTATCGTGCTCTTGGAAAACACGCGCTTTCTCGGCGGCGAGGAAACGAACGACGAGCGGCTCGCGCGCGGACTGGCGATGCTCGGCGACCTCTACGTGAACGATGCGTTCGGCTCGGCGCACCGGGCGCACGCGTCCACGGAAGGAATAGCGCATTTCCTCAAGCCGGCCGTTGCGGGCCTCCTCATGCAGAAGGAGCTCGACTACCTCGGCTCGGCATTGCAGAATCCGAAACGACCGTTCGTCGCGATTCTCGGGGGCGCGAAGATCTCCGGCAAGATCGACGTCATCCAGCAACTCCTGCCGAAGGTCGACCGGCTGATCATCGGCGGCGCGATGGCGTGCACGTTCTTCAAGGCGATGGGCCTCGAGACCGGCAAGTCGCTGGTCGAGGCCGATCGCGTGGACATGGCGCGGGAGCTGCTCGGCCGCGCCGGCGACAAGCTCCTGCTGCCGGTGGATGCGATGGTGAGCACCGGGCCTGACGCGCCCGGGAGCGCGCACGCCGTGGCGCGCGATGCGATTCCATCGGGCGAAGCGATGCTCGACATTGGCCCCAAGTCGGCACAGGAGTTCGCTTCGGCGATCGCCGCCGCAAAGACGGTCGTCTGGAATGGACCGATGGGTGTGTTCGAGACGAAGCCGTTCGACGCGGGCACTCGGGCCGTCGCCGAAGCAATGGCGAAGGCGACGGAGAGCGGGGCGACGACGGTGGTCGGCGGTGGAGACTCGGCCGCGGCGGTCGCGGAGCTCGGACTCGAGAGCGCGATGAGCCATGTGTCGACGGGCGGCGGCGCGTCGCTCGAGTTTCTCGAGGGCAAGACGTTGCCGGGTGTCGCGGCGCTCGACGACAAGACTTGATGCGCACACCGGTCTTCGCGGCAAATTGGAAGATGAATCTCGGGCCCACGGAGGCCCGCGCGTTCATCGCGGCATTCACCGCGCGATGGACGCCGCGCGCTGATCGCACGATCATCTTTTTTCCGCCGGCGATCTCGCTCGAGACCGTCGCGGACGCGATCGGTCCGCGGCGCGACCTCGACACCGGCGTCCAGAACATCTGGACGGAGGACCGCGGCGCGTTCACGGGCGAGACGTCCGCGCTCATGGCGCGCGACGCGCGCGCGAAGTACGCCCTGGTCGGCCACTCGGAACGTCGTCACGTGTTCGGTGAAACGGACGAGCAGACCGCGAAGAAATGCGCCGCGGCGGCGCGCACCGGGCTGATTCCACTGCTGTGCGTGGGCGAATTGTTGAGTGAACGCGAAGCGGGATCGACGAATGCCGTCGTGCTCCGTCAGCTCCGCGCCGGCCTCGGCGATCTCTCGCCGGACGTCGTGAGCGCGATGGCGATCGCATATGAGCCGGTCTGGGCCATCGGCACCGGACACACCGCCACGCCGAGCGACGCGTCTGCCGTTCACGTCGAGATTCGCCGCACGCTTGCGGAGCGAGTCGGAAAGGCGGCGAGCGAAGTTCCGATCCTCTACGGCGGCAGCGTGAATTCCGGCAACGCCTCGTCGCTGATGGCCGCCGAGGGCGTGGACGGTCTCCTCGTCGGCGGGGCCAGCCTGGACGTGGATGGCTGGGCGCGAATCTGCGAGACTTGACGACGCGTGCTAAGTGTCGTGATATTTAGAGCTTACATCCCGCCAGATTGAGCTCCGCACATGTGGTATAGCTTCCTTCTCGTCCTGCTGACCCTCGACAGCCTCGTCCTCATCGTCGCCGTGCTTCTTCAAGCCGGCCAGGGCGGCGGCATGGCTGCCTCCTTTGGTGGCGTGAGCAGTTCCGCCAGCTCGTTTCTTGGGACTCGACAGACCGGCAATCTGCTCACGAAAGCCAGCTGGTGGTGCGGCGGCGCATTCCTCGCGCTGTCGTTCCTGCTGTCACTCGCGTCCACGCGGGGCCGCGCGCCGAAGTCCGTGCTCGATCAGACGTTCGCGCCAACACCGGTGACCGCGCCGTCGAACGCGCCCGCGCCGACGACGGCCAATCCGGCGATCCCGCTGACGCCCGCGCCGAACACCGCCGCGCCAAACGCGACCAAGGGCGCAGAGCCCGCCGCCGCGCCCGAGAAGAAAGCGCCGGCGCCCACGACTCCCGCGAAGAAACCGTAAGCGCGCGTCGTGAGCACCACTCGCGAACAACCAGGGTTCCTCCTCCTCGAGGATGGAACCCTTTTTCAGGGTAGGCTCGTCGGCAAGAGCGAGCCGACGGTCGCCGAGGTCGTGTTCACGACGAACATGAGCGGCTACCAGGAGGTCTTCACCGATCCCTCGTTCCGCGAGCAGATCGTGGTGATGACCGCCCCCATGATCGGGAACTACGGCATCAACACCGCCGATCCCGAATCAGCTCGCCCCCAGGTCGCCGGAGTGGTGGTCCGCGAGCTCTCTCGCACCTACTCCAACTGGCGCGCCGAGGGAGACCTCATCAGCTGGTTGGACGCGGCACAAGTGCCAGCACTCGAAGAGGTTGATACGAGGCGGCTGACTCGTCACTTGAGAACCGTTGGTGTTCTGCGCGGTGTGATCGCGGCGGGCATGGCCCCCACGCGCGAAGCGCTTGCGGCACTCGACGCGTGTCCGTCGATGGAGGGCCTCGATCTCGCGACCGTCGTGTCGACGACCGAGCCCTACTCGTGGGGCGATCCCAACGCGCCGTACCATATCGTGGCGTACGACTATGGGATCAAGCGCAACATCCTGCGGCTCTTCGCCGAACACGAGTGCCGAGTGACGGTCGTACCGGCGCAGACGACCGCCGACGAGGCCATGGCGCTTCATCCGAACGGCGTTTTTCTCTCGAACGGCCCGGGAGATCCGGCGGCAGTGTCGTACGCGCCGACGATGGTGAAGGCGATCGCCAACCAGGGGGTGCCGATCTTCGGCATCTGCCTCGGGCATCAGATCTTGGCGCTTACCTTCGGTGGCCACACGGTGAAGATGGCGTACGGTCATCGCGGCGGAAATCATCCCGTGAAGGAGATCTCGACCGGTCGCGTGCTCATCACGGCCCAGAATCATGGTTTCGCCGTAGCAGGGGAGCGCGAGACGATTCCCGGCGCGCCGGAGTTGGAAGTCACCCACGTGAACCTGAACGACGGGACCATCGAGGGCCTGCGCCACCGTGAAAAGCCGATCTTCGCGGTGCAATATCACCCCGAAGCCGCCCCTGGACCGCACGACGCTCGGCCCCTGTTCGACGAGTTCCTGAGGACGGTCCGTTCGCAGGCCGGCGCAAGTGGGCCAAACTCTTGACACATAAGAGTTAACGTCGCTAAGTTCGGTACGCGTCCCCCTTTCCCCGGGACGCCCGAACACGAGGCATTTCGCATGACCAAAGCCGACCTGGTCGAGAAAGTCACGGCTCAGATTTCCCGCACTGCCGGGCCGATGATCTCCAAGAAAGACTGTGCGCGGGTCGTCGACGCGTTCCTCGAGTCGATCAAGGAGGCCCTGCAGGGCCAGAAGAACATCGAGGTCCGCGGCTTCGGTACCTTCAAGATTCGCCACCGCAAGACGCGCATGGCGAGGAATCCACGGACCGGTTCGCCTGTCGAGGTGTCCGCCCGTCCGGTCCCGGTCTTCAAGCCTTCGAAAGAGCTCCGCGCCATGGTGGCCGGTCTCGACATCTCGGAGCTCGAAGACGACGTCGAGGAAATGACCGGAGCGTAAGCACTTGGGTTCGTCGATTCACAGCGGCTCGATGCCAGATGGCGTCGGGCCGTTCTCGTCTTCCCATGGCGTGGGGACCCGGGTATGAGTTCTACATGACGGTGACGGTGTTGCTCTTCGCCTCGTACGCCGACTCGCTCGGCACGCGCTCGATGCACTTCGACTTGCCGCCAGGAGCGACGGTCGCGGACGTCCTCGGGCGCGTTCGCTCGTTGCCCGGCGCCGATCGCTTGCCGTCGGAGCCGCTCATGGCGGTCAATGAGCGCTATGCGCGCGGCACGCGCGTGCTGGCGCCCGGAGACGAGGTCGCGATCATTCCCCCGGTCGCGGGCGGCTGATGCGCACCGCAATCGTCGACGCGCCGATCGATGCAGCCACGCTCACGGCCGAGGTCGCTCGTCACTCGAATGGAGCGACGATACTCTTCGTCGGCACTGTGCGAGACGTAAACGACGGCCGGCCAGTGAACGGGATGGAATACACGGCGTATCGCTCGATGGCGGAGCGCGAGATGGCGGACATCGCGCGCGAAGCCGCGACGCGCTTCGGCACGACGGACATCGTCGTCGAGCACCGCATCGGCGTGCTCGAGCTCGGAGAGGCGAGCGTCGTCATCGCGGTCGCGCATCCGCATCGCGGCGAAGCGTATGAGGCGAGCCGTTACGTGATCGAGCAGCTCAAGCAGCGAGTGCCGATCTGGAAGCTCGAGCAATATGTCGACGGAAGCAGGGAGTGGGTCTCCGCAGGTATCGCCGCAGGGAGCGTGGAGACGAGATGACGGACCACGCGGCCTCGCTTCCCGCTGCTCGCTCGCCTCTTCCCGCAAGAGACCAATTCGGTCGCGCGATCGAATACCTTCGCATCTCGGTCACCGATCGCTGCAACTTCCGGTGCGTGTACTGCATGCCGGAAACGGGGATGCAGTGGCTGCCGAAGTCCGAGATTCTCTCCTACGAGGAAATCGCGGACGTGGTCGGGCAGCTCGCGCCGCTCGGGTTGCGACGGCTGCGCATCACGGGCGGCGAGCCGACGATTCGGCCGCAGATCCACGAGCTGGTGCGCATGCTCCGCGCGATTCCGGAGATCACGGACATCGCGCTCTCGACGAACGGCGTGCGGCTTCCCGATCTCGCGGGGCTGCTGCGCGAGTCAGGGCTCGATCGCGTCAACCTGAGCGTCGACAGCTTGCGCGCCGATCGCATCGTGCGCATTGCTCGCCGTGACCTCGGCTTCGATCCGGTGCGCGCGGCGGACGCCGCGGAGCGCGCGGGGCTGGAGCCGATCAAGCTCAACATGGTAGTGATGCGCGGCGTGAACGACGACGAAGTCGAGGCGCTCGCGCGCCTCACGTTCGAGCATCCGTGGCACGTGCGGTTCATCGAGCTCATGCCCGTCGGCGATCTTCGCGCGCTCACGTGGGAGCACGTCGTGCCGAGCGACGAGATTCTCGCGCGACTCAACGCGATCGCGCCGCTCGCTCCCGCGGCGGGACCGGCCAAGGGCAATGGTCCTGCCGCCTACTACCAGTGGGCCGGTGCGCGCGGAACCATCGGCGTCATCACGCCGATGACGCACACGTACTGCGCATCGTGCAATCGTGTTCGACTGACGGCCGATGGACGGCTTCGCACGTGCCTCTTCGGCAACCACGAAGTGGATCTGCGCACGCCGCTGCGCGCGGGTGAGCCGCTCGAGCCGTTTTTCCGCGACGCGCTCGCGAACAAGCCGAAGGAGCACGAGCTCCTCCAAATGAAGATCGGCGGGCTGCGCGCGCTGTCGCAAGTCGGCGGTTGACAAGCCGGTCATCCTGAGCGAAGCGAAGGATCTGCTGTACTGAACCGTGAAGCAGATCCTTCGCTTCGCTCAGGATGACAGCATGGCGTGCTCGGGATGACACGCGTCGCTTGATCCGGTTAGGTTTCGCTTCGTCACCACGCTTCAAGCGAAACACACTCAAACACACTCATGGTCAACAAGATTACGGTCGTGGGCGCCGGGAACGTCGGCGCGACGACCGCGCAACGTGTGGCGGAGAAGGAGCTCGCGCGCACCGTCGTGATGGTCGACGTCGTCGAAGGCGTGCCGCAGGGGAAAGGGCTCGACCAGTGGGAGTCGGCCCCGATCGAAGGCTTCGACTCGCGCGTCATCGGCACGAACGGCTACGACGAGACGGCCGGCTCGGACATCGTGATCATCACCGCGGGCATCGCGCGCAAGCCAGGCATGTCGCGCGACGATCTGCTCAACACCAACGCCGGCATCGTGAAGTCGGTGGCGACCGAGATCAAGAAGACGTCGCCGAACGCGATCGTCATCGTCGTGTCGAACCCGCTCGACGTGATGTGCTACGTCGCGAAGGAAGCAACGGGCTTCCCGCGCGAGCGCGTGATCGGCATGGCCGGCGTGCTGGATACGGCGCGGTATCGCGCATTCCTCGCGATGGAGCTCGACGTCTCCGTGCGTGACATCCAGGCGATGGTGCTGGGCGGCCACGGCGACACCATGGTCCCGCTGATCTCCTACACCAGCGTGAGCGGCATTCCGGTCACACAGCTGATCGACAAGGCCAAGCTCGACGCGATCGTGGACCGCACGCGCAACGGCGGCGCCGAGATCGTGAAGTACCTCAAGACCGGCTCCGCCTACTACGCGCCGTCGTCGGGCGCGGTGCAGATGGCCGAAGCGATCGTGAACGACCAGAAGCGCATTCTCCCGTGCGCCGCCTGGCTCACGGGCGAGTATGGAATGAAGGATCTCTTCCTCGGAGTGCCGTGCAAACTGGGCCGGAAGGGTCTCGAGCGCGTCATCGAAGTTCAGTTGACTGCCGACGAGCGCGCCGCGCTCGACAAGAGCGCCGAGGCCGTTCGCGAACCGATGCGCGCGGTGAAGCTTTGATCGGTGACTGTCGTCGGGTTCTACCGATCGACGATCGGTAAGAAGATCATCATGGGGGTCACGGGGCTGATCGGCATCGGCTTCGTGATTCTCCATATGGCGGGAAACCTCCAGGCGTTCATCGGCCCCGCCAAACTGAACGCGTACGGTGCCGCGCTGCATGGGCCGCTCAATGAGTTGCTCTGGCTGGTGCGGATCGTTCTCATCGTCGCCGTGATCCTGCACGTGACGATGGCGTATCAGCTCACGCGCCTGTCGGCCGCCGCGCGGCCGATCGGCTATCGACAGCGCGTGCCGCAGGTCTCGACCTTGGCCGCGCGAACGATGAAGTGGGGCGGCGTTCTGCTGCTGGTCTTCATCGTCGTCCATATTCTGCACTTCACGACGGAGACGGTCGATCCCGGCGGCTGGCGCGGGATGACCGACACGCGCGGGAATCGCGACGTGTACGGGAATCTCGTCGCGAGCTTCCGCATCTGGTGGGTCTCCGCGTTCTACGTCGTCTCGATGATCGCGCTCGGCCTGCATCTGTACCACGGCGCGTGGAGCTCGGTGCGCACGCTCGGCTACGCCAAGCCCTCGGGGCATCCGCTCACGCGGCGCATCGCGCTCGCGGTGGCGATCATCGTCTGGGCCGGGTTCACCGTCATTCCGTTCGCCGTGCTCGCCGGGGTGCTCCGATGAGCCTCGATCTCAAAACGAAGGTCCCGTCGGGGGCGCTCGAGAAGAAATGGGAGAAGCACCGCTTCGAGATGAAGTTGGTGAATCCCGCGAACAAGCGGAAATACGCGGTGATCGTGGTCGGCTCCGGGCTCGCCGGCGGATCGGCGGCGGCGAGCTTGAGCGAGCTCGGCTACCACGTGAAGTGTTTCTGTTTTCAGGACTCGCCGCGCCGCGCGCACTCGATCGCGGCGCAAGGCGGCATCAACGCCGCCAAGAACTACCAGAACGACGGCGACAGCATCTACCGCCTGTTCTACGACACGATCAAGGGCGGCGACTTCCGCTCGCGCGAGGCGAACGTCTACCGCCTCGCGGAAGTGAGCGTCGACATCATCGATCAGTGCACGGCGCAGGGCGTGCCCTTCGCTCGCGAGTACGGCGGCTTGCTCGCGAACCGATCGTTCGGCGGCGCGCAGGTCTCGCGCACGTTCTACGCGCGCGGCCAGACGGGCCAGCAACTCTTGCTTGGCGCCTATCAGGCGCTCGAGAAGGAGATCGCGAAGGGCGGCGTGACGATGTACGCGCGTCACGAGATGCTCGATCTCGTCGTGGTCGGCGGGCGGGCTCGCGGCATCGTCGTGCGCGACATGGTCACGGGCGAGATCGAGACGCATCTCGCCGACGTCGTGATCCTCGGCACCGGCGGCTACGGCAACGTCTTCTACCTCTCGACGAACGCCAAGGGCTGCAATGCGACGGCGATCTGGCGCGCGTACAAGCGCGGCGCCGCGTTCGCCAACCCGTCCTTCACGCAGATCCATCCGACCTGCATCCCGGTTGCCGGCGAGCATCAGTCGAAGCTCACGCTGATGAGCGAGTCGCTCCGCAACGACGGACGCGTGTGGGTACCGAAGCGGAAGGAGGACTGCCAGAAGCCGCCGACGGAGATCCCCGAATCGGAACGCGACTATTTTCTCGAGCGCAAGTATCCGAGCTTCGGCAATCTGTCGCCGCGCGACATCGCGTCACGCGCCGCGAAAGAGGTCTGTGACGAAGGACGCGGCGTGGGCCCGGGCGGGCGCGGCGTATATCTCGACTTCGCGGACGCCATCAAGCGGGTCGGGAAAGACAAGATCCAAGAGCGATACGGCAACCTGTTCGAGATGTACGAGCGCATCACGGATGAAAATCCGTACGAGCTGCCGATGCGCATCTATCCCGCCGTGCACTACACGATGGGCGGGTTGTGGGTCGACTACAACCTGATGAGCACCATTCCCGGGCTACACGTGATCGGCGAAGCCAACTACTCCGATCACGGCGCGAACCGGCTCGGTGCGAGCGCGCTCATGCAGGGACTCGCCGACGGCTACTTCATCGTTCCGCTCACGGTCGGCGACTATCTCGGCTCGACGAAGCTGGAGCCGGTGTCGGCGGACGACCCGGAGGTCCGCGCGGCAGAGGACGCGGTGCGCGCGCGCATGGAGCGGCTCCTCACGATCAAGGGATCTCGGACGGTGACGTCGTTCCATCGCGAGCTTGGCCGGACGATGTGGGAGTACTGCGGCATGTCGCGCAGCGCAGACGGGCTTCGCACGGCACTCGAGATCATCCCGAAGCTGCGCGCCGAGTTTTGGCAGGATGTGCGCGTGCCCGGCAGCGGCGCCGAGCTCAATCAGTCGCTCGAGCATGCGGGGCGAGTCGCCGACTTCTTCGAGCTCGCGGAGCTCATGTGCGTCGACGCGCTGCACCGCGAGGAATCGTGCGGCAGCCACTTCCGCGTCGAGTATCAGACGCCGGACGGCGAGGCTCGCCGCCGCGACGACGAGTTCGCCTACGTCGCCGCCTGGCAGTTCGCCGGCGACGGCAAACCGGCGGTGTTGAACAAGGAGCCCCTCGTCTTCGAGAACGTCGCGCTGTCGCAGCGGTCGTACAAATGAGGGAACTGCGGATCCCTCGCTTCACTCGGGATGACGATCGATGAATCTCACTCTGCGCGTGTGGCGGCAGGCAAACGCGGAAACGCCGGGGCGAATGGAGCGCTACGACGCGCGCGACATCAGCCCGGATATGTCGTTCCTCGAGATGCTCGACGTCGTCAACGAGACGCTCATCGAGGCCGGCCAGGAGCCGATCGCCTTCGACCACGACTGCCGCGAAGGCATCTGCGGCATGTGCGGCATGATGATCAACGGCGTCGCGCACGGGCCCGTCCCGGGCACCGCGACCTGCCAGCTGCACATGCGCAACTTCGAGGACGGGGCGAGCATCACCATCGAGCCGTGGCGGTCGCGCGCGTTTCCCGTCGTGAAGGACCTCGTGGTGAATCGCGCCGCGTTCGACCGGATCATCGCCGCGGGCGGGTTCATCACCGCCCCGACCGGCGGCGCGCGCGACGCGAACTCGATCCTCGTGCCGAAGCACGACTCCGACGAGGCAATGGACGCCGCGGCGTGTATCGGCTGCGGTGCGTGTGTCGCCGCGTGCCCCAACGGCTCCGCGTCCCTCTTCGCGGCGGCCAAGATTTCACACCTGGGACTGATGCCGCAGGGTCAGCCCGAGCGCTATCGCCGCGCCGAGCGAATGGTGGCGCAGATGGACGAGGAAGGGTTCGGGCACTGCACGCTCTACGGCGAATGCCAGGAAGCGTGCCCGAAGTCGATCAGCATCGATACGATCGCGCGAATGAATCGCGACTATCTGTTTGCGTCGGCGACCAAGAGAGAGGAGACGGTGCTCGGCGGGACGGGCTGAGCAAAGTGCCTCCTGCCGGTTCTCGGGGATTCAAACGCCGCGTTCAGTTTCTCCGCGCAATCCGTGAGATCCGCCCAATTTCGCGTTTTCCCAAGGCGTTGTGGCTGGACCGGCCACAATGACGATCCGTTGCGCCGAGCCGGCCCCACCGACTCGTGAACACGCGGACTTGGCGGATCGGGCGGATCACCGCGGACTTTCGTGCCGGTCAGTGATGCGCAGGTCGACTACTTCGGAACCACAACCTGCACGGCGCACTTCGTCCGCGACGGATCATCATATCGATCGATCAGCCCGCGAACCTGCTGCATCGCGTCCTCCGACGGCGCTGCGACGTCGAGGACGCCGAGCGGCGGTCGAATCCGAATCGCGAGGCGATTCGCGTCCCGCAGGTGCGTGCGGAGCAGCGCCGAGGCCTGGTCGGGCGACAAACATTGCAAGAGAAACGTCTCGTGAACGAGCGAGGCCGGCACTCTGGAAACGACGCGGGACATCGCCATGACCATGAGCGTCGCGACAGTCGCGATCGCCAGCCCAATCTTGTAGTACGCCGCGACGCGTCGCCGGCGAGCGATCGCGACCGCGTGGTGCGCGAGCTCCGCGGACGCCATCGACGACCGCGCGTCGCCCATGGCGAGCATCATGCTGCGCTCACGCTCCACGACGACGCGCGTCACGCGGTCGCAGTCGTGGCAGTGCGCGGCGTGCTCGCGTGCGCCGCCATACCTCAGCTCGTCGAGCGGGAGCGTCTCCAGCATGGCGAGATAGTCGTCGCAGGTCATGGTGATTGCTCTCGATAGGACGGGTGCGTCGCCAGAATCTGGCGCCGGATCGATGCGCGTGCCTTGAAGAGGCTCGCGCGCACGGAGACATCTTTCATGTCGAGCATCGCGGCCGCCTCGCTCGGTGTGCGGCCCTCGAGGTCGCACAGCACGAACACCTCGCGCTGGCGCATCGGCAGCGTTTCCGCAACCACCCTGATGAGCGCGACCGCGCGCTGCCGGTCCACCCGGGCGCCCGGGTCCGTCAGATAGACGTCCTGCCCAGGAGTCTCGGCGGGCCGGACCGCCGAGCGGCGCGCGCGCAATGCCACGCGGCGAGTGATGCGATAGAGCCACCCCTCGAACGACCCGTCTCCGCGAAACGTGCCGAGCTTGCGGTATGCTCGAACAAAGACTTCCTGCGTGATGTCGTCAGCGTCGTCCTGATCGCCGGACAGGCCCATCGCCCAGCGGAAGACGCGCGGCTGATAGACAGCGACCAGGGACGCGAATCCGCCGTCGTCCCCGCGACGCGTGCGAGCGAGAAGCTCGAGCGGCTCGGGCAGTCCGGGGGCCAGAGTCGTCGACAACGAGAGGCCGGTCATCGGAAGAATGAGCCCACGAGCGGAATCCGCGTTTACTCCAATCCGCAGTAGGCCACGCGGATTTTCCTGTTTCACCGACGCCCTCCGCTTGCATCCGCGAGGTCCGCCAAGTCCGCGTTCGGATCTCGGTGTGGCTGGCCAGGCGGAGGCCGTTCTGGGGTTGCCGCCGACATCCGACATGCTTCCAGACATCCGTCGCGGCGAGCCGGCCACACCGACCGCGGCAGGCAACGGTAGATGCCGGCTCGCAGTTCCGTGGCTGTCCGTCTGTGCCTGTGCCAGTAAGTGATCGACCCGGTGTTTCTGAACGCCTCACAACTTGGGCAGCGTAACCCCGATCTGCGATTGGTACTTGCCGCCCTTGTCCTTGTACGATACCTCGGGCTCCTCCTCGCCGCGGAAGAAGAGCACCTGCGCGATGCCTTCATTCGCGTAGATCTTGGCCGGGAGCGGCGTCGTGTTGGAGATCTCGAGCGTCACGAACCCTTCCCACTCCGGCTCGAAGGGCGTGACGTTCGTGATGATGCCGCACCGGGCGTACGTCGACTTGCCGACGGTCACCGTCAGGACGTTCCGCGGAATCCGGAAGTACTCGACCGATCGCGCCAGGGCGAACGAATTGGGCGGCACGATGCAGACGTCGCCCTCGTACTCGACGAACGACTTGGTGTCGAACGCCTTGGGGTCGACGATCGAGCTCAGGACGTTCGTGAAGATTCGGAATTCGCGCGCCACGCGCATGTCGTAGCCGTACGAGCTGACGCCGTACGAGATCACCCCCTTGCGCACCTGCCGGTCCTCGAACGGTTCGATCATCGCGCACTCGCGCGCCATGCGCGTGATCCAGCGGTCGGACATGATGGACATCAGGGGCCTGGTCTCCGGTGGCAGGTAGCGGGGAAGGAGATCCCAGCGCTCGGCGAGCGCAGCGGCGAGGAATCTATCGCCGCGCACCCGGAGACCACAGACCAGTTTCCTGTTCCGTCGCGAGTGCTCCAATCGCGCGAATACGCGCGATTGCGTCACCGTTCTCGTCCCGATAATTTTCCCATGCTGGACTTAGTGAAAGTTTTCACGAAGTGTGGAGGCGAATGCTGCACACATACTTCCCGGTCCTGCTCCTCCTCGGCTTCGTCATCGCCAACGCGGTGCTGATGCTGGGTCTGTCGCATCTCGTTCTGCGGCCGAGACCCACGCCGGTGAAACAGGCCCCGTATGAGTCGGGCATGCCGCCACTCGGCGACGCGCACGAGCGCTTCTCCGTGAAGTTCTACATGGTGGCGGTCCTGTTCATCATCTTCGACATCGAAACGGTGTTCATGATCCCCTGGGGCGCCTACTTCCGGGATCTGTCGTGCACCGTCTCGCTCGTCAACGAGCAGTGTCCGGCCGGCCATCTCTCGCTCTTCGGCCTCTCGGAGATGGTCGTATTCATCCTCATCCTGCTCGTGGGCTTCATCTACGTGTGGAAGAAGGGAGCGCTGCAATGGGATTGAGCCGTAGCGACGGACGCGAGATCGCGGAGCTCTCGGGCGACGAGCCCTGGATCACCACGAAGCTGGATCAGTTCGTCAATTGGGGGCGCAAGAACTCGCTCTGGCCGATGCCGTTCGGCACCGCGTGCTGCGCGATCGAGTTCATGGCGACGGCGGCGAGCAAGTACGATCTCGCGCGCTTCGGCATGGAGCGACAGGCATTCTCGCCGCGCCAGGCAGACTTGCTGATCTGCGCCGGCCGCGTGCCGTTCAAGCTCGCGCCGGTGCTTCGCCGCATCTGGCAGCAAATGCCGCAGCCGAAGTGGTGCATCTCGATGGGCGCCTGCGCCTCGAGCGGCGGCATGTTCGACAACTATGCCGTCGTACAGGGCATCGACAGCATCATCCCCGTGGACGTGTACGTCCCGGGCTGCCCGCCGCGGCCCGAAGGTCTGCTCTACGGCATCATGATGCTGCAGAAAAAGGTCGCGAACGAGCGCTCGGGAGACCCGACGCTTCGTCAGGAAATGGAGCCGGATCCCAAGTCGCAGCTCTACATCGCCCCGTCGGTGATCGACGAAGTGTCGGAGCCGTTCGGGAACTCCGTCCATCAGACGCGTTCCGGCCTGTGAGCGCGAGCTTTACGCCGGTCGTCGCCGGGAGCGCGCTCGGGTCCGACGCCGCCGCACCGGCCACGCCGAAGAACGTCCGATACCAGGGTGGACCGCGCAACCCGTCGGTCGACGCGATCCGCGAGAAGTTCGCCGGCGCGGTGGTTCGCGCCGCCGTCGTGTGGGGAGAGACCACCGTCGTCGTCGACGGCGCGCGGGTGCTGGAGATCATCCAGTGGCTGCACGACGATCCGTCGCAGCGCTACGACTATCTCTCCGACGTCACCGCCGTCGAGTTTCGCGACGTCGAGCAACCGCTCGAAGTCGTATGGCATCTCAGATCGCTGCCGTTCCGCCGCTTCCTGCGCGTGAAGGTGTTGATCGAGAAGGGCGAGGCGCTCGAAGTGCCGAGCGTGTGGGGCATCTACAAGGCCGCCGATTGGCTCGAGCGAGAATGCTACGACATGTTCGGCATTCGCTTCGCCGGCCATCCGGACCTGCGGCGGCTGCTCATGTGGGAGCAATACAAGGAAGGCTATCCGCTGCGAAAGGACTTTCCGCTGCGCGGCCGGTTCAGCCGGTCCGAGCAGCTTCGCCAGGCGCTCGCCGCCAATCCCGAGGCGCGCTACTCGAAGGAGGAGCTGTCGATCGCGGACGCGTTCGAGGATCTCCCCAGCGACATGAAGCGCCGCTTGGGCAAGGGCGAGCGGACGGGAGAGTAGGCCATGGCGACGAAGAAACGCACGGTCGAAGTCGAGCTCTCCACCACGGGCCTGGACGCCGACGGACGTCCGCGCCGCGTGCCGCTCGTGGTCGACGAGAGCGGGTCGCCGGTCGCGCTCGAGGCGCCGCCGTCGATCGAGCCGGAGCTCGAGGGCGAGCACATGCTCATCAACATCGGGCCGCAGCACCCGGCGACGCACGGGGTGTTGCGCCTGGTGCTCGAGCTCGACGGCGAGACGGTCGTGCGGTGCATTCCGCACATCGGCTATCTGCACTGCGGCTTCGAGAAGATCGGCGAATATCGGCAGTACAACCAGATCATCCCCTGGACGGACCGCGAGGATTATCTGAACTCGCCGGGCAACAACGTCGCCTTCTCGCTCGGCGCCGAGCGGCTGTTCGGCATCGAGACCACCGAGCGGTGCAAGGTGCTTCGGGTCATGGCGTGCGAGATGTCGCGCATCATCTCGCACCTGGTGTGGCTCGGAACGACGTGCATCGACATCGGCGCATTCACGCCGTTCCTGTGGGCGTTCCAGCAGCGCGAGAAGGTCTACGAGATTCTCGAGGCGTGGATCGGCGCACGGCTGACGACGACGCTGACGCGCGTCGGCGGCATGGGCGCCGACCTGCCCGACGGCGCGCTCGAGCAGCTCACTGCGTTCGTCGCGGGTTTCCCGAAAGTCTTGGGCGAGATCGACCGCGTCGTCACGCGCAACGGCATCTGGGTCGGCCGCACGGTCGGACTCGGCGTGCTGTCGCCGGAAGAGGCGGTGAACTACGGCCTGTCGGGCCCGATGGTTCGCGCGTCGGGCGTGGGCTTCGATGTCCGGAAGGACTTCCCGTACCTCGACTACGAGACGTACGACTTCGACGTTCCGGTCGGCACGAACGGCGACGTGTACGATCGCTACCTGATCCGTATGGAGGAGCTGCGTCAGTCGACGCGCATTCTCGTTCAGACGATCAAGCGGCTGCCCGATGGTCCCGTGAACGTCGACGACCACCGCGTCGTTCTGCCGCCGAAGAGCAAGGCGACGAGCGACATGGAGTCGATGATCCACCACTTCAAGCAGGTCATGGAAGGCCCGCGTCCGCCGATCGGCGAGTCGTATGTCGCCGTCGAAAGCCCCAAAGGCGAGAAGGGCTACTACATGGTATCGGACGGCTCATCCAAGCCGGTGCGTTGGCGCATTCGCCCGCCGTCGTTCGTGAACCTCTCGTCGATCTCGCGCATGGTGGAAGGGCACTTGCTGTCGGACGTCATCGCGATCAACGCGTCCATCGACATCGTGATGGGGGAGATCGATCGATGACGGCGACGGGCGGCGGGCGACGGGCGACGGGCGAACAACACGCGGCGAGCACGCCGGAATACTTCCGTGCTCCACGAGACTGGGGCCCGTCGGACGGCAAGGGGTTCGAGACTGATCCGGCAACGGGCATCACGAACACGCGCCGTACTCGCCGGTGTTCGCGCAGGGAAGCGCGCGTCGGAAAGAGATCGAGGAGCTCATCACGCGCTACCCGAACCGGCCGGCCGCGTTGCTTCCGGCGCTCTGGATGGTGCAGCACGAGCGCGGCTGGGTGAGCGACGACGGCATGGCCGAAGTCGCCGAGCTGCTCGGCATCACGCCGGCCTACGTGAAGGGCGTGGTGACGTTCTACACCATGTATCATCAGCACCCGGTCGGGAAATACTTCATCCAGGTGTGCACCACGTCGCCGTGCAACGCGTGCGGCGCCGAAGGCGTGGTCGACGCGTTTCTGCGACACACCGGCTGCCAGGAGCTGGGCCAGACGTCGCCCGACGGCAAATTCGGCGTGATCGAGGTGGAGTGCCTCGGTGCATGCGGGTTCGCGACGGCGGTCATGATCAATCGACGATTTCGTCGAATCGGTCACGCCCGAACGCGTGCCCGAAATCCTCGCGGGACTCGAGTAATGATTCATCGCTCCTCCCTTCGGCGCTCCGCACCTACGGTCGGAGTTCGGACGGTCAAGATCTGATGGGCTATCCGCACAAACCGCACGCACGCGAGTCGGTTCTCCTCTCCAAGTACTTTGGGGATCCGGAGGCCACCACGCTCGACGGGTGGAAGAAGCGCGGCGGCTACGCCGCCTTCCAGAAAGCGCTTGGGATGGCGCCGGGCGACATCGTGACGATCGTGAAGGATTCCGGGCTGCGCGGTCGCGGCGGCGCCGGTTTCCCGACCGGCGTGAAATGGTCGTTCATGAAGCCCGGCGACGGCAAGCCGCACTATCTCTGCTGCAACGCCGACGAGTCGGAGCCCGGCACGTTCAAGGACCGCGAGATCATGCGGTGGACGCCGCACGCGCTGGTCGAGGGGTGCGCGATCGGCGCGTACGCGATCGGCGCCGAGACGTGCTACATCTACATCCGCGGCGAGTTCACCGAGCCGATCGTTCGCGTCGAGAACGCGATCAAGGAAGCGTACGCGGCCGGGATCCTGGGCAAGAACGCGATGGGCTCCGGCAAGACGGTCAACGTCTGGGTCCATCGCGGCGCCGGCGCGTACATCTGCGGCGAAGAGACCGCGCTCATGAACTCGCTGGAGGGCAAGCGCGGAAATCCTCGCATCAAGCCGCCGTTCCCGGCGGTGAGCGGCGTCTTCGCCCAACCGACGACGATCAACAACGTCGAGACGCTGGTGGCGGTGCCGCACATCCTGATGAACGGCGCCGACTGGTACAAGCAGTGGATGCGGCCGGACAACCCGAAGTCGACCGGCACGAAGCTGTACTCGGTGTGCGGCAACATCGCGCGGCCCGGCAACTACGAAGTGCCGATGGGCTTTCCGTTCAAGGATTTCTTATACGAGCTCTGCGGCGGGCCGCTGCCCGGCCGCACATTCAAGGCGATCATCCCCGGCGGCATCTCGGTGCCGATCCAGACGGTCGAAGAAGCCGAAGCGAGCCCGATGGACTACGAAGGCTTCGTGGCGAACGGCACGATGCTCGGCTCGGGCGGCGTGATCATCTTCGACGACGCGCAGAACCTCGTGAAGCAGATCGCGCGCGCGGCGCGCTTCTTCGCCCACGAGAGCTGCGCGCAGTGCACGCAATGCCGCGAAGGCACGGCGTGGACGACGAAGATCCTCGAACGGATCGTCGCCGGCGACGGCACGCCGGAAGATCTCGATACGCTGCTCTCGATCGGCGAGAACATGACGGGGAAGACGATCTGCGTGCTGAGCGATTCATGCGCGACGCCGGTGTTCAGCGGCATCAAGAAGTTCGGCGCCGACTTCGAGGCGCTGATCAAGAAGAAGAAGCACCACTTCGTTCCGGCGGTGGCGTGATGGACAAACCAATGGTTGTCATCCTGAGCGCAGCGAAGGATCTGCTGTCCGCCGGTTCGAACGGCGTGACACAGAAGCAGATCCTTCGGTCCCCTTCGCTACGCTCAGGGTCTCTCAGGATGACGGCGCTCGCCGCGGCGGTCGCCTGATGCCAGACCAAATGGTCAACCTCACCATCGAGGGACGGCAGGTCAGCGTGCCGGCCGGCACGTCCATTCTGGAAGCCGCCAAGTACGCCGGCGTGCTCGTGCCGCACTACTGCTACCATCCGGGACTGCCGGTGGCCGGCGTGTGCCGCATGTGCCTCGTGGAGGTAGAGAAGGCGGCCAAGCTCGCGCCGTCGTGCGCGACCGCCGTGGCCGAAGGCCAGGTGGTGCACGTCCACTCGGACAAGGCACTCGAGGCCCGCAAGGGCGTGCTCGAGATGCTGCTCATCAATCACCCGCTCGACTGTCCGATCTGCGACCAGGCCGGCGAGTGCGAGCTGCAGGACTACACGTATCAGGAAGGCCGCGCGGAAGGACGGTACCGCGATCCGAAGCGCTTCAATCCCGTCGAGGACTTCGGCGGCGACGTCATGTACACGCCGAACCGCTGCATCCTCTGCACGCGATGCGTGCGCTTCATGGAAGACGTCGCCAAGGATCCCGTCCTGAACGTGAGCGAGCGCGGCGATCGCGCGCTCATCGGGAAGTTCGAAGGAAAGGACATGACGCACGCGTGGGCCGGGAACGTGATCGATCTCTGCCCGGTCGGCGCGCTGTTGTCGAAGGACTCGCTCAACAAGGCGCGCGCCTGGGAGCTCGATCGCACGTCGTCCGTGTGCACGAGCTGCTCGCAAGGGTGCAACACGATCGTCGAGACCCGGGACAACATGGTCGTGAAGCTCAGACCGCGCCCGAACGACGACGTGAACAAGTACTTCATGTGCGACCACGGTCGGCTGAACTATCGCTGGATGAACCGGCAGGACCGCGTCGACGTGCCGATGGTGCGTCGCGGACCGACGCTCAGCGGCATCGATTGGCAGATCGCCATCGATGAGGCGGCGAAGATCCTGTCGGGGAAGCGCGCGTTCGCGCTGGCGTCGCCGAGTCTGTCGAACGAAGCCCTCTATCTCCTGTCGCAGTTGGCCGACGACGGAGCGTTTCGCGTTCCGCAAGGAGAAGAGGCGCCCCTGGCCGCCGTCAAGGATCTGTCGCTCCGGCGCGACCGCGCGGCGAACGGCCGCGGCGCCGAGCTGCTCGGCTTCACGCGCTCGGACACGCCGCTCTCGGGCCTCCGCGACGGCGACGTGCTGATCGTCGCGGACGAAGAGCTTGCGGGCACGGATGCGTCGGCGGTCGCGAAAGCCTCGGCGGTCATCGTCATCGGGACGGCCTTGCCCGCCTGGGCGCGGCACATCGCGGCCGTCGTCCTGCCGATCGCCAACGTCGTCGAAGAAGAAGGCACGTTCACGAACCTTCGGGGACGTGTGCAGCGCTTCCAGCAAGCCAAGGCGGCGCCGGGCTTCGCTCGGCCAAGCTGGTTCGTGGTCGCGGATCTGCTCACGGCAACTGGCACGCCGACGAACCACATGCTGGCGAGCGACGTGTTCGCCGCGCTCGCCAAGGCGCATCCACAGTTCGCGGGCATGAGCTACGATCGCCTCGGTCTTCGTGGAACGGCGATCGGCGTGGCGCCGGCGGGAGCGACGGCATGAGCCTCCTCGCGCTGCTGCAACAAGCATCGCCGGTCGTGCCGGCGCCGGGAATCGAGCACCTGTCGCAGCCGTCCAGCGAAGGCGTGTGGTTCCTCGCGACGATCGTGAAGATGCTCATCACGTTCACCATCTATATGGTCGGCGTGATGATGGTGATCTGGCTCGAGCGCCGAGTGTGCGCGTTCATCCAGGATCGCCGCGGGCCGAATCGTGTCGGGCCGCACGGCCTGCTGCAGTCGGTCGCCGACGGCGTGAAGAACATCATGAAGGAGGAGACGTACCCAGGGCAGGCGTACCTGCCGCTGTTCGTTCTCGCCCCCGTGATGGCCTTCCTGCCGGCGCTGCTCACCTGGGCGGTGATTCCGTACGGTGCACCCTGGGACTCGAAGTGGGGCACGATCGACATGGCGCTCGCGCCGCTCCCGATCGGCTTCCTCTTCATTCTGGCAATCTCGTCGCTCGGGGTGTACGGCATCGTGCTCGCCGGCTGGTCGTCGAACAACAAGTACTCGCTGCTCGGCGGGCTGCGCTCGAGCGCCCAGATGATCTCGTACGAGATCGCCATGGGGATGTCGACGATTCCGGTGCTCATCCTCGCCGGCAACGTGTCGCTCAGCCGCATCGTGCAGCAACAGGCGGGCATCGGCCTGCACTGGAACGTGATCAACACGACGGTCGCGTTCTTCGTGTTCCTCATCGCCGCCTTCGCCGAGACCAACCGTCTGCCGTTCGACCTTCCCGGAGGCGGAGTCGGAGCTGATCGCCGGCTATCACTCCGAGTACAGCGCGATGAAGTTCTCGATGTTCTTCATCGCCGAGTACGCGAACATGATGACGGCGAGTGCCTTGATGGCGACGCTGTTCTTCGGCGGCTGGGACCTGCCGTTCACGATGTGGGACAACGTCGCGCCGCATACGTTCCTCAAGACGCTCATCACCTTCCTGTTCTTCTGGCTGAAGGTGATGGTGTTCGTGTTCGTGTACATCTGGATCCGCTGGACGCTGCCGCGCTTCCGGTACGATCAACTGATGGCGCTCGGCTGGAAGTTCATGCTGCCGACGGCGATCACGTACATCGTGATCGTGGCCGGCGTGGACCTGGGCCTCCAGTCCGCCGGCATCTATCCCGACTCGTGGAAGTTCGCGGTGACGATGCTCGTCGTGAACATCGTGCTCCTCACGGTGATCTTCGGGGTGATCGACCGCGGCCGGTTGATCAGTCCGGCCTACTCGCGCCTCGACAAGCGCAATCTCGAGAAGCTCCGGCAGGCGCGCTACGAGCGACCGGCGCGACTCGCGACCGTACCCAATGAAGGGGGAGCCGACTGATGGCGATCGGCGTGAAGGTGATCGAGCGGCCGATCGAGCAGACCAGCTACGTGCGCGCCACGCTCAAGGGCATGGCGCTCACGCTCAAGCATCTGTTCGATCCGGACAAGGTGACCATCCAGTACCCCGACCAGAAGTGGCCATTGTCGCCGCGCTGGCGCGGCACGCACCGGATGCTCACGACGGAGGACGGGAAGGCGAAGTGCGTGGCCTGCGGCCTCTGTCCCACGGTGTGTCCGGCCAACTGCATCAAGCTGGTGCCGGGCGAGGACGAGAACGGCAATCGGTACCCGCTCGTGTTCGAGATCGACGAATTCCGCTGCATCTTCTGCGGCTACTGCCAGGAAGTCTGCCCGGAAGAGGCGATTCACGTCGGGCGGCACTATGAGAACTCTGAATACAGCCGCGAGGGGTTCGTCTACGACCTCGAGCGGTTGATGGCGCAGACGCATCCGGTGTGCGAGATGTGGGATCCCGCCGACCCCAAGGGCGAGTGATGCAAGCGAACGTCATGCCGCACGGGACGCTCCCGCTGCTCTACACGTTCCATTTCTACCTTTTCGGGCTGATCGCGATCGCGTCGGCCCTGCTGTTCGTGACGCGCAAAAGCCCGGTGGCGGCGGCGCTCTGGCTCGTGAACACGATGTTCTGCCTGGCCGCGCTCTACGTGATGCTCGACGCGCAGTTCATCGGCGCCATCCAGGTGCTCGTGTATGCCGGCGCGATCATGGTCGTGTTCCTCTTCGTGATCATGTTGCTCAATCTGGGGCGCGGCGAGGGCCCGACCGACGTGCGTGGCATCGGCTGGAAGATCGTCGCCGGCGCGGTCGGCCTCGGCATTCTCGCGCAGCTGTTCGCGGTGACGCGGGCGAAAGCGCCGCCATTCCTGACCCTGCCCGCCGGATACGCGGCCAAGCAGATCCAGGAGACCGGCGCCGTCGCGCCGTTCGCCGGTCCGCTCTTTCACGACTACCTGCTGGCGTTCGAGGTGACGAGCATCGTGCTCCTCGCGGCGATCGTGGGTGCAGTAGTGCTGGGCAAACAGCGCAACGAGGAATCCCGTGCTCGCTGAGGCGCTCTTTTTCTCGGCCGTGCTGTTCGTGATCGGCGTGGTCGGCGTGTTGATCCGCCGCAACGCGATCATCGTGTTCATGTGCGTCGAGCTGATGCTGAACGCCGTGAACCTGACGTTCGTCGCGTTCGCGCAGGCGTACGGCGTGGCCGGCCAGGTGTTCGTGTTCTTCGTGATGACGGTCGCCGCGGCGGAGGCCGCGGTTGGCCTCGCGATCATCATCGCGCTCTTCCGCCACCGACAGACGGTGAATCTCGAGAACATCAATCTGCTCAAAGGCTGATGCTGCCATTCCTGCTGCAGGCGGCCGAGGCCCCCGCACGACACCCGCTCAGCGGCACCGCCGCGGAGTGGTTGTGGCTCGTGCCGATTCTGCCGTTGCTCGGTTTTCTGATCAACGGCGCCCTGTCGATCATCGCGTCCTTCCACGCCGGTCCGGCGGATCCGTCGACGGCGCATGACGACTCGCACGGCGCTCATGTCCTCGACCATCCGGACGAGCACGGCGCGCCCGGCGACAATCATCACCCGATCGTGCGGCACCGGTTCGCCGGCATCACGAGCATCGTCGGACCGGGCGTGCTCGTGCTCTCGTTCCTCCTGAGCGCCACGATCTTCTTCGCGATGCTCGGAGCGGGCGGCGGCCACATCGAGGCGCCGTTCATCCAGCGGTATTTCTCGTGGATGCCGGTGGGCGATCTCAAGATCGACGCCGCGTTCCAGCTCGACCAGCTGTCGATGATGATGACGCTCGTGGTCACGGGCGTCGGCGCGCTGATCCACATCTTCAGCGTCGGGTACATGCGGGACGACGCCGGGTATCCGCGCTACTTCGCCTACCTCAATCTCTTCGTCTTCTTCATGCTGCTGCTCGTGCTGGGCGGCAACTACCCACTGCTCTTCGTCGGGTGGGAGGGCGTGGGGTTGTGCTCGTATCTCCTGATCGGCTTCTGGTTCAGCGAGAAGGCAAACGCCGACGCGGGCAAGAAGGCGTTCATCGTGAACCGCATCGGCGACTTCGGGTTCCTCATCGCGATGTTCCTGATCTTCGCGAACCTCGGCACGCTCGACTTCCCCGGGGTGCGCGCCGCCGCGACCGGGCTGGCCTTCGGCGGCCCCGTCGTGACCGCGATCTGCCTCTTCCTGTTCCTCGGGTGCGTGGGCAAGAGCGCGCAGATCCCGCTCTATGTCTGGCTGCCGGACGCCATGGCGGGCCCGACGCCGGTCTCCGCGCTGATCCACGCCGCGACGATGGTGACCGCGGGCGTCTACCTCATCGCGCGAAGCAGCTTCCTGTTCTCGCTGGCGCCCGTCGCCCAGCTCGTCGTGGTGCTCATCGGCGCGCTCACCGCGATCTTCGCCGCGACGATCGGCCTGAAGCAGTGGGACATCAAGAAGGTCCTGGCCTATTCGACCGTCTCGCAGCTGGGCTACATGTTCATCGGTGTGGGGTCCGGCGCGTACGTCGCGGGACTGTTTCACCTGGTGACACATGCCTTCTTCAAGGCGCTGCTGTTCCTCGGTTCGGGCTCGGTCATCTATGCGATGCACCAGGCCTACCACCATACCGGGAGCCACGAAGACGCGCAGGACATGCGCAACATGGGCGGGCTGAAGCAGTACATGCCCGTGACGTTCTATCTGATGTGGATCGCGACGCTCGCCATCGCGGGCATTCCGCCGCTGGCCGGCTTCTTCTCGAAGGATGGCATTCTGGGATCCGTCTTCGAGCGAGCGGGCCACTCGACGCTGGCCGAAGCACACCTGTTCGGCGTGCCCGGGAGCGTGTGGTTGTACCTGTCGTTCGCGCTCGGACTCATCGCCGCGTTTCTCACCGCGATCTACATGACGCGGATGATGCTCTACACGTTCCATGGCCCGAACCGCAGCGGGGATCGCGAGCGCGAACATTTGCACGAGGCGCCGGGCATCCTGACGTGGCCGCTCGTCGCGCTCGGCGTGGCGACGGTGGCCGGCGGCTGGCTCGACATTCCGACGTTCGAGCGTTTCCTCGGACCGACCGCCGGACTCGATCATTGGCTCGAGCCGGTCGTGGGCGCCGCGACGGCGCGCGTGCTCGGCGGCGAAGCCGAGGCATCCGTGGGGACCGAGTTTGCGCTCGTGGGCGTGGCGATTCTGATCGCGGTGGCCGGCATCGCGGTGGCGTGGAGGCAGCTCAAGCCAGAGACATTGGTGCCGAAGCGCGAGTCGCCCCCGGAAGAAGGCGTCGAGCGCGTGCTGGCCGACAAGTACTACGTCGACGAGATCTACGACGAGACCATCGTCCGACCGGTCGTCGGAGTCTCCAAGAATCTGTTGTGGCGCGGCGTGGATCAGGGCGTGATCGATGGACTCGGCGTCAACGGCAGCGCGTACTTCGCGCGGCTCGTCGGCTTCATCGGCTCCCAGATCCAGTCGGGCCGGTTGGGAACCTACGCCTGGGTGCTCACCCTTGGCGTGTTGGCGGTGTTGGGCGCCTTCACCATTCGATGAACTGATGACCGCGTTTCTCACCTCCATCGGCTACCAGCACTGGGTGCTCCCGGCGCTCCTCGCCATTCCACTCGCTGGCGCGCTTCTGATCTGGGTGCGGGGCGCGACCGCATCCGTCGCGCCGGGCGACGAGGTCTCGAGCGGCGCGGCGTCGATGCCGCGCATGGTCGCGCTGTGGACGTTCGCCGTCGAGTTCATCGTCTCGCTCGGGCTCTGGTGGAGCTTCGATCCGGCGCTGAGCGGGTGGCAGCACGTCGTCGACTGGCCGTGGATTCCGTCGTGGGGCATTCGCTTCACGATCGGCGTCGACGGCATCGCCGTGATGATGATCCTGCTCACGACGCTCATCATGCTCCTCGCCGTGGGCGGAAGCTGGACGAGCATTCGCCAGCGCGCGAACAGCTACTATGCGTTGCTGCTGTTACTGACCACGGGTATGCTCGGCGTCTTCATGGCGCTCGATCTGTTCCTGTTCTACGTGATGTGGGAAGTGATGCTCGTGCCGATGTACTTCATCATCGGCATCTGGGGCGGGGAACGGCGCATCTACGCGAGCCTCAAGTTCTTCCTCTACACGATGGTCGGCTCGCTGCTCATGCTGGTCGCGATCGTGTACATGGGGCTCGCCTCGCGCGATCCAGCCACCGGCATTCCGTCGTTCAACTACGATCACGTGATTCAGACGGCCGTCGTGTCACCGACCACGGCCGCGTGGCTCTTCGGCGCATTCTTCCTCGCGTTCGCGGTGAAGGTGCCGATGTTCCCATTCCACACGTGGCTGCCGGACGCGCACGTCGAAGCGCCGACGGCGGGCTCGGTGGTGCTGGCGAGCATCATGCTCAAGCTCGGCACGTTCGGGTTCATCCGGCTCGCGGTGCCGCTCTTTCCGTCGGCGGCGCTCAACCCGGCCATTCGATCGACGATCCTGTGGCTGGCCGTGATCGGCATCGTGTACGGCGCGCTCGTGTCGATGGTGCAGCCGGACTTCAAGAAGCTCGTCGCGTACTCGTCGGTGAGCCACCTCGGATTCGTGATGCTCGGCATCTTCGCCTTCACCGTGCAGAGCGTGCAGGGCGCGCTCATGGTGATGATCAACCACGGCATCTCCACGGGCGCGCTGTTCTTCCTCGTCGGCATGATCTACGAGCGGCGGCACACGAGGCTCATCGACGCCTATGGAGGCATCGCCAAGGTGGTGCCGATGTTCGCCGCGCTGCTCACCATCGTGTCGCTGAGCAGCATCGGCGTGCCGGGCACGAACGGGTTCGTCGGCGAATTCCTGGTGCTCATCGGATCGTTCCGCACGGAGCCGATTCTGACCGTGATCGCGACGACCGCGGTCATCATCTCGGCGGCATATCTGCTCTGGGCGATTCAACGCATTCTGTTCAATCCGCTGGACAAGCCGGAAAACGAGCACATTCCCGACGTCAACCGGCGTGAGCTGGCGGTGATGATCCCGCTCATCGCGTGCATCGTGTGGCTCGGCGTCTATCCGGCGCCGGTGCTCAGGCGTATGGAGGGCGCGGCGACGCGGTTCGTCGCTCGAGTGAACGGCCAGGCGACGGCTCAGCCGGTCGCGGAGGCGCGCCAGTGATCACGCAGCTCGATCTCTCCGTCGCGGGCAACCTGACCCTCGCGCTCGTCCCGGACCTCGTCTTGATCGGCGGCGCGATGCTGCTGCTCGTATGGGCCGCGTGGCGGCCGGACTCGGACGCGCATCAGCGCCGCGTCGGCATCGCGAGCATCGTGCTCGCCGGACTGACGATGATCCTCTGTCTCAACTGGGTCGGCCGCTACGAGGCGAATCCGGGACCGATCGCGGTCGACAATTTCCGGTGGCTCGTCGACGTCGTGGTCCTCCTGGGCACCGTGTTCGCGATCGCGCTGAGCATGGACGACAACATGCGCTCGCGCATCACCGCGCCCGAGTCGCACGTGCTCATCCTGCTCGCGTCGTCGGGCATGATGCTGCTCGCCGCGGCGCGCGATCTCATGATCGTCTTCCTCGGCATCGAGCTGATGTCGATCTCCGTCTACGCGCTCTGCGGCATGAACCGCCGCAGCGAGCGATCGGCCGAGGGCGCGCTCAAGTACTTCCTGCTCGGGGCCTTCTCGACCGCGTTCCTGCTGTACGGCATCGCGCTCGTGTACGGCGCGACCGGCACGACGAACATCACGCTCATCGGCGGACGCATCGCGACGCTCGGTCTCGGCGGAAGCCCGTTCCTGATCGCCGGCGTCGCCCTGATGCTGATCGGGTTCGGCTTCAAGGTCGCCACGGTGCCGTTCCACATGTGGGCGCCCGACGTCTACGACGGCGCGCCGTCGGCGGTCACGGCGTACATGGCGGCGACGGTGAAGGCGGCCGCGTTCGCGGCGTTCGTGCGCGTGTGGCTCGAGGCATTTCCCGCGGTCTACGCGCAGTGGTATCCGGCGCTCGCCAGCCTTGCCATCGCGACGATGATCTTCGGCAACGCGATCGGGTTGGCCCAGAAGAATCTCAAACGCCTCCTCGCGTACTCGAGCATCGGACACGCCGGCTACCTGCTCGTCGGCATCGCCGCCGGCACGTTCCAGGGCGCGTCGGCGACGCTGTTCTACCTCTTCATCTACACGCTTGCGACGTTCGGCGCGTTCGCCGTCGTGGTGACGCTGACGCGCGAGGGCCGCACGACGGTGATGCTCGACGAGCTCGCCGGCCTGTGGACCGTTCGACCGTGGCTCGCGCTCTCGATGGGCGTCATCATGCTCGCGCTGCTCGGCTTCCCGATCTTCGGCGGCGCGGGGTTCTTCGCGAAATGGTACGTGCTCCAAGCGGCGCTGCAGTCGCCGTTCCGCCAGACGATTCTCGCCGTGGTGCTCGTGCTCACGACGGTCGTCTCCGCGGGATACTATCTGTACGTCGTGATGCTGATGTTCATGCGCCCGCGCGCCGACGACGCACCGGTGCCGGAGCGTTCGGGCGGCCTGACGCAAATGGTGCTTGCGGTGAGCGTGGTATTGATCCTCATCATCGGCGTGGTGCCGGACTTCGTCGTGGCCGTTGCGCGCAACGGACGGCCGCGCATGGCGGTCGAGCCGGAGATGACGCAGATGCCGATCCGCACGGGCACTCTCACGCCGGACACCGCCCGGGTCGTCGCGACGACCCGAGACGGGGCGAGCCGCTGAGGCGAGGGGCCGCGAGGCGGCCCCTCGGTCACGCGGCAGAGATCTCGATGACAATCGCGTCCGGAATCTTCCGCCAGTACGACATCCGTGGGATCGTCGGCCTTGACCTCACGGTCGACGCCGCGCACGCCATCGGCGGCGCGTACGCCGAGTATTTGCGCCTGCACGGAACGCCCGGCGCGGTGGTCGTGAGCCGCGACAATAGGCCGAGCGGGGAAGCGCTGCGCGACGCGCTCGTCGCCGGCCTCACGCGCGAGGGAGCCGACGTCGTCGACATCGGCGTCGTGCCCACGCCGCTCAATTATTGGGCGCTGCATCACCTCGTGGTGGCCGGTGGCATTCAGATCACGGGCTCCCACAACCCGGCCGAGTACAACGGCTTCAAGCTGTCGGTCGGAACGGCATCGCTCCACGGCGACGAGGTGCAGCGCCTGTACGCGCTCACGCAGACCGAGCGACCCGCCGGCAGCCCGGACGGGCGTCGTGCGCACCACCAGCGTGATCGACCGCTACGTCGACGACATCGTCGAGCGCATTGGACCGTTGTCGCGTCCGATCCGGGCGGTGTACGATTGCGGCAACGGCGCGGGGGCCCTCGTCGCGCCGCAGCTGTTCGAGCGCTTGGGCCTCGACGGACGCGGCCTCTTCTGCGAGAGCGACGGCACGTTCCCGAATCATCACCCCGACCCGACGGTGCCGAAGAACCTCGAGCCTCTGATCGACGCCGTGCGCGGCGACGGCGCGGAGATCGGCATCGCGTTCGACGGCGACGCCGACCGCATCGGAGTGGTCGATGAGGATGGCGGCATCGTCTGGGGCGACCGCATTCTCATT
Source organism: uncultured Gemmatimonadaceae bacterium (assembly GCA_963705025.1). GTDB lineage: Bacteria > Gemmatimonadota > Gemmatimonadetes > Gemmatimonadales > Gemmatimonadaceae > JAQBQB01. The sequence goes on along the minus strand of CAVPIP010000015.1, from coordinate 92,894 downwards.
CTCTATGCACGCGATGTGCTCGACCGCACGGGGCGCGGCCAGCCGATCATCTTCGACGTCAAGTGCTCGCAAGCGCTGCCCGCGGCGGTGGAGCGCGCGGGCGGACAACCCGTGATGTGGAAGACCGGCCACTCGTTGATCAAGGACAAGATGCGCGAGACGGGCGCGCCCATCGCGGGCGAGATGTCCGGGCACATGTTCTTCACCGAGGGATTCTACGGCCACGACGATGCGCTCTACGGCGCCGCGCGGCTGCTGCGCATTCTGGCGGACAGCGGCCGCTCGGTGAAACAGCTCCTCGCCGACGTCCCCGACTACGTGTCGACGCCGGAGATCCGCATCGATGTGCCGGAGCAGCTCAAGTTCGGCCTCGTCGAGCGAGCGGTGAAGCATTTTCGCGCGCTGCACGACGTGATCGACGTCGACGGCGTGCGCGTGCTCTTTGGCGACGGCTGGGGCCTGATCCGCGCGTCCAACACCCAACCGGTCATCGTCGCGCGGTATGAAGCCATGACCGCCACGCGCCTGGCCGAGATTCAGGGCGAGATGGAAGGCTGGCTGCGCGCGCAAGGCGTGCACGTGTGACGATGACGACCCGCCGCTGGCTCGTGCTCGCGCTGGCGGCCATCGCGCTGCTCCTGATCGCGGGTCGTGCGCTCGCCGGCATCTACGCCGATTACCTCTGGTACGACTCCCTCGGCGCGACCGCGCTCTGGCACGCGCGCGTCTCCGCCGAGCTGACGCTGCGCGTCGGGTCCGCGGTGCTCGCCGCCCTGTTCGCGTTCGCGAACTTGTACGCCGTGCGCCAATCCGTCGTGTCGCTCGTGCTGCCCAGGCGGCTCGGCAATCTGGAAATCGGCGAAGAGGTCCCGGGCCGCTATCTCATGGCGACCGCGGTCGGTCTCTCGGTGGTCCTGGGCGTGCTGCTCGCGATGCCGGAGCAAGATTGGACCACGTACCTGCTCGCGCGGTGGGGACTGCCATTCAAGGAAACGGAGCCGTATTTCGAAAAGGACCTCGGCTTCTTCGTCTACCGGCTGCCGTTCGAGAACGCGCTGTGGACGTGGGCGTTCTTCACGGTGCTCGTCGTGACGATCGCCGTCATCGCCCTCTACGCGCTGACGCCAAGCTTGAAGTGGCAGCGCGGAACGATCTACGCGACGGCCTACGTGCGCCGGCATTTCACGGTCCTCGTCGGCGTGCTGCTGCTGATGCTGGCGTGGAGCTTCCGCCTCGACATGTATTCGCTGCTGCTCGACGGCAGTGGGCCCGACGGCGCCTTCGGCTACGTCGATTTCAGGGTCGGCACGCTCGGGGACCTCGTGCTCGCGGTCATCACGCTCGCCGCGGCGCTCGTGGTGCTCTGGGCGGGATTCGTCGGGCAGCTTCGCCTCGCGGGCGTGTCGGTGCTCGCCGTCGTCTCGCTGTCGCTCGTCATTCGCGAAGTGGCGCCGGCGGTCGCGCAGCACTCCGGCACGGACGCCGAGCGCACGTCGCGCGAGCGGCCGTTCCAGACGACGCGCGCGTTGTACACGAGGCGCGCGTTCATCGGCGACACCATCCTGCGCGCCGATTCCACCATGGCCTATCCGTCGCTCGCGGCCGCACTCCCGTTTGTCTCGTCGTGGGATCCTCCGGCACTCGGGCGGGCGATCGATGGCGGCCGGGCGACGGACGTAGCCGGCGTGCGAATCGGCTGGCGGTGGTCGCCCGCGGGCCTCGTCGCGGACGTCGTCGACCCGGCCGTGCCCGGCGCCGCGCCGCGCGCGCCGTGGACGCTGTCACGCATCATCGCCTCTGCCGCGGATGACCGCGGAGCGCCGGTGCGCGCCGCGAGTCCCACGGCATCCGCGATCGACGACACGCCGCTCGAGGCCCCGATCGTCTACCCCGGCGCGCCGCAGTACACGATCATCGCGGACTCGCTCACGCACAGCACCGGAACGCCGCTCGAACCGCTGTTGCCGCGGCTCGCCAATGCGTGGGCGCTTCAGAACTTCAGCATTGCGTGGGGCGATCTGCCGCAGCCGCGGCCCACCATCGTGCTGCACCGCGACATTCGCGACCGCATCGCGCTCCTCGCGCCGTTCTTCGTGCCTGGACGACAGATCCAGCCGCTCCTCGTCGGCGACTCGCTGTACTGGGGCGTCGATCTGTACACGGCGTCGTCGACGTATCCGCTGAGCCGTCGCGCGCGGATCGCCGGCGACGACCGGAGCTATTGGCAGCACGCGGCCGTCGCGATCGTGACCTCGTGGACCGGCGACATCACCATCGTCCCGGACTCGTCGCCCGATCCGATCGCCAAGACGTGGGTGAGGCGCCTCCAGCCGGTGTTCGGTTCGTGGAGCACGCTCCCGCCCGGCATTCAGAATCTGCTCACGCCGCCGATCGACGGCATCACCGCGCAGGCGCTCGCGTTCGGCAGGTACGGCAGCCATCTGGACAGCGATCCTCAGCGGCGAATCCCGACGCTCGACGGCGCGGATACGAGCCTGATCACCGATCCACTGCCGATGCTGCTGCCCGGATCGCGAATCACCGCGGTGACGCTGCCCCTCGTCGACGACAACGATCGATTGCGCGGTCTGCTCATCGGCACGGGCGGAGGCGCGCGCCGGACGTACTGGTATCCGTTCACGAGCAGCTCTGGCCTCCGCTGGACTACCGTGCTGGATCGCCTGCGGTCGGCCGACAGCGCCGGCAGCGCGGCCCGCGATGGTCCGCTCGTGACTGGACGCGTACGTGCCGTGCCGGTCGGAAAGGGCATCGCGTTCGTCCAGCCTCGATATCACTCGCGTCCGCAGAGCATTCCCGCCCTGAGCCGCATCGCGCTACTCAGCGGCGATACCTCGCGCTCGATCGCGCCGTCGGCGACGCTCGCGCGCGGCAACGAGACGTCGCTGCCGGCGGGTGATCTGCGAGCCTCGGTCGCCGCCGCCTACGCCGACATGCGCGAGGCGATGCGCCGCGGCGACTGGGCCGCCTTCGGCCGGGCGTTCGACGCGCTGGGCCGCGCACTCGCTCGCGGCGGGACGCCGTGACGAATCCGAAGCGTCTTCTCACGCCGCTTTCCGTCGCGCGCTATCGCCACCGACGCACCGCGGTGATCGCGCTCGGCGGCAACGCGCTGGCGCCGGCGGGCGAGCGTGTCACGATCCACGATCAGTTCCGGCACACGCGCGAAAGTCTCGGGCCCATCGTCGATCTCGCGCTCGCCGGGTGGAGCGTGTGCATCGTGCACGGCAACGGTCCACAGGTGGGCGATGAGCTCGTGCGCAACGAAGTCGCTCGCGGCGAGGCGGCGCCGCTGCCCCTCGGCGTCCTGGTGGCGGCGACGTCGGGCTGGATCGGCTACATGATCCAGCAGTCGTTGGAGAACGCCCTGTTTCGCGCGAAGAGCCCGCGCAGCGTGGCCACCGTGGTCACGCAGGTGCAGGTCGATGCCGACGATCCGGCGCTGCTCAACCCGACGAAGTTCATCGGGCGCGAGCTCACGCCTGAACAGGCAAAAGCGATCGAGGCCGAGGGACACATCGTCAAGCCGGACGGCGGTGGGCGGTTGCGTCGCGTGGTCGGCAGCCCGACGCCGCTCGCGATCGTGGAGCTGCCGGTGATCAAGGCGCTCGTCGAACGAGGGATGCTCGTGATCGCGGCCGGTGGCGGCGGGGCACCCGTCTATGACCATCCGGCGCTAGGTTGGGAGGGGATCGACGCGGTGGTGGACAAGGATTTGGCCGCTGCCGTGTTGGCTCGCGACGTCGGGGCGGAGCTGTTGATCATCCTGACCGACGTCGACGCCGTGTACGCGGACTGGGGGACGCCGAAGCAGCGCGCCCTGGGCACGTTGTCCGCCGACGACGCGGCACGCATGGACGCCGAGAAGGCCTTCGGCGAAGGGAGCATGGCGCCGAAGGTTCGCGCCGCCATCGAGTTCGTGCGCCGCACGAATGGGCGGGCGATCATCACGTCGCTGCGTCACGGGCTGCAGGCGCTCCGGGGCACGGCGGGAACGACCATCACCGCAACAGCGGAGACCGAGTGAACATTCACGAATACCAGGCGAAGGACCTTCTTCGCCGCGAAGGAGTGCCGATTCCCCCGGGCGACGTGGCGACGACGCCCGAAGGCGCCGAAGCCATCGCGCGCCAGTACGGCGGCACGGTCGTCGTCAAAGCGCAGGTGCACGCGGGCGGCCGCGGCAAAGCGGGCGGCGTGAAGCTCGCCAAGAGTCCGGGCGAAGCGAAGGAGCTCGCCGCGAAGATTCTCGCGCTGCACATCAAGGGCTTGCCCGTGCAGAAGGTGCTCGTCACGCCCGCGGCCGACATCGCCACGGAGGCATACGTCGGCATCATTCTGGACCGCGCATCGAAGCGGCCGGTCTTCATGGTGAGTCCCGCGGGGGGCATCGACATCGAGGAAGTCGCGGCGAAGACCCCTGAGAAAATTCTCAAGCTTCCGATCGACACCCGCTACGGGCTGCAGCCCTATCAGGCGTCGCGGCTCGGCTTCTTTCTGTTCGACGACGTGAAGAAGGTGCGCGCCGCCGCGAAGATCATGCAGCAGCTCTACTCGGCGTTCATGAAGTCGGGGTGCTCGCTCGCGGAGATCAACCCGCTGGTCACGACCACGGCCGGCGACGTCGTGGCGCTCGACGCCAAGATGGTGATCGACGACAACGAGCTCGATCGGCATCCGGAGATCGCCTCACTGCGCGACGAGAGCGCCGAGGCGCCCAGCGAAGTGCAAGCCAGAAACGCGAATTTGACCTTCATCAAGCTGGACGGCAACGTCGGCTGCGTCGTCAACGGCGCCGGGCTCGCGATGGCGACGATGGATCTCGTGAAGTACTACGGCGGCGATCCGGCGAACTTCCTGGACATCGGCGGCTCGTCGAATCCCGAGAAGGTCGTGAACGCGCTCAAGATCATCACCGAAGATCCGAACGTGAAGGCGATCCTGTTCAACATCTTCGGCGGCATCACGCGCACCGACGACGTCGCGAACGGCATCGTCACCGCGACGAAACAGAACCCGCTCAAGGTCCCCATCGTCATTCGGCTCACCGGCACCAACGAAGAGATCGCGATGAAGATTCTGCAGGAGAACGGCTTCTCGGCGTCGTCGGACATGGACGAGGCGGTGCGGAAGGCGGTAGCGTTGGCCAAGGGAGGAAAGGCCGCGTGAGCATCTTCATCGACAAGTCCTCCACGGTGGTCGTGCAGGGCATCACGGGCCGCGACGGCTCGTTTCACGCCAAGCAGATGCTGGAGTACGGCACCAAGATCGTCGCCGGCGTGACCCCCGGAAAGGGTAGCCAGACGTTCGAGAATGCCGTTCCGATCTTCAACACCGTCGCCGACGCCGTCGCCGCGACCGGCGCGACCACCTCGGTGATCTACGTGCCGCCGATGTATGCCGCCGATGCGATCATGGAAGCGGCGGACGCGGGCGTGAAGCTCATCGTCGCGATCACCGAAGGCGTGCCCGTGCTCGACATGACGCGCGTCGTCCCGTTCGTGAACGAGAAGGGCGCGCGCCTCATCGGACCGAACTGCCCGGGGCTCATCACGCCGGGGCAATCGAAAGTCGGCATCATCCCCGGCCGGATCTGCACGCCCGGCGCCGTGGGCGTCGTGAGCCGTTCGGGAACGCTCACCTACGAAGTGGTATATCAACTGACTCGCGCCGGTCTCGGACAGTCGACGTGCGTAGGCATCGGCGGCGACCCGATCAACGGCACGAACTTCATCGACTGCCTGGCGGCGTTCGAGGCGGATCCGCAGACGAAGGCCGTGGCGATGATGGGGGAGATCGGCGGGACGGACGAGCAGGACGCGGCGGACTTCGTGAAGACGAAAATGAAGAAGCCGGTCGTCGGCTTCATCGCGGGCCAGACCGCGCCGCCGGGGCGCCGCATGGGGCACGCGGGCGCGATCATCTCGGGATCCGCCGGCACCGCCGCCGAGAAGATCGCCGCATTCGAAGCGGCAGGCATGGGCGTCGCCAAGCGCCCGATCGACTTCGTGGAGCTCATCAAGGCACGCATGTGAGCTCGCATGCGCGGCGCTGGGACGACCCACGGTGGCAGCTCGCCGGGTTCGTCCTGGCGCACGTCGTGGTGTTCGCCGTCGTGTTTCGCGGCGTGTACACGATGCCGTTTTCCGGAACGGGGCTGTTCTACGACTACGGATCCGCGATCGTCGCCGGCAAGGTGCCGTACCGCGACGTGTTCATCGAGTATCCGCCGCTCGCGCTGGTTTTCTTCACGCTGCCGCGCATCGTCGGCGCCTCGTTTCGCTGGTACTACGTCTGGTACCAGGTCGAAGTGGCGGTCGCGGATCTCGTCGTGCTCGTCCTCTTGTACGCGGCACGACCGCGAGGAGCCGCGCCGTGGCGTGTGCTGTTGCCGTACACCGCGCTCCTCGTCGCCGTCGGCCCCATCGCCCTCCAGCAGTATGACCTCTTTCCGGCCGCGCTCACACTCGCGGCCGTCGTCGCGTTCTCGGCGCGACGCGACGCCGCCGCCTGGATCTTGCTCGCGCTTGGCACCATGACGAAGGTCTATCCGGCGCTCATCGCGCCCGTGTTTCTGTTGCTCGACGACCGCACGACGCTCGCCGCGCGATCGCGCCGCGCTGCCGCGTGGTTCGCCGCTACATGCCTCGTCGTGCTTCTGCCGTTCCTCGTCACGGCGCCGGCGAGCCTCGACCGGATGCTCGCCTATCACACGGAACGCGGCATTCAGATCGAGAGCGTCTATTCGACGATCGCCTTTGCGGTTCGGTCGCTGGGAATCGGACTGGTCAACGTCACCCAGTCGCATCGGTCGGCGGGCCTCGAGGGCCCGATCGCCGACGTTCTCGCTCGCGTCTCCACCGTGGTGCTGGCCGTCGCGCTGATCGCTGCCTACGGCTTCATTTTCCGCCATTCCGGCCGCGTGACGCCCGCCGCCATGCGTGACGTTCGCATCGTGGCGACGAGCTCGGTCCTCGTGATTCTCGCCGGGTTGGTGGCGAGCAAGGTGCTCTCGCCCCAATACCTCATCTGGCCGCTGCCACTGCTTCCGCTGGTGGTGCGGCCGGCGCGCCTCTGGATCTGGGGCGTGTTCGCGGCCGCGGGAGTCGTCACCTACTACATTTATCCCCTGCATTATGGGGCGTTGCTCGGTCGTGAATTCCGCGGCGTGGCAGCGCTCGCCGCCCGCAACATCCTCCTGCTGACCCTCACGCTGATCGTGGCTCGCTCGTTCCGCGCCGCCTGCGCGGACTCCATCTCGCGCGCGCAATCGCTCGACCCGAGGGGCGCGGCGTGAGGCTCGCCGATTTTCTCGCGCCCTCCCGCGCGCTCGTGCCGCTCGACTGTGACACGCTCGACGCGGCCCGCGCCGCGCTGCTCGACCGCCTCGCCCAGTCGGGGGCCGTTTCGGATCTGGACAGTCTGCGCGGACGTGTCGCCGAGGAGCGCGGCGAGGACATGGTCGCCATGGCCGGCTGTGCCTTCCTGCTGCACTACCGCACGGACACCGCCGCCACGCTCCAGGCGGCGATCGGCGTCACGCAGAACGGCGTTCGACGGCCGTTCGAGGACGGCACGGATCAGCGCGCCCCCGTCGTCGTCGTCGTCGTGGGCCCGCGCCAGTCTGCCGCGCGGCAGCTGCAGGTCGTGCGGGCGTTCAGCCGCCTGCTCCCGAGACCGGAGGTCATCGACGCCCTCGTGAGCTCGCCGAGCGCCGAATCGGTGGTCGGCCTCCCGGTGTTCGCGGAGTATCAGATCGCCGAGCAGCTGCTCGTGCGCGATCTGATGACGGATCTTCCGCGCACCACGACGCCCGACGTGCCGCTGCGCCAGGCCGCCGCCGAGCTGATACGAACCGGCTTGGGCGCGCTTCCCGTCGTGGACGCGGACCAGCGGCTCCTGGGCGTGCTGAGCGAGCGGGAGCTGATGCAAAACCTCTTGAACACCGACGTGCTCTCGGACGGCTCGAGCCGGCACCCGGCGCCCCAGACCCAGACCAAGAAGACCGTGCGCGACGTCATGACCCGCCAGGTGTTGTGTGTCGCGCCGGAGCAACCCGTCGCCGAAGTGGCGGCGCTGATGAGCCACAAGGACGTCGAACGCGTGCCCGTGGTGTGGGAGGGCCGGCTCGTCGGCTTTCTCACTCGCGGCGACATCGTTCGCAAACTCATAGGATCCTGATCCCCCATGGCCGGCACGTACACCCTCACGATCATCAAGCCCGACGCCTTCGGCGCCGCCAAGACCGGAAAGATCGTCGCGCACCTGGAGCAGCAGGGCTTTAGAATTCTCGCATCGCGCGTCATGCACATGTCCCAGGCCGAGGCGGGCGAGTTCTACGCCGTCCACCGGGAGCGCCCATTCTACGGCTCGCTCGTGACGTTCATGACGTCGGGCCCGTGCATGCCGATGATCCTCGAGAAGCCGGACGCCGTCGCGGCGCTCCGCACCGCGATCGGCGCGACGGATCCCGCGCAAGCCGAGGCCGGCACGGTGCGCAAGCTGTTCGCGGAGTCGAAGGAGCGGAACGCGATCCACGCGAGCGACTCGGACGAGAACGCGGCGCGCGAAGCTCGGTTCTTCTTCGCGGAGACAGAGGTTCTGAGCGCGCGATAGTGGAGCAGAGCGGTAGTCGCAAAAGAATCAGGCTCGTTCGGAGTGGAGCCGTGGGCTATCGATGGAACGATCCGCGGCCAATCGGCGCGATATCGGCGTTCATCCGCGATCGCGCTGTTGTAGTCGGCTCTCGCGCGAGGGCATGGCGATGTCCAACTCCATTGTCTACACGGACTTGTAGCCGCCCCCAATTTCAAGTAGGTTTCGTGGATGTTGTCCTTTGACATTCGGTCGCTCGAAGCTCACGCCGCCGTCGTTGACGAAGATCTCTCCGCAGACGACGAGGTGTGGGAAGAAGGCGATCCGAGGCCGATCGGCGCGATGCACGTCACCGGGCGCCTCTCGGCCGCTGGACCGGGCCGGTTCTACTGGCACGGCCGAATCGACGGGGACGTCGCCCTCGAGTGCAGTCGCTGTCTGGCAGACACGACCGCCCACGTGAGCGACGAAACACACCTCATCTTCGCCGACGTTGGCGATGAGGAGACCGATGATTCCGATGTCTATCAGCTCGATCCAAAGGAGCCCGACCTCGACCTCCGACCGGCTCTCCGGGAAGAATGGTTGCTGGCGGCGCCCACCTTCGGATTGTGCCGGCCCGATTGCAAGGGACTCTGCCCACGCTGCGGTGCGGACCTGAACGCCGGCCCACACGAGTGCAGCTCGAGCGAGTCCGATCCGCGGTGGGACGCGCTTCGCAAGCTCGGTCAGTCGAAGTAAGACGCTATTCACGAACACTCGCACTCCACGCATCCACACATATGGCCGTCCCCAAGCGAAGAACCTCCAAGCGGAAGAAGCGCGCGCGCAACACGCACAAGACCGCCCCACCCATCGCCATTCAGAAATGTCCGCGGTGTCAGGCGATGAAGCGGCCGCACCGCGTGTGCGAGGAGTGCGGCTACTACGGCGGTAAGCAGCGGGTTGCAGCCAGGGAAGCGTAGCCTTGGCGCGCATCGCGTTGGACGCTATGGGGGGCGACTTCGCTCCCCGGGCGACCGTTGCCGGCGCGTTGCTCGCCCTCGGCGAGCTCCACTCCTCACATTCCATTCAGCTCGTTGGACAGTCGGACATCGTCGCCAAACAGCTCGACGCGCTGCTCGCTGACGCCGAATTCCAACCGCTCGGCGCGCATCGCGAGCGGCTCGCGATCGTCGAAGCGCCCGATGTCATCGAGATGACGGACAAGCCGGGCGCGGCGGTGCGCGGGAAGCCAAAGAGCTCGATGATCGTCGGCCTCAAGCTGCAGGCCGCCGGTGAGTCCGACGCGTTCGTCTCGGCCGGCAACACCGGCGCGCAGATGGCCGCGTCGATGGTCGTGCTCAAGCTGCATACTGGGCTCAAGCGACCCGCCATCGCCACGCTGTTTCCCACGGCGCGAAAGCCCGTCGTCGTCCTCGATTCCGGCGCGAACGTCGATTGCGGCGCCGACGAGCTGGTCCAGTTCGCGCGGCTCGGCAGCGTGTACGCCGAGGATCTGCTCGGACGCGACAACCCCGCCGTCGGACTGCTCAGCATCGGTGAAGAGCCGGAGAAGGGCAACGCCGTCACGAAGGAAGCGCACCAGCTGCTCGACGCCTCGGGGCTCAACTTCATCGGCAATGTCGAAGGGCGCGACCTGCCCGCCGGCGAGTGCGACCGCGGCCCGATCGACATCGTCGTGTGCGACGGGTTCGTCGGCAACGTGCTGCTCAAGTTCTACGAAGCGATCACGCCCTTCATCACCGGGCTGCTCGCCGAGGTGTCGGGGCTCGATCAGAAAAAGATGATGGGAACGCTCAAGCAGCTCGACTACTCGGAGCACGGCGGCGCGCCGTTGCTTGGCGTCAACGGCGTGAGCATCATCTCGCATGGCAAGTCCTCGCCGCGAGCCATCAAGAACGCGATCAAAGTCGCGGTGCAGGCTGTCGAGTCGAAAATGGACGAGCACATTGGACGCCGGCTCAGCGACGCCGGCGTTGGAGAATCCGCGTGAAACGTCCGATCGCGTACTTCGCCGGCACGGGCCGTGGCATTCCCGCCACCCTTTTCACGAATGCTGAATTCGCGAAGATGGGCATCGAGACGACCGACGAGTGGATCGTCGAACGCACCGGCATCAAGCAGCGCTACTTCGCGCGCACCGAGAGCGCGACCGACCTGGCCGCCAAGGCGTCGTGCGCCGCAATGGACAAGGCGGGCGTCGCCGCGGGCGAGCTCGACATCATCGTCGTCGGCACGGCGTCGCCCGATCGGCTGCTGCCGAGTGCCGCCGTCGATCTCCAGGCGAAGATCAGCGCGGGCCGGGCGGCGGCATTCGACGTCGGCGCGGCGTGCTCGGGGTTCATCTACGCCGCGTCGGTGGCGGAAGCCATGATCTGCGCGGGGAACGCCGACACGGCGCTCATCGTCGGCGTCGAGAAGCTGACCGGCATCATGGACTGGAAGGACCGGTCGACGTGCGTGCTGTTCGGCGACGGGGCCGGCGCGGCGGTGCTCAAGCGCTCCAAGCAGCACAAGGGTATCCTGTCGTCCTTCCTGCGGAGCGACGGCACGCTCGGCGATTTGCTCTGCCGCCCCTCGGGGGGCGTTGCGCGCCCCGTGGACGAGTCGGTGCTCGCCGATCGGTCGCAGTACATCAAGATGAACGGGCGCGAGGTGTTCAAGAACGCCGTGCGCTCGATGTCCGACGCGGCGACGCGGGCGCTCGACGCCGCGAAGCTCACGGGCGCGGATATCGATCTGATGATTCCGCACCAGGCCAACATCCGCATCATCGAAGCGACGGCAAAGCACGCGGCAATCCCGATGGACAAGGTCTACGTGAACGTGGATCGGTACGGGAATACGTCCGCCGCGTCGGTGCCGATCGCCCTCGACGAGGCGATCGAGAAGGGCGTGGTCGGCGAGGGAGCGACCGTGCTGCTGGTCGCGTTCGGCGCCGGGTTCACGTGGGGCTCGATGGTCGTCCGTCTCTAGAACCGTCATGGACGTCGTGCTTCTCTTTCCGGGCCAAGGCTCCCAGAAGCCGGGTATGGGCAAGGACGTGGCTGAGGCATTCCCGGCGGCCAGGCTCGTGTTCGAGGCCGCCGACGAAGCCCTAGGCGCACCGCTCAGCCGGCTGTGCTTCGACGGTCCCGCGGAGGAGCTCACGCTCACGCACAATGCCCAGCCGGCGCTGTTGACGCACGGCGCCGCGGTATGGGCGGCGACCCGCGACGTGATCGGCGCGTCCGTCATGGCGGCCGCGGGGCACTCGCTCGGCGAGCTGACTGCGTATCACGCCGCGGAATCGATGAGCCTCGCCGACGCGGTGCGAACGGTGCGTCGGCGCGGTGAGCTCATGTACGAGAGCGGCGTCAAGCGCCCTGGTGCGATGGCCGCGATCTTGGGCGATACGAGTCGTCCGATCGAAGAGATCTGCGCCGAAGCGACGAGCGACGCGGGTCTGGTGGTGCCGGCCAACTACAACGGCCCGGGCCAGGTCGTGCTGAGCGGCGAAGAGGCAGGGGTCGACCGCGCCATGGCGCTTGCCAAGGCCGCCGGAGCCAAGCGAGCCGTGCGGCTGAACGTGAGCGGAGCGTTTCATTCGCCCCTCATGGAAAGCGCCGCGGATGGCTTGGCGAACACCCTTGCGAAGACGTCGTTTGGAGACCCTCACTTCGCGGTCTACGCGAACGTGAACTGCGAGCCTGTCATGACCGCCTCGAGAGCCAAGGAGTTGCTCATGCAGCAGCTGTCGAGGCCAGTTCGCTGGGCGGAGGAAATCCTGGCGATCGCGGCTCGTTTCCCAGACGCGCTGTATGTCGAGATGGGACCTGGCAACGTGCTCTGTGGGCTCGTCAAGCGCATCGCTCCCGCGCTCGAGACGATGCCGTGCGGAACAGCAGCCGAGGTCTCGGCTCTGCGAGCGATCGCCGCATGAAGATCGATCTCTCGGGGCGCTCGGCGCTCATCACCGGCAGCACGCGCGGCATCGGTCGCGCGATCGCGGAGACGCTCGCCGAGTGCGGCGCGCGCGTCGGCGTCGTCGGTCGTGATGAGGCACGCGCGAAAGAGGCGGCGGCGGCGATCTCGCCCGAGGCGCGCGGCTTCGCCTGTGACGTCGCCGATGCCGTTGCGGTCGCCGCGATGGTCGAGCGCGCCGAAGCCGAGCTTGGTCAGGTCGACATTCTCGTCAACAACGCCGGTCTCACGCGCGACAACATTCTGCTCAGGCTCAAGGACGACGACTGGGACGCGGTGCTCGATGCCAATCTGCGCGGCGCCTTCGTCGCCATTCGGTCGGCGATGCGCGGGATGATGAAACGCCGTTGGGGGCGCATCATCAACGTCGCGAGCGTCGTGGGTCTCGTCGGCAACAAGGGTCAGGCGAACTACGCGGCGAGCAAGGCGGGGTTGATCGGACTCACCAAGTCGGTCGCGAAGGAATTCGCCTCCCGAAACGTGCTCGCGAACGCGATCGCGCCAGGATTCATCGAGACGGACATGACCGCCGCGATGACGGAAGAGGCGAAGAAAACCCTGTTCACGCAGATCCCGCTCGAGCGCCTCGGGACGCCGCGCGACGTCGCGAGCCTCGTCGCATTCCTGTCGTCCGACCACGCCGCGTACATCACCGGGCAAGTCTTCGTGGTGGACGGCGGTATGGTGATGTGATGGTTCGAGTTACAAGCATCCGCACCGCCCGCTAGATTACTCACGCACTCTCACCCTTACAAAGCACAGAGGAACGACCCCCATGGCCGACAACGCTCAGAAGGTCCGCGACATCATCGAGAAAGAGCTCGGGGTGGAGCGCGAGAAGCTTACCGACGAGGCCAGCTTCATCGAGGATCTCGGCGCCGACAGCCTGGACATCGTCGAGCTGGTGATGGAATTCGAGAAGGAGTTCAACATCGACATTCCGGATGAAGATGCCGAGAAGCTCCGCACGGTCGGCGACGCGATCGGCTATCTGAACCAGAAGATGGGGAGCAACGCGTAATGCGCGGGAACGGCGAATTCCGAGCGAAGGTGCCCTACGTCGCTCGCGCTCCTCAGGGCAGGCTCCGCGCCGAAGCGAGGAACCACGGATGAAGCGTCGGGTCGTCGTCACCGGCATGGGGGCGATCACGCCCGTCGGCAACGACGTGGCGACGACTTGGCGCGCGATTACGGCGGGCGTGTCGGGCGGCGCGAACATCACCAAGTTCGACCACAGTACGTTCCCGGTCCACTTCGCGTGCGAAGTCAAAGGCTTCGATCCGCTGCTGTATCTCGAGCGCAAGGAAGCCAAGCGCGCTGACCTCTTCGCCCAATACGCCATCGCCGCCTCGGTGCAGGCGATGACGGACGCGGGCCTCGACGATACGTCGAAGTACGACCCGGAGCGCACGGGCGTCATCATCGGCAGCGGCATCGGCGGCCTCAAGACCTTCGAGGAGCAGCACGACGTCTATCGCGAGCGCGGCCAGAGCAAGATCAGCGCGTTCTTCATCCCGATGTTCATCTCCGACATCGCCGCCGGCCTCGTGTCCATGCGGTTCAACGCCAAGGGCCCGAACTACGCGACGATCTCGGCGTGCGCCACCAGCGCGCACGCGATCGGCGACGCATACCGGACCATCCAATACGGCGACGCCGACATCGTGATCACGGGCGGCTCCGAGGCCACCGTGACGCCAATGGCGATCGGCGGATTCGCGAACATGAAGGCGCTGTCCGAGCACAACGATTCGCCCGAGACGGCATCACGCCCGTTCGATGCGACGCGCGACGGCTTCGTCATGGGTGAAGGCGGCGGCATCGTGATCCTCGAGGAGCTCGACCACGCGCGCGCACGCGGTGCGACCATCTACGCCGAAGTCGCCGGGTATGGCGCGACGGGCGACGCGTATCACCTGACCGCCCCGGCCCCTGAGGGCGAGGGCGCGCAGCGCGCAATGCGGATCGCAATGAAGGATGCCGGCTGGTCTCCCACCGACGTCGACTACATCAACGCGCACGGGACCTCGACGCCGGCCAACGATTCAAACGAGACGAAGGCGATCAAGGCCGTCTTTGGCGACTACGCCAAGAAGGTCCACGTCAGCTCCACGAAGTCGATGACGGGCCACATGCTCGGCGCCGGCGGCGCCGTGGAGTTCATCTTCGGCGCGCTGGCCGTTCGCGACTGCATCGTGCCGCCGACGATCAATTACGCGAACCCGGATCCCGAGCTCGATCTCGACTACACGCCGAACACGGCGGTTCACCATCGAATCAACGCGGTGCTCAGCAACAGCTTCGGGTTCGGCGGGCACAACGTCACGCTCGCCATCAAACGCTTCGAGGAATAGCCCGTGCCTGCGACCGCGCAGCTCGACCGGCGATTGATCAGCGACCCCGCGTTGCTGCCACTGGCCGACAAGGTCGAGCGGGGCGAGCGGCTGACGACGAGCGACGGCGTCGCGCTGTTCGCGACGCATGACCTCCTGGGGCTCGGCCACATGGCCGACGCCGTGAATCGCGCGAAGCACGGCCTCACCGTCACCTTCGCGGCGAACCAGCACATCAATCCCACGAACATCTGCACGCTCCGAAAGACGTGCGTGTTCTGCTCGTACGCGCGTCTCCCGAAAGAGGAGGGCGCGTACCGCTACACGATGGAGCAGGTCTACGCGGAGGCCGAGAGCGCGAATTCCACGATGACGCGCGAGTTTCACATCGTGGGCGGGCTCGACATGAAAGCGGGGCTCGCGTACTACACCGAGATGTTTCGCGGCCTCAAGGAGCGCCATCCCCAGGTTCACATCAAGGCGCTCACGGCGGTCGAGATCGCGCACGTCGCGCGCATCGAGAAGATGAGCGTGCGCGACACGCTCATCGCGCTGCGCGATGCGGGGCTCGACACGATGCCGGGCGGCGGCGCCGAGGTGTTCAGCCCGGGCGTCCGCGCGACGATCGCCGACAAGAAGCTGTCGGGCGAGGCGTACATCAACGTCCACCGCGAAGCCCACACCCTCGGCATTCGCAGCAACAGCACGATGCTGTACGGACATGTGGAGACGTACGAGGACCGCATCGCGCATCTGTCGATGTTGCGCGACCTCCAGGACGAGACGGGCGGCTTCCTCGCGTACATCCCGCTCGCGTACCACCCGGACAACAACGAGCTGGGCGAGACGCTTCACAGAACCGGCATCGCCACGACCGGCTTCGACGATCTGAAGAATCTCGCGGTCGGCCGGTTGTTCCTCGACAACTTCGATCACATCAAGTCGCACTGGATCATGGTGACGCCCTTCGTCTCGCAGGCGTCGCTCTCGTTCGGCGTGAACGATCTCGAGGGCACCGTGGTGCGCGAGAAGATCTATCATGAGGCGGGCGCGCACACTGCGCAGGCCATGACGCTCGACCAGCTGCTGCGCCTGATCCGCGGCGCGAAACGCGTTCCCGCCGAGCGCGACTCGTTCTACAACATCCTTCGCCGGTTCGACGACGCGGCCGCGCCCGAGGCGGCCTGAGACGACCATGGGCATGCGTGTCGGGCGGATCCCCTACATCAACTGCTACCCGGTCTACGGCGGCATCGATCGAGGCGTCGTCCCGATGCCGGCGGAGCTGGTCGACGGCGTGCCCACCGCGCTCAATCGCGCGATGGCGCAGGGCGACCTCGACGTGAGTGTCATCAGCGCCGTGGAGTACGCGCGCGATGCGACCAAGTACCTGCTGCTCCCGGGGCTCTCGATCTGCAGCGACGGCCCGGTGCGGAGCGTCGTGCTCTTCTCGAAGCGGCCGGCCGCCGAGCTCACCGGACGTCGCGTGCTCGTGAGCCGAAGCTCGATGACCAGCGTCGCGCTGCTCGAGCTCCTGTTCGACAGCGTGTGGGACGCCCGGCCGACTTTCATTCCCGCGAACGCCGAGCTGTCCGACGTGGCGCGGTTCGGCGACGACGAGCACGACGCCCGTCTCGTGATCGGCGACGCGGCGCTTCACCTCTGGTCACGGCTTCGGGCTCCCGAGCTCTATCCCGTGGAGAGCGGGCTGTCCGCCTATCGCTACGCGTACGACCTGGGTGCCGAGTGGAAGCAGTGGACCGGGCTGCCGTTCGTGTTCGCGGTGTGGGTCGCGCAGCGAACGTCGCCGGTCGCGGACGCGCTGGCGGTGCATGCCGGTTTGATCGCGTCGCGCGACTGGGGGCTCAAGCATCTCGACACGCTCGCCGCGCAGGCCGCCATCGCGACCGGCGTGCACAAGTCGGTCTGTCTCGAGTATCTGTCCGGGTTGGACTACGGGTTGGCCTATCAACATCTGGCCGGGCTGACCGAATTCTTCCGCCGGCTCGTGGCGGCGGGTAAGGTTCCAGATGGGTCGTTGGCGTTCTTGGCCGCATGAGTCGGCCGTCATCCTCCGCGCGCAGCGCGAGCATCTACCGTCTGGGCCGTGGAGCTTCTGCGGCGAGATCGCGCCCGTCATGAAATCATAAGGATCTGTTCTTACATCACGCTGTTGCTGCTCTCGACTGACCACACGCATTTCACGATAGATTCTCCGCTCGCTACGCTCGCAGAGAATGACTACTCTCCTCGACTTCTACACCAACGCCTCGCTCCTCGAGCTCGGAGCCGAGGCCGACCGCGTTCGTCGCGAGAAGCATCCGCACAACACGGTCACGTACATCGTCGACCGCAACATCAACTACACCAACGTCTGCGTCGCCGACTGCGGCTTCTGCGCCTTTTACCGGCGCCCGAAGCACGGCGAAGGCTGGACGCTGTCGTACGAGCAGATCGGCGCCAAGATCGACGAAGCCAAGGAGCTCGGCGCGATCCAGATCCTGATGCAAGGGGGGCACAACCCGTACATACCATTCGAGTGGTATCTGGATCTGCTCAGATATATCAAGCGCAATCACCCGATTCACATTCATGGGTTCTCTCCGAGCGAAGTCGATTTCTTCGCGAAGACCTTCCGCATGGACGCCCGCGACGTCATTCGGGAGCTGATGAAGGCCGGGCTCGATTCGGTCCCCGGCGGCGGCGGCGAGATTCTCGTGCAGCGGGTCCGCGATCTGGTCGCGAAGAAGAAGGCAGGCGCGGACCGGTGGCTCGAGATCATGGAGATCGCCCATCAGGAGGGCATGAAGACCTCCGTGACGATGATGTACGGCATCGGCGAGACGCTCGCCGAACGCATCGAGCATCTCGAGCGTGTTCGGGAGGTGCAGGCCCGGACGAACGGCTTCACGGCGTTCATCTGCTGGCCGCTGCAACCGGAGAACACGCCGACGATGTCGCACATGCAGAAGACCGACGCGGTGGAATATCTCCGCACCGTCGCGATCGCCCGCATCGTGCTCGACAACGTCCCGAATCTGCAAGCGAGTTGGGTGACGATGGGTCTCAAGGTCGGCCAGACGGCGCTGCGCTTTGGCTGCAACGACTTCGGATCATTGATGATCGAGGAGAACGTCGTCTCCGCCGCCAACACCACGCATCGCACCACCACCGGCGAGATCGAGCGCCTGATCCTCGACGCGGGATTCAACGTCGCGCGCCGGCGTCAGGACTATACGATTCTGAACCCGGAACCGACCGGCGCCGCGGCGTGAGCGCTCGCGTCGGCATCGGCTACGACTCGCACCGCTTCGCGCCTCCCGGTCCGCTGATCCTCGGCGGCGTGCCCATTCCGAGCGACGTTCATCTCGAAGGCCACTCCGACGGCGACGCGGCGGCGCACGCGATCACCGACGCGATCCTCGGCGCCGCGGGCGCGGGCGACATCGGCGAGATGTTCTCCGACCGCGATCCGGCGAACAAAAACAAGGATTCGATCGAGATGCTCCGTGCGGCCGTTGCACGGATCGCCCGCCAGGGCTGGAGCGTGCAGCAGGTGGACGTCGCGATCGTGGCCGAGCGACCGCGGATCTCGTCGCACCGCGAGCTGATGCGCGCGCGCCTCTCGCAGGCACTCGGCATCTCCGCCGACGACGTCAGCGTCAAGGGCAAGACGAACGAGGGAATGGGCTGGATCGGTCGCGGCGAGGGAATCGCATGCATCGCGGTGGCGACGATCGTGTCCGGCTCGCCCTAGCCTTATTCTTCCAGGATGGTCCTGGACGAAGGCACGCTCCTCCGATTTCATCTCGAGCGGTTCAGCGATTTCCTGACCCTCGAGCAGGGCGCGTCGGGCCGGACGATCGAGGCGTACCGCCGCGATGTCGAGCGGCTGGCTGACTACGCGCGGGTGCACTCGGCGCCGCTGCCCGCGGACATCACGAGCAAGCTGCTGCGGGCATTCGTGTTCCATCTCAAGGACCTGGGTCTGTCGCCGTCGTCCATTCGGCGGAACATCTCCGCGGTGCGGACCTACTTCCGCTTTCTGCTCGCGGACGGGGCCGTGACACGCGATCCGAGCGAGCGGCTCGAGACGCCGAAGAAGTGGCGCACGCTCCCCGAGGTGCTCACGGTCGACGAGATCTCGCGACTGCTCGCGGCGCCGACGCTCGACGATCCGCTGGCGTTTCGCGACCGGGCGATGCTCGAGCTCGCTTACGGTGCGGGGCTTCGCGTCTCCGAGTGGATAACGATCGCCGTGCGAGACGTGATGCTCGAGGACAAGCTGGTTCGGGTCTTCGGCAAGGGGAGCAAGGAGCGGCTCGTTCCGATCGGCCGCTCGGCGATCGGCGCGATCGCGACGTACACGCGCGAGCTGCGCCCGCGGTTGGAGAAGGGAGCCGGCAAAGGGGTGCTGTTTCTCAACGCCCGGGGAGAGCCGCTCACGCGCATGGGCGCGTGGAAGATTCTGCGCCGCTACGTCGAGCGGGCCAGGATCGAGAAGCGCGTCTCGCCGCACACGCTCCGGCACTCCTTCGCCACGCATTTGCTCGAGGGGGGCGCCGACCTTCGCGCCGTGCAGGAGATGCTCGGCCACGCCGATATTTCGACGACGCAGATCTACACGCACGTCGATCGGGAGTACCTGAGACAGGTCCATCGGCAGTATCATCCTCGGGGGTAGCAGCCATAGCGGTCATCCTCCGCGGCGAAGCCGCGAGGATCTACTTTCAGGGTCGCGTGGCTTCCAAGCTGCAACTGGATCAGTGCTACGGATTTGGCGTTTGCGTTCGTCGCTGGCCCCACTTGATTCACAATAGATTCTCTGCTCGCTGCGCTCGCGAGAATGACAACCATACTCGTCATCGACAATTACGACTCCTTCACCTACAACCTCGTCCAGCATTTGGGTGAGCTCGGCGCCGACGTCACGGTTCGGCGCAACGACGCCATCGAGGTCGAGGATGTCGGTGAGTTGCGGCCAAACGGCATCGTGCTGTCGCCCGGACCGTGCACGCCCAAGGAGGCCGGTATCACAGTCGACGTGATTCGGCGCTGGGGCAGTACTATCCCCATCCTCGGCGTCTGCCTGGGACACCAAGCGATCGGCGAGGCGTATGGTGGCGACGTCGTCCGTGCGGTCCGAGTGATGCATGGGAAGACGTCCCAGATTTGCCATGATGGATCCGGCGTGTTCGCCGGTCTGCCGTCACCCATGGAAGTCATGCGCTATCACTCGCTGATCGTCGAACGACGCACCATGCCGGAATCGCTCCAGATCATTGCCGTGGCGCAGGACGATCCAGTCGAGGTGCACGCGGTAAAACACCGTGAACACCCGGTTTACGGCGTGCAGTTTCATCCGGAATCCGTGATGACGCCGCACGGCAAGGCGCTCCTCAAGAACTTCCTGGAGCTCGCGCGGTGATTCGTGCGTACGCGCTCGTCGCCCTGCTGCTGTGGGGCGCGCTGGCGCACGCCCAGGCTCCCGCTCTGCGCATCGTCGACCTCGGGCCAGGGGCTGGCCCACGCGTGCTCGAGCGTGCGCTGGCGGGACCGCACGCCGTCGTGCCGCCGGGCGCGAGCGAAGCGGTGCTGCGGCGCGACAGCACGTATCGAACGACTGTGATCGTGCTGGCCAGGAACGCCGTCGTCGACGGCCGCGTGCAGGGCGACGTGATCGTCGTCGGCGGCGATCTCCACGTGCACCCGTACGCCACAGTGACGGGACGGGCCATCGCGATCGGCGGTGGTGTCTACGTATCGGCGATGGCGAACGTCGGCGGCGAGGTCCGCTCGTATCAGGACTTCACCTACGAGGTGGCGCCAGTCCCGGGCGGCTACGAGCTGCGCTACGTCTCGCTCGTCGATCGGCCGCAGCGGGCTGTCACGTTGCCCGGGCTGTTCGGATTTCGCGCACTCGACTACTCGCGCACCGATGGTGTCGGCCTTCCGTTCTCGCCGTTGATCGCGGTCCCGGGGACGCACCTCCGCGTGGAGCCGCGTCTGACCTACCGCTCGCAGCTCGGCGTCGTCGACCCCGCGATCGGCGCGGAGCTCTCACTCGATCGGCGCACGACGCTCAGGCTCGCGGTCGAGCGATCGACATTCACGAATGAAGGCTGGATCTGGTCGGACGTGCTCAACAGTCTCGCGACGCTCACATCGGGCGATGACACGCGAAACTACTATCGCGCAACGCGTGCACAGCTATCGGCGTCGCGCGCGTGGGAGTGGAGCGCGTCGAGCCTGACGCCGTACATCGGCGCCCGGTGGGAGAAGGCGGAGAGTGTCCGGCCGGATAGCTTCGCGACCGGTGGCCCCTGGAGCTTCGAAGGTCGGCGCGATCGTGAGGACATGCTGCGGCCGAATCCACCGATCGACAACGGCACGATCATCTCTGGCCTGCTCGGCGCTCGGTTCGCGCAGGACGTCAGCGGCATCGTCAGTCGCGCCGACGTCGACCTCGAGGTCGGTGGGTTCAATCCCCGCTTCGGCGGATCGCGACCGTTCGGCCAGATCACGTTCGACGGGGCGATCACGTTTCCGACGTTCGGCACCCAGTCACTTCGTTTCGACGGGCATTTCGTCGCGACGGCGTCAGGCGAGGCCGCCAACGACCATGTTGTCGTTACCGGACCTGGGCAGGCCGTCATCCTCACCGGCGCGGTGACCGATACGCCGCGCCAGCGCTGGGTCTACGTCGGTGGATTGGGCAGCATTCCCACGATCAACATGCTGTCGCGCGGTGGCGACGAGCTGCTTTACCTCGACGCCCGGTACAACATTCCGATCGACCGCATCCAGCTTCCGCTGATCGGACCGCCCGTCGTTACGCTGCGCACTGTGTTGGCGGGCGCGGACGCGGCGCGTTGGCCGAGCCTCGCCCAGGCGGTTGGCGTTCGCGCATCGGCGAGCGTGGTGTACGCCGAATACCTGATCGATCCGTCGAACCGCCACGGGTTCTTCGGGGTCGGTCTCTCACTCACGCGCTGACAACGCTACCTGGACGTCGCCAGAGCTATCCGCTCGCGCAGCTCGTCTAGCCACCCGAACACGACAACGAGGCGCTCCCGCTGATTGCCGGCGCCGACCATGAGGAAACTCTTCCCATCGCGCGAGATGTCGTATCCCTGGGTAATGAATCCAATTTGGAACGAGTCGCTGAAGAGGCTGTCACGTCGCGTCACGCCCAAGACGGGTGAGGTCGTGATGCTCGCCGCCATCAGCCGCGACCTCGTGCGATAGTAGAGCGTGTGTCCATCCGGCGCCCAGACCGGTTCGGAGCCGCCGTCGGTCGAGATCTGCAATCGGCCTCCCGCGCCCGACGCGGCGCTGACGAAAACCTCGAATGGGCCCGAGTCGCCGGCCTGATATGCGACCCAGTGGCCGTCGGGCGAGAATTGTGGAGCATACGCGTTGGTCGCAATCTTGATCGGCGTTCGCACTGAGCTAGCGGAGTCGAGCGCGCTGACGACGACGTCACCCATGCCGCTGTTCACTTGGAGCCCTGCCACCAGGCGTCCGTCGGGCGAAAACGTCGCCCCCTCGATTCGCTGCGTCGGAGCGAAGAGAGCCTCCGCCTGTCCGCTCCCGTCAGACCGCTGCCAGCGAACCTCGGCATTCGCATCGTCTCCGAAGGTCCACGCGACTCGCCTTCCGTCGGCCGTCCACACTGGCGCCTGGCTTCGTCCGTCGCGTGTGACCCGCGTCCATGTGCGCAGCGGAAGGCTGTAGACCCAGATGTCCGCGCTCGAGCGCCCCGTCTCGGTGATTTGGACAGCCAAGCGATCTCCGACCGGCGAGAGTCGCGGGTATTCGTACCGTTGCGGCGCTGACACGAGCGGACGGACCACGCCCGCGTGATCGACAAGCACGATCTGTCGGCGATTGTCACCCTCCGCGAAAACGAGCGTGCCGTTCGAGGAAACAGCGGCCTCCGTAGCGCCGCCGCCTTTCACGATCAGACTGTCGAGGACAGTCACCGGTTCGCCAACCACGCGCAGTTGCTTCAGGTCGAACCGTGCGGCCATCAGCGTGCCATCGAATTGGCCGAACAGTAGGTGTCCGCTCGAGAGGTATCGGGGACTCACACCCTTGAGCTTCACGCCGTTCAGCGTGAGCGGGACCACCTTGCCATCGTTGAACCGTACGACTGCAAGCTCCGACGACCCTGGACCGCCACGCTCGATTGTGAGGAGCGCCGCCTCGCTCCCGGGCAACACGAACGGCCAGGTGTGCGCGCTCTCATGGCGTGCGAAGTCGACCGTCGTGAAATTGACCGGCGCGCTGCCGCTCGCGCTCACGCGCCACAATCCCGACGTCCGGGAAGTGAAGCCCCGCTCGATCACGATCTCCCCGTTGTCGCCCCAGCTCGCGCGATTGACCGTGTCTGCGACGTGAATCGGGGCACCGCCTGCCAGTGAGATCTTCTTCAGCGTGTTCCCAACGACGAAGGCCACCCATTTGCCGTCCGGCGAAAAGCGCGGACCCTGCGCCCCGTCCGTGCCGCGGAGCGGACGCGAGTCGAGCTCGTTGATCGGCCGCACGAAGAGCTGGCCTTGGCCCGGCCCGCCGACATAGACGATTTGCGATCCGTTCGGCGAGATCGCGATGTTCTCTCCCGAGATCTCCTCGCGCGTTCGAGCGCTGTCGGGGAACGTCAGCGCAAAGCGCGCGCGCTCGACCTTCGTGCCAGGAAGCGGTCGAAGCCAACCCGACGCCGCGAGCGCCGACAATGCGGCGGCTGCAGCCGCCGCCGCGATCCCACTCCGACGCCGGCTTTTCGTGGCATGCGCCGCGGTGTACGCCCATGGCGCAGCGCTCGCGCCGGCGAGGGCGGCCGCGAACTCGCGTGCGTTCGAGAACCGATCGGCCGGGAGCTTGGCCAGCGCACGGTCGATCGCCGCGTCGACGAAGCCGGGCACGGAGTCGCGGCTCAGCCGAGCGCTGCGCGGCCGCTCCGTTAGCACGCGCGCGATGATCGCCTGCGCGGTGCTCCCGGTGTGCGGTGGATCGCCCGTGAGCATCTCGTAGAGCACGGCGCCGAGCGAGTAGATGTCGGTGCGTCCGTCGATTGCCCGATCGCCAGTGGCCTGCTCGGGACTCATGTACTGCGGCGTGCCGAGCGACAGGCCCGTCTGCGTAATCCGCGTACCGCCGGCGTTCGCCACGGCGAGGGCGATGCCGAAGTCGGCGAGCACCGGCTGGCCGGCCTGGATCAGGATGTTCTCGGGTTTGAGATCCCGGTGAATCACGCCCTGCTCGTGGGCGTAGCAAAGCGCATCGGCGACGGCAATCGCGATCCGGAGGGCCTCGGCCACTGGGAGCTGCTTCTCGCGATCGAGGCGCGCTCGTAGACTCTCGCCGTCGACGTACGGCATCACGTAGAAGAGCAGGCCAGGCCCGTCGCTCCACTCTCCACGTGCCTCGCCGCTGTCGAAGAGCGGCAGAAGATTCGGATGCTGAAGACTTGCCGTCGTCCGGATCTCGGCGAGAAAGCGCTCGACGCCGAGTACGGCCCCGAGCTCGGGCTTCAGCACTTTCAAGGCGACGTGTCGGTCGTGCTTGAGGTCGCGGGCCAGATACACCGTCGCCATGCCGCCTGCGCCGATCTCTCGCTCGATCGCGTAGCGTCCGTCGAGGGCGGAATTCAGCTGAGCGATCGCTTCCATCGACGACGCGCCGTTCGGGGACATGGACAGTAGCACCAGCCGTGAGGCGCGGCTACCAGCAGGTGCCCCGGTGCTTTCCTGGCGCAGAACGGCCGTTTGCTTGACCCTGACAAGCTGGCTAACTTTCAGAACGTGATTTTTGCGGCTTTGCGCGCGGTCACGTACCCCTCCCTGACCGGGCGACCTGTATGAGGACGCTCGCCGTCATCCCAGCGCGACTGGGCGCAACACGCCTCCCCCGCAAACCGCTCCGCCTGCTCGCCGGCGTCCCGCTGGTCGTTCGCGTGCATCAACGCGTCGCCGAGATCGCGGTGGCGGATCGCATCGTGGTCGCCACCGACAGCGACGAGGTCGCCGCGGCCGTGGCCGCCCATGGGGGGGACGCCGTATTGACGAGCGCTCAGCATCCCTCGGGCACGCATCGCGTGGCCGAGGTCGCGCGCCGGCCCGAGTTTGCCGGGTTCGATGTGATCGTGAACGTCCAGGGCGACGAGCCGTTCGTCTCGGCGCGCGCGGTGCTCGGCGCCACGCGCATGGTGACCGACGCCGGCTTTGCTCTCGGCACCGCGGCCGTGATGGCGCCGCTCGGCATTCTGCACGACCCGAACGTGGTCAAAGTCGTCGCTGCCGATGACGGACGGGCCATGTACTTTTCGCGTGGCGCGATTCCGCATCTCCGCGAGCCGGTCGACGGCGAGCTGTTGCGGACGCGCGTGTGGCAGCACATCGGGCTGTACGCGTACGAGCGGTCGGCGCTCATGCGGTGGGTCGAGCTGCCGGAGAGCCCGCTCGAGCAGATCGAGCGGCTCGAGCAACTGCGGCCGCTCGCGGCCGGCATGGCGATGGGCGTGTCGCTGATCGACGAGGCGGTGCGACCGGGGATCGATACGGAGCAGGACCTCGAACGCGCAAACCGAGAATGGACGGTTCTCACCACAGGATGACTGCCATGCAACTCGCGACACGGCCTCATACGACCAAATACATCTTCGTCACGGGCGGCGTCGTCTCGTCGCTCGGCAAGGGTATCGCGGCCGCATCGCTCGGCCGGCTGCTCGTCGAGCGCGGGCTGCGCGTCACGATGCTGAAGTTCGATCCGTATCTCAACGTCGACCCCGGCACGATGTCGCCGTTTCAGCACGGCGAAGTGTTCGTCACCGACGACGGCGCGGAGACCGACCTGGATCTCGGACACTATGAGAGATTCATCGACCGGGCGCTCTCCCAGTCGAACAACGTCACGACCGGGCGCATCTATCTCAACGTGATCACGAAAGAGCGCCGCGGCGAGTTCCTCGGCGCGACGGTGCAGGTGATCCCGCACATCACGGACGAGATCAAGGCGGCCATCCGCCGCGTCTCGCCGGAGACGGACGTCGTGATCGTGGAGGTCGGCGGCACCGTCGGCGACATCGAGTCGCTCCCGTTCCTCGAGGCGATCCGCCAGTTCCGCCACGACGTCGGCCGTGAGAACGCGCTGTTCGTGCACCTCACGCTGTTGCCGTTCATCGCCGCGGCCGGTGAGCTCAAGACCAAGCCGACGCAGCACTCCGTACGCGAGCTGATGCAGATCGGTATTCAGCCGGACGTCCTCATCGTTCGCACCGATCGTCCGATCTCCGACGACATCAAGCGGAAAATCGCGCTGTTCTGCAACGTCGACTTCGGCGCGGTCATCGAGAGCCCCGACGTGCGGACGATCTACGAGATCCCGCTGCGCTTCCACGAGCAGGGCTTCGATCAGCATGTGCTGACGAAGTTCGGCATCGAGCGACCGGCGCCGGAGCTTGGCGCCTGGCGCGATCTCGTGCAGCGCGTGCTCGAGCCGCACGAGCGCGTTCGCGTCGCCGTGGTCGGCAAGTACACCGACTACGCGGACAGCTACAAGAGCGTGCAGGAAGCCCTCATTCACGGCGGCGTCGCGAACGACGTCGGCGTCGACATCCAATGGGTGTCGAGCGACCGGTTTCTCGATCCGGAGCACGCGTCGCAGATCCTCCGCACGATGGACGGCCTCCTCGTCCCGGGCGGGTTCGGCGTGCGCGGCGTCGAAGGCATGGTCGAGGCGATCCGCCAGGCGCGCGAATCGGACCTGCCGTTCTTCGGCATTTGCCTCGGCATGCAGACCGCGATCATCGAGTTCGCGCGCAACGTCTGCGGTCTCGACGACAGTCATTCGTCCGAGTTCGCGCCGGAGTGCGACAACCCGGTCATCTCGCTCATGGAGTCGCAGCAGCACGTGACGGACATGGGCGGCACGATGCGCCTGGGCGCGTATCCGTGCCGTCTCGCGCGGGGATCGCTCGCGCTCGAGGTCTACGGGCAGCCCGAGGTCAGCGAGCGGCATCGCCATCGGTACGAGGTCTCGAACAAGTACCGGGATCTGTTCGTGCAGCACGGCATGAAGCTGAGCGGCCTGTCGCCCGACGGATCGCTCGTCGAGATCGTCGAGCTGACGAATCATCCGTGGTTCATCGGCTGCCAGTTCCATCCGGAGCTGCAGTCGCGCCCGACGCGGCCGCATCCGCTGTTCGGCGGCTTCATCGCCGCGGCGGCGAAAGCCAAGCAACAGCGGGGGACGTCGCGCGGGTCGACGTCGCTGGTCGAAGCCGCGGACTGATGGCCCCCAGATTCCGCAGAGATGCGCTCTTCCTGATCGCCGGACCCTGCGTGCTCGAAGACGACGCGCTCAATCTGCGCGTCGCCGAGCATCTGGCGCGACTTGCTGAGCGCGTCCCCGGCGGCATCGTATTCAAGGCAAGCTTCGACAAAGCGAATCGATCGAACGCGGGAGCACACCGAGGGCCGGGGCTCGACGAGGGACTCGCCAAGCTCGAACGCGTGCGCGCGGCGAGCGGCCTTCCGCTGCTGACCGACGTGCATTTGCCCGAGCAGTGCGCGCCTGTCGCCGCAGTCGTCGACGTGCTCCAGATCCCGGCGTTCCTCTGCCGACAGACCGACTTGCTGGTCGCGGCCGGCGCGACGGGAAAAGCCGTGAATGTGAAAAAGGGCCAATGGATGCATCCCGAAGGCATGCGCGGCGCGGTCGACAAGGTCCGCGCATCGCGGCCACCGGGAACGCCTCGCGCCGACGACGTCGCCGTCACCGAACGCGGATCGTTCTTCGGCTACGGCGATCTCGTGGTCGACATGCGCGACTTTCAGCGCATGCGCGCGGCGTGCGACGCGCCGGTGATCTTCGACGCGACGCACAGCGTGCAGCGTCCGGGGCAGGGCACCGCCGGCGCGAGCGGAGGCGCGCGCGAGTTCATCCCGGCGCTCGCGCTCGCGGCATGCGCCGCGGGCGCCGATGGCCTGTTCATGGAAACGCATCCCGACCCCGACAACGCGCCGAGCGACGGCCCGAATATGATTCCCCTGGACCAGCTCGACGCGCTCGTCGAACGCACCATCGACGTCTGGGACCGGGTGCGCCGGTGATCGACGCCACGGTCGCGAAGTCCATTCGCCTCGTCGCCCTCGACGTCGACGGCGTGATGACCGACGGCGGTATCTATCTGGGCGACGTCGATGGAAAGCGCCTCGAGCTCAAGCGGTACGAGATTCAGGATGGCCTGGGCATCGCCATGCTGCGGCTCGTCCACATTCCGGTCGCGATCATCACCGGCCGTGTGTCCGAGAGCGTGCGGCTCCGCGCGAAGGAGCTCGGCGTCGACGACGTTGCCCAGGATCCGGATGGCCACAAGCTGGCGGGCTTCATGAGGATTCTCGAGCGACACGGGATCGCGCCCGGCGAAACCGCGTTCGTCGGCGACGACTTTCCGGACGTCTCGCTGTTGCGCATCGTCGGGCTGCCCGTCGCCGTCGGCAACGCGGTCCCTGAAGTGCGCGCGATCTGCCGGCATCAGCTTCATGCGCACGGCGGCCACGGCGCGGTGCGCGAGTTCGTCGAGGATCTGCTCAAGGCGCGCGGCGAATGGGAAACCGCCTGGACCCGGTATGTGGACGCGCGGTCGCGCCCCATGGGCGAGGTGACCGCGTGAGCCACGACGAGATCGTCGAGCGCGGGCGCCGCGTTCTCCGCCTCGAGTACGAGGCCGTCGCGGCGATCGAGGGGCGCCTGGGGCCCGAGTTCGCGAACGCCGTTGCGCTCGTCGCCGCGTCCGGCGGGCGCGTCATCGTGGCCGGCGTCGGCAAGTCCGGCCTCATCGGGCGAAAGATCGCCGCGACGCTGACGTCGACTGGTACGCCGGCGACGTTTCTGCACCCCGTGGACAGCGTCCACGGCGACTTGGGGATCGTCGGACGCGACGACGTCGCCATTTTGCTCTCCAAGAGCGGCGAGTCCGACGAGCTTCTGGCGCTGTTGGCGCATTTGCAGGGGTTCGGGGTACGAACCATCGCCATCACGGGGGATATGGGCTCGTCGCTCGCTCGGAACTGCGACGTTGCCCTCGATGCCGCCGTTCGGGAAGAGGCCTGCCCGCACGACCTGGCGCCGACCACGAGTACCACGGCGGCGCTGGCGATCGGAGACGCTCTGGCGGTGGCACTGCTGCAGGAGAAGGGATTTCAGCGCGAGGATTTCGCCCGGATCCATCCCGGCGGCGCCCTCGGGCGCAAGCTCGTGACCCGCGTGGAAGAGATCATGTTGCACGACCAGCTGCCGATGCTCGACGGAGCCGCGACCATGCGTGACGCGATCGTGATGATCGCCAAGCGCCGGGGCATTGCCGTCATCGTCGACGCCGCTCGCCATGTGATCGGCGTGCTGACCGCCGGCGATCTCAGCCGTCTTGTTGAACGGGAGCACGAAGTCCTGCCGATCCCCGTCGACTCCGTCATGACTCGAACACCCAAGATTGCACGTTCCGGCGAGCTCGCGAGCGCCGTCGCCTATCGTCTGGAGCAGCACGGCCTCATGGTGATGCCCGTCGTCAACGCCGACGACGAGCTCGTCGGCGTGGTCCACCTGCACGATCTCCTGCGCGCACGCGTCTTATGAGGCGCTCGCTGATCTTCGGCACCGGGCTCGTCGCCCTCGTCGCGAGCGCGGCGTGCCGCGACACGCAAACGCCGCCGGTCGTGTCCGGACCCTCCGCCGCCGACAGCGCGGACCAGATGTTGATTGGCGTCAGCTACATCATGACGACGAAGGGCATCGACCGCGGCGAGCTCAACGCCGACACCGCATACGTGCTCGACGATCAGACGCGCTTCGACCTTCGGCACGCACACGTCAACTTCAAGACCGAGACGGGCGCGCCCGAGGGCACGATGGACGCCAACCGCGGCGTCTACAATCAGCGCACGCAAATCCTCGAGGGCTGGGGCGACGTCGTCGTGAAGCTCACCGACGGCAGAACGCTCAAGTCCCCGCACGTCACGTTCAATCAGCTCACGCACAAGGTCTCGAGCGACACGACCTACACGCTCACGCGCGCGAACGGAGACACGCAAACCGGCAAGGGATTTCTCTCGAACCAGGCCTTCACGTCGTTCCAATGCCTTGCCACCTGCAAGGGCGACGCGACGGTGCTGCTGCCGGCGCGATGAACCGCTCCGCGGCGCGCTGGCTCGTCCTCGCCGGCCTCTGCGCCGCTCCGCGGATCGCGGCGTCGCAGCAGCCGGTCACGGCGCAGGACAAGCAGCCGACGCGGTGCAACTTCCAGAGCGAGCGGGCGACGGCGGACACGGTGCCTGGCGGCGGCCAGGTGCTCTTCTTCGGCGGCAACGTCGTCATCCGGTGTCCGAGCCGGAAGATCACCATACGCGGCGACAGCGCGGAGCAGCGCCAGGACGGCGACCACGTGATCGGGCATGCCGTCTATGATGAGCCGCGCCTGCACGTCAACGCCGACTTTCTGAACTATTTCACCGCCGACGAGCGCATCGTCGCCGTCGGCAACGTCAACGCGAAACTGCCGAGTGGATCGACGCTCGTCGGTCCGATCGCCGAGTACAAGCGCGTCACGCCCACGCATCCGCGCGAAGAGATCACCGCGCGCGGGCGGCCCACGGTCACGATCATCGAGAAGGATTCGTCGGGAAAACCGGTCCCGCCGACGACCGTCGTCGCCGAATTGATTCACATGGACGGCGACAGCCTGATCTACGGCAGCGGCCACGTCGTCATCACTCGGCCGAACTCCACGGTGCCGACACCCAACGCACCGGCCGGCGGCATCACGGCGAACGCGGATTCGGTGTTTCTCGATCAGGGCAAGGAGACGATGCGGCTGATGCGCGAGCCGTTGCTCACCGGGAAAAAGGATCGCCCCTTCACGCTCAAAGGCGATCTGATCGATCTCTATTCGTCGAACAAGAAGCTCCAGCGGATCATCGCGCGCGCGAATGCCGTCGCGACGAGCGATTCCTTGCGCATCACGTCGGACACGATCGACCTCCGCGTGAAGAACGACCAGCTCCAGCACGCGTACGCCTGGGGAAAGGTCAGCCGCGCGCATGCGGTCTCGCCGAGCCAGAACGTGGACGCGGATTCACTCGACGTGACGATGCCGGACCAGAAGGTCCGCCTCATTCGCGCGTTGGCCCGCGCGTACGCCCAGGGCAAGCCGGACTCGACGCGCTTCCACGTCGAAAAGCCGGACACGACGGATTGGTTGCGCGGCGACACGATCACCGCGCACTTCGACACGTCGGCCACGAAGGACACCTCGAAGACGCCGCCGATTCGCCAGCTGCTGGCGCTGGGGAACGCGTCCTCGTGGTATCACATGGCCGCGAGCGACACGGCGCAGCGGTGCCCGGCCATCAACCAAGTGAGCGCGCGCCGCATCACGATCGATTTCGACAAGCAAAAGGTGGCGATCGTGACGGCCATCGATTCCGTCGTCGGCGTGTACGTCGAGCCCAAGTCGGACACCACCGCGCTCGCATGCAACGGAGGCAAGGCGCTGCGGGCGGCCGCGCCCAAGGCGGGAGCGCCGACGACGCCGACGAAGGCCGCGCCCAAGACGACGCCCGCCGCGCCGCCAAAAACGCCGGCGAAGCCGCCGAAGCCCAATCTCTTTTCCCTCGATAGCCGTGACCGAACCCGATAGCTCGCGAACACGCTCGCTGGTCGAGCGGCTCGCGCGCGGCGACCGGTCGACGGCCCTGTCCCTGCACGCGCTGATCAGTGCGTCCGATGGGAGTGGGGTCGCCGAGCTGGATCGCGCCGCGATCATCTACCGCGACGACTACCTCGCCGCGCTGCGCTCGAGCGGACGCGACGCCGAGCGCGAAGCCGGTCGCCTCAGTCTTGATGAAGTACGTCATCACCTCATCACGTCGGTGCTGCCGCGCCTCGCCGGCGATGCGGTGATCGCCGCGCCGCAGCCGGGCAGCGCGTCGCCGTGGGCGGTGATCAAGTTCACCGAAGGCGTCTGGAACGAGATCGCGGCGACACGCGAGGCGGTCGCATCGGCCCTTCGCGAGACCGGCGAGCATCACGGCGTCGCGGCTCGCGTCGCAGCTCGGGCCGAGGGCGCCGAGCAGCCTGTGCGAACGACGCCGGCTCCGCTCGCCGGCGGAAGCGTGCTCGAGGCCAAAGGACTGGTCAAAACGTATCGCCGGCGCCGCGTCGTCAACGACGTGGCCCTTCGATTGCAACAGGGAGAGATTGTCGGACTGCTGGGCCCGAACGGCGCGGGGAAGACGACGACGTTTTACATGATCGTCGGCCTCATCGACCCGCTCGCCGGCAGCATCCTGCTGGACGGCGCGAACATCACCAAGATGCCGATGTACAAGCGAGCCCGGCGGGGAATCGGCTACCTTTCCCAGGAACCGTCGATTTTCAGAAAGCTGTCGGTCGAAGACAACATCCGCGCGATCCTCGAGACGCTGAAGCTCTCGGCAAGCGAGCGGCGCGCGCGGTTGGAAACGCTGCTGGACGAGTTGAGCATCAAGCACCTGCGGCACAGCAAGGCATTCGCGTTGTCTGGCGGCGAACGGCGCCGCCTCGAGATCACGCGCGCCTTGGTGACTCAGCCGAAGTTCATGATGTTGGACGAGCCGTTCGCGGGCGTCGACCCCATCGCGGTACACGACATTCAGCAGATCGTCAGTGATTTGCGCCATCGTGGCATCGGCGTATTGATCAGCGATCACAACGTGGAGCAGACGCTGGATATCGTGGACCGTGCATATATCATGTTTGATGGGCAGGTAAAGGTGTCGGGCACGGTGCGCGAGCTCGTCTTTGACGATACCGTCGCCGACATCTATCTCGGCCCAACGCTCACGGCGCGTCTGCGCTCCCGCTTCGCGGAAGCCGATCAAGTGGGCGAAATCGGTCAACAGGAATCCGTCGCCTCATGAGACCTGGACTGTCCCAGAGCACGCAGCTAAAGCAGGAACTGAAGATCAATCCTCGCCTGTATCAGGCGATGGACCTGCTCTACATGCCGCTCCTGGACCTCCAGCAGCATCTCAAGCAGGAGCTCCTCAACAATCCGTTCCTCGACATGGTCGAGCCGGAGGAAGACGAGGAGGAGTCGGAGGAGGAGACCACCGAAGCCGAAGCCGCCGCGGAGACGCCGGCCGAAGAGAAAGCCGCCAACGACGAAATCGACTGGGAGGAGATCCTCCTCGACGGCTTCGACGCCGGCGGCCGCCGCGAAGAGCACGAGGAGCGCGAATACTACGAGCCCGTCACGGTCGACAGCCGGAACCTGTCCGACCACCTCGTCGATCAGATCACGCTGCTCGACCTCACGCCGCGCCAGCAGTTCCTCGCCGACGAGTTCGTGGGGAACATCGCCGAAGACGGCTATCTCACCTGTCCGCTCGAGCAGATCCTGAGCGGCGTGAACGAGGAAGTCGAGCGCGCCGCCGAGGCGGCCGACCGCGACATCGATGAGCTCCCGCTGTACACGATCGTCGAGACCGAGGAGATGCTCGCGGTCATCCAGAATCTGGATCCGCCGGGCGTCGGCGCGCGCGATCTTCGCGAATGCCTCATGCTGCAGTTGCGCGAGGCCGGCCTCGAGCAGTCGGTGCCGTACCGGCTCGTCCGCGACTGTTTCGAGGAGCTGATCAACCACCGCTGGAGCGAGATCTCCAAGCGATTCGGCATCAGCCCGGCGGACGTGCAGAAGGCGGCCGACGAGATCAAGAAGCTCGATCCCAAGCCGGGCCTCGTCTACTCGGACGCCAGCGACAACTACATCATCCCCGACCTCATCGTCGAGAAGATCGACGGCAAGTACCACGTCTTCCTGAACGACGCGAACCTGCCGCGCCTCAAGCTCTCCCGCGCCTACCAGGAGATCGCGCGCGACAAGAAGAAGTTCGAGGGCGAGTCGAAGGAGTTCATCTCGAGCAAGCTGAACTCCGCGAACTGGATGATCCAGGCGATCGAGCAGCGGCGGCAGACGATGCTCAAGGTCATGAACTACATCGTCGACCGGCAGCGCGACTTCTTCGAGAAGGGCGTGCAGTATCTCAAACCGCTGACGCTGCGCGAGGTCGCGGAAGTCATCAACATGCACGAGTCGACCGTGAGCCGCGTGACGAACGAGAAGTTCGTCCAGACGCCGCGCGGCGTGCTCCCGCTCAAGTTCTTTTTCTCCTCCGGCCTCTCGACCACGGCCGGTGAAGACGTCTCGGCGCGCGGCATCAAGGCGCAGATCGAGAAGCTGGTCGCCGACGAGAATCCGAAGCACCCGCTCACGGACCAGGCCATCGTCAACATTCTGAAGGAGAGCGGCGTTCAGATCGCTCGTCGCACGGTCGCGAAGTATCGCGACCAGCTCGGCGTGCTGTCCGCCCGAATGCGCAAGCGAGTATGACCCCAACGCCCGGAGCAAATGCCGTGGCGCCTTCTCTCGCAGCAGTCGACGTTCGCCGCCCGTCGCCGCAATCGCGCGTCGACGTCTCCGTCCTCGTCCCCGCGAACGACGAAGCGGAGAATCTGCCGCTGTTCATGGAGCTCGCCGCCGCGACGTTCGCCGGCTCGTCGCATTCGTACGAGGTCGTGGTGGTCGACGACGGCAGCGTCGACAGGACGTGGGCCGTCCTTCAGAGCCTGTCGGAGCGGTACCCGTTCCTGCGGACGGCGCGCCACCGCTCGCGCCGCGGCATCGCCGATGCGCTGCGCACCGGGTTTCTCACCGCGCGCGGCGACGTGCTCGTGTTCTATCCAGCCGATCTCCAGTTCAAGCCCGAGGACATTCCCCGGCTCGTCGAGCCGATTCTCGCCGGCGAATCCGACATGGTGACCGGCTTCAAGGAAGGGAAGTACGAGAAGCGGTTCGTGTCCGGGATCTACAATGCGCTCAGCCGGGCCCTGTTTCACGTGCCCGTGAAGGACCTCAATTCGGTCAAGGCCTATCGTCGCGAGGTGATGGAGGCGTTGCCCACACGACCCGACTGGCATCGCTACATGGTGGTGATGGCGGCCGCGCAGGGGTTCGCGGTGACCGAGATCCCGGTGCCGCTGTATCCCCGCAACGCGGGCAAGTCGAAGTTCGCGACGTGGCACCGCATTCCGATCGGCGTCCTCGACATGCTCGCCGTGTGGTTCGAGCTGCGATTCGGCCAGAAGCCGCTGCTCTTGTTCGGCATGCTCGGCGTCGGCATCGTCGCCGTGAGCGTCGTGGCCGGCCTCGTGCTCCTGCTCACGAACGCCGGCGTGCGGGCCATCTGGCAGCTGATCGAGACCTGTCTCGTGCTCGGCAGCATTCTGTTCGCGACGGGACTGCTCGGCGAGCAGATCGCCGGCCAGCGCGCGCAGCTCCGCGAGCTGCGACGCCAGCTCGACGAGCTCACCGCCGAACGCATCAAAGATCGCGAATGAAAGTTCTCTTTCTGACGCACTCCTTTCCGCGTCAGGCCGGCGACGCGCCCGGCTCGTTCATCCTCAAGCTCGCGACCTCGCTCCGCGGCGAAGGCATCGAGACGAGCGTCGTCGCGCCGGCGACGGTCGGCATCCCCGATCACGATCATCTCGACGGCATCCCGATCGAGCGCTTCCGCTACGCGCCGCGCCGCTTCGAGACGCTCGCGTACGCGGGCAACATGGCGAGCCAGGTGCAGGCGTCGTGGGGCGCCCGAGTCACGCTCCTGGGCTTCCTCGGCGCGGAATTTCGATCGGCCGTCAAGGCACGGCGCGCGTGGCACCCCGACGTCGTCCACGCGCACTGGTGGTTTCCGAATGGCCTGGTCGGCACGTGGCTCAGTCGCCTGGCCAACAAGCCGCTCGTCACGACGCTCCACGGCACGGACGTTCGCCTCGCGCGATCGGTCGCCTTTTCGCGACCCGCGTTTCGCCACGTGATGCACCATTCGGCGGCGGTGACCGCCGTGTCGCGCTGGTTGGCCGAAGAGGCGCGTGAAGTCGTGTCGACGCCGATGCCGATGGTCGCGCCGATGCCCGTCGCCGCCGAGCTATTCTCGCCGGGCGGCTCGCGGCACCGCAATCGGCTGCTGTTCGTCGGGCGGCTCAACAAGCAGAAGGGGATCGAGCTGCTTCTCCACACCCTGGCCCGCCTGCCCGATGACGGCATCGGTCTCGACGTCGTGGGCGACGGCGAAGACCGCGGCGCGTTGCAAGATCTGGCCGCCGCCCTCGGGCTGGCCCATCGCGTCGCCTGGCACGGCGCCGTGCCGCAGCCGCGGCTGGCCGAGTTTTACCGCGGCGCCGCGGCGCTCGTCGTCCCGTCGGTGGGTGAGGGGCTTGGTCTCGTCGCCGTCGAGGCGCAGCTGTGCGAGACGCCCGTCGTCGCGTTCGATTCCGGCGGTCTGCCCGACATCGTGCAGCACGACCGCACCGGCATTCTCGTGAAGACCGTCGACGCCGCCGCCCTCGCCGCCGCGCTAGTTTCGTTGCTCGAGCGCGACGATCGCGGCGCGTCCCTTGGCGCGGCCGGACGGCTCCACGCGCTCGCCACCTTTGCCCCCGAGTCGGTTGCCCGACGCTACGCCGACGTCTACCGCGCCGCCATCGCGAGCTCGCCGAAATAACGCGTGGTTCGCCGCGCAGATCGCCGTCACGGCGGTCATTCTCTGGTTCGTCGGCGGACGCCTCCTCCAACAATGGAGGTCGTTTCGGGGAACGCCCATCGAGGTGCATCCTCGTTGGTCGTTCATCGCGCTCTCGTGCGTCATCGTCCTCGCCGCCTACGCGGTCCTCATCGAGACCTGGCGCAGAATTCTTCGCGCCTGGGGTGACCACCTCGGGTTCATCGAGGCGTCGCGCATCTATTTCGTCTCGAATCTCGGCCGGTATATCCCGGGGAAGATTTGGTCGATCGGCGTCATGGCGGAGATGTCGCGGCGCCGCCAGGTGTCGGTCGCTGCAGCGACGGGATCGTCGATCATTAGTACTCTGGTGAACATCGCGACGGGATTCGTGATCGCGCTTGTCGCGGGATGGCAGGCGGTTGATCGCGTCTCGGGCGGGCATGCGGTCCTCGGGGTCGCGATCGCGCTGCTGGTGCTGCTCGGGCTCTTCACGTTGCCGGTCGTCCTGCCGGCACTCGAGTCGTTCGTGCGCCGGCGAACCGGCCGCGATCTCTCGATCGGCAACTTGCCGCACCGCGCCATTTACATCGCGATCGTGGGGAACCTCGCGGCATGGCTGCTGTACGGAGCGGCGTTCCAGGCCTTCACTGCGGGCGTGATCGAACACGCGTCGGGGTCGACGCTCGACTACACTGCGGTGTACGCGTCGTCGTATGTGCTCGGTTATCTTGCACTCGCGATTCCGGGAGGGCTCTTCGCGCGCGAGCTGGCACTCACCACCATGCTCCAAGCGCTGCAGTTGCTCCCGAACGTGAAGCAGGCTGCGGTTGTCGCGGTCACCTCGCGCCTTTGGTTGACCGTGTTGGAGATCGCCCCGGCTCTACTCTTTCTGGCGCTCGGTGCACGGCGCCGCACTCACGCCATGACCGCTCGAGATGGCACGAAAACCTAAAGCGACCGCGGTGCAAGGCAGCTCGGGCCCGAGCCATCCCACGGCTTGGGCGTCGCTCGTCTACGCCGTATCGACGCTGCTCCTCGCGTATCCCGCGCTCGCCGGAAAGTTTCTCCTGAATCCGGTCAGCGACCAATACAAGGCGGGTTATGCGTTCCGCGACTTCGCCGCGCAGCACCTGAAGAGCGGGCAGGGGTTCCCGCAGTGGAATCCGTTCATCGAGGGCGGACTCCCGTACATCGCCGCGATGCACGGCGACATCTTCTATCCGACGGCCCTGTTGCGCATGATCGTGCCGACGGACGTCGCGATGACGTGGGAATTCCCGATCCATCTCTTCCTGTGCGGGCTGTTCACGTATCTGTTCCTCCGCGCATGGAATTTTGGATTCTGGGGTGCGTTGGTCGGCGGCCTTGCGTACATGCTCGGCGGATCGATCGCCGGCTACGCTGGTCCCGGGCACGACGGCAAGCTGTTCGTGAGCACGATGCTGCCGCTCGCGCTGTTGCTCGTGACGCGCGGGGTGCGGGACGGAAGGCTCTGGGCGTGGGGCGCGCTCGCCGTCACTATCGGCCTCGCGGTGCTCTCGCCGCACCCGCAGCTGCTCCAGTACATGCTGCTCACGAGCGGATTCTTCGCGCTGTACGTCGCGTTCGCCGATCATCCGGACTTCGGCAAACTCGAACGGTCGGTGGCACTCAAGCGACTCGGGCTCGCGGCGGCGGCGGTCGGGGTTGGAATGCTCATCGGTGCGGTGCAGTACTGGCCCGCGCTGTTCGAGTACAAGGCGTGGTCGCCGCGCTCGGCGGGCCACGACTACGCCACCGCCACGAGCTATTCGTTCCCGATTGAGGAATTGCTCAACTCGTACTGGCCGCAGTTCTCGGGAATTCTCAGCAACTACTGGGGTCGGAACGCCATCCACTTTCACAGCGACTATTTCGGCGTCGTCGTCCTGATCCTCGCCGGCGCGGCGGCGGGCCAGACGCGCCAGAAATCGTTCCGCCGGTTCTGGGTCATCACCGCCGGTGTGTCGCTGCTCTGGGCCCTCGGCGGCTATACGCCGTTCTTCAAGCTGATTCTCGCGATTCCACTCTTCGGCGCGAAGTATTTCCGCGCGCCGAGCACGATGATCTACGTGACGGCGTTCTCCGTGTCGGTGCTGGCGGCCATCGGCATGGAGCGCGTGTTGGCGCGGCGCGTGACGTCGAATCTTTGGGCTGACGAATACGGCCTGAGTCCCAAGTACCCGATCGCCTGGGCGATTGCCGGCGGGGTGTTCGCCGTGCTCATGAGCGTCGGCGGATACGCGGCGCTGTCGACCGCCGTGCTCGGAACGATGAATGGCAGCCTGCCGCCCGAGTACATCGAGGCATTCACGCAAAAGGCGGCCGCCAACTCAGGCTCGGCAATTCTCGGCGTCTGGCGCTCGCTGTTCTTCGTGATCGCCGGTGCTGGATTCATCTGGGCGCTGCTCACGGATCGGCTGGAAGCGCGGACGGCACTCATCGGACTGGTCGCGGTCCTCGTGATCGACCTCTGGTCGATCGAGCGGATGTACTGGGTGTTCTCACCTCGCGCGAGCACTCTGTTCGCCACGGATCCGGCGATCGAGGCGATCAAGGCCGACATCAAGAAGTCGGGTGAGCCGGGACGCGTGTGGACGGAGGCACGCTTCAGTAGCGACATCGTCCGCGACGCCAACTTCGTCGGCGACGGACTCATGTCGCACGGGCTTCGCCTCGTCGGTGTCTATCACGGCAACGAGCTCGATATGTACGACCGCCTGCTAGGCACCCCGGACTACATGGAAAGCCGGGCGGTGTTCTCGCCGCAGTTCTGGCAGCACGAGAACGTCCGGTACCTCTACACCGGGATGGCCGATTCCGTCGTGAGGGATCTCACAACCCAGGCCAAGTGGCCGTCAGTGCCCACTTTACTGGCAGGGCCGGTGCGGGATGCCGCTGGATCGATGGTTTACGCCTACCGCCTGCCGGGTGACATCGATCCCGCCTGGGTTGCGACTGCCATGGTAAAGGCGTCGGAAGAGCAAGCACTTGGCACCATTCTCGACCCGAGATTTGATCCGAGACGCGTGGCGATCGTGGATTCCTCAGCCAAAGACGTCCAGACCCAAACGTTGCAGGGCCTTCCAGTGCCGTCACCGGCCCGCGCGAAGGTGACTGCCACGACTGATCAATCCTACGACATTGCCATCGCGCCGAGCGCGGCGGCGGGGTCGGCCCTCGTCGTTTCCGAGAATTACTATCCCGGATGGCAAGCGACTGTGGATGGCAAGTCCGCTCCAGTCGCGCGAATGAATTTCAACCTGATCGGCGTCCCGCTGCCCGCGGGAGCTCGAACCGTCCACCTACAGTTCGAGGATGCCGCGTACGCCAAGGGGAAGCTGCTGACGCTAGGTGCGCTCGCCCTGGCCCTCCTCGCTTGGATCATCGGGGGCATCGCCGAGTCTCGACGGCGACCCCTCACTGCTGCACGCGCGTGACACCGCCGGTTGCGCCGACGAAAGACCTCTTCCAGTAGGAGCCGTTTTCCGATGTCCTTTGCACCTCGCCAGATCGTGAAATCCTGGGCGCTCGCCGTCTCGCTCGGCGTGCTTGCCGCATGCGGTGGGACCGAGTCGACCACACCGGCCAAGGATGTGATCCCGTCGTCCATCACCGCCGTCTCGACGGACACCATTCGTGGCGCGGTGGGCGCGCCGGGCTCGTTGCCGCTTGCCGTCATCGTCATGAACAAGGCCGGCGAGCCGCTCGACACGACGCTCGTCACGTTCGCGGTCGTCTCAGGCAACGGAACGCTGGGCGCGACATCCGTCCGCACAGACGCCACGGGCAAGGCGCAAACCACTTGGACCCTCGGATCCGCGGTCGGTGTGCAGAAGGCGATCGCAACGGTTGGGACGCTGGCACCCGTGACGTTCACCGCGGTGGCGACCGTCGGCACCGCGACGACGATGACCAAGGCCGCGGGCGACAACCAGAGCGCGCAGGTCGGCACCAACGTCGCGGTCGCGCCGTCGGTGAAGGTCGTCGACGCATTCGGCAACGCGGTTCCCGGAGTGGCTGTGACGTTCGCGGTCGGTTCCGGCGGCGGCCTCGTGAACGGCGGCGCCGCGACGACAGGGGCTGACGGAACGGCGAGCGCCGCGAGCTGGCGGCTCGGCACGACCGTTGGCGCGAACACGCTCGTGGCGACGGCGGCGGGAGGGCTCAGCGCCACGTTCACCGCGACCGCCACGGTGGGCGCCGCCGCGACGATCACGCTCACGCCGGTCACGATTCCCGAGCAGCTGGTTGGGCAGACGACGCAGCTCGGCACAAAAGTCTTCGACGCGAGCGGCAACCAGCTCACGAACGCCGTCGTGGCGTACACGAGCAGCAATTCGGCGATCGCGTCGGTGACCTCGTCCGGACTCGTCACGGCCGTCGGCGCGGGCACGGCGACCATCTCGGCGACCGTGGGCACCGCTGTCGCCTCCGTGTCGATCACCGTGATCGGGCACCCGACCGGCACCGGGATCACGTCGACCATCAACTTCAACAACATTCCGACGACCGACATCGCCTTCACGAACAACGCGATGTTCGTGGCGGTGCCCGGCCTTCTGAAGGTGTTCATGTACGACGCCAGCGGCACGACGCAGACCGGCGTGGTGACCCTCACGTCGAGCGCGCAGAACATCATCGCTCCAACGCGGGCCGCCGGTCCGCTCGTGGCCATCAGCTCCGGCGCGACAAGCCGTCTCTGGTTCATCGATCCGGCCAGCGCGACCATCGTGGACTCGATGACCATCAACGACGTGATAACGTCGGCGACGATGACCTCGGATGGGTCGCGAATCTACGTGATGCAGACCGACGGCACGCTCAACATCATCAACGGGTCGACGCACGCGATCATCGCCAAACCGCTCCTTGGCGGCGGGTTCAAGAAGATCCAGATGGCGCCGGGGGACACGACGGTCTACGCGCTGGCGTCAGTCGGTGTCCTGGTCGGATTCGATACGCGCACGAACCAGCAGGTCAAGAACGTCATCGTGCAGTCGGGCGTTCCGGACTGGGTGATCGGGCAGGACGGGTTGTTCTACTTCCTCGACGGCACGAACAGCGTGGTTCGCGTGTACGACATCAACACGCAAACCGTCCTCCGCTTCGTGAGCGTGGCTGCCTCGCCGGTCAGCGTGGCGGTGTCGCCGGACTCGCGCCAGATCTGGTTGACGCACATCGGCGGACAGGTCACGATTGTCCAGGGCGACGTCACGAACGGGTTCCTTCCGTTCGCGTCGTTCCAGACGAGCACCAACGCGCAGGCGGGTCGAGCCTACTTCAATCCCAGTGGCGCATTTGCCGCACTCACCAACATCGGTGGGGTCGTCGACATCGTCAGGTGACCAGGGCGCAGCGCCGAACGCCGCGGCAGATCCAGCGACTGGACCTGCCGCGGCGCTCCAGCGTGCGCTGGTCATCGTCCCCACGTACAACGAGCGCGAAAACATCGCGCGCTTGATCGAGACGGTCTTGAGCCGCGACAGCCGGCTCGAGATCCTCGTCGTCGACGACGGGTCGCCGGACGGAACGGCGCAGATCGTCGAGGAGATCATCGCGGAGAATCCGCGCGTTCACATTCTCCGGCGGCCGAAAAAGATGGGGCTGGGAACGGCCTATCTCGCCGGCTTCCGCTGGGGGCTCGAGCGCTCGTACGACTTTTTGTTCGAGATGGACGCGGATTTCTCGCACGACCCTGGTCACCTCCCGGACTTCCTGCGGGCGATTCAGAGCCACGATCTCGTCCTTGGCTCCCGCTACCGCTCGGGAAAGGTGACGGTCGTCAACTGGCCGATCGCCAGGCTGATCCTGAGCTACTTCGCCAATGTCTACGCGCGGGCCGTGACCGGACTCCCGGTCTGGGACGCGACGGGCGGCTTCAAGTGCTTTCGCAGAGAAGTTCTCCAATCGATTGACCTGAACAAGGTTCGATCGAATGGCTACGCATTTCAGATCGAGATGAGCTATCGCGCCTGGCGGCGTGGATTTCGTATCGTTGAGATCCCAATCGTATTCGTCGATCGGACCGAAGGCGAGAGCAAGATGTCGCGGGCCATCATGATCGAAGCCATCTGGATGGTCTGGCGCTTGAGATGGTGGGGCCTGACCCGGCGGTACTGACCTCGAGACCAGAGAGCGCTGCATGATTCCGGCGGGCCGGCCGTTCTACAAGATGAGCGGATCAGGCAACGACTTCGTCGTCGTGGACGCCCGGCACGAGGCTCCCGGCAGGCTGGCAGAGCCGACCGAGATTCAGCGCGTCTGTGCGCGCGGCACCGGGGTCGGGGCCGACGGAATCGTGTTTCTGGAGCCGTCTACGGCCGCCGCGGTGCGATTGACCTACCTGAACGCCGACGGCTCCAGGGCCGAATTCTGTGGCAATGCGACGCTGTGTACGACGCGTCTCGCCGCGGAGCTCGGGATCGGCTCGCGGAACGGGCTGGTCATCGAAACGGACTCTGGTCTGGTGTCAGCGAGGGTGGGCGAATGGGGCCCTGAGATCGACCTGCAAGCCGTCTCAGACGTCCGAACGGAGGCAGGCCTGGTTCTGACTCGCGGCGAGCGCCGGATGGGCTACGCGACGGTCGGAGTGCCGCATTTGGTCGTCGAATGCGACGACGTTTCTACCGTCGACGTGGTGGGCCGCGGTCGGCCATTGCGGCATGACCCGAGCCTCCCAAAAGGCGCGAACGCGAACTTCGTCGATGGTCGTGGACAGCGACGCCGGATGCGAACCTATGAGCGCGGCGTCGAAGCTGAGACCTTGGCTTGCGGGAGCGGCGCCGTGGCCACGGCAATCCTGCTGACACTGTGGGGGCAGGCGACCGGGCCGGCGGAGCCCGTGGAGCTCGAAACAAGCTCAGGTCGCGTCCTTCGAGTCAGACTTCGGCGAGACGGATCAGTCTGGCATCCGACGCTGATTGGGGAAGGACGGGTGGTCTTTGAAGGAAGACTTTCAGAGATCTGATCTAACAGTCGTAAGATCAGCTACTTACGCAGAAAGCCAACAATCCTGTGGAATTGTGGAGAACAGAGTTCTCCACAGAGTTTCCATGTTTGTAGTTGACATAATACTATCTTATACGAACTTACTGGAGATCATGGCGACAGTGCCGTGTCGACATGTTGTCGCCATTCTGCCGTCGCCGAGCCAGGCTCCTTCTCCAGCCGATCAGGCGCGGGTTTGCGAATTCCGACTCTCGCTCCCGACAACTGCTTCAAGGCGGCGGAGGGGTGGTTTTCTTGAGCGAAGCGAAGATCGTCGCACCGGGTTCATCGACGAAACGAAACGGCTCCTGGCGGCGGACTAACCGCTTCAGGAGCCGATCGTTTTGGACTGCCTAAAGGACAGCGACAGCTATCGCTTCGCGGCCTGGACGTCCAGCTCGCCAAGACGAATCCTGGCCTCGGCAGCCATGGTCTGGGCCTTCGGATCGGTCGCCAGATCGGTCCAGATCGCGCGCGCCTTGGCGGCGTCACCGGCGGCCTGATACGCACGAGCGGCCTTCGCTTTCTGAAAGGCCTTTTCGATCTCGAAGGGCGTGTCGGCTGCGGCTTGGTCGTACCGCTTTCCGGCCTCGGCCAACTTGCCCATCTGGGCGTAGCCGTCGCCCTCGAGGCTCTCGATGGTCGACTGATTGGCCGACGCGACGCTGGATCCGACGACCTTTTGGAGCTTGGTCAGGCCGTCCTGGTATTTCCCGCCATCGAAATCGATCTGAGCGAGAAGCATGGCGGCCTCGACACCGGCCGGCGTCGATTCCCAGCGCGAGAACACCTTCTGAAGGTCGCTCTGCGCGAGGGCGAGATTCCCCGCCGTCATCGACTGCTTCGCTTGCATCAACGCCTTTTCGGCGTTGGCGAACTGAATCTCCTTCGATCGCGCGTAGAACCAATAGCCGAGCGCGGCGACGACGATGATCGCGGCGCCGACCGACAGCGCCTTCGCGTTGATCTTCGTCCAGTCGATGAAGGTCTGGGCACGGTCGACGGCCGTGGTATCCGGTTGGGTGGCTGTCATCTCTCGAACAGTTGGAAAGAACAGGTTCAGGTGCC
Organism: uncultured Gemmatimonadaceae bacterium; assembly: GCA_963705025.1. GTDB lineage: Bacteria > Gemmatimonadota > Gemmatimonadetes > Gemmatimonadales > Gemmatimonadaceae > JAQBQB01. The sequence continues at coordinate 48,301 of CAVPIP010000015.1, read as the reverse complement.
CCTGGCGTGACTCGAACACGCGGCCAACGGTTTAGGAAACCGCTGCTCTATCCATCTGAGCTACAGGGGCGCGCCAGTCCGGCACAAGCGGTGAAAGATAACTCTTTGCCCCGCGCTTTGAAGCGGCATCAGAACGTGATGACGGAGTGAACCGTTCGACCGGCCAGCCGGTCACGTCCGGGCAGAAAGCTCAGCGAGATCAGAAACGAGAAACCCGCCACCGTCGCCCCGAGCGACTCGACGAGGCGCCGCGTGGCGTCCGCCGTTCCGCCGGTCGCGAGCACGTCGTCGACGATCAGGACCCTCGCCTGCTCGCCACACGCGTCCGCATGGATCTCCAGCGCATCCGTGCCGTACTCGAGCTCGTAGCTCTCCCGGCGCGTTTTCGACGGCAGCTTTCCCGGCTTTCGCACGGGCACAAACCCGGTACCCAGCCACTGCGCCACGGGTCCCCCAAGGATGAAACCCCGGCTCTCGATCGCGACCACGTGGGTGATGCCATCGCTCGCGAACGGCGCCGCCATCGCGTCCGTCGCCGCGCGAAACGCGTCTGGTGCCGCCAGGAGCGGCGTGATGTCCTTGAACACGATCCCCGGCTTTGGATAGTCCGGGATATCGCGAATGAGCTGCCGAATCGCCGCGTACGACTCGCTGCGTCCCTGGATGCTCGTCATGGCGCGCCTACCGAATGATCGTGAATGGTTGCTCGAGCGCCTGGGCCGAAAGCTCGACGTCGTCGACGGAGGTCACCACGGCCCCGTCAGGGCCTCGCGCCACCAACATGCGAAACGACTCCAGCGTCGCGGTCGGGCCTTCCGCCTCGATCTCCACCGCGCCGTCCTGGCGGTTGCGCACCCACCCCGAAAGCTGCGCGCGCCGCGCCGCCTCACGAACGAACCACCGAAAGCCGACGCCCTGCACCCGCCCACGAAGGACGATGTGCATTCGCGTCACGTTCCGTTCCCCGGGTTCCACCCATGCGACCCGACGAGCGGAACGAACCGCACCGGAGCAATCTCCTGGGTCTCGACATCATCGCCCCGCCGGCGCACCAGGAGGAGCTTCTGCTCCTCGCGATCGCCCACGGGCACCAGCAGACGTCCCCCGTCGGCCAACTGCGACACGAGCGGCTGTGGCAGCGACGGCGCCCCCGCCCCGACGAGGATCGCGTCGTACGGCGCGTATTCTCGCCAGCCCACGCTGCCGTCGCCAAGCAGGAACGAGACGTTGCGCACACCCGCGAGCTGCACCGCCTCCCGAGCCTGTTGCAGCAGCGCGGGGATTCGTTCGATCGAGAAGACCTGCTCGACGAGATGCGCGAGCAGCACGGTCTGATAGCCCGACCCTGTGCCGATCTCCAATACGCGCTCGCGACCCGTGAGCTCGAGCAGCTCGAGATACCGCGCGTGCACCCACGGCTGTGAGATCGTCTGGCCGTTTCCGATCGGCAGCGGCGAATCCTCGTACGCGCGATGCCGAAGGCCGGTGGGAACGAAGGCGTGCCGCGCCGTTTTCTCGAAGGCGCGCAACACCGCGAGATCGCGAATGCCCTTGCTGCGCAACGTCTCGACGAGGCGCTCCCTCGCGCCCCGCATCTCTCCGTCTACAGATCGCGCCACCAGGCCGCCTTTCCCTCGAGTACGCCGAAATGGGTGAGATCGAGTTGCAGCGGCGTGACCGACACATAGCCCTCCTCGATCGCCCGAAAATCGGAGTCGGGCTCTCCCGTCCAACTGATCTCGCCGCCGCCGATCCAATAGATGCTGCGACCCCACGGATCCTTCATCGGCGCGACCGACTGCGAATACACGCGTCGGCCGAGCCGCGTGAGTCGAACGCCGCGCACGTCGGACGCGGGCTTCGGCGGCAGGTTGACGTTGAAGAGCGTGCTCTGCGGAAAATCGAGCGAGGTGAGATGCGCGAGCAGCGGCGTCAGCACCTTCACCTGCTCGCGCAGATGTGTCACGTCCGCGCGAAGATCGCCGCCCGCGAACGAGACCGCGATCGACGGCACGCCGAGCGCGAGGCCCTCCATCGCCGCCGCGACCGTGCCCGAGTAGAGCACGTCCTCGCCCATGTTCTGCCCGTGATTGATGCCGCTGAGCACGAAATCGGGCCGGGCCGGCATCAACGCCTCGAGCGCCAGCATCACGCAATCCGTGGGCGTGCCGTCGACCTGCCACCGGCGTTCGCCACGGCGCACCGGCCGCAGCGGATGATGCAGCGTGAGCGAATGGCTCGTCGCGCTCTGCTCGCGATCGGGCGCGACGACAGTCACCTCGCCCAGCGGCTCCGCGGCCATGATGAGACACTCGAGGCCCTGCGCCAGGATGCCGTCGTCGTTCGTGACGAGCAGACGCATTGGCTCAGTCGGCCAGGTTCGCGCCGAGCATCGTCACCAGCTCCTTGAGATCGGTCTCGAACGACTCGAGCGCCTGGAGCGTCAGGGCGCCGCGGGCCACGGCTTTGAGGTCGCCGCCCTTGCGGTGCTCGTCGACCTTCTGCCGCGCGCCCTCGATCGTGTACTTCTCGTCGTACAGGAGGTGCTTCACGAGCATGATCATCTCGACCTCGCGCCGTTGATAGACGCGATTGCCCGACCGATTCTTCGCCGGGCTGAGAAAGCGAAACTGGCTCTCCCAGTAGCGAAGCACGTGCGGCTTGAGGCCGGTGAGATCGCAGACCTCGCCGATCGAGAAGAATTCTTGAATGGGTTCGGACGATGGGCTCACAGATCTTGCTCCGATCGTAGCTCGCGGGCCATGAGCTCCGGCACCGCGTCGCGAGCGGTGCGGCCCTCGAAAAGAATACGGTTGACCATCTCGACGATAGGCATGTCCACGTGATGCCGGGCCGCGAGCGTGCGCGCGCTTTGGGCGGTGACGGCGCCCTCGGCGACGGTCTCCTTGCCCTCGAGGGCCGCGGCCAGGGTCGCGCCCTTCCCGATCTCGATGCCGAGCGCGCGGTTTCGGCTCAGCGTTCCGGTACACGTGAGCACGAGGTCGCCCACGCCGGCGAGCCCGGCGAACGTCGACGCCGTGGCGCCGAGCGCCACGCCCAGGCGCGTCATTTCGTGCAGCCCCCGCGTGATCAGCGCCGCGCGCGAATTGTGGCCGAGGCCCACGCCTTCGACGATACCCGTCGCGACGGCCATGACGTTCTTGAGCGACCCGCCCAGCTCGACGCCGGTGACGTCGTCGTTCGTGTACACGCGAAAGGTCGGGCTTCTGAGCGTTGCCTGAACGATCTGCGCCGCCGCCGCGTCGGTCGACGCCGCGACGATTGCCGTAGGCTGGCGCGCGACGACCTCCGCCGCGAAGCTCGGGCCGGAGATGCCGACGACAGGGCGCCCGGGAACCTCGTCGCCGACGACGCCGGTCATGAGCGCCAGCGAGTCGCGCTCGATGCCCTTCGACGCCACGACGAGGATCGCCGACGGGTCCACGAATCGCGCCGACTGGCGCGAGACGTGTCGCAGATGTTGCGACGGCGTGGCCAGCACGATGAGCGAGGCACCTTCGAGCGCCTCGCAGAGGTCGTTGGTGGCGCGAATCGACGGCGCCAGCGGCAGCCCCGCGAGAAATCGGCGGTTTTCGTGGGCGCTGTTGATCGATTCGGCGACGTCCGGCTCGAGCGCCCACAGGTGCGTCTCGTGCCCGGCGCCGGCGAGCAGGTCCGCAAGTGCCGTCCCCCACGCGCCCCCGCCCACGACGGCGCACCGCATCAGTGATTCCTCACTTGCCGTACCTCGACGCGACGAGCACCGCGAGCACGATGACCAGGCTGATCGCGAGCGTCGCCGCCGGCCGCTGGGCCGGCGTGCCCCGCTTGCCGAACCGATGCTCCTCGCCGCGCCGGAGCCGCCCGATGTTCGCGCGATGGGTCCAGAACACGAACAGTCCGACGAGCACGCTGATCGCGAACAACGGCGAACGAACTCCGACGGTGATCGCGAGCAGCACGGGCAGCATCACCGCGCCGGTGAGCGACCCGAGGGATACGAATCCGCTCGAGAGCAGCACGACGGCGAAGATGATCAGTGTGAGCAGCGTCTGAATCGGCGCGAGTGCGAGAAAGACCCCGGCCGCGGTGGCGACCCCCTTCCCCGCCTTTCCGAATTTCAGATAGATCGGCCGCACGTGACCGGCGATCGCGGCGACGCCGCACGCGATGCCCGTGATGGTCGCATCGCCGAAGAGAAGCGCGTCGTTTGGAAGCCAGCGCGAGAATACCGCGACGGGCAACGCGCCCTTGGCCATGTCGAACGCGAAGACGATCAGCCCGATCCTGGTGCCCAGCACGCGAATGACGTTCGTCGCACCGAGGTTGCCCGAGCCGTGTTTTCTGAGGTCGATGCCTTTCGAGAGGCCGGCGATGTGTGCCGCCGGGATCGATCCCAGCAAGTACGACACGATGATCGCGCCGGCCAGAGGAAGCATCATCCAGCCTTGCGTCGCAAGACGATCCGAAGCGGATTCCCCGTGAAGCCCCAGAACGATCGGAACCCGTTGTGGAGATACCGCACGTAGTGCTCCTCCACCAAATCGGGCGCGTTGCCGAACACGGCGATGGTCGGCGGATCGGTTTCGACCTGCGTCGCATAGTTGAGCCGCACCTCGCGTCCCGCGTGCTGCGGCGGCTGGAGACGCGCGAGGAGCTCGCCGAGCTTCTCGTTGACCTCCGACGTCGAGATGCGCTTGGCGCGCTCCTCCTCGACCTCGAGCAAGAGCTCGAGCACGCGCGTGACGCGCTGGCCGGTGAGCGCCGACGTGAAGAGAAACGGCACGAACTTGAGAAACGGCGCTTTCTCGTACGCGGCCTTCTCATATTTCGCCGTCGCCTTGTCGTCCTTCTCCGCCAGGTCCCACTTGTTCACGACGACGATCAGCCCGCGTCCCGCTTCCCACGCCAAGGCGGCGATCTTGAGATCCTGATTCTGGATCTCGCCTTCGGTCGCGTCGACCATGAGGATGCAGATGTCGGCGCGCTCGATCGCGCGGCGGGTACGGAGCGACGAGTAGAACTCGATGCCGTCGTCGATCTTGCTCTGCCGGCGAAGACCGGCCGTGTCGACGAAGATGAACAGCCGGTCGTGGTAGCGCATCGGCGTGTCGATCGCGTCGCGCGTCGTGCCGGCGACTTCGGACACGACGAGCCGATTCTCGCCGAGCAGGCGGTTCACGAACGACGACTTCCCGACGTTCGGTCGGCCGACGACCGCCACGCGAAGCGCATCCTCACGCTCGGCGGCGATTTCGGGCAGCCGACCGATCACGGCGTCGAGCATGTCGCCCGAGCCTTTCCCGTTGACGGCCGAGACGGGAAACACCTCGTCGACGCCGAGAGCGTAGAACTCGTAGAAGTCCGCGTCGCGCGGATCGTCGACCTTGTTCGCAATCAGCATCCACGGCTTGCGCGAATCGCGCAGCAGCTCGGCGACGTGATAGTCGCTCGGATGGAGGCCGACGCGCGCGTCCACGACGAACAGCAGCAGGTCTGCCTCGCCGATCGCTTCGTCCACCTGGCGCCGAATCTCGACGTCCATCGGCAGACGCGGATCGTCGGCGATGCCGCCGGTATCGACGAGCCAGAAGGCGCGGCCGGACCAATCGGTCTCCGCGAAATGACGGTCGCGTGTCGTGCCGGCTTCCTCGGACACGATCGCGCTGTCGTCGCCGACGATGCGATTGAAGAGCGCCGACTTGCCGACGTTCGGCCGGCCGATGAGCGCGACGACGGGAATCGTGCTCATGCGGCCACCGGGTGCGGCTCGCCTTCGTGCACGAGCGCGTCGACGAAGTCGTACGACGGATAGATCGGCATCTCGAACTCCTCGCGCAACGCGATGAACGACTCGTCGTCCAGAAAGACGCCATTGTCGTTGATACACTCGGCGGGAATCAGCGCGAGGTCGAGATCGCGGCGGCCGGTGAGCGCGCGACGAATGTCGGCGCCGACGAGCAGCCCCGCGGTGGTCGTGGTCGGACCGAAGAGCGAGTTCTCGGCGACGATGAGCTCGAACTCGGCGCCGGTCGCGTCGGTCAATTGCCGCAGCAGCGACGGCATGAGCGCACGCATCGACACTCCGGTGACGACGCCGATGCGCCGTCCATCGAGGCGCGGGAGCGTGTCGAGGCCGTCCGCCACACGCTGGCGCAGCGAGGCGACGGCGCCGACCCCGTTCTCGATCTGCGGAAAGTCGCCGTAGAAATCGGCATCGGGCAGCTCGCGGCCAGCGAGCAGATACAGCTCATCCGACCCGTACACCCACCGGTGGCCACGTTCATCTTCCGCGCGCTCGGCCCAGCGATCGACGGCGGCGAGCAGCGTCGATGCATTCTCGCGGTCCATCGGCTTGCCCGTGTAGAGGTGCGAGAACTGCGTGAGCCCCACGGGGACGATCGCCACGGACATCATCGCATCCGCGAGCGACCACAGATCCGCGAATGATTGCTCGAGCACGGCGCCGTCGTTCAAGCCGGGGACGATCACCATCTGTCCGTGGAACTGAATGCCGCCGCGCGCGAGCGTCGTGAGCTGCTCCATGATGTTCGGCACGCGTGGGTTGTTGAGCAGCACCTTCCGCGCTTCCCAGGGCGTCGCGTGCACCGAGATGTACAGCGGCGACAACCGATACTCGAGGATGCGAGCGATGTCGCGCTCCTTCATGTTCGAGAGCGTCGCGAAATTGCCGTAGGCGAACGAGAGGCGGTAGTCGTCGTCGCGGACGTAGAGCGGCTTTCTGAGGCCCTTGGGGAGTCCTTCGATGAAGCAGAACTCGCACCGATTGGCGCAGCGGCGAATCGTCGGCGGCTCGAGCTCCACGCCCATCGCCTCGCCGTCGGGGCGCTCGATCTCGAAGATGATCGGCTCGCCGTCGGGGAGCTTGGCTTCGATGACGAGCTCGTCGTCGGCAGTCAGGAATTCCCAGTCGAGGAAGTCAGCAAGCTCGCGCCCGTTGACCGACAACAATTCGGTGCCGGGGACGATTCCCACTTCGTGCGCGATGCCGCCGTCCTGAACCGCCTTGACCCGCACCATTGCATCCCACCATTGCAACGGGGGAGACCACATGGAGCGTCTCCCCCAATTTTACGATTTCGACGATCGTGCCAGTGCCGCGCGCCTCAGCATGCACGACTTGCGCTATAGCTTATGTAATCTAGGAGATCAAATGGCGGAAATCAAGCTAAATAAGCAACTTGGGCCCCTTGCACAACGCCCGCCGAGGGGCGGTCGGCGGGCGCTGCACGCATTGCAGAGTACGGTGTGATTGTCGCGATCAGGTGATCGGTGCGTACCGGAATGCGACGATTCCAGCGCCTGTGGCGGTCACGCTGAACGGCGCGCCCGATTTCGGCTGCACCGGGCCGACGTTGACGTCCTGCGTCGTCACGACTTTGCCGGTCTTGTCGAGGAACTCGATCTTCACCGCAAAGCTGCGCGCGGCCTCTCCCATGTTCGAGACACTGCCACCCAGCGTGGCTTTCGCGTCGGTCGGCGTGAACTCGCTGAAGGAGATGCGCGCCGGCATCTTCTGCATCAGGTCGTTGTATTTGAGCGCCGAGTCCACCATGATGCGCGACGAATCGCCATACGCGGTGAGCACCTTGTTGTTCCGAGCCGCCGAGTCGACGTAGGCAGCGACGACCTTCGCGTTCTTGCTGGTATTGGCCATCTTGCCGTAGTCCTTCTGGACCGAATCGACCTTCTTCAACTTGGTGTCATAGTCCTTCTTGATGCCGCTGTAGCCGAGCACCATGCAGCTGATCGTTGTCGGGGTTCGACGGATCGACGGCGATGACCTGCGCGCGCGACCTGGATGCCCTTCACGTAGTTGCTGTCGAGCAGATACAGGCGTGACAGGTTGTACAGGACGTCGCGGTGATACGGATTCATCGAGCGCGCGGCCTCGAACAGCTTGATCGCGTCGTGCGTCTGATTCGCGCTGCGCGGCGGTCACCGCCGCGTTCATGATCGAGTTGTACGAGAACGCGCCGGGATTCGCGAGCTGGTCGGCGTACGATGCCTTGATCGCCGCCGTGTCGCCGGACATCGTGGCGAGGCGCGCCTGTCCGTTGCGGGCCGCGTCCGCGAACTTGGTGCCGGGATCCTTTGGCGAGCGCCTCGTATGCCGCCTTGGCTTCGGCCGCGTATCGCCGCCTTGTCCGCACCAGTCGCGACCTCCGAGAGATCGGCCGCGTACGCGCCCAACTGCCTCGAGTAGGCCGCGGCGCGTGTCGGCCAGCGACGTGTCCTTCGCACCGTGATCGCCTGCTTGTAATAGCCGATCGCGTCCTTCGGCTGATTCTTCTCGGCCGAGACTTTGGCGAGCACGATGTAGGCGTACGGCGCGCTCTTGTAGAGCACCAGCGAACGCTTTGCCGCAACGCTACGGCGGAGTCGCTCTTCCCGGGCGTATTGCCCAACTCCACGGCGTGATTCACGAGATCGACCCACGCCTTCTGCTGGCGCCACGGTGCCGTCTGCGCGGCGCATTCCGGATTCGACGCTTCGACGACGCTGAAGGCCGAGTCGATGCCGGCCACGATGTCGTACTGCGCCGTCGGCTCCGTCGACGAATCCAAGCGCGCCACGCGTCGCGAAGCCGCTCGACATGGACGGCTGTCCCATCCACAGCACGAGCGTGCGGCCCATGACCATGTTCCGGCCGACCGGGTTTTTCGTCTTGTCGGCTTCGGCCAACACCTTGATGGCGTTCTGAAGCTGCTTCGCGGCCTCTTCCGGCTTCTGAGAGTTTTGCGCCACCTGCAGAGACAGCATGGCGCGCGCGATTTGATTGGGTGATCCTTCGTCGATCTCGCACGCCTTCTGCTGGGCGCCGGCGCTGGCAGCGAGCGTCGCCGCCATGAAGGCAGGAAGCGCTGTTCTCCCCCAAACGAGCATCGTTCTCTCTCCTGAGTGGCTGCTCCAAGACCACGGACCCCATGGGTCCGTTAGTGGCTTACACTATCCTTCCGAGTACCGTTCCGCCGCCGCGGCGGCCAATCTGGAAATATCCTGCAGAGGTCGTCCGGTCGCCAGTGCAACCCGTTGCACGTCCGCGAATTCCGGTTTCGCTCGACGTTGGCCGTTGGGCAGTGTGACGAGCTTCGCACTGATCTCGTGACCCAAGAGCGAAAGCCGCACGAGCTCGCGCGGCAGGGCTCGCCTCCGTACGGCGCGCCGGCGGACGCCGATCGTCGTGGTCTCGATGAGCAGCAGCTCTTCGACGCGAGACGCGTCCGCGAGCGTGCACAGCACTTCCACGCGCGTCCCTGGCCGTCCGCGCTTCATCGTCGCCGCGAGCAGCGTCAGGTCGAGCGCGCCGGCGTCACGCACGCGATCCGCGACGGCGGCGAGATACTCCGGGCTCATGTCGTCGATGTCGCACGCCAGCTCGACGAGATCCTCCACACATCTGTCATCCTGAGCGAAGCGAAGGATCTGCGGCTCGCCGTTCGACGCTGCCCGGTGTCGGCGAGCACGATGCGCAGCGCATTCGCGCGCCCGACGAAATCCTTCGTCCCGGCGCCGAAGCCGCTCTTCACCGGAACATATTCCGCGGGCGGCGGCCCCGATGAGAGAACTCGAACAAGCGCGGCTCCGGTCGGCGTCACGAGCTCGCCGGATCCTTCGGGTCCCGGACGAACCGCGTGTCCCTCGAGCAGCTTGAGCGTCGCCGGCGCCGGCACCGGCAACACCCCGTGCGCCGCCTTCACGGTTCCATCGCCGAGCGAGATCGATCCCACGTACACCCGCTCGACGGCGAGCTGCTCGAGCCCCCAGATCGAACCAAAGACATCGAGAATCGCGTCGACGGCGCCGACTTCGTGCAAGTGCACCTTCTCCGGCGGCAAGCCGTGGATCTCTCCTTCGGCTGTCGCGATCGCGGTGAACGCGCGATCGGCACGCGCACGCACGCGCTCCGGCGCTCCACTCTTCGCGACGATTGCACGAATCTCGCGAATGTGGCGGCCATGCGGCTGCGGCGGAATGTCGAAGTCGACCTTCTGACAGACGATCTCGCCGCGGACGACGTCGCGAATGCGCACGCCGATATCGGCGAGCCCGAGGGTCGCCGGCAGCGCGCGCAGCCACTCCGGGTCGAGCCCGACCTGGAGGAGTGCGCCGAGCGTCATGTCGCCGGAGATCCCGCTGAACGCGTCGAAGATCGCGATGCGCATTGTGGCTAGAACCGGTACGAGGCGCCGCTGCCGGTGTTGAACACCAGCACCTTCGCGTTGCGCGGAATGCGGCCCGCGGCCACGAGCTCACGCGTCACCGCGAGCGCGCATCCGCCCTCCGGCGCCGCGTCGATGCCGCTCGCGCGCGAAAGTCGCAGCGTGTCGGCGCGAATGGCGTCTTCGCTCACCGCGTGTGCGTCACCGTTGCTTTCGCGCACGCCACGCAGAATCAGCCGATCGCCCAGCGGACCTGGAACGCGAAGACCGCTCGCGTGCGTAGTCGGGTTCTCCCACGGCGTCGCGTGGTCCTGCCCCGCCAGGAACGCACGCACGATCGGCGCGCAGCCGTCGGCCTGTGCGACCACCATGCGCGGCAGCGTGACCGTCTTGTCGAGCCACCCTCCGCTCTGCATTTCGTTGAACACTTTCCACATCCCGATCAAGCCCGTTCCGCCGCCCGTCGGATAGATGATGTGCGTCGGCAGCGTCCAATCCAGCTGCTCGGCGAGCTCGACCCCCATCGTCTTTTTGCCTTCGATACGATACGGCTCGCGCAGCGTCGAGACGTCGAAGTAGCCGCTCTCCGCCGAGAACGCGCGCGCCTGCTTGCCCGCGTCGCCGATGTGTCCCTTCACGAGACAGAGCTCGGCGCCGAGCGCGCGAATGGTCGCGAGGATCGGCTCGGGTGTCGTCTCGGGAGCGTAAACGCGAACGGGTAGTCGCGCCGCGGCGGCGTACGCCGAGAGCGCTGCTCCTGCGTTGCCAGCGGTTGGTACGACAAAGCCAGAGACGCCAAGGCCCTTTGCGCGTGTCACCGCGGCGCTCATGCCTCGCGCCTTGAACGATCCGGTGGGGTTGAGCCCTTCGTCCTTGACCCACAGCGTGTCGACGCCGATCTCTTTCGCGAGCACTGGAAGCGACTGAATCGGCGTGAGGCCTTCGCCGAGCGAGACGGGCGCTTCGCCAGGCTCGAGCGGCATGATGCCGGCGTACCGCCACATGTCCCATCGCGGCGTGACCGCGGTGCGTGGCGGCATCGCCGAGTCATAACGAACGAGAAACGGCTGGCCGCACTTGAGGCAAACGGTAGCACGCACGTCGCCCGACTCGCGGGTATCGCACGCGGAACATTCGAGATGCCAGGTGGTCACGGTGTTTCGGTTGAGGGAGTGTCCGACGCCGCGACCGCGGCGGCGGGTGCTTCGTCCGCAACCGGCGTCGCCGACGGATCGACGACGGTGGTCGCGGTTGGGGATGTCGCGCGGAGCGCGCCGAGGATGCGCTCCGCGATCTTCTGTCCAAAGCCGGGCAACGCGGCAATCGCTTCGGGGCTCGCGTCGCGCACGCCCTGCAGGCTGCCGAACGCCTCGAGCAGCACGCGGCGCTTCGCTTCGCCGACGCCCGGAATCCGCATGAGCTCCGACGTGATGGTACGCGCCGCGCGCCGCTTGCGCTGAAACGTGATCGCGAAGCGGTGCGCTTCGTCCCGTGCCTGCTGCAACACGCGCAGCGCCGGCGACCGGCGCGGCAGCTTGAGCGACTCGGCCCGCCCCAGGAGGAAAATCTCCTCCTCGCGCTTCGCGAGGCTGATGAGCGGCATCGCGCCAAGGCCCAAGGCGTCGAGCGCGGCATGGGCTGCGTTGAGCTGCCCCTTCCCGCCATCGATCACCACGAGATCAGGCAACGCCTTCTCCTCCTCGACGCGGCGTGTGAAGTAGCGCGTCACCACTTCGTTCATCGACGCGAAGTCGTCCACGCCTTCGACGGTTTTCACCTTGAACTTGCGATACTCCGCGCGATACGGGCGCCCGTTCTGGAACCAGATGCACGAGGCCACGGTGTCCGTGCCCTGCGCGTGCGAGATGTCGAAGCAGACGAGCGACCGCGGCACCTTCTGCAGGCCGAGCTGTCGCTGCAATTCATAAATCGGATCGCCGGCCCGCTCCTCGGCCTCGTCGCCTGTGAGGCGAAGCTCTTCCAGCAGGTGCCGCGCGTTCTGGGTCGCGAGGTCGACGAGCTCGCGGCGCGGCCCGCGCTGCGGCGCAACCACTTTCGTGCGCTCGAGCGACGTCTCGACGAGATCGCGATCCTCTGGATCGAACGGGACCAGCAGCTCGGCGCTCCGATCGTCGCGCGTCAAATAGCTGCCGACGAGATACGCTTCGAGCGCGGCGGGATCGGTCTCGTCGGCCACGTTGGTGAGGAACTGATGCTCGCGAGCCAGGAGCTTGCCGCCGCGAATGCGCATCAGCGCGACCGCGGCATCGTCGCCATCGCGGGCGTAGCCGAGCACGTCGCGATCACCGCCTTCGATGGTCATCACGACCGCCGGCTCTTCCATCCGCTCGAGATGATTGAGCGCGTCGCGCAGCTCAGCGGCGCGCTCGAAGTCCAATGATTGTGAAGCGAGCTCCATGCGCTCCTTGACTCGCCGCTTCACCTCGTTCGTGCGACCCTCGAGAAAGACCAGCACTTCGTCGATCATCGCGCCGTAGTCGCTCTGCGTCTGGGCAAGGATACACGGCGCCTTGCACCGCTTGATGTAGTAGTCGAGGCACGGCCGCTCGGGCATCTGCCGCGGCATGTCGTAGTTGCACGACCGCACGGTGAAGATGCGCTTCACGACGTTCAGCGCGCGACGCATCGCCCCAACGTCCGTGTACGGCCCGAAGTACCGGCTGCCGTCGTCGACGACGTGGCGCGTCACCCACACGCGCGGAAACGGCTCGGCGACCGTCACCTTGATGTACGGATACGACTTGTCGTCGCGCAGCGCGATGTTGTACTTCGGGTGGTACTCCTTGATGAGATTCGCTTCGAGAATCAGCGCGTGCGCCTCGCTCGGCACGACGATGGTCTCGAGGTCGACGGCCGACTTCATCAACGCCCAGGTCTTGACGCTCTCCGCGTGGTCCGCCGCGACGTAGCTCCGAACGCGCGATCGCAGGCGCTTCGCCTTGCCGACGTAGAGCACCGTTCCGTCCGCGTCGCGCCAGAGATAGACGCCCGGCGACTCGGGCAAATACGAAATCTTGTCCAGGACGGAATCTGGTACGGCCATACATGAATAATACCCCAAGCGTGGAGCCCGGAGCCGTCGTCTCGTTGCCTATCGGCGCCTTTTGACGCGCGCCAGGAGACTGCGCGCCTCCGGGACGCCGGCCATTGCGGTCGAGGCGAGATACACGAGCCCAAACACGGCCAAGATGAGCACCCCGCCAACGAAACCGTTGCGACCGTCGGTCAATACGCGCATGCCCCACCCGGCAGCCGCGCCGACGGCGGCGCAACCCCAGAGCAAAGCAACGAAACGTGCCTCGAGACCGGTCGAGCCGATTCGCCGATTGAGGCGGGACCGGAGCAGAGAGAACTCCACCCAGCCGGCGATGCCAGCGGACGCCGTGAGACCGGCGGCGCCCCAACGGGGATCGATGTGGAGGAGGCGCGGCAGGGGCAACGCGAACAGATAGCCGAGCACCGTCGTGAGAATCACGCGAACCGTCGCAAAGCGAAGTGGCGTTCGCGTGTCGTGGAGTGCGTAATACGTCGACGAATAGAGACGGCCGAGCGTGCTCGCGAGAAGACCCACTGCCGCGCCGGCAAGAATCCCCCACGCGTACAGTGAGTCCTGCGGCGTGAACCGTTTGTACTGGAACAGGACGCGCGCGATGACGTCGCCGAATACGAGAAATGCCGCTGCCGACGGAACGACGAAGTAGGCAATGTGTCTGAGTCCCCGCGACAAGGAGCCGCGAAGCGACGCAGCAATCTCGCTCTCGCTCCCGATGTTCGAGGACATGGCTGGCAATGCCGCGGCCGAAATCGACATGCCGAACAAACTGACCGGAAGAACGATCACGGCCGACGCGTAACCGAAGGTCGCTACCATCCCCGTGGGCAGCAACGAGGCGAGCAGGTTGTCGATGTAACTGCTGATCTGCACGACGCCTCGGCTGACGAACACGGGCGCGAAGTTCCGCGTCACGCGCTGCACGTTGGGCGATCTGACATCGAGCGACACACGAAGATGTCGCACCAGACGAAGCGTCGTCGGGACCTGCACAAGGAATTGCAGCGTTGCGCCCGCCACTGACGCCCACGCCAGCAGCACCACCAGCTCCTTGTCGTGATACCGCGGCCCGCCCCAGACGAGCGTCGCGATCATCACGACGTTCCACAACACGGGAGCGAAGTACGGAAGAAAGAACTTGCGATGACTGTTGAGGATGCCGAGGCACCACGCCGAGATCACGAAGATGCCGGCGCCCGGGAAGAGCATTCTGGTAAGGAGAATCGTCAGCTCTCGCGTCTCGCCCTTGAACCCGGGCGCGATGAGCGGAATGAGCACCGGCGTGGCAATCACACCGATGAGCACGAACACCGCCACGGCGAGCATGAGGAGGGCCGCCACGGCGCCCGCCACGCGACCAGCCTCGGCCTCATCCTTTCCCGCGACCAGCGGGGCGTACACGGGAATGAACGAGGCAGACAGCACGCCTTCGCCGAACAGATTCTGCAGGATGTTCGAGATCTTGAATGCAGCGGTGAACGCGTCCGCCGCGGCGCTGGCGCCGAGAAAGGTCGCCATCAGAGACTGGCGCACGATCCCGAACATGCGCGAGGCGAGAATGCTCCCCGCGATGATCGCGGCCGCGCCGCCCGTCCGTCCTTGTGTCGGTGGCTCGTCGGCCTGTTCGATGATCGCTTCCGTGGAAGTGGTCACACCGCTGCCGTCACCGCCGACGGCGGCGTCGCCAGCGCCGGCCCGCCGGCGACGAGCGACCGGGCATGCGCCTCCGCCGCCTCGAGCATTTGCTCGATCAGCGCTGGACCGTATCGCGCGAGAAACGGCGCGGACGCCAGCTTCCGCTCTTGCCGCACGCCGTGCGGAAAGAGCGCACCACGCGCCGTCGCGATCGAACGCATGGCGTCGGTCTCGCGACGCTTCGTCGCGGCGACGAAACGCCGATCGAGCCGCTCGAGTTTGAGATCGACCGAGCGACGCAACCCATCGACCACCGCGTCCGGAACCAGTCCCTTCGCAGACCGTCGCAGCGTGTCGATGTTCGCGTCGAGGTCGCGGCGCAGCGACGCCAGCGAGCGCGGCCGTCTCGGCGGGCAGACGCTCGCGTGCGACACGCCCCTCGAGCGCATGCGGATCGGCGAGCGCCTCCCGGCCGACGTGCAGCTCGTCGAGAATCCGGCCCACGCGCGGCTCGATGATGGTACACGACCATCGCGGCAGCACGATCGGCGACGGCAGGCCGAGCGCCTCGGCGACGGCGGACACCTGTCGCGAAGTACGCGACTTCGCCCGGTCCGCCGAGATAGGCCACGGTCGGCATGATGCAGCGCTCGACGACAGGGCGCACGAGCACCGTCGACGTCAGAACCTCGTCGCCGTTAGCCGCTCCGATCGCCGTCGCTTCGCGCAGCGGCAATCGGCGCTTGATCCCGCCCGAGTGCACGGACACGAGCGACAGCCCCTCGACCTCCTGCACCTGCGGCGTGAAGCCGGCGGCGGCGATGGCCTCGCTTCGCCGGGCGATGGCTTCCGCAACCGCTCCAGCGCTGCGCGCCGCGCGTCGAAGCAGGGGCGCCGCCGTGCGCACCATCGCCGGATGCGACGCATCGACCACGCTGATCTCGAGCGGCTCGAGCAGCCCGCGCAGCCACGCGACGTAGGCATCGCCCAACGTTACGCCGCCGCGAAACGCCGCGAGCACATCGTTGAGATACGACGCATGCGGCGCCGAGCCGCACGCCTCGCGCAGAGATACCGCCAGGGTGTCGAGCTCGCCTTGGTCCAGCGGTACACGCGCAACGGGCGTTCCGATCGCGGCGCGATGCTCGAGTTTGAGCTCGCGCGCGCCACCGTCGAGCGACACCGAGACGACCGCCGCTTCGTCGAAGTCGGCGTCATCCGTCGCCGCCCAGAAAATCGGCGCGACCGGGAGCCCGGTCGTCTCTTGAAGCACGTCGGCCAGCGCACGGGCGCCGAGCGCTTTCACCAGCGTCATCAACGGGCCGCCGAAGAGCCCCGCTTGCTGCCCCGTCGTGACGACGATCCCATGCTGCGCCGCGCGCCGAAGACGATCGGCCGCTGCGCCGCGCGGCGTGATCGCCGGCAAGAGGTCGTCGTACCAATTCGGCGACACGCTCGCTCGAACGCGCGCCGCGTGGTCGATCCACTCGGCGCCGCGCGGCGGCCGCGGATACCACTGCGGCAACTGGCCGGCGCGCGCCGCCACGGACAGCGCCGACCCGCCGAGCGATTCGGTGACGACGACCGGCTCAGTCGACATGGGGTTCGGAACAGTTCGGCTCGCGCATGCTGCTGGTCATTTGTGGTACGGTTCGCCGCGCGCGATCGTGCCGGCGCGATAGAGCTGTTCGGCGAGCACCAGCCGCGCGAGCTCGTGCGGGAGCGTCCACGGCGCCAAGCTGAGGGACGCGGTTTGTTTCGCGCGCACGGTGTCGCCCAGTCCGAACGCGCCGCCGATCACGAGAGCGACGTCGCGGCGCTCGCTCGCGTTCGTCCTGCATCCATCGCGCGAACTGCTCCGACGTCATCGCCCGCCCCGTTACGTCGCACGTGACGATCCGGACGCCGGACGGAACGGCGTCGAGCAGGCGGTCGCCTTCCCTCGAACGCACGAGGTCCGCGGAGCCGGAACGACTCGGCTCTTCGCGGACCTCGTGAAACTCCAGTGGCCAGTAGCGCGACGCACGCGTTTCATACTCTCGGATCGCTGCGGCTAGGTGAGCGTCGCGGGGCTTGCCCACCACAGCCACGATGAATCGCATGCGTACGCACCGCCCTCAACACGCGCCGTGCGACCGCCACTCACGCTGAACGCGCCGCACGCCGCTCCCCGATCGCCGCTCGGTCTGTCTAGGCATAGATCCCGCGGAGACGATGCACGGTGGCCACACGGCTGATCGACACCATGTACGCCGCGGTGCGCATGTTCACCTTGTGCTGCTTCGACAGCTGCAGCACGGCGTCGAAGCTGAGCTTCATGATGTCGGTGAGCCGCTCGTTGACCGTGTCCTCGGTCCAGAAGTAGCCGCCGCGGTCCTGCACCCACTCGAAGTACGAGACCGTGACGCCGCCGGCGTTCGCGAGGATGTCCGGGATCACGAAGATTCCCTTCTCGTCGAGGATCGAGTCGGCGCCCGCCGTCGTCGGGCCGTTCGCGCCTTCGCAGATGATCTTCGCGCGAACCTTTCCGGCGTTCTTGCTGGTGATGACGTTCTCGAGCGCGGCCGGCACCAGCACGTCGACGTCGAGCAGGAGCAGCTCGTCATTCGTGATCTGTTCGCCGCCGGTGTAGCCCTCGAGCGACCGATGCTGGCGCACGTGCTTGATCGCCACGTCGATGTCGAGGCCGTTCTTGTTGTAGTAGCCGCCGGTGCGGTCGCTGATCGCGACGATCTTGCAGCCCTCGCGCGAGAGCAGCTGCGCCGCGACGGATCCGACGTTGCCGAAGCCCTGGACGGCGACGGTCGTGTTCAGCACCGACATCCCGAGGTGCTTGAGCGCTTCCTTGGTGACGATCATGCAGCCGCGGCCGGTCGCTTCGCGACGGCCGAGCGAGCCGCCCATCTCGACGGGCTTGCCCGTGACCACCGACGTGACCGTGTGGCCGACGCGCATGGAGTAGGTGTCCATCACCCACGCCATGACGCGCTCGTTGGTGTTGACGTCGGGCGCGGGTACGTCGGAATCAGGCCCGAGCGTGGCGAAGATGCCGGCGGTATATCGGCGCGTGAGGCGCTCCAGCTCGCCCGCGCTCATCTTGAGCGGGTCGCAGACGACGCCGCCCTTTGCACCGCCGAACGGCAAATTCACGACGGCGCATTTCCACGTCATCCACGCGGCGAGGGCTTTGACCTCCTCGAGCGTGACCTGCATGTCGAATCGAATGCCGCCCTTGGCGGGACCGCGCGACGTGTTGTAGAGCACGCGATGGCCCGTGAACACCTCGACTTCGCCGTTGTCCATCATCACCGGCACCGACACGGTGATCTGCTTTTCGGGGTGCCGAAGCACCTTGTACAGTCCCGGCTCCAGGTCCAGCAGTTCCGCGGCCCTGTCGAACCGCGACATCATGGCTTCAAATGGGTTCTCCTCATCGAGAAAGCGGTCTTTATCGGGGCGAACGATTCTATCGGTCGGAAGTCGAAGGTCGGTGGCCATTGGCAACGATGCGGGCCGGCTCAGCCGGCAGTGGGGGACGTCCCGGAGCGCACGCGAACGAGGTCGTCGAGCACTCGCTCGAGACCGCCGACGCCGCGCTCCACCATCACCTGCTGAGAAACATACCACAACGGCGGCGCAAGTCGAGGCCACGCAGGAGCTAGCTTCACTGCGTCCTTGAGTGTACAGATCACGACTTCAGCGCGATCGAACTCCGCGGCCAGCGCGACGACCTCGGCGGCCGTGAACGCGTGGTGGTCCGGGAAGATTTTCGGCACCACGCTCACGCCGTGCGTGTCGAGCTGCGCGACGAACGCGCGCGGATCGGCGATCGAGAGAATCGCCCGCACGGTCAGGCCGCGCAGCGATTCCAGGGGACGAACCGCGCCGGATCCATCGGCGTTCACGAGCTCGTCGGGCTCGAGACGCACCGACACACGCGGAATCCCGCGCGCCACTTTGGCAAGATGTTCGTGGAGCTGGTCGACGCGCGCATCGGGCGCCGCCTTGCGCGTGACGACCACGAGCGTCGCTCGACGAACCGCTTCGATCGGCTCGCGCCAAGGACCCGCGGGAAGGAGACGCACTTCGCCGGTCCACCGGTCGGCGCTGACGAGCACGAGATCGGCCAGCCGCTGAACCCGGCGATGCTGAAACGCATCGTCGAGCACGGCGATGTCGGCGCCGCCGCGCGCGGCCTCCTCGACCGCGATCACCCGGTCGGCGTTGACGATCACTGGAACGGTCGGATTGAGCGCCCGATGCACGAGCGGCTCGTCCTCGCCGTATCCGCGCAGGATGACGGCGGGCTTTGCTCCGCGCACCGCCAATCCGCGTGCGACCCACGCCGCCAGCGGCGTCTTGCCCGTGCCGCCGACCGTGAGATTGCCGATGCTCACCGCCGGAATCTTCGGTGCGATCTCGCTGAGCCAGCCGGCGTCATAGAGAATGTCGCGCGCTCCCACGATGCCGCCGAACACACGCTCGGCGGGAATCAGCGCCGTGCGCGCGGCCGACGCGATCGAATCGCGCCCGTACCAGAGCCGCTCGACGAGACCGCGATCATCCACTGGTGCGCTGCTCCGCCGCGTTCATCACCGCATGCAAGCTTTGGGCGGTATCGGCTGCCGCCCTCGCGTCGGGCGCGAGCACCCGCGTCTCGTCGCTGTACGCAATGTGCACCGTCGCGAACGGTTTGGGGATGAGAAACGAATCCCAGCTCCGGAGCCGCCAGGCGCGCGGCGCCGACACACCAACTCCGATCACCGGGGCTCCGGTTCGCTGCGCGACGACTGCCGACCCTGGCGCGATCGACCGCGCGGGTCCGCGAGGGCCATCGGGCGTGACCGCCAGGTCGTGGCCCTCGGTGACCGCGCGTGCGGCGCCGAGCAGCGCGCGCGCCGCGCCGCGCGACGTCGACCCGCGCACCGTGCCGAACCCGAGGTTCTCGGCGATGCGCGCGATGATCTCTCCGTCGGCATGCTCACTGATCATCACGACGACGCCTTCGTCGCGATGGTGATAGAGAAGCGGAAGCAATTGACCGTGCCACAGCATGAAGACGATCGGCTGCTTCGTCGAGCGAAACCGCCGCACGTCGTGATCGTGAGAGACGCGCACGCGCCAGGTGAGGCCGAGGACGCGAACGAGCGCCGTTCCGAGTCGCGCCAACCAGCGCACGCGACGAGTCGGTGGGAGATCACCGGCCATGTCGGTCGCCACCAGCAAGCGCGAGCGCCATATCGGCCACTCGAGCCGCCGCGCCCGGCGTCCCGAGCGACTCGCGAACTTGGGTGAGCCCCGCGACCATCGTACGCCGTTCCCCGCTGTTGGGATTCAGCAATGACTCGAGCGCGTCCGCGACGGCCTTCGGTTGGAGCGCGTCTTGAACGAACTCTTTCACGACCTCTCGCCCGGCAACGACGTTCACCAGGGCGATATGAGGAATCCGCACCAGCGATTTCGCCACGAGGTAGTTGAGCGGCGCGACGCGGTAGGCCACGGCGAGCGGACAACCCGCGACCGCCGCCTCGAGCGTCGTCGTTCCACTCTTGCAGAGCGCGGCGTCGGCCGCGCGGAGCACGGTGAACGACGACGATCGCACCATTGGATACGGACAGCGCGACTCGTCCAGCGCGATCCGGGGCGCCACGGCGACGACGGGCTTGAGACCCGGAATGCGCCGCTCCAGCTCGCGCGCGACAGCGACGAAAGCATCGAGCAGGTGCTCGACCTCTTGCTTCCGGCTGCCGGGAAACAGCGCAAGCACGCGGTCGGCCGGCGAGAGACCGAGCGCTGCCCGCGCTTCCGCTCGATCCGGCATCCCGTCGGCGCGATCGAGTAGCGGGTGGCCCACGAATGTGGCGTCGACACCGCCCTGACGAAGCAGTTGCTCCTCGAACGGCAGAATCACGGCGGCCTTCGCGACCGTCTTCGCGAGCTTGGCGACGCGGCCCATGCGCCACGCCCACACCTGTGGCGTGATGTAGTAGAGCACCGGCACGCCGATCTCCGCGCTCGCCGCGGCGACCATCATGTTGAAGTCCGGATAGTCGACGAGGACGACGGCCGCCACGTTGCCGCGGCGCAGGCGCGCCTTGATGTCGCGGAGCAGCGCGAAGTGCTTGGGGATGTACTCCAGCACTTCGACGAAGCCCATCACGGCCAGATTCGCGGTGTGCTCGATCAGCTCGACGCCGGCCGCCTTCATCTGGTCGCCGCCGATCCCGATGAGCCGGTACGGCGCGCCGTGCGCCACCAGCTCGCGCGCGACACCCGCGGCATGCAAGTCGCCGGACGCCTCCCCGGCGACGAACAGAATCTCACGCACGGCTCATCGCCAGTGGGCGGCGATCCAACGCCGGCAACGTTCGCTCGATCTCGTTCACGATCGTGAGCGCGACGGCGAGCGCTTCGCGTCCATCTTCTCCGCTCACCGCGACCGGCGCTTCGCCGGCCACGGCCTGGACGAACGCTTCGAGCTCGAGCCGCAGTGGTTCGCCATCCGGTCCCTGGACCGACACGCGCTCGACGAACGACTCGAGCGCCTGCGCGCCCTGCGCGTCGCGGACGAGCGCCTCGAGATCGACGTCGCGGCGCAACCGATAGAACTCTCCCGCACCGGCCGCCAGGTCGAGGGACAGATATCCGCTCTGTTGGAAGATGCGCACCTTTCTCATCCGCTCGCGCGACACGCGGCTCGCCGTGATGTTCGCGACCGCGCCAGCCTCGAACGTGATCCGCGCGTTGGCGATGTCGACGAACGGCGTCAGCACGGGCACGCCGACCGCCGACACCGAGCTGACTTTCCCTCCGACGAACGTGCGCACCAGATCAATGTCGTGGATCATCAGATCGAGCACCACGGCGACGTCCGAGCCACGCGGGTTGAACGGCGCAAGGCGGTTGCTCTCGATGAATCGCGGCTCGTCGACGAGCTCCAGTGCGGCGCGAACCGCGCGGTTGAAGCGCTCGACGTGACCGGTCTGCAACACCGCACCGGAGCGTCGCGCGATCGCGAGCAGCGCGTCGGCCTCCTCCAACGTCGTGGTAATCGGTTTCTCGACGAGGACATGAAGACCGCGCTCGAGCGCGGGCGCCGCGACGGCGTAGTGCGCCGGCGTCGGTACCGCGACGCTGATCGCCTGCACTTCATCGAGCAGCGCGTCGAGCGTTGGAAACGCCGTGACGCCCAGCTCCGCGCTCACCGTGGCTGCGCGCTGTGGGTTGGCCTCGTAGAAGCCGACGAGCTGCGCGCCCGGGACGTCGCGCAAAATGCGCGTGTGGTGAAAGCCGAGCGCTCCCGCGCCGACGACTCCAATGCGAACGGGGCGCGTCATCAGATCACCGACCCGCGATCGCTGCGGTCGAAGAACGCCAGAAACTCTTCGATCTCCGGCATGTGCTCGAGCTCCGCGGCGGCGCGTTCGCGCGCTTGCGAGAGATTCAACTCCCGACTTGAAGAAGAGGCGGTATGCGCGCTTGAGCTCGCGCCGCACGTCCTCGGGAAATCCGTTGCGCTCCAGGCCGATGACGTTCAGGCCATAGAGCTTGATCGGGTTGCCGACCGCGCGAACGAACGGCGGAACGTCCTTCGACACGCGCGAGCACCCGCCGATGAAGCTGAACCGGCCGATCGTCGCGAACTGGTGAACCGCGACGAGCCCCGAGAGGATCGCCTTCTCGTCGATGGTGACGTGTCCGGCGAGCTGCGTTCCGTTCGAGATGATCACGCCGTTGCCGATGTGGCAATCGTGCGCGAGGTGGACGTACGACATGAGGAAGCAGTTCTTCCCGACCGTCGTCTTGAACGACTGCGTCGTGCCGCGATTGATCGTCGAGTATTCGCGAATCGTCGTGCCGTCGCCGATCTCCACCGTGGTGGGCTCGCCCTTGTACTTGAGGTCTTGTGGATCACCCCCCAAGACCGTTCCGACGCCCACTTTCACGCCGTCGCCGAGCGTGACGTTGCGCTCGAGCGTCGCGCGCGACGCGACGACGCAGTTTTCGCCCAATCACGCAGTTCTCGCCGATGATCGCGAAGGCGCCGACCTCGGTGCCGTCGCCGATCTCCGCGTCGGGATGGACGATCGCGGTCGAATGAATGGTCGACGCTCATTTGTCGCGGACCACCGCTCCCATCTCGGCCTCGCAGACGAGCTGTCCATCCACCTTCGCGACGCCCGACATCTTGCACATCATGCCGCGCACCTGGAGCAGCTCGAGCTCGAAGCGGATCTGATCGCCGGGCTTCACCGGCCGGCGCCACTTCACGTTGTTGAGCGACGTGAAGTAGACGACCTTGTTCTCGCGATCGGGCACGGCGCCCATCAGCAGCATGCCGCCCACCTGGGCCATCGCCTCGATGATCAGCACCCCGGGCATGATCGGATGCCCGGGAAAGTGTCCCTGAAAGAACGGCTCGTTGATCGTGACGTTCTTGATGCCCACGACCCGCTTGTCGTCCATCTCGAGAATCCGGTCGACGAGCAGGAACGGATAGCGGTGCGCGAGCACCTTCATGATCTCGTCGATCTCCATGCCCTTCTTTTCCGTTGCCATAGCCTCCCTCATCGCGCGCACGAGGCGCACCGTTCCCTTGTGACTCGGCTTGGTCGCCGTCACGCGCGCCCGAACCCGGGCGCCCGCGAGCGCGAGGTCGCCGATGCAGTCCAACGCCTTGTGCCGAACGAACTCGTCGGGCCACCGCGTCGTCGTGCCGATCACTCCATTCTCGTCCAGCACCACCGCGTTGTCGAGCGACGCGCCCTTGATGAGCCCCATCCCGCGCAGCGCCTCGACTTCGTGCATGAAGCCAAAGGTGCGCGCGGGCGCCAGCTCCTTCATGAATGTCTCACGTGTAACGCGATAGCTCGCCTGCTGGCGGCCAATCGTCGCGTGCGGAAAGTCGATCGTGACGTTGAGCTCGAGCTCCAGCGACGGATGCACCTCGTACGTCGACTCGCCGTCCGTGAGCGTGAACGAATTGCGCACGGTGAGAAACTCGACTTCGCCCGCATGATCGGTGACGCCCGCGCCGAGCAGCGCCTCGACGAATGGCGCGGCGCTGCCGTCCATGATCGGCGGCTCCGCGGCGTCGAGGTGGATCTCGAGATCGTCGATGCCGCAGCCCGCGACCGCCGCGAGCACGTGCTCCACGGTGTGGACCGAGACGGGATCCTCACCCAGCTGCGTGCGTCGCTCGGTGAGCACGGCGCGGTCGGCCGTGCGCCGGAATGCGGGGCTCGCCCGGCAAATCGGTTCTGAGAAAAACGATTCCCGCCCCGCTCGGCGCGGGGCGAAACGATAATTGGCACGCTTCGCCGAGGTGCAACCCGATTCCCTCGAGTGACACCGGACGCGCGATGGTCCGACGATTCATTCTGGTTCGTTTTTGTCGAGCAGTCGCTCGATGCGACGGAGTAGGCCTGGGAGCTTGAACAGCGCCGCTTGGGCGCGGAGCGACTCCTTGTGCGGGCGGGCCGGGTAGCCCGACCAGGTTTCGCCCGCCGGAATATCGCCAAAAACCCCCGCCTGTGCAGCGAGGCGCGCTCCTTTTCCGATCGTGTGGTGGCCGGAGACCCCCACTTGCCCCAGCAGCATCGCCCCGTCCTCGACCCGAACCGAGCCCGCGATGCCCACTTGCGCCATGATCAGGCACACCCGCCCGATCCGCACGTTGTGCGCGATCTGCACCAGGTTGTCGATCTTCGTGCCCGCGCCCACGACGGTGTCGTCGATCGAGCCGCGGTCGATCGTCGTGTTGGCGCCGATCTCGACGTCGTGCTCGATGATGCACCGCCCGACGTGAGGAATCTTCAAATGCTCGCCGTCGCGCTGCACGTAGCCGAAGCCGTCGGAGCCGATGCGCGCGCCCGCGTGGATCGTCACGCGCTCGCCGATGATCGATCCGCTGTACACGGTGATCGACGAGTACAGCTGCGACCCCGCCCCGATCTCGACGCCGGCGCCGATCACGCAGTGCGGGCCGATCGCCACGCCGTCGCCGATGGTCGCGCCGTCGCCGATGATCGGCGTACGGGCCCACCGAGACCTCGCGGCCCAAGCTGCGCGCCGCGTCCGATCACGGACGTCGCGTGCACGCCCGGCTCCGCCCGCACCACCCGATGAAAGCGCGGCAGGAGCGACAGCAACGCCTCCTGCGGCTTGTCCACGACGACGCGGGCCGGCGCACGGCCCGGCGTCTCCGCCAGCTCCGGCGAGATCAGCACGACGCCGGCCGACGACGCCGTGAACATCGACGCGTACTTCGGCGCGCCCAGGAAGCTCAGATGGCGCTCGGAGGCGCGATCGAGCGGCGCGATGCCGCCCACGACGACGGCGGCGTCTCCCACGAGACGGCCGCCGACACTCTCCGCAATAGCCGCGGCGGTGAGAGCGAATTCGCCCTCACCGCCGCTACTCGTCGTACGGGATCCCAGCGATCACTGCGTCGGCGGCTTGCGGCGGCTTCGCCGTCACGCCCGCGGGCGCCGCCGGCGCGCCCTTGGCCGGCGCGGTCGTCGTCTCGGTCGCCTTGATCTTCGGCGCCGGCGTCGCGCGGAGGCGTCGACACGGCCTTGTCCGTGATGTCGAGATTCTTGTCCGCCGATACGATGCCGGAGGCGCCCTGCGCGTTGTCGAAGATCACGCGTAACAGCCTTCCTCACGGAGCCCGTCGAGCACGGTCTTCACCACGTCCTTGACCGGCCCCATCACCTCCTGGCGTCTTCGCGTCGAACTGCTGCTGGAACGCCTGGTTCTTCGTCTGCAGATCGTCCTCGATCGCCTGGAGATCCTTCTCCGCCTTGTCTTTGGCCGCGGGCGTCATCGTCGCCGACGCTCTTTCTGATACGCCGCCAGCAGCTTCTGCGCCGAGTCCTGCTCCTTCGCCAGCACCGTCTTGAAGCCATCGCCCATCTTGTTCAGCAGCGACTCAGCCGTGAATCCGACCGGGCGCTGACTCCATCAGGACCTGCGTGTTGACGTAGCCGATCTTGGTGCACGCGGTCTGGGCGTGTCCCGCCGCCACAGCCATCAGACACAGGATTGGCGCGATCACTGTCGCGCGGATCGTGGAACGCATTGGAACTCCGATTAGAAGATCTGACCGAACTTGAAATGAACCTGCCACTTCGGATCCTTGTGGCCGAACACGTCGGTGCGATCGAAGCCGTAGCCGAAGTCGACACCGAGCGGTCCAAGGGGAGTGACGAGTGAAGCACCGAAACCGGCACCGCGGAACAGCCGGGTCGGGTCGAAGTCCCGCGGCACGCTCCCACAAATTGCCCGCATCGTAGAAGGCGTCAAGATACAGCTGCTGGTTCACCCGCAGGCCCAGCTCGGCCGAGCTGGCATAATACGCATTGCCGAACGAGCTTCGCTGCGCCTGGAACTGGTCGGCGTTCGGGAGGAAGCCGCGCGGGGTGATCGAGAATTCTTCATAGCCGCGCAGCGGAATGCCGTACTGCACGCCGCCCATCGAGAACGATTGGGACACGAAGAACGGTCCGGGGTCACCGAACACGTGCGCCGGC
Source organism: uncultured Gemmatimonadaceae bacterium (assembly GCA_963705025.1). Classification (GTDB taxonomy): domain Bacteria; phylum Gemmatimonadota; class Gemmatimonadetes; order Gemmatimonadales; family Gemmatimonadaceae; genus JAQBQB01. Next base: position 21,875 of record CAVPIP010000015.1, on the reverse strand, counting down.
GCGCGCCGTGAGGCCGAACACCAGCGCCAATGGCTCCGGCCCGATGCCGTTTCCGAACGTCGCGAGCGTCGAGTACGACCGTGCCTCCGTGGTCAGCCGTTGGAAGCGACGCTGTCCCGCCCAGCGGGCCGCCATTCAGCTGGAGACCGATGTTTTCGTGCGTTCCGGCGACCGGGAACGGCTGCCCGAGCCGCGTATCGTGGTCGAGCGTGAAGCCGAGCGTCGATCGGAAGCACCCGTTGCACTGAATCGTTCCCACCAGGCCGTCACCGCCGTAGCTGACGCGCTCGCCGCCGTAGCTGACGTAGAAACGCGTGTACCGTGAATTCGGCAGCGGCAGTCCGAACTGCAGCTGGCCGCCCGACGTGTTCGACTGGCCGATGTCGCGAATGATGAACCGCGACCGCTGGTTGTACAGAGAAATCGTACCCGAAACATTCGTCTGGCGAATGCGCGGATCGGTATAGCTGAGGCTGAAATCGCGGATGTACTGGCCGAACTGCCACTGCAGCGACCCGCGCTTGCACTCGCCGAACAGATTCGGCTGATCGAAGCCGAGGAAGCCGCCCAGGCCGGTGCCCTGCCCGACCGACGCGCCGAAGTTGACGTTGCCGGTGCGCTTTTCCTTCACGTGAAAGACGAGATCGATGTCGCCGTTCTCGTTCGCCGTTCGCGTCTCCGGCGGCGGCATGTCCTGCTCGAAGAAGCCGAGGTTCGCGATGTTTCGGTAGCTCTGGATGAGCCGGTCCTTGTTGAACACGTCGCCCGGAAAGACGTTGAGCTGGTCGCGAATGCAGGTCTCGACCGTGACGTCGTTGCCGAGGATGTCCACGCGATTGATGATCGCCGGCGTCTTCTCGTCGATGTCCCAGCGCAGATCGACCGTCGGCACCGAATCCTTCCCGACCTTGCGACGCTCGACGACTGGGACGAATGCTCGCGTAGATGTAGCCCTGGTTGTGTACGCGTCCTGCACTTTCTCGGTCGCGTCGTCCCACGCCGACTGCGTTGAAGACGTCGTTGGCCTCCTTCGTGCCGCGTCCGAACAATCCCTTCACCGCCTCGGTCGCGCCCTTCGTCTTGGTCGCCGGTGAACGGGTACATCCGCGAGATGTCGTCGTTCGAGAACACCCGCGCGCCGTTCACCTCGAAGTCGCCGATCTTGTATTGCGGCCCCTCGCGCACCGTGATGCGCACGAGCGCCTTGCCGAGCTCCTTGTCGACGATCAGCGTGTCGCTCACGACCAGCATGTCGATGTAGCCGTGCGACGCGTAGAGCTTCGGAATGTTCTTCGAGAGGTCTTCGTTGTACTTGTCGGTGTCGAACTCGCCGTTGCGCCACCACAAGAAGCCTTCCGGCTTGCTGTTGAGCGCGGCGACGATCTCCTTGTCGGTCAGCGCCTTGTTGCCCGACGATCTCCACCCCCGAAATGGCAAGACGCCGACCCTCCTCCACATGGAAGATCAGCGTCGTCGCGTCGCGATCCTTGATCGTGTCGACTGTGACGCGGGCGAGATAGTATCCCTCGCTCTGATAGAGCGAATCGATTCTGGCGACGGCCCTCGCGACCTGCGACGGATCGATCGGCTTGCCGACGATCAGATCCACGCGTTCGCGCACCGAGCTGGCCGACACCTTGTCCGGACCGGTGACCTGGAAGTCGCTGAGAATGCGCCGCTCGATCGACGTTGAACACGAGCACCGTCTTTGCCGGCCGACCGTCTCGCACCGCGGACGACACGTCGTCGAACAGATTCGTGGCGTACAGATTCTTGATCGCTTGCGTCACGACGCGCGAGCTGACCGTCGACTTCGGCGTGATGCCGATGTCGGTCCGGATCTGATCTTCGGTCGCCGCCTTCCCGGCGCCGCGCACCGCCACACTATCGGGCGTGGCACACGAGGCGGCCGGAGTCGCCTGCTGGGCACCGGCCACGGAGGCAGCCCCAAGCACGCCCAGGAACGCAAGGGCTAGACGCATCTGTCGCATAGTCCGGAAATATACACGTTGAGCCGCCGGGCAGGTCCCGGGCGTGGGACCGACCGGCCGCTGATACACGCCTGTGTCTGCCGTTCGGGTTCACCGGGCCCTTGGCGCGAGCCACGGTTCATCACATCGGGAGCCACTAACGACCGTGTCATCCGAGAACCAAAAACGCATCACGTTGCTAACAGCTGCATCAGCGCAGCCACGATTGTGTCCCGAGCGGCTGCTCGGAGCCGAGGTCCGTCGTATCCGTGACCGTCAACTTTGTGTCATGCCGGAGCCCCCGACAACGTGTCATCCCGAAACGAAACGAGGGATCTGCAGGTCCCGTAACTGCAGATCCCTCGCGAAGCTCGGGACGACAGCTGTTCTCACGCCGAGATCTCAGGCCTGCGGCGTCGGTGTCAGGACTCGGAACTCGAGCCGGTCCGCCCCGTCCGGCGCGACGTCCACCTCGATCTCGTCGCCGCGGGAGAACTCGCCCATCAGAATCTTCTCGGAGAGCGGATCCTCGATGTACTTCTGGATCGCTCTCTTCAGCGGACGCGCGCCGTACTGCTCGTCGTAGCCGTGGTTGACCAGGAAGTCCGTCGCCGCGTCGGTGAGCTTGAGCTGCAGCTCCTCCTCCGCCAGACGTTTGCGCACGTCCTTGAGCAGCACGCTCACGATCTGCGAGATGTGCTCGCGGCTGAGCGGATGGAAGACGATGACGTCGTCGAGCCGGTTCAGGAACTCGGGGTTGAAGACGTTCTTCAGCTCCTCGCGAACCTTCTCGGCGCGTCGCTCCCAGTTCGCCGCCGCGTCGCCGCTCGTGAAGCCCAACGCCTTGGTCTTCGTGAGATCGCGCGCGCCGACGTTCGACGTCATGATCACGACGGTGTTCTTGAAGTCGATCACGCGGCCATAGTTGTCCGTGAGATGACCTTCGTCGAGCACCTGCAGCAGGATGTTGAACACATCCGGATGCGCCTTCTCGATCTCGTCGAGCAGGATGACGCTGTACGGCTTGCGGCGCACCGCCTTGGTGAGCGTGCCCGAATCCTCGTAGCCGACGTAGCCCGGCGGCGCGCCGATCAGGCGCGACACGGAGAACTTCTCCATGTACTCGCTCATGTCGACGCGAATGAGCGCCGACTTCGTCGGCGAAGAGGAATTTGGCGAGGGCGCGTGCGAGCTCGGTCTTTCCGACGCCCGTGGGCCCGGAGAATACGAACGAGCCGATTGGTCGGCGGGGATCTTTGAGCCCCGCGCGGCTGCGCCGAATCGCCTTCGAAATTGCCCTGATCGCCTCGTCCTGGCCGATCACGGTCTGATGCATCTCGTCTTCCATCCGCAGCAAGCGCGCGGTCTCCGCCTCCTGGAGGCGCGTGACCGGGATGCCCGTCCACCGGCTGACGATGAACGAGATCTCCTCTTCGCCGAGCACCGGACGGTGCGTCTGGCGACGCGCCTCCCACTCGGCCTGCTTCTGCTTGATGCCGCTCTGAATCTCGCGCTCCTTGTCGCGCAGCGACGCGGCGCGCTCGAAGTTCTGGTCGCGGACGGCAGCTTCCTTCTCGCCGTTCACGGCCTCGAGCTCCGCCTTGAGGGCGGCCACTTCCGGCGGCGGCGCCTGCGCGGCGAGACGCGCGCGTGCACCGGCCTCGTCGATCACGTCGATCGCCTTGTCGGGCAGGAAGCGATCGGTGATGTAGCGCTCCGAGAGCTTCGACGCGACGACGAGCGTCGTGTCGGGAATCGTGACCTTGTGATGATCCTCGTACTTCTTGCGAAGTCCCTTGAGGATCTCCACGGTCTCGTCCACCGAGGGCGGATCGACGATCACCGTCTGGAAGCGGCGCTCGAGCGCGCCGTCCTTCTCGATGTACTTCCGGTACTCGTTGAGAGTAGACGCACCGACGCATTGCAGCTCGCCGCGCGCGAGGGCGGGTTTGAGCATGTTAGAGGCGTCGATGGCGCCTTCGGCCGCACCTGCACCCACGAGCGTGTGCAGCTCGTCGATGAACAGGATGATCTGCTTGTTCTGCGCGATCTCGTTCATGACCGCCTTGAGGCGCTCTTCGAACTGACCGCGGTATTTGGTGCCCGCGATGACGGCCGCCATGTCGAGCGACAGCACGCGGTGGTCGCGCAGCGACTCGGGGCACTCACCGTTCGCGATGAGCTGCGCCAAGTCCCTCGACGATCGCCGTCTTGCCGACGCCCGGCTCGCCGATCAGCACCGGGTTGTTCTTCTTGCGGCGCGTCAGCACTTCCATGACGCGCTGGATTTCCTTGGCGCGGCCGATGGTCGGATCGAGCTGTCCTTCGCCGGCGAGCTGCGTCAGATCACGGCAAAAGTGATCGAGCGCCGGCGTCTTGGACTTCTTCTCGCCCTTTGGCGGCGCCTGCGGCGCCGGCGTGACTGCCGCTGGTCGGCTGCTGAGCACCACCCTGCGGCATCTCCGTGCCGAGGATGCGCAGTGTCTCGGCGCGGGCGGCGTCCAAATTGACGCCCGCGTCGGTCAGGACCTGCGCCGCAATCCCCTTTTCTTCGCGGAGAAGGCCAAGCAGGAGGTGTTCAGTGCCGACGTAGCTGTGGTTCAACTCGCGCGCTTCGCTCATGGCGAGCTCGAGCACCTTCTTGGCGCGCGACGTATAGGGCAGGTCGGGTCCGGTGGTCTGGCCCGCCTTTCCCTTCTTGACCGTCTCTTCGATCTTTTGCTGGATGTCGTCCAGCTCGACGCTCAGGTTTTGGAGCACCGTCGCGGCGACGCCCTCACCCTCGCGAATCAAGCCGAGCAGAATGTGCTCGGTCCCCACGTATTCGTGGTGGAGACGCGCGGCTTCCTCGCGAGCCATCGCGAGGACTTTCCGTACGCGTTCGGTGAAGTTGTAGCCGTTCATGATTCCCTCACATCCGGGCCGCAGTCGGCTTTAACCGACCGAGCCCGCTTCCTCGTCCAACGCCCTACGCACATACCGTGCGCGCGCCAGGTTCGTCTCACTTTCCGTCAGCGCGCGACCCTCGGCATATGCGAGGTGTGCGGCTTGCGAAAAGATCAGGAGCTTGTTGAGGGTATATACACTGAGGCTGGACATCAGTTTCAGCCCGACGGCCAACCGCACGCCGCTGAGGTAGTTCATCGCCTCGTCGAACGTGAGGCTTCTGGCGTATCGCAGCGTGCCGTAAGCGCGCCAAAGCTTGTCCTCGATAATATAACCCGCGTCACGCAACAGCACACGACGAGCTTCCGCCTCTCGTTCGACGACGTGACCGACGACGCGCAACAGCTGATCGAGCAATTCCTCCTCGGAACGCCCGAGCGTCGTCTGGTTGGAAATCTGGAAGAAGTTTCCGACCACCTCGCTGCCCTCTCCATACAAGCCTCGGTACGTGAGGCCCATCTGCTGAAGGCTCGCGAGCACTTTGCCGATCTCCTTCGTCAACACGAGACCCGGCAAATGAATGAGGACAGACCCCCGCATGCCCGTTCCGACGTTGGTCGGACAGGCCGTCAAGAACCCGAACTCCCCGTGATACGAATACGGAACCCGAGCGCCTAAGTCGCGGTCCAGCTTATCGATGGCCGCAAACGCCTCCTGCAGCGCAAAGCCCGATCGCAGGGACTTGAAGCCGGAGGTGGTCCTCCTCGTTCACCATCAACCCCAGCCCGTCGGCGAGAAACACGGCCGCGCCGCTGCGCAGCGGATGCTGCGTGTCGAGCCCCGCCAACTCCTTGCTCACCAGGTGCCGCTCGTGCAACAGCGCCCGCGCCGACGGCGGCAGCTCGTCGAGCCGATACATCACGGCCTGGTCCAGGGACGATACGGAGGTTACGGCCTCGCGCACCTGCGACAGCACGCGCAGCCGTTCGCCGTCGCGCGCGCGGCCGGTGAACGCGTAGCCCTCGACGTTCCGCGCCGAGACGAATGCGCGTCGACAGCACGATGTCGGAGTGCGCGCCCGACGCGTCGAGCCACCCGACGCCACCGTCCGGAAGCAGCGAAAGATCGACGCGTCATTCCATCACCCGAATCCGGTCGCGCAGATCGGCGGCGAGCTCGAACTGCTCGCCCTCGATCGCGCGACGCAACCGATCCTTCAATTCGCCGAGCACCGCGGCACGCTCGAGCGACTCCGACATCGGCGGACGATACGCGCGGCCGACGTGCCGGTGATTACCGTGCACGCGACGCAGCAGCTCGCGAATGCCGGTCTCGAAGTGCGAGTAGCAGCGCGCGCAGCCCCATCGCCCGGTGGCGCGAAAATCCGCCATCGTCGTGTTGCAGAACGTGCAGCGAACATTGTCGCGTGTTCGGCACCGGCACCTGCTGGTGCAGAAACTCGGCGAGCGGATGCTTCGGCGTCGCCACGGTCGTCTCCACGCCGCGGTCCGCCGCGCACCGTTCGCACAAGTGCAGCTGATGGACGGCGTTGCTCTCGATGGTCGTCAGATGCACGACCGCATCGCGCTCTCGGCAGCTGTCGCACAACATCAGGGAACGACCTCCCGCACGTCGGTATCGGTGAGGCGTCCATCCTCGAGCAACAGCGTGCGGTCCGCGCGCGATGCGAGCGAGCGGTTGTGCGTCGCGATCACCATCGCGATCTCGAGATCGCGCGACAGCTCCGCGAAGAGATCGTGCAGCCGCTCGCTGTTCACGTGATCGAGATTGCCCGATGGCTCGTCGGCGAGCAGCACCGCGGGATCGATCGCCAGCGCGCGCGCGACCGCGGTGCGCTGCTGCTCGCCGCCCGACAACTCCGCCGGCCGATGATGCATCGCCCGCGCGAGCCCGACGCGCGACAACAGATCCTCCGCCCGCGACCGCGCGCGCGGCTCGGTCCACCCCGCAATGCGGAGCGGCATCATCACGTTCTCGAGCGCGCTGAACTCGCGCAGCAGGTGATGGAACTGAAAGACGAATCCGATCGAGCGATTGCGGAGATCGGAGAGCTCTTCGTCGCTGCGGCCGCGCGACCGCTTCGCCGGCGATCCGAACCGAGCCGCGCGTCGGCTTGTCGAGCGCGCCGAGGAGATGGAGGAGCGTGCTCTTCCCGGCCCCGCTCGCGCCGACCACCGCCACCATCTGGCCGCGCGCGCACCTCGAGGTTCACTCCGTCGAGCACGGTGATCTTTCCGCCGTCGCCGCCGGTGTAATCTTTCGCCAGATCAACCGCCTCCAGCGCGATCATTCGTGCCGAATCGCCTCCACGGGGAAAGCCGCGCCGCCTGCCGTGCCGGATAGATCGTCGCGAGGCCGCAACGGCGAGACTCGCCAGCACGATCAGCGTCACGTCGAGCGGCTGAGTCGAGACCGGCAAGTGGTCGATGAAATATACGGCTGGATCCAGCGCGAATGAGCTCCTTCTCGCCGATCAGCTCCGACGCGATGAGCCCGATGACGAGCCCGATGCCCGTGCCGACGACGCCGATCACGAGCCCCTGCGCAAAAAAGATCCGACGAATCGACTTGGCCGGCATTCCCATCGCGCGCAAGATGCCGATTTCCCGCGTCTTGTCCGTCACCACCATGATCAGCGTGCTGATGATGTTGAACGCCGCCACGAGCACGATGAGCAATAGAATCACCGACATGCCCAGCTTCTCGAGCCTGAGCGCGTTGAATAGCGGACTGTTCTGTTGATGCCAGTCCACCACGCGGTACGGCATGCCGAGCGTGTCCGCCAGCCGCAGCGCGACAGCTCAGGCGCATCGGCACGCGTCCGCGTCCTGACTTCGAGGCCGGTGATCGACGACCCGAGCCCGCGTGAGCTCCTGCGCCGCGCGCGAGCGAGATGATCACGTAGTTGTTGTCGTACTCGTACATCCCGGTGTCGAAGATCCCGGTCACCTCGAACGTCTGCTCGCGTCGGCACGCGGCAATCCCGGTGACCGGATCGATCGTCTTCGACATCGTCACGATCTGAATCGAATCCACGCCCGGCACGACGTTCAGCCGCTCGGCGAGCTTCGGCGCCGAGCACCGCGCCGCGCGACTTGCCGTCGAGCGTGGCGAACGAGAAGTCGCCCGCCGTCGCCGTCTGGTCGAATCCGCGTGACCTCCGGCGACGCCGGTCCCGCCGGCGGCAGCCCCTCGACGAACGCCGTCTCGAAGTACTTCCGCTTCACCGCGTGCACGACGGCCTGCGTGTGAACGAACGGGCCCGCGGCGACCACGCCCGGCTGCGCCTCACTGCGGTCGAGCACGTCCTCCCACTCGTTCATCACCATGTCCTCGCCGTACGTGAGGACGCGAATGTCCGGGCTGCCCGTGAGAATCTTCTCGCGCAGATCGTTCTGCAAGCCGTTCATGACGCCGATGATGACGACCAGCGCGCTCACGGCCACCGTCACGCCACCCATCGCGATCAGGCTGATCAGCGACAGCAGCTTGGATCCGCGACGACTGCGCAGATAGCGCCACGCGATCGACAGCTCGAGGCGGCTCATTCGGCGCGCAGTGTGGGAAAGAGAATCACATCGCGAATGTTCGGCGTGTTCGTGAGGTACATGAACAGCCGGTCGATGCCGATGCCCACGCCGCCCATCGGCGGCATGCCGTACTCCATCGCGCGCAGATAATCCTCGTCGACGCCGTCGCCTCTTCGTCGCCCGCGGCTCGCAGCCGCGCCTGAGCCTCGAAGCGGCGGCGCTGGTCGATCGGATCGTTCAACTCGCTGAACGCGTTCGCGACTTCCCTCCCGCGCGCGAACAGCTCGAATCGCTCGGTGAGCGCGGGATTCCCGCGCTTCGGCTTGGCGAGCGGCGACAGCTCCACCGGATAGTCGATCACGAAGGTCGGCTCCTTGCAGCTTCGACTCGACCAGCGCCTGGAACATCTCGTCCAGGACTTTTGGCCGGCTCAGCGATTCCACCTTCTGAACACCGACCCGCTGTGCGCGCGTTCCGCAACGCCGCGTTCGTCCATCGACAACGCGTCCGCGCCGAGCGCCTGGTTGAGCGACGGCACCCACTCGATCCGCGGAAATGGCGGCGTGAACTCCGGCACGCCATCGCCGCCGTGCTCGATCGCGCCTGCGGTGTCCGGCGGCGACCAGACGCGACGAACGGCGTCGGCCGCCCGAACCACCAGCGACTCGACGCGTGACATCATCACGGTGTAGTCGGCGTAAGCTTCGTAAAACTCGAGCATCGTGAACTCCGGATTGTGCGTCCGGTCAATGCCCTCGTTACGAAAGTCATGCCCGATTTCGTAGACGCGGTCGAGCCCTCCCGACGACGAGCCGCTTGAGATACAGCTCATCCGCAATTCGCAGGAAGAGCGGCATGTCGAGCGCGTTGTGGTGCGTCGTGAACGGTTTCGCCGCCGCGCCGCCATAGAGCGGCTGGAGCACCGGCGTCTCCACCTCGAGGTACCCGAGCTCGTCGAGTGCCCGCCGGAGCTCGGTCGTCATGCGCGAGCGAGCGCGAAAGAGCGCGCGCACTTCGGGGTGCACGGCGAGATCGGCGTATCGCTGGCGATACCGCTGCTCCGGATCCGAGAAGCCCGAGTGCCGCACCGTCACGCCGTCGACGACTTCCTCTTTGCCGAACGGGAGCGGCCGGAGCGACTTCGCGAGGAGCTGCACATCGGTCGCGCGCACGGTCACCTCGCCGGTGCGCGTGCGAAAGAGCGGACCCGCCACGCCGATGACGTCGCCGATGTCGAACAGGTCGAGAACGCCGTACGCGTCCTCGCCCATGAGATCCTTTTTGAAGTACAGCTGCACGCGGCCGCTCTCGTCCGCGATGTGCGCGAACGTCGTCTTGCCGTGCGCGCGCCACGCGACGATGCGCCCGGCGACGCGAACGGGCTCGCCCTCGTCGTGCGACCCTTCGGGATGCAGCGCGACGGCGTCGGCCGCGGCGTGCGACCGCTCGAAGCTGTACGCGAACGGCGCAATGCCGCGCGCGATCAGCGCGTCGAGCTTCTCGCGACGCGCGCGTTGAACAAAGTTCAGATCGTCGCTCACGCGGCGGCGCTCCCGCCTGTTCCGCGTCGGCGTACCGAACTCGAGTGAGGTACGCTTCGATAAAAGGATCGATCCCGCCGTCCATCACCTTCTGCACGTCCGGAATCTTCAACTCGGTGCGGTGGTCGTTCACCATCGTGTACGGTTGAAAGACATAGCTGCGAATCTGGCTGCCGAAGCTCACGTCGGATTTCGTCGCGTCCAGCTCGGCCTTCTTCTTCGCCTGCTTGTCGGCTTCGAGCTGATAGAGCCGGTTCTTCAGCATCTTCATCGCCGTCGCTCTTGTTCTTGTGCTGCGACCGTTCCGGCTGCGACGACGTCGACGATGCCGCGTCGGAATGTGCGTGATCCGAACCGCGGAGCTGGTCTTGTTCACGTGCTGACCGCCGGCGCCCGACGCGCGGAAGACGTCCATCCTGATGTCCTCGTCGCGGATCTCGATGTTGATCTCGTTGTCGACGACGGGATACACGAACGCCGACGCGAAGCTCGTGTGTCGCCGCGCCTGCGCGTCGAACGGTGAGATGCGCACGAGCCGGTGCACGCCGGCTTCGGCTTTGAAGAATCCGTATGCGTAGAGGCCCTTGATCTCGAGCACGGCGCCTTTGATCCCCGCCTCTTCGCCTTCGCTCAGGTCGAGGATCTCGACCGCGTAGCCCTTTCGCTCGGCCCAGCGCGTGTACATGCGCATGAGCATCTGCGCCCAATCCTGCGCTTCGGTGCCGCCGGCGCCGGCGCTGATCTCGAGCTGCGCGTCGCGGAAATCGTCGGGACCCGAGAGCAACGAGCGAAGGCGGAACGACTCGAGCTCACCCGCCAGCGCCGCGACCTCGCGATCGACCTCGGCGGACAGATCCGCGTCGGGCTCGACGGCGAGCATCTCCTCGAGCTCGCGACGCGCTCTGCACGCGCCCGCTGATCCCGTCGAAGGGATCGATCCAGCTCTTGACCGCCTTGACTTGCTGCACCACCGCTTGCGCGCCCTGCTGGTCGTTCCAGAACCCGGGCGCGGACATCCGTTCCTCGAGCTGCCTCAGCGTGTCGCGCTTGGCATCGAGGTCAAAGGTACCTCCTCAGCTCAGCGAGCCGCTCGGCGTACTGGCGCAGCTGTTTCGCGCGCTCACTTTCGGCCATGTGCCTTCTCCGTATGACACGAGCCGTCCTGCTCGGTCGGCGGACGGCTCGGTGTCGAGTTTTCCCTATGGCCACAACATAGTCGCAACGAGGAGCGCGGAGTAGCCCGCGGCCTCGCGTCAGCTCCCGTCGTTCAGTCCTGTTCGATTAGAAGATCTTCTGTCCGCCGGCGAGGATGTCGTTGAGCGCATCCTGAAAATGCATCGTCGACTCGGCGAACTCGCGTCCCACTTGGTCGCAGTACTCCTCGTAGCTCTTCTTGATCTCTTCACGAAACAGCTCGCGCAGCGTTCCTTCGCGAAGCCCTTCGTCGCGCCGCTGTGGAAAGTACGTGACGAGGTCGGAGATGAGCGCGCGCGACAGACGGCGCGCCTTCGCGTTCGGATCGTTCGCGAGGAATGGGTTGATCGGCGCGCGCGTCGTCGCCGCGCCACCTGGAACGCCAGGCGCCGGCACGATCGGCGCCGGCACGATTGGCGTCGGCGCGGTCGACGACACGGGAGCCGACGGCGGCGGCGCTGCGGGTCGCGGCAGCGGCGGCGGCGCAGCGATCGGCGGAGTCGCGGCCGGCGGCGCAGGCCGTCGACGGCGCGGACGGCATCGGCACGGCGCCGGACGGGCGCACGGCCGGCGCGCGCGAGATCGGCGGCGTCGGCGCCGAGAATGGAGTGGCTGGCCGCGCGCCGGGCGCCACGGGTGGAACTGGCGGAACTGGTGGAACTGGTGGAATCGGAGCCCGAGTACCGGGAGCAGGACGCGCAGGCGTCGCCGCTGCTGGCGCCGACCCGATCGGCGACGCCGGCGGAATCGGCCGAGGTGGGACCGACGGTCGTGTCGGCGGCGTCGGCGCCACCGGTCGCACCGGCGCGGCAGCAACGGACCGCGGCGTGATCGACGGCGGACGCGGAGGCGTGAACGTCGGTGGACGCAGCGGCGGCGGAGACGTGACGGGCGCTGCAACCGGAGGCGTCGCCGGAGCCGCGGTCCGAATGGGCGCTGGAGGAGCAATCGGTGGAGCAGCGCTTGCCGGCGGAGCCGCTGCCGACGGTGGCGTGCCTGGAACCGTACGACGCGGCGCCGATGGTGCGCGGCGCAGTGCGACGGCGGACGGCGGCGACGGCGGCGCCATCGTCGGGCCGCGCGAGGTCATCGCGTGGAACGGCACCATCGGCGCCTCGTACGAGCGCGTCGCCGCCGGCATTCGGCGCGAGACACGCGCGGCGCCGCTGCACTCGTTCGCGCTGGCGCGAACTCTTCGTCGACCGCCATTCCGATGCCGACGGTGATGACGCCGCCGCACACCGAGCAGCGAGCGCGAACGCCCGCCGTCGGAATCTTCGCCGGATCAACGCGAAAGACGGACTGGCACTCCGGACACGAAACGTTCACTTCACCTCCATGACGGACGCCGACCGCCGAGACTCGGCGCCCGCCATTTCCGGAGGCGGCGGCGCGTCGGTGCGCCGGTCGATGGAATACACGGACCCAGGCAAGCGTTTTCGCGTAGCTCTTCATCTCGGTCGCCAGCGCGCTCACCTGCGCCGCGTGCGAGAACCGCCGCCGCTCGTTCGTCACCACGCCGATCGAAACGGTCATCAATGGTACACGGTGAAGCTGTCCGCGGCGATCCTTTCCGAAAAAATATCCGGCGCGACGATCCGCCTCCGAGTACTGAAACGGAATCAGCGTATCGAACACCGAAACGACTTCGGTGCACACGTCGTTCACGTCGCCGAGCGGAATGATGTAGATGAAATCGTCGCCACCAATATGGCCGACGAACCCGTCTTCGCGACACATCCCCTTCACGACGTCGTGGAGAATCTGCGCGAGAATCCGAATGACGCGATCGCCCTCGTAGTACGAGTAGCGGTCGTTGAACTCCTTGAAATGATCGAGGTCGGCGTAGCACGTCGCGAACAGCACGTTGCGCGAGAGCCGCCGCCCGATCTCCGCCTCGATCTCGACCGCGCCGGGCAGCCGGGTCGACGGATGGACGTAGAGATCGCGATCGGATCGGCGCAGCATCGCCGCGAGCCGAATCGCGACCTCCGAGGAGTCGCCGGTGTCTCGCACGACTTCGTCCGCGCCGGCGCGAAAGCCGGCGTCGAACGACGCCGGATCGTCGCTCGAGATGACGACCGCCGGCACCACGCCCGTGTAGGAGTCGCTCTTCACGCGGCGGAGCGCCTCGAGCACCGACTCGGGCCGCCTGCGCGTGTCGAACACCACGACGCGCGGCCGGCTGCGGAGCGCGACGCCCATCAGCGAGTCGGCGTCGCGCACCGTCACGATCGGAACCTCCAACGCCGCCAGCCACCGCTGCACGACTTCAGGCGGGGCGGTGTCGTCGGGGGAATACACGATCGCGCTGGTTTTGGCCACGCTCGGAAGGGGAGTCAGCTGTAGTGCGCCATAATACGCCGGCGCCAATTTCAAGTCAACTTACGACAGTTACAGCAGTTGCACGCTTTGTTCGCTCTGTGATTCAGCTCACCGCCAACTCGGTGCTAGACTCACCACCGAATGCTCGCGCCGATCGATGTTCGACCGTCCGCCTCGGCGCGCACCTGCAGTCGCATGGTCGTGAATGCGTCGACCATGCTGATGATGTGGTTCGCACCAATGACGAGCAGATCCCGCGTCGCGGCGCGGTCGGCATCGTTTCGCTTCTCGGTGGTCCGCTTGAAGATGTCATACTGGAACTGCGCGTTTCGCCACGACCAGTGAAAGTCCGGCTTCACCGCCGTCGCTCGTATTCGGCCAACGCTTTCGCGGGGTCCGAGTTGGTCGCCTGCGCGAGCGCCCACCGGCTTCCGTTGAACGTTTTTGCATCGGTTTCCGGGACAACGGGGCCCGTGGCCGACATGCTGTACTGCCCACTCTCAGTGTAGTCTCGCATCATCTCGTAGAACTGCCAGGTCGAGTCGGGCGGCGCGGGCGAGAATTGCGCGCGCGCAACGCGGCGTGCGATGTCCTTGAACCGCTCCACTTGCAGGGAGCGCTCTCGCATGTCGGTCGAGTAGCGCCACCAGGCCACCGCTTCGACCGCGAGATAGGCGAGCGACCGGTTCTGCCCCAGCAGCCATTGCCCTGATCCGGGAATCGCGGCCGAAACGCAACGGCGCGATGGTCCGCCGCTGTTGCAACGAAAGTGAGCCGATGTCGGCAGCGGCGTCCAACCGCCGAGCGTCTCGGCGGGCTGACGAGCCGGCCAGGACGTCCAGCGCGGCGTCGGCGCGACGCACGCGGCGCAACGCCGGCTCTTCCGTCATCGAGGCCCTGCGCGCCTGCGCCGCGTGTCGCGACGCACATCACCAGCGCGGTCCAACCACATCCGTCGCATCAGAATACGTAACGTAGCGTGAGGTACGTCGGCTTCGTGCCTCCGATTCCGCCGGCGTCGGACAAAAATTGCGCAAAATCGGCGCGCCATCGTCCGCGCGCGATGCCAACGCCGAAGCTTGGTCCGGATCCATTCGGACCTTCGACGACGTACCCGGCTCGCCCGAAATACTGATTCAGCCAGGACAGCTCGCCGCCGATTCGGAATCCGACCCCGCCCTCTCCATTCAACCTCGAGACGACGTCGCCGGCCACCACGAGCCGGGCACCCGGATACGCGAGCCTTGGCCGAACGGCGATGCCGGCATCGAACCGCCCGGGCAGTCCATCGGCCTGCGGCGCATCGTTGAACTGCAGCGGCAGGCCGACGTTCCTCACGGCGACGCCGAACAACACCAATGAGTCTTTTGTGACAACGATACTGTGCGCCGGCATCGACGCCCCCGGTGACCGGCGTGCCGGCCGGGAGATCGCATGAGCCAGTGCAGCTGAAGCCCGACTTCGAACAACTTGACATTCACGCCGACGTTGAAGCGATCGCCGAACGGCGCGGCGGACGTCAGGGTCAGCGTGATGCTCGACGGATAGAAGGTGCCGGTCTGCGTGCCGCCTGTGTCGATCGCCTGCTGCTGCCCGTCGTTGAGGTAGCGGAGGCTGAGCGCAAACGTGATGACGCGCGGCACCGGGACCACGAACCCGACACTGAGGTCGCTGACCGGAATCGGCACGTTGCTCACGAACCCAAAGGACAGCTCGCGCGGGCCTCGCGCGACGCCGGCGGGATTCCAGAACAGCGCCTCGCTGCCCGTGGCTATCGCAACCGCCGGCCTGGCCCATGCCCATGATGCGCGCACCGGCGGGCAGCAGGAGATCCGGCGCCTCGGTCGAGATTTGCCGACTGCGCGCGAGCTCCCCGGGCGACGCCGGTGGCGAAAAATCCAGCGGTTATGAGGCGGCGCAACACGCTATAGCGGCGTGGCCTCATCGATGAGCATGATGGGAATCCCGTCGCGAATCGGGTAGCGCAACCGACAGGCAGGACACACGAGCGACGACTCGGCTTCGCGATACTCGAGCTCGCCTTTGCATTTGGGGCAAACCAGGATTCGCCAGGAGCTGGGGTGACACCGTCATGGGGAACGGTCCTCGGGGAGTTGATAGCCGAACCGCTGGAGCGCGCGCGCGTTGCGGCGCCAGTTCGGTAGTACCTTGACCCACAGGTCCAGGTATACCCCGGCGCCGACGAGCGGCTCGATCTTGCTCCGCGCTTCGCGGCCGATGGAGCGAATGCGCTGTCCGCCGGCGCCGATGAGAATGCGCTTCTGGCTCTCCCGCTCGACGTGGAGGATCGCTCGAATGTACACGGGCGACTCCGACTTCGCGGAACTCCTCGATCTCGCACGCCACGCTGTATGGTACCTCGTCATCGAGCTGTTCGAGCGCGGTCTCGCGAATCAGCTCGCCGGTGAAGAACCGGAGCGTCTGCGTGCTGATCTCGTCCTCGGGATAGAGGAACGGACTCTCGGGGAGCTGCGCGGCGACCGAATCGAGGAGCGCGTCGACGCCCTCGCCGGTCGTGGCGGAGATGAGATGGGCGTCGGGCGATCGCGTCGCAGGAGCGTCGCGGCGCGGCGTCGGTCAGCCGATCGGCTTTGTTGAGCGCGACGACGACGGGCGCGCGAGGAGGCGCGCTCGAGCTGCGCGACCTCGGCGAGATCCGGCATCGCGGCTCGTCGGTGTTCGGTCGGCGTCGACGAGATAGAGGACGACGTCGGCGTCGTCGAGCGCGGCGAGCGCCGCGCCGCGCATGGCGCGTTGGAGCGGGTACCGCGGATTGAGCAGGCCGGGCGTGTCGAGGACGATCATCTGGACGTCGCCTTCGGTGCGAATGCCGACGATCCGGTCGCGCGTGGACTGCGGCTTGGCGCTGACGATGCTCAGCTTTTGGCCGACGATGCGATTGAGGAGCGTGGACTTCCCTGCGTTGGGTTTTCCGACGACGGTGACGATCCCGGCCTTGGGCATTTCGGAAAGCTAGCGCGCGGCGTCAGGCGCTGGGACCGTGTTGGATTTCGGCGTTCCCAGATAGGACGGGCGGTCGCGGGCGAGCGTCACGGTGAGCGATGGGGGGAGCGGTTCGGGTTTGGCAGTTTTGGCACGGCTCGGAGATCGCGAGCGGTGAACGAGGGCGGCGATACGCGGAAAGCACAAACGCCCCTGGCGTGAAGCCAGGGGCGTTTGCAAGGGGGTGCCGGCGACGGCCTACTCTCCCGCGCTCTCTCGAGCGGAGTACCATCGGCGCTGTAGGGCTTAACGATCGTGTTCGGAATGGGAACGAGTGTGGCCCCTACGCTCTGGTCGCCAGCGATTTTCTCAGTCGATTGTATGACAATCGAGGAGCGAGTGGTAGATCGAGGACTTTCGAAATCCCTGATTAAGATCGTGCTTGCACGATCGATCAAGATCGTGCTTGCTCTGCTTGCAGTATGCTTGTCTCCCGCAATGGAGACCATTGGGAGTAGTCAAGCCTGACGGGCGATTAGGACCGCTGCGCTTGGAGCAAGTTGCCTCGCGTCCACGTGCGGCCTATCGACGGGGTAGTCTTCCCCGGCCCTTCTGAGGGTTTGAAACCCTGGGAGAGTTCATCTTGGGGCGTGCTTCCCACTTAGATGCTTTCAGCGGTTATCACAGCCGACCATCGCTACCCGGCGTTGCCCTTGGCAGGACAACCGGGACACGAGCGGGTCGTCCGACTCGGTCCTCTCGTACTAGAGTCCGCTCCCCTCAACTCTCCAACGCCCACGACGGATACAGACCGAACTGTCTCACGACGTTCTGAACCCAGCTCATGTACCACTTTAACCGGCGAACAGCCGGACCCTTGGGACCTTCTCCAGCCCCAGGATGTGATAAGCCGACATCGAGGTGCCAAACCGCGCCGTCGATGTGAACTCTCGGGCGCGATAAGCCTGTTATCCCCAGCGTACCTTTTATCCGTTGCGCGATAGCCGCTCCACACCGGGCTACCGGATCACTACGGCCCACTTTCGTGGCGGCTCGATCTGTCGATCTCACCGTCAGGCTGGCTTCTGCCGTTACACTCTAGAAGCGCGAGTACCGTCCGCGCTGAGCCAACCTTGCGCGCGCCTCCGTTACTCTTTCGGAGGCGACCGCCCCAGTCAAACTGCCTACCTGCCACGGTCCGGGAAGAGGTGTGCTCTTCTCCGTGAGGGCATCGCACGACACAGGGTGGTATTTCACTGTTCCCTCCGCCCGAGCTAGCGCCCGAGCCTCACCGGGTCCCACCTATGCTACACAGTGATGTGCAATGTCCAATGACAAGCTGCAGTAAAGGTGCATGGGGTCTTTTTGTCCTGTCGCGGGGACTCGGAATCCTCACCGAGACTGCCATTTCGCCGAGCACGTGGTCGAGACAGTGCCCAAGTCGTTACGCCATTCGTGCAGGTCGGAACTTACCCGACAAGGAATTTCGCTACCTTAGGACCGTTATAGTTACGGCCGCCGTTTACCGGGGCTTCGGCTCAAGGCTTCGGCTTACCCCTAACCTCTCCCCTTAACCTTCCGGCACCGGGCAGGCGTCAGTGTGTATACGGCGCCTTACGCGGCTTGGCACACACCTGTGTTTTTGCTAAACAGTCGCTTGGGCCGATTCGCTGCGACCTACGAAAGCTTCACTGTACATGTCACCTTCGTAGGCATCCCTTCTTCCGAAGTTACGGGATCATTATGCCGAGTTCCTTGACCACGTTTCACTCGTTCACCTGAGGCTGCTCGCCTCACCCACCTGTGTCGGTTTACGGTACGGACATCTCTCAAACTCCCTATTCAGCTTTTCTCGCCTGTCGACTCCACAGCACTTGAGTCTTCAGTTGCCCTCGGCCCTCGTCGTCAGGTCTCGGAGATTTTAAGGCCTCCTACACCCTTTCACGGTCATCCACAAAACCGCTGCTGCTTTGTTCCAGTGTCCCTGAATAGTTCAACGTTTAAGACGGGACGGGAATTTCAACCCGTTATCCATCGGCTACGCCTCTGGGGCCTCACCTTAGGTTCCGCCTCACCCTGCGCTGATTGCCATGGCGCAGGAACCCTTGGGTTTACGGTGTCGAGGGTTTTCACCTCGATTTGCGCGTACTCAGTCCGGCATCCTCACTTCTGGTCGCTCCACGGCAACGTTTGCCACGGCCCTTCACAGCTCCCAGAACGCTCCCCTACCCCTGTTGCAAAGCAACAAGGCCAAGCTTCGGCGGGCCGCTTAATCCCGACCATTCTCGGCGCAATCACGCTGGACGAGTGAGCTATTACGCACTCTTTAAAGGAATGGCTGCTTCTAAGCCAACCTCCTCGTTGTCACGGCACGATCACATCCTTCGCTATACTCAGCGGCCACTTCGGGGCCTTAGCTGTGGCTCTGGGTTCTTTCCCTCTCGCCGTTGGACATTATCGCTCAACGACTGCCTCCAGGAGTCCATTTGTCAGGTATTCGGAGTTTGGTTGGGTTTGGTAGGCCGCTCTGGCCCCCGCGCCCATCCAGTCGCTCTACCCCCTGCAAACACGCTCCCAGGCTCTACCTCAATAGATTTCGGGGAGAACCAGCTATCTCCAGGCTTGATTGACCTTTCACCCCTACCCACAAGTCATCCGAGCGGTTTTCAACCCACACCGGTTCGGGCCTCCACTGCGTGTTACCGCAGCTTCACCCTGCTCATGGGTAGATCGCCCTGGCTTCGGGTCTGCACCCGGGTACTTCAAGCGCCCTCGTTACAGGACTCGCTTTCGCTGTGGCTCCGCTGGAAACCAGCTTAGCCTCGCACCCGAGTAGCAACTCGCCGGATCATAATGCAAAAGGCACGCAGTCAGGAGACATCCACGTCCGAAGACGCAGAGCTCCCTCCTACCGCTTGTAGGCATGTGGTTTCAGGCTCTCTTTCACTCCCCGCACAGGGGTGCTTTTCACCTGTCCCTCACGGTACTCGTCCACTATCGGTCACACGGGAGTCTTTAGCCTTGGAGGGTGGTCCCCCCAGTTTCACGCCCGGACTCTCGTACCGGGCGTTACTCAGGAACTCCACCGCCTGTGATCCATCGCCTTCGCCTACCGGGCTGTCACCGTCTTTGGCGCCCCTTTCCAGGGAAACTTCGGCTGGCGTCTTCACAGGGTTCTGTGGGTCCTACAACCCCGCGCCCACAAGGAGCACGGTTTAGGCTCTAGCCCGTTCGCTCGCCGCTACTAAGGCTATCTCTGTTGATTTCTTTTCCTCGAGGTACTTAGATGTTTCAGTTCCCTCGGTTCGCTCTCGTTCGAAAACGAGTGACTGGGATCGCTCCCAGCCGGGTTGCCCCATTCGGCCATCCAGGGATCAATGCGTGTGTGCCGCTCCCCCTGGCTTATCGCAGCTTACCACGGCCTTCCTCGCCTCCGTGTGCCCAGGCATCCCCCACATGCCTTCGCTCGCTTGACTACATAGCTGAAAATTAGTCAAGCAGAGCACGCGCGATCTTACTTACGAGTGACAATCTATCTTGAAATAGCTAGAAAGTCTCTCAATAAGGATTCTCAAATCCGCGATCTACCACTACTTCCGTTGTCAAAAAGCGATGACACTCGAGGCCCGCCTGGGGCCGGTGTCGAAGCTGACAATTGAATTTGGGAGTGGATGCGCGAGACGAGCGACTTACGAATGCTTTCCCAGCCAGGGTCCCCGAGGGATACCGTTACTCGCAATCCGTTAAGGAGGTGATCCAGCCGCAGGTTCCCCTACGGCTACCTTGTTACGACTTCGCCCCAGTCACTGCGCTCGCCTTCGGCCGCTTGGTCCTTGCGGGTTCCGACACGGACTTCGGGCGCTCACAGCTTCCATGGCGTGACGGGCGGTGTGTACAAGGCCCGGGAACGTATTCACCGTGGCGTAGCTGATCCACGATTACTAGCGATTCCAGCTTCATGGAGGCGAGTTGCAGCCTCCAATCCGCACTGAGGTCGGCTTTATGGGATTGGCTCACTATCGCTAGCTCGCAACCCGCTGTACCGACCATTGTAGCACGTGTGTAGCCCTAGACGTAAGGACCATGATGACTTGACGTCGTCCCCACCTTCCTCCGGTTTGGCACCGGCAGTCTTCCCAGAGTCCCCGCCATTACGCGCTGGCAACTGGGAACGGGGGTTGCGCTCGTTGCGGGACTTAACCCAACATCTCACGACACGAGCTGACGACAGCCATGCAGCACCTGTGCACGGACTCCGAAGAGGGCCCCTGGTTTCTCAAGGGTTTCCCGTGCATGTCAAGCCTAGGTAAGGTTCTTCGCGTTGCGTCGAATTAAACCACATGCTCCACCGCTTGTGCGGGCCCCCGTCAATTCCTTTGAGTTTCAGCCTTGCGGCCGTACTCCCCAGGCGGGGCACTTAATGCGTTAGCGCCGACACTCAGGGGGTCGCTCCCCCAAGCATCTAGTGCCCATCGTTTACGGCGTGGACTACCAGGGTATCTAATCCTGTTTGCTCCCCACGCTGTCGCGCCTCAGTGTCAGCAACTGCCCAGCAGGCCGCCTTCGCCACCGGTGTTCTTCCGGATCTCTACGCATTCCACCGCTACACCCGGAATTCCACCTGCCTCTACAGTGCTCGAGCTCGAGAGTATCGACGGCCGATTCAGGGTTGAGCCCTGAACTTTCACCGTTGACTTCCCGCGCCACCTACGCGCCCTTTACGCCCAGTGATTCCGGACAACGCTCGCACCCTCCGTATTACCGCGGCTGCTGGCACGGAGTTAGCCGGTGCTTCCTCACCCGGTACCGTCAGTCCACTCGAAAGTGGATGTTCGTCCCGGGCAACAGTGGTTTACACCCCGAAGGGCTTCCTCCCACACGCGGCGTCGCTGCGTCAGTCTCTCGACCATTGCGCAAGATTCCCCACTGCTGCCTCCCGTAGGAGTCTGGGCCGTTTCTCAGTCCCAATGTGGCTGGCCATCCTCTCAGACCAGCTACCCGTCGTCGCCTTGGTGGGCCATTACCCCGCCAACTAGCTGATAGGCCGCGAGCCCCTCGAAATGCCTCTTGCGAGTTTCCTCATCCGGGGACTCCCCCAAATGATCGTATGCGGTATTACCCGGCCGTTGGGCCGGCTATCCCCCACATCTCGGTAGGTTGCTCACGTGTTACGCACCCGTTCGCCGGTTGCCCATTGCTGGGCCCCCTTGACTTGCATGTGTTAAGCACGCCGCCAGCGTTCGTCCTGAGCCAGGATCAAACTCTCCACGAGGTTCGTTTGATATAGCTCGTTCAGACTCCGCTGTCTCATACACGCTGTGTCTAAGACAGCGTGTCCGAATCACAGAAATGTTCGGTGTGAACTCTCCCTCTCGCCCCGAACGGAACAAGAGATCCACGAGTTCGCCTCGCACATCCAGATTCCCAAATTCAATTGTCAAAAA
>CAVPIP010000014.1:0-24842 GCA_963705025.1 uncultured Gemmatimonadaceae bacterium | reverse complement strand
ACGTGCGGCGCTCGGCCGCGACCTCAGTAACGATTGGAACAACGCTTGAAGACGGCGCTAGCAGCAGAAAAAAGGCAGTACCTAGGAAGCCCACCCAGCGGCACTCGTCGCGGAGCCAAGCGGCAATCGTCAAGCCTGTCAGCGCCGCGATCACCACGATGCCAGGAAGCGCGCTGAGCCCGCGAATGGCGCTGGTCCCATAGTCGTAACTCAGTGAATCGGGCCACAGAATGAGTCGCCAGTAACGTGTGATGGCCCATCCTTGACTGTATGCGTATTCGTACCACGTGATGCCTCGGTTGAAACCGACGGTCTCAGCACGACCACCGCGCGCGACCAGCGCGATTGAGACCAACGACGTTGCGAAGAGCAGGAAATACAACGCCCGCTGTGCGTTCTCCCAATTATGTCGCACTTTTTCTCTAAATTCTGTCGCAGCTGAGAGCCTCCCTGTTTCGTTGGGCCGTTCACGGTGGGATGAGAAATCCCGTTACCGGAGGCCCGAGGAGGATGCTCAGCATGTTGGATCGCCATGCGGTTCGGAAGTTATTGGATGCCGGGGTGAAGCCCCGCGCGGTCGCCCAGCAGTTCCGCGTTTCGCGCCGCACGATCGAGCGGATCGCGCGCGAAGCGGAGATTCGAAGCAGCGCGGATGGAGTGCTGCAGCGCGAGGGGGAAGCGGCCCGACGGTCGGTTGGCCGCCCGCAAGTAACGGAGGCGATTCGCACCCGCGTCCAGGCGCTCGTCGTCGATGATCCCGATTGCCCGCCAGGGGAGGTCTGCCGTCTGCTGCGCGCGGAGGGGACGCCACTTGGCCTGAGCACGGTGTACCGCGTGCTCCGCGAGGTGCGGACGACGATTCCCGCCGCGCTCCAAGTCCGCTTCGAAGGCGTTGCCGGCGAGTTCGCCCAATTCGATTTCGGTGAAGTGAGTGTGCGCTTGCCCGACGACAAGCGGCGGACGGTGCACTTTGCGGCGTATCGCCTCAAGTACTCGCGCTGGATGCACGTGGTCATCGTCCCGAATGAGCGGGTCGAGGCGTTGATCCGCAGCGTGCTCGACAGCTTCGCGGCGAGCGGTGGCGTGCCGCTGCGCGTCGTGTTCGACAATCCGAAGACCGTCGTCGTGCGCCATGAAGACGGGCGGCCCGTGTGGAATGCGGTGCTCGCGCCCGTGGCGATCGACTACGGCTTCACGATCGAGCTCTGCACGCCGCGGCAGCCGCAACAGAAAGGCGCCGTCGAGAATCTGGTCGGCTACGTGAAGCGGGCCTTCTTCCGCGCGCGGCGCTTCACGGATCTCACCACCGACTTGCCGCGGCAGCTCGCTGAGTGGCTCGTCGAGGTGAACACCACGCGTCCGAATCGCGCGACGAAAGAGATTCCCTCCCTCCGCCTCGCGGCGGAGCAGGCGCGCATGAAAGCGCTCGCGGTGCGTCCGGCCGAGTACGGGCTGCGCATCCCCGTCACGGTCGGCCCGACCGCGATGGTGACGCACCAGGGGATTCGCTACGCCATGCCCGCCGCGGCGTGCGGCATTCCCGCGACGCTCTGGCTCTATCCGGACCGGGTGAAGATCGTCACGGCGGGCAGCACGCATGAAGCGGTGCACCCGCGCTTTCCCACCCACGGTACTGTAAGCTACCTGCCCGGGCAGCGCGCCGCGCAGCTCGCGGCGGTCGCCGGCGCACGGAAGCGGCTCTACTTCATGCGCGAGCGGATTCTCGAACTCGGGCCCGTGGGCGAAGGCTATCTCACGGAGTTGATTCATCAGCGGCCGCATACGTGGAAGGGCGACGTCGAGCGCCTCTTCGCGCTGCTCGAAGAACTGGGTGACACGCACTTCCGGCTCGTGCTCCAGCGCGCGCTGTTCCAGCGGCTCATTGGTGCGGAGTACGTCGTGCGCCTTGTCGCACGGACCGCGGAGGCCGTGTCATGACACCGCCCGCCAAGCGCCGTCGTCGCCGGGCGCCCAGTGCGCCGCCGGCACCGGTCCACGATCTCGACGGCATGCTGCGGCGACTGCATCTCCCCACGGTGCGGCGCTGGTACACCGAGCTCGCGACGCGCGCCGAGGCGGAAGGCATGAGCTATCGCACGTATCTCGAAACGCTCATCGCCGACGAAATTGCGCATCGCGCGGAGACGCGGCTCACGCGCGCGGTGCGCAAAGCGCGCTTCCCCTTTCTCCGCACCATCGACGACTTCAACTTCACGTTTCAGACCGCGCTCAAGCTCCAGATGCTCGGGAGCTATCTCGGCCCCGAGCTCGTGAGCGAGGGGAAGAACGCGATCTTCTCCGGTCCGAGCGGCACGGGCAAATCCCATCTCTGCATCGCGATCGCGTACCGCGCGATCCAACACGGCTACGAAGCCCGTTTCGTCGGCGCGGACGAGTTGATCGGCGAGCTCTCGCGTGCGGCGACGAAAGCCCGCCTCGCCACGGCGCTCGCGCCGTATCTCCATCCGCACGTCTTGATCATCGACGAGCTGGGCTACCTGTCGCATGCCGCCGACGCGGCGAACGTCCTCTACCGCGTGATCAACGAACGGTACCTCCAGCGTCGCCCCATCCTGCTCACGACGAACAAACCGCTGGCGGCTTTGGGCGATGTGGTGCATGATGGCGACCTGGCCGAGGCGATCCTCGATCGCTTGCTCGAGCGGGGCGTGCACTTCGCGCTGCGCGGCCGCTCGTACCGCACCCGACACCTGCCCGAGGAGGAGACGCCACCCCGTCGCGCGAAGTCCGCCTAACCCGCTCTCGCTGCGACAGAATTTAGAGAAAAACCGCGACAGAATTTAGAGAACGGACACCCGCCGACGAGCGTCTCTCCATGGTTGGGACCAACTCGTCATCAAGAAGGCTCGGTCGTAAAGCACCACCATCAGTGGTGTGGTGAGCATTACCTCCTTTGTTCCCATTCCCAACAGGCATGCGACGACGGCTCCCAGCAGCCAACGATTCCGCCGACGAGGGGTTACGACGCCAACGTCGGTCGGCGCGCTGTCGCTCCAGTTCCGAATTGCGCAGTAGAGAGTTATCAAATAGAGGAGCGAAACGAGAAGCTCAGTTCGCTGACTTACGTAATCGACCGCCTCCGTCTGGATTGGATGCAAGAGCCAGAGCACCGCCACTGCGCCTGCGATTCCGGACGCGCTCCCCCGAAGATCCGCACAACCTCGACCATATGCGATGGTCCGTCGAACAAGGGCGAACAGCAGCAGACCCGAGAGGACGTGCAGCAGAAGGTTGACGAAGTGGTAGCCGAACGTTGCTCCGTCTGTAGTGCCTCAGTCGGAAATGGAGTGTCCGTCCCGTAAAATTGTGCAGGGAGGACACCCCAGTGAAACGAACCCGCAAGCACTTCACGGCGCAGGAGAAAATGGTTCTCCTCCGCCGCCATCTCGTCGAGAAGACGCCGGTCTCCACGCTTTGCGACGAGGCCAAGCTCCAGCCCACCGTCTTCTACCGCTGGCTCAAGCAGCTCCTTGAGAACGGAGCCGCGGCCTTCGAGCGGGCCACCGGCCAGCCCGAGCGGCCCGACCTCAAGGCCCAGCGCCGCATCGCGCAGTTGGAGGAGCGGCTCCGGACGAAGGACACCGTCCTCGCGGAGCTCATGGAAGAACACGTCGCGCTAAAAAAAAATCGTGGGGAGCGCTGAGGGGCCGATGGGTCACCCCCGAGACGCGCGACCAGGTCGTCGACTTTGTCCGGCAGTGGAGCGAGCGCACGGAGATCCCGCTCGAGCGCTTCATCCGCTGGCTTGGCGTCAGCGCGAGCAAGTTCTTTGCGTGGCGGACGCGGTATGGCCAGGTGAACGAGCACAATGCCTGGGTGCCGCGCGATCACTGGCTCACGCCGGCGGAGCGCGAGGCGATCATTTGTTACTCCCGCGAGCATCCGGGGGAGGGATACCGACGCCTGACCTACATGATGCTCGATGCCGATCTCGTGGCGGTGAGTCCCGCGACGACGTATCGCGTGCTCGGCGAGGCCGGGCTGATGCGGCGCTGGTCGCGTCCGCCCTCGAAGAAAGGCCAGGGCTTCCAACAGCCGCTCGCCCCGCACGAACACTGGCACATCGACATTGCGCATCTCCGCATCGCGGGGACGTTCTTCTTCTTGTGCACCGTGCTCGATGGCTGCAGCCGCTACATCGTGCACTGGGAGCTGCGCCTCCAGATGACGGTGCTCGAGGTAGAGCTCACCGTGCAGCGCGCGAAGGAGAAGTTTCCGGACACGCACGCGCGCGTGATCTCGGACAACGGTCCGCAGTTCATCGCCAAGGACTTCAAGGAGTTCATCGCGCTCGCCGAGCTGACGCACGTCCGCACCGCGCCGTATTACCCGCAGTCGAACGGCAAACAGGAGCGCTGGTATCAGAGCTTCAAGGCGGAAGCGTGGCGCCCCGGCGTGCCGGTGACCTACGAGGATGGGCTCCGGGTGGCCGGCGCCTATGTCGACTATTACAATACCGTCCGCCTGCACAGCGCGATCGGCTACGTCACGCCGCTCACGCGCCTCGAGGGCCGCCAGCAAGCCGTCTTCGATGCTCGCGATCGGAAGCTCGCAGCCGCGCGCCTCCGCCGCGCAGACCTCGGCCGTACCGCGCTCGATCCGCTCCACGCGTAGTGACTATTTCACCCAACCCGATACTCCATTTCAGGCTGAACCAAGACACGTCGACGCCATTCGGCATTGGCATTCCTAGCCATCGATCGCCGGCGTAGTTGAGCGCAAACGTGTAATTGACAACCGGCCGCCCTGACACGGCGGTCCCCAGTCCCGGTGGAGACAGCGGCGTCGTCAGGGGCCACAATTCTCGAATGGAGCGATTGTTGGCAATCGCGGCGCCGTCATCGAAGTCGAATGGCGCGGTTAGCGCGGGCCCAAAGGCTATCGAGACGGCGGCAAGGACGGCTACGCCTAGCCAGACCTGTAGTCGCCGGGCCGACTTTCGCGCGGTAGCCCTCGCGCGCGCAGATGTGCCGCGCTCTGGGCGGCCACTGTCTCGTGACGTCTTTCTTGCTGAACTCAGTTGATGCTACCTGTGCGTCGTACCGCACGAGATGGGGCGTCAGCCGTCGTGTCGATGTTGATCACTCAATCTAGGGACAATTCCAGACGACTTCCCTTGGAAAAAAGATCGGCGGTTAGGCCTCCCCCGGTGTCGTAGACACGGAGTTTACGCTGCCGTTGAGAGTTCTCTCATAGCGGCTTGTTCCTCACACGCGGCGGGACGCAGATAGCCCAGGCTCGAGTGCCGTCGCTGCTGATTATACCACACCTCGATGTACTCGAACACCGCCGTGTGCGCCGGCCCGCCGGAGGCGGTCGTGCCAGCTATCCCAGTTTTCCGATACCAAAGAGGACGCTCGGGCCGGTTTCCTGCTAGGCGCACTCGGAATCAGACACGCGGGGCTTGACATCGTCGCGGGTTAGCGCTTGTAAAGCGCAGGCGTCACGAGATGTGGCGAATGGACTTCACGCAATGTCTCCCAGCTCCTTTGCCTCATCCACCGCTTTCTCGGGGCCAAGAGAAGCCAATCCCCATGGGTACCGGAATCGGATACGTCGCGATGCCGAACGACGTCGTCACCATCAGCTGCCGTCCGTCGGGCGACACCGGACACCTCGAGTGTTGCCCGCAGATCCTCGGCTAGATCGACGGCGCCTGACGCTCGATCCGGAGAGGCTCGGCTGGGACAACCGCACCACCTTCTCGCTCAACATCTCGAACCCTTCGCCGGCGTCGACGAGCTGCTCCACCGCGCGAATCACATGCACGGTTCGGGACGGCCAGCGAGCCCGGATCGTGGAGTCGTCGCCGACCACGCGTGAACGTCGTCGAAGTGCCGATGCTGGCGCTCGGCGCACCAGTGCGCACGCGATCCGCGGCGGCGGGCGGCTACAGGCGGTCGCGAGGCTCATTGCGCCGACAGTGAGCGCGACCAACCGACGTGTCAATTATTTCACGAGAGATGTTGGAAGCTCACAGGAGCCCGCCCAGCTCGCGCTCGCCAATCGGCGCTTTGCAGAACTTGCCGGACGTGTTCGGACTTGCTGAATTGACCCGATTGGGAGGATGATTACGACGCGCGATTGACGTCGTTGTCTTCCCCCTTTCGGAGCCGACATGCCCCGCCATCCCCTGCCCGACTTCGCTGCGACGACCGGGATCAATCTCGACGGCTACGACGTCGTGCAGACCTTCGGCGTCGTGCGCGGAATCATCGTCCGATCGCGCTCGGTGTTCGGTACACTCGGCGCGGTCTTTCAGACGCTCAGAGGCGGCGATATCTCGCTTCTCACGGAGCTGTGCGAGCGCACGCGTGCCGACGCGTACGCCAGCATGGTCGCCCACGCGCAAGCGCTCGGTGCGAATGCAGTGATCGCGATTCGGTACGACGCCACGGAGATCATGGCTGGCGTGTCCGAGGTGCTCTGTTATGGCACGGCCGTTCGCGTGGCCCCGCAAAAGAACAGCTGACGGGCGGGCTGTCGCGGCGGGACGTGGCAAATTCGCGGCAGACTGGCAAAACACGCAAAGCCCGGCACTCGATGGCTCGAGTGCCGGGCTTCTCATTCCCCTTCTGCGACGCGCGGCAGCACGCACTGTCATGGTCAGCGCGGATTGACGCTACGGAATGATCTGCAGCGTCGCGATCATCTGAGTTCCGTGATAACGGCAGCGGTACGGAAATGTCCCGACCTGATTCGCCGTCCAGTTGAAGTTGCCGTCCTGGTCGATCGGCCCGGAGTCACCCCACGGACCGCCGGTCACGCTGTGCACCATCTGACCGACGTTGTACCAGCAAATGATCGTACCCAGCTTTGCCACGACCGTGCCGTTCGCGTCACCGACCGGCTGACTCTGAAAGAAAAAGTCGCCGGCGAAGATGTCGATGTACGCATCGTCGCGCGATCCGACCTGGATCTGAAACGGCACCACCGTTGTCGCGTTTGCCGTCACAGCGACGCGCACCGGGTTGGCGAGCTCTTCTGGCACGCTGGCCAAGTTGGCGCCCCAGAACCGCACCTGATACTCGCCCACCGCGACCGGACCGAAGTCGTAGGCTCCCGAGGCGTCGACGTCGGCGTAGGCGCCGGAGTTCAATCCGCTTTTCGCCAATAGATAGATGCGCCCGATCCCCTGCGCGTGACCGCTCAGGTCCACGACGGTGCCGCGCACCGTTCCCGTGGCACTCGGCGCGGTGAGACCGCTGGAGTCACCGCCGCCGCATGCCTCGATGAATCCAAACATCGCACTTCCGCCCGCGGCCGCGCCGAGCCGCGCGATGAACCGTCGCCGGTTCATCGCGTGACTCGTCAGGCAGCTCAGCTCACCCCCGGGCATGTTTCCTTCCCTTCTCCGATGTGCGGATTGGTCAGTTGCTCGGTGCGCGACAGAGGAAGCTTGGTCGCGCGGCCGGCGCCGAGGCGCGCGTTCACGAGACCGAACCGATAGAGATCTTGCATGCGAGACCCCTCGGCGAACATCACCGCGAAGCGCTCCTGGAGGATCATGTCGCGGATCTGCGTCGACACGTCGCCAGTCGTCGGTACCTTGAGGTCGGGAAGAGCGACGTCGGGAAGCTCGCGATTGATGTTCATCGCCGCCACCGCGCCCGCGTTGTCACCCTTGCGCCACTTCACCTCGGCGATGATCAGATTCATCTCCTCGGACTTGGTGAGCGCGATCGGCGCCGCGTAGGTCGGATACTTCTCGATGCTGTAGAATACGGTCACACCGTCCGAGCCGCGCGCGTAGCCGAGCGCGTTGTTGTTGTCGTGTCCGAGCTGCACGCGCCGGTCGGGTTTCCCGCTGAACGGGTCGAGCAGGGTGAAGTCGACCGTATCGATCAGGCTCTGCCACACGCTGGCACGGATCGAGAAGGAGCGATTGTAGTTCGCGTTCCCCTGGTTGGCCATCTGGTTGTTCTGAAAATCGCTGTTGTTCGAGTACACCGCGTCGTACCGGAATCCGGCGGGCACCAGCTGTGCGCTGGCCAACGCGGCGTCGTAGTTGCCGAGCATCAAGTTGGCGCGGGCGAGTCCGGCGCGCGCCTGGTTGAGCCGCGCCTGCCGGTCGGCGTCCTTCGCGTAGTGCGCCGCTTGAATGAGCGGAATCAGCATGGTGAACGTATCCGCCGCCTGCTTGAAGATCGCGGTGTCGGACACCGGCGCCGCGCCCGCGGTCGGCGGAATCTGGCAGACCGCCATCGCCAGCTCGAGATCGGACCAGGCGCGAGCCATCTCGGAGGTGACGAAGAGCGGGCTGACGTGCGCCGTATCCTTCAGCACGTTCTCGAATCGCCTCGACGCGGATTCCGCCGCGCCGCGAGCCTGGAGCAACCCGTTCTCCGGGCCGCTGAAGGCGCCGTCGAAGGGCCAGTTCTTTCTGATCGTGCCCTTGGAGACGTCGAGCCAATCGCTCCACGTGCCGGTATGCCAGAGCTCATCGGACAACATGCCCGTCATCGTTGCCAACGCGCCGATGGACACCTGCATGTCGCCCTCCGCTCCAGCGGCGACCGCCGGAAGGAGCGGCGCGCTGTTGGCCGCGTCGTTGGTGAACGCCTGTGGATTCTGTACGGAGAGGAGATCTTTGCAGCCGATCGCGGCGAGGAGCATCGCTCCGGCCCACGCGTATCGGACCGCCCGGCCCTGCTTCATATGGCGCATGTGAGATATCTCGTTGAGAAAGAAGGCGTGGCAGTCGATCAGAAGCGTGTCCGGACGGTCATCCGGAACAGTCGCGGTGACGGATCCGTGAGGAATGCCCCGTTGTTGCCGAACGAGTCTGCACCTGCCCAATTGGAATTGGGATCGTTACAGCGGCAATGATCCCACCACATGACGTTGTCCGCCGACAGCACCACGGACGTGTGGCCGAAGCGAACGTATTGCGCGTACCGGTCTGGAATGTCGAAGGCCAGCGAGATCGTGCGCAGACGAACGTTGTCGCGCTGATCGAACGCGTCGAAGGTGTGCCAGTAGTTCACCGCCGAATCGGAGGCGAACGTGTCGGCGCCATTCGGGCCGAGCAACTTGAGGAAATCGTCGCCGGTGTGCTGGCGGAAGCGATACGGATAGTCGCCGTTGTTGAACCACGCCCCGCGCTCCATCGTGATCAGCGAGTACAGCGCGACCCCGCGCCATTTGAGCGTCGGCGCGTACGACAGGTTGAACGTGGGCAGCGGCGGTCCGAAGTAGACGGCGGTATCCGTGCCCGTCCATGTGCCCGTCGGAGCGCTCGCGGTGGGCGCCGCGTACGAGACCGGTTTGATGCCGAACACCGCACCCACCGGATACCCGACTTTGACCGGATTGCCGAACGCGTCGGTCACACCCGTGTTCCCGCCCAGGCTCGTCACCTTGTTCTTCAGCCCATCCATTCGGAGCTCGTTGCGCCAGCTGAAGCTCCCCTGCTCCACGGTGAGGAGGCTGATGCTGGCCTCCCACCCGTTGTTCGTGATGCCGCCGATGTTCTGCGACTGGGTGTTGGTGAAGCCCTGCGACGGCGGCAACAACACCGGCACGATCGCGTTGTTCACCTTCGTCTTGAACATCGACGCCTCGATGCCGAGCCGGTCGCCGAAGAAACCAGCGTCGAAGCCGACGTCGATCTCCGTCGACTTTTCCGGACCGAGCTTGAGGTTGCCCGGACCCTGTGGAATGAGTGCCGGCGTGTTCTGATACACGGCGACCGGTTGGTACGTCTGGAATGAATCGAATGGTCCGGGCGCCTTGCCGGCGGTGCCGAGCGCGCCGCGCAATTTGAGACTGCTAATGGTCTTGGGCAGCCAGTCGTAGCTGTCGAGGTTGTAGGCGACGTCGACCTTGGGATAGGTCTGGTATCCAAAGCCCGACCCGAACGCACTGTTTCCGTCGACGCGCACGCCTACGGTCGTGAACAGCCGGTCGCCGAACGAAAATCGGTTCTGCGCCAGTCCACCGACTTGCACGGCGTGCGTGTACTGCTCGGCGCCGAAGGTCTGCGACGCCGCGCTCACCGTCGAGATGCCGGCGCCGGCGAACTGCTTGCCGATCGCCGCGGTGAGCACTTCCGTCTCGTAAAAGCCCTGCCCGCCGAAGGAGAACGTCGAACCGATCCCCATGGGAAGGTGGAAGTTCAGCGTGCCGAGATAGTCGACCGTGTAGACCGAGTAGTTGCGCGACGCGTTGGTCTTCTCGCCATTCGAGACGGACGCCGAGCCATAGCCTCCGTCCTGTGGGAAGAACCGCTCTTTCTGTTCGTCGACGACGTCGGCGCCCACCGTGAGGCGGTTGGAGAAGGCGGACGACACCGCGTAGTTCGCCGTGGTGCTGCCCGTCCACCGGTTCGCGTCACTCGTCGTCTTGATCCGCTCGATATCCGCGACGGAGATCCACGCTTCGCCATAGGGGCGCGCCGCCGACGCTTGCCGCGGATCGCCGTTCTCGGCATTGCCGGTGAGCGTCGCCCAGTTGTTGCCGGACTGCAGGGCGTTGATGAAGTCGCGGTCGAACGCCGAGTGCACGTCGAAGTTCAGCTTGTCCGAGGCGTTCCAGCTCACGTTCAAGCGAACGTTGCCCTTGGTCTGATCGTTCGGCTGGATGCTGCCGACTTCCTTGGAGTAATCGCCCGAGACGAAGTAGCTGGCTTTGGTCGCGCCGCCCTGCACTTGGGCGCTGTACGATTGGAACGGTCCATTCTTGATCAGCGTCTTGTTCATATCCAGCGCACGCGTGCCGTCCGGCCCCGTGAACAACGGATAGAGGTGCGTCTGGTAATTCTCGCGCTGACGATCGAAGCCCGTGCCCAGATTGATCGACCACTGCGGAGCGCTTTCCGATTTGCCGCGCTTCGTGAAGATCTGGATGACCCCGTTCGACGCTTCGGAGCCGTAGAGTGTTGCGGCGGCCGAGCCCTTCAGGACTTCGATGTGATCGATGTCGTCGGGATTCAGGTCGGAGAGGCGGTCCTCACCAGTGCCGCCGTTGAAGTTGCAGCACGCCTGGTTGCCGAGATTGGCCGTCCAGTCAGTGGCGCGCGTGTCGGCACGAACACCGTCGATGTACACGACGGGACGCTGGTTGAGCGTGAAGCTCGACACGCCGCGGATGCGCAGGTCCTTGGCCCCGCCAACGCCGCCGCCGACGCTCGTCGACCGCACGCCGGCGACCTGGCTTTCGAGAATGGAGCCCACGTCCGTGGACGGCTTCACGTCCTCGATCTTGCTCGCGTCGACGACGCCGATGGGAGCGCCCAGCTCGCGCTTGGAGACGGCGCCGCCGGTGCCGGTCGTGACGACTTCGCTCAGCGTGACGGCGCTCTGTTGCATCGCGAAGTCCACCCGCACCGAGTCGCTCGCTGTCACGGTGATCGGTTTCGTGTCCGGGCGATAGCCGAGGCGCTGCGCGCGGACGGTCGCTGCCCCGCTCCGCACGCCGCGAAGGATGAAGCGCCCGCGTCCATCGGTCTGCGCGCCAAGCTGCGTGCCGCCGATGGAGATCGTGGTGCCACTCAGCGGCTGCCCGGTGGCCCCGTCGGTGACGATGCCGACGACAATGCCAGTCTGTTGTGCGTGGAGGAGGACGGGTGTGGCGGCGAGGGCGAGGACGATCGCCCATCGCGCGCGACCCAACGAACGTGGAGGGGCCAACTGCGCGGAATCGGTTTTCATGAAACCCCCTGAGGAACGAGAACCGAGTGGCTTCGATCCGGACGCGACGTCGCGGCGTGGATGGCGAGGCGAGCACGGCGGGAACCGCGAATCTGTCGGACTGGGTTGAATTCGATTGCGCATTAAGATTTCCGAGCCCAGCGGCACTCGTCGCCCGCCGTTACGAACTTGCTCATGTGTACTTTTCGTCACGTTTCTCGCGGGATTTCACCAACGCGCATCGCGCGACGAACGACGCGTGCACGGGACAATCGGGCGAGTCGTCGGGACGGACGAGCACGGTCGCGGTGTCAGCGCGCTTGCGGCGGTGACCGAAGTGAGACGCCCGGCCGGCGGCCCGAAGACGGTTAGCGCGACTTGTCACACCATACGCGAGAGCCCCATACTCACACTTCAAAAGTCGACGGACGGCGGCATGGCGCACGCGGGAGCAGTGATCGAGAATCCAGTGATCGGCGACCGGATCGTCTTCCGTCGGACGACCGCAGATACCGCCGGTGAGCTCCTCGAGTTCGACTTGTTCGCTCGGTCCGGAGCGGCGGGGCCGCCAGAACATGTGCACCCTCAGGCCACCGAGCGCTTCGAGGTGATCCAGGGTGTCCTTCGGGCGCGCGTCGATGGTGTCGAGAAGTCGGTGGAGGCGGGAGAGTCGCTCGTCGTTCCGCCGGGGACGCTCCACACGTGGTGGAATACAGGAGCTGCTGAAGTCCACGTGCGCGTTCAACTCACTCCGGCGGGGCGTAACGAGTCCTTCCTCGAGACGATCTACGCCCTGGCTCTACTGGGACGGACCAATAGCAAGGGTGTTCCTGGATTCCTGCAACTGTCCGTCTTCGCCTCGTCGTACTTCGACACCAACCACATCGTGCAGCCGCCGCTCTTCGTGCAGCGAGCTGTCTTCGGCATCATCGCGCCCTTCGCACGACTGCTGGGCTACCGCCCGGATTGCGCGTACCCGTACGAGGCTGGTACAGCGAAGCTGTAACAGTAGCTGAACCGTTGCGCGCCGATCGACGCGCACTCGAGCTAGATGGCGCCCGGAGGATGGCCTGTTTGCCCGCCCGCGTGGTGGTCGGATCGCTGAAAGGCCATGAACTCGTGGACGGCAGCGAGCGCGTCGGGATCGGTGGTTCGGATCCGAAGCTCTCCACCGCGCGGAAGGTCATGTGCTTCGTACGAGATTGCCGACCGCTTCGCCGCCATGACCTTGGTGCCAGGGACCATCCGCATGTGGACGAACTCAGGCGTCGAGAAATCGCCCCTCTTGAATGCGTCGGCGATGCTGCGCAAGTGGGCTCGGATCGTCGCGACGCCGACACTGTCGTCCGTGTCGCGCTGCAGCTCGATACGCCCTCCATCGGGCAGCGCATCGAACGTGTGGACCGAGGTGTATTGATCGACGCCCATCGCTTCTCTGCCCCGCTTCTGCATCGCCGCGAACGATGTGTCCTGACTCTGTACGGGATGCGTGTTCGCGAGGATTGCGGCTGTAAGTACGACCACGGCCAGGCGCATATTCAACCTTGTTGTAGAAAGACAGCCCCAAGTTGACGACGTCGACGCATTCGCGTTGGAACCCGGGTTCCACCATGACGATATCCACCGCCGACTTGTTCACCGCGCTTCCTGCACTCGCGAACGTCCATGAGCGTGCGGTCGCCCAGCTTGCCCGTGCGTCAACGGTACGCC
Source organism: uncultured Gemmatimonadaceae bacterium (assembly GCA_963705025.1). Lineage (GTDB taxonomy): Bacteria > Gemmatimonadota > Gemmatimonadetes > Gemmatimonadales > Gemmatimonadaceae > JAQBQB01. The sequence continues at coordinate 11,481 of CAVPIP010000014.1, read as the reverse complement.
GGTACGCGCGCGGGGCGACTCTGTATCGCTCGGGCGACGCCGCGGACGGACTGTACCTCGTGCTCGCGGGGAAAGTGCTGGTCGTCCGCGAAACGCCGTCGAAATCCCAAATGTTGCACACGGAGAGCGCCGGCGGCGTTCTCGGTGAGATTCCAGTCTTCGGCGGCGGACGATTTCCCGCAACCGCGCGCGCGATCGAACCCACTCGCTGCGCGCATTTGGCGGTTGGAGTGATCGAGCGGTTGCTTCGGGAGGAACCGAGCTTTGCTCGCTTTGCTCTGCGGCGCGTGGCGGCACGAGCGCAAAGCCTCCTTCACCGAATCGATGACCTGACGACGACCACGGTGACATCGAGGCTCGCGGCGTTCATCGTCGCGCGAGCGGCAGACAACAAAACGCCGGACTTCTCGCTCGGCGCGACGCAGCTCGAGTTGGCGGAAGAGCTTGGAACCGCGCGCGAAGTGATCGTTCGGGGACTCGCCGCGCTGATCGCCGCGGGCGCGATCGCGCGCTCTGGCCGGGCGCGCTTCGCCGTGAGGCGTCCGGCGATCCTCGAGTCGATCGCTGGGATGTAGTCGCCGACGCTTGCGCCTGGCACAAATCGGCTGCGGTACTATCGTGAGTGACTTCACCACGCGAGCCGTATCGTGTCGGACCAAATGCTGCCTGTCACGTTGAACCAGAACCAACGCCGTCACTTCGAGGTCCTGTTCGCTCGCCTCGAGGATTCCCTGGCGAAGATTGAACGGCTGCTCTTCCACCCCGATCAGTCGGCGACGTTATCCCTCATGGAGGACGATATCTCCCCGGGGTTCCGGAACATGGCTGCCTCGGAGCTGCCACGCGTTCGCGCCGAGATCGAGCGGCTGGTCACGACGCTTGCGCTCAAGCCGCGGTCGGTGTCGATGCGGCGGACGATTGGGGCGACGCTGACCACGGAGGCCGTGCGCCTCGAGGACAGCTTCTCCTCGCAGCTGCGCGGGTATGGATCCGTGGACGAGAGCGTCGCGATCGCGTTGGATCCGGCGCTCGATGCCCTTGCCCGCTCTCTTCGAACTTTATCGGCGTCGCTGAGTCGCTAGTCACGCTCGGCATTGTGACTTCGTGGGCGCGAAGCGCGTTGATTCTGTATGACGCCTTTCACGCTGTGGAATCGCTACTCGGCCATTGGCGCGGCGTGGCTGATCGCGCTGGCGAGTCGTGGGTCGGCGGCACAGGGTGCCACGGCATCCGTGTCCGGAACCGTCCGCAGTGCGGACGGCGCCGCGCTGAGTGGTGCGCGGGTCGCAGTCGGGCGCCGGGCCACGCAGACCGACAGCCTCGGCCACTATCACCTCGACGGCCTCGACGCAGGACTCGGCCACATCGTCGTTCTGCGCATCGGATTCTCGAGGGCCGACTCCGCATTCACCTTTCACGCGGGCGAGCGGATTCACTGGGACGTCACGCTACGAAGCGGCGTGTTCAGAGACTTTGAGCGACAACTGGCGGCGGCCAATGCGAAGGATGCCGCGTCGGGCCGCGTCGACAGCATCGCGCTCCGGCTCGTAAGACCGAATATGGATCGCGCGCTGCCCCTCGGCGCGTTCGACTCGCGACTGTTCGCCACCGTTGTCGCGCAGCGCGGGGCGGACTCGAACACGGTGCTGTCACCGGTGAGCGCCGGACTCGCCCTATCCTTGGTTAGATTCGGTGCGCGCGGCGCTACCGCCGATGCGTTGGACCAAGCGCTAGGCATGCTCCCACTCGATCAGCAAACGATCGAACGGCGTGGCGCCGACATGATGTCCTATCTCTCGAGTCGAACCGACGTCACGCTCGAGCTGGCGAACGCTATCTGGGTCGACACCGCCGCGGTACCGACGCCCACATTCCGCGCCTCGACGAGCCGTTGGCGCGCCAGCATCGCCGCGGTACCACTCGCGACACCACCCGCGATGAAGGCGATCAACCGTTGGGCCGACAGCGTGACTCACGGCAAGATCACGAGCATCATCGATGAGCCACCTCCCGACTCGGCCCGTCTGTTCATCGCCAACGCCGTGTACTTCAAGGGCAAATGGCTCGACCCGTTCGACAAATCGGCGACGCAGCCTGGGGAATTCACGCTTCCGTCGGGCAAGCGAATCACCGTGCCGCGGATGAGCCGCCTGGCGACCATCGGGTACCGGCGAGACTCGGGGTTCCAGTCGATCCGTCTCCCGTATCGCACCGGCAAAGTAGCGATGTACGTCGTGCTCCCCGACCCCGGCGTGACATTCGATGCCGTGGCGCGACGACTTGCCTCCGGACGTCTGGCGCCGTCGACATCGCGCTTCGACGCACAACGGGTGCACGTCGTCCTCCCGCGCTTTCATTCGGAGCTCACGACGGATCTCGGCGATCCGCTGGTGAAGCTTGGTCTACGAATCGCCTTCGACTGCGATTCCGCGGATTTCGGTGGGATGGCGCGATCGACGATTCCCTCGCGACCAATGCCGCTCTGCATCGGCGGCGCGGTGCAGAAGGTGTACATCGACGTCGACGAAGAAGGGACCGAGGCCGCGGCCGTGACTGGAATCATGATGGTCACGGCCACGTCGGCACCGCCGCCGCCGATCGAGTTCATCGTCGACCGGCCATTTCTCTTCGTCCTTCGCGACGAGATGACAGGGACCGATCTCTTCGTCGGACGTATTGCACGTCCGTGAACAGCACACGCAACACGAGAATACAAAGTACCGCTTCGATAAGCTGAACGAGCACCCGTAAATCAGCTTTGACGAAGGAGGCTTTACTACCTACTATCCTCCGCAGTGATCGCACGCGTGGCGATTGCCTCGATCCCACCCTGAGGGAGCCGATGAATCCCGTCGCCCAGCCCCGACGTCGAGGTCGCGTGTGTCGCCGTCTCTCTCTGTACGTTCTCGCGGGTGTGATCGCCGGATGCGGCGGAACCACTGACAAGACGTCAGGCCCACCGCCGAGCGTACTGACGACGCTCGCGCTCTCGCTGTCGAGCAGCAGCATCGTCGTCGGCCAAACGGCGAACGCCAGCCTGTCCGCACACGACCAATTTGGCGCAGTGATGGGCGTCGGCGCCGTGGTGTGGAGCTCCTCGAGCAGCGGCATCGCTTCGGTCTCGAGCGCCGGTGTCGTAACGGCAGTCGCGCCGGGACAAGCTCAGATCGTCGCGACGGTCGGCTTGAAGAGTGCCTCGGCGGACGTCACCGTAGTCCCCCCGCCGGTTGCATCGGTGACCGTGGCCCCCGGGACTGCCAGCGTCGTCGTCGGAAATACGCAGCAGCTCACGGCCGCAACGCTCGACGCGAGCGGCAGTCCGCTCACCGGGCGCCCGATCACGTGGGCGTCGAGCGACACGACCAAAGCCAAGGTCAGCGCGTCCGGGCTCGTCACCGCCATCGCTCCTGGCGCAGTCACCGTCTCGGCCAGCAGCGAGGGAAAATCGGGCGCCGCCGATCTGACGATTCTTCCCGCGCCTGTCGCCACCGTCACCGTCTCGCCGAGTCAGGCGTCGGTCAATGTCGGCGCGACCCAACAGCTGACGGCCACCTTGGTCGACGCGAACAACAATGTGCTGACCGGGCGCACGGTGACCTGGTCCACGTCCGACGCGTCGAAGGCGACCGTCACGTCCGACGGTCTCGTCACGGGAGTCGCAGCCGGAGCGGTGACCATCACCGCGACCAGCGAGAACAAGACCGGCACGAGCGCTGTCACCGTGATCTTCGTTCCCGTGGCCAGCGTGGCCATCGCTCCGAGCACAGCGACGATCCAGGTTGGCGGCACGACGACACTGACCGCCACGCCCAAAGACGCCAACGGCAAGGCGCTGTCGGGGCGTACGTTCACGTGGTCGAGCGGCTCGCCGAGTGTGTCGCTGAATGCCTCGGCTGGAAACGCGGTGACCGCGGCCGGCGTCTCCGCCGGCTCTTCGACGATCACGGTGACGAGCGAAGGAAAAACCGCGACGTCTCTCGTGACGGTTCTCGCGGCTCCGCCCGTGATCATCACGAACGTTTCGCCGGCGACGCTCGTTCCGGGCGGAACAGCGACGATCACCGGCAACAACTTCTCGCCCACGGCGTCCGCGAACGCCGTGGTGATCGGCGGCGTTGCCGCGACCGTGACGAACGCCAGCGCCACGCAGCTGTCGGTGACCCTTGGCCCGACCTATCCGTGCCAGGCGACGAGCACCGCGCCCGTCTCCGTCAGCGCCAACGGGTGGACGGCAACCGTGCTGGGTACGCTGCAGGTGCCGGCGCAACAGGCGATGGCTGTCGGCCAAAGCATTTCCTTCCTGACCGAGCAGGCAGTCCGATGCAACGAGCTCTCGGTGACGAGCGGTCGCTACCTGATCAGCGTCTTCAACACCAGCACCATTCCGTCGTCGGCGGGAACGGTGTCGTTCAAGGGAGCAAGCGCGTTCGCGCCGGCTCCAACCTCACCAGCTCCGCCGATCCAACAGCGCTCGCTCAACTCGCCCACTCGACGATCCGCATCTGATACGCTGCTCGCATCGGACGCAAATGTTCGGGCACACATGACGGTCCTCGAGCAGAACCGGCAGATCTACGCGCAGTTCCGGCGAAATACCTCTCCGGAAGCGATGCGCCGAGCGATCCAGAGCCGAGCGCGCGACCAGTCCGTCGTCGTGCCGCCGACCGTCGGCGCCAAGGTGACACTGAAGTATCGCCCCATCAGCAGTGGGTCATGCAACACGTTCACGGACATTACCGCGCGCGTCGTGTCGGTGACGACGCACGGCATCGTCCTCGAGGACACCGCCTCGGCGACCGCCGGCGCGGTCGACCCGGAGCTCGTGGCGCTCGGCCAGCTGTTCGAGACGACGCTCTACCCGATCGAGGCGAACTTCGGGGACATCAACGCGTGGGACGTCGCCGGAGGGCTCGACAATCCGGGCCGCGTCTTGATGCTCTTCACTCCCGGTGAAAACCTCCCGTTTCCAGGCGGCGGCTTTCTTCTCGGGCACGTGAGCGCGTGCGACTACTATCCAGCGACCCTGCAGGGCGCTGCGGGAAGCAATCAAACCAAGATCTTCTATGCGCGGACGCCCACAATGGTCGTTGGGCCGCCGTCGACGATCGACACGAAGGCCTGGTGGGCTTCGGTCATGCCTGGCACGCTCGTGCACGAAGCGAAGCACATCACTTCGTTTGCGGAACGGTTCAACCGCGACGCGGACACGTTCGAGGACAGTTGGCTGGAAGAAGCCACCGCGCAGATCGCTCCCGAGATCTACAGTCGCACGGTCTACGCGGGCACGACCTGGAAGGGCAACACGGGCTACGCCAATTCGGTTTCCTGCGACGTGCGGATCGGCAATCCAACATGTCCGAACGGTCAGTTCCTGATGGAGAACCACTTCAACTTCCTGCGCGACTACTATCAGAAGACCCAGAGCAAATCGATCCTTTCGCCCGGTTCGGTCGACGGCGACATCTACGGAAGCGCCTGGATGTTCGTGCGATGGTTCATCGATCAGTATGGCGGCGCGACCGAGTCCGCGATGTTGAAGGCGCTCATCCAGGAATCGCACCTGGCTGGTGTCGCGAATGTCTCGGCGCGGACGGGACAGCCCTTCGGCGCGTTGTTGGCTGATTGGTCGATGGCCGTCGCGGCGGACGATTACCCGGGCCTCGTCCCGCCGGCGGGAGCAAAGTACACGTTCCCGTCATGGAACATGCGCAGCATTTGGAGCGGCTACGCGACGGATTTCAACGTCACCGCATTGCCACTGCAAGAAGTGCAGTTGTCGTACGGGACGTTCAACATCAACGGAGCGTTACTGGGCGGAGGAATGGCGATTCTGGAGCTCAGCGGAGCGCAAACCGCAAAGCAGTTGCTGAACCTGGGCGACCTTCCGGCAGGAACGACGATTCGCATGTCCATCCTTCGCGTTCAATGATGAATCGCCAGAGCGCGTGGCCGTGCATCGTGGCGATCCTCGTCTCGATCGCGAGCGTTGGCGCGTGTCACCATGGGTCGGCGAGCAACGTCACCGCCTCGGCGGTGACCGATTCGGCGCGCGGTGTGGTCGCGATCACCGGCACGGCCGTCGAGCAGCGCATCGAGCTTCGATCGGATCGTGGAACCGTCGTGATCGATCCCTCAGGTTCGCAAGCGCCGCTGCTCGCCCGCCTGAGCGGACTCGAGGTGATGATTCGAGGAGTCGCGACCGGACGGCGATTTCAAGTTGCCAGTTTTCTCGTGTTGAGCGCGGACGGCGAACCGGTCGTCGACGGCACGCTGACGAAGCGGGGAGCGACCTTCGCGATCGTCACGGCGCAAGGAGCGAAGGCGATCGCGATGCCGCCCGTCGCGTTTCAGGATCTCATCGGTGCGCGGATTTGGATTCGCGGCTCACTCGACCGGACACCGTCCTCGTACGGCGTGATCGCGATGCCCGCCGCGCAGTCCGCGCCACCCGTTCGCGGTTCGTAGTCGGCGCACGTTCAAGCGCGTACGCCGCGCGTTCGGGCCGAGATCGATTCCAATATCGGTGTTGTGCGAACGTCATCGGTCGATCGTATTCGGGTCTCCCACGCTTCGCTCTTGACAAACTCCGGGTAATGCGGAATAATCCGCACGTCAGCGGAAAAACCCGCACTACCAGAGGTGGGTCGCATGCCCAGCCGCAAATCCGGTATCCCCGCGCTCTCGCGACGCGAGCGCCAAGTGATGGACATTCTCTTTCGCCGTGGCGAAGCGACCGCGGCCGAGGTGATGGGTGACCTCCCCGACCCGCCGACCTACTCGTCGGTCCGCTCCATCCTCTCGATTCTGGTCGAGAAGGGCCACGTGACGCACCGCGAGGAAGGGTTGCGGTACGTTTACCTCCCCGCCGCCGACACGACGCAGATGCGGGAAGACGCGCTCCGCCACGTCATTCGCACATTCTTCAACGGCTCGACGGATCAAGTGGTCGCAGCGGCGCTGCGGATGTCGGACACCAAGTTGAGCGAACGCGACATCGAGCGGTTGCAGGGACGCATTCGAAAGGCCCGTTTGCGTGAGGAGGCCGAATGACGATCTCCATCCTGACCTCCGCATCGAGCGCCGGCATTCTCGTCGCGAAGTCGTCGTCGCTTCTCGTGCTCGGCTGGAGTGCGACGCGGTTACTGCATCGCGCACCGGCGTCGACGAGACATGCCGTCTGGCTCACGACCATCGTCGGCGTGCTGCTCATTCCAGCGCTCGACCGATTCAGCCCTGTCTCGCTGCGCGTGCTGCCGGCTGAAGCTCTCTCGTCAGTTGTTCGCCCGTCCGTAACAACGAACACGGAATTCGCGCCTTCGACACCGGGGACAATTCAAGCCACGGCGTTTCCGCGTTCCGCGGAGAGTGCGAAGACTGGCCCGACGCGGCGGCCAAGCCTCAGCGAGATGATCCTGACGGCGTGGGCAACCGTCGCCGCTCTGCTGCTCCTTCGGCTCGTCCTGGGTGCCCTCACCGTGGCTCGCATCGCGCGACGGGGTCGAACGATCGACGCCCCGGAATGGACCGCTGCGCTCTCAGCGGCGGCGCAACGCGTGCAGGTCCGTGCGCTTCCGCGCCTCGTGATGAGCGACGAAGTCGAAATGGCCTTCGCCTTCGAGGCTATTGCGCCGGTCATCGTGTTGCCGGCCAACGCGCGAGAGTGGTCGCACGATTGCCGACGTAGCGTGCTGTTGCACGAGCTCGCGCACCTTCGCCGCCGCGATCTCATAGGTTCACTCATCGCCGGCGTCGCATCTGCTGTGAACTGGTTCAACCCGTTCATGTGGGTGGCTGCGCGGCAGCTGCGCGTCGAGAGCGAGCTCGCATGCGACGAAATCGTGCTTGGCGCAGGCGTACGGCCGAGCGAGTACGCACAGCATTTACTCGACATGGTGACGAGCTTCCGCCGCCGGCCTCCCGCAATCGCGATGGCTGTTGCACGGCCGAACGATTTCGAGGGACGGCTCGTCGCCATTCTTGATCCGGCGCGCCGTCGGCCCTCCGTCGCGCGACGCCACGGCGTGATCGCGGCAAGCATGATTGGCCTGAGCGCGATCTCGATCGGCGCGGTGGCGCCGGGAAGGCCAGGCGCCGAGCGCGCCGCGGGCATCGCATTCCAGTCGGCAAGCAGCCACGTTGCGCTGGCGATCGAAAGTGCCGCTCGGCGCGGACGCGCCGACATCCTCGCGATCGACTCCGCGGCGCCAGTGCTCCGGAACGGTCTCAACCTCGCTCCACTCGGCGTCCAAGGCGACTACTACCTCTTCGACAGCACGTCCTTTGTTCTCGTCCGCCCTGCGTCGAAGACGTTCGCCGTCTTCGCGATCGTGGACGCCGCCTACAATTTCAACAACGGGCGCGAAGGCTGGCCCGATTGGTTCGAGTTTCCGGCGTCGATCCGCGCTCAGCCGGTTTCAGCGGCGGAAGGCGCGAGGCGACAGCTGGAGCGGCATGGGGCGTTTCACGTCTATTGGCACGTCGACGTGGATGCGGGTTTTGCCGCTCTCTCGCGCGGTCGTTTGGGTGTCGTCGATGCTCCCCTCGGCGAGTCGACGGTTGTGAGATGGTTCGGGCCGGCGCTGGCTCTCGCGCAGTTGGCGACGATCGACTCCTCGTGGTTTCCGAATGACCGGATCGGGCTCACGGCCGTCGCGCCGCTCGTTGGGGATGACGCGTCGACCACGAACTTCATCTCGACACAACGGCTCGCACGACTTCGCATCACCACAATCGACCTTACCAGGCTCACGCTGCCGAGCGACTACACGGCCGTCGCGATCGCTGGCAGTCTGCCAGAGAGCCAGGCAAGGGAGCGGATCGTAGCCTGGCGGATTCCGCCGCGAATGACACCGCGGACACGCAACCACGATGGCAGCTAGAGGCGGGCCATCTATCGCTTCAGCGGGACAACGCCGCCGACCGATCGAAGAACCACGTATACCAGTCGAGGTCCATCTGCGCGAGCGTGATCGCCTTATGCCGCTTGAACACTTCGTCGAGCGGCCGGTTGAAGATGTGCGCATCGATCATCTCACCGATGACGTCGTAGCCGAGCCGAGCGGCGAGATAGCGACCGACGAGCACCGACTGCGCATCGAAAAGCGCGGCTCCCTGCGGGCCGTGCGACTGATCGTCCTCCGATCGCGATGGCCTGGCACCCCCGCCGCCCCCGCGCGTGCCCCCGCGGCCACCCATTCCGCCGCGGCCCGCACCGCCGCCCATTCCGCCACGTCCGCCCATACCGCCGGTGCCGCCACCACCTCTGCCCCCAACGCCGCCACCACGCTGTCCTTCGTCCCCGCGCTGTGCCATCAGCGGATCGCCGGCCGGCGCTCGCTCCAGGGCGAAATACGTTGGTATGGGGATGAGATCGTTTGGGTGCACCGCGAGCAGCTTCAAGAACCGATCGACGAGTGAGTCGGCCGTGAGCGAGGGTATCACTTCCTGCGCCCACGCCGGAATCCGCGGGTCTTCGAACTCGCCAGTCGCCTCGCCCGATCGCGCCGGGACTCCCGTCGCGGCGCTGGCATGTGCCGAGAGCCACGCGCGAACGACCGGGAGCGTGGGGGTTCGCTCGGCCAGCAGCCCAATGCCCAGTACAGCGGCTGGACTGCCCTTTTCCGGATCCTTTTTCGCGTTCGGGTCGGGCAACACCACTTCGACGACGGGTCCGTGAACCGTTGTCGGGTACGGAGCCGCGGACACGAAGGGTTTTCCTGCAGCGACGGGGCGTCGCACGGTCACAACGAGCGAGGCGATGGTGTCCGCGGGAAACACGCGCTGAATCATCGCGGCCTGGCGGTCCAGCGGCGACTGGAGTGCGACGAGGTCCGCCTTCGACCGGCCGATCAGTTCGTACCCGTGCCCCCGGGCGACCCAGGTCGTCTCGCTTCCCACGAGGCGAAGCTCGGCGCGGACGGCGGCAATGGCGACGGGATCACTCTCCAGGCTGTGCCGCCCGCGGGACGCACAGCCGCTGCTCACCAGTGCGGCTGCGGCGAGGGCACACAATCTTGTGTGGCGCATTTGCTGTCAATCGTACCTGGCAACCCATGGGTCAATCGTTGGACGACATGCTTAGAGACACCGGAGCCGGCCGATACCCGCGCGCAGGGCGGAAGGCGAAGCACTCTCGCTTCATCCACTTTTCACGACCGCTCGATGGCGGCAACCCTCGCTCGGAAGAGGACTAACACTATCGGCCGATCAGGGTTTGACGGCAGGTTATGATGTGGAGCTCACTCTCTCAGCAGAGACGTGTGCTGCATCGCAACTCTGTAGGCGCGTGCGGGCCGGAACGCACGCGCCGCGGCGGAGTCCCAGGGTCACTGTCTGGGCCCGGTGCCGACCGTGCGGGTCCACAGCGCGATGACGCCACATGCGGATCCGGTCATGTTGAAGATCGGAGGAATCGCGGGGCTGTCATACACCTCGACGGCTGCTAGCTCCGTTGGCGAGATTGTCGTCAGGTCGAGTGCATCGCCGGTCCCGCCTCCACCAGCCTGCGGCAAGAAAATCGGCTGACCGTCCAGCCAGACTGCGAGAAAGCACAGTGACCCATGCCGCGAGCTCGCGAGTGCCCAACCACAGCTACCTGCGCCGCAAAGCCAAGTGAGTCGAACCCCGAGCGCCTTCGACGCGATGATGTTGGCCAGTGGCCAGGTCGCCCGAGCGTCGAGTACGTCGCGCGCGATGAAGGCGCCTCGCTCCGTTGCTCTGCGTCGCTCGAAGCCCGATTGCCACCACGGCATGACGCCCGCTTGGTGAACGCGCATCGTATCAAGTATGGCGGCCAGGCGCCTCATGCGAGGCATTTGATAGTCGATGGAGTCACCTTCCGCGAGGCGCACCGTCCCGTCGAGCGGATGATACTGCGGGTGTCGGACAACGACGTGATAGGTGCCCGGTGCGAGATTCCGGAAGACGAAAAGACCCGCCGAATCCGTGCGCGCCACACGGTGCACGTCGAGCACGGTCACCTCGACATTCGCAATCGGCTCGTGCAGAGAATCCGTCACGAATCCACGGAATACCGTTCCGCGCTGTGCGGCAGCTGCGCTACATGCGCAGAACGGCACCCAGCCGTAGAGGAGTGCTGCGCTGCTCAATCGCGACAAGGCCATGCAAACACCTCGAGAGCGATCCGACCATTCAAGTTGTGCAATTCTCCTCGCGCTGACCAGCCACGAAGACCGGACTGACGTCATTTCCGGCACAGCTTTGGGGGTCACGCCAGGGGAATCCGGTGGCGGCGCGGCTTGTCCCGATTCTAGCCTTCGGTGCCATCGACCGCGCGCGAGCGCGCGGCCGTCACCGCTCGCTCGGCATCTCCCACCGCCGATGCGGCGACGGCGGCGTCTTGTCGCGCACGATCGACTTCCGCGCGCCTGGCCTGGACCCCGGCTTGGGCGTTCAACAACTCGCGTTCGGCCGCGTCCAGTTGCTTTCGAGCATCACGAACCAATTGCTCCGCGTGCTCCG
>CAVPIP010000013.1:0-223713 GCA_963705025.1 uncultured Gemmatimonadaceae bacterium | reverse complement strand
TTACCGAAAGCTGGATCGTTGTGCGAATCGGTCTCATTCTCTTCTATTCCAGCGCCAAGAGCGAAGTCATCCGCCTACTTCGGGGACCCAGCCGCAGGGGCGAGACAAACACCTACATACATCATGTCATTCATGTATAATGTGGGCGCGCGCTCCTCGAAAACCCAGTCGCCGCCAGTACGCTTTGAGATGTACATGGCGAACGATGCATCTTCCCAAGCCCCCATCTGTCGGACAAAGGTGACCTTCACGCACCATTTGTCTTCGTAGCGATTGGCGCGATCAGCGTCCGTGAGCTTTAGGTGTACATTGCCGTCAGTGGAGACCTTATAATCCTTGCATGTCGTGGCAAGCTTCTCGCAAGCCTCGTGCTGTGTAGTGGCCAACGCGATGGGTACCAGCTCCTTTGGAGCTGCGGAGCCACCACCGCCACCCGGAGCCGCCACGAAAGCCATCGAGTCAGCCTGCTTCGCTGACGACTTACTACACGAGGCAACTGGGACCACGAGCGTGAATGCGCAGATGAACCAGAAACGAATAGCGCGCAACATCGGCAACCTCCTTGAGCGGTGGAACGCGAACTGCCTGGCGTCATTCTCCACACTTACAGCCAAATGTCAACCTAGCTCCGTCTGACGTGGGAGGAAGCGAACGCCATCGTCGAACGGGCCGTGCGCCGGGGCCTCGCGCGGCGTCCGCCGTTGCCGGCCGCGGCTCGGCATCGATGAGCATTCCTATCTCAAGCACTTCCAGTTCGTCACGATGGTCGTCGATCTCGACGAGCAGACGTGTTGCACGTGGCGGACGACCGGACCGCGGACACGCTCGCGAGCTATTTCGACGGGCTGTCGATCGACGAGCGAATCGCCATCGAAGCGATCGCCATGGACATGTGGGACCCGTATCGGAAGACCGTGCGAGACTATGTCCCGGACGGTGACACGAAGATCGTGTTCGATCGCTTCCATGTGATGCGGCACGTGATCGAAGCGATGGACCAAGTCAGGCGACGGGAAAATCGGGCGCTCCGCCAGCGCGGCGACAAGCGGCTGACCGGACCAAGTTTCTCTGGCTCAAGACCCACGTCGGCGGCAGCGACTTCACGGCGGCCAGTCGCCGCCAGTTCCGGGCACTGCGCCGCAGCACGCTGAAATCCGCGCGTGCCTGGGCGCTGAAGGATGCCTTCCGCCATTTGTGGGACTATCGCTCTCTCCCCGCGGCGCGGGCGTTCTTCGAGCGCTGGGCAAGCCTGGGCGCATCCGCTCGCGCCTCAAGCCAATGATCCATGTCGCCGGCCTCGTTCGCCGCCATCTCGAGAATGTCCTCAACTACATCAACCATCGCATCACGAACGCCGTGACCGAGGGCCTGAACGCGAAGATCCAGTGGATCAAGTACTCATCGCGTGGTTTCCGAGACCGGGAGCGCTTCAAGCGCGCGATCTACTTTCACTGCGGCGGGCTGGACATGGATCCTCGATAATGAGAACCCTTTAACCTTTTCTGCCCACTACAAAGCCGGAAGACCCGATAAAAGTAATGATTGTTTAGAAGGTGGCGCGGACATACGAGATCGAAATCTCGTTAAAGGATGGACCTCGCTCACGTCTAACTCAATCACGAAAGCGATGCGGTCATCCTCGATGTAAGCATAGTGGGCAGAGGTGATTGTCGTAAGGTCCATTCTGCGGCACCAGTATTAGATGCGCATGGGGCACGCCGTAACCGTGGACGACCATACCAACACGTTGGGGTGTCCCGGTTCAGCGGGAATGTGACTCGTGGGATGGTTGTTCAATGCACTGCGACGGCCGTGGCGGGTGAAGGGTGAGGGTCGTGCGTCGGGCCGATCGTCGATCCTAGAGGATTCTGTGAAGCCACGGTCTCGGGCGTGACCTGCCAACGCGCTTGTCGGCGCGCCCGCGCGGCTTCGAGCTTGCGATCGCGGGCGGCCCAGATCGCGTCGGCGCGACCCGCCAGCATGTCGGCCGGCGTGATGAAGCCGATCGCGCTGTGCAGCCGCTGGTGATTGTAGTACTCGACGAACGCCGCGACCAGCCGCCGCGCTTCCTCGAGCGAGCTCGGGGCCTTCGGCCGAATCGTCGTGACTTTGAGCGTCTGGTGCCAGCGCTCGAGCTTCCCGTTCGACTGCGGATAATAGGGCGACGTGCGGACGTGCGTCATCCCCGCCAGCCGAATGAACTCCTTGAAATCGCGCGCGATGAACTGCGGCCCATTGTCCGAGATGATCCGTGGGCGCGCGTCGGGAAAGCGTTCGCGGGCCCGCTGGATCACCGTCTCCACATCGGCCGTCGTCATTCGCTCGCGCAGCTCCCAGTGGACAATGAACCGGGTCGCGCCGTCGAGGATCGAGCAGAGGTAGTAGAAGGTGCCGGCCAGATTGAGGTAGCTGATGTCGATGTGCCAATGCTCGTGCGGCTGGACCGGCTGCTGAAAGCCCGTCCCCTTCTTCGAGGGCGTGCCGTTCCAGCGATCGAGACGGCCCTCGGCCTTGAGCACGCGATACACCGTCGCTGGACTCACGGCGACGACGTCCGCGTCCAGCATCATGAAGGTCAGCCGCCGGTAGCCCTCCGGCGCGTGCCGCTCGTGATAGCCGAGAATCGCCTGGCGTTCCTCCGGCGTGAGCCAGTGGTCGCGCGGGATCTGGCCGTTGTGCGTGTTCACGCGGCCGTAGCGCAGGGTCCAGCGGTGATACTGCGTCGGCGCGATCGCCAGCCGCCGGAGCACCCAGCGCGGCGACCGCCCGATGCGCTGGCTGAACGTCCGCACGAAATCGACGACGGCGTCGCGGAGATCGGGAGGCACCCATCGGTGGTTCAGCTCTCCCCAAGTTTTTTTTTCAACGCCAGGTACTCCTCCGAGACCTCGGCGATGATGGCGTCCTTCTTCGCCAGCCGCGCCTCGAGGACGGCGAGCCGAGCGCGATCGGCCGCCGCGGCTTGGCTTTGGCCCCGCTGCGTGCGCCCGTCCTGGAGCACGTCGCCGAGCCGCTCGAACGCCTGGCGCTGCCAGAGGTAGAAAAGCGTCGGCTGGATGTGGTACTCGTCGCAGAGGTCCGACACGGGGACCTTGTCCGCGAGGTGACGCCGGAGGATGGTGGCTTTTTCCTCAGGCGTGAACTGTCGGCGTTTTCCGTTCTTTCGACTCATCGACTCCTCCGTGGCTCCACTGCATAGTGTGGAGCGGGTAGGAGTCACATTTCAACTGAAGCGAAACATGACCGCATCATCTTGATAGATGATGCTCGCAGTGCCGCGCCCGGCGGCAATGTCGCAGAAGGGACAGCCCAAGCGTCTATCCTTGACGATTCAGTTTGTGGCTCCCTGAACGCCCCAGCTAAGCTGCGAACGAGTCAAATAAAAGCGAATGCGAAGCATTCGCAATCCATAAATCGTTCGTCAGCTTCAGCGTTCGTTAGGCGGCACGGTGTATGTGGCTGACGTGCTGGTTCGGGATGTTGAGCGCCATCAGGCTGTTCGCCAAGGAATGAACATTCCCATGGCAGCCAGCCAGAGGCCAATCACCAAAATGATCCACCGAACGATGAAGTCCTCGCGAATGTAGGTGAACCAGCCGGTGTTTCGCAGCATGAGAAAAGCTGCATGCGGACGGTCGACGGAAGCGGCCAAGAAGAAAAGCGCGCAATACACGAAGGTGCAGCGCAATACGTGCAGGCCAAACACAGCGGCAGTGACAAACGACAGCGCGGCGATGATGCCGAGAGCGCCGCCGTACCACCGAAGCCAGGAGTGCATCGAGATCCGACCGCGAGTATTCTCGACATCGGTGTCGGCGTCGCCCGACCGGGAGCGACGCGAGGCATGCTCGGACAAGGGGATCTCTCTGTTACGAGTAAGGGGCCAGATGTGCCGCCTAACGCCAATTAGGTGGTCATCTTACGCTGCGAACGCTCGTCAAACAATGCGAGCCCTTGCAGTATAACAACACGCCCCCATGGCGCACAAAGGTCGCAAGTACAACTACGTCAATCGCTTGCCAATACCGCTTCATCAGACTCCGCTGATTGGACTGCGAGCGCTCGCAGTGTAACGCTCGAGCAGGCCAACATTTCCTCTGAGGCGCCACGGCGCGACCAGCGCTGTCTCGGCGCCGACGCACAAAAACGAGAAACGCCCGCACTCTCGCGCGGGCGTTCCGTTTCTTCTGCACCGCGATCCGTACCGCGCCACCCTCGCACGAGCAGACGATGCTCGATCGGGAGACCGTTAGGCGTTTCGCACGGGAGGTTTTGACGCCAGGTACATGAAGCGCGACAGGCGCCCCTCGCTCGCCAGCGTGTGGACCGCGCCGAGGAATCCCTGAAGGCCCTCGAAGCTCTGTTCACCTTCCAACCTCACCAGCGCATCGCGCCGCTCGCCTCGAGCGTCCCGCCATTTGCTCGACACCGAGACGACCGCAGCCGTGACATCACGCACCTCGCGCACGAGGAACCCGCTCGCGGCCAGGAGACGCTCGTTGCACCCGATCGGGGTGAACAGAAAGAACCCGATCGAGCTGCGGGCGCGGATCTCCTCGTTCGTCAGCTGCCCCGTCACGACGATCGGGTCCGTGAAGAGAATGCGGCCGCCCGGGCGGAGCAGGCGATACCAATCCCGCAGGACCTCGAGGCGTCCGGGCAAGTGGTTGATCGAGTCGTTGCAGAAAACCGCGTCGAACGACTCGTCCGGGAACGGCAGCCGGCGTCCGGCGTCGGCGAGCTGGAATGAAACCCGAGACGTCAGGCCCAGTTCCTGCGCCCGTTCCGCGGCCGCCACGATCCCCTGCGCGTTGATGTCGACCCCGACGCATTGCGCGCCGGTTTCAACGGACATGCGACAGGCGACCCCGCCCGACCCGCACGCCACCTCGAGCGCCGACTGCCCCGGCCCGAGCTCGAGGGCACGGAAGAACTCGCGCGCCTCCGCCAGCGTGATCCAACTGGCCTGCCCGAGATCCTCGTCGTACGTCTCGCGACGCACCGCCATCTGCGGGTCGGCGGCGAGGTGGCCGTAGTGGCCGTCGTAGAGATCGACTTCCTTCAGCATGAGCGCGCAACCCTTGGATGCGTGACGCTGATCATACGGAGAAATCCGCATGGCGAGGACATTCCCGAAAACACGAACGCCCGCGCTCTCGCGCGGGCGTTCGTTCCTCCAGCCATCGACCCCTACGGCACCACCGAAGGCGGCGTCGTCGGCGCATAGATCCCGTTGAACAGGAACTTGAACGTCCCGTGCGGCTGCCCGCGGAACGTGATCTCCGGTCCGAACAGGTACACCTTGCCCTTCCCGTAGTTCGCTTCGACCACGGCCGCGCCGCCCTCGAGGTAGTTCTGGCCCCACGCCCAACCCGAGCGGAGCGGCGAAGCGGAATCGAACCACGCGTCCGCCTTCACGCCCTTGATCGCCGCGTCCGGCTTCAAGCGGAACACCGGGCTGTTGTCGAAGAACACGTCGAGCTGCGACGGCAGACCCGCCGTCACCGCCGCGTCCTTGTCCGTCGCCACGCGCAGGATCGAGCCCGGCACGTAGTACTCCTCGCCCGCGAGCGCGCGGTCCGGCTGTCCCGGTGCGCGCACGAGCAGATGATTCTCGATCGGCAGACCGAGCTCGTAGCCGAGGGACGTCGCGCGGCCCACGGTGATCACCGTGCCCCCGTCGTTCAGGAATTGCTTGATCGCCGGCAGCGTCACCGCCGTCGTCAGATTCCCCTGCATCGCCTGGAACTCGGCGGGAACCGGGGCGTTGGCTCCGCGTCCACCGCCGCCGCCACCACCCCCACGTCCGCCGCCGCCACCGATGCCCATGTCGCTCGGAAGGATGATGACGTCGTACTTCGCCTTGAGATTGCCGGCGTCGAGGTCCTTCGGGTACACGACATCGAACGGAATTTCAAACTTCTCGAATTCGTATCGCGTCCACCCGCTCGACATCGAACCGCCGTAGCGGTCGGCCAGCGCGATGCGCTTGGCCGAGAGCTTCATCGCGTCCGCGGGCCGCGAGCTCGTGCCCACGACGCTCACGCCGAGATCGGCCGCCGACTTCTGCAGCACCGCCGCCGAGGCCGCGGGGATGAAGAACGTGCCCGCCGGATACGTCTTGCCGTTCGCCTGCGCCGGCGAGCGCAGCCAGTACACCTCGCCATTGGCCTTGAAGACGCGGTTGATCACCGTGAACGCGTCGTTTTCGTCGTGCGACATCAGGTAGCCAGCGGCGCCGCTCGCGTTCGCGACCGTCCCGGCCGGCGGCTTCGCGAGCTCGCTGCCCGTCAGCCGGTGCGTGTTCGCGACGTCGAAGTTGTCCAGAATGCGATCGAACTTCACGCCCATCTCGTACGCGAGCGTCCAGCCCGCGTTGTCGTACGGACGCCGCGGCGGGCCGCCCGGGTACGCGAAGTCGTTCGGGTGATCCTGCGGCTCCATCATGTCCAACACCTGCGCGCGAGCCGCCTGATTCATCTTGATCACGAACGAGCTCGCGGGATACTGCTTGCCTTGCACCGAGAACGGAGCCGTCGCCTGCTCGACGTACACGCCCACGTGCCTGAGCGTATTGACGAACTTCACCGCCGTGAGGAAGTCCGGTTGGTCGCTCGGAATGACGTAGCCGCGCGGATCGCGCTTGTCCTTCGCGTGGAGCACGTCGTTGTACGCGTGCATCTGCGCGTCGACGTTCGCGTTGCCGCGGCCGAACGGCGCCGCGGCGTTGCCGACCGCGCCGCCGGGGTTGGTGTTCTCGGCCGCCGCAGCAGCCGCACCGCCTCGACCGCCGCGCCCACCACGGCCCGCGGGAGCTCCCGCCTGCGCCGCGCCGCCGTTGAGCGCCACTTCCGCCTCGGCGATGCGCTTGCCCGACACCGTCCAGTGATCCTCGCTCCCCGCCTGGATGGCGTGCTTCGCCATCAGATATTTGTCATAGAGGAACGTCTCGCGATACCGGCTCGCGAGATCGAAGATCGAATAGTTCGCCGTCACCGAGTAGTCGATCGACTGGCGGAAGTGCCACACGCCAGGGGGCACCGGCGCCGGCAGATCGCCGTGCGGCAACTGCTGCTCGGGAATGAACGGAATGCGTTCCGGCGTGGGGTTCCCGATCGCTTCCGTGAGAATGCCAATGATTCCCTGGAAATATCCGATCGTGCGAAGACCGCCGTTCCACCACGTCGAGTAGCTCGAGCCCGAGCGCATCGTGAAGCCCGGCTTCCCTTCCTCGAGGAAGCGCTGGTGCATCGCCGCGCCGACCATGTCGAGCCCCATCACGATCATGGGATCGAAGTTGTAGTTGAACGGATCGCGGAACGGCGGCGAGAAGATCACCGTCCCGGCCGGCCCGGTCTGGTGATGGTTGTACATGATGACCGGATGCCAATCCCAGAACATGAAGTGATTGATGTTCTTCGTCTCGTTCAGGTTCGACATGAACGAGTCGCGATTGTCGTCGTGCCCGGCGTACTTATTGTAAAGCCGCGGAATCGCCATGTTGCGCTGCAGCGTGTCCGGGTACTGCATGTACCAGTTCGCGACGAGCTGCATGCCATCCGGGTTCGCATGCACCGCGAGGATGATGTCATCCTTCAGGATGCGCATCGTCTCCTCGTCGTTCCGGCTGATCAGCTGGTAGCTGGTCTCGATCAGCTGGTTCGCGCCGAGCACTTCGGTGGCATGGAGACCGCCGTCGAACCACACGACGGCTTTGCCTTCCTTCGCCAGCGCGTGCGCCTGGGCATCCGTCAGCCCCTCGCCCTTGGCGAGGCGCATCGAGATCTCCTTGTAGCGCGCGAGGTTCTTGAAGTTCTCTGGTGCCGTGATGATCGCGGCCAGCTGCGGCCGTCCCTCGCTCGTCTTCCCGATCTCGACGACCTGCATGCGATTCGACTCGTCGTCGACCTTGTGCCAATACGCCATGAACTGGTCGTAGTTGGGCAGGAAGTAGTCGTCGCCGATGTTGTGGCCGAAAAACTCTTTCGGCGTCGTGATGTGCCCCTTCTCCTGGGCAAACGCCGGCGACGCGGTCGCCACGGCGAACGCCAGCGGCAGGACCGCGGCATGCCAGCGGCGGAGTCCCCGCATTGACATCCAGAACCTCCGAAATGGTGGGAAAGACGGTCTGCGCCCCCGCTTTGGCGGATTGCGGCGCGTTAGGGACGGCTGGAACCTGGATAGGTTAGCCTCTGGAAATACGCGACAGAAGGGGCTGGTGCTGGCCCCATCTCAACCGGCCTCTGCCTACGCAGCCCGAGTCAGAACGAGCGGCGCGCCGTCCGTGATGGCCACGGTATGCTCGAAGTGCGCCGAGAGGCTGCCGTCGGCCGTGACGATCGTCCACCGGTCCGCCAGGGTCTTGGTCGCCGGACCGCCGACGTTCACCATCGGCTCGATCGCCAGCGTCAGCCCCGGCACGAGCTTCTCGCGCCGCTTCGGCTTGCCGTAGTTCGGCACCTGTGGATCCTCGTGGAACTCGACACCGATCCCGTGCCCAACGAGATCACGCACGACGCTGTAGCCGGCCTTCTCGACCACCGCCTGCACGGCCGCGCCGATGTCCCCGATGTGATTCCCGGGCATCGCCGCCGCGATGCCGGCCGACAGGGACTCCTGGGTCACCTGGAGCAAGCGGTGCGCGGCCTCGCCAATCTCGCCGACCGGCACCGTCACCGCGCTGTCGGTGAAGTAGCCCTTGTACCCGACGCCCACGTCGAGCGAGACGATGTCGCCTTCCTTGAGCACGCGCTTCTTCGACGGAATGCCGTGGACGATCTCGCTGTTGATCGACGTGCAGATGCTGCCGGGGAATCCGTAGAGTCCCTTGAACGCCGGCAGCGCGCCGTCGTGGCTCCGGATGAAATCTTCGGCGATCGTATCGAGCTCGCCGGTCGAGATGCCGGGGCGCACCGACGCACGCAGCGCGTCGATGGTGGCGTAGAGAATCTTGCCGCCCATCGACATCAGATCGATCTCTCGTCCCGACTTGAGCTGAATCACGTCGCCCCCAGTCCGTTGACGATGCGCGCCGTGACCTCGTCCACGGTGCCCTCGCCGTCGACGACCACGACGGTGTCGCCCGCCTTCTTGTACCAGTCTAGCACGGGCGCGGTGTCGGTGTCGTACACCTGAAGCCGCGTTCGAATGGCGTCTGGCTCGTCATCCTTTCGACGCACGAGCGTGCCGCCGCACTTGTCGCACACGCCGCCCGGCTCGCGGCCGGTGTACGGCGTCTGGCACTTCTCGCACACCACGCGCCCGCTCAACCGCTTGACGATCTCTTCGTTGTCGATGTCGAGCGCGAGAACGGCGTCCACCTTCCGGCCCAGAGAGCCGAGCATCGTGCGGAGGCCTTTCGCCTGCGGAACGGTTCGCACCGCGCCGTCGAGGATCACGCCCTTCGCATACTCCGGCTGCGCGAGCTCTTCCCGCAGAATGCCGAGGATCACCGAGTCGGGGACCAGCTCGCCGCGATCCATGAATCCCTGGGCCTCCTTGCCGAGCGACGTGCCGGCGCGCCGCGCGGCGCGGAGGACGTCGCCCGTCGCCAGGGTCCGCACGCCGAGCCTCGCGGCGAGGAGCGGCGCCTGCGTGCCCTTCCCCGCGCCGGGTTTTCCAAAGAGAACGATGATCATGGTCGATCGAATGTCCGAAACGTTCGCGCGCCGCTGACGCTTCTAACGAAATTGACGGAGAGCATCGGTCGACGCCCATCCGTCAAATTCGCGTTCTCGACTGACGACTAGAATCGCCGCGCCGCCATCCTCGGGATCAGAATCCGCCGGGTGCTCCCTGGCGTCCGCGGAACCGCACTCGGCCTTTCTTCATGAAGCCGTCGTACTTTCGGAGCAGCAAGTGCTGGTTCATCTGCTGAATCGTGTCCAGCGCGACGCCGACGACGATGAGGAGCGACGTGCCGCCGAAGTTGAACGGCGTGTTGATGATCGTCCCGATCCAGATCGGCAGCAGCGCGACGATCGTCAGGAAGATCGCCCCGGGCAGCGTGATCTTCGAGACCACGTCGTCGATGTACTCGGCCGTCTTCGCGCCCGGCTTCACGCCAGGAATGAACCCGCCCTGCTTCTTCAGATTCTCCGCCAGATCGACCGGGTTGAAGATGATCGACGTGTAGAAGTACGTGAAGAACAGGATCAGAATGGTCTGAATCACGTAGTAGAGCGCGGTGCCCGGCGCCAGCATGTCCGCGAAGTCGCGTGCCTTCTGGTTGCCGAGGAACTGGGCGAACGCGCCCGGCGCGACGATCACCGACTGGGCGAACACGATCGGCATCACGCCCGAGGAATTGATCCGGAGCGGGATGAAGCTGCGGCTCGCTTCGCGCATGCGCCCGCGCGCCATCGTCCGCTGCGGGATCTGGATCAACACGCGGCGCGCGGCCATCGTCACCGCGACCACCGAGGCGACCACGGCCACCATCATGAGGAGCAGCACGACGAGCGAGAACGCGCCGATCGCGCCCGTACTCACGAACTGGAACGACTGGAAGATGCCCGGCCAGATGCGCTCGACGATCGAGAAGAAGATCATCAAGCTCGCGCCGTTGCCGATGCCGCGCTCCGTGATCTGCTCGCCCAGCCACATCACGAAGATCGCGCCCGTCGTGAGGAAGAAGGTCATCAGGATCCGGAAGCTGAAGCCCGGATTCGCGACGGCGCCCGGGAGCGACTCGGCAAAGATGGCGAAGCCCCACGCCTGCACGGCGGCGAGACCGACCGTGGCGTAGCGCGACCACTGGTTGATCTTTTTCCGGCCCTCTTCGTCCTTCGACATCTTGTCGACCGACGGGACGACCGCCTGCGCGATCTGTTGGAAGATCGACGCCGAGATGTACGGCATGATCCCCAGCGCGAACACCGTGGCGCGCGCCAACTGGCCGCCGGTGAACAGGTTGTACAGGCCGAGCAGACCGCCGCCGTTTTTCTGCGAATCGATGAAGTCGGCGATCGCCTGCGGATTGATGCCAGGCGCCGTCACCGCCGCGCCCACTCGATAGACGAGCAGGCACAGCAGCGTGAAGAGAATTTTTTCCTTCAGCTCGGGGGTCTTGAAGAGATTCTGAACCGCCGTTGCCGCGTTCGATTGCGCCATGGGAACCGTTTACTCCTCGACGCGGCCTCCGGCCGCGACAATCTTCTCACGAGCACCGGCGCTGACCTTGAGTCCCTTCACCGTCACCGCCTGCGAAATCTCGCCGTTCGCCAGCACCTTCACCGCGCCCTTGTTCGCGCGGATGAGCCCAGCCGCGGCCAGCGCGTCGCGCGTCACCTCGCCACTGACCGTCGCCAGATCGCTCAGTCGCACGATCTGCGAGTCCGTCCGAAATGGATTGGTGAAGCCGCGCTTGGGCAAGCGCCGCGTGATCGGCATCTGGCCGCCCTCGAAGTGCGGCTTTCCGCCGCCCGGGCCGTGATGGCCCGCGCGCGCCTTGATACCCTTGTGGCCCTTCCCCGACGTCTTGCCCTTGCCGGAACCGGGGCCGCGCCCAATCCGCTTCCGATCGCGATGCGATCCCGGCGCAGCGACCAGGTTGTGCAGACCGATCTTCTCGATCGTCGCCGCCTTTTTCTCGCGAGCCATTACTTGCCTCCCTCGACCGTCACCTCGACGAGGTGACGCACCTGCTTCAGTTGTCCCTTGAGCCCGGGCGAGATCGCCTTCACCACGACGTCCTGGTGATGCTTGAGACCGATGGCCTCGAGCGTCGCGCGCATGCGCCAGGAGTGCCCGATGCCGCTCCGGACCTGTTTGATCCGTACGGTACCCTTCTCAGGAAGGTTCTGCTTGGCGGTTTTCCGTGGCCCCTTACCCGGGTGCCATACAAATGTTCGTGGCATTAGACCGCTTCTCCTGGCGCGTGCACGACCGCCTGCCGCGATTTGGCCCGCGACCGGTATTGTAGACTCGACGGCTCGATGCCGCGCTCACGCGCGATCTGCTCGACCGTGGTGAGCAGGGCCAAACCGGCCATCGCCGCGCGCACCATGTTGTGCGGATTCGTCGAGCCCAAGCTCTTGGTGAGAATGTCCGAGATGCCGGCGCATTCCATGATGGCGCGCACCGCGCCGCCGGCGATCACGCCGGCGCCCGGCGCCGCCGGCTTCATGAGCACCTTGCCGGCGCCATGGTGCCCGACCACTTCGTGCGGAATCGTTCCGCCCGTGAGCGGCACGTTCACCATCTTGCGGCGAGCGCCGTCCACGGCCTTGCGGACCGCTTCGGACACTTCGTTCGCCTTCCCCGACGCGAAGCCGACCTTGCCCTGACCGTCGCCGACGGCGACGAGGGCGTTGAACGAGAAGCGCCGGCCGCCCTTCACGACCTTGGCGACGCGGTTGATGGCGATCACGTTCTCGACGAGATCGCTGCCTTCGCCCCGGCCACCGCGATCGTCGCCGCCACGGCCGCCGCCCTCGCGACCGCCGCGACCGCCGCGATCACCGCCGCCAGGACGATCACCGCCGCCGCCACCCGGACCGCCGCGTCCACGACCGCCACCTGGGCCGCCGCGTCCACCACCCGGGCCGCCACGGCCACCGCCGCCGCGTCCACCGCCGCCACGGCCGCCGCCGCCACGGCCACCACCGCCGCCACGGCCACCGCCACCACCACCACCCGGACCCCGAGGACGCTCGGCGGGCGCGCCGCCGGAACTCTGTGTCTGTTCCATGATTAGAACTCCAACCCGCCTTTGCGGGCTCCGTCGGCGACCGCCTTCACCCGGCCGTGGTACTTGTACCCGGCGCGATCGAAGACGACTTTCGTGATGCCGGCGCTCTTGGCGCGCTCGGCGATGCGCTTCCCGACCTCGAGCGACTTCTCGGTCTTCTTGCCGGTCTCGAGATCCGTGCTGGTCACGGTGAGCAGCGTGCGGCCGGCGACGTCGTCGACGATCTGCGCGCTGATGTGCTTGAGCGACCGGAAGATCACGAGACGGGGACGCTCGCTGGTTCCGTGCACCTTTTTGCGGACGCGGAGGTGGCGCCGGTGGCGCTGCTGCTCACGCGTCTTGGGAATCGCTGGCATTGGTTACTTGCCTCCCGCCTTACCGGCCTTACGGCGAATGATTTCGCCGGCGTACTTGATGCCCTTGCCCTTGTAGGGCTCGGGGGGGCGCAACCCGCGGATCTCCGCGGCGACCTGTCCGACGAGCGCTTTGTCCGAGCCGTCGATGAGGATCTGCGTGGGCTGCGGGGCGGAGAGCTTGATGCCCGTGGGTGACTTGTACTGAATCGTGTGCGAGAAGCCGAGCGAGAGCTGGAGCCCGTAGGGTTTCACCTCGGCCTTGAAGCCGACGCCCGTGATCTCGAGCTGCTTCTGATAGCCCTTGGTGACGCCCTCGACCATGTTCGCGATCAGCGATCGCGTGAGGCCGTGCAGCGCCTTGTGGTGCGTCTCGTCCGACGCGCGCGCGACGTCGAGCGTCGCGTCGGTCTTGGAGACGCTGATGCCGCCGGGCAGCGTGTGCGTGAGCTCGCCCTTGGGCCCCTTCACCTTCACCGAATGCTCATCGACCGTCACCGTGACCCCGGACGGGATCGGGACGGGAAGTTTTCCGATACGTGACATGGTCGGCTCCTACCAGACGACGGCGACGAGCTCGCCGCCGGTGCGCGCCTGCCGCGCCTCACGGTCGGACATCAAGCCCTTGTTCGTGCTGAGAATGGCGAGTCCCAGGCCGTTGCGGACGCGCGGGATGTTGCCGACGCCGACGTACTTGCGCAGGCCCGGCGTCGAGACGCGCTGCAGCTCGCGAATCACCGCCTGTCCGCCGGCATACTTGAGCCGCACGCGGAGCACCTGCTTGCCGTCGTCGGTCTCGAGCGTCGAGTAATCCTGAATGTAGTTGTTCTCCTTCAGGATGCGCGCGATCTCGGTCTTCATCTTCGACACCGGAATGTCGACGCGGCGATGCTTCGATCCGCAGGCGTTGCGGATGCGCGTCAGCATATCGGCGATCGGGTCGGTCATGCTCATGAGAAAACTCTGGCTCCTCTCGTATCCACCGTGGACGTGGAGGAATAGGGTGAAGGGAACGAACCGCCTGATGGACGTCGCGGATCACTGGTCTCCGGGCCCGAGGCGCTCCTCGGACCGGGACCGATCATCCGGCGACCTACCAGGACGCCTTTCGAACTCCCGGAATCATTCCCTCGAGGGAAAGTTGCCGGAAGCAAATACGGCAGAGACCGAATCGGCGCAGAAACGCGCGCGACCGTCCGCAGCGACCGCAGCGATTGTGCTGCCGCACGGCGAACTTCGGCTTCCGCTTGCTCTTCTCGACCATGGCTTTACGAGCCATTTCAAACTCTCTGATAGGGGTGGTCCGATTGGCACGGCGGGCCGCGGCCCGCCGTGTGTCCCGCGTCCCGCTTAGGCCCGCTTCGCGCCCTTCTTCTCGTCCGTCCGGAACGGCATCCCGAGCTCCTTCAAGAGCGCGAACGCCTGATCGTCCTTGGTCGTGCTCGTGACGAACGTGATGTCCATCCCGTGGATCGACTCGATCTCGTCGTAGTTGATCTCCGGGAAGATCATCTGCTCCTTGACGCCGAGCGAATAGTTGCCGCGCCCGTCGAACGACTTGGTGCCCAGGCCGCGGAAGTCGCGAATGCGCGGGATCGCGACCGAGATGAAGCGGTCGAGAAACTCCCACATCCGCGCGCCGCGGAGCGTGACCGCCGCGCCGATCTCCTGGCCCTGCCGAAGCCCGAAGTTGGCGATCGACTTCTTCGCCTTCTTGCGGACCGGCTGCTGGCCCGTGATCGTCGCGAGCTCGTCGACGACCGAATCCAACGCCTTGGGCTGCTTGATCGCTTCGCCGACGCCGCAGTTGAGCACGATCTTCTCGAGCTGCGGCACCTGGTGCGCGTTCGTGAACCCGAACTGCTGGCTCAACTTCCCCCGCACCGTGGATTGATAAAACGCCTTCAGGCGCGGCGGTGGAACGGGCAGTCCGGCGCCCGCGTGCGGGCCCCGCTGCTTCGTCTCGCTCTTCTTGCCGCCTTTGCTCTTCCCGGGCTTGCCGGCGCCGCCCTTCTTCTCGGTAGTTGCCATGAGTCAGTCCTCAGCGCACCCGCGGAATCGCGTCGCCGCTCTTCACGCTGATGCGTTCCTTGGTTCCATCTTCGTCGATGCGCCGGCGCGTCCGCGTCGGGTTGCCGCTCTTCGGATCGAGCAGCATGACGTTCGACGCGTGAATCGGCGCCGGAAACTCCATGATGCCGCTCTGCTCCTCCGCCGTGCGCGCGCGGCGGTGGCGCTTGGCCAGGTTCACCCCGTCCACGGTGACGCGGCCGGTCTTCAGGTAGACCTTGATGATCTTCCCTTCCTTGCCCTTGTCGTCGCCGCGCATGACACGCACGGTGTCGCCCTTGGAGACGTGGAGCTTCACGCGCTCCGCGTTGTCCGCGTGGCGCTTCCGATTGACCGCGCGCGGCCGGTCCGTCTTGCGATACTTGTTGATTCTCATATCAGATCACCTCGGGCGCCAACGACACGATCTTCATGTACCGCTTCTCGCGCAGCTCGCGCGCGACCGGTCCGAAGATACGCGTCGCCCGGGGCTCCCCTTGCTCGTTGATGATGACGACGGCGTTCTCGTCGAACCGGATGTAGCTCCCGTCCCGGCGCCGCGTCTCCTTCGCCGTGCGCACGACCACCGCGCGCGCGACGTCGGACTTCTTCACCGTGCCGTTCGGCAGGGCGTTCTTCACCGCCACGATCACGACGTCGCCCAGGCCCGCGTACCGGCGGCGCGTGCCGCCCAACACGCGGATCACCTGCGCCGTCTTCGCGCCGGAGTTGTCCGCCACCTTGACCATCGACTCTTGCTGGATCATCGCCCGTTACCTCGCGCGCTCGACGATCTCGACGACGCGCCAGCGCTTGTCCTTCGACAGCGGCCGCGTCTCCGCGATGCGCACCGTGTCGCCGGTCTTCGCCGCGTTCTCCTCGTCGTGCGCTTTCAGCTTCTTCGTGCGCGTCACCATCTTGCCGTACACCGGATGCGGTACGCGGCGCTCGATCTGCACCACGACCGTCTTCTGCATCTTGTCGCTCACGACGATGCCGACGCGCGTCTTGCGTGTCGCTCGCTCGGAGGCGCCGTTGGGATTGGTCATCTCAGCCATTGGTCTGTGCCTTCACAAGCTGCTGTTCGCGCAATACGGTCTTGAGGCGCGCCAAATCCCGGCGAATCACGCGCAGGCGCAGCGGGTCCTCGAGCGGCTCGGTCGCGCTCCGGAAATTGAGCCGGAACTGCTCCTCCTCCAGCTCCTTCACGCGCGTCGTGATGTCCTCGGGGCGCATCTCCCGAATCTCGTCAGCCCGCATGATGAGCCTCCTCGCGCTTCACGAACTTCGTGCGCACCGGCATCTTCGCCGCCGCGAGCGCCATCGCCTTCTCGGCGATGTCCGGCGTCACGCCCTCGAGCTCGAACATCACACGGCCCGGCTTCACCACGCACACCCACATCTCCGGCGATCCCTTGCCTTTGCCCATGCGGGTTTCGGCCGGCTTCTTCGTGATCGGCTTGTCGGGGAAGAGACGGATCCAGACCTTGCCGCCGCGCTTGATGTGGCGCGTGAGCGCGACACGGGCGGCTTCGATTTGACGAGCCGTGATCCACCCCGGCTCCATCGCCTGCAGGCCATAGGTGCCGAACGAGATCTCGCCGCCACGATGGGCGAGCCCGCTCATGCGACCCTTGAACCGCTTGCGGAATTTGACGCGCTTTGGACTCAGCATTGTTGGCTCGCCTCCTTACATGCCGGAGGAATACGTGGTCCCACGGCGGTCCTCGACCTTCTCACCCTTGAAGATCCAGACCTTGACGCCGATGGTCCCGAAAGTGGTCTTCGCCGTCGACGTCGCGTAGTCGATGTCGGCGCGAAGCGTATGCAGCGGCACGCGGCCTTCGTGATAGCCTTCCACGCGCGCGATCTCCGCGCCGCCCAGACGGCCGCCCGCCTTGACCTTGATGCCCTGCGCGCCCATGCGCATCGCGCTCTGCACCGCGCGCTTCATCGCGCGGCGGAACGAGATGCGTTGCGACAGCTGGCTCGCGATGTTGTCCGCCACGAGCTGCGCGTCGAGCTCGGGACGCTTGATCTCTTCGACGTTGATGCCGACTTCCTTGCCCGTGAGGTGCGCGAGCTCGTCGCGCAGCTTGTCGACCTCCGCGCCCTTCTTGCCGATGACGACGCCCGGACGCCCCGTGTGCAGGGTCACGACGACCTTGCCCGGCTTGCGGTCGATCACGATGTCCGCGATCGCGGCGTGACCGAGGCGCGCCTTCAGATACTTGCGCAGCAGCTCGTCTTCACGGAGCAGCGCGGGAAGATCGCGACCGGCGTAGTAGCGCGACTTCCAATCCTTCGAGATGCCGAGTCGGAAGCCGACCGGATGTGTCTTCTGTCCCATTAGCGCGTTCCTCGCGGTGCCCGCTCGCCGAGCACGATCTCGATGTGGCTGGTGCGCTTGAAAATCGGCGTCGCGCGGCCCATCGCGGCCGGCGTGAAGCGCTTGAGCTTCGGTCCCTCGTTCACGACCGCGCGCTTGATGTACAGCGCGTCGACGTCGAGCGACGTGTTGCCTTCGCGCGCCGCGTGCTCGGCGTTGGCGACGGCCGACTTGAGCGTCTTCTCGATCTGCTTGGCGGCGTGCTTCTTCGAGAACGCGAGATAGGCGAGCGCGTCGTTCACGGTCTTCCCGCGGATCTCGTCGATCACCAGGCGCATCTTGTACGGCGACTGCCGCGTCGAGCGCTGGGTCGCGCGGGCTTCAGCGGTGCGTTGCGCCATGGCTTACTTGCCTCCCCGGCCCGCGGGCGCCGCTGGGGCAGCCGCTGGCACGGCCGCCGTGCCGGCCGCGGGCGTGCCCGCCTTCTTGTCCACCGCCTTCTGGCCCGTGTGGCCGCGGAACAGCCGCGTCGGCGCGAACTCGCCGAGCTTGTGCCCGACCATGTTCTCCGTCACGTACACCGGAATGAACTTGTTCCCGTTGTGCACGGCGAACGTGTGCCCCACGAACTCGGGCAGCACCGTCGACGCCCGCGACCAGGTCTTGATCACGCGCTTCTCGTTCCTGGCGTTCAGCGCGTCGACCTTCTTGGTCAGCGCTTCCTGCACGAACGGGCCCTTTTTTACGCTACGTCCCATGATTCGAGATCTCTAGAGAGAGGTCGCAGTGCTACTGTGTCGCCTTGCCGCGCTTGCGCCCGCGCACGATGAGCCGCTGCGAGGACTTCTTCTTGTTGCGCGTCTTCACGCCTTCCTTCTTGCCCCACGGGCTGACGACGTTGCGTCCGCCGCGCGTCCGCCCGCCGTGCGGGTGATCGACCGGGTTCATCACTTCGCCGCGGACCTTCGGACGGCGCCCCTTCCAGCGGGTCTTGCCGGCCTTGCCCCACGACACGAGCTCGTGCTCCTCGTTGCCGACCACGCCGATCGTCGCGTAGCAGCGCGCGTGCACCAGCCGCATCTCCGTCGACGGCATGCGAAGCGTGACGTACTCGCCCTCTTTCGCCACCACCTGCGCCGACATCCCCGCCGACCGGCAGACCTGTCCGCCCTTGCCGATCTTGAGCTCGACGTTGTGCACGGCCGTGCCGAGCGGCATCTCGGACAGCGGCAGCGCGTTGCCGAGCCGAATGTCCGAGCCCGGCCCCGCGACGATGTGGTCACCGACCGACAGCCCCTTCGGGTGCAGGATGTAGCGCTTCTCGCCGTCCTCGTACGTGACGAGCGCGATGCGCGCCGAGCGGTTCGGATCGTACTCGATCGACGTGACCGTGGCGGTCATGCCGTGCTTGTTGCGCTTGAAGTCGATGATGCGGTACTGGCGCTTGTGCCCGCCGCCGCGCCGCCGCATCGAGATGTGGCCGTGATTGTCGCGGCCGCCCGACTTCTTCAGCGGCTCGAGCAGCGACTTCTCGGGCGTCGTCGTCGTGATGTCGGAGAAATCCGACACCGAGCGAAAACGCGTGCCCTTGGTCACCGGCTTGAATTGTCTGATACCCATTAGATCGTCATCCTGATGCGAGCGAAGCTCATCATGTCATCCTGAGCGGAGCGAAGGATCTGCTGCTGTGTCACGCGGTTGCCGTTCCGACCAACTCAGCCTTCGAAGATCTCGATCGTATCGCCTTCCCGCAGCGTGACGATCGCCTTTTTCCAGCTCGAGCGGCGTCCGACCGTCTTGCCCATGCGCCGCTCCTTGCCGCGCACGTTCATCGTCCACACGCCGGTCACGTGCACGCCAAACAGCTGCTCGATGGCCGAGCGGATCTGCGTCTTCGTCGCCTCGGGATGCACCTCGAACGTGTACTCGCCGCGCGACTGATACGCGGCCGAGCTCTTCTCGGTGATCAGGGGACGCACGATCGTGCGATGGAGAGTCGGCATGGCTTACTTCCCCTTCTTTTTGGTCGACTTGGCGGCCGGCTTCGCTTTGCTCTTGGCGGCGGCCTTCTTCGCGGGCGCCTTCGCCTTCGCGGCGGGCTTCGCGGCCCTCTTCTTCGCCGGCGCCTTCTCGGCTTTCGCGGCGGTCTTCTTGGCGGCGGCCTTCTTCGGCGGCGCGGCTTCGACCTTCACGTTCTTCGCCTTGGTCGACGCCTTCTTCGCCGTCGCCGGCTCCTTCTCGGCGACCG
This sequence comes from uncultured Gemmatimonadaceae bacterium, assembly GCA_963705025.1. Taxonomy (GTDB): domain Bacteria; phylum Gemmatimonadota; class Gemmatimonadetes; order Gemmatimonadales; family Gemmatimonadaceae; genus JAQBQB01. The sequence goes on along the minus strand of CAVPIP010000013.1, from coordinate 204,043 downwards.
GGGCCAGCGTGTGACCAATCGCGCTGCCTTCGATCAGCACGACGTCGGACCAGAGAATGTGATAGGTCGAGACGTCGCCGTACGGCATCACGTGCACGGTCGGGAGATTGCGGCCGCTCAGGAAGACGTTGGTCTTCGCGCCGTCGGTGAGAATCAGCACTTTCTTGTCACCGACGCCGAGGCGCTCGACGAGCGCCTTCAGGCGCGACGTCTTCGGCGCGTCGTACTCGAAGCGATCGATGACGACGATCGCGTCTTCGCGGGCGCGGGCGTTGAACGCGCTCTTGCGCGCCAGCGCGCGCACCTGGCGCGGCACGTACTGCGCGTAGCTGCGCGGGATCGGCCCGAACACCGTGCCGCCGCCGACCCAATGCGGCGCGCGGGTCGAGCCCTGGCGGGCGCGACCCGTGCCCTTCTGCTTCCACGGCTTCTGATTGCCGCCGGTGACGTACTTGCGGATCTTCGTCGCCGCGTTGCCCTGGCGCTGGTTGGCGAGATACGCCTTCACCGCCTGGTGCATCACCGGCATGTTCACGGTGCCGTCGAACAGCGTCTCGGGCAGCGCGACTTTGTCGCGCGCCGTCCCGCCCGCGGTGTACGCGGACGCCTGGAACGACTGGGCCGTCGGAGTGGTGTTGTCAGCCATGAGAGAATCCTTACGCCTGCTTGCGGACGACCACGATCCCGCCCGGCTTGCCGCCGACCGACCCGCGGACGTAGATCAGGTTGCGCTCCGTGTCGATCTTCTCGACGCGAAGATGAGTTTGCGTGTGGCGCTCGTCGCCGAAGTGGCCCGGCATGCGCTTGCCCTTGATGACGCGCGACGGATCCGTGCCCGGTCCGATGGAGCCCGGCCGGCGGTGCTTCGTGTTGCCGTGCGTGTTCGGACCGCCGCCCGCCTTGTGGCGCTTCACGATGCCCTGAAAGCCGCGGCCCTTGCTCGTGCCGGTGACCTTCACGGTCTCGCCGACCTTGAAGACGTCGACTTTCACGACGTCGCCGACGGTGTAGGCCGGGACCTCGATCTTCGCGTTGCCCGGCTCGTCGAGCCGGATCGAGCGCAACACCCGCGGCGCGTAGTCGAGCCCGGCCTTCTTGCCGTGCCCCACCTCCGCCAGGTTCGCTCGACGGCCCTTGGGCGTGCCTTCGCCCTTCGCCGAGTCGCGGCGCGAGCGCTGCTTCCCAAGGCCGAGCTGGATCGACGCGTGGCCGTCCTTCGCCTTGTCCGTCACGGCGAGCACCGGATTCGGCTCGGCCTCGATGACCGTGACCGGAATCTGCTGCCCTTGCTCGTTGAAGATCTGGGTCATGCCCAGCTTGGTGCCGATGATTCCAATCATAGTTGCCTAGTCATCCTCCGGCGCGCGGCGAGCATCGCGCCGGCTGCAGACATCCTCTGGCGCGCGCCGGAGGATCTACTGTCCGTATATCGAAGCCGGTCACAGGCGCATTCGCGCCGGCACCAGCCACGCGTGATTCACACTAGATCCTCCCTCGCTGACGCTCGGGAGGATGACCGCCGATCCCCTATTCGACCTTGATCTCCACGTCCACACCCGCCGGCAGATCGAGCTTCGTCAGCGCGTCCACCGTCTGCGCGCGCGAATCGAGAATGTCGATCACCCGCTTGTGCGTCTTGAGCTCGAACTGCTCGCGCGACTTCTTGTCGACGTGCGGCGACCGCAGCACGGTCCACCGCTGCGTCTTGGTCGGCAGCGGAATCGGACCCGAGACTTGCGCCCCGGTCTTCTCCGCCGTCCGCACGATGTCCGCCGACGCCTGATCGATCACGGCGTGATCGAAGGCCTTGAGACGGATCCGAATTCTGCCTGCCATATGAGTTCCTGTATGTGGACCGGCGAGCGGAGAGCGGGGAGCGGCGAGACGCCGTTCGTCGCTCGCCGCTCCCCGTTCGCCCTTACGCCAAGATCTTGGTCACGACGCCCGCACCCACCGTCCGGCCGCCTTCACGAATCGCGAATCGCACCTGCTCTTCCATCGCGATCGGCGTGATCAGCTCGATCGTCATCTGGATGTTGTCGCCCGGCATGACCATCTCCGTGCCGGACGGCAGCTCCACCGAGCCCGTGACGTCCGTCGTGCGGAAGTAGAACTGCGGACGATAGCCCTTGAAGAACGGCGTGTGACGGCCGCCCTCGTCCTTGTTCAACACGTAGACTTCCGCCTCGAACTTCGTGTGCGGCTTCACCGAGCCCGGCTTGGCCAACACCATGCCGCGCTCGATCTCCTTCTTGTCGACGCCGCGCAGCAACAGGCCGACGTTGTCGCCCGCCTGGCCCTTGATCGAGCAGCTTGCGGAACATCTCGACGCCCGTGACGACCGACTTCTTGTCCGAGTTGAAGCCGACCAGCGCGAGCTCTTCGCCGACCTTCACGATGCCGCGCTCGATACGACCCGTCGCCACCGTGCCGCGGCCCGTGATCGAGAACACGTCCTCGACCGGGAGCAGGAACGGCTTGTCGATCTCGCGCACCGGCTCCGGGATGTAGCTGTCGAGCGCGTCGTACAGCTCCTGCAGCTTCGCCACCCAGTTGGCGTCGCCCGCGATCGCGCCGCTCGCCGAGCCGCGGATCACCGGCGCTTCGTCGCCCGGATAGTTGTACTTGCTGAGCAGCTCGCGCACCTCGAGCTCGACCAGGTCGAGCAGCTCGGCGTCCTCGACGAGGTCGCACTTGTTGAGGAACACGACGATCTGCGGCACGTTCACCTGACGGGCGAGCAGGATGTGCTCGCGCGTCTGCGGCATCGGGCCGTCGACCGCGCTCACCACGAGAATCGCGCCGTCCATCTGCGCGGCGCCCGTGATCATGTTCTTCACGTAGTCGGCGTGCCCCGGGCAGTCGACGTGCGCGTAGTGACGCGCCTTCGTCTCGTACTCGACGTGCGAGGTCGCGATCGTGAGGATCTTCGTCGCGTCGCGGCGGCCCTGGGACTCCGAGGCCTTCGCCACTTCATCGTACGCGACGTACTTGGTGCCGTAGCCCTTGTCGGCCGACACCTTCGTGAGCGCCGCCGTCAGGGTCGTTTTGCCGTGGTCAACGTGGCCGATGGTGCCGACGTTCACGTGCGGCTTGTTCCGCTCGAACTTTGCCTTTGCCATTGAACTGATCCCTGTGAAGTAGAGAGTCCCCTGCCCTGGTCACCGGATGCTGGTCCGAAGCCTCTAGATCCTCGGACCGATCATCCCGAGACCGACTTACGATTTCATCTTCGCGACGATCTCCTCGGCCTTGCTCTTCGGCACTTCTTCATAGTGCGCGAATTCCATCGAGTACACGGCGCGCCCCTGCGACATCGAGCGCAGGCGCGTCGAGTACCCGAACATCTCTTCGAGCGGCACCGTCGCGGCGATCACCTGCGCTTCGCCACGCTGTGTCATGCCGCCGATCTTGCCGCGACGTGCCGAGAGATCGCCCAACACGTCGCCCATGAACGCGTCCGGTGTCACCACCTCCACGTTCATCAACGGCTCGAGCAGCACCGGGTGCGCCTTCTTCGCGGCCTCCTTGAACGCCATCGAGCCCGCGATCTTGAACGCCATTTCGCTCGAGTCCACCTCGTGGTACGAGCCGTACACCAGCTCGACCTTCACGTCCACCATCGGATACCCGGCGAGCACGCCGTTCTCCAAGGCTTCCTTGATGCCCTGCTCGACCGGCGCGATGTACTCACGAGGAACCACGCCGCCCACGATCTTGTCCTCGAACAGGAAGCCTGCGCCGGGCTCCGACGGCTCCATGTTGATCACGACGTGGCCGTACTGGCCCTTGCCGCCCGACTGCCGGATGAACTTGCCTTCGACCTTCTCGACCCGCTTCCGGATCGTCTCGCGGAACGCCACCTGCGGCCGGCCGATGTTCGCGTCGACCTTGAACTCGCGCATCATCCGGTCGACGATGATCTCGAGATGCAGCTCGCCCATCCCGGAGATGATCGTCTGGCTCGTCTCCTCGTCCGTGTGGACGCGGAACGTCGGGTCTTCCTCCGACAACTTCGCCAGCGCGATGCCCAGCTTGTCCTGATCCGCCTTCGTCTTCGGCTCGATCGCGACGTCGATGACGGGATTCGGGAACTTCATCGCCTCGAGGATGATCGGATGATCATCGTCGCACATCGTGTCGCCCGTCCGCGTGTCCCGGAGACCGATCGCGGCGGCGATGTCGCCGGCGCGCACTTCCTCGATCTCTTCGCGCTTGTTCGCGTGCATCTGCAGCACGCGGCTCACGCGCTCGCGCTTGTCCTTGGTCGAGTTGTAGACGTACGAGCCCGACTTGAGCACGCCCGAATACACGCGGAAGAACGTCAGTTTTCCGACGAACGGATCCGTCGCGATCTTGAACGCGAGCGCCGCGAACGGCGCGTCGTCCGCGACGGGACGCTCCGCCTTGTGCTCGTCGTGATGCGGGAGGTGTCCCTCGATCGCCTTCACGTCGACCGGCGCCGGCAGGAAGTCGATGACCGCATCGAGCAGCGCCTGCACGCCCTTGTTCTTGAAGGACGCGCCGCACAGCACCGGAACCATCTTGCCCGTGACGGTCGCCTTGCGGATCGCGCGGCGAATCTCGTCGCACGACAGCTCCTCGCCGCCGAGGTACTTCTCCATCAGCTCGTCGTCCTGCGCGACCGCGTGCTCGAGCAGCTCGTGACGCGCCGACTCGACCTTGTCCTTGTACTCCGCGGGCACGTCGACGACCGTGTACGTCTTGCCGAGCGTCTCTTCGTCGAAGATGTACTGCTTCCGCTCGATGACGTCGATGTGACCCGTGAACAGCTCGCCCGAGCCGACCGGCAGCTGCAGCGGATACGCGTCGCGCGACAGCCGGTCGCGGATCATCATCATGCACCGATCAAAATCGGCGCCGACGCGGTCCATCTTGTTGGCGAAGATCAGACGCGGAACGCCATACCGGTCGGCCTGACGCCACACCGTCTCCGTCTGCGGCTCGACGCCGGCGACGGAGTCGAGGAGCGTGACCGCACCGTCGAGCACGCGGAGCGATCGCTCCACCTCGACCGTGAAGTCCACGTGCCCGGGCGTATCGATGATGTTGATCCGATACTCCGTGCCGTGCCGGGTCCAGAACGCAGTCGTCGCGGCGGACGTGATCGTGATGCCGCGCTCCTGCTCCTGCTCCATCCAATCCATCGTCGCGGTGCCTTCATGCACCTCGCCGATTTTGTGGGCCTTGCCGGTGTAGTACAGGATACGCTCGGTCGTAGTCGTCTTACCGGCATCGATGTGGGCCATGATGCCGATATTCCGATAGCGATCGAGCGGTGTTTCGCGTGCCATATACAGTCAGCTTTAAAGGCGTAGGCTCGTAGAGAATTCGACCAGCGTTCCAACGGACTTCCATCAGCAAAAACGCGGGTGGACCGGGCCCCTCTCGAAAGAGGGCGGTGTCCATCCGCTGTCGCCGGGTGCGCTCGTCGCTGCTGCACGAGCGGGGACCCAAGGCGCGCCGACCGAACGGGTCGGCGTTCAATTGTCCTGCGTTGCTTTTCGGGAGCCGCGACACTCGCTCGAGTCGTCGCGGCCGGTGCAGCCCCTGCGTAATGCAGGCCCATAGGTGCCGGCGCGCAGCTCACCGGCGAGAACGTGCTACCGCTCCCAGCCGAGGCCGAAGAGCAAAATCGCGTAGCCCCTTGAATTTATTGAGGGTCGGGCCGATGTCAACACATCTGGCCCACACGATCGGAGCGGGTGAGGGGAACGGCGTGCGGAGACCGGAGCGGGTGACGCGGTGCGCGTCCGGGGTTACCCCTCCTCGCAGCGAACCCCTCGCGATCGCCGTACGCACCGTTCCCCGTTCCCCGTTCCCCGTTCGCCGTTCGCCGTTCGCCGCCGCCGCCCGCCGCCCGCCGCCCGCGCTTTACCCCTTCTTCATCCAAACCGCGATCGCACCGCAGCGAAGGTCCGGCGCCGCAAACTCCGCCGGCATCTCAGAGATCCCGCGGAACACCTCGACCGCCTCGATCGCGTCGATCCGAAGCGTGCCGAGCCCGTCCGTGAGCGGATCGCTCCGGCCCGGCAGGTCGACCCGCTGCCCATCCAGGAACCAGCCGACGTGACAGGCAACCAGGGACCCCTGATACTGCACGGATGGGGTGTAGGCGTTCCGCGACATCTGCACCGATGACATTCCCGACGGGTCCTGCACCCTGAGACCCGGAACCGCCTGGAGGAACTCTCCGAGCGTCTGGTCGCCGTGGCGAACCAGCTGTTCGCGATCATAATGAAGACCCATGCCGGTCGCCCGACGCCCGGCGAAGCCGGACACGACGTTCGGGTCGCGCACCTGCGACATCGACGCGCTCGGCCGAACGTGCTCCGTCACAGCGATGCGATGCGCCGGATCGCCCTGCTCCGCTATCGGAACGCGAATCGTCAGCCGCTCCCCGGCTTGTAGGGGCACCGGCGCCGACAGCACGGATTTGTACCCCGGCCGAACGGCGGAAATCTGGTAGACGCCTTCGCGAGCCTGGAGGAAAAACGCCCCGACGGAGTCGGTCGGCGTGTACGCCACGGCCGCGTCCGACTTCGGATCGATGAGCATCACCGTTCCGCGGAGCGGCGTGCCCGACGCGTCGTCGTACAGCACGCCACGGACGATCCCCTGCGCGCGGCCAATGGTCGGAAGAGAAAGGAACGCCAGCATCAGCACGGCAGCATGCCGCGCGGAGCAACCACAATGGAAGCCCATGACACACCTCGAGCGCGATTTGTCCCGGGCTTCTTCACGAATTGCAGTAGGCAATTCCTCGTGTTTTCGGTCCGCGCTGCGTTCTCAGCCTTCCGCACCTCGGCCCCACCCCACACGCCGACCCGGTCCCCGACGCTCTAGACGAACTTCGTGCCAAACGACGCGACGACTTCCGATTTTTCGAAAAAAAATGTGACCGACTCAGCCGTGAGCCTCGCGAGAGATCGCTGATTGACGGAATCCACCTCGGCGAACACGCGCCGCGTACTCGACGACTTCGCCCCGCGACGTCAGATTCGGAGGCGTTGCGCCGAGACTGACCTAGACCGTCGCCGTCGCGACGTGACCGACCACTCGGCGATAGAGATTCAGATACTTCTTCGCCGACTGCTCCCAGCCGAAGTCGCGCGCCATGCCGGCGCGCATCATGTCGAGCCACCCGTCCGGCTCCTCGAACTGGTCGATCGCGCGCATGACGGCGCGCGTGAAATCGGCCGGCGTGTAGTCGTCGAACAGGAACCCCGTCACACCGTCTTCGATCGTGTCGGCGAGTCCGCCGACGCGACGCGCAATGGGAATCGTGCCGTAGCGCTGCGCGCGCATCTGCGTCAGGCCGCAGGGCTCGTACTGCGACGGCATGAGACACATGTCGGCGCCGGCGAGCAGGCGGTGCTCGAGCGCATCGTTGAAGCGTGTCTCGACGACGATGCGATTCGGCGCGCGGTTGGCGATCGCCTCGAGCGCCTCGACGTAGCGCGGCTCACCCGATCCGAGAAACGCGAACTGCGCGTCGAAGGCGAAGTAGCCCGGGTCGCCAAGGATCAGATCCAGTCCCTTTTGCGCGACGAGCCGCGCGCTCATGGCGACGATCGGCATCTCGTCCGTCGGACGGAGTCCGAGCTCGAGCTGGAGCGCCTCCCGACAGTCGACCTTGCCGCCGAGGGACTCCATCGAATAGTTGGACGTCAGAATCGGATCATTGGCGGGATCCCAGATCTGCTGGTCGATGCCGTTCGCGATCCCGACGAAGCGATGTCCGAGCGCGACGAACACGCCGTCGAGCCCGAAGCCGCCGGCCCCCGTGCGCAGCTCGTGCGCGTGCGTGGGACTCACGGTCGTCGCCGCGTCGGCAAACACGAGGCCGCCCTTGAGCCAGTTCACTCGGCCGTACCACTCGAGCTGGCGCCAGTTGTAGAGCGCCGAGGGCAGCCCGAGGTCGGCCATCGTCTCCGGCGGAAAGTGTCCCTGGAAGCCGGCGTTGTGCACGGAGAGCACGACCTTCACGCGCTTGTAGCGTTCGTCCAACGCGTAGGTGGTGCGGAGATAGACGGGCGCGAGCGCGGCATGCCAGTCGTGCGCGTGCAGCAAGACGGGCTCGGCGCCGGCGATCGTCGAGAGCGACTGGAGCGCCGCGACGGTGAAGCACGCATACCGGCGATCGTTGTCCGGATAGTCGCTTCCGGGCGGACCATATATGTAGGGCCGCGCGAAGTACTCGTCGCTCTCGATGAAGTACACGCTGGTCGCGGCGAGCGGATGCGCCGCCGGGGCGACGAGGCGCCACAGCCGGACGCGTTCTGTTCTCGGGCCAACATGGACGTCGAACGCCGGACCGACCGGTTCGATGTCCGGCACATTCGCGCGGGCGGTGTCGTACAGCGGCATGACGATCGACGTCGGGATCCCGGACGCCGCCTGAAATCGCGCGAGGCTGTTGACTGCTTCGCCGAGCCCGCCACTGCGGGCGAACGGCGCGAGCTCGGCGACGAGATGCACGAGCTGAACGGTACGGCCGTCGGCGCTCATGAGCGGCGAGAGCGCGTTGGCAACGGGCGCCGCGCCGGAGGTCGCGCTCTCGTCGGCGACGATGGAAGCCAGTGGAACCGGCGGCGTGGGCAAGTCTGTTCGGCGCGCCACTCTGCTCATGACGACTTATGGATTCGGACGAGTCCTCCTGCTCAGAATATGAGGTCCGGCGAGCGAACGCCATGCCCGTGGCACGAAAAGAAAAAAGCCCGGGAGCTCCGGAGCTCTCCGACAGCTGTGTAACGCGTTGAATACGTCTCAGCCCGCCTGGCGTCAGCGGCGTGCGACGATCGCGCGCGGGCTGCGGTTGGCGTGTCAGCGGCCGACGTAACCTGAAATTTTGTCGTGGCGGATCCGTCTAGCCGCCGCTCCCAATGCCATGGAAGCATGCCCCGGGTCGCCTCCACGATCGATTTTTTCTCTGAATGCCCCGCGGCCTACCAACAGGCAGAAAACGAGTTGCCCCGTCAGCGGCTGTAGCCACCGACGGGGCAAAGAGACTTACGAATCGCGAGACTGCTTACCAGCGATAGTGTGCGAACGCCTTGTTCGCGTCGGCCATGCGGTGCGTGTCTTCCTTCTTCTTGACCGCGTTGCCTTCGCCTTTGGACGCCGCGATCACCTCGGCGGCCAGCTTCTCGGACATGGACTTCTCGTTGCGCTCGCGCGAATAGGTGATCAGCCAGCGCATCGCGAGGGCCGTGCGGCGCTCGGGACGCACCTCGACCGGCACCTGATAGGTGGCGCCGCCGACGCGGCGGCTCTTCACTTCGACCACCGGCTTGAGGTTCGCGAGCGCGGCCTTGAAGACGTTCACGCCCGGCTGGTTGGTCCGGCTCTCGACGAGGTCCATCGCGCCGTAGAAGATGCGCTCCGCGGTCGACTTCTTTCCCTGGAGCATCATGGCGTTGATGAACTTCGAAACCGTCTGGCTGTCGTAGCGCGCGTCGGCGAGGACGGGGCGCTTTACGGAGGATTTGCGACGGCTCATTTCTTCGCTCCGGCCTTGGGCTTCTTCGTGCCGTACTTCGAGCGGCTCTGGTTGCGGCCGTTGACGCCGGAGGCGTCGAGTGAGCCGCGCACGATGTGATAGCGAACGCCCGGGAGATCTTTCACACGGCCGCCGCGCACGAGCACGATCGAGTGCTCCTGCAGGTTGTGGCCCTCTCCGGGGATGTAGGCGATGATTTCGAATCCGTTGGTGAGGCGAACCTTGGCGACTTTGCGCAGCGCCGAGTTCGGCTTCTTGGGGGTCGTGGTGTAGACGCGCGTGCAGACGCCACGACGGAACGGATTGGAGTTGAGCGCCGGCGACTTCTCTTTCTTCACCACGTCGCGTCGGCTGCGACGAACTAGTTGGTTGATCGTTGGCATGTGACCGAGGAAAACGAACGGGATAGCCCCGTGGACGCACTTCCCCCGAAGATTGTCCGGGGGAGACTGAGGAAAATACCCTGGCCGCGGTAGAGTGTCAACCGCAATGATGGGGCGTAATCGACTGTATCGCCAGGAGATACGCCCTTCGTCCAATAAGGAGGGGAGAGGGGGACGGCATTCGGTGTGTCGGGTCGTGTGAGGCGTTGGCGTCCGGCGTATCGGAGCGAGAACCGAGGACGACGCGCGGCGCGCCCCGCACGCCAACACCGCTCCCGCTCCGACGCACCGCCACTCAACCAATTCCCGCCACTGTACTGGCGTGGAGTGAATCCCGCCGGCGAACTGACGCCTCGAAGGGTCCGAGAAGGTGGGCGACGCTGTTGGCGTAGTAGCTCACCAGCTCGCGCTGTCTGGGTAGCACTGCATACCCGGCCCCCGACTCCACGAGCACGCGCCGCATCCGCAGCATCCGCCAGGCGCGGTCGAAGGTCTCCTCTACTCCACCCTCGTACCGGATCACGCGGCTGTTCAGCTCGACCAGGGCGTCCTGCATCTCCGACATTCGCTCCAGCAGCTCGGCGCGCGGAATGAAATCGCGGTCGAAGCTTTGAATCGCCGCGCAGGCCAACGGCACCGGTGTCACCGGAATCAGCTCGCCAATCCTGGACATCACCTGGTCGCAGAGCGACTGCACGCGCGCCAGCCGCTCCGGCCGCGGCAGCGCGAACAGATCGCTGTTCGACGCGAACCAATCGGTGAGCGGAATCGGCGCGCCGACGGTCACAGCCGCGCGGCCGTATCGCTTCCAGCGTCGCGTGGCGAGACGCGCCAGGTTCCACCACACATACCGCGCGACTTCGCCGAGCTGCGTCAACCGCGAGGGACGGGTACGTCCTTCACGAGACGCGAGCTCGCGGAGCAGCGAGCGGTCCTCGAGCACGCGGTCGTAGTTCACCGCCACCGGCACGATGAACAACCGCGACCGATACCGCTCGTCGCGCGCGATGCCGAGCACGTAGTCGAGCAGCCCGATCTTGGGTGACTTGAGGCGGCCGTCGCGCGTGAGCCCGCCCTCGAGAAAGATCCCCTGCGTCACACCCTCGCGGGTGATGAGCTGCACGTATCGCTCGAGCACGGCGTGATAGAGCGGCTCCCGATACTTGCGTCGAACGAAGTACGAGCCGAAGGCCTTGAAGATGTGCTCGAGCGGAAAGGCGCGAGCCCATTCGCCGACGGCGTACGAGATCGCGACCTGCCCGGCGAGCGCGTAGCTCACCAGCACGTAATCGGCGTTCGATCGGTGATTGATCAGGTAGACGAGCACCGACTGCCGCGGCAGCGCGGCGATCGCGGCGCGATTCTCGTGATCGACCGTCACCTTGTAGAAGAGATTGAGCACGCGTTTGGCGACGCGGTACCCGACGTGGTAGTACGCGACCACGTTGAAGAAGGGCACGATCTCGTGCACGTACTCCTCGACACGCTTCCAGGCCGCGGCTTCGTTCGTGCCCGTCGCAACGGCATGCGCGCGGACGGCGTCCGCGATCGCGTCGTCGCCAAGCAAGCGAGCGCGAACCGCTTTTCGGCTGGCGAGCTTGAAGCGCGCCATGCGGACCCGATAGCGAAGCAGCGCCCGGCGCCCGGACCGGCGCGCGTACCAGCCGCCGCCGGTCACCAGCACGACGACGACTCCGAGCCAGATCAGCCAGGTGATCACGATTGCAGCTCGTCGAACGAGCGAATGATCCGGGAGCTCGTCGCCGGCGACGTGTCGCCGCGGACGCAGAGGCGCGTATGCAATCCCGCGGCGCCCGCCGCCACGAGCTCGGCGTCGACGTCGGAGATGAACAACAGCTCGTTCGCGCGGAGTTGCAGCCCGCTCGCGATGGCCACGTAGCTCTCCGTCGATCGCTTCGGGCCGACCGTCGTATCGAAGTAGGCATCGAGGAGCGGCGTCAGATCGCCCCTGGTGCTGTGTCGAAATAGCAGCCGCTGCGCCGCCGAGCTCCCCGACGAATAGATCGCGATCGTGCGACCGGCGGCACGCCAGCGCTCGAGCGCCGGCTTCACGTCGGGATAGACGTCTCCGCGGAGCACTCCCGTCTCGAAGCCGCCGCGCCAGATCTCGCCCTGAATCACCTTGAGCGCCGTCGACTTGCGGTCGCGGTCCATCAGCCATTCCAAATAGTGCTTGGCGGATACTAAATCGAACGGCGGAACTGCCGATCCCTCGGTGTCCGCGAGCCACTCCGACTCGAGCCGGCGGAGGGCGTCGCGCACGACGGCGTCGTTCGCGTGCGCCGACAGGAATTCACCGAGCCGCTCGCGCGCGTACGGAAACAGGACGTCGTACACGAACGACACGGGCGTCGTGGTCCCCTCGATGTCGAGGACCACGCCGCGCACCGCGCCAATGTCGTCCGCCGGTCTCACACCGTGATCGACGGCGTCACGCTCCCGGCGGGGATATACGACGGACCGAAGCAGAGCGGTTGGAACTTGGCGTCGACGCCGCTCTCCGTGTAATGCGGCGTCCAACCCGACTTGTCCTGGAACAGCCGGATCGCGCGGATCCGCTTGTCGCCGCAGAGGTCGAACCAGTGATGTGTCCCGCGCGGCACGCGGATCAGATCCCCCGCTTCGACCTCGAGCGCGAACACCGGCTTCCCCGGTGGGTGAATGTGGAACAGGCCGCGCCCTTCGACGATCAACCGCACTTCGTCCTCGTCGTGCCAGTGCTCGCTCGAGAACTTCTTGAGCATCGCATCGAGCCCCGGCGTCTCGGTGTTGACGTCGATGACGTCGGCGGTGACGTAGCCGCCGCGCGCCTTGAGCTGATCGATCGTCGCCGCGTACGCGGTGAGGAGCGCGTCGGCCGACGCGTCGGCCGGCGTCGGCGTGGATCCGAGTCGCTCGTACTCGATGCCGTGTTCGGCGAGGAACGACGTGACTGCCGCCGCTTCGGTGAGCGAGCGGTCTTCTTCAGGAATCTTCAATAGCGCCATGATTCGTCTCCTCCGTCAACGGGAACCGTGCCGCGCCGCGCCCGATCGTCTCGAAGAGAAACTCCAGGATCTCCACGTGGCGCTCGGCGTCGGCGAGCGTCGCGCCCCAGGTATACAGACCATGCCGGCGCAACAGGAACGCGTGTGCCGCGGTCGCGCGGTCCAGCGTCTCACCCACCGTGCGCGCGAGCGCCCGCATGTCCTGCGCGTTGTCGACGATCGGGACCCACTCCTCGTGCTCGTGGGTGCCGACCCCACTCAACCCCTTGAGCATCTCGAACCCGGAGATCGAAATGCCGGGCCGCGGTGCGTCAGACAGGATCGTGCTCCAAACCGAGTGCGTATGCAAGACGGCGCCCGCCCCGCGCCGGTTGACGATCTCGACGTGCAGCAGCGTCTCCGCCGACGGCTTGGCCACTCGGCGGCCCACCGCCTCACCACGGGCGTCGACCTGAAGAATGTCGGCCGCCCGAAGCTGGCCTTTGTGCACCGAGCTGGCGGTGATCGCGAGCCGTAGCGGACGAGCGTTTACGACGGTGCTGAAGTTGCCGCTCGTACCCAGAACCCAGCCGCGCGCATAGAATCTGCGGCCCACTCCGGCGAGATCGCGGGCGGCGGCAACGAGCGACCGAGACTTCATATAGAAGGCGGGTCCAGGGGAAAGGCGGTTGGTGACCTGCAACACACCGGCGCGGCGAGGCCGTTTCGGGGGGTTCGCGAATGTTGTCCAGGCCGTCGAACGAGGACAAGTGCATGAATCTCAGTGGTATGGCGCACTGACGCTGCGCGGCTCATACTGGAACTTTCACGCATGAGCTCGCACGCCTGGCATCCAGCGTCTCGACCGCGAACGCCCGCGCTCTGGGCGGTCGCCAGCGTCGCGCTGTGGACCGGCTGCGCGGGGAAGTCCACCGCCGCGGCGAGCATCGCCAGCGAGGTCGCCGACGTTGCGGCTCCGCCGCCCGCGCCCCCGCCGCGATCGCGATTCAGCGTCCCGCTCAGGTACGACTTCGCGGGAATTCTTCGCGTGGTCGAACGTTCGGTCCCGACCACGATCGGCTCGATGGACAGCGTGCACGAGGTCGGCAACGACAGCCGCCGCCACTACGCGTTCGTCGCCACGCGCGGGCCGTTCGCCGCCTTCGCCGACGGCAACGTGCTGCATCTGATGGCGACCGTGGAGTACAGCGCGCGCGGCTACTACAAACCGATCGTCGGGCCGACGTTGAGCGCGGGCTGCGGCAACGGCGCCGAAAAGCCACGCCTGTTGGTCGAGCTCGCGACACCGATCGGCGTGACCGAGGATTGGAAGCTCGTCTCTCACGCGACGATCGAGCGCGTCGTTCCGGCGACGACGGAAGCGCGCGATCACTGCGACGTCAGCATCGCGCATCGTGACGTCACCGAGCGTATCGTGTCCGCGGCACGGGACGGCCTGACGCACCACCTGGCCGACATCGACAAGCGCATCGGCGAGGTCGACTTCCGAGGGCGCGCCGAAGAATGGTGGCAGCTGCTCGGAAAGCCGATCCGGCTTTCGAAGGACGTATGGCTCGTGCTCGGCCCCGAGAGGCTGCGCATGGGGCACGTTCATGGAGAAGGCAGCGTGCTCACCGTGCCCGTGAGCCTCGACGCGCGCCCGCAGATCGTCACGAGCGCGGGCCAGCCTTCCGCGAGCACGGGAGCGTTGCCGCGGCTGGGACACGACTCGATCGGAAATGGATTTCACATCGTGATGGACGGCGTCATCGACTACCTGGCCGCCTCGCACGCCGTGACGCGTGCGCTCGCGGGCAGGCCGGTGACGACCGGAGGTCGAACGATCCGGCTTGGCGCAGTGACCGTCGCGCCGGCGGCCGGAGGCAAGCTCGCGCTCGGCGTCTCGTTCGTCGGCGACGCCAAGGGAACGCTTCATCTCGTCGGAACGCCGATGTACGATCCGGAGTTGCGCGTCGTGCTCGTGCCGGACGCGGACTTCGATCTGACGACCAACAATCAGCTCCTGCAGGCGTACGCGTGGCTCCGGTCGGATATCCTCCGCACGACGCTTCGGCGCAACGCGCAGTGGTCCGCCGCGCCCGCGATCGACCGTGGTCGCGACCTGCTGCGTCAGGGCTTGAATCGGCGCATCGGCGAGGCGATGCGGCTTTCGGCGAAGATCGACTCGGTCTCGGTGACCGGCCTGTACGTCACGCGTGACGGGCTCGTCGTGCGCGGCGAGGCGATGGGCCGGGCCGGCGTGTCGGTCGTCCAGCGCTGATCGTCGTCATGCCGAGCGAAGCGAGGAATGACGGTGTCGTAGAACGAGCACCGCGGCGAGGACCGACACGACACCCAGCGTGAGCAATCCGCCGACGTAGTTGCCAGTGCGATCCTTCAGCGCACCGAGCAGCGACGGCGCGAAGAACCCGCCGAGGTTACCGATGGAGTTGATGACGGCGATGCCGCCGGCGGCCGCGGTGCCCTCGAGCAACCCCGTGGGCACGCACCAGAACGCGGGCATGAACGCGTTCGCGCCGAGATAGATGAGCGCGAAGCCCGCGAGGAGCGCCGCCGGCGACGGCACGAGCGCGGCGACCGCATAGCCGATCGCAACGACGAGCATTGGCACGGCCGTATGGAGCACACGCTCGTCGGTCGCATCCGAGTGGACGCCGTTCGCGAGAATGCCCACCAATCCCACGAGCCCGAGCACGCCCACGGTCAATCCGACGCCGGTGGTACTCATCCCGAAGGCGTCTCGAATCATCACCGGCGCGAAGTAGGTCGTTCCCAGCAGCGCGGAGATGCCGAACAGGTACACCAGCGCGAGCAGCCACAGCGAGCCGCGACCGAGCGCGCGAGCGAAGCTCGTCTCGCTTCCGCGTCCAATTCGCTCCGCGTCGAGCCGGGCGCGAAGCCAGTCGCGCTGCTCGGGCGACAGCCACGCGGCGTCCTCGGGGCGATCGGTGAGAAAGAGAAACGCGACAACGCCAAGGAGCACCGACGGAATGCCTTCGACGAGGAACAGCCACTGCCACCCGGCGAGACCGAGCGTTCCGGAGAGAGAAAGCAGCGCGCCGCCCATCGGACCGCCGATCGCGGACGACAGCGGCACCGCGACCATGAAGCCGGCGATGGCGCGAGCCCGCCGGCGCTCGGGGAACCAACCGCTCAGGTAGTAGATGATGCCGGGAAAGAATCCGGCTTCGGCGATCCCGAGCAGGAAGCGAACGGTGTAGAAGCTTCGCGGGCCGCGCACGAACATCATGGCGCACGCCAGCACGCCCCACGTGAGCGCGATCCGAGCCATCCATCGCCGAGCGCCGACTCGCGCGAGAATGAGGTTGCTCGGCACCTCGAAGAGCGCGTATCCGATGAAGAAGATGCCGGAGCCGAGTCCGTACGCGGCGGCGCTGAGCCCGAGGTCGCGGTTCATCTGGAGGGCCGCGAGGGAGACGTTCGTGCGGTCGAGGTATGCCGCGATGAACATCAGGAACAGCAGCGGGAGGAGGCGCGCGCTCACGCGGCGCAGGGTTTCCCGCTCGAGCTCGGCGTCGTGGCCGGGTGGGGCATCAAACGGACGATCTATGGTCGTCCGCTCGGTCCGGGTCGGCATGTGTCCTCACGCGGGGGTGAGCGATGGAAATACGGTAACGCGGCCCGACATGTAAGACATCCCCAACGATGCTGGCCGGTCGGAGCCGGCGGGTGCATCGTTTGATCGGGGAGCACTCGAACCTCATCGACGAGGTGAACCGTGGGCACTGCAGCTTGGTGACGTCGCGCCCGACTTCGAGGCCGACACGACGGAAGGCCGGATTCGCTTTCACGATTGGCTCGGCGACTCGTGGGCGGTGATGTTCTCGCACCCGAAGGACTTCACGCCGGTGTGCACGACCGAGCTCGGATATATGGCGACGCTGAAACCCGAGTTCGACCGGCGACACACGAAGGTGATCGGCCTGAGCGTGGATCCTGTCGACGCGCACAAGCGCTGGTCGAACGACATCGTGGAGACGCAGGGGTACGCGCCGAACTATCCGATGATCGGCGACACGACGCTCGCGGTCTCGAAGCTGTACGGCATGCTGCCGGCGACGATCGACGGGAGCTGTGAAGGACGCACCGCGGCGGACAATCAGACCGTTCGCAACGTCTTCGTGATCGGGCCGGACAAGAAGGTGAAGCTGATCATCGTCTACCCGATCGGGATGGACCCATGAGCGATACGATCACGGCGAGATCGCCAAAGCCGTTCATGCGGATCGTGCCACAGCCGCACTAGCGGGAAGCGGTGAAAAGCAAAGAGAGGCTCGTCGCGGTCAGCGAAGACCACTACGAGCCTCTCTCCATTCCACGTGCCGCTAGCCTGTTGGCACTTCCCGCTATCGGTTCCCGGTGTAGTCCAGCGCCGGCTTAGTCGCCGTTACGGTGCTTGTTCCGTCGCCGCGAGCGGTGATTGTGTACGCATGCCCCCCCACAAACGACGCGGCGGCGCGCGTAGCGAGCACCGGGCTTCCCGCGCTCGCGCGAAGTGTCAAATCGCCGATGCCTCCGGTGCCAATCTTGACGAAGCTGCCGACTCCCTTATACGGAAGCGCGGAACTGATCGCCGTTTCAGTGCCGCCCGATGGCGTGACGAACAGGGTGACAGAGCCCGAGTTCGGAATGGCGTTCACGAATCGCACATACGTGTTGTTGTCAATCGGCGGCAATACATCCTCGACGACGAACGCATCGACTTTCTTGGCAGTCGCGTCGTATATGCCACTCATGAAGAACGAATAGTATTTCCCGTCCTCGAGACTCGTGCTTACCGTCCCGATCGCGAGATCCTTGTCGACGGCCGCCGCGATCTTGCCCGCGAGAGTAGTCTGGCCCGGCGCGATCGCGCTATACAAGCCATTGGATCCGGCCGCGCCGTACGCTACGCCCGTCGTGGACTCGAGTCCGGTGGTCTGACAGACCTTTGTCGTGTCGGCTGGCGGCTGACACAACGTCGAGCTGATCGCGGTCACCTTTTGGGTATTGGCGTAGAAATTCACGCCCGGCGCCGTCACGCCGAAATTGAAAAACTTGACTCGGGCGCCGCTGACGGGCGCCGTGATGTTCTGCACGCCGTCCTTGGAGCACGCCGCGAGCATCGCGGCCCCGAGCAACGCCGGAATGAATCGGATTCTGGTCATGACTGGGGTTACGGTTGAGTGAGCCAGATGGGCTTGGTGTGGTAGTCGAGCTGATCGCCGCCGATGAGCTTGAGCGCGCCGAAGTTCCACACGTATTCCGAGTTGTACCGCGGCCGGATGCGCTGGACGATCTTGCCGTTGTTGTCCGGGTACAGGTTCGTCGGTGCCGTGAACCCCGGGTAGATCTGTGCGCTCGTGGCCGGGTCGACGTCCGTGTAGTGATACCGTCGCATGTCCATCCACAGCTCGTTGTGCCCCCAGCCCCATTGCGCGATGTACTTCTGCGTCATGATCTGGGTGAGCGTCAACGCCGACGCGCTCGCCGGCACGATGCGTGTGTCGGCGAGGAAGGCCGCCTTCTCGGTCGACGTGATCTGGGTCGTCGCCTGGTTGTTGTCGAGATTCCGCGCGTTGACGAAGTCGATGTGCGCGGAGATCGCGTTCTTGTACGCGGTGAGCGCCGTCGCCTTGTCGCCAGCCTTGAACGCCGCTTCCGCCTTGACGAACTGCAGCTGCGCGTACGTCATGAACGGAAACTTCGACTTGTCGTCGAAGAAGTACCGAGCAGGCTGAAGGTTACCGCCCGTGCCCGCATAGCCGAAGAAGTTGTTCGGCTGCTGTGCCGTCGTCATCGCGCCAAAGCCAGGGACGTTGATGTCCACGCCACGGAACTGCCCGTCGGGGGACGGCGCGAGCATGCGGCTCATACGCGGATCCACCACGCCGAAGTCGGTGCCGTTCATCAGATTCACCACGAACTGCGTCTGCCGGTAGCTCGTGATGTTGTTGCGCGACCGGCCCCAGAAGTTGCAGTCGACGAGTCCGGCATCGGTGCATGGATAGCCGAGCAGCGCGTCGTCCGCCTCGCTGACGAACGACTTGTCGACGGCAGCGATGACGTCCGCCGGCTTGTACGTCGACTTGTTCGTGAAGTGGTTGAGGGCCAGCGCCTGAAGCCCATACGCCGCCTTCAGCCACTTCGTGCGATCGCCGAGGTAGATCTTGTCGGTGACGCCGAGATAGCCCGCGTCGACCGCACCGTCGGTCTTTTGGAGATCCGTGATGGCGACGCCGATCAGGCGAAGCACCTCGGTGTACACGTAGTCCTGCGTGTCATAGTCGAACGTGCTGCGCGTCGGATCGATCGCTTCCTTCACGATGATCTCGCCGTGCATGTCGGTGAGCACCATCCAGCCCCACGCCTTCATGAAGTAGCCGACGCCGGCCAGGTCCCAGCGCTGTTCCTTCTCGGCCTTGTTGATCATGTCGACCAGGTTCTGGCCGAGCGACCAGTACACGTCGCGCCACTGTTCGGCGCCGTTGTCGCTGACGGGGTCGTAGCCCATGCGGTCCCACGTGCCGAGCGCGCTGACGCCGTTCGCGGGAATCCACTGTTGGGTGTACCGGCCGATGAAACGGCCGTCGTACTGCGGCGCCGTCACCATCCAGTGCTCCATCGGCGCGAGGTAGAGATTCGCCGACACCGATTCGGGAGCGTTCGGGTTGGTGTTGACGTTGAGGTAGTCTTTGCATCCGCCCGCGAGGCTCAGAAAGCCCACGACGAGCGCGCTCGAGATATGTCGTCTATTCATCGTGGTGTCCTCAGAAGCTCACTTTGAAGCCGAAGTTGATGCCGCGCGGAATCGGGAAATCACCGTAGTCGACTCCAACGCCGCTGGAGCCGCCCACCGCGGCGTCGTTGCCGTTCGCGATCGGATCGAGGCCCGTGTAGTTGGTCCACAGAAAGACGTCCGTCGCGGTGACGAACACGCTGGCGTTCCGCGCGATGCGCGGCGGGAGGACATACGACAACGTCACGTCGCGAAGGCGGAGCCAGTTGATGTTCTTCTCGATGAACGGCTCCTCGCTCATGTTCGTGTAGTAGGTCGTGTTGAGCGCCGGAATGACGACGATCGTGTTCACCGTCGGATGGTCGGTGGTCTCCTTGCCGTCGCGCAGCACGCCAGGAATGACGCGCGGCGTGTTTCGATCGAGCGTGCTGGTCGCCAAGCCGTGCACCGTGAGATAGTGCTCGGTGGCGTTGAAGACGTCGCCGCCCTTTCGGATGTCGAACAGGAAGCTCAACGTCGCGCGCTTCATCCGGATGCTGTTCGAGAGGCCGATCGTGAAGTCGGGCTGACGATCGTAGCCGCGATCGACGAACGTGGTCGACCGAACGGGAAGACCCGAGGTCGGATCGATCAGGAGCTGACCGTACGCCTTCGAGCTCTTGACCGTGTCGCGCATGTAGAACAGTCCGGTCAGCGACATCGTCGACGCTCCCGGCATCGTGCCGTTGCGGACGTTGCCGTAGATCCACGTGTCGGAGACGTACGATTCCGGCAGCGTGTTCGGCAGCGCGATCGTCTTGCCCTTCGCCTTGGTGAAGTTGGCGATGAAATCCCACGAGACGTTGTTGCGCGCGATCGGCGTGCCCCGCACCGAGATCTCCGCGCCTTTGTTCTCCGTCGACGCGCCGTTCAAGTTGAACAGGATGAAGCCGGTGGCGTAGCTCTCGCGGAGATTCTGGACGATCTGGTTCTGGGTCGTCTTGCGATAGAGCGTCGCGTCGACGCCAAGCCGGTCGTTCAAAAAGCTGAGCTCAGCGCCGACCTCGGACGACTTCGCAAACTCCGGCTGCAAATTCGGGTTGGGGCCGGTGAACCCGTAGCCGTACCCGCCGTTCGACGTCTGCTTCGCCTCGAGCGTCGTGCGATACGAGTACGGAGGAGCGTCGCGACCCACTTCGGCCCACGCGGCGCGCAGCTTACCGGTCATGTGCTTCTGCAGCGACGGGAACGCGTCAGTGAAGATGAAGCTGCCCGACACCGACGGATAGAAGAACGAGTTCGCGCCAACCGGAATGGTCGATGTCCAGTCGTTTCGGCCCGTTCCCGTGAGGTACAGGTAGTTGCGGAAATTGGCGGTGGCCATCCCGAACGCACTCACGAGGCGCCGCTGACTGATGACGGTGCGGCTCGACTTCTTACCCGCGTTGTTGATGGACACGAAATTCGGGTCGAGGAAGTTCGTGCCTTCCGAGCCATTGACCGTGGACTTCTGGTCGAGCACCGCGTTGCCGACCATGCCGCTCAGCGACAGCCCCTTTGCGATCGCGCGCTCGTTGACGTTGAAGAGCGTCTGCGCGTTGATGTTTCTCGTGACGTCGTCGTTGATGTCGAGGATGCCGCCGAAGGAACCGCTCATCGCGCTCTCGGGGTGCCGCAACATCAAGTCCGAGCTCGTGTAGGCGTCCGCGCCGAGGTTCGTCTTGAAGTAGCCCCACGAGAACGGCGAGTACGTCAAGCCGGCATTGGTGATGACGCGGTTCGTCTTGTTGTTGCTCTTGTTCTTGTTGACGGCGAAGTACGGGTTGTCGACCTCGACCGACTGCGCGAGTCCCGTGATTCGTGCCCGCGTGCCGGCCGGCGTGAGCCAGTTCGCCGCGTTGTTCGTGTCGGGCCACGTGAGCAAGCTGATGAGCGGGCTATCGTCGCCTTTGTACGCCTTGTCGTTGTTCGCGTAGATGTAGTTCATCGATAGGTCGGCCAAGAGCCACGGCGTGACTTGCCCCGACGACGATCCGGTCAGGTTGATCTTGTTGAGCCCCGTGTTCGGGATGACGCCAACTTCCTTGGTCGACGTCGCGGAGATGCGGTACGAGAGGCGGTTGTCCGCCGCGCCGCCGCTGAAGCCGAGATTGTGGCGCTGCATCGCGCCCGTCTGGAAGAAGTTCCCGATGTTGTCGTAGGTCTTCGTGCCGGCGGCATACGGTGCGCCGAAGTACACATAGGAGCCGTAGCCGGACCCCGAGACGCTGAGCGTGCCGCTCGGTCCGTAGACGGATTGCATATCCGGGTGCGCACGCACCTGGGTGATCTGGAAGTTGTTGCTGTAGTCGAAGCCGCCAGAGCCCGCGCGGCCACGCTTTGTGGTGATGACGATCGCGCCGTTCGCCGCGTCGATGCCGTAGAGCGCCGACGCTTCAGGGCCCTTGAGCACCGTGAGCGACTCGATGTCTTCCGGATTGATGTCGGCCGCGCGGTTCGTGAAGTCGACGTTACGGTTGTTGAAGGCCAGCGACGACGTCGGCGCGTCGGACGCCAAGGTGGCCGTGTTGGTCGTCTTGTTGTCGATCGGCAGACCATCGACGATCATGAGCGGCTGGTTCGTGCTCGAGATCGAGCTGACGCCGCGGATGACGATCGAGGTCGACGCGCCCGGCGCACCCGACGTACTCGTCACGTCGACGCCGGCGACACGGCCCGCGAGCGAGTTGACGAAGTTCACGCGTTGGGTCTGCGCGATATCGGAGCCGCTCACGGTTTGCTGTGCAGTTCCAATCTCGCGTTGCGAAGCGGTCTGGCCCAGCGCCGTGACGACGATGGCGTCGAGCGACGCCGCCACACGCCGGAGCTGAACGTTGATGACGCTCGCGTCGCCGACCGTGCGCTCTTCCGGCGCCGTGCCGATCGACCGGAATTGGAGCACCTGGCCGACGGCGGCGCGAATCGAGTAGTTGCCGTCGGTGCTGCTCGAGGTGCCGACGTTCGTGCCCTTCACGATGACCGAGATGCCGGGGAGCGGCGTTCCCTGCTCGCTGGTCACTCGTCCAGTCACGGTCTTCTGCTGGGCGAACGCTCGAGCACTGACGAGGAATAGTCCCATCACCGCGATGAGTATTCTCTTGTTCATGATGCGGAGTACCGGATAAGGGTGGGGCGTGTGTGAAGCATCAGCCGCCCGCGCGCACGTGCGCCGGGCTATGGTGCCGAGGGGCCGGGTCCTCGCTCTGGCGTGGGGATCGTGCTGTCGTCGCGTGCGTCGCTGCGCGCGATCTCGTTCGTCTCTACGTCTCTGCCGTGCGACCGCCTTTCGTCGACCCGAGCGTCTCGTGCGCGCCAGGCGGGAGGAGGCGCGTGCGTGAATGCGGGACGCGCAGAAAATCCGTCGACGCGCAGCCGAGGAATCCTCGCGATTGTACGACGAAGTATCAAGTGCGTAACGATCGTGTACCTGTCAACTAATTCCCGTCGGCGAGGGATGGCGCGGCGCAAAACAGATTCGAAGTGGATCCCTACCTTCGAATGGTCACCGCGCGACTTGTGTGTTGACACGCTTGGTGCGCCCGGAGCGAGATGCATTGCATAGACCTCGCTGGCACGATCGAATGGCGGCCCGGAGACAGGGTGGTGGCATTCGGCCAGTCCGACCTCGCTCGACACGGCACAAAGAAACAAAAACGGCACACCGTTTTTCCGGTGTGCCGCTTTGCGATTGAGAAGAACGCCTACTCGGCGCCGCCGCGAACTCCCGGCCGCGGAATCGGCGCGAAATCCTCGTCGTCGGCCATCGAGAACACGTTCGGCAGCTCAGCCGCCATCGGCGGGAGCGGCTCGAAGCCTTCCGGCTGCGCGAGCTCGATGTCGACTTCCTGATACCGGTACATGCCCGTGCCGGCCGGAATCAGGTGGCCGATGATGATGTTTTCCTTCAGACCGAGCAGATCGTCCTTCGCGCCGCGAATCGACGCGTCGGTGAGGACACGCGTCGTTTCTTGGAACGACGCGGCTGAAATAAACGACTGCGTCGTCAAACTCGCCTTCGTGATGCCAAGGAGCAGCGGCTCCGCCGTGGACGGCGTCTCCTTCTTCTTCTTGGCCCGGTCGTTCTCGTCGCGGAAGACCTGACGATCCACGTGCTCCCCTTCGAGGAACTCGGTCTCGCCCGGATCCATCACGCGAACCTTCTGCAGCATCTGCTTGACGATCACGCCGATGTGCTTGTCGTTGATCTTCACGCCCTGGAGGCGGTAGACCTCCTGGACTTCGTTGAGCAGATACTCCTGCACCGCGCGCGGTCCCTT
Source organism: uncultured Gemmatimonadaceae bacterium (assembly GCA_963705025.1). Taxonomy (GTDB): domain Bacteria; phylum Gemmatimonadota; class Gemmatimonadetes; order Gemmatimonadales; family Gemmatimonadaceae; genus JAQBQB01. Next base: position 180,095 of record CAVPIP010000013.1, on the reverse strand, counting down.
GATCCGCAAGATGTCGTGCGGATTGACCGGACCTTCGGACAGACGATCACCGGCGCGGACGCGGTCGCCCTCGTGCACGCGCAAATGCTTGCCGGCGGGCACCTCGTACAGCTGTGCCTCGCGCGTCTCGTCCAATGAACCGTCAGGGTTGATCGGTGCCACATAGATCTCGCGCTTGCCGCGCTTGATCTCGCCGAACCGGACGACGCCGTCGATCTCCGAGATCGTCGCCGGGTCTTTCGGACGACGCGCCTCGAACAATTCGGCGACACGCGGCAGACCACCCGTGATGTCGCGCGTCTTGTACGCTTCGCGGCCGACCTTGGCGATGATCGTTCCTGGATGAATCTTCTGTCCATCGTCCACGGTGAGCTGCGCGCCCGCCGGGATGATGAAGTCGCGCACGCGCTTCTCCTTCCCGCCCTTCTCCTGAACGATCTCGATGTGCGGGTGGAGCTTCTTCTCGCGGTCTTCGATGATGACGCGCTGACGGAGACCGGTGAGCTCGTCCAGCTCCTCGGACACCGACTCGTCCTCGACGATGTCGACGAACCGCACCGTCCCGTCGACGTCCGCCAAGATCGGGTTCGTGTACGGGTCCCAGGTGAAGATCACCTGGTCGCGCTTCACGTCGTTGCCATCCTCGACCATCATGATCGCGCCGAGCGGCACCTGGAGGCGCGCCGCGACGTTTGCGGTCTTTTCGCCCGAGGACTTGATGAGGATTTCGCCCTCGTACGAGGTGACGATCTTCTGTCCCTCGGGATTGGTGACGACCACGATGCGATCGCCGTACTCGATGACGCCGGCGACCTTGGACTTCCGCGCCGTCTGCTCGGCGATACGAGCGGCCGTTCCACCGATGTGGAACGTCCGCAGGGTCAGCTGCGTGCCCGGCTCGCCGATGGACTGCGCGGCGATGATGCCGACCGCTTCACCCAAGTCGACCACGTGCATGGTCGCCAGGTTGCGGCCGTAGCACATGCGGCAGAGCCCGCGCTTCGCCTCACAGGTGAGGACGGAGCGAATCTTCACCGTCTCGATGCCCGACTCTTCGATCTGCGTCGCTTTCTCTTCGTCGATCAGCGTGCCCGCCTCGACCAACAGCGTGCGGCGTCCCGACTCGTCGAGCTCGTGCGGATCTTCGACGTCTTCGGCGGCGAAGTTGCCGACGATGCGCTCGGACAACGGCTCGATCACGTCCTCGCCTTCCTTCAGCGCGGAGATCTCGAGTCCCTGGATGGTGCCGCAATCCTCCTCGCTGATCGTCACGTCCTGCGCGACGTCCACGAGGCGGCGCGTGAGGTAGCCGGCGTCCGCCGTCTTGAGCGCGGTGTCGGCCAGACCCTTCCGAGCGCCGTGCGTCGACGTGAAGTACTCGAGTGGAGAGAGTCCTTCTCTGAAATTCGACTTGATCGGACTCTCAATGATCTCACCGATGCCGCCGGTGAGCTTCTTCTGCGGCTTGGCCATGAGTCCGCGCATTCCGGCGAGCTGACGGATCTGGTCGCGGGATCCGCGTGAGCCGGAGTCGAACATCATGAACACCGGATTGAACCCGCCCTTCGACTCGCGCATGGTCTTCACCATTTCGTCCGCGATGTCGGAGTTGGCGTGCGTCCAGGTGTCGATGACTTTGTTGTAGCGCTCGCCGTTCGTGATGTTGCCCGTCTGGTACGCGCGCTGGAAGCGCTCGACGCGCTCTTCGGCTTCCTCGAGCAGGCCCGCCTTGGCGCCCGGGATCTCGAGATCTTCGATGCCGATCGAGACGCCGCCGCGTGTCGCGTTGGCGAACCCGAACTCCTTCAGGCGATCGAGGAACGACACCGTCGCCGACAGGCCGGCCTTGCGGTACGACTCGAAGACGAGCTCGGAGAGCGCCTTCTTCTTCATGTCGTGGTTCTTGAAGCCCAGCTCCTTCGGGACGATCGCGTTGAACAGCACGCGGCCGGCCGTGGTCTTCTCCCACGTGCCACCGGCGCCGCCGTCCTGGTTCTTCACGAAGTAGAGCACCGCGGTCTGGCGCTGGAGGCGCTGGAGCGCGAGCTCCATCTCGATCTCGGCGACGTCGCTGAACCGGCGCAGCGTCTTGAGGTCGACGGAGTTGAAATTCGTCGGCGCCTTCGTCGCGAAATAGCAGCCGAGCACGATGTCCTGGCTGGGCTCCGCGACCGGGCGGCCGTCCGACGGCTTGAGAATGTTGTTCGACGACAGCATGAGCAGGCGTGCCTCGAGCTGCGCCTCGAACGACAACGGAACGTGCACGGCCATCTGGTCGCCGTCGAAGTCGGCGTTGAAGGCCGCGCAAACGAGCGGGTGAATACGAATGGCCTTGCCTTCGACGAGCACCGGCTCAAAGGCCTGAATGCCAAGCCGGTGAAGCGTCGGCGCGCGGTTCAGGAGCACCGGATGGTCGCGGATGATCTCTTCCAGGATCTCGTAGACCTCCGGCGACTCGCGCTCCACGATTTTCTTGGCGCGCTTCACCGTCTCGGCGATGCCCTTCTCGACGAGCTTGTGGATGATGAACGGCTTGAACAGCTCGAGCGCCATCAGCTTGGGAAGTCCGCACTGATGCAGCTGGAGCTCGGGACCGACGACGATGACCGACCGGCCCGAGTAATCCACGCGCTTGCCGAGCAGGTTCTGACGGAACCGGCCCTGCTTGCCCTTGAGCATGTCGGACAGCGACTTGAGCGGACGCTTGCCGCGGCCGCGAATCGCCTTGGAGCGACGGCCGTTGTCGAACAGCGCGTCCACCGCCTCCTGCAGCATGCGCTTCTCGTTGCGCAGGATGACTTCCGGCGCGCGGTGAAGGATCAGCTTCTGAAGGCGGTTGTTGCGGTTGATGACGCGGCGATAGAGATCGTTGAGATCCGACGTGGCGAAGCGCCCCCCGTCGAGCGGCACCAGTGGCCGCAGGTCGGGCGGAATCACCGGCACGACGTCGAGGATCATCCACTCCGGACGGTTGCGCGTGTCGCCCGCGTCGCCCGAATTACGGAACGCGTCGACGATCTTGAGCCGCTTGAGCAGCATCTTCTTGCGGTGCTGCGACGTCTCGGTGACGACCTGCGCGCGGAGCTCTTCCGCGAGCTTGTCGACGTCGAGGCGGCGGAGCAGCTCACGGACGGCCGGCGCGCCGATGTCGGCGTTGAACGCCGCGTCCTTCTCTTCCTTCGCCTTGTTCCGGAGGTTCAGGTACTCGTCTTCGTCGAGCAGCTGATTGACGGAGACATCCTGCTCGCCGGGTTCGATGACGACGTAGTTCGAGTAGTAGATCACCTTCTCGAGATCACGGAGCGTGATGTCGAGGAGATTGCCCATGGGGCTGGGCAGCGTCTTGAAGAACCAGATATGGGCGACGGGAACGGCGAGCTCGATGTGACCCATGCGCTCGCGGCGCACCTTGCTCAGGGTCACTTCGACGCCGCAGCGGTCGCAGATCACACCGCGATAGCGAATTCTCTTGTATTTGCCGCAGTGGCATTCCCAGTCCTTGACGGGACCGAAAATGCGCTCGCAGAACAGGCCGTCCTTTTCCGGCTTGAACGAGCGGTAGTTGATGGTCTCGGGCTTCGTGACCTCGCCCCACGACCACCAGTTGCGGAGGCCCTGGAGCTCGAGTCGCTCGCGCTCTTTGGGATCCTTGGGTCCGCGAATCTCCTCGGGCGAGGCGATGCGAACCTGGATGAAGTCGAACGAGCTTGCGCGCTGCTCGCGAACGCTACGGAAGTCAATCATCGATTACTCCTCGCTCCCAGTGCCATTGCCCGAAGTGCCGGTATCGATCCCGGTGCCCCAGAATCCATCCGCGCTCTGTCCCATCGTGACCTTGATGCCGAGAGCCTGCAGTTCTTTCACCAACACGTTGAACGATTCCGGAATGCCCGGCTCCGGAAGGTTCTGCCCCTTCACGATCGCCTCGTACACACGGCTCCGGCCGTTCACGTCGTCCGACTTGACCGTGAGGATTTCCTGAAGCACGTGCGCGGCGCCGTACGCCTCGAGCGCCCACACTTCCATCTCTCCGAAGCGCTGGCCGCCGAACTGCGCCTTGCCCGCCAGCGGCTGCTGCGTGACGAGCGAGTACGGTCCGATCGACCGCGCGTGGATCTTGTCGTCGACCAGGTGTGAGAGTTTCAGCATGTAGATCTCACCCACGGTGACCGGCGACACGAACGTCTCGCCCGAGCGGCCGTCGCGCAGGCGCACCTTGCCGAACGGCGTGAGCCCGGCGAGCCGCATCAACTCGATCGCCGCCGCGTCCACGTCCGCCTCGGACTTCTTGCCCAACATCCCCGCCAGCGCCGGGAGCTCGTGGTCATTCAACAGATCGGCCGATTCCATCGCCGTCCGCTTCTCGAGCTGCTTGAGCGCGGCCTTGTACTCCGTCTTCTTCGACGCGGACTGCGAGTCGTCGTCGACCCACGCCGTGTGGAACGTCACCTGGTTGCCGATCGCCGTCGCCTCGCGCTCCGCCAGCTCCTTCGCCGCGTTGGCGAGGAAGTCGCGAATCGCGTGGTGCACGTCGCGCGTTTCCTGGGACATGTTGCGATGTCCAAGGTCGTTGATCGTCGCCTCCTCGAGCCGCTCGAACCGCTCGGCTTCCTTGGAGACGTCCGGCTTGATGTCGGCGAGCAGCACGCGGACGTTGGCATCCGTGATTTGCGGCGCCGGCGTCCGCAGCTCGAGCGCCTGCGCAGCCCACGAGACGCCCGCCATCTTCAGCAGCAGGCCGATCTCATGCTCGTTGGTGCCCTGGAACACCGGCGTCTTCGCGTAGAAGCCGAGAATCTTCGCGACCCACCCGAGGTGCGTCTCGAGGATCTGTCCGACGTTCATTCGGCTCGGCACGCCGAGCGGGTTCAGGACGATGTCGACCGGCCGGCCATCGGGCAGGAACGGCATGTCTTCCTCTGGCACGACGCGGGCAACGATACCCTTGTTGCCGTGGCGCCCTGCCATCTTATCTCCGACCGAGACCTTTCGCTTCTCGGCGAGATAGACCTTCACGAGCTGGATGACGCCCGGAGGCAGCTCATCCGGCTGGAGAATGCGGTCGATGCGCTCTTCCGCCTTCTCCTCGATCTTGGCCTTTTCGTCATTGGCCGCGTCGATGATCTGACGGATGCGCTCGTTGATGCGCTTGTTCTCGACACGCAGCGTCTTGAGATCGATCGTCGCGAGCTTCATCTCGCGCAGCGACGCCGACGTCACCTTCGTGCCCGCCGGAATCGACTCTTCGACCGTGCCCGCCTTGAGCGCGAGCGCGATGACCTGCCCGTCGAGAATCTCGACGAGCTCGGAGTCACGCACTTCGTTGACGCGAATCTTCTCGTCGCCCTCGAGGCGGCGGACGTCGCCGATGCGCTCGCCGCGATCCTTTTCGACGACCTGGTCTTCGATGCGCGAGAAGATCTTCACGTCGATGACGACGCCTTCCATGCCGGGCGGCACCTTGAGCGACGAGTCCTTCACGTCCTTCGCCTTCTCGCCGAAGATCGCCGTGAGGAGCTTTTCTTCCGGCGACAGCTCCGTCTCGCCCTTGGGCGTGATCTTGCCCACGAGTATGTCGCCGGGCTTGACGTGTGCCCCGATTCTGACGATGCCGCGCTCGTCGAGATCCAGCAGCGCCTCTTCCGAGACGTTCGGAATCTCACGCGTGATCTCTTCCTGACCGCGCTTCGTGTCGCGGACGTGCAGCTCGAGCTCCTGGATGTGGATCGACGAGTAGACGTCGTCCTTCACGAGGCGCTCGGAGAGCACGATGGCGTCTTCGAAATTGTGTCCGTACCACGGCATGAACGCGACGGTGACGTTGGAGCCGAGCGCGAGCTGTCCCTGCTCCGTCGCCGCGCCGTCCGCCAATACGTCGCCGTGTTTGACCTTTTGTCCTTGGCGCACCAACGGTCGCTGGTTGATCGCCGTGTCCTGGTTCGTTCTCCAATATTTCTTGAGCCGATAGCGGTCGTGCTGCGTGAGCCGCGCGAGCGGGCGATCGCCGTCGGCCTGCGCTTCCTTTTTCGCGGCGACCGGACCGGCGTCGACGATGATCTCGTCGGCCGTCACGCGCGAGACGACGCCCGCGCGGCGCGCGATGACCACCGCGCCCGAGTCGGTCGCCACCTTGCCCTCGAGCCCCGTGCCGACGAGCGGCGTCCGCGGGTTCAGGAGCGGCACGGCCTGGCGCTGCATGTTCGAGCCCATCAGCGCGCGGTTCGCGTCGTCGTGCTCGAGGAACGGAATGAGCGCCGCGGCGATGGAAACGAGCTGCTCCGGCGCCACGTCCATGTAATCGATGCGATCCTTCTGCACGAGCGGCACGTCACCCTGCTGCCGGGCGAGCACGAGATCCTCGATGAAGTTGCCGTGCGCATCGACGCGCGAGTTCGCCTGCGCGATGATCGCGTCCTCTTCGCGGTTGGCGTCGAGCCACGCGATTTCGCCGCCCACCTTGCCGTTCTTCACGATCAGGTACGGCGTTTCGACGAACCCGAGGTCGTTCACCCGCGCGTAGCACGCGAGCGACGTGATGAGTCCGATGTTCGGACCTTCGGGCGTCTCGATGGGGCACATGCGGCCGTACTGCGAATAGTGCACGTCGCGCACTTCGAAGCCGGCGCGCTCGCGCGTCAGACCGCCCGGTCCCAGCGCCGAGAGTCGACGCTTGTGCGTCAGCTCGGCGAGCGGGTTGGTCTGATCCATGAACTGTGACAGCTGCGACGATCCGAAGAACGCCTGAATCACCGCCGAGACGGTGCGCGCGTTCACGAGATCGTCGAGCGAGATCTTTTCCGGATCGGTGTTGATCGACATGCGCTCCTTCACCAGGCGCGCCATGCGGCTCAAGCCGACCGAGAACTGGTTCGCGATCAGCTCACCGACCGAACGAATGCGGCGGTTGCCGAGGTGGTCGATGTCGTCGACGTGGCCGCGGCCTTCGTGCAATTCGACCAGATACCGAATGATCTCGACGAAGTCTTCCTTCGAGAGCACCGTGTAATCGGCCGGCATGTTCATGCCGAGCCGCTGGTTGATCTTGTACCGGCCGACGCGGCCCAGGTCGTAGCGCTTCGGCGAGAAGAACAGACGCTCGAGCGCCTGCTTCGCGGTCTGGGCGTCGGGCGCGTCGCCAGGACGGAGCAGCGCGTAGATCTGCGACAGCGATTCCTTCTCGCTGTGCGTGGGATCCTTGGCCAGCGTGTTCTTGATGAGCGTCGACTCGGCACGTCCGGAGGCGACGAACACGCTCACCTTGTTGATCTCCGCCTTGCGGATCTTCTTGATGACCGAGTCGGTGAGCGACTGGCCGGATTCGGCGATGACTTCGCCTTCCGAGTCGACGACGTCGACCGCGAGCTTGCGGCGCGTTTCGCGCTCGCCGCGCTCGACCGCATCCTGCTCGTCGCGGAGGTCGACCTTCATGTGGCTCGCGAAGACCTTGATCGCGTCGATGTTCTGGCGGCGGAGGCGGTTGTAGACCTCTTCCGTCAGCTCATCGCCTTCCTTGACGAGCAGCACGTTCTCGGCGCGCTCGCGCTCGGCCTTCGCCTTCTTGGTCCGCGCTTTCGGCGCGTCTTCCGCGGTGGCTTCGCCCGGCAGCGCGATGTCCTCGGCGATGATCGCGCCGATGACCTCACGCACATCGGTGCGGCTCTCTCGCTTCTTGGTGAGGTCGAGATCTCGAATTGCGAAAAAGAGTCGCAGAATGTCCGAGTTCGTTCCGTAGCCAAAAGCACGCAACAGCGCGGTGGCCGGGAACTTCTTTTTCTTGTCGATATGGACGTACACGACGTCGTGGATGTCGACGGTGAACTCGACCCACGAGCCGCGGAACGGAATGATGCGCGCGGAGATGAGACGCTGCCCATTGGGGTGCGTCGCCTCCTCGAACACCACGCCCGGGGAACGATGGAGCTGGCTGACGATGACGCGCTCGGCGCCGTTGATGACGAACGTGCCGAGCGGCGTGAGCAGGGGCAGCTCACCGAGATAGACCTCCTTCTCGATGATGTTGCGGGGCCGTTTCTGCTCGTTGACCACCTCGTTGATGACGAGCTGCAGCGTCGCCTTGAGCGGCGCCGAGTACGTCATGTCGCGTTCGATGCACTCCTCGACGGTGTACTTGGGCTCGCCGAGGGAGTAGCGTACGAACTCGAGGGAAAAGTTTTCGTGGACGTCGGTGATCGGGAACAGGTCCTTGAAGACCCGCTCGAGGCCGATGTCCTCGCGGTCATGCGAAGCCGCATCCAGCTGCAGGAGCGCCTCGAAGGCGCGCGTCTGGATGTCCAGGAGGTGGGGCATTTCCATGCCTCCCTCGAGCTTCGCGAACGAAATCTGTTTGATGTCAGGCATTGTTCACCCGGGAACAGGCGACGAACAGGCTCCCGGCACGGGCGCGCGCGAGCGCGCCCCCGCCGGGGGCCTGTGGACAGCTTGAAATGTTGGTGCGCGGAGTATTCGTATTCACTAATGCGCTTCGGCTGAAGTGACGGCGAGTCGGCGGAGCCGGCGAGCCGTCATCCTGATCGAGACCGTGTCCTCCTGAGCGAAGCGAAGGATCTGCTTGCTTCCGTCCTCACCGCAGATCCCTCGCGGACGCTCGGGATGACCTGCCGCGCTCGGGATGACGTGTGGGCGTCGGAACGACGCCCACACGTCACTTCACTTCGACCGTCGCGCCCTGCTCTTCCAGCTTGGCCTTCACGGTCGCGGCCTCGTCCTTCGAGACGCCGGTCTTCACGGCCTGCGGCGCGCCGTCGACGAGATCCTTGGCTTCCTTGAGGCCAAGACCCGTCAGCTCGCGCACGACCTTGATGACCTGGATCTTCTTGCCACCGGCCTCCTTGAGGACGACGTCGAACTCGGTCTTCTCTTCCACCGCCGCCGGTGCCGCCGCGGCGCCGCCACCGCCCGCCGCCGCGCCCACCGGGGCGGCCGCGATCGTGACGTTGAACTTCGACTTGAAGGCTTCGATCAGCTCGGCGAGCTCGAAGACGGACATGTTGCCGATCGCGTCGAGGATCTCGTCCTTGCTCATGGTCGTTGGCATTTCGTGTTTCTCCCTGATGGTATAAAGTCGGTCAATCGGTTTCGGTCAGTCACTGCGTCGTGTCGGTCGACTGACCGACTTCAGGCACTTTCGCCGGCGGCACCGCTGGCACTGCTCTCGCGCTGCGCGCGCAATCCCTCGAGCACGCCGGCGAACATGTACAGCACCCCGTTCATCGCGCCGAGGAACCCGGCCATCGGGGCTTGGAAGCTCGCGCCGAGCTCGGCGAGCATCTGCTCGCGCGACGGCATCGAGGCCAACTTCGTGACCTGCGCGGTGTCGATCGCCTTGCCCTCGAAGACGCCGCCCTTCACGGACGGCTTCTTGTCGTTTTCCTTGGCGAAGTCGGTGATGACCTTGGCGGCGGCCACCGGATCCTTGGCGACGACCAGACCCGTCGGTCCCTTCAATTTGCTGCCGACCAGGCCGCTCTCGTTCACGGCGCGAAGGGCGAGGGTGTTCTTGATCACGACGTACTCCACGTTCGCCTTGCGCAGGCGGCGGCGGAGATCGGTCATACGCTTCACGTTCAAGCCCGTGAAGTCGGTGTAATAGAGCGCGGATGCGCCCTCGAGTTTCGTTTTGAGCTCGGCGACGAGCTGCTCTTTCTCGGCTCGCTTCATTGATCAGGTCCGGTAGAGAGTGCTGTCGATGGAGACGCCCGGGCCCATCGTGCTGGACACCGACACGTTCTTGACGTAGACGCCCTTGGACGCGGGCGGCTTGGCGCGAACGATCTGGTCCATGAAGGCCGTGTAGTTCGTCTCCAGCGCTTCGATACCGAACGACACCTTGCCGATCGGAGCGTGAACGTTGCCCGCCTTGTCGACGCGGAACTCGATCTTGCCCGCTTTGGTCTCCTTGACCGCGTTCATGATGTTGAACGTGACCGTGCCCGCCTTGGGGTTGGGCATGAGACCGCGCGGACCGAGCACGCGACCGAGCTGGCCGAGCTGGCCCATCTGATCGGGCGTGGCGATGAGGACGTCGAAGTCGAGCCACCCATCCTTGATCTTCTGGATGTGCTCCACGCCGACAAAGTCAGCGCCCGCGTCCTGCGCTTCGCGTGCCTTGTCGCCGGCCGCGATGACCAGCACGCGCACCGACTTTCCGGTGCCGGCCGGCAGCACGACCGTGCCGCGCACGACCTGGTCGGCATGTCGCGGATCCACGCCCAGACGCACCGCGACTTCGACCGTCTCGTCGAACTTGGCGAACGCCGACTGCTTCACGATCTCCAGCGCTTGCCGCGGCTGGTAGTTCGAGTCGACGTCGCGGCTCTTCGCGGCGGTGTTGTACTTCTTGCCGTGAGTGCGCATCAGTCGACGACCTCCAGCCCCATCGATCGCGCCGCGCCGGCGACCATCATCATGGCCGACTCGATCGTGTCGCAGTTGAGGTCGGGCATCTTGAGCTCCGCGATCTTGCGGACCTGTGCCTTCGTGACCTTACCGACCTTGTTCCGGTTCGGCTGACCCGATCCTTTCTCGATGCCGGCTTCCTTCTTCAGGAGGACGGCCGCGGGCGGCGTCTTCGTGATGAAGGTGAACGACTTGTCCGAGAAGATCGTGATCTCGACCGGGAGAATCGTATCCTGGCCCTGCGTCCGAGAATTGAACTCTTTGCAGAACGCCATGATGTTGATGCCCTGCGGACCGAGGGCCGTCCCTACCGGAGGGGCAGGGTTGGCCTTGCCCGCGGGGATCTGCAGCTTGACGAACCCCGTGACTTTCTTTGCCATGCAGACTCCTTGTGAACTGTCCGCTGTGTGAGCAGCGGTCGATCTCCCACCTTGGGTTTAGCGTCGGTGTGGTGGCCGACGGTCGTCATCCTCTGGCGAGCGAAGCGAGCCGGAGGATCTACTTTCATCAATCCGAAGCATGCTCCGCATGCTCCGGAAGAAGGACAGTAGATCCCACGCGCGCGCGAAGCGCGCGCATGGGATGACTCAATACGCCTTCAACTGCAGGTAATCCAACTCGACGGACGTCGGCCGCCCGAACAGCGACACCGACACCCGAACCTTTCCTTTGTCCGCCATCACCTCTTCGACCGTGCCGTTGAAATCGGTGAACGGCCCTTCGGTGATCGCCACGGCCTGACCGACGAGGAAGGGAATCTCCTCCTTCGGCTCTTCTTCTGCCCGCTCGTCGGCGATGCCAAGGAGACGGTTCACTTCTTCAGCGCGCAGCGGTTGCGGGAACCGCGAATCGTGTCCCACGAACTTGATGACGCCTTGAATGCCGTTCACGACGTGCGCGGTCTCCTGGTTCATCTCCATCTCGACCAGCACGTAGCCGGGATAGAGCTTCCGTTCGACCGTCACCTTCTTGCCGTTCTTGATCTCGACGACTTCCTGCGTCGGCACCAGCGCCTGGCGAATCGCGCGCGCCTCGGCCGCTTGCGCATCGCCGTCGATCTTCCGCTGAATCAGCGAGCGAACCTTGTTCTCGTGCCCCGCCGTGGTCTGAATCGCATACCAGCGGTGTTCCATGCGGTTCAGCGACCCCCCGTCAGCAACGACGGAATCAGCTTGATGAGCACGCCCTGGAAAATGAAATCCAGGAGCGTGATCACGAGGCCGAGGAGCAGCACGAAGATGATGATCGAGATCGTCGCCGACCGAACCTGCGGCAGGTCCGGCCACGTGACCTTCCTCATCTCCGCCATGACGCCGTGATAGAACGTCACCAGGCGCGACACGATCCCCGGCGTCGGTTCCGGATTTGCGACGGCGCCCGCCATTACTTGGTTTCCTTGTGCACTTGGTGCTTGTTGCAGCGCGGGCAGTACTTCTTCCACTCGACGCGCTCCGGATGGAGCCGCTTGTTCTTCGTGGTGAAGTAGTTGCGATTCTTACACTCGTTGCATGCGAGGATGATCTTGTCTCTGGGCATCGCTTCCACGGAAAGCGGGAAGCGGACAGCCCGAAGCGGCCGAAACGGACACTCCCGTTTCCCTCTTCGCGCTCCCCTCTTCCCTCGTACAGTTCAGATTCCTGCAGAGCTGACGACCGGGATTGAACCGGTGACCTCACCCTTACCAAGGGTGTGCTCTACCAACTGAGCTACGTCAGCAAACTCGTACAGCGTGTGTTCCACCACGTTCCAAACGTCCGTCACGTCCACTTCGTTGCGAGAGCGGGAGACGGGGCTCGAACCCGCGACATCAAGCTTGGAAGGCTTGCGCTCTACCAGCTGAGCTACTCCCGCGTTCTTCTCCCTGCTCAAGCACGAGAGCCGAGTGGTGGGGGAAGGATTCGAACCTTCGTAGGGCGTTAACCCGGCAGATTTACAGTCTGCTGCCATTAGCCACTCGGCCACCCCACCGCAAATTCCCCGCACCAAAATCTCCGACAGCCACTCCGTATCGCGGTGATTCGCTGACGGCAACCGACTCGGCAGAGCTGACGGCGAGAATCGAACTCGCAACCGCCTGATTACAAATCAGGTGCTCTGCCAATTGAGCTACGTCAGCAGACGGCCAATTTTGCGCGAGACTCATAGGATAAGCCACGCGGGAAAGAGTGTCAAGCGACGAGGCTGTCGAGGCTTACGGGCGGCGGGCGACGGGCGAGGGGCGACGGGCGACTGGCGACTGCGGGGAAAGACACAACTGCTGAGCGCGACGTTCGCGTAGGCGCTCCAACCGTCGCCCGTCGCCCGTCGCCCGTCGCCCGTCGCCCGTCGCCCGTCGCCCGTCGCCCGTCGCCCGTCGCCCGTCGCCCGCTACCGCACCCTCTTCCACTTGGTTCCGCCTGCCGAATCCTCGATCGCGATCCCTCGGCCAGTCAGCTCGGCGCGAATCCGGTCTGCCTCCGCAAAGTCGCGCCCTTCACGGGCTTGACGCCTCGCGGCGATCCGCTCCTCGACCCACGAGACCAGCGACGGATCATCCACATGGCGGTCAGGAACGATGTCCAAAACCGAGTTGATCTTGGCGAACGCGGCGCGCGCCGTCGTCAGAGCTTCCTGATCCGTGCCCCTACGGTCGAGCTCGGCATTGGCGCGTGTGATGAACGTGAACAGCGCTGCCAAAGCGTTCGGCGCGTTCAGGTCATCGAACAGTGCCGCCTCCACGTGCGCCACCGCGTGGGCCGCCGCGGCGGCCAGCTCAGCCGTTCCGCCAGTCGCGCCAGCCAGCCGATCCGCGAAATCCGCCACGCGCCGAACCGCGTTGATCGACGCCTCCAGCGCCTCCTCCGACAGGTTCAGCTCCTTTCGGTAGTGCGTGTTGAACACGAAGTGGCGAACGGCCGCCGGCGAAATGCCGGCGTCGCGCATTCCCTGAACCGTCGTCACGTTGCCAAGTCGCTTGGCCATCTTGGTGCCTTCGATCAGCAGGAAGGCCCCGTGGCACCACACGCGCGAGAACGTCTGCCCCGTCGCGGCCTCTGACTGCGCGATCTCGTCTTCGTGGTGCGGAAAGATGAGATCGATGCCGCCGCAGTGAATGTCGAGCGTTGGTCCGAGCAGATCGATCGCCATCGCCGAGCACTCGAGGTGCCACCCCGGCCGGCCGCGTCCCCATGGCGAGTCCCACGCCGCGCCCGACGCTTCGTCGTTCGGGGTCGCCGCCTTCCAGAGCGCGAAGTCCTGCGCGTTCTCCTTCGAGTAGTCGTCCTGCGACACACGCGCGCCTGCCTTCACTTCTCGCGTGTCGAGACGAGACAACCTGCCGTACGTCGGGAATTTGCGGATCGCGAAGTAGACCGACCTGTCGTTCGCCTGATAAGCGACGCCGCGGTCCACCAACGTCTGGACCAGCGCGATCATCTGCGGGATGTAGTCGGTCGCCTTCGGATACGCTTCGGCGCGCTCGATGCGCAGATACTCGCGGTCCGCATGGAAGATCGCCGCGATCGGCTCGGTGATCTCGCGGATCGTCTTGCCCTGCTCGTGCGCGCGCCGGATGATCTTGTCGTCCACGTCCGTCAGGTTCATCACCTGGCGCACTTTCCACCCCCGGAGCCGAATCGTTCGCCGCAGCAGATCCGCGAATAAGAACGTTCGAAAGTTGCCGAGGTGCGCCGGGTTGTAGACCGTCGGTCCGCAGCTGTAGAAGCGCACGGTTTCGCCGTCGGCGGGCGCGAACGGCTCCACCGAACGGGTCATCGTGTTGTACAGCCGGAACTCGGTCATCGGGTGGACGCGGCCTCAGGGGCGGAAGAAGGTCCGTGAATGCTATCGTCATCCGTCGCTTCACTCAATCGCCGAGCGCGCTGCGCGCGAGCAAACGCGTCGCTTCCGCGACGCGCGGCGCCGGGGCGACGGCGTCGCCGTGCAACTCGCCTCCTGCCAACGCGAGCACGCGCGGCGCCAACGCGTGCGCCGTGGCGCGGCATCGCGTGCCGATCAGAACCGACTCGCCGGCGTAGCATCGGCGAGCGATCCATCGCGCCAGATGCGCAGCCCCCGAGCCGGCGAGCGCGTCGGGGTCGTCCACCAGATGCAGGCGCGCCTCGGGCGGAATGCGCGGCGGCTCCGCGCGCGCCGCGCCGAAATGATACATGGCGCGGTGCATCGCGGCGGCGAGACTCGCGTCGCCATACCACCGGATTTCACCGCGATCGGGCACCAACAGTCCCGCCGCGGCGAGCAGCAGCGTGGACTTCCCCGCGCCCGATGGACCGAGCACCGCCACGGTCTCGCCCGGACGAACGACGAGGTCGATCGAGCGTAGCACGGTGACCGATGCGAGGCATCCGCCGAATCCCGCCACGTAGCGCTTTGCGACGCCGCACATCTCGAGCGCGAGAGACATGCGGATCGATACGACGCACGCGCGCCCCGCGCGTGATCACCCGACCGCGGGCGTCATCGATTTGTCGCGGTCACCGAGCGCCTACGCGCTCCGCCGGTTTCCGTTGCGCTCCGCCGTCGTCACGACATCCGCCGGCATGCCCGGCGGCACGAACACGCCGCCACCCGGCGCCGGAACGCGCAGCGTGAGCGGCCGTTCGCGCGACGTCCGCCGGAAGCCCTGTCCCTCGTAGATGCGCGTGATCAGAATGCGCCGCACGATCACCATCATCGTCACCAGCGTCGGCAGTGCGACGATGAGGCCAAGACCGCCGAGGAGTTGTCCGATCACGAGCACGGACATGATGGTGAGCACCGGCGGCAAGTCGACCTTCTTCGACATCACGAGCGGCGAGACGACGTTGCCTTCGATCAGGTGCACCACGACGCCGAGCCCCACGACCAGCAGTGCGTGCCCGAGCGGGGTGAATGCGTGGTAGCCGTTGCCGGTCAGCACGAAGAGCGCCGGCAGCGTGGTCGACAGCAGCGTTCCGAAGAACGGAATGATCGCGACCAGGCCCGTGAAGATGCCGAACGGCAACCAGAACGGGACGTCGAGCAGCCACAGGCCGGCGGCCGTGATCGCGCCGAGGAACGTCATGGTCAGCAGCTGACCGACGATGTACGCGCGCAGCGAGTCGGCGAGGTCGGCGAGCACGTCGCGCACGAGGTCGCGGTGCACCGGCGGAAAGAGCGCGATCAACCACTCGCGGTAGAGCGACGGGTGCAGCGAGAGATAGATCGCCATCACGCCGATGGCGAAGACGTTGATCGCCGCATGCACGATCTCGATCAGCTTGGTCGGCACCGTGCCGAGCACGCCGCTCAGCTGGCCGTAGGCGGCCTGCAGCGTCTTGTGCTCACCCGGCGTCCCGATCACGCTTCCGAGCGCGGGGAACTTCACCGCCATCGAGTCGATCCCGCGCTCCCACGCCGCGATGAAGGTCGGCAGCGACTCGAAGAGCTTGCGCGTCTGCTCGACGACCGGCGGGGCGAGAATCCAAATCAGCAACGCGAGCGCGCCGAGCGTGCCGAGAATCGCCATCGCCAGGGCAGCGCCGCGCGGCGTCTGCGTGCGGCGCTCGATCCAGTCGGCCACGGCGCCGAGATAGAGCGAGACGAGCACGCCCATCATCAACAGCACAAAGACCGACGCGACGGTCTTGAACAGCCAGATACCCAGGACTGTCAGGACCGTCGCGGTCAGGATTGGGGCGAAGCGAAACCCGCCCCGGTGCGCTTCAGCTTTCAACGGGTCTTCTTCTCGCTCCCGGCGTCTTCGATCTCCGCATGCACTTCTTCTTCATCGGGCCGGCCGGCGCCGAGCGCGCGTTTGTCCGGCGTGCCGGGCGCCAGCATGCCCATCTTCTGTTTGAGCGCGAGCAGCTGGACGTCGACGCTCCCCGCCACCGCTCCCTTCTCCAGCACCTTGAAGTCCTGTGCCAGCTTGTCGCCGGTGAACTCCTCCTCGATCTCGATCGACGCCTTGAGCTGGCGCTCGTTCGTCTCGATGCGCTCTTCCATCCGCGCGAACGCCTCGAACGCCGACTTCTCGGACATCGACGACATCGTCTCGGCGATGCGCTTCTGCGCCTGCGCGCGGCGCTGGCGGGCGACCAGCAGATTCTTCTTGCGCTTCGCCTCTTCGATCTTGTCGTTGAGGTCGCGCAGGGAGTTCTTGAGCTTTTCGGTCTCCATGCGGTGCGCTTCCCACGTCTGCTCGAGCTGCTGCCCGTGCGAGACGTGCTCGCCCTGCCGCATGAGGGCCTGCTTGGCGAGATCGTCGCGACCTTCCTTGATCGCGAGCATCGCCTTCTGCTCCCAATCCTGCGCCTGCCGGTACTCGGCGTCGGCCTGGTCGCGAAGACGCTTCTCGTCGGCGATCGCGGTCGCCACTTGCTGCTTCGCCTTGGCGAGCTGCGACCGCATGTCGACCAGAATCTGGTTGAGCATCTTCTCGGGATCTTCGGCCCGAGAGATCAAGTCGTTGATGTTCGATCGCAGCAGGCTCGAAAGCCTATCGAATATTCCCATGCTCAGTGTGCCTCGCGGAACGAGCCGATCTCGCGCAGGTGAGACGCAAGGGCGACCGTGATACTCTCGTAAGCCGCGAGGAATTCCTCGTAGTCGAGATGTGACAGCTCCAACGTCTCGGTCATGACGATCGATTGGTCCTCGATGCCATAGGATCCGTGAACCAGATCACTCGCGTTGAGCTCGAGCAGACGGCGGCTCAACGTCGCCAGGCGGCCGGCGTTCGTCGGCAGGGTCATGACCTTCACCCGCAGCAGCACGACTGGCGGCGAAAAGTGCACCACCACACTGAAGTCGAGCTCACCGCTCGGTCGAACGACCCAGAGGCCGGGCTCCACTTCCGAAAAGCTCGCCCCGTCAGCGGCCAGCCGATTGAGCCAGCCCTCGATGTCTTCCTTGGTCACCATCGCGTGTCCTTGCCTGAATGCTGTTTGACCTACGAAACAATCGGGAAGCCCGTTTCAAGAACGCACGGATGCGGCCACGCCGTTAGAGCTAAGCTACGGCGTGGCCGCACGTTGGTCGAGGGCCATCATGGCCGGATGACGCCGAAGGCCTGGGGGGTAGCACCGTCTTCGGCGGCCAACCAGACACGCTCGCCGACATGCTCGATCAGCCCTTCCGGCGGATCGACCACGTCGCGGGTGCCGCCCGACGTGAGGCGAATCGTGTATGCACCGTCCTCGTTCAGCTCGAGGATGCCGTCGCTCACACTCTGGCCGTCCACCGACACCACGACGAAGCGCTGCACCTCGACCATCGAATCTCCGCTCGCCGTGGCCACCACCTCGACCTCCGCCCCGATGACCGACGCGAGCGGCAGCGCCGCGTCGCCGTCCAGACCGATGAGACCTCCATCGGGGAGGAGAAGGTCGAGCGCCGGCAGGACTCTGTGGGTCGGGTCCAGGATCACCGTTCCGCGGAGCGTTTGGGAGGCGGACGAAATCGGTGGCCCGGCGCTGACTGCCGGCGCGGTGGATGACTGGGAGTCGCCGCAGCCGGCCAGGATCGCGGCGAGGACGAAGACAGCAGAACGACGTTTCATTGGAGTACCCTCCGGGGCAATGGCGTGAGCGCCGTGTGCGCGCACTTCCGGATGACAGGGTACGAATCGATGGTGGAGCGATCGTATCTGGATGAGCGCCTGGACCGTACCTTTTGCGTTCTTGTATCGTTCCGGCGTTCTCGACATTCATTCATTGCGTCTTGCCCTGTCGGGTTCGCAGGGGCACGTCGATCAATCGTTTTACCTGGAGGCGCGTGCCGCCGGTTGCCGCCGGATCAACGCCACGGCTCTTCTTGTTCGGAGGCATCGAGCTTCGCGGCATCGGCGGCGGCGTCGCCGACGTGGTGCTCGCGCAGCCGAAGGCCGTGGCACTGCTCGCCTATCTGGCACTGTCGCCGAATGGACGGTTCCAACGGCGCGACCTCGTGGCCGCGCTCTTCTGGCCCGATCTCGATCAGACGCACGCGCGCGCCGCGCTCCGCAAGCTCGTCCTCGTGCTGCGATCGGCGCTGGGCGCCGAGGGAGTCGTTTCGCGAGGCGATGAGGAGATCGCGCTGGCACCAGGCGCCCTTTCATGCGACGTGGGCGAGTTCTCGACCGCGGCGGACGCGGGCCGTCTCGTGCAGGCGCTCGAGCTCTACCGCGGAGAGCTGATGCCGGGCTTCCATCTCACCGGATGCGCGAGCTTCGACGAATGGCTCGACGCTCAGCGCGCCGACGCACGGGAACGGGCCGCCGCCGCCGCGTGGGCACTCGCGCATCGCCTCGAGGGCGAGGAGCATTACACCGAAGCCGGTCGATGGGCACGCCGCGCCGTGCGCTACACCGGCGACGACGAGCGCGTGCTGCGCCGCGCGATGCATATGCTCATTCGCCTCGGCGACCGGGCCGGGGCGTTCAGAGTGTACGACGATTTCGCCAAGCAGTTGCGCCGGTCGCTCGACATCGAGCCGTCCGCCGAGACGCAAGCGCTGGTCGCGTCGCTCAAGCAGTCTTGAACGGCGGTTCGACTAGCTCCGCTTGATCTGCACCAGGCGTTCGCGCGCCAGACGTCGCCCGGTCGGCGTTGCCGCGAGCCCGCCGCCCGCCGTCTCGCGATAGCGGACGTCCATCTCCCGGCCGATGTCGCCCATCGTGTCGATCACTTCGTCCGCCGGAATCGCGAACGTGATGCCGGCGAGCGCCATCTCGATGGCGGCCAGCGCGATCGCCGCGCCAGTCGCGTTCCGAAACACGCATGGCAACTCGACCAGCCCGCCGAGCGGATCGCAAACCAGACCGAGCGTTCCTTGCTGGGCGAGCGCCACCGCGTTCGACACCTGCGCCGGCGATCCGCCGAGCATTTCCGTTCCAGCACCAGCCGCCATGCCGGCAGCGGCGCCGGTCTCCGCCTGACATCCGCCTTCCGCGCCGGACAGTGATGCACGTTCGGCAACCACAGCGCCGATGAGCCCCGCGGTGGCGAGCGCGTCGACGACCGCGTCGTCCGACAGCCGCTGTGCGGCGGCGAGGCCGGTGAGCACCGCGGGCAACACGCCGGCGCCGCCTGCCGTCGGCGCGGCGACGATCACGCCCATCGCCGCATTCACCTCCTGCACGGCGAGGGCGCGCGCCAGCACGTCGCGGAAGGGCGTTCCGGCGAGCGGTCCAGCGGGTCCGTGAACCAGCTTGGCGGCGTCCCCTCCAACGAGCCCCGACGCGGATTTCAGAGTTCCGGTAAGCCCCTGCTCCACGGCGCCCTGCATCACGGTGAGCGCTCGGCGAAGGACGTCCCGAATCTCCCCGACCGGACGGCCCTGATCGGATGCTTCCGTCTCGAGCGCGAGTTGCGATAAAGGGATTCCGCGCGACGTGGCGTCGCGAACGGCGTCGGCAAGTGACTTGTACATGCCGGCCTATGCCGAGACCTTGTCGAGCCGGAACGCCCACCGCACCCACGGGAGTGCGCGAATGTGATCGCGCACGTCCTCGTTCGGACATTCATCGAGCTCGATGACCATGAACGCGTCGCCGCCGCGACGTTTTCGCGTGAGGCGCAGCGTGGCGATGTTGAGGCCGTCGTCCGACAGCAGGGTCGCGATTCGCGCGACCGATCCCTTCACGTCCTCGGCGACGAGCACGATCGTGTGGTAGTTCCCGGACACCTCGACGGGAAAGCCGTCGATCTCGGTGACGAGAACGCGCCCGGCGCCCAGGGAGGAGCCCACCATCACCACCGTGCGGTCGCCCCGCTCGAGTGTGATGCGCACGGTGTTCGGGTGCGCCTCCTCGTGAATCGTGGTTTTCTCGAACTTGTACTGAAGACCGTCGCGCTCGGCGATCTCGAGCGCGTTGCGAATGCGATCGTCGTCGGGACGAAATCCCATCAGTCCGGCGACGATCGCCTTGTCCGTTCCGTGTCCTTCGCCAGTGCGGGCGAACGATCCATGCAGCTCGATCGTCGCGCGTTCAGGCGTTCCGCCGACCAGCCCGCGCGCGAGCAACCCGAGGCGGCACGCGCCGGCCGTGTGGGAGCTGGAGGGACCCACCATCACGGGTCCGATGATGTCGAGGAGCGAGACCATCGGTGAAACCTACTGTCATCCCGAGCGCAGCGAGGGATGATGGACGCCGTTGCTAACCCGCCTTTCTGCGCGGTCGGCCGGAAAGGAGTGGCTTCAGGAACTGACCCGTGTGCGACGCGGCGACCGCCGCGACGTCTTCCGGCGTTCCC
The DNA here is from genome assembly GCA_963705025.1 of uncultured Gemmatimonadaceae bacterium. Lineage (GTDB taxonomy): Bacteria > Gemmatimonadota > Gemmatimonadetes > Gemmatimonadales > Gemmatimonadaceae > JAQBQB01. Next base: position 159,486 of record CAVPIP010000013.1, on the reverse strand, counting down.
TGGGCGACGATCGCTCCGCCGCGATTTCCGCCCTCGGGCCCGAGGTCGATGATCCAGTCAGCCGTCTTGATGACGTCGAGATTGTGCTCGATGACGAGCACGGTATTGCCGCGATCCACCAAGCGATGCAACACGTCGAGCAGCACGCGCACGTCCTCGAAGTGAAGACCGGTCGTCGGCTCGTCGAGAATGTAGAACGTGCGGCCCGTGTCCCGCTTCGACAGCTCGGACGCGAGCTTCACGCGCTGCGCTTCACCCCCCGACAGTGTCGTCGCGCTCTGGCCGAGGTGGATGTACCCGAGGCCGACATCCTGGAGCGTCACGAGCTTCTGATGGATGCGCGGCTGATTCTGGAAGAAATCGCATGCGTCTTCGACCGTCAGCTCGAGCACGTCGGAGATGCTGAGCCCGCGAAAACGCACTTCGAGTGTCTCGCGGTTGTACCGCTTCCCCTTGCAGATGTCGCAGGGCACGTAGACGTCGGGCAGAAAATGCATCTCGATCTTCACGAGCCCGTCGCCCTGACACGCCTCGCACCGGCCGCCCTTCACGTTGAACGAGAAGCGCCCCGGCCCGTACCCGCGGATCTTCGCCTCGGGAAGCTCGGCGAACAGCTCGCGAATCGGCGTGAACAAGCCGGTATAGGTCGCCGGGTTCGACCGTGGCGTGCGCCCGATCGGGCTCTGGTCGATGTCGATGACCTTGTCGATGTGCTCGAAGCCCGAGATGCGCGTGTGCGCGCCGGGGATCACACGCGCGCGATAGAAGTGTCGCGCGAGCGAGCGATGCAGAATGTCTTCGATCAGCGTGGACTTTCCGGAGCCGGAGACGCCGGTCACCGCGACGAACACGCCGAGCGGGATTTCGACATCGAGGTTGCGAAGGTTGTGCTCGCGCGCGCCCTCGATGCGGAGCGACCGTCGCGGCTCCGCGATGCGACGCGTCGTCGGCGTGATGATCTTCATCTCGCCGCTCAGGAACTTGCCGGTGATCGAGGCCGGGTTGCGCATGATCTCGTCGATCGTTCCGACCGCGATCACCTCGCCGCCGTGCTTGCCCGCGCCCGGCCCGAGGTCGATCACGTAATCGGCGGCGCGCATCGTCTCCTCGTCGTGCTCGACGACGATCACCGTGTTGCCGAGATCGCGGAGCTGCTCGAGCGTCGCAAGGAGGCGCGCGTTGTCGCGCTGGTGCAGGCCGATGGACGGCTCGTCGAGAATGTAGAGCACGCCGACGAGCCGCGACCCGATCTGTGTCGCCAGCCGAATGCGCTGCGCCTCGCCGCCCGACAGCGATTCCGCCGCTCGGCCGAGGGTGAGGTAGTCGAGGCCCACATCGACGAGAAAGCGAAGGCGCTCGCGGACTTCCTTGAGAATCGGACCGGCGATCTCCGGATCGAGGCCCGGAACGCCGTCGCGCCTGACGACCACCGTCTCGAAAAAATGCAGCGCGTCGGTCACCGGATACTCGACGACCTCGCCGATGCTTTTCCCCTGCACCGTCACGGAGAGCGCTTCTTTCTTGAGACGACGGCCGCCGCACTCGCTGCACGGCACCTCGATCATGAACTCCTGCAGCTCCATGCGAACGGTGTCCGAATCGGACTCGTCGTAGCGCCGCTCGATGTTCGCGAGCACGCCTTCCCATTCGAGATCGCCGACCTTTCGCCCGGTGCCCTCGGTTTTTCCGAGGAGGATCGCGTCGCGGACACTCTTCGGAAGGTCGCCCCACGGCGTGTTCAGATCGAACTTGAGCTGACGCGCCAGCGCGGGCAGCACGATCTTGCGCAGATAGCCGCTCGGCTCGCCCCACGGAAGCACGACGCCCTCGAGAATCGAGATGCGCGGACTGCCGAGGATGAGCTGCTCGCTGACGCGACGGCGCGTGCCGAGACCGCCGCAGGTTGGACAGGCGCCGAACGGCGAGTTGAACGAGAAGTGCCGCGGCTCGAGCTCCGGCAGCGAGATGCCGCAGCTCGGGCAGCCGTAGCGCTCCGAGAACATCTCGGTCGTCTTCGCGTCCGCGTTGCTGATCTCCACCACGCCGTCCGCCAACTTCAGCGCCGTCTCGATCGAGTCGGCGAGGCGGCCGCGATCCTCGACGCGAACGGACAACCGATCGACCACGACGCTGATCGTGTGGTTCTGCCGGCGATTGAGCTTCGGCGGATTGGAAACCTCGACGAGCTCGCCGTCGACGTATGCGCGGATGAAGCCTTGTTTGCGCACGGATTCGAACAGCTCGCGGAACTCACCCTTTCGTGCCTGCACGAGCGGCGCGCGAACCTCGATGCGCGCGTCGCGCGGCCACGTGAGGACCAAGTCGGCGATCTGGGCCGGACTCTGCCGCTGCACGGGACGTCCGCAATTCGGACAGTGCGGCGTGCCCGAGCGTGCCCAGAGCAGACGCAGGTAGTCGTAGATCTCCGTCACGGTGCCGACGGTCGATCGCGGATTGTGGCCCGCCGTCTTCTGTTCGATCGAGATCGCGGGCGACAGCCCTTCGATCGAGTCGACGTCGGGCTTCTCCATCAGGCCGAGGAACTGCCGTGCGTAGGCCGACAGCGATTCGACGTACCGTCGCTGGCCTTCCGCGTAGATCGTGTCGAACGCGAGCGACGACTTGCCTGATCCCGATAGCCCCGTGACGACCGTCAGCCTGTCGCGCGGAATCGTAACATCGATGTTGCGGAGATTGTGTTCCCGGGCTCCGCGTACGATGAGGGCGTCTTCTGCCATAGCCTGGGAAAGCTGCGGACCGGGACGGCGCGAAACAAGTCGCTATATTCGACCCATGCCACATACCGACGCCATCGTCGTGTTGACCACCGTCGCCTCCGACGAGGAGGCTGTGACATTCGTTCGCGCGCTGCTCGACCGCCGGCTCATCGCCTGCGGCACCCTCTTTCCGGCCGCGCGCTCGCTCTATCGATGGCAGGGCAAGGTCGCGGACGAGCGCGAGGTCGTCGTGTTGCTCAAGACACGCTCCGCGCGTCTCGATTCACTACGCTCGGCGTTCACCGAGCTGCATCCGTACAAAGTGCCCGAGTTGCTTGCGTTGCCGGTCGAAGCCGGTCTCGACAAGTACCTCGAGTGGATCAACGGCGAAACGACGCTCGCGCTGGCGTAAGCGCTCGCCCGCGGGTTGGTCCACGCGCCGCCCGCCTCTTTCGCTCCGCTCAGATGACTGTGAAGGCCGACGAGTCGAACGCCGCCCGCGGGACGAAACGCCTGTGAAAGGCCGGCGTGCGATGGTCGCCGGGGCGATCATCGTCGCCTGGCTCGTCGGCATCGCGTTCCTCGTTCGCCGGGAGTATTTCCAACCCCAGATCGAACGACTCGCCGAAGCCGCGACGCGCGTGGCGCCCGGCGTCGTCTACTACGGCGTGATGCAGCGCGACCGGCAGGTGGGGTTCGCCTCGTCGACCGTGGATACCACGTCGACGTCGATCGCGGTCACCGACTATCTCGTCGCGGACGTGCCCGTGGGCGGCAAGGGTCGCCGTGCAACCGCCCGGTCGACCGTCACGCTGACGCGCGGGTTTCGTCTTCTCAAGTTCGATCTCTCGATCGACGCCGAAGGAACCCCCGTTCGCGCCGGCGGCCGCGTCGACGGAGACAGCGTTCTCGTGCTCGGCGTCGGCACTCGCGACGGCGAGCGCGTCGACTCGCAGCGCGTCGCGTTGACCGGCCCGATCCTGCTTCCGACGCTCGTGCCACTCGCCGTCGCGCTGACCGAGCGGCCGAAGCTTGGGAAGCACTACACCCTTCCGGTGCTCGATCCATCGACGATGGCAGCGCGCGACGTCGGGCTCGACGTGCGCGCGGAATCGCTCTTCGTCGTCGACGACAGCGCCGCGTTCGACGCGACCTCGAAACGATGGCATGGCGTGCAGCCGGACACGGTTCGCGCGTGGCAAGTCGTGGCGCAAACAGCGGGCGGGTTCTCGGGTTGGATCGACGAGCAAGGCCGCATCGTCGCGACGACGCAGCTCGGATTCGATCTGCGCCGACTGCCATACGAGGTGGCGTTCGAGAACTGGCGCAGCGACACAGGTCACGTCGCGGTATCCGACGACCGCGACATCATCGAGACGACCGCGATCGCCGCCAACGTGCGAATGGCGCGGGACATCTCAGCCCTCGAGCTCAAACTGTCCGGCGCAAATCTGTCCGGCCTCGACGTCAACGGACCGCACCAACGTCTTGCCGGCGACACGCTGGTCGTCTCGGAGGTACCGGCAAGCTCGATGATCACGACGCGACGGGTGCCGTACCAGAGTCCCGACCCGTCAGCGTCGGAACCCGAGCCGCTTCTGCAGAGCAACGATCATCGGATCGCGCAGCTGGCTCACCGGATCCGCGGCCGAGAGCGCGACCCGCGGGTCATCGCCGAGCGGCTCACCGCCTGGGTGCACGACTCGATCGGCGATCGCATCACCTTCGGCGTGCCCAACGCACTCTCCGTGCTCGAGACGCGCTCGGGAGATTGCAACGAGCACACCCAGTTGTTCGTCGCATTGTCACGGGCCGCCGGGCTGCCGGCGCGCATCGCGGCCGGCTTGGCGTACGTCGACGGCAAGTTCTACTACCACGCCTGGCCGGAGATTTTCCTCGACGAGTGGGTTCCGGTGGATCCGACCTTCGGGCAGTTCCCCGCCGACGCGGCGCACTTGCGGTTCATCGTCGGCGGGCTGGCACGCCAAACGGAGTTGCTTCGACTCATGGGCAATTTGCGCATCGACGTGCTCTCGGTGAACGGCGGCGCCGCGCATCGCGCCTCGCGCGGAGCCAAATGATCAAGCTCACGAATCTCACGAAGCGCTACGGCAGCTTCACGGCGGTCAACGGCATCACCCTCGAGGTGCCGAAGGGCGAGCTGTTCGGGTTTCTTGGTCCCAACGGCGCCGGCAAGACGACGACCCTTCGCATCATCGCGGGCATTCTCAAGGCGACGAGCGGCGGCGTGGAGATCGGCGGCATCGACATCAATGCCAACCCGATCGCCGCGAAGGCGAAGCTCGGATACATCCCCGATCGCCCGTTCATCTACGAGAAGCTCACGGGCGCCGAGTTTCTGCGGTTCGTTGCCGGGCTCTACGACCAGGAAGGCCCCCAGATCGAGCATCGCGCACGCGAGCTGTTGGCGCTGTTCGATCTCGAGGAGTGGCGCGACGAGCTCGTGGAGAGCTACAGCCACGGCATGCGGCAGAAGCTCATCATCTCCAGCGCCTTCGTGCATCGGCCGGAGGTCATCGTCGTCGACGAGCCGATGGTCGGACTCGATCCCAAGGCGGCGCGCATTCTCAAAGATCTCTTCCGCGAATACGCGAATCGCGGAAACACGATCATGATGTCGACGCACACGCTCGAGGTCGCCCAGGCCATGTGCGATCGCATCGCGATCATGCAGGGCGGCGTTCTGCGCGCGTGCGGCACGATGGCGGATTTGCGCGCCAGCGCGGCGTCGGGCGCCACGGGGCTGGAAGAGATCTTCCTCCGCCTCACCGGTGAAAACGCGGCGCGCGCGCTGGTGGACGTGCTCGATGCGTGACGAGGGAAGCGAGGGACGCGGCACGGCGGTCACGACGAGCACCCAACCCCTTACGCCAAACCGTGAACTCCAAACCCTGACCGCGCTCTCCGAGTCGGGCCCGCTGCCCAACCCGTCCACGCGACACCTCCTCGTTCCGAAGTGGCTGACAGCGAGAGCACGCACCACGTCCGGTGAGCGCGGCAACGCGGTTCGACTCACCATCCTCGCGGTGTTCGGACTCGCCTTCTGGACGTTCATCTTCGTCATGGTCTATCGCCTGCTCCGCTTTTTCCGCGGCGTGCAGGAGATCGGGCCGTTGCTCGCCGGCAAGCTGCTCGGGTTGATTCTCGTTGGATTTTTCTCGATCCTGCTCCTGTCGAACATCATCACCGCGCTCTCGAGCTTTTTTCTGGCGCGCGATCTCGACCTCCTGGTGTCCGGGCCGGTCGATTGGCTCACGCTCTACATGGCGAAGCTGCTCGATACCCTCACCAACTCGAGCTGGATGGTCGTGCTCATGGCCATCCCGATATTCACCGCGTACGGTGTCGTCTTCTCGGGCGGACCGCTCTTTCCGCTCATCGTCCTCGCGACCTTCCTGCCGTACCTCGTTTTGCCGGCCGTCGTCGGAAGCGCGCTCACGCTGCTACTCGTCAACATCTTTCCAGCGCGCCGAACCAAGGACATCCTGAGCGTGATCGCGGTCCTCGCCGCGGGCGCCATCGTCGTGATGTTCCGGCTCGTGCGCCCCGAGCGGCTGGCCCGGCCGGAGGGGTTCCGCTCGCTCATCGACTTCATCACGGTGCTCAGAGGACCGACGTCGCCGCTCCTGCCGAGCGAGTGGGTGCAGCGCGCCGTGATGTCCTGGGTGAAAGGGCGTCCCGAGCTGCTTCCGTACTACCTGCTCTGGTCGACCGCGGCGGCCGCCTTGGTGCTGGGCGCGCTGCTCCATCGGTGGCTCTACGCCGCCGGGTTCAGCAAGGCGCAAGAAAGCGCCGAGCGCTTCGTGCACGGGAGCATCGTGGGGCGGATCGGACGCGCGGTGCTTCGGCCGTTCGGCATCGTGCGCCGTGAGCTCGTGCTGAAGGAGGTTCGCGTCTTCTTCCGCGACACGACGCAGTGGTCGCAGCTCATCCTGCTCGCCGTGCTGGTGATGGTGTATGTGTTCAACATCAAGTTCCTGCCATTGCGCGGCGACGGCATGACGTTCTTTCTGATCAACGTCGTTCCGTTCTTGAACCTCGTTCTGGCCGGCTTCGTGCTCGCGTCGATCGCGGCGCGCTTCATTTTCCCCGGCGTCAGTCTCGAGGGGCGCACGCTCTGGTTGCTCCGATCGAGCCCGATGTCGATGCGCGAGCTGCTGTGGTCCAAGTTCTGGGTCGGAACGCTTCCGCTGCTGATCCTCGCGGTCGCGATCATCGGCGTGACCGACTACCTGCTGCAGGTCACCGCGTTCATGATGATCGTTTCGGTGCTGTCGATCACGTTCATGACGCTCGCGATCGCCGGCCTGGCGATCGGATTCGGGACGTTTTTCCCCCAGTTCGAGACGGAGAACGCGGCGCAGATTCCGACGTCGTTCGGGGGCTTGATGTTCATGATGAGCTCCATCGCCCTCATCGGAGTCGTGGTGATTCTCGAGGCGCAGCCCGTCTACTCATATCTGTCCGCCGAAGCCTACGGGACCCCCAGCGACGCGACCGGGATGGTGATTGGCTTTGGCCTGTCGGCGGTGATCTGCGCGCTCGCCACGCTGGCGCCGATCGAAGCGGCGCTGAGGAAGCTGGAACAGTAGCGGGACGGGGGAAGCCCGGGAGCGGCGCCACCGGCAGAGGGCTGCCTCAGTGCGCACCCCCGTGAGCAATGTGACAGACCTCACGTTCACGAACCCCACTTCTCGCGCCGGCCCGTGCCCAGTGTGACGCGCCCGCCGATCCCAGGGTCGTTTCAGCCAGATTCCTAACGTGGGTTCAGGAATCGGTCACTCGACAGGACTACTCGTCCTCGGTCGACCAGGACGGGTTGATCACAAATGCAACGAACCCCACCTCCCGGAGGAAGTTCATGAAGCGTCTCTCTCTCGTCGCCGCGGCCGCGATGCTGCTCGCCGGCGCCCAGCTCCACGCGCAGGCGACCAAGCAGGACACGACCAAGAAGAAGGCCACGCACGCAGCCACCAAGACCGCGCCGAAGACCGAGGCCGCCGCTCCCAAGCAGCAGTCCGCGAAGCCGGCCATGAAGTCGGCCACCAAGGCCGACACGACCGCCCCGAAGAAGAGCTCCAAGAAGAGCTCGAAGAAGGGCGTGGCCAAGAAGGACACGACCGCGAAGAAGCCGTAAGCTCGTCTGCTGCGATTTGGCACGGCCCAGCCATGCCAAATCGCGCAGGATCAGGCTGCGAGCCGGTTTCCGCAGCTCACGCAGTACCGCGCGTCAAGCGCCTCGACAGGTGCGCCGCAATCGGCGCACCTGTCGCGTAGGTACCGGCCACACGTCGAGCAGAACACCGCGTCCGGCTCGGGCCGCGGGCCACACTCCGGACACGGGACGTGCTCGGCGCGATACGCGCGGATCGTCGCCTCGATCTCGTCGTCCGCCTCGGACGCTGGCCCCGCGACGACCGGGCCGCCGCGCGACTCGCGCCGCATCGCCTCGATCGCCTGCTTCGTGTATCGAGTCTTGAGGTCGAGATAGTCGGCGTCCGACAGCTTGCCGGTCTCGCGATCGAACTCGATCTCGCGGAGCGCCGCGACCGCTTCGTCGCGCTGCGAGACGCGCGCCGTCGTCGAGCGACGCACGGATGCAGGCCGCGGCGGCGCGAAGAACAGCGGGTAGAGGACGAACGCAAGCGCGCCAACGGCGAGCAACGTTCCAACGATCAGCGCGACGATCACGCGTCGTCGTCTCCCTTCACGGCCGCCTCCAGTCGCGCCAGCTCGTCGGGCGTCGCGTCGACGCCGGGCATGGCACGCGGAATGGCGTGCTGCGCAATCGGAGATCGCGGCCGTTCACGCCGACGCAGCCAGACCGACAGCAGCACGCCGGCGACGACCATCACGACGCCGGGCGTCACCCACGCGAGCAGCGTGAACCCGGATTTCTTCGGCGCCATGCGCGCGCGTTCACCGTAGACGCCAACGAACGCGTCGATGATCTCCTGCGCACTGTAGCCGCCGTTCACGAGCGCGACCACGTCGCGATGCATCGAGGGCGACACCTGGCAACTGAAATCGGTGGTTCGACAGGTGAACACGTCGAGCGTGCAACCGCACTGACAGTGAATGTGCCGCTCGAGCTCATCGCGCTCGGTGACGGTCATCGACGGCGACGCGCCGGGCTTCGGCGGCAGCCGCACCGGACGGGCGGCATCCTGGTCCATCGCGAACAGGTTCGCGGTGTCCTTGACGATGCTGGAGTCGTGCGTCGGGCCGCGCTGCTGCGCGTCGGCGCGCGCCGCCAACAGCGCCGCCGCCGCGCCCGACCCGGCGCGGCGCAAAAAGTCACGACGCGACGTCATACCGCTCCCGCGGGCTCGGCGCGCTCGGCCAGCGTCGGCATCACGGCCGCGTATCCCGCCTGCGGCCGCCGTTTCTCGGCCTGCGGCCACATCACGACCAGTCCGCCGATCATCATCAGGAAGCCGCCGATCCACACCCACACGACGAGGGGGTTGAACGAGATCGTGAGCTCGGCGACGTCCGTATTTCGCACGCCGGCGAGCACGACGTACGTATCGAGCTTCGCCGTCGACCGAATGCCCACCTCGGTGATCTTGCCGAACAGCGGATTGCCCTGCGTGTCGAGGTACTGGCGCTTCTCACTCGTGATGAAGCCGAGCCGCTTGCCGTCGCGGAACGTCTCGAGCCCGACGGCTTCGACGAGCCGGTCGCGCGGGCTCGACGTCGACACGCCCTGGCTCACGAATTTCCACAGGTGGCCGTAGGGATCGCGCGCCTCGAACGCCTGGCCGGTCGCGAGGGTGACGTCGTGCTGCGTGCGGAAGGCCATGCCGGCGAACGCCGCGAACAGCATCACGATGCCCGCATGCACGATGTAGCCGCCGTAGCGCCGGCGATTCCGTCCGACGAGATGGAGGAATCCGGTAAGAACCGACTCGTTGTGAATGGCGCGGCGCGCGCGCACACCCTTCGCGAACTCCTGCGCGATGGTCGCGGCGACGAACCCGCACAGGCCGTAGGTCATCAGCGGCGCGAGCGAGCGCATGCCGAGCGCGAACAGCACGACGGCGACGACGAGCCCGACGATTGCCGGCGTCGCGAACTGTCGTTTGAGATTGCTCACCGACGCCTTGCGCCACGCGATGAGCGGACCGACGCCGGTGAGTCCCAGCAGCAAGAGGCCGAGCGGGACGTTCACCGCGTTGAAGAACGGCGGCCCCACCGTGATCTTCGTGCCGTTCGCCCATTCGGAGATGATCGGGAAGATCGTTCCCCAGAAGACCGCGAACGCGATGCCGATCAGGAGCAGGTTGTTGTACAGGAACGCAGCCTCGCGGCTCACCATGCTCTCGAGCTCGGCCTTCGCCTCGAGATCCTTCAGCCGCGTGCCGACGAGGTAGATCGTGATGCCGGTCGCCAGGAAGAAGAACGTCGCGAACCAGTTGCCGACCGGCGACTGCGCGAACGAGTGCACGCTCTCGATGACGCCGCTGCGCGTGATGAAGGTGCCGAAGATCGACAGCAGGAAGCTCACGACCACGAGCACGACGTTCCACTTCCGCAGCATGCCCCGCTTTTCCTGAATCATGATCGAGTGCAGGAACGCGGTCGTCGTGAGCCACGGCAGGAACGACGAGTTCTCGACGGGATCCCACGCCCAGTAGCCGCTCCATCCGAGCTCGACGTACGCCCACCACATGCCGAGCACGATGCCGATCGTGAGGAAGAACCACGACAGCAGCGCCCAGCGTCGCACCACGCCAAGCCACTCGGCGTCGAGCCGACGCGTGAACAGCGCCGCGATCGCAAACGCGAATGGAATCGCCGTCGCGACGTAGCCGAGATAGAGATTCGGCGGATGCAGCGCCATCCCGGGGTTCTGCAGCTGCGGGTTCATTCCGCGGCCGTCGGGCGGCAGGAAGTCGAGGCGCGTGAACGGATTCGCCTTGAAGACGTTCGTCGCGATGAAGAAAAGCAGAATCGCCGAGATGGTTCCGGTCGCCCAGGGAACCAGCTCCGAGTTTCGCTTGCGGCTCGTCGCGATGGCGATCGTGCCGTACATCGACAGAATCAGCGCCCAGAAGAGCAGCGACCCCGCCTGGCCGCTCCAGAACGCCGTGAAGATGTACACGCTCGGCATCGTCGCGCTGATGTGGCTCGCGACGTACTCGAGCGAGAAATCGCGCGACAGCAGCGCGGTCCAGAGGCCGGCCGACGCAAGCACGATCATCGCGAACGTCGCGTAGAGTCCGCGGACGCCGCTCGCCGTGAGATCGCGGCGGCGCATCGCGCCGCCCGCGTACGACACGGTCGTCGACCAGGCCGCCATCAACAGCGCGACCCACAGCGACAGCTCGCCGATCAGGATCACGCGCGCCCGGCTGCCGCCTTGTAGCCGGCTGTCTGCTTGTACTTGTCCACTGGAGCGTTCTCGTAGCGCGACGCGCACTTCGCGAGCAGCTCGTTCGCGCGGAAAGTGCCGTCGGTGCCCATGCGACCGCCCACGACGACGTCCACGCTATCGGTGAACGTGTCCGGCGCGATGCCGCGGTAGATGACCGGGAACGACTTCGCGCCGTCGGTCACTTGGAACGCGTACTCCTTGCCGCTCGGGTCCCGCTTGATCGATCCCGGCACGACCCGCGCGCCGACCTTGATTCCCGCGTTCGAGAAGCTTGGGTCGACCTGCATTTTCGCGGCAAGCTCAGTCGGCGTCAAATAGAACTGCCCGGTCTGGCTGATGGCGCTCTTCATCAGAAAGCCAGCAAGGCCAAGCACGAGGGCGCCGCTGATCAGAAATTTTGTGCGTGGCTTCATGGTCGGAGAGGCAGGGGTCCACCGCCCTTCAATATAGCTCATAGCTTCTACATCGCCCCGCCGATCTGCAAGAGGGCGAGGCGAGCACAAGCGCTACTCAGGTAGAGCGGAGAACGCCCCGGACCGGACAGGCTATCGGTCGGTTCGGCGAAGCAGGAGCGTCGCGCTCCCGATACCCGCCGCGTCCCACGTCAGATCCTTGCCGCTGAAGACGCCGCCCGACGCGCGATCTCTGAGCTCCTTGCCGACGCTCACGGCAGACGACACCACCGTCGCGCCGGCCAGCGACGCATTCCGAGACAAGCCCATCGACCGGAGCCCGCCGAACGACAGCGTCTGCACGAACGCCGCGGCGAAAAAGTGCTTCGCCTTGTCGGCCCCGAGCCAACGGTCGCCGCCCGGATGCTCTGGCCCGAAGTGCAGCGCGAAAACGAGCACCAGCGCGTGCATCAGGCCGCGCTCTTCGCTTTCGGTCCGCTACCGATGCCCAGGGCTTTCAGCTCGCGGCCGATGCGCGCGATCGCCCGCGCGAGCAGCCGCGGATGGTCGCCCTGATGAATCCAGCTGCTTGCGCCCGACGGGTGCGGCAGCGGAATCGCGAGCGACGTTCCACCCGCATGCTCGACCTCGAACGCTCGCCCGATGAGCTGGTCGAGCGGCATGGCTGGGAAGAATCGCTCGATCGCGAGCTTGCCGACGGGAATGAGCAGCGCGGGGCGAATGATCACGAGCTCGCGCTCGAGCCATCGCGCGCATGCCTCCTGCTCGTCGCGCGACGGCACGCGGTCGCCGCGACCGCTCGGACTTGGACCGGGAAAGCACCGCGTCACCGCGGCGATATAGATGTGTCGGCGCGCCGTCGTCTCATCGACGCCGGCCTGGTCGAGCCAACGAAAAAGTGTCTTTCCCGCACGACCGGCAAATGGTCGCCCGCCGGCGGACTCCACTTTGCCCGGCGCCTGTCCCACGAGCATCGCGCGCGGCCGAACCGCCTCGGAGAGGATCGGCCTGACGTCGGATGGATGACCGCAGAGTCGACACTCCATCAGGGCGCCGCAATGAGCGCGGAGATCGTCGCGCGCGCTCACGGCGACTCCGCGTCGACGTCGCGCGCCCACGCGACCGCGGCCCGAATGGCGCGCCGCCATCCCGCCATGGCGCGAACCGCGCTCTCGTGCGCTCGCGGAACGAACCGTGTGAACTCGCGCGTCGCGATGAACTCCTCGGCGCTTGCCCACACGCCGGCGGCAAGGCCCGCGAGTCCGGCAGCGCCAAGCGCGGTCGTCTCCACCATGTCCGGGCGCTCGACCGGAACGCCGAGCACGTCGGACTGAAATTGCATCAGCCAATCGTTGTTCGTCGCGCCGCCGTCCACGCGCAACTTGTCGAACGAGGCGCCGCTCGCCTCGCGCATGCTGCCGAGGACCTCCGCGGTTCCGAACGCCATCGCCTCGAGCGCGGCACGCACGAGATGGGCGCGTCCCGTGCCGCGCGTGAGTCCGACGATCGTGCCACGCGCCGCGGACTCCCAATGCGGCGCGCCAAGTCCGGTGAGCGCGGGCACGAAGTACACGCCGTCGGTGGAATCGATGGACCGCGCGAGCGCCTCGGTCTCAGCCGCGTTCGAGATGATCGCCAGACCGTCGCGCAGCCACTGCACCGCGGCGCCGGCAATGAAGATCGCCGCCTCGAGCGCGTAGACCGCGTCGCCCTTTGCGTCGCACGCGATGGTGGTGAGCAGGCCGCCGCCGCCGCGCGGCCGCTCCTTGCCGGCGTTGAGCAAAAGAAACGCGCCGGTGCCGTACGTGTTCTTGCCCGACCCGCGCGTCCAACAGCCCTGGCCGAACAACGCCGCCTGTTGATCGCCGACGATGCCTCGAATCGGCGCTTCTGCACCGAGGACGTCGCCGCTCGCGACGCCGAAGTCGGCGCACGAGCCTCGAACCTCCGGCAGCATTTGCATCGGCACGCCGAACAGGTCGCACAGCTCCCTGCTCCACGCACGCTGGTCGATGTCGTACAGCAGCGTCCGCGACGCGTTGGTCGGATCGGTCGCGTGCACCGCGCCGCCGGTCAGCTGCCACACGAGCCACGAATCGATCGTGCCCACCGCGAGGTCATCGGCGCGGTAGCGCTCCAGCAATTTGAGATCTCGCAACAACCACTCGATCTTCGTCGCGGAGAAATACGGATCCGGCAGCAGGCCGGTGCGCTGCGCGATCCAATCCGTGCGCGGCGACAGCTCGCGGCAGCGCGGCTCGGTGCGGCGATCCTGCCACACGATCGCACGATGCACCGGACGCCCGGTCGCGCGCTCCCACACGACGACCGTCTCCCGCTGATTCGTGATGCCGACGGCGACGGGCGCCGCCTTCGACGCGGCGATCGCGTCGCGCGCGGCGTGACGAACGCATTCCAGGATCTCAGATGCGTCGTGCTCCACCCAGCCGGCCCGCGGAAAATACTGCGGAATCTCTCGATAGCCGCGGCCGGCGACGCGTCCGTCTTCGCCGATCATCAGGCACGTGACGCCGGTCGTGCCCTCGTCGATCGCCAGGACGTGTTTCACGCGACGTCTCGCGAGAAATCGTACGGTGCGCGATGCACGCCGTGCTCGTTCACGATCGCCGTGATGAGCGGGGCGGGCGTGACGTCGAACGCAGGATTGTAGACGGCGACGTCGCTCGGCGCCGCGCCGCCGCGCACTTCATCCGAAGCACGTTGCTCGATCAGAATCCCGTTGCCGCTCTTCGTGGCCGCGTCGAACGTCGACGTTGGCGCGGCGACGTAGAACGGAATGCCGTGATGGTGCGCCGCGATCGCGAGCGCGTAGGTCCCGATCTTGTTCGCCGAGTCCCCGTTGGTCGCGATCCGATCCGCGCCGACGATCACGAGATCCACTTCGCCTTCGGCCATGAGCGACGCGGCGGCCGAATCGACGAGCACGGTGACCGGAATCCCGGCGCGGCCGAGCTCCCATGCGGTGAGCCGCGCGCCCTGAAGCAACGGACGCGTTTCGTCGGCGTACACGTGCACGCGTCGCCCCTGTTGGGCCGCGGTGTAGATCGCCGCGAGCGCGGTGCCGATGCCGGCAGTGGCCAACGCGCCGGCGTTGCAGTGCGTCAGAATTCGCGCGCCCTCTGGAATCAGCGCCGCGCCGTGCTCGCCGATCAGGCGACACATCGCGCGATCCTCCTCGAGGATCTTCGTCGCCTCGTCGCGCACGGCGTCGTACATGCGATTCGGCTCCCGGCAACGGAGCGCCGCGCGGAGCACCCGATCCACGGCCCACGCAAGGTTCACTCCGGTCGGTCGCGCGCTCTTGAGGCGCGAACCCGCGTCCATCGCCTTCAGCATTGCGTGGCCGTGATCGGTCTGGCCGCCATGTAAGGCGAGCGAGACCCCCATCGCGCCCGCGATGCCAATCGCCGGGGCGCCGCGCACGGCGAGCGTCGCGATCGCGTCGTACACCTCGTCGATCGTGGTCAGATCGCGAAACACCTCGCTCGCGGGCAGCGCCCGTTGATCGAGGATCCGTATCGCGCGCCCGTCGTCGGACCACCGGACTGACTGAACGATCTCCATCGGTTGAAACCTATCTGTCATCCCGAGCGAAGCGAGCACCCCGTCATCCGCGCTCTATTCACTCCGGACCGCGCGTCGCCTCTCAGGAAAGTGCCGCTCGAGAAACCGGATCAACGCCCGCTCTTCTGGCGAGTGTGCGCGACCACGATTCGCCGCCGTCCGCCGAGACCGCGACAGTGAGATCGTCTCGCCCTCGTCCAGATAGCGCGCGATCACCATGGGATGCACGTACGACGCTCGACAGATCGCCGCCGTATTCCCGAGCTCGGACGAGACGAGCCGCATCGCGAGCGCGACGTTCCGCTTGGCTTCGCTCGCCGAGCTCGCCGGTCCGAGCTCGGCCAGCACGGTCGCCGCGCGTAGCGTCGCGCCCCACGTGCGAAAGTCCTTCGCGCTGTAGCGCCCGACGCGCCGCCGGAGATACGCGTTGACGTCGTGCGCCGTGAGCGTTCGCCACCTGGCGCCGCGCCTGTACGTAAACGCGCGCGGTCCCGGCGTGCGCAGCTGCCGCGCGATCAGACGGACGAGGGCCCGGTCGGTGACCACCTGGCGCTGCCGGATCCTGCCCTTGCCGCGATACTCGAGTCGCGCAGCGCGCGGCGCCACGCTCACGTGCGACTTGCGAAGCGTCGTGATGCCGAACGTGCCGTTCTCGCGGAGATACCGTTCTCCACCAATTCGGCAGAACGTTTCGCTGATCAACCTGAGCACGGTCGCGGCGACGGCATCGACATCCAACGCCATGGCGCGCGCGGTTGGTCGCGTATCGTGCTCCATGATCCGCCGAAGACGCGGCAGCTCCTTGGCGAGCTGGCGCACGCGATGGTGCTTGCGCAGCTCGCGCAGCTCGACCGCCCGTCCGTTGTAACGGTACTGCTTGCGCCCGCGCGCATCGTACCCCCACGCCTGGATCGCCGAGCGCGGCGAGCGAGCGATGTGCACGTCGCGCCACGCCGGCGGAACTCGCAGCGCCGTGAGGCGCGCCAGCGTCCGTCGATCGCGAATCACCCTGTTGTTCGCGTCGCGGTACTCGAAGCGCTGCCGCGGACCTGTTCGGCGAATCCACGATGACACGCCTCGCCCTCTCGCAAGGCTCGCGCCCCGGACGGGCCCGGGTAGATTCCCCAAATGGCCTACGAGACCCTCATCTACTCCGTCGCCGACCGCGTCGCGACCATCACGATCAATCGGCCGGACAAGCTCAACGCGCTCAACGAACGCGTGATCGCCGAGCTCGGAGAGGCCATCAACGCCGCGCGCGGGGACGGCCGCGTCGGCGGCGTCGTGCTCACCGGTGCCGGGCGCGCATTCGTGGCCGGCGCGGACATCTCGGAGCTCGAGCATCACGACACCGCCTCGGCGAAGATGCTGGCGCAGCGCGGCCAGGAGGTGTTCGGACGATTCGAGAGCTCGCCCAAACCGACCATCGCCGCGGTGAACGGATTCGCGTTGGGCGGCGGATGCGAGCTCGCGATGGCCTGTCACATTCGCATCGCCGCCGACACCGCGAAGTTCGGCCAGCCCGAGGTCAAGCTCGGCCTCATCCCCGGCTACGGCGGAACGCAACGTCTCGCGCGCCTCGCCGGCCGAGGTCGCGCGCTGCAACTCCTGCTCACGGCCGAGATGATCGATGCGCAAGAGGCCTATCGCATCGGCGTGGTCAATCGCGTCGTTCCCGCGGCGGAGTTACCCGCGGCGACGACCGCGATGATGCAGTCGATCCTCGCCAACGGCCCCCTCGCGGTGGCGGCGTGCATCGGCGTCCTGAATCACGGCGTCGATCTTCCGATCGGCGACGGCCTGGAGATCGAGGCGGCGATGTTCGCCCACCTCGCCGGGACCGAGGACAAGCGAGAGGGCACGCGCGCCTTTCTCGAGAAACGCGCGGCGAGCTTCAAGGGCGCGTGAGTGCCATCCGTCGCCCGACTCGCGCACCTCGGCGTGCGCGACTTTCGCAATCTCGCGAACGTCGACCTCTCGCCGCCCGCTGAGGGACTCGTCGTCGTCGGCGACAACGGCCAGGGCAAGACCAACCTGCTCGAGGCCGTTTACTATTTTCAGATTCTCCGGTCCGTGCGCGGCGCGCGCGACCAGGATCTCGTTCGCTTCGGCGCCGATGCCTTTCATCTCGCCGCGACCGTCGAGACCGGCCGCTGTCACGAGATCGGCATCGGCTTCGAGCGCGCCACGAAACGCAAACGCGTTCGCCTCGACGGCGACGTCCCCGAACGGCTGAGCGACGCGCTCGGTGCGCTGCCGTCGGTGATGTTTTCGCCGGCGGACGTCGAGCTCGTCGCCGGATCGCCCACGGCCCGGCGCCGGTTTCTCGACATCGTGCTGGCGCTCACGACGCCGGGGTACCTCGCCGCGCTCCAGCGGTATCGCGCCGCGCTCGTCCGCCGCAATGCCGCGCTTCGAGAGTCGAGCCGCGCGGGTCGCGCATCGACGGCCAGCGTTGCCGTCTGGGAGCCGGCGCTCGCCGAGCACGGCGCCGTGCTGATGCGCGAGCGGCTCGCCTGGGTGAGCGCGGTGGCCGATCCGTTCGAGCAGCTCTGCCGCGAGATCGGCGAGACGTCGCGCGTTCGCCTTCGGTACTCCAGCGCGCTCGACGTTGCCGACATCTCGTCGGCCGCGCTCGGAAGCGCGCTCGAGTCGAAGCGCGCGCACGACGTCAAGCGCGGCCTGACCCACGTCGGCCCGCACCGCGACGACCTCACGATCACGATCGCCGGCGCCGACGGCTCCGCTCGCGAGCTGCGTACGTTCGGCTCGGCGGGCCAACAGCGCACGGCGGCGATCGCGCTACGAATGCTCGAGGCGCGCACGTTCGGTGAGCGCACGTCGCGCACGCCCCTGTTTTTGCTCGACGATCCCTTTGCCGAGCTCGACGCCCGGCGATCCGCGAACGTGCTGAGCCTGCTGTCGCGCGACGGACTCGGCCAGACGATTCTCGCGGTGCCACGCGAGAGCGATATTCCGAACGAGTTCACCGGCCTCACACGCGCGCGCGTGACGGCCGGCGTCGTCGACCGTATCGAGGCAGCATGAGCGAGAGAAAGAAGCGGCCCGAAGCGGTCGGCAACGTGGTTGCGAAGTGGCTGCACGCGCGCGGGCTCACGGAGCGCGTGGATCAGGCGGCGGTCATTCCGGAATGGCCGCGGCTGGTTGGGCCGCAGATCGCGGCGGTGACGGCGCCGAAGTCGATCACGGCGAACGGAACGCTGTTCGTGGAAGTCGCGACGAACGCCTGGATGAACGAGCTGTCGCTCATGGAGCCGGAGCTTTTGCGGTCGATCAACCGGGTGGAGGGACGGCCGGCCATCCGGCGGATCCGATGGCTGCTGTCGCGGTAACCTCTTAGGCTCCTAAAGCGTTGCAAAAGAAAAGGTTGTCGGCTCTGTACGGCGTTGCGTTGAGACGGTGGTTTCGTTAGTTTCAACAGGTTGGACCCTGGGCCATTTTCGGGCTTTCTTTGGGGTCATTTCGAGCGCAGCTTTTCCGGGTGATTATGGCGACGAAGAACGCGGACGACACGTCGAAATACGACGCTGGGCAAATCCAGGTTCTCAAGGGACTCGAGGCGGTACGGAAGCGTCCCGGCATGTACATCGGGTCGACATCCGAACGCGGATTGCATCACCTCGTGTACGAGGTGGTCGACAATTCGATCGACGAAGCGCTCGCCGGCTACGCGGACAACGTTCGCGTCACGATTCACCAGGACAACTCGATCACGGTCGACGACAACGGCCGCGGCATTCCGGTCGACATCCATCCGACGGAGAAGATGCCGGGCGTCGAGCTCGCGCTCACGGTGCTGCACGCCGGCGGCAAGTTCGACAAGGACAGCTACAAGGTGTCGGGCGGCCTGCACGGCGTCGGCGTGTCCGTCGTGAACGCGCTGTCCGAGAAGCTCAAGGTGTGGGTGAAGCGCGACGGGAAAGAGTACTACATGGACTTCGCGCGCGGCGACACCACCACGAAGCTCAAGGCGCTGCGCGACGTCCCGAAGAAGGAGACCGGCACCAAGACGTGGTTCAAGCCCGATCACACGATCTTCACCGATCTGATCTATCGGTACGACACGATCGCGCTGCGCCTCCGCGAGCTCTCGTTCCTCAACAAGGGCGTGATGATCACGCTCACCGACGAGCGGGCGGGCCAAGAAAAATCGGATACGTTCCACGCGAAGGGTGGACTCAAGGAGTTCATCCAACACCTGAACTCGTCGCGCAAGCCGCTGCACCAGGAAGTGCTGTACATCGATGCCACCCGCGACGACGTGGGCATCGAGGTCGCGATGCAGTACAACGACCAGTACAACGAGAACGTTTTCTCCTTCGTCAACAACATCAATACGCACGAAGGCGGCACGCACCTGACCGGCTTCAAGGCCGCGCTCACGCGCGTGATCAACGCCTACGCGCAGAAGGGCAACTTCCTCAAGAAGTCGGACTTCACGCTCTCCGGCGACGACGTCCGCGAAGGCCTCACGGCCGTGCTGTCGGTCAAAGTTCGCGAGCCGCAGTTCGAGGGACAGACCAAGACGAAGCTCGGCAACTCCGAGGTGGAGTCCGCGGTCAAGACGCTCGTGAACGAGTGGCTCGCCTCGTATCTCGAAGAGCATCCGAAGACCGCGAACATCATCGTCGAGAAGGCGGTGTCGGCGGCACGCGCGCGCGAGGCGGCCCGAAAGGCTCGCGACCTCACGCGGAAGTCGGCGCTCAACGTCGGCAACCTGCCGGGCAAGCTGGCCGACTGCCAGCTCGGCGACCCCGCGCTCTGCGAGCTCTATCTCGTCGAGGGGGATTCCGCGGGCGGGTCCGCCAAGCAGGGACGGCGGCGCGAGTTCCAGGCGATCCTGCCGCTGCGCGGCAAGATCATCAACGTCGAGAAGGCGCGCATCGACAAGGTGCTGTCGAACGAGGAGATCCGCACGATCATCACCGCGATCGGCAGCGGCATCAAGGACGAGTTCGAGATCGAGAAGGCCCGCTATCACAAGATCATCATCATGACGGACGCCGACGTCGACGGCGCCCACATTCGCACGCTGCTCCTCACGTTCTTCTTCCGGCAGATGCCGGAGCTGATCGAGGCGGGCTACATCTACATCGCCCAGCCGCCGCTCTTCCGCATCGCCAAGGGCAAAGAGTTCTATTACGCCTACGACGAGCAGGAACGCAACGAGATCATCAAGCGCTTCACGAACGGCAACGGCGAAACGAAGGTCAATCTCAACATCCAGCGCTACAAAGGCCTCGGCGAGATGAACGCCGACCAGCTCTTCGACACGACGATGGACCCGGAACGGCGCACGCTGCTCAAGGTGGGCATCGAGGAAGCGTTCAGCGCCAACGAGATCTTCCAGACGCTGATGGGCGACGAAGTCGAGCCGCGGCGCGTGTTCATCGAGAACAACGCGCAGTTCGTGAAGAACCTCGATATTTGAGCCGCTCGATCGTCGGCACGGAAACGGCCACGCGTACATGCGTGGCCGTTTTGTCGTGAAACACCGGCGCAAGTGAACGTCGAGCGCCCGTCACAGATGGCGGGCCTTTCTCGTCTGCTTGGGAGCTAGGTCTTCGACCGCGTAAAGAGTTTGGTTGTCCGCAACCGAAGCAAAGTGATCGCGGACTGACACGGACGAAGGCGGATTGGCACGGAGCCCACGTGAGGCCCATTTCTAAACCGCCGCTCGGGACGCGAGTCCTTGCGTCTCGAGCGGCGTCTCTCGAGATACAGTCGTGCCTTTGCCGTGTCCGTCAGTTAGTCCGCGCGCAGTGTGTCGACTGGGTCGACGCCGAGGGGCGAAGCAGCCGTTCATGCGTGACGGGAAGTCGAAAGAGACGACGGACCCCGTGCGGAAGCCGTGAGAGTTTTCGCATAGGACTCACACCGGATCGACGACGGCACTCACGGCCGAGACGAACCGCTTCCACGTGGCAAGCTCGGCGCGCAGCATCTGTCGCCCGCGCGGTGTGAGCGAGTAGTATTTCGCCCGCCGATTGTTCTCGGAGACGCCCCACTCGGATTCGATCGCACCCGCGTCCTCGAGGCGATGCAGCGCCTTGTAGAGCGCAGAGTCGGCAATGCCGAGCTCCTGCGTGCGATCCTCGATGGCTTTCGTGATTCCGAAGCCGTGCCGCGGGCCGGCCGACAGCGTCTTGAGCACGAGCAAGTCGAGCGTTCCATGGAGCATGTCATTGGCCGACCCGGACACGAGACTCCCTCCACTAAGTTAGGGGTGAAGGTCGTGCGGCGGCCGCGCGGCGTCAAGAGGCGCCACGCGCGGCTTGCTCTGTCATACAGTGCTGCAACATCGGTCCCGAACGTCGTGGCGCGACGACGCGTTGGATCGTCTCTTGGCAACCTCTCTTTGATTGGACACGCGCCGTGACCACTCCGAACCTCCGGTACGCGGTTCGATCGCTGGCCAAGAGCCCGATCTTCAGCATCGTCGCCGTCCTCTCGCTTGGCCTGGCGCTCGCCGTGAACACGACGATGTTCGCGCTCCTGGACGCCGTGACCGATCCGAGTATTCCCTATCACGACGCCAATCGCGTCTACTCGGTTCGAGTCGCGATTGAACCCAGGAACTCATCGACGTGGGAAGAACGGTATGCCGCGGTTCGCGACGGATTCCACTCCGCGGACCTGATCACGACGTACTACCTGACGCCAACGAGCATCCAGTCGGGTAACACGATCGAAGACGCGTTTGTCGCCAACGTGTCGCCGGAGTTGTTCGACATCCTCGGCGTGAAACCCGCGGTCGGCCGGATGTTCAACGCCAGCGACACGACACGCGCCGCGCTGCCCGTTGCATTGATCAGTTACCAGTTGTGGCTCAGCCTCTTCCGGGAGCAACCGCTGGCGAAGCATCTCACGCTCGGCGTCGGGCGCGGCAACTACGAGGTCGTCGGCGTCATGCCGCGTGGGATGCACTATCCGGCGCGCGACGTCTGGCTCCCGCCGGGCAAACTCGTCGGCGATAGCGGGTTCAAGCCGGTTGGTCCGTTCCCCGTCGTTCGTGTGCGCGACGGCGTGACCGCGGACGTGGCGACGAACGAGATGAACGCCGTCTTCGGCGGATTGAATGCGGCGGTCGCGCCGCGCACGCCAGTGGCACCGCGCCTGATCTCGTTCGTCGGAGGAAGCGGCAGCCGCATGGCGAAGGCTGCCCGCGTCCTCCTCGGCGGCGGCTTCATCTTTCTCGCCGCGGCGACCGTCTTCCTCATCGCGTGCGCGAACCTCGGGACGATGCTGCTCGCACGAGGCATGGCCCGTCGTCGCGAGATTGCGATCCGCATTGCACTCGGGGCGAACGGCCGCGCCATCGCGACGCAAGTGCTCACCGAGTGTGCCCTCATCGTCGGCGCCGGCATCACGATTGGCGTGGTGCTGACGGTTTGGACCGTCTCCCTGTTGCCGCACTACGCGGCGCGGTACGCACCGGGCATCGGCGACATGAATCCCTCGCCCAGCTGGCGGGTGTTCGCCTTCGCCGTGGCGATCGCCGCGATCGCGCTGACGCTCGGCGGCGCGTTGCCGGCGATGCGCGCCGCGACGACGGATCCCGCGGAACCGCTCAAGGATGGCGCGGGAGCAACGGGACGCTTGCGCGACCGGTACAATCCGCTGATCGTCGTCGAGGTCGCGCTGTCGACCGCGCTCCTCATGACGGCGGCGCTCTTCATCATCGCCGTCGTGCGCCTGGCGGGCTTCGATTTCAGCTACGCCGCGAAACAGCTGCAGGTCGCGAGCCTCGACGTGAAGACGAGCGGCGTGGCGAAGGATTCGGCCGTCGAGACGTTCTACGACGACCTCGCGGCGCGCATGCGCGCGTTGCCGGGCGTGCGCGACGCCGCGACCTCCCACGCGGAGAGGCCCGACGGCCCGGTCGTTTTCGCCGAGGAAGGCCGAAGCGGCGATCACTGGATGAACGTTCGCGACTACAGCGTCGTGAGTCCCTCGTATCTATCGACCCTGGGGATTCCGATCGCCGACGGGCGCGACTTTCAGCCGGGCGATCGCGGCACGGCCACCGGCGTCGTGATCGTGGACGACAGCGCCGCGCGCCGGCTTTGGCCCGGGCTGACATCTCCCGTGGGGCGCATGATCAAGCTTGGCGCGCGCGAGTCCAAACGACCGTGGCTCCGGGTGATCGGCGTGGCGCGGTCCGTTGAGCTGCTGCCGCGCAAGGACCGCGACCTTCCTCCGCCACCGATGATCTACGTCGTATACGGTCATGATCGCGAGCGCGACCGGGATCTCGTCGTGCGAGGGGAAGCCGCGGCGGGGGCCGACGGCCAGGCGAAGCTCGGCGCGACGATCCGCCGCGAGCTCGAGGACGCCGCGCCATGGATGCGCACGCGGCGCGTTCGGCGCTGGCTCGAGGGGTACGACGGCTCGCGGCAGGAACGCGCATTTTACGGCACGCTGTTCACGGCATTCGGCGGATTTGGATTGATGTTGTGCGCGGTCGGGTTGTATGGCGTGATCGCGTACACGGTCAGCCGTCGCCTGCGCGAGCTGGCGACCCGCATCGCGCTGGGTGCGCGATCGCGCGACGTCGCGCGAACGGTGTTGCACGACGTCGCCGTGATGGTGCTGGCGGGCATCGGCATTGGTGCGTTCGTGGCTCTGGCGGCGACGCCCAGCTTCGTGTACGGCATGTTCAACTTGCGGTACGAGCTTTTGATCGCGCTGGCGGGAGCGGAATCGGTTTTGTTCGTCGTCGCGATTCTGGCGTGTCTCGGACCGCTTCGACAGGCGATCCGGGCCAATCCGGTCGAGATTCTTCGGGCCGGTTGACCACACGCCGAGCGTCGCGGTGCTCATCGTGACGAATCAGGGCGGCGATGGCGCGGCAGGAGCGGTTGATGGACTCGCGGGGCGGCTCATCATCCTCCACGCTGGCCGCTGATCGGCGCGTCCGACAGACACTATCGCCGCCGCCAGAGCGACCGCGGCCGTGACGCACAGTCAGCCAGGCACGTGCATTGCCTTTCAGGCCGACAACTCGTTGCCCAGGCGTTCATATGGATCTCTTGACGTGGTTGATCGTCGGACTCGTGGCCGGCGTGCTCGCATCGATGGTGATGGGCGGCACGGGCTATGGCCTCGTCGGCGACATCATCATCGGGATCGTCGGCGCGTTCGTCGGAGGATGGATTCTGCGGACTCTCGGGACCGGTGTCCCGGTCGGCGGGCTGGCCGGCACGATCATCGTGGCGTTCATCGGAGCGGTCGTCTTGCTGTTCATTCTCCGACTGATCCGCAACGCCGGGCGGCGAGAAATCTGAGCTGCCAGAGTCACCATTCACCGGGTGACCAAATTCGTTGCGTTCCCGGTTATCTACACGGTATCTGGAGCGCGAGCGGTGATGCGCCTGATTGCGAATCTGCTGGAGGAGCAAACTCGAAAACGAGCTCTTGGCATCGCGCTCGTTCTTCTCGTCGCGTGTCGCCACGGTGGTGAGTGCATCGCGGTTCCCGGGTGTCCGCCGGCGGAGGCGGCCTTGATCACGATCACATCCTCCGCGACGAATACCGCGGTGAATGGCGTCACGATCACGGTGAATGGAGACGTTGCCCACGCGCTACAATGCGACGGCAACTGCCTCGTTCCCGGCTACGCGGGCAAGTACGTTTTCGACATCAGCGCACCCGGTTTCGCGACCGTCCAGCGCACGATCGTCGTGACGGGCGCAACGAAGCAGTTCGACGTGTACGGTCCCGAAGGCTTCGAGGGCAAGTCGTGCGATTGCGCGGTCGTGGACCGACAGCGACTCGACGTCGTTCTGACTCCAGCGTCGTAGCTCAGCTGCCGGTGCGCGCTCCCTGACCGGTCGCGGAACAGTGAGCTTGGTCACCGAGCTCGGCTCGACCATCTCGCGAGCACATTTACGCTAGGCAGAACGTGCCGTCGTGCGGATGGCACGCGCGCCGTGTGCGCTGGCGCACAGGAGGCGGGAGTGCCCTGCGACATTCTGAAGCGTCATGGGAATAGAAGTTGTCGCACGCCTCACTGGAGAAGCCGATGAAGCTGTTCTCACGCCGCCAACCGCCTGTCGTCTCCGATGGATACTCGATCATCGACGAACACCTCGCGATCGTCGGCGACATCTCGACCGACGGCACGGTGCGCGTCGATGGACGCGTCGAGGGCTCGTTGCATCGGACGAATACGATGATCATCGGCGCCGGCGCGATCGTGATCGGCAGCGTCGAAGCGCGTGAGATCGTCGTCGGCGGCGAGGTGACGGGCGACCTGGTCGTGAGCGGCCGCGTCGAGGTGCAGAAATCGGGCACCGTGCGCGGCGACATCCGCGCCGCGGCGGTCATGCTCGAAGAAGGCGGCACAGTGCACGGCCACGTCGTCGTGCATCCGCTCGACGGCGAGATGCCGGTGATCGGCCACGAGCGCCGACTGATGCTGACTCCAAGCCGCGCCGTCGCGGCGGTGTCGCAGACCTAGACTCCTCGGGGGTCAACCATGCGCAACAGCGCGACGCCGGCGTGGACGCTCATTCTCGTTCCGCCGACGCCGACCGCATCGCCGCGGCGCGTCGGCGTGAAACGGCGCACCGTGCGCCGAGTCGCGACGGTGCTTCTCGTCGTCGTGGCGGCGCCGTGGGCCTGGACGCTCGCGGCGACGAACACGTCGGAGCAGATGGCCGACCGACTCGCCGCCGAACAGCGCCTCGCGGTGGCGTTGCACGACACCGTCGAGTCGCTCCGCGCCGCGTCGGCCGCCGAGCTGGCGAGCAAGCTGCCGCCAGTCGGAATGCGCATGCCGGTCAACGGCGAGATCACGAGCCGCTTCACCCGCTCGCGCTTTCATCCGATTCTGCAGGTGTTCCGCGCGCATCGCGGCGTCGATCTCGCGGCGCCGTTGGGCACGCGGATTCTCGCGCCCGCGGCTGGCACGGTCACCTCCGTCGAACGTCGGCTCGGCTACGGCCTGACGATCGAAGTGCTGCACTCCGGCGGCGTCGTCACGCGATACGCGCACTGCCGCTCCGCGCTCGTGCAGCGCGGCGATACGGTCGCGATGGGCCAGGCGATCGGCACCGTGGGCGAGAGCGGCCTCGCGACGGCGCCGCACTTGCACTTCGAGGTGCTGGTCCACGGGACGGCCGTCGATCCGATCAAGTTCATCGCCTCGACGCACCTCGTGCAGGGTCCGACGGCGCACTAGCAACGCGCGCCCGCGAACGCGTCAGCGCGTGACGACGGATTCCGCCGCGCGCCTGCCGACGCTCAGGGCGTCGTTGATCGCGCAGAGCAGAACCTCGACGTCGAACGGCTTGCACAGATAGGCGCATGCGCCGAGGGCCGCCGCGCGCACGCGAACCTCTTCGTCGTCGCGCCCCGTGATGATGATCGCCGGGATGTTGATGCCACGCTCGAGCAACCATGCCTGCGCGTCCAAGCCGCCGAAGCCGGGCATCTGCACGTCGAGAATCAGACAGTCCGGCCGCGCGTGATCCAGCGAGTCAAACAGCTGCTGCGCCGATGCGAACGTGCGAGGATGCAAGTCGCACGCGCTGCACAAGCGGCGGAGTGCGATTCGTACGTGCTCCTCGTCGTCAACGATCGCGATGAACGGCGCGTCCATCCTGCAGCCCTGGGTCGGAAGAACCAAGATGGAACGTAGCACTTCCTTCGAGATTGTTCTTCCCCCAGCAACCACCATCCGAGCTCGCGATCGAACGACCGATCGCGAGGCCGAATCCAAGGCCTTTGGCCCGTCACAAAAAATGGTTCGAACACACGATCGTTCCGGACGCCGCACCGTTCGTAGCGGTCTCAATGTTGCGCCCAACGCCGAATCATGACGCGCACGAAGCCGCGCCCGCACATCACCCGCGCTCTCGCGCATCGCAACTATCGCCTGTTCTTCGGCGGCCAGAGCGTGTCGCTCATGGGCACCTGGATCACGCGCATCGCCACGAGTTGGCTCGTCTACCGACTGACGGGCTCGGCGCTCCTCCTCGGCACGGTCGGCTTCTGCGGCCAGATCCCGACGCTGGTTCTCGCGCCGTTCGCCGGAGTGCTCGTCGATCGGTGGGACCGCCATCGCATGCTCGTGTGGACGCAGGCGTTGTCCGCGCTTCAGTCGCTCGCGCTCGCGGTGTTGGCGTTGTCCGGCGTCATCACCGTCGGCTGGGTGCTCGCGCTGCAAGTCGCCCAGGGGGTCATCAACTCCTTCGACACACCCGCGCGGCAATCGTTCGTCGTGCAGATGGTCGACGATCCCGCCGACCTTCCGAACGCCATCGCGCTCAACTCTACGATGGTGAACGCGAGTCGCATCATCGGTCCGTCGATCGGCGGCATCATCATCGCCGCCGTTGGCGAAGGCTGGTGCTTCCTCATCGACGCCATCTCCTACCTCGCGGTGATCTGGTCGCTGCTCGCGATGCGCGTGCCGCGCACGGAGCGGTCGGCGCGCGACACGACCATGCTCGAGGAGCTGCGCGCGGGCGTGCAGTACGTCACGAAATTCGTTCCCGTGCGGACGGCGCTCGTGGTGCTCGCGATCGTGAGCGCGATGGGGATGCCGTATACCGTGCTCATGCCGGTCGTCGCCTCTCGGACGCTGCACGGCGGCGCGCACACGCTCGGTTTCCTGATGACGGCGACGGGTCTGGGCGCCGTCGCCGGCGCGCTCTACATGGCCTCGCGACGGACCGTCCTCGGGCTCGGTCGAGTGATGGTCGCGTCCACGCTCGCCTTCGGCACGGGACTCGTGGCGTTCGGCCTGGCGCGGTCGCTGTGGCTTGCGCTCATCGTGCTCATCGTCGTCGGCGCCGGGTTCATGACCCAGATGGCGGCGACGAACACGATCCTGCAGACGATCGTGGAAGAGCGCCTGCGCGGCCGCGTGATGGCCTTCTACACGATGGCGTTTCTCGGCACGGCGCCGATCGGCAGCCTCCTCGCGGGAATCGTCGCCGATCGCGTCGGCGTGTCGGCCACGATCATCGGGGGCGGCGTGGTCTGCGTCATCGGCGGTCTTTGGCTCGCCACTCGGCTCCGCACGCTTCGCGAACACGTGCGGCCGATCTACGTGGAGCTCGGAATCCTGGCCGCCGTTCAGGCGGACAGCGGCACCGCCGGAGGAATCGCGTAGAGAGAAGTCAGGCGGGTCGCACGCGAACTTGTGTGCCCCACGCGTCTCGCGCGACGACGTCGCTGCCGTCACGTTCGACCTGGAATCCCTTCGCCTCGAGATTCTTTCCCGCGCCGAGCGCGCTGGCGACGTCCGGCACCACGATCTCCCACTCGAGCAACCGAGCCTCGTCGTCGGCCGCGAGCGGCGCGCCCGCCGCCCAGGTATTGGTGCCGAGGTGGTGATGATAGCCACCGGCCGACATGAAGAGCGCGCCGGGATAGCTCCAGACCACCTTGTCGAAGCCAAGGCCCTCGTGATAAAACGCGGACGCGTCGGCGAGATCGCGCACGTAGAGATGCACGTGCCCCAACACGGTTCCTGGGGGGGCGCCGGTCCACGGCTCGTCGCCCGCCTCGGCCATCAGGCTTTGCATATCGAGGGGCACCGTGGTCATCGCCAGCTGGTTGTTCTCGGCACGCCACGCCTCGCGCGGGCGATCGGCGTAGACCTCGATGCCGAGGCCATCCGGATCCTGCAGGTAGACCGCCTCGCTGACGAAGTGGTCCGACATCCCAGCGTATTCACCGAGCTCCGCGAGATGTCGAACGAACCGGCCGAGCGCCGCACGATTCGGCAGCAGAATGGCGAAGTGGTAGAGACCGATCTGTCCGCGACGCGTCACCCGCTTCGCGCCCGGTCGCTCGTGAAGCTCGACGACCACGTCGCCCGAACCCCTCGGCCCGAGCATCGCGATCGGCCCTTGCCGGTCGATCACGCCGAGCCCGATGACGTCTTCATAGTAGGCGATGGAGCGCGTGAGATCGGCTACTTGCAGTCGCACGCGGCCGAGACGCGTTGCGCCAGGAAGCCGGTAGGCCGGTGGAGCAATTCCGTAGACCAGCGTGGACGAGTTCGTCATTAGACTATAGGTGTGATAACATGCTTAACGGCGGCGTCCCGCACCGACCCGCCGCGTCCTTATGGACGCTGGCGAGCCAGCGAAAGCAGTTCGGCGAGCGTCTTGAGCTGAGCGGCCGAGAGATGACCGAGCTGGCGCTTGTGAATGTCGGAGACCGGCCCGTCCAGCTCGCTGAGCAACAGCAGCCCCTTCGCGGTGATGCGCGTGCCGAC
This sequence comes from uncultured Gemmatimonadaceae bacterium, assembly GCA_963705025.1. Classification (GTDB taxonomy): domain Bacteria; phylum Gemmatimonadota; class Gemmatimonadetes; order Gemmatimonadales; family Gemmatimonadaceae; genus JAQBQB01. The sequence continues at coordinate 130,113 of CAVPIP010000013.1, read as the reverse complement.
CTGTCGACGGTCTTCGGTGCTACGCTCTCGCTCGATCAGGTCAGCGTCCTCGAGTCGATCGAGAAGTCGAGTCACGTCAGGCACTTGCGCCACCATTCGGTCTCGAACCTCATTGCGGCAGAGCCCGTCCTTGCCGGCGCCACGCAGAATGCGCAGCACGTTGTACTGGGTCGGCGTGATGCCGTGTCCCTTCAGCGCCTCAGCGAACGCGTGACTGAGCACGGCAGCGGTGCGCTCGATATTCAGATGCGCCTCCTGCTCCAGGCTGTCGAACGGTCGACGCTGCTTGATGTCGGCGCGCAGGTCCGAAGTCATGTCGGACATTAGGTGTGATAACAACTAGTGTCAAGGCCTCATAATGATGGTTACTCTTGGCACCGAACAGCGGGGAGCCGTGAGTTCGTCAGTCAGCACGTTTGCAGCATCGCAAGCGTCGCCAGTACAGCCACGAGCGCCAGATCTCGCCACGAGAGCAGCGCCGTCGGTCGAACAGACCTCACCAACACTTCGTCGCACCGGAAAAGGAGATTCGGACGCGGCGTAGATTGGGGGTGCGCGAGGATTCCGCCTATTGTCCGAAAGCCCTATATGCTCAGCAGGAGCGGCGAACGGGGAGCGCGAGCGGCGAGAATACGAAAAAGGCCGGCGACGTAGCCGGCCCTTCGATCTCCTTCCCCTCTTTTCTCTTCCCGGCGGCTAGCGCCGCTGCTTGCCGAGAAACGCGACCACGATCGAGTCTGTCAGGTGCGCCTGCTCGAGAATTGGCAGGTGCGCGGCGCCATCGATGGGGTGAAACTCCGCTGACGGAATCGCTGCGCGGACGCTCGCGTTGCGCTCGAACGGGACGGTCTTGTCGGACGTCCCCCAGATCAGTAGCACGGGGATCGATGTCCCGCCAACACGCCGGTACACCGTATCGAGCGACAGGCCGAGCGACAGGCGGCGATGCGACAAGAGCGCGCGGCCGAACCCGCGATAGCTCATTTGCTCGCGGTATCGCGCCGACCAGTCGGGAAAGCGAGACGGATCGATGAAATCGCTCGACTGGCCGGCGGCCATCACGGGGACGGCAAGCGTCTGCCAGAGATATGGCCCGACCACTGGCCAACCCATGATGCCTTGCGACGGCGGATTCGTTCCGGCAACCGGATCGACCAACGTGAGGGAGCGAACGCGATCGGGATGGCGTCCAGCGAACGTGCCGGTGACGAATCCGCCCATCGAGACGCCCGCGAGATCGACTCGCTCGGTCACGTGCAGCGAGTCGAGCAGTTGCAGCAGCTGGCGGTCGTAGAGGTCGGCCGAGTATGGGACGTCAGGGCGATCGGACAGACCGCGGCCGTACTCGTCATATCGAACCACCTTGTAGCCAGCGCCCGCGAGCGCGCTCGTCGTGGAATCCCAGATGTAGTACGGAACGGAGAATCCGTGGACCAGCACGACGGGCCGACCACTCTCCGGGCCCGTGACGTCGTAGTGCGTCACACCGTCCGCCAGTCGAACGAACTTGCCGGGCGCGCCGCTCCGGGCGGCATCATCGAGTGTACGGCGCTCGGGATTCCTGGCAACGTAGAAGCCGAACGCGATGCAGCCAACGAGCACAATGACGAACCCCACCACGGCGAGTCGCTTCACGTGACGCCTCCGGTCATCGTTGCGCGGGCTCCGGCCCGAGTCCTCGTTCGGCGAGCAGCGGCTCGACGCTCGGGTCTCGCCCGCGAAAGTTGCGATACAACACGGCGACGTCCTGCGTCCCGCCGCGCGACAGAATCAAATCGCGAAAGCGCTGGCCGTTCGCGCGCGTGAGTCCCCCGTGCTCGGTGAACCACGCATACGCATCGTGGTCGAGCACCTCGGCCCAGAGATACGCGAAATAGCCGGCCTGATAGCCGCCGTCCCAGATGTGCGCGAAGTAGGACGTGTTGTACCGCGGCGGGACTTCGCGGACGTTCGCGTGGTATTTCTCGAGTGCCTTGCCCTCGAATGCGGCGACGTCGCCGACCAGCGCACCGGGTGACAGCGTGTGCCATGACATGTCGACGAGCGCCGCGGCGATGTATTCGGTCATGGCGAAGCCCTGATTGAACGTGCGCGCGCGCTTGATCTTGGCGGCGAGCTCGGACGACATCGGCTGTCCCGTCTGATGATGCTTCGCGTAATGCGCGAACACGGTGGGCTCGAGCGCCCAATGCTCGTTGAACTGCGACGGAAACTCCACGAAATCGCGCGGCACGTTCGTGCCGGTCAGGAGCGGGTACTCCACGTCGGAGAATATGCCGTGAAGGGCGTGGCCGAACTCGTGGAACATCGTGTTGACGTCGTCGAAGCTGAGGAGCGCCGGCTGACCGGGCGCGGGTTTGGTGAAGTTCGCGACGTTGAACACCACGGGCTTCGCGCCGAGCAGCCGCGATTGATCCACGAAGCTGTCCATCCAGGCGCCGCCGCTCTTGTTGTCCCGCTTGAAGAAGTCGGTGTAGAACAACGCCATCGATGACCCATCGGCGTCGAAGACCTCGAAGACGCGGACGTCAGGATGGTAGACGGGAATGTCCTTCCGCTCGGTGAACGTGATGCCGAACAGTCGCGTGGCCGCGAAGAACACCCCGTCCTCGAGCACGCGATCGAGCTCGAAGTAGGGCTTGATCTGCGATTCGTCCAGGTCGTAGTCGGCTTTGCGAACGCGCTCGGCGTAGAGCTGCCAGTCCCACGGCTCGAGCGCGAAGCCGCCGCGCTCCGAGTCGATCAGCGCCTGCATCTTCCGCGCTTCGCGATGAGCCTTCGCGATCGACGGCGCGGCGATGTCGGTGAGCAGCTTGATCGCCGCCGCCGGCGTCTTCGCCATCTGATCTTCGAGGATGTAGTCGGCCGCCGTCGAGTATCCGAGCAGCTTGGCGCGATCCGCGCGGAGCACGGCGAGCCGTTGGATGATGCCGCGCGTGTCGTTGGAGTCGCCGCGTTCGGCACGGTGCGTGGACGCCTCGAACAACTGCCGGCGCACGTCGCGGCGGCGCAGCGATTCCTGCGGCGGCTGCTGCGTCGTGTTCTGCAGCGTGATCACCCACTTGCCGGACAGCCCGCGCTCCTTTGCGGCTTCCGCCGCGGCCGCGACCTCGGCGGCGCCGAGCCCCTCCAGGCGTGTGCTGTCGTCGATGACGAGCGCGCCGGCCTTGGTCGCGGAGAGCAGCTTGTTCTGAAAGTCGGTGGTGAGGGTCGACTCTTCCTGGTTCAGCGCGCGCAGTCGCGCCTTGTCGTCCTCCGAGAGTCGCGCGCCCGAACGAACGAAGTCCAGGTGGTAGCGCTCGACGAGATACGTCTGTTCCGGCGTGAGCCCGAGCTGCTCCCGCCGGTCGAAGATCGTCTGGACGCGCCGGAACAGCGTCTCGTTCAGGTAGATCGCGTCGGTGTGCGCGGCGAGCTTCGGCGCCTCGTCGCTTTGCACCTGCTGCAACGCGTCATTGGTGTTCGCGCCGGTGACCCCGCCGAACGCCTTGAGCACGCGCGTGAGCATCTCGCCGGAGCGCTCGAGCGCGACGATCGTGTTGTCGAAGGTCGGCGGCGCGGTTTGATCGGCGATGGCGTCGACCTCGCTGAGATGCCGGCGCATGCCCTCTTCGATCGCCGGCTGATAGTCGGCGTCGTGGATCCTGTCGAATGGCGGAGCGCCGAACGGCAGCGTGCTGGCGGCGGCGAACGGATTGTCGTTGGTGAACGGAGCGATCTTGGTCGTCACGGCTTTCGGTGGCGAGCTCGTGCCGATGCCGGATCGCCCGAATGCCGCCAGGCTCCCCGTCACCGCGAACACGAGCGTCGCGAATGGGCGCATCAGTGTTTGGATCCTCCGGCCACGTCGCCGGGCTCGAACGGACGGAAGCTCAGGTCCCACGCGAGCCACAACGTCCGCGAAAATGGAAAAAAGAGAAGTGGCAAACTAACCGCCAAGACGACGGCGACGATCTCGATGGCCGTCCACGGCGAGCTGGGCCATGTCGCCACGGCCCACAAAATCGGAATGCCGAACGCGATGACTTCGCCTGCTGCCAGGTTGAAGACATACGCCCCGATCCAGAAATCCGACGACTCGCCGCGCTCGAGCATCAACCCGCAGTGCGGACAGGCATCTCGCATCTTGAGCCAGCCCCGCAGAATCCCGCGTCCGCCGCAACGCGGGCACCGAAGCATCACCGCTCGCCCGAACTTGGTGGCGACCGTCGAGGGCGGAGGTCGCTCGCCGCCGAACCGGCTCGCCATCACACGGGCTGCGGCGCGCCTCGGGCGAGTGCCAGCAACTGCTTGGCGACCACGACGTGGACGCCGATGAGCGCGAGGAGAACGAGCCCGACGGAAATCCACGTCACGACGGACAGAACCGGCATCATCCCGCCGGTCGGCGTATGCCGGCTGATGTACGCCACGTAGACATAGAGCGCGACGAAGCCGGCGCACGCGCCGAACGCGCCGAGACCAGCGAGGCGAGCAATCTTCGGGGGCATTGACGGTCGATGAAAGAGACGATCAGAAAGTTCTGTCGGAGTTCTCAGCAGCGCAACCGATCGAAATTACGGGACGACGGAACCGAGAAGAGCCGAGGAGGGGAGCTGACAGCTTTCAAGCGGCCAGCCGCGAGCTTCACTGCACCCGGACGCCACTACGCGCCGGAAAGCCAGCCGGTTGTCGACGTTGTTTGAAGAGCGGTGATGCGTCCGGAGGTCTTCGCCGTAGCTAGTAGCTGGCAGCTTCAGAGCTGGAAGCTTCCCTCCTCGTTTGCTCTCAGTTCCGCGTCGTTACTCGGAGCCGTAGCGTTCCGCACCGTTCGCCGTTACGCGATGCGACACCAACGGCAACGGCGGCTCCGACTCGTCGGCGATGACGACCGCCGAGCGCAGCGCGTGGCGCCCGGTGCCGACGCCGGCACGATCCCGAGCGAAGATGGTGGCCATCGGTTCGCCAGCTTCGATCCAATCGCCCGGACGTGCGGTGATGACGAACCCGACGGACGGATCGGATCTGTCGTCCACGCGCGTGCGTCCGCCCATCTCGATGATGCCTCGGCCGATCGCCTTCGGTTCGACGCGCGCGACGAAACCGCGCCGCGGCGCCGCGAAGATCTCACATTCGGCGGCCTGCGGAAGAATCGACGGATCGTCGACCACGGCCGGATTGCCGCCCTGCGCCTCGATGATCTGCTGAAACCGTTCTGCCGCTCGGCCCGTTCCGATCGCTTTCTCGAGCTCGCGCCGCGCCGAATCGATCTCCCCCGTCACGCCGGCGAGCACCAGCATCTCCGCGCCGAGCGCGTACGTCACCTCCATGAGGTCGGGCGGCCCTTCGCCGTGAAGCGCGGCGATCGCCTCCTCGACCTCGAGCGCGTTGCCGCACGCGCGTCCGAGCGGCCGATCCATCGCCGTCACGAGCGCGACGCAACGGACACCCGTGATCCGCGCCGAGCTTGATCATCACGTCGGCCAGCTCGAGCACGCGGTCGAGATCGGGGACGAGCGCGCCCGATCCGCGCTTCATGTCGAGCACGAGGCCGTTGAGATCCTCCGCGAGCTTCTTGCTCATGATGCTCGCGGCGATGAGCGGAATCGACTCGACGGTCGCGGTGGCGTCGCGCAGCGCGTACATCTTCTTGTCGGCGGGCGCGATCTCGGGCGTCTGGCCGATCATCGCGCAGCCGTGCTGCTCGACCTGTGCTTTCGCCTCGGCGAGCGAGAGGTCGGTGCGGAAGCCGGGGATCGACTCGAGCTTGTCGAGCGTTCCACCGGTGTGGCCGAGCGAGCGACCGGACATCATCGGCACCGCGACGCCGAGCGACGCGACGAGCGGCGCGAGCACGAGCGAGACTTTGTCGCCGACGCCGCCGGTAGAGTGCTTGTCGACGCGCGGGCGGCCGATGTGCGAGAGATCGAGCCGGTCGCCGCTCAGCAGCATCGCGTCGGTGAGCGCGGCGGTTTCCGCGCGGTCGAGGCCACGGAGAAAGCACGCCATGAGGAGCGCGGCCATCTGATAGTCGGGGACGTGACCCTTGGCGTAGGCCAGGGCGAGCGCGCGCCACTCGCCGGGATCGATCCGGCCGCCATCGCGCTTTCGCTCGATCAGGCGATGTGCGAGCATTGACCGCTCTTCGGGGTACACCTACGTTGGCCGCGAGCGCGGGACGCTTGGAGGCGTGATCGGGATGACCCGGAGTGTGGCATGAACAAGACCGTCATAATCGTCGCCGCGTTGATGTGCGGGAGTCGCCTGGCGTGGGGTCAGCAAAGCGCCGCCGAGCACATCGCGCTCGGTGACCGGGAGCATGCGTCCAACAACATCGCGCGGGCGCTAGCCCACTATCAAGCCGCGATCAAGGTCGACTCGAACGACGTCAGCGCGTTGACCAAGGCCGCGTATGACGCGGTGGACCTCGGCGAATTCGATCCGAGCGAGCAGCGGCGCGACACGCTCTACCGCGAGGCCGAAGCATACGCGCGTCGCGCGATCGCGGTCGACTCGACCAACGCCGAGGCACACTTCCAGCTCGCGCGCGCGGTCGGCCGCGAGCGCTGACGATGGGCAAGCGCGACCAGGTGAAGTTCGCCAGCGAGGTGTACAACGAGGCGCAGACGGCGCTTCGGCATCAACCCCAAGCATTCCGGTGCGCTGCACGTGATGGGCGTGTGGAACGAGCACATCATGCAACTCAACGGCATCACGCGCATGTTCGCGAAGACGCTGCTCGGCGGCAAAGTGTTCGGCGAGGCGAGTTGGGACAAGGCGCAGGCGGACATGGAGCAGGCGGTCGCGCTCGACCCGAACCGAATCACGCATCGGCTCGATCTCGGAATGGTCTACGCCGATCGTGACATGAAGGAGAAGGCGAAGGAGCAGTTCGAGTGGATCGCGCGCGCGCCCGCGACCGACTACAACGACGTCAAGTACAAGGAGCTCGCCGCTCGTCGTCTCAAAGACCTCCAATGAGTCTGCGACCTCGGCGTGCCGCGTGCCGGAGCTCGTAGCGGAGGTCGTCCCAGGCGTCGTGTCCCCGGTGCGCCAGATGGCGCCCGCGCCGGCCAATCGCCCGGCGAGTGTCGGAGCCCGCCTGGGGCGCGAACAGCAGCGCGATCCCGGCTCCGGCGGCCAGGCCGAGGACCACACCGGCCGCGAACGCGACGGCGCTCCGAGTCTGCCTCCGGCCCCGCAGAAGGCCAGCGTTATAGGGTCCTGCGACGGTGACTGGGCGTACCGACCCTGGCTGGATGCTGGATTGGCGCCCTCCGGTGGCAACTGGGCCGGCGTATGACATCGGTCAGAGCTCCTGAGGTCCGTGGTAAGGAAATTGCGGCTTGACGGCTGAATTCGAAGGCCCATCACGTCGGCTGAAGCGCAAGTCGTTCCGCTTCCTCCGGCCACCTCGCCCGAGCTATGACCGCGAACGGCAAGACCGTGCTTTTGGTGGAAGACAATGAGGATAACCGCATCGTCTATTCCACGATTCTGCGGCACTTCGGGTATTCCGTAACGGAGGCCTTGAATGGCGAGGAAGGGATCGCGAAGGCGCGCGCCGAGCAGCCAGACTTGATCCTGATGGACATCTCGATTCCCGTGATCGACGGATGGGAGGCGACCCAAGTGCTCAAGCACGACCCAGCGACGCGTGAAATTCCGATCATCGCGCTGACGGCTCACGCCCTGGCGTCGGACCGTGAGAAGGCGATGGAAGTGGGGTGCGACGGCTATCTCGCGAAGCCGTGCGAGCCGCGCGCCGTCGTGGCGGAGGTGCAACGGTTCCTCGGGAAAAATGATGGTCGCAGCGCGTGAGAACGAGCATGAGCAGGATCGAGAGCACGAGCCAGCCCGTGTCCTGATCGTCGACGACCACGAGGACAACGTCGAGCTGCTGCGCGCAAGGCTCGAGGCGTGGGGCTACGCGCCCGAGTGCGCGGGCGACGGCGCCGAGGCGCTGCGAAAGATCGAAGAGTCGCCGCCGGATCTCGTGCTGCTCGACGTCATGATGCCGAAGATCGATGGCATCGAGGTAGCGCGCCGAGTCAAGGGGAATCCGAATCTCCCCTTCATCCCGATCATCATGCAGACCGCGCTCGACGCCACCGAGAACAAGGTGGAGGGGCTCGAGGCGGGCGCCGACGACTACATCACGAAGCCGATCGACTTCGCGGAGCTCAAGGCGCGGCTGACGTCGATGCTTCGCATCAAGCGGCTGCAGGAGCAGCTCGAGGACCGCGAGCGCCAGCTGTTGGAGGCCAACGAACGGCTGCGACACATGTCACAGACCGACAGCCTCACGGGGCTCGACAATAGGCGCCAGCTCGAAGAGCGCCTGCAGGAGATGTTCGAGCATGCGCGCCGCCTGGGCGAGGACGTTCGCATGCGTCATGTGCGACCTCGATCGGTTCAAGAGCGTGAACGACGAGTACGGGCATCAGGCGGGCGACGCGGTGCTCAAGCAGTTCGCGCACATCCTGCGGGAGGAGGTGCGCGAGATCGACCGCGCCGGCCGGTACGGCGGCGAGGAGTTCATGCTGCTCTTGCCCGGAACGGTGCTGGACGCGGCGGTGACGTTCGCCGAAAGGGTGCGCAAACACGTCGAGGCACATACATTCACTTTCGAGCAATCCTCGATCAAACGGACGGCGAGCTTCGGAGTGTCGGCGTGGCCGCATCCGCGCATCTCGGACTGTGATGGGCTGATGCGCGCCGCCGACGACGCGCTGTACGTGGCGAAGGAAACCGGCCGCAACCGGGTCGTGCGGTTCGACAGCAACGAGTTCAACGAGCACATCGCGGCGAATGATGGATCAGAGCAATCCCGAGACGACGTACGCGGCAACGTACCAGGCCAACCCCCAGCCCGACCCCCAGTCGCCGACGCAGGAATCCGATGGGAGGGACGATGAAGTCGCGCGGCTGCGCGCGCGCGTAGGCGAGCTGCAGCGCGAGCGCGACCATCTCGTCGCGATCGTCGACATCCTGCAGGAGATCTCGTCGTCCCTGCACTTCGTCGACATCCTGCAGGCCATCGCGCGCAAGCTCGGCGACGCGTTCGGGCTCGACCGCTGCGCGATCTTCCTCTCCGGCGAACAGAACGAAGTGCGGCTCGTCGCGAGCTACGAGGATCCGACGATTCGCAATCTCGTCGTCGACCTCAATCGCTACCCGGAGCTCCAGCGCGCGTTCGACTCCGGCGAGACGGTGTTCATTCCCGACGCCGCGAGCGATCCGTCGCTGCGCGGCATCAAGGGGCAGCTCGACACCGCAACGTCCGCTCGATCATCGTCGTGCCGATTCAATGGCAGACGCAGCGTCATCGGCGCGATCTTCCTCCGCACGGACCGCGACGCCGAAGCCGTTCTCGGACGCCGACGTTCGCTTCTGCCAGGTCGTCGCGTCGCTCACGGCCAAGGCGCTGCGCAACGCGCACCGCTTCGAGTCGCTGCTGCGCGACCAGAAGAACGCGGCGTCGAGCCAGCGGCACGCCGACCTGCAGCGCGTCGCGCTCATCGCGTTCGTCCGCCGGCTGCTCGACCGCTACACCAAGAGCGACGACCACGTGTGGGCGGAAACGCTTCTGCCGAAAGCGTCCGACGAAGAGCTCGACCGCCTCGTGACGGTCGCGATGCAAGTGATCGACGAAGAAGCGAAAGGTTAGTGCTGGGTGACGCTCGATCCTGAGCTGTCGGCCCGCGCCGCGACGCTGCGCGTCGAGATCGAGCGCGCGTCGTACGAGTACCACGTCCTCGACCGCCCGACGATCTCCGACGCGCGAGTACGACCGGCTCTACCGCGAGCTGCTGACGCTCGAGGAGCAGTACCCCACCCTGCGCACGGCCGACTCGCCGACGCAGCGCGTCGGCGCCGAGCCGGCCAGCCAGCTCGCCAAGCACCAGCACCTCGTGCCGATGCTCTCGCTCGGCAACACGTTCAACGAAGAGGAGCTCGCGGCGTGGGAGGAGCGGCTCGTGCGCCTCGCCGGCGACGACGTGCGCGCGTCGGGCTACACCTGCGAGCTCAAGATCGACGGCGCGGCGATCGCGCTCACCTATCGCGACGGCGTGCTCGTCGACGGCACGACGCGCGGCAACGGAACGATCGGCGAAGTCGTGACGGCAAATCTGCGCACGATCCGCGAAATCCCGCTTCGCCTGCGCGGCACCGAGCATCCGCCAGTTGATGGAGATCCGCGGCGAAGTGTACATGCCGTACAGCGGCTTCGAGCGCATCAACGAAGAGCGCGTCGCCACGGGCGAGCCGGTGTTCGCCAATCCGCGCAACACCGCGGCCGGCGCGCTGCGTCGCCTCGATCCCAAAGTGGCCGCGAGCTTTCCGCTTCGCTTTTTCGGCTACGCGATCGCCGCTGCCCGACGGCGAGTCCGCTGCGCGTCGCGACCCAGTACGCGCTGCTCGAGCTGCTGGCTCGTGGGGCATTCCCGTGGCGCCGCATCACGCAGCGCTGCGCGACGCTCGCCGAGGTCCACGCGTGGGCGAGCGAGATCGAGCACAAGGTTCGCGGCGGTCTCGACTTCGCCATCGATGGCGGCGTGGTCAAGGTCGACGTGCTGCGGCTCTGGCCCGACCTGGGCGTCGTGGGCGGACGCGAGCCGCGCTACGCGATCGCGCGCAAGTTCGCGCCGGACATCGCGGAGACGAAGCTGCTCGCGATCGAGGTGAACGTCGGGCGCACGGGCACGATCAACCCGTTCGCCGAGCTCGAGCCGGTGGAGATCGGCGGCGCGCAAGTGAAGCTCGCGACGCTGCACAACTTCGATCTTGGTCGCGCGAAAGGATCTGCGCGTCGGCGACATCGTGCAGGTGAAGCGCGCCGGCGAAGTGATTCCGCAGATCATCGGCCCGGTGCCGGACAAGCGCGACGCCGCGAATCCGCCCGAGCCGTACATGCCGCCGACGCACTGTCCGTCGTGCGGGACCGCGCTCGTCCCCGGGCACCGAGCAGGGCATGCTGTATTGCCCGAACTTCGAGTGCCCCGGGCGACGCCTCGAGAATCTCGTCCACTTCGCGTCGCGCAGCGCGATGGACATTCGCGGGCTCTCGTACGCGCGGATCTCGCAGCTCTCGATGCGGGGCTGATCCGCGACGCGGCCGACCTCTACGATCTCACCGCGGACCAGCTCGCGGAGCTCGAGCGCCTCGCCGAGAAGAGCGCCGAAGGTCTCGTCGCGGCGATCGACGCGTCGAAGGCACAGCCGCTGTCGAGGCTGCTGTTCGCGCTCGGCATCAAGGACATCGGCGAGACCGTCGCGCGGGCAGATCGCGAAGCACTTCGGCACGATGGACAAGATCGCCTCGGCGATCGCTCGACGACGTGCTCGCCGTCCACGGCATCGGCGACACCATCGCCGAGTCGCTCGTATCATGGTTCTCTGATGCGAAAGCACAGCGGCTCATCGAGCGGCTTCGCGAGCGCGGGTTGACGTTCGACGAGCCACGAACGCAGACTGGCGGAGCCCTTTTGGGGTGTACGGTCGTCATTACGGGGACGCTGCCGACGCTGTCGCGCGAGCAGGCCGTCGCAGCTCGTCGAGAACAACGGCGGCCGCGTGGCCTCGAGCGTGTCGAAGAAGACGAGTTTCGTGGTGGTGGGCGAGGACGCCGGCAGCAAACTGGAGAAGGCCCGGGCACTCGGCGTCGAGACGATCGACGAAGCCGGCTGCTCGAGCGCGTTCGCGGAACGACTGAAGCAGATCCTTCGCTTCGCTCAGGATGACACTACGGGAGATCTCGATGTCAGCTTCGCTCGACTTGCCGGGTAACGCTCTGGTCGCGATGACGCGCGACTCGCTGCCCGCGCTGCGCGCGGCGCTGTTCCGCGACGTCGGCCCGAACGCGGCCGCGATGCTCCAGGAAGCCGGCTATGCCGGCGGCCAGGCGATGTTCGACGCGTTCAGCGGGCTGGCTCGCGGCGCGCGGTCTGCCGGCACCGGAGTCGCTCGCGGCGGACGATTTCGGTCGCGCGCGCGACCGAGTTCTTCCGCGACGCCGGCTGGGGCTCGATCGAGCTCGGTTCGCTTGGAGTCGGTCGCGACCGTGGATTCAGGCGACTGGGCCGAGGGGAACCCGGCGTTTCCGCTCGAGTTTCCCGGGTGCTACTACACGTCGGGTGTGATGGCCGATTTCTTCGGACGTCTCGCGGGCGAGCCCGTGGCGGTCATGGAAGTCGAGTGCCGCTCGATGGGCGGACGATCGCTGCCGGTTCCTGGTCGGGAGCGGCGAGACGCTGCAGCGCGTGTACGACGAGATGGCGCAAGGCGTCGGGTACGAGCAGGCGGTGGCGTCGGCGCGTTAGTTCGTCATCCCGAGCGAAGCACGGATGACAGCATCATCGATTCGCTTTCAACGCCTCGGCGTAGAGCGGATTCGGCAGCAGCTCGCCGTCGATGAGGACTTCGCGATCCCACGGCAGCACGATCGTGCTCTCGGTCGCGAGCGCGTGGAAATCGGGCATATACGAGCCGGTCTGAAACGCGACGGCCGTGCGCACTTCCGCCGCGCCAGCGTTGACCATCGCCGCGACCGCGAGGCGGATCGTGTCGCCCGTGTCGCAGGTTTCGTCCACGACCAAGACGCGCTTGTCGCGCACCGACGCCGGCGCGGCGCTGAGCACCGTCGGCGTCTCGCGCACCGTGTCGGCGCCGAAGCGGCGGCTCACGACCATCGAGTGAAACTCGCGCCCCAAAATGGCGGCGATCACCGCGCCGGGAACCACGCCGGCGGTCGCGATCCCGACGACGACCTCGGGGTCGTAGGAGCGAGCGACACGCAGCGCGAGCCCACGCGACAGCTCGCCGAACAGCGGCCAGTCCACCTCGAAAACACCCTTCGAATGCTCGACCCTCGTTCGACGTGGCGACATGGGTCGTAACCTAACCGGAACCGGAAAAAGCCAGGAGCGCGCGCGGCCGCGGTGCGCGCCCATCGTTTCCGGGGAGAAGCGCGCTGTTGCTCGCATTCGACAGACGGGATAGCTTTGCCCCGAGCCCCGTCGTTCCTCCGGCGAGCCCCAGCGGGCTGCTTTGTCGTCCCGATACCCTCCTAGTCGCATGTCCTGGTGGAGTCGCCTGATCGGCGGGAAGTCTGTTGGCGACCTGAAGCCTCAACGCCTGGATTACCTGAGCGAGGCAATGGCGCTGGAGCGGCAGGGAGACTTCGACGCGGCGCTGACGTCGTACAAGCTCGCGCTGCGCGACCGGCCGAACGACACGAAGATTCTTCAGAACATGGCCATCGCGTTCACGAAGACGCATCGGCCAGAAGAGGCGATTCGCTACTACCGCCACGCGCTCGACATCAATCCCGATCTGTCCGGCGCGAACTACGGCCTCGCGTTTCTCCTGCTGAAGCGCGGCGACCGGACGGGCGCCGAAAGGCACCTCGAGGCGTTTCTGGCGAAGCCGCCGAACGGCCCCGAAGCGGAACGCTGGGTCCAGCACGCGAAAGACACGCTCGATTCGCTCCGCAGCGGCGAGGCCGTGCCCGACGGACCCGGGGCGCTAGCGTGGGACGAGTGCTCGCGGTCGTCAGTCAGAAAGGCGGCGTCGGCAAAACGACCACGGCGATCAACCTGGCCGCCGCGCTCGCGCGCCGCGGTCAAAAGGTGCTGCTGATCGACGCCGATCCGCAGGGCTCGGTTCGCTACGGACTCGGGTTGAGTGCGGCCGCGACGCGCATCGGCCTGTCCGACTACCTCGCCGGCACGCACGAGATGCACAAAGTCGTGCGCACGACGCACCTGCCCTGGCTTCGAGTCGTATCGGCGGGAAGCGTGACCGAGAGCGCCTCGCACGACCGATTCCAGCATCAGCTCGCCGAGTCGCCGCGAACCGCCGAGCTGTTCGATCGCGCGCGCGAGCGCGGGTACACGGTCATCGTCGACACGCCGCCCGGGCTCGGCCCGGTCGTGCACCGCGTGCTCGCGTGCAGCCAGCACGTGATCGTACCGCTCCAGTGCGAGCCGCTGGCGCTGCAGACGACGACTCAGATTCTGCGCGGCATCAGCGCGGCGCTCGCGGACAATCCGGCGCTCACGCTCGAGGGCATTCTTCTCACCATGGTCGAGCCGGGCAATCCGGCGTCGGAGCGGGTGGCGGCCTACGTGCGGGAACAGCTTCCCGGCGGGTTGGTACTGGATGTGTGGGTTCCGCGAACCGTCGCCTCGATCGAAGCGTTCGCCGCCGGACAACCGGTCGTGGTTCGCTCGCCGGACGACCCCGCGGCCGAAGCGTATCGTGCGCTCGCCGCCTATCTCGCTGGACGATTCGAGTGATTCAACGGGTTTTTGCTTCGCTGGCAGTGAGCGCGGTAGTCGTCGGGCTGGCGTGCGTCGACATGTCGGCGCCGAAGGGACCAGCGGCGATCTCCAATCTCAACCTGCCGTCGCCGTCGGTCGTCGTGGGTGACACCATGCGCGACAGCCTCGGGAGGCCGGCGGCGCTCACCATCACCGCATTCGACGCCGCCGGCGCGATCATCGCGGCGCCGGGCTCGCAGTTTTTCATCACGGACACGACGAAGGCGGCGCATCTCAACGGAGGCGCGACGCTCGTCGGCGACAAGATCGGCTCGACGATTCTGGTCGGACAGATCGGCAACCTGCAGACGGCCGCGGCCACCATCCAGGTGACGTTTCGGCCGGACTCGATGGCGAAGGCGAGCAAGGACACGACGCTCCTCGCGCCCGCCGGCGATTCGACGAAGACGGGCGCCGAGACGCTCAGCCTCCGCGTGTTGAGCGCCGAGGACAGCGGCTCGGTCGGTATCGTCGTGAGGTACGCGTTGACGCATGCGCCGGCGAGCCTGCCTCAGCGCGTCGCGGTCGAAATCCAGGACAACAGTGGTCATGTCGCGACCGCGGACACCACGACCGCGGGCGGCAATTCGTCGCGGCGCCTGCTGGTCACGTCGGCGTTCCTCGGCGATCAGGCGTTCATCAACGGCACGAAACCTGATTCGGCGATCGTGGAGGCGCGCGCGTCGTACAAGGGCGTGGAGCTGAAGGGCTCCCCCATCACGTTCATCATTCCGATCAAGGTCGTGTTCCAGTAGCCGAGCGCTGACGCGAGGCGTACGGTTCCGCAGGCCAGCGCGAGAGAGTTATACTGGGCGAGAGCCCTCGAACGAGGATTTCCATGATCACGTCAGGTGGCCCCAGGAATTCCGCACCGGGAACGCTGAATCGGATCTTCCTCGACGCCATTGCGACGTACCGCAAGCCGGACGCGTTGCAGGTCAAGCGCAATGGCCGCTACGAGCCGATCTCGCACGACACGCTCGCGGAGCGCGTGCGCCGCACCGCGTTCGGCCTCGAGGAGCTCGGCGTGCGGCGGGGCGATCGGTTCGCGATTCTGTCGGAGAATCGTCCCGAGTGGGCGATCGCCGATTTCGCGTGCCTGATGATCGGCGTCGCCGACGTGCCGATCTATCCGAACCTGCCGAGCGACCAGATCGCGTACATTCTGCGCGATTCGAGCGCCGTCGGCATCTTCGTCTCGAACGCCGAGCAGGCGGCGAAGATCGCCGAGATTCGCCACGAGTGTCCGGGGCTCAAGCACGTGATCACCTTCGCGGCCGACGGCGCGGGCGCCGACATGACGCTCTCCGCGCTCGAGGCGAAGGGCGCCGTGGTGGACGACGACGCGCGCCGCGCCGTGTACCTCGACCACGCCAACGCGGTTCGGCCGGACGATCTCGCGACGATCATCTACACGTCGGGCACGACGGGCGAACCGAAGGGCGTGATGCTGTCGCACGACAACATCTACTCGAACGTGTTCGCCGGCCGCGCCGCGATTCCGTTCGCCGGCGTCGACATCGCGCTCAGCTTTCTGCCGCTGTCGCACATCTTCGAGCGCATGGCGGGCCACTATCTGATGTTCGCGACCGGCACGAGCATCGCGTACGCCGAGTCGGTCGACACGGTGTCGGCCAATCTCGTCGAGGTGCGTCCGACGCTCGTGCTGTCGGTGCCGCGGCTGTACGAGAAGATGTATGCGCGCGTGCTCGAGAACGCGCTGTCGGGCGGCGGCCTGAAAAAGCAGATCTTCTTCTGGGCGCGGGGCGTGGCAGATCGCTGGGCCGACGTCAAGCTCGCCGGCGGCGAGCCGCGGGGCCTGCTCGCGGTGCAGTACCGGATCGCGCAGAAGCTCGTGTTCTCGAAGCTCCAAGCGCGCACCGGCGGACGTCTCCGCTACTTCGTGTCCGGCGGCGCGCCGCTCGCGCCCGAGATCAACAAGTTCTTCTATGCCGCGGGACTGGTCATTCTCGAGGGCTATGGCCTGACCGAGACGTCGCCGGTGATCACGGTGAACACGCCCGATGCCTTCCGTCTCGGCACGGTCGGCAAGCCGGTGCCCGGCGTGGAGATCATGATCGCGTCGGACGGCGAGATTCTGACGCGCGGGCCGCACGTGATGAAGGGCTACTTCAACAAGCCGCAGGCGACCGCCGAGGCGATCGACGACGACGGGTGGTTCCACACGGGCGACATCGGCGAGTTGCGCGACGACTTCCTGGCGATCACGGACCGGAAAAAGGACATCATCGCCACCGCCGGCGGCAAGAAGATCGCGCCGCAGCCGATCGAAGGAAAGATCAAGACGAACAAGTTCGTCAGTCAGGCGGTCATGATCGGCGACAAGCGGAAGTTCCCGATCGTGCTCGTCGTGCCGAACTGGGATTCGCTCGAGGCGTGGGCGAAGGCGAGCAACATCGCGTGGCGGGACCATGCCGAAGCGCTCACGATGCCCGATGTTCGAAAAAAGATGGAAACCGAAGTGCTCAGCGAGGTCGAGAGCCTCGCGCGCTACGAGCGGCCCAAGAAGATCGGGCTGCTCGAGCACGACTTCTCGATCGAGCGCGGGGAGCTCACGCCCACGCTCAAGGTGAAGCGGCGCGTCATCGACAAGACCTACAAATCGATGATCGACTCCATGTACGAGCCTGGGGAGCTCGAGGAAGAGCCGGCAGGGGCGCGGCATTGATCGCGAACTAACGGCAATGGAGTCGTCAGTCGTCAGGAACAGTCGACAGGCAAGGTGTGGGCGGCGCTTTGGCGCCGCCCTTTTGGGGGACTGACGCTGTCGACTGTCTCTGACGACTAGAGCCTCAGTCTTCGAAAGAATCGCTATCCGGCCGGCCGTCGTTTCAGCTGTACTGGTGAGCTCACCGCGCCGGGAGCGAGGAGTGCCACCCAGACGTCATCATCGCGTGCGAGCTCCGTGACGCCATCCGGGAGCGGGCTTCCAGCGGGACCGAGCATGCGTCCGCCCCCTTTCAGACTTGCCACCAGCGATCCGATCATGCCTTCGCTGGCGCTCGCGTCAAAGGCCACCGCGTCTGCGGAGCCGCGCGCCAGCGGAGCTGACGCGGCATGCACGATGGATACGCCGTCGCCGCTCGCGATGCCGAGCGGCGGATTGACGAGCAATAGCTGCGCTGGGCTCATGCCGCGTACGATCGGCGCCAGCGCGCCCCACACGCCCTGGAGCACCGCGGTCATCCTCGCGTCGGTCAGATCCAGAGCTGCCGCGAGACGCACCGCATCCTCGTCGCGCTGTGTCGCTGCCGGCGACGGCGCGATGTCCGCGAAGCGCACCACGCCGTCGCGAATCGGATACTCGGCGAGACAGACCGGGCAGCCGAGCGTGCCTTCGCGGATGTCGCGCTCCTCGCTGCGCTCGATCGACGCCACGAGCCACGTGTCCTCGTGCGCGTTCGGACATCGCAGAATGTCGACGAGCGGAGTGAACATCGTGCGGCGTTCGCGTCAGGTGTGCGAGAGCCGCAGCTCGTCGACGGTGACGTCCGCCGGGCACGACAACACGTAGCGAACCGCGTCGGCCACGGCGGCGGCGCCGAGCATCTCGCGCCGCGGCGTGAACCCCGGACGAGTGTCGGGATCGATCTCGTCCCAAAGAGGCGTGTCGGTCGGGCCGGGCGACACGAGCGTCGCACGCACGCCGGAGCCGCGCAGCTCGGCCCGCAACACCTCGTGAAACGCGCGAGCCCCGAACTTGCTCGCCGCGTACGCGCCGTTCTCGGGAAACACCATCCGATCCGCGATGGAGCCGATCGTCACGATGTGTCCGGAGCTACGCCTGCGCATGTCGGCGAGAAACGCCCGCACGATGAGAAAGGGCGCCACGAGGTTGACGTCGACGGCGCGCCGAAAGTCGCCGGGTGCCGTCGTTTCCACTGGCGCGAGTGTGAACGCGCCCGCGTTGTTGACGATCGCATCCGGCGCGGCGCCGAGCTCGGCGCGTACGCGTGCCGTCGCGCGCGCGAGTGCGTCGGCGTCGCCGACGTCGCACGCGATCGGAATGGCGTCATCGCCGAGCTCACGGGCGCGGGCGGCCAGATCGCGCTCCGAGCGCGCGAGCATGGCGACGCGCGCTCCACCGGCGACGAGCGTACGCGCCACCTCGAGCCCGATGCCGCGCGACGCGCCGGTGACCAGCGCCGTGGCGATCGCCGTCACGCGCCGTCGTACTCGACGTAGTTGTGCGGCGTCTCCCAGAGCACGAGGCGCGTGAGCCGCGCCGGCGCGATCGCCGGCTGGAGCACGCGCCACATTTGCACGACGATGTTCTCGGTGGTCGGAATGACGCCCTGCATGAAGTCGACCTCGAGATTGAAGTTGCGATGGTCGACCTTGGCGATCACTTCACGCTCGACGATGGCCTTGAGCACGCTCAGATCGATCACGTAGCCGGTGCGCTCATCGATGGGACCCGTGACCGACACGTCGAGCGTGTAGTTGTGGCCGTGCCAGTTGGGGTTGTTGCACTTGCCGAAGAGCCGCTGGTTCTCGGCGTCGGAGAGCGCGGGGTTGTGCACGCGGTGCGCCGCGTTGAAGAGGAGTCGTCGGATGATCGTGACCTGTGGCATGGACCGCCGCGTGCGACGCGTGGTGACGAACGAACGAGCCCCGTGGGGTTAGCCACGGGGCTCGAAGATTCGGTCCGGAGAGGGTTTTGTGAAGCCCAGTCGAATGATGAGGTCCTCACCACCAACCTTTCGCCTTCCCCCGCACTGGGGGCATGACGTCGGTGATAGATTGTCGAACCCACTCGGTGGACTTGTTGGCTCAAAAACGGAGTTCTCCGTCCCGAGTGTTGCTTCTCACTTGTACGTTGGCAATTTAAAGACCATCGCGCAACGGGTCAAACATGGATCTCGGAATTCTCGCAGGCGTGGCGCTGATCGTCATCTGGGCGATCGGCGTGTGGTTCGACGGATCGGGGTGGCTGCATCTGTTGCTGACCGTCGGCGTGTTCGTCATCATCTGGCGTATCGTCGTCCGCGGCGACAAGCGACACCCCACGCCGCCGCCATCGCGCTGACGTTCACGCCCGATCAGGGCTCGCGCACGACCGTGGTGCTTTGCCGCAGCGACGCCGCCAGGCGCACCTCGACCATCTGTCCGCCGCCGACGGACAAGTTCGGCGACGTGTACGAGCCGCTGCCGCCGATCGGCGTCGCGCGCACCGCGATCGATTGACCGTTCGCGACGCTGTACGCGATCGTGAAGTCGCCCACGCCATTGCCCGTCACCTGGCCGAGCCGTCGCGCGATGCCGCTCGAGACGACCGAGATGTTCATGTCGAGGAAATTCTCGTTGCGCACGTGGACACGGATCGGCTCGTGGTCCGGCTCGTCCTCCATGTCCATCTCCGCCGACTGATTGTGCGCGCAGGCACCGAGCACGATCAGGGCGAGCACGACCAATCGCGCGCGCGTACGCGTGCGGCGCGCGGCGCGCTGGGGGTGGGTGGGATGCATCATGTCGCCTCGTAGTCTGGGATGCCGGGCACATCGGTCGCCCGGCATGGGCAGGTCGAAGATAGCGTGATCGTTTCGATCGCGTTACCCGCGGTCAGATCTCCCAGTTCGAGAGCACCAATCCCTCGGCCGGACGCCGCTCCTCGTAATCCGTGAGCGACATGCGAAGGTCGGTCCACCGAACGTGCGCTCCGAGCGCGACCGCGCGATGGTACGCGGAGCGAAACTCGCCCTGCAGACGCAGCGAGATCCGTCTCGTCCCACTGCGCCGAGCGAAGTCGGCGATGGCATGCACGAGCTCGGCGAATCGATTCTCGTCGGCCAGCACGAGCTTGAGCACGCGCAGCTCCTCGCGGGCGCGCCCCTCGACGAGCGGCGCCGTGTGCGCGAGCGCGAAGCCCGCGAGCGTGTCGCCGTCGTAGAACAAAACGGTGTCACCCAGCGCCAGCTCCTGCGTGAGCAGAATCTCGCGCGTGTAGTCATAGCCCGGAATGAGGCGCTGCACGAGCGCGCGACACTCCCCGAGCACAGCGTCGCGCGCCGATCCGGACAGTCGGCTGAGCAGCTGCGCCGGCGCGTCGGCGAGTGCCGCTTCGAGCGTGGTCGTGATGGTGAGACGCCCGGGCGAAAACCCGAGCCGCGAGTAGAACCCGATGTTGTCCATCGTGCGCGGCATCGTCTCGAGGCCGATCACCGTCGCGCCCTGCGATTTGAGCCACTCCACACCCCGGAGCACGATCTCCTTGCCGGTCCCGAGCCCCTGGAACTCGGTGCGCACGGCGAGCGGACCCATCCAGCCCTCGGTTCCCGACCGGTGCACCATGTTGAACGCCACGATGCGTCCGCGATCGTCACGCCACAACATCGCGCCCTCGGCCGCATCCTCGATCGCGTAGCGCCAGATCGAGGAATTGAGGAACGGGACGCGGACGCCGACCATTCCGTCGCGACGATAGCGCTCGGTGAACGAGTCGCTGAAGATCTGATTCAGCTCGTCGATCTCCTCGATGCGCGCGCGGAACGGGCCGTCGACCGGATGCTGGCGCCAGGAGCGCGAGATGGCCATCAGTCGGCGGCTCCGGCGTGAACGTCCGCCGAGTCGAGCGCGTCTTCGTCGCTGGCAGCCGCGCCGACGGCGACCGCGCCGGACGGCAGCTCGGTCTCCACGGTCGACGTTCCCGTCTCCTCGTCGTATCGCACGGTGACCACGCGGTCGAGTCCCTCGCGCACGGATTCGATATGCGTAATGAGAATCACCTGCTCGAAGCGATCCTGCAACCGGCGCAAGAGGTCGACGACGTTGTGCCGCCGGCTCTCGTCGAGCGAGCCGAAGACTTCATCCAGAATGAGCAGCGAAAACGCCTGGCCCGCACGTTCGGCGATCATCTCCGAGATGGCGAGCCGCAGCACCAGGTTCGCCAGATCCTCTTCACCGCCGGAGATGACGGGTTTCGGGATCGCGTCCTCGAGGACGATCACGTTGTACTGATCGTCCAGCTCGAGCTCCGAGTAGCGGCCGTCGGTCAGCTCACGGATGTATCCGCTGGCGCGGTCGGACAGTTCCGGGCGAAGCTCGAGGTTCAAGTCCGTCCGGATGTCGCCGAACGCGCGATCCAGCTCGTCGTGCACCCGGCGGTCGCTCGCCAGCTCGGCCAGCCGCGCCTCGGCCTTCGCGACGTCGGCGACCGCCTGCGTCGCGACGTCGAGCGCCCCCCGCGCCGCGGCGACCTCCGCGTCCGCCGTGACGCTCGCCAGCTCCGCGGTGCGGAACGAGGCCGCGGCCCGCTCGAACGCATCGCGCATCTCGACGAACGATTGTTCGGAAAATGCCAGGGTCTCGCGCGCCGACGAGAGCTCGGCGAGCCGCGCGACGACCGCGTCGAGCGATTCACGCACGCGGTCGCGCTCGGGCGCGAGCTGCATCTCACGCTCGGCCTGCGCCGACAGGCGCGTCGCGCGCGCCGCGAGCGGCGTCAGTCGCTCGACCATCACCTGGAGCGCCGCGTGTCGCGCGGCGTCGTACTCCACGGCGATCTCTCCCAGCTCGCCGATCAGCAAGTCGCGACGCTTTTCTTTCGCTTCGACGTCGCGGCCGACGCCCGCGAGCTCCTGCACCGCCGCCTGCACCTTGGCCAATCGTCGTTCCAGCTTTCCGACCTGCTCGAACAGCGAGCGCCGTCGCTCATCGAGCGCCGCGATTTCGGCCGGCATCGCCGCGAGCTGGTCGATCCGCGCGCGCCAGTACTTCCCGTCGAACTTGATGGTCTCGATCTGGTTCTCGAGAAAATCGAGCACCGTGCGGAAATGCGTCTCGAGCGGCCGCGCGCAGATCGGACAGGTGCCGCTCTCGCCCAGCTCGATGATCTGTTCACGCTGCGCCTCGGCGTCGCGCAATTGCTCGAGCAGCGCACGGCGTTTCGTTTCCGCTTCCTGTTGGTCGCGCACCCAATCCGTCTGTCCGGTCTCGAAGGCCTTCTGCGCGGCGTCGAGCTCGGCACGTGCTTTCGTCAGCTCCGCAACCGATTCGGTCTCGAGGGCCGGCGCGGTCTCGATCAGCGCGCGTCGCGCGATCAGCGCGTTCAATTCCTCCGTCACCGCGCGCATCTGATCGGTCAGCGTCTGTCGGCGCGCGACCTCGTTCGACGCGCGATCCAGCTCGCGCAGCTCCGTCTCGAGGGCGGGCAGCGGCGCGAGATCCACCGCGATTCGCGCCAACTCTTCACGCGCCAGCGCGATCTCGTCGAGCTCGCGCTGGATGCGTTCGCGATCGCGTTCGCGCGCCTCGCGCTCGCCGTCCGCGACGCGCAGCTCGGCGACGATCTGTTGCAGCGCGTCGCGCTCACGTTGCAACGCCTCCCATCTGGGCACGAGCTCGTCGACTGCCGCCCGCGCCCGCTCCCGCGCCGTGATGGTCGACGTGACCCGCGCCTCTGCCGCGGCGAGCCGCTCCTGAGCGTGCGTCGCGACCGCACGAACCGTCTCCGGTTCCGGCATCCCGGCGCGCAGCCCCCGCAGCTCGGCGTCGATCGCGCTGCGGCGCTTCCGCACGAGCTCCTGCGCCACCTTGAGCCGCTCGTAGCCGAGCACGCGCGACAGGAACTGCGCGCGGTCGGTCGGGCCCATCGCGGCCATGACGCCGAGCTCCTTCTGCCCGGTGAAATAGGTATTGAAGAATTCCTCGTGGCTCATTCCGAGCCGGCGGCGCAGCAGCTCGCTCACCGCGCTGATCGTCGTCGCGATCGGTGCGGCGGAGCCGTCGAGATGGAGCTCGGCGGTGTTCAGCCCTCTCGAGACGAGATAACGATGGCCGCTGAGCTCGAACTCCAGCTCGACTTTGACCGACGCCCGCGCCGGCGCACGGTTCGAGCGAATCGACTCGCGCGTGCCGCGCGCCGCGGGCATGCCGTAGAGCGCCCAGGCGATCGCCTCGAGCAGCGTCGACTTGCCCGCGCCGTTCGGACCGATGATGCCGGTGATGCCGGTCTCGAAGTCGATGCGGGTGTCGACGTGCTGCCGGAAGTTGGTCAGCCGAAGCCGATGGAGTCGCATCAGGCCTCGAGCAGCGGTGCCTGCGCTGGCGCAGCGGCCTGTGCGTCGTCGAGATACGCGAGGGCGCGCGCGACCAAAACCTCGCGATCGAGTCCCGGGTCGAGCGCGCGCCAGCGCAACTTTTCCGCGACGATGTCCTTGATGTCCATCGCGCGGCCGCCCGGGGCGCCCGACGAATGCAGGCGCAGAATGTCCGGCCGGCGAACGTCGAGGTGGAAGTTCAACGCACGGCGCTTGTAGTCGCGGATCGCCTTGTGGTCGAGCTCGCGCGCAATGTGGCGCGGCGCGTCGCGGACCGTGAGACGAACGATCTTGTCGTCGATTCCACCCTTCACCGAGTCGACGGCCGCGCGAATTTGCTCGTCGATCTCCGCGGCGGTGAGCTGACGCGCGGCGATCGGCGGCAGATCGACGAGCGGGCGCGACGCCGGCAGCGAATGAAACGTGTGATCGCCCGTCGCGAGGTTTCGCTCGATGAAGCCCTTGCCGCTCAAACCAGCGGTGCGCTCTTCGTACAGCTCACCCCACGGATTCACGCTCGTATAGTCGATCGAGCCGCAGTAGAACGCGTTCGGCGAGATCTCCCGACAGACGTGATAGTGCCCGAGCGCGACGTAGTCCCACCGCGACGTGTCGAGCTCGTCGCGCGCGATGGACACCGCGGCGGGATCGGCAGCGGCGACCGCGGCCGGCAGCATACCCTGAATCTCGAGATGGCCGGCGAGCACGTTGTATTTGATCTCCGGATCCGGCGTGAACGACGGACGGACGAGTCCGAGCAGATCTGGAATCGCCAGAATCGACAGCTGGCCGTTTGCGACGGTGAGTCGTTTCGCGTCGCGATCCACGACGTGCACGCCGATCTGTCCGAGCAGCGGCAAGATTCCGCCGATCTCCGACGATCGCGGCGAGTCGTGGTTGCCCGCGACGACGACGACGTCCGCACCCGGCAGTGCGTGCACGAGCCGCGAGAATTGGAGAAACGCGTGCAGGATCGCCTGGTTGGTCGGCCTCGAGCTATGGAAGACGTCCCCGGCGACGATCACCACATCGGGGCGGAGTCCGATGATTCGGTCGATCGCCGTGCGAAACGTCCCCGCGACATCCGCCTCCCGTTGATTGACGCCGGTGGGCGTGAGCCGCTGAAACTGGCGGTACCCGAGGTGCAGGTCGGAGATGTGAACCAGGCGCATGCTTTGGAGGCGGCAGGAGGCGGCGCCGTGCTCGTCGGTAATCTAATCCTCAGCGATGCGAGCCGGCGAAAACGGAGGAACTGCCAATCACGGATCGGCACGGCCACAGACGGTCGGGCACGGAGACAACCGGAACTGATCTTTGAAAACAGCCGCTCGGGACGCCACGAGGCAGTGTCCAGGGCGGCTGGTTTAGCACTTATGTGTGTCTTGGCTGCGCGAGCCGGTCACGTCTGTTGCTGCGGTGCGCCGCCGACGTGAGACAAAAAAGAAAGTCCGCGTAATCCGCCTGATCTGCTACGTCCGCGTCTTCAAGAGTCGGTGTGGCCGGCTCGCCACGACGGATGGTCCGGACCATGTCGGATGTCGGCGGCCACCGTAGAACGACCTCCGCTTGGCCAGCCACAATGAGATTCGAACGCGGATCTGGCGGACTTCGCGGATTTACGCGAAGGGCGTCGGGAAAGCATGAAAATCCGCGTGGAACACTCTGAAGAACTGCTCGTGAAGTCGTCGCAATCGGCCCAACTTGCCCACTCGAATCCACGAAGACCCAGAATTGTTTTTCGGTGTTCAGCGCCCGTCCGTGTGCGCCCGTGTCTGTCCGTGACCAACCCGGTTTCCAGTTATCGGCGATCCAACGTCCGCATATGCTGGGTAATCCGCATGTCGGTATGCATGGACACCAAACCAGCGGCCAGCGGCGGCGTCACCAGAGAGCTCATCATGATCTGGAACCACGACTCCGTGAGCCACCCGCGCCGTTGATCCACGAGCATGGTCCCGGTGACCTGCCCACGCTCCAGGATGGTCCCAGAAACGGCCCCAGGGCCCCGCGTAGGCCGCATCTCGCCGTGCATCGACACGAAGGCCCATTCGCCGCCGTGGGTGAGCGAATCGAACCGGAACGTGAGGTACAGCTTCCCGGACAGCTGCGCGCCAAACTGCGTCCCGGCGGGCAGTGGCATCTCGCGGATCCAGCTTTCCCCGACGTTGATCGGCGCCTTGGGAAATGTGGCCGGCATCACCGAAACGACTTGCGCTACGTCACGTGGCACGCCGCCAGCTTCGCTCATTCCCACGGTGCCGTCGGGCAGCACCCGGAACTGTACGCGCTGGCCGCGCATCGCCGCCTGCGCCTGCAACGTCGCGGGCCGCGCCTGTTCGTCAGTCGTCGACATCAGCGCCGAGTCGGTGACGGCCAGCACGGCGGTGCCGCGATCGGTCACTCCTTCCACGATCGCACGCGAGAACATCTTGAGCGTGTTGATCACCATCGCCGTGGCCTCACCCGCGGTGGTGTGCTTCACGCCCGTCATCTCCGCCCGCTGATCGAGCAGCATCCGGATCGTATCGCCGGCGTGAGGCTTGATTTGCAGAATGATTCCCTGTCCCCACGCCTGGCTGGCGGTGAAGACGAGGAGTCCGGCGAAACGCGCCGCGAGAGACGACCGAAACACGCTCAGAATCCGTACGGGTCGTCAGCGGGAGCCGAGCGAATCGCGGCGGCCGGTGGACGAGGTGCGCTCTGCGACGCGACGACCGGGCGAAGCTGCGCCAGGAAGAACTTGCGCACGTCCGCCGGACGCTCGCGGAGCGTCGCGTTGCGCGCACGAATGATCTCGTCCTCCTCCCGAATGCCGACGGCATCGCGAACCCACCCCAGCGTGATCGACGGGTCGAGCGAGCGGAGGCTGCGCAACACGGCCGCATCCACGTCGACATCAGTGGCTTGCGGATAGCGCTCGGCGCCGTCACGCCCGCGCATCACGGCGGGGCGCGGAAAGCGCACGAAAATCGGCTGGGTGAAATGCGGGTGCCGCACCATCAGTTGCCCTTTGTCCAGCGTCGCAAGCTTCGTTTTCACGGCGGGGCTCAACACCGCGTACCCTGGTGTCGCGAGCTCGTCCGAGTCCATGCGCCCATAGAGCGCTGTTCCCGAGTTCCCAACCACGCGACGATGGACTTGCGAGCGGAATTGTTGTGCGCTGAAGAGCACGAGCCCGAGGTACCGGCCACGCTCGGCGAGGTCCAGCAGCATTTTGCGAACGTACGTCTCTTGCCCGTCATACGGCGCATACTTGTTCAGCTCGTCGACGAAAACCACCACGTGGTTCACGCCGAGATCTCGCTTTTCCAGGTGTTCCCTGAGCTTGGTGACGACTCTCGCGAAGATGAGATCCTGCGCATCCTCTTCGAGCGAGGCGACGTCGATCACATACACCGTCCGATCCGCAAAGCTCCCGAACGGCAAGTCGCTGACCGCGCCGTCGTCCGTCACCAGGCCGGCACATCGCGTCGAGATGTTCGACAGCCGGTTGCGGACCTTTCGGATGGTCGCGATGTGGTGGCTCCGCCACCCTTCCCCGTTCTTGCCTTCGAGCGCGCTCAAGACGTCGCGGAACCAGGCCTCGAGGTCGGCGAACGATCGCACGAGGTACCGGCGGTTGCCGAGCATCGAATCGGTGAACTCGCGGTCGACGATGCGCTCCCGAATGAAGTCGATCAGCGCATCCGCCTTGGCGTCGACGTCGTCCTTGTTGAGCAGCACCTCGGCGTACTGCAGCACTTCGCGCAATCCCCACGTGAGCGACGACACGTTGTGCAGCAGCGCGTCGTTCGAGCGCAGCGTGTTGAGTGAAAAGCCGTCGGACTTGTACGGCGCGAAATACTTGACGTGCTCGAACGGCCGCGCCGGAACCCGGCATTTCTCGTAGAGCGCGCGATCGGCATCTTCAATCGCGCCCGGCTGGTCGAGAAAGCAGAGATCCGGCCCCTTCACGTTGAAGCACACCGCCGCGACGGATCCCTTCGACTCCGGGAAGTGCGCGAAGATGGACGAGAGCATCCACTCGATCGCGCTCGTCTTGGTGGCGAGGCCGGACACGCCGGAGATGTTGAGGTGCGCGGCCTCGGGACCGATGAGAAAGTCGGCGTCGACGTAGATCACCGAGTCGCTCGCGCCGGCGCGGTACACGCCGATCGGAATGCCGGTGTTCGACCCCTCCTTCAAATAGCCGTCCATCCGAAGCGCGATCGCCACATCGTGATCGTCGGCCAGATACACCGTGCCCATCGGCACCGGCTGGAGCGGTTCTTCGGGCACCTGCCGGAGCACGGCCGCCGTGTACAGCCTGATCTCCGCCCGCTGCGTCGCCGACAGCGACGCGCCGCCCGGCGTGCCGTCGTGCCCGAGCATGTCGTGGAGCGGCGTCGCGAGATCGGTGTAGCTGAATCCTTCGACGACGATGCCGTAGATCTCCGGCAGCTGCCCGCTCACCGGCTGCGTGCCTTCGACGCGCACGATGGTCCCGATGCCGACCGGCGAGTCGAGCGCCGTCCAGAAATGGAACTCGTGCGGCGTGTTCGGCTTCCGCTCGGTCGCCACCACGCGGCCGAGGGGTTGAGTATTCTCTAATGGCTGGGTCACACGATCGCTCGGAGGAACTCTTCGCAGTCACGCACGCCGTACACCATCTTGTCCCACCGGCCGTCGGGAAGCGAGACGGGCGCCGCCTCGGCCAGGATCCACCGGGAGACCTCGTCGGCCCGGCGCGTCGCGTCGGCGCCGCTCATCCCGGCCGGACTGACCTCGACCCGGAGCAGCGCCCACATCGGATCCCGCCCGCGCGGATCACGAATGCGCAGATACCAGCTCGCGACCGTGGCCCGCTTTGGAGACGTCACCAGAAACACGCTCGACCGCTCCGCGTGCCCGAGCGAGAGGACGCGCGTGAGCGCCTCGCCCGACGCGTACAACGTGCGGTGCGTTTTCACGACGCCCACCGCGCACGGCGAGTGCGCGACCCGCTCGACGCCGCTGATCGGACCGTCGACGAACAGATAGCGTTCCTCGTGCGCGCACCACTCGCCGGCCAGCGCCTGCTCGGCGCGCTCCCGGTCCTTCTGCACGCGATGCACGGCGGCTTCGCGCATCGCCAGCGGATGCTCGGCCGAACTCTGGCTTTCCTCGTCCGCGATGTCGCGCACCTCGAGTCCGGTCGACGCGAATCGCTGCCACGCCGACGTGGAGACCTGCGCTCTGGGCACGTAGAGTCGTCGCTCGACGACATGCCGCCAGGTGTAAAGCCGTCGGTCCCGACGCTCGCGAACCACGGCGGCAACGGTGCCCAGGACCACGGGGACGCCGCCACGTTGATAGAGTGCGACGACGCTGCTCTGCGTTCCATCCAGGAAGGCGACGAAGTTCGCCCGCGCCTCGCCTTCAACCACGCGCGCGCGCAGCTCGCCGTCT
Source organism: uncultured Gemmatimonadaceae bacterium (assembly GCA_963705025.1). Lineage (GTDB taxonomy): Bacteria > Gemmatimonadota > Gemmatimonadetes > Gemmatimonadales > Gemmatimonadaceae > JAQBQB01. Next base: position 101,324 of record CAVPIP010000013.1, on the reverse strand, counting down.
TCAATGATCGTGGCGCTGATCAATCGGGCGGGCCGAGGGTCTGCGACGCTGACCTCGAGTGGCGTTTCGCTTCCCGCCGGCTCGGAGTCGGGGAACAACCCTGCCAGCAGTCGTTGCACGCCGTGCAGGCTGTCGGGCGGCGAAAGAGGAAGGGCCGGGGCGGACATCTCAAGCACTGTAACGGGCGTGCGGACGACCGACAATGACGGCCAGCGGCTAGATAGCCGGTAACTCCAGAACTTCCGTGAAGAAGGCGGTCAGGTCGACATCCAACGGAACACGGGCCCCCGGCGGGCTCCACTCGAGCCTGTGGGTCAGAATCTCCGGACGATCGTCCGATGGACGCCATCGTTCGACGAGACGCGCGTCGAGGTCGACGATCCAGTACTCAGGGACATTCCGCTGATACGCGGGTCGCTTCTTCACTCGATCGTGGCCGGCGCTGCTTGGCGACAATACCTCGACGGCCAACAACAGGCTGCGGACGATGCGCTCGAGATGCACCCGGCGCCAGTCGTCGAGGGGCATGACGAAGATATCGGGTTGGCTGAGAAATTCCGGCTCGAGCTCGACATCAGACGGCGACGCCAGCGCGTGACCGACTCGCTCGGACGTGAGGTACGCGCGCAACCGAAGCAACAGGACGGCGACCGCCTCCTGATGCACCAAACGCGGCGCCGGCGTCACGAGCAACTCGCCGTCGACCAACTCGTACCTTGGCGAATGCAGCGGATTCGCGTCGACGAGCTTGCGAACCTGTTTCGCCGTCCAGCGACGGTAGACCGCAGGCATAGCCATAATTTGCTCGGCAGCTCTGGTGGAACACAAGCAGGCATGTCCCACGCTGCCGCCACGCGGATGACTCAGCGTCATCGGCCCGACGCGTGTCGAACCCATTCATTCCCCCTCAACGCGGCCCGTGAGGAGGATCAGCGGCCATGTGATCGTCCGTCGCTCGGCCGGATCGCCCCAGATCGCTCGAAGCTCGCGTTCGAGCTCGACGACAGGGTCCGCCCCGTGAGCCGCCACGTACAGCGCCGTCGCAGACCACGAGCGCGCGTACCCCGCGACTTGATCGAGCGTCCAGTGCTCCACGAGCTCGAGCCGAGGCGACTCCAGTCGCGGGAACGGGAACGGAATCGTTCGGTACTCCTGCTCCACGTATTGGCGTTCGGGCGGCCAGTTCTCCCCGAGCGTTTCGTACATCAGTCGCTTGATCGCGCGTCCGACGTCGCCGTCCATGCGCGGTGGCGCGTAGGTCCACGCGGCGATCGCCGCACCGGGCGCAGACACCCGCGTCACCTCGGCGTAGAATCGATCGTGGTCGAACCAGTGGAGCGCTTGCGCGACGGTGGTCAGGTCGACGGAGCCGGTCGCGATCGGCACGGACTCCGCCGGCGCAACCAACCATTCGATCTTCGGATGCGCCGGGGCTTTCGCGAGCTGCTCGGCGCTCGAGTCGGTTCCGATGACCTTCTCGAACCGCTCGGCGAGATCCACGGTCGCTTGCCCGTTGCCGGCGCCGCAGTCCCACGCGAGGCGGTGCCGATCGACGATCGATGCGACGAAATCGAACAGCGCGCGCGGATACCGCGGGCGAAAGGAGGCGTACGTCCTTGCGATGACGGAGAAGTGGTCGGCGGGGCGGTTCAACCGCGGATGCCTCGCGAAGCCTGTCCTGAGGAGCGAGAGCGACGAAGGACTCGGATGACCGGTGAACTACCGCACGACCGCGATCGCCACTCCGTCGTGCGTGGGAACGATGATGCCCAGCACGCGCGGATCACTCGCCATGCGCCGGTTGAACTCGCGCACGCCGCGCGTCTTGTCGTCCGGCTCGTCGCCGTCGTATGCACGCCCGCCCCACAGCGCGTTGTCACCGATGATCAGACCGCCAGGTCGAACCAACCGCAGCGCCCACTCGAAGTACGTCGGCAGCGGCTCCTTGTCGGCGTCGAGGAAGAGCGCGTCGAACCGCTCACCGTCGAGCGACGGCAGCACGTCGAGGGCTCGTCCCACGCGAACTTCGATGCGATCGCCAAGACCGGCGCGGTCGATGTAGCGCCGTGCGAAGTCGGCGTGATGCTCGTTGATCTCGATCGACAAGAGGCGACCGCCCGGCGGCAGCGCGCGCGCCATGCAGATCGCCGAGTAGCCGCCCAGCGTGCCGACTTCGAGGACACGGCGGGCATTGATCGAGGTCAGCAGCACCTGCAGCAACCGGCCTTCGTCGGCCGAGATCGCGATCGGCGGAAGACCGGTGCGGTCCGCTTCCTCGCGAAGCGACGCCAGCAGCTCGTCTTCCGCGCTGAACAACCCAACGATGTAATCGCCCGCTCTGTCGGACATGGCCTATTCGACGCCGATGTCCCACGCCTGTTGCAGATCCTTCTTCGAGTAGGCGCGGAACGCGGTGAGTGTTTGGGTACGTTGAATGCCGGGCACCGTCGGGAAAATCTCCGTCACCACCCGCGCGATCTGGTCGTACTGCGGCACGCGCACGATCGCGACCAGATCCCAATCCCCCGAGACCGAATACACCTCGGCGACGCCATCGACGCCGGCGAGCATGTTCGCCGCCGTAGGAATCAACGTTGGATCGACGCGAATCAGGACGATCGTAGTGATCACGGCTATGCGGGACCGGGGGGAACGTTCAGCAGCCAGAGACCGGAGATCTGGCTTTTGTCGTCGACGTCGAGCAGCACGTCGCGAGCGAGACGAATCGTGCGCGTCAGCTTGGGTTTGCCGAGCCGGAAATGAAAGTTGCGCTGTGCATGATCGGCTTCGGCGATCAAGCGCGTCGCCATCTCCATCGATGCGATGTTCGGCTGTGAGCGGCGCGCCGGAATGACGACGTTGATATCCTCGATGTGCGATGGCGGCGAGAGCGCGGGCATCGTTCGGACATCCGGCCACACGGCGATCTCCACGCCGCTGATTCGCCCTGCGTTTACGTCGAGGATCAACCACGATCCGTCGCTCCCCTCGAGCCCGACCGACCCGGACATCCCCTGCCCGCCCGCGGCCGGTGACAGCTGTGCGGACAGAATCTCGGTGTCCGGATCCCACTTGTAGGCGACCTCGGCAGGCGAGTCCGACGATGCCGGCTCGAGCTGAACGGCGATCTTCACAATGCTCTCCGCAAACGTATTTCCAATGTCTCACGCCGGCTGCGACGGCGCAGGCCCGAACGACCGCATGCCGGTCCACGATATTCCGCCGGACACTCCGTCGCGTGCTAAGATATACGCGCCGCGATGATCCGCCGCACCCCCTCCGTGACGTGGTCGGCCGGCGCTGCATACGAGACGCGAATCCATTCGGGTGATCGAAACGCGGCGCCCGGCACGACCGCCACATCACGCTCTTCGAGCAGCCGGCGCGCAAAGATGGTTCCGGGCTCCGGGTCGTCGGCGGTCGCGTCGCCGATCCGCAAATACAAATAGAACGCGCCTTCGGGCTCGATCACGTCGAGCTTCGCCTCGCGGAGCATTACCCGCGCGGCGTCGCGCCGGCGGCGGAATTCCGCAACCATGGAGGTCGTCGCGTCACGTGCGGCGTGCGGATTCGTGAGCGCGGCGAGCGCCGCGTGCTGCGACGGCGTCGCGGCGTTCGACGTCGTGTGGGATTGGAGGGCCGTCATCGCGCGTGTCAGCGCGCGTGGCGCAATGGACCAACCGATCCGCCACCCGGTCATCGCGAGCGATTTGGCCACGCCGTCGACGACGACGAGCCGGTCGTGGTCGGAGGCGACGGAGAGGAGTGACGCCGCCTCGCCATCGTAGGTGATCGCGCGATAGATCTCGTCGCTCAGCACCCACCAGCCGTGCTCCGCCGCGCAGGCCGCCAGAGCGGTGAGCTCGTCGCGCGAATAGACCGCCCCCGTTGGATTGCACGGCGAGTTGATGATCACACCGCGCGTTCGTGGCGTCGCGGCGCCGCGGAGATCGTGCGGCGTCACCTTGAGGTCGCGCTCTCGCGCGCCGCGGACCACGATCGGCGTCGCGCGCGCGAGCGCGATCATCTCGTAGTAGCTGGTCCACGCCGGCGTCGGCACGAGGACCTCGTCGCCTTCGCCGAACAGGGCCATGCAGGCGTTGAACAGCGACTGCTTCGTACCCGCTGTGACGATGATCTCGTCTGCCGTGACGCGCTCGCCGCCGCGCAGCGACGTCGCGCGCTCGGCGATCGCCTCGCGGAGCGGAAGAATGCCTTCCACCTGTGTGTAGCGCGTCGCACCGGCGTCGAGGGCGCGTTGCGCCGCCGCCATCACGAACGCGGGCGTGGGAAAGTCGGGCTCGCCCGCGCCGAGGTCGATCACCGCCCGCCCGGCGGCTCGGAGCGCCTTCGCGCGCGCGGACGCGGCGATCGTCGCCGATTCGCGGAGCTGGGCAATGTTGGTGGACGGCGCGAAGGACATGTGGCCAATTGGAGCCCGGAACTGGCGCGGACTATACTTCTCGTCTTGGTCGAGGCCAATCATAACCGGCGGCGCGACCACGCCACAACGTGGGAACGGGAGAGGCAGTGGAACAGGACGGTCGAGACGTGCCGGGCACCGGCGTCGCGCGCAACCAGAACGTGCTCTATGTGATGCCTCACGACTGGGCGTCGATCTCGCAGTTTCTCGCGCCGATCCTGCAGCGTATCGACGACGCGTCGTCCGACGTGCAGGCGCTCGTCATCACCTCGGACGCGGAGTTGGCCGCGGCGGCTGCCGCGGCCGCGGTGAAGGTCGTCGCGGACCGCGCCGTGACGGTCATCGCCGCGACCAACCCCAAGCGCGCCGCGCGGCTGCTCAAGACGCGGCCTGCGCAGGTGGTGACCGGCGCGCCCGACGCGCTCGTCGAGCTGATGCGGAGCGCGGCGATCAAGGTGGACACCGTGCGGTCCATCTGCATCGCGTGGGCGGACGAGATCGTCGCCAAAGACGCCCTTCCGGCGCTCGAGACATTGATGAGCGAGCTGCCGAAGGACGCTGCCCGCACCATCGTCGCCGCCGAGTTCGTGCCCGCGGTCGACGAGCTGATCGAACGGTACGCGCGCCGCGCGCGGCGAGTCGCGCCGGCGGCTGCAACCGACGGCCAAGCCGTCGCGCTGGATTACGTCGCCGTATCGCCCGGCGCGCGCCTCGACATGCTGAGACGGGTGCTCGACGACGTCGATCCTCGCTCCGCGCTCGTCTTTACTCGCGAGAGCGACGCGGAAGTCCGAACGCTGCTTCGCGCGCTCGGATATGACGGGCCGGAAAGTCAGATCGTCGTGGGCCAGGCGGCGTCGCCCGGAACAGAGCTGGTCGTGCTCTTCGATCTGCCGGCGTCGCGCGGTGAGCTTCGCGAAGTGTGCGGCGCGGCCACGCGGACGATCGCGTTGATTCGTCCGCGCCAGCTGCCAAGTCTCCGGGCGCTTTCGGATGGCGGCGTGGTTCGCCCCATCACGCTCAGCGACGCCGGCGCGCGCGCGCGCGACCGCGACGCGAAGTTGCGCGCCGAGTTGCGCGAGGTCCTGGGTCGTGGCGAGTTCCTGCGTGACCTGCTCGCCCTCGAGCCGCTGCTCGACGAGTTCGACGGACTCGAGATCGCGGCCGCGGCCGTGCATCTGCTCGACGCCGTGCGGGCGGCGCCGGCAATCGCCCCAGCCGTTCCGGCAGCCCAGCCGCGCGAACGCCGGCGGAGCGTCAGCCCGATCGGGCGACGGGGACGATGATTCGGCTGTTCGTCAACATCGGGGCACGCGACAACGCGCGGCCGGCAGACCTCCTCGGCGCGTTCGCCAACGAAGGTGGCGTCGAGAGCGCGGACGTCGGTCGCATCGATATTCGCGACTCGCACTCGATCGTCGAGGTTGCGCCCGCCGCCGCCGACAGCGTCATCGAGCGCGTGACCGGCACGGCGATTCGAGGACGCCGCGCAATCGTGCGCCGCGACGAAGAGCGCCCGCGCGGAAGTTTCGGCGACCGCCCTGCGCGTGAATCGCGCGACCGGCCGCCCCGCGACCGCGGCGATCGTCCGGCCCGTGACCGCGGCGATCGTCCGCCCCGTGACCGCAGCGATCGTCGCCCCGTGACCGCGGCGATCGTCCGCCTCGCGACCGCGGCGCGCGACCGCCACGCGCGGAGTGGTCGCCACGCGCCCCACGCCCGCCTCGCGGAGACCGTGAGGATCGCGAGTGATCTCGGACGGCTATGTGGCCGGCGTGAACGCCGGCTGGATCGAGGTCATTTGCGGCGTGATGTTCAGCGGAAAGAGCGAGGAGCTCATTCGCCGCGTGCGCCGCGCGATCATCGCGAAGAAGAAGGTCCAGGTCTTCAAGTCACATCTCGACGAGCGCTATGCCGGCATCTACGCGATCTCGAGCCACGACGGCCGCACCGTCGAGGCGGTCCCGATCGACACACCCGAGCAGATTGGCCGGCTCGTGGAGCCGGACACGCAGGTCGTCGCGATCGACGAGGCGCAGTTCCTCGACGAGTCGATCGTCGAGCTCGTGACGTCGCTCGCCAATCGCGGAACTCGGGTGATCATCGCCGGCACCGACTGCGACTTTCGCGGCGAGCCGTTCGGGCCGATGCCGCAGCTGCTTGGCGATCGCCGAGGTCGTGGACAAGCTCCACGCCATCTGCGTGATCTGCGGGAACGCCGCGAGTCGCAATCAGCGGCTGATCGGCGGCCGGCCGGCGCGCTACGACTCGCCGACGATCATGGTCGGCAGCATCGAGGCATACGAAGCCCGCTGCCGCGCGTGCCACTCGGTGCCGCGGCGCGACGAGGATCAGGTTCGGCTGCTTTAGCAATGTGTCATCCTGAGCGCAGCGAGGGATCTGCAGTCACGAACACTGCAGATCCCTCGCGTCGCTTCTGGCCGACAACCTTATTTGTCCGGCGTCAGCGTCAGGAACAGCTGGTTCACGTTGAACTTCACCGGATCGATCTCGTAGTACCGATTGTCCAGGAATCGACCGGTGGTCGGGAAGTACGGCGGCGGATTGACGACGCCGCATCGGTCGTAGCTATAGCGCTTGGTGAACCCGTGGCCGTCCGTCAGCCGACCGCGCCGCGATTGTTCTGAATCAGTCCGCCGGTCAGGAAGAGACATCCGCGGCCGTCGGTGTTGCCCTGGCAGCCGATCGCATTCGTCGGACCGGTGTTGTAGTTCTCCACCTGGAACGACGTCCCGAGCGCCATGATCACGGCGTGGAGATACAGGTCCGGCGTGTCGTCGAGACTCTTGATCGTCGGTGTCCCGGAGGTCTTGATGTACTGCGGGGTGTTCAGCGAGTTGTCGGCGACGATGACGTTCGCGCCCGCGATGATGCCGAGGATGTCGACGCACTGGCCGCGCGCCGGGTCGTTCGCGTAGCGCAGGTCGTCGAGGATCACGACCGTGTTCGGCGAGTACAGCGTGAGGTCACCGCGAATCACGCCGCTGACGCCAACCGTGCCGCCGAAGTACATCACGCCCTTGGTGGCGGTGTTGTATCCGCGATAGAGCGGGATACAGATACTTCGCGTCCCACTGTTCGCTTGCGCGTCGATCGTGGCGTCCGGCGTCGCGCTGTACAGCCTCCACGAACCGCGGCTGTCGGTCGGCGTGAACGTCGTGTCGCTGCCGCCCTTCTGGATGTTGGCGGTCGTGTAGGTCGCCGTTGACCCTGGCGCGTGACCGGCGACGAGATGCGGGTCGCCGCCCAGGTAGCAGCGCGCGCTGCGCGACGTGTCGACGTGTGGCCCATGATGGTCGTCGCAGGCTCGACGACCCGTGCCGAGGCCACCCGACGCGGGAACCAACCGCTGTTCGGATGCACCGCGGCCGGGAAGAACAGCGTGTCGAGCTTGCCGTTGTTCGGGTTCGTCACCGTGTGCCAGTCGCCGCAGTTGATCACCGATGCGACGCTCGGAAGCGACGACGAGGTTCCCGGCCAGTCGCCGCGCAGCCAGTTCTGGTTGCCGGACGTGGCCGTGTAGATGCGATAGAAGCCTTCGTTCTGCGCCGTGGAATCGCCGTTGCCGTCGATGTCCGCCGCGACGAACTCGATGCGCATGCGCACCGTCGACTCGTCGCCGGTCGTCGGCGGCGTGTAGTTCATGCCGCTGACCGTGGCCAGGCCGCTCAGGTTGCTCAACGTCGTGAGCGACGGAAGCGTGATGGGCTTCTGGTTGGTCGCGTAGCCCTTGGCGAACGTGCCGTAGCCAACGCCATTGACAGCGCCCGCGGTGCCGACGACGTCGTGGAACGTGGCGCCGCTCGACGCGATGTTGATGTCGTCGTTCGACCACACCGGTCCCCACAGCTGGTCGCCGTTCGCGAAGTAGATCGTCGACCCGCTGTTCGTCTCGCTGTTCGTCCAGTACGCGAACTTGGCGAAGCTCTCCTGCGTCAGCTCCAGCCGGCGCACGAAGCCCGTGCCGTTGGCGGCGTCGCGCGCCTCGGCGACGACGCTCGCGAAGCGGCCGAACTGCCCGCTCGTCGAACCCGTCGGACCGGCGTAGAGGTTGACGCGTCACGCCGCGGATCGGCTGCCCGTCGCCGCCGGTCAGCGTCTTGTTCGTCATCATCGCGACGTAGCTCGTGTTCGGAAGCGCCGCCGGGTTGAAGTTGAGCGCCGACTTGCCGATCGCGAGCGCCGCTTCGGCGGCGTACTTGAGCTCGTCCTCCTTCTCGTACGACTTGCTGATCAGCGTCGCGTTGGCCGTCAGATAGATCGCCGACAGCGCGAGCGCGCCGATGCCGGCGACGAAGAACAGCGAGATGAAGAGCGCCACGCCGCGGCGCGCGCGAAGCACGAGCTGGCGCGGAGTCGACGGGAGCGGGTGCGTGGGTTTCATGATTCGGTTCCTCACGGAATGGCTACTGCCGCCGTCGCGCCGATCGGCGAGCTCGCCGGCGTGCAGTCCTGCGCCGCGACGCCGTAGATCCACTGTCTGCGCCGGTCACCACGTCGGTGTCGGTGAACGAGTACGACGCGCCGCGCCCGCTGGCACGCTCGCGAACGGCTCGTCGAACGTCGTGACGCTCGACAACCGCCGGTACAGCGCGTACCGCTCGACGTCCTTCTCGCCGCCGCCGTCGTCGGTCGACGCGCGTCCAGCTGACGTCACCGAGACGCGGATTGACACCGGGGACCGCCGGCACCAGGCGTGACCGTCGGCGGTCGGCACGCCGAGCGGCGGCTGGCCGCACGTCGACCGGCGAATCAGGCCGGCGTTCATCAGGTGGATCGTCTGTCGACACCGTGCGCACGAGCGTCCTTGCCCGTCTTCGGATCGTGGTAGAGGCTCTTGAACGTCACGCGCACCTGCTTGATGCTGTCCGTCAGCGCCGAGCGCGCCGTGTCCGCCGGCGATCCGTGCATCGCCGCCGAATGGGTGATCGGCAGCAGCGCGCCGGAGACGACGTCTCAGAACATGCCGACGTGTCGGCCTTCCAATACTGGAAGACGGTGTCGCGTCGGCACTTGTAGATGATGCCGCGCGCGACGACCCTCGGCGGCCGCGCGTTCGCGCGGCGGAACAGGATGTACTCGTCGCTCTTGCGAGCTCGTCGAATCGCGCGACAGCCAGTACGTGATCGTCTCGGCGTTGCTCGGCACGCCGATGTTGTACATGTAGTTCGTGTCCGGATACTGCTTCGTCGTGCCGGGCAGCGTGATCTTCGCGCTCGTTCGCATGAGGTCGACGCCCGCGGAGTCGGCGTCGGGATTGATGTACACGGCCGAGTAGTCGCCCGTGTCGAGCGCCACGAGATCGGCGTTGAACGTGACAGCCGATGTCGGACCGGCCATCACGAGCAGCGGCTGCGCGTCCGCCACGCCGACGCCGGCCATGCGCAGCTCGCGCTCGAGCAGGCCGAGCGCAAACCGCGAGTTCTGCATGCGCGTCGAGCCGGCCCGCCTGCGCCGACACGGCGTTCGGACTGCACGCGGAAGAGCTTGCGTGCTCAGGCCGAGGACCGTCGAGCAACAGCGCCATCGACAACATCATTTCGAGCAGTGTGAAGCCGCGCCGAGCGCGGAGAGCCCGGAGTACGCACGTTGGTCCTCCGCGTTAGAAGGGAGCGATGACCGTGGTCTTGCGGACGCTTCCCGACATCTGCGGGTGCGTGACCTGGACCGTGACGGTCTTGTAGTCGATCGTGTCGGTGACGCTGGCCGCCGACGTGCTGGACCCACGTCTGCCGCGTGAAGCCGCGGATGCTGTCGGCCGACGTCACGCTCGCTTCCGTCGCGACCGTGAGACTTTCGATGGCGCGTGTAGCGCGGCGCGCCCTTGGCGAACTCGAGGCGATCGGCCGCCAGCTGCGCCGCGGCGATGCGGAACCGCGCCGCCGACGTCGACTGCGACAGCCGCGCCGAGAACATGCCGAGCGCGATCAGCACGCCGCCGAGAATGGCCAGCGCGACGATGACCTCGACGAGCGACAGGCCGCGCCGCGCGCCGTGAACGAGCCGAGTGCGAGATAGCGATGAGTGTTCATTGGCCGGCGATCATCCATTTGCTGGTCGTCGCGTTGAGGCGATACCAGTCGACGCGGCCGGTCGACTGCGTCAACGCGAGCGCGCGGTACATCTTCGGACCGTGCGCCGCGATCGAGACGTAGATCTCCGCGTCCGAGCTCACCGAGCCGTCGCGGTGGAAGATCAGCGACGGCAGTCCCGTTCACGGTCGCGATCGCCGCGCCGCTGATCGGCGCGTGATCGCCGCGCCGGACACGCCGTTCACCGCCGGGTCGGCGAACAGAATGCCCGTGTCGAGACCGCGGTACGACACGCTTCTCGCCCGCGTCGATGGTGCCGTTGTTGTTGGCGTCCCAGAACGTGCGACATCTGCTCGCCGAGCGTGTCGAAGCTGACACGATCATGTCGTGCTGGCGCGTGATCGCCTGCGCGCTCGCGTTCTGCAGCTGCGTCCGGACGATCTGTCGCGATCGCGTCGGCCTTGTATCTTGGTGATGTCGACGCGCGGGATCGCGAGCGCGACCATCATGCCCGTGATGACGACGACGACCATCATCTCGGCCATGGTGAACCCTCGGTCGCAACGTTCTGTTACGGGTGCCTGCGTGTCGAGAAAGGCGCATTAGGAAGTACCTTGGGCTGTGCGCCGCGGAAGCGACGGATAAGATGCCGCTCAGACGCGTATTCGGGCATGTGATGGCCACCGTCATACTGGCGGCAAGTAATCGTCACATTCTAGTTGTGACCTTGCCTCGGCTGTGACGATAATTTTCGCAAGGGATCCCGTCGCCCACGGCATCCGATCGTCCGTCGCCGTCCAAGTCCATCGCGGACATTCACATGGGCGTCATCGCTACCCTGCTTCCGACGACTGCACACCTGCAGCGGCTACGAACCGCCATCAAGCGACCGGCACGAGCTAGTCGCCTGTGACGATTGGCAGTCGCTGCTGGGGGTCTGCGAGCGGCAGCCCGTCCGGGTCGCGGTCATCGACCTGTTCGCCGGCGGGCAGAGCGAACTTCGAGCGCGTTCGCCACCTCAAGCAGCGCCTGCCCCGTCTGACGCTGATCGCGTACGTCTCGTTCTCGCCCGATCGCGCGCACGATCTGTTCGACGCCGGCCGGCAGGGGATCGACGGCCTCGTGCTCGCCGACCAGGACGACGCGCCGCGGGCGCTGCTGGCCTTCGTGGAGCACGCCGAATCGCGCAGCCTTGGCGCGATCGTCCGCGAGGCGCTCCATGACGTCGATCCCACGACGCGCGACGCGGTGCTGCTCGCGGTCACCCGCGCGCACGAGCGTCTATCGCCCGAAGGACTCGCGCGCCTGCTCGCGCTTCCCCGCCGAACGGTGTCGCAGCGGCTGGCCAACGCCGGCTTCCCGCCGCCGCAGCGGCTGCTCACATGGGGGCGCCTGATCGTCGCCGCCATCTGCTCGAGGACCGCCATCGCAGCGCGGACCGCATCGCGCTCGCGCTCGACTTTCCGTCGGGGAGCGCGCTTCGCAACATCTGCCAGCGCTACCTGCAGGCCACGCCGAGCGAGATCCGGGACGCGGGGCGGCGCGGCGTTCGTGCTTCGAACGCTGCTTCGGGAGGTCGGCGCCCGAGCGAGATCGCACCCGACGCTGTCTCGCGAGCGCGCACGACGCTCGACGAGCAGCGACGCCGTCGCTGCGGATCGCCGACTAGCGCGGCGCGTGGGCCAGCGTCAGGAACTCTTCGCGCGTTCGCTGATCCGAGCGGAACAGGCCGCGCACGGCGCTCGTGATCGTCTTCGAGTTCTGCTTTTCGACGCCGCGCATCATCATGCACAGATGGTAGGCCTCGATCACGACGCCGACGCCCTTGCGGATGAGCGCGTCGTCGATCGCGCCGGCGATCTGTTCGGTCAGTCGCTCCTGCACCTGCAGCCGCCGCGCGAAGACTTCGACGAGCCGCGGCAGCTTGCTCAGCCCGACGATCTTCCCGTTCGGGATGTAGGCGATGTGCGCCTTGCCGAAGAACGGCAGCATGTGGTGCTCGCACAGACTGTACAGCTCGATGTCGCGCACCATCACCATGTTCGTCGCGCCCTCGGCATCGAACACGCCCTTGCCGATGACCTGTGCGGCGTCCATCTCGTAGCCGCGCGTCAGCCAGGCGAGCGATGACGCGACGCGCTGGGGTGTCCGCCGAAGCCCTCGCGATCGGGATCCTCGCCGATGAGCTCGATCTGGCGCCGAATCAAGCTCGCTGGAATTCGTCGTTCGACTCCTCGCCTCGGCAAGATGGTCTCTCCACGGATAGATCAGTCACTCGCCATCTCCACTGTCGGAATCGTTGACGCCCCGTCGCGGACCCGTAGCTTGGGCTCGCCGGGTTGGTCAGCCCGGCGTCGTACTACCCAAGGAATCCGTCATGCTTCTGGTTGGACTCACGGGCAACATCGGCAGTGGGAAATCGACCGTCGCGCAGATGCTGTCCGAGCGCGGCGCCACGATCATCGACGCCGACGTCCTGGCGCGCCGGGCCGTGGAGCCGGGACCGCGGCGTTCGACAAGATCGTCAAGCGTTGGGGCGACGCGCGTCCTCGCGCCCGACGGCCATCTCGATCGCGCGGCGCTGCGCCGCGTCGTGTTCGCCGACCACGAGCAACTCGAAGAACTTAACCAGATCGTCCACCCCGAGGTCGAGCGGCTGCGGGCCCGGCTCGTCGAGCAGGCGCGAAAGCGCGGCGACCGCATCGTCGTCTGCGACATTCCGCTGCTGTTCGAGCGGCACATGACCGATCGGTTCGACCGGATCATCCTCGTCGACGCGCATCGCGCGCGTGCGCCTCGAGCGCCTCGTGAAGGATCGCGGCCTGCGCGAGACCGAGGCGATGGACATGATCGCCGCGCAGATGCCCGCGGAGCTCAAACGCGCGCGCGCCGATTTCGTGATCGACAACGACGGCACGCTGACGCAGCTCGAGCGCCGCGTCCAGGACGTGTGGCATCGCGCTCGAGGCGCGACGCGACGCCGCCGCGGAGCGCCGCCGCGCTTCCTTGACACTGTTTTTCGGCTCGGATAGACTCCGCGCCGAGTTCATCCCCGTCACCGATTGCGGGAGTGCGTCGTGTCCGAGATTCCGAACGACCTGCTGTATACAGAAGACCACGAGTACGTGAAGCCGACCGACGACCCCAACGTCGTCGCGATCGGCATCACCGACTACGCGCAGGGCGAGCTGGGCGACATCGTGTTCATCGAGCTGCCCAAAGTCGGCGCGAGCTTCAGCAAGCACGACGTGTTCGGCACCGTCGAGGCGGTGAAGGCCGTGTCGGAGCTCTACTCGCCGCTCGCCGGCGAAGTCGTCGCCGTGAACGATCGGCTCGACAAGGAGCCCGCGCTGGTCAACACCGCGCCCTACGGCGACGGCTGGATGGTCAAGCTCCGGCTCAAGGACGCCGCCGAGAAGAAGGCGCTCCTGAACGCGGACGCATACGGAGCGCACGTCGGGCACTGAAGTCCGGTGGTCGCGCCGCGCGCGATGGTGCGCGTTGGCGGCGGCCATGACCAGCCTCGCGTTGGCCTCGCCGGTCACCGCGCAGCGCACGTCTACGCCCCCGAGACCAAAAGAACAACCGAAGGATGGTCAGGAGTTCACGCGACAGGGACTCCTGATCGTCAATTTCACGCCGCGCTCCGGCGCCGACATGAGGCTTGGCCGAAGGGCGGCGGACGCCGTTCGGTCGCGCGTCGGCAAGCTCGTCAACAAGCGCGAAGTCGACGTGCTCGATGGCGGTGACATCGAGTTTCGAATGGACCGCGCCGGCTACAATCCCGACACGGTCCTGGACGTGCGCGACATCCGCGCGGTTGGCCGGTATATGCGCGCGGACGAGTATATCGTGGCGAGTGTCGCGAACGGCCCCACGGGTCCGCGCCTCTCGGGCGAGTTGGTGCTGTTCCGCGACGAGCGACTCCGCCAGCCGCTGCCGGAAGTCACCGCGCCCAAGCTCGATTCGGCGGCGATCCTCTTCGCCCGCTCGATCGCCTCGGCGCGAGCGCAGCTCGTCTACGAACGTCGCTGCGAAAACGCGCTCCGCGACGGCAGCGCTTCGCGGGCCGTGGCCGCGGCTCGGCAGGGTATCGCGGCATTCGAGCGAGGCGCGATCGCTCGAACGTGTCTCGTGTGGGCCCTTCGGCAGAGCCGGACGTCGGCCGAGACGATCCTCACGGAAGCGAACGCGCTGCTCGCCATCGACTCGCTGAACCCGCATGCACTCGAGGCGTCGGCCGTCTCTCTCGACTCGCTCGGCCGCCGCGATGAGGCAGGCCTTCGGTGGCCGCGGCTCGCGGCGACCGACACGGCGGACGTGGACCTAGCCGTTCGCGTGGCCTATGCGCTCGTCGACGGGGGCAATGCTCCACGCGCCGAGCCGTTCATCGTTGCGGAGTCCAAAGCGCATCCCGACGATCTGCGGCTCATGCAGCTGAAGTGGCGAGCCGGCTACGAGAACAAGCACTGGCCGCTGGCGATCGAAGCCGGGGAAAGGCTCCTCGAGCGCGACCCCGTGGCGAACCGAGATTCTGTGTTCTTCTATCGGCTGGCGTTCGTCTACCGCGCCGCCAACCAACCGATCAAGGCCGTCGAGACGGTCGCCCATGGCATGACGGCGTTCCCGAACGACTCGCGGCTGTACTCGCTCTATACGCAGTACATCAAGGCCGAAGCCGACACGGTCGTGCCGCGCGGCCTCGCGCTGTTTCCAGGGAACGCCGACCTGTTGGCACTCAACGCCAAAGAGCTGCGGGCGCGCGGTAAGCTCGCGGAATCGCTGGTGGCGACGAAACAGGCCGCCGCGATCGACACGTCGCTGTCCGGGGCGCAAATGTCGATTGCGCAGCTCGAGTTCGAGCTCGGCCAGCCAGACAGTGCGATTTCCACGCTCCATGTGGCACTCGCTCGCGGCGACGATTCGGCGCTGGTCGCGCAATTCGCGCTTTCGAAGGGAAACGCGCTGTATCGCACCGCGATCGGGACGAAGGCGAGCGCCGACTTCGGCACGGCGCTGCGGATGCTGGCGTTCTCGGACTCGGTGAAGACGACGGATCAGGCCAAGTTCCTCACGGGCACCGCGGCACTCGGCCTCGCGCAATCGGCGCTCACCGAGGCCGTGAAGCTGACGGACAAGGCCGCCAGCTGCCGCCTTGCCCGCATGGCGAGCGATCTGCTTCCGTTCGCCCGCGTCGGTCTTCACGCCGGCGAAACGCTGTATGCCGAGGCGGCCAAGCAGTCACTCGACTACATCGACCAACAGCTCGATCCCATCGCTGGCCAGCAGACCAAGGCTGTCTGCGAGCACTGAGGCCCCGAGCGGCGGTCGGCGGTCGGCGGTGGGCGGTGGGCGGTGGGCGGTCGGCGGTGGGCGGTGGGCGGTGCGGGCGGTCGGCGGTCGGCGGTCGGCGGTCGGCGGTCGGCGGTCGGCGGTCGGCGGTCGGCGGTCGGCGGTCGGCGAACGGAACGGGAGAAGTGAACGGCGTGCGGAGATCGTGAAGGGATTTGAGGGCGAGGACGGCGTAAACACATCTTTCGCGTCGGCCCTCCCGCTCCATCGCCGTGCGCCAACAGCTCACCCGCTCCGAGCCGCCGTCCGCCGTTCCGTTTCGCCGTTCCGTTTCGCCGTTCCGTTTCGCCGTTCCGTTTCGCCGTTCCGTTTCGCCGTTCCGTTTCGCCGTTCCGTTTCGCCGTTCCGTTTCGCCGTTCCGTTTCGCCGTTCCGTTTCGCCGTTCCGTTTCGCCGTTCCGTTTCGCCGTTCCGTTTCGCCGTTCCGTTTCGCCGTTCCGTTTCGCCGTTCCGTTTCGCCGTTCCGTTTCGCCGTTCCGTTTGCCGTTCCCGTTTCGCCGTTCACCGTTCGCCGTTCGCCGTTCACCGTTCGCCGTTCGCCGTTCGCCGTTCGCCGTTCGCCGTTCGCCGTTCGCCGTTCGCCGTTCGCCGTTCGCCGTTCGCCGTTCGCCGTTCGCCGTTCGCCGTTCGCCGTTCGCCGTTCGCCGTTCGCCGTTCGCGGAGCTACGCCTCCGCGACCGCCTCCGCGTACGCATCCGTCGGTACGCACGAACACACCAGATTCCGGTCGCCGTACGCGCTTTCGACGCGCCCCACCGCCGGCCAGAACTTGTGCTCGCGCGTCCACGGGCCGGGAACGCCGCCCGCTCGCGGGCATAGGCGTGCGACCAGGCGTCGCCGAGAGCACGCGCTCCAGCGTATGCGGCGCGTGCTTGAGCGGGTTGTCGGTGCGGTCAGCGATCCCTGCTCGATCTCGCGGATCTCCTCGCGGATCGCGATCATCGCGTCGCAGAACCGGTCGAGCTCGGCCTTCGATTCGCTCTCCGTCGGCTCGATCATCAGCGTGCCGGCCACCGGGAACGACACCGTCGGCGCGTGGAAGCCGTAGTCCATCAGCCGCTTGGCGATGTCCTCGACCTCGACGCCGGCCGACGTCTTGAACGGCCGCGGATCGACGATGCACTCGTGCGCCACCGTGCCCTTCGTGCCCTTGTAGAGCACCGGGATAGTGCGCGCTCGAGCCGCTTGGCGATGTAGTTCGCGTTGAGGATCGCGACCTTCGTCGCCTCGCGTCAGCCCGTCGCCGCCCATCATGTCGATGTACATCAACGAGATCGGCAGGATGCTCGCGCTGCCCCACGGCGCCGCCGACACCGCGCCGACGCCGTGCGCGCCGCCGGTCGTCACGACCGGATGGCCGGGCAGGAAATCGGCGCGAGGTGCGCCGCGACGCCGATCGGCCCCATGCCCGGGCCGCCGCCGCCGTGCGGAATGCAGAACGTCTTGTGCAGGTTGAGGTGGCAGACGTCGGCGCCGATGTCGCCCGGGCGGCACAGGCCGACCTGCGCGTTCATGTTGGCGCCGTCCATGTACACCTGGCCGCCGTGCTCGTGGACGATCTCGCAGATCTCCGGATCGCCTCCTCGAACACGCCGTGCGTCGACGGATAGGTCACCATCAGCGCCGCCAGCTTGTCCGCGTGCTCGCTCGGCCTTGGCCTCGAGGTCGGCGAGGTCGATGTTGCCCTGCGCGTCGCGTCTTCACGACGACGACCTTCATGCCCGCCATCACCGCGCTCGCGGGATTCGTGCCGTGCGCCGACTGCGGAATCAGGCAGACGTTGCGCTGCGCGTCGCCGCGCGACTCGTGGTACGCGCGGATCACCAGCAGGCCCGCGTACTCGCCCTGCGAGCCGGCGTTCGGCTGCAGCGAGACGCCGGCGAAGCCGGTGATCTCGGCCAGCGCGGCCTCGAGCCGGTCGAACATCTCGCGATAGCCCCTGCGTCTGCTCGACCGGCGCGAACGGATGGATCTTGCCGAACTCGGGCCAGGTGACCGGGAACATCTCCGCGGTCGCGTTGAGCTTCATCGTGCACGAGCCGAGCGGGATCATCGACGTCGTCGAGCGACAGGTCGCGTGCCTCGAGACGCTTGATGTAGCGCAGCATCTCGGTCTCGGAGTGGTAGCTGTTGAAGACCGGGTGCGTCAGGAACGGCGTCGTCCGGGCGAATCGCTCGTCATAGCGCGCATCCACCGATCCGGCGAGCGATGCGTGAGTCGGCGCCGCGTCGGCCACGCCCGCCGCGAAGATCTCGAGCAGATCGTCGACGTCGGCCGGCGTCGTCGTCTCGTCGAGCGCGATGCTGACGCGCGGCGGTCGCCCTGCGCGCGAAGGTTGATGCTCGCGCGCACGCGGCCGCGCCGACGACGTCGGTCGCGGGACGATTGCCCGAGCTCCACGCGGAGCGTGTCGAAGAAGTCGTTGCTCGGCGAGCGTGTAGCCCAGCCGCTCGAGGCCCGCGGCGAGCGTCGCGGCGCAGCCCGTGGATCGCCGTGGCGATCGCGGTCAGCCGCTCGGGACCGTGATAGACCGCGTACATGCCCGGCGATCACCGCGAGCAGCACCTGCGCCGTGCAGACGTTGCTCGTCGCCTTCTCGCGGCGGATGTGCTGCTCGCGCGTCTGCAGCGCCATGCGGAGCGCCGGCTTCCCGTCCGCGTCGCGCGACACGCCGATGATGCGGCCCGGCAGCTGCCGCTTGAATTCGTCCTTGGTCGCGAAAAAGGCGGCGTGCGGGCCGCCGTATCCCAGCGGGACGCCGAAGCGCTGCGAGTTGCCGACCGCGACGTCCGCGCCCCATTCACCCGGCGGCGTGAGCAGCACCAAGCTCAGGAGGTCGGTTGCGGCAATCACCAGCGCGTTCACCGCATGCACGCGCTCGCAGAACTGGCGATAGTCGTATACGCCGCCGTCGGTGGCGGGATACTGCAGCAGCGCGCCGAACACGTCGCTCCCGATCGACGCTTTGCGCCAGTCCCCGACCACGACGTTGACGCCCCGCGCGTGGGCGCGCGTCTTCACGACGTCGATCGTCTGCGGGTGGCACTCGTCGGAGATGAAGAAGGTCTCTTTCTCCGCCTTGCCGTGCACCGCATACGCAAGGGCCATCGCCTCGGCGGCCGCCGTGCCCTCGTCCAGGAGCGACGCGTTGGCGATTCGAGGCCCGTCAGATCCATGACCATCGTCTGGAAGTTGAGCAGCGCCTCCAGCCGCCCCTGCGCAATCTCGGCCTGGTATGGCGTGTACGCCGTGTACCAGCCGGGGTTCTCCAGGATGTTGCGCTGGATCACCGGCGGCGTGATGCAGTCGTGATACCCGAGCCCGAGATATGAGCGCGCGATCTGATTGCGCCGCGCAATGGCACGAAGCGACGTGAGGGCCTCGTACTCGGACATTGGCTCGTGAATGCCAAGGGGTCGCTGGAGGCGGATTCCCGCCGGCACCGTTGCGTCGATGAGGGCGTCGAGCGAATCGTAGCCGAGCAGCTCGAGCATCGCGGCGACGTCGGCGTCCGTGGGACCGATGTGCCGTGGAATGAAGCTCCTGGCACCCGTCGCCGTGTAGCTCGTGTTTTGATTGGTCATGCCGGAATTTAGGTTAGAGTCGAACCGCATGCCTCGTCCCCGATCGTTCCCTGGAATGTCCGTCTCGTTTCGTCGCATTCGGTGGGGCCTCCTCGTTACACCCGCGGCACGCGGCGCCGACAACATGGCGCTCGACGAGGCGCTGATGGACCGCGCTCGGCGAACCGGCGAGTGGGTTTTGCGGGTTTACTCGTGGCGCACGCCCACGATCTCGCTTGGCCGAAATCAAACCGCGAAGGGACGCTACGATCTCGAACGAATTCGCGACCGCGGTCTCGACGTGGTCCGCCGGCCAACCGGAGGACGTGCCATCCTGCATTCGCGAGAGATAACGTACAGCGTCACCGCCCCCGTTGAAGATGCGGGGAGTCTTCGCACCTCGTATGACCGCATCAATCGGCTGCTCACCGGGGCGTTGGTGTCCCTCGGCGTGGACGCCGTCGCGGCGACCGGCGCGCGGCAGCGGCATCCGGCGCCGGGAATGACGCCCTGCTTCGACGAGCCGGCCGCCGGCGAGTTGACGGTGGACGGCCGCAAGCTCGCGGGCAGCGCCCAATGGCGACACGACGGCGCCCTCCTGCAGCACGGATCGATCCTGGTCGCCGACGACCAGAGCGCGCTCGCCGATCTCACCGTGGACGGCGGCGGCGAGATTCCTCCGCCGGCAACCCTGGCCAACCTGCTGTCGTACGTCCCGTCACCGGAGGACATGGCCGGTGCGTTCGCGTCGGTGCTCGCGTCGCTCGAGGGCACGGCTGTCAGCGAGCTTTCACTCGAGAACGAGGTTCGTGCCCGCGCCGAGGCTCTCGTCGTCCGGTACATGGACGACGGCTGGACCTGGCGGCGCTAATCGTCCCGCTCACCTTTCCCCACGTCGCTACCATGCGCTCATCGTCGTCGTTGATTGGTCTTGCCGCGCTTCTGGCTGCATGCTCTGGGAAAGAATCGGCGTCCTCGGGCGGCCCCGCTGGCGGGACCCTCGTTCTCGCCATGGCGGGCGAGCCGGCCTCGCTGTATCCGCCAAGTGTGACCGACGCCGGCGGCCGCATTCTGCAGGACCAGATCTTCGACCGTCTCGCCGAGATCAGCGGAGACCTCAACACGGTCGGCGACAAAGGGTTCTCGCCGCGACTCGCAAAGAGCTGGACGTGGGCGCCGGACTCGCTTTCCATCGCTTTCTCGATCGACCCGCGCGCGCGGTGGCATGACGGCAAGCCCGTGACCGCGCGCGATGTGCGGTTCAGCCTCAACAGCTTCAAGGATCCGAAGTTCGCGTCGCCGGTCGCGCCGGTGATCACGAATCTCGACTCGGTGCACGTACAGGATTCGCTGACCGCCGTGGTGTGGTTCAAGAAGCACACGCCGGAGGAGTTCTACGACATCGCCTATCAGATCGTCATCATCCCCGAGCACGTGTACGGCGGCATTCCAGCCGACCAGATGCGGACGTCACCCGTGGCCCGCGTTCCAATCGGCAGCGGCCGGTTCCGGTTCGTCAAATGGGACGCTGGCTCGCGCATCGAGCTGATCGCCGACACAAGCAACTATCGCGGGCGCGCAAAGCTGGACCGCATCGTCGCGACGGTGAACGTCGACGGCGCGACGGCGCTGCAGCAGCTCGCGACCGGCCAGGCCGATTTTGCCGAGAATCTTCCGATCGACCGGCTGTCGGAGCTGGACACGAACTCGGTGGCGCGCGGCATGGTGCTGCCGAACTTCGGTTACATGTTCCTGGCGATGAACCTGTACGATGGGAAGTCGGCGAGGCCCAATCCGATCTTCAGCGACGTGAGAACGCGCCGGGCGCTCTCGATGTCGGTCGATCGCGCCGCGATGCTCCAGAACGTGTTCGGCAGCATCGGAAAGCTCTCACACGGTCCGTTCCCGGCGAGCGTCTCGTACGCCGACACCACGCTCCAGCCGCCTAAGTACGACACGACGGCAGCCAAGGCGATGCTCGACTCATCCGGGTGGCGCGCCGGCCGGAACGGCATGCGCTCGAAAGACGGACGTCCGCTTCGCTTTTCGCTGATGGTCAGCACCAGCGAGACACGCCGGCGATACGCCGTGCTGCTGCAGGAACAACTCAAGAAGGTCGGCGCGCAAGTCGACATCGATCAGGTCGATTTTCCGGCGAACCAGGCGCACGCGAACGGACACGACTTCGAGTCGACGATGTGGGCGTTCAACTACGATCCCAGTCCGAGCGGGGTGAATCAGAACTGGGGAACGACCGGTATCGGCCCGGACGGCCAAAACATCGTCCGCTACAGCAACAAGCGAGTCGACGCGTTGCTCGACAGCGCGACGGCGACGTTCGATCCGGCAAAGGCCAAGCGCTACGCGTCGCAGGCGTTTCAGGCCGTCATGAACGACGCGCCGGCCATCTTTCTCTATGACATCGTCGTCGCCTACGGCGTGAACCGGCGCATCGTGATGGCGCCGACGCGCACCGACGAGTGGTGGGCGAATCTGGCCGATTGGTCGATCCCCCCGGACAAGCGGAACGCCCGCGACCGCATCGGCCTCACGCCAGCAAAGAACTGACCGGTGCGCCGGCGGATCGCCGCGCGACTCGGACAGTCGATCGTCGTCACGTTCATCGTGGCGACGATCTCGTTTTTTGTGGTTCGTGCCGCGCCGGGCGATCCCTTCTCTTTCAGCGCGAGGGGCCTGCCGCACGAAACGCAGGAACTACTCCGCGAGGAATTCGGCTACAACAAGCCGGTGACGGTGCAATACGTCCGGTATCTCGCCAACGTCGCGCGCGGAAACTTCGGCTATTCCGTTCACAAGCAGAAGCTCGTGAGCGCCGCGATCGCGGAGGCGCTCCCCCGAACCATGCTGCTCGCCGGCGTCGCCCTCGTCCTGACGTTCGTGATCGGCGGCGCGCTCGGCGTGCTCCAGGCCACGCGCGGCGGCTGGTTCGATCGCGTGTCGTCGGCCGTGCTTCTGACGCTCTACTCAGTCCCCGATTTCTGGGGCGCGCTGATGATCGTGACCGTCGTGACGTCGCTGTGGCACGGCTGGCCGGTTTCTGACATCGTCAATCCCGTGCTGCACGACTATATGAGCCCGTGGGCCGCGTTCTGGGATCGCGTGCAGCATCTGATTCTTCCGGCGACGTCGCTCACGCTGCTCAGCCTCGCGGGCGTGGCGCGGTACCAGCGGTCCGCGATGCTCGAGGTGCTGCCGTCGGAATACATTCGCGCCGCGCGTGCGAAAGGCGCGTCCGAACGCACCGTCGTGTGGCGGCATGCGTTCCGGAACGCGCTCACGCCGATGGTGACGATTCTCGGGCTCACCCTTCCCGCCTTCATCGGCGGCGCGGTGTTCGTCGAGCGAGTATTCTCGTGGCCGGGCTTGGGCTCGCTAGCGACTGAAGCGATCGCCTCTCTCGACTATGACGTCGTGACGGCGACCGTGGTCGTCGGCGCCGCGCTCGTCGTGATCGGCAATCTGATCGCCGACCTGCTTCAGCTGGCCATCGACCCCCGGATACGTGAATAGCAGGCGCGGCGCCGCGGAATCCTCGCCCTCGCTGTGGCGCCGCCTCGCGCGCGATCGCGCGGCCCGATGGTCGCTCGTCGTGATTGGGTTTCTCGTTCTCGTCGCCGTCGTCGGCCCTTCGATCGATCCGTATTCGCCGACAGCACAGCTCGACATCGTTCGCCTGAAGAACGCGCCGCCGTCGTGGGCGCACCCGTTCGGGACGGACGCGTACAGCCGTGATCTCTTATCGCGCGTCGTGAGCGGCGCGTCCATCTCGCTCGGCATCTCGGCGATCGCGGTCGCGCTGTCGATCACCGTGGGCACGGCGTACGGGCTCGTGTCCGGCTACGCTGGCGGTCGCCTCGACGGCATCATGATGCGCGCGCTCGACGGCCTCCTGGCCATTCCACGCGTGTTGTTCGTCATGGCTCTGGTCGTCCTGTGGGCGCCGATGCCGTTGTTGGCGTTTGCGCTCGTGCTCGGCGCGACCGGTTGGTTCGGCGTGTCGCGTCTCGTGCGCGCCGAAGTGGTAACGATGCGGCGTTCGGTCTTCGTCGAGGCCGCCCAGGCGCTCGGCGCGTCGCCGGCGCGAACGCTGGTGCGCCACATTCTGCCCAATGTCGCCGCGCCGGTGATCGTGTTCGCGACCCTCTCCGTCGGCAATGTGATTCTGCTCGAGAGCGGCCTGTCGTATCTGGGAGCGGGCACGCGCCCGCCGACGCCGAGTTGGGGCGCGCTGTTCAGCGACGCCATGGCGTCGTCGCTTTCGGTCTGGTGGGTTTTGCTCTTCCCAGGTCTCGCGATTCTGGTGACCGTGCTGGCCTTCAACGTGCTCGGCGACGCCTTGCGCGACGTCCTCGATCCTCGGCACCTTCACGCGGCGCAAACGCCGCAGAATGCCGTCGTGGTAACGTCCGCCACACCAAACAAGAATGGCTGATCCGCTGCTGAGCGTTCGCGACCTGCGCACTTTCTTTTACACCGAGAACGGTGTCGCCAGATCAGTCGACGGCGTGAGCTTCGACATCGGCGCCGGGGATACGGTCGGGCTCGTCGGCGAATCGGGGTGCGGAAAGTCGGTCACGGCGCTTTCGCTGATGCGGCTTGTCCGCCCGCCGGGGCGCATCGAACCAGGCAGCCAGATCCGCTTCGACGGCGTCGACATCGTGGCGCTCGACGAAAAGTCCATGCGCGAGATCCGCGGCGCTCGGCTGGCGATGGTGTTCCAGGAGCCGATGACCGCGCTCAATCCAGTCTTCACCGTCGGCGACCAGATCGCCGAGGTGGTGCGCGTTCATCATGCGGGTAGCAAACGAGAGGCGTGGGATCGCGCCGTGAAGATGCTCGAGACGGTCGGGATTCCGTCGCCCGCGCAGCGGGCGAACGACTATCCGCATCAGCTCTCCGGCGGCATGCGCCAGCGCGTCGTCATCGCGATGGCGCTCATCATGAACCCGGCGCTCGTGATCGCCGACGAGCCGACCACCGCGCTCGACGTCACGATCCAGGCGCAGATCCTCGAGCTGCTGCGCGAACTGCAGCAGAAGTTCGGCACATCGATTCTGCTCATCACGCACGACCTGGGCATCGTCGCCGAGACGGCGTCGCGCGTGATCGTCATGTATGGCGGCGAGATCGTGGAGGAGGCGCCGGTCGGCGAGCTCTTCGCTCACGCGCATCATCCTTATACAGAGGGTCTGCTCAACGCCATGCCGCAGGTGGGGCAGGAGCGTGACCGTCTCGCCACGATCCCCGGCTCGGTCCCGCCGCCCACCAGGTGGCCCGAGGGCTGCCGCTTTCACGACCGGTGTCCGTACGCGTGGGAGCGCTGCGCCGCCGAGCACCCGCCGCTGTATCAGATCGGCGGAGGACATGTGTCGCGCTGTCACCTCGCCGTGGAGCCCGAGCGTCGCGCACAGAAGCACGAGCCCATGGTCGTCGCGTGACCGGCGCCGCGCCAAAGTCGCCGCTCTTGTCCGTTCGCGGGCTCGTCAAGCATTTCCCGATCAAGAAAGGCCTTTTCGGAAAACCGGCAGGTCAGGTGCGCGCCGTCGAGAATGTCTCGTTCGACGTGATGCCCGGCGAAACGCTCGGCCTCGTGGGAGAATCGGGCTGCGGCAAGTCGACCACCGGCCGCATGATCCTGCGATTGATCGAGCCAACCGCCGGCTCGGTCGAGTTCGACGGCATCAATCTCGTGTCGCTCGACGCGCGCGCGATGCGGAAGCTGCGCCGGCGCATTCAGGTCATCTTCCAGGATCCGTTCTCGTCGCTCAATCCGCGGATGACCGTCGGTTCCATCATTCGCGAAGGGCTCACGATCCATAAAATCGCCGAAGGCGGCGCGGCCGACGCGCGCGTGCGCCAGCTGCTCGACGAAGTCGGCCTTCGGTCCGAGTACATGTCCCGCTATCCACACGAGTTCTCCGGTGGCCAGCGCCAGCGCATCGGCATCGCACGCGCGCTCGCGGTCGAGCCGGAGTTCATCGTCTGCGACGAACCCGTGTCCGCGCTCGACGTCTCGGTGCAGGCACAGGTCATCAACCTGATGCAGGACCTCCAGCGCGACCGCGGGCTGGCGTACCTCTTCATCGCGCACGATCTGTCGGTCGTCGAGCACATCGCCGATCGCGTCGCGGTGATGTACCTCGGCAAGATCGTGGAGCTCGCGACGTCCGACGAGCTCTACCGAGAACCGCTCATGCCGTACACGCAGGCGCTGCTGTCCGCGGTGCCGGTACCCGACCCAACCGTAAAGAAGTCGCGCGTCGTGCTGAAGGGCGACGTTCCCTCGCCCGCCAATCCGCCGAGCGGCTGCGTCTTCCACCCGCGGTGCCAGCATCCGGCGAAGGACGCCGCATGCGCGGAGATCGTCCCACCACTCGAGGAAAAGTCGCCCGGACATTGGGTTGCGTGTATCAAACAGCCGCCCACCGGGGTAGACTGGAGCGTGCAGAAGGCAGCCGGGGCAACAAACCCTCCCACCCGGTACCTGCCGGTGATCGCAACGCCAACCTGATTCACGGACTGGACCGATGAACCCTCCGCCCAAAAGCGTGCTCGAGCAGCCGGACGAAGCCGCACTGACCATCGACGCGCCTCCCGCGAGTGTGATGCGCCCGTCGGACGATCGCGGCTTCTTCGGGCACCCACGCGGGCTCTCGACACTGTTCTTCGTCGAGATGTGGGAGCGGTTCTCCTACTACGGCATCCGGCCGATGCTGGTGCTGTTCATGACGGCCGCGATGTCGGCCGGAGGATTCGGGTTCGAGCGCACCGCGGCATCGTCGATCACGGGCATCTACGCCGGCTCCGTCTATCTCGCGTCGCTTCCCGGCGGATGGATCGCCGATCGCTGGCTCGGCCTGAGACAGTCCATCTGGTACGGCGGCCTCTTCATCGCGCTCGGACACATCTCGATCGCTGCGTCGGCATTCGGCGGCAAGCCGATGTTCTTCCTGGGGCTCGTCTTCATCGTCATCGGCACGGGCCTCCTCAAGCCGAACATCTCGGCGATCGTCGGCGATCTGTATCCGGAGGGCGGCGCGCGGCGCGACGCCGGCTTCTCCGTGTTCTACATGGGCATCAACCTCGGCGCCACGCTTGGGCCGCTCGTCACCGCGTGGCTGCGCACGAGCATCGGGTGGCACGTCGGGTTCGGCGCCGCGGGCGTTGCGATGCTCATCGGAGTCTTCACATACCGGTTCCGCGCGCAGAGCACCCTCGGCTCCATCGGAACGAAGCCGAGCGGCACGCCCGAGCAGCAGCGGACGGTGAAGCGCCTCTCGCTCGGCGGTCTCGCAGTGATCGCGCTCGTGTTCGCGCTGGCCGCGGTTGGAGTCATCGCGGTGCATCCGGTCGCGGTCGCGCAGCAGATGCGCAACCTCGAGCTCGCGATGGCCGCGCTCTACTTCGGATATCTGTTCTTCCTCGCCGGCCTCACCACCGAGGACAAGAAGCGCGTCGCCGTCATCCTCGTGCTGTTCGTGTTCTCGACGATCTTCTGGTCGGCGTTCGAGCAGGCGCCGACGTCGCTGAACCTGTTTGCGCAGGACTTCACCGATCGCGTGATCTTCGGCTACACGATTCCGCCGGAGTGGGTGCAGGCCGTCAACTCGATCTTCGTCATCACGTTCGCCCCGGTGTTCGCCTGGCTCTGGCTCGCGCTCGGAAAGCGCGGGGTCAATCCGTCGAGCCCGGCCAAGTTTTCCGCGGGACTGCTGCTCGCCGGCCTGGGGTTCCTGTTGATGGTGCCCGCGTCGAACCGCATCATCGCGGGCGGTGGCGTGGGCGTTCGCGTGTCGCTGTGGTGGCTCACCGCGAGCTACCTGCTGCAGACGTTCGGCGAGCTGTCGCTCAGTCCCGTGGGTCTGAGCTCGATGACGAAGCTCGCGCCGAAGAAGTTCGTCGGCCAGATGATGGGCGTATGGTTCCTCGCGACGTCACTCGGCAACGTCATCGCGGGCCTCGTCGGCGGCAACGTCGACCCGGAAAAGCTGCAGGCGATGCCGGGGCTGTTCCAGCAGACGGCCCTGTCCCTGCTCATCGCGGCCGTCGCGTGCGCCGCGCTGGTCGTGCCGATTCGCAAGATGATGAGGGACGCGGAAACGTAGCGAACGGCGAACGGCGAACGGCGAACGGCGAACGGCGAACCGTGAACGGCGAACCGTGAACAGCGAACCGTGAACGGCGAACCCGTGAACGGCGACCACGGCGGACGGCGAAACGGCGGCGGCGATTGGGCTCTGATCGAGATGGAATGATGGGGCCGATCATTCGGGGGGCCACCATCGTTCGCCATGAGCCATGAAACCGTAATCGCCGAGCAAGCGGCTTGGGAGCGTTCGTGCCCAAACGCCATCACGAGCGACGCAATCTGGAGACTCGATGCCTATAGGGCGTCGCTCTATCTACTTCACGTGGCTAGGCAGGACGTGCGTGTCGCAATCAAACACCCCGTCCTCTTGGGCGTGCAGAGGCAATTGCTCCAGGCAGCGGGCTCGGTGAGCGCCAACCTCGCGCAAGGCCACAGTCGTTCAACTCGAGCCGACAGGCTTCGCTTCCTGAGCTACGCGCTTGGTTCTGTTCGAGAGTCCCTCGTTTGGTACCATGCCGTCGGAGACCTCCTTCCGGTGGCGGCCTCTGACGATCGTTTGCTGCTCACAGCTCGAGTCCGGTCGTTGTTGCTGGGCCTGATCCGTTCTGTTCGCTCACGCGAGAACCGCAACGGCCGCGAGTTCTAGTCCGCGCACCGTTCGTCGTGCTCGCCGTTCGCCCGTTCGCCGTGGTCGCCGTTCGCCGTGGTCGCTGTTCACGGTTCGCCGTTCACGGTTCGCCGTTCACGGTTCGCCGTTCACGGTTCGCCGTTCACGGTTCGCCGTTCGCCGTTCGCCGTTCGCCGTTCGCCGTTCGCTATTTCGGCCACCTGAACACACTCGATGGCACAGTGTGCTCTCTCGTGGCTTGAATGTCCGACGGCTCGGCGAGGAAGAACGTCGTCTTGTTCGTGTTGCTGAAGCGAAGCTCGAACCGATGTCCATCCGGCTCAGGGTTCACGGCGTACACCAGGTCGACGCGCCAAATCCGCGCGGATCCGCGCGGCGCTGCGCCGAGCAGGCTCACTCCCACGGCGCTTCGGATCGGCGTCGACACACCGTACGGGATGTCGCCCGCCCACAATCGACCCGCGTCGGCAAAGACGCCGACCCCGAAGTCCGTTTGGTCGAACGGATGCCAGCCGCCGAAGATGTGATTCTCGATGCGAGCCACAGCGCGCTGTCCGCCCGGCGTGTTCGAGGACGCGTAGCCGCGCACGCCACCGTCGGGGTCGCTCAGCGAGAGGTTGAATGGAATTCGCTGCCGCCAGCCGCCGCTGTACTCGAGCGAGATCGTCGTGGTCGTGATCGGAATCCATTGCAGGTATTCCACGGCGCGACCGTTCGCGAGGATCCCGTCCCACTTCCCGTCGTTGTCGTTGCTTCGCCGGCCCTCGCCCGCCATCTGCAAGCGCAGACCGTTGTTTCGTCCGACGGCGCCGACGTACAAGTCGCCGGCCATGAAGATGTCGTCGTCGCGAGACCCGAGCACCGAGAGGCTCCGCCCGAAGAGCGTGCCGAGCTGAAAGCCGATCGGCAGATCTTGCGTCGCCGTCAGCGCGTCGAACCCGCGAACGCGCGCGAAGCCGATGTCGCGAACCCCCCAGAGCGCATTGACACGCGCGATCTTGTGCGCGTCGAACCGGTTTGCGAGCTGCGAGCCGGGATCCGGCGCGAAGCCGTCCTTCGTGATGAGCACGGGCACCGAGCCGGGACGCTCGTCGTCGCCGGAGATCGACGCGCCGAACAAGCTCAATCGCCCGGGCGGTCCGAGGCGCACGATGCCGCCCACGTCGAAATAGCTGCGCGCCACCGGAATGGCGTGGCTCGAGTTGATGTCGTTCGCGTACTGGACGTAGTCGTCGACCGCGCCGCCAAGCACGCGCCAGGCGACACGCTGCACGTCGGTGTAGAACGCATGCGCGAGGTCGACCTGCCAGTCGTCGCCGAGCGGATTCTGGTGTGCTCCAGCCTCCATCGTGTAGGGCTGGCCGAAGAGCTGATTGTCGATCAGGCGAGCGCCGTAGCCGTCGCGGAACTGTCCGCCATCGCGCCAGTCCGCCGCGAAGTAGACTCCCTGCCCGGCCAGGTTCGCGTCGCCGAGGCGAAAGAAGCGAATCGGCGGCGATCCGCGTCCGATGGCTCCGCCGACGACCAGCGCCACTTCGTCCGTCGTGCGGACGTCGAGCGACACGGCGCCGCTCGAATCGGCGAAGACGAGCACGGTCGCCTCGGCGATGAATGGCTGCGCGCGCAGAATGCGTTCGGATTCCGCGCGACGGAGCTCGTCGCAGCGGTCGCCGATGCCGAGCAGCAGGAAGCGCCGAATGACGTCCGGTTCCGTCGTCTGGTGCACCGCGGCCACGATTCTGCCCAGCAGCGTGACGCGCCGAAGAACGGCCGCGGTGGGCGCGGCGGTTCTGATCGTGATGTCGGTAATCCGCTGCCCCCGACACGGCACCGGCGGACGACCCTGGGCGTGGGCGACGCTCAGCGTCAACGCGCACAGTGGCGGCGCGAATCTCCAGCCGCGGGGGATGACTACTTCCCCATCCGGCGCTTCAACTCGTCGAGCCGCCGCGCCGCGTCGGCTTCTCGCTCCGCCTTCACGCGTGCACGGCCCATCGAGTCGATCTCGTCCCGCAGTTGAGACGCGTCGGGTTCGCCGGTGTCCATGGAATTGCCGGCCTCGCCAACCGCCGCATGGGCGCCGAGGTCGGTCCCGGCAAGCACGGATTTCAGCTCGGACGACATCTGGGCGACGTCGCGCTCGGCGAGCGCAAGCTCGGCTTCCTGCGCCAACACACGCTGGCGAAGCACGTCGGCGCGTTCGGCGTGCATCTGCTCGTACTTGGCGGCGATATCGACAGTCTCACGATCGTTGATACCTTCGGCGAGCTGTTTGCGGCGACGCGTGGTCTCGAGCTCGCGTTCTTCGCCGGCGAGACGCTCGCGCGCCTTGTCGAGCCCGCCACGCAGGTCGTCCAGCCCCATCCGCGCCTGGACCAGCGTTTCCTTCATGCGAGACGCCACGAGGCGCCGCTCTTCGGGGCGCGTGGCGCGGGCCAACAGGTCGTCGAACGATCGGCGAAAGCCGTCAAACACCATCGTACCTTGGCTCTTGAATGCGAACGGCTGTACGATACAGGTCGTGTCCGTCGCCACGCAACCGAGCACGCCGCAATGACCTTCGCCCCATTCGTCATCGTCACCGCCACCACCGAGTCGATACGGGGCATTCCGCGTGTCCGGGTGAACGAAGCGTACACGAACGCGCTCACCGAGGCCGGACTCATCCCGATGGTCCTGCCACCGATCGATCCGGCGCTCGCGGTCGCGTCGCTGCGCGACGTCGCCGGTCTCGTGTTGACTGGCGGTGAGGATATCGACCCCGGTCTCTTTGGTGAGGCGCGCCATCCGGCAACCGATGGATCGCACGCCGCGCGCGATGCCTATGAATTCGCGCTGGCGCGGGCCGCGCACGAGATGCGGATTCCGACGCTCGCCATCTGCCGGGGCGCTCAAGTGCTGAACGTGGCGCTCGGCGGCTCTTTGGTGCAGGACATCCCGTCCCAGCAGCCGAGCGACATCGAGCATTCGCCGCGCGACAAACGAGCCGAGCGTGTTCACGCGGTGGACATCGAGCCCGGCTCGCGCCTCGCGCGCATCGTGGGCGCTGAGCACATCCGCACCAACTCGTCGCACCATCAGTCCGTGCGTCGAACCGCTGAAGCCCTGCGCGTCACCGCGCACAGTGAGGACGGCATCGTCGAAGCGCTCGAGCCTCGAGACCCGGCCTGGTGGGCGGTCGCGGTGCAGTGGCACCCCGAAGAGCTCACGGCCACCGAGGAGAGCTGGGACCGGCGCTTGTTCGCCTCGTTCGGGGCTGCGGTTCGAGAGGCTGGCCGCGATTGATCTGGCGTTCCGCCGTTGATGGCCTGACCGCATCGGTATGGCCACGAACTGAGTGAACGGCCACAAACTGAACGACGCTTTTTCAAAAAGAAAAGAGGGTCCAGGACGGACTCGGAGTCCATCAGGGTTTTCGACGCGCGTCCAGGATGTGCCCCATCCGGGGAAGTCCCAACATCAGCCAAATCCACGAGGACACAAAGAAAGGTTCTGGGTTCTCCGCGAGATCCCGCGAGATCCGCCAATTTCGCGTTTTCACAAAAGGCGTTGTGGCTGAACCGGCCACAATGACGATTGGGATCGCGGATTTGGCGGAACTCGCGGGCCGATTGCGACGACGTGACGAGCAGTGATTCAGCGTGCGCCACGCGGGCGCGAGGCTGCGTCGCTCGATGCTTGACTCGGTCAGAGCGCCGACCCCTCAGACTCGCGGCAGGTCGGCGATCGGCCACGAAGACAACGATTCCCTCGGATCGGAGACTCCCGAAGAACCAGAAAAAAGTCGTCCCGTTTGTGGCCGTCGCGCTTTCCGTTAGTGCCAGTATCTAAACCTTGATCTCAGAACGACGCGCCGCTAAACCTGCCGCCACCGAGCCTCGTCCCGCACCTGACGCATCAGTCGCTCAGGCGATTGCACCGACGGGAAGAACAATCGATCGCTGACGACGTTCAGCGCGCAGCGCAGTACGCCGAATCGCTCGGCCGCCGTCGCGAAGAGCGTCGCGAGCCCGTGCTCTTCGGCCAAGCGGTGATCGGCCGCGAGCTGGAAGCCGCGACGACCCATCTCCTCGTAGTACTCGAGATCGGGCCCGCCACGCCGCCAGCGCCGGCGCTCGATGAAATCCGGGAAGAGACCGCTCAACCACAGCGCGTAGTTGCCGAGGTGCGTTCGCACGAGAAAGCTGCGGCGAGCGTCGGGGTCGTTGAGATCCTCGCACAGCTGAACGATCGCGTCGTAGATCTCGTCGTCACCCGGCGACAGCCGCCGCGCGCGGTCGCGAAAGCCGAAATGAATCACGATGGAGCTGACGTAATCGGCGAGTCCGCGATCGGCTTCCCCGGCCTGCTTGAGGGCGTGGCGAATCATCACGTACGCGAACAGCGCGAGGGAGGCCTGCGCCGCGCGCGGATGACGCATCAGCGCCGCGGGCAATCGCGGGTCGTCGAGAATCGCATCGATTCCCTCGTCGGCCAGGCGCCGCTCGAGGACCGCGAGCTCCTCGCCCGAATCGTGCGCGAGAATGCGAGTCGCAAGCTGTGCGTCGTCCCGCGACAGGCTATGACGAGCGTCGGCGAGAATCATCTCTCCCTCCCAGTCATCAGGTCATACCCGTGAGTATCGACGAGTGCGCCAAAAAACTCAGTGCGCTCGGGCCGCACGGATAGCAGTCCGGTCTTCCAAGTGCCAAGGCTGTCCTGACGTCGAAAGCAAAATGCGACACCTGTTGTTGGACGCCGCGCACGGCAACCCGGCAACCCCGCATGGGGTACCATTCCCCGTGGCTCGAGGGCAGTCGCGTCCCTAGCTTTCGATGGATTCGCCCGCTCGCTTCCGCTGAGGGTTCGTGCTCTACATCTGTATTCCCGCATACAACGAAGCCCAGACCGTGGGGGTCCTACTCTGGCGCATTCGAAAGGTGTTCCAGGAGTACTCGCGCGAGTACGAGATCCTGGTCTATGATGACGGGAGCACCGACGCGACCCAGGAAACGCTGCAGCCGTACGCGGACGTGCTCCCTCTCACCGTCCTCGGCGGACGCGAACACTTGGGCTACGACCGGGCACTCGACGCCCTCGCCCGGGCGGTCTCGGCACGGACGCGGTATCCCCGCCGCGACGCCATGATCACGCTCCAGGCCGATTTCACCGATCAGCCCGAGCATCTGCCCGAGCTGATCAAGCGCTTCGAGGGCGGCGCCGACCTCGTCGTGGTGGAGCGCACCATCACGCCACAGACGCCAGCGCCTGTGCGACGCCTGCGGTGGATCGGCTCGTGGGCGATGCGGGCGGCCGGCAGCGTCCCCGGCGTCGTCGATCCATTCGGCGCGATGCGGCTCTACCGCATCACGCTCATTCGCGATCTGCTCAAGGAATCGGGCGACGCGCCGATCGTGCGCGGCGAAGGCTGGGCGGCGAACCTCAACCTGCTGCGGCGCGCCGTACCGCTCGCCCGGCGCCTGGAGACCGTCGCGTTCGATGCGCGCTACGACGTTCGCATGCGCGAGTCCCGGATTCGGCCGTGGTCAGATGGCCTCAAGCTCTTCCGCGTCGGCCGCGGGCCGCGCGTCCGTAAGGCCGGGTCATGACCGTTGGCCGGTTGATCGGCGTCGCATTGCTGTTCGCTCTGCCCGTCAGTGCTCAGGATACGACGAAGGCGACGCACGCGCGCGTCCCGTTCGGCGTGGGCGAGCGGCTCGAGTACCAGGTCAAGTTCGGCAAGCTCTCGGTCGGCTCCGGCGCCATGGAAGTGCTGGCGATGGACACGGTGCGTGGACGCGACGTCTGGCATACGCTGTTCAACCTGCGCGGCGGCATCCCGTTCTACCACGTCAACGACAAATACGAGTCGTGGTTCGACGTCTCGACGCTCGCCTCGCTTCGCTATCTGCAGGACATCGACGAGGGGAGCTACGAGCCCAAGCGCCACTACGAGATCTTTCCGGACCGGCGCGAGTATATCGAGACGAACAAAGAGGGAAAATCCAGGGACCCGCAGGAGAGCGTCGAGCATCCGCTCGATGAGGGTTCGTTCATCTACTATCTGCGGACGATCCCGCTCCGGCCAGGGTTGGACACGAGCTTCAACGACTACTTCAAGGCAAAAGCGAACCCGGTTCGGCTGAAGGTCAGGCCGCAGCTCGACACGATCGACACCGGGATCGGGCGCTTCGCGGCGCTGGTGATCCAGCCGATCTTCGAGTCGAAGCTGTTTTCGGAGGGCGGCCACGCCGAGATCTGGCTTTCCAACGACGAAAACCGCATCCTGTTGCAGCTGAAGTCGAAGGTCAGCTTCGGATCCCTCAACCTCTACGTCAAATCGTACCGCCCTTCGCCGACGACGAGCGCGCCGCCGCTGAACCGCGTGCCCAAGCCGACCCACCACTGACGCCGCGCGAAGCGGACCTGTCGGCCGTGCGCACCGTCCCCGTGGCGCGCCGGCCGAACAAGGTCCAGGCGTCGGAGTTCGCGCATCCACCGGCCGGCGATCGCTCCTTCGCCGCGTTTCTCGCCGCGCTCCCGCAGGTGCTCGTCGCGCGCGACTTCCGCGCGGTCGTCGACGCCATCGTGACGGCGGCGCGCCGGTCGCGGGGCGTCATCCTCATGGTCGGCGGACATGTCGTCAAGACCGGCCTCGCGCCGCTGATCATCGATCTCATGCGCCGCGGCGTCGTCACGCACGTCGCGATGAACGGCTCGGCGGCCATTCACGACTACGAGATCGCGCGCTTCGGCGCCACGTCCGAAGACGTCGCGACCGGACTGCGCGACGGCACGTTCGGCATGGCCGACGAGACCGGGCGCGAGATGAATGGCGCGTTCTCCAGCGGGATGCGCGAAGGCTACGGCATGGGTGAGGCGCTCGCCCGCGCGCTGGACGCGCGGAGCGACCTCGCGCACGCCGACTTGTCCGTGATGCTCGCGGCGTTTCGCGCCAACGTTCCGGTGACGGTGCACGCCGCGATCGGCGCGGAGATCATCCACCAACATCCGTCGGCCAACGGCGCGGCGATCGGCGACACGAGCCATCGCGATTTCCGTCGCCTCGCCGCATCGCTGGACGACATCGACGACGGCGGCGTCGTGCTGAATCTCGGAAGCGCGGTCATCATGCCGGAGGTGTTTCTCAAGGCGCTCACGATCGCGAGAAACCTCAACGACGGGCATCCGCGCGGATTCGTCAGCGTGGATCTCGACATGCAGCGGCACTACCGCCCGCGCATGAACGTCGTGCAGCGCCCGACGCTGGGCAACGGTCGAGGGTATGAGATCACGGGGCATCACGAGATCATGGTCCCGTTGCTCGTGTGGGCCGTCGCTGAAGGTTTGTCGCGAGGATAGTGCCGGCTGGAGGGTCTCGCGTCGCGTGTAACGCGATGCGCGACACGCATGACGCGGGACGTCGCCCGTGATCCAATGCGAACGAGGCGCGCAAATGAAGAACGAGGAGCGTCGGACCATGTCCGCGCTCCTCGTTTCCCTTCTCGGCGCCGGGTGGGAGACGCCGGACCTGCAGGCTTCAGCTCGCCGTCCCTGACCAGCGTTCGCGCAACCGGCGCGCGGTTTCCGGACTGACGATGCGGATTATGATGTACAGCACGAGCCCGATAAGGGCAATTACGATGGCTTTTCTGACCAGCCAAAGAAAGAGCGCGACGCCGAGACCGAAGACGCCGAAGATGAACTTGAACGCGATCAGCCCGAGAATGGCGACGAGTCCGATCGAAAAGATGGTGCGAAGCATGGCCGGGTTTCTCCCGTCTGTCGAAGGTGCTTTCCGTGAGTCATTACGACGGGCGTGTGCCCGTGGTTTCACATTCGCGTCATGGTGACCGCGACGAACACGCGCGCCCTCGATTCTGACGTCCTCGTAATCGGCGATGGCGTGATCGGTCTGTCAACCGCGCTCGAGCTGGCGCGCGCCGGTGCCCGGGCTCACATCATCGGCGTGCGGAGGGTCGGGTCGGCGTCGGGCGCAGCCGCGGGGCTCCTCGCCCCATCGATCGGGCGACTGGCCCCCGACGTTCGCCCATTCTTCGAATCGAGCCTGGCAAGATTTCCTGCGTTCATCGAGGAGCTGCGGACATGCGATCCAGAGCTCGCACTCGTCGAGGGGCTCATCCAAGTATCGACCGCTGCCGGCGAGTCGGCGCGCGGTGCCGTTCGCCTCGATGCCGCGGCCCTGGCGACTACCGAGCCCGCGCTCTCGGCCCCGTACGGTGCGACGCTGCACCCCAAGGATGGGGCGATCGACAACGTGCGCTTGATGGCTGCGCTCGCGCTCGCAGTCGACCGCGAGCCTGGATTGACGGTTACGCGGGATGACGCGGCAATCCGTGTGAGCTTCGAGTCCGCGCGCGTCGAAGTAGAGACGCGACAGGGACGCCGATTCACCGCGCGGCGACTCGTGCTCGCTGCAGGAGCGTGGTCCGCGGAGATCGCGGGACTGCCTCGGCCGTTTCCGGTAGTGCCGCTCAAAGGACAGATGCTCGCTCTGGGAGCCCGCTGCCTTCGTCACGCGATCGCTGGCGACGACGTGTATCTCGTCCCCCGCAAAGACGAAATCGTTGCCGGCGCCACCGTCGAGCACGCGGGCTTCGACACGAGCGTCGATGGGGCCGCGATCGAGCGGCTCCGCCAGGCCGCCCTTGCGCTGTGCCCGGCGCTCGTCGAGGCACCGGTCACCCGCAGCTGGGCGGGCATTCGGCCCGCCACCCCTGATTTGCTACCCATCCTGGGACCGGACCCTGAAATCCCGAGCCTCATCTACGCCTGCGGGCACTCCAAGAATGGCATTCTCTTGGCCCCAGAGACCGCTGTGGCCGTCTCCAGGCTCGCTCGAGGCCTTCCCGCAGGGAGCGACGTCGCGCCGTTCACTATAACCCGGTTTGCGCGGCCATCCTGACGCGGTACGGCCGTTCGCCTCTCGCGCCGAATAACCTTTTAACTTTCGAAAGCAGGTTATCCCATCCTACCAGGGGTTAACCGCCTCAGGTAGATTTCGCGTTCCGTTGGGAGCCGGATACCGCTCCCCAAGGGCAGGTTACCGCCTCGACACGTCATCATTCGCCGCGATTCCCATGGGCGAGACGCTGTACCAGATAAACGGCAGACATCGCGTTGAGGCTCTTCCGGAGCGCAAGCCCGGGTGGCTCAAGGTGCGCGCGCCGGGTGGGCCGCACTACCTGCGCCTGAAGCAGTTGATGCGGGAGCTGGATCTCCACACCGTCTGCGAGGAGGCCCGCTGCCCGAACGTCGGCGAATGCTGGGAGCACGGCACTGCCACGTTCATGATCCTCGGCGACGTCTGTACGCGGAACTGCGCCTACTGCGCCGTCGCGCACGGCCGGCCGCCCAAGTACGACATCGAGGAGCCGGCGCGCGTCGCCGACGCCATCGGCGAGATGCAGCTCCAGCACGCCGTGATCACGTCGGTCGATCGCGACGACCTCCCGGACTTCGGCGCGTTCATCTTCGCCGAGACGATCCGCCAGATCAAGCAGCGCCTGCCGGATTGCTCGGTCGAGGTACTCGTGCCGGACTTTCAGGGCAACGAGGACTCGATCCGCACCGTGCTCGAGGCGGGACCAGACATCTACAATCACAATACTGAAACGGTGCCGCGGCTCTACAAGCGGTGCCGGCCCGGCGGGCGCTACGAGCGCGTGATGCAGATCTTCCGCACCGCGAAGCGCCTCGCGCCGGATGTGCCGACGAAGACCGGCATCATCCTCGGCATGGGCGAAACGCTCGAGGAAGTCGAGATCGTCATGCGCGACCTGCGCGCGGTGGACGTCGACATCCTCACGCTCGGCCAGTATCTCCGCCCGTCCGAGAACCACATCCCCATCGACCGGTACGTCACGCCGGAGGAATTCCGGCACATGCGTGAGATCGGCATGGCGATGGGTTTCAAGCACGTCGAATCGGGACCGCTCGTTCGCTCCAGCTACCATGCGTGGGAGCAGGTGGTCGCGTCGCGGGAAGCAGAAGTGGGACGCGGAAATGCGTGAGCAAGGCCCGTAACCGCTGGGCCGGCCGCACGCATCCTTTCACTCCCCGCCTTCAGCTTCCTCTTCTCGCGACCTCCCGCTTCCCGCGACATCCCTCTTCCGCTTTCCGCTTCATGGCCAAGAAGAAGAACGAACCCACCAAGGCGTCGGACGCCGAGCTCAATCGATCGCTGCTGCATTCGATGCTCCTGCAGCGACGCTTCGAGGAGCGCTGCGCCGAAGCGTATGCGCTCGGCAAGATCGGCGGCTTTTGCCACCTCTATATCGGCCAGGAAGCGGTGAGCACCGGCTCGCTGTCGCTGCTGCGCCCGGACGACTACATCATCACGACGTACCGCGACCACGGTCAGGCGCTCGCGCGCGGCATCAGTCCGCGCGTCGTCATGGCGGAGCTCTTTGGACGCATCGACGGCTGCGCGCGCGGCAAGGGCGGCTCGATGCACATGTTCGACAAGAGCCTGAACTTCCTCGGCGGCCACGGCATCGTCGGAGCGCACGTGCCGCTCGCGACCGGCGTCGGCTTCGCGATCAAGTACCGCGGCGGCGACCAGGTGTGCATCTGCTACATGGGCGAATCGGTGGTCAACACCGGCGCGTTTCACGAAGCGCTCAACATGGCCGGCCTGTGGAAGCTGCCGGTCGTGTACATCATCGAGAACAACCGCTACGGCATGGGCACGGCGCTCGAGCGCGCCTCGGCGATCAACGACGTCTTCGAGCGCGGCGCGGCGTACAACATTCCGCGCGCGCAGTGCGATGGCCAGGACGTGTTCGCCGTGCGCGCGGCGATTCAGGAAGCGATCGACCGCGCGCGCACCGAGTCCTCGCCGACGCTGCTCGAGGTCCGCACGTACCGCTTCATGGGCCACTCGATGTCCGATGCCGTGAGCGGCACGTATCGCACGAAGGCCGAGCTCGACGAGTACCTGAAGCGCGATCCGATCCTGCTGCTTCGCCTGCACATGCAGGAAGCGGGAGAGCTGACGGAGGACGAGCTGCGCGCGATGGACGAAGAGATCAAGGCGACGGTGCAGGACGCCTGGGATTTCGCCGACGCGAGCCCGGAGCCGCCGCTCGAAGCGCTGTACGAGGACGTGATGGTGGACACGACGAGCGATGTGCGCGAAGAGCCGCGGGAAGACGGAGGCGGGACACGGGAGGCAGCGAACGAAGTTGAAGTCTCGACCCGCTGACCGAACCCGTCTCGTCGCCACCCGCTTCGCCTTCCCTCTTCCCGCTTCCCGCACATGCCAGTCATCACGTACCGCGACGCTCTGAACCAGGCGCTCCGCGAGGAGATGCATCGCGACGACCGCGTCTTCCTCATGGGCGAGGAAGTCGCCGTCTACCAGGGCGCATATAAAGTCTCGAAAGGCCTCCTGCAGGAGTTCGGCGAGATGCGCGTCGTCGACACGCCGATCACCGAGCTCGGGTTCGCCGGCGTGGGCGTCGGCGCGGCGATGGTCGGGCTCCGCCCGATCATCGAGTTCATGACCTGGAACTTCGCCGTGCTCGCGCTCGACCAGGTGCTCAACTCCGCCGCGAAGCTGCTCTACATGTCCGGCGGCCAGTTCAACATTCCGGTCGTCTTTCGCGGACCCAACGGCGCCGCGCTCCAGCTCTCGGCGCAGCATTCACAGGCGTTCGAGTCGTGGCTGGCGCACATCCCCGGCATCAAGGTCGTATCGCCCGCGACGCCGTACGACGCCAAGGGACTGCTCAAGAGCGCGATTCGCGACGACAACCCGGTGTGTTTCCTCGAGGGCGAGATGCTCTACAACATCAAGGGCGAGGTGCCCGAGGAAGAGTATCTCGTCCCCATCGGCAAGGCGGACCTGAAGCGCGAGGGCGACGACTGCTCGATCATCGCGTGCGGCAAGATGGCGCTCGTGGCGATGCAAGCCGCCGACCAGCTGGCGAAGGACGGGATCAACGTCGACGTCGTCGATCTGCGCACGATGCGGCCGATGGACGTCGACGCGATCAAGGCATCCGTCGAGAAGACGAATCGCGCGGTCGTGCTCGAGGAGGGCTGGGAGATCTGCGGCATCGGCACACAGGTCGTGGACTACATCCAACGCGACTGCTTCGACTTCCTCGACGCGCCGGTGATTCGCGTTCATCAAGCGGACGTCCCGATGCCCTACGCCAAGAATCTCGAGCGCGCGGCCAAGCCCGACGTGCCCAAGACCATCGCGGCGGTTCGTAAAGTCATGTATCTCGACTGAGACTCGGACTCATCATGGCGACGAAAGTGTTCATGGAGGCGCTCTCTCCCACGATGGAGGAAGGACGCCTCGTCAAATGGTTGAAGAACGAGGGCGACGCCGTGAAGTCGGGCGACTCGCTCGCGGAAGTCGAGACGGACAAGGCGATCATGGAGCTCGTCGCGCGCGGCGACGGCGTGCTCCGCAAGCGGCTGATCGCCGAGGGCGAGTCGAAGCCCGTTGGCACGCTCGTCGGCGTCATCGCGACGGCCGACGAGAACATCGACGCGCTAGTTGCGGGAGCGGCGAGCGGCGGCGCGGCGAGCGGCGCTCCGCCTGCAACGGCACCCGCAGCCGCCAAGCCGAGCCCTGCGCCAACCGCTGCAGCGGCCCCCGCACCGGCACCTGCGCCGGTCGCCGCGGCGCCGGCTCCACCCACCGCACCTGCCGCACCTCCTCCACCGAGCGCGCCAAGCGGCGACGGTGCGAGCGTTCGCTCTTCACCGCTCGCGCGCCGGCTGGCGTCCGAGCGCGGGCTCGATCTGTCACGCGTTCAGGGGTCCGGGCCGGGCGGACGCATCATCAAGCGCGACATCGAGTCCGCGGCGACGTCGTCCGCCGCCGCGCCGGTCGCCGCTCCCCGTGCGCCGCTCGCCGGCGACTTCGAGGACATCGCGCTTACACAAATTCGAAAGACGATCGCGAAGCGGCTGGCGGAGTCCATCGGCCCGATCCCGACGTTCTATCTCACCGCGGAGTTTGATCTCACGCGCGCGTCGGAGATGCGGCAGGCGATGCTCGAGATGGGCGACGAGTTCAAGGTGTCGATCAACGACATCCTCATGAAAGCGGTCGCGACCGCGCTCGCCCAGCATCCCGAAGTCAACGCGCACTGGCTCGGCGACCGCATTCGCCAGCACCACCGCGTCCACCTCGGCATGGCCGTCGCGACGCCGGACGGGCTCATCGTGCCGGTGATCTTCGACGCCGATCAGAAGCGTATGAGTCAGATCTCGGCCGAGGCGAAAGAGCTGGCGAAGCGCGCGCGGGAGCGGAAGCTCAAGCCCGAGGAGTACACGGGCTCGACGTTCTCGATCTCCAACCTCGGCATGTTCGGGATCGACCAGTTCACGGCGATCATCAATCCGCCGGAGACGGCGATTCTCGCGATCGGCGCGGCACAGGATACGGTGGTGCCTGGCCCGGACGGATTCGTGGTGCGAAAGCGCGTGCGTGTGACGATGAGCTGCGATCACCGCGCGGTCGACGGGGCGGTCGGAGCCGCATTCCTGCAGACGCTCAGGCGGCTGATCGAGAATCCGCTCATGCTCGTGTTCTGAGCAGAGCGGGAGAAGAGGCCCCCGTCCTCTTCTCCCGCTCCGACAAGACGCTTCCGTCCCTACTCAGCCTAGTTCGGCGGCTTGCGTGGGTCCCTCGTCCACACGACGATGACGCCGCAGATCCCTCTGCCGTTCTTGTCGAACTCCGGCGGAATCTCGGAGACGCCCACGTAGACCTCGAGCGCCTCGATGTCGTCGGCCGAGAAGTCGTCGAGCACGCCGCTGTACGGCAGGCCCTGGACGTACATCGTCGGAAGGCAGGTGCGCGCGCCCGCGCCGCGCGTCATGATCACCTGATTGCCACCGCCGCCGCGCAGCGGCGCGAGACGGATGCCCGGCACGGAGCGCACGATGTCGCTCCCCATGCGCGCGCCCTTCTTCACGATGTCCGCGCGCGTGAAGAATGTGCCCCGCGCCGCGGTCTTTCGGTGATCGAAGGCGTCGAGCCAGTGCGAGTTGACCGCCGTGTCGGACACCGCGACCGTCGCGAGTGGATGCGGGCTCGCCGTGAGCACCATCGTCGCGCGATGCGTGCGCCCCGGTTTGAGCACGGCGGTGAAGCTCGCCGGCTCGAAGCCGATGCGGCGCACATTGAACACGCTCGTGCCGGCGACGAGCCCAGCGAGCCGGAACTGGCCGCTGTCGCCGCTGATCGCGCGCACTTGCTCCGCGTGCATCAGGGTGATCTCGGCGCCGACGAGTCCCGCCCCGGTGCTGTCGGTGACGCGTCCGATGAGCACCGCGGGAAGCGAATCGCGACGCGCGCTGTCCGGCTGCTGCGCGCCGATTCGAGTGACCGCGAGTAGCGTCGCGGCCACGCACAACGCTTGGACGGCTTGGCGGCTCGCCATGCGTTCTACCTTATGGATTGGGTGGGAATCCGCAAGCACCACACGAACACCACGAAGCAGCAGATCCCTCGCTTCGCTCGGGATGACACTAGTTATCGAGTGGCGCCCTACTTCAAGCACCCCATATCTTTCGCCGTTGTCACTCACGGCGTTCAGCAGTTCGTCCCTACAGCCCATTCGGAAACCCACCAGTTTATGGCTTCCTTTGACGTCATCTTCATCGGCGGCGGACCCGCTGGCTACGTCGGCGCAATCCGCTCCGCGCAGCTCGGACTATCGGTCGCGGTCGTCGAAAAGGAGGGACTCGGGGGCACGTGCGTCCTGTGGGGCTGCATTCCGGCCAAAGCGCTGCTCGAATCGGCTTCGATCGCCAACCGCGCTCGCCACGCCGCGGACTTCGGCGTCATCCTCGGCGAAGTGAAGACCGACTACAACCCGGCGATGAAGCGCTCGCGAGCGGTGAGCCTGCAGAACTCCAAGGGAGTCGAATTTCTCTTCAAGAAAAACAAGATCACCTACATCAAAGGCACCGCCAAGCTCGCCGGAAAGAACGTCGTCGCGGTCAAGACGGCCGATGGCAAGGACGAGCGCCATGATGCAAAGAAAGCCGTCGTGGTCTCGACCGGTTCCCGGGTGAAGGGCCTTCCCCAGGCGGGCCTCGAGCTGAACAAGTCGACGATCATCTCCTCCGACGAGGCGCTCATCCTCGAGAAGGCGCCGAAGGCGATCGTCATCGTGGGCGCGGGGGCGGTGGGCTGCGAGTTCGCCGACGTCTTCAACGCGTTCGGCTCCGAGGTCACCCTGATCGACGTGATGCCGGCCATCCTGCCGCTCGAGGACGCCGACTCGTCGAAAGAGGTCGAGCGGTCGTTCAAGAAGCGCGGAATCACAGTTCTCACCAGCGCCAAGATCTCGAACGTGAAGGCGGGCAAGGACTCGGTGTCGATGACCGTCGACGCCGGCGGCGAGAAGAAGGAGCTCAAGGCCGACGTGGTGCTCGTCGCCGCGGGGCGCGCGCCGAACGTCGAGGACCTCGGGCTCAAGGAAGCCGGCGTGCAGCTCACGGAACGCGGCTTCATCAAGATCAACGAACGCATGGAGACGACCGCCAAGGGCGTCTACGCCATCGGCGACGTCGCCGGCCCGCCGATGCTCGCGCACAAGGGCGAGCGCGAAGGCGTCGTCCTCGCCGAGCTGCTCGCGGGCAAGCACACGCACGGGATGGATTACGACAACATCCCGAACGCGACGTACTGCCATCCCGAGGTCGCGTCGATCGGACTCACCGAGCAGCAGTGCAAGGACAAGAAGCTCGATTATAAAATTGGAAAGTTTCCCTTCTCGGCGAACGGCCGCGCGCGGACGTCGGGCGAGACCGAAGGCTTCGTCAAGGTCATCCGCGACACGAAGTACGGAGAGATCCTCGGCGCCCACATCGTGGGCGCGCACGCGACGGAGCTGATTCACGAGATCGTCGTCGCGCGCACGAACGAGTTCACGGTGGAGGAAGT
Organism: uncultured Gemmatimonadaceae bacterium; assembly: GCA_963705025.1. GTDB lineage: Bacteria > Gemmatimonadota > Gemmatimonadetes > Gemmatimonadales > Gemmatimonadaceae > JAQBQB01. The sequence goes on along the minus strand of CAVPIP010000013.1, from coordinate 57,273 downwards.
GGATCTCGCGATTCACGCGCATCCGACGCTCTCCGAGGCCGTCGCCGAGGCGTGCCTGGATTCCCTCGGCAAGATGATTCACGCGTGACGATCGCGGAGCGCAGCCATGCCTGAGCTGTGGATCGAGCGCCTGGGCCGCCTCGGCTACGCCGAGGCGCTCGATCTGCAACGAGAGGTCGCGCGCGCGCGCATCGACGGAGTCGTCGGCGAAGACGTGCTCCTGCTCGTGGAGCACCCGCCCGTCGTGACGCTCGGCCGGTCGAGCAAACAGCAGCACCTGCTCGCCTCGCCCGAGCAGCTCGAGCAGCGCGACATCGGGCTCTTCGACATCGAGCGGGGCGGCGACGTGACGTTCCACGGGCCCGGGCAACTCGTCGGCTACCCGATCATCGATCTCAAGCGACACCGGCAGGATCTGCACTGGTACCTCCGGCAGATCGAGCAAAGCCTGATCGACGCGTTGGGACAGCTGGGCATCGCCGCCGAGCGAAACCTGGGCAACACGGGCGTCTGGACGCAGGGCCGCAAGATCGCGTCGATCGGCGTGCACGCGCGCCAGTGGGTCACCTGGCACGGGTTCGCGCTCAACGTGACGACGGATCTGTCGTACTTCGACGTCATCGTGCCGTGCGGGATCCAGGGCGTCACGATGACGTCCGTGGAGCGCGAGCTGGGCGCCAGCGACGCGACCGTCGACCGGGTCGGCGACATCGTGAGCCGGGCGTTGGCCGGGGTATTCGGCCTCGAGGCGCGGGATCTCCCCGCTGGCACGCTCGCGGAGGTGCTGAGCCGCACTGACAACGCCGGGTACGCCCGCTAGCTTCCAATGGTTCCGCCGTCCCCCTGGGGCGGTCGCCAATACCGAAAAGCCAACGAGGAGCGTACGAATGTACCACGTTTCGTCAAAGCGGGGCGCAGTGGCGGTGCTCGGCCTGGTCCTGACCGTGAGCCTCGGCGCGTGCGAGGACAAGCGCGTGAAGGAGCTCGACGCCGGGATCACGCGCGATTCGGCCGTGACCGTGCTCGCCCAGGAGATCAAGGGCGCGGGCCACGATCCGATGCCGAACGTCTATACCAGCGAGCAGTACGTGCAGAACGGCAAGAATTACGAGGTGCTCTACTTCGCGCCGGACAACAAGAAATTCCCGAAGGACACGGTGGCCTGGAAGAATCTGACGCCGATCGTGTTCGTCGACAACAAGTTGGCCGCGAAGGGCTGGCCGGCGTGGGACAGCATCTCGACGTCGCTCCACGTCCCGCTGCGAGATCACAGCAAGTAGTTCGTCATCCCAGCGCAGGCTACGCGAGGGATCTGCGGTTCGACTCCACTGCAGGTCCCTCGCTGCCGTTTGGGATGACAATCGTCAAGCCGCTAAGAAGAAATCTCGGCTAGGGGTTCGTCAGCGTGATGGTGGTGTTGGGCACCGTCACGAGCGCGTCGCCCGCCGTGTTGACGCCGATCGCCACGATCGTGAGCGGACCGGTTGCTCCGAGCGCCACTGGCGGGTCGAATCCCGGTACAGACCACGTCACAGTTCGCACCGTCTGAGCGGCATTGTCGGCGATCGTCGGCGTCGCCGCCGCACCGATGAAATTCCATGTGCTCGTGGCGGAGCTCAGATAGTAGAACTGCACCTGAGCGAACGGCGTCGCGAACTGCGCCGTCGCGCCCTGCTCCGATCCGGTCACCTCGGCGCTCAGCGTGACGGTCGTTGGATTCGCCGGCGCGCCGCCGGTACATGGCGCGCAGTTCGAGACCTTCGTCGCCGCGTTCGAGACTCGGAACGCCAGCAACTGCGCGCCGTTCGGCTGTGGCGCAGTGAAGTCGGTGTGCGGCGCGGCAAGCGGCGCTCCTTGCGGAATCCGCGCGGGATCGATCACCGCCGAGGCGGTCGGTGACTCGTTGCCTGCCGCGTCGAAGGCGCGGCCGACGATGATGTTCGGCGTGATCCCCACGTTCTGCGGCCCACCGGCGGACGTGGTCGGCGACAGACTTCGAATGAAGCTCGACGCCGTGTAACTGAACGAGGCGGTTGGAGTCAGCGTGCCCGAGAACGGCGTCCCGAGCGACGGGCCCGGCAGACGAAGCGCGAGCACCGGGAACGGCGCCGCCGGCTGCAGCCCATAGACGAGCGTGAAATCGGTCGTCGCGAGATCGACGTTGTCGCTGACGCTCGCGGCGAATTGGACGTTCGTGCCGCCGACCAGCGTCGCCGGCACGCTCACGCCTCCCATCACGGGCGCCGACCGATCCACCAGCGTCGATCGAATGAGCGCCGGCGCAACGTTGAGCGCGACGTCGCTGATCGTCGCGGTGAGCGTGTAGTAGCCGTCGATCCCGGACGACGCACCCGACGTGTTCGCGTCGGCCGCAATGGTCTGGAGCGGACGCGGCACCGCATCGCACGCTGCGCCCGATCCGATGATGCACGCATTCGCCTGGCCATTGCCTGCGACCGAAAGGCGTCGCAGCGTCGTGGCGACGGGCGCCGCGGAAAAACCGGACGCATCGTCGGACGCGCTGATCTTGAAGGACTTGATCGTGGCACCGGATCCACACGCCAGGTTGACCGAGGGCACCTGCTGCACGCCGGCGACGAAGAAGGGGCAGACGTCCTTCGCGGACACCGCGGTCACATCGCCGTCCACGAGGTTCGCCACCGGAGTCACGACGTCGACGCCGAACTTGCCTGGTACAAATCCACCACTCGGCGTGTTGATCATGCCAACGGCTGCCGAGAGGTCGGCGCAGCGAGCGTTCCCGAGCTTGTCCGTCTCCACGGCGCGAACGACGTACTGCTGGTTGTTCGGCGACGACGCCGGCGTGATGTCGCCGGCCTTCGCGATCTTCTTCCACTTGCTCACGTCGCAGTCCGCGGGCACGTCCGACGTACCCGTTGGCGAGACCTGCAGCGACTGACTCGCATAGGTCGCGGCCGAGACGAAGTAGAACGCGAGCGCGGTCTGTCCGTTCAGGCCAGAGATGAACTGCCCGCTGGCGCTGACGCCACTTTGCGGTGTCGCACATGGCGGCTGCGGGTTCGCGGGAGCGGCAATGGTCAGCGGCGCCGCCGGAGCGTCGCCACAGGAGATGTATCGAGCGTCAGCCGCCGCCGCGGATGGACCCGCCCCGGCGAAACTGTACGACGCGTTGACCCACGAGCTCTGCGACTGTGGAATCTGAAAGCTGAGCGGCGGCTGCGGCGCCTGGTTGTCGAGCCGAAGATCCGACTGCACCGCGGGATTCAGTTGCGGCAGTGCCGAGGCGACCCCAGTGCTGTCGATCGCAAGGACCGAAGGATGGACGGTCGCCGGAAACCCGCTCGCGTCGATTCCGGCGAGCGTGATCTGCGCGACGCTGACGATTGAGGTCGAGGAGTTCGGCCACGTGGCGGTCGTCGCGCCGGAGGCGGCGGCTTTGACCAGCTGCGCCTGACCCTTCGCGTTGGGAAGAATGAACTGAATCGAAGCTGGTCTGCGGCGGCTGTAGAGAACCGGCAGCGCGCTCAGCGTCACCGATCCGGACTCCCACGACAGGCCGCTCACGTCCGTCGATGCAGGCCCCGTGGTCGCGGTCGTCACGACTGCGCCGTCGGCGTTGTTCAGCACGACGGATTGAGGCGGCGTCGTCTGCGTCGCACCCGTCGTCGGAGCAAGCGACGCGGTCAGCGCGCAGGATCCGTTGTGCGCGGCGGGCACGCCCGTCGCTGCGTCGAACGCAGTAGTGACGAGTGTGAGCTTGGTGGACCCGATCGACGTCTGAACCGTTGTGACCGAGTCCAATCCGCACTTGAGGCTCGCGCCGTAGCTCTTGATCGACAGGCCCTTCGTGTCGATGGCGAGCGAGACGATGAGCTGCCCCGTCGCGCCGGGAAGTGCTGAGCCCGTACCGAAGTTTTGAAGGTCGGCGGGGACCTCGGAGCACTGCGAGCCACTGCAGCTCGTCGTCGTCGCGCCGACGATGCCAATCGTGGGCACGGGCGGCGGCGGAGCCGGCGTAACCGTGACCGTAGCCATTCCCTTGACCGTGGGATCGGCCGTGGCGGTTGCAACGATGGTGGTCGTTCCCGCCCCGACGGCTGTCACGATGCCGGACGCGTTCACCTTCGCGATAGAGCTGTCGCTCGAGCTCCAGGAGACCGTGCGAATGGTCACCGAGGCATCGGCGACGACCGAAGCACCGAGGGCCAGCGTCGAGCCTACCTGAAGCGCAATGCTTCCTGGAGACACCACCACCGAGCGGACGAGACCCTCCTTCGGCATCGTCGTCGCGTCCTTCGTGCCGCCGCATCCGATCGTGCAAGCATAGGCAAGCACGAGGGCGGGAAAGCGAGCGCGAGCGGCATGCGGGCTCATCACTCTATGGTAAGTCCCAGAACGGGAAACCGCGAATCCGGACGTCTCGGCGGATTCCGCTCGCAGAAATAGAAAGGGCCCCGTCTTTCGACGGAGCCCCTTCCAGTCCTACCCAACCGTTCGCGATGAGCTGCTTACGGGCTGGTGAGCGTAATCGCGGCGTTGTTCGCCGAGGCCAAGCCGTCACCGACGCTGTTGACACCAATCGCGACGATGTTGACCGCGCCAGTGCCGAGCGCAGTCGGCGGATCCCAGCCACCGAACGTCCAGGTGAACGTACGAATCGTGGCGGTCACGTTGTCGGACACCGACGGAGCCGGCACCGTGCCAATCAAGATCCACTCGAGCGTAACCGGATCATTGTAGTAGAACGAGAGACCGGCCGGGAACGGATTCAGGAACTGGAAGGCCGGTGGGCCAGCGCCTTCAGTACCAGTCGCCGTCGCGGTCAGATTGACAGTCGTCGCGTGCGCAGGGCAGCCCGCGACAGCCGTCGGATCGCAATTCGAGATGCTCGCCGCCGCGTTCGAGACCTGGAAGGTCTGGAACACCGCGGTGTTGGGCTGCGGCAGCGTGAAGTTCGTCTGCGGAGCGATGCCCGTGCCGATCAGCGGGATGTTCGCCGCAGTGATGGCCGAGGTGCTCGGTGCCGACTGATTGCTGCCAGCATCGTACGTCCGACCCGTGACATTAGTCGGCAGGATCGGGTTGAACTGCGGCGCGTTCGCAGCGGAGGTCGTCGCGATCGTGCGAACGAACGACGCCACCGCGAAGCTGAACGACGACGCGGTCGTCAGCGTGTTGTCGAACGCCACACCAAGGCTGGGTCCAGGCGCACGAATCGCGAGGTTGTTCGCCAAGCCGGCCGGCGCAATCGCGTACGTGAGCGTGAAGTCAGACGAGATGAGGTCGAGGTTGTCCGTCGCCTGCGTCGCGAAGTTCACGGCCTGACCGCCCGTGAGCGTTGCAGGAACCTGGATACCGCCCATCACCGGCGCCTGACGATCAACGAGCGCCGTCCTGGAGGGAAGGGCCGTGAAGTTCGTCGCGAGATCAAAAACCGACGCGGTGTAGGTGTAGTAGCCATCGACGTTCGTACCATTGTCGAGAAGGACCGGGCTGATCGACAGGAACGTCGCGTTGCAGCTGCTGCCCGTGCCGATGATGCACGTCGCCGTGCCACCGGTCGAGAAGCGGGTCATCTTCGTGGACACCGGCGCCGCCGAGAAGCCGGAGAGATTGTCGATCGCCGAGAACGTGAACGACGGAAGAACCGGAGCCGGCGCGCAATTCGTACCGGCCGTGTTGAGGGGCGGCTGCGTCGGGCAACCAACAGCCTGCTGGTCGTTGACCGCGGTCGCTACCTCGTTCGAGTTCGCAAGGCGATTGTTCGGAACCGTCGGCGGGGTCTTGTCGCTACCCATCGTCGCGCGGACGAACAGACCGCCGGTCGTGTTGATCGTGTTCGGAGCCGTCGCAAGATCGTTGCAACGGATGTTGCCGAGCTTGTCCGTCTCAACCGCGCGAACGATGTAGCGCGTGTTGGTCGGGCCTTCGGTGAGCGTGCTGGCATCGGTGCTGACGTCGATCCAGCCGTTCGCCGTGCTGGCAGCGTTACACGTCGTCGAGCTGGTCGACGTGCCGTTGGTCAATGCGCCCGGAACCGTCGCGCCCGTCGTAACGTCGAACGCGAAGACTTTGAGCGTGGAGTTCGGGTTCTTGCCGCCCGGCGGGATCGGCGAACCGGACGTCGCAGCGCTGACACCGGCCTGCGCCGAGCAACCCGTCTGCGGGTTGGTCGCCGTCGGTGCCGTGCCATCGCCGCACGCGATGTACTTGACTTCAGCCGCCGCGGGGGCGCTGGAGCTGGACGACGAGAACGCGTACGAGCCGTTCACCCACTGTCCCTGCGACTGCGGGATCTGGAAGCTGAGGGGCGGCTGAGGCGACTGGTTGTCGATACGGAAGTCCGACTGGCTCGTCGGGTTGCCCTGGCCGAGCGCGGCGCTGTTGCCAGCGGCGTCGATCACGGTGACCGTCGGATGCACGCCGGCCGGGAAGCCGTTCGCGTCAATCGTGTTCAGCGTCTTCTGCGCAACGTTGCTCGAAGGCGTCGTGCTGTTCGCCCACGTGGCGCTCGTCGAACCCGTCGCGGCCGCAGGAACCGTCTGCGTCGCGCCGGCCGCGCCCGGAAGCGTGATCAGCAAGGAGGCCGCCGTGCGCTGGCTGTACAGCACCGGCAGCACCGCAACCGTGATGTCGCCCGAGACCCAGGGAAGACCAAAGGCGTCCGAGGCGCTGTTGCCGCTCTTCGTCGTGTTGACGATCGCGACGTCGAGGTTGTTCAGCGTGACCGAGAGGGCGCTCGCATTGACCGAGGAACCCGCGGTCGGCGTAACCGAGACTGCCAACTGGCAGGGCGGCGTCGTCTGATCCTTCACGTTGAACGCGCCCGTGTTGAAGAGCGCCGGAGCACCGGTCTTCGGGTCGAACTGCGCCGTCGGGAACGTGAGCGCAACCGGCGCCGCGTTCTCGTCAGCAGCGACCGTCGGAGCGGCCGAGAGAATCTGCTGCGCGGTCAGCTTGTTGCCGCCGCAGGTCAGCGTGCCCTGAACGCTCTTCAGCGTGGAGCCGTTGGCGTCAACGTTCACCGTCACGTCGAGCTGACCGGTGAAGCCGATGCCCGTGCCCGTGCCGAAGTTCGACAGGTTGGCCGGAACCGAATTACAACCAGCCACGCCGCAAACCGTGGTGTTCGTCGAGGCGATGGAGATCGACGGCGTCCCGCCGCCAGCCGCCGCCACCGTGATCACGGCCGCGCTCTTCACGGTCGGGTCAGCCGTCGCCGCAGCGACCACCGACGCCGTACCGACGGCAACGCCCGTCACGATACCCGTGCCGTCAACCGTGACGATCGCCGTGTTGCTCGACGTCCACGTCACCGTACGAACCGTAACGCCTGCGCCGGCGTCAACCGACGCGGCCAGCGTCACCTTGTCGCCGACCTTCATGTTCACCGTCTGCGGCGACACCGTCACCTGGTGCACGGTGTTGTCTACCGTATTGCTGGGCGGGGGCCGCGACCGTGACCTTATCGCCGCAGGCCGCGAGGCCGGCGATGGTCAGGAGTCCCGCAAAAGTAGAACGAACTACGCGTTGCATCTTACCTCCTTGGTAAGTGATGCGAGTGGAAACTGGACTGCCCTTCCCTTCCTCCCTTCGCCTTCGTCACGCCACACACATCATCCACCCGGACGACTGCTTTTTCGAATCCCTTTCGAACCCGCAATCGCGCGAAGAACGTGACACTCCTCGCAATTTCAAACCCTAATGGCGCTATATCTGGAACCGACCCAAGGTAGTGCCCGGGGTCAATAGGGTCAATCCTTCGACTCGTGAAGTAACCGGTGACAGCAGCGCGTCTTCAGCAGCGTTATCACAGCACAGGTGATCTTCGGTGAACGACCAGCACCGGTCGTTCGGTCACCCACCAGCGTTTCTCGATTCACTCCGAGACGCCGCCGAATCAGTCGCGATACGGTAGCAGTCTCCGGTGCCACAGCCAGTGAGGGGAGTCACGCCAAATCGGTGCGGATTCTCCCGGCCTTCACAAAAGCTCCACCAGCTTTCCAAAACGCATACGGCCGCCCCCGAAGAGGGCGTGCAACGGGGATAAGACGCGGCAGGCGAAACGACGTAACACGACGCTTCATCATCCCAGGGGAACGCCCTTGATGACAACGACTTGGGGCGTTGGAAAGGCCTGCGTCAGGTACAGCATGTTGCAGGTCCTGCAATGGCGCGCAGCCTACGCCACGCGATACCGACAGTAGATCCTCCGCTCGCTCACGCTCCCTACGTCGCTGGCGCTCCTCAGGGCGTGCGCAGAGGATGACCACTGCCCCCGAAATTCTACCGAACCTATATTGCGCCCCATGGCGGATGACCTGCGCCTCTATCCGGCGCGCCAACGAACCGTGAACGGCCCCTCGGCGACGCGCGACTTCGCCTCGGAGCTCAATCGCGAGCAATACGCCGCCGCCACCCACGGAGCGGGCCCGCTCCTCATCATCGCCGGCGCCGGCACCGGCAAGACCCGCACACTGGTCTATCGCGTCGCGCACCTCCTCGCCGAGGGCGTGCGGCCAGAGCGCATCCTCCTCCTCACCTTCACGCGCCGCGCCGCGCAGGAGATGCTGAGCCGCGCCGAGCGACTCGTCGGCTCGACCTCGGCGAAGGTCCACGGCGGAACGTTCCACGCCACCGGACATCGCCTCCTCCGCCAGTTCGGCCCCGAAGCCGGCCTCGCCCGCGACTTCACCATCCTCGATCAGACCGACGCCGAGGATCTCGTCCAGCTCGCGCGCGCAAACCTGGGCTACGGGAAGCAGGAGAAACGATTCCCCAAAAAGGAATCGCTGCACCACGTCTATTCACGGCACCTGAACACCGAACGGCCCGTCGAGGACATCCTCGCCGACGAATTCCCGCAGTTCACGGAGTTCGCCCGCGACGTCGTCCGCATCTTCGCCGAGTACACCAGCCGCAAGGCGGAGCGCAATCTCGTCGACTACGACGACCTGCTGCTCTTCTGGGCGCTGATGCTCGAGCAGTCGCCGCAGCTCGCCGATCGCATCAGTGGACTCTACGACCACATTCTCGTCGACGAGTACCAGGACACGAACCTCCTGCAGGCGCGCATTCTCCGCGGCATGTGCCGCGGACACCGCAACATCACGGTCGTCGGCGACGACGCGCAGAGCATCTACTCGTTCCGCGGCGCGAGCTTTCGCAACATCCTCGACTTCCCGCGGCAGTTCGAGAGCACGAACGTCGTGACGCTCGAGCAGAACTATCGCTCGACGCAGCCGATCCTCGACACGACGAACACGCTGATCTCGCGCGCGCTCGAGCGGTTCACGAAGCAGCTCTGGACGATGCGCGCCGGCACCGACGCGCCCTGGCTCGTCACCGCGCGCGACGAGCAGCAGCAGACGCGCTTCGTCGTCGACCGCGTGCTGGAGCTGAACGAACAGGGAACGCCGCTCAAGGAGATCGCGATCCTCGTGCGCGCCGGGTACATGTCGGCAGACCTCGAGATCGAGCTCGCGAATCGAAAGATCCCGTTCGAGAAGTGGGGCGGCATCAAGTTCCTCGACGCGGCGCACGTGAAGGACGTGCTCGCGTTCCTGCGCGTCGTCGAGAACCCGCGCGACGAGGTGAGCTGGTATCGCATTCTCATGCTGCTGCCGGGCATCGGCGACGTCACCGCGCGGGCGATGCTCGAGTCGATGGCGGAGCGTGGGTGGGATCCCGACGCGTTCACGCACTTCGCGCCGCCGGCGCGCGCGCGTGACGCGCACAAGCAGCTCGCCGGGCTGCTTCGCGTTCTCCGCAATCCGCGCCGCGGCGACGCCGGCGTGGGCGAGGACGTCGACGAGATACGCCGCCTGTACGACGGCATCCTCGCTGAACGCTACGACCGCTCCGAGCCGCGCCTCGCGGATTTGGACCAGCTGCGCGTCATCGCGTCCGGCTATCCGAGCCGCGCCGACTTCCTCGCCGCGATCGCGCTCGAGCCGCCGAGCAACACGCAGGACTTCGCCGAGGGCGGCGATTCGGAGGACGACGCGCTCGTGATCAGCACCGTCCACAGCGCGAAGGGCAAGGAGTGGGACGCGGTGTTCGTCATCTGGGCGGTCGACGGCTGGTTCCCCTCCTCGCGCTCACTCGGCGACGAGGACGAGATGGAGGAGGAGCGCCGCTTGATGTACGTGGCGATGACGCGCGCGCGGAATCATCTCGCCGTCACGTATCCATTGAACGTCTACGCAACGCGGCGCGGAGCGGACTATTCGATCGACCAGCTGTCGCGGTTCATCGATCGCGGTGTGCGAGAGAAGATGCAGCGCGTGGTCCCGAAGGAAGCGGAGGTTGCGTCGCCCGTTGCGATGCCGACAGAGCCGCAGCTCGGGCCTGAGCTGGATCTCCGTGCGCTTCTCCGTGGCCGGTTCGCGACCAGCTAGAAAAAGGCCGATCACGGACTGGACGGTCACAGACTAACGGACACGGATACCACGTTTCGTCTCTGAGATAAACGACGGGATTCTCGCGCGCTCGAGATTCGCTGCTACGTCAGCATCTAGCTGTTACGTCTTGCGCTTCTGTTTTTCATTCATCCACATGTCGCCGACGCTTTTCCGTGACGATCGGTCTTGACCGTGCCATCCCGTGATAGGCTCTTCGACGCTTTTCCGTGACGGTCAGTCAGTGACCGTGCCACTCCGTGATAGGCTTTTCATTGTGCTTTCGACTCGGTCGAATCACGGAGAACACCGAACGGATCCTTCGGACGACTCTTCGCCAGCTCGATGATGCGCACCACCGCCCGCCGAAGATCCTTGTTCTCGCTCGTCCACACCGCGTCGAACAAATCGAGGTCGGTGTCGTAGATCCGTCGCGCGAGGAGCGCGGCGTTGTCGAGCCGAACGCGCTCGAGCGTGCGCGGGCCGATCGTCGTGAACTTGGGACCGAAGTCGTCGACCAGCTCGCGCCGCGCGCGGAGATAGATCGTGTCGCGCGCGAGGATCCGCGCCGCGGAATCGGTGGGATGTGCCTTGAACCCCGAGTCGACGCTGTGATAGAGGCGTCCCCAGAACACCGATAGCAGCTTCTCGTCTGACCAGCGCGCGTCCGCCACGTCGGCCGCGGCCGGCGCGCCGCGCGAACGGAAGAACCACGCGGACCCGCGCGCGCCGACGAAGTTCGCGAACGACTCGTTGAAGACCGCCTGGCCCGACGCGTAGAACGTGTTGTGCGTCAGCTCGTGGATCACCGTGTCCACCAGGTCGATCGAGTCGGCCCTGAGCGACGTCGACAGCAGCGGATCGTTGAACCACCCCAGCGTGCTGAAGGCGGCCGAAGGGCGCAGGTAGGCGTCGAAGCCCTCGGCGTCGAGCGACTTCGCGGCGGCTTTCGCGGCGGCAAAATCGAAGAAGCCTTTGTATGGAACGCTGCCGACGATCGGGAACCACCACGTCTTCGGCAGCAGGCGGTCGCGATACGCGCCGGAGAGGACGAGCACGAGCGTGTCGCGATCGAGCGGGCTGTACGTCGTAAAGCTCTCTTTCGCTCGGAGCCCGACCGAGTCCGCGGCGAAGCCGCGCGCCGCGAGCACGAGGCGGAGCTTGCGCTCCACCGCGGGGGGCGTCGTCGAATCCCTCACCATGTCGACGATCGATCGCCGCCGCGCGAGAATGCGGCCCTCGGCGAGCGCGGCGCGCACGAGGTAGCGTCCGGTTGGCGAAAGCGCAAGCCAGGCGACGACGAGCACCACGAGCGCGAGCGCGACGCGTCCGGCTCGCCTCCACGTAATGGCTTGATATGAAAACACTTAGTGACCCTAGAATCTTTGACAGCCGTGCCCCGGCCGCTATCTTCCGCAAGATGTCCTTCGTTCACCTGCATTGCCACTCGGAATACTCACTCCTCGACGGCGCCAATCGGATCGACGATCTGATCAAGCGCGCCCAGGAGTTCGAGCAACCGGCGTTGGCGATCACCGACCACGGAAATCTGCACGCCGCCTGGGAGTTTCAGGAAAAGGCGAAGAAGGCGAAGGTCAAGCCGATCATCGGCATGGAGGCGTACGTCGCCCCCGGAGACCGGCGCACGCGCGGCCGGCCCGGACCGGGAGCGAAGCCGTACTACCATCTGGTGCTGCTCGCGCGCGACCTCACGGGATATCGGAATCTCGTGAAGCTGTCGTCACTCGCATACACGGAAGGGTTCTACAGCAAGCCGCGCGTCGATCGCGAGCTACTCGTCCAGTACAATGAAGGGCTGATCGTCTCGTCGGCGTGTCTGGCCGGCGAGGTCGCGCAGCATTTGATGGACGACAACGTCGCCGCGGCGCGCGACGTCGCGTCGTGGTACGCCGAGCTGTTCAAGGGGCGCTACTACCTCGAGGTACAGGCGCACGAGTCCGAGGGGCAGTCGAAGCTGAACGAGCGCATCTTTGCCCTCGCGAGCGGAGCTCGGACTGCCCGTCATTCGCGACGAACGACGCGCACTTTCCTCAAGAGCGAGGATCACGACGCGCACGACGTGCTCCTCTGCATCGGGCTCGGCAAGGATCGCAGCGACGCCGACCGCATGCGCTACGATCGCGGGCTCTACTTCAAGAGCGCGCCGGAGATCCGGGCGCACTTCAAGGACCGGCCCGACGTCCTCGAGAATACTCTAAAGATCGCCGACGAGGTCGGCGTCGAGTTCGGCAAGAAGTACCACGTGCCGGCGTTCCCACTGCCCGAGGGCGTCGCGACCGAGAACGACCTGCTGACGACGCTGGCGACGGCGGGCGCGAAAGAGCGGTACGGCAACCCGCTGCCGGCGAATGTCCAGGAACGGCTCGACTACGAGCTGTCGGTGATCACGACGACGGGCTACGCCGGCTACTTCCTGATCGTCGCGGACTTTATTCATGCAGCGCGTGATCGTGGGATCCCGGTAGGCCCCGGCCGCGGATCGGCGGCGGGCTCGCTCGTCGCGTACTCGCTCCAGATCACGAACGTCTGTCCGCTCAAGTACGATCTGCTCTTTGAGCGTTTTCTGAATCCCGAGCGCGTGTCGATGCCCGACGTCGACGTCGACTTCTGCTTCGAGCGGCGCGGCGAGGTGATCGAGTACGTGCGGCAGAAGTACGGCAAGGAGTCGGTCTGCCAGATCGTGACGTTCGGCACGATGAAGTCGCGCGCCGCCATCAAGGACGTCGGCCGCACGCTGGGCTTCACGCCGGCCGAGACGGACGCGCTCGCGAAGCTGATTCCGAACCAGCCGAACTATTCGCTGAGCGTGAAGGAAGCGATCGACCAGATCGCCGACGTCGCGAAGCTCTACCGCACCGACGAGCGATACCGGCAGCTGCTCGACTACGCGATGGCACTCGAAGGGTTGTCGCGCCACACGGGCGTGCATGCGGCCGGCGTGGTGATCGCGCCGGGCCCGGTCGATGAGTACGTGCCGGTCTGCACGCAGTCGTCGAAGGGCGCGGGATCGGGCGACGAGGAATCGGTCGTCGTGAGCCAGTACGACATGAACTGTCTCGAGAAGGCAGGCATGCTCAAGATGGACTTCCTCGGGCTCACGACGCTCACGGTCGTCCACGACGCGGTGACGGGCATCGAGCGGCGCACCGGTGTGAAGATCGACGTCGACGCGCTGCTCGATCAGAACGACGAAGCGACCGAGAAGGTCTACCAGATGTTGCGCGCGGGACGCACGACCGGCGTGTTCCAGTTCGAGTCGCCGCTCGCGACGGACATGCTGCGCTCGATGCGCTGCGACCGGTTCGACGATCTCGTCGCGTCCAACGCGCTGATGCGTCCCGGTCCGCTCGACGCGGGCATGCATCGCGTCTACATGCGACGCAAGCGCGGCGAAGAGCCGGTGACGTACGCGCTGCCGGAGCTCGAGCCGATTCTCCGCGAGACGCAGGGCGTCATCACCTATCAGGAGCAGGTGATGCGTATCGCGCAGGTGCTCGCCGGGCTCTCGCTCGCCGAAGCCGACGTGCTGCGCAAAGCGGTGGGCAAGAAGGACGCGGAGCTCATCAAGCAGGAGCTCGGCAAGTTTGTCGAGAAGTCGGTGGCTCGCGGCCACGCGCGCAAGATCATCGAGGAGCTGTCGGGGCAGATCGAGACGTTCGGCCGCTACGGGTTCAACAAGTCGCACGCCGTGGCCTACTCGGTCATCTCGTATCAGACGGCGTGGCTCAAGGCGCAGTATCCGGCCGACTTCATGGCGGCGATCCTGTCGTCGTCGATCGGCGACACGGACAGCGTCGTGAAGTTCATCAACGAGGCGCGCGAAGTCGGCATCGAGGTGCTCGCGCCGGACGTCAACGAATCCGGCTACAAGTTCACCGTCATCGCCGACAAACGCATTCGCTTCGGGCTCGGCGCGATTCGCAATGTGGGTCGCGGGGCTATCGACTCGATATTAGCGGCGCGGAGCGAGCGGCCGTTCACTTCGTTCTTCGATTTCTGCGACCGCGTCGACTTACGGCTTTGCAACAAGCGCGTGTTCGAAGCGCTCATCGCCTCGGGCGCGCTCGACAGCCTCGGCGGCCATCGCGCGCAGTACTGGGCGGTGCTGGACAGCGCGCTCCACGAGGCTGGGCTCAAGCAGGAGGAGCGCGAGACGGGCCAGGGGTCGCTGTTCGGCGGGCCCGGCGCGACCTCGGGTGCGGTGAAGGCGGTCACGCCGGTGCTGCCCAACATCGGCCAGCTCGGCGACTCCGAGCGGCTGACCAAAGAGAAAGAGATCCTCGGCTTCTATATCTCTGGCCACCCGCTCGAGCCGTTCCGCATGGAGTGCGAGCTGTTCGCGACCCACTCCGTGTCCGAGCTGGGGTCCTGGACGGACCAGTCTGTCTCCCTGGGGGTTGTGGTCACGGCCATCAAGCGCCAAATCAGCAAGAGGTCCGGGGCCGAGTTCGCGCGGTTGACAGTCGAGGATTTTTCGGGATCTTCTGAAGTCCTGGTCTTTCCGGAGGCCTGGACGCTGCTGGGTGACCGGGTGAAGACCGACATTCCCGTTTTGTTGACCGGCAGCTATTCACGGCGTGATCAGGGCGTCGAGAACCCGACGTTCATCGTCGAGTCGCTCACGCCCTTCATTGAAAAGCGGTTGAACGGTGGGGTGGCGGTCGCGATCGATTTGTCGCCGGGCGGATCGTTGACGCCCGACATCATGCGGGACGTGCGAGCGGTGGTGGACAATCACGCCACGGCGCACGCGTCGTCGCCGCCGTTGCAGGTACAGTGGACTGACGGAAGCGGGACGCGCGCGCGGCTCAAGTCGCGCTCGCTGCGGATCGCGGCCTCGCAGGCCGCGCTGAGTGATTTGCGCGCGCTGCTCGGAGCGGAGCGCGTTCATCTCGTGCGCGGGAGCTGACGTGGGGACTTCCGTAACACTCGAGTGGGAAAAGCCGATCGTCGAGCTGGAGAAGCAGATCGACGAGTTGAAGCGCCTCGCGGGCGGGCAGCAGCTCGACGTCGTCGAGGAGATCGCGCCGCTCGAGAAGAAGCTGGCGGACCTGAGGGAAGAGATCTACAAGAACTTGACTCCCTGGCAGCGGGTGCAGGTCGCGCGCAGCACGAAGCGGCCGTTCACCCTCGACTACATCCAGCTGGCGTTCACCGACTTTATCGAATTGCACGGTGATCGTGCCTTTCGGGAAGACGCGGCGATCGTCGGCGGCTGGGCGCGGCTCGAGGGCGAAACGATCATGGTGATCGGCCAGCAGCGCGGCCGCGACACCAAGGAGATCCTGAAGCGCAACTTCGGGATGCCGCATCCCGAGGGCTATCGCAAGGCGCTCCGCCTGATGAAGCTCGCCGAGAAGTTCCACGTCCCCGTGATCACCTTCATCGACACGATGGGGGCGTGGGCCGGCCTGGGCGCGGAAGAGCGTGGACAATCCGAGGCGATCGCCCGGAATCTCTTCGAGATGAGCCGGTTGGAGGTGCCGATCATCGCCACGGTGATCGGCGAGGGTGGCTCGGGTGGCGCGCTGGCCCTCGGCGTCTCGGACCGAACCAACATGCTCGAGAACGCGGTGTACTCGGTGATCACCGTGGAGGGGTGCGCGGCTATTCTATGGAAGGACGGCAAGAGCCAGGAGATGCGGGAAAAGGCCGCGGCCGCCCTTCGGATCACCGCGCAGGACCTGCTCGAGCAGCGCGTGATCGACGAGATCATCCCGGAACCGCCGGGCGGAGCGCACGCGGATCACGAAGCGACGGCGCACACGGTGCGCGACACGCTCGTTCGCCAGCTCGAGGATCTCCGTCGCTACAAGCCGGACAAGCTGGTCAGGCGGCGGCGAGACAAGTTCCTGAGAATGGGGCAATTCCTCGAGTAATCGGCGGCGGGCGGCGGGCGGCGGGCGGCGGGTGGTGGGCGGCGGGCGACGGGCGGCCGGCGGCGGCGGAGGATCCGCAGCCAGAATTGAGGCGAGGCTTCGCCCGTCGCCCGTCGCCCGTCGCCCGTCGCCCGTCGCCCGTCGCCCGTCGCCCGTCGCCCGTCGCCCGTCGCCCGTCGCCCGTCGCCCATCGCCCATCGCCCATCGCCCATCGCCCATCGCCCATCGCCCATCGCCCATCGCCCATCGCCCATCGCCCATCGCCCATCGCCCATCGCCCATCGCCCATCGCCCATCGCCCATCGCCCATCGCCCATCGCCCATCGCCCATCGCCCATCGCCCATCGCCCGCCTGACCCGCCCCTCCGCGATATTATAGAATGGCTCATCTCATCGAGGTTGCCTTCAAAGGCAACCGGAAGGACTTCTTCCTCTGGGAGCAAGACCCCCCGCCGCCCCTCAAAGCGGCGGTGATCGTCGACGCCGATCGGGGCGAAGACCTCGGCTTCGTGCACGCGTTTGGCGAGCTGGCCGAGAAGCGCAACGCCGGCGCGGCGCACGGCTACGGCGCCGCCGGCACGTCGAAAAAGGCGCGGCGGCTCGCGACCACCGAGGACGTCGGTCGCGCCAAGGATCTTCGCGCGCAGGACGAGGACGCGCGCCGAAAGGCCACCGAGCGCGTGAAGGCGAACGAGCTGATGATGAAGCTGTCCGACGCCGAATGGCAGTGGGACCGCAAGAAGCTCACGCTGTATTTCACCGCGGAAAAGCGCGTCGACTTTCGGACGCTCGTGCGCGAGCTGGCATCGATGTTCCGCACGCGGATCGAGCTGAAACAGATCGGCGTGCGCGACGAAGCCAAGCGGCTCGACGGCATCGGGCGGTGCGGCCGGCAGTACTGCTCGAGCTCGTGGCTGCCCGAGCTGCGTCCGGTCAATCTCGGCGTCGCCAAGGATCAGCGGCTGTCGCTCAACCCGTCGCAAATCTCCGGCGCGTGCGGGCGGCTGATGTGCTGCCTGCGGTACGAGCACGAGTTCTACGCGCAGAGCCGCAAGCGATTCCCCAAGGAAGGAAAGGCCCTTCGCACGAAGCGCGGCGAAGAGAAGGTCATGTCGAACGACATCTTCCGCGAGCGCGTGACGCTCCGCGGCGAGGATGGCGAAGTGCGAACGATCCTGCTCGCCGAGCTGCGCGAGGAAGCGGACGCCGTCGGCGTGCCGCTGCCGCTGCCGGCGGCGGTCGCAGCGCCGGCACCGGCGTCGCTGCTGGACGACGAGTCGTTCGACATGGAGCTGCGGCTCGACACCGAGGAGATGGAAATCCTTCGGCTGGACCCGCGGCACGCGGCCCGTTTCGCTTCGGAACAGCGGGCCGAGCCGGCCCCGCCACCCGCGCCTCCAGTGGAAGCAGCAGCGGGGGCGGAGGGGGCAGCGGAAGCCGAACCGGAGCAAAAGGAAGGTCGTCCGCACCGGCGTCGCGGCCGGCGCGGTGGACGACGCAATCGCCCTGGCGGGCGCGGACCGCGCGATGGATCGGACGGCGGAACGCCGAACGGGTCAGCGCCGCCAGAAACGCCGGGGAGCGAGAGCTAGGTGGCACGGTACTACCTCACCACCGCGATCGACTACGCGAACGGCGAACCACACATCGGGCACGCGTACGAGAAGATCGGGGCCGACGCCATCGCTCGGTATCACCGTATGCGCGGTGAGGACGTCTGGTTTCTGACCGGCGTCGACGAGCACGGCCAGAAGGTCGCGCAGGCCGCCGCGGACCGCGGCGTGTCGCCGCAGGCGTTCGTCGACGAGATCTCGGGCCGCTTCGAGGCGATGTGGCACCGGCTGTCGATCTCGCACGACATCTTCATGCGAACGACGAGCGACTCGCACAAGCGCGGCGTTCGCGCGTTCATCGAGCGCATCCACGAGCGGAACCCGGATGCGTTTTATGAGAAGTCGTATGAAGGCTGGTATTGCGTCGGCTGCGAGCTGTTCAAGCGCGACGACGAGATCGAGGACGGCAAGTGCGTGCTGCACCCCACGCGCACGCTCGAGTGGACGACGGAGCGGAACTGGTTCTTCCGCCTCTCGGCGTACGCGGATTTCATCCGCGATCTCTTCGATCGCCAGCCGAACTTCCTCGCGCCCGACACGCGCCGCAACGAGATCCTCTCGCTGCTCGATCAGGGGCTCGAGGACATCTCCATCACGCGCGCGAGACTGACCTGGGCGATACCCTTTCCCATCCCGCTGACCACCGGCGAGATCCAGGGCACGTGGGTGTGGTTCGACGCGCTGCCGAACTATCTCACGGCGACGTGCTTTCCGTCCGCCGGCTATGAAACACGCTGGCCCGCGCAGCTGCACGTCATCGGCAAGGACATCACGCGCCTGCACGCCGTGATCTGGCCGGCGATGCTCCAGGCGGCCGGCGTCGCCCTTCCCGACCGCGTCTGGGCGCACGGCTTCGTGCTGCTCGGCGGCGAGCGATTCAGCAAATCGTCCGGCGTCCGGCTCGACGTCTACGAGGCGATCGACCGCTACGGTGCGGACGCGCTCCGGTATTTCCTGCTGCGCGAAGTGCCGTTCGACGCCGACGGCGGCTTCTCGTTCGAGCGCTTCGACGAGCGATACGTCTCGGATCTCGCCAACGCGCTCGGCAATCTGGCGAGCCGGGCGATCTCGATGGTCGAGAAGTACTGCGACAGCGTCGTGCCGTCAGGCGCTCGCGGTGCCCTCGATCACTCCGACGACGGCGACCTCGCGGAGTATCACGCGGCGATGGACGGCAGTCGCGGCTTTCTGCTCCACGAGGGACTCAAGCGCGTGATGGCGTGCGTGACGCGCGGCAACGAGTTCGTGCAGTCGAGCCAACCGTGGGCGCTGGCGAAGAATCAGGAGACGCGGCCGCAGCTCGAGCAGGTGCTCGCGACGATCATTCGGCAGCTGGCGCGTCACGCGATTCATCTCGCGCCGTTCATGCCCTCGAAGGCGCAGGAGCTCTGGGAGCAGCTCGGCGGCCGCGGCCAGGTGGCCGATCAGCGCTTCGCCGACGTGGCGACGCTCGACGTCACCGGATGGCGGGTAGCGAAAGGGGCTTCGTTGTTCCCGAAGCCCCAGCCGGTCGCGAAATAGGTTACGGCTTCTTCGCCGGCGGTGGCGGCGGATTCGCGCCCGCACCCGCGGCCGGCGCGTTCGGCTTCGAGAAGTCGACCACCGGTGGCGCCTCGGTACCCGCGTTTGCGGTGAAGTACTTTCGCGGCTGTGCGCCGGTCACCTTCGCGGTGATCACCGCCGGGAATTGACGGATGTACGCGTTGTACGCGTTCACCGCCTGGTTGTAGTCGTTGCGCGAGACCGCGATCCGGTTCTCGGTGCCGGTGAGCTCGTCCTGCAGTCGCAAAAAGCCCTGGTCCGCCTTGAGCTGCGGATACGCTTCGACCTGCACCATCAGTCCGCGCAGCGCCGTCGACATCTGCGCGTTGGCGTTCGCCATCGCTTCCGGATCCTTCGACTGAATCGCCGTGTTCAAGCCCGAGCGCGCCTGCGCGACCTGCGTGAACACGGCCTCTTCGTGCTGCGCGTAGCCCTTCACCGTTTGCACGAGATTGCCAATGAGGTCGCCGCGTCGCTGCAGTTGCACGGCGATCTGCCCCTGCGCGGACGACGCCTGCTCGTCGAGCTTCTGGATCGTGTTGTAGCCGCATGCGCTCAACGGCAACAGCAGCGCAACGGCGAGCCAGCGTTTCATGGTCTATCACTCCTCGATGAGGGATGGAACACCGATCACTACGGATGCTGGAGCGTGGCGGTTACAGATCGTTGACACACTACGGAACTGAGAAAGCACGAGGAGGGGAGCTGGCAGCTTTGAAGCTGCCAGCCGCTAGCCTCACTGCACCCGGACGCCACTCGGCGGAACAAGGGCGAGCTCGCTGTCTCTCGGCGAGTGGCGTCCGGATGATTGCCGCTCGTCGCTGGCGGCTTGAAAGCTGTGGGCTCCCCTCCTCGGCAGATCTCAGTTCCGTTTTCTAGCTTTCAAACGCATGGTACTGATCGAGATACGACACGAGCTTCTCCATTCCGCGCAGGTACCCGTCGAGCACCTTGCCGGCGTTGGCGTCGTCGATGCGTCGCCTCTCCGCGCACGTGCCGCACCACCGTCGCAAATGAGGTCGCGTCGAACCCGGCTCGGCGAGCGACCGCGTCCGCGACGACAGTGTTGTCCTTCGACGGAGCCTCGCGGTGCAACCGCAAGAACGCGCGAAAGATGATCATGATCGCGCTCAGGCTCGCCGCGAGCAGCTCGACTTGGCGCTTGCCGTCGTTGCCCGACGCGAGCACGCCCTGGCGCAGCTTGATCAGCTTGCCCATCGCCTCCTGCTCGAGCTGAAGGCGAAGATCCTTGAGGTCGACCGTGATGCCCTCGAACGGCGAGGTGCCGAACAGGACTTTGTTCCGGTCGAGAATGTCGGCGTACTCCATCGGAAAGATGTCCGCCGAGCCGCGCCATTCGGACGTCGTGAGCGTGAGCGGTGCCGGATTGCCGGCCTCGGCCCATGCACGCGAGACCGCCGACGCGGCCGCTAGTCGATTCGCGTCGAGCGCGTCGACGACGACGAGCACATTGTAATCCGACTTCTTGGGAATGTGCTCTCCCGCCGCGGCCGATCCGTAGAGCACCACGGCCTGCAACGCCGTGCCGTAGGCCGCGCGCAACTGCGAGACGAGTTCATCGAGTGTCATTCGCGCCATGGGTCACCACGATCCGCTAGAGCCGCCGCCGCCGAACCCTCCGCCTCCGCCGAAGCCACCGAACCCGCCGCCACCACCGCCACCGCCAAAGCCACCGCCTCCCCATCCACCGCCGCGTCCGCCGCCCCAACCGCCGCCCATCGGGATGAAGATCGGAAGACAGCCGCCGCGACCACATCCACCACGCCGGCGCCCCCGCCCAGCGCGGAGAGAATCACGAACAGCAGAATGAAGTACACGACCGGCGGAATGCCGCCGCCGGTTCTTCGTCCTCGCGCGCGCGCCGGCTCGGGCGGTGCGATCTGGCTCGTGCTGTCGAGCTGGAAGTTGAACTCGCCCGCGTAGCGCTCCGCGACGCGAGCAGTCATCAAGACGATCGCGCTGCCGTAGTCGCGATTCCGCATGTACGGAATCGCCTCGTCGCGGAACATCCCGGCTCTCGAGTCCGTGATGAATCCTTCCGCGCCGTAGCCGACCTCGATGCGAACGTGCCCCTGTCCGTCGCGACTCGTTTCCTTCGGAACGACGAGGATGATGACGCCAGTGTTGCGCGCCGGGTCGCCCGGGTTCGCTTTCTTGCCGACCTTCCAATCGCGCCCGATGGCGAGCGAGACGTCCTCGATCGGGCGGCCGTTCAGGTCGGGAAGAGTGACGACGACGATCTCGCCGCCCGATTTCGCTTTGACGTCGGCGATGATTCGCTCGATCGTCGCCGCGTCGTTTGGAGGAATGACGTGCGCGAAGTCGTTGACGTATCCAACCGGCGCCGGGATCTGAATCCCTTGCAGCGCCACCACCGCCGCCAACGCGTACTTGACGAGACCGGCCGCGCGAAGAAGCACGTCTGGAACCTAACTCATCGGTGGCCGAGCCGAACGTCGGGCAAGTCGATCAGGGCGTTGATCAGCCGAACCGAGAACTCCGCGAGTTGTCCCACGATCGACTCGGCCTGGCTCACGAGGTAGCCCCGCCCGAGCGCGAGCACCGCTGCCACCGCGATGCCCAGAATGGCCGGGTTGAACGCTCCCGCCAGGCCCCGCGAGAGATGCACCGCATGCGCTGCCGCGTCCGGATCAGCCGCGTAGAGCGACGCGCGGATCTCCCACAACGAGCCGAGCGCGCCCAGGAGAACCGACACGATCGCGAGCACGCTGAGGTATTGCAGACGCCGCGACAGCTTGGGGGTGACGGCCAGCGAGGCGGCCGTCGCCACCTGCTGGAGCTCCGACTCCTCTCGGCTTCGGCTGCGGAGAATGACGAGCCCGATGTCCGAGAGCGCGGCGTGCGAGCCGACGCACATCTTGATCGCGTCGTCGATCTTTCCGGCACGAACGAGTTGGATGATTCGCTCGATGAACAGGCGGCCGTTCGTACGCGAACGAACGACGATGACGTAGAATCGCTCGAGCAGCACGCCGATACCGGCGAGCCCAACCAGCACGATCAAGAGCATGATTGGTCCGCCTTCCAGGTACCAGCCGAGCGCCGTGCTCATCGCGCGCGCCAGGGGTGCAAGACATATGCCCCATGCTACCTCATGGCAGACGAGCGGCCTCAGTCGCGGACGCCGTTGTGCCACAAGGGTTTGTGAGCGCGCGGGAAGCGCCGTAACTTTGGGTTGTGTCATCCCGAGCGCAGCGAGCATCTGCATTCTCCTCCCGCCCAGAAATCGCCGCCGCCATGTCCAAGCTCACCCAATCGCTGATCGCCGCGATCGCCGTCGTGGCCTGCACGCGCACCAATGCGAGCGCCCGCGACGTGTCGCGCTCGTCGTCGACCGCAGCGGGTTCGGTTGCGACGAGCACCGCATCCCCTGCATCCGCCGACAGCGTCGTCACCCGCCGCGCCGACCGCGGCCGCATCCTGGGCGACACCACGGCGAAGCTGTGGGTCATCATGGCGAGCGACTTTCAGTGTCCGTACTGCAAGCAGTGGCACGACGCGCGGTTCAGCCAGTTGATGTCGAAGTACGTCGTCACGGGCCGCGTTCGCCTCGGCTTCATCAACTTTCCGCTCAGCCAGCACCAGAACGCGCTCCCCGCCGCCGAGGCGGGCATGTGCGCCGCGGCGCAGAACAAGTTTCTGCCGATGCACGAGGCCCTGTTCGCGACGCAGCCCAAGTGGGAGAACTTGCGCAACCCGAAGCCCGTGTTCGATTCGCTCGCGACGGCGATCGGCGTGAACGTGCCGTCGTACAAGGAGTGCGTGGACAAGCACCTCACGCTGCCGCTGATCGAAGCGGACCATGATCGGTGGGCGACGGCGGGCGTCGGATCGACGCCCACGTTCTTCGTCGGCGGACGCCAGCTCGAGGGCGGGGCTGATGCCGATGTCGGCGCCGCGATCGACGCGGCGCTCGGCGCCGCGAAGAAGTAGACTGCGCTCGTGAAATTGCCGGTTCAGCTTGGCTATCGCGCGCTGGCGCAGCTAGCGCGCGGCGCGGCGGTCGTCGCGCCGAACAGCGAATCCAAGCTGCTTCGCGCGCTGCGCGGCCGGCGCGGCATTCGTCGCCGCTATCGCGACTGGGGACTCAAACAGCGCGATCGTTCGCGTCCCCTGCTCTGGATGCACGCGCCGTCGGTCGGCGAAGGGTTGCAGGCGCGCCCGATCCTCGAGCTCGCGCGTTCGCGCCGCCCCGACGTGCAGCTCGCGTTCACTCATTTCTCGCCGAGCGCGCTCGCGTTCGCGCGCGATCTCGACGTCGACTTTCACGATTATCTGCCGTTCGATACGGTCGGCGACGCGCGCGTGGCGCTCGCCGCGCTCCGGCCGACGGCGCTCGTGTTCTCGAAGCTCGACGTGTGGCCGGTGATCACGCGCGAGGCGCAGGCAGCTCGGCGTGCGGCTCGGTCTCGTGAGCGCGACGCTGTCGCGCGGCTCGTCGCGGCGATCGAGAACCGCGACCGCGCTGCTCCGCGACGCGTACGCGGCGCTCGAGGTGGTCGGCGCGATCGACGCCGCCGACGCCGACCGGCTCGTGCAGCTCGGCGTTCGCCCGCAGTCGATCGTCGTCACCGGCGACACGCGGTACGATCAGGTGTGGCTCAGGCGCAGCGCGTCGATCGCGCGAGCCCCACGCTCGCTTCGCCTTCGCTCCGACCGGCCGACGATCGTCGCCGGTTCGACGTGGCCGGCCGACGAGAGCGTGCTGCTACCGGCCTTCGCCACGCTCCGGAGCGGCGGCGTTTCCGCGCGGCTCATCATCGCGCCGCACGAGCCGACGCTCGAGCATGTCGGCCGCCTCGTCGAGTGGGCGCAGCGCGCAGGCATCGCTGCGGCGAAGCTCGACGAGCCGAGCGCCGGTCAGGCGGACGTGGTCATCATCGATCGCCTCGGCGTGCTGGGCGAGCTGTATGCGCTCGCCGACATGGCGTTCGTCGGCGGCGGATTTCACGCGGCGGGACTGCACTCGGTGCTCGAGCCAGCGGCGTTCGGCGCGCCGGTGATGTTCGGGCCGAGGAACGACAACAGCCGCGATGCGGCGCTGCTCGTGCAGCGCGGCGGAGGCGCCGCTGTTATGTCGGAATCAGAGCTCGCGCGCCGGCTGCGTCTCTGGTCGACGGACATCACGGCGCGACGCGAGGCGGGCGACTTTGCTCGTGCACTCGTGCGGAGTGGCGTCGGCGCGGCGGAACGATCGTTCGAGCTGATCGAGCGCCTGGTTCGTTAGCAGCGAACACTGGTTGACTGGCCTACCGGTCTCTCGTCCAGATCAGGACATCCGGCGGGCTGACACCTGTGCGTCTCGTCGTCCGCCCGCTGCCGCGAGCGGCAGGTTCGCCGGCCGGTGCAGGAAGAACCCCTGCACGAGGTGCACGCCGAGCTCCGCGACCGTCTTGAACTCGTCCGCGCGCTCGACGCCTTCGGCGATGACCTTCGCGCCGTGATCGTTCGCGAACTTCACCATCGTCTCGACGAGATTCTGCTTGATGAAGTTCGTGTCGATCGCGTTGATGAGCGACATGTCGAGCTTGATGAAGTCCGGCTCGAGGTTCGCGATCGACCCGAGCCCGGCGTAGCCGCTGCCCGCGTCGTCGACCGCGAAGCGAAAGCCGCGCTCGCGGAACGCCCGCAGCCGCTCGCGGAACTTGGGATAGTCCTTGATCGCCGTGCGCTCGGTGATCTCGATGACGACTCGCTCGGGGAACTTGACCTCGTTCTCATTGAAGGCCGGATCGCTGAAGTCGTGCGGGTCGACGTTGAGAAACAGCACTTCAGTCGGCTGGAGCCGCGTCTCGATGCCTTCGATCGCTTTGCTGCGGCACAGGCGGCTCAGCTCCCAGACGAGATCCGCTTCCGCCGCGACGTCGAACATCACTTCGGGGCTTCTGCAGGCTGCGCAGCACGCCGCGCGCGAGGGCTTCGTAGCCGAAGATGGCGCGCGTCTCCGTGATGACGATCGGATGGTAGTCGATGTAGACGCCGCGGTCGCGCAGGCTCGAGCGCAGATCGGCGACGCGCCGCGCGCGCTCGCGCTCCTCGATCGACCGCGAGGCGTTCGCCGCTTCGCGAATGCCGCGATAGATCAGGCGCTCGAGCCGGATTTTTGGATTGTAATACACGTGCGCTCGACCGACATAAATGTCGAACAGCGCCGCGATCTCCTCCCCGTGCTGCGCCTCGATCCGCGCGGCGACGTGCCGCTGCAGCCGCGACACCATCTCCGTGATCTCGCTTTCGGTCGCCGCCGACACGCCGTTCGCGGGCACGTGAAAGAAGATGAAGTCGTCGTCGTTCGTGAAGCTCACCATCACGCGCGACGTGCTGAGCGCCGTGTCGTCGAGGAACTCGCGCACCGCCGCGGCGGTCGTCTCGAGCACCGCGTCGAGCTTCTCCCAGCCGTAGATCTCTTCGATCTTCGAGTAGCGCACGAAGTTGAGATACAGCACCATGAGCTCGCCGCGCTCCTTGAACAGTCCGCGCGACCGCTCGATCATCACCGGCAGCGTCGGCAGACCGGTGAGCGAGTCGTGGAGCATCTGCTCGTACTCGACGCGCTCGACGCGGTCGGCGCTGCGCCTGCACCGGCGGCGCGCCCCGCGCCACGGCCGCCCGCACGCGCTGCGCCATCTCCTCGGCTGTCGCCGGGCAGCGAAACCACTCTTCGGCCTTGAGCTCCACCGCGCGACGACGCATCGTGTCGTCGGCGCACCCGACGACGACCGGCACGCCCGATTCGTGAGCGCGCTCGACCACCGAGCGCAGAATCGCCGGATCCTCCGATTCGACGAGCACCGCGCGAACGCCTTCGGTCGCGACGCCCGCCGCCAGCTCGTCGGGGCGCACGCGTTCGACCGACCACCCGTCGATCGTTGCGATGGCGGCGTCGATGCCGGGCTCGTCGGAATCCGTGAGCAGTACCGAGTCGCTCACGACCTCTCCGATCGCATCACGCCGAATTGGCTCGTTGCATCGCCAGATTGCGCTCCACGGTTGCGGCGAGGGTGGGAAGATCGAACGGCTTTTCCACGTAATCGTCGGCGCCCAACTGCAACGCCTCGCGCTTGTCCTGCCACTCGTCCAACGCCGTCACCATGATGACGCGCACCGACCGGCCAAGCGTTGGGTGCTGCTTCATCACGCGACAGACTTCCCACCCGTCGCGGCCCGGCATCATCACGTCGAGGAGCACGACTGCTGGACGAACGTTCTCGATATAACGACAGCGCCTCGTCGCCGCTGTGCGCCACCGTCACGGAATATCCGCGAATCTCGAGATACTGGCGAATGATCTCCGCGTTGTCGTGGTTGTCGTCGACGACCAGTATCGCTGGGTGCTTTCCGACGTTCATGATTGCTCGCCGCCCCCCGGTTCGACGGGCGCGCCCCAGCGCGCCCACGCCGGTCAGGGGCAAAACACACGCCACACATGAGTTTACCGCCGTCTATCGCTTCCCGAACGCGTACGAGATCCCCGCGCCATACACCACACCGCTCGGCCCGCCGATCGCTCGTGGCCGCGTTCCTCCGAACTCGAGTCCGCCGGTGAGCCCGAGGGAGGACGACAATCCGCCGTCGATGCCGAGGCCCACGCGAAAAAGACTGCCGCTGCTCGTGCCACCGGAACAGAATACGTAGGTGGGCGACGCGTAGACCGATATGCCGTGCGACCCGTTGACGGCGCGCCGCCAACCGATCGACGCGCCGACCGGAATGATCGTCGTGTTCGTGGTCGAATCGAAAACGAAGATCGCGCTGGTCGCGCGAGTCGGTGTGATCACGGCGCATCCGGGCTGGAACACCGTGCACGAGACGGCGGTCGTCGTCGTACGCGCCGGTCCGCCTCCGACGCCGCCGAACACCGCGAATCCGACGGTGCTCGACGTACCGCCCAGCGGCGCCGCGACACGGATGCCGTACGCGCCGCGCGATCCGCTCCCGATTCCCGTCGCGAGCCCCGTTCCGCCGATCACCTGCACGCGACCCATCGCGGGCGTCCACGAAAGCGCGGCCGCGTACACCGTGGTTCCACCGCCGCCTCCGACATTGAACGCCCCGACGACGCCGGGCGTCGACCAGACGTTCTGGAGCACCGGCGCGCCCGGCATCTGCGCATCGGCCGAGTCGACCGCGAGCACCGCGGCGACGGCCGCGATCCGCACGAGCCACAGCACGCGCCGATCGGCCGCCGGCAGATCGGCGTGGGAGTGATCGAACGACGTGTCGTACATGCGGAGCCTCGGGCGTCGAGTCGCGAAGCGAGTCGAGCAAGCATCGTGCACGCCCACGGGCGCTTCGCGTGACGACCTGGCATACTCGTGCGATTACTACGTTTGACAGGCCGCGGCCCCCCACTTAGACAGTCTGCGGCGGCGTTCTCGCTCGCGGAATCGATTGCCAGTTCAACCATCTCGAGTACCACTTCAAGGAGTGTCCTGCCGTGTCGTTTCGCTGTTCCCGCTCTTTCATCGCGACTACGGTCGCGTTCGCCACGACAGCCTGCGCGTCGGGCTCGCAGGCCCGGCCCCCAGAACCCGAAGTCACACCCAACGGGACGGTAACGCCCGCGCTGATTCAGTGGTCCGGCTCGTTCCAGGCAATCCAACAGCAGGCCGGGCAGGCTGACGCGCCGCGCGGGCGCAACAACGCAACGGGACGCGTGGTGCTCATCTCGAGCTCGCGAAACGCGCTCCGGGCCCGCATCACGCTCACCGGCGGCGGCGAGACGTCGCAGTACTTCCATTGGGCGATCGTCGCGGGCCGTTGTGGATCGCCGGCGTTGCCGCTGCTCACCGTCAATCAGTTCCCCGACATCTCGATGAGCAACGGCCGTGGACAGCTCGACGCCGAAGTGCCGCTCGCGCTCCCGACCTCGGGCACATATCACGTCGACGTCTTCTGGACCAACGGACAGGATCAGGCCGACGTCATGACGTGCGCCAACCTTCGATCCGAACCGCGTAAGGAGTCCTGAGAGAGCAGACGTCTCCAGCTCGAAGCTGCGAGCTCGAAACTGCGAGACGTCAGCGTGCGATCGTCATCGACAAGAGCCAAAAATCAAAGGGATCTTCAACACCATCGACTTTGAAGGTTGGGCGAGTCGGAGAGTCACGCGCCGGAAATCACCCCGTCGAGCCGCGGACCCGCGCCAAAGCGATCATGTTGTTTCAGCGGCTTCCGCGTTGGTCGGCGCGATCCGCGGCGGTTTCCTCGTGTTCATCGCGAAGGCGGCGATGGGCTTTCCGACGATCGGCCACTAAGACCAAGGTCCCCTCGGATCTCCGGAAGGTCCAAAAACGAGAGCGGGCGCCCGAAGGCGCCCGCTCCTTTTTGCGTTCGAGATCCCAGCGAAAACGCTTACTGCCTGCGTCCGATTGGCGAGATCCCTTCCGCCTTCGTCGGCACCGCGATTTGCAGAATCTGTCCGCCCGGCGTCGCGATCTTCGTCGTCGGCCCGCCAGGCAACATGCTGGCGGCCATGGAAAGCCCGGTCCCCGGCGTGAAGTTCATGACCGGAGCACCCACGCCACCGAACGTATAAATCGGCAACGCGTCCGTCTCCAGCTCCGCCGCCGGCACGGGCATGTGCCGGAGCGTGCCCGGCTGCACCGCGTCGTCGTGACGAACCTGGAAGAACGAGAAGCCGTTCGTCGACATCGTCTCGACGACACGCTCGTACGTGATCGCGCTGAGGAGCTTCGCGGCGCCATCGGTCGCCGACACCGCGGGCAGCTTGCCGCGCGTCACGCGGGTGTTGTTGATCAACTGCGCGGCGAGGTTCAGATCGCCGTTCGTGCGAACGAGCGCCTCGGCCTTCGCGAGATCGCTCTCGGCGGCGAGGATGTACGGCACCGGACCCGTCGCCGCGGTCGGCGACGCCTGCGACGCGTAGAAGTAGCGCGCGTGCGAGTACGGGCTCTGCATGTAGATGCCGCGCGTCGGATCGCCGATCACGGTGTTCTCATACTTGTAATCGGTGCCGAGGCGCGCGTCGCCCGTGCCGGACGGCGCGACGTTGGTGCCCGTGTACTTCTCCGGCACCACCGCGTCCATCTGGTGAATCACGTGCTGGTCGACGCGCATCCACGTCGGATCGTTCTCGTAGAAGACGATGTACGAGTACCAGTTGTTGTTGTCGCTGGCGATCGTCATGTCGAACGGCGCGCCCGCCGAGCCGGTGCCGATGCCTTTGTCGGCGTACTGGAGCACCTTCGCCCAGTCCACCTTCGACGCTTCGTCCGCGCTCCGCGGCGTGTACGTGAGCAGCAGCGCCGCCATCGTGTTGGCGACACGGTTCAGGATCGTCGCGTCGAGCGTCTTGCCCTGGAGCGGCAGGATCGTCGTCGCATCCGAGTACTTCCACGTCTTGCCCGCGGTGGCCGCGATCAGCGCGTCGAGCTTCGTCTGCGCCGCCTTCGCGACGTCCGGGTACGCCGAGAACTGCGGCGCGCCCTTCGTCGCGTCGAACGTCTCGTCGACGACGAACGCCTTGTCGTACAGCAGCGCGAGCTGCATCAGCGAGCCGGCCTGCGCGAACTTCGCGAGGGCCGCGTACTGATCGGTGCCGCCGGGCAGCTGAATGCCCGCCGCGACCGCGCGCAGCACGTCGTTCGCCTGGCCGAGCGAGCGATACTGCCGGTTCCACGGCTGCAGCGCCATCTCGGCGTCACCGTTCGACGCGATGTTGTTGTACGGCGCGCGCGGCTCGACGTTCTGGAACCGCATGCCGAAGTTGCCGAAGTTGCCCGTCAGCACGTCGCCCGTCACGTCGAGACCAGCCCACGGGTCGTAATAGGTGCTGGCCAGGTACCAGGCATTCACCGACGACACCGCGAGCGACTGCACGTCCGAGGGCGACGCGAGCACGCGCGAGATGTCCGGGTTGTTCGGATTCGAAACCGACAGGTCCTGGGAGCAGGCGGCGCTCAGAAGAAGCGCCGCCGCGCCCAACGCGGACCCGAGATTTTTCGTCATTCTCATTTCTATATGCTCCGAGTTGGGCTGTGATCAGAACTGGATCTCGACCTGGCCCGTGATCGTGCGGAAGGCCGGATACTTGAACCCGTCGATGCGGTAGTTGAAGTCAGAGCCCGACGTCACGTCAGGATCGAAGCCCGAGTACTTCGTCCAGGTGTACAGGTTGCGGCCGATCAGCGCGACCTTGAGCCCTTGCGCGCGACTCAGGCCGATCTTCGGCAGGAACTTCGCGGCGACGTTGTACGCGACCGACAGCTCGCGGAGCTTCAGGTACGTGCCGCTCTCCACGAAGTAGTCCGACGCGTTCAGGCCGTTGTACAGGCCCGACGAATAGAAGCCTTCCGCGACCTTCTGGTCGGCGGCCTTGCCCGACTGGTCCATGTCGCCCGAGCGAAGGTCCTGGAACATCCACTGCTTCGTGAAGTTGTAGATCTTCCCGCCCGCCTGGCCGTCGAACAACGCGTGGACGTTGAAGCTCGCCCACCGAACGTCGTTCGCGAAGCCGAAGTTGAGCTTCGGGTTCACGTCGCCGAGCACGAAGCTCGTGTTGCCCTTCGAATCGACGTACGGGATCGGCAGCTCGCCCGTCGTGCCGCGCAGCGACTTCTTCACCAGATAGCCGAGCGGGTTCACGACGTAATCGGACGCCACGGCGTTCGCATTGGCCGGATTGTCCTTCAGCTGCGCGAACGATTTCACGAACTTCGTGCCGTAGATGATGCCCAGCGGCTGACCCGCCTGATACCAGAACACGTTCTGACCCTGCGCGTTGTCCGCCGAGACGCGGAATGGCGCGCGGTTCATCGTCAGGATCTTCTGCGTGGTATGGTCACCGGTGAGCGTCACGTCCCACGACACTCTGCTCTTGTCGAGCACGCGCGTCTGGAGCTGCGCCTCGAGCGTCTTCGAGCCGATGGTCGCGGCGTTCTGCCACTGGCTGGTGAAGCCGCCCGACGCGGCGGCCGACAGCGGCACCTGAAGGAACGCGTCCTTGGTCGTGCGATCGGCGTACGTGACCTCGGCGCTGAAGCGGCTGAGGAACTGCGCGTCGACGCCGTACTCGTTCTCGGTCAGCACCGCCGGCTTGAGGTTCTTGTTGCCCAGCGTGCTCTTGGTGAACTGGCCGCCCGAGACCGTGTAGGTCTCGTACTGGTCGATGTAGGCCGGACGAAGACCGGCCGTGCCGCGCGCCGCGTGGAACTTGAGCTCGTCGACGCCCGGGATGTGAATGTCCTGCGTCAGACGATACGCGCCGGCGACGCGATAGAAGTTCGACCACCGCGCGTCGGGTCCGAAGAGCGACGATCCGTCGCGGCGATAGAGCCCGTCGAGCGTATAGCGATCCTTGATGTTGAACGTCTGCGACACCATGTAGTCGGTGGTGCGCGCCACGACGTTGGTCGAGCCGAGCGTGAGCTGCGTCGGATCGAGCGCCGCGAGATCGGGCACCGCGTTGACGTTCAGCTTCGTGCCGCCCGCGGTGTTGCTGTTGTCGACTTCGTTCTCGAGCTGGTACGCGACGCTCGTCGTCGAGAGGATGTCGTGGAACAGCTTCGTGGCCGTGCCGCGCAGCTGCGAGTTCCACGAGACGTTGTTCGCCGACGCCTGCGTGAGCTGACCGTTGCCAGGGGTGCCGCCGGTGAGGCTCAGGAAGCCCCGCGAGCGGTACGTCTGCTGCTGCTGATTGAGACGGTCGGTGCCGTAGTTGGCGTCGATCTTGAGCCAGTCGGTCGGACGATAGTGCGCGGCGCCGGCGGCGAGCAAACGCTCACGGCGCAGGGTGATCGACTCGTTCGCCAACTGATAGAGCGGATTCGCGCGCGCGTTCGGCCCCGAGTACTTCGGCAGGACCGGGTAGTACGTGGTCGTGTCGTTGTTCGCGTTCGGCGGATGCGTCAGGTCGACCATCGGCGTGGCCTGGAGCAGCTCGAACCAATCGCTGGTGCCGCCCGGCAGATAGTCGTTCCGCTGCAAGCCGTACGTGAAGCTCCCGGAGACGTCGAGCTTGTCGCTCACGCCCTGGTCCACGTTGAAGCGGGCGTTCTGCTTGAACTGGCCGCTCTTGAACGGCAGGATGCCGCCGTTGTGGTCGGAGCTGAACGACGAGTTGAAGTTCGTGTTGCCGCGGCGCAGACCGACCTGGATGTCGTTGTTGTAGTAGCTGTTGTTGCCCAGGTACGTCTGGAGCTGGTTGCGGAACATGTTCGGCCCGCTCGTCGGATACGGCGTGTCGTCGAAGCCGCTCGTATTGATGACCGGGTTGCCGTTCGCCTGCAGCATGATCGTGCCGGTCGAATCGAACTGGTCGCGCGTGCTGTGGTTCAACGGCACCCAGTGCTGCAGATCGGAATTGCCGTACTCCGACCGCGCGCTGACGGTGAGGTGGTTGTCGGCGAGCGAGCGGCCGCGCTTCGTCGTGATCGCGATGACGCCGTTCGCGGCGTTCGAGCCGTAGAACGACGCACCGGCCGCGCCCTTCAGAACTTCGATGTTCTCGATGTCCTGCGCGTCGATGTCGGCGATCGAGTTCGTCGTGATGACGCCGTCGACGATGATGAGCGGGGCGCTGTTGCCCACCTGCAAGCTCGTCGAGCCGCGGAGTCGGATGGCCGGCGTGCCGCCGGGGTTGCCGACGCCCGTCTCGACCTTCATGCCGGCGACCTTGCCGGCGAGCGCTTCGAGCGGATTGGACGCGGGTACGTCCTTCACCTGATCCGCCGTCACCTGCGCGACCGAGAACGCGAGGCTCTTCGTCGACGTCGAGTCGGCGACGCCCGTCACGACCATCTGCTCGAGGCGGAACGGATCCGTCTTGAGCGTGAAGTTCTGCGTGTGCGCACCCGGCGTGAGCTGCAGCGGCCGGTCCTCCGGCACGAAGCCGATGAAGCGCGCCGTGATCACCACCTGCTGCGAGGACACACGCTCGGCGGGTACGGTGATCGAGTACGTGCCCTTGTCGTTCGTCGTCGTGCCAACGCCGATTTGACGAACGAAGATGTTCGCGCCGACGACCGGCGCGCCTGTTGCATTGACCACCTTGCCAGTGACGACGGCCGACTGCGCGTGTGCCGTCGCCGCCGTGGCGGCGAAGAATATCGCAAAGACCGAGGCTGCGGCGCCTCGAGACCGATCAACTGTCAGCATGTCGATCCTCTAAGAGGGAGTTCGGGGAAGTCAGAACGAACAACCGATGCAGGGTGCACGATGAGTGTGCCATCCTCCGTGAAAGAGAGACGGTGAGTGGAATTCGGGACGACCTGGGTGGGGGTCGAACCGTGGGCCGGTTGGAGCGGCGAAGACACAACCGCTCTCGATGATCCGGCCACGTCATGACCGCGGCGGAGAACTCACCGCCCGCGGCTCAACTGCGATTATACGTCGTTATGCAACGGCAAATATGTTCGACTGGACTTTCTTTGCGACTGTGACGGACGAAGGAACCACGGAGTATGTCAACCGGACCACGCAAATACAATCCGCTGACATCCGCTAAACGCAGCCGGCAATCGTTCCGTCACATCGACAACGCATCTCGTCAGAATCTTAGCGGTGTTCGCACCAGCGGCGTTGGTGGGACCGGCGGGCCGCTGTCTGTTGGCGCGGGAAAGAATGCGCCGGGGTCAAAATCTAAACCGAGACGCACGACCTGGCGCACGTGGTGACGGTTGAGCACGGCAGGATCGAAGCGCCCCCGCGCCATCGCGTTGCGCGCCGCGTCGCCGAACGCCGAATTGGTCGCCGTCACGACGGTGATCGTTCGCGACTCGACGCCGCCGAGCGTGTCGACGACGAACTCGATCAACACGCGACCGTGGACGCGATTGCGCAATTGACTCGTCGGATACACCGGCTCCGCGCTCCCAGCCTCGTACCGCGCTTCAACGTCGACCTGCTCCGGCGTGAACACCGCGTGTGACTCGACGAGCGATACGATGTCTTCGGCGTCCGCATCCGATGCGCGCGTTCGTGCACGAGCCGGCGTCGTCCACAGCGCGATGACGCCGCACGTGGTCTGTCCGTGCGGCCCCATGAGCTCCGCCGGGATCGACGCACTGCTCGAATACACTTCCACGCCTTCCAACGACCCGAGCTCGATCATGTCGAGATCGAACGCGCCCGCCGTCGCAGGAAATCCGTCGAGGAAGACGAGCGGCGCACAGTTCGAGCCGGCGAACGTTACCGTGCGTCCCTGCGCGCCGCGGAGCAGCTTGACGCGGACGCCCGGAAAGCGCCGAATGGCATCGATGACTCGCGAGTTGGGGTTTCGCTCGATGTCCTCGCGAGTGATGAAGTTCCCGGCGTGTCGCTGAAGCCGCTGGTTGAATCCCGCAAGCCGCGCATCGTACGCCTCGCGGCGCGCGTGGATCTCCACGGGGTCGAGCGCACGTGCAATCGGCATCAACGCAATGTCCACCGGATGCACCGCGGCCGATTCCGGCTCGATCTCCATCTCGCCGGGATAGAAGCCGAGGCGCCGCACGGTGAGCACCGCTTGGCCGGGCGCGACGCCGATCGAGAACGTGCCGTCGTCGTGGGTCGTCGCCGTCACGCCGGCGACGGACACCTGCGCGTGCGAGATGCCCGCGCCCGCGGAATCGTGCACGACGCCGCGCACCGTTTTCGACGCGCGCTGTGCGGCGCTCGCGTGGCCGGCGCCGATCGAGAGCGTCGCCACGACCAAGATTGGTCCGCGCCAGGAGCGTCCCTGATTCGCTCGCTTCTTCATTCTTGCCGCCGTTGGGCGATGCTTTACGAATGTCGCCGGTGCACGGCGGAGTCAAGCAATTTTACCGAGCGCCAAGCGTACGGAGCCAGTCGGCGAGGCCAGGATAGTTGGGCGCGAGCTGCGCCGTTCTCAGTGCCGCCGCGCGCGCGCGCGCGACGTCGTGGGTGAGCGCGTACGCGATCGACAGCTCGTACCACGCGTCGGCACGCGGCGGCCCCGCCACCGCGCGCTCGAGCAACGGCACTGCCTTCGCCGCATCGCGCCGCCGCAGCGCCAGCGTTCCCGCCGCGAACGCGGCGCCCGGCAATGGACGAATCGCCATCGAGCGATCCAGCACCACCGCGGCCTCGGAGTCGGCGTGCGCTTCCATCAACGCTTCGCCGAGCAGCTCCCACGGCTCCGCGAACTCCGGCGTATCGCGCGCGAGCCCGCGGTACTCGGTAACGGCCGAATCGACCAGTCCCTTCGCGTCGTAGGCGCGCGCCATCGAAAGCTTGAGCGGCGCCCACGCCAGGCCGCGCGACGCGAGAAAGGCCAGACTGTCGAGCGTCCCCGTTGGACGATACGTCGATCGGTAGTCGCGCTGCTCGGCGACCGGCACGAACGGCCACCGTTCGGTCAACGAGTGCATCGTATGAAACACGATGCGGTCGTCGAACGGCGTGAGCCACATGCGCTGCTCGTACTCCGGCCACGGCCGGACGCGATCGAGCGTCGCGGTGTGGCCGGCAAAGCCATGATCACGCAGCGACTCGAAATACGTCCGCGCGATCAGCATCGCGCCCCGCTGATTCGGATGCAGGTGCTCGAGAAAGAGATCGTGTCCCGGCATGCCGCGGCTCGCGTCGTCGAACCGCTCCGCGACCGGAACGTAGACGGCACCCGTCGCAGCCGCCGTCTCACGTATCACGTCATTGAACACGCTCGGCGCGCGAAAGCGCACGACGTCCAGATCGCGAGCCTGAACGAATAGTCGGCGTGCGCTCGCACTGTCGCCTCCGGCGAGCGCGCGCTCGGCCGCCGCGAACGTCGAATCGGCGCCGCCTCGCGCCGCATTTGTCGCCGCGCTGAACGGCGCCTGGTCGCGGACGTTGCTCGTGAGACTTCCGACGAATGCGGGCACGCGGGCCGCCTGGAAACGGCGCAGCAGCCAGTCGAGGTTCTCCCGAAATTGACGCAATCCGCGCTCGTACGCATCGCCGTCGAGCGGAATCTCTCTGTCGCGCGCGAGCGTCTCCATGAAGCTCACGGGCTCGTTGCCCGCGGCAGGAGCGCGATGCGACGTCAATCGGACGACCAGGGCGCGCATCGCCGCGACGAGCCTGAGTCGCTGGAGGCGCAGATACGCGCGCACGAGTGTGGGCCGGCCGCCCATCGCGCGGCTCGTCGACGCCGATCCGAGCGCGCCGTAGTACTCGTTGTGGCCGGCGTAGATCAGCACCGCGTCCGGATGCTGCGCGATGATCTCGTCCGCCATGTCGACGAGCGCGTACGTGTTCGTCGCGGGAATGCCGAGGTTGATCACCTCGACGGAATCGCTCGGCAGGACGTCGTGCAGCGCATCTCGTATGACCCGCGCGAATGCGCCGTTGTGCGGAAACGGGAATCCGGCCGTCGTCGACTCGCCGAGGACGAAGACGCGAAACCCGTTCGCCGGCTTTTCGCGCGCGAACGGTTCGGCGATCGGCACCGGCGGATCGCTCTCGCCGGTAAACCAGCGGCGGCTCACGGCCCGATTGGCGACGAGCGCGTCATTCCCGTGCTCGAGCGCCATCGGAACGAATAGCGGCAGTGCCGCCGAGCGCCACGTAACACGCAGAATTCCCTCGGCGGCGGCAAGCACCACCACGGGAATCAGCAGCGCTATGATGTAAAAGGCCGCCGTTCTCGACCGCGAGGCGCTCGCCCGAGGACGTGCGCCGGCCGCGGCCTCAGGCTGCTGAGGCTTTCTCCGTGACGACACGCACGGTGTTGTCGACGACCTGCAGGAATCCGCCGTCGACGTTGAACCGCTGGCCGCCGGACCCGCCAAGCCGGAGCACGCCCTTGCCCAACAGGGCCATCATCGGCGCGTGCCCGGTGAGAATGCCGACCTCGCCGTCGTGCGCGGGGGCGGTGACGAAATCCGTCGTGCCCTCGTACAACACGGCTTCAGGCGAGATCACGGAAACTTTCAACATGTCGATCAGCCCTGCTGCAGCTTCTTGGCGTTCTCGACGACGTCGTCGATGCCGCCGGCCATGAAGAACGCCTGCTCGGGCAGGTTGTCGAACTCGCCGGCGACGAGCCGCTCGAACGAGGAGATCGTGTCCTCGAGCTTGACCAACCGGCCCGGGATGCCCGTGAACTGCTCCGCGACGGCGAACGGCTGCGACATGAAGCGCTGCAGACGACGCGCGCGACCGACGATTCGCTTGTCGTCTTCGGAGAGCTCGTCCATGCCGAGAATGGCGATGATGTCCTGAAGCTCCTTGTAGCGCTGGAGAATCTTCTGGACGTCGGTGGCCACCTTGTAGTGCCGCGCGCCGATGAACTGCGGATCGAGAATTCGCGACGACGAGGCCAAGGGATCCACGGCCGGGTAGATGCCGAGCTCCGTGATCGCGCGCGAGAGCACGACCGTCGCGTCGAGGTGCGCGAACGCGGTGGCCGGCGCCGGATCGGTGATGTCGTCGGCCGGAACGTAAATCGCCTGCACCGACGTGATCGAGCCGTTGCGCGTCGAGGTGATGCGCTCCTGCAAATCGCCCATCTCCGTCGCGAGCGTCGGCTGATAACCCACGGCGCTCGGCATGCGGCCGAGGAGCGCGGACACTTCGGAGCCGGCCTGCGTGAAGCGGAAGATGTTGTCGATGAACACCAGCACGTCCGCGTTCTCCTGATCGCGGAAGTACTCGGCGACCGTGAGTCCCGAGAGGCCGACGCGGAGTCGCGCACCCGGCGGCTCGTTCATCTGGCCGTAGATCAGCGCGCAGGAGTTGATGACCCCCGACTCCTTCATTTCGAGATACAGATCGTTCCCTTCGCGCGTGCGTTCGCCCACGCCGCAGAACACGGACTTGCCGCCGTGCCCCTTCGCGACGTTGTTGATGAGCTCCATGATGACGACGGTCTTGCCGACGCCGGCGCCGCCGAAGAGACCGATCTTACCGCCCTTGACGAACGGGGCGATCAAGTCGACGACCTTGATGCCCGTCTCGAAGACTTCCGTCTTCGGCTCGAGGTCGACGAAGTCCGGACGCTTTCGGTGGATCGGCCAGCGAAGCGCGTCTTTCGGGATCGGCGCGCCGTTGTCCACCGGCTCGCCGAGCACGTTGAGAATGCGCCCGAGCGCCGGAGCGCCGACGGGCACCGTGATCGGGCCGCCGGTGTCGACGACTTCCATGCCGCGCACGACGGCGTCCGTCGACGACATGGCGACGGCGCGCACCTGGTTGCGGCCGATGTGCTGCTGGACCTCGACCGTGACGCGAATCTCGCCGCCGTCCGGCGCCGTCCCCGAGACTTCGAGCGCGTTGTAGAGCTCGGGCAGATGCTCCGCCTCGAACTCGACGTCGAGAACGGGGCCGATGACCTGAACGATCTTGCCGATGTTATGGATGCCGGTGGCGGTCGCCATTTGGTTTTCCTAATTGAATGACTGTCATCCTGAGCGCCCCTAGTCCGTCATCCTGAGCGCAGCGAAGGATCTGCTGTTCCGTCTTCCCTGTCCTACCCTTGCAACGCCGCCGCGCCACCTACGATCTCGGCGATTTCCTGCGTGATGTTGGCCTGACGCGCACGATTGTACGTCCGGCCGAGCACCTTGAGCATGTCGCTCGCGTTGTCCGTCGCGTTCTTCATTGCCGTCCGCTGCGCCGCGTAGAAGGCGGCGGTCAGCTCGACGAGCGCACGATACACCGCGTTGCGCACGTAGAGCGGCAGCAACTCGCCGACGATCGTGTCGGCGTCGGGCGACAGGATGTAGTCGCGCTGCTTGCCGCCCGTCTCCGGCGGCTGCACCGGGAGCACCTGTACCGCGACCGGAGGCGCGGAGAGAGCCGACTTGACGTTCGGGTAGACCACGTACACGGCGTCGAGGTCACCGTTCGCGAACCGGCTCATCAGATCGTTGACGATCTCCGCGGCGTTCGCGGCCGTCGGCCGATCGCCGATGTCCGTTCGGCTGCTGGCGATCGAGCGGCCCAGGTAGCGGAAGTAGCCGATTCCCTTTTTGCCGACGCCGTGCAGCTCGACGGTGACGCCCTTGCCCTCGAGCCGGGCGATCGTCGCGCGCGTTTCCTTGATGAGGTTCGCGTTGAACGCGCCGGCGAGACCACGATTGGCGGTCAGCATGATGATCGCCGCGCGCTTCACGTCCGCGGGCTGGCGCAGGAGCGGAAACCGCTCCGCGAGATCCGGCGAGTACAGACTCGCGATCACCTCGCGAAGCGCCTCGGCGTACGGGCGCGCCGCGGCGACGCGGTCCTGCGTCCGCTTCATCTTCGACGTCGCCACCATCTCGAGCGTGCGCGTGATCTTGCGCGTGTTCTCGACGGATTTGATGCGAGTTTTGAGTTCTCTGCCTTTAGCCATTGTCGTCCGCAGTCATCCTATGCGAGCGAAGCGAGCGTAGGATCTACTTTCATCGATCCGAATCCAGCTCCGCGACCGGTACAGTAGACCCTCGCGCTAACGCGCGGAGGGTGACTGCACGGCAGCCGTCTTCTTGTACTCCTCGATCCCGCGCTTGAGGTCCGCCTCGAGCTCCTTCGTGAGCACCTTGCCGTTGCGCAGCCCGTCGCCGACCTGCGGAAACTTGGTGGCCATGAACTCGTGGAACCCCTTCTCCCACTCGCGCACCCGATTCACCGGCACGTCGTCGATGAAGCCGTTGGTCACGGCGAAGATGATCATCACCTGCTGCTCGACCGCCATCGGCGCGTACTGCGGCTGCTTGAGCACTTCCACCGTGCGCGCGCCGCGGTCGAGCTGGCGTCGCGTCGCCGCGTCCAGGTCCGACGCGAACGCGGAGAACGCTTCGAGCTCGCGGTACTGCGCGAGGTCGAGACGGAGACGTCCGGCCACCGACCGCATCGCCTTCACCTGCGCCGATCCACCCACGCGCGACACCGAGATGCCGGCGTTGATCGCCGGACGAACGCCGGCGAAGAAGAGGTCGGACTCGAGGAAGATCTGGCCGTCGGTGATCGAGATGACGTTCGTCGGGATGTACGCCGACACGTCGCCGGCCTGCGTCTCGATGATCGGCAGCGCGGTGAGCGAGCCGCCGGGCTTGAGAATGTTCTTGCCGTCGACGACGCTCGGATCTTCGCTCAGCTTCGCCGCGCGCTCGAGAAGACGCGAGTGGAGATAGAAGACGTCACCGGGATACGCTTCGCGGCCCGGCGGACGACGGAGGACCAGCGACAGCTGGCGATACGCCGCGGCCTGCTTCGACAGGTCGTCGTACACGCACAGCGTCGGCTTGCCCTCGTTGTACATGAAGTACTCGGCCATCGCGCAGCCCGAGTAGGGCGCGATGTATTGCATCGGCGCCGGATCGGACGCCGAGGCGATGACGACGATGGTGTACTCCATCGCGCCCGATTCCTTCAGCTTCTGCACGACCGACGCGACCGTCGACGCCTTCTGTCCGATCGCGACGTAGACGCAGATGACGCCCGTGCCCTTCTGATTGATGATCGTGTCGATCGCGACGGCGGTCTTGCCGATGCCGCGGTCGCCGATGATGAGCTCACGCTGGCCGCGGCCGATCGGGATCATCGAGTCGATCGCCTTGATGCCCGTCTGGAGCGGCTCCTTCACGGGCTGGCGCACGATGATGCCCGGCGCGTTCGACTCGACCTTGCGATTCTCGGTCGTGACGATGTCGCCGAGGCCGTCCACGGGACGTCCGAGCGCGTCGACCGTACGGCCAATCAGCTCGGGACCAACCGGGACCTCGAGCACGCGCGCGGTTCGTCGAACCTCGTCGCCCTCTTTGAGCTGGAGGTAATCGCCGAGCACGACCGAGCCGATGTTGTCTTCCTCGAGATTCAGCGCGAGCGCGGTGACCTGATTGCCCGTTTCCGACGACGTGATCTCGAGCATCTCGCCCGCCATTGCTTTCTGCAGGCCGTAGATGCGAGCGATGCCGTCCTTGACCTCGAGAACCGTTCCGACCTCTTCGACATCGAGCTCGTGCAGGTCAGCGGCTTCGATCTCGCGAAGGAGGATGTCCTTGATTTCGCCGGGTCGGAGTGTCGTGTCAGTGGCCATACGATGTGATCGGAATCGGGCGGGCGTGTGGGGGGCGGTGTCGCTTGTGAAAAATATCACAAGGAGGGCTTTCCCTGCAAGGACAACCTGTCGTCCCGACCGAAGCGACGGATCTGCAATCGCTTGGGCCTGTATGCAATCGTTTGGTCCTGCTGGGCAGACCCGCCGTACTCATCTTGGCGTCCATGGCAGCCGGCATCAGGGACCTCAAGGTCTGGCAAGAAGCAGTCGCCCTCGCCGCGGAGATCGTGCGATCCGCGCGCCAGGGCGCGCGTCGTGAGACCAAAGTCGTGACCGATCAGCTCATGCTGACGGGACTGTCGGCTGCCAGCGCCATCGCGGACGGCTATGGACGATACACTGCTCCGGAGCAACGGCAACTCTATCGCACCGCCAAGCGCGATCTGCTGCGACTCGAGACACAGCTCGCGATCGCGCGGCAGGCCGATCTCATCCCGCCGCAGGCATACGCGGACCTGTCGAATCGGATTCAGGGAGTGAACCGCTTGCTCGGCGGCTACCTCGTCTATCTCGAGCGACAGCTCACGCCCGAGGCCGCCCAGAACGGAAAGGGGTGATACGAGCGGCTCGGCGTTCCACTCACGAGCCGCGACTCCGTCCGTGTCCTCTGACGAACCGCTCGATCAGGTCGACGGTGCGCAGGCGGGTGAGCGACGCCGGTTTCGATCCCACGACGCGCATCGCGGTGCTCGACAAGTGCGACGACGACGCGAAGTCGAGAATGTTCGCGACGTCGCGCAAATCGTAGCCGGGATTCTTCGCCAGCTCCGCCGACGAGATGATGCGAACGAGATCGATGATCCGCTTGAGATTCGGCGATCCACCGGCAGAGAACGAGCGGCTCAGGTGCTCGCGCGTGACGCGGAGCACCTGGGCGAGCGACGACGTGCGCACGGGGCGCCCGGCGTGCGAGATGATGAAGCGCCACGCCTCCCGTTGCAGCGGCGCATCCAGCCCGAGCGCGCGCGGCGGCGTGTCGAGCGCGCGAGCGAACCGCGACGAGAAGCTGTGGCGCGCGACGATGTCGCGCGCCGCCGCGTCGTCGACCGCGTCGATGAGGACGTCGGCGAATTCGTAGCTGGCGCATTGCGCGAGCGCCGGGCCTTCGGCGGCGCGCAGCGCGGCGAGTCCGAAGAACGGCGCGCTTGGAAATTCCCGGGCGAGCGCGGCGACGCGCCAGGTCTCCTCGTGTGCGCCGCCGATGTCGACGAGCGCGGCGTCGACGAGGTTTTCCTTGAACGCCAGCTCGAAGTCCTCCTGCGATCGCGTCAGAATCACGCGCGCGCGCCGGCGGGGAAACGCGGTGCGCACGAGCGCGCGCGCTCGCTCGCGCTGGGCGTAGACGACGATGGCGGGAGTGCCGCCGCCGTTCCCGCCGGCTGCGGCGCCGGTCGCGGCAGGGGTCGTCTGGATGCTCACTGACCGGTCGCGGTCG
This sequence comes from uncultured Gemmatimonadaceae bacterium, assembly GCA_963705025.1. Lineage (GTDB taxonomy): Bacteria > Gemmatimonadota > Gemmatimonadetes > Gemmatimonadales > Gemmatimonadaceae > JAQBQB01. The sequence goes on along the minus strand of CAVPIP010000013.1, from coordinate 14,377 downwards.
CCTCGGGTTCGAGGGTCGGTCGCCCGTCGACGAACTGGCGGACGATCGGATCAGTCGAGTGCTTGATCTCCTCGACCGATCCTACGGCGCGGATGCGTCCCTGGTACAGCATGGCGATGCGCGTGCCGACCGTATAGGCGCTCCGCATGTCGTGCGTGATGACGATGCTCGTGACGCCGAGCCGGTCACGCATGCGCACCATGAGCTGGTCGATGACGGCGCTCGTCACCGGATCGAGCCCCGTGGTCGGCTCGTCATAGAGGATGTACTTGGGCCGGAGCGCGATCGCGCGCGCGATGCCGACGCGCTTGCGCATGCCGCCCGAAAGCTCCGCCGGAAATCGATTCTCGACGTTCGGCAGGTCGACCAGGTCGAGCGCTTCGCGCACGCGCTTTTCAATCTCGTGCTCCGTGAGCTCCTGCTGCTTGCGCAGACCCATCGCGACGTTCTCGCCGATCGAGAACGAGTCGAAGAGCGCGGCGAACTGAAAGACGTAGCCGATGCGCGCGCGCAGCTTGTAGAGCTCGCGGCGCGGGAGGTTCGGCACGTCCTGCCCGTCGACGAGCACGCGTCCCGAATCCGGCTCGAGCAGGCCGACGATGTGCTTGATGGCGACGGATTTCCCTGTTCCCGAGTAGCCGATGATGACCATCGTTTCGCCCTCGCGGACGTCGAGGGAGAATCCCTCGAGCACGTGCTTGGGACCGAACGATTTATAGACGTCGTCGAGCTGGATCATTTCGCGGGAAGCGGGAACCGGGAAGCAGCGGGGACGATCGGTGAGGACGATCACCGCCGCTTCAGCATTGCGCGAAAAGAAATGTGATCCGTCGTGGAAGCGCTGGCTAGACCCTGAGAATCGTCATTGCGAAGGATCGGCAAAAAACCGGAGAACAGCTCATCACGGATTGGCACGGTCACTGGCGGACCGGCACGGAACGACGGACCTACGTCATCCTGAGCGCTTCGTCGCATGCGCTCTTCGAGGGCGGCGGATCTACCGTTCGACTGCCGACAGGCGTGAAAAAAAAGTTCTTCCGAGAGTTTCGGGAATCGAGCGTGGCCCGCAGGTCACTGCGGCGATCGAGAGGGAACGAATGTCAGAGCCGCGAATGGCGCTGACGAACGCTGATGGCGCGGAAACCCCAGCGACTTGAGGGTTGGACGAGTCCTAGAATCCCATCGCTTGAAATCGCTCCGTCCAGCCGTGACTCCAGGTCAGAGCGATCATGTTGTTTCAGCGACTTCCGCGTTCGTCGGCGGCATCCGCGGCGGTTCTCTCACGTTCCTCGCGAAGGCGGCGACGGCCGCTCCCGTGCTGATCGGAGTCTCGATTTCCCCAGAATTCCCCGAACAACAAAAAAAGATGCCGCGCGTGGCCCCGCGAGCGGTTGTTGGTGCAACGAAGGCAGTCTCGCTGTTCCGTGCCCGTCCGTCTGTGCCCGTGTCAGTCCGTGATGCGCCAGGGGTTCACGCCCCCGCCGCCCTCTCGAGCGAAAACAAAAAGGCCGGCGCGATGCCGGCCCTTTGTTTCCAGCGTCCTGCTTCCGTTATGCGGCGAAGCTCCCGAGCGCGCGGCCGACGTCGCCTTCGCGGAGCCGCTTGAGCGCGCGGTCGCGAAGCTGCCGGACCCGCTCGCGGGTGACGCCGAGCATGGAGCCGATCTCCTCGAGCGTATGTTCACGGCCGCCTTCGAGGCCGAAGTAGAGGCGAAGGACCTTGGCGTCGCGCGGCGGCAGCGTGGAGAGCGCCTGCTCGATCTCGTCGGTGAGGAAGCGGTTCATGGCTTCCTCCTCGGTGTCGGGCATCTCGTCGGCGACGAACCGTTCGATGAGCGAGCGGTCGCCCTCCGGGTCCATCGGCGCGTCGAGCCGCACGTCCGACGTGTTGAGCGCGGCGAGGGACTGCACCACGTCGACGGACAGGCCGGTGAGCTGCGAGAGCTCCTCGGGACTCGGCTCGCGGTTCAACTTCTGGCGGAGGATCTCCGAGGCCTTGATGATTCTCGAAAGATCGGCCGTGCGGTTGAGCGGCACGCGAACGGTTCGGCCCTGGCGGGCAAGCGCCGAGAGGATGGCCTGACGAATCCACCACACGGCGTAGGAGATGAATTTCACGCCCTGATCCGGATCGAACTTCCGGGCGGCCGTGAGGAGGCCGACGTTGCCTTCACCGATCAGATCGATGAGCGGCAGGCCTCGGTTCTGGTATTTCTTGGCGACGGAGATGACGAAGCGGAGGTTCCGCTTCACCAGCTCTTGGAGGGCGTCCTGGTCGCCGGCGCGGATCTTCTTCGCGAGATCGATCTCCTCCGTGCCCTTGAGCAACGGGTACGTGGATACCTCATAGAGGTATTGATCGAGGATATCGCGCTCCGGTTCGTTCGGAGCGATCCCAGCGGGGGCCGCGCGGCGGCGACGACGCTTGAGTTCGGTCATGTGGCGGTTGTGGGCCTCGCGCAAAACGCGCGGTGGAATCGAGCATCTATCAGCGGCGGCATCGAACGATCCGCGTCGCTACGAATGAAAATTCGCACGCGTCGACCTAGAGTACGCGCACACCCAACCCGAACGCTGTAACCGAGTTCGCGAAAGGCGCTGCAAGATACCGGCCCGACAGATTTTCGCCAGTCCTTTTTCGTTGACACTCCCTATACCCATGGATATACTTCGTGGTTCCTGACGGCAGCCTGTTGCGCTAACAGCACTTCCGGCACGTCGCTGGGGCACGGGGGCGTAGCTCAGTTGGGAGAGCGCTTGAATGGCATTCAAGAGGTCAGGGGTTCGATTCCCCTCGCCTCCATGGCGTGACGAGTGAACGTGAAGTGAATGCATGTGCAGTCGTCGCGCCGGTGCAGGGGCTCGGAAGATTGCCGCGATGCGTGCCGAAGTCTGTGATCTGCGTACGTGAAGCACGTCGGTGCGTGACTGATCACGGCGAGGTGATGAAGTGATCACCCGGCCATCGCCTTCCGAGTGAACAGTGCGGGAATAGCTCAGTTGGTAGAGCACAACCTTGCCAAGGTTGGGGTCGCGGGTTCGAGTCCCGTTTCCCGCTTTCCACATTGCGAGCAGTGCGCGCAGAAACGTGAGCTTGCTCACGGCGATGCGAGCGAGCAGTGCGGTGGTTGTGGTCGGTGGACAATCATAGAACGTGATCCGAGGACAAACGCGGGCGGTTAGCTCAGTTGGTTAGAGCGCCACGTTGACATCGTGGAGGTCACAAGTTCGAGTCTTGTACCGCCCATTCGTTGTTCGACGAGCACCCGGCATGCAGCACTGTGCCAGAGCAATGCATTGAGCAGGTTGGCCGGGTTGACGACGTCGGTTGGCGGAAATTACGTTGCACGTCCGTTTGGTTTTCTTGGGGTTTCGTCTGTTTTCGAATACTGCCGTAGGCGCCCATAGCTCAATTGGATAGAGCATCTGACTACGGATCAGAAGGTTGGAGGTTCGAGTCCTTCTGGGCGCGTTGTCACCGCAAGGATCCGGCGCTGACATCGGCTGAGTACGAGTTCGGGGCGTAGCTTAGCCCGGTAGAGCGCCTGCTTCGGGAGCAGGAGGTCGCTGGTTCAAATCCAGTCGCCCCGACCTTTGTTTTTCATAGCGGCCGCCGCGTGATTCGTCACGCGGCGGCCGCCTTCTATATAGGATATGCCCCGCCGGCGTCAGGGAGGTGCAGAGCCGATCTGTCGAGCATCAACAAAACGACGATTGTACTCCCACACCGCCCTGCTCAATTCCGCGTCGGCAGCGAAGTGGACCGGCACTGACGCCCCGAGCGTAGACAATCCGATGGTCGCAAGCGCAGCCGAACGCCCCGCTGAGCCGCGCACCGAAATCGCGCGAATGCCGCCTGCGACCGCGATCGTGGCACCTGCCATCGTGAGCACGGAACCGACACGGCGTAGCGAGTAGGCGTGGGCCGCGCGCCGCGAGGCCGATGCGTCGTCGCCAAACGCCTGGCGAACGTCGCGCGGAAAAAGAAACGCCAGGGAGGCAACGCGCTCCTCGTGGTCGCCGCGAACGACATCGAGCGCCGCGAGACGCGGAATGATTCCAAGCGCGCACCGTGAATACGAGCACGACGTATCCGTCTGCGCTGAGACCACATCGACGCGGACCACAGCGGCGAGCGCGAACGCGAGGAGCAGGCGGCTGGTCATACGGAGGGCTCGAGTAATCTGAAACGATTGCGGGCGTGCCCCGATCGATCGGAACCGTCGCGCCCTTGCACCCTGGAGTATTGACTGCCGCCGGGCGTCAGACTGTCAGGAAGGCGATGAATCGGTGTGAGACATTCCCTGAGACGATCCGGGTCAGAAGCCGCTCATGCCTCCGGTGTAGAAGGACCACCGACTGCTCGAGCTCGACGCTCGTCGGAGCGCCAGACGATGACAGTTCGTGCAGTTCCAGCCTCATCGCCGTCGCGTAGTCCTTGTCCATCTTCTGCGCGAGCTCTGCGGCCGTGATGCCTTTGAGCACTTACACATTCCTGGAGACCTGCTCCGCGGGGTGCTGTGCGGCCATTGGTACGACAGCATCGATCGGCAACGACACCCGGACCACCGTTCCCCCGCCCGGCCCGCTCACGACCTCGATCGTTCCGGCGCATTGCTGTACGATCCACGCAGCGATCGGCAAACCCAATCCACTCCCTTCCGGAACCATCGCCCGCGACCTCGCGCCGCGGAAGAAACGCTCGAAGATCCGCGGCAGCTCATCGGAAGGAATCCCGATCCCCGTGTCCGACACCACCAACACGATTCGATCGCCGGACGGCCGAACGCTCGCCTCGATGCGCCCGCCTCGTGGCGTGTATCGGACCGCATTCTCCAGCAGAGTTTCGAGAAGACGGCGCGCCAGCAATGGGTCCATGCGAATCGGCGACTCCTCCACATCGCTCATGGCGAGCGTCACGCCGGCATGCGTCGCGGCCGGTCCCCACGCCATGATCGCATCCATCGCGACATCGTCGAGAAACATGCGGTCCGAGCGCAGCACGCGCTCGCCCGCGTCAGCCCTGGCAAGCTGTAACAACTCGTCCAGCAGTCGGCTCGTATGCTCGAGGTCGCGAGCGATCGTCGAGAGGCGCGCGTTGACGTCCTCACCGCGCGGTGTCGAGAGCCCAAGCTCGGCCAAACTTCTCATGCGCGTGATGGGCGTTCGGAGCTCGTGCGCCGCGTCGGCGAGAAACCGTCGCTGTTGCGAGAGCGCGCTTTCCAGTCGCTCGAGGAGGCCGTTGAAGCTTGATCCAAGCCGCCCGATCTCGTCGTGGGGATTCTCAACGGGAAGACGAGCCACGGGATCCGCGGCGGTCATGCGCTCGGCGGCGCGCGCCATGGCATCCACGGGCTGCAACAGTCGCCCCGCGAGCCCCCAACCCACCGCGGCCGATAGCACGGCGATGAACGGCATGCCGGCGAGAAACCATCGATCGAGCTTGGCGAGCGTTCGTTCGAGATCGGCGGCGCTCGACGCGATGCGGATCGACCATCCAGGCGCACGTTTGGTGTCCAGTGGAACGGTGAGCGTGCGAACCGGCGGGCGCACCTCCGTGATCGCCCTGAGTCGTCGTGGTGTCACTCCGTCCACCGGAGTCGGCTCGACCACAGCCACACTCCCGTCGGGGCGGATGAATTGGATCGCGCGGTCGGGGAAGACGATCTCCGCCGCGAGATCGTTCACGGCCTGCTCGACTGCCGGGTATTCGATCGCTTCGACGTGGAAGAACTGGCGGACCAGGGCGGACGAGTCGAACGCATCGCTGTCGAACTCCGACAACAACGTCCGACGAACGGCGCCGCGCAGCACGACGCCGACGACGGCGAACAGAAGGAGGATCGAGCACGCGTACCAGAGCGCAAGCCGCGATCGGATCGACAACCCCCCCATGGTCACGAGTCGCCCCGGCCGCCGAACCGATATCCGGCGCCCCGCACCGTCGCGATGAGTGGCCGGCCGCCCTCACCGTCGATCTTGCGCCGCAGCCGCGCCATATAGACGTCCACGACGTTACTCAGCGGATCGTAGTTCGCGTCCCACGCGTGCACGCTGATCTGTTCGCGCGTCAGGACCCGCCCGACATTCCGCATCAGATACTCGAGCACGACGAACTCTTTCGTCGTGAGCTCGATCGCGCGTGAACCCCGGGCCGCGCGTCGCGTCGCGGGGTCGAGCGTGAGCGTGTCGGTGCGCAGCTGGACAGGAACGGCTTCGGCTGGCCGGCGCATCAGCGCTCGGAGACGGGCCACGAGCTCCGATAGGGCGTAGGGTTTTACGATGTAGTCGTCCGCCCCGCTCTCCAAGCCGTCGACTCGCGCGTCGACGCTGTCGCGTGCTGTCGCCATGAGAATCCGCGGCGGTGTCGGCAGCCCGTGAAGACGTCGGCAGACCTCGACCCCGTCGATGTCCGGCAACCCGAGGTCGAGCACGACGACATCGTAGGACGTCACCGCGCACGACGCGATCGCGTGAACTCCGTCGCGCACGCGATCGACGACCAGACCGGCCGCGCGCAGAAACGCACGGGTCGTTTCCGCGGTCCGATTGTCATCCTCCACAACCAGCACTCGCATGCTGGAAGTATATGCAATCACCAATGCACCGCGCGTCGTCGGTCCCGAAATTCATCGTGGATTCATCTTCACCGGATAACGTTCGCGGGGTTGGTGCATGATGTGCGTGTCTAGGGAGTGTTCATCACGGACACGCACCCGGAGACGAGACCCATGGATGTTCGCGCACGTATGGCCATACTGGTGCTGGCGACATTGCCGCCACTGAGCGTGCCCGTCGCCGGACAACAGACGACCGACACCGTCGTCCACGCCGTCGTCCGCGCACCCGTCGCCGCCGCCGATACGCCGCGCGTCCGCCGGCACGCCATCGCGTACAGCGATTTCTACAACACGCGATTGACCATTCATCGCATCGGCAGCTACACGATGTTGCCTCTCTTCGCCGGAGAGTGGTACCTCGGCAATCAACTGCTCAACGGCACCAACCCGCCGAGTTGGATGAAGCCGACACACCTCGGCGTCGCGGGCGCGCTGGGCGTCTTGTTTACCGTCAACACGGTGACAGGCGCGTGGAACCTCTGGGACTCGCGAGACGATCCCGCTGGACGCACGCGACGTTATCTCCACACGGGTCTCATGCTCGCGTCGGACGCGGGCTTTCTCTGGACCGCCGCCATCGCCGGTGACGCAAAGCACAATCATGATGCCGGAAACCGCCATCGAAACGTCGCGCTCGGTTCGATCGGGTTGAGCACCGTCGGCACAGCATTGATGTGGTTCTGGAAAGACTGATCCCACTACACCCGAATGATCGACATTCACGCGCTCGCTCAGCCGTTCAAGTCCTGGAACTCGCTCTATAGCCACTCCAAGGTGATCTCCACCACCGTGACGACCATGCACGTCCTGATCGGCATCGTGGTCTTGTTCATCACCGGGATCGCGATGACGCTCGCGGATCTCGAGAACTTTTTGCCCTCGCCGGTGTTTTGGACAAAGATCGGGTTGGTCACGCTGCTGCTCATCAACGGTACGCTGCTGCAGCGCACCGAATCGACCCTGCGACGCGCGGCCGAAACCGGTCCTGCAACTGACACGACCACCGCCGCCGCGCCGGGACAGTGGCAGCAGATACGCCGGTTCAGTGTGTTCAGCGTCGTGCTCTGGACCGCGACGTTCCTGGCCGGATCCATTCTGACGAACGCGTCGTGAGATCGAGGTTCTATGGATGATACATCGAACGACATTCAGCGCTGCCCGAACGGCGGCTGCGCCCACACCGCCGTCACGCCCGCCGGTAGCGACGGACCGACGTCCGTCGACCGCCGAGGATTCATCGTTCAGAGCGCACTACTCGCCGCCGCCGCGGCGCTGGCCGCATGCGGTGCGTCGAGCGATGTATCGGCACCGACTCTGCCAACGACCGGCAACTCGATTGACGTCACGAGCTTTCCTGCGCTGAGCGCAGTTGGCGGGATCGCCATGGTCAGTGTCGGTGGAGTTGCGCTGGCGATCGTGCGCACCGGCACATCGTCCTTCGTCGCGCTGTCGCGCATCTGCCCGCACCAGGGCGGCATCGTTCAGCAATCGGGCAGCGGATTCCAGTGCCCGGTGCACGGAGCCACGTTCTCGCAGACCGGGCAGTGGATCGGCGGTCAGCGGACCAGCAGCCTCCATGCGTATACCACCGCGTACGACGCGACGGCCGGAACGCTCACGATTACCTGAGCTCCACCGACGTCATCTCCAGCATTTCTTCCGGAGTCTTTTGCCGATGGCCGACGAGCAACGCATCCACGATGATTGCGAGCACTGTTTCCTGCCCACGAGCCGCCGCCGATTTCTGCGTGACGGCTTCCTCAGCGTGGCCGGTGCCCTCATCGCCGTCGGAATGAACAAATCGGCCGCGTTCGCCATGCCACTCGACTTCACCGAGGCGAAACGTTCCGTGGGCTCGCTTCACACGTATCCGATCCCGGCCACCGATGGCGCGCAGATCGACAAAGCCAACGAGATGTTTCTCGTTCGCTGGCAGGACACGGTGTACGCGTTCACACTCTCGTGCCCACACCAGAACACTGCACTCAAGTGGGACGATAGCGACCACACTTTCCAGTGCCCCAAGCACCACTCCAGGTTCACTGCCTCCGGCGACTACATCGCCGACAGCGGCCGCGCGACGCGCAACATGGATCGATTGGCGATCCAGCGTGATGGGAGTGCCGCTGTCGTCGTCGACGTCGACAAAGTGTTCCAGGAAGACACCGACGGCGCGCAGTGGACGGCCGCCGTCGTCAAGCTGAAATAGCGCCGTTGACCAAGGCCGGCATCACGACGAGTCCACGGGGCCGCGCTCCGGGCAACGACCATCTGCTCGGCCAGGTCTCGACCCGTCGCTCCCGCTAGACGCCAAATGGCCGAAAGCCCCCGGCGGATCTCGCCGGGGGCTTCGGTTGGTGAGCCGTCGATTGTTCTAGAAGCCGACGCTCCCGGTGACCATGAAGCCCTTGAACTGGCCCCCGTTCCGAATGTCCGTCGTCGGGAAGTCCAGATACTTCTGGTTCACCCACTCCAGCTTCGCCAGCACGTTCGGCGTCACGAACCACCCACCGCCCAGCTGATACCGCTCCACCGTCTGATCCGTGGACGTCTTCGCCAGCAGCTCGCCCGTCAGCGTGTTGTACCGCGCACCGACGTAGAAGTGGTCGTCCGCGAACCGATACAGCGCGTCGTACACGTTCTGGTGAATCGTCCGCCGCTTCGGCTCGGTGAATGATCCGCCCGTCGCCGTCTCGAAGTTCCCGAAGAGCTCCGCCCCGCCGACCTTGATGAAGGGATTGATCACTTCCGCGTTCACCTTGTTCGAGAACCCGGGACGCACCTGGCCCGACCACGCGTTCGCCGTCTCCGTCGATGCCGTGTTCTCGAGCACGTCATAGTACGGCGAGCCCCCGCGGTCGCCCGTGAACAGCGTGTTGCTCGCCGCCTTGTTGTTCGCGTAGAACGAGCCGGTGAGACGAACGCGCACGTTGTCGAGGCGCTGGTCGAACCCCAGCTTGCCCAACACGCTCATCGAGCGCGCCTGCGGGGCCGTCACCTGCCCGTGCACTTCTCCGCCCGTGCCGCCGACCATCGCGATCAGCCCGTTCGACCGCACGAACACTTCGGCCCCGATCTCCGTCGTGAACGCGTCGAGGATGTAGTTGCCGACGAACGGGTTGAACATCGCGTTGCCGTTGTCGCTGCGGCGCGCATGCGCGTCGCCGTAGTCGATCTCGAAGTGCCCGACCTTGAGCGTCGTGTACTGCATGATCGAGTGGAGGAGCGGGTTGTCGATCGGCGAGTCGTCGACGAGCAGATAGCCGTCCTTGACCCACGACTCCTGGTGATGCCGCGCCGAGAGGTAGGACGTCATCGCGATGCGGATCCCGGGGGCGATCTGGGCGTTCACGTTCAGGTTGGCGACGGCGTTGTTGAAGCCGTGGCCGATGGTCATGAGCTGGTTCGCGTTGACGCCGTTCGTCACGGCCGGGGCGGCGCTGTTCTGGTGCGCCAAGCCCTGGAACTCTTGCGTGAAGGCGCCGCCGAAGGAGAGGGCAAAGCCGGTGAAGGGCACGTCGCTCTCTTTGGGCGACTCGAACACGTTCAAGCCGCGCTGGTCGGCCGGGCGGATGTGGTTGATCTCCATCGGGCGGAACAGGCTGACCTTCTGCGGTTCCTTGGCGGAATCCGCGCGGGTCTTCGTCGTCGCCGAGTCAGTCGCCGGCTTGGCGGTGCCGTTGTTCTGTTGTGCCGAGACGCCGCCGGCAACCGCGGTGAGAAGAAGGGCCGTCAGGCCGAATCTCGTGATGTTCGTCATATGGGGATCCTCGGGTCGGGTGGTGCGTCTCGAATCGTTCGGCCGGGCTCACGTCGCTCGCCTGAACGTGCAGCGAAGTTACGGCCAGCCGTCGAGTGCTTCCGTCCGGGAACCCGCTGGTCCTTCGTGGTGAGAAGGTGGTTTTTTTGTAGGGGAAATTCCGACCCTACTCACCGGCCGCTGATACGTGCCTAGTGGCGCGATCGGCCCGATCGCGGGCGCCGCGCAGTATCCCGCTCCCGACGATGAGGTGCGCCGCCTCCAGGACGAACACGTCGAGCGGCGCGCGCAGGAACGCGACCGCGCCGGGGTCGCCAGGGCCGCGCGTCTGCGCGATGATGCGCGTGGTCGAGGCGCCGACGACCGATCCGTACGCCAACCACACGCAGCCGAGTGTCCATCCGGCACGCACCCAGCGCGGATGACGGAATGCCGCCGACCCGAGAAAACGGACGACCGCAATGTCGACGTCGATCCTCAGCCGCATGACGGAGAGAACGACGATGAGCAGCGCGACATCGACAGCGACTCCCAGCAGGCTCAGCACCGACGGGTGCCACGCGAGTGTGAGAATCGAGGCGCACGTCGCGACGACGATCCACGGCTTCCACCGCCTGCGCAGCTCAGGCACGCGCAGCAGACCGAGTCCCGCGATGGTGTAGGCGACGTACGCGGTGGTCCAGAGCACGGTCGACGGCCACATCGTGCCGGACGCGGAGCTCCACGTGCCGACGCCCGCATGGGCGAGCGCGTGTAGGATGAGCAGCCAGCCGAGAACGATGCGCAACATCAGGCCTCTCCGGTCCGCGACAGTCCGTCGCGAACGAACTTGCCGCGACGTGACGCAGGAGTCAGTCGGGAAATGATGTGGCTCGCGTCGGGAGAAGTCGGACAGATCCTCCATGTCGATGGCTGCACGACCTGGGAATCGCGATTCTGCGTATTCTGGATCACGAATACCATCAGAAACGTGACGATGGTCGTGCCGGTGTTGATCGTGAGCTGCCACGAATCCGAGTAATGAAAAAGAGGGCCCGTCACACCCCACACGATCACGAGCAGCAGGGCGAGGGCAAAAGCCGCCGGCGCGCCGACCGCCAACGCGACGCTATGTGCGAACCGTCGAAACGCGTTGTACGGGGACGGGCGCACGGGTGCCTCGAGAAAGAGCGGACGTGGACTCGCTTGTCGGCCGGCGCGGACCGCGCGGGATGCTTGGCGCCTTGGACGTCCGCAGCGCGTTCAGAATGACGGCAACGTCGATGACTTCTTGAATCGCCGCGCCGGCGATCGGCGGCAGCCCGCCGAACGCCGCGATGACCATCGCGACGCCACTCAATCCTAAACCGGCCCAGATGCTCTGCTTCGCGATCCGCATCGTGCGGCGTCCGATGTCCATGGCTTCGGCGACGCGGTCGAGCGCATCGACGAGCACGATGACGTCCGCGGCTTCGGCGGTGATGCCGCCGCCATGCGCGGCGAGCGCGATGCCGACGTCGGCCATCGAGAGCGCGGGCGCGTCGTTCGTGCCGTCACCCACCATCATCACGACTCTGCCCTCGGCGCGCAGGCGTTCGATGAAGCGCGCTTTGTCTCCCGGCAACAGATCCCCGTACGTCTCCGGGATGCCGGCCGCCGACGCGACCTCGCGCGCGATCGGCGCGTGATCACCTGACAGCAGCACGACGCGTCGCACGCCGGCGTTGGCGAGCGAGTCGAGCACCATCGGGAGATCGCGGCGCAGCTCGTCCGCGTACTCGAGCACAGCCGCGAGGTGCCGATCCACCGACACGTACGCGCGCAGTGTCGCGCCAGGACGTTCGATCGCATCGGCCACGCCGACGCCGTCATCGCATGATGGCACCACGAATGCGCGAGCGCCAACGCGCACTTTATGTCCGTCGACCACTCCGGCCATCCCCTGCCCCGGCGTTTCGACATGTTTGCTGCTCGGAGGAAGCGGAACGCCGCCCGCCGTGACCGAGTCCACCAGCACGCGAGCGAGCAAATGGCTCGACCGCTCCTCGATCGCTGCCGCGTAACGCAGCACCGTGTCGCGGTCGAATCCCGGCGCTACGCCAACGCGCTTGAGCCGCGGTTGTCCGATCGTGATCGTCCCCGTCTTGTCGAAGATCGCCGTGTCGATGTCGCGAAGGCGCTCGAGCGCGCCGCCGTTGCGGACGATGATGAACCGCTTCGCCGCGCGATTGATTCCGCCAATGATCGCCACCGGCGTGGCGAGGATGAGCGGGCATGGCGTGGCGACGACGAGAATCGCCAGCACGCGGGTCCAGTCATGCGTGATGCTCACGGCGATGCCACAGACGGCCACCGTGATCGGTGTGAACCACACCGCGTAGCGATCCGCGAGGCGCTGCAGCGGCGCCTTGCTGGCCTGCGCCGTCCGCACGAGCTCGACGATGCGCGCATACTGACTCTGGTCCGCGCGCGCGGTGACGCACAGGCGGAACGAACCCTGGCCGTTTGCCGTGCCGCTCATGACGGCTGTGCCGGCGGCGGCGCGCACCGGAGCAGCTTCACCAGTGAGGGACGACGTGTCGAGCTCGGACTCGCCGTCGATGACCACGCCGTCGCACGGGACGAGGTCGCCCGGCCGAATCACCAGCACGTCGTTCGGCACCACCTCGGACGCGGGCACATCCTCCACGGCTGCGCCGCGCACCACGTGCGCGACGCGCGGCGCTGCCTCCTCGAGCGACTTGACTGCGGCGGAGGCGCGGCCCTCCGCGTACGACTCCAGCGCCTCGCCGCCGGTCTGCATCAGCACGATCACGAGGCCGGCAAGCGGCTGACTCAGAATCACGGCGCCAATGATGGAGAGCGACGCGACCACATCCGCTGCGAGGCGCCCCCGGAACGCACCTCGAATCGTTCGGAACACGATCGGAGTGCCCAATGCGATCACACCGACCAGCCATACGACACGGGCCGCGGACGCGCCGCGAAGGGCGAACACCAGCGCCCCGGTTGCAAGGAACGCCAGAATGAGAATCAGCGAGGCAACCCGAGTGCGCATCCGCGTCTCCGCCGCTCAGAGGTCAGTACGATCCGAACGTCAACAGTGTCTGTCCCGTGCCATGCGCGATGCGAAGCGCCAGGTCGCGACCCGTTTCGTCTCGCAGAATGTCGACGGACGTCACGTCGTCGATGCCGCGCGTGAGGTGATGCGTCGTGTTCGCCGGCGAGCCGAACATGAGGCTGACGCGCCGATCCTTTGGATCGAACGTGGCGCCGAGGAACGGGTAGTCGAACTCTTGCGCTTGCGCGCCGATCTCGGGATCGTCGACCTCGAGGACGCCGCGCCGACTGATGTTGCGGCGCGTGAACTCGTCGAGCTCCGCTCCCCAGTCCGACGCCGGCACCGTCGTCACCACCGGCGGCTCGACCGTCAGTCGAGTCCGAGTCATCACCGCCGTATGCGGTACCGTCAGCACGCTGCACGTCGAGCAACGGACGATTCGCGTCGTGACGCTGCCGATGAGCATCCGCGCGACGAAGCTGTGTCCGTGGCTGCCCGTGGCGATCAGATCGCTGTTCACGCTCGAAGCAAACGCCAGGAGCTCGGTGGCCGGATCGCCTTGAAGCAGAACCTTTTGCATCGTCATATCGTGTGGCACGCGGAGCTGCTCGCGCATCTTCTGCAGCGCGTCGCCCGCGTCTTGCTTGTACGTGACGCCCCAGCCCTTCCAGTCGTACAGCGGCTGTCGCGCGGCGCCACGTGCGCGAGATAGATCGTGGCGTTGGCGGCCGCGACCTCGATCGCGAGGCGCGCGGCACGAAGGCTGGTTTCGCTGAAGTCGACCGCGACCACGATGCGGCGCGGTGCGTGCATGAGCCCAGTGGCCGTTGCGAACACCGGTACGTCGGCCAGCCGAATCAGACGCAGGGCGGTCTCGTCGCCGAACACGCGATCGGTCACGCGATGGCGGCCGAGGCCGCACACGATCATCGTCGCGCCGGCCTTATGCGCCAGGCGG
>CAVPIP010000012.1:0-100849 GCA_963705025.1 uncultured Gemmatimonadaceae bacterium | reverse complement strand
CGCGCGAGGTGGGCACCGAGGGCATCCTTGGCGGCCAGGCGAACGTGCCGGGCGTCGCGGGCACGTGGAAGGACCTGACCGAGAACGTGAACTTCATGGCCGCGAACCTGACGAGCCAGGTGCGCAACATCGCGGTGGTGACGACGGCGGTGGCGAACGGCGATCTGTCGCGGAAGATCACGGTCGACGTGCGCGGAGAGATCCTCGAGCTCAAGGACACCATCAACAAGATGGTGGACCAGCTGAACAGCTTTTCGGGCGAGGTGATTCGCGTCGCGCGCGAGGTGGGCACCGATGGCGTGCTCGGCGGCCAGGCGAACGTGCCGGGGGTCGCGGGCTCCTGGAAGAGCCTCACCGACAACGTGAACGGGATGGCGAACAACCTGACGAATCAGGTGCGCGACATCGCGCTCGTGACGACGGCGGTGGCGAACGGCGATCTCTCGCAGAAGATCAGCGTGGAAGTGCGCGGCGAAGTGCTCGACCTCAAGGACACGATCAACGCGATGGTCGAGAAGCTGCGCGTCTTCGCCGACGAGGTGAGTCGCGTGGCGCGCGAGGTCGGCACGGAGGGCCGGCTCGGCGGTCAGGCGAGCGTTCCGGGCGTGGGCGGCACGTGGAAGGATCTGACGGACAACGTGAACGCGATGGGCTCGAACCTCACCGTGCAGGTGCGCAACATCGCGGACGTCACGACGGCGGTGGCGCGGGGCGATCTGTCGCGCAAGATCACGGTCGATGTTCGCGGCGAGATCCTCGAGCTCAAGAACACCATCAACACGATGGTGGATCAGCTCAACGGGTTCGCCGGGGAAGTGACGCGCGTGGCGCGCGAAGTGGGAACCGAAGGAAAGCTCGGCGGCCAGGCGAAGGTGCCGGGCGCCGCGGGCGTCTGGCGGGATCTCACCGACAACGTGAACGGCCTGGCCGCGAATCTCACGACCCAGGTCCGCAACATCGCCGATGTCACGACGGCGGTCGCCAACGGCGATCTCTCGCAGAAGATCACCGTCGAGGCACAGGGCGAGGTGCTGTCGCTCAAGAACACGATCAACAACATGGTGGACCGCCTCCGCGTGTTCGGCGACGAGGTGACGCGCGTGGCGAAAGAGGTGGGCACGGACGGCAAGCTCGGCGGCCAGGCCGAGGTGCCGAACGTCTCGGGCACGTGGAAGGGCCTCACCGACAGCGTGAACGCGATGGCGAACTCGCTGACCATGCAGGTCCGCAACATCGCGGACGTCGCCACGTCGGTGACGAAGGGCGATCTCACGCGACAGATCACGGTCAACGCCCAGGGCGAGCTCGATGAGCTCAAGTCGAACATCAACCAGATGATCGCGAACCTGCGCGAGACGACGGAGCGGAACCAGGAGCAGGACTGGCTCAAGACCAACCTGGCCAAATTCAGCCGGATGATGCAGGGCCAGAAGGACCTCGAGAGCGTTTCGCGTTTGATCATGAGCGAGCTCACACCGCTGGTGTCCGCGCACCACGGCGCGTTCTTCATGATGGATCAGGAGAACGGCAGCGGTGCGCAGCTCAAGCTCATCGCGAGCTATGCGTACCGCGCGCGGAAGCACGTGGCCAACCGGTTCTCGCCGGGCGAGGGGCTCGTGGGCCAGGCCGCGCTCGAGAAGCAGCCGATCCTGCTGCAGAACGTGCCGGACGACTACATCCAGATCACGTCCGGCCTCGGCGAGGCGCCGCCGCGCAACATCATCGTGCTGCCGGTGCTGTTCGAGGGCGAAGTGAAGTCGGTGATCGAGCTCGCGAGCTTCCTGCCGTTCAGCCAGATCCATCAGACGTTCCTCGACCAGCTCACCGAGTCGGTCGGCGTCGTGCTGAACATGATTCAGGCGAACATGCGCACCGAGGAGCTGCTCGAGCAGTCGCAGAAGCTGACGCAGGAGCTCCAGAGCCAGTCGAAAGAGCTGCAGCAGCAGCAGGACGAGCTCAAGCGGTCGAACACCGAGCTCGAGGCGCAGGCGCATACGCTGCGCCAGTCGGAAGAGCTCCTCAAGGAGCAGCAGGAGGAGCTCCAGCAAGTGAACGAGGAGTTGGAAGAGAAGGCCAGCCTGTTGGCGGAACAGAACGCGAAGGTCGAACAAAAGAATCGCGAGGTCGAGTCGGCCCGCGTCGCGCTCGAGGAGAAGGCGGAGCAGCTCGCGCTCAGCTCGAAGTACAAGAGCGAGTTCGTCGCGAACATGTCGCACGAGCTTCGCACGCCGCTCAACTCGCTGCTCATCCTCGCCAAGCTGCTCACCGAGAACAAGGATCAGAATCTGTCGAAGAAGCAGGTCGAGTTCGCGGGAACGATCTACTCGTCGGGCGTCGACCTGCTCAACCTGATCAACGACATCCTCGACCTGTCGAAGGTCCAGGCGGGGAAGATGGAGATCGACCTGACGGACGTGCCGATGTCGGAGATTCAGACGTTCGTCGAGCGCACGTTCCGTCCGGTCGCGGAGCAGAAGCATCTCGAGTTCTCGATCGACGTCGCGCCGGACACGCCGTCGCCGATGCATACCGACGGGCAGCGACTGCAGCAGGTGCTCAAGAACCTGCTCTCCAACGCGTTCAAGTTCACCGAGCGGGGCAGCGTGAAGCTGTTCGTGCGCCGGGAGCAGTCGAACCGGCGGTTCCTGAGTCGCACGCTGGATCGCGCGGACGCCGCGGTCGTCGCGTTCGAGGTGCGCGACACGGGCATCGGCATTCCGCGCGACAAGCAGGCGCTGATCTTCGAGGCCTTCCAGCAGGCCGACGGAACGACGAGCCGAAAGTTCGGCGGGACCGGGCTCGGGCTGTCGATCAGCCGAGAGATGGCGCGACTGCTCGGCGGAGAGATTCGCGTGGAGAGCGCTCCGGGGAAGGGGAGCACGTTTACGCTCTACCTGCCAGCCAAGCTGGATGTCGCGCCGTCGGAGATGGCCGTTGGCAAGCGGGACGCCGGAGCGACCGGGACCGCAGTCGCCCCAGAAACGCGGTTCCCTCCGCGACCGGCTGGGGCGGACAGCGCCACGAGTGTCGTGCCGCTTCCGTCGTCCCGTTTCCCGCTTCCCGCGCAACTCAAGGACGATCGCGAAGAGATCACGCCGGGCGACCGCGTCGTGCTCATCATCGAAGACGAGCCGAGCTTCGCGAAGATTCTCCTCGACATGGCGCGCGACAAGGACTTCAAGGGACTCGTCGCGCTCTCGGGCGATGCGGGGCTCGAGCTCGCGCACGCCTTCCATCCCGACGCGATCACGCTCGATATCGACATCCCCGGCACCGACGGCTGGGGCGTGCTCGACCGCCTCAAGCATCACCCCGACACGCGCCATATCCCGGTACACATCATCACCGGCATTCGCGAGCGGCAACAGGGGCTCAAAGCCGGCGCCATCGCCTACCTCGAGAAACCGGTGTCCACGGAGGCGCTCGAGGACTCGTTCAACAAGATCGGCCAGTTCATCGACCAGCAGGTGAAGCGCCTGCTCGTGGTGGAAGACGACGACGCGCAGCGGAGCAGCATGGTCGAGCTGATCGCGCACGAAGATGTGGAGATCACCGCGGTCGCGACGGCGAAGGAGGCGCTCGAGCGTCTCGCGTCCACGCACTTCGACTGCATGGTGCTCGACCTCGGGCTCGCGGGCGGCGACGCCGACGGATTTCAACTGCTCGAGACGATCAAGGCGAATCCGGAGTGGAAGGAGCTGCCGATCATCATCTACACCGGCAAGGAGCTGTCGCCGCAGGAGGAAACGCGGCTCAAGCAGTTCGCGGAGACGATCATCGTCAAAGACGTCAAGTCGCCCGAGCGGCTGCTCGACGAGACCGCGCTCTTCCTGCATCGCGTGGAAGCGCGCCTGCCCGAGCAGAAGCGCCGCATGCTCGAGCGCCTGCACTCGACCGACGCCGTGTTCGCCGGCAAGAAAGTGCTCATCGTCGACGACGACGTGCGGAACATCTTCTCGCTGACGAGCATGCTCGAGGAGCACGGCATGAACGTGACGTTCGCCGAGAACGGCCGCGATGCCATCGCCAAGCTCGAGGCGGCGCCCGACGCCGACCTCGTGTTGATGGACGTGATGATGCCGGGCATGGACGGCTACGAGACGACGCGCGCGATTCGCGAGCGGCCGCAGTTCCACAGCTTGCCGATCATCGCGCTCACGGCGAAGGCGATGAAGGGAGACCGCGAGAAGTGCATCGCGGCGGGTGCGTCGGACTACATCACGAAGCCCGTGGACACCGGCCAATTGCTCAGCCTGATGCGGGTATGGCTGTACCGCTGAGCGCCGGCGGCGCAGAGGACGAGGCGGCGGGCCGGAGCGACATGAATCGCTCGCTCGATGGACCGCCCGTCTCGTACGACTCGGAGCTGGAACGCATCGAGATCCAGCTGCTGCTGGAGGGCGTGTTTCAACGATACGGCTTCGACTTTCGCGCGTACGCCTATGCATCGATCCGCCGCCGCCTGTGGAAGCGGATCGCGACCGAGAGGCTGAGCTCGATCTCGGAGCTGCAGGACCGGGTGCTGCACGAGCCGGCGGCCATGGAGCGACTGCTGCTCGACCTGTCGGTGAGCGTGACGGCGATGTTCCGCGATCCGGGCTTCTATCTGGCGTTTCGCCAGGAGGTGGTTCCGCTCCTGCGGACGTATCCGTTCATCCGCATCTGGCTCGCGGGGTGTTCGACCGGCGAAGAGGTCTACTCGACGGCGATCGTGCTCGAGGAAGAACAGCTGCTCGACCGCACGCGCATCTACGCGACGGACATCAACGACGCCGTGCTCGAGCGGGCGCGCGAAGGGATCTTCCCGCTCAAGCGCATGCAGGAGTACACGGAGAACTACATCCGCGCCGGCGGCCGGCGCTCGTTTTCCGAGTACTACACCGCGAAATACGACGGCGCGCTGTTCAGCCCGCAGCTGATGCGCACCGTCGTCTTCTCGCAGCACAACCTCGTCACCGATGGGTCGTTCAGCGAGTTCAACGTGATTCTCTGCCGGAACGTGCTCATCTATTTCGATCGCAACCTGCAGCACCGCGTTCACCAGCTGTTTTACGAAAGTCTTGCGATGTTCGGCATCCTGGGGTTGGGGAGCAAAGAGTCGCTGCGGTTTTCCCAGTACGAGGCTTGCTATCAAAAGCTCCGTCCCCGGGAACGGCTGTACCGCAAAATTCGATAGTCGTGGGCTACGACATCATCGTCGTCGGAACGTCGTGGGGCGGCTTGGCTGCGCTCCGGCAGCTGGTTTCGGGGCTGCCGGCCAGCTTCGCGCTGCCGCTCGTCGTGGTGCAGCACCGGCACAAGGAGTCCGGCCATCTCCTCGCGGGGCTGTTGCAGGACCAAACTCCGCTTCGCGTCTGTGAGGCCGAGGACAAGGCGCCGATCACCGGGGGAACCGTGCACGTCGCGCCGGCCGATTACCATCTGCTCGTCGAAGACGGATTCTTCTCGCTGACGACGGACGAGCCGGTCGCCTTCAGCCGGCCGTCGATCGACGTCACGTTCGCGTCCGCGTCGGACGTGTACGCCGAACGCGTCGTCGGGGTCATACTCACGGGCGCGAACGCCGATGGATCGCGCGGCCTGCGGCGGATCGCCGATCGAGGCGGCCTGCCCCTCGTGCAGCTGCCGGCGAGCGCGGAGAGCCCGGCCATGCCCGCGGCCGCGCTCCGCGTCGTGCCCGAGGCGAACGCGCTCACGCTGCGCGAGCTGACCGGCACGCTGGCGTCGATCGGCATGCCGGCGTCGCGCGAGGCGCCGTCGTGACGCGCCCCGAGGAGCCCGTCGACATCCTTCTCGTGGACGACCGGCCCGAGAATCTTCTCGCGCTCGAAGGCATCCTCGAGCCGCTTGGCCAGCGGCTCGTGCGCGCCTCGTCCGGCGAGGCCGCGCTCCGCCAACTGCTCGTGCGCGACTTCGCCGTGATCCTGCTCGACGTGCAGATGCCGGAGATGAACGGCTTCGAGACGGCGCGCATGATCAAAGCGCGCGAGCGCACGCGCTTCATCCCGATCATCTTCCTCACCGCGATCAGCAAGGAGGAAGAGTACGTCTTCGAGGGGTACTCGGTCGGCGCGGTCGACTACATGTTCAAGCCGTTCCAGCCGGGCGTGCTGCGCTCCAAGGTGCAGGTGTTCGTGGAGCTGTACCGGCAGCAGCAGCGGATCGCCGAGCAGGAACAGCAGCTGCGCGACGCCGAACGCCGAGAGCTCGAGCTGCGCCACATGCACGAGCTGCTCCAATCCGAGGCGCGCTTCCGCGACATCGTCGGGACGGCGATGGACGCGATCGTGATCTTCGATCAATCGAGCACCATTCAGCTGATGAACGCGGCCGCCGAGCGCGTCTTCGGCGCGGCCGCGAGCCGGACGATCGGCGAGCCGATCGGCCGGTTCTTTCCAGACGGCATGAGTGCCGAGCGCCTCGAGGGGCTATGCGCGAACAATCAACATGGGCTGGGCCACAGCGCCGGTTCCTCGATCCCGGTGGACGCCGAGCCGTTGATGGCGCGCCGCGCGAACGGCGACGAATTCCCGATCGAGGCGTCGGTGTCGTGCCTCGCGTCCGAAGGCCAGCGGACCTATACGCTCATCGTGCGCGACGTGTCGGAGCGCATCGCGCACGAGCGCGCTCTCAAGCGCCAGTCGGACTCGCTCGCCACGTCGGCGGCGGAGCTCAAGCAGTTGAACGAAGAGCTGCACCGCCGCCAGGTGGATCTCGAGCGGGCGATGACCGCGCGAAGCCGCTTCTACGCGTCGATGAGCCACGAGCTCCGCACGCCGATCAACGCCGTCCTCGGCTACAGCACGCTGTTGCTCGAGCGCATTTATGGTCCGCTCAACGAGAAGCAGATCGAGGGCATCGAGCGCACGCAGAAGGCGGCGCGACATCTGCTCGAGCTGGTGAACGACGTGCTCGATCTCTCGAAGATCGAAGCCGGGAAGATCGACCTGCGGCTGCAGCCCGTGGAATTCCCCGGCTTGATCGAAGATCTCTTCGTGACCGTGCGCCCGCTGGCCGACGAACACGGGTCGACGCTCACGTTGACGCAGACGCCCGAGCGTCCGGCGTCGATCGTCTCCGACCCGCGGCGACTCCGTCAGATTTTGCTCAATCTGCTCTCCAACGCGATCAAGTTCGGGCGCGGCACGCCCCATCGAGGTGGCGTGCACGCGCACCTCGGACGGCGGCATCAACATCGCCGTGAAGGATCAGGGCGACGGCATCTCGGCCGAGGACCAGGAGCGCATCTTCCACGAGTTCGTGCAGCTCGGGAAAACGCAGCTGCAGGACGGTACGGGGCTGGGACTTCCGATCTCGCGGCGGCTCGCCGAGCTGCTGCACGGCGCGCTCACCGTGGAATCGACGCTCGGCGTGGGGAGCACGTTCTGTCTGCGACTTCCGCACACCGCCGACTCGCGCGGACCGACTCGCGCGCTGGATCAGGAGTTGGCGCGCGAGACCGTCGATGAGCGATCGGAGTCGTCGTCGTCTTCTTCTTCTGCGGATGCGCGCGATACGCACGTTCCGAGCAGGGTCGGTTGACAACGGATACTGCGGCCCGCGATCTCGGATGGGCACGGTCACCGATTGATCGGCACGGAAACAACAAGAAGTTCTCTTGACGACGGCGTCGGCAGGCTGGTGTTCGAGTGTCGTCGTGGCGTGTCGGCCACAACGACAAAGAGAATCGCGGATCGAGCGGATCCTGCGGAATTCCGCGGACTGATTTCTTTGAAGCCTGGCGCGAGAATGTCGTTCCGCGGTTCTCCCCCCTCCAAAGGATTCCGCGCGACCCGCTATTTCCGCGGAGTCCGCGACTCGGGTGTCATCGTGGCGTCAAAGGTCGAGTCGTGGCCGCAGTTGGGATTCGGATGTCACGAGCCACGCCGTCGGATCCTTCGGCGCTATCTCGGCCGATCGCCTCGTACAGTCGCCCCGATGCTCAACGGTCATGCGAACGGTGCGGCCGGCCCGGACGTCATTGTGCGCGCTCGTCCGCTCGATTTGGTCGAGTGAGAGCCAGCGCTAGATCGGCCCCCTCGATGAGCGACCGGAGTCGTCGTCTTCGTCAGCGGGTGCGCGCGATACGCACGTTCCGCGCGGGGTCGGCTAACAACGGATACTGCAGCCGCGATCAGGGACAGGCACCTATAAAGCGTTGAAACGCAAGGGGGCGTAGCCCAGCTCCCTCGTCAGACACTCGTCTGGCGCGGCGGCGGCGACATGGAGGTTCGGCCAAGAATGCTCATGCGCGTGTACACCGTTCACGTCCGATCGTAGGCGAGACGCGACTGCCGTCTCACGCACCTATTCGAGTTGCTTCGGTCCGAGCTGAAGACTCATGATCTCCTATGCGAAACGGGGGGCTCAATCACGGATTTGGCCGTCGAAGCGGCATGCCTGTCTTGGAGCTCTCCCCATCGCGGTTCGGTCAGCAGTCGGCTCTGCCACGGCGTGTTTGTTCGCAGCATCGCGTGGATCGCTCGCACGAGTTTCCGTGCGGCCGCGATCCGCGCGACCGGCCAGCCGAGGCGCGCCTTCTGTGCGGTGTAGTACGTGGTTAACCAGCTGGTCGGCGCGTGCTGCACGTGCGACACCACGGCGCGCACCAGCGCGCCGCGGAGCCAGCGATTGGCGCCAGCGGGAATCGGACCGTGCTGGGTGCCGCGCACGCCGCTCTGCCGCGAGGTCGGGACCAGCCCTGCATAGCTCGCGAGATGGCCGGGCGTGCGAAAGCGACTGATCGGGAGCACCTCCGCACAAATGCAACAGCGCTCGATGCGCCCCGATGCCCGGCACGGTCGCGAGCAATTCCGCCGCGGGGACCGTGGCGACGCGACCGCCGCAATGCGCGCGATCGGTCGCGCGAATCAGGGCCGTCAATTCGCCGATGAGCTGCCGATGGGGCGCACGAGCGCGCGCTGTTCGAGGCTCAAGTGGGGCGCGCCGTCGTCGCGGATCCACTGCCAGCCGGCGCCGCGTCAACAAGCGTTCGGTTATGACGCTGGCATGACCCTCGTGCGGTCATATCGCTGCATCGCCGAAATGTCGCGACACGGATCCTGCCCGACGTCTGGCTAAGCGCGATGATCGACCGCATCAGCGACCAGAGTATTAGAGGGTTTTAATCTTTAGTCGATGCTGTCAGCATCAGCGAGGCACATCTTGCGGATTGAGGACTTCTGTATAACATTGGCCGCGTCGACGCAGCGCGACGCCGCTCTGTTGAGGCTTCTTGTCATTGTGGGCGCGCCGTCGTCCCGTGCGTCCCTCACGCGTTAGCGGCTGGTCGTAGTCATCTCCGACACCCCCTTCTGGAGACCACGTGCGCTTCATTTTCTCACGCATGGGCCGGAGGTACATCCCAACTTGCAATCCGCGAACGTCGGGCCCCGACGCCGCTTCACCAGAGATCGGGTCGCGAAAACGCCGTTCTCATCGCGGCTTGCATCGACGTCTGCGACTTGGCTCACAGCCGGCGGGTCGGGTCGCGACCATCGTCATGATGACCGCTGCGGTCGCATTCGTGGCGTGCAAAGACTACCTCGTCGCTCCGCGGCAACCTCATGCGGACCGCCCGTTGCCGCCAACTGACGGGCCGCGTGCTACCATGTACCCCAAGGAGTCTCCGGCGTCGCAGACGCTCTCGATCGCCATCAGCGATACCAACGGGTTCGGCTCTAGCGGGACGTACGCTGGGCCGACGTATACCTTCACCACGATCGTGAGGGCAGTCGCCGCTGGAACGGTTACGAGGACGCCCATTTCTGGCCTCGGCAGTGTCACGACATATGGCCCGATCGGCGCCACCGGTCTCGCGTGGACGTGGCAGGGCTACAACTCAGTCGGTTTCGACTCGAGCGACACGCGGTATGTGCGGTTCGAATACGGCTCACAAGGGCTCGTCGGAATGCGCACGAACTATGGGATGGAGACCGAGCAGGATTTTGGCCCGAACCACATCTGGTGTGGGCTCTCCGGTTATCCGCTCTGCGCGACGTTCAGCGGATCGGGGACAATTACGCTCACCCGGCTCGAGTCGTCGCTGAATCTCATCGCCGATTCCACGAATGTTGGGGCGGGTTCGACAGTGCGGTTCACGGCGACCGCCAGTCCAGCCGTGGTAGAAGGGCAAACGATGCCGGTGCAAGTCGACTCGTCCTGGTGGACACCAGACGCCGGGCCGGCCGGCGAGCCAACCGATACCATCGGGAATTGTGGTTTTGGCCTCCGAGGCTATACGTGATGCCTCATCTGAAATTTATTATCCTTTCTTAAAATTTTTCATTGAGACACTCAGTGAAACGAACCCTCAAGCACTTCACGCGCAGGAGAAAATGGTTCTCCTCCGCCGCCATCTCGTCGAGAAGACGCCGGTCTCCACGCTTTGCGACGAGGCCAAGCTCCAGCCCACCGTCTTCTACCGCTGGCTCAAGCAGCTCTTTGAGAACGGGCTGCGGCCTTCGAGCGGGCCACCGGCCAGCCCGAGCGGCCCGACCTCAAGGCGCAGCGCCGCATCACGCAGTTGGAGGAGCGGCTCCGCACGAAGGACAGTGTCCTCGCGGAGCTCATGGAAGAACACGTCGCGTTAAAAAAAAATCGTGGGGACCGCTGAGGGGCCAATATATCATCCCCGAGACGCGCGACCAGGTCGTCGACTTTGTCCGGCAGTGGAGCGAGCGCACGGAGATCCCGCTCGAGCGCTTCATCCGCTGGCTTGGCGTCAGCGCGAGCAAGTTCTTTGCGTGGCGGACGCGTATGGCCAGGTGAACGAGCACAATGCCTGGGTGCCGCGCGATCACTGGCTCACGCCGGCGGAGCGCGAGGCGATCATTTGTTACTCCCGCGAGCATCCGGGGGAGGTACCACGCCTGACCTACATGATGCTCGATGCCGATCTCGTGGCGGTGAGTCCCGCGACGACGTATCGCGTGCTCGGCGAGGCCGGGCTGTGCGGCGCTGGTCGCGTCCGCCCTCGAAGAAAGGCCAGAGCTTCCAACAGCCACTCGCCCCGCACGAACACTGGCACATCGACATTGCGCATCTCCGCATCGCGGGGACGTTCTTCTTCTTGTGCACCGTACTCGATGTCTACAGCCGCTACATCGTGCACTGGAGCTGCGCCTCCAGATGACGTGCTCAGGTAGAGCTCACCGTGCAGCGCGCGAAGGAGAAGTTTCCGGACACGCACGCGCGCGTGATCTCGACACGTCGCAGTTCATCGCCAAGGACTTCAAGGAGTTCATCGCGCTCGCCGAGCTGACGCACGTCCGCACCGCGCCGTATTACCCGCAGTCGAACGGCAAACAGGAGCGCTGGTATCAGAGCTTCAAGGCGGAAGCGTGGCGCCCCGGCGTGCCGGTGACCTACGAGGATGGGCTCCGTGGCCGGCGCCTATGTCGACTATTACAATACCGTCCGCCTGCACAGCGCGATCGGCTACGTCACGCCGCTCACGCGCCTCAGGCCTCCAGCAAGTCGTTTTCGATGCTCGCGATCAGAAGCTCGCAGCCGCGCGCCTCCGCCACGCAGACCTCGGCCGTACCGCGCTCGATCCGCTCCACGCGTAGTGACTATTTCACCCAACCCGATACTCCATTTCGCTGACAACATACGTGCCTACGCCAGATCATTGGCTCCGGAACCTTTCATGTCGTCGCGTACGTGAACGGGAAGCGGCAGGAGGGCAGCGTTCACATCACGGTTCCATCGCTGACATTGACGGCCAATCCGGTGGCGGTGAAGAAAGGTGCGAACGTTACCTTTACCCCGGCGTGGAGCGACGGCCGCGCCGTTACAGCGATCTGGAGCTGGCAGTGGGCACCCGATGGTCCACCCCCGGGCACGACTGGGATTTGCTTCTATTACGACGCTATATGCACGCGACCGGTGCAAGAAAGCGGGACGATGAAGATTCAAGTTCGTCCAAACGGCATCATTCGATTCGCGTCAGCTCACGCAACGGTGTATACCAACTTCACGCTCGATGCCGACAAACCCTCGGCAAAATGGGGCGACACGGTGACGTTCGTACCAAAAATTGATGGTTCGCCGGCGTCAGCCGCACGCTGGCGATGGGTGCCCGACGACACTTCCACTCACGACAATGTGTCTTGTCCAGGCGGAACCCAGCAATGCAAGAAATCCATGCTGAGCTCGGGCACCATGTGGGCGTATCTCGACGGAACACCTGGCGACTCAGCAAGCAAGCACGTGACGGTTGATTGTAGCACTCGCAACTCCGTTTTGGATCGCAAGGACGTTCGCGACTCACTAGCAACAATCTGGACCCTATCAAACGCGAGTTCGAGTAACCTGGCAAGCCGCCGCGAGCGAGCGGTAGCCGTCTACGACTCGGCTGGAACGATCGTCGTCAAAATTTTGCCCGTGGATCCAGCCTCGACTCCGTGCATGACGCTTCAAATCGAGCCAAATCCTCGACCAGGAACTCTTCTGATGCAGGTTCACGTACACCCGTTTGCCGTCGGTGATTCACTGCCGTCGAATTGCAAAAGGCCGGGCGAACCGGCGCTCAAACCGGGGCAATACAAGGTATATGGCTACGGATATGGCGGCTTGAGTGGGGCCGATTGGGGGGCAACACAGACTCTACCGAAACACCCGATCGTCGCATTCGATCGCGATTCCATCTACATGGCCGATCCATCAGCGACGTTCAAACAGGTAAATGACACAACGTTCATTCCCGATTCGATTTCGGTGGCAACAAAGCGGCGAGTATGGAGCCGCCGCGGGAACAGTTGCTCAATCATCGCATACTAAACCTCCAGACACACATGATGCGCAAATTGCTCTGTATCGCGACGATTCTATGCACGCTTGCTGAGCCGCTCCGGGCGCAGACCATCCCCTGTCGCGCAGCGGACGACCTTTCGTCTCACATTCGACAGAACATTGTTCGTGCCGTGACTGGCAGCGACAGCACGGCTAGAACGGCCTTTAAGCTGCCATCCGTCAGCCCAGCGGACGTGACATTCATGACAAGCGACAGCCTTTGTACCGCGGCTGCGCAGGCGCTCTTTGCGGCAATCGGCGCAACTGGTGAAGCGGCCGTTCCAGTTTGGCTACTCCAGGTGGGAACGAATCGCTATGTCGTGTTTGATGGCATCCACGCTGTAGACGGTCGCGAAGAGCAAGTCGTTTTCGACGGCAACTTTACCTATCTCGTCACGATTTCTGGATGATGGCGGCGCCATTCACGCCGGGCTGATGGTGGTCAGCGGAATGTCCGTTCACGAGACGACTCATCCTTGGCGGTCTCGCGGTCGCCGCGTGGCGGCAAATCCAAGAAGAGTCTTAGTCTTTTTTCTTCTTGATCCGCGGCCCATCACCTGTCCATCCGCCCCATCTGCGATTGTGCTCTTGTTTGCTTATGGCTTGGAGTTCACCATATCCTGCCACGCGCGCGCGACGCGCTGGGTCACGAGCCACGCGGTTGGATCTTTCGGCGGGACCTCCCCGCTCGGCTGGTACGACTTCGTCTTGAAATCGCCGAGAAAGCCCGACTTCGGGTCGAGCGGCGCGAGTCCGCCGTGTTCGGCCGCGAGGCGCATCGGCAGCACATCCTCGAAGAACGCCATCGCGACGTCGCGCGACTTTCCGACTACATGGCCGACGCCCGGCTCTTCGGCGAGCGCCCACAGCGCGCCGCCGCGTCGATTGAGCGCGAACAGGCCGACGATCGTATTCGTGCGAAACTCGAGATCCTTGCCGCCGACGAACAACATTCCCGGAACCGCGCGCGTCGCCGGCGGCACGAGCGCCGTGTAGTAGAAGTTTCCTTTGTTCACGATGAACGCCGCCACGCGCTCGGGCTTCCACACCGCGAACTCGTAGTTGAACTCACCGCCGGCCGACATGCCCCAGAGCAGGAGCGGCGCGTTCGCGATCTCCGGATGTTGTGACCGGGCGCCGAACTTCGCGATCGCGTCGACGAGCGCCTGGCCGCTGCCCTTCGACACGTCCGCGTACGCTTCGATGAAGCTCTGCTCGTGCGGCTTGTCGGTGAACCGGCAGGCGACGATCGCCAGCTTGTTCTTCGTCGCGAAGGCCTGCCACACCGTGTCCTCGGCGGCGGGACGTCCGTCGCCGTTCGATCCCGGCATGAGCACGAGCACCGCGCGCATCGTCCCCGCGTCCTTCGGATACCAGAACCGGAACTCGGCTTTGTCGTAGTTCGCGCCCGGCGGCGCCGCTTCCTCCATCAATCCGCTCGGCGACGTCTGGGCGGAGGCGGCGGACAGTGGCGCGACAGTGGTGGCCAGCCCAAGGACCGCGATCGCACGGCAAAACAGCGTTCTCGAAGTCATAGCGTGATCCCCAGCGAGTCGTTGGTCGCTTCGCGTCAATGTAGCCGTTGAGGACGCCGCCTGGCGAATCGAGTGCGGGTGCCATGGAGTGACTGACGTCACATTACGCCTTGGCCCGAATTCGCTTTGAACAACGCCACGGTCGTCAGGTATATTGGGGCATGCGCGTGCTGTGTGTCGCTCGACATCCCTATCTCAGCGAGCATCTCGGGCGATTCTTCGAGCGGCTGGGCGTCGATACCATGCCGTGCGTCGGCCTCCGGGACGCCGAGCGTCTGGCGCCGGCGTACGACGTCGATGCCGTGATCTGCGACTACGATCTGCTCGCGGCGACGTCGCTCGAGAATTGGACGAACGATCCGTCGCTCGCCAGTCGCCCGCTCATCGCCGTCAGTCTCACACGGCACCCCGGCGAAGCGCATCTCGCCGATGCGGATTGCATCGCCGGGTTTCTGTATCTGCCGACGCTCGACGACGACCACGCGCAGCGCGTGCTCGCCGCCATCAGCCGTCGCCGCCGGTCGCCGCGCGCGTCGAACGTCGTGCAGTGGCCGGCGCCGACGACCCTTTCGCCACTGAGCTGACCCGGGTGTCCGGGGACTGCGAGTCCCGTCCGTTCTTTCCCGCCGCCGCGCTCCTCGAGGCGTTGACCGCGGCGGGCGCCGACGGCGCGATGCGTCGCGTCCTGCTCTCCGACGGCGTGGACCGCGAGATCGACGCGATCGTTCGCTGCGACGCGGACGGGCAGTTGGTGCTGGGACTGGGCGATCGCGCGATGGACACCGCGGAGCCGCTGCGCCATCTCGCGCGCGAGATGGCCGGCGAGACGGACATCGGATCGCTGCTCGACATTCTGTGTCACGAAGCCGCGGTGCAGTGCAACGCGACCGGCGCGGCCGTGCTCAAGTCCATCGGGCAGGAAGGCGAGCTCGTCGCGGCGACCGGCATGCTCGGCATCGCGCGCGGGCGTCGCTTCGCGCTCTCCGGATCGCTCGCGCGCGAGGTCATGCGGACGCGCGACGTCGTGTCGGTCGCGGAGTTCGGATCGCAGCGGCCACTCATCAAGGCGGTACCCGAGCTTCGCCTTGGCCCGGTGGTTCTCGCGCCGCTCGTTGCGCACGAGGTGATGCTCGGCGTGTTGGGCGTCACGCGCGCGCTCGACGCACCGTCGTTCTCGAAGCGCGAGATGAGCCGGCTGCGCTCCATCGCCGACTACGCCGCGCTCGCGCTGTGGAAGGCCGAGCTGCTCGACCAGGCGCAGGCCGCGGATCGCGCGAAGAGCCGCTTTCTGGCGACGGTGTCGCACGAGCTGCGCACGCCGCTCACCGCGCTCGCCGGATACGAGGAGCTGCTCGCCGACCAGGTGATCGGCCCGATGTCCGACGCGCAGCTCGACGTCCTCGAGCGCATGCGCTCCGTGACGCAGCACCTGGCGTCGATGATCGAAGAAGTGCTCGCCTTCTCGAGTCTCAACGAAGGGCGCGAGGTCGTGCGCGCCACCGACTTCCTCGCGGCCGATCTCGCGCGCGCCACGGCCGCCGTCATCGAGCCGCTCGCGCGCCAGAAGCGGCTCACGTTCCGCATCACCGTGCCCCACGTCGCGATTCGGATGACGAGCGACGTCGACAAGGTACGGCAGATCCTCGTGAATCTCGCCGGCAACGCGGTGAAGTTCACGGACGCGGGCGAGGTGTGCCTCGAGCTCGAGGAGAGCGAGGGCGACGTACGCTACACGATTCGCGACACGGGCATCGGGATCGCGGCCGAAGACATGGATCGGCTGTTCAAGCCGTTCGCGCAGCTCGACGCGGGGCTCACGCGGCGACATGGTGGCACGGGGCTCGGTCTCTACATCTCGCGGAGCCTGGCCGACTTGCTCGGCGGACGCATCGAGGTGGAGTCGGAGCCGAAGAAGGGATCGTCGTTCACGCTGGTGCTGCCGACGGAACCGCCGTGATCGGCGGGTCGCGACTGCTCGTGGAACTCGGCGGGCAGCTACTCGACCCGAAGCGCACGCACCGGATCGACCCGCGTCGCTCGACGTGCCGGCAGATATGCCGCCAACGCCGCAACAGCGAGCAGAGTCGCGCACACGCCGGCAAGCGTCGCCGGATCTGTTGGACTCACCTGAAACAGCAGCGTTCGAAGCAGCCGAGTGGTCGCCAACGCGATTGCAATCCCGACGACCGCGCCGCCGCCCGCGACCATCATCGCCCGTCGCAACACCGAATCGCGAATCGTCGACGGCTGCGCACCCAACGCGATGCGAATTCCAATTTCCCGCGTCTGATCGCGCACCGTCGACGCCATGACGCCATAGAGCCCCACGGCGGCAAGCACCACGGCCACGACTCCGAACGAAACGAGCAACAGCGCGCCGAGTCGCGGCCCCGACAACGGCGCGTCGAGCATCTCGTCCATCGAGCGGATGTGCCACAGCGTCAACGTCGGATCGACGCCGCGCACCGCCGCGCGCATCGACGTCGCCAACCCGCTGATGTCGCCGCTCGAGCGCACGGCAAACGCTCCCTGCCAACCCCAGAACTGGTGCCAGGGCATGTAGACACCCGGCGACGTCTCGCGCAGCGTGCGAAAGCGCGTGTCCGGCACGACGCCAACCACCGTGCGCCAGCTCAACAACCCGTTCGGCAGCACGACGCCCGGCGCGAGCGACGGAACCGTGTATCGAATCCGCTTGCCGATTGGATTCTCGCCAGGCCACAGTCGGCGCGCCACCGATTGGCTCACCACCGTCACGAACGCCGCGCCCTCGCGGTCGCTGTCGAGAAAACCTCTGCCCTCGAGGACCGGCGTTCCGAACGTGCGGAAATACTCTGCGTTCGTCACCTCGGCCGGAACTTCGAGAACTTGGCCGGCGCTTCCCGCCGTCGATCCCTCATTCTCGATGCGCGCCAGCCAGATGTTCTGGCCGACGAACGGCGGAACGACGATCGGCGCGACGCCGGTCACTCCCGGCACGTTGCGCACCGCCCTCGCGACCCGCTCACCCCACACGAGCATCTTCTCCGGCGTGTCGTACGCGTGCGCGTCCCACGCGAGTCCGATGATCGACAGATGCTCGGCGCGGTAGCCGAGGTCGAGCTGCTCGAGACGGCGGAGGCTTCGCGTGAGCAGTCCCGCGCACACCAACAGCACGAGCGCGAGCGCGACCTGCGACGCAACGAGCCAATCGCGCATGCGCCGGCGTCGCCGCGATTCAGTTCCCGAGCGTGCGTCGGCCCTCAATGGCGACGAGAGATTCACTCGCGCGGCGACGAGCGCGGGTAGAACGCCGAAGATGAAAACCGACAGCGCCGTCACGCCGAGCGCGATGGCCAGCAGACTGCCGTCGAGCCGAATGCTGTCGAGACGCGGTACCTGAGGCGGCGCGAGCGCGATCAACAGCCTCAGCAACCCCTCGGCGCACGCGATGCCGAGCGCTCCGCCCCCGAGCGCGAGCAGTGCACTCTCCACGACCAACTGTCGCACGAGATCGCCGTAGCTCGCGCCCAACGCTCGGCGAACCGCGAGCTCGCGAGCGCGCGATGCGGCGCGCACGAGAAAGAGATTGCCGACGTTGACGCACGCGATGACGAGGAGCAGCGCCACGGCGGCGACGAGCGCGATGAAGGTCGGACGAATGTCGCCGAGCACGGCGGTCGTGAGCGTTTGACCGGTCGCTCCGGTGATCTTGAAGCCCGGCTCGAGCTTGTCGACCAACGAGACGAGCTCCGCGCGCGCGCCCGCGAGCGTCGCCCCCGGCCGAAGTCGCCCGACCATGAGCACCTGCGGCGTGCCTTTGCGTCCGATCTGTGTCCACGAGCCGACGCCCACCGGATAGTCGAGTCCGGGCGGCGCCACACCGATGATCGTGTACGTCACGCGCGTATACGGGTCGCGAAGCTGTCGGCCAAGCACGGCGGCGCTTCCCGCGAACTCGGATTGCCAGACGCCATAGCTGAGGACGAGCGAGCATGGGCAATCGTCGACCTCGTCGCGCGAGTCGAGCAGTCGGCCAAGCACGGGCCGCGCGCCGAGCACGCTGAAGAAGTTCGGCGTCACGAGTGATCGGCTGATCACGCGCGTTTGCTCGTCGTCGAGCATCGGCGTGGGGTAGGTGCCCCAATGCACGACGCCGGCGACGTCCTGCATCGTGCGGCTCGCTCTCCGGATCGCCGGAAGATCGGTGGCGAACGCGGACAGCTCGACGCCCGGCGTGCGGTAGGTCCACATGACGGCGATCCGCTCCTGATCCTGGACGGGCAGGCGGCGGACGAGGATCGCCTGGAAGGTCGCGAACATCGCGACGGCCATTCCGATACCGAGCCCGAGGATGGCCAGCACGGCGATCGCGAACGTTGGCGTTCGCCGGAACCCGCGCAGGGCAAGTCGTGCGTCGCGTGCGATCTGGTTCATGGTCGCCGTCGTTGGTTGCCGAGACTCAGACACTATGCCCGTCCGAAACCCTGAGCCGTGCGACGGGAATGTCCGACGGGACTTGTTGTTGGCTCGCCGTCTCCCACTGGTGGCGTCCGGATGCAGTGAAGCTAGTAGCTGTCAGCTTTCCAGCTGTTCGCTCCCCTCCTGCGTTGTTCTCCGTTCCGCCGTCCGCCCTTCATCGACAGTTACATTTCGAGCATGTCCAGCCTTCCAGTCACCGGCGTTTTCAACGACGGGTTGATCGCCGAGCTCTACGACGCTTACCGGCGCGATCCGGCGTCGGTCGACGAATCCTGGCGGCAATATTTTCGCCTGGCCGAACAGCTGACCGGCGGCGCTGGCCCAGGCGGGGGCTACGACGCCTCGCTCCTTCGGAAAGCGGCGGCCGCGGCGTCCTTCGTTGCCGCCATCCAACAGTATGGCCACCTCGCGGTTCAGCTCGACCCGCTTGGCACCCCGCCGCCGGGGGCCGCCGAACTTCAGCCCGAGTTCCACGGCATCACCGAGGCCGATCTCGAGCAGATCCCAGGTTCCGCGTTGGGCGACCCGACCGCGGCGACCGCGGCCGAAGTCGTCCGCAAGATGCAGAGCGCGTACTGCGGCTCCATCGCGTACGAGTTCGCGCACCTGGGCGACGAGAACGAGCGTGAGTGGTTCCGCCGGATGATCGAATCCGGCGACGCGACCGCCCCGCTCTCGGACGATGAGAAGCGCATGTTGTTCGAGCGTCTCACCGAGGTTGACGGGCTCGAGCGGTTTCTGGGCCGAGCGTACGTCGGCGTGAAGCGGTTCTCGATCGAAGGCATCGACGCGCTCGTCCCGATGCTCGATGAAGCCATCGATCGCGCGGCAAAGGGCGGCACCCGGCAAGTCGTGATCGGGATGGCGCACCGCGGACGCCTGAACGTGCTGACGCACGTCATGGGCAAGGAGTACCGCACGCTGTTCAGCGAGTTCGAGGGCCTCGTCGCCGACATCGATACGGGTTCGGGCGACGTGAAGTACCACATGGGCTATCGCGGTGGACGCGACGTGCCCGACGTCGGCGCGGTCGACGTGGAGCTGGTGCCCAATCCGAGTCATCTCGAAGTCGTGAATCCAGTTGCAGCCGGCATCGCGCGCGCGCGCCAACGCGTCGATGGTGGACCGCCGGGCGCGCGCAACGAGACGAGCGTGCTGCCGATCGTCGTCCACGGCGACGCGTCGCTGGCCGGCGAAGGCGTCGTGCCCGAGACGTTGAACATGTCGCTGCTTCGCGGGTATCGCGTGGGCGGCACGCTCCACATCATCGGCAACAACCAGGTCGGCTTCACGACCGATCCCATCGACGCGCGCTCGACGCACTACGCGAGCGATCTGGCGAAGGGTTTCGAGATGCCGATCGTGCACGTCAACGGCGACGATGCGGAATCGTGTCTGCAGGCGGTGCGGCTCGGCATCGCGTACCGACAGCGGTTCAGCAAGGACTTCTTCATCGACCTGGTCGGCTACCGCCGGCACGGCCACAATGAAGCGGATCAGCCCGCGTTTACACAGCCCTTGATGTACAAGGTGATCAGCGAGCACCCCTCGCCTCGTGCTGTGTTCGGCGCGCGGCTGGTCCGCGAGCGGGTCATCGCCGAAGCCGACGTGGCGTCCGCGGACAAGGCGCTGTCCGACAGGCTGCAAGGGATCTACAAGGCGCTGAAAGCGGAGCTGGCCACGCCGGAAGAGCCGGAGGCGCCGGCGAAAGGCGCGAAGCCGGCCGCCGCCGAGTCGGTGGAGACAGCGGTGCGGGCGGAGCGGCTCGTGTCGCTCAATGAGCAATTGCTCGCGTTTCCGTCGTCGTTCAAGCTGCATCCCACGATGCAGCGCATTCTGCCCAAGCGGCGCGAAGCGATCCACATTCGCGCGATCGACTGGGGCCACGCGGAGGCGCTCGCGTTCGCGTCGTTGATCACGGACGGCGTCAGCGTGCGCTTGACCGGCCAGGACGTCGAGCGGGGCACGTTCTCGCACCGCCAGGCGGTGCTGCACGACGCCGACAAGGGCACGACGTACGCGCCGCTCGCCCACCTGCCGCAGGCGATCGGCTCATTCGAGATCTATAATAGCCCGTTGACCGAGACGGCGGTGCTGGGCTTCGAGTACGGTTTCAGCGTCGCCGCGCCGGACGAGCTGGTGCTGTGGGAAGCGCAGTACGGCGACTTCGCCAACATGGCGCAGCCGATCCTCGACCAGTTCATCTCCGCGGGCCGCTCGAAATGGCAGCAGGAATCGGGGCTCGTGATGCTGCTGCCGCACGGCTACGAAGGGCAGGGACCGGAGCACTCGAGCGCACGACTCGAGCGGTATCTGCAGCTCGCGGCCGAAGACAACATGATCGTCGCGTATCCGTCGTCGCCGGCGCAGTATTTTCACGTGCTGCGCCGTCAGGCGCTGCGGACGCCGCATCGTCCGCTCGTGCTGATGCAGCCGAAGTCGTTGCTTCGCTTGCCGGCGGCGGCGTCGACGCTCGACGAGCTCGCGACCGGCCGCTTCCAGCCCGTGATCGACGATCCGGCAACGGCATCGAGCCGCGACCAGGTGCAGCGACTGGTCTTCTGCACCGCGAAGCTCTACTACGATCTCACGGCCCAACCGCATCCGGCGAACGTCGCGGTCATTCGCGTCGAGGAGCTGGCGCCGTGGCCGCGCGACGTTGCGGAGGTCGTCGATCTCTATCCGAACGTCGAAGAGGTCGTGTGGGCGCAGGAAGAGCCGAAGAACATGGGCGCGTGGACGTACGTCCAGCCGCGGCTTCGTGCGTCGATCGGCACGCTCACCACGCTGCGCTACGTCGGCCGGCCGGAGCGGGCGAGCCCCGCCGAAGGCCACAAGTCGGCGCACGACGTCGAGCAGGCGCGGATCGTCAAGGATGTCTTGACGTACGCGCCGTCATCGAAGAAACGAGCGGGGGCGGCGCGCTGATCGCGGGCGCCGCTCCCTTCACCGGAGTCTCATGTTGAAGCGGTCCCTTCTCGTCGTTGTCGGCACGTGGCTGGCGCTGGCGCCGCGACTCTCCGCTCAGAATCGCGGCGCCGCTGCGTTGAGCGAGGCGGTCGAGGGGCTCGGCAACACGATGCGCGTGCTCATGATCGGCGCGCATCCCGACGACGAAGACACACAGCTCATCGCGTATCTCGCCAAGGCGCGGCACGTCGAGACCGCGTATCTCTCGCTCACGCGGGGCGACGGCGGACAGAATCTCATCGGCAACGAGCTCGGTCCGCAGCTCGGCATGATTCGAACGGAAGAGCTGCTCGCGGCGCGCCGGTTGGACGGCGGCCGACAGTACTTCACGCGCGCGTACGACTTCGGCTTCTCGAAGACGCTCGAGGAGACGCTCCAGCATTGGCCGAAGGACTCGATCCTGAAGGACGTCGTCGAGATCGTGCGCGCGTTTCGTCCGCAGGTCATCATCTCCGTGTGGACGGGCACGCCGGCCGATGGACACGGGCACCATCAATACTCCGGCGTGATCGCGCGCGAAGCGTTCGATGCCGCGGCAGATTCGGTTCGCTTTCCCGCGTCGCGTGCCGGTGGATTGACGCCGTGGGCGACGCCCAAGTTCTATCGTCTCCGCCGTCGCGGCGCCGGATCGCTGACGTTCAACGTCGGCGAATACGATCCGGTGCTCGGCGAGAGCTACTCGGAGCTTGCGACGCTGAGCCGCACGCAGCATCGATCGCAAGGGCAGGGCGATCTGCCGCAGAAAGGACCGCGCTTCACTGGAGTGCAGCTGGAGGAGTCGCGCGTCTCGGATGCCAAGGCGCCCGAGCACGGTTTGTTCGACGGTATCGACACGACGTGGGCGAGATTCAAGAGTCTGGCGCTCGCCGATTCGGTGCGTGCGGCACTCGACTCATTGCCGGGCGCGCGAACGCGAGTGGTCAACGCGCTCGATCTCGTGCATCCGTCGAAGATGGTCGAGCCGCTGGCCGTGTATGCGCGGCTCGCGGCGCGCGTCGACAACGCTGTCCGCTGCGGTTCGCCCGCGGCGATCGAGCCGTGGTGGCCGTGCCCGGGCGCGTTGGGCGATCTCGAGCTCTCCATCGCGACCGTCCGCGAACGCGCCGACGCTGCGCTGCTGCGCGCCGCCGGTGTCGACGTCGAGGCGACGGCACCGCGCGAATTGATCGCCGCCGGCGATTCGATGCCGGTCACCGTGTCCGTCTACAATCGCGGTACGACGACGATTCAGACGAGCCAGCCCGTGTTCAACGGCGCGGCGACGCCGAGTGCCACGCGACCGCTTCCCGCGGACAGCACGGCGAGATCGACCGTCTCGTTCCGCGCGCCAAGCCGCCCGACGATATCGTGGTGGCTGGAGCAGCCGCTCCACGGCGACATGTTCACGCAGCCGCTCGCTCCCATGATCACCGGCGAAGATCGACTTCCGGCCATCGGACCGACGGTGTCGCTGTCGATCGCCGGCGAGCCGGTGACCGTGCATGCGGCGCCGATCGTGCATCGGCGCGCCGACGCCGTGCTCGGAGAAATTCGGCGTCCGGTCGCGGTCGTCCCCGAGATCACGGTGCTGCTCGATCACGAAGTCGAATACGCCCGTGCCAACGAGCCGTTCGATCGCCCGACGCATGTGTCCGTGCACTCGTACGCGACGTCGCCACGCGACGTAAGCGTGTCGTTGCGCCTACCGCGAGGACTCACCGCCGACTCCGCGACTCGGCGCGTGACACTTCCGGCGTTCGGCGAAGCCACTGTGGAATTCCGCGTGCGCGGACGTCTCACGCCGGGCCGCGATTCGATTCGGGCAGTCGCGACGGCGCATGGCCAACAGTTCACGCGCGGCTACATCCCGATCGAGTACGAGCACATTCGTCCGCTGCGCTACTATCGAGACGCGGTGGTGAAGATCGAAGCCGTGAAAGCGACATTCGCCGCGAACCTCAAAGTCGGCTACATCCGCGGCGTCGGCGACAACGTGCGGCCGATGCTCCAGGAGCTCGGCATTCCCGTGACCGAGCTCGATCCGTCGCGGTTGGCGCAAGAAAACCTCTCGCAGTTCACGACGATCGTCATCGGCAGCCGAGCGTACGAGTCGCCGTCGGCTGCCGCGCTGATCGCGAGCGCGCCGCGCTTGATGAAGTTCGCGCGCGACGGCGGCACGATCGTCACCCAGTATGGGAAGTCGGAGATGGCGCAGCCCGGAATTCTGCCGTATCCGATTACGCTCACCCAGTCGGGCGATCGCGTCACCGACGAAACCGCGCCCGTGCGTGTGCTCGACCTCGGATCGCCACTGCTGACGACGCCGAACGCGATCGGCGAGAGCGACTTCGCGAACTGGGTGCAGGAGCGGTCGCTCTACATGCCGCACACGTTCGACCGGGAGTGGCGCACGCTGCTCTCGATGAACGACAAGAACGAGCCGCCGAACGACGCGCCCGTGCTCCTGGCTCCGGTCGGGAAGGGCGTGTACATCTACACGACGCTGTCCTTCTTCCGGCAGCTGCCGGCCGGCAATCCCGGCGCTGCGCGGCTGTTCATCAACCTCCTGTCGGCCGATCACTCGGCGGCGATGCGTCCGCCGATCCCGGCCTCCGGCGCCGTACGACCATGACCTTCGATTCGCGGCTCCTCGCGTTCATCGGCGTCGCGGCCATTCTCACGATTCTCCCGGGCGCCGACATGGCGCTCGTGACGCGCAACGTGCTCGCCCTCGGCCGTCGTCGCGCGATGACGACGATTGTTGGGATCTGCTCCGGCTGCTTGATCCACGCTACGGCGTCGGCGCTCGGTGTTTCGGCGATTCTGGCGACGTCGGCGACGGCGTACAACGTGCTCAAGACGATCGGCGCGGCGTACCTCGTGTGGATGGGCGTCCAGTCGATTCGCGCGGCGACTGGACCCGCGGTCGGACCGGTGTCCGTTCCCGATCGATCCAATGTCGGTCCGTTTCTTCAAGGTTTTCTGACGGACGTGCTGAACCCCAAAGTCGCGATCTTCTATCTGACGTTCCTGCCGCAGTTCATCTCGCCCGGCGAGCCGGTGCTTCGCCGAAGCCTGTTTCTCGCCGCGGTGCACATCGTGATGGGTCTCGTCTGGCTCACGTCATATGCGTGGTTCATCGACCGGCTCGGCGTGGTGCTCACGCGTCCGCGCGTGAAGGCGATGCTCGAGCGCGCGACGGGCGTCGTGTTGATCGCGTTCGGCGCGCGCCTCGCCTGGGAGCGCCGATGAGCGCAGAGTCGAACGCCCGCTTCCGCCGCACGTTGGTCCGCGTGATGTCGGTTCAGATCATCACGCTGGTTCTTCTCTGGCTACTCCAGAAGACATTCACGCCCTGACGAACGTCGGCCCGCCGAACCGCTTTCTCCTCCCGTTTCCAGCGAAATGCATCCGATCAACTGGCTGATCGTCATCGGTTGGCTCGTCTACGTGGTTGGCTACGGTATTCGCCGATCGCGCGGCACGACGGACATGGACGCCTATCTTCGCGCGAGCCGCAGCTTGCCGTGGTGGGCCGTCGGGTTGTCCGTCATGGCGACGCAGCTCTCCGCCGTGACGATGATCGGCACGACCGGCCAAGGCGCGACGGACGGGATGCGCTTCATTCAGTTCTACTTCGGCCTCCCGGTGGCGATGGTCATCCTGGGAGTGACGCTCGTGCCGTTCCTGCACGGCTCTGGCGTGTACACCGCGTACGAGTATCTCGAGCGGCGCTTCGACGCCAAGACGCGCTCGCTCACGGCGTTTCTGTTTCTCATTTCGCGCGGCATGTCGTGCGGCACGATCGTCGCCGCGCCGGCGGTCGTGTTCTCGGCGATCTTCGGGTGGCCGATCACCTATTCGGTCGCGCTCATCGGCGCGCCGGCGATTCTCTACACGATCATCGGCGGCGTGGCGGCCGTCACGTGGGTGGACGTCAAGCAGATGTACCTGATCATCGGCGCGCTCGTCGCGGTGGTGATCACGCTCGTCGTTCAGATTCCCGCGTCGCCGATCGAAGCGCTTCACGTGGCCGGCGAAGCGGGACGCCTTCGCGTCTTCGACTTCTCGCCCAGTCTCACCAATACCTACACGTTCTGGTCCGGGCTGATCGGCGGCACCTTCCTGATGCTGTCGTACTTCGGCACGGACCAGAGCCAGGTGCAGCGCTATCTTGCCGCGAAATCGGTCGACGAAGCGCGCACGTCGCTGCTCATCAGCGCGTACTGGAAGATTCCGCTGCAGGCGCTCGTGCTGCTCGTGGGCGTGCTGGTCTTCGTATTTTACCAATACCACAAACAGCCGCTTCTCTTCAATCCCGCGCAGGAGCGCGCGGTGCGCGCCGCGTTTCCCGGCGAGTACGCGCGCCTCGAGGCACGGTTCGACAGCTCGAGGGTGTTGTTCGAGCGCGAAGCGTTTCGCGGCGAGGCGCTGTCGTTGGCGGCGCACGTGACGCACCAGCCGGTGAACGACGTGAACTACGTGATCCCGCGTTTCGTGATCGATCATTTGCCGATCGGGCTCGCCGGATTGTTCATCGCGGCGGTGATCGCGGCCGCGATGAACGCGATCTCCGGCGAGCTGAACTCGCTCTCGACGACGACGACGATCGACTTCTATCGCCGATGGATTCGTCGCGAAGGTCCGGATGCGCACTTTCTCGCCGTATCGCGCACCGCGACGGGCCTGTGGGGCATCTTCGCCTGCGTCGTCGCGACGTACGCCGTCAATCTCGGCTCGCTCATCGAGGTCGTGAACAAGTACGGCTCGTTTTTCTACGGATCGATTCTCGGCGTCTTTCTGCTCGCGATGGTTCCACGCGCGAAGGCGACGCCGGCGTTCATCGGCCTGTTGATCGGCATGACGGCGGTTTATTCGGTCTGGCACTGGGCACCCCAGGTCTCCTACCTCTGGTACAACGTCGTCGGCGCGACGACGGTGTTCATCGTTGGCGGCGTGTTGAGTGTTTTCGGCAGAGGAGGGCCGCAGGCGCTCCCATCAAGTAGCATCTCGAAGTAGCATCCCGCACCACGCTCGCGTGACGTTCGTCACATCGACACGACTGACGTCCGGGACATTCTCCGGTGGGCGAACGCGGCGAACCGCCGGCGGTTTTCGCAACGCTCGCATCACCCTGGACGACCTTACGCCCGCGTCCGCTCTGCTTTGCGGCCACGCTGGTAGCGCATCAGTGTTCTTCGCACCTATGTTGCGGAGCCGGTGACGCGAACGTCTACCACGCTCGGCGATCTCTCGGACGACGCGATCGGTCAGCTGCCCCTGATGTCTCTCTCGTGACGCATCCATCCCCTTCCGCCACGGTCGGTCCGACGAACCTCGATTTCGCGCGCGTCGGCATCTCCGGCGTTCGGCTCGAGGCATTGTTCGAGGCGGTGCCGCTCGCGATCGCGATCTTCGACGGCGATCTCCGGCTCGTCAACACGAACGTCCGGTACCGTGAGCTGACGGGTGTTGCCGTGTCGTCGCCGGCGAAGATCTCGATCTACGACGCGTTTCCGAACGCGCTCGCCGATCTCACGGATCAGATCGACACCGCGCTGCGCGGAACGAGCGTGCCCTCAGCGGCGCGGGTGCCGTTCCAGCACCGCGCCGGCCGCCGGCTCATCGAGACGACGTTCGCCACGCTGACCGACGAATCGGGACGTCGCGGGCTGCTCTTCGCCGGAAACGACGTCAGCGAGCGTGAAGAGCTGCGCGAGACGTTGAGCCGCAACGTCGCGCAGCTCGAGTCGATCTTCGACGTCATTCCGGACTCCGTGCGCGTGTTCGACACGGAGGGACGGACCGTCCGATCGAACACGCAGGCGCAGCAGGACCATCCGTCCGGCCAGCCGTCGACGCTTCGAGAGCTGTGGCAGTTGGACCGTCCGCGGACGATCGACGGCACGAGCCTCTTCATGCACGAGCATCCGACGGCGCGCGCGCTCCGCGGCGAGCGAGTGCGGGGCGAGACGCTCGCCGTGCGGCGCGGCGCCGAGAGCGTCGCGGTGATCATCGAGGTCAACTCGAATCCGCTGTA
This sequence comes from uncultured Gemmatimonadaceae bacterium, assembly GCA_963705025.1. Lineage (GTDB taxonomy): Bacteria > Gemmatimonadota > Gemmatimonadetes > Gemmatimonadales > Gemmatimonadaceae > JAQBQB01. Next base: position 73,069 of record CAVPIP010000012.1, on the reverse strand, counting down.
CGACGAGCACGGGAAGATTCGAGGCGCGGTCACGGTGGAGCGCGACGTCACCGTCAAGACGCAGCTGGCCAAGGCGCTCGAGGAAGAGGCGCGACGCACCGCGGAGCTCTACGAGCGAGTGTCGACGGAAGCGGAACGATTGGAGCGCATGGTGCAGGAGCGCACGCGAGAATTGCTGGCCCTCCAGGAAGCGCGGGCGCGCGAACGACGGCTCGCCGCCGTGGGGCAGCTCGCCGCGGGCGTGATGCACGACGTGAACAACGCGCTCAACCCGATCATGGCGGCGGCGTATCTGCTCGAGACGCACGCCGAGAATCCCGTCGCGGTGCGTGACTACGCCGTGCGCATCGCCAAGGCGGCGGAGACGGGGGCCGCGACGGCGGCGCGCGTCGGTCGCTTCATTCGCCAGGAGCCGCTGCAGTCGGAACGCGAGGAAGACGTCGATCTTTCCATCGTCTGCGACGAGGTCGTCGCAATGACGAGACCGCTGTGGGCCGAGCGCGCGCGCGGCGGAACGATTCAGCTCGAGCCGCAATTGGCCGACCCGGGCGTGGCCCTCGTCCGCGGAATTCCGGGCGAGATTCGCGAAGCCCTGCTCAACCTCGTGCAGAACGCGCTCGACGCGATGGTTGGGGGCGGAACGCTCGGTCTCCGAACGTACGTTACGAACGGAGAATCGCGCCTCGAGGTCCGCGACTCGGGCATCGGCATGTCGGCGGAAGTCCGGGAGCGTGCGTTCGAACCGTTCTTCACGACGAAGGGAAAAGCCGGCACGGGATTGGGCTTGGCGGAGGTGTACGGCATCGTCAAACGGCATCGCGGCCATGCGGAGATCGAATCGACGCCGGGCGTGGGAGCGACGGTCCGGCTCGTGTTTCCGCGGTCGTCGCCGCAGCCGGCGAGCGAGCCGGCGCGGGAACGACCGCGCGCGCAGGTCCCTCGCCGCGTGTTGCTAGTTGAGGATCATCCCGATAGTCGCGAGTTTATGCAGGCCCTGTTGGAGTCCGACGGCCACACCGTCGACACCGCGGGGGGAATTCAGGACGCGATGACGCTCCTGGAGACCGCGAGCCCGATGTACGAGGTGCTGGTCACCGACATCGGTCTGGCGGACGGCAGCGGTTGGGACCTGATTTCATTTGCGCGCGAGCGGTGGCGTTCTCTGCGCATCGGAGTCGTGACTGGCTGGGAACCACGCGCCGGCGCTGGCGCGGACGGGGACTTCGTTCTTCGGAAGCCCGTGCGAACGTCAGAACTGCTCGCGCAAGTCGCCGCCGACGGCTGACCCGAGAGACACCTACCTAGCTGGCGCGCTTTTGCGCCACCGGCCAGATTGACGCAATGACAGATTCCGTTTCGCGCATCCGCGTTTTGGTGGCGGAGGACGATGACAACGCTCGCTCGTTGCTCATCGATCTGCTCGGCACCCTGGGGCACACGGTCGTCGCCGAGGTCTCCACCGGGCGCGACGCATTCGAGCGCGCGAAGGACGTCGTGCCCGACGTCGTCCTGCTCGACGTCCACATGCCCGACGGCTCGGGCATCGAAGCCGCCGAGCGCATCACGCAGTCCGTGCCCGGCGTCGCGGTCGTGTTGTTCAGCGGGGACGCCACCGTGACGCTCAGCGATCGCGACGTGACCGCGACCGCGGCCATCGCGTTTCTCCCCAAGCCCGCACCGCCACGCGTGCTCGACTCCACGATTCGGCTCGCGTTCACGCGCGCCAAGGAGCTGATGTCCGCGCGCCAGGACGCCGAAACGGCGCGAACGGCTTTAGAGAATCGGAAGACGATCGAGCGCGCGAAGGGCATCCTGATGCGGCGCACCGGCTCGTCCGAGCAGGAGGCCTACCGCATCCTGCAGCGCACAAGCCAGGACCGGTCCGTTCCGATGGTCGACATCGCGCGCGCCGTGCTCGCGAGCGAGCCGGGCTTTCAGGAAGCCGCGCGAGAGAAGACCTGAAGGAATTAGCGACCGGCGATTGGGGCAACAACTTCCTAAGAAGTGTTCAGCCGAGCGAAGCGAGGGATCTGCAATTGACCGCAGATCCCTCGCTTCCGTTCGGGATGACTGAGAGTGGATGTCAGTCACGCCCTGTCTACCTTGAACGCCGCCAAAAAAAAGGACACGAATTGGACCAAAACTATGACATCCAACCGCTCGAGTTCTGACTAGCGTCGTGGCGCGACGCCACTCTCGCTCCAAGCGGTTGGATGTTGTTATTCGTGTGATTCGTGTCTCGCTTTTGAACTTCCCGATGTCGCCGCGTCCGGAGCACGCCGAACGACAAATCCAAGGTTGCTTAGCTCGAGGTTTGACTAGCCTCTCGGCGCGACTCCACTCTCGCCGCCGGCCGTGTGATTCGCTGTCTTTATTTGCTCCGGACGACCGTGAACGACATCAGCGGTGACGTCGGCAACCCACCCGCCGCCGACCAGTCGACCGACGCCTGGCTGCCCGCCGGCACCGAGAACCGGATGTAGGCGACGCCTCCGGCGTCAACCGACGCGCTCACCGGCGAATTGTCCGAGAGCGGCAGCACCTGCAACGGATACTTCCCGAGCCGGTTCCCCTGCGAATCGACCAGATTCGGATAGATCAACCGCATGTTCCAGCTCGGCTGCTGAAATTTCGTGTCCGTCACGCCCGCCACGTCGTCGGCGAACACCGACACCGCCCAGTTCTTGATCTGCGTCATGTAGTCCGCACCGAATACGCGCGCCAGGTTTGCTTGGCCGGTCGTCGTGGAATTCACCAGCTGAGTCCACGTGTCCGCGTCGGTCCCCGAGCGGTGATCCGCGAGATCGCGCAGCATACTCCATGTGGCGCCACGCGTCTCGAGTGAGTCATTGCCGGCGTAGACCGACGTCCCCGACGGCTTGCTCATGAACACCTCGAACCGGATGATGTTGTCGATCTGGTCGTTGTTGATCGCGTTGAGCTGCCGTTGGTTCGTAAAGCTGCTCGCGGCGAGATTCTGCTTCGGCGCGAACCCCGCGTCGTGATAGAACAACAGCTCCTCGGCGATGTGGCTCAGGCCTTCGTTCAGCCACGTGTCCTCGAACGCGTTGGCGTTGTTCACGTAGATGCGCCGGCCCGCGTTGATCAGGTGCTGGTACTCGTGCGCCAGCGTGCCCGGCGTGACGCGGTTCACATACGTCTTCGTCTGCGGCACGCTGAAGATGCCCGTCGAATCCGGCACCAGCATGTAGAACATCTCCGCGAAGTTGCTGCCCGCGCACCCCTGCAGCCCACTCTGGTCCTGGAGCGGGAAGAGATCTCGCTCGAAGAAGAAGCCGCCGATGATGCCGCCGGTCGAGTTCTTCGGCGTGAGCGCGTTCACTTCCTTCGTGAAGAAGATCACGACCTTGCCGTTGCCGTCGATGTCGGACGGCTGGCCGAAGTTCGCGACGTCGAGCGGATTGATCAGCGTGTCGAACATCGTCGCGAAGCCTTGATACTCCGCGTCCGTGAACCCGTTCGGCGGATTCGCCGTGTCGGCCACGACGATCGCCGTGGGGCTGACTCCCGCCACACGGCCCGTGCGTGTCTTGATCTGCGAGCACGCCTGAATCCCGTTCGCGTTCAGGTTCACGAGCGTGCCAACCGTCACGTTGCCGGGGATTTTCGCCAGCGCGGCGCCCTGCTGACGGCGCACGCGCGCCGCATTGATCAACGGCGTCAGCTCACGGCGCGAGGTCTCGCGCAGCGTTCGGTCGAAGGCCGCTTGCGCCGCGTTTGGCTTCTGTTCGAGCAGGACCGATGCGGGTGCGGGCGCGAGGTTCGGAAGAATGTCCGGAGTGAACACGGCTGTCGCGCCGTGGCCTGTCACGTTCAGGTTCTGGATCTTCGAGCTGTCGGGATCGCCGTAGAACGCGACGAGCGCGTATTCGGCGCCGGTCGTTCCGCCGCCGAGGCAGATGCCGGTGCCCGTACCCGACGTCACGCTGCCGGCGGCCGGCGTCTGCGGCGTTCCCCCCGCGCACGCGAGGTTCTGCGCTACCGATCCGGCGGTGATCGAGAACGACGTCGTGAGCGCGGTGCCGCTCACCGACGCCGTAACCACCACGGTGCCAGGCGTCGAACCGAGCGTGACGGACGTCTTCGCCTGGCCCGACGAGTCGGTGACGGTGGAGGCGGGCGACACGTTCGCCGTTCCTGTCGTCACCGCGAACACCACGCCGGCGCCCTTTACCGCGACGCCAGAGGACGATGCCACTTTGACGACGAGCGGAACGGCGAGCGCCTGCCCGATCAATCCGACCTGTCCATTGCCGGACACGACGCTAACGGCTCCGGGCGGTGGTGACGACGGTGGGCCGCTTGGGCTTTCACAGGCCACCGCGGCGATCGCGATGGCAACAGAAACCGCTCCGCGCATGCGGGACGCGATCATCGAGCCTCCTGGAAACGTCTCTCGGGCGAGTTCTGAATCAAGCCGCTGGCGCGGCTTCGGGTTCGCGCTTCGGGCGAAGGTATTCCTCCATCCCAAGTCCCAATAGAATCGTGCCGGCCACGAGCGTGGCCGACAGTAGGAACGGGAGCTCCGGAAACCGGTCGAACGCCCAACCCGCAACAATCGGAAAAACGACACGCGCTGTCCCCCCGAACGTCTGCTGTACCCCCATGTACAGACCGCGTTCGTTACTAGGAATGACACGCGAAAGCAGTGCTGTCACGCACGGAAACGTAAAAGCCGTCCCCAACGGCAAGAGGGCGACGGCGAGCGCCAACGGCAAGAATGGGAGCAGGGCGACCGCGCTGACCGGCAGGATGCCGCCAAGTCGCTCGGCGAATGCGGCGGGATCCGCCATGGGGTGCATGAACGCCATTGCAGCGAGCCCAGCCGCCAATAAGACCTGCCCGAGCCGCGACAGCTTCGCCTCACCGTACTTGTCGACCGCCCAACCAAGAACCAGTGCACGCGTCAAGACGGAAATGACGCCGATGTACGTGTAGAAGTAACCGATCGTGCTCGTCGTCACGCCAAAGCGGAGAGCGAGAAACAGCGCGAGGATCGCCATCGAGCCCTGAAAGGCGCCGATCCCGATCGAGTAGATCCAGATCAGGCGCGGCGCGGGCTCGCTCGAGTGCGTGATCACCCGCACTACTGCCTCGCGCGACCGTCCCGGCACGTGCTTCGAGGCGCGCGCCTCCGTCATGTCGCGCGATTCGACGAGAAACCGAAACGCAAACCCGATGTTGAGAACGCACAGCGCCGCGGCGAACAAGCCAGGCGCATGCTTGCCGAAGAACATCACCTGAGAGCCCAGAACCGGACCAAGCGCCACGCCGGCGTTGGTCGCGGCGGAGAGCCAGCCGAGTCCTTTGGCTCGCTCCTCCGGCTTGACCGCGTCGGCAACGTAGGCCTGAATCACGCTCACGGTCCCGCCGCCGGAGCCCTGCACGAGTCGCGACAAAAACAGCAGCCAGAGCGAGTCGGAATACGCGAAGATCACGTACGCGATCGCCGACGCCGTGAGCCCGACCATGAGGGCCGGCCGTCGCCCATAGCGGTCCGAGAACCGCCCCCACATTGGCGCGCTGATCAGCTGGGCGACCGCGAAGGACGACACCAGCAGTCCCACCACAAATCCGTTGGCGCCGAACGATTTTGCGTAGAACGGCAACAACGGAATGATCATCAACGTTCCGACCATGTCGATGAACGCCGTGATCATCAAAACGACGAGCTTGCCCATGCTATGTGCGAAAGTGCCGGATGCTGGGGCGAGGATGCGTACGGGTGGGAGCGACGAAGTCGCTACTCCATGAATCTACTCGGGCGAGCGAAGCGTCTCTCCACCGGAGCCCCGCGCTCTTACAAATCAATTACCCGCGTGTTTTTCAATGACGCCTTTGACCCGCGCCTGGCAAAAATCACTCGACGGGCCGGCCCAGGGCGGCAGGAGGCACGGCGCGACCGACCACGCCGGCGAGGGCCACGATGGTGAGCGCGTAGGGGATCATCTCGACGAACTGCGACGGAATCGCCTGCGCTCCCTGCAACTGTATCTGTAACGCCTCCGCGGCGGCAAAGAGGACACAGGCCAACGCCGCGCGGAACGGATCCCAGCGTCCAAAGATCACCGCGGCCAGAGCGATGAATCCGCGCCCGGCCGTCATCTCGGCGCTGAAGAGATGCTGGTCGAGCGCGAGGTACGCGCCGCCCAACGCGGCGAGCGCTCCGGAGATCGCCGCCGCCGTGTACCGAATGCGCGGCACGCGAATGCCCACCGACGTCGCCGCCGCGGGATGTTCGCCGACCGCGCGCACGCGCAGCCCGAATGGCGTTCGGTACAGCAGCCATGCGACGAGCGCGACCGCGAGAATGCCGATCGGAATGAGCGGATTGCCGACCAGCGACATCGCGCCGGCGTCGGGCTGGTCCGAGCCAAAGCCCGGGATGCGCGGCGAGTTCGCGGAGCTGTGGAACGCGAGGCGCAAAAAGAATCGGGTGAGCCCGATCACCAACAGGTTGATCGCGATGCCGACCACGACCTGATCCGCGCGGTAGCGAATCGCCGTGAACGCGTAAAGCAGCGCGAGCACGACGCCGGCCGTTGCCGCACCGAGGAGCCCGATCCACGGACTGCCGCTGTAGTAGCTCGCGAGCGCGCCGCAGAACGCGCCGCCGAGCATGTACCCCTCGAGCCCGAGCGCGATGAGCCCGGAGCGCTCCGACACGACGCCCCCGACGGCCGCGAACAGATATGGAATCGCGATGCGCAGTGTCTGCGCGAGGAACGCCAGAAAGATCATCGGCTCCTCCGCAGCATGCGTCGCACTTCGGGCACCGACGCCGCCACGGCGATGATCACGACCGCCTGAAGCACGTCGACGATCTGCTTCGGCACCACGGCATTCACCGCCAGCCCGCCCTGCGAGATCGTCGCGAACAGCCAACGCGGCGAGCACGACGCCGAGCGGATGATTTCGTCCGACGATCGCGACCGCGATGCCGAGGAAGCCCGCGCCCGACGCAAAGCCCTCCTCGTAGTAGTGCTTGTACCCGAGCACGAAGTTGAGGCCGCCGAGTCCCGCGAGCACGCCGGACAGCGTCAGCGTTTGCCACCACACGCGCCCGACGTTCACGCCGCCGTACTCCGCGGCTTCAGGCTGAAGTCCGGTCGCGCGAAGCTCGAATCCGCCGCGCGTCTTGAACAGGTACCATCCCACGGCCGCCGCGGTGATCGCGGCGAGCACGATGACCACGTTGCGCCGCGGATCCGTGAAATGGCGGGATGAACGACGGCCAATCGCGGCAGCGCGCCCGAATGAATTTCTTCGCGTGTGCAGCGAGCCGGGCACCTTGAGGTGCGCCGCCGTCGAGATAGTTGAGCAGCGCGAGCACGATGAAGTTCAGCATGATCGTCGTGATCACTTCGTGCGCGCCGAACCGCGCCTTGAGCGCGCCGGGCACCGCCCCGACGACGCCGCCGCCGATGCCGGCGGCGAACAGAAAAATCGGCAACGTCACGACCGCCGGCAGTCCCGCGGGCAAGAGCAGCCCGACGAGCGCGGCGACGAAGCCGCCGGCCGCGAGCTGGCCCTCGGCGCCGATGTTGAACAGCCCCGCGCGAAGCCCGATCGCGACGGCGAGTCCGGTGAACGTGAGCGTCGTCGCCTTGTAGAGCACCTGTCCCAGGCCGTACGCGTTGCCCCACGTGCCCTCGAGCAGCAGGCGATACACCGTTCCGGGATTCTGTCCGAACGACAGAATGAGCGCGTCGCCCACGATCGCCGCGACGAGCAGCGCGACGACCGCGGGAAGGATCGCTTCCTCGAGCGGCCGCTCTCCTCATGCGGCGCTCTCCGACGCGGCGCCGGTCATGTACGGACCGATCACCGCTTCGCTGGCCGCGGCGCGCGGCAGCACCGCCGCGAACTTTCCTCCGTACATCACGGCGATGCGGTCCGACAGCGCGAGGATCTCCGCGAGATCGGCGGACACGAGAAGAATCGCCTTGCCGGCGTTGCGCGCCTGGCGGAGCTGCGCGTGAATGAACTCGATCGCGCCGACGTCGACGCCGCGCGTCGGCTGCGCGGCGAGCAACACTTGAAACGGGCGGCCCATCTCGCGCGCGATGACGATCTTCTGCTGGTTGCCGCCCGACAGCGCGCGCGCCGGCAACGCCGGATCGGTCGGCCGGATGTCGAACGTCTCGATCTGCCGGCGCGCGTTCTCGAGAATCTTGCCGGCGTCGAGCCGCGACCCGCGCGTGAACAGGTGCTGTTGGCCGAGGATGAGATTCTCGGCGATCGTATAGTCGAGCACGAGTCCGCGTCGCGTGGCGATCCTCCGGCACGTGCGAGAGGCCGGCGTCGCCGCGCTGCTTCACCGACATCGCGGTCGCGTCGCGGCCGTGCCGATCAGAATCGTGCCCGACGCGCGGTGCGCGCAGACCGGCGATCGCCTCGACCAGCTCCGTCTGCCCGTTGCCCTCGACGCCGGCGATGCCGAGGATCTCGCCGGCCTGGACGTGACAGGCTCACGCCGTTCACGGCTGTGAGCCGCCGCACGTCCTCGCACCACGAGATCGCGCACGTCGAAGCAGCGACCTGCGCTCCGGGAATGCGCTCGCGCGTCGGTGTCGCGCGGCATCTCGTCGGCCACGTAGTCCATCGCCAGTTGCACGTCGCGGCCGACCATCGCGCGCGCGATCTCCGGCGGCGTCGTGCTCGACGTCACGAGGCGATCCACCGTTTTGCCGTGGCGCATCACGGTGATCGTGTCGGAGATCTCCATCACCTCGTCGAGCTTGTGCGTGATGAGCACGATCGTCTCGCCGCGCGCTCTCATCTGCCTCAAGACAGACCATAACTCATGGATCTCCGGCGGCGACAGCACCGCCGTCGGCTCGTCGAGAATGAGAATCTTCGCGCCGCGGTAGAGCGTCTTGAGAATCTCGACGCGCTGCGCTTCGCCCACCGACAGGTCCGCGACCTTGCGATCGGCGTGCACGGCGAGGCCCGTCGCCCGGCTCAGCTCCGCGACCTCGCGCTCGGCGCGCGCGCGACGTCGAGCTGCAGCCCGCGCGTGAGCTCGCGGCCGAGCATCACGTTCTCGGCGACGGTGATCGTGGGGACGAGCATGAAATGCTGATGCACCATGCCGACGCCGGCGTCGATCGCCTGCGCCGTCGTCCATCCGGTGACGTCGCGTCCGTCGACTTCCATGCGCCCGGACTCCGGCGCGTACATGCCGGCCAGCACGCGCATGAGCGTCGACTTGCCGGCGCCGTTCTCGCCGACGAGCGCGTGGATCTCGCCGCGCTTCACCTCGAGCGCCGCGCCCTGGTTGGCCCGCACGGGGCCGAACGATTTGTGGATGTCGGTGAGACGGATGGCGGGCGGCGTCGTCGCGGCGTCGGCCGTGGTCACGCTGGTCACCTCGTGCTCGGGACTTGAATCTTGCCGGCGATGATGTCCGCCTTGAGCTGCTCGACGCGCGCACGCACGCTGTCCGGGATGAGCGCGCGATTGTGCTCGTCGTAGACGTAGCCGACGCCGTCCTGCGCCAGGCCGAACACGTAGACGCCGCCCTTGAATGTCCCCTCTTTCACGCGCTCGATCATGTCGAACACCGCGACGTCGATGCCTTTCACCATCGACGTTACGATGCGCCCCGGCGCTTCGCTGTACTGATCTGCATCGACGCCGATCGCGTACTTGCCTTTCTGTCGCGCCGCTTCGAACACGCCAAGGCCCGTGGACCCCGACGCGTGATAGATGACGTTCACGCCCTGCTGGTACTGATTGAGCGCGAGCTCCTTGCCTTTGCCTGGGTTACGAAAGGCCTCGGGCGTGACGCCGGCGTATTGAACGATGACCTGGCAGTCCGGGCAAACGGCTTTGACGCCAGCCTTGTAGCCCGCTTCGAACTTCTGGATCAGCGGCACGTCCATGCCACCCACGAACCCGACCTTCTTCGAGTTGCCGACGAGCGCCGCGATCGCGCCGACGAGGAACGATCCTTCCTCTTCCTTGAACTTGAGCGCGGCGACGTTCGGCGGCGGCAGAATGACGTTGCCGTTCTTGTCCGTCGACAGCGAGAAGTCGACGCCCGCGAAGTTGGTGTTCGGGTATTCCTTGGCGAGCTGCGTGATGTCGTCGGTGAAGATGAACCCGACGCCGATCACGAGGTCCATGTGCTCGGCCGCGAGCAGGCGCAGGCCCGCCTCGCGATCCGTCCCTTCGCCCGGCTCGATGAGCCGGATGCGCGCGCCCAGCTCCTTCTCGGCGCGCTCGGCGCCGCGATACGCGCCGTCGTTGAACGACTTGTCGCCAAGCCCGCCGACGTCGAGCACGATGCCGACGTTGACGGCGTCCTTCTCCGCTGGCTGCGCGGCACCGGACACGTGGACAAAAAGAAGCGCCGCGTGGACCACGAAGAGTGCGCCCACGAGGATGAGCAGCTTACGCATCGCGATACAATCGTGCGTGGTCTCGCCTACGGCAAGTGCGCAGCCACCTCCAGACACCGAGCTCCAAACTGTGAACTCCTCACAGCGGCTGTAGCTTTCGGCCATGGTTGATCGCCTTAGAACGCGCTTCCTCGTCGTGGGCAGCGGTGTGGCTGGCCTGCACACTGCGTGGCGCGCATCCGAGCACGGCGACGTGCTGCTGTTGACGAAGCGCTCGCTGTTCGATAGCGCGACCGCCTACGCGCAGGGCGGCATCGCCGCCGCACTCGGCGCCGGCGATTCGCCGGAGCTTCATCGGCAAGACACCCTCGCCGCCGGCGCCGCGCTCTGCGATGCGGCGGCCGTGCAGGTGCTCGTCGAGGAGGGTCCGGCGCGCGTACGCGAGCTTCAAACCGCCGGCGCGGAGTTCGACCTCGATCCACGCGGGCAGCTCGAGCTTGGGCGCGAGGCCGCGCATTCGACGAATCGCATCGTGCACGCGCACGGCGACCAGACCGGCGCCGAAGTCGCGCGCACGCTCGTCGCGCGTGTACGAGAGACGAAACGCGTACGCGTGCTGGAGAAGGCGCGCGTGCTCGATCTGATCATGCGCCGCGGCGCATGCCTCGGCGTTCGCGCCAGCATCAAGGGACGCGCGACGGAGATCATCGCCGACGCGACCGTCGTCGCCACCGGCGGGTGCGGCCAGATTTATCGGTATACGACGAATCCAGTCGTGGCCACGGGCGACGGCTTTGCGATCGTGCATCGCGCCGGTGTGCGATTGGCGGACATGGAGTTCGTCCAGTTCCATCCGACCGCGCTCGACACGCCAGAGAATCCCCTCGCGCTGATCTCCGAGGCGGTGCGCGGCGAGGGCGCGATCCTCGTGAACTCGCGCGGTGTGCGGTTCATGCGCGCGCGACATCGCCTCGCCGAGCTGGCGCCGCGCGACGTCGTGGCGCGTGCGATCTTTCGCGAGCGGCGGACCGGGCCGGTGTTTCTCGACGCCCGCAAGCTCGGCGAGCGATTCGTCGAGCGCTTTCCCGGCATCTTCTCGCTCTGCGAAGCGCGCGGCATCGATCCGCGGAAGGACCTGATTCCGGTGACACCGGCGGCGCACTACATGATGGGCGGCGTCGTGACCGATCTGCGCGGCCGATCCAGCGCCGAGCGCCTGTACGCCGTGGGCGAAGTGGCGCGCACCGGCGTCCATGGCGCCAACCGCCTCGCGTCGAACTCCCTGCTCGAGGGCCTCGTCTTCGCCGAGCGTGTCGCGCGCGACTTGGCGACCGCCAATCCGCTGTCGACGACTCCACCGGTCGGGAAATGGAAGGTGCCGCCGTTGATGGACCGAGGCGCCGCGCAGGTGGCCGCGGACTCGATCCGTGCCGTGATGTGGGAGTACGCCGGGATCGCGCGCACGGCGCGCGGCTTGCGGACTGCACTGGAGCGGCTGGACGTCATCGGCCGCCGATTGCATGGAGGAGCGACCGAGGAGCGCAACATGCTCCAGACGGCGCAACTCGTGGCCGAGGCGGCGCTGCTCAGAAAGGAATCACGCGGTGGGCACTATCGCGCGGACTTTCCGAGGAAGAAGCGGGTGTGGAAAGGGAGGCACATCGAGCTCTAGGGACGGGTGAAGGGGGAGCGGGCGCTGGGCGAGGTTCATAGCTTTGACGCATGGTAACAAACGCCAGTAAAGCAGCACACGAGACCGCGGTCGCCGAGCTACACGCCGAGATACGAAATCTCGCGCGGGCGAAGAATGCGGTGATCCTCGCGCACAACTACGAGCGCGCGGAAGTGCAGGACGTCGCCGACTTCGTCGGCGATTCGCTCGGCCTGTCGCGCGAAGCGGCAAAGACCAGCGCCGACATCATCGTGTTCTGCGGCGTGCACTTCATGGCCGAGACCGCGGCGATTCTCTCGCCGAAAAAGACCGTGCTCCTGCCGGATCTCGCGGCCGGCTGCTCGCTCGCGGCGACCATCGACGCGCCGTCGCTCGTTCAATGGAAGTCCGAGCATCCGGGCGCCGTCGTGGTCGCGTACGTCAACACGTCGGCCGACGTCAAAGCCGAAAGCGACTACTGCTGCACGTCGGGGAACGCCATCGAAGTCGTGAACTCCATCCCGGCCGACAAAGAGATTCTGTTTCTTCCGGACATGTTTCTGGGCGCGCACGTCCGCCGTGCGACGGGCCGGCAGAACATCCATGTGTGGATGGGCGAGTGTCACGTCCACGCGGGCATCGATCCCGAGAACATTCGCCTGCAGCGGAGCCTCCATCCGAAGGCGGAGTTTCTGATCCATCCGGAGTGCGGCTGTTCCACGAGCGTGCTCGAGGCGATGTCCGCCGGCGACGTCGACGCCGAGGGCGTGCAGATCCTGTCGACCGAAGGGATGATCAAGCGGCCGGCGCTCTCCGGCGCCGACGAGTTCATCGTCGCGACGGAGGTCGGCATCTTGCACCGGCTCCGTCGCGAGAATCCGAGCAAGCGTTTTTTTGCCGCCAACGACCGTGCGTCGTGTGCTTACATGAAGGTGACGACGCTGCCCAAGGTGCGCGACTCGCTCGTGCACACGAAGCATCGCATCACGGTGCCGCCCGAAGTCGCCAAACGAGCCCGTCTCGCGATCGAGCGGATGGTCGCGATCGGCGGCGGCGCGAAGCAGTCCTTGTCTCCAACCGCAAACGGCGTAGATCCAGGGGAATAAATGGAAACCCCCGACCGGCCCGAACGACGCTCGAGTGAACGGCGGATGCCGCCTCGCGTGATCACGCCGCTGCAGACGCCGGCGGTGTCGGGCGCGGGCATCCTCCGCTTTCCGATGCAGCACGCCGCGCTCGAGGAGCTCGTGAAGTCGGCGCTACAGGAAGACGGCGCGTTCAACGACATCACGACGCTGGCGACGGTCGTGTCCGATCGGCGATCGCGAGGCACGCTCGTCGCGCGCGAGAATGGCGTGATGTGTGGCGTGCCCATCGCGCTCGAGGCGTTCCGCCAGCTCGACGCCAAGGTCTCGATCCGCGTCGACCACGAGGACGGCTCGCAGGGTCGCCGCCGGGCGACGCGGTGCTGCTGATCACCGGTCACGCTCGCGCGCTGCTCTCGGCGGAGCGAGTGGCGCTCAACTACCTGCAGCGGCTCTCCGGCATCGCGACGATCACCGCGAGGTACGTCGAGGCCGTGCGCGGCACGAACGCAAAGATTCTCGACACGCGAAAGACGACACCCGGTTGGCGCTCGCTCGAGAAGTACGCGGTGCGCGCCGGCGGCGGCACCAACCATCGCATGGATCTGTCGACGGGCGTACTGATCAAGGACAACCACCTCGCCGCGCTCGATGGCGACGTCGCGCGCGCCGTTTCGCGCGCACGCGAGCAGGCGCCGCGCGGCATCAAGATCGAGGTGGAGTGCGACCGGATCGATCAGGTCGAGCGCGCGGTCGAAGCGGGCGCGGACATCATCCTGCTCGACAACATGGCGCCGCCCGTGCTCGCCGAGTGCGTGAGGCTCGTCGCGGGCCGCGCGATTCTCGAGGCGTCGGGCGGCGTGAATCTCTCGACGGTGCGCGCGATCGCCGAGACGGGCGTCGACTGGATCTCCGTCGGCGCGTTGACGCACTCCGCGCCATCGCTCGATCTCGGGCTCGACTTCGAGTAACGGCGACCGGCGCAACCGAGAAAAGCCGAGGAGGGGCGCTGACAGCTTTGAAGCTCGCAGCTGCTAGCCGCGATCATCCGGACGCCACTCTCGAATGAAGGTTGTCCCGTTGTCAGCCCGTGCCGCGCCTGATCTCCTCGAATCGCATCCTGCTTGAGCCCCTGCGCCTCGAACACCGCGCGGATGTCCGGCGCACTGGCGAGGATACCGAGCAACAGATGATGCGTCCCCGGGACCGGGACGCGCCCGCGCGCTGCGCGGCCTCCATCGCCTCGAGCGCCGATCGCATGGCCACGGACGACACGATGACGCGATCTGGCGGCGGCGGCGCGCCGGCTGAGCTCGTCGCGAGATCGTTGAGCGCGAACAACGCCGTCGCGCGGTCGAGCTCAGCCGATCGAGGGCGGTGTTCGCCATCCCCTCGCTGTGTTCGAGCAGCGCGATCATCGCGTGCGCGGGTGCCACCTCCGCCGCGCCTCGCTCGGCCGCGATGTCGTACGCGTCGGCCATGACCTCGCGCAGCCGCTGAGGATACCCGACCAGGGTCTCACGCTCGAGATGCGGGTGTGACGCCGCGATCGGTGTCCGCCGGCGCCCAGGAGCACGCGCAGCGTCTCTACACGCGCGCTTTCGATGGACATGCCGGCTTGTTTGAGTGCCTGCGCGGCGACGCCCTTTTCCTCACGAATCAGCCCAAGCAGGAGATGCTCGGTGCCGACGTAGCTGTGATTGAGCTCGCGCGCCTCGGACATCGCCAGCTCGAGCGTTTTCTTCGCACGAGACGTGTACGGGAGATCGGTTCTTCCCGATCGTCGGCTTTCTCACGAGGGGAGAGCCCCCCGATGATGCGGGCGCGAAGTTCGCGGCTGTCGACGCCGAAGTTCGTCATGACCGCGTACGCCGTCGAGCTGCCCTCGCGGATGATGGCGAGAAGAAGGTGCTCCGTGCCGACGTATTCGAAATGTAGGTCAGCCGCCTCCTCGCGTGCCAACGCCAGCACCTTCCGAACCCGCTCCGTGAAATTGTAGCCTTGCATGATCAGAGGTCCGCGCAGCTCTTGTTGATCTGCCGGCAGTCGGCGCAGATCAGCTTGCACTTCCGCCACTCGAGGCGCGCCGAGCCGCAAAAATCGCAGCGCTCGGCGGGTGAATCGTCGCATGGAGCCTCACGAGTCTCGGACCCGGGCTGGATCACGAGGCCCGGGCGGACGAACGGCGTCGTATGGCACGGCGGCATGCGAACAATGAATGAGGACTTTGGCGAAAAACACAAGCGTCGCTATCCTTCCGGCCTCTATGACTCACTCATCGAAGGGTTCCCGCGGCGGCAACGGCCATTTCGACATGCACGCG
This sequence comes from uncultured Gemmatimonadaceae bacterium, assembly GCA_963705025.1. Lineage (GTDB taxonomy): Bacteria > Gemmatimonadota > Gemmatimonadetes > Gemmatimonadales > Gemmatimonadaceae > JAQBQB01. The sequence continues at coordinate 57,643 of CAVPIP010000012.1, read as the reverse complement.
GCGGCCCGCCGCATCGTTTCGGCGGGGGGATTCGAGATCGACCTGCCGGCGCCGGCCCGCGACCAACTCGACAAACTCCGCGGCCCGGCGCCGGCGATGGCCGGCGTGCGCGACCTGCGCGACCGACCATGGTCGTCGGTCGACAACGACGAATCGCGCGACCTGGACCAGGTGGAGTACGCCGAGCGGCTGCCGGACGGCTCGATCAAGGTCGTCGTCGGCATCGCGGACGTCGACTCGCTCGTCGGCAAGGACACGCCGCTCGACGAGCACGCGAACGTGAACTCGACGTCGGTCTACACGGGCATCGAGGTCTTTCCGATGCTGCCCGAGCGCCTGTCGACGGATCTCACCTCGCTCAACGAGCTCGAGGACCGCCTGGCGATCGCGATCGAGACCGTCGTGAACGCCCAGGGGGACGTTCTCTCGTTCGACGTCTACCGCGCGATGGTGAACAACAAGGCGCAGCTCGCGTACGACGGCGTCGGCGCGTTCCTGGACGGCGGCGCCGCGCCGCCCAAGGTCGCGGCGAACCGCGTCATCGCCGATCAGCTCAGGCTGCAGGACGAAGCGTCGCAGCGGCTCAAGGCCGAGCGCACTCGCAACGGCGCGCTCGAGCTCGAGACGATCGAGGCGACGCCCGTCGCGCAGAACGGCCGCATCGTCGACCTCAAGGTCGTGCACAAGAATCGCGCGCGCGACCTGATCGAGGATTTCATGATCGCGAGCAACGTGGCGATCGCGAAGTTCCTCGAGGCGCGCGGGCGGTCCGGCATCCGGCGCGTCGTGCGCGAGCCGGAGCGGTGGGCGCGCATCGTGGAGCTCGCGAAGCGCTATGGCACGACGCTCCCGACCGACCCCGATTCGCTCGCGCTCGCCCACTTTCTCGTCGAGCGGCGGGCGGCCGACCCGGATCGCTTTCCAGATCTCTCATTGTCGATCGTGAAGCTGATGGGGCCGGGGATCTACGCGCTCGATCTCCCGGGCAAGGACCCGGGCGGCCACTTCGGCCTCGCGACGCACGACTACTCGCACGCGACCGCGCCGAACCGTCGCTACGCGGATCTCGTGACGCAGCGGCTCGTGAAGGCGGCGCTCGCCGACGCGCCGGCGCCGTACACGAACGGCGAGCTCGCCGAGATCGCGAAGCACTGCACGGAGCGGGAGGACGCGGAGAACAAGGTGGAGCGCACCGTGCGGAAGACGGCGGCCGCGCTCCTGCTGCGCGATCGCATCGGCGAGAGCTTCGACGGCATCGTCACCGGCGCGAACGAGAAGGGCACGTTCGTGCGGATCATCAAGCCGCCGGCGGAGGGGATGGTGGTGAAGAACCACGCGGGCTTCGACGTCGGCGACAAGGTGCGGGTGAAGCTCGTCGGCGCCGATCCGAATCGGGGGTTCATCGACTTCGAGGGGCAGGGCGAACGCTAATCGTTTCGCCTGGTCGCAAAATGTTGGACGCGGTGCGCCGGCGGCCCCCTAAGAAGATCGACGATACCGATCGAGCGGAGGCCGGATCGGTGCGGAGAAACGTCATCAATGCGGTTTCGGGGCGTCTGCCCTATCCGGTCAATCGATCCGATCAGCATCGCGATTTCTTCTTAGTGGCTTCTAGCAGGGTGCGCGCCTCTAATGGGGAACCCACATCTCAGGGATGCGGGAGTTTTTCGAGAGCTTTCAGCGCCTCGTCTCGCACAGGATAGGAGACTTTCCCGTGGTTGACGCTTCGTGCGGTGTCGTTCACCGCGATCCCGCTCAGGAGCGCGCGATCCTGTGGGTCGCGGAACGCGCCCAACAGGCGCACAGCCCACACTCGAATGTCGGTGGGCCCGCCGCCTACGTTCGCGATCACGGCTTGCCGCATCTCCTGTCGCCGCCGCGACGATAAGAGGGTCGTTGGCACGACTCTGTCGATTGCGCGCAGACTGAAGAAGCGGTTGAAGTAGCTCGTATCACCGGCACCGCTGATCAGTGCGCCGGCCAACTGGTCACGCTGCTCACCGGAGAAGCCGCGGTCGAATACGACTGCGATGAGCTCGAGACTGCTACCTCGCGTCTCGGACCCCGGACGCGCGTTCTGGAGCAGGAGTCGAACGAGCCCGGACTTGTCGCAACGCTTCAAGCACGCATCGAAGACATCGGAACGGTATTCTCCGAACTCTTCGCCGTACTTGTCGGAGACGCCGACGCGGCCGTGCGATTCACGGATCGTCGACGCAATCAGTTCGTCTTCGGTCTCCAGGAGATGCAGCAGCTCGGCTGCCATGCTCGGGGTCGCGAACGCGCTAGAATCGGCCGATAGCGTCTCGAACGCTTCCGCGCGCTTTGCCCAGTCGCGGGACCTCAGCTGTTGGATGATCGCCGTTCTACCGGAAGACTGCGAGTGGAGCGGCTTGGCAACGAGCAGGAAAATCGCGACGAACCGCGCGACGTACGCTGCGGTAACCCTGAAGGCCTGCCGAGAACACATCTGATCCGGTCCGCGTGACTGGTTCGTCTCTGCATCGCCGAGAAGACGCTCACACTTCCTCGAACATCGGGATGTGACGCAGGTCGCTGCCCACCGATTTCGATACTGTCGATTGTGAGAATCGTCTAATGTCTGGAGTACGATTTGAGCCGGAAGTTCGTCACGGCTCCGGCCGCTTGCGAAGCCCGGCCGTCCGTGAACAGATTCGCGCCTACACGATCAGCTCGCTGCCGCCGCATCGATGGAGGACATCCCGATGACGAATCCGAGCGAAGCGCCCCAGAACGGACCGTCGCTCCCCGGCACGACCGGGCAACCGGCGACCCTCGGCGCTTACACCCTGCCGGATCTTCCCACCACGCGCGAACGGCCGGTGGCCGAGGAACCCGACCCCCGCCACACACAACCCCCGGCCCCGGGCGACCTCGTTCCCACGTGGCTGATGTGGATCCTCACCCTCCTCTTCGCGCTCATCGTCGTTGCCGCGATCGACATCCTCCTTTCGATCTGGCCGACCGACGCAGCTGCCCAATCCGCACCAGCCACGGTCGCGATCTTCTGGGGCGCCTTCGCCGTGTCGATCTCGCCCAACGATCGCATGATGCTCATCGCGATCCTGATGGGCGTGATCGGCGCCATGGTGCACGCCATGACGTCCTTCGCCGACTTCGTCGGCAACCGGCGCCTCGCGCGCAGTTGGCTGCCGTGGTATTTCCTGCGACCGGTGATCGGCAGCGGTCTCTCGCTCTTCTTCTACGTCGGCTTTCGCGCGGGCCTGTTGACGGGATCGACCACGACCTCCACTGACATCAATCCCTTCGGCATCGCGGCGATCGGCGGCCTCGCGGGAATGTTCTCCAAGCAGGCCACCGACAAGCTCAGCGAAGTCTTCTCGACGATGTTCAAGACATCGCCCGCGACGGGCGATGATCAGCGCGGCGGCAAGCTCGATCCGAAATCGCCGACGCGACCACCCGCCGTCACGCCGCCTACGCCCTGATCACGTAGACGGATCACGCCACTCCACGCCGTCCTTCTCCAACAGCTCGTCCGCTTCGCGCGGACCCCAGCTGCCCGCCGCATACGTCGGCATGCGCTTGGGCGGGTGCGTCTCCCAGTACTGAATCAGCGGATCCACCACGCGCCAGGCCGCCTCGACCTCGTCGCTCCTCGTGAACAGCGTCGCCTCGCCGATCATCACGTCGAGCAACAGCGTCTCGTACGCCGGCGCCGCTACCTCCCCGAACGCTTCAGCGTAGTCGAAGGTCATGTCCACCGGCGCGATCTCGATCGCCGACGTCAACGCGACCGCCGCGCCGGGAACCTTCACCTCGAAGTTGATCGACACGCCCTCGTTCGGCTGCACGCGCATCACCAGCGTGTTGGGCCGGAGATCGCGGCTGCTCTCCCCAAACATGAGGTGCGGCGGCGTGCGAAACTGTACCGCGATCTCGGAGACGCGCCGCTTGAGCCGTTTGCCCGAGCGCAGATAGAACGGCACGCCGTTCCAGCGCCAATTGTCGACGAAGAGTCGTAGCGCCGCGAAGGTCGGCACGATCGAATCCGGCGCCACCGCCTGCTCCTCCGTGTATCCCGCGGCCGCCTTCCCGCCAACCGTGCCCGCCGTGTACTGCGCGCGGACCGCGTTGTTCGGAATCGTGTCGGGCGACAGCCAGCGGATCGACTTCAAGACCTTCACCTTCTCGTCGCGCACCGCGTTCGCGGTCATCTGCGGCGGCGGCTCCATCGCCGTGAGCGACAACAGTTGCAGCAGGTGATTCTGAAACATGTCGCGCACGACGCCCGCTTCCTCGTAGTACTTGCCGCGCTCCTCGACGCCCACGGTCTCGGCGGCCGTGATCTGCACGTGGTTGATCCATTGCCGATTCCAGATGGGCTCGAAGATGGAGTTGGCGAACCGCAGCACCAGCACGTTCTGAACGGTCTCTTTGCCCAGATAGTGATCGATGCGATATGTCTGATGCTCGGCGAACATGCCGAGCAGGAGATCATTGAGCTGGATCGCGCTGTCGAGGCTGCGGCCGAACGGCTTTTCCACGACGATGCGGTACCACGGGCGGTCGTCCGCCGTGCGCGTTCGCGGCGACAGCCCGCTGCTCGACAGGTTGCGAACGATCGGCTCGAAGACGCTCGGCGGCACCGCGAGATAGAACAGCCGGTTGCGATCGTCGGGCTGACTCTGCATCTCGATCTGGGCGAGCCGCTTGCCGATCTTCGCGTAGTCGTCGGGGTGGGTGAGGTCGGCCGACACGAAGTACATCCGGCGGCAGAGCTCCTGCCAGAGCGATTCGTCGACGCGGCGGACCTCGTCCGAGTCCGCGAGCGCCTGTCTGATGTGGGCGCGGAACTTGTCGTCCGTCATCGTCTCGTCGCGCGCGACGCCGAGCACGGCGAACTGCGTGTTGACGAGATTCTCCTGCATCAGCTGATAGATCGCGGGAAACAACTTTCGGCGGCTCAGGTCGCCGAGCGCGCCGAAGATGACCATGGTGCACGGGTCGGCGCGATGGCGCTCGGCGGCCGGCGACGGCTGCGTGGTGGAGCGGGCGGAAACGACGGGCGGGTTGCTCACGAGCGCTTCACCGCGTGACCGCCGAATTCGTTGCGCAGCGCGGCGATCACCTTCGCGCCGAACGAGTCGGCCTGGCGTGAGCGGAACCGCGTCTGCAGCGAGAGCGTGATGACCGGCGCGGGGACGTCCAGATCGATCGCCTCCTGCACGGTCCAACGTCCTTCGCCGGAATCCGCGACCCATCCCTTGAGGTCCGCGAGCGCCGCGTCGCGCTTGAACGCGCTCGCCGCCAGCTCGTTCAGCCACGACCGCACGACGCTCCCGTGCTGCCACACCTCGGAGATCTGCTCGAGGTCCAGCTTCGGAAACGTCTTCGACGCATGCAGGATCTCATATCCCTCGGCATAGGCTTGCAGGAGGCCGTACTCGATGCCGTTGTGGACCATCTTCACGTAGTGGCCGGCTCCCGTCGGGCCGACGTGCGCATAGCCGTTGTCGGGGGCGAGCGCGGTGAAGATCGGCTCACAGTGCTTCACCGCCGTGTCGCTGCCGCCGACCATGAGGCAGTAGCCGTTCTCGAGCCCCCAGACGCCGCCGCTCGTGCCGGCGTCGATGAGCTCGATCCTGTTCGCGGCAAGCTGCTCGCCGCGGCGCATCGTGTCATGGAAGTTCGAGTTGCCGCCGTCGATGATGATGTCGCCGGCGGAGAGCGCGGGCTCGAGCGCGGCGATCGTTTCGTCGACCGGATCGCCCGCGGGCACCATGATCCAGACGACGCGCGGCGCGGCGAGCGACTTCACGACCGCCGCGAGATCGGCGGCCGGCGTCGCGCCGAGCTTCCGATACTTGCTCACCGCCTCGGCGCTCCGGTCGAAGACCACGAGCTGATGTCCGTGGCGCATCAAGCGCTCCACCATGTTGCCGCCCATGCGGCCGAGACCGATCATCGCGAGTTGCATTTCAGTTCTTTAGGGGTGAGAAACACCGCGGCTCACGGACAGGCGCGGGCACCGACGGGGCCGACACGGCAAACCAGAAACCTCATTCGTTCTTTTCTGGCTGTCGAGCTTCGTCTCGCCGACCCGCGCTAAGCTTTTCGTCATTCCTCAATCTCGCGCGTCCAGTTCGACTCGCCCAGTCACGACGACGAAAAGGTCGGGCTGGCCAGCGACTGCGGGCTCGGGTTGGCTAACCGGTCCCCCGAGGCGTCGTTGGTATGTCGCGTGCCAAATGTTGGCCCATTCTCGCTCGTAGGTCGGAGCCATGGATGTCCAACGTCGTACCCGGCGGCTTGCCTCTGTCGCCGGCGTGATCGTGTGCACGTCGGCCACTGCCGCGTGGGCGTGGCCGTCACCGCAGACTGCTCGCGCGATCGATCGCACCCCGGACTCGCTGTCGGTCGCCGAGATCCGGCATTTGATCGAAATACACCATCCCGCCGCGCTGCTCGCCAATCCGCCGAGCGACGCCATCTGGATCGTCGTCGACGCGGACTACCATTATGTCTGGAGCACGGCCGAGGGGCACGTCGCAATCACGGACGTGTTGCTGCGCGCGCGCAAGGAGCAGCTCAACATGGCGCTCGCGCGAGTGCGCGCCGCGTCGCAGAGCCCGGGAAGCAGAGCCGACTCGCTCGCGAGGGCGAATCTCGACCTCATCATTCGCGACCTCAAACACTACGCGACGCTCGCCGACGTCTCGCACGTTGCCGTCACCGCGCTGCCGGATTTCCTGGATGTCGAGGGAATGACGCAGTTGCTCACGACGCGGAGCTTCAATGCGGGCGAGCTTGGAAAGACGGCGCTGACGGTGACGACCGTCCTGCTCAAGGCGGTGACGGCGGACTAGGACCATCTGCTGCGCCCGGGATGACATGATCGTATACTCCAGGCTGGTTCCCCCTTCCAGCCTGGCGGTGTGATCATGTCGACGCACAACGACCCGTTCTCGCGACGCCGATTCCTGCGATTCGCTGCCGGCAGTCCGCTGCTCGCCGCGGCCGGCGTCAACATCGACACCCTCACGCGGTTGTTCGGCGGCAACGCGCGCGAGCGCGCGGCCGGGCTCGCGCTCGTGCAACAGGCGATTCAGGAACCCGATCTCATCACGTCGCCGGGCGAAGCGCTCGACGTGTTCGACTTCGAGCCGGTCGCGAAGAAGAAGCTGCCTCCGGCGCACTGGGGCTACCTCTCGACCGGCGTGGACGACGACGCGACGATTCGGGCGAACCGCGAGGGCTACGCGCGTTGGGATCTGCATCCGCGCCGGCTGGTCGACGTCAGCAAGATCGACGCGTCCGTCCAGCTCCTCGGCACGCGCTGGCCGACGCCGATCGTGATCAATCCCGTCGGCAGCCAGCGCGCCTTTCATCCGGAAGGTGAGGTTGCGGTCGCCCGCGCCGCGAAGGCGAAGAATCATCTCCAGGTGCTGTCGACGGTGGCGACGTCGAGCATCGAGGACGTCATCGCCGCGCGCGGCACGCCGGTGTGGTTCCAGCTCTACCATCAAGAGGATTGGAATCAGACGAAGCAGATGGTGAAGCGCGCCGAGCGCGCCGGGGCGCCCGCCGTGGTGTTCACGGTCGATCTCATCGGCGGCAGCAATCGCGAGACGATGGTTCGCTCGCGGAAGAGCGACACGCGAACGTGCACCAATTGTCATCAGGGCGGAGCGCCGGCTCCGGGAGCAACGGGTCGCGTCAACGAGCTGCGCGACAACCGCCGCAAGCCGGCGATCGCCGACCTCAAGCCGGACGATCCATTCCCGGAGGTCGGCACGCCGACGTGGGACTTCGTGAAGCGCCTGCGCGACTCGACGTCGATGAAGGTGTTCATCAAGGGCATCGTCACGCGCGAGGACGCGGAGATCGCCGTGAGCAACGGCGTGAGCGGCGTGTTCGTGTCGAACCATGGCGGTCGCGCGGAGAACAGCACGCGCGCGACGGTCCTGTCGCTCCCCGAGGTCGTGTCGGGCATTCGCGGCCGCGCGGCGATCATTCTCGACGGCGGCATCCGCCGCGGCACCGACATCTTCAAGGGTCTCGCGCTGGGCGCGACGGCGACGGGAATCGGGCGGCCGTACATCTGGGGCCTCGCGTCGTTCGGACAGGAGGGTGTGGAGACCGTCCTCGCGCTGCTCCGGAAGGAATTCGAGATGACGATGCGCCAGGCAGGAACGATCTCGGTCGCGCGAATCACGAAAGACTACATCGTCGCGCACGGAACGTAGGCGGGCGGCGGGCGGCGGGCGGCGGGCGGCGAACGGCGAACGGCGAACGGCGAACGGCGAACGGCGAACGGCGAACGTGAGACACCCGCCCCGCACTCCCGCCTGCTTGCTACAAACACCCGTCTACTAAAAAACTAGTTGACAGGTCGTTCCCCCGACGGTATTGTCTACTAGAACTTCAGTAGACCCTCTGCCGGGCGGGCCATGGACATCTCGTTCACCGATCGCGAGCTCGACGTGATGGCGGTGCTCTGGCGCAACGGCTCGGGCACCGTCGCCGAGGTGCGCGACGCGCTCGACGATTCGTTCGCGTACACCACCGTCCTCACGGTGCTGCGCACCCTCGAGGAAAAGGGCTTCATCACCCACGTCACCGAGGGAAAGGCGCACCGCTACTTGCCGGCGGTCACGCCGGACATCGCCGGCAAGAGCGCGCTGTCGCGCGTGCTCGACAAGATCTTCGCCGGATCACCCGATCTACTCCTCACGCAGCTCGTCAGCGACAAGAAGCTCGACACCGCCGACCTGCGCCGCCTGCGCAAGCTGCTCGACGACCGGCTAGCCAAGCGCAAGAAGGAGGACTGATGCTGCTCGCCTGGATGGCATACTCGGTTCTGTTCGGCGCGATCACCTATGCGGCCGCGCTCGCCGCCGATCGGGTCGCGGCGACGTGGGGACGACGCCAGCGCTTCGTCTGGCTCGCGGCGATCATCCTCGCCGTCGTCGTGCCCGTGCTGTTCGCGACGCGGCCTCGCGGCGCGGCGTCGACTGCGGCGGCCTCACAACTCGCACCCGAGCTCGACGTCACGATCACTTCGCCGGTCGTCACCTCGAGCGTGGCGGCGTCGCAATCGATCCGAGCCCGCGTGGCGCGGGTCGTCGGCTCGGCTGATCCGCTCGTGATTCGCGTCTGGCTCCTCGCGTCGCTCCTGTGGCTCGCGCTGCTTGCGCGCGCCGCGATCGGCGTGCGTCGCCGCCGCGCGCACTGGCGCACCGTGGAGATCGACGGCACGACCGTGCTCGTGTCGCCGGGCGTTGGCCCGGCGGTCGTCGGCGCGCTCGCGCCGCGCGTCGTGATCCCACAGTGGGCCCTGGGACTCGACGCGCCCGCGCGCGCGCTGATGCTGCGGCACGAGCACGAGCACATTCGCGCGCGCGATCCGCTCCTGCTCCTCGGCGCCGCGCTCGCGATGACCCTCGCGCCGTGGAACGCCGCGCTGTGGTTGCTCGTGCGACGTCTCCGCCTGGCGATCGAGATCGATTGCGACCAACGCGTGCTGCGAGCGTCAGCGCAGCGGCGCGAATACGGCGAGCTCCTGCTGACGGTCGGCGCACGACGAGGCCCGTCCCTTCCATTTGCGACGTCGCTCGCCGAGCGGCGCCCGTTTCTCGAACGGAGAATCAGAGCCATGACTACGACCAACCCGCGATATCCACGTCTCATATCGGCCGCATGCGTCGTCCTCGTCGTCGCGGCTGGCACCGCCGCGGTGCGCGCGCCGCGGCCGGATCCGCTCGTCACGCAACAAGTGCCGGTGCCTGCGCCGCTGCCGAAAGCGACGGTGCCAGAGCCGGCGCCGGTCGCATCTCCAGCCCCGGCGAAACCGGTGCTCACCGAGACCGCTCGACTCGCGACGCCGACGTCCGCATCACCCGTCCGTGAAACGCCCACGCCCAAACCGATCGCTGCGCCGGTCTCGCCGCCGCGACTGGCGCTCATTCGGCGCGGGCCAGACTCGCTCACGCTCGAAGACATTCGCAAGCTGATCGCGGTCCACCATCCCAGCGCGCTCAACGGCGATCCCGACATCAACACCGTCACGCTGGTGGTGGACGCGCGCGGCAACTACGTGACGAGCCTCGCCGAATCACGCCCGTTCGCGATCGGCTTTGCCGGCGCGCGCGGCGGCGGCGGTGGATTCGGCGTCGTACGTGGCGGTGGGCGCGGCGGTTCGGGTGACGTCGTCGTGGGAGGAGCCGGCGGCGGCGCCATCGTTGCGCGAGGTGGAGCGAGCGATGAGGTCCTCGCTGAGCGCCAGGCGAAGCTCAAGCAAATGTTCGAAGTGATGCAGACGCGAATGGCGCAGCGATCGAGCGACACGGTGGACGTCGCGATTCGAGCGACGGCCGTCCCGGCTGAGCAGCTCGCGCGCGTGAAGGCGGAGCTCGACAACTCGTACCGAGCCGGCGCCTTGATGGGCCTGAATATCAATGCGCTTTCCCAGCTCATCGACCCGGAGTCGATGGAGTCGACTCGGCTGCGGATGTTCGAGCCCGGTCAACTGGGAACGACGCCGCTCCGAGTCTTCATCGTGCGTCTCAAGCCCTAAGATTGCTCGCGCGCGACTACAGCAAGCGAAGCTTGACGAGATCCTCTCGGAGCTGCGCGGCAGAAGTGAACTGCACCGTTCGAATGCCGAGCGCCGACGCGGGCGCGAGGTTTTGCGCTCGGTCGTCGATGAAGAGCGTGCGTTCCGGATCGGCCTGCGTCATGCCGAGCACGCGATGATAGATCTCTCGCAGCGGTTTGCGGACGCCCATCCAGCACGACGTGAAGAAGGTCGGAAAGATGTCGTGCAGGCCGAAGGTTCGAATGCGGTACTGGTTGAGCGCTTCGCTCTCGTTGTTCAGCGTCGCGAGCCGCGCCCGGCGCGCGTTCGCCAGCTCCCGCGCGACCGCGATGCTGTCCGGCCACGGCACGCTCTGAGCGAACATGAACTCCTTGAACTCCTCGTGGGAACAATCGCGCGGCTCGCAGAAGACGGTGACGTCGAGATACTCGTCGATCGTCATGTGCCCGGATTCCAGCGCACCCACCGTCTCTTCGTGCCGGTACTGAAAGTCTGCTTCGTCCAGGCCGAACTTTTCGACGGCGGCGGCGCGCTGCTCACGGTCCCACCCGTTGCTCCCGAGCACGCCGCCGATGTCGAACAGCACGAGCTCGATCGCGCCGGACCGCGGTTGCTGTCCCACTCGCCGGCGGACCAGGGTCGTCATCCGACGAGCACCGCGCGCGCCGGCCCGCCGTCGAGTCCCACGAGCCGCAGAGGAAGCACGCGCAGCTCGTACGGCCCGGCCGCCGGCGCCGAGAGGTCGAGCCCCTCGACGATGATCACGCCGCGCTCGAGCAGCGTGCGATGCGTGCGGTGGTGTCCCGAATGGAATTGCTCGATCGAGAGGTAGTCGACGCCGACCAGCGCGACGCCGATCGAGACGAGATACGACGCGCCGTCCGGCGCGAGGTAGGTATAGTCGCGATGGAACTCGCGTTCGCGATTGAAGGTGGAGTTCCGTGTCTTGATCAACACGCGCCGGTGGCCCGTGAGCTCGAAGCGCCGCAGCTCCGCTTCACCGACGGACATCGCCGCCGCCGGAATGTCGATCACGACCGCGGGGCCCATCAGCACGTCGAGCGGCAACGCGTCGACGCCCGCGCCTTCATTGAAGAAGTGTTTTGGCGCGTCGACGTGGGTCGCCGTGTGCGAGCCGAACGACAGCGACGAGACGTTCGCGCCGGCGCCCTTCGAGATCTCCTGCTGCGGCGTGATCGCGATCTCCGGATTGCCCGGGTAGACTAGTCCGCCGCTGATGATCGGAAGCGAGATGTCGTAAATGGTCGGCATTGAAGTTCTGAAACGTGTCGCTGTTTGCTGTTCGTTGTTCGCCGTTCGCCGTTCCTTTTCCTATGTCTCTAGGATCGCATCAGAGACTCCATAACCTGCATCCCCACGAACGCGGCGCGCCACCTCTCGGCGTACGTCGTCCTGCGCCGACTGCAGCGACTGCCGCGCCGCGCGGAAGCGGCGGCCCGACTCGATGACGAACAGATCACATAGGTCGAGCTCGCGCGCGCAACCGTCCTCGCCGCGCTCATCGACCAGCCGTTGTGTCCGCGCGAGGACGCAGATCGTCGCGAACAGCTCGATGGCCATGTCGGCCAGGCGCTCCAGCTCCTGCTGCCGGTCGACGATGTCCCGCCGGTAGTGGCGAATCACGCGCTCGGTCGCCAGATGCAGCTCGGCGACGTGCTTCTCGAGGTACTCCCCATGGGCCACGAGCCGAGGGGTCAGATCGACGTCGAGCGTCGGCGTCGCGCCGAGCGCGCTGCGCAGTCGCGATGCGGCGAATCCGCTGATGAGCCCGAGATTCTTCAGCGGCCGCCGAAGCGCCGAGCCGATTTCCTTGAGCTGCTCGGCGGGGCCCTGAATGCCGTTGAGCGCGATGAACAGCCGCAGAATCTCGTTCGTGCCCTCGAAGATCCGGTTGATGCGCGTGTCGCGAAGCAGTCGCTCGTACGGATACGGCTTCACGAAGCCGCGGCCGCCGGCGAGCTGCACCATCTCGTCGGCCGCGCGCCAGATCATGTCGCTCGCGAAGACCTTGCAGCACGCCGCCTCGAGCGCCCAGTCGGCGTCGGCCAACGACGCGAGATTCGCAAGTTGACCGAGCATCGCGTCCGCCGCGTAGACGTCCGACGCCGTGCGCGCGACCTTGCGCTGGGTGATCTCGAACTCGGCGATCGGTTTGCCGAACTGAATTCGATGCTCGGTGAACGCGGCCATCTCGCCGAGGAGATGCTTCGTTCCCGCGGTGCAGCCTGCCGCGAGCGACAGGCGTCCGCCGTTCAGCACGTGCACGGCGACGGCGAATCCCTTGCCCACCGTGCCGAGCACGTGGTCCACCGGGACCTCGAGGTTGTCGTAATGCAGCGCAGCCTGCGTCGATCCGCGAATGCCGAGCTTCCGGAACGTTCCTTCGACGCGGAAGCCAGGCATGTCCGGACGAATGATGAACGCCGTCGGTCGTTGCACGATCTCGCCGTGCCTTTCCGTCTGCGTTTGCGCGAACGTGGCGATCACGCCGGCGCGCTGCCCGTTGCCGATCCACTGCTTGCGCCCGTTCAGGATCCAGCGCGTGCCGTCGTCGCTGAGCCGGGCCGTCGTCTTGATGTTCTGCGCATCCGAGCCGATGTCGGGCTCCGTGAGCGCGTAGGCGGCCAGCGTCTCGCCGCGCGCCAGCAGCGGGAGGTACTTCGCTTTCTGCTCGGCGTTGCCGAACAGGACGATCGCCTTCGAGCCGAGGCCGCAGTGGACGCCGATGAGGACGGCGAGCGATGGGTCGAGGCGGGACACTTCGCCGAAGACTCGCGAGTAGCCAGCCGCGGACAGTCCCGCCCCGCCATATTCCGTAGGGATGGTGAGCCCGAGCAGACCGTTCTCGGCCAGCGCGCGGATCGTGGGCTCGGGGACAGTCTCGGTCTCATCGAACGCGGCCGAGTCGATGAGGCCGTCCTTCCTCATCTGGTGCAGGGCGCCGATCAGTCTCCGGACCTTCGCGGCCTCGGCGGGATCCCGGGCGTCGAGCGGGGGTGGAAAAGGGAAGAGCAGCTCGTCGTGCAACGCCCCGGCGAAGATCCCGCGAACGAAGGAAGACATGGGCTATAACCTATCCACTCCAGTCCGATGAAAGGGTTCAGTAAAGCCGCCAAAAATGGCTGGCCCAGACGAGGGATAAACCGCTCATTACAATGACCATGCGCCGCTCTCCCCGCCTGATCGGCACGGTCGCGCTGCTCGTCATGGCGCTCTTCGTTTGCGCCGCCCTTGCCTATCAGGGATTCGACGCCGCGCGCTCTCAGAAGCGCACCGTCGAAGCGACGCTGCACGACTATGCGAAGCTCGCCAATTGGGAGTTCACGCAGCAGGGGAAGAACCAGCTGCTGTCGCAAGTCGTGACATCGCTGGTGCGCCAGGCCTCGCATATCGATCCGGCGCGGCTGGCCGCGACGGTGTTCCCACCCGCCACCGTGGAGGACATGGCCCGCGAGACTATGGGGTGGTGCCATTGTCTCTCGGGAGTCCGGTATTTCTTCCGCTACGATTGGGCGGACGGAACGTTCCGGACCACGGAAACGGAGCTCCCCGACGCCGAGTTGGCGTGGGCACGCGACACGATCTTGGCGTACACGAAGACGCGCGGGCCGGTGCCGGAATCCAACACGATCACGTTCGGCTCACCTGACGGCCGCACTGGTCCATTTCGGAATCTGGCGGTCGTGCTGACGAACGATTCGTACGCGATGCTGTTCGGGCACCGCCAAGGACGAACGACGCTCGTCGTGTTCGTCGTCGCACGCGACAAGAGCGGCTTGCCGCTCACGATCTATGGCTACGTGACGGACCCGCAGCCCTTCCTCTCGCCGATCTTCGCCAACCTCCGAGGCGTGAACGGAGAGTCCAGCGGGGTGCTGCCGCCGACGCTCATCGGCAAGCTGCCCGTCGATTCGATCCTGTCGCTCTCGGTCACGACGCTGTCCGGCAACGAGGTCTACAAGTCGCCGGGATGGGCGGCGCTCACGTATTCGGCCGTGGACACGCTCGAGGCGAACTTCGGCCGGCTGATCATGCGCGTGAGTCTCAACGAGGACTTCGCGAGCATGCTCGTCGTGGGCGGACTGCCGAAGTCGCGACTGCCGCTCCTGCTCGCGCTGTTCGCGATCGCGGCCGGCCTGCTCACGGTCACGTTGATTCAGCTGCGGCGACAGCAAGAGCTGGCGCGCATGCGCACGGAGTTCGTGTCGGGCGTCTCGCACGAGCTCAGAACGCCGCTGGCGCAGATTCGCTGGTTCGCCGAGCTCCTGCATCTCGGCAAGCTGCGCTCGGAGGACGAGCGGCTTCGCTCGGCGGGCATCATCGATCAGGAAGCGCGGCGGTTGACGTACCTCGTCGAGAACGTGCTCAACTTCTCCCGCGCGGAGAAGGGAACGAATCGCGTGTCGTTGTCGCCGTCGGACTTCGACCACGAGATCCGCGACGTGCTCGAGCTGTTCGCGCCGCTCGCGCGCGCGCGGCAGATGTCGATCGACGCGCGGCTCGACGCGGGCGCGGTGGTGCATCTCGACCGCGATGCGTTGCGGCAGATCCTGCTCAACCTCCTCGACAACGCCGTGAAGTACGGACCGGCGGGTCAGACGATCTCGGTCGGCTCGGAAGTAGCCGGCGACCGCGCGCGAGTCTGGGTCGAGGACCAAGGCCCCGGCATCCCACACGACGACCGGGTCCGGGTGTGGGACCCGTACGTCCGCCTCAAGCGCGACGTGGAGTCGGCGACAGGGGGCAGCGGCATTGGGCTGTCTGTCGTTCGGGAGCTGGTCGCGATGCACGGCGGACGCGGTCGTGCGGAGAGCGGGCCGGGGGGCGGTGCCCGTGTGGTCATCGAGTTTCCACTCAGTCGAGGCGAGGTCGGTGAGACGCCGGCCGAATCGCTCGACGCCAACGTGCAACTCAAGGCGGTGCCATGACGTATTCCACCCTAGCCGATTCGCGGCATTCCGCGACGGACGAACTTTCGGTCACCATGCCGCGCATTCTCATTGTCGAAGACAATCCCGACCTCGCCTACGGACTGCGGACGGGTCTCGAGATCGAAGGCTACGACGTTCAGGTCGCCGACGACGGCGAGAGCGGTCTCGACCGCGCCAAAGCGTGGGGTCCAGACCTCGTCATGCTCGATTTGATGCTGCCGGGCATGGACGGCTATCGCGTCCTGAAGACGCTTCGCGAAGCGGGCTCGAACGTTCCGGTCCTCATTCTCACGGCGCGCGGAGAGGAGGCCGACAAGGTGCTCGGCTTCCGGCTCGGGGCGGACGACTACGTCACGAAGCCGTGCGGGGTGCTCGAGCTGTTGGCACGCGTGGGCGCGCTGCTCCGTCGGTCGCGTCTCGCCGATCGGACCGCGGCGGATGGTCATGAGCGGTTCGGCTCCGTCGAGATCAACCCGGCGTCGCGGACCGTTCTGAAGGAAGGCACTCCAGTTGCACTGAGCCCGAAGGAATTCGATTTGCTGTTGGCGCTCGTTCGCCGGCGCGGTGCGGTGGCGTCGCGGGTCGAGCTGCTGCGCGAGGTGTGGGGCCATCGCGTCGAGGTGATGACGCGTACGGTGGACATCCACATCGCCGAGCTGCGGCGAAAGCTCGAGGACGATCCGTCCAATCCGCGTCATATTTTGACGGTGTGGAAAGCGGGATATCGACTGGAGCCCTGATGTTCCCGATGCGGCGTTCGACACGCATGCCAACAACCCCGCGCCGGTTCGTCGCGGGGTTGTTCGTTCTGATCGCGGCTGCCTGTCACCGACAGGCGGCCACGCCCGCTCCGGCGCGACCGGCGGCGCGAGCGGTGACGGAGCCGGAGCGGCCGCGCGCGAGAGCGGAGATCGCGAGCGGCCCGGCGCTGATCGCGGCGATGCACGACCGGTATTCGGGCTCGTGGTATCGCACGCTCACGTTCGTGCAGACGACGACGCTGACGCGGGGCGGCGGCGGTCCGCTCGTGCAGACGTGGTACGAGGCCGCGACGCTGCCCGGACGTCTTCGCATCGACACGAACCTGGACACGAAGAGTGGCGCGATGTACGCGCGCGATTCCGTCTACTCCTTCGCCGACGGCAAGCTCGTTCGCGCGGACTCGGGCTTCAACGATCTGCTCGTGCTCGGCTTCGACGTGTACACCCAGCCGGCGGCGCGCACCGAGGCGGTCCTCTGGCGGCTCGGTTTCGACCTCTCGAAGATTCACGAGGAGACGTGGCGCGGCGACACCGTGTACGTGGTCGGCGCGAGCCGCGGCGACACGACGACGAAGCAGTTCTGGATCGATCGCGACAAGCTGCTCTTCGTGCGCGTGCTTCAGCAATCGTCGCGCGGACTTTCGGACATTCGATTCAACAAGTACGAGCCCCTGGCCGGCGGTTGGATCGCACCGGAGGTGGAGCAGCTCGTGAACGGCAGCCGCGTATTGCTCGAGGAATACCGCGACATCAAAGCGAACGTGCCCCTGTCCACGGCGATGTTCGATCCGAAGGAGTGGTCGACGGCGCCGCACTGGTCGCGTTGATTTGCGTCATCCCGAGTGCAGTCCCTCGTCATCCCGAGTGCAACGAGGGATTCTGCGATTTCGCGCCTAGGCTGACGACTTGACGAGCAGTTCCTCAGAGTGGGTCACGCAGACTTTCCTGTTTCATCGACGCTCTTCGCGTGAATCCGCGAAGTCCGCCAGGTCCGCGTTCGAATCTCGTAGAGGTTGGCCAGGCGAAGTTCGTTCCGGGGTTGCCGCGGACATCCGACATGGTTCCAGACGATTGGGTCGCGGCGAGCCGGCCACACCGACTCTTGAACACGCGGAAGCGGCCGATTAGGCGAGGCTGCGCTCGGGATGACCGAGTGTTAGTTTCGCTGCTCCCTCACCGACTCGTCGCCCAAATGCGTTCATTCTCCGCCTTCGCGACGACGTGCGTCGTCGCCGCCAACGTCATCGGCGCGCAGGAACCAAAGGGTTCCGGCACCGTCGTCCTCCACGCCGCCCGAGTGATCGACGGCACCGGCGCCGCGCCGATTCAGAATGGCGTCGTCGTCGTGACCGAGGACAAGATCGTCGCGGTCGGCCGACAAGGGTCGGTCACCATTCCCGCGGGCGCGAAGACCATCGATCTGGGCAACGCGACGCTGTTGCCCGGCTTCATCGATGCGCACACGCACGTCATCGGCCGCACGCTCGGCGATCCGGCCGGCGACGATGCGGCCGTACGCGACTTCGATTCGTTCGGCGCCATCCTCGGCGTCGCGAACGTCGACAAGACGCTGATGGCCGGCTTCACGACGATCCGCAACGTGGGAGCGCCGAACTTCGACGATATGGCGCTACGCAAAGCGATCAATGATGGTTTCGTGAAGGGACCGCGCATGCAGAACGCCGGACACGCGATCGGCATCACCGGCGGGCACTGCGACGAGAACGGATTCAAGCCCGGATTGCAGGACGGCGACTATCGGACGGGCATCGCCGACGGACCGGAGCAGATTCGCGCCGCGGTTCGCTATCAGGCGAAGTATGGCGCGGACGTCATCAAGACGTGCGCCACCGGCGGCGTGCTTTCGGAAGGCGACGCCGTCGGCGTGCCGCAGTACACGTTCGAGGAGATGAAGGCGCTCGTCGACGAAGCGACGAAGCTCGAGCGCAAGGTCGCCGCGCACGCGCACGGCACCGAAGGCATCAAGATCGCGGTGCGCGCCGGTGTCTCGTCGATCGAGCACGGCTCCTTTCTCGACGAGGAGGGCGCGAAGATGATGGTCGCGCGCGGCACCTTCCTCGTGCCGACGTTGAGCGCCGGTGAAGCGGCGGAAAAGGCGGCGAATGCCGGTGTGCTCAAAGGACTCCGTGCCGACAAGGCGCGCGCCGCCGCGGCCGCGATGCGAAACGGGGTGAAGATCGCCGTCCGCAACGGCGTGCCCATCGCGCTTGGCACGGACGCGGGCGTCGATCCGCACGGCGCGAACGGGCACGAGTTCACGCTCATGGTCGAATGGGGCGGCATGACGCCGATGCAGTCGATCGTCGCCGGCACGATGAACGGCGCGAAGCTGCTCGGATGGGACAACAGAATCGGCACGCTGTCGCCGGGCAAGCTCGCCGATGTCGTCGCGGTGCCGGGCGATCCGATCGCGGACATTCACGTCATGGAGAAGACGGTCTTCGTCATGAAGAACGGAGTCGTGTACAAGAGTCAGCCGGCGACGCCACTTCCTTAGGAGCGGCGAACGGCGAACGGCGTATTGGAGCGCGAGAGGCGTTGGCGTGCGGCGTGTCGGAGCGAGAGCGGTGGACGGGGTGCGGAGATCGGGGCGAGAGTTGGGCAAGGCGTGCGGGGGAACCGCGACAACAGCGCGCCGCACTCCTCGCCGTTTTGCTCATCACGACCTCGCACGCCGCACGTGTTGTCCCGCTCCGCTTACCTCACGCGGACCATCGTGATTCGAGGATCCGCATCGCCGTCTTTCCCGCTGCCGCTGTTGATCTGCCAGACCTTCACGAGCCCGAGCTCCGGAGCGAACCACCACTTCTCGTGGCCGCATCCCGGATTCGTGTGCGCGGCGTCGCAGTTCTCCCACTGCTCGGATACCGACGCCGCGCCTGAATAGATCGGCGTCTTCACGTTCTCCATGTAGTACTCGGTGCGCCATTGCTCGCCGTGCCCGGGCTGAGCGACGAGCTGGCCATCCGGGATGAGACAGTCGAGCGACAACAGGCCCGTGCCTCCCATCGCGTCCGCCACTGTCTCGTACGCAAGATGATCGGTACGGTGAAGCGTCGGCGGAACGATCTGATACGGAAGCGGAATGCCGGCGGGATTGTCGAGGATGACCCACGTCGCCTTGGTCCAGCCGCCGGCGCAGAACGCGCACGACTTCGGAAACGAGATCACGCTCGCCGTCGATCGCCACGAGCTGTCCGGGTTCTGATGCAACACGAAGCGCAGCTCGGCGCTGTCGACGCCAGGATTCCAGTACGCGCGCTTGTTGGTCTTCCGATAGTGCCACACGATATTGCGCCCGCTTCGGCATGAAACCGGATCGGGCGCGGCCTCGGTGGCGACGGTCGTCGTGTCGCCGTAGCCATTGACGAAGACCCAGACCTCGCCGACGCGCGGCGTGTAGATGTCCGACGCGGCGAGCGTCTCGGGCAGCGGCTGTTCGGGCTCGGCGATCGTCCTCTCCGCGCAGGCGGTGATGGCGACGAAGAGACAGATCCATCGAAGCGACATGGCAGAGGAACTCCAGCAGGGCCGTGCCGAGTTCCTCGCCGCGAGTCATGTGCTGGCGCGAGCCCCCGCGTGCGCCAGCTGATCGCCGAGCGACGTGGCCGACGTCGTGGGCTCCTCGCACGCGTAGCTCCGGCAGACGTACGCCGTCGCCTTCCCGTCGCGGGTGACGCGATCCGCCAGCAGCGCCAGGTCGTCGCGCGGCGGTCCACCTGCGATCACGAGTGACGGAACGTACCGCCCGGCCGCCGCGCGTTCGAGCGCGGTGAAGTCCGCCGACGTCGGATCGCCCACGATCGCCAGCTCGACCGCGCCGTTGACGAGCATGTCCGCCGAGCCGAGCAGGTGTCCGAACGCCGTCGGGTACCGTGCGATGGCCGGCGCGAGCGTCTCGACCACGTAGGTCGCACGACGGCGCGCATCGACGTCGGCGAAGAGCTCGGCGAGCCGCACCAGGAGCTCGACGGCGAGCGACGTGCCCGACGGGACGGCGTTGTCGGTGATGTCCTTCGGCCGCGTGATGAGCGTTTCATGATCGGACGCGGTGTCGAAGAACGCGCCGGCCGCGTCGTCCCAGAACCACCGCACGACCGCGGCGCCCAGCTCACGCGCACGCGCCAGCCAGCGATCGTCGAACGTGATCTCGTACACGGCGAGGGCCGCGAGGCCGAGCGCGGCGGAGTCCTCGAGATACCCGGCGACGCGCGCGCGGCCGTCCTTGTACGAGCGAAGCACGCGACCGTCCCGAACGAGATTGGTGAACAGGAACTCGGCGCTCTCGGCGGCGGCGAGGCGGTACCGGTCGCTGCCGAACGCGCGAGCGGCTTCGGCGACGCCGCGCACCATGAGCGCGTTCCACGACGTGAGAATCTTCTCATCGCGGCCGGGCCAGATTCGCTGTTCGCGCGCGGCGTAGAGCGTCGTCGTCGCGGCGCGGATGATCTCGTCCACACGGTCGGGCGTCACGCCGTTGCGCGCGGCAACCACACGACGGTCGGCGACGACGGAGAGGATGTTCTTGCCCTCGAAGTTGCCGTCGTCGGTCACGCCCCAGTAGGCGCGGGCGATCGGCGCATCGTCGCCGAGCAGCCTGTCGATCTCCGGCGAGTCCCAGACGTAGAACTTCCCTTCGTGCCCTTCGCTGTCCGCGTCGAGCGACGAGTAGAAACCGCCGCCGGGCGCGCGCATCTCCTGCAACGCCCAATCGATCGTCTGCTCGGTCACCCGGCGAACCTCGGCGTCGCCCGTCGCCTGCCAGAGATGCGCGCCGAGCCGCACGAGCAGCGCGTTGTCGTAGATCATCTTCTCGAAGTGCGGCACGAGCCACGTCTCGTCCACCGAGTAGCGCGCGAAGCCGCCGCCGATCTGATCGTAGATGCCGCCGCGCGCCATGTGGAGGAACGATCGCGAGACGATCGCGAGCGCGTTCTCGGCGCCCGTCCGCGCCCAGTACCGCAGCAGGAAGTCGAGCGACATCGTCTGCGGAAACTTCGGCGCGCCCTCGAAGCCGCCGTACCGCTCGTCGTGCCGCTGCGCGAGCGCGCGGTACGCGGCGTCGAGCAGCGCGGGCGTGAGCGGGCCGGAGCTTCGCGTCTGTTCGGTCGCGGCGTCGTACATCTCGCGCACGCTGGCCGCCGTGCGCGCGACGTCCGCCGGCTTGTTGCGATACGCGTCCGAGACGGCGGTCAGGATTCGCTTGAACGACGGCATGCCCTGCCGGTCGTCCTTCGGGAAGTAGGTGCCGCCGTAGAACGGCACGCCGTCCGGCGTGAGGAAGACGGTCATCGGCCAGCCGCCGTGGCCCGTCATGGCCTGCACGGCCTGCATGTAGATGCCGTCCAGGTCCGGCCGCTCCTCGCGATCGACCTTGATGTTCACGAAGCGCTCGTTCATCAGCGCGGCGGTCGCCTCGTCCTCGAACGACTCGTGCGCCATCACGTGGCACCAGTGACACGCCGCGTAGCCGATGCTGAGCAGGATCGGCTTGTCGTCGGCGCGCGACGTGTCGAGCGCGTCCTGTCCCCATGCGTACCAATCCACCGGATTGTCGGCGTGCTGCAGGAGGTACGGACTCGTTTCGTTCGCGAGCCGATTGGGCATTGTGAGAACCGGACGGGTGCGGCAGTTTGTCGGTCGATCCTATTGCTCCGGCACCATCAAACTATACCGCCCCGCGTTGCCTCGCTCTCACGCCTCCTCGACGCCTGCTCAGCCGTTGCCCTGGTACCGGCGTCTGCCATGGACGCCCATCGGCATCACCATCGCGCTGCTCGTCACCGCGCTGTTCGCCACGGATCCGATTCGAGACGCGGCGACCCATGCGGCCGTCGGTGAAGGACATCTCGATCTGCCGGCGGCGTATCTCGCGCTGGCGCCGATTTCGAGCATTCTCGACACGCTCACGCTGCTGACGGTCGGCCAGCACATCGCGCTCGTGCTGTGGGCGATCGGCATCTTCGCCTTCGTGCGCGTGCGCCTTGCGCGCAAAGGCACGTCGGTTCGGCGCGAGGTCGTCGCGGCAATCGTCTTCCTGCTGGCACTGGTCGCGACGTACGCAGCTGCCGCGCTGCTCCCGCGCCCGATGGCGCAGTTCGTCGCTTCCGACGACCTCGTGCTCGCGGTGGACTTTCACGCGCACACGCAGCACTCGCACGACGGGCGCGCGGACTGGAACGAAGAAGACGTTCGCGCATGGCACCGCGCGGCGGGATTCGACGCGGTCTACATCACGGATCACGCGAGCTACGAAGGCGCCGAGCGGGGCATCGCGTCCAATCCGCCGTTCGCGGGGCAGGGGACGATGGTGCTCCAGGGCCTCGAGGCGTTCTTCAACGGCGAGCACGTGAACCTCTTGAGCGCCGGACGACGCTACAAGGGAGTGACGACGCCGGACCTGAAGGACATCGATCCCCAGGCGCTCATGCTCGCGAGCCTGTTGCCGAGGAACGCGCCGGTCACGATCGAAACAGTGCCGGCGAACCTGAGCAAGGTGCCCGCGCTCTCCGCGAGCGGAATTCCGGGCGTCATGGCGATCGAGATCGTAGATGGGTCGCCGCGCGGACTCGCGCAGACCCGAAAGGATCGCGAGCGCATCGTGCACATCGCCGACAGCCTCAACCTCGCCCTGGTCACCGGATCGGACAATCACGGGTGGGGACGAACCGCGCCGGGGTGGACGCTGTTTCGAGTCCCCGGCTGGCGCGGCATGACGACGGATTCGTTGTCGCGCACGCTGGAGTACGTCATTCGCGACGGACGGCGAGAGTCGACGCGCGCGGTGGAGCGCGTCGTCGCCGACGGCTCGAACCCCGTCGAGCTTGCGTTCGCCGGACCGCTGGTCGCTTGGGGAATGCTCACCGGGCTGGCCGCGGACGAGCGCGTGATGTGGCTCGTGTGGACGTGGGGCGTGGTGATCGTCGTGCGCGGCCTCCGCCGGTATCGCATTCGTCCGTCCGCCACGACGTGACGCAACTGCCGATCCCTCGCTCGGCTCGGGATGACAGCTCGTGGTTGGTCGCGCTCACCATCGTCACCGCGGCCGCGCTCGTCCGCCTCGTTTTCGCCGCGCTCATTCCCGCGTTTCCGGACGAGACCTACTACTGGGATTGGTCGCGGCAGCTCGCCGCGGGGTACTTCGACCATCCACCCGTCACCGCGTGGCTGATCCGGCTCGGCGGCGTGCTCCTCGCGCCGTTCGGCAAATCGGCGACGCCGGTCGCGGTTCGTTTCGGCCCCGTGTTCGCCGGATGGGTCGCCGCGCTCGCGACCGCCGCGATCGCGCGCCGGCTCGCCGGCGATGGCGCGGCCGTGCGTGCCGCGGTGGTCATGGCGGTGATGCCGCTCGCCGCCGCGGGATTGATTCTCGCGACGCCCGACGCCGCGGTGCTCGCCGGCGTCGCGCTCACGCTCTACAGCCTCGTTCGCGCGATCGAACATCCGGTGCGCTCGAGCGCGTCGCTCCGGTGGTGGATCGCGACCGGCGCGGCGCTCGGACTTTCCTTCTGCTCGAAGTACACGTCGATCTTCTTGCCGATCGGCGTTCTCATCGCGGTCATCGCGCATCCATCGCTGCGTCCTCGGCTTGGTGAGCCGGGGCCCTACGTCGCCTGCGCGATCGCGACGCTCGTCTTTCTGCCGGTGCTGTTCTGGAACGCGTCGCACGGCTGGATCTCATTCGCCTACCAGGTGCGCCACGGCCTTGCCGCGCCACACGGATCGGCGCTCGTCGCGGCGTGGAAGCACGAGGGCGACTTCTTCGGCGGACAGGCCGCGCTCGCGTCGCCCATTCTGTTCATCATGCTCGCTGTCGCGGTCGCGCGCGCGTATGGCCGCGAGGCGCGGCCCGCGCGTTTCCTGCTCGCGGTCGTCGCGGTGGTGTCGTTCGGATTCTTCGTCTACAGCGCGGTGCGACAGCGCGTTGAACCGAATTGGCCCGCGCCCGCATACATCCCGGCGATCGCGCTGCTCGCGACGACCGACTGGAGTCTCGCGGGAACGAAGTGGCTGCGCGCTGGAATCGTGCTCGCCGGTGTGATGTCGATTCTCATCTACGCGCAGGGACTGGCGCCGGTTCTTCCGCTGCCGGCGCCGAAGGATCCGATCGCGCGCGCGTTCGGGTGGGACGCGCTGGCACGCGCCGCGGATTCGACGGCGTCGGCCGATGCGTCGGGACGCACGACGTGGTTCGGCGGCGATCGCTATCAAGAAGCGTCGGAGCTCGCGTTTCATCTGCCGGCGCACCCCACCGTTTTCGCGATGAACCTCGCGGGTCGCCCGAATCAGTACGATCTGTGGCCGCGCTTCTCGAGCGTCGCGCGAGCCGGTGACGACTTGCTGCTCGCGGTGGACGACGGCGCCGAGCCGCACGGCACGGTCACGCGACTCACGCCGTTTTTCGCCGAGGTGCGCAAGGGAGCGCTCGTGACGCTGCGCCGCGGCGCTGGCGTCGTCGGGACTCGGCGGTTGTGGTTGATGCTCGGCTGGACCGGGCGGCCACTGCCTACCGCTGCCGCGCCCTGACGCCTTCCAGGAGTTTGATCAGTGTGCGCTGCTCTTCGTCGCTGAGCGCGCCGACCGCGATGTCGTCGGCTTCTTTCATCGCGACGTCGAGCGCGTCGAGCACGGCCAAGCCGCCGTCGGTGATGTAGCAGAACACCTGGCGGCGATCCGGGGACGTTCGCTCGCGTCGCGCGAGGCCGGCCGACTCGAGCTTGTCGAGCAGACGTGTGATGCCCGGCGCTTCGTGGATCATTCGGTCGCGAATGACGAGCGTCGGCAATCCCGCGGATCCGGCGCCGCGGAGAATTCTGAGCACGTTGTACTGCTGAACGGTGATGCCGCTCTGCGCGACGACCTGCGCGAAATGGCGCTCGATGAGCGCCGCCGTTCTGAGAATGCTGACCGCGACTTCGGCCTTGGTCGAATGGAACGGCCGACGCTGCGCGATCTCTTCCCGCACTCCGCTTGGTGATCCGCCGTTCGAGGACGACGACGTCGTCACGTCATACCTCGCGCCCTCGGCCGTGGATGGCCCATCAAAGCTCCGTTGCTGCACGTTCCTCGTTGCTGATGATAGATGTATGCCGGGCCGGGATGCTAGGGAGCGCAACACTTACCCCCACCAATCGCCGATCCCGGCGCCAAGTTCGCCAACCTTTTCGTCTCCCTGCCGCCGCGTTGACCGCTTCGCGGCGGCATTGCATCCAATCGCTGGCCAAACACCGATCTCGCATGTCCTCCGAGGCGTGGTTTCTTCGTTCCAAGGGGTTCGCCGCGGCGAAGGTCTTCCTGCTCGCATCGCCAGACGGCGCACTGAGCGACGCCCGGGGCCACTTCACAATACGGACGACGGCCCGAGGACGGGTCACCGTCGCCGCGCCCCACGTCGGTTTTGCGCGTCGTGGTGCGCGTCGATACGACGGAACGAGTCTGGCGGGCCTCGGCTTGACTCGGCCGGGCCGACGAGCGTAGGCTCGGCCATGGCGATGATCACCAACCCGCTTCCGCATGTTGCCGAGGTGCGTCACGTTCGCGACTACGTGCTTTGGCTGCGGTTCGCGGACGGAGTCGAAGGGGAGGTCGACTTTCAAGGGCGATTGCCGGGAGGCCTGCTGGGCCCTCTCGGCGACATCGACCTCTTCGCGCAAGCACGAGCCGACGGCGGAATCGTGATGTGGCCGAACGGGGACGACTCCGCCCCCGAGGTGCTGTATGAGCGCGTGCTTGCGGCGAATGGAGTTGACCCGCGTACAATCGATGACGCGTGGGCGGCGCAAGTGGCCTCCATTGCGCGCATGCCCGAAATCTGTCGATTCCTGGGCATCGTCATCACCATGTTCCCGGACGACCATTCGCCGCCGCACTTCCACGCGAAGTATGGCGAAAGTGCCATTAGTGTCATCATCGCGAATGGTGAAATTGTGGGTCGCTTTCCCAATCGCGCCTTGCGGTTCGTGCTCGAATGGTGGGAGCTCCATCAAGCGGAGCTCGCCGACAACTGGGATCGTCTGCGCGCGGGAAAGGCGGCGGTTCGGATTCCCCCGCTCGAATAGGCCCGAAGCACCTCGCTTGAATGTGGCGACCGTCCTGCGCAGCTTCCGGGATGCCCCTCGCCAAAGACCTCGACTCGTACCTCGCCGGCAATCGCGCCACTGCCCGCGACGAGCTGTTCGAATTCCTTCGCATTCCAAGCGTGAGCGCGCGCTCGGAGCACAATCCCGACACGGCGCGCGCGGCCGACTGGGTCGCGAGCTCGCTGCGCTCGATCGGGCTCACCGCCACGATTCATGCGACGAAGGGGCACCCGATCGTCGTCGGCGAGTGGCGACAGGCGCCTGGCGCGCAAACCGTGCTCATCTACGGCCACTACGACGTGCAGCCCGCCGAGCCGCTCGAGCTCTGGGAGAGCCCGCCGTTCGAGCCGACGGTGCGCGACGGAAAGATCTTCGCGCGCGGATCGGTGGACGACAAAGGCCAACTCTATCTCCACATCAAGGCGCTGCAGGCGCATCTCGCCGCGCGCGGCACGTTGCCGGTGAACGTGATCGTGCTCGCCGAGGGCGAAGAAGAGGTCGGGAGCGAGAACCTCGAGGCGTTCATCGAGGCGAATAAGGCTTTGCTCGAGTGCGACGCCGTCGTCATCTCCGACTCGGCGATGTTCGCGCCGGGCCTCCCGTCGATCCTGTCGTCGCTGCGCGGGATCGCGTACTTCCAGATCGACGTGCAAGGTCCGGCCGGCGATCTGCATTCCGGCATCTATGGCGGCGCGATCATGAATCCGGCGATGGCGCTGGCGCGCATCCTCGCGACGATGCACGACGCGGACGGCCACATCGCCATCCCCGGATTCTACGACAAGGTTCGCGACTGGGGCGACGCGTGGCGGAAGCAGGTCCAATCGCTTCCGTTCAAGGACGAGACCTTCCGTCACGAGACGGGCTCGCCGGAGCTCGTCGGCGAAAAAGGCTACTCGACTCTCGAGCGCGTCTGGATGCGACCCACGTGCGAGGTGAACGGCCTGTTGAGCGGCTACACCGGCGAGGGCGCGAAGACCGTGCTCCCGGCGAAGGCGATGGCGAAGGTGAGCTGCCGCCTCGTGCCGGACCAGACGCCGGACGAGATCGAGAAGCTCATGCGCGCGCACGTCGAGCGCGTCGCGCCCAAGGGCGTGACCGTGAAGGTGACGCACCTGCACGGCGGCCGTCCGTGGCGCGCGGACCTGGGCGGACCGCTGTTCGACGCCGCGCGTCGCGCGCTCGCCGCCGCGTTCGACCGGGAGCCCGTCATCACGGGCGAGGGTGGATCGATCCCGGTGGTCGGCGATTTTCAGAGAATCCTCAAAGCGCCGGTGCTGCTGGTCGGGTTTGGCCTGCCCGGCGAGAACGCGCACGCGCCGAACGAATGGATCAGCGAGGAGAACTACCATCGCGGGACAAAGGCGATGGCGGCGCTCTGGGATGAGCTCGCGGGGGCGGGCAGGTAACTCGCGATCGGCGATCGGCGAGCGGCGATCCCCGTTCCCCGTTCGCGCTAGAATCTCCACTCGCGCACGATGAACCCTCCCCAAGCGGTCACCGTGCGGAACGGCTGTGAGTTGAGCTCCGGCTCGAGGAGCAGAATCCGCGGTGCGACGTTCGCATTGAAGTTCCAACCGTCGGCGGTACGATGCTCGATGCCCGCGCCGAATCGCGACGCTTGCGTCTGCACCGTGACGAACGTCCGCGGATTGATGTACTTGCCCGCCTCGACCTTCGTCTGCGTCAGGAAATTGCCGACGAAATGGCCCGACGGCACGTCGCCCGGCGTGATGTCGAAGACGTCGGTGCCGAACGCGCGACCGGCCTGCATCTCGACCTGATCGACCGCGACGCCGAGCGCCACGCCGGCGAGGCGCCTGACCGCGTACTGCGCGCCGACGCCAAACAGATCGGTCGTCGCCGCCGATCCCGCGATGCTCGACGACGCGGAGCCCAGGAGCGACGTCGTCGATTGCCCGAACGCGAGGAGACTGAGCAGCTCGGACTGCGTGCGCGGCGGCTGCGCGTCGCTCTCGAGCGAGAGCTTCGGCTTGCGCAGCGTGCCGCCGATCGACACGCGAATATTGATCGCGCCGCGCGCCGCCGTTTGTACCTGGTATTCGCCGGTGATCTGCAGCGTCGGGTTCAGATCCGGACTGCCGATGAAGATCGCCGACCCCCGCTTGATCTGAAAAGCGCCGGCTCAGGAAACTGTACTCGCCGCGATCGGTCGTCACGACCCCCGTGACGTCGAACGCCTCCTGCTCGGCGTGGATGATCAGCGGGTCGTCCGTGTAGATCTCGACGTTCGCCTCGCGATTGCGGACCCACGTGTTGTGCCTCACGCCAAGCGTGATCTCCATTCGCAGGTTCGCGAGCAGCGGCGACTGGGCGCGGGAAACAGATCGCGGTCGCTCGCCAGCGCGGTGTCGAGCACGTTGAAGAGCGCCGGATCGCCCGAGCCGATGACGTGCTGTCCGGTCGGCTCGGGCGCGTAGATCACGCCCTGCGTGATGGTCAGCGTGCCGCTCAACGAGGCGGTGGTGAACGGACCGGTGAGCGTCACCGCGGCGTCGACGCGCACCTTGCCGTACTTGTTGTTGAGCAGCTCGGCGCCGCTCGACGTCAGCTACAGGTTGAACGCCGGCGCGCGCCAATCGCCGACGGCGAGTGATCCGCGAACGCGCACCGGGCCCTTCGACCAGCCGGCGAGCGAGTCGACATAGACGGTGTCGTCGAGCATGCGCACGGATCCGTAGATGCTTCCCACGGTCGCTCCAGTCGACGAGATCGTCACCGTGGCGTTGTCGACGAGGAGCGCGCCGGTGAGCGACGGCCGGCGAAGCGTGCCGCGCATCGCGATGCGGCCGGCGGCGTGACCGTGCACGTTGCTCACGACGTCGGTCAACTGCGGAATGAGATCGATCGGCAGACTATCGCCGCTGATATCCACGGCCATCGGCCGCGGCAGCAGCCGATCGCCCGCGACGCCGGTGAGCGCGAGGTTGATCGGCAGATGCGCGTCGGCCGTCGTGACGATGTCGCCGGTCTTGCGGAGCGCATCGGCGTGCGCGACGAGCTGCAAGTTCGCGTAGTCGAAGGTGCCGCGCACGTCGGGCACCTTCGTCCCGTTCCACGAGCCGCCGACGATTCCAAACGCGCCCTTGTACCTGGGCGCGCCAAGCGTGCCCGTCATGTTGCCGTGCAGCATCAACAGGCCGTTCAATCGGACGTCGGTCTGCGTGATGTCGACGACGTTCGAGAGCGGGAAGTTGTCGACCTCGAGGCGAAAATCGGCGCTGCCCTCGGTCGGCAGAAGGCCGTTGGCATAGAGCCGGCCGGCGCCGCGATCGCGAAGCTCGAAGTCGCTGACGCGCATGCCCGGCCCACCCCACGTGACGAGCGACGGCCGCATCAATGTCCACGCGACGGTGTCGAACTGGAATTTCATGTCCGTGAGCTTGACCTGCTTCTGCGCGGCATACAGCGCGTAATCGCCGTTCGCGCTGTAGCGCCGCTGCTGATCCTCGATGACGCCTAGCTCGAGGTGTCCGCCGGGCGAGCGATAGGTGACGCGCGCCATCAGCGAGTCGAACGCGAAGCCCATCACGCTCAAGCTGTCGGCGTCGAGGCCGACGGCGAGCGTGGCGTTCGGCGTGCGCGCGTTGCGCCACACGAACTCACTCTTGAACGTCCGCGCGTAGTTGCCGCGAATGTCGACGTGCGTGCCGCCGGCGCGGCCCTGGAGCGTGAAGTCGTAGAGATTTCCACTCAACGTTCCGGCGACGTATGCCGACCCCGTGATGGTATCCCCGGCCACCGGCTTCGGCGGACTGACCACGAGCCGCGGCGGCGGCTGTCCGCTGATCAACCGCTGCATCTCCGTCGCGCGATCGCGCCGCGCCGAGTCGGACCGCGCGCGCGCGAAGGCACGCGCCGTCACGCCCGGCCGCGGCGCGACGACTGCCTGCGTGGTCGCGGACTTCGGCAGCCAGCGATTGAACACGCCGAGCGAGTCGGCGGCAACGGTGAACTTGATCTCGCCGGCGTGATCGTGCGTGAGGCCGAACGATCCCGACGCTCGCGCGACCGTGTGCGCGATCCCGACGTACAGCATCGGAACCTCGGCGGTTCCGGCGCCGATGTTGGCTTTCACCGACGCGGTGTCGACGCCGATGCTGTCGACGCTCGACTTCTTGAAGTCCGCGGCGATCGCCGCGCGCATCGTCGCCGGGTCGAACCCGCGGCCTTTCGTGACGACGTTCCCGGTGATCCGCGTCTTCGGCGCCTTGCTCACGACGGTGCCCAGATTGACCGCGACGAGCTGCGAGACGAGATCGTAGCCTTTGTCCCGGCTCGCGATGTCGAGCGTGCCTCGCGCCGCGAAGCGACCGCCGTCCGGCAGCACGAAATCACCGCGCACGCGCAAATCGCTCGTCGTTCCCGAGAGATGAAACGGCCCCGCGGCGGTCCCTTGCAGTCCGGCCGCCGGAAAGAATCGTCCGACTTCGACGAGCGAGACCGGACGCGCGTGCGCATCGACGGTGAACCCCGCCCTGCCACCGAGGTGCACGGTCGCGGTGCCATCGAGCGCGGAGCGGGTTCCGCGGTCGCGGTGGTCGATGTCGGCGATGATCCGAAGCTCGCCGACCGTCGAGCCGTTCAGCGTCGCGGTGCCGGTCACGACGCCGCCGATCGGAAGCGACGGATACCACGTGCGCGCCATGTCGACCTGCACCGGGAGCAGCCGCAGCCGAAGATCGCTTGCGCGCATGCCACGCCCCGGGAATCCCACGTTGCCGACCGCCGTGATGCGGCTCGTGCCGGCGCTGACGTCCCGGAACGTCACGTCGCCGTTCACCGCGAGGAAATTGCGTCCTCCGCTCACGATCCCTCGTCCAGAGACGGTTCCGCGACGCGGCGACTCGAGATGCGGAATCAACTGCTCGAGCGTTCGCGTCTCGATGTCGGAGAAACGGAGATCGGTGTTGTGGATCGTGATCGTGTCGTCGAGCGTGATGCCGAACTTTCCGCTCGCGCGCGCCCGTCCCAGCGCGACGGTCATGTTCGTCAGCTGGTAATCCTGCAGCGTGCCGATCCACGCGAGCTTGAGGTTGAACGCGCCGTGTCCGTCCGACGGCAGGCGCGGATACACCCAGCGCATGTCGGTGAACGCGGCCGGCTCGGCGCGCATCGTCAGCGCGAGATCGCCTGATTGGAAGTTGTAGATGCCGTCGCCGTTCACCTTCGACTTCGGAAAGGCGGCGTACGCGGCTTTCCACCAGATGGAGTCGTTGTTGAACGGAAAGATGCCCTTGAGGTCGCGCACCTTCGCGGCCGGCGGCCGAAACGGGTACGCCGTCATCGTCGCGGCCGAAACCTCGAGCAGGCGGTTCTTGACGCCGGGCTGCGAAAGGCGGAGCAACGGAACCGTCGCGTTGACCGTGTCGAGCTGAACGATCTTCTGAAATCCGCCCGGCGCGCGCCGAATGAGCAGCCGTCCGCCGCCCCGTAGCGCCTCAGTGATGGCGCTGTCGCGCGCGCGTGCGCTGAGACCGCGGTTCGGGTGCCACGGCGAGCTCACGATGAGCTGTCCGCCGATGATCGAGGCGTTGGTGAAGCGGAGCCAATCGCCCCATTTCACCTGTTCCGATGCCGGCTTCGGCGTGGTGTCGCGCGGAAAGATGAGTTGCCAGTTCCAATGTCCCTCGGGAGGATGATCGAGCACGACGACCGGACGCACGACGACGGCGCGATCGACCGAGATGCGCTTTCGAAACAGCGCGACGATCGAGTAGTTGCCGCGAAACGATTCCGCTGCGACGAACGGCTTGCCCGCGCTGTCGGTGATCGAGACGTCGTGCAGCGTCATGCCGAAGAGCAGGTTGCCGGAGATCCGGCCGATTCGCGCCTGGCCGTGGATGTGCGCGTTGACCCAATTCTGCGCGACGCGGCGCACCCGCTCGCGGCCCCAGTCGGTGTTGGTGAGCACGAGCACCACCAGAACGGCGAGCAGGACGAGCCCGAGAATCAGCGACGTGCCGACGAAGAACGCACGCGCCCAGTGCAGCCGGTTCGGATCTTCGACCAGCGCGAGTTGACCGCGGGCGTCTCCGAGATCCTCGTCGCGTCGCGCGCGGCGTCCGGAATGCTCCTCCTCATGCCGTCCGCCCGGTTCCGCCACTAGTACGCCTCTCCAATGGAGAAGTGCAGTGTGATGTAGTCGAGAATCGTGTGGCCCTGGCGCCACGTGCGCGGCAGCGGAAGGGAGACGATCCGGATCACTCCCGTGCTGTCGGGCACCGCGGTCACGACGCCGAGCGACTCGGAGCGGTTCGGGTTGAGGCCGAGATCGAAACGAATCGGGCCGACGCCCGACATGTAGCGAATGCCGGCGCCGGGCGTGATCGCGCCGGTGCCCTTCACGATGTTGCCGATCGACTGCAGGCCCTGGATGTTCGAGGAGCCCACGACGCCCCAATCGATGAACACGGCGCCGACGAAGTTCCGGAAGATCGTCGTCTGTGGCAGCGGCACGCGATACTCCACGCTGCCCTCGAGCAGCGTCGTTCCGCCGAGTGGCTGCGGCAGGAAATCACCGTTCGAGAGCCCCGCGGAGTTCGGGTCGCAGAACCTGACCAGGTCGGCGCGCAATCCGCATTTCCCGCCGCCAACGCTCGTCGCGCCACGAACCAGCGCGCTGTCGACGATCGTGAGCACCCGCGGGCCCAGCATGTTCTCGGCGTAGCCGCGGACGGAGTTGGCGCCGCCCGCGTAGAAGCGCTTGCGCGGATGGATCACGCCGTTGTCGGGGCCCGACGCGATCGCGTGCACCCATCCACCGGCGAGCCGCGCCGAATACACGTGCTTCGTGCCGCTGAAGTGGTTGTACAGCGACGCGTCGAAAAAAACGCGATTGTAGCGATAATCGGAGCCGGTGTACGCCGACGCGTTCTCGAGCTCGAAGCGCGCGATGTAGCCCTTGGTGGGCGAGAAGGGGGCATCCGAGCGATCGACGAAGCCCGTGAGCGTGAGCGGCGACAGCGATTGGTGCGAGCGAAGCGAGGTGATCGTGAGCGTGTCGCAGACGCCGTAGTTCACGCAGAAGTACGTGTCGCTCGCGTCGACACGATTGAGCTCGTACTTGTAGTTGAGGCTGACCGGTGCGCGCGGGCGGACGTCGTGCGTGAACGTGAGCTGCCCGCCGTAGCCGCGATCCACGAAGACGCCCGGATTCATCGTCCGGTGCGAGAACGCGCCGACGGCGATCGCGTCCGATGGACGGAGGAAGTCGGGTTGCTTGAAGTCGACGCTGGCGGTGTACGTCGGCTGAAGGAATCGCGTGACATTGGTGTCGCCCAGGTCGCGCGACAGGTTTCGAAACGGTCCCTTGCCCTCGAGCGAGCCGGCGAAGAGGTTGCCGACGGTCGCGTCGAGGTCGAGCCGGCGAGCGCCGCCGAACAACGAGTACGACGTGTAGTGCGACTGAAACTGCAGGAAGTCGACGGTGTTGAATCCCGGTCCCATGCGCGCTTCGTGGAGCGGCGCCTCGGTGACCGCGATATCGACGTCTTTGATACTGTCGGGCTGGAACGGCACCTGCACCGCCGCCAGCCTGAACAGGTTCGACTCGTAGAGATTGCGCTGGCTCTCGAGGACGTCCGACAGCCGAAAGATCTCGCCCGTGTGGAACGTGAGCGCGTTGCGCACCACCTTCTCGTCGACCGCGTGCGCGCCGGTGACCGAGATCTTGCCGACCACGGTGCGATGGTTCGGCACGAACCTCAGCGTGACGTCGGCGAGCCGCTCGGCTTCGTCGACCACGACGCTGGTATCGACCACCGCGTCGCCGTAGCCCTGGTCCCACATCTCGTTCTGGAACAGCACGCGCATCGAGTCGAGCCGGGTCAGATCGACCGGATCGCGCGCGTGAAGCAGCGTGAGCCGCTTGCGGGTTCTGTCGCTGATCAGCGTCGAGTCGTAGAACATCGACAGTGTGCGGACGATCGTCGGCGGTCCTTCGGCGACCTTGAAGGTCACCGTCACCCGGCGCGTGCCCGTCGGCTTGACGATCGTGTCGACCTGGGTCTCGCGCCATCCGCGTTTCCAGTAGTAGAGGCGGATGCGGACGACGTCGCGCGCGAGCTCGTCTTCGTCGAGGTAGTACTTGTCCTCGAACGTCGGCGAGTGGCTGAAGAGGCAGAAGGGCGCTATGACAAAACTTCGACAGCGCGAAGTGCGTGTCGAAATGCTCTTCTCGAGGTCTTGCACGTCGACGTGCTTGACCCCGTCCATGACCAGACGGCGGACCTCGGGCGGTGCGGTGTCGCGCTGTTGCGCCGGCAGCGCCGCCGCACACGCCACGACGCACGCCCAGGCGAGTGCTAGACGACGCATGACTCGTCGTGGAAGAGCAAAGCCTAGACCGCTTGGCTCCTCTTGCGTTCGCTTTCGTCTAACTACGGTCGCAAGGACAGCAAGGCGAACCGGGGTGAGCGCTGTGGGCGCCCACCCCGGTTCGCCCCCGTCCGACGCGACGTAGTCAGCGGGCGGCGGAGTAGAGAAAACGCGGAGCCGGCGGTGCCGGGCGTCGCAGCGCTGGACGACTACCTGCCTGCCTCACGTAGTCGAACGCGCTTCCTTACCCGCGAAGCGCGTCGACTCCGGAACGACCCGTCGGCCGATGTCAGCGTTGAAAAGAGCGCGAA
This sequence comes from uncultured Gemmatimonadaceae bacterium, assembly GCA_963705025.1. GTDB lineage: Bacteria > Gemmatimonadota > Gemmatimonadetes > Gemmatimonadales > Gemmatimonadaceae > JAQBQB01. Next base: position 22,597 of record CAVPIP010000012.1, on the reverse strand, counting down.
GCGGCCCCGTTGGCCCGACCGCGGAGCCGGGGGCAATCCTGCCAGGCAGTATCGGCAGGATTGCCATAGGTCCGCGCGAGGGCCACCGGGGCCGCTTCGCGCACGTAGTTCGTTCCGCTGTCAGAGACCAGCCAACAACGCGTCGTTCGAAGGAGTCGCCGCGATTCGCTTGATCAACCACTCCATGGCGGACTGCGGCGGCATCTGGCTCAGCCCTCGCCGCAGCGTGTACACGCTGTCGATCTGATCCGGACGGAAGAGCTTCTCCTCGCGCCGTGTGCCGCTCGTGCCGATGTCGATCGCGGGATAGATGCGCTTCTCGGCGAGACCCCGATCGAGCTTGATCTCGCAGTTGCCCGTGCCCTTGAACTCCTCGAAGATCACGTCGTCCATGCGCGAGCCGGTTTCGACCAGCGCCGTGGCGATGATCGTCAGCGAGCCGCCGCCTGACGTGTCTGGGATCGAGCGCGCTGATCCGAAGAACGCCTTCGGCTTCGCCATCGCGGTTGCGTCGAGACCGCCGGACAGCGTGCGACCCGTGCCGCGCTCCGCCGTGTTGTGCGCGCGCGCCATTCGGGTGAGCGAGTCGAGCACGATGACGACGTCCTTGCCCCCTTCGACGAGGCGGTGCGCGCGATTCAGCACCATCTCCGTCACTTCGACGTGCCGCTGCGCTGGCTGGTCGAAGCTCGATGAGATCACTTCACCCACGCCCCACGAGATGGCCTCGCTCACTTCCTCGGGACGCTCGTCGACGAGAAGAATGAGCAGCACCGCGTTCGGGTGATTCACGGCGACGCCTTCGGTGATCGCGTGCAGCAGCGTCGTCTTGCCGGCGCGGGCCGGCGCGACGATCAGCGCGCGCTGGCCGTAGCCGATCGGCGCGATGAGATCGATCGCGCGGCGCGTCAGCTCGGGGCCGCCCTTGGCCGGACGTCCCGTCTCCATGAACAGCTTCCGCTCCGGATACGACGCGGGGAGCGAGTTGAACTCGGGACGGCGAGCTGCCACCGCCGGATCGGTGTCGTTGATCGCTTTGATCTCGACGACCGTCGGACGTCCGCGCTGATCGAAGCCGATCGACGCGTCGACGAGATCGGCGCGGCGCAGCGCGAACTGCCGCACGACGTGCGGCGGAACGTACGCGTCGCCCGCTTCGGCGAGGTAGCTGTTGGTCGGGCGCCGCACGAAGCCGGCGTCTCGGGCGGGCTCGAACCAGCCCCGCGTGTCGCCCGTGGCCTGGATCTGGACGGGTTGCTGCTGCTGCTGTTGTTGTTGTTGCTGCGGCGGCTGGCCATCGCGGCGCGGTCCGCGCCCGCGTCCCCGGCGATGCCGCCGTCCGTTTCGTCGATCGTGAAATCCGCCGTCGCCCGATCGTTGCGATCGCGCTGCTGGTATTGGCCGCCGCGATCTCCGCCCTGCGCCCTGCGTTGGTCCGCTGCTCCGGCCGCGAGTCACCGCGGACTTCTCCGGTGTCGCTTCCGGCGCCATTGCCACCTCTGGGTTCGGTCCCGGTCGTCGGGCGCTGGCGGTGCGCTGGGTGCGGCCTCGATTGGCGCCGCGTATTCCTGGCGGGGAGGCGTCTCGTCGACTTCTATCGTCGCTCGGGTCTCGACGGGCGTGTCGCGTCCTCCGCTGTCACCGGTGTCTTCTTCTGCCCGACTCTTCGGGGGCGCACCCTCGAGATCTTCGCGATACGGATTGTCGCTGACCTCTTCGCTCGATCGATTGGACGGACGTTGACCACGTCCGCGACGAGGGGGGCGTCGACGTTCGTTCATGCCACTTGTTGGGAAAAAAGGTGAATCGCTGGTTCTAGTGCCCGCGCATCATCGCGGGAGGTACCTCAGTCTCGAGCCGAGTGTCCCAAGTCACACTCGTGAGGGTCTGCGCTCGTACAATCGATCGCTGCCCGACATGCGTGGGCGCGATACAACGTGATGATGACGGGATTCACAACAAATCGACGCGACGCGTGCTCTGCTGTCGGTACCTTCGGGGGCGGGAACATCACACACGCTTCCCCGAGTGCTGGCGCTAACGGCGCGGCGCTCGACGCCTGGACCTGGTCGCTCAATCGGCGAGGGAACAGGGATCCCTGACGTACTGGCCGGAGGGACGACGTCGCGGTCGTGCCGGCGGACGCCAAGAGTATCGCCACTTGTTCTGTTTGGCGCAACCCTGTGGTGTGCCGGTGCGACAGCTCGCGAGCCCCCCTGCGTTCGCTTCCGCCGCCCTGCGCTGCGAACTTCGTGCCGGGTCCCTAGCTTTGCAACACATGTCCGACGCCGTCCCCAGCCCCAACCAGCCCCCCAGGCCGCGTCACCCGCCGGGGACATCTCCACCGAGCTGGCGGCGTACGTCGACGCCTATCGACGATCCGGAGACGTCGGCATCCTGCTGGACCAGCTCAAGGCGCTCGCCAAACGCGCGACGCCCGACGCCCTCAAGACGGCCGTCGCAGCCCTTCCGCGACATGCCGGAAGTCGTGATTCCGGTCTACGAGCGAATCGTGCTCGACAGCCCAGCCGACGCGCAGGCGATGGTCGTTCTCGCCAACGCCTACTGGCTCACCGGCCGCGGCCCCGACAGCCGTCGAGCAGCTCGCGATCCGCGCCCGGGAGATCGACCCGAACAACCGCGGCGCGTGGCATCTCTGGGCGCTCACGCAGGCGGACCTGCGCAAGCGCGTCGAGCGGTGGATGGAAGTCGCGAAGCGATTCCCGTCCGACCAACTCGCTCGCGCCGCGCTGGCCGACAACGCCACGAGCCTCGCGAACGACGAATCCGATCCGGTCGCGCTCAAGCTCGCGATCGCGACGTACGAAAGCCTTGCTCGCCGACTCGACCGCATACCGCGCAGCGTCTCGCGATTGAGGAATCGCTGAAGGTGCTCCGCAGCTGGAAGATGTAGCTCAGGAGCCGCATTGACGCGGCCCTGTCGCCATTGCGGGGCTTCGATCGTCTATTGGCTACCGGTCCATACCCCGTCGGCCATCCGTTGATCCACGGAGACAGGCGTGCGCATCACCTCATACGAATTGAAGTCGGCCGTGCGAGCCCTCCGCCGCCATCGCGGGTTCACGATCACGGCGTCCTTTCGCTCGCGATCGCGATCGGGCTGAACACGACGATGTACAGCGTGCTCGATACGCTGATCAGCCCGCACATCGACCTGCCGCATCCGGAGAAGCTCAAACGCCTTTGGTACTTCGGCGACAGGAAGCATAAGCTCGACCTGCGCACGAAGAACGCGATCTTCCGCTCGGCGCTCGAGCCGTTTGCCGAATTGACGGGGCGCTGGAACGGCGAATGGCACGCCCTGATCGAGAGCCCCATCGCGTACGTCCATGGAAGCACCGCCGTCATCGCTCCGAACTACTTCAAGGTGCTCGGCGCGCGGACGGTGAAGGGGCGTGTGTTCGACGAAAGCGACTTCGGCGCCTCGACGCCGGCGGTCATCATCTCCGAGCGGCTCGAGCGCGATCTCTTTCCGAATGGCGAAGAGGCGATCGGCGCGCGCATCCAGATCAACGGCGAGGCGCGGATCGTCATCGGCGTGCTGAGTCGCGAGTCGGACCGGAGCAGCGATGCGTGGGTCCTGCCCGACGCCGGGACCGATCTCGCGACGCTTCCCCTCAACACCCTTCGGCTTCGCGACGCCGACTCGCCGCAGTTCGGGCCCGCGGTCGCTGGCGTCGCCGAGCGGATTGCCGCGCTCGTCGGCGAGCGCCGAACCGACAATGCCTTGCGCGCGTCGGGCCTCGTGGGCGGACGCTTCGACGTTCGCGCGATGTTCCGCTTCGGCGGCTTTCAGGCCGCGTTGATCTACTCGGTGCTCGCGGTGCTCCTCGTCGCGTGCGCCAACATCGCGAATCTGCAACTCGCGCGTGGCATCGCACGGAGCCGCGAGCTGGCGACTCGCGCGGCGCTCGGCGCATCGCGTCGTGACATCGTGATTCACCTGATGCTCGAGAGCGCGCTCGTGGCGGGGGCAGGCGTGGCGCTCGGCATCGTGCTGACGTTCTGGGCCATGCATCTCCTGCGCGCGTCGATTCCGGAGAGCATGGGCTACTACATCGTGGAGCCGCAGACCAGCTGGCGATTGTTCGCGTTCGCCGCGCTCGCCGGCGTGGTGTGCACGCTGCTCGTCGGTCTGTTTCCCGCCATTCGCGTGTCGCGGGTCGACCTCAACGATCTGATCAAGAGTGGCGCGGGGACCGGATCGACCCGGCGCGCACGGCGGCAGTACGGTCTTCTCATCGCCGCGGAGATCGGCTTCGCGCTCGTCCTGGTGTGCGGCGCCGCGCTGCTCGTTCGCGCCGCACGGCAGGTCCAGGCCGAGGGAGCGGCGTGGGATCAGTCGATGCTGACGGAGGTGCGCCTTCGCGTCAACCAGCCGCCGCGCGTTTCGCGGGCGGTCGCCGACATTGCGACGGATCTGGTGTCGCGCATGCGCGCCGCGACCGACATCGCCGACGCGACCGTCATCACCGGCCGGCCGGACACCGATCGCGTCGTCACGGTCACCGATCCCGGCGGCGCGCTGCGTACGGTGCCCGCCCCAAAGTGGGGACCGACGATCGTTTCGCCGTCGTATTTTCGCACGATGGGTTTCGGGATTGCTCATGGGCGTGACTTTCGCGAGGGCGAAGATGGCATGACCGGATCGGTGATCGTCGATCCGCACTTTGCTCGGACACTCTGGCCTGGGGCGGACGCAATTGGCCGGATGGTCAAGTTCGGGGCGGCCAACACGCCGGGCCGCTGGTTCACCGTCGTCGGCGTTCAGAAGCCGATCGGTCTCGCGAGCCTCGACGAACCCGGGCCAGGCATCGGGAGCGCGTTCCGGCTCCCACTTCCGGAGGATCAGATCACCGGGAGGAAGCTGGTCGAGAACAATCCCGAAATCGAGCTGGTCGTGCGCGCGAGCCGCAACGCGCAGCGCGCGCCCATGGCCGTGAGCGCCGTGCTGAACGGCGACGCTCGCGTGTCGCCGATGTTCATCGGCACGTTCGACGAATGGTCCGGCGCCGACGCTCGCCGCAACAATCAGAATTTCGTGGGATTCCTGTTCAGTCTATTCGCCGTCCTCGCGCTCGCCCTCGCGGCGCTTGGCGTCTATGGCATCGTGACGCATTCGGTCGCCGAGCGGCGGCGAGAGATCGGCGTACGGCTCGCGCTGGGCTCGAGCGCGCGAGAGATCCTCTACATCGTGCTGCGCGAGGGAAACGTCTTCGTGCTCGCGGGTACGGCGATCGGGCTCTGGCTGATTCGCGATACGGCGTGGTTGCTGCGCCAATTCCTACAGTATGCGGAAGGGGACGTCTACAGCGTGGAGCTGTACGTGCCGGCGGCGATGCTTCTCTTCCTGGTGGCGGTAGTTGCGGCGTTCATTCCCGCGAGGCGAGCGACGAAGATCGATCCGGTAGAAGCGTTGCGCTGTGAATAGCAAACGGCGAACGGCGAACAGTGTCAGCGGCGCCACACCGTGTAGGAGCGTCCGTCTCCCTTCGTTGATGAGAAGTCGGTGGGACGTGGGCCGCTCGGCGGTCCGACGCAGATCTCGAGCAGGCCCTCGCTGACCTCGTAAATGCCCGCTTGCTTCTTGCCTTTGTTCTTCCCGGAGCGATTCACATAGTCGATCTGCCGCGGCGTTTTCGACGGATCGAGCGTGAACTCGGCGTCGAGCATCGTCTGCGGCCCGGCGAGAATCCTCGTCACGTTGCCGTGCGTCAGGCGCTTGCACCACTTGACCATGTCTGGCGCGAGCGGCTTTCCGTCGAATACCGCTGATACCATGAGAAACTCGCCTTCGATCTCGCTCGCGACTGTGTCATCCTGTGCCCTTCGTCGCTTGCGCTCCTCGAGGGCAGGCTCGCGAAGGATCTGCTGTCCCTGAGTCGCAACTGCAGATGGCGTGCGATGACGAGGTGGCGTCCCTCGCACCAACGTCTCGAGCGCCAGCCCCGAATCCGGTTTCGTCGCGAACCGCCGCGGACGCGCATCGCCGCGCGTCGCGAGACAGATCGTCCACGTGTCGCTCTCGAGCGCATAGATCCCACGATTGCGCGTTCCCGCCGGCGGGCCGGCGGTGAACACGAGGTCGAACGCCTTCAATTTCTTGTCGGCGATCAGCTCGATCGTGCCCGAGTAGTCGTCGCCCATTCCACGCGACGAGAACTCGGAGCCGCGGACGGTGATGGTCGCGTCCTCGAAAGCCGCGGCGGCCATCTCGTTGCCGTCCGTCTCGAGCGCGGTGACCCGCCACGTACCCTGCAGCCTGTCGAGGTCTGTCGCCTTTTTCGCCGCCATTTGCCTGGCAAACGCTGAGAGTAGGTCCACAATCTCGTGCGGCGAAGAACCGTCGACTAGTCCGACCTCAGCGCCTCCGCGGGATCGACCCTCGCGGCGCGCCGCGCCGGCATCCATGTCGCCAGCGACGAGACGACCAGCACCATGGCCACCGCGCCCGCGAGCGTCATCGCGTCCATGGGTCGCACCTCGAAGGTGAGACTCTCGAGCAGCCTCGCGAACACGAGAAACACGGCGAGCCCCGCGATGGCGCCGGCGACGACGATCGCTTCGCCCTGCTGCAAGATCAGCCGCGCCGCACCGGCCGGCGCCAAGCCGAGCGCGATGCGAATTCCGATCTCGCGCGTGCGAAGGCTGACGGCGTACGCAATCACGCCGTAGAGCCCGACGACGCCGAGGACCAGCGTCAGCGCGGCGCCGACCGTGAGAATGCCCAACGCGAACGTCATCCTCGCGCGCGCGTCGGCGACGAGCTGCTCCATCGTCGCCGGCCGATAGAACGGAAGCGTCGGATCCATCGCGTGGAGCTCGCGCTCCAGTGCGCGCGAGACCTCTGGCGCCGCGTCTCGCGTCCGGACGACGAACGCCATGTCGCGCGCCGTAGTAAAGGCCAGGCCCGTGGTGTCGCCGTTCACCTCTTCGGGGAAGTACACCTCGGAGACGGGCGGCCGGGTCAGCGTCGAGTCGCGGACGTCGCCGACGACACCGACGATCGTGAACCACGGACCCGTCGCCGTGGGACGCAGTCGTTTGCCAATACCCGAGCGTCCGGTCGCGTCGTGCCAGAAGTGCTCGACGAACCCTCGGCTCACGACGGTCTCGAGCGCGCCGCGCCGCACGTTCGCGTCGTCGAACGACCGGCCGGCGATCTGTGAAATTCGCATCGTCTCGAAGTACCCGCTGGTCACGGTCGTCGTCTGGAAGACTGGCGGGAGCGTATTCGTCCCGGTCGTTCCATCGTCGGCCCAGACGAGCACCTGGTACGCAAATCCTTCGATCTCCAGCGGCAGCTTGGCCGTGGCGGCGACGGAGACGACACCCGGGAGCCGTCGCATGCGGTCGATCGCCTCACGATAGAAGCGCGCCGCGTCCTCGCGCCGCTCGTACGCGCGCGACGACAGGAACGTCCAGAACGTGAACAGGTTCGCTGGAGCGAAGCCGGGTTCCACCGCGCGCAACCGCACCACGCTTCTGCCGAGCACGCCCGACCCGGCCAGCAGCACGAGCGACAGCGCGACCTCGATGCCGACGAACGCCGCGCGCATGCGCTGCGCCGCTCGTCCTGACGTGCCGGTGCGCCCGCCGTCGCGGAGGAGTCGTAGCGTCTCTCTCGGGCGGACGCGCAACGCGCCGATCGCCACGCTCATCGCCGCCGCCGCGGCGGACAAGACGACCGCCGCGAGCACGACAGACATGTCGACGCGAATCTCGCCGATCCGCGGAATGTCTACCGCGGTCGCGCTGGCCAAGACGCGAAGCGCACCCGCCGCGAGACCGAGGCCGAGCACTCCGCCTGTGATCGTGACGATCGCCGCCTCGGCGACGAGGCTTTGGAGCACGCCCCACGACGACGCGCCGAGCGCGGAACGCACCGCCAGCTCGCGCTGCCGCGACTCGATTCGAACGAGGAGCAGCGACGCCACGTTGCTGAACGCGACGAGAATGAGGACCGCGACGGTGGCGGCCACCAGCCACAGCACTCGGTCGAACCCGCCGATCACGTCGTCGCGCAGCGCATGAATCCGCGGCGTGACCTTCGCTTGCGCGAACGATCGCGCGGTGGGAATGCCCGGACGGATCTCAGGAAACCGCTCCGGCACGCGGATGAGGAGTTGCGTCAGCTCGCGCTGCGCCGCCTCCGGGGTCACGCCGGGGCGGAGCCGAGCGATACCGCCGTCGCCGAACCCTCCGCTGTAGCCGTTCGGCGAAGGATTGAGGGGCAGCCACACGGGCGTTCCGGTTTCGGGGAACGAAAACCCCGCCGGCAACACCCCGACGATTCGCCGCGGACGGCCGTCGACGTCGAAACTTTGCTCGAGCACGCGCGGGTCGCTCGAGAACCGGGTGCGCCAGAGTCGTTCGCCGATCACGGCGACCGGGGCGGCGCCGTTCTGTTCATCTGAATCGAGAATCGTTCGTCCGAGGAGCGGCCTCACCCGGAGCGCCCGCAGCGCCGACGCCGTCACATAGCCCACGTGCGCGCGCTCGGCAGCGAGGCCCGGGTTGTGATATGACAGCGTCGCCGACAGCGTCAGGTACAACCCCATCTCCTCGAACGACGTCGCTCCGTCGCGATAGACCGCGTAGGTGCCTGGGGACTGTTTCACCAACGCCAGGTTGATTCCTGGCAGCGTATGCCACAGGCCGACGAGCCGCTCAGCGTCGGGATAGGGGAGCGGCCGGAGGAGCACGGCATTCACGAGACCGAACACCGCGCACCCGGCGCCGACTCCCAGGGCGATCGTCGTGATGGTGGCGATCGTGAAGCCGCGAGCGCGCATCAGGGACCGCGCGGCGTATCGAAGGGGGCTCATGGGCGAACGAGGCTCGTTGGCTGGGGATCGCTCCGGCGCGCTCCAGAATACCCCGGCGGCGGACGGTGTTCCAGGGCGGAACGGGTCCTTGACCATTCTCTAACAAGTCCGGCGTTCGCTGCACGAGCGGCGGCGCTCGTTGCGGGGGTGGCCAGCCGTGACCCGGCGCGGCTACTTTTGGCCGTCCCAACAACTCCCCGAGCCCTTGCTTCAATGACACCGAATCGTGCGCGCCAGACGTTGATCGTGCTGCTCATGTGCGCGTCCACGCGGGTGGCCGCGCAGAATCCCACGCTGCCGAGCGAGACGCCGGCGAAATTCACGCCTGTGCGGACGTCGTTCGACCACGACCGCCGCGACGTGATGATCCCGATGCGCGACGGCGTGAAGCTGCACACCGTCATCCTCGTGCCGAAGGGCGCGCGCCGCGCGCCGATGCTCATGACGCGCACGCCCTACGACGCCAACGCGACGACGACCTATGCGCAGAGCTCGCACCTCGCGCCGGCGCTCAACGGCTACGACAACGCGCTCGACGTCATCATCCCGGGCGGCTACATCCGCGTCGTGCAGGACGTGCGCGGCAAGTACGGCTCCGAGGGCGACTACGTGATGAATCGGCCGCTGCGCGGGCCGCTCAATCCGACACAGGTCGACGAGTCGACGGACACGTACGACACGATCGACTGGCTGGTGAAGAACGTGCCGGAGTCGAACGGCAAAGTCGGCGAGATCGGCATCTCGTACGACGGCTTCGAGCCGCTCATGGGCATCATCAACTCGCATCCCGCGCTCAAGGTCGCGGTGCCGATGAACCCGATGGTCGACGGCTGGATGGGCGACGACTGGTTCCACAACGGCGCGTTCCGCCAGCAGAACATGCCGTACATCCTCGAGCAGGAAGCCGCGCGCGACAATTCCATAAAGTGGTGGACGGACCACGCCGACGACTACGACCAGTACCTGAGCGCCGGCTCGGCGGGCGCGCTCGGGCGAAGCCGAGGGCTCGAGCAGGTCGGCTTCTGGCGAAAGGTGCTCGAGCATCCGAGCTACGACTCGTGGTGGCAGGAGCAGGCGATGGACAAGGTCCTCGCCGCGCATCCGCCGACGATTCCCGTGATGCTCGTCCACAGCTTGTGGGACGCGGAAGACATCTATGGCGCGCTCGCCGTCTATAGAAAGCTCTCGGCGATGCCCCAGGTGAAGGACAACCTCTATTTGGTCCTGGGGCCGTGGCATCACGGGCAGGGCATCGAGAACGGCAGCTCCCTCGGCGCGCTCGATTGGGACGCGAACACATCGCGCGACTTTCAGCGGTTCATCCTCGGGCCGTTCCTCGCGCACTACCTCAGGGACAGCGCGCCCCCGAATCCCGTCGCGAAGGTGAGCGCGTTCCTGACGGGCGTGAACCGCTGGGAGCGGCTGTCGGCCTGGCCGGAGGGATGCGAAGCGAACAAATGCACGATTCAACCCAAGCCATTGTATCTGCAGCCGGGATTCGGCGCGTCGTTCACGGCGCCGGCGAGCGGAGCCGCATTCGATTCATACATCTCCGATCCCGCCAAGCCGGTGCCGTACCGCAAGCGGCCGATTCAGTCGGTCGGATACGACAATGAGTACCGCTGGCCGTCGTGGCTCGTCGACGATCAGCGCGAGGCGTCGGGACGGACCGATGTGCTGTCGTATCAGTCCGAGGTCCTGACGGAGCCCGTGCACATCGCCGGGCAGCCGATCGCGAACCTCATCGCGTCCACCACCGGCACCGATGCCGACTGGGTCGTGAAGGTGATCGACGTCTACCCCGACGAAGTCGGCGCCTCGCCGAAGATGGGCGGCTATCAGCTCGCCGTGTCGATGGACATCTTCCGCGGGCGGTATCGCGAGAGCTTCGAGACGCCGAAGGCGATCGCGCCCAACACGCCGCTCGTGTACAAGTTCGCGCTGCCCACCGCCAATCACGTTTTTCTCGCCGGCCACCGGATCATGATTCAGATCCAGTCGAGCTGGTTCCCGCTCTACGACCGCAATCCGCAGACGTTCGTGCCGAACATCTTCTGGGCAAAGCCAGGCGACTACCAGAAGGCTGAGCAGCGCGTGTTCCACGAGGCCTCGCACGCGAGCTTCGTCGAGCTGCCAATCGTCTCACGAGTGCCGTAACCCGGGGCTGGCCGACTCGCCGTTCATCGCACTGTGGTGCCGGCATCGTCCGCATGCCACATACACTACTCGACCCGAACGGCGATCACCGGATCGACGCTCGTCGCGCGCAGCATCGGTACAACGCACGCGAGGACCGAAACCGCGAGCAACAACAGTGCGCCGACGGCGAACGAGAACACATCGAAGCGCGACAATCCGAAGAGCAGCGTCTGTATGAGGCGCGTTGCCGCGACGGCGCCGCCCAAGCCGATGACGATTCCCAACAGGGCGAGACGAACGCCATCGCCGACGACGAGCCGCGCGATCGACTGCCGCGTCGCGCCGAGCGTCAGGCGTACGCCGATCTCGCGTGTGCGCTGGGCGACGGTGTAGGAGATCACGCCAAACAGCCCAATCGCCGATAGCAACACACCGACGGACGCGAATGCGACGAGAATCCGCATCGTGAACCGTGGCTCGGCCATCGAATTGTCGATCTGTTGTCGTACGTTCGAGATGGTGATGTTCGGATTGGTCGGTTGAATCGTCGCGGCAAACTGCTTCAGCCGCGTTGTGGGATCGTCAGCGGTCGAGCGGACGACGAGCGCGGCGCTGCCGCCACCGAGGCCGGCCAGCGGCTGATAGATCGCGGGGAGCACGCTGCCGCCGACGAGGTCGAGCACGATGTCCGGTGCAACGCCCACGACCGTCTTCCACGCTTCGGGCAGCACGCCCGGACGCGCGGGGGCCTCGCGCAGCCGTCGTCCCACGGCGGCGCCGTCGGGCCACAGCTGCCGTGCCAGCGTTGTGCTGATCACGATCTCGTTCCGCGCGACGGAGCCGTCGTCGAACGTGCGCCCGGCGACGAGCGGCATCCGCAACGTCTCGAAGTAGTCGGCATCGACCTGACTCACGGCGAACGACTTCGGACTTTCGGCGGTCACCGGGTGCTCGGGGGTCTCGAGCGCCGAGAGCACCCGCCAGAAGTGCGGCGACGGCGCGTTGGCTGCGAACGTCACACCGGTCACGCCGGGAATCGAACCGGCGCGCTCACGAACCATCGCGGCGAACGCCCCGCGATCGGCGGGCGTCGCTTCCCTCGGCAGCGAGAACGACACGCCGTACAACCCGCGCGCGTCGAAGCCGAGCTGGATGCGTTGAAGGTTGAACACGGCATGGATGAGGAGCAGCGCGCCGACGAGCAGCGTCGCCGAGAATGCAACCTCTCCGACGACGAGCGACGCGCGAAGGCGGCGTCCACTGCGCGGCGTGCTCGATGCACCCACGCGAAGCGACGTGCCGAGGTCGCGGTGCGCGCTGCGAAGCGCCGCAAGCAGCCCTATCGCGAGACCACACACGATCGCGAGCACGGCGGCGATCGCGAGGACGCGATGGTCGGTGGACACGTGCGCCAATGCGTACAGCTCGGCCGGGCGGAGCGCCGCGAGAAGGCGAAGACCACCCCATCCGACGACGATCGCGAGCACGCCGCCCATGAGCGCAAGCACGACGCTCTCCGTCACGAGCTGTCGAAGCAGCCGCGCGCGTCCCGCGCCGAGCGCATGTCGCACCGCGAGCTCGCGCTGCCGCGACGCTCCTCGCGCGAGTAGCAGATGCGCGACATTCGTGCAGGCCACGAGCAGGAGCAGCGCGACGGCGCCCGTGAGCATGAGCAACGCTTGCCGGAACTTGAGGCCATCCTGCGGACGCGTGAGTGCAAGGCGAATGACGACGCCCGGCGCGAACGCCGGCACCTCGAGCTTCGCGTGCTTGTAGATCGCGTCCAGCTCCTCCGTCGCCGCCGCGGGTGAAGCGCCAGGCGCGAGACGAACGAACACGCCGCCCACGAACTGGTTGGCCGTGAGCGAAAGCGGCGCGAACACGTCGGCGGGCTCGGTGGTGAACTCTGCAATCGTTGCCGACGCCGGCACGACGCCGACGATTGTGCACGGCTTATCGCCAATTTGCACGAGCTTGCCGATCACGTCGGTCGCGCTGCCGAACTGCCGTCGCCAGAAATGCTCCGCCAAAAGCACCGCGGAGGGGCCGCCCTCCACCAGCTCCTCGGCGCTGAAGTTCCGTCCCAGCAGCGGATGGACGCCAGCAAACGGGAGGAAGGCCGTGTCCACCATCGCACCGTGGACCGGAATGGTTTCGGCGCCGCTGCCCATGCGGCTGCTGACAAGGCGGAACGGCAGCGCGGCCTCGATCGTTCGCGCATTGGCGCGCCATTCACGCACCGCGGCCGCGGGAATCGGCGCTGGTACCAGATCGCCTTTGACCGGGAACTGTCGTCTGACGATGTAGACACGCGACGCATCCGGGTATGGAATGGTCCGCATCAGGAGCGTGTCGGCGACGCTGAACACCGTCGTCGTCGCGCCGACCCCAAGTCCGATCGTGAGCAGGGCGACCGCCGTCCATCCGGGCGCGCGCGCCAGCGAACGCATTGCATAGGCGACGTCTGTGCGAAGTCCAGCGAAGAAGTTCGCCTGTCGTGCGTGCGTCTCGCGCATCTGCCCGAGCTCGACGCATTCCTCCTTTGCAGTGGCGACGTCGCCGAGTCGCTGGACGACGGCGCGTCGGGCGTCGTCTTCCGACATCCCTCTTGCAACGTACTCTTGCACGCGCATGTCGAGATGGAAGCGAAGCTCGTCCTCGACGTCCTCGACGATGTCGGCGCGCCAGAACGTGAGGTAACGGCGCCAGGCGGGAGTTTTGGTCATAGCGTTTTGGGTGCGTTGAGGGCGGCGAACATGGCGGCGGAAAAGCGCGTCCACGTGGCGCGTTCGACGCGAAGCTGGGCGCGGCCGCGCGGGGTGAGCGTGTAGTACTTCGCGCGCCGATTGTTCTCCGAGACGCCCCACTCGGCGCCGATCCAGCCCCGGGTCTCGAGCCGGTGAAGAGCGGGGTAGAGCGTGCCTTCTTCTATTCGAAGGACGTCGTTGGTGGCTTGCTCGATCCAGCGTGCAACGGCGTACCCGTGCGTGGGTCCCCAGCTGACCGCCTGGAGAATGAGGAGGTCGAGCGTACCGCGGAGAACTTCGATGTTCACGTCGGGCATTCCCATAGGCTTTCGATGTGTCACCCAGTGTGCGACGTCTCCAGTAGAAACACAAGGGGGAGAGCAGACTGCAATTTGACGACGGCCTGTCACCCCCGCCGCCCGACCTACGGGAAAACCAGTTGACAAAAGCCGCGCCCGGATCTAATCTACGGAAGTTTCCGTAGTCATTACTCGACCGACGAGGGACCCCCATGAAGACCGCGCTGGCCGCCGCCGCCATCGTCATTGCCGCTGGTCCCGCCGCCGCTCAGCGCGGGTTCCTGTCGTCGACCTTCCACCGGCAGCGGCGAAGACGTCCGAAGACGCTCGGCGCGGTGCTCGGCGTCAGGCAGCTCGCGGGAGGCACGCTGCTGGTGAACGACGCAGGCCGCCGGCAGATCCGTTTGTTCGACTCCTCGCTTGCGACGTCGGTCGTCGTCCTCGATTCCGCGTCGGGCACGTCGAGGAGCTACGGGCGCCGCCCGGCACCGCTGCTCGCGTTCGTCGGCGACTCGTCGCTCTTCCCGGACTATCAGTCGCGAACGGTGATCGTCCTCGACGAACGCGGACAGGTCGCGCGATCGCTCGCGCTGCCGAGCATCACCGATGTCGGACTCATCAGGCGCGGAGCAGCGATCGACGACAAAGGACGGATCATCTTCGCGGGGAGCGCCACCAGCATTCCACCGACGAAGCCGGGCGAATATCCCACCTTCTCCGACTCGGTGACGATTCTGCGCGCGGACCTCGCGCTGCGCCGCACCGACACGATCGGTCGCATTGCGCGGCCCGAAGGACGGACCTCCGCGGTCACGGCCGACGGCAGTGCGACGATCACGCTCTGGACCGTCGATCCACTTCGCACGCTCGACGACTGGGCGGTGCTCAGCGACGGATCGCTCGCGCTCGTGCGCGGTCACGACTACCACGTCGACTGGGTCCGCTCGAGTGGCGCCGCGGAGTCGACGCCGAAGATGCCATTCGACTGGAAGCGGCTCAGCGACGACGACAAGCATCGCATCATCGATTCCACGCGCGCGCAGATGGACATCGCGATCGCGAACGGAACGATCGTGGACAACCTGGATCAAGTGGAGGTCATGCGTCGGTCTCCAGGTGCAGGTGGTCCACCGCCGGGCGGCGACGCGCCACAACGCGGACGAGGCGGAAGCGGCGGTGGCCGCAGCGCCGGCAGCGGCGCTGGTCCACTCGCGGGCATGAGACTCCTTCCGCCCGAGGTGATCGCCGCCGACAAGATCGCGGACTACTATCCGCCGCTTCGCTCGGGCGCGGCGATGCCCGATCGCGACGGCAATCTCTGGCTGCTGCCGACGACGTCGACGCAATCGCGCCGGGGAGAATTGGTCTACGACGTGGTCAACTCGAAGGGCGAGCTGTTCCAGCGCGTACGCGTCCCGTTGGGCCGCTTGATCGTCGGGTTTGGCAAAGGCGGCGTGGTGTACATGACATCCGGCGACCGCACCGCGGGTTTCGTCCTCGAGCGCAGCAAGCTGCCCGCCGCGGCGCGCTGAGATGCGCCTTGCTCTCACCGTCGCGACGATCGCTCTCGTCGTGGCGCCCGTTGTCGCGGACGCTCAACAGACCGACGTCATTCGCGGCCGAGTGACCGGTTCCGACTCGGCGCCGCTGCCGGGCGTGAACGTGAAGGCGACGTCGTATCAGGGCAACGTCGCCAAGACCGCGACGACCGACAAAGCCGGGCGATTCACGATCGTCTTCATCAACGGCGAAGGCGACTACTGGCTCGACTTCGTGAAGGTCGGCTACACGCCAAGGCGATTCGAGATCAAGCGAATCGGCGACGAGGAAGTGCTGCTCGCCGATGCGCGGATGGCCGACGTGGCCGCGAAGCTCGGCGCCGTCGACGTCGTCGGACAACGGAACCGGGCGCTGCCGGCTCGCAGCGCGAGCAACCCCGATGTCGGCGGCGGCGATCGCGCGCTCAACACGAGCGCGGCGTCTCCCGATCAGGCGGGAAATCTGGCCGCGATGGCGGCCACGGTCGCCGGCATCCAGCTCATCCCGGGTCTCAACGGCGCGACCGACACGTACTCGATGCTCGGACTCTCCGGCGATCAGAACACCACGAGCTTCGACGGACTCGGCTCGGGCGTCACCGCGCTGCCGCCCGACATTCTCGCCAACACGTCCATCAAGCCGTATCCGTTCGACGTTTCCGCGGGCGGCTTCAGCGGCGCGCAGATCTCGATTCAGACGATTCCCGGTTCGAACTTCTCGCGGCGCCTCTTGGCGAACGCGGACATCGCGCCGCCGCTCGAATGGGCATCGCGGAGCGCGCTCGCGCAGGGCCAGAAGTTCACCAACGCCCGAATCGGCGGAAACGCGGCTGGCCCGATCGTCCGGGATCGCGCGTTCTACAACGCCGCCTACAATGTCGGCCGGCAGTTCAGCGATCTCCAAACGCTGGCGAACACCGGCGCCGTCGGCCTCACGGCGGCCGGCGTCGCGCCCGATTCGTCGGCTCGCCTGTTGAGCATTCTCGAAAGCCAGCGCGTCCCGGTCGATCGCTCCGGGCTTCCCGCGGTGGAAGCGCGCGACGTCGCGCAGGCATCGGCCAATGTCGATCTCATGCCGAGCGCGTCGGGCTCGGGCCACTCGTTCACAATTGGCGGAGCCGGGAACTTCCAGCGCACGCAGCCCGTGAGCTTCGGCGGCCTTCTGCTCGGGACGCCGGCGCACGGCGGCGAGGTATCCTTCTGGGGCGCCAACGGTGTCGTCGTTCACACCAACTACTTCTGGTTTGGGGTGCTCTCGAAGACGACGCTCGGTCTCGCCGCGTCCGGACTGCGCGTGACGCCGTTCGATCAACTTCCGGAGGGAAACGTCCGCGTGGCCTCGGCGCTTCCGGACGGCGCGACGTCGATCAAGTCGCTCTTCTTCGGCGGAAGTCCGTTCGAATCGTCGCAATTGAACCGCGCGATCCAGCTCAGCAACCAGCTCTCGTGGTACAGCCTGGACAACACACACACGATCAAGCTCACATCCAGCATGCAGCGCGACGGGTTCGAGACCGACGTTGGACAGAGTCTCCTGGGCACGTTCTCGTACAACTCGCTCGCCGATCTCGAAGCGAATCGTCCGGCGTCGTTCGCGCGAACGCTGGGCGAGACCACGCGCTCCGGGAGGCAGATCGTGGGCGCGCTCTCGCTCGGCGACTACTGGCGCCCGGCGCCGAATCTCCAAGTGCAATACGGCGTGCGCGCCGACGCGAATCGGTTTCTGAACGGTCCCGCCGTCAACTCGGAGATCGCGCGCACGTTCGGCGTGGCGAACGACGTCGTTCCCAACCGCGTGTACCTGAGTCCTCGCATCGGCTTGCAGTGGTACTACGGCGAGTCGCCACAGGTGGCGTACGCACCCGGCGCGGCGCGGCCGCCGCGCGCGGTGATTCACGCGGGTGCCGGTGTCTTCCAGAACGTCGCGTCGTCGCAGCTCATCGGCAACGCCGTCGCCGCGACTGGATTGCCGAATGCCGCGCAGTCGATCGCGTGTGTCGGTCCCGCGACGCCGACTCCGGATTGGAGCGCGTTTCTCACGAGCCCGAGTGCCATTCCCGCGCGCTGCGCCGACGGCTCCGACGGCACCGTCTTCAGCTCCGCGGCGCCGAACGTCACGCTGTTCGATCCACGCTTTCGCCAGGCGAGATCGCTGCGCGCCGCGGCCGACTGGTCCGGCCCGGTGCTCGACAATCGCTTCGTGGTCGGCGTGCAGTCGATCGTCTCGAGTGGGCTCGACCAACAGAGCCTGGTCGACGTCAACCTCGACGCCACGCCCCGCTTCAGCGTCGCGAACGAAGCAAACCGGCCCATCTTCGTCGAGCCGACCGCGATCGTTCCGAGCACCGGCGCCGTCTCGATGGTTGGCAGTCGAGTCGCACCGGCCTTTCAGCATGTGTGGCAGACGCGATCGGACCTCGCGCTGGCGTCGAAGCAGCTGACGCTGAGCCTCAGGCCGGTGACGCCGAATCCCATGCTGCGATGGGATCTCTCATACACTCTTCTCGACACTCGCGAAACGTTCAGCGGATTCACGAGCAGCACGAGCAACCCGTTCGACGTCCAACGGGGGCCGGGTCTTCAAGCCGGCCGCCACACGATCTCCGTGTCGTGGAGCGACTTTCCGCTGTTCGACGTCGTGTACGTGTCGGCGCTCGTGCGGGTCATGTCCGGCCAACGCTACACGCCGCTGATCGCCGGCGACATCAATGGCGATGGGGTGAGCAACGATCGAGCGTTCATCCCGAATCCGGCGGCGTCCGCGGACAGCGCCAGCGCGTCGGCGATGCGTTCACTCCTCGCGACCACGACGCCCTCGGTACGAGACTGCCTCACGCGGCAGCTCGGCACGCTGGCGGGGCGGGGAAGTTGTCGAGCGCCGTGGATCGCGAATGCCGGCTTGATCGTGAAGTTCAACCCGCAGAAGATCAGGTTGCCCAAACGAGCCACCGTCACGCTGCAGCTTCAGAATCCGCTCGCGCTCGCCGACTTGGCGCTGCATGGGAGCAACGATCTGCGCGGCTGGGGCCAGGCCATACCACCGGATCAGAATCTGCTCTTCGTGCGCGGCTTCGATCCGGCGACGCGAGAGTTCAAGTACGACGTCAATCAGCGCTTCGGCTCGACGCGTCCGCAACAGTCGTCCAGCTACGCGCTCCCGTTCATCAGTCTCGGCGTGAACATCGACATCGGGATGCCGCGCGAGCGTCAGCTTCTCACGCAACGGCTCGACGTCGGCCGCGCGAGCACGGGAACGAAGGCGAACGCCGACGCGATGATGACGTTCGGCGTGAGCTCGATTCCCAACCCGATGTACTTGATTCTGGAGCAGGCGGAGTCGCTCGGCCTGACCCGCGAGCAGGCGGATAGCCTTGCCACGCTCAGCCGGGCGTTCGCGCGATTCGCGGACTCGGTGTGGACGCCGGCCGGTCGCTTCTTGTCCTCGCTGCCCGACACCTATAGCACGCGCGAGGCGTACGACCGCTACGTCTCGGCGCGAGAGCGCACCGTCGACTACCTGCGCGGGCTCGCGCCGCTCGCCAAGGACGTCCTCACGTCGCAGCAGAGGCGAAAGCTCCCACTGCAGGTCGCGAACTTTCTCGACGAGCGCGTGCTCAAGTTCCTGCGCTCGTCGAGCGCGGGCGACGGCAGCTCGGTCGTCATCCGTTAGCCGACTCTTGCGCATCGCCAGCGTCGAGCGTTAGGAATCTCCATGCGCCGCGCTTGGGGAGTCGCCGTCGCGCTCCAATGCAGCAGCCTTGCCCTCGGGGCACAGGCTGCTCATTTCGCGGCGCATGAGAGCTCCCTCGCCCAGGCCTCGAGCAGCGTCCCATCGACGGTGAAATGTTCGTGCGACAGCAGGCCGCACTCGTGGGCGAGTTTCAGAATCTCTTGCACAAGGCGTCGGCAATCGTGCCTTCGATGGGCCGATCGCGATTCTTGGTGAACACGGCCCGGTCCGAAATCGGATCGTCGGATTCAGGCCCACGAGCCAGCGGAACAGCAGATTCTAGTCGGACGTGGAGACCCACCGGCTTTGGCGGTGGTTATGTGTTTCGTCGGGCTTCGCCCGACGACCTGCATTTCGTCTTTCGGAAGCCACCGCCTTTGGCGGGGGAATTCATTCTTTTTCACCCACTACAAAGCCGGAAGACCCGAGCGCTCTAATCTTTACTCCTTCTGGTCGACGCGTGCGTGAGCCGACGGAAAGAGAATTCCATGATTCGCAGTACGCTGATCATCTCCGCTTGTGCGATGATCGATCTGTCGCGACGGGCCTTCGCGGTGGCTATCAGGTCGTCGCCGCCGACGTGAACCACGACGGCAAGCCCGATCTCATCGCGGTCGCGAGCAATCTTCCCGAGCTCGTGTGGTTCGAGAACCCGACGTGGACGCGCCACGTGCTGGCAAGCGGGTTCACGGGGCTGATCAACGTCGCGGCGACGGATCTCGACGGCGACGGCATTCCCGAAATCGCGGTGGCGTCCGGTTTCTCGACGCGGCCGGATCAGAGCGCGGGAATCGTCTCGATTCTCACGCACGGCGCGGACGTCGCGCAGCCGTGGACCATGCGCGAGATCGATAGAGTGCCGTCGTCGCATCGGCTGCGTTGGTACACGGACGCCGGCGGCCAGAAATGGTTGATCAACGCGCCACTCGCCGCGGCCACGGCGCAGCCACCGAACTACGACGGTGCGACGCCGATCTACGCGTATCGCGCTCCCGAGTGGAAGCGCGAAGCGATTCCCTCGGCCGAGCGCGGCGTCGTGCACGCGATCGAGCCGGTCGGTTCGCCGCTCTGCCCGGCGTGCATGCTGTCCGCGGGCTTCGCCGGCATACACCGATACACGCACGACAACGGCGCTTGGACGAGCATCCAGATCGCCGCCGGCGATCCGGGCGCCGTGCCAAAAGGCGGCTCGAGCGACGTCGCGCTCGGTCGAATCGATCGCGGCGCCGGAATGTTCCTCGCTGCGATCGAGCCATGGCACGGAAACGAGCTCGTGATCTATACGCGTGCGCCGACCGCCTACGCCCGCGACCTGGTCGACACGACGATCGTCGACGGCCACACGCTCGTCACCGCGGATCTCGATGGCGACGGCACCGACGAGGTGATCGTTGGCCAGCGCGGCGGATCGCGCAGCGTGTGGGTCTACACGCGAAGCGCCGCGGGCAAGTGGTCGCGTTGGACTCTCGACGAGGGCGGCATGGCCGCCGCCGGGTGCACGGCCGCCGACTTCAACGGCGACGGCCGGATCGACATCGCGTGCATCGGCACCGCGACCGCGAATCTCAAGTGGTACGAGAACCTCGGGAAGCCGTAGCCCGGTCGAATTACTTGAACACGATCTTCATGCCGTTGAACTCAGGGTACAGCGTCTTGGCCATACCGCTGTCCGCGTTCGCGGTGGCTACGGCCAGAGTCGCCTCGTTGTGTGCGGCAACCCATGCGTCCTCGTTTTCGCGTGTCTGCTTCGCCTTGTACGCGTCGGACAGCCGCTTCGCTTCGCGCAGCATGTCCGGCATGAGCTCTCGCGCGATCTGTGCGGAGAAATCGATGGTCTCGCGCGCCGCATCGTACGCCAGCATGACCTCCGCCGCGGTCGCGAGGCTCTCGGCGCCTCTCGTTGGCAGGACGCTTTCGGTCCTGCAGAAGATCTGCCAGGCGTGCTCGTCGCCGAGCGCAATCACCTTGCCCTCCGCATCTCGCCCGACGTATCCGAGCTCGACGAGGATGACGAGCGCGTGAACGAGTAGTTGAAAGTCATCGAACTTGTAGATGCCGAGATTCGCATCGAAGAGCAGCGTCGAGGTCGACGACTCCCGGTGCAGGGCGATGGCGTGACCGGGCTGGGGCTCGAGGTCGATCGACAGCAGCATGCCCCGTCCTGTCGAGAAGCCGGGTGTGGACAGGGTCGCGACAAGGTAGTCCTTGAACGTCGCCCATTTTTCACGGCTGCTGCTCGCCACGGGAAGGATGCCGGAGAACTTGCGTTTCTTGCCCGAGTCGGTGCCGAGCTCGCTTGCGATCTCATCCCAGAGCGCAGCCCGTTTTTCTTCGGTCGAGCTTTTCCCCGACTTCCAGATTCGCCCGCTGCCTCAGCGCGTCCGCCTCATCCATCAGCGTGTTGTGGGTGCCGATCGTCGCGTTCAGCGCCTCGGTCATCGCGTTCAGTTGTTCCATTTTCTGGTTGAACAGAGCGAGCACTTCGGCCGTGCCCCTGATCGTCGGCTCGCCACCGTTCCAGGTTCCGCCATTGTCCTCTATCCATTTCACCACGTCCTTCTCAAAGGCATCGTGCGCACTCTTGGATGTTCCCACGAGACTCTTCGCCTTGGATGCCAGCGCAGTGGCCTCTTTGCGTGCGGCGACGACCGATGGCGCAGTCCGTTTCAGCAGTTCGCGCTCCCGGTCGTGGGTCTCAGCCATGCGAATGACGCGCGACGGCTTCAGGTGCGTGACCAGTTTTTTCTCACTCTGAAGAACCTTGCGCAGCCAGTCCAACGACGCGCCCATGCAAAAGCCGCCCTTCACCTTTGCGTGCAGCGTCGAGGGCAACGTCCACTGTCGCCCCGTGCGCGGATCCTTCACACCGGTCGGCTCCTCACCCCCGTGGTCGCCCTGGGTGAACACGCTGATTGGCTTCTTCGCCGCCATCCTGAAGAAGTGATTGAATCGGGTATCGAACGGCATGGACGAACCTCCCGCGCACCGACACGCGCCTGCTGTGACTGAGATCTCTAATAGACTGCCAATCCGGACGGCACACGAGAATATGCTGCACGGCGCGCCGATAGCGAGCTTGCTCGCGCCAACCGGAACCCGTGTTGAAAAATCGGCGCCGATCCACGCTTGACGAGCGAGCCATGGCCGCCGCGGGTTGCACCGCGGCCGACTTCAACCGGGACGGCGGCATCGACATCGCCCACAACGGCACCGCGACCACGAATCTCAAATTGGTACGAGAATCTCGGCAGTCGTCGGTAGCCGCGGGGTATGAGCGGGGCGAGAGCGCAGCTCG
>CAVPIP010000011.1:0-1219230 GCA_963705025.1 uncultured Gemmatimonadaceae bacterium | reverse complement strand
TTAATCCGTAGGTCGCGGGTTCGAGACCCGCCCGGGTCATTTATTTAAGTCAATTCTGGTTGCAGCGTCGTCGCGATCCAATCAGAGAACGGCGTTCTCTAAGGCGCGCGCCAACAAGATCATGCGGTTGACCGACGCGCTCGGATTCGCGCCGGTAGACGCCTGACAGGCTCGACGACTCATCGCGCCAGCAGCCGGGATCGCCAATCTGTGGTACCGATCACGATGCCGAAGGTGCTCGTCGTGCGCTGGCGGCGGCCTCCCCGAAAAGGCCGAAGGACTTCACGGCGTGAACCTGGGGCTCACGCTCGTTCCCTGCAGTTGCATCGACGCCGTCGCCGACGGCCGAAAGGTCCACCGCTGCGACAGCACCGCCGACACCGGCTGCGCAATCGCCAGCACCGCACGCGGATCCCGCGCCGCGTCCGAGGACATCAGCGACCCGGGGACTACGGTGAGCCGCACGAATCCCATCGTCGACTCGATCGCCGATTGCGGGACTCTCAGCCGCGCCCGTGCCCCGGGCGCAACCCGTCCCAATCTCCACTGATACTGTCCGGTCACGACATAGACGTCGACGTGCTCGGTCGCTTCATTATCGAATTCGATCGTGGCCGGGCGCGCCTCGGATTCAGCGGTGGTCGCGGTGCCTCCGGTGGGCTCCATGTTCGCGCCCTGCGTGACGGGATGCGGTCCGCCGGCACACGCGGCGGCTCCGAGGACCGCGGCCAACGCAGCCGCCAGTCCGAGTCGAGGAACTGGTGAAACCACTGATATCGCGCGTCGCGTAGTCATGATGTCTCCCGTGAGAAGAAGCAGGCGCGTTCAGCGCCTCATCCCATAGCGCGTAGAAACCAACCAAACCCGCTCACGCGGTGTCTGACCCGTCGACTCCCGCTCCGATGTCCGTCCGCTTCACCCTCGACTTCGACTGACGATGCCCGAGCACGCATCGAAGGACGTCACCGAGTTGCTGCGCGCGTGGGGCGCGGGGGATGCGCAAGCGAGCGAAGTGGTTGCTCCGCTGGTCTATGCGGAATTGCGCCGGCAAGCTGGACTTGCGCTTCGCGGGGAAAGGCAGGGGCATACGCTGCAGACCACCGCGCTCGTCCACGAGGCATGGCTCCGTCTCGACGCGCAGCGCGAGCCGCGATGGGAGAGCCGCACGCAATTCTACGCCGTCGCCGCGCAGATGATGCGGCGCATTCTCGTGGACCATGCACGCCGGCGCCAGTCGCTCAAGCGCGGCGCCGCGCCGGTGCAGGTCACGCTCGGTGCAATCGATCGCGAGGCGCACGCACATGCGTCGTCGCCGGCGCACTCCTCGCTCGATCCGGTCGATCTGCTCGCGCTCGACGACGCCCTCGCACGCCTCGCCGAGCTCGATCCACAAAAAGCTCGACTCGTTGAGCTGCGCTACTTCGCGGGGCTCAGCATGCCGGAAGCCGCGGAAGCACTCGGCGTCTCGCTCGCGACCGTTGGACGCGAGTGGGCAGTCGCGCGCATGTGGCTTCGTCGCGAGCTCGAGCGATGACGACACCCGCGCCGAAGACCATGACCGCGGAGCGCTGGCGGGCGGTCGACCACGTGCTGCAAGGGGCGCTCGCCTGCACGCGCGACCAGCGCGACACGTTCGTCGCGCAGGCGTGCGGCAACGACGCTTCGCTCCGAAACGAAGTGTCGTCGCTACTCGCAGTGCACGACGCGGCACCGACCGACTTCCTCGAGCGGCCGGCGGTCGAGGAGCACGGAATGCCTTCCACGGCTCCCGTGGCGGCTCCGCTGCCGAAGCGAACGGTGGCCGCCCGGTTCGTGGTGTATGCGGCCGCCGCGGGGATCCTTGCCGGCATCGTGACCGGATGGCGTCTCGCGCATTCGCCGGTCGTCGCGCGATGGCGCGGTGCGATCGTGGCGGCGAGCCAGCAGACAAGCGCAGCCCGCCAGTCGAATACCGACGCCGCGTCAAACTCCGAAGCAAGCGGGGTACGGTCGCTGGTCGTCGTCGATCGCGGCGGCCGGGTCGTGCGGGAGATCGCCGCGAATCGGCCGTGGACGCCGCGCTTTTCTCCCGATGGCCGGCGCATCGCCTATGGCGCGTTCGGTGAAGGGCGCGGGACGAGCGACATCTGGATCACCGACCTCGACGCGGGCACGACACGGCGCCTCACCGACGACGACGCCGACAGCAACGATCCGCAGTGGAGTCCCGACGGCACCACGCTCGCCTATTCTGTGAACGCACCGGGCGGCAAGGATATCGCCGAGCAGCACGTTGACGGCGGCGACGCGCGCGTCGTCGCATCGCGCGCCGGCACGCAGTTCCCGACCGATTGGCTACGCGATGGCAGTGCGCTCCTCGTCAGCGAAGATGCCGGTGGCAACCAGTTCGACATTCTCGTGCAACCGGCGAACGGCTCTGCGGCACGACCCTACGCCGCGACGGGCGCGCAGGAGACCGCGGGGCGGGTCTCGCCCCAAACCCACTGGGTCGCGTACGTCTCCGATGAGTCGGGCCGCGAGGAGGTCTATGTGGATTCGTACCCGAATCCACGCTACCGCGTGATGGTTTCGCGCGCCGGAGGCGTGGATCCGGTCTGGCGCGGCGACGGCCGGGAGCTCTACTACTGGCGCGGTGACGCGCTCATCGCGGTGCCGATCGATGGGTCACGAGGTGACCGTCCGCCGACGCTCGGCGCGGAGCGGGTGTTGTTCCAGCTTCCATATGAGCATACGCTAAGCTCGATGTACGATGTCTCGCCCGACGGTGAGCGAATCGCGATCGTCCGGCGTCGCTGACGCGTGGCCCGGCACGGTGTCCCGCCGCGCGACGAGCGGCCGCGCGCCGCCATCGGGTGCTCATGTGAACCGCCGGGGCCGAGACGAGCGAATTCCATCTTGCGTCCAGAACCCGAGAAAAACCCCAGACTGCGCATCGCTGGACGAACGTCGGCAATGCTCAACGATCATGGCGTCCCTTGGAAACTATGGCGGTTAGCAGGTTGCTGAAAAAAAGAACAAAAGACAACAGAAGGACGCAGAGTCGCAGAGGCTACGCAGAGTCGCGGAGGAAGACCACGCAATTGAGCCCGTCATGGAAGAACTTAGTCTCGTTCCTCCGCGTCTCTCAATTCTTCTCTGCGACTCCGCGTCGGGCTGTTTCTGGTTTTTCAGCAGCCTGTTAGGCCTTAGCGATGCTAGACCTCTAACGGGCGCCCGCGCTTTTAATCCGTAGGTCGCGGGTTCGAGACCCGCCCGGGTCATTGACTCAGCCCGATTGGGCGCATCACGCGGTTGCAGGCTTGGTTGCAGCCATCGTCCGTTGGTCGCGGGTTCGAGACCCGTCGCGCCGAGCTGACATCAGGGTTACCGCCACCCCGGCGTGACCTTACCCTAAGTCATTCGCTCGGAGTGATCGTGCCGATTTCTCAGGGAAACGGATTCCAGGGCCGCCTCCGGCTCGACCTCATCGTCGCCGTGCGCTCCCTGCGCCGCACGCCGGTGTTCACCGCCGCGATGATCGCCGTGCTCGGCCTTGGTATCGGCGTGTCCACCGCGATGTTCACGGTCTACAAGACCGTGCTCGTGGATCGATTGCCGATTCTGGCGCAGGAGCGTCTCGTCGTCATGCATCCGCTCGACCGCGGTGGCACGCATCTCGACGTCCCGTATCCGTACCTCGCGGTCATGGCGCGCGACAGCGCACTCTTTCGCGGCCTGGCCGGCGTGTATCATCTCGGCGCGAACGCGACGCCGTTCGTCGACGGCGACCAGTCGATCGACCTGGTCGCGGCGAGCGCATCGCCCAACTTCTTCGACGTGATCGGCGCCCGAGCGACGGCCGGCCGCCTGTTTCAGCCGCACGACGGAGCGGTCGGTGCCGCGCCCGCCATCGTGCTGAGCTACGCGGCATGGCAGCGCCGCTTCAACGGTGATCCGTCGATCGTCGGACGCACACTGATCATGCCGTACAGGGAGGAGCGCGCGCGCATCGTCGGTGTCGCGCCCGCCGGCTTCGAGTATCCGAGCGGCACCGATGCGTGGCTTTCCCTCCCCGCTGACTTCACGGCCCAGGTCGATATCGTCGCGCGCCTCGCGCCGGACGTCACGCTCGCCGCGGCACGGACCGGCGTGTTCTCGCTCACCCAGCGCGCGAATCCATTTTCCGTCATCCCGACTCCACCAGGTACGAAGGCTTTTTCTCCGGCGATCTCCGGCGTCGACGTCCATGCGCTCACGGACGTCATACTCGGCAACGCTCGCTCCGCGGTCAGTGCTCTGGCGTTCGCGGTGGCGTTGCTGCTCGTCATCGCCTGCGTCAACGCCGGCAACCTGATGCTCGTCCGACTGCTCGGCCGCGCGCGCGAGATCGCGGTGCGGCGCGCGATCGGCGCGACGTACGGCGATGTCACGCGGCTCTTTCTCGTCGAGAACTCCATGCTCGCCGTCGCCGGTGGCATCGCTGGCCTCAGCGTCGCTTTCGCGCTGCTGCGTATCGTACACGTCGCGCCGCCGCCGCAACTGCCGCGCACCGACGCGCTCGATACCACCGCCGGACCAATCGCGATCGCGGCGGCCGTGGCGTTTGGCGCCCTGTTGCTCTTTGGAGCGGCGCCGAGCCTGCTCGCCTCGCGCGTCAGCTCGTACACCGCACTGCGCGCCGACACCCGAAGCGGCACCGGCAGTCGCGCAAGCCGGCGCGGCGCACGAGTGTTGGTGGCGTCGCAAATGGCGTTGGCGCTCGTGCTGGTCGCGAGCGCCGGATTGCTCGTTCGAACGTTCCAACGCCTCGCGTCGATGGAGCTGGGATACGCGCCCGAGCACGTTTCGCTGATCTCGTTCACCGCGCCCAAGAGCGATTTGTCGACGCCCGCGCTGATTGATGACGCCGGCAAGCGGCTCGTCGCGCGCCTCGAGGCGACGCCGGGTGTCGTTGCCGTCACGCCCAGTGGAGAGTGCGCCGTTCAAGGGCCAATCGTTCTACATCACGAAGGTCGCGCCGTCCTCCGCTCCGGCGATCGAGCGTGAGCACTACCCGTTCGTGCCCTTCGAGTACGTGGGCCCGGACTATTTCAAGACGTTTCAAATCCCAATTCGCCGCGGCCGAGCGTTTCAGAGCTCCGATGACTTGCAAGCGCCGAAGGTCGTCGTGATCAGCGAAACGCTGGCGCGCCGCATGTGGGGGCAGGACGACGCCGTCGGCCGGCAGCTGATCAACACCAGCGACAACAGCGCGTGGACGGTCGTCGGTGTCGCGAGCGATACGCACTTCCGGGAGCTGCGCAACACAGGCCCTGTCGTCTACTTCGAGTCCGAGCAGGTCAAATCATTCTGGAACGGGTATCTCGCCGTTCGGACGACGAGCTCGCTCGCCGCGGCGTTGCCGGCGATCCGCGCCGCCACGCGAGACGTGGATCCCCGTCTCGTGTTGTGGAACGCGGAGACGATGGACCAATTGCTCGACGGTCCACTGGCGCAGCCACGGTTGAGCGCGTTCTTGCTCTCGAGCATTGGATTCTTCGCGCTGTTGTTGTCAGCGATTGGCTTGTACGGAGCGCTGACGGCCGTCGTGCGGCAGCAAACACGCTCCATCGGCGTTCGCATCGCGCTCGGCGCGACACCGCGCGATGTCGCGCGCCTCGTGCTCGACGATGCGATGCGCGTGGTCGGCATTGGAGCGATCGTCGGCGCTCTCGGTGCGCTCGTCGCCGGCCGCCTACTGGCGTCGCAGCTATTCGGTGTGACGGCGACCGATCCAATATCGCTTGCCGTTGCCGCGACGGTTCTCCTGTCGGTTGGCCTGATTGCCGCACTGCTGCCCGCCGTCCGAGCCGCCCGCATCGATCCGGTCGAGGCGTTGCGCGCGGACTAGAATCGCAGGGATGGGCGAAGCTTGAAACGGTTGCAGAAATGGTTGCAAATGGGTTGCACTACGCCGAACATCCTCGTGCGGATGCGCGAGTCTCTCGACGCGTCAGTCGTCAGAACCTCGAATCCTCAATAGGCGCTCCGTCAGATCGGACACGCCCAATCTCGCCGCCCATTCGCGTAGGTAGATGCGGTCGAGTCGAGATGATTGGGCATCCACGATGCCGATCACGTCACGCCACTGTCGCTCGGACGTGTCTCCACCACGCCGATACCACTCGAGCTTCCGCAGAATCGTATCCTCTGCCGTATCCACGAACAGAATGATCGAGTCGGGATCGCTCGAGAACGACACCGGCGTGCGCCGTTGGAGGCGTTCGTGGTCGAAGGGATCGCCCCCGGCCACGAAGATGTCGACCTTCACCGCCGTGGGCATGTGGATGACGTTGAATGCGCCGGCGTCTCGGACGGCCTCCACGACCGCCTCGCGAGAGACGTAGTACTCGGCACCGATCGCATCGATGAACACGTCGACATCGGACTGACGAAGATCGGCCACCATGTCGATGTCGTTCGTGGAACGAGGCTCGCCGTGAACCGAACTGGCGAACGAACCGCCGATAACGTACGAAACACCGATTCGAGTCAAACCGCCGGCGATATGGCTCGCTACAGCGACAGGTTCGGGAAGAGAATCAGGCGCCATCCCGAGCGCCATATACGCGATCGACCAAATCGGCCCCTAATCGCAGTCTCGCCAGCCGCAACAGAAGCTCTTGTCGCGACTCGCGCGGATAGCGGGCGGCCAGACCGGCGAGCGCAAGCCGGTTTACAGCCAGCGTCAGCTCGCTCATTCGCTTCAGCTTCTCAGCCGGCGTCATCGATGCATAAAGCGCTTGCTGTACTCTTCGAGCGTCAGTGGACGTGTCGTCGACTTGGGATCGTCTGCCCATGGGGCTGAATATACCGGTTCCCGTCGACCGCGCGCTGCGACGGATTCCACACAGAACCCCAGAAAAACCCGAAACTCACCGCTGTTAGACGATCTTCACCGATGCCAGACCATCAACCGGGCGCCGTCAACGCTCGCCCTGAGCATGACTTACCGATGCTCGACGATGTCAGGCATTCAATGAGCCCTCGCCCTTTTCATCCGTAGGTCACGGGTTCGAGACCCGCCCGGGTCATGAGGTAGACCGTTGGTAGGACTGATCGACCGAAAACGCGCCGCCGCCTGAAGGGACGGGACAACTCCTCCGGCCTGCTTCAGCGGCGCACATTGGACCGTCTTGGCCGCCGGTCGTGACGTCACTCATCCCCATCCGAACCAACGCGGCTTGATGATGAGATACCGGTCTTCGACATACGCGAACCAGCGACGCATCAACTCATCGTCGCTGATGCCCAGTGCCGTCTGCACGTTCGCGTCCTGTTGGATGAGGCGAATGAGTCCGTCGCGCCCCCATGTCTTTACGATGAACTCCGCGAGACGATAGCCGATGTCGTAGATCTGGCCATTCGCCGGGTCATTGAGCATCGCGATCGACGGATATCGTCCGCGGAGCAGGTAGCCAAACCGATTCAGGTCGGTGGATTGGCCAGCCTCGTACGTGGCGATCGACTCCAACAGCCATCGGCCGTGCTTTCCAAGACTGTCGTTCGCGATGAACCCGATCGTATCGCCCCCGGCGTTGGCGACGAAATCGAGCGCATTGCGCCGCGTGGCGGCGTGCGCGAGCTCATGCACGGCGTCCTGTCCGAGCGCGCGGCCCGGGTGCGCGCGAGCCCACGGTCCATACACGTAGATCGTTCCGTCCGGCCCGGTGAGCGCCTGCGGTTGGAAGGCGATGCCAGACGCCCTGATGAGCGATGCCCATTTCTGGTCGAACTCCTCTCGCGATTGGATCACCACGTGTGTGACGCCGAGTGGCGATCCACCCAGATCGCTGACGACGCGCGCTTGATGACCTTCGAGATATCGCGCGAGGCCGTTCACGGCGGCTGAGTCCAAGCCGTATGACGAAATGCTGAAGTGCGACGTTGTCAGGGTGATGCGCGCGGTCGCAGCGGCGTCGGGCATGCGCTCGCCGCGCGAACAGCCAGCCACACCCGCCATTGCTGCACAGGCACACGATATGGCGAGCACGGAACGGGCGCGACGCATGGAACTCCGGAGCAGGCGATGATGCCGGCGCTGTTGCCGGCCCTTCGACCCTACGATGATCGGGAGACAATCGTTTCGAAAGACGCGCGGTGCGTGCACCCCGTTGGGGCGATTTCGCTTGGCAAGTCTTGACATCCGCGCCTGGGCGCGCGACAACGGCCAAAACTCCGCGAATCTCGCCGATTCTCACCGATTTCCTCGGATCACGGCGTCCGGCGGAGCAACGGTCCCGACACAAAATATCGATGCATCACTGATGCTAGAACATTAATGAGCACTTTAACTCCTGATCCACAAGGTCGCGGAGTCGAGACCCGCCGGCTCAATCCCAACCTCTCGTACACTCATCGCTTGCCTCCCCTCGCCGGGCGTGGTGTCTCGGCGCTGGCGATGGAGTTGGTCGCCCCCTTGACCTCGAAAGTCTCCAGACCCAAGCTTCTCTCTTCTTCTCCTAACCTCGTGGAGGGACGAGATGGCGCGCGACACCAGCGACCGCGCGCGGCCGAAAGCTGCTCCTCGCCGAGACCGCGACCTGGAAGCGGTACGTCACCGCCGTGACCAGCATTCTTGAAACGGCGTGACGCGCATGCCGCCTACGCTTCCCCGTGGCATTCGCCGAATGTTTCGTCGTCCACTGAGTCGCGCGCGAATCGTTCGCGAGCTCGACGAAGAGATGCGCGTCCACGTCGAAATGCGGATCAAGGAGCTTCGCTCGCTTGGGATGAGCGAGACCGAAGCCGAGACGGAGGCACTGCGCCTCTTTGGCGACGCTGAAGCATATCGAGTCTACACTGCCCTGCGCGCCGCTCGCAGAGCGCGTCGCGGCGCCGTCATGACATGGGTCGACGGCACGCTTCAGGACATCCGCTTCGCTGTGCGATCGTTGCGCCGCTCGCCTGGATGGACCGTCGTCGCCCTGCTGACCATGGCCCTCGGCGTCGGTGCGAGCACGACAGTCTTTCAGGTCGCCGATGCGCTGCTGATTCGGCCGATTGCGTATCGAGACGCGGCCCGCGTATTCAGGGTTTGCCGCGAGGTCACGCTCGGGCAGGAAAGTCTCTGCTTTGGAAGCTTGTCTCTCGACGGCATACGGCGCTGGCGTGCCAACAATCGCACGATCGAGTCCATCGTTCGGTTCGATGGAGGCGGTCGGACGCTCGGGCCTGCGGACCGGGCGGCTTCCATAGACGTCGGACTGATCGACGCGGACTTCCTCCCATTTACCGGAAAACAACCGGTGATCGGTCGCAACTTCGCGGCCGATGAAGTCTCGCCGGGTGGCCAGCCTGTGCTGCTCTTGTCCGAAGGGCTTTGGCGACGCGAGTACGGCGCGAGCCCGGACGTGCTCGGAACGGTCGTGCAAGTGGATTCCGTTCGGTGCACGATCATCGGCGTAATGCCGGCATCGGTTTCCCTGCCGGACTTCCAGGGTGGCAATCCCGAGATCTGGATGCCGCTCGCGTCCGACCCCTTGGTGCGTATTCGCGGTGCTAGCGGAGTCGCCGTTCGACTGAAACCTGGCGTCGATAGAAAAGCCGCCGAGGCCGAGGTTGCAGCCGTCTACGCGCAGGCACCGGAGGATCCGGTGCCGACCGGTCTTCTCTGGCGGTGGCGACTCACACGCCCGCAAGACCACTTGGGCATTCGTGATTCGTTGGTGATGATCGCCGGCGCCGTCGGCCTGCTCCTCCTCATCGCGTGCGCCAATGTCGTACATCTGTTGCTCGCTCGCGGCGCCGCACGCGAACGAGAGCTCGCCGTCCGCCACGCGCTCGGCGCCGGGCGGAGCCGACTCATTCGACAGCTCGTCGCCGAGAGCATGCTGCTGGCGTCGGCGGGCGGAGTGCTCGCGATACTCATCGCTCGCGGCGGACTCTGGCTCCTTGGTCTGACGCATCCGGCAGACATGTCGATGCTGTCGTTTATTGCCACGCGCAACGAAGTCGTGTCGATGGCGTCCGTGCTGTCGCTTGTCGCTGGTCTCGCCATCGGGATCATCGCTGGACTCAAGAGCGCGCATCGCCACCTCGCGCAGTCGCTTCGCGCGAGTGCGTCGAGCGCGCCGCTCAGCAGCCGGCGGCTTCGGGGTTCGCTCATCGTTGGGGAAGTCGCGCTCTCCACGACGCTGCTCGTGGGCGCCCTCTTGCTCATTCACGCCGTCGTGGACCTCGAGCGTACGCCGCTGGGATTCAATCCCGACGGACTCTATACGGTCGGGTTCATGGCAAAAGGATGCCTCGGCACGGCGTTGGCCTGCATTGAGACGCCGGAGACCCGCAGGTCGCTCGCAGCCCGGTTACGCGAGCGGGGTGCACAAATCCCTGGCGCGGTCGCGATAACAATCGCGCGAGACGCGATCTCGGGAACCTCATCGCCCTATCCGTTTCAGACCCCCGAGCAGTCAACGACGGGCGGGAACCTGGTCCCCACGGCGCTGAATGAGATCGCGCCGGATTTCTTCGACGTGATGGAAATCCGATTGATTGCCGGACGCACGTTCGACGCGGGATCGGCCGCGCGGAATGAGGTGGTCGTCACGCGATCGTTGGCCGCGCGACTCTGGCCTGGCGAGAGCCCGATCGGACATCGGCTGCGCCGTGCAACACCGTATCCCGATGGAGTCATCCAAGCGTGGCAGACCGTTGTCGGCGAGGCGCCGGACGTCGTCCGGCGGCTCGTCGATGGAGCCGAACCTGGACTCTACCTGCCGCTCGACAATACCCGGCCGAACCCCGGAACTGCACTGATCGTGCGTGTGCGAGGGCAAGATCCGTCCGCGGCGCTGAGAGAGCTCGCGACCTCCATCGCCGGGAACGAGATGCGCGTCAGGATCACCAACGTGCAGCAACGTCTCGACCAATCCATCGCGGACCCGCAATTCGTGATGCTCATCCTCGCCACGTTCGCCTCGCTCGGCGTCGTGCTGGCGAGCGTCGGCCTGTTCGGCGTCATCTCGTATGCGGTTGGGCAGCGCACCCGAGAGATCGGCATACGAATGACGCTCGGAGCAACGCGCGCCGTCATCGCCCGACTGGTGGTCGGAGACGGTCTTCGGTTCGCCACGGTTGGCGTTGCTCTCGGGCTCGCGGGCGCGACGGCTGCAACGCGACTCATTCAAAGCATGCTGTACGGCGTGTCGCGTTTCGACGCAATCTCCTTCGCGTTGGCGGCGGCCGCCGTTCTGGTAACGTCGTTGGTCGCCTGCGCCGTGCCGATGGTCCGAGCGACCGGCATCGACCCAGCAATCACTCTTCGAGCCGAATAGGGCGCACCGGCTGAGCACCACGACGCTCCGGACGGTGTACCTTTCTGATCGAAGGACGAAGCGCGCGAACGCGCCCAGTCCTCGGAAACTGGAGTCTGCGATGCTACATCGAACACATCTCGTCACCGCGTTGCTCGTCGGCGCCGTGCTGTCCCGCGGCGCGAACGCTCAGTCCAACACCAGTATGCCCGCTTCTCCGTCGCGCGCGCCGTTCGTGAAGCCGTCCGAGGCAGAGCTCAAGAAGAAGCTCACACCACTGCAATTCGAGGTGACGCAGCACGCGGCGACGGAACGGCCGTTCCAGAATGAATATTGGGACAACCACGCCGATGGTCTGTATGTGGACGTCGTGTCGGGCGAGCCGTTGTTCAGCTCCCGCGACAAGTACGAATCGGGCACGGGTTGGCCCAGCTTCACCAAGCCGCTCGTTTCCGCGAACATCAAGACCAACGTCGATCACGAGCTCGGGTACGAGCGCACGGAAGTCCGGTCCGTCGCCGCCAACTCACACTTGGGGCACGTCTTCGATGACGGCCCGCGCCCCACCGGCTTGCGCTACTGCATGAACTCGGCGGCGATGCGCTTCATTCCGGTCGACAAGTTGGCGGTGGAGGGCTACGGGCAGTACGTGTCGCTGTTCAAGACGAAGCCATAGCCGAGTAGATCCCGACGAGCTCGGCACGACGAGACGTCGGTTGCGTTCTCATAGATCTTGCATCGTGTGTGCGACCACACGTCAGGAGTCCTCGCCGTGGCTCGCGCGGTTCACGCACAGCGGTTCCACCCAGCGCTCAGCGATTGCTGATGCTGCTGACCGAACGGCGGCAGCTCGAGCTCGAGCAAACGGCGAACGACATCCGGCAGTCGATCATCGAGATGCTGGTGCACGCCGGATCGGGGCATACCGCCGGGCCGCTCGGGATGGCCGACGTGTTCACCGTCCTCTACTTCCACACGCTGCGGCACGATCCGAAGCGGCCGGACTGGGACGATCGCGATCGGTTGGTTCTTTCCAACGGTCACATCTGCCCGGTGCTGTATGCGACGATGGCATATGCCGGCTATTTCCCGAAGGAGGAGCTCCAGACCCTTCGGAAATTCGGCTCGCGTCTGCAAGGGCACCCGCACCGCGAATTCCTGCCCGCGCTCGAGACGAGCTCCGGCCCGCTCGGCGAGGGCCTGTCGCAAGCGACCGGCATGGCCATCGCCGATCGCATGGACGGCAAGGACGGCGGGCGCCGAATCTACTGCCTGATGTCCGACGGCGAGCTCGAGGAAGGACAGACCTGGGAAGCGGCGATGCTCGCCGGCAAGTACGCGCTGCACAACCTCGTCGCGCTCGTCGACCGCAACAACATTCAGATCGACGGCTTCACGGAGCGCGTGATGCCGCTCGAGCCGCTGGCGGACAAATGGCGCGCCTGGAATTGGCATGTGTTGGAGATCGACGGGCACAACCTCGAGGCGATCGCCGCGGCGTTCCACGAGGCGAAGAGCATCTTCGAGAAGCCGACGCTGATCATCGCGCACACGATCCCCGGCCAGGGCGTCGCCGAGTTCGAGCGCGATTTCCATTGGCATGGCAAGCCGCCCGACCCGGAGCAAGGCGGCGACGGCGCTCCGCGAGCTGCGGACGCTCGGCGGAAAGATCCGCAGCGAAGCACGAGTGACGCGTCTCTTCGATTCGATCTGATGCTTGATCCCGCGCTGCGACTGAACCCGAAGCTGTTCGACCACGACGTCGAACAGATCGCGATTCGCACGGGCTTCGGCGAAGGCCTCGTGCGCGCGGGCGACGCCGATGCGCGCGTCGTCGTGCTCTGCGGCGATCTCACGGAGAGCGCGCAGGCGGCGCCATTCAAGAAAAAGTTTCCGGAGCGGTTCGTCGAGCTCGGCGTGGCCGAGCAGAACATGGCGTCCGTGGCGAGCGGCATGGCGGCGATGGGCAAGATTCCGTTCATCACGTCCTACGCGATGTTCAGTCCGGGCCGCAACTGGGAGCAGGTTCGTACGACGATCTGCTACAACGACCGCCCGGTGAAGATCGCGGGGTCGCACGCCGGCGTGTCGGTCGGCCCCGACGGCGGCACCCATCAGGCGATCGAAGACATCGCGATCACGCGCGTCATTCCGCGCATGATGGTCGATCTGTCCGTGCGATGCAATCGAAGCGCGCAAGGCGACGGTCGCCGCGGTGTCCACCGGCACGCCGGTGTATCTCCGCCTCGCGCGCGAGAACACGCCGGTCATGACGACCGACGACACGCCGTTCGAGATCGGCCGGGCGCAAATCATGTGGACGTCGGATGCGCCCGCGGTCGGACCTCATCGCGACCGGCGCGCTGCTGCACAAGGCGCTGCTCGCCGCGGCGGCACTGCGCGACAACGGCATCGACGTCGCCGTGATGAATCTCTCGACGATCAAACCGCTCGACGAAGCGGCGATCGTCGCGTTCGCGAAGCGGACCGCTCGCATCGTGACGGTGGAGGAGCACCAGATCCGAGGCGGCATGGGATCGGCCGTAGCGGAGTGCCTCGCGAAGAACCATCCGGTGCCGATGCGCTTCATCGGCGTCGACGACAAATTTGGTCAGTCCGGCACACCGGAGGAGTTGATCGAGCACTACGGCATGGGGAAGGACGCGATTGTGCGCGCGGTGTGCGAGCTCCGGAAGGGCGCATAGATCCCGCCGCCCATGGACCAACGGCGCTCGACGCCGTCAATCCTGGGCATGATCGCGCTTCTCGGCGGCCGCCGCGAGCAAATCGGCCATTCGTTCGTCGTGTGACCCATACCGCGCCCATCCCTCGGCGTTGGAGTGATAGCGATAGTCCTTCATCGTCAGATCGGCGCCATGATCGATGAGGAACTTCGCGGCGTCTTCATTTCCCTGGATCGCTGCTTCGTGAAGGATGCTCGCCGGCTCGTGCGTGCCCCAGTTGGTGTTGATATTGGCGCCGTGCTCGAGCAGAAACGACGCGATGTCGAAATGGTGATTCAAACACGCCCATGCGAGCGCGATGTCCAGAACCTGCTGGGCGGTCGGCGGTCCCCACCCGAGGTCGGCGCGCTTGAAGTTCGGATCGCTGCCCGGATAGTGGCGCGTCAACGATCCGAGCACGGGGCGGCCGTCTGCATCGAACCAACGCGCGACCGCGGCAGCATTGCCGGTGCCCGCCGCATACGGCAGATCGTCGGGCAGCGGCCAGATGCGCGTCAGCAGCGGAAGGAGGTGCGCATTGTCCGTAGTCGAGCGCGAACACGAGGGCTGACGACCGCGGTGGCGGCTGCATTCGGAGCAACGCCGGCTCACACTCCAGCAGCGCTCGGATGAACGGCTCACCGTTCGTGTTCCAGCAGCTGCGTTCGATCAGCGCAACCTGCACACCGACGAACGGCGCGTCGAGCACCCACGGTTCGTCCGTCGAGCCAACGACGGAACGCGGGCAGATCATCGTGGTCGAGTGCGCTGGTCAACTGACGAATCACGAACGACTCCCACAGCGTCGCCTCGGGTGTCTCGGCCGGCCCTCCGCTCCACACGCTGGACGGATGCTCGCATCAGGAAATCCACGAACGCCTCGCGCCCCTGCCAGCGATCGATGCGGCGACCCAGATCCGGATCGAGCGCGATCGCACGCTCCAGAAGCCGCACGGCGATGCTCGCGTGCTTGAAGCGACACGCCGTCATCAGCGCCCGACCGATGATGATTCGCTCATCAGCTCCGGTCGTCCCGCGAGTCGTCGAGCCGCGCGCGAACCGCTGCCGTCGTCGCCGAGCGCGGCGAGAACGGGGAGGCTCAACGGGATGCGTTCTTCCGCGCGAGCAGGTGCAGCATGCCCGACGCGCCGGTGTGATCAGGTACTCCCACGTCGAGGCTTCGACCTCGAGCCCGCGTCGATGAGCATCTCGGCGGCGACCGGCCGAGTGTAGATGCGTTCGCGCTCCGGGTCCGAGACGTCGAGCGCGTAGGGCGTGGTGCTCGAGACATGAGCGTCTCGCCGCTCTTCATCGCGCCACGACACCAGCGCCGGGTACTGGGCCAGCAGCGTTCGCAGCCGCTCGTGGTCCTGGTCGTGGATCGCGACTTTCGCCTGCGACGCAGCCCAGTCGAGCGCGTTGCCCAAGCGCTTCTGTACCTCGGCCGTCAGCTCCGACCAGCCGGCGAATCCGTATTCGCGCGCGATGACGAGCTGCGCATCGCGGTTCGAGAGCGGAAGCGTCGCCCGCGGCAGCTGCGCGTGGACGCGAGCGATGGCGTCGCCGTTTTCGGCGGCCGCGTCGCGAGCGAGCTTCTTTGCTTGCTTGCGAAGGGAATCGAGCGACGGGCGTGCGGGAAGATCTCTACCAGCGGACATGGCGCCTCCTTTCACGTAACGCCTGTCCCCGCTGAGCAGTCAGGCTGAAAGAAGGTGCACCGCACCGCATTTCAGACGTGTGACAGGTGGGAATGCTTCCCTGGCCGCGGGTGGGAGGCGCCCTGTCAGGCGCGCTGACCGGAGTATCGCGGCGGCAGACGCGCGTGTCAAACAGCGTCCATGTGTACGCTTTCCGAACAGACCCGTCGTTGTCGCGTTCGCGACGGCCCCGCATACTGTGCCTGACACTCTACAACGGCTCTCGTGTGAAGCCAGTTCGCAGACACCGTGCAGTCCGACCGCGGCGTTGCTCCAACGGCGCAATCGCGACTTCGGAAATGCTCACGAAGACACGCCCGCTTCGGTTGCCGTGAGGACCGCGCCGGCCTACGACGCGTATGCGGCCGACACCGTCCGATCCGCCGTGACTTTGCCGAGCACGGCCAGCAGCTCGTCGATGTCGACCGGCTTCGCGAGGTGGACCACGAAGCCCGATGCCGCACTCCGCTCGCGATCCCGGGCCTGGCTGTAGCCACTCAGCGCGACGAGGATCGGTGGCGAGCCATGCGACCGCGATCGAAGCTCGCGCGCGAGCGCGTAGCCGTCCATGGTCGGCAGACCGATGTCCAGAATCGCGATATGCGGGTGAAACGCATCCGCCAGAGCGATCGCGTTCAGCGGATCCTGGGCGACTCGTACTTCATATCCCGCGAGCGACAGCAGTCTCGAGAGCCCTTCCACGACGTCGGCGTGATCGTCGACCAGCAGCACGCGCAATCGGCGCGAGCTCGTCTCGCGTCCCGGAGACCCCGTGCTCTCGCCGCGCACGGCGCGACTCGCCCCGCCGGCCGCCGCCGGAAGCCGGATGGCGAATTCGCTGCCGCGGCCCGTGCCGTCGCTGTGCGCGGTCACGCTTCCACCGTGCAGCTCCGTGAGTTGGCGGACCAGGGACAGGCCGATGCCGAGACCACCTTGCGCGCGATCGGGACTCCGCGCGCCCTGCACGAACGTGTCGAACAGGTCCGGAAGAAGTGCCGGATCGATGCCGACACCGGTGTCCCGCACACGAAGCACGACCGAATCACCCTCGCGCGCGCCGGACACCGCGACCGTTCCGCCCGGCGGCGTGTAGCGCGCGGCGTTCGAGAGCAGGTTGTCGACCACCTGCGTCAGTCGCACCTCGTCCCCTTCGACCGCGAGCGTGCCCGCCGACAGAGCGATCTCGAGACGATGGCCGCGCTGCTCGAGGAGCGGCGCCGTCGCTTCGACCGCGCGCGCGACGACCGTCGCGAGATCCAGCCGCGTCATCGAGAGCGTCACCGCTCCGCGCGCCATGCGCGACACGTCCAGCAAGTCGTCGACGAGCCGAACCAGGTGCTTCACCTGGCGAACGATGACGTCGACGTCGCGGCGAGCGTCCGAATCGACACGATGCTCGAGGAGCCGCGCCGCCGTGAGAATCGGCGTGAGCGGGTTCCGCAGCTCGTGCGACAGCAGCGCGAGGAACTCGTCCTTCCGCCGATCGGCCCGGCGCAGCGCCTCCTCGACCTGTTTCAGACGCGTGACGTCGAGGAACGCGCCGATGGCTCCTCGCGGCGTGCCGTCGGGATCACGGAGCGGGACGATGTTGCCGTACAGATTCGTCACCTGGCCGTCGTCGAACCGGAGCTCCTCTTCATAGTTTCTGAATTCCTCGCCGCGGGCCGCGCGCTGCATGGGCAGCTCGTCCGTCGAGACCTCGCGCCCGTCGACGAACACGGAAAAGTGGAGCGTGGACGCCGGCTGCGACGCGGTTCTCGACAGGTTGTCGCCCATCGGGATCCGGAGCACCGCGTGCCCGGCCTGGTTGCCCGAGATCTCGCGACACTCGCGATCGTGGGAGACCCAGACGACCGCCGGCACGGCGTCCATCAGCGCCGCGACCTCGTCGGCGCGAGCGCGCGCCCGCGCTTCGCTCTCGCGCAGCACGTCCTCGCTCGCGCGTTGGTCGGTCACGTCCGTCGACACGTTCACGAGACACGGCACGCCGTCGACTTCGATTCGCGCGCTGGACAGGAGGCATTTGACGACGTGACCGTCCTTGACGCGAATCGGGAGCTCGAGGCCGTGCCGCGGCCCTCTGGTGACCACCGCGTCGATGAGCGTCGCGCGCGTCTCGAGCGTCATGAGCCCGAGCTCCACCGACGTCTTTCCGAGGACCTCCTCGCGCGTGAATCCGGTCAGCTCGAGGAACGCGTCGTTGACGTCGAGAAAGGTGCCGTCCGACTGACGCGAGATCGTCATCGGTTGCGGACAGATGTGGAAGACCGCCTCGAGCCGCCGCTCCGACCCCCGCAACGCATCCTGAGCGACACGCCGGTCGTGCATGTCGAATGTGGCGGCCACCCAGCGAGTGACCTCGCCGGTCGCGCCTCGCACCGGAGCGACTCGCGCCAGATGCCAGCGGTACTCGCCGCGCGTGTTCCGGATGCGATACTCGATCTCGGTCGCCGCCGAGCTCTCGAGCGCGGATTGCCAGCCCCGGGCGACCTCGGCTCGATCGTCGGGGTGCACCGCAACGAGCGCTCCCTTGTCGTTGAGCGTCTCGGCCTCGGTCAACCCCGTCAGCTCGAACCACCGATCATTGACCCACTCGAGCCGGCCCTGCGCGTCACACGTCCAGACGATCTGCGGCAGCGCGTTGGCCAGCGCGCGATCAGCCGTCTCGTCGCGCGACAGGAACGGATCGGGGTAGGCTTTCGCGTCTCGAGGCGCTGACGACACGCTGGGAAGGGTGAGGGGTTCGCTGAGTATGTGGCGAGGTCCCCGACACAGCCAGATCCCCCTGCATACAGTTGCACCTGAGTCTGCAGGCGATCGAGTGACTCAGATCGGGCCCTCGACACCGATCGACTGCGCCGCGCCAGGGGCGCGGCCGGCTGAGCGGATCAGCTGATACGTTCGCATTCCGGTCACGACGCCGGCAATCGGCGCGAGCCAGTAGAGCCAGTGCGCGATCCAGTTTCCGGACGCGACGGCGGGACCAAGTGAACGCGCGGGATTGAAGCTGCCGCCCGTGAGCGGACCCGTCACGAGGGCGCCCGCGAAGATGGTGACGCCGATCGCGAACGGCGCCACCCCCGGCGGCGTCCTGTCGTCCGTGGCGACACTCATGATCACGAAGCCGAGGATCGCCGAGTAGCCGGCTTCAACTATGAACGACTGCGCGAGCGGGAGCGATGGGACCGTCACGCCGAAGCCACCGACGGACCCAAGCAACCACCCCGATAAGAATGAAGCCCCGATCGCGCCGGCGCACTGCGCCACGATGTAAGGGAACACGTCCGCGGACCGAAAGCGACGCACGGACCAGAACCCGATCGTGACCGCGGGATTCACGTGCGCTCCACTCAGATGGCCCGTTGCGGCAACGATCAGCGTGACCGCAAGACCGAACGCGAGCGCAACGCCCATGTGTCCGAACGCGTGCGTGCGTGCCGACACCATGACCGCGCCCGGACCAAGCATGACGAGCACGAACGTGCCGAGCAGTTCGGCGGCGCACCGCCGAATGAGTGATGGCATGTCGTAACCGAAACGATCTAGACGGCGGTGAGCGATGCGCCGCCGGAGCGCAGATAGTGGGCGAACTCGTGTGGAAGTGTGCTCTCGAGAATCGCGCCGGCGATGCGCTCGACGTCGTATTCGACGCGACGAATCTCGACGCGAACCTCGGAAGCGATCGACACCAGCACGTACCCGGCGCGCCAATCGCCGTCCTTGGGACGGCCGACACTGCCGGCGTTCACGTAATGCGTGCCGTCGACGACGCGATGCCACGCCTTGTGCGTGTGCCCGAACGCGACGACGTCGCCCACGCGTGCGCCGATCGCGCGGCCCATCTTGGCGAGAAAGTCGTCCGAGCGATCGTCGGTCACGTACACGGTGTTCAGCGCGTGATTCCCGTGCACGAGTGTAAGCGTCGGTCCCGACACGTGACCGCCGAGGGGACGCAGATCGATCCGAAACGGCAGCGCTCCCAATCGGCGCCTGGTTTCGTCGCTCACGTGCTCCAGCGTCCACGCATAGGATCGATGCGATAGCTCTTCCTGCACCGGATCCTCGTAGCGGCAACCACAGTGCTTGTAGTTCGTGGCAACCGTCGAATCGTAGTTGCCGGCAACGCCGGCGATCGCGCGCTCATCGAGTCGGGCGACCACCTCGTTCGCCCACGGCGCATACCCAACGAGGTCGCCGAGATGATAGACCGCGTCCGAGTCACCGCGACGCTCGATGTCGGTGAGCACCGCATCGAGCGCCGGGAGGTTCGCGTGGATGTCAGAGAGCAGCGCGTAGCGCATCTCAGACGAGATCGCGCGCCGGAAGCGGCGCATCGCGTGCGATCTGCTGGACACTGGCTTCCAGTGCTCGCCGCTCCAACGTTTCCACCGGCAGAGCAAGCAGCAGATCGATTCGACGGCCGAGGTACGTGACTGCCTCGGCGAACGCGCGCTCGCGTGCGTCTTCGTTCAGCAGCTCCGACGGATCGTCCATGCCCCAGTGTGCAAACGCCGGCTGCCCGGGGAACGTCG
The DNA here is from genome assembly GCA_963705025.1 of uncultured Gemmatimonadaceae bacterium. Taxonomy (GTDB): domain Bacteria; phylum Gemmatimonadota; class Gemmatimonadetes; order Gemmatimonadales; family Gemmatimonadaceae; genus JAQBQB01. The sequence goes on along the minus strand of CAVPIP010000011.1, from coordinate 1,199,005 downwards.
GACAGGTTTCCTTGGCGCGATCGCAAACGGTGATGATGAGGTCCCACCGTCGGTCGGAGATGGCGTCGATGGATTTTGGAATGTGGCCGCTCCAATCGATGCCACGCGCCTCGAGCGCCTGAATCGCTTCGGGATGAACGCGGGTGCCGGGGTTCGAGCCCGCACTCGCGACCACGAATCGGCCGCGGGCCATCCGTTCCACCTTGAAAGCCATCACCGCTTCGGCGATCTGGCTGCGCGCCGAGTTGTGCGTGCACAGAAACAAGACGTACAGCGGCCGATGTCCCGCCCGTGGATCGATCGTCATTGGGGTCTCGTCGATGGAGAAGAGCAGTTGGTGACGGACTACCGGTCGAGCGAGAGACACATGACCGTCGCCGACTCCGGACACGCGCCTTGGAACTCGCCGGTCGTCTGGATTTCCGCGGGCACCGTCGCGCGTGTCGTCGCTTGGAACCCGAACGTCGGGAAATAGGTCTCGGCAGTAGTCGTCAGCAGGTAGAGCGCGTGCAGACCGCGCTGCTCCGCCTCCGCGACGATGCGCTCGACGAGCCGTCGAGCGATCCCGCGACTGCGCCATTCCGCGGTAACGGCCGTGGAGCGCAGCAGTCCATAGTCTCCGCAGTATTCCATTCCGACGGTGCCGACGACGTGTCCGTTCGACTCGGCGACGAGAAAACCGCAGAGCGCCTCGGCGACGCCGTCGATTGGAAGATGGTTCGACGTGAGCAAGGCCTCGATCGCTCGCCGATCGGCGGCTGCCGCCGGGCGAATGGTGATCCGCGCATGGGCCGCGAGTGTCGTCGTCATGGATTTCACGCCTCAGTTGCAGCAATCGGGACCGCAGCACCCGTCGCCCGACTTCGTAGGAAGCGGCCGCGCCTTCGCGCCAAGCGGCGACGGTTTCACGCCGCGAATGAAAGCGCTCATGAACTTTCCTTCGATGTCGCGCGCGAACGACGCGGCATCGAGTCCGCTGCCCGCCAGGAACGCGGCGGCATCATCCGCCTTGTAGACGCGCGTCGGCTCGATGTCCACTCGCCGAAACCCCGCGTCCGCGAGAAGATCGCGATACTCCATCTCGTCGAGCGCACCGGCGACGCAGCCGATCCAGAGCTCCATGTTGCGACGGACCTCCTCGGGCGCTTCGCCGCGCACCACGACGTCGGAAACCGCGAATCGCCCACCAGGCTTGAGAACGCGAAAGGCTTCGCGAAGCACGCGCGCCTTGTCGGCCGAGAGATTGATCACGCAGTTCGAGATGATGACGTCGACCGAGCCATCCGGCAGCGGAATGTGCTCGATCTCGCCCTTGAGGAACTCGACGTTCTCGGCGCCGGCGCGGCGCTTGTTCTCGTTGGCGAGCGCGAGCATCTCGTCGGTCATGTCGAGTCCATAGACTTTTCCGCTCGGGCCGACGCGCTTCGCGGACAGGAGCACGTCGATGCCACCACCCGAGCCGAGGTCGAGGACGATTTCGCCTTCGTGCAGTTGGGCGAGCGCGGTCGGGTTGCCGCAGCCGAGCGACGCGAGGAGTGCCTCGGCGGGAATCCCGGTTTTTTGTCCTTCGTCGTAGAGGTCGGAGGTGATCGGATCCCAGGCCTCGGTGGTCGCGCCGCAGCAGCCGCTCGATCCGCAGCACGAGCCCGCGGTGTCGTTCTCCATGACGCGTTGGGCCGCCTGCCCGTACTTCTCGCGAACAGCCGCTCGGACGTCGCTCGGATCGTTGTGTGTGCCGGGTGTGGTCATCGTATTATCGAGTTTTCTTGATGATTCGGAGAAAAAAAAGATTGGTCAATCGCAGCACGCCGCGCGGACGGCGAGCCGCCGTCGCGGCTTCAACGAGTCGAGCAGCCCGCGAGCCTCGCCGAGGATATCGGCGTTGAGTGAATAGTAGTTCCACCGACCCTCACGACGACCGGTGATGATGCCGGCGTCGCTCAGGGTCTTGAGGTGCCACGACAACCGCGATTGCGCGAGATCCAGCTCCTCCATGAGCTCGCAGACGCAGCGCTCGCCGTCGAGCAGGAGCACGACCACATCGACACGAATCGTGTCGGACAATGCGTGAAAGAGCTCGGCCGCGCGGACCGAGTCGATCGAGCTGGGAGCAGTCGCCGACGCCATGGAGAAAATGAATAAGCGGGTTTTCTTGATGGGTCAAGGGTCAGTTCGACATCGCCCGGCTTGTTGCGAATGCGGCGCGATCAGTAGACGGGCGACCGGCGCGGGTGGCTCGCGTTCGCATGTCATTTCTCCTTGGCGAGATCCGGCAGCTTCCACTTCTTCTCGAAGAACGGCTTCTCCGGGCCATAGAGACGGAACAGCACTTCGAAGCGAGCACCGGCCGTTGTCGGGACCCAGTTCTCATCCTTGCCCTCCGGCGCCGTTGGTCCGAAGTAGATGTCGACTGACCCGTCGGTGTTCGGCTTCGCGGTATGTGATGAGCGACTGGCGCGCGGCATGTCGCGAATGAGCGTGTGCGTCTCGCGATCGTACGCCGTCGCGGACCAATACTGCTCGACTGGCGCGTCGCGAGGCACGGTCAGCTTGTACGCGCGCGCGCCGTCCATGTCGTCGCCGTCTGCATCCCGTATCGACATCAAGTAGAACTGCGCGGCACCGAGGCGCTTGATGGCGACGAACGCGAACGTATAGACCAAAGCACGTTGATCGACCGGATAGGAATCGACGTCGCCATACGCGTTTTGGACGGCTTGACTGAACTCCGGCTGGGCGGGATTGCCCCACCGGCTCCCCGGCCAGAACTGCGCCGGGCCCTCGTCGTACTTCGCCTCGAGCCACGCCTTGGCTTCGTCGACGGCCGACTCGAGCAGCGCCAGGGTCTTGGCGTCCGGCGCAAACTCCTTCTCCTTCTCGATTCCAATCGATCGAAGCTGATCGATCATGACACGGTCGCGCTGGAGCCAGGGTTCATACTGCACGACGCGATCGAGCGCCTCGAAGAAGCGCAAGTCGTACGGGATCTTGGAATCGAACAGGACGCCCATCGCATCGGTAAACGTCGTCGTCGGCGGCGCGGACGCGCGCGACAGCGGATACACGCGCGCGCGTTTGCCGTACGCGACGGCCGCCGCGATATCGGTGTCCGAATGGCTCGCGAGGCTCGAGCGCAACAGCGCGAAGCCCGTATACGTGTCCGACTGGAGCACGATGTGGTCCGACGGCGGCGTCTCCTTGTAGCCCGGCGGAAGGATCAGGTATTTGCCGCCCTTTCCCTTGTCCGCGCCGTCAGGCCCGGCGTCTTCCAACGGCATCTGCCAGACGTTCACGATGTTGCCGGTGAACGATCCGGTGTCGGCCGGCGGAATGTCGAGCACCAGCGGTCCCACGTCCTTCGTATCGAAGAACACCATGAAGTAGATCGAGTCCGGATTCGGCGTGAGCGTCTGATTCTTCCAGTCGACCGGGCGCGACCAATACAGGATCTGGTTGACCTTGCCCTTGGTCTTCGTGAGCATTTCCTGAAGCATCAGGTCGGTGTTGACCGCGGGCATTCCCCACACGACCGCTTCGAACGCGCGGCGCTCCACGAGACGGTCGGATAGCTCCGCCCGGGACCGCGGGCGGCCTGGGACGCGCGCCGGTGTGGCGTACTCGGGCTTGAGCGACTCTCCGCGCTTGGCGCGGGTTTTCTCGGATCGGTCGGCCATTTCACGAGTCTCCCATCCGGACGACGAAGACGGCCACCGGGTGGTGGCCGTGTCGTGCCTTCGTTTTCTGCGAGCGACTACCGAGCGTCTTCGTCGTCGTCGTGCGCTTCGGGCAGGAGCTCGTACTCGGCGCCGCCGCTGCCGGCGGAGCCGAACTTCGGCGCGACGATCCCGAAGCGCTTTGTGAACTTCGGTTCGTGGCGCTCGAGCGGCTCCTCGCCTGCTTTGTCCGCTGGGGCCTTGTCACTGCGTGCGGCCGCGCGCGCCGCGTAGTGCGCGGGGTTCGCCTCGAACGTCTCGCGGCACTCCGCCGAGCAGAAGTAGTACGTCTCGCCCTGAAACAGCGAGCGGTGCTTCGCCGTCGCGACGTCCACCACCATGTCGCACACTGGATCTCGTGCCTCTGTCCGCTGTTTCATACCGATCATCCTGCCTATTGCGTGACGGGCTCGCTGCCCCCTTGGCGTCCGAACCACCGCTATCGTCGAGTCGTCGTGCAATCCTCACGCCGTGCGCGTCGCGGATCTGTGGCGGCTGATGCCGGCACAGGTCGCACATCGCCGACGCGCAGTCCCGATAGCAGAACAGCCACGCGTATGCGTGGCTGTTCCGCGACGGCACGACGCGACGCCGAGCTCAGCCCGGGCCCGTCTTCATGTCGGCCCGGATCTTCGAGCTGAACTGCAGGTCGTAGTTGTTCGGCGTTCGCGTATGGAAACTCTTATAGTTCGCCGTGTGGATGTCGTGCTCGGGCGCCGGCGAGGACGCGACGGCGCCCGTATCGACGCGCGCCTGCAGCCCGCGCGCGCACAGCTCGGCCCAGACCTTGTCCGGATCGAAGGGCGAGATGCCGAACGAGATGTGGTTCATCACCGCGCTACGCACGGCCGGCATCACGAATCCCGGCGCGTTCGCGTTGCCGCTGGTGCCGCTGCGAATCAGCAGCCCGCCGATCTCCGGCGAGATCTGCGTCTCGTTCTGGCTGCCTTCGTCACCGAGACCCTTCCAGCCGAGTAGCGCCTCGTAGAACGCGACGGTCTCCTTGTAGCTCGTACACTGGTACGAGATGTGGTCGAGATACATCGTCTTCCAGCCCGTCGGCTCGAACGGCAGCGCGACGTTCAGCTTGCCATTGGCCGGCGTCGTACGGCGGTTCTTCCGGTTGCCGTTGCTGACCTGGACGTTCATACCGTCCGGATCCTTCACATGGAAGCTGCGGAAGTCATCGCCGCTGTGATCGGCCACCGGGTTCAGGCCTCGCGCCTTGAGCGCGGCTTCGACCTTGTTCGTGTCCCACGGCTCGATGCCCCAGCAGAAGCTGTCCCACAGCGCGCCGGCGCCCGCGATGGTGTCGTTCTTCGGCGTGTTGCAGGCGGCCATGTGGCTCGGATCTTCGCGCGGCGCACCACCGCGTCCGCCACCGCCGCCGGCCCGTCCGCCACCGCGACCGCCGCCCGTCGTGTCGCCACCGGCGCGACCACCGCCGCCGCGACCGCCTCGCCCGGCGCCCCGAGGCGGCGGCGTGTATCCGCCGCGAATCTTCACGCCACCCCAGTCACCGATGTCCATGTAGATCTCTTTGCCGTCGTTGCTTCTCACCTTCCAACCGAGGAACGCGGCATAGAACGCCGCTTCGCGCTCGGCGTCCGTCGCCTGCATGGTAAAGTGATCGAGCAGCACGGTTCGCCAACCGGTCGGCTCGAACGGGGCCTTGAATGGCGTTTTGTTGCACGCCGCGCTGGAGTCGGCCGCTCTCCCGGCGCACTGTCCCTGCCCGAACGCGCGCGCGAGCGGCGTCGATACGGCGACGAGGCCGAGTGCCTGAAGAAGCCGGCGGCGCGAGATCGTCCCGCCGTCATATGCGCTGAACAGTCTTGAGAGGTCGTCCACGACGTAGCTCCGGTAACCGGGTTGGTCAGGCGTGTCCCTGCAGCGGGGAGTATGCAGTTGTACGCACAGGGGCTCAAGACTCGCTGTAACCGCAGAGCGAACGCCTTCGGCGTTCGCGTTTGGGGTTCACAGTTCGGAGTCGGGTTCGGAGCTAACAGCGGACGCCCAACCCCAAACCGTGAACTCCAGACCCTTCGATCCTCGCTCCGACCGCACGACCGGCGTATGTTGTCGCCAATCACCCTCCCACGAAGGCCGACGCCGGCCTGATCTCGCGCCACCGGGAGGCGCCCCGCCGCTCGACGCGGCAACGATGACGGAGGCCAGCCGTGCCACCCACGCTGTCCATCGGAGCGTTCGTTCTCGGCGGCGTGCTGCTGCTCATCTCGGTGCTCGGCGGCAACTTCGAGCTGTTCGGCGCCAAGGTCACCGGGTCCGCGCGCGGAGTCGCTCGCTTCGTCTCCTTCGTCGCCGGCGTGACGCTGATCGTCACGGGGCTGGTTCGCGGCGACGGTAAGGAGCCGGACCGCGGCGAGAATCAGACGGCGTCGAAGCCGGTCGTCGAACCGGCGGGCACGACGGCCAGCCCCGAGCGCCTAGCGCCGCAGACGGCATCCATGGCGGCGCGCGAAGCCGCGCCGCCGAGCCGTCAACCAACGCGCGATCCGGATCCGACGATTCGTGTCGAATGGCGAGCGGCGACGCAGGAGCTGATCGCGATCGTCGCCTCCCTCACCGACGCCGAGAAGATGGTGCTCGGCTACAGCGCGATGATGAGCGGACAGGACATCTATGCCATTCATATCCGCGTCACGAACATCGGCACGGTGCCGCTCGAGGTGACGCCAGAACGGTTTCAGTTGACCTACAACGGGCAACTCGTTCCGCTCAACCGCGCGAACGACTCGCGGTTTTTTCGCGGTACTCGGCTCGAGCCGAACCGATACACCGAGGGTCTGCTCACGTACAACGCGCCGATCATGCTCGGCGGATTGGTGGTTTCAACTGGTAGGCTTGCCTATCTGGACGGAGGAGTTCAGGTGGTGTATGGGCGATAGTTTTTCGGAGCGCGAAAGGAGAACGGCGTGCGGCGATCGGAGCGAGTGCGGTGGGAGGCGTGCGGAGTAACGGCGTAAACGCCGCTCGCCGCTCGCTACGCCAGATCCTTCGCCGACGTACCGCCACGCTCCCACCGTGCGCGAACGACATCGAGCAGCGCGCGATAGCGAGGATGTCCACGCAGCACGGCAAGCTGCGATGGCCGCTCGGCGAGAAACGGATAGTGCGCGAGACCGAGATCCACCGCGTCCTCGAGCGCGTCGATCGCGCCGTCGGTATCTCCGAGCGTCGCGAGAAGTCCCGCGGCGACGCGGCATAACGCCTCGCTCGGCCGAAGGCTCGCCCGCAGCTCCGGCGTGAGCGCCGCAAGCCCTTCGCGTCGTTCGCCGCGCGCCGCGTGTGCATACGCCGCGCCGAGTTGCCCGAAGACGCTACCGGCAAAGCGCTGCGCAGAGAGCTGGGCGACGCTCGCCGCTTCCGCGAGCTGGTTCGCCTCGACGAGTACCCACGCCATGAACAACAACGCCAGCGGATTCATCGGATCGAGCTCGAGGAAACGCCGGTAGCTCGACAGCGCCGCGCGCGCGTCGCCGCCCATCACGCGACAGAACCCCGGCATGCACTGAAAGATGGGCGTCAGTGGATCGAGGTCGACGATTACCGCGGCGCACTCCCCGGCCCGGTCGTCGTGGCCCGCGAGCAGATGACAGTAGCAGAGATACGCGAGCACGTCCGAGCTGTTCGGGTCGAGCTCGCGCGCGTGGGACAACGATGCGATGGCCTCTCGAACGTGGCCACGACGCCATTGCAATGCCCCGCGGATGAAGTGCAGGCCAAACGAATCCGGATCGATGACCGCGAGGCGCTCCGTCGCGCGCTCGGCGGCGGCGAGGTGCTCGGCTGGATTTCCCTGCCCCGACTCGAGGTAGTTCAGGTGAACGGTCCCGAGGGCGGCGACGAGGCGCGCGTTCTCACCGATCCGCGCCAGCGCGGCCGTGAGCAGCTGCGCCGCGCGATCGAGCGACGGCACGGTGAACGTCCACATCGACTGGCGCGCCTGGAGAAAACTCTCATAGGCCGCGAGGTCGCCGATCGGGCGCGCCCTGAGCCGCTCGTCCTCGCGCGGCGTCAGCGTGAGCTCGAGCGCTTGGACGATCGTGCGCGATACACGTTCCTGCATCGCGAACACGTCTTCCACCGCGCCGCCCAGCTTGTCGGACCACACCGTGGAGCCGTCGTGCGCGTCGATGAGTCGCGCCGTGAGCCGCAGCGAGGCGCCGGCGCGACGCACGCTGCCCTCGAGCGCGTATCGCACGTTGAGCTCGCGCGCGACGAGGTCGGGCGCCTTCGCCGCGCCCTTGTACCGCATCATCGACGACCGAGCGATCACGCGCAGCGCGCGAAGCGCCGAGAGATCGGTGATGATCTCGTCGGTGAGGCCGTCGGCGAAGTACTCGTCGGCTGGGTCGGGGCTCAAGTTCGCGAACGGGAGCACCGCGATCGACGGCTTCACCGTCCTCGGTTCCGCGGCTGGCGTCTCGCCCGATGTGACTGCGACGCTCAGCGCCTCGAGGACTTCGCGCGCACTCTGCGGCCGACGATCGGGATCCTTCTCGAGACATCGCATGACGAGCGTCGCCAGCGCCGGCGGTGTGCTCGTGGCCCGCTCCGTGATGTGCACGGGCTGCTCCGCGATGTGCGCGGCGAACATCGCTTGCGCCGGACGGCCGGCAAACGGCGCCGCGCCGCTGAGCATCTCGTATGCGACGACGCCGAGCGCGTAGATGTCGGAGCGGAAGTCGGCGTCGGGATCGCCCGCCGCCTGCTCGGGAGAGATGTACGCGGGCGTCCCAAGTGCCGTGCCCACGTAGGTGAGTGACGTGACACGGGCGACGGACTCGTCATCGCCGCGCGCCGCCGCCACCGCCTTGGCGATGCCGAAGTCCGTGACGACCGCCGTGTTCCCCGACAGCAGCACATTCTCCGGCTTGATGTCGCGGTGCACCACACCGTGCTCGTGCGCGAAGCTCAACGCCCGCGCGATGTCGCGCAGAATGTCCACCGCTTCGCGAGGCGGTAGCGGCCCGCGCGCGGTGAGGTGCATGCGCAAACTTTCGCCGTCGACGTACGGCATCGTGTAGTACGGAACGCCGTCCACCTCGCCCGCCGCGTGCACCGGGACGATGTTGGCCTGCTGCAGCGACGCCGCGAGTCGGATCTCACGGCGAAAGCGCTCCGCGCTCAGCTCCGCGGCGAAATCCGCGGCGAGCGTCTTGATGACGACGCGCCGCCCGAGCGTGCGCTCGTACGCCACGAAGACGCGCGACATGCCGCCACCCTCGAGCTCCCGCTCCAGGGTGTACGCGTCGCCGAGCGTGAGTTGCAGCTGCTGCCGGAGCTCCATGGCCGCCGTGAGTGAGCGCGCCAGGAAGTTTACCGCGTGCCCCACGCCAGCGCTGCATCGCGGCGGCAGGATGACTGGTTGCCAGGGTCGTCGTCTTATTCGCAGCAGCCATCTTTCGCTTGGGAGAACGCGATGCGAGCTCGAACCGCGGTCACCGTGCTGGCCGGCATCCTCGCCTGTGGACTTCCCCTCTGGCCGATTCCGTACAAGGACGTCAGCATCGGCTCGAATCCCTCGACGCGAGTGTGGCTGGCACTCGGCGCCCTGGCGGGGCTCGTGGGCGGCTGGCTCCTCAAGCCCAAGCTTCGCCGCCCGATTCTCGCCGTCACGCTCGGGTTCGCGCTCGCCGTGTGCGGTCGTGTGGAGGTGGAGACGAGCCGCGACCCAACGTCGCACAATCTGTGGCCGTTCGAGGTCGTCATCGCCGCGTTCTACGGATTTCTCGCGGCGTCGATCGGCGTCGGTCTCGTCTGGATGGCGCGAGCGTTCAGGCGGGAGACGCCGGCCGCCGACTGAGGTTCCCCGGTCCCGACGCGAGAAACGGCGCGTCTGACACCGACCAATACCGGTGAACCCGAGCGCGGCGAGAAGCCGCGCGGACGGATCTCGTCCGACGGTCGCGCTGGCTCAGCGGCGGAACGGGACATAACTTCGCCGAAGCCCATGCCGATTGAAATCAGCTCCGGCGACGACCTGCAATCCCGCCTCCAGGCCGCGCTCGGCGACGCGTATGCGATCGAGAGCGAGCTCGCTCCCGGGGGCATGAGCCGCCTGTTCCTGGCGACCGAAGCATCGCTCGAGCGGAAAGTCGTCATCAAGCTGCTGCCGCCCGAGACCGCGAGCGAGGTGAGCGCGACGCGCTTCCAGCGCGAGGTCCTCCTCGCCGCGCATCTCCAGCATCCGAACATCCTGCCGGTGCTGACGACGGGCAGCACGCGCGACGGCATCTTCTACTACATCATGCCGTACGTCGCGGGCGAATCGCTTCGGCAGCGACTCGAGCGCGAGCGGATTCCAATCCCCGAGGCCGTTCGGATCCTTCGCGAGATCGCCGACGCGCTGGCGATGGCGCACGACCGCGGCATCGTCCACCGCGACATCAAGCCTGCCAACATCCTGCTGCTGGAAGGTCACGCCGTCGTCACGGACTTCGGCATCGCGCGGGCCGTCGAGGCGGCGCGCGAGGGCACGTCGGAGCGGCTGACGGCGACCGGAGTCGGCATCGGCACGCTCGGGTACATGGCGCCGGAGCAGCTCGCCGGCGAGCGCGACCTCGATACCCGCGCCGACGTCTACGCGCTTGCCGTCGTCGGCTACGAGATGCTCGCCGGAAAGCCGCCGTTCTCGCGGCCGACCGCGCAGGCGCTCGTCGCCGCGCATCTCACGGAACCCCCGCCGCCGTTGTCTCAGGTCGCGCCCGAGGTGCCGGCGGACGTCGGCGTCGTCATCTCGAAGGCGCTGTCCAAGGCACCCGACGACCGGTACCGCACCGCGGCAGAATTCCGCAACGCGCTCGACTTGCGTCTGACGAGGGCGTTCGCGGCCATCGACCGACCGCGGCTCGCCATCAAGCAGATCCTGATTGCCCTTGGCACGGTCGCCGCGATCGCACTGGCGGCGACGCTGTACGTCACGACGCGCGCACCGAAGCTCGACAGGAACTACGTCGTCATCCTGCCGTTCAACGTGCGCGAGGCCGACACGACCTTGCGGCAGGGATTGATCGACGTGTTGTACGGAGGCATCACCCAAGGGTGGGTGAAACCCGTCGCGCCGAGCACGTATCTGCGCACGTGGAAGGACAAGGCCGACGACGGGAGCGCCACGCGACTCGGGAAGCGCACCGGCGCCGCGCTCGCCATCTGGGGAACGGTGGAACCCGCGGGCGCCGAGTCGCTCGCGGTGAGCGTGAGAGTCATCGACGTCGCGCGCGCGAGCCGGCTTGGCGTGGACATCGTGCGAAAAGGCGCGAAGAACAACCTGACGGCGCTGGGCAGCGCGCTCTCGAAAGACATCCTGAAAGAGCTGGACAAGTGGAAACCGTTGGGCGCGTTTCACACGACGTGGCTCGAAGAGACGAATCCGTCCGCCCTTCAGGCTTTTCTCATTGCCGAACAGTTCTATCGCCGTTCGGCGTGGGACTCGGCGATGTCGTACTACACGCGCGCGATCGACGCGGACAGCACGTTCGCGCTGGCGCATCACCACGCGGGGCTCGTCGTCGCCTGGCGCCGCAGCACGGCCGACTCGATCTCGCGCGAATACCTCCGCGCGGCAGGTCGCTACAACCGCGGGCTTCCGCCGCGCGACAGCCTGCTGATCACGGCCGACTCCGTTCGCGCCGGCCTCACCTCTTTCGAAGCTGATACGACGTACTTCGCGTCGGTGAAGCGACTCTTCGCGACCCTGCGCGCCGCGCGCAACGAGTATCCGAGCGACCCCGAGATCTGGTACGCGCTGGGGGACGCCTACTTCCACTATGGAAGCGGCCCGGGACTGAGCGTGAGCGAGGACACGACGCTCGCCGCGTTCGACCGGTCGATCCAGCTCGACTCGGGATTCACGCCCGCCTACATCCACGCGATCGAGATGCGCCTCGCCCGCGACGGACGTGAAGCAGGGCTCCGCTACGCGCAACAGTACCTGTCCCTCGACCCGAGCGACGACGAAGCGAACGGAGTCCGCGTGGTGGCCGCGCTCCTCAAGGACAATGGGATGTCCGAGCGCACTGGAAAAATCCTTGACACCTTGTCGTTGAATGCACTGCAAACGGCCTGGTTCATCGCGCGGCGCTGGACCGATTCGGGGCAGACAGCGGTCAGGCTGCTCCAGTTGCCGATGACCGGCCGTCGCGGAGACGGCGGTGTCCTCGGCAACCCGGGGTTTCGTCGAGTGCTGTTGACGAGCGAGCTGGCCTATCGCGGCCGACTGTACGATGCGTACGCAACGCTCGGAACCAATGTCGGCTCTCTCGAGGCAGAAGCGTTTGGCGTGCTAGCGGTGGCCGGCGGCGTGCCCCATGATACTGCGGCCGCAGTATTCGCTCGATGGCTCCACGATCCGGCGATTTGGGTCGGCGCCGCGCTTCCATGGTGGGCCGCCCAACGTGACACGGTCTCGTTGCTCGCCGCACAAGCGCGAGTCGACAGTCAGTTGCCGAAAGCAGCGACGCCGGTTGGTCGGCGTCAGTGGACGTATCGGGCGGCCGCGACTCGCGCCTATCTCGCCCTCGGGCGTCGCAGTCCCGACGCTCTCACACGGTTTCTCGATCTTCCCGACTCGCTGTGCCTCTCGTGCTCCATCGATCGCTACACCAAGGCAACGCTGCTCGACAGCCTCGGTCGTCACGAGGACGCCGAGCGTGTGTTGCGCGAGCGACCGTATGTGATCCTCGGGACGCTCGAGGTGCGCGCCGCGTTCGCGCTCGCGATGATCGCGGAACGAATGCAACACTACGCGACGGCGTCACAGTCCTACGCGCTCGTCGCGCGCGCGTGGTCCGTGGGCGACCCCCCGCAACGCGCGCTTGCAGCACAGTCGGCGACGAAAGCCGGCCAGCTCGGCGGCGATCAGCCGCGCCCAGCAAGTCTGGCGCGGACCGACCGACAGTAGCTCCCCCATCGCCGCCGGCGCGATTCGCCGGTCTCTTTCCTTAGGAGCGGTTCCATGCGTCGCCTGATCGCACCCTTTGTCGTCGCCGCATTCGCTGTCGGATGCGGGGAACGGTCCCTCACCCCTACGTCACCACTCAGTCCGGGCGCGGCGTCGCTCGCGTTCGGCAATCCGCCGCCGCCGCCCGTCTCCGGCGGTGGACGCGCCGACCTCGACGTGTTCGACGGCGAAAGCTCGTTGGCGGCGAGTTGCGACGCGCACACGACGTTCACGTTCTCGTGGGACTACTTCGTGAACAAGCCCGGCAACAACGCCTTCCTGCACATCACCATCGATGGTCATGGACACGACGTCTCGATCCATCAGACCAACAAGAAGATCGATGTAAAGGGCGACATCAGCGGCGCGGGGTTCACGTTCTCGATCTCCGACGCGATCAGCGGCGGCATCATGGATTCCGAGTCGCACGTGCCGTCGAACATACTGCTGCAACTCACCGGTCAGTTGAAGACGGACGACGGCGCAACGTGCACCGCGAACGCGACGCTGCACGCATCGCTCACCGGCACGGGCGACCCGATCGGCGACGTTCCCTGAGCGACTGGAGAGACGACGCTCGCCGGCGGCCATCGGCCGCCGGCGAGCATCCGGGACTTGTCCTATACTTGAGTCATGCGATACTCCGTGTCTCGAGACTCTCTCGACCTGCTGTGGTTCTGCCAGCTCGCCGCGGACGGCGAGTTCATCGGAACGACCCCGGAACGGCGTCCGACGCTCCCCTATATCTCCAGCCTCGTCGAAACCGCGGCCGAGATGGGGTTTTCGAGTTTGCTCACGGCAACGAACTTCCACGCCGAACATGAAGCGTGGACCGCATCGATCGCGACGCTCGCGCGGACACAGGGAGCCGGACTCCTGATCGCCGTGCGGCCGGGCATGTTTCATCCGGCGATGTTCGCGAAGATGACGGCGACCGCCGCGAACCTCTTCCCGGGCCGCGTGCGCATCAACGTCGTCACGGGATCGAATCCCGCCGAGAACGCGATGTACGGCGACGTCGAGACGCACGCGGAGCGGTACGCGCGAACGCGCGAGTTCATCGCCATCATGCGCGACCTCTGGCGCGGCGTGCCCGTCGACCACGACTCGCCGCGGTTTCCCTTCCGCGGCGCGATCGTGTCCCCGGTGCCGCCGGAGCCGGTGCCGATCTACCTCGGAGGACACAGCGACGACGCGCAGCGCATCGCCGCCGAGCTCGCCGACGTGTACCTCGTGTGGGGCGACACGCTGGACGGCGTCGAAAAGCGATTGACGTCGATGCGCGAGCAGGAAAAGCGCGTCGCGCGGCTCGTCGATGCCCCGCTACGCTACGGCCTGCGCTGCCACGTCGTCGTCCGCGAGACGGAAGCCGAGGCGTGGGCGGCCGCGGATCGGTTGATCAGCCGCATCGATCCTGCCGTGCGCCGCAAGTTCATCGAGACGGTCGCCAGCGTGGACAGCGAGGGACAGAAGCGGCAGTTGGCGCTCGCATCGTCGGGCTCGTTGGTGGTGGAGCCGCATCTCTGGGCCGGCGTCGGGCTCGCGCGGAGCGGCGTCGGCGTCGCGATCGTCGGCGATCCCGCGCAGGTCGCGGCGAAGCTGCGCGCGTATCAAGCGCTCGGCGTCTCTACGTTCATCCTCTCGGGGTATCCACACCTCGAGGAGTGCCGGCGGTTCGGACAGCTGGTGATGCCGCTGCTCCGGCGTGTCGAGGACGACGCGCTCACGGCAAGCGCGGTGTTGGCCACCGGGGTCGCGCCGGTCACGTGACGCGGACGCGCCGAACGGCACGTTCGGCTTCCAGAATAGTCGAGAGCTCCTCGCGTAGGTCCATCAATCCCGCCATCGGTCGCGGGCCGCTCGCATCGTCGCGAGGGTCGGTAGCATGGCGATCGCCGCGACGATCGCCATGCGAGTCAGCGTTCCGCCGGCGATCGCAAGCGCAACAGCCAGGGCGCACGACTGGACGACGGTGACGCCGAGAAAGCGCCACGCGCTCGAGAGCCCGGAGTCCGGAACCCCCCGATGCGCTACGAGGACGCCCACCAACCACGAGACTGCCGTTCCCGCGCTCGCAGCCGCGGCCACTCCCCAGAGAGGCGCGCCCGACGCGAGCGCGATCGCCGCGCCGGTGGCGGCAAGCACCGCGGCGACCACCGACACCACGAACTGTCGCCGAACGTTGCCGTACGTCTGCAGCGTTCCGAGCACCACGACCGTCGTCGCCACCCAGAACAGCGCGCCGGGAATGAGCGCGCGCACGATCGCGAGCGACGCGACGTAGCGCGGCAGCACGCGCGCCACGACGAATTCGAAGAGCGGCTCACCGAGGAGCGCGACGCCATAGCAGGCGGCGATCACGTCGTACATCCCGTCGAGGAATTGCGCCCTCGCGCCGCCTTCGCGCCGCGCGGCATGCGTGAGCGCCACGCGCGACAGCGTCTGTCGCGCGACGCCCGCGAGCGCCATCGCGCTCGACGCGAATCCGTACAAGGCAAACGTCGCCATCGGCACGGCGAAGCTCACGAGAATGCGATCCGCATACTGCGAGAGCCCCGTCGCGATTCCGGCGCCGAGCACCGGCAGTCCGCTGATCATGAACTCGCGAAAGGACAGCGGCGCCAGGCCGCTCGGCATCGGCTCCTGCGATGACGCAGTCGCCGTGACGCCGGAGAGCCGCCCCAATCCCACCGCCGCGGAGACGGCGTAGGTCGCGACGAAGGTCGACAGCATCGCCGAGAGCGACGTGAGCGGAAGCGCCACGACCGCGACCGCGAAGAGCGCGGGCTGCAACGCCGTCACGCGCCCGGCGCCGTGAAAGTCCCCCGCCGCCTGCAGCGTGAAGCTCGCGAACGCCGTGAGATTCGCCGCCACCGCGCACGTCGCGAACGCGACGAGATACACTCGCGTCAGTTGTTCGGTGGTGAAGGCGTACGCGAGCCCGGCGGCGATCAGCACGGGCAGTTGCATCAATGCAAGGCGGCGAAGGACGACCGGCCACTCTCGCCGAATGAGCGACAGCGGACGTCCGACCCATCGGAGAAACGCGCCGTCGACGAGCCCGAGATGCAGCACGCCGAGATACCCGATGTAGAGCAGGAAGACGCGGTACTCGCCGAACGCCTCGACCCCCAACCGTCGCGGCACGATGAAGACCTGGACGACGTTCAGCGCCAGCACGAGCAGGATCGCCGTGCCGAACCGAATGACGTCGGAGCCGAAGCCCGGCGCGGAATCGCGCACGACTAGCGCGACAGTCGGTAGTTGGAGAACCCCGGTTCGTCCGTCACTTCACGAACGATCACGGCCGCGATTGCCGACGGCGGACTGACGGGCTCGTCCGCGCGCTCGAGCTCGATCTCGGCGAGAAAGAACGCATCGCGATCGAGAAACTCGTCGACTTCCCAGATTTTGTCGCCGCTCGGGATGTTGTACCGCCGTTTGCGAACCCGATGGCCTTCGGTGAGCGGCCAGACCGCAACGAAGAACGTGTCGGTCGTCTCCTCCTCGAACTCGAATCGCTCGATGCCGGATCCGACCTTGATCGTGCGGAAGTAGCGGAGCGTCGATCCGCTCTGCGTTCGCCGGACGCGCTCGCGCACGGCGGTCCCGGGGACGTAGCCCTGGTCGATGATGACGGACGGGTGTTGCGACACGTCTGCCGGCAGCCCGCGCAGCAGGTACTTTCGCTCGATCTCACGCCCGTTCGCGGCCATGAGAGCATTGTAGTCGGCGACAGAGGCGGCCTCAACGGGGTCGAATGCGCTCGGCATCGCGCTTGCTCGGGTTTTTCCCCGAACATGCCCCCCCCTGCGCGCACCGCTCAATCCGATTCCGCGTTCGTAGCGTCCGCTTCGTTGAGCCAGGACGCGATGAACGCGCTGCACGCCAGGCTCGACGCGCTCGAGCGGTCGTCGGGCGCGCGCGCGCTCGCGGTCGCCGTGTACGACACCGATACGCACGTGAGCTTTCGCCGCGACGCCGATCGCTGGTTCCATGCCGCGAGCACGATCAAGGTCGCGATCCTGCTCGGTGTGTACGCATCCATTCACCACGGGTGGCTCCTGCCGCAGTCGCGCGTCCACGTGCGGAACCGGTTCTTCAGCGCCGCCGACGGCTCGACGTTTCGCGTTTTGGCCGACCGCGACGCGAACTCCGACCTCTACGCCGCCATCGGCAAGACGATGCGCGTGGACGAGCTCGCGCTGCACATGATCGCGACGAGCAGCAACCTCGCGACCAACCTGTTACTCGATCTCGTCGGCCTCGAGACCGTGCAGCGTACGCTCGATGAGCTCCACGTCGACGGCATCGACGTCACGCGCGGTGTCGAGGACGAACGAGCGTTCGAGCACGGGATCATCAATCGGGTCACGGCGGATGGGCTCGTCCAGCTGTTGCGCCTCGTGGCCGAAGAGCGCGCGTTCTCGCCGGAGCTGACGCACGAGATGATGGAGATTCTGCACGCCCAGGAGTTCAAGCGCGGCATTCCCGCCCGACTGCCGGGGGCCGTGCGTGTCGCGCACAAAACCGGCGAGATCTCCACCATCGCGCACGACGCGGGCGTCGTCTATCCGCCGGATCGCAAGCCGTACGTCATCGCGGTGCTCACCGAGTGGTCACCCGAGGCGACCGGCCGATCGGCGATGATCGCCGAAGTGTCGCACGCCGTCTTCGAGCTGCTCACGCAACAGAACAACGGAGCGGCGAATGCCTGAGGGCCAGCGATTCCCGCTCCGGATCGTCGATGGCCTGCGGCTCGACAAACCGCTCCGCGACGCGCTGATGCCGGGACGCATCGTGCTCGACGACGCTGGACGCGAGCGCATGCTGCCTCGGTTCTTCTACGAGGTGCAGACGTGGACGCAGGCGAACGAGATTCGGTTGTCGCCCGGGTTCGCCCTTTCAGAATTCATTCAAACGGACGTGCGCGAAGCGGCGCCGCTCCGCAGCTTTCCGCGGTACGTCCCGTGCGCCATCACGCTGATGGCGCTCTGCCTCGAGCGGTTTCGCGAGGTCGCCGGCACGTTCGTGCACATCGCGGCGAATGGCGGCTATCGGTCGCCGCGACACGCGGCGGGCACGAGCGCGTCGCCGCACAGCTGGGGCACGGCCGTGAACGTCTATCGCATCGGCGATGCCTATCTCGACACGCGCGATGCGGTCGAGCGCTATGCGGCGCTGGCGCGCCAGGAGCTGCCGAGCGTGTGGACGCGCCCCTATGGCACGCACCGCGGCCAAACCACGGATCATCTGCATCTCGACTTCGGCTACGTCGTGTCGACGCCCCGCGAGGCGCCCGAACGACATCTCGAGTTCGACGTCGAACGGAGGGCGTCGTGAGCACTGCACTCACCGGCAAGGCTCGCAAAGGCGGCATCGAACGCATCACGTACGCGCGCGGCAAAGGCCCCGCGCTCGCGGCGATTGGTCTCGAAGCGGAATTCTCGATCGTCGTCGACGGACAGACCGCGAAGCCGGAACACATCTTCGGCAGCCCGACCGAGATCGTCCGCGGCCCGATGATGCACCGCACCGGACGCTCCTACCATTTGCCGACGGGTGGCGCGATCTACTTCGACACCGGCGTCATCGAGATCGCCACGCCGTTGATCGAGATCGAGCGCGGCTGCGCGGCGCGCGCCGGCCGGTCGCTGTGGGAGAGCATTCGCTTTCTCCGGCAAGAGCTCGATGCGTGGGAAGTGCGCCGCGGACGGCGCGTCGACCTGGCGGGGTTCAGCACACACTACAACGTGTCGTTCGAAGTGCCGCCCCACGAGCGCGGCATCGCGCGCGGCGTCGGCAAGCTCGCGAAGTTGCTCACGCACGTCGTGCCCGTTCCGATGATGCTCCTCGCCGCGAATCGCCGCTCGACGGGGATCGGCGTGCGGCCGCGCGGCGACCGCGTGGAAGTCACCGCGGACTTCACGCCCGACGCGTCGCTCATGATCGCCGCCGCGACGCTCGTCGTCGGCGTCGTGCGCGACGTGATGCAGTGGCCGTCGTTCGAGCTCGGCGCGCTGGCCGCGCACGACGTGCCGGCGATCGCGGAGTTCGCCCCCGAGCCGCACAGCTCGCGCAAGGGATGGGTGGCGCGCTTCTCGTCGTTCGCCGAGAACCCGTTCATGTGCGACGTGAACGCGCGCGTGTGGCGGACTCGGTCCGGCGAGCACGTGTCGCTTCGCCAGCTCGCCCAGACCATCACGCGCCGATTCTGGCCATCGATCGAGCGACTCGGCGACGCGCGCTCACTGCGCCTGATTCAGTCGGTGATGAGCGGAGAGACGCCGTCGCTCCTCGAGTTGGACGATCGGCCGGCGTCGTACGAGCGCGTCGGACGCCTGTGCACGTGGGCGAACCTGTTTCCGATCCGCGCCCTCCCCCGCTCCCGATACGAGCGCGTGTTCATTCACGCGATCTCGGGCCGCAAGCTTCGGCTGGGCTCGGACTGGTATGCGCCCGTCGGCATGGAGGGATGGTCGCGCGTCGTGTTCGAGCGCGAGCGCGATCGCTCACGGCACGTGTTCTCGCTCGACTACCTGCTTCCGCGGCTGCCTCAATGGGACGTCGGGCCGCGCGCCCAGCGGCGACTCAAGCGCACACTTCGAGACCGGCTGGCGCGTCGGGCTTGAGGACTCCGAAGTGCTCGAGGTGCGAGGGGCTCGAGGGGCTCGAGGGGCTCGAGGGGCTCGAGGGGCTCGAGGGGCTCGAGGGGCTCGAGGTGATGAGAATGCAACGCGGAACTGGCGGAGTTGGCGGAAATGCGCGGACAAATGATTCTTTAAGTAAATGGCGGGACGACTGACCACGCCGGGTCAAGAAAGAAAAAAGTCCGCGTCATTTCGCCGGATCCGCCAAGTCCGCGTTTCCATGAGGCGTTGTGGCCGGTCGCGGGGCGAGAGATCGTTGGAAACCTTCCGGATGTGGCGGGCAAGGTGGGACGACTTTCCGCCAGACCGGGGCCCGACGAGAAAGCAACGCGGAACGGGCGGAGTTGGCGGAAATGCGCGGACAAATGATTCTTTAAGTGGGTCTTCTGCATTTCGTGTGGGTACTTTGGAGCTGGAATCACATGCGCGGTAGAGGTGGAAGGGTGCAGGTCAGGATCTTGAGGTGGAGGTAGTCCTCGTCGCGCAGGCCGTAGCACCGCCGTTGAATGACGCGGATCTTGTTGTTCAATCCCTCGACAAACCCGAGGGCGACCTTGTTCTCGGGCTGGCAGTAGGCGGTGATGCCCTCCCAATGCCGCTCGATCAACTCGGCGAACTTCTCGAAGGGCTTGAGCCGTTGCCAGCGCAACGAGCGGCACCACTGGTCGAAGAACTTTCGCGCCCACGGCTCGCGGCGATACGCCCAGAGCTGGCCGAATTGCTCCTTGAGCAGGTAGGCCGTATTGAGACGCGTGTTGGCGGCGAGCAGCGCCTTCAGCCGTTGTCGCTTTTCGGGGGACAGGTTCTCCCGATGCGAGAGCAACACATACTTCTGCCCCTTGATGTATTTCCGGTCGGGCCGATTCGTGAGCCGCTTGTACTCCGCCTTGCGGACCTGATCCATCGCGTCGTTCAGATGCCGCAGGACGTGGAACTTGTCGTAGAGGATCGCGGCGGCGGGGGCTCGCGTCCGCGGTGACGTTCCGAAACGGCTTCCACATGTCCATGACCGCGAGCCGGATGCGCCGGGCCCGGGGCGTGCCGAGAAAATCGTAGAACATCGCCATGCTCTCCTCGGAGCGGTCGACCCCGCCGAACCAGATCGGCTGCTCGCGCTCCAAATCGCTGACGATGATGCGGTAGACGTGGCCCTTCCGAATGGCGATCTCGTCGATGCCGATCACCGCCGGGCCGGGGCTCCCCGGCGCGCGCCAGCTTGCTCGCGCATGTAGAGCTTGTCCATCTCTTTCACGGCGTGCCAGTCGAGCCGCAGATCCTCGGCCACCTCCTTCACCGACGCGCTGCGACACTGTTTGCCCACGTACAGCGCGAACCGCCGGGTGTAATGCGGATTGGCCGCGAGCCAGTCGAGGCGCTCCCGCTTCACGAATAAATGGCGGAACGACGACCACGCCGGGTCCAAAAGAAAAGTCCGCATCATTTCGCCAGATCCGCCAAGTCCGCGTTTCCATGAGGCGTTGTGGCCGGTCGCGGGGCGAGAGATCGTATGGAAAACTTCCGGATGTGGCGGGCAGGCGGGACGACGTTTCCGCCAGACCGGGGCCCGACGAGAATGCAACGCGGAATGGGCGGAGTTGGCGGAATGCGCGGCCAATGATTCTGAGTAAATGGCGGAACGACTGACCACGCCGGGTCCAAAAAGAAAAAGCCCGCGTCATTTCGCCAGATCCGCCCAAGCCCGCGCTTCCATGAGGCGTTGTGGCCGGTCGCGGCGAGAGATCCTAATAGAACAACTTCCGGATCCGGCGGGCAACGCGGGACGACGTTTCGCCCGATCGAGGCTCGACGAGAATGGAACGCGGAGCTCGCGAAGCCCGCGGAATCGCGCGGACTTCATTGGTGAGCGAACGGCGGAACGAATGTGCCGTTCGGAGTTTCTTAGCGTCACCAGGCTAGACAGAAGCCCAGTGGCTGCGTCATCGTGAGCGAAGCGCTCGCACCAGCGATGACTGCTCGGACACCAACCCGCCCCGCCCAATGAGCGAACTCCTCACGCCCGGCATCCCCATCGCCGAGAAACTGCTCAGGACCGTCACCGTCTACGTGTTTCTGCTCCTGGGATTGCGCCTGGCCGGCAAGCGCGAGCTGTCGCAGCTCAACCCGTTCGATCTGGTCGTGCTGCTCCTCCTCTCGAACACGGTCCAGAACGCGATCATCGGCAATGACAATTCTCTCGTTGGCGGCATCGTCGGCGCGGCATTCCTGTTGATGGTCAACGCCGTCGTCGTCCGCACCCTGTATCACTACGGCAAGCTCGACACGATCGAAGGGCGCCCCGACACGCTGATTCGCAACGGACGCCTCATGCGCCACCACCTCGAGCGCGAGCTCATCACCGTCGCCGAGCTGGAGTCAGCGGCGCGGCGGCAAGGCATCGATACGCTCGCGCACGTGCGGGAATGCCGGCTCGAAACCGGCGGCGCGCTCACGTTCATCGCCAAGACGCCCACGGACGAAGAGATTCGCCACCACGAAACGGTCGGCCTGCTGGCGCAGATGGAGCAGCGTCAGCGCGCGATGGTCGAGCAGCTCGCCGCGTTGGAGCGGAAGCTCGCCGGCACCAGCGGCACGATGCCCTGATCCGGCATCGCGGTGGTCAACTCGGCGATGATCCCCTGGCGGACGAGGTCGCGGATGCGATCGTCGCCCTGCGCGGTGGCGATGATCGGCCGGTAGCGCGCGCGGCGCGACACGATCGCGCGCACCCGCGCGTCGATGGCGAGCAGCACGAGATTGCGCCGCGCCAGCGTCTCGTCGGATTGATCGGCGACGCAAATCGTCGGCGTCGTCGTTGCGAGGACCGGCGCCGCAACGTCCGCCCGCCAGAGCAGGCTCCGACGGCTCGCGGGCGGGAGATCCACGGCGCGCCGCGGAAGCGCGATCGGCGTCTCGAGAACCCGCCGCACCAGCAGCAGCGGATCGACGACGCGCGGGTTCGCCCACTGCGCCTCGAAGCGCACGCGAACCGAGTCGGGGATGTACGTCATCTCCCCGAGCGCCGACAACAGCGAGTACGCGCCCGAGAGCCCGACTCCCGCCGGCGCGCCCGCGGCGTAGCCGATGAGCGTGCCATCCTGAATCACCGACAGAAATCCGTTGCTGCGGCCGCGCTGGGCGAGCGCGGAGGCGACGTACCAGTCCGCGCCGCGCGCAAAGAGCTCCGTTGGACGACCCATCGACGGCGGCACACCGCCCCCCGGCGACGCGCGGAGCACGCGCGCCTCGGCGAGGCCGAGCATCGAGCTGGCGAGCGCCCCGCGCCGCTCGCGCATGGCGCGGTCGGTGCTGTAGCCGCTGCCGTTCGCGAACAGCCGACGTGCCGCCTGCCAATCGAGATCGTGCGCGAGCTCGTGCGCGAGCGTGCCGCCCGACGTCTCGATGGAAAGTTGCAGCGTGCGCGTTCTCGGATCGTGCATCGCGAGCGCCGAATCATTCAACGCGTCGCCGCCGAAGCGCACGCTCAGTCCATCCACCGACATGCCGGGCAACACGCCCTCGAGATCGCGCAACGCGCCCTGCAGCTCCCGCGTGTAATACGGACGCCACGACATCGGCACGTTGCGCATGAACGACACGTTCGCGATGCCGAACTCGCCGGCGAGATCTACGACCGACGGACCGGGATCACCCGGGAACCACGGCGTGCTTTGCGCCACCGTACGCAGCGCGACGGCGACCGCGAGCGTTGCAAGCGCGTCGTCGCGCGCGACCGAGTCCGCGATGTCGCACGCCGTCGCGGCGACGAACGTCTCCTCGTTCGTCGCGCTGAGCGACGTGCGCGCGCGCGTGCGGAGCGTCACGGCCACCTGAGCGAGTGGCGGCCGCGCGCTTCCGAGCTCCGTCAATCGGTGCGCAAAGTGTTCGTCGAGCAGACTCGCCGCCGCCGTCGATCGAGCGACGCTCGCGCGTTCGAGCGTGTCGGGCATGTCGAGGGAGTCGAGTGACCGCATGACGGCCGGCACACTCGCGATCGCCTCGAGTTGGAGCCGCGACGAGAGTGGCGCCAGCGTCGGCTGCTCGACGCGCAGTGTGTGCGCCGCACGACGCGCGACGAGCACTCCCATGACGTCTTCATGGCGCTCCGCCGCGTCATCGATCACGTCGCGCACGTCGCGCAGCGACAGCTCGCGGTCTCGCAGCAACGCCGCGACCTGTGTCGCCACCGGAACGCTCGCCGAGGAGATGGTGCCGGACGCCGCGGCAAGCGTGTACGCCAGTCGCACCGCGAGCTCGCCGGCGCGCGGATCGGACGCCGCGCGAATCGTGTGCTCGATGAGCGCAACGTGCGCGCTACCTGTCGCGCCGCGCCCTTCCGTCGTCCATGGACCCGATCCGTCGAGCACCGATTCGTCGACGACGTACGCATCGCCGCGGCTCAGCCGCCCGAGAATCGCGCGCGCCGTTCTCGACCGCGACGCCGAATCGAGCCGTGGATCGTGCAACGCTTCATCGGCGAGGCGGAAGGGGCTGCCGAGCCCGATACGAAGCCGCTCGAGATATCCAAGCTCGACGGTCAGGAGATCGCCCTTGGCGCCGACGGGTCGCGCATTGCGCGCAAGGACGACGATGGAGTCGAAGTAGCCGGTCGCTACCGCCAACGATCGAGGGACGTTGCCGTTCCCAGCCGGCGGCCATGACACGCTGGCGAGGACGACCGCGCCCAACAGCGACGCGGTGAGGAGAAAAGAGGAGCGACGTCCAGCCGTCATCATCTATTCGTACCCCGATGCACCGAGTCCGGTTGCCACGGGACAGAGAGCCTCGTGTAATTTTGGTCGAATGGTACTCGAAAGGGCAATTCTCCCCGTCGGAATTTTCCTCGCCGGACTTTCGGCGGCCGGCGCTCAACCCAGAGCGACGGCTGCTCCGGTGCGACCCCCGGCGCCGCGCGTGACCATCGAGCCGAGGCAGCCAGCGACCGGACGGCTCATTCGGGTGTCGGTCGACGGTCCGCCAAAGTCGGCCGACTCGGTCGAGGTCGTCGCCGGAGAGCTCGCCGGCGAGCCGCTGCACTTCGTAATGGCTGCCGGCGGCAAGAGAGTCGCGCTGGCGGCCATCCCGATCGACGCGAGCGACTCCGTCGTCGCCCGGGTCCTGGTTGATCTAGCCTCGGGAGTCATCGACACGCTGCGAACGGTGCTGCACTACCCGCACCGCGCCGTCCCTGCGCCGGCGCCTGCCGGGCGGCGGGGACGTCCGCCGGGCGCGCGGCGGCTGCGCGTCGACCCCAGGTTCACACAGCGGATGGATTCCGCGACGGATGCCCGAATCGAGCACGAGAACGAGCTCGCCCGGGAGATCGGGCATCGGTCGCACGACACGCCGCAGCTTTGGACGTACCCCTTCCTTCGTCCTCGGCCGTCCCGAGTGACGAGCACGTTCGGGAGCGGCCGAGTCTTCAATGGCCGGGTCTCGAGCAGCCATCTCGGGAT
The DNA here is from genome assembly GCA_963705025.1 of uncultured Gemmatimonadaceae bacterium. GTDB lineage: Bacteria > Gemmatimonadota > Gemmatimonadetes > Gemmatimonadales > Gemmatimonadaceae > JAQBQB01. The sequence continues at coordinate 1,174,224 of CAVPIP010000011.1, read as the reverse complement.
CGACTATCGCGGGGCGGACGGAGAGCCGATCTACGCCGCGAACCGCGGCGTCGTGGCGCTCGTCGCCGAGTTCTTTCTCGCGGGCAACGCGGTCTACATCGACCACGGAGCGGGCGTGGTGACCGGCTACTTCCATATGAGCAAGCCGGAAGTCGCGGTGGGCGACACGGTCGAGCGCGGGCAGGAGATCGGCCTCGTTGGGGCCACGGGGCGGGTCACGGGGCCCCACCTGCACTGGAGCGCACGGTTCGGCTCGCTGACGATCGATCCGGCGGATCTCCTGGCACTTCGGGCGCCGTTCACGGCCCCGGACACGGCGCGGCCAGCTCCCAAGAAGCGCGTCAAGCCGTAGCGACTCGCACGGCATCTGTCATCCCGAGCGCCCCATCACGTATTCGGCGCTCGGGATGAGCAGTAGTCACGCGTGCATGCCGGCCTGCGTCTCGTCCCGACTGCGTGCGGATTTGCACACACATCCCGGATGAAAGCCCCTTCGTCCGACATGGTACGACTCGTCCCAAAGCGCCTTGACCGGTCGGCATTAGTTCCCAGATGCTTGTTATGAACTGGTTAACTAGTTAACTGTCTATTTTATACAATCTTAAGCGGACTGCGCACAGGGAACTAAATGCCGTTGACTGTGCTCGGATCGGCCAGTTAGTTACGCGCAGCGAAAAAATGTGGCCGTTTGGCCCCATCGCGAGGTTGCACACAGGCGGCGATCGTCGGCCGGCGTTTGCCCCGCTTGTAACCCTAGACCGTGGTTCGCATGACCCACCCGCGAACTCAGACCGGGAAGCACCTCGCCGCGTCGCGGAGACGCGTCGCCGGCGAGCGAACTGGCCAGTCACTCACACGAGGTAGACACGTCATGACGAGGCACCTCCACCGCATCGCAGCGGTCGCGAGCGTGTTGCTGGGATTACTCCCAGCGACGGCGCAAGCACAGGGCACCAACATCAGCGGGCGCGTGACGAGCGACGCCCAAGTTCCCCTCCAAGGCGTGAGCGTCAGCATTCCGTCGCTCGGCGTCGGCGCGTATACCGACGCGCAGGGCAAGTACGCCTTCACGGTACCGGGGACCAGGGTCGCGGGACAGACGGCGACGCTCGTTGCGCGCCGCATCGGGTTCACCGCCAAGACCGTCAGCGTCACGCTGTCGGGCGCGGCGATCACGCAGGACTTCGCCCTTGCCGCGGCTCCGACGGAGCTGACCGGCGTCGTCGTCACGGCGCTCGGCATCGAGAAGGAAAAGAGCCAGCTGGGCACCGCGGTGCAGCAGGTGAGCAGCGCTGACCTCACGCAGACGAAGGGCACCGGCGTGATCGAGCAGATCCAGGGCAAGGTTTCCGGCGTGCAGATCACCGGAAGCGGCAACCCGGGTGGATCGAGCTACATCACGATCCGCGGCGCCAACTCGATCAGCGGCGACAACTCGCCGCTCTTCATCGTCGACGGCGTGCCCATCTCGCACAAGGATCGTGGCGCCAGCGCGAACAGCGGCTGGGACTTCGGCAGCGCGATCAACGACATCAATCCCGACGACATCGAGTCGATGACGGTGCTCAAGGGCCCGAACGCCGCCGCGCTCTACGGCTCGCGCGCCGCGAACGGCGTCATCCTCATCACGACGAAGAACGGCAAGAACACCGGTGGCCGGATGCGCACCGAGGCGAACTCGTTCTACACGTTCGAGAATCCCTCGCGGCTTCCCGACTACCAGAATGGCTACGGCCAGGGCGCCGGCGGTGAGTTCATGTACGTCAACGGCGCGGGCGACGGCGTGAACGACTACGCCGACCAGAGCTGGGGTCCGAGGCTCGACGGCCGCACCACGGGCTGCACGTTCAAGCCGAACACGACGACGTACGACACGACGGTTCCGTGCAAGCAGTTCACGGCCGTCGACGGCGGCCCGTGGATCGCGCACCCGGACAACGTCAAGGACTTCTTCCAGACCGGCCACACCGGCTCGGCGACGGTCGCCGCGAGCGGCGGCAACGATCGCCTGAACGCGCGCCTCTCGGCGGGCACCGACAACGTCTCGAGCTTCATCCCCGGCACGTACCTGCAGAAGACCAACGCGATGCTCTCCGGCAATCTGCAGGTGAGCGACAAGCTGAGCACGAACGCGACGGTCCAGTACGTTCGCAATAACGGGCGCAATCGCCCGGGCCAGGGCTACGCGAACAGCATCCTCGAGAGCTTCGTATGGTTCGGCCGCCAGGTCGACATGAACGCGCTCAAGGCGGGCTGGCAGAACTCGGCCACGCTGAACAACGGCCCGGATGGCCGCGAGTTCAACTGGAACTACAACTACCACAACAACCCGTACTTCCTGATGTACGGCAATCCGGAGAACGACACCCGCGATCGCGTCATCGGGAACATCTCGGCCACGTACAAGCTGACGGATTGGCTGAACCTCACGGGGCGGACGGGCTCTGACTGGTATCGCCTCAACATCAATCAAAACTGGAGCCCGGCCGACATCACCGGTGCGCCGGTGAACCCGTCGTACAACGGCGCGTTCAACCTCGTGAACGACTACAACAACGAGACGAACGCGGAAGCGCTGCTCACGGCGAACAAGACGCTGAGCCGCTTCGCGCTCTCCGGCACCTTCGGCGGCAACGTTCGGAAGGAGACCTTCACGACGGCCAGCGTCGCGACGAAGGGGATTTCGGCGCCGGGCATCTACAACGTGTCGAACGCCGCCATCGCGCCGACGAACAACCAGGATCTGGAGCAGCGGCAGGTCAACAGCATGTACGGCTCGGCCTCGTTCACCTACAACGGCTGGTGGACGGTGGAAGGCACGGCGCGCAACGACTGGTCGTCGACGCTGCCGCAGGGCGCCAACTCGTACTTCTATCCGTCGATCAACACGTCGGTGCTGCTCTCCGACCTGTTCCCGAGCATCAAGGCGGGCCCGATCTCGTACCTCAAGCTCCGTGGCTCGATCGCGCAGGTGGGTAACGACGCGGCGCCGTACCAGCTCCGCACGACCTACACCGGCCTCGCGCAGCAGTTCAAGAGCCAGCCGCAGTTCACGCTCGGCAACGCGATCGCGAACCAGGACCTCAAGCCCGAGATCACGAAGTCGAGCGAAGGCGGTCTCGAGCTCGGCCTGTTCAACGGCCGCGTCGACCTGGACGCGAGCTACTACGAGAAGAACACCCGCAACCAGATCTTCCCGGTGACGATCTCGGCGGCGAGCGGCTTCACGTCGACCATCATCAACGCGGGCCGCGTCAAGAACGAAGGCTTCGAGGCGCTGCTCTCGGTCATTCCGGTGCAGCTGGCGAACGGCTTCCAGTGGTCTTCGACGTTCAACTACTCGAAGAACTCGAGCCGCGTGGTCACGCTCTTCCCGGGCATCTCCACGATCATCCTCGGCAGCGTGTGGTACGTGAACGTCGAGGCGCGCGAAGGCCAGCCCTACGGCGCGCTCTACGGCAACGCGTATGCGCGCGACAGCGCCACGGGTATGATCTACACCGATGGCGGCCTCACCGTCGCGTCGGCGCAGAAGAAGGTGCTCGGCAACATCACGCCGGACTGGGTCGGCGGCTGGAGCAACACCTTCACGTACAAGAACCTCACCATCGGCGGCCTGCTCGACATCCATCGCGGCGGCAGCCTGTGGAGCGTGACGAACTGGTTCGGCGATTACGCCGGCGTCCTTCAGAGCTCCATGAAGGGCCGCGAAGTCGACTGGAACAACCCGGGCTACGTAGTCCGCGGCATCGACATCAACAGCTGCCCGGATCCGGCGGCGGCGGCCGCGAAGGGCTCCTGCCCGGGCGGCAAGATGAACACCGACACGGTCACCTCGGAGCAGTATTTCCAGAACATCTTCCCGGTGAACGAGGGCTACATCTACAAGGACAACTACGTGAAGCTGCGCGAGCTTCGCGTGGGGCTCGAGCTGCCACAGCGTTGGGCGAACAAGTTCCACGCCTCGGCGTTGAACGTGTCCGTCACGGGCCGCAACCTGTACACGTGGACGAACATTCCGAACGTCGATCCCGAAGTTTCCTACAGCAACCAAGCCGGCACGCAGGGCGAGGAGTACGCGTCGATTCCGAATACGCGTAGCCTTGGCGTCAGCGTTCGCATCACGCCGTAAGGCCTTCTCGCCAGGAGATCACACACTCATGCAAATCCGACTTGCGCACGTCGCTGCTGCAGCGGCCTTGGCCGCCGGCGTGACGGCATGCAACAACGACAACCTCACGAACATCAACAAGAACCCGAATAGCCCCGAGGACGTCCCGGCGGCGTCGATCTTCACCACCGCCGCGCGAAGCGCGACGGGGACCTGGGTCGGGAGCGACTTCAACCTGCGCGGCACCGAGTGGGTCGCGCAGCACCTCGCCGAATCGCAGTATCCGGACGAGGACGACTACAAGCGGCTCCAGGGCCCGCAGACGACGGGCTTGTTCGACAATCCGTACAGCGGTGAGCTCGAGGATCTTCGTCGCGTGATCACCAAGGGCCTCGCGGCCAAGGACCCTGGAACGTACGCGCCGGCGCAGATTCTCCGGACGTGGGACTTCGCGCACCTCACGAACACGTTCGGCGACATTCCGTACTTCAGCGCCCTTGCTGGCGACAGCGCGGGTGGCTCGCTCTCGCCGAAGTACGACGCGCAGAAGGACATCTACGCCGACTTCTTCAAGGTGCTCGACGCCGCGTCGAAGTCGCTCGCGAGCGCCAGCAACAGCCTGGGCAAGGCCGATCCGGTCTACGCCGGCTCGCCCGCGGCGTGGCAGAAGTTCGCGAACTCGCTCCGGCTTCGTCTCGCGATGCAGATCGTGAACGTCGACCCGGCGACCGCGAGCGCCCAGGTGCAAGCCGCGTTGGCTGCCCCTGGCGGCGTGTTCGCGTCGAACGCCGACATGGCGCAATTCGCCTGGCCAGGCGACGGCGTCTACGACAATCCGTGGTCGGTGAACTTCCAGTCGCGCGATGACCACCGGATGTCGCAGACGTTCATGAACATCCTGCTTGCGTCGAACGACCCGCGCATTCCGGTCTTCGCGCAGCCGACGGTGTCGGATCCGACGAAGTATGCCGGAATGCCGAACGGCCTCACCCAAACCACGGCCTCACCGTACGCGAACATCGCGTCGCGGCCAGGAAAGATCTTCTGGCCAGCGTCCAACACGGCTGGCGTAACTGGAGGCAAGGGCGTCTCGACGCCGTCGTACCTCATGACCTACGCCGAAGTCGCGTTCATCGAGGCAGAAGCCGCGATCCGCGGCATCGGCGGCTTGACGGCCGGTCAGGCGCAGGGCTTTTACACTGCCGCCATCAAGGCCTCGATGGCCCAGTGGGGCGTCACCGACCAGACGGCGATCAACGCCTTCCTGGCGAACTCCAACATCGCGTTGGGAACCGGCGTGACGGCGCAGACCCAGATCGCCACGCAGGAGTGGGTCGCACTGTTCACCGACGGAATGTCGGCCTGGGCCCTGTGGCGCCGCACGTGCGCGCCGCTGACGCTCAAGCCCGGTCCGTTCGCGATCATCAACACGGTTCCGCGCCGCTTCCAGTACTCGGATACGGAGAAGTCCGTGAACGCTTCGTCGCTCAACGCGGCACTCTCCGCGATGGGCGCGACCACGGACGACTTCACGACCCGGATGTACTGGGACACGAAGCCGACCGCCGCACCCACGTACGCGACGGGTTGCGGAACGCGGTAAGCCGAGTCTCTGCTCGTCGAAACGCCCCGAGGCAGTTGCCTCGGGGCGTTTTGTTCTGTGAGCGACGAACGGCGGAGAGGTCTGAGCCTTCGCTCGGGACGCATCTCTGTACGGCCCAAACGGAGACGTTCGCCGTTCCTATCTCGATCTGGACCAAACGAGAATGGTCCCGCACGTCGCCGACCGATCGAAGTACTGCGCCGGAATCCCCGCGAACGAGCTGTAGACCTCGAGCGCGGCCACGTCCGACGGCGTCACGACCTCGTCGATCTGCGAGTTTGGAATTCGCACACCGTCGATCCAGACGAGCGGCGCGCAGCCGCGAATCCGCAGCGTGTTGCCGACGCGGCCAGACGCCGACAGCGTCACGCCCGGCACGGAGCGCATCATCTCGCTGATGAACTGCGGATGCCGCTTGTCGATGTCCGACCCTTCGATGTACCGCCCGAAGTTGTTCGTCGCTTTGCGCGAGTAGAAGTCCCGCAACCGGGAGTCTTGCTCTTCGGCGATCTCGCGCACCTTGACCGTGCCGAGCTCCGCGGGATTCGGATCGAGCGCGATGACGAGCGGCGCCGACCCCGACTCGCGCAGCCGGACGTCGAGGCTTTTGGGCTGGTAGCCCAGCCGCCGCACGTTCAGCGTGACTGCGGCCGACGACAGCCCCGTCGCCGAGAAATGCCCCGCGGTGTCGGAGCGAAGACGTAGCGAGTCCAGTCGTCCGGCGACGATCGTGATTTCGGCGTCCGGCAACGCGACGCCGTCGAGTCCCGTCACGGTGCCGGCCACGCTGTAGCGAACTGACGTCTGCGCCGAGGCCGCCGGGGCCGACGCGAGCGCGACGGCCAAGCCGAGCCATCGAATGCGAGGGTTCATATGCACCTCCTGCGAATACGCGGGCTCCGCAGCATCATGCCGACACGCGCCCCTCTTGTCAATCGAAAAGGCGCTGGAGAAGTTCGCGCCGCCGGCGTCGACGCCGAGCGGAGTCGTCTCGTCCAGGGAGCGTAGATCGTTCCAGCACGCGCCCGGAAAGCGTTCCGATCAGCGAACGTGCAGATCCCTCGCTGGGCTCGGGATGACCTGGTTCAGCCGTTCGTCCAGGTTCACAGCTCTCGTTCGACGACCTCCAGATCGCCCATCACCGCCACCTCGAGCTCGGCGGTGTTGAAATCCAGCGAGAGCTGTCGCGACGCGACGAACGACCGGCGGTGATGCGGCGTCATCCCGTACGCCTCGAGTCCACCGAGATGCGCGGAGGTCGCGTAGCCCACGTTCGTCTCCCAGGCGTACGTCGGATAGCGCGGCGCGAGCGCGTGCATGAGCCGATCGCGCGTCACCTTCGCCAGAATCGACGCGCACGCGATCGTGTAGCACTTGTCGTCGCCGCCGACGATCGCCGTGTGCGGCGTGGACAGCGTGCGAATGGGCTTGCCGTCTATGAGGACATGGTTTGGCGTGACGCCAAGCCTCCCCAGCGCGCGGCGCATCGCGATCACTGTCGCGTGGTAGATGTTGACGCGGTCGATCTCGCGCACCGAGGCGGCGCCGATGCCGAACGACAGCGCGCGCTCGCGGATCTTGACCGCAAGCCGCTCGCGGGCTGCCGGCGTGAGCTGCTTGGAGTCGTCGACGCCGGGAATCGCGCGCACGTCCGGCGGCATGACGACGGCACAAGCGACGACGGGGCCGGCAAGCGGGCCCCGTCCGACTTCATCGACTCCGGCGATCAGCGGCCCGACGGTGCGGCGGAGCTCACGCTCGATCGGTTTCCACCGATCCCGCGCCACGAGCCGGCGTCCCTACTCGGTTGGCGTGCCCGTTTCCGGAACGGCGACGCGGGTCTTCTTCTCGCGAATGCGCGTCGCCTTGCCGGTGAGGTTGCGCAGGTAGTAGAGCTTGGCGCGGCGGACGCGGCCGCGGCGCACGACGACGATCTCGGCGAGCATCGGGCTGTGCACCGGGAAGATGCGCTCGACGCCGACGCCGTTGGAGATCTTGCGGACCGTGAAGGTCTCGCTGACGCCCGAGCCGCGGCGCGCGATGCAGACGCCCTCGAAGGCCTGGATGCGCTCCTTTTCACCCTCTTTGACGCGCACGTTCACGCGAAGCGTGTCGCCGGCGCGGAACGGGGGGATGTCGCGCAACCACTCTTTCTGGGTCTCGATGAAGGCATGCATATGACGCTCGGGGCCCTTGGCCCTGGTAGATCGTTTTTCTGGGGGAGACTTGGGATAATAAGCGGCAGTTGAGTGGAAGTCTAGGGTTGAGAGGGGGTTAGGCCTTCAGGGTCTGAAAGAACGCGGGGAGCGCCTCTCGGCGCTCCCCGCGGTTTGGAGCTCTCCCGCCCTATCCGCTTACGCTTTCGTGTCGATGCACCCGTGGAAGTTCGGATTGCCGCCTTCCGCGTCAGGCACCGGGAAGGCCACCTGCGTTCCGAACTGCCCAGACGGCGTGCCGTTGCGCGTGAAGTTGCCCGTCGGGAACACCTTGTCCTGCGTTCGTCCGTACTGGCGCACCAGGCGGCGCAGATCGTCCATCCGGTAGCCGCGCTGGAACTGCCACAGCGCCTTCTCGCGGAAGAACAGGTCCGTCGCCGTGGTCTGGTCCGGCGGCGTGGACAGTGGTGGCATCGCGGCCACCTTGAAGATGCCGAGTACCTGTGGCGCCGTCCGCAACGCGTTCAGGATCGTCATCATGCCTGCGATGTCCTTCGCCTGCAGCTTCGCCTCGGCTTCGATCAAGCGCGCGTCGATGCCCGACAGCACCGGAATCGGATCATCGCGGCCCCAGTTGTTCACGTTCCAGTAGTTCGACGTGTTGTCTTCGGCCTTGGTCTTCGTATCGGTGACCGACACGCGCGGATCGTTCAGGCGTCGTGAACGGAATCGCGTTGAAGATCCGGCCGGCGATGTCGACGCTGTCACCCGGATTGTAGCGCTTCACGCTCGCGCCCATGATCCACCACTCGTTGTCGAACGTCGTCTGCGAGTAGTCGAAGTTGTACTGGAACGTTCGTCGGCACCGAGGCGACGGTCGCCGCGGCGCCGGTGAAGTCGCCGAGCGAAACCTGCGACGCGGGCCTTGGCCACGAGCACCGCGTACTTGATGTTCAGCGTGCCCTGATCCGACCCGGTCAGGTAGACGGCGGCCGAGTCGAAGCGCGTGATCGCGAGCTTGAAGCCGTCGGCGTCGCTGATCGACGGACCATACTGGGGGATGCCACCGACGGTCTCGCCGAACGTGACGCCATTGCAGAACGCTTGCGAAACAAGCATCTCGAGATAGCCCATCATCAGGTACATCTCGCCGACGTGCTGCTTGCCGGTGGGCGTTTGGTCGTAGGCGAGGAGCGCGTCGATCGCATCGCGCGCGCGCCCGCGGGCCTGTTGCGCGTTCTGTAGATCGGTGTCATCACGGCGTCATTCGTCTGCCAGATTACGCTGGTCGGCATCGTTCCGCTGGGAGAACGTATCCGCGGATCGCACCTCGTCGGTGAACAGCGCTTCCCAGTTCCAGAGCGACTCCGTGTTGTTGCCGTTGCCGTTGACGGAGTTCTTCCACCGGCCGAGCGCGCCGGTGTAGAGCGCGTCCGCGGCGGTGGAGTTCGCCACGTCGCTCGGGGCGATGACGCCCGGCTGCTGCGGCGACAACAGCTCCTGCTTCGGATTACATGCGCCGACCAGCACGCTGCCGGCCACGACTCCGCCGGCAACCACCGTCGTGCGGATGCGATGTATCAGGGTATTCATCTGATGATTCATCCTTGAGAGACGAGTGGTCGGGTTAGTAGTGGAGATTGGCGCGGAGGCTGAAGTACGTGCGCGGCGCCGTCGTCGAGAACGTGTTCTGGACGTCGCCGTTGCCGTAGTTCGCTTCCGGATCCACGCCGGTGTAGTTGGTCCAGACGTGGAGATTGCGCGCGGAGAACACGATCTGCGCGTCGCGCGCACGGATTCGATCCGACACGCGCTTCGGCATCGTCCACGCCGCGGAGACCTCGCGGAGGCGCGTGTAAGCTGCCATTCTCGTAGTAGCCGATCGACGTCGCCGCCGGATTCTTGGCGCTGGACGCCGCCACGTTGCGCGCCTGATCCCAGAGCGGCGTACCCTGGATGTTCTCCGACGACCACGTCGCGAAGTTCGTCGCGTAGAACGACCCGCTGCCGTTGTTGAGGTTGTATCCGCCCTTGCGATCGATCGAGCACCGACAGGCGCAAATGCCGCTCGAAGAGGTCGATCCCGTTCGTCACCGCAATGATGTCGCGCGGCTGCGAGTAGCCGTAGTAGATGAACCCCGCGCCCGTCGTCACCTCGTCCGGCGTGATGATGCCGTCGCTGTTCGCATCCTTGTAGGTGAAGGGCCGAAGCACCCACGCGTTGACCGGCAGGCCGATCGAGTCGCGCGTCGTGCCCGTCCCAATGTTCGTGCGCGCTTTCCCGGTCGTCGGATCGATGCCGAGGTTGAGAATCTTGTTGCTGTTGTGCGACGCCGAGACCGAGATGTCCCAGCCGAAGCTCCGGCGGTCGATGATCGTCGCGTTGGTGCCGAACTCGATGCCCGTGTTCTGCACCGAGCCGAGGTTCTTGAGCACGGACAACGCGGACGCGCCCGACGACGCCGCGATCGGCTCGGAGATGATCGCGTCGTGCGTCTTGCGGGTGTAGTACGTCACGTCGATGTGCACGCGGTTGTTGAGCACGTTCGACTCGAAGCCGCTCTCCCACTCGGTCGCCGTCTCCGGCTTGAGGTTCGGATTGCCGAGCGCGTTCTGGAGCAGGCCCGGCGAGTCTGACGACGTCGCGGAGCCCGCGACCGCCGCGATGTTCGACGTCGACGACGTGAAGGTCTGGAGCGCGACGTTGCCGCCCGGCTGCACGCCCGACGCGCCGAGGGCGCTGCGCAGACGGAACTGGTTCAGCCAATCCGGATGCGGGAAGAAGCTCTCGTCCGACAGAATCCAGGAGAGTTGCGCCTTCGGATAGACGACGCGCTGGAACTTCGTACCGAACGAGCTGTTCTGATCGGTTCGCTCGGCGAGGGTGAGGAACATGCGATCGCGGTACGCCATCTCTTCCTGCACGTACAGGCCGAGCGTCTTGTTGACCGTCTGCAGGTTCGTGATGTTGTTGCCGACCGATTTCACCGCGGCCTGGAAGGGATTCTGCGCGCCGGGCGGAAGGTTCGTGCCGCCGTCGCTGACGCCGTCGGTCTCGAGGTTGTTGTAGTCGCCGCCGATCGTGGTCTTGAGGTTCAGATTCGACCGCGCCTGCCACGACGAGTTGCTGATCAGCTTCGCCGAGAAGTTGCGCAGGTTCGTCTGCGACGCGTTGACCGACCCCTGGCGCTGCGTGCCGGAGTTCGGGCACTCGTTGAACCGGCAGAGGTTCAGGCGATCGTTGTTCGCGAGATCGATGCCCGCCGAGCCGTTGTTCTGCATCCACGAGAACGGACGCCAGGTCGCATCAGCCGAACCCGTGAAACGCTGAATCGTCGTTCTGATTCAGCACCTGGAAGATCTGCGCGGGGCTGAATCCGCCGTAGCCGTTCCGATACTCCTGGAGCGTGCCGAGCTCGTTGTAGTTCAACCCGTTGTGATTGAAGCCCGGGTTGTTCCACGCGCTGTAGTACACGCTGTACGTGTTGTTGTCGACCTGCGGCAGGCGCTGGTTCGTGTTCGAGAAGCCGGCGTTGCCGTTGAAGTCGAACTTCGGCGAGAAGGCCGCCGAGATGTTGGCGCGGAAGCTCTGCGACTGGAACGACTCCGGGTTCACCCACTCGTCGCGAATCGGCGTGCCGAGCGAGTCGAGCGTGCGCTGCGCGAATTGCGGCATGTGGAGCGGGCCGATCTCGTTGCCCAGATCGCCGCTGACGAAGAAGCGCACCGCGTCCGAGCCGCCGCTCGCGTTCATGCCGTAGGCGTCGCGATGGCCGAGGCGGATCGGGGTCGTCGAGTCGTTGCGCAGCGCGTTGAACGACGTGAGGCTGTCGAACAAGCACGTCTTCTGGCTGATCGTCACGAGCGTGCAGCGCTTCACGGCGTTCGTCGTTGCATCACGGCCCCACGACGCGTAGTCCGTCGGATATGGGTTGCGATCGGAGACCGCCTCACCCTGTCCGTACCATGTCCAGCGTGTCGCGCCGGCATGGCCTTTCTTGGTCGTGATGACGATGACGCCGTTGGCGGCGTCCGTGCCGTACAGGGTCGCGGCCGAAGGACCCTTCACGATTTCGATATCCTCGATCTCGTTCGGGTCGAGCGTGTTGAGCAAGCTGCCCGTCGTGCCGCCGGTGCCGAGATTGATCGTGTTGGCCGCGAGCCGCACGCCGTCGATCACGTAGATCGGATCGTTCGAGATGCCGCTGCCCGTTGTGGCCAGCGAGCTCAAGCCGCGAATGCGAATCGTCGCGTTCGCTCCGGTCATCGCGCCCGGCAACACGACGACGCCCGGCGCTTTTGCGACGAGCAAGTCGGCGATGTTCGTCACGGGCGTCGTCTCGACCTTCTGCGTGACGTCCGTCAGCGCGGTGACCGCGTTGCCCAGCTCCACTCGGCGCTGTTCGCCCGTGGCGGTGGTGACGACGTCAGGCAGGAGGATGATGGCCTGGCTCATGGTGAAGTCGACGTTCGCCGTGCCGCCGGCCGACAGCTGAATGGTCTTCTTCTGTTCCTGGTAGCCGACGCGAAGCACACGGACGTCGACGTTGCCCGCGGGGACGTTCCGCACCGTGAATTTGCCCTCGACGTCCGTCGTCGAGACGCGACTCGTGTTGACGATCAGGATTCGGGCGTCGCTCAGCGGCTCGTTGGTGCCGACCGCGGTCACGCGCCCCGTCACCGTTCCCACCTGAGCCTGCGCAGCCACCGGTGCGGCCAGCATCATCGCCGCTGCCAAAACGGAGAGCATTCCCGGCCCTACGCTCGTCGAGCGTATCAATCTCATTTGTGTTGCCCCCTGGGGAGTTGGACTACCGTTCACCGACTCTCACCGACTCGCACCACGACCCACTGGCGCGGCGCGTCGTACGTACAGCTGGTTCTTCGGCACCCTCGGCCCAACGCGGACGGCACGTCTGACTCGGCGAGGAAGGAAACCGAGCGACTGGTGACAGCCCGATGCAAGCAAGCAGGGTACGTTCGACCCCGTTAACCCTTGCAGATGGCCGCGTGGTCACACAAAGAGACGTGTGCACTACCTGGCCTGTCGATGACCACAAAGATTTCTATATATCGGTGGGACGGATGGTGCGAGTGACGATCCGCCGTCTCCGCGAGATGAATCGGCGGACGTGGATTTCGTTCCCGCAGAGCTCGCGTGTCATCCCGAGCGAAGCGAGGGATGACATAGGTTGCTGGGAATGAAGCGGCGCTAGCGCTCGCGGGTCCAGAGCAGCAGCACACCGCAGCTCGTGCCGGTCGGGCTGAACTGAACCGGGAGTGAGGCACCGCCGGCGTAGAATTCCGCGCCCGCGAGGTCGGAGACCTGCATCGAGTTCAGGTCGAACGGCGGGTTCGTCGGAGAATCCGGGCCCTGCCATCGCAGCACGCCGTCGACGTAGACCGTCACGTAGCAGTGCGTCTTTTCCGCCCGCTTGTTGGCGCTCTGGAACACGAGCCCCCCGTCGCCCGTGCTGCGCGACGACGCGATGTAGACCGCGGCGCGATCCGGAATCTTCTGCAATCCTGGAATGCGGCCGATCACGTCCGTCAACCGCTCGGGCTCATTCAGCCGCATCACGCTGTCCGCGATGAAGTACCCGCCCTTCCCCGACACGCGACGCTCCTCGAACTCGTTCAACGCGGGCGACCGGTACTTCTTGGCGCCGGCGTCGCCTGCGTCCGGACTGGATCGAGCTGCGTCGCGATCGGCTTGAGCACGAACTCGCGCGTAACCGCCTGATTCGCCACGAAGGAGATGGAATCCGAAAACGGCTCGTAACCGACCGACCGGATCGTCACCAGATACTTGCCCGGAGGAATCCGCGTGATGCGAAACTCGCCGAGGTAGTTCGTGTTCGCCCCGAGACTGATCTGCGGAATGCGCACTTCGATGCCGCCGCCAAGCGCGTGGCCGAGCGTGTCTCGCATGACGGTGCCGACGAGCGCGGCAGTCTGCGCGGCGAGCGTGTGAGCGGTCGCGACGGCGAGGATCGCGACGACACCGAGACGTGAGACTTTTTGCATTTGCACCCGCTGGCATTGAGACGTGGCCACTACAGTGTCCGCTCGACGAGGTGCCGGCAAGAGGCCACGAATTAAGGAAAGTAGATCCTCGGCGCGTCGCGCCGGAGGATGACGGCCGATGACGGCTACCGCCCGGACTCGCGCGTGAGCCGCTCGGCCTCGCGCGCGCGCCATTCCTCGATCTTCTTGTGATCGCCGGACAGCAGCACCTCTGGCACCACGTGCCCGCGATACTCCGGCGGCCGGGTATAGCTCGGCGCGCTCAGGGCGCGATCGTAGAACGAGTCGGTCCGCGCGCTCTCGGCGTCGGACATCGCCCCCGGCAGCAACCGCACGGTCGCGTCGACGACGGCGAGCGCGGCGGGCTCTCCCCCGCTCAGCACGAAGTCGCCGAGCGAGATCTCCTCGGTCGCGAGAAACTCGGCGACGCGATGGTCGACGTCCTTGTAGTGGCCGCAAAGAATCGTGAGCTGGTCACAGGCGGCGAACCGCACCGCGTCGGCGTGCGTGAACTGCCGTCCACGCGCGGACATCAGCACGATGGGCGGCTTCGCGCCGAGCGCGTCCACGGCCTCGAAGAACGGCCCCGGCTTCATGACCATTCCCGGTCCACCGCCATACGGATAGTCGTCGACGGTTCGGTGGCGGTCGTGCGTGTAGTCGCGCAGATCGACGACGCGATACTCGACGGCGCCGGCGTCGCGCGCGCGCGCCGGAATGCTCAATCCGAGCGGCCCGGTGAAGAACTCGGGAAAGATCGTAACGATCGTAATGCGCATCACGAGAGGTCGAGCAGGCCCTCGGGCGGATCGATGCGAATGACGCGCGCGTCCCGGTCGACGCTCGTCACCACGCGGTCGAACGGGATCATCACCGTTCCGCGATCGCGTTGGACGTCGAGCGTCAGCCCTTGCGGCAACTCGTAGGTCTGGGCCACGACTCCGACCGGCTCGCCCGACACGAGCTCGACCCGCATCCCGGCGAGCTCGTGCACGTAGACTTCTCCCTCGCCGAGCGGTGTGAGCTCGTCGGACGGCAGGAGCAGGAACCGATCGCGCCACGTCTCCGCCACGTTGCGGTCGGCGATCTCCGCGAAGTGGACGATGAAGCCGCCTTTGAACGGCTCCGCGCGCTCGACATGCAGCTCCGGAGAGCCCTTCGCCGGATCACCCGAGACGGTGCCCGCGACAACGCGACGACCGGCCGCGAAAACGGCGTCCGGCTCGTCGGTGATCGGCTCGACCACGACGTCGCCGCGAATGCCGTGCGCGTTTCGCACGCGGCCGACGATGATGAGTTGTGGGGTCTGCACGCCTCGAATGATCGACGGGTCGAACTGCTCCGGCAAGCGCGGCGAAGGGCCTGTGACGAGTGTGTACGGCAGGCAGCATTTGTCGACCTCGGCCGGCTTTCGACAAGGGGACAGCCAGTCGGACCAACTCTCGTCGTCCAATCGCTCGATGGCGGTCAAGCGCCTCGTTGAAGGGCTCCAGGCAACGACTGAACGCACAGAGTCTCGCCGCTTCGATCTCCGCTGAGCTCGACCAGCTTCAACAAGAGGGAACATCAAACCAAAACAGTGACATCCAACCGCTCGAGGTCCGAGTGGCGTCGTGGCGCGACGCGACTCTCGCGGCAAGCGGTTGGATGAGATTTTCTTGGTTTGATTCTTTGTCCTCAGTTTGAACCTTCGCGGCCTCGTGGCCCGAGCGGCGCGCCGATAGCATAAACGGCGAACTGCAGATCCCTCGCGCGACCTGCCCTCGAGGAGCGCAAGCGACGAAGGGCTCGGGATGACCGCCGGAAAGCACAGCGGGGGATGCCCGTTCGGCATCCCCCGTTCGACCGATCACGGTGCCTCTCTCAAGCGTTGCGATCGATGCAGCCGTGAAAATTCGGGTTCGGGTTCTCGTTGTTCGTCACCGGGAAGTTCACGTCGGTGCCGTACGGCGGGTTGCCGTTCTTGTGGAACGTGCCCGTCGGGAAGACCTGGTCCTGCGTCCGCTTGTACTGGCGGATGAGACGGCGCAGATCGCCGAGGCGCGTGCCGCGGCTGAACTGCCAGAACGCCTTCTCCCGGAAGTAGATGTTGATCGCATCGGTCTGGTTCGCCGGCACGGGCAGCGCCGCCATCGCCGGCGACGAATATGCGCTGCCGAGCGCCTGCGGTGACGCGCGCAGTGCGTTCAGAATCGCCATCATGCCCGCGTAGTCATTGGTCTGCAACTTCGCCTCGGCCTCGTAGAGCCGCGCATCGACGCCGGAGATGATCGGCGCCGAGTCCGTGCGTCCCCAGATGGCTTCGCTCACGAGCTGCGTGGCGTTGTCAAATGCGACTTTGAGAGTGCTGTTGAGGCTCGACCCCGTCACCGGAACGCGTGGATCCTTGGCCGACGCGAACGGCAGCGCGTTCTTGATCAGTCCCGACGTGTCGAAGCTGTCGCCGACGACCCAGCGCTTCTGACTCGCGTTGAACGACCACATCGGGTTGTCCGCCGTCGTGAGCGAGAACGTCACGTACCAGCGATAGTTCGTCGGCACGCCCGAAGCCGTCGTGGCGGCGGCGGCAAAATTCCCCTGGTCGATCTGAATGCGCGCCTTCGTCACCAGGAGGCTGTTCTTGGTGCTGACGGCGAACGTGTCGGTCGCCGTGGCCAGGGCGAGGCCCGAGTCGACGTGGGCCAACGCGGCCGCGAACACTTCCTGATTGGTGAGCGGATTGCCGTACTCCGGAATGCCGTTGTTCGTCACGCCCAACGGAATGCCGTTGCAGAACGCCTCGCCCAACTGCATCTCGACGACCGCCAGCACCCAGTACATCTGCGCGATGTTGGCCTTCGGCTCGGGGAGATACGTTTTCAGCGCGTCGATCGCGTCCTTCGCGGCGCCGCGCGCCGAGTGCTGCGCCGAGTAGAAGTTCTGGACGTCGGCGTTGCTCGTTTGAATCGTGCGCTGATCCGTCTCCACGCGTTGGGAGAACGTGTCGCCCGACTTCCACTCGTCGGTGAGCAGGCCGCCCATCGTGTACATGGTCTCGGTACCGCTCGTCCCGACGGTCGCCGACTTGAGACGCGACAGCGCGCCGATGCGAAGCGCGTCGGCGGCGGTCGGCGAGCCGACCTGCTCGGGGCCGATGATGCCGGGCTGCTGCGGCGCCAACAGCTGGTCCTTGTAGGTGCTGCATCCCGCCATGAGAGCGAGCGCCGCCGCCGTCGCGATCGCGGGCCGAGCGCGATTCATGATTCTCATATGATCGTCCTCGAGTCCGTTAGTAGTTGAGATTGAGGCGCATCGTGATGTAGCGACGCGGCGCCGTCGTGAGCAGCGTGTTGTTGCGTGTCACCGGACCCATAGTTGGATTCCGGATCCTCGCCGGTGTACTTGGTCCAGACCTTCAGGTTGCGCACGGCGAAGGTGAGCGACGCATGCTGCGCGCGGAGATACCGTTGGAGCGCCTGGTCCGGCAGCGTCCAGTTGACCGACAGCTCGCGGAAGCGCCAGAACTGGCCGTTCTCGTAGTAGCCGAAGCTCGTGGCGAACTTGGTGCCGTTCACGACCGTGCCGTTGTTCGCCGCGACGCTGCGCGCCTGGTCGACCAGGTTGTCGTTCGGATTCGACTTCGCCTCGCACGTCGACGTCTGCGTGCACAGGAAGTTGTACTGGTTGAAGACCACGCCGCCGCCCTTGTTGTCGAACGAGGCGACGATGCGCAGCGCGGCGCCGGAACAGGTCGATGCCGTTCGAGATCGTGAGCTGGTCCGTGTTGATCGACGGGCCCATGAACACCGTGTCCGTGCTGCTCACCTTGACCTCGCTCGCCGCGATCAAACCGTCGTTGTTCGCGTCGGACCACGTGTATGGAACGGCCCAGATGCTGTTCAGCGGATAGCCGGCCTGGTTGCGCGTCGTCGAGCCGGTGCGCGGCAGATCCTTGCCCGCGTCGTCCTTGCCCAGCGTGACGAGCTTGTTCTTGTTGTGCGCGCCGCTGATCGTGACGTCCCACCCGAGGTTGCGGCGATCGAGCATCTGCGCGTTCAGCGACAGCTCGGCGCCGGCATTCTTCACCGAGCCGAGGTTCTTGAGGATGTTCCCCGCGGACGCGCCGGCGGACGGCGCGATGTTGAGGTTCAAGAGCGCGTCGCGCGTCTGCTTGCTGTAGTACGTGAACTCGATGTTGACCTTGTTGTTCCACGTCCGCGCATCGAAGCCCGTCTCCCACTCCGCCGACGTCTCCGGCTTGATGTTGGGATTGCCGATCGCGCTCGCGAGCAGGCCGGTGACGTCGTTGACGATGTTGGTGGTCGTCGTCGAGAACGTGCGCAGCGCCGACGTCGCGCCAGGCTGCACGCCGGAGGCGCCGTACGCGAGACGCAGGTGCAGCGAGTTCAGACTCTCCCATTTCGGGAAGAACGACTCGTCGGAGACATTGTACGACGCGCTGAACTTCGGATACGGAACACCCTTGTACTGCGTGCCGAAGGCGGTGTTCTGGTCGTAGCGAACCGCCGCCGTGAGGAACAATCGGTCGCGCAGCGCGAGCTGTTCCTGCCCGTAGTAGCCCAGCGTCTTCGTCGCGGTCGGCGCCTGGTCGCTCGCGCCTTTGGTCGTCGCCGAGCCGACGGTCTGCCCGCCCGGTGGCAACGTGTTGCCGTTCGAGTGGCTGTTGTCGCTCTCGTTGTTCAGGTAGTCCGCGCCAACGGTCGTGCGGAAGTTCGCCCACACCCTCGGATTCCACGCCGCGGTCGAACGCACCGTCGCGGTGAGGATTCGCTGATTGTCGTGGTTATCGGTGATGCCGCCCTGGCGCTGCGTACCGAAGTTCGGGCCCTCGTTCAGGCGCTGCAGCGAGAACTGGTTGTCGGCCTGGAAGTCGACGCCGACTGTGCCGTCGGCCTGCAACCAAGCCAAGGGGCGCCAGGACGTCGTCGTTCCGCCGATGAAGCGCTGGATGCCCTCGAGCGCCGTGCGCTGGAAGATGTCGGCCGGCGTGAACTGCGCCCACCCGTGCAGCGGCTCGCCGATGTTGCTGATGCCGCTGTAGTTCAGGCCGTTGGTCCCGCTGACGATGTAGTTGTGGCCCGGGTTCGTATAGCCGTTGTAGTAGAAGCTGTTGACGTTGTTGTCGACCTGCGGCAGGCGCTGGTCCGACTTCACGAACGCCGTCTGGATCTGCATGTCGAGCTTCGGCGAGAACGATCCGCTCAGATTCGCTCGCACGTTCGTGCGCTGCAGCGCCTCGGGGTTCATCCACTCGCCGCGCACGCCGATCAGCGTGGAGTCGAGGAAGTGGACGTCGAGCCCCGGCATCTTGAGCGGGCCGAACTCGTTCTCGAGCCCCGCCGACACGAAGAAGTGCAGCACGTCGCGAGCCGCCAGAGATCTGTGCGCCGTAGAGGCTGCGCTTGCCCGCCGAGATCGGCGTGTAGCGCTTGTCGCGCAGCATGTGCGAGTTGGTGACGCTATCCAGCTTGCACGAGCCGTCGGCGACCGTCGTGTTGAGGCAGCGCGCGATCTGCGACGTGTTGTTCCCGGTGGTGAGATGTCCCCACTCCGCCCAGGTGAACGGGTACGGATTGTGGTCCTGCACCGAGCCGTTCTCGAGCGTCCACGCCCAGCGCGTGTTGCCCGGCCGGCCCTTCTTGGTCGTGATGACGATGACGCCGTTCGCCGCGTCCGTGCCGTAGAGCGTCGCGGCCGAGGGGCCCTTCACGATCTCGATGTTGTCGATCTCCTCGGGCGTGATGTCGTTGAGCCGGCTGGAGCTCGTGCCGCCGGTGCTGAAGCCGGTGCCCGCGTCCATCCGGATGCCGTCGATGATGAAGATCGGCGCGTTGCCGCGGCTCGCCGAGTTGAGACCGCGGATGCGGATCTGCGCGGCGGACCCGGTCATGTTCTGCGGCAGCACGTTCAAGCCCGGCGCTTTGGCGACGAGCAGATCGTTCATGCTGTTGATCGGCGACTCTTCGACGCGCCGAGACGACGTCGATGACGGCGACGGTGTTGCCCAACTCCACCTTGCGCTGTTCGCCGGTCGCGGTGGTCACGACTTCGGCGAGCTTGACGACCGCCGCCTCGAGAGTGAAGTCGAGCGTGACCGTGGCGCCGGGGTTCACGTTGACCGACTTCTTCTGCTCGGCATAGCCGACGCGGATCACGC
The DNA here is from genome assembly GCA_963705025.1 of uncultured Gemmatimonadaceae bacterium. Taxonomy (GTDB): domain Bacteria; phylum Gemmatimonadota; class Gemmatimonadetes; order Gemmatimonadales; family Gemmatimonadaceae; genus JAQBQB01. The sequence goes on along the minus strand of CAVPIP010000011.1, from coordinate 1,154,170 downwards.
GCACGACCATCTGCCCGGGCGGAACGTTTCGGATCGTGTAGCGGCCCTCGGCGTTCGCGGAGCCGATGCCGGTCGTGTTGACGACCATGACGCGCGCGTCGACCAGCGGCTCGTTCGTGCCGACCGCCGTGATACGACCGGTAATGGTTCCTTGCTGCGCTCTGGCGACCGCGGGCGCGGTCAGTGACGTAAGCGTGGCTAGTGTGGAAGCCAGCAATCGATGCCGGCTCCACGCTCGGAGCAGTGTCATGGTGTCCCCCCCAAGGGTTTTAGGCCTTCCGTCGAACCACCGCACAACGACTCCAGCGTTCAGCGCCGAGCGATCGACTCGGCGTCGGTGAACGCGTCGTTCAACTCCATATCACTGCGGGGCGCGAAACGTCCGCGCGGTCGATCAAGAGGATTGGAGGTGCGCTACTCGGAGTGTTTTTGACGTACCCAAGCGGTGCTGTCGCGAAGCCGGAGGGACCCGACGGGCGTCCGCGATATTTAGTTTTCTTAGTGCTGTTCGACAGAACAACCCGCGCTACATCCGCTTCGTCACATGGACATCAAGTGACTACCGGGCATGATTCAGGGATCAGCCGCCACGATTGTATGGGTTCGCGTCGGGTGCCGCAAGATCAAGGGGCGGTTCGTGGACCGAAGCACTCGGACAGGCGCTGACGGCGACGGACCGGTACGGAATGGCGAAACGGCCTCAATGACAAAACCGCCCGGGACGCCAATCGTGGCGTCCCGGGCGGCCCTGAAACAAAGACTCCTTTCCGTTGTCCGTGCCGGTCCGTGTGCTCGCGGCCACGGTGGACGAGCTACGCAGTCGCCTCTGACACAGGCACTGCCGTCGACGTGAGCTTCCGCGACAACCGCGCCTCGTGGCGCGCCTTGAGCACGCCCGCGCGGCGGAGAAGCGAGCGCACGGTATCCGTGGGCTGCGCGCCGTTGTCGAGCCAGTAGTGCACGCGGTCGCTCTTCAAGTTGAGCGCCTGCTCACCCTGACGAGGCGTGTACTGTCCGACGACTTCGATGAACTTGCCGTCGCGCGGGCTCTGCGAGTCGGCGACGACGATGCGGAACGTCGGCTGCTTTTTGCGGCCGGTTCGGCGGAGACGAAGCTTTACCATTGCTGTTTCCTCATCAGGGTTTCGTGGAACTGCGGGCTCATCGCGTATCGGCCATTTGGCTGATCGCACCCGGTGTCATCCCATGGCCGCGACGGCGGCCGTGGGATCTACTTTCATCAATCCGAACCAACCCGCGCGACCAAGACAATAGATCCCACGGCCGCTTTACGCGGCCATGGGATGACGGCCTACCGAAACATACTCGGCCTGAACTTCCCCCCACCCTGCCCTGCCAGCGCAGCCTTCTTCATCATCTTCTGCATTTCCCGGAACTGCTCCAACAACCGATTCACTTCCGAGATCGGCCGGCCGGCGCCCTTGGCCACCCTCGCCCGCCGCGAACCGTTCATGATGTCCGGCTTCTTCCGCTCCTCGAGCGTCATCGAGAGCACGATCGCCTCGACGTGCTTGAGTCGCTTGGGATCGGCCTGCTTCATCTGCTTCAGCGCCTTGGTGTTCACACCGGGGAGCATCTTGAGGATCCCCTCGAGGGGACCCAGGCGCTCGATCTGCTTCATGGCCGTGAGGAAGTCCGTGAGGTCCATGCCCTCTTTGCGAACCTTCTTCTCCAGCTTTTTGGCTTCGTCGGCGTCGAACGCGGTCTGCGCCTTCTCGACGAGCGACACGATGTCGCCCTGTTGAAGAATGCGCCCCGCCATGCGCTCGGGATAGAACTCCTCGAGCGCGTCCGCCTTCTCGCCCACGCCGATGTACTTGATCGGCTTCTTGGTCACCCCGTAAATCGAGAGCGCCGCACCGCCGCGGGCGTCGCCGTCCATCTTCGTGAGGATGACGCCCGTCACGTGCAGCCGCTGGTCGAACCCCTGCGCGATCTTGACCGCGTCCTGGCCGGTCATGCCGTCGGCGACGAGCAGAATTTCGTCGGGATGGATGGCCGCCTTGAGGCGCTCCAACTCCTGCATCATGTCGTCGTCGATCTGCAGCCGGCCGGCGGTGTCGACGATGACGACACGATCGCGCGCGCGCTTCGCCTGTTCGATGCCGTTCTTCGCGATCTTGACGACGTCCTGGTGGCCGCGCTCGGCGTAGACCGGCACGTCGAGCTGCGCGCCCAGCGTCTCGAGCTGATCGATGGCGGCGGGGCGATAGACGTCGGCCGCCACCAGGCGCGCCGGCCGGTTTTCCGCTTTGAGCTTCCGGGCGAGCTTGGCGGCCGTGGTCGTCTTTCCCGAGCCCTGCAGGCCGACCATCATGACGATCGTGGGCGGCACGGAGCTCAGCTTGAGCCCCTCGCGCTGCTCGCCGAGCATGGCGGTGAGCTCGTCGTAGACGATCTTGACGAGCTGCTGTCCAGGGGACACCGTGCGCAGCTGCGCGATCCCTACCGCCTTTTTCTCGACGCGCTCGAGAAACTCGCGGGTCAGCTGGAAGTTGACGTCGGCCTCGAGCAGGACGCGACGGACCTCGCGAAGCCCGTCCTTGATGTCGGCTTCGGTGAGCACGCCGCGACCGCGCAGGCGCGCGAAGGTCGCTTCAAGTTTCTCGGACAGCTCGTCGAACATAGACTGGGAAAGATACTTTGCTTGGGGCCGTGATTCAAGGCGGCCGGGTTGGCTATTGGCTTCTGGTTGCTATACTTACGGGGGCTGTCATCCTCTGCGAGCCCTACGTCGCTTGCGCTCCTCAGGGCAGGCTTCGCGAGCGGAGGATCTACTTTCATCGATCCGAACCAAGCCACGCGACAGGGACAATAGATCCCACGCGCGCTGCGCGCGCATGGGATGACTGCACCCAATGGCCAAAACCCAACGAAAAGACGACATCCTCAGATCGGAGCTCCCGCCATCACTCCCGCTGATGGCGCTGCGCTCCACCATCGTCTACCCGCTGGGCACCATTGCGGTTCAGATGGGCGCGCCCGAAAACCTCTCGCTGCTGCGCGCGCATGAGGAACCGGGCCTGATCGTCGCGCTGGTCGTCGCGAACGGCGACCACGACGAGCCGATCGACTCGCAGCGCTTCATGGGACGCGTGGGCGTCGCGGCGCGAGTGCACGAGCGCATCAATCTGCCGGGCGACACCGTGCAGATCACGCTCCAGGGACTGCGTCGCATCGTCGTCGAGGGGATGGAGCAGACCGACCCGTACCCTGTCGCGGTGGTCCGTCCCGCGCGGGAGACGCCCGCCGATCAGACCGAGATCGACGATCTCGTGACGCGCGTCGTCTCCGCCGCCGAAACGCTGGCCGAGCTCGTCGATCGAATTCCGGACGAAGTGCCGGCGATTCTCAAGATGAACGTCTCCGACCCGGGCCGCTTCGCCGACCTCGCGGCGACGAACATGAACTTCCGCATCGCCGACAAGGACGAGGTGCTCCAACGTCTCGACGTCGGGCAGCGGTTGCGCTTCATCCTGTCCCGCCTCGAGCGAGAAGTTGCGCGCGCTCGCGTGATGGAGGACGTCAAGAAGCAGACCGAGATCAAGATCGAGCAGCACCAGCGTGAGTTCTATCTGCGCCAGCAGCTGCGCGCGATTCAGACCGAGCTCGGTGAAGCCGATCCCGGCGAGAAGGAAGCGATCGATCTCCTGCGTCGCATCGACGAAGCGAAGCTGCCCGAGAAAGTCGGCCAGGAAGCGCGGCGCGAGACCGAGCGCATGCGCATGTTGTCGCCGGCGTCGAGCGAGTACCAGGTCGTGCGCACGTATCTCGACTGGGTGCTGTCGCTGCCGTGGAACAAGCGGTCGGGCAACGAGGAGATCGATCTCAAGAAAGTGGAGGGCGCGCTCGACGGCCGGCACTACGGGCTCGACGAAGCCAAAGAGCGCATCATCGAGTATCTGGCCGTGCGAAAGCTGCGCGGCGGCGATCCGCACGGACCGATTCTCTGTTTCGTCGGACCGCCGGGCACCGGCAAGACGTCGCTTGGCGAAGCGATCGGCAATGCGATCGGACGTGAGTTCTATCGAATCTCGGTGGGCGGCGTGCGTGACGAGGCCGAGATTCGCGGCCACCGCCGCACGTACGTCGGCGCGATGCCGGGGCTCATCATCCAGGCGCTGCGCCGCGTCCAGGTGCGCGACCCGGTCCTGATGATCGATGAAATCGATAAAATGTCGGGCGGAGGCCCTTCCGGCGACCCGACGGCCGCGATGCTCGAGGTGCTCGATCCGTCGCAGAACAACTCGTTCGTCGATCACTACCTGAATTTGCCGTTCGATCTCTCGAGCTGCTTGTTCATCTGCACGGCGAACAACCTGTTCGACATTCCCGCGCCACTTCGCGATCGCATGGAGGTCATCAAGATCGCGGGCTACACGATCGAGGAAAAAGTCGAGATCGCGTGGCGCTACCTGTTGCCGCGGCTGCTCGAGGAGCACGGCATCACGGACAAGGATCTGCAGTTCACGGACGAATCGCTGTCGTTCATCTCGAACCGCTACTCGCGCGAAGCCGGCCTTCGCAACTTCGAGCGCAACATGGCGGCGATCATGCGCAAGCGCGCGCGCAAGAAGGCCGACGGCGAAGAAGGCGCGTGGATCGTCGACGTCGAGAAGGTCGAAGAGGTGCTCGGCGCTCCGCGCTATGCGGTCGAAGAGGCGGAGAAGGTGCCGGAGGTTGGCGTCGTCACCGGCCTGGCGTGGACGTCGAACGGCGGCGACATCATGCTGATCGAGGCGCTCAAGATGCCGGGCACGGGCCGCTTGACCGTGACCGGTCAACTCGGCGACGTGATGCGCGAATCCGTGGACGCCGCGCACTCCTACGTCCGGTCGCGCGCGCAGCAGCTCGGCATCGAAGGCGCGGTGTTCAAGGAAAACGACCTGCACATCCACCTGCCGGCGGGCGCGATTCCGAAAGACGGCCCGAGCGCGGGGATCACGCTCACGCTCGCGATCGCGAGCGCGCTGAGCGGCCGTCCGGTACGCCGCGACGTCGCGATGACCGGCGAAGTGACGCTGCGCGGCAAGGTGCTCGAGATCGGCGGTGTGAAGGAGAAGGTGCTTGCGGCATATCGCGCCGGGCTTCGCGAGGTGATCATGCCGAAGTCGAACGAGAAAGACTTGCGCGACGTGCCGGACGAAGTGCGGAAGCACATGGCGTTCACCTTCGTCGACCGGATGGATGAGGTGTTACACCTCGCACTCTTGCCGCCGGTGTCGGAGGCGCTCGCCGATCAAGTGCAACCGGAAACAAACGCGGGGCTCGCGGGCGTCACCACGCGCGAAGACCGAGAGGAGCAGGCCGCGCAAAGCGACTGATTGCGGGAAGGGGGAAGCGGGATGCGCGTTGTACGCTGCGTCTTCGTGGGTCTGCTCCTCGTCACGCCATGCTTGGCATCTGGTCAAGCGCGAGACGACGAGCGCGGCCATTTTCGAATCGCCGGAATACCCGCCGGACGCGTGATGTTGATGATTCGGCGCATCGGCTTCGTGTCGCTGCCGAATGTCGTGGAGGTGGCCCCGGGCGAGACGCTGCGCCTGTCGTTCGCGCGCGAGCGGATCGTTCCGGCGCTCGATACGGTGGTCGTCGCGGCGCGCGAACCGGACACTCCGCTTTCCGAATTCGAGCAGCGTCGTCGTCAAGGGATCGGCCAGTTCATGACGCGCGACCAGATTCACGAGCTGAACTTCATCGAGCTGTCGACGTACTTGCTCACCTTCCGATCGACCGAGATGGTCGACGGCAAGCTGGTGAACCGGCGCGATCGTCCGTTCAAGAACTGTCCGTTTCAGTTCTTCATCGACGGCGTTCTGATCGACGCGCCGGACGTCGACCGGCAACTGCCCCGGCCCGACGAGCTCCACGGAATCGAGGTGTATTCAGGGCCTGCTACGATTCCGTTGCAGTACAAGCCCGTGGGAACGGGTAAAGACTCCGGGGGCAACGGCGGCGGTTCGTGTGGAGTCGTTCTTGGGAATTGAGCGTAGCCCCTGGGTTACTCCGCCGATCGAGACGGAACGATTGGCACAGCCGCGGATGGCGCTGACGAACGCCGATGGCGCGGAAACACCAGCGACTTTGAAGGTTAAGCGAGTCGTGAAGTCACGCGCCGGGAATTGCCCCGTCGAGCCACGGACTGCTTCCAAAGCGATCACGTTGTTTCAGCGGCTTCCGCGTTCGTCGGCGGCATCCGCGGCAGTTCTCTCGCGTTCTTTCGCGAAGGGCGCGATGGGCTTCCTCGGCGATCGGCCACTAAGATCCCTTCGGATCGGCCGGATAAACTCGGATTGTTCGGATTGTTCGGATTGCCGACGATAGCCGATTCCCGGAAATCCCCGACGAACCCTTTTTTGGGCAACCGCAGTCCTGCAGTTCGGTTAGTTGCCCGTTGCCGTTTCCGTTAGTGCCCGTATCTGATTGTTACTACTCGACGCGGCGAACCTGCAGTTCTTCGTTGCACTCGGAATGGCTTACGGAAACAGCTGGGAGATCAGATAGATCACCATTCCAGCCAGCCCGCCGACGATGGTGCCGTTGATGCGGATGAACTGCAGATCGCGCCCGATCGCGAGCTCCACACGTTGCGACGTGATCTCCGGATCCCAGGCCGCGACCGTCGTCTCGATCAGCTGCGCGACCTCGTCCTGATAGCGCGACACCAGATAGACGGCGATGTCCACCGCGAACTCGTCGAGCTTGGCGAGCAGCTCCGGATCCTCGAGCGCCTTTTGCCCGAACGTCGTCAGCGCCGTCTCGATCGCGTTCGGCGCCGCCGACTCGGGGCTCTCCGCGAACTTCGCCAGGGCCTCCTTGCCGTCCTGCCAGAGCGACGCCGAGAAGCGCCGGGCGGCGTCGTTGTCGAGAAAATCCTCCTTCCACGCGTCGACCTTGGCCGCGAGCTCGGGCGACGAGTTCAGCCGCTCGACGAACTGGTCGACGGACGCGTCGAACCGGCGCCGCAGCGGATGCGCGGAATCGGCGCTCAGCTCCGTGAGCAGTTTCTGAATCGCGCCGAGGACGCGCTTGAAGATCTTGTTGTCGACGGCGGCGGGAATCCACCACGGCGTCTCGCGCTCGATCCGCTCGCGAATCAGATCGGCGTTGTCGTTCACCGTGCGCGACGCGAGGCGAATCACCTCGTCGAGCACTTCCTGATGGCGGTTGTCCTCGGTCATCGCGCCGAGCACTTTGCCCAAGAGGGGCGCGAGACTCATCGTCCGCACGCGCTGGGCGAGACTCCGGTCGATGACCGCCTGAACGTCCTCGTCGCGCAGCATCTGCGCGGCGGAGCTCAGGGCGACGGCGGTGTTCCGCGAGATGGTCCGCGCGTTCTCCGGATTCGCCAGCCACTCGGCGAGCCGGCGGCCGACCTCCATGCTGCGTAGCCGGTGCTCGATCACCTCGCGCGACAGGAAGTTGCGCTGCACGAACGCGCCGAGCGTTCGGCCGACGCGGTCTTTCTTCGAGGGGACGATCGCCGTGTGCGGAATCGGAATGCCGAGCGGGTGGCGGAAGAGCGCGGTGACGGCGAACCAGTCGGCGACTCCGCCAACCATTGCCGCTTCGGCCGTCGCGACGACGATCGCGAGCCACGGATAGATGTGCAAGAACCCGCGTGCGACGATGAACAGCACCGTCGCGCCGACGAGCAGCATCGTCGCGCGGCGCTTCATTCGGTCGAGCGCTTCCTGGCGCGCGGCCTCGTCCTGCATGGGGCGAGGCGCGATCGGCGCGGAGGGGCGAGTCATGGCCAGCGGTGGGCCCGAGCGCGGGGGGCCTTCAGGCAGCGGCGGTTCTCTCGCCGGCAGGCTCACCGCGGAGTCACCTTGATCTGCGAAAAGTCCAGCGAGATTCGTCGGGCCGCCCGCGGGCACGTCGACGTACAGCACGACCGGGCGTCCGTTCATTTCCTTCACGTCGACGTCGATCGTTCGCTTGCCGGCGTCGAAATGTCGCCGCTCGCCGGTGACGCGCGGCTTCACGACGAACCGGTGCAACATCACTGCGTCGATCGCCGACATGAACTCGGCGGCATCACCGGGCGTGTCCCACACCGTCACCCAGACGAACGCGTTGCCCCGCGGCGTCTTCACGAGGGCGTAACGATCGCCGTCCAACCCGTTCGACGCGCGGACCGGGAGCTCCTGATCGCGCGTGTGCTCGTAGATGTACAAGCGAGCGCCGAATTCGCCGAAATCGTTCTCGTCGATCGTGCCCGGGATCTTGGGCAGCGTGATGAGGCTGGGGACGTCCTTCGTCTTGCCGAAGTACGCGTCCTCGTGCATCAACTGCTTGGTCGATATCGGCAGACTGTCGAGCGGCAGGAGTCCGGGTCGCGCCGCCTTGAACCGCCGAACGAAGTCCGCGCCGTTGATGTACGGAAAGAGCAGCGACTCCTGAATGACTCTCGGCGCCGACGAGAACATCGGCTGGGTCGCTTGCGCTTCACGGATCGTGGCGCGCATCGACTCCCAGCCGCCCGGCAGCTGCGCGGCGAGATTCCCGTTCCCGCCCGCCATGATGAAGATCTGCTCATACGTCGCCTGGCCCTCGATCACCGCCTGCGCGGCGGCCGCGCGATCGTCATCGCCCTCGATGCTCTCGAGCGAATCGACGTTGACATATTGGTCCTGCAGCGCGTGCACGAGCTCGTGCATGATGGTGATTCCCGCGTATTCCTCGGGCGCGCCATTCACGACGTAGAGCACCTTCGTCTTCGGATCGTAGTACCCGATGATCTGCTCGGTCAGCACTTTCACGTACAGATCGGAAAGGTGCATCGTGTCGGGAATCATCCCGAGCAGCTTGAAGGTCGCCTCCTCGTTCGCGAGCTGCTTCTGCACGGCCGGCTCGTTGAGCTTCTGGAGGAGAAACTCGCGGACCTGCGCGCGGTCGCGGATCTCGAGCTTGGGCGGCGTCTTGAACTTCACGCCGAGCGCCTTCTCGATCTTCGGGACGTCCTCGGCAACCTTGTCCGCGTAGGGACCGTCGCCGACCTTGGCGCGCTGGCCGCAGGCGAACAGCGCCAGCGCGAGCACCATCCACGCCGAGCGTCTCATGGGACCGGCTCGGCGTCCCACTCGACCTTCACGCCGGCCATCAGCCCGACGACGCGCGCGACATCGTGCGCGCGAATCACGACCCCTTCTTCCATGAGCGCGCGGCCGAGCTCCGCTTCGAGCGGCGCGAGCGTGAGCACGCGGGCCGGCGGCGGTTCGACGGTCGGAGCGCTCCTCGCGGCTTCGCCGCCGACTGGCGCCGGCGTGCCGACGAAGAACGCTTCGATCTCGGCCCCGAAGCGCTCGAGAGGGCCGAACGCATCCTGGTCCGGCGCTTTTGCTTCGCGACGCTTCTCTTCCTGCTCCGCTTTCGCACCCTGTTTGAGCAGGCCGAGCCGCTGTTGGATCAACTGCTCCGTGCGCTCCGTGTATTTCACGACGGCCTGCAAATGCGCGCACGCTTCATCGAGCGCGTCGATCGCCTTGTCGGGACGCATGCGGTCTGTGACGTAGCGATCGGTGAGCGACACGGAGGCGCGCATCGCTTCGTCGGAGATCAACACGTTGTGGTGTCGCTCGAGCCGCTCCTTGCGCGCCTGGAGAATCTCCAGCGTCTCGGCCTCGCCCAGCTCGCGAACGACGACTTTCTGAAAGCGGCGCTCGAGCGCGGGGTCCGCGGCGATCCATTTCTCGTACTCGTCGCTCGTCGTCGCGCCGATCACGCGGAAGTCGCCGCGCACGAGCGCGGGCTTGAGCATGTTGGCGGCGTCCATCGCGACGCCGATGGCGGTGCCCTGCCCCATCAGGTTGTGCAGCTCGTCGATGAACAGGATCACGTCGCGCGCCGCGGTCGCCTCGGCGACGATCGAGCGAAGCCGCTCCTCGTACTGGCCGCGGTAGGTCGTGCCGGCGAGCAGCGCCATGTGGTCGAGCGACAGCAGCCGAACGTCGCGCATCACGAGCGGGACGTCGTCCTTCGCGACGCGCTGCGCGAGGCCCTCGGCGACGGCGGTCTTGCCGACGCCGGCGGGCCCGACCAGGGTCGGGTTGTTCTTGCCGTGACGCAGCAGGATGTCGATGATGCGCGAGACTTCGTTCTCGCGGCAGCGTACGGGCTCGAGTCGCCCGGCGCGGGCGTCGGCAGTCAGATCGCGCGTGAACCGCGCGAGCGCGCCGCCGGATGCTTCTGTGCGGAGGAGGTCTCCAATCACGCGGGACGGGGGAAGAGGGAAGTCGGGGGAACGTGGTTGCGGGAAGAGGCCTGTCAGTTTCGAGAATCTAGCCGCGGGTCCGAAGCCCCTTCCCTCATACCCCGAACCCCTCTTCCTGCTTCCCTCTTCCCTCTACATACGAGTCAACCAGTCGAGCAGCGCTTCTCCCCAAAACAAGGTCAACAGCGCGGCTGGCGCAAGAAAGACTCCGAATGGTACGAGCGGCGTTTCGAACGGCGTCGAGCCAAGCGCGAGCTCGGTCTGCTCGCGACTGTGCCCGCGTCGCAGCAACGCCACGGGAATGACGACCCCCGCGAACGCCACCGCGCCCAACGTCGCACCGAGGAAGATCGTGACGAGCGCGCGCGTCGGGCCAAGCGCGGCCCCCACGAACGCCATCAGCGTGACGTCGCCCAGGCCCATGGCCTCGCGCTTCGTGATCACTTCGCCGAGCCATCCGACGATCGCGATCATGCCAGCGCCGGCACACGCGCCCACGAGTGCATCATACGGCCCGGCGAACACTTGAGTTTCGCCACGGAAGAACGCCAGCAGCGACGTCACCAACGCGAAGATCAACCCGAAGAGCGTGAAGCCGTCGGGAATGAGGTAGTGCTTCGCGTCGGTCATCGCGACGCCGAGCAACACGGTGCCGAAGACCGCCACGCGCAGCGCGGTGAGCGTGACGCCGTAGTGCTGGACGGCGAGCATCCACCCGATCGCCACCACGAGCTCGATCAGCGGATACATCACGGAGATCGGCTCGTCGCAGCACCGGCACCGGCCTCGAAGCGTGACCCAGCTCAACACGGGCACGTTCTCGAACCACGCGAGCTGGTTGGCGCATTGCGGACAGCGCGATCGCGGCCGCAACACCGACCGTTCGCGCGGCCAGCGGACGATGCAGACGTTGAGGAAGGAGCCGATGCACGCGCCGATCAGGAACGCGTAGATCTGCTCGAGCAACCCGACAGATGGAGCGGCAGACGGACTGATCACCGGCGAAGCTCGTAGAGGAGAATTCCCGCCGCGACGGCGACGTTCAATGACTCCACCGCGGTGGCGATCGGGAGCGCCACCAGGCGAGTGGCGCGCGACCGCGAAGACGACGACAGCCCAGCTCCCTCGTTCCCTACCACGATCGCGAGGCGCGGCGGCCGATCGAGCTCCGCCACCGACTCGCCCCCCGCATCGGCGGCCCAAAGCTCGATTCCACGGTCCCGCCGGAACGCGTCAAGCTCGTCCCAGGTACCAGTAAGGCAGGGATGGTGGAAGTGCGCCCCCATCCCGCTACGGACGACTTTGGCGTTCCATAGGTCAACGGTTCCGGGGAGGGAAAAAGTTGCCGTGACACCAAGCGCTGCCGCCGTACGCAGCATCGTCCCGACATTGCCGGGGTCTTGCACCGCGTCCAACACCAGGAGTCGAAACGGCTCGCCGGCGGGAAGATCCTGGAGGCGGCGTTCCGGCACCTCGGCGACCGCCAGCAGTCCCTGGGGCGAGTCCGTGCTCGGCGGCCGAAGCGAACTCGGACGCACCGACTTCGTCGATGGCGACCCGGGCCTCTCGCAATCGCTCGAGGAGCGCGGACGTCCGTGGCGAGTCGGCGAACCCCGGCGCGACGAGGACGCCGCGGATCGGGATCGCCGAGCCGAGCAGCTCTTCGACGCCTCTCACGCCCTCGGCGACGAACAATCCGTGGCGGTCACGGGCCTTCCGGCGCTGCAGATCGCGGGCGAGGGTGAGAGTTTTCGAGGTCATCAGGAATATGTCTTGCCTTTGGCAGAGCCTACCAAAAGATAGAGCATCAATTCAATCGACTATGAGACGAATCGCGGCGAGCGCGGCAATCGTGGTTGCGGCAGGGATGTCGGCGGCGTGCGGCATCTCGCAGCAACAGGAAGTTCAGATCGGCGCGCAGCAGGCGCAGCAAGTGAATTCCCAATTGCCGATCATCCAGGACCCCGCCGTCAATCGGTACCTGAACATCCTCGGCGATTCCCTCGCGCACGTCACAGCGCGCAGGGATCTCGAGTGGCATTTTGCGATGGTGAATTCGAACGAGTTCAACGCCTTCGCGTTACCAGGCGGGTACATCTACATCAATCGCGGCGTGGTCGAGCGGGCGGACCGCATGAACGAGCTGGCCGCGGTGATAGGCCACGAGATTGGTCACGTCGTTCGGCGCCACTCGGTCAAGCAGATGGAGCAGATGCAAGGCGCCAACCTCGGCGTCACGATCGGCTGCATCCTGACGGGCGTCTGCAACAGCGGCATCGCTCAAGCCGGCATCAATGTGGGGGCGCAGGCCGTGTTCGCCAGATTCAGCCGGCAGGACGAGGCCGAGGCGGATGAATCCGGCATCGAGGAGATGGTGCGCGCCGACATCAATCCGAACGGCATGGTCACGATGTTCGAAAAGCTGTTGGCTGAGCGACAGAGTAAGCCGACCGGCCTCGAGGCGTGGTTCACCGACCACCCACTGGAAGAGGACCGCATCCAGGCGTCGCGTGATCAGATCGCCAAGATCAATCCGGCGATTCTACGCGGGCTCACGTCGAACTCCGAGGCCTTCAACGCCTTCAGGGCCAGAGTGCATTCGCTACCACCGCCGCCGGTCGCAACGAGATAGGCTGGAGTCGTCCCGATCGAAGCGCGGAATGACTGGTTACGCGAGTCGCCCAACGACCCCCTTCACCAGCCTTTGGAAGCGGCCAGCGGCCTGAGCGGTCGTCTCCAGCACCTCGGCGTGCGTGATCGGACTGTTCGACAATCCACATGCGAGATTCGTAATACAGCTGACGCCGAGCACGCGCATGCCGATGGCGCGCGCGGCGATCACCTCGGGCACCGTCGACATGCCGACCGCGTCCGCGCCCAGCAGGCCCAGCATTCGAATCTCCGCGGCCGTTTCGTACGCGGGCCCGAGCATCGCCGCGTAGACACCCTCGCGAAGCACGGTTCCCTGCTCCGCCGCGATCGTCCGCGCGATCGCCGCGAGCCCGGCGTCGTACGGCTCGGACATGTCGGGAAAGCGCGCGTCGCCCGCCTCGACCGCACCGATCAGCGGACTGCGGAACATCAGATTGATGTGATCGCGAATCAGCATCAGGTCGCCGGGCTGCCACAATCGATTCACGCCGCCGGCCGCGTTGGAGACGATGAGCGTCCTGAGACCGAGCGCATGCGCTACGCGCGCCGGAAATGCGGCCAAGCGCGCGTCGTGCCCTTCGTACATGTGAAAGCGGCCGGCGAGCGCCAACACCTGACGGCCCTCGAGGCGGCCGGCGATCAGCGCGCCGGCGTGCCCGGCGACCGTTGCCGACGGAAAGCCCGGAATCTCGCGATACGGAATCGTCACCGGCTGCTCGATCTCGTCGGCCAGCGCGCCAAGACCGGAGCCGAGCACGATCGCGGCGACGGGCTGTTCCTTTGGAAGGCGCCCGCGAATCGCGTCGGCCGCTTCCCTCGCGTGCGCCGCGCCGAAGCTCGACGTCACGCGGCCCCTCTGCTCGCGAGCGCCTCGATGTCCGACACGGCGGCAGCGATCAGTCGTTCCCGCTCCGCCCACGGGAGAAAGGCGCTTCGGAATCCGTTGAGCGCCACCTCGGCCAGCTCGTCGAAGGAAAACCCGAGCTGCCTCGACGCGTGGAGATACTCGTCGGTGAGCGTCGTGCCGCTCATCAGCCGGTTGTCCGTGTTCAAGACGACGTTCATGCCGCGGTCGAAGTACGCCCGAAGCGGATGCTCCTCGTACGACTCGACCGCGCGCGTCTGCACGTTGCTCGTCAGACAGATCTCGAGCGCGATGCGACGGTCGTTCACGTAGCTCGTGAGCGATTCGTCCTCGATCAGCCGTGTGGCGTGGCCGATGCGGTGCGCGCCGCAGATGTGGACGGCTTCGCGCACGTACGAGGCGCCGGCACCTTCGCCGGCGTGGCACGTGCACGGCAAATCGTGCTCGCGCGCGTACGCGAAGGCATCGGCGTGCGCCGACGCCGGATTGCCGAGCTCTCCGCCGGCCAGATCGAAGGCGACGACGCCACGATCCTTGTAGCTCACAGCGAGCCGCGCAAGCTCGAGGGACACGTCGGGCGTGAGGTTGCGAAGGCCGCACACGATGACGCGTCCGATCGCGCCGCCATCGCGCTCCGCTCGGGCGAGCCCTCGGAGCGGCGCTTCGACCGCCCCGCCGAGCGACAGCCCGCGGCGCGTGTTCAACACGGGCGCGTAGCGGACTTCGATGTAGCGAACGCCGTCGCGCGCCGCGTCGATCGCCAGCTCGTACGCGATGCGCTCGAGCGCCTCCGCGGTCTGCATCACGGACAGCGTCACGTCGAAGCGCGCGAGGTAGTCCTCGAGATTCCGCGCGTCGTCCACGCGCATGTACTCGCGCAGCGCGTCGGCGTCCGATGCCGGCATCCGCTGCTTGTACTCGCGCCCGAGATCGATCAGCGTGCTCGGACGCACGGATCCGTCCAGGTGGCAGTGCAGCTCTGCTTTCGGAAGTCGGCGCAACAGCTCGGAGTGAAGGATCGCCATTCGCCTTACGGATGATCCGCGGAGTCTCGGTCCCGTTTGGCGACGAGACGGAGGATCGAGCCGGCGCTCATCGGCGCCGCGGCGTCGAGCGGCAGACCGCGACTGTCGGTGATGATACGGCCGCCCGCACTCACCTCGTCGGCCGCGCCCGCGTTCCACGCGCGAACGGCGTCGAGCGCCGTCGAGCCGGCCGGAACATCCACGCCCGTTGCATTCACGAACACACGCACCATGCGAGTCGTCATTCCCGTGTCTTGAGAAGCGCGCTGATCGCCGCGGCCGGCACGATGCGCCAATTGGGATGAAAATAATCGGCCGGGACGAGCGTCTTCTTCGCGCGCACCTCGTCGATCAACAGCTGGCGGATCTCCTGCTGGCGGTCGTAGACGACGGGCGCGTCGTGGAGCATGGCGAACCCGCCGCCGCCCGACTGCCGGTAGTTGTTGAGCGCCATCGTCAACGTGTCGGTCGGCGCGACCGGCCGTCCGCTGAAGTCGAGCGTCGCGATGCGCGAGCCCACCGGCTTCGAGAGGTCGATCGTGTAATCCACGCCGGCGACGATGTCGTAGTTGAACCCGGGCACGCTCGGGTCGATGTCGACGCGGCCGCCGGCCGCGGTTCGGAAGTAGCGAGCGCTCTGCTCGAGATACTCACGCAGCTGCGCGCCCGAGAGCTTCACCGCGCGGAGCGTGTTGTCGTACGGATAGAGCGCCGCGATTCGGGCCACCGTGATCGGCCCGGCCGCGAGCGACGCGTCGAGCGAGAACGCCGCGGTGCTCGCCAGCTGTGCGCCGGTCGCTTTGCGCTCGACCTCGAGGATGAAGTCGATGAGCGGCGTGTCGACCACCCGTGCCGAGTCGGCGCGCCACGCGACCGGCGTGGTGCCGATCGCTGCATTCACGTACTGCAGCGTCGCGCGATGCCCTTCGGCCGTCACGGCAAGCACGGTCGGGCTCTCCGCATGATGCGCGGCCTGCACGATCGAGCTTCGCTTCGCGACGACGCGCCAGCGTCCGTCGCGCCGGTTGACCGTCAGGTGCGCGACGGCGACGCTCGTCGCCCAATTCTTTGGCTGCATCAGGAGCGTGCCGGCGATGACCGTGTCCGCCATCTGCTTGTGCGAATGGCCGTAGACGATGAGGTCGATGCCGGGCACTTCGTGTGCGAGACGGGCCGCGACGTTCTCGCTCGCGACACCCGTTCCCACGGTGTCGTAGCTCGACGGCTCATCCAGGCCCGAGTGCACGACGACGATCACGACGGCCGAACCGGCATTGCGGGCTTCCTGAACGGTGGCGCGCACGTCGGGGATGATGTCGTGCACGCTGGCGCGGCCCGACAGGTTGTCTCGGTCCCAGACCATCGAGCCCGGCGTCGTGGCGCCGACGATCGCGATCTTGATTCCCCGTCGCGTCGAGATGGCCCACTGGCGGAAGCGAGGCCGTCCGTCGGGCCCATCCACGTTCGTCGCGAGCAGCGGAAACTCGGCCTGGCGCACGGCGCGATCCAAGGTCGCCAGCCCGTAGTTGAACTCATGGTTCCCCACGGCCGCAGCGTCATATTGGATCGCGTTCATGGCGGCGATGACCGGGTGGCGCATCGTCGTGTCGACGCGCGCGGCGACGTACGCCAGCGGGCTGCCCTGGATGATGTCGCCCGCATCGACGACCACGGGAAAGGTCGGCGAGACCCGCCGAAGCGAGTCGATGATCGTCGCTACGCGCGCGAGGCCGCGTACGGTGTCTGGGGCGTTGGCGTAATAGTCCCAGCCGCGGACGTAGCCGTGGATGTCGGTCGTCGCGGCGACGACCAGATCGACGGGGCCGTACGCTTCCGGGAGACGCGCGGGTTGACAGGCCCACGCCGTGCCGACCGCGACCAGGGCCGCGAAGAGGACTGCCGGACTTCTCATGGGAAAAAGCTAGCGGCGTGTCGCCCGGCGTGACCAGATTGTGACTGTGTTACCGCTTCTTTTCTTCGCCACGATCCGGCAACTTCTCCTCCGTAACGCCCGGTTGGCGGCGGCCTGATGAAGCCCCTGATCATTGGGATCGCCGGCGGCTCGGGGTCCGGAAAGTCCACCGTCGCACGGAACGTGGCGCAGGCGCTCGATGCGGAATCGGTCGCGTTCATCGACATGGACGCGTACTATCGGAACTACGCGCACCTGCCTCTCGCCGAACGACGAACGGTCAACTGGGACCACCCCGAGGCCTTCGATTGGGAGCTCCTCGTCGGACAGCTCGCGCGGCTCGCGGCGGGCGAGTCGATCGAGAAGCCGGTCTATGATTTCCTCAGCCACACGCGGGCCGACCGAACGGTGGTCGTGCCGCCGGCCGATGTGATCGTGATCGACGGAATCCTGTTGTTCACCGATGCGCGAGTGCGGGAGCTGTGCGACGTCAAGGTCTTCGTCGACGCCGACGCGGACATTCGTCTCATCCGCCGCATCAAACGCGACATCGCGAAACGTGGTCGGCCTCTCGATGAAGTCATCGATCAGTATCTCACGACCGTCCAACCGATGCACCTGCAGTTCGTCGAGCCTTCCAAGCGCTACGCCGACGTGATCGTCCCGCGCGGCGGCCACAATGCCATCGCCATCGAAATGATTGTCGCCAAGATCCACCGACGCCTCGCCGCGGCGCGCGCGGGCGTGTCATGACGGCAACGCTCTCCCCATCCGGCGAGCGCGTGCTCGTCGTCGACGACGAGGCGGACATCGTCGCCTTGGTCGCGTATCACCTCGTCAAGGCCGGCTACCGCGTGTCCACGGCGTCGTCCGGTCCCGATGCGATCGCAGCCGCCCGACAGGAGCGGCCCGCGCTCGTCGTGCTCGATCTGATGCTTCCCGGCGCATCCGGCTACGACGTGCTCGAGCAGTTGCGGACGCAGCCCGCGACGCGCGAGATCGCGGTCCTCATGCTCACCGCCCGCCGCGAGGAGCAGGACCGCATTCGCGGCCTCTCGCTCGGCGCGGACGACTACCTCACGAAGCCATTCAGTCCGCAGGAGCTGGTGCTGCGCGTGGGCGCGATCCTGCGCCGCATGAGCGCCGGCGGCTCGGGGCCGACCGACATTCTCAACATCGGCGCAATCACGATCGATCGCGAGGAGCATCGCGTCTCCGTCGGCGGAACGCTCGTCGAGCTCACGCCCACCGAGTACAAGCTCCTCCTCATCCTCGCCGAGCGGCGCGGACGCGTGCAGAGCCGTGCGCATCTGCTCGAGACGGTGTGGGAGGCGGCGCCGGACATTCAGACGCGCACGGTCGACATGCACGTGCAACGTCTGCGGACGAAGCTCGGCGAGGCCGGTGACCTCATCGAGACGGTCCGCGGGTTCGGCTACCGCCTGAAGAGCGGACACTCCCGCAGCGCGTGACGCTCGCCAAGCGGCTGCTCGTCGGCTCGCTCGTTCTCGTAGGAGTGCTCGTCGCCGGCATCGTCGCGATCGCCGGCAATCGGCTCCAGACACGATTGTTCAACGAAAACCTGAATGAGCTCGAGCGCGAAGCTCGGCTCATCGGGTCGGCGTGGCGCCGCGGAGTGAATTCGGATTCGCTCGCCGACTCAGCCGGTGCCGCGCTGGGCCGCCGCGTGACGCTCATCGACACGACCGGCGTCGTCCTCGGCGACTCCGAGTTCGACGGCGCCGCGCTCGCCGCGCTCCAGAATCACTCGACGCGCCCCGAAGTCATCGACGCGAAAGCGAACGGCGTCGGGCACTCGCGGCGCGCGAGCGCGTCGGCGGGCGACGACGAGATCTATCTCGCCATTCGGCATCCGCTTGGCATCGTTCGCCTGTCCGTTGCGACGACGGCGTTTCGCGAGATCGTCTCCGGCGCGCAGCGCGACGTGCTCGCCGCCGGTTTGATCGCGTTCGCCGGCGCACTCGTCCTCGGCTTCGCGTTCTCGCGCAGCGTCTCGCGTCCCATCATCGAGCTCCGCGACGTCGCCCAGGCGATCGCGTCGGGCGAGCTCGAGCGACGACCGGCGCTCTCCGCGCCGGGCGAAGTCGGCGACCTCGCGATGGCGCTCCATCGGATGACCGAGCAGCTCGCGTCGCGTCTCTCCGCGCTCGAGGCGGACGACGCCCTGCTGAGCGCGGTGATCGAGTCGCTCGACGAAGGCATCATCGCCATCAGCTCCCGCGGCCAGGTGATCCGTCTGAATGAGAGCGCACGCCGGCTCCTCGGCATCGACGCCGCCGTTCCCTTCTCGATCGATCTGCTGCCGCCCGAACGCCTCATTCGCGAGGCGACGCGCGGCGCGATGAACGGCGTGGCGACGGAACCGGCGGAGCTCAAGCTCGACGAGCGGACGCTCCTCGTCACGGCGCGTCCGCTGCCGGACGGCGGCGCGGTGCTCGCCGTCATGGATCTCACCACTCGACGGCGCCTCGAGAGAATCCGGCGCGACTTCGTCGCGAACGTCTCGCACGAGCTCAAGACACCGCTGACGGTGATCAGCGGCTTTGCCGAAACGCTTCGCGACCGTGACCTCCCCGAGGCCGACCGCGAGCGGTTCATGGGCACGATCGAGATCAACGCGCGGCGCATGCAACGCATCGTGGACGATCTCCTCGACCTCTCACGATACGAGTCGGGCAGCTGGGTGCCGAACGTGATCTCCAACGATCTCGCGGGCGTCGTCTCCGATGTCTTCATCGGCATTCAGCGGGCCGCGGACGAAAAGGGACTGACGATGACGTTCCACGCGCCCGATGAGGCGCGCCATGTCGACGCGGATCCCACGGCGCTGCGCCAAATCCTGTCCAACCTCGTCGAGAATGCCGTCCGCCACACGAGCAAGGGCGGGATCACCGTACGCGCCGAGCCGGCGCCCAAGGGCGGCGCGACGGTGAGCGTGAGCGATACCGGCAGCGGGATTCCGGTGGAACACCTCGGCCGGATCTTCGAGCGCTTCTATCGCGTCGATCAGGGCCGCGGCCGCGGCGAAGGCGGCACCGGGCTCGGCCTGGCGATCGTGCGCCACTTGGTCGAGGCGCACGGCGGCTCAGTTCGCGCGGAGAGTGTCGTCGGGCAGGGCACGACGATCACCATTCACTTCCCCGCCCGCCCTGTTACGCGTGCGTGACCGCCGTCGCGTTGGAGCGTGACCGCGGACGACGAGCTTCCGGCCGATTCAACGGGATGGACCGATGCAGACCCACCACGTGTCGTTCGAATCACACTCCTCGAGCGCGACCATCTACGTCGCCGGGATCTTGGGCGACCCGGCGGCGCTCGAGACTGAAGAGCTCATTCGCGCGCTCGGGTCGGCCGTGAGCGTCGTGCGCCTCGATCTGCGCGCCATCGTCTACATCGACCCGGACGCCTTCGTGCGTGTGGCGCGCGCGATCCGGCGCTGGCGCGAGGCGAGGAGCGGCCGCGTCATGCTGGAGTTCCCCGAGCGATCACAGCCGCGCTCCGCGGTCCGGTATGTCCCCCTCGATCATCGGCACGTCATGGGCGCGGCGGTCAGCGTCGCAATGAGCTGAATCTTCGGTGAGCTCGGTCGGTGGCGGTTCCGGCTCCTCGGGGAGGTGCAGCACTTGGCCTGGGCGCCGTTTGGGCCAGTCGATGAAACGGTGGAAGCTCGCGCGCGGACCGAAGTGCAGCAGGACACCGACTTCGAACGTGGTGGCACGCAGATAGGTGATGAGTTGCGCCTGCCACGCCGCCGCCAACTTCTCACGTGCTTTGCTCTCGACGACGATCTTGCCGTCGACAACCATGTCGAGCCGCTGCCAGGCGCAGAGCCGTTCCTTGAAGTAGATCGGGACACGCACTTCGCGAACGACCGTGTGACCGCGCGCCTCGAGTGCATAGGTCAACGCAACGGCATACACGGCCTCACTCAGCCCATAACCGAAGTAGTTGTAGACCTCGAAGAACGCGCCGACGATCGACCCGACCCGCTCGGCCTCGAGAAGTTCGCCTCGCATTGGCGAAGAATCGCACGCGTCGGGTGGGGATGTTTCATCATTTGATTGCTCTTAGACATCAATCCCTTTCCGGGGATCAACGGCAATGACACGAATGACACGAATGACACGAATCGAACCGCTTGGAGCGAAGGCTCCTCGCCGCGACAACTCTTGAACTCGATTGGTTGGATTCGTGTGTTTTCGTGTGATTCGTGTCAACTCACTTGAACACGAATGAGACGAATAGCACGAATTCAACCGCTTGGAGCGAAGGCTCCTCGCCGCGTCGACTCTTGAACTCGATTGGTTGGATTCGTGTGTTTTCGTGTGATTCGTGTCAACTCACTTGAACACGAATGAGACGAATAGCACGAATTCAACCGCTTGGAGCGAAGGCTCCTCGCCGCGACGACTCTTGACCCTGTTTGGTTGGATTGGTGCGTTTTCGTGTGATTCGTGTCCGGCCGTTCTTCTCGCTGGCCCATCACATTAGCACTATCGGTATCGCCGTCAACGCCGCGATCAGTTGCCCGATGAGCACGTCCCCCGGGTAGTGGACCCCTAGACAGACTCTCGACATACCCACCAGCATCGCCAACGGAATGAGCACGGACGCCAGCGCCGGGAACGCGAACGCGTACACGATCGCAACGGACATCGCGGCGGCGGCGTGGCCCGACGGAAACGAGAATTGATCCGGCTCGGCGACGAGCGCCACGTCGCCGAGCACCCGCGCCGGGCGCGGACGACCGACGGTCCGCTTCACGAGTTGGACGATGATGTGCGAGATCGCGAGCGCGGCCAACGCGCGCCGCCCCTCCGGCGCCAACGATCCCTGTGTCGCCAGTGGAAACGACGCCGCGGTGATACTGCTCATGACTCCGCCGAGGTGAGTCACCGCCGTCCAGAAAATCCGAGCGCCGCGCGAGGCGCGTTCGAAGACGGACAAGCGGGTGAACAGCTCGCGGTCTCTGGCGTCCAGCCGTGTCAGGAGCGCGTTGGCGGGCATATTCACGCGACCACGGCGACGGGCTGCTCGTCGGCCGCGAACGCCTCCCAGAGGATTCGACCCTCGTACGTGTCGGGAACGCCGACGCCGAGCGCGGTCAGGATCGTCGGCGGCACGTCGAGCAGTTTCGCCGGACCGAGTTGGCGTTGAACGACGCTCGACCCCCAGAGCACGATGGGAATCGTGCGATCGAGCGCGTGATCGCTCTCGTGATCGTTCGGAACGCGGCCTCCGCCGCCGTGATCGGCCAGGCCGACAAACAGCGTCTCACCATCGTCGGCGATGCCGGTCAAGCGACCCAGCGCCTCGTCGAGGCGTCGGCATCCGTCGGCGTACTCGGCGGACATCCACCCGTGGTCGTGACCGGCACGATCCGCATCGGCCCAGTGCAGGAGAATCATTCCCGTGCGCTGCGTGTCGAGCGTCGCTTCCGCTGAAGCCAGGACCTCTGCCGCCCCCTGGCCGGCGAGGCGCAGCGAATCGAGGCCGAGCCGGCGTCCGACTCGCGCCGCGACGCCGCGGAAGATCGCCGGCACTTGGCCCATGAACCCGGCCGACGGCAGTCCACAGGTCGCGAGCTGCCGCGGCATCGGAGTGAGATGTTGCTTCGCCCGCGGAATGAAGAGGTGATCGCCGGCGAGGCCATGCGTCGCGGGCGAGACGCCGGTCATCAGCGACGTGACGGCGGCCGTCGTGACGCTCGGCGCGACCGTCGTGCCGCGGAGTGTCCAGGCGCCGCACGCCATCAGGCGGTGAAGGGTTTCGAGTTGGAAGCGTTGGATCGCGTCCGGGCGCAGTCCGTCCAAGATCACAACGACGACGCGTCGAACGACCGAGTCGTAGTGCATCGGGCGAGGCTCCGTGAGGGGTTTGCGTGTCCACGGAGGAAACGTTCGGGTCCCAGCGTCATGGTCGTGGGACGGCCGCGTGCCGGACGAGTAAATGCCGTGTGACGGAGGCCGCAGCGCCACGCCGGTTATTCGCGGTCAAACCGTGACACGAAGAACACGAAGCAGAGACAAACCGCGCGAATTTTCCACATGCTCTAATGAGTGTCCAAAAACCACACATCCACGCATGAGCCACGGTTCCGAGTTGCGACCGCCACGCGTGCTCTTCTGCACGGACACCTACCCACCGCAGGTCAACGGCGTCTCCGTCGTGACGGCGCTGTCCGTCGCCGGGCTTCGCGAGCGTGGCTGGGAATGCGCCGTCGTCGCCCCGACCTATCCGGCGGTCATGCCCCAGGGCCCGCTTCCGTGGGCGAAGGATCCCGAGCTCGTCGAAGTTCCGAGCGTCGCGTTTCCGCCGTATCCCGACATTCGGCTCGCGGCGCCGGCGCTCTTTCGCGTCACGGACGCGGTCGAGCGATTCAAGCCGGACATCGTGCACTCGGCGACCGAGTTCATGATTGGCCGGCTGGGACAGATCGCGGCGAAGCGAGCCGGCATCGTTCGGCTCTCGTCGTACCACACGGACTTCAGCCGGTACACCGAGGCCTACGGCGTGCCGTGGTTGCGATCGAGCGTATCGCGCTACATCGGCCGGTTTCATCGGCGAAGCGCTCGCGTGTTCACGCCATCGGAACCGGCACGAGAGGATCTCCACGGGTTCGGCGTTTCGCGCGTCGAAGTCTGGGGACGCGGCGTCGACGTCAAAGCGTTCTCTCCCGCGCGACGCAGTCGTCCGCTCCGCACGGCCTATGGTGTCGACGACTCGGTGGTCTTTCTGCATGTCGGCCGCCTCGCCGCGGAAAAAGGCGCCGACCAGATCCTCGAAGCGTTCCTGCGCGCGCGTGAGATGCTGCCCGGCGGCGCCGTGCGACTGATGATCGCGGGCGCGGGACCCGAGGAGAATTCGCTCCGTGCGCTCGCCGGTCCCGACGTGCTGTTCCTCGGCGTTCTCGATCGCGAGCGATCGTTGCCGAGGCTCTACGCGAGCGCCGACGCCTTCTTGTTCGCGTCGCTCACGGAGACGCTCGGGCTCGTCGTGCTCGAGGCGATGGCGAGCGGGCTTCCGGTGATCGCGCCGCCCGCGGGCGGCGTCGCCGATCATCTCCGCGACGAGGTCAACGGCATCGCCATTCCCCCGCGCGGCATCGACGAGATGGCGACGTCGATCGTCTCGCTCACGCTCGACGTCGCGCGACGACGCCGGCTCGGCGAGGGCGCGCGCCACACGGCGCTCTCGCTCGATTGGAGCGTGGAGCTCGACCGACTCGACGCGTGTTACCGCGGCATCATTGGCCGACGCCAGCGAAATGCACGCGCGCGCGTGGAGCGACGTGCCTATATTCCGCGTGTCGGTGGCGCCGCGCGCGGCGCCATCAGCTGA
The DNA here is from genome assembly GCA_963705025.1 of uncultured Gemmatimonadaceae bacterium. Taxonomy (GTDB): domain Bacteria; phylum Gemmatimonadota; class Gemmatimonadetes; order Gemmatimonadales; family Gemmatimonadaceae; genus JAQBQB01. Next base: position 1,130,117 of record CAVPIP010000011.1, on the reverse strand, counting down.
TCGCCGTTGGTCGCCAACGATCCGCTCGGGAGACGTGACGCGTGTCAGTCATTCCGCTCGTCCGCGACGCCCACGCTCGACGCACGGTGGCACCCGGCCACCGTCGCGTGGCCGCCATCGACATCGGCTCGAACTCGATCCGCCAGATCGTCGCCGACGTCTCCCAAGAAGGCGCGATTCAGGTCGTCGACGAAATGAAGGCGGCGCCACGGCTCGCCGCCGGTTTGACGTCGAGCGGCGCGATCTCCGACACATCGATTCGCGCCGCGCTCGAAGCGCTCGACCGCATGGCGACCCTCGCCCGCCAGCTTGGCGCCGAGCGCATCGACGCCGTCGCGACGAGCGCCGTCCGCGAGGCGAGCAACGCAAGCACTTTCATTGCCGAGATCACGCGTCGCACGGGCCTCAAAGTCCGCGTGCTGGATGGCGAGGAAGAAGCTCGCCTCAGCTTCCGGAGCGCCGTTGCGCACTTCGACATGGGTGTCGGGCGAACGGTGGTCATGGACATCGGCGGCGGCTCACTCGAGCTCGCGCTCACCGCCGAGGGCGTCATCGAGCGGCTTGGATCGCTGCCGTTGGGATCGATCCGTCTCACGGAGACGTACTTCGACAAGGGCGTCTCGCCGAAGGCGGTGCGTCGCCTGCGGCGCGACGTCGAGGAAGCGCTCAGCGACGAATTTCCGCGGCGCGACTGGCGCGGCGCGCAGCTCATTGGATCGGGCGGCACGTTCACGAACCTCGCCGGCATCTACCTCGCCCGGCAGGGCATTCTCACCGCGCGATCGGTGCACGCCGCGCACATTCCGCGCGCGGAGCTGGAGCACATTCTCGACGTTCTCGCCGACATGTCCGCCGAAGAACGACGCGCTGTTCCCGGACTGAATCCGGAGCGCGCGGACATCATCGTCGCGGGAATCGCCGTCGCGGCCGAGGTGCTCCGTCGCCTCGAGAGTCGCGAGCTGGTCGTGTCGCGCTATGGCATTCGGGAAGGACTTCTCCTCGAGGCGGCGCGCGTCAGGCCGACGATCGCCGACCCGGGCGAAGCGCGCGCGCGGTCGGTGACCGAGTTCGCGACGCGCTGCCACGTCGAACAGCCGCACTCGTCGCACGTCCAGAAGCTTGCGCTGATCCTCTTCGACGCGATCGGCGAGCGGCTCGGCTGTACGAAAGCGGATCGCGAGGCGCTGGCCGACGCCGCGCTCTTACATGACTGCGGCTATCACATCAGCTACGAGCGCCACCACAAGCACTCGTACCACCTCATCCTGCACGCCGATCTCCTGGGGCTCGCCCCCTCCGAGCAAGTGGTGATCGCGAATGTCGCGCGCTATCACCGCGGCAATCCGCCACGTCGCAAGCAGCGCAACTTCGGCATGCTCGACAAGTCGCTGCGCCGGCGCATCAAGCGACTCTCCGCGATTCTGCGAGTGGCCGACGGGTTGGATCGCGGTCACGTCGCCGCGGTCGGGGATCTGAAAGTGCGCTGGACACAGCGGGCGCTGCGCATCACGCCCGTCGCCGCACGCTCGCGCACGCCGATGCGTCTCGAGATGTGGGGCGCGAGTCGAAAGGCGGGCCTCCTCGCGAAGCTCGCGGGCACGCCGGTCGAGATCGTGGGGCCCGACGGCCGGGCGTTCTCGTCGGACGAGGTCGACGAGACCGAGATCGAATGAGCCCCGAGGTTAGTCGCCCGACGCTGCGATCCGGCGACTCGCCGGCGCTGGCGCCCCCGGCACGAGCGCGATCGGCGTCTCGCGGACCATCCCCCACGAGTTGCGCTGCAGCAGCTCGTGCGACGACCGCGCCGCGCCCTCCGGAACGCGCTGCACCCACTGCCCTTCCGGCCTGAGCTCCCACGCCTGCCGGTTGTCGTCGAGATATGTCGCGAGCAGCGAGCGGAGTCGCTCATGCAGCGCCGGGCTCTCGACCGGCGACGCTGCCTCGACGCGTCGATCGAAGTTGCGCGGCATCCAGTCGCAGGAGCCGAGGTAGAACTCCTCGTCGCCGCCATTCTCGAATTGCCAGAGCCGTGAGTGCTCGAGGAACCGCCCGATGATCGAGACCACGCGAATGTGATCGCTCAGGCCGGGAATCCCCGGCCTGAGACAGCAAATGCCGCGCACGATCAGGTCGATCGTCACGCCGGCCTGCGAGGCGCGATATAGCGCGTCGATCACGTCCTTGTCGACGAGCGCGTTCATCTTTCCGATGATCCGCGCTGGACGGCCCGCGGCCGCGTGTGCCGCTTCACGCTCGATCAGCTCGATGAACCGCGCGCGCAGGTTCAGCGGCGCGATCAGCAGCTTCCGGTAGATCCGCTGGCGCGAGTATCCCGTGAGCGAGTTGAAGAGATCGCTGACGTCGGCGCCCACCGAGCGACGGCACGTGAACAGGCCGACGTCGGTGTAGAGCCGCGCCGTTTTCGAGTTGTAGTTGCCGCTGCCGAGGTGGATGTAGCGGCGCATGCCATCCGCTTCGCGACGGACGACGAGCGCGGTCTTCGCGTGCGTCTTGAGCGTCGCCGAGCCGAACGCGACGTGCACGCCGGCGTCTTCGAGCTGCCGCGCCCAGACGATGTTGTTCGCTTCGTCGAACCGCGCCTTGAGCTCCACGATCACCGCCACCTGCTTGCCCAGCTGCGCCGCCTCGACCAGCGCGTCGACCAGGGCCGTGTCGCCCGATGTGCGGTAGAGCGTGAGCTTGATCGCGAGCACCTGGGGATCGCGCGCCGCCTCCTCGAGGAACCGCTCGACCGACGCCGTGAATGAATCGAACGGATGGTGGACCATCACGTCGTTCTCACGGATGATGTCGAACATGCTCTTCGCGTCGCGCAGCTCGGGAGGCGTCACGGGCGTGAACGGCGCATCCTTGATGAGCGGCAGGTCGAGCGACCCGATGTGCGAGAGGTCGCTCAGATCGAGCAGCTGGCCCGCATCCTGGATGTCGCGCTCGGCGAGCCGGCCGCTCTCCGGCACGTCGTCCTCGCGGAGCTCGTCCAGCAATAGGGCCCGCAGGTGCGACGGCATGTCGTCCTGCACCTCGACGCGCACGACTTCGCCGAAGCGCCGCTTGAAGACCTGCTCTTCGATCGACGCCAGAAGGTCCTCTGGTTCCTCGACCGGGATGTCGAGATCGGAATAGCGCGTGATTCGGAATGCGTACCACGCCGCCACCTCGAGCCCGGGAAAGAGCGAGCCGAGATTGGCGCCGATGACCTGCTCGAGCGGAACGAAGTGGAACGGCCGGCCTTCCACCGGCACCCAGCGCGGCAGACTGCGCGGCACCTTCACGCGCGCGAATCGCACGGCGCCGCCTTCGGGGTCGCGCACCTCGGCGGCGATCGAAAGCGAGAGATTCGAGATGTACGGGAACGGGTGGCCCGGATCGACGGCGAGCGGCGTCAGCACGGGAAAGATCTGCGATTCGAAGTACTCGTCGATCGCTCGCCACTCGGTCGGCGCCAGATCGTTGACCCCGAGCAGTCGCACACCGTGCGGGCTCAGCTCCGCCATGAGCTGGCCGAGACACACCCGCTGCAGCTTCGTCAGCCGCGAGACCTCGGCGTCGATCGCGTCGAGTTGCTCCTGGGGCGTGAGTCCGTCGAATGCGCGCTGGGTTACACCAGCCGCAACCTGACGCCGCAACCCCGCGATGCGAACCATGTAGAACTCGTCGAGGTTCGCGCTGAAGATCGACAGAAACTTGACGCGCTCGAGGAGCGGCACCCGCGCGTCCATCGCCTCGTGCAGCACCCGGGCGTTGAAGGCAAGCCAGCTCTGCTCCCGATTGATATAGAGCTCGGGAGGATTTGACGTTTCTCGCATATCTGGGAAGCCGGCCGAAACCGGTGGTCGAGGCTGGAAGACGGTAGTTGATTTATACGAAATGTCGGCGACTTTCGGCCAGACAGTTCGTGACAGGTGTTGTCACGAACAAGTCACAGGCGACTTTTGTCCCTGCTCGAGGCCGTGATTCGGGGGTCAAGGCGTTCCCAACGCACCCTTCGAGCCGACCACAGCCGTATCGGTCAGAGCGGCCAGGAACGCCGCGATCTGTCGCCGCTCCTGGCTGGACAGATGAAGCGAATCGGGCGCGAGCGTCTGATTGGCGACGCTCGCCCCCGCTCCAGCTCCACCACCGCGGTCGTAAAAGAGCAAAACCTCGTCCAGCGAGCGGAACGCGCCGTTGTGCATGTACGGCGCAGTGAGCGTCACGTTTCGCAAGCCCGGCGTCTTGAATGCGCGAACGTGCAACGGCAAATGGTCGATGCGAGCGCGGCCTGAATCGGGATCGACATCGGTGGGGGTCGAGGGCGCCCGGGGCGTGCCGATCACCTCGACGTCCGATGACATGTACATCGGCGGCGACGTTCCGTTGAACAAGGGCGCGAAGTGGCACGTGCCACATTTCGCCTTGCCCATGAAGAGACGGAAGCCGTTGCGCTCGTCGTCGTCGAGGGCAGTTGTGTCGCCGCCGGGTTGAACCGCGCGGTCGAAGCGCGAGCGCAGCGACACGAGACCGCGGACAAACGCGGCAAGCGCCTGACGCACGCGGAGCGCCGAGATCGGCTTGTCGTCGTGATATGCGCGTGCGAACACCGACCGCATCGATGAGTCACGGGACAACGTCGCCGCTGCCTGTTCCGCCGAGCTCGCCATTTCGGCCGGACTTCGCAGCACCTCGAGTACCTGGTCTTCGAGAGTGACACTCCGTTCATCCATGAACTGCGACGGCGCGAGCGCCGCGTTGATCAGCGTCGGCGTATTGCGAGCGACCGGCGGCCCGTTCGGTCGAATGCTCGCGGCGCGGACCAGACCGTCCTGAAACGCGGTCGCCGGGTTGTGGCACGACGCGCAGCTTCGCGTGCCAGTGCCGGACAGCTTGACGTCGAAGAACAGCTGTCGTCCGAGTGCGATCAACTCCGGCGATGGCCGCGGCGCGGTCGTCGGCGCGTACACGCGCACGTCGAATGCGTCGGAATCGAAGACCGACGCCGAGCTCGCGCGCCACGCGCGAGGAATGCGAACCGGCACCGTCGACGCTTCTGTTCGCAGTCGATCGAGCGCGTGCGTCGCGGGCACGGCGTACTGCGTGATGAACGCGAGCCGGTTGAAGCTGTCGAAGTCCGGATGGTCGCGGAGGTACTTCGCTGCTCGCGCGAGCGGCGTGTCGAACGATCGTCGCGCGAGCGTGAGCGCGCTCCAGTAGCCGGGCCCTGCCTCCGCGAAGAGCTCGCGCACACCATCGAGGGCGAGCGCGGCCTCGACCATCGCATCGCCGCTCAGTGGTGCATCGAAGCCCGCGATCCCGAGCGTGGACACTCGGGCGAGCTCGAGTCGCGCAATCTCGATCAGCTGCGCGGACGTCGGCACGAGCTCGGGGGCGAGGCCTCGCACCCGCGCGGCGAGTGGACGCATCCGCTCGACGATGCGCACCATCGAATCACGATGCGCCGGCTGGACTCGCGGCCATACCATGGTCTCGAGCGCGGGAAACCCCTGCGCGGCGAGCGACGACGGCGGCGGTGCGTCGTCGTCGTCCACTTCCTGGCGCCGCGAGTTGAACGCGGCCGCCAGCGCGGGCGCATAGAACTCGACGATCGCCTCCATGCGCTTGTACTCGGCGCGCGCACGGCGGAACGCCGCGCGCACCATCGCGTCGCCGGCCGAATCGGGCGACGCCGACCGAAGCACCGACGCGAGCGCGACGAGCGACGCATCGAGCGAGTCGGCATCGCGCACGATCGAGACCCGCACGACGTCGCTCGGCGCACTCGATCGCCCCGCTCGCACGGCCGCGAGCGCCAACAGTCCGAGCGACGCCAGCCCCGCCGCCGACCCGACGCTCGCGCGCGTCCAGCGCACGCGACCCATCATCGGACGCGTGCTACTTCCAGGTGATCTCGACGGAATCGCGGAGCGTGGCGGCCACCGTGGTGGGCGCAGAGTATCCGGCGGTCGGCGCAACGCGACCGTAACTCTTCACGAACACGCGCCCGCTGTTCGTCACGCTGACGACGGAGAAGCCGAAGAATCCGCCGCTCGATGGAATGGTGAGATCCAGGCCGGCATCGATCGGCGTACCGCCGTTGCCGGCGATCACCTGCCAGGTCTTTCCGGTCGGCTGCGCGCGCCAGAACTCGTGATTGTGCGCGGAGAACACGCCCTCGACCTGATTGTTCGCGAGCACGCCCCAATACGCATCGCGTGCCGGGATGTCGAACGCGAGGCCGTCGCTCGCGACGGTCGGGTACGAGTACGCCGGCTTGTGCTGAATGACGAAGATGTGCTTCATGCCGCGCGACTTCGCGCTCGCGAGATCCGTCGTCACCCACTTCGTGGGCACGTGCCAGTCCGCGCCGACCGGATCGGTGTTGAGCGTCACGAAGTGTGCGTCCTTGAAATCGAACGAGTACGACATCTTGCTCTGGTCGGTCTGGAGCGCGTCGGCACCGCCCGCCGCGGGACCGTTGCCGCCGCGCGAGATGTACTGCGCCATGTCGCGGAGCCACACGCGTTCCGCGGCCGGCACCGCGACCTTCGCGAGATTGTCCGTCTCATGATTGCCGGGAACGGTCACGAGCTCCACGCCCGATCCGTTGAGCGCCGACGCCTGATACAATGCGATCCAACCCTTGAGCTCGCGATCGAGCGCCAGCGTGTCGTTGGTGTATCCGAACACCATGTCGCCCGCGAAGAACAAGAAGTTCGGCTTCGGGCTCAGGGCCGCGATGTCGGCGAACGTCCGGTTGAGCTGCGCCACGTTCGCGGTGCTGACGACGCCCAAGGTCTCAGGCGCGGCGAGGCGATTGCAACCGAGCACCGCGAACGAGTACGCGATGCCGTTCGGATCGAGCGTCGGCGACGTCGACGACGAATCGGAGCACGCGAGAACGACGCCGCCGGCGATCACCAAGCCGGCGAGAAGAACAGACGACGATGTCAGGCGCATGGCGTGAGTCTGGGAGAAGAGTTGAGCGGGCTGAACGCTCGCGAATCTCCTCGCGATCGGTCACGGAACGACAGCGGCGATGTAACGAGCCGCTCACGGCCGAGGTCGCGCGACGCGCGTCAGGTTCATGACAACCAACGTCATAGCGGGCCTGCGTGTTTAGAAATCTCAATGCGCGGTGACGCGCCAAGCCCGCGTGTTCACGAGTCGGTGGGGCCGGCCCGGCGCGACGGATGTTCTGAACGATTTCGGATATCGGCGGCCACCGTGGGACGACATCCGCGTGGCCAGCCACACCGTGATCACGAACGCGGAATCGCTACTCGAGTCATCGCAATCGGCCCACCTGGCCGCGACGCTACGTGCGCGCCGGCGCAGCAGCCGCCGCGAGCTCCTGCTCTTCCGCGTGATGCTTGATCTGCTTTCCCTCGGCCAGGAACACGGCGTCCTCACCGATGTTCGTCGCGAGATCGGCCACGCGCTCGAGATTGCGGCTGACGAGCAGCAGCTCCAGCGATGGCGTGATCGTCCGCGCGTCTTCCATCATGTGCGTCACGAGGATGCGGAACATCGAGTTGTGCATCGCGTCGACCTCGTCGTCCGCGCGGCAGACTTCGCGGCCCAGCGCACCATCGGCGCGCACGAACGCGGTGAGCGAGTCGCGCAGCATCTGCCGCGCGCGGCGCGCCATGTCGGCGATCTCCGGATCTGGTGTGATCATCGTGCTCGACGACGTCAGACGAATCGCGCACTGCGCGATGTTGACCGCGTGATCGCCCACGCGCTCGAGATCGTTCGAGACCTTGATCGACGCGATGATGAACCGAAGATCGCGCGCCATCGGCTGCTGCAGCGCGAGCAGGCCGATCGCCTGATCTTCCACCTCGAGCTCCAGGGCATCGAGATCGCGATCGCCGGTGATGACCGCCTCGGCCATGTTGGCGTCGCGGCTCAACAGGGCGTCGACCGCCAGATCCATCAGCGACGTCGCCAGGTCAGACATGTCGAGCAACCGCTGCTTGAGATGCGCGAGCTGATCGTGGAAGTGCCGGAACCCGATGGCGGTGTTATCGGCAGGGGTCATCCGAACCTCCCCGTGATGTACGCTTCTGTGCGTTCGTTGGTGGGACTCGTGAACATACGGTCGGTCTGCCCGACCTCGATGAGTCGTCCGAGATAGAAGAATGCGGTCGTGTCGGACACGCGCGCCGCCTGTTGCAGATTGTGGGTCACGATGATGATCGTCAACTCGCGCTTGAGCTCGTAGAGCAGCTCCTCGACCTTCTGCGTGGCGATCGGGTCGAGCGCGCTCGCCGGCTCGTCGAGCAGGAGCACCTCGGGCTCGTTGGCCAGCGCGCGCGCGATGCACAGCCGCTGTTGCTGGCCACCCGACAGGCCCAACGCGCTTTGCCGAAGACGATCCTTGACCTCATCCCACAGCACTGAGCGCCGCAGCGCCGACTCCACCATCGCGTCGAGATCGGCGCGATGACGGATTCCGTTGACACGTGGTCCATACGCCACGTTGTCGTAGATCGACTTCGGGAACGGATTCCAGCGTTGGAACACCATGCCGACGCGCCGCCGGAGCGTGACGAGATCCATTGCGGCATCGTACACGTCGACGTCGTCGAGCACGATCTGTCCGTCGTGGCGCACGCCGGGCAGGAGCGCATTCATGCGATTGATCGACCGCAGAAACGTCGACTTGCCGCATCCGGACGGCCCGATGAGCGCCGTCACGCTGCGCGCGGGCGCCGAGAGCGTGATTTCGTAGAGTGCCTGCTTCTCGCCGTACCAGAACGAGAAGCGGTCGGCTCTGAGCGAGCCGCGCTCGTCCGCGGCGGCGCGGGCGACGATCGACGGCGCGGTCGCGGTCATCCGAACCGGCCGGTGATGTACGCTTCCGTGCGCGAGTCCTTCGGCGCCGTGAACATCGCGTTCGTCGGACCGGCCTCGACCAGCTCGCCGGACAGCATGAACACGGTGCGGTTGGAGATGCGCGCGGCCTGCTGCATGTTGTGCGTCACGATCACGATCGTCACCTGCTCCCGCAGATCGTACACCAGCTCTTCGACCCGCTGCGTGCTGATTGGGTCGAGCGACGCCGTGGGTTCGTCGAGAAGCAGGACGGCCGGCGACGTGGCGAGCGCCCGGGCGATGCAGAGACGTTGCTGCTGGCCGCCCGAGAGCGCGACGGCGCTCGCGTTGAGGCGGTCGTGCACCTCGTCCCACAGCGCGGCTCGCTTGAGCGCACGCTCGACGACGTCGTCCGTCTCGCGCCGCGATGGACGCTCACCGCGCGGCAAGACCTTGAGTCCCGCGGCCACGTTGTCGCGAATCGACATCGTCGGGAACGGCGTCGGCCGTTGGAACACCATGCCGATGTGCCGGCGCACGCTGATCGCGCTCACCGACCGCTCGTAGATGTCGCGGCCCTGAAAGCGAATCTCGCCCTCGACTCTCGCACCGGGCACCGTCTCGTGCATGCGATTGATGCAGCGCAAGAGCGTCGACTTGCCGCATCCCGACGGCCCGATGATCGCCGTGACGCGGCCGGTCTCGACCTGGAACGACACGTCGCGCACGACCCGCGCGGCGCCGAAATACGCGTCGAGCGACTCGACAGCGATCGCGACTTCGCGCGCAGTGCCGGCGTCGGCGTGCACGGTTACCGATTCCGGCTCGACGCGCGGGTCGGCCTCGATCGCCGGCTCGATCGACGGCCATCGACGGCTCGATCGACGCGTCATGGGCCGTTGCCGAAGGAATGCGCACTTCGCGCTCAATCGCCGCCGAGCCCGAATCGGGATCGCGTCGCGAAACGGGCGGCGAGGCTGATGACGAGGACGAGCGCGAGGAGGACGAGTGCGCCGGCCCACGCTTGGCGGTGCCAGTCGTCGTAGGGAGAAATCGCATAGAGATAGATCTGCATGGGAAGGGCGGCGATCGGCTGGAACGGCGAGATCGACCAGAACTGATTGCCGAACGCGGTGAAGATCAGCGGAGCCGTTTCGCCGGCGATGCGCGCCACGGCGACCAACGCGCCGGTGACGATACCTGGAAGCGCCGTGCGCAGCACCACGCTGAGCGACGTGCGCCACTTCGTGTAGCCCAGTGCCAATGCGGCCTCGCGCATCGACACGGGCACGAGGCGAATCATTTCCTCGGTCGCCCGCGTGACGAGGGGAATCATCATGGCCGCGAGCGCCATCCCGCCGGCGAGCGCGGAAAAGTGCTTGAACGGACGCACGAGAATCTGCCACGCGAAGATGCCGAGCACGATCGACGGCAACCCATTCAGCACGTCCGAGAGAAACCGCACGACCGTCGCCAGCTTCGCGCCGCGCTGCTCGGCGAGGTACAATCCCGCGCCGACGCCCACCGGCAACCCCAGCGCCGACGCGATGAGCACGATCATCCCGGTGCCGACGATGCCGTTGGCCATGCCGCCGCCTTCCTCGCCGGCCGGCTTCGGAATCTTCGTGAAGAAATCCCAGTTGACCGACGTCGCCCCCTGCCTCAACAGATGCCAGAGGATGAGCATCAGTGGCAGCGTCGCGAGCAGAGCGGCCAGGTACGTCATCGCGATCATGGCGTGATTCATGACGCGCCGACGCCTCAGCGTCCGCGCGGTGCTCGCGGCGAGGACGTCGCGGTACGAGCGACCCGCGGGATCGCGGCGAGGGGATGGAATCGCGCTGGCGGTCATGTCACGTCCCCTGCAAGCGATTGGTCCGCCAGACGAGCCACCGGGCGATCGCATTGACGATGATCGTCACGATGAACAGGCCGGCGCCCACCGCCATCAGGGCCGACACATGGAGATCGCTGGTCGCTTCGCTGAACTCGTTCGCGATCTGCGACGCCATCGTGTAGCCGGGTTGGAACAGCGACGCGGAGATCTCGTGGCGGTTGCCGATCACCATGGTCACGGCCATCGTCTCGCCGAGCGCGCGCCCGAGGCCGAGGATGATGCCGCCAATTATTCCTGAGCGGGCATATGGCAGTACAGCATCCCAGATCATCTCCCAGCGAGTCGCGCCGAGCGCCAGCGCCGCCTCGCGCTGCGAGCGCGGGACGGCCAAGAGCACCTCGCGCGTCACCGCGGAGATGTACGGCAGGACCATGATGGCGAGAATGACGCCCGCCGCGAGCATGCTCGGCCCGTACGCCGGTCCCGCGAAGATCGGCAGGCTGCCGAGATGCAACGTGTCCCGAATGAACGCCATCACCGTGTCGCGCAGGAACGGCACGAGAACCAGAATGCCCCAGAGACCGTAAACGACACTCGGAATCGCCGCGAGCAGATCGACGAAGAACGCGACCGGCTGCCGCACCCAGGCGGGCGCGAACTCGGACAGGAAGATCGCCACGCCCACAGCGAGCGGGGTCGCGATCACGAGCGCGACGATGGAGGAAACGATCGTTCCATAGATCGCCGGCGCGGCGCCGAACTGCCCTTTCACCGCGTCCCAGTGGCTCTCGGTGAAGAAGCCGATGCCGAACTTGCGGAGGGCGGGCCAACCGGCCGCGAACACCTCCCACGCGATCAGGCAGAGCAGAATCGGGATGACGAGCGCAAATCCAGTGGTCGTCCAGCGATAGATCCGGTCGCCGATCGATGAGCCTTCGATGCCCGCCGTGCTGACGGGCGTTGGCGCAGCCACGACGCGTGCGCCAACCGAGACCTCGGTCACGGCGTGCTCCCGGTGGACACGGAGTCGAGGCGCATGAGCAGCTTGTCGATTAGCGGCTTCGGCAGCGGGGCGTAATCGAGCGTCGATGCGTCGGCGCCGCCATTCTGCAACGCCCAGCGGATGAAATCGGTCAGCTTTTTCGACTTCGCCGCGTCCGTCTGATGGTGGTAGACGAGCAGCCAGGTCAGGGACGTGATCGGATACGAGTCGGCGCCCGGCGAGTTCACGATGGAGATGCGATAGTCGGTGTTCGCTGGCAGCGCGGCCGCGGCCGATTGCACGGCGGACGTCGCCGCCTCCTCGGATGGCGCGACGAACTTGCCCGCGGCGTTCTGCAGCAGCGCCGTACTCAAGTTTTCGTGCTTCGCGTACGCCAACTCGACGTAGCCGATCGCGCCGGGCGTCGACTTCAGCTGCGCCGCGACGCCGTCGTTTCCTTTCGCACCCAGTCCGACCGGCCACTGCAGCTCTTTTCCCTTCCCCGGGCTGGCCTTCCAGGACGGACTGACGCTCGCGAGATAGTCGCTGAAGATGTACGTCGTACCGCTCCCCTCGGAGCGATGCACGACGAGGAGGTCCGTGGCGGGCAACTTCAGACCGGAATTCGCGGCTGCGATCCGCGAGTCGTTCCACTTGGTGATCTTCCCGCTGAAAATGTCGGCGACCAGGCTCGGCGTCAGCTTGATCGGCTGCGTGAGGCCCGGGACGTTGTACGCAACCGCGACGACGCCGCCTACCATGGGTATGTGCATCACGGGGCCGCCCTTGGCGGCAGCCAGCTCGGCGTCGCTCATCGGCGCGTCGCTCGCACCGAAGTCGACAGTCTGCTCCTGGAGCTGCTTGATGCCGCCGCCAGACCCGATCGGCTGATAGTTGATCTTGACGCCCGACTTCGCGGCGTACGTGTCGATCCACTTCGAATACAGCGGCGCGGGGAACGTCGCTCCGGCACCGGTCAGGTCGGCGCCGCTGATGGTCTTCGCCGTCGCCGCCGACGTATCGCCGGCGGCTTTCGACGAATCGGTCTGACAACTCCACGACGCCAAAGCGAGCAAGGCGACAAGCGACCAACGATGCACGAGGGACCTCGACGGGACACAAGGGACTGATGGTTCGAACACTCGTGGACGTCTGCAACCGTCTCGGTAACGTCATGTAACGGCCGTGTAACGGCGCCCGAGCACCAGCAGAAGCGGACAAGCGGACCAGGTCGGTGACAGAAGCGTTACAAGAGATCCATCGGGCCTTTACGCGAAAACTCGAGGTTCACGGCTCCAACTCTCTCCAATGACAGGAGCACAACGTGATCGCACGCGTTTCGAGAAACTTTGGGCTGGCACTGGCTGGGGCCGCGGTGTGCGCCCTTGGTGCCACGAACCTGAGCGCGCAGGATCTCAACGGCGCTGGCGCGAGCTTCCCGCAGCCGATCTACAGCAAGTGGTTCAGTGAGTATTCCGCGAAGACGGGCATCAACATCAACTATCAGCCGATCGGATCCGGCGGCGGCGTGAAGCAATTCACGGAAGGCACCGTCGACTTCGGCGCGTCGGACGCGCCGCTGAGCGACACCGAGCTCGCGAAGCTGAAGAGCCCCGCGTTTCACATTCCGACCGTGCTCGGCGCGGTCGTGATGACGTACAACCTGCCCGAAGTCACGAAGCCGCTCAAGATGACCGGCCCGCTCATCGCCGACATCTATCTGGGCAAGGTCACCAAATGGAACGACCCGGCCATCGTTGCGCTCAATAAGGATGTGAAGCTGCCCAACAAGGACATCCTCGTCGTCCATCGATCCGATGGCAGCGGCACGACGTACATCTTCACCGACTACCTGACCTCCGTGAGTCCCGCGTGGGCGGCTGGGCCGGGCAAGGGCAAGGACGTTCAGTGGCCGGTCGGCTTAGGCGGCGCACAGAACCCCGGCGTGATGGGCCAGGTGTCGCAGGTGCCAGGCGCGATCGGGTACGTCGAGCTCGCGTTCGCGCGGCAGAAGAAGGTGCCGTACGCCGCGATCAAGAACGCGGCCGGTGCCTTCGTCATGCCGACGATCGAGTCGGTGACGGAAGCGGCAGCCGCGACGGCTGCGAAGCTCCCGGCGAACACGGACTTCCGCGTGTCGATCGTGAACGCCGCCGGCAAGACTGCCTATCCGATCTCTTCGTTCACCTACCTGCTCGTCTACGAGACGCAGCCGAACGCCGCCAAGGGCAAGAAGCTGATCGACTTCCTCAGGTGGGCGTTGCACGATGGCGAGAAGGAAGCGGGTTCGCTCGACTACGCGCCGCTCCCAGCGAACATCGTCGCGATGCTGGACAAGCGGCTCGCCTCGGTGAAGAACATCGCTTCGAAGTAGAGTCAGCGTGTTTCTCGAATGCCGGCCCGTTGGGCCGGCATTCTTTTTTGTCACCACCGGCACTGCTCGTTGTTACGTCGGCGTTACGACTTCGTGAAATTCGTGCGACCCAGTCCCGGCAGGATTACCGCCGAGCGTGACAAAGATGGTAACGAGCCGGAGCGACGACAGCCGATTCTCCCACCGTTGGCCCGCTGTCGCCTGGAGCCGTCGTCTCGCTCGAGAGATCCCGACCCGATCGGGACTCTTTCGGTACCAACCTCCAATCCTTCAACGGCCTCCATGACCTCCCTCTCCGTGCGAACCCTCGCGGTGGGCGTCGCGATCGCAATCGCGCCGTCGCTCGGCCTCGCCCAGGCAACGCCGCCTGCGGTCGTCACCCCAGCGTTCGACTTCTCGGGCACCATCTTCGGCAGCTACAGCGTAAAGACCGACTCGGCGTCGAAGACCAACCTCGGCGGAAAGGCTCCGAACCTGTTCGGTCTCGACCGCGCCTATCTCACGTTTCGGATGCCCGCCGGCGACAACGGAGCCATCCGGGTCACGACGGACATTTTCCAGAACACGAATCCCGCGCAGAACGCCTACTACCAGGGCTGGGTGGTGCGCATCAAGTACGGCTACCTGCAGTACACGGGCGCCCGCAATTCCATGGGCGCCGGCTCGAGCGTCGTCGGTCGCCTTGGCATTCTGCACACCGTCACGATCGATCACGAAGAGATGTTCTGGCCGCGGTACCTGCAGCAGACCGCGATCGAGAAGAACGGCTTCTTCTCGTCGTCGGACGCGGGGCTCGCCGGCCTGTTCACGCTCGGCGACAAGTGGGGCGAGATCTACGGGACGATCACCAACGGCAGCGGCTACACCTCGTACGACAATCCCGGCACGACGGGCCAGCCGGTGGCGAGCAACCGCTTCAAGGATCTCGGTCTGCGCGCGTCGATCACGCCGATGGCCAACCATCCAAAGATCTCGACCTACATCCGCAACCTGGTGATTTCGCCGTGGGTATATAAAGGATATAACGGCAGCGCGTTCCAGTCGGGCGGCGCGGGTCAGGTTGGTCCGGGCACGAACGGCGCGATCACCGATGGTATGACGCGCGATCGCTGGGGCGTGTTCGCGGCCATTCGCGACTCGACGAGCTGTGACTTCCGGTCGGGTGGACGCTGCCGTCTCACGGCGGGCGTCGAATTCGCTCACCGTTCCGACGAAAGCGACAACGGCGGCAATACGGCGGCGAGCCCGCGCGTGGTCCACGACTCGACGGGCCGGATCTGGGACGGCTTCATCTTTCTCCGGCCGATCGAGGTGTTCGACCCGACGCACAAGTCGCCGTTCACCATCGTCGCGCGCTACGATCACTTCACGCCGCAGACCGATCCCAACTCGAGCGTGCCGGGCGCCGCGAACTACGCGGGCACGACGCCCGCGTACAACTTCGTGCTCGTCGGCGCGTCGTGGGATCTCAATCAGCGCATGACGCTCACCGCCGACTACCAGCAAACGTCACCCACGGATTTCCCGGTGCCGACTGGGACGAACGTACGCCCCACGCCGACATCGACGACGTATTTCTTGCACTTTGTCGTGAATTTCTGAACATCTCGCGGTTCTGATGCGTCGAGCGTCTAGGTAGCCAACACGTTCTCGACATTTCCACAGGCGGCGTCACGAGCGAGTACTCGTTCGTGACGCCGCCGTTTCATTTCCGTGGGCTGGCATTGACGATTTTCGCGTATCCTGGCGGGCGAACAGATCGTTTACACTCCCACCCGTCAGGTCATGTTTGCGAGTTACGCTGCCCGCTCGGCCAGAGCGGCGCTTTGGCTTTGCCTCTGCGCCAGTGCGGCGACGGCACAACGCTCATCCAACGGCCGCATCGTTGGTCGCGTCATGGACGCAAACACAGGCGAAGGCATCGTCGCCGCGGGTGTCCAGGTCGCGGGAACGCCGCTGGCGACGCAGACGGGAGTGGACGGGCGATTCGCGTTGGGCAATGTGGAGGCCGGGACCGTCACGCTGCAGATCCGTCGCATCGGGTTCGCCGCGAAGACGATCACCGGATTGCTCGTCGCCGCCGGACGCACGATCCAGCAGGACGTGACGCTCAGTCAATCCGTCGCGCAGCTCGGCGCCCAGGTCGTCACCGCGTCCGTCGAACGTGGCACGGTGAACGAGGCGCTCGACAAGCAACGGACGGCGGTCGGCGTCGTCAACGCCGTGACCGCGGAGCAGATCGCGAAGAGCCCCGACGGCGACGCCGCGCAAGCGGTGCAGCGCGTCAGCGGCGTGACCGTGCAAGACGGCCGCTATGTGTTCGTCCGCGGACTTGGCGAGCGATACACCACCGCATCGTTGAATGGCGCGCGGGTCCCGAGCCCGGAGCCGGAAAAGCGCGTCGTGCCGCTCGACCTGTTTCCGGCCGGTCTGCTCCAAACCGTCACGACGACCAAGACCTTCACGCCTGATCAACAGGGCGACTTCGCCGGCGCGCTGGTCGACATTCGCACGCGCGAGTTTCCGGCTCGCCGGACGCTGACCGCGCAATTCGTCGGTGGATACACGGCCGGCGCGAGCGGGGCCAGGGTGCTGTCACCGCGCGGCGTCGGTGGCGAGGCGGCCGGGATGGCGGGACCGGGTCGCGATCTCCCGTCCCTCGTCGCTTCACTCGGCAATTTTCAGAACATCAACCTCAGTCACGCCGATCAGAATACCATCATCAAGCAATTTCGGAACGCGTGGACGCCGACGACGACCACCGCGCCGCCAAACGGCTCGGGGGCGGTGTCGCTCGGCGGCGACGACGCGATCTTCGGGCATCGCGTCGGCTATTTGTTCTCCGGCTCGTACGCGTTCAGCACGGACCTGAAGGACAACCAGGTCCGCGCGCTGGCCGATCGCGGGAATACGCCGGGCGAGACGCGACCCATCGACGTCTTCACCGGCCAGACGAGCAGCCAGAGCGTCCTGTGGGGCGGCCTGAGCAACCTGAGCACGATGATCGGCGATCGGACGCGTCTCACGTTCAACGGGATGTACAACCGGACAGCGGACAACGAAGCGCGCGTAGAAACCGGTCACTTCGAGAACGAGGGGTTCGACGCGAAGATCACGCGCATGGACTACGTTCAGCGCGCGGTGAACTCGTCACAGCTGACCGGCGAGCACGAGTACGGACGACACCGGCTCGATTGGGCGGTCACGGCGAGTGGCGTGCGGCGCGACGAGCCCGATCGGTCCGAGTTCGTGCAGGCCCTGAGCCCCGGGGCCAACGGCGGTCAGGTGCTCCGTTGGCTGACCACCGGCAATGCCGGCGCCGTTCGAACGTTCTCGGCGCTCGACGAGCACAGTCTCGAAGGCAAGGGCGACTACCAACTGTCATTCAACGCCTTCGGCCGAGACCTGCTGCTCAAACTCGGCGGACTGCAGCGCCGGACGACGCGCACGTCCGATATTCGCGCGTACTCGATCAGCGCCCCCGGGGCCGGCGACAGCGTCACGCTGCTGGACCCGGAGCAGATCTTCGACGGCCGGTTCGCGCGGCCGGGTGACAGCGTTTTCACGATCGGCCCGCTCGCGCAGGGCGGCTCGTACGACGCGCACGACGATCTGAGCGCCGGCTATGCGATGACGTCGATCGATCTCTCGAGCCGGGCGCGACTCATTGGGGGCGCCCGGTTCGAGCACGACCAGCTCACGGTGAATGCGCTGTCGACGCTCGGCTCGCCGCTCTCGATTCACAAGAATTGGAACGACGTGCTGCCGTCGCTCGCGCTGAACGTCCAGCTCACCGGCGCGCAGCAGGCCCGGGTCTCGGCGAGTCGCACGCTCGCTCGGCCGGAATACCGGGAGATCGCGCCGATCGAAACGCGCGACGTGCTGAACGGCGACGATGTGCTTGGCAACGATCAGCTCCAACGCACGAACGTGCTCAACGTGGACGGCCGGTGGGAATGGTATCCGCGCAGCGGCGAGATCCTGAGCGTCGGCCTGTTCGCGAAGCAGTTCACGAATCCCATCGAACGCGTGTATCAGGCCGCCGGCTCGGGGACGCGCGTGGTGTTCTACACCAACGCGAAGAGCGCGACCAACTACGGCGTCGAGCTTGAAGGGCGAAAAAATCTCGGTTTCATCGCGTCACCGCTCAGTCGTTTCGAGGGCTTCACGAACGTCACCGTGATGCAGAGCCGGATTCACCTCGGCGAGGATACCCGCGCCAGCGCGACGAACACCGCTCGCCGAATGGTCGGCCAGGCACCGTACGTCGTCAACGCCGGCCTTACGTATCTGGCGTTGGGCAACAGCACGAGCGCGACGGTGCTGTACAACCGCGTTGGTCCGCGCATCTTCGCGGCGGGCGACCGTCCGCTCCCGGATGTGATCGAGGAGTCGCGGAACAGCCTCGACGTGTCGTTCCGGCTTCCGGTGGCCGGCGCGTTCTCGGCGCGCATCGATGCGAAGAACATCATGGACGCCGCGTATGTCGTGCGCCAAGGCACCGTGACGCGTGAGCGCTATCGCACGGGCCAAACCGTCCAGGCGGGACTGGTGTGGCGCCCCTGACCGTCGCCTGTGACGCGCTCGTGACCCCGCGGTGACCGTGCTGCGTGTCTTGAAGGGATTGATTCGACCCGGCTTTTCCGAACCCATCAGCATTCTCTCACCCCAGCTTCACATGAGGCCAATGCGCATGTCACTGACTCGGCGGCGATTCGCCGCGGTCGCCGGCGCCCTGTCGGTCCTGGTCGCCAACGCGTGCGGCAGCGACAACACCACGACTCCCCCGCCCAAGGTGCTCGATCCGATCATCGGTGTCTCGGTGACCGCGATGTCATCCACCTCGGTACGCGTCAGCTTCCTGTCGCGCGCCGGCGACAACAGCTTCACGATCGAACGCGCCGAAGGAAGCGCCGGCAGCTTCGCATCCGCTGGCACCGCGACCGCGCCGTCGTCGCCGGGCGTCGTGACGTATACGGACAACGGCTTGAAGGTGAACACCCAGTACCGCTATCGCGTGACCGCGGTCGCGGGATCGCTCACCTCGGCACCGTCGAGTGAAGCGGTCGTCACGACGCTCAACGTCGGCAACGCGGCGGCGGACATCACCACGGACATCACGGCGAGCCGGACGCTGTACGCCGATACCGTGTACACGCTCAAGGGATTCATTCACGTCGCGAACGGCGCGAAGCTCACGATTCAGCCGGGCACGAAGATCCAGGGCGACTACAATACGCTCGCGTCGTCGCTGTTCATCATGCGCGGTGCCACGATCGACGCGCGGGGCACGGCCGATCTGCCGATCGTGTTCACGTCGTCGCGTCCGATCGGCAACCGGCAGCCCGGCGATTGGGGTGGTCTCCTCCTCGTCGGAAACGCGCCGAGCAACCGGAGCGGCAACGTCATCGTCGAGGGCACGGGCACGGATGGCACGCAGGTGGTGGGTGGCAAGAACTACGAAGTGACCTACTCGGGCGGCACCGTCGCGACCGACAACTCCGGGACGCTGCAGTACGTTCGCGTCGAGTTCGCGGGCTTCGCGCCGTCGCTCAACAACGAGTTCAACGGCTTCACGTTCGCGGCTGTCGGGTCAGGCACACGCCTCTCCTATCTTCAGACGATGGCGCCGCTCGATGATTCGTACGAGTTCTTCGGCGGCGGTGCCGATGTCGATCACCTCGTCGCGTTCGAGACCGCGGACGACATCCTCGATATGTCCGAGGGATTCCAGGGCCGCATTCAGTTCGTGATCGGCTACAACTCGGTGCAGCTCACACCGCGCACCGGCGCCGGCTTCTATGCCACGGACCTCGAGGGCGTCGAGAACGACGGCTGCAACGGCTCGGGCTGCGACAACGGCTTCGACCAACAGCCGTTCACGATCCCGCTCGTCTCGAACGTCACGCTCATCGGCTGCGGGGCGGTGACGTGCGTTGGCTCCGGCGGCGGCTTCGGCATGATGCTCCGCCGCGGAACGGGCGGCTACTACATCAACAGCGTGTTCGCGCGCTTCCCGGTCGCGGGCATCTCGCTGCGTGATCCCGAGACGTTCAAGCGCGCCGCGAGCGCGGCCGTGCCGGATCTCACCACCTCGGATCTGATCATTCGCAACGACTACTTCGCCGAGACGCCGGCACTGTTCCAGGCGAATACGACGACGCCACCGTCGCAGTTTACGCTCGATGCGACGGCGAACTCGCTCGGGTTGAGCACGGGTCTCGCCGCGCCGCTCTTCGTCAGCGTTCCCGCGACTGGCTCGGTGCCGAGCGGCATCACCGGCTTCGACTTCACGCCGGCGACCGGATCGGCCATCGCGACCGGCGGGATGAACACGTTCACCGGAAAGATTCAGACGAAAGCCGGCACGTTCGTGGTCCCCACGCCGTACATGGGCGCCGTGGCACCCGGCGGAACGAAATGGTGGCAGGGGTGGACAGTGTACTTCCGCGCGTAGCAGTAGCTGACGGCGCGCGACGGCAGCGAACGGCATGCGTTTCCAGTTGTTCCGTGACCCGTGTGTGAGTGACCACGGACGGCTGGAAACGCGTACCGCTCACTGCCGCTCACACCGTCTCGCCGGATTTTCTATTCACTCTGTCGTCTCGATGCGCTATCGGTTCGTCTTGATTGCAGTCGCCGTGGCCCCGCTGGCGTTGTCGCTCAGCGCTTGCCAACGAGCCGCCACCGCCGACGCGGCCACCGTTCACGCCGACTCGCTACGCCGCGATTCCATTGCCCGGGCACGTCAGGACTCGATCAACCGGACGCTGCCCGGGTACGTCGTGGATTCCATTCTTCCACTCGACGAGGAGATCCGCCGGTTCGAGAGCAAGATTGGCGGCACGCCCGCGTC
Source organism: uncultured Gemmatimonadaceae bacterium (assembly GCA_963705025.1). Lineage (GTDB taxonomy): Bacteria > Gemmatimonadota > Gemmatimonadetes > Gemmatimonadales > Gemmatimonadaceae > JAQBQB01. The sequence goes on along the minus strand of CAVPIP010000011.1, from coordinate 1,109,254 downwards.
GTCGCTCGCGCACGCGAGCGCCTCTCGTGAGGCCCTCGTGCGCCGGATCGTGGCCGACGTCGCGCGCGGCGACAGCATCGATCTCGCGACAGCCGCGGTGACGCCACGAGAATTCATCGATCTCGTCTATCCGAGCTCGCCGTACACCCACCCACCGTACAGGGAATCGCCGGCGATCGTCTGGATGCAAATCGCCAACCCGAGCAACAGTGGATTCGTGCGGCTGATGCGCCGACTCGGCGGTCAGTCGTGGCGGTACGAGAGCCACACGTGCGATGCCAAGCCGGAACGCCAAGGCGTGAACACGCTCTGGTTGGGGTGCACGATTCGCGTCGTCAATCCGCAGCACGAGACGACCACCCAGCGGTGGTTCGGCACCATCATCGAGCGCGACGGCCGGTTCAAGGTCGTGAGCTTCGCCAATCAGTTCTGACCCGTGAAACGCGAAGCCGTGGCGTAGCTGTCGGCAAGCTGACCTGTTACATCGTTGTCGCTCGCGTGATACCGGATGTCAGGGAAGTGACAGTTACGATTGGCGGTCTTTACCACCACGGGATGCCGCCATGTCACTTCGTCGCAGGTCGCTCCATCATCTTCTTCCGTTCGCGCTCGTCGCCGCGCCGGCCACGTACGCAAGAGCGCAGACCGGGACCATTCTCGGACAGGTCACGGGCTCTTCGCATCGCACATTGGCATCGGCCGCCGTGTGGATCGACGGCACGGCGATCATGGCGAACACGGACGACAACGGTCGCTATCGCCTGCTGCGCGTTCCCGCCGGACATCACACGCTCCTGAGCCGGTTCATCGGTTACGAGATTGCCAAACGCGAGATCGACGTCGTTCCGGACAGCTCGCTCGTCGTCGACGTCTCGCTCTCCGAGGTGGCGCACAACCTGAGCGCTATCGTCGTGGAGGGACAGCGCGACGCACAGGCACGTGCCCTCAGCCGCCAGCAGAACGCCGACAACGTCTCGAACGTCGTCTCCGCGGACGTGATCGGCCGCACGCCGGACATCAACTCCGCCGAGGCGCTCCAGCGACTTCCCGGGGTTTCGGTGCAGCGCGACCAGGGCGAAGGACGATTTTTCCAGGTTCGCGGCACGCCGCCCGAGTACAGCGCCGTGAGCATGAATGGTCTGCGGCTCCCTGCTCCGGATCGCTCGACGCGCGCGGTTGCGCTCGACGCGATCATGCCCGAAGTCCTCTCGACGATCGTGTTGAGCAAGACGCTCACGCCCGACATGGACGCCGACGCCATCGGCGGCTCGGTGAACCTGATCACGAAGTCGGCCGAGATGGGGCGGACGACACAGAGCCTCACGCTGGCGCATGGGTACGATCCGCTCGCCAAGGGCGGCATCGCGAACTACAGCGCGATGTACGGACGCCGGCTGGGCGACGATCAGAAGTTCGGCGTCCTCCTCGGCGGCACGTTCCAACAGACCGACCGCGGCTCGAACGACTACGAGGCGGACTGGAATCCGGTGAAGGTCGGCACGCAGACCGTGCAGCAGCCGACGAACTTCGAGCCGCGCGACTATCTGCTCACACGCACACGCCAGTCGTACGTCGCGACGCTGGACTACATCGTCAGCCGGTCGACCAACGTCGCGCTTCGTGGCAACGTGAACGACTTCACGGACAACGAGGTGCGTCGGCGGACCCGCTATCGCCCCGGCACCTTCCAGCCCGGCGACTCGGCCACCGCGTCGCGCATCGAGCGAACGCTCCGCTATCGTAATCTCACGGACCAGACGCAGGACTATACCCTCAACCTCGAGCACGTCGGGCACGCGTACTCGCTCGACGCGCTGGCGGGATGGGCCCAGGCTCGTGAGACGAATCCGTATCGTGAGGAAGTGACGTTCCGACAGAGCAACGTCACGATGCAGTACGATGTCGCCGACCCGTACAATCCGGAGCTCGGCATCAGCAAGGGAAGTCTCGATCAAGCGAACCTCTACGCCTTCAACGCGCTGACGCAGAACTTCCGCGACGCGAAGGATCGCGATCTCACCGGCAAGCTCGATCTCACGGTGCCGTTCCGAAACGGGTCCTGGGCCGGCGCGCTCAAGTTCGGCGGATCCTTCCGCGGCAAGAAGAAGGATTCGCAGGAAGCCGACATCGTGACGACGAAGTTTCCCGGCACGATCACGCTCGACTCGGTCATGGGCTCGTACACGAACACCGGCTATCGCTTCGGTCCGGCGTATTTCGCCCACGCGAACATCGATCGCCCGATGCTCGATCAGCTCATCGCTCGGTACGCCGGCTCGCGCACGGTCGACACCGCGGCGGCCCATCTGACGCGCGATCCGAACGTCTTCAACGCGTCCGAGGACGTCAGCGCGGGCTATGTCATGGCCACGCTCGACCAGGGCAACTTCCGCTTCATTCCGGGCGTTCGTCTCGAGCGCACGGCGATCACGTCGAATGGCTTCATCGTCAACACCAAGAACGGCGTGTGGACGTCGTCGACGCCCTCGTCGACTTCGAGCAGCTACACGAACGTGCTGCCGAGCCTCAACGTTCGGTATCGTATCGACGACGCGACGAACATTCGCGCAGCCGTCGTGCGGTCGCTCTCGCGGCCGATCTACGACAACATCCGCAGCTACGCGCTGCCGGACATCCAGTCGCAGACCGTGACGCTCGGCAATCCGGACCTGCACGCGTCGCAGGCCACGAGCTTCGACCTCATGGCCGAGCATTTCTTCGCCGGCATCGGCGTGTTCGAGGTCGGGTACTTCCAGAAGAACATCACCGACTTCGTCGCTCCGGTTCAGTTCAACGAAACGAGCGGCCCATATGCGGGATACGTCGCGATTCAGCCGCAGCAGGGTGGGAGCGCGACGATTCGCGGGGCCGAGGTCAACTGGATGGATCAGTTCGCGTTCCTGCCGGGCTACCTCTCGGGACTCGGCATCAACATCAACTACACCGTCTCGCACTCGACGGCGCACGTGCCGAACCAGAATCGCACGGCGGACTTCCTCGCGCTGGTGCCGAAGATGGGGAACGTGGCGCTGTTCTATGAGTACGGGCGCCTGCAGACGCGTCTGGCCTGGAATTTCAAGGCGAACTTCATCGACACGTACGGCACCGACGCGTCGACGGATCTGTTCACGAAGGGCACGGACCAACTCGACTTCACGGCCAATCTGAACGTGGGCCGCGGCGCTCGGCTGTTCTTCGAGGGCATCAACCTCACGAATCAGCCGCTCGACCGCTACAAGGGCATCACGAGCCAGCCGATTCAGCAGGAGTACTACCGTGCGTGGTTCACGACTGGCATCCGTTGGGTGCCATGAGTGGCTGAAGTCTCTTACCTCAAAGCTGCGTCGCGCAGGTTTGAGGTGAGAGGTATCAGCCTGCGAACAACGGACAATCGCCTCGGAGCCCAGGTCGACCGATTCGGGATGATGCCTCAGGCACTCAGCATGTGGACGCCATCGGCGTCGCTCGTGACGGCCGCGGCGCGACACACGGCTTCGTAGTCGGCGAAGAGCGCGTCGAACACGGCGTCCCAGTCGCGCGTGCGCGCGCTCGTGAACGCGGCCTCGCGCAGCGCCTCGAGCATGGCGCGGTCCTCGACGAGACGCTCGAGCCGCGCGCTCAGATCGAGGGCGTTTCCGGCCTGGAAGAAATGCGCGCTCGCGCCACACACTTCGCGCGACTGCGGCACCTCTGCCGCGATCGCGGCAAGTCGCGACGCCATCCCCTCGAGCAGCACGTTGCCGAACGTGTCCGTGGTCGACGGAAAGAGCAGCACGTCCGCCGACGCATAGGCCTCGCTGAGGGATTGGCCGGTGAGGCGACCGAGGAACATCGTGCCGGCGGGCGCGCGCGCGCGCAGCGCCTGCTCGTGCGGGCCATCGCCCACGAGCACGAACACGAAGCTGCGTCGCCGCTCGCCAAGGCGCGCACGAAGCGCCGACACCGCGTCGACGGCGACATCGACTCCCTTCTCTCTCGCAAGCCGCCCGACATACGCGACGACGACGGTGTCCGGGCCAGCGCCCCACGAGCGCCGGAGCTCCTGGCTCCGCCAGCGAGGGTTGAAGACGTCGGCGTCGATACCGCGCGGCCAGAGCCGAACGTTCTTGAATCCCCGCGCGACGAGGTCGTCGCTCACGGCTCGCGTCGGGACATAGGTGCGCCGCGTCCGGTTGTGGAACCAGCGCAGATACGTCCACCCCGGGGCCGCGAGCGCGCCAAAGCCATAGAAGCGCGCGTATTCGCTGAACGACGTGTGGTACGATGAGACCACCGGAACACCGAGGCGTTTCGCGGCGCGCGTTCCGGCGAGCCCGAGGCCAAACGGCGTGGCGACGTGAACGAGCGACGGCGCCCAACGCTCGGAGTCGCTCGAGCACCGAGCTGGTGCTCGGCGCCGCGAGCCGGAGCTCGGGATATCCGTAGAATGGAACGCCAGGCCACCGAACGATGTCACCCGATGCTTGGGCGCGCGGATCGGCGACGGTGAACACCCGCGCGCCGTGACCGCGCTTCTCGAGCGCCGTGGTGAGCCTGGCCAGTGTGCGCGCGACGCCGTTCACATGCGGCGCGTACGTGTCAGTGAAGATGGCAACCCGCATCAGACGACCTCGTGACTGAGCGCCGCGCCTCAGAGCGCGGCGTAACGCCAGGGATGCCGAACCTCGAGCCAATGCTCGATCGTCGACCGAACCGAGGACCATGTCGACGGATGCTCGACGTCCGCCGGATGCAGCGCGATGCGGACCAGCCAACGGTTGGCGTGGACCACGCTCCCCGCGCGAGCGACGAGCTGCCGACGCCGACGCGCGCCACGGCGCGCGCGTGCTCCAGCGAATGACGGGCGACGCAAGCCGCGTAGCTCGTCGATGCAACGTCACGGCGTCCGTCGTCTCGCTGATCGCGAGTCCGCAATCGCTCAGCGCCGCCGCGCAGTCCGCATGCGCGAGCCACGCCGGCGCGACGAATCCAACGGGGTCGAGCCCGGACACACGCAGGCAGTACAAGCCTCGTTCGATCCGCTGCCGGGCGGCCTCGTACCGTAGCGTGAGGAACTCGGCTTCGTGGTCGGTGCGGCCGAACGCCCGAAGCTCGTCGCCGAGCTCCCGCGTCGCGCCAAGCTCGTCGTGTCGCTCGCCGTGCAGAAAGATCTCGGCGCCGCCGTTGTGCGCGTCACGGAGCCAGGCCGTGAAGAGACGATAGTCGGCGATCGGCCACTCGCCGTGCCAGTTCGGAACCACGAGCAGGGCCGGCTGAACGCCAAGCGACGTGCAATAGCGCCAGATCCGCTGAACGGCCTGGTCGTGCGCCGGCGACACATCGTGGATGGCCACCAACAGTTTCATTGAACGGCCACCGCGTGATGGGCCGCAAAAATCCGATCGAACGCGCCACTCCACGCGTGGTGGCGCTCGACATACGAGCGCGCTTTCGCGCCACAGCCAACGAGCGGCGCTTCGATCGCGAACAGCAATCGCTCGGCAAGGCTCTGGGCACGACCGGTTTCGAAGACGACGCCGCCGTCGCTTTTCGCGACGTGCTCCGCGACGCTGCCGCGATCGGCGGCGACGAGGGGCGTCCCGCAGGCCATGGCTTCGACAGCCGACAATCCGAACGTCTCGCACGGTCCGGGCGACAGATAGAGATCCGAGGCGGCAAGCAGCGAGGCAACGCGGTCGCGACTCTTGTCGAACGGCAGCCAGAGCACGCGCATCCGCGCCGACCGAGCGCGAAGCTCGGGCAGCAGCGGCCCCTCGCCCATCAGCACGAGCGTCGCCTGCGTTCGCGGTTCGATCTGGCGCCACGCCGCGAGCGCGACGTCGAGGCCCTTCTCGGGCGCGATGCGTCCGAGATACGTGACGACCGGCGTGTCGAGCGGCAGGCCGAAGACGGCTCGAGTATGCGCTCGCCGAGCGCGGCGGCACGGGTGAAACGTCTCGAGATCGACCCCGAGGGGAACGCGCGTGATCCGCGTTGCCCCCGCTCGCCGAAGATCGGCTTCGCTCGAGTCCGACGCCACAAACGTCGTCGCGAACAACCGATCGAGCAGCCGCACGTAGAACTCGGTGGTGGCCTTGGAGAGCGGGCCAAGAATCGGCGCCAACGACGCGCCGATGTCGGTGTGATAGAAGCCGACCAGCGGGATGCGCCTCCCGCGCACCGCGAAGCGCGCAATCCACGGAACGAAGATCGGACTTCCGACTTCGATCACGTCCGGGCGCTCCCGCTCGATGATGCGTCGCAGCGTCCGCGGCGCGAGCAGAAATCGATACTGTCGCTGCGTGGGGATTCGCGGCCCGCGGATTCGATATCGGCGGGTGTTTCCCTGCTCGCTCACCTCGTCGCGATCACCAGGAATGACGAGCACGTGGCGGAGGTCGGGACGGCCGACGACATAGCGCTGCTTCTCGTCCAGATACGTGCGTACGCCCCCGCTCCGCTCGCCATACCACTTGGTGATGTCGAGAACAGTCAGTGGCCGGTTGGTCATGCTCCGAACGATCGCCGAGTCCGGCAACGCCTCGATACACGAATCGTCACAACTTGGCCGCAATTCGACGAGACGTCTGTTCGGCTGCACCAGCACGGCTACCGTTGTGGGGACACTACCGCGCTCGGCGCGCCGTGACCCTACCGATCGTCGCTCGCCCAACATCCGTCGACCCGCAGGTCCCGGCGTTCGGCGCATCCACCGGGCCCGCGCCTGCGATGTCACACCGCCGGCAGACCAGCCGAGCTCACGCGACCGCCGTACCCGTGGTGGCAGCGAGTGAACCCCGTGCATCACGCTGTTCAGCGCGTACGGTTGTCGCGCGCAAAGCATGGGTCACTGGCGGGACATCCGCGCATCGCGCTTCGACTCGCGCGACTGCTTCCACGCTATGAGTACTCGGTCGGCGACGCGTTCGGGTTGGACGACGCACCGCCGAGCGTCGTCGCCCGTCGTCGTGAGGCCTTCCAGCAGCTTGGGCAACGCCTTCGCGACATGGCGCCGCGCACGCTCGAGGCGAGCCAGAGGCTCGAGCGCGCGGTGTCCGACGTCGATTTCGTCAACGCGTATCGCGCGCCATTTCAGTTTCGCCGACTGGTCGAGCAGACACTGCCCATGGGCAGCATCGTGGCCGAAACATGCGGGCCGCGGATCCGCGATCTCGACGGGAATTGGGAGTACGATCTGAGCGGGTCGTACGGGGTCAATCTCTTCGGCTCGGAGTTTTACCGCGACGCCGTGGAACGGGCGGTCGAGCGAGCGAAGGGTCTCGGCGTCGTGCTCGGGCCGTATCACCCGGTGGTGTCGGAGAACGTCGAGCGGCTGCGCTCGATCTCCGGGCTCGACGAGGTGTCTTTCCACATGTCGGGCACCGAAGCGGTGATGCAGGCGGTTCGACTCGCGCGATACCACACTGGCCGCTCGCACGTCGTTCGCTTCGCCGGCGCGTATCACGGATGGTGGGACGGCGTGCAGGCTGGTCCCGGCAATCCGCGGCCGTCGCGCGAGGTGTACACGCTCGCCGAGATGAGCGAGCGCTCGCTGCATGTGCTTCGCACTCGGCACGATATCGCCTGCGTGCTGGTCAATCCGGTTCAGGCAATGCATCCGAACGCCTCGCCGCCGTCGGATGGAACGCTCGTCGCGGAACGCACCGCCTTCTACGACAAGGCCGCCTACGGCGAGTGGCTCGGACAGCTGCGCGACGTGTGCACCATCGCGCGGCATCGTCCTGATCTTCGACGAGGTGTTTCTCGGATTTCGGATCGCGCGCGGCGGCGTGCAGGAATACTTCGGCGTCCCGGCCGACCTCGTGACCTACGGGAAGAGCGTGGGCGGCGGACTGCCAGTCGGCGTCGTCTGCGGCCGGCATGACCTCATGCGCCGCTTTCGAGACGACCGCGCGGCCGACATCTGCTTCGCTCGCGGCACGTTCAACTCGCATCCGTACGTGATGACGGCGATGAACGAGTTTCTTCGTCACGTGGAGAGCGACGCGGCGCGGGAGACGTGGCGAGACATCGACGCTCGCTGGACCGCGCGGGCGGAGGCGATCAACCAACGCTTCGCCGCCGCGGCCGTTCCGGTTCGCCTCGCGAACATGACGTCGGTGTGGATCACATGCTATCCCGATCCCGGCCGATACCACTGGATGTACCAGTTCTATCTGCGCGCCGCTGGCATTCGCACGGCGTGGATCGGTACGGGACGCATGATTCTCAGCCACGACCTCACGACCACCGACCTGGGCGAGATCGGCGATCGGATGCTCGCCGCGGCCGACGCGATGCAGGCCGACGGGTGGTGGTGGCGCAATCCGACGCTCTCGGCGAAACAGATCAAGCGTCGGATCGTTCGCGAAAGCGTCAGCGCCGCACGCGAACGTGCGTCATCGGGTCGATCAGCTCCCCCCCGATCAGCTTGAGCGGTGAGCGCCAGTAGAAGTTGATGTCGTTGAAGGGATCCGTGAGGATCTTCGTTCCCCAGACGAGTCCAGTCTGCGGAGCATGCGTCACGCAGAGCCAGGCCGAGCGTGCGAGCACGCCGCCGAATCCCAGCACAATCCAGGCGATCCCGACGCGGTCGACGTATGCGGAGCGATCGGTCCATGTCCCGATGAGCCCAAACAGCGTCGGCTGGAACCAGAGCACCACGGGAATCGCCGCCCAGACGGCAAGCAGGATCGCCTTTCGGCGAAGGTTGTAGCCGAGCTTGATGTCCTCCTTGTGCTCGAAACTCGTGTCGTTGACGTGATCGTAGCCGCGCGGTTCGAAGAAGAAGTGCCCTACCTGCCGAATGCACATCGCCACGATCCATCCCAGGATCGCCGCCGCCGCGGGATGAAACGGAATGAGCGCATAGCTGGCGAGGAACGTGCACGCGCTCAGCAGGTGGAGCGATTGGTTGACGCGGCTCTGGTGATAGTAGCGATGATCGTCCCAGCGCTGGAGGCGGAGCTCGTCGAGAAACGACAGTGGCGCGAGGTCGGCGGCGGCTTGCATTCATTGGATGGCGGCTCCGGGAAGAGGGGTCGTCACACGAGAAAGGCGCGCTCCGGCGCGCCTCAGGATCGGCTCTCCGACGCGCAGCATTGCGCCTTCGGAAAGCGAAGCACACGGCGAGAAGCCGTCCGACGCGAACAGCACGATCGTCGATCCATTCCGGAAATGGCCCAGCTCGTCGCCTTTGTTCACGACTGCATCGCAAGCGTGTCGCGCCAGTCGTCCGCGCTCGACGCGCGGCGGCGTCGCCAGACACTCGAGGTGGACGCTCGACACGAGAATTGCCGCGACGGCGACGAGGGTGACCGCGGAGTCGGGATCCGGCGGCACGATGTCCAGCACCACACGCTCGTTCCTGCAAAAGAGCCGCGCCACTCGTTTGAGCGCGGCCGGATTCACGTTCCAGGCGTCACCCGCGATCCAGAGCACGGAGTGAATGCGGCCGTCGCACGGCGCATGAAACCGGTGATACATGTTCGAGCGCAGACGCAACGTCACGAAGCATCCGCCGCGATGGCGGTCGACGAGATCCTGATCGAGCAGCAGGTCGCTGAGCGCGTACGGAAAGCCCTTGGCCTGAATGGCCATGCCTTTCTCGACGACGCCGTGCGCGCCGACGATCGCGTCGCACGGGCTGGCGAGCACGTCCGGCGCGCCGTCGATTGAACGCGCTCCAGACTTGAGACGGCGCGTGAACACCGCCTCGAGACTCGAAAAGCTCTGCGTCGACGACTCTTCGAGCGCGAGGCTCCCACTGAAGGCTTCCCACACCTTGATGCCGACGCTGGTGAACAGTCGGCTCTCGATCTTCGCGACTCGGCCGGCGAGCGAGGTCGCCAATCGACGGGGGATTCGATTTGTGAGCAGGAAGTTGAGCGTCTCCAGCATGCTCATGGGATGATGGCGCCCGACGTAACGGCGAGATCACAGCCAGGTGTCGGTGGCGAGAACATTTTGTTCAGGTCATTTCATAGACTTCTGATCGGCTGGCGCCGCGCGCGACGACTGGTAAGTTCACGGCATGCTGACCATCGCCTTTCTCGTCGCTCAGGCGGCGCCGCCGCAACAGACACCGAAGCGAGACATTCCCGACCCTGGCGCGATCGCCACCGGCGTGCGGGTGACGCCAGCCGGCATTCAGAGCGTCTTCGACGGAAAGGTCAGCGGCGTTCGATTCGGAACGACGTCGGACGAAGTGTGGGTCGCCGTGCCCGGCAACGTGTACCGCCTCGACTGGCGAAACAACGCCGTGCGCGCGCGAGGCCGCGTCGACGGACGCCCAGGCATTTACGCCCTGGCAACCGACACGGTCGGCAAGCGCGTCGTCGTGGCGTTCGTCGGCCGTCTCCCCACGCCGCCCGGCGCCGCGAATGCTCGACGACCGGCCGTGACGCACGTCAGCACCTTCGACGCGAACGTCACCGGAGACTCGGCCTGGTGGCGTTTCGATTCTGGCGCGCTCGGCGACTTCATGGGCGGCGCGCCCGCCGTTGGTGCGCGTCCCGGCGCGGACGGCAACCGCCTGACGGTCGTTCCATTGCCGGCGAACGACGCGCTCGCGGTGCTCGACGCGGAGACCGGCGCGTTGATTCGCACGATCCCACTCGGCGTCGAGCCGATCGCCGCGGTGATCTCGTCGGATTCCCGTACCGCGTACGTGTCCGTGCTCGGAGGTCCCAAGCCGACTGCCGCACAGCGAGCGTCCATGCAATGCTGCGACGCGCGCGCCGAGGCCGTGCGCGTCGATCCGCGAGGTATCGCGCTTCCCGGGAGCGTGAGTCGCGTCGACCTTACGACGGGAACGGTGGCGCGTGAGATCGTTGTCGGTCGCCACCCGACTTCGCTCGTCTGGGACGAGCCAGGCGCGAAGCTGTACGTCGCCGCGGGCAACTCGGACTCGATCGCGGTCATCGATACGCGGACCAACGCCGTCTCGAGCTTCGCGGTCACGCCATTCCGCGAACGAAAGATTGGACTTGCCCCCACGGCGCTCGCGCTGTCGCCGGATCGCAACACACTCTACGTCGCGCTCGGCGGCGTGAACGCCGTCGCGATGTACGACGTTGGTGATTCGCGCCGGCTGTTGAGGGGAATGATTCCGACGGCGTGGTATCCGTCGAGCATCGACGTCAGCGCCGATGGGCGATACCTCGCCGTGGGCTCGCTGTTCGGCCTCGGCGCCGGCGAAGGAACGCTGCACAATCAGCGTGCGCGGTACGTGTTCGCGACCCGCGGAGCAGTACACGTCATCCCTGTTCCCAGCACCGCGGAGCTCACCGGCTACACCACCGCCGTGAGTCAGAACAATCGGCTCGCGCTCGCCGCGTCGCCGCCCAACGCGCGCGAGGCGCCGAGGGCGAACGTGACCGCGCGCGCCGTTCCGGAACGCCCGGGCGAACCCTCCCTCATCAACCACGTCGTCTTCATCGTGAAGGAGAACCGAACCTTCGATCAGGTTCTCGGCGACCTCGATCGCGGCAGCCACGACAGCTCGCTCGTCACATACGGCCGCGACGTCACGCCCAACACGCACGCGTTGGCCGAGCGCTTCGTGACCCTGGATCACTTCTTCGCGTCGGGCGGCAACTCGGCCGACGGCCACCAGTGGCTCACGCAAGCGAACGAGACCGAGTACCCGATGTGGCCGCTCTACTATGGGCGGAGCTATCCATCGGAGGGCGAGGACGCGCTGACGTATTCGTCCGGCGGGTTTCTCTGGGAGGCCGCGCGCGCGAAGAAGAAAACCGTGGCCATCTTCGGCGAGTATGCACCGTCGCCGAAGGTGTCGTCCGACTCCGTGCGTGCGCGAATGTTCGCACAGTATCTCGAGCACCCCAACGACTTCGCGCTGCACCGCGATATCCTGAAGCGGCGATTCAACACGAAGTCGGACATTCCGTCGCTCGATCGTGAGCTCGTACGCGAGTATCCCGGGTGGACCGAGGAAGTGCCGGACGTCATGAAGGCCGGTGACATCCTCGCGCATCTCGCCGACTGGGAAGCGAAGCGCGACATGCCCAATCTGGTGATGGTGATTCTGCCGAACGACCACACGCAGGGCACGTCGCCGGGATGGTGCACGCCGAAAGCCTGTGTCGCCGACAACGATTTCGCCCTCGGCAAGATCGTCGACGGGCTGTCGCACTCGGCGTTCTGGAAGGACATGGCGATTCTCGTGGTCGAGGACGACGCACAGGATGGCGTCGATCACGTCGACGGCCACCGCACCGTTGCGCTGGCGATTTCGCCATTCGTGCGGCGCGGCGCCGTCGACTCGACCTTCTACAGCCAGCCGAGCATGGTGAAGACCGTCGAGCTGATGCTCGGCCTGCCCTCGATGTCGATCTTCGATCTGGTCGCCACGGACATGCGCGCGAGCTTCCTCGACGCCAATGCGTCGCCAAACCTCGCGCCGTACTCGGCCATCGAACCGAAGCAGTCCCTGCTCGAGCTCAACCCGGCGCCGCGGTCGATCCAAGGGCGATTCTCCGCCGAGCGGAAGGACGCGGCCCGGCTGTCCGCACGCATGGTGTTCGATCGTCCCGACGAGGCGCCGAGCGACAAGCTGAATCGCATCCTGTGGCACGACGCGCGCGGCTGGGACGTGCCCTACCCGGGCGTCAAGCGTTCACTGTTCTTCCCGCTCTCGATCGACATCGACGACGAGGATCGAAAGGAGAAACGGCCGGCGAAGCGTGACGATCGATAGTCGACGTCATCGTCGTGACAGGAGTCCCCGCATATGCTAATTCCCATGCGCTACTTCATTGGACTCCTCGCGTGTGCCACGGCGACACTCTCGGCGCAGCAGAACGCCTATCACGTCACGCACACCTTTGCGCTCGGTGGTAACGGAAGCTGGGACTACGTCGTCCCCGATCCAGCAAACCACCGTGTCTTCGTCGGACGACAGACGCGCGTGATGGTCGTCGACGAGACCGACGGCAAGCTCCTTGGCGAAGTAGTGGGAATCAAGGGCGCGCATGGTACGGCGGTCGTCCCGAGCACCGGGCATGGCTTTGCGACGTCGGGCGACGATAGCTCGGTCGTCATGTTCGATCTCGCGACGTTCAAGGTGCTCGGGCGCATCCACGCCGCCGAGGACGCCGACGCGATCATCTACGATCCTGCATCGAACCGCGTGTTCACGTTCAACGGCGACGCACACTCGTCGACGGTCATCGATCCCGTCGAAGGAAAGCTCATCACGAACATCGACCTCGGCGGAAAGCCGGAGTACGGCGCGTCGGCCGGCGACGGCAAGGTCTACGCGAACCTGACCGACAACGGCGAGGTGGTGGAGATCGACGCCAAGGCGCTCAAGGTGACGCGGCGCTGGTCGACTGCGCCGTGCAAGAATCCGGTTGCGATGGCGATCGACGTTCAACACGAGCGGTTGTTCAGCGGATGTCGCAGCGGCGTGATGGCGATCTCTGATTACAAAGCTGGAAAGGTCATCGCCACCGTGCCGATCGGCGCCGGCGTCGACGGCGCGGCATATGATCCGGCGACAGGAGACGCCTTCGCATCAAATGCCGACGGAACGCTCACGGTCATTCATCAAGATACGCCCGACTCGTATCACGTCGCCGAGACCGTCACGACGATGCCGGCGTCGCGCAATATCGGACTCGATCCGACGACGCACGCGCTGTTTCTCGCCGGCGCGAAGTTCGAGGCGGCGCCGGCCGGCGGACGCCCGCGACCACCGATGATTCCAGGCTCCTTCGTCGTCATGGTCGTGGAGCGCCGCTAGCGGCCTCCGTCACCGGTTCGGCAACGCGCGCTGCACGCTCCCGTTACAATGCCGGACGGGAAGCTCGCAGCGCCGCGATGTCCCACCCGCCCAGCGTGGCCGCCGCTTGGTAGGTCGATTCGAGAAACTCGAGAACCATCGTTTCCGGATCATCCGCCGTGCGCACCGCTTCATATGGAAGCAGCCACTCGCGCATCTGGGGGTGATAGTGCGCGTGCGCCGGTTTGATCGGAGCGGCACTGCACCCGTCAGGCTCGGGGTACGCGTACGCATAGAAGGCCGCGTATGGAACGGGTGAGTCGGGCGCGCCAGGCCACCATCCCGCGCTGATGCATTCGTGCGAGTAGGCCTCGTGCATCACATAGTCGGGGCAATTCGGAATCCCGCCGGCATGGAGCGGCGCACGGCGGCCTGAAAAGCGCGTGCACGCCAGGTCGAAGCCGCCCCACCAGAAATGCGACGGGCTGGATTTCCCCGTGAACCGTCCGCGGAACCGCTTGAGCGCTCGATCCGCATGAGTGAGCACGCCGAACCAGCGTCGCACGCTCTCCGCATCGTATGTCGCATGCGCGCGATCCTCGCCGAAGGGCGTGGCGTCGCCGATCTCGTTTGGCTTCGCGACGATCCGAACCTCGACGCCGAGCGCCGCGAGCAACGCCTTCCACTCCTCGAAGAACCTTGCGACCGACTTGCTCTCGAGCCGGATCATCTCCACCTGCCCCCAGCTGGCTCGCGCCACGACGACGTCGTCGAGAAAATCGAGCTCGACGTCCACGACTCCCGCGCTCGTCGGCATCGGCGACGTGGTCAGGCCTCGCGCGGTGACGTACAACGCGCAGTGCCACCAGTGGTTTTCGAACGGCGCAAGCCCGAGCCGTGTCTTGCCGACGATCTGCGTCCAGCGACGCAGTGTCTCGTAGGTCGCCAGCCAATCCTCCAACGGCAGCGCGGGCCAGCGTTCGGCGTGCGTGCTCACAGCCATTCGAGCCTCCTGGTCAGCATTCACCGTGACCTGCTGAATCTGTACCCGCGGCGCGGAAGCTGCCCAACGAGCCGGGCACCGCCGTTCACGTTCCGCTGGAGCGATGCCATGCCGCTCGACTGTCCGACCCCGCTGCACGTGCTCGTATTGACCGCGTCGCTTCGGCGCGATTCGCTGAACGGACGGCTCGCGACGCTCGCCGCCGACGTCTTCGCGCGACACGGCGCCACGGTCGACCGCCGGGGGCTGAACGAGTTCGACAGTCCGTCATTCGACCAGGATGTCGAAGTCGAGCTCGGCGTGCCGGATCCGGCGAACGAGTTCTGCCAGCACGTGAAGAAAGCCGACGCGTTCGTCGTCGCGTCGCCGGAGTACAACGCGTCGATCCCAGGTGGGCTCAAGAATCTGATCGACTGGACGTCGCGCCTGCGCCCGCAGCCGTTCAACGGCAAACACTGTCTGCTCCTGTCGGCGTCGCCGTCCATGGCCGGCGGCAATCGCGGGCTCTGGGCGCTGCGCATTCCGCTCGAGCATTTGGGAACGCGCGTCTACCCCGATATGTTCTCGCTGGCGCAGGCCCATGAAGCGTTCGCCCCCGACGGGCGCATCGCGAACGACATGCTCCAGAGACGCTTCTCCGATACGATTCGCTGTTTCATGGATCTGGTGGAAGCCGCGAAGCATTACCCAAAACTCAAGAAACAGTGGGTCGAGTTTCTCGGCGAGCAACCGAATCTGGCGACGGATCGCGTGGAGCTGAGCGAGATCGAGGCGGCATAGCCGCGCGACAGCGCGGCACGCTCGTCGCGACGATCATCGCGTCGAGCATGACGTTCATCGACGGCACCGTCGTGAACGTCGCGCTGCCGGCGCTGCAGACGGAGCCTCGACGCCACGATCACCGACGTGCAGTGGGTCGTCGAGGCGTACGCGCTCTTCCTCGGCGCGCTGATTCTCGTCGGCGGATCGCTCGGCGATCAGCTCGGACGCAAGCGCGTGTTCCTGTTCGGCGTCTTCGCGTTCACCGCGGCGCATCGGTGCTCTGCGGCTTCGCGCCGACGTCGCTCATCCTCATCATCGGTCGCGCGCTGCAGGGAATCGGCGCGGCGTTTCTCGTTCCGGGCAGCCTTGCCATCATCAGCGCCGCGTTCACCGGCGCCGAGCGCGGGCGCGCGATCGGCACGTGGTCCGGCTTCAGCGCGATCACGACGGCGATCGGCCCGGTGATCGGCGGCTGGCTCGTCGAGCACGTGAGCTGGCGCGCGGTGTTCTTCATCAACGTGCCGCTCGCGGCGCTCGTCGTCTTCCTTTCGTTCCGCTACATGGACGAGACGAAGGATCCGTCGCGCGGCAAGCGCGATCGACTGGGCCGGGCGCCGCGCTCGCCGTCGTCGGGCTGAGCGGGACTCGTCTTCGGACTTCTCGAGTGGCCGCCGCTCGGCGCCGACGCATCCGCTCGTGATCGGGTCGCTCGAGCGTCGGCGTCGCGGCGCTCGTCCTGCTCGTCGTCGTCGAAGCGCGCGTGCGGCGAATCCGATGCTGCCGCGCGGCCTCTTCAGCTCCCGCACATTCACGCTCGCCAACGTGCTCACGCTGTTTCTCTACGCCGCGCTGGCGGAGACGTTGTTCCTGATGCCGATGGATCTCATTCAGGTGCAGCGGCTACACGCGCGACGGCTGCGGGCGCGGCGCTCGCTGCCGTTCCCGATCATCATGTTCGCTGCTGTCGCGCTGGTCGGGCGGTCTCGTCGCGCGCGTCGGCAGTCGGCTTCCGCTGACGGTCGGTCCGCTCGTCGCCGGCATCGGGTTTCGCGCTGTGCTGCGCGTCGACGCGCGATCGGCTCGTTCGCCACCACGTTTCTTCCCGCGATCGTCGTCGTCGGACTCGGCATGGCGATCACCGTCGCTCCGCTCACGACGACCGTGATGGAGTCGGTGAGCGAGCGATCACTCGGGCGAGGCGAGCGGCATCAACAACGCCGTGCGCGCATCGCGGGACTGATCGCGATCGCGGTGTTCGGCGTCATCGTCGCTCGCACCTTCAACGCGCGGCTCACGCCCCGGCTGGCGCGACTCGATCTCACGCCTGCCGCTCGCGCTGGCGTCGATCTCGAGCGGCCGAAGATGGCGGGCGCGGACGTGAGCTCGATTCCGTCGCTCCCTCCTGAGCGCCGTGCGGACGTGCGCGATGCGTTCGACTCCTCGTTCGCCGCGGCATATCGCATCTCCCTCTTGGGCGCCGGTCTGCTTGCGCTCTGCGCTGGAGGAGTCGGCGCAGCGATCGCCGGATCGTCGCACCCGAAGGATGGGGCACGAACGGTATGAGCGCCGTTCATCAGCCCGTCTTGCATTGACCGACCTCAATCTTGCGGCGCGTTCGGACGCGGGATAACATCGCCGCGGAGCCGGAACGAATTCGCGCTGGCTCCGTTTGTCCTTGCCCGGAGAGGGTCGTCGCATGTGGATCGCCCACCGATCGCACAGTTGCCTCCCCCCGCGCCCGACGCCAGCCGTTCTCACGGCATCGGTGAGCCGCAGTGTGTCGATACCCGGCTCCGGACCCACCACCACCACCCGGTTGGTTTCCGATCGGAGGAGAGAGTCCATGTCCCGACGCTCCAACGCGCCACCAGGTTTGCGCTCATTCGGACTGCGCGGCGCACTCGTCGTACTCGCGTGTACCGCCACAACACTCGGAGCTCAAGCCGTGGGCGGCGCGCAGACCGGAACGGTCGTCGGCGTCGTGCTCGAACAGGCGACGGGCCAACCGCTCGAGGCGAGCGCGGTCCAAGTCGTCGGCACGAAGCTCGGCGGGACCACCGATCGGCGTGGACATTTTTTCATTCGAGGCATTCCCGTCGGCACGGTCGACCGTGCGCGCGCAGCGGCTGGGATTTCGTCCGGCGACGCAATCGGTCCGCGTGCCGGCGAATGACTCGGTGACCGTGACGCTGACACTCAGCCAGAGCGCCGTCGAGCTCGAGACGGTCGTCGCCACGGGCACGGGCGGCGCCGTCGAGAAGCGACAACTCGGTGCGTCGATCGGCATCGTCGACGTCGACAAGCTGTCCGAGACGAAACCGATCGACGATCTCTCGAGCGCACTGTCGTTCCAGGTGCCCGGCCTGCGCGCCATGGACGGCGGCGGCGGCGCGGGCGCGGCGAAGGATCTGCGCATTCGCGGCATGTCGAGCTTCAGCCTGAGCCAGCGCCCCGCGATCTACGTCGACGGCGTGAAAATCGACACGAAATCGGTCGATTGGAGCTCGACGACTCCCCAATCAGGGCTGCTGCAACTTCAACGGCGGCGTCGGCGAAGACCGCACGGCGGATCTGAATCCGAACGACATCGAGCGCATCGAAGTGCTGAAAGGCCCGGCCGCGGCGACGCTCTACGGCTCCGACGCCTCGAACGGCGTCATTCAGATCTTCACCAAGAAAGGGCGGCTCGAGAACGCGCCGACGTGGAACTTCGGACTCACCACCGGTTGGGATCGCGCGCCGGAGAACTACCCGACGCACCTGTACCCGAACTTCACGGGCCAGGACGGCACGCGCGCGCTCGACATGAACAAGACGCTCATCGGCAGCGGCCCGTACCAGGAGTACCAGGTCAGCGTCAACGGCGGCGCGAACCGCGCGTCGTACTTCACGTCGGCAGGGTTCACGAAGGAAGTCGGCAGCATTCAGCCGAACGATGCCCGCCGAGCCACGCTCCGCGTCAACCTCGCGTGGCAGCCGAGCGACAAGTGGAACTTCGAGGCGCGATCGTTCTACGGACGGAATTACATCAACTCGCTGCAGGGCGGCAACAATTGGACGTCGCTCACGGGCAACGCGTCGAACGGCGATCCGCGCAATGCGACCAAACTGCGCCCGTACGGCGAGGCGTGGGTGGCGGTCGGCGACATCCAGAAGATGACCTCGTACAGCGACGCGAACCGATACACCGGCGGCGCGACAGCGAGCTATCAGGCGACGGCGAATTTGCTCACGAAGTTCACGCTCGGCCTCGACCTCACGAACGACAACAAGCAGCGCTTCTTCCCGTACGACGGCAATTTCGGATCGGCATCCGTGTTCAACGGCGAGAAGGACGACGGCTACCGCTACTACTCGAACTACACCGCCGACTATCTCGCGCAGTATCACCTCGGCCTGCCGCACGGCATGAGCTCCGATTTTGCGGTGGGCGGCCCAGGGCTTCTACGAAACCGAGCAGCTCAACGTCGCGGTGGGCAAAGCGTATCCGGGGCCCGGCGTGAGCACCGTGACCGCCGCGTCGCAGACGTTCGGCTCCGAGGCGTACGCACACACGGTGAACGTCGGCGGGTACGCGCAGGATCGTCTGTCGTTCGGCGACCGGCTGTTCACCACGATCGGCTTCCGCCTCGACGGCAACAGCGCGTTCGGAAAGAGCTACGGGTATCAGCGCTATCCGAAGATCGACGCCGCGTACAACCTGGGGACGTACTCGTGGATGCCGCGCGCGGTCAGCAGCCTCAAGCTGCGGACCGCATGGGGACGCACCGGCAAGACGCCGGGCGCCTTCGATCAGTATCAGACCTACCGGCCGGAAGCCGTGTTCACGAACACGCCCGCGCTCACGCCGTACAACCCGGGCAACACGGTTCTCGCGCCGGAGATCACGACCGGGATCGAGTCCGGGTTCGACGCGGGCTTCTTCGGCGACCGTCTGGGTCTCGAGCTCACCTACTACCGCCAGAGCACCAATGACGCGATCACGAACGTGCCATTGCCGCCCAGCCAGGGTTTCATCAATTCCCAGAAGCAGAACATCGGCGGCATCGTGAATGACGGCTGGGAGGCCGGCATCAATTGGCTGACCTACACGTCGCGCGACGTCGACTGGCACAACGACATCCGGTTCGACGGCAACAAGAACAAGGTCACGAACCTGAACGGCCACATCATCGGGAGCAACACCACGATCCGCGTCGGCTACCCGATCAACGGCATCTGGATGAACCGGCCGGTGATCGTTCAATACGACCACGAAGACCTGGGTGCGGAGCGACACGGCGTTGTACCAGGGGCCGCCGCTGCCGACATTCAACTTCTCGTATAACCCGACGGTCCGCTTCAAGAGCTTCCAGTTCCTCGCGCTCCTCACCGCGGAACGCGGCGCGACGCTCTCGAACAGCGACCGGCCGTACCGCTGGCGCCAGCACACGGGCGACGAGTTCCTGTCGCTGCTCGGACCCGGCGGCGTGAACACGCCGGCGTCGGACTCCGCCGTCAAGTACTGGGCGCTGTTCGACGATCCGGAGAGCCGCAACAACGTGCGCATTCGGCAGATCTCGGTCACGTACGAGTTCCCGACGTCGCTCTCGTCACGGCTCGGGCTGGGACACACGACGTTCAGCGCGGCCGCGCAGAACGTGAAGATCTGGGCGCACTGCCACTGCCAGGACCCCGACTTCTCGACGTATACCGGCTCGGACTTCAACACGTCGCTCGGCTTCCTCGCCGATCCGGCGCCGCACACGTTCCGGTTCTCCATTCGCTCACGCTTTTGATCACCGCCACCCCTTCTCAGGAACGATATCATGCGTGACATGACACGCGTCTCCACCAGATTGGCCGTGGCGTTGCTCCTCGTGAGCGTGCCGCTCGCCAGCTGCAGTGATGTATTGAAGGTCCAGGACCCTCAGAACTTCGCCAGCGCGACGCTCGACAATCCGATCCTGTGGCCGGCCATCGCGAACGGCGCCGAAGGCGACATGATGCTGGTGCTCGACGACAACGCGATCTTCACCGGCATGCTGTCGGACGAGCTGTGGGACTCCAGCACCTGGATCGACTGGCACGACATCTCGACCGGCGCCATTCGGCCGAACCGACCCCAGGGTACGTTCGGTGACGACGTCCAGAACGGCCTGCTGCGAGCACGATATTCGGCGCAGTCGGCCGCGGACAAGTTCGCGGCGGGCATGAACGACACGGCCAATACCAGCCCGCTGATGGTCCAGGTCAAGACCGTGGACGCATGGGCCGATCGTCATGCTCGCGATGTCCTTCTGCGAGTCGCCGCCGACGCAAGGCACCGCGGCCGTCAGCGACACGGTGATGTTCAAGAACGCGGTGACGAAGCTGACTGCCGTGCTCGCGCTCGCGAAGGCAGCGCACTACACGAAGGAGGCGGACCGCGCGGCGCAGGTCAACTGGATCAACGCGGGCATCGCGCGGGCCAATCTCATGGCGGGCAACTACGACGCCGCGCTCGCCGCCGCGCAACTGGTGCCAGCGGGATTCGAGAAGGACGCCGTGTTCTCCTCGAACTCCACGGCCCAGAACAACAACGAGTTCGTCCAGGGCAACACGGGGTCGAATCGCTCCTACACGATTCGCGGCATCTGGTACGACAAGATCGATACGGTCGCCGGGTACCTGAAGGACTGGTACAGCAATCAGCTCGACACGCGCATCCCGCTCCTGCACGACAACGGCAACGCGCATGGGTACAACCTCGGCGCGGGCGGCGTGGTGAAGTTCTTCAGCAACGGCAAGGCGCCGGTGGCGGCCGCGCCCCTCGCCATCACCAAGTACGGCGAGATGGTGTTGATCCAGGCGGAGGTCGCCTGGCGAAAGGGACAGTTCCAGGCGGCCGTCGACGCGATGAACATCAACCGCAAGGCGGCGACCCTGCCGAACCTGGTGCTCCCGACGAGCGGTGACATCTCGACGTGGGTGCGCGATGCGCTGCTGAGCGAGCGGTTCGCGACACTCTTCGCCGAAGGGTCCCGCATGCAGGATCTGTATCGCTTCAACCTGGTGACGGCGAAGCTCGGCCCCGGGCGACTGATCAAGCTCCCGCTCTCCGTGACCGAGGCCATCAACAACAGCAACATCCGCCTCAACGGCGGGAAGTGCCCGGGCATCAGTTGAGCAAGTTGGTATTCACGCGTCGCGAGTTCCTGTGGACCGCCGGCAACGGGTTGGCGGTCGCAGGCGCCGCGGCGGCGGGCCTTGGCGCCTGCGGCGGAGGTGAGAAGGTCACCGCCGCCGCGCCAACGGGGAACCTCCGCGGAACGGTCACCGATCTGCAGGGCACGCCACAGGCGATCGGTCGCATCTATCTGCTGCTCGACAACGGCCTCAATCAGAACGTGTTCGCCGACGTCGATCAGTCCGGCACGTTCGATTTCGGTCAGATTCCCGCCGGCAAATACCAGGTTCGGTTCTGGGGTGGAAACCAGGCGTCGGTGCCGGAGCCCCTCGCGAATCCGGTGCGCATCACCGTGGCAGCCGACGCGGTGAGCAGCATTCCGTTCCAGATCGTACGCGGCACGCCGGACGAGACCGTACACGAGATCTACGCCGGCGACTTCTTCTTTCAGGATCAACCGTTCGGGCAGCCGAACGCGACGGTCATCGTGAAGCTGGGCGTGACTGTGTGCTGGTACAACGTCGGCTCGATGCAGCACACCATCACCGGCGGGCCGTGGGGCGACTCCGGTCCGATCTCGCGCGCCGAAGAGTTCGAGTGGGACGCGAATCAGGCCGGCACCTTCGGCTACCGCTGCAGCTTTCACAATCCCCAAATGCAGTCGATTCTCCAGGTCGTGCCCTGATCGATGGCGAGCGCGCGGCTCGCTGTTGACAGCCGCGCGGGGGCGTCGCATATTGGTAACTACATGGTTACCAATACCCGGCAACTCGATCTGACCTTCGGCGCGCTCGCCGACCCCACCCGCCGCGCGATTCTCGCGCGCCTCGCCCTCGGCGAATCCACCGTCGGCGACCTCGCCGAGCCGTTTCGCGTCTCCCGCCCCGCGATCTCGAAGCACCTCCGCGTGCTCGAGCGCGCGGGGCTGGTGCGGCGCGAACGTGAAGGGCGGATCAGCCGCTGCGAGCTCGACGCGGACGCGATGCGCGAGGCGGCCGAGTGGATCGAGCGCTACCGCGTTTTCTGGACCAACCGGCTCGGCGACCTCAAGCGATACATCGAAGATCCAGGCAGCGAGGCGCCTCAACCCAACAAGCGGAGACGACCATCATGACGACGGCAACGAATACGTCGGTGCGCGTATCACAACGCATTCGCGCAACGCCCGAACGGCTGTTTCGCGCGTGGACCGATCCGAAGGAGCTTGCGCGTTGGTGGCGCATGGAGGGCGATGGCTGGGCCTTTGCCGGTGCGACGCTCGACGCGCGAGTCGGCGGTCGTTTTCGGTTGGCCATGACGAGTCCCGACGGCAAAGCACACATCGCCGTCGGCGAGTATCAGGACGTCCAGCGCCCGACGCGACTGGCGTTCACGTGGGAATGGGAGGACCCCGAGTCTCGCGTCGGCGATACGCTCGTCACCGTCGAGCTCAATGACGTCGGCGACGGAATGACGGAAGTCGTGCTCACGCACGATCGCTTCGGCGATGCGGCCCGTGCCGCCGGCCACGAGAAGGGCTGGTCGCAGTTGCTGCGCCTGCTCGACCGCGCCGTGCAGGAGACGAGCGCATGAACACCCGGCAGACCGTCGAGCGCTACTTCGATCGTCTTCAGCAGAAGTCGGGATGGGAAGCGTTGCTCGCCGACGACGTGGTCTTCACGAGTTTTGCGATTCCCAATAGGCAAGTCAACGGCAAAGACGCTTACTTGCAATCGACGAAGGGCTTCTATTCGATGATCCGTCGTATGCAACTGCGCACGCTCATCGTCGATGGCAACACGGCGTGTGCGTTGACACACTATGATCTCGCGCTGCCGAACGGCGGGCCCGAGTTTCACAGCGACGTCGCCGAAGTATTCACGGTATCGAACGACAAGATCGACTCGCTCGGTATCTACTTCGACTCGGCGCCGTTCCCGAAATGACGCCGGGACCGCGACGGCGCTGAGCTCCCTGCTCGGCGCCGTCGCGGGAATGCTGTTTGCCTTTATCGTGGTCGAGCGACCGTGCGGTTGAATTGGCTGCCGACACGCTTTCCTTTCCGTTGAGCGCCGCGCCGCCCGGTTCGCTCGTTTTTCTCCCGGTCGCCGTGCCGCGGTGTATGCTTCAGCCATGAGGCTCGAGGAGCTGGTGCACACGTCCGCGGCCGTCGCTGGGACGCCGGGTCGTCTGGACAAGATCGCGAAGCTGGCCGCGCTCTTCACGCGGCTATCGCCCGAGGAAGTGCCCGTCGCGATCGGCTTCCTGATCGGGTTCCCGCGACAAGGCAAGCTCGGGGTCGGATGGGCGACGGTCGCCGCCGCGCGCGAGCACGATCCCGCCCTGGAAGCATCGCTCGAGCTCAGCCACGTCGATCGAGCATTCGATCACTTGAAGGCGGTCAAGGGCAAGAACGCCGCGAGTGAACGGTCGCGCATCGTCGCCGAGCTCTTCGCGCGTTCGGGCGCCGCCGAGCAACAGTTCCTCGGCGCCTTGCTGATCGGCGAGGTTCGCCAGGGTGCGCTCGAGGGTGTGCTCGCCGACGCGATCGCGAAGGCAGCCGGCGTTCCCGCGGATCGCGTTCGTCGAGCCGTGATGATGGCGGGTGATCTCGGCGCCGTCGCGGCCGCCGTGCTCGGCCCCGAAGGCGCCGCGGCGCTCGATGCATATCGGCTGGAGCTCTTCCGCCCGGTGCAGCCGATGCTCGCCGACTCCGCCGGGACGGTGATGGAGGCGCTCTCGTCAGGCGGTCCGATGGCTATCGAGTGGAAGCTCGACGGCGCGCGCATTCAGGTTCATCGCCGCGACGATCGGGTCGCCGTCTACACACGCAATCTCAACGATGTCACCGCGCGCGTGCCGGAAGTCGCGGAGGCGGCGTTGGCCCTCCCCGCGCGAGAGCTGATCCTCGACGGCGAAGTCATCGGGCTCACGCCGGATGAAAGGCCGTTGGCGTTTCAGGATACCATGCGACGGTTCGGACGCCGTCTCGACGTCGACGCGCTTCGCGCCGAGTTGCCGCTCACGCCGTTCTTCTTCGACGTGCTGCTGCACGATGGCGAAAGCCTGATCGATCGTCCTCTGTCGGAGCGCTTGGAGCGATTGGATAGCATCCTACCCGCCGGCCTGCGCGTTCCACGCATCGCCGTGACCGATTCGGACGCGGCTTCCGTGTTCCAGGGCGATGCACTCGCACGCGGTCACGAGGGTGTCATGGTGAAATCGTTGTCCGCGCCGTACGCGGCGGGCCGCCGCGGCGCCGCGTGGCTCAAGGTGAAGACGGCACGCTCGCTCGACCTCGTCGTGCTGGCCGTCGAATGGGGTTCGGGTCGACGCCAGGGCTGGCTGAGCAATCTTCACCTCGGCGCACGCGACGCGGTCACGGGCGACTTCATCATGCTCGGAAAGACGTTCAAGGGCATGACCGACGAGATCCTCCAATGGCAAACGACCGAGCTGCTGGCGCGCGAACTTCGCCGCGAGGGACACGTCGTGTACGTGCGTCCCGAGCTCGTCGTCGAGATCGCGTTCAACGAAGTGCAGCGGAGCTCGCAGTATCCTGGCGGCGTGACGCTGCGGTTCGCGCGGGTGAAGGGCTATCGCCCCGACAAGCAGGCCAGTGCGGCCGACACGATCGACGCCGTGCGCGCATTTCTTCCCGAGGAGCACATCGCGCAGCTGGACGGCCGCGACCGTAGCTAAGGCGCGCAGCTTGCCGCGCATCCTCCGCCATCTCGGTTGGACCAACCGACCAACTCACCTCGCGGAGGATTCTCGATGCCGACGATCAAGACCAAAGACGGAACGAAGCTCTACTACAAGGATTGGGGCTCCGGGCCACCAGTCGTGTTCAGCCACGGCTGGCCGCTGAGCGCGGATGCGTTCGAAGATCAGATGATGTTCCTCGCGTCACACGGCTATCGATGCATTGCGCACGATCGCCGTGGGCACGGGCGATCGTCGCAACCGTGGAACGGCAACGACATGGACACCTATGCCGACGACCTCGCCGAGCTGACGCGTGCGCTCGATCTCAGCGACGTGGTTCATGTCGGCCACTCGACGGGCGGCGGCGAGGTCGCGCGGTACATCGGTCGTCAGGGCACCAGCCGCGTCAGCAAGGCCGTGCTCATCGACGCCGTTCCACCGCTGCTCGTGAAGACGCCGGCCAATCCCGGCGGCATTTCAATGGAAGATCTCGACAAGTTCCGCGCAGCTGTCGCGGCAGACCGCGCGCAGTTCTTCAAGGATTGGAGCATGGTGTTCTACGGCTTCAATCGCCCCGGCGCCAAAGTGAGCGAAGGGTTGCGCGAGTCGTTCTGGCTCCAGTGCGTGCAGTGCGGTCTCAAGGCGGAATACGATTGCATCAAGGCCTTCTCGGAAACCGATTTCGCCCCGGACCTCGCGCGCTTCGACGTGCCGACGCTCATCATTCACGGCGACGACGATCAGGTCGTGCCGATTGCCGTTTCGGCGATGCGTTCCTCGAAGATGATCAAGGGCGCGAAGCTCGAGATCTACAAGGGCGCTCCGCACGGTCTCCCCTCGACGCACAAGGATCGCGTCAACAAGGACCTGTTGGCATTCCTCGGTGGCGAAGGCCGGATGGTCGAAGCGGCTTGAGATGTCATCCCGAGCGCAGCGAGGGATCTGCAGGGGCAACTGCAGATCCTTCGCTGCGCTCAGGATGACAAGGGAAGAGCGCTCGGGATGACGCGAGATCAGGGCGACTGAGAGAAGTCGAACGCGTTCGTCAAATTCGCCGCCTTGGCGTCGCGGCTATTGAGTGGCGACAGATGATACCGCGCCTCGATGAACGAGAGAATCGAGACGGTCTCGTACGGCGTGTGATCGATGTAGCCCTTGCGCGCGTACGGCGAGATGATGAGCGTCGGCACGCGGGCGCCCGGCCCCCACTTGTCGATGATCGGCGGCGCGACGTGGTCCCAGAAGCCGCCATGCTCGTCGTACGTGATGATGATCGCGGCGTCCTTCCAGTTCGGCCCGTTCCGCACGGCGTTGATGAGCTGCACCGTGTGGTTCTCGCCGGTCATCAGATCCGTGTAGCCCGGATGCTCGTTGTTTGCGCCGAGCGGCTTGATGAATGAGACGGCGGGGAGCGTTCCGGCCGCCGCCGCGGCCATGAAGTCGGTTTCGTCCTTGAGATGCTGCGCCTTCGCGGCGGTCCCGTCCGCGTACTTGGCGAAGTAGGCGAACGGCTGATGGTGGAATTGAAAGAGCGGATCCGGGTGGCCGGCGAGCGCGTCGTTCCATCCGCCGGAGTACCACGCCCACGTGACGTTCGCGGCGTCCATCCGGTCGCCGATCGTCGGGATCGTCTGGTTCGGCACGAGCGTCGCCGCGGCGGCGGTGGACGGATGCGGTGCGTTCACCGTGTACGACGTGTTCACCACGTAGCCGTCGGGCGTCACCTGTCCGTCCGTGACGAGCGTGCCGCTCGCGTCCAGCACGGCGGTGATGTTCGCCGGCGCATTGGGGAACGTCGGGGCGGCCGCCGCAATCAAGAAGATGTGATTGAGAAACGATCCGCCGAACGCGCTGTGGAAGAAGTGGTCCGCGATCGTATACTTCGCCGCTTCCGCCGCGAGTGGAAGCTGCGCCGTGTGATAGTAGCCCATGCTCAGGCCCTGCGCGTCGCTCACCGCGGCGAACCTGTCCATCTTGCCGCCGTCGATCTGCTGCTGCTCCTGGTAGTAGCGATGCACCAGATCCCGCGTCGCGACCGTCGCGGGCACGTACGTGTCGATGTTGAACGGCGCGTTCGGGAGATTCGTCGGGATCGGCGATCCGCTCACCTGCGGAAGCGACGAGAACGCAATGCCGGTGGAGCTGATTTGCTTCGCGGCATTCGTCGCGGCACTCAGGCCTTCGGCGCCCGCCAGCTCGCCATACAGATTGTCGAAGCTGTGATTCTCGAGATAGATCACCACGACGTGGTTGATCTTCGAGATGTCGCCTGTCGACGGCGCGGTCGAAGAATCCGAGCACGCCGTGAGCCCTGCCATGACACACGCCACGGCGGCGCCGGCCATTGAACGAAACGTGGTACGACGACTCATGAACTTCCTCCTAAGCGAACGGTGGTGATGAGAAAACGCGGCGAAGGTCACGAATCCGGGAGCGCCTTCGGTTACACTTTGGTCACGGCTTCGCAACGTGCACAACCGTATCCGTGAGCGAATTCACAAAGGCGACGAGATCGTGCCGCTCGCTCGGTGTCAGATGCAGTGGGCGCGACGAGAGCGTTTGCTTCGGCAGTCGTTCGCCGATCCCTGCGCCACCGCCGCGATCGTAGAAATCCACGACCTCGTCGAGCGAGCGAAATACGCCGTTGTGCATGTACGGCCCGGTCACTGCCGAATTGCGAACGCTCGGCACCCGAAACGCGCCGCGATGTACCGGCTGCGCGTCGACACGTTCCCTGCCGGCATCGCCGTCCAACCGTCCGCCCGACATCACTGGCGCGGCAGGCGTTCCAATGATCTCCAGCTCGGAACGAGTGAACTCGGGTGGCATCGTGCCGCCGAAGAGGGGCGCGAAGTGGCACGTCGCGCAGCGCGCCTTACCCATGAAGAGGTTGAAGCCGCGCCTCGCGTCCATGTCGATCGCCCGCAGGTCGCCGCGAGCCGCCCGATCGAATGGCGAGTTCAGCGTGACGAGCGACCGGATGTACGCCGCCAGCGCGACGCGAATCGATCGCTCGTCGATGTGCGCCCACGGGCCGAATGCCGCACGAACGAGCGGTGCGTACGAGGTATCGCGCGCCACGCGCCGAGCCGCGAGCTCGGGCGAGCTCGCCATCTCCGCCGGGCTCGACAGCACCACGCGAACCTGATCCTCGACGAAGCCGGCACGCTCGTCGGCGAACATCGCCGGCTGAAGCGCCGCGTTCAGCAGCGTCGGGGTATTCCTCAGCGTCTGTTGAGCGCCGAACGAGCGCGCGCGTGTCAATCGATCCGTAAACGCCGGCGGCCGGCTGGTGGCACGAGGCGCACGATCGCGTCGCGGGTCCCGAGAGACGCGGATCGGCGAACAGGCGTGCACCCAAGGCCACCATGTCGGTCGAGCCGCGCGGCGCGTACTCCGGCGCGAGCGCCCACACGTCGAACGCGGCGGAATCAAAGGGCGTCGCCGACGTGACGCTCCACAGCCGCCGAGCCGCGATCGGTCGCGAGTCAATGTGCTGTCGCAGTTGCAGCACGGCACGTGCAGCCGGGGTCGCGCGGTCCACGATGAAGCGCAGACGATCGAAGTCGTCGAACGACGCGGCCGTCGCCAGCGATGTCGCCGCGTCGCGGACGAGCGCAGTCGTGCGAGCGCGTTCAGTCGAATCGATGCGGGTCGACTGCAGTTGCTCGATGCCATTCGCCACGCCCTCCAGCGCTGCTCCACTCTCGGCAAGCGCATCTCCGGACAGCTCGGCGTCGAATCCCGTGACGCCAACCGTCATGACGCGCGCGAGCTCGAGACGTGCGGCATCGAGCGTCGCCGTGTCGCTGACGTCGAGGAAGCGGGTCGCGCCACGAAACGACGCCACGGCGCGCATCATGCCGCGCGCGGCACCGGCAACCTCGCTCGGCTCGGCGCCGTGGCCGAACACTGCCGATTCGATGACACCAAACCCGGCGCGCCTGCCAAGAGGCTGAGGAGGCGAGTCTGGATCGTCCGCCTCGACGGGGCCATTCAAGGCCGCCGCCGTCGTCGGCGCGTAGTAGGCGGTGAGGAATTCCTCTTCCTTGTAGTGTCGACGCGCCGCGCGATACCACCGAGCAGCATCGGGGCCATGCCCGATCGCCGCTGCTGTCAAACTGTCGAGCGCCGAGGCAAGTGAATCGAGTTGCGATTCGAGCATGCGACGCTCTGGCGTCGCCGCGAGCTCTGGTCGTGGGTGAAACGCGGTCGCGCGTCGCACCGCAGCCAGCCGGGCGCGGCTCGCGGCGAGCGTCGCGACCAGCGCGACGCTCGCCCGCACCCTCCACGACACTTTCATGATTAGAACAGCGTGCTGACCGTGAGGAACACCTGCCGCGGAGCGCCGGTCAGCAGCGTCTGGAAGTCCGATGACGGCGTGAATCCGTTCGACCCCATCGTCGAGATGTAACGTGTGTCGAACAGGTTGTTGACGTTGAGCTGGAGATCGACCGACCGCATCGCGCTGAACGAGCCGACGCGGTACCGCGCCGACAGCTCGGTGACCGCGTACCCCGGGACTTTCCCGGCGCCCGGATGCACGGTGCCGTTGTCGTCCACGAGATCGTTGGTGTAGGTGAAGAACCGCTCGCTCACGTAGCGCTCGCCGGCGTTCGCCGCGAGACGGCCGTTCGTGTACGACAGCGACGCGTTGCCGAGCAGCCGCGGCGCGTCCTGGACGTTCTTGCCCTTGATCTGTACTTCGGACTTCGGATCGCTCTGGTTCGTGCGATAGTTGCTGTCGAACGTCGACGAGTTGAACGAGCCCGAGGCGGTCACCTTGAAGCCGTTGCCGAGATCGTGCGCGACGACGCCTTCGACGCCGGCGCTGCTGACCGAGCCGACGTTGCCGAACCCGGTCGCGCAGGTCGCCGTGGGCGGGCAAAGCGCGATGCCCAGGAGACGATTGCGATACGCGATGGTGTACAGCGTGAGCCCCGCTTCCGTCGCGCCACGACGCGTGCGTCCACCCAGCTCGTACGTCGTCGCGTGCTCCGGCTTCGCCGTGTTGCGGAAGAAGTCGAACGTGGACGGATCCGCGTTGTAGACGCCGCCGCCGGGGCTGTACGGAAACTGGTTCACGTTTTCCGACAGGTTCGCGAACAGCTCGTCCTGGCCGTTCACCCGATACACGACGCCGACCTGCGGAAGAATGCCGCCCTTCGTCGGCGCGGACAGTGTCGGGCGGCCGGCGTCGCCGAACACCGGCGCGACGATCCCGTCCGTCGCGGTGTTGCCGTTGCTGTGGAAGTCGGCGCTCACGTAGAGAGACTTCGCGCCGTACGTCACGCTCAGCTTGTTGTCGAACAGCTGCGTCGTGTTCTGCGCGTAGAACACCGTCGTGCCGATCTCGCCGACGCGGTCGAAGTCGAGGCGGAGCACGTCGCTGTAGTTCACATCCGGGCCAGCCGCGTAGTCGGTCAGGCGCCAGCGCGGGCGCCGAATGTCGGTCGTGTTCGACTCGTACCAGCCGCCCACTTCCAGTTTGTTCGGCATGTCGCCGGCGTTGAACGACGCCGTCAGCTTCCCGAGCACGCCGCCACGGTTGTCGTGATACTGCGTCTGCCGGAACATGATCGGATCCGGGCTCCACGTCGCGCCATAGCTCGGCGCATGCCAGTCGCCGCCGCCGCGATCCAGATGCAGGTACGGCTGCACCTCGAGGTGCACGGCATCGGCCAGCGCGAAATCGCCCTTGACGTACGCGACGTGATCCTCGCGGGCGCCCTGCGCCGAGTAGAAGTAGGCCGCATCGCTGAGCGCGTTGTAGCTCTTCGTGCTCAGCTCCGCGAGCTGTTTCGACTGCGCCCAGCTGCCCAAATAGTCGAAGTCCGGACCGAACGTGAAGCCGGGCGCGCTGACCGTCCGATTGAAGATCGAGAGCGACAGATCCATGTAGTCGCTCTCCTTTCGCTCGGCATAGTCGTAGAACACGGTGAACTTGTGCGGACCGACGAACAGATTGGCCTTTGCGTTGAGCTGGTCTTGCCACTGCTGCCCCGCACCGCCCAGGAACCCGTGCTGACCGAAGAGCAGGCTCGATTCGCCAGGAAAGCTCGAGTAGCGCTTGCCGCCCGACTTCCACTTGTCCGTGTCGAAGCGCGAGATGGAGAGGTAGGCGTTCGCGCCGCTGTTCTCGCCGAGCGATTCCAGGCCCGAGTCGAAGCGCAGCGTCGTTCGCCGGGCCGCGTCGTTGCCGCCCATCTGTTGGAAGAACAGCTGTCGCGTCGCGCTCGGATCCGCGGACGCGTACTGCACCACGCCGCCGAGATTGTTCGCGCTCGCGGTACCCAGACCGCCCGTGCCCTGCGTGACCTGCGTCGCGGTGACGTTCGACGGGTCCACCGCCCGTCCGATCCCGAGACCATTGAAGTTTCCATACGACATGTCGCCGAGCGGGATACCGTCCATCGTCTGGCCGATCTGCGATGTTTGGAAGCCGCGCATCGTGATTCGATTCGCCCATTCATACATCCCGAGCCCGTCGGCGCTCTGTACGTTCACGCCCGGCAGTTGTTGAATGACGTTCAGGGCACTCGTGCCCGGGGCGGCGGCCTGTAACGCCTTTGCGTCGACGGCGGCCGCGCCGCGCGCGACGCCGCGGCCGGAGATCGAGGTCGTGATCGTGACGGTACTCAGTCGCTGCGCAGAGTCGCGGCTCGCGGGCTGGCCTTGCTGCTGTGGTGTCTGCGCCTGCACGGCGGTCGCAAGTGCGCCGCCGCCGATGTATGTGATCGCCAGCCGTGTGAGAACTCTCATAGGGGACACCTCGTGAAGGACCAAGGAGACGGGACGACCGCAATAGTCCCCCTGGGCGCGCACGAAGTGGTGTCGGAATCGTGTCGGCGATGTCACGACTCGCCGACGGTCGCGCGGCCGGCGAGCTCAGCGCTTGAAACGCTCGGTCGATGCGCGCTTCGTCATGAGCTCTCGAATCGCCGCGCCGTCGAGCGGTTCCGTCGGCGCGATGCCGAGCAGCATCGCGAGCGTCGGTGCGATGTCGACGGTGCGAACCAAACGGTCATACCGTCCGACGGACACATTGGCCCCGATGAAAGAGATCGGCACCGAGAGGTCGAGCGCGTTGGGCGTTCCATGCTCGGCAGTCGTCTTGCCGCCGGACCACACGAAATCGCGCGCGGCACCGAACGCGGCGATCCATCCGACGCTCGGCGGCAGCGTGCGACGCCATCGCACGGCGACACTATCACTCGACGTCGCAAGTGCTTTTGGCGTAAACCCCACGGCCACGCCAGGACGACGCGCACCGGCGGCGACGATCGACCGCGCGATGCTGTCGACGTCGATGCCGCGCGAGCGCATGGCGCCGACGTCGGCGTAGAACAGCCCGTTGTCGAATTCGACGCCGAACTCCGTGCGATAGCGCGCCTCGAGCGCGCTCTCGGTGGCCGTCGCGATGTCGCCGAGCCATACGCGGCCGCCGCGGCCGACCTTGGCCACCGCGATCTCCGGCATCGGCGACACGCCGTGATCGGCCGTCAACACATAGAGGATGCGATTCGCTGGCACCTCGCGCTCGAGCGAGGCCATGAACTCGCCGAGCCAGTGATCGACACGCAACACCTGGTCGTGGATCTCACGCGAGTCCGGACCGAACGCGTGACCGATGGCATCCGTCGTCGATAGTGAGACCGACAGCAGGTCGGGCATCGTGCTCCGCGGCGTCGATTCCATCGATCGCTTTCCGAGACGGGTCGCACGCACGCCGTCGATCGCGAAAGCGAGCGTCAGCGAATCCATCCAGGGATACTGTTGGAGCCCGGCGCGCAGCGCGTCGGCCGCCGGCAGGACATGCGGAAAGACGAAATCCGCGCCGTTGTTTTCCGCCCAGACGGAGTCGGGCTCGGCGTACGAGCTCTCGGGCAGCAGAAGACTCCACTTCATGCCCGCCAGGCGATCATATGGAATCGTCGCGTCGAACGCGCTGACCCAGGTCGGCAGCGAGTCGGCGTAATAACGACTCGTCGTGAACCGGCCGCCGGCAAACCAATAGATGTCGCCCTTGGCGCGACCGATCGGCAGAATCGCGCCGCGGTCTTTTCGGGAAACGGAGAGCACGCGCGCGTTCGGATCGCGGACGAGCAACCAGTCGTAGAGCGTCGTGCCGTTGAAGCGTCTGGGCGACGCGCCCGTTCCGCTCACGCCGATCAGCGGCGTCAGCGGATCCGGAACGCCGCGGTTGTTCGAGATGATCTCCGTATGCACGGGCTCGCGGCCGGACAACATCGTCGCGTGGCCGGGAGCGGTTTCGGTGTTCGAATGATCCTGCCAGGCGTGCGGAAAAAACGCGGCGCGTGTCCGGAACCGCGCGAGTCCGCCGTTCAATTGAGGAGCGAATCGATCGAGGTAGTCGCCGCGGAGCTGATCCACGGCGATCAACACGACGAGCGCGGGACGATCGGTCGGCGCGGCGGTCTGTGCGTGCGCGATACACGGCGCGCCAGCGGTACCAAGAGCGAGCAGCGACAGCAGCGAAGCGTGGATTCTCATGGGTCCATGCTACGAAGGCCTCGATCCGGGCGCGATCGAGGCGACGTCACGACCGCGTCACAAACTCCATCAGCGCCATGGGAATTCTGCGGTCATGAAGCGGTTCACGCAGGTATTGCTCGCGATTTTGTCGGCGCTCGTTCCTCATATGACTTGGGCGCAGGCGCCGTCGGTCGAGCTGCCGATCGAAGATGTCCACGCGATCGCGGTCGACTTCGAACAGGGACTCGATCGGGTCTACTGCTATTTCGGCGCGCGTATCGAGACGCCGCGGCTCTACGTGCGCGTGGACTCCGTGACGCTGGTCGGAAGTCCGGCGGGCTGCACGGGAATCGGCATCGGCTTCTTCCTGCGTGTGAACGACCAGCTTCTCCTCGCGGAAGCCGTCCGCGGCGTGATTCAGAGCAACCCGCGCTTCGCGGTCGTCAGCGCGTTCTATCGGACCGAAGACATCGAGGATCGCGGACAGCGCATCCGAGGCGCGCGCGCTCTATCGGTCGTCCGGGGCGCGCCGACCGTCCTCGCTCGACAGGGCGGATCGTAGGAGCTGTTGATCGATTTGGCTCGACTGATTGGCAACGGTTGGAACTGCCGCGGATATCGCTGAGGAGGCCGACGTTCGCTGACAGTGCGGAAAAGGCCTTCCGCTGTTCTCCGCGTTCATCAGCTCAACTCCGCCGCATCCGCGACTAATTGGTTAGGACGGTCCCGATAGAGTGGCCGGTCAAGCGCGAGACTGCACGTCCCTCGGTTCGCTCGTTCAGAGTTTGATCATGGCGGCGAGCGCGTAGTACGCGAGCGCCGCCATGATCGCCGAGGCGGGGATCGTCAGAATCCACGCCCACACGATGCGCCCGGCGAGTCCCCAGCGCACCGCCGACAGGCGCTGCGTCGCGCCAACGCCCACGATCGCGCCGGTAATGGTGTGCGTCGTGCTGACGGGAATCCCGAAATGGGTCGCGAGGAGAATCGCCGCCGCGCCGCCGGTCTCGGCGCAGAAGCCGCCGACTGGTCGCAGTTTCGTGATTCGCGTGCCCATGGTCTTCACGATCCGCCACCCGCCGAAGAGTGTGCCGAGCGAGATCGCCGTGTACGCGCAGATCTCCACCCAGTACGGCACGGTCTTGTTGTCCGGCAGATAGAAGTGATGCAGCCACCCCGTCTGGTCGGCGAACGTCGTGTTCACCGATACCAGAAGTCCCACGATGACGCCCATCGTCTTCTGGGCGTCGTTGCCGCCGTGGGAATACGACAGGAGCGCCGAGCTCACGAGCTGCGCGGGACGGAAGAACCGATCGACGCGCGCCGCCGACGTGCGATGAAAGATCCAGAACACCGCGACCATCAGCGAGTAGCCCGCGATCAATCCGACCAGGGGCGAGATGACGATGAAGCTCAGCGTTTGAATCCACTTCGAGCCCCACAGAATGGCGCCCATGCCGGCGCGCGCAACGGCCGATCCCGCGTAGCCGCCGATCAGGGCGTGCGAGGAGCTCGACGGAATCCCGAAGTACCACGTGATGAGATTCCACAAGATCGCGCCGAGCAAGCCGCCGAGGATCACGTTCGGCGTCACGATGCTCTGCTCGATCATGCCGCTGCCGATCGCTTTGGCCACGGCGAGCGAACCGGTGAAGGCGGCGGCGAAATTGAACGTCGCCGCCCAGAACACGGCCGCAACGGGACTCAGCACGCGCGTGCCGACGATCGTCGCGATCGAGTTGGCCGAGTCGTGGAATCCGTTGATGAAATCGAACACGAACGCGATCAGGACGATCGCGACGACGTAGGCGACCACGGCGGCCGTCCCTAGGCGTTCTTGAGGGAGATGCTCTGGAGGACCTGCGCCACGCCCATGCAGCTGTCGATCGCGCCCTCGAGCGTGTCGTACATCTCCTTCCACTTGATCACGTCGAGCGGGTCCGGGCTTCCCGCGAAGAGAACGCCAACCGCCTCGTGGTAGATCGCGTCGCCCTCCTCCTCGAGATGCTTGATGAGGGCGACGTGCTCGTTGACCTGCGGCGGCTTCCGCATCTCACTCACGGCCGTTTGAATCTCCGCGGTCGCGCGGACCAGCACGTTCGTCAGCTGCCTCGCCTGAGGGCGCACGTGGTCGATGTGCAGCATCTCGAACCGCCGCGACGTGCCGTCCAGGAGATCGATGACATCGTCGAGGCGCGATGCGAGGTGATGAATGTCCTCGCGATCGATCGGAGTTATGAAGCTCTTGTCGATCCGCTGGTTGAGCGTCGCGGTGAGCAGATCGGCTTTGTGCTCGATGTCCTTGATCGCCTTCACGTGATCGTCGACATGCTCGACGTCCCCGAAGAGCGTGTCGAGCAGCCTCGCCGCGGTGGCGAGGTGGTGGGCGAGTTGGTCGAACAGCTCGAAGAACTGTTCGTCCCGCGGGATGAGGCGACCGAGCATGGGGGTCCGGATCGGAGCCCAGCTTCTAAAAGCGAGCTCGTCGTGACAGGGTTTGTAACGGCCCCGTCAAGATACCGCCCCGATGGTGGCCGGCAAAGCGGCCGAATGGATTACCGGCGGGCCCGAGCGGGACGACGTCGAGTGGCCTTCTTCGGAGCGGGCGTGGAACCGATGGCGCGGAGCTCGGTGGCGACGGACCCAATCCTCGTCGCGAACGCGGCAGTGGCCTCCGGCGACCAGGCGGACGCATACACTGTGAACGCCGTCGTTTCCGCTCGTCGCATGCGTCGAGAAAGGACTCGCAATCCGGCAACCGGATGGGTCTTCTTGGTCGCGCCGCCGGATGGTCCGCCGTTGTCGGGAGCCTTCGCCGTGTCGCCCTCGTCGGCCAGCAGTTCGGCGATCATCGTCGCGAGCTCGCCGCCAAAGAGCTGAGAGTCGTGCAGCTCCCCGAGCGTATCCTGCAGACTCTTGAGCTCCTCGATGAGCCCATGCACCGACGGCACGGCGTCATCGACCCCTTCGAGCAGGTACCTGAGCCGCTTCGCGGCGATGCGTGTGGCATGCGCTTCGGCGCGATCGCCCTGCCCCGCAACGCGTTCAACGGCGTTCGTCAGCGCCTCGGCCTGCAGCTCGATCATGTCGGCCGCGACCGCCGCGAACCGCTCGCCCTCGTCGACCACGGACGCTTCGTAGCGCAGCAGCGCTTCCTCGGCGTCTTGGGCCGCACGATCGAACTTGGCATCGATCACCCCGCGAAAATCGGCATCGGCTGCACGCTTGTCCTGCCGCAGTCGCTTGAGCAGCCACGTTGCACCGGGCCGTGCTTGATCGGACAGCGTGCGGCGAGCCGCCAAGACCCACTGCACGTGCACCTCGAGATCGCGGCTCGATCCCGTTGCCTCGGCGATGCGCTTGAGCCGCCGCTCGATCTTGGGCGCGACGCTGTCGGCGAAGGCGGGACGAAACGCGCGGAGCCAGCTGCGCAATCGGCGCAAGGCGACGCGAAAGTCGTGGAGCGCTTCCTTGTCGCCGAGATCGTCGAGTCGATCGCGCGCGTCGCGAACCTTCGCCAGCAGGGCGAGCGCCGATCGACGCGCGCCCCGCTGAACCGAGTCTCGAAGAATGTCGTCGATGTGCGTGCTCGCGGACGACGGATTACGTCGACGGCGCGTCTGAGCCATGGAGCGCGGTGTCGAGCATCTCCCGCAGCTCGAGCGCGCTGATGCGCCGCCAATCACCGGCGAAGAGCTCGCGCGGGACGCGGACGCGCCGGCCGTCCTCTCCGCTGAAGCAGAGCCACCCTTGAGACAATTCGTATGAACGACGTTTTCCGCCAACGATCGCCGGCTGGATGCGTGTCACTTGCCAGCCGGCGCCTTCGTGATCGGTGATGAATCGAACGGTCATGGCCGACTCCTCTTGGCTCAAAAGTCAATTGGCGGAACGACCAATCTTCGCACCTCAGAGGCCGCCGGAAGTCGAAGGGGCCAATCGTTACGTCCGGCGTAACACCGGACCCTGGCGGCCGTGTGTAGGGGCCCGGACGGGACCCGCGCAAAGGTCCCGCAGACTCGGTTCGAGCGGGCTAACGGTCAGGCGAGCCCATCGCGGATGCGAGTTTCGCGGATGACGTTCCGCTCCGTGACCAGCCGCGGATTCTGGAAGACCTTGATCAGGATCATTCCGCTCAAGAATCCGCCGATGTGCGCCCAGACCGCCACGCCACTCGACACGTCCGCCCGGAGCGGGGTGAGGTAGGCCGCCATCACCTGCATGCCGAACCACCAGATCAAGATGAGCCACGCGGGCAACGCGACGATGAAGATGAAAATGAGCGTGTTGACGCGCACGCGCGGGTAGAGCACGAGGTAGGCGCCCAGGACGCCGGAGATGGCACCCGACGCTCCGACGGTGGGCACCGGCGACGACGGCATCGCCATGATCTGCGTGGCGGCAGCGACCAGCCCGCAGATCAGGTAGAACGAAAGGAACCGCCCCGGCCCCATGCTGTCTTCGATGTTGTTGCCGAAAACCCAGAAAAAGAGCGCGTTGCCGAGGATGTGCCCCCACCCGCCGTGCAGGAACATCGACGTGATGGGAGTGAAGATGTTGATCGAGCTGTTGTCGACGACGCAGTCGAGGCCGGCGCCGATCGGAATCGCGAGGCCCAACGGCGCGCGGTGCGTCAGCTCGCCCGGAACCATGCCGTAGTTGCACACGCTCGCGGCAAGGGAGTACGGGTTCAGCCCCCCGCCCTGCACCGTGAACCAGACCACGAACATGGCTCCGAGGATGAGCCAGGTCATGATCGGCGTACGGAGCGTGGGGTTCTCGTCGGACAATGGGAAGATCATGGGTCTGGGGAAGATGGCGAAAGCGGCCTGACAATCCGAGCCCCTGCGGTCGACGCCGTTTTGGCGGACGCCGAAGGCCCGCGTTCCTTAGAGATGGTATGGCGAGCGATGGGCAGATGACGGATAGTCCTCGAGCGCTCGTCGTTCCTGCCAGATGCTCGTGATCAGAGTCAGCGTGGCGGGCGCAGGAGCGCTGGCCCTGAACGCCTTCTGCCAGTTTGGCGCAAAAAATGGGTCCCGTCCTTGCCTCGGTCTACGATCGTTTCGGCGGCCAATCTCTCTAGGTCGCCTCCCTTTTTCCAACAGGTAGAGGAAGCAATGGCCGACAAAGTCATTGGCATCGATCTCGGAACGACCAACTCTGTCGTCGCGGTCATGGAAGGCGGCGATCCCATCGTGATCCCGAACGCCGAAGGCGGCCGGACTACCCCCTCGGTGGTTGGTTTCACGAAGGACGGAGAGCGTCTCGTCGGCCAGGTTGCCAAGCGTCAAGCGGTGACCAATCCGCAGAACACCGTCTTCTCCATCAAGCGGTTCATGGGACGGCGGATGAACGAAGTGCAGGACGAGATCAAGCGCGTCCCGTACAAGGTCGTCGTCAGGCCAGAACGATCTGGCCGCCGTCGAGGTCCAGGGCAAGCGCTACACGCCCCCGGAGATCTCTGCGATGATTCTCCAGAAGATGAAGCAGACCGCGGAGGACTACCTCGGCCATGGCGTGACGAAGGCGGTCGTCACGGTGCCTGCGTACTTCAACGACGCACAGCGCCAGGCGACGAAGGACGCGGGCAAGGTCGCGGGCCTCGAAGTGCTCCGCATCATCAACGAGCCCACGGCTGCCGCGTTGGCCTACGGTCTGGACAAGAAGAAGGACGAGAAGATCGCCGTCTTCGATCTCGGCGGCGGCACGTACGACATCTCCGTCCTCGAGCTGTATGACGTCGAGGGCTCGCGGCAGTTCGAGGTGAAGTCCACGAACGGCGACACGCACCTGGGCGGCGACGACTTCGATCAGCGCGTCATCGACTGGATCGTCGGTGAGTTCAAGCGCGACCAGGGCATCGATCTCTCCAAGGATCCGATGGCACTCCAGCGTCTCAAGGAAGCCGCGGAGAAAGCCAAGATGGAGCTGTCGAGCACGATGTCCACGGACATCAATCTGCCCTTCATCACCGCGGATCAGAGCGGGCCCAAGCACCTCAACTACTCGCTCACGCGGGCCAAGTTCGAGCAGCTGGTCGACGATCTGATTCAGCGGACGCTCGAGCCGATGAAGAAGGCGCTCAAGGACGCGGGCCTCGAGCCGAAGGACATCGACGAAGTCATTCTCGTCGGCGGCTCGACGCGCATTCCGAAGATCCAGACGATCGTGAAGGACTACTTCGGCAAGGAGCCGAATCGTTCGGTGAACCCGGACGAAGTCGTCGCGATCGGCGCCGCGATTCAGGGCGCGGTGCTCACCGGCGAGCAGAAGGACGTGCTGCTGCTCGACGTGACGCCGCTGTCTTTGGGTATCGAGACTCTGGGCGGGGTTACCACTGTGCTCATTCCGCGCAACACGACGATCCCCACCAAGAAGGGCGAAGACGTTCTCCACGGCCGACGACAACCAGACGACCGTCGAGATTCACGTCCTTCAGGGCGAGCGCGACATGGCGCGCGACAATCGTACAATTGGAAAATTCCAGCTCACCGGAATTCCGCCGGCCCCGCGCGGCATGCCGCAGATCGACGTGACGTTCGACATCGACGCGAATGGCATCTTGCACGTGTCCGCCAAAGACAAAGCGACGAGCAAGGAGCAGAAGATCCGCATCGAAGCGTCGAGCGGTCTCTCGGACTCGGACATCGACAAGATGGTGAAGGACGCGGAGAAGAACGCCGCGGAGGACAAGAAGCGCCGAGAGGAGATCGACACGCGCAATCGTCTCGACAGCATGACGTACGAAGTCGAGAAGAACTCGAAGGAGTGGTCCGACAAGCTGCCGGCGGAGCTCAAGTCGAAGCTCGACGGCGCGGTGGAACGTGCGCGCAAGGCGCTCCGCGGCGACGACATGAACGAGATCCGCTCGGCGCAGGAGGAGCTGAACCGCGTGTTCAGCGAGGCCGGCCAGTCGTTCTACGCGCAGAGCCAGAGCCAGGGCGGCGGTCCCACCGGCGGCGAGCCGGGTGGTCCAGCCGGTGGCCCGACTGGCGGTCCGACCGCCGGCGCGGCGGCTGGGAAACCGCAGGACGACGTCGTCGAGGCGGACTACGAGATCGTCGACGAGAACAAGAAGTAGGTGACGGCTGGTAAGGTTTTCTTCACGACCGGCCCGTGGTGGAAACCACGGGCCGGTTCGTGCGTGTCATATTTGTAGTCAGCCACTACAAGGGCCTTACGCGGCCGAAACTTGCGTAATGGCCCAGGGTACGTCATAAGTCCACAATCCTCTCTACAGGTAGGGTTCGTCCATGTCGAATCGGTATTACCGTGCGCGATTCGGTGCCGCGATCGTGGTCGCGTTTTTGTGCGGCCTGGTCTTCGCTTCCGGCTTCGACCTGACGCACTTCGGGTGGGCGCAGTCGCGCACCGCCACAACGAAGCCCGCGCCGGCGCAGATCGCTTCGGCTGCGGAGACTGAGACGGCGTTCGAGCTGGTCGCCGATCACGCGCGACCCGCGGTGGTCTCGATTCAAATCGAGAAGTTCGCCAGAACCCGCCCGACGGCGCAGCGACAGCGAGGACGGGGCGGCCAGCAGTTGCCTCCGGGGATCGAGGACTTCTTCCGTCAGTTCGACAACCAGGGGAGCGACGAGCCCGAAGAGGCAAGCGGCTCCGGCTTCATCGTTTCTCCGGACGGCTACATCCTCACGAACAACCACGTCGTCGCGGACGCCGACAAGGTCACCGTGACGCTCTTCGATAAGCGCGCGTTCGAGGCGAAGGTCGTCGGCCGCGATTCGACCACCGACGTCGCCGTCGTAAAGATCGATGAAAAGAACCTGCCGACGCTCTCGCTCGGCGACGACGCGAAGTCCCGCGTCGGCCAGTGGGTCCTGGCGATCGGCAATCCGCTCCAGTTGGACTTCACCGTCACGGCCGGCATCGTCAGCGCGAAGGGGCGCAACCAGTCGACGCTGCTCAACCGTGCCGGCCGGAATCCCTACGCCATCACCGACTACATCCAGACCGACGCCGCCATCAATCCCGGGAACTCGGGCGGGCCGCTTCTGGACATTCATGGCGACGTCATCGGGATCAACAGCGCGATCGCGAGCGGCACCGGCTACTACGCGGGCTATGGCTTCGCCATTCCGATCACGCTCGCCAAGCAGGTGATGGATGACCTCATCAAGTACGGCAAGATCAAGCGGGCCGTGCTCGGTGTTCAGCTCGCTCCGGAAGTGACGCCGGCCGACGCAAAGGCTGCGGGCTTGTCGCAGATCGCCGGCGCAAAGGTCGGCGGCTTCAAGCCTGAAGACGGACCAGCCGTGAAGGCAGGCATGGAGATCGGCGACATCATCGTCTCCGCGGCGGGCAAGCCCGTCGATCAGGTGAGCACGCTGCAGCGCATCATTCGCGGCTTCAAGCCGGGAGACGTCGTGGACATCGACGTCATGCGCTTTGGCGAGCGAAAGTCGTTCAAGGTCAAGCTCGCGGAGCCCGTCGACTCCTCGACCAAGCTCGCCGAGGACGTCGAGGGCAGCGCGCGGCCCGTGCGCGAGGAATCCGTCGGGCGCACCAACGACAGGCTCGGAATCTCGGTCGGCCCGGTCACGAATGACGTGATTCGGGAGGCCGGCGTCGCGCCGGCCTATCGGAGCGGCGTCTTCATCACCGCGGTGTCTCCACGCGGACCGTCGTGGCGGAACCTCGGTGAAGGCGAGATCATCCTCTCCGAGCTGTATCCCGCAAAGCGGGACATCAAGACCGCCGACGACCTTCAGGCAGCCGTGTCGTCGATCAAGTCCGGCGACGTGATCGAGCTGAAGGTCTACAACATCGCGACGGCGCAAACGCGCGCGGTCAGCATTCAGGTGGGCAAGTAAGAGGCGGGTGCCCGGCAGCAGCAGGACAGGCGTGGACGAAGACGAAGCGGGAGCCGCGTGAGCGGCTCCCGCTTCGTCTTCATGCTCATGGTTGCCGGGTGTAGATGAATCGCGTGCCGGTGTAGATGAGCGTCAGCGTGTTGCTGGTGACCGACCCGGAGAATGTCGCCGTCCCGCCTTGGACCATGGTGAAGTTGATCTTCCCACTCGCGATGGCGTAGGTGCCGGAGACGATCGAGTACTGCGTGCTCGTCGAGTTGTCGAGCAAACTCGTGACGGAATATTTGGTCGCCTCGGTCCAGGCGTTGTTCGCCGCGATCGACACGGTGTCGGCGACGAGCGTCCAGTCCTCTGTCGCCGTCGCGAAGGCTGGGAACGGCGGTGCCGTGCCATTCGCCGAGATGAGATTGAAATCGCCGGCGACGTCCGTGCTGGTCGGCGCTAGAGAAAGATCGATGGACGGCTCGGTACTACCTCCGCAACCGGCAATGACGGCGGCGGACAGCAGGCAACACAGCGCTCGCATGAGGAAGACCTCGCGGCTGGAGGGGAAGGCGGGAAATGCGAGAGCCGGGAGTCGAACCCGGAAGCCTTTCGGCGCCAGATCCTAAGTCTGGTGCGTCTGCCAGTTCCGCCACTCTCGCGCTGCGAACAGCTTGTCGCCAACAGCATAGCGATCTGGGATCGAACCCGCGAATCAGTCGAAAAGTTTGTCGAGCCGTCCCACGCCGTGATCCCGAGCGACGCGAGAGATCTCGAGTCATCCCATGAATCAAAACGCGTAGCCCACGACGAATCGCGCCGTGAAATAGGATCGGTCGAGCTCCACCCTGCTGCGATCCGCGGCGCCGGCAAGCACGCGTTTGACGCCGATGCCGGTTCCCACGACGAACCGTGGCGACGGACCGATCAACCAGTTGTAGTCCGCCCTGAGGCCAACCGTTGGCGTAGTGATGGCCGAGCGCCCGCCGGCCGAGTCTTGGTTGCTGTACCGAAGGAATCCGCCGCTGAGCCCGACGGACACGCCGCGCAAAACGACCTGCTCCGGGTAGAACCGAACGTTGAAGTCGCCGCTCGCGTAGTGATCGTG
This sequence comes from uncultured Gemmatimonadaceae bacterium, assembly GCA_963705025.1. GTDB lineage: Bacteria > Gemmatimonadota > Gemmatimonadetes > Gemmatimonadales > Gemmatimonadaceae > JAQBQB01. Next base: position 1,065,508 of record CAVPIP010000011.1, on the reverse strand, counting down.
CTTGTTCGCCATGTACGAGCCGACCCCCCCGATCGTGATGCCCTGCGCGACGCCGCTCTCGACCTCGACCGACCCGAAGTCGAACACCACCATGGATGGGTTGAGCGCCACGTAGGTCCGAAGCGGAATCGGAATCAGCGTCGTCCTGCCGGCCGGCGTCTGCGCGGCGAGGCGTCCCGCGCCGCCGGAAACGATCATGATTGTTGCGAGCCACAGCATCCACACCCGCACTGCGCGCATCCGACGATCTCCTCAGGGTGAGTCTGCATTGCATTCTAACGCAACGACCCGGAGTGCAGACGATTCGCCGAGATGATTGATTCCCTGGAACACCTGGCGCCGCCCGGTCCCGGGACCATCGTCATTCCACCGTCCTTCTCGCACGACTAGCTTTCGCGACATGAACATCGAGATCACTCCCAAGAAGGCCGAGGGCCTCGAGCGCTTGATCGAGGTCAAGGTGCCGATCGAGACCGTCCGGGACGCCGAAGACACCGCGGCGCGACGCTACGCGTCGGGCGTGCGGCTGCCGGGCTTCCGTCCCGGCAAAGCGCCACCGGCAATGGTGAAGAAGCGCTTCAAGGACGCGATTCGGCAGCAGGTCATCGAGACGCTGGTCCAGGAGGCCTTTCAGGAAGTGATGACGCGCGAGCAGTTCAAAGTCGCGTCGCAGCCGCATGTCCATGATCTCAAGTTCGCCGAGGGCGAGCCGCTCAGCTTCGAGCTCCACGTCGAGATTCGGCCTCAGCTCGAGCTCGCTCGCACACAGGGATTTCGTGTCACGCGCACGCAGAATTCGGTGAGCGACGAGAGCGTGCGCGAGCAAGTCGAGCAGATGAGAGAACAGAAGGCCACGTGGACGCCGACGGAGGCCAAGGCGTCGCCTCGCGACATGGTGCGCGTACAACTCGCGACGTCCGACGAGTCAGGCGAGTTTCCGGAGCCGCGCGAGTATCCGCTCGTGCTCGGGAGCGGCCAGGCGATCCCGGGCGTCGAAGAGCTGATCATGGAGCTCAAGCCGGGCGAGACGGCCGAGCGACCGGTTCGTTGGCCCGACGACTTCCCCGATGAAGCGCAGCGCGGCAAGACGAAGACCGTCCGCGTCACGTTGCTCGACGTCAAGCGCAAGGAACTGCCCGCGCTCGACGATGCGTTCGCGCGCGAGGTGGGTGACTTCGAGTCGCTCGACGCTCTGACGGCGACCGTCCGCAAGGACCTCGAGGAGCATGCGACTCGCGAAGCCGACGCCGGCGTGCGCCAGCAGTTGGTCGATCAGATTGCCGCCGCCAACCCCTTCGACGTTCCGCCGAGCTGGGTGAACCAGGTGGTGGATGGATACCTCCAGGCGTATCAGGTCCCGGAGGAGGAGCGTGAGCGCTTCCGCGGCGAGTTCCGTCCGATCGCCGAGCGCCAGGTGCGACGCGACCTCATCATCGAGACGATCGCCGAACGCGAGGGCCTCAAGGCGAGCGAGGGCGACATCGACGATCGAGTGGCCGAGGTGGCCAGCAAGCGCGGCGCCGACCCCGGACAGGTCTACGCGTCGCTCCAGAAAGCCGGCCGGCTTCGCGAGATCGAGCTGAGCATCACGGAGGACAAGGTCTTCACGTGGTTGATGGGCAGGAACGAGGTCGCCTGAGTCAACGCAATCGAAGCACCTGAGTTCACGACACACCGCCACTTTCGTTTCTTTCACGAGGAACATGCCCACGATCTACCCACCGTATGTCATCGAGCGCTCGCCGCGCGGCGAGCGGAGCTACGACATCTTCAGCCGGCTGCTGATGGACCGCATCATCTTCCTCGGCACGCCCGTGAACGATGACGTCGCGAACATCGTCATCGCCCAGATGCTGTTCCTCGAGGCGGACAATCCGGACCGCGACATCTTCCTGTACATCAATTCGCCGGGCGGCAGCGTGTCGGCGGGGCTCGCGATCTACGACACGATGCAGTTCATGAAGTCGCCCGTGAACACGATCTGCATGGGGCTCGCGGCCAGCATGGGCGCGTTTCTGCTCGCCGCCGGGCGAAAAGGGCGCCGTTCAGCGCTTCCCCATTCGCGAATCATGATTCACCAACCCTCACAGTCCGGCGGGGGCGGCACGGCATCGGACATCGAGATCCAGGCCAGAGAGATTCTGTACCTTCGGGCCAAGATGAACGAGCTGCTGTCCAAGCACACGGGCCAGCCGATCGAGCGCATCGAACGGGACACCGACCGCGATCGGTACCTGTCGGCCGACGAGTCGAAAGAATACGGTCTCGTGGACCATGTCATTACGAATCGTGGCGAAATAGTTGAGCCAAGCGCCATCCAGGCCGTTACTAAATGACGGGGACCGCTCGGCGGGGCCGTTTTCGGGCCCTCGCGCCGGTGGTCGGACGTCTGCCCGGGCCGACCGGGTTGTGAAAAACTTTCACAACCTTCGGTCGTCTCTTGCTTGGCCGGTGCAGGGCCCTTAATTCTTTTCCAGTACCCTCTCCCGCCGGTCGAACCCCCCGGCCGATAGCCGCCAGAAAGGGCGGTTTGGGCGTCCGCATCACCCGTGTTGAGTGAGCTGTCATGTCGCACGACAAACACCTGCGCTGCTCGTTCTGCGGAAAGTCCAAGGACTCGGTCCGGAAGTTCATCTCCGGTCCGTCGGTCTACATCTGCAATGAGTGCATCGCGCTCTGCAACGAGATCCTCGCCGAGGATGAAGAGCGCGAGGTTGCGGAAGCCATCACGCAGGTTCCAACACCGCAAGAGATCAAGGACACGCTCGACCAGTACGTGATCGGGCAGGAGAAGGCGAAGAAGGCGCTCTCCGTCGCCGTCTACAATCACTACAAGCGTATCAACTCGGCGACGCTCCGCGACGACGACGTGGAGCTCGACAAGTCGAACATTCTCCTGATTGGCCCTACGGGCGTCGGCAAGACGCTGCTCGCGCAGACCCTGGCGCGAATCCTGGACGTCCCGTTCACGATCGCCGATGCCACGACGCTCACCGAGGCAGGCTACGTCGGTGAGGACGTCGAGAACATCCTGGTCCGGCTGCTGCAGGCAGGCGACTTCAACGTCGCCGAGTGCGAACGCGGGATCGTCTACATCGACGAGATCGACAAGATCGCGCGGAAGTCGGAGAACCCCAGCATCACGCGCGACGTCTCCGGCGAAGGCGTGCAGCAGGCCCTTCTCAAGATCCTCGAAGGCACGGTGGCGTCCGTTCCCCCGCAGGGCGGCCGCAAGCACCCGCAGCAGGAATACATCCAGATCAACACGAAGGACATCCTGTTCATCTGCGGCGGCGCCTTCGACGGGCTCGAGAAAATCATCGAGGCGAGAACGGGCCGCCGTCAGATCGGCTTCAACAAGATGGACGAAGCGCGGACACCGAAGCAGGCGAAGAACCCATTCGCTGAAGTCGAGCCCGATGATCTCCTTCGGTTCGGTCTCATTCCTGAGCTCGTCGGCCGTCTTCCGGTCGCGGTCGCTCTCGAGGCCCTGGACGAGGACGCCCTCGTCCGCATCCTGAAGGAGCCGAAGAACGCGCTCACGAAGCAGTACGCCAAGCTGTTCGAGCTCGAGGAAGTGAAGCTCACGTTCGAGGACACTGCCCTGCGCGCGGTCGCCGGCAAGGCCCTCAAGCGCGGCACGGGCGCGCGCGGCCTTCGCGCGATCCTGGAGGAGCTGCTCACCGAGGTGATGTTCGATCTCCCGACTCGCGAAGACGTCGAGGAGGTCAAGGTGACGGAAGCCTCGGTCATGAACGGAACGGCGCCGCTCCTCGAGATTTCACCACAGCGAAAAAAGAAAGAGGCATGAAGACGCCAAAACGAAAGCCCCGCCTGAACGGCGGGGCTTTCGTTTGGCGGGGAGCGGCGATCGGCGCGCGGGACAAGGAACGACGCCGGAGCCTCCTTCACGATCTCCGCGCCCCATCCCCCTTCCGCCGTTTCGCCGTTTCGCCGTTCCCCGTTTCGCCGTTCCCCGTTTCGCCGTTCCCCGTTTCGCCATTCCCCGTTTCGCCGTTTCCCGTTTCGCCGTTCCCCGTTTCGCCGTTCCCCGTTTCGCCGTTCCCCGTTTCGCCGTTCCCCGTTTCGCCATTCCCCGTTTTCGCCATTCCCCGTTCGCCTCTCGCCGCAACTCCCTATCGCCGAGAGACTATCTTTCAGAATGGCTCCCCGCCGCCCTCCCGTCCTTCCGCTTCGCGACGTCGTCATTTTCCCATACGTCGCGATGCCCCTGCTCGTCGGCCGACCGGCGTCGCTCGCGGCCATCGAGGCGGCCGCCGGCGAGGATGGCATGCTCTTTCTCGTGTCGCAGCGCAGCGCCGACATGGAGGAACCTGCGGCCGGCGATCTGAATCGCGTCGGCGTCGTCGCGCGCATCGTGCAGGCGACGCGTCAGGCCAATGGCACCGCGCGGATCCTGGTGGAGGGCATGTCTCGCGCGCGAGTCACGCGATATGTCCCGGCCGCCGGCTTCCTGCGCGCTGCCTTGAGCGACGAGGTCGCGCCCGAGGCTGATGACCCCGCGGCGCTCAACGTCCTCGCCAGGCGCGTGCTCGCGCTCTTCGAGGAATACGTCGCACTCCATCGCCGGATTCCGAACGAGGTCGTCGCGCTCGTGCAAGGCGCCGACTCGGTCGCTCGGCAGGCCTACGGAATCGCCGCGCACCTCGCCGTTCGTGTCGAGACACGGCAGTCGCTGCTCGAGGCCCCGGGCGTCCCCCAATTGCTCGAGTCGCTCAGCCAGGTGCTGGGCGCCGAGATCGAGCTGCTGCGGCTCGAGCGAAAGCTCGACGAGGAGGTGCGCGGGTCGCTCTTCCAGAACCAGCGCGAGTTCTATCTCCAGGAGCAGCTCAAGGCGATTCACCGTGAGCTCGGCCAGGACGAGACCGACGATGTCGGCGAGTTGGAGCGACAGGTCGAAGCTCGCAAGCTCCCCGACGTGGTGCGCGCCCGCGCGCTTCGCGAGGTGCGCAAGCTTCGGCGCATGTCGCCATTGTCGCCGGAGTCGACGGTCGCGCGCAACTTCGTCGACTGGATTCTCGCGCTCCCCTGGACCGAGCGCACCGACGACGTGCTCGACGTCCCGCACGCGAGACGCATTCTCGACGAGGACCACTACGGCCTCGAGGAAGTGAAGGATCGTATCCTCGACTACATCGGCGTCCTGTCGCTCGTGGAGCGAATGGAAGGACCGATTCTCTGCCTCGCCGGTCCACCGGGCGTCGGCAAGACATCGCTCGGCCGGTCGATCGCCCGCGCGCTCGGCCGAAAGTTCGTCCGCATGTCCCTGGGCGGCGTGCGCGACGAGGCGGAGATTCGCGGCCATCGTCGCACGTACATCGGCTCGATGCCGGGACGGGTGATCCAGGCCATGCGTCGCGCGGAAGTCGTGAATCCCGTCATCCTGCTCGACGAGATCGACAAGCTCGGACAGGACTATCGGGGGGATCCGTCGGCTGCGCTCCTCGAAGTGCTCGATCCCGAGCAGAACAAGGCATTCAACGACCACTATCTCGAGGTCGACTACGATCTCTCGCAGGTGCTGTTCCTCACCACGGCGAACTATCTGCCGCAGGTGCCCGAGCCGCTTCGCGACCGCATGGAGATCATCCGGCTGTCCGGGTACGTCGATCAGGAGAAGTTCGCGATCGCGCGGCAGTTCCTCGTGCCGAAGCAGCTCAAGCTGAACGGCCTCGATGCCGACAGCGTCGAGTGGGACGCCGATGTCGTTCCGGGGATCGTCCACAGTTACACGCGCGAGGCAGGCGTTCGCGAGCTGGAACGGCGGTTGAGCCGGATCTCGCGCAAGCTCGCTCGGCGTCGTGCCGAGACGCGTGATCTCAGCGCGTCGGCGAATGGCGAGGCCACGGTGATCAAGTCGCGCGTTCGCGCCGCGGACTTGAAGGACCTGCTTGGCGTTCCGCCGTATGATCCGTCGCTCCTCAACTTGGACCACAAGGTCGGCGTCGCGACCGGGCTCGCGTACACGAGCGTCGGCGGGGAGGTCCTCGAGATCGAGGTCGCTGCGCTCGGCGGGCGGGGCAAGGTCCAGCTCACCGGCACGCTCGGCGACGTGATGAAGGAGTCCGCGAGCGCGGCGCTCAGCTACGCGCGGGCGCGGGCGACCACGCTCGGCATCGATCGCAACTTTCATCGCAGCCGGGATCTGCACGTGCACATCCCGTCGGGCGGGACGCCGAAGGACGGCCCGTCGGCCGGCATCGCCATCGCGACCGCGATCATCAGCGCGCTCACGGGCATTCCCGTGCGCGGCGACGTCGCGATGACGGGAGAGATCACGCTGCGTGGCCGGGTGCTGCCGATCGGCGGGCTCAAAGAAAAGGCCGTGGCCGCGCATCGAAACACCGTGCGCCACGTGCTCATCCCGCATCAGAACTCTCGCGATGTCGAGGAGCTGCCCGAGGACGTGCGCGCCGGGATCACGTTCCACCCCGTCAAGACGATGGACGAAGTGCTCGCGCTGGCCCTCGTGCACACCGACTTCGCGACCGACGTCCCGGCGATCGCGCCGCATTGAGCCCGACACGCATGGCGTCCGACGAGCCGCTCGTCATTCGTTCGCTCGAATTCCTCGGCGGCATGGCCAGCCCCGGTGGGTGGCGGCCCGATCCGACGTTGCCGGAGATCGCGTTCGCGGGGCGCTCGAACGTCGGCAAATCGTCGCTGCTCAACAAGCTGATCCACCGGCGAAAGTTCGCGCGGGTCAGCAACACGCCCGGCCGCACGCGAGAGGTCAACTTCTTCAAGGTGAACGACGCGTTCGTCTTCGTGGACCTGCCCGGATACGGCTACGCCCGGATCTCGAAGGAACGCCGCGCCGAGTGGCGTCCGCTGATTGAGAGTTATTTGAAGACGAGCCCGCAGCTCCGCGGCATCGTTCACCTGCTCGACGTTCGCCACGATCCGACGAACGACGATCGCCAGATGCTCGGATTCCTCGCCGAGCTCGGCGTGCCGACCATCGTCGTTCTCACGAAGATCGACAAGCTCACCGCGCGCGAGCGCGCGAAGCGCGTGCCCGACCTGTCCTCCGGCCTTGGCCTCGAAGCCGATCAGGTCGTGCCGTTCAGCGCCGTCACCGGCGAAGGCCGCAACGAGCTGGCCGAGGCGATCGACGAGCTGCTTGCGCAGCCGGCGTGGAGAACAGCGTCGTGATACGGCGTCGCGTGGTGGCGGCGCTTGGCGTCGTCGCGTCGGCCGCGTGTGGCGGACCGGCCCCGGCCACCGGCGCCCCAACGCCTGCCCCTGCGTCGGCGGGTGAGCCAGTGCCGACGTCCGGACTCGTGCCGCCGGGGCTTGGTACCCTGCGCCAGGACGACATCTCGATCGTGCTGGAGACGGGCGGCGTTCGGATCAGTGCGCTCCCGCTCGACGAATCGGTCATTCGCACGCTCGCGCCGGATTCCTATCGAGCCCTGCACCTCTACGCCGAAGACAACCGCCGCCGCGTGGCACAGCGAGCATCGATGCACGGCATCCGCGACCCGCGCGTGTGGTATGTCCAATTCGACGGCCTCGCCCCGGACGCGCGGTTCGTGTGGAACGACCTCACCGTCACCTCGGGAGGCCGCGACTTCCGGCCGGTCGACGTCGTCCCGTTGACGTCCGGTTTCGGAGAAGAGCGGTTGCAGCCGCGAGAGCGGCAGCGCGGCCTGCTCATCTTCGAGGACGGGGTGGACGCGTCGCAGCCGCTGGTCGTGAGCGTCGGTACGGTTCGCAGCGTGGATTGGGACCTTGGCGCCACCGGCATCTTACGGAAGCTCGACACGGAGCGAGCCAGCATTCGCGGGCGAGCGACCGCGCAACCCGCGAAAAGGCCGTAGCACGCGGTTCACCTTCACCGTACGACCATGCCGTACCTCCCTCTGCGGAAAATTGCCGAGCGTCCCTCGCGAACGCTCGCGACCGATTGGCTCGAGTCGCTGAGCCACGCCCTCGCTGAACCGTCCACCGACCGCGCGCTGCTCTGTCGCGAGACGCTGATGTCGCTCTACTACCCGGAGTTTGCGGCGAATTGGGAGACCGCGATCGCCGACGACTCCGTTCCGGCGGCCACGCGACTGTCACTCGCGTCGATGGATCCGCGTCATGTGACGCTCGAGCCGGAGTACTACAGCGACTGCGACGAGGACCGGTTCCAGCGCGTCAAGCCGCTGCTGTGGCTCTGGTACTCGTTCGACCGCAGTCCGGCCGGCGGCCAGAATGTGTGGCTCGGCGTCGAGCTGCGGCGCATTCTGGCGAAGCAGATCTTCAAGCGCTGCGGGGAGAACTTCAAGGCGTTCCAGTTCGTCGAGTTTTCCTTCGGCTACAACCTCGAAGTCGGCGACGACGTGGTCGTGCACCGCAACGTGTTGCTCGACGACCGCGGCGGCATCGTGCTCGGCAACGGCGTCTCGATCAGCGACTACGCGAACATCTACAGCCACACCCACAGCATCGTCGAGCAGCGGGACGTGACGAACGCGACGACGGTCATCGAGGACGGCGTGCGGATCACGTATCACGCAACGGTGCTCGCCGGCGTGCACGTGCACGAGCAAGGGATGGTGGGCGCGATGGCTGTCGCGACGAAGGACGTGCGGCCGTATCATGTCTACGTCGGCATTCCGGCCAAGAGCGTACGCGTGAAGCCGAACGCGCCGGCCGCGTTGAACGTGCTGCGCACGAGCATCGACCGCGGCAAGCCGTAGTCGTCGTCAAAACACCCGCATCACGTCGTCGACGGCCCCGGCGTCGCCCGTGGCAAGCAGCTCGACCGCCTCACGCAACGACGCGCGCTCCGACGGAAATCCGAGCCGCGCCAACGCCTCATCGACGCTCAGCCACTCGGCACGATCGTGCTCGATGCCCGTGACGACGGTCGACGCCTCGTCGACGAACGCGACGAAGACGATGGCGACCTGAACGACGCGCGCGCGATGGAGATAGAACGGCTGTACACGCAGGTTGTACAGTCGCGCGACGGAGAGTCCCGCTTCCTCGCGCACTTCGCGGACGGCGGCATCGGCAGGCTCTTCGCCCGGCTCGATGTGCCCGTGAACGATCTCCCACGCGCCGGCGCATCGCGTGTTCATGGTTCGCTGCAGGGCGAGCACGCGCCACGCGCTGGCGAGCGGCCGCACCACGACGACATCGATCGTCCCGACCTCGAGTTGGGTCATGTCGGGAAAGCTACGACGGCGAGCATCGAACCGCGCGCGGTGATCATCGACGGCGTCGAACAGGCCAAGCGGCGCGTCGGCGGCTGGAGCGGGGCGGGGCCAAGGCACCACGACGCGCGCCGGCTCCGATACGATGCGCGGCTCGTCGTCAGGCGTCGCGACGCGCAGGACTTCCTCCACCGTCGTTCGACCCTCGGACGCGTGCACGAGACCGGATTTCCACAGGCTGCGCATGCCGTCGGCGCGCGCCGCCTCGGCGATGCGCTCGGTGGATTCGCCGGCGGCGACCCGCCGCTCGAAGTCGGGAGAGCCGTTCAACACTTCGACGATCGCCAATCGGCCGAAGAAACCTGACCCGCCGCACGTGACGCAGCCGCGAGGCTTGCCGGCGCACGCGCTGCACAGGCGGCGAACGAGTCGCTGCGCGAGGACGCCCTTCACCGCCGTCGCGATCTTGTAGCTCGCGACCCCGATGTCGATGAGCCGCGTGACGGCGCTCGGCGCGTCGTTGGTGTGGAGCGTCGACAACACGAGGTGGCCCGTGAGCGACGCTTGAATCGCGATCTCCGCCGTCTCGCGATCGCGAATCTCGCCGATGAGCAGCACGTCCGGATCCTGCCGCATGATCGATCGCAGCGCCGACGCGAACGTGAGGCCGGCCTTCTCGTTCACCTGGACCTGGACGATGCCGGGGAGGCGGTATTCGATCGGATCCTCGACCGTCACGATGTTCACGCCGCGCTCCTTCAGTCGGCGGAGCGCCGAATACAGCGTCGTCGTCTTGCCCGATCCCGTCGGGCCGGTGACGAGAATCAGCCCCTCGCGCGACTGCAGCAACTGCTCGATGCGCGTGAGCTCGTCGGCGTGAAACCCCATGCTGTCGAGCGACATCACCGTCGAGCGGCCGTCGAGCACGCGGATGACGACCTTTTCGCCATGCGACGCGGGCAGCGTCGACACCCGAAGGTCGACGGCGACGCCGTTCACCGCGACCCGCGCACGTCCGTCCTGCGGGCGGAGCCGATCGGCGATGTCGAGCCCCGAGAGAATCTTGATACGCGACACGAGAGCCGGCCCCACCGTTCGCGGCAGTGTTCGAGCGAGCGCGAGCACGCCATCGACGCGATGGCGCACCGCGATACCCATCTCTTCGGGCTCGATGTGGATGTCACTCGCGCGCTTGGCGATTCCGCCGGCGAGCAGCTCGTCCACGAGCAGCGAGATCGACGACCCACCGGTGTCGTCCCCGTGGATCGGCGGCGCGGCGTCGTGGCTGTTGTCGAGATGCTGGACCTCGAGCAGCGATTCCGGCGCCTTCGTCGAGCCCTCGCCACGATAGAGCTCGTCGATCCGCTCCTCGATGTCGCGCGCATCCGCGAGCGCGAGTCGCACGTGGCGCCCGGTCGCGAAGCCGAGGGTGCGCTCGCAGTCGACGTCGAGCGGATCGGCGGTCGCGATCAGCAACTCCCGCTCGGTCGCCTCGAGCGGCACGATGTGGAAGCGCCGGGCCCAGCGCTCGGGGACGAGCCCCACGGCGTGCGCGGATGCGCGAGACAGATCGGCGATCGGCAGGCGAAAGCGCTGCGCCAGGGCTTGCACGTCAGCCGTCGGCGGCGCGGGGATCGGGGCTCGAGTGCTCATGCGCGACACGCTGCACGTCCAGCATCAGAGCCCCGTCATCATCTCATCGCCGCTGAGGCCAGAAAAACGCGGCGCCGTGCCGAGATCGGGAGGAGCTACAGAATGCTCCAGAACTCCGGCGAGATGTCTACACTGAATGTCCAACGCCCGCCCCGCGCCGTGCCGCGCGCGACTTCGAATCGCAGCAGATCGAACGGCGTCAGATACGCCGCGCCAAACGATGGATAGAATCCGTTCGTCCCTTCGTTGCACGCGAATCGCGATTCGCCGAGCGGAACGACGGCCACCGCGCTCGATGCGGGCGGAACGCAGACGAACCTCGTGTACGCCGACGCGCCCACGACGTGTACGAATGGCGCGAACGACCCTTGCGACGGCACACGCCCAAACCGCCCGAGTGAAAACGGAATGAACGGCGCCGGGACCCGAAACTCGACGTGCTCGGTGAATCCGCTGCGCGTCACGAGCGAGTGATAGTCGTAGCCAGGCGCCGAGACCGGACCACCGAAATACACCAGCTCCGCCGCCGGAAACAATGCGCCGTTGACCTCCGGCGCCGTTGCTCCAGCGGCGATCGTCGCCGTCACGAGGCGATATCTACCGAACGGCCGCTCGACGTTCGCCACCAGCGCGCCGCGCAGCGTCCAGAGCTCGGGGTTCGCCTCGATCGGCGGCTTGTCGAAGTACGGGAACGTGCCGCGAAACTCCGCCCGCACGGTGAGCTCGGTCCCCCACAGCCACAGCGCCGGCGCGCGATTCAACTCGAACGAGTATCGCATCGCATGGTAGTCGTCGACCGGGACCGTCGGCTCGAAGGTTCCCGTCACAGGCACCGCGTTGACGCCGAGGGCCGATTGCCGTTCGTACGAGGCGGTGAAGCGCGGGTTGAATCCCTTCACCGCCGGAAAGTCCGCCGAGGCACCACCAGCCCACACGAGATAGGGATCCGTGTAGTCGCTCCCGAACTCCTGCGCCGCGAGGCTGTTGATCGCCGTCGACCGCTCCGCCACGTCGCCCACGGTACGGAAGTCGCGCGAGCCGAAGACGCGAATGGTCACGCCGTTCGCGCGCGCCATGCCCAGCGTCAGCGCGCCCTTTACGGTTTGATCGTCGATGCCGTAGCGCACGCGCGCGTTCGCCGAAATGCCGAAACCGAACTGCTTTCCCACGCCTCCGCCGACGGCCAGGCCTTCCACGCGGTCGAAGCGAGCGAAGTCCGACGCGTTGCGCGCCGAGATCCGCGCCTTCTGTGCTCGTTCCAGCGCGCGCGCCCGGACGAGCTGGCGCGCCTCGTCCTGGACGCGCTTGATCTCCGGGTCGGTGACCGCGCGCACGTCCGGCGGGAGTGAATCCAGGATCTTGCCGGTCCACGGGTACTGTTTCAGTTGCTCCGGAGACGCCTGCACGATCTCCGGGCCCATGAACACCGTCGGCGCGAGATTGAGATTGAACCGGAAGTCGCTGATCTCCCAGCGCCCGCGAATGATCCCCCGTACGGGATAATCGAGCCACTGTCCATTTCGCTTGATCTCGATCTCCTGCCGGCTGGGCAGCCAAAACTTCCCGGCGATCAGCCTGTTCTCGAGAACGATCGAGAGCTCCTCGAGGGCGTCGTCGAGGAATGCGGCCCGAGTGAAGCTCAGGTTCATGCGGACGATCTGCGCCGACGCGGGATCGATGTACAACGCGCCGACCACGCGCGGCTGCCGATCGTCCTTGGGCCGGACCTTGATCTCGTAGACGCGAATGCGTTGCGACGCCACGCCGATCGAGAAGCTGTCGCTCACCGCGAAGTCGTAGAGCGCTTGCCCGAGCGGCGACACCGGGTGCGGCACGTCGCGCACCTCGTCGCCCTCGCCGACGCGAATGAGATTTGGGAAATTGTTCTGGATGATGCCAAGGTGATCGCGATGGTACGCGATGTCGGTCGGCAGGAGCAGTGTGTCGCGCCGGCCGATGATTCGCTGCTTGCTCTGATTGGGCGCGTGCCAGTAGACTTCCAGCTCCAGCTCGTCGGCTTTGAGGAGCTTGGGCGGCGTGGGAAATCCTTCGCCGAGCTGCGCCAGGAAGTTCACGTAGCCGTGCGCCGTGGCGCGGTAGTCGACGAGACCGGTGTCGGCGAGCTGCTGGGCGCGACGAAGCACGGCCCGTTCGATGATCCCGCGGCTGAGCGTGTCGTTCCACGTTTGCGCGGATGCCGCTCGCGCAAGACAGATGAAACCGAGTAACCAACACGCGGCGCGGCGCGCCGCGGGGAATTCGCACATGATCGCCGAATATCGTGGGGGGGCCAAGGGCCAGCAACCCGCCGACCGCCCCGCGCTGTGTTGTGGCGGCGCATGCACCGCTACCGCATGAGCGTCGACGAGTTTGCTGCCCGCGCCGCGCGGGGCCCGGCGAACCGAGCCCGGCTCGTCCCCGTGTGGCGCGACGTGCTGCTCGACACCGAGACCCCTGTCGCCGCGTTCGCCAAGCTGCGCGCCGGCCCATTCGCATTTCTGCTCGAGTCCGCGCCGGCCGGCGGCGAGACGTGGGCGCGCTACACGTTCATGGGGGCGTCGCCACGCGCGGCTTGGAAGCTCGCCGACGGCGTCGTGCGCGACTGGACACCCGACCGCGGCTGGCACAACGATCGGCGTCCCGACGACCCGCTCGCCGATCTCGAGGCGTTGCTGTCCGATCGCGAGCCGGTCGACGTGCCGGAGATCGGCGAGTTCTGGAGCGGCGCGGTCGGCTACTTCGGCTACGACGTCGCGCGCGTCATCGAGCGGCTCCCGACGCCGCCGGCGCGCGGCGTCGACGTTCCCGACGCGCTGTTCGTCTTCACCGACACGCTGGTCATCTTCGACAACCTGCGGTCGCAAGCACGCGTCGTGGCGGGCGCGCGCGTCGAGGCAAACGCGTCGGACGCCGCGCTCCGCACCGCGTACGATTGCGCGATGCGATCGGTCGACGCGACGATCGAGAAGCTGCGCGGCCCCACGGCGCTCGCGCCACTCGATCTCGATGCCTCCGCCAGTCCGGCCCAGGGCGTCTCGCGCTATGACGAGGAAAAATTCCTCGCCGACGTCGAGCACATTCGCGACTACATCATCGCGGGTGACGCGTTCCAGGTGCAGTTGGCGCGGCGCATCGATGTCCCGTTCGACTTTTCGTCGACGGACCTCTACCGCGCGCTGCGCGTCATCAATCCGTCGCCGTACATGTACCATCTGGTGCTCGACGGCATCGAGATCGTCGGCAGCTCACCGGAACTGCTCGTGCGCGTCAGCCGCTCCGGAACGGTGACGTTGCGTCCCATCGCCGGCACGAGGCGGCGCGGTCGCACGGCCGACGACGACGAGAGAATGACGGAGGAGCTCCTTGGCGACGAAAAGGAACGCGCCGAGCATCTCATGCTCGTGGACCTCGGCCGAAACGACGTCGGGCGCATCGCGAAATACGGCACCGTGCGCGTGACGGATCTGATGGTCGTCGAGCGATACTCGCACGTGCTCCACCTCGTGAGCCAGGTCGACGGCGAGCTGCGCGATGGGCTCACGGCGATGGACGCCTTCCGGGCAAGTTTCCCCGCCGGAACGCTCACCGGCGCGCCGAAGGTCCGCGCGATGGAGATCATCGACGAGATGGAGCCGGAACGGCGCGGACCGTACGGTGGCGCAGTCGGGTATATCGCAGCGGGTGTGAAGCGAATGGATCTTGCGATCACGATTCGAACGTGCGTCATCGCCAACGGGATCGCCTCGGTGCAGGCGGCGGCGGGCGTGGTATACGACTCGATTCCCGAGCGAGAGTTTCTCGAGCATCAGAACAAGGCACGAGCGTTGCTGACTGCAATAGGCCAGGTTCGAAAGTGACCTGAGTTTGGTGTTGACAGTTTGCGGTCAGAAGTCAGGAGTGGCAGTGCCTCCGTCCCCCTCACCCTTCCCTCCCTTCCCGCTTCCCTCTTCCCGCTCCCCGCGTTCAGTTTCCCTCGTGCCATTCAAGCTCACGTCCACCGACGGCGTCCACACGTTCGAGCTGCGGGCCAGCTCGATCCTCGTCGTCGGCCGCGCTCCGAACAGCGATATCCCCGTCATCGATCCCACCATCTCGCGCCGGCACGCGGAGGTGGAGTGCGGCGACGCGGGCGTGACGATTCGGGACCTCGGGTCGAGCAATGGCACGTTCGTCAACGGCACACGTGTGGATACCTCGGCTGTCGCTCTCGGCGACGTCGTGACGTTCGGCAAGGTCGCGTTTCGGCTCGGCCAGGTCGCGACGGTCGAGCCGCGCACGTCGGGTGGGACCAGACTGACGCCCCCCGGCGCGACGATCGTACGCCAAATGCCGCTCCGCGATGGGTCTGGCCGCCTGGGCACACCGCCGGTCGGAGGCCAGGCGCAGAGCGCCGCGGACATCGACAAGAGCCGAGACAAGCTCGCCAAGCTGCTCGAGGTCTCGAAAGGACTTGGCCGCGCGGCCGACCTCGATTCCCTCCTCAACAAGATCGTCGACTACGCGTATCAGGTCCTCGAGGTCGATCGCGTCGCGATTCTGCTCGGCGACGACGACACCGACCTCGCACCGAAGATCGCGCGCGACAAGCGCGGCGGCGACAGCACCCGCGCCGTTCCGCAGTCCATCGCGCGCACCGCGCTCAAAGACAAAGTTGCGATCTTGTCGGACAACGCGGGCGAGGACACGCGCTTCGGCGGCCAGTCGATTCTCATGCAGCAAATCCGATCGGCCGTCTGCGTGCCGCTCATCGGCGCCGAAGAGAAATCGCTCGGCATCATGTACGTCGACAACGTCACCGCGACGCATCGCTTCAGCGACGAGGACTTCGAATTCTGCATCGCGTTCGCCGGCATCGCCGCCGTCGCGATCGAGAACAGCCAGTACGCGCAGCGCATCCAGCGCGAGCTGCTCACGCGCAGCAACTTCGAGCGCTTTTTCACGCCGCAGCTGGCGAAACGAATCGCCGAGTCGCAAGAGACCATCCGGTTGGGCGGCGAGAAGCGCCAGGTCGCGGTGCTGTTCAGCGACATTCGCGGCTTCACCGCCCTCGCCGAAACCATGCGTCCCGATGACATGGCCAGTCTCTTGACGGAGTATTTCACGCAGATGGTGGACTGCGTGTTCCGTCACGATGGCACGCTGGACAAGTTCGTCGGCGACTCCGTCATGGCGCAGTGGGGCGCGCCGATTGGCAGCCCGGACGACGCGGACAAAGCGATTGCCGCCGCCATCGAGATGATCTACGAGCTCGACAAGCTCAACGCGCAATGGCGCGCCGAGGGACGCCCGGAATTGCAGATCGGGATCGGTCTCAACTTCGGCGAGGCGTTCGCCGGCAACATCGGGTCGGAGCGCCGGCTCGAGTTCACCGTCATCGGCGATACGGTCAACACCGCGAGTCGTCTGTGCGGCGCCGCGGAGCCGCGCGAGATTCTGTTCTCGGAGGATTTTCTGCGGGCGCTCCACAATCCGCCGCGCACCGAGCTCGTGCCGCCGCTCGAGCTGAAGAACAAGAGCCAACCCGTCACGACGTTCCGCGTCGTGCTCGATTGATGCGCGCTGCCGGCGGGTCACTCCCGGCAGAGTTTACTCGTTTCTCCGCGGGCCCGACCGAGGTCGTGTGCGCACGGCATCTCGTCGACGCCCTGCGCCAGATCGTCGACCGCGGCACCGTGTACGGCTACGCGGCGCGACATGCATCGGCCCGCGCACTCGTCGGCCGCGGGACGGTGTACGCCGTGCCGCTCGGCGACGAACGGGTGGTCGTTCGGCACAACCACCACGGCGGTCTTCTGGCGCCGCTCACGCGCGATCTTTTTCGCGCGCCGACGAACGCGCCGCGCGAGCTCGCGCTGTCGCTGCGGCTGATCGCCAACGCCGTCCCCACGCCCGCCGTCCTCGCGTATGTGTTGTATCCGGCTCCGCTCGGGTTCTGCCGCGTCGACGTCGTGACGCGCGAGATACCGAGCAGCTTCGATCTCTCGACGGCGCTGATGTCGGAGAATGCCGCGCAGCGGGTCGCGGCCATGGCGGCGACAGCCGACCTCGTGCTGGCACTCAGCGCCGTCGGGGCGCACCATGCCGATCTCAACGTCAAGAACATCCTGCTGCACCCGTCGACACGGACCGATGGCGCGCTCGACGCGCTCGTCCTCGACATCGATCGCGTCATGTTCGACGAGCCGGAGATCGTGCTCGAGCGCAATCTCGCGCGCCTGCTTCGCTCGGCGCGAAAGTGGCAGCGCAAGCACGGTGCGCGGGTGACTCAGGCCGAGCTCGACGAGCTGGCCGGCAGCGTCCGCGAGCGTCGGCCGACGCCGGTGATCGAGAGCGCTTCCTCGTAAACGGCCATCGTGCGATCGGTCATTTGCTCTACGGAGAACTCGGTCGACCGCACGCGTGCATTGCGCGCGAGTCGTGCTCGGAGTGGTGTATCCTCGAGCAGCGTCGCGATTGCGTCGCCGAGCGCTACTGGATTCTCGGGCGCCGCGAGGAGACCGGTCTCCCCGTGATCGATCACTTCGGGAATGCCGCCAGCACTCGTCGCGGCGACAGGAACGCCGAACGCGAGGGCGTCGAGCAGCACGGAGCCCATCCCTTCCTCGCGCGAGCTGAGACAGGCGACATCCGCGGCGGCGAGCAGCGAGTCCGCGTCGGTGCGATAACCCGTGAGATGCACCACGCCGCTCAGTCCACGCGACTGAACCTCTGCCTCGGCGGCGCCGCGCAATGGGCCATCGCCAACCAGCAGTGCGATCGCGGTCGGCACGCGTTCGCGCACGCGCGCCATCGCCCGTACGAAGTTCAGCGGATCCTTGTGCGCAACCAGCTGCGCGACCTGCACCACGAGGGGTGCGTCTCGCCCCACTCCAAGCGTTGCGAGCAAATCACGGGACGCGGGCGACACAGACCGATGGACGTCGACGCCGTCTGGCACGACGCGGATCTGCTCGGGCGACACGCCGCTCTGCTCGAGCACGGTCGCGACCGCGCGCGAGACCGCGACGATCATCGACGCCCGGCCGTACTTCCATCGCGTTCCGGCGTTGGCGCGGAGCGGAAAATCGACTCGACGGGCGACGACCAGCGGAATGTCCGTGCGAAACGTCGCCAGTCCCGCGACCGCGACGGCGTGCGCCGTGTGCGCGTGGACGACATCGATGCGCCGGTCGCGAATGATGCGCCGCAGCCGCCACGCCGCGCGCACGTCGAGCTCCGACGCCGGCGCGCAGTCGACGACGTCGAGGCCCGCCTCGGTGGCGCGTTGAGACAGCGGCTCACCCGCCCGAGCCGCGACGACGGACGTGTGGCCGCGCCGGGCCAGCTCCGCGGCCAGCCACAGCGTTTGCCGCTCGCCGCCGCGCCATCCGCGCTCGGTGTCCACGTGAAGGATTCGGAGAGTCACGGCGCGCAACTTCCCGTGTTGCGCCATCGCGCGCAAGGCGCCCGCTCGTGAGCCGGACGATCGGTGACGTCCGTCGCATTCTGTTGGTGGCCCTCGACAATCTGGGCGACCTGGTGTTCGCGTCGGCGCTGACGCCGCCGCTCCACGCTCGTTTTCCCGACGCGACGATCCACGTGTGGTGCAAAGCGTACACGGCGCCCGTCGCCAGGTTGATTCCGCACGTGAGCGCGGTCGTTTCGGCCGATCCGTTTTGGGCGGTCGCGCCCGGGCACCACCGCCCCCCCACGAGACCATTCGTGCGAAGTCTCATCGCCGTCCGTCGCGCTCGATACGACGTGGCCGTGCTGAGCGAAGCACCGTGGCGGGCGGCGGCCGCTGTATCGGCGGCGCGCATCCCGACGCGCATCGGTCTCGCGCGGCATCGCAACTCGATGTTTCTGACCCACGTGCTCGCCGCGGCCGATGTCCGCAAGCCGGTGCTCGTGGAACAGGCGCGTCTGCTCGAGCCACTCGGCATCTCGTCGACGAATCCGCGATATCGGCTCGATGCCACTCCACTTCGCGCGATTCGAGAGCGACTCGCCGTAGCGCTGCCGCGGCGATTCGTCGCCTTCCACCCGTTCGCCGGCGCGCGCGATCGCTGCGTCGCGCTCACGGATTGGACGCAGCTCGCATTTGCCATGCAGGCCCGCGGCGAGACGGTCCTGTGGATCGGGACCCGCCGCGAGCTGAATGAGCTGCGAGCCTCCTATACGCATCCCAAGGGTTTCTACGTCGACCAGTTGGACGACGGCTCGCTCGCGGTGACCGTCGCCGCGCTGTCGATGGCCTCCGCGGTGGTCGGTCACGACTCGGGGCCGCTGCACGTCGCCGCGGCGTTGGGCGTTCCGGTCGTCGGTATTTTCGCCCCTGGCCAACCTGATCGAACATTTCCGCAGGGGACCGGCCCCTCGCGCGTGCTGTTCCGCTTCGCTCCGGCCGAGATCTCGTCGTCGATGATCCTCCACGAGCTCGATGCCCTTCGTCTAGCTTCCCCCGCATGAGTCGAGGCGCGATCTCCGTTCCCTCGCCGCTCCACCGCGTCTGCATCGTGATGATGAGCGCCGTGGGCGACGCCGTGCACGTGCTGCCCGTGATCAACGCGATCAAACGGCAGTCGCCGTCGACGCACATCACGTGGATCCTGCAGCCTGGCCCCGCCGCTCTCGTGCGCGGGCACCGCTCGGTGGACGAGATCCTGATCTTCGATCGCGCCAACGGCGTCGCGGCGTTCAACGACATCCGGCGCGAGCTCGCGGGCCGCGCGTTCGATCTCGTCATCGATCTGCAGGTCTACTTCAAGGCGGGCATCGTCACCGCGTTCACGCGCGCCCCGGTGAAGCTCGGCTTCGATCGCGCGCGCGCGCGCGACTTCAACTGGCTGTTCACGACGCATCGCATTCCGCCGCACGAGGGGCAACACGTCCAGGACCAGTACTTCGAGTTTCTCACGGCGCTCAACGTGCCGCAGGAACCCGTCGAGTGGGATCTGGGGCCATGGCCGAACGAGCGAGACATGCAACGTGAGCTGCTCGCGCCGCTCGAGCGGCCGGCGGCAGCCATCGTCGTCGCGACGAGCAAGGATCAGAAAGATTGGCTTCCCGAGCGCTGGGCCCGCGTGGCCGACGCGCTCTGGCACGACTTCGAGCTCGAGCCCGTGCTCGTGGGCGGGCGCTCGCCTCGCGAGCTCCACGCCGAGCGCGTGATTCGGGAGCGAGCATCTCGCGCGCCGCGGTCGGAGCTCGGAAGCGGCCTGAGAAGGCTCGTCGCGATCCTCGACGGCTCCGCGCTCGTCCTCGCGCCGGACACCGGTCCGCTGCACATGGCCGTCGCGTTGAATCGCCCCGTCGTCAGCCTGATCGGCTACACGAACCCCAAGCGCACGGGCCCGTACCGAAGGTTCCACGATCTGATCGTCGATGCGTACGGAGAGCCGGGCGAGGACTATCCGATCAGCATGGAGAATCGGCGCGACCGCATGCCGCGCATCTCGGTCGACGACGTGCTCGATCGCGTCGAGCGCTGGCGCTCGACTTACGCCTCGGCGCTCAAGGGACCAAAGTCGTAGCGGAGTCCGACGTCGCGGCACAGCGCGATCAGCGTGCCGAGGGCGAGCCCCATGACCGCGAAGTAGTCGCCGTCCACCCGTTCGACGATCGTCGCGCCGTAGCCTTGGATGCCGTAAGCGCCCGCCTTGTCCATGGGTTCGCGCGTCGCCACGTACCGCGCGATCTCGTCGTCGGTGAGCGCGCGAAACGTGACGCGCACTTCTTCGACGGCCGACGCGATCCTGTCTCGCCACCGCACGGCGACGCCCGTCATGACCAGGTGCGAGCGCCCGCTCAACTGCCGGAGCATTGCCGCCGCGTGCGCCTCGTCGCGCGGTTTTCCCAACACGTCGCCGTCGACGACGACGATGGTATCGCTGCCGATCACGACGGCGTCCCGTGCCTCGATGGCGGCGGCCTTTTCACGCGCGAGCCGCTCGGCGTGCTCGCTCGGCGTCTCTCCGGCGAACTGCGATTCGTCGATGTTCGACGGCCGGACTTCGTGGGGAACGCCGATCAAGGAGAGAAGCTCGCGCCGCCGTGGCGACGCCGACGCGAGGATCACGACCGGTCGAATCATCGCTCGAGCCACAGGGTGACGGGGCCGTCGTTCACGAGCTCCACGGCCATCGTAGCGCCGAACTCGCCCGTCTCGACGGGAACTCCGCGCGTTCGGAGCTGGCGCACGAACGAATCGAAGAGCGGCTGTGCCGCTTCGGGACGCGCGGCGTCGACGAAGCTTGGGCGCCTCCCCTTGACCGCGTCGCCGTACAGCGTGAACTGCGAAACGACGAGCAGTGCGCCGCCGGCTTCGCCGATCGATCGGTTCATCTTGTCGTCCGCATCCGGAAAGATTCGAAGGCCCGTCACCTTGTCGGCCATCCACGCGAGCTGTTCGTCGCCGTCAGCGTGTGTGAAGCCCACGAGGAGCGCGAGTCCGATCCCGATGCGGCCGGCCACTCGATCGCCCACTCGCACTTCCGCTCGACTCACCCGCTGGACCAGGACTCGCATGCATTCCGTTCGATGGCGTTGAGAAAGATAGAGCGACCGTGCCGCCACCAGCGGACGACGGTGACGGCGGCACTCCTCATGTCATCCCCAGCGAATTGCCTTACGCGGCGACGCTCGACTGCGCCTTCTGGTGCACCAGCTCCACGTCGATCGAGAGGCGAACCTCGTCGCCGACAGCCACGCCGCCGGCCTCCAGGACCTGATTCCAGGTCAAGCCGAATGCGCTGCGGCTGATCTTGCCGCTCGCGCTGAATCCCGCGCGGTCATTGCCCCACGGATCGCGCACGCGGCCTTCCGCGGCGACGTCGAGCGTGATCTCCTGTGAGATCCCGCGAATCGTCAGATCGCCGATGATGCGAAACGTGCCGTTCACGTCGCCCTCGATCCGCTTGCCGACGAAGCGCATCGTCGGATGGTTGTCGACGTCGAAGAAGTCGGCCGAACGAAGATGGTTGTCGCGCTGCTCCTGACGCGTGTCGATCGAGCGGACGTCGACGGAAACGTCGACCGTCGACTTGGACGGATTGGTCTCATCCAGCTCGACGGTGCCCGTGACCGCTCCGAAGCGGCCGCGCACGGTTGCGATCATGAGATGTTTGACGGCGAACGCGACTTCCGCGTGAGCGCCATCGACGGTCCAGGTCGTGCGGTTGGGAGTTGTCATTTTCGGATCCTCGGTGTGTGTGTCGTTCATCGCGTGTTTGCTTCTAATGCGTTACACTACTATTACATATATGAACGTTCTGGACGGCGAAACCCGGCCACTCATCGCTCGATTTCGCCTACGGCTCGTCGATCGAACGGAGCATCCGCTCGATTGCTGAATAGTCCTCGGACGCGACCGCTTGCGAGAACCGAGCCTCCAGCCCCTCCATTGCGGCCGCGCCTGCCATCTGCAGCTCTCGTCCGCGCGCTGTGATCTCCGCCTTCACGATTCGGCGATCTGCCGCATCGGCAACTCGCCGCACGAGGCCGTCGGCCTCCAGACGGTCGATCATCTGCGTGATGTTCGACCGTACGCAGGACAGCCGATCAGCCAGCTCGCCCAGCGCCAGAGGCTCCGTAGCAGCCGCCAGTGCCGTCAGCACCGAAAGCTTCGGCGCCGAGAGGCCAGCTTCCGCCAGCGTCGCCTCCACCTTGTCCTCGAGGGCGTGGGCGGCCTTGAGCAACGAGTGGATCGTCTGGCCTTCAACGCTCTGGGATTTGGTGTCTGAACTATCTTTCATGCATGAAACTTACAGGTAGGAAGCTTCTGCGTCAAGCCCAGACTCGATAGTCACTCGACAGTGACCGACTTCGCCAGGTTGCGCGGCTGGTCGACGTTGAGGCCGCGCTTCACGGCGATGTAGTAGGCCAGGAGCTGCAACGGGATCACCGTCAGGATCGGGTACAGCATGTCGATCGTCTGCGGGACCCGAATCTCGAAATCGATCAGTCCGTCGAGCACCGGCTCGGGCTGGCTCGTGATACAGATGACCTTGCCGCCCCGTGCTTTCACTTCCTGCACGTTCGACACGACTTTGTCGAATACCGCGTCGTGCGGCGCCACGAACACCACCGGCATCTCGGAATCGATCAGCGCGATCGGCCCGTGCTTCATCTCGGCCGCCGGGTACCCCTCGGCGTGGATGTAGCTGATCTCCTTCAGCTTCAGCGCACCCTCGAGCGCGACCGGGAAGTTGTAGCCGCGGCCCAGGTACAGGAAGTTCGTGGCGTCCTTGAAGCGATCCGCGATTTCTTCGATCGCGGGGGCGCTGTCGAGAATGCTCTGGATCTGCGCCGGCAGCGCGAGCATCGCCTCCGCGACTTCGCGGCCTCTCACGACCGACATGGTGCGGAGCCGAGCGAGCTTGAGCGTCAGCAGCGCCAGCGCGATCACCTGGCTCGTGAATGCCTTGGTGGACGCGACGCCGATCTCGGGTCCCGCGTGCAGATAGATGCCGCCGTTGTCTTCGCGCGCGATCGTCGATCCCACAACGTTCACGAGGCCGAGCGTCTTGGCGCCGCGCCGCTTCGCTTCGCGCATCGCCGCGAGCGTGTCTGCCGTCTCACCCGACTGCGACACGACGATGCACAGCGTCTTGTCGGTCACGATCGGGTTCTTGTACCGGAACTCCGACGCGTACTCGACCTCGGTCCGGATGCGCGAGAGCTCCTCGATGTACATCTCGCCGATGAGCGCGGAATGCCAGCTCGTTCCGCACGCCGTGAGGATGACCTGATCGAACGACAGCAGCTCGTCCTTCGACAGGTTCAATCCGCCGAGCTTCGAGAAGCCCTCCTCCACGACCAGACGGCCGCGCATCGTCTCCTGAATCGTGCTCGGCTGCTCGAAGATTTCCTTGAGCATGAAATGGTCGTAGCCGCCCTTCTCGATCTCGTCGAGCGACCAGTCGATGCGGCTCACGCCCTTGGAAATGCGGCGCGCGTTGAGGTCGAGCACCTCGTAACCGTGGCGTGTCAGCACGCCCATCTCGCCGTCGTCGAGGTAGACGACCTGCCGCGTGTGTTGGAGAATGGCCGCCACGTCGCTCGCGACGTAGAACTCGCCGTCGCCCAGGCCAATGAGCAAAGGGCTGCCCTTGCGCGCGCAAACGATCTTGTCCGGATCGCGGCTCGAGATCACCGCGATGCCGTACGTTCCTTCGACCAGGTTGAGCGCGTCGATCACCGCATCTTCGAGCTTGCCGTCGAACGCCGCTTCGATGAGATGCGCCAGCACCTCCGTGTCGGTCTCCGACTTGAACGTGTGCCCTTGAAGCTTGAGCATCTTCCGGAGGGCGCCGTAGTTCTCGATGATGCCGTTGTGCACGACGGCGATCGTTTCGGTGCAGTCCGTATGTGGATGTGCGTTGCCTTCGTTCGGCGCGCCGTGGGTCGCCCAGCGCGTGTGCGCGATCCCGACGGTGCCGTGAATCGGATGGCTGTTCACCACGCCTTCGAGCATCGAGATCTTGCCCTTGGCTTTTCGGGTCTCGAGGCCATGGCCGTTCGACATCGCGATGCCAGCCGAATCGTAGCCGCGATACTCGAGGCGCTTGAGGCCCTCGATGAGCATCCCGGTCGCGCCTCGCTCTCCGACGTATCCAACGATTCCGCACATAAGGTGACGTCCTTCGGTAGTCGTTACGCGCCCAGCGCGTCGAGCGGCTCGCGCGAGCGTCTCACCAGATCGAGCGCCTCACCATCCGTGGGAGCTTCAGCGATCACTCGCACGATTGGTTCCGTTCCCGATGGCCGAATGTGTACCCAACGATCCGGCCACGACAGCCGGAGTCCATCCTGTGAGTCGGCCACGGCCGCGGGAAATGCCGCTCGCAGCGCCTCGTACACAGTATCGAGCCGAGCCTTCGGCCGGTTGAGCTTGTCCTTGACGATCACGTAGCGCGGAAGCGCCGCGACGATCTTCGACAGCGGTATGGCGTCCTCGTGCAGCAGCTGCAGCACCAGGGCGGCCCCCACCGGTGCGTCTCGCCCGAGATGAACCTCGGAGAGGATGACACCGCCGTTGCCTTCACCGCCCACAGGCGCCTTTTCGTCGCGCATCCGGACCGCGACGTTGACCTCTCCCACCGGGGCGCGAATCGTCGCGACGCCTGCTTCGGCTGCTACATCCTCGACGATTCGACTGGTGGAAAGATTCGTGACCACCGGCCCGCGGCGGTGCCTGAGCACAAGCCGGGCCGCGAGCGCGAGCGTGAAATCTTCGCCAATCGCCTTGCCCTCATCGGAGACGAGCGCGAGCCGGTCGACGTCCGGATCGACGGCGAACCCCACGGCGGCGCCGCTCTTTTTCACGAGTGCCTCGAGCTCGCCCAGATTCTCGGCCACGGGCTCCGGCGGCCGTGGAAAGCGGCCGTCGCTCTCGAGATTGATCGCGATCATCGTGCAGCCGAGGCGCTCGAGGAGCGCGGGCATGATCACCGCGCCGGCGCCGCGAACGCAGTCGAGCGCCACCTTGAACCGGCGGCGGCGGATCGCCTCGACGTCCACGTACGGTATCGCAAGGACACGATCGAGGTGTCGCTGAACCGCACGGTCGTCGAGCTCGATGGTCCCGAGGGCATCCCAGGTGGCGCGAGGGATGCCCTTTTCGACCAGCGCGCGCATCTCGACGCCCTCGGCGTTCTCGAGAAAGAGTCCGCTCGATCCGATGAACTTGAGCGCGTTCCACTCGATCGGGTTGTGGCTCGCCGAGATCATGAGTCCACCCGCGGCGTGGTGGTCCTCCACAGCGAGCTGACAGGTCGGCGTCGTGGTGAGGCCGATGTCGATGACGTTGCAGCCAACGGACTGCAGCGCCGAGAGCACGACGCGGTGAAAAAGGGGCCCGGAGACTCGGCTGTCGCGCCCGACGACGATGGTCTTGGCGGAGCCGCGGCTCGTCGCCCAGGCGCCGAACGCGGCGGCGTAGGTGGCAACGACCTCCGGCGTCAGCGCCTCGCCGACTCGGCCGCGAATCCCCGAGACTCCGACCATCAACCCGTCGTCCGCCATTCGCACTCCGTTTGGGTCGTTTGCGACCAGAAACCTAACTATGCGTTGCTGTCATTTGGGGCGAACCGCTCACTCTGCCACAGTGCGCCAGCGCGCCACGAGATCGGGGAGGTGGGAACCGATTGATGCATCAAACCAAAACTTCTCCATCGAACCGCTTCAGGTCTGAGAAGCGTCACGCTGCGACGCTACTGGTTCAGCGAACGGTTCGATGGAATTGGTTTGGTTTGGTGTGTCCATTTCCTGTTGGGGCCAATCGACGTCAGTGGAGCCTGAACGTCGACACTCTTTGGCACGTCAGTTGTCATCCAGAGCGGCGCGAGAAAAAAGCAGATCCCTCGCTGCGCTCGGGATGACAAGGTGGAGCGCTCGGGATGACACGGTGGATCGCTCGGGATGACACGGTGGAGCGCTCGGGATGACACGGTGGAGCGCTCGGGATGACAGAGAGTATTCTTTAAACTCTCGCCGGGATCGCGAACGTGCCGGTCTTGGGCACGAGCTGGAGATCGCCGCGCTCGGCGGCCGCGATCGCGGCCGCGACGACATCGGGATCGAACTGCGTTCCGGCGCAGCGCCGCAGCTCGTCCATGGCCATCTCCAGCGTCATCTCGGTCGCGCGGTAGGGACGGTCGCTCGTCATCGCGTCGAGCGAGTCGGCCGCGGCGGCGATGCGCGCCTCGAGCGGAATCTCGATGCCCTTGAGGCCGTCCGGCACGCCGCGCCCGTCGAAGCGCTCGTGGTGCGAGCGAACGATGTTGAGCGCCGCCGGCGTGTCGCCGAGGAGCGGCGACAGAATGCGCCATCCCAGCACCGGGTGCGTCATGATGTGCTGGTACTCCTCGTGGGTGAGGCGGTCGGCCTTGTTGAGCACCCCCTCCCGTACGCCGATCTTCCCGATGTCGTGGACGTGTCCGCCGAGCTCGACCTGCCGGAGCAGCTCGCCGGTGAATCCCATCTGCTTGGCGATCACGCTCGAGTAGATGCTCACGCGCACCGAATGGCCGCGCGTGTAGGGATCCTTGAGCTCGAGCGCCTCGGCGAGGCTCTGCACGCTCGTGAGAAAGAGCTCCTCGAGGCGGCGTGCCTGCTGCGCCACGCGCTCTTCGAGACTCTCGCGATACGCGCGGTTCTCGAGAATCAGACGGCGCTTCTCGAGCGCTTGCGCCACGCGCGCGCGGACATCCTCGAGCTGGTATGGCTTGATGACGTAGTCCGCGGCGCCGATGGCCAGCGTCTTCACCGCGACCTCGACGTCCGCGACCGCGGTGATCATGACGACGGCGGTGTCGGGAAATCGCGAGCGAATCTCTCGCAGCAGCTCGAAGCCGTCCATCTTGGGCATGCGAAGGTCGCTCAGGACGAGCGTCACCTGGTGCCGCTCGAGCTGGTCGAGGGCCTCGAGCCCATTGCCCGCCTCGATGCATTGAAAGCCGTCGCCTCGCATCAGGTGAACCATCACCTGGCGGAGTCGCGGTTCGTCGTCGACGATCAAGCAGTATGGAGCGGCGTCTAAAGCAGTCATCGGCGGAGTCGATTACGGCTGGCGGCGGCGCGCGGTTATCTTTTTGCACACCTCCAAGAACAAGAGTATCGGCATGACACGCGTTTTTGATGAGGATCTGGCCAGCGGATTTGGGACGCAGGCCATACACGCCGGGCAACGCCCCGAGCCGCTGGCGGGCGCGATCATGACGCCGGTCTACCTGACGTCGACCTACGTTCAGGAAGGCCTGGGGCAGAACAAAGGCTACGAGTACGCGCGGGGAAAAAACCCGACGCGTGAAGCATTCGAGCGGAACGTGGCGACGCTGGAGAATGGACGGCATGGCTTCGCCTTCTCGAGCGGCATGGGGGCCCTCGACTCGATCATGAAGCTGTTCCGCGCCGGCGACCATGTGATCTGCGCGGAAAACGTCTATGGCGGCACGTTCCGGCTGTTCGACAAGGTACTCCAGCATTTCGGCCTCACGTTCTCATACGTGGATACGCGGGACCCGCAGCGCGTCGAGGACGCGATGACGGCGGCCACGCGCGCCATTTTGCTCGAGACGCCGAGCAATCCGCTCATGCGGCTGGCGGATATCGCCGCCATCGCGCAGATCGCGCACGCGCGCGACGCCACGCTGATCGTCGACAACACCTTCGCGTCGCCGTACTTCCAGCGGCCGTTGGAGCTCGGGGCCGACATCGTCTACCACTCGACCACGAAGTACCTGAACGGCCACAGCGACATGATCGGTGGCTGCGCGGTGGTGCGCGACGACCTGCTGGGCGAACGGCTGCAGTTCATACACAACGCCGCCGGTGCCGTCGCCGGGCCGTTCGACGCCTGGCTTGCGTTGCGCGGAACCAAAACGCTGCACCTGCGCATGCGACAGCACGACGCGAACGGCCGCGACGTCGCGAAATGGCTGGTCGAGCACGTCGGGGCGGAGAATGTCCTCTACATCGGCCTGCCGACGCATCCGCAGCACGAGTTGGCGAAGCGTCAGATGACCGGCTTCGGCGGCATGATCAGCGTCGAGCTCGGGACGAAGGAGCGAGCCGCGCACGTCCTCGGCCGCGTCCGAGTGTTCTCGCTCGCCGAGTCGCTCGGGGGCGTGGAATCGCTGATCAGCCAGCCCGCTGGTATGACGCACGCCTCCGTCCCTCCGGACCGCCGGGCGGCCATGGGGCTGAGCGACGGTCTGGTGCGGCTCTCCTGCGGCGTCGAGGACGTCGGCGACCTGCTGGCGGACCTCGAGCAGGCATTCGAGGGGATTCCTCGCGGGAACCGGGAAGCGGCAAGCGGCAAGCGGGGAGCTCGAGACACAATTTCGACTGGGGCAACGTAAGGATCGTCTACAGGCAACTAGGCGACGAGAGCCCTTCGGGGTCGCTCCGCTTCCGGCTTCCTTCTTCCCTCTTCCGCTATGCCACGCACTCAGCTCGTCCAGATCTCCTCGCGCGCTTGGGAACATCCCGCCGACCGCGCGGCCCTGAATGCGCTTCGCGCGATTCCGGGTTTCGACGAAGTCGTGCGCAAGGTCGCCTCGTTCTTCGGAGAGCGCGGCGTGCGGCAGCTGTTCCTCGGAGACGCGGTCAAGGTGACTGCCGGGCAGCGTCCCAAGATGAACGTCATGTGGACGGAGGTGCTCGAGACGCTCGACTGGCAAGACCGGCCGGAGCTCTACATCACGCAAACGCCGGTCGTGAACGCGATGGCGGTCGGGTTCGAGCATCCGTTCGTCGTGGTCAACTCGGGAATGCTCGAGGCACTCACCGAGGACGAGGTCCGCAGCGTGTTGGGCCACGAGCTCGGCCACATCATGAGCGGGCACCCGACGTACACGACGATCGCCATCATCATCATGTACTTCGGCGTCAGCAACCTGCCCTTCCTCGCGGCGGCGGCAATTCTTCCCTTCCAGCTCGCGCTGCTCGAGTGGTACCGGAAGAGCGAGTTCTCGGCGGATCGTGCGGGCCTGCTCAGCGTGCAGGATCTGGATACGGTGATGAGCACCGAGATGAAGCTGGCGGGCGGCAAGGAGTACGGCGATACGCTTCGCGTCGACGAGTTCATTCGCCAGGCCGAACAGTACGAGACCGGCGGAGACGCTTGGGACACCGTCTACAAGATCCTGAACACCGTCATGCGGACGCACCCGATGCACACCGTGCGCGCCGCTGAGCTGCTGCGCTGGCATCGCGCCGGCGGATACGACAAGATCCTCGCGGGCGAGTATCTGCGCCGCGGCCAGAACGACCAGGATCAGCCGCTGCGCGAGGACTTCGCGGACGCCGCCAACTACTACGGTCAGAAAACTCGCGAAACGGTCGATACGTTCAAGGACAGCTTCAACAAAGCCAAGGACGCAGTCAGCTCGGCGTGGCGCAACTCGACGAAGCAGCAGTGAAGGTCCTGATCGTAGGCGGAGGCGGGCGCGAACACGCGCTCGCCTGGCGTCTGCGACGCGAATCTCCGAACGCCAAGCTGTTCGCCGCCCCTGGGAATCCTGGGCTCGCGGAGATCGCCACCTGCATTCCCACGAGCGCGACGAGCGTCGGCGCCCTCGTCGCCGCGGCGAAGCAAGAGAGGATCGACTGGACGCTCGTCGGTCCCGAAGCCGCGCTCGAGGCCGGAATCGTCGACGCATTTCGCGCTCAAGGCCTGCCGATCTTCGGTCCGACGCGTGGCGCGGCGATGCTCGAGACGTCGAAGGCGTTCGCGAAATCGATCATGGCCAGCGCCGGCGTTCCGACGGCGAACGCCGCGATTTGCTCGAATGTCGTGGAGGCAGAGACGGCGATTCGCCAGATGGGCGCGCCGGTCGTCGTCAAAGCATCCGGGCTCGCCGCGGGCAAAGGCGTGATCGTCTGCCATTCGGTCGACGAAGCGCTCGCGGCGGCCCGGGCGATGCTCGAGGCGAATGCGTTCGGCGCCGCCGGAGCGACGGTCCTCGTCGAAGAGTTCATGGAGGGTGAGGAGCTGTCGGTCTTCCTGCTCACCGACGGCCGACACGTCGTGCCGCTCCCTCCAGCGCAGGACCACAAGCGGCTTCTCGACGGCGACCACGGTCCGAATACCGGCGGCATGGGCGCGTACTCGCCCGTCTCGGTCGCGGAACGCCTGCCTGGACTGGTGAGCGACATCATCGAGCGCATCGCGCTGCCGACGCTCCACGAGATGCGTCTCCAGGGAACGCCATTCACGGGCCTGCTCTACGCCGGCTTGATGTTGACCGCCGACGGCCTGAAGGTCGTGGAGTTCAACTGCCGGTTCGGCGATCCCGAGACGGAGGCCGTGCTGCCCGCGCTGAGCGACGACGCGCGCGCGTCGGAGTTGATGTTCGCGATCGCACGCGGCGATCGTCTCCCGAGCGGCGCCGATTTGTCGCCGACACGCTGCGCCGTCACGACCGTGCTGGCCGCCGCCGGCTATCCGGAACAGCCGCGCGCGGGCGACCGCATCGACATTCCCGCAATTCCCGACGACGTGCTGGTCTTTCACGCGGGAACGCGCCGTGCCGACGACGGCTCGCTCGTCACGAGCGGCGGCCGAGTGCTCGCCGTAACGGGCCTGGGCGACTCGATCGACGCCGCGCAGCAGCGGAGCCAATCCTTCGCCGCGGAGGTCTCCTTCTCGGGAAAGCAGTTCCGCACGGATATCGCCTGGCGCGAGCTTTCGCGGGGTGCCAGAGCTTCCTGAGACCGAGACGATCGCGCGCGATCTGCATCGCGCGATCGTCGGCGCACGCATCGTCGCGGCGCGCGTCATTCGACGCCGACGTGCTTCGCGAGATTGGACCGAAGACGTTCTCGAAACGGGTGGTCGGCGCGTCGATCGAGCGATGCTGGCGGCGGGCCAAGCTCGTTGTCCTCGATCTGTCGTCCGGCGACCGCATCGTCGTGCAGCCGCGCTTCACCGGTGCGCTGCTGATCGACGACGGCTCGCTTGCGGAGACCGAGCGTCGATATTCGACGGTCGAGCTCACCCTCGACGACGGTCGCCGAGTCCATTATCGCGACATTCGTCGCCTGGGGACGGTCGCGCTGATGAATCGGGAGCGTTTCGCGCGCTACGTCGACGCGCTCGGCGTCGAGCCACTTGACCCGTCATTCACGCCTGCGCATTTATCGGTACTTCTTCGGGGTTCCCGCCAGGCCGTCAAAAAGGTGTTGATGGATCAGCGCGCGATTGCCGGTTTGGGCAACATCTACGCGAACGAGGCGCTGTGGCGCGCCGGCATCGATCCGTCGCGCGCCGCTCAACGAGTCTCCAGCGACGAGGCGGCGAAGCTGCGAGACGCGATCGTCGCCGTGCTGACGGAATCGATCGCGCACCGCGGCACGAGCTTCCGCGACTATCGAGACGCGAGCGGCCAGCGCGGTGGCTTTGTCGAACACCTGGCGGTCTACGGCCGCGCGGGCGAAGCGTGTCCGCGCTGCTCCGCGCGGCTCATCGGAACGCACGAGATCGACGGACGCATGACCGTGCTATGCGCGCGCTGTCAAAGCTAGCAAAGCTCGCGCTCCTTCGCCCGCCGACGTCCGACGAGCAGTTGGCGGCGATGCGTGCGCACGTGCGCACGAACGCGCACGATCGTCCGGGCGTCTATCGGATGATCGCCACCGATGGCGAGATCGTCTACGTGGGGAAATCGAAGCGGCTGCGCTCGCGGCTGCTCAGCTACTTCCGGGCCGAGTTTCCCGAGGACAAGGGCGCGCGAATCCTCCGCGACGCAAACCGGATCGAGTGGGATTACGTGCCCAGCGAGTTTGCCGCGCTGCTCGAGGAGCTCAAGTTGATCAAGAAGTTCCGGCCGCGCTTCAACGTGGCGATGAAAGCCGATGGCCGGAATTACTGTTTCATCAAGGTGACGCGGGGTCCCGCCGCGAAGCTGGTCGTCGTGCGCGGTCCGGGACCCGACGATGCCGCTGTGTACTACGGCCCGTTCGTCGGCGCGCTGAACGTGAGCGAAGCAGTTCGGGAGCTGAACGACGTGCTCGGGCTGCGCGATTGCGCGAACGCCCAGCGGATGAACTTCGCGGACCAACCCGAGCTGTTCTCGATCTTTCCGCGAACGCCGGGGTGCATTCGCTTCGAGGTCAAGAAGTGCCTGGGGCCGTGCGTGGGCGGGTGTACGGTGCATCAGTACGACGAGCGCTTCGCGCTCGCGCGCGCATTTCTCGACGGCGCGGACGACGGCCCCATGGAGGCGTTGCGCGCCGACATGGAGGCGGCGAGCGAGCGGTTGGAGTACGAGCGCGCCGCGGTCTTGCGCGACAAGCTGAAACGGCTCGAAGCGTTGCGCGCGCAGTTCGGTCGTCTGCGATTCGCGGTTGAGACGCTGTCGTTCGTGTACACGGTGCCGGGCCACGAAGGCGACAACCGCGTATACCTGATCCGTCGCGGCCACGTGCGCGCCGAGCTGCCGGTGCCCGCGGGCATGCCGGAGGCCGCGAAGCTCCTCGAGAAGATCGACGAGGTCTACTCGCCGGCGGAGCGCGTCACCGGCCAGATCCCGACGCACGAGATCGACGAGCTGCTGCTCCTCTCGTCGTGGTTCCGGCGCTTTCCGGAAGAGATGGAGCGAACCAGCGCCGCCCAGGCCGCTCCCGTCGCGGTCGCATCGTAGGCGTTCGCCCGCACTTCTCGGCTGCTCGGTCGAGGCGCGCAAATTGCGCGGTTTCGTATCGCGATTTCGCGTCTCTTCTCACTCGACCAACGGCAGATCGCTCGCGCGAGCGCGCGGCGCCGAGACTCTTGGAGCACTATGTCCGTTTCATGGCAGGCGAGCACGCTCGTTCAATGCGTCAGCGTGCGTCCCTGGCTCACCTACCCCGGCTGCGACGAGCCCGGGGGCTGCCACGATCTCACCCTCGGCAAGATCTACGAGATGCTGGGCGTCGAGGGAAAAGGATCTTTTTACCGGATCGTCGACGACTCGGGCGAAGACTATCTCTACCCGGTCTCTCACTTTCGCGTGATCTAGATCACACGCGGTCGACGAGCTCCTAGACCGACAAATCGACGATCGAAATGTCCACGGCGTGGTCGCGGATGACCATGCGCGCGACACTCGGCAGGATGTCGAATCGCCGTGGGCCGGCGGCGCCAGGATTCACGACCCACCGGCCGTCGGCGTTGACCACGAGCGACCGGTGCGTGTGGCCGTACATGACCACGTCGGCATCGTAGCGAGCGAGCAGCTTCTCCGGCGACGGAATGCCGAGCTCGTGGCCGTGGCTGACGTGAATGCGAACGCCGCCGACCTCGAGATCCACCGACTCGGGCAGCCGCGGATCGCCAGGCGGATCCGTGTTGCCGCGAACGGCATGGACGGGTGCGATGAGCGCCAGCTCGTCGAGAATGTCGTCGCCGCCGACGTCGCCGGCATGCAGGATCATCTCGACGCCGGCCAGCGCGGTGTGCACGTCGGGGCGGATGAGGCCGTGCGTGTCGGAGATGAGCCCGACGACATGCGCCGACTCGTCTGTCATTGGCCGCCGTCGTCGCCGCCCCAGCGCGGCACGAGCGAGTGCGCCACGTCGAGGTGATCGAGCACTCTCGCGACTACGAAATCGACGAGATCGTCGATGCGCTTCGGCCTGTGATAGAAGCCCGGCGCCGCCGGCATCACGACGGCGCCGGCCCGCGTCACGCGCAGCATGTTCTCGAGGTGGATCGCGCTGAGCGGCGTCTCGCGCGGCACGAGGATGAGCCGCCGCCGTTCCTTGAGCGCGACGTCTGCCGCACGCTCGACGAGCGATCGCGACGATCCCGCGGCGATCGCGGACAGCGTGCCCATCGAGCACGGACAGATGACCATCCCGGCGTTCCGCGCCGAGCCCGACGCGGGCGCGGCGCCGCGATCGGAATCATCGAACACCGTGACGAGACGATCCCAGTTCGCCGCGCCGAGGCGCGTTCGCAGGACGTCGAGCTCACCGATGTCCATCTCGGTGCTCATGAGACGGAAGCCGTGCCTGGAAACGATCAGCTGCACCGATCGGTTGGCCGCGAGCAGCGCGTCGAGCAATCGCACCGCGTACGGCGCTCCTGACGCGCCGGTGATCGCGACGACGACCGGTCGATCGCTCAACCGCCGCCCCAGACTGCGTAGAGCGAGGGCGTGCGGTGCAGCAGACGCTCCGTGAGCACGCAGACGAAGAACGCGATGCTGATGACGCCGTTCATCATGAAGAACGCGGCGTCGAGGCGTGAAAAGTCGTCCGGCTTCACGAGCGAGTGCTCGTACATCAACAACCCGGCCGCGATGAGAACACCGAGCGCGTAGAACGTTCCGGCGTTCGTTCCGGCGAAGTTCGCCGCGCCGACGAGCGACAGACACACCACGGTGCCGAGGTGCAGCAGCCGCGCGATCGCGAGCGCGCGCTTTTCACCGAACGCAACCGGGAGCGAATACAGCTCCTGACTCTTGTCGAAGGCCACGTCCTGCAGCGCGTAGAGGATGTCGAAACCTCCGCCCCACGTGGCCACGGCAAGCGCGAGCGCGATGAGCATCCACCACGGCCGGCTCCACGCGCCGGTGACGGCGAGATAGCCCCCGACGGGCGCGATCGACATGCCGACGCCGAGGACGAGATGGCACCACTGCGTGAAGCGCTTCGTGTAGCTGTAGAACATCACCCAGCCGAGCGCGAGCGGCGAGAGCCAGCCGCAGAGCGGATTCAGCCGCCACGCCGAGAAGATGAACAGCCCCGACGCGACGGTCACCGCCGCCGTCGCCTCGATCACGGGCAGCACCCCGCTCGGAATCTCGCGTTGGCGGGTGCGCGGGTTTCGCGCGTCGAACTCACGGTCGACGATGCGATTGAACCCCATGGCGGCGAACCGCGCGCTCGTGAACGCGAGAACGATCCATCCGATCATCGGCCAGGTCACGTGACCGCGGTAGGACGCGAGCACCACACCGACGAGCGCGAACGGCATCGCGAAGAGCGTGT
The DNA here is from genome assembly GCA_963705025.1 of uncultured Gemmatimonadaceae bacterium. Lineage (GTDB taxonomy): Bacteria > Gemmatimonadota > Gemmatimonadetes > Gemmatimonadales > Gemmatimonadaceae > JAQBQB01. The sequence continues at coordinate 1,030,229 of CAVPIP010000011.1, read as the reverse complement.
GCGGCAGCTTCACGAAATTCACATACACGAGCCACCGACTCCCACGATGAGCGAAGGTTTGACCTTCGCGCGGGCCGCGGGAAGCGGGAAGTGGGACGCGGGAAGCGGGATCGCTGCTCACGGGTTCCTCACCCCTATGCCGAGCGAGGGCCACATCGCGTCGACGCGACGTTTCGTCGCGTCATTCATGGTGATCACGTCTGGCCACTCACGAGTGAACCCCTCTTCCGGAAGCTTCTTCGTCGCGTCCAAACCCAGCTTTGAACCATACGTGAACGCGCGGCTCGAATGGTCGAGCACGTCCATTGGGCCCATCGTGAACCGCGCATCGCGCTCGGGATCGATGTTGTTGAGCGCGACCCACCACGCCTCCTGTGGATCGCGCACGTTCACCCAATGGTCGACGATCACGAGCACTTTGGCCAGCGACATCAGCCCCTGCCCCCACAGCGCGTTCATCACTTTGTACGCCTGACCCGGATACTCCTTCCTGATCGAGACGAACACGAGGTTGTGGAAGATGCCTTCCGCGGGCATGTGGTAATCCACGATCTCGGGAATCGTGAGCTTGAGCAAGGGCAGGAAGATGCGCTCCGTCGCGTGCCCCAGATAGAAGTCCTCCATGGGCGGCCGGCCCACGATGGTCGCGGGAAAGACCGGCGAGCGGCGCATCGTGATCGCGGTGACGTGCACCTGCGGGTAGAGGTCGGCGAGCGAATAGAACCCGGTGTGATCGCCGAACGGTCCTTCAGTCACGAGCGGTTCGGCGGGGTCGATGTAGCCCTCGAGCACGAAGTCCGCTTCGGCCGGCACCTCGAGATCGCAGGTCAGCGCTTTCGTGAGCGACACGGGCTCGCGGCGCAGAAACCCGGCGAATAGAAACTCGTCGACGGTCGGAGGCAGCGGGGCGCTCGCCGAGTACATGGACGGCGGATCGGCGCCGAGCGCGACGCACACCGGCATCTTCTCACCGCGCTCCGCCATCTCGCGCCAATGTGCGGCGCCGACTTTGTGGCGCTGCCAGTGCATCGCGAGGGTCGTCTTGCCCGTCTGCATGATGCGGTACATGCCGACGTTCCGAATGCCGCGCTTGGGATCGCGTGTGATCACCATCGGGAACGTGATGTACGCGCCGCCGTCGCCCGGCCAGCATTTGATCAGCGGCAGCTTGTCGAGATTCACCTCGTCGCCGCGCCAGACGATCGCCTGCGACGGTGCATCTCCGCGTCGCATCCGCGGCGGAAACTTGCCCAGCTCGAGCAGGCGCGGCAGGAGAGACAGCTTCGCAATGATTCCCTCCGGCACCTTCATCTCCAGCAGCTCGGTGATGCGCGCACCGATCTCGTCGAGCCGCTCGACGCCGAGCGACATGCTCATGCGCCGCATCGACCCGAAGAGGTTGATGGCGACGGGAAACGCCGAGCGCGAGCCGTCCATCAGCACCGGCTGCTCGAAGAGCAGCGCCTTGCCGCCACCTGGCTGCTTCATCACCCGGTCGGCGATCTCACACAGCTCGAGGTTCACCGACACCGGCTGCCTGATGCGAACCAGCTCGCCCGCGCGATCGAGCTGCGAGATGAATGCAGCGAGAGTGTCGGTGCTCACGATGAGTGTCGGAGTCGAACCGTCAGGGCTTCGTGCCGGAATGAATCGCGGCGACGCCCAGCGTCAGCGACCGCCATTCAACCGCGGCGAATCCCGCGGCACGCATGCGTTCCGCCAGACGACGCTCGTCGGGAAAGTTGGCCACGGAGCGCGGCAAGTATTCGTACGCCGTTCGATGACCGCTGATCAACCCGCCGAGGCGCGGGAGCAGGTGGTGGAAGTACAGGTGATAGAACGAGCGGACGATCGCCGACCGGGGCGTCGTGAACTCGAGAATGACGAATCGCGCGCCCGGCTCGAGCACGCGCCAGACTTCGCGGAGGCCAGCATCGAGATCGGCGACGTTCCGAATGCCGAACGCGACGATCGCGCCGGCGGACGACCCGCTCGCCAGCGGAAGATTCAGCGCGTCCGCGACGACGGGTGAGACGCGATCGGGAGAGGCTTTGCCTGATCCTGCTCGCAGCATCGGCTCGGCGAAATCCGCCCCGACGACGCGGCCGTCGAAGCCAGGCCGGCGCGCCAGCTCGGCGGAGACGTCGAGCGTGCCGGCGCACAGGTCGACGTACGTGCCGCGCGGCCTCAGCTCCCATTCGAGCGCCGCGATCGCCAAACGGCGCCAGCGACGATCGATGTTGAAGCTGAGGAGGTGATTGAGGAGGTCGTAACGCGGCGCGATCTCCGAGAAGATGCGCTGCACATACTCGCGCTTCGCGCCACCGCCGGCCGCCGCCTCGAGCGCCTCGGCCGATTCCAACTCCGTCACGGACATTGACGAAAGGTGCCCGTGATCGACGAGTGAATCAAGCCAGACATGGTCGCCATCACTTCGGCGCAAACCGCTGGTTTGCCGCACCAGCCCCGGGTACTTTGTCATGAACAGACGCTTGGCGCGGGGCTCGTTCGCTCGCGCGCATTCCACCAATGCCGCCCGCCCCACCGCCAGCCCTCGACCTCCTCAATCTCCCGGACGCCGACGTCGTTGCGCTTGCTCAGCAAGGGCGCGACTCGGCGTTTCGTGAATTGATCCGTCGCTACGAGCGGCCGGTCTTCTCGCTGATCTATCGCATGGTGCGCGATCGCGAGTTGGCGGAGGACCTCGCGCAGGACACGTTCATCAAAGTCCTGAACCACATCGACCGCTACCGGCCGGAGTTCAAGCTTTCGAGCTGGCTGTTCAAGATCGCGAACAACGTCGCGATCGATCATCTGCGACGGCGCCAGATCGACACGGTGAGCATCGACGGGTCGCCGCACGCGCATGACGCAGGACGCCATCGAGGCCACGTCGTTCGACGTCGTCGGCTCAGCAGGAGTCCGCGCTCGACGAGCTCGAGGCGCGGGAGTTGGGTGGCGCGATCGAGAAGGCCATCGCCGGGCTCAGGCCAGAGTACCGGTCGTGCATCATGCTGCGACACGTCGAAGGGCGGTCGTACGAGGAGATCGCCGCGACGCTCGACCTGCCCCTGGGCACCGTCAAGACCTACATCCACCGCGCCCGGCACGAGCTCCGAAGGGCGCTGGAGCCGCTCCGTGACGATACGAGCTAGCCCGGTCACCCCGAGCGATGGCTCGGGATGACCGGCTGGGGCCTCACGTCCCGTTCACTAAGAAAACCCTCTGAAACAAGCGACAACGGTCCTCCGTAATCCCTCTCGGAGACTTCATGAATCACAGGCACCTGCTTCCAGACGAGATCGATCTCCTCCTCGATGACGAGGTGGGCTTCGGGGTTGCAACCCCTGAAGGCCCATATTCGCGATTGTGCCGACTGCCGTGCCCAGGTGGATGAGGCCAGGCTCGTCGTCGATGCGCTGGAAGATCTCCCTCACTTCGCCCCGTCCCATACGTTCGCCGACCGGGTGATGTCCCAGGTGCCGGTGTTCGTTCCCTGGCACGTGGCCGCTCGAGACACCGTGGCGCGTTGGCTCCCGCAGTCGCGTCCGGCCCGCCTGGCCGTCGCGGCCATGGCGACGTCGGTGGCCTCGGTGCTGACCGTAGCGATTCTGTGGATCGCCACACAGGCGGATGTCGTCGCCTTGGCGTCCGGCGTTGCCGGGGGTGGAGTCGAGCGCGTGCTCTGGAACGCTGGCCGAAGCATCCTGACGACCGTCTTCGGTGATCAGATGTTTGCGATCATCCAGAGCACGGGCACCGTCGGGATCGCTGCGGCGCTCCTCGGCATGCTGGCCGCAGCCGCTGGCTCGGCCGCCGGACTCCGAGCCCTCGCCGCCGCGTCCAGTCGTCGTCGGGGTTAGGCCATGCGCGCGTTGCATCGCATTCGCCGCTCTGGCGCTCGGTGGCTTTCGGGCGTCCGCGCAGGCTCGGCCTGCTCCCGCCGCTCCCGGCTCTGGCACCACACCCGCGGCGGGCGCCGCGCCCCAAGCGCCGGCACGTGATTCGGCTCAGCTTCGCCAGGAAATCGAGCAGCATCGCGCCGCCGGCGACACCTATCTGCCGAACGCCGAGAATTTCACGTTCGGTGACCGAGCCATCGCCGCGGATACGCGCGTCGACGGGCCAATCGCCGTCGCGCACGGCAACCTCGATGTCTTCGGCACTGTGACCGGCGACGTCGTCACCCTGGGTGGCGACGTTCGCGTTCATCGAAATGGCCGAGTCACGGGCGATGCGTTCGCCGCCGGCGGCAAAGTGATCGTCGATGGCGGTGTCGTCGAAGGCTCGAAGCGAGCGATCGCGATCGCGCCTCCCGCGCTTCCGTCCATCCCCGCCATCCACCCGCAGCCGCTGTCGACGTGGGAGTCCGTGAAGCTCGTGATCGCGTGGTTCGCGCTGCTCACGCTGATCGGGCTCGGCGTCATGGTGTTTGCCGAAGGGAATCTCGACGGCGTCGTGATCGGCCTCGAGCGCGGGTTTGCCCGGTCGTTCTGGTTGGGGCTCGCCGGGCAAGTCGCGCTGCTTCCGTTGCTGCTGGTGCTGGTGGTCGGACTCACCATCACGGTGATCGGCGTCCTTCTCATTCCGTTCGCGATCGTCGCGTATGTGATCGCGGCCGCGGGCCTCGTGACACTCGGGTTCCTCGCCGTAGCTCGTCTCACAGGCGGCGTGATGGCCTCCGACCGCGGAACCTCGTCGGCGCGCGGCGTCCATCTTCGCGCGCTGGCGATCGGGCTCATCGTCTATCTCGGCATGTGGATGGTCGCAGCGCTCTTCACGTGGCATCCGGTAGTCGGCGCCGTCCTCCGCGGAATCGCCTTCGCGGTCACGTGGGTCGCGGCCACCGTCGGGTTGGGTGCGACGCTCGCGTCGCGCGCAGGAACGCAGCGTCCAGGCGCCGGGTCCGCCCGAAAGACCGCGACCGACGAGCTCGCGTGGCAAACGCCGACGCCGGTCAGTGGCGTCGCAGCGGCAACGCGCAAGCTGAAAGTCGGGACGGGCGGCTGAACGCTTCGGCGTCAGCCGTTCGTCCGCAACACGACGCGCGATCCCCGCTCGAGGCCGAGCGCATGCGACGCATTGCCATCGCGCACAGCTACTTCGATCAATCCCGACGACCCGACGACCGCGACCGGCATGTCCGTCGCGACCTCCGCATACGTTCGTCGCACATGGACCCGTCGGTTCGCGACGTCGATGATGCCGCCATGCAACGCGATCAGATTGGTCACGGCGTTGCCGAAGCGATCGATCATGATCACCTCGCCCTCGAGAGCGCCGTCGGGTCGTCGGGTCGGCTCTGGTGTGCGACGAATCAAAGGATGTAGCGCATCCGCGCCAAGCGCTTCAACCGATTCGCCGCGCGCCAGAGCCGCGGCCGCGGGCGCGAACACGTCGCGCCCGTGAAACGTCGCCGATGCTGACGGCGGGAGCGCGAGCTCGACGGCGCGCACACCGGCGACGAGCAGCGCCGGCGACAAGACGCCGTTGTCCGGCCCCACGAGAAACCGGCCGTCGCTCGAGACGGCGAGCGCCGCTCGAGCCGAGCCGACTCCCGGATCGACGACCACGACGTGCACGGTGCCGTTCGGGAATCGCCGCCATGTGCGCGCAAGCGTGAGGCGCGCGTGATCGATGTCCTGAGGCGAGATGTCGTGCGTGATGTCGACCACCATGGCGTCCGGCGCCAGCGACAACAGCACGCCCTTCATCTCGCCGACGTAGCCGTCGGCGGTGCCGAAGTCCGTGAGCAGCGTGATCACTCGGCGCATGGCTACAGTGATCTGCGCTTCCATCGTCCAAGGCGCCAGAGTCCCGCCATCGCGAGGCCGCGGGCCATCGCCGTGAGCGAGATGACCCACCAGATCCCGATGCTGCCCCATCGCGCCGCGGCCCACGTCGCGAGTGGAATCCGGGACGCGGTGAGCACGGTCGACGTGATCATGGGCGGGACGGTCTCCCCCGCACCGCCGAGCGCGCCTTCGAGCACCACCTCCGAGCACACGGCGAGCTGCGAGATCGCGGCGACGCGCAGATAGCGCACGGCTTCGTCGATCACCGCGACGTCCGTCGTGAACAGCGACGCGAACTGCCGCGGGATCAACAGCTCGAGCGAGAACGCGACGACGCCGAGCGCCGTGCAGTAGGCGGTCGCCATCCAACCCGCCCGTGCCGCGCGATCGGTGCGACCTGCTCCGAGATTCTGGCCGACGATGGCCGCCGTCGCCGCGCCGAACCCCACGCCGATCATGAACAGCCAGCTCTCCACGCGATGGCCGATGCCCAGCGCGGCGAGCGCCGGTGTCCCGAACCGCGTGGTCGTCCGCGTCAGGATCACGTAGATCGCGCTGAACATGACGCCGGTCGCGGCCGTCGGAAGTCCGACGCGGCACACGAGGAGAATCGACTCGAGGCGCACGCGTCCAACCGCGACGAGCCGGCGACGAATCGCGATGACGAGACCCATGAGCGCGGCAGCGCCGCGCGTCGAGATCGTGGCGATCGCCGCGCCCGCGACGCCGAGTCGCGGAAATGGCCCGATGCCGACGATCAGAACCGGATCGAGCACGAGCGTCAACGCGACGGATGCGAGCAGCAGGACGAACGGCGTGCGTGTATCGCCCGACGCCCGAAACGCCGAGTCGATCGCGAAGAACGCGTAGATGAGCGGCGCGCCGATGAGATATGTGCGGAGATACGTCGAGCCGAGGGCGGTCACTTCCGGCGGCGTGTTCATGACGGCAAACAACCAGTGCAGCGTCGCTGTCCCAGCAATCGCGACCGCGCCGCCCAGCACGAACGAGAAGATGAGCGCGTCGCCGGCAAGCTTCGCCGCTTCGCGATCTCTTCCTTCACCGTGTCGTCGCGACGCCGCTGCGGTCAGCCCTACGCCGACCATCTCGGCGAGCGACACGATCATCCAGATCCAGAAGAGCGACGTCGACACGGCGGCCAATCCCGCCGCGCCGATTCGACTCCCCACCCAGAACGCGTCGACCGACGAGAACAGCGTCATCAAGAGCGACGACGCCACGGAGGGAAGCGCGACGCGGAGAATCGTCTGGCGAAGCGAATCGGAGACGAGGTGCGGCTTCTCGTCGCTCGTGACGGCGACGGGCGCGAGCCCTTCGTGCGGCTCGACCGGCAGCAGCGGAGCCTGCGTCGGGTCGAGCACGTGGCGAGAGGGCTAGCGGGCGGCGGTCGCCCCGAGACGTTCGGAGACGCGTTCCGCGACGGCAACGAGGGCGCGCGCGGCCGACGATTCGGGCTGCGTGATGACGATCGGCGCGCCGGCATCTCCGCCGGCCATCACGCGCGGATCGAGCGGAATCTGACCGAGCAGTGGAAGCTCGAGCTCGCGCGCGAGCCGCTCACCGCCGCCGCTGCCGAAGATCGGCGACGGCTTGCCGCAGTGCGGGCACTCGAACCAGCTCATGTTCTCGACGATGCCGAGCACAGGAACCGTCACACGCTCGAACATCTTCACGCCGCGAAGCGCATCGCCCACCGACGCCTCCTGCGGCGTGGTCACGATGATCGCGCCGGCAACCTGCGTCGCCTGCACGAGCGACAGTTGCGCGTCGCCGGTGCCCGGCGGCATGTCGACGATGAAGTAGTCGAGCTCGCCCCAAGCAACGTCGCGCAGGAACTGTGTGATGATCTTCATCACGATCGGGCCGCGCCAAATTGCCGGCTGGTCGCGATCGATGAGAAAGCCGAGACTGATGACCTTCACGCCGTGCGCCTCGAGCGGAATGATGCGCTGCTCGATCACCATCGGCTGCTCGTTGACGCCCATCATGAGCGGGATATTCGGCCCGTAGACGTCGGCGTCCATGAGCGCGACCCGCGCGCCCTGCTGGGCGAGCGCGACCGCGAGGTTCACCGAGACGGTCGACTTTCCCACTCCGCCCTTGCCGCTCGAGACGGCGATGATGCGGCCCAAGTTCGGATACGCCACTGGAGTTGGCGCGGGCACGCGTTGCTGCGCCGGCGGTTCGTTCATGACGGGCAATGCACGGCCCGCGGGCTTCGGTGGCGCATGACTCGCTGTCGCGTCACCGACCGTGATCTGGACGTCCGTCACGCCTTCGACGGTCTCCAACGCCTGTCGCACCGCGCGCGCGAGCGCGGGATCATCACCTGGGGCGAGCAAGAGCGTGAGCCGGACTTTCCCCGATGTCGTCGTCGCCAGATCGCGGACGGCGTCACTCTCGACGACGTCGCGACCGGTTCTCGGGTGCCGCACCCGCGCGAGCGCTTGGGCGATGCGTTGCTGGAAGGACGGAGCCATGCGAGAAACCTTCGCGGCGTTCTACCGCGCGATTGGTGTCGTGAGAAATTCGTGCGCCGCCGCGATGACGCGGTCGCGCACGTCGTCCAGTGTGCCGGCAATGAGCGCACCGGATGCTTTGGCGTGACCGCCGCCGCCGAATTGCCGCGCGAACGCGTTGACGTCCACTTCGCCGGTGCTGCGGAAGGATACCTTCACCTTGCCGTAGCCGAGGTCTCGAAAGAACAGCGCCATGCGCGTTCCGGCGACCGAGCGCGCATGCTCGACGATGCCATCCAGGTCCTCCTGGCGGACGTCGTACTTCTCGAGCGACCCGGCATCCATCGACAGCCATGCCAGTCCGGCGGCCTGATCCACACCGAGCGTCGCCAACACTTCGGCGAGCAGATGAAGTCGTCCCGGCGGCGCCGACGCGTAAACGCGCACGTACATCTGTTCTGGATCCACGCCCGCGTCCAAGAGGTCGCCGGCGATGGCGTGACAGCGCGGCGACGTGTTGCTGAAGCGAAACCCGCCCGTGTCCGTGAGGATCGCGACGTACAGCGAGCGCGCGATCTCCGGCGTGACGTCGAGCGCCAACACGGACGCCAGGTCGTACACCAGCTCGCCCGTCGCGCACGCCGTGACGTCGGTGAGCACGACACCTCCAGCCGGATCGTTCGACGCGATATGGTGGTCGATCACGATCTTCGGCACGGTCAGCGCGCGCACGGTCTCGGTCAAGTTGCCGAGCCGCTTGACGTCGCTGATGTCGAGCACGATGAGCAAGTCGATGTCCTTCAGCGCCCCGGCGCCCTTGGCGCTCTCGTCGCGAACGTCGTCGCCAAGCAGAAAGTCGAAGAGCGACGGCCACGGCGTCGGGTTCACGATGCGGACGTTCATCCCGCGCTGCGCGAGCAAGCGCGCCAGGGCGGTCTCGGAGCCGCACCCGTCGCCGTCGGCGTTCATGTGCGTCGAGATCGCGACCCGCCGACCTGGACGGAGCTCCGACTGCAGCCGCGCAATCGCGGCGCGCCGGGCCTCGGGGACGGCGAGGTACTCCAGAACTCGATGGGACATGAGGGGACAGACGCTGGGCGCTTTGGAGAGCGGATGTCGCGCCGCGACCGCCGCCAATGAGAAACGGCGCCCTTTGAGTTGCGGGCGCCGTCTCAAACATAACTTAGGGGGCAGGGCGACTGATCAGTCGCCCGCGGCTGGCGCGGGCTGGCCACCCAAGGTGGAGTTCCGATATCCGTACAGCGCGTAGATGATGATGCCGATGACGAACCAGATCAGCAGTCGCATCCAGGTCTCGAACGGCAGTCTGATCATCAGGTAAGTCGCGGTGAGCGCGCCGAGCGGCCCGACGACGTACACCGCCGGCGTCTTGAACGCGCGCTGCAGGTTCGGCTCTCGGTAGCGAAGCACCATGACGCCGATGGACACGATCACGAACGCCAGCAGCGTGCCGATCGACACGAGGTTCGCGGCATCCGCGATCGGCAGAATTCCGGCGAAGAACGCCACCGCGACGCCCGTGACGATCGAGGTGATGTACGGCGTGTGGAACTTCGGATGGACCTTGTTCACGAACTGCGGCAGCAGCCCATCACGCGCCATCGAGTAGAACACGCGGGACTGGCCGAGCAGCATCACGAGAATGACGGACGAGAGGCCCATGATCGCGCCAAGCTTGATGATCGACGACATCCAGCCCAGGCCGGCCGCGTCGGCGGCAACCGCGATCGGGTCCGGAACGTTGAGCTTGGTGTAGCTGATCACGCCCGTCGCGATGGCGGCGACGATGATGTACAGCACCGTGCAAACGAGCAGCGACGCGATGATGCCGATCGGCAGGTCGCGCTGCGGATTCTTGGCTTCCTGAGCCGCGGTCGATACCGCGTCGAATCCGATGTACGCGAAGAAGACCACGCCCGCGCCCGTCGTCACACCTCCCCAGCCGAACGCGCCGCGGACGCCAGGCGTCGCGGGCGGAATGAAGGGATGCCAGTTCGCCGGAATCACGGCGTGCGCCGCGGCGACGATGAAGAGAATCACCACCGCGACCTTGATGAGCACGATGATGTCGTTGACCGACGCGGACTCCTTGATGCCGATCACCAGGAGGGTCGTCACGATCGCGACGACGATCACCGCGGGCAGATTGAAGATCGCGGTCTGCGACGTGCCATCCGCGCACGCGACGACGATCCCGCGCGCCGCTGAGTATGCGCAGGGGACGTTGATGCCGACGTCGCGCAGAAACGAGACGACGTAGCCCGACCATCCGATCGCGACCGTCACGGCGCCGAGCGCGTACTCGAGCACCAAGTCCCAGCCGATGATCCAGGCGATGAGCTCGCCCAACGTGGCGTAGCCGTAGGTGTACGCGCTACCGGCCATCGGCACGACCGACGCGAACTCGGAATAGCAGAGCGCGGCGAAGATGGATGCGACGCCCGCGAACACGAACGACAGCACGACGGCGGGACCCGCGTTCTGGGCTGCCACCTGACCGGTCAGGACGAAGATGCCCGTCCCGATGATGGCCCCGATTCCCAACGCCGTGAGATTCAAAGCCCCGAGCGCCCGCTTCAGACTGTTGTCGGTCGTTGCCTCGATCTGAAGGGCGGTGACGCTCTTGCGTCGGAACAAGTTCATGCGAGCTCCTGGCTGGGTTGGACGTGTCGAGCCGATCCGTGGGCGGGGATCCCACTCTGTATACAGAGAGGCAGCGCCAAGTTCGCCAGACCTCGTAGGCGTTGTCAAGGAAACGGAGGTCCACGAAACGTCAGAGACGCGTCAGACGAGACGCGTCTCCGACCTATTAGGCTGACGCGTTACACCGAATAGTTCGGCGCTTCTCGCGTGATCGTGACGTCGTGCGGATGCGACTCACGGAGGCCCGCCGTTGTGATGCGGACGAACTCCGTCTCGGTGCGCAACTCGTCGATCGAGCCGCAACCGACGTAGCCCATGCCGCTGCGCAGGCCGCCGACCATTTGGAAGAGCACATCGCCCACGGGACCACGATAGGGCACTCGGCCCTCGATGCCCTCGGGCACCAACTTCTTCGGCGACAGCTCGCCCTCTTGGAAATAGCGATCGGCGCTGCCGTCCTGCATCGCCGACAAGCTGCCCATGCCGCGCACCATCTTGAAACGGCGGCCTTCGAGCAGAAACGTCTCGCCCGGGCTCTCTTCGGTGCCGGCGAGCATCGACCCCATCATCACGCTCGACGCGCCGGCGGCGAGCGCCTTGACCGCGTCGCCCGAGTACTTGATGCCGCCGTCGGCGATGACGGGGACATCGCCGGCGCCGTTGACCGCGTCGATCACCGCCGTGAGCTGCGGAACGCCAACGCCCGTCACGACGCGGGTCGTGCAGATCGATCCCGGACCAACGCCCACCTTCACCGCGTCGACGCCCCGCTCGACGAGGGCTTCGGCGCCGTCTCGCGTCGCGATGTTGCCGGCGACGAGCTGAATCTCGGGGAATGTCTCACGCACTTTGGCGGTCGCGTCGAGCACGACGTTCGCGTGGCCGTGCGCCGTGTCGATGATGATGGCGTCGACGCCGGCGTCGATGAGGACCCGCGCCCTCGCCAGGAAATCGCCCGCGGCTCCGATCGCCGCCGCGACGCGCAACCGGCCGAACTTGTCCTTGTTCGCGTCCGGGTACTGGCGACGCTTGTGGATGTCCTTGATCGTGATCAGGCCCTTGAGCACGCCGGCCCCATCGACGACCGGCAACTTCTCGATGCGATGCTCCGCGAGGATGCGTTCGGCTTCGTCGAGCGTGGTGCCTTCGCGCGCGGTGATCAGGTTCTTCGCCGTCATCGCCTCGCGCAACGGCCGATCCAGGTTGCGCTCGAACTGCAGGTCGCGGTTCGTGATGATGCCGACGAGCTTTTCGTCCTCGTCCACGATCGGGACACCCGAGATGCGGAAGCGATGCATGAGTGCGGTGGCTTCTCTCACCGTATCGCTCGGCCGAAGCGTGATCGGCTTGAGGATCATGCCGCTCTCGGAGCGCTTCACCCGGTCCACTTCAGCCGCCTGCCGGTCGATCGACATGTTCTTGTGAAGCACGCCGATCCCGCCGGCCCGGGCCATCGCGATCGCCATGTCGGACTCGGTGACCGTGTCCATGGCCGCCGAGATCAGCGGAATGCGGAGCTCGATGCCGCGCGAAAAGTGCGAAACCACCGAGACGTCTTTGGGATGCGTGAGCGAATGCCGTGGAACGAGCAGGACGTCGTCGAAGGTCAACGCCACGTCGTTTCGGACGCGCGAGTCCGCGCCGGGTCGTTCCTGAATACGCGAAGGCCCGCTCCCGGAGGTTTCCGTGGACGCGGGCCGAGATGGAAGTCGAGTTCTGGTCGCCATGGCGAAATGTAGACGCGACCACGCGACGGCGCCACTGTCCCGTCATTCCGAGCGCAGCGAGGAATCTGCTGTCCTACGCCTTCCCGATCACCCGCAAGCGCCGGCGAATCCGCTTTGGAAGAAAGAACGCCGCCGCGGTCAGCGCGCCGCGGAGATTCAGGTCCGCCACGTCGCGCGGATCTCCGCTCCAATGTTCGAGCACGACGAGCCGTCCCGCGTTCTCGATCAACCGTTGGAGAGCGAGCACGAGCAAGAACACGTCATCGATCTCGCCGAAGAACGGAATGAAGTCCGGGATGAGATCGATCGGCATCACGATGTACCCGATCGCTCCAACGACGAGAAGCTTGTCCACCGCCGAGACGCGGCGATCGGTGATGAGCCCGCCCAGCAGTCGAACGTACTGTGGAAGCTGGCGAATGTAGTGAAGCACCGTTCGCCTCGCGCCCGTGCGTGGCGTTCCCGCGGCTGGCGACTCCACTCTCGAACGGCTGCGGCTGGCCTGCGCGCGTGTCACCATCAGAGCTTCTCTCCGGGGCCTCCAGGATCCTTCGTCTCATGCGCGGGCGAGGAGGCGCTCGTCGGCGTCGACGGCGGCGGCCCCGGCTGAGGCTGATTCGCCGGCGAGCGCGTGGTGTTCACGAGCTCGCTCGCCATCGTGCGCCCCGTCTCCAGTGCGTTGTTCAAGACATTGGCCGCGCGGTTCATGAACCCGACGGTTTCGGCGATCGCGTTCGCGGACACCTTGCTGGCGCGCAGCTTGTCCTCGATCGCCTCCGTGAACCGCGTGAAGGTCGACGCACTCGGCGATTCGCGCTCGGCGTATCGCGACTCGAGGAACTCGGCGTAGTCGAGCACCTGATATCCGCGCTCATCCGACAGTGTCTCCAGCTTTCTGAGAATTCGGTCGCGCAGATGCTCGTTCATCGTCCTCTCGTGCCGAAGTCAGCCCTTCCAGCGTGTGCGCTTGCCGCGTGTGTCGATGTGCACATACGGCGAACGGTAGTCCCCACTGGTGTATAGCCCAAGCCCACCCACGAGGTCCGGGTGCTCGAGCTCGACTTGATCGACGGCCCGGGCAACGAGCAGCTCGTCGGTCATCGTGACGCGTCCGTCGCCGTTCGCATCGATCGCGACGTCCGCCGCATCGCCGTATTCGTGACGACTGTCGCTCACGGCGCCGAACACGCCGGAGTTGTGCGCCGGCGTTCGAAATCCGCTGTGCACGTCAAATGCCACATTCCGATCGGCCTCGTCACGCCGTGCAAACCGCGCACTGGATCCGATCTTCGCCAACACCAGCTCGAGCTTGTCGAGGAGGCGCGGGTTCAGCGCCACGTATTTCGGCCACACGTCCGCCTGCGCGTCGTGCGTGATGAAATCGCCGAGCTTGAGATGCGTGCTCACGCGGAGCTCGACGTCGGCCGTGCTGACCTCGAGGAAGCCATCCGGATGATCGTGGTGCGTGATGCGATCGGCGAGGTAGGTGCCGATGCGGTAGCCGTTGAGCATGCCGCCGACACGCTGCTTGAATGGAACCATCACCGCGAGCGTCGGCTCAGCGATGACCTGGCGCTCGAGTCCGCGCAGAATCGCCAGGCGATAGAAGCCCGGGTGCGCGGGCGCGGCGAACGACGAGCCGGTGATCGGCCGAACCGAATCAGTCGTGACCGAATCGCGCGCGGTCACCCAGGTGTACGAAAGCGCTGTCGGGTCTCCACTCACCTCGAGCGGGAAATCGACGACGTCGCCGGGAAGCGCAAAGCGGAGCTTGACCTCGCGGCTCGCGCCGAACGCGTTGAGCGACGCGCCCGCGTTGAGACGTTGGAGATTGGCGAACGGAGCCGTCGGCGCCGTGTGCGGCGGATAGAACCGAATGACCGCCAGCGCGGCGAGCGACATCACGATCACCGATCCGAGTCGCGTAGTGCCGCGCACCGCCGTCATGGCGAAGCGAAAGCGAAGGGCTCGGGTCAGATTCGTCACCCGGGTCATGAGTCGCGTGCGAGTGAGGTTGAGGCGCAGGCGGCGCGCGGGACCGACATATTAAGTCGCGTACCGGCGTTGGCAAAGCCCCTCGGCCCCGTCGCTTACAGAGCTTTGCGACGCGAATGCCGTGTAGATTTCTCCCGCGACCGCGTCATCCCTCACCTCGCTCCTCTTCCCCCTGCGTGCCGAAACGTCCGGTGGTGCTCGTAGTGCTCGACGGTTGGGGCTATCGCGCCGAGCGCGAAGGAAATGCTGTCGCGCTCGCATCGACGCCGACTTGGGATGGTCTCGTCGCCGGTCATCCAGGCACGCTGCTCGACGCGTCGGGCCTCGCGGTCGGGCTCCCGGCGGGACAGATGGGCAATAGCGAGGTCGGCCATCTGAATCTCGGCGCCGGCCGCGTCGTCATGCAGGACCTCGTCCGCATCGACGAATCGGTCCGCGACCGCTCGTTCTTCCGGAACCCGGCGTTCGTGCGCGCCTGCGATGCCGCGACCAAGAGCGGCGGCACCGTCCACCTCATGGGACTCCTCGGAGCCGGCGGCGTCCACGCGATCGACAAGCATCTCTACGCGTTGATCGACCTGTGCGCGGAGCGAAAGGTCCCTCGCGTCGCTGTCCATGCGCTGCTCGACGGACGCGATACGATGCCGCGCTCGTCGCTCGGTTACATGCGCCGGCTGATCGAGTACGCCAAGGGTCGCGCTGAGGTCGCAAGCCTCGGTGGCCGGTACTTCGGGATGGACCGCGACAAACGATGGGACCGCACCGGAAAATGGTATCGCGTTGCCGTTCAGGGCATCGGTCCCGAAGGCGTCGATCCCATCGAGATCATCCGCGCGGCGTACGACCGAAACGAAACCGACGAGTTCATCACGCCGACCGTCATCACGCGCGACGGCAAGGCGCTCGCTCCCATGCGCGACGGGGATGCGCTGATCTGCTTCAACTACCGTGCGGACCGGATGCGCCAGATCGTTCGAGCATTGACGCAGCCGGACTTCGATGGATTCGATACGGGCCAGCGGCCGAAACTGTCGCTCGTTACGATGACCTCGTACGACCGCACCTTCGATCTGCCGGTCGCGTTTCCGCCGCAGACCATGGCGAACATCATGGGCGAAGTGGTGTCCAATGCTGGCATGACCATGTTCCGCACGGCTGAGACCGAGAAGTACGCCCACGTCACCTATTTCTTCAACGGCGGCGTGGAGACGCCGTTTCCACACGAAGACCGGCTCCTCGTTCCGAGCCAAAAGGTGGCGACGTACGATTTGATGCCGGAGATGAGCGCGCCCGGCGTGACCGACGTGCTCTGTTCCGCGATCGAGAAGCGGGACCACGACTTCATCCTCTGCAACTACGCCAACGGGGACATGGTGGGGCACACAGGATCGCTGCCGGCCACGATCACCGCAGTCGAGACCGTCGATGCATGCCTCGCGCGCGTGGTGGACTCGGCGCGGAAAGCCGACGCTCGAATCGTGGTGACCGCCGATCACGGAAATTGCGAGCTGATGATCGACCCTGAGACCGGCGGCCCGCACACCGCGCACACCACCAGCCCCGTGCCCATCATCGTGCTCGACCCCGACGACCAACGACCGATGCGATCCGGCGGCGCGCTCTGCGACGTCGGCCCCACCCTGCTCACCATGCTCGGCCTGGAGCAACCAAAGGAAATGACGGGAATGGATCTTCGACTTCGAGGAGAACGCGCGTGACGACACGCCTCACGCCGCTGATCGCCGGACTACTCGTGCTCGCGAGCCGCGTCGCCGGCGCTCAGGTCGTCGGCCATCTGCCGACCAACAGTCCGTTTCTCGATCTCGAATACGCGCAGGAGTTCACGCTGCTCGGCGGGCAGTATCACGCGCACCGCGATCCGGCGGACGTCGGTCCACAACCCGGCGCGCTCTTTGGCGCGCACTACGAGTGGCGCGCGAGCGGGCCGCTGAACCTGATCGGCGAGATCGCGCGGATGTCGTCCAATCGCAATCAGCTCGATCCGCTCAAGGCCGGCCCGGCGCGAGTTCTGCCGTCCGTGAACCGGCCGCTCTACTCGGCGAGCTTCAGCCTCGGGCTCAATCTCACCGGGGCGAAGAGCTGGCATCATATCGTGCCCGAGGTCGCCGGCGGCTTGGGATTTGTCTCCGATCTCCGCACGGAGCCCGACTCCGGCGGGTTCAAGTTCGGCACCCGCTTTGCTCTCAACTGGGGCGCAGGGATCAAATTCGTGCCTGGTGGGCACTGGCAGGTGCGAGCCGACCTCACGAACCGATCCTACACGATCGCGTATCCCGAAGCGTTTTTCGTTGCGCCAGCCGGAGGCACGGCGATCCTTTCGCCGAACGAGTCGAAGTCGCTTTGGATCAACAATCCGGCGTTCACCCTCGGCCTCTCGCGACTGTTCTGACCGCGCTGAGGAAGCGGCTTCACCTCCGCGCCGAGGTTCTGGCAAAGGGGTGACCATGGCGCAGGACTTCGAGGACGTACACGACATTGATGACCTGAGCGACGGCGAGCTCCGCGCCGTCGTCCGCGATCATCTGGCCGCACACAATGCGTTGGACATCGACGATCTCACGGTCGAGGTCGATCGCGGCACCGTGATCCTCGGCGGTCGCGTGGGCACCGAGGGCGAGCGACTCGTGGCCGAGCACGTCGTCACGGACATCGTCGGCGTGGCCGCGGTGAAAAACGACATCTTCGTCGATCCGATCCGCCGAGCGGAGAGCCCGGAGGCGATCGACGAGCATCTCGTCGACGAGGATCGCCGCACCGGACTTCTGCTTGGTGACCGTCCGCGGTCGGTGAGCGACGAAACGGAGGACCTCGAGCCGTCGGTCGACGCCGATCTCTTTGGCACCACCGACGTCCATTCCGCCATCGCGGATGGCACGTCGTGGATACCGCCGGAATCACCCACGCAGGAAGGAAATTCCGAGGGGAACTAGCTCGCGAACGGCGAACGGCGAACGGCGAACGGCGAACAGCCCGCTCGCCGTTCGCCTATTATTAGCAGTCCCTTCCCGAACCAATTTGCCCGCCTTCCTCACTCGCCGCGTCACCTTCGCAGCGGCGCATCGCTATCGCCGCGCCGACTGGTCCAACGAGCGCAACGAAAAGACGTTCGGCCTCTGCGCGCGCGAGAGCTTTCATGGGCACACCTATCTCTGCGACGTCACGGTGACCGGACCGATCGATGCCGAAACTGGAATGGTGATCGATCTGGGACTGCTCGACCGCGTCCTCGCCGTTGAGGTGCGCGATCGCTTCGACCACCGCAACGTCAATCTCGACGTTCCCGAGTTCGCGGACGGAGGCTTGATTCCGACCGGTGAAGAGCTCGCTCGATTCATCTTTCGTCGCGTCCAAAACGGTCTTGGCACCGCGGGACGCGTCGTTCGCGTCACGGTGGCCGAGGACGCCACGCTCAGCGCGAGCTACGAGGAGTAGAATGCGGACGATCGCTCGAGGACCGCGCGACTGATCGGCGCGATCATCGCCGGCGGCGCCAACAGCCGCTTCGGCGGCGAACCGAAAGGACTCCACACGGTCGCCGGACGGCGCATTATCGATCGCGTGGCCGACGCGCTCCTCGGCGCCGTGTCCAATCTCATTTTGATCAGCAGCGCGCCGAGCGCGGCGGATTGGCTTCCAGGCGTTCCCGTCGTACCTGACGAGTGGCGATCACGCGGAAGCCTGGTCGGTATCCACGCAGCGCTCAATCACGCCGCGCAGCCGATTCTGCTCGTCGCGTGGGACATGCCGTTCGTCACCAGCGAGCTCCTCGCGCACATCCGGGACCGCGCGGCGACGAGCGAATTCGCCGCGATCCCCGAGAGCGCCACCGGACTCGAACCCTTCTGCGCCGCCTACACGCCCGCGTGCCTTCGGTTCATCGAGACGGCACTCGCCGGCGATGACCTGCGGTTGACCAACCTGCTCGCTCGACTGCCTCGCTACGACAGTATTCTCGTCGATGAAGTCCGCGCGTTCGGCGATCCGGCGCGGCTGTTCTTCAACGTGAACAGTCCGCCCGATCTCGCGCGCGCCGAGGAGCTCGCCGGCGGCCAATGACACGCCGCTCGCCTGTGCGGTGACCCGCGGCGTATTCTTCTCCGCCGACACTTTTTTCGTGGGAGTTGGGATGATCGCTCGACGACAGACGATCGCTCTGCTGGTCCTTGCCGCCGCCTGCCGCGGCTCCGCGGTCACGACGGCGCGACCGGTTGGCGCGCCGGCCGGCTCGCTCGCCGCGCTTCGCGCCTCGATCGACTCGATGGTCGATGCGCCGCAGTTCGCAAACGCGCACTGGGGCATTCTCATCGTCGACCCGATGCGCGGCGACACGTTGTACTCGCACAACGCCGGCAAACTCTTCATGCCGGCGTCGAACATGAAGATCCTCACCAGCGCGTCGGCGCTGACACGTTTCGGCCCCGACTATCGCTACGCCACGACGTTCGCCGCGCGCGGACATGTGTCGAGCGGCACGCTCGCCGGCGATCTCGTCGTCATCGGCCGGGGCGACCCATCCGTCAGCGACCACGTGCTCGGCGATGCGATGCTGCCGCTGCGTGCCATCGCCGACTCGATCGTCGCGCGCGGTATCACGCATATCGCCGGGCGCGTCGTCGCCGGTGGTGACGCATTTCCTGGCTCGGTCTTCGGCTACGGCTGGACGTACGAGGATTTTGAGGATTCCTATTCCGCGCCCATCGACGAGCTGCTCTTCAACGAAGGGTTCAGCGTGCTGCATGTTCGCGGTGGCGCGCGTGCGGGAGACTCCGTATCGGTCCAGGTCGGCCCGGCGCGGGCCTTTCCGCGCGTGCACAATCTCGCACGCACCGTCGAAGCAACGGTCGACGGCCCGGCGCGGCGACGATCGCGCGCGCTCCGCGCGCGCAAGGACAGCGTGACCTGGGACGTCGTCCTCGAGGGGGAGATCGGCGTTGGCGACACGACGTCGATCGAAGTCACGCACCACGATCCGGACCAGGCCTATGTCGCCGCAGTCGCCGAGGCGCTCCGAGACAAGGGCGTGACGATCGACGAAGCGGTCACCGATACGCTCGTCCGCCTCGATACGCTCGCCGTTCTCTCGTCGCCGCCGCTCGGCGACATCCTCAAGGCGCTGATGAAGCCGTCGCAGAATCAGATCGCCGAGATGCTCTTTCGAACGCTGGCACTCGAGGCAACGGGCAGCGGCCGCACCGACTCGGCGAGCGCGGTGGTGCAGCGCCAGATCGACGAGTGGGGCGTCGTGCCATCGGAGGCGGTCATTCGCGACGGCAGTGGGCTCTCCCGCTACGACTACATTTCACCCCGAACCGTCGTCCGAATCCTGGACGCGATGCGCCGCTCGAAGAGCTTCACCACGTACTACGATGCGCTTCCGATCGCCGGCGTCGACGGAACCATTCGAAACCGGATGAAGGGCACGCCCGCCGAGGGAAATCTCCACGCCAAAACCGGTTCGGTCGCACTCTCGCGGTCGCTCTCGGGCTACGTAACCACGGCGAGCGGGCGCATGTTGATCTTCAGCTTCCTGAGCAACAACTGGACTGTGCCGGTGCGCGAAGTCGAGCGCGTGCAGGACACGATCGGCGCACGGCTCGCTGCGATGCAGCTTCCGTAAGTGGCGTTCACCGTTCAGGAAGCAAGCGACCGGATTCTCGCCGGCGCCAAGCCGCTCGACGTCGAACGCATCCCGCTCGTCGACACGCTCGGGCGCGTCTTGGCGGAAGACGTGCGCTCGCCCCTCGACCATCCGCCGTGGGACAACTCGTCGATGGACGGCTACGCCGTACGCGCCGTAGACGTGACGGGTGCGGCGGAGTCGAGCCCCGTCCTGCTGGCGGTGCTCGAAACGGTGCGAGCGGGTCAGCGTCCGACGCGCGTGCTCGAGCCGCGTTCCGCCATTCGCATTATGACCGGCGCGCCGATTCCCGACGGCGCCGACTCGGTGATTCGCGTCGAGGACACCGACGCGGGCGAGACCCAGGTCCTGGTCCGCGACGCGCGCGACGCAGGCCGTAACGTTCGGCCGAAGGGCGAAGACCTTCGCCTCGGCGAAATCGCCGTGGCGGGCGGAACGGTGCTGGGTCCGGCGCACCTGGGCGTGCTGGCCTCGGTCGGCGTGGCGCTCGCTCCCGTACATCGCGTGCCGCGTGTCGGTATCCTGACTTCCGGCGACGAGCTGGTGGACGTCGACCGGTTCGACGAAGTACTGCGCGGCGATCGTATCGTGTCGTCGAACAGCTACACGCTCGGCGCCGCCGTTCGAGCGGCCGGCGCGGAACCCGTGAACTACGGTATCGCGCCGGACGATCCCGTCGCGTATGAGCGGCAGATCAGCGGCGTGACCGGATGCGACTTGCTGCTCACATCCGGCGGCGTCTCCGTCGGTGCGTTCGACTTCACGAGGGACGTTCTGCGCGCGCTCGGCGCCGAGCTGCATCTCTGGCGCGTTCGCATGCGTCCCGGCGCGCCGCTCGGATTCGGCACGCTCGGACAAATGCCGTGGCTTGGACTTCCGGGGAACCCGGTGTCGACGATGGTCACGTTCGAGCTGTTCGCACGACCGCTCTTGCGCCGCTTGCGAGGAGAGACGCGAATCTTTCAGCGCACGGTCACGGTGCGATCACGCGACGAGATCACGCTCGCGGCTCCGTTGACGCACTTCATGCGCGCGGTGCTCGAGTGGGGCGACGACGGGCCGTGGGCGCGGTTGACCGGACCGCAGGGCTCGGGCCTGCTCACATCGATGGCGCGCGCCGACGCGCTGCTCGTCGTTCCCGCGGATCGACCGCTCGTTCGCCGCGGAGACGCCGTCCAGGCGATCCTGCTGGGAGGCGGCGCGCTCGCCGCCGACGCGCTGGACGTGTGAGCGCCGACGCACTCGCCGCCGTCGAACGATCGCTGCGCCGCAGGTTCCGTGTCGTCGAGACCACGGTTCCGGTGGGATCGCGCAGGCTCTCGATCCTCCATCCGGCCAGCGCCGAAGATCTCATCGACGAGCGCGACTTCGAGCGCGACGAGCGACTGCCGTATTGGGCCGAGCTGTGGCCGTCGTCACGCGTGCTTGGCGAGCGACTGCTGTCGCTCGACGGAAAGCGGCGATCGTTGATCGAGCTGGGCTGCGGATCAGGCGTCGTTTCGACCTGCGCCTCGTTGGCGGGGTTCGATGTCGTCGTCTCCGACTACTACGAGGACGCGCTCCGCTTTGCGCGCGTGAACGCGGTCAGAAACCACGCGCCCGTGCCTCGCGAGCTGCTCCTCGACTGGCGGCATCTGCCGCCGACCCTGCCCCGGTTCGACGTCGTGATCGCCTCGGATGTCCTTTACGAGCGTCCGTACGGAAGGGTGGTCGCACTCGCCATCGCCGCGACTTTGGCTCCGAACGGGACGGCCTTGGTCGCTGATCCCGGCCGAGTTGGCCGGGAGGAGTTCATTCGAGCGCTGGGCACCGTGGGCCTCGAAATCGAGAGCCGAGTCGACGTCCCGTTCCGCGCCGGCCAGATCCGCCAGACCATCACCCTGTTCGACCTCGCTCGCCGATCACCGAAAACAGGCGAAGCAAATCATTTTGACGATTCCAGCGCCGAAAAGGGGTCGTTGTAACGGAATAGCGGCGTCAACGGTATTGCGGCGGCCTCTTGCGATGGGTAGGGTACGCGAACCACCGGTTACTCAGAATCTCTGCTTGAAGGTCGACCCTGCCCCAAGCGGTCAGCTTGGTGGTCACGCACGAGGACGTCAGCGATGATGCCGAAGTTCCGTCGTTCCCTGGGTGCTCTCATGCGCGCCGCAGCGCTGAGCAGCGTGTTCATTGCGAGCGCGAGCTGCGGCGACCACGGACCCGGCGACCTCGCCGGCATCGCGCCCGGACACGCCGCGCTCTCGATCGCGCCCGCGTATCCGTCGTTTCCGTCGAACGCTCCCAAAATTCAGCTCTCGAAGATCAAGGCTGTTTTGACCGGACCCACCGGTCTCTCCTACACGTCGGAAGCGAAGTTCGTGAACGGCGAGGCGCCGCTGGACTTCGACGTCCCTGTTTTCGGCGGCTCCGCTGAGTTCCTTCTGGAGCTGACCGAATACGATCTGAGCGGCCAGGTCGTGTTCACCACGACGATTCGCATCACGCTGCGTCCCGGCAACCGAAATTCGATTGCGGCGCCGCTGCTGCAGTACGTCGGGCTGGACGCTCCGCTCACGTCGATCAAGATCAATGGCTCGGCCAACGCCGCGGCATTGACGCTGAAGGCGGGCGCCGGGATGACGCTCAGCGCGACGGGCACGCTCCCCGATGGTCAAACCATCACGCCCCCCGTCGGTTGGACGTCGTCCGATGCGACGATCGTCGCGGTCGATCAGAACGGCGTCCTGACCGCTGGCCAGTCGCAAGGAGCCGCGACGATCACGGCGACGTCGATCACGGGGCTTACGGCTCAACTTGGCGTGAAGGTCGTTGCTCCGGTGGACAAGGTCATCGTCACTCCCACCACGCTGCAGCTGATCCGCGGCAATCACACGACGGTGGGTGCCGAGCTTCGTGACGTGGGAAATCATTTGATCGACGACAGGACCGTGACCTGGACGTCGTCCGATCCGACGGTCGCGACCGTGTCGACCACCGGGACGGTGAATGCGCTCAAGACGGGGAAGGTGACGGTGACGGCGGCGGCCGAAGGCAAGACCGCATCCGTCACGTTGACGGTAATCTCTCCCGTCGATCACATCGATCTGACGCCGAACAAGACGCTCTTCGTGTCGTTGAACGACATCATTCCGCTGGCGGTGAAGCTCGTTCCCGTCACCGGCGGTTCCCTCGAGGGCGTCGTCGTGAATTTTACCTCGAGCGAAGAGAACGTGGTTACGGTGGACGGTAAAGGTGTCCTGACGGCGGTCGGCCTGGGTACAGCGCGGGTGACCGGCACGGTCGACGACATCTCGGGGTTCACCGACGTGACCGTCACGCAGGTCGCCGGCGGACTCTCGGTGTCGCCGGCCGCCGTGAGCGTGAATGCGATCAACCAGACCCGCGCATTCACGGTCGTGGTCGTCGATGCGAATGGCAACAAGATCCCGAACCCGACGGTGACTTGGACGTCGTCCGATCCCTCGGTTGCAACGGTCACCGGTACCGGAACTACGGCCCTCGTGACCTCGAAGAAGGCGGGGGTCGCGATCATCTCGGCGTCGAGTGACGGAAAAGCGAACGCGGCGACGTTCGTGGTGACGTTCTCGATCAAAGGACTCATCCTCACGGCGAGCCCGTCGACGATCAAGGTCGGCGAGAACGCGACGCTGTCGGCGTACTTCAGTGACGCCGCCGGCAACGTGATCGGCTCGGCCGGCGCGATCTTCAGTACGACGACGCCGAGCGTGGCTTCGATTTCTGGCAACCTCGTCACGGGCCTCGCGGCGGGCCTCGCGCACATCGTTGCGACGAGCGGATCGCTGGTCGCCTCCGCGGATATCACCGTCGACATGGCGCCTGGCGGCGGTGGCGGCGGTGGCGGCGGTGGCGGCGTGGTGGTGGTGGTGGTGGTGGTGGTGGTGGCGGTGGCGGTGGTGGCGGCGGTGGTGGCGGTGGTGGCGGTGGTGGCGGCGGTGGTGGCGGTGGTGGCGGTGGTGGCGGTGGCGGTGGTGGCGGTGGCGGTGGCGGTGGCGGTGGCGGTGGCGGTGGCGGTGGCGGTGGCGGTGGCGGTGGCGGTGGCGGTGGCGTAGCGACGCTTACGCTGAGCCCAGCGACTGTCGACGTCATTGGCCGGACATCGCAGCAGTTCAGCGTGACGTCGGGCGGCACCGGTCCGTTCATTTGGACGGTGAACGGCGCCGTCGGCGGCAGCGAGAACCTTGGACGGGTCGACGGCAACGGCCTGTTCACGGCGCCCGCAAAGGTGCCCACGCCGGCCACGGTTTCGGTATGCGCCGCTCAGGGCTCGGTGACGGGGTGTGCGCAAGTCACGATCATTTGCCCGGCGACCTCACACGGGAGCCAACAATCTCCGAGCGGAATCGGTGTCGGTACCCAGGTCGCGAAAGGCTGCGTACCGGCATCACCCGCACCAAGTCCCGGCGGCCAGTCGGCGCCGGTGCGCCGCGGCTCGAGCGCTGGGGTGGTTCAACCTCCGGCGATCGACCAGAGAGAGTGACGATGTGAGTCGTGCCGACGGGCCCGCGGCGATCGCGGGCCCGTCGTGATTTCAGTCCCTGGCGGAGCTTGCTACTGGGGATCGAGCTGTGTGGCCACCAGCTCGGCGATGTCGAGCACCGGAACGTCCGCGTTGACCGCCTTCACGCCGTCGCTCATCATCGTCATGCAGAAGGGGCACGCCACCGCGATCGTCTCGGCGCCGGTGGCCAGTAGCTCTTCGGTGCGCTCGACGTTGATGCGCTTGCCCGTTCGCTCTTCCATGAACATGCGCCCGCCCCCCGCGCCGCAGCACAGGCCGCGGTCCTTGGTCCGCGGTGGCTCGACGAGATTCACGACCGGCAGGGCACGGCGGAGGCTCTCGCGGGGCGCGTCGTAGATGTCGTTGTATCGCCCGAGATAGCAGGAGTCGTGGTAGGCGACCGTCAGCCGCTTGCCCTCTGTGGACTGCAGCGGAACGCGATTGTCCTGGAGCAATCGCTCGATGAACGTCGAGTGGTGGATGACCTCGTAGTTGCCGCCGAGCTGCGGAAACTCGTTGCCGAGCTGGTGAAAGCAATGCGGACAGCTCGTGACGATCGTCTTCACCTGGTACCGGTCGAGCGTGCCGATCGTGTCCTTCGCGAGCATCTGATACAGGTACTCGTTCCCCATGCGCCGCGCGGGGTCGCCGTGGCAATGCTCTTCCTGTCCGAGAATGGCGAAGTCGATCGAGCAAGCCTTGAGGATTCTCGCGAACGCGACGGTGATCTTTTTGGCCCGATCGTCGAACGACCCCATGCATCCGACCCAGAATAGAATGTCGGGTCGCCTGCCCTGCTCGAGCGCCTCGGCCATCGTCGGAATGTCGAGGCCCTGTGCCCAGTCGGCGCGATCGGCCGGATTGAACGCCCACGGCGACCCGTTGCGCTCCAGCGACTCGAACGCCGGCTGCACCTCTTCAGGAAACCGCGACTCCGAGAGGACTAGGTACCGCCGCATCTCGTTGATGATGTCCAGCTGGTCGATCGACACCGGACATTCCTGCACGCATGCGCGGCAGCTCGTGCACGCCCACAACTCTTCGTCCGTGATGTAGGTGTCGAGCAGCCGATGCGCCGCGACATCGGTCGCGGTCGTCGCGCCGGCGTCCCCGCCTTCGCCGTGCACCAGGCGTGGATGCGAGAGCTCCATGCGATCACCGGTCGCGAGCGGCCCCTTCTCCATCAGCCGTTGGCGCGTGTTGACGACGATCTTGCGCGGACTCAGCAGCTTGCCGGTGATGTTGGCAGGGCACGCGGCCGTACATCGGCCGCACTCGGTGCAGGAATAGCCGTCGAGCAGATTCTTCCACGTCAATTGCTCGACGTCCGCGGCGCCGAACGCCTCGACATCGGCCTCGAGATCCATCGGTCGCATCGCGCCGATGGTGCCCGGCCCGCTCGTGTTCGAGAGGTACACGTTGATGAGCGACGTGACCACGTGCAGATGCTTCGAGTACGGCAAGTAGTTGAGAAAGGTCAGGATCAACAGCGCGTGCATCCACCAGAAGACGGATGCGCCAACGACTGGATGCGCGCTGATCGGCGCGATGGCGGCGGCTACCAGCCGCGACGCAGGCTTCTCCGGACCGACCGACGCGGGGTCGATCAAATACGAGCAGGCGTTCGCGAGGAGCAGCGTCACCATGAGCCCGCCGATCATGCTGAGAATGATCAGCGCGTCCGTGTGCTCGAGATCATCGCCCTCGAGCCGGCGTGGATGCACGACGAGCCGCCGATAGAGCGCGAACGCGACGGCGCCGATGACGAGAACGGCGAACGTGTCCTGCGAGAACGCGTACAGCTTGTAGATCGGGCCGGGCAGGATCAGGGCAAATGAGAACTTGCTGAACACGCCCTGCATCATGATCTCGACGGTGCCCGCGGTCAGCACCATGAAGCCCCAGAAAATCAGCGCGTGCATCGGCCCCGCGACGCTGTCGCGGAAAATCTTCGACTGGCCGACGCCGATCGTCAGCAGGTTCTTGACGCGAGCGAGCGGATGGTCGGTGCGCGGATCGGGCTGGCCGAGCCGCATGTACCTGACGAGCCGCTGCACGTTCAGCGCGAAGAACCCCGCGCCGATCACCGCGATCACCAGAAACATGCCGTTCGATACGGACATCAGTGCCCGGCTTTGGCCGCGCGCACCGCGTTCGTCAGCGCCGGAACCACCTCGAGCACGTCACCCACGATGCCGTAGTCGGCGACCTTGAAGATCGGCGCTTCCTTGTCCTTGTTGATCGCGACGATCGTTTTCGACGTGCGCATGCCGGCCAGATGTTGGATCGCGCCCGAGATGCCGACGGCCACGTAGAGCTGCGGGCTCACCTGCCGCCCCGTCTGGCCGATCTGATCGCTGTGCGGCCTCCAGCCGTCGTCCGTCACGGCGCGCGTCGCGCCAACCGCCGCGTTGCCGAATGCCGCGGCCAGTTCTTCGACCAGCTTGAAGTTCTCCGGCGCCTTGAGACCGCGACCGCCCGACACGATCACAGGCGCTTCGCCAAGATCGATGCGCCCTTTGCCGCCTTCGATCATCTCTTTCACGACCACGCGCGACGCGCCAGGATCACTCGCCGGCGGCATCGTCTCCGTTCGCGCCGTACGCGGAGCCGCCACCGCCGCGAACGCGCTCGGCCGCACCGACAGCACGCATGGGCTGCCCTTCACCTCGAGCGAGACGATCACTTTGTTCGCATACGCCGGATGCTTGACGAGCATGGTGTCGCCCGAGGGCCGGATCTCGGTGACGTCGGCCGCGATCGGCGCATCGAGCTTCGCCGCGATGCGCGGCCCAACGTCGCGGCCCTGGGCCGAAAAGCCGAGCACGATGGCGCGATACGCCTGCGCGCCGGCACGCGCCGCGACCGTCGCCGATACGGCCTCGCGATCGAACTGCGCGAACGCCGCGTGTTCCACGGCAATCACGACGTCAGCGCCATATTCGCCGAGCTTTTCGGCAACTGACGCGACGCCCGGGGTTCCAGCAACGAGCGCGTGCACCTCTCCCCCACCCAACGCGTCGACGAGCGCACGGGCCGCGCTCGCCGCTTCCAGCGCGACCTTCCGCAGCGCGTTGGCGCGCGTTTCAGCAAACACCAGAACGTTCGGCATTTATAAAACCTTCGCTTCTGTCTGGAGTAGACGAATCAGCTCCGGCACAGCGGCCACGCCTTCACCAATGATTCGTCCCGCGGGACGGTCGGGCGGCAGCTCCATCGATTTCACAGTCACACGAGCCGCGCCAAGCTGCGCCGGCTTCACCTCGAGCGGCTTCTTCTTCGCGGCCATGATGTTCTTGAGCGATGGATAGCGCGGGCGCGCGATCCCTTCGTCGATCGTGACCGCCGCCGGAAGCGGGAACTCGACGATCTCGGCCGCGCCCTCGAGCTCGCGCCGAGCCTTGCCGCGCCCGCCGCTGATCTCGAGCGACGACGCCGCGGTCACACACGGAATTCCCATCAGCTCGGCAGTCGCCGTCCCGACAACCCCGGACGACGTGTCGAACGCGTGTTTTCCGAACAGGACGAGGTCGAACCCGCCTGTCTCGAGCTCAGCGGCGAGTGCTTTGGCGACCGCGATGCCGTCGTAAGGCACCGCGTCGGTCTTGAGCTGCACGGCGCGATCCGCGCCCATGCTCATGGCCTTCCGCAGTGTTTCCTGGACGACATCAGGGCCCACGGCGACAACGACTGTTTCGCCGGGCCCGCCCTGATGCGAAGCGGAGGGGCCCTGCCTTTCATTCAACTGCAACGCAACTTCGACGGCGTAGCCGGCGAAATCGTCGATGTCGAATTTGAGGCCGGTCTCGTCGATGGACGTCGACGAGCTGGCGATTCTGAACCGCGACTCCGAGTCCGGAGTTCGCTTGATGCAGACGGCAATTTTCACCGCCGAACCTCGCTCGGGTGAGTTGCAGGCGGAAGTTAGCCGAGCGAGGGGTCTTTGTCAGTCGCCGAAGGTGGTCACTTCTCTTGCTTTGGGTCGCCGTCGCAGAGCGGTCTGCCTTCGTCATTCGTCTCGCCGGCGCGCTTCTCTTGAAGCGTTTTCGGCCGGTACTTTTCCGCGAGATTGATGAAGATCACGCACGACTTTCCAGGCCACGACGGATCGGACGCAACGGCCGCCCACGCGTTGTTCTGCGTCGCGACGAGACTCACTTCGGTGGCGTTCGACGGCCGGAACGCGAGGTTGCCGAGGACGTCGGCATACGCACTGTGCGACGCGTAGTACGACTCCTGAGCGGTCACGAGATTCCGAAGGTCGCTCTTGAGCCTCGTGCGGACGGCCTTGTCGGCTTCGTCGGGATCGGCGCTCTGTGCACGAAGGCACGGCGCAACGATCACACTGAGGGCAGCAGCAGCCAGCAGGTTGGAGAGGCGCATCGTTCCTCACTGTATTGGTGATACAGTACAGTGATACTTTCCGGACTAGCTGTCAATAGCCGCGTGTCGACTGTCGCCGTATGACTGACGACTATACCGCGACTTACGCCAAACGATTCGGTGTTAAGCCGCTCTCCGCCTACTTAAATGCGTTGATCCCAGTTACGGCTTGCCCGAGGATGAGCGAGTGAACGTCGTGAGTGCCCTCGTACGTGTAGACGCTCTCCAGGTTCTCCATGTGCCGCATGGCCGCGTATTCGGCGAGGATGCCATTCGCCCCCAGTAATCGGCGGGCTTCGCGAGCAATGTCCGTTGCGATGCTGACGTTGTTCCGCTTGGCAAGCGAGACCTGCTGCGGCGTGTACGTACCCGAGTCCTTGAGCCGTCCCAGATGGAGCGACACCAACTGGCCTTTCACGATCTCGGTCAGCATGTTGGCCAAACGCTCCTGCTGAATCTGGAATCCGCCGATCGGCCGATCGAACATGATGCGATTCTTCGAGTACTCGAGCGCCTCCTCGAAGCACGCCATTGCCGCGCCGAGCGCGCCCCAGGAGATGCCGTAGCGCGCCTGCGTCAGGCACATGAGCGGACTCTTGAGTCCTCCCGAGCTGCCAAGGAGAGAGTCGGCGGGAAGCTCGACGTCCTGGAATACGAGCTCGCTCGTGTCGCTCGCCCTGAGCGACAGCTTTCCCTTCTGATCCTTTGCCTTGAATCCCTTGCTGTCGGTCGGCACGACGAAGCCGCGGATCGAATTATCCTCCTTGTCGCCGTTCGTCTTCGCCCACACGACGGCGATGTTCGCCGTGGAACCGTTCGTGATCCACATCTTGCTGCCGTTGAGCAGCCACGTGCCGTCCTTCTGCTCCCGCGCCATCGTGATCATGCCGGACGGATTCGACCCGTAGTCCGGCTCGGTGAGGCCGAAGCATCCGATGATCTCGCCTTTCGCCATCTTCGGCAGATAGCGCTTGCGCTGCTCTTCGCTGCCGAAGGCGTAGATCGGGTACATCGCGAGCGCGCCCTGCACCGACGCGAAGGACCGAACGCCGGAGTCGCCGCGCTCCAGCTCCTGCATGATCAGGCCATACGACACGTTGTTCAGGCCAGCGCAGCCGTACTCCTCGGGCAGGTTGGCGCCGAACACCCCAAGCTCGGCGAGCTCGGGAAGGATCTCCTTTGGAAAGCGTCCATCGACGTAGCACTTGCCGATGATGGGCAACACGCGGTCGTCGACGAATCGCCGCACGCTGTCGCGCACGGCGCGTTCCTCCTCTGAGAGGAGGCTATCGATGTTGAAGAAATCGAGCATGGCCAAAACTAATTGTCATCGCGATGCGAGCGATAGCGAGCGGAGGCTTGCCCTGATGCGGAGGGACCCTTGGCGGGTCACACCGCGACTCAATCCGCCGGACGCCGCGGCGCGCGCCGAGCCGACGCCGTGATCCCGACTTCGCGCGCCTTGGCGCGGAATGCTCGCCCGTGATCGATGGCACGCTTCGTCTCGTCCTGCCACTGGTGCACCATCTCGTGGAGGAGCGTGTCCAGCACCTCCTGCCAGCCGTGACGCCGAAGATGCCGCCAACTGACGGCGATCTCTCCTGGGCGGCCATCCGTCCCGGCCGTGTAATGACCGAGCCGGCTGCGCATGCGGCGCGACACGCGCACCGGAATCGCCGCCAACGACCCGGCGAAGTGTTGTGCGTTGTATCGCGCGTGCCACTCGGTGAGCTTCGCGGCGACCGGCGCATCCTCGGGGCGAGTGCGCTCGCGACGCGCCGGCGGTCCCGGCGCGACGATCTCGAACGCGACGATGCGACGTTGCGCTAGACGTCGCTCCGTTCGGGTGCGGCCTTCGATGAACGTGACGATCGCCTGATGTACGTCGCGCGGCGCCGCGAGGAAGCCCTGGTGAACGCGGAGCTCGGTGCCACGAAAGCTGACCATCACGTTGCGGTTTCTCGTGAGCGTGCACTGTCCAATGCGCTTGAGCCCGAGCAGGCGCAGACGAGCCAGCAACTCGTCGGCATCGCGCGGCGCGGAGTCCAGCTCGAGCGTGAGCTGTCCCGCGTCGCGCGCGCGGCGAAACAACGTCGACGTCAGCGCACGAAGCATTTCACCGGGCCCTGCGTGAACGTACGGTGCTCGTCCGACCAGAGCAGCGTGGACACTTCGATCTCGCGCGCGGAAATGCGAATGCTGTTCACGGAGCTGGGCCGTCCGCCGCGCGACCGGCTGCTGATCGTGCCCGCCGTCGAGATCACCGTGCCGCGCTTGGTGTGCTCGATGTAGTGCACGGCCTCCTGATGATCGTGGCCGCAGAGCACGAGATCCACGTGCATCTCCGCGAACGCGCCGAGGATGCGTTGCGTGTTCTTGAGGCCATGCCGCTGCGAGAGCTCGCCCTTCACGGGGTTGTGGTGCATGACGATCACGCGGGCGTCGGTCTCGCGAGACGTCTCGAACTCCGCCTGCGCGCGCGCGAGTTGGCCGCGCGTCAAATGTCCGATGATCGAGATGTCGCGCATGTTCCAGGTGAGCGTCTTCAGGATCACGCCCTGCGACGTGTTCAGCCCCACGAAGGTCGCGTCGCCGGCGCGCAGCACCGGCTCGAGATCGCGATTGATGTAGGCGCGATATTTCGCGTACATCCGGTTCGGGTCGCCGAACCCGAGCGGCGCGAGCCACCACGCGACGTCGTGGTTGCCGGGGACGACGATCGTTCGGCTGACGCGCTCGGCCTGGCGAAGAAACTCGCGCGCGCGCTGGAATTCTCCGGCGCGCGCGCGCTGCGACACGTCGCCCGACACCGCCACCACGTCGTACTTCCGATCCTGGATCAGCGCCTCGATCGCTTCGTATTGCTCGGGGACCGCGGGGTGCCCGAAGTGCAGGTCAGAACAGTGGAACAGCGTAGTGACAGCGGCGGAGGCGGCGGTCGTCACAGCTTCGCGATGATGGCGTCGGTGAACTCGTCGGTGGTTGCTGATCCGCCCAGGTCGCGCGTGACGGTCTTCCCCTCGCGGATCGTGGTCTCGAGTGCGGAGCGAATGCGGTTCGCGCGATCGGAGTCACCAATGTGGTCGAGGAGCATGCACGCCGCGAGCACCACGGCGCCCGGGTTGGCAATGCCCTTCCCCGCGAGGTCCGGCGCCGTGCCGTGGACCGCCTCGAAGATCGCGCCGTTCACCCCGATGTTCGCGCCCGGGGCGAGGCCGAGTCCGCCGACCAAGCCCGAGATCTGATCAGACAGGATGTCCCCGAACAGGTTCGTCGTCACGATGACGTCGAAGCGTTCTGGGTGGAGCACGAGGTTCATCGCCATCGCGTCGACGATGCGCTCCTCGAACTCGATCTTGCCGGCGTAGTCGCGCGCTACCATGCGGCCCGTGTCCAGGAACAGCCCCTGTGAGAACTTGAGGATGTTCGCCTTGTGCACGAGCGTGACTTTCTTGCGGTTGTGGCGTACCGCGTACTCGAACGCGTAGCGGACGATTCGCTCCGACCCGATTCGCGTGATGATGGCGACGGACTCCGCCGCGGCGCGCGGATCGTCGCCGACCCGGATGTAGTGCTCGATGCCGACGTACAGCCCCTCGGTGTTCTCGCGAATCAAAACGAGGTCGAGATTCTGGTAGCGTCCGCCCGGGATGATCGTGTGCGCGGGCCGGACGTTCGCGTACAGGTCGAACGTCTTGCGAAGGGCGACATTGATGGAGCGATAGCCTTCCCCGACTGGCGTCTCGAGCGGACCCTTGAGCGCGAGTCGCGTTCGCTTGATCGAGTCGAGGGTCGCGTCAGGAATCGGATCGCCATAGCGAGCGACGCCAGCCATACCGGCGACTTGCGTGTCCCACTCTATGTCGGCGCCGGCAGCGGCGAGGATTTTGACGGTGGCGTTGCTGATGGACGGACCAATGCCGTCGCCGGGAATGAGCGTGACTGCGGTGGGCATCTTCTACGTTGAGGTGAGTGCCCGGAAATCTAGCCCCTGACCAAGCACAAATCTGCAACGCGCATCAGCAATAACGAACCGGAACGGCGTTCGTGCAATGGAGTTAGCACGGATCTCTGCGAGCAATCTCTAATCCAAGCCAGGACGCCTTTACAGTGAAGAGAATATCACCCAGGAAGAGCCGTTGGAACAGTGCTCGGCGCCAACGGAAAGGCTGGACTGCGGAGATCCGAATCCCGTTCAGCCAACTCCGCCTCTCGCGTGATACCGTGCAAGTGTGGGGCTTCAGGTTCGGTGCTTCATCAAGCGGCCCGACGCCAAGGCCAGCTACCGCGCATCGAGGAGGGAACACGTGCCCCCAACGTAGGGGGCATCGCCTGAACAGGTTACACCTGTTTTGGCGACTGGATGCGGCATCGGCACCGGTGAAAGTTCGTCACCGCTGCGGCGCCACCCCTGGTGAAGACCGCCGAACAAATCGCCCAGTGAGGCGCGGGGCTTTCGGACGTGGGCCACATCGCGAATCACGTTTTACCGAGCAACGAATCGCTCGGGTCCCGACAACTGCTTCGAATGGACGGAAGCATGAAAAGGTCACGATGGGGGAGGCGGCCGTTGAATAGACTCGCGTCAAGCGTTGCTCTTGCCTTCGCGTTCAGTCAGCCGTCCGAATCGTGGCCGGTCCGCGGCCCGACCACCGCCGAAGGCCAGCCAAGCCAGCAGCTGTCAATTGCGAAGGTGACGGATGCCGACGCGGATTCGGACGGCCGGGTGTATCTAGCAGACGAGAGGCAGGGCAGAATCCAGATCCTCGACCGCGATCTCCGACTCGTGGCCGAGATCGGGCACCCCGGGAATCGGGATGGCGAGTTTCGAGATCTCCAGGGAGTCCGAGTCATCGACAGCACGTCGTTTGTTGCGGTCGAGCGATATCTGCGACGCCTCTATGTGTACCGATGGCGTCACGGCCAGCCGGAGCTCGCAAGCACAATTCGCCTTGCCTTTGAGCCTTACGATTTGTGCATCCTGCCTCGACGTCGATTTTTGGTTCTCGGTTTATTGCAGAGAGAGAAGCTGCACGAGGTCGACGAGAGCGGAAAAGTGCTCTCATCCTGGGCACCGATGGATTCGACTGTTACGCCAACGGTCGCCGATCACATCGTCCAAGGTCGTGTCGCGTGCAGCCCCGACGGAAAGACAGTTGTAGTCACCTCCGCGTGGGTTCCGCGCGTCGAGCTTTTTGAAGACGGAACGAACGCAAACCCCACGATCACATTCCTCCAACCCATTCGCGCGCTCGCGATAGTGGGCCGAGGAAAGAGCGCATCGTTTCATTCCGGCCACGAAGGATTTCACTCGCCCGAGCGCGCGATTCTCGGACGCTCGCTCATTCTCATTGGTGCACGGCAGCGCGCGCGCACAGATGGCGTCCGTGGTGACTCGGTAAGATGGTATGGGTACGACCGGAAGCTGAACCGATGGACCACCTACCGCGAATCCGTCGGTCGTCTCTTTCCGCTTGGTGGGGATAGAGCGCTCTCGGTAGTCGAGGACAACGATGTGCAGCTAGCTCTAACCTCGATGCGCGAGCGCGGTTGGCTTCTCGCGAGCCGGAACTGAGTTTCGTGCCGGCCTTAGCCACGCCCCTTAGCCACACCCTTAGCCGCCTTAGCCATGTCTCACCGATTCGTCCGCCTTGGTGTGTTGATGGTTCTTGCAATGGGGGCGTTCTCGACAGCACGAGTGATTCGGTCACGAGTGCCGAACCGCGCTCGGTCGACGCGTGCCGTTGCAGAGAAGAGCGATTCAGCAGAACTCGCGGCGATCGGTGCGGGTTCTGGGCTTCAGCTGGTCGCCTATGTCTTCGTTAGCTCAAAATGCGGGTTTTGCCGAGCGAATGACGTGAAGGAAGCCATCCGCGGCATGCGTGGTCTTCTCTTTGAGCGATACAGCTCGGAATTTCAGCGGATTTCAGTCGTTGGCGTCGCCATCGACGACAAGACCGCCGACGGCTTCGGATACCTTCACGAGATCGGAAGCGAAAGCTTTGACGAAATCGACATCGGCGGCGGGTGGCAGAACGAACAGGCGATCCGCAAGATCTGGCGAGATCATGATTCAGAGCCACTGGTCCCGCAGGTGCTGGTAGTGGCACGACAGCTCCACGCGACCTGGAAGCCATTTGACCTTCAGTTCGCTACGGACTCTGCGCTCCGCTCGATCCGCGGCCGCGCAGAACTTCTAAGATGGGTGCAGCAACGCGCTCCGCTCGACTACGTAACGCGGACTGTGCAAGCGCTGACGCCTGGCGGAGTCTCAAGACCAGGCCCCGTGAGCCCCTAAAGCCATTTCGACGTCCGCTGGTTCCTCTCACGTCTCACAACCCGGAGAAGGCCGATGATAAAGAACTACGAGAAGCGGCAACCATCAACACGCAAGACGTATGTCCGGCAGGTTGGCCTCGCTCTGGTTGTGCTTGGGATCGGCGGGGGATTGGGCCTGCTGACCGCACAGCCGGCCCGAGCCGACGACAGTGGATATAAGTGTGATGTGGTCGAGAACTCATGTTACGCCGGGTCCCACGTCAACTGCAAAGCAAGCTGCGGACCGGACGGCTGCACCTGCAAGGCTACGGACCCTGAGTGACCCTCGCCGTTCAATAGTGGAACTCACGCCCCATTGACCCACACAGGAGGAAAACGTGCCGCGATTTCAAGCCAAAGCGTCGGTCTCGACCCGTCCACAGCGTAAGTCGTTCGCCTCGGTCGCGCTCATCCTCGCGCTAAGCGCAGCGTTGGGCGCGGCCACAGCATCGTCAGCTCGCGCTGATGATGATCAGAAGAAGTGGAAATGCAACCGCGACAACGATGCATGCATCTCGGGCGACAAGACAGGGTGTACAGCCGACTGTGGCCCTTCGGGATGCGACTGCAAGGCCTCGGATCCGGAGTAACACACGACGCGGAATACGCACTTCGAGCCGCGGGTGTCGGCGCACTGCTGATTCTGAAAATCCAAATCAATAGGACGTGGATACCCGCGCAATGCTCGACAGGGCGCCGCGCCTCGGTCCCGCGGTCGTGGTGAGCAGACTATTCACCGTCGGCTTTGGCGCGAAACGCGCGTATCGCATCGGTCGTTGACGTTGCTGTTTCGTCGATGACACCGAATAGACGTAGACAGCGGCTATGAGTGCAATGCGGTCGAGAACCAGGGCTACGGACCCTGACTGACCGTCATGCTTTCGAGTTGCGAAATCAGGCCGCTTGGCCCACACTGGAGGAAACGTGCCGCGATTTCAAACCAAAGGGTCGGTTTCTACCCGTCCACCGCGTAAGTCATTCACCGCAGTCGCACTGATCCTGGCGCTAAGCGCAGCGCTAGGCGCGGCCACCGCGTCGCCGGCTCGGGCCGATGATCCGAAGTGGGAATGCAGCATCGACATTTCATGTGTTCCCGGCGGCAACGTGGCGTGCAAGGTCGTGTGTGACCATTCCGGTTGCGACTGTAACGCCTGGGATCCGCAGTAACGCACGGATGCGCACGACGCACTTGCAGCCGCTCGTGTCGGCGACACCGCTGACTTCAGGAACCCAAGCGGTGGAGTGTAGATGGCGAGGTCCGCAGTTTGCGTTTCGACTGAGCGGCGCGAGCGGACCGAGTTGGAGGCGTGTTAGCGCCGAGGCGTTCGCCCAGTGCCGAGTCGCGCGCCGCGTGTTAGCGTTCTAGCAGAGGGTCGGTGAAGCGGAAAACTGATCCTGCGAGTCGGGCGCGAGACCACCCGGATCCGTTTTGCGCCCGGCGGCGTACCGCTCAAGAACCACTCGTATAGCTATCGCTACCATGACGACGCTGATATGACGTGGGTTCAGAGCTTTCGCATCGCAGGGCGGCTCGCCCGGCGCGCCCCTGTTCTTGCGGTCGCGGTGAGCGGGCTCCTCGCCATCGGCATTGGTGCGAACGCAGGCATGGCGGCGGTCGTTGACGCTCTACTGTTTCGACCCCCGCTCAACGTCGATGACGCGACGCGGCTCGTTCGTCTGCTTCCCGTGACCCACGATCCGCTTTTTGGTACGCAAACCGGGACTCGATTTAGCTATCCGACGTTCCTTGAGCTCGAACGCTCCGGAGCATTTTCGGGCCTCGGTGCCGCAGGTTTTGCCACCGTGTCCGTTGGCACCGGCAGCAGCGCGGCCGACGCGAGGGCGATGCTCGTCACTCACGCGTTTTTTCAAGTTCTCGGGAGCCACGCTCGTCTCGGTACGCTCAAGCTCGATGGCAACAAGGTCGTCCTCGCATACGGATTCTGGAACCGGCAGTTCGGTGGTGATCCGGCGATCCTTGGTGCCGTACTGAATGTGGGAGGCGCGGACTATCGCGTCGCCGGAATCGCGCCTGCGGGTTTCGTCGCGCTGAGTCGTGCACCGGTGGACATATGGCTGCCTATTGAGGCCGCGTCGCGGGTTGAAAATCTATCGAAGAACTGGAGGAATAGCCCAGGTTTTCTCTGGCTCGACATTGTCGCGAGAATTCCCCCGGGGAGTGTCGCGGAGGTGGCAGCGGAGCGGGCGAGTTTTCTGCTCAGGCAGCAGCGTGGAAAGACTGGCAACGCAGATGGAGCATCCGCGATCACCACGGCATCGGTTCTCTATGCGAGGGCTAGCAACGGCCCTCGCGAGGCACGGGTTGCGCTCTGGTTGGCAGGCCTGGCCTTGTGCGTGCTTGTGATCACTTGCGTGAACGTCGCCACGTTGTTCCTCGCATATGCGAGTACCCGTACCGCGGATTACGCGACCCGCATCGCTCTAGGCGCAAGCCAAGGAAAGCTGATACAGGAGGTCGCCGCCGAGCTTGCTGTGCTCGCGCTTCCAGGGCTGCTGTTGGCGTGGGTTTTGGATGTTCTCATACGCCGCATCGTCCCGCGGTTTCTGTCCAGCGATGTCCCGCTCGCGCCTGACGTGTTCGACCCCCGAACGGCGGGGCTCGCCGCTCTATCCAGTATCGTGGCGCTGATCTTGATCCTGGCCGTTTGCTCAATCCCCCTTCGACGCCTGATCGCGGCCGGGCCAGTGAAGGGCATTTCTTCGAGCGACCGCCCCGTCATGGGCCGCCGACTTCGCCAAGTGGCGCTGGCAGGCCAAGCGGCCCTTGCGCTTCCGCTTCTGTGGTGTGCCGGACTGTTCGCCGAAAGCCTTCAACGGGTGGAAGCTCTGGACTTAGGCGTTCGGCTCCGATGGACGGTGCAGGCAAGCTTCAATTTGCCGCGCGCAAGTCGGACCGACGCCGACGTTCGGATGCTTTATGATGAGGCGCTGGCCCGCATTCGCCAGGTGCCCGGCGTCGAGTTCGCCGCGATTTCAGAAGCCAATCCGTACATGAGTGGACGAGCTGCTGACATTCGGACCGCTGAGCAATCTCAAAACCTGCGCTGGTCGGACCGTCCGGCTCCATGGATTACAGCTGTGGGACCAGGGTTTTTCACGACGGTGGGGGCCACGACCCTGCGTGGACGCGACTTCACCGCGGATGATCGCGCTGGCAGCGAGCCAGTGCTGATCATTACCGCGCCCCTTGCTCACTATCTGTGGCCTGCGGAAGATGCATTGGGCAAGTGTGTGCTGGTGGACTCTGATCGTGGCTGCGTTCGCGTCGTCGGAGTCCTCGGGGCTGTTTGGAAGATGAGCATTTTCAAACGGAATACGATGATCGCCTATGCGCCCTTGAGCCAAACGCGATCTGTTGCCCCGGGGGCGATACTGGCGCGCGTGCGCAGCCAGGGCGAGAGCATCCTCTCGGAATTGCGCCGAACTCTACAAGAAGTCGAGCCGAACCTCCCGGCTATCACGCTTCACCGCGCAATCGATATCGCGGCGCCAGAGTATCGGCCGTGGCAATTGGGGGCGAGCTTTTTCTCGGCGTTGGGGGGAATTGCGGCTCTCCTGTCAGCCGTTGGTCTCTATGCGATCGTAGCCTTTACCACTGCCGCCCGACGGCGCGAGATCGCTATTCGGATTGCACTTGGTGCAAGCTGGCGGCATGTTGCCCGCATCGTTACGGCCGACGGAATTCTCGCCACCGGCGCCGGGCTCTTATCCGGACTGGGGGTCATTCTGCCCCTAGCACCGAAACTTCAAGACGTGATGTTCCAAACCTCACCCCGCGAGCCGCAGGTGTTGGTACTCGCGGTAACGATTCTCCTCGGCTGTGCGACGGTCGCGACGCTGGGACCAGCCATACGTGCCATGCGGCTGCCTCCGGCCGAGTCGCTTCGCTCAGAGTGATTGGCTGAACCCCGAGTTCGCCGTAAATGAGCGAACCCTCGCATCTCTCACGACCGCCGATTGTCGAAGGGCGGCTAGTGAAGGCCTACGCCACGCTGGCGTTGTTGATGTGGGCTTCAAAGAGTGAGGCGATGCGCAACGAGCGACCGCGAATGCCGCAAAAACTCAGGCAGGGGCGACCCGATTTGGAACTGATTTCTGGATAGGCTTGCAGGCCTCGGCGATGCTGTGCGTGCGTCGTCTCGTCACGTCCAAGAGAAGCGTCGGATCTGCCCGTGGCTCTAGCGACGTCGGCCGTCGGCAAATGCGAGGCGCTGTTCGAGGCACACCGCAAATACCGCGGACAAGGCCCGAGCCATTCCATCGACGCCGAGCTTCTGGCAAAGACGACGACGATGCGTGTGCGCGGTGTGCACGCTCAGCCCCATCCGTCTTGCAATCTCCTTCTCACGCGGATCGTCGGCTGCAAAGTCGAGGTACTCTGCTTCGCGGGGTGACAACTTCAATCTCTCGATCAGCCAGGCCCACTCGTCAGCCGAGACCAGATCGGTCAGGCGCTTCGGCTTCGGGCGTTGGGCGCTATGATTCGCTTTCGCATCCCCTGCGGTCGCGACTGCCGTTTGATCGATGCAAGTGACCGCCGCCGCCGCTGCCATTGCACCCCTTCCGCACCGGGCCACGCTCGAGCGCGGCGATACCGGCGCCCGACGACGAAATCATGCTCCGCGCCGTCGCGGTCCGCTTCAGAGGCAGGAAACATGTCCCCTCACGAGCATTCTGTCAAGAGCCCGAATTAGGAATCCATGATTAGTTGTTAGTTAGAGTGCCCAGTTTAGGGTTCCAGTGTTCGCCTGGTGATCCCCCTGTGTGGATTCGGGACGCCAACGGTCTACTGCGACGCCACCGCGCTCGCGAGCTTCGCGGCAATCCCGGCGGTGATCGCGGGACTGTAGGCCGTCAGCGTGTCGCTGGCGAATTCGCCGATCCACGTGACCTTCGAGAGCCGAGCGTCCAGAAGAACCACGCGGAGCACGCCGCGCCCGCCGGTGCCGGCTTGCTCCAGCCGCAGCTCGACCGGTGCCAGCGCGTACCGCACGTCGTCGTGCAGCGCGACGAGCGTGCGTAGCTGCGAAGCGAATGGCTCGGCGAGCCGTTGCTCCAGCTCGAGCCTCGGGGACCGGAGCGGCTCTTCGGCCAGCGTCGACGGATCCGTCGCGTACGTCGGATTCCGTTTGTAGCTCTGCTCGAGATCGGACGGAAAGATCCACGTCTTGTGGATGCCGTGCTCGTCGAGCGCGGCGGCGAGATCGGCGTCCAGCGTCTTCTGCACCGCCGACGGGCGGCCGATCGAGGCCCATGTGAGCCCGGGAACGACGCGTACCGCATAGGTCGGGAGCAGTGCGATATGCTGGGCCGCGAGGTTGGCCAGCGAATGCTCAGCCGGTTCGGGCGCGGTTTTCGGACTTCCGCCGCACGCGGCGAGAAGCCCCACAGTGAGACACGCAAGCGATAGCCGTCGCATCCGTGGAAAGTAGCGAATGGGCGTGGTTTGCGTTTGGGCGCCCTTGTTGTCGAGCGTTCCGGAGCACAGTTTCTCCACGACCTCACCGGAGCATCACCCTCATGTCCAAGCTGGTCCGCGCGGGTTTTTGGTTGGTCGTCGCGGTGCTGGGCGCTGCCGCGTTTGCGCGGCTCGCGTTGAGCCGCGGCGAGACCATCAGCGCCGCATGGCTTCTGACGGCTGCTGTCTCGGTGTACGCGATTGCATATCGGTTCTACAGCAAGCTGATCGCCGCGAAGGTGTTCGCGCTCGACGCCCGGCGCACGACGCCGGCCGTTCGCCTCGATGACGGCCGCGACTTCGTGCCGACGAACCGATGGGTCGTGTTCGGGCATCACTTCGCGGCGATCGCTGGACCCGGACCGCTCGTCGGCCCGACGCTCGCGGCGCAGTTCGGCTATCTGCCCGGCGTCATCTGGATCATCGTCGGCGTGGCCCTGGGCGGCGCCGTGCAAGACTTCGTGATCCTGTGCTCGTCGGTCCGCCGGAACGGCAAGTCCCTCGGCGCCATGGCGCGCGAGGAGATCGGACCCGTCGCCGGTATGACGGCGCTCGTCGCGGTGCTCGGCATCATGGTGGTGCTGCTCGCGGTGCTCGCGCTCGTCGTGGTCAACGCGCTCAAGTCGAGTCCGTGGGGCATCGTCACGATCGGACTCACCATTCCGATTGCGCTCGGCATGGGCGTGTACCTGCGGTGGTTCCGGCCCGGGCGCGTGCTCGAGGCGAGCGCGATCGGCATCGTGCTCATCATCGCCGCGCTCTACGCCGGCCGCGCGGTGAGCGAAAGCGCATCGCTGGCGCCGGTCTTCACGTTCAGCGGCATCACCGTGGCGTTCATCGTCATGGGCTACAGCTTCATGGCGTCGGTGCTGCCGGTGTGGCTGCTTCTCGCTCCACGCGACTATCTCTCGGCGTTCGTCAAGATCGGCGTGGTCATCGCGCTGGCGGCCGGTATCCTGGTGTCGCTGCCGCCGCTCCACATGCCGGCGCTCACGCAGTTCACTGACGGCTCGGGCCCTGTATTCGCGGGCAAGGTCTTCCCGTTCGCGTTCATCACGATCGCGTGCGGCGCGATCTCCGGCTTCCACGCGCTCGTCTCGTCGGGCACGACGCCGAAGATGCTCGCGAGCGAGCCCGATGCGCGCATGATCGGCTACGGCAGCATGATCATGGAATCGCTGGTGGCGGTGCTGGCGTTGATCGCGGCGTGCGCCCTCACGCCGGGTGTCTACTTCGCCGTCAACGCTCCCGCCAGCGCGATCGGCACCACGGCAGCAAGCGCGGCGGAAGCCGTGAGACACTGGGGTTTCACGCTGAACCCCGCGGAGATGGAGAATCTCGCCAAGCAGGTCGGTGAGAGCACGTTGCTGTCGCGCACCGGTGGCGCCCCCAGCCTGGCGCTGGGCATGGCGCAACTGTTCTCGAACGTGCTTGGCGGCAGCGCAGCAATGGCGATCTGGTATCACTTCGCGATCATGTTCGAGGCGCTGTTCATCCTGACGACGCTCGACGCCGGCACGCGCGTCGGCCGCTTCATGATCCAGGATCTCGGCAAGCACCTCTGGGAGCCGATCGGCCGCGTATCGTGGTACCCGGCCATCGTGTTGTCCAGCGGGTTCATCGTGGCGATGTGGGGACACTTCCTCTATCAGGGCGTCACGGATCCGCTCGGCGGCATCAACTCGCTCTGGCCGCTATTTGGAATCTCGAATCAGCTGCTGGCGACGGTCGCGCTGTGCGTCGCGACCACGGTGTTCATCAAGATGGGCAAAGCGAAGTATTCGTACATCACGCTGATGCCCCTGGCGTGGCTGACCATCGTCTGCATGACGGCCGGCTGGGAGAAGATGTTCTCGCCCGACACCAAGCTTGGGTTCCTGTCGCACGCCAGGCTGATCCAGAGCCAGATCGATACCAACACGCTGCCGGCGGTGATCAAGACCATCTCCGATGCTCACCGCATCATCTTCAATGACTACCTGGATGCCGTGGTCGCCGCGTTCTTCATGGTCTCGGTGATCGTGATTTTGGCGGATAGCTTCCGTGAGTGGTACGCGGTGCTCGTTGGACGAAAGGCGGTCGTGTCGTCCGAAGTGCCGTTCGATGGAGCGATCGCGGTCACGGGCGACTGAACGAGGATATGAGCCTGATGGAGGTCGGCGAATGACTCCGCGAGAGGCTGTGCAGACCGCGCGCGAACATCTCGAGCGCGCGGCGTGCGTGGTCCGGACCATCATCGGTGTGCCGGACTACGAGCGATACGTCGCACACGTGCGCGCGCACCATCCC
This sequence comes from uncultured Gemmatimonadaceae bacterium, assembly GCA_963705025.1. Taxonomy (GTDB): domain Bacteria; phylum Gemmatimonadota; class Gemmatimonadetes; order Gemmatimonadales; family Gemmatimonadaceae; genus JAQBQB01. Next base: position 986,918 of record CAVPIP010000011.1, on the reverse strand, counting down.
GGCACGGAGCCGTTGACGGAGGAGGAGTTCATCCGTCAGCGGCTTGCGGACCGCTACAGCCGGCCCGGAACGCGCTGCTGTTGACGCGGTTTGAAGAGCAGAAGGCCTAGCGCCGCGAGCAATGCCAGACAGGCGCCGACGCTGAACGCCGTTGGCGATCCGAAACGGTCCCACAGAATGCCGAACCCGATCGACGCCGGCAGCGCACCGATGCCGATCGCGAGATAGTACCACCCGAAGGCCGCGCCGCGTCGTTCGGCAGGCACGACGTCCGCGACCAGGGCGAGCTCCGCGCCTTCGGTGAGGCCGAAGTAGACGCCGTAGACCGCGAACAGGAGCCACGCGTGCCATGCGCGCGTCGCGCGCGCGAAGAGCAGATAGACCGCGGCGTAGACGAGCCAACCAGCGACGAGCGCGGGTCGTCGGCCGACACGATCTGAGAGTGCTCCGCCCGGCACGTTCGACACGCTCTTCACGCCGTTGAGCAGCGCCCACAGAATCGGCGCGAGGGCAACAGGAACGCCGAGCTCCTTCGCGCGCAGCAACAGAAACGCGTCGGTCGAGTTGCCGAGCGTGAAGAGCAGCATGACCACCAGGAAGGCCCAGAAGCGCGAGCCCATGCCTGTCCGCAGCTCCGCTTTTTTGCCGGCCGTCGATCGCTTGGCGACCTCTCGAACACCGAAGACCGCGACGAGGATCGTGATCGCACCCGGAATAGCGGCGAACCAGAACACGCTCCGCAGCGAGAAGCCCAGCCATTGGACGAGGACGAATGCGATCACGGGTCCGACGAGCGCCCCCGCATTGTCCGCGGCGCTGCGAAGCCCAAACGCTCTTCCGCGCATGTCCGGACCAGCCGAGTCAGCGATGAGCGCGTCGCGCGGCGCATTCCGCAGTCCTTTGCCCACGCGATCGCTCACACGAATGAGCAACACCTGTGTCGCGGACGTGGCCAGCGCGACCAACGGGCGAACGATGGACGCGAGCACGTAGCCGGCAACGACCAGCGGCTTGCGCCTGCGCATGCGGTCCGACCACCAGCCGCTCGCGAGCTTGAGCAGGGCCGCGGTCGATTCCGCCGCGCCTTCGATGGCGCCGATGAACCCCGCGCTCGCTCCGAGCACCGTGGCCAGGAACACGGGCAGGAGCGGGTAGATCATCTCGGTCGCCACGTCGTTGAACAGACTGACCGCGGCGAGCGCATAGACGTTGCGCCCAAGCCGCCCGGGGGCGCCTGCCTCATCGGTGCTCGTCCGCGGCGTCGTCATTTCGGGGAATCTACCACTTGCGTTTCCCGACTCGCCGGTAGCAAATGATAGGCATGCCCACGCGCGAGCCGGTCTGCGCCGACACCGCCAGCACGCATCGCTCGCTCGCCCCGGCGCATGCGCGGCTCGCGGCGCATGACGACGCTATCCTGCGCACGCAGATCACCGTGGCGCAGATCGCGGCACCGACCGGTGAGGAGGAGGAGCGCGCCGGCTGGGTTGCGCGTCGGTTCGCCGACGCCGGGCTGTCGGAGATTCACACCGACGCCGCCGGCAACGTCATCGGCCGGCGCGACGGCGCGACTGACGGTCCGCCGGTTGTGATCTGCGCGCACCTCGACACCGTGTTTCCGCGCGAGACCGATCTCTCGGTCCGGCGCGAGGGCGAGCGGCTCATCGGCCCCGGCATCAACGACAACGGTCGCGGTCTCGCCGTCATGCTGGCACTCGCGGGCGCGGTAGACGGCGTGCGTCTTCGTTCGCAACGTCCGATCGAATTCGTCGCCACCACGGGCGAAGAAGGCATCGGCGATCTTCGCGGCGCCAAATACTACTTCGCCGGCCGCGGCAGCAGTGCGTACGCGACGATCGCGCTCGACGGCGCGGGCGACGAACGCGTGATCCACCGCGCGCTGGGGTCGCGGCGATTTCGGGTCGCCTACTCCGGACCTGGCGGTCACTCGTGGGCCGCGTTCGGAGCGCCGAACGCCGTGCACGCCGCGGCGCGCGCGGCGGCGAAGCTCGCCGGCCTGTCGCTGCCGACGACGCCGCGCACGACGCTCACGGTCGGTCGAATCGGCGGCGGATTGTCCGTCAACTCGATTCCCGACTCGGCGTGGCTCGAGATCGACCTTCGTTCGACGTCCGCCGCGCAGCTCGATGCCTTCGAGCGAGAGATTCGCCTCATCGCCGGCGCTGCCGCCGACGAAGAGAACGCGAGACGATCGCGCGGAACCCGCGCGCTCACCCTCACGATCGAGAGCATCGGCGCTCGGCCTTGCGGCGAGACGCCCGCCGAACACGCGCTGGTGCAGTCGGCAATCGCGGCCACGCGCCTCGTGGGCCGACAGCCGGATCTGGCACTCGCGTCGACCGACGCGAACGTGCCGATCAGCCATGGCATTCCCGCGATCGCGATCGGTGCGGGTGGCCGCGGCGGCGACGCACACACGCACGACGAGTGGTTCGACAACATGCACGGCACCGTCGGCGTCGCGCGTGCGCTGACGATCGTGATCGACGCGGCGGGACTCCCGACCTGACCGGCGCAGTCTCAGTCGCCCTGAGCGCCCTTCCCCCGTCATCAGCGAAGGATCTGCTGCTCCCACCCACGCCAGCCGATCGTTCGCTTCGCTCAGCCTGACGTTCCGGGCTCCGCCTTCGCGAACGCCCGACCCAACAACCGCAACGCGAAGTAGGTCTCGGCCGCCAACACGCCAGACGCGACGATGATCAGCAGCGTCAGCGCGAGAGCGCGCGGAGGACCGAGCACGGTGATCGCGCCGATGGCGATGATCGCGGGAACGACGAGCGCGACGGCGAGCGAAACCAGATTGGCGACCGACGCAAGCAAATTCTGGCCGAGCGCTTCTACGCCGGTGTTGGTCGCGGGTCCGAGCCGGACCCACGTTGGAAACAGAACGGCAGTGCCGTTCTGAATCGTGAGCAGCGCACCGTTGAGAGCGATCACCGCGAATGGAGCTCCCGCGAGTAGCGCGAGACGTGTGGTGGGCGGAATGGGCACGAACGGCAGCGCCAACGATGCGAAGTACGAGACGAGCAAGACCGTGAACTGCAGCGCCGCCATCGGAAGGGCGCCCGAAGCAACCTCGGCGACCATGAGGTCGCCGGGCGAGACCGGCAGCGTCTTGAGCAACGGCAGGTGCTGCATGTCCTGCCGAAGATCGTTTCGGATCAGCCGTCCGCCAAAGACGATCAGCAGTCCGGCGAATATCAGACTGCTCGCCGCGACGACGCCAAGCGCACCGCCCTCATCGCCCGCAATCGCACCGCCGATGATGACCGACATCGCCGTTGGGCCAACGAGCAGTCGCAGCTGCGCCGTACGGCGCAGACACAGCATGTTCTTCCAGAAGATGCCGATCGCGGGATGCCCCGCCGAGGCGAGCGCGATGGTCGACGTGATTTTTCGAGGTCTGACGCCGCCCAACGCGCGACGCGATTTCATCGCCTCGAGCCGGCGAGCACGCTCCGCGGAGGCTACGATCGCGGCGTCCTCGAATGCACTGTCCGTGCGGAGCACCCACCAGACGTGAAACGCGAGGACGAGTAGCGCGGGCGCGATCGTTCGCGCCCACTCGGGAACGGTGTGCGCGAACGTCGGCGCGACCACGAGGTGGAATGGGTAGAGCGCCCAGGACGCGGGAGGTCTGGCCAGCGCCTGCCCAAGTGCCGTGAAGAACGCGCCGGCGCCGAATGCCGACATGAGCTCTCGGCGGTGTTGGGTGAGACCGGCCAGCACCGCGAGCCCGACGAGCACGAACGCCGCGATCGAGACTCGGTGCCGGCGGAGTCCCGCGCCAGCGTGTTCACGCCACGACGTGCGAACCAACGCCGCCCCGAGTCGGTGCAGATTCAACGTCGAGAAGAACGTCCAGACGGCGATTGCACGAATGCCGGCGGGGAGAAGCGACCCACCACGACGGAGCACGAACACCCAGATGAGCGAGTTGACGAGCACCGCGATCTGAGACCGAAACAGCTTGTAGCCCATCAGCGCGCGGCGCGTGATCGGCGCCGGAAACAACAGCGACAACTCGGCAGGTGTGAAGGCGAGTGCCGTCGCGTCGGAGCCGAAGATCCACGCGCCCATCAACGTCAGCACCGCTAGGACGGTGACGATCATCTCGGTCGGCTGGCCGAGCAGAAACGGTCCGGAGGCGCCGCCGCGATCGACCGGCCGAATGAGAAACGCCCAGATGTAGAACGCGCCGACGGCAAGCGCCGCGATGTACCGTGGGCTTCTCAGGCCGCGCCGGAGCCCGGCGAGGCGGTTCCGCGCGCTGCGCGTCACGAGATACAGGAACGCGTTCACGTGGGTTGGCTCGGCTCCGCGGTCAGGGCGAGGAACACGTCCTCGAGCGACCGCCCGGCGAGCTCCGGACTGCGCGCGATGATCTCGTCGATCGTTCCGTAGGCGACGCATTCGCCTCGGCGGACGACGAGCAGCTTGGTGCAGAGCTCTTCGACCAGGTGCAACAGATGCGAGCTGAGAATGACGGCGGCACCGGCCGCTGCGCGCGCCGTGATCGTCTGCCGCATTCGCCGAATGCCGGCGGGGTCCAACCCCGTCAGCGGCTCGTCGAGAATCAGCGCCGAGGGCGAATGCAGCAGGCCGCAGGCGATCGCGAGCTTCTGGCGCATGCCACGGGACAACTCGCCCGGAAGCGAGCGACGTTTCTCCGACAGCTCGAGCTCGTCGAGCAGCGACGGCAATCGCGCTTCGGCGTCGGGAACGCCATACAGGCGCGCGATGAAGCGAAGGTGCTCTTCGACCGAGAGGTAGTCGAACAGGTGCGGCTCGTCGGGAATGAACGCGAGCGCGCGCTTTGCCTCGATCGGAGCGCGCTGAATGTCGTGGCCGGCAATCGAAACCGTGCCGCGCGATGGCGCGATGATCCCGGCGAGGCAGCGCAGCGTCGTCGTCTTGCCGGCGCCGTTCGGGCCCACGAGCCCGAGCACCTCGCCGACGCCGACGTCGAACGAGAGCGATCGAACGGCGGTGAAGGTGCCGTAGAGCTTCGCGAGGTCGCGGACCTCGATCATCGCCGCCCGCGGAGCCGACGTCGGCGAGAGCTCGCTCACCCGCGGATCTTCACTACCGAATGGTCGCTCACGTTGAGCTGGCCGTTCGCGCCGTCGACCACGGCGGCATCGCCGACCATCGAGCCGGACAGCGTGGAGTTCGAGATCGTCGCGCCAACGCCAATGATCGTGTCGCGCAGCACTGACGCTTCGACACGGCTGCCCGGCGCCGACGGAGACATTCGGCCCCAGCGTCGAACCGGCCAGCGTGACGTTGTCCTCGATGTACACCGGGTCGATCAACGTGACACCGGGTGGCACGGACGCGGGACGCTTCGCCCGGCCCTTCTCCAGCATCGTCCGATTCGTGTCGAGGAGCGTGCCCTGTTCGCCGGCGTCATACCACCCCTCGACGTCGATCACTTTGATCCTGGCGCCCTTGTCGATCATGTACTGGAACGCGTCGGTCAGATAGTACTCGCCTTTGTTCTTCGGCTGCTTGAGCGTCCAGTCGACGCCCTCCATCAGCAGTTTCCAGTTCTTGATATAGTAGAGTCCGATGTTGGCGCGCTTGGAGACCGGCGTCGTCGGCTTTTCGACGATCTTCGTCATGTTGCCCTGATCGTCGGACACCACCACGCCGAACCGCTGATAGTCCTCGACGGTCTTCACCCAGATGATTCCATCGGCATCCGTCTGCTTCACGACCGAGAGGTCCGCGTCGAAGATCGTGTCGACGAAGATGATGAACACCGGCTGGTCGACGTACGGCTTGGCCAACGCGACGGCGCCCGCCGTGCCGTCCTGCACCTTTTGCTCGATGAACACCGACGGAAACGGATACTTCGTGCGCGCGTACTCTTCCACCTTGTCCTTGAGATGCCCGGTGATGTAGATGACCTGCTCGACGTCGCCGAGTCGCTGCAGGTCCTCCATCACGTAGTCGATCACCGGCTTTCCGGCGATCTTGAGCATCGGCTTCGGCGTGATGTGCGTGTGCGGCCGAAGGCGCGTGCCCTTGCCGGCAAGTGGAATGATCACTTTCATGGCGCGCTCGTTCCCTCCCGTCCGTAGCGGTCTTTGAGACGAACCACGTCGTCGAGATGCGGTGTGGACACTTCGAGAATGTCGCAGTCGGTCACGGCTTCCATCTGGTGGATCGTCTTCGGCGTGATCCGGAACGCGTCACCGATCCCGAGCCCGACGTCGCGCGGCATGTCGCCATCCCACACGCGGTAGGTCAGCGTCCCCGACAACAGGTAGACGGTCTCGTCCTTGACATTGTGATACTGTACCGAGAGCGACTGGCCGGCGTTGATGTGCAGAATCTTGCCGACGTAGTTGTCTGTGTGCGCCCAAATCGTCTCGTGTCCCCAGGGCTTGGGCACGACTTTGACCGGCGACGGTCCGCTCATGGAATTCGAGGCCTCGGCTGTGATGACGCGTCGTCGTGACGCCGTGTGCCCGAAATAAATCCCGGGCGGGAACGCTACGCTACCAAAGATCGCCGACCGAGATCCGCCATCGCGCCGCGAACGAGCCGTTGCCGCCGAACTTGCCGCCCGCGAGCCCGGCCTTGTTGACGAACACCGGCGCGTCGAGGCGAAGGTAGACGTCGCGGTCGTAGAGACGGCCCCGGAACACGAGGCCTGCGCCCGCATCCGACAGCATCGAACCGCGTTCGTCCTTGGCTTGCGACGCCGAGTCGGTCAGCGCCACGATTCTCGATGTTCCCCAGCCGATATCGGCAAAGAGGCTCGCGCCGACCGATGCGCGGCCCCAACTCCCGCCCACGCTCGCCAGTCGCTGGACCACTTCTCCGTTGCCGGCAACCACGCCGTTGAGCGGCACGTTGATGCCGAAGCCTCGCATCCCCGCGCCGCCCAACGGCAGATAGTTCACGTTGGGCTGTTTGAGCAGCGCGCCGCGGCCACGAAACAGATCGTTATTGAAGGTCTCGAATGGATCCTGCGATGACGCGAAGATCGCGCGCTGGCGGGGCGCGTTGTTGGCCACGCCCCCGAACAGTCGGATGTGCAATTGCAATGTCGTGCCCACGATCGGACGCACGGCACCAGCCGAGCCCTCCGCGCGGAAGTAGCCCCGCGACGGACCGGCAGGCGCCGACGTGCTCGACGTGAATCCACCGGCCGCCGACGCGCGGAAGATCGTGTAGGCGCTGTCCTGATCGACGAGCGTCTTGTAAAACGCCGATCCGCCAAGCTCGGTGACGTTCGCCTTGTCCCACTGCTCCGGCAGCATCAACGACGACGTCGGAACGGTCATCGAGACATAGGCTTTCGCGCCAATCGCCGGTCCGGGCGTGACGACGAACGGGCTCAGGTCCCACTTCTGATAGAGGTCGAGCTTGGCGAGCCCGTCGAGATAGTTGGCGTCGCCGCCCAAGCCGATGAGTGGCCGCGACGCGCCTGGGAGGTAGAGATTCTCGCCGCGCACCCAGGCGTTGAGCAGCGTCGCGACTGTCGGCTTCGTGCCCGTGGCGCTCTTCGGGCGACGAGTCGCGAACGCGAGCCCGGCATCGTATTCGTCGACGAGCGACAGATAATTCGTTTTGGCGCGGATCCCGGCGGCTCCGCCGCCAGGGTTGGTGTACCATGCCGTCGGCGCCACGGCGACCATGGTGTGAGACCGATCCACTTGATCGATCCACGGCCAGTTGAAGGTGAGTCGCGGCTCGCGGATGTTGATCAGATACGCGCTCTGGACATTGTTGCGCCAATCCCAGTCCCACGTGGTGTGGTACGGATCCAGCTCGATGCGGTCGGGCCGCTCGGTCGTCTCGATGCGCACGTTGTCGTTGTCCGCCTGCGCCACCGCGCGGCCAATCGTCCATCCCGAGGCCGTGTGCACGCCGACCGGCATCGGATGGTGCAGCTCGCCCTCCCGATGCACACGCGCCGTCGTCTCGTAGTGCGCGCCGTCGGTCGTCACTTGCACGCCTTCCAATGAGTAGTCCATCAAGCCGGTGTGATGGACCCATTGGTCGAAGAACCAGTTGAGATCGTGCAGATACGCACGCTCCGCCGCGACGCGCATCGCGCGCTCGTCGACGTGCTTCAGCGCCCACCGCGTATAGTAGTCGTGCGTGAACGCGAGAAAGGCGCTGTCGCCCATCACGTCGCGCAGCTGCGAGTACATCAGCTTCGCGCGATCGTAGATCATGAGATTGTAAATGCCGAACTCGCTGAACTCGAACGCGGGCGTGCCGATCGGCTGCGAGCGGCCGAGCACTTCGTTGGTCCACAGATTGAGCCCGAGAGAATCGTATGGCGGAATCGTCACCGCGTTCACGCGATACCCTTCGGGAAGCCTCGGCGGCTCAGGCGGACGCCCGATGCGCTCTTGCGACGTGAGCTTCTGAGCCCAGTCCGTCTGGTAGTCGGTGAGCCCCTCGTCCATCCAGCCCGACCGCCATTCATTGTTGCCCAGAATGCCGTACGTGAAGACGTGCCCGGCCTCGTGCAGGATCAGTCCCTGCGACGCCGAGCCGTCCATGATCATCATCGGGAACTCGGTGCCGCCGGGGTCTAGCCGATGCACGTTGGTGAGCTGCGGATAGGCGTACGGTCCCCAGATCGACTCCAGCCAGCGCAGCGCGACCATCGTGCGCTCCACCGCGCGGCCCCCGCCCCAGGTCGTGTCGTCGCCTGGCTTCATCAGCACGTGGACCGACACCGTGTCCCACGTCGGGAAGTGCTGCTTCATCACCGGCCGCACGTAGACGCCGCCTTCGTAGCGGTACTCCGGCGACGCGCTCCATGCGAAATGGTGCACGTCCTTCGCGAGAAAGCGCACGGCACGATACCCCGCTGGCACGCTCACGTCGGGCGCAGGCGGAATCTTGGCGTATGCCGTCGATGCGAGCCGAGGCGGCGTGCCGGTCGACACGCGCGCCCATCCGGGATCTCCGCTCACCGGCACGCCGGTCGACGCGAGGATCTGATCGCTGCGCACCACCATCGTTACGTCGTAGGTGCCGTACTCGCCATAGAGCTCGCCGGCCGGCACGAGCGGATTGGGCTCCCAGCCACTGCGATCGTACACCGCGACCTTGGGATACCACTGCGCGAAATCCCACGTGCGACCGCGCCGGCCCTGCCGGCGAGTCACGGTCGACGGCCGCGCGTCCCAGTCGAACGACACCGTGATCGAGTCGTGCGGTGCGAGCGGCTGCGGGAGCTTGAAATGGGCGACGGTGCTGTCGGGCGCGCCGGGATAGTCGACCGTGACCGGTGTGCCGTTCACCGACGGCGGCTGCGTGAAGCGCTCGTAGCCGTAGTCGGGTTCGGCCAGATTCTGAAAGCGCGCACGGTTTTCGTGCTCGTCGACGGCGCTCCACTTCGAGCCCGGGCGAAATGCGTTCAGATACTGGTGGACGAACATCTCGCGGAGCGTGTCCGGCGAGTTGTTGACGTACACGAGCGTGCCCCGCGCGTGCAGCCTCGTCTGCGCCTCGTCGAGCGTCGCGACGATCGTGTAATGCACGTGCTGCTGCCAATAGCCGACCGTATCGCCGGACGGCGGCGACGTAGCGCCTTGAAATCTCGGCTGTTGCTGAAGGAGCGCGACAATGAGCAGTGGAATCATTGCGGGAAGATTAATGCGCGTCCGGCCGAACCCAACGCTGGATTCTAGCGAGACACACTATTGCGCGGGGGCGTCGCCCGCTCGATCCTTCTGTGAGGTGCGCCGGCGTCGCCGGCAACGGTTGGACGTCATCAGACACTTCGCTTCGTCGCGATGTATTCCACGTGCCTGTTTTGCGCACAGCAGCTCGGCGCCAATCGGCGGATCGAGCACTTTCCCGTCGGTCGCCGGCTCGCATTCGACGCCCACAAAGGACGACTGTGGGTCGTCTGCCATCACTGCGGACGCTGGAATCTCTCCCCGCTCGAGGAACGGTGGGAGGCGATCGAGGAATGTGAGCGCGCGTATCGCGGCACGTCCGTTCGGGTGTCGACGAGCAATATTGGGCTGGCGCGCCTCACCGACGGACTCGAGCTGATTCGAATCGGGCGGCCCCTCCGACCCGAGTTCGCCGCGTGGCGATATGGCCGACACTTCGGCACTCGCCGGCGCAAAGTTCAATACGTGGCGGGGGCGGGCGTCGCCGCGGCCGCCGTCGCCGCCATCACGCTCGGACCGACGCTCGCGCCGGCGCTCTCGCTCGGCGCCATCTCCATCGTCGTGATTCCCGGCATCACGAGTGTGATGGGCGTTTTTCCCATCGTCGGGATGCTCGCCGCGCGCGACTACATCCAGCACGATCGCGTCGTGGCGCGACTCGCGAACAACAAACGCGTCGTCACCGTGCGCGCGAAGCACCTGGGCGACGTCGAGCTGAGCGTCCAAGGCCACGACGGCCCGGCGTCCCTCATGGTCCCGCACGACGGCGGATGGGCGGAGTTCGCAGGCGCCGGAGCGATTCATGCGGCGGGCGTCCTGATCGCCGGCTCGAACCGCTACGGCGCCGACCCAACCCGCGTTCAGGACGCCGTGCGACAGATCGAAAATGCCGGCGACGCTGGCGGCTTCCTGAGCGAAGCCTCGGCGCGCAACGGGTGGCGAGGTGGTCGCACGATGTCGATGCTGAACGAGTACCGCCAATTGGGTGCGATGCACCTCACGGCGGTCGAGCGGCTCGCGCTCGAGATGTCGGTGCACGAAGAAGCCGAGCGGCGCGCCATGGAAGGCGAGCTCGCGGTGCTCGAGAAAGCCTGGCGCGACGCCGAAGTGATCGCGGCAATCTGCGACGACGATCTCACGCCGCCGAAGCTCTACGAATAGTTGCTCCGGCGCTGCGTCAGCTCCTTCGCTGCATGACACAACGCCCGTCGGTGCGCAACCGACGGGCGTCGAAGAACTTCGGCAAAGCCAGAGTCAGGGCACGACCGCCGGCTTGTCCTTTTTCGCCGGGTTCTTCACGTAGATGTCGAACCACGCGATCCACCGCGCCCATTGGTCGAGATCCGATTCGCGCGTCGCCGGGCCGTGATCTTCGTACGGATACATGAACAGGGCGGCCTGCTTTCCCTGACCCTGCAGCGCCTGCATCATGCGGATCGAGCTGATCGGATCCGTGCCGACGTTCTGATCCTCGAGCGAGTGGTACATCAAGACGGCGCCACTCAGCCGATCGGCAAAGAAGAACGGCGACATCTCCTCGTAGGTGTCCTTCGCCTCCCAGAACGTGCGCCGCTCGTTCTGGAAGTTGAACGGAGTGAGCGTGCGGTTGTACATGCCGTCGCCCGCGATGCCCGCCTTGAAGTACGGCGTGTGCGTCATCGCGTTCATGGTGCTGAATGCGCCATAGCTGTGGCCGCCGATACCAAGCCGGTCGCGATCGAGATAGCCCGCCTTGTCGACGGCATCGATGGTGAGATCGAGATCTTCGCGCAGCTCGTCGACGTAGTGGTCGTTCATGCGGCCCGTCGGTCCGACGATCGGAATGTCCACCGGCTGGATCACGACGTAGCCCTGCGTCACCCAGATCTCCGGGCTCCGCGCGCCGACGTTCGCGAACGTGTCGATGTTCGTCGTGCGACGCCGCTGGTCGTACTCCTGCTGCGTCGAGAACTCCGTCGGGTAGAACCAGATGATGCCAGGGAGCCGCGTCCCTTCGCGGTAATCCTTCGGCAGCGTGACGTCGATGTAGAACTTGTAATTGTCCCGCGGGCGCTCGACGAGCAGCCGCTTGCGGATCGCCTGCGTCACTTCCGGCGCGAAGTCCACGTTCTTCGTGAGCTTCGTATCGGTCCCCGTCTTCATGTCGCGCAGGTAGGAGTCGGCGACCATCTTCGGCGACTCCTTCATCACGATCACCTTGCTGTAGTCGTTGTCGAGCGGCGCGACGACCGTCTCGACGATGTCGCCCTTCCCCTCGAACAGACGCGTCTTCTGGCCCGTTTCGAAGTCCACTTTGTCGACGAAGTTGTGCGGCGCGTTGTTCGCCCAATCCGGGAAGTACTTGGTGCCCTCGAGAAACACCGTCTTGCCGTCGGAGCCGACGAGCACCACCGGGCTGCCGTTCGGACCACGCTTGGTCTGCAACGCGCCAGGATTGCTGTAGAACGCCGAGTCGCTGCCCGCGCCTCCGCGCCCACCGCCCGCGCCGCCGCGTCCGCGTCCGCCGCCCGCCGCGATCGTCGCGCCCCGCGCGATCTCCAGGCGCTTCGACGGATCGGCCAGTCGAACCGCGTACAGATCGGTTCCCTCGTTGACGAACAGCGTCTTGCCGTCTTCGCTGAACTCGGTCGACGCCATGCGCGCATTCGTCTCGAACAGGAGCTTCGTGTCGCTCGCACCAAACGGCGCGGACCAGAGATAGAGGTGATCATGGCGCGCCGGCGCATTGGCCGCTGCGCCACCGCCGCCGCCCGCGCCGCCGCCTCGCGCGCCGCGTCCGCCCCGGCCCCCGCCGCCGGCCGCACCGGCAAGACCAGCATCCGCCTTGAGGTACACGAGTCCCGGACCGGTCGGATTCCACTCCAGGTTACGCCTGGCCGTGTCGCTCTGTCCGCCCCCGCGCCCGCCGAAGCCGGGGCCGCCGGCAAACGCCGTCGTATCGTTCGAGCCGCCCGTGCCTTCGCGAAGATTCGTCTTCGAGATCTCCGAGAGCATCTTGCCGCTCGCGTCCCAGAGCTGTTGCACGGTGCCGAAGTTCGCCACCGGTACCAGATATGAGTACGGCTTCGTCTGCAGCGTGACGAGGAAGTATTGGCCGTCCGGCGATGCATCCACGTTCGTGATCAGCGCCGGCGCGCCGATCTTTTTCACCGCGTGCGTCTTCACGTCGATCTCGGCCAACTGCCCGAGCGTGTAGTAATCGAGCAGCTCCTTGTCGTACGGATCGCGCAACAGGCTGGCGTAGTTCCGGTTCTGCAAGACCTTCCCCGCCTCGCTGGTGCGAACGAGCGGACCGGTCTCCACCGGCGGACGCTTTGGCTCGGGCGGGCGATTGTCGGGCAGCAGCACCGCGACGACGCTCTTGCCGTCGGCCGTCCAATCGAAGCTCGGCACGCGCACCGCGAGCAGCGCCGTCTTCGTGATCTGCGTCGACTTTCCAGTGGCGACGTCCGCGACGAAGATGTGCGTGGCCGCGTCGAAGTTGGCGAGATAGCCGATGCTCTTGCCGTCGGGCGACCAGGCCGCGTTGCTCACGAGCGCGCCCTTCGGCGTCTCGATCGTGCGCATCGCGCCCGTCATCGGATCGATCAACGTCAACCCGATGCTCCCCCGCGTCGTCAGCGACCGCGCGCGATTCGCCTTCCAGTCGATCTCGACGCCGCCGAGCCGATAGTGCGGCTTGCCGAAGGCGTCGATCGACGGCAGGCCTTCACTCTCCGTCTTGAGGAAGTACTTCTTGTCGGGGCTGGGATTCGTGAAGCTCACGCTGTTGCGCGGCGCCGCCACGATTCGCTCGACGATCTCCGGCGGCTTGACGTACTTCTCGCTCGCCAGGGCTTCCTTCGGATTCCACCCTTGCTGGGTGACGGTTTGCGCACCGAGCGGCAGGGCGAGTAGCGGAAGCCCGGCCACGAGGCGCCACGGGGAAAAGCGGGTCATTGCGCACTCCACGGGAAGAGGCTGCTTTGGGGGGTGGCTACAACCTAGATATACGACGCCGGCAGGCCCGCTGTTGAGATGCGAAGGGGAAGGCCCGCTTCGCCTCTTCCGTCGTTCCCCCTACTTCACCATCCTGGCGCGAAGCTTCGCCAGCCGGCGACGAACTGAGCCATCCAGCACCGTATCGCCGACGCGAACGATCACTCCGCCGAGGATCGACGGGTTCACGTGGAAGTGTGGCACGACATCCTTTCCGAGCGAGCGCGAGAGGTGACTCGTCACGAGCGCGACGTCCGACTCGTCCGCCTCACGCACGACCGTCACCGACGCGTGGACGCGGCCCTCCACACGATCGACGAGATTGTGGTATTCGTGCGCGATCGCCGGAATGAGCAGCTGCCGCCGGTGCGTGACCAGGGCCTGGAGATACCGAACGAAGTTGCGCGGCAGTTGCCCGCCGAACGCCTTCTGCAGGATCTCGTTTTTCCGCTGAGCGCTGACCCGCGGGGACTCCAGGAACACGCGGAGCCGCCGATCGCTCTCCATGGCGTCCGCCACGCGGTCGATCATCTCTCCCCACGCGCGCAGATCGCCCGCCTTTTGGGCGAGCTCGAGGAGCGTCTCGGCGTAGTTCCTGGCGATGGTCGGTTCCCGCATCGTCAGCTCACCTTGAGCGTGCCGAGGGACGCCAGATAGGTCTCGACGAGATGCCGGTTCTTCGGCGACTCGAGATTCTGCTCGATCACCTTGCTCGCGCCGGCGAGGGCGAGGTCGACTGCCTCTCGGCGAAGCTCGCCGATGGCCTTCGTCTTTTCGCTCTCGATCTCGCGGCGGGCGCGATCGAGCACGTCCGCCTGCTCCTTGCGTGTTTGCTCCAGCATGTCGGCGCGCATCTTCTCGCCGACCGCGCGCCCGTCGGCGATGATCTTCTGTGCTTCGCCGCGGGCGGCTTCGATCTTTGCCTGCGTATCGGCAAGGACCTTCGCCGCTTCATCGCGGTCGCGCATCGCGGAGTCGAGCGCAGCCTGCAACGTCTGTTCACGCGCCTGCACCGCTTTGGTGAGCGGACCAAATGCGAAGCGGGACAGCACCACCATCAGGACAGCGAAGATGACGAGCGTCCAGATCATGAGGCCGGTGTCCGGCTTCATGAACTGCCTGGTGCCTTCGGCTTCCTGAGCCGCCAGGAGAGCGGGTGAGGCCGCGAGAAGAACGAACGACCGGAGCAACGAGGTGCGCATGAGTGTCTCGGTGAAATGCATGCCGCCGCCGGTCCCGGGACCGACGGCGAACAGGGCCTTTAGAACTTGAAGAGAATGAGCATCGAGACCACGCCGCCCAACAGCGCGACGCCTTCGATGAGCGCGGCGAGGAGAATCGCGTTACCGCGAATCTGAGCGCCGGCTTCCGGCTGGCGAGCGATCGCTTCCGACGCCTGGCCACCGATACGACCGATGCCGATGCCCGCGCCAATCGCGGCGAGCCCGGCACCGATGCCGGCACCCATCAGGGCCCACGCGCCTTCGTACTCGCGCGTATATCCGGCCGCGGCCTGCAACAGCGGGAGGATGTGCATGTCTATCTCCAAACGTGAAATCGTAAGTCCCATTGCTCCGCGCCGACTGAACCGCCGAGGGCGCCGCTCGTCACCGAGACCCGGGTCTCAACGAGCTTCCCCGGTCGCTCGACCGGGTACGTCACGCGGGTTGGAGCCGTCCCCGCGATCAAAGTGGCAAGTCTGCTCTTAGTGCGCCTCCGCCGTGCGAATCTGTCCGATGAACGTGGCGACAAGGAGCGTGAAGACGTACGCCTGCAGGAACGCCACAAACAGCTCGAGACACATGATCGCGACGGCCATCGCCACCGGCGCGAGGCCAATCAGCACCGAGCCGAACATGAAGATGATCGAGATGAGCGCGAGCACCATCACGTGCCCCGCCGTCATGTTCGCGAAGAGACGGATCGTGAGCGCGAACGGCTTCGTGAACTTGCCGAGAATCTCGATCGGCGTCATGAGGCCGGTCATCACGATCTTTCCGACGAGGGGCATGTCGTGCGGCCAATACACGATCGTGCTGATGTAGTTCTTGCCGAGCGCGCGCATGCCCGCGATCTCGATCACGAAGAACGCGATGATGGCGAGCGTCGCCGTCACGGAGATGTTGCCCGTCGCCGTCGATCCGTACGGGACCAAGCCGAGCAGGTTGGCGAACAGGATGAAGAAGAAGACCGTCAACAGGTATGGCACGAACCGGTCACCGTGCGGGCCGACGGCCGGCAGGATGACCTCGTTGCGGATATAGAGCACCATCGCCTCGATCGTGCCCGAGAGTCCTCTCGGCGCCTCGCCCTTTGCGGTGTGGCGAGCCTGCGCACGCGCCGCATTGATCAGGATGATGCACGCGAGCAACCCGGCGATGAGCATCATCACCACGTGCTTGGTCGGCGACATGTCGAGCTCATAGCTCCCGATCTTGATCGGCGCCCAATGCGGCAGGCGCACGACCCTGAAGCCCTCCGCGTTCAGCCACGGCACGTCGAGCTCGTCCGAGTCGCTGATATGCGGCAGGATGATGTCGACTTTCTTGGCTTCCTGACCGGCCGGCTGGTCGAAGCCCGGATGCGCCTTGGCGCCGGCCTGCGCCGCCGACGCCGCGGGAGCCGCGGGTTCCTGGGCGGCCGCCGATCCGGCGGCCAGCATCATCAGGAGGGGAATCAGTCCTGCGTATCGGAGCACTCTCATAGCGCGAGCAACTTGGTTTCCATCAACGTGGACAAGAAGAGAAAAACCACCAGACTGATCAGCGCCGCTGGCGCGGGCATCGCCAACACCTTCACCCCCACGAACGCATACGCGATCAGCGTGGCGACGCGAAGTGCGATCCCGATCGTCCAGCCTGCAAAGAAATTTGACTTCGCCGTCACGCGCGCCATCGAGAACGCGAACAGCTGTACAACCACTGCCACGGCAGCGCTGGCCATTATCGCGGTCCGATCTCCCGCGGACGAAAATGGGACCGCGAGGATCGAACCGCTCACCACCACGATCACGGTTACGGCCGCGGCGAACCACAGGATGGGCTTCACGGCGACGACCCCGTGTTCGGTGGCTTCGGCGGCTCCGGCGGAAACACCTTGCGGTACATCGCGTAGATCGATGCCCCCGCCCCGACGAAGACCCCAAGAATCAACAGCCATGGACTCGTCCCCAATCGCGCATCCAGCCACTTCCCCAGGAAGAGGAACGCCAGGAGCACGACCACGAACTGAACGCCCATGCCGCCCAGGCCCGACAGGTTCGGCTCGGGACCACTGCCCCGAGGCCGACCGCTGCCACCGTGGTCGGAGCCACCCGTACCGTGCCCTGATCCGTCCATCTCGAGGGCAAAAGGTAGGCGCTTGTGAAATTTTTCGCAAGCTAACCGGCGCGCCCGCCGACCCTCGCCGCCGACCCCTCCCGGCCTCAGTTTAAGTGACTGATGTGCCGATACTTTGGCCGTTACGGTTCACGTTGACTATTCGTCAGTCCGTTAATAAGTTGCCCCTCGCAATGAATTGTGAGCGAAATGTGGGCGCTCACAAATATTGCGCCCGACCTGCCGCCCTCGGGACATGAATACTCGGTTGACCATCTCGTTGCTCTGTGCCGGAGTCCTCGCGTTCGCGTGCGGACCGCGCTCCCGCTCAGAATCCGCCGCCGTTGCTTCGGTGCAACCGCTCCAGCTAACCAACAAAATCGACGTTCCCCCGAAACGTCGCGCCGGCGCGAAGGTCGACGGAAAAGTCGGTTCGCATTTCAACGTCGACGTCGCGGCGAAAGAGGTCCGCTTCGCGCTCAACGTGACGAACGTCGGCAAGAAGCACGTCGAGCTGCGCTTCCCCAACGGGAAGTCCTACGACTTCGTCGTTCTCGATTCGCTCGGCCGCGAAGTGTGGCACTGGTCGAACGGTCGCATGTTCACGCAGGGCATGCAGAACAAGCAGCTCGGCACCGGCGACGTCATGCATGTCTCCGAGGCGTGGAAGCGGCCGCTGCCGCCCGGGAAGTATACCGCCATCGCGACGCTCAACAGCTCGAACTATCCGATCGAAGAGCGCGCGGACTTCACGCTCCCGTAAGAAAACACTAATATCGGGATCGACCGGCCGCCTCGTGGGGCGGCCGTTTCGTTTCGCGGGCCGGCACAGACGCCGCCCGCCGATCGGGCCGCCTCGCGGCGCGCTGGACGCCGCGCGTCCTCCGGCGACGCGTCGCGTCCTTTCGTCGGGCCGTGGCCCGTGGTTAGCTTCCCTAGCTCACGACCCCTGGGAGCGACGCGAGTGGCCACACGACAGAAGCCGGTGGACGATACACGCGATGTCGAGCTCCTCGACCAGCTGGCGCGGGCGCGCGCCGCGCTGATCGAGCAGATCGGACGGCGCATCGTCGGCCAGCACAAGATCGTGGATGATCTCGTCGCCGCGCTGCTCGCCGGCGGACACGTCCTCCTCGTGGGCGTTCCCGGCCTCGCCAAGACGCTGCTGGTACAGACCGTCTCGCAGGCGCTCGACCTCAGCTTCTCGCGCGTGCAGTTCACGCCCGATTTGATGCCGAGCGACATCACCGGCACCGAGCTCCTCGAGGAGGATCACACGACCGGCAAGCGGTTCTTCAAGTTTGCGAAAGGACCGATCTTCGGGAACGTCGTGCTCGCCGACGAGATCAACCGGGCTCCGCCGAAGACGCAGGCCGCGCTGCTGCAAGCGATGCAAGAGCACGCCGTCACCGCCGCGGGACAGACGCACCGGTTGCCCGAGCCGTTCTTCGTCCTCGCGACGCAGAATCCGATCGAGCAGGAAGGCACGTATCCGCTCCCGGAAGCACAGCTCGATCGGTTCATGATGCAGCTCACGATCGGCTATCCGTCGCGCGACGAAGAGGAGCGCATCGTCGCCGCGACCACCGGCGATCTCGAGGTCGACATCAAGCCGATGCTCGATGCCGCACAGCTCACCGCGCTGCAGCACCTCGTGCGGCGCTTGCCGGCGCCGCCATCGGTCGTGAGCTACGCCGTCCGGCTCGCTCGCTCCACGCGGCCCTCCGCCGAGGAAGCCACGCCGCTCGTCAAGAAATACGTGAGCTGGGGCGCGGGCCCGCGCGCCTCGCAGTACCTCATCCTCGGCGCCAAGGCGCGCGCGGCGATGGATGGGCGCGCCGTACCCGATTTAGAGGATGTGAATGCGATGGCGGTGCCCGTGCTCAGCCACCGCGTCGTCGTGAACTTCCAGGCCGAGGCCGAGGGGATGTCGCCCGAGAAACTCGTGACGGTGCCCTCCCGGCCGTAGCAGGTTGCGTCATCGCGAGCCCGAGCGAGAGATCTGCGGCTCCCCTCGCTTTGCGCTCGGCGGTGTAGTGCCACCAGGGACGCGGCGGTGCCCCCTCCATGAATCGCACCGCGGCGATGAACGTGTCGAGCACGCAGGGATCCTGACGCACGCCCGTCGCCCGGCAGAGCGCGTCGTACAGCGCGTACGGATCCTTGCCCGGGAGGTCGTGCGGATGCGCGATCCCGACGAGCCGAAGATTCGCGGCAAGCGATCGACCGATGTTTGGAATCGCTTCCAGCCGCTCGACCGTGCGATAGTCGGACGATTTCGAGCTCTTTGAACGTCGCGCCGCGGCACGCACGATCGGCCTCACGGCGTGAAGGCGGCGAAGCCGACGACGTTGCCGCCCGGCTCGCGCACGTAGAATTCCGTCGAGCCATAGAACGTCTCGTGGCGCGACTTCACGACGGGGGCGCCGCTCGTGCGCGATTCGATCTCGTCGAGATCGGCCACGGACGGCACCGTGATGAAGAGCGCCGCGCTGTGACCGGATAAGTCGGCCGCCGAGGAGGGATCGTCGGCCACGACGCTCGCGCGCGTCTGATACATGATCTCGACGCCGTCTTTCTTGACGCTCGCGAACACGAGCGTGCCGTCGTCGCCGGGGACTTCGTTCTCCTTCGCGAAGCCGAGCCGGTCGGTCCAGAACGCAATGCCCGGCTCCACGGCGTCCACGATGAGGACGGGCGCAAGGGAACGCAGGGTGTAGGCGGATGTCGGCATGGGCGCACCTCGAGAAGGGGTTGACGTGGGCGTCTAGTCTAAATTAGACTTGCTGCACCGTCAAGAGGGGATTCCATCGCATGGCGCGCCGGCAGACGCTGTCGCTTGCTGATGTGGTCGTGCTCAGCATCCTCGCCGAACGGGCGATGCACGGCTACGAGCTCTGGGCCGAGCTGTTGCGGCGGCACGTGTGGAAATGGGCCGCGATCTCGCGCCCGCAAGTCTACTACTCGTTGAAGAAGCTCGAGGATGCCGGGCACGTCGAGCCGGCCGACGCGGCCGACGCGTCGCTGGGCCCGGAGCGGCGCACGCTCGTTCCCACGCCGACGGGGCGTCGCGCGCTCTCCGATGCGCTCGCGCGCGCCGACTGGGCGACGCAGCGCCCGCCGTCGCCGTTCCTCACGTGGATGGTGCTGTCGTGGCAGGCGCGCCCACGCGACTTCGCGGCGCAGCTCGAGCGGCGGCGCCGATTTCTGCGCGAGCAGCTCGATGAGGATCGCGCGGCGCTCGAGGCTGTCATCGACGAGACCTCCGCCAGCTCCGACGCGGCCATGATCGTGCGACTGGGCCTTCGGCAGTTCGAGACGGAGTTGGCGTGGCTCGACGAGGTGGCCAAGCGGCAGCGTCCCGGTTAGCAGGTTGCTGAAAAAGGGATCTTCCGGGAATTTCGGGAACGAGGCGGCTGGGAATTGAGCATGGCCCCTAGGTTACTCCGCCGATCGAGACGGAACGATTGGCACAAGCGCGGATGGCGCTGACGAACGCCGATGGCGCGGAAACACCAGCGACTTTGAAGGTTGGGCGCCGGGAAGTCACGCGCCGAGAATTGCTCCGTCGAGCCACGGACTGCTTCCAAAGCGATCACGTTGTTTCAGCGGCTTCCGCGTTCGCCGGCGGCATTCGCGGCCGTTCTCTCGCGTTCTTTCGCGAAGGTGCGATGGGCTTCCTCGGCGATCGGCTACTAAGACGAAGGTCCCCTCGGATCGGCCGGATAGACTCGGATTGTTCGGATTCTCGATCGGGCTTCGCCTGTTGCCAGAAAATCCGGTTTATTCGCTCAATCCGTTCCTCAGTCTTCTTCGGGGCGAATCGGCGCATAACCTCCAGACGGCCGCGACGTCGCTGAAAACGACGATAGCCGATTCCCGGAAATTCCCGAAGAACCGAAAGAAGAAGAAGAAGAAGAAGAAGAAGACAAAAGAGGGACGCTGAGTCGCAGAGCGCACGGAGAGCCGCAGAGCACACGGAGAGCCGCAGAGGAAGACCGTGGAGTTAAGCGTCTCATGGAAGACTTACTCACTGTCTGCGTCTCTCGGTTCTCCCCAGCGACTCCACGTCAAGTTGTTTCTGGTTTTTCAGCAGCCTGTCAGGGGCCCGGCGCCGCACATTAGGAACTTTCTCATATTTGCGTTTTGTGAGCGGAGCGTACAGTGTACACGCGCCGTTTCGAGCGCCGGTGCCGGCGACCGCGGCTGGCCGGTTCGCACGGCCACGAGGCAAGGTTCTTTGCATGACGCGGGCATGACGCTCTCCATGGACGTTCCGCGCGACGCAAACCACCTGGCGACCGGGGGGACGCCGAGCATGGTGTTCATCCGCACATTGGGCACCGCGTCGATCGACGCCGGCGCGACGCATCTCACCCCGTCGTCAGTGCGCAAATTCGCGCTCCTGCTGTACCTCTGGGCGGAGCGGGGGCGCCGCGTCACGCGCGCGACGTTGCACGATCTCATCTTCCCCGACCAGACCGCGCCGAACGCTCGGCATTCGATTCGCGAGCTGGTCTATCAATTCCGGAAGCTCGGCGCGCGCATCGCGTCGACCGGCGAGACGGTGGAGCTCGCGCCGGAGAGCGTGCGGGCAGACCTGAGCGACGTGCTGCGCCAGGAGCGTCCGAGCCTCGACCAGCTCCGTGCGGCCCAGGGGGGGTTGCTTCCGGGCTATGCGCCGGCGCATTCGGAGGCGTTCACGGAGTGGCTCGAGTCCTTCCGCGGGCGGACGATCGCGGAGCTCAATCGCGTGTTCGTCGCGGAGCTGAATCGCGCGCGCAAACTCGGCGACTGGGCGATCGCGGAGGCGGCCGCGCAAGCGGTGCTGGCGCTCGATCCATTGCACGAGGAGGCGACGCTCGCCACGGCAGAGATGTTGGCGATCGGCGGCGCGAAAGCGCAGGCGGTGCGTCTGCTCGACAAGTACGTGGAGGAAGTGGGCGCGTCGCCCGACCTCAAGCTGCAGGCGTCGCTGCTTCGGCGGCGGATCAGCGAGCGGTCGCGGGAGCTCTACCGCCCGCCGTTGACGCTTCCCTTCCTCGGCCGTGACGCGGAGATGACGGCGTTACAGGAGCGGTTTGCGCGGGCGCGGGCCGGGGAGGCGCAGTGTGTCGTTCTCGTGGGAGAAGCCGGAATTGGAAAGACTCGGCTGGCAGAAGAGTTGTGCACGCAGGCGGTGCTGGTCGGAGCGAGCGTAGAGCGGGTTGCGACGCAGCCGCACGACACACATCGACCGATGGCGACGTTCGCCGACCTTGTACCGAAGCTACTGCGCTGCCTGGCGCGCTAGGCTGTTCACCGGGATCGATGTCCGCGCTTCGCCGGTTAACGAAGCAAGACTCCGATCCCATCGAAGAGAAGAAGAGAAACCAACAGCGAGGTTATCGCGGCTGCTATTGGACGCGCGATCGCCGATCTGGTCGATTCCATCGCGAGCGAGGCGCCCCTTATTGCTCTTCGTCGACGACGCTCAGTGGACCGACGAGCGTTCGCGCCAAACTCTCGCCGCTCTGACAGCAAGCCACCAGGAGCGGCGTCTCATGATCATCCTTACGAGTCGCGATCGAACACTCCTACGATTCTTGGCGCAACGCTCCGAACGAGCGTTCGGGATTGCGCTGACGCCGCTGACGACCCGATCCTCGCGAGAGCTGACAGGCCGAGCATTCGTAGAGAATGGTGCTGCGGATCCAGAGCTCCAGGAATGGATCGCTTCGAGTTCTGCCGGGAATCCTTTCTTCTTGAAGTGTCTTGTTGGCCACTTCCAAACAACCGGTGAGCGTTTCGTCGTTCCCGCGACCATCAGCAGTTTACTGGATCAGAGAGTAGCGACGCTGAGCCCGAACGCGGGTGCGCTTCTGCAGGTGTGTGTAGCCTTGGGGCGCCACGCCGAGGTCGAACGTATCATCGCCGCCTTGGAGATGCCGCAGATCGACTTGCAACTCGCCGCCGCTGAACTAGAAATGACGAATCTCATTGCGCATTCCAGCCGTCGCATCGAGCCGGCCCATTCGCTCGTCGGCGAGACCGTAGTCCGCCTTGCGTCTCCCGTCGGTTGGCGGCTCGTGAACCGACGGGTCGCGCTGGTCCTCCAGGCCGACGCCCAGACATCGGACTCGTCCTCCCTGCTGTGGGATTGCGCCGAGCATTTCGCTCTCGCTGGCGAAGAGGATCGGGCGGCCGATTTTCTACAGCGATGTGCGACACGAGCCATCGAGATCGGTCGTCCACGTGAGGCCGCTGAGCTCCTGCTTCGCGCCGCGGCGATGGTGAACAGGGAACGCGCCATCCGCCTCGCGCGCGACGCAGTTGAAATAGCAGACAGCGCCCACGAGGGTGACGTCGTTAAGCGCGCAATTCAGTTTCTGCGCAACCTGAATGTTCGAATCGAGTCAGACCCAATAGAACTCGCCGAGCTCCATGCGTTGGTCTGCGAGTGGGAAGACTCCGCCTACGCCAGTCAGAGACTGAGTGAATGGCTGGCTTCCGGCGTACCACTGGAGCTGAGGATAAGGGCCGCCACCGAGTTGGTGGTTATTGCAGAAAACGAACGACGCGAAGACCTCGCCCACCGACTCTACGATGGACTGGTAGCCGATCTAGAGGCGCAGAGCGCGGCCGCGAGGGCAAGCTTTACAACTCTGATGCCGCTGCTCATTTACCACTGCGCCTTTGGATCTCTAGACCGCGCGCGCGACATCGCAGAAAAACTCATGGTGCTTGCGTCCGAAGTCGTTGACACCGTCGCAGCCGACATCTACAGAAAGTGTGGAGTCGCATTCTGGCGCCTCGGACTACCGGACTCCGCCATCGACGCGCTCGTGCGGAGCTACCACAGTGCCAAGAGGGTTGGGCTGATCAAAATGCAACTAGATACCGCAACTATTCTGGCAAGTATTTATTGTGATCGAGATGATGCGGATTTGATGGCACCGTGGATGGACATCGCCGACGCATTGGTTTCTGAGAATTTCTGAGCTCAGATTGAGCCCCACGTACTTGCTCATCAAACTCGAAGTGGCTTGTACCGCCAGCAATCGCCGTGATGCTCAAAAATGGCTCGATGTCGGCATTGAACAGTGTGACAGGAATCGGTTCGGGACGTTTCGACGCTGGATTCGCGCATCCGAGCTTCGACTTCGACAACTCGAAGGGAGGCCAGCAAGCCTGGATACCGCCAGGCAGCTCGTCGGGCATCACCTGCCATACAGAGAGACAGGAGACATCGGCGATTTTGAAGTCGCAGTTGCGTTGGAGTTCTATTGCCAACGCGGCGAGTTCGCGGACGCACATCGCCTTCTGGCCGAGTACTTCGGCCGCAATCGCCGAACGAAAAATGCGCCTGGCCTTAGCCTGCGAAGGGCAATTGGAGCGCTCCCATTCGACGCGGAGTGCTTAGTGAACGGGCGATCCGTTGATGCCTGCAGGCCCAACTAAGCGCCCCTCGCGGCTCCCTGATTTACCGTGCGATTCTTGCGATTGGGCGAGCGACCAATGACAGTGAGCGGAGCGATAGAAATGTCATTGCTCGCCGGCGCGAACAAGCTCGTCCACAGCGCACTGGCCAACAGGCGATCAGCAATCTCGGGATCGAACTGTGTCCCTCGGCAACGAATCACTTCCGCGCGCACCTGAGCCTCGCTCAGGGGTCGCCGGTAGGGACGCTCCGTCGTCATGGCGTCGATCGTGTCGGCGAAGCGAATAATTCGAGCTGCGATCGGAATCTGCTCGCCGGCAATGCGATCCGGATATCCGGTTCCATCCCAGTTCTCATGGTGATGGCGAATCGCCGGAATCAGATCCCGAAGACGAGTCATCGTGGCGACCAGCTCCGCTCCGTCGACCGGATGCTCCTGAATGATCGCCCACTCCTCGGAGGTAAGCTTGTCTTCCTTGGACAACACGCCCGCGTACTTCTCGTAAATCTTGCCGACATCGTGCAACAACGCCGCGTGGCCGACGTGCTCGATCTGTCGTTCAGAGAGGCCGATTGCTCTTGCGATCGTCGTCGAGAACTGGCGAACGCGCCGCGAGTGACCAGACGTGTACGGATCGCGAGCTTCGATCGACTTGACCATCAATTCGAGGAGCTCTTCGTTCGTCTGCTCGAGCTCGAGATTCGTTCGCTGAACCTGACGCAGACCGAGGATCGGCACCCAGCACGTCGCAGCCGCTATCGCGCCAAAATGCGGCATAGACCCACGCAAAGACGAATACGAGCGGAACGGCGAGGAAATCGAGGCCGAGCGTCGCACGGTGATTGTCTTGAAGAATGTTTCGCAGCGACTTGCCGCTGCTGACCGCGATGACGCCGGTGACGATCACGTTATTGGCCAGGTGGGCCGCGGCAAACGCAATCAGAGCTGGGATGCCCGCCACCTTCGTGACGTGCGTAAGGTCGAGGAGCTGCGGTATCGGCCCGAAGACTCTGGCCGCCAAGTGCGAGATAGACGGTGACCGCGACCAATTCCATGATTGCATGAGCCGAGACGTTCAGAACAGCTTTGATCGGAGCCCGGCGCGTCCAAGCTTCTACGGCGCCCTTGACCACGATGACGCCCAACACCGCGGGCCACGATGGAACCACAATGGCCGCAGCGAAATAAGGGATGAACCCGATGGACCCGTGGCGGACCTCGGCAGCAAGAAGGTCCAGAAGCTCCGCAGCGATTGCCAGACCGCAAAGATGAGCGCGTCTGACACCATCGAGCGCGGCGCAGCAGGCGCGGCTCGATACATCAGGAAGGTCCAGACGATGCCTAGACTTGAAACAGCGGCGACGTAGTACTTGGTGGCGCTGCGCATAAGAAGAGTCGACCCCCCCAGCTCTCGCCTAGTTCCAGCTGATGATTCCAGCCAACAATGCGAGCAGGATATTCAATCATTTTGCGTCACCCCCTTGGTACGTCAGTCACACGTCTCCGTGTGCTCCAAAGTGAGCTCCGCTCAACTACACTGGACCGAATTGTCCTCCGCTCGGCTTCGCTTCAGCGAGGGAGGGGGTCGTTTTAGAATTGTCTAAATTGTGAGTGTCCGCAGAAGGTGGGTTTCCACTCGCCGCCCCGCCGCAATCGCATCGTTGCGACCACCTCGGAGACCTCGGGACCGGGGTTTGGTAGGAGAATCCGGCCCGTTAGCGAGCGCACATCCACTCGCTCAAGTATCGACAACCGTTCGTTTACGTAACCGACACACCCGCAACTTGCATCATTTCGTTACTGCAGCCCACCACAACGACTTAAGTCTCGCGTTCACCGGTCGAGCCAACGGTTCGTTGCATCCAGCACTGCCAGCACGCTCGCCGTCTCGGCGCTGTCTCGCACCTCGGCGCTGCCCGTCGTCAGAGATTGATCGCGGCCCTGACGCGCCGTGACCCCCACCAGCACCCACTCTCGCTCGAACGCGTCGACGAGCTTGTAGCCCTCGAGGGCGAGTGCGCACTCGTCGCCCTCGGCCTGGCGAATCGCCGCCAGCGCCGCCCGGGCGGCCAGCTCGAATCGCTGGCGCTCGCTCTCCAGTCCTTCCGCCTCGCCATGGTACGTATGCTCGCCTTTGCGAAGTGTCACCCGACAGGTGATGCCCTTCGACCGCGACCGGCGGACTTCGACGTCCTCGAAATAGAGCCGACGATGAAGGCCCGGCGCAGTAATCGGCATCACCAACGGCGGATTTTGTTGGCTCGTCGCGATCGGCGACGACGCAGCAGTCGCCTGGAGCCCGCTCGCGCCGGCCGCTCGCATGTGACGGCCCGTGTCGCCGGCATCGCTCGTCGCGACCGAAATCTTCTTGTGGCTCACGTGCATGCCGAGATGCGCGATGAGCGCGCTCTCGACATTGCGGACGGTCTGCTTCGGGGTCACATCCGTCGTCGTCAGGATGTGAATTTCTTCAACCGACCCGCTGACGCTCGCGACGATTCTCGCCGAGATCACTCCCGGAAGCGTCGCCAGGAGCTCCTCGGCGCGTTGAATGGGTAGGACGCTGCCCGCGATGAGCGACGGCTCAGACAGGGGTCCGGAATTGTTGGCCGGCAACGGCACACCAAGCTCCAGCGAGGAAGGCAATTTGTCCGGGAGCATGACGACGCCCTTCGATGCGCGTCACAGCCGACGTCGACTGGAAGGTGGGTTCGGACAATATGCCCGGCTGAGCTCGCTCGCGCAACCACATTTGTCCGTTCGCACGGTTTTACGATCGCAACGATTCCCTGTTTTGCCGTGTCAGATGTGGCATGCTCGACGCCCTCGCACAAGATGTCCGCTACGCGCTGCGCGGACTTCGCGCGAAGCCCGGCTTCGCCTCCGCCGTCATCGTCACGCTCGCCCTGGGCATCGGCGCCAACGCCGCCATGTTCGGGATCGTCGACCGAATGTTGTTTCGGCCCCCGCCGCTGCTGCATGATCCCGCGAACGTGCATCGCGTTTACGTGGCGCAGACGTTCCGCGGCACCGAGCGCGCGTCCCAGCCGAGTCAGTACGCCAGCTTCGCCGACCTGACTCGCTGGACTACCACGTTCTCCAGCACCGCGGCGTTCGCGATGAATAGCCTCGCCGTCGGCGTCGGCGACGCGGCGCGCGAGATGAACGTGGGCGTCGTGACAGCCGGCTTCTTCGGCTTCTTCGACGCACCTGCCACGGTGGGCCGCTACTTCACCGCCGCCGAGGACGAGCCCGGACACGGCGCGAACGTGGCGGTCGCGAGCTACGCGACGTGGGAGACACAGTACGGTGGGCGCCGAGACGTCATCGGGGCCAAGGTGCAGATCGGCTCCATTCAGTTCACGATCATCGGCGTCGCACCGCGTGGGTTCGTCGGTGTGTGGCCCACGCAGCCGCCGGCGTACTTCGTTCCCGTGGCAACCATGGGCGACGCCCGCGCGAAGACGTTGCAGTTCCTCAAGGTGAGCTGGTGGAAGACGTATTCGTGGGGATGGCTCAACATGATCGCACGGCGGAAGTCCGGCGTGACGATGGCGCGAGCCAGCGCGGACCTCACGCAAGCGTTCGTGAAGAGCTATCAATCGCGCATCGTCGAGCAGCCCCGGACGACGCCGATCGCCATCGCACGCCCGCGGGCCTTCGCCAGCTCCATCCTCAGCGATCGCGGTCCCAACGAGACGAGCTTCGCGAAAGTCGCTACGTGGGTGAGCGGCGTCGCGATCATCGTGCTACTCGTCGCGTGCGCCAACGTCGCGAATCTCTTGCTCGCGCGGGCGATTCGTCGCCGGCGCGAGATCGCCGTCCGGCTCGCGCTCGGCGTGAGTCGCGGCCGACTGTTCTCGCAACTGCTGATCGAGAGCCTGCTGCTCGCCGCGTCCGGCGGCATCGGCGGCATGCTCATCGCGCAGTGGGGCGGGGCCGCGCTGCGCGCCGGCCTGATGCCGAAGAGCGTCGCCGAGCCCGCGTTCCGTGATCCGCGAACGATTCTGTTCACGGCGTGCATCGCCCTCGTCGTCGGGGTGCTCACCGGACTCGCGCCGCTCGGGCAATCGCGCAGCGTCGATCTGATCGGCGATCTCAAATCGGGATCGCGGGAGGGCACGTTGCAGCGCTCGCGCACACGCGTGGCGCTTCTGCTCCTGCAGGGCGCGCTCTCCGTCGTGCTGCTGGTGGGCGCGGGACTCTTCGTCCGCAGTCTCCGCAACGTGCAGAGCCTCCGCCTCGGCTACGACTCGGAGCCGGTCGCGATGGTCGGGCTCAACATGCGCGGCGTGGACCTCGACAGCGCGCATGCGGTGGCGCTTCGGCTGCAGCTCCTCGAACGCGCGAAGACGATCCCGGGCGTGGAGAACGCGAGCCTTCAGACGTCGATCCCGTTCTGGAGCACCTGGAGCGTGGGCCTCTACGTCGCGGGAATCGACACGGTCGGGAAGCTCGGGCAGTTCAACCTCAACGCGGTATCGCCCGAGTTTTTCGCCACGTTCGGCACGCGCATCGTTCGCGGCCGAGGCTTCACCGCGGCCGACGGTCCGAACGCGCCCAAGGCGATGGTCGTCAGCGAAGCGATGGGACGGGTGCTCTGGCCCGGCAAAGACCCGATCGGCCAGTGCATTCGCGTGACCGCGGACACGCTGCCCTGCACCTACGTGGTCGGCGTCGCCGAGAACATCAAGGATCGCAGCCTGAACGACGATCCCGGCTTCTACTACTACATGCCGGCGCTCCAATTCCACCCGCAGCAGACGGACCTCTTCGTCCGCACGCGCGGCGCGGCGTCGACGCATCTCGAGGCGATTCGGCGCGAGCTGCAGCGCGAGATGCCGGGTGCGTCATACGTCACGGTGACGCCGTTCACGGACGTCGTCGGCGGGCAGACGAGCTCGTGGCGGCTGGGCGCGACGATGTTCGTCGCGTTCGGCGTCCTCGCCCTGGTGCTCGCGGCGATCGGCTTGTATAGCGTGATCGCGTACAACGTGGTGCAGCGCACACACGAGATGGGCGTTCGCGTCGCGCTGGGCGCGCAGCGCGGCGACGTCGTGCGCCTCGTGGTCGGGCAGGGCGTGCGGCTCGGCGCGTCGGGCGTCGCGATCGGCGCCCTGATCGCGGTCGGCGCGGCGAAGTGGATCAAGCCGCTGCTCTTCAACGAGTCGCCGCGGGATCCGGTGGTGTTCGCGGTCGTGACGCTGACGCTGCTTGCCGTGACGTTCGCGGCGAGCTGGGTGCCGGCCCGCCGTGCCTCTCGCGTCGACCCGAACGTCGCCCTGCGGACGGAGTGAGTCAGTCGACCGCGTACTCGTGCTCGGGCATTCGGTATTCTTTGATCTTTCTATATAGAGTTCTCTCACCAATGCCGAGCATGTCGGCGGCCTTGCGGCGGTTGCCGCGCGTCTCCTTGAGCGCGGCCTCGATCACCGAGCGCTCGACGTCGGCCATGCGGGTGCCCGGCGGGATCGTCACCACGTTCGGCGGCGGCGCCTGATCGCGCGGCTCGATCGCCGCGACCGCGGGCCCGGCGATCGCCGGCGCCGGTTGCACGTCGCCGATCCAGCCGTCGTGGCGCGGCAGGCGGTCGTCGTCCATGCGACGGCGCAGCTCCTCGACTTGCAGCTTGAGCTCGAGCAGGCTGCGCACGATGAACTCCAGCTCACGCCCGGCCGCACCTTCCTGGCCGCGGACGAGCGGTCCGACGTGCACCGGGAGCAGTCGCGCGCTGGCCCCTTCCCTGATCTGCCGCGGCAGATCGCCGGGCTGGATCTCGTGTCCCGGCGAGAGCACGACCATGCTTTCGACGAGGTTTCTGAGCTCGCGCACGTTGCCCGGCCACGGATACTCCATGAGCATCTGCATCGCCTCGGACGTGATGCCGTGGAACGGGCGATCGTGCTGTGCCGAGTATTCCTGAATGAACCGACGCACGAGGAGCGGAATGTCCTCGTGCCGATCACGCAGCGGCGGCAGGTGAATGCGCAGCACGTTGAGCCGATAGAACAGGTCGGCGCGGAAGCGGCCCTCGTCCACCAGCTCGCGCAGCGGCTGGTTCGTCGCGGCCACGACGCGAACGTCCACGTTGATCGGCGCCACACCGCCGACGCGCATGAACTCGCGCTCCTCGAGCACGCGCAGGAGCTTCACCTGCGTGGAGACCGGAACCTCGCCGATCTCATCCAGAAACAGGGTGCCGCCGTCCGCCAGCTCGAACCGGCCGAGGCGTCGCTCGGCCGCGCCGGTGAAGGCGCCCTTCTCGTGGCCGAACAGCTCGCTCTCGAGCAGGGACTCGGGCAGCGCACCCACGTTCTCGGCGATGAACGGCTTGTTGCGACGTTGGCTCAGCATCTTGATGGCACGCGCGACGAGCTCTTTGCCGGTGCCACTCTCGCCTTCGATCAACACGGTGCTGGAGACGGGCGCCATCTGCTCGACCTGCACCATCACTTCGCGCATCGCGTCGCTCTCGCCGATCAACCCCGTCAGCTGCTGGAGCCGCCGCCGTTCGAGCAGACGCCGCAAGCTGCCGAGGACTTCGTCGAGATTGACCGGCTTGCGGAAGACGTCGACGTACCCGAGCCCGCGCAACCGTTCCACGTTCGCCGTATCGACGTTGTCGGCAAGGCCGACGACGGCGGCACCGTCCCAGAGCTGTTCCTTGACGATGGCGACGGTCGACGGCTCCGCGAGCTCGCCCGAGAACACGATGATGTCGGGCTTCTCGCGCCGGAGCGCCGAGCGAATGTCGTCGAGCGGCGAGACGAGCGCGGTGTCGACGCCCTCGCGTTCGAGGACGGCGTTGATGCGGACGGCGGGCTCGACGTCCTGGAGGGTGAGCAAGACCTTCATTCGCGGGATGCGGGATGCGGGTTGCTGGTTGCGGGTTCCGCGTGATCGAATCGGTCCGCGCGCAGCACGGTGACGGCGTGGTCGACGACGGCGTCGAGCGCCGCGAGGCCGTCCTTCACGCCACCGGGCGAGCCCGGAAGGTTGACGATGAGCGTTTTCTTACGCGTGCCGGCAAGCCCGCGAGAGAGCGCCGCGCGCGGAAAGGATTCAATCGAGAGAACGCGAATGCGCTCGGCGATGCCGGGCGCCTCTCGCTCGATCACCGCGCGCGTCGCCTCGGGGGTGAGGTCCCGCGGTCCCAGGCCGGTGCCTCCGGTCGTGAGAACGAGATCCGCGGCGTCTGCGTCGCACCACGCGGTGAGCGCCGAGACGATCCGGGTGGTGTCATCCGGAACCAGTTGGCGGTCGGCGATATTGTAGCGGCGCCCCAGCGCCCACTGCTCCGCCAGATCTCCCGACGTATCCGCGCGCTCACCCTGAGCGCCGGCATCGGAGATCGTGAGGATCGCGACGCGCATCCTAGGCCCGCCCCGGGGCGGTCAAACACCGACTGACTGTTGCCATGGCGGGAAATATGCCGCCTTGGCAGGATAGGGCAAAAGGGACGCCCTCGACCTACTCGGCCCGAAGCGCGTCGATCGGATCCACCGAGAGCGCGCGTCTGGCGGGCAGGAGCGCCGCCGCCAAAGCCACGACGACGACGACGGCCAGAACCCCCACCATCACAACCGGATCACGGGGAGACGTCTCGAACAAGAGCGGCGCAATCCAACGTCCGGCCGCGACGGCCACGCCAAGACCGATTGCTCCGCCGATCAGGGCCGTGCGAAGCCCACGTGCGAGCACGAGTCGCATGACGTCGGAGCCGCGCGCACCCATCGCGACGCGGACGCCGAACTCGCGCGTGCGCTGCGAAACGTCGTACGCGAGCACGCTATACAGGCCGACAGCCGCGAGCACCAACGCCAATCCGCCGAGCGCCGTGAACATCGTGGCACCGAGTCGCCAGGAGCGCTTCTGCGGGGACACGAGTCCCTCCAGCGGATTCAGCGACACGTACGGCAGATTGGGTACCGCAGCCTGCAGCTGGCGCCGCAGGCCGTTCGTCGCCGCGGTGAGCGCGCCGCGCGGACGCACGAGAAGAACGAACGACGCATTCTTGCTCACCGACTGCGTGACAGGGATGAAGTACTGAAGGCTCGTGTCCTCGATGATGCTCTGGCGGCGAGCGTTTTCCACGACGCCGACGACCTCGGAGCACGGCATGGTGTCGCCGCCGATCTGGATGCACTTGCCGATCGCGTTTTCGCCCGGCCACCAGATGCGCGCCATGCTTTCGTTCACCACGACGACGCGCGACGACGACGGCTGATCGGAGTCGGTGAAGCCGCGCCCGCGCAGGATTCGTGTGCCGACGGTCTCGAAATATGCGGGCGTGACTTCGTTGATGTACGGCCCCCCGTCGGCCACGCGAGGAATCGAGTCTCGTCCCGGAATCCGCACTGAAACGGCCCACGACGTGTAGAACGGCAGCGACGTCGCGAGCGCCGCCGACTTCGCCTCGGGTGACTCGCGCATCGCCTCGAGCAAACGCACATACAACGCGCGCCGCTCGGCGGCGGACAACCGCGTGCCCTGCGTCTCCACGTGAGCGACGAGCACGCGCGACGGCTCGAGGCCGAGCGGCAGCGCATCGATCCGCCGGAGGCTCCGGACGAACAGGCCGGCGCCGACCAGCAGCACGACCGACAGAATCGTCTGCACGAACAGCAGCGCCGTCCGCGCGCGCACTCGATGCGATCCACGATCCCGGGCGCCGTCCTTGAGCTCCGTCGTAATGCTCGCGCGCCCGGCGTGAAGCGCCGGAACGACGCCAC
The DNA here is from genome assembly GCA_963705025.1 of uncultured Gemmatimonadaceae bacterium. GTDB lineage: Bacteria > Gemmatimonadota > Gemmatimonadetes > Gemmatimonadales > Gemmatimonadaceae > JAQBQB01. The sequence goes on along the minus strand of CAVPIP010000011.1, from coordinate 953,790 downwards.
TCAGCAGCCCAACGAGGATCGACGCGACGCCGGTGTACGCCAAGACGCGGCCATCGATCGTCGACGCGCCGGCCAGGTCGCTCGAGCCAAGCAAAACGCGACGAACGAACCCGCTGCCCCAATACGCGACCAGAAGCGCGCCGATCCCGCCGGCGACGGACAGCACGACGCTCTCGGTCAGCAGTTGCGCCAGCAGCCGGCCGCGATTGACGCCCAGCGCAAGTCGCACGGCGATCTCGCGCCGACGCGCGATTCCGCGTGCGAGCTGCAGGTTCGCCACGTTGGCGCATGCGATCAGCATGACGATGAGCGAGACCGCACCCAACAACGTTGCCACGCGCGCACTCGTGTCTCGAGCGCGCGCCTCACTGGGAAGCACCGAGATGAGGCCGATGCTCGGACGTTGCGCGGCGATCTTGTCGTCGGATACGCCGTCGGCGCGCATGCTCGCCCGCAACGTGCGCGTCGCCGCCGCGGCCGCCGCGACACGCGCGACACCCGGCGCAACGTGCATGACCGTGTTGAGCCAAAAACCATTGCGACTATGCACCCACCCGTCGTATTGCGCGGGGGTCACGCCGGCCGTCAGGGGAATCCAGACGTCGACCCGATCGAAGTCGACGCCGGTGAACCCACGCGGCGCGACGCCGATGATCGCAAAACGTGCGTCCCCGATCAGCAACTCGCGACCGATCACCTGCGAATCGCCATTGAACTCGCGCTGCCAGTACGAGTACGAGATGACCGCGAGGTTCGGCGCTGTCGGTGCGCCGTCGTCCTCGGGGGCGAAGAACCGTCCGAGACGCGGAACGACGCCGAGGGTCCGGAAATAACTCGCCGTGGCTTTCATCCCCGGCACGCTTCGCGCAGTCGCGCCGCGGCCAATCGCCAGATCCTGCGACGTATAGGCGGCGACATCCGAGAATGCGCCGGGCGTGTCGCGCAGATCGAGGTACATCGCGTACGAGAACGCATCCTGCGAATTCGTCACGCCGCGATCGGTGCGGAGATACGCGCCTTGCATGACGTTCGCGGGATCCGCGACGTACGCCGGAGGGCGCAGCAGCAAACGATCGATCACGCCGAACATGGTGGCGTTGGCGCCAATGCCGAGCGCCAGCACGAGCACGCACGCGAACGCGAATGCCGGTCTGACTCGGAACGTTCTGAGCGAGAACGCAACGTCCTGCCGCAACGCGGCGAACCAGGCCGCCCACTGGTCGCGCGTGAGCCGGTGCCGATCGACGCGCACCAACTCCTGTCGCGAGGCGCCGAGATCGCCGTATTGGCGGAGTGCGCGTTCGCGGGCTTCGACTGGGGCGACGCCCTGCTCCACCAACTCGCGTACTTTTTCTTCGATGTGAAATCGGATCTCGTCGTCGACGTCGCGACGAATCGAGCGCGCGGTCCGCGGCAGCGAGAAGATCCGGCGCAAGCCGGCAAAGCGGTTGCGGGATCTCATGTGACCTCCTGCTGCTCCGCGGAACGGAGAATGAGGAAGACCGCTTCGACGTAGCGGCCAAAGTCGCGTTCGCGGACCGCGAGCTGCTTTCGGCCGTCGGACGTCAGCTCGTAGTACTTGGCGCGGCGGTTGTTCTCCGACTGCGCCCACGCACTCTCGACGAAGCCACGGTCCTCGAGCCGGTGAAGCGAGAGGTAAAGGGCGCGGTCCTCGACCGCGATCGCCTCACGGCTCGTTTGGCCGATCCACTTCGCCACGGCGTATCCGTGACGCGGACCCCACGCGAGCGCGCGCAACACCAGCAGGTCCAGCGTGCCCGCGAGCAACATGGGCTCATCGATCCGCGACATTCTCTGCTCCCCGGAGTTTCTCCGGGGAATAAGAAGTCGCGACCGCGATCTGTCAACCGCTCTGGGTGAAGCGTCCCGGCTAGAGGTGCGAGGCGTCCTTGTAGAAGGGCGGTTTCACCACCGTCGCCGGCACGCGCTTCCCGCGAATCTCGATCTCGAAGCTCGTCCCCTCTTTCGAGAGCGGCGTCGGCAGATAGCACGTGCCGATCGGGGTGCCGAGCGTAGGGCTCATCGTTCCGCTGCAGACCACGCCGCTGGCATCGCCGTTGGCGAACACCGGATAGCCGTGGCGCGCGATGTTGCGATCGCCGAGCGTGAAGCCGACGAGCTTCTTCGAGATGCCATTGGCCTTCTGCGCGTTGAGCACGGGGCTGCCGACGAAATCGCCCTTCTTGAGCTTCACGAGCCACGCGAGGTTCGCCTCGAGCGGCGTCACGGTGTCGTCGATGTCGTTGCCATACAGGGCCATGCCCATCTCGAGGCGCAGCGTGTCGCGCGCGCCAAGGCCGGCCGGCGTCACGTCGCCGGCGGCCATGAGCGTGTCCCACAGACGCTCGGAATACTGGACGTCGTGATACAGCTCGAAGCCGTCCTCGCCGGTGTAGCCAGTGCGCGAGATGATCATCGGCATCCCGCCGACGCTCCCTTCGGCGAAGTGATAGTAGCCGATCTGCGAGAGGTCCGTGCGCGTGAGCGGCTGAAGAATCTTGGCCGCGAGCGGTCCCTGAAGGGCGAGCAGGCCCATGTCGTCGCTGACGTCATCGATCGTGACGTCGAACGCGGCGGCGTGACGGGCAATGTGCGCGTAGTCCTTCGCGACGTTGGACGCGTTCACGACCATCATCACGCGATCGGCGAACCGATAGACGAGGCAATCGTCTTCGATCGTCCCGCGGTCGTTGAGAATCGTGGAGTAGTGGACCTGGCCGATTGCCAGCGCCGCGACGTCGTTGGTCGTCACGTAATTCACAAACTCGACGGCACGCGCGCCGCGCACGATGAACTCGCCCATGTGCGACACGTCGAACAACCCGGAGCGCTCGCGTACCGCCTTGTGCTCGACGGTAATGCCATCCTTGTACTGTACCGGCATCTCATAGCCGGCAAACGGAACGATCTTCGCGCCGAGGGCGAGGTGGCGATCGTAGAAGGGGGTGCGCTTGAGTGTGTCAGCGGCGGTCATGAGACGGCGGGCTCGAGAGAGATGAAAGTTGCTCGAAGTATAGCGCGGCGGACGCCGAGATCGTCAGGGTTCCGTAAGGCGCGTCAGCGGCCGGTAAGAGTGCTGTCGCAAATCGGCTCGAACGGAAACTTGCGCTCGCGCGGCACCTAGAGTGGGGGGCAACGATTCACCCCACACCGAGATGCGCCTGCCAGCCGCTGGGATCGCGATCACGATCGTCGCCAGTCTTTCGCCAGCAACGACCGCGGCGCAGACGACTGCGACCACCACAGGACACCGCGTCGCAGTTCCCGCGGCGACGGCTGCCCGGCGCCAGAGCGCGATCAAGCTCGACGGCCGTGTCGACGAGGTCGCCTGGGCCGCCGCGACACCAATCACCGATTTTCGGCAGATCGACCCGGACGAAGGGCAGCCGGCGTCGCAGCGGACCGAAGTGCGATTCCTGTTCGACGATGACGCGCTGTACGTGGGCGCGCGACTATACGACACCGAGGGCGCGACAGGTGTCACGACGCGGCTCGTTCGGCGCGACGCGTCGTTCGACTCCGACTACCTCGAGCTGGTCATCGACGGCTTTCACGATCATCTGAGCCGCGCGTTCTTCGATCTGAATCCGTCGGGATCGAAGCAGGACTACATCGGGATCGGCACGTCGTGCTGCGACCCGTCGTGGGACCCGGTGTGGGAAGCGGCGACGCGGGTCGACTCCACCGGCTGGAGCGCGGAGATCCGCATCCCGTTCAGCCAGCTCCGTTTCTCGCGCGATTCGGTGCAAGTCTGGGGACTTCAAGTGCGGCGGTTCATCAAGCGACACGACGAGCAGGATCAGTGGTCGTTCTGGGGCAAGAGTGAGCCGGGCGGGCCGGCGCGATTCGGGCATCTGGTGGGACTGCGCATGGCTACGTCGCAGTCGAAGCTGGAGCTGCTTCCGTACGCGGTGAGCAAATCGTCATCGCTCGGAACCACGCCGGGCGATCCATTCGACACGCGGGGCCGTCCGACGATGCGCGCGGGGCTCGATCTCAAGAACCGGCTCACGACGAATCTCACGCTGGACGCGACGTTCAATCCCGATTTCGGCCAGGTCGAGGTCGACCCGGCGGTGCTCAATCTGTCGGCGTTCGAGACGTTCTTTCCAGAGAAGCGGCCGTTCTTCGTCGAAGGCTCGCAGGTGTTCGACTTCGGCAACTTCAGCTGCAACTTCTGCAGCAACGCCGAGGGGATGTCGGCGTTCTACTCACGTCGCGTCGGGCGCGCTCCCACGGGCGCGAGCCTCGCGCAGGACAACTTCGCGTTCGCCGACGTTCCCGACGCAACGCCGATTCTCGGCGCCGCGAAGATCACGGGTCGGACGACCAACGGCTATACCATCGGCTTCCTCAACGCGGTGACCGGCCGCAGCTCGGCGCGCGTCGAAAACACCGCGGGCGTGCGCGGCACGCAAGAGGTGGAGCCGCTCGGCGATTATTTCGTGGGACGGCTCAAACGTGATGCCCTGGACGGGAATCTCGTCGTTGGCGGGATTGCGGCTGGCGTAGCGCGAAGCATCGACAGCACGTTCGCGCCGCGGCTCGCCCGACACGCCGAGTTGTATGGCAGCGACCTGCTGTACACGTTCGGTGATCGGCGGTTCTCATTCCGCGCCGCGGCGGCGGTGACGAACGTCTCCGGCGATCCCCGGGAGATCGCACTCCGACAGCAATCGAGCGCGCGCTACTTTCAACGTCCCGATCGCGGCGATGGCTCGGGCGGATTCCTCTCGAGCCGATACGACACGACGGCGACGTCACTCCGCGGCGCCGGAGGATACGCGCGTCTCGGCAAAGACGCCGGCGACTGGTCCGGCGAAGTCGCGATCAACGCGAGAACGCCCGGCTACGAAGTGAACGACTTCGCGTTCCAGCAGCGCGCCGACTACGTCTGGTACAACACGAACGTCGCTCGCTTCTGGTCGAAGCCGACGCGCTGGTATCAGTCACTGAATGCGCTCGCCGGCGCGCAGTTCCAGCGAAGCTTCGAGGGGAACAACACGGGCACGGAGCTTCATCAGTACGTGATGGTGACGACGCGCCAATTCTGGAACGTGATGGCGTTTCACATGCTGCGCCCGTCGGTCATCGACGAAGGCGTGCTGCGTGGCGGACCGGCCGTGAAGACGTTCGGCAGTCACTACACCGAGGCCGACATCTCCACCGACTCGCGACACACGTGGGTCGGGAGCACGAGCCTGCAGCGCGCCTGGAGTCGTCATGGCGCGACGTCGGGCGGATCGGTGAGCGCAACCTACCGGCCGCGCGCGAACGTCAGCGTTTCATTCGGCCCCTCGTACAATGAAGCTCGCGGCACGTTGCAATACGTGGCCACGGTCGCCGACAGCGCGGCCCACGCATTCTATGGCAATCGATACGTGATGGCGGATCTACAGCAGCGAACCTTGGGGCTCGACACGCGCGCGAGCGTGACATTCAGCCCCGCAATGACGCTCGAGATCTACGTACAACCCTTTTTCGCCGCGGGACGCTATGCGAATCTGGAGGAGTACGCGGCCCCGGGCGGCAACCGATTGGCCGTCTACGGGCGCGATCTCGGAACGATCAGTCCTGTTCTGGATACGACAGGACGCGTCGCCAACTACGCGATCGATCCCGACGCCGCTGGCCCGGCCTCGACATTCGCGATCGCGAACCCGGACTTCACGCAACAGTCTCTGCGGGGCAACGCGGTGTTTCGGTGGGAGTACCGGCCCGGCTCGGTGCTCTACGTGGCATGGACCCAGTCGCGTGCCGGGTCGCAGGCGCTTGGCACGCTCGACCTCGCGCGAGACCGGGCCGCCTTGCTGGCGGCACGTCCCGAGAACGTGTTTCTCGTCAAGGCGAGTTGGTGGTTGACCCGCTAGCGGCGTCAGTGATCGGGATTTAGAGAACCCTGGGAGCGGCGAACCGCGGATTCCTCGCTCAGCTCGGGATGACCGTTCGGCGACCGAATTGGTTGCGTCGAAGCGGTCCCAGCGGCAGGTTTGCTCATCTCTCTTCCCTGATCAACTTCATGAATACCCGTTTGCTGCTCGTAGGCGCAGCGGTCGTTGTGGCCTGCTCGTCGCCCAAACCCAATTCGGCGCCGGCACCGACCGCGGCCGCGCCAAACGCGCCTGGCCGCGGCGCGCCGACGCTCCCGAACGTTCCGGGTGGAATCCCGGGCCAGGGCGGCGACACAGCCGGTCGTGGCGGATTCCCGGGTCTTCTGGGCGGTCTTGGTGCCGCGGCCGCACCACGTCCGTACAACCGCGTGATCACCGCGGAAGCCAAAACGCGCGTCGGCCTGTTCAAGGTGCACCGCGTCGGCGACCGATTGTACTTCGAGATTCCGGCGAAAGAGCTCGACAAGGACGAGCTGGTGGTCGGCCGTCTTGCGCGGGCGGCGGCGGGCAATCAGACGCCCGGACCGGCGGGCGGCTTCGGCGAATACGCGGGCGACGAGTTCGGCGAACGTACGCTCCGCTGGGAGCGCATGGGCAATCGCGTCGTGCTGCGCTCGACCTCGTTCGCTATCACGGCGGACAGCGGACTGTCGGTCTACCGATCGGTGCAGAACTCGAACTACGGTCCCGTGATCGCCGTGTTCAACGTCGATACCTACGGGCCGGACAGCGCCGCCGTCATCGACGTCACGCGGCTGTTCACGACGAACGTGCAGGAGTTCGCGGCAATTCGCGGCACGATCGACCAGACGCGGTCGTACGTCGAGCACGCGAGCGCATTTCCCGACAACGTCGAGATCGAAGCGACACAGACTGGAACCGCTGGTCCCGGCGGCCCCGCGATCCCGGGATTGCCGGTGCTGCCCACCGCGGGCGCACGGGCGGCACAGAGCGTCATCGCGCACTGGAGCATCGTGCGGCTGCCGGAGCATCCGATGCGGCCACGCCGCGCGGACGAGCGAATCGGCGTGTTCTCGGTGCGGCAGGTCGATTTCGGCACGAACGAGCAGGTCGCGACGGCGAAGCAATACGTGACGCGCTGGCGCCTCGAGTGCTCCGATCGCAGGGAGGGCGACCTCTGCTACCCGAAGCAACCGATCGTCTACTATGTCGATCCTGACACGCCGGATCAGTGGAAGCCGTGGATCCGCCGCGCGATCCTCGATTGGCAGCCGGCCTTCGAGGCGGCCGGGTTCAAGAACGGCATCGTGCCGGGCGAAGTGCCGAAGAACGATCCCGATTGGTCGCCCGAAGACATCCGCCACACGATGGTACGGTGGCTCCCGTCGACGGTCGAGAATTCGGTGGGTCCGCACGTGCACGATCCGCGCACGGGCGAGATCCTCAACGGCTCGTCGATGATCTTCCACAATCTCATCGAGCTGATGGAGTACTGGTACTTCACGCAGGCGGCGCAGGTAGACGCGCGCGCACGGAAGATTCCGTTCCCCGATTCGCTGATGGGCAAGCTGATCGAGTTCGGCGTGGCGCACGAGATCGGGCACACGCTCGGACTGCCGCATGATCAGATCGGCAGCTCGCTCTATCCGATCGACTCGCTGCGGAGCCCGAGCTGGGCGCACCGGATGGGCCACAGCCCGAGCATCATGGACTACTCGCGCATGAACTACGTCGCGCAGCCCGAAGACAAGCTCGCGCTCAACGACATCCTGCCGCGCGTGGGTCCGTGGGACAAGTACAGCATCTCGTACGCGTACCGAGAGATTCCGGACACCAAGACGCCGGACGACGAGCGCCCGATGCTGGAACGCTGGATTCGCATGCAGGACTCGATTCCGTGGTATCGCTACTCCGGCGGCAATCCGTTCGGCGGATATGGCACGCTGAACGAAGCTGTCGGCGACGCCGATCCGGTGAAGGCGACGGGGCTCGGCTTCAAGAACATCGCGCGCGTGATGAGCTACGTCGCCACCGCCGGAACGCGCGACGGTGAGGACAACACGCTGTTGCAGAATCTCTACGATCGGACCGTCAACCAATGGGCGACCGAAGCCGAGCACCCCGCGACGATGATCGGCGGCGGCACGGTGCACTACAAGGCGGGCGGCCAGACGGGCCCGGTGTTCGAACGGCTTGCGAAGGCGCGGCAGCAGGGAGCGATGCGCTTCCTCAACGACAGTGTGTTCGCGACGCCGACGTACCTGATTCGAACGGACATCGAGAGCCGCATCGAGGCGAGCGGCATGTTGACGCGCATCGGCAACGCGCAGAATCGCGTGCTCAACCAGCTCCTCGTCGACCAGCGATTGAATCTCTTGCTCGAAGGTTCCGCGACGGCCAAGAACCCGAGGGACGTCTACTCGCTCACCGAGATGCTCGACGAGCTTCAGCGCGGGATCTGGTCGGAGTTGAGCTCGAGCGCGCCGAAGATCGATTCATATCGGCGGCTCCTCCAGAACAACTATCTGACGCAGGTGAACAACAAGCTGAACCCGCCGGCGACACAGGCGGCACAGCTCGCCCAGCTCGCGGCGCTCGGCATTCGTATCACGCCGCTCGCGGAGGACGCGAAGTCGGAGCTCCGCGGTGAGGTGACGACGTTGCGCGAGCAGATCCGAGCCGCGGCGCCGAAGGCGGGCGATCGCGAGACGAAAATGCATCTGCAGGCGGCCGATCACAGAATCGGAGAGATTCTGGATCCGAAGCGGTAGGATCGCGAGAGGGGAACGGCGAACGGCGTGACGGAGCGAGAACGGTGTGCGGCGTACGGCGTGAACGACGCCGACAACGCACACCGTTCGTGCTTTTCAGCCGAGTGCCTTCACCACCTCGGCCACCTCGGGGGCGTGGCCCTCGGGTTTCACCTTCTCGAAGACCTTGGCGACTTTGCCTGATTTGTCGATGACGAAGGTCGTGCGGAGGATACCCCAGTATTTTCGGCCATACATCGACTTCTCACCCCACACGCCGTAGCGCTCGGCGATCGCATGATTCTCGTCGACGAGCAGCGGATAGGGCAGCTGGAATTTCTGTTTGAACTTCTGGTGCGATTTCATCGAGTCGGGGCTGATGCCGAACACCGCGGCGTTGAGGCCGTCGAAGCGCGGCAACGCGTCGCGGAAGGAACACGCTTCGACGGTGCAGCCTGACGTGTCGTCTTTCGGGTAAAAGAACAACACGACGTTACGACCCTTCAAGTCGGCGAGTTTGATCTTCTCGCCGCGGTCGTCGAGTGCCGTGAAATCGGGGGCTTTTTGTCCCTCGCTCACGACGGTTTTCGCATTGGGCATGAGTGGTCGGGCTCGGGTTCCGGACGGAAACTACACACGAGCGGGACGTCGCGCTGAGCCGGGAGGAACTACGTCAGGTGAAAGCAGGTCCTCCGCTTCGCTTCGCGAAGCATCAGGATGACGGCGGGCTTCGCTTCGCGAAGCATCAGGATGACGGCGGGCTTCGCTTCGCGAAGCATCAGGATGACGGCGGGCTTCGCTTCGCGAAGCATCAGGATGACGGCGTCGGACGTTAGCCGCGACTCCAAATCAGCATGACGCCGCACGATGGGCTCGACTCGCCACCGATCCCTTCCAATCTGTCTCCGTGGCTGAAGACCTGGGCGGTGCGCGATAGCGCTGCGCCGTTCTGGAGTGGGCCGTTGTCGCGGTACTGCGCCGGAACCTCCGAGGGCGCGTAGTACTCGATACCGCCAACCGACGTCAGGTTGATGAAGCCGATGTCGGGCCCGCGGCCAGTGTCGTCGAGCAGTTTGGCGCCGTCGAGATAGACCACCGGCCAGCATGGCATGGCGCCGCCAGACCCGGGATGGAGTGCGTCGTTCGTCGACATGCGGCCGGACACGATGTGGAGCCCGCCCGCAGTCTGCCCTGTCGCGGTCACGCCGTGGACCTTCGCCTCGAGAAGCGCTTGGAACGTGCTCCCTGGAACGGAGTCGATCTGCGCGGCAGTCACGAATTGCCCAACACCCCGGGCGCGGCGCTGCTCGAATTCGCGAAGGTGCCGCGAGAGCTCGGTGCTGCTGACGATCATCGTATCGAGCAGGGTCGGCTTCGCACGAAGGAGCAGAACGACCTCCACGCTATCCTCGCGACGCACGAGGATCGGCGCGCTCAAGGGCGCGTAGCCAACGCGTCGCGCTTCGATCATGTACGTTCCGTCGCGGAGCCCCGAGAGGCGCGCTTGACCCATCGAGTCGGTCACCTGCGCCATCTTCAGCGACGCGATGCGGACCTGAACGCCCGGTAGGAACGCTCCCGTCGTTGCGTCACCGGCGCCGACGACGATCGTCGTGCGACCCGATTGCGCAGTAGCGGCCAGCGGCGCAAACACGAACGCCGCCGCGGCGATCGCCATGATTCCATGCACGGTCCACGCTCCACTCGGGAACGCTTCAGAATACGACGGCGAACCGCGATGCGACAATGGTCAATCGTCGACGGGGGACACCAGTGTTGTCGATGAGGCCGGCGGCTTCGGTGCCGCCGGCTGTCACTCCGCGCGCAACGCGTTCGCCGGATCGACGCGACTCGCTCGGCGAGCCGGCAGGAACGCCGCCAAGGCCCCGATCGCTATGAGGAGGGCCGGCGCGGCCACAAACGCGATCGGGTCCATCGCGGTCACTCCGAAGAGCAGGCTCTCGAGCCCACGCGACGCGACGGCGGCGAGCACGAGGCCGATGATCGCGCCGGCGGAGACGAGCACGACTCCCTCGCGCATGAGCAGTCGCACGACGCCGTCGGGTCGCGCGCCGATCGCGAGGCGAATCGCGACCTCGCGCGCCCTGCGTGCGACCGCATAACGTACGACCCCGTACACGCCGATCGTCGCCAACACCAGCGCCAGCCCCGCGAACAGCGCGAAGGCGACCGCGCCCAAGCGGGCCGGGAGCAGCATCACCGCAAGGTGCTGCTGCATCGTCCTCGCCTGGATGATCATGAGCGATGGATCGAGCTCGCGGAGCGTGGTCACCATGTTCGTCGTCGTACGCGTCGCATCGCCACGCGAGCGCGCAACCAGCATGAAGATCGGCGACGGCGTCTGCGCGATCGCGGTGAAGATGAACGGACGCGGAGCCTCGCCGAGCGACCGTACCTTCATCGTTCGAACGACGCCAACGATGCGGAAGACGGTCGAATCGGTGCGGAACGTACGGCCAACCCCGTCCTGTCCGGGCCAGAACTTCTGCACCATCGCCTGATCGACGATCGCCACCTTCTCGCGATCTGGACTGTCCGCGGAATTGAACACGCGGCCGCGCAGCAGCTCGAGCCCCGCGGCGTCGAAGAACCCGGAGTCCGCGGAGGTGGCGTCGATTTCGAACCCGGTCGTTCCCTTTGGTGGCTGGAATCCATCGACGTTCACCGTTCTCGAGTTGTTGCCCAACGAATTGAGGAGCATGAACTCGATGACGCCGACGCTTGCCACGTCGTCGCGCGCGCGCAGCCGTCGCTCGATCTCGGCCATCGCCTGCTCGCGACGTCCGGCTGGATACCGATCGGTCGGAAGCGCCATCCAGACCAGGCCGGCCGGAGCCGACCCGAAGCCGGCATCCACCTTCGACTGCGCGTTGAAGCTTCGAAGAAAAAGCGCGGACGTGATCAGCAACAGCAGTGACGCCGCGGTTTGAGCGACGACGAGCCCACTGCGCATCGTGAGCCGACGGCCCGGCGCGGCGCCGGCGTTCTCATTCTTGAGCGTCTCGACCACGTCGGGCCGCGTCGCCTGGAGCGCCGGCAGCAACCCAAAGAGAATCCCCGCCGCGACCGACGCCGTGAGCACGAAACTCAACACCCGGACGTCGATGCCGACATCGAGACTGATGGGCAGAGGAATCGGGAGATCGGCGTTGAGCAGCATGCGGAGCGCCAGCGTGGAAAGCGCCACACCGAGCACGCCGCCGCCGATCGCGACGATCAACGACTCGACCAGCAGTTGTCTGACGAGCGCCTTTCGGCTCGCGCCGATCGCGAGGCGAATCGCGATCTCTCGACGGCGATCGCGCGCCTGCGCGAGGAGAAAGCTCGCCAGGTTCGCGCACGCGATGATCAACACGAGCCCGACGACGACCATGAGCGCCGTGGCCGCCGGCACCACGACGTTGTCGACGAGCGGGCTGACCGCGATCTGCGCCAGCGGAATGACGCGCAGCGACGTGTGGCTCGACCAGTAGTCAGGGTGTTGGCCGCGCATGTCCGCGACGAAACGATCGATGACCGCGGTTGCGCTCGCGAAGGTTTGCCCTTCGGCCAAGCGGACTCGCGTGAAATACGAGTGACCGCCGCGTTGCTCCAACTGGTCGCGCGTGTCCGGCTCGAGCTGGTTGATCATCTTGATCGGCGCGTAGAGCGAGGCAGCGAGGCCCGGCAGCAACCCCTCGATGCTCTTCGGCGCGACACCGACGATCGTGTAGGGTCGCCCGCTCAATCGGATCTCGCGACCGACAACCGCGCGGTCGCCCGCGAACGCGCTCATCCAATAGTTGTAGCCGAGGACGACGACCGGGTGGCCTCCGGGCGTGACGTCGTCGTCAGGTCCCAACAAGCGGCCGGCGACGGGTTGGAGACCGATCAGCGGGAAGTAGTCGCCGTTGACGAGCTCCCCGATGAGCGTCTCGACGTGGTCGCCCATGTCTCGCGGAAAGACGCCGAACCCGGAGAACGCGAGCCGGGAAAACACGCCGCCCGATTGCTCGCGGAGGTCCTTCACGTCCGGGATCGACATCGGCCCCATGAACGAGCCCTGGCTCGTCATGTCGAGCTCAGCGACGCGATCCGGCTGGACGATCGGCGTCTTTCGGAGGACGATGGCGTTCACGAGACTGAACGCCGCCGTGTTCACACCGATGCCCAGCCCGAGCGACAGGACGGCGATGATCGTGAAACCGATTCGCGTCCGCATCCGGCGGAACGCGTACTGGACGTCTCGAAACAGGGAGCTCATACGACGGGGACCCTCGGGTCGGGTGCGCAGGACTCGACTCTACCTGGCGACGCCCTACGCGTCGAGGGTCCAACCGGTGTCAGCGCGCAGGAATCGAAGAACTACAGCTTCTCCCCGCCCATCAACACCGCCATGATCGCCTTCTGAATATGGAGACGATTCTCGGCCTCGTCCCAGACGACGCTCTGTGGGCCGTCGATGACGTCGGCGGCGACCTCTTCGCCCCGGTGCGCGGGCAGACAGTGCAAGAAGATCGCTTTGTCGTCGGCGGCCTTCATGAGCTTCGCGTCGACGGTGAACCCGGCGAACGCTTTTTCGCGGTCTTTCTGCTCCTGCTCCTGGCCCATCGACGCCCAGACGTCGGTGTTGACGACGTGCGCGCCGGCGGCGGCCTCCATGGGGTCGCGAACGACGCGAACCTTGGCGACCTTCTGCGCGCGCTCGAGGAGATGGTCGGCCGGCTCGTAGCCCTTGGGGCAGGCGATATCGAGATCGAAGCCGAAGCGGTACGCGGCGTTGATCCAGGAATTCGCCATGTTGTTCCCGTCGCCGATCCACGCGTACTTCTTGTCCTTGATGTCGCCCAGATGCTGCCGCACGGTGAGCAGGTCCGCGAGGATCTGACAGGGATGCAGCAGATCGGTCAGCCCGTTGATCACGGGAACGCTCGCGAACTTCGCGAGCTCCTCGATGTCCTGGTGCGCGAACGTGCGGATCATGATGCCGTCGACGTAGCGCGAGAGGACGCGGGCCGTATCCGCGATCGGCTCGCCGCGGCCGAGCTGAACGTCGCGCGGCGACAGGAAGAGCGCGTGCCCGCCGAGCTGATACGTTCCGGCCTCGAACGAGACACGGGTGCGCGTGCTCGACTTCATGAAGATCATCGCCAGGGTTTTCCCGGCGAGCGGCGCCTTGTCGTATTTCTTCGCTCGCATGCGCTCGGCAAGCTCGAAGAGGCCGTACAGCTCGTCGCGGGAGAAATCGGGAATGGCGAGGAAGTCGGTGGGCATTGGCGGCAATGGGTTGTGGTTGGTCGTCCCGAGCCCTTCGTCGCTCGCGCTCCTCGAGGGCAGGCCGCGCGAGGGATCTGCAGTTCACACACTGCAGATCCCTCGCTACGCTCGGGATGACCTCAGAGAATGTACTTCCTCAAATCTTCGTCTTCCACGATCGCCTTCAGGCGGTCGCGCACGACGGTGGCATCGACGGCGATGGCGCCGGTGCCGCGGTCCGGGAGGTCGAACAACACGTCCTCGAGCAGCGTGGTCATGACGGTGTGGAGACGGCGAGCGCCGATGTTCTCCATCCGTTGATTCACCAACGCCGCGATCCGCGCGATCTCGGCGATGCCGTCGGCCGAGAAATCGAGCTTCGCGCCCTCCGCCTCGACCAGGGCGGCGTACTGCTTGGTCAGCGCGTTCTCGGGCTCCGTCATGATGCGAATGAAATCCTGCTCCGTGAGCGCCTTGAGCTCGACGCGAATCGGGAAGCGGCCCTGCAGCTCGGGAATGAGATCGCTCGGCTTGGAGACGTGAAACGCGCCCGCGGCAATGAAGAGGACGTGATCCGTCTTCACCATGCCGTACTTCGTCTGCACGTTCGACCCTTCGACGATCGGGAGCAAGTCGCGTTGCACACCTTCGCGCGACACATCCGGGCCACCCGCTTGCGACCGCTCGCCGGCGATCTTGTCGATCTCGTCGAGGAAGATGATGCCGAGCTTCTCGACGCGGTCGAGCGCGTCGGCGGTGACGTCCTCGAGGTCGATCAACTTCTCGAGCTCTTGCTCGAACAGGATGCGGCGCGCTTCGGAGACTTTCACGGTCCGCTTCTTCTTTCGCTTCGGCAGCATCTCCTTGAGCATGTCGGAGATGTTGTCCATGCCCTCGTTGCCGCCCTGGGACGCCAGCACGTCGAACATCGGGGGACTCTGAGGCGTCACCTCGACTTCGACCTCACGGTCCTCGAGCTTGCCGTCGAGCAGCAGCTGCTTGAGCTTGTCGCGCGTCCGCTTGTAGCGGTCGTTCGCCGGATCGACCGCCTCTTTGGTGACCGCACCGCTGCCCGACACGAGGAAGACGCCGAGCGCGTCGTCGTCCCGAGGTTTTGGCGGCTCCGGGCCAGCGGCGGGCTTGTCCGCGGACGCAGGTGGTGGCGTTTGCGACGGCGGCGGGAGCAGCAAGTCGAGCAGCCGCTCGTCGACGCGCTCGTGCGCGAGCTCCTCGACTTCGGATTCGCGCTCGCTGCGCACCATGTCGATGGCGCTCTCGACGAGATCGCGGACCATCGATTCCACGTCGCGGCCGACGTAGCCCACCTCGGTGAACTTCGAGGCTTCGACCTTGATGAACGGCGCGCCAGCCAGCTTGGCGAGGCGACGCGCGATCTCCGTCTTCCCCACGCCGGTGGGACCGATGAGAATGATGTTGTTGGGCGAGATCTCTTCGCGAATGGATTCCGGCGCGCGCTGCCGGCGCCAGCGATTGCGCAGCGCGATGGCGACCGCCTTCTTGGCGTCCGCCTGTCCGACGATGTAGCGATCCAGCTCAGCCGCGATCTGGCGAGGCGTCAGATCGGCGAGCTTGGCGAGCGCTTGTTGTGTTCTTGGCGAGGGCATCTTGAGGGAAGAGGGAAGCGGGAAGGGCGAAGAGGGGGGAAGAGGTCTGGGGGTAGGGTTTCATTTCCCCAGGACCCCATCCGCCCTCTTCCCGCTTCCCCCTTCCCTGTTCCCTCTATTCAGTCTCCAAAATTGAAATATTCGTATTCGTATAGATACAGATCTCGCCCGCGATCCGCATGGCGCGTTTCACGATCTCGGCGGCTTCCAGCTGCGTGTTGTCGATGAGAGCGCGGGCGGCCGCGAGCGCGAACGAGCCGCCGGAGCCGATGGCCAGAATGCCGTCGTCGGGCTCGATCAGCTCGCCGGTCCCCGAGATGATGAAGCCGTGCTCCTTGTCGGCGACGATCAGCAGCGCCTCGAGACGCCGGAGCACGCGGTCGCTGCGCCAATCCTTGGCCAGCTCCACCGCAGCGCGCGGCATGTTGCTCGGATACCGTTCCAGCTTCTCCTCGAACTTTTCGAACAGCGTCATCGCGTCGGCGGCGGCGCCCGCGAATCCGGCGACGATCTTGCCGCCACGGATCAGCCGCACCTTTTGCGCGTGCGACTTCATCACCGTCTCACCGACGGTGACCTGGCCGTCGCCGCCAATCGCGACTTTGCCGCTGCGGCGCACGGCGAGGATGGTCGTGGCGCGGATTCGGGGAAGCTCGGTCGGCATGGCTGGAACTTAGTGCCGGCATCAACCGGCCCCAACCGCGGCGAACCGCGTCAAACCTTCGCTGAATGATCCGGCGTTCGCGCCGCGGGCGGTTCGGTCTGGGCGCCGTCTCGACGACGCAGCACGCCGCGCCGAGAGATGGTCGCCCCAAGGAAGCGGCGGCTGGCCAGCGCACCGAGCACGAGCAGGACGATTCCGACGATGACGGCAACGACCGAATAGCGCCACGTGTCTCGTCCGAGGAACGCCCCGGCCATGCAGAGGACGCCAAGGCCGATGCACGCTTCGCCACCGCGGCTGCGCTCGGTCCGAGGGCTGCGACGACGCTCGCGCCGCACGACGACATGGTCGGGCGTCCACGCGTCGAATAGGAGCCCGAGGCCGATCAGCCCGAGCAGACCGCCGATAACGAGAGGAACGAGTTCGAGACGCAACATCCGTGGGCCGAGTCGGTGCCACGAGCCAGAAGGCAGGATTCGGACCTCAGGCGCGAGGGTGCGCGCTCTCGTAGACCTTCTTGAGGCGTTCGACGCTGGTGTGCGTGTAGATCTGCGTCGTGGAGATCGACGCGTGCCCGAGAAGCTCCTGCACGGCGCGCAAGTCAGCGCCCGCGTCGAGGAGATGCGTCGCGAAGGTATGGCGGAGGGAGTGCACCGTCAGACCGGCGTCTTCGTCGATCTCTCGCAGAAACGCGGTGACGGCCTTCTGCACCGCACGAACCCCGATGCGACGCCCGGTGCGTCCAACGAAGACGGCGCCGCGATCGACCTTGGGGCCGAGCGCGCGCAACAACTCGTCGCGTTTCGCTTCGTAGTTTCGGAGCGCGAGCACCGCGTGGTCGCCGACGGGCACGATGCGCTCCTTCCGGCCCTTGCCTCGCACCTTGGCCTGCTGCGAGATCATGTCGAGGTCGCCGCGATTCAAGCCTTGCAGCTCCGATAAGCGCATGCCGGTCGAATAGAACAGCTCGAGGATCGCGAGGTTGCGAACGTCGACGAACTTCCCCTCCCACGCGCGCACTTCGGCCATCTGGAACAGGAGGTCGATCTGTGCGCGGTCGAGATACCCGGGCAGATACTTCTCGAGCGTCGGCGCACCGACGGCGCGCGCCGGATTCGCGTCGACGACCTCGTTGCGATGGAGATAGCGATAGAAGCTCCGGATCGCCGACAGCGTGCGCGCCATCGAGCGCTTGCCAAGCCCGCGTTTCGACAACGCGCCGAGAAATCCGCGCATCGCCAATCGGTCGACACCCTGCCACGTCCAAGCGCCGCCGCCATAGTAGCGAGCGAGAAACACGACGAAGTCGCGAAGATCCCGCCGGTACGCGCGGACCGTGTTCGGCGAGACGTCGCGCTCCTTCGCGAGATGGTCGAGGTATTCGGCGACCTCGCTCGGCGCCTCGATCGCCGCCGCGGCATGGTCGCCGTTCACCGGGCCGCCGCGGGCTCGAGCACCTCGTCGCGCCAGCGCGTCATCTCCGCCAGCGCACGTTCGGCGATCTGCTCCCGCTTGACGCGCTTGTCCTTCACACGACCGGGCAGCTCGTCGACGAGCCCGAAGTTCGCGTTCATCGGCTGGAAATGGGCGGGATCGGCTTCGCGAAGATAGCGATACAGCGCGCCGAGCATCGTGGTGGCCGGCGGCACGACGGCGTCTGCGCGGCTCAGCAGTCGCGACAGGTTGATCGCCGCGAGGAGTCCGGTGGCCGTGCTTTCAGTGTAACCCTCGACGCCGGTCAGCTGGCCCGCGAACAGCGTGAGCGGATCGTCACGAAGCGAGAGATATGGCGACAGCGACGCCGGCGAGTTCAGATACGAATTCCGATGGATCGATCCATACCGCAGGAATTCAGCGTTCTCCAATCCCGGAATCATCCGAAATACACGCTGTTGTTCGGGAATTCGAAGCCGGGTCTGAAAACCGACGATGTTCCACATCCGGCCGGCGCGGTCTTCCATACGCAACTGGACGATCGCGTGCGCGTCCTTCCCGGTACGCGGATCGCGAAGCCCCACCGGCTTCATCGGTCCGAACCGAAGCGTCTCGCGCCCGCGTCGCGCCATCTCTTCGGCGGGCATGCACGCCTCGAAGTACGGCACGGCGTCGAACTCGTGGCCGTGGTGCTGATCCGCGGCGATCAGGGCGTCGATGAACCCCTCGTATTGGTCGCGCGTGAATGGACAGTTGAAGTAGGCGCCCTCAGGAGACTGCAGATCCCTCGCTTCGCTCGGGATGACCGAAGCGTCGGGCATGGTCTCTTTCCCGTAGCGCGACGCGCGGAAGACGATCGAGTCGTCGATCGAATCGCGAGCGACGATTGGCGCGATCGCATCATAGAATGCGAGTGACTCTACGCCGAGACGCGCGCGAATCGACTCAGCGAGCGCGTCGGAGGTCAGCGGCCCAGTGGCGATGATGCCGGGGCTTGGGAGCCGCGTCATCTCTTCGCGCACGACTTCGACCAAGGGATGCGACGTGACACGTTCATGCACGCCGCGCGAAAAGACGTCGCGATCCACCGTCAGCGCGCTGCCGCCAGGGACGCGCGCCTCGTCGGCGGCCTGGAGCACGATCGATCCCAGCAGGCGCATCTCGGCTTTGAGCAGCCCGTGCGCGTTCGACGTCTCGGTGCTCTTGAACGTGTTCGAGCAGACGAGCTCCGCGAGGCGATCGGTCTTGTGGGCCGGCGTTCCCCGAACGCCGCGCATCTCGTGGAGCACGACGCGATGGCCGCGCTGCGCCAACTGCCAGGCCGCTTCGCTGCCCGCGAGTCCGCCGCCGACGACGTGAATTGGATCGCGCGCCGCGTCCATCGCTCAGCCTGTCGTCATCGCGACATGGCGATGACGTCCGAGTACTGCATGATCCGGCCGTCGTTGAAGGCCTTGATCAAATCGACCATCGAACATGTGACCGACGGCAGCCGGCCGCCGAGAAACGCCTGCTGTGCCGCCGGACGAGCAGGCATCGCGTATCCCCGCCCACCGCCGATCGAGCGAATGAACATGCTGTTCACGTCGAGCGGCAGCATCGAGACGTTCTTGTAGTACCGGCTCCAATCGTCGCTCTGCATGAAGAGATACTGCTCGACGTTCGACGTGTAGAACGCGGACACCACCGCGTGGTGACTCTTGAGATACTCGCCGACCGAGCGAATCGCCTTGGGCCCCGCAAAGTCGCCGACGACCGGAACGAGCAGGTTTTTCGATTCGAAGTCCTTCAGCCAACGAAAATTCGCTTCGGTCGCGAGGTAGGCCCAGTTCTTCCCGGCCGAGTCGGTGGCGTTTTGCAGCGACTCGTACGAGGGCATCCCGCCCCCGAAGCCGCGACCGCCGAACCGACCGCCGACATTGCCGCCGTACGCCACCGTGCCCGGACGGAAGTTGTACGTCATCTGCGGTCCGCCGCCGAAAAACGCGCTGTAGGTGTACTCGAGCAGCTTGCTGTCGCTGTCGCTCATCGCGAACCCGCGTGCCCTCGTCAGGTGCGACTTGATCGCCGCGAGGTTCCGCCGAAAGAGCGAGGAATCAGGCTGAACCGCGACATACGCCTCGAAGAGCTGGCGGACCGTCGAGCTCGTGTCGAGGCCGGGCGGCCGAGGCCGCGAGAAAAGCTTCGAGAGAAAGTCGGCGCGGTCGGCCGACGTTTCCATGAGCGACTTGTACATCAGGTGCGCCATCATGTTGCCGCGCCGAATGTCGAAGATGATCGCCAGCTTCGGCTGCAGCGCCACGATGTACGTGAAGTTTTGCTCCGGTCCCACGCCGAGATACACGCCGCCGGGCTTGATCGAACGCAGCAGATCGGGGATCACGAACTGAAATCCCGTTTCGTTCGACAAGAAGTTGTCGGACCGGAAATAGCCGCTGGGCTCGGAGAAGTCTGCGTTGAACCGCCACAGCTCGGCATCGGACAGACGCGACGGGATCGTCGACGCCGACTGCGCGACCGCGATGGACGACGCAACGAACAGCGTCGCTAGGGCCGCGAACGAGTGCGCGGCGCGACGAATGGATCGTGGCTGAGGAATCACGCGGGCCTCCGGGCTAGGTAGCTTGAGATCTGAAAGTTGTGGTAAATGAGTCAAGTTTTCAGGATGCGAGTTTGGCCTCCGCGCACCGGCGGTCCATGACGCGCTCAACCTGTTGGAAGGCGCGCCGGAGCGGGAGATCCCCGGCCACCGTGTCGGGAATGACGATCGCGAAGCCGGGGCGAAGGAGCCGCGCATAGCTGCGCGTGGAAAACAGCGCCGCCCGGAGTCCGAAATCGGTCAGGCGATACCGATGCGTCTTGGGAATGCGCGCGATGAGTCCGTGCAGCCGGAGGCGTCGCAGGTCGTACGTCATGCGCCCCGCGGTGATCGGCGTGGCGCCCGCGCCCAAGAGGAGGGTGAGCTGTGCTTTCAGGTCCGCGTGGGAAAATCCGCGCGGCAGCAGGCGAAAGCAGATGAGCGCGCACAGCAATACCTGCACGCGCGGGTCGCCGAAGCGGAGCGCGGACGCGCGCTGGGCATCGACCACGATCGGCCCATGGAGGTGCGTGAACACCGTGTCGCCCACGGCGCAATCATGACTGAGGCGTTCCACGTCGAGCAGACGGCGATTGGCGTGAAAGCCGACGCGGCGGAGGGCCGCGAGATTGTCCCGGGTGAGTCGGCGCCCGATGGCGAAGTCCCGGGTGTTGTTGATGGTGGTCTCCGTGCGCAGGGCCCGGCCTTCCTTGTGATACTGTTTGATCCGACTGCGCTTGTAGTCGAGATGGAGCGAGGGCGTCACGCCCTCCGTGATGACGCGGGTGCGAAAGCGTCCGGGGGTCTGGCGGGTGATGCGACGATTGAAGATGAGCTGCACCTGCGAGGGTCGACCGATATCGAGATTCTCTCGAATCACTGCTTCGAAGAACAGGCGCCCCGTGGCGGGACGATCCAACACCTGGGTGAGGGAGAACTCGGCTTGGAGCACGGAGATGTCGTACCGATACCCCGCGCGCGTATCCGCCGGCGCGAACGGCGACGGCAAGAGGCGCAACCATTTCCGGACGAGGCCTTCGATCTTCTCCGCCGACAAGCGATCCATGATCGTTTGCGCGCGCTTCGGGTCGGCACAAGACAGGAGCCCGTTGTCGAGCGCCGCGAAGGCCATGCCGGCTTTGGTGAGTTGGCGCTTGAGATATTCGTGGCCGTTGAGACAGACCTTCGCCGTGTACGGGAAGTAGCTGCTGAACTTGAGGAAGAACGGCCCGAAGTCCGCATCGACACAGTACCAGTACCAGTGATTCACCATCGCCGTGCTCCACACGAGCCACGGATACGGGCGGCCGGTGCGCTCGTTGTGCCGTTTCTCCGTGCGAATCACCGGCGTCTTCTCTTGCGCCTTCCCCACAAAGAGGATGCCTTCGGTTCCGCCTGCCTTGGTAAACACCGCGAGCGCTTCCTTCGCGAGATCATCCTTCCGCTGCCCCTTCCGAAACGGCAGGACCATGATCTGGCGCGTCTCGGCGAACGTCTCCATCTTCGCGACGAAGGCGTCGCTGATTGGTTGGAGCAGCACCGACGACGCGAACCGGGCGCCGCGATGCTGGCGCAGAAACGTGGCGACCCCGCTCGGATACTGGAGCTTGGGGACGTAGACGTTCAGATACATCCGGTCGATGCCTTCGGTTTCGAGCGTGACGTGCGACCGGAGAATCTCAGCGACCGAGGGGGACGAGCAGGAGGACATTGGCGGGCTCCACGTGACGGTCCTTCGGGACACCACACCGCTTCGGGCGGTGTTACGCGGTGCGCAAGCACCCATCATGTTGTACGCTCACGCTGGAGTCCCGCCACTCCTCTCTCCCCACCGACACGCTCGTCGGTCTGAGGCGGAGCCTCGTTAGTCCTTCAATGATAACGCTTGGTCCTCGCGGCCGCGTTGAGCCTCCAGAAATCCAAATCCGATCGGGCGGCGTACTCAGGGCACTCGGAGCGGTTCTCCGAGAGCAATCCATACATTTTACGCGGAGCCTTCTCATGCCGTCCCGATTCCCCGGATTGGGCCGCCGGGTTGCCATCACGCTCGCCGCCGCGGGGTTCGTCGCCGTCGCCGGCATCGGTGTGGCGCGCGCGTCGGACCACCAGGACAATCCACTGGTCGAGCTCAATCCGGCGATGGACATGACCGACGTCTATGCGTTTCCCGGCTCGAGCCCGGATCGCATTGCGCTCGTCATGAACAGCTGGGCGTTCATCACGCCGAGCCAGGCGTCGACCACGACGTTCGACCCCAACCTGCTGTACCAGTTCAAGATCGACAACACCGGCGACGCGAAGGAAGACCGCGTCATTCAGGTGCTGTTCAACGGCACCGGCGCATCCCAGACCGTGGAAGTGCGCGGGCCGGTCGCTCCGCCCGTCGTCGGCGCGATGAACAACACCGTCTCGTCGTCGCAAGCGGTCGTGACCGGACCAGTCAATCAGACGCTCGGTTCGCCGACCGGCATGCAGGTGTTCGCCGGTGTCCGCGACGATCCGTTCTTCATCGATCTCGAACAGTTCTTCCGCATCGTGCCGGACCGCAAACCGTCGACGGGCCAGCTCTCCCTTCTCCCCGACGCCGCGAGCGCGAGCTCGTTCCGCGCCGCCGGCTCGGCGGTGGACTTCGTGAAAGGGTTCAACGTGCTGTCCATCGTGATCGAAGTGCCCGTCTCGCAACTGACCGCCGGCGGCAATTCCAAGATTGGCGTCTGGGGCACGATCAGCCGCTGACGCGCCACTCCCACAAGAAGACTCGAGGAATCACTCATGTCGATGCACTCATCGGCGGGACGGTCGCGCCATGTCGCCGCCGTGCTCATCACCGCCCTCGCGCTCGCGGTCGCGGCGTGCGACTCGGACAATAGCACGACCGGTCCCGCCACGACCGGCACGCGGACCACTCGCAGCTTCAATCAAGTTCAGCGGCTGGGCAATCCGCTCGTGAGCGAAGTGTTCCTGTCGAAGAAGGACCACCCGTTCCACGGCTCGATCGGACCGGCCGACGATGCGGCGTCGTTCGGAGCGACGGTCAAGGGCTTCGTCGCCGCGTTCCGCCCGCAGGCGACGACGCTGCAGAACACGCTCGCGTCGGTTCTGCTGCCGGACATGCTGATCGTGCAGACCGACAAGGCGGCGACGACGGCCGGCTGGCTCACGTGGGCGCTCGCGAACGGCTACGGCGGCCGCAAGCTCACCGACGACGTCGTCGACACCGGGCTGTCCGCGATCTTCAGCGACCTGCTCGATCCCACCCAGGCCGTCTGCAAGCCCGGCGCACTGCCGCTGTGCACGGACCATGTCGGATCGCACAGCACGTTCGGCGCCACGTTCCCTTACCTGGCCGCACCGAAATGATCATGCGATACACCCGACCATGGCGCTCGACGCGCCGAATCGCAGCGATCGCTCAGGGGCTGTGCGCGGCCAGCGTCATGGCCACGGGTGCGTGTCGTCATTCCGCGAGCATCGTGAAACCGGCGTCGGCTCAAACCGTCGCGGCGCCGGCGTTGACCGAGGCAGAGGTCCGCGATCGCGACATCGAGTTCTACGAGATGCGCGCCGCAGCGGATCCCACGGGCGGATTCGATCTGGCTCGCCTGGCGGGACTGTACCTCCAGCGTTCGCGCGAGACGGGCGACCAGCGCGACGCCGCGCGCGCCGAGGCGGCCGCGCGACGGTCACTTCGCAACCGGCACTCGCACAACGACCAGGCGGCCCAGGTGCTCACGTCGAGCCTTCTCGCGCAACATCGGTTCGATGAGGCATTGGTCGTCGCGCGCGGTCTGCGCGACCGCAATCCCGATTCGCCGTCGCTCCGCGCGGCCGTTGCTGAGATCGAGATGGAGGTCGGGCAGTACGATTCCGCTCGTGTCGCGTTCGACAGTCTCTGGTTTGCGCGCGACGATCTCTCCGTGGTGCCGCGCTTGGCGCGATGGGCGGAGATCGAAGGTCGTCCGGACGAAGCGCGTCGGTTGATGCGGCATGCGCTCGCGCTGGCGCGTCGGTCGCCGTGGCTACCCCGCGAGCAGGTCGCGTGGTTCTGGATGCGTTCGGGCGACATCGAATTCCGTGCGGGACGCTTCGTCGCGGCCGATTCCGCGTATCGCAACGGACTCGCCGTCCATCCCGACGACTACCGTCTGCTCTCGGCCTTTAGCCGGCTTGCGGCGGTGCGACACGAGTGGAGCGCGGCGATCGACTACGGCAATCGCGCGATCGCATCCAGCCTCGATCCAGCGACGCTCGGTACGTTGAGCGACGCCTACGCGGCAACGGGCGATTCGGCGCGGGCGCAAGAGTTGGCGCACGCGCTCGACGTCGCCGTGCGCGCACAGCCTGGCGCGTACCATCGCGCGTGGAGCCTGTTTCTGTTGGACCACGGCCGGCAGCTTCACGCCGTCCACCAGAAGATCGTCGCCGAGCTGCGGACCCGCCGCGACGTGTACGCATATGACTTGTACGCGTGGTCGCTCCACAAGCAGGGCCGCGACGACGACGCGCTCGCCGCGGTGCAGCGCGCGCTCGCGCAGGGAACGCAGGACGCCCAACTGCTCTATCACGCGGCCGTGATCGAACAGGCGAACGGGCGCGCGGCGGTCGCCGACGAGCACCTGGCGCGAGCACGCGCCCTCAACCCGAGCCTGCAATGAGCGAGCTGCTCACGTTCGTCCAGGTTGGGTTTCGCCACATCGTGGACGTCGAGGCGATGGATCACATCCTCTTTCTCGTCGCACTGGCCGCGGTGTATCGCCTGCGCGACGCACGGATGGCGCTGTGGGTGATCACCGCGTTCACCGTCGGTCACTCGATCAGCCTCGCGCTCGCGGTGACGGGCTGTCGTGCGGTTTCCCTCGGCGGTGGTCGAGTTTCTGATTCCCGTGACCATCGTCGCCACCGGCATCGAGAATCTGATCGTCGCGGCTCGCCGACGATCGTCGCGCTCGAGGTGGTATCGGCCGGTGTTGGCGGGCACGTTCGGGCTCGTACACGGCGCGGGGTTCGCCGCCTATTTGAACGCGCTCTTCGTCGCGCACATCGCGCTTCCGCTCTTCGGTTTCAACGTGGGAATCGAGCTCGGACAGATCCTCGTGTTGTCGGCCGCGGCATTGCTGCTGTCGGTCGCCGACTTGGGGATCGCGCGACTGACGCTGCAGCGCGCGGCATGGGCGCCGCTGCAGGTGAGGATCGCCGCGGTCTCGGCCGTCGTCGTCGTCGTCGCCTCGCGCTGGGCGATCGAGCGGCGCCCATGGTAGCGCCGTCGATCGCGGCGATGACCCTCGCCGCCGCAGTCACGACGGCGAGTGCCCGAATGCCGCACGCCCATCCGTTGCACACCACGCTCACCGAGATCAGCGTCGACGGCGCCAGGCACACGGTGCGGGCAACCGTGCGCCTGTTCGTCGACGACCTGATGGCCGCGCTGGCGAAGCATCCAGCGCTCAAAGGCGCCGACGTGAACGAGCGCGGCGCCGCCTATGTCGCCTCTGCCCTGGCCTTCTCGATTGGCGGCCAGCCGCTCGCGATGCGAGCCTGCGGCGTCCGCCGAAGCGGTGACCTGCTCTGGGTGTGTTTCGAAGGCGCGATTACAGCCGCACCTGCCCAGTTGCGCGCCCGGAACCCGTTACTCGTGGAGGCGTTCGACGATCAAGTCAACGTCGTCCAGATCGGCGACGGCCGAAGCCGGCGCAGCGTTCTGTTTCTCAAGGGCGATGGCGAGAAACCGCTCTAGCAGGCGTGACGATCCCGTCACCGACGAGGTTGTCATAGGGCGACGAGACGGCGGATCGGCACGGGTCATGAAGCAGTGCTGCGTCGGCCAGGGAGAAGTCCACTCAGGGGGAGGTGGGCCGGTGCGGAAGTCGATTCGCGTTCTCTGGACGCTTGCCGTCGTCGCGTGTGGCGCCAGTGAAGTCGCCGCGCCACACCTCCCGACCGATCCCTCCGGGTCCACCGCACTGGCCTCGGGCGCGCGCTTCTCCTGCGCGCTGACGACGAGTGGAAAGGCGTATTGCTGGGGCGACGGCCTCGCCGGCCAGATCGGCGATTCGACCTACGGGCCGAAGATCGTCCCGACCGCCATCGCCGGCGCTCACGCCTACGTCTCGATCGCGGCGGCCGATGAAACCGCGTGCGCGCTCGACCGCGGCGGCGTCGCCTGGTGCTGGGGCGACGATCCGACGCAACCCAACACGCCGCTCAGCTTCAAGAGTGTGGGCGTTGCGGTCTCAGCGCCGCGTCCGCTGGCGTCGATCACGGTCGGGCGAAAATTTGCCTGTGGCATCGACGACGGCGGCACGGCGTACTGCTGGGGGCAGAACCAGCGCGGCCAGCTCGGCGTCGCGGACACGGTTGGCCGAACGACCGCGACGCGTGTCGCCGGCGCGGTGCGTTTCACGTCGCTCGCCGCGGGCTTTTGGCACGTCTGCGGTCTGGCGACCAACGGCAGCGTCTACTGCTGGGGCGACAACGCGTTCGGTGAGCTCGCGAGCGGCGACACGACGATGTCCGCAACGCCGAAACAGATCTCCGGGAGCGTCACGTTCCGCTTCGTGTCGTCCGGATCGATTCATTCGTGCGGCATCGCGAGCAATGGACACACGCTGTGTTGGGGCGCGAATTTTTCGGGCCAGCTCGGCGACGGAACGCAAGCGCGTCGGCTCGCGCCGGTCGAAGCCGCGCCCGGCCTGATCTTCGCCAGCGTGCACGCCGAGCGAGCAAACTCGATCTTCACGCACACGTGCGGCGTGACCGTCGCCGGCGACGTCTATTGCTGGGGGTGGAACTCGAAGACACAGCTGGGCGCGAGCGGCACGACCGACGCGTGCACGAACACGGTCGGCACGTCGACGTTCGTGTGCTCGTACGCACCGGTGCGTGTGAGCGGACTGTCCGGCGTCTCCGGGCTGGACGCGGGCCTGGAACACACCTGCGCGCTGGCTGGACGCCAGGTCTACTGTTGGGGCGACAACACCTTCGGCGAGCTCGGCGACGGCTCGGGGCAATCGCAATCGGTGCCGGTGCCGATCAAGGGCGTTTTTCAGTTTCCCTAATTGGGCGTCTTGACCGCGCGGGGAACTCGGCGTTGGTTAGCGCGAGCCTGATCAGGACGCGCCCATGCGACTCGCCACAATCGCCAGTGCCTTTTTCCTTCCCACGCTCCTCACCGCGCAGGCAAGCGGACGTGCGGTGTTTGCCGGCACGGTCGTCGATTCGCTGCAGCACCCGATCGCTGAAGCCGAAGTGTCGCTGCCGGGGCTACCGCTCAGCCGCCTCACCGACGCCAACGGAAACTTTCGGCTGACCGGACTGCCGGCGGGCGCGCAGCGGGTGGTCGTGCGCCGAATCGGCTTCGGCCAGCTCGACACGTCGATCGTGTTCGCGGATAGTCAGACGGTGCTGCGGCGCATCACGCTCGGGCGAATCGTCCGGCTCGACTCCGTTGTCGTGCAAGGCCGGAGTCTCGACCTCGACATGACAAACTTCGAGGAGCACCGAAAGTTGGGATTCGGCAGGTTCCTCACGCGCGATCAGCTGGAGAAAGTCGGAGGAGCAACCCTCGCCGCCGCGGTCACCGGGATGCAAGGCTTGGCGCTCCTGCGCGGGAGCGGCGGGCAGTCCTGGGTCGTCTCGAAGCGCGCGGTACCGACCCGATGTCCGCCGGTGCGCCCGGCGCGCGACTACAACGACGCGGTCGCCGCACAGCGGGTGACGGACGACTGCCTGCGCGCGGAGCGCGTGTACTACGTTCCTGAGGATTTCGAGGCGCGCACCGGCGTTCAGCGCGCGTGCTACGCGCTCGTGTACCTGGACCGGTCGCCGCTCAACGCAACGCACCCGACGATGCCATTCGACGTCAACACTTTTCTGCCGTCGCAGCTCGAGTCGGTCGAGTGGTACGAGAACGACGCGCAGGTGCCGGCACCCTACAACGCCTCCGACGCGCGGTGCGGGCTGCTCGTGCTGCACAAGCGACGCGGCGGCTGATCGCCGCCGCGCCGCATCCCGCTACACCGCCACGGCCTCGGCGTCCACCGGATCTTCGGTCCTCGGCGCGTCCCACTCGTTGCCGCACTTGAGACATTTGCGGAAGTCGCCGCGCGCCTTCGTGAACTTCATCTCGGCGCCGACGTAGCCGCACTCGGGACACGTTTCATTCACCGGCTTGTTCCAGGCGACGAAGTCGCAGGTCTCGTTGGAGCACGCGTAGAACGCGGTGCCGCGCTTGCGCGAGCGCCGCTCCACGAGCTCGCCACCGTCCTTCGGGCAGAAGACACCGGTTGGCAGCGACCGGGTGCCCCGGCATTTCGGGAACGTGCTGCAGCCCAGGAACGCACCACTGCGCCCCTGACGGATCACCATCGGCGCGGCGCACAGATGGCACTTGTACTCCGTCATCACCGGCTTCGCCTTCTCGCCTTTGATCGGCCGCGTGTACTTGCACGCCTTCGGGTGATTCTCGCACGCGAGGAACGGCCCGAAGAAACCGCCGCGCGGCTCGAGCTTGCCGCCGCAATCGGGACAGCGCAGCGCCGGAACACCGGACAGGTCGTACGCCTCGGCGATCAGCGTCGGGGCATCCACCTTGTTGAGGCGCGCCGCAAACGGTGAGTAGAAGTTCTTGAGCACCTTCTGCCACCCGAGATCGCCCTCTTCGACCTTGTCGAGCTCCTCCTCCATCTCCGACGTGAACTCCACGTTGAAGACGTCGGGGAACTGCTTGACCATCACCTTCTCGACCGACTCACCGAGCTCGGTCGGGAAGAAGCGACGCTGATTCAGCTCGACGTAGCGGCGGTCCGCCAGCACCGAGATGATCGACGCGTACGTCGACGGCCGGCCGATGCCGAGCCGCTCGAGCTCCTTCACGAGGCTGGCCTCGGAGAAGCGCGGCGGAGGCTCCGTGAAATGCTGGCTCGGCGTGACGCCCTTGCACGGCACCGGCTCGCCCTTCTCGACGACCGGCAGCGCCTGCTCGTCCTCGAGCGTGCGATGCTCACCCTCTTCGCGCGCCTCGCGGTAGAGCACGAGGAAGCCCTGGAACTTCACGATCGATCCCGTGGCGCGGAACAGATAGCTGCGCCGGCCGATGTCGGGCTGCGTCGTGGACGGAATGTCGAAGTCCACCGTCGTCGTGTCGAAGACGGCCGGCGTCATCTGGCTCGCCATGAAGCGCTGCCAGACGAGCGTGTACAGCTTGAGCTGGTCCGGCGTGAGATAGCGCTTCATCGCATCCGGACGGCGCGTGGGGTCCGTGGGACGGATGCTCTCGTGCGCGTCCTGCGTGTTCTTCTTGCCCTCGGCCGCGCCATAGAGCTGCGGCGTCTTGCAAACGAACTCCTCGCCGAACAGCACGCGCAGATAGTCGCGCGCCTGCATCGCCGCGCTTTCCGCCACGCGCGTGGAGTCCGTGCGCATGTAAGTGATGAGGCCCACCTGGCCCTCGTCGCCGATCTCGATGCCTTCGTAAAGATCCTGCGCGACGCGCATCGTGCGCTTCGAGCCGAACGACAGCTTCTTCGCGGCTTCCTGCTGGAGCGTGGACGTGGTGAACGGCGCCGAGGGATTCTTGCGCCGCTCGCGACGCTTCACCTCGGTGACGTCGAACGTCGCGCGGTTCGCGAGATCGTCGAGAATCCGCTGCGCTTCGGCCTGCGAATGAATCTCGGCTTTCTTGCCGTCGATGTGATGCAGCTTGGCCGTGAACTGCTGCCCGTCCTTCTCGAGCAGCGCTTCGATGGTCCAGTACTCGACCGGCTTGAACGCGCGAATCTCGCGCTCGCGCTCCACGATCAGCCGCAGCGCGACCGTCTGCACACGACCGGCCGACAGACCCTTTTTCACCGTCTTCCAGAGCACGGGGCTCGCCTTGTAGCCCACGAGCCGATCGAGCACGCGACGCGCCTGCTGCGCTTCGACCTTCTTGCTGTCGATCTTGCCGGCGTTCAGAATCGCGCGCTGGACGGCGTCCTTCGTGATCTCGTGAAACAGGACGCGCCGAACGGGCACGCGAGCCTCGCCGCGCTTGGGCGTGATCTGCGTCGCGACGTGCTGCGCGATCGCTTCGCCCTCACGATCAGGGTCGGTGGCGATCAGCACTTCGCGCGAGTCCCTCGCGGCGCTCTTGAGCTCCGCGATGGTCTTCTCCTTTCCGGGAATGGGTACCAGGTCCGGCGTGAAGCCATTCTCGACGTCGATGCCGAGCTTCTTCTCGGGCAGATCCATGATGTGCCCGACCGTCGCCCGAACGCGATAACCGCGGCCGAGGTATTTCCCGATCGTCTTCGCCTTGGCTGGCGACTCGACGATGACGAGCGTGCTCGTTCCGCCCGGTCCTGCCGGCTCTCCGTACTCCATCTTCGCGCCGGCGCGACGCGCGGCCGCTTTGGTAGCGGCCTTGCTCTTCGCCGTCGCCTTCTTGGCCACGCGCTTCCGCGTCGGCTTGACTGCCTCCGCCGCGGTCTGCGAGGCCATCGTCCCGCGCTTGGTGCTCGAGACTCGTTTTCGGGTTGCCATGCTCAATGCACCGTCTGGTTTTGGTCGCCCTCATTCGGTTCGACGAAGCCGGCGCCCTCCATCAAGGAGCGGAGGTCGTCCAGCGCGATACGCCCGTCGATCTGCATGAGTGCTCGTTCGATTATGTGTTCCAGCTCCGCGGAGCTGAGCGCCCCAGAACCGGTCAGTGCCAGCAAATGTCCCCAGGCATCGGGAGCAAACCGCCCCCGCTCATGAGGTCCCAAAACGCGAAACGCCGTCATCCTTCAGTCCTCAGACGCTTGAACCGGGCCCAAAGCAAGAAGGGGAGGAAGTCGATTGCACGTGGCATCGATCCTCTCCCTGTCGAACCCATCTGTTTCCAGCTTTGAGCCTCTTTTGGGCGACTTCCGCCCTGTCGGAACGGTAACGTATTTCTACCCGCTCGGGGAAGCAAGCTCCAACACCTTCTCTATAACCCTTTGTAGGTTATAGAGTTCCGTGTTTATTACATGATCTGCAGCCTCGTACGCCGCCTTCCGAGCATCCAGCAACTTCGTCATTTCCGCCAGTGGATCGGGGCGGACCAACAGCGGTCGCATGGCACGCATCGGCCCGAGTCGCTTCAGAGCCGTGCCAGGCGCCACTTTAAGGTATATGAGCTGGCTAGGGGGTCGAACCAGCGCCACGACGTCCGGATTGGCCACCCACCCGCCGCCAGGGGCGACGATCATGTTCCCGACCAGCGTCAGCTCCTCGGTGAGCTCACGCTCCTTCTTTCGGAAATAGGACTCGCCCTTTTCGGCGAACAGCTGCCCGATCGACCGCGCTTCGCGCCGCTCGATCTCTTGATCGAGATCCAGGAACGTGCGACCAGTCCGCTCCGCGACCGCCTGGCCCACCGTCGTCTTTCCGGAACCCGGAAGGCCGACGAGGATCAAATGCGGTTTGGACGGATCAGCCGCCGAGCCGGGATGCGATGTGCGAAAGGTAGGCGTCATAGTTCCGTTTGGTTTCGCCGAGCGAGTCGCCGCCGAACTTCTCCACGAACGCGTCGGCGAGCACGAGGGCGAGCATCCCCTCCGCAATGACCCCCATTGCCGGTACCGCCGTCACGTCGCTGCGTTCCGCGACCGCCGCGGCGGCCTCACCTGTCGCGACGTCGATCGTTCCCAGCGGCCGCATCAGCGTGCTGATCGGCTTCATCGCCACGCGAACCACGAGGGGCTCGCCCGTGGTCATGCCGCCCTCGAGGCCGCCGGCGCGGTTCGTCTTTCGTTTGACGTTCCCGGTGCGTGGATTTCCTGGCGACAGCTCGATCTCGTCGTGCACTTCGGCGCCGGTGACGCGCGCCGCCTGAAATCCGATGCCGATCTCCACGCCCTTGACCGCGGGAATGGACAGGATCGCCGCGCCGATGCGGCCGTCGAGCTTTCGGTCCCACGACACGTGCGAGCCGAGGCCAACCGGCAAGCCGTCGACGACGACTTCACAGATGCCACCCAACGTGTTGCCCGCGCGCTTGATCTCGTCGATGTACGTCACCATGCGCTGCTCGGCGTCCGCGTCGAGCGTGCGCAGCTGCGATGCATCGGCCGCGGCGTTGAGATCGCGCGGCAGCTCACGCGGCCGCGCGGCGTCGATGCCGCCGAGGTGGACGAGGTGACTCCCGATGCATATGCCGAACTCCTTGAGCAAACGCTTACAGACCGCCGCCGCGGCGACGCGCGCCGTGGTTTCGCGCGCCGAAGCACGCTCGAGAATGTCCCGCGCGTCCTCGCGATCGTACTTGAGGACGCCCGTGAGATCCGCGTGGCCAGGGCGAACGCGCGTCACCGCGCGCTTGCGCAGACCACCGGTGCCCGGCGATTCCGCCACGTCGGCGGACGGCCCCGGATCGGGCGCGGCGCTCATGATCTCCTGCCAGTTCTTCCAATCGCGGTTATGAATCAGCATCGCGATGGGCGAGCCGAGCGTCTCTCCGGCCCGAACACCGGAGAGAAACTCGATGGTATCCTTCTCGATCTGCATGCGACGCCCGCGCCCGTAGCCCTGTTGGCGGCGCGACAGCTCGACGTTGACGTCCTCCGCGACGAGCGGCAATCCGGCCGGCATTCCTTCCAGAATGCTCACGAGGGCCGGGCCGTGGGACTCGCCAGCGGTGGTGAAGCGGATCATCTGCGGGAAGCGGGAGACGGGTGACC
Source organism: uncultured Gemmatimonadaceae bacterium (assembly GCA_963705025.1). GTDB lineage: Bacteria > Gemmatimonadota > Gemmatimonadetes > Gemmatimonadales > Gemmatimonadaceae > JAQBQB01. The sequence goes on along the minus strand of CAVPIP010000011.1, from coordinate 920,930 downwards.
CGGGAGACGGGTTCGAACCGCCGGAAAGGCCGGCTAGTGACAAGATAGCTCCATCACTTCGACGAAAGGTCACGCGCAAAACGAGGGATCTGCTGCCGTTGCGGCCAGCAGATCCCTCGTTCTCTGTCTCAGGAGACGCGAATCCCTTCACTGTGGTTCCCCGCTTTCCTCGTCCCGCTTCCCTCGCCCCGCTTCCCTCTTCCCTTTTTTACGGTCCCGGCTTGATGTCCGCCGCCGTGAGGTCGATGACGATCAGACCCTGCTGGCTGACCGCGAACAGCTTCATGACGACATCCGGTGGATCACCGGGCATCGGCGCACTCGCGCGGAGCGGTCCATAGATGGGGTACTTCAGCTGCAGCTTGCCGCGATTGATGTAGTAGGCGATGTCGACGACCTCGATGATGCCGCTCTGCGCGCCGACGAACGCCAGACGTTGATTCGTCGGCGTGAGCGTGCCGTCCGCCTGCGGCGCGAAGGTGACGCCAGCGCCGTTGTCGAACGAGTCGTATTTGCCTTGCAGACGCAGGTGGAAGGGATCGCTGACGGAGGCGAAGAACGACTGCGTTCCGTGCGACGCCACCGTGCCGCCCGTGAGATCGAGCGCCAGGCCGAACACTTCTTCCGACGCGTTGTCCGTGAGATCCGAAATCGTGACGAGCGGCGAGAAGAAGCTCGGCACGAGCCCCGCCGAGTCGGCCACCATGACCACGCGGCCGGCGCCTGTCGTGTGCCCCTCGCCGAACGCGACCCAATGACGATCACCGCTGGCCGCCGCGAACGTCGTGTCGGTGAGCGGGAGCGAGCCGATGTCGAGTCGCAGCACGGCCTCCGCGTCGCTGCCGCCGGCGACCGCCGCCGCAACCGCGTTCAGCGGAATCGTATCGAGCACCGCGATCGTGCCGGTCTTCTGGCCGTAGGGATGATCCCAGATGTAGAGCGTGTCCGACGCCGCCGACGACGGGAGTGTCGCGCCGATGGCGATCGAGTCGACGTTGAACAGCGCGTACGTCTGGTCGGTCGACTTGAGGTACGTGCCGTACTGCCAGATCTGGCGCGGATCCGGAACCGGGAGACTGGGATCGAGCCAGCGCACCGTGCCGACCGGCGAGGACGCCGTCGGGCGCGTCGAGAAGAAGATGCGTCCGCCCTTCGACTGCGCGAGATACTGCGGCCGGTCAGAGTAGCTGAACGGTCCCTGCGCGTTGAGGCGAATCTTGCCCGTGTTCTCGTCCTTCTGCACCGTGACGGTGTAGACGTACGTGTTGCGCGTCAGGATGCGGTTGGGGAGATCTTCGCGCATCGACGAGACATCCGTCGAGCCGATGTACACTCGGCTGATATTCGTGCCGCCGGAGTTCGCGACGAGCAGCGTATCCGGATTGTTCGAGATGAAGAGGCCCCACGGTAGCGAGCCAACTGGAATGCTGGAGTTCGAGAACCCCTTCGCGACCGCTGACGACTGCCAGATGTTGAGCAGGTTGAACGCGGTGTTCGAGAGGAACACGTTGCCGCGCTGCGCGTCGATGGCCAGGTCGCCGATGACGCCTTGCTGCGGATATGGGTACGTCCGGCCGTAGACGACGAGCGTCGTGTCTCGAAGCGCGCTGTTGAAGTCGCCTTCCGGCGACTGGCGGTTCGCCGGGACGGCGTAGCCGATGCGTCCGGCCTGGTCGACGGCGAATCCCGTGATGCTCAATTTCTTGCCCTGCTGCGACGGCGAGAGCCCAAGCGCGACGGTCGCCTGCGCGTTGGCGGTGTACGGCGCCGTGAGCAGCACGCTGTCTCGCTGAATGACGACGTTCGCGCTGTCGCGAATGATCAGGCCGACCCTGGTGATGGCTTCACCGGTGGCGCGGACGACGACGGAGTCCGAGAACTCGCTCTTCGGCGGGATGGTCTGGTTGACGCGCGGAATCGCGGCGTTGGGGCTGCGGACAAACGCGGCCACCGGCAATGCCGAGCCCGGCTGTCGGTTGACGTCGACGGCGGTCGCCGTGACGGTGATCCTGCCGCGCAGCGGCGCGTTGATTGGAATGCGCGCCACCGCGGAGAACGTGATGTCGCGCGGATTGGTGGTGTAGACCTGACTGAACGACGTATCGAGCTTGGTCGGCCAGTTGGCTTCGCCCTGCACTCGAATGTCGATGCGCTGGACACCATCGGGATGCTGCGCGCGCGCCGCGACCGTGAGACCCACGCCCGCGGGAATGCTGTCGCCCATCGACGGCGAAACGACCGACACCTTCGGTCCGGCCACGAGGTTGATGCGCCGCGTTGCCGTGTCGGCACCGCCCGCCGAATCGGTGGCGATGACGACGATGACAAGACTGTCGAGCGCGGTATCCGTGGCAGCGATCGGCTGGAGGTAGCGACGCACCGTGGTGTCGCGCAGCCCCGCTCGGAACGTGCCCTGCCCCGGGATCGGCGTCAGCTTGTAGCGCGGAATCTGCTGGAACGTTCCCAGGTCGACGCTGCCCTTTTCCGTCATGCCGACGATGCTGGCCGACTTGAGCGACGACTTGCTGTCGTGCAGTCCGACCGTGACGAGCACCGAATCGCCGACGTTGATCAGCGTGCCGGTCACCGGGGAATCGATCACGATCGAAGGTGCGTTCCCGCTGCTCTTCACCGGCAGGGTCGAGCTTCCGCCCCCGCCCCCGCCGCTACTGCCTGCAGTGGGGAAGGTGGTCGCAGTCGGGACGCGCGCGTCGCAGCTCGCGACGATCGCGACTCCCGCCGCAACGGCGGCTAGACGAATGAGGACAGATCGCATCGTATTACTCCCAGGCCCGATTACTGGTGATTATCGGGCCGTTGCCCGTCATCGATGATGTGCGGCGTGATCAGGATGAGCAGATCGCGCTTCGTCTCCGTCCTGTTGGTCACACCGAAGAGTCGGCCGATGATCGGCAGGTCGACGAGAATCGGAATGCCGGAGCGGCTGGCACTCACCGTCGTCTGCGTCAGTCCACCCATGACCGCCGTCTCGCCGTCGGCGACGAGGACTTCGTTGTCGACCTTCTGCGTCGGGAACACGGCGCCGACGTCGTTCGACTGGAATTGCACGTCGGAGTTCTCGACGTGGATCTTCATCTGCACCTGGCGGTTGGCCGTGATTTGCGGCGTCACCGTCAGGATGATGCCCGTCTGCTGCATGTTCACCTGGGCGCGCGGCGCATTGGTCGTATTGCCGGCGGCCGATCCGGCGTCGATGACCCGGATGGGCACCTGCGTGCCGGCGGTGAGGTTCGCCGTGCGGTTGTTCAGCACCGTGGTGCTCGGCTCGGCCTGCACGTCGAGGAGCGTGTTGGTCTGGAGCGCCTCGAGGAACGTCGTGAAGTCGTAGTTGCCGACGGCCGTCGAGTAGATCAGCTGCAGGGCGGCGCCAGGCACGCGGGCCGAAGCGTCGGCGATCGCGGACAGCGCATTGCCGCCGAGCGCGACCTGGCCGGCGTCGGTGCGCGGTTTGCCCAAGGAATCGAGGCGCGGAATGATGTCGTTGAAGAACTGTTGTTGCGTTCCGATGTCGTACCGCAGGCCGAGGCCCTCGAGCGTGGAGCGGTCGACGAGAATGATCTTCGCCTTGATGTTGACCTGCGGCTGACGCAGGTCGAGGCTCCTCGCGTACTCTTCAAGCTCGGGCAGCGCGGACGGAACGTCGGTGATGCTGACCGCGTTGGTGATCGAATCAGCGGTCACGATGCCGCGAAGCGGGCAGGTCATGCTCTGAATCCCCGCGGGTTGCTGTCCCTGCCCCGAGGATACCTGCGCCGCCGCGGCCTGCGCAGTGAGCGGGCAGGTGCGGGTGAGACGAGCCGCCACCATGTCTCGCACGCTCAGGGCGCGCGTGTAGTTCAGGCGGACGGTGCGCGTCTGCAACGGAATCGTGGCCTGGCGCGCGGCGATCGCTTCGAACGTATCGACGATGATGATACCGCGATCGTCCACGATGATGTCGTAGCCGTTCGCGTTCATGACGGCGCGCAGCGCGACGTCCCACGGCTGATTGATGATGTTGGCCGTGATCGAGCCGGTGACGTTCTTCGACGGCAGGATCGTGCGCCGGCTGTACGAGGCGAACATCGCGAGCACGTCGGACAGCGGCGCGTTCTCCCAGCTCCAGGTGAACGTCGGCTCTTGCGACTGACTCGTGTTCACCGCCTTGAAGGACGGCGCCAGCAACTCGGAACCGGGCTTGAAGACCGTCGATTGCATCTGGGTCTGGGCCGCGGGCGCAGCCACCGGAGCGGCGACGGGCGCCGGCGCCGGCACGATCACCGGCGCGTCGGCCTCGACCTTCTTCGTGACGCTCGGGAGCGTCTCGAGCTTCGACTCGACCTTGGGCGTTTCGACCTTGGGCGACTCGACCTTGGCGAGGCGTTCGGCCTTCTCGCTGGCCTTTTCGCCGACGGCCCACGGCGCGAAGCCGTTCGCGGCGCCGTCGACGCTGATCCGTACGACGCCGTCATCGTTCGTCACGGTGTACGGATGCGCCGCGTCCAACGTCACGACGACGCGCACGACCGTTCGCGTAAACTGTGAATAGCGAATGCGGGTGATGCCGCCGCGCGATACGCCGTCATAGGCGTCGCCGTCGGGCAGGCCGAGCGTCGCGCCGGCGAAATCGACGACGATCTTGTCCGGCTTGCTGAGCGTGAAGTGCTTGAACGACACCGACCCGTCGACGCGTACGTTCACGTCGGCTCGTCCGGTCCGCGGCACCACACTCAGCGAGATCACGGTGGCGTCATTCAGCGCGGGCACTGCCGCGCCGGCGGCTGGATTCGCTCCAACCGCGCCGAACGCAACGAGCATCGCAGATGCAAGCGTCCGGAAGTGGCTCATGGCTTCCTCACTTTGGTGGAGTCGCCGAGGACGAGTGAGTCCTGGCGCGTCGTGCCGAATTCTTCGATGGTGAAAATCACGGTCTTGTTGCGTATCGTCGACACGCGCATGCGGCCGAGCGTCGAACCGACGCTGACCTTGTACTGCGCGTTCGAGGACACATCGCGCAGCGTCGCGCCGGAACGACGGTTCGCCGGATCGAACAGCACACCGGTGAGCCGCAGATCACTCATGGCCGGACGCAGCTCGCTCGTCATGAGGAGCGAGTAGAACGGATCGCGGCGCCCGTCGGAGCCATAGTCGAAGACCTCGCGGTAGATCGACGGCGGCGGACCCGCGGTCTCGCCCGGTGCAGCGGCCGTCTTCTCTCCGGCCTTCGCCAGCGTCTTCGCCGGCGACGACGCCGGAGCGGACTTCGCCGATGGCGAAGGCGTGAGCGCGGCCTTCTTGGCCGCATCCTTCTGATGCGCCTCCGGATGCTGCTCCGCTTCGATGTGCGCGTTCGTCGCGGCCGCGGCGTTCTGGGCGGCCTTCTTGGCGGCGGAGAGCGGACCCTGCGCCGACGCTGTGCCGGCGGCGAGGACGAACGCCCCGCTGAAGAGAATCGCTCGCATCACGGCGCTCCCGGCTTGGCGGTGGCGTCGGTCGCCTTCACCGACGTATGCGCCACGTAGGTCTGAATGCCGAACTTCGCGTCGAGAAACTGCTCGTTCTTCCGTGGCTTCACCTCGGTGATGCGCGACGTCGGCGTGAGCGTGACGTTGATCGGCGCCACGATGCGCGACATCGAGCCGATGTTCGTCAGGAACGCCGTGACCTGATGGTACGGGCCGGTGACGCCGAGCTTGTACTTGTAGGTGTCGTATTGATCGCCGGGCAGCACGCCGTCCGGCGACACGTCCGAGATCTCGAGGCCGGCGCGGCGCGCGGCCGAGGAGATCGACTCGAGCAACGCCGGCACTTCGTTTTCGGTCGGCACGAGGCGCCGGAGCACCGACAGCTCGCGAGCGAAGGCATCCGCCTCCTGCCGCATCTTCGTCGCGTTGCCCTTGGCGTATTCGGCCTGGGCCAGCTTGTTGAGCGAATCCAGCGTGTCGAGGCGCGTCTCGATCGACCGCAGCTCCTGGGCCTTTGGCGCCCAGACGAGCTGCTGATAGACGACGGCCAGGGCGACGGACAGCAGGCCAACGATGAGCAATCGCTGATCGCGCGGGTTCTGTGGAAGGAGGGCCATGTTACTTCACCGACAGGCTGAGGGGCACGCGGTGCAGCATCAGCGTGTCGGGCCGCGTGTAGCCGAGCGTGAATTGGAACTGCGCGATCTCCTTGCCCTGGTCGACCGCGGCTTCGCTCTTCTCCAGCTGCACGTTGCCGAGGTACGGCGAGGCCTCGAGATCGCGATAGAAGCGGGTCACCGCCTGGATGTCGACCGTGCGGCCGACGATGCGCAGCGAGATGGCGTCCTTCGGAATCGAGGTGTCCATCCGCTTCGGCGCCCGGGCCTTCTTCGCGGTGTCGGCCGCGGTCTTGGGCGCGGCCACGACGTTGTTGCTGCCCTGCGGCGTGCCGGTGAAGGCGACCGACGTGATCCACGTGTACTGCGGGAGCGCGCGGCTCACCTCGTCCATGATGTGCGGCCAGACGTACCGATCTTCGTCGAGGCTCTGGATCAGATGGACCTGCCGGAGCAGCGAATCGCGGGCGGCCTCGGCGCGGTAGCGCTCCTTGAGCACATTCGCATAGCGCGTCGAATCGCGCAGCGCACGATCGCGACGGTCGCTGAGCGACGACTCCTTCGCGGCTTGCGCCGTGTAAAGCACGCCGATCGTGAGACCGGCCACGACGAGCGCGACGATCGCGCCGATCATGAACTTGTCTTTGAGGCGGCCAGTGACGCCCGCGGTCATCGCGCCAAAATCCATCGCTTGGCGCTTCGCCGCTTTCTTTTTGCCTGCGCCTGGCAGGAGGTTGATTTCGATCATGGGCGGGGGCGTGGAGCGACGCTCACCAGGGGGGTCATGCGACCTGCCGGAGCGCCAGACCGATGGGCAACATCAGCAGGGGAGCGATCTCGTCAGTGACGAGCGATTCGAGAGCGCCGTCACGTACCTTCAGATTCGCCAGCGGGTTGGCCTGCGCCACCTTGATGCGCAGCCGCGCCGACAGCATGTCGTTGAGGCCGGGGATGCGCGACCCGCCGCCACAGGTGTAGAGCGCGCGGAGCGTGCCGGCGCGCGAGTTCTGCGCCAGAAACGCCGCGGCGCGCTCGACGCCGACGGCGATCTCCTCGCCGCGCGTCTCGAGCACCGCGTCGAGATGCGGCGACCGATCGAATCCCTGAATCAACTGCTGCGCCGCGTCGGCCGACAGGCCGCGCTCGCGCTGTAAGTCTTCTCGAATGCGCCGCGTGCCGACGCTCAGATCGCGCGTCAACAGCGGCACGCCTTCGTCGAGAATGTTGATGTTGGTGACGTCGTGCCCGATGTTGAGCAGGCCGACGACGCCGGCCATCGCGGTCGGATGATTGAGCTCGAACGCGTTGTGCAGCGCGAAGGCCTCGACGTCGATGACCGCCGGCGTCAGGCCGGCGTCGGTGAGCACGCGAACTTTCGACTCCACGAGCTCGCGCTTGGCCGCGACGAGCAACACGCTCATCTCCACGCCGTCGGCGTCGGGATCGAGGATCTGGAAATCCAGCTCCACCGATTCCATGTCGAACGGCACGTGCTGCTCCGCTTCCCAGCGCATCAACTCGCGCGCTTGCTGCTCCTTCACGCGCTCGATGGAAATTTTCTTGATGATCACGTCGCGGCCGCCGACCGCCGTCACGACATCCTTCGCCGAGACACCGGCCGCGCTCAACGCGCTTTGAATCGCGTCGGCGACGATGCCCGGGTCCATGACCTCGCCTTCGACGATCGCGTCCGCGAGGAGCGGAGCCACCGCGACGCGCGTCAGCTCGGGCTCACGCTTCGAGTGATCGATGACGGCCACCTTGATCAGCCCGGAGCCGATGTCGAGACCGACGGTAGTCTTTTTCCGACCGAACAGAGCCATGAGAGAATCCGGCGACTGGAGTACGGCGAGCAGTCAACAACGGAGAGAGCTCGTGCAGCGGTAGACGATGTGTCCGACCGGACTCACTGTCCGCCGGTCAAGCTGTCTTCCGCGAATGCCCGCGTCGGCTATCCCACCGAACACGACCGACGAGGCCGCAGGTAACAGCCTCTGCCATAAGTGACCGGAGTCACACGAGTTAGAAGAGCTCCGCCCAACTGCGCTCGCGGACCGGTCGAAGTGGGACTGCATGTCGCAGTGCGGCGTCGATCACACATCCTGAATGACGAACGACGCGAAGGCCCCAGGTCGATCGCGGGCACGGATGTTTGTGCGGGCGCGAACGACATCAACGCGCCGCGTGACGCACGAGCCCCCCGGCGGTCGCGACGATCGATCGCCGCGCGACGACCAGGCCCGTCACCGTGAACGGCCCCGCGATGGTCAACGCGCCATCGACGATCAGAATTCCCTGAAACGCGCCGCCGGTGATCGTCGTGTCGCCCATGACGTGCGTAACGCCAGGCCCCGCGACGAGCCCCGCGATCTGCGACGGCGCCAGGAGGTACGTCGCCGAATCGTTCGCCGCGGGCGTCGAGGCGACGGTCGCCCCGTTCGCCGGCGCGACGACGGCGCCGGGCGCCACGCGCACGTCGACGGCAGGCACGGCTCGGCAATCGACATCGCCCGTCGTGTCGGGAGCGAACATCACGCCCGGCGCGAGTCGGACGTTGCCTCGCGACGTCAGCGCCGTCGTCGGAATGGGCGCGGGCGATCGCCAGCGCGCCACCACGTTGATGCGCCGTCGCCCGCTCGTGATTCCGCCCTGGCTCGCGTCGGCGACGAGCCACAGCGACGCCGCCGGCGAGGCGCGTGGCGACGACGGTCGGCACGACGCCGTTCGAGCGCGCTGGGTTTGGCGAGATGCTCCGCCCGACACCGAGTGGCATCGTGTCGAGCCCGAGCGACCGTGCGTCCAGGACGACCGACATGATCGCGAAGTCCGCCGCGGCCGTGAGAACGGCGTCGGTGGTCGCGAATCCCGAGGACCGCGCGGCGAGGCGGAACGATGCGAGTGCGCCGCCGACGAGGAGCGCGACGAGCCCGAGCACCGCGAGCGCCGCGAAGAGCGCGATCCCCGCCCGTCGCGACGCCTTCACCGTCGGTTGCGCAGGAGAATCCACACCACGGCCGTATCGACGCGCGGGCCGTTCCGGCCGGCCGACCCGAGGGCCCGTGTCGCCGACTTCGTGTCGGTGCGAAGGCTGGCTTGCACCGCCGCGATCGAGCGCGTGTTCGTCACCGGGGTCGCGAGCGCGGCGCCGGCACTGTCGAGGTAGCGAAACGCGACTCCGCCCAGCGCCGCTGAGAGAAATGGACCGCTCACGGGCTGGATCGAGTTGAACGTCGCCGTCGCGGAATTCCAATCGCGCTGCCCGAGGTACCAGTCGACCATCGGTGCCGCGATACACGCTGTAGCGAAGCGGGCGCGTCACGCGAAGCGGAGCCCCGAGGGCAGTCGGTGCCGCCAGACTGTCCAGCACCACGACTGTGCGCGCCGCCGTGAGCGCGGGACCGGCAAGCCGCGGCCCCCATGCGGAACACGGTCCGGCGGAGAAGGTTGCGCTCGAGACGATGCGGTGCGGCCGCCATCCGGTGTCCGTCGGCGTGAGCAGCCACGCCGTGTCCCCCGCCGACGGCGCCGATCCAAAACCAGCGTGCGTGTACGCGTCCGCGGTCTCCGGCGCGAGCACGAGCCCGCCGGCGGCGGTGTCGCACACCACGGCTGAAGCGACGGTCGCGCGCAGCTCGATGCTGGTGTCCCGCGCGTCACGGATGTCGCCGGCGACGCTCGACGCCATTCGCACGTCGATCGGCAGAATGGCCTCGGCATCTCGCAGCTGAGCGTACGACGCCGCTTGTTCGGCCATGTCGGTGAAGACGCGCTGCTCGCGAACGCACAGCACCGTGATGAGCGTGAGCGCGATTCCGCCAACGATCGTCGTGACGAGCAGCTCGAGGAGCGTCGTGCCGGCGCGGGACCGCGCTAGCATGGCAGCCTGGTTTGCAGCAGGACGCCGTGCGTGGCGACGCCGTCGGAGAAGGTCACGCTGTCGCGAACGTCGACCAGCACGCCGCTCAGTGGGGCGAGCGTCCACTCTTCGCGAACGCCGTCGGCGGTGATCGCGACGCCCGTCGCCGCGGCGCAGGGAGTCGCGCCGAGTTGTTGAAGGCGATTGGTGGCCGCGCGGAGCGCGGCATTTCGAAGACGGAGGCCGTTCGTCCGTCGCGCCAGCACCGCCGTAGCGCCCACCAGCGCCAGCAGTCCGACGTCGATCAGAATGATCGCGACCAACACCTCGGCGATCGTGAATCCGCGGCGAGTACGCATGAGCGCCAACCTACGGCAACTCGATGCGGCGTCGTCATCGAACGAACGCCGCTCGCATCACGGCAGCGCGCCGCTATCGCGTATCGCGTACCGCTATCGCGTATCGCGCGCTACTTCGCCAGCTTGATGTCCAGCTCGAGCTGCGTGAAGCCGGAGCCGTCGAGCTTTCCGAAAATCTTCGCCTGCGAGGCGGACATCGTGCCTTTGTAGGTGACGTCGGCGAGATTCGGAATCGTGATGATGAAGTCGACCGTCGGATAGACGAATGTGCCGGATACGGTTCCGGACGCTGTGCCGCCGACGCCGATGAAGTCGGCTTCGCCCGACACGGACGTGCCGCTCTGCGTGAGCGCCATCGACATGCTGTAGCCGTTCTGAATGCCGGACCAACGACCGTCGACGGTCTGCACGGGGCCGAGGATGTCCGAACCGCAGCCGAATGTGGCGAGGATCGCGACGGCAGCAAGAAGACGACGCATGAGGGGGCGATCGGGATGTGGGTTCGGTGACGGTCGTTCGCGGTCACCGAAAGATCAATCGGCGGCGCTCAAAAGACGAACCCCCGGCGACGCGATCGCGTCACCGGGGGTTTTCGTCTATTCGCCGTGCGACGGCCTCAGACCATCGTCCGAGACCGAGGGCGTGTTACTTACACGCCGGCTCGCCTTCCGCCGCGGCCGTACCCACCGTCGGATTCGTCGTGTTGATACCGACGCCGCAGGTCGTGGTCGGCAGCTGCGTGTGCGTCACCGTCGCCGTCCAGTAGCCCGCGCCCGTCACGATCGCCGGGGCGTTCACACCCGTCGAGTTCTGGTACTTCAGCAACGACACCGTCGGCGTGTAGTTCGAGCTGTCCGCGAAATACGCCTCTTCCGCGGTGACCAGGTTGCGAAGGTCCGACTTCATGGCGGTGATGTACGCCTTCGACTTCGTGTTCGCGAACTTCGGGATCGCGATCGCGGCGAGAATGCCGATGATCACGACGACGATCAAAAGCTCGATCAGGGTGAAGCCTTTGCGCATTTTGAGCATTCTAGACACCTGGGATGAAGTGGACTGCGGGGCGTTGTGCCGCCAACCAAAGGCAACCGGCAGACCCATCCGTAGTAAATTCATAAAGCAGTGCCAACCAACGTCTTACGAATCACCCCTTCGGGTGAACGTTTGTTGGTACTGCGGCCTTTTGCACAATCTCTGGCACTTTGCCATGCGCGCTGTCGTTTGTTCGGTCGGCCGTGAGCGCCTTTCGGCGGTCCGCCGCCATCGCGGAATCCGCGACCCAGATGATCGCCCGCATCGATTTGAGATCGCCCCCCACGCGAATCGCGTCGAGCGCGCGAGCGCGCGCTTCCGCAAAGTCGCCCTCGTTGAGCAAACAGAAAGCGAAGGCGCCGTGGCCGAGGGGAAAATTCGGGTCGAGGCCATGGGTCCACCGATAGAGCGGAAGCGCGGGATGGCACAACCCCATCACCCGGTACTGCTCAGCCATGTTGTAGGACAGGAAGGGATCGTATGGAAAGAGATTGAGCGCCTTGCGGTACTCGGCCTCGCCTTCGCGCTTTCGCCTGTTATCGAACAACCACGCGCCAAGCATGTAGTGCGTGCGATACGCTGACGGGGAGTCGATCACCGCCTGTTGAAACAACCGCGCGTTGTCGTACCAGACCGGGGTGCGCTGCAGGCTTCGGACCGTCCCGGCGGCGAGCGGGAGAGCAACCAACGCGTATCCGAACCGAGCGACGGCACGCCCCTCGCCGAAGCGCGCGCGGCCCCAATCGCGGACGAGGACCGCGAGCGCGCCAAGGACGAGCATCGCTCCGACGCTCGGGAGAAAGAGCGTGCGCTCGGCGAGGAGAATGCCGGCGGGCAGCACGAAGTTGCTCGATGGCAGCAGCGTCACGCAGATGAATGCGATGCCGAAGCTGATGACGGGTTGCCGCTTGCGCAGGACGACCGCGAGCAGCAGCACGCCCGCGAGCAGCAGGAGCCCCGGCACTTGCACCACGCTCCAGCCTTGCGCGATCGGGAGGTCGGGCGGTCCGTACTCCGACGACAGATGCGCGGGGAAATACAGCAGCCGCACCCACTGCGGCACCACGCCGATCGCCGTGAGGATCCGGTCACGCGTGGAGATATGGAGCGAGCTGAAGGGCGTGAAGGGTTGGAATCCACCGAAGCTGTGATCCGCCAATACCTGTGCACGCACGCCGACGAAAATGACGGCGATCAGCACGAACGTCAGATAGATCGGGCGCAGGCGGCGGACACGCTCGCCCAGCGGCGTCTCGTCGGGAATGAGGAACAGCTCGGCGGCGGCGAGAATACCGGGCAGCACGATGCCATGCTCCTTCGCGAAACACGCCACGGCGTAGAGCGCGAATACCTGCGCCGCGGTCGCCGGTCGCAGCGGTCCGCGCAGCCGGTCGCGCAGATAGAGCGACGTCGCGACGAGGAGGGCACAGGCAACCAGCAGCTCCGACTGGCCGACGACGTTCGCGACCGCTTCGACGTGCACGGGGTGGACCGCGAACAGCGCGGCGGCGATCCAGGCGGCCCACACGGGCAGCATTCGGCGCGCCAGCAGAAAGACGAGCACCGACGCGAGCGCGGCGAGCAGGATGTTCACCGCGTGAAAGACGACGGGACTGCCGTGGCCGATCACATACTCGATCTTGAATGCGAGAATCGTAAGCGGCCGGTAGCCGTCGCCGCCCCAGTCGCGCGGCCAGTACGACGAGGCAAACAGCCGCGCCCACGTGTGGTCCCGCATCAGGGGGTTCACCTCGACGATGTAGCGGTCGTCGTACGTGAACTTGTTGACGATGCCGACCACCGACGAGGCGACGGCGAGGAGCGCCACGAATGGCGCCGCGAACCGCGTCGGGCGACCCATCATGTGAGGAGATTGAAGCGCGTGATGTGCCAGAACGCCGCGACGCCGTCACGCCAACCGATCTTCTTGCCCTCGGCGTACGTGCGTCCGGAGTAGCTGATGGGCACTTCGAAGATGCGCGCCCCGGCGGCGGCCAGGCGCGCCGTGATCTCCGGTTCGAACCCGAATCGTTGGGCCGTGAGCCGGGGCGCGAGCGACCGCGCCAGCTCGCCGCGCATCGCCTTGTAGCACGTTTCCATGTCGGTGAGGTTCAGATTCGTGAGCATGTTGCTGTACGTCGTGAGCGCACGATTCCCCACGGAATGCCAGTAGTACAATACGCGATGCGGCCCGCCGAGAAAGCGCGAGCCGAAAGACGCGTCGGCGCGACCGTCGAGAATCGGCTCGAGGAGCACCGGCCAGTCGGCGGGATCGTATTCCAGATCGGCGTCCTGAACGACGACGATGTCGCCGGTGCTCATCGACAGCGCTTGCCGGATGGCCGCCCCCTTCCCTCGGTTCTCGGGATGCCGAAACAGCTTGTCGATGAGCCCGCGGGCGAGGAGCGTCTCCAGGATCTGCTGGGTGCCGTCCGTCGAGCAATCGTCCACGCAGATGATCTCTTTCGCGATGGGCGTCGCGCGGACCTGATCGACGATGAGATCGATCGTGTCGCGCTCGTTGTAGACGGGGATGAGCACCGACAATCGAGCCGACGCGCGATCGATCGGGGTCCGTGCGCGAAGCATTGGCGGTTGACTCACGCCTCGACTCCGTACCGCGAGAGCTTTCGATAGAGTGTGGACGGGTCGATGCCAAGCACCTCGGCCGCGCGCGATTTGTTGCCGCCTTCGCTGTCGAGCACCCACATGATGTAGGCGCGCTCGACGGCTTCCAGCGTCGGATTGGTCGGCGTTCGCGGCGCCACGAGCGGCTCGGAACGGCGTTCGCTCACACGCTCGGGGAGCGAGCTCACGCCGATCTCACGGCCCGGCGTCAGGATCACCGCGCGCTCGATGCTGTTCTCGAGCTCGCGAACGTTGCCGGGCCACGCGTACGACATGAGCGTCTCCAGCGCGCCGTCCGCGAGGTGCTTCGGGTCTTCGCCGCGCGCCGAGGCGATGCGATGCAGCATGTGCTCGGCGAGCAGCGGAATGTCGTCCCGCCGCTGGCGGAGCGGCGGCAAATGCAGCGCGATGACGTTGAGCCGGTAGTACAGATCGCTCCGGAAGTTGCCCGACCGAATCTCCTCGTCGAGATCGCGATTGGTCGCGGCGATCACGCGAGCGTCCACCGCGACCGTTTCCGTCGATCCGACCGGAATCACTTCGCGATGCTGCAGCGCGCGGAGGAGCTTGACCTGCGTGGCGGGGGTCGTCTCGCCGATCTCGTCGAGAAAGAACGTGCCCTTCGTCGCCGCGCCGAAGAGTCCCAGCTTGTCGCGAATCGCGCCCGTGAACGAGCCTTTGACGTGGCCGAACAGCTCGCTCTCGAGCAGGCTCTCCGGCAGCGCGCCGCAGTTGATCGAGAGAAAGGGTCCTTCGGAGCGGACGGACAGCTCGTGGATGTATCGCGCGATCACTTCCTTGCCCGTGCCCGACTCGCCCTGCAGGAGCACGGTGGAGTCGGTGGGCGCCACGGTCTCGACGAGGCGCAGAATGTCGACCCACGGCTTGCTCGTTCCCACCGGCCGCGAGAGGCCGTGGCGTTCGTGCCGGCGAATCTCCTGCTTGAGCGACCGGTTCTCCGCGCGCAGGTTGCGATGTTCGGCGGCGCGCTTGAGGATCGCGACGAGCTCGTCGTTGCGAAACGGCTTCTGGATGTAGTAAAAAGCGCCCTCGTTCACCGCCTGCATCGCGGACTGCAGCGTCGCCTGCGCCGTCATGAGGATCACCGGCACGTCCGGATCGCTCTGGCGCGCCGCGGCGAGAATCTCGACGCCGGTGACGTTGGGCATCCGGATGTCGGTGAGCACGATGTCGGGACTCAGCTCGTTGATCTGCTCGAGGCCGGCCTTGCCGCCGTGCGCGAGGTGCGGAGCGAAGCCCTCGTTCCGCAGCAGGATGTTGAGAGAATCGAGAATCCCGGTCTCGTCGTCGACGACGAGCACACTGGGCCTGGCGGAGGCGGCTTCAGGCACGCGGCGCTCCGAGGATGACGGGTTCGTGGTGGCGGGAGAATTCGCCGGTCACGCGCGGCGCGGCGCCCGGTGTTTGAGCACCGGCTTCACGTCCGCGCGGCAACACGACGGTGAAGCGAGTACCGGCACGCGAGCTGTCCACGAAGATGTGGCCGCGATGTGCCTCGATCGCGCGAAACACCACGGCCAACCCAAGGCCGCTGCCGTTGGCCTTCGTGGTGAAGAACGGATCGAACATTCGGTCGCGAATCTCGGGTGGAATTCCGGAGCCGACATCGGACACGCGAAGCGATACGGCCTCGCCCTCGAACCGGAGGCCGACCGGCAAAGGCTCGGCCGTGCCAGGTGTGAGCTCGACGCGCACTTCGCCCTCGTTTGGGGAAGCCTGAATCGCGTTGAGCGCGAGATTGAAGATCGCGCGACGGAGGAGATCCTCGTCGCCTTCGATGGTCACCGGGTCGCCGGCCGGAACGGTACAGGTCACACGCACGCCCTCCGGGCGATCGGGGTGCGCGCCCGCGAGCGCGGCGACGTCGCGCGCGACCACCGTGAGATTCACCGGCTCGGTTCGGGTCACCCGGACGCGCGCGAAGTCGAGGAACTCGCCGAGCAGCCGGGACAGACGGTCGGACTCGCGCATCACGAGCGCCGTGAGCGTTTTCTGATCGTTCGAGGTCGCCGGCATGCGCGAGATCTGCTCGACCGCGCTCCGAATGGACGCCAGCGGGTTGCGAATCTCGTGCGCGAGCGAGGCGCTCAGCTCCGCGATGCCCTCGAGGCGCTCGGCGCGGAGGCGGAGCCCGTCCATCCGCTTCTGGTCGGAGATGTCCTGAAAGATGGCGGTCGCCGTCCGGCGCGCGCCGCTTTCCTCGTGCTCCGTATACGTCGTCGTCACGCCCACGGGAAACCGCGTCGCGACGTTGGACACGAATCCTTCGCCCCGCGTCGTGCGCACCTTCAATTGCGCCGCGCGGCGAACGGCCTCGGCAAGCTCCGGCGCGACCGACGAGATCAGCTCGATGACGGGCTCGCCGATCCGATCGACGAGATGAATGCCGAGCAGATGCTCGGCGGTGGGATTGGCGTAGAGGAGTCGCCCGTCGATGTCGACGGTGACGACGCCGCTCCGGATGTTGCGGAGAATGTCGTCTGCCTGGAGCCGCGACTGCTGCAGCGCGGCGACGAGCTGTCCCGCGCCTTCGCCGCTCTCGCGGAGCTCGGCGCTCAGATAGCGAATCACCAGCGCGACGAGCGCGATCACGCCGACCTGGAGCCAGACGGCGGCGTCGATCGGCCCCGGACCCGGCGTCATGAGCGCGTCGGCGAAGTACAGCACGATGCCGAGCGCGGCGACGAACAAACCGCCGCCCGTCGGCACCAGCAACGACGACGTCGCGATGACCAGGATGTACAGCGCCGAGAAGGGCGAGCTGCTGCCGTTGGTGACGTGCACGACGGCGGTCACCAGCAGGAGGTCGAAGAACGCTTGGAGGTAGAGGAACGCCGCCCCGAGGCGCTTGCGATAGACCTCGGAATAGAGGGCCGAGATCACGGTGACGATGATCGACACCGCAAAGGCGAGCGTCGCGACGAGCGTCCGGCTCGTATCGCTCTCCGACCAGTTCGACAGGGCGGCGATGAAGATCGCGCTCGCCAGGCACAAACGGCCGATGAAGACCCACCGAATCAACTGGCGCGGGTCGAGAATCTGTTTCAGCGCCGGTTCGGAACCGCGGAGGGCAAGTCGCACGAGAAGGGGGGAGAGCTGATCCCGGCCCCGAAAGCAAAACCTGGCCGGGTTGCAAACTGCGAGTGGCCCCCGACCGCGAACCGTTGCAATCTGCTATTTCGCAGTTGACGATTCTCCCAGCGAATGGGTAATTGCAGATCGTCCCTCCTGCCCCACCGAGCCATGGCCGAGCGACCCTTTCTGGATGTCACCACGGACGTCTCGATTCCGCGTTCTGAACTGCACTACCGAGCCACGCGGGCGGGAGGACCCGGTGGGCAGCACGTGAACACCTCGTCCACGCGGATCGAGCTGTTATGGGACCTTGCGCTGTCGAAGGCCGTGACGGACGAAGAGCGCGCCCGCATCCGGGAAAAGCTCGCGGCCCGATTGGATGCCGACGGCATGGTTCGCGTGGTCGCCAGCGACCGGCGCAGCCAGCAACAGAATCGCCAGGCGGCGGACGAGCGGCTGGCTGCGCTCGTTCGGCACGCGCTCCACGTCCCCAAACGCCGCCGCCCGACCAAGCCGCCCAAGGGAGCGAAGGAGAAGCGGCTCGCCGACAAGAAGCGTCGATCCGAACAAAAGCGGGACCGGCGGGCTGAAATCGATTAGCGCCGCTGTTGGTTACGGCAGACTCGCCACGAGCCGCCGAACCTCCGGATCTCCATCGCGCCACGCCCGGCGCGCGTAGCCGCCGTACACACGGGCACTGTCCTGCTCTCCCGCCTGCGTGAAGAGCTTGGCCATACGATAGTCGAGCTCACTGATCGGGACGTATCGGCCCATCGCATCGAGCCGCGTCGCGTATGCCGTTCGAAGCGTCGCGATCGCATCTCGCGGCCGACCGAGCGCCGCCTGGGTGTTCGCCAGCTCCACCGTCGTCCGCGACCAGCCCTCGGCCAGCGTCCACGTCGCTTGCTTGAACTCCTGCTCCGCGGCCGCGTAGCGATGCGCCGTCGCGGCCACCAGCCCGCGCACGTGATGATAGAGGAGCCAGTCCCGTGCGTAGAAGCTCCGGCTGCAGCCCGCCTCGAGTGTATCCGCGACAGCGCTCAGCCAGAGCGTGTCTCCGGTCGACGCGTACGCGTCTGCCGCGAGCGCATGCGACCAGCAAAAAGCGCGGGCCGACGCCGAAGGAATAGGAAGTATGAGACGAAGCGATGCAGGATGGACCATCGCGTCGTGGCGTCGCGCAGCCTCGGCGTAGTTGCCGAGCAGCCGCATGTTGTCGGCAGTGATGATGTCGGCAAACCCGCTCGCGTGGGGCGACGCGACGGCGAGGTCCTTCATCAAGCGGCTCGACGCGCGATATTGTCCGCGCTCTCGCGCGAGTATCGATCGAAGATCCGCAACCGACTCCGTGCGTTCGATGGAGCGGGGCCCGGCATCGATCGAGGCGATCGCCGAGTCGGCGGCGTCATATCTCCGCAAGACCATGAGCATGCGCGTGAGTGATTCGCGCGCCCAGAGGTCGCCGCCCGAGAGCGCGAATGCACGCTGCATCGCGGGAAGGGCCGAGTCGGGGCGCTGCATATAGGAATAGGTCCAGGCCAGGGCCGTCCACGCCGGTGCGCCGTCGGGCTGGATCCGGATCCATCTGCGCGCCCAGTCCGCCGCTCCGCGGAAATCGGCGCGCTGCCAACGCAGCGACACGATACTGAAGTAGCTCGTGCACGGCGCACAGGGGCCATTGCCCGCCGTCATCGCCAAAGAGTCGATCGACAGCTGCCGTATCGCGACCCGCTCGGCCTCATCGATCGCGGCGTGATAGCCCAACGCCGCCTCGAGTCGTGCGTATGATCGCGGATCTCGCGGGTAGCGCCGCAACAACGCACGCGCGAGCGCCTCGCTTCGTTCCCGCTCACCGGCGTAGAACGCCGCTTCGGCTTCCGCGTCGAGACGGTCGAATTCCGTGGCCCGGTCGGCGTGGCGGCCGATCACGCCCCGCAGGTGTTTGATCAGCGTGGTGTCGTCGTCGCCGACGGCCAGCGAGAGCCGCGTGCGCACCGCCGCGATGAACCCGGAGTCGAGGGCGACGGCCGCGTCGACGGCGCGCCTCGCTTCCGTCGAACGGCCCGCTTGTCCCAGCTCGACGGCGCGCATGTACTGCTGATACGCCTCGAGGCTCGGTGTCTCGAGATCGGTGAAGTGCGCGCCTGGGGCGCTCACGTTGGCCGCGCCGAGGATTCGCACGGTCGCTTCGTCCGCGAGCGCCAGCGGATCCGAGCGCGTGAGCACCACGTTCTGCACCAGCGCGCCCGAGGCGACGTCGTGGATCATCAGCTCGAGCACGAGCTTGTCGGCGTCGCGTACGAGCGTTCCGCGCGCCTCGAGCGTCGCGCCGACGCGACGCGCCACGTCGCGCGCGGTGACATCGTCGAAGGACTCGCGCGCGGGGAGATTCTGGCCACTCCGGGCAACCACTGCGCGAACCTGCGCGCGCGGCGCGACGTCCACCGCCGCGTTGTGCGCGAGCTGCCCGGCGATCATTTGCGGAAGGCCGTCGGAGAGCCACGCGAGTGTGGAATCGTTGGTCCGCAGATCGATCGAAAGCACGGCGATCAGCGGCTTTTTCGGAACGGCGGCGTCTCTGTCGTCGTTGGCCGTCTCGCCGGCACCGGACGAGAATGCGAGAAGACTCACGGCAGCCGCGCCGCCCATGGCCGTCTGACGTAGCCGGCGATTCCAGGAGGGCCGACGCCGGAGCGCCCCGGTCGGCCTCGACCGGGGCGTCTCTCGAGCCGATGGAGACACGTCCGGCGACGCCGGTGGCACAGCCGACGCCGGGGGTGACGCCGCGATGGCTGGCGGCTCGCTCGGCGCATCTGGCGCAACGGTCGCCAGCTGGTCACGAATCCCCTCGACGAGCGATCGCACGGAGGGCTCCGGCAGCAGCTGGAACTCGCGCGCCAGATGCGTCTTTAGCGTTTCATATTCCTCGATCGCCTGTGCGAGCGCTGTTCTCGTGCCCGGCGCTTTTGCCGCGTTGAGCAGATAGATGGCCGCGTCGGAGGAGAGCGGTTGCGCGTCGAGCCATCGTCGAGCGAGCGCGTGGCATTCCGGCCACCTGCGCCCGCGTGCGAGCGCGGCGCAGTGCTGCGCACAGGCCTGCAGAAAGAGCAGTTCCAGCCGGCGACGCTCGCGCGACATCCATTGATCGAAGGTGGAGCTCCCGTCCACATAGCATCCCTCGAGGAACGGACCACCATACAGCGCCGCCGCTCGACCGTGCTCGCGTCCCTCGACGAGGCTCGCCAGCTCGAGCGCATCGACCGACAGCGTCGCATCGGACGACAGAGCGACTTCGGCCTCGCGTGTGGTGATTGCCTTCGTGCCGAGTGTACGCCGAAGACTCGACAGCGCGTTGCTCAACGAATGACGCGCGCGCGATTCGTCCTGATCGCCCCAAAACATCTCGACGAGCGCGTCGCGCGACAGGGGTCGTCGCGCCGTCGCGAACACCGCAAGCAGCGCGAGCTTGCGCCGCTGCTTCGCCAGGGAAGCGTCTTCCTCACCTGTAGGTCCAACGAGCGTCAGGCGCCCGAGAGTGATCAGCCTGAAATGGTTGTCCCGCAACATGTTGATGATGTGAGGTGCAAATGATCGCCGCCTCTAACGTGTGCCGCGTGAAAGCAAACGAGGCTTTTGCACGCCGCCCGGGGGAACCCCGCACCGACATTGGACGGACGCGATCCCTACGCTTCCCCGCGCGCGGCGTTTCAACGGACACCTCATACGGCACTGCCGGAGGAACACATGAAGAGCAGCACACGCAGCACGGTGACCGCTACCGCTGCACTCGCGTTAGTCACCCTCGTCCTGCCGCCGGTTTATGCGCAGCGGCAATCGAGTCAGTCGAGTCAGCGCGCAGACGCCAGCGCACCCGCCAAACGCTTGGATCTGGATCGCACGTCGGGGCTCACGCTGGGGCTGTACACACTTGGCGTACCAGGCCTGTCGATCACCGGCCAGGACGTCGATGGCGCATTCGAGACCGAGTTCGGTCAAGGACTCGGGCTGAGTGTGGACTACGGCTTCAATCGGATGTTTTCGGCGTTCGCGTCGCTCGACATCGCGAAGCAGCGCACCACCGCCTCAGACCTTCCCGTCGGGCGATCTCGGATTATCGCACTTCGAGGTCGGAGGCCGTCTCCACCTGCATACGAGCGATCCGAACACCATTCCGTACCTCACCGCCAGCATCGGACGCCGTGCGCTCGGCGCGTACGTCACCGACGCGGAGACCGGCGACAACGGCGACATCACCATGACGGGCTACATGGTCGGTGTGGGGGGCGGCATTCGGCACTTTTTCTCGCCGTCGCTCGCCCTCGACGGCGGCGTCGAGCTCGGCTACGGAAGCTTCAATCACCTGTCGACGGACGGCGTCGGAGGAGACTGGCTCGTGAACGCCACCACCTCCATTCGCCTGCGCGCCGGCTTGAGCTGGCGCCCGTGAGCATTCACTCGATCATCACATCACCGGTCACGCCCATGTTTCGCATATTCTCATCGGCCGCGCGGATCCGCCGCGCGGCGGTCCTCGCGGCGACGCTGTTCGCGGCGGGATGCAGCGACTCCACCGCTCCCCGAACCCCGACCACTGGCGGAGGGGCGGCGGCGGTGGAGGCGGTGGCGCGAGCGGCACGTACGCGCTTCGCTTGATCGACAAGAAGCCGCTGCCCACGGACATTCACCACGGTCCGTTCTTCGACGCGCCCAATCAGCACTTCTACAATCAGCTGATCGTGAAGATCACCGGCGGCGCGATCGAGCTGGACCCGTTGGGAGACTTCGCGATCTGGCTCGACTACACGCTCAACGAAGACGGGCAGGTGTCGACCAAGCACATCGAGACCGACGGCACGTGGAAGATGGTGGGCACCACCGTCACGGTCTATGTGAACGGCCAGAAAACGGCGGCGTTCGACATCGTGAATGGACAGGTCGTCGAGAACGTCGACCTGCTTCAGGAAGGCACGATGCACGAGTATACATATAAGAAGTAGCCGAACGACCGCGGAGACTGAGCGGCGTTCCGGATCCGCTCCATCCGGAACGCCGTTTGGTCTCTCGGACTACTGCTCGGACGACGAAGTGACAGCCGAACGTGCTTCGCCGTGGACGCGACGCTTGAGGGCCGTGAGGGCGTCGCGGGCATGCGCCGCGGCGGGCGACGCCGGATAGCGATCGACGATACGCCGCAGCTCCGTGAGCGCACGGCCCGGATCATCGAGTGGTCCAGTCAGCAGGTCGATCAACCGATTGCTGGCGTAGATGTCTTCGCCGAGCGTCACGGTCGGAATTCGCTGTATCTCGCGAAACAGCTCGGCGGCGCGCGCGTGGTTGCCGCGCTCACGCGCATAGAGCTCGGCCGCGCGAATGCGTGCGTCCACCGCCTCGGGCTTTTCCGCCATCACGGCCTCGAACGACTCGAGCGCTTCGTCGAGTTGACCGCGCATGACGAGCGCCTGCTGATACGAGTACTGCTCGGTGTACGGCGTGCTCGTGCCGTCGACCGCGAAGCGCTTCCACACGTGGCTGGTCGCGGTGCCTATCCACAGCGAGCCGAGGCACGCGAAGAGGCCGGACGCGAGGCTGCATCCGACGATCCACAGCGCGTTCCACCCGAAGGACAATTGGTGTTCCAGCTTGCTCGACGCGGCGCCGAACACCGGAAGCGTCAGCCCGAATATGGCGACGCCGAAGATGACCGCTCGCACCAACGATCCGGCGTCCGGCCCGAGCCGGTCGAACAGCGTCTGCTTGTACATAGCCACAGGACGACCGTGGCTCGGTTCCATTACTCGATTCCGGGCACCGGTTCCCTGCTCCCGGTTGTCGGCTCGAATCGTCCGCAGCCCATCCACTGGGCGCTCGCCGAGGCCGGGCTTCTCTCGCCGGCCGTCCAGCCTTACAGCGAGGCCGCTTGACACCAGTGATCGCCGCGGGCCAAGGTTGCTGCGCAGCCTTTAGTTGATCGGACGTGACCTGTCAACTGAGTGATGCGGTTATCGGTGTGCACGCTCTCGAACATCCGAGCGCACAGTTCTCTGGTGCGTCGCGTTTCATCCGGATTTGTTGGTCGCTCTCCCGTTGCTCCACCCAGCAGGAACCGGATCGTGGCCCGGCCACGCCGGGGTAGGCCCCAGGTCTCCCCCCCACTTGCTCACGGAGGCAAGTACGATGATTCCGATGAGGCTCAGAAGCCTCGCCATCGGCGCGGTGTCGACCGCGCTGCTGACGACCGCCGCCGCTGTTGGGCGGGCGCAAGGCACGCTGACAGGCACCGTGACCGCTCAGCCGGGCGGCACTCCGCTTCAGGAAGCGCGCATCATCTTAGTCGGTACGAGCCTGGTCGGATCCTCCGGTCCTGACGGCAAATACCGACTCGTCCGCGTTCCCGCCGGCACCGCGGAAATCCGCGTGATTCGCGTCGGCTATCACGGAGCAGAAGAAGTCCGTGCGCATCGTCGACGGACAGACCGCGACGCTCGACTTCGCGATGACGCAGTCGGTCGTCCAGCTTGCCGAAGTCGTCACGACGGCCACCGGCGAACAGCGCCGCGTCGAAGTCGGCACCGCGGTCGAGAACCTCTCGGTGTCCGCGATCACCGAGACCGCGCCGGTTCGCACGATCTCCGACGTGCTGACTGCGCGCGTACCGGGCGTCATGGTGCAGCAGGGCACGCAGACTGGCTCTGGACAGCGCATTCGCGTGCGCGGCATCAGCAGCTTGAGCCTGTCGAACGAGCCGATCTTCGTGATCGACGGCATTCGCATGAGCTCGAACAACGGCTCGACGTCGTTCGGCAACGGCGGCAATGATTTCAGCCGTCTGGGCGACATCAGCCCGGAAGACATCGAGAACATCGAGATCGTGAAGGGCCCGTCGGCGGCGACGCTGTACGGCACCGACGCCGCGAACGGCGTCGTCGTGATCACGACGAAGAAGGGTCGCGCCGGCAACGCGCATTGGACGACGTACGGCGAAGGCGGCGTCCTCGACGACCGGAACTGGTACGCCGACAACTACACGCTCGCCGGCATGAACCCGACGACGAAGGCGAAGCTGGTGCTTCAGGGCCAGTGCACGCTCGTCATGGTGTCGCTCGGCACCTGCGTGAAGAGCGACGGCACCAAGGGCTACGACAGCGTTCGCATCTACAGCCCGATCAAGGATCCGTCGGCTCACGCCGCTCGGCATCGGCAATCGCAACGCCGACGGCGTCCAGGTTTCGGGCGGCAACGATGTCGATGCGCTACTTCATGTCCGCCAGCCGCGACGACGAAGTCGGCGTCTTCAAGCTCGACGACTACGAGAAGCACCGGTTCGATTCGCTGGGCATCACGATCCATCCGTGGCAGATGCATCCGAACACGCGCCTGCTGAACAGCTTCCGCGGCAACATCAGCGCGCAGGTGAATCCGCAGTTCGACGCGTCGCTCAACTTCGGCTACAACACGGTCGAACGCGCTCACGAGCAACGAGTCGAACAACACGGTCGGCATCGGCTCGCAGGCGTTCGGCGGCCCGGGCTACCGCAACAACGGACTCGTCAGCGGTCTCGCCGACTCGCTCGTCGGCTATCGCGCCGGCACGCCGGGCCTCATCTGGGCCGAGAAGCTGCAGCAGAACGTCAATCGCATCGATCCTGGCGTCGAACCTGAACTGGCGTCCGACGAGCTGGCTGCAGACGCGCGCCAACTTCGGCACCGACCTCGCCGATCGAAACGACACGCGCCTGCACGATGAACGGCGAAGGCTGGCCGCTCACCGCGACGTACCGCGACGGTCAGGCGTTCAACGCCCGCACGAACATCACGAACCTCTCGGCCGACCTCGGCGCGACGGCGAACTACAATCCGTCGCGCTTCACGTGGTTGAACTTCAAGACCACGATCGGCACGCAGTACAACAACTTCCGCCTCGACCAGAACAGCGCCGGCGGCACGACGCTGCCGCCGGGCGCGGTGACGGCCAGCGTCCGGCGCGACGCCGAGCGCCAGCGAAGGGTTCACGATTCAGAAGACGTGGGGCATCTTCGTCGAGGAAGGCGCCGCGCTGCGCGATCGGCTGTTCCTCACGGCCGCGGTTCGCTCCGACCAGAACAGCGCGTTCGGCACGAATTTCCAGCGCGTGTACTATCCGAAGGCCAGCCTGTCGTGGGTGATCTCCGACGAGGATTTCTTCCCGCGCACAACTGTCTTCACGAATCGCGATCAGCAACCTGCAGCTTCGACTCGCGAACGGCGCGTCGGGCGTGCAGCCTGGCCCGAACGACGCCCTCCGGACGTTCTCGGCCAGTTCGGCGAGCATCAAGAACACCGATGCGCCGATCGAGACGTTCAACGCGATCGGCAACGACAGCCTCAAGCCCGAGCGGTCGGTCGAGTGGGAAGCCGGCTTCAACTCGAAGCTGTTCGGCAACCGCGTGCAGTTCGACGTGACGTACTACTCGCAAGATCACGCACGACGCGCTGATCAGCGCCGATCATCGCGCCGTCGCTCGGCTCGGGCGCCACGGGCCAGCGCGCGAACCTCGGCTCGATCAAGAACGCCGGTCTCGAAGTCACCCTCGGCGGGCAGCTCCTCGACCGCAAGCAGCTCGGGCTCGACTTCCACTTCAACACGTCGCTGAACGCGAACAAGGTCGTGAGCCTCGGGCCGCACGCCGCCGCAGATCGGCGTCTCGAACTGGACCGTCGTCGGCTATCCGATCGGCGGCATCTGGGCCAAGCCGATCACCGGCTGGAACGACAAGAACGGCGACGGCATCCTGACCGTGGACGAAGTGCACGATCAAGACCGACACCGCTGTTCGACACCGACACGACCGGCAAGCAAGCGGTCATCGGCGTCGGCACGTTCCGCGGATACGCCGAGCCGCGCTACCTGACGACGTTCACGTCGGGCATCGATCTGTTCAACCACCACCTCCGCATCCAGAACCTGTTCGACTGGCGCGGCGGCAACAAGTACTACAACAACACCGAGCGCATTCGCTGCACGCGCCCGAACTGCAACGGCCTGTTCAACCCGGCCGCATCGTTCGAGGAGCAGGCGATGGACGTCGCGGCGATCTACGCGCCGGAAAAGACGCTCGACGGCTACTTCCAGCCGGGCGCGTTCATCAAGTGGCGCGAAGCAACGGTGACGTGGGATCTGCCGCAGCGGCTGCATCTCGCGCACGCACGCGCGCAACGCGAGCCTCGTGTTCGCGGCGCGCAACATCAAGCTGTGGACGAACTATCGCGGCAGGATCCGGAGAGCGACTACACGGCGACGGGCGGCGGCGACACGCCGAACGAATTCCAGACGTTCGCCGCAGCCGACGCTGTTCCAGATTCCGACTCAACTTCGGCTTCTGACCCTTCGACCACCACTGATATGAGATTGCAAATGAACAGTGGCCGGGCGGTCACCACGACGCTCGCCATCGCCGCCGCCGCGGGACTCGCGGCGTGCGACACGGTCAAAGACAACCTGCTCGAGGCGGTCAATCCGTCGATCATCGATCCGTCGTCGGTGCAGTCGGCCGCCGGCGCGACGGCGGTTCGGAACGGCGCGCTGCTCGCGTCTCCGCAGCGCCACCGCCGACGGCGAAAGCACCTGGCTCTTCGGCGGCCTGCTGGTCGACGAGTGGGCCACCAGCTCGACGTTCGTGCAGAACGACGAGACCGACCAGCGGTCCGATTCAGCTCAACAACGGCACCGTCAACGGCGACGCTGCGCGCGCTGTATCGCGTTCGCACGTCGGCGAACCAGGCGATCGGGCTGCTCAACAAGTACAAGCCGTCGCCGGCCGTCGGACATCGCCGAGATGTACTTCGCGCGCGGATTTGCCGAGATGCAGCTGGCGTCGGACTTCTGCAACGGCATTCCGCTGAGTGACGGCGCCGAGCGAGACCGCGACGCTCGGCAAGCCGCTGCCGGTGAAGGACGTGTTCGCCGTCGCCTCGCGTCGTTCGATACGGCGATGAGCATGAGCACCGCAACCGACGCGGCGACGGTCATCATCAACCGCGCGGCGCGCATCGCCAAAGCGCGCGCGCTGCTCGGCATGGGGTTGAGCAACGCGGCGGCCGCCGCGGCGCTGGTCACCGGCATTCCGACCAACTTCCGCTACGACGTCACGGCGTCGCTCACGGGCGGCAACAACACGCTGTGGGATCAGCCGGCGAGCCAGAACCGCTACATCATCGGCGACAGCATCACCGGCAAGGATCGCAGCATCCTCGTGAAGAACGCAGATTCCGTTCTTCTCGGCGAACGACCGCCGCGTTCCGGCGCACTACAAGATCGGCTCGAACGGCAAGGACACGATCAAGGCGCAGGACGGCGGCACGTTCGTCATCGAGGCCGACAGCCTGTGGGGTCAGACCACCGCCGTGGCCCTCACCGCCGGCATCGACGCGCGGCTGATCGAGGCCGAGGCGGCGCTGCAAGGCGGGCGACGCCGGCGACGATGATGACCATTCTCAACGCGCTGCGCGCCGCGCCGCAGCAGATCACCGCGCCGAGCCCGACCGCGACGGGAACGCATCCGGGCTGGACGACGCCGGTCATGACGGCGCTCACCGACCCCGGCACGACGGACGGCCGCGTCAACCTGCTGTTCCGTGAAAAGGCGTTCTGGACGTTCGGCCGCGGTCAGCGGCTGGGCGACCTGCGCCGGCTCATTCGCGACTACGGTCGGGCGGCCGACGGCTCGAACGCCGGCGGCTACCCGATCGGCACGCACTACAAGGGCGGCGTCTTCGGCGTCGACCTGAACTGCCGGTCACCACGGACGAGCAGATCGGCAATCCGAACTTCACCGGCTGCATCGACCGCAAGGCGTAAGATCAGCGGGTCCCGCACAGGCTCGGATGAGGAAAGGGGAGGCGGGGCTTCCGCCTCCCCTTTTCACTTTCGTCCCCAGCTTGGCGCGGCGGTCGGAACCGTCAGCCGGGTTACCGAGTTGGCCCGTCGAAGTGTCTAGCGAGGGCAACCTCACTTGCCGTGTCTAATGAACAGCGCTGTGACCGTCGGGCATCCCGGGGCAGGAGCGACCCCAGTCGGCATCTTGACGTGAGCGGGGGATCGGCTAGTGCTTCTAGGGTATGGCAGCATCCGGGTGAACGCCGCGGGAAGACGCACGGCGCACTCATCGAGTCTTGGCGGATTCGGCGGCACGGGGGGCACGTCCCTTGCGCGAACGGGCGAGGACGGGCCCCCAGCAGTACCAGCCGCTTGGATCTCGGAACGACTCTTTGCTGCGGCTCGTTCCGCGGGACCATACATGACTCCGACTTCGCATGCGCTGGGCGGTGCTCCTCGCGCCCGTCTTGGCGCTCGTGTGCGTCCATTCCGGCCGGTGCCCAGGAATACTTCGGGCGGAACAAGGTCCAGTACGAGAAGTTTGACTGGAAGATTCTCAAGTCGGATCACTTCGACAACTTCTTCTATCCGCCCGAGTCGCTGATCGTCCACGACGCGGCGCGGATGGCGGAGCGCTGGTACTGCGCGCCACTCGGACACGTTCCGGCACGCGTTCGATCGCAAATCGCTGATCTTCTACGCCGATCATCCGGACTTCGAGCAGACGAACGTCGTCGGCGAGCAACTCGAGGAAGGGACGGGCGGCGTCACGGAATCGAATCGCACGCGCGTGATCATGCCGTTCACCGGCATCTACGCGGACAACGAGCACGTGCTCGGCCACGAGCTCGTCCACGTCTTTCAATACAACATCGCTGAAGGAACGCCGGGCGGCGGCTTGATGCGGCTCGACGCGCTGCCGCTCTGGCTCATCGAAGGCATGGCCGAGTACTTCTCGCTCGGCCGCGAGGATCCGCTGACCGCGATGTGGATGCGCGACGCGGTCATGCGGAACAAGTTCCCGACGATCAAGCAGCTCACGACGGATCCGCGCTTCTTCCCGTACCGCTACGGCCAGGCGCTGTGGGCGTACGTCGGCGGCCGCTGGGGCGATCGCTCGATCGTCGACGTCTACCGCACCGCGCTCCGCATCGGCTGGGACCAGGCGCTGATCCGCGTGCTCGGCGAGAACAGCGATTCGCTGTCGAAGGACTGGGCCGCGGCGAACCGCGCGATGTATCTGCCGCAGGTCGCGGGGCGCGAGCATCCCGATAGCGTCGGCACGAAGCTCATCGGCCTCGCGCGCAGCGGCGACTACAACCTGGCGCCGACGATCAGCCCCGACGGCAAGCTGTTCGCGTTCTTCTCGAGCCGGAACCTGTTCAGCATCGACCTGTTCGTCGGCGACGCGGCGACCGGCAAGGTCATCAAGAAGCTCGGCGGTCCGTCGAGCGATCCACACTTCGACGCGATCAGCTTCATCAACTCGGCGGGCGACTGGTCGCCCGACGGCGGGGAGTTCGCGTTCATCGTCTACGCCGACGGCAACAACGAGATCGCGATTCTCAACACGCGAACGACCAACGTCGACCGGCGCATCAAGCTGCCCGGCATCGGCTCGGTGAGCCACGTGTCCTGGTCGCCCGACGGCAAGACGCTCGTGTTCTCCGGTCAGGCCGGCGGCATCAGCGACCTGTATCTCCTCGACCTCGAGAAGGGCACGATTCGCCAGCTGACGAACGACCGCTACGCCGACATCCAGCCGACGTGGTCGCCCGACGGCAAGACGATCGCGTTCGCGACGGACCGCGGGTCGACAGACGGACTTCAACACGCTCAAGTTCTCGCCGCTGCAGCTTGCGACGTACGATGTCGCGACGGGCCGCATCAGCGTGTTCTCGCCGTTCGCGAAGGGCAAGCACATCAACCCGCAGTTCTCGCCCGACGGCACCGACCTCTTCTTCATCTCGGACCAGGACGGCTTCCCGGACGTCTACCGGCTGAACCTCGCGAGCGGCCAGGTCTTCCGCATCACGAACGTCGCGACGGGCGTCAGCGGCATCACGACGGTGTCGCCTGCCCTCTCCGTAGTCGCGCAAGACGGGTCGCATGCTGTTCGGCACGTTCTACGATCAGGGCAACGAGATCCGCGGCTTCGATGCCTCGCAGACGGTCGGCACGCTGGTGTCCACGCCGTCGATCGCGTGGGACGGTGCCCAGCTCCCGCCGCCGCAGGTGACGCGCAGCCTGGTGATGGGCTATCTGGCGGACGCGACGACCGGTCTGCCGAGCGGCAATGACTTCCAGGTCGATGCCGTACCACTCCGTCGTTCTCGCTCGACGCGATCGGCCAGCCGAGCCTGGGCGTGGTCGCCGGCGGACCGTTCGGCACCGGGCTGGCAGGCGGCGTGTCGATGATCTTTGGCGATCAGCTGAGCGACCGACAGATCTTTGCCGCGATTCAGGCGAACGGCACGGTGAAGGACATCGGCGGCGCGCTGCAGTACTACAACATGAAGAGCCGGTGGAACTACGGCGCCGGCATCGAACACGTGCCGTATCTCACCGGTCAGGTCTACCTGCAAGACACGACGATCGACGTCGGCGGTGGACAGCACGTCGCCGGGTATTCGGTGAATCAGCTTCTCCAGCGCGTGTACATCGACCAGGCGGCGGTGTTCACGCAGTACCCGTTCTCGATGACGAAGCGGCTGGAGTTCACCGCCAACATCACGCACTACGGCTTCGACACGGAGCTGTTCAAGACGACGTTCGTCGGGAATACCATCGTCGATCAAACCGACGAAAAGCAGTCGTCGATCTACAAGCCGATCTGGTTCGCAGAGCCGTCGCTCGCGCTCGTCGGGGACAACTCGTTCGAAGCGTTCACGTCGCCGGTGCAAGGCCAGCGGTATCGCCTGCAAGTCACGCCGACCTTCGGCTCCGTGCAATACACGAACGCGCTACTCGACTACCGGAAGTACTACTTCCTGCGGCCGTTCACGTTCGCGGTCCGCGGCCTGTCGCTCGGACGCTACGGCTCCGGCGCCGAGGATCCGAACACGACGTGGCCGATCTACCTCGGCGAAGAGACGCTGATTCGCGGCTACGGCTACGGCTCGTTCAACAGCGACGAGTGCCAGGTCGACAATCCACCGGCCGAACACGCAGACCGCGCAGGCGGGCTGCCCGGCGTTCCAGCGACTGTTCGGCAGCAAGGCCGCGGTGGCCAACGCCGAATTCCGCATTCCGCTGTTCGGCACCGAAGGCTTTGGCCTGCTCAACTTCCCCTTCCTGCCGACGGAAGTCTCGCCGTTCTTCGACGCGCGGCGTCTCGTACACGAACTCGCAGAGCCCGGATTTCCGCCTCACGCGAACGGCGAACGTGATCCCGCAGAACTGCACGCCGAGCGGCAACACGACCGTGTCGCAGATCCAGCAGCTCGCGTACTATCCGTGCGCCGATCGCATTCCGGTGTTCAGCACCGGCGTCTCGTTCCGGTTCAACCTGATGGGTTACGCCATTCTCGAGGCGTACGCCGCGCATCCGTTCCAGCGGCCGAAGCAGAATTGGGTGTGGGGATTCCAGTTGGCGCCGGGCTGGTGAGTGAATCGAGTTGGTCGAGTTGAGAGGGGAGGAGGAGAGCGATGTTCTCCTCCTCCCTTCGATTATGCGGACAGACGAAAAGCACAATCAAGGAAAGCATCAAGCTGTTCATCCGCGGGCCATCCGCGGCCATCCGCTACTTCAGCGATTGCGCTGTTGGAGCGCGGTGCACCGCAACTCACCACTCGTAAAGAATGCGATAGACCTGCGCGTTGCGCTGCACTATGCGCACATAGTCGCGCGTCTCCGCGAACGGAATCCGCTCGGCGAAGAGCTCGGGGTCGTCGGCGCCCGGTTTCGCCACCCAGCGCGTGACGCGTGAACCGCCGGCATTGTACGCCGCGAGCACGCGCGGCAGCGCGCCGTACTGCTTGAAGTACGACGCGAGATGCGACGTGCCGAGCTGCAGATTCGCGTCGGGATCGAGCAGCAGCGCCGGATACCACACCGCAAACGCGGTATTGCGGGAAACTTCCTGACCGACGGACGGAAGCAATTGCATGAGCCCGCGCGCGCCGGCGACGGAGACCGCGCGAGCGTTGAAGCTCGATTCCTGGCGAATGACGCCGGCGACGAGCGCGGGATCGAGTCCGCGCGCCTTGGCGTCGCGCGCCAGCTCATCCTGATCGAGGATCGGAAAGAGCAATCGGTATGTCACCGCGTCGCGACGGCCGGCGTCGACGAGGCGCTGCGCGATGCGAATCGCGCGCGGCACCTGGCCGTGCTCGGCGAAAGCGACTGCCGTCGCAGGAGCGCGGGCGGGGTTCTTCGTCGCGGCGTCGTCGAGCGCGTCGTACTCGAAACGGGCTTCGAGGTCCATCCCGAGCCGCTCGAGAAGCGCCGCGCGGGCCACGGCATTGTCGACGGCGGCCACGTGGGCGATCGGCTCGCCGGCGGCCGTTGGTGTCCACGATCCGCCGGTCAGCTGCCGCGCGCTCGCGAGGCCGTAGTACGACATCGGCTGCAGACGGAGCACGTCGCGCCAACGTGTCGTCGCGAGCGCCGAGTCGCCGACGCTCATCCACGCGCGCCCGGCCCAGTATCTGGCCGCCATTGCATCGTCGGCGCGCGGCGATCGAAGCACAAGCGAATCGAGCTCTCGGGACGCCGTGGCCGCGTCTCCTTCCGCGAGCGCGATGATCGCGGCGTTGAAGCGGGCCTCGGACGCGCGAGCGCTCGTCGGATATTGGCGGTAGAGCTGCTGATAGACGGCGCGCGCCTGCCGATCGTCGCCGTCGTCCGTCAACAGATCCGCGAGGAGAAACAGCGCGGCGCTCGCCGCGGTCGTGTCGCCCGGAAATCTCGTGACGATCGCGCGCAGCGCCGTCTTGGTCGCGTCGGCGCCGCTCGATGTGAGCAGCACCCTCGCACGCGCATACTGGGCTTGTCCAGCCAGCGGTCCGCCGACCGAATCGAATTGTACGAGTGCGTCTCGTGTGCGACCCGCACGCGCCAATGATTGCGCGTACGTCAGGCGATCGCCTGGTGCAATCGTCAAATGCGCGCCGAGCACACGCTCGTAACCCGCCACTGCGCGCGACGGCTGGCCCGCCACGGCGGCACCGCGCGCGGCCTCCAGTTCCTCCCCCGCCGCGAGGCGCGGAAACCCCTTGTCGAGAACGTCGATCGCGTTTCGAACGTCGGCGGCGCTGTTCCGACCTCCGATGAACGCGAGGAGCTCCGACTTCGCGGTGTCCCTCGCCGCGCCGTCCGTCGCAGCGGAAAGGCGTAAGCGGAGCGATTGCACGGTCGCGCCAAGGACGGCATAGCGTCGCGCGGCACCGAGGGCGTCGCCGAATCGTTCGCGTGCCAACGCTTCGGTCCACGCGACGCGCGGCTTTGCGGACGGCAGCGAGACCTTCGCGAAGTACGCGGCACGCGCCGCGGAATCGCGCTCGACGCCGGCGGCGCGGAGTACCAACCAGTCGCGAACGGCGTGCAGCGCGCCGGCACTCTCGGCGGCTCGCGCGTAGGCCGCGGCCGCGCTGTCCGTCGCATTCGTCCGCTCGTACGCGCGCGCAACGAGCACGAGACGCGTCGCTCGGATGTCGTTCGCCTTGGCGTCGCGGAGCGCCGCGACGGCCTGTGGCAGCGCCAGCGTGTCCGAGCCGCGCTCCAGCGCCGAGCGCGCGAGGAGCTCCCGAGCCTCGCCCTCGAAGAGGGTGTCGAGCCAAGGTTGGCCCGCGAGCAGCTTGTCGACTTCGGTCCACCCCTCCCATCCCGCGGCCGCGCGCGCCGCGACCACGATGGCCGCCGGTGTGCGACGGGCGCGATCGCGGAGCACCGGCGCCATGGTCTGCGTCGCGCGCCACGGGTGCCCCGCATCGATCGCGGCCTGCGCCGCCGTGAGCTCGTCGTTGGCCACAATGGCGCGCGCCAGCGCCGCGCTGGTGGGAAACCGTCCGACCGGCGCGCCAACGACCTCTCCCGCCGCGCTCGCCTGGTGCGACGAGTCGCACGCGGCGAGCGCCACGGCGACGAGCACGACGATGCGCTTCATTGTGGAGGCAGGATTCAGGATTCGTACCTTGCGAGCCCGGCTTCGAGCGGCTTCGAGTTGCTGAGCAGGCTTCCGGCTCCGTACCTTAGCTGCCGCTCATGCTGAAATCGACTCCGTTTCATACCCGGACCGCGCCACTTGTGCGCGCGCAGACCTGGCGGCGATGGGCCGGCCATCAGGTGGCCAGCGCCTACGAGCCGCATCCGGACCGCGAATACGCCGCCATTCGCAACGCCGCGGCGCTCATCGACGTCTCGCCGCTCCACAAGTACCGGATCACGGGCCGGGACGGCGTCCGTCTGCTCGACCGTATGGTCACGCGAAACGTTCGGAAGTGCGCCGTCGGACAGGTGCTCTACACGCCGTGGTGCGACGCCCACGGCAAGGTGATCGACGACGGCACGATCAGCCGCCTCGACGATGCGACGTTTCGCCTCACGAGCGCCGAGCCGAACCTGCGCTGGCTCTCGATGAACGGCGTCGGCATGGACGTCTCGATCGAGGACGTGTCGGAGCGAACGGCCGCGCTCGCGCTTCAGGGACCGCTCGCACGGACGATTCTCCAGCAGGTGTCGCCGGCGGACTTCTCGAAGCTGAAATACTTCCGGCTCGTTCATACGACGATCCACGACATTCCCGTCACCGTCTCGCGCACGGGCTACACTGGCGATCTCGGGTACGAGCTCTGGGTCGACGCCGAGCGTGCGATTCCGCTCTGGGACGCGATGATCGCCGCGGGAACGCCCTACGGCATCATGCCCGCCGGCATCTGGGCGCTCGATCTTGCACGCATCGAGGCCGGGTTGATCATGCTCGACGTCGACTACTACTCCGCGCACCACGCGCTCATCGCGGATCAGACGTCGTCGCCGCTCGAGATCAACCTCGCATGGACGGTGAGCGCCGACAAAGGACCGTACAACGGGCGGCGGCCAATACGTGCCGAGGTGGCGCGCGGCTCGGCGTGGGCATTCGTCGGCGTGGACATCGACTGGAGCTCGCTCGAGCGCGCGTACGCCGAGCGCCACCTGCCGCCGCAGCTTCCGACGATCGCCTGGCGCGGCAGCGCGCCGCTGTTCCGAAGTGGACGACAGATCGGCTACGCGACGAGCGGCTGCTGGTCGCCGCTCCTCAAGAAGTACGTCGCGCTCGCGCACATCCAATCGCCGAGCTTCGCGCCTGGCACGGCCGTCGAGATCGAGCTCACGGTCGAGCATCGCCGCAAGCGCATCGACGCCACGGTGACCAAGCTGCCCTTCTTCGATCCCGAGAGAAAGCGCGCGTGACGAGCACGCGCTACGACGCCATCGTCGTCGGCGGTGGCCACAACGGCCTCGTGTGCGCCGCGTACCTCGCGCGCGCGGGGCGCAAGACGCTCGTTCTCGAGCGTCGCCCGCTGTTGGGCGGCGCCGCGGTGACGGAAGAGATCTTCCCGGGCTTCAAGTTCTCGGTGTTCTCCTACGTCGTGAGCCTGCTGCGGCCCGAGATCATTCGCGAGCTCGAGCTGCCGCGCCACGGACTGCAGATCCTGCCGCTCGAGAGCACGGTCACGCCGCTCGACGACGGCGACTATCTCGCCGGGTGGGGCGACGCCGACGAGACACGGCGCGAGCTCTCGCGCCATTCGCCGCGAGATGCCGAAGCCGCGGTCCTCTTCGGCCGGCTGATGCACCACATGGCGATGGCGGTGAAGCCGATTCTGGGCATGGTGCCGCCGGATCCGTCGTCGCTCGCGCCGTCGGACCTCCGCTCGCTGCTCAGGCTCGGGCGACACATGCGTGGCATTGGCGCCGAGCACTTTCATGCGCTGTTCAAGCTCATGACCATGAGCAGCGCGGACTACCTCGACGAGTGGTACGAGTTCGACGCGCTCAAGGCGACGAAATCGGCGAGCGGCATCATCGGGACGTTTCTCGGCCCGCGCTCGCCGGGATCGGCATACGTGCTGCTTCACCACTACATGGGCGAGATCGACGGGGCGTTTCGCGCCTGGGGCTTTCAGCGCGGCGGCACCGGCGCGATCAGCGAGACGATCGCCAGCGCGGCGCGCGCGCAGGGCGCGGACATTCGTACGGACGCCGGCGTGGCGCACGTGCTCGTGCGCGACGGTCGCGTGCGCGGCGTCGCGCTCGCGAACGGCGACGAGATTCTCGCGCCAATCGTCGTGTCGAGCCTCGATCCTCGCCGCACGTTCCTCGACCTGGTCGATCGGCGGGAGCTGCCCAGCGACCTCGTGAGCGGCGTCGAGCGCTACAAGTTCCGCGGGTCGTCGGGCAAGGTGAATCTCGCGTTGACCGGGCTCCCGCGGTTCACCTGCCTCGAGCGCACCGGCGACGAAGCGCTGCAGATCCGCGCGGCCCGCGGCGCGTTCTCGATCAGCCCGAGCATGGACTATCTCGAGCGGGCGTACGACGACGCGAAGTACGGCGAGTTCTCGCGCAATCCGTACATGGATATCGTGATTCCCTCGATGATCGATCCGGGAATGGCGCCGCCGGGCAAGCACGTGATGAGCGTGTTCGTGCAATACGCGCCCTACCAGTTGAACGGCGGCTGGACCGACGAGAAGCGCGAAGCGTTCGGCGATGCCGTCGTCGACACCATCGCGCGGTACGCGCCGAACATCAAATCGCTCATCGTCGGCCGGCAGGTGCTCACGCCCGCGGACATCGAGCGCATCACGGGACTGTCGGAGGGCAACATCTTCCAGGGCGAGCTGGCGCTCCACCAACTCTTCTTTCTGCGTCCCGCGGCACATTGGGCGAAGTACCGCACGCCGATCGACGGCTACTGGCAGTGCGGCGCGGGCACGCATCCCGGCGGCGGCATCATGGGCGCGTCGGGGAGGCTGGCCGCTCTTGAAATCGCGGGAAGCGGGGGCGCGCGTGGCTGAGGCTCGAGTCGACGCCATCGTCATCGGCGCTGGGGCGAATGGGTTGACGGCGGCCGCGGCGCTGGCGCGCGCGGGGCGTCGCGTCGTTCGTCGCTGGAAGCCGGCGATGCGGTCGGCGGACAGGCACGCTCGATCGAGTTCGCGCCGGGTTTTCGCGCGCCGCTGCACGCGGACACCGGTTGGCTTCCGGACCGCGTCGCGAAGGGCATCGGGCTCGAGCGTCGCCTCGACCGCGCCAGAAGTGTCGGTGTCGGTCGCCCACGACGGAGCGTTTCGCTCGGTCCCGACGGACCTCGGGAGCGCGGCGCGCGTCATCAAAGAACACTCATCGCGCGACGCGAGCGCGTGGCCGGCGTTCACGCAGCGGCTCGCCAAGCCTGTCCGGATTCCTCGGCGCGCTGTATCAAGCGCCGCCGCCCGACATCGACGCGCGCCGCATTCGCCGACCTGGCCGCCCTGCTCGGCCTCGGGCGGCAAGTTCCGCGCGCTCGGCCGCGACGACATGACGGAGCTGCTGCGCGTGCTGCCGATGTCGGTGCAGGATTTCCTCGAGGACGAGCTCGAGACGCCGTGGCTCCGAGCCGCCGTGGGCGCCGGTGGCGTGCGCGACATTCGACAGGGCCCGCGCTCGGGCGGAACGTCGTTCGTGCTCCTGCACTATCTCGCTCGGCGCGCCGCTCGGATCGGTGCGCGCGCGCTCGTGGTGGCGCGACGACCCGGACGCGTTCGTGACCGCCGTGGAGGCGACAGCGCGCGGCGCCGGCGTGGCGATTCGAACCAACGCACGCGTCGCGCGCATCACCGTGAGCGACGACGCGGTGACCGGTGTCGCGCTCGCGAACGGCGAAGAGATCGCGGCGCCGATCGTCGTCTCGACGACGGATCCGGCGAGCACCCTGCTCCGCCTCGTCGACCCGGTGTGGCTCGATCCCGACGCTGCTGCGAGCGGTCCAGCAACATCAAGTTCCGCGCGATGCACCGCCGTCGTGCAGTTCGCGGTCGATCGACTGCCGAGCGCAGATCGGCGCGCCGGCACTGGCGAGCGTCACGACGCTTTCGTCCGATCTCGATTCGATCGAGCGCGCGTACGATGCCGCGAAGTACGGCCTCGTCTCGGCGGAGCCGCACGTCGAGATCACGTCGCCGAGCGCTCGGTGGCCGTCGCTTGCGCCGGCTGGCAAGCACATCATCACGGCGCGGGTGCAATACGTGCCGCGCGACCCCAAGGACGGGGCATGGACCGACGACGCGCTCGAGCGAGCTGGGCGACCGAGTCATGGCACTCATCGCGCGCGCGCTGCCGGGCTTCGCGGACAGCGTACTCCAGCGAGCGGTGCTCACGCCGTCGGACCTCGCAACTCGATTCGGTCTCACCGACGGCGCACTGACGCACGGCGAGCTGACGCTCGACCAGATTCTGTTCATGCGACCGGTGCCCGGCCTTGCGCGCTACTGCTACTCCGATCGACGGACTGTATCTTGCCGGGGCGGGCTCGCATCCCGGCCCTGGCGTCGTGGGCGGCGCGGGATGGCTTGCCGCTCGCGCCGCCCTCTCTCAGCGAGCAAAGCAGTCGTGACGACGTTTCACAAGACCATCTCCACGTATCGCAGCGGCGCGCGGACGATGCCGCGCGAGGCGTATGCCGATCCGGCGGTGCTCGTCGCGGAGCGCGAGCGAATCTTCGCGCGCCAGTGGAATTGCGTCGGGCGCGCGAGCCGTCTCGCCAATCCCGGCGACTTCATCGTTCGCGACGTCGCCGGCGAATCGATCATCGTCGTGCGCGACCGGGCTGGCGAGCTGCGCGCGTTGTTCAACGTCTGCCGGCACCGCGGCACGCGGATCTGCCGCGAGACGTCCGGGCAGTTCTCCGAAACGATTCAGTGCCCGTATCACGCGTGGACGTACACGACCGACGGCCGCTCGATCGGCGCGCCGCACATGCAGGAAGTCGAGGGCTTCGACAAGCGCGACTTCCCGCTGCATGCGGCCGCGGTCGCGGAGTGGGAGGGCTTCGTGTTCGTGAACATCGACGCCGAGCCGCAGCCGTTCGACGACTGGTTCGCGCCGATGCTCGGCCGCGTCTCACGCTATGGGATCGCGAATCTGCGCGTCGGACACAGCGTGACGTACGACGTGCAGCGCGAACTGGAAGCTCGTCTTTCAGAACTACTCCGAGTGTCTCCATTGTCCGATGATCCACCCGGAGCTCTCCACGGTGCTGCCCTACCAGAGCGGCGCGAACGATCTGTCGAAGGCCCGTTCCTCGGCGGCTACATGGAGATCACGGCGCCGAACGAGAGCGCGACGTTGAGCGGCCGCGCCTGCGGACGCCTGGTGAATCCGGCGCTCGCCGCCGACGATCGGCACCGCGCGTTCTACTACACGCTGATGCCGAACCTCATGCTCAGCATCCATCCCGACTACGTGAACTACTATCTGCTCACGCCGGTCGCGGTGGATCGCACGATCGTCGAGTCGGAGTGGATGTTTCACCCGGCGAACGACGGCGACGCGTCATTCAATCCGGCCGACGCGATCGGCTTCTGGGACGTCACCAATCGCCAGGACTGGGACATCGTCGAGCAGAGCCAGCTCGGCATCTCGTCGCGGCGTTACGAGCCGGGCCCCTACTCGCCGCGCGAGTCGATGCCCGGCCGCGTGGGATCGCGAGTATCAGCGCTTGATGATCGGGTAGCCTCGTGCGGTCGCGATCGACCGAGTGGTTTCGCGCGGTCGCGATCGCCGAGTGGCATCGCGCGGTAGGAGGAGACTTGGTGGCCTTCGCGCGACCTATGGCAATCCTGCCGATACTGCCTTGGCAGGATTGCCCCCGGTTCGCGCTGTGGCCACCAAGCCTCCTCCTCCCATCAAGCGGTGGCTGCTCTTCGGCCGTTCTTCACGCTTTTTGGTGCGCGCGCTCCAACCCAATACGCGCGGACGATCGCGCGCGGACCGCGCACGGTTCCGCGCACAGACGCTAGCGCACGCCGTTCGCACACCGTCCACGGCGAGCGAGGGCCGCGCTGTCCGGAGCGCGAGCCGGAGGCAATGCTGCCAGGCAGTATCGGCAGCATTGCCATAGGTCGCGCGAAGGATAGAGCGGCCCTCGCTCGCGCGCGCAGACGCCGATCGCGCGCGGTTCAAAGCGCCGAACTCAGTCGCCGCCGAGATCGATCCGTCGCCGCCGCCGACGCGGGCTTCTCCTTCAGCCAGTACCCGAACCACTGGCGAATCCGGCTCAAGCGGTCGACGAGCAGCCACGGCTCGCCCGTGCGCGACAGATCGTGGTTCGAGCGCGGATACCGCACGAACTCCGCCGGCACGTTCTGCTTCTTGAGCGCCATGAACCACAGCTCGGCGTTGCCGATCGGCGTGCGATAGTCCTCTTCGCTCTGCACGAGCAGCGTCGGCGTCTTCACGTTCTTCACGTGGCGGATCGGCGACAGCGTGTCGTACATGATCTGGTTCTCCCACGGATGGCCGAAGAACTCGCCCTCCGTGAGCCCCTGCGCGTCGGACGCGCCGTACCAGTACGTCCACTCGCTGATCATGCGGTCCGTTTCCGCCGCCTTGAAGCGATTCGTCTTCGTCGTCACCCACGCGGTCATGAAGCCGCCGTACGATCCGCCCGTGACGCCCATGCGCGTCGAGTCGACGTCGGGACGCTTCGCCGCGATGTCCACCGCCTTCATCAGGTCGTCGTAGTCCTTGCCGCCCCAGTCGCCGCGGCTCGCGTACGTGAACTCCGTGTTCGTGCCGCTCGAGCCGCGCGGATTCGTGAACAGCACCCACATCCCGGCGCCGGCGAGATTCTGGAACTCGTCGAACCACCCCTCGTTGTACTCCGAGTGCGGTCCGCCGTGGATGTAGAGCACGAGCGGATACTTCTTCGACGGATCGTAGCCGTACGGCTTGAGCAGCCAGCCTTCGACCTTGAGACCGCCGACCGACGTGTACGTGAACTCCTCGGCGTCGGACCACGCGATCTCGGAGTTCAGCTTGTCGTTGAACGTCGTGAGCTTTCGCTCGCCCGTGCCGTCGGCGTTCGCGATGAACAGCTCCGTCGGGTGCGACTGATCCGTCCCGACGAAGACGATGTGCTGCTGCGACGCGTCGTAGA
Organism: uncultured Gemmatimonadaceae bacterium; assembly: GCA_963705025.1. Classification (GTDB taxonomy): domain Bacteria; phylum Gemmatimonadota; class Gemmatimonadetes; order Gemmatimonadales; family Gemmatimonadaceae; genus JAQBQB01. Next base: position 879,904 of record CAVPIP010000011.1, on the reverse strand, counting down.
CCGGCGTGTTCACGAGCCGGCGGCCGCCGAGCACCGTCGTGATCTTCTTGCGTCGCCGGATCGATGCTGTAGACGCCGTGGCTGCCGCCCGTCGACGTCGCCATCGAGATCTGGCCGTTCTTGAGCCATTCGATCTGTCCCGGCTCGTACGGCCACGCGCCGAGGAGATCCTGCGGCTTCCCGCCCGCCGCGTCGACGACGAACAGATGCTGGTTCTTGAAGCGGCCGGTCTGGCCGACGAACGCGAGCTGCTTGCTGTCCGGCGACCACGTCGACCTGCGTCTCGTTGCCCGCGTACTCGATCTTGCGCGGCGTGCACGCGGCGCTGTGCGCTTCGCAGGCGGCCACCGGGAGGATGAAGATCTCGGTGTCGTTGCGCGGCAGCTCGTCGCGCTTCCGGTCCGGCGGCAGCTTGGCGATCGAATCGCGCTCCGCGTTCACGACCGAGTCCGAGCGGAGACGCGCGTCGGCGAGAAACGCGATCCATTTGCCGTCGGGCGAGACGACCGGGCTGCGGTGCGAATACTTCGTGTTCGTGATCGCCTTCCGCTCGGCCTCGCCGGCGCGCTGCAGATCGATCTGCGCGACACGCGTCGTGTCGCGGCGCGGCGCCGTGCGCGGGCCGGGAATGAACTGCCCCTGGCCGTTCGCCTTGTAGACCATGTCGACGATCTGACGTCCGTCGAACCGCGCCGGATTCTCGGGCTTCGTGATCGCGTTGTACGGCGGTCGCGAGATCGGCTGCATCTTCGCGAACGGATCGTTCGCCGATCGCGGAGTCGCTCGCCGTCGAATCCTGCGCCGCGCCGCGGCCACCGCCACGTCCGCCGCGACCGCCACCACCGCGTCCGCCAGCGCCCGCGTCGGAGAAGACGACGAAGCTCTTGTCGGCCGGCGACGAGCCGGTGGGCGCCGGCGCGTTCCGTCGGTTGATACGCTTCGCCCGAGGGCTCATCCATGCGCAACGCCCATTCGGTGCCGCGGCCGCCCGGTCGCTGCGACGTGAAGTAGAGAATCTTGCCGTCGTCCGAGAAGCGCGGCGCCGAGCTCTCGAAGCCCGGCGACGTGTAGCGCGCCGGCGCACCGCCCTTCGTCGGCACGACCCACACTTCGCTGTGGCGCCGGTTCTCGGCTTCGCGCAACGGTCGTCACGGTGAACGCGACCTTGCCGCCGTCAGGCGACAGGGCCGGAGCGGCGACGGTCGTGACCTTGTACCAATCGCCGGACGCAAACGCTCGCTTCGCGGTCGCCGCCTGTTGCGCGACAGCTGCGCTGACGGGCACGACGAGCGCGACGAAGGCAGTCGTGGTGAATCGCATCGAGTAACTCCGTGGTGGGGAGGCGGCGCAAAAGGACGCCAGCGAGGCGCGCCGACGCATCGGCGCCGGCCATGAGATTAACGCACGGCCGACGCTGACGTTGGCGGCGTGTCCTCGACGAGCGCAAGGCGGACGTCGGCCTTTCGGCGGCCCTTCTCGACGTACATCGCCCTGTCGGCGCGCTCGATGGCCGCCTCGAGCTCCGCGGAGCTCGAGTAGTCCGCGGCGCCGAGGCTCACCTGGAGGCGGACCGTCGGCCCGCTGCTGGGACGTGACGATCAGGGTCGGCCTGGTCGAGCACGCGGCGCAGGCGGCCCAACACGTCCGACGCGCGCGCCGACGGCAGCACGAGCAGGAACTCGTCACCGCCCCATCGATACAGCTTGTCGTACGGCCGCAGGTCGCGCCGGAGCACTTCGGCGCAGTGCCGGATCAGCTGGTCGCCGATCGAGTGGCCGTGCCGGTCGTTCGCCCGCTTCAGATTGTCGATGTCCGCCATGACGACCGTGCCAAACGTCGCGCGCACCATCTCGAGGCCGACGCCGTCGGCGAACGCGCGCCGATTTGGACAATCGGTGAGCGAGTCCGTGAGCGCCGCGCGCCGCAGCCGATCGTGCGTGAGCCGCAGCTCGGCTTGGGCGTCGTCGACTTCGCGCTTGGCGTCCTCCATGAGCGCGCAGGATCATCGCGTAGCCGAGCAGCAGATCGACGGTCAGGTCGAGGTAGGGATTGAACCGGGCGAACTGAAATGCCCAGTCGGCGAGCCCACCCGGCGCGTTGCGAATCCCCAATGTGAACGTGATCGCGTAGAGGAGCCACAGCGTCGCGAGCAAGGCAAACCCGGCCGCCGGTGGCGGCGCTGCCGGTCGTTCGGCGAGGACGCGGAAGCCGGTACATCGCCCACGCACAGTAGCCGAGCGCCGGAACCGCGAGCGCGCTCTGCCACACGACCATTTCGTTGAGCCCCGTGCCCGACGTCCACGTCGAGGCCAGCGCGAAGACCACGGCGGCGACCCAGAGACGCCGCGTGGCGCGCAGTCCGGCGGTGTTGCCCGGTGACGTACATCAGGGTGCCGCGCAGGAAATAGATGAGCGCGAGCCCTTTGCACATCTGGTAGATGAAATAGAGCGTCATCGTGACGGGATGACGCTCGTCCAGCAACGACCCGACGAACTCCGGCATCAGGATGTACCGGATCACGACCGCGGCGATCGCGACCGCCATGGCCGTCCACGCGGAGCTCCACGCTCGGAAGTACGCCCGCCGCAGAACGAATTGCCGCAGCAACGCGAACAACGCGATGAGCAACAGCGCGCCACCCATTTGGATGACGACGCCGATGAACGACAGGATCGGAAAGGCTTGAGCGGGAGGCTGCATCGCCATGCGCCGCCGGCAGGCTGCGGCTAGGAGGCCCGTGCTGAAGTTGACTATGACTCACGCCACCGTATTCCTGACCGGCGGGACCGGATATCTGGGACGACGCCTGGTTCCGCGTCTCGTCACGCGCGGGCACACCGTTCACGCCCTCGTACGACCAAGGTCCAACATCGAGCCTCCCAGAGAGGCCACGCCGGTGATCGGCACCGTGCTGGGCCCCCGGGTCCTCGAGGTGCCGGCGATTCGCCGTTTTAGGAGCAGATCGGCCTTAAATATCCCTCAACGACCAACGGCCTGAAGCCGAAGCTCCAGACCGTTGTGTCGCGGAGGAGGCGACGTGCCCACCCGCACGCCAACGCTCGCTCACGCGGACTTCCCCGTTCTGTCGATCTACTGCCCGTCGCCGCCGGCTCCCGGCTGGCCGTTCGGACGACCTTTTCCGAACCGCTTCGCGAACCGTTTCTTCATCGTCGCGGCGTTGGCGTCGAACTTGGCTTGGTTCTCCGGCGTGAGCGCGCCTCGCAGATCGTTCCGCTCGGCGGTCATGAGACTGCGCGTCTGATCGCGCTCGCCGGAATTCTGCGCCATCAACGATCTGATCGCGGCGGTGTCGCCGCGCTGGCGCGCCGCGCGAATCTGGTCGTGCTGCGGCTTGTATTGCTCACGAATCGCCTTCATCTGCGACGCGTACTTCGCGTGCACGGCCTTCAGATTGGCCTTCTCGCCGTCGCTGAGCGTGATGCCGCGCAGCAACGCTTGGTCGGCGCCACGCCCGGGGCCGCCCGGCGCGCATGCCTCGGTGCGCATGCGCCTGAGGCGTCGTCGGCTGTTGGGCCTGCGTCACTGCCGACGGCGCCACCCAACACGAGAAATGCAGCGAGCGCCGATCGAATATTCAACATGGTAAACCTCCACCAGAACGGTGTGTAGAGACGTCACCCTGGTAGACGGACCCGTACCACGAACGTTAATGACGCGCGTCGACACACAATGCCGCGTACTCTGGAACCTTTACGCGGCTCCGACGTACGCCACGGCCGAGATTTCCACCAGGAAGCCGTGCAGCTGGGCGCCAAGCGCCGTCCGCGTCGGGTAGGGCGGCGGCATCAGCGCCTTGTACGCGGTGTTGAAGCGGCCCCAGTCGTCGATGTCGGCGAGATAGACGATCACCGACACGACATCCGAGAGCGACGCGCCCGCGGCCTCGAGCGCGCGCTGCAGATTGGCGATCACCTGCCGCGTTTGCGATTCGATGTCCTCGCCGACGAGCTCGCCCGTCTCCGGATTGCGCGGCACCTGCCCCGACACGAACACGAACGGTCCCGCGCGCACGGCCGGCGAGTACGCGCCGACCGGCGCCGGCACGCTCGGACCGAGGGTGACCGGTTGCCACTGGCGCTCGCGCTGTTTCATTTACCGTCTCCACTTGATTGAGGGTCGCGCATCACATGTCGTTGACGATCGCCGAGCTCGAGACGCCGGTACCGGTCGTGGATCTGGATCGGCTTGCCCGTAATCTCGACCAGGCCGCCGAGTACGCAACCGCGCATGCGCTGGCATTACGTCCGCACATCAAAACGCACAAATCTCCGCGTATCGCGAGCGAGCAGTTGCGCCGCGGCGCCGTCGGGCTTACGTGCGCGACGCGCGTTCGAGGCCGAGGTGATGAGCGGCGTGTGCAACGACATCCTCGTCGCCTATCCGCCGGTCGGGCATGCGGCGCGCGGCGCGCCTCGCCGCGCTGCCGCCGACCGTGACGCTGACCGTCGCTCTCGATTCACTCGCCGCGATCGAAGACGCCGCGGCGGCCGCGCGCGAGGCCGATCGCGCCGATCCGCGTGTACGTCGAGCTGGACCTCGGCATGCACCGCGTCGGCGTCCCGAAGGTCGACGACGCGATCGCGCTCGCGAAGGCCGTGCGTCGCGCGACCGCCGCTCGAGTTCGCGGGCATCGCGTTCTACCCGGGACACGTTCGCGATCCGGTCGATGCGCAATCGGCGAAGCTCGAGAGTTTGAGCGCGGCGGTTCGAGGAGCGATCGACGCGTTCGATCGCGCGGGCGTTCGTCCGACCGTCGTCAGCGGCGGCTCGACGCCGACGCTCTGGCGCACGCACGAGATCGACGGCGTGACCGAATTTCGCCCGGGCACGTACGTCTACAACGATCGCACGACGGCGGAGATCGGCGCGTGCGGCTGGGACGACTGCGCGTTCACGGTGCTCGCGACCGTCGTCAGCACCGCGGTGCCCAACCAGGCCGTCATCGACGCGGGCAGCAAGGCGCTCGGCCGCGAGCCGATGCGAGGCGTCGAGGGCGAGGGATTCGGATGCGTGATCGGACCACCGCGAGGTGGTCGTGAAGGGGATGTCCGAGGAGCACGGCATTCTCGATCTCTCGAACACGACGTGGCGCCCCGACGGTCGGCGAGAAGGTGCGCGTCATTCCGAACCACGTGTGCATCGTCGTGCACTTGAACGACGTCATCGCCGGCGTGAGAGGCGAGAGCGTCGAAACGAGCTGGCCGGTTAGCGCGCGAGGACGAGGATACGTTCTTCCGTAGCGAACGGCGAGCGGCGTACCGGAGCGGGAACGGCGTTGGCGTGCGGCGTGCCGGAGCGAGCGATGCGCACGGCGCGAGGCGCACGACCAGATCGCCGCACGACGACGCGTTTTTGTCGTTCGCCGTTCGCCGTTCCCCGCTCGGTTTAGTGCGCCATCCCCGCCGACCCTCGCCCCTTTCCTGTCTTGAACAGGAACAGCAGCGGAGCGACGGCGAGCAGAATGACTCCCGCTGAGGATGTAGATCCGCGAGAACGCCAGCACGCTCGCCTGCGCGCCGATCTGCCGGTCGAGCACGAAGAGCGCCTGCTGCTTCGCCACGATCGGATTGATGCCGCGTGCGATCAGCCCGCGCGTGATCTGCTCGAGGCGGCCAAGCGACGTCGGATCGATGTTGGTCACGTGCTCCGTGAGCCGCGCCTTCTTCTGCGCCGTGAATCGCGTCAGCAGCGTCGCCATGATCGCGATGCCGAGCGAGCCGCCGAGCTGTCGCGTGAGATTGAACATGCCGGTGCCCTGCGCGAGCTCGTGATCCTTCATCTCGGCCATCGTGGCGCTCGTGAGCGGCACGAAGATCAGGCCGAGGCCCACGCCGCGAAGGATCAGCGGCCAGAACGTCTCCTCCGGACCGCTCGCGAGCGTCATGCGCGACAGCATCCACATCGCGACGAAGAACATGACCGCGCCGATCGCCACCGTCGCGCGCGCGTCGAGGCGGTTCGCGTTCTTGCCGACGAACGCCATCGTCACCGCCGACGCGATCGCGCCCGGCAGAATCACGAGCCCCGTCTGATTCGCGGTGAGCCCGTGCAGGTTCTGCAGGAAGATCGGCAGCATGAAGATCGAGCCGAACAGCGCGAGGCCCAAGCACCGCCGCGATGCTCACGCCCGCCGCGAGCTGGCGGCTCTTGAGCACGCGGAAGTTGATGATCGGCTCGTTCGCTCGTCAGCTCGCGCCAGATGAGCAGCACGAACGACGCCGCCGACGCGATCGGCCAGTCCGGTCACGAGGCGCGAGTCGAACCAGTCGTACCGCTCGCCCTTCTCGAGCATGAACTGCAGCGTGCCGACGCACGTCGCGAGCAACAGGAAGCCGAGGAAGTCGACGGTCTCGGCGCGCTCCTGGTGCTCGGCATCGTGGACGTACGTGTACGTCATCAGCGCCGCGAGGATGCCGAGCGGCACGTTGATGTAGAAGATCCAGGGCCAGTTGTAGTTGTCGACGATCCAGCCGCCGAGCGTCGGCCCGAGCGTCGGGCCCACCATGACGCCGACGCCGAACATCGCCTGGCCAATCCCCACCTCTTCCGGCGGAAACGCCTCGAACAGCGTCGCCTGCGCCGTCGACAGCAGCGCGCCGCCGCCGATGCCCTGCACACGCGCCAGAACACCAGGCCGCCGAGCGACGTCGCCGCGCCGCAGAAGAACGACGCCACGACGAACAGAATGATCGAGCCGGTGAGATAGCGTTTGCGGCCGAAGTACGCCGACAGCCATCCCGACATCGGGATCACGATGACGTTCGCGATGATGTAGCCGGTCGACACCCACGAGATCTCGTCGAGCGTCGCGCCGAGATTCCCCATCATGTGGGGAATCGCGACGTTGACGATCGACGTATCGATCAGCTCGAGCACCGCGGCGAGCGTGACCGCGATGGCGATCAGGTACTTGTATTTGTACTTGTCAGGGTCGGCCTGAAGTGTCGGCGTGTAGACGCGCGCCGTGCCTCGCGGGCCCGACGCCGATCGTCACGCCGGACCGGCGCTGTCGGCAGTCGGCATCTGGTTACGCCATGGCGTCATCGCCCGAGAGTCGTAGTGCTACGCCTCAGCAGGTCCTGCCGGGGGCCTTCGTGTCGACGTGCACCGTGACCGACATGCCCGGGCGCAGCGGACGGTCCGGACCCAGGCCCTGCTTGACGCGAATCCGCACCGGCACGCGCTGCACGACCTTCGTGAAGTTGCCCGTCGCGTTGTCCGGCGGCAGCAGCGCGAACTTCGAGCCCGTCGCCGCGCTCAGGCTCTCGACGCAGCCGACGAACGTCGCGCCGCCGTACGCGTCGACTTCGATCTCGACGGGCTGGCCGACGCGCAAAGTCGGCGAGCTGCGTCTCCTTGAAGTTCGCGGTGACGAAGACGCCGGTGTCCGTCACGATCGTGAACAGCGGCTGGCCGACCTGAACGAGCTGGCCGGGCTCGACCTGCTTGCGCGACACGATGCCCGACGCCGGCGCCGCGATCTTCGTGTAGCTCAGCTGGAGCGCGCGCGTTGTCGCGCGCCGCCTGTGCACCCTGCAGACGCGCCGTCGCCAAGCGCACGCCGGCCTCCGCGCTCACGATCCCGCCGGTCGCCGCCGATCGTCTGCCGCTCGAGCGCGACGACGTTCGCCGCCGCCGTGTTCGCCGCGGCGTGCGCGGCGTCGAGCTGCTGCTTCGAGACGATCGCTTTGCCGGCCAACTCCTCCATGCGAGCGAGATCCTGCTTCGCCTGGAGCTCGCGCGCGCGAGCGGCCGAGATCTGCGCGTCGAGCGACGCGCGCTGGCCGGTGGCCTGATCGACCATCGCTTGCGCCTGGCCGTTGCTGCCGGCGCCGCCTGCCGATGCACGCGCCGCGGCGAGATCTGCCTCGGCCTGCGCGAGACGCACCTTGTACTCGGCCGGATCGATCGTGACCAGAATCGAATCGGCCTTGACGTGATCGTTGTCGCTCGGCGTTCACCGACTGCACGTAGCCGCTCACCTTGGCGAGCACCGGAACGAGGTGCCCGTCGACGGCCGCGTCGTCGGTCGATTCGTGCGCGCGGCCGTAGCTCCACTGCTTGAAGGCCCAGAAGCGCGCCGAGGGCCGCGAGGACGAGGACGATCGGGAAGGACGATGCGCCGTCGTCCCTTCGCCGGCGGCGGCGCCGCGGGCGCGGACGACGTGGTCGAGATGTCGCGGTCGTCGGTCTTGAGAGCTGTTGCCATGGTCGGAGCCGAATGTCGAGTGGGTGGAGCGGTGATCGAAGAGTTATTTCAGCTGTGTGACGGTGCCTTCGGCTCGCGCGAGCGAGACGCGGGCGCTCTGGATATGCCGTGAGCGCGTCGACGAGACTCGTGCGCGCGTTGTTCAACGTGAGCGACGCGGTGATCACGTCCGCATTGCCGGCGACGCCGGCCCGGAATCGATCACGCGCTTGCTGCACTTCCGGTTTCGGCGAGACGCTGGCGCTCGCGCGCCGCATCCACCTGCTCGCGCGCCGACGCCATGTCGAGAATCGCGCCGCGCACGTCCACGGCGACTTGCTGCTGCAGATCGCGGCGCCGCGCTTCGATGTCGCGCGCCGCCGCTTCCTGCTCCTGCTCCTCGGCGCTTCGGCGCTTCGCCGTCGTACACCGACCACGAGAGCTGCACGCCGTACGTGTACGTGTTGAGCAGATGATTGATGAATCCGTCGTAGCCCTCGTTGCCGAACGCGCTCACGCGCGGCAAGCGCGCCGATTTGATGACGGCCAATTGCTGCTGCGCCAGATCGAGCTGCGCGGTCGCGGCGCGAATGTCCGGGCGCTCGCGGAGCGCCCGTTCCACCGCGGCCTGCTCGTTTTCGGCTGGCGGCAACGGCATCGTCACGAGCGAGTCGCTCAGGCTGATCGGCGCATCGAGCGGCAAGTTGAGTGCGCGAAGCAGATCGAGCCGCGAGCGGTCTCGATCGTTGCGCGCGGCGATGAGCTGCGCGCGCGCGGTCGCGAGCTGCGACTCGGCGCGAGTGACGTCCAGCCCGACGCCGACGCCGGCGGTGAGCTGGTCGCGGGCGATCGTCAGCAGGTCGACGGCAAGCGTCGAATCGGCGATGCGCGCCTGCAACGCAGCGTCGCTCCGAATGGCGCGAACGTAGACCGACGCGGCACTCGTCGCGGCCGCCTCCGCCGCGGTCGCGACGTCGGCCGACGCGGCCGAGCACGCCGGATTTCGCGGCGCGAACTCGCTGGTTCGTGGTCGGATCGTAGATCGACTGGCTCAGCCGGCCGCGAAAGTCCCAGATCCTCACCGGGCCGAGGATCTGGCCGTTCGGATCGAGAATGGGCCTCTGGCCGGGCGCCGTCGGAAGGTTGAAGCCGAACGTCGCGCTGTTGAGCGTGAGGCTCGTCCAGTTGGGCGTGGCGTCCACCTGCGGGAGCAGCGCGGACTTCGATTGCGCTGACGCGCGCCTGCGCCTCCTGCACGCGAAACTGCGCGCTCTGCACGCCGATGGTCTGCGTCGCGGCGAGCCGCGCCGCGTCGCCGAGCGACAGCGTGCGTGGCGCCGGGGCCTGCGCCGACGACGAGCGGACGAGGAACGCGAGCAGCGCGACGACGACCGACAGCACGGCGCCGAGGCGGAGAAAACGAGGGAGAGTGTGCGTTCATGGAGTAGACGTGGGCGCGGTGCCGTTTGGCTCGCGGGCTTTCAGGGCGTGAAGACAGAAGTCGATCAACTCCTCGAGCACCTGGTCGTCGTTCTTCGCGGCAACGTCCGAGAAGAACTCGCGATGCGTGCACCAGAGGCCGTGCATGACGAACGGCGCCGTCAGCATCCGCGCGGCCACGATCGGGTCGATCCGGCGGAATTCGCCGGACTCGATGCCGCGGGCGACGATCGTGCTGAGCAGCCGCTGTCGATCGCGCGACGACCTCCTCCGCGTAGAACCGCGCGAGGTCGGGAAAGTTGTGAATCTCGGCGTGGATCAGCCGAAACAGCGGCGCGAACGGCTCGGAGCGAATGAACTTCCAGTACGACCGGAGGTACTCCGTCAGCACGTCGGTCGCGGACCCGGCCGCGGCACTGACCTGCTGCTCGCGCTGCTCGATCGCGGACACGACGGTGTGTCGCACCATCTCTCGAAACAGCTCTTCCTTGTTCGGGAAGTAGAGATAGATGGTGCCCTTCGAGAGTCCGGCGCGCTTGGCGACGTCCTCGAGGCGAGCGGCGGCCAGGCCGCGCTCGCCGAATACGGCGAGCGCCGCGGTCAGGATCTGACCCGGTCGCTCTCCTGGCAGACGCCGCCAGCGCGGCTCAACAGCAGATGTATCTTCAGTATTGCGAGACACTTATAGAAATGACCGAGCGGTCATTAAAGACGATAGAAGTTACTGACGCGTCAGTAATATACGTTTTCACGTTCAGTTTTCAAGTGCCACCAACGAAAAAACGGCCACACGTGGTGGCCGCGATCTCATGCGCGTCGGTTCTCGGTACGACGCTCGTTCGAAGCCGCTGCCGCCGCTTCGGCAGAACGCATCCGACGCGATGGAACGGACTCGATTTTCCCTCGAAGACCCGGTCGAGCACGCCGTCCAGGTCGCCGGTCGGCTTCGCTGGTCGTGCGCTCTACGCGGTCCGCGGGCTCACCCCGTCACTCCTCGGGCTTTCCCGCCTCGAGCCACTCGTAAGCCGCCGCGACGTCAGGCCGCGCGAGCGCATGCGATCCCGGCTGCCACGACGAGCGTGACGTCGGCGCCGAAGACGCGCAGCAGATCAGCGAGTCGCTCGGGATGATCCGGCGGCACGATCGGATCGGTCTTCCCCGCTCCGATGAACACGCGCTTGTCGGTCAGATTCAGCGGCTGCTCCGGCACGAACGGCACCATCGGACGAAACAGAATTGCCTCGGCGAAGATCTCAGGCTCGGTGAGGAGCACGCTGCCGGCGATGTTCGCGCCGTTCGAGAAGCCGACGGCGACGACCTGCGCTCGGATCGTAGTCGTATTCGTCCGCCGCGGCCGATACGAACGCGATGAGATCCTTGGTCCGCGCGTGGAGATCGTCGATGTCGAAGACGCCTTCCGCCAGTCGCCGGAAAAAGCGCGGCGCTCCATTCTCGAGCACCGTGCCGCGCGGGCTCAGGAGCCCGGCGTCAGGCGCGAGCATCTGGCCCAGCTGAATCAGGTCGTTCTCGTCTCCGCCGGTGCCGTGGAGCAGCAACAGCGTGCGCGGATCGTTGCCTTCGGGGGGCAGATAACGATGCACGTACGTCGCCAACGCGTCGGTCACGGCGGGGCCTCGAGCAGGGACGGTTGGATGCAATTAATGTAGGACGCAACGCCGATGGGAGAGGGGGCATGGAGTCCGTGCGGCTCGACAAGTGGCTCTGGGCAGCCCGGTTCTTCAAGACGCGGTCGTTGGCCACCGAGGCGGTCGCCGGCGGCAAGGTCGAGGTGAACGGCGATCGCGCCAAGCCCGCCAAGGCGGTCAAGCCGCGGCGACGAGGTCCGCCTGCGCGTCGGGCCTTATGAGCATATTCTGATCGTGCGCGAGCTGGGCGAGCGCCGCGGACCGGCGTCGCTCGCGGCGACGCTGTACGAGGAAACCGAGGCCAGTCGCGCCGAGCGCGAACGGCTTGCCGCACAGCTGCGGATGGCGCCCGCGGCATTCGTCTATGAGGAAAAGGGGCGGCCGACGAAGAAGGATCGCCGCGACCTCGCCCGGTTCATCGACCGCAAACGGCGCTAGCGTCGTTCGCGCTGCGCGGATGAGGCATCGACGATCTGCGGGAACACGCCGCGGCTGATGACGTGCCCGCCGTCGAACATCAGCACGTCATATGTGACTCCGGCGGCGTCGAGGCGCGTTCGCTCGGCGGCCAACGACTCGGCGGTCACGTAGTGGTCGCGCGTGCCGGCGACGAGCGTCAAGCGCGCGCCGCGAATCACGGCCGCGCCGCGCGAGAGATCGGTATCGGGCGGCATCAGGCCGCCCCAGAGCACGAGCCGGGAGATGTCGGCGCGTCCGTCCGCCGCCCACCGCGTCGCGGTCGCGGCGCCTTGCGAGAATCCGATCACGTTGACGCGCGCCCCCTCGCGCACAGGTCGCGGCGGCGACTTCCTCGTACAGCGCATCGAGGTAGTCGACGTAGTCCTCGATCTCCGCGTCGCGATCCTCGCGCGTCATCCACGTCGCGCCCACCCGCCGCTCCTTGGCCGCCGCCTTCGAGATATCGGTGACATAATAGCGATTGAGCGCCTCGGGGGCGACGACGAGCGCGTCGTCGCTCGCGAGATCGGCGAAGAACCGAATGAACTCCCCCGCGAGCTGGCCGTATCCGTGGAGCACGAACCAGACGTCGCGCGGGGCGAAGCTGCCGCCGCCCAACGTGTAGAATCGGGCGGTCGCGGACGACGCGAATGTGGTGCGCGCGCGGAGACGTGCGGCGGTCGATGTCCATTTGCCAACAAGATACTCTGTCACCCAGCCGACACGCCCTCGGGCCCGACGCAGTGCGCCCGGGGAAAGACTCTCTTCGCGTGCTCGAGTCGTGATTCGCGGGGGCTTTCGGGCCGGCTCACGTGGACTTTCCTGTTACACCGACGCCTCCGCGTGAATCCGCGAAGTCCGCCAGGTCCGCGGCGCGAGGCTGCGTCGCTCGACGCTGGACTCGGTCAGACGCCCGGCCCAAGCGACTATCGTTTCGCCGTCGTGACCGTCGCGAGCAGCTGCGCCTGCGTCGTGCTGTGTTCGAGCAGCTCGATCGCGCGCATGAGCTGATGATCTTCGGCGAGACCGTGCGGCTCTTCGCGACCGCTTCGCCGAACGTCATCCGCGTGACGCGATTCGAGAGGTCGCGCGTGAGGAACACTTTCGCCACGCTGTCGTATTTCGGCTCGATCTTGACTCGCGCCGCCCTCGAGTCGTCCCCACAGCGTCGTGGTCCAGGTCTGCGGCACCGCGAACCCCGGCGACACCGTTCCCTTGAGCTCGAGCGCGTAGTCCTGAAGCACGGTGTTGATCGCCTGTGCCTGCGGGCGCCGACGCGCGCAGGAAATCGCGCTCGATCGTCGACAGCGTGTCGTCGGCGACGACGATGTCCGGGCGAATGCCCCCGCCGCCGACGAACGATGCGGCCGGCGTCGGACTTGAACTTCGGACGCGCGCTGTCGTCCTTCAGCGAATCGTGATTGACTTCGACGAACGCGCCGTTCGGGAGCAGCTTGCGGTCGCGATGGATCGAGCGGCCGCTCGGCGTGAACCACTTCCCCGTCGTCAGCTTGAGCTGGTAGCCGCCCTGTAGCTGAAAGACCGACTGCACGAGCCCTTTGCCGAACGACGTCGTGCCGAGCACGAGCGCGCGGTCGTGGTCCTGCAGCGCGCCGGCGACGATCTCGGTGGCCGACGCGGAGCCGCCGTCGACGAGGACGACGAGCGGCAGCGACAGCCCAAGGTGGCGCCCGGTCGGCCTTCATCGTCTCGGGCGCGCCGCTGCGCGTACGCACGCTCACGATGTCCTGCCCTTCGCGCAGGAACAGGCTCGACGTCTGCAGCGCCTGCTCGACGATGCCGCCGCCGTTGTCGCGCATGTCGAGCACGAGGCCCTTGGCGCCTTCGCTCACCAGCTTGTCGACCGCGGCGCGCACTTCCTCCGCGGCGTTCTCGTTGAACGTCTGCAGCGGGATGTAGCCGACGTGATCGCCGAACATGCCGGTGAACGCCACGGCCGGAATGTGCACGACGCGCCGAGTGAACCGCAGCTTGATCGGCTCGGTCACGCCGGGGCGCGGGTACGTCACGGCGACCGGCGTGCCCGGATCGCCGCGCAGCATGTTCGACACCTTCGTCAGATCGAGGCTCGCCGTCGGCGTGTTGTCGACCTGGATGACGTGATCGCCCTCGCGAACGCCGCCCTCTTCGGCCGGCGTGTTCGGGAAGACGCGCTCGACGACGATGACGCCAGGCGACCGCTCGACGAGCGACATGCCGGTACCGCCGTAGCGGCCGCCCGTGTTGCGATTGAAATCCTCCGACTGGCGCGGCGACAGCAGCTCGCTGTACGGATCGTTCAGCTCGCGCACCAAGTCCGCGCGCGGCTTTCTCGAACGTCGTGCCGGCGGGCATGCTGTCGACATAACTGCGCTGCACGAGCGACATCACTTGCTCGAGGAGCAGGCCGCCCGACTGCGCGGGCGCTTCCTGAAGGAGGAATCCACCCGCGACGATGGGCACGACGAGCAGCAAGGCCGCCGCGGCGGTGCGAGAGCGAGGCATCAGATTGCGATGAGGGTAACGCTGTACGGTGACGCTGTACTACGAGTTCGGCGACGGGGGCGCTGTGCGCGTCTGCCCGACACGATGGTCCGACGGACACGCCGCTTTGCGCTCGGCGCGCTGTGTCGCCGCTTGCGGCGCGTGTCCCGCCGCGTAGAGCACGCGTCCGCGCGCCGCGCGAAGATCGCGCCGCGCCTGATCCGCGGGCCCGTCGGCGTGCGCGAGCGATGTCGTCGTGGCGCTCGTCGCCGGAACGGGCAGCACGCCGACATATCCAGTGGTGCGACGCGTGGGATCGGCCGGAACGCGCACACCATGACGAGCAGTGCCAACGGTACCAGCGGGCGATGCATCACACGCCGCCAGACCTGCTCGATCGTCGCAATCATGCTCCACTCCCCCGAAGAGAGGTACTGCTCAGAGCTCGACTCGGATTTCGCGCAACTTCGTCACCTGAAAAAATGCAGCGCTGGTCGACAGAAGTCACGCGTCGTAACGCCTTGTCCTACTGATTTTTACGAAATGCGTACAATCATTTGGCGGCCGTCAGCTTCCAGATCCCGTTGACCATGTCCGACGCGTACACGCTTCCGTCGAGGTACTGCACGCCCCAGACGTACACGGGCTTCGCCTGGTCCTGCAGCCCAATGGCCAGCTCACGTCCCATTAGACGCAGGTCGCACCTCGAAAGGTTGGCTCCGACGTTCAGGTTCTTCTGGTTCGCGATCGCAGGTTCCGAGGTCGCCTCGGATGTCGATCGCCCGAACGCCCCCGTTGTAATAAGCCGCATAAAGGACCCCGTTTGTTTCATCCACCGAGAAATTGTGGGTCCCGGCGCCCGGCACCGTGTAGAACGCGACCTCCTTGGGGTTCGCCAGATCGCTGAGGTCGATGACGTGGATGTCGCCGGACGACGCGCTCGGAACCGTTCCGAACCCCTCCTGGCCGACGAACGCGAACCGCTTCGAACCGCTCGCGTCGTGGTACCACCAGATGTTGTGGACCTGGCCGCCCAACGTCTTCACCGAGCCCAGCACCTTGGGCGCGGCCGGCGATCGCTCCGGTTCCGCAACCGCCGATGTCCCAGATCTCGACGCCGTCGTCCCACAGCGCCAGGAACAGCAGGCCGTCGCGCGCGAACGTGTCGTGGACATACGGTCTGCCGATGACCTTCGTGAATACTTCCGTCGGCGCCGCCGGATTGGTCAAGTCGACGGTGACGAGCCGTGCGAGCGTCGCTCCGAGACGGATCGATCGCAAGAAAGGCGTAGAGCTTTCCGTTGACTCGACCGACCTCGGCGGTGTGCACGCCCGGGGTTGGTTTCCGCGTTCGAGAAGACGGAGAGCAGCGTCGGCTTTCGCGGATTGGTGAGATCGTAGATCGACGATCGATCCCCGGACGCGCTCGGTGGCGACGACCAGCAGGCGTCCATCGTCGCTGACCGCGACGTCTCCAGTCGTCGACGCGCCGTTGATGATGAGCGAGTCGATGAGCATGGGTACGTTGCCGCTCACGTCCCAAATGCTGACCTTGTTGCCCGCGGCGCGGCGAACGCTCCAGCTCGTCGTGTACGCGATCGTTCCGCGCACGGCGATCTCCGCTTGATACCGACCGTGTCGAGCCCGTTGCCGAGCATGGCGAGCGCGGCCGGCGAGGCCGGCGGAAGCGTGAGCCGCGCAGGCGCCGGGCCGAAATCGATCGCCGGGCAGGACGCCGACACGTGTGTGCCGGGATCGCCCGGCGACGTGCTGTCCTTTCCGCACGCGACGATCGCGATGGAAGCCAGCGTCGTCGCCGCCAGCGCGCGAGTGGTCGCTACAAGGCGCATGGACCTGTCATGGTGTGATGCATTGCCATCACTTGATGAGACTCGCCGGCGAGTGAATCGGTTCCCATCGCCATCGTCATTCCGTCGCTCACCGCGGCCGCGCCGTACCGGCCCATGCGGCCGTGCGATACGCCGGCGCGCAGACGAACGCCGGCGGACAGCATCCACATTCGATCGGCGCCGTAGCGCTGCTCGGCGTTGAACAGCCCGGGCGGATTTCCCGGCGCGGCAGCGATGCGTGCGACTTCCACGAACGGGCGTCCGCTCACGAACCATCTGCCGATCGCCGGCGGCGAGAGCGAGAGCGTCAACGTCGTCCAGCGAGAGACGCCGAGATTCGACAGATCGATCGGGGGGCGTGGCGTTCGAAATGGATCGGCGAGCTGCTCCTCTTCGGGGCGATCGGTCCGCTCGAGGCGCGCGGCGCCGATGAACCCGTTGCGACACACCGCCGCCTCGCCGAGCCACGTGCTCAATCGTGTCGTCAGCCGTCCACTCGCGCGCTCGTCGGTGCGCGCCCACTCCGCGAGCGCGTAGTGCCAGTCGGTTTGTGTAAATCGGCTGAAGCGCCCGACGACGCTCGCCTTGCGCTGATCGAGGCCACCGCCGACGGCGACTTCCGGCGACTTCACCGACGCGCCGCTCGCCGACAGCTCGAGGCCACCGATCGGCAGAAAGCGTCGCGCGCGCCGCGAACGAATCGCCGAACCGGTCGAACTGTGGCGCCGCGCTCGGAGAAATCGGTTCGTCGCCGTTGAACGTTCCGACTTCGATGATCGCGGGACCGCGGCGGACCGCCGCCGACGGCGACGAGACGCTCGAGCACCTGCGAGAGATGGTGGTTCACCGGATACTTCTCGAACGGACGCGCCATCGGATCGTCGCTGCCGAACGGCACGAAGCCGCGTCCGGCGAACACGGACCCCTGCACGCCGAAATACTGCGCAATCGCGCCCGCCATCAGCTCGTGCGCGTACGTGTGCGGGTGCCGGCGGTCGACGAACCCTTCGCCGTACGCGCCGGTGCTCAACTCACCGCGCGTGAGCGTGAGCCCTTCGAGGTTCAGCGTCGCGACGCCGCGCAGCCAGTTCCACGCGCCGAGCGCCATGACCACGGGCTGCGAGACGTAGCCTTCGTCGAGCGCGGCGCGCGAGTCGCCGTGGGATCGGCGCGCGTGACGACGGGAATCGCCTGCGCCATCACCGAGACGGTTTGCGCGGACGCAGAGTCGCGCGCCGGCGCGAGTGCCGCTACAGTGACCAGGATCCAAATGCGCATCACCAAAGCTAGCGGTCAGCACATCGGAATTGCGGGCGACCGTGGCACTCGCCGTGCCCGTGGTCTTCGTGCAGCTCGGCTTCATGGCGATGGGCGCCGTCGACACGTTGATGGTCGGCCGCCTGTCGGCGACGATGCTCGCCGCGGTCGCGCTCGGAAATCTGTATTTCTTCAACGTCTCGATCTTCGGCGCGGGCGCGCTGATGGCGCTCGACCCGCTCGTGGCGCAGGCGATCGGCGCGCGGCGACTTGGACGCGGTCACGCACGCGATGCAGCGCGGCATCGTGCTCGCGGTGGCGCTCGCGGTCGCGACGTCGGTCGTGCTGGCGCCGGCGGCGCCGCTGCTGCGGCTGCTGCACCAGCCGGCCGAGATCGTCCCCGATGCCGCCGCGTATCTTGCGCATCTCGATCGCCGGGACGCTTCCGTTCCTCGCGTTCGTCGTACTGCGGCAGAGCCTCCAGGCGATGCATCGCGTCGCGCCGATCGTGGTCACGATCATCGTCGCGAATCTGTCGAACGCCGGCCTCAATTGGGTGTTCGTGTACGGACATCTCGGCAGTCCCGCGCTCGGCGTCGCCGGCAGCGCGATCGCGACCGCGATCAGCCGATGGGTGATGATGCTGCTGCTGTTGGGGCTCGCGTGGCGCGACCTCGCGCCGCATCTCGTGCATTGGCGACGCGACAGCGTGGAGTGGGCGCCGCTCAAGAGCATGCTCGTGCATCGGCGCGCCGATCGGCGCGCAGCAGGCGCTCGAGGCGGGCGCGTTCGGCGCGATCGGTCTGCTCATGGGCGTGCTCGGCACGATCGAGATGGCGGCGCACCAGATCGCGATCACGCTCGCGGCGCTGACGTTCATGGTGCCGCTCGGCGTCGCGACCGCGGCGGCAGTGCGCGTCGGTCACGCGATCGGTGCGGGCGACGACGCGCGCGCGAAGGCGGCGATTCGCGCCGCGTATGTCTGCGGCGTGGGCTTCATGACCATCACGGCCATCGCGTTTCTGACGGTGCCGCGGCTTCTGGCGAGCGCGTTCACCGGCGACGCGAGGGTGGTCGCGCTCGCGGCGGTGCTGATCCCGATCGCGGGCGTGTTTCAGGTGTTCGACGGCGCGCAAGCCGTCGGCGCCGGCGTGCTGCGTGGAGCGGGCGACACCACGGCGCCGCTGCTCGTGATGCTCGCGTCGTACTGGCTCGTGGGCGTGCCGGTCAGCGCGTACCTCGGCTTCGAGACGGAGTTGGGCGCGCGCGGGCTGTGGTGGGGGTTCGTCGTGTCGCTCGCCGCGGTGGCGCTGTTTCTCTATCTGAGAATCAGACGGGTGTTCGGGCGAGGCGTGCAGCGGTTGGAGCCGGGAGAGCCGCTCGCATCCTGAATGCGCCGGGTCGGCATCAACGATCTGATACGGCCCCTCAGGCTCCTCGGCCGATCGAGACGGAACGATCGGCACAGCCGCGGATGGCGCTGACGAACGACGATGGCTGATTCCCGGAAATTCCGAAGAACCGAAAACGACCTGTCGTTCAGCCGTCGTCCGGTTGGTGCCCGTTGCAGTTTCCGTTAGTGTCCGTATCGAATCGTTCACAGCGTCCTCACGTGCTCACCGTTGTCGGACGCAGGTAATCCTCGAGCGACGCCGTCATGAGGAGCGTCGCGAGCACGAGCACGCCGGCGACGATGAACGGAACCCCCGGCCCGAAGCGAGCGATGAGCGCGCCGGCCACGATGGGGAAGATCACGCGCGATACGCCGCCATACGTCTGCTGCACGCCCATCTGCAAGCCGCGCTCGCTCGCCGGCACGACTCGCGACAACAGCGCGGTGACGCAGGGAAACAAGAACGCCGTCCCGAGCGGCATGAGGGTGAACGAGGCGAAGAGCGTGACGTACGACGTCGCAAATCCGGCGAGGCAGAGCCCCGCCGCGAGCACGACAACGCCGATCCGCGCGACACGCGGCTCTCGAAACCAACGCACGACCGGCCCCAGCAAGAACGCGCGAATGAGCACGCCCATGAGCCCGAAGTACATGAAGAACCAGCCGACGGTCTTCTCGGTGATGCCGAAACGGTCGGCGAGAATGAGCGGCATGAGCTGGCCGGTGCCATAAAAGGCGCCGATGCTCACCGCGTAGATCCAGATGAGCCGCGGCGCCGGTTCGCCGGAGTGGCTGATCACGCGGGCGAGCGCCGCGCGGCCGGCACGCGGCGCGAGCGAGAGGCGCGGCGCGTCCGGCGCATGGACGCTCGACTCCCTCAGGTAGCGCCATGCGAAGATGCTAATCGCGACACAGAGCACCGCCGCGGCGAGCCCGGGCGCGGCGTGTCCGACGGCGCTCGTGAGAAAGGAGCCGAACGCCGGTCCGATGACGACGCCAAAGCTCGTGGCCGCGCTCAGCCAGCCGAGGCTCTTGGCGCGCTCCTCTTCGTGCATCGCGTCGGCGACGTAGGCCTGGAGCACGCCCACCGTCCCCGCGCCGAACCCTTGCACGAAGCGCGAGGCGAGCAGCATCACGAGCGTGCCCGCGTATGCGAAGACGACGTACGCCACGCTCGACACGAGCAATCCCAGCAGAATGGCCGGGCGGCGTCCATAGCGATCCGACAATCGTCCCCACACCGGCGCGCTGATGAGCTGCGCCAGAGAGAACGACGCGATGATCAGGCCGATCATGAAGCCGCCGGCGCCCATCCGCGTCGCGTAGTACGGGACCAAGGGCAGGATCATCGACGATCCCACCATGTCCACGAACGCGACGAACATCAGAACGATGAGCTTGCCCATGTATGGCCTCGAGGTGATCCCGAGCGCAGCGTGGGTCCGCAGGCACGATGGTGAAATGCAGATCCTTCGCTGCGCTCAGGATGACAATAACTCGTCGATCGCAGCGACCGCGGTTGCGAGGCGCGTCGCGCGTTCGCCATCGAGCGTGACCACACGCACACCCGACGCGCGCACTTCGTCGCGAAACAGCATTTGCATTTCCTCGCGGCGGTCGCCGCGATCGCGAACGCCGTCGGCAATCCAGGGCACGTCGATCTCACACAGGAGATACAGGTCGGGCCGGCGCGATGCGGCCGCCGCTTCGATCCACTCCGGGCAGCGCCCGAAGTAGTGCCGGCAGTACACCACGGTGCTCAGCAGATCGGTGTCCTGCACCACCAACTCGCCGCCGTTCGCGAGGTATTCGTCCTCGAGCGCCATCTGCCCGCGCGCGATCGGACCGTGATCGGCGAACTCGATCACGCCGCCGCGCGACTCGGCGAACGCGCGCACAAACTCGGGAACGAGTGGGGCCGCGTAGCGCTGAGCCAACTCCGCGGCCATCGTCGACTTGCCTGTCGACTCCGAGCCGGTGAGCACGACGCGAATCACGCGACGGCGACTTCAGCGGTGCGGCCGAGCGATTTCCGCCACGCCACGTGACCCATCACGGCGAGCACGAGGTAGATCGCGTAATTGAACGCGGTGAGGTTGAGTCCCTTGAAGATCAACATGCCGACGTACACGACGTCGACGATGATCCACAGCGTCCAGTTCTCCAGATACTTCCGCGTCATCAGGTACTGCGCGACGAGGCTCACCGTCGCGGTGGCGGCGTCGACGTAGGGAAGCGAGACGTTGGGCAAGTGCGACGTCGCGTATCCGTCGACCGCCCAGAATGCAACGCCGATGACGGACACCGCGACCCAGACGCCGCCCGGCGTGCGCGAGACCTGCAGCTCGGTGCGGTTCTTCCCGCCGTAGAGCCATTCATACCACCCATAGATCGACAGGACGAAGTACACGACCTGCAGACCCATGTCGGAGTAGAGGCCCGTCCGATAAAAGAGCAGCGTGTACAGCGCGACGTTGACCAGGGCCGTCGGCCAGCTCCAGATCTTCTCACGGACGCTGAGAAAGACGCTGACGATGCCGAACGCGACGGCCACGACCTCGAGACAGCTCGTGCCATGGCCGGTGAGCCACGCGCAGAGGTCCATCACGTCAGCGAGCGAGTGACGCGAGCCGCTGCGCGCCGGCTTGCTTGACGCGCTCGGCCGCCGCGTCGATCGCGGCGAGTGTCTCGCGCGACGAGCCGCCGACCTCGATGTCGGTCATCGTGTGCAGCGACGCGACGTAGTAGCTGGTCCATGTCCGAAGGATATCCTCCTGTTCCGCCACGGTGCCGCCACCCGACAAGGGCCGTTTTGCTCAGCGCCGTCTCGACGTCGAGCCGCGCGATCGCCGCTCGCTCGAGCTCCGCGACGAGCGCGCGCGCCGTCGCGCCGTCGGCCGACGTCAACGTCAGCACCGACGCGAGCGCCGCATTGCCGACGTTCACCAGCTCGTCCTTCGACACTTTGTCGATGCGGTCGCCGTCCGTGTGGTAGTACACGTCGGTGAAGTGCCAGAAGAGCGCGCCCGGCTTCTTGAACTGCAGGAACGGCGTGTGATCGCTGCCGCCCTCGAATGGATTCGTGCGCACGAGCCAACCCGTCGCGGCCGCCTGATCGAGACACCGCGCGAGGAGATAGTCGTTGTAGAAGCTCGGGACGATCTCGCTCTTGGCGATCGCCCGGCCGCCCCACTCGCTGTGGTGCTCGTCGCCTCTCGTCCACACCGCGGACGGATCGGGCATCTTCTCGATCAGGAACGTGCCGCCGGTCTTCTTCGTGTCCTCGCCAGTCATGTCCAGGCTCAAGCCCCAGCGCACACCCTTCGTGCGCACGGAGTCGTCGGCGAGGAAGTTGCGCGTCTGCGCGATCTCGAGCCCGAACAGCATCGTGATCGTGCGCTTCGGCGCGATGGACTTGTTGCCCACCAGCGTGCCGAGCACGTGCGCCATCTCGGTGAGATCGCCGACGCCCGACGCGTTGTCGTTCGCGCCCGGCTCCTGCACGTGCGCGCTCAGCACGTAGCGCTCGTTTGGTACGACGCTGCCATGCACCTCGGCAACGAGCGTGATCTCGCTCGACGGAAACATGCTGGTCTTGGTCTTCACGCGCACGCGAACAGGCCCCTTCGCGAGCGCGGCACGCAGCCGGTCGACCGCGTCCTTCGACAGCGCGATCCCCCACGCGCGCTTCGTGCTGTCGTACGGCACCGAGCCGAATTGAATCGAGTGTGTGTGCGTCTCGGGCTGCGTGTACGCCGGCATGTTGTA
Organism: uncultured Gemmatimonadaceae bacterium; assembly: GCA_963705025.1. Classification (GTDB taxonomy): domain Bacteria; phylum Gemmatimonadota; class Gemmatimonadetes; order Gemmatimonadales; family Gemmatimonadaceae; genus JAQBQB01. Next base: position 857,397 of record CAVPIP010000011.1, on the reverse strand, counting down.
CGCGAACGCGCCGAGCGCGCCGCGCTTCTGCACGGCTTCGGGAAAGACGCGACCGACGCCGCCGTCGGCGAGCACGATCTTTCCGGCGACAGACGCCTTGTCGTAGTCGGCGGCTGTTCCCTTCCCGACGTCGACGACCTGCGCGACGACGCCCGTGTCCGGCGTCGAGAAGGACATGATCGCGAGCATGTTGCGGTTCGTCGACCACTGCAGCAGCGGCGATGACTCACCGACGATCGTGACGCTCGCGTCGACCGGATCCCACCCCGGCTGGCGCATGGGCCGGCGCTCGACGCGGTAGGTCAACACGCTGCCCTTCGGCGCCTGCGCCTCGTCGACGTAGCCCGCGCCGGAGAGGATCTCCATGACGCGGGCGATGCTCGCGTTGAACCCCGTATTCCCGGGCCAGCGAAAGTACTGGTCCATGAAGACGGCCTGGTCGTAGGCACGCTGCCCCAAAAAGAGCGGCCGCGTGAGCTCGAGATAGTGGCGAACGGCAACCGGCGTTTCCGGACGAAATTGCGCGCTCGCGCCGGACGCCAGCGCGACGACGAGGGCGGCCGCCCGCCACCGAGAGCTCATGGCTTCACCACTCGCTTCATGAGCTCCGTCACGGCCGCATCGAGCTGCGGATCCTTCCCCGTGTACCACTCACCCATCTGATGCTCGACCAACACATCGACCGGTCGCGGATGCATCTCCATCGCGTTGCCGTTCATGTCCGTGATGCGCGTGAAGGGAATCCGCACGACCGACGACTGATCGAGCAGCCCGAAGTTCGACGTGAAGATGATCCACCCCGCGGTCGGCTCGCCCACGACCGGCCCGAGCTTGTGCGCGCGGTACCCCTCGGTGAAGTCTTCCGCGTCCGACAGCGAGTGCATGTTCGTCACCAACACCGTCGGCTTCTCGAGCGCACGCTGGCCGAGGATCGAACGCCCCGGCACCGTGCCGAAGTCGCGCGGCGTGAACTGCAGATAGCCACGGCGCGCGAGCACGTCGATCGCATACGGGTTCACGAACCCGCCGTTGTTGTTTCGAATGTCGATCACGACGCCGTCGCGACCGCGGTTCTCGGTGTCGAGATCGAGATACAGCTGCGTGAGCGACCCTTGGCCCATGTCGGCCATGTGCACGTAGCCGAGCCGGCCGTTGCTGATCTTCGCTACGTACGCGCGACGGCTCTCGACCCAATCGCGATAGACGAGACGGGCCTCCGTCGCGCCGTTCACCGGCCGCAGTGCCACCTCGCGCGCGCCGCTGCCGTCGGCCGTCTTGCTGACGGACAGCGTCACCCGCCGATTCGTCTGATAGAGCAGCAGCGAATCCAGATTGACGTGCGCGCCAACCGCCGCGCCGTTCACGCTCTGCACGAACTCGCCGGGCACGATGCCCGCGATCGCCGCGGGGCTCAGCGCGATCACGTCGGTCACGCGCAGCTTTCCACCGTTCTCATAGGCGCCGCGATCGAACCGGAGCCCGATACGGCCGACGTTCTGCTGCGGCGAGAAGCTGGGACCGTTGAACCCGGTGTGCGATGCATTGAGCTCGCCGATCATCAGGCGCATCAGACGTCGCATCTCCTCGACGTTCTGCGCGCCGGCGACATACGGCTCGTACTCGGCCTCGAGCCCCTTCCAGTCCGCACCGTTCATCTTCGCGTCGAAAAAATTGTCGGCCAAGATTTTCCACGCCTGGTGGAAGACGGCGACCTTCTCCTTCGCGAAGTCGACGTCCAGCTCGGCCGTGACGCTGACGTTTCGGACCTGCCGCGACTCGACGGTGATCGAGGCGATGCGCCCGTTCTCCAGGTAATACACTTCCTTCGAGTCGGCGGTGAACTGCGCGCGCTGCTTGAACCCCGGCGTCGACGTCAGCTGGCGCGCCACCGCCGGCTGTCCCGAGAGCTCGTCGAGCGAGTACGTGTAGAGATTCTGCTGGCCGGCGGCGCTCGCGCTGACGAGCGCGGTCTTGCCGTCGGGGCTGATGACGACGGCGTTCGCATCGACGCCGACCGGCAGCACGGTGGCCCGCCGGCGAATGTCGTCGAACGCGATCTCGGTCGACCGTCGACTCGGCCCCCGCGCCGAATCGCCGCGCGACGTCGTGTCGCGTTCCGCGGCCGCGGGCCGAGGCGCCGGCTCGTTCGGCGTGCCGGGCCGCGTCGGCTGCTGGAACAGATCGCGGAACTGATCCTCGCGGAACCGCGGCGTGCGCGGCTCGAGGTCGATGCGAACGATCTGTCCGTCCTCCGTCCGCTGCGACGTGTCGTACAACAGGTAGCTGCCGTCCGGGCTCCACGCCACGGAGCCGCCGAACGCGTTCGGCAGATAGCTGACCGGACGAGCCGCTCCGCCATCCTTCGAAACGATATAAGGATTCTGGAATGCGCCCTGCCCACCGTTCAGATACGCGATCCAGCGACCGTCCGGCGACCACGCGATCGGATGATCCGGGAGGAACGGCGTTCGGTCGAGCTGCCCGGTCGCGAGCACGCGGTCCTGCTTCGTCGTCGCGTCGACGACGTGCAGCTCCTTCGCGCCGCGCATGAACGCGATGCTCTTCCCGTCTGGCGACCAGCGCGGCGCGACGTCGCTCTCGGGGCCGTCGGTGACGCGCGTCTCCGTTCGCGCGCCGAAGTCGTAGACGTAGATGTGGCTCGCCCCGTCGCGGCTCGACGTGTACGCAAGCCGACGGCTGTCAGGCGCCCACGCGAGCTCGGCTTCGACCTCGGGCGTCGTCGTCACCCGCGTCGCCTCGCCACCGTCGCGAGCCGACGCCGCGAACACCTCGCCGCGCGACGTGAACGCGATCTTCTTCCCGTCTGGCGAGAGCGCGAGCCACTGAAAGCCCGCGGTCAACGATTGATGCTCCACGGCGGGCGACGATGTAGCGCCACGCAACGTGATCGGCACTTCGCCGGCCTTGCCGCTCGCGACGTCGAGGCTCCACACGCCGAAGTCGCGCTCGAACACCATCGCTTTGCCGTCGTACGACATCGTGGGCCAGAGCACGCGGCCCGTCTTGAACGACGTCACCGCGCGCGCTTCGCCGCCGGCCGCGGATTTCTGCCAGATGTTCTCCGGGCCGCTCTTGTCCGACACGTAGTACAGCGCCTTGCCGTCGCCGCTCCACATCGGCCAGCCGGCGCGCGCCTGCTCCTTGACGATCGGCTCGTACTGCGGCGTCTCGCCGCCAAAGTGCTCGAGCCAGATCTGGCTCTCGTCGAGATGGCTGTGCCCGTGCCGCCACCACGTCGACGCCGTGACGCCTCGCGCCGTGATCGCGATCGTGTTCGCGTCGTTCGGCGACGGCGCGGCCCAGTACTCCTGCGTGAAGCGATCCGCGCTCACCGGCATCGGCGTGCCGCCGTCGACGCTGACGCGAAAGATGTCGTTCATGCCGTTGACGTCTTTGCCACCCGCCGAGAGGTACAGCCAGCGGCCGTCGCGCGACCACGCATCGAGCTGGTCCGGCACGTCGTCGAAGGTGATCCGTCGCAGCTCGCCGGTGGCCAGCTGCAACACGTAGATGTCGCCGTTGCCCGTGCGTGTGGACATGAACGCCAGGCGAGATCCATCCGGGGAATACAACGGACGCGAATCGTACGCCGCATGTGAGACGAGCAATCGCGCCTCGCCGCCCGTCGCCGCGACCGTCCAGATGTCGCCCCCGGCGACGAACGCAATCTCGCGACGATCCGGCGAGATCGCCGGCTCGGAAAACGCGACCTTCGTCGCGGGCGGTCGCCAGGTATGCTCGGCGACCGGAGACGTCGCGAACAGACTCAGCACGGCGGCGACACACGTCGTGGAAGCGAGTGAAGCGGACACAATCGGCCTCGGCGGTGGGTGCCCGTGCACTATGACCGCCGCGCCCCGTTCGCGAAAGTCCCCACCGAGGAAACGAGCGACGGCGACGGCATCGCTCGCGCGACGCCCCCGCCGTCAGGAAACCGCCGTCCGAGAGGACGCGCGGCCCGGGAAACCCGGTTCAGCTCTTCAAGACGTTGGTCTTGATGTCTTGCGCCTTGGTCAGGTGCTGCTGCACGACGCCGCTGGCCTGCTCGAGCGCGGAGCGCACCGTCGCGTTCGACGACCCTTTCGCATCGTCCTGCAATCCGCTGAGGATCTTCTGGTGGCCTTCGATCACTTGGTCGATGAACGCCTTGTCCCAGTCGGCGCCCTTCGCCTTGCCCGTCAGATCTTTGATCTCGTCCATGTCGTGGTTCGCGAGATCGGCGGCATCACCGGCCGCCGTGTCGACCGGAGCCGATAGCTTGGACGAGAGTTGCGTCGTGCTCGCGAGCAGCTTCTGGTGATCGGTGACGAGCATGCGCGCGAAGGATTTCACCTGCGCATTCGTCGCCATCTTCTCGCCCAGCTTGCCCAGCGCGATCTCGCCGCGGTTCGCGACGGTCGCAAAGCCGAGGACGCTGGCGTCCGCGAACTTCGCGGGCGGCGTGCCGCTGTCGATCACCGCGGCGGTGGTATCGGCGCGGCCCGCGGCGCTGTCGACGCGCATCATGCTCGTATCGGACGCGTAGCTGCCGCTCTTCTTGCACGCGCCGAGCGAGACCGCGGCCAGCGCGCCCGCGATCAGTCCGGTAGTCAGCTTCAGGTGGTTCATTGGGATGTGCCTCCGTTGTGTACGCCACGGGAAATGCACATCGCGCGCCGCAGCCCCTACCAGACGGCTTGAAACGCGGCGAGGAGAATTGTGCCGGAGGACACAGTGGTGACGTTGGGGAATGTCTGGCGAACGACGTTGAGCACCACACGTGCACCGGCTTCGTCGACCACGTAGCTCGCGGCGCCGACGACCTGGCGCTCGAGCGCATCGGCGACCGTCGCTTCGTGCGTCCGATCGCGATCCCACGAGTCGAACCGCGCGGTGAGCTGGAGACGCGCGGTCGGTCGCAAGGCCCCAAGCCCGTACCACCCGAAGCGATGGAGGAATCCGTCGCGCGCGGCCATCGTCTCCGCGCGCAGCGTGAAGAGCGGCGTTTGATACTGAATCTCGCTGCCGGCACGCTCGCGGTGCTGCACCGGCGGCCCGCCCTCGAATCCGCCAGAGCCTCCGATGTGAAATCCCGGAAGCATCGGCGGCTTGATCGCGAATCGGCCGATCACCGCTTTCTGGTCGTTGGAATCCGTCGTTCCGGCGCTCTCGCCTGTCTCGTTGAATACGCCAACATGGTATTCGAGCCAGGGCATGAAGCCGTTCGCGGAGACACCGAGGTCCCGGACGTCGCCCAATCCGCCGGCGCGCGATCGTTCGCTGATGAACAACACGCGCTCGATCGTCTCGATCTTCGACGACGGAATCGTGCCCTCGTAGCTCAGCGGAACGATCTGCTGTCCCACGTCGATCTGCAGACGTTCACTCACGAGATACGTCAGCGCCGCGTCTTGCAGCATTCGCGTTCGTTGGTCGACCGCGGCGTCGGCGAGCGCGAGCGAATCGTCGGGCGAGACCGTCTTCGAGAGCGTCAGCAGCTTGGCGGCATCGAATGCGATGCGCCACCGCAGCACCGGCGAGATGTTTCCGCTGAACTTCAAGTCCGCTTTACGAAGCCGGTACCCGTCCTTGATGAGCGGGTCTCCGGTGCGATAGTAGACTTGCAGGAATCCGTGCAGGCTCACCGGAGTAGCGCGGAGGGTGTCGGGCGCCGTCGCCCGAGCGACACGAGCTGTATCTTGAGCCGCCAATGGCAGCGCGCAGCACGGCGCAGCCGCGGCGATCGCCAGGATGGCGCGACGAAGAAGCATCACACGAGTTGACAGTGGGAACGAACGAGAAAGGCCGCGCGACACGCCTCGCGGCCTCAGGCAGGCGACGTATTTTAACGTCGTCATCAGCTTCAACGCGACCCTTCGCCCATGATGAGCCTCCGACGCGCGCGACGTCTTCTCTGTGCGACCCTGTCGACGGCGACGCTCGTGAACGCCTGTCGCCAACATGCGGCCGAGGGAGCGCGTGACGGCGATTCGCTCACGACCGCGCTGCAACCGCGGCTCCCCACCGGCGTGAAGCTCGATCCTGCGGCGCCGATGGCGACCGTTGGGCCGATGCCGCTCACGATGCGAGTCACGCCAGAGGGCGACGCGGTAGTGCTGTCGCTCAGCGGCCATCGCAAGCAAGGGCTCCAGATCGTCAATCCCGTGACGGGCGCCATCGTCCAAGAGGTGCCGCAGGCGTCGGCATTCGTCGGTCTCGCGTTTTCTCCCGACGGACGGACGCTGTACTCCTCGGGCGGGAATCAGGACGTCGTCTACCGGTACGACTGGCGGAACGGACGGGCCGCGCTTCGCGACAGCCTGGTGCTCGCGGTGAAGACGTCGCCGCGAGCGAGCGGGCGGCGCTACCCGGCGGGCATCGCGGTATCGCGCGACGGCCACATGCTCTACGTCGCCGAGAATCTCGCCGACTCGCTCGCGGTCGTCGACGTCGACGGCGGAAGGGTCGTGCAGCGCTTCGCGACCGAACGCTATCCATACGACGTCGCGATCGATTCCGCGGGCCGTGTCTACGTTTCCGCGTGGGGCGGCAACACGATCTCGCGCTTCGCCGAAACCACCAACGGGTGGCTGCGCGACGACGGTCGCCTGCCGGTGGCTCGGCACCCGTCGTCGCTCGTGCTCAGCCGCGACGGCACGAGACTGTTCGTCACGTCGGGCAGCACCGATCACGTCGCAGTCGTCGACACGAAGGCGCGGCGTGTCATCGCGAGGCTGCTCGATCCTCCCCCAGCCGGACCGAACGAGGGCGCGACGCCGAATGCGTTGGCGTTGTCGCCCGACGGCACACGGCTGTTCGTCGCCGAGGCGGACGCGAACGCCGTCGCGGTTTTCGACCTCGCCGCGGCGACCGCGAACGTCGGCGGCGCGTCGGGCTCCGACCGCCTCGCGGGGCGCATTCCCGCCGGATGGTATCCGTGCGCGGTCACGACGCTGCGCGACGGCTTGGTCATCGCGAGCGGCAAAGGTCGCGGCTCGATTCCGAATCCGCACGGACCGCAGCCGCAGACGTCGGCCGTGAACGCGGGCAGCGGCCCCTTCTACACGTTGACCCTGCTGGATGGAGCGCTGATGCGCGTACCGCTGTCCGAGACGAGTGGCGAGCCGCTGGCGCGCTTCACGACGCGGGTGGCCGCGGCGAACGGCTGGACGGGCGCGGCGCGGCCGCGAGCCTATCCGCCGTTCACGCACGTGATCTACGTCATCAAGGAAAACCGCACCTACGATCAAATCCTCGGCGATCTGCGCCAGGGCGACGGCGACACGTCGCTCGTCTTTTTCCCTCGGAGCGTTTCACCGAACCATCACGCGCTCGCCGAGCGCTTCGGGCTATTCGATCGATTCTTCGTCAACGCCGAGGTGAGTCCAGACGGCCACAACTGGTCGATGGCCGCCTACGCGACGGACTATCTCGAGAAGACGGTGCCGTCGAACTATTCGTCGCGCGGCCGCACCTACGACTACGAGGGCACGAACCGCGGCGCGATCCCCGACGACGACGTCGCCGAGCCGGCGAACGGCTACCTGTGGAATCTCGCGGAGAAGAAAGGCATCACGTTTCGGAACTATGGCGAATTCGTGACGCCGAAGCGCGATTCCGACGACCCGCTCCCGCCGGGATACCGCGGCAACAAGCCATTTCTGTTCTCGAATACGAATCCTCGATACCCCGGATTCGATCTGGGCATTCGCGACCAGCATCGCGTCGACGTCTGGCTGGACGAGTTCAACAAGTACGTCGAGCGGCAGAACCTGCCCGCGCTCGAGATCGTGCGACTGCCGAACGACCACACGTCCGGCGCCGCGGCCGGCCGGCCGACGCCGCGGGCCGCCTTCGCCGACAACGACCTGGCGCTCGGCCGCATGGTCGAAGCGGTCTCGCGATCGCCCTACTGGGCCTCGACCGTCCTCTTCGTGCTCGAGGACGACGCCCAGAATGGCCCGGATCACGTCGACGCCCATCGGTCGCCGCTGTTCGCGATCTCCGCGTATTCGCGACCCGGCGCCATTCACCGCTTTGCGAACACCACGGACGTTCTCCGCACGATCGAGGAGATTCTCGAGCTACCGTCGATGTCGCAGTTCGACCACTACGGCCGGCCGCTGCGCGACATCTGGGCGACCGCGCCGGACCTCCGTCCGTATTCGCCGATCGTGCCGTCGGTGTCGCTCGACGAGGTCAATCCGCGGGGCACGCGCGGCGCGCGCGAGTCCAGCCGGCTCGATCTTCGGATCGAGGACGCGGCGGACGAAGATCTCTTCAATCAAATCTTGTGGCGCGCGCTCAAGGGCGACTCGGTCCCGTATCCAGCGCCTCGGCGAGCCTCGGCGCACGAGCTGAAGACCGGCGAGTAAGGCACGGTCATCCCGAGCGCAGCGAGCGATCTGCGGGCGTCCCGCATGCTCGCGGCGGAATGCCAAGCTCAGGTTTTGTGTCTGAAGATGATCCGACCGCGGGTCAGATCGTAGGGCGAGACCTCGATCGTCACTCGGTCGCCCTGCAACACGCGAATGCGGAACCGGCGCATGTTGCCGCCCAACGTCGCGAGCACATTGTGCCCATTGGTCAACTGCACACGGAAGGTTGCGTTGGGCAATACCTCGGTGACCTGCCCTTCCAGTTGTATCGGTTCTTCCTTGGCCATGAACCCTCGAGTGGGGACGGACGGGAGCCCTCCAAGTATAGGGCTTCCGTCTCATCCTGTCACGCGAGGCTACGGCTTCTTTTTCTTGTCGACGTTGTTGCCAATTACGCCCCCCAGAATTCCCCCAACGGCGGCCCCGATCACTCCACCCTTCACTTTGTTCCGGCTCGTCGTGGCGCCGATCACCGCGCCGGCGGCGGCGCCGATCGCCGCGTCGCGCTTCGTGTGCTTCACGACCGTGCCCCCGCTCGACGTCGTGGTGCTCGACGAGACGGTACCGCCGCTGGACGCCGTCGTGCTGCTCCCACCGATGTGCGTGTGATGGGTACGAGCCACGCGAGCGCTCGAGCTCGAGTGCGCCACCGGTGCGGTCGCCGGCACCGCTGCCGTCGCCCGTTCGATCGCGGCGAGACTGTCCTGCGTACGCTGCTGCTGTGCGGCAAGCGACAGATCGTGGCTGAGCGTGGTATCGGCCGGCTTGCCGCCCCGGCTGCACGCCACACCGACCACGAGTAGACCGAGCACGAGTACGTTGACTGCGCGATTCATCCGACTCTCCCCCAGAGATGGACCAAGATGCAATGGCAAAAGCAGGGCACGTGCCATTCAGCTCGTACCTCGGGCGCCGCCGTGGCACGCAATCACGCTGCAATCGCGCGGTCTCGACCGCCACGCTACATTTCGCCGTTGACCGGGGTGCCTGCCCACGTCGGGCGCAGGCTGAGAGAGTCCCGTAGAACCTGATCCGGCTAATACCGGCGTAGGGAGTCAACGACATGTCATGTTCGTTCCCGGCGGCGCACCTGCGCCGCGCCCGGGCGATCGCGCTCACGGCGCTCGCCACCATCACGCTCACAACCCTCGTCCACGCTCAGGCCGCGCCGCGCGATACCGCGCGCACGGATACGAGCCGCGTTCACCGCTTGGAGCGCGTGATGATTTCCGCCGTTCGCGGCGGGACCGCCGCGCCCATCTCGCAGAAGACGCTGACGCAAGGCGACATCGCGCCGCGCTATTTCGGCCAGGACGTGCCGCTCGTGCTCCAGGGCGCCGCGCCGTCGCTCACCGCGTACGCCGAGACCGCCAACTACTGGGGATACAGCTATATCCGCCTGCGCGGCATCGACCAATCGCGGATCAACCTCACGATCGACGGCATTCCGCTGAACGATCCGGAAGACCAGGTCCTGTACTTCGCCGACTTTCCAGATCTCGCAAACAGTCTGCGATCGATTCAGGTGCAGCGGGGCGTCGGCACGAGCAGCAACGGCACCGCGGCCTATGCGGGCTCGATCAACATGGAGATCGGTGCCGCTCGCGGCGACGCCGCGCGGCGGCGCCGTACAGCTCGAGGACGGCTCGTTCCACTCGCGCCGCGGCAGCGCGGAATACGCGACCGGGCTGCTCGACGAATCGGTTCGCCGCGTACGCGCGCGTCTCCGCGCTGCGCACCGACGGCTATCGATATCACTCCGGCGTCGACGGCCGGTCGCTCTTCGCGTCGGCCGGCTACTTCGGCGATCGCGACATCGTGAAGCTCACGACGACCAGCGGCACGATGCGCGACACGATGGCGTATCTCGCCGTCGCGCAGTCCGATCTCGACACGAACCGGCGCATCAATCCGCTGACGCCGCGCGAGCGCGACGGCTTCACGCGAACGGCTCGTCGCGCTGTCGTACACGCGCCTGCTCGGGCCGTCGTCGTCGCTCACGGCGACGGCGTATCGCACGTCGACGAGCGGCGACTACGACGTCCTCATCGACTCGCTCGACAACTTCAACCTGAAGTACGTCTGGTACGGCGCCACGGCCGATTGGAGCTATCGCCACGACGCGGTGCAGCTCGACATCGGCGCCAACGCGAGCACGTACGCGCGCGACCACGCCGAGTACGAGCGGCCGGAGCTCGTCACGCCGCTCTACTTCAACACCGGGCCACAAACAGGACGCGAGCGCGTTCGTAAAGCTCGGCTACACGGTCGGACCGCGCGACGCTCTTCGGCGATCTCCAGGCGAGGCGCGCGGAGTTCAGCTATACGCCGGACGCGCACGCCGGCATCGTCGGCCCGTCGATCAGCTGGACGTTCCTCAACCCCAAGGTCGGCGCGACCTACGCGGTGAGCGAGCCGCTGTCGTTCTACATCTCCTACGGCAAGAACTCTCGCGAGCCGGCGCGGAGCGACATGTTCGCCGGCTTCGACAATCTCGACACGTCGAACGTCGCCGACATTCTGCCGCTTGGTCGCGTGAAGCCCGAAACGGTGCACGACGTCGAGACGGGACTCACGTATCGCTCGCGCGACGGTCGAGGTCCAGGCGAACGTCTACTCGATGGACTTCCGCAACGAGATCGCGCCGATCGGCGCATTGAGCTACATCGGGAGTCCGCTGCGCAAGAACGTCGGCGATCGAGCTACCGCCGCGGCATCGAGGCCGACGTCACGTATCGCCCGACGAGCCGCCTCACGCTCCTCGGCAACGCATCGGCGAGCACGAATCGGATTCGCGAGTACACCGATTCGTCCGGGACGACGCCGGTGACGTATCACGACGTCGAGCCGCTGCTCACGCCGCGGTTCATCACGTTCGAGCGCGCGGCCTTCGACGTCACGCGAGAGCTGTCGCTCGCCGTCGAGACGCGCTACACGGCCCGGTCATTCCTGCAGAACACGAGCGACGCGCGCTACGTGCTGCCCGCGGCGTTCGACCTCTCGGCCAATGCGTCGATTCACGTGCGGCGCGTACGAGCTCGTCGTTCGCGCGAACAACCTCACCGACAGCAAGAAGTACGGGAGCGGCTACGCCAGCGACGGCGTGTCGTACTATTACGTGCTGCCGCCGAGGAATGTTTTCGTATCGCTGCGCGCCGCGTTCTGATCCACGTCAAGCGCTGACAGCATCATCGCTGCGAGTCTGAGATCGCGACGTCGCTGTGCCATTCCAAGTAGCCAGCCGGCTTTGCGGTACGCATTCTGCTTCGAGCTGATCCATGATGCGCTGTCGAAGGATCCTCGTCGCGGCGGCTGTGGCCGGCTCAGCCGTGATGCTGCCGCGCGTCGCGACGGCGCAGCGCGGCTCAGACCGCGAACCGCGTTCGCCGTCGCGGACTTCGCGAAGCTCCGGTGGCTCGAGGGCAGCTGGACGGGCACGTCGTCGGGCGAACGCAACTACTACGCGCGATACCACTTCACCAACGACACGACGATCGAGATCACGTATTACGACTCGACGTTCACGCACGAGACGGGCACCGGACGCCTGTACCTCAGCGTCGGGCGCATCTTTCACACGATGGGTCCGCGACGCTGGGGCGCGACGCACGTCGACGCCAACGGCGTGTACTTCGTGCCGCAAGCAAACGCTCAAAACACATTCGCGTGGAGCCGGCAGTCGCACGACGAGTGGACGGCGACGCTGCGGTCCGGTTTCGCCGGACACGACCGCGTGACGGTCTACTACGATGCGACGGGCGCGACCGTAGCGCGCCCTGGTGGCCCCGCCCTGCGGGCTGCGCGCACCAGACCGGGGTTCGCGCCTTGCACTATTGGGGTGGGAGATGTCGATGCCTGCCCTTCCGCCCGATGCGGACCGCCGCCACAGCGAAGATCGGCTCGTGTCGCCCATGCCGCGGCATCGCCCGCCGAAGCGCGGTCGGTGGGCTCGCTGGTCCATCATCGGCCTCCGTGACGCGGGCATCGCGCTCATCGCCATCGCCGCGATCGTGTTCGCGGTCCGCGAGACGCAGCCGATCTACTCGCACCAGCCGACAGTCGTTGCCGCGCTCGCCAAGAAGGCCCCGAACGTCGCGCGCGCGTTGGTCGGCCCGACACCCACCGACACGAGCAAGGTGGCGCGCTTGATGGCGTCGCCCCAGTTCGAGCGCGACCGCCAGGCATTCGCCGCGGATCTCGTCGCGACCGGTCGCATGACGCAACCGCGCGCCGACTCGATCGCCTACTACGCGGTCCGCGAATCGTACATCGAGGGCATTCCGCCCGCCGTCGTGTTCGGCGTGATGCTCACCGAAAACTCGCGGTTCATCAGCGGCGCGAAGTCGAACGTCGGCGCCGTTGGACTGATGCAAGTCTACCCGAAGGTCTGGCTCAAGGCGCTGAGTGACAAATTCGGCAAGGACCTGGAGAGCGATTCGACGAACTTGAAATACGGGATCTACATCCTGAAGCAGTACATCAAGTCGGACTCCGGAGCCGTCACGCAGGGCAACATCGGGAAAGGGCTGCTGCATTACAACGGCTGCGTCCTCGGCAAGAACACGCCGAACTGCAAGAACTATCCGAGAAAGGTGCAGACCTACGTGGAGTCCTCCGGCAACGCGCTCTGCGGTGACAAGACCTTCTACGATTGCATCGCGAAGCCGTTCATGGCCGGCTTTTTCGGAGAGAAGCAAGCGCAAACGCAGTAGCGAGAACGGCGGCGGGCGATCACGGAATACTCTCGAAACCGCCTCTCGACCTGGACTCGCGCTCGCGACGGATCGTCCGGAGCCATGTCGGATGTCGGCGGCAGCCCTGGAACGACCTTCGGCTGGCCAGCCACGAGGAGATTCGAACGCGGACCCGGCGGACTTCCCGGACCGACGCGGAGGGCGTCGGTGAAACAGGAAAGTCCCCGTGGCCACGAAGAGCCATAAAAACAATGATGAAGCTCTTGTCGCCGTTTCGTGTCAGTCCGTTTGCGCCCGTGCCCGTCCGTGATCGCGGGCCGCTGTTCGTGACCGCGCATCGCAATCAAATCTGCAGGACGACCTTTCCAAAGGACTCATTGCTCGCCAAGCGCTCATGCGCCGCGCGGATCTCATCGAGCGAAAAGACCCGATCGATCGCGGGACGCAGCGAGCCGGTGCCCAACAATGGAACGACATCGCGCGCAAACGCCGCGGTCACCGCGCGCTTCTCGTCGAGCGATCGCGCGCGGAGCACCGTCCCGCGAAGCGTCAATCGCTTCACGAGGATCATTCCGACCGGCACCGTCGCCGTGCGGCCGCCGATCGTGCCAATGAGCATGATGCGCCCCTTGAGCGCCGCGCTCCGAATGCTCGCGCCGAGATACGGTCCGCCGACGAGATCGAGCGTGACATCCATCCCGTGGCCACCCGTCCACCGCTGGGTCGCGGCCACGATTGCCTCGATGTCGTCGCCCATGACGATGCCGTCCGCGAGGCCGTACTCTCGCGCACGCTCGAGCTTGTCCGCGGTGCGCGCGGTCCCGTACGGCACGGCGTCCCAGGCGCGCGCGATCTGAATTGCCGCGAGCCCGACACCGCTGCCGACGGCATGCGTCAGCACGCGCTCACCCTTGCGCACGCCGGCCTGCACGACGAGTGCGTCGTGCGCGGTCATGAAGGCCTCCGGGATCGCCGCGGCCTCGGTCCATGAGAGCGTGGGCGGAATGCGGGCGACCGTGCGCGCGTCCGTCACGAGGAACTCGGCGTTGCCGCCCCCCGCGACGATGCCGAACACGCGATCCTCCGCGGCCCACTCGGTCACATCGCGCCCCGTGCTGACCACCTCGCCGGCGAACTCGAGGCCGGGGATGTCTGCCGGCGCGCCCGGCGGCGCGGGATAATTCCCCTCGCGCTGATGCAGATCCGCCCGATTGAGCGCGGACGCTCGCACCCGGACGAGAATCTCTCCGTCCGCGGGCTCCGGCGTCGGCCGCTCGTGAATCTCGAGCACCTCCGGCCCACCGAACCGCGTGATCACGGCAGCGCGCATTTCCGTCCGCCCCGCGATCAGGGAACGCTCGTCCAGAAGTCGATGCCGCCTGTCTGCGGCCCGACGTCCACCGACGCGACTTTCGCAAGCGTCGTGAGATCGATCATGTCCACCGTACCCGTTGGTGCTGTCGCGGCCTGTCGCGCGGTCGCGTCAGGGCGCAATGACGGTGGCCGCGCTGGCGACGCCAGTCAAGCCGATCGCTGTGATTGCGATCTCGTTGGGGTTGTCGGTGCCAAACGCGCCCGCGGCCAGGCGCGCTTCACCCGACGGCCGGAGCGTCGTCACCCAGACGCCATCGCGGCCGCGCGTCTGGATGAGCCACCAACGCACGCGCACGGAGTCACCCGGCACGACGTTGACGCGTGCCGGGCCGCCGGACGAATCGACCGTGATCACGGGCGCCCCGGGTGGCGTGTCGCCCAGCCAGGGGAATGCGGGCACGAGCGCGCGATCGCGATACATCTCTGATAGCGTGGTCGCGAGCCGATCGCTGTCCGCGAACAACGCCGCGAGCCGGAAGTGAACGTGTCCTGGCGGTGCGTCCGTCGCCGCGCTCGATTGGCGGAGCACCTGGATCTCGTCGGCGATCTCGGCCGGCGGCCACGGATTGCTGCCCCCGTAGACGTGAGACGTGTAGAGCGCCGGCCAGACGTACCGGTCGCGGCGATTCTCCGATCGCCACCACGTGTCCAGTGCGCGGAATCGGTCCTCGACGCCGTCCAACGGCCAGTAGAGCTGCGGCGCGATGTAGTCGAGCCATCCCTCGGCGAGCCACCGCCTGGAATCGGCGAAGAGCTCGTCGTAGGCGTCGAGACCTCGAACCCCTTGAGGCGTGCCGGACCGCCAAATCCCGAACGGTGCAATCCCGACCAGCACCGACGGCCGGATCGCTTTGACGCCCCGGTAGAGCGATTGGACGAAGTCGTCGATGTTGGCGCGCCGCCACGCGTCGCGCGAGGTGAACCCCTTCGCCTTGCCGTATTTCTTCCACGTCGACGCATCGGGAAACTCGAGCTCGACGTGTTGCCGCACCCGCCGTCCCTTGACGCGGCGCACGACCGTGCGCGTTTCACGGTACGGATAGAAGTAGTCGTCGATGTGCACTCCATCGATGTCGTAGCGCTTGACGACGTCGAGCATCGTCTCGAGGACGTATTTTCGCGCGGCCGGATCGCCGGGATCGATCCACGTTTGCGATCCATATTTTCGCACCCAAGCCGGATGCGCCCTCGTCACGTGCGATTTCGCCGCCTTTCCGGCGAAGTTCGGCAGCATCGCGCGAAAGGGATTGAACCACGCGTGCAGCTGGAGCCCCCGTGCGTGGGCTTGCTCGATGGCGTACGCCAGCGGGTCATACGCCGGCTTCGGTCCTTCGCCCGACGTGCCGGTCAGAAACGCCGACCACGGTGCGTACGGGGTTGGATAGAGCGCGTCGCCCGCGAGCCGCACGTGGAGCAGCACGGCGTTCAACCCGATCGACGACGCATGATCGAGCAGCGCGCGGAGCTCGGCGCGCTGCGAGTCGGGGGTGAGACCCGGCACCGACGGCCAGTCGCGGAAGCCACGATCCCAGATCGGCGTCGCCCACGCTGCACGAAACTCTCGCGGCACCGCGGGCGGCGGTTCGAGCGGCAAGCGTCGCAACTGCGGCGCCGCGCTCGTGACGAACGCCAACGCCACGAGCGCAACGCGAGGAGAACGTCGATTCATTGCCTGCAAGATATGTCAATGCACTCGGCACGCGTACCCGGAAAAAACACGCAGGCAGCGTGTGCTCAGCTGCCTGCGTGTTTCTCTCTCCCCACCTCGACGAGCCGCTCCCCACCTACGGCCGTTTTGAAACGGCCCTCCCCTTTCGCGGTCTCGCCGGTCATAGGGAGTAGCAGGTCGCGTGCCATGTGCTACGACCGTCGCTCGACTTCCTTGTCATCCCGAGCACAGCGAGGGATTTGCAGTTCCGCTACTTGAGCGCCGGCGCGCTCGGCGGCGCCTTGCGCCATTTCGTGGCCTGCTCGTAGCCGTACGCGACCTTGATCAATCGCGCTTCGTCGAATGCGCGTCCGAAAATCGTCATCCCCGCCGGGAGCGTGTTGCCCCGCGTGTAGCCCATCGGCACCGTGATCGCGGGCATTCCCGTCGTCGGAGAAAAGAATTGGCTGTTGTCGCCAGCTGGCGTGTTGAGATCGCCGATCAAGCGCGGCGGGTTGCTCCAGGTCGGATAGACGAGCGCGTCGAGGCGCTCGGCGTCCATCGTGCGCGTCACGGCGTCGCGCACCGCATCGCGCCCGCGCTGACGCGTCCGACATCCCGGTGCCGAGTCCGGATTCTGTTGAAAGCGCAGAGCGGCCTCGAGACGGCTCTGAATGGACGGATGAAACCGCCCGCTGCGCAGAAACGCCGAATCGACGGCCTTGAGTGGAACCGTCGGCCCCTGCGCCGCCAGCCAATGATTGATCTCGTACCAGAATGGATTGCACTGACCGCCTCGGCTGAGACGGCGCACCGAATCGAGGTCCGCGATGATCACGGTGTCGAGCACGGTCGCGCCGGCACGGCGCAGATCGTCGAGCGCGCGATTGAAGACGGCGCGCACTTCAGGATCCACGGTCGGTCCCTCGAACGCCTGGCGAAGCACGCCGATCCGCGCGCCCTTGAGACCGTCCTTCACGAGCGATGCGGAGTAGTTCGGCAGCTGCTTGTCCTTCATCGGCGCGGTCGCGGCATCGTCCGGATCGTATCCGGCCACGACCTGAAAGACCGCGACGGCATCGGCGACCGAGCGGGCCATCGGGCCCGCGATGTCGGCGAAGAGATTGAGCGGCGCGATGCCGGCTCGGCTCGTGAGGCCCATCGTCGATCGAATGCCGACCAGGGCTTGATGCGAGCTGGGCCCGCGAATGGAGTTGCCCGTGTCCGTGCCGAGACCGACTTCCCCGAGGTCCGACGCAACCGCCGCGGCCGTACCGCCCGACGAGCCCGCGGTCACGCGATCGAGCGCATACGGATTCTTCGTGTAGCCGGGCAGTACCGAGTTGACCGTCTCGACGGGGCTGAACGCGAACTCCGCCATATTCGACTTTGCTAACACGATCGCGCCCGCGTCCTTGATGCGCTTCACCTGAAACGCGTCTTTCGACGGCGTGTAGCCCTTGAGCGCGATGTTGCCGGCGGCCGTCTGCAGCCCGATCGTCTGGAAGTTGTCTTTCACGATCATCGGGATGCAGTGCAGCGGACCGGCCAGCTGCCGCGTCGCGGCGAAGCGTCGGTCGAGCGAGTCCGCCGTCGCGAGCGCGTCCGGATTCACGACCGTGATCGCGTTGATCGCCGGACCGATCTTGTCGTAGGCCTCGATGCGCCGGAGATACCCCTCGACGAGCCGCCGGCAGGTGAGGGTGCCGGCGCGGATCGCAGTGTGCACGGCGTCGATCGTGGTCTCTTCGATCTGAAACGGCTGCTGCGCGCGCGACGGCTGGGCGGCGACCAGAAGACCGAGGGCGGCGCAGGCGGACGAACGTCTGAGCATGGCGAACCGCTGGAGTTATTGGTTGTCAGATTGTATCTGACGACCCTCCGCCTGAAAACCCACCACCGTCGCCAAAGCTGCCGCCGTCGCTGCTCGACGAGCCCCCGGAGTCCCCGCCGCTGCCGAAATCCATGCCGCCGCTGCTACTGGACGAGAACCAGGTGTTGCGGCGGCGCGCCTCCTCGTCGTCGCCCTCGGGATCGGGCACCGGAAACACGATCACAGGTGCAGGCGCGCCGATCGCGCGCCGCCGGGAGCGAATGAGGAGGATCAACAGGCCGACGATGAAGATCAGGAAAAGGGCCGGCCCGATCGGATTCACGTGCGAGGGCTCGAGCTCCGCGAACGACGGGTGCTGGCCGAGCCGCGGCTGCTGCCGCCGCCGCCGCGAGTGCCGCTGTTTGGGCCCCGTCGCCGTGAGACGCGAAGTCGGTACGCACGAGCGCCGCCGCGACGCCCCATCCCGCCATGTATGCCGCGTCGTAGTGCTTTGCGCGAAGCTCCTCGCGCATGGCGAGCGAGATCGCGCGCGATCGCGAGTCGGTGATCGTTCCCTCGAGACCATTTCCGACTTCGACGCGGAAGTTCGACCCCGCCGTCTTCGTCTTGTCGGGAATGAACAGGATCACGAGGCCGCGATTGCGGAGTGGATCGCCCGGCTGCCCCGCCGACCCGATTCGCCAGGTCCGTCCGATGTAGAGCGCCGCCTCCTCGATCGGCCGTCCGCCGAGCGTCGGCAGCGTGATCCAGGCAACGTCGGCGGCTGTTTCAGTCTGCAGGGCACGCGCGCTGTCCTGGAGCGTCTGAAGCGTGTGCGGCGAGAGCAGATGCGCCGAATCGAGCACGAACACGTGCGCGGGGTCCGGCGCGCTGGGCACGTACCGCGCAATCGGTGGCGAATCCTGCGCGCTCGCGACAGCCGCAATGCCAGCGATCAATCCGACCCTGATCACCCGCCGAACAGCCGCACGCATCCCGGTTCTCCAGTCCGAAGGAAGCCCGCTCGCAGAGCCGTACGTCCCCAACAGCCCGCCGGTGTCACCGACTTTCACACTTCCCACACACCCGGCTCGTTGTCCCAGCCGTTCCCCATCCCAATCTTACGAAGGCGCCCCCGGGCGCGCCCGGCCGCAACCCGTCCCCGGCTTCCTTCTACCTGCGAATGCCCCGCCTCCGCTGGCCGCTTGTCGTCCTCCTCGCGAGCATCGGCCTCACGGCCCTTGCGGCGATCGAGGCGCAGCGTGCCGTGCGCTCGCACGAGCGCGTCGCCGAGCGCGCGCTCCGAGAGTACGCCAGCTTCGCGGCGTGGAGCTATGCGCAGCGCGTCGTCGACACCCTCGGTCTGATCGAGCGCGAAGCCATCGGCGCGGTGAATCACGGCGACAACATGCACACCTCCGAGCGCGTCCCGCGCGCGATGGAGCTCGCCCACTACCTGCCGTGGGACGCGAAGTGCATGTGTCATCGTCCGAGAATCGGCCCCGTCCCCGACGCCTTCTTCGGCCTCAAGATCGGCGAGAAGTCGCTCGACGCCGGCCTCAACACGCACGACGACATGATGGAAGGGTGGGAAGTCGACCGCTCAATGCCGGCGATGATGCACGGTGCGCCGGCCCGCACGTATAGCCCGAGCGAAGCGCGTTGGATCGTCGACTCGCTCACGCGCCGCGTGCGCCGGCTCGGCGAGATCGATCATGGGTATACGCTCGTCGTCGGCCAGGCCGACAGCACGCCGAGCATCATCGTCTATACGCTGATGCCGACGTCGTGGGGCGACACGATGGTCTACGGGGCGCGGTATTCCCGGAAAGCCGTCGCCGGTGTGCTCGAGGGCGTGCTCGAGGGCCGCGGCCTGCTGCCCGCGACGTTCACCGCCGGTCGTCGAAATCGGGACATCCTTGCCGTGCGCGTCAGCGATCACGCCGGCAACCTGTTGTTCGAGTCCGCCGCCGGCGTCGAGTCGCCGCTCCGCGCGAACGTCGTGCTCCCGGCGCGCGCCGGCCTCCTGTCCGTGGACGCGGCGATTCGGCCAGAGATGGCGGAGTCGCTCGTCATCGGCGGACTTCCGCGCTCTCGACTCCCCTTCCTGTTTGGCCTGCTCGGTCTCGCCGCGGCGCTCTCGATCGTCGCGGTGATGCAGCTGCGCCGCGAGGGTGAGCTCGCGCGGCTGCAGTCCGGATTCGTCTCGAGCGTGTCGCACGAGCTTCGCACGCCGCTCGCGCAAATTCGGCTCTATCTCGAGACGCTGCAGCTCGGACGCGCGAGTACGGATGAGCAACGCCAGTGGTCGCTGCAGCACATCGACCGTGAGACGAAGCGCCTCACGCACCTCGTCGAAAACGTGCTTCGCTTCTCTACGCTCGGCACCGCGGATCCGACGCACCGCGAGCCGACCGACGTCGCGGCCGAGATCGCGACGATCGTCGACGAATTTCGACCGCTCGCGGCATCGCGGCGCGCGGAGATTCGTCTCGACGCGTCACCGGTGCCGATCATCGCGCTTCGCGCGGACGCGCTGCGGCACATCGTGCTCAATCTGCTCGACAACGCCGTCAAGTACGGCCCGCTCGATCACACCATCGTCGTCGGCGTGCGAGCGACCGGCGACCAGGTCGACATCACGGTGGACGACGAAGGTCCCGGAGTCGACGAGTCGGAGCGCGACCGAATCTGGCGGCCGTTCGCGCGCGGCGGCGCCGCGGTCCACAACGGCGGCAGCGGCATTGGTCTCACGATCGTGCGCGACGTCGCGCAATCGCACGGCGGATCGGCGCGTGTCGAGCGCGCGCCGGGCGGCGGTGCGCGATTCGTCGTCTCGCTGCCGGTCGCATCAGCACCGACGCCCACTTGAGCATGTCGCGCATTCTCGTCGTCGAAGACAACGCTGATCTCGCCGCGGGCATCGAGTACAATCTCGCACTCGAAGGCTACGAGGTGAGCATCGCCGCCGACGGCCGCTCGGCAATTCGCGCCGCATCGGAGTGGAACCCGGACCTGGTGCTGCTCGACCTGATGCTCCCCGGAGTCGACGGCTACCGAGTGCTGCAAGAGATTCGCTCGACAGGAAACCGCGTCCCCGTGGTGATCCTCACGGCGCGCGGCGAGGAAGCCGACAAGGTCCGCGGCTTTCGGCTCGACGCGGATCAGTATGTCACCAAGCCATTCGGCATTCTCGAGCTACTCGAGCGGATCGCCGCCCTGCTGCGCCGCAGCGCTCGCCACGGCGCCGCGTCCTCGCCGACGACGCTCGGCTTCGGCGACGTCTCCGTCGACCTCGGCTCGCGGATGGTGCAGCGCGGTGGACGTCCGGTCCAGCTCACGCCGAAGGCGTACGAGCTGCTCCTCGCGCTCGTTCGGCGCGGCGGCATCGTCGCGAGTCGCGCCGAGCTGCTCAAGGAGGTGTGGGGCTACGGTGCGTTCATCATGACGCGCACCGTCGATTCCCACGTCGCCGAGCTGCGCCGCAAAGTCGATGATCCGAACAATCCAAGACACATCATCACTGTCTGGAAAGTGGGATACCGATTCGAGCGTTAGGAACGGCGCGAACGGAGAACACACGAGGAGGGGAGCTGACAGCTTTGAAGCTGCCAGCTCCTGGCTAATGCGACGACCTCCGGACCCATCACGCCGGCGCTGCTCGGCTATTCGCGCCGTTCGGCTGTCCGCGCGTTCGGCTGTCCGCGCCGTTCGGCTGTCCGCGCCTTTAGCCGTTCCTTTGAACCTTCACCGGCACAAGAACTTTCCCGATCAATCCTCCAATCGCTCCAGTGACAGCCGAGCTGCTTGTTCCGACGAAAAGAATCAACGCAGGCACGTCACCGAGGAGATACGACACCACGATGCCGATCAACGCGCAGACGCCGCCGGCAATCAATCCGCCCACGGCGAGCGACGACGTCGATCCGCCCTTTGCCGTCATGGCGTAGAGCAGCCCAGCGACGAGCGAGATGCTCATGCCGCCGACGGCGAACAGCGCGGCAATCGACGTGTTCGAGTGACCTGCGAGGACCATGGCCAGCTGCAACACGGTGCCGGCAACGGTCGCGACGGTGAGTGCGCGGGAGCTCATGAGCGTTTGGGGTGAGGGTGATGTGCCGTGACTTCCAACCGCGTGACGTAGTCGCGGAGCGTCGCGACCGCGTCGTCGAAGGCGTCCAGTGTCCGGTCCGTCCGCGACAGCATGACGCCGCCTTCCATCGTGGTGAGCGCGAAGATCGCCAGCGCGCGCCGGTCGGTGCGGTTTGGCAGCCGGTCGCCCGCGTCGATGAAGCACTGCTCGATCGCGTCGACCCAACCGGCGAAGTTCGCCGCGAGCAGCGCGCGCACGGGCGGATCGGGCTCGTGCAGCTCGAGCGCAATGCTGCCGATCGGACAGCCGTACGTGCAGTCCGTGGAGACGAGCGCCTGCCGATATCGCGCGAGGAGCGCGAAAACGCGCTCGATCGGATCGCTGACGCCCTTCCACGCCGGATCCAACAGCATGGGGTGAATCCCCTGGCGGTATGCGTCCAGCACGGCGAGCAGCACGTCCTGCTTGCCGGGAAAGAAGTGGTAGAGGCTCCCGGCGTTGACGTCCGCCGCCTGCAGAATGTCGGCGATGCTCGTCGAGCCGTATCCCTTCTGCGCGAAGAGGCGCAGCGCCGAGTAGACGATCCGCTCCCTGGTGTCCGGGGCCATGGCGCAACGGTGTTGAACGATCGTTCAACTCGCAATACACCCTACATTTCCCGCACATTTTCCCGCGCCGTTTCGACTGACGCTACCGACTGTCGCTGACGACTAGAATCGTTCCCGTTCACGCCCCGCGATCAATCCGCATGCGCCTCGCCCCTCTCCTGCTCTGCTGCGCGACCGTCGTCGGCGCCCAACGCGCCCCGCATCGCGACTCGCTCCTCGTCTCCTCCACTTGGCTCGCGACCCATCTCGACGACCCCAATCTCGTGATCCTCGAGGTCGGCGACCGCGCGGACTACGACAAGCTGCACATTCCGGGAGCGCGCCCGGTCGCTCTCGACGACATCGCCGTCTCCGACCGCGCCGGCACCGGACTGACGCTCGAGCTGCCGCGGCCGGATCAGCTTCGAGCCGCGCTCGAGAAGCTCGGGGTCTCCGACGACTCGCGCATCGTCGTCTCCTACGACCGCGATCGCGTCACGGCCGCGACGCGCGTCGTCTTCACGCTCGACTACGCCGGCCTTGGCGCGCGAACCTCGCTGCTCGACGGTGGCATGACCGCGTGGACGCGTGATGGACACCCCACGACGACCGATGCATCTCCCGCACGCGTGGGACGGCTCGCCGCGCTGACCGTCAAACCCATCGTCGCCAGCGCCGAGGAGGTGCGTGCGCACCTCGGCAAGCCGTTCGTGTCGGTCGTCGACGCGCGCGCAACGACGTTCTACGACGGTACGCAGACTGGCAACGGTCGCGGCGGCCCGCACCGCACAGGTCACATCGCCGGCGCGAAGAATGTTCCGTACACGGGGATTCTCGATTCGCTGCTGCGCATCAAGGCGACCGACCAACTGGCGGCGCTGTTCTCGAGCGCGGGCGTCGCGCCAGGCGATACGGTGATCGGCTACTGCCACATCGGGCAGCAGGCGACGGCGATGTTGTTCGCCGCGCGCGTCACGGGACACCCGGTGCTGCTCTATGATGGTTCCTTCGAGGACTGGTCGCGCCACGCGGACTTTCCGGTCGAGAATCCCAAAGCGCGCCCCTGATTTCTCGGCTACTGCGCTGACGACGCGGTCGAGTCGCCGGCGAGCGCGCGCAGCGCCCGTTGGGTCTGGACCGTCTCGGGCGTCGAGACCGCGACGCCTTGCATCTGCTTCACGAGCTTGTTGTCACGGTCATACAGATCGTTGCCGAAGTAGATCTGCCCGTCGTCGACGTACGTCGTGAAGTACACGATGTAGACGGGCACCTTGTGTGGCAGGTCCACCTGGTGGTTGTTGCTTCCGTGCATCGCCGCGTCCACGCGATCGGGCGACCAACCCAACACCCACTGCGCGAGGTCGGACGGTTTCTCGACGCGAATGCAGCCGTGGCTAAAGGCGCGCACGTCCTTGCGGAACAGCTCGTGATTGGGCGTGTCGTGCAGATAGATGTTGTAGTCGTTCGGGAACATGAACTTCACGAACCCCAGCGCGTTCTTGGGGCCGGGTCGCTGGCGCACGGCGCGACGCCCGTGGTCGTTGTAGACCTCCATGTCCTGCGACGCCAGGAAGCCCGGATCGGCCTCCTCTTTCGGAAAGATCTCTTTCGCGGCGATGTCGGGCGTCACGTTCCAGTAGGGCCGGAAGATCACGAACTCCATCGAATCGGAGAACACCGGCGTCGCCTTGTCCTCGTAGTCCTTTCCGACGATCACGCGCATCTCGAGCGCTTTTTGCCCGCTGTCGAACGCGGTGAGCGTGAACGCGGGCACGTTCACGAGGATGTAGCGCGTGCCGAGCGAACGCGGCAGCCACCGGTGTCGCTCGAGGTTGGCCGCGACCTGCGCGGCGCGATAGTCGGCCGGCACGTTGAGCGCCGTCACTGTTTCTTCGGTGAGCACTCCGCTCGCGCCGATCGCGTGGTGCATCTGAAAATCCTTCACGGCGGCGGCGAGGGGTTTGTCATACATCTCACGCTGCGGCGCCGAATCGCTCAGATATCCCTCGGCGGTGAGCCGGGCGCGGAGCGCGGCGACGCGAGTCGGTGAACCGGAGTCCCCAGCCCGTAGGGCGCGTCCGCTCGAAATAGGCGGCCAGCCGCCGTTCGCAACCACCTCGCGGTAGCGCGCCAATCTGACGCGAAGCGAGTCGTAGCTCGGATCCTCGGGACGCATGCGAACGAGGCCGCCGGCGAGATCGTCTTCGCGAAGCGTCAGTACGAGCGCGCTGTCGACGCGCTCCTCCATCGGGTTGATGTGCCACGCCTGCGCGAAGTCGGATGGTTTCTCTTGGCCAGTCAGCAGATCCTCGCCGAGCACGACGAACGCCGACGACAGCAGCACGTCGGCATCGGCGAGCTGCTCGGCGGCCGGTTGCTTGCCGTCGATCTCCGCGAGCGCCTGGCTCAGCTCCGCGAGTGGGTAGCGATCGAGCCGGAGCGCATCGCTGTCCGCCGCGGCGAGCGCGAGCAGGAGCGCCTTGACGCGCGGTTGATGGACACCGTCATCGTCGAGCCACAGCAGGCTCTGATTGAACGTGCCGTACAAGCGCACGACGTGCGTCCACTGATCGCGCGTCAGCGGCGCGGGAGCGGGGCCGCCAAGTCGCGTCGCGATCGCCGCGTGGACCTCGGGCGCGGGCACGCCCATATACGACCCTTGCTGCGCCGGCGTCCAGTTTCGCGAGACCTCGCCGCCGCTCGCGTGCTGCGGCTTCCTGCACGCTGCGGCGAAAACGAGCGCCGTCGCGAGTCCCGCCGCCATGCTCCGACTGCTCACAGAACGCTTCACCGCCACGTCGTCCCTCGTTTTCGGGTTTGGTCACACACAGGGCGAAATGCGGGCCACTGCCGAGAGCGCCGCGGCGAAAGCGCACCGAACGCGCCGCTAGCGCGGAACTCCGGGCTCTGGCGACATTTCCATCGGCAATGACGGCAACTACTCTCGCCCTGATCGTCGGTGCCGGATCACTCGGCGCCGGCCTCCTCGGCGCACTGACCGGGCTGGGCGGTGGGATCGTGATCGTTCCAATGCTCACACTGGTGTTCGGTGTGGACATTCGATATGCCATCGGGGCATCGCTGGTCTCCGTGATCGCCACGTCGTCCGGCGCCGCAGCCGCTTACGTCCGCGAAGGTTACACGAACGTTCGGGTCGGAATTTTGCTCGAGGTCGCAACGACGATGGGTGCGCTCGTCGGCGCGTCGCTCGCGGGCGTCATTCCGTCGAGTGCGCTTGCCGTCTTGTTTGGTGCGGTGCTCCTGTTCACGGCGTACCGATCGTGGCGTGGCCACACCGACCACGAGGTGTTGACCACGCCCGACTTCTGGTCGGTGCGGTTGCGGTTGGACTCGACGTACCCAACCGCGGCCGGCGAACAAGCATATTCGGTGCAGCGTGCACCCGCCGGCTTCGCGTTGATGTTCGTCGCCGGGATCCTGTCGGCGCTGCTCGGCATCGGCTCGGGCATCATCAAGGTCCTCGCGATGGATCAACTGATGCGGCTGCCGTTCAAGGTGTCGACGACGACGAGCAACTTCATGATCGGCGTGACGGCGGCGGCGGGCGCCGGAGTGTTGCTCCACCGAGGCCAGATCGATCCACTGCTGGCATTTCCGGTCACGCTCGGCGTGTTGGCCGGGGCGCTGCTGGGCTCGCGGCTGCTCGGCACCGCCAACCCCGTGCGACTTCGCCAGCTCTTCACTGCCGTCGTCGTCGTCATGGGGGCCGAGATGCTCTACCGCGGGCTGACCCACACGATATGAGCGAACCAAGCCGAATCTCCGATCACGCCATCGAGCAGTTCATTGGCCGGATCCTCCAGGTCGGCGTTCTCATTGCGGCGGCCGTGACGCTCGCCGGTGGCATCCTGCTGCTCGTCAAAGAGGGGGGAACTGTTCCGGCCTTCGCTCCCTTTAGGGGGCAGCCGGAGTATCTGACTTCGGTCGACGGCATCCTCGGGGCAGTTCGCGAGCGGCGCAGCGATGCGCTCGTCCAACTCGGCATCCTGCTCCTGATCGCCGTGCCGATCGTTCGGGTCGCGTGCACGCTGGTGGCGTTTCTGCTGCAGCGCGACAGAATCTATGTCGCTATCACGGTGCTCGTTCTGGGACTGCTGATGTACGGACTATTTTTCGGCACCGGTGCCGCATGAAGCGGCACCACGCGGTCGTGCGCGTCACGCACTGGGTGAACGTCGTCGCGCTGACCATCATGGTCGGAAGCGGGCTGCGGATCTTCAACGCGTACCCGGCGTTCGCGCGGCGCGGCGAAACGTTCTGTTGCTATCCGTTCGCCGACAAACCGATCCCGGCGTCGCTGACGTTCGGCGGTTGGCTCGCGGGCGCGCGAAACTGGCACTTCGCGATGATGTGGGTGCTCGTCGTGAACGGTCTCGTCTACCTCGGCTTCATCTACCTGCACGGCGAGTGGCGCGACCTCGTGCCGAGACGGGGGATCGTTCGCGACGCGTGGGAGATGGTCAAGTTCTACCTCACCGTTCGGAAGGATCATCCTCGGCAGGGCAAGCACAACGCGCTGCAGCGCCTCGCCTATTTCTCGATGCCGCTCGTGGGCGTCATGGCGGTCGTCACCGGGATCGCGATCTGGAAGCCCGTCCAGCTGTCGGGCCTGACCAGTGTGCTCGGCGGCTACGTGTGGGCGCGCTACCTGCACTTCTGGGCAATGCTCCTGCTCGTGATCCTGACGGTCGGACACGTCTTCATGGTGTTCACGGTCGATCCGTACTCGATCCCGGCGATGATCACGGGACGCTATCGCGAGTCGTGGTCTCCTGAGGCGCGCAATGCGCGCCCGCTGGTTCATTTACTTCCGAAGCGAGACACCGAGCCTCATGTCTGAGTCATCCCGGTGGCACGCGGCGCGCGCGGACCTGGAATCCAGGTCCGCGCTTCCCTCCCATTTCGCCGAACGCGCGGGGATCGACCGACGACGATTCCTGCGCGCGGCGGGCGGTGCGGCCGGTGCCTTGTTTCTCGCGGCCTGCGACTCGTTCGGACCGAAGAAGGCCGCGCCGCTTCTCAAGCTTGCCGAGCGAAAGAATGAGACGCTCGAGCGAGCGCTGTTCCGACATACGTCGATGAACGTGCCCGGTGCGGGCGAGCGGCTTGCCGGGAACGCGTTGCCGTCGTACTTCGTATCCCCGCACGTGCCGGTATGGGACGAGGCGGTGCGCGGCGTGTGGCGGCTCGAGGTGGGCGGCCTGGTGAAAACGCCGATGCAGTTGTCATTGGACGACCTGTCGGCGCTCCCGCGCACCGGCTACAAGCTCGATCATTTCTGCGTCGAGGGCTGGACTGCCGTCGCGACGCGCCAAGGCGTTCGCCTCTCCGATCTCGCGCGCCTCGTCGGCGCTCAGCCGCAAGCGAAGTACGTGGACTTTCAGTCGTTCGACGACGACTACCACGAGAGCTGGGACATCGAGAGCGCGATGCATCCGCAAACGCTCGTCGTCTACGCGCAGGACGGGCGGTACTTGAATGCCGCCTACGGCGCGCCCGCCCGGATCTATTCGCCCGTCAAGATCGGATACAAGAACACGAAATACCTGACGAAGATCGTG
Source organism: uncultured Gemmatimonadaceae bacterium (assembly GCA_963705025.1). Classification (GTDB taxonomy): domain Bacteria; phylum Gemmatimonadota; class Gemmatimonadetes; order Gemmatimonadales; family Gemmatimonadaceae; genus JAQBQB01. The sequence goes on along the minus strand of CAVPIP010000011.1, from coordinate 829,228 downwards.
TTCCTCCCCGAGCGAAATGGCGGCTACTGGAGCGATCGAGGCTACGAGTGGTACGGAGGCGTCTAGCGTAGGGGAGAAGGGGCCGGGGTGCGGAGAGGTGCAGCGGCGCCCTTACTTCAACAGATTCTCAACCTCCACTTGCGCTGCGGTTCGCGAGGCGGCGTCTGACTTGAGCTCCGCGGCAAGCTCGGCGACGCGGTCGGAGGCCGGCGTCCCATGCTCGATCCCCGACGCGTAGAGCTCACCGAGCGCGGTCGCGGCGTCCGTCAGTCGCTTCGCGAATGTTGTCCGAGCGGCGACGTAGCGGGCATCGAGATCGCTGGGCCCCGCGGCCGTGGCCGCCACGCGGCCACCCGACTCGATCAGCGCATCGAGGCGTGCCAGATCGAGCGCCGTGTCGCACGACGCGACCACGAGATCGGCGGCATGGCCGCGTGACTCGTCGTCCTTCGACTGATCGAAGTTCGAGCTCGTCATGCCAAAGAGTGGACGTGCCTGGCGAATCACCGCGCCGAGCAGCTTCCGCGCGTCGCCTGGCGGCAGCTCGGCCACCACACGCTGCACCACCGCCGCGACGGCCGGCGGAAGCTGCGCGAACGCCTCGGCACTTTGCGCGCTCTCCACGACGACCGGCCGCGGAGACTCGCGACGGCTCGCGCGCACGAGAAACCAGACCATGACGGCAGTGCAGTACCAGAAGACCGGCGACAATCGAGCGCCGGCCGCGATGCCGGCCGCGCTCACGGCGTAGATCATCACTCGATCCCATCCCCGGCCGATCTGCCGCTCACTCGACGGCATTGTCAGTTCGCTCATGACTACGGCTCTCGCGGACGCCGGGGGTCCGCCGATGCGGTGGACGGATCGTCGAGGCGGCGGAGAATCTCCTGCGCGTTGTGGCGCCAGCCGTCCGCCGGCGGGTAGTATCGGAGAAACGCCGTGAGATTCCGCCGCGACAAATCGCGCTGTCCGAGCATGTACTCCGCCATCCCGGCGTGATACAGCGCCATGTAGTGATTCGGGATGTAGTCGACCACGAGCTCCATGATGGGTCCCGCCGAGCGATCGTCACCGGCGTCGGCCACGGGGTGTCCGATCTCGAAGACGATGTTCGCGGCACGTGGGCGATCGGCGTTGCCGAGAGCATCGATGGCGCGGCGCGCATCGTCGATGCGTCCGGCAAGCGCGAGACAGGCCGCGTTGTAGCCTGCGCCGTCCATCGTCTTCGGTGCCGGGTTGTCGCGCTCGACGTTCGAGACCTCCACCGCGTTGCAGTAGGGCTTCGCGCGACGAAACCACTCCGCGGCGTCAGCGGCGCTCGAGGGCGGCGCGACCGGTTGCGGCGTTACGCGCGGACGCGCCGCCCGCGGCGCCGGCGTCACAGCACGTGGACGAACCGGCGCAGCCGACCGAGCGTTGACCGCGAGCGTCGCGCAGACGACGGCGTACGACCAACCGATGACGCGATATGTAAAGGCCATGTTGCGAAAGGGATGTTCATCGAGAGTATCGGCAGGTTTGACCTCCGGCTGTGACCAGGCCTGCTTCGGGACGCGCCGGTCGCCGGTGCCGGGACGACGCGATACGTTTCCTTCCACCACTGTCCGGAGCACCAATGGTTGTTCGTCCGTTTGCCGCGCTCGCGTTCATCGTCGCCGCAAGCCTTCCCGCTCAAGTCCCAGGATCGCCGCTTCCCGAGCGTGCCGTCAGACGCGACATCCCGATGACGAACGCGATTCAGCGCGCCTTTGCCGCCGGAACGCGCGACTCGACAGGGCGCCCAGGGCGCAACTACGCGCAGCTGCGCACCGACTACACGATCAACGCCCGCCTCGATCCGGCGACATCGCGAATCACGGGGCGCGAGACGATCGTGCTCCACAACAACACCGCCGACTCGCTCGCCAGCATCGTGATGCGGCTCGACATGAACATGTTCCTGTTCAACGTCCCGCGCGCCGCGCCATGGGTGCCCGCCGAGGAAACCGACGGTTTCGCCATCACGCGCATGTCGGTGAACGGCCAGCCGGTGAATCTGAGCCCGCCGGCGGTTGGCCGCGGTGGACGCGGCCGCGGCGCGGCACCGGCGCCGCCGACGGAGAACGTCGCCTTCGGTCTCAAGTCGACGCGCGCGACCATCTCGCTCGTCAACCCGATTCCCCCCAAGGGACAGGCGACGCTCGAGGTCGAGTGGAGCCACAAGGTCCCCGGCGGTCCCGGCCAGAACCACCGCATGACGCAGCGATGGGGCGATACGCTGTATCAGCCGACGCAATGGTATCCGCGCGTCGCGGTGTACGACGATCTGCGCGGCTGGGATCCGGAGCTCTATCTGGGTCCGTCAGAGTTCTATAATAACTTCGGGCGGTTCGACGTCAGCATCGACGTGCCGGGCGGCTGGGTGGTCGGCGGGACGGGGATTCTCAAGAATCCCGAGCAGGTCCTCACCGCGGCGGCTCGCGAACGGTTGACGCACGTGCTGGAGTCCGACGCCAATCACATGATCGTCGAGCCGAACGAGGTCGGTCCCGGGCAAGCCACGGCGCCGGGTGACCGGCTCGTGTGGCATTTCGTCGCGGACACGGTGAACGACTTCGCGTGGGTCACGGCGAAGAAGCTCGTGTGGGAAGCGACGCGCGCGACGATTCCCGGCAAGGGGCCCGTGCCGATCAACATGTACTATCAGCCCGGCGATGCGCAGCTCTACGCCGACGCCGGCCCGCGCGCCCGGCACGCGCTCGAGTTCTACTCGAAGCTCTGGTTCCCGTACGCGTTCCCGCAGCTCACGATGCAGGACGGGCCGAGCGCGGGCATGGAATACCCGATGGTCATCAATGCCAACCAGGGCGCGGCCGACCACGAGACGTTCCACCAGTGGGCGCCGATGACCGTCAGCAACAACGAGACGTGGTACGGCTGGATGGACGAAGGCTTCAACCAGTACGCGAACATTCTCTCGGGCGCCGACAGCCGACACGCTCGCGCCAATGCTCGACGGCCTCGGCCAATCATATGGTCGCGTGAGCGGCGACGAGAGCGAGCCGCCGATGATGTGGAACGCCAACTACGCTGGCCCCTCGCGCTATTCGTTCGTCACGTACAGCAAAACGCCGCTGATGCTCTCCATGCTCGGCGGCGTCGTCGGCGATACCGCGGTGCAGCGCGCGCAGTCGGAGTTCGGCAAGGCGTGGATGTTCAAGCATCCGTCGCCGTGGGATTACATGTTCTTCATGAGCCGCGCGCTCAAGCAGGACCTCGGCTGGTTCTGGAACTACTGGCTGTTCACCACCGAGCGCGTCGACGGATCGATTCGGAGCGTGACGACATCCGGAGGAACGACGAGCGTGATCGTTCGGCAGGACGGCCAGATGCCGTCGCCAGTCGTGCTCCAGGTGGAGTTCGCGCCGAAGGGCCCGGCGATCAAACCGATGTCGAACGCCAAGATGATCGACAGCACGACGGCGATCGTCACATGGCCGGTCGACGTCTGGTTCCGCGGCGACAAGACGTTCAAGGCAAACCTGACGTTCGGCGCGCGGCCGATCGAGCGAATCATCTTCGACCCCGGCTGCCGGTTCCCCGATCGCGATCCGTCGGACAATGTGTGGCCGAGAGCCGCGACCGCGGCGCGTGCGCCCGCTGGCCGCGGGGGACGCGGGGGACGCGGGGGTGGTGGTGGCGGCTCGTCGTGCAGCTACTGACCTGACGAACGCGGGGCGGAGACGGCGCGACCGATCACCAGGTCGTGCCGATCCGCCCCACGTTCGGCGTCGTCATGCGGCCGCCGGGCCCGACGCTCGCGACGACAACTGCTGGGCAATCCTCTCGAGGCGCTCCAGCTCGGTCTTGTAGACGCGCCGGAGAAACGGCTTCGCCAGCGACTGCTCGATCTTGCCGAGAACTCCGTCGCGCGACTTGAACACACTGTCGATCGTGACGTCGCACGCGTTGCCGTCGCCGATTGGATCGACGGAGAATCTCGTCACCACCTTCTCGTCCGTCTCGGTTTCGACGAGCACGCGCCCCGGATTCGGCTCCGTGATGTCCGCGCGGATATTCGTCGTCGAGCCAAACGCGTGAACGTCGAAGTTGATCTTGGTTCCCGCCCCGTAGCCGCCTTGTTCAACGCGAAGGTTCTGGAACACCTTCGGTGGAACGATCTGCGTATGTCCAGTCCGATAGTCGGCGATCAGGTCGTAGGCTATTCGAGCTGGCGCCGCGACGCGGCGCGTGACCGTGACTCGATACGTACTCACAGAGAAGTCTCCCTTGCCGATGCCAGTCGGGGGATTGGATTCGCCACGGCCGACGGCGTCTCGGCGATTGATTGTTGAATGAACGCCAGAATGTCATCGTGAACTGCCTCGGCATCGAGCGCGCGCCGATGACCGAGTCCTTCGAGCGGCACGAACCGCGCCCCTGGCCAGGCGGCCGCCACTGCCACGCCATGCAGAAACGGCACGGCGCGATCCGCGCGATCGTGCATCACCAACGCCGGAACGCGGAGGCGCGACGCCGCACGGTCGGTCTCTCGACCACCGACCGCACCGAGCTGGCGCTCGAGCCGAACGATCGCGCCGGCGACGCGTGCCTTGGTGATGCCCATGTACTTGGCCAGAAGATCCAGGAAATACCGAGCGTCGTAGGGCGGCGCGATCAGTACGGCGCACCGGGCCGGCAGGCCGTCACGCAATGCGAGCAGCGTCGCGGATCCGCCGAGCGAATGGCCGATCACGGCGACGAACGGTCCCGTGGCGCGCGCAACGTCGAGCACGGCGCGCGACATCGCCGGCAACGTCGTTCGGCGGCCGGTCGATCTGCCATGCGCCGGCTGGTCGAACATCACGACACCGTATCCCATCGATTGCAGCGCCGTCGGACATCGACGCGAAATCGCCGGCGTTCCCCTCCCACCCGTGAACGAGCAGCACGCGCGGTCCCATTCCCGCCGAATACACCGCGATCTCTTCGCGGCCGGAGAGGATCGACCACTCTTCGCCCAACGCGTCGGGCGGCGGCACCGGCGGCCGGCGCGACGGCGTGAAGAAGCGATTCAGCAGGAGTCGCTCGACGCGCCCCGGCGCGACGTAGCACGCCGCTCGAACGAGCGAGGAGCGGAGCGCGGCACCCAGCGCACGAACCGTGGTCATGTCGAAAATAGTACGATCGTTCTTTTTTATTGGCAAGGGAATGGACCCCGAAGGAAGTGTCAGCGACGGCGACCGCGAGGCATCGGAGCGGGCGACATGGGTCGCGCCCAGTCGATCAGCGCGTCGACCGCCCGGCGCATGCGCGCGGCGCTCCCCGGCACGCGCAGCAGTCGTTCCGCCTGGTGCGAGGCCAGAATGATGCCCTGTAGTTGAAACGCAAAAAGCGCCGGATCGAGGTCATGGCGGAAATGCCCCTCGTCCATCGCGATGGCCGCGGCGCGGCGCAGCGTCTCGCTCCACTGCCGAATCGCGTCGGCGACGAGCTCGCTGCGCCGGGCCCGGACGATCGTCGAGCTCGACCGCTGCCTGCAGCAATAAACATCCGCCGGGCATCGACGAGTGATCGTTCGACCAGGCGTGCCATCGGTCGATCAGTGCGCGAATCCGCGGCTCGCCGCGCGGCTCGCGAAGCGCGGGGAGAATGACCTCGTCGCGAAACCGCCCGATGGCCTCGCCGAGCACCGCCAGCTCCACGCTCTCGCGCGACTCGAAATGCGCGAACAAGCCGCTCTTCGAGAGGCCGGTTCGCTCGGCGAGCCGGCCGATCGTGAGTCCCGCCAGCCCCTCGACGCTCACGAGGCGAATGGCGTCGTCGATGATGCGGGCCCGGGTCGTCGGCCCCTTGCCCAACGTCTCGGGTTTGGCGGTGCGACGGGCTGTCGGCATGTGAGAAAAAATAGCACGATCGGTCAGTTCTCGACAACTCGAACGGCCCGGAGCGCGCCGGTCGGACGCCGGCTTCGATGTCCGAAAATGGCGAGCACCGCGCGCCGCTCGGACCTATTCTTCGAGCATGGCTCCGCTCGACTGGGACAGCTGCACGCGCGCGCTCGAGGCGCGCGACGCGAGGTTCGACGGCGTCTTCTTCGTCGGAATCTCGTCGACCGGCATCTACTGCCGGCCGATCTGCCCCGCGCGCGCGACGCTCCGCCGAAACCGCCGGTTCTTCGCGAATGCCGCCGCCGCCGAGCGCGCCGGATATCGGCCGTGTCTGCGCTGTCGTCCCGAGCTCGCCCCGGGTTTCGCGCGCGTCGATGCGGTCCCGCGGCTCGCGCACTCGGCGGCGGCGCGGATCGCGGCCGGCGCGCTCAACGGCAAGAGCGTCGACGCCCTGGCCCGCGAGCTCGGCGTCACGGGACGCCAACTTCGACGCGCGCTCGACCGAGAGCTCGGCGTCTCACCGATCGAGCTCGCGCAAACGCACCGGCTGCTGCTCGCGAAACATCTGCTGACCGACACGCGGCTGCCGATGACCCAGGTCGCGTACGCGAGCGGCTTCCAGAGCGTGCGCCGGTTCAACGCGCTGTTCCGCACGCGCTATCATCTGAATCCGGCGACCCTGCGCCGCCGCCAGGCCGCGCCGAACCGGGGCCGTGAGGACACCATTCAGATCACACTCGCCTATCGCCCGCCGCTCGACTGGACGGCGCTGGTCTCGTTTCTCGGCGCGCGCGCGACGCCGGGCGTCGAGCACGTCGATCCGTCCAGCTATGCGCGGACGGTGCGCATTGGCAAACATACCGGCATCCTTCGCGTCACACCGGATGAGCCGCGCGCATCAGGCAGCGCGCTGCGCTTGGAGCTCGGCGCGCCGCTGCTGCCGGTGCTCGTCGAGCTGCGTGCGCGCGTCCGGCACCTGTTCGATCTCGATGCCGAGCCGGCGGCCATCGAGTCGCACCTTGCCGCCACGGGCCTTCCGGTCGCCAAGCTACGCCGAGGACTCCGTGTGCCTGGCGCCTTCGACGGATTCGAGCTCGCCGTGCGCGCCATCCTCGGGCAGCAGGTGACGGTCAAAGGCGCGACGACGCTGATGTCGCGACTCACCGAGAAGTTCGGCGAAACGATCGACGTCGGAGACGCGTCGCTGACGCGACTCGCCGTCACCGCCGAGCGGTTGGCCGAGGCCGGCACGAGCCGAATCAAGTCGATCGGACTACCGGCCGCCCGAGCGCAAACACTCCATGTGCTCGCGCAACACGCGTCCCGCGGTGCGCTGCGCTTCGACTCGGACGCGGATGTCGCCGCGGTCGTGCGCCGGCTCCTGGAGATTCCCGGCGTCGGCGCGTGGACCGCGGAGTACATCGCGATGCGGGCGCTGCATTGGCCCGACGCCTTTCCGTCGGGGGATCTCGTTCTTCGGCGCAATGCCGGCGACTTGACCGCGGCGCAACTGCGGCGAGCGGCGGAGCGCTGGCGGCCGTGGCGTGCGTATGCAGCGATGCAACTGTGGATGCGAAACCGCTCTCCCACCGAGGACGATTGATATCAGCGACCGCCTGAGCGACAAAGCCGGTCAGGGCTTCTTCACGATGGCAAGCGCGTTGCCGACGTCGCGCTCGCCCGCGGCGTCGGTCGGCGCATTCACGAGCGCGCCGCCGACGACCATCGTGGTCGACCCGCCGCCGTCGAAATTCATCGCGTCCCAGGCGCCGGCGGCGCGCATGAGATTCGCGAGCTCGACGAGCGTGACGCCGGCGCTCTTCGTCGACCGACCGTCGACCACCATGACGACCAGCGTCGCGCTGTCGCGCGAGAATCCGATCGCGGTTCGCGGATGTCTCGCTTCCGCGTTGCGCGAGATCGTCCCTTCCACGACCGGCGCCTCGCTCGCGACGTTCGCGCCATTGCGCAGGATCCTCGGCCAACCGCCGATCACGAGCGACGGCGTAAGACCGTGCGGAGGTCGAGGCAGTGTCGTGAGCACGAGCGTCACGGTGTCGCCGTCCGCGAGTGCCTGAACCTCCTTCGCGCGCGAGCCCGGACCGTATGCGGCGAGCACCGCGCCGTTTCCAGGAATCGTCGAGCCGGATCCGGTGGAGACGCGCCCGCGGCGAACGAACAACAGCGTGTCTCCGCGCCGCTCCGCCGCGACCATCGACGCTTCGACGGTCTGGCGCGTGGTGTCGTGCGGCGTCGTCGCACCGAAACGCCGCGTGTAGAGGGCCGTTCCCTCCGGATTCCCCGACGGATTGAAGTTCAGCGTGATGATCGGGGTCACGACGCCGTGCGCGATCGCGCGTCCGTCGAAGAGGAATCTGTCCATCAGGGGATGGCCGTCGGAATCGACCGCGAGCTGCACGTGTGCGTTGTCGTAGGTGTCGTACGGCGAGTCGGTGACCTTGAGGCCCTTCCACCATTCGCCGTCGATGACCTGATTGTTCTCGTTCTCGCCGGACTTGAGCTCGAAGAAATCTCCGTTGACCGCGGCGAGGACGTTCACACCCTTCGCCTGCGCGCGATGCGCCATGTCGGTGATCGACTCGCGACCTCGGAGCGAGTCGCGCGCGCGCAGTGCGCGCAGCCCGAGGTCCGGACGTCTCAGGTCGACGCGGACGACATACGCGACGAGCGGGATCGCGGCGTTGACGAATTGCGTGTAGGTGACGCCGGACGCAAGCTCGCGATGCGCGACGGTGTCGACGTGTTGGGCATACGCCGTCGACGCTGTCGAGGCTGAAGCAAGCCCAAGCGATGCGACATGCATCGCCGCCCATCGTATCCAGCTTTGCATGTGCACACACGCGTGCCGACGCGCGCGTCGCGTGTGTAGCCGTCGCCGTCCGTGGCACGTATCGTATCGAAGCACTGGCACGTTCTCCACCTCCCATTCTGGAGCGTAACGCCATGCGACATCTCCTACGCGCGTTCGCCGCCGCGGTCATCGCCGGCGCGATCGCGCACCCGGCACTCGCACAAAACACACTCACCCTCGAGGGCTCGGTCAAGAGCGAGGGCATTCCGGTCGCCGGAGCGCAGGTCAACGTGGTCAACGGCGCCACCGGCGAGCGCGCGCAAACGCTCACGCGCGCGACGGGAGACTTTCGAATACTCGGGCTGTTTCCCGGCCGATACACCGTCACGGTTCGCGCCGTCGGCTATCGCGCCAACAGCGAGACGGTGGATCTGGTGATCGGCCAGCGCGCGCAGCTCGACTTCGCGCTCGACCGAGGCGTCGCGGAGTTGCAGGCGCAGAATGTCGTGAGTGAGCGCGTGAAGCAAGTCGAAGTGCAGCGCCTTTCGGTCTCCGCGCCAGTGATGCAACTCGAGATCGAAAACCTCCCGCTCAACCAGCGAGGCGTGATGAACCTCGCGGGCATCGCGCCGGGCATCAAGACGTACGCGCCGCAGCAGGGACGCACGCTGCCGTCCGGTGGTGCCGCGCCGGACCTGCGTTTCTTCAACGTGTACATGGACGGCGTAGAGATGAAGAGCCTCTACAACGGCAACATCGTCGGGCTCGGCCAGACGGGATCGCCGTTGCCGCAGGAAGCGCTCGATCAATTCCGCGTCTACATGAACCCGTATGACGCCGAGTACACGCGCGCCGGATCGTACGTCATCAGCGCGGAGAGTCGCCGCGGCACGAACGAGTGGCAGGGATCGGCGTTCGGGTTCCTGCAGAACAAGTCGCTGATCGCCAAGAACGCGTTCCAGACGAAAGTGCCCGACTTCGGACGCCAACAGTTCGGGCTCAACCTGCGCGGTCCACTCGTCAAGGACAAACTGTTCTTCGCCGGCAGCTATGAGCTCGCGGCGACGAACTTCTACATCGACGTCATTCCCACGAGCGGCCCGTGGTCGCAGTCCCAGGGAACGTTCAAGGCGCCGAACAACAACCACACGGCGTTCACGCGTCTCACCTTCGTCAACAGCCCGACGATCACGTACGACGCAATGGTCTCGGCGCGCTACCTCGACGGCGAAGGGAACTTCGGCGCGAAGGTCGCGCAGAACGGAGGCATCTCACAGGACTACAAGATCTACACGGCGCAGCTTCGCCAGCGGTACCTCGCGCCGAGCGGGAGCTTCGTGAACGAAGCGAGCGTGCAGTTCGTGAGCTGGAACCACGATGAAGAGCCGCTCAAACCTGGTCCGCAGCTCACCTATCCGGGAATCACCTTCGGGACGTCGGGCTTCCCGTTGATCCTGCACGAATACCACACGCGCCTCGTCGACCGTGCGACGTGGAACATCGACGCGGCCGGCTCGCACGTCTTCAAGGCCGGCGTCGAGCTCAGCAACATCGCCGCGAGCCAGATCTATCCGAGCAACAAGGACGGCACGTTCACGTTTCTGACCGACACGTCGACGCTGCCCACGACCGCATCGATCGCCGTCGGCTTCAATGACAAGACCGGGATCGAAGACGCCAAGGCCAGTGCGACCGGCGTCACGACCGGCGTCTACGTGAACGACGAGTGGCGAATGCGAGAGAACTTCACCCTCTCGCTCGGGCTCCGCCACGATGCCGAGTTCAACACGATGGACAACAAGTACACGGTGCCGTGGGCGAGCGACCCCGTGCTCCAGAACATCCCCGAGCTCGCGAACTACCTCAACACCGGCCATCGCAAGAACCAGCTCGGCAACTTCTCGCCGCGCATCTCGTTCTCGTGGGATCCGACGAACAAGAATCAGACGTTCGTCCGGGGCGGCTTCGGCATCATCTACGATCGCGTGACGAGCTTCATCGGGTTCCAGGAGCGCAAGAACTCGACGTGGCGGGTATACAATTTCACGAATCCCGGAACCACGGATCCCGCGGTGTTGCGCGCGCGAGTGCTCGCCGGTTCGTCCGGATCGCCGGCGCCGATCCTCATCAAGGAGGACATGAAAACGCCGCACAGCCTGCAGTCGTCGGTCGGCATCGGACACCAGTTCACGAACGAATTTGGCCTGAACGTGGACTACATTCGCCAGCACATGGACAACCTCTATGTGCAGCGCAACCCGAACTACCTCGATAAGACGGTCACGCCGAACCGGCGCAAGCTCACGGCCGCCTACGGCGACATCGTGCTGTGGGACGACATCGGCAAGTCGGACTATTCGGCAGTCCTGCTGCAAGGCACGTGGCAGCGCCGCACCACGCGCGTCAACCTCGCGTACACGCTGGGCTGGTACGAGGGTGATTTCGATCTCGGCGGCCTGCCGAACTACGCGTACACCTTCTTGTTCGACCGCCAGCGGTCGTCGGGAGACGAGCGCCATCGCATCGTGCTGTCCGAGGTGAGCCCGCTCCCGTTTGGATTCACGTTCTCTTCGATCACGACGATCGCGAGCCCACGCCCATTCGTCGCGACGGACGGACGTGACATCAACCTCGACAACATCACTGGCGACGACTACATCGGCGGCACGGTGAGCACGACGGGCAACCGCACGGTCATGCCGGCGAACGCGTGGCCGAACTGGTATCGCACGGTCGACATTCGGCTGGCTCGCCCGCTCTATACACGCGGAGGCTCGAAGGTGAGCGCGTCGGCCGAGGCGTTCAATCTGTTCAACTGGCGCAACAATCTGTCATACGGCGCGATCCAGTACACGGCGACGGGCACACCACAGGCGTCATTCGGCAAACCGGCCGGCGTATATTCGGCGCGTCAGGCACAGGTCGGCCTGCGCGTCGATTGGTGATGTCATCCTTCGCCGCGTTCAGCCCGCCCGCGGCGTACGACTCGCTGCTCGCGTCGATCAAACGCGAGATCAGCGGCGCGCTCGGTGGGGACGTCTCGTTCGGCGGGCGACGAGCGACTCGGCCTCCATCGAACGCCGGTCGTTCGCTGGGGGCCGCGCGGCATGCAACAGCTCAGCGAAGTCACCGCCGGCCGGTTCGAGATCGGAGACTTCGCCGGCAACTCGGCGCCCGATCACATCGATCGACTGCAGGCGATGCCGGAGCTGCTCGCCGCGCTGCGAGCGCTCGGGACGAAAGCGCGGTAGCGCCGGCTACGGCGCCAAGCGGCGGAACGTTCCGACGAGGACGGCCTTGCCGCGCACGTGGCCAAGCATCGCGGTGGTCACGGCCGCGCGTGTCGCTTGAGGCGATGCTCCGACCGCCGGCACGTCGATCAGCGTGTCCAGGGCGAAGAGCTCGAAGAGATAATGATGCGGTGGGCCCGACGCGGGCGCGGCCGGTCCGCGATAGTACGGGCCCGTGGCGCTGATCTGCTTCGCTCCATCGCTCAACTGCGGGCCCTGTGGCACGCGCTCAGGCAGAGACTTCGACGCGCCCGGGATGTTCCACACCATCCACTGCAGTAAATCGTCGAAGCCCGATCCGCCGCGCCCCTCGGTGGCGGCGTCGACGTCGTGCGCGATGAGAACGAACGACGCCGTGCTGTCGGGAACACCCGCCCATGCGAGCGGCGGAGAGACGTCGCCACCGGGTTGTGCGTACTTGGTCGGAATCTGCGCGCCATCCGCGAATGCGGATGACGTCAACGTCATCACCTGGATGCCGCGCCCGCGGCCGCCGCCTCCTCCGCCGCGCCCGCCGCCCCCCGCTGGCCGGGTGGCGCGCCGCCAGGTGGATTCTGAGCGAACGATTCATGCGCAAGCGCGACAGCGAGGACTGCCGCCACCAACAGCCGCGTCGTGATCGATTTCGCAATCATCGGAACGAATCCGGTTGCGCCTTGCGCCAGACGTCATAACGCATGCGGAGGGTCTTCACCGGATTCAGGTTCTCGCCGGCGTGGATGGCGTTCGGCCCTCCCGACGCGGGCTGTGACACGGTGAGGTACATCGTATACCTGCCGTTGTTGTGCGAGTCGCCGTTCGTGTCGTTTCGCTCGGCCATCAGGATGTAGGCGACGTGCGCCGTTTTGGCCGTGCACGGAATCGGCGACGCGGTCTCGTCGGTGGGTGCTGGACACGAGCATCGCGAGTCGCCGCCCGACGCGTCAGCCGCTTCCATCGCGGCCATCACCCGATCGGTGATCGCGCCTTGGGCATTGATGAACGCGTTCACGGCGTTCGGTACGACCTCGCCCGGGCGGAGAATGTTGCCTTGAATGGAGTAGTAGATATCCGTGCCGGGGACGCGGCCGGAGATGTTCTGCGAGACGTAGCCGTTGGTGAGTCCCGAGTGCCCGGCTACGCGGCCCTCGAGATCCAGAATGCCGAACTGCCGGCCTTGAAACGCGGGATCGGCCGACAGCAGCTCGATGATCCGGGCCGGATCGGTGCCCTTCTGCAGCTCGGCGTAGACGAGCATCTGGTTCGCGTGCGTGCCGTCCACGTTGGCTTGGCAGGCGGCGACACCCTTGCCAGGCACGATGACGGCCTGGATACCCATCAGAAACGCGTCGTCGCGGTCGACACAGGTCGCCGACGCGATGACGACTCGCCCCGTCCTCAAGTCGACGGCGATCACCGACCACGTCGCGAGCGCGGTCGAAGGCAACACGAGCGACAACAGGAATGCGACGCCGGCTCGAAACATTGGTCGACTCGAGGGTGGAGTGTCCCGGGGTTTGTGAGGCTGTGCTGCGGCTCGCTATTTATAGATCTGGAATGGGGCCACGCGCGTCGAGAAGCGCTCGGCGTCGGCCTTCCACTCCTTGATCAGCGCATCGACGGTGTGTTGATCCACGGCCATACGAAGCTCGTCGGTGCCCGCGAGACGATCGAGGCTCGCGTTCCACTGGAAGTCCTTGGGATGATGGGCCTGAATGACCTGCAACATCCTGATCCCCAGCTCCACCGGACGCGCGACGTTGCGGTTGGTGACCCGAACCCGGACCATCGGGATCGTTTCGCCGCCGAACTTGGAGCCTTTCTCGATGGTGCGCGTTGCCGTGTCGAAGCGCACACCTGGAAGCGAGAGCCGATTGAGCTCCGTGGCGACCGCGGCATTGTCCGTCATCCACGACGCCCCGATGAGCGTGAACGGCGCATCGGTGCCCCGCCCTTCCGTCGCCGATGTTCCCTCGAAGAACACGGTGCCCGGATAGAGTAGCTCGGCGTCGAGCGAACGGAGATTCGGTGACGGATTCAGCCACGGAATGCCCGTCTCGTCGAACCACATCGAGCGGCGATATCCCTTCATCGGCACCACGTGCACGTCGGCGTCGATCAGCTTCGCGCCGACGAGATAGCGGAGCAGCTCGCCGGGGGTCAGACCATAGCGCAGCGCCACGGGAAACTGTCCGACGAACGACGCGAATTTCGGGTCGAGAATGTTGCCCTCGATGCGGTCCGCGCGAATCGGATCCGGACGATCGAGCACGATGAACGGCTTCCCCGCCTTTTTCGCCGCCGCCGCCGAGAGCGCCATGGTCCATTCGTACGTATAGACTCGCGCCCCGACGTCCTGAATGTCGTAGAGCACCACGTCGACGTTCGCCAGCATCTCCGGCGTCGGCACGCGCGTGCCGCCGTAGAGCGAATAGATCGGAACGCCTGTCGCGGAGTCGACGCTCGATGCCACCGTCTCTCCCGCCTGCGCGCTGCCGCGGAGGCCATGCTCAGGACCAAACAGCGCGGTCAGCTTGACCCCGGGCGCCTTGAACAGGAGGTCGATCGTGCTCGTGCCGGCGCGGTTGCGTCCGGACGGATTCGTGATGAGGCCAACGCGCTTGCCCCGAATCAGGTGCATCGAGTCCGTCAGCAGCACCTCGACGCCCGGAACGACGCCGCTCGTCCGCTGGGCGCATGCGACGACGGGCGCAACGTAGGCCGCGCCGACCAGGCCAACCATCAATCGAGAAAGACGCATGCGTTGAAGGTGCCTCCGCTCGCTCGGTTCGGGCAAGCACGTCCGTGTATTGTGAGCACGGCGCCCATTGCGTAGATCTCCCCCGGGGTCATCCTGAGCGAAGCGAAGGATCTGCTGGGCGGACGGGGACAGCAGATCCTTCGCTTCGCTCAGGATGACGGACCTTAGAGGAGCAGCTCATGTCCGACCTGTCGCGCCGCGACCTACTCAAACACACCGCCTTGGGCGGCGCCGCCCTTGCCGCGAGCGGAATGTTCAGCCGCGCCATCGCCGAATCGGTCACGGCGGCGTCGCATCCCGACGCAGCGCCGCCGAGACGGGCCGGCGCGGCGACGATGCACGGCGTCCCCTTCGACCGGCGCGACACGGTGCGATTCGGCATGGTCGGCACCGGACTGCGTGGCCGATCGGTGCTCAACGAGCTCCTCGGCATCGAGGGCGTGAAGATCGTCGCCCTCGCCGACGTCGTGCCCGACAAGGCGAATCGCGCGGCCAAGATGATCACCGACAAGGGGCACGACGCGCCCGCGCTCTACACGAACGGCGATCACGGGTTCGAGCAGCTCGTCGCGCGCGACGACATCGATTTCGTCTACACGGCGACGCCGTGGGAGTGGCACGTGCCGGTGATGCTCGCCGCCCTGAAGCACGGCAAGCATTGCGGCAGCGAATGTCCGATCGGGACGACGCTGCAGGACCTCTGGTCACTCGTCGACGCCTCGGAAGAATCGCGGCGGCACTGCCTGCATCTCGAGAACTGCAACTACGGCTACAACGAGATGCTGGTCAACCGGATGGTCCACGCCGGCGTCTTCGGCGACGTGTTGCACGCCGAGGCGGCGTATCTGCACGATCTGCGCGAGATCCTGTTCGAGGACCGCGACGAGGGATTGTGGCGCCGAGCATGGCACACGCGCGCAAACGCGAATCTCTATCCGACCCACGGCTTGGGGCCGGTCAGCTGGTACCTCGACATCCACGCCGGCGACCGATACGACTATCTGGTCAGCGTCTCGGGTCCCGAGCGCGGCCTCTCGCTCCATCGCGAGGCGACGGTCCCGGACCGCTCGAATCCGAAATGGAGCGAGGCCTACATCACCGGCGACATGAACACGAGCATCCTCAAGACGGTGAACGGAAAGACGGTGATGCTCCAGCACGACGTCTCGAACGCGCGGCCCTACTCGCGGCACAATCGCGTGATGGGCACGAAAGGGACGTTCGAGGATTATCCGCCGCGGATCTACATCGAGGGCTCCGCGGGCGGCGAGCGCTGGAACTCGATCGACGAGTGGAAAGCGAAGTTCGAGCATCCGCTGTGGACGAAGCTCGGCGAGCAGGCTCGGACGGGCGGGCACGGTGGCATGGACTTCGTCATGGCCTACCGGCTGGTCGAGACGATTCGCTCCGGCAGCGCGCCGGACTACGACGTCTACGACGCCGCAACGTGGAGCGCGCCGTTCCCGCTCTCGGAGATGAGCGTGGCCAAGGGCAGCGTACCGATGAAGTTCCCCGACTTCACGCGAGGCGAATGGAACAAGCGATAGTCAGCCTGAGCGCAGCGAAGGATCTGCTGTTCGCTCCGGCCCCATCAGCAGATCCTTCGCTTCGCCCACGGTGACCGCATTCCACTTCGCGACCGTCGATTGGGTCATCATCGCGGCCAGCATCGGCATCTCATTCATCCCCGCCCTCTTTTTCTGGCGACGTGCGGGGACGAGCACCTCGGAGTTCTTCACGTCGGGACGCGCCGCGCCCTGGTGGCTCGTCGGCATCTCGATGGTCGCCACGACGTTCAGCACGGACACGCCGAATCTCGTCACGAACATGGTGCGCGAGCGCGGCGTCGCCGAGAACTGGCTGTGGTGGAGCTTTCTGCTCACCGGCATGATGACGGTGTTCTTCTACGCCCGGCTCTGGCGCCGGTCCGGCGTGCTGACGGATCTCGAGTTCTACGAGATTCGCTATTCCGGGAAGGCGGCGACCTTCCTGCGCGGATTTCGCGCCATCTACCTCGGTCTGCTGTTCAACTGCGTCATCATGGCGACGGTGAATCTCGCCGCGGTGAAGATCGGCACGGTGATTCTCGGCTGGCCGATGGAGCGGACGCTCATCGTCTGTGCCGTGATGACGATCTTCTTCGCGTCGGTCTCGGGACTGTGGGGTGTGTTGGTCACCGACTCCATTCAGTTCTCGATCACCATGACGGGCACGTTCGCCGTCGCGTACTTCGCGTTGCAGCAGCCGGCCGTCGGCGGCTTGCATGGCCTGCTCTCGCACATCGACGTCAAGACGCTCGACCTCGTGCCCGACTTCGGCGACTGGACGGTTGCCGCGACGGTGTTCGTCATCCCGATCACGATTCAATGGTGGTCGGTGTGGTATCCCGGGGCGGAGCCCGGCGGCGGATCATACATCGCGCAGCGCATGCTGGCATCGAAGACCGAAAAAGACGCCGTCGTCGGCACGCTGCTCTTCAACGTGATGCACTACGCGCTCCGGCCCTGGCCGTGGATCATCGTCGCGCTGGCATCGACGATCATCTATCCGAGCCTGGGCGACATTTCGTCCCAATTTCCGGGTGTCCCGGCGAACCTGATCGGCAACGACATCGCGTATCCGGCGATGATGCGTTTTCTGCCCGCCGGCTTCCTCGGCCTCGTCGTGGCCGGGACGCTCGCGGCCTATCGGTCGACGATCGAGACCCACCTCAATTGGGGCACGTCCTACCTCGTCCACGACTTTTATCGCCGGCTGATTCGTCGAGACGCGAGCGAGCGGCACTACGTGCTGGTCGGGCGGCTGACGACGGCCGGGCTGATGATCTGCGCCGCGCTCATGACCTACGCGCTCGGGACGGCGAAAGAAGCGTTCGATCTGATTCTCTCGATCGGCGCGGGGACCGGGCTCCTCTACCTGCTCCGCTGGTTCTGGTGGCGCGTGAGCGCCTGGAGCGAGCTCGCGGCGATGATCAGCTCGTTCGTCGTGGCGCTCGCGTTCTTCATCGCGCGCAAGAGCGGCGTCGACATCCCCGCGCACGTGTCCTTGCTCATCACCGTCGCCGCGACGACCGTCGTGTGGGTGGCGACCACGCTCGCCGCTCCGCCCACCGATCGCGAAACGCTCATCAAATTCTACTCGACAGTTCGGCCAGCGGGCCGGGGATGGACCGCCATCCGCGACGCGGCCGGCGTTGGCCCCTCGCCTGATTCCCTGCCGCAGGCGCTGCTCGGGTGGGTGTGCGGGTGCGCGTTCGTCTACGCCGCGCTCTTCGGAACCGGCAGCCTCCTGTACGGGCGCCTGCCGCAATTCGCGCTGTGGGTCGTCGTTTTCATCGCCAGCGGCGCCGGTGTGCTGCGCGTGTTGCGCGGGTTCTGGTCATGATCGCCGTTACAATCCTGACACGAGAAGATCATGGGACACCTCGAGTGGTGTCATCGACGCGTCAGGTCGACCGAACTAAGGTTGAGGCGCGTACTCCGTTCGCGACGTTCACCCCACCATAGAGGTTGGCATGCGCTTCACCCTGTCACGCGCGGTCGTGATCGCCGCGATGATCGCGGCTCCACGCTGGGTCGCCGCGCAAACCTTTACCACCGCGAAGGTCAACATCGGTGGTGAAGGAGGAACCGACTACCTGACGGCGGATTCTGCCACGGGCCGAGTGTTCATTTCCCGGGGCACGCACGTGATGGTCGTCGATGGCGCGACGGGCAAGGTGCTCGGGGACATTCCGAACACGCCGCGCGTGCATGGCATCGCGTTCGCGCGCGCCGCCAATCGTGGATTCACGACGAACGGCGGCGATTCTACCTCGACGATGTTCGACCTCAAGACGCTCGAGGTGATCAAGAAGATCCCGGCCGGCATCGATGGCCTCGACGGCATCATGTTCGACGAGGGCACCGGCAAGATCCTCACGATCAACCACAGTCGCCCAAACGGCACGGCGACCGTGATCGATCCCAATTCCGGCGAAGTCGTCACCCAGATCACGCTCACGGGCAGCGCGCCGGAAGGCGGCGTCGGCGACGGGAACGGGCGAATCTTCATCAACCTCGAGGACAAGCACGCCATCGACGTCGTCGACACCAAGACCTGGAAGGTCGTCGATACGTGGCCGCTGACGGGGTGCGAGGGCCCCACCGGAATCGCGCTTGACCGCACGAATCAGCGCATCTTCTCCGGCTGCGACGATACATCGAGGGTCGTCGACGCGACAACCGGCCACGTGGTCGCGAAGCTCCCGAACGGCGGAGGCGTGGACGCCCTGGGCTGGGATCCCGTGCAGAAGCTCATCTACGTCCCCAACGGCGAGGACGGCACCGTCACGGTGACCCACCAGGATTCACCGGATGCGTACACGACGGTCGCCACGGTCAAGACGATGGCTGGCGCCAAGACGATCTCCGTCGACGAGGCGAAGCACATCGCCTATGTGTTTACGCCGGAGTACGGCCCAGCGCCCGCGCGACCCGCAGGCTCGCCGCCAGCTGGCGGCGGCCGCGGCCGTCCACCACGCGGCCCTGTCGTTGGCGCGTGGTTCATCTCGATCGTTCATTGAGCTGGTTCCGAAGACGCCTCGATGGCCGCGGACAGACACGGACAACGACTGACGGGCACTGAAAAACGACGCTGTCTTTGTCAAAAAGCCGCACGGGATGCTCTTCGAAGCATCCCGTGCGGCCTTTTCTATCGCATTTTCAGCTCTTGGTTCTCCCGTGACTGTCGGTCTTTGACCGTGCCAGTCAGCGGCCAACCGATTTGTCAGTCCTATCAGGGCTGTGTACCCATCAGCCGCCCGGCCGTCACGGCGAACTGGTCGCGGCGGTTCTTGCCCCAGCAGGACTCGTCGTGCTCGCTGCACGTCGGACGCTCTTCGCCGTAGCTCACCGTCTCGATGCGCGCGTCGTCGATCCCGCGCGAGACCAGGAACCGCCGCGCCGCGGCGGCGCGCCGCTGGCCGAGCGCCAGGTTGTACTCGTCCGAGCCCCGTTCGTCGGTGTGGCCCTCGACTCGAATGCGGACGTCACGATTCTGCTGCATCACCGGCACCTTCGCCTCGAGGCGCGACGTCGCCTCCGACGTGAGCGCGTCCTGGTCGAAGTCGAAATACACGGTGGCGGTCAGCGCGGACCGTGCGGCGGCCTCGCGGTCGGCCGCGGCTCGACGGGCGGCGTCGGCCCGCGCGATGGAGTCGCGCCGGGCGGCGTCGGCGCGCGCGATGGAGTCGCGCCGCGCGCGCTCTCGCGCATCCGCGTCATTGCTCGACTGCGACGTAGTCATCGCGGGCGCGGGCGTCGCGGTGGTGACTGGGGATTTGTGGCAGGCAACGACGCCGGTAAGGGCGATCGTCGCGGCGGCGGCGAGAGTACGAGAACGGGTCACGTGAACCTCCGGCAAGGATGACGGTTTGAAGTCAGACGCTTCGGACGGCCGCGCGTTTCACGCGCGACCGTGAACGGGTTGAGGTGGACACGCTGCCCGACTGAACGCTTGTACTCTCGAACAGCAGCGGAGCTTCGGTGCTGGGCACCCCGAGGGCCTCGCCAAGGGCGGCCAAACCTCTTGCCAGCGCGCGTGCCTCGGCGTTGCTCAATTGGCGAAGGGCCTCGAGCACTGACGTGGTGGGCGGCGTCGGCGCTTGGCGGATGGTGCGGCGTCCCGACGGCGTGAGCGATACCATCGCGCGCCGTCCATCGGCGGCCGTCCTCGCCTTCCGCACGAGGCCCGATTGCACGAGGCGTCCAAGCATCGTGGAGACCGTGTTGTGGCGCGCGCGCGCCCGCGCGGCGAGCTCCGTGACGGTCATTGGGTCGGTCACGGCGAGCTCTCGCAGCAGGAAGAGCTGCCCGTTGGTGAGCCCCGTGCGCGATTCGACGGACCGCGCTGATCGACCGAGCGCGGCGACGATCGCCCGCAGCGACTGCAGCGCCATCGACCGGTCGCGGTTTGCCGGCGCTTCGTGCGCATCGCCTCCCTCCCCCGCCGTGCTCGGCATGATGGAGGCTATTTATATCAACGTTGATGCATTGTCAAACGGGCCCGCCGGCCGTCAAGAAATCCTCATTCCGTGAGCGAGAACCCCTCGGCCGATAGCGCCGCGAGTACACGGCCGCGGAGCCGGTCGTCGGGCGGGACATCGGACCTCGACCGCGCGACCGCATCGAGAAACGCCTGGGCGAACTCGAAATGCGACGCGCACATCGCGCACTCCTCGAGATGCGAGATGATCATCTCGCGCGCCGACTCGTCGACGGCCCCGTCGAG
Source organism: uncultured Gemmatimonadaceae bacterium (assembly GCA_963705025.1). Taxonomy (GTDB): domain Bacteria; phylum Gemmatimonadota; class Gemmatimonadetes; order Gemmatimonadales; family Gemmatimonadaceae; genus JAQBQB01. The sequence continues at coordinate 808,246 of CAVPIP010000011.1, read as the reverse complement.
ATATGGCCAGAGCTGCCGAACAACCGCTTCGCAGATCGATCGTGGGGGCATGAGTTACCTCGGGCGGTTGGCGTCGGGTGCCGGCGCGGTCGCGCGGCCGGCGGCGAACCCGGCGTCGATGGCATACTTGAGGAGCGCTTCCTGAAGCTGTCGGCGTGCCCGATAGAGCCGGGACCGCACGGTGCCCACGGGGATGCTCAACGCTTCCGCGACTTCCTCGTAGGTGAACCCTTCGACGTCGGCGAGCACGACGACGTCCCGAAACGCCGGATCGAGCGCCGCGATTGCGGCCGAGATCGCGGGCCCCAAGTCCAGGCGGCTGAACATGTGATCGACGCCGCTGGCGCGTGCCTGGTTGTGCAGCCGGGCCGCAGCCAGCGACTCGAGCTCCTGATCCTCGACGGCAACCGACCGTGCCTCGCGGCGGCGTTGCTCGAGAAACGCGTTCCGGCAAATCGTCGACAGCCATCGCCGGCAATCGGAGCCACGCTCGAACGTATGCCAGTGCTTGTACGCGCGAAGAAACGTCTCCTGCACCAGGTCGTCGGCGTCCGCCTCGTTGCCGGTGAGGGCCATCGCCACACGGGCGAGTGCCCCGAGGTGCGGCAGCGCCACCTCGGCGAACTCGCGGCTCCGGGCGTCGCCGGCTGCCGCGTCCGATGCGGCAGACGGCATGGGCTGCGTCATCGAGGCTCCGGCGTGCGGTCTACTTCTTCGTGCCTTGAAAGAGCGGCGCGAAGTCTCCGTAACCTTCTTCGGCGAGCTTCGACGCCGGGATGAATCGCATCGACGCCGAATTCATGCAGTACCGAAGGCCGGCCGGTTTCGGGCCGTCGTCGAACAGGTGGCCCAAGTGGGAGTCGGCATGCGCGGATCGCACCTCGGTACGCGACATCATGAGGCTGCGATCCGTCTTGGTCTTGATGTTGTCGGCAACGAGGGGCTTGGTGAAGCTCGGCCAACCGGTGCCGGAGTCGTATTTGTCGAGCGAGCTGAACAGCGGCTCTCCCGAGACGACGTCGACGTAGATGCCCGGCTCGTGGTTGTTCCAGTACTCGTTCTGAAATGGACGTTCCGTCCCCTCGTGTTGCGTCACCTGATACTGCAGCGAATTGAGCTTCTGTTTCAGCTCCGCGTCGCTGGGCTTCTTGAACGTGCTCATGTCATGACCTCGCATCGGTGTCGTCGGCCGTGCCTGCGCGGCGGCGTGGCGCGGCAGCCACATCGCCGCGACCGATACCGCAAGCCATAGGCGCGGCGCGAATCGGTAGTATCGTTTCGACATAGGTAATCTCCTCGACCTGACAAGATGCATCGGACCCATCTCCAATAGAGCGTTGATGGCCCGAGAGTTCCCCGCCGGTCTCGGGCGATGGGGACCCGGGAACCCCGGCGGCGCCGTGGCCGTTCTGAGTCAGGCTCAACCACCGATCGAACTTCGATGAACTCTCTCGATCCATCTCTGGTGACGTCACTGGCGGACGCCCGCGGCCAGGCCCATCACGCGGCGCAGTTCGCGACCGCGGCCGGCATCTCGTATCTGCCGCCTCAACCGGACGACAGCCACACCAACCTCGAGTGGATAGCGTCGCTTGGCGCGCTGTCATCGCACAGCGTTCCTGCCGCTACGCCTTTTCGCGTGGCGGTGCGGATTGCCGATCTCACGCTGCTCGTTCTCGACGCCAACGCCGCGGTGCGATCGTCGTTCGCGCTCGGCGGGCACAACATCGACGACGCCGCGACGTGGATCCGTGCCCGGCTGTCAGAGCTCGGTGTCGACGGGCGTCTCTATACCCTGACGCGCCACTACGTCATCCCACCTCACCCGGTCGCCGACGGCGCGCCGTTCGACGCGGGCGATCGCAAGAGGCTCGAACAGTTGAGCCGTTGGTTCGCGTGCGCGTCCGAGGCGCTCGAGTCGCTTCGCCGCGCGACGCCCGGCGCGAGCGACGTGCGCTGCTGGCCACATCACTTCGACATCGCGACCCTGATCGATCTCGGGAGCGGACGCTCGATCGGCGCCGGCCTCGAGCCGGGCGACGTCTACTACGACGAGCCCTATTTCTACGTGAACATGCATCCACAGCCACCGAAACCGGCGACCTCTATGCCGCTCGAGGGCAACGGGACTTGGCACACCAACGAGTGGATTGGCGCCGTGCTTCTCGGATCGCGTCTCAGCGTTGGGGAAGGCCAGCGAGTTCAGGTCGATTCATTTCTTCGATCGGCTGTCAGGGCTGCTCGGTCGGTTGTCGGTACGGGAACGGCCGGACACGAATGACACGAATAAACACGAATAAACACGAATCGAACCGACGCTGCTGACACGATCGACGCGCCGATTGACAACAAGAACAAAGACACGAATCACACGAATGAGCACGAATGAAACCAAGAACGTTCAGCTGTCGGCGAGCCAGCTACGCCTCTAGAACGGCTTTGGTTGGATTGGTGCTTTTTCGTGTCATTCGTGTCTCGGTCGTTCGCTTTTTTCGTGTCGGCCCTTTCGTGTCAGTCGATTCGGGTCGACCGCGCTGTCGTCACACGTGACTCGGCGCCGCAGCGCCGCGATCGACCCCGAGCTCCTTCACGACCAGCCGGTGCGCCTTGCGACCGCCGCGGGATGTCGTGTGCGGGGCCTCTTCATGATCGAGCAGCAACTGCGCCATGTCGACCGCGCGCGCCGCGAGGCTGCGGGCGCCGTCGCGCAGCTCGGCGCTCATCATCACCTGCTTCACATTGTTCTCCATGTCCTCCGCCGTCCATCCGCGCGAATGCGCGATGTACGGAAACTGCGGGAAATGACATCCGATCTCGGCGAAGAATCCGAGCATCTGTCCCGCGACCGCCTGTACGTTGTCCTGGCCGCCCGTGATGATGAACGACGCGACCTTGTTCCGAAGCAGCACCCGATTCGCGATCGTCACCTGGTTCTGCACGCAGTTCATGCGCTCGACCATCCGATAGTACAGGGAGCTCGCGTTGCCCCAGCGAATCGGCGTCGAGACGAGAATCACATCGGCCCAGTGCACCATCGCCTCGTACACGACGTCGAGCTGGTCGTTCGGATCCATCTGGGTGATGGAACACGGCCACGTGCACGCGTGCGCGCTCTTCGAGTAGTAGCCCTCACACGGGCGAAAGCGCAGGCCGGCGAGCCGGATCAGCTGCGTCTCCGCGCCCAACTCCGCCGCATGCTGAATCGCCTCGGCGAGGAGTGCGTCCGAGGTCGAGTAGCGCGGGTTTGCCATGTCCATGTTCGTCGTCGAGATACCGACGACGCGCACGCCACCGGGCGCGCGCGCGATGCGTCGAGCCACCGGATGCAGCGGATGCTCACCGCGCGTTCGCTTCGTTCTCGGCGACTCCGCGACGAGCAACCGCCCGTCCTCGACGCGCACCGCGTAGCTCGGCACCGCGTCCGCCTCGAAGCCCGGCTCACCGATCCCTGTGCGGACGTGATACTTCCAGTTGTGCCACGGGCAGACCAGGTACTCTCCGTCGACTCTCCCTTCGGCGAGCGGCCCGCCGGCATGGTTGCACACGCCAGACAGCGCCCCCAGCTCGCCATTCACGTTCGTCACGACGATCCTCGTCGAGCCGAGCGACGCCGGCGTCAGTGGACGCGTAAAGTCGGCGAGCGCGCCGACGTCCATCCACCCCGTCGTACCCGGCTCGTCGGCGCCATGCGTCATGCAGGCTCCAGAAACGCGATCCAGAACCATTCGCGCGCGTCCGTCCAGCGCCGCACCAGCCGAAAGCCCGCCGCGGCAACGAGCGTCGCCAAGCCATCCTCGTCGTACTTGTAGGACGATTCGGTCCAGATCGTCTCGCCCTTCACGAACCACAGATGGTGGTCCGCGACACGGACGATCTGATCGCGCAGCGACTCGAGGTGCATCTCGATGCGGCTCGCGCGCGAATCGAAGAACGCGCGATGGCGGAACGCCCCGAGATCGAACTCCGCGTCGAGCTCACTGTTGAGCCGCCGCAGGACGTTCAGATTGAACGCGGCGGTGACGCCGCGGCGATCGTTGTACGCGGCGTCGAGTGTGCGCTCGTCTTTGCGACGGTCGACGCCGAGCACGAGACCGCCCGCCGGCCCGATGGCGCGGCGAATCCGGCTCAGGAACGCCGCGGCCTCCGCCGGGTGGAAGTTGCCGATCGTGGAGCCCGGGAAGAACGCGACGCGCCGCATTCCCCAAGGCGCCGCCGGCAAATGGACGTTCCGCGTGTAGTCGGCGCAGATCGGCGTGACCGCGACCTTGGGATAGAGCGACCGCAGCTCCGCGGCGACGCGCGCCAGCTGCTCGCCCGAGATGTCGATCGGAACGTAGCCGGCCGGCTCGCGCATCGCGTCGAGCAGGAGGCGGATTTTCTCGCCGGCACCGCTTCCGTACTCCACGAGCATGCACTGCGGGCCCGCGAGCTCCGCGATCTCGCCGACGCAGGATCGAAGAATCGAAAGCTCGGTGCGCGTGAGGTAATACTCGTCGAGGCGGCAGATCTCCTCGAACAACGCGGCGCCCGCTTCGTCGTAGAAGAGCTTTGGCGGAAGCGTTTTTGGCACGGCGCGAAGCCCCGCGATCACCTCGCGGAGCAGCGCATCGTCGGCGGGAACACGCCGCGGTGCGACGGGACGGCGAAACGGCAGCGGATACGTCACGCATTCCTCGCGAGCCGAATGCCGGTGAACTGCCACCGGGCGTCCGACGGAAAGAAGTTTCGATAGGTGCGGCGCGCATGCGACTGCGGCGTCGCACACGATGCGCCGCGAAGCACCCATTGATCGCACATCCACTTGCCGTTGTATTCGCCGATCGCGCCGGCGGATGGCGCGTAGCCGGGATACGCGACGTACGGGCTCTGCGTCCACTGCCACACGTCGCCGTACAATTGCGCGAGCGCGCTCGCGCCGCGTGGCGCCGGCGCCGGATGCATGCGGCGCGCGTCGACGAACGTGCCTTCGATCGCGCTCGACGCCGCCGCAACTTCCCACTCGGCCTCGGTCGGCAGACGGCAGCCGGCCCAGCGCGCGAACGCGTCGGCCTCGAAGTAGCTGACGTGGCACACGGGATCGGACGCGCGGAGCGGCTGATTGCCGGAGAGCGTAAACTCGATCCACGCGTCTCCATCGCGCTCCCAGTAGAGCGGCGCACCCCACTTCCGGTCGGCGAGGGTCGCCCAACCGTTCGACAGCCAGAGCTCCGGCCGGCGATAGCCGCCGTCGGCGATGAACTCGAGGTAGTCGCCGTTCGTCACGAGGCGCGACGCGATGTCGCAGCCGTCGAGAAAGACACGATGCGCCGGCGACTCGTTGTCGAACGTGAACTCCGCCGACGCCGCGGCGTCGTGCCCGATTCGGTGCACGCCCGTCGACACGCGATGCCACGACAGGGGATCGGCAACGCCGGCGTCCGGGTCCACCCGCGTTCGATACGCGGGCCGCAACGGGTTCATCCAAAACACGTGCTTGATGTCCGTGAGCAACAGCTCCTGATGCTGCTGCTCATGATGGAGGCCAAGCTCGATCAGCGGCGCGGCGGGGTGCCCGGGATCCGCATCCACGTCGCGCACGAGACGCGCCATGTGCTCATCGACGTGCGCGCGATACTCGAACACCTCGCGGACCGTCGGACGCGTGACGATGCCGCGCTTCGCGCGACAGTGGCGCTCGCCCGCCTGGACGTAGTACGAGTTGAAGAGAAACGAGTATCGCGGATTGGGCGAGACGTACGCGTCGTCGAACGGCGCGAGCACGAAGGTCTCGAAGAACCAGCTCGTGTGCGCGAGATGCCATTTCGTGGGACTCACGTCGGTCATCGTGCTCACGACGAAGTCCTCGGTCTCGAGCGGTTCCGAGAGCGCCTCGGTCTGAGCGCGCACCTCTCGATAGCGTTCGCCGAGCGCCGTACGGTTCGGCCTCTCGACTCTGGCAGCAGTCGTCACAGCTACACCTCATCGCAGTTCACGAAGACGACCTTGCGACGCATGACCCGTCCCACGAGCCAAGCGAGAAGGAATTTGGGAGGGAGAAAGTTCCACACGCGGTCAAGGAACGCAAATCGCATGTCACGACGCGCTAGGTTGTCCGGGATGATCAAGGGGTTCCTGGCCTGGCTGGAGCGGCGCGACTGGGACGAAGGTGCCACGCTGATGGTGTTCGGAGCGCTCATCGGACTGGCCGGTGGGCTCAGCGTCGTGGGGTTCTATCGGCTGATCGATCTGGCACACTTTGCCTTGATCCGATGGCCGGAAGCGCGTCTCCCGCTCGTCGGACAGGCCGTCTATCTCCCGCTGCTGACCGCGATCGGCGTCTGGAGCGCGTGGTTCGGCGTGCGGCGGACCCGGACGCCGGATGGACAAAACGTGCCGGACGTTCAACTCGCTGTCGCCAAACGCGATGGCGAGATTCGCGTTCGGCCGGTCGCCGTTCGAACGGTGGCAGTCGGCGCTCACGCTGGGTCGGGCGCGTCCGCTGGAAGCGAGGGCCCGGTCGCAGTCCTCGGCGCAACGCTGGGCTCGCTTGTCGGGCAGGAAGCTGCGGTTTGAGCCGCGCCATTTGAAAATCCTCGTTGGGTGCGGCGCCGCGGCGGGAATCGCCGGCGCCTTCAACGCGCCATTTGCGGGGGCGTTCTTCGCGCTCGAGGAGGTGCTCGGGTCGTTTTCGATCGGGGCGTTCAGCCCCGTGGTCATCGCGAGCGTCGTCGGCGCACTCACGGTTCGTCCGTTTCTCGGATCACAGCCGATCTTCGAGTCGCGCGTGCCGGTGAGCGCACATCCCGCCGAGATTCTCCTCTTTCCGATTCTCGGAATCGCGTGCGGGCTCGTTTCCGCGCTCTACGTTCGGTTGTACCTCGGCGGGAGCTCATCGTCGCCGCGGACTTGGCCGAGCCAACCGACGCGCTCGCGCCGCACGATTCACTGCGACGCGCGCTGGCCGCGATGAACGCACGCGGCCTCGACGCGCTTCCGGTCACTCAGCCCGACAACGGAGTCGACACGTTCGTCGGGCTGCTCAGCCGGCACGACGTGCTCGTGACCTACGAGCAGACCATCGCGCGAGCCGTGTGATTCGTCGCTACTTCTTGGTGTAGACGAACGTGTTCGTCACCTTGCCGTCGACGATGGCGAACATCAGCTGGTTCGAGGCCCAGGTGATCTGTCCGGTCGACCCATCCGCGCCGTCCGTCAGACTGATCGTCGTGCCAGCGAGCGCCCACGTGCCACCCGTGCTGTCGACGAAGATCTCGACGTCGCCGGGCATGGTCTGCCGGTACGTGCTGATGAGCGAATATTTCCCGTCCGAGGTCAGCCCGAGGGTGCCGGTCGTCACCTCGTAGGTGTAGTTCCCGTCGGCGTAGAGTGCGACGGGGAGATTCTTCCCGTTCACGGTCGAGATCGAGTAGTTCCCGACAGGCGAGTTGGGCCCCGGATTGCCGCCGCCGCCCGGGTTGGTGGTGCTGTCGCTGCCGCAGGCCGCGATCCACACCAGCGCCGCGCACAATGTGACGCGTGCTAACGCGGACGTTCGACCGATCGTCCACCATGAAGTAGCGTATTTCGCGCCGGATTCTCTCATCGGACCCATCCATTCATGCGTGTTCGCTTCGTCTTGGGTCTCGCCCTGACGCTCCTCGCCGCCTGCGGCTCGGACTCGTCGTCGGGCGTGACGCCCCCCGGATCCAACAAGACCGTCGATATCTTCACGATCGGTGACACCTTCAGCCCTACGTTCGCCTCACTGTCGGTCGGCGATACGGCCCGCTGGAACTTCACCGGCGGTTCGGACGGCCAGGGTCACAACGTTCGCTTCAATCCTCGCATCACCGGCTCGCCCGACGACATCAACGTCCTCAAGACCGGCACTGCCTCACGCGTCTTCACCGCCAAAGGCACGTACAACTACGTCTGCGACGTTCACCCAGGGATGAACGCGCAGATCGTCGTTGAGTAACACGCCTACCGCGTCACGCCGAGCATCGTCGGCGTCCACGTCGGGAAGACGAAGCTGAGGTTGGGATTGCCCAGCCGGTTCTGCACGATCTCCGACAGCACGTCGCGATAGTCGATCGTCACCTTGAGATCCTGCCCCGCCTCGAGGTTCTCGCGGGCCAGCGGCTGCCAGTTCTTGGTGATCACTCGGCCGCCCGCGATGCCCTTGCCCATCGCGAACAGCGCCGACGCGCGGCCGTGGTCCGTACCGTTGCTGCCGTTCTCGCGAACGTTGCGGCCGAACTCGGAGAACGCGACGAGCGTCACGTTCCCGTGCGTCGCGATGATGTCGGCGTAGAACGCCGCCAGCGAGTTCGAGAAATCCTGCATCGTCTTGAACATCGAGCCGGCGTTCGGATCCTGCCCGGAGTGCGTGTCCCATCCGCCCAAGTCGACCTGCGCCGCCTCGATGCCGACATCCTGCGTGATCAGCGCCGCCACGGATCGCATCGCGCGGCCGAACGAGCTGTTCGGATACACGGCGCCGTTCGCGGCTTGTAGGTGGAGAACCCAACGGCCTTGAGCAGATCGACGGTGTCCGTCGCCGCGAGCGCTTCGCCGTGCACCGGCTCGTCGGCCGCCGTGTAGTCGGACTTGAGGAAGTTCAGACGCGCCGTCTGTGTCGACGCCGAGCCGCCGATGCTGTAGTTCGCCGGGTCGGCGATCGGCAGCGTCTTCGTGTCGTACATGCTGCTCGTGATCGTCGGCGGCGGAACCAGCGTTTTCTGTAGCCCGTTCGCGATGCCGATCGCGCGCAGCGGCGCCGACGGCTTGAGCGGCGGAATGCTCGCCAGGTGGCGGCCCAGCCATCCGCTCACGAGCGTTCGGATCGACCGGCTTGCCGACTTCCATGTATCGCTGCGCGTCGAAGTGCGAGCGCGACACGTTGAGCTGACCCGAGCCGTGCACGACGAGGAGATCGGTCGCCTGATACGCCGGATAGAGCCCCGCCATCGGCCGGCGAGAACATGAAGAAGTTGTCGAGGTTCGTGCCTCGCTGCGCGGCGCCAACCGACGTGTCATCGGGGCGCGGAATCGCGATCGTCGGTCGCGACGAGTAGTAGTTCGCGTCGGCGAACGGAACGACGAGGCTCAGACCGTCCGCGCCGCCACGCATGAACACCGAGACGATGATGTCGCGGTTCGACGCGTAGTTCTTCGACATGACGATCTTCGGCAGCCAGTCCGGAAACATCGCCGCGCCGACAGCCCGACGGCCGTTCCGAGGAACTGGCGTCGCGAGAGCTCGTTGTATTCCTGACAGCCGCAGTCGGCGTCGTGTTGTTCGTCCATCGTCAGCTCCGGGTTGGTTCCGTCAGTCCCTCAGTACCACTGGAAGGCGTTCGAGCTGATGGCGAGCGCAATCAGCTCGCGCACCTTGCCATCGGTGAGCGCGGCGGTGCCTGCGTAGGTCAGGAGCGCCGTTCGCGTCACGACCGGCATTTCGCCGGCGAAGAAGTTCTGGTCGATCAGGTCGATCGCCGCCGCCGTCGAGCCGGCGCGATACGGCGTCGTGTCCACCTGCAGCGTGGTCGTGGAGTTCAGGCTCGACAGCGTGTTCCCGAAGTTCCACCGCGGCATGATGTTGCCCGACCAGTACTCGATCCGGTCGGGATAGCCGTCCGGCGTTTCCCACGACGTAGCTCTGCTGGCCGAGCGTCGCCAACTGATTGTTCATCGACGTGAGCGAGGCGACCGTTGGGATTCGTCGATCGCAGCGCCGACGTCATGAAGTGGAACGGCCGCTTGAACTTCATCGGCGCCGCCGGCAGCCACGAATCGTTGAGGATCACGCGAATCATCGCCTTGATGTCGCCGCCAGACGCCTTGTAGACCGACGCCACGGTCGCGATCTGCGTGTCGCTCGGGTTCGGATCGAGCAACCACTTGAGCATCTTCGTCGCGATGAACTTCGCCGTGCTCGGATGATTCACGAGCATGTCGAGCATCTGCTCGCCTTCGTTGATCCCGGCGGCACCGGTCTGCCCGCTGATCGTCGTGCCCAACACGGTCTTGCTGCCGGTGTCGTGAATGTTCGGATTGAACGAGAACATGCCGCGCCCGGTGATCGTCCACCCCGTGAGCACGCGCGACAGCTCGGCGACGTCATCCTGCGTGTATCCGCCGTCCACGCCGAGCGTGTGGAGCTCCATGATCTCGCGCGCGTAGTTCTGGTTCGGCGCTTTGCTGTTGCTCGTGTTCTGGTCGAGGTACGCCATCATCGACGCGCTGTGCGCGCTCGCCTTGAGCAGGTCGGGGAACTTGCCGAGCGCGTTCTTGCGGATGACGTCTCGCTGGTCGGCGACGAGCAGATACCCGACCTTGTCGATGTCCTGATTGAAGTGATCGGTCCAGAACTCGACCATGCGATGGTAGAGCTGCCGCGTGGAGAACGCCGACCGATAGAGCGTCGACTCCTGAAGCTGGCTGCGCACCTGACCGTCGTCGGCGCTGAACAGCGTGTCCGACGACTGGTTCACGAGCGGCCATTTCTGCGCGACGAACGTCTCGACCGCGTCATCGCTGATACGCGTGTAATTCAGCTGGCTATTGAGATAGCCCTGCCATCCGAGTTGATTCGCGTGCGCCATGTCGCCGGGCGTGACGCCCATGGTGATGCGGCGCACGAGCCGACTGGCGCCGGTGATGTCCCACTCGGCGAAGGCGGCGACGTTCTCACCAGGTGGGATCGACGATTCCACCGTGGAGGGCGGCACGGGCTTCCGCGGCCTCGAGCGCACCTGCGTACGCGCTTGCGCGCGCGCCGATCGCGGAAGCAGCGACGCCGCGGCGAGCGCGCCGAAGAATACGAAGGATCGTCGCGACCGACGCTCGGTAGTCGGTTCCTGCGCGGACGACGCCTCAGGCGTCGACTCGAGATCGCGCTGCTCGTCGGAAGCGACCGCGGTGGTCGCGGAACTCGTAGGACGCATTCGCAGATTCCTCAGCGGCAAAGAGCGGGACACAGACCTTCGGGCAGCTGGTCCAACCTTCGGCTACCACTTCGACGACTGTATGCGCGACGGCGTCGTGCGCTATGGGCCGGAACTATGGCCCGGTCATGCATTCGATGAGGTGAGCGGCGTCACACGGGGCGCCGAGCAGTTTTCTTTGCGTCGTTGGCAGACGCCATGACGCACCGACTGTTAACGAGGACTTCTGCCAACGAAACCTGCTGGCTCCGCTTCTCTCCACTCAGGACGATTTGGCAAACCACCTGGTAAAGCCACATCGTTATGCATGCGACTTCACCTTTTCATAGTGCTCCTGGTCACCACGCCATTCGCGCCGACTGTCACGCAATCGCGCTGGAAAGAGATCGGGAAGACCTCGGCGGGCAACGTCGTGTACGTAGACCCCCGCAGTGTCAAAAAAGACAACGGCATCATCACCGCACGCATCCGAGTCAGATTCACGACGCCGGTGCAGCAGCGAAACGGAGATCACTGGGACGCATCGCATCACATCGCGATGTTCGACTGCGCCAAGTCCAGAGTCGCCGCCAAGGAGACGATCTACTACTCGAACGAGGCGGCCGGAAAAATCTCGAGCCGTTCCACCAACGCGATTCCCGGCTTCGGTCCAGCCATCGGCGGCTCGATGACCCAGGTGGCGCTGGACTACTTCTGTAAGAAATAAGCACCGGCCGCAGCAGCAGATCCTTCGCTTCGCTCAGGATGACAGGGGAGCGGCTCAGGATGACAAGCAATCGGCTCTGAGCCCTCTTTCGGCGACGGCCGCTCCCCTGTATCTTCGGTTTTTATTCGGTACAGGACTCGGGACTCATGAAGCGCATCTGGCTCACCACCGACGGTCGGCCGCACGATTCCATCCTCGCCGTGTTCAGCAGCGCCGAGCGCGCTGAGCGATACCGCGAGCTGCTCGTCGAGCGATACTCACTCGGCAAGAATCTCAGTCTCATGGGGAAGCCACTCGCGCGCGACGCCGACACCTGGCAGTTGGGGCTCGGCCCCGCGGTAACGGAACGCGCGATCGACGAGAACCTCGATTTTCTTCGCGGCGCGTGGGTGGTGAAGGTCGACGAGAGCTGCCGGATGGTCGCGTGCGAGTTCAGCACGCAGCTCAAGCCAACTCAGCCGCCGGCGACGTATCGCGTCGGCATCCACCGAGTCTGCCAGGCGCACGCCGCGACCCCGCAGGCCGCGCTCGATGCGGCGCGAAAGGCGATGGTGGCGCACCTCGGGCGGACGCGCACGTGACGCTTCGGCTGCGAGGCCTTACGGATTCGCGGCGAGCGCGGCGTCCGCTGCCTGCTGCAGCAACCTGGCGATGGCGGGATCGACCGTGAGCATCGCGCCAGAACGAAGGCGCAATGCTGACGGGAGTCCGGTCGCCGGGTGGTTCATCAAGCGTCCGTAGATCACGAGCGCGGACAGATACGCGCCGATCACGGATGCGTGCAGTCCGTCGGCGTCGTAGAGCGCGAGCGTCGAGTCACGCTGCCAGGCCGCCAACCACGCGGGCGCGACTGGCAGAAAGACGCCGCCGACGTCCGCCGCCGCAAGCTTGTACGATTCGATCGCTCTGGGAAAATCCGCGCGACGGTCGATCGTCGGCCACGCGGAGAAGAGCGCTGGTTTTCCGCCGGCGGCGGCGATCAGCGGCGCGAAGGTCTTCGTCGCCAGCCGGAGCGTGTCGCGGTTGACGTCCACCGAAGACGGGCCCTGTTGCAACACGACGAACGCCCAGCGGGTCTTTCCGATCTCCCGCTGTGCCGTTCCAACCGCGAGATGATCGACGAGCGCGTAGTCGGGCTCGGCAACGGTCTCGACCGCTACGTGCTCCCCGCCGGCGGAGTCGGCGAGCGCTTGGACGATTCCGGGGAGGTCGTGAAGGTAGGTGTAGCTGTTCCCAATGAACAACACCGGGCGACCGTCACCGATCAGCTGCGGCGCAGTCGTCGACAAACATCCGAGGGCACCCAGGCACATCGCGGCGCCTCGAGCGAGTATTCGCATGAGCGGCACGATGCACGCCCTGGGAAACACCCGTCGCCATGCGAGTGTCGAATCGTTTGTAGCCCGTGACGAAACGTCCCCGCACTCGCGGCCGCCGCTGTATACTAGACCACCTGACATGACGCCGACTCTCACCGCGCTGCTCATTCTTGCCCGAGCTCTGGGCGTCTTTCAGATCGTGACCGGGTTCGCGCTCTGGTTCGGGTGGCTTCCGCACGCGGTGGCCATTCACATCGCGCTCGGATCGTTGCTCGTGCTCGTACTATGGATGGTGTCGCTGATCTCGCTGTTCGTGTTGTCGCAGCGCGCTGTTCCGTTGATCGCCCTCTTCTGGGGCGGCCTGGTGTTGTGGCTCGGCATGGCGCAAACGACGCTCGCGCTCGGCAGCGCGCATTGGGCGATTCGTGTCGCGCATCTCGTCGTCGGCCTGGCGGCGCTCGGCCTGATCGAGTCGCTCGCTAAAGCAACGAAGCTGCATTGGTCGGCGCGCAGCACCGGCACGACACTCGTGCTGCTCGTCGCCGCGACGGTCGCCGACGCTCAGACGCCGCGATGCGCCGAGCCGTTGCCGAGGCCGATCACGATGATCGACGTCCCGGGCTCGCCGTTCATGGCGCTTCCGAGCGATGATGGCTGCTGGCTCTTCGTCTCGATGCCGACGCCGTTGCCCGGATCGAACCGGCCCGGCATCGCGGTCATGCGGCGCGGCGGCGGTGGCTTCAAGCTCGTTCAAACGGTCACTGTCGTCGGCGGTCCGACCGGCATGGCGATGACGCACGACGGGAAAACGCTGGTCGTCGCCTCGGGTCCGCGCATCGCATTCCTCAGCGTTCCGAGGTTGATCGACGGCAATCCCAACGCCGTACTCGGCTATCTCATCGAGCAAGGGACGCCGGGACGCATTCAGGTCAGCACGACGCAGGACGACAAGATTGCGTTCGTGGCCGATGAGCGCGCGGAGGCGATCACCGTCGTCGATCTTCCAAAGGCATTGGCGACGCGCTTCAGCGCGTCCTCGATCATCGGACGCGTTCCGACGGGGCGCTCACCCATCGCCGTCACGTTGTCGCCGGACGACGCATTCATGTACGTCACGAGCCAGGTCGCGCCGCCGGCACTCGGGTGGCCGGTCGCGTGCAAGCGTGAAGGCATCGCGGACTCGACGCTCGTGAACCCGCAGGGCGCGATCCACGTCGTCGATGTCAAACGAGCGCGCACCGATCCGGCACATTCCATCGTCGCCTCCGTCGCCGCGGGGTGCAATGTCGTTCGGCTCGAGCTGTCGCCTTCGGGCGACCGCGTGTACGCGACGGCACGCAACAGCAATGCGTTGATGGTGTTCGACACGGACAAGCTGCGGAGCGATTCAGGGCACGCGCTCATCGGGCGCGTTCCCGTCGGCACCGCGCCAGTGGGGATCGCGGTGATCGACGGCGGGCGTAAGATCGTCGTCGCGAACTCGAACCGGTTCGCGGGTTCGCCGAACGATCACCAAACGCTGACCGTCGTCGACGCGGCGCTCGTGGCGCAGGGCGACCGCGCGATCATCGGCTCGATTCCCGCCGGCGCGTTTCCTCGCTCGCTGCGGACGACCCATGATGGCAACACGCTGATCGTCGCCAACTTCGCGTCGAACCAGATCGAGCTCGTCGATCTGACCCATCTCCCGGTCGAGTCCGCGAAGCCCTGAGCCGCACCGTTGGTCTCACGCGGCGCATCTCGACAGCGACCGTCGCTCGATGGTGGTCGGCGTACGACTTGCTCATCTGGTGGAGCACTCACCGGGAGGAGCAATGCGGAGAACGACGACTCTGCTGGTCGCCGGCGCGATGACGGCAGCATGCGCGACGGGCACGAACGTCATGACCGCCGGCGGCGAGCTCGCTCCGGTGACGCCGCCCAACGGCAGTTGGATCCCGGCCGGAACGTCGATGGTCGCCAAGCTGAATCAATCGATCGGCACGGCGTCGAGCCGCAAGGGCGATTCTTTCACCGCGACCGTCATCAACCCGGTGTACGCCCAGGATGGATTCATCGCCGTTCCGGCGGGTTCGCTCCTGCGCGGGCGAATCACCGGAATTCACACTTCTTCAATCCCCGGCGAGCAAAACGTCATCCGTCTCGCGTTCGAGGATCTGCAGATTCGCGGCAAGACCTATCCGGTCACCGCGAGCGTCTCGAACGTCGTCGTCGAGCGACAACCCACGCCGTCGACGGCGCGCGGCGCCGTCACGGGCGGGGCGGCCGGCGCCGCCCTCGGGGCCGTGATCAGCGGCGGCGAGTTGAGTAAGATCATCGCGGGCGGCCTCCTCGGCGCCGCGACCGGAACCGTCATCTCGCTCGGCGTCGGTGGCAGCGAGGGCGTCATGCCCGCCGGGTCGTCGTTCACGGCGCGCACCAGCGAGGATGTGAGAGTTCGCTAAACGCGTCGCCTCGGGGTCGTGAACCCCGAGGCGGGCGATCGCGTCACGGGTTCGGGCGAGGCCGCGGCTGCGGCCGTGGCCACGGCCAGGGGCCGCGGCGCCCGGCGAGCGCTTTCACCGCCAGCTCGCGCGTATCGCGATCCTTCGACTCGAGCAGGTCCTTGAAGACGTCGGAGGAACGCTCTCCCGACTCGAGCAAGGCGCGAACGAGCGCCTGTCGAACGCGATCGCTCTTCTCGGCCCGAAGGGCCGAGGTGACGTCGTTCACGACGTCGGGATCGCTGATCTGGCTCAGCGCCCAGGCCGCGTTGAAGCGCACGTCGTCGTCCGTGTCGTGCAGCGCGGTGACCAGCGACGCCGGCGCGCGCCCCGGGTTGAGCTGACCGACGGCCCACGCGGCCGTCGCCCGAACGCGCGACGACTTGTCCGACGACGCGACGGTGGCAAGCAGATCCGCGGTGTTCTTCACCTGCATCTCGCCGAGCGCCCACGCGCACATCTCACGAACGCTCGCGTCGTCGTCACCTCTGAGCACCGTCGAGAGCACGTCGACGAGCTCCCGCGCTTCCAGCTCGCCGAGCGCCCACGCCGCCATCTCGCGCACGGCGGGACTCTTGTCCTGACGTAGCGCGTTGCCGAGTCCCGGACCCGCGGACCGCGCGCCAATCTGCGCCAGCGCCCATGCGGCAGTTCGGCGAACGGCCGGGCTCTCGTCATCCTTCAGCACGCGCAGCAGGACCTCGACGTTGTCAGCAGCCTCGAGGTGGCCCAGCGAGACGATCGCCGCGCCGCGAACCTCGGCCGCGTCGTCGCGCACGAGCTCCACGAGGCTCGGCGCCGCTCGATGCTCGCCGAT
The DNA here is from genome assembly GCA_963705025.1 of uncultured Gemmatimonadaceae bacterium. Taxonomy (GTDB): domain Bacteria; phylum Gemmatimonadota; class Gemmatimonadetes; order Gemmatimonadales; family Gemmatimonadaceae; genus JAQBQB01. The sequence goes on along the minus strand of CAVPIP010000011.1, from coordinate 791,993 downwards.
GCGCCCCAGCGCCCATGCCGCATTCGCGCGCGCGGCGGGAGTCGCGTCGTGCAGCGTGCGGATGAGCCGATCCACCGCGCTCTTTTCGCCGAGGAGTCCCAGCGCGCGGGCGGCGCCGGCGCGCTCCGGCGCTATCGACGAGCCGAGCTTCTCGATGAGCGGGGGCACGAACGAGCGGTCGTTCGAGCGGCCGATCAGCGTGCCGGCCATATGTCGCACGCAACCGTCGTCGGACGCGAGCGCATCGAGCAACGCCTGCGACTCCGCGGGAGCGAGCGACGCGACTCGCATGTCGCGCACGAGCTGATGCACGTCCGCGCGCACGGCCAGGTCGGGCGCGTCCCAGCCGCCGCCCCATCCGTTGGACGCGCCGTCGGCGGCCAGCGTGCAGACGGTCGGGGCCACGCCGCGCGCGGACGCCAGAAGGTCGCGCACGTCGACTCGCGTCTCGGCAACGGGTCGCTGCAACGGCAGCGGGATCACACCGATCACGCCGCTGCTCTTCATGAGCAGCGCCACGACGATTGTTAAAGATTTCGAATACATGTCGCCTCGGCCATTTAGTGTTTTATTGTTGATTTTTCAGCACCGACGGATACACGAATACTTGTCGATCCGGTCTCGTAGTTACCGGCGTCGAATTCGACGCCGGCTCTTGTTTCGATCCCCCGCTTCCTGCTCGCTCAGGGGTTGGGTCGCGGTTGCGGTCGCGGCCACGGCCACGGCTCCACCGATTGGCCGCCGGCCAACATCGCCACCGCGCGTCGCCGCACCTCGGGATCGGGTGACTTCAACGCCGTTTCGAGAACCTCCGGCGTCGCGAGTCCCATCGTGGCGAGCGCCCGGAGCTGCGCGGAACGAACCCGTGGATCCGTTTCCGTTTTCAGCGCGGCGACGACCGCCGGGCCAGTGGACTTGTCCTCGATCTCGCCGAGGGCCCAGGCGGCGATGAGTCGAACTTGCCTGGCTTCGTCGCTCAATGCGTTGACGATCTGCTTCGGCGCACTGCGGAGGTTGAGCTGGCCGAGAGACCAGATCGAGAGCTCGCGGACCTGCGGCTCGGCATCGGTGCTGCCGCTCTCCAGGGCCGGAATTTCGGACTTTGCGTCCATCTCGCCAAGAGCCCAAGCCGCCGTCGTGCGCACGTGCGGGCTTTTGTCGTGAAGGAGCGCGTCGCTCAACGACGCCGCGACCGACGAGTTGCCTTGCTCGCCGAGCGCCCACGCAGCCATCTCGCGAACGCGGTCGTCGGCGTCCGAATGCAGCGCGGTGGAAAGCGCGGCGCGGACATCGGGCGACTCGACGTCCTGAAGTCCCCATGCGGCCGTGCGGCGGACGCTCGCGTCCGAATCGGTCGCGAGAATCTTGATCATCATGGCGACGCGTCCGGTATCGACCCCTTGTGCGCGGCCCTGCCGCGCGAGCTGTGCGCCTGCCTGGCTCAGCGCGTTTCCGACGACGTTGGCCAAGCCATTGGTCGCCGCCGAAACGATGCGGTCGAGTGATCCGTTGGTCGGCCCTCCTGAAATCTCACTCGGGTCGATGTGTATCGATGGCGACACCGACGGGCTTCGAGAAGGAGACGGAGACGGAGATGGAGATGAAGAAGGGGATGGAGACGGCGTTTTTGGCGCGCCGAGCGATTCCAGAGAAGCACGTTCGGGCGCACTCGCCGCGACTCGAGGCTCAGGCTGAACAGTCGGCGTGGCGACGGCCGGCGACACCGCGGCGACGGTGAGCGAGAGAAGCCCGAGCGTCGCGGTCACGGCGGCCGCTTGCAGACGGCCTGGAGACGCGCGCCGGATCCCCGGATCGAGAATCGCCAACATGCGTCCTTCGAATTCCTTCTTGCGCGCCATCGGAAGCGCCATCACCGGCGCGCCCAGATCGCGCACATTGGTCACCATGTCGAGAAGATGCTGCGCGTATTCGCTGGGACGCGCGCCGCAGCTCAGCACCAGATCGTCGCACGCGCGCTCGCTCTCCGAACGCAGCCGCTTGGCCGCCGTCCAGACGAGCGGATGGAACCAGTACAGCGCGCAGGCGAGCCGGCCGAGGGTGTGACCGAGCAGATCGTGGCGCCTGACGTGCGCCAGCTCGTGGAAGAGCACGGCGCGACGACGGTCGTCCGTCCATTCTTCGGCGCTCTCCGGCAGCACGATCGTGGGCGCGAGCGCGCGGCAGGCGAACGCCATCTCGATGCGATCGCTCATCACGAGTCGTGGCGGAACCTCGAGATCGAGACGGTCGGCGACCTCGCACAGCGGCATCGTCCAGTCGGGCGACGTCAGCTCGCGCCCCTGTGACACGATGCGACGGACGTACAGCGCCCCGGCGACGAGCCAGCCGACGAGCGCGATCGCGATCGCGCCCCACACGATTGCGATCGTCGTCAGGGTCGAGTACCCGAACCAGGCGACCGGCAACGTGGCGCCCGGAAGGCCGGCGATGGCTCCGTCAGCGACTACACCGGCGACGCGCCCTGACGCACGATTGACCGCGACCGTGGCGTGGCCGGGAGTCACGACTTGAACGACCTCCGACTGACGGGCACGAGTTTCCGAGAGAATCGAATCCGCCCTCGTCGTGCCGCCGTCCACGGCGAGCGCGGGCGACGCGGCATTCCCGAAGATGTTCGGCAGAACGCCCACCCGCAGCGCGGGAATTCTCGCCAGCACCGGCAGTGCGAGCACGCCAACCAGTGCCGCGAGCCACACGAGATGTCGCGCGCCTGCCGTGCTCCGCCGGAGCGAAGCCGTCGCAGCGAGGGCCGCGACGAGGAGCAGCGTCGCCTTGGCGAGAAAGAGAACGAGGGGACCCGTTCCGGAGAACGGCATGTCGATGGGGCTCACGAGTTACCTCCCGCTCACGCGAGCTTTTCTGATTCGCTCACGCAGTTGTTCGACCTCGGCATCGCTCAGCTCGGCGTCCGCGACGCGCAGGACGGCGGCCACCGCCTGTTCGGCGGACCCATCGAAGAACGTCCGAATCACGTGCTTCAGCGCATCGTCGCGCGCGCTGTCCGTGTTGACCGCCGGCAAATAGACGTAGCGCGGTCCGTCCTCGCGGTGCGTGATGAGATCCTTCTCCATCAGGATTCGAAGGATCGACCGCACAGCCGAATAGGTCGGCGGATCCGGCAGGTCGGCCATGACCTCGGCGACCGTCGCCTCGCCGCGCCGGTAGAGAATATCCATGACCTGTCGCTCGCGGCGGGACAGGGCGGTTGGCGAATCCTTGGACAAGCAGGAACTCCGTTATCGGGTATGTTGATTTTTCAACATCGTACGCCGAAAGTCAAGGCCGAGTTTCGGGCCATTGGGTTTGCGGCCGTCGGGTAGCTGCTCGGGCGCTAGCGGGCGTTGGGCGGGGCGCTCGTCACCCAGGCCGTCCACCACAGGTCGCGCAACATGCGCGCGCCCGCGGTCAACCGATCGATCACGAACGCCTTGTTCTCCGGAGCGGTGGTGTTGGCGTCGTACGTGTGCGCCTTGTCGACCTTGTACAGCTCCTCGACGTGTGAGTTGCTCTCCCTGAGATAGTCGATGATCGCCGAGCGAAGATCGGGGAACACACGCGAGACCGTGTCCATGCGCGACGTGACGTCCGACAGCTTGATGTTCGCGCCGACGTAGATCGACTCGAAGCGCGCGTGCGTGCGATTGTCCGTGGCGTAGCCGTTGGGGTTGGGACCAGTCCAGCCGTTGTACTGAACGGTCGTGTGCAGTGGATTCGAGCCGTCGGCGACGTAGTGGCCGAGGATGCCGGCGTCATCGATGATGCGCTGCTCGATGAAGGGCTTGAGGGAATCGGGCGCCGCGCGCCAGTTCCGGAAGTCCACGCGAAGCACCTGCGTCATCTCGAGCATCTTGAACGGCAGCAGGCCCATCGTCGAACCTTCTTTTCCCGCCGCGGCGATCGTGTCGAGATACGCGAAGCGGTCGCTCGCCTTGAGCGCGCCGGCGAGCCTCGCGGGCGGCACGAGCTCCATGTCGATGAAGTGCTCCGGCGCGCCTGCGCGATCGAGCGCGGGATCGATCGAGCTCTCCGTGCGAGCGCGCCAGCGATCCGGTTCGGGATTCAAGTACGCGAGCTGGCGCGACGCAGCGCGGAGAAAGGACGGCGCCGACGGCGGCAGCGCGAGCGCGGCCGCTTCGCCGGTGATGCGATGGCCGACGTCTCCCCACGCGAAGACCGCGGCGGGAACCACGACGACGCCGGCAGCGGCCAGCACGAGAACCGCCGTCACTCCACGGCGCGAGAGCTTGGTGAGCATTCTTTGAAGTTCGTGGTGAAAGACGACGAGACCTACTTCGTGTGCAGCGCGAACGCGGCGCCTTGGGGGTCCAGGCACTGCACGATCCAGTCGCCGCCGGGGACTTCCATCGGGCCGTTCAGCACTCGGCCGCCGAGCTCCTGGACCTTGCCGGCCGCGGACTTCACGTCGGCGACGCGCACGTACGACAGCCAGTTCGGCGCCGGCATGTTCGGGCTGCGATTGAACATACCCCCGTACGTGTCGCCGCGCTGGCCGAACATGCGATAGATGCCTTGGTCGCCCATGTCGTAGTCGCTGATGTGATCCCAGCGAAAGAGCGCGTGATAGAACTCGCCCGCCGCCTTGTAGTCGGCGGTGGTGAGCTCGTGCCAGGCGAAATCGCCGGTGCGCGGCGCGCTCGCGAGCGGCGGCGCGTATGCCGGCTCGTAAATGCCGATGGTCGCGCCCTGTGGATCGGCGATGACCGCCCACGCCCCGATGTTCGGCACTTCCTTCGGTCCCATTCGCAGTTGGCCTCCGAGACTCACGGCTTGTCGGGCGCACGCGTCGACGTCGTACACGCTCACGTACGGCAGCCAATGCGGCGCCACGCCGCGGTCGAGGAGATCAGCGGTCAGCTGCGCGATCCCGCCGAGAGGAACGCCATCGTTCGTGAGCAAGGTGTAATCTGGGGAGTGATCCCACGGCTGGGTCTTCCACGGCGTAACCTGCGTGTAAAAAGACTCTGCGGCGGCGGGGTCTGGGACGGCCAACTCATGCCAGACAAAGCGGCCGTGGGCGGCTTGCTTCGGCATATGGGAGAAGGGGAAAGAGGGAAGCGAGAAGAGGGGGTCGGGAGTCTGGGAGACGAGGGATCTGCGCGACAGCACTCCTCGTGCCCATTCGCACGCGCTCATTGTGACATCGCAAAGACAGCTATCAGCGCAGTTTGCGCCGATCAGTTATCCGCTGCATTCGACGTCGGTCCCGCCGCTTCGCTCTCCGACGCGTCGTTGTCACCGCCGTTCCTCATCCCGTCCCCGCCCTCCCCTCTTCCCTCTCCCCCACCGTTCCACCACTGTCGCGCGGCTTCGAATCGGCCGCGGAGATCCTCCTGATCGGCCCGCTGGAGCGATGCCCGAATCGTGGCGATCTCGCGTTCCGTCTGCCGCAGCGCCGCCTCGATCGCCGGCGCGTTTTCGAGCGCGATCGCCGTCCACATGTCGGGCGAGCTTCCCGCAAGACGCGTGACGTCGCGACCGCCGGGTCCGAGATAGATCCGATCGATGCCCGTACGCGCCAGCGCGAGCGCCAAGGCCGTCGACACCATATGGGGCAAATGGCTCGTCCACGCCAGCTTGAGGTCGTGTTGCTCGGCCGTCATTCGCTCCGGACGCGCGCCGAGCTCGATCCAGAACGTGCGCGCGAGCTGCAATGCATCGGCGGTCGCGTCGCGCGGCGGACAGAGATAGACCGGCGCGTCGGTGAACAACCCCGCGCGCGAGGCGTGCCAACCCGACCGGTGGTCGCCGGCCATGGGATGCGCTCCGACGAAGCGGTTTCCGATTCCGAGCCGCTGTGCCGATTCGACGATTCTCGACTTCGTGCTGCCGACATCCATGATCAGACGCGCCCGCCGCGCGTGCGGCGTCACTCGCTCGAGCACGTGGAGCGCGGCATCGACGGGCGTCGCGATGATGACGGCGTCCGCGTCCCGTACGCCGCTCAACGACGCGTCGAGCGCGCTGCGGACGACGTTCGTTCGCACAGCCGCCGCGAGGTGCGTCGCGTCCGCATCGTACGCGCTGACGTGCACGCCACGCGCGGACAGATCGCGCGCGACGCTCCCGCCGACGAGCCCGAGGCCGACGACCGCCACGCTATCGAAGGTCGTCATGACTCGCGCCTCCTCCCTCGTGGTGTACGTCGATGTCTCCCGTCTCCTGAACGCGGCGCGACATTCCAACGATCTGCCAGAAGACTTCTCGAATCGGCTCGGGCGGAAGACCCGCGTCGCGCGCCTGGCCGGTCACTCGCCGGATCACCGCGGCCTCGCGCGTCGGATCGAGGATGGGCAGTCCGGCCAGTCGCTTGAGCTCGCCCGTTCGCTTGCCCAGCGTCAATCGACGCGAGAGCAACGCGACGATCTGCCGGTCGATCTGCTCGATCTCGTCACGACAGCGCGCGAGCTCGGCGAGCGCCTCGGGACCGCGCGGTGATTCGGTCACGCGACCGCCCGAGCCGTGCTCGGCGTCGCCGCCATCGTCCGACCGGCGGCGGCCGCGAACGCGCCAAGGCGATCCATCAGACTCTCGAATGCCGGAGGAGCCAACGACTGATCGCCGTCGGAGAGCGCGCACTCGGGATCAGGGTGAACTTCCACGATCAGCCCGTCCGCGCCGGCGGCGATGGCCGCGAACGCCAGCGGAGCGACGAGACCAGCGTCGCCGCCGGCATGGCTTGGATCGACGATCACCGGCAGATGCGACTCGCGCTTGAGCACCGGGATCGCGGCGACATCGAGCGTGTTGCGCGTCGCGGTCTCATAGGTGCGAATGCCTCGCTCACAGAGGACAACGTCGTGATTGCCGTTCGCCATGATGTATTCAGCGGCCATGAGCAGTTCCTTCACCGTCGCCGACAAACCGCGTTTCAGCAAGACGGGCCGGCGCACGCGGCCGAGCTCGGCAAGCAAGGCAAAGTTCTGCATGTTGCGCGCGCCGACCTGCAGCATGTCCGCATGCTCGGCGACGAGGTCGACCTGCCGAGTGTCCATCACCTCGGTCACCACCGGCATACCCGTCGCGGCGCGGACCGCGACGAGCATCTTGAGCGCCTCGAGCCCGAGGCCTTGAAACGCGTACGGCGACGTCCGCGGCTTGAACGCGCCGCCCCGAAGCATCGTCGCTCCGGCCGATCGCACCGCCGTGGCCGTGGCGATGAGCATGTCGCGGTTCTCGACGGAGCACGGACCGGCGATCACGGTCACCGCCTGGCCGCCGAAGCTCGCGTTGGCGTCGCGGCCGCCGACGCGGACGACCGTCGGCGATGCGGCGAACTCGCGTGACGCGAGCTTGTACGGCTTGAGCACCGGCGTGACGGACTCGACGCCCGGAATCGAGAGGAGCGGCACCCCCTCGAGCAGCGACTCGTCGCCGATGCATCCGATGATGGTGCGCTGCTCGCCGCGTGACAGGTGCGTGCGCATGCCGACGGACTCGATGCGCTCGCGAATGTGGTCGATTTCGGCGTCGGAGACGTTGGACCGGGTGATGATGATCATCGGAAGGGCCTCGTGGAAAACAAAAAACGACCCGTGAGGTCACGGGTCGTCGGTGTGGTTGCGGTGTGTTTCGATCTTACCGCGTACGGCTCCACCCACGGCCCGCGAGGGTCGCGTAGTAGTAGTAATAGCCGTAAAACGTGGCGCGGGTCATGGTGCGAAGGCTACACCGCGCAACGGAGACCTGTCAAGCCGGATTTGTCTCGGTTGCGAAACTGTGCTGATCCCTCGCTGCGCTGGGATGACGGGCAGGCCCGGGGCGGCAGACTACCGATCGCGCAGCTCCGACATCTCCTGCTTCGTCGCGAAGTCGTACAGCGTGACGCGGCGCAGGTGATAGTATGCCGTCCAGTACGTGCGCAGTGACTGCACGCGCGCGATGACGGCGGCGTCCTTCTCGGTCTGCGCGTTGTAGAGATCGAGGATGGCGATCTTGCCGATGATGTAGCGGTTCTTCGCCACGTCGAACTGCTTGGCCGCGACGGTGTCAGCCTTCGCCGCCAGGACGACGTTGCGCTGCGCCTGCTGGAGCTGCAGCACGGAGAAGCGAGCGTCTTCGACCAGCGCGTCGCGCCGCGACTTGTTGTTCGCGGCGACTCGAATCTCGTCCGACTTCGCGGCTTCGATGTCGGCCCGCCCCGCGCCCCATTGGATCATGGGCATGTTGACCCCGACCTGCAGCTGCTGCTTCGCGAGCGGACTCTGATACGCCTGCCCAAACACGGGCGCGGTCTGATTGAAGCCGACGCTGGCGGCGATCGTCGCGTTGAAGCGGCTATTGAGCCGCGCTTCGGTGGTTCGGCGGCGGGTAGAGACGTTGTCCAGATCGTTTTGTTCGATGGTGCTCGAGTTCTTGAGCGCCATGCGAACGGCGACGTCGGGATCGGCGTCGATGCTCGGAATCGAATCCGGGGTCACGATCGCGAACGATTGGCCGTCCGGATAGTCGATCATGCGACGGAGCGCCGCTTCGGCGCGATCGCGCGTCAGCTTGGCGTCGTCGAGCGACGCGCGCGCGCGGAGCAGCGCCAGCTCGCTCTTGAGCAGATCGTTCTCACCGATCTTGCCGACTTCGTAGCGGCCCTTGTTCAGCGTATACAGCGTGTCGTTCACGCCGGTATTCGCGAGCGCGTTGTCATAGCTCATCTGGGCGGCATAGAGGTCGAAGAACGCCGCCGACGTGTTACCGGCGACGTCTTCCTTCGCCTCGAGATATTGGCGTTCTGCCACGGACGCGCCCAACGATTCGACTTTCTCGTCCCAGACCAGCTCGCGCGGCTTGAAGAGGTCCTGCTGCAGGCCGATGAAGAAGGGCGTCGTCTGCCAGTATTGTCCGGTCTGATCGCCGAAGAGATCGATGCGGCTGAGCTGCGAGCCGACCGACAGCGTTCCGCCGGTGAGCGGAATCTTCTGGTTGACCTGCAGCCCGAGCGACGACTGGTTCTGCGCCTGCTTGATGAACTGCGTCGAGCCGTCGTTCAACGTGATCGGATTGATGCCGCGATTCAGATTCGCGGCGTTCCCGCCCAGCATCACCTGCGGCAGCAGGCGCGCGTTGAACGCATGGTCGCGCGAGCGCGCGGCGTCGCGCGTACTCCGCGCCACCTGCGCCAGGGGGCCCTGGCGCTGCGCCATGACGATGGCGTCTTCGAGCGTCAGCGCCTTGGGCTGCTGCGCCGGCAGCGCGAGCGGAGTGAGGAGAACCAGCAGGGAGAAACAGCGTGACATGACAGCAGATCCTTCGCTTCGCTCAGGATGACACCGCGGGGCGCGCATGGGACCTTCGAGTGGGAGAGGGTCGTCTTGGGGGACGCGAGCTATTCGTAGCGCAGACAGACGATCGGATCCTGCTTCGCCGCCTTCGTCGCCGGCACGATTCCGAACACGAGCCCGACGGCCACCGATACGCCGAACGCGACGGCGACCGACATCGGTGACACGATCGTGTGAATCTTCGCGAGGCGCTCGATGCCGACGGCGGCGAGCGCGCCGGTGAGAATTCCGGCGAGGCCGCCGGCGAGGCTGATCATCACGGCCTCGCTCAGAAACTGCGCGCGCACGTCGCCCTGCGTCGCGCCGACGGCGCGGCGCACGCCGATCTCCTTGATGCGCTCGAGAATCGACGCGAGCATGATGTTCATGATCCCGATGCCGCCGACGATGAGCGAGATCGACGCGATCGCGCCAAGCACGATGTTGAAGATCGTCTTCGTGCGCTGCTGTTGCTTGAGCAGCTCTTCGGGCACCTTGATCTCGAAGTCGATCACGTCGTTGTGCCGGCGCTGCAGCATGCGCAGCACGATGTTCGACACCGACGTCACCATCTCCGACTTGTCGACCTGCACGATCACCTTGTCGAGCTGGTGATAGTTGCGCTTCTCGGCGCGCTGCTCGTCGGTTTCCGAGGAGTCGCTGGCGCCGCCGCTGTTCGCCTCGCGCGCGGCGAGCTCCATTTCCTGCTGCGTGACTTCGGCGCGATTGCGATAGCGCAGCAACATCGTCGGCAGCGTCACGTAGACGTCCATGTTCGCGTCGCGGATGCCGAGCTGCTGCGCAGTCTGCGCGGAGACTTTGCGATCCTCGAGCACGCCGACCACCGTGAGCCACTCGTTGCCGACCTTGAGCGGCTTGCCGATCGGATCCTCGGTGGTGAAGAAGCGCGATTTGACCCCCTGGCCGATGATCGCGACCGGCGCCGCCCGCGCATAGTGCCGGACGGCGAAGGGCGTTCCCTCATCGAGCTTGAGGTTCATCACGTCGAAGTAGCTCGAATCGACGCCGACGATCTTGCCGGACCGATGATGTCCTTCGCGCGTGATCACGCTGTTCACGACGACTTCACTGCTCGTGCGCCGCACGTCGGACAGCGTCGTCCTGATCGCCTCGGCATCCAGGTAGGACAGCCCCGGCGTGAAGCGCTTGCTCTGCTTCTTCGCGTTCGGGTCGGAGTCGACCTTTCCTTCCGACTGCTCGACGATCGGCGTGATGACGATGTTGTTGGCGCCGAGCAGCTTCATCTGCTCGAGGATTTCCTGTTCGGCGCCACTGCCGATGGCGAGCATCGCGATGACCGACGCGACGCCGAAGAGAATGCCGAGCGACGTGAGGCCCGCGCGCAGCTTGTTGTGACTGACGGCTTCCGCCGCGGTGCGCGTGCTGAACGCGACGTGCGCGAAGAGGACCTGGACGCGCGAGGGAGGTCGCGCGCCAGTTTCCACGGCCAGCGTTGCCACGGTCAGCCCTTGGTTTTGGCGGCGGCGGCCGGCGCAGGCATCGTCGCCGGCGCTGGCTTCTCCATCTTCGGCGCTGGCGCCGCGCCCTTCGGCGCCGCCTTGTCGGGCGTCGCGGTCGGCTTGGCGGGGAGCGTTACTCCTTTCGCGGTGTCACCGCTCGTTCCGGGCGTCAGCGGCTGCAAACCGGGAATGATCTCGGTCTTGAGCGTCGCCTTGTCCGGCGGCGGTGTCAGCAGCACGTGATCGTCTTTCGAGAGACCTCTGATCACGACGATCTCGTTGTCGTTCATCGCGCCGGCTTCGATCATCTGTCGCACGGCGCTGTGCCCGGTCTTCTTGTAGACGTAGGAGAACCCGCCCTCCGACGTCACGGCCTCGAGCGGGATGGACAGCACGTTCGACATCGACGCCACTTCGATGGCGTTGGACGTCGTCATCCCGGGCCGCAGCGTCGTGTCGGCCCTGACGACTTCGATCTTCACCTCGAAGACCTTCGAGTCCTGGTTCGGCCGCTGTTCACCGACGTTCGCGACCGCCGTCACCGTTCCGTTGAGCTTCTTGGTCGGATCCGCATCCAGCGAGATCGCGACCTTTTGGCCAACCGACAGCTTCCGCACGTCGACCTCGTTGACGTACGTCTGCGATTCCATCTGCGTGAGGTCGGGCAGCGTGGCGACCGTTGGATCGAACGTGTACCACTGCGATCCGACGCCCTTCTTCTTGCCGTTCCATTCGCGAACGTAGATCACCATGCCGGGCGACGGCGCGGTGATCGTGAATCCGGCGACGGCGTCCTGGACCATCTTGAGATTGTTCTGCTGACGCGCGAGATCGGCGGCGGCGACGGACACCTTCGCCGCCGCCTGCTTCGTCTTCGTCGTGAGGTTGAGCTTCGCCTGATCGAGCGCGCGCTGCGCCTTCTCGTAGTCGATCTCGGCCTGTCGCTTGATCGTGGGCGCCTCGTAGGCCGCCTGCTCCTTCGCCAGCTTCTTCTCCTCGAGGCCATACTCGGCGGTGCGGACATCCTCGCGGGCCTGTGCGAGGTTGAGCGCCGAGTCGAGCGACACGTTGGTGAATTCGGCCTGGGCTTTCTGGAAGTCGGTGTTCACCGTGGCCATGCGAGTCGCGGCGGGCGAACGGTCGAGCTCGGCGATTTTCTCGCCTTCCTTGACGACCGTGCCCTCGGGAATCAGCCAGGTGATCTTGGACTGATAGACCTGCGCGGCCTGCGTGCTGGGGCCCTGGACCTGGACGAACTTGCGCGCGCGCAGCTCGCCCGTGGTCGTCACGACCACCTTGAAGGTCCCCTGTTTGACCGGTGCCGAGATGGCCGCCTCGGCGGCCGAAGCGCTCGCCGGCCACTTGTACCACGCCGTGCCGCCGACCAGGATGGCGACGATGAGGAGCGGAAGCCAGCGTTTGCGAAGCTGTTGCATCTAGAGGCCCTCTAACAGGTTGGCGGCCGGTCGCGATGGGACTCCCTGCATCATCGCATTGGACCCTAGTCAGACAGTTTGCCGATCGCAATTACGATCGGATTAGCAAATGATGAAGAACCCTGGGACGTACAAAAGGGTCCCTGCGAGGGACCACGTCTTTTGACACAACGAGCACTCAAAGCGTTGGTTTCGCTCGCCGTCGACGCGGTCGGCGCGATCGTCCGATTCTGGGACGACTGCCCCCTCGCGGTGACACCAGGGGATCGGGGCGCGTGCTCCGGCGCGCGGACACTCGGAGTTGAGACGCTGGCAATGCGCCTCATGCTTACGAGGATGCTACTCGTACCGCAGGGAAACGATCGGATCGAGCGCGGCGGCGCGGCGGGCGGGCCATACGCCAAACGCGATCCCGACGAGTGCCGAAAAGCCGAAGGCGAGCGCGATCGACGACGCCGAGACGGCGGTGTTCCAGCTCAGCAGGAGCCGAAAGAGAATCGCGCTTCCCGCCCCGAGGCAGACACCGATGAACCCGCCGAGCAGCGAGAGCACGACGGATTCGATGAGAAACTGGAGGAGAATGTTGCGCCGCGTCGCGCCGAGAGCCTTGCGCACGCCGATCTCGCGCGTTCGCTCGGTGACCGACACGAGCATGATGTTCATGATGCCGATTCCGCCGACGACGAGGCTGACCGCGGCGATGCCGGCGAGCAGCAGCGTGAAGGCCTGCGTCGTCGCGGCAAACGTGTTCAGGAAATCGGCCTGATTGCGGATCTGAAAGTCCGGCGCACCGCCGGCCGGAATGTGATGCGAGCGCCGCAGAATCCGATCGATGTCGACCATCGCGCGCGTGATGAGACTCTCCGACGGCGCCAGGACCCCGATCGCGCGAAGATCCTTCGTCGTGAAGACGCGAAAGCGCGCCGTGCTGAGCGGAATGAGAATTTCATCGTCGGGATCGCCGAAGCCGCCGCCGCTGCCCTTCGTCGCGAGGGTTCCGATCACCGTGAACGGAATGCTGTTGATGCGAATCTCTTGCCCGATGATCTCGTTGCCGGCGCCGAGATTGGACAGCACGGTCTGCCCGAGCACCGCGACGCGGCGTCGCGCGTCGTCGTCGACCGGCGTGAACATCGTGCCGCCGGCCATCGAATACTTGCGCACGTCCAGGTAGTTCGGCGTGGTGCCAAGCACCGTCGTGTTCGCATTGGTGCCGCCGTACTGCACCTGGAGCGAGCGTGACATCTCGGGCTCCACGGCGGCGATGTATTGGCCGTCGCGCTCGAGCGCGTCCGCGTCGTCGGCGGTGAGGCGCGCGCGATCTGTCGCCGACGCGATGCCGCGGGACGAGACCTGCCCCGGGCTCACGGTGAGCAGCGTCGTCCCCAGCGCGGCGATGCGCTCGTTGACCGAGTTCTGCGCGCCGCGGCCAAGCGCCACCATCGCGATCACCGCGCCGACGCCGATCACGATGCCGAGCATCGTCAGCAGCGAGCGCAGCTTGTTCACGCGGAGCGCACCCAGCGAGACGGAGAGCGTCTCCCGCATCAGCAGGGTTCCCCCCATTCCTGGGAGTCGCATCAGCCTCCGCCACCGCGACCGCGACCACCGCCACCGCCCCGATTCCCGCCGCCACCGCCAATGCCCGGAAGGCCTCCACGGCTCTGTATTCGACTGAGCGAGGAATCGCGCGCGGCCTGCACGCGGATCTCGGCGACGAGCGCGACGCGATCGCCTTCCGACAGTCCGGACACGACTTCCGTGGCGTCGTAGTTCCCAATTCCCAGCATGACGCGCCTCGGCTCCCATGTGCCGTTCTGCGCCACGAGGACCAGGCCCGGGTGCCCGGCGACCGGCGCCGGCGACGCCGCCGGCGGACTCGGCGCGACGACTGCTCCACCGGCGCTGTCCGCATGTGTGGCGCGGCCCGCCTTCGACGACGCCACTCGATGCGCGGCGCTCGTGTCCGTGCCGCCCCGGTTTCGTCCAGTTCCACGTCCCGAGCCGCGCTGGCTCAGTTGCGCCAGCGCGTTGCGGTCGCCGCCGAGCGCGACGACGGCTTGCGCGATGTCTTGTGGCGTTCCGATCGCGTCGTTCGGGATGACCAGCGCGTTGGTGCGCTCTTCGACGAGGATCGAGACATCCGTGTTCATGCCGGGCTTGAGCAATCCCGAACGGTTGTCCATGCGAATGATCACCGGAAACATGGTCACACTCTGCACGGTCACGGCCTGCGGCGACACGTTGTCGACCACGCCGGAGAACGTTCGGTTCGGATACGCATCGGCGGCGACCGACACCGACTGCCCGACGTGCACCTTGGCGACGTCGGTTTCGGTGACGAGCGCGCTGTCGATGATGTTCAGCAGATTGGCAAGCGTGACGAGCGTCGTCCCGCCGCTCACGCTGTTGGTGGCCGACGCGATCACCTGTCCTTCGGCGACTTGCTTGTCGATGATCGTGCCCGCCTCGGGCGCGCGGATCGTGACGTCGGCCAGGTCGACCTGCGCGACTTCGAGATTCGTTTGCGCCGTCGCGACCGCCGATTGCGCGTTGGCGTAGCCCACGAGGGCCTGTTCGTGATCCGGCGCCGTCAGCGCACGCTCATTGTAGAGCTGATTGGCGCGATCGAGCGCCGCCTTCGTCACCTGCAGATTCGCTTTTGCCGCGTTGAGCGCGGCGACCGCCTGATTGTATCGACTCCGTGGGTCGCGTGGATCGATTTGCGCGATCAGATCGCCCGGTTTCACCACCGTTCCCATGACCACCGGCATCTTCACGATCTGGCCGGAGGCCTTCGATTTCACTTGCACGACTTCCGCCGGCTCCACGGTCCCCGTACCGGACACCGTGACGGTGAGCGACTGGCGTGCGACGGTGGCGGTGTCGATGAAGAAGGCGGTCGTCTGACGGTGACACGCTTCCGTGATCGACACGGTGGCGATCGCAACGATCGACGCCGCGATCGCTCGAAGGCTCGGCGTCGCGCGCATCACAACGGCCTCCCGATGATCGACTCGATCTGTGCCCGCGCGACGCGATAGTCGAACCGCGCTTGAATCAGCGCCGACTGCGCTTGGGCGAGCTCATTCTGAGACGTCAACACGTCGATGATCGTAGCCTCCTGCAACCGGTATCGATCGAGCTGAACGCGAAGGTCTTCGCGCGCGGCGCTCAGCGACGCGGCCTGCTCGATCATGCGGCTTCGCGCGAGCTCGAGCGCCCCGACCGCCTGCGACAGGCTCTCATGCGTGGCGAGCTTCGTGTCGCGAGCGATCGCGTTGGCGTTCGCCGTGGTGACCTCGGCGCGTTCGACCGCCGCCTGGCGCTGGTACTGGTCCAGGACGGGCAGCGACACTGCCAGGCTCAAGCGATTGCCGTAGCCGTATGGTTGTCCTACCCCGAAGAACGCATTTTGGCCATTGCCGGTGAACGAGTACGTCGCGCCGACCTGCGGCAGCCGCGCCGCACGAGCCGATTTCTCCTGCGCGACGGTCGCCGACATCTGCGCGACCGCCTGGCGCACCGCGGGGCTCGTGTCCGCGAGCTGGCGCAACATGGCCGTGTCGGGCAGCGGCGTGAATCGACACCACGGTGTCCGCGGGATCGGCCGTCACCATGAGCGGCGACACCACGAGCCGCGACAGCGTCGCGTTCGCCGACGCGAGGTCGGTCAGCGCGGTCGCAATCGCCACTCGCGCCGTCGCGACCTGGATCGACGCGCGGAGCGAATCGGACACGATCGCGGTGCGCGCGCGCACCTGGACGTTCGCGATTCGCTGCGCCGAGTCGGCGAGCGCGAGCTGGATCTTTCCCGCGGCCAGCTCTTCGCGCGCGGACAGCGCCTTGTAGAAGGCCTGCGTCACGGCGAACGCGATCGCGACGGTCTGCGCCGCGCTGCCCGCTTCCGCCGCGCCGATCGACGCGCGCGCCGCGCGCAAATCGTAGATGCGTGAGCCGCCGTCGAACACCGTGTACGACAGCGACACGCTGCCCGTGGAGGCGAAGGAGGTGTTGTTCCGTTGACCGGCGTTCGTGACGACCTGATTGCCATTCGCGCCGGTGAGCACCGTTCCCGATTGCCCACCACCCTGATTCGCGAAGCTGCTGTTCACGCCGACGCTCAGCGTCGGCAGAAACGCGGCATAGCCGACTCGCTCGCTCGTGACCGCGGAGACGATCTGACCATGCGCCTGGACCGCCTGCGCCGAATTTCGCTGCGCCGCGCCAATCGCGTCGGCGAGCGTGATCTTGCGCGCGGCCGTATCCGGTGTCTGTGCTGGAAGTGCCGCGCCGGCAACGTCGCCAAGCGCGACGAGGAGGGCGATCGCACATCGGCGCCGGCCGCATGCGTATACGAACTTCACGATACTCTCTCACTGTCGTCGGACTCAGCCACGCGACCACGTCGGCCGCGAGGAATCACGGCGCCCTCAAGAGCATCTTCGGTGCCGAGCGCGCTCGACGATTTCGAGGCACATGGAAAAACATCGGGACCTGCGTCGTCGGCGGTTGCCGATCGATCAGGTCTCGATGTTGTGCCCCACACGCCGCGTCGTCACGCCGCGCGCAGGCCATCTCTGCACTTCGATTGGGCTAGAAGAGCCCGACAATCTCTCCGCTCGGCAACCGCGCCATTCGCTCCGCTGCGGGTTCCTTCGGCAAGCCAGGCATCGTCATGATGTCACCGCACTGCGCGACGACGAAGCCGGCGCCGGCGGACGGCCGGACTTCGTTCACGGAAATCCTGAAGCCGCGTGGGCGGCCGAGCTTCGTCGCGTCGTCGGTGAGGGAGTACTGCGTCTTCGCCATGCACACCGGCGTGTTCCCGAGTCCGATCGACTCGAGGTACGTGATCGCGCGATCGGCTTCCGGCGAATAGTCCGCGCCTTCACCGCCGTAGATCTGCCGCACGATGATCTCGATCTTCTCCTTGATGGGCAGATTCGTCGGATAGAGCGGACGGAACTCGGCGCGCTTGCTGTCGAGCAGCCGCAGAACCTCGCCGCCAAGCGCTTCGCCGCCTTCTCCGCCTTTCTCCCACACTTCGGTGAGCGCCAACGGCACGCCGAGCGTCTCGCAGGCCTCGGTCACCGCGGCAAGCTCCGCGTCGGTGTCCGACGTCCGACGATTGAGCGCGACGACGCTCGGCACGCCGAAATGCTTCACGTTCTCGATATGCTTCTCGAGATTGGGCAGTCCGCGCTTGAGGGCGTCGAGGTTCTCGGCGCCGAGATTCTTCTTGTCCGCGCCGCCGTGCATCTTGAGCGACCGCACGGTCGCGACGACCACGGCCGCTTCGGGATTGAGCCCGCCCGCGCGGCACTTGATGTCGAAGAACTTCTCCGCGCCGAGATCGGAGCCGAACCCCGCCTCCGTGACGACGATGTCCGCGAGGGCGAGCGCCGAGCGGGTGGCGAGGATGCTGTTGCACCCGTGCGCGATGTTGCCGAACGGGCCCGCGTGCACGAAGGCGGGGCCGCCTTCGAGCGTTTGGACGAGATTCGGACGAATGGCGTCCTTGAGCAGCAGCGCCATCGCGCCGGTGGCGCGTAGCTCGCCCGCGGTGACGGGCCGCTTGTTCGCGCCCGCCGTGGAACCGATGATGATGCGCGCCAAACGCTCTTCGAGATCCTGCGGGCTCGTCGCCAAGGCGACGATCGCCATCACCTCGCTCGCGGGGATGATGACGAAGTGCTCTTCGCGCGGAATGCCGTCGCCGACGCCTCCCAAGCCGACGATGACGTTGCGCAACGCGCGATCGTTCATGTCGATCGTGCGCGGCCACGTGATGCGGCGCGGATCGATGCCGAGCGCGTTGCCTTGCTGCAGATGATTGTCGAGCAGCGCGGCGAGCAAGGCGTGCGCGCTCGAGATCGCGTGGAAGTCGCCGGTGAAGTGCAGGTTGATGTCGTCCATCGGCACGACCTGCGCATAGCCGCCGCCGGCCGCGCCGCCTTTCACGCCGAACACCGGTCCGAGGCTCGGCTCGCGAATGCAGAGCGCGACCTTGCGGCCCATGCGCCTGAGCGCCTGCGCGAGGCCGACCGACACGGTGCTCTTCCCTTCGCCGGCCGGCGTCGGGTTCGTCGCCGTGACGACGACGAGTCGTCCGCGGACGCCGCGTTGAGCGACGTCGAGCGGGATCTTCGCCTTGTATTTCCCATAGAGATCGAGCTCGTCGCGATCGAGGCCCAGCTCGGCGGCGACGTCCTCGATGGGACGCATCTTCACGCGTTGCGCGATCTCAATGTCCGACGGAACGACGGCAGTGGTCACGACAGTGCTCCTGGAAAGACGTGGGACACGGAACTGCGGATCCCTCGTTGTGCCTGCCCTCGAGGAGCGCAAGCGACGAAGGGCTCGGGATACAGAGATTCTAAGTAATTCGTTGCGGAGCCGTATACACGTTCGCGCTCGTGCCGCGCAGCAACCCGACGAGCGTGACGCCGGCGTCCACCGCAAAGCGAATCGCCAGCCCCGTTGGCCGCGAGATCGCGGCGATGAGCTCTACGCCGCGGGCGGCGACTTTCTGGACCATCTCGTAGCTCGCGCGACTCGTCACGACGATGAATCCGCCGCCGGACGGGATGCCGTCGCGCGCCATCGCGCCCAGCACCTTGTCGAGCGCGTTGTGACGCCCGACGTCTTCGCGCACGATGAGAATCTCGCCAAACGCATTCGACCACGCGGCCGCGTGAACGGTGCTCGTCTGGTTGTTCAGCGTCTGCTGCTTCGACAGCTCGTGGCCGGCGAGGTAGAGCGCGTCTCGCGAGATGTCGAGCGTATGCTCGACCTTGGCCGGCACACGCAACACGTCCTTGATCGTCTCGATGCCGCAGAGGCCACAGCTCGTTCGCGCGACGAGTGAGCGCGTGCGAACCTCCAGGCGCTCGGCGTCGGCTGCGCGGATCTGCACCTGCACCTCGATGCCGTGGCTCGCCTTCACGACCTCGATGCGCTCGATGTCCCTCGGGCTCGCGACGATCGATTCGGTGAGACTGAATCCTACGGCGAGATCCTCGAGATCGGCCGGCGTACCCATGAGGACGACGTGCGGCCGGCCATTATAGACGAGCGCGATGGGAACCTCTTCCGCGACGGTGACGAACCCCGAGCCGCTGTCCCGCTCCGAAAGCTTGAACATCGGAGTCTCGGACGTCGGTTCGGTGTAGCCGAGCGCGAAGAGGGCGTGGCTAGTCGTGGCCATTGCGGTGCGCGCCGTTCGTCACGCGCGGCTGGACGAAGCGCCAGCCGAAGCGGCCTTTGATGCAGAGGTTGCCCTGCGTGATGGAGTTCTCGAACGGCGACGTTGCCTTCACGATCTCGCCGTTGGACACGTGCAGGCGGAGCGTGCACCCGACGCCGCAGTATGGGCAAATCGTGTCGGTCTCCGTCATGCGAGACTCGTCCCAGGTCCCCTCGGCGCGCCTGTCGAACTCCGTCTTCGCCATCAGCGCACCGGTCGGACACACGGCGATACAATTGCCGCAGTACACGCACGCCGATTCCGGCAGCGGAACGGCGAACTCCGTCGAGATGTGCGCATCGAAGCCTCGTCCGGCGACGGCGATCGCGAACGTGTTCTGGTGATCCGGCCCGCACGCCTCGACGCACTTGTAACAGAGAATGCACTTCGCGTAGTCGCGTACATACAGATCGTTGTCGATCTTCGCCGGCTCGGCGACGGTCGCCGCGTACGCGGGATCAGGCTCGTGATGGTGCCCGGGAATGGCGGCGTCGCGCGTGCCCGCCGGCGCCGGCGGCGCCGGCGGACCGAACCGCTCCGGTCGTGCATCATACTCGTCGATCCAGCGAGCGACGTCCGGCGTCGTCGAGAGATCGACCGACGACGCGAGCATCTCGAGCACCAACTTCCGGCTGTGCATCACTCGTGGAGAGTTGGTTCGGACGACCATTCCCTCTTCGACCGCGCGCGAGCACGCGGGCGCCAACACGCGCGCCCCCTCGAGCTCCACCACGCAGATCCGGCACACGTTCACGGGATGGAGCGTGTCCAAGAAGCAGAGCGTCGGAATCTCGATGCCCATGTCGCGGCACGCGGCGAGAATCGTCGTTCCCTCGCGGACCGACACCTGCTGGCCATCGATCGAGAGCGACACCTGGCGCGCGGATCGTCGCTTCGCGGTGTCGGTGGCGATCGTGGGTCGTTGAAGCTGGACGAGCGGTGCGGTCAAAGCCTTGGACTCCCCAACATTGAAGATTCGATCAGTGCGCCGCCATCGGCCTTACGCCGTCGTTCATTGATCACGTGCCGTAGTTCTCCGCGAAATCAGCTTGATCCCCCCAATCCGCGATTCCCAATTCATAGAACCCAATGCGGCGGAACACTGCCTGAGTTCTCCAGAATCTTTCGCCAACTATCTTCGTCGCGCGGCGGACAGCCCTAAGAGATTGAATTTGCGGATTCTGCGGATCATGCGGATTGTACGGATGAACGGCGGAACTTTGTTTTTCGACGACGGAACACACTCACCGCGATTGCTTGACCAAACCAACCCGATGAATCGCTGACTCGATCGCGGAATAGGCAGTCTGCCCCAACCCGCAGATCGACGCATCCTTCATCGCCAAACCAACTTCATCCAACAGCGCGATCTCCTGTGATACGCCGCCCAGCGTGCGGCCGCTGGCGATCCGGTAGAGCGCCTCTTCCTGGCGAACCGTGCCCACTCGGCACGGCACACACTGGCCGCAGGACTCGTCGCGGAAGAACGACGCGATCCGCAGCAGGATCTGCCGCATGTCCACCGTGTCGTCGAAGGCGACGATCACCCCCGAGCCGAGCGTCGCCTTCGCCGCCCGAGCGCCCTCGAACGTCAGTGGCATGTCCAGCTCACCGGGCCCGACGAACACGCCGGCCGCGCCGCCGAGCAGCACGGTTTGCAGCGGTCGTCCGTTCGGCACGCCGCCGGCCAACTCCATCAGATCGCGCAGCGTCTTGCCGAACGGCACCTCGTACACGCCGGGACGAGCCACGCTGCCGCTCACGCAGAACAGCTTGGTTCCGGTCGACTGCTCGGTACCAACGCGCGCGAACGCCGCACCGCCGCCGAGGACGATGGACGGAATGTTCGCGAGCGTCTCGACGTTGTTGACGACTGTCGGCAGCCCGAACAACCCGGCCTGCGCCGGAAACGGCGGCTTGTTTCGCGGCTCTCCGCGATAGCCCTCGATCGAGTTGAAAATGGCCGTTTCTTCGCCGCAGATGTATGCGCCGGCGCCACGTCGGATCTCGATGTCGAACGACACGCCGCGTCCCAGAATGTTCGAGCCGAGAAATCCGTGCGCTCGCGACTCGTCGATCGCGTGTTGGACGCGCTCCGCCGACAGCGGATACTCGCCTCGCACGTAGAGAAAGCCGCGCTCACAGCCCGTGGCGAACGCCGCGATGGCCATCGCTTCGACGAGCGCGAACGGATCGCCGTCCATGAGCACGCGATCCTTGAACGTGCCGGGCTCCGATTCGTCGGCGTTGCAGATGAGGTAGTGCGGACGCGCCGCCTGCTTCGCGACCGCGTCCCATTTGCGTCCCGTCGGAAACGCGGCGCCGCCGCGGCCCATGAGCTTCGACTCGATCACCTCGCGGATCACCGTCTCGGCGCCGGTGTCGAGCGCCTTGCGAAGCGCGGCGAACCCGCCGCTCGCCTGATACTCGGCGATCGATGCGGGATCCACGACGCCGATCCGCTGGAGCAACACCGACCCGCCGCTCGCGCCATTGCGCGGCGTGATCACGCCCTTCGACGGACGGCGGTTTCGCAGTACGTCGACCGCGGACTGAACCGTCACGTCGCCCACGAGCTCTTCTCGGGGCGTCGGGCCGGCTTGCTGCAAAAACGCGGCGGGCGCGTGATCACAGAATCCTAAACACGGCGACCGCATCCACACGGCACCGCGCGCGTCGATCTCGACGTGATCGCCGCTCGGCCCGTGCGCATGCGCCGGACCAATCTCCTGCTCGAGCCGGTCGCACAGGCCCGCGGCGCCCTTCGCCCGACAGGCGACGTCGTCGCACACGTGGAGCACGCGCGCCGCACGCGGCGTCGTCGACAACAGGGCGTAGAACGTCGCGACGCCCCACGCGTCGGCCGGCGGCACGCCGAGGCGCAGGCAGACGTACTCGAGACCCGTCTCGCTGATCCAGCCGACGCGCGATTGGAGCGCGCGGAGCGCGGGCAGAAGGAGATGTCGCTGCTCGCGGGCTTGCCGGCCGCCTTCCGCCGTGTGTGCGTCCCGGAGATCGCCACGTTCCCCGCCATCCCACGCCGACGTCGGCGCGCCCAACAGTCCATCGACCGCGGCACGCTCTTCATCGGTTGGGGCGGCGTGCCGCAGGCGTAAATCCATCAGTCGTCTCCCGCGGCGGCGTAGGGCTCGGAGAACCGCCCGCCGCGCGTCCGTACCTGACGCACCAGATCGACACGCACCGCGCACGCCTTGAACTCGGCCGTGCCGGACCTCGGATCCGTCGCGTTGATCGTGAGCAAATTGGTCGCGACGTCGTCCGGGAAGTGCAGCGTCATGAAGACGACGCCCGCGCGAAGTCCGCGATCGATGAACACCGGCGCCTCGATGCTGCCGCGCCGGGACGTCACTTGCACGATGTCACCGGTGTCGACGCCGAGTCGCTCGGCGTCCTCCGGCGAGATGTCGAGCGATTCGCCGCGATGGAGCGGCGAGTCGTAACCGCCAGTCTGGACGCCGGTGTTGTACGACTCGAGCCGGCGACCGGTGGTGAGCATGAACGGATAGTCTTCATCGGGCATCTCGACGGGACCTTCGTGGTGCACGACCGAGAACGGCGCGAGACGTCCGCGCTTGGCAGGATCGTCGTCCCACAACCGGGCGTGCAGGAACTGCGTGCCCGGGTGATTCTCATCGGGACAAGGCCACTGCAATCCGCCGAGCTTCTCGAGGCGTTCGTAGCTCATGCCGGCCAACTGCGGCGCGAGCGACCGCAGCTCGTTCCAGACGTCTTCGGCGGTCGGGTGGCCCCAATTGCATCCGAGACGGCGCGCAAGCTCGCACATGATCCAGATCTCGTCGCGCGCGTCGCGAGGCGGGTCGACCGCCTTGCGAACGCGCTGCACGCGGCGCTCGCTGTTGGTCACCGTGCCTTCGCCTTCGGCCCATGTCGCGCTCGCCGGGAGCACGACGTCCGCCAGCTGCGCCGTCTTCGTCAGGAAGATCTCTTGCACGACGAGGTGATCCAGGTTCTCGAGCAGCTCCGTGACGTGATGCATGTCGGCGTCGGACTGCGCGGGATTCTCGCCGATCACGTAGAGCGCCGTGAGCTCCTTGGTGCCCATCGCGTGCATCATCTCCGTCAGATGCCAGCCCTCGTGGGGGATGATGTCGCGTCCCCACGCGCGCTCGAACTTCGCGCGCTGCTCGTCGTTTTCGACGTCCTGAAAGCCCGGAAGCTTGTTCGGCAGCGCGCCCATGTCGCCGCCGCCCTGCACGTTGTTCTGTCCGCGAAGCGGATTACACCCGCAGCCGTAGCGACCGACGTGCCCCGTGAGGAGTGCGAGGTTGATCAGCGCGACGACGTTGTCGACGGCGTTGTGGTGCTCCGTGATGCCGAGCGTCCAGCAGATCATGGCCTTGTCGGCCATGGCGTACTTGTGCGCCGCATCGCGAATGACGTCGGCGGGAATGCCGGTGACCGCCTCGGCGAACTCGAGGGTGTACGGTTCGACCGCGACGCGATAGGCATCGAAGTTCGTAGTACCACGGTCGATGAAGCGTTTGTCTTCCAGACCGGCAAATATGATCTCGCGGGCCATCGCGTTGGCGAGCGCGATGTCCGTTCCGACGTTGAGTCCAAGCCACACGTCCGCCCACGCGGCGGACGTCGTCCGCCGCGGATCGACGACGTAGAGCTGCGCGCCGTTCTGGATCCCCTTCAATAGATGGTGGAACCAGATCGGATGAGCCTCACGGGCGTTCGAGCCCCAGAGGAAGACGAAGTCCGTATGCTCCGCTTCCTCGTATGAGCTCGTCGAGCCGCCCGCTCCCAGAATTGTCGTCAGACCGACGACTGAGGGAGCGTGTCAGGTCCGATTGCAGCTATCGACGTTGTTGTTCCCGAACACCGCCCGGGCGAATTTCGACGCCAGGAAGTTCACCTCGTTGGTGGACTTCGAGCAGCTGAAGATTCCGGTCGTCATCCGGCCGTGCTGCGCCAGATTGCGTCGGAACCCATCGGCCGCGCGATCGAGAGCCTCGTCCCAGCTTGCAGGACGAAGGACGCCATTGTCGCGGACCAACGGCTGCGTCAGGCGAGGGTACGCGCCCGGAGCAGTGGAGCGAGCCTTCCGAATCAAATGCATCTCCTTGGGAGAATTTGCCTTCCATAGGAGATTGGCCCGTGGGGTGGTGCCCAGGCAAGGGGGGTTTACGCCTGCCTACTCGGCGAGCCAGGACCACACCAGCGCGACCCCCGCGCCGGTCATCAGAAAGCCCGCGATCCCGCCCAGGACATTGAGCATTCGGCCGTTCCGATGGCGGCCCATGACGCCCGGATTGTTCGTCACGACCAGAATGAGCAGGATGAGCGGCGGCGCGAGCAACCCGTTGATCACCGCGGCCCAGATCAGGAGCTGAATGGGCTTCGCGTGCGCGACGCTCAGGGTCGTGCCGACGGCCATCGCGACCGCCATGACGGTGTAAAAGTGCTTCGCCGTATGGACGTTTTCGTCCATCCCCGCCCGCCAGGACGCCGCTCCGGCCACCGCGTACGCGGCCGATCCGGCCAAGACCGGAACCGCGAGCATGCCGGTGCCGACGAGTCCCGCCGCAAACAACAGCGACGCCCAGCGACCGGCCAACGGACGCAGGGCCTCGGCCGCCTGCTCAGCCGTCGCGACCTCGTGCAACCCGGCGCGATAGAGCGTCGCCGCCGCGGTCAGGATGATGAAAAACATGATCGCGTTCGAGAACAACATGCCGGTGTTGACGTCCCGCGCCGCCGCACGGAGCTCGCGCTGCACGGCGCGTTGCGGCCGTTCGGTCTTTTTTCCGCGTCCGCGCCAATGCGCGTCTTGCTCGGCGTTCTGCGCCGCTTGCCAGAAGAACAGATAGGGCGAGATCGTCGTCCCGAGAATGGCGACGAGCATGAGCAGATAGTCTTTGCTCCATACGACCCGCGGCGCGAAAGTGCCGCGCAGGGATTCGGCGACGCTTGGCTTGGCGAGCAGCGCGGCGATCACGTAGCTCAGCAGGGCGAGCGAGAGCCACTTGAGCAAGCGCGTCATCTTCTCGTACGAGGCAAACACCAACAGTGCCATGATGAGCATCGTGAACGCGGGAACGAACCACGTAGCCGGGAGTCCGGTGAGCAGGCTCGCCGCGGCTGCCATGCCGCCGAGGTCGGCAGCGATGTTCACCGTGTTGCCAAGCACGAGCAGCGAACACGCACCCCAGAGCACCCACCGCGGATAGTGCTCGCGCAGGACGTTCGCCAGACCGCTCCGTGTGACGATCCCGATGCGCGCGCACATGAGCTGAACCGCGGCCATGAGCGGCAGTGTGACGAGTGCGATCCAGAGCGTCGAGTAGCCGAACGCGGCCCCAGCCTGCGAGTACGTGGCGATCCCGGACGGGTCGTCGTCCGCTGCGCCGGTGATGAGTCCGGGGCCGAGCTCGCGTGCCCGGGTCTGCAGCCGATCGATGCGCCGATTCGCTCGCTCGCGGTACGGCCGCAGCACGCCGCGGCGATCCTTCGGCGTCAGGGGCAGGCTCGCAGCAACGGGTGGCTGATCGGCGGGCGGCTCCATGTGCCACTCAGGTAGGCACAAGGCGAGCCAATCCGCAGACGGTACCGCCCCCCGTCAGAGCCGCGCGGACAGCCACGATGCCGCCGCGGCGAGACTCTCGTCCGTCGCGGTGTGCATCATCGGGAACTCTCGGTACGTGATGCCCTGCGGCGTAAGGTTCACGACGAGCAAGGGCGGATCGAACACGTCGGCGATCGACGCCATCGACAGCTCGTTGCTGCCAATCCCGTGAAACAGGATGAGGAGCGGCGGCCGGCCGGACGCGGCCTCGGACGCGGCCTCGGGCGCCGGCTCTCGAATGCGATGGACGAGCGAGAGCGTCCTCGTGCGTTTCGTTCGGTGCATTCGGAACGGTCGCAGCGAAGGATCTGCTGTAAAAGGCGGGGCGTCTGCAGTTACTTACATTGCCTCCTTCTCTCCGGCACATGCGCACGCCTCTCGTCCTCGCCGCGCTCGCGGCGCTCGCGTCCCAGATCAAAGCACAAGAGGCTGTCGACCGCGGGGCGATCGTCATCTATCGCGGCGCCGACACGGTCGTCACCGACCGCTTCATTCGCAGCGGCGACACGCTCCAGGGCATTGTCCAGGTCAAGGGACAGCCGCGCGTCGAATACCTCGCGCGCCTCGGACCCGATGAGACCGTGCGATCGCTGACGCTCGGTGTCGTTCCGAACGGCAGCAGCGTTCCCGCGCAACAGATTCGGCTGACGATGAAGGGCGACTCGATCATCGCCGAGACGTCGACGGGCGTGCATCGGCTGCCGGCACAGGCCGGCGCCATCCCGATGTTCAACAACGCGCTGGCGCTCGGTGAGCTGTTTACGCGGCGCGCTCGACTGACCGGCGGCGTGGCGAACATTCCATACTTCGCGACCAATGGCGGCGCGACGATCGACGTTCAAGTCCGGCCGATCTCCACCGACTCGATGTCGGTGACCATCGCGCGCCAGGTCGAACGCTTCAAGGTCGACTCGCGCGGCCGCATCCTCGGCGGCGTGATCGTCGGGTCGCGGACTCGAGTTCGGCCGGCTCGGGCCCGAGGCTGCCGCTGGCCTGGTCGTGTCACTGCGCGACTCGTCGGTCGCCCCGAAGCCGGACTATTCAGCGCCCGCCGGCGCGCCCTACAAGGCAGAGGAAGTTCGCGTGACCGGACCGCACGGCATCGTCCTCGGCGGAACGCTGACGATGCCGACGAACGCGCGCGGACCGGTGCCCGCGGTCGTGACGATCACCGGATCTGGTCAACAGGATCGCGACGAGTACATCCCGTTCGCCGGCGGAATTCGACTGTTTCGCCAGGTCGCCGACACGCTGAGCCGTCGCGGCATCGCCGTGCTGCGCCTCGACGATCGCGGCCTCGGCGCGTCGGGGGGTGACCCTCGCAGCGCGACATCCGCCGACTTCGCGGACGACATTCGCTCGGCGCTCGCCTATCTGCGCACGCGACGCGACATCGACGGCGCGCGCCTCGGGCTCGTCGGCCACAGCGAGGGTGGCGCGATCGCGCCGATGATCGCCGCCACCGATCCGACGCTGAAGGCGATCGTCATCATGGCGGGTCCCGGCGAGCCCGGCATCGAGATCAGCATGGCGCAGAACAAGTACCTGCTCGACCGCGACTCGACGCTGTCACCGGCGAGGCGCGATTCGCTGCTCCGCGCGGCCCGCGCCTCTCTCGATCCGGCGAAGCAGACGATTCCGTGGATCAAGTTCTGGATGTCGTACGATCCGGCGCCCGTCGCGCGGCAACGTCAAAGCGGCGACGCTGATTCTCCAGGGCGCGACGGACCGGCAAGTGCCCGCCGATCAGGCGGAGAAGCTCGCGGGGCTGATTCGCGCGGGCGGCAACCGAGACGTCACCGTGAAGATCATTCCGGCGACGGATCACCTCTTCATCGAAGATCCCACCGGGGACTTCAACAATTATGACAAGTTGAAGACGAACAAGGTGTCGCCGAACGTGCTGGGGCCGCTCGCGGATTGGCTCGTGCGCGCACTGGGCGCAAAGACAACACCCTGAACACGAATCACACAAAAACACACGAATCGAACCAAGCGAGGGTTGGAATCGTCGCGGCGCGGTCGTTTCGAACGACCAGACACGAATGCAATGAAAACTCACGAATCGAACCACGCGACGGTGAGAATCGTCGCGGCGAGATCCTCGATGAATTAGTTCGGTTCGATTCGTTCAATTCGTCTCATTCGTGTTTGGTCTTTTTGCTTCCGGCATCCGAACGACGAGACACGAATGCCACGAATGGCACGAATCCAACCAAGCGAGGGTGAGAATCGTCTCGGCGAGATCCTCGATGAACCACATCGGTTCGATTCGTTCAATTCGTGTCATTCGTGTTCAGTCTTTTTGCCGCTCGTAATTGACCGGCCAGACACGAATGCCACGAAAACTCACGAATCGAACCACGCGAGGGTGAGAATCGTCGCGGCGCGATCCTCGATGAACCACATCGGTTCGATTCGTTCAATTCGTGTCATTCGTGTTTGCCCGTCTTGACCGCGTGTTCGGCTCGATCGGTGGCTGGCGTGGCCAACGTTCGATCGACCGGCGCCAAGATCCCCGGCGGCGCTGACGCCGGCAGACTGGCCGGTTTCGCGTCCGCCAATGCTTCGCCGATGCGGATGAACGGCTTGAACAGATCGATCGGAATCGGAAAGATCGTCGTCGAGTTGTTCTCGGCCGCGATCTCCGTGAGCGTTTGCAAATAGCGGAGCTGGATCGACGCCGGCTCGCTCTGGAGCATGCGCGCGGCCAGGGCCAAGGTCTCCGAGGCCTGCAGCTCGCCCTGCGCGCTGATCACCTTCGCCCGGCGCTCGCGCTCCGCTTCCGCTTGCCTGGCGATGGCGCGCCGCATCGACTCGGGCAGCTGAACGTCCTTGATCTCGACCGCCGAGACCTCGATCCCCCAGAAGTCCGTGCGCTCGTCGATGATCTGCTTGAGGATGTCGTTCACCTTCCGTCGATCGGCGAGGAGCTCGTCGAGCTCCACCTGGCCGAGCACCGAGAGGAGAGTCGTTTGCGCGAGCTGCGCCGTCGCGAAGAGGTAGTCCTGAATCTCGAGCACGGCCAGCGACGGATCGACGACGCGGAAGTACAGGACCGCGTTGACCTTCACCGAGATGTTGTCGCGCGTGATCACGTCCTGCGCCGGAATATCGAACGCGACCACGCGCATCGACACGCGTTTCATTTTGGCGAAGATGAACGGCAGGAACAGCAGACCTGGACCGCGCGTGCCGACGTGTCGTCCGAGAAAGAAGACGACGGCACGTTCGTACTGGTTGAGGACGCGAAGGCTCGCCAAGACGTACATCAGCACAGCGGCGATCGGAATGATCAGGAGCTGCATAAGTCCCCTCTTGCGCCGGGTGCTGGTAATTAACGTCCGGGGGAGGCCGGTCGCCAATCACGTTGCTTTGGGGCCCGAACGCACCAAGGGCACGGCCGCGATCGACGCGACCGTGCCCTCATGACTTCGCTTCGGCAACTCAGGTTCTTCGGCGACGGCGGACCGCCACGCCCCCCATTCCGGCAAGTCCGGTCGCCATGAGCACCAATGTCGCCGGCTCGGGGGTCGCCGTGCCGGTAAACGTCGCGCTAAAGGCCACATCCGTCGTGCCGTCGAGCGACGTGAACCCACCCGGCGACGACAGATCGGCGGGGTTGGTCGACACCGCGTAGAACAGCGAGCCGCCGGCGTATGTGTCACCGTCCGCCAGATTCGCCAGCACGGTCGATCCATCCGGCGTCTGGCCGGCACCAGGCAGCGTCGAGAGCACGAGGGCGTACACCACATTCGGCGACAGCGCGATGTTCAGCGAGTTTCCAAACGTGAACGTGTCGTTGCCGTTCGTATTGCCAGAGCCGTTGAACAGCGCGCTCGTGAACAGCGCCGGCCCGGCGAGGAAGTCGCCGTTGAACTGATAGACCGCGGCCTGCAAGAACAGCAGGTTGCCGTTGAACGAGTTGGAGAGGTAGAACGAGAACGACTGCAGATAGTTCATGCCAGCCGGGGTCATGAACGTTTGCGCGATGGCGGACGCGGGGAACCCCTGCGAGTCCACGCCGAGTGGGCCGAAATAGTTCTGCGAGGTGCCGCTCGTCACCGTGGTCTGCGCGGTGAGCGGCGACGACAGCGTCGCGGCGATGACAGAGGCAAGAAGAAGACGGCGCATGACAGACGTTGGGTTAAGGGGTGACGGTGACGACAAGGGTCGACACGCCTTGCGCGCCCTTCTTGTCGGTGATGGTGACGCGGACCGTGTACGTGCCCGGCGCGCTCCAGATCTTGCCGCGCACGAGCGGGCGCGTGGACGTCGGCAGCGAGAGCAACGTCGAGTTGAACGTCGTGCCGTCGCCCCAATCGATCGTGAGACGCCACGGGCCATCCGCGCCGTCGGCATCGGCGCCGCTGACGTTCACGGTGAATTGGCCGCCCGCGGGAAGCGTCGTTCCGCCCACCGCGGCCATGCTCGGAACCGGAACGCAGTTCCGAACCTCGACCTTGCACTGGAGTGCCTCGCTCAACAGCGACAGGAAATTGTACCCCGTCGCGTCCTCGATCTTCGAGACGGTCGTGAGATACATCTGCCACGGATCGTTCCTCACGCCCGCGACGTTCGGCATGTTCACCGCGAGCACCGTCACGTTCGTGAGATCGCTCAGCGACTGCACGTTCGCTTTCGTGAACGGCACGCCGCCCGGATCCGGTCCGATCACCGCGACCTTCCACGTGCTGTCGGGGATCGCGATCTTGCCCTCGCTCTTGACGAACGTCAGACCGTGCGAGCGGCTGAAGAGCGGGCCGGTGATGATGTACACCGCTCGTCCGTTTCGCGCGGAGTCGGCGAGCGTGTTCTCGAACTGCGCCCACACGCCCTGGTTCAAGTCCGCCTGCTGCGGCACGACGTTCGTGAGATAGAACGTCGACGCATTGTCGAAGTTGCCCGCCGTGCGGTCGGCCGAGCGTGTCATGTGGCCGCGATCGAAGCCGCCGTTCGTGTAGTCGGACGTGAAGATCTGCGCGCTGGGCGGCAGCGTCGGATCGGCGGTGAAGCAGTTGCAGCGATCCTGGCCCGCCACCATCTGCCGAGCGTCGAGCTCGTACGACACCCAGTTCGGCGTCCCGCGCGACGTGTTGTACGAGAGCGTGTACTGCGGCCGGACGATCAGCAGATCGTTCGAGTTCACCGGAGTCGCCGCCGTCGGATCGCCGAACTCGTCGTTCACCGCGTAGATCGACGTCGGCGCCGGCGCCGGCACCTCGATCGTGATCGGCGTCGACGTGAACGAGTATGTCGTTCCGCCCGCGACTGGTGTCGCCGTGATCGTGATGCCGGGACGCGTCGACGAGCCGGACACGCCGGTGACGAGCCCCGTGTTCTGTACGAGCGCGATGGTCGCGATGGACGGATCGAGCGACGTGAACGTGAAGTTCGCCGGGATGATCGTCCCGCCCTGCGCCGTTCGTGCGGTCGCGAAGATCTGCGCCTGGAATCCGGCCGGGAAGCTCGCGCTCGACACGCTCACGTCGATCCAGTTGATGCCGCCCGGATTCGTCACCGAAATCGGCACCGAGACGGACTTGGTGATGCCGTTGGCGACCGCGGTCGCCGTGATCGTCGCGGGGCTTCCCGTCGCGGACACGCCGGTCACGACGCCATTGGCATCGACCGTCGCGACCGACGCATCGCTGGTACCCCACGTGATCGTCGCGGGAGTGACGGTGTTGTTGCTCGCGTCCTGCGGCGTTGCCGCGAGCGCAATCGTGCTGCCCGCCGACACGCTCGACGGGCCGGTGATGATCACGTGATCGAGCGGACCGACGACGCACGACTTCGCGGGGCTCGCGCTGTTCCGCGGCGCCACGGGCAGCACGACCCAGTCGTTCGCGACGTTGTTCGATTGAATGCAGCCGTCGTTCTTGCGGAACGCGGCCGTCGTGTTGCTCGTGTTTCCGGTCGTGCCGCCCCACGGTGCCGTGCAGTTCCCACTGGTGCCGTACTCCATCACATCCGCGATTCCCGGCCCGGTCGGACACGACCCACTCGGCGTCACGCCGGGTTGCACGAGAATCACTTTCCCCGTCGTGCCGGACATGTTGATGTTCGTGAACGCGATGTCTGGCGTGGGGAGCGCGCCGCCGGTCGCCGATTGGCTGGCGAGCTGCACGAGGTAGTAGTGGCCGGAAGGAATCGTCGCCGAAGGCAAGGTCACCACGAGGCTTCCGCCGAACGACGTTCCGGTCGCCGACGAATACTGGATCGTCCAGCCGGTGATGTCGGCCGCGGTCGTTCCCGGGTTGAACAGCTCGACGTAGTCGTTCGTGAACGTCGCGCCCGAGTTGCCTCCGCCGCCGTACACCTGGCTGATCACGACCGCCGCCGGCGGCGGCACCGGATTGACCGTCAACGACGCAGTGCCAGCGATGTTGTTCGCCGACGTCGCAGTGATCGTGACGGTTCCGGGTGCGACACCCGTGGCAACGCCGCTCGCATCCACGGTCGCGATGCTGTTGTCGCTGCTCGCCCACGTGAATGTCGTCGACACGGGATTCGACCCGGCGTCAACGGCGCTCGCCGTGAATGGCGTCGTGAGCCCCACGATGACGGTCGCCGAGCTCGGCGAGACAGTCACCGTGGCGGGCAGACTCGTGGTGCCGCACGAATTCGCCGGGCTCGCGCCGTTGCGCGGCGCTGCGGTCGCGCGCGTGAAGTCGACCGATGGATTGCCCGTGTAGGCACAACCACCGTTGTTGCGGAAGTCGGCCGTCGTCGCTGTAAGGACCTGCGCCGCGGCCGCGTTCGGCAGCGAGCAGTTGCCGCTTCCATAGCTCACGAGGTCGATCGCCGAGACCGTCGCGGTTGGACACGCGCCGCTCAGCGCAGTCGTGCTGTTGACCACCGCAACCTTTCCGTCCGTGCCGGACATCGCGATCGTCCCAGTCGCATCTGGCGCCGGCAGGCTTTGCATGCCGCCAGACCCTTGCGACTCCTGAACGAGGAAATAGCCGCCACCTGGGATCGTCTTCGCGGGAAGCGCGGTCACCTGCCAGCTCGTTCCCGCAGCGGACGCGTATTGCACACTCCATCCGGTGACGTCGACGGGCGTCGTTCCGGGATTGAAGAGCTCGATGAAGTCGTTCGTGAGCGTCGAGCCGCTGTTGCCGCCGGCACCGTAGATCTGGCTGATCACGACCGCTCCGGGCGACGTGGTCACGGTGTGCCGAGCGGCGCCAGGCGGTTGAAGCAGCGCGGTCGGTTGGTCCGCGGTAAAGCATGCGGCAAGGAGCGCGGCCGCGAGCCATGCGGTGGCGCGCGGAACGGAAAGGCGACGAGGCATCAAATGTCCGGCGAGCGGTGGTCGACCCCGCACGCCGCGTCGCGTACGCCTTGGGTCCGCCAACTTATCACGCCGGTCGGCGAACCTCTAGCGGAGTTCGCTCAACGATTCCGTAACGGCGCTGCGGCGCTCAGTTAGGCGGCCGAGACTGCCAATTTTCTTGCCATCGCCTAGACCGCGGCGCGCTCTTCCGCTTCGTCGAGCAGCTCATCGTGGCTAACCAGGTCGCGCAAGCGTACCGCCCGCCCGATCAGGTATGGCACCGCGGTCACCACGACGTTCGGCCGGAACAAGAAGGCCGTCCGGATGAAGAGCGCCGTTTTGTTATGCAGCAGGTGCCCCCACCAGGATCGCGGCACGATCTCGGGCACGACGACAGTGACCAGATCTGCTTCATCGCGCGAGATCATGCCATTCACGTAGTCCGTCAGTGGCTTGAGGACCGACCGATAGGGCGATGGGATGACCACGAGGTCGACGCCGATGTCCCACTCGTCCCAGTGTCGCTTCAGTTCCGCGGATATCTCGGGATCGACCTCGACGTACACGGCGCGCACGTCCTCCGATATCGTCGTCGCGTAGACGAGCGCGCCCGCCGCCGGCTTGGTGATGCCGTTGACCGGCACGACGACCGTGTGGTGGAGGAACATGAGCGGCGCCTGCCCCGTGTATGCCACCTCTCGAGAGAAGTGTTCGTAGTGGCGGTGGATCCGTCGGAGCACGATGAGGATGAGCGGGATGATCAGGACGACGATCCACGCCCCGGTCGTGAATTTCGTCACGACCTGGACGATCGAGACGACGGCCGTCGCCACCGCACCGAGTCCGTTGAGCGCGGCGCGCCATCGCCACCCTGGTTCACGGCTCCTGACCCAGTGCATCACCATGCCGGCTTGGGACAGCGTGAAGCAGACGAACACACCGATCGCGTAGAGCGGAATGAGCGCGCTCGTGTCGCCGTGGAACAACCAAATGAGCAGCGCGGCAAAGACGGCGAGCGAGATGATGCCATTGGAGAACGCGAGGCGGTCCCCGCGCGCCGCGAACTGACGCGGCATATAGCCGTCGCGCGCGAGAATGCTCGCCAGCCTCGGAAAGTCGGCGAACGCGGTATTGGCGGCGAGCACGAGGATCGCGAACGTCGCGTACTGCAGCACGTAGTACAGCGCGCCATGCCCGAAGACCTGGCGCCCGAGCTGCGAGAGCACCGTCTCCGTCGGGGACGGCATGATGCCGTAGTGTCGGGCGAGCACGCTCGTGCCGAGGAAGAACACGGCGAGGATCGTCGCCATCCATCCCAGCGTCATCGCCGCGTTGCGCGAGCTCGGCCGCTTGAAGGCGCCGACGCCATTCGAGATCGCCTCCGTTCCAGTCATCGCCACGCAACCCTCGGCGAACGCACGAAGAATGAGAAACGTGTAGGCGAAGCCGATCGGGAACGTGACCGGCCGGCCGGCCGGCGCCGCGTGCGTCAGCGGAACCGAGACGCTGCCGGCGAAGAGTCGCGCGACTCCGGTCGCGATCAGGCCGAGCATCATCGCGATGAAAACGTACGTCGGCACGCTGAACGCGATGCCCGACTCGCGCACGCCGCGCAGGTTCACGGCCATCAACACGAGCACTGCGCCAAGACACATCGCCACCGCGTGCGGCGCGAGCGCCGGATACGCCGACGTGATCGCCGCGATGCCGCTCGAGATGGAGACCGAGACCGTCAGCGTGTAATCGGTGAGCAGTGCGGCGGCGGCGACGAGTCCCGGCATGGTCCCCAGGTTGTCGCGCGCGACGGTGTATGATCCGCCGCCGTTCGGGTACGCGAAGATCGTCTGGCGATACGACAGCGCGACGAGCACCAGCAGCCCGACGATGACCGCCGAGATCGGGATGATGTAGTTGAGGGCCGCCGCGCCGAGGACGACGAGAACGAGGAGCGTCTGCTCCGTGGCGTAGGCCACGGAGGAAATGGCGTCCGACGAGAGGACGGCGAGGGCGGTTTTCTTGTTGAGGCGCTCGTGCTCGAGGCGGTCGGAGGCGAGCGGACGGCCGAACAGGACGCGTTTGAGTCGCAACAAAGGCGAAGGCATGGATGGGGCGGGTGACGACAACCACTGTCGTTACGCCCAAGCACATAAAGACCGCGTGAAGATCGGGGTCGTTTCCGTGAAGATTCCGAGAAGACCGTCGTAAGACGCCCCTCGGTGCGCTTGTCAGCGTGGGAGCGCGATCTCCGTGGCTCGCGGCGCCCCGTCCTTCGCCCGCTCCGTGACGCGACCGCCGTGCGCCGTCACGAGCCGCTCGCCAAGAGCGCCAGCGATTGGATCCGACGGGCCGTCGCCATGCGTCACGGTCACCACCACCTCGCGGCCGACCACCTCCGCCGTGACTCGAAGTTCGTTACCGCTCGCCGTTCGTCGGAGGCGATCGTGCAGAAGCAGCTCGAGCGCGAGCTGCAACCGACCCCGATCTCCGACGATCGATTGGAGCGCCGGCGCGACCTCCGCTGTCACGTGCACGTCCCGCTGCTGGCCCTCGGCGACGAGCGCCGGGACGACACCGGCGATGAGATCGCCCGGGCGAATGCGGTCGTGTCGCATGCTGACCACGCCGCGATCGAGATCCGCGATTTCCCCCAGCCGTTGGAACGCGTCGCCCGCCTGCTCGGCGGCACCGCGCGCCGTGCCGAGCATTTCTTCCTGGTTTTCGTTCAGGTCGCCGAAATGATTCTCGAGCAGGATGTGGAGGGGCAGGCGGATCTCGTCGAGCCGTTGCATCGCCTGGTGCGTCGCGCGCGCGAGAAGCTCGCCGTACGCGCGCTGTTGGTCGCGCAGAGCGCTCTGGCCGGCCGCGCGCGCCGCCTCCGCCGCGTCGACTTGCGTCGACAGCTGGTGCACGGCGCTCTCGATGGCCTCGAGCTCGTCGGGCGACGTGATCTCGATCGCGGATCCTCCTCTGGCGGCAAGACGTTCGACGCGACCCGTGACGTAGCGCAGGTTGATCCACGCCACGGCGAACGATCCGACCGTGGCGATCAACGCGACCGCGACCAGCCACTCGGGGGCTGTATGCGCGTATTGTCCCCAATAGGCGAGCGCCGCGACGGTGAACACGCCGAGGATGGCAGGCACGAGCGCGAGGTACAGTCGCTGGCCGATACGCACTGGCTAGCCCTCGCGCTCGCTCGCGGCGCGCGTCTCGGTGAGGCTCACGACGAGCACGTCGAGCCCGAGCGGATTGTTCACGAGCTGATCGACGACGGATCGCCGCAGTAGATGCGACATTTTCGAGCGCTTGCTCTGGCCGACGATGGCGAGCGTCACGCCTTTGTCCGCCGCGAACTTGACGATCGACGCGGCAACGTTGGTGCCGGTGAGCTTGACCACCTCGGCACCCATCGTCTGCGCCATTTGAAAATTGTCGACGAGCTTCCGCTGGACGGTGGCGTCGATCTTGTCGGCGGACTCCTCCGGCGTCTGCACGTAGACGCAATACCAGTCCGAGTTCAGGCGGCCGGCGATGCGGCTCGCCTTGCGCAGCAACATCGCGGTGTAGGGCGGGTTGCTCGACATCGCGACGAGAATGCGATCGACCGTCCGCCGGCCGCGGGCGTCGCCGGTCTCCTCACGGCGCACGATCTCCTCTCGCACGCGGTCGACCGAGCTGGCGACCTCGCGCAGCGCCAGCTCGCGCAGCGTGGTGAGATTCTCCGGCGTGAAGAAGTTCGCGAGCGCCGACTGGATCTTCTCGGGAGCGTAGATCTTCCCTTCCTCGAGCCGCTGCCGGAGGTCCTCGGCCGAAATGTCGAGGTTGATGACCTGATCGGCCGACGAAACAACCCAATCGGGCACCGTCTCGCGCACGGTCACGCCGAGCGTTCGCTGAATGACGTCGTTCAGCGACTCGAGGTGCTGGACGTTGACGGCCGTGATGACGTTGATGCCCTCGTCGAGCAGCTCCATGACGTCTTCCCAGCGCTTGCGGTGCTTCGACCCCGGGACGTTCGTGTGGGCGAACTCGTCGACGATCGCGATCTGTGGCCGGCGGGCGACGATCGCGTCGACGTCCATCTCCTCGAGCGTCACGCCGCGATACTCGATCTTCTTGCGTGGAACGATTTCGAGATCGCGAATCTGTGCTTCCGTCTCGGCGCGCTTGTGCGTCTCGATGAAGCCGACGACGACGTCGATGCCGCGGCGGCGGAGGTCGTGCGCCTCGTTGAGCATGCGGAACGTCTTGCCGGTCCCGGCGGCCGAGCCGATGTACACCTTGAGCTTTCCGCGTTCGCGCTGTCGGACCAGCGTGAGAAAGTCCGAGCCGCCCGGCGTGCGCTCGGGATTGACTCGGCGTCCGCCATCCGACTCGGCCGGCACCGGCGGCGAGGACGCAGGCGTTGCCTGATCCGACTCCGAGTGCATTCGTGGAACCTAGGTTGTCCGTGTTCGAGAGAGAAGGACGCGATATGCACGTAGCGCCTCGGCAAGCCGCGGACTGATACCCTGTTTCTCGAAGCGGATATAGTTTCCTCGATTGGGAACGGTGGCATGACGACTCTTGCGTGCTCCCACGAACGGTCCGGAGAGAGACCCTCGATGAAGAGCTTCGGAAAGTTCCTGATGGGCCTCGGCGCCGCGGTCGGCGCGGCGGTTGGCCGTCGCGCTGATCGCCCATCTCGGAATCGCCGGCGCGCCGTGGCTCGTCAACGTCGCGCTCGCGAAGTTCGGGCTCGTGGCCTCCGGCGGCCTCATGGCCGGGGGAGCAGCCACCGTACGCCTGGCGGTTCGGCGCGAGCGGGCGAACCTGCTTCACAGTACGAATGAGGTCGACGCCGAGCATCCGCCAGGTCCTCGATGATCCACGCAGGTTCGTTTGTTCTGCTGCTCGTCGTGGCAACCGGCGTGTCGCTCGCCGCACGGCGGCTTCGGATCCCCTACACCGTGGGGCTCGTCGTCGCTGGGCTCGTCCTGGGCGCGACGCACGTCATCGAGGCGCCGCCGCTCACCCGCGGATTGCTTTTCGCGCTGATCCTGCCAGGCCTGCTCTTCGACGCCGCGCTCAACCTGCACATCGAGGAGTTCAAGCGCGACGCATTGACGCTGGTGTCGCTCGCCGTCCCCGGCGTGATCGCGGCGATCGTCGTCATCGTGCTCGTATTGGGTCCGTCGCTCGCGCTCTTCGGCGTTGATCCTCGAGCAATACCCGCTCGGGGATCTCTGCTCGTGTTCGCCGCCTTGATGTCTGCCACGGACCCGGTTGCCGTCGTCGCGCTGTTCCGCGCGCTCGATGCACCTCGCCGCCTGCAGGTGATCATCGAGGGTGAGAGCCTGCTCAACGACGGCACGGCGATCATCTTCTTCACGCTGGCACTTGGCGCCATCGCAGGCGTGGAGACAGCATCGGCGACGATCGTCACCGACTTCCTGTACATCGTCGGCGCGGCGGTGATCGTCGGCGCGGTGATCGGCGCGGCCGTCGACCAGGGTATTCGCCAGCTCAACGACCCGACGATCGAGGTCATGCTCACGACGATCGCCGCGTATGGCTCGTTCGTCGCCGCCGAAGGCGTGGGCGCGTCGGGCGTGATCGCGACGGTGACGGCGGGTATGCTGGTCGGAAGCAGCGAAGCCCGCAGCGGACGGTCCGTGCCCGCTCGAATGGCCGTCGCGACGTTCTGGGAAACACTGGCCTTCGCGCTGAATTCGCTCGTCTTTCTGCTGATTGGACTCGTGGTTCAGGTGCCGACGTTGATCGCGCATTGGCGGTTCATTCTCGCGGCGTACCTGATCGTCACGCTGTCGCGCGCCGTCGTAACGACCGCGCTCAGCGCCATGCTGCCGCCGCGGCTGCGCATTCCGCCGCAGTGGACGGCGATCCTGGCGTGGGGCGGACTGCGCGGCGCGCTCTCGATGGTGCTCGCGTTGAGCCTTCCGGAATCGTTCCCGAACCGCGACATCCTGATCAACATGACGTTTGGCGTCGTGATTCTGTCGATTCTGGCCCAGGGAATCACCGTCGGCCCAGCGCTGCGCTGGCTGCGCCTGACCGGATCGACCCGACATCGCGTCGACTACAGCGAGACGCAGTCGGCGCTGCTCGCCGCCTACTCGGCGCTCGATGAGCTTGGCCGCACGGGTGGGAGGATGGTCACGGATGAGGCGATGCGGCACGCGCTGGCCGTCGAATACGAGGCGCGCATCAAGGACGCCGAGCAGGAGCTCGGAGCCGTCGCGAAGCAGGTTGGTGGAGGCAACGGTGGCTCGCCGGGCGGTGCACCGCTCGCCACGCGACGACTACTCTACGCCACCGAGCGCCAGCGCATCGTCGACGCGTTTCATTCCGGCGCGATGACGCGGGAAGCACACGATCGGCTGCTCGCGGAACTCGATACGCTGTGGTGGGACGTCAGGTAACGAGGACACTCAAATCTCGATCTGGGCCCCGAGCTCGACGACGCGATTTGCCTTGAGCCCGAAGAACGCCGATGCAGGCAGCGCATTCCGCTGCATCACCGCAAACAACCGCTCGCGCCAGATCGCCATGCCGGGACGCTCGGACGGAATGATCGTCTCGCGGCTCAGATAGTAGCTCGTCTCGGCCGGGGGGAGCTTGAGTCCGTGCGGTTCGGCGAGCGAAAGCAGGTCCGGCACGTTCGGCTGCTGCATGTAGCCGTAGTGGCCCACGACGCGCCAGAAGCCGTGGCCGAGCGCGAACACCTCGATGCGGTCCTTGGCGAGGACGTACGGCATTCGCTCGGTGTTGACGGTCAACATCACGATCGTCTCGTGGAGAATCCGATTGTGCTTGAGGTTGTGCAGGAGCGCGACTGGAACGTCGCCTGTCGTTCCTTGCATGAAGACCGCAACGCCGCGCACTCGGGGCGGCGGGGCGCCGGCAATCGACGCGACGAAATCCTCGGCGGGCATGGCGCGCGCCTCGTAGTCGGCGCGGAGGAGCGCGCGGCCGCGTGTCCATGTGGCCATGAGCGTGAACACGACGGCGGCGAGCACCAGCGGGAACCACCCGCCCGAGGCGATCTTCAAGAGATTCGCGCCGAGGAACGCGGCGTCCACAACGAACAACGCTCCCGCGACCGCGATGACGAGTGGCAACGACCAGTTCCATCGGCGGCGCGCGACGACGGCGAACAAGATCGTCGTGATGGTCATCGTGCCCGCCACCGCGAGACCGAACGCCGCGGCGAGCGCGCTCGACGACCGGAAGCCGAGCGTCACCGCGAGGCACGCGATCATCAGCGCCCAGTTGAGTCCCGGCAGATAGATCTGCCCGATCTGGCGCGACGACGTGTGCGCGACGCGGACACGCGGCAGATAGCCGAGTTGCGCCGCCTGGCTCGTCATCGAGAACGCGGCGGCGATGAGCGCTTGCGATGCAACGACGGTTGCCGCCGTCGCGAGCACGACCATCGGGTACAGTCCCCAGGCGGGAACGGAGTTGAAGAACGGCCTGCTCGCCGCATCCGGCCGGTCGAGGAGCAGCGCACCTTGCCCGAGATAGCTCAGGATGAGCGCGGGGAGCGCCAACGAAAACCACGCGACGCGGATGGGGCGACGGCCGAAGTGTCCCATGTCGGCATACAGCGCTTCGACTCCAGTGAGACACAGTACGACGGCGCCCAACACCGGAACGCCGCGCCACCCGTGCACCTCGAAGAAGCGAAGTCCCCAGCGCGGATCGATCGCCGATGCAATCGCAACGCCGTGCGCAGACAGATTCCACGCGCCGATCGTGGCGATCGTCACGAACCACATCGTCAGAACGACGCCGAACACCGCGCCGACCTTCCCGGTGCCGAGCCGCTGCGCGGCGAACAATCCGATGAGGATGAGAACCGCGAGCGGAACGATGAACGGTCTGAACATCGGCGTCGCGACTTCCAATCCTTCGATCGCGCTCAATACGGAGATCGCCGGCGTGATGACGCCGTCGCCATAGAGCAGCGCGGCGCCCACGAAGCCGAGTCCGAGCACGATCGCGGCGCGACGGAGCTGCTGCAAGCCGTTCGGACGGCTCGTTCCCTTCCCGCCGACGGCCATCGAGAGCAGCGCGAGAATTCCGCCCTCGCCCTGATTGTCGGCGCGCATGATGATGGCCACGTATTTCACGCTCACGACGATGACGAGCGCCCAGATGAACAGCGAGACGGCGCCGCGAACGTTGTCCGGCGTCGCGGTTACCGGGTACGCACCGCCGAAGCATTCCTGCAACGCGTAGAGAGGACTCGTGCCGAGGTCACCGAAGACCACCCCGAGCGCGCCGAGCGTGAGCAGCGCGAGACGACGCCCGCTCGGCGCGTTGTTGAAGGCACTTCTGTCCTCGCCAACCGTCACTCGGGTGAGACTCGCAACATCACATTCAGTCCGTTGGCTGCCTCAGGACCGAGTCGCACGAATTCGAATGGCGATCCCGCGACCACGCCGCCGAGGATTCGACCGGCCGGGTCCACACGGAATCGCTGGACCTGCGTCGCGATGGTCATCGTGAGTGTGTCCGCCGTCGCGGGCCGCACGGTCACGGTGAGCGTCTGCCCGCCGCTCACCGCAAAGTACGGAACGTCCGCCGTGCCGCCGTTGGCCCGAGCGCGACGCGTGAACAACTCGCTGAGCGCAAGCGCATTGTTGAACATCGGAATCGCGCCCGCGGTGGTCGGCACACGCTGCGTGCCCGCCGGCGTCTCGGCCACGACGGTGTCGCCTTGCACGGTCATCCTGATGCGTTGTGCGGGCTCCGCGTTCGGCGCGGTGCCAGGGGCAAACACGCCGAGCACGAGGACTCGCACCCGATCGTTCGGGGCGAGCAGTGCGAGATAGTCGACGCGGGGTTGGCCCTTGACCTGCACCGTGCCCTTGAGCGTGTCCGCCGTGCGGATGAAGCGATCGACGACGACGGTGTCATTGCCACTGCGGATCGCGAGCGCGCCGCGGTCGGCCGCCGGCTGAGCGCACAACGGTGCTCCGAAGCCCATAGCGATAGCCGCAATTCGAAGCAGTACGCCAACGCGTACGCGCGGCGATCCAGCGATCATCGTGTCCTCCTCATGGTGTGCGTTCCCCGGAAGGGCGTTGGCGCCATCGGCGAACGGCAACGCCAGACCAGAGGAGTCATTGCGTGTCGCCGTTGCCAGTGGGCGTGTTGATTTCCGGTAGTCCCAAAAACAACGCCGCCGGAATGGCCGACTCGAACGGAGCGTATAGGTTCTCGAATTCGCCCGCCGACAGCCGTTGTCGCGCGAGCACGGCCAAGGCGGACTCCTCGGTCGCTAGACGAAGGTGCTCGGTAGCATACCTCGACCGAGTGAGCCATCGGCCTTCGGGCGACTCAAAGCGCTGAAGGGCATCGAGAACCGCTTCCCTTGTCGCGAAGACATCTCGAGGATCGAGCTGGCGCACGGCGACCCGGAGGGCCGTCTCGGCGTCGACGCTCCGGACGAAACGCCGCAGTCGCGCTGCCTCGATCCAGCTCGCGAGTGAAAGCTCCTTCAGGTACGCGATGAACACACGAACCGCGCGGCTGTCCCCACTCTGCGCGTTTCTCAGGCTGGGTTTCGGCATGGTCATCGCAAGCGCGGACTATTCACGAGGGTCCACCAGTGAGTCCGTGACTCAAAGACATAGCAGACGAGGCTCGCGGGGACTGCGAACAGGCCGACTCTGTCAGCGCGGTCACGGGTGCGTGGGTCGAAGAACGGCTGACGGCGTGGCTGCTCCGCCACGCCGTCACTTCACATTCCAGAGCTTCACGAGAAACGCAAGTGTAATCCG
The DNA here is from genome assembly GCA_963705025.1 of uncultured Gemmatimonadaceae bacterium. Taxonomy (GTDB): domain Bacteria; phylum Gemmatimonadota; class Gemmatimonadetes; order Gemmatimonadales; family Gemmatimonadaceae; genus JAQBQB01. The sequence goes on along the minus strand of CAVPIP010000011.1, from coordinate 748,848 downwards.
GTCCTCATCCCGTCTCCCACAACTCAGAGCTTCTTGCCGACCGAAAAGACCACGGTCCCCTTGGCTGTGTTGTAGTTGTCGGTAGAGCCATTTTCCTGTTTCTGCGTGCGATATACGTCTGCTTTCCCGCTGGTGGCGATGTACGACAGCCCGAAGCCAAAGCCAAGCCAGTCCTTGGTCACGCCGAGCTTCCAGTCGTAATAGTTCAGCGGGCTGTAGTTCCTCACCCACAGGTGGCCGCCGTGGGCGACGACGGCGAAGCCGCTGCTGTCGATCTCGACCGCGACGCCAACGTCGAGGTAACCTGAACCCTTGGAGCTACCGGTCCCGGTGAGGACGCCGGTCGCCACACCTGCTGGGTCGATCCCGGTCGAGTTGCCAATGGTGTTCGTCTTGGCACCGAAGTAGTCCGTGGGCGCATACGAGTACTTGGCCGTGAACCACCGGTAGCTCGCACCGAGGTAGATGTCGAGGTTGTTGTAGCTGCCGTGCGTCGGCACGTTGTACTCGGCACCCGGATAATAGTAGAAGAGTAGCCCGGCATCGAGATTCAAGCCCTTGACGACGTCCCGCTTGTAGCCGCCGTACATGTCCCACTCCATGCCTCCGTTGAAGTAGTTCAGACCGAGGCCGGAGTTATTGGTGCCGGCGTAGACGTTGGATCCCCATGTGCCGAGATACGCGCCGCTGGCGTGCGAGTAGTCGAGTCCCCCCTGGATCGCGGGCAAGCCGAACGTCTGGGAGATACCGCGAAACCGGTAGTCGCTCACCAATGCGACGTTGCCGGAGAACGTGTGCGGCGAGGGCGAGGGTGTCGTCGTATCCTTCGCTGCGGCTGGCGCGGCCTGGGCCACGCCCTTGCCGGGCGCAGCGAGTGTACACGCCACGACCGATGCAATGATTAGTGTTTTCATATCGTGCACGACGCTTCGTTCCTGACTAGGGTTTGGGGAGGGCGGTTGTGGGTGCAACACGAGGGAAAGCGCTGTCGACTGCGATGTTGAGGAGGAGAACGTTGACGCGCCGCTCGCCGAAAAAGCCGAATTGCCTGCCTTCGGTGTGCGCGTCGACCAGCGCGCGTACGCGCGCTGAATCGACGCCTCGAGCATGCGCGACGCGGGCGACTTGGAGCTGAGCGTTGGCGGGCGAGATGTGCGGATCGAGCCCGGAGCCTGACGCGGTCGCCATGTCCGACGGAATCGTGCCCTTCACCGCACCGTCGTTCGCGACCGCGTCGCTGACCGCCTGCGCGATGAGCGTGTCGGCGAGCTTGCGGTCGGTCGGCCCCTTGTTGGTGCCGGACGACGCCGCCGCGTCGTAGCCGTTGCCGGCGGCCGACGGACGCGGATGGAAGTACTCGGGACGCGTGAAGGGCTGGCCGATCAGCGCGCTGCCGACGACACGTCCATTCACGGTGACGAGCGAGCCGTTCGCCTGCCGTGGGAAGAGGACCTGTGCCACGCCGGTCATGACGCCCGGATAGATCACGCCGGTGAGGAGGCAGAGCACAACTGTGCTCGCGACGGCCGGCCAGAGTTGTTTGCGAAGCATGGTCATGATGCCAGATGGGTGATGACGAGCAGCACGTCGATCAACTTGATGCCGACGAACGGCACGACGAGCCCGCCGAAGCCGTACACGAACAGGTTCCGCCGGAGGATGACCGACGCGGGCGCCGGCCGGTACGCCACGCCACGCAGCGCCAGCGGGATGAGTGCAACGATGATGAGCGCATTGAAGATCACGCTCGCCAGAATCGCCGACTGCGGCGAGTGCAGTCGCATGACATTGAGCGCCTGCAGCACCGGGAAGGTCGTGACGAACATCGCGGGGATGATGGCGAAGTACTTCGCGACGTCGTTGGCGATCGAGAACGTCGTGAGCGAACCGCGCGTCATGAGCAGCTGCTTTCCGATCTCCACGACCTCGATGAGCTTCGTGGGATTGGAGTCGAGGTCGATCATGTTGCCGGCCTCTTTCGCCGCCTGCGTGCCCGAATTCATGGCCACGCCGACGTCGGCCTGCGCCAGCGCCGGGGCGTCGTTGGTGCCATCGCCGGTCATCGCGACGAGCCGGCCGCCAGCCTGCTCGCGCTTGATGAGCGCCATCTTGTCCTCGGGCTTGGCCTCGGCGAGGAAGTCGTCGACGCCGGCTTCCTGCGCGATGGCGGCCGCGGTGAGCGGATTGTCGCCCGTGATCATGACGGTGCGAATGCCCATCGCGCGCAAGCGATCGAACCGCTCGCGAATGCCACCCTTCACGATGTCCTTGAGGTAGACGACGCCAAGAACGCGCGCGGAGTGTCCGTTGCCGATTGGCTTTTCCGCGACGACGAGCGGTGTGCCGCCCTCCATCGCGACCCGCTCGATGGTCGTCTCCAGGTCGCGCGGCGTGTGGCCGCCCTGCAGGCGGACCCAGTTCAACACCGCGTCGCCGGCGCCCTTGCGCACCTCATAGTCGCCCGCGTTCACGCCGCTCATGCGCGTCGCCGCGCTGAATGGAATGAACGTCATCTCGGGGTGCGCCTGATCGCCGCCGACGTCGCGGCCGCGCAGACCGAACTTCGTCTTCGCGAGCACCACGATGCTGCGGCCCTCCGGCGTCTCGTCGGCGAGCGATGCCAGTTGTGCGCGGTCCGCGAGCAGCTCCGGCGTCACCCCGGTCACCGGGAGGAACTCCGACGCCTGTCGGTTGCCGAGCGTGATCGTGCCGGTCTTGTCCAGCAGGAGCGTGTTGACGTCACCCGCCGCCTCGACCGCCCGCCCGCTCATCGCGATCACGTTCTGCTGGATCATGCGATCCATGCCGGCGATGCCGATGGCGGAGAGCAGACCGCCGATCGTCGTCGGAATGAGACACACGAGGAGGGCAATCAGAATCGGAATCGTCGTCGCCCCGCCGCTGTAGATCGCGAACGGTTGGAGCGTGGCCACGGCGAAGACGAAAATGATCGTCAGGCCCGACAGGAGAATCGTCAGCGCGATCTCGTTCGGCGTCTTCTGTCGCGTCGCGCCTTCGACGAGCGCGATCATGCGATCGAGGAACGTCTCGCCGGGGTTGGCGGTGATGCGCACGACGATGTAGTCCGAGAGCACCTTGGTACCCCCGGTGACCGCGGACCGGTCGCCGCCGCTTTCGCGAATCACCGGCGCGCTCTCGCCCGTGATGGCGCTTTCGTCGACCGATGCGACGCCGTCGATCACTTCGCCGTCGCCCGGGATGATGTCACCGGGAAGGCAGAGAACGAGGTCGCCGCGGCGGAGCGCTTCCGCGCCGACCTCCTCGTGAACGCGAGCGGTCCACGCGGCCGTTGGCTGCTGCCTGCGGCGGCAGCCGCTTCGCCTTCGTCAGCGTCCGCGACCGGCGCAGCGTGTCGGCCTGCGCCTTGCCTCGGCCTTCGGCCATCGCCTCCGCGAAATTCGCGAACAACACGGTGAACCAGAGCCACACCGTGAGCTGGAGCATGAACCCCCAGCCCGCCCCGCCCCGCAGGACGTCGCGCAGGAGGATCACCGTCGTGTACGCCGAGCCGAGGAGGACGACGAACATCACGGGGTTGCGGACCATGTGCGCCGGATGAAGCTTCGCAAATGCGTCGCGGATCGCGCCCCGAACAATCGGGGGGTCGAACAGCGGACGCTTGCGCGAAGTCTGTTGCCGCTGCGCGGCCTCTTGGGCCGCGGCGCGCGACTCGGCGGATGGAATGGTCGGAAGAGTTGGAGTAGTCATGATCAGAACAGGTTCCCCGCTCCCATGAGCAGATGCTCGACAATCGGGCCGAGCGACAGCACGGGGAAGAAGGTCAGCGCGCCGACGATCAGAATCACGCTGACGAGAAGAACGACGAAGAGCGGAGTGGTCACCGGGAAGGTCCCCGCCGATTCCGGCACGATCCGCTTTTCGGCGAGGAATCCGCCGAGCGCGAGCATCGGGACCATCATCGCGAAGCGGCCGATGAGCGTGTTGAAACCGAGAAGCGTGTTGTAGTAGTACGTGCCTCCGGTGAGCCCGGCGAACGCACTGCCGTTGTTGCCCGCCGTCGACGTGAAGGCATACAAGATCTCTGACAGCCCGTGCGGGCCGGCGTTGTTGAGCCCAGCCAGCCCCGGCTTGAGCAGCACGGACATCGCTGTCGGGACGAGAATGGCCGCCGGAAAGATCAACACGTAGAGCATGACCATCTGCACTTCGCGTGACTGAATCTTCTTTCCGAGATACTCCGGCGTCCGCCCGACCATCAGGCCGGCGATGAACACCGTCAGAATCGCGAGGACGATCATGCCGTAGAGGCCCGAGCCCGACGCCGCCGAAGACCAGCTCACCGAGCATGATGTTCGCCAGCGGCACCATCCCGCCGATCGGCGTGAACGAATCGTGCATGGAGTTGACGGACCCGTTCGACGCGTCCGTCGTCGCCACCGCCCAGAGCGCCGAATTGGCGAGGCCGAACCGCACCTCCTTCCCTTCCATGTTTCCGCCGGGGTTGCCCGCCGACGCCACGATGTCGACGCCGCGCGCGGCGTGAATCGGATTGCCACGGCCCTCGGCCCAATACGCGGTCACGACACCGCCGGCGAAGATCACGAACATCGCGGCCCAAAGCGCCCAACCGTGCGCCTGGCGCTTCACCATGCGACCGAACGTCCACGTCAACGCCGACGCGACGATGAGGATCGAGAACGCCTCGATGAAGTTCGACCACGGCGTGGGATTCTCGAACGGATGCGCCGAGTTCACGTTGAAGAACCCGCCGCCGTTCGTGCCGATTTGTTTGATCGCGATTTGGCTCGACGCCGGACCCATCGCGAGCACCTGCTTCGCGCCCTCGAGCGTCGTCACTTCCTGATACGGCTTGAAGTTCTGGATGACGCCCTGCTGCGTGATCAGCAGCGACACGACGACCGACAGCGGAAGCAGGATGTACAGCGTTCCGCGGATCATGTCCGTCCAGAAGTTGCCGATGCGGCCCTTGGCTTCGCCGCCGTGACGCGCGACGCCTCGAATCAGCCCGATGACGGCCGCCATGCCGGCGGCCGCCGACGTGAAGTTGTGAAACGTGAGCTGCGTCATCTGCGAGAAGTACGACATCGTCGTCTCGCCGCCGTACGACTGCCAGTTCGTGTTCGTCGTGAACGACGCCGCCGTCTCGAACGACTGTCGGTCCGTCACCGCCGGGAGATGCGCGGGATTGAGTGGCAGAATCGCCTGCAGACGAAGCACCAGGTAGGTGAGCAGCATGCTGGCAACGCTGAACAGCAGTAGGCCGGCCGCGTAGCGCGTCCAATGCTGGTCCTCGGTCGGCTCGATGCCGCAGACCCTGTAGATCGGGCGCTCGATCGCGCGCAGCCAACCCATGGATCCGTCATAGACGCGGACCATGTAGATGCCGAGCGGCTTCGTGAGCGCCAGCAGCAGCACCGAGTAGAAGAGAATCTGAAGCCAGCCGTTGAGTGTCATCGTGTCATCTCTGACGTGGTCATCCCGAGCGCAGCGAGGGATGTGCGGTCCCCTCAGAACTTCTCTGGACGGAGGAGGGTGTAGACGAGATAGACGAGAACCGCCATGGCGAGCACGCCGGCGATCCAGCTTTCCGTAGTCATTGCGTGTCCGCCTCCGACTGCTCGACGTCCGCCGACGTGGTGCGCCCAAGCACGTCGCAGCCGCGGACGTACGCGAGCATCAGCGCGAAGAAACCGATCGTGGCGAGCACGTAGATGAGGTCGATCATGTGTGGCGTTCGTCGCGAGAGTGATGGCCAAGAACCCATCGAACGGCCGAAGCATACCGAGCGCGGCGTAAAGGCCGCGGCTGTGAGCGACACGCCCGACGTAAAAAGATCGTGAAGTTCGACAAAGCAGCTGCCGGGCGACGCCGACGGCTCCGTCAGGGAAAACTCGAAGTGACGAGAGATTTCACGATTTCTTCACGCCGCTCACGGCCCGACTTCACCCGGTGTTTATGCGCGCGTCGGTAGAATCACATCGTCCCTGAGCAGAGAAGTGACGATGCCTCGCAGTGCCCCATCAATTCCGATGCCGGCCCGCGCGGCCGAGTCGCGGATATCGTGGGCGCTGAATGGGTTGCCCGACGTCCACGGCCTGCGGCTTGGAGCGATGGCTCGATTCAGTCGGCGAGTTGACACTCACCGAGTGGACACGCATCGGCAGTGAATGCGCGCAACGCGATCATGCCTTGCTGGCCATGACCCGGGCCTGCGTGCGCGTCGAGAACGCGATCGCCGCGAACGAGCTGGCGGTGATGGCCTGGTTGATTCGCGATGCCGTGGAGACGGTGACCGACCATGTTCGCCGGCAAGCCGCGCGACAGTCTCGTCGTGTGCGCTCGCAGCTCGCCGTGGCTCGCATGGCCGCCGAGTGGGCAGCGCTCGCGATGGCCACTCAGCAGTTCATCGCGCCGGCAGATCTCGACACGCTCTGCGCGCCGTTCGAGCGCCTGGCAAAGCGCGGCGAATCAGCGTCGGCGTAGCGCGTCGGCCTCGTCGGCGACGGGCTCGGGATTCGTCGAGAGCTCGTCGGTGGCGATGGCCGGAACGCGCAGGTCGAACACGCTGCCGCCGCCTTCGCGATCGCTGAGCCCCACAGACCCGCCCTGCGCTTCGGCGATGCCGCGCGCGATCGAAAGGCCAAGGCCCACACCGCCGACGTCGGGCGGCTGCTCCGCGCGCCGGTAAAACGGCTCGAAAATTCGCTCGCGCTGGTCCACCGGCACGCCAGGTCCGCGGTCCGCCACCGAGAACACGAGCCATCGGCCGTCACGGCGCGCCGACAGATCGATCGGCGCTGGCTCGGGCGAGTATTTCGCCGCATTCTCGATCAAGTTCACCAGCGCGCGCAAGGTTTGAGCAAAGTCGAAACGCCCGAACAACAGCCCCTCGTCACCCGAGACTTCGATGCGCAGCTCGCGGCCGTGCAGGCGCCCACTCACCTGTTGTGCCGCCGCGCCGAGCAGATCTTCTGCCTCGTTGGGCTGAATGTCGGTGACGGCGGCGCCGGCGGTGATGCGCGACAGATCGAGAATCTGCGCGACGAACACGTTGAGCCGGTCCGCCTCCTCCTCGATGATGTCGGCGCGGTCGTCGCCGCCGGCGGCGATCTCGTGCGCGAGCCCCTTGATCGTGGTCAGCGGCGTTCGCAGGTCGTGCGACACCGACGCGAGCACGGCGTCCTTCGCGCGATGCGCCTCTTGCAGCACGGCCGCCCGTTCGGCTTCCGCCGAGAGCCGGACACGTTCGACGCCCAACGCGGCGTAGTACGCGAGCGCGTCGAGCACGCGCACTTGCGCGGGCGTGAGCGCAAGACCGTTGGCGGCGGTGATCCGCAAGACGCCCACGGTGGTGCCTCGCACCTGCAAGGGCCGAAGGAACGCGCGGACGCGCGCCGTGGGCGCGCCGCCGGCGACGAGCACCGTCGACGCCGCGCCGACGCTCGTCGTCCCGTCCACCTGCTCCACGGCGCTCGTCCCTTCCGCGACGACCCAATCGACCAGGCGATCGCTCGCCGACGAGGGCTCGACTTCCTCGCCTGACTGACTCGCGAGCCGGACATCGCGCGTCCTGGCGTCGGTCGTGTATACGGCGCATCCATCGAGATGGAGCGACGAACGAATCACGGAGACGATCGCCGTGAGCGCCTCCTCGGCGCGACCGACGTTCAGCGTCTCCGCGCCGAGTGCCGCGAGACGGTCGATCTCGGCCGCGCGCTCGCGCGCCGCATCCGCTTCGGCCTGCGCCCGATACAGCAGCTGCGCCGAGAGAATGCTCGTGCCAAGGAACGCGACGAGCACCAGCCAGTTGAGAGGATCCTGTATCGTGAGCGTGCCGAACGGGGGCAGAAAGAACAGGTCGAAGGCGAGGAACGCCGCGAAGGCGAGCGCGATGCCCAATGGCCGTCCGCCGCGTGCGCTCCCACCCTGGACAACCAGGAGATAGGCCAGCGTGACGTGTGCGACGTTGAGCCGGCCGCGAACTGCCACCATGCCCGCCGTGACCGCGGCGAGAACGAGAAACCAGCCGACCCACTCGCGCCGCGGAATGCCGCGCCGCGGCGGCCCCGGGTCCGCGCCGCGCGTCACGGCTCGTTCTCGAACCGGTAGCCCACGCCGGGTTCGGTGACGATGAGGCGCGGACGTACGGGATCGGACTCGAGCTTCCGCCGCAGACTTCGCACGTGCACGCGCAGATACTGCTGCATGTCACCGGACGAATTGCCCCACACCGCGCGAAAGAGCTGGTGGTGCGTGAGCGTACGCCCGGCGTGTTTGAGGAACGTGCGCAGCAGCTCCCACTCGGTCTTTGTGAGGTGCACGGCGACGTCGCGCTTCTTGAGCGACGGCTTCACCGGATCGATCACGAGCTCGCCGATGGTGATCTGCTGCCCTTCACCGGCCGCCGGAGCGAGCCGCGAGCGGCGAAGCTGCGCGCGAACGCGGGCTTGCAGCTCACCGGGACTGAACGGCTTGGTCATGTAGTCGTCGGCGCCGGCGTCGAGCAGAGCGACTTTCTCCTGATCCGAATGCCGCGCCGACAGGACGATGATCGGCGCTGACGACCAGTTCCGTATCTCGCGGGCGACGTCGATGCCCGCGATATCGGGGAGGCCCAGGTCGAGCACGATGAGAGCGGGTCGCTCGGCGGCGGCGAGGTCGATCGCCTCGCGGCCCGTCGCCGCCTCGATCACTCTCGCGTTTTCCGGGGTAAGCACGTTTCGCACGACCCGCCGAATCTGCGGCTCGTCGTCGACTACCAACACTACGTCGCCTGGCATAGATAGAAGTCTGCGCGAACGGCGCCAATTGTCCAGTTATCGTCATCCCGAGCGCAGCGAGGGATCTGCAGCGCCGTAGTTCATCGTCTTTCCCGAATCCAAATGGACACGACCCAACAGTCCACACCTGAGCTGCTCTATCTGTTGCACGGCGATCCCGCCGACCTCGCCCAGGCCGCGCGCACCTTTCGCGCGGCCGACATCGCCGAGGCGCTGACGCAACTCCCGCCTGACAGTTCGGCGAAGGTGCTCGATGCATTGCCCTTCGATCTGACCGTTCAGGTGTTCGACGAGCCCGAGATCGCGCATCACCGCGCCGACATCGCGAGTCGCATGGACGAGGACGCGATCTCGCAGCTGATCGAAGCGATGTCGGCGGACCAACAAGCGGACCTGTTCCGTGATCTCGCGGTGGCCGACCGCCAACGCCTGATGAAGCGGCTCGATGCGGACACGCAGAAGATGTTGCAGAGTCTTCTGAAGTACGCGCCGGACACTGCTGGCGGCATCATGACGACCGAGTTCGTCAGCGTTCCGGCGACGTGGACGGTGGATCAGACGCTGCGATACATCAGCGAAGTCGGCCGCGCCAAGGAAACGGTCTACGCCATCTACGTCACCGATCCGGAGACGAACGTGCTCGTGCACGTCGTCTCACTGCGCGAGCTGATGGTCGCGGACCGCGCCGCCGTCGTGACGATGGCCGGCGATCGACGGCCACCCCTGACCGTCAGGCCGGGCCTCGATCGCGAGGAGACGGCACGGATCATCTCGAAGTACAACCTGCTCGCGCTGCCCATCGTCGACGACCAGAAGCGCGTCCTCGGCATCGTGACGGTGGACGACGTGATCGACACGCTCGTCCGCGAAGTGACGGAGGACGTGCAGAAGTTCGGCGGTATGGAGGCGCTGGACGAGCCGTACCCCGAGATCCCCTTCGCGCGCATGATCAAGAAGCGCGCGGGATGGTTGTGCGCGCTGTTCCTGTCCGAGATGTTGACCGCCACCGCGATGCAGCGCTTCGAAGGAGAGATCTCGAAAGCGGTGGTCCTCGCGATGTTCATTCCGCTCGTGATGAGCTCCGGCGGCAACTCGGGATCGCAGGCGACGTCGCTGATCATTCGATCGCTCGCGCTGCGCGAGATCCGTCTGCGCGACTGGTGGAAGATTGCCGCGCGCGAGCTGCCCACCGGCCTGACGCTCGGCGCCATCCTCGGCGTGATCGGCTTCATCCGGATCGAGCTGTGGCAGTCCTTGGGCCTGTTCGACTACGGCCCGCACCATCAGCTCGTGGCGTTCACCGTCGGCTCGGCGCTGGTCGGAATCGTCGCGTTCGGGTCGCTCGCGGGATCGATGCTGCCCTTTCTTCTCAAGCGGCTCGGCTTCGATCCAGCGAGCGCCTCCGCGCCGTTCGTCGCGACGCTGGTCGACGTCACCGGCCTGGTGATCTACTTCAGCGTCGCGTTCGTCATCTTGCGCGGCACACTTCTATAGAAGAGACGGCACCGAGCCGTACAAAACCCGCGGGCGTCGCAATACCTTGCCTATGTTGCCCCCGACCCCGGGAGCGACGCCAACGCAATCGAAAGGCTGAGGCTGTTCATCGATGGCTCAGCGAACGTCCGCGCGGTTCGTTCCGCGCACCTGGATTCCGATCGTCTTCGTGGCGGTCGCCCTCCTGCTGTTGCTCGGCACGCCGCTCGTCGTGAGCCGGCACGTTCGCCGGCTGCGCGAGGACGTCATCGACGTCGCGGACCAGGCACGCCTCTTCGTGAGTGAGTTCCAGGCCTCGTTCGCCACCGAGCTCGTCGTGTTGACGCACGCGTCGGGGCCGGCGGCCGACAGCAGCCGCCAGCGCGCGATCGCGATCCAGCGCGCCGACGAGCGTGCGCTCGACTCGGTCACCGCCCGCCTCGGCGGCGATGCCGTCGAGCGGCTCGTGCAGCTCCGCACCGCGGAGGGCCGGTGGCGCGAGGCAAACGCGGACGCCTCACCGGACGGCGCTGCTCGAGCCACCGATGCACGCGCCACCGACGGGCGCGAAGTCATCGCCGCGGCGGAATCGCTGCAACAGTACCTGGTCGACGTCTCGGTAAAGGCTCGCGATCGCGTCCGACAGCTCGAACGGTTCGACATCGCGACCACGGTCGCGCTCACGCCGGTCGCGCTCATCGCGCTTGGAATCGTCGTCGGGTTGCAGCGACGGATGCGTGCGTTCGCAACCGAGGCCGACGACCGTGCCGCGAAGCTGGCGCGCTCCGTCGAGCTCCGCGCGGCGCTCATCCACGGCGTCGTGCACGACATCAAGAATCCACTGGGCGCGGCGTCAGGCTACGCGGATTTGCTCGGCGACGGATTCGCCGGTCCGATGAACGAGCAACAGACCGAGATGGTGCGCCGCATGAAGCGCCTCGTCGGCACCGCGCAGGGAACGGCCGCGGAGCTCGTCGACCTCGCTCGAGTCGACGCCGGCGAGTATCCGATCGATCGTCACGAGGCGAATCTCGCCGCCACGGTGCGCGAGATCGTGGACGACTACCAGGCGCGCGCGACGCAGAAATCGATTCAGCTCACGTTCGAGACGCCGAGCGACACGATCATTGCCGTGACGGATCCGCTGCGCGTTCGGCACGTCGTGGAGAACCTGCTGTCGAACGCGCTCAAGTACACGCCCGAGCATGAAACCGTGCGCGTCGCCATCACGATCGACGAGAGTGTCGGCACTCGCCGCACGGCGCGAATCGCGGTTCACGACACCGGCCCGGGCATTCCGCCCGAATATCGCGACCGCATCTTCGAGGCGTTCTTCCGAATTCCGTCGGCGGAAAAGAGCGCTCCGGGCACCGGGCTCGGTCTCGCGATCAGCCGGCGCATCGCGCGACTCCTCGGCGGCGACGTCACCGTGGAAGCCGCCGATGGCCGTGGCTCGGTCTTCACCCTCGTGCTGCCGTTGGATCCAGCGTCAGGGACGAACAGCGTTTCGCCGTGACCGGGATGGAGCGGCACTTCCCTCCACGCGGTCCGGCCGATAGGCTTCCCCTCTAACACAGAGGGAACATGCTCGATCGCGACGGGGGATTGCTCCGCGGCACGCTGGACGTCCTGATTCTCAAAGCGCTCACCTGGGGACCGCGGCACGGCTACGCCGTCGCCGAGTGGATCAAAGCGGTCACGGACGGCGACCTGCTCGTCGAAGAGGGCCCGCTCTACACCGCGCTCCATCGTCTCGAGCGGAACGGCTGGCTGACGAGCGAGTGGGGATACTCCGACAACAACCGAAAAGCGAAGTACTACGCCTTGAGTCGCACCGGTCGCGCGGAGCTGCGCGCCGAGGTCGCATCGTGGGAACGCTACGCCGGTGCCGTCGCGAAGGCGTTGGCCGCCTCGTCGCCGGTCCCGGCGTAGGGAGCATCGCGTGCGGAAGGTCTTTCGCATCTTCGGTGAGCGGCAAATCCGTCGCGAAGTCGACGACGAGCTGGCGTTTCATCTCGAGATGCGTACGCAGCGGCTCATCGACGGCGGCCTGCCGCGCGACGCGGCCGAGCGCGAGGCGCTGCGACAGTTCGGCGACGTGGACGGCGTTCGTGAGAACTGCGTCACCATGGACGAAGCACGGGAGCGAGGCATGGGCCGAGCGTACATGATGCAAGAGTTGAAACAGGACGTCGCCTACGCGCTGCGGTCGCTCAAGCGCAACGCGGGCTTCGCGACCGTCGTCGTTGGCGCACTCGCGCTCGGGATTGGCGCGAACACCGCGATCTTCACGCTGATCGACGCGACCCTCGTCCGCACATTGCCCGTCGCTCATCCCGAGCAGCTCGTGGCCATTGGCAACACGACCCGGACGAACAGCTCGTCCGACGGTGCGCCCAGGACCGACCTGCTCTCGTATCCGTTGTTTCGCGATCTGCAGAAGCAGAACCATGTCTTCACGGACGTGTTCGCGAGCGGCGCCACGGGGCGGATCGACGCGCGGATCGGCGCGTCCGGCGCGGAGCTCGAGCATCCGATCGGCCGGTACGTTTCCGCGAACTATTTCCACGTGCTCGGCGTTACGGCGGAGGGTGGGCACGGGCGCGTCTTCGACGGAACGGAAGACGAGATCCAGGGCGCATCGCCCGTGATCGTCATCAGCGACGGCTATTGGACGCGCCGCTTTCATAACGACCCCACCGCCGTCGGCAGCACGATGTTGATCGGCGGCACACGCATGACGATCATCGGCGTCACACCGCCCGGGTTCACGGGCGAGATCGTCGGCGTCGCCTACGATCTCTGGATTCCTGTCGGCATGCGCGATGCGCTCGTGCCACCGCCGCACGCCCTCGACGATCGCATACGCGACTGGCTGCTCGCGATGGGCCGCCTCAAGCCTGGCGCCACCTTCGCGCAAGCCGAACAAGATGTCGCGCACGTCGAGGAGCGCTCGATCGTCGACAACGCCAAGCCGCGCGCGCGCGAAGCCTTTCTCGCCTCGAAGGCGAAGTACTGGGTGTCGTCTGGCGCAAAGGGCTTCTCCCGGGTTCGCCAGACGTTCCAGGCACCGCTCGTCACACTCATGATCGGCGTCGCGCTCTTGTTGTGCATCATCTGCGCGAATGTCGCCAACCTGCTGCTCGCGCGCTCGGTCGCCCGCGGACGCGAGATGGCCGTACGCCTCGCGCTCGGCGCCAATCGCGGCCGGCTCGTGCGCCAACTCCTGACTGAAGGTGTGGTGCTCGCGGCGCTCGGCGCCGCGATCGGGCTCTTGCTCGCCTGGTGGGGGAGCCGCACCCTGTTGGCGCTTGCGGGCGGCCGCGGAGCCGTTTCACTCGACCTCGGTCTCGACGTTCCGGTCTTGGTCTTCACCGTCGCGGTCTCGGTGGCAGCCGTGGTCTTGTTCGGGCTGGCGCCGGCACTGCGTGCCGCGACCGTCGATCTCGCGTCGACGATTCGCGCCGGCGCGACCTCGATCGCCGGCGGCGCGCTCGCCGCGCGCGGCCAGCGCGTGCCGCTCGGCAAGCTGCTCATCGCCGGTCAGGTGGCGCTCTCGATCGTCCTGCTGATCGGCGCGGCGATGCTCGTTCGCAGCCTGCGCAACGTCGTGACCGTCGACACCGGCCTCGATCGCGCCCATCTCCTGATCGCGGACATCGACGTCGGCTCTCGCGGCGGCTATCAATGGGAGCGGCTCAGCACCGCGGCGCGCGCGATTCACGACGAGGTCGCGGCAATTCCCGGCGTCGCGGCCGTCGGCTATTCGGAGAACGGCATCTTCTCCGGCACGGAATCGAGCAGCAATCTCGAAATTCCCGGCTTCGTCGTCCGATCGAGCGACGACTCGACGTTCGCGTACGATCAGATCAGCTCGGGCTATGCGCACGCGATCGGCGCCCGGCTGATCGCGGGACGCGAGCTCGCGCCGAGCGACGAAGGCGCGCTCGCGCGCGTCGTGGTCGTGAATCAGGCGTTCGCGTCGTTCTACTTCCCGGGCACCGACGCTGTCGGCAAGTATTACCACGTGACCGACTCGGTGACGGTGCAGATCGTCGGCGTGATCGCCGACGTCCGGGACCACGACTTGACCGAAGCGGCGCAGCGCCGCGCCTACTATCCATACATCCATCATGATGTGCAGCAGGGCACGCCGGTCGCGCTGCGATTGGAGGTGCGTACCACCGGCGATCCGGCGGCGATGGTCCAGCAGGTTCGCAAAGCGATCATCGCCGCGGACCCGAATCTCCCGATCAACTACGTTGCGCCGCTCGAACAAACCATGATGGCGACCATCGTGGAACAGCGCCTGGTCGCGCAGCTCGCGACCGCGTTCGGCACGCTCGCGCTGGTGTTGGCGGCGGTCGGGCTCTATGGCGTCATGACCTATGCCGTCGTTCGCCGCACCGGTGAGATCGGCGTGCGCGTCGCCCTGGGCGCGCAACAGGGGGACGTCGTCCGCATGGTGCTGTTCGACGCGCTCCGAGTCGTCGTCGCGGGCCTGGTCGTGGGCCTTCCGCTCGCGCTCCTGTCGGCTCGTCTCTTGAACGCCCAGCTCCATGGCGTCGGCGCGGCCGATCCGATCTCGATCGCTGTCGCGCTGGCGGTGCTTGGGGCGAGCGCGGTGATCGCTGGTTTGATTCCGGCTCTTCGCGCTTCGAGGGTCTCGCCAATCGAGGCGTTGCGGGCTGAGTAAAGCGGAAGAAGCAGCCCGCGGACGGGCACCGACCCTGACGGACGGACACGGAAACAACTCAATCTTTTTTCGAAAGAACGCTCGCGACGCGTCTCGTGGCGTCCCGAGTGTCTTTGCAAAAGAAATCGGGGTGTCGTAGCCCGTGTCAGTCCGTCAGGGTCCGTGCCTGCCCGAGTGCGTCGTCCCGGCCCGCCCTAGCGAGCCAACATCTGCTGCGCGGACAATCCCGACCCGGCTCGCTGTACATACTCGCCATCCGCGCCGAGCAGCCACGCCGTCGGATCGTTCGCGTACGCGTCGAGGATCGAATCGAGACGCCGGCGATGGACCTCGTTGTTCACCGGCACCAGTAGCTCGACGCGCCGGCGAAGATTGCGCGGCCTGAGATCGGCTGATCCGATGTAGTACGCGGGATCGCCATCGTTCGCGAATCGATAAATTCGCGAGTGCTCGAGAAAGCGTCCGACGACTGACCGCACTCGAATTCGTTCCGAGCGCCCCGGGACGCCCGGCGCGAGCGTGCAGATGCCCCGCACCACGAGGTCGATCTCGACGCCGTCCTGCGACGCGCGATAGAGCGCGCGAACGACGTCCGGATCGGAGAGCCCGTTCAGTTTCGCGATGATTCGCGCGGAGCGGCCGGCGCGCGCGATCGCGGCCTCGCGCTCGATCCGCTCGACGACCCCGGGTAAGAGATGATGCGGCGCCACGAGCAGCGTACGCGATGCGCGGCGTGGCGGCTCCGAAAGTCCCGTGAGATCGTTGAACAGATGGGCGACGTCGGTCGCGATCGTCGCGTCGCACGAGAAGAGGCTCAGGTCCGTGTACTGTTCGCCGGACCGGACATTGTAGTTGCCGGTGCCGATGTGCACGAACCGCGTGAGCGCCTCGCCCTCGCGGCGCACGACGAGTGCGACCTTCGCGTGATTCTTGTATCCGACGAGCCCGCGCACGACGTGCCCGCCGGCGGCCTCCAGCGCGCGCGCCCACGTGACGTTCACCGCCTCGTCGAAACGCGCCTTGAGCTCGACGAACGCGGTCACCGCCTTCCCCGCGCGCGCCGCGTCGAGCAGCGCCTCCGCGATCGGCGACGGGTCGCCCACGCGGTACAACGTGATCTTCAGCGCCAGCACGGCGGGATCGTCGGCCGCCTCGCGAACGAACCTGCCGACCGATCCCGCGAACGACTCGAACGGGTGATGCACGAGCACGTCGCCGCGTGCGATGGCGTTGAACACGGACGTCGCGCCGGCAAACGGATCCGCCGTCACGAGGCGCGGGTATCGCGCGACCGACTCGGCGGGCAGGTCGAGCTGCGTGAGCGCGGTGAGGTCGAGCAATCCGTCGACCTCTTCGACGTCGCTGAGGAGCGGATCGTCGCCCGGTTGTTCGCGGCGCAAGTCTTCGAGCAGCAGCGCGCGCAGGATGCCCGGCATCGCGCGGTCGACCTCGAGCCGAACGGCGACGCCATGCCCGCGCTCCGCGGTGGCGCGCGCAACCTCGACCAGCAGATCGTCCGCGCCCGCCTCGTCGAGCTCCAGCTCGGCGCTGCGAGTCACGCGAAACACGAACGCCTGCTCGAGCGTCGAGTCCGGATACATCGCCTCGAGGTTGCCCTGTACGAGCTCCTCGAGCGACACGAAGACGCGTGCGTCCGGATCGTCCGCGCGGAAGAACCGCGGAACGCCGCGCGGCAGCTCGAGCTCAGCGAACCGTGGCGGACCACCCGCGCGATTCCGCACGACCGTCGCGATGGCGAGCGACAGGTGCGAAAGCTTCGGCAGTGGATGGCCTGGACTCAGTGTCATCGCGAACGGCGTGAGCAGCGGCTGAATGTCGTCGCGGAAACGAGCCGAGAGCTCGGCCTGCTGGTCCGGTGACAGCTCCGACCAGCGACGCAGATGGATACCACGATCGGCGAGCTCCGCGAGACACTCTCGAAAGCACGCGGCCTGCCGTCCGCCGATCTCGCGGACCGAGTCGTGCACCGCCGCGATCTGTTCGGAGGGTGTCAGCCCGTCGTCTGCTTGCTCTTCACCCGGCTCGCCGGCAGCCGCGGCGAGTCCCGCCATGCGCACCATGAAGAACTCGTCGACGTTCGCGCTCACGATCGCGAGAAAACGCAGCCGCTCGGCAAGCGGAGTCGCGCGGTCTTCCGCGATGGCGAGCACGCGCTCTTGAAACGACAGGAGGCTGAGCTCCGCGTTCAGAAACGGCGGCGCCACGTGCGTCGAGCCGCTGCCGGCGGCGCGATGAATGCGGTCCGAATACGTCAACCGGCGCGCGCGTGCCGCATCGTCGAATCTCGACCATTTGAGCGCCAACTCGGCGCGCTCGCGCGCGCCGAGGCCGGACGCTCGAATGCCGTGCTGCATCTCGAGCGCGCGCTCGAGATCCGCGAGCTCCGCCTCGCCGCCCCGCAAACGATGCGCGCACATCTGGAAGTAGCTCGCCACGCCGGCCTCGCCGTTTCGCCGCACGCCGACTCGATCGAGGTGCACGGCCAGTCGCGGCCGGCCAAGCCAGTCCGACAGCGCGGAGCGCGTCAGCCGGTCGACCTCGAGATCGAGACGAACACCCAGCGCGGATGGGTCGACGACGCCGCGCAGTCGCTTCGTGACGTCGTTGCGCGCGGCGAGGGCGTCGCGCATGTCCGCGCCGTGCGTCGCGACCTCGAGATTCAGCGGCGACGACGCGATGCGGAGCACCAGCGTTCCGTCGCCGTCGGCGCGCATGCGAAGCCGGCAGACGATGCCGCGGCGGCGCAGCGAGTCGTCGGGAGTGTCGAGATACACGTCGCGGTGCAGCGACCGCCGCGCTTCGCTCGCCGTGAGCCCCGACGGCAGCGGCCCCGAGGCGAGCATCGCGAGTTGATCGGCAGACAGCAGCTCGCAGCGAAACGAGATCATGGCGTCGCGGCAGGCATCGTCGCGGCGCCACCCGTCATGCCTTGCCGCCCATGCACGCGTCGATGATGTCGTGCTTGGCGTCCTTCGGGTTGTTGATCGTCTTGTAGAAATCGTCGAAGTACTCGAGCGTGCGCTTCACGACGTCGTCGGGCAAAAGCTTGCCGATCGGATCGCGATAGAGCCCGTAGATCGCGTCCTTCTTTGCGTTGAACAGCGCGAAGACCTTCGCGAACTCGGCCGGCGGCACACAGTAGCCGCGGAACAGTCGGTCGCGCACCGTGCGAATCGGCAGTTGGGGCGGAACCGTCGCGTAGCGCGCGTTCACCGCGCCGGAGAAATCGAAGTCGTGAGCGATCGGATAGACCGCCATGCCGTTGTTGAGCCCGAGCAGCTCGATGTTGTGCAGGAACGCGAACGAAAAATCGGTATTGCCGATGAAATACTGAAATACGCCCGTCAGCCCGGATTGGAACGGGTCGAGGTCGCCAGGTCCGGCGCCGGTCTGCTTGAGGATTCTCCCATTCAAGCGTCCGGCCAGCGTCAGCGGCTCCTCCTGCAAGAAGGCCCAACGCGCTGCTTCCTTGTGCCCGCTCGCGCTGTCGATGTACGTCACCTTCACCGCGCGCACCGCGTGCGCGATCGGCGTGAGCAGCCGCAAGGCGCGATTGAGCTGGAGCTCCTGCAAAACGTATCGCTCGTACTCGTCGTTGTCGTGGCAATAGCTCGTGAGCTTGACCTGGTCGATCCCTTTGAAGTCGGTTCCCTTCACCGCGTCGCCGGTGAAGTTGAGCCAGATCGGCGGAAACTCGCAATTCTTGAGACGCCAGATACCGCGCGTCTTCACTCTGAGCGGAATCTTGACGGTGCCGGTGTCGGGGGCGCTCGCCGCATACGAGAGCGTCGCGGCTCGCCACGGCGGGTTGTCCGACTTGTCGCCGCGAATCCGCTTCATGTTCACCGTGAGCGTCACGGTGAGCGGCGCCTCCGACCGAAAGAAGTGTCCGACGGTGCCGCTGTCCTTCGCGGCCTTCGCCATCTTGATGCTGTCCTTGGCGACTTTCGCGGAGTCCATCACCTTGGGCTTCTTCTGCGCCGCCAGCGCTGGGACGACGACGCTCACGAGCACCGCCGCACACATCGCACGCCTGACCATCCGACGGATCGACATCGCGCCCTCGGGGTTTTCGGGTGGACCTTCCCTACAGGATCTCGGCGTCGACCGGCTCGACGCCGCCGGCCGCGCGCAGCATGGACAGGAGCTCATCGGGGCCTTTGCTCTTCTTCGTGCTGACGACGTACTCGACGACCGTCACACCGTCGTCGCGCGTCACGACGTTGTCGACGTTCCACTTTTTCGTCGCTTCCTCGAGCTGCGACTCGACGATCGGGCGAATCCGCTCGACGTCGCGCATGCGCACCACGACGCGGCTCTCCGGTTTCCTCTTCCGGATGCCGCCGTCCGGGTCGTGCTCGCGCGCCCGCGACCACGCGCGCATCGCGACGCCCTCGAGCTGCTCGGCGGTCATGTTCTGGAGCACTTCGTCATCGATACGCGCGACGAAGGTGCCCGTGCGCGCCAGCTGCCGCGCGCGCGCCAGCCGCCGCTCCGCCATCCGGCCGTCGAGCGCCACGGGCGTGCGCCCGAAGTCCGCAAGCCAGAGACTCGCGAGCACTGCATTGAACACCAACGAGATCACGAGCGCCACCGGAATGTCGACGCCCGCGGCGATCCCCAGCCCGATCACGAGGATCACGAACACCGCGTCCTTGCTGTCGTCGAGCGTATTGCGAAAGCGGACCGCCGCGGCGATGCCGCCCAATCCGAACGCCAGCGCCGTGCTGTACTTCACCAGCACGAAGATGCCCGACACGGCGACCGGCATGATCACCAACATCTGCACGACCGACTGTTGGTAGCCGCGGCGGGATCGCGTCAGCGTGTAGATCCACGCGACCGGCAGCGCGGACAGGAGAGCGGCGGCCATCGCGATCGCCACCGTCGTCGCGAACGTGCCTTGATTGGGCGCGGGAACGAGCGGCGCGTTCTTGCCTGCCTTCCCCACGAACTGCGCCCCCGACCCGAACAACGAGTCGAGAGAATCCGAGGGAATGAACTGTGAGTGCGGCAAATAGCGCCAGGCGAAAAAGCCGAGCGCCGTCAGCAGCACGTAGTAGAAGCCAACTCCGAGGAGAACTCTTGTCGCGGACGCCGCGGATGACCCGTTCGTACTGGTCCCCATGCGCTGTCGTCCCGGGTGAGGTGACGCGCTATAATCGCCCTCGGCCCGCTGCCGCGCTAGCCTTTCGCGCCTCCTCCTCGATCTGCTCCGCCCGTTCCTTTTGCGGCGTCGTGAGCAGCACGAACAGCTTGTCCTTTGCGTCGGCGATGTTGTCGTCGATGTCGGCCGCCATCTCCTTCACGAGCGCCTTGCCGGCATTGAGCGAATCGCGACGGGCCGCCGACGGTTCGCTGAAGATCGGGGCGTTCTTGAACAGGCGCTGCACCGAGTCGATCCGCCGAAACAGCGGCGAGTTCGTCGCGTCGAGGGCGCGCTTGATGGCGACGATGCGCACCACCTGGGTGTCGGAGAGCACCAGATCCTGCCGGTGCTGCACGACCAGATTGACGATGTTGATCGGCGCCGGCGCCTCGATGCCCGGATCGCGCTTGATTCCCGGCGCGCGCTTCCCGAGGCTGCTGATCCCCGGCCGCTGCGCGACCGCGAGAGCTGGAAGAAGGAGCAGCATCATGCTCTGAGCGATGAACGCGCTTCGCTTTGGTGTCATATCAGGCCCATACCCGACGGACACCGCTCCGTTCCCCAGCCACTACGCTCCTCACGGAGCCGCGAGATGGAACTCGAATCGCTGTTCCATCTGAACACGAACCCGACGGCCCGACAGGCTCGCCGGCAGGTAGCGAAGCCGGCCGAGCGTGGAGCGGACGGAAGCCGCGAAGAGCGGATGCGTCGCCGCGACCACCTTCAACGACGGCGCCTCGACGCGGCCCAGCGTGTCGATCACGAATCGCACGACGACGACGCCGTCGGGCCGATCGTCGCGAAGCTCCTCCGGGTATGGAGGGCCCATTTGGCCGGGCAACAGATACGGGGACTGGTCCGCTGCATCCCCATCGATCGGATCGGTGCGCGGCCCGGCCCGCACGAGGCTCACCTCGGCGACGTGGACAGGAACTCCCTTTCCGGTGAAATCCTCCACGACCGTCGCCGGCCGAGTGAGATCCACGGGAGGAATCCTCGTGGGAACGTCCGGCGGCGCCTCGAGCACCTTGAACTCGTGCTGGCGGACCCTGTCGGCCGGCGGCGGGCGTTCCGGCGGCTTGGCTCGCGCAAACTGCGGCAATGGAACGAGCGAGACGTGCTCGGCCAGATGCGCCGGCCCGGGTGGCTTCGGCATCGTCCCCCAAACTGCGAGCGCGACGAGCCCGGCGTGGACGACCGTACTGGCCATGGCCGGCCGCCCCCGCCGCGCACGCCGCGGCGTGGATTCGAGCAGGCGCCCCCCGATCAGCTGCGCTGTCATATCTCTAGGCAGACAAGATACGCGTCCCAGTCGTCACGCGTGAGCGGCCGCCGGCCGCCGGGGGAGCCTGAAGCTCGTTACCGGCTGCGTCCGCGCCTTCCGCGGCCTCGGCCAGCCCTCCCCGTCGCTCGATCGACGTCCTCCCGGTTGTCCGAGATCAACTCGGTGATGTGCCTCGCGGGTTCCGCCGCGTTGGGGCCGTTGTCCGCCACCGCGCCGCCCAGCCGGACGTCGTCCTGTACGAAGTCCACGCCCTGCGGATCTTCCAGAAGGTCCTCGACGTCCGCCTGCCGAACTCGGAACTTGCCGTCGGTGTCTCGTCCATTGTGAGTTTTCTTACGCTCGCTCACTGTGCGTCCCTCGATCAAGTCGACGACACAATGTGGCAAGCGTCGGGCCCTGGCCCTCAGACGAACCGAGCCGTTGCGCTAGCTATCCCTGGCGAAGGGCCACGAGCGGATCGACGCGCGTCGCTCGACGGGCCGGGACGTAGCACGCGAGCATGGCCGTGGCGAGCATGATCGCGCTGACCGCGCCAAACGTGACCGCGTCGAACGGGGTGACCGAGAACAACAGTCCGCTGAGCACGCGGGTCGCGGCGGCCGAGCCCAGCAAACCGATCACGATTCCGACGCACGCCGAGCCGAGCCCTTGGCGCATGACCATCCGCACGATGTCCCCCGGCTGCGCGCCGAGCGCGATGCGAACGCCGATCTCGCGCGCGCGCTCGGCCGTTCCGTGACTGAGCACGCCGTAAACGCCGACGATGGCGAGCAGGAGCGCCGCCGCCGCGAACGAGACGAACAACAAGAGGGTGAATCGTCGTGGCCGCAGCGAGTACGACAAGATGTCGTCGAACGCCTGAATCCCCGCGATCGGAATCGACGGATCGACCTCGGCCACGATGCGCTTGACGTCGTGGGCAAGTGCGTTCGGCTCGATCGCGGTGTGCAGCACGAGCCAGATCGACCCCGTCGGCGCCTGCGCGTTCGGGAGATAGACCGTCGCCTCCGCGGGGGCATCGAGCGACGTCTGCTTCGTGTCGGCGACGATGCCAACGACCTCGCGATCGATCTGTCCATTGTAGAACCCGATCTTGATGTGACGCCCGATCGGACTCTCACCCGGCCAATATCGCTTCGCCATCGTCTCGTTGACGACGGCCACCACCATGCTGCCGGAGTCGTCCTGCGGCGTGAACGTGCGGCCTTTCAGGAGTATCATGCCGAGCGCGTCGAACGTGCCCGGTGTCAACGACGTGACGTGCGCTTGCGGCTGCTGCCCTTGCGGCACCGGTTGGCCAACGATCGCGAAGGGACTGCGCTCTACACCGACCGAGCCCGCGAGCGGAGGCGACGACGTGATGCCCGCCGAGCGAACACCCGGTAGCGTTCGCGCGCGCTCGACCAGCCGCTCAGCGACGATGCGTCGTGCCGCCGGCGTCTGCGCGCGCTCCCACGTGAACATGAGCGCGCCAAGCACGTGATCGGTGCGATAGCCGCGATCCACGCTCATCAGCGACGCGAAGCTTCGGACGAGAAGACCGGCGCCAACGAGCAGCATGATCGCGAGCGCGACCTCCGAAACGACGAGCGCGCTGCGAAGCCGGCGTTGGCGTCCCGTGCCGACGCTTCGACCACCGGCCTTGAGCTCGTCGCCGGCACTCGGCTCGGCGGCGCGGAACGCGGGCACGAGGCCGAAGAGAATCGTCGTCGCGAGCACGGTTGAGAGCGCGAACACGAACGCGCGGCCGTCGACCCGCATTTCGTCGACGCGCGGAATCGACTCCGGACTCGCCGCGCGAATGATCGCGACGCCCCAATACGCCAACGCGACGCCCGCGACACCGCCGAGCAGCGCGATGACGAAACTCTCGGAGAGCACCTGGCGAACGATGCGCCAGCGGCCGGCGCCGAGCGCGGCGCGCAGGGCGAATTCTCGCCCGCGCCGATTGGTGCGCACGAGCATGAGGTTCGCCACGTTGCTGCACGCGATGAGCAGCACCAGTCCGACCGCGGCGAGCGACAGCACCAGCGCCCGCGACGAATCGCCCACGATGCCGTCGCCGAGCGGGATCACCGCGGCGCCGAGGTTGCCGTTCGACTTCGGGAGCTCGCGGCCGAGTTGCGTCGCCACGCGATTCAAGTCCGCGTTCGCTTGCGCGACCGACACGCCGGGCTTGAGCCGGCCAACGGCGTTGTACCACCCGTTGCCGCGCAGCCGAAGCTCGATCGAGTCGAGCACCTTCGGCGCGTAGAACTCCTGCGGCGTGCGCGTCTCGAGATACGAGAAGTCGCGCGGCAACACGCCGACGATCGTGGTCTGCGCGCCCGCGATCGTGAGGTGTTGGCCGACGATGTTCGGATCGGCACCGAAGCGCTTCTGCCACGACGCGTACGTGAGCACGATCACCTGCGGCGAGCCCGGCACGAAATCGGACGGCTGGAACAGTCGTCCACGCTCCGGCGTGGCGTCCAGAACGGTGAAGAAGTCCTGCGTGACGTTCCAGTTGCGAATCTCTTCCGCGCCCTCTTTGCCCGAAAGACGAAAACCGTACGGCTCAGCGGCGGCCATGGCCGCGAACGCCGTGGATCGAGCACGCCACTCCGCGAAGTTGCCGGGCGAGATGTCGTCGCGCTGGCGCCCCTTCACGCGATCGGTCTCGTACAGACGAACGAGCTGTGCTTCGTTCGAGAACGGCAGCGGCTTGAGCATGACGCCGTCCACGGCGCTGAAGATCGCCGTGTTGCCGCCGATGCCGATCGCGAGCGTGAGTACCGCGGCGATCGTGAACGACGGCGCCGATTTGAGCGTGCGCACCGCGTAGCGAAGGTCCTGCACGAGATCGTCGAGCGGGCGGCTGCGATACTCGTCGCGCGACGCTTCGCGCCATCGCTCGCGTCCGCCGAAGCTCACCGCCGCCGCGCGCGCGGCGTCCTCCATCGCCATCCCTCGCCGCCGGTTGCGCTCGGCCGCCATATCCATGTGGAAGCGGATCTCCTCGGCGAGCCGATCGTCGCGGTCCGACGACCGAAACCATCCGGCGACGAGGCCGAGCGCCGAGCGAACGCGGGAGAGGAACGAGAGCGGCATAGTGGGCTCCTTCGTGTCACGACGTCATGCGTGGGTCATCCGCAGCACCAGGTTCACGGCGTCGGACTGCCGTTCCCATTTCTCTCGCTCCGCCGTCAACGCTTTGCGGCCGGCGACGGTGAGCGCGTAGTATCGCGCGCGACGCTTGTGCTCGGTGGTCTTCCAGCCAGAGGACACGAGCCCCTGCCGCTCCAACCGGTAGAGCGCCGGATAGAGCGAGCCTTGATTCAGCTGGAACACGCCGCGCGAACCCGACTCGAGTCGCTCGGTGATGCCCCAGCCGTGCATCGCGCCCAGCTCCAATGCCTTGAGGACGAGCATGTCGAGGGTGCCCTGCAGGACATCGGTCGTCGGCCACGAAGCCATATCACTCCTTTAGACAGTCGAAAGAAGATAAAGGTTCGGTGATCGGGGCGGGAGAAGGGCACGGGGTGCGGAGGAGGGAGCGCGAGACGGGACTGGGTACGGAGGAGGGGCGCGACAGGAACCAGTCCGAGCCACTTGTCACCCCGAGCGCAGCCCGGGAGACCTCTTGCACACTTCTCTTACAGCTTCGGCACGATTCGACCACCTCGCCGCCCCGCTGGTTCCGTACTGTCCGACATCCACCGACCGCCGTTTCGCCGTTCGCCGTTCCCCCTTTCGGACGATTCGATGCTCGATCTCTGGCAAGACATCCGCTTCGCGACGCGAACGCTGCGCAACACGCCCGCCTTCTCCCTCCTCGCGATCATCACGATCGCCTTGGGTGTCGGTGCGAACACGGCCGCGTTCAGCATGGTGCACGGCGTCTTGCTGCGCCGCCTTCCTTACGCCGGCGACGCGCGCCTCGTTCACATCACGCAACCCTCGGCGACGCGACCCGACTCGCGCTTCTCCGTGCCCGAGATCAAGGACTACCGTGCGCAGATGAAGAGCTTCGCGGCCGACGCCGAGTATCACTCGATGCCCTTTCAGCTGTACGGGCGCGGCGAGCCGCAGCGCGTTCAGACCGGCGTCGCCTCCGACAACTTCTTCAACCTTCTCGGAGTGCGGCCACTCTATGGCCGTGTGTTTGCGCCTGGTGAAGAAGTCGTCGGCGCCGCGCCCGTCGTCATGCTCAGCTATCGGTACTGGATGGAGCATTTCGGCGGCGATCCGAACGTCGTCGGCATGACGTTCACGATGAACGACAAGATCCACACCGTCATCGGCGTGCTGCCGCCGTTGCCCAGCTACCCCGACGACAACGACATCTGGATGCCGGCCGGCGCGTGCCCGTTCCGAGACGGCATCATGGACAATCGAAACGGCCGTATGCTGCAGCAGTTCGCGCTGCTCACGCCAGGCACGACGATCGAACAGGCGCGCACCGAGCTGGCGACCGTCTCGGCGCGGCTGCACGCCGAGTATCCGGCCAACTACCCGGCGGCGCGCAAGCTCGACGTCGCGCTCACGCCGCTCAGCCTCGAGCTCCAGCAGCAGTCGCGGACGCTCTTTCTGACACTTCTTGCCGCCGCGGGCTTCGTGCTCCTCATCGCCATCACCAATTTCGCGAACATCACGCTCGCCCGGCAGCTGCGCCGGCAACGCGAGATGGCGCTCCGCGCCGCGCTCGGCGCCGGCCGTGGACGTCTCTTTCGACAGCTGGCCGCCGAGAGTCTGTGCGTGAGCCTCACCGGCGGCCTGCTCGGCGTCGGCATCGCGTATAGTGGGCTTGGCCTGCTCAGAAGTCTCGCGACACGCGTGACGCCGCGCGCGAACGAGATCACGCTCGATCCGACGGTGCTCGCGTTCGCTTTCGCGGTGAGTGTCGTCGTCGGCCTCATCGCCGCGGTCGTGCCACTGCGACGGCGTGACGTATCGCTCGCCGACGCGCTCCGCGCGGGCAGCACCACCGCGACCGCGACGCGCGGCGACGGACGCGCCCGTGGCTTCCTCGTCGGCGCGCAAGTCGGCATCGCGTTCGTGCTCCTCGTGGGTGCGGGGCTCATGGTCCGGAGCCTCGTGAAGCTGCAGCGCGTCGACGGCGGCTACGTCGTGTCGAACGTCCTGACTGCGCGTGTCGACCTCGACTGGACGCGCTACGCGAACCCGGCGGTGACGATCGATCAACGTCCTCTCATCCGCGCGTTCGCCGAGCGGTTGTACGAACGGCTCTCGAACCAGCCGGGCGTGACGTCCGTCGCGCTCGCGACCGATTTTCCACTCAACGCCGGACAACCCGGCACGCAACCCTTCCAGATTCGCGGGCAGGACGTCGCGGCCGACCGGCTGCCGAAGTCCGATGTCACACTCGTCAGCGCCGGCTACTTCAAGACCGTCGGCATCCCGCTGCTCCTCGGTCATTCGTTCTCCGACACCGACCGCGACACCTCACAGGTGCCGACGGTGATCAGCCAACGGCTCGCGGCCACGCACTGGCCGAAGGGCGACGCCGTGGGCCAGCAACTCTCGATCGACGGCGGGCGTCATTGGCTGACGATCGCCGCCATCGTGGGCGACGTGCACCAGAACAGCTTGTCGAAGGACATTACCGACGAGATCTACCTGCCGTACTTCACGCAGCCGTCGAACGACTTTCGAGTTCTCGTACGCACGACGAGCGATCCGTCGCCGATGGGCGCCGCGATCCGAACCGCGGTTCGCGAGATCGATCCGCGGCAGCCCGTTGTGTCGATTCAAACGCTCGAGCAGGTGCGCGGCACGCGGCTGTCGGAGCCGCGCGTGACCACGGCGCTGCTCACGTCCTTCGCGATCCTCGCGCTCGTGATCACGGCCGCGGGTCTCGCGGGCGTGATCGCCTACTCGGTCAACCAGCGCCTCACGGAGATCGGCATTCGCGTCGCGCTCGGCGCCGACGGCGGGTCGGTGGTGTGGCTCGTGATGCGGCAAGGGCTGGGGCTCGTCTTCGCGGGGCTCGCGGCCGGCGTCGCGACGTCGCTCGCGGTCACGAAGCTGATGAGCGGCTTGCTCTACGACACGCCACCGACCGACGGCGTGACGTTCGCCGGCGTTGCCACGCTGCTCGTCGTGATCGCCGCGGGGGCGTGTCTCTTGCCGGCTCGTCGCGCATTGACAGTTGATCCGGTGCAGGCCTTGCGGCGTACCTAATTGTCTGTCATCCCGAGCCGTAGCGAGGGATCTGCAGTTCCACCGTCATCCCGAGCGCAGCGAGGGATCTGCAGTTCCACCGTCATCCCGAGCGCAGCGAGGGATCTACAGTTCCACCGTCATCCCGAGCGCAGCGAGGGATCTACAGTTCCACCGTCATCCCGAGCGCAGCGAGGGATCTACAGTTCCACCGTCATCCCGAGCGCAGCGAGGGATCTACAGCGCCCTCGCTGCTCAGGCAAACTGCAGATCCCTCGCTGCGCTCGGGATGACACAATTGGTTACCGCCAATCCTCCGACAGATCTCTCCAGGATGGATTGAGCGACGTGATCAACGCAACCCGCTTGGCGCGTGTCCAGGCCTTGATCCGTTTCTCGGCGCGGATCGCGTCGAGCGGATTGTTGAAGATCGCGTAGTAGACCAGCCGTTCGATGCGATACTTGGACGTGAAGATGCTCCACCCTTGTTTATGCTGCTCGAGGCGGACCAGGACGTTATTGGTCACCCCGGTATAGAGCGTTCGAGACCGGCTCGACAGGATATAGACGTAGTACTGCCGCATAACGGGAGACTACGTCGAATCCGAGAAAGCCCCGGATCAGATGATTGCGCGCAGAAGCGTGGAACTGCAGATCCCTCGCTGCGCTCGGGATGACAGGGTGTATTTGTCTGGTCGCGGTGACAGGCTATGGCTTCCGTGCAGGCGGCACAATCCGCCACTCGATCGGTTGAGTGAGGTCGGGCTTGTCGAGACGGATGGTCGTGTCGGCGAAAACATCGTTCCCCACGTTCAACCGCAGGCGAACCGGGCGCTCCAGCTGCACGCCGCACACGACGAACCTGCCTTCGTCGTCGACGTCCGAGTCGCGGCGCACCTTTCGCTCGGCGATCTGGCCGCCGACCATGCTGGCGCTCTCCCAGGTCGTGGTCACCACCGCGTTCGGAATCCGTGGCCGATCGGCCGCGAACACGTGGCCGATCAAAATGACCTCGCGGTCGAATACCTGGATGCCGCGGCAGAGCTGCTCGACGACCTCGCCGATCGGCGCGAGCTCGAGGTGTGTGGACGTCGTTTGCGCGCGCCCGACACTCACCGTCTGGCTCACCATGCGCGACTGCACGAACGCGTGAAGCGCCGTGTCGGCGACCGACAGCCCGTACTTTCCCGGGATGACCTCGAGCACGAACTGACCGGCGGCGTCGGTCAGCGCGGTGTCGGCGGTGCCGACGAGCGTCACGATCGCATGCGCAACCGGTGCATTCGTTTTCCGTTGCGTCACCGTGCCCCGGATGACCGCGGCCGTGTCGCGGTACTCGGCGCCGTCGTCCCACGTGGCGCTGAGCACTACGCCACCGGCTTCGATGATCTCGTACACACGAAAATCGGTTCGGTCCTGACGCATCGTCGAAGGCATCAAGTCTTGTGACGGATTCCCCGTCTTGCGCGGCGACGACAGCAGCTCGAGCGCGGGCAGACGCAGGTGCCACCGCTCGATGAAGGCGACGCCGTTCGGCATCGTCCGAAATTCGATGTGCCCACCGGTCTTCATCGACATCGCCGCGCGCTCGAGCGCCGTGTACAGGAAGTCGAGCGAGCGAAGCTGCGGCACCGTACCGTCGATCCAGATCACGCCCGTGACGTCCGGGAGCGTGTCGCGGCCGGGCGCGGGCGTGAATGCGAGACCGATCTGACCACGGTGGTCGGCGTCGGCGGCCTGGACGCGGAAGCAATGCGTGGTCGCGAACGATTCGTCGAGCAGTACATCGGCATCGGGCGCGTTGTAGATCCGCGTCGATCCGTCCTCGAGGATGTATCCGTGCCGAGCGAAGTAGACGGGCGTCTGGGATGACACGAACGGCCGCGTCGTACGCCCGGATCCGATGCGCGTCGTCTGCTTGCGCACGCGCTCGTCGTTCGGCGCCAACCGGCTTTCATATGCAAGGGTCCGTGCGTTTGCCGGCTTGAGCTCGCGAGCGACGACGGTCGCCAAAAGTCCCGCCCGAGCCTGCTCCCAGACCTGGAAGGCGGCGCCGCGATCCGTCGAGCCGGGACAGAGCTCGTTGTCGGTGACGTGGACGGCGTTGAGCATCGGCGGGATTCGCTCCATGACGATCTCGAGCGCTGCGCTCGTGGTCGACGGCACCGGAACGTCGCGCGGCCGGAAGCCGATCCGCACGACGCGGAGCGACGCCGCCGCGGGAGCGATGCCGACCGTGAAGCGACCTTCGACATCGGTGATGGTGCGGGCGGTGGTGGCGCCTGCACGATCGAGCACGGTGACGACGGCGCCGCTCAGGGGAGCGCGCGTCGGCCCGTCGCGCACCACGCCGCGGAGCTGTGCGCGGACCACGGCGGGACTCAGGAACCCGAGGAGGCAAAGGCCCAAACGCCAAATGCGACCGTACATCGCGCTACCCGTGTCGTCGATGGGTTGACGTTAGGCTGGCAACGCCGCGACGGGAACACGCGGCGGATTACGATTGGGTGAAAAAAGCGAGTCGAGCCTCGGCAGCCGAGCGGCCGCCGCTCGCGTCTACCCCCAGGGAGCGACAAATCGAAACCCGCGCAACTGCCGCTGCAGTCGTGAGAAGTCTTTGAAGTTGCGTGTCACCAGCACGACGTCGGCCTCGCGACACGACGCCGCGAGGAGCGCGTCGTTGGTGAGCGACGGCGGCGCGGTCGCCAGGCGCACCCGCTCGCGCGTCGCCAGCGCGGCCAGGGCCCGACCAGCCTCGCGGCACGCGGCGAATGAAACGCCGAACACGCGATCGCGGGTCGCGTATGGCCGTACGAGATCGTCCACCGCCTCACGCTGAGCGTCGGTCAACGCGCCGGCGCCCAGTTCCGTGGCCACGACGCCGGCGAGCTGCACGCGGAAGCCGAACCGCGCGACGAATTGCTTCAACGCCGCGAGCTCGCTCCGGTCGCGAAGGGCATCGATGTAGACATTGGTGTCGAGCGCCAACCCCGAGCCCATGGCGTTCCGCTACGACCGTGACTTCGCGCGGCGCGCGTAGACGTCGGTCACGCCGCCCGCGTCCGCCAATCGATCGAGCGCGGCAAACACTTCGTCCTGATACACGACCGCGTCGAGGGCACGATCCACCGCCTCCGTGTCGTTGCGCGCGCCAAGAATGCGGCGCGCCTCGGCGAGCTTGTGGACGTCCATGTCCATGTTCTTTCTGGCGACGGCCGGCTCCGACACACGGCTCACTTTCTTGGGCATGGCAGTACCTCCGCTGGTACAGAAGCTACCGCCGAGTCGTCTGTACCGCAAGATCGACTTCCAACGCCTCCCGGAAAGACACACTGGCGCGTCATTATATCGTACAGTATAATAGCCGCCATGAAGCGACACTGGTTCTTCATTCTCCTGTCGCTCGCCGATCGCGACCGACACGGGCTCGCGATCATGCGCGACATCCTCGAGCTCACCGACGGCGGGCTCAAGCTCTGGCCAGTCACGCTGTACGGATCGCTCGACGAATTGTGCGACCGCGGCTGGATTCGCTCGCTCGATGAGCCGCCGCCGGGCTCCGACGGCACGGCGCGCCAACGGTGGTTCCGCATCACCGCCGCCGGACGCCGCGTGCTGTCCACCGAGGTCGATGAGATGCAGGCCACGGCCCGCATCGCTACGCGCCGGCTCGCGAGAGCGCCGTGACGCTGGCGCTGCGAAGCTTCCACGCCGTCTTGCGGCTCCTGCCGCGGTCGATGCGCGAGGAGTATGGCGACGCGCTCGTCGAGGCGCTCGAGCACGAGCTGCGCGAAGCGCGCTCGCGCGGTGCGTCTCCGCTGTTGGCGTGGATCTCCGCGGCCGGCGACGTCGTTTGCCGCGCGCCGTACGAACATTGGCGGCGGCGTGGCCGCCCAAACCATCGGAGCCATCGCATGTGGTTCGTTCTCGCCGATCTTCGTTACGCCGTTCGGACGCTCGCCCGACAGCCCGGCCCCACCGCGATGCTGCTCACGACGCTCGCGCTCGCGGTCGCCGCGAACACGGCGGTCTTCACGCTGCTCGACGGTCTCTTCCTGCGCGCGCTTCCCTTCCAGAACGCCGAGCGCCTCGTGTACCTGAACGAGAAGGCGCCGCGGTGGAACCTCGAGTTCACCGGGATCAACTACCCCGACTTCGTGAAGTGGCGTGATCGCGCCCATGCGTTCGAGGCGATGGCCGTCTGGGGAGATCAGAGCGTCAATCTCGCCACCGAAGGCGGCGCGCCAGAGCGAATCGACGCCGCGACGGTGAGCTACGACTTCCCGACGGTGCTCGGCCTGCGTCCGGTGATCGGCCGTTTCTTCACCAAAGAGGAGGATGTGGCCAAGGGCCCGAAGGTCGTCGCGATCGGATACGACCTCTGGCAGCAGCGGTTCGCCGGCTCACGCGACGTGCTCGGAAAGACGCTCCGCGTGAACAGCGACGTGTACACGATCGTCGGCGTGCTGCCGCCCGCGGGCGAGTTTCCCAATCGCGCCAAGCTGTGGATGCCCCTCGGTGAAGATCCGAAGTCGCCATATGGAAACTACTATCTCGACGGGGTCGCTCGGCTCAAGCCGGGCGTGACCGTCGCGGGCGCTGAGAAAGACTTGGACGAAGCGCATGCGCCGATCTGGGCGACCACCGACACGCTGCGTACGGTGTCGCCGCGCGTCATGGCATTGCGCGACCGACTCGTCGGCTCCTATCGCACCATGGGCTCCGCGCTCGGCGCCGGCGTCGCGCTCGTGCTGCTCATCGCCTGCGCGAACGTCGCGGGCGCGATGCTCGCGCGCTCGGTGTTCCGCCGTCGCGAGATCGGCATTCGCATCGCACTCGGGGCCAGCGCCAGCCGCGTCACGCGGCAGTTGCTGACAGAATCGCTCGCGCTTGCGGCGATCGCCGGCGTCGTCGGCGTTCCGCTGGGACTCTGGGCGCTGCACGCGGTGCTCGCGCTCAATCCGCAGTTCGGTCCCAAATGGACGGAGTTCACCGCCGGGCCGCATACGATTCTTTTCTCGCTGGGCGTGGTCACTGCGACTGCCGTGCTCTTCGGTCTCGCGCCGGCGCTCGAGCTCCGGCGCCAATCGGTGCACGGCGCGCTGGGGTCGAGCACGACTCGCGTCTCAACGTCCGCGCGCGATCGTCGACTGCTCGGAGGTCTCGTGGTCGTCGAGATCGCGCTCGCGACGGTGCTCCTCGCGGGTGGCGGACTGTTGCTCCGGGCGTATGGGGCACTTCGCCACATGGATCCGGGCTTCCGACCGGACGGCGTCGCGCTGTTCCGTGTCACGCTTCCGCGAGCGACGTACAAGCCCGGCCTCGCGCAGAAGGCGTTTTTCGAGGGAATCGTGAGTGATCTCTCACGACTCCCAGGCGTCGATCATGCGGGCCTCGTCACGTGTCCACCGCTGGGCTGCCATTGGGGAAGGTTCTATCAGGCCGAAGGAGCGCCGCCGCTGGCGAAGGATGCGCCCGATCCCGTGACGCTCACGCGATACGCGTCGCCCGAGTACTTCGCGACGATGGGAATTCGGTTCGTCCGCGGCCGCCCGTTCCGCGAGAACGAAGGCTTCGCCAAAACCGGGTTCCGTCCCATCGTCATCAACGAAGAGCTGGCGAAGCATCTGTGGCCAGACGGCGCCGATCCGGTCGGGAAGCGTCTCACGAGCCGCGGCGACACGTCGCGGAACTGGTCGACCGTCGTCGGAGTCGTGCGCGACGCGAAGCACTACGGCCTCGCGAAGCCGATGATCCCGGGCCTCTACATGCCGATGACGCGCGTCGACTCGGCGACCGACGTCGACTCGTACTCGCTCGTCGTGCACACCGCGGGCAATCCGGCGTCGCTGTTTCCGTCGATTCGCGGCGTCGTTCGCGCGAGAGATCCCGAGCTGCCGATCGTGGGGCTCAAGACGGCGGAAATCGCGCTCGACGAGTCGTTGAGCGACGCACGTCTCATCGCATTCTCGTTGGCGGCATTCGCCGCGGTCGCGCTCACGCTGGCGGTCGGCGGGATCTACGCGGTGCTATCGTACGTCGTGGGACGCCGGCGCCACGAGATCGGCATCCGCATCGCATTGGGCGCGCAACAGCGACAGGTGGGTGCACTCGTCGTCAGCCAGGGCCTCAAGCTGGTCGCGTTCGGGTTGGTCCTCGGCATTCCGCTCGCCGCGGCGGCGGCGCGCGTGCTGTCGAGTTTGCTCGCCGGTGTCGCGGCGACCGATCTGCCGACGTATGCGTCGGTGGTCGGGATTCTCGGGATCACAGGTGCGCTCGCCGCATTCGTGCCGGCTCGGCGGGCCGCGGCGATGGATCCCAAGATCGCGCTCAGTGAAGGGGCATAGCGGGCGTCTCGCGTTCTGCGCGAAACGTGGCAGGTGACCCTGGCGAACTCTGGCGAATCGCCCCCGGGGCACTCCACCCTTCCCGGGCCGCCTAGCGCTCTACACTATTGAAGGTCCCCAGCGCTCTTTTCGCCCCCCGGAGGCCCCATGCGCGCCCTTCGTCTCACCGGCGTGACGCTGCTCCTTTCGAGCGTCGCCATCGCGCCGATCACCGCTCAGCAGCGACCGCAGAACCGCGTGCAGCTCGAGCAGTACCTCGACTGGGAAGAGGTATCGAATCCCCAACTCTCCCCTGACGGCACGCAGATCCTCTTCGGCCGACGGTGGGTCGACAAGATGAACGACCGCTGGGAATCGTCCGTCTGGCAGATGACCGCCGACGGCACGCATCAGCGCCAACTCGTGCAGGGCGGCGACGTGCACTGGTCGCCGGACGGCAAGCGCATCGCGTACGTCGCGAAGGGCGAGCCGAATGGCCAGCAGATCTTCGTCCGTTACATGGATGCGGAGGGCGCCGTCACACAAATCTCGCACCTCACCGAAAGCCCGAGTGGCCTCGAGTGGTCGCCCGACGGCAAGTCGATCGCGTTCACGATGAACGTGCCGGCCCGCGACAACTCGCTGCGGATCAACATGCCGACGCCGCCGAAGGGCGCGAAGTGGACCGAGTCGCCGAAGGTCGTCACGCGGCTCAACTATCGCTCGGACCGCGTCGGCTACACCGATGAGTACTATCGCCACATCTTCGTCATTCCCGCCGATGGCGGCACCGCGCGCCAGATCACGAACGGCGAGTGGAACCACTCCGCCCCCTCGTGGTCCGCGGACAGCAAGCTCATCGCGTTCTCGTCGCTCCGCGAGCCGGAAGCCGAGGCGAAGTTCCGGCAGTCGAACATCTACACGGTGAATCTGGCGACGAGTGAGATCAAGCAGCTCTCGCATCGTGCCGGCACGAGCGGCAATCCCGAGTACTCGCCCGACGGCCGCTTCATCGCCTTCATGTCCGCGGACTCCGTCGACCATTCGGCGTGGGCCGAGACCAAACTGTGGGTGATGAACGCCGACGGATCGGGCGCGCATCTTCTGTCCGGCACGCTCGATCGTCCGATCTCCGGCGTGACGTGGGCCGAGGACAACACCGGCGTGTATTTCAACGTCGAGCACGAGGGGTCGAAGGACCTCTACTTCACGACGACCGCTGGCCAGTTTCATCCGCTCACCAGCGGCAAGCACGTGCTCACGGTCGCGGGTGTCGGCAAGACCGGCCTCGCCGTCGGCATTCTCAGCACGCCCACGAAGCCGAACGATGTCGTGACGTTCATGGTGCCGAAGGCCGGCACGGTGTCGACGTTCAATCAAGTCACCGCGGTCAACGATGACGTGCTCGCGGGCAAGCAGCTCGCGCAGACCGAGGAGATCTGGTACACGTCGAAGGACAATCTCAAGATCCAGGGTTGGATCGTGAAGCCGCCGGGCTTTGATCCGAGCAAGAAGTATCCGTTGATGCTCGAGATTCACGGCGGTCCGCAGAGCATGTACAACGTGGCGTTCAACTTCGCGCGGCAGGATCACGCGGCGAACAATTACGTGATTCTGTACACGAACCCGCGCGGCTCGACGGGCTACGGCGAGAAGTTCACGAACGAGATCAAGAACGCGTATCCGGGCAAGGATTTCGACGACCTGATGGCGGGTGTCGACACAGTCGTGGGACGCGGCTACATCGACACGAAGAACATGTTCGTGTTCGGCTGCTCGGGCGGCGGCGTGTTGACGTCGTGGACCGTGGGACACACGACGCGGTTCGCGGCGGCGGCGGCGCTCTGTCCGGTGATCGACTGGATCAGTTTCGTCGGCGAGACGGACGGCGCGGGGTGGTATCAGAACTTCGACAAGCCGTTCTGGGAGGATCCTTCAGAGTACTTGAAGCGGTCGCCGATCATGTATGTCGGCAACGTGAAGACGCCGACGTTGCTGATGACGGGGGTATTGGACCTCCGGACGCCCATTCCGCAGATCGAGGAGTATTACAGGGCGCTCAAGATGAAGGGGGTGCCGACGGCGATGATTCGGGTGAACAACGAGTATCACGGGACGTCGTCGACGCCGTCGAACTGGCTCAGGACGCAGCTCTATCTGAGAGCGTGGTTCGACAAATACGGCACGAAGCCTTCTGGCGCCGTGACAACGACGTCGCTACAGCCGCAGCCGTAGTTCTCTCGGTCAGGAAGATCAGCGGGGCGGCGGGCGTTTCACGCCCGCCGCCCTTTTTTCATGCTTGGGCGCCTCGGCCAGGTGGCGGCGCGCCAGGGGCGATCGGAAGTGGTCCGCGTCGGCGACGCTAAGGTGATTTCGACGTTGCGGCGTGTTACGCGGCAATCGTGATCTCCAATTGCGGGTGGCCCGAGCTCGGGCTTCATCGCCGGCGCGAGGCCAATCTCGGAGACGCGTCTGCGCACCGCATGGGATAATTGTCCCATGTGTCGCTCGCCTCCTCGGTGACATTATCTCGCCCACCACCAGTCAACCGACCGAGGGAGCCATGAGAAGAACGCTCATTATGAGTCTTGCCCTAGTATTCGTTGCCTGCCGCGACGGCACGGCGCCGGTCTGACGGGGATGACCGTGCCTCTGCTCTGGCAGCCGGCATCGCCAGGGTCCATCAGCCGGGAATCTCATCAAACGTTTCGTCGCCGACTGGCTAACGAACATTGCAATTGACAAGCGATCTTCGGAATTTGGCCGGCGGCGCCGGCGCTCTTGCTTGACTCGCTCGCAGCTGAGCTCAGCGTTAGGCATCGTTCGGGCACCCCACTGGCACGTTCTTCAAGCATGCGCACCGGATCCAAATGGCGAGGTCAGTGGCCGTTTCGCAGCACCTTCCGCGCATCTCCTTCGGAAGCCCCACCGCGGTCACGTCCTCAGTCGTCTCGAGCAACTCTCGGTCCTGCGCCCTTCTGGCCAGGGCCAACGAACCAGCAGCAGAGCCGCGCCGGCAACCGCGAAAACGGGACCCACTACCACTAGGTTCCATAGGAACGCGGGGTCCCCTGCAAGGGAGACGGCCAGGACAAAGGTCGCGGAGAGCAAGAGACCCCCGGCCCCCCCATGCTGCAAAGCATGGAAGGAACATCTGATCAAACCGGCGACGGCCCCGCTACGATTCTGCGGCGATCGATGCGTCGCACGCAAGCAGCCGCCAATCCAGGCTCATTGAGAAACGAAATTTTGCCGGGCGGCGCGTGTCAGCTCACGGTCCGTTGCCTCGTTCGGCGTTGGGTCCTGGCGCGTGCTCTCGCATGACCTCCGAGCGGCGCGGCGCGTTCAACGGCTCTCGGCCGAGGGATCGTCAGGCGGCGTACGCGGCGGGCGCCGGGCCGGCGTCGACCAATCGCTTCGCGCGTGGCTCGACTTTGAGGTTGAGCCCCTCCAGTGTACGCGCGCCGAGCAGCACCATGTCACCCGGCGCGCCGAACACGACGTCGTCGGTCGCGACCGTGCCGCCCGCGTACACGCGCGCCGAACCAACCCAGCGCTCCAGGATCGTGCCGTCGGCCTGGCGAAACCGCCACACCTTCAATCGCTCAATGCCGAGCGTCTCGAGAATGATCGCTGGAACCCACGTCAACTCGGCTCCGGTATCAACGAGGGCGGACTGCACGATCCGACGCTCGCCGGGTCGCGCCGGGTTCTCGATCTCGATGTCGATGCGGAACGTCCCCATGTCGTCGGACATGCTAGCTCGTCAATTCGGGATGGGGATCATCAAACGGTTCCATGTCCTCGCAATTTACCGCCTGGAGGAGCGGACGCTCACACCGCGTCCAGGTCCGCGCCTCGCCGGGGAGAATGGTCCAGTCCCAGCGGTACCACGCAACTCGCCGAGTTCTTGCCGGCAGCGCCGCCGGTGCAATCCGCGATCCCGACGCTGCCGCCGGTTCGCGCGGTACCGGTGACCGTTGGCGGACTCAGTCCGGTCATTGCGACATTCTAAAGCGGGAATCAGACCGGGGCCGGCAGCCCATCCCGTTGGTGGCAGTCGTGATCTCGGCGCTGAGCGGTTGCGCTCTTCTTCGCATGAACGCACT
This sequence comes from uncultured Gemmatimonadaceae bacterium, assembly GCA_963705025.1. Taxonomy (GTDB): domain Bacteria; phylum Gemmatimonadota; class Gemmatimonadetes; order Gemmatimonadales; family Gemmatimonadaceae; genus JAQBQB01. The sequence continues at coordinate 710,844 of CAVPIP010000011.1, read as the reverse complement.
CGAATGCCCTTGTGACGGTCGTGTCGTGACGGGCATACGACATCATGCACCGATCTCCGCGGCGGCTCCACCAGAGCGCGACGTTGTCGAGAGATCTCGTAGGGCACCGCCCGATTCGGCGAAGGGGTGGCCGCCGTGGAAGGTCAACGAGGCACGCCGCGGCCACGAATGATGTGGCGGCGAGCACGACGAAGGTGCCGGCCATGCTACCCGTCATGTCCTTGAAGACGCCGATCATGGTCGGCGCGATCCCGCCGGCGATCAATCCGGTCACGAGCGTCGTGGCGTGCAGTGTGTCGCGGATGATGGTCGGTCCCCAGAAGTAGTAGCCGTACGACGCAAGGCTGATGAGGAAATATGGCAGCGTGAGCAGCCAGACCATCGGATGCAACAACGCTCGCAGTGGCGCGACACCGTCCAGCGCCGGTGAACCATCTTGATCACGGCGCATACGCTCGGCGAGCCATCCCCGCTGGTCGGCGCTCAACCAACGCGCATCCTCGATGCGCTCCGTGAGCAGCCACAAAACCGCGACGCCAAGCACGACGGCCGGAATTCCTTCGACGAGAAACAACCATTGCCACCCGTGCATCCCGCCGCGCCCATCGAGACGCAGGAGGACAGCTCCCAGCGGATTGCCAATCGCGCCGGCCAACGGCGCCGCGATCATGAATCGGGAGGTGGCCCGCGCGCGATGCTCGGCGGGCCACCACTGACCCATGTAGTAGATGATTCCGGGGAAGAATCCCGCCTCTGCCATGCCGAGCAACAGTCGCAGCGCGTAGAACTGGAGCGGCATGCGGACGAACATCAGGCCCGACGCGATGAGCCCCCAGGTGATCATGATGCGTGCGATCCATCGCCGAGCGCCGATGCGCGCGAGGATCAGACTGCTCGGCACTTCGCAGACGTACAGTGCAAACAAGAACGGTAGGAGACGTACGGTCACGCACGCGCATCGTCACGCAGGCGAGCTCGCTGTCGGCCCGGGGCGGTCAACTGCGCGGTCTCCTGACCCGTCGACAGGGTGGGCGGGGTGCGGGGCATCGAACAGCCTCCCTCGCGTTGCCACGGTGAACAGGCCAGACGATCATTGCGCGTGACAATCGTGACGGGCCGCCCCGCGCTGGATCTTATAGACTGACGTGGTGCGATTGGTTCGTCCATCCCTCTATGATGTCGATTAGACAAACCCGACCCGGCACCCGGCTGAGACAGGATCGCGGCCAGCAAAGCAACGCATAGCTGGGCATCCATGCACGTTTGGATTGTGCAAGAGGCGGCACGGCCCAGCGCCGGTTTGCACACCGCTCACGACGCCGATTCCACCGCACACGACATCGCATTGGTATCTCTCCACGCCGCGTAGCAGACTGGCGGCATGAGACCTCTCTCGGCATTCGCCGCGTTGGCCATCACCCTCGCCACGCGAGCATCCGCGCAGCACGATCATGGTCGCACGCTCGACACCGTCTACGCCGGCGCCGCAAAGCTATCGGCCGCGTACATGCACAACGACTCGAGCGCATCGCTCGTCGTCGCACCCGATTCTACCTCGCCGCAGGGCCACCGCGTCGTCGGCCGGCTCACCGAGCTGCGGCGCGTGATCGGCGGTCCCAAGCCGTCGCTCTTTCGCGTCAATCACTTCAGCGCTCCGGGCAACGACGTCACCGACAGCATCATGACGTCGGCCGCCGGACTCGTTCCAATCTGGGAGACGTCGCACCAGACCACGAAGGTGATGCACCTCGAGTTCGACGGGCGGCGCGTCACCGGCGACGTCACGCCGGCGGGCAAGTCGCCAGAGCAGATCGATCAGACGATGGCGGTGGCGCCGTTCAATTCGTCGGACGTCTTTCTCGCCGCGAGCTCGCTCCCACTGGCATCGGACTACCGCGTGCTGCTCGCGACGTACGAATACGAGAGCCACGGGCTGCGCGTGGACACGCTCAGCGTCGTCGGCCGCGAGTCGCTGACGGTGAGCGGCGCGCCGCACGACACATGGGTCGTCCGCATCTCGCGCGGCCCGGCGTCGTGGATGACGGTGTGGATCGACCGCGACTCGCGGTCGGTGCTCCAGCAGGAATTCTCGTCGAAGGCGCGCGGTTGGGGCATGCGAATCGTGCGTCAATAGCCCGCGCGGGGCGACTCCCTCTGGACGGAAGGACGCGCGTGCCGCTGATTAGTCGCACGCATGAAAGATCTCTCCGTCCTCGCCGCCCTATCGTGCACGCTCGTGGTCGGCGCCTGCACCGGGCCGCCGCAAGTCGCGCCCGAACCTGAAGCGCATCCCGCCGCTCCGTCGTACGCCGACGCCCTCCTCCGGATCGGTGTTCAGCAGCGACAGGACGACAGCGTCGCCGTGGCCGGCGGTCGCTCGATTCTCATGTCGCATGGCGACCGCGCCGCTCGCGTGTATCTCCTGCTGCACGGGTTCACCGACGCGCCCACGCAGTTCGCGACCGTCGGCGCGCATCTCTTCGCCGACGGCGCGAACGTGTACATCCCTCGCCTGCCCCACCACGCCGAGAGAGCGTCGTCGCTGCGTGCGATCGGCCGCGTGCGCGCCGACGAGCTCGCGAGGTTCGCCGATTCGACGACGGAGATCGCGCGCGGGTTGGGCGACACGATCGTCGTCATCGGCTTGAGCGCGGGGGGCGTTCTCGCCGGGAGAATCGCCGAACGTCATCCGGAAGTGCACCGCGCGGTGCTCATCGCACCGGCGATCGCGCCGGGGCGGCTCCCGGACGGCGAGGCCGAGGCGGTCGTCGTTCTCGCGTCGAAGTTGCCCGACGTCGTCCGCATGACCGCGCCACTCGACACCAATCGCCCCGAGAATATTCCGGGCATCTCGACGCGAGGGTTGGCCGAGCTGCTGCGATTCGGTCGCCAGGTGTACGACGACGCCGAGCTCGCGCCTCCCGCCGTGCGCGACATCGTCTTCCTGTTGAATGAGGCTGACCGCACCGTCAACGAGGACGTGAGCTTGGACCTCGCGCAGCGGTGGATGGATCGCGGCGCGACCGTATCGGCGTATCGCTTCAACGCGTCGGCCAAGCTGCTGCACAACGTCATGGAGCTCACGTCGCACGGCGGCAACACGGAGCTGGTCTATCCGGTGGTCGAGGCCTTGGCGCGCGGCGCCACCGTCGAGTCGCCCGAAACGATTCAGCTCATCGGCGTGCCGTGCCAGGGATTCTGGTGCCGTGTACGCCACTGGACGCGGCCGCCCGGCGACTGAGCTCCGAACGGACGTGCGACCACACTCTCTCGGAGCGATTCGGATGATTCGTCGACGCGTGACCGGCACAGTGGCTGGCGCCTTTGCGCTCGCCTCGGCGTGCTCGCAGGCAGTGCAGCAGAGCCCGCCTCTATCCCCGACGGTGGTTCAGCAAGGCCCGACGCCCACGCGCTCCGAGCTGCTGCGCGGCGAATACGGTCGGTACCGCGCCAACAACGATCTGCTCTACTACCACCTCGACGTTCGCGTCGACCCGGACAAGAAGTTCATCAGCGGCAAGAACACGATCCGGTTTCGCATGCTGTCCGACGACAATCGGATCCAGATCGACTTGCATCCGAGCCTCGCGGCCGACCGGATCCTGTTCGACGGCGCGCCGCTCGAGTACACGCGCGAGGAGAGCGCCGTCTTCGTCGACTTTCCCCAGATGCTGAGGAAGGGCCGCGTCTATACGATAGAGTTCGACTATTCTGGCACGCCGCTCGAGGTCGGTGCCCGAGGCGGCATCGGCTTCAAGAGCGACGCGAACGGGAAGCCGTTCATCAACACGGTCTGTGAAGGCGTCGGCTCGAGCACATGGTGGCCGAGCAAGGATCAGTGGCACGACGAAGTGGAGAACATGGAGATCAGCGTCTCGATCCCGAATGGGCTGATCGACGTGTCCAATGGCGCGTTCGCCGGCAAGACCGACTTGGGCGACGGCTACACGCGCTGGGATTGGACGGTGCACTACCCGATCAACTCGTACGACGTGTCCATGAACATCGGCGACTACGTGCACTTCACCGACACGTACAAGGACATGACGCTGAACTTCTATGTGCTGCGCGACAGCCTGGATAAGGCGAAAGCGCAATTCAGCCAGGCGAAGGGCATGCTGGCCGCGTACGAGCATTACTTCGGCGAGTACCCGTTCAAGAAGGACGGCTACAAGCTCGTCGAAGCGACGAACGCCGGGATGGAGCACCAAAGCGCCGTGACCTACGGCAACGGCTTCAAGAACGGATACGGCGGCCGGGATTGGACGGGCGTCGGCGTCAGCCCGCGATTCGACTTCATCATCATCCACGAGAGCGGCCATGAGTGGTTCGGCAACGCCGTATCGGCGGCGGACCGCTCGGACATGTGGATTCACGAGGGCTGGACGACGTATCTCGAGGTCCTCTACGTCGAATACACGTATGGGTATGACGACGCGCTCAAGTACGTGAACGGGTACAAGAGCAAGGTGCAGAACCGGCAGCCGATCATCCCGCCGGGCGGCCTGATGCGAACGCCGCCGCAGGACATGTACTTCAAGGGCGCGTTGATGCTCAATACGCTCCGCAACGTCGTGAACGACGACGCGCGCTGGTTCACGCTGCTCCACGATCTGTATCAGCGGTTCAAGTATCACAACATCACCACCGACGACATCATCGCGTTCTTCAACCGGCAGACCGGACAGAATCTGACGCCGGTATTCAATCAATACCTGCGGCACACCGCGCTTCCGACGCTCGAGCTGAGATTCAACGAGGCGGCCAGCACGGTCGCGTATAGGTGGCAGGCGGATGAGCCAGGCTTCGCCATGCCGATACGCGTCGGGAGCAAGGGCGCGTGGCAGATCGTCCAGCCGACGACCGAATGGAAGACGATGCCGACGCGTTTGACCAAGGACTCGTTCGAGGTGGCGACGGACTTGTACTTCGTGAACGTCGTCAAGCAGTAGCCGCCGGAGGCCCGCCAGCGTCTCGGCGCGGCGGCGCCTGACCGCCCACGGGAGCCGGATTCGGTCACCCAGCCGGATTCAAACCGTTTCCCCGAGGCCGGTGTCTCACCTTCAGATCATCTGAAGGAGACACCGTGGCATCCGTGGCCGATCGTTCCGAGCTGCTCCAGGGCACGCTGGAGATGCTCGTGCTCCGCACCCTCGCGCTCGAGCCGATGCACGGCTGGGGTGTCGCGCACCGCATTTCGCGGATGTCGCAAGACGTGTTTCTCGTCACGCAGGGATCGCTGTATCCGGCGCTCGTTCGCATGAAGCGACGCGGGTGGGTGAAGACGAGCTGGCGCGTCACCGAGAACAATCGGCGTGCGCGGTACTATGAGCTGACGGCCGCGGGGCATCGACAGCTCGACACCGAGCGCGCGGCATGGGTGCGCGCGGCGGCAGCGGTCGAGAACGTCATGAGCCTCCGCTGGTCGGTCGGGAGCGCCGGGATATGAGCCTTTTCTCCGACATCGTCGAGCGCGTTCGCGCGCTCCTGTTTCATTCCCGCGACGAACGCGAGCTCGACGAAGAGCTCCGCACGCACATGGCGATGGAAGCCGAGTATCGCCGGCGTACCGGTGCATCCGACGAGAGCGCGTTGCGCGGCAGCGCCATCGCGCTCGGCGGCGTCGAGCGCGTCAAAGACGACGTCCGCGACGCACGCGGCACGCGACTGCTCCACGACGTGTGGCGCGACATCGGCTTCGCCGCGCGAATGCTGGCGAACAATCCCGGCTTTACGCTCGTCACGCTAGCGACGCTCGCCATCGGAATCGGTGGAACCACGGCGGTGTTCAGTGCGGTCGACGCCGTGCTGCTCGAGCCGCTGCCCTACTCCGAGCCCGGACAACTCGTTCGACTCTATCAGCATCAAGACGATCAGCCAAATGATCGCGGCGTCGTCACACCGGTGCACTTCGTCGAGATTCGGCAGCGCACCGCCGCGTTTGCATCGATGGCCGCGCTCAATCTCTATTCCGAGAGCGGCGCCGACATCGGTTCGGGAGACCGTGTGCAACGCATCCGAACGATCGCGACGACCGTCGACTACTTCGACGTCGTGCGGGTGCGCCCGGAGATCGGCCGAGGGTTCACGCCGGACGAGGAGATCGGCGCCGATGTCGCAGTCATCAGCCACGAGCTGTGGCTCGAGCGACTCGGCGGCGATCGAAACGCGATCGGCCGGACGCTGACGATGAACGGCCGTCCAGTCACGATCGTCGGCGTCATGCCCTCCGGGTTTCGCGATCCGCTCGTCGGCAAGGTCGATGCGCTCGTTCCGCTCGATCTCCGGCCGGCACGCGATCCGAGTAATGCAGGCAACCACTACCTGACCGTGCTCGCGCGATTGCGGCCGGGAATGAGCATCGAACGCGCCCAGGCGGAGCTCAATGCAGTCGGCGTCGCCATCGCCGACAAATATCCTGACGCGAAGCGCCAGCGCGCTCGCATCTACTCCCTCAAGGACGACATCGTGGGCACGTCGAGCCGCGCCCTCACCATCATGTTCGGCGCGGTGTTTCTCGTGCTCGTGCTCGTCTGCGTGAACGTCGCGAACCTGATGCTCGTCCGCGGCTCGGATCGCGCGCACGAGCTGGCGATTCGCACGGCACTGGGTGCGGAGCGTTGGCGGTTGGTCCGGCAGATGCTCCTCGAGAGTCTGACGCTGGCGATCGCCGGCGCGGCCGGCGGACTGCTCGTCGCGCGACTCGCGATGTCGGCCATCGTCGCGCTCGGCGCCGATACGATTCCGCGACTGACGTCGCTGACGCTGCATCCGCGACTGCTCGCCTTTTCCTTCCTCGTCGCGACGATCAGCGCGGTGGGATTCGGCTTGGCGCCGGCACTGCGTGCGTCCCGCACGCAGCCGACCGACGCCTTGCGCGATCAGAGCCGCGCGTCGACGGGCGGCATGGCGAACATGCGACTTCGTGAATGGCTCGTCGTCTCGCAGGTTGCGCTGGCGTTCATGTTGCTCGTCGGCGCGGGGCTGTTGATCTCGAGCCTCGATCGCCTGCAGCACGTCGACCTGGGCGTGAAGCCCGCGAATGTTCTGACGTTCGCGCTGAACCTGCCCGATAGCCGCTACGACTCGACCGCTCGCGGTCTCACGTATGAGCGCGTTGCGAATGCCCTCGCGGCGCTGCCCGGTGTGCGTGCGGCCGGTGGCGTGTCGAAGCTGCCGGCGACTGGCCAGTTCAATACCTGGGGTGCTCGCCCGCTCAGCGGGCCGCTCGCGGGCAACCGGGACGCGCAAGTGAGCGACGAAAATCGCGTCGTCTCGGGCGACTACTTTCGTGCCGTTGGAATCCCGATCGTTCGCGGTCGCCCATTCGACGATCGCGACGTGCCCGGCGCGCCCGCCAGCGTCATCGTCACGAAGTCACTCTCCGACAAGTTGTTCCCCGGCGTCGATCCCATAGGACAAACGCTGACGACAGGCGGCCGTCGCGGGACGATCGTCGGCATCGCCGGTGAGACGTCGATCACGAACGAGGGCACGCCGGGAATGTTCGTCTACCACCCGCATCGGCAGTTCGCAGGGGATCGCAACTGGGCGCTCATGCAGGTCGTCGCGCTGAATGGCCCGAACGACGGGATTCAACAGTCGGTGCGGGCCGCGATCGCGGCGATCGATCCCCTCTTGGTCGTGTATCGCCCGGCGATGCTCGACGAAGCCGTCGGCCGCGGCGCGGCGCAACGTGTGTTCACCCTGCGAATCCTCGGCGCGTTCGCGGTCATCGCGTTGATTCTCTCGGCGCTCGGGATCTTCGGAGTGCTCTCATACGGAGTTCGGCTTCGCGCTCGCGAGTTCGGCATCCGCATGGCGTTGGGCGCGCAACAGTCGAGCATTCGCGTCATGGTGCTCCGCCGAGGACTGATCGTGAGCGGCATTGGGATCGTCATCGGCGTGGCGTTCGCCGCCGGTCTTTCGCGCTTCATGCGCTCGATGTTGTTCGAGGTGAGCCCACTCAACCCGATCGTGTTCGGCGCCGCGGCCGGATTCATGGCCGCTGTCGCGGCTGCCTCGGCATATCTGCCGGCGTATCGCGCAACGGCCACGGACCCGAGGAGTGCGCTGCAATAGTACGGCGAACTCGGCGACTGTCGTCATGCCGCCGAGCTTTCTTCAAGGCGAGTGCGAGTACCGCACGAATTACCGTTGTGCCACGCTCACCGACGTGGTGGCGCCGGAGCTGCTGGTCGCCGTCAGCACGAACACACGCGGCACGGCGCCCTGGAAGGCGAATTTCGCGCCGGCACCCGACGTCCCCTTGAAATCCATCTTTCCAATGACCTGACCGGTGCTCTGGTTGGTCAGCGTCAACGATGCAGCGGGATTGCTGCACGTTGCTTCGACTCTCAGCTCGCCTTTACTGACCGTGTATTCGACCCTCGTGATCTGCACGACTTCTACCGGTGCCCGAATGGTGAGCGTGGACGTGACGGTGGCGCCGTTGAACGTTGCGGAGATCGTGATCGGGGTGTCGGCGCTCACAGGCGCATACGTCACGTTGAAATCGACGAAGTCCGAGAAGGCCGGCACCACTACTGTTGCCGGACCCGTCGCCAGCGTGCTGCTGCTGTTCACCTGAATCGTCGCGGCGGAGAACGTCGGACGGTTCAACTGCACGCGAAGGATCGCGCCGCCGGACGCCGGTTGTGGGAAGACGAACGGTCCTACGCCGACGACCGTCAGTGGCGTGGCGGGCACGGCGGTGTACGGCACGGCGATCGTCCGTCCGTTGTACGACGCCGTCAGCGTGACGGCGGTCGCGGTGTCCACCGTCGCGGGTGGAAGTTGAAATGCTCCCGTGCGGTAGCCCTGTGGGACGGTGACGGAGGCCGGCGCGGTCTGCGCGGCCGGATTGCTGCTCGTGAGCGTGACCATCGCGCCGCCGGCCTGCGCGTAGTCGGTCAGCAGAACGGAGCCCAGGCCGCCCGCATTCAGGAACAAGCCGTCGGCGGCGAAACCGTCGGCACGCGTCGCGAGATTCGGGACCACCAACGGCACGGGACTTCCCGCCGGAACCATCGAGAACGTCAGCGTGATACCGTCCATCGAGCCGCCGGCCGGAGTGCCGAAGTTCCCGTGAGTAAATCCGAACGCGGTCGCCATACCGTAGGTCGCCAGGTCGCCGCCCGGAAGAAGAATCCCGTCCCTGCCCGAGAAGGTACCCGACCCGTCGGCTGAGGGCATCGACGCGCCACGGAGGATGGGAATCGTGCCGTTCGACTGGTCGAACATCAACATGTTCCACGGACTGGCAGGCTCCAGCGCATACAGACCATCGAGCGCCATGCTGTTGCCGGTCACGACGACGCCATCGAACGCTTGATCGATCGAGTGGAGACGAAGCGCCGGGTTGGTCACGGTCACCGTGTAGCTGATGTCGCGGACTTTCTCGGCGCCTTCGATTCCCCCGACCACGAGTGGGCTGGGCTGTCCGGTCGCCGGGTCCACGGCGACGAACGAAAGTGAGACGCTGCCGTCGGCGTTGGCGACGGCGGCCACCGCGATGTCGCCGAACTCGGGAATCGGCAAAGGCACCGCAAACGCATTCGTCACGTTGGTGGGCGGCGCGCTCGGCTTCGCGAAATTGCCGAACGTCACGTCGCCGGCGACGAGGGTACCGCCGCCGATCAGCTGATTCAATGGCACCAGGTGAAGCTGCCCGACCGGTGTATGGACCACCGTCGCGTTGGGCGACAGCAACGACGGCGAGCGCGGCGTGAGGGCATCTGGCGCGGCGCAGCCCGCGATCAGGCACGCGGCGAGCGCAACGGTGACACCTCGCGCAAGGTGAGCTCGCGCCGTCAACACCATGGTGATCGGTATGTGTCGCACAGGCAGTTTCCTCAGGCGGGTAAGTTGCCAGTTCATGACGCGTGGCAGTCGATCGCCATGCACGTCGCCGCGCGAGAAACACGTCCAGTGCGCATTGAGTTCCAAGGATGCGCGTGCGGGTTTTCCCGACAAACAGTGCCGTGTGTCACACCTCACCCACCCAGCCCAAGCACTCAGATGATCAAAGTGTCACGGCTGCGCATCTCGAGGCCGCCATTCGGCGCCTGCGCGAGGCGCTAGCGAAGCACCTTCCGCAGCTCCGCCGCCCAGTTGTAGACGACGACCGTCTCCGCCTGCCGATCCGCGCTCTCGAGCATGAGGAAATGCTTACCGTCGGGCGCGATGTCCCAGTTCCGGTAGCCGGCGTCCGACAAAAAGAGCCCATCGAAGAGCGGCCGGATGGCAACGACCGAGAGCGGCGATCCCGAGAGCGTCGCGGCGTTGACCGTGCGGCCGCTGCGATAGTAGAGCGTGTGGCCGTCGCGCGACCACGCCGCCTCTGAGCCGCCGTTCCGAGACACCTGAACCGGCACACCGGATCCGTCGGCCGCGCGAACGTACAACTCGACGCGTCCGGATACGTCCGAGGCATACGAGGTCCACTTGTCGTCCGGCGATGGCAATGGATCCATCTCCGAGGCCGGCGACTGGACGATCGCCCTCGGCTGGCCCGTGCCTGGCATCGGCACGACGAAGATGTCGCGGAATGCGGCCGTCTGATCGCCCGTGCGGTAGACGAGGGTCTTGCTGTCGTGCGTCATCACGGCGCTGTATGGATCGCGCCCCGCCGGAAGCAGCTCGGTCGGCGCGTCGCCGCCGTCGGCCGCGATCCACTTCAGCCGCGTGCCCGTCGACTCGGTCGCGCGATAGAGGATTCGCTTGCCGTCCGGTGACCACGAAAGGTTGTCGTCCGAGCCGCCGGCGGCCGCGACCTTCGACAGCGCCTTCGTCTTCCAGTCGATGACCCAGATATCGGAGCCGCCGGTGCGCGCGATCGACACCGCCATGCGCGAGCCGTCCGGTGACAGCCGCGGATGGCTGAACGCGCGAGGCTCGACGCCGAGCGGCGTTTTCACACCGTGTTCGTCCACGAGCACGATCTGCGATACCGAAACACCGCGTTGATAGATGAGCGTGCCGTTCGCCGACATCGCCGCCTTCGCGGCACCGCCGGGACGCACGAGAACGTCCTCGGCGACGAGGCGCGCGGCCCCGAGCTTCCCGTTCGCGTCGACCCTGGCTGCCATCACGCTGCCGGCGGACATCACCCAAATGAGATGCTGGTCCACGACGCCGATCGCGGTCGTCCCGAAATGCGGCGTGATCGTCGCGCGACCCGTCGTGCGATCGAGAATCGCGATCCGACTGGTCGACATGCCGCTCGCGCCGACGGAGATGTAGACGATGAAACGGCGATCGATCGCGCGCGGTCCCCACTGCAGCATTTCGCCGTGCGCGGAGTCGGGGCGCGAGAGAACGACTGGCGAACCGCCGTCGACCGGCACGGCTTGCAGCGCGCCACCGACGCTCGCGATGATCGTGTCGCGATCCGACCACGCCATTCCCGCGTTTTGCGCGCCCTTGAGCGCGAGGATCGTCGTCAACGGCCCGCCGTCCGCCGGCATCTTCGCGATGCGATCGTCGATGTTCATCGCGATCCATTTTCCGTCGGGCGAGAACGTCGGCGACAGCGGGCGATCGGTGCCGGCCAGCGCGCGCGACTGCATGTCGTCCAGCCCGCGCACGTACAGGCGCGGCAGCGTGGGACCGGCGCCGACATACACGACTTTCCGGTCATCCGGCGAAATCGAAAACGGAACCGCCGGCGTCGTCGGCATGAATCGTTCGCTGTCCGGCGTCACGAACGGAAAGCGCAGCGTCACGACGTTCGAGGGCGCCGGCGCCGAGCGCAGGCGGATCCCTTCGACGACGGCGACCGCCGTGGCGAGCACCGCGACGGCGCCCACCATTACAGTCACCGCCACGCTTCTGCGCGGCACGCGCGACTTCATCTCGACTGGCCGTGCCCCGCGAAGCGCGTCGGCGAAGTCGCGCGCGGAGCTCCAGCGGTCGGCCGGCAGCTTCTCCAGACCGCGATGAATCGCCGCCTCGACGTGTGCCGGCACCGATCGCCGGAGCACGCCGAGTGGACGCGGCGTTTCGGTCATCAACTTGGCGATGATCGCCTGGCCGGTCGTGCCACTGTGCGGTGGTTCGCCGCCGAGCATCTCGTAGAGCACCGCGGCGAGCGAATAGATGTCGCTCCGTCCGTCGATCGCGCGGTCGCCCGTCGCCTGCTCCGGCGACATGTACTGCGGCGTACCGAGCGAGAGTCCGGTCTGCGTCACCCGGCTACCGCCGGCGTTGCTCACCGCGAGCGCGATGCCGAAGTCCGCGACGGCGGCTTCGCCGTGCTGCAGCAGCACGTTCTCGGGCTTGAGGTCCCGATGAATCACGCCGTGATCGTGCGCGTACGCGAGCGCGCCCGCGATCGCGACGCCAAGCTTGACGACGTCGTCGACCGGGAGATGCTTCTCGCGATCGAGGCGCGCGCGCAACGATTCGCCCTCGACATACGGCATGACATAGAACAGCAGCCCGTTGGCCGCACCCGAATCGAAGAGCGGGAGCAGGTTCGGATGCTGCAGGTTCGCCGTGACCCGGATCTCGCTCAGAAACCGCTCGACCCCGAGGACCGCGCCGAGCTCAGGATTCAGGACCTTGAGCGCGACGAGCCGCTCGTGACGCAGGTCGCGAGCGAGAAAGACCGTGGCCATGCCGCCGCGCCCGAGCTCGCGCTGGATGACGTAGCGACCAGCAAGCGCTTCGTTGAGGACGGTGGCGTCCGTGTGCGTCACGATTCGGGCAGCCGTCGAGGCGGGGTGGAGGACTGCCAAAGGTCGCGCGAAAAACAGGTTTCGGCTAGCGGCGGCGCGGCGATCTTTTGCGTGTCCGAGGTGTCACTGCCGCGCACGGCGGGTTGACATCGCCGTTCCCTCGATACTAATTCTCTCAATCGAGCTCGGCGCGAGGTAGCGCCGGAACGCGGGGCGAGCAGGCTCGCTCGCCAACGTGGCGGCATGCGTGGCGTCTGTGGCGCCATGATCACATTGTCATCGCCCGCAGCAACACGCACACATGAAGCATACGATCATCGTCGCGGCCTTGAGCGCGCCTCTCGCCCTCTCGCCCGTGTCCGCTCAGACAACGCCGGATCTCATCCCGCGCGACGTCGTCCTGGCGATCCTTCGCAGCGGTCCGATTCAGGGCGACCCGGCGATCTTCGTCGATGACCACCTCCCCGCCAACCTCGTGAACAAGCTTTCGCTTCCGCCGGGCGCGCACATCGTCGCGACGCTGGAGAGCTGGTCCGCGACCGACGTGATCGGCACCGCACCCACGACGCCGGACTCGGTCCGATCCTGGTTCGCGACCGAGTTCACGCGCCGGAAGTACGAAGCTCAGGAATCGCCGGGGCGGCGCCAGCCGTTTCGGCCGGCCGAGGGAAGCGTGAATGGTGGGTTTTGCGGCGCCGGCGCGTACTTCACCATCTCGGCGCAAGGGCGTCCAGGCGGGCGCACCGAGTTCGTGATTCACGCGCGCCAGCGTCCAACGTGCGATCCGAACCCCTTCTTCAACCCCGGGGTTTTCGGCTCGTGGTCGACCAGCGGCAACAACGCACCGCCACTGCCGCTCCTCGTCAATCCCAAAGCTGCGGAGATGACACAGCGCTGCGACAGCAGGGCGTCCAACCAGAGCTCCGCCACCACGCAAGCTGCGCTCTCGACGACGGCGTCGCCGGAGCAGCTCCTCGCGCACTACGGCAAGCAGCTCGACAGCGCCGGGTGGAAGCGTGAGACCATGTTGACGGGCGCCGTCGGAACGTGGATTCGGCGCGATTCGACAGGGCGCGACCTGCGCGTGCAACTCACCGCTCTGCCGTCTCCAAGCGGCGGCGACTGCCGCATGCTCACCATGACCGCGACCGGTGCACGGCCATGACGCGATATTCGAGAACGCACATGGGAGGCGCCTTCGCCGCTGCGGTTGCTGTTGCCGTATGGCATCCGACCATCGCGAGCGCGCAAGCCCGGCGATTGGCGCCGGGAGAAGCGTCCGACTCGGTGCCGCGAGCGCTTGCCGAGGCTCTCATGGATCCGATCGGGTATACGCAAATGATCGCCGGCAGTCGCCCCCGGCTGGTCGTCGGCGCATTGCCGTCGGCGCTCGCACAGCGGCTCTGGGTCCCGCCGGGGTCGACAATTCTCGGCGGCCTCGAATCGAGCGGCTTCAACGTCGCCGTCATTCGTTCGCTGCTGCCGGAGGACTCGCTGAAACGCGGCTATCGTCGCGAGCAGCTCAGCCTTGGCTGGGCGCCGCCAACCGCGGCGGCGCAGCGGGCGATCATGGGCTTCGTTCCTGCGGCGTCGGCGCCCGCCGGCGATGACGAACCCGGAGTCCTTTGCTCCGGCGGCACCACGCTCGCGATCTCCGTGAAGACAGTGGATTTCTCGACGCAAGAGATTCGCGCCGTGGCGATGAACATTCCGGACGCCCGATGCCAGTCCCCCGCCGCACCTCGCCAGGCTCAGTCGACATTCCGCGCTCAATACCCGACGCTCGAGAATCCGCCGGGAAGCGGCAACGGCTTCATGCCGAACGGCTGCCCAGGTTGGAACTCCACCGGCGGCGGCGGAACGACGAGGCTGCGAACTCGGATGGCAGTGGATGACGTGTTCGCGCACTATGGGAAGCAGCTCGCCGATTCAGGCTGGACGCCGGCGAACAATGAGACGGTCGCGCGCAGCTGGACGCGACGCGACAGCACCGGGGCGTTGGTGCAGCTGACGCTCACCGCGCGAACGCAGGCGACCTCTCCTGAGTGCGTCGAAGTCCAGATGGAAGTGCGAAGCCGGCGCTAGCAGGGCATTCGTGACTCCGATCAGGGCGCGACAGGCAGCGTGATGTGGGACGGAAGCCCGGGCGACGCGTACACACGCTGCGTCGCCTTCACATAGTCGCTCGCCTTCGCCGCGTAGATGCTCGGCACGAATTTCTGCGGATTGCGATCGATCACGGGGAACCACGTCGACTGCACCTGCACCATGATGCGGTGCCCCTTGAGAAAGACGTGATCGTGCTCGCGCAGCGGGATCGTCCACTCGCTTGGCGTGTTCGGAACGAGCGCATGCGGCGTCTCGAAGCTCTGGTTGAACCGGCCGCGCCGCACCTCCATCGCGATCGGCAGCTCGTAGCCGTTGAGAGATCTGCGCATACTGCGCCCGGCTGCGGGACCTGCGTCCGGATTCCACGCGTTCGCCTGCGCGTTCTCCGGGTAGACGTCGATCAGCTTGACGACGAAGTCGGCATCCGTGCCGGAAGTCGAGGCGAACAGTGTGGCCGAGAGCGCGCCGGTGACGGTGACGTCGTGATCGAGCGGCGCGCTCGTGTAACGTGAGCACGTCGGGCCGTCCGTCGACGAACCGTTGATCCGCCACCTCCCACCGCCGCCAATCACCGGCCGGATACGTCGGCGAGATCGGGCGCTGCCGGTACGGCACCGGGTTCGCCGGATCGGAGACGTACTCGCGATAGGCGGGCCGGCTCGACGCCGTGCGGTCTGTCGAACGACAACGTGCCGTCCGAGTGGAGATACAGATTCGTCGGCGTCGCGCCCTTCGGCGGCCAACTCGTCGTACGTCCGCCACGTGTTCGATCCGGTCTGGAACATCGTCGCGCTGCCACGCCGGCTTCGTGCCCTTGCCGTGGAGGTAGTAGCGGAAGAACGGCGCCTCGATGTTCTCGCGGAACTCGCGCGCCGTGGCATGTCCGCCGAGCGGGATGATGCCGATGCTGTCGTTGAGCGGCGTATGCCACTGAGCCGTGGAACCACGGACCGGCGACCATGAGGTTCGTGTGTTCCGGATCGCTCCGCTCGGCCTGATGGAAGATCTGCCACGGGCCCCACGGATCTTCCTGATCCCAGAAGCCGGCGACGTTGAGGTTCGGAACCGTCGAGCCCTTGATCTGCGTGTACCCACGCCTCGCGCTTTCAGAATGCGTCGTAGTTCGGGTGCGCGACGATCGCGTTCCACGCCGGAATCGAGCCGTGAGGTACTTGGCGTTGATGTTCGAGAGCGGCCCCAGCCTCGAGATACCAATCGTACGTGTCGTAGACGTCGAAATCGAAGTGCGTGTTCTTGTTCTTGTCGGCCTGCTCGTAGCACCGCGTACTCGAACGCATAGCTCTCGCGCAGCGCGCCGTAGCGGTGGTCGTCGTCGTTCATCCATTGATCGGCGGGCGAGGCCTGCTCGCTGATCGCCTTGAGCGCCGGGTGCGGCATGCAGCAGCGTCATGCCGGCGGTGAGCCCGTCGTACGACACGCCGTAAATGCCGACCTTGCCGTTGTTGTTGGCGACGTTCTTCACGAGCCAGTCGATCGTGTCGTAGGCGTCGGTCGTCTCGTTGACGTTCTTGGGGATCGAGCTCGTGAGGTCGACCTGCGACGACAGCAGGAACGTGCCTTCCGACTTGAAGCGGCCGCGCAGATTCTGCACGACGAAGATGTAGCCGTCGGCGCATCAGCTCCTTGAGAACCGCCGGCACCGACGTCGGCGACGCGCGTCGGCACGCCGTACGGCGTGCGCCGGAACAGGATCGGCAGCGGCCCGGTTTGGTTCACCGGGCGCTCGATCACGGTCTGGAGGTGCGCCCCGTCGCGCATCGGGATCATGACTTCCTCGAGCGTGAAGATCGCGCCGCCAGACCGCTGCGCCGCGATGCCGAAGATCGGGGCCGCGATGAGGGCAACCCCAATGCCGAGTCCGAGTGCCGACGGACAGGTGACGCGTCGCATTCCGCTCCTCGCAGTGGTGGTGGTTCTCATGCCCCGAATATGGGCCGTCGAACGCTCGCGTCCACTCCGCCCCAAGGATCCAGGCCTTCGGAATTCACGCGGCCGTCGGTGGGTATCACGACGGGACGTGACGGCTGACGTCGATGTCCGCGGCACACTGGTCGTCGATCGCCAGGTACCCGTCGGCTTCCAGAAGATGCAGTGTCGTGTCGACATCCACGCCGACACCGGGACAGACTCGAAGATGCTCGAAAGACTGTTGGCGGCCGCCGAGCACAGTTGTGTCAATCTGCAGACCTTGCGCGCTGGTGTCGCAGTGGAGACGAGCTTCCATGGCGGCGAACCCGGTCAGTAAGATGCGCGTCCGCGCACGACGCCTGCCCACTCCGGCGCGGCAGCTCACGCTCGTGGGCTTCGCCAGCGATCGCCGCTATGCTGCCTTCACGCCCTTCGGGCTACCGGCCCACGCGACCGCCGCGTCGAGGTCGTCGTAGCCAAAGACCTTGACCTCCGCGTCGACGAAGTGCTCACCGATGCGCGGGGCGATGCTCGCCACCTTGCTGTCGGCCGCCAGCGCGACGCGCGCGATCTTGCGATGATGCTCTCGAACGAAGCGCACGTGGTCGAGCAGCGCGCCGAGATTCTCCCAGCCCGGAATCGCCCGGGTGTGAATGACCAGCCCGCGCAAGAGCCCGTGCGACTCGATCCACGCATCGGCCGTGAGCGCGATCGCGTCGAAGTCCTGCGTGCTGAGCGGCCGGGTCACGTTGACGACGAGCACGCCGGTCTCGCGCACCATTCGCTGTTCGACTGTCGCCGGAGCCGGCGACGATCGCAGCCAGTCCGCGGCCATCGGCCGGTCGGCGATAGAGAACACGTTCACCGGACAGGGCAAGAAGAACGCGGCGAGCCGCGTCGCCTCGCGAATCCATCCGATGTCGCTCACGACGGCGCACGCATCGAACAGCCGCATCGTGCGAAGCCCGATCTTGATGTCCTGCCAGGCGGCACCCGGCGTGAATCCCTGAAAGTCCGGGCCGACCTGATACAGGAAGCGCAGACGGCGGCCATCGCGGCGCGCCGCCTCCAGCAGCGGCACCATCACGCTCTCGTAGTCCTCCGTGGATACCGTGCCTGACGCCCTGACGCCGTCGACGCCTGGCGGAAGATCCTTCAGCACCTCGATCATATCTTGGCCTCGCTCGACAGTTCGCGTTGTGACAGGGTCTACTATGCAAGAACCGATTCAGCATCTTCCTGATCGCAGCATCCGCAATCGGCAATCCCGGCCACGGTCGTGAACCGCGCCGCGGTTGGCGTGCGTCCTACAGGTACTTCGGGATCTCGCCGTGGTGAAGCAGGATGCCGTCGGCGCACAAGACGTCAGCAGGGAATACGCCGATCGCGAAACGCGGCTCGCAAATAAGAGAGCAGAAACGGCTGCGTCGCCAGTTCATCGACGGTCGCTCGGCGAGCGAATAGGCCTGCCGCGCCCGGCCTGGTCGCGTCGGTGATCCACGCCACACCAGCTCGGCCTCGCACTTGCTACTCCATAGCGCGACTCCGAATTGGACATCACCATGAACACGACTGTCGTGTTTGCTACTTCGTTGGCGCTCTCTGCCGTTGCGCTGAGCGCGAGCACTGCCGCGGCGCAGGGTGCTCGCGATAGTTTCGCGGCCCAGCGCGAGCGCGAGCAGCTGCCTTGTGCATTCACCCCGGCGGTGATCGACAGCGCTCGCGCCGAGGCGATGAGCGTACTCTATAGCGATACTCCGCTCCTCACCGAGCTTCGGCGCGAACAGGGCATTCCCCTCTCGGCCACTCAGGTCGGGGTGTCCGTGGTCCGCGACGGCTCTGTGTGCCAGCGCCTGGCGTCGAACTTCAATCACGCTGTTGCGCCGAGCACCAGAGTCACCGTGCTGCGCGTGGGGCCAATCTTCTACGCGCGCGATCCCGATCAGCGCCACGCGACGGGCTTTTTCGCGGACAGCACGTTGCGCGTGCTGGTGCGACTGGGGCCGCCGATGGACAAGTAGTCAGCGGCCTGTTTGGGGTGGCGCACTTCGGACGACCGGCCGCGGCGGAAACGTCGCTCCCTGCGTCGCCCCATGCCGCGTCTGGGCGTCGTACGTCGCCTGCTCGATCCGCAGCCGCGTGACGATGCCGTCGGTGACGCGCTTTGCCTCGACGCTGAACGACGTGCACATCGTGTTGAGCCGGCGGATCGCCGTGAGCACGTCGCGCGCGGCACGAGCCGAGATGTCCTTGTGTCCGATCTCGTGCGTCTCGAGCGCGGCGAGAAACTGTTTCCATTGCTCGATGAGCGCGGGCGGCGCGTCGGCCGGCGGACTCCACCTCGGCAAGGTGATGTCGGAGCGAACGTAGACGCCGACGTCGCTGGCCGTGCAAGTCGGTCCGTCGTGCCGCGTCTTCCACTCCCATCGCAATGGCGAGTGGGTTTCTCCGAAAAAGATCGCGCCGGTTTCCGTCTTTGGCCCCAACCGCCGCATCTCGGCGACGAGCTCGCGCGCCGTGGTGCCGTGGACGTCGTAGTACGTGACGTCGGTCGATCCAGCCACACCCGGAGGAAACGCGTCGAGCGCCGGATTCTCCGGGTGTGTCGTTGCACACGCGGCGGCGATCAGGCCCAGCGCAATCGCGCTCGCGGCGACGAGCGGCCGAACAGGAATGATTGTGAGACGCATCGCCGACGAATCTAACGCAGCGTGCACGAGTTGTATGCGTATTCTCTTCAGGGTTCGATGTCCTTGCATACGGAAGGGTGAACTGTGAACGAGCCGCTGGCAGAGAAAGTCGCCATCGTCACCGGAGCCGGGCGCGGTCTGGGCCGAGCGATGGCGCTCGGCCTCGCCCGCGCGGGTGCGCACGTCATCGCGACGGCCGCTCGCGAGCGTGGCGAGATCGACGCGCTGGCGCGCGAAAGCCCGAATATCGTGCCGCTGCTCGCGGACGTGTCGCGGGAAGACGATTGCGCACGAACCGTCGCCGAGGCGACGACGCGCTTCGGGCGGCTCGACGTGCTGGTGAACAACGCCGGCCGCGGCATGAAATACGTCAGCGAGAATTTCATGTCCGAACCGACGCGGTTCTGGGAAGTCGAGCCCGCGACCTGGCGAATGGTGATCGACACCAACGTCAATGGCCCATTCTTCATGGCTCGAGCGGCGGCGTCACCGATGCGTGCAGCGGGTTGGGGTCGGATCATCAACGTATCGGTTTCGCATCAGACGATGCGGCGCGCAGGATTCTCACCATACGGGCCGTCGAAAGCGGCGCTCGAGTCCGAAACGATCATCTGGGCGAAGGACCTGGCTGGCACCGGAGTCACGGTGAATGCCCTGCTGCCTGGCGGTGCCACGCTCACGGGGATGATCCCAAGCGGCTACCCGGCGGAGCTGCGCGCGAAGCTGCTGCCGCCGGAGGTGATGGTGCCGCCGCTCCTGTGGCTCGCGTCCGAACGTTCAGATGGCGTCACCGGCGCGCGCTTCAATGCCGCCCAATGGCCCGTCGGCTTGCCCGAGCGCGACGCAGCGACGGCAGCGCGCGAAGACGCGGGTTGGCCGAGCCGGTGAAAGCCGAGAGATCTCTATCGCCCCCGCTCATGGCGATCCGCCGTCTCTCCCGACCAGGAGGTGCGCGAAGCCTGGGTCGGACCAGATCGTCCCGAACGACGGATCGGTGTGCACGAATACGTCGAATGCCTTGTTGTGCGCGAATGCCTGACGCAGGAGATCGAGCGCCTCGCGTCCGTTGCCGCGCAGCGCGGCGATCCGCGCACGTTCTGCGAGCAGCTCCCCGAGTGCCGCGTCGGACGCGCGATCGATCGCGACCCGCAACCGACGATCGAGCCGCGTGAGTGTCGCCGTGTCGCCAACGTGCGCCGCGGCGAGCGCCTCGTACCGAAGCCATCGCGCCGAGTCGCCGCTCGTCGAGGCGAGCAGCGTCGCGACGCGCGAACGCAGCTGGGGCCAGGCGCGCACGGACGCGAGCATCCAGCTCAGTCCAAATCCCGAATTGGGTTCGGCGGCACGCTCCGCCGCGGGGAGCGCTGCATACCACTGCAGCGCGCGGTCGCGGATGTGCGGAACCCAGTCGGCGTGTCCGTGCGCGGCGGCCTCGAGCGACGCCGCCGCCATCACCTCCGCGGCGTCCCATCCGCCGACCACCGGAAGCACCACCGCCTCGTCGAGCAACGAATCGAGCTGGCGCCGCGTGCCCGCGCGTGCCAGATAGCGAGCGTCGGCCACCGCGATTCCCATGTTGTGCGGGTAGGCGCGCGCGCCGGCGACCACGTCCGCTCGCGCCGCTTCGACATCGTCGAGCATGTCGTCGAGCATCACGCGCGTCGGCCAGTAGCTGAACCAGCCTCGCAGCCAGCCGCGATTCGGATCGAGCGACCGAAGCACGGAATCCGCCTCGCCGGCGCGGCGAAAGGCCAGGAGCTCCATACTGTAACAGATCGCGAAGAATGAGTCGGGATACCGATGGGCGAGCTCTCCGTAACGGCGCATCGCGGCGGGGTCGGCGCGACGGGCCGCCTCGATCGCGTCGAACCACAGTCGGGACATCGGCGACAGCTGGTCACGGCGGCGGGCGAGGACCTGCATGATCGAATCCGCGGTCGGCGTGCCGTGCAGCGACAGCGATGTGACGGCGTTGAGCAATGCCTCGGCAAAGGTCGTATCCAGCCGGGCCGCCATGAGAAAATGCTCATTGGCGCTTCCTTCTTCCCGCCGCACGAAGTAGTCGACGCCGCGCACGTACTCGCGATACGCGTCATATCGCGGGGGCGTGGCACGCGTCCGCAGCATGTCGCCGATCGACCGAACCGCCGCTTGGGCCGCCAACGTCCGCGCCTGATCCTGAAGCGACAGCCGCGCCGCTTCCGGTCGATCGATCGGCACGGCCACGGGCTTGAACGTCCATTCCTGCCCGCCGGTCGCTGCATCGGACAGGCGTGCCATGAAGCGCAGGCTGTCACCTTCCTTGTAATACGCCCCCGCGATGACGAACCGCGCGCCGGCCGCCTCTGCGAGCTGCGCGGTCGTGCGCCCGCCAGTTCTCGCCAGAAGCATCGCCGCGCGCGAGTCCACGACGTGAATCGAGTCCGATACGCTCAACCCTTGAGTCATCCAATCGGCCGCCATCAGGCCGATTGGCTCGAGCGTCGAATCGCCGGTCCGATTCTCGAGCACCGACACGAGTAACCTCGTCGCGTCGGTCGAGGCAGTCGCCGATGTCGCGCTCGCGCGACGCGCCATCGCGATTCCACCGAGGGCGAGGACCACACCCGCCGCGCCGACGAAGGCGATCAGCCGACTGTCGCGGCGCCGCGACGATGTGGCATCGACGAAGGTCGTCGACTCAACGGGCACCGCCGGCGTCGCCGCCGGCGATGCCCGTCCACCAAGGTCGCCAATCGACTCGCGCAGCGCTCTCGTTTCCGCGGACGGCGCGATGTCGAGCTCCTTCGACAGCCGCCGAACCAAGTCGTCGTACGCGACGGCAGCACCAGCCACCTCGCCCGAACGGGCGAGCAACGACATCAGCCGGCGGACTGCCGGCTCGCCGAACGGCGACAGCTCGACCGCACGCCGTGCCCACTCCACGCTCGCCTCCCGGTCGGCGAGCGCTCCAGCCGCGCTCGCCGCCTCGGTTCGCAAGCGTTCCCGCTCGGCGGACAGCCACCGCTCGAACTCATCGGCCTCGGAGACGAAAAGGCCGTCCGCCAGCTCACCGTGGTAGAGATTTACCGCGGTCTCGGGATCGCCGGATGCCAGCGCAGTCTCGAACCGGCGGAGGTCGCAATCGACGACGCTCGGCTCCAACGCGAGCTCCTGATCCCCCCGGCTCACGATTGCAGCGTCGCCGAGCGATTGGCGAAGGTGGTGAACGGCCTTGTTGAGCGCCTGGCGGGCTCTCGATTGCTCGAGCTCCGGCCAGAGCAGGCCCACCAACTTGTCGCGCCGGCAAAACCCAGGAGTGGCCGCAAGATAGATGAGGAGGGCCAGCCGCTTTGGCTGCGCGAGCACCGCCGCAAGCTCGCGGCCGGTCTCGTTCCGCAGCTCGATGGCCCCGAGCACACGGAGCTCGATCATCGGCGACGGTATTCTGCCAGAAGAGGCATTGGAATTTCCGAAAAAGAGTCGGCGAAGAGCCAGGGAAGCGGCGAGGAAGGCCTGAGGGACGACCTCGCCGCAGGATGCATGCGACCGACGGGCAAGGTAACGAGCACCGTGACCCGTCGGTGGCTGCACTCAACCCGGAGCCTCCGACAGTGTCGACCATCACTCGCTTTCTCGCCGCCGCGCTCGCTACCGTGACAATCACAGTCGCGGGCCGCGCCCAGCTACCACCAACCCCGAATGCCCGGCCGACGTTCGTGAGCGTCGTTGCCGGAAGCGCCCATTTCTGCGCGCTCGACTCGACCGGCGACATCTATTGTTGGGGGGACGGCTCGTGGGGACAGTTGGGAAACGGGTCGACCCGGTCGTCACCGGTGACACCGGTCCGCGTCGCGAGCCTTCAGCATTTTCGGCAGGTCGTCGCTGGGTCCACGCACAGTTGCGCGTTGACCGACGGCGGGTACCCGTATTGTTGGGGATCGGACCTCTCGGGCGTGATGGGCGACGCCACCGTGCGCGAGCGATGCTCCATCGGCATCGCGTGCGCGACGCAACCGGTTCCGGTGGCGATCGGCTTTCGCTTCGATTCGCTGAGCGCGGGCTTCGAGCACACCTGTGGGCTCCGCGACGGACGCGCGTACTGTTGGGGACGCGATGACTCCGGGCAACTTGGCGCCTCTGGTCTCATGTCGGTGTGCGACGGCGTCGCATGTAGCCGGACGCCGGTAGCCGTGAGCGATTCGCTCCGCTTCTCGTCGATCATCGCGCGAGGAACCCACACGTGTGGCATTGCGAACTCGACGCTTTGGTGTTGGGGAGACAATCGCTTTGCGCAGCTCACTGGCCGGACCGACCCCGGCACGTCGGCTCGACCGGTGGCAGTGTCGTCGCATGCGTTTCGCCAGGTGAGCGCATCGGGCATGTACACGTGCGCCGTCACCATGGAAGGCAACGTCGAGTGCTGGGGTGCAAGTGACCGCGGGCGACTTGGTGCGTCGGTCGGCGATGTGACGCGCGCGATCGTCGCCGCGCCCGACGGCGAACGGTTCGTCCAAGTGAGCGCGGGCGGCTCGCACACCTGCGCGCTGGCGGCGAGCGGCGCGGCCTACTGCTGGGGATCGGATGCCAGTCGCGCGATCGGTGGGCCGACACGCGAGTCCTGCGATGGGCTTCCCTGCTCGTCCGTGCCTGTTCGCGTCACGCTTCCGTCGGCGCTCACCGACGTCGCCGCGGGTGGATCGATGAGTTGCGGGACGTCAACGGATGGCGGCGTCTATTGTTGGGGCGGTGATGCGCGGTCGGCGAAGGTCGCCGTCGTTTCCAAAGAGTGAGCGACGTTCCAGGACCGGCGCATGGCCTTGCCGACGTAGACCTACTCTCGATCCAGGAACGCCGCCACGTCCGCGCCAAAGCGTGGATCGAGCATCGTCGATATGTGTCCACGCCGCGCATAGAGGCGAAGCTCGGCGTTGGGAATTCCCGCCGCCGTCGCGCGCGTCAACTCCGGCGGAAATGCGCGATCGCTCGCGCCGCCGATGACCAGCGTCCGCGCGCTGATCTCGCCGAGTCGCGACGTGACGTCGAAGCCGCACTCCGCGTCGATCGTCGCGAGCATGTCACCAGGGTCGAGGTTGCGCTCGCCGAATCGATGGACGATCGAAAGCGCGAGCGCGAGCGGCCATTGAAGCGCTCGCGGCGCGAGCACGGATGCGAGCACGTTCGCGCCGCTGTGGCCGCGGGCGACGCGCTCGCCATAGCGACGCAGCTTCTCTCGACCTTCGGCGCCGAGCCAACTGGCTGACGTAACGATGACCAGGCGGCGAATGCGCATCGGGTGGTCGACAGCCAGCTGCAACGCGACCGTGCCCCCCGTCGAGATGCCGATCAGGTCGACCGTCGCCGCGCCGAATAGCTCGCCGAGCGCGGCGTCATGCGCGGACGCGAGGGCGGGCATCGTCGTGCCGCGCGATAGGTCGTGCGGTCGACCCACCACGATCACTCGACGCGCGGTCCGTTTTGCAAGCGGACCGTAGGCGTGCGCCGCGTCGAGCTCTCCCTTGCCGCCCGGTTCGAGCGGACGGCGCGACAGACCGGGAAGGAGGACGAGCGGCGGGCCGTCGCCCGCCGATATGAATGGCAATCCAGCCGCCCAGCCGGAGCTCGTCACCGACAGAGAGCTCCAGCCGGATTCACTCCCGTTGCGGCGTCAAGTTGCAAGCGCGCCGGCGAGGATCGGTCCGGCAGGTACGAGCTGCTTGCGCTGAGCATCGACGCGCACATTGAGTCCCTCGAGTGATCGCGCCCCGAGCAGAGTCATGTCCCCCGGTTCGGCGAAGACGACGAAATCCGGCGCCTTGGCCCCGGCGGCGTGGACGATGGCGATGCCCACCTGGCGCTCGAGCTGCCGGCCATCCGCGACGACGAACCGTTGCACGTGCTCCGGTCGAATGCCGAGGCTGGTGAGAACGTCCTTCGGAACCCAGGTGTACTCGCTGCCGGTGTCGACGAGCGCGTCGTCGACCGTCCGCATTTCGCCCCGGTGCTCGACGTTCTCGATCATGATCGTCGTCCGGAATGTTCCCATGTCGGACATCGTATGCATCCTCGCAGCAGCCGCGATACCGAACTGTCGCCGATGGAAGCACTCCATCGCAAGGTCACCGCGCAGCGGGGTTCGCTAGACGCTGGCGCTCGCGATCAGAATCAGACCGGTCATCACCGCGGCGACTCCCACGCCGCGCGCCACGCGCTCCGACGTGGGAGCGAGCCGCTCGAGAGTGATCGCGGCTCCCACGACAGCCATGGCACGCAAGTCCATCGTGCCGAAGGCGAGTGGAATGACCATCAGATTACCGCAACAGCGCACGCACTCGAGGCCGAGACGTGTGCCGTGCCGCAACGCGGCATAGACACCGGCGCGCGGGGCGACGCGCCCCGGTGCTGGGTTACGAAAGCACGCGAGGTGGTGCGCCTTCCACGAGGTAAACTGCCATGCGCCCGCGATCGCCACGATCATGCCCGTCGCAACAGGTGAGAGGCCCGTCAACGCGATACTCATCGGCAGCGCGGCAACGCCGAGCACGGCCCAGACGACAACGTATCCGACGCCCACTGGCGCCGCCGCCCGTCGGCAGCGCCAGAGCACGGGGAGCACGGACGGCAACATCATCGGCACCATCATCAAAACCCACATCCCGATGAATGCTGCCGGGGCAGCGGCCCACGCGTGCGCGGCGCCGCCGCCCATCGGCATGTTGTCCATCGACGTCGCTCTAGCCTTGGTACTCATCGTTCCGGCGCCACCAGATGCCGGTCTCGTTGCGTCCCTTCGGAGCGCGATCCAGCCACTGATACATGCCCCAGAGCCCGTCGAGTCCACGGGCGTAGGCCGAATAGGTGTGGTAGACGACGCCATCCTCGAGGACGAACGCGCTCACGCCCGGCCGTTCGCGAATGTAGGTCGCGACATCGGTGCCCGTCGTCGCCGCGATCTGGCCGACGAGAGAGTCGCTGCCGCGAAGCTTCCACTCCTGCATCGTCTTTCCGTCGACGGGTGCCTCGCGCCGATAGTTGTATTCGATGCCGCCGTCGCGCTGTTGCTGCGGGCTGAACCCGACGCTGAAGTCGGCGTTGAAGTCGCCGCCGAACGAGGAGGCCCAGGGGAAGCCCCAGCCCATCCGCCGCTTGTACGCCTGTAGCTTTTCGAGCGGCGCGCGTGACACGGCGCTGAGCGTCACGTCATGGTTCGCGAGATGCACGGCGAAACCGTCGAAGCCATCGGCGATCGTCGAGCAGGACGGACATCCGGCCTTGTAGTCGGGGCCGAACATGAAATGGTAGACGAGAAGCTGCGAGCGCCCGCGGAACAGATCCGCCAGCGATGTATTCCCTTCCTCGGTCTCGAATCGATATGGTTTGTCGATTCGGACCCATGGCAGGTCCTGCCGCTTGCGGGCCAGCTCGTCACCGCGGCGCGTCAGCTCCTTCTCGGCTTCCAAGAGCTCGAGTCGCGCGGTAAGCCACTCGTCGCGTGTCCCAATCGTGTGCGTCGTCATCACTCGTGTCTCCTATTTTTTGGTGGTCGTGTGTCGCGAGCTAGACTTAGCGCCGGATAGCGAAACCGTGGGAGTTACAAGTGTGACGGGATTCGAATGGACTCGTTGATCACGGCCGCGGCGCGCGCACTCGCCGCGGGCGATCCGCTCGGCGCCCTGAAGCGCGTCGCGTTGCGAGACGATCCGCCCGCGCTCGCGTTGCGCGGCATCGCGATGGCACAGCTCGGCGATTTCGTTCGAGCGAAGGGCCTGCTGCGAAGCGCGGCCCGGGCCTTTGGTCCGCGAGAGGTCGTCGCTCGCGCGAAGTGCGTGGTCGCCGAGGCGGAAGTGGCGTTCGCGTCGCGCGATCTGGGTTGGTCGCCGAAAACGCTCGAGGCGGCCCGAGTGACGCTCGCGTCGCACGGCGACGAGGTGAACGCGGCGCACGCGCGCTATCTCGAGATCCGTCGATTGCTTCTCATCGGACGCTTGGGTGAAGCCGAGCGCGCGCTCGTCGAGCTGAACCCGGCCTCGCTGCCTCCCGCCTTGAGAACCGCGCACGACCTGCTCGTGGCGAGCATTGCGATGCGGCGCGTGAAGGCAAAGGACGCACGTGCCGCGCTCATCCGCGCCGAGCGCGCATCGCGCGAGGCACGCATCCCGGCACTGTCGGCGGAGGTCGACGGTGCGTGGCGCGAGATGAACACGCCTTCGACGCGTCTCATCGCGACTAGTGCGGAGCGACCGCTCCTGCTCGACGACGTCGAAGCAGTGCTGGCGTCCGGCGCGCTCGTCGTGGACGCGGTGCGTCAGCTGGTGCGCGGTGACGGAAGGGTGATCGGGCTCGCGAGACGTCCGGTCCTGTTCGCGCTCGCGCGCGCGTTGGCCGAAGCATGGCCCGGAGACGTGCCAAGGGACGCGCTCATCGAGCGCGCATTCGGATCGAAGTTCACCGACGAATCGCATCGCGCGCGCCTGCGCGTCGAGGTGGCGCGATTGCGCACGGCGATCCGGTCGCTGGCCGACGTGAGCGCGACGAAGCGAGGGTTCGTGCTCGCGCCGCGCCGCACACGCGACGTCGTCGTGCTCGCGCGGCTCGTGGAGGACGAGCACGCACCACTGCTCGCGCTCCTCGCGGACGGCGAGTCGTGGAGCAGCTCCGCCCTCGCCCTGGCGCTCGGAACGAGCCAGCGCACCGTGCAGCGGGCGCTCGACTCGCTTGCGGCGGCGGGCAAAGTCCAGTCGTTCGGCCGCGGGCGAGCACGTCGCTGGATCACGCCGCCGATGCTGAGATTCACGACAGGATTGTTACTCCCCGCTCCGCTCCCTACGGAGTAACATGCGGACATGAAGACATCAGCCGCGGAGATCGTCCGTGAGTACGGGCCCTTTTCTGGCGTAGATCGCGTGGGCGGCGTCACGTACGACGGCCAGCGCGTTTGGTTCGCCGCCGACGACACCTTGAAGGCGCTCGACCCGACGAGTGGAGAGATTGTCCACTCGATCGACGTCGCCGCCCACGCCGGCACGGCGTTCGACGGGCGCCATCTATATCAGCTCGCCGAAGATCGTATTCAGAAGATCGATCCCACCACGGGGCGTGTGCTTTCCACGATTCCGTCGCCGGGCGGCAGTGATTCTGGGCTCGCGTGGGCCGAAGGGTCGCTCTGGGTCGGGCAGTATCGGGAGCGAAAGATCCACCAAATCGATCCCGAGACAGGCGCGATTCTACGCACGATCGAATCGAATCGGTTCGTCACCGGCGTGACGTGGGTCGACGGAGAGCTCTGGCACGGCACCTGGGAGAACGACGAGAGCGATTTGCGGCGGCTCGATCCGCGAACCGGTGAAGTGCTCGAGCGACTCGAGATGCCGCCTGGCATGGGCGTGTCAGGACTCGAGTCCGATGGCGGCGATCGCTTCTTCTGTGGAGACGGGAAGCGTGGCAAGCTCAGAGCCGTGCGCAAGCCGAAACGGCGGCCTGGAAAGTCCGTTTAGGCCGACCTCACGTCGCGACGCCAGCAAGACGACGTTGAACGGCGGCGCGCGCGAGGCGGAGCCGATTGGCCACGCCAAACGCCGCACTCGCCACCAGATATCGAAGAATATTGGCCGGGTTCAGGCGGCACATGATGAAGATCGCCTCGTTGGCCTCGTAGTTCAGCACACGCGCGAAGGCCTCGTACACTGGCGTGGTCCGCCGGTGCCGCAACGGCAGCAAGCCACAGTCGGGGGGAATCGAGTTCTCCAGGACGAACGTGTCGGGTCGCAGCGTGACATGATCGCCGTACACGCGCCGCGCGACGCGCTGGGCGAACGCGGACGCGGAGCGATTTCTCGCCGGCGCCTCGAGGTCCGGATAGATCTCGTTGAAGCGCGCCGCGCTCCGGTAGACGCCCGGCAGGCGCGTCCGCGTACACCAGATGATCGGCCGAAGCGGAGCCCGAATCCACGCGCGCAGGAAGATTCGGCCTTGAAGCAGCGTCGTCGACATCAAGGACCCGCGAAGCCGGGGCGCGAGAAACGTCGACATCACCTGGACGATCGTGATGTCCGACTCGCGGATCAACCGCTGCGCGGCGAAGCCGATGATCGTGCCATCGTCGTCGAGCGCGAGCGACCACATCGTCGCGGCGCGAAACGCCGAGGAAGGGATCGTCACCGTGCTTTCCGGGATGTAACGATCGACGAACGCCTCGACGCGAGTGCGCAGCTCACCCGGCAGCGAATCGATCTTGTCATGGAACACCACGCGCACTGAAGTCCCTCCGAGGTTGCAACGGCTGCGTCGTGCACAGAACGACGAAGCCTCGCGACAACGGACATGCGATTGAGGGACTCTGAACGCTTCTTGTAACGCCGCGCCGAGCAGCAGCGTCGGTCGGTGTCTGTTTTTGCTCGATTCATGTCCGGTCGTGATCGCGAGCCGTTGGCATGTCCGGTCCGTCCGCTTGCCTCCGTATCCACCGACACGGCGCGACATGAGCGCCGCACTCGGTACGGATTGGGACCATCGCCATGCAGATCACCGCCGTCACCACGGGCATGCTGCGGCTCAAGCCCACCTTCCTGGAAGGCAGTCCCGCTCACGGCGGACCACTCGGACTGATCAGGAGCCTCTGGCGCGACTCGCGCTTCACCGAGCCCTTGCCGATGTGGGCATGGATTCTGGAAACGGGAACAGAGCGAATTCTCATAGACGCCGGCGCCCGACCCGGAGCGAGCGGCGGTGTGACCAGAACGACCTTCGAGATCTCGCCCGAGCAGGGGCTCGTCTCCGAGCTTGCGCGGCGCGGCTTCGAGCCCGGCGACTTCGACCGCGTGGTGCTCACGCATCTCCACGGAGATCACGTCGGTGGACTCCCCTCCTTCGATTCTGAATGCGTCTGGGTCGCGAGAGCGGAGTGGCAGCCGATCGCGCACTTTCCGGGACGTCTGCTTCGCCCGCTGACGGCCCCAGTGCATCGAGGCTTCGTTCCCAAGCTGTTCGACTTCGACGGACCCGCGGCCTGCGGGTTTCCCGCGAGCTGGCCCGTTACGCTCGACGGCTCCGTGTTGGCGCTTCCCACGCCGGGACACAGCGTGGGACACACGAGCTTCCTGGTGCGACGCCCCGAAGGCGATGTGCTGCTCGCCGGTGACGTGACGTACGATCTTCCGGCGCTCGAGGCGCAGCGCGATCAGGGCTTCATCGCGGACGTCGAGAAGCATCACGTCACGCTGCGTCGCGTGCTCTCGCTGGTGGAGACGGGCGTCGCCTATTTGCCGAGTCACGATCCAACGTCGCCCGCACGACTCTGATCGCGCGCGCGGACGCCCGGCTCTGTCACGATTCGCCGATGCGCCGAGGCTCGTGTCCGGTCTCTCCGGCGACCTGCGTATCCACGAAGCCGGCGCACCGAAAGCGCCGCACTCAGGATGCCGATCCGGTCAGTTGCTCCCGAGAGTTGGGACGGACCGGCCACACCCTCTGCCCCACCGCGAATGGCGACCACACTCAGCGCTCGCTCCGGCACTCGAACCCTCCTCCGGTCGGCGGCCTCGTCCGCAATCCTGCTCCTCGCCTCGACGTTGGCGGCGTGTGCGCGGGACCTTCCATCCGACCCACCGTTGCGACGCGTCGACGACCGGGCGCGGTTCACCGCCCTGCCGCCCACGCACGGCGCCGCCGATTCGCTTCGCGCGCTCGCGGCGACGCACGGCATCGTCGCGCTTCCACCGGCGACGCACGTTCGCCCGGAGTTGGTGAAGCTCGGACAAGCGCTCGCATTCGATCCGCTCTTGAGCGGCAATCGCAACATGGCGTGCATGACGTGCCATCTGCCGGCGTTCGCGACGGGTGACGGCAAGAATCTCTCGATCGGCGAAGGCGGCTTGGGCTTTGGCACGAACCGCACGTTGGGACGCGGCGTCTTCATTCCGCGAAACGCACCGCCGCTCTTCAATCTCGCCGGACTCAATCAGCTCTTCTGGGACGGCCGCGTCTCGGTCGACGCCGCGTGGCGCGTTCCACACGCCGGCGAACACGCAGCTCACGCCGGCGATGACGCAGGTCTTCGAGTTCGGCGCCGCGTCGGCGATCGGCCTCTTCCCCGTCACATCGCGCACCGAGATGCGCGGACAGAACAACATCGCGATCACGACCGGCGGGTTCACGCGCAACGAGCTCGCGCAGATTCCGGACAGCGACTTCACCGGTATTTGGAAGGCGCTCATGGCCAGGCTCGGCGCCATTCCCGAGTACCAGAAGCTGTTCGAGGCGGCCTACCCCGGGACGCCGTTCGCATCGATGACGTTCGCGCACGCGTCGAACGCGATGGCCGGATTCTTCGTCGACCAGCTCTCGTTTTCCGACACGCCGTGGGATCACTTCCTCGCCGGGAACGACACCGCGCTCACGCCGCAGCAGTTCAGCGGCGCAAACCTGTTCATGGGCCCGACGGCGAAATGCGCGGGGTGTCACAGCAGCGCGCTCTTCACCGACGCCAAGACGCGCAACGTCGCAGTCGCGCAATTCGGCCCCGGTGAAGGCAATGGACCACAGGGCAATGACGACTTCGGGCGGATCAACGTGACCGGCGTCGCCACGGATAAGTATTCGTTCAAGACGCCGGCGTTGCGGAACGTCGAGCTCAGCGGTCCCTACGGCCACGCGGGCCAATTCGCGACGCTGCGCGGCTTCGTCGATCACTACAGCGAGTCGGACATCAAGCTGGCCAACTACGACGTGAGCCAGATCGATCCGCTCCTTCGCGGCACGCTGCTCCCGACGACCGCCGACATCCTGGCGACGCGCGCGGGGGGCCTGAACGGTCTCGTCCTCACGTCGCAGCAAATCGACGACATCACGGCGTACCTGCTCGCGCTCACGGATCCGCGCGCGCGAAATCTCAGGAGCTTGACGCCGGTGCATGTGCCGAGCGGTCTGACGCCTCCGGGGGCTCCGGTGCTGGGCATCCCGCCGATCAAGCCACTCGCGTCTCGCAGTAACGCGCCATAGTTCGCTTGTGAGGTTCGTTCACAGGCTCGTGCCTCGTGCCTCGTGCCTCGAAGCTGCAACGCAGCTTCGAGGCACGAGACGTCAGAAAGAAAGAAAGAGGATTTCTGTTTTGCTGGTCTTCCTCTGAGGCGGGGCCAACCTCGAGGGACTCTACCCCTTTGGTGATGGCAGGCTCACGACGATCGCGGTCGCGAGCAGCACGAGCATAGCCATGACCAGTTCGCCGGCCGCAGAGCGTCGGATGGACACCGCCGCTTCTTCGGTTCCAAGCGTCGGACGCTGGCGTCGCCAATTCCACGCGCCGAGGAGAAAGACCGATGCGGCGAGGAGCAATTTGACGATGAGCGCGTCGCCATATGGCGTCGACCAGAGATTCGAAAGCACGTGGAGGTGACGCCATGCCGTAATGAGGCCGAACAGCACCACCACGCAGCCCATCGTCAGCGCGAGCGGAGAGAATCGATTCACCATGTCGGCCGCAATCACGCCGCGCCTCGCGCGACTCGGCTCGTGTCGCAGGAGCGAACCCAGGCCGGCCACGACGAGCACGAACAACGTGCCGATCCAAAGCCCCGCGGCGAGTGAGTGCACGGGGTTCACCAGCTTTGACCATTGGCCGAGGAACACGAGCCGCAATGCGCCGGCGATGACGCCGATCGCGGCCATCAGCCATCCGGCGCGCACGCGCGAAGCGGCGAGCACATATCCCACGAGCGCCAGCGCCAGGAAACCAATCTGCAGCATCGTGGGCGTGTCCGACGTCGCGAAGGCGGCGGCGGCGAGATGCTTGCGCGCCGCAAGACCGGGCAGCTCGACGATCATGAGCACCGCTGTCAGGATCACACCGAAGAGTCCGAGCCCCGCGGCGTGTCGCGCCGCGTCGTCGTAGAACTCCTGGTCGCTCGCGACAGCGGGACCGCGCAGGGCGGAGAAACGAAAACCGATTCCGCCGGCCGAGAGAAACAGGCCAGCGAAGCCGATGAATTCCTTGACTGGATCAGACCACTGCAGTAACGGTTCGGCTTGCATGTTCTCTCAGCGTTTTTGGGAGCGGAGCACAATTCACGAAGACTTCATGTCCTTCTCGATCGCCGCGACTTCGGCCTTCGCTGCCGCGAGAATCTTCCGCTGCTCGTTCGTCGGCGGCATTAGACTTCCCTGCTGCGCGCCATTTCCGTTGTACGCGCGCGCGATGCCGCCAAGTCGCCCACGCGGCGCGTCACGGCCCGCGGTGAGTCGCCGCTCGAGCGCCTGCAGCTTGGTCGCCTGCTCGGGCGTGCCCGACGCGCGACGACGGCGCAGGTCGTTCACCATGTCTTCGACCTTGATCTGCGTCGCCTGGACGTCGAGCAAAAAGGCCTCGCGCGCCTTGTGCTGCAGCGCGGTGACATTCAGTCCGGGATCGCCGCGCACCTCGAACGTGCGCGACGTCGTGTCGCCGTCGACGTCGAGCGTGACCTTGAATGTGCCCGGCGCGACATACGGTCCGCGCAGACCGATGTCGTGCGGAGGAATCGGCAGTTGAACTGGCGCATCGGCGCGACCGCGACCACCGCCACCGCCTGCTCCGCCGCCACCCGCACCGCGTCCTCCGCCTCGACCACCGCGACCACCGGAGGCCCCGGTGTCGGCGGGAGCCCCGCCGCCGCCTTCTTCACCGCCGCCGAAGGTGCCGGCGCCCGCCGACGCGGGTGGCGGCACGTGTCGGAGATCCCACACCGCACGCTGAATCATCCCCGGCTTGTTCGATCCGTCGATCTCCCGAATCACTTTGCCGTTGGCCCCGCGGATCGTGAGCCTCACTTTCTGCGCCGGCGTCGACAGGTAGTACGTGAACGCCGCGCCATCCGCGGGATTCTCGGCGAAGTACAAGCCCTGCGCCATGTTCGAGACGTCTTCCCAATAGAGCATCAGCGTCGCGCGCGGCGGCTGCGAACAGATGCGACGACTTCGACGCGATCGCCGGCGTCCACTCGGCGATCGGCGACGCGTCGTCGAGAATCCAGATGCTGCGGCCGTGCGTGCCGAGCACGAGATCCTTCGTGCGCGGATGGACGAGGATGTCGTCGTAGCGCGTCGTCGGCAGATTCGCCGTGAGCTGCGTCCAGTGCGAGCCGCTGTCGTGGCTCACGAAGAGGTGACGCTCGGTGCCGGCGAACAGCGACGTTCGCCTTTCCGGGATACTCATACGATGCTGCGGACCGACGCGTCGCCTGGCAGGCCGTCGGTGATGCGCTTCCACGTCTTGCCGAAGTCGGTCGTGCGCGCGATGTACGGCGCGAAATCGCCGACGCGATGCGCGTCGAACGAGACGTAGGCCGTGCCGCGCGAGCCGGCGCTCGCGACGACTCGCCGACGAACGTGCCGCTGCGATTCCGGCGCCCGACGCGATCGCGGAGCTCACTTCCGTCCACGTCGTGCCGCCGTCGATGCGAGACCTGCACGTTGCCGTCGTCGGTGCCCACCCAGAGCACCTTCGGATCGAGCGGCGACTCGGCGATGTTCGTGATCTCGCTGAAGCCCGACTCGCCGTCGTTGCGCGAGATCTTGATGTCGCGGTCCGCGCACGCCCATCAGCGGAATCGTGTCGCGATTGACCTGAGCGCGTCAGATCTTTCGTGCGCGTCCACGTCGACGCCGCAGTCTTTCGAGATGAACAGCCGGTTGCGCGCCGAGGTACACCGTGCCCGACGTGTGGCGCGACGCCATCGACCGGCGCGTCCCAATCCCAGCGGTACGCCGACTCGCCCTTGGGCGGCCGCGGCTTGATGTCGAGACGATCGCCGGTCACCGGATCGAAGCGCGCGACGTTGCCGCCGCTCGACGACGAGTAGACCGTGCGCCAGTCGGCCTTGTCCACCGCCTGCCCGGTGCCGTCGCTGAATCCGATCTTCGACCCAGTCCTGATTGAGAATGCCGAGCCAGTGGCGCGTCGCGCTCGGCCCCATCCACGAGTGGTTGTCCTGCAGGCCGCCGTAGATCCAGTACGGATCGCGATCGTCGACGGCGATGTGATAGAACTGGCCGACCGGAATGTTGTTCACGCGCACGTACGTCTTGCCCAGGTCGAAGCTCTCGTTCAACCCGCCGTCGCCGACGATCAGGATGTGGCTTCGGATCGCGCGGGTCGATCCACATCGTGTGATGGTCGGTCTTGAGGCCGACGTCGTAGGTCGGCGATGTCGGCTGTTCTTCGAACGTCGCGCCGCCGTCCTCGCTCTTCACGATGTTGGTGCCGAGGAGCCAGATGCGCTTGTCGTTGGTGGGGTCGATGGACGGCTTGCTGTAGTACATCGGCCGCGGGTTCGTGCCGCTCATGCGCTTCCACGTCGCGCCGGCGTCGTCGGTGCGATACGTGCCGCCCTCCGTCGCGTGCTCGATGGGCGCGACGACCACGTCCGGATTCGATTGAGAGATCGATAAACCGATGCGGCCCTTGTCGCCGGCGGGAATGCCGTTCTCGAGTCTTCTTCCACGTCGCGCCGCCGTCGGTGGTCTTGTAGATCGCGCTCCCGGGACCGCCGCCGTTGAAGCCGAACGCCGATGCGCAGCCGCTGGTACGTCGCGGCGTAGAGGACGTTGGGATCGCGCGGGTCCATGACGAGGTCGGTCGCGCCCGTGAGCGTGTCGACGTAGAGGACCTTCGCCCACGTGCGCCCGCCGTCGGTGGTCTTGAAGACGCCGCGTTCGGCGTTGGGCTTCCAGAGATTTCCGACGGCGGCGACGTACGCGACGTTCGGGTCGGTCGGGTGTGCGATGACGCGCCCGATGCTCGCGCGTCTCGTCGAGGCCGACGTGCGTCCACGTGGCGCCCGCGTCGGTCGACCGGTAGACGCCGCCGCCCCACGAGGAGCTCTGCCGGTTGTTGTTGTTCGCCCGAGCCGGCCCAGACGATGTTGGGATTCGCGGGCGAGATCGCGAGGCTACCGAAGGTGTTCTCGGGCTGGCCCTCGAAGACTGGCGTCCAGAAGGTGCCTTTGTTGGTGGTCTTCCAGATGCCGCCCGTCGCCGACGCGATGTAGATCGTCGAGAAATCACGCGGGTCCACTTCGATGTCGTGGATTCGTCCGCCGGTGGCGGCGGGCCCGATGGAACGGAAGTGGAGCGCGTCGAACGGCGATTGGGCGCTGAGGATCCCGGGAAGGAGGAGCGCGGCAAGGGCGCTCGAGAGGCGGCGATGGGTTGACACGAGGTCCGAGGGGTGGAGGCGCGTCAAATCTGATGATTGGAGGCACCTCTTGACGAGGTTACCTAACACTGTTAAGTATTGGAACAGTGTTCCAGGAGTGGATCATGGGCGTCAAGGAACGACGACAACGCGAGCGCACCCAAGTCCGCGAGAAGATTCTCGACGCGGCACTGGAGGTGTTCGCCACCGATGGCGCCGAAGGCGTCACCATGCGCGCGCTCGCCGACGCCATCGAGTACTCCCCGCCGGTCATCTACGCGCACTTCCGCGACAAGGACGCCATCATCGAGGAGCTGTGCTACCGCCAGCTCCGAAGCTTGGCCCAAGCTCTTCGCAAACTTCGGCGCACTGGATCCGGTCGAGCGGCTTCGCCACATCGGATACGTGTACGCCGATTTCGCGGTCGATCATCCGAGCCACTTCCGTTTCCTCTTTCTCACGCAGCATTCGTTCGCTACGAACGACGAAGAGCTCGCGAAGGACGATCCGCAGCAGAATGCCTATGCGTTCCTGAAGCAGACGGTGAAGGATGGACTCGCCGCGGGCGTCTTCCGCCCGGAGTACACCGACGTGGAAGAGCTCGCGCAACTGTGTTGGGCGAGCGCTCACGGCTTCGTGGCGCTGCAGAACATCAAGGGACCGGACAGTTGGATCGACTGGCGCGACGCGCGGACGTGCGCGCATCGGCTCATCGATGCGACGTTGATCGGCCTGGTGAAACCCGAGGCCATCGATGCCTCGGGAGCCGCGCGTTCCGCTCCCGCGGGCCGCGGTCGTCGCTGACCCGCAGTCGAAGAAGGAGAAGGACAGGAGATCGAGCAGTCGCCCATCGGGCATTTTTTTAGATCTCGAAGTTAACGCTGTTAGCAGTGATACCGATGTTCACCACTCGTGGAGGACGTATGAGATCGCGCATCACCGCAGTTGCAGCATCACGCATCCCGATTACATCACTCGCGCGGCCCGCGCAGTTCGCGTTGGCCCTTGGCGCGGTCGCGACATCCGCCTGTTCGCCCGCCGCCGCGAAGACGACGAGCGACGCAGACACCACCGCCGTTCCGATCGTCGCGCACCCTGTCTCGCTGTCGTCGCGCGCGTGGTCCACCACCGCGAGCGGCATCGTGCACGCGAACACCACCGTGGACGTCGCGTTCCAGGTACCGGGAAAGGTCGTCACGGTCGGACCTGACGAAGGACAGTCCGTGCGCGCCGGCCAGATCATCGCATCCGTCGATCCGACGGAGTACCGGCTCGCGGTCGATCAAGCCGCCGCGCAAGCGGATCGCGCGGCGCATGATCGCGACCGAAACCAGCCGCTGCTCGCGTCCGGCGGCATCGCGCCCGCCGACATGGATCACCTCGAGAGCGGCGCGCGTCAGAGCGCCGCCGCCGCCGATCTCGCGAAGAAGCGACTCGACCGACACGCGCCTCGACGCTCCCATCGCCGGAATCGTCGCGCGTCGAGCAATCGAAGTCGGCGCGACCGTCGCGCCGGGCCAAGCAGTTTACACGATCGTGGCGCTCGATCCCGTGCGCGTTCGCGTCGGCGTGCCGGAAGCCGACGTCGGTCACGTCACCGAAGGCGCCGCGGCGACGGTGCGCATTCCGGCGCTCGATACGAGCTTTGCCGGACGCGTCTCGCTGATTGGCGTCGCGGCGGACCCGGCGACGCGGAGCTACACCGTCGAGATCTCCGTGCCGAATCCCGGCGCGGAAGCTGCGCGCCGGCATGGTCGCCGAGGCGACGATCCGAACGCGCGAGTCGACGTCGGCGATGATGGTGCCGGCACCGGCGGTGGTGCACGACGGCGGTGTCAACGGCGCCACGATCGTGTACGTGCTCGATCGTGACGCGGCTCGCGTGCACGCGCGCCGAGTGACGACCGGCACGGCCCGCGGCGATTCGCTCGAGATCACGTCGGGCGCCCAAGCCGGGGACCAAATCGTCGTGGCCGGACAGCAGCGGCTGCGCGATGGAGCGCGCGTCCGCCAGGTCAGCTCCACCCCGCGGTCGAACGCGCCGAAGGGGGGCATGTAGCCATGAATCCGATTCGCTCTGCTCTCCGGAATCGCTCGGTGGTGCTCGTGCTCACCGGGTTCGCGGTCCTCCTCGGCATTGGCGCGCTGTTCACCATGCCGCGGCGTGAAGATCCCAAGATCACCATCCGCACCGGTCTCGTGTTGGCGCGCTACCCGGGCGCCAGCGCGCAGCAGGTGGAGGACCAGGTCACTCGCAAAATCGAGGACCGGCTGTTCCGGCACCAGGAAGTGCGAAAGCTGAAGACCTTTTCGACGTCGCGCGACGGCGCCGTCGTCGTGAACGTGGAGCTCGAGGAGTGGGTGAAGGACCCCGATCGCTTCTGGGCGATGCTGCGCCACGACATGAACGAGCTGCACGCGACGGAGCTCCCGCCGACGGTGCAAGGGCCGATCGTCAACAGCAGCTTCGGCGACGTCGTGGCGATGCTGCTCGCGGTGCGTGGCCCGACGTATGGCCCGCGCGAGCTGCGTGAGTATCTCGACAAGATCGACGACGCGATCCGCACCATCCCCGAAGTGTCGAGAATCAACCGGATCGGCGAACAGCGCGAGGAGCTTCGCGTCTCGACCACGAACGCGCGCCTGTCGGGCTTCGGCATCACGCCGCCTCGATGTCGCCGGCGCGATCCGCTCGCGCACGGCACTGCTCGACGCGGGCACCATCGACGCGGGCGACGCAGGTCGAGTGCCCATCGCGGCGAACAACCTCTTGTCGAGTGAGAGCGCGCTCTCGCAGTTGCTCGTCGGCGCGTCACGCGACGGCCGCCCCGTGCACCTCGCCGACTTCGCGACGGTCGAGCGGCAGCTACGCCGACCCGCAGTTCGTCGTCCGCGTCGACGGCGAGAACACCGTGCTGCTCGCGATCGAGATGCAGGAAGGCCACAACATCGTGACGTTCGGCGACAAGGTGCGGGAGAAGCTCGCACAGCTTCGCGCGACGCTCCCGCCGGACCTGATCATTCAGCCGATCGCCGACCAGCCGCAGCACGTGCAGCAGCGCATGAGCGAGTTCGGCCGCGAGTTCCTCATCACGCTCGCGGCGGTCATTCTGGTGACCGTGCTCCTGCTGCCGCTGCGCGTCGCGACAATAGCCGCGGTCGCGATTCCGATCACCGTGGCGATCACCGTGGCCATCCTCGACGCGGTCGGCATCGAGCTGCATCAAGTGACGTTCGCGGGTCTCGTCGTCGCGCTCGGCATCGTGGTGGACGACGCGATCGTCGTCGTCGACAATTACGTCGAGAAATTGGATCACGGCATGAGCCGCTTCGAGGCCGCGTGGCGCTCGCCGACCGAGCTCGCCGTGCCGGTGCTCGCCGCCACGCTCACCATCGTCGCGTCGTTCCTGCCGCTCGCGTATCTGCCCGGCGCGCCCGGCGAGTTCATTCGCGCGATGTCGTTCACCGTCGCGATCGCGCTCATGGTTTCGTTCGCCGTCGCGATGCTGCTCACGCCGATGCTCGCGCTCACGCTGGTCAAGACGGGCCTGCATCGAGCGCCGGGTGCGTCGACCGCGGTTCGTCAGCGGCGGACGCCGCTCGACGTCATGCAGTCGGCGTACGAGCGCGTGATGAGCATCGCGATGCCGCGGAAGCGCCTGACGATGGCCGGCGCCGTGATGGCGTTCGTCGCCGGTCTCGCACTGATGTCCGCGGTGCCGTACCGCTTCTTTCCGATGAACGAGCGCGATCAACTCATCGTCGATCTGTGGATGCCAGCCGGCACTCGACTCGCCGGCACAGATGAGGCGTTGCGCCGCCTGCAGGACTGCCGTGCGTCGTGAGCCGGGCGTCCGCACGGTGGCGGCGTTCACGGGGGGCGGCGCTCCTCGCTTCTACTACAATCACAACCCTGAACCGCCGACGCCGAACTTCGGCCAGCTGTTGATCAACACCGAGTCGCCCGAAGCGACGAACGCGCTCGTCGGCCGACTCTACGGCGCGGGTCGACCAGGTCGTGCCCGAGGGATGGGTGTACGTCAAGCCGCTGCAGCAGGGACCGGTGTTCGCGGCGCCGAACGAGATCCGTCTCGTCGGCGACGACGCCAACCTGCTTCGGACCTACGGCGACAGCGTCGCCCAGATCTTCGAGCATACGCCGGGCAGCGCGTACGTTCACACCGACTGGCGCGACCAGGAGTTGGCGCTCGGACTGCACGTTCACCCGGAGATCGCGACGCGTCTCGGTCTGAGCGACGCGGAGATCGCCATGCAGCTCTCGGGGGCGTTCGCTGGAGCGCCGGTCTCCACGTTCTGGGAAGGCAAGCGCGATCTCGACGTCACGTTCAGGCTCGACGACGCCGAGCGGTCGGGGATGAACGATGTCTCCGCCACGACGCTCGTGTCGCCGACGACCGGCGCGCGCATCCCGCTGCGCGAAGTCGCCGACGTCGCGCCTGAGTTCCGCCCGAGCCGCATCGTCCGGCGCAACGGCGTTCGGACGCTGACGGTTCGGAGCTTCGCGGCGCCGAACATTCTGCCGTCCGTCGTGCTCAACGCGGCCACGCCGAAGCTCGCCGGGCTCGCATTGCCCGCCGGAATCCGCATGGAGATCGGCGGCGAGAAAGAGGGCTCCGCCGAAGTGCAGGGCGCGGTGAACGTGGCGCTCGTTGCTTCGCTCATCGGCGTGTTTCTCATTCTGTTGTTCCAATTCCGCACGGTACGGCATCCGCTCGTCATCATGACGTCGATCCCCCTCGCGGTGGTCGGCGCGGCGATCGGCCTCGTGATCACGGCAAATCCGTTTACCTACACCGCGAACCTCGGCCTCAATGCCCTCACCGGCGTCGTGGTTCGGAACGCGATCATTCTCGTCGACTACGCGAACGAGCTCCGTCGCAGCGGCGTCGACATCGAGACGGCGGCGCTCCTCGCGGGCCGCCGTCGTCTGCGTCCGATCTTTCTCACCACGATGGCGGCCGCACTCGGCGTGACGCCGATGATTCTCTCGCGGTCGCCGCTCTGGTCGCCGATGGCGAGCGTGATCGCGGTCGGGCTGATCGTCTCGATGATCTTCACGCTCGTCCTGGTGCCTGTGCTCTACGTCGTCGTCGAGCGCCGCCAGGAGCGCCGCGCGGCGCGGCGTACACACGATGACGTCGACACGAGCATCGTTCTTCCCGGCACCGCGAAAGTGGCCGCAGGCATCGCGGCGAGCGCCGCGGCAATCGTCGGCATGGCGACGCTCGCGATGTCGGTGCCATCAGGTCGTGCGGAGGGGCAACGTCCGTCCACATCGGTCGCGAGCTCCGCGGTTGTACGCTTGACGATCGACGACGCGGTCGCACTGGCGATGAAGCAGAGCTATGCGACGCGCCTCGCGACCGCACGGGTCAACTCGGCCGAGGCGCACGAGCACGGCGCCGCGGCCGACCTGCTGCCGCAGCTGTCGGTGTCGGGCAATCATCTGCGTTCGAGCGGGCGCACCACGATCGTCGTCCCGCAGGGTGCGCTCGGCGACGAATCGTCGGGTGCTCCCTTGCCCGCCGCCGATCGACGCTTCGATCAAGGCGCGGCCGCGCTCACGTACACGCAGCTCTCGTTCACACAGCCGGTCACGCAGTTGTGGCGCATCCGTCAGGCGCAGCACCTCGCGGCGGCACAAACCATGGGCGCCGCGGCCGAGCGCGCTCGCGCCGAGTCCGACATCACGCTGGCCGTCGAACGATTGTACGCGTCCGTGTTGATCGCGCGAGCGCGCGAGCACGCGGCGGAAGTCGCCATGCGCGCGACGCGACAGCAGACCGCGGACGTCGAGCAGGCGGTCGCGGCGGGCATCAACGTGTCGGCGCAGGGGCTTGGCGCGACGGCATCGGCCCTCGACGCCGAGTACGCGCGAATGGCTGCCGCGGACTCCGCGGCTGATACCGAAAACCAACTGCGAAGCGTCCTTGCACTGCCCCCGGGCACTCGGCTGGAGCTCGTCGTGCCCGCGGCGACGAGCGAGCCGCTGTCTTCACTCGACACCTATCTCGCGAAAGGCCTGGCGGCGAATCCAGACGTCGCCGCGGCAAATGCAATACTCGAACAGTCGAAGCATGCGTCGGCTCTCGCCCGGACGAGCTACATCCCCGATGTCGGAGTCGGCGTGACATACACGATGCTGAACGGCGTGAGCTTCCTCCCGCAGCACGCCGTTGGGTTGACCATTCAAGGATCGTGGACGGTGTTGGACTGGGGCAAGCGAGGTTCCCTGTCTCGCGAGCGCACCGCGCAGGAAGACGCCGCTTCGATCGGCGTGGCTCTCGCGCGCGACCAGGTGTCGGTGGACGTCGAGCACGCGTATCGAACCGCCGTTCGCTCCGAGCGCGGGGCGGAGGTCGCTCGTGCGGCCCTCGAGGCGCACCGGGCGGAGCTCGCGATCACACGCGATCGAGTGGCGCGCGGATTGGCGCCGGCTGCGGCGCTCGCGACGTCGGAGGCGGACGTGGCGGAGAGTGAGGCACGTGCGCTGGCGGCCGACCTGCAGACTCGAGTTGCTCAGGCGGAGCTGAGACGCGCCATCGGAGGATGATGGCGCGGCTCGCTCACTCCACGCGCATCGCGATCACCGGATCGGCCCGCGATGCGCGGAGTGCCGGCACAACCGTCGCCAGCAGCGTCGGCACGACCAGGCTCGCGCTGGCGAGCACCCACGTCGCCGTGTCCACCGGGCTGATGCCGTACAAGATGGACACCATCAGGCGTGTGAGCGCGAAGCTCGCGACGAGCCCGACGAGCAGTCCGACCGCGACGAGGGTCACGCCATTGAGCGCAATGAGTCGCACGAGACGGGCGCGCGGGCTGCCAAGTGCCACGCGAATGCCCATCTCACGCGTGCGCTGCGCGACAGCATAGCTCATCACGCCGTAGAGGCCGGCGATGGTGAGCACGAGCGCGACCGCGGCGAACGCGCCGAGCATCATCATATAGAAGCGCGTTCGGCCGATGCTGTGCGTGATGATATCGGGCATCGTGCCGACGTTCGAGATCGCGGCGGTTGGATCCGCTCCGCGGATCGCGCTGCGCACGCCGGCGACGACATCCAACGGATTGCCACGCGTGCGAATGACGAGCGGAAACCCGCTCGCGCCCGGCTGGGATTGCAAATAGGTCCAGTACATCTCGGGCGCGGGCACGCCGAGTGGCCCGACGTTCCGAATGTCGCTCACGACGCCGACGATCGTGGCGAGCTGCGTGTCGGAGATGAAGAATCGACGGCCGACCGCGTTCGCGCCCTTGAAGTCGCGCTTGACGAGCGCCTCGTTCACGACGACCACCTGCGGCGCCTTCGGGCTGTCGTCGTCGCCGGGACCGAGCAGGCGGCCGGCAATGAGTCGCTGGCGCGTCACCGAAAAGAACTCCGGCGTCACAGTGCGCTGTTCGACGAGCGGCAGGCGCGTCGGGTCATTGTCCGGCATTCCCTCGTAGCGGATGTTGCTGTTCCAGCCCCAGTTCACATACGGCACGAGATTGATCGAGCCGGCGGCGTCGACGCCCGGCACCTTGCGAACGGCGTCGAGCGCGGGCTGGAGAAATCGCCGCGCGGACGTATTGCTGGGATAGCGCGCGCTGGCGACGGTGACGTCGAGCGCGAGCACGTGCTCTGTCTCGAAGCCCGGATCTCTGCCGAGCAGTTGGGCGAACGCCTTCAGGATGAGGCCGGCGCCGATGAGCAGCACGAGTGAAAGCCCAATCTCCGCGACGACGAGCGTCCGCAGCGCGCGATGGTGCTCGCGGCCCGTGCCGCCGCCTCGACCGCCGCGAAGCGCGTCCTGCGGGTCGATGGTCGTGGTGCGCCATGCCGGCGCCGCGGCGCAGACGAGACTGACCACGACGGCGATCGCGACACCGAGTGCGATGACGCGCCCATCGACGCTCAGGCCATCGA
Organism: uncultured Gemmatimonadaceae bacterium; assembly: GCA_963705025.1. Lineage (GTDB taxonomy): Bacteria > Gemmatimonadota > Gemmatimonadetes > Gemmatimonadales > Gemmatimonadaceae > JAQBQB01. Next base: position 666,363 of record CAVPIP010000011.1, on the reverse strand, counting down.
GCTGCGGCAGACGCGCGGCCGCGAGCGCCCCGATCGTGCGCACGCCGATGACCGCGAGGCCAAAACCCAGCAGCGTTCCCACCGCGGTAATGAGCATACTCTCAGCGATCGCCGGGCGCATGACGTGCCACCGGCTCGCGCCGAGCGCCGCCCGAACGGCGACTTCGCGCTGGCGGTGCACCCCGCGCGCCAGGAGGAGCGCGGCGACGTTGGTTGCGGCGATCAAGAGCACCATGCAGACGGCGCCAAAGAGAAGCAACAGCGGCTGGCGCACGGTCTGCGCACTTTCGGCGACGAGTGGCGCGACGCGGACGTTCTCGCCCCGAAGCTGCGAGTACTGGTCGACGAGGCGCGCGAACAGGCCACGGAGCTCGGACTCGGCGGACGCAACGGTCGCACTCGGCGCGAGGCGGCCGAGGAGCAGGAGCGAATTGTTTCCGCGCTGCGAGAGGCGATCGGGCGTGAATCGAATCGGGTACCAGACGTCCGCGCGGAGCACATTCGAGCCGTGGGGGATCCGGAACTCGCGCGGTGTGATGCCGACGATCGTCGTGGGCGTGCCGTCGATGTCGATCGTCCGGCCGATGATCGAGGGATCGGCGTGGAGCTTTGCGCGCCAGAACTCGTCACTGAGCATCGCGGCGAGCGGCGCGTCCAGACGATCGTCGAGGGGCGTGATGTTGCGGCCGAATTCCGCTTTCACGCCGAGCATTGGAAACAGGTTTCCGGTGACGAAGAGCTCGGAGGCCCGCACGGTCTCCGCGCCGAGATTCACGAGCGCCGTGCCGAAGGTGATGGCCGCGAGCGAATCCACGGTTCGGCTGTCGCGAGCGAGATCCGCGTAGTTGGCAGGCGACTGCGGCCACGTTCCCTGCGGTCCCGTCTGCGGAGTGATCCGATGGACAGCGACGAGCCGGCCGGCATCGCGCAGAGGAAGCGGCTGGAACAGCGCGCGGCTGATCGCGCTTGCGACGGCCGTCGTGCCGCCCACGCCCAGCGCGACACAGAGAATCGCGGATAGCGCCATCCCGGGGACGCGTGCGAGACTGCGCGCCGCGTTTCGAAGCTCGACACCGGGAAATCTCACTTTGCCTCCGATGGTCACCAGTGGTCCGGTATTGAGACACTGGGCCATGTCGGATGGTTGGGCAAGCCCCGGCGCGCGTTCGTCTACCCGAGCATCTCCCTCACTGACGGGTCGTCCCACCCGCGGCAGGAACCTCGCGTCTCGTGACGGCCGCGCTGAGGGTGTCACTGACCGGCGATGGTCGATGTGCCGAATGAACGTGCCCACGTCTCATCCCCGGCCCGACGCGCAAATGATGACTCACGGTATCGGGAACGACGAACCAGATCGTCGTTCCGATGAGCGCGTGCGCCAGCGCGAGAAAGAGCAGATTACGGTGCCGCAAAAACGCCGCCGCTGCCACCGCCCCGCCGATGAACGTCACGACCATGAGTAGCGGGTTCGGGACGTGCGCGGCCGCGAACAGCGCGCCGCCCATCGGTGCCGCGAGATACCCGTACCGTTCTGGGAGCGACGCGTGGAGGCGATTCACGAAGTAGCCGTTGAGCAAATACTGCTGGAAGAGCGCCCAGAAGCAGTACCCGGCGAGAACGCCGGCTACCCGCCACAACGCCACGTCGCGGAGCGTGTCGAGCGCGAACCCCGCGATGGTCGCGGTCGCCGCCACGAGCAGGACGGGAAACGCGTAGCGCCGCGCGCATTCCTTGAAGCCGACCCTTCTGAGGCCGAGCGCCGCTGGGGACTCGCCACGAACGATATGCGAGGCGATCACCATCGCCAGCAGAATCGCCCACGACCAATGAAAGCGCGATTGGAAGTACCAGATGTACGAGATCAGCAGAAAGAACACTGTGCCGGCCTCGAACGCGCTGAGCCACGGACCGATCGGCTGAAGCGCGGATCGGATGGCAAGGGAGGATCTCACCTGCATGGGTACTACTCCTACTCCAGCGGGACAGCGTCAGCGGTGCAACAGAATCACCCACACCGCGTCCACCAGCGCGTGCGTGATGGCGGACGCGGTCACCTTTCCCGTGCGAACGTACACCAATCCATAGGCGACGCCGGCGATCGTCGCCAGCACCGCGTACCGTGGATCCGGCAGATGCGACAACCCAAAGATGACGGAGCCGATCGCGAGCCCCAATGGAATGCCGAGCCAGCGCGATAAGAGATTTTGAATCAGGCCGCGGAAGAGAAACTCCTCCGGCACGGCCGTGATGAGATACGTGATGATCGGCCGGAGGATGGCGTCTCCCGGCGCGATACGCGGATTCCAGGCGATGAAATGCGTCCCGAGACCGATCGGAATCGCGATGGCGGCATAGACCGCGAACACGATCACCGCCGTGCCGACGTCGCGCGTCGTGAGCGACCACCGGAAGCCGATGCCCTCGAGCGGCCGCGCGACGACGAAGAAGTAGAGACCGGCGACGAGACCCACGAGCCGCGACGCGTCGAACCCGCTGGGCGCGGGAATCGGCAGCGTCGGCAGCATATGATACTTGATCGCCACGCCGAGGCTGGCCGCGGCGGCCAGCTCGCGCCAGGGCAGCTTGGCCGGCTTGGCGTCGCCGGTGGAGAGAATCAGCGCGGGAACGGCGAGATAGATCGCGTACGCCAGCGCGCGGTCGCCGACCGATAGGCCCGCAGCCGCGGCGTAAAGAAGACACGCCGTCCAGAGCACGAGCGGTCCGGCCAGAAGTCGAGCGGTTCGGCTTCCCAGGCCATCCGTGAGCCCGCGTGCGATCCGAGGGACGCCGAGGGCGAGGTAGCCGCCCGCGAGCAACGCGAAGAAAGCGAGCGGCAGCGGACGAGCGACGGGCGCGCCATGGGCGTTGGCCGTGAAATACGCGATGAGCGCCAGCCCGAACAACACAGCGGCGAACGCGGCCTCGCCGCTCCTTCGGACCGGCGAACCCAGAACTGCTCCACCTTCCGTCACGCTACCCTCGTCCTGCGTAGGACCCCTTTACGCGAGATACACGCCTGCGCACATCGATGCAAGCGCTTCCCGGAATGACCGGTTCCGTCGCGTGTGGCGCGTATGGATGACGCGAACCCTTCCGCTCAACTCGGGGTTCGCCTGCCGACCATCGTCCTCGACGTCCCCAAGGAGATCTTCGTGGCCCTACCCTCCGAAGTCATCGAAAGTTCGCGTGTTCCGCGCATTGGTCCGTACTCGCAGGCGGTTCGCGTCGGCGATCTGGTGTATACCGCCGGCCAGCCGGGAATCGATCCCGCCACTGGGGTCGTCGCCGGCGACGCCTTCGAGCCGCAGGCCCGGCAGGCGTTCATGAACTTGAAAGCCGTGCTCGAGGACGCGGGAAGCAGTCTGTCGCGCGTGATCAAGGTGACGTGCTTCGTCGCGGACCCGAACGCGTTCGCGACGCTGAACGCGCTCTTCGCCGAGCTCTTTCCGGTCGCGCCGCCGGTTCGGTCCACGCCGCTGGTCCAGTTGCCACGCGGCCTGCTGTTCTCGATCGACGCAATCGCCGTCGCGGACGGTCCGCGGCGGGATCAATAGTACGAGAACTCGGTGCGTAGCTGGAATCTCTGTCCTGCGCCGTCGCCGTTCGAGATGGTTCCGTCGCCGAGCTTCGTCAGCGGGCGTCCTCTGCCGTCGAACACATAGGAGTAGACGACCGCGTAGTTGATCCCGTCTCCGGTTCGGGTGACTCGTCCAGGATTGCCGTGCTGCAGCCGCACGCCTGGCAAGAGGAACACGTGGTCGCTGTACTCGGTATGCAGCAGGCTGAAGTCGTCGACGTTCATCTTGTCGTCGTACTGCTCGAAGCGATCGACGGTCGTCGACGCGGGTTGGGCGTCGATCGCCGGATAGTGCTGTGTGAGCTCGAGCAGGTTGCCGTCGGCCGTGTACGACAGCGACGTCCTCTTGTCGATGATGAAACCGGCATCGACTCTCCGGTCGCGCTCCACGCCAATGAGCTTCTGCCCGTCGTACGTGAAGAACAGCACGGTGTAGACGACCCCAGACGAGTCGGCGTACTTGATCGTGCTGACTCGGCCGGCGTCGTCGTAGACGTACTCGAGCCGATCGTGGTTGACGGGGATGCTATTCGTCATCTCACTGATCCTGCCGTCGTCGTACGCGACGTGGTAATTCCAGAATCCCGAGGCATACGACGCGGCCGAGACTCGGCCGCTCGCGTCGTAGTCGAAATGGAAGTACGGCGAAGGGAGGCTGGCGATCACGACGTCCTTGAGGAGAGCCGCGGGTGGCGCCGGGTTCGGCGTCGTGACGCCGTCACGGGCGCACGCCAACGTCGCGGCGAACGCGACGAGTGCGATGATCGTGCTGCGAATACGCATAGGTCTGCCTGGTGACAGGGATGCTACGGCCAGCGCACTGGCACCGGCGTGGAGTGCGGCTCAGTCGTCCCGTCTCCGAGCTCGCCGTTGGAGTTGCTGCCCCAGCAGTACAGCGTGCTGGTTGTCGTCACGCCGCACGTCTGAGCGGTGCCCACGCCGATGCTCTGAAACGTCAGCCCGCCGGCGACGAGCGTGGGGAGCGAGCGGTGATCCAGCGTACCGTCGCCGACGGCGCCGTCGTTGTAGCCCCAGCAATACCCAGCGCCGGATGCGGCAACGCCGCATACCGTCTGATATCCGGCGGAAAGGCTTTTGAACGTGAGCCCGCCGGCGACTTCGACCGGCGCCACGCGCCGGGTCACGCCGTCGACGGTTGCGCTGCTTCCGTCGCCCAGCGTGCCGAAGAAGTCGGCGCCCCAGCAGTACGCTTTCCCGCCGGTCGTGAGGCCGCAGACCGAGAGTCCGCCGGCGACGAGCGTGGCAAACGTGAGACCGCCCGACACCGCCACCGGCGTCGCGCTGTTGGCGGCCGCTCCGTTCCCGAGCTGGCCGTCCGTGCCGCGCCCCCAACAATACGCGGCGCCGACGAGCGTGAGTCCGCACGTGAAGTCCTGCCCGGCGACGATGATCGTCGAACGTCATTCCCGGCGCAGCCACCGCCGGCGTCGGACGCGACCCGGTGGATCCGTCGCCGAATGCTCCGGCGCTGCTGAAGCCCCAACAGTAGGCGGTCCCGTTCATTGCCACACCGCACGTGTGCACCGTCCCGACGGCGAAGCTCCTGAACGTCAGCCCGCCGGCGACCGGTGTGGGAGTCATGCGCTGCGTTCGCGTTCCGTCGCCGAGTTGGCCGTCGTCGTTGTCGCCCCAACAGTAGGCCACGCCGAGGGGAGTCACGCCGCACGTCACCCCTTCGACCTTCGACACGAACAGCGCCGCGAACAGGAGCTCACCGGCTACCTTGATGGGCGTCGGGTTCACGATCGACGTGTCGTTGTTTCCGAGCTGTCCGTCGGCGTTGTATCCCCAGCAGTACGCCGCGCTCGTCGTCGTCAGCGCGCAAGTATGTGCACCCGCCGCGACACCTCGGATCAGCGGAGCGCCGCCGGTGACGGCGCTTACCGTCACGGTGATCGTCACCTGCTGGGCCGGAGCGCCGGTCGCGTTCGCGCCCACGACAATCGCATACGTGCCCGCGGGCACGCGTGACTGACGCGGTCACGGCGAACGTGGCGCTGTCGGCGACGCTCGTCGTCGTGATGGTCGCGGTGACCCCGGCGGGCGCGCCGGTGACGACGTACATGATCGGACTGGTCAGACCGCCCGACCGAACCGCTTTGATGGACGTGCTCGCGCCGCCGCCTGGGGACAGCGAGATCGTCGACGCACCGACGGTCAGCGCAAAGCGAGGATCGGGCGGGGTGCCGCCCGCCTCAGTGGAGTCGGAGCCGCACGCCTGAACGAACAGCGTGGCGACGAGCAGGCCCGGCAACAGAAGTCTTGCCCGGTGACGGAGACGGCGACGCATGACATAGAAACGTCGCCGTCATCGCGAGACCGGACACGGCGGCCCAACTTCAGCCGACGTCCTCGAGCCGGCGGATTTCACACTCGCCCGTGCGCCGCCTACGGCGACGGCACCCGAAGCACGACCCCGTGCGGCGGCTCGACAGCGAGGAGATAGCGCACGAAGTAGTCCCACGTACGGCGAATGACGTACGGCTCGGACGCGAACCCGTGATTCCGGTTCGGCAGCTCGAGGGAATCGAAGTCCTTGTTCGCCTTGATCAACGCGTTGATCAGGAGCTGCGTGTTCACCGGGCTCACGTTGTCGTCCATCGTACCGTACATCAGCAGCAGATGCCCCGTGAGGTTCGGCGCGAGACGCCAGTTGGCCTGCGAGTCGAACGAGTCCGTGCTGTCGGACGTGTGCTTGAGTAAGCCCTGATACTTCTCGCCCCAGGTGTAATCGTAGCTGCGGTTGTCGTGATTGCCGGCGCTCGAGACGGCGACCTTGAAGAAGTCGGGAAAGCGAAGGATCGCGTCGGTCGACGAAAAGCCGCCGCCGGAGTGCCCGTAGATGCCGACCCGTGACACGTCGATCTCCGGATGCTGGGCGGCGAGCTGCGTGATCGCGGCGACGTGATCGGCGATCCCGTTGTCGGTCATGTTGCCGTAGTAGCTGTCGTGAAACGCCTTCGAGCGGAACGGCGTGCCCATGGCATCCAGCACGATGACATAGAATCCCAGCTCGGCCAGGCCGGCGTTGGTCCCACGAATGGTCGACGAGAACGACCGGTTCCCCACCGGTCCGACCTGCGGCCCCGGGTAGATGTTGTCGATGATGGGATACTTGCGCGCCGGATCGACGTGCGACGGCGCGTACATCAATCCATAGAGATTCGTGACGCCGTCGCGCGCCTTGACCGTGAACGGCACCGGCATCTTCCAGCCGAGCGCGAGGAGGCGGCTCGCGTCGGCACGCTGGAGCTCTCGCACCATCGTGCCGTCGGCGCGGCGGAGGACCGACACCGGCGTCGCATCGAGCTTCGAGTAGTTGTCGAGGACATACGCGCCGCTCGGCGAGACGAACACTTCGTGGTCCGCGTTCTCCGGCGTGAGCAGCGCGATGGCCGAGCCGTCGAGCTTCGCGCGATAGAGGTGGCGAAAGTACGGATCGCGGCCGGGCTCGCGGCCGCGGCCCGTGAAGTAGATCCAGCCCTGCGCCTCGTCGACGTGTAGCACGTCGCCCACCGTCCACGGTCCGCTCGTAATCTGATTCTGAACCGCGCCGGTTTGCCCGTTGAGCAAATACAAATGGGCCCAGCCATCCCGCTCGGAGAACCAGACGACGTCGCGATCGTGATGCACGGAGCGCCAGTTCGGAATCCCGCCGCTCGCGAGGTTGGTCTCGACGAACGTTTTGCTCTTTTCCTGGGCGATGGTGCGTGCCCGGCCGGTTGCGGCGTCGACCTCGAGGAGGTCGAGCTGCTTGAAGCCGCGCGCACCGTACGTCATGAACAGGTGATCGCCCTGGGAATCCCAGCGGACGTCCTTGATCACGGAGTCCGCCGTCAGCCAGCAGCACGTCGTGTTCACGGCGGTCTGGGGCGGGCGGTCGACCTTCACCGCGGTGCGTGCGATGACGTCGAGGATGTACGTGTCGTAGCGCGGAACGATCGAATCGCCCGGCAGCGCGTACGGATACTCGTGGAGCACGGCCGCGGGGCTCTTCGTCTCGAGCAGGTACATTCGTCTGACGCCGCGCTCGTCGACCTTGTACGTGGCAATGCGCCGCGAGTCGGGCGACCACACGAGCACGGGACGCTGCTCGCGCTTTTGGACGACCACGGTGACCTGCTGACAGCAGCCCGTCGGCTGCGCGTACCCAAAGTCGGGTTGCGCGTCCGTCGTGAGCTGGAGCTCCTTCCCGGTCTCGAAATCGCGCACCCACACGTTGTCGCGTCGTGTGAACGCGACCCACTTGCCGTCGGGCGACGTCACCTCGGTGACGCGGTCGAACGACGTCGAATCCAGCGCGATGCACGCATAGGTGGTGAGATCACACCGCCACTGCTTCTTCGCGCTCGTCGCAAAGCGTACCGCGCGCTGGCCGTCGACGAAGCGAATCTCTCGAAACGGCAGCTTGTCGGAATCGATGGCGGTGTCGGCGGCAATGCTGAGCGCCGCGGCGAGCCGCGCGTGATCGAACGCCGGCCGGCGTGTGCCGCTCGCGGCGTCGACGACGACGAACTCGTAGCCGCGCTCGGTGCGGTTCCGAAACCAGAACTGCTCGCCGCCGATCGAGCCGGGGATCCACCGCGGTTGAATCGCGTCGTTGATCACCAGCTCCTGCGCATTGGCGCCGAGGAACCGCTCGGCGCGCGCATAGTCGGCACGCGTGCCGTTGTTTTGCGCTGCGGCTGACCGAGCGTTCGCGCCCTGCGCGAAGAGAGCGATGCCGAATGCGACGACGAGCTTCGCCATCGGTGGCCTCGAAGAATGGGGGATGAATTCGATGGGTGCGACGGCGGTCGTCGCCACCCCTGCGATTCTGGTGCTCCGAGGCGGGAGCCGCAAGCTCACGCGGCCGCTCCCATGCCGCATCCGCGTCCTCACCCGGATGGACCAACGCTGGATGTTTGTCGATCCTCTAATATGACGACTGTCTCGCCGGCGGCCCGGCGACCGGGCGCCGGAGCGGGACTCCGCTCGAGCACGGATCCGTCACGATCTGCTTGGCGTGGTTCTTTCAGTCGCCGCGGAGTGTCCGCCGCCATCCACCGAGCGTCGCCATCGTCCGTCGCTCATTGTCACATTCATTGGGGATCGTAGGAGCGCACCGCCAGCATGAGGTCGCGCATCGAATCGCTGCTGCAGCGCGCGCTCGTGCGTTATGGCTTCGGCCTGATCATGGCCGGGCTCGCGATCGCCCTGCGACTGCTGCTCGCGCCGCTCACGGGCGACGGCGCGCCCTTCCTCCTGTTCGTCTCGGCGACGGCGATCACCGGACTGCTCGCTGGCACAGGACCGGGCCTCTGCGTGCTGATCCTCAGCACGTCGCTCGGGTCCTATCTGTTCATCGTTCGCGACGGCGTTCCGGTGTCGCAGGCCGTCTTTCGGGCCCTGCTCTTCAGCATCGACGGACTGATCCTCCTCCGACTCACGTCGCTCGTCAGCGCACGGCGCAGGACGCTCGACGTCGCGAACGACGAGCTGCGAGCGTTGCGCGACGATGCGCAGCTCTCGGCCGCGCGCAGCCGAGACGTGGTCGAGCTGGCGCCCGACGCGTTCTTCCTCGCGGATCTCGATGCCCGGTTCACCGACGTCAACCAGGCCGCCTGCCGGTTGCTCGGATATGACCGCGACGAGTTGGTCGGCAAAACGATCTTCGAGATCGTCCCTGCCGAAGACGTATCGCGACTCGAGACGGTGCGAGCCGAGCTGCTGGTGAGGGGAACGACCGAAAAGGGCAACTGGACGCTGCGGCGCAAGGACGGCAGCCTCGTGCCGGTCGAAGTGAGCGCGAACATCCTGAGCGACGGCCGGTGGCAAGCGTTCGTCCGGGACATCACCGGCCGCAAGCGGTTCGAGGATCAGCGGCAGGTGTTCGTGTCGCTCCTCGACTACTCCGTCGACTTCATCGGCATCGCCGACCCCACGGGCAAGCCGATGTATTTGAACGCGGCCGGCCGCCGGATGATCGGCCTGCCACCCGACTTTCCCGTCGAGCAGCTCCGAATCGAGGACTGCTACCCGCCGGACCTGCGCGACTTCGTCGCCAACGTGCTCCTGAAGACCATGTTCGAGCAGGGTGTGTGGCGCGGCGAGACGTACCTCCAGCACTTTCGAACGCACGAGCGCATCCCGGTCTCCGATACACATTTCTTGATTCGTGACGCGTCGGGCGAGCGCGTCCTCGGCATGGGCACCGTCACGCACGACATCTCGGAGATGCGGCGCATCGCGAACGAACGCGAGCAGTTGCTCGCCCGCGAGCAGGAGGCGCGACGGCAGGCCGAATCCGCCAATGATCGCCTTCGCGAATCCGAGGACCGCTTTCGCCTCACGATCGAGAATGCGCCGATCGGCATGGCCCTCGTCAGCCTCGACGGTCGCTTCGTGCGGGTCAACCGCGTCCTGTGCGAGATCACGGGATACAGCGCCGAGGAGCTGAAGGCGCGCCGGTTCCAGGACCTCACACATCCTGATGACCTCGACGCCGACGTCGGCATCGCCGAGCGGCTGGCCCACGGCGAGATCCCCCGATACCAGATCGATAAGCGCTACGTTCGCAAGGATGGGTCGATTGTCGACGTGCTGCTCAATGTGTCGATCCTTCGCGCGCCCGACGGCTCGCCTCGCTACTTCATCTCGCAGACGGTGGACATCACCGAACGCAAGCGGGACGAGCACGCGCTGCGACTGTCGGAGGCGAAGTTCTCGGGCATCATCTCCATTGCCGCCGACGCCATCATCTCGGTCGACGCCGAGCAGCGCATCACGATCTTCAACGCAGGTGCCGAGAGGATCTTCGGCTATCGCGCGAGCGAGGCGATCGGATCACCGCTCGAGCGGTTGATTCCGGAACGCTTTCGGACCCGGCATCGCACGCACTTCGCGCGCTTCGCGACCGGCACGGAGTCGGCGCGCACGATGGCCACGCGCCAGGAGGTGTTCGGGCTGCGCAAGAACGGCGAGGAGTTTCCCGCCGAAGCGTCGATCTCGAAAGTCGCGGTCGGCGGCGAGATGCTCTTCTCCGTCGTGCTGCGCGACACCACGCATCGCAAGAGCGTGGAGACGGCGCTCCTGCGCGCGGTCAGCGCCCGCGACGACGTGCTTCGGGTCGTCGCGCACGACCTCCGAAACCCGCTCAACGCGATCATGATGCAGGCGTCCGCGATGGAGCGCGAGGGGCCGGAGCCGGAGCGCCGCGATCCGCAGGCGCGACAGCTCATCGCGCGCGCCGCGACGCGTATGAACCAGTTGATTCAGGACCTGCTCGACGTCGCGCTCATCGAAGCCGAGCAGCTCCGGATCGCTCCGGCGCGGGTGTCGGCGGCCGATCTCGTTCGCGACGCAGTCGAGCTGCAGGAGCCGATCGCTCGTGCGGCGAAGCTGTCGCTTCGCGTCGAGATCGATGACGGCGTGGGCGACGTGTGGGGCGAGCGTAAGCGACTGCTGCAGGTGTTCGAGAATCTGATCAGCAACGCGATCAAATTCTCCCCGCCCGGCAGCGAGATCGTGGTCGGCGCAACGCCGAAGGACGCCGAGGTGGTGTTTTCTGTCACCGATACGGGCGCCGGGATCGCGCCGGACGCAGCCGAACATGTCTTCGAACGGTTCTGGCAGGCGGCGACCAGCGCGAAGCGCCTGGGCGCTGGGCTCGGGCTCCCGATCACCAAGGGTATCGTCGAAGCGCACGGCGGACGCATATGGTTGCAGACTGCGCTCGGACGCGGTAGCACGTTCTCGTTCGCGATTCCCCGTGCGCGCGAATGAGCCGCCGGCGGCTCGAGGCGGGCCGTACGTCGGCGTCAGCGCTCGCTGACGCGATAGGTCGACGGGTCCAGGCCGTATCCTCTGATCACCGCGGCGAACCGCGCGCTGTGCCGCAGGGCGTCGTACGCCGGCATGCCGAACGGTACTGAAAACGCCATCGGCTCGTGCGCGCGTACCGCGCGCTCGAGCGCGTCGATCGCGTGCGTCGTATCGCCGCCACCCAGGTACGTCCACGCCTCGGCGAGGTTCGCAAGACTGTTGTGCCCACGCTCGCCCTCGACCTGACGAATGTAGGTCGCGGCGCCGGCGCGATCGCCAGTCGCGGCGATCAGATAGCCGAGCCACGGCGAGCTTTGCGGGACGCGGCCGGCGCCGACGAGCAGCTTGCGCGCGCTGTCGACTTTGCCAGACGCATAGATCGTCAGCGCGTAGGCAAGGCGTGGAAACCCGCTGGCGGTCGTGTCGAGCTCGATCGCGCGACGAGCCATCGTGACGGCGTCGCTGCGCTTCCCGGCGTTCAACATCGTGATCGCCGCCACCGCGTACGTAATCGGGGACAGCGGATCGACTCGCGTCGAGTTGCGCGCTTGGGCCACCGCATCGTCGAGTCGCCCCGTCTGATAGAGCGCCGACCAGTAGGCACGGTTCGCCACCACGTGCGTGGAATCGAGTTCGAGCGCGTGCGCCAGCGCCGCCGCGGCCTCGGGCCACCTGGACGACAACAGATCGGCAAACCCCTCCGCGGCGTACCCGGACGCGTTCGTCGGATCGAGCCGCCGCGCGTTCGCGATGGCGCGTCGCGCCAATCCAACGAGTGAGTCGACCGGCACGGGTGAAAAGAGCGGGAGCACGCAGTACGCCATGCCGAGCTCCGCCCACGCGCGCCCGAAGGCGGAGTCTCGCGCGAGAGCGCGCTCGAAGTAGCCGATCGATCGCGCGACTCCACCGCCACGCTGGTTCAAGAAGAAAAGACCACGCAGGTAGAGGTCGTACGTCGCGGTGTCGGTCGTCGTCGACACGAGCGGAGCGACCGGCGCGGGCGCGGTGCCGGCGAACGTCACCTTGAGCGCGCCGACGATGTCGCGCGTGAGCTCATCCTGCACCGCGAAGACGTCCTTCACTTCCCGCTCGTAGCTGTTGCTCCACAGCAGAAGGCCATCGGTCGCGTTGGTGAGCTGCACCGACACGCGCATCCGCGGGCCTTCACGACGAACCCGCCCTTGCAACACCGCGCCGACGTTGAGCGCCTTGCCGACCTCGCGCGGATCGGCGGTCTTGTCGCGATAGGAGAAGGCAGAGCTCGTCGCGGCGACGTGAAGCCCGTTCACCTTCGCGAGCGCGGTCGTGAGCTCGTCCGCGATTCCCTCGGCGAAGTAGGCGTTGGCGGTGTCGCCGCCGACCGACTCGAAGGGAAGCACGGCGAGCGATTTCTGCGCGCCGTTCCCTCGCTCGGCGCGCCCCGTGGCACGCGACGCGAACCACGCCGCCGCGGCGAAGACCGCGACGAGCACCGCCGCTATCAGCGCAACGCGTCGTGCCGATATGTGCGGTGCACGCGTCGAGCTCTGTGGGGCGGTCGCGGTGCCGATCTGGTCGAGCGTCGTCAGCAACTCGGCCGCCGATTGTGGACGATGCGCCGGGTCCTTCTCGAGACAGCGTGCGATGAGCTCCGCCAGCGCCGGAGCAACGTCCGCTCGTACAGTCGTAAGCGCCGCGGGCCGCTCGGCGACGTGCGCGGCGAGCATCGCGCCGGAGGACGTCCGGCTTGCGAATGGATGCTTGCCCGCCATCATCTCCCACGCGACGACACCCCACGCGTAGACGTCGGCGCGCTGATCGGTGCTGGGATCGCCGGCGATCTGCTCCGGCGGCATGTACGCAGGCGTTCCGATCGCCACACCGGTTTGCGTGATCGCGCTGACGCCGGATCCGTCTTCGGTGCGTGACGCGGTCACGGCCTTGGCGATGCCGAAGTCGGTGACGACCGCCGCGCCGCCGGACAACAGAATGTTTTCGGGCTTGATGTCGCGGTGTACCACGCCTTCGCCGTGCGCGAATGCGAGCGCGCGCGCGACGTCGCGCAGAATGTTGAGCGCCTCGGCGAGCGGAATCGGCTGGCCAAGCGCCAGCTTGGCGCGCAGCGACTCTCCGCTCACGTACGGCATCGAGTACCAGGGGACGCCGTTCGCCTCGCCGGTGCTGAGCAGCGGAACGATGTTGGCCTGTTGCAACCGCGCCGCGGTCGCGATCTCTCGCACGAATCGCTCGGCGCTCACGCCGGCCGCGAGCTCAGGCGTGAGCATCTTGACGACGACCGCTCGGCCAAGCGCGGTCTCGCGCGCGAGAAACACCAGCGACATCCCGCCGCCGCCGAGCTCTCGCTCGATGGTGTAGCGATCGGCCAGCGTCGCTCGAAGCTCGTCCCGCGCCGTCACGCGTGAAGGCTCATTCGCGTCGCGCGGTCTCGTCGCGCCACCGTCATTGCGACGTCGCGATCGTGTTTGAGATCGTGGGCCAGGTACACCGTCGCCCTGTCGCCCGTGCCGAGCTGACGGTCGAAGCGGTAGCGGCCGGCGAGCGCGGCAGAGAGCTGTGTGAGGCTCACCGTGCCGAGAACGAACCGTTGACCGGCATGACTTCGTCGTGCATGCGCGCGGTACGATCGGGATGTGAGGGAGCGGGCGGGAGGGTCCTGCGCGGGGCAAACTTGGCGATCAGCACGGCGCGCGCGCCAGAGGCAGATCCACGCTCAGCGCGGTATCGGACACCGCACCACTAAGAACTACCGCCGCCGATCGTCGTCGGCCAGAAGCGGCAGCCGACGCAGCAATCAGCATTCTCATAAGACGGCCCAAGCCCATCGGGGCTCTGTCCGGTGCAGACTGCCGCCCGCCAACGCCGGCGGCAGTCTTGTCTCCTCGGCCTTCGCCGCGTGCGTCCCTGGCCGGCAGGCCTTCAACAAGCCTCCACTCAACGGTTGGGCTCCCTTATGCGATATTTCTTTGGTGGCGACGACCCGTCCCGCTCGCGCTCGATACCAGCGGGCTCAGGCGCACGCGCCTCCGCGCCCGACATCGCAGCAGCACGTATCGCACAATCCAAGATGGAGAAACTCTTCATGGTGAAACGTCTTTGCTTGGCCAGCGCCGCTTCCGTTCTACTGGTCGCAACCGCCGGCGCGCAGCGTCCCGGCGGGCCGGGAGGCCGCGGTGGCGCCGGCGCCGCCGGCCCTGCACCTGCTGACGAAGGAGTCCCGGCGGTCGAGAAAGTGTCGACCACACATCACTCGGTGGTGATCAACGGCAAGACGATCGCGTACACCGCGAACACCGGCACGATGGTGATCCGCGACGACGACGGCAAACCGAAGGCGACGGTGTTCTACGTCGCGTACACTCGCGACCAGGAGGAGCCGGCGACGCGGCCGCTGACCTTCTTCTTCAACGGCGGCCCCGGTTCGGCGTCGATCTGGCTCGACATGGGGCTCATGAGCCCCCGGCACCCTGAGATGGGTCCCAACGGCGCGCAGCCCGCGCCTCCGTATACGCTCGTCGACAATCCGTACTCGCCGCTCGACGTCACCGACCTCGTGCAGATCGATGCGATGATGACCGGCTATTCGCGGCCGGCGCCCGGCGTGAAGGCGTCGGACTTCACGGGCGCCACGAACGACATCCGCCTGTTCGGCCAGTTCATCCGCAACTACCTCGACAAGTACAACCGCTGGTCGTCGCCGAAGTATCTGTTCGGCGAAAGCTACGGCACGTTCCGCTCGGCCGGGCTGTCGGCCGAGCTCCAGAGCGCCGAGGGCATCGAGCTGAACGGAGTCATGTTGCTCGGCACGGTGCTCGACTTCGGGAACATTCAGCCGTCGCCGACGAACGATCTGGCGTACCTGTGCTATCTCCCGACCTACACCGCCACGGCCTGGTATCACAAGAAGCTGCCCGCCGATCTGCAGCGTGAGACGCTCGAGCAAGTCGTGCAGCAGGCGCGCACGTACGCGTTCGGCGACTACATGACCGCGCTGGCGAAGGGCAATACGCTCTCGCAGGCCGAGCGCGCCACGGCCGCGCAGCAGCTCGCGCGCTTCACCGGCGTCTCACAGCAATTCATCTCCAATTCGAATTTACGTATCGATCCCGGCGTGTATCGCACCGAGCTGCTCCGCAACGAGCGCGAGACGGTCGGCCGGTACGACAGCCGCATGATCGGCCTGAACGGCAACGCGGCGAGTCAGCGGCAGGACTACGATCCGTCCGACGTCGCGCCCACCGGCGCGTTCGTGTCGGCGTTCATGCGCTACCTGCACAACGATCTGAGCTACACGAACGATCTCCAGTACTACCTCGGCGGGCACGCCGGCCGTTGGGACTACTCGAGCCTCACCGGCTTCGGAAATCTCGGCAGCGGATACCCGAGCGAATCCGACGCGCTGCGGACGGCGCTGGCGAAAGATCCGTATCTGCATGTGATGGTCGGCGCGGGCTACTACGACATGGCCACGCCCTTCGCCAATGCCGAGTACACGTTCAACCACATGGGGTACGACCAGACGTATCGCGACCGCGTGGCCTTCAAGTACTACAAGAGCGGCCACATGGCCTACCTCAATCAGGAGTCCGCGAAGCAGTTGAAGTCCGACATCGCGAGCTTCGTCCAGTCCACGGAGCATCCGGCGAGCGCGACGCCGTGAGTCCGCGAGAGGCGCCGCCGGCCGCACGCTGGCCGGCGCGCCTCGAGCCAGCCACGGGGCGCGCCGGCGACTCACCCGCTCGGGTTCATCAACTCTTAATCTCCCGCGCCCGCTCCGCCGCTTGACGCGGGCGACGCTCGGCTGAACTCTTCTCCTTCCACCTGGTGGAATGAGAAGGATGTCTCGCGACGCCAAAGACCTCCTGCACGGCACCCTCGACCTGCTGGTGCTGCGCGCGCTCGCCGGCGAACCGATGCACGGGTTCGCCCTGAGCAAGTGGATCGACGAGCGGACGAGCGGCGACCTGGGGATCGTCGATTCCGCGCTCTACAAGGCGCTCCACCGCCTCGAGGACGCCGGCGCGGTGCACGCCGAGTGGGGCGCGTCGGACAACAATCGGCGCGCGAAGTATTACTCGCTCACGACCAAGGGCCGTCGCCAACTGCGCGACGAAGTCGCGACCTGGAAACACTACGTCGCCACCGTGACTGGCATTCTCGAGCCGGGCTGATCCCATGCGCAAATCGTCACGCAACTTGCCTTCGGGCGTTCGCCGCCTCTTTCGTCTGCCCCACACGCGCGACCGGTTGATCCGCGACGCCGACGACGAGATACGCGTCCATCTCCAACTCTGGACCGAGGAATTTCTTGCTCGCGGTCTGAGCCAGGCCGACGCGGAAGCCGCTGCGCTGCGGCGGTTCGGCGACGAGCGCGCCTACCGCGATCACGTGGCGCGGCGCGCCGAGCGCAAGGCGCGCGTGGAGCGCGTGGTCGATTGGCTCGCCGAGTGGCGCCAGGACATTCGCTTCGCTCTCCGGCACTTCGCGACGGCACCCGCGTTCACGGCGATCGCGGTACTGACCCTGTCGCTCGGCATCGGCGCGAACACGGCGATCTTCAGCGTCGTTCACCGGTTGCTCATCGCGCCCCTGCCCTACCCCAACGGCGACCGCGTCGTCGCGTTGAAAACCGTCGGCCGCGTGGGGTTCGTCGCCGGGTTGGCGAGCATGAAGCCCGACGAGCCGGGCGACCCGCAGCGTCCGCTGATGCGGGCGTGGGCGCTCCGTACGCACTCGTTCGAGCAGATTGCGGGCGCCGAGCAGATGCTGTTGTCGATTCTCCCGAACGGCCAGCAGGACACGGTGTCGCATGCCTTCATCACGGCGAACTTTCTAGAGCTGCTCGGTGCGCGTCCGGCGCTGGGCAGAATGTTCCGGCCGGACGAAGAGAAAGCTGGAGCGAACCACGTCGCGATGATCGGCCACCGTTGGTGGCAGGCGGCGTACGCCGGACGCGCGGACGTGTTGGGCAAAACGCTCGAGTCCGAGGGCGAGAAGTACACGATCGTCGGCGTGATGCCGGCTGGCTTCTCGATTCCGATGACGCCGCGCGTTCTCGATTGGCTCTCGGTGCCCTCACCGGACGTGTGGCTGCCGGCGACGATCGACAACACGTCGATCGGATTCGGATTGCTGCGGCCTGGCGTGTCGGCGGACGTCGCGACGAGAGAGCTCAACGCCATCGCCAATACACCCGAAGGTCGCGGCGTCGGCGATCCTCGGCGACTCTTCGCCGCGCCCGATTCCATTCGCGCCCGCGCGATGCGCGCGCAGGACTTCATCGCTCCGCGCGAGTTGCGCACGATCGAAGTGCTGTTTGCCGCCGTCGGCGCGCTCCTCCTCATTGCCTGCGCGAACGTCGCCAATCTGTTGCTCGTCCGCGCGTGGGCGCGCCGCCGCGAGTTCGCCGTTCGCATGGGCCTGGGTGCCGGACGCGCGCGCCTGATTCGCCTCGCGCTCACCGAGAGTCTGCTCCTCGCCGTCGGCGCCGGCGTTGCCGGCGTGCTCATCGCATGGCAGGGACTCCGCGTCATCATCGCGCTGCGGCCGATCGCGCTCGACCGGCTGGCCGACGTGCAGATCGAGCCGGCCGTGCTGCTGTGGACCGCCGCGATCTCCGTGCTCACCGGTGTCGTGTTCGGTGGCGCGGCCGCCCTCTTCGTGGCGTCCCGGAACGTCGCCGATCTGCTGCGGAGCGAAACGCGCACCTCGTCCGGCGGCTCCGCAACGCGCCGCCTTCGGTCGTCGCTCATCGCCGCGGAGATCGCGCTGTCGTTCGCGCTGCTCGTCGGCGGTGGGCTGCTGGCGCGCTCGTTCATTGCCCTCGAGCGCACGCCGCTCGGGTTCGACCCGCACAACCTCGTATCCGTCGACGTGCTCATTCCGCCGGTCATCAATCGCTCGGGCCGGCGATCGGTGGTGCGGGCCGCCGTAACGCAGCGGCTCGCCGCGATGCCAGGTGTCAGCGCCGCGGGCTTCGGCATGCTGCCGACCGCTGGCTTTCAAAGCTCCGACGCGATCGTCGTCGACACGCCGGAAGGGCCTCGCCAGCTCGACATCTCGCAGCACATGTCGACGTGGATCGATCAGGACTATTTCCGCACGGCGGGTATCAAGCTGATCGCAGGACGCGTGCCCCGCGTCGGAGCGACCGACGAGCCACAAGGTCCGACGCCTGCGCTGCCGCCCGCGCTGGGGCCGGGAGTGCCTGGTGCGAAGCCCGCTGGTCCTCCGCAGGCCTTCCGCGCGTTGTCCGAGGAAGTCGTCGTCAACCGTGCGCTCGCGCGTCGCATCGCACCCGACGGCAATGCGCTCGTCCGACGAATTCGCACCGTCCCGCGCGGTGGGAATCGCACCGCTGTGAGCGAGGCATGGTCGACCGTCGTCGGCATCGTGGACGACGTTCAGCTTCCCGGCTCGCACGGCGACCTGCAGAACTTTCAGATCTACACACTGCCGCTGACGCGCATGCCGAACCCGACGTACGTCGTGCGTTTCGGCGCCGTGCCGCCGAACGTCGAATCCGTGCTCCGACAAGCCGTGCAAAGCGTCAATGCGACGCTGATCGCTCGGCGGGCTCGCGTGGCGGACGATTATCTGCGCGAGGCGTTGGCGCCGACACGCTTCACGCTCGCCCTCCTCGGAACGTTCGCGGCGGTCGCGCTCGTGCTCGCCGTCGTCGGACTCTACGGATCGATTGCGTACACCGTCAGCCAGCGCACGCGTGAGATCGGCATCCGCATCGCGCTCGGCGCGTCGTCACAGTCGGTCACGCGCCTGGTTGTGGGCGACGGCGTTCGGCTCACGTTGGCCGGTTTGGTCATCGGAATCGGCATGGCGATTGCCGCCACGCGCGCGTTGGCAAGTCTTCTGTATGGCGTGAGCTCGAGCGATCCGGCGACATTCCTGATCATCGCCGTCCTCGTCGTGGTGGTCGCGTTCGCGGCGTCGTATCTTCCAGCTCGCCGAGCGGCGCGCGTCGATCCGGTGGACGCGCTCCGAGCGGAGTGAGGCGTCATGTCCACGTTCGCCGATGTGCTGACGCACCCCGCGATGCCGTCTCCACTGCGGAGAGGCATTGGAGCGCTCGCCGTCGTCGCCGCGGCGTCGGTGGCGACACGCGTGATCGTCACGGGCCGCGACGCGGCCGCCGTTTGGCTGCTCGTCGCGCGGGACTCGACTTACTCGATCTCGATCGACACGTCGCGCATCGTCGCCGAAGCCGGCCGCACGTACGAGATCTGGTATCGCACGGACCACACGGTGACGCGCTTCTACAATGACAAGGCGTTCACGCGCGAGGTCGTCCACGCCATTCTCCAGTGCGACGGCTACAGGTTCCGCGTCATGAGTACCGTGATGTCGATGGGCTCGGGACGTCCGGTCATCAGACAGTTCACCGAGCCTCGCGATCTCGCGCGCCAGCCGTGGCGTCGCGTCGAGCCGGGAAGTACCGAAGCGGACGCCGCGCACGCCACGTGTGAAGTGGCGGATTGGGCGAAGTGGGGGCGTCGCTGACGCGGCGCGTGCGGGGCTCTCAGTCCGCTCGCAACGCCTCCATCGGGTCAATCCCCAATGCGCGCCGAATCGGAACGACCGTCCGACGAGCGCGACGATCGCCAGAAGACACGCACGCCGATCTCGCGCGTGCCAGAGTCCCCAGTCGCGTGACTGTCCACGTTGGGATCATCGTTCTGTCGCCGTTTGCGGACGCCGAGTCTTCGACACGAGCGGGCTCTCCGCGCGCAACGCCTTGTTCGGCAACCGGTTGTCGTCGCGCGATTGCCTGGCGCCGATTCTGCCTCGCCCCTCGGCATGATCACGCCTTCGCCCGCACGGGTCGGCGCGATCGCCGCAGCATCCTCTCTGCTGGTCACCGGCTGTGCGCCGGCGAGCATCGGCGTATCGCCTGAATCCGTCCTCGCCACCGTCATTGCAAGCATCCCGTCGTCCACGACGACCACGAGCACCGGTCACCCGTCGCCGTCTCGGCGACGCATCCCGGACTCACCACCGCCGTCGGCCGCCGCGGCGCGCATTCTCCGCACCGGAGATTCGTACAGGGGCGTCAAATACGTGTGGGGCGGAAACACGCCCGGCCAGGGATTCGACTGCTCCGGATTTACCAAATACATATTCGCGAAGAATGGGATCGCGCTACCGCGAACCTCGCGCGAGCAGGTGCACTCGGGGCGAGCCCTTCCGCCAGACTTTCGCGCGCTACGGCCGGGCGATTTGATGTTCTTCGCCGAACCGGGCGAGGCCATCTCGCACGTCGCGATCTACGCGGGCGACGGCGTCATTCTGCATTCGTCGAGCTCGGTGGGCGGGGTGGGCTACACGGATCTCAATAGCGGCGGCGACTGGTTCGTCGCCTATTTCGTCGCGGCGAGAAGGATCTTGTAGCGATCGCGTGCGCTCGACGTCTCTCGGTCTTGGCTGAGCCTATTGCAGCGCTGCGCTCGCCGCAACGCCGCTCGACGGCTGTGGTGAATCGCGAGCGGCAAGCGCGTTCCAATCCCGCGGCGCATCCGAGACGCGGCGCAGGATCGAATACGACACGAGGACCATCGCGAGGAGCGACAGGATCGCGAACGCCTCGCCCGTGAGCACGGGCATGCCACTTTTCTCAACCGTGAGCCACGTCGTCGCTCCCCAGATGAGCGGTCCGGTCACGGCCGAGAACCGTCCGACCATGCCGTACAATCCGTAGAACTCGCCCACGCGATCCGGCGGCGTGAGGCGCAGCATGAGGGGACGATCCGACGCCCAGGTGCCGCCCAGACAGATGCCAGCCGCGCACGCGACGACGAAGAGCCAGAAAATCGGCAGGTGCAGGAAGCCGATGGCCGCCGCCACGATGAACGTCAGCACCCATCCGCCAAGCACGATGTCGAGCGTCCGCTTGGGCCCGATGCGGTCGACGATGAATCCCCAGAGGATGCCGCCGATGATGGCCGCCGTGATGGCCGACATGAGCACGAGCTGCGCTTTTTGCTCGCCGTTCTCCTTGGTCAGCCCAGTGGAGATCGCCACGTTCACGGTGTAGAGCGACATGAACAGGATCACCGTGTTGATCGCATCCGTGTAGAACGCGCGGCCGAGGAGGAAGCGCAGCAGTCCCGGAAAGCGATGCCCTTCTCTGAGCGTCTGAATCGTTTGACGCAGCGACTCGGCGACGGCGTCATAGGTGAAGATCGGGCGCGGGTGGTCATTGCCCCGCTCCCGCACGAACAGAAAGCACGGCGTTGCGAGCGCGAGGAACGCGACCGCCACGAACAGGAAGTAGTTGGCGAACGGGAACGGCTGGCCCTTCGACGACATCAAGAGTCCGCTGCCGACGGCGATGTACGAGCCGATGTACCCGAGGCCGATCGCGATGCCGTTGATCCGCCCGCGATTCGCCTCCGTGGTCACTTCGGGCAGCAGCGAATCGTAGAATTGCACACCGGCCTGATAGGCGCCGTTCGCGATGACGAACAGCAACGCGCTCAGCGCGAACGGCCCCCGGCCGATCAGCGCGGTCGCCGCGCAGCAGAGGATCGTCGCCCACATCAGGAACGGCATGCGCTTGCGCGCGCGATCGGTCATGGCGCCGAGCAGCGGCGACAGGCAGAACATGATCCCCATCGACAGCGCGCTGATCCGGCCGAGCAGGCTGTCCGCGCGCTCCGACCCGACCGCCCCTCGCACGAACAGCGAGAAGTAGAGCGACGTGACGCCCATCGAAAAGATGACGTTGGCCAGATCGTAGATGATCCAGCTCACGACCGCGCGTCGCGGGATTGTCCTCGTCTCGTCAGCCATCGCTCGTCGGCGTATTGGTCCGGTGAAAGCTACTCGCCGGACGTATCGCCGGCATCCGCCTGGCCACGAGCCACGATCAGCGTCGCCGGGTCATGGATAGGGTGCGTCCTCTCGCGTGTCGATTAGAACCGCGACTGGCGGCAACCCGCGGTGCCGATCACGTTTCGATCGATCCTCACCATCCAAATCGATGAAGAAACGTTACGCTGTCCATACGGGTGCGTTCCTGCTCTCGCTCCTCGCGATCGCCGCGCCGTCGTCCGCCCAACAGCGCGTGACGAGCGCCGACTATGCCCGCGCCGAGCAGTACATGCCGTACAACGTGAACCCGCTCACACTCGGCGTGATGTTCGCTCCGCAGTGGATGGCCGGCGATCGCCTCTGGTTTCGCGCGGCGACGGCGACGGGATATGAGTTGGTCGTCGTCGATCCGGCCCGCGGCACGAAGACCAACCTTCTGGACGAGCCCCGCCTCGCCGCGGCGCTGCGAGCGGCGCTGGGCACCGGCGCCGATTCCCTGAAGCAACAGCGGACGCGCGTCGTCCTGACAGAGGACGGACGCACACTGAACGTCACGCTCGGCCGGCGTCGAATCACGTGTGACATCGCCGCGGCGCGCTGCGAGCCATCGGCGTCGCCTGCGGCCGGACCGGGCGGCGCCGCGCGCGCGCCCGAGCATCTGTCACCCGACGGTAAGCGCGCCGCGTTCATCCGCGACTGGAATCTCTGGATGCGCGACGTTGCGACGGGTCGCGAGACACAGCTCACGCGTGACGGCGTCGAGAACTTCGGCTACGCCACCGACAATGCGGGCTGGAAACACAGCGACGCCGCCGTGCTCACCTGGTCGCCCGACAGCAAGAAGATCGCGACGTTCCAGCAGGATCAACGGCACGTCGGCGAGATGTACCTGGTGCGAACGAAGGTCGGACATCCGACGCTCGAGGCGTGGAAATATCCGCTCGTCGGCGACAGCGTCGTGACGATGATCCAGCGCGTGATCATCGACGTCGGCGGCGAAACGCCGAGTGTCGTGCGATTCAAGATGCCGCCGGACCAGCACCGGTCGACGCTCTGCGACGACATCGATTGCGGCGAAGGCGAGATGGCCGACGTCGAGTGGTATCCGGACGGCTCACATCTCGCGTTCGTCTCGAGCTCGCGCGACCACAAGCACGTCGTGCTCCGTGTGGCCGATGCCAAGACGGGCGACGTCCGTGACGTCCTCGAGGAGACGTCGCGCCACGCAGATCGAGACGGGCACGGAACGCAGCAACTGGCACGTGTTGCCCGCGTCGAACGAGGTGATCTGGTTCTCCGAGCGGAGCAACTGGGGGCAGCTCTATCTCTACGATCTCGCGACCGGCCAACTCGAGCGCCAGATCACCTCCGGCGACGGCAACGTCGAGCAGCTGCTCGACGTCGATGAAGCCCACCGAACAGCCTATTTCCTCGGCGTCGGCAAGGAAGCGGGCCGGGATCCGTATTTCCGGTTTCTGTACAAGATCGGACTCGACGGCGGCGCGCTTCGCCTGCTCACGCCGGAGAACGGCACACACTCCGCGACGCTGTCGTCGTCCAAGCGCTACGTCGTCGATACGTATTCCCGGCCGGAGGTACCGCAGACGACCGTCGTTCGAGATACCGCGGGCCGGCTCGTGATGACGGTGGATTCGCTCGACATCTCTCGGCTCGTCGCCACCGGCTGGAAGCCGCCGATGCCGATCACCGTGAAGGCGCGCGACGGCAAGACCGATCTCTACGGCCTGATGTATCTGCCAACGCATCTCGATTCGACGAAGAAGTATCCGATCGTGAACTCCATCTATCCGGGCCCGCAAACGGGATCCGTTCCCACGCGCATGTTCTATCCCGCGACGGGCGACCAGCACGCGCTCGCCGAGTTGGGGTTCGTCGTCGTGGAGATCGACGGCATGGGCACGCCCTTCCGGTCGAAGTCGTTCCATGATTTTTACTACGCGAACATGGGCGACAACACGCTGCCGGATCAGATCGCGGGCATGAAGGAGTTGGCCCGGCGATACCCGTTCATCGACATCGAACGCGCGGGCATCTACGGTCATTCGGGCGGCGGGTTCGCCACCGCCGACGCGATGTTCCGCTACCCCGACTTCTTCAAGGTCGGCATCTCGGAGTCCGGCAATCACGACAACCGCGAGTACGAAGACGATTGGGGCGAGCGGTATCAGGGGCTCGAGGTCAAGCGCCCCGACGGCGCGTCGAACTACGACGATCAGGCAAATCAGAACCTCGCGAAGAATCTGAAGGGCAAGCTGCTGCTTGCGCACGGCACGACGGACGACAACGTGCCGCCGTACAACACGTACCTCGTCGTGGACGCGCTCATCAAGGCGAACAAGGACTTCGACCTCCTCATGCTGCCGAATCAGGCGCATGGCTATGGCGCGGAGACGAACTACATGACTCGCCGCCGGTGGGATTACTTCGTCAAGAATCTTCTGGGCGCCGAGCCGCCACGGGAGTACGAGCTCGGACCGAAGCCGCCGAGTGGTCGAGTGACTCCGTGACCCTGTCGCCGTTTCCACTGGCGCTCACATCGAGGCGGCCAAGCGCCGATGACCGAAGTCTCGCGGCTGGTCTCCTTCACCGAGCACGGATCGGGGCCGCCGCTCTTGATCGTGCACGGACTGCTCGTGACGGGCGAGATGTTCGAGCCGGTGCTCGGAGCGATCTCGCGCCGTCACCGTGCGATCGTCCCGGATCTTCGCGGCCACGGACGAAGCCGCATGCTGCCGCCGCCGTACACGGTCGCGCAGGTCGCCTCGGACCTCGCGCGTCTGCCGATCAGCTGTGTACGGCGAGACCGACGAGTTCGGTATTCGCGGGCGGTGCCGTCGCGCAGCAACTGGACTCGACCATCCCGAACGCTCAACCGATGCTGCGGGATGAGTGGCACCACGCGATCAGTGTGCATGAGGGGATCGAAGGGCTGTCTCCCCTCCTCATCGCGCGCTTGGAATGCGGCGGTTCGCGAGGCTCGTCGTTTTACAGGGAGCGAGGAGCTGCCGCGTGAACGCGCCGTTGGCCGGCATCGCTCATGGCCGGCCAGGACGCGTCGCTGAGGTGCGCGCGTGGAACGAAGCGATGGCGTTCGACAGCAGACGCCGTCTGGCCGACATCAGGTGTCCGACCCTCATCGTCGCCGGCTCGAACGACACGGCGGTCCCGATGCACCAGCGAGCATGCTTCACACGGGTATCGCCGATCGCGATTGGTCGTCGTCGCCGGCGCTGGTCAACGCTCGTCTGGACACACCCTGATGAGCCGTTACGGGTAACGGACGTCTTTCTCGCGGAATGACCGAGCTAGCCCTGGCAAGAGCGACTGAGTCAATCGGCGCGCGCGGTCTCCGCGTCGATGCCGTGCTCGATGGCGTATCTCGTCAGCCAAGCGGCCGACGAGCTGCCGAGCTTTTGCGCCAACTTTTCGCGATGGAAGCGCGCCGTTCGGAGCGTGATGCCGAGCTCCGCCGCGATCTCCTTGCCGGTCTTTCCCGCCGCGATCAGGGCCAGGACCTGCCGCTCACGCGCGGTGCGTCGAGTGTGATTGGAGGCCAAGTCGTTCGCTTGGAGAGAGTCAAGCATGGCGGACCGACGCTCGCTCGACGAAGCTAGAATTCATCCCGACAAAAAACATCGGCATTTGTGCCAGTAGAAATCCGGTTTGGCGAAGCGTTAGGATCGTCGCGTCCCTAATCCAAACCAATTTACTCGGAATTCGCAATGGCATTGCCGACGCTCTTCGTTCGCTCCCTCGCTTTGGCCATCGCCGCCGGGTCGGCGGCCCCGCTCACCGCTATCGCCCAACAAATGGGCCGGGATACCATGCCCCCGGCGCGCAACACCCTCGAGCCGCGATCCGCGACGCTGCTCGTCCCGTTCGCGTCGTCGAGCAATCGGCGGGCCGGTCGGCAGGCTACGACGGACGGGTGAGCGCGAGCGCCACGAAGACGCCGACGCGGTTGCTCGACGTCCCCCAGTCGGTCACCGTGGTGACGCGCGACCTCATGACCGACCTCTCCATGCAAAGCATGGCTGACGTCGTGCGCTACGTGCCGGGCGTCGTGATGGCGCAGGGCGAAGGCAATCGCGACCAACCGACGATTCGTGGCAACTCGACGTCGGCCGATTTGTTCGTGGACGGCATGCGCGACGACATCCAGTTCTTTCGAGATCTCTATAACATCGAGCGCGTCGACGCCGTCACGGGCGCGAGCGCGATGATCTTCGGGCGCGGCTCGGGCGGCGGCGTGCTCAATCGGATCACGAAGCAGCCGGCGTGGTCACCCGTTCGCGAGCTCACGGTCCAGGGCGGCTCATTCGACGACAAGCGCGGCACGCTCGACGTAGGCCAGGCTCTCAGCGACGGTCTCGCCGCGCGCCTGAACGGCATGTACGAGCACTCCGGCTACTACCGCGACGACTTCCGGCTCGAGCGTTATGGCGTCACCCCAGCGCTTTCGTACGTCGTGGGCACCGATCATCCCGTCGTCGTCACGGCGAGCTACGAACACTTCAAGGATCACCGCACGGCGGACCGCGGCGTGCCGTCGTTCAACGGGCTTCCCTTCAACGCCGACGTGTCGACCTTCTTCGGCAACCCGACCGTCAGTTACGCGAACGCCAAGGTCGACGCGGGCGATCTGACACTGTCGCACACCGGGGCATCGGGTCTCACGATCCGCAATCACGCGCGGTGGGCCGCCTACGACAAGATCTATCAGAACGTCTACCCCGGGGGCGCGGTGAACGCCGCGGGCACGCAGGTGAATCTCGCGGGCTACAACAACGCCGCCCGTCGCCACAATCTCTTCAATCAGACCGATCTCACCTACGTCGCACAGACGAGGGCGGTCTCACACGTTCTGCTCGCCGGCGTCGAGCTGGGACGGCAGGCGACGAACAACGTCCGCAACACCGCCTACTTCAACAACAGCACGACGACGTTCGCCGTGCCGGTGACGGACCCCAACGTCAACGTCCCGGTGACGTTCCGACAGAGCGCGACCGATGCGAACAGCCGCAACGTCGTGATCGCGAGCTCCGTGTATGCGCAGGATCAGATCGGCCTGACGCCCACGCTCGACCTGCTCGCCGGCGTTCGGGCGCAGTCGTTCGGCATCACGTTCCACAACAATCGCGGCGACACAACGCTCCAGCGCACCGACCGTTTGATCTCGCCGAAGACGGGGCTCGTGTACAAGCCGCTCGACAATCTGTCGTTCTATACGAGCTACAGCCTCTCGTACCTCCCCAGCTCCGGCGATCAGTTCTCGTCGTTGACGTCGACGACGAAGGCGCTCGAGCCGGAAAAGTTCGCGAACGCGGAAGTCGGCGCGAAATGGCAGGCCCTGGATCGCCTCACGCTGACCGCGGCGGTGTATCGTCTCGATCGCACGAACAGCAAAGCGCCCGATCCGGTCGATCCGACGCGAGTGGTGCTGACGGGCAAGTCGCGGAGCACCGGCCTCGAGCTCGGCGCGTCGGGCGCGGTGACCTCGCGCTGGGAGCTCGCGGGCACGTACACGAACCAGAGCGCGAAGATCAGGAGCCTCACGACCTCGGCGGCGCCCGGCGCGACGATCGCGATCGTGCCGCACACGGTCGCCTCGCTGTGGAACAAGGTGCAAGTGACGCGACGTCTCGGACTCGGCCTCGCGGCGCTCCGGCAGAGCGACATGTATGCGGCGGTCGACGACAAGGTGACGTTGCGCGGCTACTCCCGCTTCGACGGTGCCGCATTTTCACGCTGTCGTCGCGCGTCCGCGTGCACAGGTCAACGTCGACAACATGTTCAACCGGAAGTATTTCCTGACGGCGGACAACGACAACAACATCACGCCGGGGGCGCCGCGTGCGGTGCGGATCGCGCTGACCACGGGCTTCTAACTAGAACCGGCCGGAGTCCACAGGACTCCGGCCGGTGCGTTCAGCGGATGGACTGCTATCGCTGAACGATGATCAGATATCGGGACGGCGACCAGAACTTCTCGGCATCGGCAATCTCCAACGCGCCGCGGAATGACGTGCCGTCGCGATCGTTGACCTTCACGTCGTCGAGGCTCTGGCGCGACACGATCTCGTAGCGCTTCGTCGTGTCGGGCATGCCGATCGCGTGCACCTCGCGCGTATCGATCGCCGTAAACGCCCCCTTGTCGAGCTGGCGGGCCGGCACGAGCGTGCGGCCGACGCGCTTGATGAGGAGGTTCGCGCCGCCTTCCTTCACGATCACGCCTTTCTTGATCAGCTCGTCCTCGGTGCCGATCACGTAGTATGCGCGCGCCGACGCCAGGCGCTCGCCGGCGAGCTGCTTGTCGAAGTCGTCGAGACGAGCCTGGAGCGCGGCGATCTGCTGCGCCTGCTGCTCGATCGTACCCGTCAAGTCGGCCATCTGCTGCGCGTCCATCGCAAGGCGCTGCGCCGCCATCGACAGTGAGTCCTTCAGCTCGCCGTTTTCGGCGAGGAGCTGCTTCTCGCGCTCGCGAAGCGACGCGACTTCCTTCGCCGTCTCGCGCGCCCGCTCGACGAGCGCGTCGACGCGACGGAGCATGTCCTTGCGTTGGCGAACCTGGTCCTCGAGCGGGCCTTCGCTGCCCCGCCCGGCGCGCGACTTGGCCGGCAGACCCTTCACGCGCGAGATGGAGCTGTCGATCTTGCCGATGAACGCGTCGGCGTCGCCGAGCACGCGCGACACCGAGTCGCGCTGCGCCGTGAGCCGTGCCATCAGCTGCCCCTGCTGCATGACGAGCGCTTGCGCGCTGTCGGCGCGAGCGCGGTCGCGCGCCGACGTACAACCGACGACGAGGCCACCGAGCACACACAGGCCGAGGAAGGTGAGACGGCTTCGCATAAGAAATCTCTCGAAGGTCGAATGAGGAGCCGAGACCGCGGCCGTGGAGCAAGCGCGCGGCTCGACCAGTTGGAAGACGCCCGTACGGTCGCACTTTGTAGACGACCGGGCGCAGATAAAGCGCACACCGCGGTGGTGACCCCGCGCACGATCGCGTCTCGAGAGCCTTCAGAAGCCCATTCGGTCGCTTTGACTTGCCGTACGCCGCGTGAGCGACATTATGTCCAGGTCGGGAGCGACGGCGCGTTCTCTTCCTTATATAGGCATGCAGGCGCGGAATTCGTTGGCTCGACTTCCCATCTGCCTCGGACCATGACGACTCCGACTCACGCACGTTCGCCGGATGCGACCACGTTTGCGCCGCCGCTTGCCGACACCACGAACACCGTGGACCGCAGCACCGCGCCAGCGGAGCACGGCGTCGCGCGCAGGCTGCTCGAGCGCTGTGCGCTGATCGCGTTCGCCCTGTATCACGTGCCCTTGTTCTTGAACAACTATCCGTCGCTCGGCGGCGGTGGCTTCAACGACGACGGACTCGCGCCGCGCTGGGGGCACGTGTTCACGCCCGCCGGCGTGTGGGTTGCGCGGCACATGTTCCACATGACGCGGATCATGCCGCAGGCGTATTCGGGCGACAACGGCGACGTCGGCGAGGAGTTCGGTCGCTTGTTGCTGGCAGTTGCGATCGCCGTCGTGGGAGCGCTGGTGTGGACGGCGGCGGACCGCCGTCGGCCGCGCGGTCGCTGGGTGCCCAACGCGCTCCAGCTCTTGTTGCGCTATTCGATCGCGCTGGGCCTCGCGGGCTACGCGCTGGCCAAGGTGCTTCCCGTGCAGTTTCCGCCACTCACGTCGACGGCCCTGGAGACCAAGCTCGGCGAGCTCACGCCGATGGGCCTCTTGTGGAGCTTCATGCAGTACTCGCGTCCGTACAGCTTGTTCGGCGGCCTCATGGAGCTCGCGGTCGTGTTGCTCCTCTGCGTCCGTCGCACCGCGACACTCGGCGCGCTCGTCTGCCTCGCGGTGATGACGAACGTGGCGCTGCTCAACCTCGCGTACGGCGTGCAGGTCAAGCTCTATTCGATCGTGATCGTAGCCTCCGCGGCCGTGCTCGTGGTCTACGACATGCCGCGATTGCTCGCGGTGTTCGTCAAGAATGCGACGGCGGCGCCGGCCACGCTCTCCGGCGTGTTTCAGGATCGCATTCCGCTTGGGGCCCGGTGGACGATCAAGGTGGCGCTCGTGGGCAGCGTCATCGCCTCGTCGCTCGCCGTGATGATTCCGACTGTGCGGCAACTGAGTGAGCCGCCGTCGGGCATGGACGGCACGTGGCAACTGACATCATTCCGCGGCGGCGGCGAGACGCTCGCCGCGACAGGAAATGCCGCGCGCTGGCGCCGCGTCGTCGCCGATCGCTTCGGCGTCTCGATTCGGCTCGAGACCGATTCCATCGTTCGCTGCCGGCGAACCCCGGCGAGCGCGCCGGCCACTTTCGCGCTCGCGTGCTCCAGAAACCACAAGGGCGAAGTCCGCTGGACGCGCACCGGTGACGAGCTTCAGCTCGACGGAACGTTCGACGGCGCGCCCTTCACGGCATCTGGGCTCTATATGGATGCCGCGAAGACGCCACTCTTGCGCAGCACGTTTCGATGGATCTTCGATCGCTAGCGCGCGAACCGGCCTTCGAGCTGAGCGGAAGGAAGGGCGCGTGCGAGGTGCGTGAACGTGCCCGTGCCCAGGATCTCTTCGGCTGCGTCGAACACGCCCTTCCATGCGGCGCGCGCGAGCGCGCCGCCCACGCTGATCCGGCGCACACCGAGCTCGGCAAGCTGGGCGACGGTCGTGAAGTCGCTGCCGACGAGGACGTTCACCGCCTTCGGGGCAACCGCGTTCACGACAGTGGCGATGTCGGTCATGCTGCGCAGCCCTGGAGCATAGAGACAGTCAGCGCCCGCATCGGCGTAGGCGACGAGCCGTCGAATCGTTTCGGCGAGATCGGGACGGCCGGTGATGAAGCCCTCGGAGCGGCCCGTCAGGAGCACCGGGTTCGCTGAATCGTCGATTGCACGACGCGCCGCGCGAATTCGCTCCACCGACAGCGCGACCTCGAAGAGCGGCCTCTCGGGGTCGCCGGTCGAGTCTTCAATGGAGAGACCAGCGACGCCGGTCGTCGCGGCGCGGATGACGTTCGCGTGCACGAGCTCGGGCTCGACGGCGAAGCCACCCTCGAAGTCGGCATTGACCGGAACGTCGACTCCTTCCGCGATGTCGCGAATGCGGCCGAGTGCCTGCTCGAGTGGCAGCTGGTTGTCCGCGCGGCCCAACGACCACGCGATGCCCGAGCTGGTCGTCGCGAGGGCCCGAAAGCCGAGCATCGCGAGCAGCCGCGCGCTGCCGACGTCCCACGGGTTGGGAATCACGAAGCATCCGGACTCGTGCATCATCCGGAACGTTTTGCACTTTTCTCGGAGTGTCGGCATCAGGTGCTCGAGGTGATGGACTCGTAGAGGCTCAACTGCGATCGCTCCGCCGCGACGACGCGCTGCGGCGAGCGCACGCCGGGGCGGCCGTCTGGTCTGATCGATCTCACGCGACCGCGCAGTCTCGAGCGCCGCGTGGTAGTTGGCCAGGAAATCGTGACCTCGGCGCCGGCGACCGACGCGCGGCCGAAGGGGCAGATCGAATCCGAGGTGCGAGTCCGCGAGCAGCAGGATCCGGATGTCCACAGTCACGCACGTATATTAGGCATATCGGTGTTTCTTCGGTAGCGGCCGCGCGGTGGCGGTGGGACAGTCCGGCCCATATCCTACCCGAGGTCCCCACCTCCACACACGTCGTCCCAACTCTCAATCGCGAAACGACAGCAGACCGTGGATACGCTCAGGGCTCGCACCGTAGCTGCCGCACTCCTTCTTTCGCCGGTGATCGTCGCCTGCTCGTCAGGAAAACCGGGTGAGAAGGCCGCAGCCGATCAACAATCCATGGCCGGCATGTCAGCGCCGGTCGCCATCCCCAAAGGAGCGATCTACACGGAGGCGGACGTCCGCTTCATGCAAGGCATGATCGCTCACCACGCGCAGGCCGTCTACATGTCGCGAATGGCCGCGGCGCACGGCGCCAATCCGCGCCTGCTCAAGTTCGCGAACAAGATCGACCAGTCGCAGATCGCGGAGATCCGCTTGATGCAGAACTGGCTCCGCCGAAACAGCCAGTCGGCGCCCGACACCTCGTCGTGGCACTCGATGCAGATGCCGGGAATGCTCACGGCGGAGCAACTCAAGGAGCTCGACGAGGCGAAGGGCGTCGAGTTCGACAAGGATTTTCTGACATTCATGATTCAGCACCACACCGGCGCGCTCAAGATGGTGACCGATCTGTTCGCCGCGCCGCTCGCCGCGCAGGATGTCGACGTCTCGGTGTTCGCCAACGACGTCCAGCTCGTACAGACCGCCGAGATCGGAATCATGCAACAAATGCTGGACAACCTGGGAAATCACTGACCACAACCGGAGCACCGAGTGATGGGAAATGCCCGCAGGATTGGCGCAATCATCGCGACGTTCGCCGCCCTCGCCACAGCGCCGGGGCTGCACGCGCAGACCTACCCAACCGGTAACGATCCGCGAAACGGATTGAAGCCCGGCCGGCTCGACGCCGGCACCGCGGCCAGCGGAATGAAGCTGGTCTCGTTCACGCCCAAGCCGGCCGTGTTCGATTCGACGAGCGGGCTGACGTTCATCAACTCCGATGTCGCATTCCGCGACCACTACGTCTATCAGGGCAATTTCGCGGGCTTCATGATCTGGGACGTGAAGAATCCCGCGAAGCCGGTGAGCGTCGCGGTGGTTCAGTGCATCACGGCCCAGGGCGACCCGTCGATCGTCGGCCACCTGCTCTTCATCTCCGCCGAGGGCAATGGCAATCGCAAGGACTGCGCGAAGGGCGGTAACAGGGACACGACCGACCATACGTCGCACACGGCCGGCGTCCGCATCTACGATGTCTCGAATCCGGCCGCGCCGAAGCTGATCAAGAACGTGGAGACGTGCAAAGGCTCGCACACGCACACCGTGATCCCGAGCCCGACCGACAAGAACATCGTCTACATCTACATCTCGGGCAGTCAGAACGCTCGACCCGAAACCGAGCTCGCGGGCTGCAACAACGGGACGGATCCCGCTGACGTGAACAACTCGCTGTACCGGCTCGACGTGATCAAGGTGCCGCTCAATCATCCCGAGCAGGCCGAGGTCGTGACGGGCGCGCGCATCTTCACGGGCCTGGACCCGGCGCCGCAGAGCGCCGCGCGCGCGGCGCGAGGCGCCGGCGGCGGACGCGGTGGTCGCGGTGCCGGTCGCGGTGCCGGTCGCCGCGGTGGTCGTGGGGCCGATTCGACTGCGGCGCCCGCGGCGCCTCCGCGGCCGACAGGCCCGCGGAATTGTCACGACGTGACGGCGTACCCGGCCATGCACCTCCTCGCCGGCGCGTGCGCCAGCTACGGCCTCCTCGTGGACATCTCGAATCCCGAGAAGCCGGTGCGTCTCGACGCGCGAGCCGACACGAACTTCTCGCTCTGGCACACCGCGGTGTTCAGCAACGACGCCTCGAAGGTCGTATTCACGGACGAATGGGGCGGCGGAACGTCGCCCAATTGCCAGGCGACGAGCATGATGGAGATGGGCGGCAACACCACACTCACCATCAGCGCCAACAAGAAGTTCACGCAGCACGCGTACTTCAAGATTCCGACGGCGCAGAGCGCGCTGGAGAACTGCGTGTCGCACAACGGCGGTCTCGTACCGGTGCCGGGTCGCGACATCATGGTCCAGGGCTGGTATCAGGGCGGCGTCGACGTCATCGACTTCAGCGATCCCGATCATCCGTACGAGCTCGCGTTCTTCGATCGCGGCCCGGTCGACAATCCGCCCGAGCCGGGCGACACGGCCTCGCAGGGTGGTGGCCGCTTCCGCAACACGATCGGCGGCTCGTGGGGCGCGTACTACTGGAACGGGTACGTCTACTCGTCCGAGCTTGCGCGCGGCTTCGACGTTCTCGAGCTCATGCCGAGCGACAAGCTTTCGGCGAACGAGCTCGCGGCGGCGAAGCTGGTCAAGCTCGTGGAGTACAATCCGCAGAGCCAGCCACATATCGTGTGGCCGGCGGCGTTCCCGGTCATTCGGTCGTATCTCGACCAGCTGGGACGAAACGGCGGCCTCGCGGCGGCGCGCCGCACGTCCATCGCGAACGCGCTCACCGCCGCCGAAAAGCAGACGGGCGCCGCGCGCGGCGCGTCGCTCACGAAGCTCGCGAAGGAAGTCGACGGCGACGTCAGCGGCGCGAAGGATCAGGCTCGTGTAAAGGCGATGTCAGCCGAGATCAAGCGACTCGCGGCCGTGTCCAAGTAGGCGAGTTCTCGCGGAAAGAGGGGGAGGCCCACACTTTGGTGTGGGCCTCTTTCTTTTGAAAATCCACAGAAAGATCTCACGTCTGATGAGTCGACAGGCGTCAGACGACGTCCCCGATGTTGACCCGCGTACCTACTCTTCTCGCCCGCCAATCTCTGTCTCATGCGTGCTCTCAACCTCGTCATCGTTGGATTCGCCGTTAGCGCTAGCGCTTCGGGGCAAACGGCGCACTTCCCCACCAATGAAGATCTCCGCCACACGCGCGCGCTGAACGATCCGCGCCTATCGCCGGATGGTCGCTCGGTGCTGCTCAGCGTGACCGAACCGACCGTCGAAGCCGCGGTGAGCCATCTGTGGATCGCCGACGTAGAGCGCAGGGCCGCGCACCAACTCACGTCCGGGCCACGCCGCGGTGAAAGCCAGGGTCGGTGGGCACCAGATGGGCAGACCGTGTATTTCACCGCAACGCGCGGCGAGCACACGCAGCTCTTTCACTTGTCGATGACGGGCGGCGAGGCGCAGCCGTACGTCATCAAGGTCGCGCCACCGGTCGACCTCGCGTCGGCGCCGGACGCGGTCGACGGATCGCCGGCATCGACGACTCCCGTGGAGGCCGATGTCTCGAGCTACACGATCTCGCCCGATGGACGCACCGCAGCGATTCTGGTCCGCGATCCGGAGACGCCGGGCGAGGCAAAGCAGAAGCACGACAAGGCAGACGCACAGGCCGTCAACGAGGATCCCCATGGCACGCGCGCCTACCTGCTCGACCTTCGGACCTCGGCGCTCACGCCAATCGCCATCCCACCCGACGTGGCCGAAGCCGAGTGGTCGCATCGTTCGGACCGGCTCGCGGTCGTCACGAATCCGATGAACAACGCCGACGACCTGGGCCCCGGCAATGCGCTCTGGATCGTCGACGTCGAGCATCCGGCGGCGCCGCGCCGGCTGGCGAGCGCACCGCCGACGATCGGCGGCATCGCGTGGTCCACCGGCGATACGCGCCTCTTCTTGACCGCGCAGGCCGCCGACGACGCACCACCGGGCTACAGCGACGTGATGGCGCTCGACCTCGCCGGCAGTGCGGTGAAGAATCTCTCACGAGAGTTTACTGGATCGATCGCCGGCGCGCCGATCGCCGAGAGCGACGATGCCGCGCTCGTCCCGGTAGCCACCGGGACGAAGGGCGGCTATATGCGATTCAGCGTCGCCGCCGCGCGTCCAGTTCCCGTCGCCCTGGAGCGCGGCGTCGAGGTCTTCCTCGGCACCAACGATCGGCGAACGGGATGGGTCTACGAGCACACGGACTCCGACCAGCCCGCGGCACTGTACTTCGCCAAGACGCTCGGCGGTCCAGGACAGCGGCTGGAGGCGCCGTTCACCGCCGGAGCGGATTGGCGTGCCGTGAAGGCGAGCGTCGTCCGCTGGACGAGCGACGGACGAGCGATCGAAGGGCTGCTGTACCTGCCGCCCGAGGCAGCGACGGCGAAGGTTCCGTTGATCCTGTTGGTGCACGGCGGTCCCGCCGGTCTCTTTGCCGAGAGCTATTCGCCGTTCGTGCAATTCCTCGTCGGACGTGGCTGGGCGGTGCTCATGCCCAATCCGCGCGGCAGCACAGGCTACGGCGCCGCGTTCGTCGCGGCCAACAAGAACGACCTCGGGGGCGGCGACTATCGGGACCTCATGGCCGGCGTCGACTTCGCGATCGCGAACCATCCGATCGACGCGACCAGGCTCGCGGTCTACGGATACAGCTACGGCGGCGAAATGGCCGGTTTCATCGAAGGAAAGACCGACCGCTTCAAGGCGATCGTGTCGGCCGCGCCTGTGATCGACCAGTTCAGCGAGTACGGCACCGAGGATGGTTCGTGGTACGATCGGTGGTACTTCGGCAAGCCGTGGGAACACGTCGCGGACGCGTGGCGCCAAAGTCCGCTCGCCGGCGTGGGGCACGCCAAGACCCCGTTTCTCCTGTTGCAAGGAGAAACGGATTCCACCGATCCGCTTGGCCAGTCACAGGAGATGTACCGTGCGCTCAGGCAGATGAGCGTGCCGGTCCAGCTGGTGACGTACCCTCGACAGAATCACGGCCCGCTGAGCCGAGCGATTCAGGGCAGTCCGACGTCCGAGCCGTGGCACGGCTTCGACGCTCGGCAGAGAATCGTCGCGTTGTTCAGCAAGGCGTTCGCGCGATGAATGAGGAGAGCGGTCGACTCCCGCCTATGAGAGACGAGCCTCGATCCAGGCGACGATATCCCTGAGAACGACCTCTCGATCGGTGTCGTTCAAGAGGTCGTGATAGCCGCCTTCATAGAGCTTGAGCGTCTTGTCGCGCGAGCCCGCGGCGTCATAGAACTGCTGGCTCCCGCTCGGCTTGGTCGCCTTGTCCTGCGTGCCGTGCAGGATCAACAAGGGAAGGGTGACACCCGGGAACTCCTTCTCGAGCCGTTCGTCGGCGCGCACCATCTCCGCCAGCGTTTGCGTCGGTTGAGTCTCGTGGGCGATGAGCGTGTCGGCGTTCATCGCGGCGACGACCGCCGGATCGCGAGAGAAGTCCTCGTTCTTGAGATGCAGCACGTGGGCGTGCGGCGCAATGTGCGCGAGCCCCTTGAACACGGCGAGCGCGAAGTCCGGCGCCGGAATCTTGAAGGCAAAACTCTCGCAGATGAGTCCCGCGAGCTCGCGCTGATGGTCGAACGTGTACAGACAGGAGACGACGCCGCCGGCGCTGTGCCCAAGCAAGAACACCTTCTGATTCGTCTCGCGCGACTTGATCATCGACATCATCGCGGCGACGTCGGCCTCATAGTCCGCGAAGGTCTGCACGTAGAATCGTTCGCCGTCGGACTTCCCACGGCCGCGGAGGTCGAGCGCGTAGACCGCGAGTCCCTTCGCCACGAATTGCTCCGCGACCCAGGCATAGTATCCGCTGTGCGAGTTGAAGCCGGGGACGATCGCGACCACCGCGCGCGGCGTTCCGGCGGGTCGCCAGGATCGATAGAACAGGCTCAGTCCACCACTCGAGAGATTGCCGGTCGTTTCCATGTCTGAATAGTAGTTGGCGGGTCGTTGTCGTGTCATGCGAAACGCTAATCTACCAGGAATCGTCGCTCTTAGCGGGCTTCTAGCTTCGCATAGACGGCGCGCGCGGAATCGACTGCGGCGTGAAAGCGATCGCGCGCCGCGTCCGACCGCCAACGCGAGCGTTCGACGCGCGTCCAGATCGCATCGACCGTCTGGGCGAGAAACTGAACGTCCTGTGAATTGATGTACCGATGCCCAGCGCGCACGACGTAGATCGGGCTCGTGTGCGCGAACGCGTAGTCGTCGCCGATGTACTTCGAGTTGGGCCCGATCGCGCGCGCCGCGATCCAGCCGCCGTCGGGCATGTCGATCGTGCCCTCGAAGGCCACATGCGCCTTGTCCGTCGCGGCGACCGTCTTCGCGATCTCGCCGTTCACGACAATTTGCAGCGAATCCACCGGCGTGATCGACAGCGCCTCGGCCTTCACGTGGACCGCGCGCGGCCCAGTCGCCGCCGATCGCGATCTCGTCGCCGGGTTTGTGGCCGTCGACGTCGATGAAGATGAGCGGGTCCGGTCGACGTGAACGTGCGGCCGCGGCGCACGGCGTCGAGCCAGGAGCGCACCGACAGCGGTCCGTCGATCCACGCGAAGGTGCGATCCGATCCCGGCGGCGGGTCGCGCCAGACGTCGGAGAAATTGTCCGTTCCGCCGGTGGCCGGCAGGCGAAAGCCGGCGTTGAGCAAATGATAATAGAACGCCGCGGACCCCAGCTCGTCGGAATAGAGCGAGGAGATGTCGTAAAAGTCGCCGAGGCCGAGCGCGGCGTCGAGCGCGATGAGCGTGCTCGCGGCGGCTGCCGGGGTATGCGGCCAATTGAGGTACGGGTGCATGAATCCGGCGAGGCCGCCCTGCTTGTGAGCGGCTTCGATGTACGGATGGTCGAGCGCCTGTTCCGCGTACGCGGTGCCGTTCTCGCCGGCCACGAGCGGAAGCGCAAACTCCTTGATCCCGACCATCCCGATGTGGCCCAGCCCTCCGCGAAACTCCTCGGCGTATTGGAGAATGTGGGTCGGCGTCGAGAGCGGGCTTGGCTTTCCGGTGAGATCCGACCAGCGGCCCATGAGGCGCGTGCCATCCATGTGGATGAGCGCATTCGTGACGTGCAGATCTTCGGCCGAGAGCTCGAGGAAGAAGGCTTCGTGGGACAGGCCGAAGCCTTGGTGGAGATCGTGGACGTGCGTGTCGCCGGAGTACCAACCGCGCGCCGGCAGATCGATCAGCCGTCGAGCGCGATCGTCGCCGTTTGCGTGGCGCCGGCGCGAACATCGACCGTCACTGCCTTCGGTTTGTACTCCCAGCCGTGCACCGCTTCGATCGTCGTGCGCCCGCCGGCACCTCGACCTCGTCGCTCCCGGGCGTATGGAAGTACTGTCGGTCCGTCACCATCATCGCTCGGTGGAAGCGCCCGTCCGGCGTGTATGAGCGGCCGTCGCTCGCGTCGACGTAGACGCGTGCGGGCAACGGCCGGCCGTCCGGTCCGACGACGCGAATCCGAACGCGCCCGGTCTGTGCCATCGAGCGACGCGACGTGATCTTCACTTCGCGCCACGCGCTCGGGCGTCCGCCGGCGATGTCGCGCCGTATAGAGCTTGGGCACGCCGTCGCGATACGCGACGAAGGCGAAGCGCGTTCCGTCCGGGCTCACCGTCGGCGACATCTCGTGATGCTCGTCGTCGATCGTGAGCTCGATGGGATCGCCGCCCGCGGCCGAGATGATGCGGATGTCGTTGGAGCCCTTGTCCTCGGTGACGTAAAGAATGCTCTTGCCGTCGGGCGTCCAGACCGGCTTCACGCGATACTCGGTCTCCTCCGCCCGCACGACGTGCGACTCGAGCGTCGCGAGATCGAGCGACACGCACGCCGCCCTGCGCGTACGCGAGCGACTTGCCGTCTGGCGACACCGATGGCTGGATGCCGGTGATGACGGCCGTGTCGGCGTTGGTCGCGAAGTCGTGCCGGAAAATGTGCCAGCCACCACTGCGCGCGCTCACGAAGTAGAGCGCCTTGCCGTCGCGCGACCACGTGGGCTCGAGATCGACGCGCGGATTGGACGCGACACGCTCGATCGGTCCGCCGTTCGCGTCGACGACACCGATCTCCAAGTTGCCGCCGACGTCCAACGAGAGCGCGAGGCGACGTCCGTCGGGACTCCACGCGGGCTCGAAATGGTAGTTGGGCCCCGAGGTCAGCGCGACCGCTTCACCGCCCTCGGCGGGCACTTTCCAGATATCGCCGCGCATCGAGAACGCGATCCACTTCCCGTCCGGGCTCCACGCCGGATCCTGCGGCCCGCTCGACACCGCGGGGAACATGTGCCGCTCTTCGCGATCGGAGTGGCCGTACCGATTCGGGCGAGCGCTCGCCGCGGCGAACACGATCAGGACGGCGACGACCGTCGCCGCGATCGCCGCCAAGAGGCGACGATTCTTCGACATCGACTTCGGCATTCCGATCAGATGCCTCCCGCCGTCTTGCGCAGTTCTCGAACCGCGTCTTTCATCGTCGACTCCCGGCTGTCCCCAGGAATGAACTTGCTGTCGCCACAATGGCGCCGCAACTTCGCGGTCCTCGGCGCTACCACAAAGGCATCCCAGCATGCCGACGAGAGACGAGCGCGTCGGTGCGATGACGAACCGGCGCGGCGAGCCATCCCCACCGCGCCGGAACGTCGAATCAGAACGCGGCGAGACCCTGGAACCCGGCCGACGAGGCGAGGCCGGGCGTGTCCGGCAATACGGTCAAGCGACCATGGGAATCGATCGTGAAGGCGCCAACGGTACCGGTTCCCGTCTGGAGGACGAACAGGAACTTTCCGTCGCGCGTGATATCCAGGTCCAGCGGCGTCGCGCCAGAACCGTTCGTGACACCCGTGCGACCGTCAGCGTTCAGCGCGGTAAGCGATCCGTCGGGCGACACCGCGAAACCCGAGATCGACCCACTCCCCGCGTTCGCGACGAACGCGAAGCGCTCGTCGTTCGACAGCGCGAGCCAGCATGTCGCGGCCTGCTTGGTCGACAGCGATGCCGAGATCAGCGCCAGATTGCCACCGTCGCCGAGCCGGTACGACGACACGGCGCCGTTCGGGGCCGCGCCGGACGCCTCGGACACGATGAGCTGGTTGCGGCTCGTCACGGCGAATCCAAAGGGACCGCCGCCACTCGACGCCCGACGGCTTCTCGCCGTCAGTTCGCCGCCTTCGCCCACGGACACGACGTCGACTGCGTTGGCGACACGCTGCGTCACGAACAGCAACCGGCCGTCACGGCTCGCGCCGATGGTCGAGGGACCGTCGGTCGCGGCGCCGAGCGTGAGCTTCGCGCGCGCGAGGGGCCTCGGCAGATTGTCGCCGTCGAGCGAGTATCCCGCGATCGAGTTGTCCTGATTGACGACATAGAGGCGGGCGTTCGCGACCGTGAGCGAGATCGGCCCCGACCCGAACGAGCTCACCGACCCGAGGAATCGGAGCGACGCGTCCTCCGCGACTCTGAACGTGCTGATGGTGTTCGACGCCGCGTTGACGACGAACAGACGGCGATTGTCCTGACTCAGCACGACGGACCCCTGCGAGAAGAGCGGATCGACACCGCCACCGATCCCTCGGCCGTCCGTCTTGAACTCGCCGATCTTGGTGAGGGCGCCATTCTCCCGGCGCGCGAACGCGACGACGGCGTTGCCGCTGGTCGCATTCGTGCTCACGTACACGCCGCCCACCGCGCGGCCGCCGGCGTCGCCACTGCGCTCCGCCGACACGGCGTCACTCGCCGCGAAGCGCGGCGGGGGTTGCGTCATATGATCGCCGCAGGCGGCGAGCACAACCGCGCTCGACGCCAGGACGCTCGCTACGTACTGCTTCATCGTTGCTGTCTCCCATAAGAGTTCTATGATCGGGGCTTCCATCCCCCGCACAGATGGAAAGACACAACGACACGAAAGGTTCCACCGGCACTGGCAACGAACGCGCGCCGGCCGATCATGTGTTCCATACGGCGTTCTGGAGGACCACGCAGTAGTGGTCCGCGTCCTCGAACGTCCTGCCCGCGACGTCCCAGTATGGATTGAACGACGGAACCAGCCGGAACCCGGCATCGATCATGCTCGTGCAGTGCTCTTCCCACTCGGTCCGGTCGGGGATGTAAAACACGAGCAGATGCTCCGGTGTCGTGACGGCACTGAGCGATTCGCGCCGGTGGTGCGTGAACTCGATGTGGTACGGGTGTTCGGGATGCCCAAGAATGACGCCGTCGAACCCATCGTGATCGGCGAATCGATCGAGCACCGAGAACCCGAGTCCGGCCGCGTACATCTCGGTGATTTCGTCGAGACGATCGGTCGGCCGCGCCACGCGCAGGATCCAGCGCGACGTCATCCGCGGAGCGCGCCTCGCCGTCGAGCGAGCCAGTCGTCGACCGACGCGACCGTCGGACCGCTCAGTGCAAGCGCCAGAAGCGCCGCGATATAGAGAATGTTGATCTCGTATCCTGGCGGACCGAACACGGGGCCCGCGGGTGTCAGCCCGACCGTGTTCACCGAGCTGAACCCGTAGCGCACGCCGACGGTGAACATCGCGACGAGCATCGTGCCGATCAGCGGAACCGCGGCGAACGCGACGAGGCAACCGGCAAGAAGTGCGAGGCCGCCCGACACCTCCACGAGCGTGACCATCCAGGCCGTGGGGACCGGGAGCGGCGCTCCGATGAACTGCAGGAGCTTGCCGAACTTCTCCGGTCCGCGTTCGAGCTTCGCCAGGCCGTGCGCGAGGAAGCCGACCCCGACGGCGAGGCGGAGCGGGAGCAGACTCCAGCGCGCCGGTAGATGCAAGTGGTACATGATGTCGTCGTTCACGACGGCGTCAAAGGTGTGATGGCGAAGCGGTTTCGGATCATCGCAGTTCACGCATGCTCGTGCGAACCGCACGAAGAAATGCGCGGTTGAAAGCGAACTGCCCGCGACACTCCGGGCAGCTCGCCAAGTGCACGACGACCGCGCGATGCCGGCGGTGCGGCAGCTCGCGATCGAGGTACGGCCACATGCTCGCCCGGGCGTCCCCGCATTCCATCACGGACGTTTCCTCGAGAACCCGTGCTTCATCAGGGCGAGCTCGATCC
Organism: uncultured Gemmatimonadaceae bacterium; assembly: GCA_963705025.1. GTDB lineage: Bacteria > Gemmatimonadota > Gemmatimonadetes > Gemmatimonadales > Gemmatimonadaceae > JAQBQB01. Next base: position 623,675 of record CAVPIP010000011.1, on the reverse strand, counting down.
GCGCTCGCAGCGCCTGCGTGTCGCGGTCGTCGTCCAACATGCGCCCGACCGACCGCAAGAATGCGCCTTCGAAGGTGTATTGATCGCGACAATGGTCGCACAGCCCGAGGTGTCGCTGAATCTCGGCCTTGCGATCAACGTCGATCTCGTCGTCGAGATAGTCCCACACGCTGCGAATGACGTCCTCGCAGGACATGTCCGCGATCGCCAGTGTCGTCATGCCAGTGTCCTCTCGGTGGTTCGCTGATCCCCCGCGCGGACGAGCCCGAAGTCGCGGGCATATTCGATGAGCGTTTGCTGAAGCAACCGGCGGCCGCGAAAGAGGCGCGACCGAACCGTGCCAACCGGAACCTCGAGCGCGACGGCCGCCTCGGCGTACGAGTAGTCCTCGACGTCGACGAGAATGACCGCTTCGCGATATTCTTCGGACATCGCATGCAAGCCGCGCTCGAGCGCCGGACCGAGATCGATGCGATCGAAGAGGCCCGCCAGACCGCTGGCCGCCGCCTCCCAGTACAGCTCCGCCGTTTGCCGCACCTCCGCCTCCGGATCCTCGACGCTGACGAAACGGCTGTCGCGCTGCCGCGTGCGGAGGAACAGATGCCGGCAGATCGCGAACAGCCATTTGCGGCAGTCGGTGCCCGCGCGAAACGTCGACCAGTTGAGCTGCGCCCGAAGAAACGTCTCCTGCGTGAGGTCGTCCGCATCCGCTCGGTCGCGCGCGAGCAGCCGCGCGTATCGTCCCACGTTCGGCAACCAGCGCAACGCTTCTGTAACGAAGTCGTCTTCCGTCAACTGACGGTGAGCATCGGCAAGATCCATGATCGCTGGTGAAGTGACGACCGTCGCGAATAGTTCCCCCGGACTGTCTGGAACTTTCGAGCACTCTCGACGTTCACAGCGGTGATGCCACGACTCTACAGACCGCTTTACACCATCGCACGGGCCCGGCCGCGCGACTTGACGCTGCTGCCCGCCATCGAGCTCGCCGCCGCGACGCTTCTCGGCGCTCAGCGCCTGGGGCGAGCTAGCGGCGGGGCGGGGCGACGAATCGGCGCGCGTGACGCTCATACGCGTGCGCCAACGACAAGACGCGCGCATCGTCTCCGGGAAGTCCGACGATCGAGAGGTTGAGCGCCGGCATGCCGTCCTCACCCATCCCCGCCGGCACCGACACCTCCGGCAGCCCGAGCCAGTTACCGTAGCCCAAGGCGGTGCGGATGTCCGGCCACTTGTCCGCGGCACGCGGCGCATCGAATGGCATCGTCGGATAGACCATCGCCGTGACGCCCACTGCGCGCATCGAATCCGCGAGCGCTCGCACCGCGTCGGCGCGCGACGCCGCGAACGACAGTCCCGCCGCATCGCGCGCCATCGGCTGCTCGAGCAGCGGCTCGCACGCCTCGAACGTCGCGGGAAGCACATCATAGAATGCTCGATACGCCGCGTACCCGCGCCGTGCCGCGGCGCGCGGATCGTCCGTCCGCCCGGCGAAGTACAGATACAACGCGTTCGCGGTCGGCGCCGGCGAGTCGGCGTTGACGGCAACGTCGCTGCGTGCCCGCGCCGATAGGACGAAAGCATCGCGGTATCCGAGGCGCGTCACGGCGGGAGCGAACGGCTCGACGGTGGCTCCAGCACCGCCGAGATCGCTGACCGCGCGATCCCACACGACGAGCGCCTCGGCAGTCATCTGCGCGCGCGGGACGTGCGCTTCCACGAGACCGAGTCGTACACCGGCAAGCGCATCGTCGCGCAGCGCCACGAGTGAAGCACCATTCCACATGGTCGTCAGCGCAAGCGGATCGGACGCGTCTGGTCCCGCGACCGCCGCGAGCAGCAGCGCCGCGTCCGCGACGCTGCGGGCGAGCGGGCCGTGCGTGTCGAGATACGGCCAGGTAGGAATCACGCCGGTGCGGGGCACCAACCCGAAGGTCGGCTTCATGCCGACGACACCGGTGAACTGCGCGGGAATGCGATTCGATCCGCCGTCGTCGGTGCCGAGCGCGGCGAAGGCCATGCCGCACGCGACGGCGACGGCGGAGCCGGCGCTCGAACCGCCGGGCGTCTTCGTTCCTGACGGATCGTGCGGGTTGAGCACCTGTCCGGTGTGGCTGCTGGTGCCGTTGCCGTGATACGCGAAATCGTCGGCCGCGGTTTTGCCGAGCACGATCGCGCCGGCCGCGCGGAGTCGAGCGACTTCGATCGCGTCGCGGCGGACAGGCTCCGGGAAGAGACGCGCCCACTCGGCGTTCGATCCCGTCGTCGCAAAGCCGTTCATGTCGTAGATCGCCTTCGCGAACACGGGGACGCCGTCGAGTGGCCCGCGTGTGTGGCCGGCGCGCAAGCGCGCGTCGGCGGCGCGCGCTTCGTCGAGCGCGGTTTGCGACAACGCGTCGATCGCGTGCAACCTCGCGCCGTCGGCGCGGCAGCGCCCCAAGGCGCGTGTGGTCACTTCGGCCGCCGTCCATTCGCCGCGGCGGCGACCCGCTTGATAGTCGGCGATCGTACCGTCGAGCGGGTCGGCGGCAACGATGGGCCAACGGGAGAGTGCGTGCGGAAGCGCGACGAGCGCCGCGAGTTGCGTGAGTGCCTCGCGGCGCGTGAGCGACGTGTCCGTCATTTCGACGGCATCAGATAATCCTGCGCGGCCACGATCTGCCACTGGCCGTCGTCCTGCTTCACCCAGGTGTCGGTAAAGCGATACCGATGCACGAAGCGCTTGCCCGCCGTGCGTCCTTCCACGACAAGAATTCCAGTGACCACGGCCGTCACGGAGCCGGCCTGGTGCACGACCATGTCCTCGTTGTGCGCGGCCGTCACGGTGTCGGAGCCGGACGTGGCTTCGCGCAGGACGTCGGCGCGCGTCACGAGCGTCGCGTCTTCGGTGTAGACGAAGCCCGGCGCCAGCATGCGGTTGAAGTACGCCGCGTCGCGCTTCACGAGCGCCGCGGCCCAACCGTCCTCGTTGCGGAGCAAGACGTCTTCGGGCGTCGCGCCCTTGAGAGCCGCGCGCGGCTGGGGAGAGCGCTGAGCCGGTAGATCACCGAGCGCGACGAGCACGAGCAGGACGGCGAGCGAACGCATGAGGGGCTCCGGCGACGGGAATTGGCAGCGCCGAATTCTGTGGTCCGTCTCCCCGTCACGCCAGAGTCGGCCCGCGGACGCTCAGTCGCCAGCCACCGGCTCCCGCATCGCCTGCGCGAGCGCGTCTCGCACGTCGTCGTCGCTCAACTGCGCGAAGTCCACGTACCACGCTCCGATCGCGAACAAATCGGCCGGCATGAGGACGGCCACCACTTCGTCGACGTCGCGCGCGAGCTCGCGCGCGACGGACTCTTGAATCACCGGCACGGCCAGGATGAGCCGTCGCGGATTCTGGCTTCTGATGACGGAGATCGCCGCGCGCGCGCTCGCGCCTGTCGCGATTCCGTCGTCCACCAGGATCACGGTCTTGCCGCTGACGTTCGGTGCGGCTCGACCGTCGCGATACAACCGCTCGCGGCGCTCGAGCTCGATCTGCTGCTCGGCGGTGACGCGATCGAGGTCTTCCACGGCCACGCCCGCGCCCGCGATGACGTCCTCGTTCAGGACGCGGACTCCGCCGGCGGCGATCGCGCCCATGGCCAGCTCGTCGTGCCACGGGACGCCGAGCTTTCTGACGTTGAACACGTCGAGCGGCACGTGCAGGGCGCGCGCGATCTCCGCGCCGACCGGCACGCCACCTCTCGGCAGCGCGAGAACGATCACATTCTCGCCCGACAGGTGACCGAGACGCGCCGCCAACGCGCGCCCGGCTTCAGTCCTGTTGCTGAACCGCTCTGGCATGGTTCCTCCCCACATCGATACCGGTAGCCGGGAGCATAGCCGACCCAGCGGGAGCGTCGTGACGTCCGGGGGTGATGGGCAGCCGTGCTAGCTCGGCTCTTGAGCAACTCCCTAGCCCGCAGCGACGCGGAGGCCTGATGTTGACGCAATCGCAATTGAGCGCGCTCCACCGTGCACACCGCGACGAGCGGATGTTGAGCGTATATGTCGACGGGAGCATGCCCGACCCTGCCGGCCAGCGGACCTGGCGGTTGCACCTCGACCGCGCGATCAAAGATCTCCAAACGTGGCTCGACGGATCGGCACGCCTCGAGCGCGAGGACCTCGACAGCTGCACCGAGCTGCTCGAAGCGGAGCTCGCCAAGTTCGACCCCACCGTGGGCGCGCCCGGCTGGGTCGCGTTCATCGCGAAGAGCGGCGTGCTCCACGCACAGCCAGTTCCGGTGCCCGTCACGACGCTCGCCGTGTGGAGCAACGGCGCGTGCGTCGCGCCATACTTGCGTGCGCTCACGGAAGCGCGCCCCGTGATCGTCGCGGTCGTCGACGCGCGCAAGGCGGAGCTCTATCGATATCAGTTCGGGTGGATCGATCGCGTGGAAACCCTGCGCGCGCACCACATCGTCGAGCCGGGAACGCACATGGGCGCGGCGGTGAGTCAAGGGTTCCATTCGGGCACGCGCGGCTCAACGGGGCACGAGGCCGCCCAGTCGTCGCTGCTCGAGAGTCGCGATCGCATGCTCTCCGACGCCGGCGAGCGCGCGGTGGAGCTCGCCGGCCCGGACGGGTGGATTCTCGTCGGCGGCATTCCGCGGGTCGCGGCGCGCTTCGAGGAGAGCGTGGCGGCAGCGGCGACGGGACGCGTGTTGCGCATCGATCACCTCGACGTGCATTCCTCGGAGGCGGTCATCGCGGACGCGGCGCGCGACGGCGCGTCGGCGATGCGCGACGCGCTCGACGTCCAGCGCGTCACGTCGATCGTCGATCGGGCCGGCGCCGGTGGACTTGGCGCCCTGGGACCCGCCGACGTTCAGAAAGCGCTGACGGCGGAGAGCGTCCACGAGCTCCTCGTCACCCGCGCGTATCTCGACGACCATGCTGCCGGACGCCGAGGCGGCGGTCCGCGCCGCCTTCGATCAAGGCGCAAGCGTGGAGGAGGTGGCCGGACGCGCGGCCGAGCTGCTCGCCGCGAAAGGCGGAATCGGCGCCGAGCTGCGCTTCCAGGCGAAGCCGCAGGAAGAGGAGCGCCCGCGGCAGGCGCGTCCCGCCCGTCCGAAGCACCGCCGTCGGACTCCAGCGCAGTAAAGGAGCAGCCATGCGACCACGGCGCGCGGAAGACATTCTCCTCGACGCGGAAGGCGACGTCCAGACCGTTCACATTCCCGCGGACGACGTGAGCCTGACCGGCGACCTCGTGGTGCCGGGGAGCGCGCGCGGTCTGATCGTGTTCGCGCATGGCAGCGGCAGCAGTCGCACGAGTCCGCGCAACCGACACGTCGCGGCGGTGCTGAACGCGGGCGGCTACGGCACGTTGCTCTTCGACCTCCTCACGACGAACGAAGAGGCGGTCGACGCCGCGACAGGTCATTTGCGATTCGACATCGAGCTGCTCGCGCGGCGGCTCGTCGCGGCCATCGATTGGACGACGGATCAACCAAGTGCGTCGTTGCCGTTGGGCCTCTTCGGCGCGAGCACCGGCGCGGCGGCGGCGATCGAAGCGGCAGTGGCGAGACCGGATCGCGTCAAGGCGGTGGTCTCGAGAGGCGGGCGGCCGGACCTCGCGCCCGAGGCGCTTTCACGCGTCGCCGCGCCGACGCTCCTGATCGTCGGCGGCGACGATACCGAGGTCATTCGCCTCAACGAGCTCGCGCTCGATCGGCTGGCGGTCGAGAAGAAGATGGTATTGGTGAAGGGCGCCACGCATCTCTTCGAGGAACCCGGCGCGCTCGACGAGGTCGCGCGCCTCGCGCTCGGCTGGTTCGAGCAGTTTCTCGCCGTTCGCCGCGGAACGAGCTAGGCTGGTGCCGGACGCGCGTCCAGAGTAACGACGCGCGGGGTATGTCCGGTGCGCGCGAGGAATGCTTCGATCGAGGCGCGGGAGAGCACGAGCGTCGCCGTATTGATGAGCGGATGACAGTTCCACCACTCATGCTTCCAGACGTCGGCGTCGACGTAGAGCTCCACGGCATGTGACGGATCGTTCAACAGCCCGAGCACCGTCACGGATCCCGGCGTCAAGCCAAGGTGCTTTTGCAACCGCTCGGGCGAGCCGAAGCTCAGGTGACCGGCGCCTATCTTCTCGGCGAAGGCCTTGATGTCCACCGCCTTCTCGCACGAGGTCACCAAGAGGAAGTGACGCCGGCCCGGCTTGTCGCGCAGAAAGAGGTTCTTGGTCTGCACCGAGCGCGCGTCCGGTACCGCCGCGAGCGCGGCTTCACAGGTGAAGACCGGCTCGTGTTCGTACTTGGTGAACTGGATTCCAAGCTGATCGAGCGTTTGGTAGAGATCTGGCATCGATCAACTCCTGACCATACGAATTGGACCGATACGCAAGCTTTGCGCGCGGCATGACGTAATCACGTTCTGCCCTCACACGAATCAAGCGTAGACTGACACGAATGACACGAAAACACACGAATCCAACCACAGTCAGTCCGAGATGCGCCCGCCTCGACGATGACATGAATTACTTCGTTTCGATTCGTGTTCATTCGTGTAATTCGCGTCTCGTCAGCTCGCCCGTCAGACCGCGAACGTGGTCGCCGGCTCCCTGGCGGCGATGCGCGCCGCGACGAGTGCGGCGACGAGCATCGCCGCGACGAAGCCGGCAACGCCTGGCCACTTTGCCCACGCCCAGAATAAGCCGCCGGCGGAGCCCGCGAGACTCGAGCCGACGTAGAACGCAAAGAGGTAGAGCGCCGCGGCCTGCGCCTTTGCGTGCGTCGCGCGCAAACCGACCCACGCGCTCGCGACGGAATGTCCGCCAAAGAATCCAAAGGTGACTGTCGCGATGCCAAGCACGATGGCGGCGAGCGAATGCAGCAGCGTGAGCGCGAGCCCGACGATCATGAGCACGATCATGAGCGATAGCACGCGCCCGCGGCCCACGCGTCCGGCGATCGAACCGATCCACGCCGACGCGAAAATGCCGATGATGTACACGACGAAGATCATCCCGACCATCGACGGCGGCAGCGAGTACGGCGGCGCGACGAGCACGAACGCGACGTAGTTGTACGTCGTGACCAGCGCACCCATCAGGAGAAACCCTTGGGCGTCGAGGGCCGCAAGCTTCGGCTCGCGGAGCTGGGACCAGAACACCCGCAGCAGCGCCCCAAGGCGAACCGGACGTGGCGTGAAATGTCGGGATGGCGGCAGCGTGCGCCAAAAGATGAACGTCGCCACCAATCCGACGACGCCCACCACGCCAACTGCGACGCGCCAGGAGAACAGGTCGGTGATCACCGCCGCCGCGAGACGCCCGACCATTCCGCCGAGTCCGTTGCCGCCGATGGTCAGTCCCATCGAGAGGCCGATGGAGGTCGGGTGAACCTCCTCGCTCAAGTACGCCATCGACGCCGCGGGGAATCCGGCGAACGTGATGCCGACGAGCGCGCGCATCACCAGGAACACCTCCCAGCGATGCACGAACGACGCGGCGACCATCAGCAGCGACGACGCGAGCAGCGACGCCGCCATGATCGCCTTGCGCCCGCGCGCCTCGGACACCACACCGGCGACGATGAGCGCGGGCGCGAGGAGGCCGGTCGTGAGCGACAGCGGCAAACTGCTCTTCGCGGCGCTGACGTGAAACTCGCGCGCGAACACCGGCATGAGCGGCTGCACACAGTAGAGCAGCGCGAACGTCGCGAAGCCGGCCGAGAAGAGCGCGAGCGTGGTGCGACGGAACTCGGCGGTGCGATGCCGAATTCGTGTGGATTCGGCGGGCGCATGTACGTCATCCTGAGCAAAGCGAAGGATCTGCTGTTCCGCGGTTGAGACAGCAGATCCTTCGCTTCGCTCAGGACGACGAGAGGGAGGCTCAGGATGACGAGAGGGAGGCTCGGGATGACGAGAAAAAGGCTCGGGCGGACGAAGAGTCACGATGTCGGCTTAGTTGCCGCCGACCGTCGCCCTGATCTGCGCCAATTCCTGCGGCGTTCCCGTGAAGAGTCCTTCCGGATACCGCCGGTATTGGAGCATCTGGCTGTAGATGCCCGCCTGGTCGTACTGGTTGAGGCTCGCGCCGGCCAAGAATTGCAGGCGCAAGTTCCGATCGCGATTGATCTGCGCGTCGGCGAGCCACGGCCGCAACATCTGCTCGTTGCCGGCGAACGTGCCGAACAGCTCCGTCGCCGAGTTGAAGCCGATCTCGCGCAGCGACTGCGCGACCTGCGCGTACTCGGGCGACTGGAGGCGCTTCTCGACGTCGTCGACGTCGATCTTCATCGTCCCTACCTGGCCGACGAGCACGAGGTCGTAGCCGGCGCCGTTGTTCGTGTTGCCGAACACCACGCCGTTCGGGAACGCCTGCATGAACGTCGCGAGCTCGCTCTTCACGGCGTCCGCGTTGTTCTCGTACAGCTGGACGAACAGCGTGACGACGCCGCCGGGATTGAGGTGGTTCTTCACCACCTCGAAGAACTCCTTCGTGTAGAGCGTCGCGGCGCCCTTCACCCACGGGTCGAGCGGATCGGACGTCACCGCGTCGAACTTCTCCGTCGTCGTCAGGATGTAGTGGCGCGCGTCGTCGATCTGCACGCGCACTTTGGGATTCGTGATGACGTTGTAATTGTGCTCGCCGAAATAGGTCGACACGACCTTCGGCACGAGCGGCTCGATCTCGGCGATGGTCTCGGCCTCGAGCGCGGGGCTGATGCTGACCGCGCCCGCCGTGACGCCGGCGCCGCACCCGATGACGAGCACGTGCTGCTTGCGGCTCGTGGGGATCAGCGTCGTGAGATGGCCGAGCATGCGCTGCAGCCGCATGTCCTGCGGCTCGCTCGACGCCTGCACCTTGCCGGCGTTGTGGTAGTTGAGCACACCGTTGCTGAGCTTCGACACGGCGACGGAGGACTGCATGCCCTCGCCGACGTAGATGAAGTCGTTCTCGTTGGCGAGCCGGTTGACGAACCACCGGCCATACCCGACGAGGAGCGGCGGAAGCTTCGGCACCGACTGAATGAGGACGACCGCGAGGAGAGCCGCGGCGAGCGTGCCGTAGACACGCTGCATCTTGCCCATCGCCTGCGACGCCGCCGTCGTGGCCGGCGGCAGAAAGATCACGATGGCGCTGAGCGCCGCCGCGCCAATGAGAATTCGCTCGGCTGCCTGCGATCCGAGCCACGCGATCACGAGCAGACTGCCGAACAGCGCGCCAACGATGCCGCCGATCGTGTTCGCGGCGTACACCGTGCCGACGAGCTTGCCCGGATCGCCCTCACCTTCACCGACCGCCGCGAGCGCGAGCGGGAAGCTGGCGCCCCAGAGGCACGCCGCGGGAAGCACGGTCCACAAGCAGCGCACGACGTCGATCTGGAACTGATTCGTCGGATCGGGCGAGAGGCCCGGTGTGATCGGCCAATACGGCAACTGCGCCATCATCGTGTACGCCGCCCACGCGATGCCGGCGGTGAGCAACAGCTGACACACGCCGAGCGCCGTCTTCGGATTCGCGAGCTGTCGCGCGAGCATCGCGCCGACGCTGCTCCCGATGCCAAGACCGGTGAGGAACGCCGCGAGAATGAGCGAGAACGTGTACGTCGTCGCGCCGAGCAACAGCGACAGGAGTCGCGTCCACACCGCTTCCGCCGCGAGCGCCGTCGCGCCGGAGAGCGCGATCGTGATGTAGACGGGCCACGAGCCCGCCGGAATCGACCACGGCTTCGCGTCCTTCACTTCGTCGGTGTCGTCGTCGGCCTCGGCGGGAGCTTCGTGGTGCGTCACTTTCGCGAGCGCGAGGCTCGCCAGCGCGACCGCGATGTCGATCGTCACGGCCACGTACGTCGCGACGGCCATGTCGTGCACGCGAAGCAGATAGAAGCCCGCGAGGAGACAGCCGAACACCGCGCCGGCAATGTTGCCGCCGTAGAAGAAGCCGAGCCATGCGACGCCTTCTTTCGACGTCTCCACCCAGCGAGCGATCGCGGGCAGCGTTGCTCCCATGAGGAGCGTCGGCGGCAGCAAGCAGAGCGCGCAGAAGAGGCCGCGCAGGAACACGCCGCTCATGCCGTGGACCGCGATCGAGAAGTAGAGCCCACCGACGTATGGGAGCCCCCACAAGACCAGCAGTCCGAATACCGCGATGGCAGCCTCGAGCATCGCGTAGACGCGAAGCGGATGCTGCTTTCGCGAGATGTACTTCGAGAGAAAGAGACTGCCGACGCACATGCCGCCCATGAACGTGCCGAGCAGCACGCCCATCGAAACCGCCGATGACCCGACGATCAGGCTGAGCAGTTGGAACCACACGATCTCGTAGATCAGCGCCGCGCAGCCGCTGCCGATGAACAGCAGCACGAGCAAGGGCAGAAACCGGTTCGCGACGGGCGACGCGGCGGTCTCCGGCTTCGGCGGGGTGTAGGCCTGCGTGCGGCGGGTGGTTTTGGCGGGAGAGGACACGCTGAGAAGCGGAAGAAGGAAGCGAAACGCGGGGGGAAGCGGAGCACGCGAAAGCAGGTCCGCAGGGTCTCGAAACTTGTCCTGCGGGACGGCGGGCGTCCAGCCGGTTGTCGCCGGATTCAGACCGGCCGAAGTCCCGTGCTGAGATAGGGATACGCAGGGAAGAACGACGGCGTTGGGCAGCCGCCGCACGCTCCGGCTCTTGACCATCGCGGTGGATGTAGACACTCTACATCCAGAGGATGTAGGTGATCTACAGCCCTGTAAGTGTTTGGAGTTGACGGTCAGGGGTTTGGCGTGAGGTGTTCAACCCCGGACCCCGAACCCCAAACCGTCAACTCCAAACCCTCGGCCCGCACGATGGATCTTCTTCAAGGCACGCTCGACTTCATCGTTCTCCAAACGCTGCGCTGGGGGCCGCGCCACGGCTACGGCATCGCGCAGATGATCCGCGCCAGCTCGAATGACGTGCTGCGCGTCGACACCGGCTCGCTCTACCCTGCCCTGCACCGGCTCGAGCGAAAGAAATGGATCACGGCCGAATGGGACATGTCGGAGAACAAGCAACGCGTGCGCGTCTACAAGCTCACCGCCGCGGGGCGAAAGCAACTCGCCGCCGAGCGGACCCGGTGGGAGCAGATCTCACAGGCGATTGCCGGCGTGATGCAACCACCGCTGCCCGAAGGTGAAACATGAGACTTCCCTGGAATCGACGCCATCGCGACGAACGCGACGCCGAGTTGGATGAAGAGATCCGCGCGCATTTCGCGATGGCCGTCGCGGATCGCATCGCGCGCGGCGAATCGGCGGAAGACGCCGCCGCCGCGGCGCGCCGTGAATTCGGCAACGTCGGACGCGTGAAAGAGACCACGCGTGAGACGTGGGGCGGCGTGTGGCTCGACCGGCTGCGCCAGGACGTGCACTACACGTTTCGCTCGTTGAGACGCTCACCGGGATTCACCGCCGCCGCGGTCGTCACGTTCGCGCTCGCCATCGGCGTCAACACCGCGATGTTCACCGTCGTCAACGCGATTCTCCTCCGGCCGCTGCCGTTCCGGGATCCGGGCAGTCTTTTCATCGTCTCGCACATTCCGGCGCGCGGCATGTTGAGCAACCAGCCCGGGATGTTCGACCGCCAATACGTTTCCTATCGCACGACCACGCGTGCCTTCGAGTCGACGACCAGCTACAACGTCTTTGCCGCGACGCTGACGCGCGCCGGCGAACCCGCGCGCGTCAGCACGGTCGCCGTCACGGAAGGGTTCTTCACCGTGCTGGGCATCATGCCGGCGATCGGACGCGCGTTCTCACCCGACGACCACACGGGGACGAGCAAGACGGTCATCCTCAACGACGCGATCTGGCGCGAGCGTTTCTCCGCGGACCCGCAGGCCATCGGCCGCACGTTGGATCTCGACGGCGAACGGCGCACGATCATCGGCGTCATGCCGCCGGGCTTCGATTTTCCATCGGGCGCACAGCTCTGGTTCCCGACGCGCTACGTGTACGATCCCCACCGAGTCGCGATCCGGCCGGTGCTCGGCCGGCTCGCCGCCGCCGCCACGGCGGGCGACGCGCTTCGCGAACTGGACGCCTTCGTTCAAGTCGACGAGCGAGACGAGCCGGCCGAGCGGAGGCAGCTCAAGGTGAGCGCGATCATCCCACTCAAGGAGCGGATCGTCGGCAACGTGCGGGGGTCGCTCCTGGTCTTCGCCGGCGCGGTCGCGTTCGTGCTCCTCATCGGGTGCGCCAATGTCGCGAACCTCCTGCTGATGCGCGCGTCGACGCGGCAGCATGAGATCGGCATTCGCGCCGCGATCGGCGCGGAGCGACCGCGACTGATTCGGCAGCTGCTCACGGAAAGTCTGGTTCTCGCGTTCGCCGGCGGTCTCCTCGGTCTCGCTGTCGCGTCCGCGGGCGTGCGAATTCTATTGGCGATGGCCCCCGCGGGGTTGCTCCCGCGCACCGGCGAGGTCCGTCTCGATGCGACCGTGCTCGGTGTGACGGCGCTCGCGTGCGTCGTCGCGGGTATCGGCTTCGGCATCGTGCCCGCGCTCCACGCGACTCGCCGCGACTTGCGTGGATGGTTGGCCGCGGCGCACGGCACCGCCGGCGTCGCGCGAACGCGCCTCCGCCACGTCCTCGTCACCGCCGAGTGCGCGCTCGCGGTGCTCCTGCTCGTCGGCGCCGGACTGTTGACGCGCAGCTTTCTACGGCTTCGCTCGGTGGATCTCGGCTTCGAGACTCGGAACCTGGTGACGTTCACCGTCGATCTCACGAACGATCGCTACGCGACGACGCAGTCGATGCACGAGTTTCGGCGGCGCACGATGACGGAGCTCGAGCGTCTCCCCGGCGTGACGGACGTCGCGGCGGTGAATTGGCGGCCGCTCAGCCGATCCTTCGTCATGGGCGACTTCCAGCTCGCGGATGGCCGGAAGCTGCCCGAGGCCTTCATCGTGCTCAAGCCGAGCATCACGCCGGATTATTTCCGCGTGATGGGCATTCGACTTCGCGAAGGCCGGGCGTTCACGGCGCAGGATGATGCGAGCGCAGAGGGTGTGACCATCGTGAGCCGATCGGTCGCGGATCGCCTGTGGCCGCGCGGCGATGCCATCGGACAGCGCATCAGCATGGAAGACACGCCGGGCATCGGCGATTGGCTCACGATCGTCGGTGTCGTCGACGACATCCGGCAGTTCGACGTGAAAGCGACGATGCCGGCCGTCTACCTGCCGCTCGCGCAGTCGAAGGAGCCGTTCATGGTGAATCATCTGACCTTTGCCGCACGTGTGCCCGGCGATGCGACGCCAGTCGAGCGCGCCATCCGCACCGTGCTCCACGGTGTCGACCCGCTTCAGCCCGTCGGCTCGATCGCGACGATGGAGGCGGCGTTCTCGCTGATGATCGCGGAGCCGGCGTTTCAGGCGCGACTGCTGGCCGTGTTCGCCGTGCTGTCGGTGGTGCTCGCGGCCGTCGGCATCTATGGCGTGTTGGCGTACGCCGTCACCGAGCGCACACACGAGATCGGCGTCCGTCTCGCGCTCGGCGCGACGGGCGAGCGTGTCGCGTGGCTCGTCGTGCGACGCACGCTCGCGATCGCGGGGCCGGGGATCGCGATCGGTCTCGTCGCGTCGTTCGGCGTGACGCGCGTGTTGAGAAAGTTGTTGTTCGAGATCAGCCCGACCGACGCGGGCACCTATTGGTTGGTGGCGGCGCTGTTGGGCGGCGTGGCCGTGGCGGCGGCGGTGATTCCCGCGCGGCGCGCGAGCCGCGTCGATCCGATGGTGGCGCTTCGGGAGAGCTGACGTCGGTGGAGCCGTCCAGGTTCGCGCGGGCGAACCTGGGCGGCCGCGTGTCGCCGTCAGTTAGAGCCGATTCGTGTCGTCGGGGCGTCGCGCCGACGGATTCGAGCTCTGCGATTGCGACGACCCCGGGGATTGGCCGGCTTGCGCCGAGTGGTTCTCGCGGATGTGGCGGTTCAGCTCTTCCTGTGAGTCGAGGTGGGCGCCGCACTGGCGGCAGTCGTAGCTATGATCGTGCGCCATGGTCGATTCCTCCAGGTGTGGGCCGCGCCGCGTGTCGGAGTGACGGCGTCACGGCGGCGGAAAATCGTCGCACGGTGCGTGCCGATGAGGCGCACGGAGAAGAGTCCGCTTCTTCGGGGAATCTCGATTTTCTCAATGCTCTGGCGAATGCCGGAGCTCACGTCTCGCGTCACGAGTTTCGCGCATGACGCGAGACGTCGACCTCGTCGTCGTCGTCAACGCGCTTCGATCCTTATCCGATCAATACCGTCGGCGCGCCGAGGACGATGGTACCGCCATGCGCGGTCAGGTCGCCCATGCGCGCGGCGGGCGCGCCGCCGATCAGCACCGTGAACGATCCCATGGCGATCACGTCCGGCGGCCCGACGCAGGTACACATCGTGCCGACGTTCGCGGCGGGCAGACCCGCGATGAGCACCGTCGGCGCGCCCGGCGGCAAGATCGGGCCGCCGACGTGCGGCACGATGCCGGTCACCATCGGGCAGACGTGCATGTCGGTGACGCGAGCGGCGGGCTGGCCCATTAGCAGATCCTCATGAGTGTCACGTGGCCCACAGCTTGGTCCGGTCCGCGACCTCGAGACCGAGCGTGAGAAACTCGGCGAACTTCTCCGGCGCGAGGTCGGGCTCCTTCGCGACGGCCGACAGCGTCACGCTGCCCGAGACCGCCTTCGCCGTCATGAACTCACCGGGCGGAATGACCGGCGCCTCCGGCGGGCCGAGACTGCCGCCGGTCATGAACGCGGCGAGCGCGGCGCATCCCGCCGGCGTGCCAAAATCCGCGAGCTCACCGAAGGTCAGCGCGGCACGCCGGTGCTCTTCGGTCGGCTGCACGATCCAGCGTTCGGTGGCGTCGAGCGCGGATTTGATCGGCGGCGGCGGCTCGGCACCGGCGACTTTGCGCGCGCAGACCCACGCCCACCACACGCACTCACGGCGCGGCAGCGCGTGCGCGAGGAAGCGGACCGCGTCGATGTGCAGATTCGCGGCGATGAGCCGGGCGATGAACTCTTTCGGCGGCGGCGGCGCATTGCCGTCGAGCAACGCGCGCGCTTCGTCGCCCAGGTCGGCGACGGCGCAGATGTCGGCCGTGGTCCGTTTCGGCGGCGCTTGCGAAGTGTATGGCGCTTGAGCGCCCACTGGAGCGGTCATGGTCACTCGCCGGTCAGTTGATCATGGTGATGGCACCCTTCACCGTGAGCATCGTGTCCGCTTTCACGGTGGTCAGCAGGCCCTTCACCTCGGTCATCACCGAGCCTTCGATCTTCACTTGCAGGCCTTTGATCGTGATGCCGCTCTGATCGATCTTGATGCTGTTCTGTCCCACTTTGAGCTCGAAGCTGGTCTTTCCTTCCATGGCGAGCGACAGCGCGTCGACGGAGAGTGCTTTCTTGACCGAAAGGCTGTCGGCGCCGCCCACCGTGACGGAGCGATCCTTCGTCGTGTCGATCGTCTGCGCACCGCCGACCGAGATGGTCTGATCCTTCCCGATGGCGTGCGTCGCGGCGCCGCCGATCGATTCCGAGAGATCCTTGCCGATCGTGGACGTGCGCGCGCCGCTGATCGTGACGCTCTCGTCCTTCGCCACCGACTCCGTGCGGGCGCCGTTGATCGTGATCGTCTCGTCCTTGGCGACCGTCTCCGAGCGCGCGCCGTCGATCGTGATCGTCTCGTTGTTGTCGACGGTCTCGGTGCGATCGTGCTTGACGTGCACGGTCTCGTCGTGGTCGATCGTCTTCGTCCGATCGTGCCCCACCCAGTGCGTCTCGTCGGCTTCGACCTCGACGTCGAGCGCCTTCTGCGCGTGGAGCAGCACTTGCTCCGAGCCTTTCTTGTCCTCGAAACGGAACTCGTTGAAGTCCGCCGCCGAGCCGCCCATCGAGCTGTGCGATTTCACGCCGCTCTGCGTCTTGTTCGCCGGCAAATCGTACGGCGGCATCTGCTCGGCGTTGTAGACGCGACCGACGATGATGGGCCGGTCCGGATCGCCCTCGAGGAAGTCGACGATGACCTCCTGGCCGATGCGCGGAATCTGGATGACGCCCCATTGCTTGCCCGCCCACGCACTCGACACGCGAACGTAGCAGGAGCTGTTGTCGTCCTTCTTCCCCTGCTGGTCCCAATAGAACTGCACCTTCACGCGGCCGTACTTGTCGACGAAGATCTCTTCGCCACCGGGGCCGACGACGATCGCCGTCTGCACGCCGCGCACGACGGCCTTCGGCGTGAGTCGCGGCGGGCGATACTTCACCGTCGCCGGAATTCCCGTGAAGGTTTGGGTGAATGAGTACGGCGTGCCGGCGGTCTCGCTGCGGTAGCCGCCGTTCGTGCCGGTGTGCTTCGCCGTGAGGACGAAGTACGGCTTGTTGGCGTCCTGCCGGTAAAAGCTGGCGACGGCGACCTTCGTTCCACACGCAAGGCCGGCGCCGACGGCGTTCCCCGCGACCACGACGCTCGTGGCTTCGCGCTCTTCCATGCGGATGCGCACCAGCCGATCGCCGTCGCTCATCGTGCCATACTTCCCGGGATAGTCGTAGAGCTTGTACGCCGAGTTGTCGATGCCCTTGATCGTCGTGGCGCTCTTCTGGAGCAGATTCATGGAGGGCGTCTCCATGTTGTAATCGGTCAGCGACACCGCGCCGGGGAAGAACCCGCTCCCGAGCTCGAAATCGGTGATGTGCTCCGCTTTGTACTTGCCGGCGGCCGCGGACACCGCGGACATCTGCTTCACCGGCCCGTCCTTGAGCGCGCTCGGCGAATCGGCGAGGACCATGGTGTGCTTGCCGTCGGTGTGCTCGAAGAAGTAGTAGATCCCCTCCTCCTCGAGCAGGCGCGAGACGAAATCCATGTCCGTCTCGCGATACTGCACGCAGTACTCGCGCGGCGCGTACGACCCGGTCAGCGACAGGCGATAGTCGGTGAGCGACCGCTCGGCGAAGATCGCCTTCACGATGTCGGGCACCGACTTCTTTTGAAAGATCCGGCAATTCGACGACGCCGAGAGGAACCAGAACGCGGGAACGATCTCGGCGCGATAGAGCGCGATTTGATCCGCATTTCGCCCGAGCTGCACGAAGCGCCGGACCCACCCGTTGAAGTACCGCTCGCCGCCGAGCACGAGCTGCACGGTCACCGTGACCGGCTTCCGGAGCAAATCGGCGGGATCGATGGTGTCGTCTTCGGACAACAGGTCGAGCGTGAACTCGAACGGACGCGACACGCACTCCGTCCCAGACAGGCCCTCGATGAGCAGCGTGTCGCCGAGCGGCGTCGTAAGCCGCATCGGCCTGTCGGCTTGCAGTAGACTTGCCACGAGATCTCCCTTGCTTAAGCGACGGGGGCGGGTTCTCCCCCGGACCGCGCCGACGACAACGAGGCCGATGACGACGGCACGCCACCGCCCTTCGGCGCTACGACGGGCGCGGCGACGTGATACGTGAGCGCGCCGTCGCTCCCGACGCCGACCGTGATGGTGCCGACGCCGGCGCCGCTCGCCATCGCGCCGAGAATGTGCAGCGAGATCTCGGGCAACAGCGTGTTCGTGAGAATGTTGTCGACGTTGCGCGCGCCACTCTCCACTTCCGTGCACCGCTCGGCGACCGCGTTGATCACGTCGTCGGCGTACTTCAACTCGACCTTGTGGGTCTCGTCGATCCGGCGGCGCACCTTGTTCATCTTGAGGCGCACGATCTGCTTCAGGTTCTCGTCGCGGACCGGGAAGTACGGAATGACGACCATGCGGCCGAGGAACGCCGGCTTGAACGTCTTGTCGAGCTCCGGCTTGAGCGCCTTGACCAGGCCGTCCGACGACGGCGCCGTCTCGGGATCCGCCGTCAACTTCATGATGGTTTCCGTGCCCGCGTTCGTCGTCAGAATGATGATCGTGTTCTTGAAGTCGATCTCGCGGCCCTCGCCGTCTTCCATGCGTCCTTTGTCGAACACCTGGAAGAAGAGCTCGAGCACGTCGGGGTGCGCCTTCTCGACTTCGTCGAGCAACACGACCGAGTACGGGCGCCGGCGCACCGCTTCGGTGAGCACGCCGCCTTCGCCGTAGCCGACGTACCCCGGCGGCGAGCCCTTGAGCGTCGAGACGGTGTGCGCTTCCTGGAACTCCGACATGTTGATCGTGATCAGATTCTGCTCGCCGCCGTAGAGCAGGTCGGAGATCGCGAGCGCCGTTTCCGTTTTCCCGACGCCCGACGGTCCGACCAGCATGAACACGCCCTTCGGCTTCTGCGGATCTTCGATGCCGGCCTTGGACGTGCGCACGCGACGGCTGATCTGCTCGAGCGCCGTGGCCTGGCCGATGACCCGCGCGCCGAGCGACTTCTCGAGCTCGAGGATCGTGCTCATCTCGTCGCGCATCATCTTGCCGACGGGAATGCCCGTCCAGCTCGAGAGCACTTCGCCGATGATCGACGCGTCCACGCACACCCGCATGAGCGGCGTCTCGCCCTGCAGCCCTTCGAGCTCGGCCTCGAGCACGACCAGCCGCTCGCGCAGCGTCGCGGCGGCGTCGTGCTTCTTGGTGCCCGCGTGATGCTCCTCGAGCTTCTGCCGAAGGTCGCGAAGCTCGGCGACCATTCCCTTTTCCTGCTCCCAGCGCTCGGTGAGCGCCTTGAGCGATTCTTCCGTTTTCGCGCGCTCGACGTCGATGTCCGCGAGGCGGTCATCATGGTTGGCGCCGACGGCGACCTCGCGCTCGAGCACGCGCTTCTGCACGGCGAGATCGTCGAGGCGCCGCTGCGCGTCTTCGACGGCCGACGGCGTCGCGCTCTGGCCGAGCGCGAGCTTCGCGCATGCGGTGTCGAGAATGCTCACGGCCTTGTCGGGCAGCTGACGGTCGGCGAGGTAGCGGTGCGAGAGTCGCACCGCGGCGTCCAGGCCGCTATCGAGGATGCGGACGTTGTGGTGCTTCTCGAGCGATCCGAGAATCCCGCGCATCATCTGGAGGCAGACGTCCTCGCTTGGCTCTTCGATCTTCACGAGCTGGAACCGGCGCGAGAGGGCGGGATCCTTCTCGAAGTACTTCTTGTACTCGCTCCAGGTCGTCGCCGCCATCGTGCGCAGCTCGCCGCGCGCCAAGGCCGGCTTGAGCAGATTCGCGGCGTCGTTCTGGCCGGCCGCGCCGCCCGCGCCAATCATCGTATGCGCTTCGTCGATGAAGAGAATGATCGGCGTGGCCGAGTTCTTCACCTCGTCGATCAAGCCCTTCAAGCGATTCTCGAACTCGCCCTTCACGCCGGCGCCAGCCTGGAGCAGCGCGAGGTCGAGCGTGCGGAGCGTGACGTTACGCAGCGGCGGCGGAACGTCGCCATTGGCGATGCGCAGGGCGAAGCCCTCGACGACCGCGGTCTTCCCGACACCGGCCTCACCGACCAGGATCGGGTTGTTCTGGCGACGCCGGAGCAGAATGTCCACGACTTGACGAATCTCGAAATCGCGGCCCAGCACGGCGTCGATCTTTCCCTGCTTGGCGCGCTCGGTGAGGTTCACCGTGTACGCGTCGAGGTTCGGCTGCTTGCCGCCGCCGGGGCCGGCGGGGCGCGATCCATCGCCGCCCGGCGCCGACGTCGCGCCACCCGGCGAGGCATACGACGCCTGCGTTTCCTCGGCCGAGTCGGCCGTGATGGCGGCGAGATCCTTTCGCAGCGTCTCGACCGGGATCTTCGTCAGCTCTCGGCTGACGTCTTTCACCATGCGCGACAACTCGTCGTCGGAGAGGAGCGCGATGAGCGTATGCCCGGTGCGCACCTGCATCGCGCCGAAGTCGAGCGAGCCGATCGACCACGCTTCGTCGAGCATCTTGGCGATGTGCGGACTCACCGCCGGCGTACGGGCGTTGCCCGTTTTCAGGTGATCGAGGCTTTTCGACAGCTCCGACGCGAGCCGCGACCGATCAATGCCGTACTGCTTGAGGATCGCGGCGAAGTCGTTGTCGGTGTTGTCGAGCAGCTTCATGAGATAGTGCTCGACCTCGACGTCGTAGTGCGTTCGGGAGAGGCACAGACCGGCCGCCGATTCGACGGCGCTCCGCGTCGTGTGATTCAGTTTGCCGATGAGGGCTCGGAGATTGACCGACATTGCGACGCCTCTTTGCTGCGTGGTGAGAAGGTCCGGAGAAATGGGGATCCGAAACGAGTAGTAGAAACCGAAGAACTACCGCTGAACACGCGGAAATGGCCGATGTGTGCTGAAGCGACAGAACAACAACTCAAAGTCCGTTCATTTGTCCGATAGACTGCGTCAAAACGCAGAACGACCGAGAAAGATGAGGAAGAGAAACACACCGAGCGTTCGTCGTTTTCAGCGTAATCCGCAACATCGGCGACTTCCGCGGCAGTTCCTCTGTTCGACAGGAGAACAATCGTGCGGCCTACCGTGCAACAAGCAACTCGAACGACCTACAGCGCGAACAACGCGTCATCCGGATCCCGCTCGAGCGGGGTCGTGCGAAGCCACGTACACCAACCGAGCGGCAGCGGGTCTGTCTCGGCGTCGAGACGGCACGGCGGCGCCTCGTCGCGGGCCAACACCAGCTGGATCTCGAAGTCGAATTGGTCGTTCGCGAAAAAGCGCGTCAAGGAGCGTAGGGCTTCGTGCAGCTCGCCGCCGGGCAAAAACTCGTCGTACCGCCGGCGCGTGAGCGGACCGATTCGGACCCGCACGCGACCCTGCTGGTCCCACACCTCGTCGCCGGCGACCGCGCCGCCCCCGAGCGTTCCGCCCTCGCCGAGCGCGGTCTGCGCCGACGTCTCGAGCGGGTACCACGCTCCGACGAACTGCTCGACCTCGCACGGCACATCGAAATAGTCGGACACGAGCTGCTCGAGCGCCGACGCGGACCGCGACGGCATCGAGAGCAAGCCGGCATAATACAGCAACGACTCATCCGGGATCGCGAGTCGGCTCGCCAACCCCGGCGAATCCAGGCCGACGATGGCCAGGAGTTGCGACGTCAGGGAATCGCGCTCAACCGGCGCGGCTGGCGCGTCTTCGGACGAGGCGTTGGCGTCGCCGGCGCCCTGGAATCGCACCGCCGCGTGCGACTTGGTCCACGCCCGGTAGAAGAGCGAGAGGATGCGGTGCTCGAACACGCCGATGAACTCCTTCAGCGCGCGATCGCCGGCGCGCACGCGCCTGGCGATGTACAGCGAGTACTCCAACG
This sequence comes from uncultured Gemmatimonadaceae bacterium, assembly GCA_963705025.1. Taxonomy (GTDB): domain Bacteria; phylum Gemmatimonadota; class Gemmatimonadetes; order Gemmatimonadales; family Gemmatimonadaceae; genus JAQBQB01. The sequence goes on along the minus strand of CAVPIP010000011.1, from coordinate 602,514 downwards.
GAAGCAGTCCTTGCGGCCCCGTGAGGCCGAGGAAGCTCACCGTCATCCGAGCCGGCTCTTCGTACTTGGTGTCCTCGAACGCCGCGATCTCGCTCGCCGGAAACGACACCCACGTCGGCGTGGCGAACCGGACGACCTCGTCGTTCGGATCGCCGAAACCGCCGACCGGCGCGCGCTCCGGGCGCAGCTGCTCGAGCAGCGACACCGCCTGAAAGAAATCGAAGGCCTGGGGCTCGTCGAGCAACGGGCCGAGCAGCTTCGGATCGATCGTCATAGCAGCGGCTTCCATCCCGCGCGCGCGGGCCATTCGTAGACCGGCCGCTTGCGCTGCCGGGAGCGCGCCGCGAGCACCGTGAAGCTGTTGATGGACGCGTACAGGGCGATGAACCGCTCCAGCACGGTCCCGAAGAGGAAGATGCCGCCGCCGGTGAACTGCTCTTCGTCCAGCTCGATCTCGACGCGGCGCCCGCGCGCGAACGTCAGCCCGTGCTCGGTGAGGATGCGCGCGAACGTCGGAGCGCTTCGAACACCGGTGATCCCGTCGATCTGCTTCCGCGTGCTCGGCGAATCGGCGAAATCGTACAGGCGGAGCGTCTCGCGCAACGCCTCTTCGCCGGATTCGACGAGCGACAGATAGTTGAGCGACAACTGCGACACGAGCCGCCACGTCTGCCCGTTGCCGAGCGGCGGTTGAATCACGCGGGTGGGTTTGGCGAGCGCGACGATCTCGCGAATCGGACCGCCGCTCTCGAGCTCGAAATCGCCGCCGGGGTTGCCGAAGGGCAGCCGGCTCGGAAGGTCGCTGTTGAAGCAGGTGAGACGCGCGGTCACCGCATCCTGGTCCGGATAGGCCGTGCGCCCGGAGCGATCGACGAACGACAGGAGGACGTCGGTGCCGTCGTCGCTCCGCCAGCCGCTGGGCCGGCGCTTGGAGAGCCAGTACAACTCGGCGGCGCCGCTCGACGACGGCTCGTCCTGGTCGAGCTGTGATCCCGCGCCCTGGCGCGCCGCGCGCGACGGCGCATAGAACGGCCGAAAGCGAAGCGCGCGCTCGGAATCCGGCGTGATCGCGACCACGTCGTCGACCGAGAAGATCTCCGTCGTCAAGCGTCGGCGCGCGTCCGCGACGAGCGCATAGTCCGGCTTCCGTTGCGTGAGCAACACCGGCTCGCCGACGTGCGGGAAGAGATTCACGATCGGCGTGCAGCCAAGGCGCAGCGTCGCCTGGGTCACGCCGCTCTCGAGCATCGCGCGCCACTCCGATCGCTCGTACGCCGGAACGGGGATGAGGAGCTCGATGGCGCCGCCCATCCCGGCAGCGGCGATCTGATCGAAGCCGGCGAGATCGAAGAACAGATACTTCTCGGGGAACGCGAAGTACTCCTGAATCAGCCGATAGGCCTCGAACGAGCGGCCCGGGTACGGGAGCATCCCTTCGTCGCGGCCGAGCCCGGCCGGCTGCAACGTAGACGCCGGCAGCGTGATCATCTTCGCCGACACGGCGCTCCTCGCCGTGGCGCTCACCTCGCGAACGACGATGTCGCGATCGCTCGTGTTCAACAGCTCGTAGAGCGCGGAGGTGAGATTTCCCGCGCCGTCGAGGTGAAAGCGGAGCGACTTCGCGGCGAGCTTTGCGAACGTCACATCGGGGTGACAGCGCAGCTCGATGCGGAGCAGCGCGACGGCGTCGCCGAGCCTGGCCGGCGGCCGAAGCCGGTCGGGCGTGGTCCATTGCACGGCAGTGACGTCGATCGGCCAGAGCGTGACGTCGTAACAACTCCGGAACTTGCACGGGACGCCGTCGACGGGACGCGAGTAGAGCATCGTCCCACGCGGCACGCGATATCCCGTCGCGAGCTTGCCCTGCTCGGGATCGAGCCGCATCTCGACGATCGACATCGCCGGAATGGGTCGCACGTACTGCGGGTAGACGATGTTGAGCAGCGTCTCGCTGATCTCGGGCACGTCGTCGTCGATGCGGAGATGCACGCGCGCCGCGAGGAACGCGAACGCCTCGAGCATGCGCTCGACGTGCGGATCCTCGCACTTGTTCGGCTCGAGCAAGAGCCGCCCCGCCACCTTGGGATAGCGCTGGGCGAACTCGGCGCCCATACGGCGCAGGAACGTCAGCTCTCGCTCATAGTAGTGGAGGAGCTCCTCACGCATTCGTGGCTCCCGCGACGTCGATCTCGCCGGTCGAGAAATGGAGCACCGTGTCGAACGCGACCTGCTCGGGCGTCGGATCGAGGCGCAGCGTGCCCTCGACGAGGAAATGGAGCTCGCGGCGATGCGATTCGCCCTCTTCCTCGACGAGCGAGATGCGCACGCTGGCGAGGCGGGGCTCGAAGATGGTCAGCGCGTCCTCGACCTCTTTGAGCAATCGATCGCGTGAATCGCCGGACTCGCTGAGCGACGTCACGTCGACGATGCCGTAATGAAAGAGCGAGGTGCGCAGCTCCTCGAAGCTCTCAGGCGCCGGATTTGGCGTCCGCCGGCAGTTGAGCAGCCATTCGAGATCACGACGCACGGCCGCCTTGAAGTTCTGCACCGATTCGGGATAGCTCACGCGCGTGTCGGTGAGGCCTCGCGGGTCCTCGTCCGTCAACCGATCGAGTACCGACGGTTGAACGGTCCGCTCGATCTCGTGCTTTGCCATGATCAGGACTGCGGCAAGCTGATCGCCTGAATCGGGTCGAGCTTGCAGACACGGAGGTAGAGGCTCTGTCGCGTCGACTCGTCGGCCTGCGTCTTCGTGAGCACGCGATACATCAGCACCATCGGGGTCGCGACGAGCTCACCGGATTCCCACTGCTCGAGGCCGTGCGAGTCGACGTCGGCGATCAGCTGTTCGAGGATCGGGGTCGCGACGGCTTCGTGCCCGGCGTCGACCATGATCCTGGCGAGCTGCGTTTGAACGAGAAAGCGGCCGCGGGTCGTCTTCTCGCGCGCGGCGGCGAGGGTGAGCAACGAGATCGCGCGATCGGCCCGCCCGGCGCGGGCTTCGGCCGCGGCGAGTGAGAACGGGTCGCGAACACGTGAGTCTGCGCTCTCCTCGGGCGCGACGCCGGCGGAGTCGCCATCGGACGTCGCAGCGGCTGCATCGTGCCCCGCGATGACGATCTCGGCGCGGAGCCATGAACGCGTCTCGGCGTTCGCGGTCGGCGTGTCGTCCATCAGCGTCATGTCGAGCAGCTGCGGCAGGTCGGCGAGCAAGGCGCGCAACGCGCCGCGCATCGCCGTCCCGATGGCGAAGTAGTCGCCGCCCAACGCGTCGCACGCCGTGAGCGCGTAGCGCTGGAGGTCGAGCCACCCGCGTCCCTGGCCCGTGCCCATGACGCCCTCGCACGCCTCGAGCAGCTCCGACCATTTCGAGTCGAGGAGCAGGCCTTTGAGCGCGGTGCGCACGTTGGTGGGCGGCGCCTCGAGCAGCTTGGGGTCGAGCACGGCGCTGGCGCGAAGCTCCCCCCAGCGGAGTCCGCGGAGCAGCAGATATGCCGCTGGATTGAACGGATCGGTGCGACGGAGGTAGCGCGCGGCGCTCACGATCCGCGACGTCGCGTCGTCGCGCGACGTGGGCTCGGGCGCAAGCGGACCGCTGGCCGCGGCCGTTCCGCCGCTCGATGTTCCCGTGCTCGAGTCGGTGAGCTCGACCGGGTCGGGTTCGATCTCGAGCTTCCGTTTGAGCTGCTGCGTCGCCGCGCGCTGCACCTCCTCGAGCGCGTCGCGGAGACGAGCGTATGAGGGCGAAACGTCGCCGAATCGCTCGGTCGAGAGCGTGTCGAGCTTGTCGAGCGTGGTCAGCGAGCTGCCGATGTCCGCGACGAGCGACTTGAACCAGACCTTGGGGGTCGCGGTGAAGGCGCCCTCGATCTGCTCCGGCGTGGGTTTTCCGGCGGCGATCGCCGCTTGCCGGTTCGCCGCATTGTGGTCGTTCTCGCCGGCGGCCGTTTCGGTGGGGATCAGGCGGGCGTCACGGTGCTGCACGAAGGAGTAGCCGGAGCGGTCCAGCCCCGCCAACTGGACGGGGAAGTCCAGCTTTCCGCCGACCCACCCGAGGGGAGCCGCACGCATCTCGGTATCGCCGTCGTCGATCTCCGGGAAGATGTGGTCCCAGTGGTCGCCCACGAGGCCGAGCATGAGGTCGAGACCCGATGAAAGTCCGGCGAAGCCCTCTCGGCGCAACAGCGCCTCGGTGAGCCAGGCGGCGATCTGGAGGTCTTTCGACTTGGCGCTCAACGCCTCTTTGGACAGCTTGATCACGCCGTTCCAATCGGCGGTCTTGCGCGTGGTGGCCCACTCGCCTTGGGGCGCGTCGTCGTCCTCGCGGCGGGCCTCCTTGATCTTGTCGTAGAGCGGGTCGTAGCGCAGGTCGATGCCGCCGGGGTTCGGCCCGGGGATCGGTTTCAACAGCTCATCGCGCAACGACATGGCCGCCTACGACGATGACGCCGGAACGTGCGCGATCTCGAGCTCCCGCAGTTCCAGGATCGGAAACTCCTCATCGTCGACGAGTAGCATCTTTTGTCCGATCGGCGCCTGGTCGCCGTCCGCCACGTCGGTCCACTCGGTCACGCGACCGAGACGGACCGCGGGGTCAGGATGCCGCCAGGTGAGGGGCGCAATCGCCGGGAGCAGCGCTTCGCCCATCTCGAGGCCTTTGAATGTTTGGGCCGGCCGAACGATGGCCGGCGCCCAGAGCAGATCGCGCAGTTGTTTCGGCGCTTGGCAGCGAACGGTCTCCACGTGCTCGAACGGGAGCCACATGTACTGGCCGGCCGCGAACACCTCGAGGCGCGGGCCGATGCGAGGATCGGCGTCGGTGATGGTGGTGAACGACTGTCCGTTGATCGTGCCGCCGACCACCTTCGCCGCACTCGAGGGAAAGCTCTGCTTGTCGAACATCTCCTGCCGCAACCGCTCGGCGTGGAGCGCGGCGTGGTAGAGCAGCGCGCCCATCTCGGCCTCGCGCCCGCCGCTTCCGAGGACGTTCAGGTGCTTTTCCGCACGGTCGAACTGCCCCGCGAAACACAGCAACTCGAACAGAAACGCCCGGCGTTGGGCGTCGGTCGGGTTGTCCCGAACCTCGGCGCCCAACGCGTCGATCGCTTCGTCGAGTCGTCCAGCTTGAAAGAACTGACGGGCGTTCATCACTCCTCAGCGAAAACCGTCACGGTCCGACGTTACTCTACGGCGTTCTCCGCAATGTTGTACGAGGCCGAGACCGCGGCGTCGCCCGAGCCATCTGCCTTCTGCGGGATGTAGTCGAGATTGAACGCCGCGAAGTTGAGGGTCACGTTTTCGGTGAGGCGGTCTTCGCCACCCGATCCGCCCGTGGAGACGGCCGTGATCAGGATCTCCGTCAACTTGATCTTCAGGTACTCGAGCGGCTTGTCACCGGCCTTGCGGACCACGAGCGTCGCGGTCTTGAAATGCTTGCCGCTGCAGCAGCTCTGCATGAGCACAGGGCTGGACGAATCGATGTATTTCGTGAACGAGATATCCTGGACACTGACTTTGCCCGCGCCGCCGCCGCCGCCGACGTGCGTGGTCCCGCTCTGCGACATCCCCCACGACCAGGCGAGCACCTGGATTTCTCCTTTGTGGGTCTTGTCGACCGACTCGCCTTTGAGGTCGTCCATTTTGATGAACATGTCGACTGCCATGGCCTAATCTCCGTGCTCAGAGCGGTAGAGGTGGTGCTACGTACATCGAACTTCGTGGACGCAATACTACAACAGCAGGCGGTTCTGCGCAGTATTCCGGGTCACACGCGGCGCAATTATTACATTCGCGCCGCGTGTGTCGTGACGGAGGGAAGATCAGCCGGCGGCCGGCGGGAGGTTGGCCACGAGGCGCATCGACATCGACAACTCATCGAGCTGGAAGTGCGGACGGAGGAACGCGACGGCACGGTAGGCGCCGGGCTTGCCCGCCACTTCGACGACTTCGACTCGCGCCTCCTTGAGCGGATGGCTCGCCTTGACCGCGAACCCGACGTTGTCGTTGGCGACGGCGTACTTGATGATCCAGTTATTGAGGAAGGTCTGAATCTCGTCCTTCGACGCGAAGCCGCCGATCTTGTCGCGCATGATGGATTTCAGATAGTGCGCAAACCGCGACACGGCAAAGATGTACGGCAGCTGCGCCGAGATGCGGGCGTTCGCCGTGGCCGCGTCGGAGTCGTAGATCTTGGGCTTCTGCGCCGACTGCACGCTGAAGAACGCGGCGTAGTCGGTGCCCTTGCAGTGCACGAGCGGCACGAAGCCGAGATCGGCCAGCTCCTTCTCGCGACGGTCCGAGATCGGCGTCTCGGTCGGGCACTTCATGGCGATGTCACCGGACTCGGTTCTGAAGTTGTGAACCGGCAGCCCGTCGACGAGGCCACCCGACTCGACGCCGCGAATCGTCGCGCACCAGCCGTAGGTCGCGAACGCCTGCGTGATCCGCGTGCCGAGCGCCCACGCCGCGTTCGCCCAGCAATACTTGCTGTGATCCGTTCCGTCGACCGACTCTTCATAGTTGAAGGTCTCGATCGGCACGGTGGCGCTGCCGTACGGCTCGCGAATCAGGATGCGCGGCAGCGTGAGCGCGACGTAGCGTGAATCTTCGCTCGCGCGGAAGCCCTTCCACTTCGCGTACTCGGTCGTGTCCATGACCTTGGCCATGTCACGCGGCGCGTCGAGCTGCTGGTAGCTCTCCATGTTGAACATGTCGGAGCTGGCCGCGCTGATGAACGGCGCGTGCGCCGCCGCCGCCACCTGCGAGATCTTCTCGAGCAACTCGATGTCCTGGCCCGATTTGCCGAACTCGAAGTCGCCGAGCAGCGCGCCGAACGGCGTGCCGCCGAAGACGCCGAACTCCTCCTCGTAGACCTTCTTGAAGAGCGCGCTCTGATCGAACTCGGGCGCCTTCTGCAGGTCCTTGAGCAGATCCTTCTTCGACGTGTTGAAGACCTTGATCTTGAGCTGCGTGCCGGTCTCGCTGTTGTTCATCAGATACTTGAGACCACGCCACGAGCCTTCGAGCTTCTGGAAGTCCGGATGGTGGAGCACCTCGTTCAGCTGCGCCGAGATCAAGGCGTCGATCTGCGCGATACGCGCGTTGATCATCGCCTCGGTGTCCGGGTTCAGCGTGACGGTGCCCTTGAGCACCTCGGTCACGAAGTTCTTGACGAGATCCTTGCCGCGCTCCTTGGTGGCCGCGTCGCGGCCCATCCGCCCTTCCTCGACGATCTTGTCGAGGAGGTTGAGCTCCGGCGAGAACGTCGACGCGCCTTGGTTTTGTGCCTGAGCCTCAGCCATTGCCGCCTCCACCGATTTCGGACTCGAGCTTCTTCATCGCCGCCGCGTCGTTGAGCGTGTTCTGAAGGATTTCCTCCAGCTTGTCGTTACCCTGGAGGCTGCCGCGCAGGTCGGCCAGCTTGGTGCGCAGATCGAGCAGCTCCTTGAGCGGACCGACCTGCTTGGCCACCGCGTCCGGCGAGAAGTCGTCGAGACTCTCGAACGTGATGTCCACGCCGATCTTGCCGCCGCCTTCCTGCAGCTTGTTCTCCACCGCGAACTGGACGCGCGGCTTCATGCTCTTGAGCACATCGTCGAAGTTGTCCGGCGTCACTTCGACGAACTTGCGATCCTTGAGTCGTGGAAGGGCTTCGGCGGGGTTTCCGCTCAGATCCGCCAGGACCCCCATGAGGAACGGGAGCTCCTTGGTCTCGACGGCGCCGCCCGTCTCCACGTCATAACTGATGTTCACGCGCGGAGGTCGCACGCGCTCGAGCTTCTTTTGCGTTCCTTCTCGTGCCATGGTGAGCTCCAGGATGCCGTGTAATTGCGCCGCTCAGCGCCAAGCGCAAATCATGGGGGAGGGGCGCGAACCCGTCAAGCGAATCGCTACGTTTTGTTCGTCGTTTTTTTCTGGCGGTCATCTCTCGACGCGCGAGGCAGCGGAAAGTCTCGCAGCTCGAGCAACGGCACGTCGGCGAGCTCGCGAATCAACTGCACGAAATCGTCGTCCGAGGTGGTCGCCGGAACCACGCCGGCAGCGCGCAGCCGCGCAAGGTGCTCGCGCGCCGTCACGACGCCGTCACAGCGGGCGAGAAGACCTGGAAACCACGGCGGACAGGGCGCCTCGATCGCGAACGGCTTGTTGGTTCCCACCGTCGTGGCGACCGTCGACCACCCGCCGTCGCGCAGCACCGACCGCACCTGCACTTCCGTGTTCGGAATGGCGGTCAGCGGCATGTCGAGCAGCCGGCGCGCCTCGTCCGTGCCCCACTCCACCGTCTCGCTGGAGTAACGGACGAGCCACAACAAATCGTCGGCCGACGTGTGCTCGCTGACCGTGTGGTGCCGCGAGACGACCGCTCGAGGCGACGTGCGTCGTTGGATGATCACCTGCACGCCGACCAGGTGCTCGATGCCGGCGCGCTTGAAGAAATCCCGCTGCCGCACGAGCGCCTCCGGCGCGAGGCGACCCTCGGCCAGCTGATTCGCCTGGTACTGCTTCGCGTTCATGATGCCGCTCCGGAACACCACGACGTCGAACTCGTCCTCTTCCGGACCGAGCATTCGCCGGAGACGCTGCTCGGTCGGATCGGACGCGCGGTCGGTCAGCATGCAATCCAGAAAGAACAGGCCGCCCGGCTTCAAATGCTCGTGAAGTCCGGCGATGATGCCCCGGGTGATTTGCTCGCCGTCGGCGCCGCCGTCGCGAAACACCATCTGCGTCGACTCCGCGGGGACGTACGGCGGGTGCGCGGTGATCACGTCGAACTGCTTGCCGGCCACCGGCGCGTACAGATCGCCCTGCACGGCCACGAAGTTCGGAATGTCGTTGAGGGCCGCGTTGAAGCGCGCGAATCGCGTCGACCGCTCGGTGATGTCGGCGGAATAGGCCTGGCCGGCGAACTGCTTGGCCGCGATGAGCGCCGCGATGCCCGTCCCGGCGCACATCTCGAGATAGTCGGCGCACGGCACCCTCGGCATCATCATCGTGAAGTGGCGCGTTTCCGCGGTGAGCGGCGTGTACACCACGTCCGGCGGCGACCCGATTCCGCTGGCCTGCACGCCGGTGAGACGGTCCGAGACGACGTACAGATTCTCCGTCGGAAAGAGCGCGACGGTGCCGACGCAATCGGCCGCGTTGCCGAGCGCGGACTGTAGCAGCCCCAGCTCGGTGAGCACGGACAGCCCCTCGGGTGAGAGGACGGCGCGGACCGTCGTCCACGGAACGTGCTGGCCATCGAGGAAGAGCTGCACGAGGAGCGACTGCGGGTCGCTGGGCGTCTTGAACACGGTACGACTAGGGGATTCGAGCGCAAGCATGCGACCGAGCCATGGCACCTTGGCGGCGGTGCACAATTCCAGCTCGGTGTATCCCACGGCGGCGAGCCAATTCCGCAGCCGGGCAAACTGCTCCGGCGTCCCCATCACGAATGGTTCCGTGGCCCAGCGGGAGGGAACGCGTTCCTCCGCGGCAGGCGCCTGCAGTGTCGACATCAGAGGGTTGGTGTGCGAATGGGCAATGGGCGCGGCGGCAGCGCCACCGACTGAATGCGCGGAAGGAGTAGCGTGTCGCCGTCGCGCGGAGCGGCCAGCGCGGTGAATCCCCCGTCGAGAATTGCTTCGACGTCCGACTGGGTCGAGACGATCTCCGCGCACGGGATCGCGGTCGGCTCGCCGTCGATCGGCGTCACATAGAGCGGCAAGCCATCGATCGAGCCGCGAGTCGCGGGCTCGCCGTCGTCGACGACGCCGTTGGCGATGGCCAGCGCGCACGCAAAGGCGGGGTTGGCCCACAGGAAGCTCTCATGGTCGGGCCGCCCATCGCCGAGCTCTTCGAACGGCATCGTCTCGCACTCGTCGCCGCGACGACCGTACGGCAGACGCACCAGAAACCGCGGCGCCGACAGCGAAAGAAAGGGCGCAGCCGCCGAAGCGCGAAGAGCATCCCACGCAGGCGACCGGAAAACGGTCCAGTCGTCGGAGTCGGTGCCCGCGAACGTGTCCACACCCTGGAACCGGGGATGCGCGCCGGCGAGCCACGGAGCAGCCGCACCTCGCCCGAGCGCGGCAAGCTTCGCGAGCAGGTCGACGTCGCCCGGCTCGAAGGTGTACGCCCCGACGAAGAGCGACAGCGCGACTGGCCCTCCCGCGATCAGCTCGTGCATCGACGACCGCTCGATCTCGGCCCCGGCGAGGTCGGCCGCGAGCTCGTCGCGCGAGACGTCGAGCAGATACACCTGCATGGTCTCGCTCGTCTCGAGTCGACGAACCAGAAAATCCACGCCGCGCCAGAGCGACTCGAGGGCCTGGAATCGCGGGTTGTGCAACAGCACTCGCATGGTCGCCGCGATGACCTCGTCGACCTTGGCCGCGAGGTCGCGCTGCTCGGGAGTCTTCTCCGAGACGACGTGGGAGCGCACGGCGCGCGACACGAACTCCGCGAGATCGTCGCGAGCCGACGGCGCGCTCGCCGACGCATCGTCCGCCGGCTGCGCATCCTGGACGATGCGGTCGAGGAGCGAGCCGGCGCTCAGATCGACCGCGACGGCATCGGGCTGCTGTCCGCGGCGGAGCGGTGGCGCGCTGGTTGGCGCCGGCGACGCGGCGGCCTCGTTCCGCAGCGCCAGCAATCGCTGGAAGAGCGGCACGCGACGGAGCAACCGATCCGGATGAAAGTCGTCGATGCCGGCGAACGTGATCAGCGCCGGCGCCTCACTCGGATCCAGCACGATGCGCAGCGACGGCGCCATCTTCGACAGCACGGCGTCGATGTCGTCGCGATCGACGCGCCACGCGCGCCGTTTGGCGAGGGGCGTACCGGACGCCGCGCTCGAGCCGGAGAAGTCCCCGACGATCGCGAGGCGAAACGCGCTGGCGTCCACAGGACGTGCCGGCGGTGCCGAGAAATCGGCGGCGAGATGGACTTCGGTTCGGTCGTGTGCCACAGTGCCTCCTCGTTAGCGCTCTCGCCTCGGTCAGGCGACGAGCAGTCCCGATTTGCCGAGACGGGTGAGCACGTCCTCGACGATCTCCAACAGGCTTTCCTTCGTGGGAACGTAGCCGGCGAGCTTGAGCTCCCCGGCGTTGAACGCGTGCTCGGTCAGGCGCGCCAGCTGCGCGCGATCCTTCGCGCCATCGAGGTGCGCGATGAGAAATCGCTCCATGCCCGCCAGCGAGTACTCGGAGTGGACGAGCGTCGTGACGTCCTCGGTGTAGAGCGACTGCCATCGCGCGAGCGCGCTCGCTTTTGGCCGAGCGCCTGGTCGCACGGCGAAGGGTGACGGCAACGTGCGGAACTCCACAAAACCGCCCTTCGTGCACGCGAGCAGCGCGGCAATGAGCGTCGCCTCGTCGCTCATTGCCCGCACGGACGCGTCCAAGCCCGCGAGCCGTTCGGCGACTCGCCCATGCAGCTCGTCGAACGACACGACGGCCGGCGCCGCCTCCATCAGCACGGCGAGCATCGCGCCCACGAGCGGGTTGTTCGTCGTGACTTTGACGTCGTCCGGCGTCCGGAACGCGATGACCCCCGGTCCGCGCGCGGCGTCGTCCGGCGACGGGTCCACCGGGCTGACGCGCCCGCGAATCATGAGCGACCGGATTTCATTCGCGACCGGCTCCGCCGTCGGCCTGGCCGCGGCGTGACACAGAATCGTTCGTCGAAATGGACGCCCGCGCAGGAAGTCCAGGTACTGCTCCATGCGAATGGGATCGAAGTCCGAGCCGAGCGACTCGCGCAGCTGCGCCATCGCGGCCGGTTCGACGCCGCTCTGCGAATCGGCGACGTACGCGAGCCCGTGCCCCGAAGCTCGCCGCATGAACTCGGCGAAGTACACGGGCTCGTTCCACGGCTCCAGCTGCTCGTGGAAGAGATGCGAATCGGACTGGCGCTCGATCTGCTTTGCCTCTTCGCGCAGCACCGCGTAATGCGCCGTGTCGTTCGACGGATCAGCCGTCGCGAGCGCGTTCGCGAACGCGCGCGCGCGGGCGACCCGATCGCCCGGATCCAGCGACGGGTCGTCGTGGAACATCAGCATGTCGCGCAGCATGCCGCGACGGTGCCACCCGGGATAGGTGTTGTAGCTGACGTAGGCGACGCCGTTCGGCGACAGATTCTGGTTGCAAACGCGCAGAATGGCGTCCTGGACGTCGCGGCGGCACCCACGAGTACACGCCGTGGCAAATGACGTAGTCGAACAGCCCGTCCGCGTCGCCGATATCCGTGATGCTCCGGGCCTGGAGGTCGACGTTGCGAAGCCCGAGCTCGGAGACGACGAACCGGCCGGACTCGATGTGCCCCGGCGCGATGTCGAATCCGACGAACGTGCGACTTCGGCATGCGCGACGCCATGCTCATGAGATTGAGTCCGCCTCGCGCATCCCAGCTCCAGCACGCGGCATCGGTCGAGCGGCGGGGGCGTAATACCATGAAGAATGGCCATCGCGGCCATCGCGTCGGGCTCCGCGTAGCGGACCGGTTTCCCGACGTAGGCGACGGCCTCGTAGCTGGCGACGACGTCGCGGGAAGCGGGAAGCGGGAACGGGGAGGCGGAAGCGTGCATGTCGAGGCTCGGAATCGCGGGAGCGAGCTGGTGGCGCAGTTCTCAAGGATCCTACGCGCGAACCATCGAGTCGTGAAGTGGACCCTGCGCGCCAAGTCGCGACGAACCTGTAAGTTCGTTCCCCGCTTCCCGCTTTCGTCCTCGCGCTCTAACTTCGTCGCCCATGAGGCAGATGCAGCCGGTGCTGTGGACGAAAGGGGTTCTGCTCAGCCCCCAGCACTTCCAGACGCAGGATCGATTTCTCGAGGATCTCCTCGAGTTCCAGCTCTCCGCCCTCACGTTCTGTCCGTGGGGCTTCCATCGCCTCGAGATCGACCGCGAGGCGCTGGCGTCGGGAAGCTTCGGCCTGTCCGCCGCCGCGGGGATTCTGCCCGACGGCCTCCTGTTCGACATGCCGGCGTCGGAAACCGCGCCGCCGCCCAAGCCGCTCGAAGGCGCGTTCGCGGCCGACCAGGAATGGCTCGACGTCTATCTCGGAATTCCCGAATACCAGTACGGCGGGCACAATGTGTCGGGACTGAACCGGGATCGCGACGCGCGGTACCGCGCCGAAGAGCTGCTCCGGCGCGACGAGACGACCGGCCAGGCCGAACGGCCGATTCAGGTCGCGCGTCGCAATTTCCGAATTCTGTTCGCGGGCGAATCGCTCGAGGGAACGAGCGCGCTGCGCGTCGCGCGCGTGACTCGGTCGCCCACGGGCGACTATCAGCTCGACACGCGCTTCGTTCCTCCCCTCGTCGACATCGGCGCGAGCGACTACCTCATGGCGCTCGCGCGGCGGCTCGTCGAGATCCTGTCGGCGAAGAGCACCTCGCTGGCCGGGGCGCGGCGTCAGAAGAATCAAAGCCTCGCCGAGTTCGGCGTCGCCGACGTCGCGAGCTTCTGGCTGCTCTACACGATCAACAGCTCGTTCCCCGAGCTCCGCCACCTCTACGAGACGCGGCGCGGCCATCCCGGCGGAGCTGTATCGCGCGATGCTGGCGCTGGCGGGATCGCTGACGACGTTCTCCGGAACGATCCACCCGCGCGAGCTGCCAAGCTACGAGCACGACAATCTGTCGGCGTGCTTCACGCGGCTCGACGCACAGGTGCGCGAGCTGCTCGAGACGGTGGTGCCGGCGACGACCGTGTCGCTGCCGATGAAGCTCGTGCAGCCGTCGGTCTACGCGGCCGCGCTCGATCAGGACAAGTATCTCGCCGCGCCGCAGATCTATCTCGCGATGACCGTCGAAGGTCGCGGTGTCGACGTCGCCGGCCGGGCGCCGCACCTCGTGAAAGTCAGCGCGGCCGGCCAGCTCGACACGCTGATTCGACAGGCGCTGCCGGGCGTGCCGCTCACCTACGTGCCGAACCCGCCGAGCGCGGTGTCGATCAAGGTGAACCACAACTACTTCCTGCTGCAGAAGTCGGGCGCCGAGTGGGACAACATCGCGCGCGCGCGAAACGTCGCGGCGTATGTGCCGGCGGAGTTTCCGAACGCGCAGCTCGAGCTCGTGGTGATCCTGCCGCGCACCTGATCGGGTCGGCGTCTGCGCGAGAGGCGAGTTGGCGGTGATGCGCCACTCGCCACGAGGCCGGGACAGCCCAACACTTGGACTCGAATCACACCAACAATTTCATCCAACCAAGCGCAGCGAGCGTGGCGTCGCGCCACGACGATACGCGGACCGCGAGCGGTTGGATGTCATTGTTTTGGTTTGATGCGTTCCTCGTGTTGGAGTCAGACGCGGTCGCCGGAGACTGACGGAGCTACCCTCTGTCGGCGCGAGTGCAGCGAGGGTGCAGTTCAATCACTTCCTCGTGAACAGGAAGACGACCAGCACCACCGCCGCGATCAGAATCACGTTGAGCGCGATGATGAGCGGCCAGTAGGACTTCGTCCCCGACTCGGTCGGCGCGGGACCCACTGGCTTCGCGATCACCGGCGTCGGAGCCGCGCTCTTGGGCGGTGCGGGCAAGGTCGGCGCCGGCGGCATGATTGGCCCCGGCGCTTGCATGCGACCCAGGACACGCGTGAACTCGCTCGGACCGCTGGCGACAGGCATCACCGGCGCGCCGGATGACATGAACGGAGCGCCGGGCACCGCGGCGCTCGGCGGTGTGGCGCTCGACGACGCGTGTGACGAGAGCGGCGACATTTGGGGCACCGGAGCCGGAACCTGCCAGCTCGGAGGCGGCGGAACGGCGCCGCCGGACACTGGCGGCGGCGCGAATGCGGGCGGTGCCGGAAACGACGGCGGCGCTTGCGCCGGCTGTTGCACGACCGGCGTCGCGTTCGGATCGAGTCGCGAGAAGAGCTGGTTGAAGTCGTTCGCGTCCGGCGGCGGCGACGCAACGGGCAGGGGGGGCGGAGGCGGCGAATACGGCGCTACCGGCGGCATCACCGAGTCGAATCGCGCCGCACCGGGCGCCGGCGGCGCTACGGGAGGAGCACTCGCAAACGGCGACGGTACGCGCGCCGGGGTCGGCGGCGGTGGCGACATGTGCCCGAACACCTGCGTGAAGCTGCCGCCCTGTTCTCGCGGCGCGGCCGACAGAGGCGGCGGGGTCTCCGCTACCGGAGCGGCAGGCGGCGGCGGCGCGAGCGGCGGCGGCGCGAGCGATGGCGGCGCGGGCACCGGCGCGGCTGGAGGGGTCGGCGTCGGAGCCGGAATTCCCTGAAAGGCGCGCGTGAAGTCCCCGAGTTGTCTGGGCGGCGGTGGCGCGGCCGGCACTGGTGCGGGCGGCGTGGGCGCGGGCCGGGGCGGCGGCGCCAGCGGAGCGGCCGGCGGCGGCGCGACGCGCGGCTCCGGGGCCTTCTGAGCGCCGAACATCTCGGTGAACGACGAGCTTTTTTGCTGCGGGACGGGCGGCGGCGCGTGGAGCGGAGGCGGCGTGTGCGGCGGCGAGCTGGAAACCGGCGTCGCCGGAGTCTGCGGCGAACCGAAGATCGACGTGAATCCTCCGGCGGCGGCGGCGCCGGCGCGCGGCGGCGGAGCCTGTGGGCGTGGCGCGGGCGGCGCCACCGAGGCGGGAGCCGCTTGGGGCTGCGGCCGCGGCACCGCCTCGATCACCATCGTCGGCGCGTCACCGGCAATCTCGTGGTGGTCGATCCATGCCGGCAGATCGGTGAACGTGGCCAGGAAATGCGTGATGATCACCTGCGTCCCGTCGACCGTCACCACCTCGAACACCTTCGCCGCCGCCGCCGGTTCCAACGAACCGAGCCGGGCGACGAGTCGCTGGCGTTCGACGGTCGTGCCCACGTCGAGGTGGTGCAGCATGACCATGCGACCGAGCGCGGTTTCCTGCGCGATCTGACTTCTCGCACCACGTTCGGTAATTGTTTTCAGGACGCGGTACTTCGCCGCGAATTCAGCGCTTGTCATCACCTAGGGCGAACGGGTACGTTAACGACGAGACCCGCCTTGGTCCGCGTCTGCACGCGGTACGCAACACTCGGTACGCAACTATATAGACGTAGGCGCGCGCCCCCCGCAACGTCGGTGCAATGAAGCAGCTATCGCACATCGTGTGGAACGAAGGTATGCACCTGGCGCAGCATCACTTCCAGGCGCAGAGCCGGTTCTTCGAAGACACGGTTCAGTTCGCGCTGACCAGCCTGTTCTTCAAGCCATACGGGGCGATCGCCTGCGAGCTCGACGCCGACGCCCTGCAAAACGATACGGTGTCGCTCGTCCACGCGCGCGGCATCATGCCCGACGGGTTGCCATTCGACATTCCGGCCTCGGACCCGATCATCGCGCCGCTGCCCATCCGCGACGGCTTCTCGCCGACGTCGGACAGCCACCTGGTCTTGCTTGTGGTCCCGGCGTACCGCCCGGATCAGGCCAACTTCGCGATCAACGGGTCGCCGGGATACCACGAGCCCACGACCCGCTACTCGCTGCACTCCACCGTCGTCCGTGATGATATGACGGGACGCGACGAACGCTCGCTCACGGTCGGCCGCAAGAATTTTCGGCTGATGCTCGACAGCGACACGGCGGCGGCGTCGGACGGCGTCGTCGCGCTGCCGATCGCACGCGTGCGTCGCGATGGCGGCGGTCACTTCGTGTACGACGCCGATTACGTCGCGCCGTCGCTGCACATCGGCGCGAGCCCGCGGCTTGATGTCGATGACGCACCGCCTCGTCGAGATCCTCGAGGCCAAAGCGGACAGCATCGCGCGCGGCCGGCGCGGATCGTCCGACGAGTTCGCGCAGAAGGAAGTCGCCAGCTTCTGGCTGCTCCACACGATTCACGCGACGCGTGCCGACGCTGCGCAACTATCTGCAGGCCAAGTTCGTGCATCCCGAGCGGCTCTACGCGGAGCTCGCGCGGCTGGCCGGCGCGCTGTGCACCTTCTCGCTCGACACGCATCCGCGCACGCTGCCCACGTACGATCACGATCAACCGGAGACCTGCTTCGACGCGCTCGACCGACATGTGCGCGCGAATCTCGACGTCGTCGCGCCAACGGGCCGCTCGACGATTCCGCTGACGCACTCGGGGCAGAATCTCTACACGGGGTCGATCAAGGATCCTCGGTCCTTCGGGCCCGCGAAGTGGATCCTCGGCGTCCGATCGTCGCTGCAGCCGAACGAGCTCGTGGCGCGCGTTCCGGCGCTCGCCAAGGTCTGCTCGAAGAAGTTCGTGCTCGAGCTGGTGAAGCGCGCGTTCCCGGGGCTGCGCGTCGACCACCTGCCCTTCCCGCCGGCGCAGATCTCGCCGCGCGCGGACACGCAATACTTCGCCATCGAGCGCGCCGGCCCGTGCTGGGACACGATCGTGTCCACGCAGGAAGTCGGCGTCTACGTGCCGGACGCGATTCCGAGCGCGGAGCTCGAGCTCGCCATCGTCGTCGACTGAGGCACATGACACCGTCGCAACGTGACTCCGCTTCGAGCGCCACGGGACCGGCGCCGGACGCCTCGCCACGCCGAGGCCGGCTCGCCCTCGCGCTGCAGGAGGCGCTGACGACCGTCGCGCGCCTGCGCCAGAACAAACAGGTCGCCGCGGACGCCGAGGCGTTTCGCACGCGGATCAAGCAGGTCCTGTCCACGGCGGAACAGGAGGCGCGAGCGCAGGGCTATACCGCGGAGGACGCGCGCTACGCGCTCTTCGCGGTGATCGCGCTGCTCGACGAGACGGTGCTCAATTCGGGACAAGCGATGTTCGCCGCCTGGTCGAGCCGCACGCTGCAGGAAGAAGTGTTCGGCGTCCACATGGCCGGCGAGCTGTTCTTTCAATACCTGCAACAGCTCCTCGCGCGGCAGGACTCGCCCGACCTCGCGGACGTGCTCGAGGTCTTTTCGCTCGCGCTCCTGCTCGGCTTCAAGGGGCGGTACAGCGCGACGTACGGCAGCGATGTGCAAGTGCTCATTCGACAACTCGCCGAAAAGATCGACCGGTCGCGGGGGCAGCCCGGCGAGCTGTCGCCGCGGTGGCGCCCGTCGGTGGGCGACATCGGCAAGCGCCGCGAGGTCTGGGTCCCGCGGCTCGCCGTCGTGGCGCTGGTCACGACGGTGATCGCCGTCGCGCTCTTCCTCACGGCGACGATCTCGCTGCGATCGTCGGGCACCGACCTCACGACCGAAACGGCACGCCTCTCACGTTGAGCGAACGCTAATGCCGAGCTGGAAAGCCTTGAAGCGATCGACGAAGACGTGGCTCCTTGCCGTCGCGGTCTTCCTGGGGTACGTCCTCCTCGCGGTCATCCTCGTGCTCCTGCTCAGGGTGCGCGGGGCGCGAATGTGGTGGACGATCGGCGGGCTGACGACGCTCGGGCTGGTGAGCGCGTCGCTGCTGCTCTGGTTCCTGCGCGACACCCTCACGCGCGTGTTGCCGTCGTCGACCGCCGGGACGATCGACGCCACGCTCGCGGCGGCGAAGGCCCAGCTCGCGGCGTCGAAGCGCGCGGGCGCGGCGAGCACTCATCTGGGCGGCCTGCCGGTGCTCCTCGTCGTCGGCCCGACCGGCGCGACGAAGACGACGACGATCGTTCGCTCCGGGCTCGACCCCGAGCTCCTCGCGGGCGACGTCTTTCAGGGCGACACCGTCGCGACGACGGAGGCCGTCAACTTCTGGTATGCGCAGAGCACCGTCGTGGTCGAAGCCGGCGGCGCGCTCGTGCGCGACGTGTCGTCGTGGCAGCGGCTCCTTCGTGAGCTCCGCCCGCGCAGCCTGCGCGCGGCACTGACCGGACGCCCGCAGGCGCCGCGTCTCGCGCTCGTCTGCTTCGGCTGTGACGAGTTCTACAAACCGGGGAGCGGCGAGGCGGTGCCCGCGGCGGCGCGCGAGATCCGAGCGCGGCTCGGCGAGGCCGCGCGGCAGTTCGGCGTGCAGCTGCCGACGTACATCGTCTTCACGAAGCTCGACACGATTCCGCATTTCGACGCGTACACGCGCAACCTGTCGCCCGAGGAGGCGCGCGAGCCCCTCGGCGCCAGCGTCTATCCGGACGCCGGCGGCGCGGGCACGTACGCCGATCGCATCACGCCGCGGCTCGACCAGACGTTCGGCGAATTGAGCGCGTCGCTCGCCGAGCGTCGCCTGCAAGCGCTGTCTCGCGAGCACGCCCCCGAGTACAAGCCCGGCGCGTACGAGTTTCCGCGCGAGTTCAACAAGCTGCGCGCGATGACGATCGATTTCGCGCGCGAGATCGGCCGGCCGAGCGAGCTGCACGTGAGCCCCGTCTTGCGCGGCTTCTACTTCACCGGCGTCCAGGCCGTGTACGTGACGGACGCGGCGCAGGAAAACGCCGCCGTCCCCCAACAGGCCGCGCAGCAGGCCGGAGTCCGGAACGCGACGGCGGTCTTTGGCGCCGGCGGGAAGCCGGCGGCATCCGCCGCCGCTTCCGTCGCCGCGAGCGCGACGCGAAAGGTCCCGCGCTGGGACTTCTTGCCGCGTGTCATGCGCGAAGTGGTCTTCGGCGACAAGGCGGCGATTCGCCTCACCGCCGCCGGCGCGCGCGTCGGGTTCTGGCGCACGCTCGGCCTCGCCGCCGCGATCGTCGTCGCGGTGGGCCTGACGACGGCATTCGCATTCTCATATGGCGGCAACAAGAGCCTCGCCGGTGACGCGCTCGACGCGGCCCGCGGCATCGCCGCGATTCCGCCGAACCCGGTCGACCTGCCGCCGCTGGACGCGCTCAAGCGGCTCGACGCGCTCCGCATGCAAGTGGACACGCTGAGCGCGTACGAGCACGGCGGCGCGCCGCTGCATCTCCGCTGGGGACTCTACTCGGGATCCCGTCTCTATCCCGCCGTTCGGGCCGCCTACTTCGCGGCCTTCAGCAAGCTGATGTTCGCGCAGACTCGCGGCGCGATGGTCGAGACGCTCCGCACACTGCCCGATGCGCCGCAGCCGACCGACGAATACAGCGACACGTACACCCTGCTCAAAGCGTATCTCGTCACCACCTCGAACTCCGACAAGAGCACGGTCGCCTTCCTTGCCCCGGCGCTGATGACCCGGTGGATCGGCAGCCACTCCGTGGACAGCGCGCGCGCAACGCTCGCGCGCCGGCAATTCGAGACGTACGCCACCGAGCTCCGCTACGCCAATCCGTTCCCCGACACCGCGGATGTCGCGGCCGTCGAAAAGGGACGCAGCTTCCTGCACCAGTTCGCGGGCTCGGAGCACATCTATCAGGGCATGCTCGCCGAAGCCGCGAAGACGAATCCGTCCGTTCAGTTCAACAAGAGCGTGGCCGGATCGGCGCCGTACGTCGTCGACGGCTACGAGGTGCCGGGCGCGTTCACGAAGGGCGGCGCGGCCTTCATGCTCGATGCGTTCAAGAAGGTGGACAAGTATCTGAGCGGCGAGGGCTGGGTCGTCGGCGAAGACGTGTCGGGCATCGACAAGGCGAAGCTCGTCGCCGATCTCCAGGGGCGGTACGCGAGCGACTACAGCGCGCAGTGGCGCAAATTCCTGTCGCAGGCGCAAGTCATCCACTACGACGGGGTGAAGGACGCCGCCAGGAAGCTCACCGTCTTGAGCAGCAATCAGTCGCCGCTGCTCGCGTTGTTCTCGGTGGCATCGCAGAACACCGCGATCGACCTGCCCGACGTCGCCAAGACGTTCCAGCCGGTGCAGGTCATCACGCCGCCGACGGCCACGGACAAATTGATCGGCGACAAGAACGGTCCTTACATGAGCGCGCTGCTCGCGCTCCAGTCGTCGCTCGATCAGACGGCGAACGCGCAAGGACCGGCCGCCGAGCAGGCCGCAAGCCAGGCCGCGAACAACGCGACCGCGGCGCGAACGGCGGCGCGGCAGATCGCCGCCGGGTTCAACGTCGACCAGCAGGGCCAGGTCCATACGATCGTTCAGAACCTGCTCGAAGCGCCGGTCGCCTATGCCGAGCCGTTGCTCAGAAGCTTCGGCGCCGACGAGATCAACGTGCGCGCGCGCACGTTCTGCAGCACGGTGCGCTCGACGCTCGCGAAGTATCCGTTCACGCCGGAGGCGACGGCGCAGGCATCGCTCGCCGAAGTCACGGCGCTCATTCGTCCGAACACCGGCAGCCTGTGGAAGTTCTACAATGACGCGCTCGCCGGCGCGATCCCGAAGCAAGGCACCCAGTACGTGGCCAAGCCGGACGGGAACATCAAATTCTCGCCGAGCTTCGTGATGCTGCTCAATCGCGCGCAGGCGCTCGCCGACGTGCTCTACAAGAACGACAGTCCCGATCCGCACCTGTCCGTCACCGTGCAGCCGGTTCCTGGCGACGCGTTCACCACCGTCAGCGTGAGCCTCGACGGCGAAGTCGTTCGATCGAGCGCCAACGGCAACACCGAGTCCGCACGGATCGACTGGCCCGGCGTGCAGCACGAGGCGAAGCTGTCGGCTGGGAACAACGGGCCGGAGATCACGATGGTCGGTCCGTATTCCGGCCCCTGGGCCGTGTTCCAGCTCTTCAACGCCGCGGACGACTGGAAGCCGGCCGGCAATGCATTCCTCGTGGGCTGGGAGTTGGCAACGCGGACCCAGCGCGCCACGACGGCGCGCGGCACGGCGGCGAAGATCACCGTACAGGTCGACGCGGGCGCGGGATCGGCCGTGCTCAGGAAGGGATTCTTCGCCGGCTCGGACTGCGGCGGCAACATCGCGCGATGAGCGTGGTCCACCGTGTCATCCCGAGCGTGGTCCACCGTGTCATCCCGAGCCGCTAGCGAGGGATCTGCAGCTCCATCCGCGCCGCACGACGACTTCAATGCGTGAACTCTCAATCCGGGCGACGTACATCGGCGGCCCCACGGCTCTCATCGAGGTCGCGGGACTGCGCCTGTTGACGGATCCGACGTTCGATCCCGCCGGCACCACCTACGGGACGCCCGTCTACACGCTGCGAAAGACGATGGGCCCGGCGATCTCCGCCGAGTCGGTGGCTCCCGTCGACGCAGTGCTCCTGAGTCACGATCACCACTTCGACAATCTCGATCGCGCCGGACGCGCGCTGCTTCCGCACGCTCGCCATGTCATCGCTCCAGTTGCCGGGGCCGACCGACTCGGCGGCGGAGCGATCGGCTTGGCGCAGTGGCAGAGCACTGAACTGCACGGCACTGACGGTCGCGACGTACGCGTGACGGCAACGCCCGCGCGCCACGGCCCGCGCGACGGCGACCGCGGGCCCGTGATCGGCTTTCTGCTGACGGACGCGAGCGATTCCCTCGGGCCCGAGACGCCGGCCGTGTATGTCTCCGGCGATACGGTCCGCTACGAAGGTCTCGAGGACATCGCGAGCCGCGCCGACATTCGTGTCGCGTTCCTTTTCATGGGCGCGGCGCGCGTGGCCGAAGTCGGACCGGCACACTTGACGTTCACCGCCGACGAAGGCGTGTCGGTCGCCGAAGCGATGCCGCATGCCGTGATCGTGCCGCTGCATTACGAAGGGTGGCAGCATTTCTCGGAGGGACGCGACGTCATTCAGCGCGCGTTCGACGCCGCGGGACTGGGTAGCCGGCTGCGGTGGCTCGGGCACGGAGCACCAACCGAGCTCTGAGCGACACCTCCCACACATGGACGCGCGCGCGGAGTTTCCTGAGTGGATCGAGCCGATGGCGGCCACGCTGACCCAGGAGCGATTCGCCGGTCCCGAGTGGACGTTCGAGCGCAAGTTCGACGGCATTCGTCTCGTCGCCTTCAAGCACGGACGCGACGTGCGCCTGTATTCGCGCACGCGGCAGCCGAGGGATCTGCCGGCGGTCGCCGCCGCGATCGCCGAGCTTCCGGCCCACGACGCGATCCTCGACGGCGAGCTGACGTGGGCAGCCGGAGGCGTCGCGTATCATGTGTTCGACGTCGTGTGGCTCGACGGCCGCGATCTCACGAGCCTGCCGCTGACCGAGCGTCGCGCGCTGCTGAACGGATTGCCGCTCGCCGCGCCGTTGCATCGCGTGCACGCGATCACCGACGCCGAACCGTGGACGCGAGCCCGCGACGAACAATGGGAGGGCGTGATCGCGAAGCGGCTCGACTCGCCGTACGAGCAAAAACGCTCGAAGCACTGGCTCAAGATGAAGGTGGAGACGTCGCAGGACTTTGTCGTCGGCGGCTTCACCGATCCACAGGGCAAGCGCACCGGGCTCGGCGCGCTCCTCGTCGGCTACTTCGACGGAAGCGACTTCGTCTTTGCGGGAAAAGTCGGCACGGGATTCGACACCGCGCTGCTCACGGAGCTTCGCGCGCGGTTGGACATGCTCGAGATCGAGAAGACGCCGTTCACGAAAGCGAAAGGTCTGCCGCGCGTGCGCGCGCATTGGGTGAAGCCCGAGGTGGTCGTGCAGGTGGCGTTCATCGAATGGACGGTGCACGGCAAGCTGCGCCACTCGAGACTCCTCGGCGTTCGAACCGATCGGCCGGCGCGCGACGTCGTGCGCAACCGCTCATGAGCACCGCGACGATCAGCCATCCGGAGAAGATCATGTTTCCGGACGACGGCATCACGAAGGGCGAGCTCGCGGCATATTACGAGCTCGTCGCGCCGGTGATGCTTCCGCATTTGAGCGGGCGTCCGGTGACGATGGAGCGCTTTCATCGCGGCATCGGCGCGAAGGGTTCTTTCAGAAGAACGTGTCGAAGGGGGCGCCCGAGTGGCTCGAGACGGTCGCGGTGCCGAAGAAGGACGGCATCGTCAACTATCCCATCGTGACCGACGCCCGTGGGCTCCTCTGGCTCGCCAATCAGAATTGCATCACGCCGCACGTGTGGGTGTCGCGCGTACCGAAGCTGTTCTATCCGGACGTCTGCGTCTTCGATCTCGACCCGCTCCAGGAAGACGCCGCCGCGCTGCGCGCCGCGACGCTGCTGCTCAGAGACTATCTCGCCGAGCTGGGATGCGAGAGCTGGGTGAAGACGAGCGGATCGAAGGGCTACCACGTCGTCGTTCCGCTCGACGGCCGCGCGAACTCGGGCGAGGTGTCTCGCTTCGCGCACGCGGTCGGCCGCGCATTGGTGCAACGCGACTCCGAGCACTTGACGCAGGAGTTCTACAAGGTCGACCGCGGCGGGCGGATCCTGATCGACACCGGGCGCAACGAGTTCACCGCGACGTTCGCGGCGGCGTACGCGGTCCGGCCCAAGCCAACCGCGCCGGTGTCGGCGCCGTGTACGTGGGACGAAGTCGAGAGCGGCCGGGCGGAGCCGCGTGCCTTCACCCTGCGTGGCATGGCGCGGCGGCTCGACGCCGTCGGCGACGTCTGGTCGGCGTTACATGAGCAGCCATGCGTCCTCCCTGCTCCGCCCTGACACCGGCCGGGTCATGGACGGATTTGCGTTATTGGAAGATCAAATGACGGCACCGGAATCCAAGGATCCGAAAGTAGGCGGCCGAACAGCGTTGTATGGCTGGCTGGGGGTTTTCGGCGTCATCGTGCTCGTGGTCGCGCGTAAAGAGTTTGGTTGTCCGGAGCCGAACCAAAGTGATCGCGGACCGACACGGACGAAGACAGATCGGCACGGAGACCACGTGCCGGACGTTTGTGAAAACCGCCGCTCGGGAGGCGAGTCCTCGTATCTCGAGCGCCTGTCACAAAGAGAAGGTCTCGCTCTTCCGCGTCCGTCAGTCTTTGTCCCGTGCCCGTCCGTGATAAGCTGGTGACCGCGATGAGTCGTGACGAGCATCGCTCTCCAAGAATCGCGAAAGACATCATGCGGTCGGAGACCTAGAGGCTCGTTCAGCATCGTGTCACCGCGCGCCAGGCCCTCGCAACACCCGGCCCGGCTTCGCGCCAGTGTGGTGCCCATCGCGAACCACCATCTGTCCGTTGACGAACACGTACTTCACGCCGGTCGAGAGCTGATGGGGCTGCTCGAACGTCGAGTGATCGCCGATCGTCTCCGGATCGAACACCGTGACGTCCGCGAAGAAACCTTCGCGCAACAGCCCGCGATCGGGAATCGACAGCCGCGTCGCGACCGCGGATGTCGCCTTGCGCACCGCGTCCTCGAGCGGCATCACGTGCTCGTCGCGAACGTACTTGCCCATGATTCGCGGAAAGTTGCCGTACGCGCGCGGATGCGTGAGCCCGCGCGCACTGTCGGGATCGACGCCGCCGGCGTCGGTGCCGAACTTCATCCACGGTTGCGCGAGGTTGAGCTTCACGTTGTCCTCGCTCATCAGGAAGTACACCGTGCCGATGCGCTGCCGCTCCGAGACGAGCAGGTCCATCAGCGCGTCCTCCCACGGCTCGTTCATCATCGACGCGATCTCGTCGAGTCGCTTGCCGGCGTATTTCAGGTTCTCCGGCTTCGTGATGCCGAGGATGAGCACGTTCGCCGGCGTCGCGAGCTGGCAGAGGTTCTCCCACTCGGTGTGCAGGTTGTCCATCTCGGCCTTGATCTTCGCGCGCATCTCGGTGTTCTGCAGATTGGCGATCAGCTTTCCGTCCTCCGACGCCCACGGGGGCGTACACGCCGACAGTCCGGTGCCGCCCGCGACATACGCGTACACGTTCGCCTGAATGTCGACGCCGGCGCGCCGCGCCGAATCGATCTTCACGATCGCCAGCGGGCCTTTCAGCCAGTTCTTCGTCCCAGCCGCCTTGAGATGGTAGATCTCGACCGGCACGCCGCCCTTGCTGCCGATGGCGATCGCTTCGTCGATCGCTTCGAGGAGCTGATCGGCCTCTGACCGCATGTGCGTGATGTAGATGCCGCCGTACGGCGACATCGCCTTCGCCATCTCGATCAGCTCGTCCGTGGTCGCATAGTTGCCGGGTGGATAGATGAGCGCGGAGCCGATGCCGAACGCGCCGTCCTCCATCGCGCGACGCACGACCGCGCGCATCGTATCGAGCTCCGCGGGCGTCGGATTGCCGATCGCTTCGCCCTTCGCGTACACCCGGACGGTCGCCGCGCCGATGAACGAGCCGACGTTCGGCGACGTGCCGTGTGCGCCCATCGCGTCGAGCCACGCGCCGAACCCGTGCGGTCCCGCGTATGCGCCCGTGCCTCGCGGACCACCGGTCGCGAACTGTCCGCCGGCGGCGGTCTTCTCGTTGGTCGGCGCGGGAGTGCCTCCTTCGCCGAGGATCTCGGTGGTGATTCCCTGGGTGACCTTGCTCACCGAGCGACCGTCGCCGAGGAAGTTCGTGCCGCTCTGGATGTCGATGAAGCCGGGCGCGACGACGAGCCCGCGTGCGTCGACGCGCTGCTTCGAAGTATCGCGCGTGCGACGAGGTCACCAGGCGGAGCGGACATGATGCGCGTCCGACACTGGGCGTGATGCGCCCCATCGTCGCTCCGATCCATGCGGCGAAACGTGCTGGTCCCGTGCGCGAGACAGACGCGACGGCCGTGATGAGAGATCTCGTATACGGCACAGCGAGTTAGCGCGACGCGCGAACGTGGCAGCATTCCTGCGGACACACGGGCAACCCACTTTTCGGAGTTGTCGTCGTGCTCCGGTCTTTCATTTCTTCGGCGCTCGGCGCCGCAGCCGTCACGGCGACCGTCGCCGCCGCCGACGCACAGCAACCCGACGTCACGCTCAACCCGTTCGTCACGTTCCTTCCCGGGGGCGCCGGACCCATGACGGGTCTCGCGCTCATGCTCACCGGCGGACCCTTCTCGCTCCGCGCGGGTGGCCACATCTCGCTCCAGGACCGCGGCGTGTTGCCGGGCGGGAGCGCCGCGAGCATGCGCCCCTGGGGCGCGGACGCCGACGCGATCTCGTATCTCGAGACGTATCGATACGGCAATCGCGCCGTCGCGACGCCGTACGTGTTCGCCGGCGTGAGCACGGCCGCGGTCGACAGCGCGTCGACACGCATCCGCCAACAGGGGTGGAGCTACGGCGGCGGCGTCGCCGTTCCGCTGTTCAGCGCGATCGGTGTGTTCGGCGAGCTCCGGTGGCGGATGAGCCGGTACGTGTGGCCCAACGCGCGGAATGCGCCGCCGTCGACGAGCGAAGTCCGCCTTGGCGCGACGTTCCACATCGGGAGCGGCGGCGAATCAGGACACGCGGTGCCCGTGATCTCGGGCGAGGACGGCACCGTCTCACTCGAAGGATCGTCCGCGAGCGCGCTGCGCGTTCTCTCGGCGGCCCAGGAGCTCGTCGGGACGCCGTACCGGCGCGGCGGCACGTCGCCGTCGTCGGGGTTCGACGCCTCCGGCTTCGTGCGCTTCGTGTTCGCCAGGTTCGGCGTGATGCTGCCTCGCGCGTCGCGCGATCAGGCGCGCGTCGGCCAGCGCGTCCAGCCTGACCTCCACGTCATCGCGCCGGGCGACCTCGTGATGTTCAAGGACGACGGCGGCATCAATCACGTCGCGATCTACGTCGGGGGAAGTAAAATCATCCACTCGACCGAGACCGGCGGGGGCGTGCGGTACGACGACCTGACGTCGGACCGCGGACGGTGGTTCCTCGACCATATGGTAGCGGCTCGGCGCGTGCAGCCGGACGTGCGCGGCTTGTTGCTCGACCTCGCGCGTGGATACTCGACGCAACTGACGAACGACGAGGACGGTCCTGACCACGCGCCGCGCGTTGCGTCGCGGAGGAGATAGCGCGACACGGTACCCAGGCGCCTTAGTCTTATGGAATGCGCCTGACCGACATCGCGTTCGACACGACCGACTGGAGCACGATCGAGCCTACCGAGCACGCGGGCGACACAGGGATTGCCCGGTGGCGCACGCGCCACTTCGGGGACATTCGCGTGCGCATGGTCGAGTACTCCGCGGGGTATCGCGCCGATCACTGGTGTGACAAAGGACACATTCTGCTCTGTCTCGCCGGCGAGCTCGAGACGGAGCTCGCGGACGGGAGACGCTACGTGCTGCGTCCGGGCGTGAGCTACCAGGTTGCCGACGCCGCGGAAGCGCACCGCTCCTCGACGCGCACCGGCGCGACGCTCTTCATCGTCGACTAGGCTCGGCGTCGCGACATCTGCTCGACGGCGAGCGCGCGTAACGCTCGCCGTTGCCGTGTCCGCAATCCCCGTGGAATTGCGTGCTACACACTGACCGCGATCACACGCGGAAGTCGCACGTCAACCACCGGGACTTCATGGCGACGTCTGGTCTGAGCTCTCCGCAGTTGAGATTGGCACTCGGCGTCCTCCGGTCGGCATGGGTACGCGACGCGTCGTGACGCGACAGCGGGCCGTGAGCGGTGAACACTCGGCATCGGTGCACGAGAGTGCGTTCACGCCCTATGGCACCGCGCACGAGCATCTCGCGGACCTGCTGCTGCGCCACGACTGGCTGTTGAAGCGCCAGATCGCGCGCGGCCACGCGCACAAGCCTGCGGACGTTCTTGGCTTCGCGGCGATCAGCGAACAGGAAGTGCAGCGCCTCCTCGACGGCCACGCGCCGGAGAGCGCGTCGGAAGCCGATGTGCGATGGATCGACCGAACGCTGCACCAACTGCAGCGACAGATCGATGCGCGCGTCGAACAGAGTCGCGTGCATGGCGTGCGATTGCCGATGGTGGAGCTGGCGCGACGGTTCGCGCTCACGCCGCGCGAGGTCGATCTGTTGTTCGCGTGTCTCGCGGTGGAGATCGATCGCCGATACGAGCGCATCTACGGCTTTCTGCACGACGACATGAGCCGGCGGCTCGCCTCGCCCGGCATCGCGATCGCGCTCTATGGCGACGGCCTCGGCAACCAGCTCGCCGTGCGTGCGCTCCTGAATGCGCAGGCGCCGTTGCGTCATTTTCGGTTGATCGAGATCGACGACGATACGAGCGCGGCGCCATGGCTCTCGCGGCCGATGCGCGTCGACGAACGCATCGTCTCGTTCGCCATCGGCGAACAGATGATCGACCCGCGCATCGCGCGTCATGTGACATGGATCGGCGCCGGTGCCGCACCGCGCGACAGCGAGCCGGCCGGGCACACCACCGACGAGACGCTCGAGCGAATCGTGCACCTCGCCGGCTCGTCACACGGTTTGCGGAAGCCCTTCATCTATCTCCACGGCGCGCGGCACTCGGACGCCGACCGACTCGTTCGCCGAGCGGTCGCACGCCTGGGCGTGCCGGTCATGGCCGTGGATGCCGAGCTGCTGCCACAAGCGCAGCCGGAGTTCGAGCAGGCGCTGTTTCTCCTGTTCCGTGACGCCCTGCTGAGCCACGCGGCGATCTACCTCCGCAACGTCGACCGCGCGCTGGACCCGTTGGGTGCGCCTCGCTACCGCGCGTTGCTTCGCTCGGCAGGCGAGATGGGCAGCGTGGTGTTCGCGTCCGGCGATCAAGCTTGGCGTTGGCCGCTCCCGCAAGATCCGGTGGCGCTGCACATCCTCGAGCTCACCGCGGACGGTGTCGTCGAGCAGCTCGACGCGTGGCAGGCGATGAGCAACAACGAGCTCGACGACGCCAAGCTGCACCGCCTCGTGTCCTTGCATCCGATGCCGGTGGCGGCGATTCGCGACGTGTGGCGCATGGCGCAAGCGGCGACCGATGACGACCAGGCGACGCCGACACTCGAGCAAGTCGAGCGCGCGTGCCGCACGTTCGCCGGCCCGCCGGTCAGCTCGCTCGCACGCCGCATCGAGCCCAAGCACCGGTGGCCGGATCTGGTGTTGCCCGCCCCGCACCTCGAGCAACTCTCCGCGATCTGCAGCCAGGCCAAGCACGCGTCGATCGTCTACGGCAAATGGCGGTTCGAGCGCAAGCTGTCGCTCGGCCGCGGGCTGAACGCGATGTTCACCGGGCAGCCCGGTACGGGCAAGACGATGGCGGCGGAGGTCATCGCTGCGGATCTCGGCGTCGATCTGCTGAAGATCGACCTGTCGCAGATCGTCAGCAAATACATCGGCGAGACCGAGAAGAACCTGCGCGAGCTGTTCGACGCGGCGGCGAGCGCCAACGCCATTCTGTTCTTCGACGAAGCCGACGCGCTCCTCGGCAAGCGCTCCGACGTGCGCGACGCGCACGACCGGAACGCGAACACCGAAACGGCATACCTGCTGCAAAAGATGGAGGAGTATCCGGGGATCACGATCCTCGCGACCAATCTGCGGCAGAACATGGACGCGGCGTTCACGCGCCGGATGCGCTTCATCGTCGACTTTCCCTTTCCGGAGGACGAGGATCGCCTCCGGATCTGGCGATCCATATGGCCGCCCGAAGTGCCGCTCGGCCCCGACGTGGACCTGCCGTCCCTGGCACGACAGTTCCGTCTCGCCGGCGGAGGCATTCGGAACGCGGCATTGGCGGCGGCGTTCCTCGCGGCGGAGCAGCACCAGCCGGTGTCGATGCGCCATCTGATGCGTGCCACGATGCGCGAGCTGCAGAAGATGGGACGCCTCGTGAACGAAGAGGAGCATCGTCGCTATGGCTGACGTCATCCCGGGAGCGAAGTGACGATTTTCAAGGAGCAGCAATAGATGGCGACGACCTCTCTCTCTCCGGGTGTATACGTCGAAGAAGTGCCGCCGGCGATCGGAGCCATCGCCGGCGCCGGCACCAGCACGGCCGCATTCGTCGGCATCGTACCGGACCGCGTGCAGCTCGTTGCGCGCGACCCCGCGTTCGATCCGAACGACCCGAAGTCGCAGGCGTTCAAGTTCGTCGACTTCACGATTCCGACGGCGGTCAAGACGCCGGTGCTGATCACGAGTTGGAGGCAGTTCACGCGCACCTTCGGCGATCTGGTGGGAGATCCGACGTCCCGTGCCTCCGCCGGCAGTCCCACCGTCGACGCCGGCTATCAACAGCTCGTGCACGCGGTCTACGGCTTCTTCAAGAACGGCGGCACCCAGTGTTACGTCGCGCGCATCACGGCGGAGTCCGATCTGGACGCCGTGCTCAACGCGTTCGCGGCGATCGACGAGATCGCGATCGTCTGTGCACCGGGGCAAATCGCCGATGGCATCCGCGACAAGATCGTCGCGCACTGTGCCCTGGTGAAGAATCGCATCGCCATTCTCGACGGCCCGCAGGTGATGCAGACCTTGACCACGCTGACGGGCCCCGCGGCCGACGCGACCCCCGGCGTGATGCCGAGGGCGACGGATTTCGCGGCGTGGTACTACCCGTGGATCCAGGTGTTCGATCCGGGCACGCAGCTGCAAAATCCGTCTGGCGACGGATCGATCGCCGTTCCGCCGAGCGGACACGTCGCGGGCATCTGTGCGCGCGTCGAGACGGAGCGCGGCGTCTTCAAGTCGCCGGCGAACGAGGTGATTCGGGGCGCGCTGAATGTCACGCGCGCGCCGCGCCAAATCGATCAGGACGTCATCGACGCCGACGAACTAAGCCGAGGGTCCAGCCTCGATGCCGACCAACCGGCGCGGCGGCGGACGACGGAAGTGAGATCGAAGCACGACGTGAAGGTGATCGTTCGTCACCAGATTTTGGAGTCGTCATGCCGCCCGTCAACACCAACATTGGAGTCTCCATCGCCGCGAGGCTACCGGGACTCCGGCTCGATCCGTATCAGTCGAACAACTTCGTGATCGAGATCGAAGGGCTGTTGGTCGGCGGCTTCAGCGACTGCACCGGGCTCGCGGTCGAGGTGGAAGCGCTCGAGTATCGCGAGGGCGGGCAGAGAGACTTTTTGCATCACGTCGCCGGCCCCACGCGGCATCCGCCGCTCGTCCTGAAGCACGGCCTCTCGCCGATGGACGGACTCTGGGGTTGGCACCGGGACGTGGCCTCGGGAACGATCGAGCGCCGCAACGGCACCATCTACCTCCTGAACCAGGCACAGCTCCCGGTGACGTGGTGGAACTTTCGCGATGCGATTCCGCTCACGTGGAATGGCCCCGAGCTCAAGGCTGACGCAACGACGGTTGCGTTCGAGAGCGTCGAGCTCGCGCATCGAGGCCTGGTGCGCGCCAAGCATTCCACCGCGGAAACGGCGGTGTCGATTGCGGCGAGCCTTGCGTGATCGCAATCGAGGGGTAAAGCTGGAGCCATCTCCGCCCCACCGCGGTGCGCATGTCCGTGCAGTCCACGACGGGGGAATCCCCCGCGACCACTCCGCTGGAAGCCGCCGACGGCAAACCTCACCCTGACGCCGGCACCGCGAGTGCGGCGGACCCAGGGCAGGCCCGGCGCGTCGTCGCCGTCCTCGCCGTGCTTTCCCTCGGCGGGTTGTGGCTTCAGCATCACCTCGGCTTCGATTTCAAGGATCTCGGGATCGTCGCGCTGACCGGGGCAGTGTGGGGCGGGATGGGTCAGTTGGCCGAGCTGTTCGACGAGCAGTCTGGCATCGGAAAGCTCGCGGACAACGTCTTCAAGGCGCCGCTTCGAGCCGGACTGCTCTTTCTCGCGCAGCCGATCGTGCTGTATTGCCTGACCGGGCTGCTCGCGCTCGTGATGGCGACGCTGTCGTCGGTGACCATCCGCAGCGACGTTCCAGGGGAACGGGCGATGGTCTCCCTCACGACGCTCGACGAACCCGGATCGCCGCGCACGCGAACGATGAGCGCCGATCAACCGGTCGTGCGCTTCCGGCCGGTGCTCACGAGCCCGTTCGGCCGCCTCTATCAGGTCGACGCCGAAGGCTACGTGCCGGCGCAGCTGACGGTGTTTCCATTTGTCGGGCGGCAAGTCCTCCTCGGTCGGGACCTCGTGGCGTCGCCGTCGGTGCTCTTTCGTCCCTTCGCCGAAGCAATCTCGGCGCTCGAGGACGGCGCCGTCTTCTCCGTCACGCGTGTACGCGGCGGCAAGCAGGAACAGCTCGTCGCCGACGCCGACAGCGGCTCGGCCTCCGCGTTCCTGCTCGGCCGGCCGAAGCCGATCTCCGATGCGATGATGATGTTCTGGAATCTCGAAGCGACCGCGAGCCAGGCGCCTGAAGCCGTCAAGGCGAAGCTGGTGATGCTGTGGCGAAGCCCGAAGCAGGTGAAGATGCAGAGCGAGCTCGCGCCGCACGATTGTCTCGTCGCCGAGATTCGACTGCACGACAAGCTCAAGGCCCGCGGCGTCGCGGTGCTGGCGGACGCCTCGTTCGCCGACGTGCTGATGCAGGATGTGGATAGTGAACGCACGAGGGTGCCCGCATGCTGACCCGTGGATTCCTTGGTACGAGTCTTCTCATCGCCGCGACATCGGCCGCGTCGGTGCGGGCGACCGCTCAGGTGCCGGCCACGGTGTCCGTCCGGGCGGAGCTCGCCGCGCCGAAATTCCGCGACCGGTTCACGAATCGCGCGGCGATCGAGACGAAGATCGCCACCGTCTTCGCGGACTATCTGACGCGCGAGATCGGCTTTCTCCGCTTCGCGGTGAACGACACCACGCGGCCGTATCGCCTGTCGTTCGTGTTGGATCACGAACCTGGCAACACCACCTCGTTCGCCGAGGTCGGGTTCTGGGTGCGCCTCGACCGGCCCGGCGAGAATCAGGTGGCGGCGTATTGGCTGCCGTTGCGCACGGCGGATCAGTCGATCGCCGGTGTCGGCACCGAGACCGATCTTCTCACCGAGGTGACGACGAAGCTCGCGCATCAAGCCGCGGATTCGCTGAGCAGCGGCGTGCTTCGCTGGATCCCGATCGCCGACAGCGCCGTGCCGAACCTGGATCCGCTCGGCGTGGTGCTGCCGTTCCGGCTGATCGATCTGTGCATGAAGAACGAGACGCAGATCCAATTCGTCGCGGAGATCCCGCGGACGGCGGTCACGCTCGAGGAGCCGTTCAAGGCGCGCATCGTCGGCAGCGCGGCGGCAGCCGAGCCATTCTTCGGCGGTGCATTCGGCCAGGTCATCGATCTCGCGCAGCCCGACGTCCTGTCGCCGTCGATCACCAACAAGACGGCGCGCGTGAAGCAGATCTTCGTCACGTTCTACAAGCAGGATAAGACGGCGTGCGAGAACCGCGCGCCGCGTGCGATCGGTGGAGGTACACCGTGAGCCGCTTCCCCCGACTGCCGATCATGCTGGTCGCGGCGTTCGCCGTCGCGCCGGGCGCCGCGCGCGGGCAGCTCAACTCACGCGTCGTCGTTCTCAGAAACGTCAACTCCGCGCTCGCCGTCGCGAGCTCGGGGAGATTCACCGAGGCGCGCGCGAATCTCGAAGGGCAGCTGGCGAGATGCGGCGCGGGACCGGACGGA
Source organism: uncultured Gemmatimonadaceae bacterium (assembly GCA_963705025.1). Taxonomy (GTDB): domain Bacteria; phylum Gemmatimonadota; class Gemmatimonadetes; order Gemmatimonadales; family Gemmatimonadaceae; genus JAQBQB01. Next base: position 568,461 of record CAVPIP010000011.1, on the reverse strand, counting down.
CGGGACTGTCGAATCCTGTCCGCGTCGGGATTAGGCGCAGTGCTGCAACAACAGGGATCGATCGACCGAAAGAATCGCGATTCACTCTACACCGCGTCGGTCGTGTACTACGATCGGGTGCTCCGCGAGGCGCCCGCCGACGCGGACGCGGTGTACGGAAAGGCGCTCGCCTATCGAAGCCTCGGGCCGCACGAGTGGATGGAGCCGTTCTTCCGGCAAGCGCCGTCCCTCGACACGAACCGCGCCGCGCTGTATCTGACGTTCCAGGGCGACTACTTCGCGGCCACGAAACGGTTCCCGCAAGCGGTCACCGCGTATCGGGCAGCCCTCCGTCAGAACGTCGAGAACGACGGTGCGCGCGGCGGGCTCGTCGACGCGCTCGCCGCGACTGGCGCGTCGTCGTCGCTCGAGCTGGTGCAGTTGGCCCGCGGCTGGGAGGCGCAGTATCCCGAGTCCGCGTTGAACGCATATCGCGCGGTGCTCGTGAACAGCTTCGCGCCGGGCAATCAGCGCGACGCGATCGCCGACAGCGCGATGGTGGGCCTCGTGCGCGTGCAAGCGCGCAACCGCCTGGCCGTGGGCTCGGTTCCGCGCGGAGTGAGCACCGAGTGGACGCCGGTGCGCGAGATGCGCTCTTTCCTCGACAAGGCGGTTGTCAACGTCGCTCCCTGGTGGCGCCTCGGACCGGAGCGTGACGCGACCCTCGCGCAAGCGGCATTGGCCGGCGGCCGCGCCGCTGCCGCCGGCGGACGATCCACCCAAGCCGAGAGTTTGTTCGCCGTGGGTGTCGCGATCGCGAAACGCACCTCGACGACGTCGCTCGACCTACAGCGCGAGCTGGCCCTGCTCTACTACCAGCACGGCGATCTCGATCCGAGTCATCGCAAGTTCGACGCGCTCGAGCAGGACATCTTCGAAGGCAAGATGGGCGCGTTGCAGAGCGGCGACCTCGAGGCGGCGCAGCGGTACCATACGACGCTCGGGCTGATTTACGCGGGCCGCGGCGTGTGGAAGAGCACGTCGCCTGCGCGAAACGCCATTCAGCAGCTCGTGTGGGCGCTCGACAAGGCCGAGGAGCGACGGCAACGGCAGCAATTCTATCAACCGCTCCCCGAGCTCGGGCAACTGCTCGCGCACCATCTCGATTCACTTGGCCGGCCGGGCGAAGCGGCACAACGCTACGCGGATGCAGCGCGAGGGCTGCTCGATGTGGACGATTTCACCGCGGCCGACGCGGCGGCGAAGAACGCGATGCGTCTCGGCGCCGAGACGAGCGTCGCTGGCGCGGTGCGCGTTTCGTCACTTCGTTCGGACATCGCACTCGGCGGGGACGCTGCGCGCTCGGCATGCACGGCCGGCCGAATGTCGGCGCTGCTTCGTTCGGGCGACGCGGCGTTCGTAGCACGCCAGCGATTCAAGGTGCTGGCCGATTGCGCGGCGGTCGAAGCGCCGGTGGCCGCGCGCGGCCACGCCATCATGGCATTCCAGCTCGTGGACAGCGCACGCGGCACCCTCATCGGCGGCAACGACGTAACGCGCTTCGAGCGCGTCATGCGAACCTTGCTGCAGCCCTTCTCGGTGACGCCCCAGTCCGCGCATCTCGACCCTGCGCCGGCACCCACGGGACCGTCCATCCAGGTCTGGATGGCGGGAGAATCGGTTCCCTACTGGTACGACGGATCGCTCGACGACATCGTCGCCGCGCGCGCCGTTTCCGTGATCGGCACCGCGGCTCGACCATTCCCGCTCACCGTCTCGGCCGGGATGATCGTGATCCCGCGCACCGCCGCGATTTCGCCCGAGCTCATGTCGCGCCTCAAGGCGGTGCGGGGGGCGCGCGGCCTGACGCTGGCGTCTCCGCCACGGTAGGCCCATCGCGGACTAATTCTCGACTGGCTGCGTGACCGTCACCGTCATGCTCAGCGGCGCGCCGCCGATGTGAATACTGATCACGTACGACCCTGGAGACAGCTTCGGATTGAATCCGGCGAAGCCTTCGACCGGGTTGGCGACGAAGGTCTTTCCGTTCGCCGTTGCCGTGACCGCCGGCGTCTCGTGCATTTCGTGCAGGCCCTGATCGGCGGAGAGGTCTCCATGTTCGAGCGACGCAATCGTGAAGTGTTCGTCTTCAGACACGTCGATCCGAACGTTCGTCAGCGTGTAGGGCGAATCGTTGAAGACTCGCACGTGCGTGCCGCCTGGCAGGTTGCTCGGGGACGGCGCCGTCGCGTTGCGACACGAGCCGGCAGCACCGAGCACAATCAGCGCGGAGGCGAGAAGACGCCGCACGACCAACTCCTGTGGGATGCACTTTGCTCAACCGAGGGCGCCCGCGTGACGTCACCGTCGCTTTCGGGCGTGCCCCGGGCTCGATACCTTTGCGACTGATCCCTCACACTCCGCACTCGGCTCCTGGAGGCCGACGTCATGAAACAGTCGTCCGCATTCGCCACGCCACTCGTTGTCGCCGCACTCTCCGCCCTCACCGTGCTTGGCTGCAAGAGCGAATCAGCCAAGTCTGATACGACGGCGGCGAACGCGCCGGCGGTCGCGCCAGCCGGCGCCGCACCAATGGCCGGCGCCGTGATCGTTTCGCCAAAGGAAGGCGACACCACCGGCACGGACGTCACCGTCGTGCTCGCGAAGGAGGGTCCCGTCGCGATCGCAAAGGCGAGCGGCGCCAAGACGGAGGGCGAGGGACACTATCACCTGTTCCTCGATACGACCGTCACCGCGGAGGGCCAGGTCATTCCGCCGGCGACGAAGCACATCATCCATATCGGCACGGGCGATTCGACGTACACGTTCAAAGGGCTCGCGCCGGGACAACACGAGATCGTGGCCGTGCTCGGGTATGGCGATCACTCGGTGATGGCGGCCAAACAGGGCACGGTTCACATCGTCGTAAAGAAGCAAAAGAAGTAGCCGTCGGCGCGGTGGTGGGCGCGCCGAAACGCGCCCAATTCCCGCGCCGCCGATCATACAGCGCCGAAACGGCGCAGCACTCTACGCACCGCGGTGTGCTTCGGACGATACTCGTCCTCCGCCACGCGCGCGCCGGCCTCGAGGAACGCGAGCACGCAACCCTCGTAATCGCCCCCGGGCGTCTTTACGTAGTCCGAGCCGAACGTCGCCCAGCCGAGCGGCGTCGCATCGTGCTCAGTGTCTCGGATGGTGACGCTTGCGCCGGCCGCGAGCAGCGCGCGAGCGAGCCCCGCCCGTCCCTGGATCGCCGCGTGGTGGAGCGCCGTCGCGCCCATGGACGCCGTCGTGTCGACGGGAAATCCAGCGGCAACGCATGCGAACGCTTGCGCCTCGCGACCGGCGTCAGCCGATTCCGGAAGCAGCAGACGATCCAACGGCGACAGCGCGCGTATGAGCTCGGGCGACGTCAGACGACGCGCGGCGTCCACGTCGCCTCGGCCGCAGGCGGCCAGCAAGAGATCGACCGGTGAGAGTGGAGACGTCTGCGCGCCCGCATGCTCCAGCACTTCGGCGACCTCGTCGAACCCACCTCGTTTCGCGATCAGCCACGCGGTGGTCCCATCGCCACGCGGCGCATTCACGTCCGCGCCGTGGTCCAACAGAAGACGAACGATGGCCGGGCTCTGTCCGCGCCGAGCTGCCACGTGGAGCGAATTCTCACGGTCGTTGCCGCAGAGCACGTTCGGATCTGCGCCGTGATCGAGGAGCCACACGAAGCCGCGGCGAACGGGCTCCTCTCGATCGACGTCGTGCCACCGCAGCAGGAAGAAGAGCGCCGTGTTTCCCCACTCGCCGACGTAGTTGAGATCGACGCCCGCCGCGAGCAGGAGCTCGAGCGCGTCCTCGTGAAAGCGCTGCGCGGCATGAAACACCGACTCCCCGTCGGTGGGATTCGCGCCGGCGCTGAGCAGCAATCGGGCGATCGGAAGCACGCTGCGCTCGCCGGTCACGGCATAGAGCGCCGGCACACCATAACGTCCGTCGACGGTGTTGGGATTGGCACCCGCATCGAGCAACACGCGTGCTGTCGCCAGCAGACCGGCGTCGCGCTCGGCGCTTTCACCGTGAAACGGCGAGAAGCAGAGAAAGAGCAGCGGATCCGCGGCAGGGTTACCGCGCTTTTCGTCGACGCGCGACGGATCCTCGGCGATCAGGCGACGTGCATCGCTCGCCAACCCGAGCACCGATGCGACGTGAAGACTCTCCGTCGCGATCGTCGGGCGGGCGCGCAGCACGCGTCGTGCGCGCTCGGCGTCTTGCGCTTGAACCGCCGAGAGGAATTCGGCAATCGCTTCGTCGGGGCCGCGCGAGGACTCGACTTGTTCGCGGAGCCGCGCCCACGTCGGAAATCCGTATTCGCGGGCGATGACGCGCTGCGCGTCCGTGAGCTTGATCGAGTGCACGTCGCCGAGCACGGCGCGGATGCGCTGAACGGCGCTGGCGTCCCCGTCATCGAAGGCCTTTTGCAGCGCCTTCGCCTCGTGCTTGAGGTGATCGAGATTGGGACGCGCGGGCAGGTCGCGTGACGACATAAAACCTCCTTTCGTGGATCGCCCGTCGTCCGCGCGGCCGGGCTGAAAGAAGGTCGTGTTGGAAACCACGAACCTGCGCAGGTGGACTGAGTCCTTTCCGCGGACGGATGCGCCCTGGTGCGCCCGTCAAAGGTATGCTGGACCGTCACTGGAATCCACTCGCCCCTGGCGCCACGGCGGCACGGAAGCATTCTAGTACGCGTCACCACACCCACGTCCTTGTCAGGTCGGAGGAACGATGAGCGATCGGCAGAGCCGCAGAGAGTTCATGGGAATGGCCGCCGCCGGCGCCGCGGGGTTGCTCGGCCGCCCGCGCTTCTCCGACGCGCGCTCCTTTCTGGCCGCGCTCACTTCCCCGCCCGACGCCGACCTCGTGGTGCTCAACGCGAAGGTCTACACCATGGATCCGTCGGCGCCGCGCGCCGGCGCGTTCGCCGTGAGCGGCGGCCGCTTCACCGCGATCGGCAGCACCGCGGATATCCGGGGCTTGATCGGAAAGAAGACGCAGACCTTCGACGCGAAGCAGATGACCGTCGTGCCGGGGTTCACCGACTGTCACAATCACGCCGGCGGAACGACGCTTCTATATGAAGTGCTCGTCGGCAATCCGTTCGAGGTGGAGTTCGTCACGATCGACAGCATCATCCAGAAGCTCCGCGCCAAGGCGCAGCAAACGCCGCCGGGGACCTGGGTCGAGGGCTACTTCCACGACGACACGAAGCTCGAGGACAAGCGGCCGCTCAATCGGCGCGATCTCGACAAAGTATCCACCGAGCATCCGGTCGCCGTGCAACACCGCGGCGGACACACGACGTTCTACAACACCAAGGCGTTCGAGCTGGCCGGGATCACGAAGGACACGCCGAACCCGCCGGGCGGCACGTTCGACCGTGACGAGGGCGGCGATCTCAACGGCCGCGTCACGGATCGCGCGCGCGCGGCGATGAACCGCGCGGGCAAGCGGCCGACGTACACGCCGGCCGAGACCGCGCGGCGCGACCGCGACGGCGTCGCCCACATCTCGAAGGAGTTCGTGCGGTACGGCCTCACGAGCGTGCACCACGAGGGCGGCGATCTCACCGCCATCCAGGACGTCCGCGCCCGGGGCGACCTGCACCATCGCGTGAGCTACGAGGCGAACGGCCGCGTGCTCGATTCGATGATCGCGAGCGGCATCATGAGCGGCTTCGGCGACGAGTGGATCAAGCTCGGCGCCACCGCGGAGCACACGGTCGACGGGTCGTTCTCCGAGCGGACGATGGCGCTGAGTGTGCCGTACAAAGGAACGACCTACAAGGGCAACGTCACGGAGACGCAGAACGATCTCGACGCCTGGGTCGAGAAGGTCCACCGCGCCGGCATCCAGGTGAACTGCCACGCGAACGGCGACGTCGCCATCGACATGTACCTCACGGCGTTCGAGCGCGCGCAGAAACTCGCGCCGCGCGCCGACGCGCGGCCGAAGGTCACGCACTGCACGCTCATCAACGACGATCTCGTCCGCCGGCTCAAGGCGGCGGGCGCCGTGCCGGCGATGTTCACGACGTACGCCTACTACAACTCCGACAAGTTCCCGTTCTACGGCGAAGAGTTGATGAAACGCTCGATGGCGTACCGCACGCTGCTCGACGCGGGCGTCCACGCCGCGGCCGGATCGGACTTCAGCCCCGGCCCGTTCGCGCCGCTGATGGGCATTCAGGGCATGGTGACGCGAACGGGGTGGGACGGCACGACCTGGGGCGCCAACCAGCGCATCACGGTGGACGAGGCGATCAAGGTCAACACGATCAACGGCGCGTACGCGTCGCATGAGGAATCGCTGAAAGGCTCGATCACCCCGGGCAAGCTGGCGGACTTCGTCCTGTTGGCGGACGACCCGCACACCGTCGCGCCGGAAAAGATCAAGGACATCAAGATCGTTCGGACGGTGGTGGGGGGTTCGGCGGTCTATCAGGCCTGAGGAACAGCGGAACGCTTCGGGCGTACAATCCACCGCTGATTCTCCATTCGTAACGACGTTCGGCAATCGACGCGCAAGGCCGGGGTCACTCTGGCAACCGGCGGCGAAGCGCCTATTGTTCAGCCGTCAGGCCCCTCCTAGCCACAGCTGACTCCGTGAGCACTTCGTCCCACACCGGCTCCGGCGATCTGTTTGGCCGTTATGTCCTCGAACACGAGATCGGCCGCGGCGCGACGTCGATCGTTTACGCCGCTCGCGATTCGGCGACCGGGCAGCGCGTGGCCGTCAAGGTTCTTCGGCCTGAGCTGACTACCTTCGTCACCTCTGAGCGATTTCTTCGCGAGATCCGGCTCTCGGCCAACCTGAGCCACCCGAACATCGTTCCGCTGCTCGATTCGGGCGATTCCGACGGCAGGCTGTTCTGCGTCATGCCGCTGATGGAAGACGGGACGCTGCGCCAGCGGCTTCAGGCGGAAAAGCAGTTGCCGATCTCCGAGGTGATTTCGATCGGGCAAAGCATTGCGCAGGCGCTGCACTTCGCACACGAGCGCAATCTTCTGCATCGCGACGTCAAACCGGAGAACATTCTTTTCGCGGACGGGCGCGCGTGTCTCGCCGACTTTGGGATCGCACGCGCGTTGGTGCACGCGACGGGCGAATCGACCACGTCGACGGGGATCGTTCGCGGCACGCCGGCCTACATGAGCCCGGAGCAGGCCAGCGGCGACCCTCACTATGACGCCCGCTCCGACATCTACAGCCTTGCATGCGTACTGTACGAGGCACTCGCCGGCATCCAACCGTTCGTTGGGCCGACGGCGGCGGCTATCATGGCGCAGCGCATCGCGCATTCGCCACGACCCGTTCGTGTCTATCGTCAGTCGGTTCCTCCCGAGCTCGAACACGCGTTGGAACGGGCGCTCGCAACGTCGCCCGCCGATCGCGTCAGGTCCGCGGCGGAATTCGCCGAGATGCTGCAGTCGATCGACGTTGCAGCCGCTGGCCAGACGTACAGCGGATCGCGTCGCGCGTCAGTGGCGGTGCGCCGTTTTTTCTGGCGCCGGCACCGCGTCCTCGTGTCCGCGCTCTCCGCGGTCGCTCTGTTGATTGCCGGGGCGGCCGCGCGACGGTGGTGGCCGCATTCAAGCGCGCCTCCGATTCGGCCAGAGCTCGATTCCCGTCGAGTCGCCGTGCTCTATTTCGACGATCACAGCGCCGACAAGAGCCTGGGGTATCTCGCCAACGGACTCACTGAAAGTCTCATCCACGAACTGACCGGCGTACGCGGGATCCAGGTGATATCCAGGAACGGCGTCAAGCCCTTTCGCGACGTCGCCGTACCGATCGACAGTATCGCGCGAGCGCTTCGCGTCGGAACGCTCGTCGAGGGCAGCGTCCAGAACTCCGGTGATCGGGTTCGCCTGACCGTTCAGCTGATCGACGCGGCATCTGCAACGCACCTGCAGAGTACGACGATCGACCGGAAAAGGGGTGAGCTATTCGAGCTCGAGGACACGCTGGCGCAAAGCGTTGCGGCGGTCCTTCGGCGGCACATCGGCGCGGAGGTGCGACTCCTTGCGCGACGCAACGGAACGCGAAGTGCACCGGCACGCGAGCTCGTGTGGCGCGCCGATCAGTTGCGCGACCAGGCCGACACGCTCGCCGCGAGTCGGGATACGAACGACTTGCGGCGCGCGCTGGCGCTCGATCGTCGTGCGGACTCGTTGCTTGCCGCAGCTCAGCGCGCCGACGGGAATTGGCTCGACCCACTCGTCGACCGCGGCTGGGTGGCATTGGACATCGCGAGACGCTACACCGGCGCCATTCGCCAAGCCGCGTTCGACAGCAGCATCACGTTTGCCGACCGGGCACTCTCCCGCGACGGATCGAATCCGTCCGCCCGCGAGCTGCGCGGGACGTCGCTCTACTTTCGCGCGAACGCGGGTCTGGTCGACGATCGGAGAGTCGCGGCCGACCTCGCGCGCGCAAATGCGGACCTCGAACGGGCCATCGAAGGCGATTCGTCTCGAGCCTCTGCGTGGAGTACACTGAGCCGAATCCTAAGGGCCCGCGGCGATGTGGCCGACGCCGAACGAAAGGCCGCGACCGCGCTGGCGATGGACGCGTACCTGGAGGACGCCCCGTCCATCCTTTGGGCGCTCTTCAGTGCGACGCTGATGAACGATAGCGCCGACGCATCGTGGCGCTGGTGTCGGCGCGGCGCGGCGGAATACCCCGCGGACGTTCGCTTCGTCACCTGTCAGCTAACCCTGCTCGCTGAGGACCGATCGCGAGCACCGGACGTAAGGGACGCGAAGCGGCTGCTCGTACTCGCGGCGCAGCTCGATCCACCCGAGCGGGCCGGCGTACGCGGCCAGCCGTGGCTGCCGATTTATCGCGAGATGACGCTCGCCGTGGTCTTCGCTCGCTCCGGTGAGACGGATAGCGCCCGGGCACTTGCGGCCCGGGCGCAGCAACAGGTCGGGAGCGACACGGTCATGCGGGTGGACCTGGAGTACGAGCTCGCCCTGCTCGACCTGATGCTCGGCAATCGCGGGGGCACGCTGTCGCATCTCGGCAGCTACCTACGCGCTCGACCATACCTTCGCGACATGGTGTCGCGCCATCCGCGATGGAAACCGCTAGCCACAGACTCCGCATTTCTATCCCTCGTGCGACCGGCTAGTCTGGCTCCCCGCAACTGAGTTTGCCGTCCACGAGCCGCAGCGGGAGGACGTTCGTCAACGGCTGATTGTCGTCCACCTCGGCGAGCAGCACAGCCTCGTCCTCGGACGGAGGAAAGTGAATCATGGCCAACGTGGTCGAATCCTGGAAATACTTCCGTGTCATGGTGGTGAGCGCCGCGGGCGTTCGGAACCGCGCGTAGTACGGGATCACGAACTTGGCGAAGGATGACTGCGTCAGGAACACTGCGTCGGGATATTCGGTCACGCCGTTCTTCACTCGGGATAGGATGTGCGGGTCGCTCCCGTCCCGGATCAACGCCACCTTGGCATCGGCTCGCATTCCATCGCCTTGAAACGGCGTGAAGACGTCAACGCCTGCAACGACGCTGTCCACCGGTGAGCTTCCTTTTGGCGCGAGTCCGAGGCGCCACTGGCCCTTCACTGGCTTCCACACAATCTCGAGCGGATCGTCGTCCGGCTTCTCCCGCTTGCCATCCGCCTCCTCAGCAAGCCAACGCAACTCGTTCGCACTAACGCGTCGACTTCCTGACGTTGGCGCGAGGTCACGTGCTTCCCTGGCCCTGTGAGTTGTGGCTTTGTCGTCCGGCATAGCTGCCTCCAGTGAAAGAGTGTGACACGGCCCATCTTTCCCGCTCGTCGGCCTCAAACCATGCAGGCCGTCAGCGATTCGCGCTATCCCCTCCACTGCGACACTACATGAGGGAGAGATCACAAAAATGTGAATTATGACGTCCTCATAGTCCGGACCGGGCATGCGACGCCCCGGCTCCGATGCATTCCCAGCCAATTGTAGAGAACGACTTTTCTCGGCCGCGTACGACATGACGGACGGGCGGCGGCGACTCGGGGGCCGCTCGCGGAGGCTGCGGGGGGTCAACAACTGCCTGGCGTCCGGGCCGGGCGTACCAAGCACTGCGCCCGCTCACAACGGATCTACTCAGATCGCAGGGCCACCATAGGATCGACCCGTGTCGCCCGAATCGCCGGAGCGAAGCTCGCCGCAATCGCCACGACGACGAGCACCACGGCGCAGACCGCGATCACGATCGGATCGCGGGGTGAGACGCCGTACAGTTGGCTCGCGATCATGCGGCCCGCCGCGAGTGCCGCCACGACGCCAATCGCCACGCCGACGACCGTCATCCCGAGCGCGCCGCGCAGCACCATCCCCACAACGCCGCCACTTGGAGCGCCCAGCGCCTTCCGAATGCCGATCTCCTGCGTTCGCCGCGTCACGACGTACGAGAGGAGACCGTACAGGCCAACCGCCGAGAGGCAAAGCGCGAGCACCCCGAACGCGGTGAACATCGATGCGCCCAGGCGCCACGGCTTGAGTTGCGGCGCAACCCGGTCGCTCAGCGGATAGATGTCCAGCCACGGAAGGTCCGGCGACACCGAGAGAGCAGCGCGCCGTATCGCTGGAATCGACCTGGTCGGATCGCCGGCGGTGCGAACCTCGATCGTGCTGATCGCCTGCTCGCGCCACGAATCGAAGGGGAGATACACGATGGATCCCTTGTCCCCGGTGATCTCCCATAGCACCGTGTTTTTCACCACGCCGACGATCTCCGTGCAATCGGTGCGGCTGCCGAGATACACGCACGGGTCGAGACCGCTGCCATCCGGCAGGTATTGCTTCGCGGTCCCCTCGTCGATGATCGCGACGCGCGCGTTCGGCCGGTGATCGGCCGCGGTGAAAAAACGTCCGCGAAGGAGCGACGTCCCCATCGTCTCGAAGTAGTTCGGCCCGACGGCTCGCATGAACGGAACGGGCGTGCCCGGGGCGAGCGGCGGAGCGCCACGGCGGTGCAGGCTGATCGCCGAACCGCCGCCGAGCGCGCTGCCGGCACTGAACGTGACACTCACGACGCCCGGCACTCGGCGAACCTGCTCGAGCATCGCTTGATACGATGCGTTGGTGGCAGCGCTGGCGTTCCGGTCGCGCGACAGCTTCATGGCCGAGCCAAAGTCGGGCTGAACGTAGAGGACGTGATCGACGTCGAGACCGAGATCGATCGCCTGCACGTTCCGCAGGCTGATGACGAAGAGTCCCGCGCCCACGAGCAACAGCATTGCGAGCGCCACCTGTCCTCCGAGAAGCACGCGCTGCAACGCGAGTCGGGCCGGGCCGCTCATGGCGCGGCCCGTTCCCAGCAGCGGCGCAAAGTCTCGGCGCGCGGTGACGAACGCGGGAATGACCGACGCAAGGATCCCCGTCCCGAGCGCGACGATCGCCGTGAAGGCGAGCAGCCGGACCGAGAGAATCCCTTCGTTCGACGCGCGCGGCAGCAAGAAGGCCAGCATCGCCGACGCCGTCCAGCGCGCGAGCACGATGGCCGCGACCGCGCCGCCGATCGCGAGCAGCGCGCCCTCGACGAGCCACTGCCGCGCCACACGCCATCGCGTCGCGCCGAGTGACAGCCGCAGCGCAACTTCGCGAGACCGCGTGAGACCACGCAGCAGCAGAAGATTGGCGACGTTGGCCGACGCGATCAGCAGCACGAGGAGCGACACGGCGGCGACCCACCGAGACACCGACGCATCCGCAGTCGGCGCCGGACCACGCGCCGCGATGACCGACCCGAGCAGCGCATTCGACTTCCCGAACGTCGTCTCATACCTCGGCGAGTCGCGCCAGATGCTGCGATACACGCGCGTGACGTCGCTCGCGAGCTGTCCGACGGACACTCCCGCGCGACCCTTGGCGGCGATCTCCAGCCAATAGCTGCCCATCCGGGGATCCATCGCACTCGGGCTGAGCAGCCTCGTCGACACGCCGAGCGGAAGCCAGAGGTCGACGCGATTCACGTCGATTCCAGTGAAGCGAGCGGGCGCGACGCCGACGATCACGTACGGCATGCCGGCAACGTCGATCGTGCGGCCCAGGACCGAGGAGTCGCCGTTGAACCAGCCCCGCCACGCGTCATACCCGAGCACCGCGACGTGGTCCGTCTCGTCGCGCTCCTCGGTCGGCAGAAAAAACCGCCCCAACGCCGGCTGCACGCCGAGCATGGGAAACCAGCTCGGCGTGACGGCCACCGCGTCGATGGAGCGCGCATCAGCACCGCGGCCGCTCGACACTTTTTCCGTCCAGTAGGCGGCGACCGATTCGAATCCTTTCACGCTGTCGCGGAGCGCGACGTACGTCTTGTAACCCTGATAGGAGAACGCCGGCGCCGGTTGTCCATCGCGGCCCGGGGTCGCGAAATACAGGCGGTGAATGCGATCGGCGTCGCGCACGTGGGCCGGCGTTCGAAGGAGCAACGCGTCGATCGCCCCGAACATCGTCGTATTCGCGCCGATGCCGATCGCGAACGACGCGACGGCAATCGCGGTGAACCCCGGCGCGTGCCGCATCGACCGGAGCCCGTAGCGGACATCCTGCGCGAGGGACTCGATGCGCGCTCCCCGCCGGCTCTCGTGAAACTCTTCGCGCCGCGCGGTCGCGTTTCCGAAGGCGCGTCGCGCGGCGAAGCGCGCATCGCCGGCGCTCATGCCGCTTCGCAACAGGCGCTCTTCTTCCATCGCGAGATGCGACGCGATCTCGGCGGCAAAGTCGTCGTCCGACCGCCGCACGAATCGTCGAAGCCACTGTGTCCACCGCATCGCGCTACCCTCCGCTGAGCTCCGGTCCGAGAACGAGCGCCACCGCGCCGGCGAGCCGCCGCCACTCGCTGGCCTCTTTCGCCAGCTGCTTGCGGCCGGCGGCCGTCAATTCATAGAAGCGCGCACGCCGGTTGTTGTCCGACACCCCCCACTCGGCGCGAACCCACCCCGCGGCCTCGAGCCGCTGGAGCGCGGGATAGAGCGAGCCGTGGTCCACCAGCAGCGCGCCCTGCGACGAATGTTGAATGGCGAGCGTGATGCCGTGGCCGTGGTGCGGCCCCAGCGCGAGCGTGCGCAGGATCAATAGATCGAGCGTGCCCTGGAGGAGCGCCGCGCGCTCCTGGCTTTCTCTAGTAGGCATTCTACCAGATCGTACGCCCGCTTTGGTAGAATGTCAACTCGAACGGTCGCCTTTATGGAATCGTTGCCCTTTGCCCGGTGTCCAAACTCCTCGAGGGGCGCCATGTTCAGGCCCACTTGTACGGCGCCGCCGCCGTCCGCCAACTGCTCAGACAGGGGAGGGGATGATGCTGCGAATTGAAATCGATCTGTTTTCCGGCCGCTCGAATCCGGTATGGATGATCACCGACGCAACCGAGACGGACCGGTTGCTCCGCGCGATCGCCGAGCGGCCGGGCGTGACCGTGAAACCAGGGACCGGCAATGCGGGGCTCGGGTTTCGCGAAGTACGAATCAGCGTGCTGGCCGACGACGAAGCGCGCGTCAAGCGGCTGCCGCCGCGGTTCGCGCTCGCCTCGACGGCGGTGAAGGACTTCAAGAATTCGGCGACGCTCGCCGAGCGCGTGATCGAGACGATGCCGCTCGAGTCGAAGGTCCGGCTGATGGAGCACGTGACGACCCCGCTGTCCCGCGAGCTGCGCGAGATCGTGCTCGCGCGATTCCACCGATTCCTCGACAAGCATGCGCGTCCGCGCAAGCCGAAACCGCCGCCGCATCCGGTGAATCCGCTGCGAACGACGATCCACGACGAGAAGTGCAAGAAGTGCGAGTACGAGGTGAGCCAGTTCAATCCGGGCTTCTGGAACACCCCCTCGGTGCAGCCATACAACAACTGCTACAACTATTCGCGAAATTGGCGAACGGACACGTTCGCGCAGCCGGGCCGCGCGCATGGCGCGCAGACGTTCACCTGGCAGTGCAACACCGTGTCGACGGCGGCGATGGCGGACGGTCTCAAGAAGCGATGTGACTGCCTTCCGGTCTCCGAGTGGCCGCGCCGACTGATGGCGCTGGTGATCGATCCCAACGTGGACTATCACTGGTATCGCCATCAGCGCGGCGGCTTCTGGGGGCACAAGCCCGGCGGAACGGCCGCGCGGAACGTGGACAACAGCAACGTGATCGTCACGAATCCCGAGACGTGTGATCGCGGCGGCTACACGGACTTCTGCGGCTACTTCTACGCGGGCGTCTCCGTGGTCATCGACTGAGGCGATGCCGATGCTCGTCGAGCTCCATGTCTTCAGCGGGCGGCCCAACCCGCGCTGGGAGCTCGACGCGCCGCAGTCGCTCATGCTCACGGAGCTGCAGCGAAGCCTCCAGCCGAGCAAGCACGCACCGTCGATCCCACCGGCGCTCGGATATTCAGGGTTCTCATACATCGACCACGATCGTCCGGTCGTGGTCTACGACGGCTTCGTGCGAATGCCCGGCGACGTGCTGCACGATCCCGGATGCACGATCGAGCGCTATCTCCTCGATCAATTGCCGGACGAGTACCAACTGCTCCGCGACCGGATCATCGCGCACCTCGACCGATCTCGGCGCGCCTGAGGCGACTGGCCAATACCTTTCGGAGGATATGACGACGTCCTCCATCCGCCTGGACCGCATCCGCGCGTCGCGGCAGTTCCGCGACGGGCGCTTTCACAACACCGCGGGCGTCAGCGCCGATCTCCAGGGCAGCTCGCTGCCCGTGATGCGCGACTTTTTCTTTGGCGGCAAGGCTCGCGTTCCGCGCATCACGATTCCCGTCGAGAGTCCGATCGCGACGTGGGCGTCGCCGGCGACATCGGGTCTCCGCCTCACGTGGCTCGGGCACAGCACGCTCGTCATCGAGGTCGACGGCGTTCGGGTGCTCACGGATCCCGTGTTCGGGCCGCGCGCGTCACCGTTCTCGTTCGTCGGGCCGAAGCGCTTTCACCGCGTGCCGGCGACCATCGCCGAGCTGCCGCCGCTCGATGGCGTGCTGCTGTCCCACGACCACCACGACCACCTGGATCCGTCGAGCATCCGGGCGCTCGCGAAGCGTCGCGTGCCGTTCATCACGTCACTGGGCGTCGGCACGCGCCTCGAGCGCCTCGGCGTCGACGCGCAGTTGATCACCGAGCTCGATTGGTGGGAGACGCACACGCTGCCGGGCGGTTCGCTCACCTTCACCGCGGCTCCGGCGCAGCATTTCTCCGGACGCGGACTCCGCGATCGCAACACGACGCTCTGGTCGTCGTGGGTACTCGCGACCGCGAAGCGGCGTCTCTTCTTCTCGGCCGACACGGGCCTCACCGACGAGCTGCGCGAGATCCAACGCCGGCTCGGGCCGTTCGAGGTCAGCATGATCGAGATCGGCGCCTGGCATCCAGCGTGGGGCTCGATCCACCTCGGCCCCGCCGGAGCCATGCAGGCCTACGAGCTCCTCGGCGGCGCGGAGCGCGCGGGCGCGTTCCTTCCCATTCACTGGGGAACGTTCGACCTCGCGCTGCACAAATGGGACGAGCCCATCGAAACGCTGCTCACGCTCGCCGAGCCGGCCGGTGTGCGCGTGCTCACGCCGGTGCTCGGCGCGCCGGTCGAGCCGGCGGCCGCCGACACGTCGCCGCGATGGTGGCGCACGGCACCGCCGGCGGAGCGTGAATCGTCCGCTTCGGTGATGCCGCTGCTCATGGCCGCGGTGATCGTCGCAACCGGCATGGTGAGCCGCGAGTTGGGACTGCACAGCGCGACCACTCGCCTTCGCGACGTCGCGGGTTGGTCGATGGTGCTCGCGCCGGCGCTGTTCCATCCGGCCGTGTGGCGTCGCGGCACTTGGGCATGGCCGGTGTTTCGAGATCTCGCGGTCGGCTGGTTGATCGCGCTGCCGGCGCTGTTCGCGCTGACGTATCGCGACTACGGTCCGCGCATGTTCGGCGGCCGGCCGGGCGAGATGACGCCGGTGCGGCTGCTCGTGGGATCGCTCCTCGCCGGAGTCATTTTCGGTGTCGTTGGACTCGGCGTCGCGGTGGTGGCGCGCCTCGCGCCGCGCATGTTTCGCGGCCGCACCGCGAGGGCGTGACTCGAGAAAAGCCGGCTTTGTCCGCGCGATCGCCTCAACGCGTGAATCCGCGAGGTCCGTCAAATCCGCATTCGAATCTCTTTGTGGCTGGCCACGCGGAGGGAGTCTCGGGGTGTCCGCCGATATCCGACATGGGTCGAGACCATCGATCGCGGCGAGGCGGCCACACCGCCTCTTGAACACGCGGACTTGGCGGATCAGGCGGATCACGCGGACTTTCTTTGTTTGGGTCTTCGTGGATTTGAGTGGGGAGATTGGGCCAATATCGAATGCTTTCCAGAGGGGAAACAGCGCGACCTTCCTCGCTTCTCTGTCTCACCTCTGAGGCTCGAAGCTGTCGCTCGAGACTGGACTCGCCGTCAGCGTCGAGATGTCAAACCAGCCCTGACAATGCCTTGGCCGGCTCGCCGCGACGGATAGTCTGGAACGAGTCGCATGTCGGCGGCAACCCCAGAACGACCTTCGCCTGGCAAGCCACACTGAGATTCGAACGCGGACCTGGCGGACTTCGCGGATTCACGGGGAGGCGTCGGGTGTAACAGGAAAGTCCGCGTGGCGCACTCTGAAGAACTGCTCGCCAAGTCGAAATCGGCCCAACTTTACCCATTGGAATCCACGAAGACCCAAGAATGATTTGTCTTGTCCGCGCGATCCGCTCGGTCCGCCGCATCCGCGAACTTCAATCTCATTGTGACTTGTCCGGCGGCGGCGCCTGCGGACGGCACGACGAAATCTGAAAATCGCGGATTCTTTCGCGCCGACCCCATTCGGCCTACGCTTGACTCCCGCGCCCGACGGTATCATCGTGAAGCCGGCGCCGATCCGCGCCCAACCTCTCGAGATTCCGCCCCAGCTGGAGTCGAATGCGAGGCAAAGGAGGGCAGACCTCCGGATCGTATCGTCAAATCTTTGCGTCACCGCAGGCGCGCTGCTGGGGAGTGGCCCGTGGTGTACCCAAAGGAGATTGACGATGCCTCGCGACAAAGACCTCAAGCGCCTCGTTCGCGCTCGGATGCGAAAGACGGGTGAAGCGTACACCGCCGCCCGCGCACAGATCATCAAGAGAGCCAATTCGAAAACGTCGGCGGGCGACGCGACACCGGCGACACCGGCGACACTGACGATTCCAACCCCGAAGCAGTATGCGGGGTTGGCGGGCATGAGCGACGAGGCGGTGAAGGAGCGCACGGGGTGCTCCTGGGAACGTTGGGTGTACGCGCTCGACAAGCTCGGCGCCGAGCAGATGTCGCATCGCGAGATCGCTCGCCTGGTGCGCGAGAAGTACAAGATCACGAGTTGGTGGTCGCAGTCCGTGACCGTCGGCTACGAGCGCATCAAAGGCCTGCGCGCGCGCGGTCAGGGTCGCGACGGCAGCTACTCCGTGAGCAAGTCGCGGACGTTCACCGTGCCGGTGGAGACACTGTTCGCGGCATGGAACGACGGAAGGCTGCGCCGTCGCTGGCTGAACGGCGCGACCGCGCGCGTCCGAACGGCGACGGCACCGAAGTCGCTCCGTCTCGACTGGGCAAACGATGCGGATCGCGGCATCATCGCCGTGGGATTCACCGCGAAGGGACGGGGCAAGAGCGCCGTCGCGCTCGAGCACGCGCGGCTTCCCGACCGGGAGACGGTCGCTCGCCTCAAACAGTATTGGTCGGAACGTCTGGCGGCGCTCGCGGAGTCTCTCGCCGAGCGGTAGCAATCCGTCATCCCGAGCGGTAGCAATCCGTCATCCCGAGCGGTAGCAATCCGTCATCCCGAGCGGTAGCAATCCGTCATCCCGAGCGGTAGCAATCCGTCATCCCGAGCGACGCGAGGGATCTGCAGTTCATCTCATCGAACGCAGGTCTCTCGCGTCGGCGGATCGATCAGTGGCCGTTCGACTCCGAGTTGGTCGAGCTCATTCGAGCATTGAGCTGCACCGAGCCCATGAACTCGCCGGAGTTGACCACCTGAAGCACGGCCGCGGGGCCGGTGGCGATGTCGCGCTGATCGAGCATGTCGCGCGCGGCGACCTCGATCATGTAGCTGGCGGGGGGAAGGTTCGCCTGCAGCTCGATCTCGACCGCAAACGGGCCCAGACCGGGTGGGAAGTCGAAGCCGAGCCGCTTCGATCGCGTGACGTACACTTCGGAGCCGGTGCGGAGCGAGCGAACCCGGATGAGCACGGGGTCGACGTTCTGGGAAAGCGCTTGCGTCACGCGTCCCTTCACGAGCGCGGTGCACCGCTCGCCGGATCGCACGGTGTCGCCGCCGAGCAGCTTGACCGACTCGAAGTTGATCGCGGCGCCAGTCGCGACGGTCTGCGTCGCCTCGTGCTGCCGGACGTACGCCGAGATGGCTTCGTCGGCCGTGCCATGGCAGATGACGGCGCCCTGATTGAGGAGGATGGCCTCCGTGCAAAGTTGCGCGACACGATCGAGCTGGTGCGACACCAGCACCACGGGGATGCCGCTCTGCGCAAGGTCGCGCAGCCGGCCGAACGCGCGTTCCTGGAATTGGAGATCGCCGACGGCGAGCACTTCGTCGATGATGAGCACGTCGGGCTCGAGGTGCGCGGCGATCGAAAATCCGAGCCGGGCGCTCATGCCGCTCGAGTAGCGCTTCACGGGGGTGTCGATCGCGTCGATCACGCCTGAGAACTCGACGATCTGGTCGAACTTTCGCTGGATGTCCGCCGAGCGCATGCCCATGATCGCGCCCTGAAGAAACACGTTCTCGCGGCCGGTGAGATCGCCGTGGAATCCCGCCGCCACCTCGATGAGCGCGCCGAGCCGTCCGGTCACCAGGGTGCGGCCGCGCGACGGCGCCATGATGCGCGTGAGGATCTTGAGGGTCGTCGATTTGCCCGACCCGTTCGGGCCGATGATGCCGAGCGTCTGGCCCGGTCCGACCTCGAACGACAGGTTGCGGATGGCCCAGAAGTCGCCTTGCTCGAGCTCCGAGGCGCGCGAGCCACGGCCGACGAGCCGGCGAGCGAGGTCGGGAACGAGATCGCGTAAGCTGTCGTGCAGCGCGCCGCGGTGGAACTTCTTCCACACGCGGTCGAAGACGAGACGCGGCTGCGTCATACGGAGTCCGCGGCCAGCATCAGACGATCTCCGCGAACTGCCGCTCGGTGCGGTGGAACAGCACGGAGCTGAGCAACAGGCCGCCGATCGCCCACGCCGCGGAGTAGGCGAGGAACCACGGGTGCCAGAAGATGAACGGTTTGATCGCGTGCGTGGCGGGCGCGGGGATCTCGTGCAGCAGATTCTGGTGTTCGATGATCGTCAGTCGGAGTCCTTCGAGCAGCGGCGCGATCGGGTTCAGCATCATCCACTGCGATCCCCGGTGGCCATAGACCGGCGCGTCGAGAATCACGGGCGTGACGAAGATGCCGAACATCAGAAAGACCTGGACCAGATATTTGACATCTCGAAAGAACACGTTCGCGCAGCTGAGAAAAAGGCCGGCCGCCAGCACGAAGAGCCAGAGCAGGATGAGCAGGAGCGGCACCCACAACAGCTGGATCGATGGCGTGACCCCGAGAAACGGCAGCACCATCGCGACCAGCATGGCGCCGATCACCGAGTCGAAGGATTGGGCCAGCACGCTGCTCAGCGGCAGCACCTCGCGCGGAAAGTAGACCTTCGTGACGAGCGCCATGTTCGAGAGGAGGCTCGCGGTCGTCCCGTTGATCGACCCCACGAAAAACCCCCACGGCACCGACTTGACGGCCATGGCCGCGATCTCGTTGGTGAGAAACCGGCGGTTCGCGGCCGAGGCGAGCGCGAAGCGGACGACCATTCCGGCGAACACCACGGCGGCCGGAATGAGCACGGCCCAGCCGAAGCCGAACAGGGCCTGCTTGTACCGGACCCGGATGTCCCGGAGCGTGAGCTGATAGATGAGATCGCGGCTGTGCCGGAGGTCCGAGACGATCTCCTTCAACTCGCCGAGGATGCTCTGGCGCGTCTCCGGAGGCAGATCGGAGTACGCCTCATCGGCCCGATCGGTGAGATCGGAGGCTATCGGCTGAACGGTCGGCGTGGACGAAGTCATCTGGGGGAGGCGACAGCGCGACCGCTCGGCGCAGGGCTTCCGGCGTCGAAACGGCTTGGGTTGGCAAATTAATTATCGGCTCGACGGCGGGATAGCCGAATAGACAGGCTGGAGACTGCAAAAGCGCAAAAAGAACTGCAGATCCCTCGCCGGCGAGTCGCGAGATACCTCTCGTGGGACGAGGGCGCTCAGCCAACCGCAACCGCACTCGGCCGGGGCGGGGTCGGGCAACCGCTGACGAGACGTGACCGGCGCGGTGCTTCAGCATATATTGGCACGGCCATGCCTGCCGTATCGAAGCTCGTTCCCAGTCGTTGGCGGCGTCGCCGGGCGCTCGCCACCCATGCCGGCTTGGTCTCGCTGGCTCGTCCATAGCAGGAGTGATCCCATGTCCGCAACGTTGACCGCGCCCAGCACGCCCGACGGCATCCGCAGCTACACGACCGGGCCGGGGCGCCTCCCCCTCGTGATCGAGCCGACCAGCGACGCCATCGTGCTGGCGGAATGGAACGCCAAGCACCGCGAGTGGGTGGAAGCCCAGCTGCGGGTCCATGGGGGAATTCTCTTTCGAAACTTCAACCTGCCGTCGCCGGCGGACTTCGAGCGCGCGGCGAAGGCGATCTACGGCGAGTTGTTCGCCGACTACGGCGACCTGCCGCGCAACGCGGCCGGCGAAAAGATCTACGAATCGACGCCGTATCCGCCGGACCAGATGATCCTGTTCCACAACGAGAGCTCGCACCTGCCGAGCTTTCCGATGAAGATCAGCTTCCACTGCGTCACGCCCGCGAAGAAGGGCGGCTGCACGCCGATCTTCGACACGCGCGAAGTGCTCAAGCACATCGATCCGGCGGTGGTCGACGCGTTCCGCACGAAGGGGCTGATGTACGTCCGCAACTTCTCGAAGGGCGTCGACCCGACGTGGGAAGAGTTCTTCCACACGACCGACAAGTCGAAGGTCGAACAGATGTGCCGCGACGCCGGCAGCGACTTCGAGTGGAAGTCGGACGGCGGCCTGCGCGTCATCAACCGCACGAAGGGCATCGTCAAGCACCCGAAGACGAACGAAGACATGTTCTTCAACCAGGTGCAGATCCACCACATCTATTGCGTGGACGAAGACACGCGCGAGGGACTCCGCGCGCTGTTCGACGAGCAGGATCTGCCGCGCAACGTCTACTACGGCGACGGCTCGCCGATCCCCGACGAGACGATGCAGCACCTGGGCGACGTGTTCGAGAAGGTCTGCGTGCGATTCCAGTGGCAGAAGGGAGACGTCGTGATGCTCGACAACATGCTCACGACGCACGCGCGCGACACGTTCGAGGGCCCGCGCCAGATCGTCGTCGCGATGGGCCAGATGATGCAGGCCGCGGACCTTCCGACCTGACCCACCCTCGCGTCGGCCAGCCCGCCGCCGCCTCGAGCGCCGGCGGGACGCCCCCGGTGATCACGATCGACCGATATCGCCCGGGTGACCGTCCCGCCGTGGAAGCGCTCTTTCGCCGGATGCACGGCGAGGAGCGCGCCGAACCGTACCTCGCGCGGTGGCGCTGGCAATATGAGCGCAATCCAAATCTGCCTGACGGGCTGCCGCTCATCTGGCTGGTGCGCGCGGGCGACGAGGTGATCGGCCAGTACGCCACCATGCCGGTCAAGCTCTCGGTCGCCGGCCGCGAGATCGACGCAGCATGGGGCATGGACGTGATGATCCTTCCCGAGCACCAGGGCCGCGGTCTCGGCCGGCTCATGTTCGAGACCTGGGATGCGAACGTCGGCGCGTCGATCGGCCTCGGATTGACCGATGCGTCGAACGCGCTCTTCACGAAGCTGCACTGGCCCGGCATGGGACGCGTACCCCGCCTGATCAAGCCACTCGCGCCTCGCGGAGCGGATGCGGCGACCGCGTGGCGGCGGCTCCGTGGGATCCCGTCGCGCGCGCGGAACGCGATGACACGGATGCGTCCGCTGGATTCCGGAATTCACGTCATTCATCGGTTCGACGAACGGGCCACTCGTCTCTGGGAGCGCGTGCTGCCGTCGTTCGCGTTCGCGGTGCGCCGCGATGCGGCGTACTTGAATTGGAAGTTCGTCGAGCCGGAGCACGTCCACTACTCCATCGCGGCCTACGTTCGAGGCGATGAGATGCGCGGATACGCGGTCGTCCGGCACGTCGAGCAGCCGGACCAGCGCGTCACGATCCTCGTCGACTTTCTCGCGGACCCCGCCGAGCGCGAGGCGATACGGTCGTTGCTTCGGTGGGTTGATCGCGAGGCGCTTGCCGCGCGGTCGCACCTCATTCGGACCTTCGCGACGCACGCGGGCTTCATCGCGACTTTGCGCGGCGCCGGGTTTCACGACGGGCCGGCCGGTATGCGGTACGTCGCGAAGATCAATGCGATCGAGGTCCCGGCCGAGTTCTACGATGCGGCCGCGGCGTGGCATGTGACCGCCGGTGATTCGGACGCGGACCGATGACACGCGTCACCATCGTGATGCCGGTGTACAACGGCGAGCGGTACATCGCCGAGGCGGTACACAGCGCGTTCGACAGTCGGTTCCCCGACTTCGAGCTGCTGGTGATCGACGATGGGTCGAGGGATGCGTCGGTCGCGGAAGCGACGCGCGCCGCCGCCGGCGACGCGAGGTTGCGCATCGTGACGGTGCCGCACGGTGGCGTGGCCGCCGCCCGAAACGCGGCGCTCCGAGAAGCGCGCGGCGAGCTCATCGCGAATCTCGATGCGGACGACGTCATGTTCCCCGAGCGGCTCGAGCGGCAGGTCGACTACCTGGATCGCCATCCGGAATGCGTGGCCGTGGGATGCCGCGTGATCGTCATCGACTCCGCTGGCCGGTTCGGGCGCGTGCTCGGGCGATTCTTCGAGCACGACGAGATCGACCGCGCGTTGCTCGAAGGCAACGGCGGCGCGATGGGCAACGCCGTCATGTTTCGGCTATCAGCACTGCGTTCGATCGACGGCTATACCGATCACCTGCGGACGACCGGCGAGGATCACGATCTCTACCTGCGCTTGGCGGAGATGGGCCGGCTGGCGGTGCTGCCGGAGATCCTGAATCGCTATCGCGTGCACGACGCGAACGTCAGCCTGCAGAGCGGCGCGGATCGACGACTTCCGATCACGCTCGCGACGCTCGAGCGTGCCTTCGCGCGCCGAGGGATCACGAACCGGCGCCCGGCGAAGCTCGAGGGCACTCGTCCGTCCCTCGCCGAGCGTTGGCGCGACGAGGCGCTCTCGTCGCTGTTTCGGCGCAATCGCTCGCGCGCGCTGGTGCGAGTGCTCGGCGCGCTCGTGCTCAACGCCGCCGACCCGGCCACGCGGAGCGCGGCCCGCGTGGTCATCGCGGGCGCCCGGTTCGACTGACCGAAAGTCAGGCGCTGCCGCGAATCTCCGAGGCCGTCGCGGCGCGCCAGCCGTCGACCGCGGCAACCCACCGGTCCGGCGACAGCTCGTGTGCGTCGGCGTGGTGCATGCCGGACTCGTTCCAGCCTGACCCGCTCGGGCCGAGCAGCGGATACTCGGCGGCGGCACGCTCCTCATAGACGTCGACGCCGAGCTTGGTGATCTCGAACGCGCTGAGGCCGATGCCATAGCGCGGCGCGCAGTCCTGCGCGAAGCGGAACAGCCGTCCGCCGGCGCGCACGCATGGGCCGCCGGGGCGTGCCCGGTGTGGATCCGCCGACACGATCGGGCTCGCGGAATGCTCGGTCCATGCACCGAACAGGTCGTCGGCGTGATACAGGCGGAGCGTGTCGTGCTTCATCTCGGGGCTGGTCTCCGTGAAGAGCCACCACCGGTCGTCGTGGCGAAGCAGCGTCGAGTCGGCGAAGCGCTCACCGCTGAGCAGCGTGTGCGCCAGCTGCCACCGCGACGGGAACTCCGCCGCGCGGTACAGCCGGACGGTGCGCGTCTCGTGTGTTTCAGGGATCATGAAGTGCTCGCCCTTCCACTCGAAGACATGCGGATACGAGAGGTGAAAGGGCTCGCGAAGCACAACGTGCTGGTAGCGCCAGGAGGCCAGATCGCGACTGGTGGCGAGCGCGATTTCGCCGCGGTTGGTCGCGCGGTTCAGCACCTCGAAGAACAGATGCCATGTGCCGTCGACGAGCTGCAGAAAGGGATCGGCGACCAGAGAGGCGGACACATCGGTGACGTCGTCGCGTGTCAGCACCGGACAGGGAATGGCGGCATCGGGACCGAGATCGAGCGGCGAGCGCCCCGTGTAGATCCCGATCGACCATAAATGTTTGTCGCGCCGCTCCGGCGTCGGCGACGGATCGAGGAGGCGCGAAAGAGCGCCGCGAATGCGACGCATGACGCGGCGAGGCAGCGAGACTGCTTGAAGGATGCTTGGGTTCACCGTTGGCAAGACGAACTTCGATGGCGAGGGTTGCGGGGTTCGTTTTCCGCTCGTCAATTGTCGCAGGGGTTCACAACCATACCTATACGGTCATCGTGAGCACACCCGTTCGCTCGGCGGCGCTCGCAGTCGGGCGCTTCATCCGCGCGGCGTGGCTGCTCTTCGGCGTCACGGTCGCGGTTTGGTTTGGCATGGAGTCCTTCTATCGCGCGAAGCGCGCGATCAGCGCCAGGATCCATCGCGCGCCGCCGCCACCGGTGTCGCTTCGCGACCCCGAAGACACGGCAGCGTGGTACCCGGAGTTCACGCGCGAGTACGACGCGCTGCGCCCGCAGCGATGGCAGCCATACATATACTGGGGGCGCCTGCCGAACTTCCACGGCACGTACATCAATCTCGACAGCGCCGGCCACCGGATCACGCCGCAGCCGAGCAGTCCGGCGACGCCGCGCGCCCGTGTGTTTTTCTTCGGCGGGTCGACGATGTGGGGCACGGCCCAGCGCGATGATCACACGATTGCCGCGGAGGCGTCACGACGGTTGCAGCCGCTGGCTGGGCCCGGCGCGCGCATCGAGGTGACCAACTTCGGGGAGACGGGCTACACGTTCACGCAGGAAGTGCTGCAGCTCATGCTCGCGCTTCGCGAGGGTGCGAGGCCGGACGTCGTGGTGTTCTACGACGGTATCAACGACGTCGTCGCCACCGTGCAACTGGGCGAGCCCGGCCTCCCACAGAACGAGATGAATCGCGCAAACGACTTCGCCGTCGGCCGCATTCTTAGTCGCACGGGAGTCGATCAAGGACTGCAGCGAGACGCGCGCGCGTTGAAATACCTCGTGCACGAGGCCATGCAACAGTTCGCGCTCGTCGCGTGGGCGCAGTCGCTCAAGCGGAGGCCGGCGGCGCCATTCATTCCCGCCGAACGGGGCGCCGTGGAAACGGCGCGCGCGTACGTCGAAACGATGCGATGGGTCGAGGCGCTGGGCGCGCAGTACCACTTCCAGCCCGTCTACGTGTGGCAGCCCACGGTGCACGCGACGCTCAAGGTGCCGACGGCGTACGAGCAGCGGCTCCTTCGCCGGATCGCCGCCGATTCGTTTCACCATCGGCAGCAGGAGATCCATCGCCTCATGCCGGCGCTCCTCGACTCGGCCGCGCGCGCCGTGGCGCCGGGGCGCTTCGTGGACGCCTATCGAACGTTCGCCGGCGATTCCCTGCCCGTCTTCGTCGATTGGATCGGTCACAACACCGAGATCTCGGTCCCGATCATCGTCGACAGGTTTTGGCCCGAGCTGCAGCGTGCGGTGACGTCCGCGATCACCCGCCCGGCTGGCTCGCGTGCGGCTGCGCGCGTGACGGCGTGTGCCGCGCTCGCCCAGCCGGGTTGC
The DNA here is from genome assembly GCA_963705025.1 of uncultured Gemmatimonadaceae bacterium. Lineage (GTDB taxonomy): Bacteria > Gemmatimonadota > Gemmatimonadetes > Gemmatimonadales > Gemmatimonadaceae > JAQBQB01. The sequence continues at coordinate 542,569 of CAVPIP010000011.1, read as the reverse complement.
GGGCCGTAAATACCGCTCGTCAACTTTGCTGGCGGCGCGCGGTGTAGTTGTGTAAGTGTAGTCGGCGCCCGGTGATCGCTCGCGCTGCCCTCCTCTTCCCCGCTCATGGCCACTCCACAATACGATGCCATCGTCGTCGGCTCGGGCATCAGCGGCGGCTGGGCCGCGAAAGAGCTGTGTGAGAAAGGCCTGAAGACCTTGCTGCTCGAGCGAGGCCGGAACGTCGAGCACGTCAAGGATTATACGAACGCGTTCAAGAAGCCGTGGGAGATCCCGCACCGCGGGATGAACGCGCGACGCCTCGTGCACGAGCAGCCGATGCTTCAGCGCGCACGGCTGCTGTGGGAGCCGAACTCGGATTTCTTCGCGAACGAAACCCAGTGTCCGTACGTCGAGACCAAGCCGTTCGAGTGGATTCGCGGCCACCAGGTCGGCGGGCGGTCGTTGGTCTGGGGACGGCAATCCTATCGGTGGAGCGATTTCGATTTCACCGCGAATCAGACGGACGGGGCCGGCGTCGATTGGCCGATCCGATATGCCGACATCGCGCCGTGGTACGATCATGCCGAGGAGTTCGCGGGGATCAGCGGCACGATCGAAGGACTGCCGCAGCTGCCCGATGGCAAGTTCCTGCCGCCGATTCCGCTGAACTGTGTCGAGGAGGCCGTGGCGGCGCGCGTGCGCGAACACTACCAGGGCAAGCGGCGGATCATCGTCGGACGGTCGGCGAATCTTTCGCGCGCCCTCAACGGCCGCGGCCCATGCCAGTATCGCGACAAGTGCGAGTTGGGGTGTCCGTACGGCGCGTATTTCAGCACGCAAGCGGCGACGCTTCCCGCGGCGGTGGCCACCGGGAATCTGACGCTTCGCCCGTTCTCCATCGTGCGGCGCGTGCTCTACGACAAGAACACGCATCGCGCGACGGGGATCGAGATCGTCGACGCGGAGACCAACACCACATACGAGTTCACGTCGGCCGTCGTGTTTTTGTGCGCGTCCGCGCTGGCGTCGACCTTGGTGCTCATGAGCTCCGCCACCGACGTGTGGCCGGGCGGCCTCGGCAGCAGCAGCGGTGAGCTCGGCCACAACATCATCGACCATCACAGTCGCGCGGGCGCGACGGGCCGCGTCGAAGGGTTCGAGGACCGATACTACAACGGCCGTAAACCCGCGGCGTTCTACGTGCCGCGCTTTCGCAACCTGTTCGGCGACAAGCGTCAGTATACGCGCGGCTTCGGCTACCAGGGCAGCGCGAGCCGCCAGGACTGGACGCGCGGCATCGCGGAGCTGGGAATCGGCGCCGCCTTCAAGGACGAGCTCACCGAGCCGGGACCGTGGACGATCGGATTGAGCGGGTTCGGCGAAACGCTCCCGTACCACGACAACCGCGTCTACATCGATCCGAAGACCAAGGACAAATGGGGTCTGCCCGTGCTCGCGATGGACTGCGCCACGCGCGAGAACGAACGTCTCATGCGTCAGGATATGCTCAACGACGCCGTCGAGATCCTGCAGGCGGGCGGTGTCTCGGAGGTGAGGCCGCTCGATCGCGGCTACACGTTCGGCCAGTCGGTGCACGAGATGGGTGGCGCGCGCATGGGCCGCGACGCCAAGACGTCCGTGCTCAACGGCAACAACCAGGTGTGGGACGCCGTCAACGTGTTCGTCACGGACGGCGCCTGCATGACGTCGTCGTCGTGCGTCAACCCGTCGCTCACGTACATGGCGCTCACCGCGCGGGCCGCCGACTTCGCCGTCCGCGCGCTCAAGTCGAGAGATCTCTGATGATGAACCGTCGCGAAGCCGTCGCGCGGCTCGTTGCGCTCACCGGTATCGCCGTCGTCGGAGGCGAGGCGCTGCTGACGGGCTGCCGTCCCGCGAAACGCACGTGGGCGGCGTTCACCCCGTCGGAGGTGGCGCTGATGGACGAGATCGGCGAGACCATTCTGCCCGCGACCGACACGCCGGGCGCGAAAGCCGCCGGCATCGGCGCGTTCATGGCGATGATGGTGAACGACTGCTACGACGACGCGAGCCATGCCGCATTCGCCGACGGGCTCGCGGCGATCGAGTCGCTGAGCCAGCGGCGCCACGGCAAATCCTTCGTCGCGATCTCGCCGGCCGAGCGCACGTCGCTCCTCGAGGTCGTGCAGTCGGAACAAGCGCAGTACAAGCGGAAGCCCGGCGAGCCGGTACACTATCTCGCGATCATGAAGGAGCTGACGATCATCGGCTATTTCACCTCCGAGATCGGCAGCACGCGCGCGCTCCGGTATGTCGAGGCCCCCGGCTCGTACGACGGCAACGTGCCGTACCGAAAGGGCGATCGGGCCTGGTTCGTCCCGACCCACCGCTTCGGTTGATGGCGCGAATGGCGAAGCGCGCGCTGGTCGGATTGCTCGCCGGCGTCGGAGTGCTCGCGGCGCTCGTCATCGTGCTCGAGGGAGGCGCGAGCTGGCTGCTCCTCGCCCATGATTTTCTCGCGGCGCAGGCGCCGAGGTACTACCGGCCACACACCACGTACGACACGCTGCTCGGCTGGGCGAACCGGCCGAGCTTCTCGAGCCCGGACGAATACGGGCCGGGCATCGGCGTGTCGACGAACGCGTTGGGGCTCCGCGGCAGCCGCGTCATCGACATCGGCGACACGTCGCGAACGCGCCTGGTGTGCTCCGGTGATTCGGTGACACTCGGCTACGGCGTCGACGACGAGCACACGTGGTGCGGACTCCTGGAATCGTACTTTCCAGGACTCGAAACGTTGAACATGGGACAGGCGGCGTACGGGCTCGACCAGGCGTACCTGTGGTATCGTCGCGACGGCGCCCGCGTTCGGCATCAGGTGCAGATCTTCGCGATGATCTCGGTCATGTTCGACCGCTCGACGACGGCGACGTACCGCGGACGCTTCAAGCCGTACCTCGTCGTCAAGGACGGCCGGTTGGAGACCACGCACGTGCCGGTGCCGCCGCAAACGCAGTCGGCGCTCAATCTCGGGTACGCGATGCGAACGCTCGACGATCTGCGCCTGATGCACTTCAGTCGCAAAGTTCCTGCGCTGGACGGCACCCGGCGCGCCGCGGATCTCGTGGACAGGGACTGGCCGATGTTCGAGGCGGTCTTCTCGGAGCTCGCGGCGTATGATCGGGCGCACGGAGTCGAGCTCGTCCTGGCCTATCTGCCGTTCCCCGACGACATCCCGCACGGTCCGATCGACGCGCGGCGCGCGCGAATTGCGTCCTACGCGGCCGCTCACCAGATCCGGTTCATCGATCTGACGCCGGAGCTGCGAGCGATGCGAACGGATTCGCTGGATCGCCTGACCATCACGCACGTGGCGCCCAACGTCGCTCCGGGGATTCCCGGGCATTACTCGAACCTCGGCAACGAGTGGGCGGCGAAGCTCCTCGCCGAGAAATTAGCGGACGTGGCACCGTTGGCGTCGCTGCGCGCGAAGGCACACGCGCCGACGCAAACGAAGCGGCAAGGCCCGTGAGCACGACAGCGACACGACACGCCGACTATTCGGCACCGGCGCGCTCGCCGGTTGGACCCGAGCGCGCGGCGCCGACGCCGACGGAAACCTGGCTGATACGAGCGCTGGTGGCCGCCGGCGTGGCGCTTCGCCTTCGAGCGACGCTGTCGGACGCGTCGCTCTATTGGGGCGAGCTCGCGGCGGCGCGCAACATCGTCGCGCGGAGCTTCTCGCGGTTGCTGCTCGAGCGCACCGCGTTCGGGCAGGAGGCGTCGTACGGCTACCTGCTCGCGCAGAAAGCGGTGGTCTCGCTCTTCGGACCGAGCGACGTCTCGCTTCGATTCTTCTCGTTTCTCACGAGTGTGATCGTGCTCGGCCTGTTCGTGCGGTTGACGCGCGACTATCTCGAGGGAGCGGCGCGTGTGTTCGCCGTTGGATGCCTCGCGCTGGGCGTGCGCTTCGTCATGATCAACCCCACGTTCAAGCCGCTCGCGAGCGTCGACGTGGCGGCAACGCTCGGGTTGATGGTCCTCGCGCACGATCTCCTGGTGCGACCGGCTACGCTCCGGCGGTCGCTCGCTGCCGGCGTCATCGGCTTTCTGCTGATGTGGTTCGCCGAGGCCGCGGCGCTCGTGACCGTCGCCGTGGTGATCGCGTTGATCGTCGCCGCCATTCGCGCGAAGGACACCGGGCGAATCGCGCGCCTCATGCCGGCGTTCGCACTCTGGATCGCGGGAGCAGCCACCGCGGCGATCGTGACGTACATGGTCACACCGCCGGATGTGCGGGCAAGCCTGCACGACCTCTACGCGAGCGGCGCGCCGCCGGCGTTTCCGCACGTGAAAGGTGAAGTCCTGTGGCTGTGGGACCGGCTCGTGAATGCCGCGGGCCGCGAGATCATGCAGTACTACGCCCCGTGGGCGTTCGTCGTCGCGATGGCGGTCGGGATCGTTCCGCTCGTGCGGCGCAACGTCGACATGGCGCTGCTCCTGCTGCTCCCGGCCGTCGTCACGATCCTCGCGGCCGCGGCCGGGCTGTACGTCTTCCAGTCGCTCTATGTCGCGTTCCTGTTTCCGGCGTTTTTCATTTTCGCCGCCGCGGGCCTCGATGTCGTCCGAGCGCTGCTGGCGCGCGCCGCGCCGACCCTCGGCACGGCATGGATGGCCGCGTGCTTCGTGATCCCGGTCTGGGCCATCGTGCAATACCCGCCCCCGTACCGGGTCGAAGAGACAAGGCCGGTACTCGCGTACGTTCGCGACCACCGCCAGCCCGGCGATGCCATCTACGGATTCTTCGCCGCGTCTCATGCGCTCGCGTTCTACGGTCCGCGCTATGGAATGCAGCCGGCCGACGTGGTCATGGGGGACTGTCACTACGGCGAGGCACGCCAATACTTCGCCGAGCTCGATCGGTTTCGCGGCCGGCCTCGGCTGTGGCTGATCTTCACGCACGATCTTCCGCGCTACCGTGCGCGCAACGAGATCGTGAACTATCTGAATCACATTGGAACGCAGCGTGACAGCATCGTGGTGGGCGGCTCAGGGCTGCCGTCGCTACCGTCCGGCGCCTGGGCGTACCTGTACGATCTCAGCGATTCCACGAAGCTCGCGTCGATGACCGCGGCGGCGATGCCGTTGCTTCGCAACGTTCCTGCCGACCAGCAATACCGCTGCGGCGTGGGCCTGATCTCGCCATCCGAAAAGCCCTGACCGAGATGGCACCGCGAACGACTCCCCGAGACAGGCGTTCGAGCATCGCGCGCAACGCGATGGTCGTCGTGGTCGGCGTGATGTTGACGATCATCGGCCTCTCGGCGATCGAGGGATTCCTGAGCGTCGCGACGATCGCGCACGACTTGCTCGCGCTCGCACCGTTGCCGAACCGTCTCCAGGTGCGGTACGACTCGTTGGCCGGATGGTCCGGGATCCCGAATCTCTCGCAGCCCAATGGGTACGGTGCACACGTACCGTTGTCGACGAACGCGCAGGGCTTTCGAGTCGCACCCGCATCGGCATCGGCGGCTTCCGGCAACGGCGTCACCATCCTGTGCTCCGGAGACGAGCTCACGTTCGGAGCCGGCGTGGCCGACAGCGCGACGTTCTGCGCGGACCTCGAGCGCGCGCTGCCCGGGACGCGCACGGTCAACATGGCGCAACGCGGGTACGGAATCGATCAAGCCTATCTGATCTACAAGCGCGATGCGTCTCAGCTCCCGCACCAGGTCCATCTGTTCGCGTTTCAGGAAAGCGACTTCGCGCGCCTGACGTCCGGGACATTCGCCGGATATCCGAAGCCGACTCTGACGATCACGGACGGCACCGTCCGAGCCCAGCACATTCCGGTGTCTCAGTGGTCGCGGCCAAGCCGCGGCGGCCAGGTATCGCAGGTTCTCAACGGCTCCCGCTTGGTGCAGCTCTGGCAGCGCGTCTTCGGACGCTCGGACAAAGCGGACCGGCGCGGAGAACAGATGTCGGTCGCCGAAGGGGTCTTTCAGGATCTTGCGCGGATCACGAGTTCGCATGGAGCGAGCCTCGTGCTGGTCTATCTGCCCACGCGCAACGACCTGCTTCCCGGGGCGGGCGACGCGATTCGAAAGCGCGTGGCCAGCTTCAGCGCTCGGTCCGGCATTCCGTTCGTGGACCTGACGCCGGCGCTGCGATCCATTCCCGCCGACACCGTTGAGTGGATGCTCATCACGCCCAACGAAGTGCGCGCGAGCGGCGTGACCGGTTTGTACACGGCCAAAGGACATGCCTGGGTTGCCGACCAATTGGCGGACCAGCTTCGACGCCTCGGCGCTCTGAACGCCGGCGGTCTCGCGACCGCGCGCCATCGCCACGATTGAGCACGACCATTCTCGTCGCGACCAAACCGTTCGACGCCGGCGACCAGCATCGCTTCGCCGAGCTGTCGGGCGACCGCAATCCGATGCATCTCGACCCCGTGGCGGCGCGCCGAACGCAGCTCGGCCTGCCTGCGGTGCACGGGATGCACATGGTGCTCTGGGCATTGGATCAGTTGGCGAGCGCCGATCTCGTCCCGGCGCCGATTCGACGCATGAAGATCCAGTTTTCGACGGTGGCGTACGTTGGTGACACCGTCGTCCTGAACGTGACGCGGAGAACGGAAACGGAGCTGCGCGCGCAACTCCTGGTCGGATCGCGCGCCATCACGTCGCTCACGCTGTGGTTCGGAGCGCGGACCGCGGCGATCGCGCGAACGATGGACGACCTGCCCGCGCGCGCGTGGCCGGAACGCGCGCTCGACCGCTCGATCAATCAGCTCGCCGATGCGACTGGAATGCTGCGATTCGCGCAGCCGCCCGCGTCGCTCGCCTCCGCATTTCCCGCGGCCGCGGCGACGCTCGGCGCGACGACCGCGACGGCCTGCGCGTGCCTGTCGCGCCTCGTCGGCATGGTCTGTCCTGGCCTCCACTCGATCTTCTCGTCGTTCGACGTCGAGCTGGTGAATGCCGTCGCGGCAGATGGCATTCAGTATCGCGTCATGCAGATCGACGACCGCTTCCGCATCGTGACGATCGGGGTCGACGGCGGCGGCCTCCAGGGATCGATCGAAGCGTTCGCGCGCGTTCCACCGGTCGCCCAGGCGTCGATGCACGAGCTGTCACAGCTCGTGACAGGAGATGAGTTCCGCGGGCACACGGCGCTCGTGCTCGGCGGATCGCGCGGCCTGGGTGAAGTGTGCGCCAAGCTGATCGCCGCCGGCGGAGGCACGCCCGTGATCACCTTCGCGGTCGGCACCGCCGAAGCGCGTGCCGTTCGCGACGAGATCGTTGCTTGGGGAGGCGCGTGCGAGACGATGGCGTACGACGTCCGCCAGCCCGCCAGCGGGCAGTTGGCGACACTCAACGTGTCTCCGACTTCACTCTATTATTTCGCCAGCGCGCCGATCTTCACTCGGCGAACGGCGCTCTTCGCGCCGGCGATCTACGACGAAGCCAATCGATTCTACGTGCAGGGCTTCTACGACGTCTGCACGGCGCTCAAGGCAAGAGACGCGCGACCGCTCTCCGTCTTCTATCCGTCGTCGATCGCGGTCACCGAGCGGCCGGCCGAGTTGACGGAGTACGCGATGGCCAAGGCGGCCGGCGAGGTGTTGTGTGAGGATCTGAATCGCTTCGTGCGCGGGCTCCGCATCGTCGTGTCCCGGTTGCCGCGCATCCTGACCGATCAAACCGCCTCGGTGAGCCCGGTCGAGTCGACGCCGCCGACGACCGTGCTGCTGCCGATCGTGCGCGACGTCGAGGCGGGCGTCGGAGGGCCTGCCGGGCCGACGTGAGCGTCCGTTAGAAATCCGCGTAGACGAGCGCGGGCACGGCGTGTGTCGACAGCACCACCACGATCGCGACGACCACGACCATCGTCGTCACCCACGCCGTTCGCGCTCGCAGCACTCCGAGCTCGCTTGCGCTTCGCCAGTTCGCGGCCGACGAGCGGGCGCGTATCCACTCCCAGGCAGCCAGCGCGACGGATGATCCGGCCACGATCAGGACCCACGCGGCGACGCCGCGCCGAAGGCCAAGGTCTGCCCACAGCGCGCGCACCTGCGACCAGCTTCCCGCGAACCAGACCAGCGAGAAGGTGAACCAACTGAACGTCAGCCCGCGCGAGATCATGCGGTGCAGCGGCACGGCGGCGAGACGCGAGTACCCTTTTCGCCCGAGGCGCGCCGTCACCGCCACCTGGTAGAGCTTGTTGACGCTGACGCCAAGGCCTTGCAGCACGCCGAAGAACAGGAACGCCGTCGTCTGTCCGTGCCACATGCCGACGAGAAAGAACGTGAGGAAGAAGGCCATCGTCGCGCACACCGTCTCGGCGCGACGCGACGGAAAGCGACGCATCAACGACAGCAGCAGCGGGTTGTAGACGTAGGCCTTGAACCACGACGACAGCGTGATGTGCCAGCGGTTCCAGAAGTCGATGAAGCTGGTCGCCGAAAACGGCCGGTCGAAGTTCTCCGGCAGGCGTCGCGCGACGAGACGGCTCACGCCGATGACGACGTCGATGTATCCGGAGAAGTTGCAGTAGAGGAACAGCGTGTACAGCACGAACACCGACGCGCCCAGCCCGACGGACCCGAGCCGCGTCTCCGTCGAGTTCAGGTTCGCCAGCGCGGACGTTCGCAGAAACGCGAACAGCGCGGCGAGCACGGTCGTTTTGAACAGGCCGACGGCGATACGCTCGAGCGCTTCTCCGACGTCCGTCAGCGTAACGCGCGCGTCCGTCGCGTCCCGTTGCTCCGCGTACTCGGGATAGAGCTGAATCGGTCCCGCGACCAGCGTGTTGAACGCGATCATGTACTCGGCGTACGCGCGAAAGGGCAGACGAGCGAGCGACTCGTCGCCGCGCACCTCGAGGACGAGATGCAACAGCCGGAACAGCATGTACGACAGCCCGACGGTCACGTATGCCGCCGGCAGCCAGACTCGGCTCGGAACGAACGCGTAGTGCTTGAGCCACACGAAGAGCACGAGGATGCCGCCGATCGCGAGCGCGGGAGAGCGATCGGGAAACCGCGAGGCCCAGCGAATCGCGCCATACCCTACGAGCAGGAATCCCGCGAGCGGAAGGAGCTCGCGCGGATCGCGCGCGATCGTCGCCAGGAACACGAGACTCGCGAGCAGCAGGACCCAACGGCGCCACTCGGCCGAGTGGCGAGCGCCGGCGACGAGCGCGACGATCAGCCCGAACGCGACGAAGGCGAACGACGCGCCGGTCATCAGCCAGCCCCGAGCCGTGTTACGCGCATCGGCGCGGGCGCGACGACGGTCCCGCCGACCGGAAGCCGCCACGCGGTCGTCCCGTCGTCGTCTCGCTGCGTGAGCTCGAAGCCGAGCTTCGCGTAGTGATCCTCGACGAGCCCGTTCCGCCCCGTCGGGATGAAGCGGCCGGCGAGCGCCGACGCGCCGCTCGCCGCGGCATGCGTCAACAGCTCACGAAGCACCATCTGTTCGACTTTCCGGCCAAGCACGCGGCAGCTCATCAGCCACGTGTCGATGTCCCACACGTCGCCGCCGACCCCGCGGCAGATGATGACGCTGATCATGCCGTTGTCGCCGAAGGTGTCGATCAGACGGACCTGCAGCGTGAAGTACGCGCGATCGACGATCATCGCGTCGACGTCCGTTTCGGTGTAGCGACGCGTCGTCAGGTTGAACTGATTCGACTTGTTGATGAGCTGCGCGATCCGCGCCCGCCCCTTTTCGTCGAACGGCTGAAAGACGATCTCCATCTGGAGCGACGCGAGGTACTCGTCGACGTTGCCCACCGTCTTCTGCAACTCGGCGCGGCGCGCGTTGCCCTCGTAAAAGCTCGCGCGCCCGAGGTCTTCTTTCGACAGCTTCGTGAGCTCGAAGTAGCCGGCGGCGCTGAGTGTCCGCGCATAGAGCGCCGGATCCTCGGGCAGCTCGGGCACGGCAACCTCGGGCAGCGCCCGCCGGACCAGCTGTCGCTCGAACGGGTTGTCGTCGAGGAATACCAGCGACGGCAGACCGAGCGACAGCTCGCCGGCGATGGCGCTGATGTTGGTCGCCTTGTCGTTCCAGTTCGCCTGAAATACGGCGATGTGCGATTCCTTGAGTCGCATCTCCGGATGCTCGCGGAACGGCTGGCGCGCGACGGCGTCGTCGTTCTTCGATGACACGGCGAGCACCACGCCGCGATCGCGGAGCGAAAGCACGTATTGCTGCAACTCCAGATAGGCTTCGCCCACCGCGTCGCCCTGCGCGAGCTGGATGCCCGCGAGGCCGTCGTCGCCGATCACGCCGCCCCAGAGGGTGTTGTCGAGGTCGAGCACCAGGCACCGGCGCGAGCGCCCGCTCATCGACGCCAGGAGGCGCCCGACATGGTCGGCGTAGAGCGGCAGCAGCTCGCTCGCGAACGGGAGCTTCGCGAGGTTCCATTGCGCCGGCGAATGCCAGGTCGAGAGCCCGACGGTTTCCGCAAGACTGGCCACGTCGAACAGCACGTCGGACGACGCGCCGACGTCGGCGGCGATGGCGCGGTTGACTCCGTCGATGATCGACGCGAGCGACCCCGCGACCGATCGATCGAGCGAACCGAAGACGCGCTCCGGCGGCGGCGCGACGGTCTGGACGATACAAACCGCACCGGCATTCTCATGGAACCCGTTCCGGATCGCCGCGAGGCGCGCTCTCGCCGCCTCGATCACCTGTTCGACGTCGCCCGACTCCGCACCGGCGGCGCGGAGTCCGAGCCCACGCCAGTCGAGGGCGATGAGAACGGCCTTGGGCCGCGCCGAATTGATCGTGGACGCGGGATCCATGCTTTCCTGCAGCGCCTGGTCGTAGAGTCCGCGAACGCACTCGACGGCCAGCCCGAAGCGCGGCGCCGTTCCCGCGATCGCGGCCGAGAGAAAGTCCGTGGTCGAGTTGGAGACGATGCCGAGCGAGTACGGCGTGAGCGGCGCGAGGGAGTTGCCGCCCGCGCGCGCCTTGGCGACGAAGCGCGCGATCCGGTCGAGACGAGTGTCGTCGAGCGCGTGCGAGGCCAGGAACTGCAACTGGCCGCCCACGGCCGAGGCCGTCGGCGCGAGGGCGCGCAGGCGGGTGTCGAAGTCCTCGGGCGGACGTGGCAGCCAGCGCAACTCAGCGAACAGATCCATCATGGGAAAATCGGGTGACCACGGTCGAGCGACGGCTCAGGGGAGGGGCTCACGAACGAAGACGACGACGGCTGGCGTGCGTTGCTGGGCCTCGCCTCAACTCGTCTTGGTCTTGCGCGCGATCAGGTCCGTGAGATCGCCGACGGTCTTCAGCTTGGCGATCTCCGACGCCGTCAATTTGATGCCGAAGGTCCGTTCGACGTTGAGAATGAGGCGAATGTGCGCCAAGCTGTCCCATCCCTCCACGTCGGTTGCCGTCGTTGACGAAGTGACGACCAGGGCCTCATCATCAAACACATCGCGCACGACGTCGGTCAACCTGGCGAGAATAGCGTCGGTCATGTCATCCAGCGAATCGGGGTGCCGAAGTCCATCGCGGAGTCACGCGCGCGGCGTGTCTCGCGGGGCTAAGTTTGCCCCGCGGTCGAGAGTTTGTCGAGTCACTTGGCGCGCGTGACTGTGAGCGTTTCAACGCATGCCTGAGCGACGACGACGCAACATTTCGGTAGTCGTGACGACGATATCGTGGACGCTCCTGGCCAACCTGGCCCTGGTGATCCTCGCCTTCGGCACGGTCAATCCTCTCGGCGGATTCTGGGGCGATCACTTTCCGACGAGCGTGCCGGTGACGCGCGCGCGCAAGGTGAAGCTGTTCGAGGCGTGGGACCGCCGCGGCCCCGTTCAGGGCCTGATCCTCGGCTCCAGCAAGAGCATGAAGCTCGAGCCCAGCGTGTTCAGCCGCGCGACGGGCCTTCGGTATTTCAACTTTTCGCTCTCGGCCGGCATGTTGGAGGACGTCGGGCCGGTGATGAGCTTCGTCGAAGATCAAAAGGCGCCGGTCCGCGAGATGACGCTCGCGCTGGATCCGCAGATGTTCACGGGCTACAACGTGCCGGCCGAGCTCAAGGACGACTGGGAGCTGGCACCGCGCCTGGAAGGCAGGGCGCCGACGTTCGGGTGGAAGGTCGCGCACGTCGCCGATCTGCTCAAAGAGGCGCTCTCCGTTTCGTACGCGAATCAGGTCGGCATCTCGATCATGGCCGCGGTGAGGCACAAGGAGCCGCTGCACTACTTTCACGCCGACGGCTATCTCGAGTATCGCACGCGCGACCGGTTGATCGCGGCCGGCCGGTACAATCGAGCCGGCGCGATCGCGGAGTGCGCCGACAGCTTCGTCGACTCACTCGTCAAAATCCACTCGTTCGACCCACGGCAGATCGCGCTCCTCGACTCGATTCTCGATCGCGCGCATGCGCACGGCATTCGGGTGGTCCTCTGGATCACGCCCGGACACCCCGATCTGTTCGCGCGAATCGCGCAGCATCCTGAGGTCGCGGCGTTCTTCCGCGCCTTGCCCGACACGATTCGCCGCATCGCGGCCGCGCATGACGTTCCCGTCGTGAACTTGCAAACGATTGATCTCTTTGGTGGCGATCCGGACGACTTCTACGACTGTGTGCACTTCGGTGCGAAGAATGCGGCGCTCGTGACGGAGCGTCTGCTGGCCGCGCGCCAGCCGCCGGTGGCGATGGCCGGCCGCGCCGATTCGTCCTCAGTGCCGTAGGAGCCGATAGCGCGTCCTACTCTCGAGGGTTGTGCCGCCGAGCGTTCCGTTCGGTGGCGTCTTCCGTTCTCCCCGACTCATGTCCAGACGAGTGCTCGGCCTGTTGTGCCTGCTGGGGTGTGCCTACCTGGTGCTCTTTCACCATCTGGGCACGCGGCCCTTCCACATGTGGGACGAGTCCCGCTCCGCGCAGAACGCGATGGAGATGGCCAATAGCGGCGATCTGCTCGTGACGCGCTTCGCCGGCAAGCCGGATCACTGGAACACCAAGCCGCCGCTGCTGACCTGGATGCAGGCGGGACTCCTCGGCGCTGGCCTCCGCCCGGAGACGGCCGTGCGCCTGCCGTCGGCGCTCGCGGCGCTCGCCACGCTGTTGCTGCTCGTCTGGTATTGCGCCACCCGAGTCGAGGATGGCTGGCGGACCGGTTTGCTGGCCGCGTTCATCGTGATCTCGAGTTACGGATACGTCGGCGTGCACGTGGCGCGCACCGGCGACTTCGACGCGCTGCTGTCGCTCTTCGTGCTGATCTACTGCCTGGCGTTCTTCGAGTACGTCGAGAGCGAGGGCCGGGCGCCGTGGGTCACCCTCGCGATCTTCTTCGCGGGCGTCACGGCGGCCATGCTCACGAAGAGCATCGCGGGCGGCCTCGCGCTTCCGCCGCTCGTCGCCTACCTGATCGTGCGTCGCCGCTTTCGCGCGACCCTGAGTGATTGGCGATTCCTGCTGGGCACGGCGCTCTCGATCGGCATCGTCGTGTCGTATGTCGCCCTCCGCGAGCATGCGGACCCCGGCTATCTCCACGCCGTCGTCTTCTTCGATCTCAAACGCGTGTCGGTGCAGATCGGGAAGTACCACTACGGGCCGGGATTCTACGTGCGCGGCTTCATGACGCGCCGGTTCATTCCCTGGGTGTTTCTGGCCGCGTTCGCGGCCGTGATCGGCATCCGCCAGCGGAACCCCCGGACCGCGCGGCTCGCTCTGTTCGCCAGCATCATTCCGCTGTTCGTGCTCGCCGTGATCTCGACCTCGGAGACCAAGCACGCGTGGTACGACGCGCAGACCTATGGGCTGATGGCGCTCGTTCTCGCGATCGGGCTCGCGGCGCTCGTTCGCGTGCTGGTCGCCGCCGGGGACACCGACGCCGACCCGCCGCGCGTGCGCCTGGATAGGTGGGCTCTCGACGCCGGACTCGTGGCGCTGTTCGCGTTGCCGCTCGCGAACGTGATCACGGCGACCCGCGATACCTACTGGTACCCGGAGGGCTCCGTGCAACCGCAGGAGCAGTACGGAACGTTCCTTCGCTTTTTGCACCAGCGTGGCGTGAACGACATCGACGTCTCGGACACCGGCGTGTGGGTCGAGTCCGGAGAAAATCATTATACCGAGCCGCTCATGTTCTACGCGCAATACCTCAACGCGCGCGGCGCGCGGATTCGCATCGACACGCTGCAAGTGTTTCATCCGGGCGACACCGTCGCCTCGTGTGACCCGGCCGTCGTGCAGCTTCTCCGCGACCGGTCGTCGACGGAGCTCGTCAAGCAAGGGGCGTGCGCGCTGATGCGCGTGCCGCTCGCCGCCGACGCGAGGTGAGCGCGCGGTGCATTACGAGGCGGTGATCGTCGGCGGTGGGTTCTTCGGTTGCTTCCTCGCGGCACACCTGGCGCGTCACATGGCGCCGATTCTGCTCGTGGAGCGCGCGCCCGACCTCCTCACGCGCGCGTCGTACGTCAATCAGGCGCGCCTCCACAACGGCTATCACTACCCGCGCAGCTTTCGCACGGCGGCGAGCAGCCGCGAGAACCTCGCCGCGTTTCGCCGGCTCTTCGAAGACAGCGTCGACGCCGAGTTTCAGGCGATCTATTGCCTCGCGCGCCACGGCTCCAAAGTCAGCCGCGGCCACTTCGAGCGCTTCTGTCGCACGCTGGGCATGCCGCTGCGCGAAGCGCCGGCGCGCGTCCAGCGCCTGTTCGATCCGGACCTGATCGACGCCGTCTTCGCCGCCGAGGAGTACGCCTTCGACGTCGTGCGGCTTCGGCACGCGATGGTCCGTCTGCTCACCGACGCGCAGGTGGAAGTGCGGACGGCGACCGAGGCGCGAGCGATTCGGCCCGCCGGGGACGCCGGCGTCGCCGTCGAGCTCGACCCGCACTGCGAGCTCACGGCCGGCTGGGTGTTCAACTGCACCTATTCGCGGCTCAATCGCCTCGGCGGCCTGTGCGCCAGCGGGCGCCCTGGCGTGAAACACCAGGTGGCCGAAGTCGCGCTCGTCGAGGTGCCGGATGAGCTTCGGGGGCTGGGGATCACGGTGATGGATGGGCCGTTCTTCTCGACGATGCCCTTTCCCGCCCGGCAGCTCCACTCCCTAACGCACGTGCGGTACACGCCGCACTATTCATGGTCGGAGGCGACGCAGCCGGAGCTCGATCCCGACGCCGTGCTCGCGGAGTACGCCCGGGAGTCCCGTTTTCCGTGGATGGTGCGCGACGCGCAGCGCTATCTGCCCGTCGCCCGCGGGATGCGCCACGTGGAGTCGTTGTTCGAGATCAAGACGCTGCTGCTGCAAACGGACGTCGACGACGCCCGTCCCATCGCGCTGCATCACGATTCCTCACTTCCTCGTGTCGTCTCGATCCTCGGCGGGAAGATCGACAACATCTTCGACGTCGTCCGGGTCATCGACCAGGAGCTGAATCTCGCATGAGTCGCCGCGAAGTGTTTCTCTCCGTCGTCACCTCGATTCGCGACGCGTCGCCGTGGGTGGCGGAGCGGCTGAGCGCGCTCGCCGCCGTGTTGCGATCAGAGTTCGCGTATTACGAGATCATCGTCGTGGACAACGGGTCGACCGACGCCAGCGCGGAGATCGTCGCCGAGTTGCAGCGGAACGAAAAGAACATTCAGTTGCTCGTGCTCGTGACGGCGCGGTCGCGCGAGATCGCCCTCACGGCCGGCATGGACCACGCGATCGGCGACTTCACGGCGGTGCTCGACCTCGCGCTCGATCCGCCGGACCGGCTGCCCGAGATGGTGGATCTCGTGCGCCGGGGCGTCGAGATCGTCTATGCGCTGCCCCGCGCTCGCCTCCAACGCCGCGGCCTGTACAACCGGCTCGTCGGCACGTTCCTCGGCCTCATCGCGCGGCTCAACCACATCGACCTGCCGCGCGCCATGACGACCTATCGGGTGCTCAGCCGGACGGTCGTGAACTACATGCTGGAATCAGCCGACCGCCACCGGACGCTGTCGATCGCTCCCGCGTTGTCCGGCTACCGGTACGCCACGCTCGAGTACGACCGGACCGACGACCAATCGTCGAAGCAGTTCGGCACGTGGGTGATCTTTCGCGCGCTCGACCTCATGTTCTCGTCGTCGGTGCGGCCGCTCCGCATGATCACGATCTTCGCGCTCGGCATCTGCGCGATCTCGGTCCTCTACGCGGCGTACGTCGTGATCGCGGTGCTGGTGATGCGGAACGTCGCCAACGGCTGGGCGTCGCTGTCGCTCCAGATGAGCGGCCTGTTCTTCCTCGTCTGCATCGTGCTTGCCGTGATGAGCGAGTATTTGTTGCAGGTGCTCGAGACCACCAACCGGCGGCCCATCTATCACGTGGCCCGCGAGAGCCACAGCTCGATGATGGACTACCGGCAGGACCTGAACGTCGTCGGTCCCGGTGACGTCGGCCGCTTCACGGCCCACGCGCCGCGGCGGGCAGCGTCGCCTCACTAGGCGGGGGCGCCGCGACGGGCGCGCGCGCCGGACGACTGACGCTGGTTCGCAGCTTCTGCTGAATGAGGCAGTACGCGATGGTCAGGAGATAGAGCCAACTCAGGCTCAACAGCTTGAACTTCGACACGCCCGCCGCTCGCTCGGCCCAGTGATTGGGCACGATGGCCATTCTCGCGCCGGTGAGCGCCGCTTTGATCGACATCTCGACCGTCAGATTGAACTGGCCGCACACGAGCGGCTGAATGGCGTCGATCACCTCGCGCCGGTAGCACTTGAAGCCGTTCGTGAAATCGTTGTAGTCGCGGCCCACGAGCCACGCGATGAGACGATTCCCCAACCGGTTCAACACGCGCTTGAACGCGGGATACCCTTCGACGGTGGTGCCGGGCACGAAGCGCGTGCCGAAGCCCACGTCGTAGCCCTCGAGAATCTTTCGGTAGTACGCCTCGGCGTCCTGGGGACGGTCGGCGCCGTCGGCCATCATCACCACCACGGCGCTGCCGGTGTAGTGATCGAGCCCGCAGCGCACGGCACAGCCATAGCCGTGCGGGCCCGGGTTGTCGACGTGCCGCATGCGCGCGTGGCGCGCTTCGAGCGCGGTAATGACGGCAGCGGTGTCGTCCTTGCTGCCGTCGTTGACGACGAGAATCTCGTAGTCGAGGCCCGTTCGGTCGAAGTGCGCCACCAGCGCGTCGACCGTGGCGGCGAGAACGGCCTCCTCGTTGTATGCCGGAACCACGATCGACAGCCGTTGCGCGCCATCGGCGGTCGGCGGACTAGCGGTTCCGCTCATGCGTGCTGGCTCCGGGGTCGGGAAGAGACCCGAATGTAGGCTCTGACCGGCGACCGCGACATGGCAGTGAGTGTAGCAAAACGATGCAAGCCGGACCGGCGGGCTGTGCCGAACGCTGGCCGGGGCCGGCGGCGCGCACTCCTCCTCGGAGAGACGCGGTGTTACGTCTCTGGGAGCGCCGCGCGTCTTGAGTGATCGGACGCGTATCGGCGTCCCCTGGCAGAGGGTGACATGGGAATCAACTGGCGTGCGGCGGCGGGCTTCCTGATCAGCGGAGCGCTCGTCTGGTGGCTGGTCGCGAAGAGCGGCATCGACTGGTCGGCGTCGTGGGACGCCGCCGTGCACGCGAACAAAGGCCTGCTGGCCCTGAGCGCCGTCGTCGCGACCTGCGTCATTCCGCTTCGTGCGCGGCGCTGGCAGACGTTGCTCGATCCGGTTGCCCCGGGGCTGCCCATGGGACCGCTGTGGCGGGCAACCGCCATCGGCGTCATGGCGAACAACGTCGCGCCGGCGCGCGCCGGAGAGCTGGTCCGCGCGTACGCGCTCTCGCGCGAGGCTCCGGAGGTTTCCTTCTCCACCGCGGTCGCGTCGATCGGCTTGGACCGGGTGTTCGACGGCATCGTGGTGCTGCTCCTCTTGTTCGCGGCGGTGATCGATCCGCACTTCCCGGCGACCGCCGGGGGTGCCGGATTCAGCTTCGCCCGGGCGGCGGCGGTGTCGGCCGCCGGCATAGGCGGCGTGTTGCTGGTGCTCTACGGGCTGGTGTTTTTCCCGGCGCAGGTGCTGTCCGCGCTCGAGCGGGTGGCGTCGGCTGTGATGCCGCGTCTGTCACGACGGATCGTGGACGCCGCTCGGAAGTTCGCCGAGGGGCTCGGCGTTCTGCGCAGCCCGCGGCGCTTTGCCGCGGTGCTCTGGTGGGCGTTTGCGCTGTGGATGCTCCAGCCCGTGGCGTTCTGGCTCGCCTTCAGGGCGTTCGGGATCGAGGGGCCGTGGACGATGGCGCTCTTCGCCCAGGGCGTGATGGTCCTCAGCGTCGCCTTGCCCTCGAGCCCCGGATTCGTCGGGGTGTTCGAGGCCGGCGCGATCTCGGCGCTCGCGGTGTACGGCATCGACCGGGATCTCGCGGCGGCCTGGGCGCTGGCCTACCACGTCGTGTCGTTCGTTCCAATAACGCTCATTGGACTGTACTACTTCCTGCGAATGGGTCTCAGCTTTTCGCAGGCGCGCTCCGCGCAGCCCGCTCCACAGCCCTAGGAACGGCGAGCGGCGAGCGGCGAGCGGCGAGCGGCGAGCGGCGACTAGGTCTCCGACCGCATGATGTCTTTCGCAACTCTGGATGAGCGATGCTCGTGACAATTCATCGCCGGTCACCAGCCTATCACGGACGGGCACGGACACTGACTGACGGACACGGCAAAAGCACGACTGTATCTCGAGAGACGCCGCTCGAGAGGCAAGGAATCGCGTCCCGAGCGGCGGTCTAGAAATGGGCCTCACGTGGGCTCCGTGCCAATCCGCCTTCGTCCGTGTCAGTCCGTGATCACTTTGCTTCGGTTGCGGACAACCAAACTCTTTACGCGGTCGAAGACCTAGTTCATCGCGCTGGATATTCCGAAACGCGGTACTGGCGACTGAACAGCGTGTGCTCGAGCGTGGAGTCGAACTCGATGGCGAACACGCGAAAGCCGTCGCGAATGGACGAATCGGCGGCCGCGCGCAGCGCGGCCGGCGTTCGGCCGGTGGCGGCGAGCGAGATCGATTCCATGCGCGCGCCGCCGCTCAGATAGACGACGTCGATCGACGGGATGCCGTAATGCACGCCGAGCCGGTAAGAGAGCACGCTGTCCGCTCGAGCCAGCACGGCGTTCTGCACGTACCACACTCGCCTCCAGCCGCCGATGAAGACCTTTCGCGACACCGCGACATCGGCGAACTCGCTCGCTGCCCGTGTATGCGCGCCGGCGTACGCGGCCGTCAGTCGGCCGCTGGCGATGAGCCGGCCGCTCGTCGTGAGCGTACTCGCGTCCGGAGGAAACGCGAAGTAGTTCACGAGCACGAGCGCGGCCGCGGCGGCATAGCGCGCGAGATCGCGGCCCGGGAGCGCGGCGAACAGGATCGCGACGCCGAGCGTGACCGGAACCGACGAGGGGAAGTGATGACGCGCGCTGTCGCCGAACCGGAAGAACCAGAACAACACCGGCAGCGCCGCCCACACGGCGAGCGTCGCGGCCAGCGCATAGGATCGCCGCCGCACGAGCCACACGAGCGCGACGGTGAACACGGGGATGCTCAGCACGCCCATGCTCTTGAGCACCTGTAGAATGTGCGTGCGATTGAGCTCGCGGCGCGGATCGAAGGGAAATTTCTGATTCCAGTCCGCCGCGTAGTGCGCGGTGTCCGGCGACTGGACGAGCAGCGCGTGCGCGACCACGTAGGACACCAGCACGGGAATCGCGCCGACGATCGCGAGCGCGCCGGCGTTCGTCCACGACAGGCGGCGGCGCAGCAGGAGCAGTCCCCACAGCGCGACCGCCCCGACATAGACGTCGGCCTTGACCAGCAGCGCCAGCGCGAGACACGCGCACACGGCGCCGAGAACCCAGGCGTCGGCGGACCACTGCCGTTCGCTCGTCAGCCAGCGATCGTACAGCCAGATCGCCCAGAGCAGGAAGAACTCGCCGATGAGCGTCGGGAAGCCGTACAGACCGCCCTGGAAGAACGTCGGCACGAACGAGATGAGCCCCGACGCGATCAGCGCCGCGCGCTGCCCCGCGATGCGCCGGCACACGAGAAAAAACGGCACCACGATCGCCGCCGACATCACCAGGTTGATCCGATTGAGCGTCGTGATCACCGCCGTGATGTCGCCGCCGCGGGCCGGCAGTAGCCGCGTGACGAACCAGATGTACGCCGGGCTGGTGTAGTAGCGATACTCGGAGATCGCGTTCGTGCGGATGCCGCCGCGCACCCACAGCAGCGCGTCGCTCACGAGCGTCGCGGCGTCGGGTTCGCCGTAGAACGACGCCATCGGAGTGAGCAGGTGCAGCACGAGCGAACAAAGCATCGCGCCGGCGAGGATCAGAAGCACCCCGCGCGACAGCGGCTCGAGCTCGGATCGATTCGACGTAGTGACGGTCGGCGACGTCATGCCGCGCGAACGATCATCATGGTTCGTCGACCTGTTCCGTGGTTTCGGCGATCACGAAGGGAGGGCGGTTCTGCAGGATGTCGTGAATGCGCGCGATGTACGCCCCGATGATGCCGAGCACGATGAACAGCACGCCGAAGAGAAAGGACATGACGGCGGTCAGCGACGCCCAGCCGGGGACCGTCTCGCCGCGCGCGAACTGCACGAGCGCATACGCGATCTCGAGGAGCGCGAGCAGACTCGTCCAGAGGCCGAGCCAGATGCCGAGCTTGAGCGGCTTGGGCGAGAACGAGATGACCGCGCCGACCGCGAAGCGCAGCATCTTGGACAACGTGTACTTCGATTCGCCGGAGTGCCGGGCGGCGACGTCGAACTCGATCGTCACGGTTCGGTAGCCGAGCCACTCGACGCTCCCGCGGAGAAACAGATCCCGATTGCGAAGGCGCAACAGCTCGTCGAGGACGCGGCGGTCGAGCAGGCGGAAATCTGACATGCCGGCCGCCATTGGGATGTCCGTCAGAAACGAGAACGCTTGATAGAACCAGCGCGACGTGTAGCGCTTGAATCCCGAGGTGATGCCGGCATCCCGGCGCAGAGTGCGCACGACTTGCGCGCCGCCGCGCCACGCGTCGACGAGACGCGGAATAACAGCAGGCGGATGCTGAAGGTCGGCGTCCATGCTGACCACCGCGAGTCCGCGCGCCCGCGACAGCCCAGCCAACAGAGCGCCCTGGTGACCGAAGTTCCGTGACAAGCTGATCCCCACGACGCGAGGATTCCGGTCTGAGGCGTCACGCAGCTCTCCCCACGTCGAATCGCCGCTGCCATCGTCCACGATGATGATCTCGTAAGAGTTGCCAATCCCTGCCAGCACCTCATCGAGCCGCGCGATCAGCACGTTCAGGTTCCCCGACTCGTTGTATGCGGGGATCACCACGGACAGCTCCACCTCGTGCGGCGCAACGGAAGCGACGGGGATCGGGGCCGTCAGCGAACGAAGATCGGTTGGAGCACGCATGGTCATGGGAACGACGGCTCAGTGAATGATGCGTCACCCGCAACGTCGCTGCGGGCCCGCACTCCGCAAGCCGGGGCAGCGCCAGGCAAAAGTGGCGTTCGTCTCTGCAGCACGTCCAGATTGGACACCTCACTTGTTACCGCCGGCGGCACGGCGCCCGAAGCTGCTTCGATGTCATGGTTCGCCTATGAGCGACCACTCAATCGCCTGAAGCGTTTTTTCCCCTACGAGCCGGCAGGAAGAACGGACGGAGAACCCGCGGCCGTCGTCGCCGGTGCTTCGGGGCCGTCCACCGTCACGCCGGTTCCGGTCGAGCAGTCTCGGGCGGGCCGATAAGAATCGATTCAGCCCTGTTGCGCCCTCGCCACACCTGGCAACGGGACGGACAATCGCTCGCCCCGCGAGGCCGCAAACGCGCCCCCGCCACGTCGTCGATGCCGGCTGAACCTTGTCGTATATTTCCTCGGCATTTTAGCCCTGGCCCGCACGCTGCCTGTCCGGGGGCGACAGGCTTGGGCGGGTTGTTCGGAACGACTAAGTCCACCGGCGCCATGGCCTTCGCCGTCAGTGATCGGTCGCCGCCATCCCTCCGGGTCGCGACGGTCACGACGGAGTGACCATTCCCACCCATCTCGGATGCGTGTACTCCTGTTCCGATCGCTTTGCGACACCGGTGGCGTTTCGAGCTCCATGCTGCTGCTCGGCCGCCACCTCGTGCGACGCGGCGTCGAGTGCGAGTACTGGTTCTGCAAGTCGTCGAACCGGTTCGCCGAGTTCCAGCAGGAGGGCTCCGCGACGCTCGGTCCCCTGTCACAGCTCGCCCCCCGTTTCGATCGCGGCGAGTTCGACGTCGTACACATGACGGCGACGGATCCCGCGGCCGAGCTGATGTCGCGGATCGCCGATGGCGCTCGGGTCGTGGTCACGGCGCGCGGCGCCATCGCCGACATCTGGACGCGCGGCAACTGTCACGCGTATACCGCGATCTCCAAAGGGATGGCCGCGCTCAACCAACCCTATACGGATCTCGAGATCGAGGTCGTCCGCAACTCGATCGACGTCTCCCGCTACGCGCCGCCGGCCGACGCCGAGGCGGGCGGACCGATCGTGGCGTTCGTCGGCCGAACGACGGCGAAGGAGAAGGACTTTCCGCGATTCACGCGGATCGCCAATCGCCTGGCGACGCGCGGCGTTCGCTTCTGGGTTGCCGATCCGCACGAGGCGTCCTGGCAGAAGTTCGACGGCGAGCGGGTCGAGCGGATCGAGCCGGAGCGATGGGGGCGGGTTCCCCACGCCGAAATGCCCGCGTTCTATCGCGCGATCGCCGCGTCGGGCGGCGTGCTCCTCATCACGTCGCTGTCCGAGGGGTTCGGCAACGTCGCGCCCGAGGCGGCCGCGTGTGGCGCACGGGTTGCAGCGCCCGACGTCATCGGACTCCGAGAGGCGATCGTCGACGGAGTCACGGGAATGCTGTTCCCCGCGCACGCAGCGGACGACGACGTCGCCGCGCGCCTCGACCAGTGGCTCGCGGAACCGCACGACATGACCGCCTGCGCCGACGCGGCCCGCCGAGAGTTCTCGCCGGACGTGATGGTCGACGCATATCTGTCGATCTTCGAGCGAACGGAGCAGCGTCTGGCGAAGGACCAGGCGTCGATCACTTCGGACAGCGCGGAGTTCCGCCACCTCGTGCATCACCTCGGCCTTCAGCGCGGCTGGCGCGCGCGCTTTGCGCGGCAAGCCGCGGTCGACCTGGCCGGCGCCGGGTACCGCCGCGAGGCGCTCGGCGCGCTCGGCATCGCGTTTCGTGCCGCGCCCGGCCAGTTCCTCAGCACCGCGGGCGCGCGGCAGCTTCTCTCCGTGGGACGACGGTTCGTCGCCGGCGCGCGACAGTAGCACGATGACCGTCATGAGCCGCGCCTCCGTCACCGCCTCGTATCCGCTCGCCGCGTTGCAGGGCGCGATGCTGGTCAATCACCTGCGGGCTCCGCGCTCCGGCGTGGACATTCTGCAGGTGGTGAGCACGCTGGCGGAGGACGTCGACGTCGCGGCGATGCGCGCGGCCTGGGAGCGCGCGACGGCACGGCACGGTGTGCTGCGCACGACGTTCCGCTGGGAAGGCGTCGCGGAACCAATGCAGGAAGTGCACGACCGCGCGCCTACGCCGGTGTCGGTCGAGGACTGGTCGCGAGAGGATCCGTCGACGGACAGCGCGCGGTGGGCCGCGTTCCTCGACGACGACCGGCGGCGCGGATTCGACCTGCGCGAGTTGCCACTCCAGCGCGTGACGCTGATCCGCGCCGCCGACGGGTCGTGGCGCATGGTCTGGACGCTGCACCACATCCTCATGGACGGCCGCTCGTTCACGCTCGTCCTCCGCGAGGTGTTCGCCGCGTACGACGCCGCGCGTCGCGGGGCGACAGTGGCGGCGACCCCTGCGCCGCCCGCGTACGCCGACTTCGCCGACTGGTACACGGCGCAAGACTTCTCGCGCGCCGAACCGGCGTGGCGTGAGCGTCTGCGCGGCGTTCATGGACCGACGCCAATTCCCGCGGCGTTCCTGTCAGGCGAGGAGACCAGCGGCCGCGGGCTGCTCGAGCGATCGGTCGATGCGGGAGCCACCGCGTCGTTGGAAGCGCTCGCGGCCGCGGCCGGCGTGACGATGAGCACCGTCTGCCAGGGAGCGTGGGCGCTGCTGTTGTCGCGCCATTCGGGCGAAGACGATGTGGTGTTCGGCGCGACGCGCGCCTGCCGCCGCGGGACCATCGCGCACGCTGACGAGATGATCGGTCTCTTCATCAACACGCTTCCCGTGCGCGCCCGCGTGCGGGACGACGCGCCGATCGCCGCGCTCCTCGGCGAGCTGCGCGCGACGTGGCGGTCGATGTTCGAGATCGAGCATACGCCCACGCAACTGGTGCACCGATGGAGCGGCGTCGATCCGACGTCGCCGGTGTTCGAGACGCACGTCGTGTTCGAGACGCGCCCGCTCGAGGCGACGATGCGCGCGGAGGGGGCGCACATGGCGGGGCGCCGGTTCCATTGGTATGGCGGCACCAACTTCCCGCTCACGATGCTGATCTACGGCGGCGAGCGGCTGTCGCTCGAGATCGACTATGAGCGATCTCGAATCGACGATGCCACGGCGCGGCGCGTGCTCGATCAGTACGCGACGCTGCTCGCGAACATCGCCGCCAATCCGAACGCGCGGCTCGGCGACCTCTCGATGGTGCCCGGCGCCGAACGGGCGCTCGTGTCCGAAACCTGGAATTCGACCGCGGTCTCGTATCCGTCGGCCACGCTCGTCGAGCTGATGGCGCGACAGGTCGCGCGCACGCCGGATGCGATCGCCGTGGAGGACGAACGCACGTCGCTCACGTTCGCGCGGCTCGACGCCGCCGCGACCGCGCTCGCACGCCGGCTGCGTGGCCACGGCGTCGACCCGAACGTGTTGGTCGGCATCTGCGCCGAGCGCAGCGTCGAGCTCGTGGTGGGGCTCGTCGCGATTCTCAAGGCGGGCGGCGCGTATGTGCCGCTCGACCCGGAGTATCCGCGCGACCGCCTCGAGTTCATGCTCGAGGACTCCGGCGTGGCGGTGTTGCTCGCCCAGACGGCGGTGATCAAAGATCTCGCATTGGGCGCCACTACGGTCATCTCCCTCGACGGCGTCGCCGCCGCGGCCGACAACGGTGCCGCGCTGCCGCTGCCGTCGCCGGATGACGCGGCGTACATGATCTACACGTCCGGCTCGACGGGCCGCCCGAAGGGCGCGCTCAACGCGCATTCAGGAATTGTGAATCGCGTGCTGTGGATGGACGGCGAGTATCATCTCACGCCGGCGGACGTCGTGCTCCAGAAGACGCCGTTCAGCTTCGACGTCTCGGTGTGGGAGTTCTTCTGGCCGTTGACCACGGGCGCCACGCTCGTGATGGCGCGGCCGGGCGGACATCGCGACACCGCGTATCTCGCGGACGTCGTCTCGCGCCGGGGCGTGACGGTGTGCCACTTCGTGCCGTCGATGCTCCGCGCGTTCCTGTCGGATCCGAGCGCGGCGAAGTGCGTCACGCTCCGCGACGTCATGGCGAGCGGTGAAGCGCTCGCGCCGGATCTCGTCGCGACGTTCAATCGCACGCTGCCGCGCGCACAGCTGCACAATCTGTACGGGCCCACCGAGTGCGCGGTGGACGTGACGTATTGGCCCTGCCCGCGCGGCGCCGAGCCCCCGCGCGTCGTGCCGATCGGGCGCCCCGTGGCGAACACGCGCATGTACGTGCTCGACGGCCGCGGCGCGCCGTCGGCCATCGGCGTCGCGGGCGAGCTGTTCATCGGCGGCGTGCAGGTGGGCCTGGGCTACCACAAACGCCCCGAGCTCACCGCGGAGCGGTTCGTGGCGGACCCGTTCAGCGCCGATACGGCGGCGCGTCTCTACAAGACGGGTGACAAAGCGCGGTGGCGGCCCGACGGAACGATCGAGTACCTCGGCCGTCTCGACTTTCAGGTCAAGCTGCGCGGCTTCCGCATCGAGCTCGGCGAGATCGAGGCGGCCTTGCTCACGCATCCCGACATCGCGGACACGGTCGTCGTCGCTCGCGCGGACGGTTCGGCGGAACAGCGGCTCGTGGCCTACATGGTGGCGCGCGCCGGCGCCGCGACCCCATCGGTGAGCGCGCTGCGCGAGCACCTGATGGTGACGCTTCCGGACTACATGGTGCCGGCGGCATTCATGTGGCTGCCGGCGCTCCCGCTCGGCACGAGCGGCAAGGTGGATCGTCGCGCGCTGCCCGCGCCGGAGCTCGAGCGCGAGACGCTGTCTCGGTCGTTCGTCGCGCCGAGAACCCCGGCCGAGAAGACGCTGGCCGAGATCTGGGCGCAGGTGCTCCGGCTCGAGAAGGTCGGCGTGGACGACAACTTCTTCGAGCTCGGCGGCGATTCGTTGCTCAGCGTGCAGATCGTGTCGCGCGCCGCGTCGGCCGGACTTCGCATCTCGCTCATGCAGGTGATGCGGCATCCGACCGTTGCCGCGCTCGCGCACGCTGCCGAGGCGGCGACGCCGGCGGCGGTCCTCGATCAAGGTGACGTCATCGGCGCCGTGCCGCTCACGCCGATCCAGCAGTGGTTCTTCGAGAATCAGAACGAAGAGACGCACCACTGGAATCAAGCATTCCTGTTCACGGCGCCGGCCGACCTCGACGCGGCGGCGCTCGCCGGCGCGGCGTCCGCCGTGACGCGCCATCATGACAGTCTGCGGCTTCGCTTCGAGCGCGGTCCCGGTGGATGGCGCCAGACGTGCGTGGCCGACGCGGTGCAGTCATCGATCGAAGAGCTTCGCGTCTCGACGGAGGACGAGCGTCACGCCGCGTTCGCGCGAATTCAGGGGTCGCTCGATATCGAGACTGGCCCGCTGATGCGCCTGGGGCTGGTGCGACGGGAGGATGGCCGCCAGTCGCTGCTGCTCATCGCCGTGCACCATCTCGCCGTCGACGGCGTTTCATGGCAGATCCTGCGCGAGGATCTCGAGACGGCGTATCTCCAGCGGCGTCGCGGCGAGACGATCGCGCTCGCTCGGCGATCGACGCCGTTCGGACGGTGGGCAACGCAGCTGGCGGCGCCGGCGGCCGCCGATTCGATGCGAGACGAGCTGGAATACTGGGAGCGAGCCGGCTCGGCTGCGTCGGTCCGAGTCCCGCGCGATTTGGCCGGGGGCGGCGACGATCGCGCGGCGAACACCGATACCGTCGTCGTGTCGCTCGACGAATCGGAGACCCGCGCGCTCTTGCAGCAGGTTCCGAAAGCGTACAACACGCAGATCAACGACGCGCTGCTCGCCGCGCTTGGCGACGCCCTCACCGGGTGGCTCGGGGGCGGCGAGATCGTCGTGAACGTCGAAGGGCATGGCCGCGAAGACGTCGTCGACGGAGCGCATCTCTCGCGCACGCTCGGCTGGTTCACGACGCTCTTTCCGGTTCGCCTTCGACTCGGCGCGAGCGACGTCGCGGGCCGGCTCAAGGAGACGAAAGAGCTCCTTCGGTCGATTCCGCGCCGCGGCATCGGGTACGGGATCCTGCGCTATCTCGCGCGCGCGGAGACGTTGCGCGCGCAGACGACGCCGGAGATCGTGTTCAACTACATGGGCCAGTTCGACCAGGTCGTGGCGGGGTCGACGATGTTCGGCTTCGCGCCGCAGGCGACGGGCCCGTGGTATGGCGCGCGCACACGGCGGCCGCATCTCTTCGAGATCAACTGCCTCGTGATCGACAACCGGCTCGAGGTGCGGTGGAGCTACAGCCCTCGCGCGCACACACGTGAGACGGTCGCGCGCGTGGCGGCGGCCTACGTGAGCGCGTTGCGATCGACGATCTCGCATTGCACCGCCGACGGCGTCGGCGGATACACGCCGTCGGACTTCCCCGTCGCGGCGCTCGACCAGGCGACGCTCGATCGCGTGACCGGGACGCGTCGCGACGTCGACGACCTGTATCCCGTCGTGCCGATGCAGCGCCTGTTTCTCGGCTTCGCGGATCCGGCGTCGGACCCGGGCTTCGAGCAATGGCGCTATCGGCTGCGCGGCCCGGTGAACCTCGAGGCGCTACGCGCGGCATGGGAGCTGGTGGTGTCTCGCCACTCGGTGCTTCGCACGGCGTTCGTGAGCGACGGGCTCGAGAATCCGCTGCAGATCGTCGCGCGCGCGGTCGCGCTGCCGTGGACCGAGCACGATTGGCGCGGCGTGCCACACGCCGAGCAGGAGCGTCGCTTGAACGAGCTGCTCGCGGCTGATCGCGCTGCCGGCTTTTCGTTCGATCGTGCGCCACTCATGCGCGTCGCCGTCGTTCGCCTGATGGACGAGAGATACGAGCTCGTCTGGAGCAAGCATCATCTGCTGCTCGATCGGTGGTCATGGCCGCTCGTGCTGCTCGACGTCGCCCGCGCGTACCCGGCCATCGCGCGAGGCGTCGACCCCGCGATGGATCCGGCGCCACGGTACGGCGACTTCGTCGCCTGGCAGCAGCGGCAGCCGCTCGAGGCGTCGCGCGAGTTCTGGTCGCGGCACTTCGCCGGCTTCGAGGCTCCGCCGCGGCTGCCGGTCCTGCACCCCGAGGCGGGCGACGCGGCAGACGAGGAGTCGGTTGCGCTCACGCCGGTGGAGACCGACGCCGTCAACTCATTCGCGCGGACGAATCAGATCGCGCCGAATACGGTGATCGAGGGAGCGTGGGCGCTGTGGTTGGCTCGTCGGAGCAACCATCGCGACGTGTCGTTCGGCCTTTCTGTCGCTGGACGCGACGGAGCCGTGCCCGGCATCGACCGCATGATCGGGCTCGCGATCAACAACCTGCCGGTTCGCGTGCGGGTCGACGACAGCGCCACCGTCGGTGCGTGGTTGCGCGGCCTGCACGAAGCGCAGTCGGAGGTGCAGCTATACGCGTACACACCTCTCGACCGCGTCCAGGAATGGAGCGGGCTGCCCTGGCGCACTCGGCTGTTCGAGACCCTGCTCGTTTTCCAGCACGACAGTGCAGACGCGGCGACGCGCGCCTGGCTGGGCGAGGACATCGCGATCGAGCCCGTCCATGTGCCGACGCGCACGGCGTACCCGCTCGCGGTGATGGTCGCCGGCGGCGACGCCATCGAGCTGCGCGTGACTTTCGATCCCAGATACTTCGACGCCGCGTCGGCCAACGAGATGGCGCGCGGACTCAAGGCGGCGCTGCTCGCCGTGGTCGGAGCGCCGAACCAGTCGCTCGGCGACGTCCTCGGCGCCCTGCCCCAGCCTTCGGTGGTCTCGACGGCCGCCCGCGACGACGAGTACGTGGCGCCGCGCAACGCGACCGAAGCCGTGCTGGCCGGTCTCTGGAGCGAGGTCCTGGGAATCGACCGACTCGGCGTGCGCGACGACTTTTTCGCATTGGGCGGCTATTCGCTCGTCGCGACCCAGATCGTGTCGCGTGTACGCGATACCCTTCACGTCGAGCTGCCCGTGCGTTTGCTTTTCCAGCACCCGTCCGTGGCCCGGCTTGCCGACGCGTTGAAAGCGCGCGAGAAGAAGCCGGGCCAGGTCGAGCGTGTCGCGCAGCTGGTGCAGCGCGTCAACGCCATGTCGCTCGACGAGCTCAAACGCGCGCGTGCGGCGCGCGCTGGAGTCACCTGATCATGCTGACTGCGAATGGATAGCGATACGACCCAGGGACGCGGCGCTGATTCGGCGCTCGAGGCGGAGCGGCAACGGCTGCTCGCCGAGCTGTTGGCCGCGGAAGGACTCGACGCGCCGGCAGGCGCGGCGATCACGCCGCGCGACCCATCATCGCACGAGGCACCGCTGACGTACGCGCAGGAAGTCATCTGGCTTCTCGACCGCGCGACGCCGGGACTCACCGCGTACAACACGCCCGTCGCCCGACGGCTGCGCGGTCCGCTCGACGTGGAAGCGTTGGAGCGTGCGCTCACGACGCTCGAGGCGCGGCACGAAGCGCTGCGCACCGTCTTCGAGGCTCGGGGCGACGGCGCGGTCCAGGTCGTGTTTCCGCCTGCGCGCGTTCAGCTCGACCTCTGTGATGTCAGTGCGCGACCCGCTGGCGAACGCGAAGGCGCCGCGCTCGACGCACTTCGTCGCGCGGCCGACACGCCGTTCGACCTGAGTAAGCGGCCGGGATTCCGGGGGACAATCGCACGACTGTCCGCCGACGAACACCTCCTGCTCCTCGTCGCGCACCACATCGTGTCGGACGCCTGGAGCTTCGGCATCATCTTCCGTGAGTTGAGCGCGCTGTACGACGCCGCCGTCCGCAGCGTCGCGCCGTCGCTCGACGCCCCGGCGCTGCAGTTCGGCGATTACGCCGCATGGCAGCGCGCGACGCTGCAGGGCGACGCGCTGAACACCGCGCTCGACTACTGGCGCCAGCGACTCGCCGGTCTGCCCGTGCTCGAGCTGCCGACCGATCGCCCGCGTCCCGCAGTCCAGGGTTTCGGCGGCGCGCACGAGACCATCGTGCTTTCACGAGCGACGACGGCAGCTCTGCGCGCGCTCGCGCAGCGGTCGGGCGCGACTACTTATATGATGTTGCTCGCCGCCTACGCGACGGTGCTGCATCGCTATTCGGGCCAGGACGACATCGTCGTCGGGTCAGCGGTGGCCGGGCG
Source organism: uncultured Gemmatimonadaceae bacterium (assembly GCA_963705025.1). GTDB lineage: Bacteria > Gemmatimonadota > Gemmatimonadetes > Gemmatimonadales > Gemmatimonadaceae > JAQBQB01. The sequence continues at coordinate 512,068 of CAVPIP010000011.1, read as the reverse complement.
CGGGCGTCGCGAGCTCGAGCAGGTCGTCGGGTATTTCTCCCAAGCGCTGCCTATGCGCGTGCGCTTCGACGGCGATCCGACGTTCGCCGAGTTGCTCACGCGCGTGTCGGACACGGTCTTCGGCGCGTTCGAGCATCAGGACACGCCGCTCGAGTCGCTCGTGCTGGAATTGCAGAAGGGCCGAGCGCAGTCGCACGCACCACTCTTCCGCGTCGTGCTCACGATGCAGGACACGATGGGTGCCGAGCTCGCGTTGGGCAGCGCGACGACCAGCCGCGTGGAGCTCGATACGGCGGGCACGAAGTTCGACTTGACGATTCTCGCGAGCGAGCTCGCCGACGAGATCGAGCTCGCGCTCTGGTATCGCACCGACCTCTTCGACGGCGCGACCGCGGAACGCTTCCTCGGACACCTCGCGCAGCTTCTCGACGCGGCCGTAGCGCGACCCGAAACGCGCGTCTCGGCGCTGCCGCTGCTGACTTCCGCCGAGCGCGCGGCGCTCGAGACGTGGAACGCGACGACGGTCGACGAGGGCCGCCCCTCGACGCTCACGGAGCTGTTCGAGCGGCAAGTCGCGCGCGTTCCGTCGCGGGTCGCGGTGGTCGCGCCGGGCGCGGCGTTGGGAACGACGACCACGCTGACCTTCGGCGAGCTCCACGCGCGAGGCAACCAGCTCGCGCGGCATCTGCGCTCGCTCGGCGTCGGACCGGACGGGCGCGTTGGACTGCTCATCGACAGCAGCGCGGACGCGATCGTCGCGATCCTCGGCATCCTGAAGGCCGGCGCCGCGTACATCCCGATGTCGGTCGAGGCGCCGCCGTCGCGTCTTGCGACGCAATCCCGTGAGAGCGGAATGAAGGTGGTCGTGACGCAGGCGGCTCTCGCCGACCGCGTTCCGGTGGACACGCCAGTCGTCGCGCTCGATCGCGACGCGTCGCAGATCGCGTCGCTCTCGGGCGACGATGTCGGCACCGCGCCGACTCCGGAGTCGCTCGCGTACGTGCTCTACACGTCGGGATCGACGGGCACGCCCAAGGGCGTCGCCGTCACGCACGCGAACGCGGTTCACTACGCGCGCGCCATCTCGCGAGTGCTGGGCGACGTCGCGCCGGCACAGAGCGGCGATGGTTTTTCCGCGCTCGACGGATGGAACTTCGGCTTGGCGTCGACGTTGGCGGCGGATCTCGGCAATACGAGTCTCCTGCCCGCGCTCGTCGCCGGCGGAACGTTGCACGTGCTCGGCAAGGAGGTCACGACCGATCCGGCGCGGTTCGCGGACTACGTGGCCGCTCATCCGCTCGATCTGCTCAAGATCACGCCGAATCATCTGCAAGCGCTCGCCGCCGGGCGGCGCGGTGCCGAGCTGTCGTCGGCGCTGCCTCGGCAATGGCTGGTCATGGGCGGCGAAGCGTTGACCTTCGACGCGGCGCGCGCGGTGCTCGGCGCCAAGAAATGCCGGCTGCTCAATCACTATGGGCCGACGGAAACGACGGTGGGGGTGTGCACGCGCGAGGTCACCGTCGATTCCCTCGCGGCCGCGGAAGGATTCGGCGCGCAGACGGTGCCGATCGGCCAGCCGCTCGCCAACACGCACGCGTATGTCGTGGACGCCGGCCGGAACGAGCAGCCCGTTGGCGTTCCGGGTGAGCTGTTGATCGGCGGCGCCGGCGTGACCCAGGGCTACCTGAATCGACACGACCTCACGAGCGAACGGTTCACCGAGCTCCGGGGCGAGCGGGTGTATCGCACGGGCGATCGCGTCCGCCGTCTCGCCGACGGCACCATCGAGTTTCTCGGCCGGGTGGATCTGCAGGTGAAGGTGCGCGGTTTCCGCGTGGAGCTCGGGGAGATCGAGGCGGTGTTGTCGCGCCATCAGCGCGTGCGACAGGCCATCGTGCAGCTCCACGACGACGTGCTCGTGGGCTATGTCGTGCCGACGAGTGAAAACGTGGACGACACGGCGCTCGCGGAGCACGCCGGCGCCGAGCTTCCCGACTACATGGTGCCGACGGCGTGGGTGCGGTTGCACAGCATTCCCCTCACGGCCAACGGCAAGATCGATCGCGCGGCACTTCCCCGTCCGACCGCGACCGCCGCCGTGGCCGCGGACGGCACGCCGCGCACGGAGCTGGAGCAGCGGCTCTCCGCGCTCTGGACCGAGGTGTTGAAGAAGGACGCGATCGGCGTGCACGACAACTTCTTCGCCCTGGGCGGCCACTCGCTCGTCGCGATTCGGCTCCTCGGGCGAATCGCCAAGACGTTCGGCACGCGGCTCTCGCTGCGCGCGCTGTTCGAGAATCCGACGGTCGCGCAGCTCGCGGTCGTCGTCGAATCCGGTGAATCGACCAAGCAGGTGAATGCATGACGAGGCGCTCCGCTCCGCTGTCCTTCGGCCAGGAGCTGTTTTTTCTCCTCGACCACGCGAGCCCCGGACTGATCGCGTACAACGTGCCGCGCGCGTTTCGCGTGCGCGGCCCGCTGGACGTTCACGCGCTGCACCGCGCGCTGAACGCGTTCGTCGCGCGGCACGAGGTGTTGCGGAGCGTGTACGCCACGGAGGGCGATCACCCGGTGCAGATCGTCGTGGACGACGCCACCGTCCCCTTCGACGAGATCGATCTCTCGGCGCTGCCCGCGGCCGAGCGTGAAGCGGCGTTGATGCGTGGTCTCCGAGAGCGTGCGCAACGGCCGTTCACGCTCGCGTCCGACGTGCTCCTTCGCGCCGCGGTCTTCACGCTCTCGGCGGACGAGCATGTGCTCTTCCTCCTCACGCACCACATCGTCTCGGACGGCTGGACGAAGAGCATCACGTTCCGCGAAGTGAGCGAGCTGTACGCGGTGGAGGCGGCGGGCCGCGCCGCGACGCTGCCGGCGTTGGCCGAGCAGTTCGGCGCGTACGCGGCGCGCGAGCGCGCGCGCCTCGACGGCACCGCGCTCGAGGCGTCGCTCGCGTACTGGCGGCAGAAGCTGCACGCGCCGCTGCCGACGTTGTCGTTCGTCCCCGATCAGCCGCCGGGGATCGACGCGTTCGCCGGCGTCGCGGTCGAGACGACGCTTCCGCCGTCGCTCGTCGAGCGCATGCGCCAGCTTGGGCAGACGCGCGGCGCGACGCTCTACATGGTGTTGCTCGCGGCCTACCAATCGCTTCTTCACCGCTACTGCGGACAGACCGATGTCATCGTCGGATCGCCCACCGCCGGGCGCGACGACGAACGCACGCACGAGCTCGTGGGCTACATCGCCGGAGCGCTCGTGCTGCGCACGTCGTTCGAGGGCGATCCCGACTTCGGCGAGATGCTGGATCGCGTGAGCGACACGTGCCTCGACGCCTACGAGCATCAGGACGTGCCGTTCGAGAAGCTCGTGCTCGAGCTGCAGAAGGGCGAGCAGCTCACGCACGCGCCGCTCTTCCAGTGCGTGCTGACGATGGAAGACACGATCCCTGCCGAGCTGCGGTTCACCGGCGCCACGCTCGAGGCGATCGACATCTCGGTGCCCGCGACGAAGTTCGATCTCACGCTGCTGTTCTCCCACGACGACGGCGGGCTGCGGCTGCGGCTGTTCGTTCGCTCCGCGCTGTTCAGCGCGGAGCGCGGCACTCGGCTGCTCGGACATCTGACGAACGTGCTCGAAGCGGCGATCGCGAACCCGAAGACGAAGGTGTCGGCGCTGCCCCTGTTGTCCGAGACCGAGCGCTCGCGCCTTGCCGGTTGGAACGCGTCGCAGGTCGCCGAAGGCGCGGACGCGACGCTGACCGAGCTGTTCGAGGCGCAAGCGGCGCGAGTGCCGGGCCGCCCGGCGATCGTCGCACCGCGCGCGAGCGCGACGGCGGCCGGCAGTGTGGCGGGAACGATCGTGCTCACGTACGACGAGCTCAACGCACGCGCGAACCAGCTCGCGCACCGGTTGATCGAGGCCGGCGTCGTGCCGAACGCGCCGGTCGGGCTGCTGCTCGACCGCTCCGCGGACGCGCTGGTGGCGCTCGTCGGCATTCTGAAATCCGGCGGAGCCTACATGCCGCTCGCGGTCGACGCGCCGGCGTCGCGCATCGCGCAGCAGCTGAGCGAGAGCGGCGCGCGCGTCGTCGTCACGAGCGCCGCACACTTGGACCGCCTGTCCGGCGGCGTCACAACCATCGCGCTCGATCGTGACGGCGGGACGCTCGGCACGGCACCGAATACGAATCCGCCGCCCGCGGCGCAGCCGTCGGATCTCGCGTACGTGCTGTTCACGAGCGGGTCCACCGGCGTGCCGAAGGGCGTCGCGGTCACGCACGCGAACGCGGTGCACTACGCGCGCGCCGTGAGCCGCGTGCTGGCCGACGTGCCGTCGAGCCAAACGGGCGACGGCCTCTCTCAGCTCGACGGCCTGCAGTTCGGCCTGGCGAGCACGCTCGCCGCGGACCTCGGCAACACCAGCGTGCTCCCCGCGCTGCTCGGCGGCGGATCACTGCATGTGCTCAGCAAGGACGTGACGACCGATCCGGCGCGATTCGCCGAGTACGCCGGCGTGCATCGGCTCGACGTCCTCAAGATCACGCCGAATCATCTCGCCGCGCTCACCGCTGGCCGCACCGGCGCCGCGCTCGGCGAAGTCCTGCCGCGCCGGTGGCTGGTGCTCGGCGGCGAGGCGCTTCGTCTGGACGTCGCGCGCGCGTTGCTCGCCGCCGGCGCGTGTCGCGTGCTCAATCACTACGGCCCGACCGAGACGACCGTCGGAGTGCTCACGCAGGAAGTCACGACTGCCTCGATCGATGCCGCGCAGACACAGGGCGCCGTCACGATGCCGCTCGGGCGTCCGCTCTCGAACACGCGTGCCTTCGTCGTGGACCAGAGCGGGAACGAGCAGCCAGTGGCCGTCGCGGGCGAGCTGTGGATCGGCGGCGACGGCGTCGCTCGCGGCTACCTGAAGCGCGAGGATCTCACGGCCGAGCGCTTCGTCGACTTTCGCGGCCAGCGCGTGTATCGCACCGGCGACCGTGTGCGTCGCCTGAGCGACGGCACGCTCGAGTTCCTCGGCCGCACCGACGATCAGGTGAAGATTCGCGGCTTCCGCGTCGAGCTCGGCGAGATCGAGGAGGCGCTGCGCGCCCATCCCGGCGTCGCGCAGGGCGGCGTGCTGCTGCGCGAAGACACGCCCGGCGACGCACGCCTCGTCGCGTATGTCGTCGCGAAGCAGGCTGGCTATGCTGTGAGCCACAGCGATCGCCCCACGCCGGACAAGCTTCGCGAGTGGATCGGCTCGCGCGTGCCGGAGTACATGGTGCCGAGCGCGGTCGTGATGCTCGACGCGTTGCCGCTCACGCCGAACGGAAAGCTCGACAAGGCGAAGCTGCCGGCTCCCGATGCCGGCACCGCGACGGAAGACTCGCACGTCGCGCCGCGAACGACGACCGAGGAAACGGTCGCGAAGATCTGGCGCGACGTGTTGAAGAAAGACCGCATCGGCGTCACGGACAGCTTCCTCGATCTGGGCGGGCATTCGCTGCTCGCGATTCGCGTGCTCGGCCGCATCAACAAGGAACTGGGCGTGCGGTTGGCGCTTCGGTCGCTGTTCGAGACGCCGACGATCGAGAAGATCGCGGCGATCATCGACACGGAGCTTCGCCAGCGCGCCGACGACGACGCGATCCGGCAGGCGCTCGCCGCCGTCGAGGGGTTGTCGGATGCCGACGCCGCGCGGTTGTTGAGCGACAGCACCGGAGACGGAGGCCGATGACCGAACGCGCCGCGCCCGGCGGAGATCTGAGCGCGCGGCTCGCGCATCTGACGCCCGCGCAGCGCGCGCTGTTCGAACGGCGGTTGCGAGAGCTGAGTTTGGCGGGCAGTCGCGGCGGCATTCCTCGCCGCGCGGCCGACGTCCTCGCACCGCTCACGCCCGCGCAGGAGCTCCTCTGGACGCTGCAGCGAGCGATGCCCGGCCTGTACGCGTACAATGTGCCGCGCGTGCTCGTCGTGCGCGGCGCGCTCGACGTGGACGCGCTGCGCGCGGCGCTCGGGGCCGTCGTCGGTCGACATGAGATTCTCCGCACGCGGTTCGTCGCGACGCTCGACGGGCCGCGACAGGTCGTCGACTCGCCGCGTGTCGTTCCGCTCGAGGTGATCGATGTCCGCGATGCGGCCTCACCATCCGGCGAGGCGGCGGCGCGGCAGCTCGTCGCCGAGCGCGCTCGCGTGCCGTTCGATCTCGACGCCGATCTCGGACTTCGGGCAACGGTGATCCGGTGCGACGACGCCGTGTGGTACGTGCTGCTCGTCACGCATCACCTCACCAACGACGAGACGTCGCGCGACATCCTGTTTCGCGAGCTGAGCGCGCTGTACGACGCGGCCCGCCGGGGCGACGTCGCCGCGGGCCTGACCGCGCTGCCGCCGCTCCAGGTGCAATTCGCGGATTTCGCCGCGTGGCAGAACGCCGAGATGGCGCGCGGCGCGCTCGACGGCCAGATCGCCTACTGGCGAAAGCGTCTCGCCGGCCTGGGGTCACTCGCGCTACCGACCGATCGCCCGCGGACCTCGTCGCCGAGCTTTGCCGGCGCGCGACACAGGCTCGTGCTGCCCGATGCGGTGCGCGAGGGCGTGCACGCGATCGCGCGCACCGCCGAAGCGTCGCCGTTCATGGTGCTGCTCGCGGCGGTGAAGACCGTGCTGTCGCGCTATGCCGCGCAACGCGACATCGCCGTGGGCGCGCCGGTGTCGGGCCGGCGGCAACCCGAGATCGAGCACGTGATCGGCTATTTCCCGTCGCAAGTGGTGCTGCGCACGGAGGTGGATCCGTCGCTCTCGTTCGTCGAGCTCGTGACGCGCGTGCGCGAGACGTGCCTCGGCGCGTTCGAGCATCAGGATGTTCCCATTGAGCGTTTGCTCGATGAGATTCCCGGCCGCGAGGACTCGGGCGCGCCGCTGTTTCGTGTCAGCGTGCAAATGGCGGGCGGCGCCCCGGTGGCGCCGTCGTTCGGCGACGCGGACGTGCAGATCGCGCCGACCGACGTCGGTTCCTCGAAGTTCGATCTCACGTTCGGGTTCGAGGATTCGCCGGCGGGCCTCCGCGCGCTGATCGAGTATCGCACCGACCTGTTCGACGCCTCCACCATCGAGCGCCTCGGCGGACATCTGCGGACGCTGCTCGAAAGTGTGATCGCGAATCCACGCGGAACGGTGGCGACGGCGCCGATGCTCACCCACGCCGAGCGCGCGCAGCTGCTGGAGACCTGGAACGACAGCGCGACGCCGTTCGACAGCGACGCGGTGCTGCCGGACCTCGTCGCGCGCACAGTCGCGCGGGCTCCCGACGCGATTGCCGTTCGCGGCGCGGACGGCCGCACGCTGACGTACGCCGAGTTGAGCGCGCGCGCGGATCGCCTCGCGGCGCTGTTGCAGCGCACCTACGGCGTTCGCCCCGGCGCACGGGTCGGCGTTCTGATGCGGCGCACGCCGGAGCTCGTGACCGCGGTGCTCGCCGTCTTGAAGGCCGGCGGCGCGTACATCCCGATCGACCCCGTCTATCCTCCTCGGCGCGTCGAGACGATGCTCGCCGATGCTGGCGCCGTCTGCGTCATCACGCTGCCCGACCTCGTCGCGCAGCTCGCCGAGCCCGACGCTCGGCCGGTCCTTGCCCTCGACGAGAGCGGGTGGCCGCTCGGCGTTCCGCGCGACGACGCGCGACCGGCGCCGCTGGCTCGTGCCGGCGACGCCGCCTATGTGATCTACACGTCCGGCTCCACGGGCACGCCGAAAGGCGCGGTCATCACGCATCGCGGCCTCGTCAACTATCTCGAATGGGCCGTGCGGACGTATCAGGTCGATCGCGGCATCGGCTCGCCGGTGCACTCGTCGATCTCGTTCGATCTCACGGTGACGAGCTTGTGGACGCCGCTGCTCGCCGGCCGCACGGTCCATCTCGTCGCGGACGACGACGGCGTCGACGGACTCGTGGAGCTGCTGCGGCGCGAGAAGAACTTCAGCGTGGTCAAGATCACGCCGGCGCATCTGGAGCTCCTGCAGCAACAGCTCGGGCCGGCCGCCGTGGCCGACCGCGTGCGCTACTTCGTGATCGGCGGTGAGGCGCTGTACGGCGAGAGCCTCGCGTTCTGGCAGCGACATGCGCCGAGCACGATCCATGTGAACGAGTACGGTCCCACCGAGACGGTCGTCGGTTGCTGCGTCGAGTTCGTGACCTCGGAAACTCCGGTCACCGGTCAGGTGCCGATTGGGAAGCCGATCGCGAACACGCGGCTGTACGTGCTCGATGCGGCGCAGCAGTTGCTGCCCGTCGGCGTGCCGGGAGAGCTGTACATCGGCGGCGTGGGCGTGTGCGACGGGTATCTCGCGCGCCCGGAGCTGACCGCCGAAAAGTTCGTGCGCGATCCGTTCGTCGCCGACCCGAGCGCGCGGATGTATCGCACCGGCGACCTCGCGCGCCGGCGTCCGGACGGCGTGCTCGAGTACCTGGGCCGCGTCGATCATCAGGTGAAGCTGCGCGGCTACCGTATCGAGCTCGGCGAGGTCGAGGAGGCCATCGCACGCTGTCAGGACGTTGGGCAGTGCGTGGTCGTCGTCCGCGAGGACGCGCCGGGCGACCGCCGCCTGGCGGCGTATGTCGTGCCCGCGACCGCCGCGCGCCAGCCCGACGCAAGCGCGATTCGCGCGACGCTCGGCGACACGCTGCCGTCGTACATGGTGCCGGACGCCATCGCGATCCTCGACGTCATGCCGCTCAACGCGAACGGCAAGGCGGATCGAAAGGCGCTGCTCGCCCTGCCGTCGCCGTTTGGCGAGACAGGCGATGCGCGCCCGCGGCGCGAGCCGCGGACCGCGATCGAGCAAATGCTCGTTGAAGAGTGGTCAACGGTGTTGCGCCGCGACCGCATCGGCGTCGACGACGACTTCTTCGCGCTCGGCGGACACTCCCTGCTCGCGATGCGCGTGATCGGGCGAGTCATCGAGCGAACCGGCGTCCGCTTGCCGCTTCGCGCCGTGTTCGAGCGTCGCACGGTCGCGGGGCTCGCCGCGGCGATCGCGGAAGCGCGAAGCGACGCGCCGGCGGTCCCGATTCCTCCGCTCGTCGAGAACATCGAAGCGCCGCTGTCGTACGGGCAGGAGCTGCTGTGGCTCATGCAGATCGCGACGCCCGGCCTGTCGGCGTACAACATGCCGCAGGCCTGGACGCTTCGCGGCCCGCTCGACGTCGCCGCGCTCGATCGCGCGCTCGGAACGCTCCAGCAACGCCATGCGGCGCTCCGCGCCATCGTCGTACCGCGTGGCGAGCACGCCACACAGCGCCTGAGGCCGGCGGCACAGCGCCTCGTCGTCGAAGATCTCAGCACGCTCGCCGACGATGAACGAGATGCCCTCGCGCGGGCGCGCGCCGAAGCGCTCGCGGCGGAACCGTTCGACCTGTCGCGGGAGCCGGCCTTTCGCGCGACGCTCCTGCGCCTCGCACCGGACCATCACCAGCTCCTCTTCGCGACCCACCACGCCATGGCCGACGGTTGGTCGATCGGCGTGATCACGCGAGAGCTTGCATCACTGTACGCGAACGCCGACGCGCGCCTTCCCGCGGTACCGGTGCAGTTTCCCGCGTACGCGGCGTGGGAGCGAAGCACGCGCACCGCGGACTGGCTCGCCGGCGAGCTGGAATGGTGGAGAGGCGAGCTCGCGGGCGGCCCGACGACGCTCGATCTCCCGACCGACCGCCCTCGGCCGGCATCGGTGTCCTTCGACGGCGGCCGTCGCATGGCCATGCTGCCGCGCGAGGTGCTCGACCGGCTCCGCGCCATCGCCACAGCCGAGGGCACGACCCTCTACTCCGTGCTGCTCGCCGCCTATGCCGTGTTCCTCCACCGGTATTCGCGACAATCCGAGGTCGTCGTCGGCACCGTCGTCGCGAATCGCCATCGCCCGGATCTCGACCGAGACCGTCGGCTACTTCGCGAACACGATCCCGTTGCGCGTCTCGCTCGCGGACGATCCGTCGTTCGCGGCCCTCGTGCGTCGCGTGCACGACGTGTTTCTTCGCGCGAGCGAACACTCGGACGTTCCGTTCGAGCACCTCGCGCTCGCGCTGCACGACGGGTCCCGCGCGAACGATCCGCTCGTGCAGGCGCTGTTCATCCTGCAGAACAACGACGACACGCCGCTGGCACTGACCGGCCTCGCCGTCGAACGCCTCGACGTCGGCGCGGCCGGCGCGAAGTTCGAGCTGACGCTGTCGATGACCGAGCGCGATGACGGTCTCCGCACGGTCTTTCAATACCGCCGCGCTCTGTTCGATGAGGGGACGGTGGATCGGATGCTCGCGCATCTCGCCACGCTGATCGAGGCGGCGGCGGCGCGGCCCGGCGCCGCCGCGAGCGCACTGACGCTCGTCCCGGCGAACGAGCGGACGACGCTCGTTCGCGACTGGAACGCGACAGACCGTCCGATTCCCGAGGCCGCCATGCCGGCGCTCGTGCGCGCCGCCGCACGCCGCAACCTCGAGTCGCGCGCCGTTTCGGCGCCGAACGGCACGCTGTCGTATCGCGCCCTGCTCGATCGCTCCGCGTCCATCGCGTCCGCACTCGTGCAATTGGGCGTGCGACCCGGATCGCGCGTCGCGGTATGCATGGACCGAAGCACCGATCTCGTCGCCGCGCTGCTCGGCGTTCTTCGCGCCGGCGCGGCGTACGTCCCGCTCGATCCAGCCTATCCCGCGGAACGCACGACGTACGTGCTCGGCGACGCCGGCGTCGACGCCATCGTCGTGGATGCCGCGGCGCCGCCGCTGGGCGATGCGCGGTGCTCCGTGTTGCGAATCGACGCGCCCATTCCCGCGGTCGCGGACGCCGGCTTCACGGATGCCGTGGTCGAGCCCGACGCGCTCGCGTACGTCCTCTACACGTCGGGTTCCACCGGGCGTCCGAAGGGCGTGATGATTTCGCACCGCGCGCTCGTGAACTTCCTCTCGACGATGGCCGAGCGCCCGGGACTCGCGGCCGGCGACACGCTCGTCGCGGTCACCACGATCTCCTTCGACATCGCGGGATTGGAGCTCTGGCTGCCGCTCGTGACGGGCGCCGAGACGCTGCTCGTGTCGCGCGAGGTCGCGATGGATGGCGCGGCGCTCCGGCGCGTCGTCGACGCCGCGGTGTTGCGCACGGCCGGCAACGTGATGCTGCAGGCGACACCGGCGACGTGGCGTTTGCTGCTCGAGTCGGGCTGGGCGGGAGCGTCCAAGATGGTGCTGCTCTGCGGCGGCGAAGCCTGGCCCGCGGGGCTCGCGGCGCAGCTACGCGCGCGCGGCTCCGCGCTGTGGAACGTGTATGGTCCGACGGAGACGACGATCTGGTCGACACGCGCGCTCGTCACCACGGACGACGTGTCGCTCGGCGAGCCACTGGCGAACACCACGCTCTTCGTCCTCGAGCCGACCGGTCAGCCGGCGCCGTTTGGCGTGCCGGGCGAGCTCTGGATCGGCGGGGCCGGCCTCGCGCGCGGCTATCACGAGCGCCCGGAGCTCACCGCGGAGCGCTTCGTCGTCCATCCCGACTTCGGCCGCTTGTATCGGACCGGCGATCTCGTGCGCCGGACGCCGGACGGACGACTGACGTACCTCGGCCGCCTCGACGATCAGGTCAAGGTGCGCGGCTATCGCATCGAGCTCGGTGAGATCGAGAACGTGCTCGCGGCGGCATCCGGCGTCACGCAAGCGGTCGTCGCACTCCGCTCGTCGCCCGGCGGTGAGCCGCGGCTCGTCGCGTACGTCGTGACCGCCGATCATCCAAACGGCGACGCCGCCCTCGTCGCCGCGATCGGCGAGCGACTGCGCGCCGCGCTGCCGGAGTACATGGTGCCGAGCGCGATCGTCCGTCTCGCGTCGCTGCCGCTGACGCCGAACGGAAAGGTCGACCGTCGTGCGCTCCCGGCGCCGAGCGACGCCGCGGCAGTCGCGGCGCGGCCGTACGTCGCGCCGCGGACTCCGCTCGAAACTCAGATCGCCGGCGTGTGGCGCGACGTGCTCGGCGTCGACCGCGTCGGCGTCGACGACGACTTCTTTTCGCTCGGCGGCCACTCGCTCCTCGCGATGCGCGTGATCGCGCGGCTCGCCGACGTGCTGCCGTCGCGACTGACGATCGCGACGCTGTTCGAGGGAAGAACCGTCGCTCGGATCGCCGAGCAGTTGTCCGATCGATCGGAGGCGTCGGGCGCCGCCCTCGGTCGCATTCCGCGGCGCGCGGCGCCAGGCCCGGCGCTGCTCTCGCACGCGCAAGAGATGCTGTGGCTGTACGAGCAGATGACGCCCGGCGGCGCGGCGTACAACTTCCCCGTCGCGCGCCGCGTGCGCGGTCCGCTCGATGTCGCCGCGCTCCAACGTGCCTTCGCGACCGTCGTCGCTCGCCACGAGGCGCTGCGCACGACGTTCGCCGAAGCCGACGGCGTCGTCCGACAGGTAATCGCGCCGCACGGTGAGATTCCACTCGCGATCCACGATCTCCGCGGCGCATCGAATGCGCTGGCCGGTGCGCACCAATTGCTGCGCGAAGCCGCGGCGGCGCCCTTCGATCTCGCGCGCGGGCCTTCGGCGCGCGCGACACTCGTGCGCCTCGACGACGACGACGCGCTGCTGTTGTTCGTCGTCCATCACATCGCGTTCGACGGCGGGTCCGTCACTCCGTTCATGCGTGACCTCGCGGCCGCATACGACGCGGCGATCCATGGCGGCGCGCCGCGCTTCGATGCGCTGCCGATCCAACTTGCCGATTACGCCGCGTGGGAGCGCGAGACCCTCACCGACGAACGACTCGCCCCTTCCGTCGCATGGTGGCGCGACTATCTGTCGGGCGCGCCCGCGGAGATCGAGCTGCCGACCGACATGCCGCGAACGGCCGCGAACGTCGGCCCGGGCGCGCGCTATGCAACGACGCTGCGAGGCGTCTCACCCGAGTCGGTCCGCATGCTCGGCGGCGCGAACGGCGCCACGACGTTCATGGTGCTGTTGACCGCGTTCATGTCGGTCTTGCGGCGCTATAGCGGACAGGATGATCTCGTCGTGGGCACCGCGGTCGCCGGCCGTGAGCGTCCGGAGACGGCGGGACTCGTCGGCTATCTCGCCAACACGCTCGCCGTACGCGCGCGCTTCGACGACGACCCGACGTTCGCCGAGCTGCTCGGCCGCGTGCGAAACGGCGTCGTGCAGGGCCTCGAGCATCAGCGCGTCCCCTACGAAAAGCTCGTCCGCGAGCTGCGCGCCGGACTGCCGGCAGCCGAGCACGCGCTGTTTCGAGTCATGTTCACGTTGCAGGACGCGAGTGGCACGGTCACGAGGCTCGGCGACGCGACGCTCGACGCGGTGGGCATCGACATCGGAGCCGCGAAGTTCGATCTCACCGTGTCCGTGACGGAGCTCGCGGACGGATTTCGCTTCGCGATCGATTACCGTCGCGATCTGTTCGCCGAGACGAGCATCGCCCGTGTTGCCGAGCATTTCGGTGTTCTGCTCGCGAGCGCGGTCGCGTCGCCCGCGACTCGCGTGTCGTCGCTCGCGCTGATGACCGGTGCCGAACGGACGACGCTCGTTCGAACCTGGAACGACACGCGAACGCCGTTCGAGACGGCGACGCTCGTCGGCCTGATGGCGCGACAGGTTTCGCGCACTCCGGATGCGATCGCCGTGGAAGACGAGCGCCGCTCGCTCACGTTCGCACAGCTCGACGCCGCGGCGACCGCGCTCGCGCGCCGGCTGCGCGGCCACGGCGTCGGCCCGAACGTGTTGGTCGGCATCTGCGCCGAGCGCAGCGTCGACCTCGTGGTGGGGCTCGTCGCGATTCTGAAAGCCGGCGGCGCGTACGTGCCGCTCGACCCCGAGTATCCGCGCGACCGGCTCGAGTTCATGCTCGAGGACTCCGGCGTGGCGGTGCTGCTCGCCCAGCCGGCCGTGATCAAAGATCTCGCATTGGGCGCCGCCACGGTCGTCTCCCTCGACGGCGTCGCCGCCGCGACCGACAACGGTGCCGCGCTGCCGCTGCCGTCGCCGGATGACGCGGCGTACATGATCTACACGTCGGGGTCGACGGGCCGCCCGAAGGGCGCGCTCAACGCGCATTCAGGAATTGTGAATCGCGTGTTGTGGATGGACGGCGAGTATCGGCTCACGAGCGCGGACGTCGTGCTCCAGAAGACGCCGTTCAGCTTCGACGTCTCGGTGTGGGAGTTCTTCTGGCCGTTGACCACGGGCGCCACGCTCGTGATGGCGCGGCCGGGCGGGCATCGCGATCCGACCTACCTGGTGGACGTCATGACGCGGCGCGGCGTGACGGTGTGCCACTTCGTGCCGTCGATGCTCCGCGCGTTCGTGTCGGATCCGAGCGCGGCGAAATGCGTCACGCTGCGCGACGTCATGGCGAGCGGTGAAGCGCTTCCGCCCGCGTTGGTCGCGGATTTCTATCGCACGCTGCCGCGCGCGCGGCTGCACAATCTCTACGGCCCAACCGAATGCGCGGTGGACGTCACCTACTGGCCCTGTCCGCCGAGTAGCGAGCCGCCAACGATGGTGCCCATCGGCCGGCCGGTCGCGAACACGCAGATGTACGTGCTCGACGCACACGGCCAACCGACTCCGATTGGCGTGCCGGGCGAGCTGTTCATCGGCGGCGTGCAGGTTGGCGTCGGCTATCACAATCGTCCCGAGCTCACGAGCGAGCGCTTCGTTCGCGATCCGTTCAGCCAGGCGCCGAGCGCGCGGCTGTACCGGACCGGCGACAAAGCGCGCTGGCGCGCCGACGGCACGATCGAGTACCTCGGCCGCCTCGATTTCCAGGTGAAGATTCGCGGCTTCCGCATCGAGCTCGGTGAGATCGAAACGACGCTGGCGCGACATCCGCGGGTCGAGGATGCCGTGGTCGTCGCGCGTCCGTTGGTCCCCGGCGGCGATCTTCAGCTCGTCGCGTACTACGTTCCGGCGGGAGACGCCGTGCCGGCGGCCGCGTTGCGCGACGATCTTCGCGTCCGGCTCCCCGACTACATGGTGCCCGCGGTATTCATGCCGCTCCAGGCGCTCCCGCTGAACGCGAGCGGCAAGGTGGACCGCCGGGCCCTTCCGGCGCCGGTCCTCGAGGAATCGCCCGACGCGCACGTCGCGCCGCGCAACGACGTGGAGACCGTGGTCGCCGGCGTCTGGCGTGACATTCTCGGCCGTGAGCGCGTCGGCGTCGAGACGAGCTTCTTCGACCTGGGCGGGCATTCCCTGCTCGCGACGCGCATCACCGGCCAGGTGACGAAGATCTTCCGTACGGCGCTGCCGTTGCGTCGATTCTTCGAGAGCCCCACCGTCGCCGGCGTCGCGCGCGCGCTCATGGACGCCGAGGCGAAACCTGGACAGACGGCCACGATCGCGCGCCTGTTCTTGAAAGCACAACGAATGACCCCAGAAGAGCGTGAGCGGTTGCGCCGTGACATGCCGCGCACGGATCAGACGACGACAGGAATCTCATGACGGATCTGCGTTCTCCCGGCTCACCGGATCAGTTCGACGACGACTTGGGCGCGCTTGCGGATCTCCTCGCGGCCGAGGGCATCGACGCCGGCGACGCCGGACACATCGTCCCGCGAGCGCCAAACGCGCCCGTGCCCATGTCCTTCTCCCAGGAGCTGCTGTGGCTTCTGGACCGCGCGATGCCGGGCATGACGGCGTACAACATGCCCGTCGCTCGGCGTCTGCGTGGACCGCTCGACGTCGCGGCGCTCGAGCGCGCGCTCTCGACGCTCACCGCGCGACACGAGGCCCTGCGCACGCGGCTGGCCGACGTCGACGGCGAGCCGCGCCAGCTCGTCGATGCTCCGGCTCCGATCACCGTTCGTCTGACCGACGTCAGCGCGCAGCCGAACCCGGTGCAGGCGGCCGAAGCGGTCGTGCGCGAACGTGCGCGAACGCCGTTCGACCTCGCGCACGAGCACATGTTCCGCGCGACGCTGGTTCGCATCGCGCCCGATGACCACGCGTTCATGCTGGAGTCGCACCACATCGTCGCCGACGGCTGGTCGCTCGGCATCATGCTTCGCGAGCTCGGGGCGGCCTATGCCGCCGCGAAAGCGGGCAGCGATCCGGCGCTTCCGCCGCTGCCCATCCAGTACGGTGACTACGCGCTCTGGCAGCGCGATCGATTGAGCGGCCCGCGTCTCGACGAGCTGCTCGCGTTCTGGCGTGCGCAGCTCGGCGATGCCACCGAGCCGCTCGATCTCCCAACCGATCGCCGGCGCGGCCTGACGCCGACGTTCGCCGGCGCGCGCGAGACCGTCGTGCTCGATTCCGCGGCGGCGACAGGCGTCAAGCGCCTCGGCCAGACGCACGAGGCCACGCTGTACATGGTGCTGCTCGCCGCCTACGCGACGGTGCTGCATCGCTACACGGGCCGCGACAACGTCCTCATCGGCTCCGGCGCGCGCGGGACGCACGCTGCCCGAGACCGAGGGATTCGTCGGCTACGTCAACAACACGCTCGTGCAGCGCGCCGATTTCACCGGCGACCCGACCTTCGCCGAACTGCTCGGCCGCGTCCGCGCGAGCGCCCTCGCCGCGTACGATCACCAGGACGTTCCGCTCGAAAAGCTCGTGCTCGAGCTGCGGCAGGGCGACGCTCGCCTGAGCGACGCGCCGTTGTTCGACGTCGTGCTCACGATGCAGAACACGGGCGCCGCGCCGTTCGCGCTCGAGGGACTCAGCGTCGAATCGTTCGGCGCCGACATGGGCGCGACGAAGTTCGACATCACGCTCCTCGTCGCTGAACGCGGCGGCGAGATCGGACTCACGGCGCAGTATCGGTCGGATCTGTTCGAGGCGGCGTCGATGCGGCGCTTCCTCGGGCACGTGCAGTCGGTGCTCGCGGCGGCGGTGGCGAATCCGTCGGTTCGCGTTTCGGCGATCCCGGTGCTCACGCCCGCCGAGCGCGCCGAGCTCGCCGCATGGAACGCCACGCCGGTCGACGAAGGCGAAGCAGCCACGCTCGTCTCGCTCTTCGAGCGACAGGTCAGCCGCGTGGGCGGCCGTTCCGCCGTCGTGACGGCGCGCGCCGCGGCGACGGCGGCGGGCAGCGTGGCCGGGACACTGGTGCTCACGTACGCGGAGCTCGACGCCCGCGCCAATCAACTGGCCCGCCATCTCCGGTCGCTCGGCATTGGCCGAAGCGCGCCGGTGGGATTACTGCTCGATCGCTCGGCCGACGCATTCGTCGGACTTTGGGGAATTCTCAAGTCCGGCGGCGCGTACGTGCCGCTCTCCGTCGACGCGCCTGCCGCGCGCCTCGCGATGCAGCTCGCGGAATGCGGCGCCAAGGTGGTCGTGACGTCGGCGGTGCTCGCGGACCGCGTTCCGCCGACCGTGGGCGTGATCGCGCTCGACCGCAACGACGACGCGGCGACTCTCGGCGCGCTTCCAACCACCGCGCCTGAGCCGCTCGCAACGCCGGACGATCTCGCCTACGTGCTGTACACGTCCGGCTCGACCGGCGCGCCGAAGGGCGTCGCCGTCACTCACGCGAACGTCGTGCACTACGTGCGCGCCGTCAGCCGCGTGCTCGCCGACATTCCGGCCGAGCAGCCCGGCGACGGCCTCGCCGCGCTCGATGGCCTGCGTTTCGGCATGGCGAGCACGCTGGCCGCGGACCTCGGCAACACGAGTCTCTTCCCCGCGCTCCTCGCCGGCGCGACGCTGCACGCGCTCGGCAAGGACGTCACGATGGAGCCCGCGCGCTTCTCCGAGTACGTCAGCGTGCACCAGCTCGACATTCTCAAGATCACGCCGGGTCACTTCGCGGCGCTCGCGGCGGGAAAGAGCGGCGCCGAGCTCACCGCTCTGCTTCCGAAGCGCTGGCTCGTGACCGGCGGCGAGGCGCTGCGGCCGGCGTTCGCGCGCCAGGTCCTCGGCGCCGGCGCGTGCCGGCTTCTCAATCACTATGGCCCCACCGAGACGACCGTCGGCGTCTGCACGCTCGAGGTGACGCCTGATTCGCTCGCGGCCGCCGACGCCATGGACGCGCAGTCGGTTCCAGTCGGCCGGCCGATCGCCAACACGCACGCATACGTCGTGGATGCGGCGCTCAGCGAACAGCCGGTCGGCATTCCGGGGGAGCTCATCATCGGCGGCGCCGGCGTAGCGCGCGGCTACTTCAAACGCGATGACCTCACCGCCGAGCGTTTCGTGAGCTTCCGCGGCGAGCGAGTCTATCGGACCGGCGATCGCGCGCGCCGGCTACCCGACGGCGCGATCGAATTCCTCGGGCGGTCGGACGATCAGGTGAAGGTCCGCGGGTTCCGCGTCGAGCTCGGCGAGATCGAGCAGACGCTTCGCGCGCACCCGGGTGTGGCGCAGGGCGTGGCGGTGCTCCGAACCGATTCCGATCGCGAGCCCGCGCTCGTTGCGTACGCCGTCGCGAAACAGGCCGGCTACGCCGTGAGCCACAGCGATCGGCCGACCAGTGAGCGGCTGACCGAGTGGCTCGCGGCGTCGCTGCCGGAATACATGGTGCCGAGCGCGGTGGTGCTGCTGGACGCGATTCCGCTCACGTCGAATGGAAAAGTCGACAAGGGCGCGCTGCCCTCGCCCGACGCGTCGTCCGCGCCCGTCGACACGTACGTCGCGCCACGCACGGAGACCGAACGCACGCTCGTCGACATCTGGCAAGACGTGTTGAAGAAGGAGCGCATCGGCATGTCCGAGAGCTTCCTGGAGCTGGGCGGGCATTCGCTGCTCGCGATCCGCGTGCTCGGCAAGATCAGCAAAGCGCTCGGAGTTCGCTTGTCGCTGCGCGCGCTGTTCGACTCGCCGACGGTGGCGGAGCTCGCGGTGCTCGTCGACAGGGAACGCGACAGCGGCGCGGCCACCGCCGCTGCGGCGCCGATCGCGCCGCGTTCGCGCGACGCGTATCGCGTCGTGTCGCCCGAACCCAACAACAGCTCGGGAACACCGTCGTCGTAGATGTCGCGGGAAACGGCGACGAGCTGAAGGAGCTCGGCAAGCAGGTCTTTGGCGCCATGGGCTTCGGGTCGAACTTCGTGTTCTGGAGCGAGTCGGACTACTTCGATACCGCGTCCGAGACGAAGCCGCTCCTCCACCTGTGGTCGCTCGGCATCGAGGACCAGTTCTACCTCGTCTGGCCGCTGCTCATCTGGGTGACCGCGCCATTCCGTCGCAGCGCGGTGCCGATGATGCGGCCGATAGCGCTCACCGGAGTTTCGCCAGACGCCTGTCACTCCCGATCGAATACGCTGAACGCCGAGCGTGGGCGCTATCCGCTGCGGCGCGTCTCGAAGGAGATGGTCCAGATCGGGCCGCAGTTCAGGAACCTCGCTGTCCGCCCCGCCGCCGCCGCAGACGCCGGACTTCCGCCGGGGTGTAGAAGTACACCGCCGTCTCCTTGCCGACAAAATAGAGCCGGCGAATCGGAGACTGGGGCGTGAACAGCTTGGGGAACGTGGCGATCACCGGGCCTGACGTCAGTTTGCACAGGTGCGTGAGGAACTGATCGCGAATCGCGCGGCCAAGATAGTCGAACACCCCGATCGCGATCGTGGCGTCGTATGGTGTGTCGGTCTTGAACTGCATCGCATCGCCCACGCGGAAGTCGGGATCCGTCCAGCCGGCCTCAGCCGCGTTTTGATGCGCCGCCTCGATCATCGCGGGGGCGAGGTCGATCCCAGTCATCTGCGCGCCTTCGCGCCACAGGTACACCGCGAAGGGCCCGGAGCCGCAACCGACGTCGAGGATCCGTTTTCCGCGCGCGGGCTTCAAGAGATCCATAGTCGTCTCGAACCGGCGAACGAGACCCGGCTTGCGAAATACCTCATGCATTACCCGGGCGAAGAGCCCGTGCTCCGGCTCGTGATAGTACGAGTCGAACGCGGGGGCCATGCGTGTGAAATACTAACGGATGTCATCCATGCGGAAACAGCACCTCATCGGCTCGGGTGAAGCGGAACTCGCCCAGGAGCAATGCCAGTTTCGTGAGTCCGCCGCGGACTCCGGTGTACGTGATCCAGCGGTCCACAGCGGAGAGATCCTGCCGTGGCGTCTCCGCGTCGAACTCCCAGGGATGACAATACACTACGAACGAGCGTTTGCGAGCAATGCTCGCCAGGGAGTGACGTAGTACGACATATGGAAGCGCCCGCAGATAAAACCCGCCCGAGACGGGCAGCCGTCGGCCGGCGAACTGTGCGACGGACAGCGGGAATTCGAGAATGGGACCCGCGTCGGAGTGGCGGGTCAGGTTCGCCGGATCGGGCCGATACGGCGCGAGCGGCGCGCCGGCGACACCGTATACGTGGTTTTTGAACGGGAAGATCGAGCTGTCGTAGTCGAAGCCTTCATCGGCCAGCACTTGCAGCGCCCACGACGTTCGCTCATCCACCGAAAACGTCGGCGCACGATAGCCGCGAACGCGGATCGACGAGTCGATTGCCGCGACGAGCTCTCGAAAGTCGCGCAGCTCGCGCGCTAGTGCCGCGGGGTCGAGCTTCCAGAGCGGCAAGTGGGTCATGCCGTGGCTGGCGATCTCGTGGCCCTCGCGATGCAACTCGGCAACGAGCCCGGGATCTCGCTGAGCGATTTCCCCGAGCATGAAGAACGTCGCCTTGGTGTCGTGCGCGCGAAGAAGCTCGAGGATGGGGCTGAGCGCGCCGCGCAGCCGCGGCTCCCGGCACGACTGCGGCACCCGCGTCCGCACCAGCTCAGGGTGGTACCACTCCTCGACGTCGATGGTCAGCGCATGTACGAAGGGCGTCACGCGGCCTGTCTGGGTTGGGTGAACGCACTCGTCACGACTGACGCTCCTCTCGCGACGCATTGCTCTCCGGCTCGGCAATCGCCAGACGGTGGACCAGCTCCGACGGCGCCGCGAGATTGTTCACCGCGGACCCGCCCATGGCGAACCGCGTGCCGAGCGCGATCTCGGCTTCGCCGCGCTCGAGCGGCGCGAGGAGCGAACGCAATCTCGGCAGCCACGTGCTGGCCGGCGGCCTTGAACGTCACGAGGTACTTCGCACCCTTGAGCAGCACGAAGTCCAACCCCGTCTGAAGCGCGGCGCCCTGCCCGAGATTGAGACAATGCCGGAGCAGGCACACCCGGGGACGTGATCAACAAGGCCGCGGCAAGCCGGGAGCCGTCGTCGACCATGACGACCGAGTAGCCGAACGGCTCCAGATTCGCGATCACGGTGCGTAGCGCAGCACCCTCGTTGTACGCGGGAATCACCACCCAGACATCGGCGCTGCCCGGCTGTCTCATGGAGCTACGGAGGGAGGGGCACACGGGTATGAAAGTAAGAAATGGACGCGTGGGGGGACAGGTGGAATCCCCGCGGCCGACGATCTGGATCTTTTTTCCGCGTGCACGGAACGAATTCCGAACGTAGTTTGATCGCTCGACCGTTCCCGACCCCTCCGCCGCCCACATGACCCACCGCTCCACTGTGTCCGTCGACGCACGCCGCATCGCATGGTTGCGACTGGGCATTTGGTTGCTCGGGCTGACCATCGCCCTGTGGCAGGCAGTCGTCTATCGAAACTGGATCAATGCGGACACGGTCAGCTATCTCGACATGAGCGACGGCGTGCGGACCGGCGACTGGGGACGTCTCGTCAACGCGTCGTGGAGCCCGCTCTATCCCACCCTCATCGGCGTGCTCTCCGCTCTCGTGAAGCCGGCGCCGGCGAGCGAGTTCGGCGTCGCGCACGCGATGAACTTTCTGTCATTCGTCTTCGCGTTTGCGTGCTTCGAAGTTCTCATGCGCGCGATCGACGCCGTCATGCGCCGGCGGTCGCAAGCGGGCGACGACCGCGTTGCCGCTGCCACGCTGGGCGCTGTACACGATCGGCTATTCGCTCTTTCTCTGCGGATCGCTCGGGCTGTTGACCTTGATGAAGCCCACGCCCGACATGTTGATGTCGGGCTTTCTCTACCTGAGCCTCGCGAGTCTCGTCTCCATCGTGAACGGTCACGACGGATGGCGAATGTACATCGCGCTGGGCGCGACGCTCGGCCTCGGATATCTCGCCAAGACGATCATGTTCCCGCTGGGCGTGATCATGCTTGGCGCTTCGCTCATTCGGCGCGGTCCCATTGCGGACCGAATCGCCAAGGCAGCCGTCGCTGGCGTGATCGTGCTCGTGCTCGGCTCGCCGCTCATCGTGCCTCTCTCTCGACGCATGAAGCACCTCACCGTCGGCGAGGCCGGCCCGACGACGCGCCTGATGTGGATCGATCGGTTCGATCTCTACACAGGGCGCGGCGCGCCGGCGAACGGCAAGCCCGATCACACGCCGACGAGCATCTTCGCGGACCCGGCTGCGTATTCGTTCGACCACCACATGGCGGTCACGCAGCAATTCTGGTTCGATCCGACGTACTGGACGACGGGCGCCAGGTCGGCGGCGCCGCTGCGCCGTCAGGCGCGCGTGATCTTCAACAGCGCGATGATCTATCTGCGAATCCTGAGGCAGCTTGGTCTCGCGATCGTTGCACTCGTCGCGCTGTTCTTCCTGGCGGGGCTTGCCGGGACCGGGAATGCCGCGCGTGCATTCTGGCCGCTTTCCGTTGTCGCCATCATGGCGCTCGGCGCGTATGCCACGGTGCACGTCGAAGAGCGGTACGTCGGCGCGTTCTTCGCGCTCGTCGCGCTCGCGCTGTTCTGCGGCATTCGACTTCCGGCCGGCACCTCGCAACGCGTGGCCTCCGTGGTGGTCGCCGCCGTCGTGGTGAACCTCGCGTTCTACACGGGACGCCAAATGCGTCGCGACTACAACGATGAGAACGTCAGTAAGATCAACATCGGAGACGCGGACGCCGCGGCGGCACTACGACTGCTCGGGATTGCACCCGGCGATCACGTGGCGCGCATCAATCCTCGCGTGGCGGACGGCTGGGCGCGTCTGGCACGAGTGAGCATCATCGCGGAAGTTCGGCCGTCTCAAGCCGCCCGATTCTGGAGCGCTCCGCCCGAGACGCAAGCGGCGCTGCTCCACGCTTTCGCCGATGCCGGAGCGAAGGCGGTCGTATCGTACTCGTACCCGCGGCGAAACGACCTTCCCTCCGGGTGGGTTCGCCTAGGGGGAACCAACTACTCGGCGATGCTTCTCCGAGTCCGGGAGCGCTCGAGCGCCGTAGCTGATCGACCTAGGCGCCGGTGGTTTCCGCCGGCTGCTGCGGCAGTTCTGCAGCCCGTCGCTCCGCCAATGCCAGGCCTTCGCCTTCGGCGATCGCCAGCCGCCGCACCAGCTCGGTCAGCACGCGGTCATGCGTCGCGAATTTCGAGTAGACGAGGGCGACAAAAAAGACCGCCGCAACGGCGAACGCATAGAACGTCAGATCCGTTCCGCGGCCAACACCCACGAGCGTCGCCAGGTCCTGCGTGAAATCCGGGATCAGCACGGCGATCATCGCCACGGCGAAGAACAGGATCACGAGGATTCGATCGCGCAGCCCCGTGCGCAGGAATCGGAGGTAGAGTACCAGCGCGACCAACAGCGCCGTGACCAGAATCGGTTGAATCAGATGCATCAGAAGAACCTCGCGGCGATCGACTCCCACATCACGTTGAACGCGTTGGACAGTTTCTGACCTTTCGCGATCGAGTACTCGGTGTAACGGATCGTCACCGGCACTTCGACGTAGCGTAGTCCGAGGCGCGCGATCTGTTCCAGGATCTCGGAGGCGTGCGACATTCGATCTTGCGTGATCCGGATCTTCCGAGCTGCCTTGGCCGTGAACGCTCGGAACCCGTTGTGAGTATCCGAGATGTTCAATCCGGTCGACCGGCGCGACATGAGCGTCGCGACCTTCAGCGTCACGAGGCGGCGTCGGGAGATGTTCACCGCCGATCCACCCATCGCGAACCTCGTTCCGAGCGCGACGTCTGCTTCATCGCGCTCCAGCGGGCCAAGCAGGGACGGAATCTCGGCGGCGACATGCTGGTCGTCCGCGTCGAACGTGACGAGGTACTTGGCTCCGCGGCGCAGCGCGTAGGTGATCCCGGTCTGGAGTGCCGCCCCCTGGCCGAGATTCACGCAGTGACGCAGCACGTGGGGCACGCGCGACATGATCTTCGACGCCGCCGGAACCGCGGACCCGTCATCGACGACCACGACGGAATACCCATACGGTTCGAGGTTGGCCAGCACTGTTCGAAGTGCGAGCCCCTCGTTGTACGCCGGGATCACGATCCAAACACTGGCGTTCTCCGCCTGATTCATGCCTCGTCGCCCCCCGGAAACGTGCTCACGCCGCCACCAAGATATAGGTCGCGAGCGCGGCTCGACAGCACGGATTCTTGACAGGGTAACACCATGGAACGCCGTCGAATACGACTGGCAACGGTACGATTTACCGCCTCGGCAGTGCTACATCAGGGTGTTGGACCGCCACAACACGTTCTCGGGTTAGTCCGCCTGCGCGTTCTGATCGCCTCCAGCCACGGCCGAAGTCGGTATCCTGCAACAAGTTGTGCCATGTCCGAATCGTGCCAAACGCGGCACTGGCGCCATCTATCGATTGCTCCCAACTTGAGCGGGCGAAGACCAGCCAGGCGTGCCCCGGGGGGCAGGAACGCCAGCGTTATTGCGTATGCTAAGTTGTACGCCTCGGCGGCGGTTCGCTGTTGCACGCCGCTCACTCGAACGCATACCGATGCGCAGGATATCGACTCTCGCCGTGATCGCTCTGATCGGACTCGCCGTTGCGGCGCTTTCCAGGCGCCACGGGTATCCGTTTCAGCGGCTGAGCACCAGACATACTGCCTCCACGCACCCCATGCAGTACTACGTTTCGCTTCCGCGAGGCTGGTCGAAGAGCCGGGAGTGGCCGGTGGTCATCGCGTCTGCGGGATCGTCCCACAACTGGATCTCGCATCTGGAGGTATTCGCTGCCGCGCGCGACGAGGGCGGATATCCGTTCATCGTCGTCAGCCCGATCATTCTGACGAATTCCGGCGGTAACCTGCGCGCGAGCCGCTTTTACGATTACGACTCGCAAGCGCTCGACCTTGCGGCGCGCGAAGGGCGCTGCGCGTTCGACTTGGACGGACTGCGCGCCGTCGCGGCCGACATCCAAAAGAATTACGCCGGCGGGTCGCGATTCTTCATCACGGGTTTCTCTGGCGGCGGATCGATCGCCGAAGCGATGACGTTCCTCCATCCGGAAGCGCTTCGGGGCGCCGCGTTCGCCGCCGCGAACTACGGCGGCCGCTGCATCACGCAGGGGACTGAGTCGAAAGACGACGTGTTCGCGCCGGTCGCCATCTCGCGCGACTCGTCGCGAGTGTCCCTACCGGTTCGCTGGTTCAACGGCGCCGATGACCCGTTCGCGACGCTCATCAAGCAACGCGACAATGCGATGGCGGTCGCGAAGGAGAACGGCTTCGCGAATCTCAGCGATACCATCGTGCCCCAGATGCCGCACAATGCGATGCCGAGGCAGGTGTTGGACTACTTCGCGACGTTTCTCGCACCGAGCGAGCGGTAAATGACCGGCGGGCAGGCTGTCGAACCTCGTCATGTGCCGGCCCGCGATGGAATCGAACCCGCGCGATGTGCTGGCACCGTCGGACGGAGTCGAGTTCAATCCGATCCTGCACGGCCTATGGAGAGAGAGAGTTGATGGAGTCAGCGCATACGTTTCCGGCTTCGTTCGCGCAGGAGCTCTTGTGGCTCATTCACCGAACGTCTCCGGAGAGTACCGCCTATAACGTTCCTCGCCTGCGCCGCCTGCGAGGCGCGCTCGACGTCGACGCGCTGAACCGTTCGCTCGACACGCTCGTGGCGCGCCATGAGATTTTGCGCACGACGTATCAGTCCGAGGCCGATCACGTCACCCAAACGATACACGCTCCTCGCGCGGTCCCAATCGAAATCGTCGACGTGTCTCAGCACCCGGCAGCCGACCGCGAAGCCGCGGCCGAGCGGATTGCGCGGCAACGGATGGAGCGACCGTTCGATCTGTCGCGCGACAGCGTGTTGCGCGCGACGCTCGTGCGGCTTGCGCCGGCGGATCATGTGCTGCTGCTCGAGTCGCACCACATCGCGTTCGACGGCTGGTCGCGCAACATCCTGTTCCGCGAGCTCGATGTTGCGTACCGCGCCTTCAGCTCCGGCGCGGCGCCGTCGTTGCCCGACCTGCCGATTCAATACGCGGATTTCTCGATCTGGCAGCGAGAGCAGCTCGCCGGCCAGCGCCTCGAGGGGCTGCTCGCGTACTGGCGATCGGCGCTCGCGGGCGCATCGCTGACGCTCGAGCTCCCGCATGACCGTGGGCGCACCGAGCGGCCGGGGTTTGACGGGACGACCGCGCAACTGCAGCTCGAGCCGGCGCTCGTCGACGCACTGACGGCGCTGGCTCGCTCGCACGGCGCCACGCTCTACATGGTGCTCCTCGCTGGCTACATGACGGTGCTGGCCCGCTATTCCGCCCAGGACGACGTCCTCGTAGGCTCGCCGGTGCTCGGCCGCCCACGGCCGGAGACCGAGCCGCTGATCGGCTACTTCGCCAACACCGTGGTGCAGCGCGGACACTTTGCCGACGATCCATCGTTCGCCACTCTCCTCGGCCGGGTGCGCGAGTCTACGCTCGGCGCGTACGATCACCAGGACGTTCCGTTCGAGCGGCTCGTCCTCGAGCTCGAAGGTCATCGCGACGCGTCGCGATCGCCAATCTTCCAGGTCGTCTTCACGCAGCTCATGGGCGCGGAGGAATCCTCGCCAATCCTGGGCGACGTGTCGATGGAACCGTTCGCATTCGACGCAACGACGACCAAGTTCGATCTGACGCTGCTCTTCTCGCCGCGGCCCACCGGCGTCGGTCTGATCTTCCGATATCGCACCGACCTATTCAGCGCCGCGTTTGGCGACCGCTTCCTGGGCCACCTGCGAGAGCTGCTCACGAATGCAGTCGCCGATCCGAGCGTTCCGGTGTCGCGCCTGTCGCTTCTGACCGCCGGCGAGCGCAGCGCGCTCGCCGGGTTCAATGCAACGGCCGTCGATGAAGGCGCTCAGGCGACGCTCGTGCAGTTGTTCGAGGCGCAAGCGGCGCGGGTTCCGGACCGTCTCGCTGTTGTGGGACCGCGGGCGAGTGCAACCGCCGCCGGAAGTGTTGCCGGCACGCTGGCGCTCAACTACGTGGAGCTCGACACACGAGCCAATCAGCTCGCGCATCATCTTCGATCGCTGGGCGCCGCTGCGAACGTTCCGGTGGGTCTGCTGCTCGATCGTGAGACGGACGCGCTCGTCGGGCTTATGGGAATTCTCAAGTCCGGCGCTGCCTACATGCCGCTCGCGGTCGACGCGCCGGCCGCCCGTCTCGCGCAGCAACTCGGCGAGAGCGGCGCGCGCATCGTCGTCACGAACGCGACCGGCGCGACGAAGCTCCCGTCGTCGGTCGTGACCGTCGCGCTCGATCGCCATGCCGACCTGCTCGGGCAATCGCCGAACACGAGTCCCGCTCCGGTCGCCACACCGGCCGACCTCGCGTATGTGCTGTTCACGAGCGGTTCGACGGGCGTGCCGAAGGGCGTGGCCGTCACGCACGCGAACGCGGTGCACTACGCGCGCGCCGTTTCGCGTGTGCTCTCCGACGCCGGCACAGCCATCGAGGGCGACGGCTTCGCCGCCCTCGATGGCTGGCGATTCGGCATGGCGAGCACGCTCGCGGCTGACCTGGGCAACACCAGCCTGCTCCCGTCGCTGCTCAGCGGTGGCACGCTGCATACGCTGTCCAACGATGTGACGACGGATCCCGCGCGATTCGCCGAGTACGTCGGCGTGCATCAGTTCGATGTGTTGAAGATCACGCCGAATCACATTGCGGCGCTCACGGCCGGCAAAACCGGTGCGGCGCTCGCTCAACTGCTGCCCAAGCGCTGGCTCGTGCTCGGTGGCGAAGCGCTTCGGCTCGACGTCGCTCGGGGGGTGTTCGCCGCCGGGGCGTGCCGCGTGCTCAATCACTACGGTCCCACCGAGACCACAGTCGGCGTGTTGACGCATGAAGTGACGACGGATTCGATCGCGGCCGCGGAACGCGAAGGCGCGGTGACCATACCGATTGGTGCACCGCTCGCCAACACGTCGGCATTCATCGTCAGCGCGGGCGGCCAGGAACAGCCTGTCGGTATTCCCGGCGAGCTCTGGATCGGCGGCGCGGGCGTCACCAATGGTTATCTCAATCGCAACGATCTCACCGGCGAACGTTTCGTCGGCTTCGCGGGCACGCGCGTGTATCGCACCGGCGATCGCGTGCGCCGTCTCGCGACAGGCGCCATTGAGTTCCTCGGACGCGCTGACGATCAGGTGAAGATTCGGGGCTTCCGCATCGAGCTCGGCGAGATCGAGCACGTATTGCGTCGGCATCCGGGCGTGGCGCAGGGGGTCGTCGTGCGCACTGACGTGGATGGAGATGCTCGCCTCGTCGCGTACGCCGTCGCGAAAGGAGCAGGCTACGCCGTGAGCCACTCCGATCGTCCAACGAGCGAGAAGCTCAGCGAATGGATCGCGGCCCAGCTCCCAGACTACATGGTGCCGAGCGCGGTGCTCTTGATCGACGCGATTCCGCTCACGCCGAACGGCAAGGTCGACACGGCACGCCTTCCCGCCGCTGACGGCGCGCAGAACACGGTCGATCGATACGTCGCGCCGGCAACGCCCACGGAAACACAACTCGCCTCGATCTGGATGGAAGTGCTCAAGAAGGAACGCGTCGGGCGTACCGACAACTTCCTCGATTTGGGTGGGCACTCGCTGCTCGCGATTCGCGTGCTCGGCAAGATCAGCAAGTCGTTCGGCGTGCGGCTCCCACTGCGGACTCTCTTCGATGCGCCGACCGTCGAGCAGCTCGGGCAGCGTGTGGATGCCGAAGTCCGGCTCGCCGCACTCGAATCGATGAGCGACGAGGAAGCCGAACGGCTCCTCGGTACGACATCCCGCGACTCGGCGTCATGACGACGATCGAAGCGTCCGGCGCCCTGGATCCTGCGCTCGCGGAACGCCTCTCGAAGATGTCGCCCGCCAAGCGGGCGCTCTTTCTGCAAGCGGCGGGACTTCCGCCCGAGCTGGCGCAGCAGATCGTCGTCCACCGAAACGGCGGGATTCCGCCGCGCGAGCCGGGCGCACCGATCCCGATGTCGTTCGCGCAGGAGCTGCTCTGGCGGATCGAGCGCGCCAGTCCCGGCCACGCGTACAATGTGCCGCGCGCGACGCGCTTCACCGGTCCGATCGACGTGATCGCGCTCGAGCGGGCGCTGAACGCCATGGTGGCGCGGCACGAGATCCTCCGCACGACGTTCGATCTGATCGACGGCGAGCCGCGGCAGATCATTCATCCGGCCACGCCGCGGACGCTCGAGGTCGTGGACCTCACGACGGTGCCGGCGAGCGCGCGCGAAGATGAAGCCCGCCGCGTTGTTCGCGAGCGGTCGCAGCGGCCATTCGATCTCGCCGCGGACCCGCAGCTTCGCGCAACCCTCGTGCGCCTCGGCGCCGAGGATCACGTGTTGCTCCTCGAATCGCATCACGTCGCGTCCGATGTCGTTTCTCGCGGCATCACCTATCGCGAGCTCGTCGCGCTCTATCGCGAGGCGCGAGGCGGCCCCGCCGCCGCGCTGCCGACGCTCGAGCGTCAGTACGCCGACTTCGCCGCCTGGCAGCGGCGCGATCTTCAGGGGCCGCGTCTGGATCGCTCGCTCGCATACTGGCGCGAACGTCTCGCCGGCGCGCGCGCGCTCGAGCTTCCAACCGACGCGCGCGGCGTGGCGTCGTCCGACGGCGGGAGCGTATCTCGCGAAGGCTCCGTCGCACTTCGCGATGGCCTGCGTCGGCTCAACGCGGCACGCGGCACGACGCTCTTCATGGCCATGCTGGCCGGGATCGACGTGCTGCTCTCGCGCTACACGCAGCAGACGGACGTCGTGGTCGGCTCGCCGATCTCCGGTCGCCCGCATGCGGACGTCGACGGCGTGGTCGGATACTTCGTCAACACCCTCGTGCTTCGCACGTCGCTCGAGGGCAATCCCAGCTTCGCGAACCTGCTCGATCGAGTCAAAGCCACAAGCCTCGGGGCGTTCGAGCATCAGGAAGTCCCCTATGAGCTTTTGCTCACGGAGCTGAGCGGCGCCGGCCGCGCCGGCCGTGCGCCGTTGTTCAACGTGATGATTTCGGCGCTCGACGGCGATTCCGTTCCGCTCGCGTTGGACGGCACCACGGCGAGCGCCTTCGGGGCGAACCGCGGCGCCGCGAAGTTCGATCTCCTGTTCGCGTTCCGCGAGCACGACAAGGGCATTCGCCTCAGCATCGAGTACCGGCGTGACCTGTTCGAGCCGGAGACGGCCACGCGAATGCTCGGGTATCTCGAAACACTGCTCGCCGCCGCCATCGAAGCACCGGACACGCCGATCCAGATGCTGCCGCTGCTCACCGACCGCGAGCGTCAGCAGGTGCTCGTCGACTGGAACGACACCGACGCGGCCTGGCCGACGGACGCGACGCTGCATTCGCTCTTCGAGATACAGGCGGCGAAGCGGCCCGACGCGATCGCGGTGCAATGCAATGGTGCATCGCTCACGTATGCGGAGCTCGACCGGCGCGCAAACCGGCTCGCCTGGCGGCTGCGAGATCGCGGCGTCGTTCCGGACATGCTCGTCGGCGTCTGCCTCGACAAGTCCGTCGACACCGTCGCCACGCTGCTCGGCATTTTGAAAGCGGGAGGCGCGTATCTGCCGCTCGATCCGAGCTATCCCGACGACCGCCTCGCGTTCATCCTCGAGGATTCCAACGCGAAGCTCGTCGTGAGCGAACGCGATCTCGTCGAACGGCTGAGCGAGAACGTTCGCGTGCGAATTCCCGGTCGCGAGCTCGACGTGATGGTGGCAGCCGAGGCGTGGTCCGACGCATCCGACGCACGCGACGACGCGCCGCCGCCGTCTGCAGCGCCGGCGAACTTGTGCTATGTCATCTACACGTCGGGCTCCACGGGCCGCCCGAAAGGCGCGCTGATCGAGCACCGCAACGTCGTTCGGTTGCTGTTCAACGATCGCTTCCAGTTCCAATTCAGCGAGCGCGACGTGTGGACCGTGTTCCACTCGTTCTCGTTCGACTTCTCCGTGTGGGAGATGTACGGCGCGCTGCTCTACGGCGGCCGTCTGGTCGTGGTTCCGCGTCTCGTGGCGCAGGATCCGCGCGCGTTTCTGTCGTTGCTCGCGGCGGAGGGCGTCACGGTCCTGAACCAGGTGCCGAGCGCATTCTACGGACTGGTGCGCGAAGAGCTGTCACGGCCAACGCCATCGTTGTCGGCGCTTCGCTACGTGATCTTCGGCGGTGAAGCGCTGCAGCCGGCGCTGCTGCGCGAGTGGAAGGCGCGCTATCCGTCGACGACGCTGATCAACATGTTCGGCATCACCGAGACGACGGTCCACGTCACCTTCAAGGAGATCGGCGCCGCGGAGATCGAGAACGGCGCGTCGAACATCGGTGGGCCGATTCCGACGCTGACGCTGTATGTGCTCGACGAGCATCTCCAGCCCGTCCCGATCGGCGTGACGGGAGAGCTCTGCGTCGGCGGCGCCGGTGTCGCGCGTGGCTATTTGAAGCGAGACGAGCTCACCGCGCAGCGCTTCGTGCCGCATCCGTTCCGCTCCGGCGAGCGGATGTATCGCTCCGGCGATTTGGGACGCCTCGGGCCAACTGGCGAGATCGAATATCTCGGCCGGCGCGACGCACAAGTGAAGATTCGCGGTTTTCGCATCGAGCTCGGCGAGATCGAGAATATTCTCGCGGCGCACCCGATGGTTCGACATGCGGCGGTCATCCCGACAGGCTCGCCCGATGCCATTCAGCTCGCGGCCTACTACGTCGCGCCGCGTGGCGCGTCCTCGCCGATGGCGGGCGTCGAGCTCACGCCCGCGCTCGCGCGTGTGTATCTGCGCGAGCGGCTGCCCGAGCACATGGTACCCGCGTTCCTCGTTCCGGTCGACTCGATCCCGTTGAGCTCGAACGGAAAAGTCGATCGCGCGGCGCTTCCGTCGCCACACGCGGCGGCCGCCGAAGCGACGAGGGCCTACGCGCCGCCGCGAACGTCGCTGGAACATCGGCTCGTTGCAATCTGGCAGCGCCTGCTCGACGCGCGGCCCATCGGCATCCGCGACAACTTCTTCGACCTTGGCGGTCATTCGCTCCTCGCGGTGCGCATGCTCGGCGAGATCGAACAGACGACCGGCCGTCGTCTGCCGCTCGCCACGTTGTTCGAGGACGCGACGATCGTTCGACTGGCGGCCCGCGTCGAATCCATCGTGCACAGCGACACTGAACCTCCGATGGTCGTGTTGCCGAACGGTCCGGACGCGACGCCGTTCATCTTCCTGCATGGCGACGCCCGCGGCGGCGGATGGTACTCTCGTCGCCTGGCGCAGCTGCTCGGGGCGAATGTGAAGCTCATGGTCTTGCCCACGCTTCGTCCCACCGCGACCGGTCCGCAGGCCGTGGAGGCCATGGCGGCGCATCACATCGCCGAAATCCGAAAGGTTCAGCCGCGCGGGCCGTATCGAATTGGCGGATACTGTTTCGGCGGAGTCATTGCGTTTGAGATCGCGCAGCAGCTCACCGACGCCGGAGAACAAGTCGAACGACTGGTGCTCGTCGATACGGCGCTGCGCAACGCGCCGTTCTTGAAGCACCGTTGGCTGATCGATACGATCCTTCCGGTTGCGAACGGCGGTCCGAAGCTCGACCGCCGAGTAGAGTGGCTCTGGCGCATCGGCGCGCTGCGGCGGATGAATCGCGCCCAACGATGGGAATGGATTCGCCGAAATACCACCGAGCGGCTCCCGTGGAGACGGGCGGCGGTGCGCGCGGCGCGCGCGGCGCGCGCTTCCGCCTTTGCCACCGCAAAGAAAGACGAGATTTGGCGCCGTCCGAGCACCGAGATCCTCGAGTTTCAATCGCGCATGTCCACCGCCTACGTGCCGCGACGCTATCCTGGTGCGATCGACATCATCTTCGCCGTGGATTTCGCGGCGAAAATGGGCACCGACCAGGGCGCGCCGACCAACGGCGTCATCAAGCGCGGATGGCACCGCATCACCGACGATTTCCGCGTGCGCACGATTCAGGCGCCGCACGTCGGCCTGATCACCAGCCACATGGATCAGCTCGCTGCGCATCTGCGCGCCTGTCTCGACGGTACAGAATCGCGCTAGCCACGCGCGTCGCACGGCAAAAGGTCAACGGCAAGAATGTCTCAATCTCCAGATTGGCGCTCCCCGCCATCCGTTCCACTCGGAGCCAATAGTGTCCACGTATGGCGCGTCGCGCTCCGCGCGGGCAACCCGCGCGACTTGCTGCCGATGCTGTCGGCTGAGGAGCAAGCGCGCGCGGAACGTTTCATTCTTGAGCGTGATGCGAACGCGTTCGTGGTCGCACACGCAAGCCTGCGTCGCATTCTGGGCGAGTATCTGCGCATCGCTCCGCAATCGCTGCACTTTCTCAACGGCGAGTATGGCAAGCCCGCCATTGCCGGTCCGCCAGGCGCTGCGCTCGAGTTCAATCTCTCCCATTCGGGCGATCTCGCGCTCATTGCGATTTCTGGCCGGGGCGCTGTCGGCATCGACATCGAACGACTTGATCGCCGGATCGAGCATCTCGATCTGGCGGAACAATTCTTTTCGCCCGCGGAGCGCGCCGCGCTGCGCTCACTGCCGCCCGAGGTGGACGCGATCACCGAAGGATTTTTCAATGCGTGGACGCGAAAAGAGGCATACCTCAAGGCCACGGGTCACGGGATAACGCGCGGCTTGCATCACTTCGACGTGTCGCTGGCGCCGAGTGAGCCCGCGGCACTGTTGGCCGATCGGCTCGACCCGCTCGCCGAACGCCGCTGGCGGATGGTGGCCCTTGCGCCAGGCGACGGCTATGCGGCGGCCGTCGTCGTCGCGAGCGAGATCGACGAGATCACGAGCTATGAGGCGTGGCCGGTCGCATGACCGCTGGAGTCCCGACGTTGACGACGAAGCGACTCGTGCTCCGCCCGCTGGCGGCGACCGATGCGGCGGCGGCGATGCGGTACGCCTTCGAGACGCTCGAGCGACCGCGCGTCATAAGTCTCATCGATCCCGCAAATACGCGATCCGTCGCTGTCGCGGACCGTTTGGGCGAGCGGCCAACGGGCGAATGGAACTTGCGGGGCCGAACTGTCGTCATCTACGGTATCGATCGGGACGCATGGCGACTGGCTCAGCCGGAACAGCAATGATTCGCGTTCGGACGGAAGTCGCGGCGGATTCACGGCGCCGCATCCCGGAGCTCTGGCAGAAGATGGGCCTCGCGCTCGCGACGCTCGCGGTGTGCGAGATCGGCGCTCGCATCGTCGCGCCCGGACTCAACGCTCAGGTGCTGCGCGATTTTCTTCGCGCCGGGTCGGCCGGGTGGCTCATGCGCGTGTACGACTGGTTCGTCGGCGGTGCACTGTCGCACGGCGCAGTGCTCGCACTCGGCGCGATGCCGTATCTCTCCGCACGCATCATGATGCGGCTTGGTCGCGCGATCTTGCCGCGGGAGATCGAGAGCGAGGAGACAGATCGCCAGCGCAAACACATGACGCGTTGGCTCACTGGCGGTCTCGCGCTCGTGCAGTCGTACGGGTACGCCACATTCGTTCAGGGACTTCCAGGCGCCGTCGCCAATCCCGGCTTCGGTTTTCTCGCGAAGACGATGGCCGTTCTCACGACCGGCGCGATCGGCGTGATGCTGCTCAGCGAGCGTCTGACGGAGCGGCGCGACCACGAGCCGGATGCGGTGAGACGCGGCGACGAGTCGCCCAGCGTGGCGGACGAACAGCTGCGGCTTGCCGCGGATCGCGAGACGGGCGAACGTCTCCTTCCAGCCGGTCAGCTCCCGGAGACGCAGCGCTCTCGCCCGCGCGATCGCGCGCAGATTCGTCGTGATGCAGGAGATACCGAGCGGAAGGACTGACGGTCCGTTTCCCTGCGCGTGTTAGGTTGCGGAGTCACGTAGGCCATCCCCTGACGCGAACGCCACCCACGCTTGCTCAACGACCTCTTCGCCAACAACCGCGCCTGGGCCACGGAGATGACGCGGCGCGATCCGGAGTTTTTTCGCCGGCTCACGCGCCAGCAGGCGCCGCAGTATCTCTGGATCGGCTGCTCGGACAGCCGAGTTCCCGCGAACGAGATCGTCGGCCTCTTGCCGGGCGAGCTCTTCGTGCACCGCAACGTCGCGAACGTCGTCGTGCACACGGACCTCAACTGTCTGTCGACGGTGCAGTTTGCCGTCGACGTGCTCAAGGTGCGGCACGTCATCGTCTGCGGACACTACGGCTGCGGCGGCGTGCTCGCCGCGCTGCGCGACGATCGGTTCGGCCTGGTCGACAACTGGCTGCGCCACGTCCAGGACGTGCGCGGCAAGCATCGCGCGGAGCTCGATACCTTGTCCACGGAGACGGCGCGCCACGACCGCCTGTGCGAGCTCAACGTCGCCGAGCAGGTGACGAACGTGAGCCAGACGACGGTCGTCCGCGACGCGTGGGCGCGCGGACAGCCGCTCACGGTCCATGGCGTGATCTACGGCCTGCACGACGGGATCCTCCGCGATCTCGGCATCAGCGTGTCGGCGCCATAGCGCAGTGTCATCGTCTGCGATCTCGGCGGTGGACTTCATGAAATCTTAAGGCGACCGCGCGTACCACACCGATGGGAACCGGAGCACGACTTGCCCTTGAGGGCGATCGTGCACTCGCGCCGTGCGTTCTCGGCGCGGCTCATCAGGAGGATTCTCAAATGAACATCAACGGACCAACCCGTCTCGCGTCACGGCTGGCGTTGGCGGGCGCGGCGTGGTCGATCATTGCGGTCGGACTCGCCGGCTGCAGCGCGGGTTACGGCACCGCCGGCGGCACGTACGCGTCGGTCGGCGTCGGCACCGCGTATGGACCATACTGGTACCCGTACAATTACGGCTCCTACACCATCGTGCGCTACCCGTGGTGGGGCGATCCGCCGCCGCCGCCGGAGAACGATCCGCGCCGCCAAGGCTCGGTCACCCAGATCGCGCTGCACGACCAGCTGCGTGACGCATTCGCCGGGCGCGGCTATCGGCATCTCGACACCGACGGCGACGTCGACGTCGCCGTGTACGCCAGCTCGGAGGACAAGCTCAACATCTCCGGATACACGCACGACTACAACTGGCGGAACGTTCCGAAGCTGAAGAACAAGACCGAATACCCGAAAGGCACCGTGGTCGTCGACGTGCTCGCTCCCAAGACGCACGAGCTCCTCTGGCGCGGCACGACCGTGGCCGCGATCTCATCCGATCCCGACAAGTACGCGGCCAATCTTCGCGAAGCGGTCAACCGAATCGCGGCGAAATACCCGAAATCCAAGCACTAGTCGGAGGGGGAGCGATCGGAATGCGGAGATCGTGAGGCGATGAAGCGAGACGGAGCGGAGGGCAGTTCGTCGTTGCCCCGCAGCCCTTCCGCCTCTCTCCTAACGATCTCCGCACCACGTGCTCCGTTCTCGCTCCGATCGTCGCAGCTACAATCCCGGCGCTTCGGCGAGCAGACAGCTTGTCAGCGCATCGAGGCTCTTCGCCAGCGCGTCGAATCCTGCCGTCGTTTCCACCGCGCTCTCATCGAGATAGAGCCGGCGATTGATCTCGATCTGCACGCTGTGCACGCCGTCTGCGGGACGACCGACGCGCTGCACGATCGTGCCGCCCGTGTACGGATCGTTCACCGACACCGAGTACCCGAACGCCCGAAGCGTGTCGACGATGAGCGCCGTGAGCGTGGGCGACGCGCTCGCGCCGCGGCGGTCCGACACGACGAAGTCGGCACGCGCGGCCCCGGCCCCATCGGGAGTCATGTCGTTCCCGACAGACTTCATCGAATGCCAGTTCACGTGCCAGACGGTGCCGAACGCGGCGCACAGCTGCGCGACGAGCGAGTCGAGCGCGGCATGATATGGCCGATAGACGGCCTCGATTCGCGCGCGCAGCTCGCGAACGGTGAGAAGTCGACCCTGCGCCTCGACGCCGGGCACCACGAACCGGCGGATGAGCCCGAGTCCACGCCTCGTCTTCTCACTCGGCGCGAGCGGCTCCGGCCACGGCTCCGCGAGCAGCGCGGCGTCGATGTCGCGCTCGTCGCGATTGACGTCGATGTAGCAGCGAGGATGCGTCGCGACGAGCAGTGTCGCACCCGCGGCCGGCGCCCCGGCGAGGAGCTGGTCGACGTACGCGTCCTCGCCGCGTCGAATCTCGCCGAGCGAAGCGCCGAGCGCGAAGTCAGCCGGATAGTATCGTCCGCTGTGCGGCGAATCGTATAACACCGGCGTCAGCGTGGCCGGCCGAACGACCTCGTACGGCGGCGTCACAGCTGGATCATCACCGCGATCGAGAGCGCGACGGCGCAGAGGACGAACAGCGCGATCGCGAGCGGCGCGATGAACTTGATCCACGCGCCGTACGACACTTTGCCGGTCGCGAGGTAGGCGAGCAGCATTCCGGACGTGGGCGTCAGCGTGTTCATGAGCCCATTGCCGAAGAGAAATGACTGCACGGTCACCTGTCCCGACACGCCGGACAGATGCCCGATCGGTCCCAGAATCGGCATCGTGATCGCCGCTTTCCCCGACGTGCTCGGAATGAAGACGTCGATCACCATCTGCATGCCCATCATCAGATTCGCGACGATCACGGGCGGCTTGCCTTCGACGGACCGCGTGAGAAACGCGACGATCGTGTCGAGAATCATCGCGTCGCGAAGAACGACTTCGACCGCCGCCGCCAATCCGACGAGCAGCGCCGCGAGCACCATTCCCTGCATCCCGCGCACGAACGCCTGCGAGGCTTCGCGCGAGCTCACGCCGCCGACCGCCGCGATGACGATGGACATCGCGATGTACATCGAGGCAAGCTCGGGACTTCCCCACTTGAACGACTGAACGCCGTACACCATGCCGGCAATCGCACCGAGAAGCACGAGCAACACGAGCAGTTGCCGCGTCGAGAGCGTCGCGCTCGGCGCGCCGGTGTCGATCGTCGGCGACAGTGCGTGTCGCTCTCCCGGGAGCGTGATCGCGTCGTGCACGCGCGGCACCGGTCGGCTGCGCGCGAGCAGATACCAGATTCCGAGAGGCAGAAACACGACGAACGTCGCGGCGCGAAATGCGGCGCCGCTGAACACCGGAACGCCGACGATCGGCTGGGCGATCGCGAGCGCGAGTGGATTCGTGATCGACGTGAGGTAGCCGATCTTGGCCGCGATCGTCACCAGCGCCGTCCCGAACAGCGCGTCGTAACCGAGCCGCTCGGCGAGAATCAACGCCATCGGAATGATGACGAGATACTCGGAGATCAGACCGAGGAACGTTCCGCCCGCCGCGATGAGGAGCATGATCACGGGCACGACGATGCGCACGTTGCCGCCGGTGACCGACAGCAGCCGCTCGATGCCGGATTCGAGCGCGCCCGTCTGTTGAAGCACGCCGAACATCCCGCCGATGAAGAGAATCATGAAGATGAGCGCGGCGGAGCGGACCATGCCGACGGGAATGGAGCTCACGATGGCGACGGGACTCGCCGGCGACGCAACGCCGGTCGCTCGCGGCGCGGTCGGCGACAGAACGCGATAGTCCTTCGGGCACCGTGTGGAAGGTGCCCGGCGTCACCAGCCCGGCCGTCGTTCGCTGGTACGTTCCCGACGGCACGACCCACGTGAGCGCGACCGCAGCGGCGATGATGAGGAGCATCATCACGACCGAGTGAGGCATTTTCCGCATGCGCTAACCTACCTTCGCGGAGCGAGAGAGGCGAACGCCGCTCGCCGTTCCCCGCTCCCATACCTTACAGGATGCATCTTTTCGAGCCTCTCTCCTTGCGCGGCATCACGCTGCGCAACCGCATCGCCGTGTCGCCGATGTGCCAGTACTCGAGCGACGACGGCTTCGCGAACGACTGGCACCTCGTGCACCTCGGACAATTCGCCGTCGGCGGCGCCGCGCTGGTGCTGACCGAGGCGACCGCGGTCACTCCCGACGGGCGCATCAGCCCACAGGACCTCGGCCTGTGGAAGGACGAGCACATGGAGATGCTCGCGCGGATCGGCCGGTTCGTGCGAGAACATGGCGCGGTCTTCGGGTCGCAGCTCGCGCACGCCGGCCGCAAGGCGAGCGTCGTGCGGCCGTGGGACGGTGGCGGACCGCTCGGCGTGAGCGGCGGCGGCTGGTCGCCGATCCACGCGCCCAGCGCGATTCCCTTCGACGCCGGCTGGCAGACGCCGCTCGCGCTCGACGAGGCCGGCATCGCGCACGTGATCGGCGCGTTCGCCGCGGCCGCGACGCGCGCGCTCGACGTCGGCATGCAGGCGCTCGAGATTCATGCGGCCCACGGGTACCTGCTGCACGAGTTTCTATCGCCGCTCTCGAATACACGCACCGATCGATACGGCGGCTCGTTCGAGAATCGCACGCGACTCGTGCGCGAGGTCGTGGCCGCGATTCGGTCGGTGTGGCCCGACGATCTGCCGCTGCTCGTTCGCATCTCGTCCACGGATTGGACCGAGGGCGGTTGGATGCCCGAGGATTCGGTCGCGCTCGCGCGCGAGCTACGGAACGACGGCGTCGATCTGATCGACTGCAGCAGCGGCGGCAACGTGGCGGGCGCGAAGATTCCGGTGGGCCCGGGCTATCAGACGCGCTTCGCCGAGCGCGTGCGCCGCGAGGCGCAGATCGCGACGGGGACGGTGGGGTTGATCACGAGTGCCGAGCAGGCAGATACGGTCATTCGATCCGGTCAGGCGGATGTCGTTTTTCTCGCGCGCGAGTTGCTGCGCGATCCGCACTTTCCGCTACGGGCGGCGCGGGAGCTCAGGCAGGAGGCCGCATGGGCGCCGCAGTATGTGCGAGCGAGGCTTTCGCCGTGAATTGGTTGCAGTGGGTTGGGAGGTCATTCGGCAGGCGCTCGAGGCGCGTCGGCGTCTTCGCCCCAGCCGGCAGGACCGCAATCGTGATCGAGTCCTTGTGCACGTTCATTCCGAGATGAATGATTGGGCGAGTAGTAGATTGTGATGACATGGGTTGGTCTCCGCGACCTGCGACCTGTCGGATCGTCGCAGGTGGCTCTGGTGACTCCGTCTCAACAATCTTCGACCTAGCACCTCTCCGTCCTCGAGCTTCAGCGGGTCGAAGACGACGGGCACACCGGCTACTTCTACGCATATGACCATCCGCTCCGGATCACGCGCGCATCCTCGACGCGTGCCGCATTTGCAATGTGGCGACCGTGCTCGATCGCGAATCGAACCTCGGAAGTCGAGATCGTTTTGGCCATCGACGGATTCGAAGCGACGCTTTTCATCAACGACGATCGCGAGGCGTACTTTGGCACGGTGGACCGGAATGGCTCTCCGAATTGAATTTCTGCGTCAACCAACGAGTTGGCCCGGCCCACAACGCCGTGTCACGCTGCACGCTGAACGAAGCGCATGGCTGAAATCACCGAGGACCTCTCCGATTGCCCTCGCCGACCGCTACCGGATCGAGCGCCGACTCGGTCGAAGGCGGCACGGCCACCGTCTATCTCGCTGAGGATCTGAAGCACGACCGCAAGGTTGCGCTGAAGGTGCTGCGGCCCGAGCTCGCCGCCGTCCTCGGCGCCGACCGGTTCGTGCAGGAGATCAAGACCACGGCGCAACTCCAGCACCCGCACATTCTGCCGTTATACGACAGCGGCAGCACCGCAGCGGCACACGGCGGCGGTATGGGGTTCTTGTACTACGTCATGCCGTACATTGAAGGGGAAACGCTCAGGGAGAAGCTCGATCGCGAGCAGCAGCTCGGCATCGACGAGGCGGTGAACATTGCCACCGAGGTAGCGGCCGCATTGCAGTACGCGCATGAGCAAGGTGTAATTCACCGGGACATCAAGCCCGAAAACATTCTCTTGCGCAACGGTCGCGCGATCGTCGCGGACTTCGGAATTGCGCTGGCGGTGAGCGCGGCGGCCGGCGGCCGGATGACGGAGACGGGGTTGTCGTTGGGCACGCCGCACTACATGTCGCCCGAGCAGGCGACGGCGGACAAGCACATCACCAACCGCTCGGACATCTACTCGCTCGGCTCCGTACTGTACGAATCGCTGACCGGTGAACCCCCGCACACCGGCTCGTCGGCGCAGATGATCATCATGAAGATCGTGACGGACGTGGCCCGGCCGGTCAGAGAGCTGCGCAAGTCGGTGCCGCCGCACGTCGCGGCAGCCGTGGCGAGTGGCCCTGGAGAAGCTGCCGGCGG
Source organism: uncultured Gemmatimonadaceae bacterium (assembly GCA_963705025.1). Lineage (GTDB taxonomy): Bacteria > Gemmatimonadota > Gemmatimonadetes > Gemmatimonadales > Gemmatimonadaceae > JAQBQB01. The sequence goes on along the minus strand of CAVPIP010000011.1, from coordinate 470,762 downwards.
ACCGTTTCGACAGCGCGAAAGCGTTTGCCGAAGCGCTTCACAATCCCGCCTTCACCTCGCCCGTCGCGAGTGCCACGAACGTCGGCGCCGCGCGTCTGGCTTCCCGGCGGGTCGCCCTGCCCGCCTTGATGGCCGTCACCCTGCTGACCGGCGCGCTGGCCATCTGGGGTTGGATTCGCCCGAGTCGAACGACGTCCGTCGCCCGCTATCCGACCGACACTGGGCGCGACCGGTGCCCTCGATGGAATCACGTTCGCGGTCGAGGCGGCGCTCTCACCCGACGGAGCGTCATTGGTATTCCGCAATCCGCTGACGGGACCGGGCCAACTCTACATCAAGCGCCGCGACGAAGTGGTCGCGCGGCCGCTGGCCGGCACGGAAGGCGGCTCGGGACCGTTCTTCTCCCCCGACGGTGCGTGGATCGGATTCGTCGCAAACGGCCAACTGCGGCGGATCCCGAGCACGGGCGGAGCGTCCCTCAAGCTCGCGGACTCCGTCGACGCGACCTTCAACCGCGGAGCGTGGCTGGAAGACGGTTCGATCGTGTACTACGACATCGCGACCCTCACGCTCCGTCGCCTCCGTTCCGGAGACGCCACATCGAAGGTGATCGTCTCGTCCGCGATGCTCGGCGGGCGTTCCCCGTGGTTACCCGCGCCGCTTCCGTCTTCGCGCGGCATCCTGTTCACGGCCCATCTCACGAACTGCGTGGGGCCTGTCAGCTGTCGTCCGAGCCGAGTGTACGTGTACGACGCGCGCCGAGATACCGTTCGCGCGCTCTTCGACGATGCCATCGGTGCCTGGTACGTTCCCACCGGGCACGTGCTGTACCTGACCAGCTCTGGCACTCTCATGGCCGCGCCGTGGGACAACGCGGCACTCGCCCCGACCGGGCGGCCGGTGCCTGTGCTTGACGGAGTTCAGGCTCCGGGATTCTTGATCTCGAACGACGGGACCGCGTATTACCTGCTGGGACACCAGGAATTCGCGCCTGGCCCAGTGCCAAATGCCGTCCGTCGTGTGGGTGAATCGAACGGGGCAGGTCGAGCCGGTGGATTCCTCGTGGCAGGTGAATACGGGAGGCAAGTACAGCGGGTCTATGGAGAACGATTGGGGACTCGCACTGTCGCCGGACGGACGGCGCATCGCACTCACGCTGCTGACCGATCTTGGCACTGATATCTGGATAAAGCAGTTACCCACGGGGCCGGTGTCGAGGCTCACGCTGCACGCCGGTGAGGACCGATCGCCCGCGTGGACGCCCGACGGACGAACCATCACGTTTCTCTCGGACCGGCCCACTTCGACCGATACGACTCGGCCCGCGAACCCGTTCAACGTCTGGGAGCAGGCCGCTGACGGCACCGGCGAACCCAGGCTCCTCTGGCGAAAAGATGGTCCGACTGACGCGTTCTGGAGTCCTGACGGCCGGTGGATCGTGCTCGGCGCAACCAAGTCAACAGGGGCTTCGGCACAGGGGGACATTCTCGCGGCGCACCCGGGAGTGGACAGCCTGGCGCGCGCGATAGTGGCGACGGGATACGACGAGAGGGGCGCGGCGCTGTCGCCGGATTCCCATTGGCTAGCGTACGTGTCGAACGAGCAGGGCGCGAATGAGGTGTTCGTCCGCCCGTTTCCGGATGTGAGCGGCGGCAAGTGGCAAGTCTCGAGGGGCGGTGGCAGTGCTCCGCTCTGGGCGCACAACGGGCGCGAGCTGTTCTACGTCGCCGGCGGGAAGATGAACGAAGTGAGGATCAATCCGGGTCCGCCCTTTTCGGCGGAACCGCCCCGCGTCTTATTCGCGATACCCGCCGGAGTCCGTGCCGGATCGCTGGTTCGAGGCACGTTTGCGATCACGCCTGATGATCAGCGGTTTCTCATGGTGCGAGACAATAGTTGGGGGGACATGGCAGGGACGCCCACGCTCGTGGTCGTGCAGAGCTTCTTCGACGAGCTGCGGGCGAAGCTGAAGAGGTGATGAGCAATGCTTCTGGATGTTTGAACCGCGCCCACGTACGCCACATTCACCCGCATCTCTTTCTGGCGTGAACCGATGCTCCTCCTCTTCAGCGGCGACGACGACTTGCGACAGCTCCAGCGCGCGGCGCGCGCGAACAAGGGCGTGACCGTTTCGCCGGAGGAACAGCGGCGCGACGCGATCGAGGACGCCAGGGAACTTCGCGAGCACGCGCGGTGGCGCCAGTTCGCGTTCCTCCTGTTCGTCGCGCCGGTTCTCGTCAGTCTCGTGACGGGCATCGCGTTTTGGATCGTGCTCAATGTCATGCTCAACAAAGCGCTGCCCGGCGTGCGCCTGTTCTAGGCTCGCGGCCGGAAGGACGAGGGGTGAGCTCGGTAGCTCGTCCAACCAGCGTCATGCGGGCTTTCAGGATTGCGCATGAGACGCCCCCTTGCCACAACGGCCATTGCCAGGCCAAATCCAGTGACCACGTCGAGCACGTGATGCTGATGCGTCAGCAGCGTTGACACGGCGATCACGATTCCCCAACCGCGCAACGCGATCGTGCCGGCCAGGCCGGCACGACGCGAGAATGCTTCGATGCACACGACACTCATCGCCACGTGGAGCGAGGGCACGAGATTGTAGTCGAGGTTGAGCCGGTCGGCGGAGTGAAACAGCGGTCCCCACGCGCCAAGGTCTCCGGGCGGCGCATACGCCAACTGCCCCGGAATCAGGAGAAAGCCAATCCCGGCGATCAGGATGGTGACGAATTGCGCGTTCGCGAGCGCCGCTGCCTCACGACGTGTGCGAAGGACGAAGGGAACCGCGAGAAAGAGCAGATAGATGGACGTGTACGCGATCAGAAACACCGGCATGAGCGGCAGGCGCAGCTCGGCATCCAGATGAACCCGCACCCGGAGTGCGCGATGCGCGGTCAGCCAATCGGCGCCGACGTACACGAGGCAGAACCACGCCCCGGCGAGCGCCATCAGTTGCGCGACGTATCGAAGGTGCGTCCACCCCGGCCAGGCGATGAACGGGACTCGGTCGGCGCCTGTCGTCAGCGAGACCACGGATGAGCGATCCCTCTGTTCCCGTCGATTCGATCCCGACACGACCACAGGCACCGCCGGCGACTCGCTTCGCGGCGTATCCGGCCTCTTGGTATCTCTTCGGCCGCGCCAGTGACGTGGGCGAGAAGCCGCTGCCCAAGCGCATGCTCGGACGCGATCTCGTCGCCTACCGCCCGGCGAGCGGCCGCGTCGCCGTGCTCGACGCCCGCTGCTCGCACCTCGGCGCGAATCTCGGGTATGGACGCGTGTCGGGAGAGCTCCTCGAGTGTCCCTTTCATAACTGGAAGTATGGACCCGATGGGCGGTGCGCCGACATCCCTGGCAGCGCACACATCCCGGCGTTCGCGCGTCAGGTCTCGTATCCGGTCGTCGAGCGCCATGGATATCTGTTCGTGTTCAACGGTGCCGAGGCGCTGTTTCCGCTCCCCTTCTTCATCGATGGCGATCCGGCCGACTACACGGCGGGCAAGGTCTTTCGCTTCACGGGCGACTGTCCGTGGTACGTGACGACGGCGCACGGCTTCGATCTCCAGCATTTCGACGCGGTGCACGATCGGCGGCTTCTCGCTCCGCCGGAGATCGACTGTCCGTCTCCCTTCGCCCGGCGAAATCGCTATCGCGCGGAAGTGCTCGGACGTACGAGGACGGACCGGTTGCTGAAGGCCGTTGCCGGCTCCACGGTGAACGCGAGCATCACGACGTGGGGAGGCACGTTCGTCGTGATCACCGCCGACTTCGATCGGGCCCAGAGCCGATTCCTGATCGCGACGCAGCCGCTGGAGAACGGACACACGCTGTGCGAGGGGATCGTCTTCGCCAAGCGCCGAGGCAACGCGGCGGCTCGCGTCTTGATCGAACCCGTGATACTGGCGCTGCGTCGGTTCTTCACGCACGGCTACCTCGAGGACGAAACCAACAAGCTGCGCCAGACACGCTACAATCCGTCGTCGTTGATCGAAGCCGATCGCGAAATGGCCGAGTATTTCCAATGGCTCGCGACGCTGCCACAAGACGGCTCCGCCGTTCCCTTCCGCCCACGGATACTCGAATGAACCTGCTCACGCTCGTCTGCTCGCTGACGCTGACGGCCCTCTCGCCCATCGCACCGGCGGCACAGCAAGGCAATGATCCGCTCGCCGCCCTCCCCCCGGATGAGCGCGCGGCACACCAGGAGTTGATCGCTTTCCGCGTCGGCGTCCAGAACGCGTTCAACAAGATGGGTGAGTCGGGCAAGCCGGAGGATATGGCGGCGCTCCTCGAGTACGCTGACCCCGACATCCTCTTCACGCCCATGACCGGCGAGAGCTTTCGCGGAACGGCGGCGTTGCTCGAGTACTTCAAGCGCGAGTTCATCAGCGAGGGGCACTCCCTCAAGCGGATGCACAGCGAGTTCGCCGCCGATCACCTGAGCCTCCTCGTCAGGCCCGACGTGGCGATCAATCGCGGAACGGGGCGCGGAACGTTCGTGTTCACGGACAACTCCGAGCTCGCGGTCGACACTCGCTGGACGGCGACGCTCGTCAAGCGCGACGGCCGCTGGAAGCTCGCCGCATTCCAGTTCGCTCCGTCGATCTTCGACAATCCCGTGGTCGGCGCCTACCGCAACTGGATCTACAAGGCCGCGATCATTGCCGGCCTGGCCGCACTGGTGCTCGGCGTTCTCCTCGGGCGATGGACACGACGGCCCCGCCCCGCGTGACGAGCGTTCGCGCAAAAGCGCATCCGATCCCTGGCACGGTCAACCTCTGCCTGCTCGCCGGCGCGTCGCTCGTGGTCGGATGGTTGCTCGCCGTTGCTTCACACGCCCCGCATTGGTGGCAGGTCGCGCTGGCGATGCTGGCGTTCTCCTACGTCAACAACACGATTTTCTCGCTGCTCCACGAATCCGTCCATCGAATGTTCCATGCGAATCGTTCGGTGAACGAATGGGGCGGGCGCGTCGCGGCCGCGTTCTTTCCAACGGCGCTGGCGTTTCAGCGGATCTTCCATCTGCGTCATCACCGGAACAACCGTACCGGCATCGAGCAGTTCGATTACCTGCGGCCCACCGACAACCGCGCGCTCAAGTATGCGCAGTGGTATGCCATTCTCACGGGCCTGTACTGGGCGGCGTCGCCGATCGGGATCCTCGTGTTCCTCGTGTGGCCGCCTGCCTTTCGCTCGAAGCTGTTCCGCGCGAAAGACTCACCCGTCGCTCGACAGACCGCGGCAGACGCGATGTTCCAGGGCTTCGATGATGCGCCGGCTGGACGAATCCGGTTGGAGATCGTGCTCACGCTGCTCATCCAAGCAGCGCTCGTCTGGTCGACGCACGCGACGTGGCAAGGCTGGCTTCTCTGCTATGCCGCCTTTGGCGTGAACTGGAGCTCGTTGCAGTACGCCGACCACGCGTGGTCCAAGCTCGATGTGCGCGAGGGCGCCTGGAATCTTCGCGTGAACACGCTCGTGCAGTGGCTCTTTCTGAATTACCACCACCACAAGGCGCATCATCAACATCCCGACGTCCCATGGTTGTACCTGCACGAGCACGTGGACTTCAGCGAGGATCGCCCGTCGTTCGTCCGAATCTGGCTGAGCATGTGGCGCGGCCCCCGACCGCTCCCGAAGGACCCTGGGTGAGCGAGCGCCGCCAACTGCACGGCGTGGAATGGTGCTGCGTTCAAGAGTGCCTGCGTTTTTCACGGCGGCACCCGCGGTATTTCCTGATTTTTCTGATTCTGTATTGGCGCTCCGTCCGAAACTGGAGAGCAACGCGTGCCGCGCGGTACGGCTACTGCTTTCTCCAGCTGTTCGACGACATCATGGACGGCGATCGCCGCGTGGATCGCTCGGCAGTCATCATCGCCGACGAAACGATCGCGGCGTGGACGACCGGCGCGTTTCGAAGCGACACCACGCTCGCGCGCCTCGGAGCGGCATTCTCCGAGGCTCTGGGATCGCTGCCTGCGCAACCCGGCGACGACGCACGGCATGACGTGCTCATGCTCCTTCAGTCGATGCGACGTGGACGCGACACGCATCGCGACGAAGACCTCGCTCAGGCGGGCGGAGCTCGACGATCAGCTCACGCGCACGTTCCATCATTCATTGAATATCCTGCTCATCGGTGCGCGACTGCGGACGCGAGCGGCCGAGGTGCCCGATCTCGTGGCATCGCTCGCCTGGTGCTCCGTCGCGCGCGACCTGGCCGAGGATCTGGCGAGGGGTCTCGTGAACGTGCCGCGTGACGTCGTCGCGCAGGTGCGCGCCGCGGGCGGCGAAGTCTCGGCGCGGCACCCGGTGGTCCAACGCTGGCTGGAAGAGGAAACAATTGCGGCGCGGCTGCGTCTCGCGAAGTCGCGGATCGTCCTCGACGCACTCGCGGTCGAGGAGCCAGACGCTGGCCGGCTCCTCAGGATCTTTCAACGCTCCATCGAGCGATACGCGCGATGATCGCGATCTCTCACTGCCGAACCTCGTGGTACTTCCCGGGGGCGAGCGAGTAGGTTCTCGTCGTTCCGCCGCACCAGCGAATCGACACCGGCACCTCACCGGTCCATGCGCCGAGCCCGATGTGAATGCGCGGGTCGCCCGCGGCGGAAAGGCCGTTGGCGCGTTGCGCCTCACGCACGAGGGGCCGCTGGCCGGGAAGATTCACCGTCACCGTCGAACCCGTCGCGTCGCGCGCGCAGGTGCGGCCGTCGCCCACGAGCGCGAGTCCGATCCACGCATTCGGCGCGGCCGCCGCTGATTCGACGTTGTGAAAGAGCGTCGGGCCGCCGTGCTGATTCGCGATGAGCACATCGAGGCGCCCGTCGTTGTCGAAGTCGGCCAGCGCGACACCGCGCGAGTTGTCGCGTCCGTCGAGTCCAACGACGCTCGCGACGTCGACGAACTGAGGTCGCGCGCCGGCGCCACGGTTCAGGTAGACTCGACGCGCCTCGTTCGGATAGATGCAGCGTCCGCGCAAATCACCCCACATGTCGGCGTAGACATGGATGGCCCGCGGCGCCTGCATCAGCTTGTGATTCACGTACCAGTAATCGGGGCAGCCCTCGTATCGGCGATCCAGGCGATCGTCGACCATTCCGTTGGCCTGTACGATGTCCAACCATCCGTCATTCTGGAGGTCGCCGACGCCGGCCCCCCAACCAAATCGATCCTCATTCAGCGCGCCCCGTGGCGCCGCTTCGTCGGCGAACTCCGGCGTTCCATGCTCGTCGAGCCCCTTGTTCATCCACAAGAGAGAGCCCTCGGCTTGCAGCGCGTGGTGCACGTTCGAGACGTAGACGTCGAGCCGGCCGTCGCGGTCGAAGTCGGCGATCGAGCTGTTCATCCCCTTGTAGGTGTCCATGCCGATGTCGCCGAACATGGTCCCATGCACGCGTCGAAAGCCATGGCCGTGCTCGTTCATGTACAGATCGTCGCGTCCGAAATCGCTGGCGAGATACAGGTCGGTCCACCCGTCGCCGTTGAAGTCGCCCGTGCCGACCGACAGTGTCCAGTGCGTCTCCGGCATTCCCATCGCGGCAACATCCATCGTCTCGAAGGTGCCGTCGCCGCGATTGTGCAGCAGGACATTGCGGCCTCCGTTGTTCGCGTCGTGCCAGCCGTCGTGCATGAACGCGAACATCCGCCGGTCGCCGGGAAAAGCGGGCTGCGGAAGCTGGAAGATGCTGAGCTTCGTCGAGTCTCCGTAGTCTCGAAGATACGGGCTCAACACGTTGCCGATGAGAATATCCGGCTTTCCGTCCCGGTCGTAGTCGATCACGTTCGCCGAGATGCTGATCGTGTACAAGTCGAGTCCCGCCTCGTCGGTGACGTCGTCGAAGCGGAGCGTGCCGGTCTCCTTCAGCATGTTGCGAAACAATCTGGGCTTGCCGAAGCTCACGAGGACGAGCAGGTCCTGGTCGCCGTCGCCGTCGTAGTCCAGAAAGAGCGCACCAGACGCGAGCCCGCGCGTGGCGGGCGGCCCGGCAAACTGAGCGAACGCCGGCACCTCGACTCGCGCGAAGTGCATGTCGCCGCGGTTGAGCCACAGGACGACGCGATCGCTCGGGATCGCGAGTGGACTCGTCAGCAGCACGTCCTCGCGACCATCGCCGTCGACGTCCGCGACTTCCGCGCTCGAGCCGACGGACAGCAGCCACTTCGCGATATGGCGCAGGCGTGGATCCACGAGGTCGAGCGACGACGGGTCCATCACTACGTGGAGTCCGCTCGATGCGGGAGAAACCTCGCGAAGCCGAAAGCCTGGATCGCCGGCGGCCACGTGTGGACGTAACACATGCGAGTACGTCCATCCCCCGGTTATGGTGAGCCCCGCGAGGAGAGCCGAGGCGCGCAACGTTCCCGGTGAGAGCAGCGAATGCCGCACGTGATGGGCGACTCCCTCGCGCCACGCAGCCCGCGCATGCAGCCAGACAAGCCGTACCGTCGCGACGATGAAGGCCGCGTAGAAGAACGTGAACACCGACTGGAAGCGGTGCAGCACCAGGTCCACCAACGCGATCGACACCCCAACGGCGATCTGCGCGCCGCGCGTCCTCGGCGACGTGCGAGGATCGGTGAGCATGAAGAAGGTGAACAGGAAGAACGGCGGAGCGGTCAGCGTGCCGAGGAAGAGCATCTCCGGCGGCAGGTGCGCGCGCATGATCCAGGCGCGAAGGCCCGTCTGCAGGACGTACGTGATGAGAAACGACGCGATCAGCCATCCGCGACCGATTCGAAACACGAACCCGGCCAACGCGAGCGTGACGATGAACGCCGAGATGGCGAGCGTTCCGCCCCACTGGTACGCCGGCGCGGCGGTGATCAGATCGCCGGCGAACAACAGCGTGACGACCACGCCGAAGAGCGACGGGTTGTAGTGATGCTTGCCATCGAACGTGAACAGATACTTGCTGCCGATCGCAAGGAAGATCGGCAGCGCGAGCACGGCGTAGTCGTGCGCGAAGTTCAGAAGGATCGCGATGGAGAGTGAGGTGATGTACGCGCTCAGCGGCACGATCAGCTCACGCTTGCGGAGCATCGCGTGCAACGCGACGTCGAGGCCGCAGCCGATGGCGACGATCGCCAGGATCTGACCGGGCGATCGGTTGAAGCCGAGCCACACCACGCCCATGACGAGATACGTGGTGAGTATCGCGGCGAATGGAGCTCGGGGATCGCTCCACGACGGTACGCCCGCGAACAGCGGAGGCCGATGCGAGTGCTTCGGTCGTCTGGCAATCGGAGACGGCGACGGCGCGAGGGGCGCAGGGGGCGAATCGGTTCGCGGCACTGCCATCAGACGAGCGCCATCTCGTACCCGGGCATCAACGCCGAGTGCAGCGCGTCGGGGATCGGCGTATCCGGCAGCGTGACCAGGTACAGGTGCGCCCGCAGATCCGTCTTCATGTACCCGCGGTATGCATCGTCGAGTGGATCACCCATCGGCGCGCACGCACTGAGGAAATGAAAGCCCGCGCGCCGCGCCGACGCATACGCCGACGCGAGCAGTGCGTCGAGCACCGCGGGATCGCCGGATGGAACCGCGAGATGCGTGAGATACTGATAGCGGAATGCTTCACCGGGCCGAGGGAGTAGCGGACGGCGCAGCAGGCGCGCCGCGATGTCGTGCGTGAAGCGCACGCGCGTCATGGAGCCGCCGTATTTCATGACCAGGGTCTCCTTCACCGGCGCGGCATCCCACGGCGCCACGACCCCGGCCATTTCGCCCGAACGGTCGGCGATATGAAACGACTCGATGCTCAAACCCGGCCAGGTCGCGAGGCGGCGCCGCAGCTCGGCGTCGGGCATCGGATAGCCGAATGGGCGTCGACGGGCGTCGGCGTCGAGCAGCGACGCGATGGCCGGAATGTCGCTGACGGTCGCGGGCCGAACGGAGATCGATGATCGTTTGTGCCGCCTCGGGAGTACGAGGTGGAGCGAGCGGATGTCGAACTCGCGCAGCAGTGTGTAGCGCGGCCGGCCTCGTCGTGCCGATCGCTCGGTCTGCACGGTGAGCGCCCGCCTTGCTCGCTCGTTCGACGCGATGATCCCCGTGAGATAATAGTCACACCCGTAGCGCGCGCGCGCCTCGGACAGAATCGGCCCATACGCGCGATCGAGGAGAAGCCTTCCCTCCGCACTCGGCGACAAGCGCAGGTCGCCGAGGTAGCCGATCTTTCCAATGGCGCCGGCGCGCCCGTCGATGTAGCCGTCGCGTACGAGAACCGATCCCATCCCTTGGACTCGGCCGGCGCTGTCGGCGACGACCCAGCTGTCCCATGCGCTCGCGTGCAGCGCGTACATCGCGTCCACCGTGGGCGCGCGACGAATGGACAGTGCCAGATCGCTGTCCATGGCGACGCCGGCGAGGAGCGCTCGTCGTGCTGCGTCGTCGCTCGGAAGCGCGCCCCGAATGGCGAACTGAGACGAAGGCCTCGTGGTCGGCGCGGCGGACTGCATGTCTACATCCAGAACGAGATGCGCGACGAGAATGGCTCCGGCGCGGGGCCTTGTCCGCCGGCGAGTGCGTGGTCGCGGAGCGACTCGATGCCTCGGTGAATGACGTCGGCTTCGGTCCCGTTGAACCGACGCGCGCCATACCGCCGCAGATTCGCCGTCTGGTTCGCCATGATCTTGACGTCCTGGTTGATGACGATTCGCGTATACGCCGGAAGACCGAGCCGCGCGATCGGATTGAAGATCCCGAAGCGAAACGTGATGGCCGTGTAGACAAGTGCGCGATCGGGTGTCACCGGCGTGATCTGCGACGTGATGACCAGCCCGCGCTTCTCGCCCCACATGTAGTCCACCCGAGTCACATTCGGCATGAAGAAGCGGTCCGTATGCGTCATCGGCTTGCCGTCCGGATTGAGCAGCCATCGCGCGAAGCCGATCGAGTCGTCCGGCTGGAAATATTCGACGAGCACCGCGTCACACGTGCGCGCGACCGTCGCCTCGGCGCGTTTGGCCGTTCCCGCCTTGCGAAACCAACCGCTGTGGACGAACGCCGTGTGAGGCACGTCCATGAAGTTCTCCACCAGGTCGGTCACGTCGCCGTCGAACTTCGTCAGCATCACGTAGGAGCTCCACCCCTTCTCGCCCGCGTGCGGAAGACGAAATGGCTGCCGCGCGCTCGGATTCGCCAACTCTCCCATGTACACCCAGACGAGTCCGTCCTGTTCCACGACGGGGAATCGATCCACGCGCCGACCGACATTCGGCGCGCTGCCGGGGCCTTCGGATGGCACGCCGACGCACGCGCCGCTGACATCGTACGTCCAGCCGTGGTACGGACAGCCGATGCAGCCGTCGAACAGTTTGCCGCCGCTGAGCGCGGCGTTGCGATGCAGGCAGCGGTCGCGGAGCGCGGCGGCTCGACCGTCGGCGCCGCGAAACACCACGAGCGGCTCTTCGAGCACGATGCTCGCGAACGGCGCCTTCGTCGTCACCTGCTTCGAGAGTGCCGCGACGTACCAGTGCTCGTGCAGCGATCCACTCTGCCAGCGCATGATGTCGCGCCGCTCGGGCACGGCGCTCGCAGTCATCGCAGTATCGGCGCAGGGCCGCACTCGAAGACGCGCTCCCACCCCGGCGTGGGTTCCAGAGCCGGCGGCTTGATCGCGCCCGCGCGCTGGCCGCGCTCGGCGCAGGCCGCTTCATATATCCGATTGGCACCGTGAACGCTCACGCCACAGATCGGTCCGAGTTGGCCGAGCTCCCGGCAGAGACGATAGTGGTGCGCGGGAGTGAGCTCACGATCGAGCGCGATGGCGAGACGGTCTGCGTCGCACTCCGACGCTTCGACATAGAGGCGATAGTGCGGTGTCGGCGTCCATGAGGGAACCGAGCATGGCGAAGGTCGCGCTGATGCTTGTCGCACGCGAGGCCGCGGCGATCGCCCGCTCCACGAGGCCAGCCGTGAGCTTCTCGCCGGCAATGTCGCTCGCCCGGTCGGCGCGTCCTTGAAAGGAGAGCAAGGGCGCGCGATGCATCATGCCTTCGACGCGCACGAGATCGCGCAGCCGGTACCGGTAGAGTCCTCCGCCCGTGGTGAGCACAACCTCGTACGTGCCTCCAACGTCGAGCGCGTGCGCCGGCGAGCTGCGCCCGTCGCGCGGATCGAGGAACTCGAGATAGTGCGACGTCACCGCCGCAACCGGCGAGGCAGCGCCGAACAGCGGGATCGAGACGACCCCTTCGGTGGCAAGCAGCCCCTTGCCCTGGATCTCGACGCGTGCAAACCGGCGGCGCACTCCACTCAGCGCGAGAGCGGCGTGCCCTTCCGTCCAGCACGAGATCAACGCAAGGCGATTCCAGACGAGGCCAAGGTCGTCCGGCGCGCAGCGTCCAAATCGCAGTCGAAGCGCGCGAGCGATGTCGGGGCGTGCGACCAGATCGCGTCGAGCGCGAGCGGCGAGTGGCGCGTCGAGTGCGACGCTGATCGTGCCATGCTCGAGATCGCGTACCAGTGACTCGAACTGCTCGTCGAGGGCACTCGCGAGCAGCGCGAGGAAGCTCGGACTCCAGACGGAAATCATCGCGAGGTCCGGAGCGCCGAGCAGCGCGAGCAGCGTGAGGTAGCGGCAGGTCGCGACGTCGGGCGTCGCGGCGACCGACGCGGGAACCGCGAGCCCGCGCCGAAGCAGCGCGCGCAGCATCGGCGGGAAATACTCGGCGTCGTCCTGCATTCCTACCGGAACTCCGCCCTTCGTCTGCGCCGGGCGTCGTCCGGGCGGCGTGATCGCCCAGTACGCGCGACCGCGCATGAGCGCCGGCCGATGGCTGAACAGATCGAAGAGCCACGGCAGCGTCGCCGCCGAGAACTCGCTCGACAGTCGCCGTGTGTAGGGAACGAGTTTGACGAAACCCGACGAGCCGCCAGTCGGCTCCATGAATCGAACGGCGTCGCGAGTAAGCACGTTCGCCTCGCCGCCGGCCACTCTGCTCATCCATGGCTCGATGTCGTCGAACGTGACGAGCGGCACGCGTGCCGCGAACTCTCGCTCGTCGCGAATCGCTCCGAACCGATGAAAGCGTCCGTACGCGGTATCCGCACCGGCGCGCAACAGCCGCCGAAGGATCGAGCGCTGCGCCGCTGCTGGATCACGCAATGCGGCCGCGAATCGTGCGCGCGAAGACACGGCTCCTGCGGCCGTGACGACATTCGCGAGCACTGCCAACGAGCTCACGGTGTGCGGGGCCAGCGCACGCCGCGGCGAGCCTTCGCTCTGGCGACGCGCGCAACCGCGCGACCGAGATCGATCAAGCGCACGTCGGCGAGACACGCCAGCTCCACTCCATCCGCGTGATCTCTGTTGCGCTCGACGAAAAAGCGAACGTGCGGGTTGGCCAGGGCGCTGCTGGTCACGGGCGCGATTCCTTCGCGCACGCGCTCGTGGGGAGTCGCGTACCGAACGAGGCCGCGCGTTCGATCGTACTGATCGCCAAACCGCTCCGCCGCCAGCTCGTCGAGGATCGCGCGCAGCGACGGATCGTCGACCCGACCGACGCGCGGAATGGCGCGCGGAAATGCGTTCGCCAGCAACAGATACGTGCGATATCCCTTGGAGACGAGAAACCAATACAGCGGTCGCAGCGGCGCGCGCAGCTTGAGTCTAGCGAGCAGACGCGCGAACGCGAGCTGCAGTTGTTTCTGTCCCCAGTACTGACGGTCGATGACAGTGTCGCCGGAGAACACCACCGTTGCCCTGCCGGCCGGCGACTCGATTTCGCGCACGTGCACCGTCGAAAAGCCCTTCAGCGCTCCGCTCGATCGATCGTACAACAGGATGATCTGCTGCTTCGCGTCGAGATCGTGCTCGAACCGCTCGCGAGAGGTGTTCTCGTATGCCTCACGGAAGAGCTCGAACGCCGCGTCACGCACCGGGGCGCCGAGCGACGCAACCGGAACCGTCTTCGAGGCGAGCAGTGTTCGGCGGGCGCGCTTCTCCGAGCGCGGTGCGTCCAGTGATGCGCCAGCATCCGCGTTGGCGGGGAAGGTCGGCGACGCAACGATGGCATTGGCGTCCGTAGACATCTGCAAAGGGGTCAGACGTTTCTGCGAGATCGGGCGTCGTTCGTCGGCGACCTTCCGGGTACATCGGTACAATAGTATGTCCGAGTCGCGCGCTTTTCCACGCGCGGCTTCGGTCGGCTTCCACCGCGAACGATCGCGCTCTTTCTTGATACAATTCTCATCGTCGACTGGCGAGATAGGGGCCTCGCGCATCAGGGGGCGACGGAGGTCCCGGACGCGCCCAGAACGGCCGTGTGACCCGACTCACACCAGCACCGCGCGGCCCGAATCGGGCGACATCCATACTGGCGGACGGCGAAACGTGAACACATAATCTCCGTACCATACCCCACGGGCATGAGCGCCGACACGAGGACTCTGGATCGGCCGAGTGGCGAGCTCGATACGACGCCAATTGAGCACGCACCCCTCCCGGGGAGCGACGCCGACTATCGCGTCCTCGCCAACGCCCTTCCGCACATCCTCTGGACGCGGGACGCGCAGGGACGCCTGGAATGGGTGAACGATCGGTGGTACGAGCTCACGGGCTTGAGCGAGGAGGAGACGCTCCGCGGCACCGGCCCGAAGGCGGCGATCCACCCGGACGATCACGAACACGTCGAGCGTGTCTGGCAGCAGGCGATCGACACCTCGACGTCGTGCGAGATCAACTACCGCCTCAGGAATCAGGCCGGCGAGTACCGGTGGCACCTGGCGCGCGTCGTGCCGGTTCGGAGCGCGAACGGCACCGTCACGCGCTGGGTCTCCGCGATCATCGACATGCACGACCGTCGGATCGCGGAGCAAGCGATGCACGAGTGGGAGCGCCGGTTCGCGGCGGTCTTCAACGTCATCCCCCAAGCGACCGCGATCATCAGACTGGCCGACGGCGCGCACCTGCAGATCAACGACGCGTTTACCCGGCTCAGCGGTTACACGGCGAGTGAGATCATCGGCCAGAGCACGGTGACGCTCGGGATGTGGCGCCCGGAGGAACGGGCGGCATACGTCAAGCCGCTCGCCACGCCCCCGGGCGGTTCGGCCGTCATTCCGTTCCGGACGAAAGACGGCCGGTGGCTGCGGCTCGCGCTCTCCGGTCGACACCTCGATTTCGGCGGCGAGCCGTGCATGGTGACGGTCGGCATCGACGTGACGGAGCAAGAGGCGAACGAAGCGGCGCTGCGCCAGAGCGAGGCCCAGGCGCGCGCGCGCGCCGATGAGCTTGCGGCGCTGATGGACGCCGTGCCCGCCGCGGTGTGGATCTCGCGCGACCCCGAGTGCCTCGACATTCGCGGCAACCGCGCCGCCTACGAAATGCTGCGGGTGGATTCGAGCGAGAACATGTACGGTCCCGCGGTGAATCGCCGCTTCGTCGTGTTCATCGATGGCACGGAGGTTCCCGTCGAGATGCTCCCGCTCGAGCGAGCGGCGCGCGGCGAGGAAGTGCGGAGCCACGAGGAAGAGATTCGTTTTCGCGACGGCGACGTCCGGCATCTCTTCGGCAGCGCCGTTCCGCTGCGCGACGCCACGGGCACGCCGCGCGGTGCGATCGGCGCCTACGTGGACGTGACTCGCCTCAAGGCAGTCGAAGCCGCGTTGCGCGAGGCCGACCGGCGAAAGGACGAATTCCTGGCGCTGCTCTCGCACGAGCTCCGCAACCCCCTCGCTCCGATCCTGACGGCGGCGCAGATCCTGAAGCTTCGCGCTGACCCGGAGATCGACATCGATCTCGACGTGATCATCCGTCAAGCGAAGCACCTGGTACGGCTCGTGGACGATTTGCTCGACGTCTCGCGCGTCACGCGGGGCCGCGTCGCCCTCACGAAGCAGCGCATCGAGCTGTCGACCATCGTTGCCAGAGCCGTCGAAGCAACCGGCCATCTATTCGAGAGTCGCCGCCATCACCTCGCACTGTCGGTGCCCGCGGAGGGACTCGCGGTCGACGCGGACGAAGTGCGGCTCACGCAGGTGCTGAACAACCTCCTCACGAATGCGGCCCATTTCACGCCGGCCGGCGGGACGGTCACGGTGATCGGCGGGCGCGAAAGCGACGACGTGGTCCTTCGCGTTCGCGATACGGGCGTGGGGATCGATCCCGCGGTGCTCCCCAACGTGTTCGAGATGTTCATGCAGGGCGAGCGTGGGCGCGGTCGGACCGAGGGAGGACTCGGTCTCGGACTGTCACTCGTCCGCGCGCTCACGGAGCAGCACGGCGGCACGGTGGCGGCGCACAGCGAAGGCCTCGGCCGCGGGAGCGAATTCTCGATCCGGCTTCCCGGGGCGCGCGGAATCGCGCGCCGCCCGACGCCCGCGTCGACCCACCCTGCGTGGCAACCTGACCGGCGCGCGTGCGGAACGCGCGTGCTGATCGTGGACGACAATCGCGACGTCCTCGACACCGCCGCGCGGCTGCTCACCTACGCCGGATACGAGACGCAAACCGCGAGCGACCCGCTGGCGGCGCTGACCATCGCGAGCGCATTCCGCCCACGCATCGCGATTCTCGACATCGGCCTGCCGGTGATGGACGGCTATCAGCTCGCGCGTGAGCTGCACGCGCGCCTGGGCGACGAGCTGCCCACGCTCATCGCGCTCACGGGCTACAGCCAGTCGGACGATCGAACGCGCAGCCGGGAAGCGGGGTTCGCCCGCCACCTCGCCAAACCCATCGACGCGCGCGAGCTCCTTCGCGTCCTCGAGGCGGTGTCGGTCCCGGTCCGCTCGCGATGAGGGAATGTGGGGCCATTTGGCGCTTTCCTGTTGGATACCCGACAGGAGCGACCCGATGCACAGCACATTCCGAGGCGTCGTTGCCCTCGCCGTCGTTATCTGCGCCTGTGGCGGAGACAAATCGACCGAGCCAAGCCAGACGTCCAGCGACGGGTGCCGCGGCGCCCGCGACTTTCAGACCTGCCTTCCGGGCTGGCAGCAGTTTGCACCCCTTGCCGCCGAGCAGACGCCGGCGGCCGATGGCACGCCGGTGACGAAGCAGGTCACCCAGCCGCTCGAGCAGATCGACTCGACGGGCGCCACCGTGTCGCTGGGCAACGTGACCTTCGTCTGTACCGACCAGACGTACAAGTTCTCCGACAATCCCGACAAGGCGATGTCGTTCAACCTCGACCAATCCGTGATCTGGCCGGGTGCGCTGGTGCAGGGCCGAACGCACAGGGATGCAACGTCGATCGGGCAACTGCTCGAGCTGCCCATTCGCGAGCGCTCGCCGCTCAGCGTCAATCTCACGTTCAACAACCAGGACAACACGCGCTCGGTCGACAATCCCGACGCGAGCTCCGTGAGCAAGGCGCTCGGATCGATGATCGGCAACGCCGAGGCAACCGGTCTCGCCACGTCCAACAACATCGACTACCTGTCACAGACGTTCAGCTCCGAGAAACAAGCCGCCCTTTCCTTCGGCATCTCGGGCCGCTACCTGGCGTTCGAGTCGACGGCGTCCGGCTCGCTCACGCAGACGGCGACCACGAACACGGTTGCCGCCAAGTTCGTGCAGCAGATGTACGTCGCCAGCGTCACCCAGCCCGCGACACCGCAAGCGTTTTTCTCGAGCGCCTTCTCCGATGCCAAGTACGCCGAGCAACAGGCGCTCGGTCGCGTCGGCCCATCGAATCCGCCGCTCTATGTCTCGCGCATCGGCTACGGCCGAATGATGATGTTCGAGATGACGGCGACGGCCAGCGCGAGCGACATGCGCGCCGCGCTCGACGTGTCGTGGCACGGCGTTGGTTCATCCGCCGGTGCCTCGCTCAGCAAACGCCAGGCGAGCATCCTCCAGCAATCACAGATTCGCATCACCCAGGTGGGCGGCGACCAGACCAACGCACTCAACGCCATTCGCTCCGGCCGCCTGAGCGACTACTTCACCGATCGCGCGCCGCTCACCAGTGCGCAGCCGCTCTGGTTCGAGCTCAAGTCGCTCACCGGAGAAGTCGCCGAAGTGTCCGAGCCCGGCACGTACACGCAGACCACCTGCACACCGAAGCTGCCCGGGACGTTCGACTATCGTCCGGAGCAGGCGCTGGCCATTCCGTTCACGGCCGGCACGCAGCGCCAGACGGTGGAAGCCGACGTCAACGGCGACGGACGAATGGATCTGGTGTTCAACGAGCGACGGACCGCGCCGGCGATGAATCGCGTGCACGTCGCGCTCGCGAGCGGCGACGGCACGTTCACGCTCGCGTCTCCCGCGGACAATCCCAACAACCCCGGCGAAGGCTGGGAGAACTACACGCTCCTCGTTGCGGACCTCGACGGCGATGGCCGGGCCGATCTCGTGTGGAACACGCTCGGGGCGACCAACGTCGTCTACACCGGCATGACCAAGGGCGACGGATCGTTCGTCTGGCGCGCGCGACAACAGCACCCCAACGCTCCGTGGACCGGATATCACGCCACGACCGGCGACCTGAATGGTGACGGCAAGACGGACGTTCTGTGGACCAACGCCGGGTCGAGTACGACCGTATTGCGCGCCTATTTCGGGTTGGCGCAGCCGGACAGCTCGCTTTCGATGATCTCCAACTTCGTGGACGAGCCGGGCAACTATTCCGGTTACGACTGGGCGGTGACCGGCAACTTCGATGGAGCCAAGGGGGACGACTTCGTCGTCAATGCGCTTGGCGCGGGATTCAACAACTCGTATGTCGCGCTCTTCTCGCCGACCTCGGCGACGCGCGGAACGCTGGCGTACCCGTCCCCGCTCTTGTACGGAACGCCCGGCTGGAGCGACTATCTGATGCGTGTGGGCGACATCGACGGCCAGCACGGCGCCGATCTGGTCTGGGTCAACCCGAACCATGGCGCCATCCATCGCGCGATCAACAAGGGAAACGGCACGTTCACGATTCAGACTTTTCAACAGGACGGTCTGACGAGCGGACCGATCGAACCGTTTCTCGCCGACTTCAACGACGACGGCCGCGCCGATCTCCTGATGATGCGACGTTCGGCGAACCTGAACGAGCTCACGGTCGGCTTTGGCGTCGCGGATGGAAAATTCACCTTCCCGGCGGGCGTGCAAACGCATCCCTCCACGCCGTCGGTCGGATGGCTGCCGTTTCAGGTGTTCGTCGGCGACGTGAATGGCGACGGCAAGGCGGACATCGTCTGGACCAATCCGTCGAGCGACGCACGAGTCTACGTCGCGCTCGCGCGGTAGCCGACCGAAGGGTTCCAGCGGCGGAGAGCCGCCGCTGGAGCCCTTCGGGACGTAACAGCTTGCGTGACCGCCGGACTTCTCGAGGTTCGGCCTTGTGTGGCGACGGGCGGGGGCCAATACTTTCTCGTGACCACGCCCCGAGGCACCAGTACGTCACCCGACGGCGATGCCCCCGCAGCGGAGGTGACGCGCCTGTTGCGCCAGTGGCGATCGGGCGACGATTCGTCGTCGGATCAGCTCATGGCCGTCGTGTATCCGGAGCTGCACGCGATCGCGCATCGCCAGCTGCAATACGAGCAGGCCGGCCACACGCTTCAGACGACGGCGCTGCTGCACGAGGCTTACATGCGCCTCGTCGGCGTCGACATCGACTGGGCGGACCGGCGGCACTTCTTCGCCGTGGCCGCGCGCGCGATGCGGCGCGTGCTCGTCGACCACGCGCGGTCGCTCGCGCGCGAAAAGCGTGGAGGCGCCTTCCGCCTCGTGACGCTCGACGACGAGCTCGCGCAGGCGGCCGAGGGGGCCCAGCGCCCGACCGATCTGATGGCCCTGGACGAGGCGCTCGATCGCCTCGCCGCGATCGACGAGCGTAAGGCGCGCGCGACGGAGCTCCACTTCTTCGGCGGTCTGACCTACGACGAAATCGCGCGTGCGCTGGACGTCTCCCCGGCGACGGTGCATCGTGAGCTCCGAATGGCCAAAGCCTGGCTCTACCAGGAGCTGAGTTGAGGCGATCGCATGATTGACCCGGAGCGCTGGCAGCGATTGCAACAGGTCTTCGACGGCGCCGTCGTCCTCGCCGCCGACGAGCGAGCTGCGTACCTCGATCGCGAGTGCGGAGACGACGACGACCTGCGACGTCGGGCCGAATCCCTGCTCGCCGCGAGCGCGTTGGCGAGTGCGAAGCTCGGCCGTGTGGTCGGATCGGCGGCGCGCGCGCTGGCCGCCGATCTCGCGCCGGGGCAGCGCGTCGGGCCGTGGGAGCTGATCCGCGAGATTGGGCGCGGAGGGATGGGAGCGGTGTTTCTCGCGCGCCGCGCCGACGGCGAGTACGCCGCCGAGGCCGCGATCAAGATGATCGGCGGGATGCGGACGGCTGAGCACCTGTGGCGCTTCCGGTCCGAACGGCAGATTCTCTCCGACCTCGATCATCCGAACATCGCGCGCATGCTCGGCGGCGGCACCACCGATGGCGGCGTGCCGTGGGTGGCGATGGAGTTCGTCGACGGCGTTCCGCTCGACCGATACTGCGATGCACACGGGCTCTCGATCGACCAGCGCCTGTCGCTCTTCCTGAACATTTGCGATGCGGTGCGGTACGCGCATCAACGCCTCGTCGTCCATCGCGATCTGAAGCCGGGCAACATGTTGGTCACGCGTGATGGCACGGCCAAGCTGCTCGATTTTGGCATCGCCAAGCTCCTGGCTCCCGGCAGCGCCGGCATGCGCAGCACGGCACCAGGCGTGAGACTGATGACACCGGCCTACGCGAGCCCGGAACAGATTCGCGGTGAGCCGATCACCGTCGCGACCGACGTCTACGGTCTGGGCGTGGTGCTCTATCAGCTGCTCGCCGGGCGTCTCCCGCACGATATCGCCGGAAAATCGCTCCGCGAGATCGAGGACCTGATCTGCGGCGCGATTCCTCCGAAGGCCAGCGAGGTGGCACCGCCGGAGACGGCGAAGCGCCTGACCGGCGATCTCGATACCATCGTGGCGATGGCGATCCGTGTCGATCCGGCGCGCCGCTATGAGTCGGTCGAGGCGCTCGCGGAAGACATCCGCCGTCACCGATCGGCGCTTCCGGTGCGCGCTCGCGGCGACGCCGTTTCGTATCGGCTGGGGCGATTTCTCAGGCGACACCGCGTGGGAAGCGCGGTCGGGGCAACGTCGGTGGCTCTGGCCGGCGCGTTCGTCGCCGCGCTGTCCGTCCAGGCGAAGCGACTCGCGACGGAGCGCGACGCCGCGACGCTCGCGCGCGCCAACGCGGACCAGGTGGTGTCGTTTCTGACGAGCGTCTTCGAGGTGTCGAACCCGTCGGAATCACGCGGTCGAACGGTGACGGCGCGAGAACTGTTGGATGCGGGCGCGCGTCGCGTGAACACGGAGCTCGCGGCACAGCCGGCCTTGCAGGCGTCGATGATGGGGGTGATCGGCAACGTGTACGGGACGCTCGCCCTCAACGATCAAGCGCGTCCGCTGCTCGAGCAGGCGCTCGCGCGGAGCCGCGCGCTGTTCGGCGATCGCAGCGACGAGGTCGCGACGAGCGCGCTCTCGCTCGCCGTGCTCGATCAGGACATCGGCGACGTCAAGGCGGCCGAGCCGCTCATGCGACAGGCGCTCGCCACGCGACGAGCCTTGCACGGCGCCAAGGACGCGCGTGTCACCGAGGCGATGAGTGATCTCGCATACCTGCTTCAGACGAACGGAAAGGACGCGGAGGCGGAGCCGCTCTTGCGCGAGGCGCTGGCGACGAATCGCCAGCTGTACCCTCCGGGCGATCCGCGCATCGCGTCCAGCATGACCAGGCTCGCGCGCTTGCTGCGCGCCGACGGCAAGCTGGACGAGGCCATCGCGCTGCTGCGTGAAGCGCTCGTCGCGCAGCGGAAGGCCTACGGCAACACGCACCCGGACGTCGCGAGCACGATTCGCAACCTCGCATCGGCACTCCGCGACAAGGGCTCGCTCGACGAAGCCGATACGCTCTACCAGGAGGCGATCGCGCTGCGTCGCGCCGTCCTCGGCGACACGAACCCGGAAGTCGCGAACACGCTCAACAGCTACGCGCTGCTGCTCGACCGGAAGGGAGAGACGGCGCGCGCGGTCGAGGTGTATCGCGAAGTCATTCGCGTCTGGGAGCAGATCTACAAAGGGCCGCATCCGGACCTCGCCGCCGCGTACAACAACATCGCATCCTCGCTCCGGACCGAGCGCCACTACGACGAGTCGGCGGAATTCTACGCCAAGTCGCGGCGCGTCCAGGATCAGGTGCTGCCCCCCGGCCATCCCAATCGCGCCATGCCGATGATCGGCCTGGCGTCGGTGTACATGGACGAAAAGCGTTTCGCCCGCGCGGAAACGCTCTACCGGGAGGCCCTCGCCCTTCGGCGCAAAGCGCTGCCACCCGGTCACCGGTACATCGGGGAAACGCTGAGCGATCTCGGCGCGTGTCTCACGGCGGAGCGGCGATTCTCCGAGGCCGACTCGGTCCTGGCCGAAGCGGTGAAGGTTTTGGACGCCGCCGAGGGGCCGGACGCGGCGCGGACGAAACGCGCGCGCGCGCGGATCGCCGAACTGCAGCGAGAGCGGGCGCGTACCGCACAGGCGGGCCGGCCCGTGCCGATCAGCGATCAGTAGCTGACCTCGGAGAGCGGCGGCCGCGCCGAATGCGCCCGCTCGCCGTCGGCGGCGCGAAGCGGCTTTCCGGTGCGAAACACCACCGTCGGGCGTTGAAAGGTTCGCAATCGGCCGCGAAGCGCCAGGTTCGGAGCGTCGACCTCGGTGATACCCGCGTGCATCGCCACCGAGAAACCCTCCAGCACGAGGCGCAGCGCCATCTCCTCGAACGCGCGTCCCGCCGCGAGCCGATGCTCCAGGTCGTCCGTCGCGACGGTGATGATCATGACCGCGCTCGACGACCGCATGCCGATGTTCCCGGCCTTCGCGAACGCGACCGTCTCGTCGGGAAGCAACGGTCCGCGCCCGGCCAGCCCGTCGCGGAATCGGCGCGCCGCGTCGTCGCTGAGGCCAAACTCGCGCCCGCGCATGCCCACCGGCCTCTCACTGTCGTTCTCTTCGAGCCACTCGGCCAGCTCACGCGCGAACGCCGTCCGATTGACGACGGTGCTGTCCGCGAGCTCCTGGAACTTGCCGAGCGCCAGCAGCGTCGGCGCGTCGGTGATGACGTGCAGCGTGAGACCGGGGTGTACGCCGCTGGCGACGGACGCCAGCTCGAGCGCCAGCGACGCGTCGAGTCTGATCCGCTCGTCGAACTCGGCTCGCACCATCTTTCGCTCGATCATGGCGGCCACCCACTCGGCGCCGCGTTCCGGCGTCGCTGCGCGCGGCGGACCGAGGACGAGCGTCGCCACCGGAACGATTGCCTCGTCCGCGCCGGCGAGCGGACGAAGCGCCGTCTCGGCGCCCTCGTGGATCGAGAGCGTCATGGGCCGGCCGTAGGCTTCGCCCGCGATGCACGCGTTGGCGATCACGGCGCCAAGGCTCACCGTCGCCTGACGACCGATCGCGTCGGACTCCGGAAGAATCGCGCGGCGGTCGAGCGCGACATGCAGCGCCGAGCGCTCGGCGTCGATCCGCATCCGCTGTGGAACGGTGTTGTGTGTCGTGGGAGCGAGCAGCGCGAGCGAGGCGAGATACTCGAGCTGCCCGCGCGGGCCGAGCGCGACGAACGCCGCGCGCTCGAGCACGGGAATGCGCCATGCATCGAATGCACGGCCCGCCGGCACGTCGCGCAGCGCCAACACATGATCGCTCATGGATCAGCCGCGCGCATTGCGATTCAAAAAGTCGTACACGACGCGACCCGACGCCGGCACGGGATTTCCGAGGACACGCAGGGCGATCTCCTTGCCGCCGATGGCGCCCGACGCCATCGCGGTCGCGCCGGACTGCGGCAGGCTGCCCGTGGGCTGCTCGCCCTCGCCCGCGATCCAGGCGCCGAACTGGTCTCCGGCGAAATCCTTTCCACAGAGCGCTTCGACGAAGGCGAAGACCTTCGCGCGGTCGCCGGTCTTCGCGCCGTCGAGCGCCGCGAGGAGCGTCGCATCGTCGGCGCCATACCCGATCGGCGCGTCCGGGCGCTCCCGGAACGGATTCCACCACAGATGCGCTTGATGGCCGAAGTCGCTGAGCATCACGACGTCGATGCGACGTTCGCGCGCCGCCTCGCGCACGAGCACCTTGAGATCGAGGTTGTCCATCTCCTCGACGAGAATGTCGAGCGGCGGCTCCCCGTCGCCGCCCATGAGAAAGCGCTCGAGATTCGCGCGGGTGATCCCCTCCTCGTAGACGTCGACGTCGAGATAGGGATCCACGAGCTGCTGCTCGTAGGCGATGTATGCCGCTTTGCCCACGCGTGGCACGTCGTACGGGTTCAACGGATCGAAGCGCGCGGCGCGCGGCGCGACCGCGTGGCGCAGCGACATGCGTTCGCCGCGATTCATGTTCGTCAGCTCCACCCAGTCGGGATCGGCGACTTTGACGCGCCGCGGGCGAGCCTCGCGCAACCATCCCTCGAGCAGATTCCCTCCAACGCTGACGCCGGCGAAGCCGACCACCGCGCCCTCGAGCTTGCGCCGAATCTCCGCCCACGTGAGCCGGCCACCGGGATCGGTCAGCAGCTTGGAGTTGCTCGTCACGAGGGCGAGCTTGTGCCAGCGTTCGGGGGCCACGAGATACAGGTCGCCGCGTGCGTGGTCGACGACGTACGTCCCGTAGTCGGGCTCGAGACGGCCGGCCGCCTGCGCGTCGCGCACCAGCGCCTCGTACCGCTCCACTTCGGCGTCGTACAGCTCGCGGAGCGTCTTGCCGCCGTCGGCCCGCGGCGAATTGGCGAGCGACGAGAGTGATTTGTTCAAATCGTCGAACGTCGCGCGGACGGCGGGATATTGGCGATCGGCGCCGATGCGCATCGACGGTCTGCCCATCGCGCGCATCAGCGCGTCGCACTCGACCACCGCGGTCGCATCCCGCTCGTACGTCACCCAGCCTGCGTCGTGCGCCATCGCGGCGTCGAGGCGCAGCGGCCGCAGCGCGTGCGCGCGCCGGTCGGCGGTCCCAGGAGCCGGCGCTCCGATGGCGCTCGTCATGACAGCCTCACGGCGAGCCTCGCATACAACGGCTTGAGCGACGCGACCGTCTTGCTGTGCCATGGCACATCCGCCTTGCCCACGAACGTCAGGCTGGTCTTCGACTGACGGGCCAGCAGCACGAGATCGGCGAGCGCACGCAGACCCGAGCTATTCATGAGCACGACGTCGGAGAGATCGACCGTGTACCCGGTCGGCGACGCGCCGAGCCGCTCGACGAGCGGCGCGAAGGCCGGCGTAGAGAAAGAGCAGATTTCGAAGGACGGCGTCCGCCGGCATTTCCGCGCTCCGCTGCGAGGATCTGAGTGCGACGGACTAAGATGCGCCGCGCCGCATGGCATCGTAAGACTGGCATTGGTAGTATCCGAGCAGCGCCGCCGCATGAATACGGTCACCAACCTCCTCATCCTGTACGCCGGCTTGGTGTTGATCAACACCGGCCTGTCGGCCGCCCTGTGGTTGGGGAGCCGCGACCGCATGCACCGTGCGCTGCTGCTCGTGTGGGGATCGACGCTGCTGTCCTACGTGCTCCAGGGCGCGCTGACACAGAATGCGCTCATCATCACGTACGCGTTCGCGTCGGTGTTCCTCGTGAACCTCGCGCTGGCGTCGCTCGTGGCGCTGAGTCTCGCGGTGCCATTGCGGTGGAAACCGTTCGCAATGATTGCGGTGGCGGCAATGGCGCTCAGCACGGTGCTCTACGCCGCGGGCGCCGGCTTCACCGTCGTCGCGCTGCCAGTCGCCATCGCCTCATCCTTGCCGTCGCTGGTCGTCGCGGCGCGCGTGTTCCGCGCCTGGCGATCGGTCTCCGTCGTCACGCGCGCGCTCGTCGTGAGCTGCGTCCTGTTCTCGCTCCACAACATCGATTTCGCCTTCCTGCGCAACCGGCCGGAGATGGCGACGCTCGGCTTTACCATCGCCACGCTCATCATCTTCGGACTGTCCATCACGGCCCTCGCCGTGGTGCTCGAGACGGTGACCGAGCGACAAACGCGGGTCGACGCCGAGGTCGAGGCAGCGCGTCGCATTCAGACGAAACTGCTGCCGACCGGCGTGCGCATCCCCGGCCTCGACGTGGTGTCGCACATGCGTCCCGCGGAGTCCGTCGGCGGCGACTACTTCGACGTGCATACCACGCCCGAAGGCTCCTGGTTCTTCCTCGGCGACGTCACCGGGCATGGCCTCGGCGCCGGCCTGGTCACGCTGATGGCGCAGAGCACCGTGACCTCGATTCTCGAAGCGCGTCCCGACGTTCGCCCGCGCGAGCTGAACTACCTGGCGAATCGCGTGCTCGCCGCGAATCTGACCCGGTTGGGCGAGCAGCGCCACATGACGTTCGTCGCGCTGCGCCGAACCGGGCCCGCGGAGCTCGCCGTCAGCGGGAGCCACGACACGATGTTCATCCATCGCGCGCGAACGGCGCGCATCGAGTCCGTCGAGCTGTCGCATTTTCCGTTCGGGCTCGGCTTCGCCGGCGATCTTGCGCCGCCGGCCTTCGGGGAGGACACGCTTTCCCTCGAGCGCGGCGACCTCCTGTTCATCGGCTCCGACGGCGTGATCGAAGCGGCCAAGGGCGGCAACGCCGCCATGGGCATGTTCGGCGAACAGGCGTTGATCGAGTTCATCGCCGCGCATGCCGACCGGCCGATCGGCGAGCTGCGCGACGCGCTCGTGCGCCGGCTCGACGCTTTCACCGGCGGCATCTATCACGACGACGTGTCGTTCGTGATCGTCCGCCAGCAGGCATGAGGATTCTCGTGCGGCAGGCCGACTCTCGCGGGGACGTCATGCGGTGCCGGCAGCTGATCGCCGACGTCTACAACCGCGACTACGAGGTCGTCTTCTCCGAGGAGCACTTCGACCTCGAGGCCAAGATCGAACCGTGGCCGCACCGCTTTCTGATGCTGGTCCACGAGCGCGAGCTCGTTGCCGCCTGCGGGCTCTATGTGCGCAATACCTACGTCGAGCGCTTCGGCGGCGTGACCGACGGCGACCTCCAGGCCATGGTCGACGGCGCCGGCGTGCGCGCGACCCACAACGTCGCGAACCGCCGCGAATTCACGAAGATGTCCGTGCGACACACGTGGCGCGGCCGAGGCATTTCGCCCTGGCTCACCGGCGCCGGCCATTCGAAGCATTTTACGGAGGTGGAGGCAGACGGCGCGGTGATGGTGTTCTGCGCCAAACGATCGATCATCGAAAACATCTTTCACCGGGCCGGACTGCGCACCCGGACGATCAAGGAGTTTCCCTTCTATAAGGTGCACGAGCTCTACCGGTCGCCCACGGATCCGATGGAGAGTCGGTTGATCATTCCGAGCATGGACATCCCCCGGGGCTGGTACGATCTCCCGATTCCGGGCGAGTACGACATCGAGCGGATGCCGCGACATGGCTGAGGCGCGGCGCACGTTCGGCGCGTTTCTCGTGCCCCGGCCGCCGTCGGACCACGACGGAGCCGGCCCTCTCCTGGGCGAGCTCACGCTCTCGTTCGTGCCGCTGGCGCTCGTGACCGAGTGGACGCGATGCAGCGAGACGGCGGATTTCGTCGCCCGGTTCTTCGCCCACGACTACGACGATCGCGAGGTCGCGGGCAGCATCCTTTCGACCGTCGTCAACGAGCTGGTCGAGAACGCGGTGAAGTTCTCGAGCGACAAGAGCGTTCCGGCGCGGCTCGCCGTGAGCGAGTACACCGACCGGCTGACGATCGTGACGACCAACATCGTCACGCCCTCGCAGGCCACCGCGTTCGGCGATACGATCACCCGCCTCGTCGTCGGCGACCCGCACGCGCTGTTCGCCGAGCAGCTCGCCCATCCGCCGGAAACCGGGAGCGCGGGCATTGGGCTCATCATCTTGCGCAAGGACTATGGAGCGACGATCGGCGTGCGGATCGCGGCCGCGGACGGCGCCGCGATGGTCGACGTCGAAGTCACGATCGACAACCGGGAGATGAGCCAGCCATGACGCTGTTCGAGCGGGAGCAGTACTCCGTCCAGTGTCCCGAGGGCAGCGATACCGCGGTGATGCGCGGCGTGTTTCGCCTCGCCTCGCCCGCCGCGTACGATCCGTTGTTCGCGCCGGTGCGCGCGCGAATCGCGGCGGGTCGCGCGCCGGCGATCGACCTCACCGGGGTCTCGTTCATGAACAGCTCCGGCATTCGCGCCCTCGCGTCGTTGCTGCTGTTCGCGAAAGACCGCGGCGTTGCCCTGCGGATGCAGGCCAGCGAGCGAGTCCCCTGGCAGAAGAAGACCGTCGCGAGCTTTCGCGCCATCAGCCCCGAGCTCACGGTAGAGCTGCGCTGATCACGGACTGGCCGGGCCAATCTGTTCCAGCCATTGTTGGGTGGCGATCACGCAGGCGCGGCCCGCCCCTCCGTTTGACGGCGCCGGCTCCCGGCCCCACATTCTACCCCTTAGAACTCACGGGGAGCACTCTGTGGCCACGGCCGACGACACACTGCCCCTGCTCAAGGGCACCCTCGACCTCCTGATCCTCAAGACGCTGAGCTGGGGCCCGATGCACGGCTACGCCATCGCGACCTGGCTCGAAGAGCGCTCGCGCGGCACCCTCGGCATCGACGACAGCGCGCTCTATCAAGCGCTCCAGCGGATGGAAGGCCGCGGGTGGCTCGGCGCCGAGTGGGGCACGAGCGAGAACAATCGCCGGGCGCGCTACTACAAGCTCACCGCCGCGGGACGCCAACGCCTCCGCACCGAGGCCGAGACGTGGCAGCGCTACACCAAGTCCGTCTCCGCCATCCTCGCCGTCGCGCAGCGTGGATCATGACGCGCGCCTATCGACGGCTCGTCGATCTCGCCCTGGGCGGACGCCGGCGCATCGACGAGGAGATGGACGACGAGATCGACGCGCATCTCGAGATGCGCATCGCCGATCTCGTGCGCGCCGGCATGTTGCCGGAGGACGCACGCGCCGAGGCAAAACGACGCTTCGGTGATTTCGAGGATGCGCGGCGGCGATTGCACGCCGCCGCGCGGCAACGCGACGCGTCCGTGCGTCACCGCGACGTGCTCGGTTCCATGCTGGCGGATCTCCGCTCGGCGCGGCGGCAGGCACGGCGCGCGCCAGGCTTCACCGCGATCGCGATCGGCACGCTCGCGCTCGGACTCGGCGCCACGACGGCGATCTTCACGCTCGTCGAACGCGTCGTCCTTCGTCCCCTGCCCTTCCCGCGGCCCGAGCAGCTGCTGTCCGTGTCGGGGCTCGACTCGGCGGGTCATGAGACGTTCACCGTCTCGTCGGCGGATTGGCTCGATTGGCGCGGCTCGCCGGCGATGCAGGCGAGCGCGCTCTATTCCATCGGGTTCCGCCAGGGCATCGTTGCGGGCGACAGCGCGACGCGACTCTCGGCGGTCAGGGCGACGGGCGGATTGTTCGGCGTGCTCGCGTCGCGCTTCGTCGCCGGGCGGCCATTCACCGAGAGCGACGCGCGAGACGGGAGCGCGGTCGTCGTGATCAGCGAGCGTGTATGGCGACAGACGTTCGGCGCGGATCCCGCGCTCGCGACACCGCTGCGCACCGCGACACGCGCGTACAAGATCGTCGGGGTCGTGGCGAGCGATCAGGGGTTTCCCGACGGCGTCGACGTGTGGTTTCCCGTCGACTTCACGCTTCAGCCGGATCCGTCGCGCGTCAACGTCAATTGGTTCATGATCGCGCGCCGCAAAGCGGACGTCACGGCAGACCAGGCGTGGGAGTCGCTGACCGGCGTCGCGCGCGGCATCCGAGAACGAGATCCAACCGCGCTCTACGACTATGGGGTGACGGCGCAATCGCTGACGAATTCCGTGATCGGCAACGTGTCGTCCTACTTTCGGATGCTCATCGCCACCGCCGGCGTCGTGCTGCTCATCGTCTGCGCGAACGTGGCGGCATCGGGGATGGCGCGCGCCCAGACGCGCGCGCGCGAGATGGCCGTACGATCGTCGCTCGGGGCCGCGCGCAGCCGTCTCGTGCAGCAGATGCTCCTGGAACACGTGTGGCTTGGCCTCATCGGCGGACTCCTCGGGCTTGGCCTCGCATGGGCCGCGATCCGCGGCGTGCTCGCGGTGTGGGGCGATCGGATTCCACGAGCAGGCGAAGTCTCCATGGACGCGCGCGTCTTCGCGTTCGCGCTCGGGCTGTCGATCGTCGCGGGTGCGCTCTCGGGAGTCATCCCGGCCGTGCGTGTGACGCGAGTCTCGCTGAGCGGCGTGCTGCAGTCGGGCGGGCGCGGCGCGGCCGCCGGCGGACGCAACCTCGCCGGCGCGTCGCTGGTGAGTCTCGAGATCGCGCTCGCTCTGTTGTTGCTCACTTCCGCCGGCCTGCTCGTGCGAAGCTTCCGTGCGGTGCTGTCGCACGACATCGGCTTCGACACCAACGTTGCAACGGCGGAAGCCGCGCTCGGCGGACCGCTCTACGAGACGGACAGCCTGCGCCGATATGCATATTGGAATCAGCTTCTCGCGGAGCTGCGCGCGATTCCGGGCGTGCAGGGAGCGGCGGTGTCGCAGTGGATCCCGCTCGGCCTCACCGGTCAGGGCTTCGTCGACGTCGAAGGCCGCGACGCGGGCGGCATGGGCGCCGTCTATCGAACGGTGAGCGACGACTTCTTCCAAACGCTGCGCATCCCGCTCGTCATCGGCCGCACGTTCGGCGCGGAAGACGGCGCCACGACGCCGCGCGTCGCGGTGATCAATCGCGTGATGGCGCAGCGCTTCTTTCCTGGAGAGAACCCGATCGGCCGGCGCATCCGGGCGCGAAGTCAGGAGCCGCAACCGCACGGAAGGCCCGCGCCGTGGCTCACCATTGTGGGCGTCGTGGGCGACATCCGTACTTATGGTCTCGAGTCCAAGGCGAGGCCGGAGATGTACGTCGACTTCCGGCAGACGCCCCGGCGAACGACGGCCATGACCGCGCTCGCGCGCGGCTCCGGCTCGGCAGCGAACCTCGTCGGCGAGATCCGTCGCCGAGCCCGCCTCGTCGATCCGCGTGTGGCGGTAGACGTCGGAACGCTCGATGACCGGCTGCACGCCACGCTCGCGACGCGGTCGCTGGCGATGTCACTGCTGTCGGCGTTCGCCGCGGCCGCCGCGCTGCTCGCTGCGCTCGGTATCTATGGTGTGCTGTCCTTCGCCGTCGCGCAGCGGACTCGCGAGCTGGCGGTGCGAAGCGCATTGGGCGCCCCGCGAAGCCAGCTCATGACGCTCGTGCTGGGCGCCGGACTGAAGGTGAGCGCCGTGGGCCTCGCGTTCGGCATCGTCGGGGCCGCGTGGCTGTCGAGCACCATCCAGTCGCTCCTGGTCGACGTGACGCCGCTCGACCCGATCACCTACGCCGGCGCTACGCTCGTGTTGTCGATCGTCGTCCTGGCGGCGATCCTGGTCCCGGCCGTTCGCGCAACCCGGATGGACCCCGTCATCGCTCTGCAAGTGGAGTAGACGGCGGGTAGTACGAGTCGTCAGGAGCAGTCGGGAGCGACAGTCGAAACGGCGGACGTCGCTTGCGCGTGCCCCGGGCATCGATCAATGGGCCGCCATTTAGCCTTACGGTTCCGCTTCCCTGGCGATCTTCGCGCTCCGTAAACCCTTCCTTCGCCCTTCGGGTCCAATCGGGCAGTGCGCTGGAATACGTTTCCTGCCCCACCCTCTCACATCCCCACTCGGGGTCGACCCGTGAGCCTACGCAGACTGCTGTTCCTCTTCGCGGCCGTGGTCAGCGCGGCCGCGCTTCGCCCATCTGCCCTACACGCCCAAACCGACATCATTCGCGGCCGCATCACCGCGCCGGATAGCCAGCCGATCGATCGCGCGCGCATCACGGTGACGTCGATCTCGGGCAACGTCTCGCGCAACACGCAGACCGACAAGAACGGCCGCTTCACCGTCGCCTTTCCGGGGGACGAGGGCGACTATTTCGTGAACGTCGCGGCGATCGGCTTCGCGACCAAGCGATTCGAAGTGAAGCGCACGGCAGACCAGGACGTGCTCGTCGCCGATGCGCGCCTGTCGCGCGTGGCGACGCAGCTCGACGCCGTGAAGGTTCAGGCGGATCGACAAAAAGTCGCGCGCGGCGACGGGGCGCCGGACATCAGCGGCAGCGAGCGGCGCATCGACAACAACGGCGTTCCCGCGAGCCAGCTCGGCGATCTCGCGGCGCTCGCGGCGTCGCTCCCGGGCGTGCAGCTGATCCCCAATGCCGACGGCACGAACGGCTTCTCGGTGTTGGGCCTCACGGCCGACCAGAACGCGACGACGCTCAACGGCATGAACTTCGGCGGGTCGCAGCTGCCGCGCGACGCGCAGGTGTCGACCTCGCTCGCGACGGCCCCCTACGACGTCTCGCGCGGCAACTTCAGCGGCGGGCTGCTGAACGTGCGGGCGGGCCGAGCGTCGAACTTCATCATTCGCTCCAGCAGCCTCAACGTCGACGCGCCGCAGATGCAGTGGACCGACGCCGCGGCGCGCGCCCTCGGCCAGCAGTACACCAATCTGTCGCTCGGCGGCTCGCTCGCCGGCCCGATTCAACCGGACAAGTCGTTCTTCACGCTCGCGTATCAGGGGGGCCGGCGCCTCGCCGACCTTCAGAGTTTGCTCAACACGAATCCGGTCGGCCTGCAGACGATCGGCATCTCGACCGACTCGGTGAACCACCTCCTGTCGACGCTCGGGCGCTGGGGCCTGCCGACGAGCGCGGGCGCGCCGCGCAGCCGGTATCAGGACCAGGCGCTCGTGTTCAGCAGCATCGACTTCACGCCGCCGACGTCGGTGACCGGCCAGGCGTTCAACATCACGATGAGCGGCAGCTGGAACCGGCAGGATCCGTCGGGCTTCTCGAATACCGAGCTGCCGTCGCACAGCGGCGAGCGCGCCAACTGGAACGTCGGGCTCTTCGGCCGGCACTCGAGCTACTTCGGGTTCGGCGTGCTGTCGGAAACGTCGATCGGCGTCAATCAGACGCGGCTCACGTCGTCGCCGTTCGTCGATCTGCCCAACGCGAGCGTCCGCATCAACTCGACGTTCCCCGACGGGACGCCGAGCGTGCAGACGGTGGCGTTCGGCGGCAACCCGGCGATGAACATCGGCGTGACGCAGACGAGCGCGCAGTTCATGAACGCGCTGTCGTGGTTCAGTGAGAACAACAAGCACCGGCTCAAGTACACGACCGAGCTGCGCCACGATCAGTACGCGCAGGACCTCTCGACCAATCAGCTCGGCACGTTCTCGTTCAACTCGCTCGGCGATCTCGACGCCGGGCGGCCGGCGGTCTTCTCGCGGCAGCTGACGCCCCGCAAGCGCAGCGAAGGCGCGTACATCGGCGGGCTGTCGCTCGGCGACTCCTATCGGCCGAGCGACGATCTGCAGGTGCAGTACGGCGTGCGTGTCGACGGCAACCACTTCACCGACGAGCCGCTCTACAACTCGGACGTGGATCGGCTCTTCGGCGCCCGCAACGATCGCGTGCCGAACAAGGCGTACGTGAGCCCGCGCATCGGCTTTTCGTGGACGTACGGACAGAACCAGCAGATCGCCGGCTTCGACGGCGCCGTGCGTGGTCCGCGCGCGGTGCTGCGCGGCGGCATCGGCGTCTTCCAGAGCACGCCGAACGCGTCGACGATCGGTCAGGCGATGGACAACACCGGGCTCGCGACCGGCGCGCAGCAGCTCACGTGCGTCGGCACGGCGGCGCCGACACCGGATTGGGCGGCGTACCTGACGAACCTGGGCGCGGTGCCGACCGAGTGCGCGAACGGCGCGGCGAGCACCGTGTACGCGAGCAGCGCTCCGAACGTCATGCTGTTCGACCCGAACTACCAGGCGCCGCGCGCGATTCGCTCGAACCTCAACTGGTCCGGCGCGATGGTCGACAACCGGTTCCGCGTGAACGCGGACCTCACGTATTCGCTCAACGAGAATCAGGCGGGCAGCTACGATCTCAACTTCAACCCGGCCGTCGGGTTCAGCCTCGCGAGCGAAGGCAACCGGCCGGTCTACGCGAACGCGGCGAACATCGTGACGACGACGGGCGCGATCTCGGCGAGCGAAGGCCGCGTGTCGCCCGCGTACTCGCATGTGACGCAGCTTCGCTCGGATCTCCGGTCGGAGACCAAGCAGCTGACGATCGGCGTGTCGCCGATGGCGTTCAACACGAAATTCAGCTGGTCGCTGGCGTACGTGTATCAGAACAGCCGGGAGCAGTTTCGCGGCTTCTCGAGCACGGGCGGCGATCCGCGTGAGCTCGGCTGGAGCCGCTCGGGCTTCGATTCGCACCACCAGATTCAGTATCGCCTGAGCTACAACCTGTTCGACTTCATGCCGATCGGTTGGATCGGGTCGTTCCGGTCGGGCAATCCGTACACGCCGGTCGTCGCGACCGACATCAATGGCGACGGCTATGTGAACGACCGCGCGTTCGTGTTCAATCCGGCGGCGACGACGGACACGGCGCTGGCGAGCGGCATGCGCAGCCTGTTGGCGAGCGGATCCGGGTCCGCGCGCGCCTGTCTCCAGAAGCAGCTGGGCGCGATCGCCGGGCGGACGAGCTGCCAGGGCCCGTGGTACTCCACGGCGGTGATGACGTTCTCGTTCAACCCGATCAAGGTGCGCCTCCCGCAGCGCGCCAACCTCACATTCCAGATCTCCAATCCACTCGGCGCCGCCGACCTGTTGTTGCACGGCGACAACAACCTGCACGGCTGGGGCCAGGGGGCGTTCCCGCAGAACCAGCTGCTCTACGTGCAAGGCTTCGATCCGGCGAGCAAATCGTACAAGTACGCCGTGAACCCGCGATTCGGCGCGACGGCGATCACGACGTCGGCGTCGCGGCTGCCGGTGACGCTCACGGCGATGATGCGCGTGGACGTGGGCCCGACGTTCGAGCGGCAGATGCTGACGCAGATGCTCGATCGCGGCCGCACGCTGAACGGCCAGAAGATGCCCGAGATGGCGCTCAAGGCGTACGGGTCGGTCGGCGTGATCAATCCGATGGCGCAGATCCTTCGCCAGGCGGACACGCTCCAGCTCACGGCGGTGCAGGCGGACTCGATCGCCGTGCTCAACCGCCTCTACACGATCAAGCTGGATTCGGTGTGGTCGCCGGTCGCGAAGTATCTCTCGACGCTGCCCGACAAGTACGACCAGGGCGAGGCGTACGACCGGTACCGGTTGGCGCGACAGACGTCGGTGGACGCGCTGATCAAGGCGGCGCCCGAGGTGAAGGGCCTGCTCACCGACGCGCAGATGCGCCTCTTGCCGACCTTCCTCACGCCCTTCCTCGATCAACGGTATCTGTCGTCGATCCGCTCGGGCACGGCGGGGTCGAACCTCGGCATGATGATGATGCCGGGCGGCGCCGCGGCGATGGGCGGCATGGGTGGTGGCGGCGGCGGCATGCAAGTGATCATCAGGTCCGGAACACCGTAGTCATCCTGAGCGCACCCCCTTCGTCATCCTGAGCGCACCCCCTTCGTCATCCTGAGCGCACCCCCTTCGTCATCCTGAGGGCACCCCCTTCGTCATCCTGAGCGCAGCGAAGGATCTGCTGCCCCGCCTTCATCATCCTATTCACATGCATAAATCCTCATTCATCGCCCTCGCCGTTCTGCCCGCCGCGCTCGCCGCGCAGCAGGCCCCGGCCGTTCGCCTCATCGCCGCGCCCAACGCGTCGACCAAGCCCGTGCTCAGTCTCGCGGCCGCCGTCCGCCAACTCCCGAGCGGCGGACTGCTGGTGAACGACATCCTGCGGCGCCAGCTCGTGCTGTTCGACAACACGCTGGCCAACGAGA
Organism: uncultured Gemmatimonadaceae bacterium; assembly: GCA_963705025.1. GTDB lineage: Bacteria > Gemmatimonadota > Gemmatimonadetes > Gemmatimonadales > Gemmatimonadaceae > JAQBQB01. The sequence goes on along the minus strand of CAVPIP010000011.1, from coordinate 434,955 downwards.
CCATCGTGGCCGACTCGGTGAGCGGCGGCGCGAGCTCGTACGGCATACGCCCGGGCGGCATCATTCCCTACTTCGGCGACTCGACGCTCTTCGTCGATCCCGCGGGACTCTCGATGTTCGTGATCGGCCCGACGGGCGCCATCGCGCGCGTCGCGTCGGTGCCGCGCTCTCAGGACGCGAGCACGATCGGGTCGAACATGGGCGGGTTGCCCGGCCTCGACGCCAAGGGACGCATCGTCTATTCGGCCGGCGCCGGGCCCATGCGCATCACGTCGATGCAGCGGCCGAACAACGGCGCCGCCTCGAATGGGCCGCAGATCACCCTTCCCGATCCGCCGGACACCGGCGCGCTCGTGCGCATCGATCCGTCGTCGCGCAAGCTCGACACGGCGACGTTCGTCAAGATCCCCAAGGTCAAGATGAACATGCAGCAGGGTGAGAAGGGCATGTCGATCACGCGCGAGATCAATCCGCTGCCGGTCATCGACGACTGGGCCGTGCTCTCCGACGGATCCGTCGCGATCGTGCGTGGCCGCGACTACCACGTCGACTGGATCAATGCCGACGGCTCGATGACGTCGTCGCCGAAGCTCCCGTTCGATTGGCAGCGTCTCACCGACGAGGACAAGGCCGCGGTCATCGATTCGGCAAAGAAGTCGTCCGATGCGGCGTTGGCCGCGTCGGCGAACGCGGGGCCGGGCGCGGCAACGAAGGCGGTGACGGGCGCCGCGCCGGATGGCGGCGGCCGCGGCGCGGTCCTGATGAGCTTCTCGACGACGGTGGATGGAGGCGGCCGCACGACGACGTCGTCGGCCGGCCCGGGCGGCGGCATTCAGATGACCTTCGTGAGCATCAACGAGCTGCCCGACTACCGCCCGGTGTTCACACAGACGGGCGCAGTGAAAGCCGATGCCGACGATAACATCTGGATCCGCACGTCGGCCCAGCGTGCCGGCGCGATCGCCGGCGCGATCTACGACGTGGTCGATCGGAAGGGAGAGATCGTCGATCGTGTGCAGGTGCCCGCCGGGCGGACGATCGTCGGGTTCGGCAAGGGCGGCGTCGTCTACATGATGGCGCGCGACGACAAGGGCGCGTGGATCGAGAGGACAAAGCGATAGCGGAAACTCCGGATCCCTCGCTACGCTCGGGATGACAGAGAGGCGGGGAGCGGCAATTGCCGCTTCCCGCTTTCATTTCCTGGGCGTAGCATTGGGAATGGCTGAACCCTCCGCGCGTTCAACGTCCGCCGCCCTTCCCCGCCAGCTCGGGCTGTGGAGCGCTGTCGCCGTCGTCGTCGGGATCACGATCGGCTCAGGCATTTTCCGAACGCCCGCCGGTATCGCGAAACGGCTGCCGGGCCCCTTGCCGCTCTTCAGCGTGTGGATCGCCGGCGGCGTCGTCGCGCTGTGTGGCGCGCTGACGCTCGCCGAAGTGGCCGGGGCGTTTCCGGAGACGGGCGGCATCTACGTCTTCATTCGCAACGCCTGGGGACGACTACCCGCGTTTCTGTTCGGCTGGTCGGAGCTCGCGATCATCCGCGCCGCGGCGCTCGGCGCGATCGCCACGACGTTCGCCGAGTACTTCCTGCGTGTGCTCGGGTTCAATCCTACCGTGGCGCCGTACGACGGATACGTGCACTACGTCGCAGCCCTGGCGATTGCCGTGATCGGCGCGCTCAACTGTCTCGGCGTGCGCTGGGGATCGTTGCTGCAAAACGTCACCACCGTCGCGAAGTACTTCGGGCTTCTGTTCATCGTTCTCGTCGCGCTCGCGATCGGTTTGCCGAAATCGGGCGGGCATTTTACGCCGGCGGCGCCCTCGGGCAGCTTCTCGATCGCGCCCTTCGGCCTGGCGCTCGTGTCCGTGCTGTGGGCCTACGATGGTTGGGCCGACCTCGCGTTCATCTCGGGAGAAATCAAAGATCCCGGCCGCAACCTGCCGCGCGCGCTCATCTACGGCACCATCGCGGTGGTCGTGATCTACATTCTCGCCAACATCGCGTATCTGGGCGTGATGAACGTCGAGGAGATGAGCAACTCGAAGCTCGTCGCGGCCGACGTCGCATTTCGGCTCATCGGACAGCCGGGCGTCGTGCTGGTGTCGCTGACGGTGATGCTGTCGACGCTCGGCACGCTCAACGGCTCGATTCTCACGAACCCGCGCGTCTTCTTCGCGATGGCGGCCGACGGCATGCTCTTCCGCAAGGTCGCGGCGGTGCACCCGAAGTACGAGACGCCGTACGTCGCGATCATCCTCGCGTCCGTGCTCGGCATCATCTTCGTGTTGCTGCGAACGTTCGAGCAGCTCGCGGACACGTTCGTCACGGCGATCATTCCCTTCTACGCGCTCGGCGTCGCATCGATCTTCGTCTTCCGGCGGCGCGGGTATTCTCCGCCGTTTCGCGCGCCGCTCTACCCGTTCGCGCCGATTCTCTTCGTCGTCGCGACGGCATACCTGCTCGGCAACGCGCTGCTCGACGACTCGAGCCGGATGCCGACGCTCGCCATCTTCGGCGTGATCGCGGTCGGGATTCCGGTCTATTTCCTGACCGTGGGCCGTGGGCCGGGGTCGCGCGTCGCGGAGAGTGCGGCGAGCGCGGACTGATACGACGGTCACTTCCGCGTTGCACCCCGGTTTTTTTGTTCTCGCGCTTGCACGCCTTTCACGGCGCCAACGATCATTCGGTTGAGCGCGGCGATTGACAGGCCGCCTTCATCGGTCGGCGGAATCGTCGCGAAGCCGATCGCCGACGCTTTCGGATAGCGCGCGAAGATCGCCTCGAACAACCGTGCCAGCTGGTCGCTCGTCGGGCCGTTCGGGACTTTGTTGACGTGGCCGGCGACCTCGCGCGGATCGAGCACGTCCATGTCGATGTGGATGTAAATCTTGTCGACTTGCCGGTCGAGCCGGTCGAGCTGCGCGAACACGGCCGGCGACATCGTGCGCAGGTCGTCGACGCTCACTTGCTCGATCATCGATGCGTCGAGCAGCGATTGTTCGAGCGGATCGATGAGTCGCACGCCGCCCATCACGACGTTGCGATCGGAGAGCGGCGGGTCGAGGTGTGCATCGAGGCGGATGTTCTGCAACGCGCGTCCGGTCGCAATCGCGACGGGCATTCCGCCGAGCGAGCCGCTCCGCGTCGTCTCGGGTGTGTTGAAGTCCGGGTGCGCGTCGAGCCACAGCATGCCGATCCGGATCGGCTCGTGCGTCGGTCCCGAATGCTGGAGACCGGCGACCAATCCCGGCATCGACGGACACGTCGCCAGGAGACCGACGGTGAAATAGCCGTCGCGCTCGTTCTCGGCGACCAGATCGGCAAAATGACCGAGCGCCCAGCCGAGCTTTTTCCATGCGCCGTATTCCGTCGTTTCGTCCGAGGTGAGCGCGGCCTCCTGCGTGCGCAGCGTCGCGTTCATCGCGAGGAGCTGCTGCTGAATGCCGCCGTTCGCCATGGTGGTAGGCCCTTGGGAGACACCCGTTGGCGAAAATGGCTGCTTGGCAAGCGCGACTCGGAGCTTGCCGTCGGGACCGGTGTAGCGCTGCGCGCCTGCCCACGGCGCAAGCGTCAGGGCGAGCACGGCCGCAGAGATGGCGATTCGCATGTTCGAGAAGGTTGGATTGCCGGTATGCCGCCGTACCTATAGCGCTCTGTCCGCTGGGTCGCCAGGTGGCCGTCGGACACGACGTTTTTCGGCGCACTGGATGCATTAGCATCGTGTCGTGACCACGTTGATTCGACTTACGATGTTCGGGCTCGGCTCACTTCTCATTGCATGCGGCGATCGCCATTCAGCCGGGGCGTCGAACGTCGGCAAGTCGGCGGGCGCCGTACCGCCAGCCGGGAACGGCGCGCTCGCCGCGAGCACGACGGCTGCCGCGGCTGCCTCGGTGGCGAGCGGGCCGGCCGGCGAGATCCCCAAGGAACCGGTGCCGACCACGTCGGACGGACGAGGCCGTCCCGACTCCGCGATCATGCTCATGCTCGCGACGCAGCCGAAGAGCCGAACGATGGCCGACAGCATCTCGCTCGTCGCGTCGATTCGCGCCGGACTCAAGAACCCGAGCTGGCCGGTGAAGACCGCGCCGCCGCTCGCCGGATCGATTCTGCCGCAGAAACGCATCGTCGCGTTCTACGGCAACCCGCTCTCGAAGCGAATGGGCATTCTCGGCGAGATCCCGTACGACCAGATGCTCGCCAAGCTCGACACCTTCGCCGATCAATGGCGTGTGGCGGACCCAACTTTGCCCGTGCAGCCGGCGCTCCATCTGATCGTGTCGGTCGCGCAACACATGCCCGGGAAGGACGGGTTCTATCGCCAGCGGTCCGATCCGGATCTGATCGAAAAGATCTACGGCATGGCGCACGCGCGCGGCGCGATCACGATTCTCGACATCCAGGCGGGCAAGAGCACGATCGACTCCGAGCTGCCGATCATCCTTCCGTTTCTGCAGCGGCCGGACGTGCACTTGGGCCTCGATCCCGAGTTCTACATGCACCACAATCGCGAAGGACGCATCCCCGGCGACAAGATCGGCGCGATGGACGCCGACGACATCAACTACGCCATCGCGACGCTCGCGAATCTCGTGACGACGTATCACCTCCCGCCCAAGGTGCTGATCGTCCATCGGTTCACGACGAACATGCTCCAGCGCGCCTCGAGCATCACGCTCGACCCGCGCGTGCAGGTCGTCATCAACATGGACGGGTGGGGACAGCCGTGGCTCAAGTTCGACACGTACAAGAAGTGCGAGGTCGACGAGCCCGTGCAGTTCACCGGCTTCAAGCTGTTCTTTCACAACGACACGCGCCGCGGCGATGCGCTGCTGGCGCCGGCCGAAGTGCTCGCGCTTCGGCCGCGTCCCATCTACATCCAGTACCAATGAGACATTCCTCATTCGCGAGCGCGGCGGCCGGCGCCGTCGCCGTCATCGTCTTCGTCGCGACGCTCGGCGTGTCGAGCGAGCCGTCGCTGCAAGCGACGCCGCAGGCCGGCGCACCGGCGCGCGACGCCGCTCGCCTGATGCTGTCGTTCGCCAGCCGCGACTCGACGCAGGCCAGCATGCGAAACGTGAACTTTCATGTCGCCGACGGCGTGGTGCTCCACATCCGGCGGCTGTCCGGATACATGCGCGGCGACAGCGGCATCGTGAGCTTCGACGATCCGAAGAGCTACGTCATGGACGTGCGGGCCGCCGACGTCGGCCTGACGAGCAGCGATCTGACGACGCTGCTCGCCGACCACGTGTTCGCATATCCCGGCGCGCCGATCTCGCACCTCAAGGTCGAAGTGATGCCCGATGGGATCCGGCAGACGGGTTCGCTGCACAAGGGCGTCCAGATTCCCTTCGACATGACGTCGACGGTCGCCGTGACACCGGACGGCAAGATCCAGTTGACCGCGAAGCGCGTGAAGATCTTTGGCGTGGACGGACTCGTCCTCATGCGCGCGCTCGGCCTCTCGCTGGAGAAGATGATGGATCTGTCCGGCGCGCACGGGATCACCGTCAAGGGCAACGATCTCTTTCTCGATCCCCTGACGATCCTTCCGCCGCCAGTGATTCACGGGAAAGTGACGGCGCTTCGGATCGAAGCCGGCCAGCTCGTCCAGACCATCGGCAACCCGAGCGACACCACGCTGCCGCCGCAGACCATCGATTCGACGGCGAAGAACTACATGCTCTACACGCACGGCACGCTGCACTTCGGCAAGCTCTACATGCCGGACGCCGAGATGCTGGTCGTCGACGCGGACCAGAACTCACCGTTCGACTTCGACAACCCGAACTACGTCAAGCAGCTGATCGCGGGTCACTCGCGGACGCTGCCCAGCCTCGGGCTGGAAGTCTGGATGCCGGATGCGTACTCGCTGAAGAACGCCACCGTCGCCGCGACGAGCGCGCGGCACTGAGCGATCGGCGCGGTTAGGCTACTGCGCTTGCGTCGCGCTTTTCGGCGTCGCCGGGTGATGCCGGAACTCGTAGAACAGATTGATGAAGATCCCGAGCCCGAGCGAGGTCGTGCCGTTGAGGGCCGCGAGCGCGAATTTGTTGTTCGAGTTCGACGGACGCCACGCGGCCTGCGCGGCCGCGCCGACATAGGAGCCCACGATGCGCGGCACAGCGATCTTGTGCGAGCCGTCAGGCATCTCATCCGTGAACGACTGCTCGACGGCGGACCACACGCGCTTCTTCGTCTCGGTGCATTTGCACGGCGTATAGTCGAGTGGCCGCTTCATGACCGCGGCGAGACCCTCGGTCACGCCTTCCTGAATGACGAACTCGCCGACGTTCGACGCCGCACGCCGTCCGTACCCGGGCCAGCCGCGGCCCCATTCTGACGGGCTGTTGAATGCCTGATCGACCCCGGCATATGCGAGCCCGACCACCGCGCCGTACGCGAGGTTGCGTCCGAAACGTGTCAGACGTGTCGCCGAATCCTTCCCGACGCGCTGCGCCGAGGCCGACTGGGGAACGAGGAAGACGGCTGCAGCGACCGCAAGCAGCCCGACGGAAGCAACACGACGGATACTCATAGATCGTGTCGGGGGGCAAGCCGCGCGCCAAGCGGGACGGGACGTTCAAACAACTTGTTCGAGTTTTGTCGGACGTGCTCGAATGACTGGCACTTCGCGCCGGCGAGATGCGTATTTGGTCCACACCCACACGATCGGAGCTCATCCGTGTCTGACCACCTCTCTCTTCGCGCGCTGAAGCTGCTTGCATTCGCGGCGATCGCAGCCGGCGCCGCCGCCCCGGGCGTGATCGGCGCGCAGCAACCTCAGGGTTCCGCCGACGCCGCGTTCGACGCGAAGTCGGCCGCCCACGTGCGCGCGGCATATCTCACCGACCTCGACACGCTCCACGCAAAGCTCATGGCGCTCGCCAACGCCATTCCGGCCGAGAAATACTCGTGGCGGCCAAGCGCGGGCGTGCGGTCGGTCTCCGAGGTGTTCATGCATGTCGTCGGGGAATGGTATCACTGGGCGCCGGCGTCCATCGGCGGGAAGGCTCCGGCGACCTTCCCGGCAGACCGCGCGCAGCTGATGGCGAAGCTCGACGGTCTCGAGAAGACGACCGCGAAGAACGACGTCATCGCGGAGCTGAACAAATCGTGGACGCATTGTCGCGCGCAGCTTGCCGGCGCCGATCCGGCGACGCTGACGGGGAAATACAAGCCGTGGGGAATGACGGTCGATGCGGCCGCGTTCGCGATGGCGGGCGATCTGCACGAGCACCTGGGCCAGCTGATCGCCTATTCGCGTTCAGTCGGCGTCAAGCCGCCCTGGAGCAAGTAGTCGCGCGCGCGTGTTGGCGCGTCAACGCGAAACGTCGCCGCACCCGGCGGGCGCAGATCCAATGAACGCGGTGCACCAGCCGCCGAGGATCGCGCCCGCCGTCGCGCTGTTGCGCAGATATCCGATCATCTCGTGGGCATCGGGTTCGTCGGGCGCGGTCGTCGTCACGATGTCGCGCCCGAACGAGAGCGGCATCGCGAACATGTCCGCCGCGCTGCGCACGTTGATCCACGCGCGAACGCTCGACGGCAATCCGAACGATTCGGTGGAATCGCCGCCGATGAGAAAACGCCGCATTTCCGACGACCCGAGCGGCGATCCGATCGTCACGACTCGCTGCACGGCGCCGGAATCTCGCCGCGACGTGAGATAGTCGTACGCCACGAGCGATCCCAAGCTGTGCGCGACGACAATGACCGGCCGTCCTTCCCGCGCCGCGCGATCGATCGCGTCGGCCAACCGTTGCTCGGCAGCGCACCGTTTGCGCGCGTCGCCGAGAAAGGCCGCGTCGCTCGACAGCGCACGCAGCTGAGTCGCGGACTCCGTGTCCGACACCATCGTAGTGAGCGCGGTCAGGAAGTTCCCCACCATCGAGACGAACGACTTCAGCTCCGGGATCGGTCGTCGCATCGCGACGCGCGCGCGGGTCGGCCGGCGCGTACGAGCAGCGATCGGCCGACAGCGGATCGAGCACGTCGGCGTACCACACGAGCCGCACGTCGCGATCCGCGATGAGCGCCGCTTTCGAGACGGACTTGGCTCCGTCAGTGAGCGCATCGAGCCACATCGTGCGGGTCGCGGCGGTGTCATGGCCGGTCATCCCGCGCCCGTGGACGAGCAGGATCACGGGACGCCCGCGATCGTCCGATGGCCCCGCATGGAACGCGGCCGTCAGAGCGAGCGCTGCAACCACTGATGCGCGACCGAGCATACCGAATCCTACGTAAGATCGAGTGAGAGGTTCCACGCCGTCCCTGACGACAGTCGCCTGTCCCCTGACGACTAGAGTGCCTGAGCAGGCAGAGATCGGTATCAGGGACAGCAGATCCTTCGCTGCGCTCAGGATGACGGCCCTTCGCTCAGGATGACGGCCCTTCGCTCAGGATGACGGCCCTGCGCTCAGGATGACGGCCCTTCGCTCAGGATGACAGCTAAGCGAACAGGCCGACCTGCCCGCCAGTGTGCCAGAACAGCACGGTTTCGTGCGCGTCGAACCGCCCGGCGCGGAGGAACGCGATCATCGCCCCGAACGCTTTCGCGGTGTACGTATGATCGACGAACAGCGCTTCGGTCCGCGCGGCAAGCTCCTGTGCCTCGCATGAGGCGTCGGTCGGCACGCCGTAGCCGCCTCCCACTCTCGTGTCGTCGACCTCGATGGCGCCGTCGAACGTCTCGAGGCCGTCGATGCCACGGATGATGCGGCGCACCGTCGACGCGATCGCGTCCGCCGGATCGTCGGCGCTGACGCCGATGACCCGCGTCTCGATGCCGTAGAGCGCCGTTCCCGCGACGAGCCCGGCCTGCGTTCCGCCAGACGAGCAGGCGTGCACGATGACGTCCGGCACGATGCCCTGCGACACGAGCTCGCCGATCGCCGCCACGAAGCCGAATGCGCCCGTCGGGGTCGAGGCGCCGAGCGGCAGAAAGTACGGGCGTCGTCCCTCGTCGCGCAGGCGCGCGAGCACGCGCTCGGTCGCCTCGGCCCGCTCGTTTCGAGACGGGATGTATTCGACCTCCGCACCGAGCAGCCGGTCGAGTAGCGCATTGCCGGTCGGGCGCTCCTGCTCCGCGCCGTTGATGATCAGCACGCACCGGAGCCCGAGCTTGGCCGCGGCCGCCGCTGTCGCGCGCGCATGATTCGACTGCAGGCCCCCGAGGGTCACGACCGTGTCCGCGTCGTACGCCTTGGCTTGCGCGAGCACGTATTCGAGTTTTCGGACCTTGTTGCCACCGAACCCGAACGAGATCGCGTCGTCGCGCTTCACCAGCAGCCTCGGACGCGCGCCGAGCTCCGCGCGGAGGCGAGCCATCTCTTCGACGGGTGTGGGTCCGGTGAAGAGCGGAACTCGCGCGTGGTCCAACAGCGTCTGCGTCATTCTTCCGACGACGGCGCGCCGCCGGTGCGCGCGATCTGATCCGCCTTGATCTTCCCCGCATCGAAGCGCCGCGCGCTGCCGATCATCTTGTCGATCGTCTCGTCGAAGTCGGCCGTCGGCTTGCGCTGGAACCGCAGCGGATTGATGCGCGCGACGACGAATGCCTTGAGGTACGGGCTCTCCAATCCGCGCGCCTTCATCCCCTTCACCGCTTCGTTGACCAGATCGTTGAGCTCGAGCAGCTTCGCCGCGCGCTCACGACGCGTCTCGAGCGCGGCCGGCAGCTTGGCGTTGAGGAACTTGTCACACCGTTTGAGCACCGGATGGTAGGCGCCGCCGGAGAAGCGGCCGTTCTGCTGGTAGCAGAGTCCGAGCGTGACGAGTGCCGCTTCCTCGAACTCGATCTCGAACTCCTTCTCGGGGCGATTGTCGAGCGTCGCGAGGTTCTCGGCCAGCCGCGCGACTTCGAGCGCGCGCTCGCGAAGGTTGTGCGCCTTTTCCGTGTTGAGCAGGAGAATGCGATGGGCGACCTCCGGCTCGGGAACGACGATCGCGATGATCGACTTCGCGCCGAGCTCGCGCATCGCGCCGAGCCGGTGGTAGCCGTTCGGCGACCAGTACTTGCCGTCGCCCGCGGGAACGGCGATCACCGGGTCGAGGTAGCGATCGAGCTTGTCGATCGCGTTGGCGACCCGCGCGACGTGCGTCTCGGACAGGTCGCGCTGGAACGGCGTCGGCTCGACTTTGTCGACGGGCAGCGCGGCGAGCAACTGCCAATTGCCGCCGAGCGGATCGCGGTATTTGGCGAGCACGGTGCCGCCGTCTTCCTCGATCTTGCTGGCGAGCGTCTCCACGGACGCGGGCGGTGCGGTGCTGGCGAGCTTGCGAGCGTCGAGGCCGCGCGACGCCGGCTCCGCCGCCGCCTTCTTCTTCTTTCGCTTCGTGGTCTTGGTCGCGGTTTTTGCGGTCGCCATGGATGCTCCCGGAGGTCGTCGGGTCGACAACTAATGATAGCGCGAACGGCGAGCGGCGAACGGCAGAGGGTCGCTCAAATCACGACGCCCGCGATGCGCGCTGCCTCGCGGACCATTCGCGCAGCCGCTACCGCAGCGTCCACCTCCGCCGAACCAGGTATTGGATTGTCGGGATAGCGTGTCTTTGGAAAGACGCCGTCCAGCGTGACGCAAGCCTCGGCGACGCCGCCGGGAGTGCGAAGGGCCTCGGGGCAGAGAGAGAGGAGCAGCGACAGCAAATGGCGATACGGCGGCGAGATGCCCGCTCGCACCAGCACGGCCTTGAGCGTTTTCTCGGCGGCCTGATGCGCGTGGAAACAGATCGGGTCCTCGATTCGCTCCGGAGAACCCAGGAGGACGTCGAGTGCACGGAAGTCGCGCTGTGCCCGAGCGATCCACTCCGCAAGCGACCGCGGCTCGTCGCCTGGCGTCTCGCGGACGCGCGGCACGATCTCGAAGCCTGGGCGCGAATACAGGAGGCGCCCCTCACGCTCCGCCATGTACTCGAGCGTCCCGACATCCAGTCGCCGCCACAGGTAGTCCGGCACGAGGCTGACGATGATGTCCATCGCCCAGTCGCGCTTGGCGAACGCTTCCTGCACACGAATCTCCGCGGCGCGCCGATCCTCGCCGTGCGGGTCGACGATGAACATCACGTCGTAGTCGCTGTCCTCGCGCGCCTCGCCGCGGGCGCGACTTCCGAACAGGATGATTCTCGCCGGCGCGAATGCGGCGACGGCGCGCTCCACGATCGTCGCCGGGATCGGATCGGCTTCGACACGCACGGTGACCATGGCCGAGCATAGTGGCTCGGCCGCCGAGGGCGCTACCCCTGGCGTGCAGGCCGAATCAAAGCGGCGCGCAAGCGCTGGCGAGACGACGGCTTGCTGAGCATCGTATGGGCCATGCGACCTTCCACGCTCTGCCTCCTCGCCGCTCTGCTGGCGCCCGTCGCCGCGAGTCACGCGCAAGCCCCCAAACGGGGCATCACCGCCGAAGACTACTTCCAGTTCGAGCTCGTCTCCGATCCGCACGTGTCGCCAAACGGCTCGCACGTCGTGTACGTCGTGCAGCGAGTGGATCGCGCGTCGAACAAACGCGTTCCCAGCGTGTGGATCGTGCCGAGCGACGGCAGCGCGCCGGCGAAACAACTGCTCGACGAATCGTGGTCGCCGGGGGCGCCGCGGTGGATGCCCGACGGCGCGACCATCGCGTTCACGTCGTCGCATGCGGACGGCGCCCGCGGCGCCGCACCGGTGCGCGCACAGCTCTGGATGGTCGCCGCGAGCGGCGGCACTCCGAAGCGTGTCACCAGCGTCATGAACGGCGTGTCAGGCTGCACGATCGCGCCGAACGGCAAGCTCGCCGCGTGCCTGAGTCGCACGGGCCCGAGCGACAAGTGGCCCGCCGGCAAGGAGCGCAGCGACGTCCGGCACTATTCACATCTCTCATACAAGTTCAACGACACCGGCTGGTACGACGACCGGCGCTCGCACATCTGGGTGGTCGATCTCTCGAGCGGCGAAGCCACGACAGATCACGTTCGGCGACGACTGGAACGACACCGATCCGCAGTGGTCGCCGACCAGCGCGCGCATCGCGTTCGTCTCCAACCGCACGGGGCGGGAGCTCGACGGCGATCGCAACTCCGACGTCTGGACGATCGCTCCCGCCGGCGGCGCGCCGGCGAAAGTCTCGCAGGGCGACGGCCCGGACAACCAGCCGCGCTGGTCGCCCGATGGCGCCTCGATCGCGTTCATCACCTCGCCCGGCGAGGACGCGCCGCCGCAGCTCGTCATCGCTCCCGCGTCCGGCGGCGCGCTCACGACGCCGGTCCCGGGCCTGGATCTCGGCCCAACCGATCTCACGTGGGCGACGGACGGCGCGATTTACTTCGACACGGGCGTGAAAGGCGAATACCACGTCTTCAAGGTCGATCCCGCGTCGCATGCGCTCACGCAGGTGACATCCGGACCGCGCGCCGTGCGCTCGCCGAGTCTCTCGGCGAACGGAAAGACGATGGCGTATCTGGTGAACGACTTCACCCACCTCGACGACGTCTACGCGGCGCCGGTCGACGGAAAGGGCGAGAAGAAGCTTTCGAGCCACAACGCGGCGCTGGCGTCACAGGTGACGCTCATGCCCGTCGAGCGGATGACCTACAAGGGCGCCGACGGCTGGGACGTCGACGGCTTTTTGGTCAAGCCGCTCGGCTGGCAAGCCGGAAAGAAGTATCCGATGGTGCTGAGCATCCACGGCGGGCCGGCGGGCCAGTACGGCGTCGATTGGTACCACGAGTTCCAGGTCTACTCGTCGCATGGCTGGGCGGTGTTCTTCACGAATCCGCGCGGCTCGACCGGCTACGGCCGCACATTCGCGCGCGGCATCGAGCTGAATTGGGGCGGCAAGGACTACGTCGACATCATGAACGGCGTGAACGCCGTCGATCGCCGCGAACCCGTGGATCGACACCACCAGGATGGGCGTCACCGGCGGAAGCTACGGCGGCTACATGACGAACTGGATCGTCGGCCACACGTCGCGCTTCAAGGCGGCGGTCACGCTCCGCAGCATCTCGAACTTCATCAGCGACGACGGCACGCGCGACGGCGCCTACGGCCACCGGGACGACTTCGGCGGCGACATCTTCCAGAAGTACGATCTCTACTGGGACCGGTCACCGCTCAAGTACGCGCAGAACGTCAAGACGCCGATCCTGATTCTGCACTCGGACAACGACTACCGCGTGCCGATCGAGCAGGGCGAGCAGTGGTTCCGCGCGCTCAAGCATTTTGGCAAAACGGCCGAGATCGTGTTCTTCCCGCGCGAGAATCACAACCTCACGCGCACCGGCGAGCCGAAGCACCTCGTCGAGAGCATGAACTGGCAGCTCTGGTGGTTCGACAAATATCTGGACGGAAAGGCTGAGGCGGTTGCGCCCGACTCGAGGTAGCTGCCCGAGTCGACTTACCGGCCTACATCCTGAACAAATAGCTCAACTTCACAAAGACGTAGTCGGACGACCGAATCAACGGCTGAAACTTGAATCGATCGAGCGGATTCGGTTCCGCATCCGCGAGGCTGCCATAGCCGAGGAAGAGCACCGTTCCCGGATTGGGTTGATACGAGAACAGGAGATCGCTATGGAACTGCGCGCTGCGCATCGCCTGCGCCTTCTCGCCGTCGATGATCAACGGGAAGAACGTGCGCGTCTCGTCGCGCAGGTCGTCGTGCTCTGACAGGTCGTATTCGCCCACGACGCGGAAGAAGATCTCGCGCGTGAGCTGATACTCCACCTTCACGCGTGGAATCACGTTGCGGCCCGCGAGACTATGGTCCGTACGGCGCCAGTAGTCCTGATAGTTGAGGGTCCCGCTCACGCGCAGCTGGTCCGTGGGGCGATAGTTCACCCCGACGCTCAGATAGTCGATGTTCGCCTGGGCCCACTCGAAGAAATTCTCGTCCTGTCCGCCAACGTAGAGCACGTTCGCGTCGAACCGCTTCCATTGCGGCGTCGTGAGCGTCGCGACGTAATCGCGATTCGGGATCCGTCCGATGCCGGCGAACGGGATCGTGTCGACCGTCGTGCCCACCGTGCGCTCGATGCGATAGTTCGAGTACAACAGCGAGTCCCAACCGAATGTCTCCCAGTACACGCCCGCGCCCAACGACCATCCGCCGCGCAGGCTGGCGTTGGCGCTGAGGTGGAACTTCTTGTCCTGCGCGTCGCCGCGCCGCAGCAGATGCGAGTACTGCCACGTGTCGTCGTACAGGATGTCGCCGGTCAGCGCCTCGACGAACGATCCGCGCGCGTTGAACCACGTCGCATGGTGGTCGATGTTGCCGTGCGCGACGCCAACGCGCGAGAGGTAGCCGCTCCGCGCGCGGAAGTCGTCGTCGATGCCGCTCATCGAGTAGCGGAAGCCGAACTGCTTGCCGTTGCGCGCGACGGCGGCGCTCCAGAGCGGCGCGTTCATCGCGTGGCCCGCCGTCTTGTCGTAGCTCTGGGCATACTGGAAGAACGCCGAGTAGACGTCGCTCCAGAGCGCGCGGCCGTCGACGTCCGCGACACGATTGTAATCCCCGCCGACGACGCGATCCGTATAGGCCATGCCGATGCGCGACTGCGTGCCGATGTCCCGCTGCGCCCGCACGATGTTGTAGTACGTCGCGTCCTCGCCACTCGGCGACAGCGACCGATCGTCCGAGGCGGACAAGAAGCCGACGTTCGTGCCGGCAACCTTGCCGGTGAGCTTCACGGCGGCATCCGGCTTCGCGATGCGCCGCGTATAAATGAGACTGCTCGGCGCGTCGAACTGCTCGAGCCCCTCGAGGAAGAACGGGCGCTTCTCGGGGAAGTACAGCGCGAGCCGTGGATCGATCACGAACTGACCAGCATCCGATTCCACTTCGGCGAAATCGGGGTTCGCCGTGCCGGTGAGCGTCAGATTGTTCGTGACGCCGTAGCGTACGCTGCCGCCAACCTCCGGGCGTGAGCGATCGTACGACCAACCGGTCGCGCCGGGCGCGCCGGTCGACTTCTGCGTGATCACGGGATTCAGGTCGAGCACGAGCCCGCGCTCGAACCCGCTCAGCCCCTCGAGTGTGCCGGACTGCGCGAGGAACGACGCATTCGATCGCTTCGCGGGCACCCACGAATCCTCATAACCCGAGTGCTGTACCTCGCGGATCACGTTGATGTCCCACGCCTGCTCGTCCGCCGCCTGATACTTGAGGCTCTTGAACGGGATTCGAAGCTCGACCTCGTAGCCGTACTCGGTGAGCCGTCCCTTGGAGGTGAAGACGTAGTCCTGGCTGAGATCCGCCGCGGCGCGCCCCGACAGGCCGGGCGTCCAACCGCCGCTCGTGCCGGCGCCCGATTCCACGATCGTCCCGTCCATCTGCACGCCGAGCGGGTTCACGGCGAACATGTACGCCTGGCGACGGTCGTGAAACGTGCCGAGCAGGAGCTGCACGTTGTCGTCGGCGGTGATCTTGTCGCGATCGGCGAGCGACGCGTGCACCGCGCCATGCGCTTCGAATGCTCTGATGCCGACGTACAGCGCCGTCCGCGAATACAGGATCAGCACCTCGGTGGAATCCGCGGCGGGCACGCCGTCGAGCGGAGCGAACTGCGAGAAGCCGGTGAGCAGGGCCGCCTGGCTCCAGGCGGGCTCGGTCAGCGCTCCATCGATCGCGATGGACGCCGCGTCCGCCTCGATGCGCGGAGCCCGAACCTGCAACTGGCCTTCACGGCCGACGTAGATCGCCGGCGGACTGGCCGGGCCGCACAGCGCAAGGATGACAAGGGTCGGACAAAGCATGAAGCAAGTTGGCGCGTCACGGGGACGAATGCTGTCAGGAACGAGTCAGGGATCTGTTATCGGAGCGAGGAACGGAGCGAGAGAGGAGAACCCCTTCACGATCTCCGCACGCCGCACCAATCATCCCCTCACATGCGGAATAGGTAGCTGTACTTGGCGAAGAAATAGTCGGACGCGCGGGCGAGCGGCTGGAAGTTGAACCGGTCGAGCGGATTCGGCGTCGCGCTCGCTTGGCTGCCGTACCCCAGGAACAGCACCGTGCCGGGATTGGGCTGATACGAGAACAGCCAATCGCCGTGCAGTTGGGCGCTGCGCGACGCGATGGCCTTCTTGCCGTTGATCAGCAGCGGATAGAACGTGCGCGTCTCGTCGCGCAGATCATCCTGCTCGGCCAGATCGTATTCGCCCACCGCGCGGAAGAAGATCGAGCGCGTGAATTGGTACTCGGCCTTGACGCGCGGAATCACGTTGCGTCCGACCAGCGAATGGTCGGTGCGCCGCCAGTAGTCCTGATAGACGTATGTGCCGGCGACACGCAGCTGATCCGTCGGCCGCCAATTGACCGTGAGCGACAGATAGTTGATGTCGGCTTGCGCCCACTCGAAAAAGTTCTCGTCCTGCCCGCCGATGTACGTCACCGACGCATTGAAGGCGGACCACTGCGGCGTCGTCAGCGTGGCGACGTAGTCGCGATTCGGGATGCGGCCCACGCCGGTGAACGGAACCGTATCCACCGTCGCGCCGACCGTGCGCTCGATCGTGTAGTTCCCGTACAGCGTCCTGTCCCAGCCGAACGATTCCCAGTATACCGCGAGGAGCACACCCCACCCCCCGCGCAGGCTGGCCGTCGACGTGACGTGGAATTTCTTGTCCTGCGCGTCGCCGCGACGCATGAAGTGCGAGTACTCCCAGATGTCGTCGTAGAGAATGTCGCCCGTCACCGACTCGACGAGACTGCCGCGTTCGTTCAGCCACGTGCCGCGGTGATCGATCGCGCCATGCGCAATGGCGCCGCGCGAGATGAAGCCCGTCGGCGCGCGAAAGTCGTCGTCGATGCCGTTGAGGGCATACCGAAACCCGAACTCGCGTCCGTTGCGGTTGAGCGCCACGTCCCACAGCGGTGCCGCGCGGAACTGGCCAGCGGTGCGATCGAAGCTGCGCGCGTATTGAAACGTGCCGGTGTACACTTTGCCGAACAGCATCCGGCCGTCGACGTCCGTGACACGATTGTAGTCGCCGCCGGCGATTCGGTCCGTGTACGCGACGCCGATCCGGGACTCGCCGCCGACGTCGCGCTGCGCGCGAACGATGTTGTAGTAGACGCCGTCGTCCCCGGTGCGCGACAGCGACGGATCGTCGCGCGCCGACAGCACGCCGATGCTCGTTCCCGCCGCCTTGCCGGTGAGCTTGAACGCTTCATCGGGGCTCGCGATGCGCCGGGTGTAGATCAAGCTGTTCGGCACGTTGAACTGCTCGAGTCCCTCGAGGAAGAACGGGCGCTTCTCCGGAAAGCGCAGCGCGCGCCGCGGATCCAGCACGATCTGCCCGGCGTCCGATTCCACTTCCGCGAAATCGGGGCGGATCGTGCCGTTGAGCGTCAGGTTGTTGGTGACGCCCCAGCGCGCCGTGCCGCCGAACTGCGGCAGCGGGTGCGAGTATCCCCACCCATTCGGCGTCGACGCGCCGATCGCTTTGCGCGTGACCACCGGGTTGAGGTCGAGCACGAGACCGCGATCGAGCGCGCGCAGCCCGTCGATCGTGCCGCCCTGCGCGAGGAACGACGCGCTCGATCGCTTGGCCGGCGCCCAGCTGTCCTCGTAGCCGGAGTGCTGCACCTGCCGCACGACGTTGAAGTCCCACGCCTGCTGGTCGGCCGACTGATACTTGAGGCTCTTGAACGGAATGCGGATCTCGATCTCGTATCCATACTCGGTGAGCCGGCCCTTCGACTGAAACACGAAGTCCTGATTGAGATCGGGCGCGGTGCGGCCGGAGAACGTCGGCGCGAAGCCGGCGGAGCTCCGAACGCCCGTCTCGACGATCGTGCCGTCCATCTGCACCCCGAACGGATTGACCGCGAACAGATACGCCTGCCGGCGGTCGTTGAACGTGCCGATGAGCAACTGCACGTTGTCGTCCGAGGCGATCTTGTCGCGATCGGCCAGCGTCGCGTGCACGGATCCGTGCGCCTCGAAGGCGCGCACGCCGACATGCAACGCGGTCGATGAATACCAGATGAGCACCTGCGTCGAGTCGTGCGCGGGAATGCCATCGGCCGGCGTGAACTGCGAGAACCCCGTGAGCATCGCGGCCTGACTCCACACCGCCTCATCGAGCGAGCCGTCGACGACGATGGCGCTCGCCTCCCCCTCGATCCGCGGAATGTGGACGCGGAGCTGATGGTCGCGGCCGATGTATGGCGGCGCGGGCGACGGCGCGACGGGCGACCCGCACAGCACCGCGAACGTCGTCAGAACGAGGGGACAGAGCATGCACGAAGTTGCGAGGATGCCGCGCGCGACGCCATCGCCAACATGTCAGGATTCCATCGCCTCCCGAGAGAATGCCGAGACGACCACCTGGCATTCGCTTCGTTAGCGCCATCAGCGGTCGTTTCCCTCTTTTCCGCCGGTCCTCGAGAGACGTCAATCAAGGAATGAACAGGAGAACTGCCGCTGATTCCGCGAATGGCGCTGACCAAGCCGCAGACAAATACGAGAGTCGGAGCATCGGTTGAAGCCGTTGTTTCAGCCTGATCCGCTTGCTCAGCGTGATCAGCGGCCGTTCTGCGGTTTTCGCGCCGATCGTTCAGCCGGGTTCAGAACGCGAGCCGCCGATAGATGTACGTGGCGTCTCCGAACTGCACCGGCGCGACATCCGGCGGTCGCGGCGGCACCGAGAGTCCCGGCACTGTCGGAAGGCCCGGTCGCCGCGCGACGAGCTCGAGCTCGATGTGCGATCCCATTGGCACCGACAGCGCGACGATCGCGCCGGTGTCCGGTACCGCCCAGTATGGCATGGCCCACTCTCGCAGGTGGCGACGATAGCGCGTCGTGTCGACGACGCGCCCGTCGATCGACGACGACAAGACCGGCGCGCCGAGCGCTCGCATCATGAGACTCGTCGTTCCCGCGGGGGCGTGCACGCGAAAGACGAGTCGCCGAGCGTTCGCGATCATCGTGTCGCGGGCCAGCTCAGCCGTCGGCGCACCGAGTTGAACGCGCGGCACGGCGTGACCGGCGAGACCGCGCGCACCAAGCAATCGCTCGGTCCATCGCGGCGGCGGTGCAATCGGCGCGACGACGCGCTGGCTCCACTCGTTCGACGCACCCGCGACGGTGCCGAACCAGGCCTCGTCCGTATCGGCGTTCACCGCGTAAATCAACGCCGACGGCGACGGGTGATCCGGTCCTCGGCGCGTCGTGATCACCGCCGCGACGAGCACAGTGGCCGCGCCGGCAGCGACGATGCCGGCGCCAGACCATTTTTCCCCGGCCACCAGCGGCGCGAGACGTGGGAGCGTGAGCAGCGCAACGAGTGCCGCCAACACCCCCAATGCGATGGCGCCGGCGCCCGCGACGCCAAGCATCACGACGGACACGCCGTACGCGAAGCCGACGAGCAAGAGCATCGTCACCGCCGCGGCGATCCATTCCACCGCGCTCGACACTCGCGGCGTGAGCGCCGCCATCGCCGCCAGCAACGCCGGCCAGACGAACAGGTAGCTCGCTCCGGGAGCGACGATGCTCAGCCCGAGGCCGGCGACGGCGCACACGACGATGGCGCCGATCCAGAGGCCGGAGTCCCGCGTCCATCGCTTCCCCGTCGACGCGATCGCGAGCACCACCGCGACGCATGCCAGAGCGATGGCCGTCGCATAGAGTCCGCGCCACTGTGGGTCGCCGGACCACGAGAATCGCGACAACCACCGTATCGCGATCGTCGAGAGCGCGAGTCCGACGACGGCGCTGACGATGATCGCGACGAGGGCCGCCGCAACGCCGGCCACGACGCCGTGACGCACGCGCACCACGGCCGCGCCAACCACGAGGCACATGACGATCGCGAGCGGGAGCGCCAGCGACTGGGGGTAGACGACGAGACCAACCAGCGGAAGGTCGAAAAACACGGCGTCCCCAGTCTGCGGGCGGGGCAACGCCCCCAAGCCAAACGCGCGGGCCAATCCGAGCATCTGCTCGCCTTCGTGCTGCAGGCTGCCCCGGTCGAGGTGCGACACGTCGTCGTTGCCGGTGTGATAGAGCTCGATGCCGTCCGCGAACGCGAAGTTCATCCCCGGCTGCCCGAGCACGCTGAGCTCCGATAGATCGGTGTCGTTGGGAAGAGCTCGGTAGATCGTCGTGAAGACGGAGCCGGAGGTCGCATTGCCGACGCCGCGAAGCACGCTGACGACATCGAGATTCCCTGCCCCGGTCTCGAACATGAGGACTCGGCCGGCTGTCCCGCGCGCGTCGAAGTTGAGAACGACCGCGACGTCCTTGGCCCACGGGTGCTCGCGAACGAAAGCCGCCGCGCCGAGCAAGCCGGTTTCCTCGCCGTCGGCGAACAGCCCGATCACGTCGTGGGCGAGCGGCGTGTGGCGAGCACGGAGCGCGCGCAGCGTCTCGAGCAGCGCTGCCGCTCCGGAGGCGTCATCCGCAGCGCCCGGCCCGGCTTCGACGCCGTCGTAGTGAGCCACCAGCAGCACCGCCTTGCCGTGGGCGTCGGCGCCAGGCAGCCACGCCAGCACGTTTTGGACGCGCCCGGCAACCTGATACCGGGTGCCGACGCCGGTAGTTGTCTGTATCTGAGGCCGCACGCCGATCGCGGTGAGCTGCGCCACGAGGTAGTCGCGGACACGATCGTGGTCGGGCATGCCCATGGCATGGGGCTGGACCGCGATCTCTTCGACGTGGCGCATCGCTCGTTCGGCCGAAAACACCGTATCCGGGGCCGTCGCGGCCACGGGTCGGGGCGGACGGTTGATTCGGGCAATGGAGAGGGCGCAGAGAAAAAGCAGCGCCAGGGCAGTGACAATGCGGTCACGCATGTATGGAGAGAGGCGGGTACGATTGTGACGAACGACCCGGTGGGAGGGTTGCGGAGCGCGTACCTTGCGCTGGGTTGCCCGCGTATCATTCTACAGAGACGACATCTACCCCAGTGGAGCGCGGATGGCTGAAGCGATGCAGGTCGGTGCCGGAAAGCGAGTGTTGGTCGTGGACGATCACGATCCGACGCGTCAAACGATCACACGCATGCTCGAGGCGGGCGGCTTCGAGGTCGTGCAGGCATCGAACGGCACCGAGGCGCTGGCGTGCCTGTCTCGCCAGAGCGACGACATCGACATGGTGTTGTCCGACGTGACGATGCCGGGCATGACCGGTATCGATCTCTCCTACCAGATTCGCGAGCTGTACCCGGCCATGCCGGTCGCGATCGTGTCGGGCGACGTGAGCGAGTTGGAGCGGAGCATCATCGGCCGCGCGGACGTGCCCTTCATCAAGAAGCCGTTCCACGCCGAGTCGCTGTACAGCGCGGTCAAAGAAGCGATCGCGAAAGCCGAGACGTGACGTTAGCGGCGCCACCCAGGCCCTCGCACGAGGCGCCCGGGTTTTTCGCCGGTGACCTGTCCGTGCGCCACCACGGCGACACCGTTCACCAACACCCACTGCATTCCCACCGACAGCTGGTGCGGCGCTTCGTAGGTCGCGCGGTCGATGATCGTGGCGGGATCGAAGATCATCAGGTCGGCCATCATGCCCTCGCGCACCAGCCCGCGATCGTGAATCGAGAGCCGCTCGGCGACGGCTGACGTCATCTTCCGCACCGCATCCTCGAGCGTCAGGAGGTGCTGCTCGCGCACGAACCGGCCGAGGATTCGTGGATAGGTGCCATACGCGCGCGGGTGCGTCGCCACCTTGGCCGTGCCCGGATCGAACGCTTCGGCGTCGGTGCCGAACTTCATCCACGGCTGCCGCACCTGCATCGCGACGTTCGAGTCCGACGCGATGAAGATCACCTGACTCAGCCCGTTCTTCTCGAGCAGCGTCAGATCGATGATCGCGTCCGCCCAGTCGTCGCCCCACGCGCGGGCGATCTCGGGCAGCCGCTTGCCTTCATACTTCTTCAATGAGTCGACCTTGAAGCCGACGACCTCGACGCCCTGCGGCGTCGCGGCGAGACAGAGATTCTCCCAGCCCACGGGATCGTGGGTCATCTCCGTCTTGATGCGGTCGCGCGCGACCTTGTCGCGCAGGCGCTCGAGCAGCTTGCCGTCGGCGTGCGCCCATGCGGGAATGCACGACGACAGGTTGTTCTGCCCGGCGACGTACGGATACTGATCGGCCGCGACGTCCTGCCCCGCGGCGCGCGCCGAATCGATCTTCGCGACGACCTGCGCTGCCTTGGGCCAGTTGTCCACGCCCGCGGCTTTGAGATGGTAGATCTCGACCGGAACACCGCCTTCGCGCCCGATGCGGATCGCTTCGTCGACCGCCTCGACGAGATGCGCGCCCTCGGAGCGCATGTGCGTGATGTACACGCCGCCCAAGGGCGCCATCGCTCTGGCCTCCTCGATGAGCTCCACGGTCGTCGCGTAGCTCCCCGGGGGGTAGATGAGCGCGCTCCCCAGCCCCATCGCGCCGTCGAGCATCGCGTCGCGAACGACGCGACGCATCGTGTCGAGCTCCGCGGGCGTCGCCGGGCCGTCCGCCATTCCCTTCGCGTACGCGCGCACCGTGCCGGCGCCGACGAACGACCCGACGTTCACGGCCATCCGGTGGCGCTCCATGTCGCGGAGCCACGCGTCGAATCCATGCGCGCCGCGCCAGCCGGCCATGAGACGACGCTGAGACGTATCGACGGCCTGCGCGACGGCCGACGCCATCACGCCGTCGTTCACGGGAGCGAAGGTGTCGCCTTCGCCCAGAATCATCGTCGTCACGCCCTGCGTGCTCATGCTGATCACTCGGCTGTCGCCCGTGAGCAGCTGGACATACGACTGTGCCTGAATGTCGATGACGCCCGGCGCGACGACGAGTCCGCGCGCGTCGATGCGCTGTTTCGCGGATGCGGCGCTCAGCGCCCCCGCGCGCGCGATGCGCGTGATTCTGTCGCCCACGATGCCGACGTCGCCGTAGTACCACGCGTTCCCGGTGCCGTCGACGATCTTGCCATTGGCGATGACGACGTCGAATCCACCATCACGCGGCGCCGTCGCGGCGCGCGGCGCGCTCGTACAGGCGGCGACGATTGCCCACGCGGTGGCCGCGGCCGCCGCGGCGCGCGATCTCGCGAAACGACGAGTCGGCGCGCGGCGTGCGCGCACCGCTACTGCTTGTTGAACAGGAACTTCAGCGAGAACGTCTGTCCCATCACCGAAGCGTCTCGCTGGAGCTGAAGCGTCTTTCCATCCGCGCCGAGCGACCACCGGTCCGTCTGGGTCATCGCATTGCCCTGGACGTCGCCCTTGGTCGTGACGACGTACGCCGGGCCGTCCCACTTGCCGGTGGACGTCAGATCGACGCTGCCGCCCGGGCCGGTCACTTTGTTCTTCGACTCGGACCCGTCGAGGTTGAGCACGGTGGTGCTCTTCATGTCGCCCATCTGCGACGTCGCCGCGGTCTCGATCGTGAGGTTCTTGTCGTCCTGCTTGACCGTCAACGTCATGGCCGTCGGGCCCATCCCGTTTTCGACACTCTTGGGATCGAGCACCCACTTTCCGGAAAAGTCCGGGTGGGCCTGTGCGGCAAGCGGCGCGGCGAGCGGCGCGGCGAGCGTGGTGAGCGCGAACAACGTTGCAACGAGACGACGCATGTGACTGTGGCTACTGGTGAATCGCTCGCGCGGGGTCATTCCGAGCCAGCGAGGGATCTGCAGCTCCCAAACCTACTCACTTCTTTTTCTTCGGAGCGCTCTTGGCCGGCGCGGTCTTGGCTGGCGCCGCGGTCTTGGCCGGTGCCGCAGCAGCGGGGGCAGCCGGCTTGTATCCCGGTGGAGCGTCGCGCAGCACCCAGTTCGCACCTTCGGAGCCGAACTTCAGCTTCGCGCTCTCCTCGACCTGATACATGTTCTCCTTGATGATCGGATGGCCGGTCGAATCGAACGGCACGCTGATCGTCGCCGGGCGATCGAGGAGTGGAGCGTCGAGAACCTTCACGTCGAAGCCCCACCGGCCAAGCGTGGCGACCACGTCGCGGAGCGGCCTGTTCGTGAGCGTCATCTTGCCGTCGACCCATCCGAGTCGCTCGGCGCGCTCAGCATCCGTTGCCGCGCGGATCGCGCCGTTCTCGACGACCACTGCCTGATTGGCGACGGCATTGGTGGTCACCTTGCCCGACTTGACCGTGACGGTGCCCTCTTTCACGAGGACCGTGACCGCGCTGTCGGTCGAGTACCCCGAGACGGCGAAGCTGGTTCCGGTCGCGGTGATGTGCACGTGCTTGACGACCACGGTGAACGGCAGCGCGTCCTTGCCCTTGGTGGGCGAGACGTCGAACGACGCGGTGCCGTCGATCTTCAGCGCCCGAATCTTGTCGGGAAAGTGATCGGGGAGGAACGCCTTGGTCTCGGGACCCATCTTCATCTTCGAGGAATCGCCGAGGACGACGTCGCCGATCTGTCCGACGTTCGACGCGATCGGCTGAATGCCGGCGTTGTTCACCGCGCCCTGAATCGCGTCGTCGGCCCCGAGGCTGTCGACGTACAACAAGCCGCCGACCGAGATGACCAGCGCGACGACGCCGATCGCCACGGGCACGACCCACGACGGCCGCTTGGCCATCGACTTCATGTGGCTCGCCGCCTCGTGGCGGCTCGCGTCCGCGGCCGCGCCGGCGTGCGACGTCTCGCCGGGACCGCGAATCGTCTTTTCGACGCGCGACCAGACGTCGGCCGGGACGGCCGAGGCCGTCGCGTGCTGCCCCGTCTGCGCCTGCTTGCCGCCGGCGAAGCGACCCGCCGAATGTCGCCGGCTCAGCGCGCGCGCCGATCCGTGGCGAATCTCCTCGGCGAGAGCCGCCTTGAGCTGCTGCTGATTCCCGATCGTGGCGCGCTGATTCCACAGGTTCACGAACGCCGTCTCGACGACGCGCGGCGCCATGGTCGGCGCGTCACCCAGTTGAGACTTCGCGGCAGCGAGCGAGGATTCAAACTCAGCGTCGAACGCGCGCTTGAGCGCGGCTTCGTCCGCGAGCAAGGTGGCAGGAGTGAGGGGACTAGGCGAAGCGGTCCGGCTATCCGTCGACATGCAGCCTCCTTGGGCGGGAGCGGATGTAGTCGCGATATCTTGGCGTGCGAAGCGGACAGGGGGAAGGGGGAAGCGGGGAAGAGGTCCGGCGGTTGGGGCAAAGACGTCGCGTCGTTCCCTCTTCCCTCTTCCTCTTCCCTCCTCCTCAGCTCACCTCACTCCATATGCGCTGATCCTTGGTCTCCTTCAGCAACAGCGAGCCGACGACGAACGTGGTCGCCGCGACCGTGATCGGGAACCAGAGTCCGGCGTACTTGTTCCCCGTCGCCGCGACGAACGAAGTCGCGATCACTGGCGTGAACCCGCCGAACCAGCCGTTGCCGAAGTGGTAGGGCAACGACATCGACGTGTAGCGGATCTTGGCCGGGAAGCTCTCTACGAGAAATGCCGCGATCGGACCGTAGACCATCGTGACATACAGCACCTGCAGGAAGATGAGCCCTGTGAGGAGCGGCACGCTGATCGGATCCGCGGCAGCGGCCATCGCATGGTAGATCGGGACGTACGTGAGCGCCGCGAGCAGACAGCCCGTCATGATGATCTTCTTGCGGCCGATCTTGTCCGACAGCGCACCGAACACCACGAAGAACGGCGTACCGAGCAGCAATCCGTACGCGACGATCTTGTACGAAGTATCGAGCGGAACCTTGAGAATGGTCTGCAGGAAGATCAGCGCGTAGAACTGGCCGGTGTACCAGACGACCGCCTGCCCCGCCGTCGCGCCGAGCAGCACGATGAAAAACAGCTTCCATCGCTCCGCGGTGCCGTAGCTGTCGGCGATCGGAGCCGTCGACGTCTTCCCTTCCGCCTTCAGCTTCAGAAAGAGCGGCGACTCGGCCATGCGCGCTCGGATGTAGTACGAGACCACGACGAGAACCGCCGAGAGCAGGAACGGGATGCGCCAGCCCCACGCCTTGAAGGCGGCGTCGCTCATCGCGTGCTTCGTCACCAGGATCACGATCAGCGACACGAACAAGCCGAGCGTCGCGGTGGTTTGGATGAACGACGTGTAGTAGCCGCGCTTGTTGTCCGGCGCGTGCTCGGCGACGTAGACCGCGGCGCCGCCGTACTCGCCGCCGAGGGCGAGACCCTGAAGAAGCCGGCAGGTCACGAGCAGGATCGGCGCACCGACACCAAATGTCGCGTAGCCGGGGAGCAGGCCGATCGCGGCTGTCGATCCCCCCATGATGAGCAGCGTCATCATGAAGGCATACTTGCGGCCCACCAGGTCGCCGATGCGACCGAACACCAGCGCGCCGAACGGTCGAACGGCAAAGCCGGCAGCGAACGTCGCGAGCCATTTCAGCAGCGAGACGGTGGAGTTGGCCTCGGGGTAGAAAACCGCCGCGAGCACCGCCGAGAGGCTGCCGAAGATGTAGAAGTCGTACCACTCGATCACCGTGCCGGCGGACGACGCGGCGATCACGCCCCAAATCTTTCGCTCGCCGTCCGCGGCGGGGGAGACGTCGGGCGACAGCGGTGACGGTGCCCCACGGTCAGTTCGGAGGTTCGCGCCAGTGTCAGTCATCAGCTGAGTAGCCTCGAAATCGCGTCCGGGTGGATTTGCCAGCCCAGCAGGCCCGCGAGTCCCATGAGCACTCCGAGCGCCGTGGGGACCATCGCCACCCAGTATAACCACTGTTTCTTGGTAAGCGAGGTGAGTGCGAGCAGGGAGATCGCCAGCGCGATGAGCGTATCCGAGAGATCGAACTGGTCGTCGCGGTAGTTGAGCGAATCGTACTGTTTGCCGTCGCTCTCGGCGGCAAGGCGCAGCGAGTCCTTCTTGCTCGCCTGATCCTTGACCAGCGCCTGCGCGCGCGCGATCGCCGAGTCGATCGTGGGGCGTTGCGCCGCCGCGACGGTTTGACGCGTGATCGTGAGCTGCGACAGCGACGCCTGCCCAACTTCTTGGCGAATGTTCCGCGCCTGGTAGAAGCTCCAGTTGTCGATCTTGTCGGCCTGCGCCTGTTGCATCGCCTGGACGATGTTGTCGTCCTTCACCTTGCAGATGCCCATGAACGTCGCGAGCAGCGCGACAGTGATGGCGACCCAGCTGTTGAGTCGCGAGTGCGCTCTCGCCTCGGCGGACGCCTCGGCCGATTCATCGCGCACCGTGTCGGCGGACCCCATCGGATCGATTTCCATGGACGCGAACTTACACGAGGGCGACGACGGATCGCGTTAAGGAATTCTTGTCATCCCGGCATGGTGTCGTTGCATGCGCATCGGAGCATCCCGAGCGGTCTTCA
Organism: uncultured Gemmatimonadaceae bacterium; assembly: GCA_963705025.1. Lineage (GTDB taxonomy): Bacteria > Gemmatimonadota > Gemmatimonadetes > Gemmatimonadales > Gemmatimonadaceae > JAQBQB01. Next base: position 407,722 of record CAVPIP010000011.1, on the reverse strand, counting down.
TAAGAGAGGTGCATTCCGCTGTTCCGTGCCCGTGCGTCTGTGACTGTGCCGGTCCGTGGTCAACGGCCCAGGCGCGACCCACGGCTAGGGACTCAGCGTCGGATCGTAGCTCGTCACGAACTCGATGAACTTCGAGACGTCCACCATGTCCTTCGCCATGTAGCGGATCGTATGTGAATCGATGCGCTGCACGTTCGACAGGTATCCGAGCAGCTCCACGGGACGATAGTTCTTGAACGACACCTCGAGCGTGAGCGGCTTCGTCATCGTGTACGGCCGCATCTCGGCGCGTCGGCCGACGGCGATCTTCGCGCGCTGACGGATCAACGCCTGGCCGGCTTCCGGCGTCATCGTCGCGGCGGAGTGAAAGCCGATCGCCTGTTTCACCGCGGCTCCTTCGATTGGACCAAGCCGCTGCTTCGTCTCGGCGACGATCTGATCGTCACCGGTGATCAGCACGACCGGCACGCCGAACTGCGCGGCGATCGCGGCGTTGATGCCCGCTTCGGACATCGACGTTCCATTGATCGCAATGCGCGTCAGCAGCGCGCTCGAGATCGTATGCGCGCGAACGCCGGTGAGGCTCGACGTCGACGCGTGGTAGCCGATGAAGATCGCCGCGGCGAACGTCGAGTCGAGCCCTTGCATCATGCCGAGCGGCCGCGGAAACGACCGAACGACGGTGATCGGAATGTCGGTGGGGAATCGGTCGAGCAGGAGCGACTGACCGTTGCCGTGCGAGTCGCTGATCACGAACTCCGTCGCTCCGGCCTCGCGGGCGCCTTGAATGGCGGCGAGCACGTCCGCGGTCATCCACTGGCGTGCTTGCGCGTACTCGAAGCTTGCCGGTCCGAGCTGGTCCGCCGACGCGACGCCGGTGATGCCCTCCATGTCGGCGGAGATGTAGACCTTGAGCGGACGCTGCGCGCCGGCGACGCCGGCGGCAACGAGGATGGCGATCGCCGGCAGGCGACTGAGCTTGAACATGGGCGCAAACGATAGCGTCATGCGTCCGTATGGCAATAGCGCCCACGCGTGATATGCATCCGCTCCTGTCTCGTCATCGTTGTGGCAGCGCTGTCGGTCGGATGCGGGAGCTCGTCGGACTGCGGCCCGACGGACCCGCAGATCTGCGCTTGGATCAGGGAAACGTCACCGCCGACACACTGATCGGCGCCATGACGTTCTCGGACGATCCATTCACGAGCTACGTCGTGAAGTTCGGCCGGATGCCACCACCACCCCTCTGCGACTGTTGCGGGCGAGGTCCCCCGGGCCGAACATTGGAGTCGTTGCGATACGTCGAGACCCTCGGTTCGGAGTGACTCCGTGATGCGATCCTCAACCACCGCGCGCGCCGCCTGCACGCTCGTCTTCGCGCTGGCCGCACGCGCCTCCGCGCAACGCGTCGACCGCGCCGAACACCACCAGTTCACGATCTCGAACTTCAAGACCGAGAGCGGCGTCGTGCTGCCGAAGGCGATCGTCGTCTACGGCACGTACGGACACCTGAACGCCGCGCACGACAACGTCGTGCTGTTGCCGTCGCATTACATGGCGAACCATCACGGCTACGAATGGCTGATCGGCCCCGGCCGCGCGCTCGACACCGCGAAGCTGTATCTCGTCGCGACGGAGCTCTTCGGCAATGGACATTCGTCGTCGCCGAGCAACACGCCGGAGCCGTATCACGGCCCGCGCTTTCCGATCATGACGATTCGGGACAACGTGGCCGCGGTGCATCAGCTGCTCACCGACGATCTCAAAGTCACGCACCTGCGCGCGATCATCGGCTTCTCCATGGGCGCGCAGCAGGCGTTTCAGTGGGCGGTGAGCTATCCGGACTTCGCCGATCGGGTCGTCGCGACGTCGGGCACGGCAAAGACCTACGGCCACGGGATCGTTCGCCTCGAGGGACAGATCGCCGCGCTCACCACCGATCCGACGTTCAACAACGGCGACTACACCACGCCGCCAAAGAAGGGCATGGAAGCGTTCGGCATGGTGTGGGCCGGCTGGCTGTATTCACAGGAGTGGTGGCGGCGCGAGCTGTGGAAAGCCAACGCCGCGCCCGGCACCACGCTCGAGCAGTACATGCAGTCGTTCCGCACGAGCTTCCTGTCGAGCGCGGATGCCAACGACGTCATCCTGCAGGCGCGCACGTGGCAGAAGCATGACGTCGGCGCGACGCCCGGCTTCGAGGGCGACGTCGAGCGGGCGCTCAGGTCGATCAAGGTCCCGTTCCTGTACATGCCGTCGGAGACGGACTTGTACTTCCCGATCGGCGACGCGCGGTACGAGGCGCAGTTCATGGCCACGGTCTCGCTCGTTCCGATTCCATCATTGTGGGGCCATCCGGCGGGCGCGGGCGCGAGTCCGCAAGACCGCGACTTCCTCAACACCACCATCGCGCGCTTCCTCGGCACCTGATGCGCGCCGAGTCCGGCGATCGCAAAGAAGTCGTTAATCCCGCGAGGCGCGTGAACGCGTCGCTTGCTCTCGCGTGTCTGACCGCATAGGTAGCAGATCCTGTCTTTCTCGAGGCGACGGATGCGGCGCAACTCTCCGGCTTGGTCGAGGCGCAGCGCGCCGTGGGCACTCGTCGCGCTGCTCCTGGCGCCCGCCCTCGTCGCGCAACAGGGATTCGGGCGCGCGTTCGGCGGCGGCGATCCCGTGCCGCACAATCTTCCCTACGACGGCCGCTTCATCTTCGCGCGTCTGACGTACACCGTCGGCTCGGGCGGCTACTACTACCGCGGGCTGCCCGCGTGGGCGCACGGCTACTCGCACGCGGAAGAGAATCTGCTCAAGATCACGAACGCGATCAGCCTGTTGCACGCGCACACGGATGGCTCGAACCTCCTCGCGATCACCGATCCCGAGCTGTTCAAGTTCCCCGTCGCGTACATGACCGAGGCGGGCTACTGGGTGATGTCCGACGCGGAGGTCACCGCGCTGCGCAAGTACATCCTCAAAGGCGGCTTTCTCATTCTCGACGACACGCGGGACTATTTCAGTCCCGGCAACATGGGCTGGGCGAACATCGAGGCCAACTTCAAGCGCGTCTTTCCCGAGCTCACGTTCGTCGATCTGACGATCGAGCATCCGATCTTTCATGCCTTCTTCGACGTGCCGTCGCTCGACGTCGTGCGACAGTACTACGACCGCGGGCCGGCGCAGTTCCGCGCGCTGTTCCCCAAGAACGACCAGAGCAAGCGGATCATGGTGTTGGTGAACTTCAACACCGACGTGTCGAACTACTGGGAGTTTTCAGGATCTGGATTCGAGATCGTCGATGGGTCGAATGAGGCCTACAAGCTTGGCGTCAACTATCTCATCTACGCGCTGACGCACTAGGTGGCCAGAATTTCCGGAAAGGAGGTGGCCAGAATTTCCGGAACCCGCACGCGATTCCTCTTGTCGTTGTGGCAAGAATGCCGAGACGACACCGTGGACGCCTCAACGAGATTTGAAATCGCGGAATGGCCGGACTCGGCGGATCGGGCGGAAGAGTTCTTTGAATTGCCGAGCCGGCTCTTCATGCGCCACGCGTCAAGGGAATCTTGTCCGCGACGCTCCGCAGAATCCGCCGACTCCGCGATTCCCCTCGTTGTTGTGGCGAGAATGCCGAGACGACACCGTGGACGCCGCCGACACTGTATTGCCAAACTCGGGAATCGCGCGGAACATCCCTTGCGCCGTAGTCTGATGGCTGTAGCTCACCTCTGATCGCTCGAGACTGGACTCGCTCAGAGACGTCGAGATCTCAGCACGGCAAAGACAATGTCAGTGCAGTTCTGACATCTCGACGCTGGCAGCGAGTCCAGGTTCGAGCGTCGCAGCAGCGAGGGATCAGACGTGAGATTCTGATCTCTCACCTGATTGACCAGGGAGGGTACCGGGCGTAGCGTAGACCACCCCGAATCCCCGGTCATGAATCTCAGCATCTCCGGTCTCTCGAAGACCTACGGCAACGGCGTCCGCGCGCTGAACAACGTCTCGCTCGACATCCCCGCCGGGATGTTCGGTCTGCTCGGCCCCAACGGCGCCGGCAAGTCCACGTTGATGCGCACCGTCGCGACTCTGCAGCAGCCGGACTCCGGCTCGGTCCGCCTCGGCGACATCGACGTCCTGGCGCAACCCGATGACGTCCGAAAGCTGCTCGGCTATCTGCCGCAGGAGTTCGGCTTCTACCCCAATCTGAGCGCGGAACGCGTGCTCGATCACTTCGCCTCGCTCAAGGGCGTCGCGAATACGGGCGAGCGGCGCGATCTCGTCGACGCGCTCCTCAAGCAGACCAACCTCTGGGACGCGCGGAAGAAGGCGGTCGGCGGGTTCTCGGGTGGGATGAAGCAGCGGCTCGGCATCGCCATCGCGCTCGCGGGGAAGCCGAAGCTCATCATCGTCGACGAGCCGACGGCCGGTCTCGATCCCACGGAGCGCCACCGGTTTCTCAACTTGTTGTCCGAGATCGGCGACGACGTCATCGTCATCCTCTCCACGCACATCGTCGAGGACGTTCGAGAGCTCTGTCGCCGCATGGCGATCATCAACGCCGGCGAGGTGATCCTGCAGGGCGATCCCGGCCAGGTGCTCGACGAAGTGCGCGGCCACATCTGGCGCAAGAAGATGCGCCGCGACGAGCTGCCCGCGGTGCAGGCGGCGCTCGACGTCATCTCGGTGCGGCTCGTCGCCGGCGATCCGGTCGTCCACGTGTTCAGCGAGACGACGCCCGGCGACGGGTTCGCGCAGGTCGAGCCGTCGCTCGAGGACGTCTATCTCCACCGCGTCGGCGCCGGCGTGCTCGCGGAGGCGTGAACCATGTTCTGGACCGTCTTCACGTTCGAGCTGGCCTACTGGTTCAAGCGGCCGCTGACGCTGCTCTTCTTCGCGCTGTTCTTCCTGATGGCGTTCTTCTCGACCGCGTCCGATTCCTTCCTCGTCGTGGGCGGCACCGGACAGATCCATCGCAACGCGCCGTTCGTGATCGCGATCGCGATGGGCATCTTGACGGCGATCGGCCAGGTCATCACGACGGCCATCGCGGGCACGGCGGTGCTGCGCGACGCGCAGCTCGGCACGGAAGAGATGCTGTTCACGACGCGGCTCTCCAAGGCCGGCTATCTGCTCGGGCGGTTCGGCGGTTCGTTCGTGACGATGGTGGTGGTGTACGTCGGTTTGCCGCTCGGCTTGCTCGCCGGCATGCTCATGCCATGGGTCCCGGCCGACAAGCTCGGCCCGATCACCCTGTGGCTCGTCGTGCAGCCCTTTCTCGTCATCGCGCTACCCAATCTGCTGTTCGTGAGCGCGCTGCTGTTCGCCGTGGGAGCGGTGACGCGAAAGCTGTTCGCCGTCTACGTCACCGGCATCGTGCTGCTCGTCGGATGGCAGATCACGCAGCAGGTCGTCGGGCAGCTGGATCGGCTGTCGCTCGCGGCATTCATCGATCCGTTCGCGATCACGACGACACAGGTCGCGATCCGCTACTGGAGCGTGGCGGAGAAGAACGGCCGGATGATCGCCGCCTCGGGAGCGATGCTGAACAATCGGCTGCTGTGGATCGGCATCGCGTTCGCGATTTTCGCGCTCGTCGCATCGGTCTTCCATCTGCGGCTGCAGCACGCCGGCGCCCGCAAGCGAAAGAAGACGGCGGCGCCGGGCGCGGAGCGTGCCGCGGCGCCGATGCCGACGGTCGCATTGCGATACGACAACGCCGCGTGGCGGCGCGCGTTCGTCGGTCAGAGCCTCTTTCACCTTCGCTCGATCGTGCGCGAGCCGCCGTTTCTCGCGATCGCGGTCATCGCCATCGTCAATCTGACGATCGGAAACTGGTACACGACGCATCCTAACGATTCCGCGCGCTGGCCGGTGACCGCGCTGGTGGCGCCCGGGATCTCGGACAATCTGTTCATTTTCATCGTGCTTCTCGCGACGCTCTACGGCGGTGAGCTGGTGTGGCGCGAGCGACAGATCAAGGCTGATCAGCTGCAGGACTCGATGCCCGTGCCGGCATGGGTGACGTTCGGCGGAAAGCTGGTCGCCGTCTTTCTGTCGATCTGCATCCTGGCCATCGTGTCGTGCCTCGCCACGATGGCGATGCAGCTGTCGCAAGGCTACACGCATCTCCAGCCGCTGCTCTATGTGGAAATCGTGGGCTTTGTCGTGCTGCCCACGGCGCTCGCGCTCGTCGCCCTGGCGATGGGCGTCCACGCGCTGGTGAACCAGAAGTTCGTCGGCCACCTGATCGTCATCGCGTACTGGGTGACGGTGCCGGTGCTCAGCAATCTGGGACTCGATCAGCGGCTGTATCAGATCGGACGCGTCGCCGACTTCACGTATTCGGACATGAACGGCTGGGGCCCGTATCTGCCGCGCCTGTTCACGTTCGAGCTCTACTCGGTCGCGGTGTGCCTCACGCTGGCGACGATCGGCTATCTCGTGCTGGTCCGCGGCACCGACCCGACCTGGCGCGCGCGCAAGATGTCGGCGTCGCTCCGGTGGCGCACCGGCGGCGCGCTCGCGACCGCGACGTTCGCCGCCGCGGCGCTCGCCCTCGGCGGCGTGTTCTTCTACAACGCGAACCTGGTGAACGCGTATTCCGACGTTCGCACGGCGGAGCGCCGCGTGAAATCGTACGAGACGAAGTACAAGCCGTTGGATGGCCTGCCGCAGCCGCGGCTCGTCGCCGTGACGGTGCGGCACGACTACTATCCGCAACGACGCGCGGCCGTCTGGCAAGGCACGCTCCGCGCGGTGAATCGTCAGCCACACCCGGTCGACACGTTGTTCATGACGATTCCCGCGACCGGCCCGAGTCCGTCCAGCCAGTTCGAGGCCACCTCGAACAGCGGCCTGGGGGTCGACTCGCTCTCGTTCGACCGCGACGCGTCGATGATCCTCGATGATCCGGCCAACGGCGTTCGCCTCTATCGACTGGCCACGCCGCTCGCGACGGGCGATTCGATCACCGTCCGCTTTGCCGGGCATTTCGAGCCGAAGGGATTCCCGAACGATCAGTTCAACAACGACGTCGCGAACAACGGCTCGTTCATGAACTCGTCGTACATGCCGAGCTTCGGCTACTCGGAAGGTCGCGAGCTGGGCGACGACGACGCGCGGAAGCGCAACGGCCTCGCGCCGAAGCCGCGCATGAAGAACATCGACGATCCGGCGGTTCGGCAGAACAGCTATTTGGCGAGCGATGCCGACTGGATCACGTTCGACGAGACGACGTGCACGAGCCCCGATCAGATCTCGATTGCGCCGGGCTACCTCGAGCGCGAGTGGACCGACAACGGACGGCGCTGCTTCCATTACAAAATGGACCGCCCGATTCTCGACTTCTATTCGACGCTGTCGGCATCCTACGCCGTCGAGCGCACGGAGCACGACGGCGTGAAGCTCGAGATCTACTATCTGCCGCAGCACGCGTTCGCCCTGTCGTCGATGCTGCAGGCGAGCAAGGACGGCCTCGACTACTTCGGCAAGAACTTCTCACCCTATCTGTACCGGCAGTATCGCATCCTCGAGTTCCCGCGGTACCAGAGCTTCGCCCAGGCGTTCCCGAACACGATTCCCTACTCCGAGAACATCGGCTTCCTGTACCGCAAGGAAGAGGGCGACGACAAGATCGACTGGGCCTACTTCGTGACGGCGCACGAGCTCGCGCACCAGTGGTGGGCGCATCAGGTCATCGGCGGCGACGGCCAGGGATCGACGCTGTTCTCCGAGGGCCTCGCCGAGTATTCCGCGCTGACGGTGATGGAGAAGCGCTACGGCCGCGAGGCGGCGCAGAAGTTTCTGCGCCGGGAGCTCGACGGCTACCTGCGCGGCCGCGGCAACGAGCGGAAAAAGGAAGTGCCCCTCCTCTACGTCGAGAACCAGCCGTACATCCATTATCAAAAGGGATCGCTCGCGTTCTACGCGCTGCGCGACTACATCGGCGAAGACCGGATGAACGAGGCGCTGCGCGCGTTCCTGCAGAAGTGGGCGCTCAAGGGACCGCCCTACCCCACGGCGCGCGACCTCTACGCGGAGCTCGACCGCGTCACGGCCGATTCGCTCAAGTACGTGCTCAAGGACCTGTTCGAGGAGATCACGTTCTACGAGAACAAGGCGGACAGCGCGATCACCACCAAACGCCCAGACGGGTCGTGGGGCGTGCATCTGGTCCTGCATTCGAAAAAGCTCAAGGGCGATTCGCTGGGCAACACCCGCGACGTGCCGATGGCCGACTATGTGGACGTCGGGGTCTTCGGCGATCGCGTGCCGGGTCAGAAGCTCGGCGAGCCGCTCCTGGTGAAGAAGGTGCGGATCACCGAGCCGGTGACGGTGCTCGACGTCGTCGTGCCGAAGGAGCCGAAAAAGGCGGGAATCGATCCGTACAACAAGCTGATCGATCGAACGCCGGAGGATAACGTCACGAGCGTGACGAAGCCCTGACCCCGTCGGAGAGATGACAGAAGGGTGTACCCGCGACTACTATCCGAGCGGCCCTCACCGGATCATCGAATGAGCATCGGCATCGCGATCGCACTGGTCGTTCTCGTCCTCGTTTTGCGGATCTTCTTCAAGGTCTCGCGGTGGGTCGTTCGGCTGGCGCTCCTCTGCGTGGTCGGCGCCATGCTCGCCGTCCACTTCATGCGCGCGGCCTAGCACGCGACCCGCCACGGCATCGATGCAACGCACAGCGGACGTCGTCGTCATCGGCGGCGGGATCATGGGCGCGAGCACCGCGTATCATCTCGCCAAGCGGGGCTGCGCGAACGTGCTGGTCGTCGAAAGCGGCGAGATGTTCGGACTGGGCTCCACGGGACTCAACGCGGGCGGCGTTCGCTATCAGTTCGCGACGGCCGTCAACATCGAGCTCTCGAAGGTGAGCATCGGCATGATGGAGCGATTCGCCGACGAGATGGATCAGCCGATCGGCCTCCGTCGGTGCGGCTACCTCTTCATGCTCGACGACGCGGACGACCTCGCACAGTTCACGCGGAACGTCGCGCTGCAAAATGCGCACGGCGTACCAAGTCGCGTCGTCACGCCCGCGGAGATCGCCGAGCTCGCGCCCGAGGTGGAGCTGTCCGGGATCATCGGCGGCACGTGGTGCCCGCGCGACGGGCTCGTCGATCCGAATGGACTGCTGCAGGGCTTCGTGTCGCAAGCACGCCGGCTGGGCGTCTCGCTCGTGACGAGCACGCCGGCGACGTCGATCGAGATCAGCGGCGGCCGGGTGCAGCGCGTCGTGACGACCGCCGGCACGGTAGACACGCCGGCGGTCGTAATCGCGGCGGGTCCGTGGTCGGCCGATGTCGGCGCGATGGCCGGCGTGACGCTGCCCGTACGGCCAATCCGGCGCCAGATCGCGGTCACGGCCCCGATTCCTTCGCTGCGCTCGGACTTTCCGTTCGTCATCGACTTCTCGCGCGCGCTCTACTTCCATCGCGAGGGCGCCGGCATCCTCACCGGCATGTCGAATCGCGACGAACCGCCTGGCTGGAACACGGCGGTCGACGACGAATGGCGACTCCATCATCTCGAGAGCGCGATGGAGCGCCTCCCCATGCTCGCCGACGCCGAGATCATGGCCGAGTGGGCGGGACTCTACGAGGTGACGCCGGACGATCAACCGATTCTCGGGCGTCTTCCGCAGGCGGACGGATTGTACGTGTGCGCCGGCTTCAGCGGGCACGGATTGATGCACGGCCCCGGCGCTGGACTGCTCATGGCGGAAGAGATGCTCGACGGCCGCGCTCACACGGTGGACATCGATCCGCTCAGGTGGAGCCGGTTCGAGGCGGGGGTCGGCGTCGGCGAATACAACGTCGTCTGAGACTTGTACAGTGACGCGACCGGCGTAGGAATCGTCGCACATCGTCCGCCGGCACGCCCACCCGTTCCAGACGCACCGTGCAGCTCCGATACTCGGACCGGCCCCGTTGGCACGCCGCGCTCGACGCGTGGGCCGTCGTCATTCTCGTCGCCGCGTTCGGGCAGATCCTGGTCAAATGGTCGGCCTACCAGTGGGATTCGACGGTCTACTGGTGGGCGGGGCACGAGCTCAACGCCGGCCACTCGTTGTACACGGTCGTTCCGGGGCAGCCGGTCTACCTGCACTACGTCTATCCGCCGCTGACGGCCTGGCTATTCGTGCCGATCGCCCACCTGAATGTCGCGGCGATGAAAATCCTCTGGATCTCGGCAAAGGCGCTCGCGTTCGCGGCGGTCGTTCGGCTCTGGATGCGCGCGATCGGTGCGCGCGTGACGATCGTTCCGCCGATCTTCTTCTTCACCTTCGCGTTCGGGTCGGCGCTGCTCATCGATTTCGCGTGTGGCAACGTCACGGTGTTCGAGCAGCTCGTGCTCTGGCTGGCGTTCACGGCGCTGCTGGCACGCCGGCCATGGGTGTTCACGCTCCTCGTCGTCCTCGCCGCGCAGCTCAAGCTCACGCCGATCTTCTTCCTCGGCCTGCTGCTCGTGATCGACGAACGGCCGCTCTGGAAGCAGTTCCTGGGCGGGACCGCGCTCTTCGTCGCGACGCTCGGCGCCAACGTGCTCCTCGTGCCGCAACAGACGCGTGAGTTTCTCGAGAGCATCTCCGCGCTCGGAGAACGGGGCTGGGGCGACCCATCGACCCTCGGCGTCATGCAGGATCTCGTCGATCAGCTCAACGGGCTCGCGCTGCCGGTCCCGATGGCGTTGGCCTACGCGCTCTACGCGGCGGTGGTCGTCGCCGTCTTCGTCGTCACCGTGCGCTGGTGGCGCCGGTCGCGCGCCGAGGGAACGTCGGACAGGCTGGCGGTCATCCTCGTCACGCTGGCGATGTATGCCCTCGTGATGCCGCGTATGAAAGATTACTCATACGTCGCCCTGTTGCCCGTGGCCTGGTACGCGTTGTCGCGCGCGACGCTCCAGACCGTGCCGTTCGTGATCGTGGCCGCGCTCGTGCCGCGGCCGCTGCCGCAGCTCAAGATGTGGCTGCCGATGATCACGCAGGCGTACGTCTATGCGCCGCTCATCGGCGCGTTCGCCGTGTGGATGGCGATCGTCGGCGCGACGCGCACTAGCGCCGCTGTTCCAGTTGCTTCAACTCACCCGCCGCGTCCAGAACGTATCCAATCTCGCGCGACAGCGCCCGCGCTTCCTGCGTCGCGCTCGTGAGGCCGCCGAGCGCGGAGTCGAGCCCCGACGACCGCACCTTCAACAGATCGAGCGCGAGATTCTGCAGGAGGAGACACGCGCTCTCGTACTGCTCGAGCAGCCTCGAGCGCGACGCCTCGAGATCCGCGAGCATCTCGCGCTGGCGACGGAGCAGGGTCAAGCGGCGCTCGCGATCCGCGGCGTCGCCGGCCAGGGTTTGAATCTGCGCGATGCGGTCGTCGAGCGACCGCGCGCGATCGGTGCCGATCTCCGCGTCGAGGCGCTCGAGGGCCGGGGCGAGCGTCTGAATGCGCGCGAAGAGCGCGTCCGCTGTCGGCTTCACGTCGGGCAGCGCCTTGCGGTCGGCGTCGCCCAACCGCGCGAGTGAATCCTGAATCCGCGCGTTGTCCGCCATCGCCTGCCGAAGCGCGTCGCCATGCGCGCCGGCAAGCAAGGCGGCGTCTCCCGCGGAAGTCGCTGGCTTCGCCGCGGGAACAGTCCCCGTGAATATGGACATGAGAGGCACGCCGTCGGCCCAGAGGCGCCCGAGCGAGCTCGCCACACCGACGCCCATTCCAAGAATTGGAAAGATCGCCCACCAGAAGCCGTGGCCCGTCAGGTAGTTGATGCCGAGGAGGCCCGCGCTCGTCACGGTATAGTTGGCGATCTGCTTGCGAAAGCTCCGGAGCCGGTTCGGCAGTTGATTCTCTTGGTCGTCCCTGGCTTTCCGGCGCGCTTGTCGGCGCGCCTGCCGCTCGTCACGCCGTGTGACGAATTTCTGGTGCGCGTCGGCGATCGCTTCGGCGGCGATGGGGTCCGCGTGCACGAGACCTTGCCACCGTGGAAACGACATCAAGGGCGGCGCCACAGGTGCCCCATCGAGCGCCGCAATGACGTCCTGGCCGGTGGCGAATCGATTCGCCGGATCCTTCTCGAGCAGCTTGAGAACGATCAGCTCGAGGTCCCGCGGAATGTCCGGGCGTCGCTCGCGCGGCGGCACCGGCGTTTCCGTCACGTGCTTCACCATCACCGCGGGCGTGCTCGTCCCACTGAACGGCGGCTCGCCGGTCAGCATCTGATAGGTCATCGCGCCGAGTGAGTACAGGTCGGAGCGTCCGTCGATGTCCCGGTCGCCCGCGCACTGCTCCGGCGACATGTACGCGGGCGTTCCGATCGCCGCGCCGGTCGCCGTGAGTCGCGTCCCCTCGCCGCTCGTCGTCGCGCGCGCGATGCCGAAGTCGGTGATCATCGCGCGACCCGTGTCGGCGTCGAGCAGAATGTTGTCGGGCTTGATGTCGCGGTGAATGACGCCGTTGCGATGGGCGTAGTCGAGCGCGTCCGACAGCTCGCGGAGCGCCCGGCACACGTCGTCGATGGACAGCGCGCCGTGATTCCGCAGACGATCGCCGAGGGTCCCACCCTGCACCAATGCCATCACGAAATACACGAGCCCGTCGCGTTCGTCGACGCTGAAGATTGGAACGATGTTCGGATGGCTCAGCCGCGCCGCGGTTTCCACCTCGCGAAGAAACCGCGAGCGAATGTCCGATCGGTAGGCGAGCTCTGGCGGCAAGAGTTTGATGGCGACCGGTCGCTTGAGCCGCATGTCGCGCGCGGCGAACACGATCGCCATTGCGCCACGGCCGAGCTCGCGCTCCAGCTCGTAGGCGGCCCCGAGCGCGCGCGCGAGCCGCGCCGAGAGGTCGCCGTCCGCGGTCGATGTCGTGGGATCCGTCACGAGGGGTGGTGTTTGGCCGGCGGGGAGATCATCGGCCAAACGTACGACGCCGCGCGCGTTTCGGCACGGCGTCGGAGCTCACTGCTATTCCGGATTTGGTTTGATCGTGCCCTTCGCGTCTTTGCCTGCCTTCGTCAGATCGCCATGCGCCACCGCTTTGCCATGCTTGAGGCCGTGTTTGGCCTTGCGCGCCAGCTTCTTTTCGCCGTGACTGAATGAGCGCGCCGACTTTCCGACGTCGCCGCCGACCTTGTGGATCCCGGTCGCGTTGCCCAGCGCGGTCTTGGTGCCGTTGCCGGCTTTCGTGAGCGCCTCGTGCGTCGCGCTGCCGGCATCCTTTGCGCCCTGCTTGATGCCCTTGCCCGCCTTCTCGAGCTCGTGATGGGCTTCCGAGCTGATCTTCTTGATCGACTGCGCGCCGGCGGGCGCGGCCAACAGTGCGCCGAGCACGGCCGTCATGAGAAATCGTTGAACTCGCATTCTGCTCGCCTCCTGGGTCCAAAAGCCAATTGCATCCCCGAAAAGGCAAGCAGCGTGCACGCATGGCGAACACAGGTGCGAGCTCACGTCTCGCACCTCGGATCGTGCCGCTCGAATCTGGACTCGCTGTCGACGTCGCCGATGTGAGTCGAAGCGCGCCGATCTATGCCGTCCCGTTGTTCGACCGCACCCACCTGACGATATAGATGAGCATGACCGCGCCGAATGTCGCGACGAGGATCGACCCGATGATGCCGTACGCGCCGATCCCGACGAACCCGAGCACGAGGCGGCCGAATATTCCGCCAAGCAAGCCAAGCGCGAGGTCGACGAACAGGCCGTAGCCTGACCCGTTCATGATCTTTCCGGCGAGGAATCCGGCGAGACACCCGATGAGCAGGGCGATGATCATTGGTGGCGCTCCTGGAACGGTGGAAGGGACGAGACGTCTGCGATCAGGGACTTGTCAGAAAACGCTCAACCGCGGGCCACACCAGCTCCGGACGCTCCGCGTACGTGAAGTGCGCAGCGCGCGGGACCTTGAACAGCGTGGCCTTCGGCATCGACGTCACCCACTCCTCGACGAGATCCATCGGAATGCTCTCCTGCTTCCCCGTGGACGACGAGCGTCGGCACGGTCGAGCGACCGGAGCCCGGCCCGCAGGTCCCAATCACCATACGAAGCCATGATCACCCGGTTTCCAATCCGGTTTCCGTACCGGATTCCGGCGGGCTCCGTCGCGCACAGGTCGGATTTGACCAGACGCGATCGTCCGATCCGGCTCGGCCAGCCGGGGACGAAGGCCGACCGCCCAATAGGTCACGGCAGGCCTGCCGAACGGCGTCGTCGGACGACGACGGGTTCGTCATCGCCGCGCGCGGCCTGCCGACATCGCCTCGCGCTGCTGGACATTGATCCGCGCGTTGATGCTCTCGCCGAAGCGCTGCCAGAAATTGCCGCGCCGCGGCGGCACCGGGCCGAAGAACACCATCCGCGAGACGTTCGACGGATGCGCGAGCGCATACGACGCCGCGAGCAGCGGACCATACGAATGCGCGACGAGCGTCACCTTCGACAGCCCGAAGTGGCGGCGCAGCTCGTCCAGATCCTTGACCTGGCGCGCCGCGACGAGGGTCGTGGTGTCCGTGGGCAGCGTCGACTTTCCACCGCCCCGTTGATCGTAGAAGATGACGGTGTGATGCTCGCCAAGGACCGCGAAGTCGCCGGCGATCGATTCGTGATCGAGCCCGGGTCCGCCGTGAATCGCGATGATCGTGTCCGCACCCCGCCCCACGATCTTGTAGAAGAGGCGGGCCGAATCGGACATCGTGACGTACCCGGACTGCGCGGCCATGCGCGACGTCAGGCCGAGCGCGACGAACCCGACCCACGCGACACGAGCGATGCGACCGAACGAATCACGTCTCGCCGCCGGCCTGCCTTCGCATCTTTTCCATCGACGCATCCACGTCCTCCGGGACGAGCAGTGAGTCGGCGATTCCCGCGATCTCTTCGGCTTCGCGCCACGCGCGCTCCAGTTCGACGAGCTCGCCCTCGACGGCGCGGCGCTCCGCCTCTTCGTGGAGCGCCATCTCGAGCGCCAATCTGTGCGGTCCCGGCAGCGCAAACAATCCGCCGGAGTAGAAATCCTTGCCGCGATCGTTCCACCACCCCGACTTCCCCGTGCGAACCCGGGTCATCGGCTGGCCAAGCTTCGCAAGCCGCTCCAGGTAGCCTTCGGCGCCTCCGGTCGTTTCGATCTCTTTGACGGCGTCGGCGACCGCGGCCTTGTCTCCGCCGAACCGATTGACTTTCGGAAGGACGATCGACGCGATCCGCTCCGCCTCGCGACCGGTGAATGTCCTTCCACCGTTCTTGAATCGGAGGTTGAGCGCCATCGATCCGTCGTCGGCGCGCGCCAACGTCGTTTCGCCGAGGTGGCGACGGCGAACCTCCAGCAGCCGGCCTTCTTGCGTGCGCACCTTCGCGACGACTGAGCTCGGACTTCCGCGAATGATCACCCGTCCGGCTTGCGCGAGCGTCCACCCGAACCCGCCGATGCCGACGCCCGCCACCGCGCCGCCGACGACGAGCGCGCCGAGCGCCGCGACGCCTCCACCGACGAAGAGAAGCTGGCGCCGTCGCCGGCGGCCAAATTGGTCGCCATACCGCCACGCGGCGAACTCGGGCCTGAGCGGCTCGCCGATGCGGACGAGCGTCAGCCCGTCGCGCAGCTTGGCGAGGCCGATGTTGTCGGTGGCGACACGCCGCCGCGTGTCGCGGTACAGTTTTTCCGCCTGCTCGATCGCTTCCCACCGCTCTTCCAGCGGCGAGAGGTTCCAGCGCTCGCACTGGGGGCAGACGACCCAGAGGCGTCCCTTGGCGGCGTCGAACGCGAGTCGCTTGCCGACCGGAAACGTCTCGATCGTCTGATTCTCACCAAGCGACTTGTTGCAGAACAAACACGTCGAATACATACGGGCTCGAAAGCTCCGAGAACACTACGTCTGCCGCCGTGAGCCGGTTTCCAGAGGGTGCAACGCGTTGCGCGGCGACAGCTTACTCGAAGTATACGACTGTGCCGCAATCGAGCGGCGTTCTTCGCGCCAAAATGATGATACGCCGAGGCCGGTCACCGATTGACTTGAACTGCCAATCACGGATCGGCACGGTCACGGGCGGACAGGCACGGACGGTCTTGGAAACGAAAGGACACAGGCCACTTCTGCACAGGCGACTCACCGGCGACGTGATTCGCCTGTTCTTTCGCGTGTACGACCGACTTGGCTTTGGATTCCTCGAGTCGGTCTACGCGAAGGCGCTTGCACATGAGCTAACGCGCGCCGGAATCCAGTTCGAGCGAGAGGCGCCGGTCGACATTTGGTACGATGGCGTTTGTGCAGGTCAATTCCGCGCCGATTTTCTGGTCGAGCGAAAAGTCGTCCTCGAACTCAAGGCGACGCTGACCCTATCCGATGCTGATCGCAGACAACTCCTCAACTACCTGCGCTGCTCGGAAATCGAGGTGGGGTTGCTCCTCCACTTCGGTCAGAAATCAACCTTCCAGCGCGTGCTCTACACGAACGACCGCAAGCAAAACTTGCCGACCAAGGTATGAATCCCAAGCACCGGCAATCGCCAAGCGCCGTTTACAAAGTCGAAGTCCGTACCGATCCGTCGGTGCCCGTGTCCGTCCGTGATGAGCCTTTTCCCAACGCTCACACCGATCACTTGACGATGATCTTCACGTGCGCCTCGACTCGTGGATCCGTCCGCGCTTTCCACGCCGTTCGCGGATAGTGGATCACGAGATCCGTCGTCCCCGGACGCATGCCCGTGATCTGGCGCGGCACCGCGGTCGCCGGCTCGCCCGGCTTGATCGAGAAATCGTAGCCGATCAGCGTCCCTCGCGCCTTGCCGGACGAGTCGATCACCGTGACGATGATTCGACCGAGACTGACGGTTTCCCCGACGCGCAACGTCAGCGTCGACGGCTCGGCCGTGATCGACCGAACCTTCGGCGCGAGCGATATCATCTCGGCTGGAGCGAGTGGCTTGAGCTGCTTGGCGGAGCCGCCTTGCGCGGCGAGCGTGCATGGGACGCCGAGCACGATGGGCGTGATCATCGCGACGGCGGTTCGGATCGTTCGGAGCATGGCGGAATCGGCTTGGGTGAACTCGAAATATCGAAACGCGCGCCGTGAAGGGCCAGCGGACCGTCTGGCGAGCGACGCCGCCCGGCGTAAGTTGGCTCGAGGCCCTCTTCGGACGAACCTCCATGATCGCTCGCGCTTTCGCGCTCGCCGCGCTGTCGTTCGTTCCCCTCGCCGCGCAGACCCCATCCGCCAAACCCCGCGCGCGCGATCTCGGTCTCTCGGCCGCGATCGGCGGTACACCGGGATCGCTCGATGCAATCACCGACATCGCCGGTGTGGAGGTCGGCCACACGACGTTGATCTCGGGAAGCGGAAAGCTCGTCGTCGGCCAGGGGCCCGTGCGCACGGGCGTCACCGTCATTCACCCGCGGGGCAAGACCAATCCGGATCCCGTGATGGCGGCGTGGTTCACGCTCAACGGCAACGGCGAGATGACCGGCACGACCTGGATCCAGGAATCCGGGTTCCTCGAGGGACCGATCGCGATCACGAACACCCACTCGGTGGGCGTGGTGCGCGACGCGATCCTCCAGTGGCAGGTGTCTCGTCCGGGCTTGCAACCATGGGGCCTGCCCGTCGTCGCGGAGACCTATGATGGTTTTCTCAACGACATCAACGGCTTTCACGTCAAGCCCGAGCACGTGCTGTCCGCGCTCGACGGCGCGAAGGGCGGCCCGGTCCAGGAAGGCGCCGTCGGCGGCGGCACGGGGATGATCTGCCACGGCTTCAAGGGCGGGATCGGCACGGCGTCGCGCAAGGTCGACATCGGCGCTCGCGGCTACACGGTCGGCGTGCTCGTACAGTGCAACTACGGCCAGCGGCGCGAGCTCCGCGTTGCCGGTGTGCCGGTCGGAGAAGAGATCCCCGATCTGACGCGCTGCATCGCATCGCCTGCCCTGCGGCCAAACCTTCCGCGCTGCGGCTCGCAGTCTCGCGGATCGCAATCTCGCGCACCGCTCGACGACGACGGCGCCGGTTCGATCATCATCGTCGTCGCCACCGACGCGCCGCTCCTCCCGCACCAGCTCAAGCGCCTCGTCACCCGCGCGGCGCTCGGCGTCGGCCGAATGGGCGGACGCGGCGAGAACAGCTCGGGCGACATCTTCGTCGCGTTCTCGACCGCGAACGCGCATGCGGCGACCGACACGGGCGTGGCCCATGTCGACATGCTGCCGAACGATCGCGTCAATGGTCTCTTCACCGGCACGGTCCAGGCGACCGAGGAGGCGATCCTCAACGCGCTGCTCGCCGCCGAGACGATGACGGGCGCCGACGACGCGCGTGTGTTCGCGCTGCCCGTGGATCGCCTCATGGCGGTAATGAAGAAGTATGGTCGCTGACTCGCTGGTCCGACTGTCGAGTGTCGCTGTCGACTGACGCTGAAAACTGTCTCTGACGACTAGAGTCTTTCTCTCCCGACAGTCGGTATCAGTCGCGCCGTCGTCATCGCCGCAAGATGTCCGAGATCGGCGCGGCGCCAGCGGTGTACGTCTGCCCGAGCAGCGCGGCGACGGTCCCGGCGATCTGCGATTCCGTGACGCGCTCGACGTTGGCTCGCTCGCCCCTGGCCGGCGTGTCCGGACCAATCGCCGCGATCCAGACATTCTCCGCGCCGTCCACGCTCTCGCCGTGGTCCTGCCACTGCGTGCCCGTCGATCCGCGTCCGTGGTCCGTCGTGACGATCATCGTCGTGGTGCCGCGATACTCGGGGATCGACTGCAGCGTGTTCCACAGCTCGCGAAGGTATCCATCGACGGCATGCGCCGAGCGAAGCACCTGGTCGTACCGCCCGGCGTGCGCCCATTCATCGGTCTCGCCGTAGCCGACGAACAGCACGCGCGGCCGATGCGACCGGAGATAGTCCATGAGCGACGCCTGCATGAACGAGTCATACGCGTCGTCGGCCCAGGCGCGGCTCGTGGTCGCATACAGCCGGTCGAGCAACGAGTCGGATCGTGACACCGGCGTCGCGATCGGCGGCGTCCAGCCCGCGCGAATGACGAAGCCCGCGCGCTGTTTGTTGAAGATGTCGTTGAACGCCTCCCATGTGGCGAACGCCGCGACCCGCCCCGCGAACATTCGCGTCTTCGCGAGCCATTCGAAGACCGTGACGTTCGGATTCGGCCCGACATCGTTGCTTCGAATGCGCGGATCGGGCGCGCCGAACAACATCTCGTTGTACCCGGGATAGGAGAACTTGAGACCGTTCGTGACTTCGGCGCGGCTGCCCCGGGCGGCGTTGCCGAAGATTTGGCCGCTCGTCGCGATCGTGTTCCACAGGAACGGCATCATCGCGCGCCGGCGCTCGGCGGCGGTCGGCCGCCAGAAATCACGGCGAATCGCGGACGTGTCGCCGAGATACCGCGCGTCGCCAAACAGGATGCTCGAGTCCGCCCCGGTGAAGACATCCTGCCAGCGGAGTCCGTCGGTGACCACGAGGACGACGTTGCGCGTGCGAAGCGGCGCGCGCGAACAGGCCGTGAATGCGGCGAGCGATATCAACGATGCGACACGAAGCAGCTTCATCTTCCCTCGACTCGTTCGGGACATCATGTCGCTAGGGTGGCTCGCCGGCACGCTCGCGGCAAGGGGCGCGCGCCGGCGCGCGCTGGCGCGTGTTCACGGGACGACCTACCTTCTCTCGTCCTTCACGCGTCCCCGACGGCCTCGCCTCGTCCATGCAACTGCCTGGCTTCATCCGCAATCACAAGCTCGTCACCACCCTCGTGCTCGTCGTGGTGACGCCGATCCTGGTGTTCGTGCTGTGGACTGTCATCGCGCTCCACACGTCGTACTCGTCGGGCGATCGCGCCGGCTACCTGCAGAAGTTCTCGAAGCGCGGATGGATCTGCAAAACGTGGGAAGGCGAGCTGCAGGTGAACGTCGTGCCCGGAACGGCGCCCGAGATCTTCGACTTCAGCGTGCGATCCGATTCCGTCGCTGCACTGCTCAACAAGTACGCCGGCCAGCGGGTCGTCGTTTCATACCAGCAGCACAAGGGCGTACCGGGCTCCTGCTTCGGCGATACCGAGTACTTCATCGTCGGCGTTCGGCCGGTCGGCGCGCCATAGCTCGTGCCGCTCCGTCGTGACGCCGTCGCCGGTCTCGCGCTGTTGATTTCAGCGGGCCTGGCCGCGACACCGCGACTCCCCCCGCCACCACGCACTCGCGTCGTCGTTCTCGGCACCGGCACACCGAACGCCGATCCCGACCGATCCGGGCCGGCGGTCGCCATCGTCGTCGGCGACGCCGCCTATCTCGTCGATGCCGGACCGGGCATCGTGCGCCGCGCGGCGCTCGCAGCGCGCGTCGACTCGATTCCCGCGCTGTCGAACCCTCGACTGCGGCGTGTCTTTCTCACGCATCTGCATTCCGACCACACGACCGGTCTCCCGGACCTCATGCTCACGCCCTGGGTGCTCGAGCGAACGGCACCACTCGAGGTGTACGGTCCGCCGGGCACCAAGCGCATGGTCGATCTGCTGCAGCAGGCGTACAGCGAGGACATTGCGATTCGGTTGCGCGGTGGCGAGCCATCGAACAAGACGGGCTACGCCGCGGTGGCACGCGACGTCGCCGCCGGGGAGGTCTATCGCGACAGCAACGTCGTCGTGACTGCGTTCGAAGTGTCGCACGGCAAATGGGAGCACGCGTTCGGCTACGTGTTCAGGACGTCCGATCGCACGATCGTCCTCTCCGGCGACACCAGGCCAACCGACGCCGTGGTCCGCGCCTGCGACGGATGCGACGTGCTCGTGCACGAGGTGTACGACGCCGAAACGTTCAAGACGCGAACGCCCGACTGGCGCGCGTATCACTCGGCCTACCATACGTCGACGTACGAAGTCGGCCAGCTCGCCACGCGCGCGCGGCCCAAGCTGCTCGTGCTCTACCATCAGCTGTACTGGGGCGGCACCGACTCCTCCCTCGTCGCCCAGGTGAAGACGGTGTACCACGGCGCCGTCGTCTCCGCGCGCGATCTCGGCGTGTATTGAAAGTGTCTGGGGCCTCGCGGCCCAGTCCGTCGCTTGCCATCGCTCGCGCATGCGGGTCAATTCGACCTGCTCGAGGACGTCTGACCCTTCGCGGAGCTCGTCATGATGCGTCGCACATTCACACTGGGCCTTCTCGCGCTCATGGCCGCGCGCGCGGCGGGCGCGCAGGTCCAATCCGGCGCGGCCGATCCCAATCTCTGGCTCGAGGACCAGCGTGGCGCGCGCGCGATGGCCTGGGTCAACGCCGAGAACGCGAAAACCACCGCGGTGCTCGAGAAGGACGCGCACTTCGCGGCGCTCTATCGCGACGCCCTGGCGGTCGCGCAAGCCAGCGATCGCATTCCCTTCGCGCAATTCCTCGGCGGCGAGCTATTCAACTTCTGGCAAGACAGCGCGCACGTGCGCGGGATCTGGCGCCGCACGTCGCTGGCGAGCTATCGCACGGCGCAGCCGCAGTGGGCCGTCGTGCTCGACGTCGATTCACTCGCGCGCGCCGAGAAGGCGAACTGGGTGTGGCGCGGGAACGCCTGCGCCGAACCGGCCGAGCGCCGGTGCATGATCTCCCTCTCGGACGGTGGCGAGGATGCGGAAACGGTCCGCGAGTTCGACGTCGGCACGCGATCGTTCGTGAAGGACGGTTTCGTGTTGACGAAGGGCAAGCAGTCCTACGCCTGGATGGGGCCGGACACCCTGCTCGTCTCGCGCGAGTGGAACGCCGGCGAGCTCACCGCGTCCGGCTATCCGTTCATCGTCAAGCGCGTCGTGCGCGGCCAGCCGCTCTCGCGCGCGGTGGAGGTGTACCGCGGCGCGGCGGCCGATGGCGGTTACGGCGTCCGCCCGCAGACGCTCGAGGATGGCGCGGGCCATCGCGTCGTGATCATCAATCGCCCGATCAGCACATTCGAATCGGAGAAGTACATCGTGACGCCGCGCGGCGTCGTGAAGCTCGCCCTGCCGCTCAAGTCGCGCGCCGCGTCGATGCTCGACGGACAGGTCGTCGTGCAACTCTCCGAGGATTGGACCGAAGGCGCAACGCACATTCGCGCCGGCGGCCTCGCGTCGTTCGACGCCGCGCGCGCCGCGAAGGATCCGACGCACCTCGCGCCGGTCGCCGTGTTCGAGCCAGGGCCGCGCGAATCGGTCGGCGGCGGGACCGCGACTCGCGACCGGTTGATCGTCAACATCAACCAGAACGTGCGCGGACGAATTTTCGTGTTCTCGCGCGCGGCGAACGGAACGTGGTCGCGGAAACAGCTTCCCTTCCCCGACAACGTCGCGACGGACATCGCGGGCGCGAACCGCCGCGGCAACGAGGCGTTCGTGCAGATCACCGGATTCCTGACGCCGTCGAGCGTCTGGCTCGCCGACACGCAGACCGGAACCGCCGCGAGCGTCAAATCGATCTCGCCCAAGTTCGATGCGTCGCGCGATACGGTCGAGCAGCTCGAGGCGACGTCGAAGGACGGCACGAAGGTCCCGTACTTCGTGGTCCATCCGCGAGGCATCAAGCTCGACGGCACCAATCCGACGATCCTCACCGCGTACGGCGGCTTCGAGATCTCGATGACGCCATCGTACGAGGCGGAGACGGGCAAGCTCTGGCTCGAGCGCGGCGGCGTCTTCGTGCTCGCGAACATTCGCGGCGGCGGCGAGTTCGGTCCCGCGTGGCACGAAGCCGGTCTCAAGACGCACCGCCAGGTGATCTACGACGACTTCGCCGCGGTCGCGCAGGATCTCATTTCGCGAAAGATCACGAGTCCGCGCCGGCTTGGAATCGTCGGCGGATCGAACGGCGGCCTCCTCATGGGCGTCGAGATGACGCAGCACCCGGACCTCTGGCACGCCGTCGACATCCAGGTCCCGCTGCTCGACATGCTTCGCTACGAGCAGATCGACGCGGGCACGTCGTGGGTGGGCGAATACGGCAGTGTCTCGAATCCGGCCGAGCGCGCCTTTCTCGCGTCGATCTCGCCGTATCAGAATCTGAAGTCCGGCGTGAAGTATCCGGAGCCGCTGATCTGGACGACGACGAAGGATGATCGCGTCGGACCGCAGCATGCCCGCAAGTTCGCGGCGAAGATGGCCGCGATGAACCTGCCGTACCTGTTCTATGAAGTGACCGAAGGCGGGCACGGATCGGGCGCCAACCTCAAGCAACAGGCGCACACGACGGCGCTCGAGTACACCTATTTCGTTCGGCAGCTCATGTAGGAGCGTTCATCGTTACAGGGACCCCACCCCTGCCCACCCACCCCTCATCCTTCACACCCGATCATGCTCAAACGCTCACTCGCCATTCTCTGCGTCGCCGCGGCGCCCGTGCTCGGGCAAGCGGCGTCAGCCACCACGAACGTCGACAACGCGCGCTTCCTGTGGGAAGGTGTGCGAGGCTACATCACGGAGGCCGCGGCCGACGTTCCCGAGAACCTGTACTCGTTCCGCCCGACGCCGGACGTCCGCACGTTCGGCCAGCTGATCGGCCACATCGCCGGCTCGCAGAAGTCGTACTGCGCGATGGCGCTCGGTGAAAAGCCGCCCGAAGAAGACGCAGTGGAGAAGGCCGCGATGACGAAGGCCGCGCTGGTCGCCGCGCTCAAGGAGTCGAACGACTATTGCGCGCGCGCGTACAAGCAGACCGACGCGGCCACGAAGCCGATGCTCGACCTGTACGGCCAGCAGCGCTCACGGCTGTTCGTGCTGCTCGAGAATGCGACGCACGACAACGAGCACTACGGCAACATCGTGACGTACATGCGCATCAATAAGATGGTGCCGCCCTCGAGCAAGCCGCCGCGGTAGGATCACCAGGAGCACCGCCCGGCTGAGATCTCGACGTCGCTGAACGAGTCCAGTTTCGACCGAAACTGGACTCGCTGTCAGCGTCGCGATGTGAGTCGACCGAGTTCCTCTCGGCCCTGCAGCCAACGCGACAGGCGACCAAACCCGGCTATTGCACGTGCACCACGACCCTCCGTGTCGGCGAATTCGGCGGAAGTCCAGGCGGGGCCGGCGGCAGCGCCGGCCCGAACGACAGCACGTGATCGCCCCTGGTCGGAGACACCTCGAAGTCGTAAATCTCGCCGGCCTCGAAGACGAGCTTCGCCGGCCCAACCGCGATCTGCGTCGGCGGCAGCGCGGCGCCGTCCTTGGCGACCGCTTTCCAGGTAACGGTGTCCTTGCCCTTCATCAGCGCGACGAGTATCGGCGCGTAGTCCGCGAGATTGATCATGCGGAACCGATACATCTCTCCGGCGCGGAGAACGATCGGCTTCGGCTGCTCGGCGCCGTTCAAGATGTAGTGTGGATATGGTCCAATGACCAAGTTCGTCCCCGGGCCCGCCGTGCCGATGAAGAATACTCTGTCGTGCTCGGGATCGTACTTCTGTCCCGGCTCCAGGACGATGATCGGCCCGTACAACCCGGACGAGATTTGCTCGGCCTCGTTGAAATGCGAGTGATACATGAACGTGCCCGCACGAGGCGGCGTCCACCGCACAGTGAGCGAATCGCCAGGCGCGATCGAGGGCAGGATCTCCTTGCCGCTGCCGCTCCAACCCGGAACGCCATCGGCATAGCTCTCGAGCTCCACGCCGTGCCAGTGAATCGACGCGCGATCCTTCGCGCGATTCACCACAGTGATCGCCACCGGTTTGCCGCGCTCGAGCACGAGCGTCGGCCCCGGAATGGGCAACGCCATGGAATCCTTCTCTGCTGCCGTGCCGCCGAGGACCATCGCATATCCGGGGAACTTTCCGTACACGCGCTCCTTCTGCCGCACGATCAGTCGAATCGCGCGTGGCGCTTCGGCAAGCTTCACCGGCAGCCCTTTCGGCGCGACGCGAAGGCCAAGCACCAGACCGAACATCTCGTGCGGCCGGTCCGATTGGTGATGGCTCGCCATGCTCGGATCGTAGTGATCGCCCTCGCGGTCCAGCGCCGTGATCGACGAGATGTGATCCGCGAAATGGCAGTGATAGATCCAGTTGCCCGGGCGATCCGGCAGAAACGACAGCGACATCGTCCCGGACGGAGGCAGGATTTCCGTGACGGCCAAGCGCTGGCGCTCCCTCGCATAGGCTGTGTCCTGTGTGCCGTCGCCTCGTCCCTCGAGGCGGAAATAGAATCCGTGCAGATGCATCGGATGATCAATGTCGGTCATGTTGATCAGCCGCCAATGGACGGAGTCGTTCTGCGTGAGATCGATGCGCTCGGTGTGCGGCCAGGAGAGTCCGTTGATCACCATCGTCGCGCGACCGAGGCCCGTTGGACTTTTCTGATCCATCGTGAACCACCAGGAGAGCAGGAAGACGCGATCATTCGGCTGGGCACCCGGCGGATCGACGACGATTCCGCCGACGAGCTCCATGTCCGCTTCGGCGCGCTGATCGAATGGCGGCATCAGCTTGCCGCGCGCCATGTAGTAGTACGTGCCGGGCGTCGTCGCCTTGAACTCCACGTCGCGCGTGGCGCCGGCCGGAATCACGACGCTGTCCTTCATGCCGCGCGTCTTGCCGAACCCGAACACCGTGAGCTGCCGGTCGAGCGAGTTACGCAATGACGCTTTGATGTCGGTTCCGACCGGCACGCGAATGAGCGGCCCCGGCACGGACATCGCTTTGCCCGCTTCCGCCCACGCCGCGACCGGGAGCGCTCGCCCCTGGTCGCCTTCTGGGCGCCACAGACCGCTTCGTGCCTCGAGCTTCAGAGTGAGGACACCCTTCTCGAGTGTGCCTGCGGCGCGTCGATTGTCGTTGGCGACGATCGACTCAGGTGCGCGCGGCGTGGCGGCGGCGCCGACGCAGACAGTGGTTGCAACGAGCGCAACATGCCGGACCATCGTGTTCATGGGAACCCTCGTGGTAGGAGCGCGGGCGGGTGGGCGCAACGAGGACTGCGACACACGCGTGACGACAGCGTGCGGCTCGCGCGAGAGTAATGCCCGCGCGCGAGAAGTCAATGAACGATTTGCCTTGGTACGCCCCGCACCGACTATCCTAGACGGCCGTCGCCTTCTTTTTTCGCCGAGTTGATCGAGGCCGATACGGATCGAGGATCGCGTCGAGGTCGCGACGCAGCCAGGTCGCGGCCGACCCGCCGCGATGGATCGACCATGTGAGCAGCGAACCGGCGAGCAGCGCTTCGATCGTTCGCGCGAGCGCGACGGCGTTTGCCACGCGCGTGAGCTCGCCGGCCGCGACGGCGTCGCGAATCATCTTCTCGAGCGCGCCGCGCGTCGCTCGCTGTTGTCGCTCGAGCTGCGCGCGCAGAGCGGGGTCGGTCAGGTCCTCGAGCAAGTAGGCCAGACTCCGAACGAACGCGTCGGGCGACGGCGCGAGATCGGCCATGCAGGCGGCGTAGTCGCGCAGCGCCGCGAGCGGCGAGCCGTGGCGATCGCGAATCTCATCGATGATGCTCGGCATGCCGGCCGCGGCGCCCTCGGCGAGCCGGATCTGCAGCGCGCGTTTGGAGCCAAAGCGTTGCACGAGCGCGCCGGCGGTGACGCCGGCCTCGCGGCCGATGGCGTCGAGCGTGAAGTCGCCGGGTCCGACACGCTGCATCACCCGAACGGCGGCAGCGAACACATCCTCATCCGAAGCTTTGCGTGGTCTCGGCACGGCCGTCATCCTGAGTGAAACGAAGGATCTGCTGTCCCGGCGTGGTGGCCATCGTCCGGCCGGCGCCGGACTTGACCGTTTCTAAAGACTCGTTTAGAATCAGTTTCTCAACGACTCTTTAGAAACTAACCTGACGGAGGACATTCGCCATGCGCACCGTCACCTACGGGGCCGCGTGCAGTCTCGACGGCTTCATCACGGGTCCTGACGAATCGCTCGATTGGCTGCACTGGAGCGACGACGCCGCGCGGATCATGACCGAATACTGGAACCCGGTCGATACGATCCTGATGGGACGGAAGACCTGGGAGATCTCGTTGAAGCTCGGCGATCCGCCCATCGACATGGGAACGATGCACACCTACGTGTTCTCACGGACGCTCGATCGGATCGACGGCAAAGGCGTGACGCTCGTGAAAGAAGATCCGGCGGACTTCGTTCGCGCACTGAAGGCGACGCCGGGCGGCGACATCTGTCTGATGGGCGGAAGCGACTTCGCGCGCTCGCTCATGGCCGCCGGCGTCGTCGACGCGCTCGGAGTCAACGTGCACCCGGTGCTGCTCGGATCCGGCGTCCCGCTGTTCTTGGATGCGGGACACCGAATCGCACTGCAACTCGAGGAATCCCGAACGATCGACGGCGGTTGTGTTTATTCGACCTACCGTGTTGGAGCGCGGAAAGAAGGAAGCGAAGCGGGGAGAGGAGAATGAGGCGAACGGGTTGCTGGAACCGCCGTTAGCTCGCCCGCAAATACCTGCAGCCGACATCCTGCGCTCGAAGCGCGGCAAAGACGCCCGACGGCTGCATGATGATCCCGGGCAGCATGCCCGCGAGAGCCGTTTTGCGAGCAGCCTCGGGGCTCGACTTGTCCTTCTTCGTGACGAGCTCGATCATGTCGTCGAACGCAAGATTGCACGCGAGCGCGATGCCGCCACGGCCCAGGTACTTGTCCAGCGCGACCGCGTCGAAGTCCGCGGGCACTTCGCCCCGCGACGATGAGAGCAGCGCCGGATTCCGATCGGTGCCCTGCTGCGTGATGGGATGCAGCACCCGGTTCTTCTTGGCGACCTCGTAGGTGTCCCAGAACGATTGCTGCATCGCGAGCGCGATGCCGTTGTGCCGAAGCACGAGCACCGGCGTGCACTCGGCCGGCGCGACCTTGAGGAATTCGGAATACTGCTGCACCCACAGCGACGCGCGCCACACGCCGTAGCCGCTGTCGATCTCCGGGACGTCGAACACCGCGCGGTACTTGCCCGTGACGCGATCGACCCAGCTGAAATCGAAGTCTTCGATTGGCGTCCGTGGCTCCGCGCCGAACGCGCGAAGCGCATCCGCGGAGAACGGAACGGTGGCCAACATCGCGCCTGCGGTGAGGCGCTCGACAAACTCGCGGCGAGTGGACATGAGGGACAGGGGAAGTGGGAAGAGGGGCGATGATGACGGTTGGGGCTGAGCGGACGCCTTCACGAATACAGAGGCGGAAGTCCGGCGCAAAGTTCGATGCCGGGTCAGGACAGTAGAAACGAACGACTGGCCGCGATAGTTCCGGCGAACCGTCACCTCACCCCCGCCTCCCGCCTTGCCCTTCCCTCTTCACCCGGTTTTCAGAACGCGATCCCTCCGGTCTGCTGGCCGCTATCGACGCTCCCGACATGTGAACGCACGCGTTCGGCAGGATTACAGTGGTTCACGGACTTTCATTCTGGTCTTTGGGCGGTGAAGCTGCAGCCGAGACAGGTGGTAGCGTGGCCGGTTCCGCGCGGCGGGAGAGTCGGCGCGCAAAAAGAACTTGCCGCGCGACCTCCTCGCCGCGACTGGTCAGAACACTTTCACCTGATGCCGAATCGCGACGGAGATGGGCGAGCCGGCGCCCATGAAGAATCCCGACGACGCGACCGTCGTAACCGTGGGACCGTACGAGGCCGACGAGATCGTCCTTTGAGATCCGGCCGCCTCGCTCATAGATCTCGGTAATGATGTCGTTCGTGCCGCCGAGAATCGATGGCGTCGTCGCGGCAGATGGTTCGGCGGTGGACGTCGTATAGTACGAGCCTCGCTTCTTTCCGCGCGCCGCGATGATGCCGCGACTTCGAAGCACATCGAGGTGGTAGCGAGCAGCTCGATCGGTCAGGCCCAGCTCGCGCGCGACTTCGGGGCCCGTCATTCTCACCCGGGCCGCGATCAGGTCCGCGATCTTCTGCTGGATTCCCGACAGATCCAGCATGGCCTTCTCCACCTGCAGCTTCGACGCGAGCGATTCCTGCTGCGCCTTGAGCGCGCGAAGGAAGAAGACGAGCCACGCCCCGAAATCGGCGGCGTTGTCGCGCATGGCGAGCTGAGAATCTCGCAGCGCGACGTAGTACTGCGGCTTGTTGTCTTCGATAACGCGCTCGAGCGACGCATACGGGACGTAGTCGTAGCCCGTGCGCAGCAGCAGCAGCGTCGTGAGCGCGCGCGCGAGCCGCCCGTTCCCGTCCTGAAATGGGTGGATCGCGAGAAAATCCACGACAAATCGCCCAATCACGACCAGCGGGTGCAGCGCGCGGTCGTCGAGCGCGGCGTTGGCAACCTCGACGAGCCGCGCCATCAGTCGCGGCGTATCGAACGGCGTTGCCGTCTTGAAGACGACTTCCTCGACCACGTCGCCGCGTTTCCGAACCACATCGTTCGGGAGCTTCTTGTACTCCCCGCGATGTCGCTCATCTTTTCCGGAGTGGCCGAGCAAAACACGATGTAGCTGCTTGATGTGATTCTCGGTCAGCGGGATCTCGGCGTGCGACTCGTAGATGAGAGTGTGAAGCTCCGCGTAGCCCTTCACCTCTTCCTCGTCGCGAGCTCGGAAGGAGTCCGACCGAATGCCCTCGAGCACGCGGGCGACTTCCGCGTCCGTGAGCTCGACGCCTTCGATGCGGGTCGAGCTCGCCGTCGACTCGATCGTCGTCACCTGTCGAAGCTGCACGAGCCGCTCGGCG
This sequence comes from uncultured Gemmatimonadaceae bacterium, assembly GCA_963705025.1. Taxonomy (GTDB): domain Bacteria; phylum Gemmatimonadota; class Gemmatimonadetes; order Gemmatimonadales; family Gemmatimonadaceae; genus JAQBQB01. The sequence continues at coordinate 378,126 of CAVPIP010000011.1, read as the reverse complement.
CGGATCTCTTGCATCTTTCGCCATGTTCCGCGAAAGTGATCGAGCTCTCCGATCAGGCGAACGAGCTCGCTGTTGCCTCGCCGATCCAGCGCGGGATGGAAGTCGTCGACGGTGAGAGTCATTGCCGATCGGTCTTGGCGGCCACGCCGGTGCGGCGAGGCCTTTAATTCATGGTTGGGCGAAAATTGTAGCCGTTTTACGTCAATTAATCAATAAAGAAAGCCAGCAAGAGTCAGCCTTGGCGTACAAGACCGCGCAACTCGTACGGGAGGCGGCCGCGAACCAAGGACTCGGCTACCTGGTGAAGACAGTCACCTTCGACTCGAAGACGCTCGAGGGTCTACGCCGCGAACCGGGGAGCGACGAAGGCAAGGTGTTCAACCTGATCCGGGGGCTGAACAAGGAGATCGACAGCAATCCCGATCTGGCCCCGGTGCTGATGACCCTCAAAGAACGCTCGGAACGGATCATCAAGGATCTCGAGGATCGCACGACGACCGGGCTCGCGGCGATGGATCGACTTGCCGCGCTCGCGACCGAGCGTGATGAGGCAGTGCTGGCGGCGAAGGAGACGGGCCTGTCGACGCGAGCGTTCGGAGTATTTTGGCGGTTGAAAGATGATCCGGCGCTTCGCGCCGCGAAGATCGACCCGAGAGCATTGGCGCTGGAGGCAGAAGGCCTCATCACGCGCTTTCCGAATGCCCGCGTCAATCCGGACGAGCGGCGGCAGTTACATCGTCACGTTGGCCGACGACCTGACCGACCGGCCGGCCGGCTTTCAGGATTTCGTGATCGTGCACGGGCTGCTTCACCTGCGGATTCCGAATCACGGGCGGCTCTTCAAGGCGCTGATGAGCGTGCACGTGCCAGCCTGGAAAGCCGAGGACATCATCCGGTCGACGCGAAAGACCCGCCGATCGAGAAGGGTGAGCAGGTCGCGAACGGACTGAGTGCAACCAGCCGCTCGGGTCGCTCTCCTGTTGCACGACCACATGAGCCGCATTATGCTGATGTGGTAGTCCCACAGGAGACCGTGTGTCCGACTCGAAGCTCGATCTCATCCAAGGCACGCTCGACCTCATGGTCCTGCAAACACTGTCGGTGATGGGCATGCAGCATGGCTACGGCATCGCCCGGCGCATCGAACAGGTCAGCGGTGATCGCGTGCTGCTCAATCAGGGCACCATCTACGCGTCGCTCATCCGGCTGCAGCAGCGCGGCTGGATCGCGTCCGAGTGGGGAACGTCGGACAACAACCGCAAGGCGAAGTTCTATTCCATCACCAAACGCGGCCGAAAGCAGCTGGCGGAGGAAACGGTGTACTGGGAGCGACTGTCAGGCGTGATGGGCCGCGTGCTCGCCATGCAGAGTGGCGGAGGGGCCTCGTGATCGGCGCGATGCAGCGGATCGTTCAGCGCGTACGCGCCGTGTTCGGCCAGGGCGACCTCGATCGCGAGTTCGCTGACGAGGCCGCGTCGCACATCCAACTCGCGATCGACGAGAACCTGCGCCGCGGAATGACCGAGGACGACGCTCGGCGCGACGCGCTCATCCGTTTCGGCGGCGTGCAGCAGTCGAAGGAATACCACCGCGACACGCGGGGACTCCCGTTCGTGGACGTCGCGCTGCAAGACGTGCGATACACTCTGCGAACCCTTCGCCGCGACCCCGGCTTCACGTTGGTGGCGGTTCTCATGCTCGGCCTTGGCATCGGCGCGAATGCCGCCGTGTTCAGTGTCGTGAACCAGATCCTCTTGCGTCCTTTGCCATTCAAGGATCCACAGCAGCTCGTGTGGATCGAACAGGCCAACGGGAGGAGCGGACTCTCGAGCCTGACGTATTCGGTCGATGCCTACGAAGGCTTTCGCGCCCGGAACCGGTCGTTCGAGGACGTGACGGCCTACTTCCCCTTCTCATCGCCGGATAACTACCGGCTGGGCGGCCACGGCGATCCGCTGCCCGTGACCGCGATGAGCGTCGTTGGAAACTTCTTCCAAGTCCTGGGTGTGGAGCCGGCAATGGGCCGCCTCTTCACGGCCGAAGAGACACAGCGCGGCGGACGCGCGGCCGTGCTGCTCGCCCATCCATTCTGGCAACGGCAGTTCGCCGGCGATCCCCGCGTCGTCGGACGAACCATCGACTTGAACGGGCAGCCGGTCACGGTGGTCGGCGTGCTGCCGGATCGATTCGACTTTGGGGCCGTGTTCTCTCCCGGCACGAAGGTCGACGCGTTCGTTCCCGTCATTCCCGACGAAATGCGCGATTGGGGCAATACCCTTTCGATGATCGGCCGGCTTCGCCCCGCCGTCACCGCCGAGCGCGCCAACGCCGAGGCGCGCGCGATCGCGCCCGAGCTGTACTTCAATGTCAAGAGGCCGGGCTCGAACGGCAGCTACACGGCGCGAGTCATGGGGCTCAAGGAGCACGTGAGCGGCAAGCTTCGACGATCGCTCATCGTGCTGTGGTGCGCCGTGGGATTCACCTTGCTCATCGTGTGCGTGAATCTGGCCAACCTGCTCATCGCGCGAACCGGAGCGCGCACCAAGGAGCTCGCGATGCGCGCCGCTCTGGGCGCGGGAAGAGGACGACTCATTCGCCAGTTGCTGACGGAAAGCGTGCTGCTCTCTGGTGGCGGCGCGGCCGTGGGGTTGGGATTCGCGTTCGCGGTGACATCGTATCTCGCACGCCAGGGATCGGTGACCCTCCCGCTCTTGAGCAGCGTTCGCGTCGATGGCGCCGCGCTCGCGTGGACGCTGCTCATCGCGGCCGTGTCGTGCGTCGCGTTCGGACTCGTCCCCGCGTTGAAGACGTCGACGAGAGATCTGCAATCGTCACTGAAGGACGTGGGCCCCGGCATGAGCGCCGGTCGAAGTCATCACCGGCTGCGTTCATCCCTCGTCGTCTCGGAGATGGCGCTCGCCTGCATGCTCCTGGTGGGCGCCGGGCTGCTGTTGCGAAGCTTCCTGCGCGTGCTCGACGTCGATCTCGGCTTTCGCCCCGCCGGCGTGGCCGCCATCAAGGCGGAGTTTGGCGATCGCAACAGTCCGGAGCAACGCGGAATGATTTTCCAGGAGGCGCTGCGCCAGGTTCAGGCGATTCCCGGCGTCGAGATGGCCGGGATGACGGACAACCTCCCGCTCGAGGGCAACCGCAGTTGGGGCTTGAGGGCGAAGGGCAAACAGTATCGAGACGGCGAATTGCCGGGAACCTTCGTCTATGTGATCACGCCCGGATATCTCGAGACGATGGGCATGCGCCTGCGCAAGGGACGGCTGTTCACCTGGGGCGATGGCACCAATAGCGCACCGGTCGTCGTCATCAATGAAACTGCCGCTCGCTACCTCTGGCCCGGTCAGGATCCCGTCGACCAGATCGCCGTCGTGAACGGACGAGATACGCGCGTCATTGGCGTGGTGTCGGACGTGCGCGAGAGTAGCCTCGAGACGAAGGGGGCTTGGCAGATGTATCTCCCCGTCACGCAGGCCGGACCGGCGGGCGCGATGTTGACTGTTCGCAGCACGCTGCCGGTGCCGGCGCTCGCGTCGAGCATCCTGACCACCTTGCGGTCGCTCAATCCGGCGCAGCCGGCAACGCAGCTCCGCCCCATTCAAGCCAGCGTGGATCATGCGGTGTCGCCTCGGCGGTTCTTCATGGTCCTCGTCGCGGCGTTCGCGGTCTTTGGCCTCATGCTCGCCGCGCTCGGCGTGTACGGCGTGATCTCGTACTCGGTGGCGCAACGGACACAGGAGATCGGGATCCGCATGGCGCTGGGAGCAACGGCGAGGCGAGTGCAGAATGACATCATCTGGCAAACGATGCGCTTGGTCGTCGTGGGCGTGGCAATCGGAGCGACGAGCGCCGCGATCCTGTCGCGCCTGATCGCGTCGATGTTGTTCGAGACCGCGCCCACCGACGCGGCAGCGTTCATCGGTACGGTAGTCCTGCTCGCCTGCGCGGCGCTGGCGGCAGCGCTGCTCCCGGCGCACCGGGCGGCGAACGTCGATCCGATGCGGGCACTCCGGCCGATGTAGGAGCGGGGTGGTTCGCGGAATTCTTACAGATCGCTAGCGCCCCACCCGTGGCCGTGGTGCGCCGCGCGCGCGACACTTCGGCATCCTCTCTCGAACGGTGACTCGTGTCGGATCGCCGCACGTTTCTACGTCAAGCCACGCTCCTGAGCGGCGCGCTCGCAACGCCGCGCTTCACTGCGGCATGGAGCTCGCGCGCGATCGATGCCGCGACACCCCTCCCCGACGTGCCCTCCGCCTCCAAGCCGCTCGAGATCCTCATCCTCGGCGGCACGGGACTCACGGGACCGACGCAGGTGCGCTACGCGCTCGCGCGCGGACACAGCGTCACCGTGTTCAACCGCGGCCGGCACAATGATCGTCTTCCGGAAGGCGTCACCGAGTTGATCGGCGATCGCAACCTTCATCAGGTCGATGCGCTGCGCGGCAAGGACTGGGACGTCGTCATCGACAACCCGACGACGTTGCCCTTCTGGGTTCGCGATGCAGCCCAGGTGCTCAAAGGCCACGCCGGCCAGTACGTCTTCATCTCGACGATCTCCGTCTACGACACCACGAAGCCGGCGACGATCACCGAATCGTCGGCGCTCACCGAGTACAAGGGCGGTGATCCGCTCGCGGTGACGCCGCAGCAGCTCATGAAGGACTTCGCCGTCGAGAACATGTATGGCGCGATGAAGACGGCCTCCGAGCGCGAGGCGACGAAGTGGTTCGGTGATCGCACGACCATCATTCGGCCGACGCTGATCATCGGGCCGGGCGACGACTCGTTCCGCTTCACGTATTGGCCGTACCGCATCGCGAAGGGCGGCGAGATTCTGGCGCCGGGCGACGGCCCGGACTATGTGCAGATCATCGACGCGCGCGACCTGGCCGAATGGACGATTCGCATGGTCGAGAATGGAACGACGGGCACGTTCAACGCCGCCGGCCCCGCGTCGCCGCTCACGATGGCGGAGCAGCTCTATGGCATTCGGGGCGCGTTCGACGGCAATCGCGACACTCGGTTCACCTGGGTGCCGGCGGATTTCCTCACGGCCCAGAAGGTCACGCCGTGGGGCGACATGCCCACCTGGATTCCGAAAACGGATCCGGACTCCTCGAGCATGCAGGCGGACAATCACCGCGCAATCGCCGCCGGCCTCACCTTCCGTCCGCTCGCGACGTCGGCCGTGGACGCGCTGGCGTGGTTCAACGCCGCGCCGGAGGACGCGCGGGCTCGCATGCGCAAGGGCGCCGGCATCGACGCTGAACGCGAGCGCGCCGTGCTCGCGGCATGGCATGCCGCGAAGCGCTGACCCAGGTGTCCACCGATCGGCATCGCGATCGGCGCGCGAACGGCTACTGGTCTGCTGGCGGCATGTCCTCCAGCGGGCGCACCTCGCAGGTGCAGTCGAACTCCGGCCAGTGCACGCGATGCAGCTCCATGAACTTCGTGGCGAGCTCCATGGCCTCCTCGCGTGATTTCACGTCGACCAGCGCGTAGCCGCCGACGATCTCCTTGGCTTCAGTGAACGGTCCGTCCGTGGAGGTCAGCTTCCCCTGATGCGAGCGGATCCTGGTTCCGTCCTTGGTCGGCTTGAGGCCGGCGGTATCGACCAGCCGACCGCTCTTCATCTCGGCGCCGACGAACTCGCCCATGGCGTCGAACAGCGCCTGCGGCGGCGTGACGCCGGCTCCGTGCTCCGTGTGCTCGATGAACATCATGTATCGCATGCCCTTGGCTCCTGTTGTTCGTGCGCGTTTCGGCCGCCTCCACTAGGACGTCGAACGAGCCCACGAAAAATCGACACTCCGCCAAGGCTCGGCGGCATCGGGGCGGAGAGGAGGGCATGGGAGGTGCGCTAGCGTGCGCGAATCACGATTCAGCCGCCAGCGTCACCACATCGCGAGGAACCGCATGCGCAAGCTCACGCTGCAGACGCGGATGTACGCGAGCGGCGTCGCCGTCGACACCTACGCGCCGAGATAGAGTGCGCGCTAGAGCAACTCGACGCGAACGCCGCCGCCCGGCTTGTCGAGGATCACGACGGTCTTCTTCTCACCGCTCGCGAGCGGAATCACGACTTTGACCGCCGCGCTCGCCCAACCCGAGGAGTCGGCCGGCGTTTGCCACACGCGCACTTCCCACGATCCGACCGCGCTTTGATAGAACGGTGCGCTGAGGCTCGTCGGGTTTGCCTGGTACGTGAATGGGAACTGCCACGAGACGGGCTGCTGAAAGTCGGGCTGCGTCCGATAGACCTGCAGCACGCCGGCATTCGGCGCGAGGTGGAGTACCCGTACCTTGGTCTTGCCGGCTGGCACCACGCTGTTGGTGTCGTCGAGCGCAACGCTCGACACGGCGCCGCTCACATCGCGAACCGCGGCGATCGTGGCGACCACGCCGGTCGTCGTCGTGATCGACTGCGACACCGACGCGCCGCCGGCCGGGCGCAGCACGAGCGTGTGGCTGCCTGACGCGACGACTGACGTCGCGGCGATCGTCCCGCTGGCGAGCGACGGAATCACCACGCGGCCGTCGACCAGCACGTCGACCGGCGTCGTGAAGGCGTTGACGACCCGAAGCGTTGGAGCGGTCGTGCAGCACGGCGAAATGACGTCGTTCCCACAGGCGGCAAGACCGAGGAGAGCGAGGGCCGACGCAGTTCTGATTGCAAGTCGCATGGAGACACCGTGAAAGACGACGCACGAAGTATAGCCCGCGACGAACGTGCATTCCTGCGACGCACGTCACTTTCAAATGGACACCGCGATGCCGGAGACCGTTGGCGCGTTCTCGCCGAACTCCCTCGTGCGCATTGATCCAGGCAACAACCTCACAAAGCCCGAACATGCCCGACCGCCGGTTCTGCGTACGTTGAGCCACACACACCAGTCAGCGCGCACTCGATGCGACACACTTCGCTCGGCCTCGTCGCCCTTCTCACCACGATCGCGGCGCCGCTCGCCAGCCAGATGTCGAGGCCCCGGCCGATCACGCTCGATCCCACCACGAAGCTGGCGGCGACGAACGCCCGCGCGCTCTGGGTCGAGTATCGGGGGCGCCGCGCGCTCGAGCTCGCGCCGCTCGAGGGGCACGAGCACGACGTCGATCAAGCGATGGAGGCGACGCTCACGGAGTCCGACTTCACGGATGGCGTGATCGAGATCGACGTCGCCGGCGCGCGCCGAAAAGGCTACTCGACGACCGCGGATTCGACGGGATTCAAAGGGATCATCGGCGTGTCGTTCCGCGTGCACGGCGACAGCGCCGAGCGATTCTACATTCGTCCTGAAAATTCCCGCGGGAACGAGCAGCTGTATCGCAACCGCTCCACGCAGTACGAGGCTGACCCGGACTACTCGTGGCAGCGGCTCAGACGAGAAGGTCCCGGCGCGTACGAGTCATACGTCGACGTGGAGTCGGGCGCATGGACCACGCTCCGCATCGAAGTTTCGGGCTCGAAGGCTCGTCTCTACGTCAATGGCGCCACCCAGCCGTGTCTCATCGTGAACGATCTCAAGCACGGTTCCGACCGCGGCAAGATCGCGCTGTGGGCGCGCATCAGCAGCGACGCGTATTTCTCGAATTTGAAAGTGACTGGGAAGTGAGATGATCCGATCCTTGGTCCGAGCCGCGCTGCTGGCGGGCGCTGCGTTCCATGCGGCGTTTGGCCAGGCCGCGGTCCGTCAGCGTGTCGTCGTTTCGCCGGACTCGGCGCGGTTTTCAGAGGTCGTGAACGGACGCGCGACGATCGTCGAGTATCGTGGTCGTCGCGCGATCACGCTCGTGCCGGCGCCGGAAACGAAGGGAAAAGACCTGTCGATGCTGGCCATCCTGGCCGGGCGGGAGCTCAAGGACGGCACGATCGAGATCGACGTCGCGGGCGCGCCTCGCCCGGACGCGCCGGCGGATTCGCGCGGGTTCGTCGGTGTCGCGTTTCGAACGGGCGCGCACGGCGAATGGTCGGAGATCTTCTACCTGCGTCCCACGAATGGACGAGCCGACGATCAAGTCCGCCGGAATCATTCAGTACAGTATGTCTCCGACCCCGACTTCCCTTGGAACCGGCTTCGCACAGAGTCGCCGGGCGTCTACGAGTCGTATGCCGATCTCGAGGGAGGGGCCTGGACGAAGATGCGAATCGTCGTCTCGGGAACGACGGCGCGCCTGTATGTGAACGGAGCGGCGCAGCCGTGCCTCGTCGTCAACGATCTCAAACATGGCGACGGCGCGGGACGCATCGCGCTGTGGGCGCACGTCGAAACCGACGCGCATTTCGGCGCCATCACGGTATCGGACCGCTGATCCAGTCGGCGCGGTCGACGATCGCGCCGCAGAGGTATGCCAGTCCGCGGAGCGGGCCCGCGAGCGCGAGCGGCCGGCTGCGCCCGGACCGCCGGTGGCGAAACCGCGGCCGAACGAGCGATTTCGGCAGCGACCACCAGGCGCGCGCCAGGCTGCGGGCGAATGACGCGCCGTCCGCGCCGCCCTCGAAGAACGGCCGCCAGATGAACGGATTCTCGAGAATCGCCAGGCCCTCGTCCACGTCCCGGTAGAAGAGCTTCGACGCGTAGTACGTGATGAACGTGTCGGTCAGCACCGTGGGCTTGAGTCTTTCATAATACGCGCCAGGGTTGGCGCGGCCCGCGAGACAGTCGGCGGCCGTCTCGCCGGCGATGCGGCCGCTCTCGATGGCGTGGTAGATGCCTTCGCCCAACAGCGGATCGCCGAAGCCGCCGGCGTCGCCCACCACGAACACGGGCGCGCGCGGCACGGTGACGCGGTATCCGCCATAGGGAAACCGGTGCGCTTGAAACGTCGCGAGCGGATCGCCGCTGACGCGGAATCCCTTCAGCCGGATGTACTCGGCCAGCTTGCCTCGGAGGTCGGTCTGTTTCGCGATCGTGTACAAGCCGACGTTCCAGTGGTCGTCTTTCGGAAAGATCCAGCCATACCCGCGGTCGATCGCGCCGAAGTCGAAGCACGGCGGCGCCGCGTCGGGCAATGTCGCGACGTCGCGATGCAACACGACCTCGACGGCCGTCGCGAGCCCTTTCGGCTGCGTCACTCGGAACAGCCTGTTGACGATGCTGTACGCGCCATCGGCGCCGACGAGCTGTCGCGCGCGGAGCGTGCGCGACGTCGTGCGCACGGAGAAGACACCGTCGTACGAGATGTCGAGCACGCGTTCTCCGCCGAGGAAGCGAAAGCCCGGCCGCTCGGCGTTCTTCGACACGAGCCAGTGGTCGAAGTCCGGACGCGCGACCATCCGCACGAGCGACGACCCGCGCCGGGTGAATCGGTTGTGCCGCGTCTGCCAGACGTTGAAGTCGACCGCGCGCGACTCACCGCGGAGCATCGGCGAGAGATCGTACGGTGCCGCGTTGCACGACTTGATGGTGAGGCCGCCGCCGCACGGCTTGACTCTGGGAAAGACGAAACGATCGACCTGCGCGACCGAGTGGCCGCGACGGAGCGCGGCGGCCGCCGCGGCGGAGCCTCCCGGTCCTCCACCGACAACGAGAATGTCAAACGGCGCAGACATGCTACGCGGAACGAGTGGCGACGTGGAACCGGCGTCGTTCTCAGCGATTCAAGAATTGAACACGCTCGCCGTGCAAAACGAAACTCGTCCGCCGAAGCGGACGCCGCGGTTCTCGACGCGAGAACGCCCGGTCACGCGGGGCGTGACCGGGCGTATCTCCATGGCGGTTGGAATCAGACCTGGGACGGCCGGGAGAGTGGCAAGCCAACCACCGTCTGACGCTTGCCGTCGGCTCGACGAAGGGCGACCGTGGCGCGAAGCGAGCTGATGGCGAAGACCGCGGCGATCGCGGCATCGACCAGGAGCTTTACGGCTGCCATCGCGGAGGCGCGGTCGAAGCCCTGCTTCGCCTTTGCGGCAATGGCAGGCCGAAGCTGGATGGCGTCCAGGCCGAAAATCGCGAGCGACCCGAGAAGGGTCAGTGCGGTCAGCGCAGCCACGACGCCGATCAAGACGAGAACCGTTCGATCATTGCTCCAGAGTGCGACCGCATACGCGAGGAGCAGGACGAGCAGAAGATTCCCGACCATGTTCGCCCCGAGACCAAGGGCGGCGAAGCGCCACGCGGCCGACCCCAACTGTGTCGGGAGCAGGCCGAGCAGAAAGTCGATCAGCTGAAATGCGAAGGTGACGGCCAGAAACAGATAGGCTGGCCCTCGCAACCGGCGAAGGGAGTCCCGTTGGGGCAGCGTTGTCATAGATCTCGAAGATAGGGGAAGCGCGGGCCCATCGGTAAACCCCTGTCCGCGATGCCGCGTTCAGCCATCCACGAGGCGCGAATTGGGGCCGTTCCGCCATCTGTTCGGGAGTGTCGTCAGGTTCGGCGATGGCGGCAAGGTGGAGTCACGGATCTGTGCGAACGACAGTTACTGATGTGCGCGCACCACACACATGATGGGCAGCCTCTACAGCCGCCGGATCGTCCTGGGTTCGTGGTATGGCTCAGCCGCGTGCCGCGCCCGGATATATGGTGTGCCACACAGGTTGAAGTGTTTTAAATACAACGATTTAGGTCGATGGATCAGGAGCGCTGGCGATCGTCAAGGTCCCATGGTTCGCGACGAGCGCAGCCGCATGCGAATTGCTATAGCCCTGTCCGATCGAGTGCCACGCGAAGGCTTCAAGTCGTACGAACCCCTCATGCGACGGCCTTCCTAGTGGCACCCCGGGCGATGATGCTCCGCCCACTGGAGACTTGGATGAACGGAATCACGATTGCTGGTACGCCGAGCCGACTGCGGTACTTGCTCGTCGCGGTTGCCCTCGGCGTAGCCTCTCCGGTAGCGGCCCAGATCAACTTTGCCGGGACGACGACGTACGCCTTCAACGGCGGCTCGCTATCGTCGACGGCGTCGCTTGGACCGTTGACCGTTCAACAGAACGGGTTCAACGTGACCACCTTGCCGTTTGGTGGAAATACGTCGTTTGCCGCCGTAGGCGGGATTGGAAACAGCTTTGGAGCGATCTCGGTGACTCCGACGACGACCCCGTTCGGAATCTTGAACGTTCCGTTCCAGATGCTGATCGCTTTCGCGTCGCCGCAGACCGCCAACCAGACGTTCTTCGCCACGGTAATGGGAATCGTCTCGACCTCGGCAAGCGGGGGCGTCAACTTCACGTTCAGCCCGTCGTCGATCAACAACATTCCGTTTATCAGCGGCGGCAACACAGGCACCTACTCGCTGACGGTGAACAACGTGTCGATCAATGGCGGTCAGACGAGCGCACAGATCACCGGAAGCATTCTCGCGACAACCAACCCTCCGGTGACCTCGACGCCCGAGCCGGCCACCCTCGCGCTGCTCGCACCAGGGCTCGTCGGCGTGGTTGGCCTGGCTCGCCGACACCGCTCGTAAAGATCGGTTTCCGAATACCTGAACGGCCACGCGAAAGCGTGGCCGTTTGCGTTTCGAGACCGGGGCTGGCGCGTCCCGAAGCCATACGAGCGCGATGCGGTTGCCTCGGCTGCCCGTCGGACGCACTATAGTAGTAGCAGTTGCGGGCGCCGCAGCTCCGCCGCTCAGCCCATCGCCGGGAGACAGGTCATGAAGTCACTGGTCGCCGCGAGCGCGTCTGGCGTTTGTCTCGCGTTGGCGGTTTTCTCCGCCACCTCCGGCCCCCGGCAATTGCAGGCCGCGCGCGTTCCCGGCGCGATTCCCGTCGAAAGCCTCACCGCGGTAGTCCGCGGCTTTTGCTCCGAGTGCCACAACCCGACCGTCATGGCCGGCGACATGTCGCTCGAGGAGTTCGACGTGGCCAACGCGGCGCGCTGGCCCGCGCTCGCGGAGCGAATGATCACCAAGCTGCGCGCCGGGATGATGCCGCCGCCAGGCACGAAGGGAAAGCCGGGCGGCGACACGCTCGTCGCGCTCGCGAGCACGCTGGAGCAGGTGCTCGACCAGCACGCGCGGAGCGCGCCCGAGCCGGGCACGCGCACGTTTCAGCGCTTGAACCGCGCCGAGTACGAGCGCTCGATCATGGATCTGCTCGGGCTCGAGGTGGACGCCGGCAACTGGCTGCCGCTCGATACCAAGAGCGCCAACTTCGACAACATCGCCGACGTCCAGACGCCGTCGGCGACGACGCTCGACGCCTATCTCGACGCCGCGAGCGAGATCAGTCTGCTCGCGGTCGGCGATCCGCACGCAAGCGCGAGGACGACGGCGTACAAGGTTCCGCGCCTCGCATCGCAGTGGGAGCATGTGGACGGCGCGCCCGTCGGCACGCGCGGCGGCGTGTCCGTCATTCACAACTTTCCAGCGGACGGCGAGTACATCATCGCCGTGTCGCTGCACGCGATTCCGACCGGCCAGCTGTACGGATCGTCGTCGCCGTTCGACGAGAAGGTCGAAGTCTCGGTAAACGGCGAGCGCGTCGCGTTGCTCGACGTGCCGCGCGGCATGTCGCAGGCCGATCCGAACGGCATGGAGCTCAGAACACCGAAAGTGTTGGTGCGTGCCGGTCCGCAGCGCGTGACGGCGGCATTTCTCCGCACGTTCGAGGGCCCGGTGAACGACAATCTCGCGCCGATCGGCGCGAGCATCGCCGACACGGACATCGGACACCAGTACGGCGTGACGAATCTGCCGCACGTCCAGGTGATGTTCGTGCGCGGGCCGTTCAACCCGACGGGCGTCTCCGAGACGCCGGTCCGCAAGCGCATCTTCACGTGTCGTCCGACGTCGCCCGACGAAGCGCGCCCCTGCGCCGCGAAGATCGTCACGGAGCTCGGCAGCGCGGCCTATCGGCGCCCGCTCGAGCCGAACGATCTGAAAGCGCTCATGGCCTTCTACGACCGCGGCGCGTCGCGCACGGGCGGCGGCTTCGAGACCGGCATCCGCGAGGCGCTCGAGGCGGTCCTCGCGAGCCCGCACTTCATCTTTCGGTTCGAGGAAGTGCCCGCGGGAACGAAAGCCGGGCAGCGCTACATGATCAGCGACGCAGACCTCGCGTCTCGCCTGTCGTTCTTCCTGTGGGGCGCACCACCGGATGAGACACTGATCTCGCTCGCGCGCCGCCACGAGCTGTCCAAGCCCGACGTGCTCGAAGCCCAGGCGAGGCGCATGCTCGCCGACCCACGCTCCGAGGCACTGTCGACGCGATTCGCCGCGCAGTGGCTGCGTCTGCAGGACATCGACAAGGTGCATCCCGACGCGCAGCAGTTCCCGAATTTCCGTCAGCAGCTCGCGGACGACATGCGTCGCGAGACGGAGCTCTTCTTCGACAGCATCGTGCGCGAGAACAAGAGCGTGCTCGAGCTCTTCAGCGCCGACTACACGTTCATCAACGAAGCGCTCGCGAAGCACTACGGCATTGCTGGCGTGCGGGGGCCGGAGTTCCGCCGAGTCACATACCCCGACGACCGGCGTCGCGGCCTGCTCGGACAGGCGAGCGTGCTGATGCTGACGTCGCAGGCCAACCGCACGTCGCCGGTGCTGCGCGGCAAGTGGGTGATGGAGGTGCTGCTGGGCTCACCGCCGCCGCCACCGCCACCGAACGTTCCGGATCTGGAAAAGACCGACGGCGCGAAGGACGGCCGGCTGCTCACGACGCGCGAGCGGATGGAGCAGCACCGCGCGAATCCGCAGTGCCAGTCGTGCCATCAATACATGGATCCGATCGGCTTGGCGCTTGACAACTTCGACGTGATGGGCCAGTGGCGCGTGCGCGAGAACGGCTCTCCGGTCGACACGCGCGGAATGCTCTACGACGGCACGCCGGTGTCCAATCTGGCGGAGCTCGAGCGCGCGCTGATGAAGCGGCCGACGCCGCTCATTCGAACGTTCACGCAGAACCTCTTGGTCTACGCGCTCGGCCGCCGGGCGGAGTACTACGACGGTCCGACGATTCGCCAGATCGCGACGGAGGCGGAGGCGAACGGCAATCGTGCGCAGGACTTCGTCGTCGGCGTCATCAAAAGCGATGCGTTCAGGATGAAGAGCGTTCCCAGCAACTAGCGAGTCGCAACCAGCAATTGGCAGGCGTTCTCAGTGGACGACTCATCGCGCGGGGAGGCAGGAAACAGAAGGGATTCATCAGACCAAAACAATTCCATCGAACCAATGCAGTTCAAGTGGCGTCGAGAGCGCGACGATAGGAAGAACGAGATCGGTTGGATGATATTGTTTTGGTTCGATTCGTGTCCATTTGTTGATCTTTGATGTTTCGTTGGGGCCCGGTTCGGACGTTCACTGTCGATTTGCTCTGCCTTTGTTTTGGCTTGTGTCCGCTTGATTCGTATCCAGCTGAATTGTTGACACTCTGATCCGCGAGCGACCAAGGAGCCGCCTGATGCACTTCCTCACCGACAAGCCACTCCCGCGACGGACCTTCGTGCGCGGCATGGGCGCGACCTTCGCCCTGCCCTTCCTCGACGCGATGGTGCCCGCCGGGAAGCTCTGGCGCACGACGGCGCGCGCGGCAGGCGTCGATCGGACCCGCCTGGTCGCGATCGAGATGGTCCATGGCGCCGCGGGCTGCAACGACATCGGCGCCAAGCTCAATCTCTGGTCGCCGCAAGGCCTCGGCCGAGATTTCGACCTCGGGCCCACCGCGCTCAAGTCGCTCGAGCCGTTCCGCGACTATCTCACGATCGTGAGCGGCACGGATTGCCGAGGCGCCGAGCCGAACGCGCCCAAGGAAATCGGCGGCGATCACTTCCGGTCGAGCGCGGTCTACCTGACGCAGTCGCATCCGCGGCAGACCGAAGGCTCGGACATCTTCGCCGGCACGTCGATGGACCAGATCTACGCGCAGCGGTTCGGACAGGATACGCCGATTCCGTCGATGCAGCTCTGCATCGAGAACGTCGATCAGGCCGGCGGATGCGCGTACGGCTACGCCTGCGTCTACACCGATTCGATCAGCTGGTCGTCCGCCACCGAGCCGCTGCCCGTGATTCGCGACCCACGCGTCGCCTTCGAGAAGCTGTTCGGTCTCGGCGGCAGCGCCGAGGAGCGCGAAGCGCGGCGGATGGACCGCCGCAGCATTCTCGACTTCGTCGCGCGCGAGATGAATTCGCTCAAGCGGACGCTCGGGCCAGAGGACCGCAGCCGGATGGACCGCTACATCGAGGACATTCGAGAAGTCGAACGGCGCATCCAGCGGGTCGAGGCGCGCAATGCGTCCGGCGAGCAGCGGGAGCTTCCCGGCGCGCCCGTCGGCGTGCCGGACTCGTTCGAGGAGCACGTCAAGCTGATGTTCGACATTCAGGCGCTCGCGTTCGCGGCCGACATCACGCGGGTGTTCTCGTTCAAGATGGGACGCGACGGCTCGAGCCGCGTGTACGCGGAGAGCGGATCGGAGAAGCCGTTCCATCCCGCCTCGCATCACGGCGGCACCGAGCGCGGCGTAAAGGAGTTCTTCCTCATCAACAAGTATCACGTCGGCATGCTGCCGTACTTCCTCGATCGGCTGAAGAGCATTCAGGAAGGCGACCAGAACTTGCTCGACAAGACGATGATCCTGTACGGATCGCCGATGGGCGACCCGAACGTCCACAACCACCGGCGCTGCCCGCTGCTGCTGATGGGCAAGGCGAACGGCCACCTCGCGGGCAACCTTCATCTCAAGGCGCCGGATGCGACGCCGATGGCGAACGTCATGCTCACGGCGCTGCAGTCGCTCGGCATGTCGGACCTGAAGTCGTTCGGCGACGCCACCACGCCCTTCACGCTCAAGCCGTATGCGTAGCCCGGCGATCGCCGTCGCGCTCGCCGCGACGCTGTTCTCGGCACGCGGGCCGGGTGACTCGCCCGTCGCCGACGCCGCGATGCGCGGCGACACCGCGCAGGTTCGCGCGTTGATCAAGCAGGGCGCCGATGTGAACGGCGCGCAGGGCGACGGGATGACGGCACTCCATTGGGCGGCGCAACGCGGCGATCTCGCGGAAGCGCGCATGCTCGTCGTCGCCGGCGCGCGCCTCGGCGCCGCGACGCGCAATGGGAACTACACGCCTCTGCATGTCGCCGCGCGCGCGGGCAAACCGGCGGTCGTCAAAGCCCTGCTCGCGGCGGGCGCGAATCCGAACGCGGTGACGAGCACCGGCGGCGCGACGCCGCTCCATTTCGCGGCGGCCGAAGGGACCGCCGAGTCGGTATCGGCGCTGCTCGACCAGGGCGCGATCGTCAACGCGCGCGACTCGGCCTACCGGCAAACGCCGCTCATGTGGGCGGCCGCGAGCAATCGCGTGGACGCGATTCGCGTCCTCTCGCGTCGCGGCGCGGACCTCGCGGCGACGTCGAAGGTGGACAACGTCCCGAAGCTCGACAGCATGGAGCGCGCGGCGACGCAGGCATACCTCCGACGCATCGCCGCGATGCGAGCCGCGGACAATCCCGCGGTCGCGAATGCCGCGGCCTCGGCGCAGCTCGTCGCGAGAGGTGGCGGCGGCGGACGAGGCGGCCAAGGGGCCGGCGTGCCTGGTGGTGGACGTGGAGCCGCCGGCGATTCCGCCCGTGCGCTGAACGGTCGCGGTCTTTCGTTTGGTGAGCTGGTGGGCAACAAGGGCGGCCTCACCGCCCTGCTCTACGCCGTGCGCGAGGGCAACGCCGACGCGGCCACCGCACTGCTCGACGCGGGCGCCGACATCAACGAAGTGAGCGCGGGCGACCACTCGAGCCCTCTCCTGATCGCGACGATCAACGGCCAGTTCGATCTCGCGAAACTGCTGCTGGATAGAGGGGCAAATCCAAAACTTGCGAGCGACGCCGGCGCGACGCCCCTGTACGCGACGATCAACATGCAGTGGATTCCCAAGGCGTCGTACCCGCAGCCGGCGGCTCGGACCAAGCAGAACGTCACCTACCTCGCGTTGATGGAGGACCTGCTCGACAAGGGCGCCGATCCGAACGCGCGCCTCACGAAGCATCTGTGGTACATGTCGTACATCTTCGACCTCCTCGGCGTGAACACGGCGGGCGCGACGCCGTTCTGGCGAGCGGCCTATGGGCTCGACGTGCCGGCGATGAAGCTTCTCGTCGCGCACGGCGCGGATCCCATGATCCCGACGTTGAAGCCGCCCGGCCGCCTGCAGAATCCCGACGCGCCGGCGGAGCTCGACTCGACGGCGAAGACCGATCCGTCGGGCCTGCCGCCGGTTCCCGTCGGCGGCCCAGGCGTCTACGCGATCCACGCGGCGTCGGGCGTCGGCTATGGCGACGGTTTCGCGGCGAACGCGCACCAGCACGCGCCCGACGCGTGGCTGCCCGCGATGAAGTATCTCGTCGAAGAGCTGCACATGGACGTGAACATGCCCGACTTCAATGGGTACACTGCGCTCCACAACGCAGCCACTCGCGGCGACGACGAGCTGATCAAGTATCTCGTGGCGCGGGGCGCGGACGTGAAAGCGGTGAGTCGAAAGGGACAGACGACCGTGGACATGGCGAACGGCCCGGTGCAGCGGATCCCGCCGTTTCTCTCGACGATCGCGCTGCTCGAGAAGCTGGGAGCAAAGAACAACCACAACTGCAAGTCCTGCTGATCCAGGCGAGCGGCGTTTGGCGGCGCCGAACCCGGCTACGTCACTCGACGTATGCCTCGACGCGATTGCCCGTGCTAGTGTCTTCGCGTGACACACGTCGCCACGCCGTCGATCGGTTCCGGCATGAGCGTCCGCCACTGGACGCGCGCCACGTGGGTGGGCTGGCTCGCCGGCGTGCCGATCATCGTGCTCTTCGCGCTCGCCGGGGAACTGCTCGGGATCGGCGGCGCTCAAGCACTGGTGGGCGCCGGGATGGGCACGGGAGTCGGTCTCTCACAGTCGCGGGCGTTGCGCGGCATCCTCGATCGGCCAACGACGTGGGTGTGGTCGTGCGCGATTGGATTGATGCTCCCGTTTCTCGCCTTCGACCTGCTCCGCGTGACCGGTCACAAAAGCGTCTACTCCGTCCAACTTGCCGTCGCCGTCGGTGGCATTGTCACCGGGATCTGGCAGGCATATCTGCTGCGCACGCGAGTCCGACGTGCCGCTTGGTGGGTCGTCGTCAGCGCCGTCGGGTGGACGCTCGCCTCGTTGGCCGCCGGAACGGCTGACGCAATGACGCGAGGCCACCCGATTCCAGGCATCACCGGAGCACTCCTGTATCTGGGGATCGTCGCCGCCGGAGGCCTGGTTCTCGGCGCGTCGACCGGCGTTGGTCTCGTGCGACTGCTTCGGTGACGGGACCGCCGTCAGGCCTTCGCGTCGCTCGGCAGTCCCGCTAGCTCGCGATCGTGAACGCGCGCGAGCGTGAGCTGCGCGACGAGCGCTCCGATCAGCGCCATCAGCATGTCCCACTGCGTGTCCCAGACGTCGCCCTGCGTGCCGAGGAATGCGTCGGCCTGCGAGCCGCCGAGCTCGGCGGCGGCCCACTCGATGAACTCGTAGCACGCGCTGACGCTGAGGCACACCGCGGTCACGAGAAAGAAAAGCCACTTTCCGCGGACGAGCGGTGAGCGGCGGAGCAGGATTTCGCGCGTGATGATCGCCGGAACGAACCCCTGCGCGAGATGGCCGATGCGGTCGTAATGGTTGCGCGCGAAATGGAACGTGCGCTCCATCCAGAAGCCGAGCGGCACTTTCGCGTACGTGTAATGCCCGCCGACCATGAGGACGATCGCGTGGACGAAGATCAGGCGATACGCCAGCGGCGTGAGCGGAAAGCGCTTCGCTGACGCGACGAGAATCGGAACGGCGATGAAGATCGGAAAGACCTCCATCACCCACGTGCCTGGCTCCGCGGCGCCGATCCGCGAGGCAATGAGCAGCAGCAGTCCGACGACGAGCAGCACCGCGGGTTCGCGCGAGCGCAGCGTCGGCGGAGTGACCGCGGCGACGTTCATCTCGGATGCCGTTTCCTGAGCCATGGAGTGGTCTTTGCGGTCGGGGCCTGAGGAGAATATGCGGCCCCGACCGAACGAAAGTCACCGAGCCGGAGACGCGCTTCGCCGTGGCGAACGCGTGGCGTCTGGGCAATGACGGGGTGCGTCTCTACGACCTATTGCGTGCACTCGGCCGGCGTCACTCCCTTGAAGTGCGGATTGGTTTGATACTCCTCGAGACTGATCGGTACCGCGCGGTCGCGGCCTTGCAGGAAGGCGTTCTTCGCCGGGCCAGAGTCATAGAACCAGCGGCGGAGATCCCACAGGCGCCGCGCCTCCAACCACAACGTCGCGCCGCGCTCGAATTCGAGCGTCTGCCAGGCCGCGGTGATGTCGGGCGCGTTGGGCAGCGCGGCCATCTTGTAGTTCGCTCGCGCCTGGTTGATGAACGTGAACGCGCCGGCGATGTCGCCTTTGCGAAGGGCCGCTTCCGCCTGGATCAGCCGCATCTCCGTGCCCTTCACGACGGGAATGTCCGACCCGAGGTCGATGTACTTCGATTGACGGAAGTACGGCGTGATGCCGTCTTGCCCCTTCTGGATCGTCCCATTCGACGCCTTGAGCGTATCCCACGGCACGCGCGGATCGCTGAACACTTTCGCCCAGCTCGTGTTGTAGAGCGAGAACTCGCGCCGGACATAGGTCTCCTGGACGAGCGAATTGTTCTCGCGCGTCGAGTTCGTCGAGAAGAGCGCGCTGTAGACGAACGCCGTCGGCACCTGCGCGGCGTCGGCCACGGCGCCGTCCCAATTGCCGACCCAGGCGCGGACCGCGGCGCGGCCGCCGTACGCGGCGTTCAGAATGTCGGTGGCGCCCTTCGCCGCGGTCGCCACCTTGATCGCTTCCGTGAAGAATGTGTCGGCGCGCGTGAAGTAGGCCGAGTCGGTCTGGCGCGGCCCGTCGTCGAACACGGCGGCGCACGTCGTCTCGCCGAGCAGTCGGTTCGCGAGTCCCGCGAACAGGTTCGCGCGCGCCGAGTAGATGCTCGTGCCGTAGTCGAAGCCGGACTGTCCGGTGAACGACCTCATGCGCTCGATGCCCGACTCGGCCTCGTAGCGCGCGCGGTGCATGGTGGACCACAACCCGCTCACGTCCTCGGGGCGGATGATGCCGCGCACCCACAATCCTTCCGGCGTGTAGCTGCCACCGTGGCCCATCTCGTCGCTCGCGATGGCGCTGATGCGCACCATCTCGTCGTAGACGTTCGCGTAGTCGGCGGACATGCCGACGACGAGCGCCGGCACCGCGTCGGGCGTCTGGAGCTTCGCGTCCTCGATCGGCCCCGGGTTGGAGACGTCGAGGAAGCCTTTGCAGCTCGCGAGCGAGGCGGCTCCAGCGAGCAGCGCGATCAATCGGATATGCGTTCGCATGAGAGAAGTCTCGTCAGTGGTCAGAACGACGTTCGAATGGACACCGACAGCGACTTGTACGGCGGCAGTTGGTAGTACTCGCGCCTGCCGAGGCCCGTCCCCGCGTCCGATCCGTCGTTGGACTCCGGATCCGCGCCGTCGAACTTCGACCACTTCCACAGATTGCGGCCGGCGAGCACCAGGGTCGCCGTCTTGGCGCCGCGCACGAACCGCTGCGGCACGTTCCAGGCGAGCGACACATTGCGCAGCTTGACGAAATCGGTCTTGGCGATCCAGAAATCGCTGTTCGCGATCAGCCGGTCGACGGCGCAACGCCCCCCGTCACGCGCGGAGACGTTGGCGTACTTGGACGGATCGTCGTCCGCCGTGTACTGCTTACCGTCCGGGCCGATGCCAGCCTTGAGCGCCTGTTGAACCTGATAGCACGGAAACCAGACGCTCCTCAGCGCGTTCTGGTAGCCGATGAAATTCGTGAGGAACGCGCCGCCCTGATAATCGGCCTGCGCGTCGAGCGTGAGCGACTTGCGGAACGTCATCTGCATGCCCAGGCCGAAGATGCGCGGCGGATACACGGGGCCGATGTACTGGTCTGTCGCGACGATCGGCGCGACTCCCTGCGCTCCCGAATTGGTGACCACCGCGCCGTAGATCGCGGGTACCGGCATCTGCCGGCAGTCGGCTCCGTAGCAATCGCGCACCGAGCTTCCGAGCCCCGTCGCGATGGTCGTCTTGCCGACGTCGATCGCCTTGTTGCGCATCCACGTGGCATTGAAGCGCGTGGTCCAGTCGAAGTTGTCTCGGCGCAGCAGCGTGGTGTTGAGCTGAAGCTCGATGCCCTCGTTCTGGATCGTGCCGACGTTCTCCAGCTGCGAGCGGGAGAAGCCTTCCGACGGCGGCAGCGTGACGCCGATGAGCGCGCCGAGCGTGCGCGTGTGGAACGCCGTCGCCTCCAGCGCGACGCGGTCACTCAGACCGCTGACGTCGAACCCGAGCTCGATCTCGCGCGTCCGTTCAGGGCCGAGCGTCGAGTCGCCGACCTGGGCGACGGTGACGCCGGGCTTGCCCTCGTCCCCGGCGACCGGGTCCCACGTGCGCACGGCATCGAACGCTCCGGGCGCCTTACCCGATTCGCCGATCGCGGCGCGCAGCTTGAACGTCGGAAGAATGTTCGTCGGCCAGAAGCTCTCGTCGGAGATCACGTAGGCCGCGCTCAACTTCGGATAGCGCTGCAGCCCGAAGCTCGAGCCAAAGGCCGAGTTGCCGTCGACGCGCAGTCCACCGGTGAGGAACAGACGGTCGCGCCATCCGACGAGCTCCTGCAGGAAAAACCCCGTGTTGATGACGCGCGGCCGGTCGTCGCGGCCAAGCGTGATCGTCGCCGCCGACGCGAGCGTGGGCTCGCCGGGACCCGAGAAGGACTGCCCGCTGACGCCGGTGAAGTGCTCGCGGTCCTCGAACAGCTGGCCGCCCCACGAGAACGTGGACGCCACGCTCCCGCTGCGCACGGTGTTCTGGAAGGACCCCGCATAGTCGAGCGACAGCTTCGTGTGGTTCCAGTTCGAGTTGTTGATCGAGCCGGCGGCGAGATTCAAGAATCCGAATGGGATGATCGAGCGGATGTCGTTGTTGTTGTAGTCGAAGCCGACGTTGAAGCGGTTCGTGAACTGGACGACGGGGCTCCACTGCATGGAGCCGCCGAGGATGAAGTGGTCGGCGTTGTTGGTGGAGGTGAGGTCCAGGACGTATCCGTTCGTGACGCACACCGTCGTCGCCGGCACGGTGGCGCACTCCCCTTTGCCGCCTTTGAAGTTGTTGTTCGGCCCACGCATGACGTTGAGCGTGAACCCGTTCGCCAGGTTGCCGTCGGGGAGCCAGTCGATGTTCTTGCGGTTGTAGGAGGTGTTCACGCCAATCGAAAAGTTCTTGGCCGGCGTGAAGGAAAAGTTGCCGCGGACGCCGCCGTCCTTCTGGCCGTTCGTGCGCACGACGCCGTCCTCGCGATTGTAGTTCGTCGAGAGGAAGTACGTCATCGCGTCGCCGCCGCCGCGCACGCTGAGCGCCGTCCGTTCGACGCCGCCGTGCTGCAGCCACGTGCCGCTCGATGGGCAGGTGGGATCCACGAACATGTTATTGAACGCGTCGTGGAGGTTCGGGCCGGAGCACTGATTGAGAAAGAGACCGGTCGGATCGGACGACGGACCGACGTGCCCCATGAAGTTCTGTCCGCCGGTGAGGTCGAGGTTCCAGCTGCGCTGGCCGGCCGTTCCGGTCTTCGTGAAAATCTGAATGACGCCGCCCGACGCCTCGGTGCCGTACAACGTCGTGGCCGCGGCGCCCTTGACGATCTCGATGCGCTCGATGTCGTCGGGCTTGATGTCGTTCATGGCCAGCGTGCTCTGTCGCGCGTTCGGCGTGAGCGGGCCCGGGTCGCTGTAAATGCGCACGCCGTCGACGTAGACGATCGGCGCGTTGCTTTGCGTGAGACTGTTCGTGCCGCGCAGGCGGATCGTTCCACCGGCGCCGGGCTGGCCCGAGTTCCCCATGACGGTGACGCCCGGCGCACGGCCGGTGAGGATGTCCTGTGCGTTGCGGACCGGCTCCGCCTCGATCGCTTTCACGTCGATCGCCGCCGTCGCGTTGCCGACTTCCTTCTTGCGCGACTCGGCCGCGGTGCCGGTGACGACGAGTGCGTCGAGCGAGAGCGCCGCTTCGCGAAGCACGAACTCGGCGTTCGCGGTCTGTCCCGCGGCGACCGTGACGGCCTTCGTCAGCGACGTGTAGCCGATGCGCTGCGCGCGCAGTTGGTACGAGCCAGCAGTCAGCCCCGGAATGCGAAACTTGCCCGCTTCGTCGGTGCGCGCGCCGCGCGTCGTGCCGACGATGGAAACGGTCGCATCGGGGAGCGGCGCAGTCGTGCCGGCGATCGCCACGGTGCCTTCGATGGCGCCGGTGGCTTGCGCGAGCGCACGAGGAGCCATGCCGGTCGCAGCGAAGACGCACGGAACGGCGAACCGCACGAGCGATGACGCGAATCGTTTCATGTGTACCTCGACGGGAAGAGCTCGGGGTGAGACGAGCGGGAGTCGTGGCTGGGCTCCAACATGTTCGGCATACCGGCCTGACGGCAAGACCGGCGTGATGGACGGGCCGCCGTCATGTTCGATCGGACGGTCGCTCGAGCAGGGCAGCGTGGGTGGCCTTGGCGGGCTTGCGTGGCCCCCGTGCCCCGCGAGATTTGCCGAATGCTTCTTCCAATTCTCGTGGCCGCGACGCTCGCGGCGAGCGACAGCACCGTCTACCCGGTGCTGAATCACGGCCGCGTGGCCGGCTCGATGATCGTCGTGCACCGCGGCGACACCGTCACGGTTCGACTCGTGTACACGGATCGCAATCGCGGCGCGCGCGTCGAAACGCGGTACGTGACGCGCGGCGACTCGCTCGTCTACGCCGAAAGCCGGCCCGTGCTTGCAAACGGCGATTTGGGCGACGCGACGATCCGCCTGGACATCGTCGGCGACTCCGTACGGCGCGTGCAGCGCGGGCGCACCGTCACCGAAAAGGCTCAGCCCGGTACGTTCTATACCCTGAACGTCACGCCGTTCGACGAGGTGCGGATGGCGCGCTATCTGTTTCGCCGTCCCGGCCACAAAGGGACCGTGGTCGGCGGGGGAGCCGCGTCGCTCGAGATCGTGAAGGAGACGACCGTGCGGACGTCGCACGGCAACGAGCGCGTTCGACTGGTGACGATTGCGACCGCGTCGGATGGCAGCACGCCGGACGCGCTGTGGCTCGACTCGCACGACGATCTCTTCGCGACCGAGATCAGTTGGTTCATGACGGTGAAGCCTGGCGCCGAGCCCGCGCTGCCGGCGTTGCGGAAGCTCGAAACGCAATACCGCGATGTCCAGGCGGAGGCGCTCAATGCTCGCTTGGTGAAGCGCACCGCCGGCACGATCGCCATCGTGAACGGCGATGTGTTCGACAGCGATCGCGGCGTGATGATGCCCGCCACGAACGTCATCATCCGCGGCGATCGCATCGTGAGCGTCGGACCGGCCGCCTCGACGGCGGCACCCGCCGGCGCGACGGTGATCGACGCCGCTGGAAAGAGCGTGCTTCCCGGTCTGTGGGACATGCATGGTCACATGCAGATGACCAGCCAAAGCGCCGGTGGCGTGATGCAGTTGAGCTTCGGGATCACGACCGTTCGCGATCTCGCCTCGGATCTCGACGTCGCCGTGTCCGAACGCGATCGCGCGCAGGCGGGACGCATCGCGACGCCGCGACAGGTGCTCGCGGGATTCATGGAAGGCCCGCTCAAGTGGGCAGGACCAACGGAAGTGATCGTGCGCACCGAAGACGACGCGCGCGCGTGGGTCGCGAGATACGACTCGATGGGCTACAGGCAGGTGAAGCTCTACAACCTGATTCACCCCGACCTCGTGCCTGGCATCGTCGCCGAAGCCCACAAGCGCGGCATGCGGGTGAGCGGGCACATTCCGCGCGGGCTCACGGTCCCCGCGGCGGTGCAACTCGGTTTCGACGAGGTGAACCACGCCGCGTTTCTGTTCTCGACGTTCTATCAGGATTCGCTCTACATCCCGACGATGCGGGCGTATTCGCTCGTCGCGTCCGCCGTCGCGCCGAACATCGACGTCGATGGCCCGGCGATGACCGGACTGATCGACGTGCTGAAGACGCATCACACGGTGATCGACGGCACATTCAGCGTGTGGATCTCGAGCGCGGGCACCGGGATCGCCCAGGCCGTCGGCGCCGGTGTGCCGTCCGACGTCCAGAAGGCCGACGCGAACTACACGCGGCTCATCAAGCGGCTGTACGACGCCGGGATCACGCTCGTACCGGGCACGGACAACTACGCGGGCACGACCTACAACGCGGAGCTCGAGGTTTACGAACAGGCGGGCCTCCCCGCCCCGTTCGTCCTTCAGATGGCGACGATCACGTCGGCGCGCGTGATGAAAGACGACAAAGACTATGGAAGCCTGGCGCCGGGCAAAGTGGCGGACGTGGTCATCGTCGCCGGAAAGCCGGCCGAGCACGTGAGTGACCTGCGGAAGGTGGAGCACGTCATCCGAGGCGGACGCCTGTTCGACGTCCATGACCTCAAAGTGGCCACCGGCTTAGTGAGACCCTAGCGATGCCGCACGATCTCACCATTCGACACACCGACCTCACGACGCTTCCCGACGCCGTCTGGGGCGAGACCTCCGTCGAGGTCTTCAACGTCTCGAACAACAAGCTGACGTCGATCTCGGACCGCATCGGCAAGCTGGCAAAGGTCCGGCTCATCGATCTCGGGCACAATCGACTCCGGACGCTGCCCAACGCGCTCGGCGACCTCGAAGGCCTGTCGGACTATCTCTACCTGAGCGACAACCAGCTCACGAGCTTGCCCGACGCGATCGGCAAGCTGACTCGCCTCCGGTATCTCAACGTGAGCGAGAACCAGCTCACGCGGCTGCCCGATTCGATCGGCGACATGTCGGGACTCATCGAGCTGCGCTTCACGGACAATCGCATCTCGTCGATCCCGGCATCGATCGGCAAAGTCACGCTGCTCCGCGAGCTGCACGCGGCGCGCAACGATCTCCACGACCTGCCCGAGACGATCGGGTCGCTCGAGAATCTTCGAAAGCTGAATCTCGAAGCCAACAAGCTGACAGCGCTGCCCGCGTCGATTGGCCGGCTCGGTCAGCTCTTCGAGCTCAACCTGCGCGGCAACCGCGTCAGTGACTGGCCGCCGACGATCGCGAATTGTGGGAAGCTGGCGTACATCGACGCGCGAGCCAATGGCCTTACAGCAGTGCCGGACGCGCTGGCGTCGCTTCCGCTCGAGAAGCTGGATCTTCGCTGGAATCCCATCGCCGCGTATCCATCGTGGTTGGACGATCTCGAGCGGCGCGGCTGTACCGTGTTTCGTTGACAGCTTCGGCATCAACGCTCTGATACGGCCACGAGCGCCTCTGAGCGGCACAGGCACTAAGGATGTTCTGCGCGATTCCCGAGTTTGGCGATACAGTGTCGGCGGCGCTGACTGAGAAAACAGTCATCGCAGCTGCGGCGCCAAGGAGCCTCAGCTCACATTCGGCCGTCCTGACGCGGGCAGAATTCTCGTCTTCAAGAGCGCGGGACCTCGCACCCTAGCCTTGGAGACGCTACCAGAACGCGTGCGATCGCCTGCGTGGGCTGGCCGATCGAGGCAGCGAAGTCGCTACTTTCTGGCATGCCGAAGTCGCCGCGCCTCGAGATCGAATACTGCACCCAATGCCGATGGCTGCTGCGAGCGACGTGGCTCGCGCAGGAGCTGCTCACCACGTTTCAGTCGGAGCTCGGTGAGGTCGCGCTGGTGCCGGGCACTGGCGGCGTGTTCGACGTTCGCCTGGACGGCCACACGCTGTGGTCGCGCGCCGCGGAAGGACGCCACGCCGATCTCAAGGATCTCAAGCAGCGCATTCGCGACGTCGTCGCGCCCGAGCGGTCGTTGGGCCACTCGGACGCGTAGGATCGCGTAACGCCGGCTCACTCGTTCGACGGCGTGGTTCCGATCAACGCGCTCGCGGCGTCGGTCGACGGCGAGCTGGCCGACGTCGCTTCAGTCGACGAGTGATGGTGGTGATGATGGTGACCGTGACCACTCGCGCCGCGCGTCTGCGCCTGCGATTGCGCGTCGGTCTGGAACTGCGTGAGCGCCTGCTGCGCCGCCGACGCGTCGCCTTGCTGCACGGCCGTGAACAGCGATTGGATGTCGGTCGACAGCGGCCCGGTGTTCTGCGTGGACTGGCTCGAGTAGGTCGCGCCGGCGGCGCCTTGGTCCTTCTGTACGGCCGCAAGCGCCTGCTGTGCGGCCGACATGTCGCCTGACTGCACGGCGCTCAGCAGCGACGCGAAGTCGCTCCGGAACTGCGGGCGCTGCGAGCGGCGCAGGCTCGCGCTGTCGGACGGATCCGACGGCGACGTCGCGTCCGTGCTCGACGCGGGGTATACCGGGCTCGTGTTCGGCCACGAGCCGACTCCAGAGACTGTCATGACGCTCCCCCAACTGGCAAAAGAAGTGAATGAGAATCTGCCGGTCGGGTAGAGCGATTCCTGAGTGGGGGAGAGTCGCTGGGTTCCGGCGTTCGAAAACTGCTTCGGTAAATATCGGTCGAGCTCAGCCAAGCTTGAGCGCATCGGCGCCGAGACAAAGAAAAATGGATCTTCGCGCATTTCAGGGTGATTTCCTGCCGGTTTTCGGGGATTCAAACGCCGCGTTCAGAGGGGAATCACGCCATTGCAAGGCGGGCAGGACGGCGTTGTGGCCGGACCGGCCGCAATGACGATTGGGATCGCGGATTTGGCGGAGCTCGCGGATTGCGCGGACTGTTCTCTTTGGGTCGCCGCGGACTCGAGTGGGTCAAGTATGCGTAAGGTTGGGCCGATTGCGACTTGGCGAGCAGTTCTTCAGAGTGGGCAACGCGGACTTTCCTGTTACATCGACGCCTGCGCGTGAATCCGCGAAGTCCGCCAGGTCCGCGTTCGAATCTCATGGTGGCGTGCCAGGCGAAGGTCGTTCTGGGGTTGCCGCCGACATCCGACATGCTTCCAGACGATCCGTCGCGGCGAGCCGGCCACACCGATTCTTGAACACGCGGACGTGGCGGATCAGGCGGATCAGGCGGACTTTGTTTTTGTCTCACGTCCGCGGCGCGAGACATCGGCTCGCGCAGCCAAGACACCACAAATCACCCACACAAACACGCGAAGACCCAAAAATGAATTGGCTGGAACCGCTCGAGGGCTGAGCGGCGTCGTGGAGCGGCGCACCAACAGCGAGACTCGCGACGCGCCCCAGCGAGAGCGTCAACTCGACCGAGTGGGAACGGCAGATCCCTCGCTGCGCTCGGGATGACCGTCGGTCGGCGTCGCCAGGGGCAGCGTCACGTAAAACGTCGAGCCCGCGCCAAGCTCGCTCTCGACGGTGAGCTCGCCGCCCATCGCACGCGCGAGGTCGCGGCTGATGGCGAGTCCGAGTCCGACGCCGGAGTGCGGACGCGTATGTCCGTCGTTCACTTGCACGAATGGCTCGAAGATCGCCTGCAGGCGGTCGGCGGGAATTCCAGGACCGTTGTCGGAGACTCGGATCCTCGCCAGCTCGCCCTCGCTCGCCGCGCTGACGCGAATCGTGTGCGACGACGGCGTGAACTTGATCGCGTTGCCGACGAGGTTCACCAGGATCTGCTGCAGCCGGTGCCGATCGGCGGTGACGACGAGCGCCGCGTCGGGCTGCGCCAACTGCAGGTCGATCCCTTTCTTCGACGCCTGCGCCTCGACGAGCGGCGAGAGCTGCATGATCGCATCGCCGATGGAAACGTCTTCGACGTTCATCCGGATGCGCCCCGCTTCCAGGCGCGCGAAGTCGAGGATGTCGTCGATCAACCGCGTGAGATGCGTCTGGCTTCGCTCGACGCGGCCGAGGATCTCGGCCTGGTCGGGCGTGATCGGGCCGTACAGTCCCGAGCGGATGAGCTGCGCGAAACCCAGCGCCGCTTGCAGCGGCGTGCGGAGCTCGTGGCTCATCGACGCGAGAAACGCGGCCTTGGCGCGATTCGCCGACTCGGCGGCGTTCCTCGCGGTGCGCTCGGCCTCGAAGAGGCGCGCGCGCTCGAGCGCCTCGCCCGCGATGCGCGACATCGCGGCCATGAACGCATTGTCGCTCGCCGAGAGCACGCGCGGACGCGTGAAGCGCACGAGCAAGCCGCCGACCACGCGGGCGTTGTTCTTGATCGGAAACGCGGCGGCCGCATGAATGCCGTCCGCCTCGTGGCGCGCCAGGATGTCCGGAAAGCGCTCGCGGACTTCCTCGCGCGTGCCGAGCATCACGGGATGCCCTTCATGCACCGCCGCGTTGAGCGGCGTTTGCCGGGTCGGATCGATCATCTGCCCCGCACTCGTGTCGCCGACGCCGCGCGTCGCGACGACGCGGAGCTCGTCCCCTTCTTCGACGGCGCCGATGATGCCCGAATGCGCATCGAGCGCCGACAGCGCCTGATCGATGATCAGATCCGCGACGTCGTCGAGCGCGAGCGCGCCGCTGAATGCCTCGGTCGCCTGCTGCAAGCGAAACGCGCGACGCTCCGACTCCTCGACCGCCTCGAGCGCCGCCCGCGCGTGCTCACTCGCGTGCTCGGCCTCGAGCGCCGCGGCCTGCGCGGCTTCCGACTGTGCCTCCAGCTCGACGGCCTGCTCCTGAAGACGGTCGTTCGCGGTCTCGATGTCTCCCAACAACCGCTCTCGTTCGTCGAGGGCGCGGCCCAACGTTCGGTTGGCGAGGAATGCCAACAGTCCCGCGAACAGCGTACTCGTGACGAGGACGACGGCCGCGAGTCGCGTCGCCCGCCGCTCGTCGCGCTCTCGGATGCCGAGGAGCCGTTCCTCTTCCGTCCGTATTTCGCCGATGAGACGGCGCACGTCCGCCATCAGCATCGGCCCCGGGCTATGGTCGATCGCGGCCACCGCGGCGCGAAAGTCGTCGTGGCGCACGAGCACGAGCGTCGAGTCGATCACCGCGAGCCGCGCCCGCGCGCGGTGGACGAGCGTGTCGAGCCGCACCTGTTGAATCGGATTGTCGCGCGTCAGATCGCGCAGTCGCGCGAGTGCGCTGTCAGCGCGCGCGGGAGCGCCGACGTACGGCCGGAGCAGCGCCGAGTCGTGCGTGATGACGAAGCCGCGCTGGCCGGTCTCAGCGTCGAGCAGCGCCGTGAGCAGATGGTTCGACGCGTCGAGCACCGTGCGCGAGTGGAGGACCCAATCGCGAGTCGCCATGCCCTGGCGCTGGGTCACATACGACGCCGCCCCGGCGGCGAGAACGATCGCCGCCGGAGCGAACACGAGGGTCAGCCGGAACAACCGGTCGCGCTTGCGCTGCCGGGACTTCACATCGGGCTACTTCGCGAGCAAACGGTCGGCAATCCTGTCCGTCATCGACTTCGCATCGGCCGCATCGTCGTTCGTGAGAATGATGATCGTCGCGTGCGCGTCGGGAAGCCGCACGAAGGCGCTGCGCTTGCCGCCGCTCGCGCCGAACGCGCTCAATCGCGCGACCCCGTGATACGTGTCCGACTGCCAACCTTTACTGTAGTCCACGCTCACCGCGTTGGCGCCGGTGCCGCCGTACGTGCGCGGGCTCTCGAGGCCGAGCGAGAGACGATAGAGCTCATCGACGCTCGACTCCACGTTGCCCTCGAGCGTCGCCGTGGTCTTGTGCATGCCGATCGGCGTCGAAATTCGTCGTTGCACGCAGTTCTGGAGCGGGGTTCCACTGTTGGCCGGCGCCCCACCGCGCGCGGCGCCTCCACGTCCACCGGCCCCAGCCCCTGCACGACCCGCACCACCGCGACCCGCGCTGTCTGCCCGGCCGCCATTGCCGCGAGCGGGTGGATCGGGCAGTTGCGAGCACAGCGCTGTGAACACCGCCGTGATTCCGCCGACGTCGAACTGCGGCACGGTGGTCGTGGGCATGTACCTGGCCTGCGCCGGAATGCCGTACGACTTGTTGACGAACACCGAGCCGTTCTGCGCGACGAGCACCGTCGCGCCGCCGGCCGACGGATTCGTGTACTTCTTCAGCAGGTCGTCGACGAACGCCGCGGTCACCGGCGCCCCGTCGCCCGCGCGCCGGATCACGTGGCGCGTCGCGACGTTGTACGTGTCGCCCGGATGCAGCGTGAGAAACGGCGCGCCGGGATCGGTCGCATCCTTGCCGCCGTAGACGAACGCCTTGTTCCGGCCGACGATCGTCGCGGTATCGCCCTGCACGACCCACGCCGTGCCTTCATCCTCCGAGATGGCGAGGAGATCGGGGTGCTTCGGCATGATCGAGTCGGCGAGGTCGGGGAGCCGCTCACGCGCGACGACATGTTGATCGATGCCGACGTTTCGCAAAAAGCCGAACCCCTTCTCGTAGTGCGGCGAGTCCATGATGAAATTGTTATTCGACGGCTCGCCGCGAACGAGGAAGCTGCCGAGAATCGAGGCGCCGGCCGATGATCCGCCGACCACGCCGCCGCGCGCGAGCACGTCGTGGAACGCTTGCTCCGTCTTCGTGCCGCCGTACGAGTTCACGAGGTGGAACTGGCGGCCGCCCTCGAACCACACGCCGCCCGCCTTGGACACGAGCGCGGCGAAGCTGTCGGCGTCGGCGAGCTTCCTGTCCTTCGTGTGCAGAACGTAGACGTTCTTCGCGCCGGCCTGCCTCCACCCGCGCGTGCCCGGCGCGTCCTGGGTATAGACCGAGTCGCCACCGGCGGTGGGGACGTCGATGATCAGCGCGTTCGGCCCGCCCGCGGCTTCGATGAACCGGGAATAGATCTCCGGTCCCATCGCACCGCCGCCGACCACGATGACCGTTCCGTGCGGCGGCCCGACTTTGATGGCGGAGTTCTGGGCCAGGAGCGCCATGGGAGCGAAAAGAGCCGCGAGACCGACGCGACGAACAGCCAGCATATGTGCCTCGACCGAAGGGTGCCGATGGACAAATTACCGCCCGGTGGCCCCGTGAGCGAGCGCCGACCGCACATTCAGGCGACGCGACGGCCAAGGGGTTTCGTGATCGACGCGGGCCGTTTTTGTTTCGTGCCATGCCCCGCTATTTGATCTATTCCGAAGGGCAATTCGGAACGCCAGCCTCGAAGACCGGCAACTCGGTGGTTCGCTACTCCGGCAACCAGGTCGCGGCGGTTCTCGACAGCCGCCAGGCGGGGAAGCGCGTGTTCGACGTCCTCGGCTTTGGCGGGGACATCCCGATCGTCGCGTCGATCGACGAGGGCGTCGCCGCGGGCGCCGACGCGCTCCTCGTCGGGATCGCCATGCATGGCGCTGGCTTCCCGCGCGAGCTCAGCGCGGCGATTCACGCGCGCCATCGAGCGCGGTCTGGAGATCTGGAACGGCCTCCACGTGTTCGTCGCCGACGACCCCGCGCTCGCGTCGCTGGCCCGCCAGCGCGGCGTCGCGATCCGTGACGTCCGCCGGCCGCCGGCCGATCTACCAGTCGGCACCGGACAGGTTCGAAACTGCGACGCCACCGTGCTGCTCGCCGTCGGCACCGACGCGAACATCGGCAAGATGACGGTGATGCTCCAGCTCCGCGCCGCGCTCGAGGCGCGCGGACAGCGCGCCGCGTTCGCGCCGACGGGACAGACGGGCATCTTCATCGAAGGCTGGGGCGTGTGCGTCGACGCGGTCGTCGCCGACTTCATCGCCGGCGCGGCGGAAGACGTCACGCTGCGGGCGGCGAAAGCGGCGGACATCGTGCTGGTCGAAGGCCAGGGGTCGATTCTCCATCCGGGATACTCCGGCGTGTCGCTCGGACTGCTGCACGGCAGCCTGCCGCACGCGATGATCATGTGTCATCAGCCGTCGCGTCGCGCGTTCCGGCACAACGACTGGTTGCCGATTCCTCCGCTCCGCGACGTGATTCAGCTGCACGAAGCCATCGCGGCCCCGCTCCGTCCGTCGAAGACGATCGCGGTGTCGCTCAACACGGCGGATCTGTCGGACATCGATGCCCGCGCGGCGATCGCGCGCGTCGAGAAAGAGACCGGATTGCCGACGACTGATCCGGTACGGTACGACACATCCGCGCTAGTCGATGCGGTGATGGCATTCGATGTGGAGCGACGAAGTCGATAGGAACGACTAACGGCGCGGACAGCCGAACGGCGCAGACAGCCGAACGCGCGCAGAACAGCCGAACGGCGCGAACAGCCAAACGACGCGAACAGCCGAACGGCGCGAAGAGCGGACGGCGGACGGCGGGACGTTCTCAGTCAACCAGCGAGTAGCGCCAACGCCGCAAACGTGGCAAGCCAGTGTTCGCCCATGTAGTCGCCGGCGACGTACGGCAAGCTCGCCGCGAGATGACGGTCGGCGGCCTCGTGGGCGATCGTGTGACGCACGTCACTCTCGTTCCAGTTGGCCGCGATCGAGCGCCAACACCAGGCGCGACTCAGATTGAGCCCGTCGAGGTGCGCGATCTTGCCGTCGGTACGGTCGCTCACGCTCGCCGGCGAGAACAGCGTCGGCGGGTCCTTCGCGGCGACGAACGGCAGGAACCGCTGCATCCACTCCGTCCAGCGCTCGACGTCGAACACGCGACGCATGCACTCGGCCTCGATGAGGGCCGACGACAGGAAGTCGTCGAGGCTCGGCTCCCAAGCCTGGCAGTCCGCGTCTTCGTCGTACCACTCGATCGCCTTCGCGCGCAGCGCGTCGCCGAACACGAGATCGTGAATCGTATCCGCATACTCCAACGCGAGCGCAAGCGCGAACGCCGTGTTGAAATGCGTGCCGACGCGAATCGGATAGATGGCCTTCGGCAAGAACTCGGTGAACCGCCGCGCGAACTCTTCGTCGAGCGGGCGCAGCGTCCGCGACCAGCGCAGTCCTTCGTCCGTGTCGTGGCGCGCCAACTCCGCGGCGAGCATCAACATCCACGCCCAGCCATACGGACGCTCGAACGTGCCGCGCGACGGCTGCCCCAGATACGCCAGCTCGTCCTCGACGTTGCGCGCGGTGAACTGCTCGTCGAACAGCGCGCGGATCTGTTCGCGAACGTCGCCGAGCTCGGGAAACCGGCGGTACACGGTGGCGAGCAGCCAGTAGCCGTGCACGTTGGAGTGCCAATCGAAGCTGCCGAAGAAGATGGGGTGAAGCCGGCGCGGCGAGCGGAGGTCGTCCGGGCCGTTCATCACGTGATCGAGCTTGTTGGGGTACTCGCGCGTCACGTGCGAGAGCACGAGCGACGCGAAGCGCGACGCAAGCTCCGGCGTGAGCGTCGTCACCGTCTGATCGTGGTCATCGGATAGACGAAGAAGTACATGATGACGATGTTCGCGGCGAGCAACAGGATCGCCGTCGGAATCTGGGCCTTGATCACCGCGTACTGATCCGGAAGTTCGAGCAGCGCGACCGGAACGATGTTGAAGTTCGCCGCCATCGGCGTCGTGAGCGTTCCACAAAATCCGGACAACATTCCCACCGCGGCCATCACCGTGATGTCGCCGCCGAACTTGTGGGCCACGAGCGGCAGGCCGATCCCGGCGGTCATCACGGGAAACGCGGCGAACGCGTTGCCCATGATTGCCGTGAAGATCGCCATTCCGAGCGTGTACGCCAGTACCGCCGACGAAAGGCGTGTTCGAGCGGAATCCACCGCTGCACGAGGCCGGCGATGATCGGCCCCACGCCGGCGAGCGCGAACATCGCGCCGAGCGCGGCGAGCGCCTGCGGCAGCACGGCGGCCCAGCTCACGGCGTCCATCAATCGGCGCGCCTCGGCGATGGGCGCGCCGACGGGAGGCCGCAGCATCAGCATGCCGACGACGAGCGCGACGACGGTCGACAGGCCGAGCGAGATGAGTGTGATCTGCTTCTGATCGACGAGCGGCACGCCGTTGATCGTGAACCCCTTCAACGCGAATGTCCCGAGGAGCGTCACCGCGGGGATCGTCAGCGCGGGAATGAAGAGCGCATTGCCCCAGCGTCTCGCGGACACCTCGCGCTCCGCCTTGGTCGTCGCTTCGGCAGGCGCCGGACCGAGCGTGCCGACGGCCAGCACGAGCACCATCGCGATGACGACGAGGCCGTTCACGAAATCCGGCAGGTGCGATCCGAGCAGGAATGTCACGGCGTACAGACCCCAGAACGCCGCGTTGTTGTATCGCTTGGCGTTGGCGTGGTCGCGCACGTTCACGACGGCGATGCCGGCCATCATGAGCCCCATGAGCACGTTGACGAATTCGAGCGTGATCATTCGGCGGCCGCCACGCCGGAGACGCGAGCGGATTCCGCTGTCGATGCGGCCGCGGTCTTCGCCAGCCGGCGATCGAGCAGCAGCACGCGCGTGCCGTGAATCAGAAATGCCGCGATCGCGGTCGGGACCGCCCAGACGGCGAGGCTCGTCGCCTCGACGTGAATTCCGTTCTGATCGAGGAAGCCGCGAATCAGCAGGATCGAGCCGATCGCGATGAAGATGTCTTCACCGAAGAACACGCCGATGTTGTCGGCCGCGGCCGCGTGCGCTCGGATGCGGAAGCGCGTTGCGTCGTCGATCTCGCCCAGGCGCGCCTCGGCCGCCGCCTCCGCCATCGGCGAGATGAGCGGACGCACCATCTGCGCCTGTCCGCCGAGCGACGTGAGCCCGAGCGCCGCGGTGATCTGTCGGAGCGACGAGGTAGACGAGGAGCAAGCGGCCGGTCGTCGCGACGCGGATGCCCGAGACGACGATGCGGGCGCGCTCCTTGAGCCCCGCGCGCTCGAGCAGGCCGATCACCGGAAGCGCGAGCCAAACGACGGGCACCGTGCGGCTCTCGATGAACGCTTTGCCGAACGCCGCGATCACGTCGACGAGGGAGTGGCCGGCCGCGAGTCCGGTGGCGATGGCCGCCGTGACGACGACCGCGAGCGGATTGAGTCGCAGCGCGAAGCCGGCGACGACGATGAGAATTCCAATGAGCGGAAGCACGGCAGATAGTACGACTAGTTGCGTGAGGCGACTAGTCGTGCGGCGTGTCGTGAAGAGTGATGCGCGAGGGGTGCGGCGGGCTGTCGTCTCAAATCCGCCGTTCGCCGTTCGCCTCTCGCCTCTCGGCCGTTACATCTGCTCGACCGTGTACCCCTTGGCCTTGAGCATTTCGACGACGCCCTGTTTGCCCACCAGGTGCGCCGCGCCGACGACGACGAGCGCGTCGTCAGTGCCCTGCAGCATCGCGTCGAGGCGCGGGATCCAGCTCTTGTTGCGCTGGACGACGATCTTGTTGAAGATCGCCGGCGCTTCCATCATCGACTTGTTGAGCATGCTGTCGAGCATGACCGTGTTGCCGGCCAGCCACGCGTCCTTGATCTTGAGCAGGTTTTCCGTCGATGAATCGGGCGGCGAGCTCATGACGAGCATCTGCTCCTGTTCGGCCGGCGTCATCGAGTCGAACAGATGCAACTGGAAGTCGACCGACTCGAGGCCCGTCGTCGGCTTGTTCGCCTGCGTGTGCTCGCTCGTTGATCTGCGCGTCGACGCCGTACTGCGGCTGGAATTTCGCCTTCTGAATGACGAGCTGCGTCATGACCAGCGTCGCGAACCAGGGCTTGAACGGCGCGAGCTGGTCGACCGAGAGGCCATAGCCTCTGAGCACCGTATCGGCCCTCGCGGCGCCGGCGGGCGTGAGCGCGGATCGCAGCGTGACGCCGGGCGCGTTTCGCGCGAGCGCCGCGAGCTCGATGGCGCGTCCCTGCAGCGAATCCAGGCTCGTCTCGAATGCGACGACCTTCGCGTGCGCGAACGCCGAGTCGACTTCGGGGGAGAGCTTGCCCGCCTCGGGGGAGAGCAAATGCACCGAGCCCAGAAGATACATGGTGGCGCCGTGCGGGCCGCGAATGCGGAACAGCATGTGTTTGCCGGCCGCGGCGCGAGACGCGGCGCGAGACGCGGCGCGAGACGCGGGCGGTCGCGTCGCCGCGACCGAGGCGCCGACGACGAATGTCATCGCCAGCACGAGGGCGGCTCGGGATCGTCGGAGCGTGTTCATGGTACTCATGAGACGATCCGCGCCACCGTACTGTCACGGCGTCGGCGACACCCTCATCGACCAGGCTTTTCCCGGAACTGCTCCGAAATCGGGCTCTCGGGGCGTTCGGCTTGCCGGAGCATGGAAAATTTCGACGGCATTTTTCTCGGACGCCGCGCCATCGGCTCCTCCGTGCCCGTGCCTATTTGTCCTTGATCTTCGCCCAGGTGTCGCGAAGCGTGACCGTGCGGTTGAACACGAGCGCGCCCGGCTTCGAGTCGACCACGTCGCTGATGAAGTAGGCCGTCCGCTCGAACTGATAGCGCGTCCCCGCCGGATCCGCTCCGACGCCTGGCTCGATCTTCGCCCCGCGCACCACGGCGAGGGAGTCGCGGTTCACGACGCTCAGGAAGTCCTGCCCTTCGTCGAGCGCGTCGGGATCGGGCACGGTGAACAGCTTGTCGTAGAGGCGGAGCTCGCAGTCGAGCGCGTGCGGCGCCGACACCCAGTGAATCGTTCCCTGCACCTTCCGGCCGTCGGGCGAATCGCCGCCGCGCGTCGCCGGATCGTACGTGCACCGAATCTCGACGACCTCGCCGGCAGCGTCCTTCACGACATCGGTGCACGTGATGAAGTAACCGTACCGCAGCCGCACTTCGCGCCCCGGCGCCAACCGATAGAACTTCTTCGGGGGGTTTTCCATGAAGTCGTCGCGCTCGACGTAGAGCTCGCGCGAGAACGGCACCGTC
Organism: uncultured Gemmatimonadaceae bacterium; assembly: GCA_963705025.1. GTDB lineage: Bacteria > Gemmatimonadota > Gemmatimonadetes > Gemmatimonadales > Gemmatimonadaceae > JAQBQB01. The sequence continues at coordinate 340,527 of CAVPIP010000011.1, read as the reverse complement.
CGCGAACCGGTCTTCGGGACGTCGTGTGGATAGTACGACGCGTCGAGCTCCTCGACCTGGCCCTCCGGATAGTTCGTGATCACGACCTTGAGGGGATTCGTCACGCACATCACGCGCGGCACGCGCATGTTGAGATCGTTCCGAATCGCATGCTCGAAGGTCGCAAGCTCGGTGTGCTGCGGCTTTCGCGTCACCCCGGCGGCCTCGGCGAACGCGCGCAGGGCCTCCGGCGTGACGCCGCGACGCCGCATGCCCGATACCGTCGGCATGCGAGGATCATCCCATCCACTCACGATGCCGTCGTTCACGAGGCGCAGCAGCTTCCGCTTGCTCATCACCGTGTACTCGAGCGACAGGCGCGAGAACTCCGTCTGCTCGGGCGGATGGTCGAACCCGCACTCGCGCACGAGCCACTTGTAGACGTCGTTGTTGTCCTTGAACTCGAGGGAGCAGAGCGAGTGCGTGACCCCCTCGATCGCGTCGGACAGCGGATGCGCGAAATCGTAGAGCGGGTACAGGCACCAGGCGTCGCCCTGCCGGTAGTGGTGCGCGTGCCGGATGCGCAGCAGCAGCGGATCGCGCATGAGCATATTTGGGTGCGCGAGGTCGATCTTGGCACGTAGCACATGGGCGCCGTCGGGGAACTCGCCGGCCTTCATGCGCCGGAGCAGATCCAGGTTCTCCTCGACGGATCGATCGCGGTACCGGCTCGGCGTGCCCGGCACCGTCACCGTGCCGCGGTGCGCCCGGATCTCTTCGTCCGACTCCGAGTCGACGTACGCTTTGCCCTTTCGAATCAGGAGCTCGCCGAAGTCGTACAACTCCTGGAAGTAGTCGCTCGCATAGAGCTCGGCGTCCCACTCGAAGCCGAGCCACTTGATGTCGTTCTTGATCGCCTCGACGTACTTGATGTCTTCGGTAAACGGATTCGTGTCGTCGAACCGGAGATTGCAGCGGCCGTCGAACTCATCCGCGATCCCGAAGTTGACGGCGATCGCCTTGACATGGCCGATGTGCGGAAAGCCATTCGGCTCCGGCGGGAAGCGCGTCTTGATCGGCCGGCCGAACCGGTTCGTCTCGACGTCTTCCGCGACCATCTCGCGGATGAAGTCGCGCCGGGGCGGATTGGGCGTGCTGGAATCGGGGGCGGGGTTGGACACGGGCAAGTCGGCGCGGACGGATTTTCGGGGGAGCGGGTCGCTGTATGAAAGATACACGCCTAGGTTTGCCTTCTGCCCTTGCCTTCCGCACCTCGAGCGAACCAGTCCATGAGCTACGACATCATTCGCCAATGCATGCAACGTGAGCTCCGCGCCCTTCGGCGCGAGCTCGACGCCTATCCCGACGACGCCAGCGTGTGGGCGTTGCCGCCGGGCATCACCAATTCCGCCGGCACGCTCATGCTCCATCTGGCCGGCAACCTTCAGTACTTCATCGGCCGGCACCTCGGCGGCACGGGCTACGTGCGCGATCGCGACGCGGAGTTCGCGAGACGGGAGGTGAGTCGCGCGGAGATCGCGAAGGAGTTGGAGGCCACGGCCCGCGCTCTCGACGAGGGATTCGCGAACGTGAGTGACGGGATGATGACGTCGCGCTATCCCGAGCCCGTCGCGGGCATCAATTTCACGACCGGCGACTGGCTCGTCCACCTCGTCGCGCACCTCGGCTACCACCTCGGGCAGATCGACTATCATCGCCGGCTGGTGCTTGGCGACGCGAGAACGGTCGATGCCGTTCCGGTGAAGGAGTTGACGTCAGACTGACAGCGACGCGATCAACGTTCGGCACTCCTGCTCGGTCGGCAGCCGCCCCTCGCCCGCCGCGAGATTCTCGCGCAGGTGCTCGACCGTCGCCGTGGCGGGAATGACGCACGTGACCGCCGGATGCGCCAGCACGAACTTCAGCAGCGCTTCGGACCACGTCGCGGCGAATGCGCCCGCGAACGATGGCAGCGGGCCACGCAACACTCTCGAGAGCAAACCGCCGCCTTCGAATGGACGATTGACCAGAACGGCGACGCCGCGATCCGCCGCCAGCGGGAGCAAACGTTCGGCCGCGTCGGGTACCGTGGCCGAGTAAGCGAGCTGCACGAAGTCGAGCGGCTCGCGGCGGATCACGTCCTCGAGCGACGCGTACGCAGACGGTTCGTAGTGCGTGATGCCGATGTAGCGGATGCGGCCCGCCGCTTTCCACTCCCGCAAGGTCGGGAGGTGCGCGCGCCAGTCGACGAGATTGTGAATCTGCATCAGATCGAGCGTCGCGCGGCCGAGGAGCCGCATGGACTCTTCCATCTGGCGAATCCCCGCGGCGCGACCGCTCGTCCAGACCTTGGTTGCGATGAAGAGATCCTGATTGACGGCCAGCTCGCGCGAGACGCGGCCCGCGACCATCTCCGCCTTGCCGTACATCGGCGACGAATCGATGACTCGCCCGCCATCTCGGACGAACGTCGCCAGCGCATCCTTGATCGGAGCGAGCGCGACCTCGGTCGTCGCCGGCGGATCGAACGTGCGCCATGTTCCGAGACCGATCGCTGGGATTTGTTCGGAGGAGCTGGGAATCGTGCGTTCGAGCATGTCCTCACACTTCGGACAAGTGCAGACCGCTCGGGTGTACCGGAGCCGGCAGCGCAATAGTACGACGCGGCAGGAAAAGATGACGCCGTAGCCGGCGCCCTACGCGAACGTTCATCAAATGGAGCGACGGCGAATCGTGCTGATCGAAGAGGCCCTCACACGATCGGTGATCGGGGCCTTCTATGAGGTGCATCGGAAGCTCGGCTTCGGATTCCTGGAGGCAATCTATGCCCGAGCACTGGAGAAGGAGCTCGTCAAGCGCGGCCATCGGGTGCAACGCGAGCTCGCCGTGCGGGTCCTCTATGACGGCGAACAGATCGGCTGGCACCGATTGGACATGGTGGTCGACGAGCGGCTCGTCGTCGAGTACAAGTCCGTCGAGCCACTGCCCCCGATCGCCAGGCGTCAGTTACGAAGCTACCTCTGCTCGACACGCTTCGAGATCGGACTTCTCCTCCATTTTGGCTATCGGCCAAAGTTCTATCGCGACATCTATTCGAACGAACATCGGCCGTTCGCACTCCGGAACCGTCGACCGGATTCAGCGAAGGAGTGACCGATGAACTGCGGCTGATCTCGCGGACAGCGCTGATGACGCCGACCCGCAGACAATACCAATGAGCCGTAGTTTCAGCGCCATCGGCATCGTCAGCGCCATCAGCGGCAGGTCACCTGTGTTCGCACCCAGCCCACGACGGAGCTCAGTCGAAGAATGAGCAGAAGAACTGCCGCTGATCTCGCGGACAGCGCTGATGACGCCGCGCCGCGGACAAACAATGAGCCGTTGTTTCAGCGCCATCGGCATCGTCAGCGCCGTCAGCGGCAGTTCCTACTGTTGCCACTGGATCCTATGACACATGGACTTGGACGGTTCCGCGGCCGTTTCAGAGGTAACTCAAGAGCGTCGACCGACTCCTCGCTTTGACGCCGGCGTACCACCGGCAAGCGACGTACAAGATTCCGATCACGATCGCCCACACGAGATACAGGAGCGGCAGGCTCCACGTGTACCCGGCCGGCGGCGGCGGATTCATCATCGGGTGGTTCGTGAACAGCCACGGATCCGCCGACCCCTCGCGGATGAACGAGACGACGACCGCCGCGAGGTGAATCGAGCGGGATGTGCAGCACATAGTAGAAGAACGGCACGCGGCCGAACGTCTCCAGCGCGCCGGCGATCGGCCCGCGCGCGCGCTCGGCGAGGCCGAGGAGCACGAGCATCGGCCCGAGCGTCATGAGCAGAAACGACAGCGACGCCGGATACTTGTTCGTCGTCGAGGAAGGCGAGCGCCCTCGGCATCACGGCGCGCGGCGCGGTCGTTGCGTGCCACCGCTGGCCGCGGATCGCCGTAGACGTCGATCGCGCCGCGAAGCAGGATGAACGCCGCGGTCGCGATCGCCGAGACGCCGAGCGCGCAGAGGATGAACGCAGCCGTCGCCGCGCCGGCGCTCGCGGCTCGCAGCGTCATGACGCTGCCGAACGCGTAGCCCGCCGCCATCACGCCGATCCACGGCACGAGCACGAACAGGATGACGAGCGGCGGACCGTTCGCGCCGAGCTGATGCCGCCGCCGGCGTAGAGAATCTTCCACAGCGGCGAGAGCGCGCCGCTGGCGCATCGCCGGCGACGAGCGCCGGGAACAAGTCGGTGACGTTGTGCAGCAGCGATGATCCCGACGCCGAGCGTCGCGATCGCGGCGCATCGGCAGATAGACGATGCCCGCCATCAGCACCATGCACCAGCCGATCATCCAGATCACGCCGGCGAGCATGTAGTGCGCGAAGTCGAAGTTGAACGTCCACGCGACGCGAAGCACGGTGAGCTCGAGGAACACGAGCCACAGACCGCGCGTGACCAGAAAGCGCGCGAGCTTGCCGCGATCCTGCACGCGCTGGCCGTAGAGATACGCGCCCGTGCCGGCGAGAAAGAGAAACGCCGGCGCGACGAAGTGCGTGATCCAGCGCGTGAAGAAGATGCCCGGCGTCGGGCCGCCGGCGGGCTGTCCCGAGTAGACGCGCACGTGATCGATCGCCATGAGCACCACGACGACGCCGCGCACGATGTCGAGCGACGCGATGCGTTGGCGAAGGCCCGGCGATCTCGGTGGCGAGGGCGGCGCGTACGAGGGAGCTGCCTGTGACAGAAGCGACGTAGACATCGGGCGACGGCTCCGCGAAAAGGCTCCCTCATTTGACAGCGGTTGGCGGCAAAGCGACAACAGTCGTCAGCGAGCGGTCTCGCCCGTGCAGCCTACGGCGAATCCGAGGACAAGATCCGATTCACCTCGACGTGCGCCTGAAGCCGCGCCTCGATCTCGTCGCTCACTCGCCGGGCCTGCTCGAGATCGCGCGTCAGATCGTTCGTGTCCGCGTCGGCGGCGGACAGGCGGAGCAGGTCGAGGCGCAATAAGTCCAGCGCGGCGACGACCGACTGCAGTCGGCGATCGCTCGCGGGGTCAGGAGTTCGGTCACGAAGAACCGCGGCCTGTCGTTCCAGCCGAAGCGCGAGCTCCGGCAGATCGCCGAACGCCGTGCGCTGCGAGTCGGGCAACGCGTCGAACAGCGCCGTCAGCTCGCTGCGCAGCGCGACGCTAGTCGGCTCTCCGGCCGCGGGCAGCGCGGTGGCTTGGTTGGTCAGACCAATCGAGGCGACCCTGAAAAGGGCTCGCCCTATCTTGCCGCGCAGCATGCGGGACCACCAGCTGTCCTGTCCGGAGCGCGCTCCGAGCAGACGACGCACGAAGAGCGTCGGGATCGTGACCGATCCCGCGAAGCCGATGAACGGAAGTACGAATCCCGACAGCGTCCCAAGCCAAACCGAACCGGCAGCGCCGAGGACTGCGAACGCCGCCTGCGCGGCCGGTTTCCCGCGCGACGGAATGTGCGTGTCCGCTTCGCCGTCGCCCTCCACGGCAAGGAGCGCTGGGCGCACGGCCGAGTGGCCGTAGCCTGACCGGATCAACCGCCGCGCGCGCGCGACGAGTTGCGCGACGCGGAGCCCCGCGAGCCCCGTGGTAGCCGCGCATGCAGCCAGGTACATGACCTCGACGAATGCCGCGCCAAACCCGTTATAGAGCTTGGCCCCGACGAGCGCGACAACGAACGCGGCCATGCCGAACGAAACCGCCGATGCCGTGAGAGCCGTCCCAATCTCCGATCCAGCCCGATCGGCTTCGCGTAAGAATGCGCGAATCGGCGCCGCAACCTCTTTGCTCGCCGTCGTCGCTCGAAGCGCGACCGCGAACGCCTCGGCGGAGTCCCACCGGGCGGCGGCGTCCTTCGCGAGACAGCGATCGATGGCCGAGGCGAACTTCGGCGGCACGCCATCGCGCATCGTGGAGAGCGGCGCCGGCGCGACGATCGCCTTGCGCGCGAGAATCGCCATCGCGGAATCGCCGTCGATCGGGGCGCGGCCCGTCACCGCGAGATAGGCAACGGCGCCGAGGGAATAGAGATCGCTGCGCGCGTCGACGGTTTCGCCGCGCGATTGCTCGGGGCTCATGTAGCGCGGCGTTCCGACGATCACACCGGCGCCGCTCGATGCGACGTCGTCATCGACGCGCGCGATACCGAAGTCCGTGACGATCGCTCGCCCCGATTCGCGCTCGATGAGAATGTTGTCGGGCTTGATGTCGCGATGGACCACGCCATGTGCGTGGGCGTGCGCGAGTGCCCACGCGACGTCCTGCGTGATTCGCGCCGCCTCGGCAATGCGGAGCGGGCCGTTTCGCGCGACCCGCGTGGCGAGCGTCTCGCCGTCGATGAAGCCCATGACGAAGAACGCGAGGTCGTCGTGCTCCTCGACCGCGTGGATCGGCACGATGTTCGGGTGCGACAGCGCCGCCGCCGTGCGCGCCTCGCGGACGAACCGCGCACGATGCGCCGCGTCCAACGCCAGCATCGGCGGCAGGAGCTTGATGGCGACGGGCCGCTCGAGCGCCGCGTCGCGGGCGAGAAACACGATGCCCATACCGCCGCGCCCGAGCTCTCGGACGATCGAATAGCGCCCGGCAACGGCGCGCTGGAGCGCGACGAGCTCCGGAGAGACGCCGAGGGGTGACGGAGCGTTGCTCATGATATGAGCACTACGCACCGGTCAATCCAAGGTGTCATTGCGTTGAACAACGTGTCATCCCGAGCGCTCGGGATGACTCTACGCAATGCCGGTTCGAATCGCCTTGATCACCCGATCCGCGAAGAGGTCCACCTCGTCCACGGTGGTGTAGACGTTTGGCGTGATCCGCATGCCCTGGAACTCGTCGTTCACCATCGGCGTCGTCACGATGTTGTGCTTGGACAGGAGCCAACCGCCGAGTTTCCCCATGTCCATGCCCTCGATGCCATAGACGCCGATCGCGCCGCTCTTCGTCGGGCCGATCTCGGTGATCATGTGCACGCGGTCGCTCGCCGCCAGGAGCTGCTTCGCCCAGCGGTCGCGGAGATAGCGCAGTCGCGCGATCTTGCGATCCATGCCGATGCCGCGGTTGAACGCGATCGCGACGGCGATGGCGTTGTGATTGGCGGCCGGATGCGTGCCGATCTCCTCGTACTTGCGGATGTCGCCGTCCTGCTCGACCGAGGCGGCCATGAGCGGCCACAGCGACTTGATCTTGTCGCGGCGCACGTAGAGAAAGCCCGTCCCGATCGGCGCGTGCAGCCACTTGTGCAGGCTCGTGCCGTAGTAGTCGGCGCCGAGCTCGTCGCGCGTGAACGGAAAGTGCGCGAAGGCGTGAGCGCCGTCGACGAAGACCTGAATGCCATGGGGCTTCGCCAATTCGACGATCTCGCGCACCGGCGCGATGTAGCCCGTCATGAAGCTGATGTGCATCACTTCGATGACTTTCGTCCGCGGCGTGATCGCGGCGGCGATCTGATCGACGTACGACTTCGTGCTCTTGACCGGCGTCTCGATCTTGACGCGCTTGAGCACGACGCCGTCGCGCCGCTCGCGCTGGCGCCACGCCGTCTGCATGCGCGGATAGTTCTGCGTCGTGAACACCACTTCGTCGCCGCGCTGGAGGTCGAGACCGAAGATCATGATCTCGTTCGCCTCGGACGCGTTGCGCGTGATGGCCATCTCCTCCGGATCGCAGCCAAGCTCGGTCGCGAGGTCGCGCCGGACCGACTCGATCCGCGGCTCCAGCACACGCCACATGTGGTCCACGGGCAGCTCGTTCGAGAATCTGAGATCTCGAATCATCTGCTCCAGCACGTGGGTCGGCGCCGGACTGCAGCCGCCGTTGTTCAGGTTCACCATCGTGCGGTCGAGATCGAACGCGCGCTGGATCTCGCGCCAATACGTCTCGTCCTCGGCGACCGACACGGGCGATCGCCCGCCGGCGATGGGCGCGGCCTCGAAGAGGCGGCGGAACGCCGATTCGCGCATGACGGGCAGGGATACGCCCGCGCCGATGATCGACGAGACGAACGTCCGGCGAGTGGTCATGGGATGGTTGTGTAGGAGGGCCGCGCCATCGTCCGACCGGGACGATTCGAACCATGGTCACGACTCGAGTGCGCGTCAAGCCGAACGGCAGAATCGCCGCTCGCGTGCCCTGCTCCGAGTTGTGTGCCCGGCTAGGCTACGCCGCCGGCGTGTCCAACAACAGGCAAGCGTATTTGAGGAACACCGAAAACGCGCTGACCCACGCGACCACGAAGCCGGCCGCGCCGTCGCGCCAGCCATTCATGAACACGTAGTCGCGCATGAACCGCCAGGCCGGCCGGGCGAAGAGGTCCCACACGCGCGCCTTTCGGCCTTTCGCGCGCAGATCGCGCGCCGCCCACGACGCGTACGTGGCGATCTTCAGTACTTGGTGCGACAGATCACAATGGGGGCCCGCCACCTGGACGCCCGTGGTTGCTAGTAACCGACAAACGCCCGACCACCGAAAGTGATCGAGCGTTGTCGGCATCGGTCGGCCAAGCTCACGACCGACGGCGAACCCTAGCTTCTTCGCTGCTAGCCAGAATGCTGGCGTGTGCGCTCAGCCCTGAGTGTCCGATACGCTGAAACCGTTGCGAGCAACGCCCCCACGAAAAAAAACAACACGCCTGGTACTGTAGAGAACAAGCCCACTAACACGACAAGACTGGACATGATAATGCCGATTGACATCAGCATGATCCAAGCGGCTGCGTTGCCCATCTGGTCGTGACTCCGGTACCCGACGATGGCGAGGACTATCCCAAGGACAATTCCAAGCGAAGAAATAACGTATCGAGTCACCATGACATCAGTGGTTTGCACCGTCCCTCTCAGCGTAGTTCGTTTCTGACCATACGAAATCGAGCCCCTTCCATGCCGCACCGCAAGGAAGGGGAGTGGGGTGTTACTGGGCCCAGCAGTTGTACGCCACCGCAACGCCCGTAACAGCAGCCGCCACGCCAGCGGCGGCGTTTGTCCACAAGCTAAAAAGAGCAAGTTTCGAGATGGGGTCCGGTGAGCCAGCCGCCGCGACAAGGCCGGCAACGCCGCTTGCGCCCCAAAGGATACCACCAGCCGCCGCTGTGTATTCGACCCAACAGTTGAACAGCAGGTCGGCTGAAACGGACGCAAAAAGGTTGTTGCCAAACGCAGTCGAAAGCTCATCCCCTAGCGCAGGAGCGGCCTCGAAGGACGGGGACGCGGCTGAACCGCTGCTAAGGCTGGTGCTCTCCTCGAGCGTAGCCCAGCACTGCTGTGCCGCATAGCAGTCAGATTCGTCCGATGCTTCCGCAGCATTCGCCGCGTCCAGATCGGATTGCATTGACGCGGCTGCGGCAAGTGCGTCATCGCGGTCCTGCTGGTCGGCACAGGGGTCGTCAGGATCCGTGTCGCATTCTAGCGCCGTTGCGCGAAGAGACGGGCCATGAGATGCGTCGCTGAACGCGGTCTCCGAATCAAATGGAGTACTCGACTCTGCAACGTGGTCGGAGGCGGACGATTGCTCATCGATGCCGCCCGACGCAACCGGCTGGATCATGCGGAACTTTAGCGTGCCGCGCACGAACACGGATGTCGTAACAAAGAGAGCATCAGACCCGCTAGACACCGTCCGCTCGATCCGAACAGGAAGTGTGGCGAGGATACGATGCGCCTCAGCCTCCGACGTGGCGGACATGGCGTCAGCCACAACTAGGCTTAACGACAGATCAGGCTTGTGATTTGAATTTGACTGCTTCATGCGCGACACCGCGGCACGCAGCTTGGCGGCCGCTTCAGCTCGCGATGAACCGGAGGCTGCGTTCGCTTGTTTAATAAGCGGTCGCCTTGGCGCTGAAATCTCGCTGGCTTGGTAGCGGTGGACGAGCCTTCCATCATTCGAGTACAACTCGAGCACCGAGTCGCCCGGATGCCCACCACGCCACCGTGTATGTGCCAGAGAGGCGGGGGCTGTCGCTGACATCAGCAAGGACGCTCCCATGAGAGAGACAACACTTCGTCGGAACGGCAAGCCTCGCATCATCAGATCCTCCTGTGAGGAGATGCGGTGACGAGGGCCGCTCGGAGTTGATGGGCGTCATCGCTCACGAACGCTCGCATCGTCGCGACGACAAACCCAGCGGAACTCGCGCTTAGCGGCGGCAACGGTCGTGGCGGAGGCCGACCACGCCTGCTTCAGCGTCCCGATCTGCAGGGTCTCGCGCAGCAGGATCGAGAGATTGAGACACGCTGCTTGGACGAGGTTCGCTGAGGATTTCTCGCGACCGCGCAGCGTTGTCCGCCGGGCGCCCCCGTAGTCGAGCACGTGCACGAAACTACGCTCGCAAAACTCGCCGCGGTGCTGTATCAACCACCGGCCACTCGCGCTCCGGCACGTTCGGGTGGCCGTGCGGAGCGCCTGCCGCTGCTCCGGCGACAGCTTCTCCACACGGCGGTTGGCCACCGGGTCCGGAATGGCCGTCCGCACGCCGACGGTCTGCAACTCCACCAGCGCGTCGACCGCACAATAGCCCATGTCGCCGACCAGCGTCTCGATGCGGGCCACGCCGGGTAGCTCGCCCAGCGCGCGTTCGCGCTTTCTTCCACGTCGCGGACGCGGTCGGTCAGCCCCTCGGCATCGGCTCATCGCCCGGCTTGAGGTCGACATCAACGATCGCTCCCGTCTCCAGATCTACGACATGCTCCGGCTTGTAGATCAGCCGCGTGACCCCTTTCTTGTCCGGCCCGACTTTGGCGTCGGGATCATGCGGATTCTGCCAGTCGTCATTCGACGTGGTTCGACCGGGCCGCTTGCGATCAAACGTGCTCACGGCGCGCGGATCGGTCGTGTCCACGCCCGCGTCCTTCGCCAGCCGCTTCACATACTGGCGATACTTTTCGCCGGTGAGCCGATGCGTGAGCGACCGCAACGACGCATTCGCCTCGAGCACCGACGTGTCAATGGCCAGATGCTTTCCGCGAAGCAACTTCGCCTCGTGGAGGGCGACGAGAATGAGATCGAAGACCTGCGAGTAGACGTCGAGCGGCAGGCGTTGTCGGATCACGGTGAAGCTCGAATGATGCGGCGTGCGCTCCGTCAGCTCGTAGTGCAGGAAGGCGCGGATCGCCAACGAGTCGGCACACCGGGCGGCGATGGCGCGTTCAGCCGGCAGGTTTTCGAAGAACCCCACCATCAGCATCTTGAAGTAGACTTCGGGGTCGATCCCCGGCTGGCCGCCCTTGCTCGCATCCGTCTCGTAAAACGGCGCGCACAGGCGGCGAACGGCGTCGCCGAACTGTCGCGGCCGCTTAGGCTAGTATGGTCAAGTCGCGCCGTCAATAGTTTTTTCAAGTCTCTTTCGAGTTGTCGCAATATTATTACGATACCATTAATGTCAGTCTACTAACCATTTGTCACCTCGGTTGTCGGCCACCTCCAGGCAGGCGGGTAAACAACCGGCGCGCACCGCGCCCTGAAGGTCGAAGATTAGAGTTCCGATCGTGGGTTGCGCGGGCTGTATCGTGGCGTGCGCGACTGCGATGCCATTCGCGTCGACGTCGGCACGTAGGCGTCATGCGGGCGTCATCGGAACCATTGGCGTGTCACGCTAATCCAAGCGATTCGATGCGCAGGCGCGGATTGTCTCCTTTTCGTAGACAATGATGAGTCGCTTCTAAATATTCTCAGCGTCCTCCAGGCCAACCGACCCCAGCATTGGTGCGGGCGTATCTGCACAGCGGTTCGAACGCCGGAGTCCAACCGGTTGGCGTTTGCGTCGGAGGGAGATCGCGGGCACGGCGACACGGCCCTCCCCAGCAAACCGAGGAACATCGGCTGGCTGAATTCGAACTTCACGCCACTTTCTCTCCTGTCGCCCCTTGCTGCCAACATGCGGAAGGAGCCGCAGTAGATGCGAGCCGCCCCAAGCAGGGCACCGCGCTCGAGCGGCCAGTTGACGGCCAGGACTTCGCCGGCAGTCGGTGTCAGAGGGTCGCGACGTGCGCGCATCCGATGGCAGGGTGACTAATCCGCTCGACGGCAAGGCCGGCAGACCGTGAACTTGTCCCCGGTGGCGTGACAAAGGACACCGTCGGCATGTCTTCAGTGTTCGCTGGCAAACATCGAGACGAACCCGGCCGGCGCGTTGACTCGGTGGCCGGATCGCGGTCTCCAGATCGCTACCCAACGGCGTGGCGTGCTGAGCAGCCGCCCCGCGGAAAAGCCCCTCAGCTCGCGCGCGTCGCGGACGATCTGGGCGCCTCTGTCTGCGTCAGCCCGCGATCGCAGATGATGCGCGCCATCTCTTTGGCCAGAGGTGCCCTTCGCCATCGTCGGCTCCGGTTGAGTGAACCGGAAAGCTAATCCGACGATACCAGTTGTCAGAGGGCACATCACTGCGTTCTAGCTTGACCATACCACGACTCGAGCACGCGGCACATGTGCGGCGCCAGGCAGCTTGGTCGAGAATCTGAGATTTCAAATCGTCTGCTCTAGTACCTGGGTCGAGGCCGGACTGCGCCCGCCGTTGCTTTTGAAGCCCGACCTCTGTCGAATCCGCAGCCTCACGCACCTGGCCGAGTCGCCCGGACGCGACTACCTCAGGCCGCCGGCGCGTCCAACAACAGGCAGGCGTATTTGAGGAACACCGAAAACGCGCTGACCCACGCAACCACGAAGCCGGCCGCGCCGTCGCGCCAGCCATTCATGAACACGTAGTCGCGCATGAACCGCCAGGCCGGCCGGGCGAAGAGGTCCCACACGCGCGCCTTTCGGCCTTTCGCGCGCAGATCGCGCGCCGCCCACGACGCGTACGTGGCGATCTTCAGCACTTGGTGCGACAGATCACGATATGGGCGATGCAACAGCGCGCCGTCGAGCGAGCCGACCTCCTTCAGTCCGTCGATGTGTTCGTGGACCCATTGCACTGCGTAGCGGCGGTCGCGCGAGAACACACGGACTTTCCAATCGCGGCCCCACGGACCATGGCGCAGCTCGCGGCCGAGGTGCCAGTTGCGCGACCGAACACGAAATGCCGAGGGTACGTCGCCGGACGATGTCGACAACCGCGAGAGCGAATCGCGGAGCTCCTGCGAGACGCGCTCGTCGGCGTCGAGCGCGAGCACCCAACGATTGCGAGCGATGGCGATCCCGGCGTTCCGCTGTTCAGCGATCGTGACGCCGGGAACGATGAGCACGCGCGCGCCGGCGCGCCGCGCGATGGCGGCCGTATCGTCCGCCGATCCACCGTCGACGACGATGACGTCGTCCGCCCAGTAGAGATCGGCCAACGTCTCTCTGAGACCGTGGCCCTCGTTGAGCGTCGGCATGACCACCGAAACGCCCACGCGCACGACTGGCGTGAGATGCAACTCCGCCAATCGCTCGGTACCGCCGCGGACAAATGCCGGCTCGGTCATTCCGGTGCAGCTCCCTTCCGACTGTCGTCTCGTGAGCGACACGCAACGCGCTCCAGTCCCTCATACGCACCGTGCCTCATCAATCGTTGCGCGGTGCATTGCGTTCATCATCAGACGACTCGCCGCAGACGCACGTTAATGACGCGTCTGGCATCGCGAGGGACCCCATCGAGGTAATCTATCGAAGCGACATTAAGAGATCTGAATGCGCGGCGAGCCCGACCAGTGTCCGCCCTCTTGTCGATCACAGTCGAGTCCGCCGCGCCCCATTGCCCAGATCGTGTGCCCACCTTTAACGTCCCAGATTGCCGATCGCGGGCGCGAGCACTACCGCGCTCCGGGTCGACGCACCGGACCGGTGCAATGGAACACTCCGCTATCCGTGTCGTACCAAGGGTCGCCGACGCCGTGCGACTGTTGGGGTCTAGAGGCTTTCGAATGATCCGCATTACTCGCCACTCTCTTCCGTTCGCCGCCGTCCTCGCTGTCGGTGCGGCAATCTCCGCGTGCGGCAAGGACTCGTCGTCCGGCAACACGACGCCCACCGGGCCACTGACCGGGAATACGATCGTCATCGACAGCGTCAGCCAGGCGCAGTCGGCGCAAGTCGGCGCGACGATCACGATCGGCTTTCGCGTCATGAACTCGACGGTCACGGCGCCCGTCGCGAATCAGACGGTGACGATCACGCCGGCCGTCGGCAGCGGAACGGTTGCACCGCCCTCCGTGACGTCGGACGCCAACGGGCACGCCAGCGTCGCGTGGACGCTCGGCACCACGGCCGGCACCAACACGATCACCCTCTCGAACACGGGGACGACCGTCAACGCCACGGCGACAGGCCTCGCCTCGTCGCCGACGAAGCTCGTCCGCGTGAGCACCGATTCGCAGACCGTCGTCGCGTCGGCATCCACGTCGTTGATCGTTCGTTCGACGGATCAATTTGGAAACGCCGTGCCGAACGTCCCGGTCTCGTGGACGTCGACCGGAGGAACCATCACGCCGACGTCGACGACGACGGGTCCATCGGGCAACGCCGGCGTGACGTTCACCACGGGCCCACTGCCGGCGACCTACTCCATCACCGCGACCTCTCCGGGACTCACGCCCGTGACGTTCACGTTGAAAGGCTCCTGACGGCCGGCGGAGGAACTCGCGCCGCGCGGCGAGGATTGACGTCTTGTCTCTCCATCCGTGACGCATGATCCTCCTCGCCAACTCGTTTTTCCTCCGGCACGATCCCAAGCAGGCCGAGCGGATGAAGCCGTATCCACCGCTCGCGACGCTGCTCGTCGCCGCCGCGCTGCGTGAGCAAGGACACGACGTCGCGCTGTTCGACGCCACGCTCGCGTCGAGCGTCGACGAGTTCGCGCTCACGCTGGAATCGGTACGGCCGGCCGTCGTCGGGATCCTCGAGGACAATTTCAACTTCCTCACCAAGATGTGCACGACGCGCACGCGCGAGGCGACGCTCGAGATGGTCGCCGCGGCGCACGCGTTCGGATGCCGCGTCGCGGTGAACGGCTCGGACTCCACCGATCATCCGGAACCGTATCTCGCCGCCGGCGCGAACGCCGTGCTGCGCGGGGAGGCCGACGTCAGCTTTCTCGCGCTCGCCGAACTGTGGCGCGAATCGCGCGACGCCGCGCTCGACGCGATTCCGGGAGTGGTGCTCCGCGCGCCGGACGGTGGGATTTGGCAGACCGCTCCGGCGGCGAGCGTCGGTGGACTCGATGGACTGCCGCTCCCGGCGTGGGATCTGATCGACGTCGAGAGCTATCGCCACGCATGGACCACCGCGCATGGACGGTTCTCGTGGAACATGGTGGCGTCGCGCGGCTGCCCGTTCGGCTGCAACTGGTGCGCGAAGCCGATCTTCGGCCGGCGCTACGTGCAGCGATCGCCCGAAGGCGTCGCGCACGAGATGCGCCGGCTCAAGCTCGAGGTGAAGCCGGACCACATCTGGTTCGCCGACGACATCTTCGGGTTGACCGAGCGCTGGATCATCGAGTTCGCCGCCGAGGTCGCGCGGCTCGACGCGCGGACGCCGTTCATGATGCAGTGCCGCGCGGATCTCCTGCGGCCGTCGGTGGCCGCGGCCCTCCACCGCGCCGGCGCCGAGGAGGTCTGGCTCGGGGTCGAATCCGGCTCGCAGCGGATTCTCGACGCGATGGACAAGGGCACGACCGTGGACGAGATTCGCCAAGCCACTCGTGCCCTTCGAGCGAACGGCATTCGCGCCTGCTGGTTCCTGCAGCTCGGCTACCCCGGCGAGACGTGGGACGACCTCCTGTCCACGCGCGACCTCGTGCGGGAGGAGCGCCCCGACGACATCGGCGTCTCGGTGTCGTATCCGCTCCCGGGCACCAAGTTTCACGATCTCGTGCGCGGACAGCTCGGCCTGCACACGAACTGGATTCACAGCGACGATCTCGCGATGCTGTTTCAGGGAACGTACACCACGTCCTTTTACCGCCGTCTCCGCGACGCGCTGCACGACGAGGTGCACACCACCGCGACGGACGCACGGTGGGCGGCGCTCGAAGGCGAGGAGCGCGCGAACCGTTCGGCCGAGCCGCTCATCGCTACGGCGGACTGACATGGCGGCGCCGGCGTCGCTGACGCAGTCCTCCCTGCCACCGGCCGCCGCGGCGTTCGACGCGATCGCCGAGCGATTCGACGGACGCTACGGCGCATGGGCGAGTGTTGCCGCTCAGCGCCGCGCGGTTCGCGCAGCGCTCACGGCCGCGTTCCCGCCGGGGGCTCGGTTGCTCGACGTCGGCGGAGGAACGGGCGAAGACGCCGAGTGGCTCATCCGAGCCGGGCGCCAGGTGCTCGTCACCGACGTGTCGCCGGCGATGGTGCGCGTCGCGGAGACGAAGCTTCGCTCGCTCGGCGCCGAGACGCCACGCGTCGTTCCGGCCGAGCGGTTGTGCGCGTTCGCCGATGAGCGCGACGCCGCTGGGCTGGAGCCGTTCGACGGCGCCTACTCGAACTTCGCCGCGCTCAACTGCGTGAGCGATCTTCGCGAGCCGGCGCGCGGCCTCGCGCGGCTCGTTCGTCCCGGCGGCAGTGCGATGCTCGTCATCTTCGGCACCTGTCCGCCGGGCGAGTGGATCGTGCAGCTCGCGCGACTCGACGTACGCTCGGCAGTTCGTCGCGCGTCCAAGGGCGACGTGCGCGCGCGACTTGGCGGGAAGAACTTCACGGTTCGCTATCATCGCGCGGCGGATGTCGCCCGCGCGTTTGCGCCGTGGTTTCGGCTGGTCAAACGGACCGGCATCGGCGTGTTCGTCCCGCCGAGCGCGGCGGAGCCTGCGATCTCACGCTTTCCTCGTCTGCTCGCGGCCCTCGAACGCGTCGATCGCGTCGTCTCGCGTCCGCTCGCCGCGCTCGGCGATCACGTGCTCTATCAGCTCGAGCGGCTCCACGTTTCGGCGACGGACTGACGGAGCGGCGCGATGATTCTCCTCGTCAACCCGCGCGCGACGCGCCCGAAGAATCGGCGATTCCCACTGTCGGTGATGGCGATCGGCGCCGCGTTGCCGCCGAACATCGCTTGGGAGATCGTCGACGGGAACGTGCCCAACGCGGATCCGTTGGCGAAGATCTCGTCGATCATCGACGCGCGGCGCGCCGGCGACGATCCGGTGGAGATCGTCGCGTTCACCGTGATGCCGGGCCCGCAGCTCGTGAGCGCCGTGCCGCTCGCGCGCGAGCTCAAAGCGCGCTATCCACGGATTCCGATCGTGTGGGGCGGCAACTTTCCGAGCCTCTATCCGGCGCCGGTGCTCAACGCGCCGTACATCGACTGGATGATCCGCGGACAGGGCGAGCAGACCTTCGTCGAGCTGCTCGACGTCGTTCGCGGCACTCGCGATCCGAAGACCGTCGCCGGGCTGTCGTTCAGGAACGCTGATGGCAGCCATCACTACGGAATGGAACGTCCCTGGGTCGGCCCGGACGAGCTCCCTGCTCCGCCCTATCACAAGATCGACGTCGCCGACTACCTGCGCCCGACCTATCTTGGCCGCAAGTCCGGCGTGTATCAGGCGTCGATCGGATGTCCGTACGGCTGCAAGTTCTGCGGCGTGATCTCCGTGTTCGGCAGCCGCGAGCGTGTGCAGGCGCCGGCGCGCACCGCGGAACATCTCGAGTTCCTCGTACGAGAGTACGGGATGGACTCGGTGCATTTCTACGACAACAACTTCCTGGTCAAGGAGTCGCACGCGCGCGAGCTCGCCGAGCGGCTCACGCCGCTCGGGGTTCGGTGGTGGTGCGAGGCGCGCGTCGATGCGCTGTCGCGCTATTCGGAGGACACCTGGCGGCTGCTGCGGCAGTCGGGGCTCGCGATGATGTTCTGCGGCGCCGAGTCGGGGTCGGACGACGTGTTGAAAAAAATGAACAAGGGCACGACGACCGCCGAGATCCTCGAGGTCGCGGCGCGCGCGCGCACCCACGACATCATTCCCGAATTCTCATTCGTGTTCGGTGATCCCGACGAGCCCGAGCGAGAGATCGACAACACGATCGCGTTCGTTCGCAAGCTGAAGGTCGTGAACCCGGCGATGGAGCTCATCACCTACTTCTACACGCCGACGCCGCAGCGCCGCGGCACCTACGGCAACGTCGACGCGCTCGCCGGCACGCCCGAGACGCTCGAGGAGTGGACGCAGCCGGAGTGGGTGGCGTGGATGACGCACGAGGATCCGCTCGTGCCGTGGCTGCCGCGGCGCCTCAAGGCAAAGGTCGACGACTTCGAGCTCGTGCTGAAGAGCCGGTTTCCGTCCGTGCAGGACTTCAAGACGGCGTCGTGGGGAAAGTCCGTCGGGCGCCTGCTCGCCCGGCGTCGCTGGGCGAAGGGCGAGTTCGCCGACCCGGCGGTCCTTCGCCTCGTGCGCAAGATGGCGCAGCGCGCCCCGGACGACTCGCAGGCCTACGGACATCTGCGCGAGGCACCTTCGCTCGCCGGCGAGCGACGCGCGGTATGAGCACGCTGCCGGCACGAGAAGCGTATCGGCTGTGGGCTCCGGAATACGAGCCCGAGACCGCGATCAGCGCGCTCGAGGCACAGACGCTCGGCGCGCTGGGAGTCTCGGTGCACGACCGCGTGCTGCTCGACGTCGGCTGCGGCACCGCACGGCGCCTCCGAAACTGCGGCGCCGAGCGCGCGGTCGGCGTCGACCTCTCGATCGACATGCTGAAGCAGGCGCCGGAATCGGTTGCGCGCGTCGCCGGCGACGTTCGCGCGCTGCCCATCGCCGCGGCGTCGTTCGACGTCGTTTGGTGCAGGCTCGTCCTCGGCCACGTCCGCGATCTCGATGGCGCCTACGCCGAGCTCGCGCGCGTGTGCCGCCCGGGCGGCGCGATCGTCGCGACCGATTTGAGCCCCGAAGCGGCATTGGCGGGACACCGGCGCACGTTTCGCGACGAGTCGGGCGTCGCGCACGAAGTCGAGCACTTCGTGCACAGCGTCAGCGCGCACGCCAGAGCGGCGGAACAGCACGGCCTCGCGCTGATCGGGCACCGCGAAGGCGTCGTCGGCGAGAGCATCAGACAGTTCTACACCGACGCGGGCCGGCTTCGTGCCTACGATGAGCAGCGCGGGCTCCCGGTCGTGCTCGCGCTCGCGTGGCGCAAGCTTCCGCGTTCCGAGCGATGACCGTTCTCAACCCGCGGCCGGCTCCCGCCGGCATCGGCCTCGAGGCGTCACCGCTGCCGCGACTCGATCCGATCACGCGGCTGCCGATCCTCATTCTCTTTCCGCACAGCCGGTGCAACTGCCGATGTCTGATGTGCGACATCTGGCGCGGCGAAGGACGAACAGGAGCTGGCCGTGGCGGACATCGCGCGCTGGGTCGCCGAATGGCGCGAGCTCGGCGTGGAGCGCGTGGTGCTGAGCGGCGGCGAGGCGTTGATGCACTCACGCCTCTGGGAGCTCTGCGACCTGCTGCGTTCGGCGGACATCGGCATCTCGATTCTGAGCACGGGACTGCTGTTGCGTCGCCATGCCGCCGAGTTGGTGACGCGCTGCGACGACGTCGTCGTGAGCTTGGACGGCCCGCAGGCCGTGCACGACCGCATTCGCAACGTGCCGCGGGCATTCGATCGCCTCGCCGACGGCGTCGTGGCGATCCGCGAAGCGGGTTCGGGCATCCAGGTGACCGGCCGCTGCACCGTGCAGCGCGCCAACTTCGAGTCGCTTCGAGCCACGGTGGGAGCCGCGCACGAGATCGGCCTCGATCGCATCAGCTTCCTCGCGGCCGACGTGAGCACCGATGCGTTCAATCGACCCGGCGGCTGGAGCGACGCGCGAGTACACCAGGTCGCTCTCGAGGCCGAGGATCTTCCGCTGCTCGACGCGGAGCTCGACGCACTCGAGCGCGAGCACGCTGCGGACTTCGCCTCGGGCTTCATCGCGGAGTCGCCCGAGAAGCTGCGACGGCGCCTGAGTCAGTACTTCCGGGCGCTCGTCGGGGGCGGCGATTTCTCACCCAATGACTGCAACGCCCCGTGGGTGTCGAGCGTGATCGAGTCGGACGGCACGGTGCGGCCGTGCTTCTTTCAGCCGCCGCTCGGGAACATCCACACCGCGGGTGACGGCGGGATCGCGAGCATTCTCAATTCGCCCGAAGCCGTCGCGTGGCGACAAGGGCTCGACACGCATCGTGACGAGATCTGCCGCCGCTGCGTCTGCACGCTTTCGCTCGGCTCGACGCGCGCGTCGTGAGCGCGCCGGGCGTTCTGCTCGAGCACGCGCGCGTCGTCCGCGATGACGGCGTCGTCGCGCGCTCGGTGGCGTTGTCTGGCGGGCGCGTCGTCGAGTCGGCGCCTCGCGGACTCGCCATCGATCTGCGCGATCATCTGATCTTTCCCGGCCTGATCAACGCGCACGATCATCTGCAGCTCAACGCGATTCCGGCTCTGGCCCACGAGCAGCCGTTCGCGAACAGCTATGACTGGATCGACGCATTCGAAACCCATCGGCGTCGCCCGGACGTCGCCGCCGCTGCCGCCGTCGCGAAGGAGACCAGATTTCGCCACGGCGGGCTGAAAAATCTCGTCGCCGGCACGACGACGGTGGCGCACCACGATCCGTGGGACGACTCGTTCGATCGTCCGGACTTCCCCGTCGGCGTCGTGCGGAGATACGGCTGGAGCCACTCGCTGCGACTTGGCGCGCAACACGCGAACGGAGCGCCGCAATACGGGCCTGACGTGCGTGCGAGCCACGCCGCCACCGCGCCCGACGTGCCGTGGATCATCCACCTCGCGGAGGGCACCGACGCCGTCGCGTGCGCCGAGCTTGCGAGCCTGGACGCAATGGGATGTCTCGCCGCCAACACGGTGATCGTGCACGGAACCGGACTGACGACCGCGGACGTCGAATCGGTGATCGGTCGCGGCGCCGCCGTGGTCTGGTGTCCGTCGAGCAACGTCGGCATGCTCGGCCGCACCCTCGACCCGCGCCGGCTCGCCACAGCCGGACGACTCGCGCTCGGCACGGACTCCCGGCTTTCGGGATCGCGAGACATTCTCGACGAGCTGCGGACCGCGGCGGCGCAGAGCGATTTGTCCCACCTCGAGATCCTGCGACTCGTAACGTCCGGCGCGGCGCGCGTCCTTCGCCTGCCGGTCCCCAATCTCGAACCCGAAAGCGCCGGCGACTGTCTCATACTTCATGCAACCCGCGACCCGTATGAGACCCTCGTCGCCGCGCGGCGCGCCGACGTCCGCGCCGTGGTCCGCGGCGGGGTGCCGATGATCGCCGACCCGGACTTCGCCGAGTGGTTCGCTCACTGCGGCGTCGCGACCTGCGCCGTCGTGCTCGACGGCCGCCCAAAGCTGATGGCGGCGTTTCTCGCTCGCCCGGACGTGATCGCACTGGAGGCTGGGCTCTCGGCGAGCAGCGATGCCTGAGCGAGCTCGTCCACTCCATGTCGTTCAGGTGAGCTTCCACGCCGACCACCAGCGGCGTGACGCAGAGTCGCTGCTGGCCGCCTGGCCGACGATGACGGCGGTTGCGTCGGGGATCGCGCGCGCCGGAGTCCAGGTGACCGTCGTGCAAACCGCGCACGCCGACGAGACCGTCCAGCAGGATGGCGTCGCCTATCATTTCGTGAACGACGCCAAGCCCAGACGGTCGCGGGTGATTCAGCGCGTCGCGTCGCTGTCGCCAGACGTCGTTCACGTGCAGGGGCTTCACCATGGGCGCGCGGTGCGTTCGTTGACGCGCGCGGCTCGCGGCAAACCGGTGCTCGTGCAGGACCACGGCAATATCGAACCGCACGGCTGGCGGCGCATGGCGCTCACGTGGGCGTTTCGATCGATCGACGGCGTCGCGTTCACGATCCGCGATCAGGCAGCGCCGTGGATCGCGGCCGGCGTGCTTCGAGAGAACCTCGAGATCTTCGACGTCCTCGGCGGATCCAGCTGCTTCACGCCCGGCGATCAGCGTGAAGCACAACGATCGACCGGCGTGTTCGGCGACCCGTGCGTGCTCTGGACCAGCCGGTTCGACACGAACAAGGATCCACTGATGATGCTCGAGGCGATCGAGCGCTCGGCTCCGCATCTGACCGATCTTCGCCTGTGGTGCTGCTTCGGCGACGCGCCGCTGCTGCGGCTCGTGCAAGCGCGCGTCGCCGCGTCCGAGGTTCTTCGGGGCCGCGTCGTTCTCCTCGGCGCCCGTCCGCACGACGAGATCGAGCGACTCTTGCGCGCGGCCGACTTCTACATCCAGACGAGCCGTCGCGAGGGCAGCGGCTTCTCGCTGCTCGAGGCGATGTCGTGTGGCACGCCGCCGATCGTCACCGACATTCCGCCCAGCCGTCGGATCGTCGGCGACGCCGGCTCACTCACGCCGGTCGGCGACGCCGCACGGATGTCGGAAGCGCTCGTCGACTACGCGGCTCGCGATCGCACGCGCCTCCGTTCGGCGGCGCGCGCGCGTTTCGAGCGCTCGCTCACGTTCGACGCGATCGGACAACAATTGCGAAGCGCCTATGAAGCGCTTCAAGACGCGCGGCGGTCGTGAGCGCGCGTCCAGCCGAGCGCGCGCAACAGACACCCGGCGGCCGATTTCCAGACATTCTTCCGGAATGGCGTCTCGCGGATCGCCGATGCGGACGCGGCGCACGCCGCGAGATGCTCGCCGTCGTGCGATAGCGTGCGCGCGTGATGGATGAGCTGCGCCGCGCACTGACGCCGGCCGATGGCGCGGAGCGAGCGGCTCTCGGCCGATCGAGCGAACTTGCGAAACACCGCGGCGTTCCAGCGGTACAGGTCGGCGACGCGCGTGCGGCTCGACGTTCGCCCCTCGTGATGCCGGACGAACGTGAGCGATTCCGGCAGCGCGTGAATCTCGCTGCGCGCGGCGAGACGCAGCTCGAGGTCGTAGTCCTCGCGGAGCAACACGTGCTCGTCGAATCCGCCGGCCTCGTCGAACAGGGAGCGATGAATCATCAGCGTCGGCGTCGTGGCCGCGGCGGAGAAGGTGAGCAGTTGCTCGAGGATCCAGCCCGACTGCGCGCGATAGGGCGTGCCGCCTTGTTGCGGGATCGTCCTTCCCGCATCGTCGATGAAGCCGACGCCTGTACAGCTCCACCGACTGGCCGGATTCAGCGACAGACGGGCAAGCTGCAGCTCCAGCTTTTCCGGGGCCCAGAGATCGTCCGAATCGAGGAACGCGATCCAGGGCGACTGGGCGCGCTCGACGCCGAGGTTGCGGAGCGCGGCGGGGTTGCCGCTGTGCGGTTGCGCAATGACGACGATCCGTGGATCGCCCAAGGACTCGAGCCACGCGACGCTGCCGTCCCTCGAGCCGTCGTCGACGACGATCAGCTCCCAGTCCGCCAGGGTCTGCGCGAGGATCGACGCGACGGCCTCCCGCAAAAAGTCGAGCCGATCGTGCGTCGGGAGCACGACCGAAACCTTCGGCTGGTGGTCGGTATTCAGGACGTATGTCATTCGAGCTCCCCGACGGTACGGGGCTGGTGCCTGCAAAGTCCGCGCAAGAAGTTCATCGCATGCTGCCGGACAGCGTCGTCGTCGAGCGCGCGTGAAAGTCGCCCTGGTCCTCCCCGGAGGTGTCGACCGAAGCGGCACGGAACGGGTCATTCCCGCCTTCGTCTGGCTGATCGATCGATTGGCGCGGCGGCATGACGTCCACGTCTTCGCAACACGGCAGGAAGCCGAATCCGGGTCCTGGAAGCTCAACGGCGCCCAGGTGTACAACGCTGGCACGGCGCGCGGATCCTCGTACCGCCTGCTCGCGCGATTCGGTGAGGGACATCGCGAACGGCCGTTCGACGTGGTACACGCATTCTTCGGCTGGTGCGGGCCCGTCGCGGCGGTCGCGGGCTGGCGGTTTGGCGTGCCGGTCGTGTTTCATGCAGCGGGAGGCGAGTTCGTGGCGCTTCGCGACATCGATTATGGGATGCGGTCGACGCTCCGTGGACGTTTTGGTCTGCGCGTCGCGCTCGCGGGCGCGAGCCGCGTGACCGTCGCGACGCGATTCATGCAACAGCTTGCGATGAATCAATCCGTGCGCGCCGATTACGTGCCCTTGGGCGTCGCCGTCGACCAGTGGCCGCTGCGCGAGCCGTGCCCGCGAGACGTGTCGCGCCCACTTCGGCTGCTCCACGTCGGCGACATTCGCCCCGTGAAGGATCAAACGTTGCTCGTTGCCGCGGCCGGACGCCTTCGCGCTGCCGGCGTCGCATTCGAATTGGACATCGTCGGCCTCGACACGATGAACGGCTCGCTGCAGCGCACAGCGGACGCTCAGCGCATCGCGACAGAGACGCGGTGGCATGGCACGCTCGGCCGTGCCGCGCTCCGCGCGTTGATGGACCGCGCCGACTTGCTGGTCGTGACCTCGCGGCACGAGGCAGGGCCGGTCGCAGCACTCGAGGCGGCGATTGCCGGCGTGCCGACCGTCGGAACCTCCGTGGGACACATCGCCGATTGGGCTCCCGATGCCGCGGTCGCCGTCCCGGTCGGCGATGCGAGGGCGCTGGCTCAGGAGATCGCGGCGCTCGCGGCGGACGAGCCGCGCCGGTTGCGAATCGCGCATGAGGCGCAGCGGCGCGCGCACGAGGTCGACGCCGATCACACGGCGGCGGCGTTCGAGCGGATCTACGCCGACCTGGCCGGCCGGCGATGACTCAGCGCATCGACGTCGGTCCGTCGGCGGAGTACGCGCTCACCCACCCGGTGCTTGGCATCCCCACGACGTTCGTCTCGAACAGCAAGTATGTCATCGGCGTCGCCGAAGAAGCATTCGGCGCGTGGCGCGTCGTCCAGGCACAGCAACTAGCGCCTCTCACGATCAGAATCGTGGTGATCCACGGCGTCGAGGAAAGCGAGCACGCCTTCATTCGACATCTCTCCCCCGACGCTGAACGATTGATCGTGCACTCGAGCGGCAGTGTCGGCATGAGCGATCCCGCGAGACGAGAAGCGGTCGCATATGTGACGACGGCGCTCGCGCGCGATCGCGCGCATTTCCGGAGCGCGATGCTCGAGGCGCTCACCTACGCCTTGCTCGCGCAGTTCGATCGGCACCCCTTGCATGCGGCCGCCATCGCACGCGATTGCCGCGCGATCTTGCTCGTCGGCGAAAGCGGCTCGGGCAAAAGCACGCTGGCGTATCTGGCAAGCTGCTCCGGCTTCGACGTCCTGGCTGAGGACTACGCCTGGATTCAGATCGAGCCCTTCTTCTGTGTCTGGGGCGGCGCTCGGCGCATTCGACTCGGGCGGGACGCGACCTCACACTTCCCGGAGGTGGCCGCCGCGGAAATCTCGACGACCGTCGGCGGCAAAGCGAAGCTCACCGTGGAACTTCCGGGAACGGCGAGCGGCTTGATGGCGAGGTCGGCCAAAGTTTGCCTGCTGCGCCGGGGCACGGGCAAGCCGGCGCTCGAGCGGCTGGACGCGCCGGACATCGCACAGGCGATGAAGACGAACGTCTCGCCGGGATTCGACCGCTTTCCAGAGCGACACGAGCGTGTCGTCGACCGGCTTGCCGCGGCGGGGGGATGGCGGCTCCATCTCTCCGCCGATCCGCGCGAGGCCCTGCCACTCCTCGAGAAGTTGCTCGAGGACTCCCCGTGACGATCGATGCGAGCGTTCTGAACGCCGCCGATGACGCGGCGGAGGCGTCGAAGCGGGTCGTCGCGTTCGAGCGGAGCGGCGACCCTTCGGACCTCTGGCCTGGCTTGTCGGAGCGAACGCGCGTCGCCGCCGCGCGCGAGCTCGAGCGGATCACGCGCGAGGTCCTCGCGGGGCAGCCGGCGACGATCGCCGACACGTTCGACGCGTACGCATTGGGCGTCGCTGGTCACACCACCGGCATGGGCCCGGTGATCGGCTGGTGGATCGAACAGGGGCGCGTGGCCGTTCGCGCCGACGTCGCCGTCGTGTTCGCGCGGCATATCGACCACGGACGGGGTCGCGCCGAGCGGATCGGGCGCGAAGTGCTTCCCGCGATGGACGCGCTCGTCGCTCGCGGCATTCCCGTGACGGCGCTCAAGGGATTTCACACATCGCGCGTCTACTTCGATGAGCCGGCCATGCGCCGTATCTCCGACGTCGATCTGCTGGTTCCGCCGTCGCGCATCGCCGACGCCGAGAGCGCGCTTGCGTCGGTCGGCTTCGAGGCGAGAGGGCCGGCTCACCGGCCGTACAAGCGCGACTGGATCGGCCCCGGTGTGGATGCGCGGTTCTTTTCGGTCGAGTACGCGGACGCGCGCTCGTCGTGGACGCTCGAGCTCCACGCGTCGCTCGATCGAGAGTACAACGCCGGTGCCGCGGCGCGCCTCGACTCGGAGCGCGGCCGAACGCTACCGCTCGTCGTTGCCGGACGAACGCTCGAGGCGCTCGAACCGGAGATGCTCTTCATCTATCTCGCTTGCCACGCGTCGCAGGAGCTCGACAGCATGCGACTGTTGCGCGTGTACGAGATGGTCCGCGTCATCCGCCACGAGTCGCGGCGTCTCGACTGGACTCGCGTGCTGTCGCTGTTGAAGGCGACGGGCGCCGCGGCATTCGTGTACCCGGCGTGCTCACTGATCAACGATCTGGCGCCGGACGCGATGGACGGCCGAGTGCTCGGCGTGGCGCGGGCCTCGTCGACGTGGGCGGCTCGACACGCGGTGCCGCGCCTCGCGCCGGCCGGCGGGTCGCTCGACGAGCGCGGGATTCTGCGCCAGCTGATGTGGACGCGCGGGCCGGCGGCGATCGTGCAGCGGCTTTTTCGCACGCTCTGGCCGGCCGCGATCACGCGTCCGGATCACGTGATTCCCGGCTGGCGTGCGCGGGTTCGTCGATTCCGCAAAGGCCTGTTGACGTTCCGGGCACCCGACGAGCATGCCGAGTGACACCGAAGGGTCATCCCGAGCAGAGCGAAGGATCTGCAGCCTCGAATTACTTGAACACCTTTGGGGACTTGTTGGCGCTGCGCCGCTCTCGCGACGAGAACGGGAAAGTGCCAACGGCTTTACACGAATTGGACCAAAACAATTTCATCCAACCGCTCGCAGCGAGCGTGGCGTCGCGCCACGACGCTAAGCAGACCTCGAGCGGTTGGATTTCACTTTTATTGGTCCAATTCGTGTTTTATCTGTTGACGCTCGATGGCGACGGAGCCGGAGCATCGGCATCGCTGCGCCACTCTCGCAACGAGAACGTGAAAAAGTGCCAACGGCCTTACACGAATTGGACCAAAACAATTTCATCCAACCGCTCGCAGCGAGCGTGGCGTCGCGCCACGACGCTAAGCAGACCTCGAGCGCTTGGATTTCACTTTTTGGTCCAATTCGTGTCTATCTGTTGACGCTCGATTGGCGACGGAGCCAGAGAATCGGCATCGACAGCCGACCGGCCGTCACTCCGAAGACGTTCCAACTCGACCCAACTGAGCAGCGAAGGTACGCCACTGCTCACGCCACGACTCCAGTCGAACCCCGAACCGCTCCGCCAGCTTCGTGTTGTCGAGCACCGAATACGACGGACGCGCGGCAGGTGTCGGATACTCGCTCGTCGCGATGGGAACGATCACCCGACACACCTGCTCGCGCGCCCGCGGATCGTCCGCCAGGACGATCTTCGCGAGCTCGAACCAAGTAGTCGATCCGCTCGCCGAGAGATGGTACACGCCCGACGCCACTTCGCTCGAGGCGTGAACGGCATGCAGCACCTCCGAGACGGCCGTCGCAATCGCCGGCGCCGACGTCGGCGCGCCGACCTGGTCGTTCACGACCCGCAGCTCGGCTCGCTCGCGCGCCAGACGCAGCATCGTCAGCGGAAAGTTGCGTCCGCGTGCCGCGTACACCCACGACGTTCGAAAGATGAGGTACGCGCCGCCAGTGTTCGCGACGGCGATCTCACCGGCGAGCTTCGACGCGCCGTACACGCTCAAGGGATTCGGCTCGTCGCTCTCGAAATAGGGCGTGCGCTTTTTCCCGTCGAACACATAGTCCGACGAGAAGTGAACCAGCAGCGCGCCGACGCGACGACATTCTTCGGCGAGCACACGCGGCAGCTCGGCGTTGAGCCGTGCGCAGGCGTCGACGTCCGACTCCGCGGCGTCCACCGCCGTGTAGCCGGCCGCGTTCACGACGACCGTTGGCTTGACGCGCCGCACGAGCTCGCGCGCGACGTCCGGTTGCTCGAGATCCGCGTCTCGTCTCGCGGGCGCCGCGATGGGCCCGACCCAGGCCAGCGCGCGCACGATCTCGTGTCCGATCTGCCCCGTACCGCCAAGCACCAGCACCGCGGGCCGATCGGTCATGGCCGGGTCACGAATCGACGCGCGGGAGAAGATCGCGGGGAATCGCCGACAGGAGCGGCGCGGCGGCGTCCTTCGGTGACAGGATCGGCGCCGCCACCGGCCACGGAATGGCGAGCGCCGGATCGTTCCACCGGATCGCATGCTCGGCGCCGGGCGAGTAGTACTCGGAGCACTTGTACGAGACGATCGCCTCGTCCGACGTCACGACGAAGCCGTGCGCGAAGCCGGACGGAATGAAGAGCTGGCGGTGATTGGTCTCGGACAGCGTCGTCCACGCGGCGCGCCCGAACGTCGGCGAACCGACGCGCACGTCCACGGCGACGTCGAACACTTCGCCCCGCACCGCCTGAACGAGCTTCGCCTGCGCGCGCGGATGCTGAAAGTGCAGCCCGCGCAACACGCCGTGCCGGCTGATCGACACGTTGTCCTGCACGAAGGCCGCGTCGATGCCCATGCGCCGCGTACGCGCTCGGCGCGGTACACCTCGAAGAACACGCCGCGCGCGTCGGTGAACATCCGCGGCTCCACGACCAGCACGCCGGGCACTGTCGTCTCGATCACGCTCACGAGTCGCGCCGCTCCTTCAAGATCTCCAATAGCCCCTGGCCGTACGCGTTCGCCGACAGCCGCGTGGCGAGCGCTCGAAAATCGTCGTCGCCGATCCACCCCATGCGCCACGCGACTTCCTCCGGCGACCCGACCTTGAGGCCTTGGCGTGTTTCGATGGTCTGAATGAAGCTCGACGCCGCGTGCAGCGACTCGTGCGTCCCCATGTCGAGCCACGCGGCGCCACGGCTCAGCACCTCCACGGTCAGCGTCGCCGCGGCGCAGATACTCGGCGTTGAGATCGGTGATCTCGTATTCGCCGCGCGCCGACGGACGAAGCTCGCGCGGCGATCGCCGGCGCGTCGCGAATCGTAGAAGTAGAGTCCCGTGACCGCGTAGCTCGATCGCGGCTGCGCCGGCTTTTCCTCGATCCCCACCGCGCGCCCGTCGGCGTCCAGTTCCACGACGCCGTAGCGCTCCGGATCGCGCACCTGGCTCGCAAAAATCGTGGCGCCGCTGCTCGCGTTTGGCTGCGCCCTGCACCTGGTCGACCAAGTCCCGCCGCGTAGAAGATGTTGTCGCCCAGGATGAGCGCCGACGCGCTGCCGCCAGATGAATTCGCGGCCGATGACGAACGCCTGCGCCAACCCGTTCGGCGCCGGCTGCTCCGCGTACGAGAACCGGACGCCCCACTGCGACGCCGCCGCCCAGCAGCTCGCGAAAGCGCGGCAGATCGGCCGGCGTCGAGATCACGAGCAGCTCACGAATGCCCGCCAGCATCAGCGTCGTGAGCGGATAGTAGATCATCGGCTTGTCGTAGACCGGCAGCAGCTGCTTGCTCACGACCAGCGTGAGCGGATGCAACCGCGTTCCGGCGCCGCCGGCGAGAATGATCCCTTTTCGGGTCATCGCCGGAGCCCCGAGACCAAGCCGCTCGCCGCGATACGTGCCGGCCTGGACGCGCTCGCACCACGCCTGGTTGTCGATGTACCACTGGACCGTCTTTCGGAGACCCGACTCGACGGACTCGGCGGCGCGCCAACCCAGCTCGCGTTCGATCTTGCTCATGTCGATCGCGTAGCGTAGGTCGTGTCCCGGGACGATCGGCGACGAACGTGATCAGCGACCGGCGGTCGCGGATCGTCGCGTGCGGGGACAGCTCGTCGAGCAGCGTGCAGATCGCCGTCGGCCATCTCGATGTTTCGCCGCTCGCCGTGGCAGCCGACGTTGTACGTCTCGCCCGGCACGCCGCGCTCGAGCACGGCGATCAGCGCGCGCGCATGATCGTCGACGTAGAGCCAGTCGCGCACGTTCTCGCCGCGTCCGTAGATCGGGAATCTGGCGGCCGTTGAGCGCCTGCTGAATCGCGAGCGGCACCAGCTTTTCAGGAAACTGGTATGGCCCGTAGTTGTTCGAGCAGTTCGTCGTGACCGTGGCAAGCCGTACGTGTGGAACCAGGCGCGGGCGAGGTGGTCCGCCGCCGCTTTGCTCGACGCGTACGGTGATCGCGGCGCATAGGGCGTCGTCTCCGTGAACGCGCCGGTGGGGCCAAGCGAGCCGAACACTTCGTCGGTCGAGACGTGCACGAAGCGAAACGCCGCGGCCTCCGCCGGCGGCAGGCCGCGCTGATGCCTGAGACTTTCCTGCAGCAGCGTGAACGTGCCGACCACGTTCGTCTGAATGAAGTCCCCGGGCGCGTCGATCGAGCGGTCGACGTGCGATTCGGCCGCCAGATGAATGACGCCGGCGGGTCGCTCTTCCTCGAACAGCGCCCGCATGGCGCCGGCGTCACCGATATCGGCCTTCACGAAGCGGTGGTTCGCCGCGTCGAACGCGTCGCCAAGCGACTCGACGTTCCCGGCGTACGTCAGCTTGTCGATGGTCACCACCCGGCAGGCGCCGCCCGCGACCAGCATGCGGACCACCGCCGACCCGATGAAACCGGCGCCGCCCGTCACGAAAAGGGTCTTCACGGAATCTCTATGCGGGGCTCGAGCACGGCCGGGAACAGACTGTCGGGCGGGGGGCTTTGTCCAGGGGACACACGTCCCCGGCCCAGACGACACCGCGGCGCCCCTTTGCCTTTTTGCCGCCCGTTGTCCGCAGTCGTGTCTCTCGCCATTCTTGTCGCGTCGTGTCCTCTTTCAACATGCCCCTTCTCCGCCGCCTGGCAGTCGTCGCGGCTCTCCTGGCACTTTGCGCGCCGCTCGCGCATGCCCAGACGCTGCCGAGTGTCGACCAGGCGCGCCAGCTGCTCGCGACCCGGCCCGACCTCGTCGCCATGCTGCGGCGACAGATCGCGGAGAGTGGTCTGACGCCCGATCAGATTCGCGCACGCCTTCGTGCGGCCGGCTACCCGGACGACCTCCTCGACACCTACCTCCCGTCCTCGCCCCGCGGCGGGTCAGGCGCTCGCGATAGTCTAACGACCTCCCTGCCGGCCGACGACGTGCTCGACGCGATGGCCGCGCTCGGCCTGTCCGATTCGGTCGATACGTCCGAGCTGCGCGGCGTGATTCGCTCCCGGATGCCGCGGGTTCAGGCACGCCGCGATTCGATCGCCCTGGCCAACGGCCGGTCCATCGATTCCGGTTACGTGGTCGACGATTCCCTGAATGGTCCGCCCGGCCGCACCTCACGCGTCGATTCCTTCGGCCGACTCGTGAACGGGCGCCGCCGGACCGATGCCTCACCAGCCGCGATCGACAGCGGCGCGGTCATCTTCGGCCTCAGCATCTTCGAAGGGTCGACCAGCCAATTCGATCCGAATCTCGCCGGCCCGGTGGACGCGAACTACCGAGTCGGGCCGGGCGATCGCCTGGTGCTCATCATCACCGGCGACGCCGAGCGCGCGTACACGCTGGACGTGACGCGCGAGGGCTTCGTCGTCATCCCGGGCGTCGGCGAGGTGCCGGTCGCGAACCTCACGATGCGTGAGCTGGACGATCAGCTGTACGCGAGGCTGGGCAAGGTCTACTCGGGCCTTCGTCGCACCGGCGGCACGATGCACTTCTCGATCAACCTCGCCCGGCTGCACAGCAACCAGATCTACGTCCTGGGCGACGTCGAGGCGCCGGGCAGCTATCGCATCTCGAGCGCCGGCACGGCGCTCACTGCGCTGTACGCGGCGGGCGGGCCGACGAAAAACGGCGGTTTGCGCCGCGTGGAGATTCGGCGCGCTGGCAAGCTCATCGACACGCTCGACCTCTACGACTACCTGCTGCGCGCCGACGGGTCGCACGATCCGCGGCTCCAGACCGGCGACGTCGTCTTCGTGCCGGTACATGGAGCACGCGTGCGACTCTTCGGCGAAGTCGTCCGACCGGGAACGTACGAGCTGCGTCGCGGCGAATCGCTCGCCGACGCGCTCCGCGCCGCGGGCGGGTTCACACCGGAAGCGTCGCGCCAGCGCGTGCAGGTCTCGCGCATTCTTCCGCCCGATCAGCGCGACACGACGCAGCGCGCTCGCGTGGTCATCGACGTCACGAGCTCGCAGCCAGACCCCGAGGCCGCGCCCGCGTTCCCGCTCGAAGCCGGAGACGTCGTGCGCGTCTTTCCGGTGAGCGATCGAATCGGGCGGCGCGTGTCCGTGGCCGGCAATGTCAGCATGCCGGGCGCTGTGGGTTTCACGGCCGGTATGCATCTCTCCGACGCGATTCGTCTCGCCGGCGGACTCAAGCCCGACGCATACCTCGGCCAAGTGCTCGTGTCGCGCCTCCGCGGCGCCGACTCCTCGCGAATCGAGCTGCGGACGTCGCTCCGCGATCAGAGCGGCCGTGCCACGAACGACATGACGCTCCAGGAAGACGACGAGATTCGCGTTTTCTCGATCACCGAGTTTCGGGAGCCGACCTACGTCGCGATCACGGGCGCCGTGCGCCGGCCAGGCCGCTACGCGTTCCGCGAAGGGCTCACGCTGCGCGATCTCGTGCTGCTCGCCGGTGGGCTCGACGAACGCGCGTCCGTCCGCGAAGCCGAGATCGCGCGGCGCCCCACTGCGTTCGACGGCGGGCGTCTCGCGGTGTCCGAGCGCGTCTCGATCGACTCGAGCTACGTCGTCGCGTCGCAGCCAATCCCGGACCACGCCGCCGGCGTAACCCAGGCCGGCGCCGCGCGCGAGGTTCCGCTCAAAGCGTATGACAATGTGCTCATTCTCGCGCGCGCCGACTGGGCGCGCGAGCGGCGCGTCGTCGTGACCGGCGAGGTCGCGTCGCCGGGCACCTACACGCTGCTCACCAAGGGCGATCGCTTGAGCGACGTGCTGAAGCGCGCGGGTGGCGTGACGACCACCGCGTACCCGGGCGGCATCGTGTTCTATCGCCACCAGGGCCACCTCGGCCGCATTGGCGTCGATCTCCCGGCCGTGCTGAAGGACGCGAGCTCGCTCGACAATCTCCTGCTCGCCGATGGCGACTCGATCTTCCTGCCGCAGTTCAGCGGGATCGTCGAGGTGCAGGGCGCCGTGAACGCGCCGCGCGGCGTGGCGTGGGTTCCCGGCAAAAAGCTCGATTACTACGTGCGCTCCGCGGGCGGACTCACTCGCACCGGAGTGCTCGAGCGCGCGTACGTCACGCAGCCGGACGGCAGCGTCGAGAGCATTCACGATCGGTTCCTCTGGCCCGACGCCGTTCCGGAGCCGCGCCCCGGCAGCGTCGTGTACGTCACGGAGCGCGATCCGAACGACCGCGGCATCGACATCGCAAAGTTCGGCGTGATCGCGCAGATCGTCGGCAGTCTCGTGGCGATCGTCGCGATCGTCCATCGTCCATGAGCGCCCCAGGACGAACGGCGCCCCCGACACCGGAGCGACTCGCGCCGCCGCCGCGCCCGCAGCAGATCAGCGTCGTTGGCCAGCTGCCGAGCCTCGAGTCGTATCTCTCGATTCTCTGGCGACGCCGCCGACTCGTCGCGGGCCTTCCGATCGTCCTGTTCGGCGTGTCGGCCGGGCTCTCGCTGCTCAGGCCGCGCCAGTACGCCGCGCGCGCGGCGTTCATCGCCTCCGAGCCGCAGTCGATGATGAACAGCTCGCTCAGCGCGCTGAGCAGTGTCGCCCAACAACTCGGCGTGCCGGCGCTGAGCGCGGTCGCGAACACGCCGACGTCCACGTCGTCGCAGTTCTATGCCGATCTGCTGACATCGGCCACGATTCTCCACGCCGTCGTCACCACGCAATACGACGCCAGCTCGCCGGGCGAATTTGGCGGTGTGCCGTTCCGCGGCACGCTCATCGACTACGCCAAGCCGACCGGCAAGACGCCCGACGACAACGCCATGTCGGCGATGAAGACGCTGTCGCGAAGCATCCTGTCGGTGACGTCGGACCGCACGACGGGCATCGTGCGCCTTCAGGTGCGGACGAAGAACCGCCAGCTGTCCGGGTTGATCGCGCGGCGGCTGCTGGAGCTCGTGAACGACTTCAATCTGCGACGGCGGCAGACGCAGGCCGGCGCGGAGCGCGACTTCGGGCAGCGCCGCATGCAGGCGTCGCTCGACTCGTTGCGTGCCGCCGAGGCCGCGGTGGCCGAATTCCGCGCGGCCAACATCGACATCTCGCGATCGCCGCGGCTCGCGTCGCACGACGCGGATCTGCAACGGCGTGTCACCCTCGCGCAGCAGATCTACACGACGATCGCGCAGCGCTACGAGATGGCGAACATCGAAGCGGTGCGGACCACGCCGGTCGTGACCGTCATCGACGCGCCCGAAGGCTTGGTCGAAGCGCAGCCGCGCCACACGGTGTTCATTGCGCTCGGCGCGTTCGCCGCGGGCTTCGTCATCGCGTGCGCGATCGCGCTCTGGAAGGAGCGACCCGCCGCCGCGCGATGAAGATCGGCATCGAGGCCAAGTGGCTGTTCGAGGGGCCGCCGAGCGGACAGCGCGTCGTCGCGAATCTGGTCCGAAGCCTTGCCGACGTCGCGACCGATCATGAGCTCCACCTCTTTCTCGACGCGCGCGCGCGCGGCGAGCCCGTGCCTGCCGACATTCCCGAGCGGCAACGGCACTACGTCTGGGGCAAGAACAACCAGCTCGCGAACGTCTTCGTCGTCCCTCGCGCCGCCGATCGCGCCGGCCTGGACGCGGTCGTCTATCAGAACTTCGCGCCCCCGCGGAGCCAGGCCCGCCACGCGCGCGTAGCGTTCGTGCACGACGTGATCTTCGAGTCGCACCCCGAGTTCTTCACTCGCCGCGAGCGGCTCTACTTCAAGCCGCTGCGATACCTGACGCGGTGCGCGGACCGCGTGTGCACCGTCTCGGGATGCGAGCGCACGCGGCTCGTGAACTTCGGCTACGCGAAGCCCGAGCGTGTCGACGTCGTCCCCAACGGCGTCGACGAAGCGTTCGCGCCCAAAGAGCACATCTCGGGAATGGAATCGGAACGGGTGCTAGACCGCTTTCACGCGCCGGAGCGTTTCGTGTTGTACGTCGGTCGCCTCAATGCGCGGAAGAATGTCGCGGCGCTCGTTCGCGCCGTCGCGCATTTCACGACCCCCGACCTCCAGTTGCTCATCGCCGGCGCGCCCGATGCCACCTCCGACGATCTCGGGCGAATCGCCGCCGACGCGGGCGTCGCGGACCGCGTGCGGCTGCTTGGCCACGTGAGCGACGCGGATCTCCGCGTGCTCTACTCCGCGGCGACGGTATTCTGCTTTCCGTCGCTCGACGAGGGCTTCGGCCTCTGTCCGCTCGAGGCGATGGCGTCGGGCACCCCCGCGGTCGTGTCGAACGCGCCGGTGATGATCGAGACGTGCGGTGACGCGGCGGTGTACGTCGACCCGCGCGATCCCACCGCGATCGCGGCCGCGATCGAAGGGCTCGTCGCCGATGCTGCCCGACACACCGAGCTTCGCTACGCGGGGTTGGCGCGAGCGCGCAGCTTCAACTGGACCGAGTCGGCGCGCCGCCTGCTGGCGAGCGTGCAGGCAGCCGTGCACCATGTTCGCGGAGCGCGCGCATGAGCACTCTCGTGTCGCTCGTCGAGTCGCTCGTCGCGCGGCTCAAAGACAATCCGACGTATCGCATCGCGAGCCACTATACCGATCGCCAGATCGCGACGGTGCTGTGGCACCGCGCGCGGCAATATCTGCGCGGCATTCCGCTGCGGCTCCGCGCGCGCGGGGTGCGTGGTGCGGTCTTTCGCGGCCGGCGTGCGGTCGTCGAGCACGCGTACTCGCTCTCGAGCGGACCCGGGCTCATTCTCGACGACGGGGTGATGGTGCAGGCGCTCTCCCGCCGCGGCATCGCGCTCGGGCGCAACGTGACCATCGCGCGCGGCGCGACGCTCACCTGCACCGGCGTGCTCGCCGAGCTTGGTGAAGGCATCGTGATCGGCGACCGCTCGGCGGTGGGTGCCGGATCGTTCCTTGGCGGGCAGGGCAGCATTCGCATCGGCCGCGACGTCATCATGGGCCCGGGCGTTCGGATTTTCTCCGAGAATCACAACCACGCGGACGTCGATCAACCGATTCGCACGCAGGGACAAACGCGCGCCGCGGTGACGATCGACGACGACTGCTGGATCGGCGGCGGCGCGACGATTCTCGCGGGCGTGACGATCGGGCGCGGGAGCGTCGTCGCCGCCGGTGCCGTCGTGACCCGCAGCGTCCCCGAATACTCGATCGCCGCCGGCGTGCCGGCGCGCGTGATCAAGTCGCGTCTGATGGAAGCGGAACCGGCACTGCCGTCGGCGGCGGCTCGGCCTCCGGAATCGCCGGTGCTGTGGCCGCGAGCCGACCGTGCGCTCCCAAGAGACCGATGAGGAGCCAGGGATAGCCCATCGAAAAGCCGGTCGTCGTGAGAAATGGAATGAGGAGACTGACAACGGCCCCGACGAGCGCGAGCGCGTGAATGGAGGCGTGCACGTCGATCGAGCGGAGCGCGACGGCCGCGCGCGCCCCGCGCGCGATGGAGGACCACAACATGCCGCACCAGAGGAGGAGCCCCATCGCGCCGGTATCGTGGAGCGCCAACAGCGCGAAGTTGCCGATCCAGAAGTTGCGCCAGCTCTCGAACTGCTGGAAATCGTTGCCCTGCGCCGTGAGCGGCGCGAACGTGAAGGTCCCCCAGCCGACGATCGGATGCGTCGCCGTCTGGTCGAGCGCCAGCGAATACGTCAACAGCCGCAGACACGGCGGTCTGCGACTGCAGGTTCACGAGGTTGAGCACCTTGAAGCGAAACAGATCGGCCGTGCTGCCCGGCACGAGCAACAAGGCCGCGGCAGCGGTGGCGACGACGGCGATCGGAATCACGATGCGGCGGCGACCACCACGGCGCGTCCACTTGCCCACGGCGAACAGGCAGCCCACCAACCCCAGCGCCGCGCCGATCCATGCCGCGCGCGTGAACGACAGCACCAGCCCGATCGCTGAGATCCAGGCCGTCCACTTCGCCAGCTTGAGCTCCTTGGCCGCTGAGCCGTCGCGCGGCAGCGCCGCGACGAGAACGACCGACACCACGAGCATCGCGCCGGTGAAGCTCCCGAAGATGTTCGGCTCTTCCATCGTGCCGTACGCGCCGTACGCCTGCGTCAATCGCTCGGCGGCGGCCTGGCTGACTTCAGCGCCGCCGAAGTCGAAGCCCAGCGACGCCGACACGAACGCCACGACGCCGATCGCGCTGCCGATGATGCCCGCCCACAAAATGCGGCGAAGAAACGCGGCCAGTGCTTCGCGCGTGTCGAGAAAATTGACGACGAGAACGTAGATGACCCACACCGACGAGAGGCTCGCGCACTGCAGCAGGCTGTACACGACCGCCGGCGAGTGGAGACCCGTTGCCACGAGATTCATCGCCAAAATGGCGGCGAGCCACCAGGCCGTGGCGTCGATCCGAATGCGCCGCGCTCCAACGAGGGCCGAGGCGACCAGCGGAATGACGAGCAGGCACGATGTCAACTGCTCGGCGCGCACCGACAGTCCGGCGATCGGAATCGCCAGGCCATTCGTGATGGCGATGAGCGGAAGCAGCATGACGAGCCACATAGCGTGACCGAGAAGATAGGGGGCGCGCAGATCGCCGCCATCGTCGTGAACTACCGAACGCCGGAGCTCACGATCGCGTGCGTCGAGTCATTGCTCCTATCGACCGGTGTCGGCCTCCGGGTCATCGTCGTGGACAACGACTCCAGCGACGGCAGCGCCGACCAGCTGACGGGCAAATTCGCCGACGCGAGCGGACACGGTGACGATCGTCGCGCGCGACGTCAACGACGGCTACGCCGGCGGCAACAACGCCGGCATTGCGATCGCGCGGCAGCTCGGCGTCCGTTTCGGCTTCATCCTCAACAGCGATACGACGGTCGCGCCCGACTGCCTCGAGCGTCTCCTGACCGAAGCCGAGGGACCCGCCCGGCCCGCATTGGTCGCGCCGCGCATCCTGGTCGGCGACACGGACGTCGTGTGGTTTGCCGGCGCCCGATTTTCTTTGTGGACCGGCCGGCCGGTGCACATCGGCTTTGGCCGGCCGACCATCGGCGCGACGCCGCCGGCCGACATCCCGTTCGCCTCCGGCTGTGCGCTGCTCGTCGACCTCGGCGCGATCGGCGCGGAGCCGATCTTCGACGAATCGTTGTTCTCGTACGCCGAGGATCTCGATCTGTCGCTCCGCGTTCGAGAGGCCGGCCGGCGAATTCGGTACGTTCCGAGCGCCGTGGTTCGCCACTTCGAGGGCGCGAGCCATCGCAAGGCCGGCGGCCAGGCGCTTCGCTTCTATCTCAACACGCGCAACCTGCTGCGCGTCGATGCTCGGCATGCGCGGTGGTACCATTGGATCACGCTCGCGCCGATGCTGGCCGTCGACGTCGTCGGCCGGTTTTGCGCCGTGGCCGTTCGCGACCGCGACCCGGCCGCGTTCCGCGGCGTGCTTCGCGGCGCGTGGCATTCGATGTCCGGGGGACGTCACTCGATCGAGCCCAAATCGACCGCTATGCCGTAACCGCGGCTCGCAACACACGGTCGTACTCGTCCACGACGTGTTCCCATGTGTAGCGCTCGCGGATGCGCTGCGGTCCAAGCTGTCGCAGGCGCTCGACGCGGCCGGCGTCGACATCCACGTCGTCGATCAGCTTCGTGACGGAGTCGGCGTCCGTGAAATAGACGCCCGCGTCGCCCAGGACCTCGCGATTGAACACCGTGTCGCGCGCGACGACGCAGCTGCCGTAGCCCATCGCGCGGAGAAGCGCCGGGTTGGTTCCGCCCACGGAATGGCCGTGGAGATAGGCGTACGCGTTGCACCAGAGCTCTTTGAGGAGCGTTTGATCGCTGATTCGTCCCACCATTCGCATGCGCTCGTCGCCGCCGGCGATCCGCCAGAGACGATCGTGAAACGCGTCGCGATAGTTGGCGTCGCCCACCACGACGAGTCGACGTTGCGTTCGAGAGCGCGCGAACCCCGCCAGCATCGTCTCGAGCGAGTTCTCGGGAATGAGACGGCTCACGATGAGATAGTAGTCGCGCGGCACGAGGCCAACCGACTCGAGCATCTCCGGTCGCTCCGACGTCTCGACGGCTGCGCCGTACGGGATCATCTCGCTGTCGCGCCCGAAGTGCTCGCGATAGAACTCGCGCATCGCTTCGGCGTCCGTCACCAACGTCGTGCAAAAGCGCACGGCCATGCTGGCGGCGGAGCGAAAGTAGGCGCGTGCGATCGGTCCCCATTTACCGCGCTGCCAGTCGAGACCGTCGACGTTCATCACGACCGGCCGGCCGGAGAGGCGTGCCGTCGCCGCGTGGTAGCCCATGCCGACGTTCACGAAGAGCCAGACGTCGAAGCGCTGCGTCGCGAGCGCGTGCGCGACCGCGAGTCCGGTGGACGCGACGGCCGAAAAATTCTTGCCCCCGGGCGACGGCATGTACACGAGATCGACGCCGCCGGCGACGGCCGGCCGGTTGCCCGGCGAGTGCGCGGCTGCGCGACAGTACATCGTGATTCGGTGGCCGCGGTCGATGAGTCTCGGCGCTATCTCGCTGAACGCCGTTTCGAATCCCGAGATCTCGAGGTCCGGTCGGAGACCGCGCAACCCGAACATCCCGATGCGGAGCCCGCGATTAATACGCCCCTCGTCGGCTGGCCACCGCGGGAACCGTACGCGCCAGAATCCGGAAGTCCAGGCCAAGCGACCAGTGCTCGATGTAATAGCGGTCGAGCCGCACGACTTCCTCGAAGTTGACGATGTCGCTCCGGCCGCTTACCTGCCACAGCCCGGTGAGGCCGGGCTTCACCGCGAGGCGCCGGAAGTGGTGCGCTTCGTAGTCCGCGAGGTCGGACTCGAAGAAGGGTCGCGGACCGACGAGCGACATGTCGCCCGCGAGCACGTTGTACAGCTGCGGAAGCTCGTCGAGGCTCCAGCGGCGAATCACTCGGCCGAAGCGTGTCACGCGCGGGTCGGCGGGAATCTTGAACAGCCGCGGATCGTCATGCTGGTTGAGCTCCGCGACGGCGTCGCGCTCGTGCTCCGCGCCGTCGCGCATCGTGCGGAACTTGAGCATCCGAAACGTGCGGCCTCCCATGCCCACTCTCGTCTGCGCGAACAGCGACGGCCCGCGCGAGTCGAGCCTGACGAGCACCGCGAGGATCGCCATCACCGGCGACAACAGGACGAAACCAATGCCGGCCAGCATGACGTCGACCGACCGCTTGACGACGGCATCGCCACGCCCCAGCGCCGGCTTCGCGGCTTCGACGTCCACCGGGCTGATCGCCGCCAGGCGGCTCGCGCGCGCTCTCGACTTTGCGACGATCTCGGTGTTGACGATTTCCGTTTCGGCCAGCGGACCCTCCGGAGCTACACAATCAACGCCGACGTACGACCCGTCCCACTAACGCGGGAGTCCGGAGAAATGTTCCTGCGACTCGCAGCGACTGTCGTTGATGACTGGCCCTGACGACTAAGGTCTCTTTACGCCAGGCCATTCGGTATCAGTCCACGCCTCGTCGTTCTGCTACGCCAGCGGAGGCCCGAACAGGAGCTCTATCTCTGCGCCGCTCTCGCTCTCGTACAGAACGTACACGTAGTCTCCTGGCTGGAGGATCGTCCCGCCGGTGACAGCCATCGGCGTCCCGACTCGCTCCACCATCGTGATCGCCGCCCCCTTCGGCATCGGCAGCGACTCCACCGACGCACCGGCCACGGCCAGTTCCTGCTCGATGAAGAAGAGGCGAAGCTCGGTGCCCGTCTCCGGCCCTTCGATCGACACCACCGTCGCCGGCGCCGGCACGCGGCTGGACTGGAGCTTGAGCAGTCGCGTGGCCCAGCCGACCGTCGCCCCGGGCAAGAACGAACCCACCACGATGGTGAAGAAGACGACGTCGAACAGCACGCGCGCGCCCTGCGCGTCGGCGATGACGGGAATCGTCGCGAGGATGATCGGCACGGCGCCCCGCAGGCCGATCCAACCCACGTACGTGACCTCCGCGAGCGGGCGCCGGAACGGCAGCAGACAGATCGCGACCGCCAGCGGCCGCGCGATGAACGCGAGCACGAGCGCCACCGCGAGCCCCACCCCGGCCACCGCCGCCAACCGCGACGGAAACACGAGGACGCCGAGCAACAGGAACATGATGATTTGCGCCAGCCAGCCGAGCGCGTCGTGCACGCGCCGCACCGCCATGCGATACGGCATCGACCCGACGCCGAGCGTCACGCCCGCGATGTAGACGGCGAGAAAGCCGCTTCCATGAATCGTGCTCGCGATGCCATACGCAAGGCACGCGACGCCGATCGTGAACGCCGGGTACAAGCCCGGCGCCGGGAGCCGAAGCCGGTCGATGCGCGCGCGTGCCAGGCGTCCAACCGAGTAGCCCACGACCCCGCCGACGGCCATCTCCAGCACCACTTCGCCGAGGATCGTCCAGACGGTTTCGGACCCCGGGCGAATGAGGTTCGCGGTGAGGGCCGTGGTGAGAATGACGGCCATCGGGTCGTTGAGGCCCGACTCCACCTCGAGCAAGTGACCGACGCGGCCCTTCAGGCGAAGCCCGCTCGCCGACAGCGCCGAGAAGACGGCCGCCGCGTCGGTCGACGAGACGATCGCGCCGACGAGCAGCGAAATTCGCCAGTCGTACCCGAAGAGGTGAACCGCCACCGCCGTCGCCAGCGCCGTGAGCGCCACGCCCACGGTCGCCAGCACCGCGGCCGGCGCGAGCGCCTCGCGCAGCGCTTCGACGGACGTGTTCAGGCCGCCGTCGAAGAGAATGAGCACGAGCGCCGCCGTCCCGATCTGGTAGGTGGCGTGATAGTTCTCGAACGGGATTTGCCCGATCCCTTCGGAGCCGGCCAGAACGCCGATCAGCAGGAATCCCAAGGCGAGCGGGATGCCCATCCGCGCCGACGCGCGACTGAGCGTGACGGCGACGGTGATCAGGAGGCCAAAGCCGCCGACGAGGAGCGTCGTCGTTAACGGCTCGCTCATTTGTTCGGTAGATTGCGTGTCATCCTGAGCGCAGCGAAGGATCTGCTTTCCCTGTCGTCATCCCGGACCTGCCCATGCGCATCCACCCCGCTCTCGCGTTCTCCCTCATGGCTCTCGGTACCGCCGCCTCGGCACGTGGTCAAGCGAACGCGTCCAAAGCGACGCCGGCCGATTCATACATGGAACGGGCGCTCAAGGTCCTCCAGGCGTCGCCCGTCATGGACGGCCACAACGATCTGCCCTGGCGCATTCGCGAAGACAGCGTGCATCCGCACGACGTGAACGCGTACGATCTCCGCAAACGCACGCCGGGAATGACCGATCTCGCACGCCTGAAAGCCGGCCACGTCGGCGCGCAGTTCTGGTCGATCTACATCCCGGGCGAGCCGGGCGACCCCGCCTACAAGTCGAACGGCGAGGTATCGAGCAAGCCGGGATACGCGCGCGTGCAGCTCGAGCAGATCGACATCGCCCGCCGCATGATCGCAAAGTATCCCGAGCTGCAATGGACGCTCACCGCCG
The DNA here is from genome assembly GCA_963705025.1 of uncultured Gemmatimonadaceae bacterium. Lineage (GTDB taxonomy): Bacteria > Gemmatimonadota > Gemmatimonadetes > Gemmatimonadales > Gemmatimonadaceae > JAQBQB01. Next base: position 297,860 of record CAVPIP010000011.1, on the reverse strand, counting down.
ACGCGGTGCGCGCCGGGTTCAAGACCGGAAAGATCGGCTCGCTCCTCGGCCTCGAGGGCGGACACGCGATCGAGAACTCGCTCGCGCTGCTCCGCACCTATTACGACATGGGCGCGCGCTACATGACGCTCACGCACAACGTGACGCTCGACTGGGCCGACGCGGCGCTCGATACGCGCGAAGCACCACGGCCTCACGCCCTTCGGCCGTGAAGTCGTGCGCGAGATGAACCGGCTCGGCATGCTCGTCGATCTCTCGCACGTCTCGCCGGGCACGATGTCGAGCGCGCTCGACGTGACCGAAGCGCCCGTGATCTTCTCGCACTCGGGATCGCGCGCGCTGGTCGACCATCCGCGCAACGTTCCGGATTCGATTCTCGCGCGTCTGCCGAAGAACGGCGGCGTGGTGATGGTTCCGTTCGTGAACTCGTTCGTGTCGAAGGCCGTGAAGGCGGACGACGACGCCTTGGCCGCGGAAGCGGCCGCCGCGAAGAAGCGCCATCCGACCGACAGCGCCGCCGCGCAGCGCGAAGTCGAGGCGTGGCGGAAGGCGCATCCGCGCCCGACGGCGTCGATCGCCGACGTGGCCGACCAGATCGATCACATCAAGAAAGTCGCCGGCGTCGACCACGTCGGGATCGGCAGCGACTTCGACGGCATCACGGAGAACGTGGTCGGGTTGGAGGACGTCTCCAAGTACCCGGCGATCTTCGCCGAGCTCGCGCGCCGTGGCTGGAGTGACGCTGACCTCGCGAAGCTCGCGAACGGCAACGTGCTTCGCATTCTCAAACAGGCCGAAGAGGTCGCGGCGAGGCTGCAGAAGACAAGGCAACCCTCCAATGCGACGATCGAGCAGCTGGACAGAAAGACCAAAGCGTAGCCGCTGACGACTGGCATCTCGACACCGACAACGAGTCCAGTTTCGAGCGCGCAGCCAAGAGATCACAGACGTGAGCAAGGCTGACGTCTGACTTCTCGAAACTGCGATGCTCGAAACTGGACTCGTTTTTGCGACGTCGCGATCCGTCCATGGAACAGGTGCAGCCCGTGAGCGACTCCAGGAGATGGAACATGCTGCGGTCGCTCGTCGCCGTGGCGCTCTTCACGTTGGCTCTATTTCGCCGGGAACTGCTCGCTCAGGCGAGCGCCCGCGCAGATCAGGACTCCATTGAAGTCGTTGCGCTCAGGTTTGCGAAGGCCGCGTTGCCCGCCGGACGCTCGTTCATATTCGAACCAAGAGTTCGGACGGCCGCGGGAAGCTGGGCTGATGCCCGATCCCAGGCGCAGGTTGCTCGGCTGCTGACCGCACTTAATGCGCGGCTCGGCACGCTCGGGTGTACCACATCTCCCTCGTCGGCGTGCACCGCTCCGCTGCAGAACGAGATTGGAGTGGTTCTCGAACAACCGAATGTTACGGGAGACCAAGCCACAATCACCGTTGAGCACTACTTCCCACGCGGAATGGGATCCGAGACCTACCTCGTTACGCGCGACAGTGGTACGTGGAAGGTCACTCGAATCACGGCGCGCAGCGCCACCTGATGTCGAGGTATGCCTCTCACGTCACTCGGGCTTGGGAGGCGCCGCTCTACTCCATGATCAACCGCGGTTCTCGTTTCACAAGGGACCATGCTGTTCCCTTGCGAACCAAGATGTATTCGTAGGTAATGATGTTCATTCCGGCGGGGCCAAGGAGCATTTCTGCCTCGCGAACCGCGCGGTAATCCCCCAGCCCCGCGGGCTCCATCTTCAACGGACGGGGAACGGAAAGGGCCGCGATCAGTCTCGGTTGCTTCGGGCATCCCGACTTGTGCGCATCGCCGTTCTCATCGGGAGGCGAGAGCACACTCCAACAGTCGGGGGGAATCGCCAGTTTCCCCTCTCCCACTCCGAGCTGCCTGAGCGCTCCTTGGCGAGGCAAGACAACCCGGTCTGCAGCCGTGTCTCTCGTGGGCGGTTGAAACCGTTCCGAATCAACATGTTCGATCGGCCGCGGATCAACGAACACTCGCGAGCGAGCTGAGTCCACAACCACTCGGACGACGGCGGCGAACACGGCACTGTCTTCGGACACTGCCGTGGAATTGGCCGGCTGAGGAGCGTTCGACATACAACCGCCGACGCCAGCAACCAACAACGCCAGCGCCGACGACGCGGCATTTCGCGTAAGTCTTGTCATGGAACACCGCGGACGACCGCGTTTGGTGTCGGCGCTGCCGTCACTTCGTGGTCGAACCGGCGACGGCGAGCGGGGACAGGACAACGAGCTGTCCAGCCATCATCGGCAGGTGCGACGGCACCGAACAGACGAACGGATAGACCCCGGCGCGCTTCGCAATGTACGTCGCGTACGTCGTCTGCTGTGGCGGCAGCTGGACGACCAGGTCCGGGAGCACGAACGAGTGCTGGTCGTCTTCGGGGTTGATGAACGTGAAATGGATGGTGTCGCCCTCGACCACCGTGAGCGACGACGGCAAGAAGCCGTACACTTCCTTCCCGTCGAGCACTCCGCCCTTCGCGAAATCGGCTTTGAGAAACGGGAGCACGGACTGCTGCTCCTTCACCAGCAGCGGCACGGTGGTCACCGTCAGCTCGCGAGTGCGCGGCTGATACCGTGCCGCGGTTGGCGCGCAGGCCGCGAGGAGCGCGCATGCAGGAACGACGAGTTCAACGCGCATGAAGCCTTTGTCTCCCGACGCGCGGTCACAAGACTACCGTCATGCCCTGCCGCCTCGCGCGCGGCCCACGCCGCGTCGGCGCTGCGAGCGGTCGTGGCGTAGGCGGCGAAGTACATGCGCGCGAAGCTGTGAATCACAACGACGCGCGGTCGCGCGAGCCCTGCAACCGACTGCGATCGTCGTAGGTCCGCACTCGGCGCCCTGCAATCGATCTGGGAATCCGCGATCGTTCTAGCGGCTCGGCCGCAGCAGGGCTGTCAGCGACTCCGTCGCCATTCCGCATCCGGTGGGATCAGTGCGACCGACGATATCTGTCTTAATCCAGGCGTCATAGCCATCAGCCGTGACGACGGCGGTGTACACCCCCGGCCGGTCTGGAGCCATACGAATGCCGTCCGTCACGGCGGGCGACATCGGTCGGATCGTATCGACGCGAACAGATTGCCGATAACTGCCGTCGACTACCACGACGTCGACGTTGTTGAACGGGGCTGTCGCTTTCGTCAGAGAATCCTGAAGGCGGATCGTCATGGCGAATCGCGCCGACGGCAACGGGGCGCAGTTCACACTCTGCGTTGGCGTTTTACTGCACGCCATGGCCAACGACACGATCGCGAAGGAAACCGGCTTCATGAAACGTCTCTGCATCGTGGTACGGGGAACATATGCCGATCGCCTGCAAAGGGATAGCGTTCGCGCGCGTCCGTTGGCAGGCCAGTGAAGCGGGCCCAGCAAGCTCAACAGGGTCGGGCTTTGTGTCGCACCTCACATCATCACACTCAGCTTCTACATCAGAAATATGAAATACTGTTGCTGATTCTGTCGTATGAGGATACCATGGGTTACCTCTAGTGCTGGTCGCGACGCTGCGCCCGATCAACCAAGATTGGCATCAGGAGTCTCATATGGTCGCGCGTCCTCTTCCAAGCCAGACTGGCCTTCGGCGAATCGGGTTGGCCTCACTCCTTTGCATTGCGGCGTGCCAGGACCTGCCGCCTGCACCGTCTCGCGTATCGGTGCGCCCGAACGAAGCGTCCCGGTCCATTTCCGCTGCGTCGGCTGTGAGGACCATCGATGATGATTTTGGCGACCTCGCGGATCGAGTGCCGGGATTCGCTGGAATGTTCTACGATGAACAGGGGCGACTGACGATTTATACGACGAAGGGATCGCTGAACGCCCTTGATCGAAGCCGTGTCCTTGACATGCTAAGACGACATCACCCGGGTAGGCCTCAGCCCGCGGCGGAAGTGGATGACGCCGTCGTCTTGCCTGCAGCCCACGACTATCGACAGCTCCTTTCCGTGTACCGCGGGCCACTCCGCAACTTGTTCATCAAGGTCGACGGACTAGTGTCGACCGACATCGACGAAAGTCAGAATCGGATCGCTGTGGGAGTGTCGGATAGCGCCGCCGCCAGCCGGGCTCGCGAGCTGTTCGCTGCGAATGGGTTCGCCAGCGATTTTGTCGTCGTCGAGGTGGTGGGCGTTACGACACCGAATTCCTCGCTCACCGATCCCCTGCGCCCTGTTCCTGGCGGGGCGGCGATGTTTCTCGGGTCGTATAACGGGGTTCCGTGTACGCAGGGGTTCAATCTCGTGAAGTACATGGGCACGTTCAGCGACACGATAGCGACCGCTAGGTACTTCACCACGGCGTCTCACTGCACATCGTCGCAGTGGTCAACAGACTATTCCCAAGCTTTTCAGGGCGGCTCCTTCTACGCGTCGGAGATTGGCGATCCGGCGGGCTTCATTGTCCCACCATGTGACAGCGGACACGTCTGCCGATACACCGATGGCTCGCTGTTTCAGTTCTATGCTGATTCGGTTACGTCGCGCGATGGATCCGTTGCGTATCCAGCGGATACAGCGACGCTCACGTTCTCTTCGTACGTTACAATGGTCGACACGCCCACGCCGTACGACGGCGAAATCGTTCATATGATCGGCGCCACGAGTGGTCGGCGGCGCGGCACCATTATCTCAAGTTGCGTCAACGTTTTTAACATCACCGGTTGGGGCAACAAGGAGCTGCTCTGCCAGACGAAGTCATCATACTTCTCACAAAATGGCGATAGTGGCGCACCAGTCATAGCGCTATATACAGGCACCACGGGTGGGGCACTCGGCCTGCATTGGGGCAACAATACTACCAATGGGCATTTCAACTTTTCCTGGTCCAGCCCGATGTATTCCGTCTTGGAAGATTTCTACTATGGAGTGCCGGGATCTCCGAATCTTAGTCCGGTCGTTTACTGAGGGTTCCTGTGTCCTGAAACCCTGGGTGTCGTGAGACGAGCGGAGACAAGCCTCTTGTGTCGGCTTGTCTCTGTCGGGCGGTCACTCGAGTTACGACGCGCAGCGCCACATGATCTCGAGGTAGGCTCACTGTACCCAGGCTGTGGAATCGTCGGTCCGTTCCGCGTCACGAACCGTTATCTGCCGACTGCAGGAATCACTGCTGAGGTTTGTCAACTCGCATCCGGATGGCTCGATCCTGATCCGATGGCGCGTCGCGATGATCCGGCGAGGGACCGACCGCTCATTCGACCGCGGGTACCCCGCTTTGTTGGATGAGCTTCGCGACGAGGGCCGTCCACCCAGTCTGATGCGACGCCCCGAGCCCCGCTCCGTTGTCCCCGTGAAAGTACTCGTGGAACGGAACCAGGTCGCGCCAATGCTCATCCGTCTGAAACGTCTCCGACCCGCCGAAGACGGCCCGCCGCCCGTCGTGTCGTATGAAAATCCTGATCAATCGCCTCGAGAGCTCGACCGACACCTCCCACAGCGTGAGCTTCTTCCCCGAGCCTACTGGATGCTCGACCAGAAACGTCGGGCCGTAGTACCAATCGAACTTCTGCAGCGCCTCGATGATCAGATAGTTGAGCGGCATCCATACCGGGCCGCGCCAGTTCGAGTTGCCGCCGAACAGCGCGCTCCGCGACTCCGCCGGCTCGTAGTCCACCGCGCCAAGCTCCGCGCCGTTCACGCGGCACGAGAACGGATGCTCGGCGTGCCATCGGGACACGGAGCGCAGCCCGTAGGGCGACAGGAATTCCGATTCGTCGAGCATCCGTCGCAGGATCGCGCGGAGCCGCGGCGCGCTCACGATCGCGAACAAGCGCCGGTCCGACTCGCCCGTCCGCGTGACGGACGCCGCGTCGCCGACGAGATCCGCCCGGTTGCGCAGAAACCATTCGAGCCGCGTTCGGAAGCCTGGCAGCTTCTCCAGCAGATCGGCGTCGATCGTCTCCACGGCCAGCAGCGGGATCAGTCCCACCATGGACCGCACGCGCATGTACGTCTTGTCGCCGTTCGGCAGACGCAGCAAGTCGTAGTAGAACTCGTCGTCGTTGTCCCACAGATCCGCGTCGTCTTCGCCGATCGCCGCCGCGCGGTCGTTCATCGCGTGCGCGATGTGGAAGAAGTGCTCGAGAAACTTCGTCGCGACGTCCTCGTACGCGTCGTCGTGCCGCGCCAGCTCCAGCGCGATCGCCAGCATGTTCAGGCAGAACATCGCCATCCAGCTCGTGCCGTCGCTCTGGTCGAGCCGCGCTCCGCCGGGCAGCTGCTCGCTCCGGTTGAAGACGCCGATGTTGTCGAGGCCGAGAAAGCCGCCCTGAAAGACGTTGCGTCCGTCGGCATCCTTGCGGTTCACCCACCAGGTGAAGTTGATGAGCAGCTTGTGAAACACGCGCTCGAGGAATCGCGTGTCGCCCTTGCCGCGCATACGCCGATCGATCTGATAGACGCGCATCGCCGCCCACGCGTGCACCGGCGGGTTGACGTCGCCGAACGCCCACTCGTACGCCGGGAGTTGGCCGTTCGGGTGCATGTACCACTCGCGCAGGAGCAACAGCAACTGGTCCTTCGCGAACTCGGGATCGATCAGCGCGAACGGAATGGTGTGAAACGCGAGATCCCACGCGGCGTACCACGGATACTCCCACGTGTCCGGCATCGAGATCACGTCGTGGTTGTTCAGATGCTGCCACGAGTGATTGCGGCCGCTCCAGCGCTCGCCGGGCGGCGTCGGCGGCGCCGGGTCGCCGACCAGCCAGCGGTGCACGTCGTAGTTGTAGAACTGCTTGCTCCACAGCAGACCGGCGAACGCCTGGCGCTGCACGAGCCGCTCGTCGTCCGACGTCTCCTCGGCCGCCAGCGGCGCGTAGAACGCGTCCGCCTCGGCGATGCGCCGCGCGAACACCCGCTCGTACGCCGGCGCGAGTGCCGCGCGACCGTAGATCACGGCCGACAACCGCAGGCGAATCACGTGCTCGCCGCCCGACGGGATCGTCAACCGATAGCGCGCCGCCGGCTTTCGTCCCCTGACGCGCTGGATTCACGGCGTCGGCACGCGCTTGAATCACGTAGTCGTGAAACGCGTCCTTCACGTACGGCGACGCGTTCGGCGACGCGAACAGCAGTCGATCGTTCGTCTCGTTTTCCGTGAACAGCAGCTCGGGATCGCCGTCGCACGTCAGGTGATACCGGCCCGAGCGTCTCGTGCTCGGCGAGAATCTGCGACGACGCCGTCGCGCGCCTCGTAGCGCGGTGAGCGACGGCCGGTACCCGCGATTGCCCCAGCTCCAAGTGTTGCGAAACCAGAGCGTCGGCAGCACGTCGATCGTCGCGTCCTCCGGTCCGCGGTTCGCGACCGTGATGCGAATCAGCAGGTCCGTCGGCGATCCCTTCGCGTACTCGACCGCGACGTCGAAGTACCGATTCTCGGCGAAGATCGCCCGTGTCGAAGCAGCTCGAACTCGGGATCGTCCTTGCCGCGCCGCGCATTTTCGTCGACGAGCCGCTCGTAGGGAAAGGCGCGCTGCGGATACTTGTACACGCGCGCGCATGTACGCGTGCGACGGCACGTTGTCGGTGTAGAACCAGTAGTCCTTCGCGTCCTCGCCGTGATTGCCCTCGTGCCCGTTGAGCCCGAAGGGCCGCTCCTTGAGCATGGCGTCGGCGCCGTTCCACAGCGCGAGCGCGAAGCAGAGGCGCTGCTGGTCGTCGGAGATGCCGAGCAGCCCGTCCTCGTTCCAACGATACGCGCGGCTGCGCGCATGCTCGTGCGGGAAATAGCGCCACGCGTCGCCGTCGGCGCTGTAGTCCTCGCGCACGCTGCCCCACGCGCGCTCGGCGAGATACGGTCCCCACAGCCGCCAGGCCGCTCGGCCCGTGCGGGCGTCGTCCAACCGCGCCTGCTCGCTCATCTAGTACATCGTCACTTGCTGCGTGAGCCCGCCATCCACGTAGTACGTGCTGCCGGTGACGTACGCGGCTTCGTCGCTCGCCAGAAAGACCGCGACCGCCGCGACGTCCGCGGGCTTGCCGAAGCGGCCGAGCGGAATCTCGCTCACCGCGTTCTTGTAGGCGACGGGATCGTCGAGCACCGATTGATTGATCGGCGTCGCGATCGCGCCGGGCGCGATGTTGTTGACCGTGATCGCGTGCGGCGCGAGCTCCATCGCGAGGTTGCGCATCATCATCCGGATCGCGCCCTTGCTCGCGCAGTACGACGTGTAGCCCGGAAACGGAATGTCCTCGTGCACCGACGACATGAAGATCAGCCGTCCGCCGCCGCCCTGCTTCACCATCGCGCGCGCCGCGGCCTGGCTCGTCACGAACGAGCCGTACATGTTCACGCCGAGCACGCGATTCCATTCGTCGTCGGTGGTCTCGAGGAAGTCGCGCTTGATCTCGATCCCGGCGTTGTTGAGGCAAATGTCGATGCGGCCGAGCTCGCCGACGACGCGAGCGACCATCGCTTCGACCTGATCGCGCTTCGAGACGTCGGCCTCGACGGCGATCGACTTGGTGCCGAAACCCCGCGACCGCCTGCTTGCGGCGTCGCAGTCCCTGGGGCTTCCCGGGCGATAATTCACCGCGACGCGCGCGCCTTCCGCGGCAAACCGCGCGGCGACGCCGGCGCCGATGCCGCTCGACGCGCCGGTGATGAGCGCAACCTTGTCCTTGAGACGCATGTGACTCCCGGTGAAGATCAGGTCCGGGGTGGGTGACTAGTTATGAGAATAACCTCTTTGTCATCCTGAGCGAAGCCGCCTGCCCTGATGCGAGTGCAGCGAGCGGAGGGAAGGATCTGCTGTCCGTTAGCGTGGCTCTTTCGGCGGAGGTGGCGGGGCCCCGGCATGCAGCGGGGTCCACGCCGGCGGATCGCTCGCCGGAAAGCTCTCCTGTGACGCCTCCGTTACCTCATCGGGAGCGCTCGCTCTGATCCCCAGACGGTGCACCGTCTGCCCGATGCACGTGTCCATCACGACCGTCATCCCGGCCGCCGCGGCGCGCGCCGCCGCTTCGTCGCTCGAGATCCCGAGCTGCAGCCACAGCGTCTTCGCCCCGATGCGCGCCGCTTCGTCGGCGATCTGCGGCGTATCCTCGGGTCGTCGAAAGACGTCCACGATGTCCACGGGCTCCGGAATATCGGCGAGCGTTGCATACGCCGTTCGTCCGAGGACCTTCGCTTCCTTCGGCGTCACCGGAATCACGCGAAACCCGGCGCCCAGCAGAATCTTCATGACCCCGAACGACGGCCGTTCGCGGTTCGACGACGCGCCGACCATCGCAATCGTTTTCGCCCGCGCCAGTATCGCGCGAAGCTCGTCGTCGGTCGGTCGGGTGTACGTCATCGTGTTGCTCCTGGCGTCAGCGACGTTCGAGCGGCGTGACTCTCCGAGTTTGGCGCATGCCGCTACGGAAGAACACCAGCTCGACCGGCACGTCGATCGCCTCCTCGGCAAGCACGCGGTGCAGGTCGTCGACGCTCGTGACAGGCGCGCCGCCGACGCTGACGAGCAGATCGCGCGCCGCGAGACCGGCGACCTCTGCCGGACTGCCGCGCTCGACGCTCGTGAGGAGCACCGCGCCCGGCGCCGACAGGTGATAGCGATCGGCCTGTCGTCGCGTGAGGCGAATCGTCTGTCCGGCAATTCCGAGGAATGCGCGTCGCACCCGCCCATCGCGCATCAACCGTGACGCGACGAACTCGGCGGTGCGCGACGGGATCGCGAAGCAGATGCCCTGCGCGCCCGCGATCACCGCCGTGTTGACGCCGATCACGTCGCCACGCGACGTCACGAGCGGCCCGCCCGAGTTGCCCGGATTGAGCGCCGCGTCCGTCTGAATCACGCCGTCGATCAGACGGCCGTTCTGCGAGCGCATCGATCGCCCGAGCGCGCTTACGACGCCGGCGGTCACCGTCGCCTCGAAGCCGAGGGGGTTGCCGATCGCGACCACCAACTGCCCTGGCCGTAGCGCCGACGAATCGCCAAGCACCGCGAACCCGGGCACGGCGTGGTCGACCTTGAGCACCGCGAGATCCGTGTCGGGATCCGAGCCGACGATGTGCGCCGTGTGCGCCGCGCCGTCGCTCATCGTCGCGCGCACGGCGTTCGCGCCCGCGACGACGTGGCTGTTCGTCAGCAGAAAGCCATCTGGCGTGACGAAGAAGCCCGATCCAGAGCCCTGCACTTCGCCGCGGCCGCGGCGCGCACCCGGCCGGCCGAGAATCTCGAGATGCACGACGGTTGGCGATACGCGATCCACTGCACTCGTGATCGCGCGCGAGTATGCGTCGAGCAACGCGCCGTCGTCTGGCCCGCTCGCCACACGCGGCGCGGAACCAAGCTCGTCCGGCGCAACTACGCCGGCATCCGTATCATGAACAAATGCTAACATGCTTCCCTCCACCTTTCTGTCATCCCGAGCCTCAGGCGGGGGATCTACAACCTCGTGCTTCTTGAAACTGCTTTGATACGGGCACAAACGGCCCAACTGCACGGGCAATGACCGGACGACGGTTTCTTGTGTTTTTCTTCTTTCTCTCGCCCCGCAGTCCAGTTAGTGCCCGTTGATTCTTCCGTTAGTGCCCGTATCCGAGTCGTTGATGCTGATGCGACTCGAGATGACTCCTTCTTCTTAGTCTACGGGTGGTGGGAAGCCGCGAGACCCGCTTCTCTCAATCCCAGCGCGTCCTCGAGGAACCTCACCGCGATCGCCCAGGACTCTCTCGCGGCGGATGGATGGTACCGCTCGGGCGATCGTCTCATTGAAGAAGCCGTGATTCGCGTCGGAGAACTCGACATTCACGAACGTCTTTCCCGCGGCGCGGAGCGCGTCGGTGATCGCGCGCGTGTGCTCGGGCGTGATGTTCGCGTCCTTGCCGCCCCAGAAGAAGAGCTGCGGGCCGTGGAGCTTCGGCGCGCGGTCGAGAAGGCTCTGCGCGATCCCGCCTCCGTAATACGAGACCGACGCCGCGAGCGGCAGCTCGCTGTTCGCCACGAACGCCGCGCGCCCTCCCAGACAAAAGCCGAGCGCGGCGATCTTCGATCCGTCGACGTTTGACTGCGACGTCAGCCAACCAAACGCCGCCTTCGTGTCCGAGACGAACCCTTCCGTGGTCAACGACGTCACGAGCGGCTTCAACTGATCCCAATCCATCGCGATCGACTCGAACCCCGGTTCGACGCGATGGAACATGTCCGGCGCGATCACCACATACCCTTCCTCGGCATAGCGCTGAGCGACGCCGCGGAGCTGTGCGTTCACTCCAACCGCTTCCATGACGAGGATCATGCCGGGATGTGGTCCTGCTCCTGACGGCCGCGCGACGAACGCGCGCGCTTCGGTGCCGTCGTCCACGGCCAGCATGACCCACTCATTCGCTTGTGCGTTCATGGCTTGCTCGGTTTAATCGTCCGCAAAGCTCTCCGTCGGCGCGGAAACGGGCGCCGTGCCGGTGGCGGGACGGAACTTCGACATCAGCCACACTCGCCAGTCGTCGAAGATCTCGTACACCGTTGGAATGACGAGCAGCGTCAACACCGTGGACGCGATCACGCCGCCGATCACCGCGCGGCCCAGCGGCGCGCGGAAATCCGCGCCCTCACCGTATCCGAGCGCGACCGGAATCATTCCCGCCACCAGCGCCAGCGTCGTCATGAGAATCGGACGCAGTCGCGTGCGGCCGGCCGAGATCAACGCTTCGCGGCGCGGCGTGCCGTTGTCCTCGCGCGACCACTTCGCGAAGTCGATCAGCAGAATGGCGTTCTTGGCGACGATGCCCATCAACATCATGACGCCGATCAGGCTCATGATGTTGAGCGTGTCGCGCGTCACGAGCAGCGCGATCACGACGCCGATCAGCGACAGCGGCAACGACACCAGAATGGCGAGCGGATCGAGGAACGAGCCGAACTGGATGACGAGGATCAGGTACATCAGCATGACGGCGACGCCGAGCGCCATGATCATGTTCATGAACACTTCGTTCTGATTCGCGACCTGCCCGCCCTGTGTGATGTGATACCCGGGCGGCAGCCGCACGGCGTCCACTCGGCGCATGACGTCGCGCGCGACGTTGCCGACCGACGCGCCGATCACGTTCGCGCCGATCGTCACCACCCGCTGCCGCTGGAAGTGATCGATCTGCGCCGGACCGGTGCTCTGCGAGATCGTCGCCACCTGTGAAAGCGGAACGAACGATACCGGACCGACCGCGTTGCTCATCGGCGCGACGGGAATCGGGAGCTGCGCCAGATCGGCCGCCGTGGCGCGCGCCGACGGCGCGAAGCGCACGTGCACGTAGCGCGAGAGTCCGCTCGGATCGACCCACGTGCCGGCGTCGACGCCGGCGAACGCATAGCGCAGGGCCGAGGCGAGTTGGCCGAGGCTCACACCGATGGCGCCCGCGAGCGCTCGCTTCGGTTGCACGTTCAGCTCAGGTCGCTGACCCTTCGTCGAGAGGCCGACGTCCACCGCGCCGGGCGCCGCGCGCACCGAATCGGCGATCGGCTCCGCGAGCTGCGCGAGCACGTTGGCGTCGGGGCCCTGCAGTTGAAGCTGCAGCTGCTTCTGGTTTCCCGCGAACCCGCCGGCCGCGAACGTGTACGCCGTCGCGCCGCCGATGTGCGCGAGCTCGGTGCGCAAGACTTGGCCGAACTCGTCCTGGCTGATGTTGCGCTTGTGCTTCGGAATGAGGCGGACGTACACCGTCGCGCTGTTCGCCAACCCCTGGCCGGTGCTGCTCCCCGCAGTCGTATAGACGTAGTCGACCTCGGGGTGCCGCCGCGCGATCATCGCCGCCTCTTCGGCCTTGAGCGTCGTGTACTCGAGGCTCGACCCCGGCGGCGTTTCGATCGCAATGTTGAGCTCACTGTTGTCGCTCAACGGCGCAAACCCGAATCCGCCGAATATGCCCTGCAACACGATCGCCGCCACGAACGACACGATGGCGATGGCGATCATCGCCAGGCGATGGTCGAGCGCCCACGCGATCACACGCTCATAGCGCGTCGCCTGCCGGTCGAACCAACGGTTGAACCGTTCGAGCGTGCGAGCGATCGGATTCCGACGGTCGTGCGCCTCGAGCTGGGGATCGGGCCAATAGGCCGACAGCATCGGATCGAGCGAGAACGACACGAACAGCGAGACGAGCACAGCCGACGCGATCGTGAGCGCGAACGGCTTGAAGAACTGTCCGGCGATGCCGGGCATGAAGCCCACGGGGACGAACACCGCGACGATCGAGAACGTCGTCGCGGTGACGGCGAGCCCGATCTCGTCCGTGCCGTCGTGCGACGCGCGCACGTGGTCGGCACCCATCTCGACGTGCCGCACGATGTTCTCGCGCACCACGATGGCGTCGTCGATGAGAATGCCGATCGCGAGCGACAGCCCCATGAGCGACATCACGTTCAGCGTGAAGCCGAACAGCAACAGTGGCACGAACGACGTGAGCACCGACACCGGCAGCGCGAGGCCGGTGATCACGGTCGACCGCCACGAGTTGAGAAACAGGAAGACGACGAGCACCGTGAGCAGCGCACCTTCGACCAGCGTCTCCTCGACGTTTCGCACGGAATTGCGCACGCGGACGCCGGCGTCGCGCACCATCTCGAGCGTCGTGCCGGGCGGCAGCGTCGGCTTCAGTGCGGCGATGCGCTGCTTCACCGCGTCGCTCACCGCCGTCGTCGCGTACTCGCGCGATTTCACGATGTCGAGCCCGATCGCCTGCGTGCCGTTGAACCGGGCCGCCGACGTCGGCTCCGCCGCGCCGGCGGTCACGTCGGCCACCTGGCCAAGCGTGACGAGCGCGCCATTCCGCTGGGCGATCACCATCGCGGAGAAGTCTTCCGGGCGATCGAACCGCCCTTCGAGGCGAATCGAGCGTTGTTCCATCGGCGTGGTGATGCTGCCGACCGGGGCCGCCAGATTCTGTGCGCGCAGCGCCGTGACGATCTGATCGATGCCCATCCCCATCGCCGCGAGATCGTGCGGGCGGACGTCGACGTTGAGCTGCGCGCTGTCGCCGCCGATGATGTTCACCTGCGCGACGCCCGCGATGCCGCGCAGGTCGCCGCCGATCGTCTGATCCGCGAGCTGCGTGAGCTGCGGCGTGGTCAGCGTCGTCGACGTCAGCGCGATCGAGACGATCGGCAGCGAGTTCGGATCGAAGCGTTGAACAACGGGCTCGATGATCTCCGCCGGCAGCTGCGATCGCACGGCCGAGATCGCGTCGCGAACGTCCTGCGTCGCCTGATTGACGTCTTTCGAGAAGACGAACTGGAGAACGATCTGGGCGAACCCGTCCGTCGCCGACGAGTTGAGCTTATCGAGACCGCTGATGCCCGAGAGCTTGTCCTCGAGCCGCGTCACCACTTCGCGTTCGACCACGTCCGGCGCCGCGCCGGGGTATGGCACGCCGATGAAGACGATGGGTTGATCGAGATCGGGGAACTCGTCCGTATCCAGCCTCGCGAGCGACGCGAGGCCGAAGACGACGAGCGCGATCATCGTGACGACCGTGACGATCGGTCGCTTGATGGCGAAGTCCGAAACGAACATGGCTGGTAGGCAAGGTAATCCTGCCTGCCAGCCACGAGAGTTTGGTGCCAACGCAGCGCAGTGAGCGGGTCGAGCCCGCCGTACGTGCTGTCAATCACCCCGCCTTGGCGGGTGCCGCGTGAGTCTTCACGATGATCGCGCCGGCCGCCGCATCGGCGCCGTAGGTGGCCGCCGCGGAGGGCCCCTTGATGATTTCGACGTTCTCGATGCGCGACCGGTCGAGCTTCGAGAAGGTCGCCTCATCGACGCGCTTTCCGTCGATGACAAAGATCGGCGACGCCCCATTTCTTTTGCCTCTCATGATCAGCCCGGGCCCAGTCACCTCCGTGGAATCATGCTTCCGCGCGATCGCGACTCGCGAGGGCCGTCCGTCCGGGACCTTCCTGATGATATCGATTCTCGCAACGCCATTGGGCTCTTTGCTGACGCGCATCGACTCGATGCGCTCGGGCGCGATCGCCTTCGCGTTCTCCGCGGGTGTCGTCACGCCGTCGACCATGTAGACGATCGTGTCCTTCGGAGCAACGAGCGACATCTGGCGAGCCGCGCCTTCAGCCGAGCTCGCGTCCAACTTCCTGATGTCGGCATCCGTCGGCAGCGCGGTCGTGCACGCGGCGACGAGCGACGCGACTCCCACCCCGGCGACAGCAACCGCGCGGGCGAGGGCAAAACGCCGTGTTGGGGGCTTCATGGCAAGAATCCTTTGAGCAAGGTGAGACGAATCGTCCGCCAACGCGGTCGTCGCCAACCGAAGTGGCGCGGCACGCTCGGCAAGGTCGATGAGCAGATCGCCATAGGCTTTGGGCGCGACGCCGCCGCGCAGCACGCGCGCGTCACAGTCGAGCTCCACCGCGAGACGAAGGCGGGACAGCATGAGCCACAGCGCCGGATTCCACGGCATCGTCACGAGCGCGGCCCACCCGGCGGCGAGCAGCCATGGGTCGCGGGCGCGAACGTGCTCCGCTTCATGCGCGATCACGACGCGCTGCTCGGCCGACGTTCGCTCCAGCATCCAGCGCGGTACCACGATCTCCGGCCGCGTCAGACCGACGACCACCGGGCCGGCGTTCGGCGAAACACGAACCCGAGATCCGTGAAGCTCGGTGAGCGGCCACCGTCGGCGCGCGCGTCCGAATCGCACTTGCACGAGGCCGAACACGAGCGCCAGCAGCGCGCTTGCGACGAACCATGCTCCGAGCATGAACGCCGCTGTCGATGCCGGGATTCGGTGCTGAATCCACGCGATCCCGCCGACGAGCGGCGCATCGAACACGCGCTTTGCCGTGGTCAACGCCGCAGCGATCTGCTCTGACCACGCGGGCGGAGCCGGCGCGATGGAGGTTGGCGTGACGGTCGCAATGACCACCGGCGACGTCGAGATCTCGGGTCGTCGGTACGGAGCGAACGCCACCAGCGCACTCGCGACGATCATCGCCCCAAGCCACACCCAGCGCGTTGGACGTCGCGCGAGTCGCATCACGCCGTCGACCGCCATGGCTGCCGCGGCGACCAGCAGCGACACGAGCACGGAATAGATCAGCCACGCGATCATGGCTTTTCTCCCAATCGCTTGGCGAGGAGCTGCCGCATGCGCTCGAGCTCTTTGCGGCTGAGCTTCTTGTCCGCCACCATCTGGGCGAACATCCGCTCGGCCGAGCCGTGGAAGATCGCGTCGCGCACCCGCGCGAGCGCGCTGCCGCCCGCGTGCTCGGCTTCGATCGTGGGATAGTATCGATACGCGCGTCCTTCGGCCTCGTGACGCACGTAGCCCTTCTCTTCGAGCGTCTGGAGCGCCGACAACACGGACGTGTACGCGAGGTCCTCCTCGAGGGCGTCGCGCACCTCGGTCACGGAGGCCGAGCCGGTTCGCCAGAGCACGCTCATGACGGCGAGCTCGCGCGGCGGGAAGTAAATGTCACTCACGTGGAATCCTCAGTGTCTACTGATCTTTCAGTAGACTATGGCCGCGGGCTGGCTTTGTCAACTGCTTTTTCCGTAGCTCGTGTTGGGTCGCGCTGGGGCTCTCGCCCGCGGACCGTCTCGGACACTGACGGGCTGACACGGAACTGCGAGAGCCACAAAAAATGGTTCTTCGGGAACTTCGTGAATGGAGCGGCTGTGAATTGAGTATGGCCCGCAGGTTACTCGGCGATCGGCCACTAAGACAAAGGTCCCCTCGGATCGGGCGAATCGGGCGCATCACCTCCAAATGGCCGCGACGTCGCTGGAACGACGATGGCCGATTCCCGAAAATTCCCGAAGAACCACAAAAAGCTGTTCCGTGCCGGTCGGTCTGTGTCCGCGACCGTCCGCGGCCTACTGCCTCGCGCATACCTGGCGACGTGTGCCAAGGCGATTCGCGCCGTATGTTTGGGCAATGCCGGTGGGCCACGTCGAACCGCATGAACCGATCGCCTCGGCGGTCGTCACTCCGACAACAGCGGCAACCGAGAGACCATCCGCGCGAGGCGCTCGGACGCTGCTCGTCTCGAGCTCGATGGGCTCGATCATCGAGTGGTACGACTTCTTCGTGTTCGCGTCCGCGGCCGCGCTCGTGTTCGACCGCGCCTTCTTTCCTCGGGCCGACCCGCGCATCGGTGTGCTCCTCGCGCTCTCGACGTACGCCGTCGGATTCGTGACGCGGCCGCTCGGTGGCATCGTCTTCGGCGTGCTCGGCGACCGCTTCGGTCGGAAGCGCGCGCTCGTGTGGAGCTTGATGCTGATGGGCGTCGCTACGATCGGCGTCGGACTCGTGCCCGGCTATGCAACGATCGGGGTCGCGGCGCCGACGTTGCTGGTGCTTCTGCGACTCGTGCAGGGTCTCGCGGTGGGCGGAGAAGTCGGCGGCGCACTGTTGCTCGTCGCGGAGACGATGCCCGCCGACCGACGCGCCTCGTGGACGGCGTGGCCGATGATCGGCGGTCCGGCCGGCAATCTGCTTGCCGCTGGGGCGCTCTCGCTGATTGGGTGGCTCATCGGCGATGTGGCCTTCGCCGCGTGGGGTTGGCGATTGGCGTTCGTCGCATCGGGCCTGATGATCGGCGTGGGCGTCTGGATGCGCACACGCGTCGAGGAGTCGCCACTGTATGTCGCCTACGCCAAGCGACGCGGCGGCAGCGCTCGCGCGAAGATCGTCCCGACGCTCGCGGCGCACTGGAAAGAAGTGGTGACGGTCTTTCTCGTGAAAGCCGGTGAGAATGCCTTCTTTTATGTCTTCACCACGTTCCTCGTCGTGTATGTCACGCGGGTGCTGCGCCAACCGCGTTCGCTCGCGCTGACCGCGACCGCCGTGACGTCGGCGACGAGCATCGTGGCCGTCTTCGCGGCAGGCGCGCTCGCCGACCGGATCGGGCGGCGCCCCGTGACGGCCATCGGTTTCATCGGCGCGGCGGTCTGGACCTTTGCGCTGTTTCCCATGGCGGCGGCGGGTCCCACGCCGATGATCGTGGCCGCGGGCGTCGCCGGCGTCTGCCAGGGGATGATGATCGGCGGCATGTCGGCCCTGTTCGTCGAGCTTTTTCCCACGGCGGCCCGCTACACCGGCTTCTCGCTTGGCTATCAGCTCGCGACGGTCGCTTCGGGCGCCATTGCCCCGCTCATCGGCGTCGCGCTGCTCACGGCGTACGGGTCGACGATGCCGGTCTCGCTCTACGCCGTGGCCATGGCGGGACCGGCACTGGCGTGCCTCGGGCTCATACGCGAGACGAAGGGCATCGAGCTGGATGCGGCGTAGCGCAGCGGTTGCCATCTTTCACTCGTTGTACTCGATAGACCTCATCGAACTGGATTGGACATGTCCATCTCTCTCGCTCGCGTGTCCGGCGTCGCCGCCGTCCTCGCCATGGCCGCCACCGCCGCCGCCCAGCGTCCCGACAAGCCGTTCGACCGGGCGAACCTCGACACGACCTGCGCGCCGTGCAAAGACTTTTATGAGTTCGCGAATGGCACCTGGCTGAAGCGCAACACGATTCCGCCGGACAAGACCGGGCTGGGCAGCTTCGGCATGCTCGGCGACAGGAACATCGCGGTCGTTCAGACGATCGTCGTCGACGACGCCAATCTGGTGCGCGACGGCGAAGCCAAAGCGGGCAGCAACGATTGGAAGATCGGCACGTTCTACCTCGCGTGCATGGACACGGCGGCGATGGAGACGGCGGGTGTCAAACCGCTCAAACCCGCGCTCGACGCGATCGCGGCCGCGAAGACCACCGACGACGTCGTGCGCACCTTCGGCCGCCGCGCCGCGGGCGGCGGCGGCGGACGCGGCGGCGGTGGTGGGCTCGCGCCGTTCAGCATGAACCCGTCGACCGATCCCAAGAACAGCCGCATCGTCATTCTGTCCGCGAACCAGGGGGGGCTCGCGCTCACCCGCGAAGAGTACCTCGGCACCGACGCTCGCTCGGAGAAGACGCGAGCCGACTATCTCGAGCACGTGCAGCGCTCGCTCGAGCTCATCGGGGAGAGCGCCACACAAGCGGCGGCAGACGCGAACACGGTGCTCGCGCTCGAGACGAGAATCGCGAAGATCACGATTCCGGCGGCCGACATGCGCGACCCGGTGGCGACGTACCACAGGATGACGCTCGCCGACTTCGGACGGATGACGCCGCACGTCAACTGGACCCGCTACCTGCAACAGCAAGGCGCGAAGGGCACGGCCGACGTCAACGTGCGCGCGCCCGCGTTCTTCACGGCGCTGGACACGGTGATCGCCAACAGCCGCGTCGATGATTGGAAGGCCTATCTGCGATGGCACGTCACGTCGGGCGCGATGGGCTCGCTCAGCACCGCGTTCCGCAAAGAAGCGTTCCGCTGGCAGCAGATCTCGACCGGCGTCAAGCAGCAGGAGCCGCGCGTGAAACAGTGCGCGCAATCGACGAACACCGCCCTCGGCGAAGCGGTCGGTCAGGACTGGGTGAAGCGCAACTTCTCGCCCGAGGCAAAGGCGCGCGCCGCGAAGATGGTCGACAACCTCGTCTCGGCGCTGCGCGATCGGATCAAGGGGCTCGACTGGATGAGCGAGCCCACGAAGGCGCAGGCCGTCGCCAAGCTCGATGCATTCCTGCGGAAGGTCGCGTACCCCGACAAGTGGCGTGACTACACGGCGCTCGCCGTGAAGTCCGGCTCGTACTATGAGAATCAGCGCGCGCTCGCCGAGTTCAACGCGGCGCGCAGCTGGGCGCGTCTGGGGAAGGCGCCGGACCGCACCGAGTGGAGCATGATGCCGCCGACCGTGAACGCGTCGTACAGCTCGTCGCTCAATCAGATTCAATTCCCGGCGGGGATCCTCCAGCCGCCGTTCTTCGACGCCAACGCCGACGACGCGATCAACTACGGCGCGATCGGCGCGGTGATCGGGCACGAGATGACGCACGGCTTCGACGATTCGGGGCGACAGTTCGACGGCGCCGGCAATCTCCGCGACTGGTGGACGCCGGACGACGCCGCCAAATACAAGACCGCGGCCCAGCGCGTCGTCGACCAGTTCAATCAATACACCGTCGTCGACGACCAATCGCACGTCAACGGACGGCTCACGCTGGGCGAGAACATCGCCGATCTCGGCGGCCTCACGGTGGCGTACTTCGCGATGGAGAAAGCGTTGGGCAACAAGCCACGCACGAAGATCGACGGCTTCACGCCCGAGCAGCGCTTCTTCCTCGGCTGGGCGCAGATCTGGCGCGGCCTCCAGCGTCCGGAAGCCGAGCTGCGGAATCTGAAGACGAATCCACATTCGCCCGGCAAATGGCGCGTCGACGGGCCATTGTCGAACATGCCAGAGTTCCGCGCGGCGTGGGGCTGTAAAGAAGGCGATGGCATGGTGCGGGCGGACAGTCTGCGCGCGAGGATTTGGTAGCGAGAACGTTCGCGTTCCCGGTATCGCCGGACGACAACGTCGCGCGTTCCCCGTATCGCCCGACGCGGGACGTTTCTCTATCCGAGGCTGAGGCGCAATCCGGCCGGACACTTGCGTGGACCACCCGCGTACGATGCTACGAACACTCGCGGCAACCGTTCGCGCGACACCATGGTCCAATTGAGTGTTGTTCGCCGCTCGCCGCTCGCCGCCTAGGATCGCATGATCGCGCTCGCTCTGCTCTCTCTACTCGCCGTAGAAACGCCCGCATGCACGGCACCGGCGCCAGCCGTCTCGTACCCGATCCACGTTCCAATCGAAGTCGCGAGCAATCACGTCTACGTGAAGGTCTGCTTCGGCGACCGCGAGCTGCAGTTCCTGCTCGACACAGGCGCGGGACAGAGCTTCTTCGACATGGGCGTCGCGCGCGCCACGGGCGTTCAGCTCGGCAGGCATTTCACGGGAGGCGGCGCCGGCGCGGGGACGATCGATGGCGCCGGCGTGATCAACGGCGCGATCACGCTCGAGGGCACGCGGCTCTCGGTGCCGGTCGGCGGGGCGCTCGACTTGAGCGGATTGCCACCGCGCGAAGGACACGTGATCGACGGCATCCTCGGCTACAACTTCATCGATCGATACGTCGTCGCGATCGACTACGTGCATCAGGAGCTCCGCTTGTTCGACGCGGCGCGGTTCGACTACTCGGGTTCGGGCACCAGTCTCCCGATCACGTTCGCCGCGAATCATCCGGTCGTGGAGACCAGCCTCCGTCTGGCGAACGGCGATACCATGAGCGGCCGCTTCGTCGTCGACGTCGGCGCGGCGAGCGCGCTCGCGCTGACGCGGCCGTTCGTCGACGAGAATCACCTGCGCGCGCGCATCACGCCGACGGTGCATCGCGTCGCGGGCGGCGGCGTCGGGGGCACGGTCGTCACCGATGTCGGACGCGTCGCCGCGCTCGAGCTCGGCGGACTCGAGCTCCGCGACGTCGTCACCTCACTGTATGGCGATTCCGCGGGTGTGATGTCGGGCAACGGGAATTGGATCGGAAACATCGGCGGCGACGTGTTGCGCCGGTTCACCGTCGTTCTCGACTACCGGCGAAGGCGAATCATTCTCGAGCCGCACGCCTCGACGAATGAACCGTTCGAGGCGGACATGAGCGGCGTCACCTTCATCCTGCCGGATTCCCCGGGGCGCATCGTCGTGAGCGACGTGCTGCGAAATTCGCCCGCTTCCGCGGCGGGACTCGCCCCAGGCGATACGGTCATCGCGATCGACGGCGTTGCGCCGAACGAGGCCAGGCTTCGCGAGCTTCGACAGCGTCTCTATCACGAGGGCGTCGACGTCGAACTGACGTTCATGCGCGCCGGAGCGACGACGACGGTACATCTTCGAACTCGGCGGCTCATCTGAGCGGCGCGACGTGACCAACCGTCGAGGTCCATCAGTCACTCGACGACTCGACACGCGAGACGCCGCAACGCGAGATGTTCCTACGGCCGCAGTGCGTTCTTGTCGATGACCCCGAGCAGATTGACGTGATCGTCCGTCCAATGGACGACCGGCCCGTCGTCGTCGAGCCAGAACCACTGCTTCGTCTGCGCCAGCCACGCCAGCGGCGCGGATGACCGCGCCATCGCGACCGCGACCGTCGGCCGTACGCCCATCGCTTGCTCCTGCGCCGACGGCACGTACTGATCGATCGCGACGCGCTGGCCGGTGACGGCACGCCACCCGCGCAGCACGCGCGTGAGATCCGCGTAGCGGTTGGAGATGTGCATGATCAGCAGCCCGTCGGGCTGCAGCTTCCGCATGTACAGCCGCAGCGCCTCCTCGGTGAGGAGATGCGTCGGGATCGCGTCGCTCGTGAACGCGTCGATGACGAGCAGCGTGAAATGGTTGTCTGGAACCCCGTTGAGCAGCCGGCGTCCGTCGCCGATCTGAACGTCGACGTGCGCTTTCGCGTCGGCGAGATACGTGAAGTCGCGACGCGCCATCCGCTCGACGAGCGGATCGATCTCGAAGTACGTGAGCCGCTGCTCGGGAGACGCGAGCGGCGCGAGCGATCCCGCGCCGAGCCCGACGAGGCCCACCGTCGCGCCCGGCGGAAGATGCGCGATCG
Organism: uncultured Gemmatimonadaceae bacterium; assembly: GCA_963705025.1. Classification (GTDB taxonomy): domain Bacteria; phylum Gemmatimonadota; class Gemmatimonadetes; order Gemmatimonadales; family Gemmatimonadaceae; genus JAQBQB01. The sequence continues at coordinate 275,337 of CAVPIP010000011.1, read as the reverse complement.
TCCAGCCGAGCGGTCCGTTCGGGTAGTAGTACGAGGTCGGCACGTCGCGCAACGCCGGCTCGCGCCGCTGCGACCCGTGCACCGTCACGCCGTGGAGCAGCACCCGCTCCGTCGCGCTTTCCGTCACGCGCGAGACGCCGAAGAAGCTGCGTCCCTGATCGATGATCGGGTCGATGAAGTGCAGCCCGCCGACCAGAAACGCGGCGGCGAGCGACACGGCGACGGCGAACACCCCGGGCTGGCCGACCAACAGCACGCCGAACGCGAGCACGGGAACCGGCATGAACTGCCAGCGCAGAAGTCCCGTGCCCGCCGCGATCGGCCGATGCTCGGCGCGCGCCGTCAGGATCGCGATCGCCGCGACGCCCATCGCGGTCGCCATCGCGATCACGGCCGGGCGCGTGAGGAGTCGCCGCGCGCGCGCCGCCAGTGAGACTCGGGTGTCGCTCTCGGGACTCGCGAGCAAGAGCGCGAGGCACACGAGCGTGACCGGATATTCCACCAGCGACTTGAACGCGATCGGCGCGACGATGCTGTTCGCCACGCCGCCGAGCATGCCGCCGACGGCGATCCAGAGATAGAAGTCCGTGAGCTGCGCCGGCCCGGGGTGGTCGGCCGCGATGTCGCCATGACAGAGCAGCGCGCCGGTGTACAGCGTGACGAGCGGCGCGAGCAACGCGAACCAGAGCGGAAACATCGTCGGCGCGATGACGAGCACGAGACAGACCGCGATGCCGATGGTGGTCGCGATCGAGATCGCACGACGTTGCGGCCGGCGGGACGGCGAAAACGCGACGATGAACGTGATCAGATAGATCGCGAGGGGAACGACCCAGAGCAGCGGCACCGACATCACGTCCGACGTCACTTGCATCGTGACGCTGAGCAGCAGGCTCGAGCCGACCATCGCGCGCACGACCCACGCGATGCGACGCCGCCAGGTGACACCGGCCGCCGGCGTGAGGGAGTCGCTCTCCGGCGACGGCTCGGCGGCGGTCGAGAGTCCTCGGCGAGCGAAAAAGATCGACGCAAGGCTTATGACGACGAATGCGACATAACCGTATGACCAATATCGCAGTTGATCGCGGACCCCGAACAACGGCTCGACGACCGCCGGGTAGGCGACCAACGCCGTGAGCGAGCCGGCATTCGACGCGGCGTACAGCCAGAACGGATCGCCGCTGCCGCGAAAGTCGCCGACGGAATACCACCGTTGCGTGAGCGAGCTGTTCGTCGACAAGACGAAGAACGGGATGCCGGCCACGAGCGCGAGCGCGGTCAGAATCTCGACGATCGGCGACGCGGCGCCGGCATCGGCGATGCTGAGCGCCTTTGGCAGAAAGAACAGCGAGGCGATCAGAAGCACCGAGTGCAACGCGGCCTGACGACGCAGGCCGAGCTGCCGGAGACTCCCATGCGCGTACGCGTATCCCGCCAACAGCAGCACCTGGAAGAACACCATGCAGGTGTTCCAGACCGCCGGGCTGCCGCCGAACGTCGGAAGCAAGATGCGCCCGAGCATCGGCTGCACGAGAAACAGTAGAAATGCGCTCGTGAGCACCGACGCGACGAAGGTCCCGGCACGCAATGAATCGAGCGCGCGCGGGCCTCCGCGTGCGAGCGGGACCTGCTCGATACTTTCGCCGGCGAGGCTCAGTTCAGCTCCACGCTCGGCAGATTGACCGTCGGTTGGCCCGCCGCTTTCTGCTTCGCGTTGAAGGCCGTGATCGACGTCTTGAGCGCCGACCACTTGGCCTGCGCCGCCGCCGCGGTCGCGCGCGCGCGTGTACATGCCGCGATCTCACTCGCGGTCGGCGCAGTCTCGGCGGCCTGCATCGTCATCGCGGCGGCGAGCATGGCGGCGCTTGCGGCATCGAGGGTGATCGCCGGAGGCTCGGCGCCCCCGCGTCCACGACCACCGCCGCCCCCGCGGCCGCCGCGACCACGTCCGCCGCGGTTTGGCGGAGCAAGAGAGTCGATGCGTGCCTTGAGCGCGGTTGCGCCGGCGCCGGACATACTCGCGAGCTGCGTCGATGCTGCGCGTGCCTGCACCTCGGCGACGTGCGTCACGACGGCGCCGTCGTACATCTCCTTCGACAGCGACGCGAGCTGTGCGAGGCCGGCGGCCGGCGTCTTCACGCGCGGGTCGAGTCGAAGCGTGAGCGGCTGCGTGTAATGCTTTCCGTTGACGGTGAGACGAAGCGTGTAGGTGCCCGGCGGCGCCCACGGCGCGTTTACCGCCGGATAGGTTCGGTGCGGGACGGCGCCCGTTGCACCTGGCTCGTCATCGTCGTCCGCGCTCGGATCGAAGTCGCGGATCTGCGCGAGCTTCAAGTCCCACAAGAAACGGTGCATGCCCTTCTTGGCCGAGAGGCGAATCGGCGGCGCGGGCCAGTAGAGCGGCAGCGCGCAGTACGGATCCGTCGGCGCCTTCTGACACACCTTGTTGTACGCCTCGGGATCGAGCGCGGGATGTGGATTGCGAACGGCGTCGGCGCTCGAGAACGAGCGAACGACTTTTCCGCCGGCGTCCACGATCTCGAGCGTCACCGGATTGCCGGCGTCCGCGCCGAGGTAGTAGTCGATGATGCCGCCCGGCGGCGGGTTCTCGCCCGCGGGAACTTCCGGTGGCCACGGCGTCGGATCGTTCGCGCCGAATCGAACGCGCACGGCCGTCGCCGGCTTGAAGAGAACCGCACCGCTCGACGATTGCGCTGTCATCGCGGCCGCCGACTGACGCAGCGGCGTCACGTCGTCCAGGATCCAGAAGCCACGGCCGTGCGTGCCGGCGATGAGATCGGAGCAGATGCAGGCGCTGTCGTCCTTGAGCTGAATGTCGCGGACGGAGATCGCGGGCATGTTGAGCCTGAGCGACGACCAGTGGCCGCCGTCGTCGAACGAGACCCAGACCTGTGTTTCGGTGGACGCGTAGAGCAGCCCCTTCTGTCGCGGATCTTCGCGAATCGAGTTCGCGGCGGCGCCGGCCGCGATGCCGGTGTTGATCTCGGTCCAGGTCTTTCCGCCGTCATGCGTACGCCAGAGATGCGGATTCGCGTCGTCGACGCGCATCGTGTTCGCCGCGGCGTATGCGGTGCGGTCGTCGAAGTGGCCGGCCTCGATGTTGAAGATGCGCGTCCAGGGCTTGATCGCGGCGGGCGTGACGTTCGTCCACTTCGCGCCGCCGTCCGTCGTCACCTGGATGTTGCCATCGTCGGTGCCGGCCCAGATCACGTTGATGTTCTTGGGCGACGGAGAGAGCGCGGTGATCGTGCCGGTGGGAGCAGGCGTCACACCGCTCGCGTATTTCCCCGCACTCGCCGGAACCGACCACGTTTGTCGCGCGAGGTCCGGGCTGATGCGCGTCCACAAGTGGCCGCGGTCGGTCGACTTGAACACGACGTTCTGTACGTAGAAGAGCAGGTCCGGATTGAGCGGCGACCAGTTGATCGGCATCGTGCGCACGTTGCGATAGAGTGGGCCAAAGAGCCCGCCCGCGCCGACTTGCGTAGCACTCAAGTCCGGTCCAACGCGCGTCGTCTGTCCGGTCTTTCTATTGTAGAGCGACACGTTGTTGCGCTGGCTGCCGAACACCATGTCGGCGTCGCGCGGATCCGGCGCGGCGATGCCGTACTCCTGGATGTTGACCGGATGCCAGTCGTGGAAGGTGATCTCCCCGTCCGGCGAGCGGCTCGCGACGCACGCGGACCCGGAGTCTTGCTGGCCGCCGCAGACCATGTAGACGAACGTGTTGTCCGTCGAGACGTGGTACATCGCCGCGGTCGGCTGCGTGTACCAGTTGCTCCACGACGCGCCTCGATTCGCCGAGACGACGCCGCCCTGGTCGCTGACCTGGATGATGATGTTGGGGTTGTTCGGGTTGATCCACGTTTTCTGATAGTCGTCGCCGCCGGGCGCGCCGCGCACCGCCGACCACGTGACGCCGCCGTCCTCGGTGCGCCACAGCACCGTCGACGAGCTGTAGACGACGTTCTCGTTCGCCGGCTCGACGATGATGTTCGGCAGATCGCCGCCGCCGATGCGCGCGAGCGGGCGGTTGTCCACCGCGCGCCCCTGCACGCCGGCGCCGTCCATCAGCGTCCAGTGGTCGCCACCGTCCGTCGTCTTGTAGAAGGCGACCGTGCCGGCGCCGAATCCGCCCGGGCCGCCGGCGTTCGGGTTCGTGGCTGCCACCATCGCGTACACGACGCGCGGATTGCTCATCGACACCGCGATGTTCGCCTGGAGCACCGTCGGCAGCCCGCCGGTCAGCTGCGTCCACGTCGTGCCGCCGTCGACCGACTTGAAGATCCCGCCGGTCGCGCCGCCGAACGATCCGCCCTCGGTATAGCTCTGCTGCTGTTGCCAGAGATCGGCGTAGACGATGTTCGGATTGCCCGGATCGATCTTGACGTCGTTGCCGCTCGTATATTCGTCCTTCGATAAGACTTTCTGAAACGTCTTGCCGCCGTCGAGCGACCGGAAGATGCCGCGTTCCGCGTTCGGCCCATACGGATGCCCGAGCACCGCGACGAAGAGGCGATCGGGATTCTTCGGGTCGACGTCGATGTGCGCGATCATCTGGCTGTCGAACAGCCCGAGATGCGCCCACGTCTTGCCGGCGTCGGTCGACTTGTAGATCCCGTCGCCGGTCGCGAGGTCGGGCCGGATGATTCCGGCGCCCGTGCCGACGTAGATGATGTTCGGATCGGACGGCGCCACGGCGATCGCGCCGATCGAACCCGTCGACTGATCGTCGAATAGCGGCTGCCACGTCGACCCGTAGTCGGTCGACCGCCACACGCCGCCGTTGTCGAATCCGATGTAGGCGACGTTCGGCTGGCTGGCGACGCCGGACACCGCGCGGGCGCGGCCCGCTCGCACGGGACCGATTTGCCGCCAGCGCATCCCGGAGTAGAGCTCGGTGGATTGCGCCGAAACGAGCGACGACGCGCTCGCGAGAACGATGACGGACAGCGCGGAGCAAAAAAGCGATCTGCGCACGAAGACGGCCTCCCGAAGCGTTTACTTTGGCGGCCAAGAATTGGCTGCTCCGAGAATATGGTCGTCGTGCGCGGCCTCGGCCATTGCGGGGTGTCTGGGCTTGCTCTTCGCGCCACGACGACGCCCTCCGACCTTGCGCGCGCGCCATCCTCCCCGGCAATTTGCGACTCGCCGAAGCGCCTATAGCTCAATTGGATAGAGCATCTGACTTCGGATCAGAAGGTTGGGGGTTCGAGTCCCTCTGGGCGCATGGATCGACAAGACGATTTGGGCGGCTTCAAGCGAACCGGGTTGGATCTCCGGTCCCGTCGCCTTCTTTGATCCGTCGCGGTCCATCTTTCACTCGTGACGCGAAACACGCGTGACGCGGGACGTCGCGGTCATCCAAGCGAACCGGCGGGAAACGTTCGGACGGTCACCGCCGTCACTCGGGGCGATACGGCGCGCTCAACCGAATCGGCGCGACGGTCTCACCCCAGTGAATGCGCATCGTCGCCTGATCGCGCAGAACGACCGGAAAGTAGATCGCCAGCGTTTCCATGTGCGCGCTCCGTTCCGGCGTCACGTCCACGCGCAGCACCTCGTGCTCAGCGCCTGGGTAGGGCTTGTGAAACGTGTGCGCCGCGCCGCTGAAGATGACCGTCCACGCCCTGTGCTCACGCGGAATCAGCCAGAGCGAATACTCGCCGGCTTTGAGGCGATGGCCCTCGACGAGCAGGTCGTGATCGAACACGATCCGCGTCGCCGAATCGGCGCCTGGATGCCAGATGCTGTCCCAGGGCACGAGCTGCCCGAAGAGCGCACGCCCTCGCGCGACTGGTCGGCCGTACGTGACGCTGATCGTGGTGAACGCAACCGTTTGGCTCACGCTGCCGCGCTGGCTGAACGGATAGCCCTGCGCCCCGGCGTCGGCAGGACATAGAGCGACAGTGGCGGCGAGCGTCGCGAATAGAAGACTCGCTTTCAACATGATGTCTTCGCGTTGGGAGTGATTGGAACTTTGGACGCACCTCTTGCATTGGCGGCGCGTACGACTGTCCCCAGTCCGAGTGATCTGTCCAATGTACCGCGGAGTCCAATCATGTCGTTGCCATATTCCGCCAGCGCCTCTACGCGCGCAAGCGCCGTTACGTCGGCTCGTCTTCGATACGCGGGAGCGCTCGTGTTGCGCTACTCGCTCGTGTTCTTCCTTCTGTTCTTCGGCGCGCTCAAGTGGACAGCGGCCGAAGCGAAGGGCATTGAACCGATGGTCAGCCACAGTCCTTTTCTGTCCTGGCTCTACCCCGCGTTCGGCGTGCAGGGCGGATCCGAGGTCATCGGAATCGTGGAGCTGGTGATCGGCGTCCTCATTGCCGCGCGCCGCTGGGCCCCGCGTGCCTCGGCCATTGGGAGCATCGCCGCGACCGGAATGTTTCTCGTGACGTTGAGCTTTCTCGTCACCACACCCAATGTCGGGGAGAGCGCACCGTTCCTCCTCAAAGACATCACGCTGCTCGGCGCGGCACTCTGGACGGGCGGAGAAGCGCTCGGCGTCGGGCAACCTGACTGACGCTGGCCATCAGCGAACGCGCCGCGACATTCCGTGCATGCCCGGCGTCCAACGCTCGCCGTCGGTGCTCGACTCCAACCGCCAGGTATATGAACCCTTCGCGGTGAAGTCGTTCACCGTACGCGACCAGTTCCCGTTGCCGTCGCGCGCCCGCCCGCCGTAGATCCAGATGTGACGGTCGATCGCGAGCGGTACAGGACGCATCGCATCGCCCGGCTGGCCGAGCGCGTAGAACGTGAACTTGCCGGTCGTGGCGTCGAACGTGAACAGGTTCAGCGCGTGCCGCGGTCCTGCCGGCGTCGTGATGGTTTGCTCACAGAGCACCGCGCCATGTTGCGGCGTCCAGGCGCAGGTCGAGAGCGCCGACGTGCCGTTCGTCGTATCGCTCTGCCACGCGCCGACGATGTCGCCGAGCGCGTCGACCGTGGCCGCGCTCGATGCGGCCGCACCGAGCGACATCGCCGCGCTGACAACCAGGACGGCACGGAGAATAGGCATCGTCGATCTCCTGGGTTGGGAGGAGACGCACAAACTCATTTCGAAAACCTTACAGCGCCGCGAGTGTTCGCGCGACCGCGAAACGGTATCGTCTGGACGATCATTCCGCTCCCCTCCGGAGGCTCGCCATGCGCTACCGCTTCTTCATCCTATGCGCGCTCGCGGCACCCGCGCTCGCCGCCCAAGGCCCCGGCGCCTCGCAGCCGCCGGCGGATGCGCTTCAGCGAGCGAACGCCTTGTTCACGCAGAGCAACTGGAGCGCGTCGCTCGACGCGTACTCCGCGCTGGCCAAGGAGTACCCGGCGCATGCGCTGTCGCGTTTCCGCGTCGGCGTCTCGTTGCTCGGACTCGGCAAGCTCTCCGAGGCTGAGGGGAGTCTTCGCGAAGGCGAGCGGCTCGGCATCGCGCCGGCGCAGGCAGGCTATCGACTTGCGCAGGTGTTCGCCGAGGAGCACAAGAGCGACGCCGCGATCGACGAGCTGCTGCGGTCCGCCGGAGCCGGCGCGTTCTTCGGACCCGCCGCGATCGACGGGGATCCGCATCTCGCGTCGCTCAAGACCCATCCCAAATGGAAGGCGACGCTCGACGCGTTCGACGCCGTCGTGCGCCCGTGCATGCACGATGCGCGCTTCCGCGAGTTCGACTTCTGGATCGGCGACTGGGATGTTCGGCCGACGGGTGCCCCACCCGCCGGTCCGCCCGCGCGCAACACGGTCACGCTCGAGGACAACGGCTGCGTCGTGATGGAGCACTGGAACGCGCCGGGCGGCTCGCAAGGCCAGAGCTTCAACATCTTCGATCGCTCGATCGGCAAGTGGCGGCAGACGTGGGTCGACAACGTCGGCGGCCAGCACGATTACTGGGGCGGGCTCAAGGATGGAAACATGGCGTTGGTCGGCGACACGCCCGCGCCAAACGGCCGCCTCGGCCGCGTCCCGACTCGCCTGACCTTCTTCCACATCAGCAAGGACTCGGTGCGCCAGTTCTCTGAGATTTCGGCCGATAGTGGGAAGACGTGGACAGCGGGTTACGATCTCATGTACACCCGCCGAAAGCCCTGACAAAGCGAGGGATTGCACCCGTGACAGTGGCTGACGGCTGCGTGCTGATAGCGATCGGTTTCGGAGGAACGGCACTCTAGTCGTCAGAATCAGTCGCCAGCGACAGTCCCTAAGGAAAGAGGTCGGCGCCTAGCGCCGACCCTTCGCCGTTTCGACTGTCGCCTGCCGACTGACGACTGACGACTTCAACATTCACGCTCGCGTCATTCGGTATCAACCCAGCAAACGACGCATCACGCCGGGACCATTGCCTTGTCGCAGTTGACCATCCACGGAATCCCGAATCGGTCGACGCACATCCCGAAACGCTCCGTCCAGAAGGTCTCCTGAATCGGCATCGAGACCTCGCCGCCCTGGGCGAGCTCGCTGAAGATCCGCTCCGCCTCCGCCGGCGTGTCGACGTGAAGCGAGATCTGCATGCCCTGCGGCCGCTGGAATCGATCGTCTGGCGCGTCGGAACCCATCAGCACCGCGTCGCCGATCGCCAGGTGCGCATGCATGATCTTGTCCTTCCAGTCGGGATCGGTCTGATCGGCCATCGGCGAGTCGCCAAAGGTCTGCATGTCGAGCTTGCCGCGCAGAACATTCGCGTAAAACTCGAACGCGATTCGGCAGTTGCCGTTGAAGTTGATGTACGGATTCACTTTCAGCATGGGGAGCTCCTGAGGCGTGGAATCGTGTGAAGTGAGAGGAGTCATTCGGCACGGAGCGCGACGGCCGGATCGACGCGCGCGGCGCGCACCGCGGGGAGCCAGCATGCTGCAACGCCCACGCCACCGAGAATGGCCGCGACCGCGCCGAGCGTCGTCGGATCGTGCGGTGCAACGCCGAGGCGCCCGATCGGATCCAGCGTGCCGAACAGCCGCTCCCACTTTCTCGCGCATCCGCGAGTACATCGCGAGCTTCTCGGGCTGCGAAATGGTCTGTGTCTCGATGGAGACTTCCATCGACAGCACGCGGTCCGACTTCACGCCGGTCTCCACCGACTGCAGCTTGGACAGCGTGCGAACGAGAAGCCCGGCTGCGGTGAGCAGCACCAGTCGGGCCTCGGACGAACCGTTTCAGGCTAGAAGACCCGCTGCCATCCCAGCTGAACGCCGTTCGCGGTAGGCGCAAGAAAGAGCTGGCCGACCCTCTCGCCGGCAGCGGTTTGCTCCTTCTTTTGCTTTTCCTTCTCGTGTCGATGGAGCGAGCGCACGGCCACCTCTCGGCCGACCGCGATGCCGCCCGTGACGATCCACGGAATGGGCTCGGCGATTCCCATGGAGAAGCGTTGCGTCAGAAACCCGGTGCATGCGGCCACGTTTGCCATGTGGCCACCTGGAAACGAGTGCTCTCCCCACTTGGTCGACCCAGGAAACGAGAAGTCGTATTGATCGCCCTGACTCGCGGGCGGCGCATTTCCGCTACGACCGCTGTCGGGTCGCGTCCGGGCAACGAGGGGATACAGGACGAACGTGCGTACGACGCTGCTCGCGGCATACGCGCTCGCGCAACCCCAGATGCCTTCCTGCAGCGTCTGGTTCTTCGTCACGAGCCCGACAGCGAGCGCGCCGAGCGCGATCGGTGTGATCGTGGGTCCGGAGAAGACGGCCCCGCCTTCGCGAATTGGTTTCAGAAACTTGAAGACTGAGGCGTTCTGATTGTGCGCGGCCCATCGGTCGACGCCCGCGTCGGCGGGAGAGACCGCCGCCGTGAGCGCGAAGACGCCGGCGGTGCCGACCCAATCCGATGACGTCGCGCGAAACGGCGACGTCCACACGGACCACACGTCGACCGCCGAGTTGCGCACGTCGTTCGAGAGCATTTGCACGACCGACTGCGCGCCGATTGGATGAACGTGCAACGCTGCGCCTGCAGCCGCCGCGGCGCCGATGAGCCCGAATGATCGCATGACTTCGCGAGAGTTTGCACAGGCTGTGCCGGCTTCGGCGCGTCGCGGCGGCGCCGTTGGCGTGACGATCCGGAGGCTATCGGTTGGAGCTTTCGTCCTTGTCGGAATCCTCGAGAGAATCCTTCGACGAATCCTTCGGAACGCGGCCCTTGATCGCGTCCCAGTCAGGTTCGCCGGTGTCGGCTCTCAGCGGCACCTGCGTCGAGTCGGGCGAGGTCATGCCCTTGCCGATCACGCGCTTGCGTTCGCGCGAGCTGTCTTTCTTCGACACATCGTCGGATTTTGCGTCCGGATTGTCGCGGTCGGTTGCCATCATGTCCTCCGAGATCTGAGATCGTTGGCGAACACAAGGAGCATGGCTCGTGCCCTGCGCTTGGACGGTCGCCGTCGGATCAGTCTGCAAGACTCGGCCCGGCCCTGACCCTATTCGCCGCTCGCCGCTCGCCTCCGCTCAATCTGCCCGTCAAATCTTCGTAAGGGCAAACTCAGCGCGCCACTCCAAGCGCGGCTACTTCGATTTCGCCGCCGCCTTCGCGGACTCGGCGCCATACGCGGCACGGAACCGCGCCGAAAGCTCGCGCTGCCCGAGCGAATCGTATTCGATCGACAGATCCTTCCGCGCGTTCTGAAGGAAGCCGATCGACGGATTCGTCTGCTTCACGAGAATGTCGTAGCCCGCGTGGGTCTCCTGCTCCGCGTCGGCAAACCGGCGCTGGCGCAGCAGACATCGGCCGAGCTTGATGCGTGCGATGCCGACGTTCAGGTGATCCGGTCCCTGCGACTCCGAGTAGCGGCGGAGGGCGTCGCGATACAGCCGCTCGGCGGCGACGTAATCCTTCTGTCCCATCTTCGCGGTCGCGAGGTTCGACGTCGCCAGCGCGATCAAATAGTGGTGGTCTCCGTAGATCGTGCGGTAGATCGACAGCATTCGTCCGAAATATCTCTCCGCTTCGATGAACCGGTCGTGCTGATACGCGATGTTGCCGAGCTCGTTCAACGTCGACGCCACCATCGGATGGACGGGTCCGAACACCCGCTCGCGGATCGACAGGGCCTGCGTCAACACGACCGTCGCCTCGTCGAAGCGGTTCTCGAACGTGAGCGCGCGTCCCAGGTTGGTCAGATCCGCCGCGGTCTTGTAGTGATCCGCGCCGTAGAACGCCTGGTCGATCGCGAGCGCCTGGCGGTCGAGTCGTTCGGCATCCGTGTAGTTGCCGCGGTCGAACTGCGACGCGCCGAGGTTCCCCAGGATTTCGGCGACCATCGGATGGCGGTCGCCGTAGATCGTATGGTAGATCGCGAGCACGCGCGTGTTGAGCGAGTCCGCGATGGCGTAGTGTCCGGCGTAGTAGTGCGCGTCGGCCAGCGCGCTCAAGCTCGCGCCCACGTCGGCCGGGCGCGTATGCGTCGCCTCGTCGATGCGAACCACTTCGTCGAGCACCGGGATGGCCGCGTCGTATGCGCCGCGTTCCTGAAGCACGCGGCCGAGCGCCGCGTTGACCTTCGCGACGTCGGGGTGGTCGGGCGGTCGCGTTCGAATCGTCACGTCGAGTGCTTCGCGCACCAGGCGCTCGGCATCCGGGAATTGCGCCTGCGCGACCCGGAGCAATCCGAGCGCGACGAGCGCGGACGCGACCTCCGGGTTGCTCGGCCCGTACAGCGCGCGCTTTCGCTCCAGCCCGAGGCTGATGAGTGAGTCGGCACGCGCGAACTTGCCGAGCTTCTGATAGATGCCGCCCAGCGTCAGGTAGAGATCCGCTTGCACGGCCGGCTCGCCGTCGAGCGTTCTCGCGTCGCGCACGCCGCGATCGACGAGACTCACGGCGCGCAGGCTATCCGACGGTCCGGCGGCGCGATCGCCACCCTCGAACAACCCGACCGTGAAGTCCTCAATGCGACGCGCGCGCGCGGCCTCGGTCACGGCGTCGTTGCGCGCGCGCGCGAGCCGCGCCGTGTAGAACGTGACGAGCCCGACGACGAGCGTCAGGGCGATCGCCGACGCGGCGACCGCCTCACGATTTCGGCGGACGAATTTGCCGAGGCGGTACCCGAGCGTGTCAGGACGCGCCTCGAGCGGCTCGCGATTGAGAAAATGATCAATGTCGCGAATGAGCAGATCGACGGTCGCGTAGCGCCGCCGCGAATCGTGGTGCATCGCGGTGAGACAGAGCACGTCGAGATCGCCCCACTCGGACATCGACGGCGCCGTGCCGTCGCCGCCTGGCCAGAGTCCGCCCCGCACCAAGAGCGACGGACGCTCCGGCGGCCGCTCGTCGATCGCGGTCGCGAGCTCGTCGGCGGTCTTGTCGCCTGGGTCGAACGGCAACGTGGCACTCAGCAATTCGTACAGGATGACGCCGAGGGAGTAGACGTCCGTGTGAATGCCCACACGTCCGCCCCGAAGCTGCTCGGGCGCCGCATACGCCGGCGTCATCAGCCGGTGGCCCGTGCGCGTCTGATCGCCCGCCGCCTCGAGCGTGTCGAGCTGCTTCGCGATGCCGAAGTCGACGAGCTTCACGCCGCCGTCTCTCGTGACGAGGATGTTCGACGGCTTGAGGTCGCGATGGATGATCAGGTGCTGGTGCGCGTGCTGGACGGCTTCGCACACGCTTCGAAACAGCTCGAGCCGCCGCGTGAGCGACGCCGAGTGCGTCGCGCAGTACGTCGTGAGCGGAACGCCCTCGATGTACTCCATCACGAACCACGGCGTGCCGTCGGCGAGCGTGTCGGCGTCGAAGAGCCGCGCGATCAGCGGATGATTCAGCTGCGCGAGCGTGCGCTGCTCGGCGGCGAACCGCTCGCGGCGCGACGGCGAGAGCCACGCGTCGCGCATGATCTTCACCGCGGCCTCGGTGCCGAGGTCGTCACGCTCCGCGAGATAGACGACGCCCATGCCGCCTTCGCCGAGGAGGCGCGTCAATCGGTACGGGCCGAACCGATCCGAATCGGGCGTGTAGCTCGCCGAGCGAAACACCTGCTGCGCGACAACGGCGACGCCGCGATCGAGGAGCGAACCGCCCTTCGCGTCGGCCGCGAGCAGCGAGAGCGCGTCGTCGACGAGGGACGGGTCGTCGGTGCAGCCCGCGGTCAAAAAGGCGCGCTGTTCATCGGGCGGCAGCTCCACCGCCGCGTGAAAGAGCGATTGCAGTCGGTCCCAGCGCGCCGCGTCCACCGACTACCGGAGCTCGTGCGCGAGCCACGCCTTCGCGGCTCTCCAGTCGCGCAACACTGTCGATTCGGAGATGTCGAGCAGCTCCGCCGTCTCGGCCACATCGAGTCCGCCGAAGAACCGGCTCTCCACGAGCGTGGCTTGGCGCGGCTCGATCTTGGCGAGATCCTTGAGCGCCTGGTCGAGCGCCAGCACCGCGTCGGCGCCGGAGACGCTTTCGTGGAGAACCTCGTCGAAGGTGACGACGGTGATCCCGCCGCCTCGCTTGCCCGCGCGCCGGCGTCGGGCCGCCTCGACGAGGACTTGTCGCATGGCGCGGGCGGCTATGCGCTTGAAGTGTACGCGAGAGAGCCGCGCCACTTCCGGCGACTCGCGCAACTTGAGCCACGCTTCGTTCACGAGCGCGGTCGGACTCAGCGTCGCGCAGGGATCCCCGCGGCGTACGACGAGGGCCAGACGTCGCAATTCTTCATAGGTGGCACTGAACAGATCATCCAGTAGCCTCGCGTCGTCGAAAGGCGCTCCGAACTCTCCCAGTTCCAACCCGTGTGACACTCGTCTCCAGCCGATGACGGTTTTCGCGTCGAAACGACGCAATGCAGGTAGGCTCGCCGCTGAGGGCGCAATCGCCATAGCGTAGCACTCGGAGCGACCTGATGGCAACCAACCGGCGCCCGATCGCGTAGAGCGCCGAGTGTCTCGGAGTTCCCCTACCCCCCAGCAGGAGACATAAACATGCGTCGCACCCTCCTCGGATCGGCCGCCAACGCCGTTGCCGCCCTCGCGCTCGTCGTTGTCGCCGCGACATCGGCATCGGCGCAGGCCAAACCCGCTTCCGGCGGCTTCAGTATGGGATACACCGACATCGGCCCCGTCATCGGCCTCGGTAATCTCGGCAGCGCCAGCGCGGCGTTCGGCGGACGCTTGGAGCACGCCATCAAACCACTGCCCGACATGGGCGGCGGCATCCTCGGCCTCGAGGCCGCGTTCGATTATTACTCGTGGTCAAACTCGGTCTTCAGCTACAAGTACATCCCCATCGGCGTCACGGCGAACTATCACTTCAAGCTCGACGAACCCAAATGGGATCCATTCGTGGGACTCGGTCTTGGCTATCGCGTGATCTCCTGCGACTACAACGGCCCGGGTGGCGGCGACCTGTGCTCGAACAGCGCGATCTATTTCATTGGTCGGGCGGGCGTCCGCTATTTCTTCGCGCCGTCGATGGCGGCATATGCTGACGCCGGCGCGGGCGCCGCGACGCTCAGCCTCGGCATCACGTTCAAGATGTAAGCGGCCGAGAACCTGAATTCCGCGCGCCGCGGGGCATCCCCCGCGGCGCGCGTTTTGTTTGTCGCCGCGATATCATACTCCGCCATGCATCGCGCTTTCGGCAGGTTGCGGCTGGCGGTCTTCTGGAGAGTCGTGCTGCTCTCCACGACTGCGTGTTCGGGCGAGAGCGCGCGGAACGCGACGTTCGTCGGATCGGCCGCCTGCGCGAGCTGCCATGCGTCGGAGTCCAGCGCATGGCGAGGGTCACAGCATGCGGCCGCGATGCAGAGCGCGACACCCAGCGCCGCGCTCGGCCGCTTCGACAACGCGCGACTCACGAACGCATCCGCGACGTACACGTTCTCGCGGCGGGGCGATACGTCACTCGTCAACGCGGTCGGCCCCGGCGGCGCGCGCCACGACTACCCGATTCGCTACACGTTCGGCGTGTGGCCGCTGCAGCAGTATCTCGTTCAGCTGTCGAAAGGACGCCTGCAGGCGCCGCCAATTGCATGGGACGCGCGGCCGGCCGCCCAGGGCGGGCAGCATTGGTTCTCTCTCTCTCCGGGCGTCGAAGCGCCGCCGACCGATCCATTCCATTGGACCGGCAGCCAGTACAACTGGAACTACATGTGCGCGGACTGCCACTCCACCGATGTCAGCAAGGGCTATGTCGCGGCGGCCGATTCCTTCGCGACGACGTTCTCCGAGATCAGCGTCGGGTGCGAAGCCTGTCACGGGCCGGGATCGTCTCACGTGTCGTGGGCGCGATATCCGAGCTGGCTGCGACGGTTCTGGCATGACGACGGGCTGCCGGCCCAGCTCACCGAGCGCCGAGGCGTGCGGTGGTCGATCGATTCGTCGACCGGCAACGCGCATCGATCAGCGCCACGCTCGACCGATCGCGAGATCGAGACCTGCGCGCAATGCCACTCGCGGCGAAATCACATCGCGGACGGCTACACGGCCGGAAAGCCGCTGCTCGACTTCTACGCGCCACTGACGATCGCGCCGGGACTGTACCACGCCGACGGCCAGCAGCGCGACGAGGTGTACACCTACGCGTCGTTTCTGCAGAGCAAGATGTACAGCAAGGGCGTGACGTGCAGCGACTGTCACGATCCGCATACGCAGAAGCTCCGCGCGCCGGGCAATGGAGTTTGCGCGCAGTGCCATCGCCCGGCGACGTACGACACGAGCGCGCATCATTTTCACCGCGCGGGAAGCCCGGGCGCTCAGTGCGCCGCGTGTCACATGCCGGACACCGCGTACATGCAGATCGATGCGCGGCGCGACCACAGCATTCGAGTTCCCCGCCCCGATCTGAGCGTTGCCCTCGGCGTGCCGAACGCGTGCACTCGCTGTCACACGAACCAAAGTGCGCAGTGGGCGGCGGCGGCGATCCGGCGCTGGTACCCGACTCCCAATCCTGGCTTTCAACGATTCGCGCACGCGTTCGATGCGGACGATCGCAACGCGCCGGGCGCGACGGATTCGCTCGTCGCCATCGCGAGAGATTCGACGCAGCCATGGATGGTGCGCGCGTCATCGCTGGCACGTCTCGCCAATCGGCCGAGCGCGAACGCCGTCGCGATGGCCCAGGCGTCGTCGCGCGATTCCAACGCGACCGTGCGACTCTACGCGCTCGCCGCGCTCGAGAATGCCGGCGCGGCGGATCGATTGGCGATCGCCGTTCCGCTCCTCTCCGATCAACGTCGCGCCGTTCGCCAGCAAGCCGCGTGGATCCTCGCACCGGTCCATGCGTCGCTGCCAGCCTCCGCCCGCGTCGCGTTCGACTCCGCGTCGCACGAGCTGATCGAGAGTCAGTTGTACAACGCCGACCGCGCGCCCAGCCGCCTCAGGCTCGCCGCGTTCTATGCGGCGCTCGGCCAGTTCGACTCGGCGGCGACCGAGATTCGTGCCACTGAACGTCTCGATCCCGCGACGGCGAAGCGGTTCGAGCAAAACCTCGCGGCCGCCGCGACGACAGACGCGCAGGCGGCGGCATTGCTTCGCGCGCTCAACGGCACTCGCTAGTCACCCGAGTCCGCTCGCTGGCCCTTTGGCCACTGCCGCACAGTTGCAACACTCTTCGTTATTGAAGGCTCCTCGGGCCGGCGACGCCGGCGGCGTGAACGACACGAGGTCCCGATCAACGACGCAGCGACGGAGGCACGCGATGGCCGAACAGAAGAAGCCGAACATCCTGTTCATCATGGCCGATGACATCGGCTGGTTCAATGTCAGCGCCTACAACCTCGGCATCATGGGCTATCGAACGCCCAACATCGATCGAATCGCCAAAGAGGGCGCGCTCTTCACCGATTTCTACGGCCAGCAGAGTTGCACGGCAGGCCGAGCCGCCTTCATCACCGGTCAGTCGCCGATCCGCACCGGCCTCACCAAGGTCGGGCTTCCCGGCGCCAATCTCGGGTTGAGCGCCGAGGATCCGACCATCGCGCAGTTCCTGAGGCAGTTGGGCTACGCCACCGGCCAGTTCGGCAAGAACCATCTCGGCGATCGCAACGAGTTCTTGCCGACGGTGCACGGCTTCGACGAGTTCTTCGGCAACCTCTATCACCTGAACGCAGAGGAAGAGCCGGAGAATCCGGACTATCCGAAAGATCCGGCGTTCCGAAAGAAGTTCGGACCGCGCGGCGTGCTCAAATGCAAAGCGACCGACAAGGACGACTCGACGATCGACGCGCAGTTCGGCAGGGTCGGCAAGCAAACCATCGAGAACACCGGCCCGCTCGACCGCAAGCGGATGGAGACGGTCGACGAAGAATTCGTCGGCGCGGCGCTCGACTTCATGGATCGCAAGACCAAAGAGGGCAAGCCGTGGTTCTGCTACATGAACACCACGCGCATGCACGTCTTCACGCACCTCAAGCCGTCGTCCGTCGGAAAAACGGGCTTGGGAGTGTACCCGGACGGCATGGTCGAGCTGGACGGCTACGTCGGCCAGCTCTTGAAGAAGCTCGACGACCTCAGGGTGGCGGACAACACCGTCGTCGTCTTCACCACCGACAACGGCGCCGAGAAGCTCTCATGGCCCGACGGCGGCGCGTCGCCGTTCCGTTCGGAGAAAGACACGAACTGGGAAGGCGGCTGGCGAGTGCCGTGCGTCATGCGCTGGCCCGGCGTCATCGAGCCGGGACGGGTGATCAACGACATCTGCTCGCTGCAGGACTTCATCCCGACGTTCGCCGCGGCGGCCGGCGAGCCGGATCTCGTCGAAAAAGTGAAGAAGGGCTACCAGGCCGACGGAAAAACCTTCAAGGTCCACCTCGACGGCGAGAATCTGCTGCCGTTCCTCAAAGGTGACGTCGACAAGTCACCTCGTGAAGGATTTCTCTACTGGAGCGACGACGGCGACCTGCTCGCCGTTCGCGTTGGCCACTGGAAGATGGTCTTCCTCGAATCACGCGGGCAGGGCGTCGGCGTCTGGCGTGAGCCGTTCGCCGACATGCGCATGCCGAAGCTCTTCAACCTCCGCTCCGATCCGTTCGAGGAAGGCGAAGACAGCACGCTCTTCTACGACAAATGGACCGCTGATCGAATGTTCCTGCAGGTGCCGGCCCAGGCGATCGTCGCGAAATGGCTGGAGACGCTGAAGGAATTCCCGATCAGACAGCGCCCATCGAGCTTCAGCGTCGACCAGATCGTGGAGCAGATGATGCCGAAAGCTGGCTGAGCTGCCGCGCGCACGACGGGCCGGCGCCGGCATTCGAACACAACGGCGGCGGCTCGAAGCGCATCGATTGCATGACGCGCTGGGGAACGGCCACGCCCCCGCGCGTCGCCGCGCGGAAGCGGACCTCGCGCAGCGTCTCGACGAGCGCGGGCACGGCGCGAGGATCCGCCCCCGGCATCACGCGCAGTGTCGCGACGTCCGCAACGCCGGCCGTGTCGACGACGACCGAGTAGAACACATCGGCGTGCGCATTCGACGACGCCATCGCGTCAGGATACAACCCGGTCGGGTATTCCCAGACGAGCCGCGCGTGCGGCAGCGTCGACAGCTGCCATGGCAGCCATGCCTGGCAGGCGACGTCGTCCACGTCGTGGATCGTGGTCGCAGCGTCGCGCGGTGTCCGTCGCGCGGCGCGAGCGTCGCGCGCCGCGGCGCGAAAGCCCTTCAACACGCCGGCGTCGACGGGTGCCGCCCCCCATCCCCCGCCCTGGTTGCATTCGACGATCATTCCGGCTCGAGCCACTTGCTTCCCGAGCGTCGCGAAGCTGGCCGAGTATTGAATGCCACTTGGCAGTCCAAGCGAAACGTCGTGCTCGATGATCGCGGACCCGCGGTCACGCCCGCCAGCCGAAGGCATCACCGAATCGACGCGCCGCGCCCAGGCCATCACGGAATCCGGCGCAAACCATTCCTGCGCCGACGCCTCGACCTGTGGCACGATCGACGTCGTTCGAAGGTGCACCCAGCCGTCCGCGTCGCCCGAGAGCTCCATCATCACCGAGTCGGCGGCCTGGCGCGATCGCGCCTGAAACGGAATGGCCTGCTGAACGATCTGTCGGACCGACACCCCGCCCCATTCGGCGGGGATGAACGTCCAATGCTCGATGGCCGTGCGCGCGAGCTGCGCCTGCAACGCATCGGTGCCCGGAAGAAACTCGATCGAGTTGGGCTCGACGCTGCCCTTCGTATCCACGACGAAGCGAGCGCCGATCGTTCCCGCCTTACGCTGCGCGTCGGGAATATTGTCGGGATAGCCGACGACCGCGTTGCCCGCGCGCGGGCGGGCCGGACAACTCAGCTCGCTCGAGTAATAGCGACGCTCCCGGTTTGGTGCATTCGCCCTGCCCATGCCGGCGGCGGCCACCGCGCTGTCGAGGAGCGACAGAAAGCTGTCGAGCTCCCCCCGGTAGGTCGTGAGGTTGGAGCCCCAGGGGTCGCACGCTCGAACCGAGAAGAAGATCTGGCCGCTGCCGTCGCCCGGCCGTGACACTTGAAATCGATAGCGTCCGCCGAGCGTGAGCTCTGGACTCGGTATTCGATCCTGCACGGGGTCGACGGGCGCGTTCAGGAAGGCGCGCGTGTGGACGATCCACGCCTTGACGTCGGTCGCCTTCGCGATGAGTCGGCCCGGCGGCGCTTCGATGCCGGCGTCCGCCCGGCGCGGCAGGATGGTGACGATGACCCAGCCGTCGCTCTGCGCCTCGACGGTGAGCGGTCCGATCTGATCGCCGCTCCGCATGCCGACGGCGATGCGCTCCGGCCATTTGAGCGACACGGGGACCAACGGCGCTCGCGACTGCGCTCGCGACGGCGCTCGCGACTGCGCGCGCGCCGAACCGACCATCAACGCCGCGAAGACCACTCCGAGCGCGCATACCCGCGAAGCTTTCATACGAGCAGTGTCTCTACCGGTGTTTAGATAATGCTCAAGCGGCTCGAGGCGGTCCCAGCGGCGGTACGCGCGGCCCCCATCTGCTAAACGGACGCGACCGGGAAAGGTCACACCAGCGGTCACCGCTGGCGTAGACCGGCTCCTTGTGGTGCCAACTCGGCCAGGCAATGTGACCGACATCACCGGCGCATTTCCCCGCGGCGGTCGTGCCCACGGGGCCGCCACAGCCCAATGTCCACTGTCACGGTGGTCGTGCGCCGCGCGACTCTCAAGCGTCGTACACCAATGCTGATATGTGGCTTCACATCTCGCTCGCCCTGCTGCTGCAGGCCGATCCGCTTTCTCAGTTCTCGCAGTCCCGGCTCGGCGCGATCTCGAACATCGAAGCGCGCACGGACGCCGCTGGATATGCGGTGCTGCGGTTTATCCAGACGTGGCGCACCGCCTGGCTCGCCAGCGATGGCTGGCGAGCGCTCGCGCTCACGGAAGTCCGTTTGCGTGACGTCCATTGCCATTGGGACGGCAGCTACGGCAATTCCGGCGCGCGCGGGCACGCCCGGCCGCCGAGTCTCATCCATCGCGCCAGCCGCCGCTCGATGTGTCCGGACTGGTTCCCGACCGGCGATCGGGCGCCGGGCGATGAGCGTGTCGAACGCGACGTGTCGCTTGCACCCACGTGGCGGGATCGCGTGCGCAGCGCCCGCGCGTCGCTCCTCGACTCGCTGGCGCACTTCGACCTGCAGCATCCCGGCGACGCGTGGATCACCGGAGAACGGGTCCGATTTCTCGTCGATCAGGGCGAACCAGCCGCCGCGCTCGAGGTGGCACGGGCCTGTACCGCGGACCGCGTCTGGTGTACGCAGCTGGCTGGCTTTGCGCTCGACGCCGCCGGCGCGTTCGCGCGCGCCGACTCGGCGTTCGATGCCGCTGGAGCGTTGATGAGCCCGAAGGCACGCTGCGAGTGGACGAGCGCCGCCGACCTCCTGGATCCCGACGGCCGGTCGGCCTACGAGCACCTGAGTTGTGACCAACGCGCCGCCGCCAACGAGAAGCTGTGGTGGCTGTCCACCCCGCTGTTCGCCGATTCCGTCGACGACCGCCGCAGCGAGGACTTCGCGCGCAAAGTCCTCGTCCACCTGCACGCCGCGCTCCCGTGGGACGAGCGCTTCGATTGGCGGGACCGGTACGGTGGTGAGGCGGTCTCGGAGATGCTCGTTCGATACGGGTGGCCAGCGTTCTCCGCGTGGACCGGACTGATGGAAGAACAGTCGCACGCCGGGTGGATGTCGTTCTACGACAGCACACGCACCGCGACGATGGAATATCCGCAGGACCGGCTGCATCTCGTGCCCGATTGGCGGGCGGTTGCCGATGCCTTCCACGCCCCGCCGGACGCGTGGCAGATCAACATGCCGGCGCTCTCGAACGACGACGAGCCGGCGGCGCAGTGGTGGCCTTCGGAGCACTACGCGCGCAGCGGCGGCCCGATCGTGCAGCTTGCGACCCAGACGGTCATGCTCCGCCGCGACTCGGACGTCTTGCTCGCCACCGCGTCGGACCTGCGGTCCGTCGGCCGCGACCTGCGTGTCGAGTCCACGACGCCCGTTTTGATTCGTACGACGGAGCCGCGCCATGTGGAGAAGGTCCCACATCAGACTTTTCATAACGCAACGGCGATCGTGCTGACCGCCCGCGTCGCCGCGAAACCCGCGGTGGTCGGAACGGAGCTGCTCGCCGCGCACGCCGGAGAGCTCTCCGCTCGGACGCGGTTGGGCGTGGTGCCCCCGCCGCCGCTCGCTGCCCTTCGGCCCGGCGAGACCGCCGTCTCTGATCCGGTGCTGATCGCGACGGACGACGCGCCGCCGCCAGGCCCGGACCGCGCGCTCGAGCACATGTTGGGGTCGACGCGCGTGCGCGGCGCCAAAGTCGGCGTGTACTGGGAGACCTACGGCTACGAACCGAGCGATTCCGTCGACGTCGCCGTCGTCATCACGCGGCGCGAGACGCTGAGCAAGATGCGGCGGCTGGGCATGCTCCTTCACGTCGCGCACGACATCAACGGGTCGGTCGCCGTGCGCTGGGGAGAGCCGCAGCCCGGCCACAGCGCGTGGTCGATTCCCGGCGTCGTGCCGATCCAGGCGCGGAGCGTTCGGCTCGACCTGTCGCGTCTCGAGCCGGGGCACTACAGCGTCGAGGTGCAGGTCGGGCGCAAGGGCGCCGTACCCGTGACCTCGAGCCGCGATTTCGTGTACGAAGGGATGTGAGCGTTCTCTCATGGCCCCTTCTTGGCGGACCCGGGCGTGTCGCTTTTGAACGTCTGGGCTCCGCCGATCGCGTCCCACAGCGTCATGTACTCGCTGGACTCGGGTGAGAGCGAATACTGAAACGGCCGCTCGAGGACGTGAATCGAGAACAGCACGAGAGCGACGAGCGCGGTCAGCGCGCTCAGGAAGATGCCGGTGGGCCGGCGATAGTTGAGGCTGACGACGCACGCGCCGGCCACGATCACCGCGCCGCTTCCCATGAGGACCCACCACAGGAGCGCCGGGATGCGTTCGCGGCTGAAGACGATGCGTTGGCGGCGTTGCTCCCCGATGTCCATCACCTTGTTCATGGCGATCTCGCGGAGGCTGACCTCGGCGTCGTTGGCCGGCTGATATCGGCCCAGCGGCCCCCAGAGCTCCGTGAGCGCGGCCGTGGTCGCCGGACTGACGCGCCCTTGCGCCATCAGCGGCAGCTCCCGATCGACCACCATGTGCAGGTATTGGTTGATCGCCTGCTTGAGCTCTTCGTCGTGCGGCTCCGGCAGATTCGCGGCGATGTCTTCCATGTCCGCCACCGCGTTCACCTCGGCCATCATGGCGCTGCGCAGCGCCCGCAGCTCGACCCACGAATTGGACAGCATGAATCCGGCGACGAGCCCGAAGAACCCGCCGAAGCTCCCGAGGATGTACGGGACGACCTTCTCGGCGTTCGCGATCACGGGGGGCGAGAGGCGCCGCAGCAACAGCGCGCGCGCCCCGGCCACCGCGATCACCGGCGGCACGACGATCAAGACGATCTGAACGAAGAGTGGCATCGCCGCACGTCGAGGACGCGCCGAGAGCTAGCCGTCGCGCGCCGCTGGCGGGATTGGCCGTTCTGCCGACGAGCGGCCCCGACGCGAAGGTGCCGCGCTACATCGTCCCCGAGGTCCAGTGCTTGGCCGTCGACCACTGCGACGGATCGAACAGCGCCGCATCGAGCGCGACGCCGACCTTCGGATCCGAGTACTCCTCGGTCTGCTGCGCGACGCCGCCCACGTACATCGTCACTTTCGTCGCGAGCCAGCCGCTGCCGGCGCGCTCGTAGCCGCCCAGGTGGATGTCCATTGGCGGACGGCCCGGCGCGAGGACGACGATCATTCGCGTCACGACCTTCCGCTCGGCGTCCACCCAGAACTGCGGCGAGATCGAGTCGCTCGCGGCAACTGCACCAACTACCCACGCGCTGCGACCGTCCCACGAGGTCTGATGAACTTTGCTCATGTCGATCCTGGTCGACTCGAGCTCGCGCAGCGTACGGTCGACCGGCTGGACATACACGCCTTCGATCAGCGGCAGGAAGACGTTGCCGTCGGCGGCGGTGGTGGCGAGCTTGCCGGCGCGTACGCGCCACAGCGAATCGGCTGTGTAGATCACGCCGTTGCCGTCCTTCGGATCGCCGAAGTCGATCCGGAGCTGCGTGCCCGACGCGCTCGTGTGTCGCAACGCCTCGTACCACGTCTGCACGCGCTCCGCGCCGTCGGGGCCACGAAGCGTCGTCTTCTGCCGGAAAGTGAGGGTGTGATACCACTTGCCGTCGTATGCGGCGCGCATCGCCTCGAGCACCTCGCGTCCGCTTCGGGGAGCGCGAGGCTGGGCGACGAACGCGATCATCGAAAACGCGGCGAGGCCGGAGATTCGAGCGAAGGAACGCATGATCGGCGGAGTTTAGGTGAGTGGGTCAGGCTGAACGTTGGCAGTCGCGCGCGCGCGACGCTACGATTTTTCAGTAAGGAAAGTGCAGTCTGACCCAACCCGCCTGGCATCCCGAGCGAAGCGAGGGATCTGCCGTTCCGCCTCGGTGTCCCATAACCAATGATCGATTCGTTCATTTCCCGATTGCTCGCTGTCGCCGCTCTGTCCGGTTCGACGTCGCTCGCGGCGCAAATGCCCTCGATGCACGGCATGCATCACGACGCGCCCGCGACCGTCTCCGCGGTTGCCCGCCGCGAGATCGACAGCGTGATCAAAGCGGTCGTGCCGCTTGGCGCGCCGGGGGCCGCGGCGAACGCTGGTTTCCGGCCTGCCTTCGGCTGGATTCCCACCATGGGCGAGCATTGGGTGTCGCGCGCGCAGATGGTCAACGGCCGGCAAACCAATCGAGCCGCGCCGAGCCAGCTGATGTTCTCGAAGATCGGCGGAAAGGACTCGCTGGTGGGCGCGGCCTACGCGTACGTCACGGTGGTCGGCGACACCGTGCGCCCGCAGCTGTTCGATGGCGCGCCGCCGTGGCACGAGCACCGCGATCTCGCACCCGACGGCATGACGCTCGTCATGCTGCACGTCTGGTTCGTCCCGTCGCCCGACGGACCCTTCGCGGGCACGAACCCGAACCTTCCGTTCTGGGCGCTCGGGCTCGACGCTCCAGATCCGTCGCGCATGCGGGACTCGGCGTTCAAGTCGCGCGTCTACCGCGCCAGCCTCGCGCTCGCCGAAGTCGCCGACACGTCGTCGATCCTCGCGACTCTGGAGCGGCGCCCCGAGGTCCGTGCTTCGCTCGTGGCGCATCGTGACACCATTCACGCGCTCGTTCCCGAGTTGCAGAAGGCGCAGAAGTCGAAGGACACGACACGTTGGGATCGCGCTCTGCAAAAGACAGCCGTCCAGTGGGACGCGATTCAGGCGACCTACATCGCGAGCGCGCGAACGACCGACGGGCGGGAGCGGATCGAGCGGTTCATCGACATGCTCCTCGGCCACCACGGCGAGTGATCGGACGCCGCTCACGCGCGTGCTCACGCGCGTGCTCACGCGCGCGTCAACCCGCGCGCATCAACGCGATCGTGAGCGCGACTCCGGCGACGAACGCCATGACGGTGACCACCGCCAACATCGGCCACGATACGCCGCTGCGTTCCGTCGGCTGACGTGTCGCACTCGGCGCGACGGCGTCGCTCGCGCGGAGCGCGTCGGCGAAGTCGGCGGCTGAGGCGAAGCGGTCTTCCGGCGTCTTCGCCAACGCTTTCAGCACCGCAGCCTCGACGTGCACGGGAACGCTCCCGCGGCGCGGCCGAAGCGGCGACGGCGCGTCGGTCGCGAGCTTCACCACGACTGCTTGGGCGGACGGCCCCGTGAATGGCGGCTCTCCCATGAGCATCTCGTAAAGCACCGCGGCGAGCGAATACACGTCGCTCTCCGGACCGAGTGTTCGCTCGGCCTTCGCCTGCTCGGGACTCATGTACGTGGGCGTGCCGATCATGATACCCGATTCCGTGAGCCGGTCTGCACCCGCCGTCGCCACCGCGACGGCGACGCCGAAATCCGCGATCAGCGCATGCCCGCCGCGCGCACCGTTGCCGGCGTCCCTGGCGAGCAGAATGTTCTCGGGCTTGACGTCGCGATGAATCAATCCCCGGCGATGCGCGTAGTCCAGCGCGCTCGCCACCGAGCCGGCGATCTCGAGCGCGTCGCCCAGCGGCAGCTGCCCCTCTCGCTCGAGACGCGCGCGAAGGGTCTCCCCGTCGACGAGCGGCATGACGTAGTACACCGACCCCGCCGCCTCGCCGCTGTCGTACAACGGGAGGATATGAGGATGCTGAAGCGAGGCGGTGACGCGAATCTCCCGAAGAAACCGCTCGGCGCCCACGGCCGCGGCGAGCTCCGGTCGAAGCACCTTGATGGCGACGCGCCGGTCGTGTCGCTCGTCCACCGCGAGATAGACCTTCGCCATCCCGCCTGAGCCGACGGCGCGGTCGACCTGATACCGTCCGGCGAGCGCCGATCGAAGCGCCGCCAGCGCGAGCTCGGCGCTCCCGCGCGCCGTCACTCGTTCTCCGAACATCCCCGGCCACAGGTCTTCGAACAGGAATGAAAACTGCTCGGCCGCGTTGCCATCGAGGACCGTGTGCTCCCGCGCGCATTCGGCGACCATCCGCTCGAGCTCCGACCGAAACGACGCGTCGCCGCCCGAAACGGATTCGATGTACGCCGGCCGATCGGCGGGCGGAAGGTCGAGCGCGCGATCGACGAGCGGCTCGAGCCGAGCCCACCGCGCGGCCGACAGCGGAGCGTGGTCTTCAGCTCGCGGACCGCTCATGCGTTCAACAACTCCCGAAGCAGCATGCGCGCCTTCGCCCAATCGCGATCGACGGTGCGCGCCGTGATGTCGAGCGCCTCGGCGATCTCTTCGTTCGTGAGGCCGCCGAAGAACCGAAGCTCGACGACCTTCGCGAGTCGCGCGTCCAGAATGGCCAGGCGATCGAGCGCTTCGTCGATCTGCAGCAATGTCTCGGCCTGGTCGTCGACGCGGAGTGTTTGCTCGTCGAGCGTGATCCGTTGGGGCTCGCCGCCCCGTTTCACCGTGCGGCGAGCTTTTGCCCGGTCGGCCAGCACGTGACGCATCGCGACGGCCGCGAGCGCGAGGAAATGCGCGCGGTCTCGCCATTCCGCGCGGGATTGGTCGACCAGCTTGAGATACGCCTCGTGAACGAGCGCGGTGGTTTGCAGCGTCGATCCGTCGCTTCGGCGCGCGAGATGGCGGTGGGCGATTCGGCGAAGCTCTTCGTAGACGACCGGCAGCAGTTCGTCGACGAGCTCGCTGCGGTCGCTCCGAAGCCGCTCGAGCACGTGATTGGGACCCAACTCATCCATGGTCGTCACCGAGAACGCTCATCTCCCGCGCGCCCCGAACAGTATGACGCGGCGAGACATCCGCGCAACCAACCGCGCGCTTTTCATTCGACTTCTGACATCCCGTCACGGTCAATGTCGTACCGGCCCGGAATCCGTCGTTCTCCATCGCAGGAGGGGCACGCACCACGGATTCACGCCACGAGGGGATTCCTATGCGTCCGGGCATACTCGCATCCGTCGCAATCATCGCGGCCGTAGCGCTACGCGGCCAGCCGGCGCTCGGTGCGCAGGATACAACGACATCGCGCGTCCGTTCGCTTGGCGTCGTTGCGCCGCGGCCGGAGGCATCGCGTGCGGCCGCCGTCGTCGGCGCCGCCGGCTTCCACGATCGTTGCTCCGAGCGTCATCTCGCATGCGTCACCGAAGAGCAGCTCGAGACGCGAAAGACGGAGCGCCTGTCGGACTTCCTCGCGCGCACGGGAGCAGTCAAACGACGGTGCGCCGAGTCGGTCTCACAGTGCGTCGTCTCGATGAGCCCGTCGAGCGGCGTCGGCGAGTGTACCCCGAGCTATTTCGTCGATGGCGTCGCCTTCAGGGTGTCGCCTGACGTCGTCCTGTCGGAGCTCGAGCGATTGCTGCCGCCATCGGAGATACTGGGCATCGAGATCTATCGCAGCGAGCAACGCACGCCGCCGGCCCTCAGCCCGTCGAGCGGGTGCGGCGTCATCGCGATCTGGAGACGGTAGACCGCGGTGCGCGCGACTCCTCCGTCGCCAACGATCGTCAATACGTCGTTTTCATGAGGATACCACAATGCTCACTACACTTCGCTCGAGATCGCGGATGCTCGTTCGGCTCGGACTGCTCACGTGCATCGCGACCGGGCTCGCCTGCGACAGCGTCGACAATCCAGTGGATGCGCGGGCTCCGACGGCCGCTCGGGACCGGCCCGCCCAACTGGCGATCTGGCCGGCGATTCGCGCCGCCGGCGACGACTCGGCCTGGGCCGGCAGCACGCTGGTCACGACGCCGGCGGTGCGCGTCGTGTGGTTGCTTCCCGACGGTGGCACCTCGTCCATGACGGACGTCGGCGTTCCGAGCATGACCGTCCGATGTGCCGTGACGGCGGGCGGTGGATCGATCCATGACACGGTGGTCGTCACGGACGCCTACGGGCTCGCGAGCTGCGGGGAATGGACGCTCGGCCCGAACGCCGGAACCAATACGGTGACCATCACCGTCGCGGACGTCGCGCCGATCGCGATCACGACTCACGGGCGCCCTCGCCCCGACATCGTCGCGAGCTACACCCTGGTGGCGCAAGAAGGGAATCCCGATCCGAGCGTCGCCCGCGGGCAGTTGGTCTTGGGTAGCGACGGCACGCTGGAAGTCGGCCAGGATTATTACTGGAACGTGAACCCAACCGGAGCTCCGATGCCGCCATCCCGATGGCGCCTTGGTGCGTATGCGATCACCGGCTCCACGTTCGAGCTGCTCGATTCGCCGCGGTCGATCGGCGAGATTCGCGGCGACAGCCTCATCGTCACCACGCGCCTCGGCGACCCCGACGGACCGGCGGCGACGATGCGGACGGTGTACGTGCGCTCGGATCTGCTAGCGACCGCTGCGCCGCGCCGCAGCAAGGCATGATCGAGGCGATCGAAACGACCACGAGCGGTCGGCCTTAAGCCATTCGTCCAATCGACGCGAGCGCTCCCTCGCGTCAGGTTCCGCCGACATCACGCGGGGAGAGGCAGCGACGCGTGTCCCTCGTTCGAGCGGACGACGAATGCGGAAGCGCGTACCTGAGCGCGGAAGTGCGATTCGACCGCGCCCTACACCACGAACCGGCCGGTCCGACGACGCCTCGTGAACGGGCGGTCCCTCCGACGTTCCGGTTGCTTTCTCATCGTGGTGGCGGCGGGTTGCAAACGGTCAGAAGCGCCGCCACCGCCGACTCGGCCAGTCGTCGAGGTCGTGCAGGTCCTGCAGCGCGACGTGCCGATCCATAGCGAGTGGACGGCGACGCTCGACGGATACCTCAACGCGCAGATCCGCGCGCAGGTCACCGGCTACCTGCTGTCGCAGAAGGCGCGCGAAGGATCGCTCGTCCGCCGCGACGAAGTGTTGTTCGAGCTCGACCCCCGGCCGTTTCGCGCCGCGCTCGATCAGGCGACCGCCGAGCTCGGAGAACGCGTCGCCGACGAAGCGCGCGCCAAACGCGACGTCGAGCGCGACGAACCACTCGCCGAGGCGCGCGCGATTCCGAAAGCACAACTCGAGACCGACACCCAGGTGTATCGCGCGGCGGTCGCGGCGGTCGCGGCCGCGCGCGCCAACGTGCAGGCGGCGACGCTCAACCTCGGGTTCACGAAAGTACGTTCGTTGATCGACGGCATCGTCGGCATCACCGAAGTGCAGATCGGCAACCTCGTCACGCCGGCGAGCGTGCTCACGACGGTTTCGCAGATCGACCCGATCAAGGCGTGGTTCTCCGTCAGCGAGCAGGAGTATCTCGACACCACGAACCGCATTCACGCCGCGGCGCTCGCGAGCGCCATGAGCCACACCAAGCGGCTCGGCTTCTACATCACGCTCGCCAACGGTGCGGAGTATCCTCACGAGGGCGCATTCCTCTTCGCGAATCGGCAGATCGATTCGTTGACGGGCACGATTCGCCTCGCGGCGTCGTTTCCCAACCCGCGGTTCTTGCTACGGCCCGGGCAGTTCGCGCGCCTTGGCGCCGTGACGCGCATCGAGCACGGCGCGTTGCTCGTGCCGCAACGTGCCGTCAGCGAGCTCCAGGGCACATATCAAGTCATGGTGCTCGAGCCCGACAGCACGATCGCCGTGAAGACCGTGAGCGTGGGCGTTCGAGTGGATTCGCTGTGGGTGATCGAGCGAGGGCTGACCGCCGGCCAATTCGTGGTCGCGGAAGGCGCGCAGAAGGTGAAATCCGGGACCAAGGTCAGCGCTCGGCCGTTTGTGCCGTCGCCCGTCACCGCGCCAGGCGACACGCAACCGGCCGCGACGCTGCCGGCGCGACCCACGAGCGCGCAGCCACGCGCACCCAAGGGCCACTGAGCCATGTCGAAGTTCTTCATCGACCGGCCGATCGTGGCGATCGTCATCGCTCTCCTGACGGTGATCGTGGGCACAGTGGCGATCCTGCAGCTGCCAGTCGCGCAATATCCCGACATCGTGCCGCCGGAGATCGTCGTGCAGGCGACGTACGTCGGCGCGGACGCGCTCACGGTCGAAAACGCCGTCGCCACGCCGCTCGAGGAGCAAATGAGCGGCGTCGACAACATGAGCTACATGTACTCCGTGAACGCGAACAACGGAATCATGCAGCTGCACATCATCTTCGACGTCGGCACCGATCCGAACACCGATCAGATTCTTGCCGAGCAACGCGCGTCGCAGGCGAACGCGACGCTCCCCGCGCAGGTGCTGCAGTTTGGCGTGACGGTCCAGAAGTCCTACTCGGCGCCGCTGATGTTGATCAGCCTCTATTCGCCGAAGGGCGCGTACGACGCGACGTTTCTGACGAACTACGCGTTCATCAACCTGAACGATCCCCTGTCGCGCGTGCCCGGGGTCGGGCGTGTGCAGATCTTCGGCGGACAATACGCGCTGCGCTGTTGGGTGAAGCCGGACCGGCTCGCCAAGCTCGGCGTCACCGTTCCACAGATCGTCAACGCGATCGAAGCGCAGAACACCGTCAATCCGGCGGGTCAGCTCGGCGGCGAGCCCGCGCCACCCGGGCAGGAGTTCACGTACACCGTGCGGGCCGCCGGGCGTCTCGAGACGCCGGAGGAGTTCGGCGAGATCATCCTTCGCGCGAATCCCGACGGCTACCGTGCTGCGGCTGCGCGACGTTGCCCGCATCGAGCTCGGAACGCAAGCCTACAATCTCGCGGCCCGCTACAACGGGAGTCCGGCCGCGGTCATGGCGATCTATCAGCTGCCGGGCTCGAACGCCGTGCAGACGGCCGATCGCGTCCGCCAGGCGTTGGACGGGCTGAAGCAGCGATTCCCCGGCGACGTCGCCGAAGCCGTCTCGCTCGACACCACGCAGTCGGTGCGCGAAGGGCTGCGCGACATCATCGTCACGCTGTTCATCGCGATCGGTCTCGTGGCGATCGTCGTGTTCGTCTTTCTCCAGGATGTACGCGCCACGCTGATTCCACTCGCGGCCGTGCCGGTCTCGCTCGTGGGCACGTTCGTGTTCTTTCCCATCCTCGGCTTCTCGATCAACACGCTGTCGTTGTTCGGTCTGGTGCTGGCCATCGGTCTTGTCGTCGACGACGCCATCGTCGTCGTCGAAGCCGTACAGCGTCACGTCGACGAAGGACTGTCGTCGCGTGACGCCGCCGTCAAAGCGATGGAAGAGGTCTCGCAACCGGTCATCGCGATCGCGCTCATTCTCGCCTCGGTCTTCATTCCGACGGCATTCATTCCCGGAATCAGCGGCCGGCTCTTTCAACAGTTCGCGTTGACCATTGCGGTATCGGTGCTGCTGTCCGCGTTCAACGCGCTCACGCTCAGTCCGGCGCTCGCCGCGCGCGTGCTGCGCGCGCGCAGCGAACGCCGCGGCTTCGCCGGGCGGCTCTTCGATCGATTCAACCGCGGCTTCGACAAGACGACGGATGGCTACATCCGCGTCTCCAGGATGTTGATTCGGCGATGGGCATTGGCCCTCCTGTTCATCGCCCTCGTCGGCGTGAGCACGTTCTTCGTCGCCGGGCGCGTGCCCTCGACGTTCCTGCCGCAGGAGGATTTCGGCTACGCGTACGCCGCGATGCAGCTGCCCAACGCGGCGTCGCTCCAGCGGTCCGACGCCGCGGCGCGGAAGGTCGAGACAATTCTCAAACGCCTGCCGGGCGTCGAGAGTTACATCACCGTGTTGGGCTTCAACCTGCTCAGTCAGGTGCAGGCGACGTACAACGTCTTCTTCTTCATCACGTTGAAGCCGTGGGGACAACGGCCCGACGCGAACACCATTCAACAACAGTTGAATCGCGAGCTCGGAGCACTGCCACAGGCTCAAGCGTTTTCCTTTCCTCCGCCGGCGATCCCTGGCATCGGCACGTCGGGCGGCGTGACGTTCGTTCTGCAAGACCGCTCCGGAGGCGACGTCCAGTTTCTCGCCGGCAATACCGACCGCTTTCTTGCCGCCGCGCGCAAGCGACCAGAGCTCACGGGTCATGAGCACGACGCTGCTCGCCGACGTCCCGCAGGTGTACGTCGACGTCGATCGCGCTCGCGTGCTTTCGCAGCAGGTGAACATCGCGGACGTGTACCAGGCCATGCAGGCGTTCATGGGCGGCGCGTTCGTGAACTACTTCAATCGATTCGGTCGCCAATGGCAGGTCTACATCCAGGCCGACGGCCCATATCGCACGCGTGAAGAGGACATCGGGCAATTCTACGTGACGAGCGCCAATGGTGAACGAGTCCCGCTGTCCGCCGTCGTGCACGTCGAGCCGTCGACGGGCCCCGAATTCACGATGCGGTACAACAGCTACCGATCGGCGCAAATCATCGCGACGGCGGCTCCCGGCTACAGCTCCACGCAGGCGAGACGAGCGCTCGAGCAGACCTTCGCGCAAACGATGCCGCCGGAGATGGGGTACGGCTACCTCGGCATCTCGTATCAAGAGCAGGTGGCCGAGCAGGGCGTGTCGCCGAGCGTGGTGTTCGGCGTTGCGCTGCTCGTCGTCTTTCTCATTCTTGCCGCGCAGTACGAGAGCTGGTCGCTGCCCTTCAGCGTCTTCCTCACGCTGCCGATCGCCGTGCTCGGCGCTTTTCTCGCGCTTCTCGATTCGCAACCTGCAGAACGCGGTCTACGTGCAGATCGGCCTGATCATGCTGATCGGCCTGTCGGCGAAGAACGCCATTCTGATCGTCGAGTTCGCGAAGCGGGACTACGAGGGCGGTCAATCGATCGACGACGCGGCGCTGAGCGGCGCGCGCGTCCGATCTTCGGCCGATCCTCATGACGTCGCTCGCGTTCATCATCGGCACGATCCCGCTCGCGATCGCGACGGGCGCGGGCAGCGCCGGGCGGCGCATCCTCGGCACGACGGTCATCGGCGGCATGCTGATGGCGACGCTGCTCGCCGTGTTCCTGATTCCCGGCGATGTTCTCCGTCGTCGAGAAGCTCAGCGCGCGATTGAGCAAGCGACACGGTCCACAGGCTGCCGTTGCAAAGGCGTCGGGCGATGGCAGCGCGACCTAGTCGTGGCGCGTGTCTCGCCGCGTGTGTCGTGCTCGCGCTGTCATGCCGAGTCGGGCCGCGCTACGAGCGTCCGCCAGGTCGATGTGCCGGCGGAATATCGCGGCTTCGACGAAGACACGACGAAAGCCGGCTCACTGGGGGACCTCGCGTGGTCCGAGGTTTTTCGCGACGACGAGTTGCAGGCGCTCATCGCGCGAGCGCTGAAAGCGAACTACGACATCCGCGTCGCGGCGGCGCGCGTGCTTCAGGCAGAGGCGCAACTCACCATCACGCGCGCGGATCAGTTCCCCAATGTGACAGGAGAAGCCACGGCGAGCCGCGAGCGCACGCCGGCGAGCTCGCGCGGAGGGTTCTCGCTTCCGGCGTCGACCGACAATCTCTATCACCTCGGAACGACGGTCTCGTGGGAAGCCGATTTCTGGGAGAAGTTCCGAAGCGCCACCGAAGCGCAGCGCGCCAACCTATTGGGCGCCCGCTGGGCCGAGCGCGCGGTGCTGGTGAGCGTCGTCAGTCTCGTCGCGCAAGGATACTTCACGCTGCGTGAGCTGGACCTCACGCTCGAGATCGCGCGACGCACAGTCACCGCGCGCCAGGAATCGCTGCGGCTCACGCGCATTCAAGAACAGATCGGCAGCGTGTCGCTCCTCGACGTTCGCCAGGCCGAACAGTTGGTGTACACCGCGAAGGCGGTGGTCACCGACGCGCAGCGTCAGATCGAGCAGCAGGAGAATGCGATCAGCGTGCTCCTCGGCCAGAATCCCGGACCCGATCCCGCGCGGACTACCGCTCGTCGATCAGCCCGAGCCGCCGGAGGTTCCGCCGGGTCTTCCGTCGCGCCTCCTCGAGCGGCGACCGGACATTCGGCAAGCCGAGTTCGCGCTCGTGGCGGCGAACGCGCAAATCGGCGTGGCAAAGGCGGCGCTGTATCCCCAGATCACGCTGACCGCGACCGGTGGATTCGAGAGCAACGCCCTGTCGACGCTGTTCTCTGCCCCTGCCGCGTTCTGGAGCATCACCGGCGACCTCCTTCAACAGATCTACAATGCCGGCAAGCTCAAGGCGGCAGTCCGGCTGAGTGAAGCTCAAAAGCTCGAGTTGGTCTACACCTATCTGCAAACGATTCAACAAGCCTTTCGTGAAGTCGCGGACGGGCTCGTCGGATATCAGAAGACGCGTCTGCTCCGCCAGCAGCTGACGCAGCTCGTGGCGGCGACGCAGGACGCCGCGCGGTTGTCCGACCTTCGCTATCGCGGCGGAGTGGCGAGCTATCTCGAGGTGCTGACGAGTCAGGCGAGCTATTTCGACGCGGAGCTCAAGCTCGCGCAAGCCCGCCTCAACGAGCTGACCTCGCTCGTGCAGCTTTATGCCGCGCTCGGCGGGGGTTGGCAGCAGTGATCGTTGCGATCAGGGCGACCACTGGTTCGTACGCGCTGAAGCAAACCGTTCACGCTACTTCGCATACAAGTGCGTTGCTCGACCCTCCGTGACTTTGCGCACGAGGCCTCGGCGAATGAGCACAGCGCGGAGCGAGTCGGACTGCTGCAACTTCAACCGACGATTGAGCTCGGAAGGCCGAATACCCGGATGGCTCTTGATGATCGCCAGCATCTTGGCCTGAACCTCCGTGGGTTCCTTCGATGCCTTTGATCCTGTTCGCCAGCGAGTCGATTTGGCTTTGGCTTTCATTCGTACCTCCAACGCGGGACGAGGACGGCCTTGGAGCAGCGTATCAGTAGTCATGTCGCGCCGACATGCGGCGTTCGTCCAACCGTCGCCGGTACGACGCTCGCGTGAGGCTGCCGCACGCTCGCCCAACCCCGATTCGCTGGCGGACACATGCTCCGGAACATCACGATCATCACGCTCTCGATTCTCTCATGGCCGTCGGCGACACTCGCGCAGGTGCCCCCGTTTCCACCGAGCTTCACGACGCGAGAGGTGCCGTCGAACGGCACGACGCTGCACGTGCGCATCGGCGGTAAGGGCCCTGCGGTCGTGCTGTTGCACGGCTTCGGCGACACCGGCGACATGTGGGCACCGGTCGCGGCCGATCTCGTTCGCGATCATACCGTGATCGTGCCGGACCTTCGCGGTTTCGGATTGTCCGCGCGACCGGCCGGCGGCTACGACAAGATGACCCAGGCCGCGGACATTGCCGGCGTGCTCGACGCGGTTCACGTCACTCGAGCGGACGTCGTCGCGCACGACATCGGCAACATGGTCGCCTTCGCATTCGCCGCTCGGTATCCGAATCGGATCTCGCGACTGGTGTTGATGGACGCGCCCATTCCCGGCGTCGGCCCATGGAACGAGCTCGCGCATGCTCCGAAAGCCTGGCACTTCTATTTTTACGGCCCCGACGAGGAGCGCCTCGTCGCGGGCCGCGAGCGCATCTATCTCGATCGTTTCTACGACGAGCTCTCGGCCAATCCGGCCAAGATCGACGAAGCGACGCGCCAGCACTACGCGGCCCTCTACGCACGACCGGGCGCCATGCACGCCGCGTTCAATCAGTTCGCCGCGTTTCCGCAGGACGCGAAGGACAATCAAGCGGTGCTCGCCAAAGGAAAGCTGGCGACGCCGGTGCACACGATTGGCGGCAGCGGGTCCTACGGCCGAACGATGACGATCGTGGCGGAGGCTGCATTCTCCAACGTGACCAGCGAGAGCATCCCCAACGCGGGACATTGGCTGATGGAGGAACAGCCGCAAGCTGTCGTTCGCGCGGTGCGCGCGTTCCTCGACAAACCAGCACCGCCGCACCGCGGCTGACCGGCGCCGAGCCGGGTCACTTGCCGGCGAGCAGCACGCGA
Organism: uncultured Gemmatimonadaceae bacterium; assembly: GCA_963705025.1. Classification (GTDB taxonomy): domain Bacteria; phylum Gemmatimonadota; class Gemmatimonadetes; order Gemmatimonadales; family Gemmatimonadaceae; genus JAQBQB01. The sequence goes on along the minus strand of CAVPIP010000011.1, from coordinate 239,591 downwards.
CTCGCGGAGAGCACGCCGTCGCCGCGCTTCGTCGCGAGCACCACGACCGCGTCGCCGGCCGCGAGCGGCTTCGACGTCGCCTGGATCTCGGTGACCGGGGTCTTCGGCGGGATGGTGACGCTCTGCGAGCCCCCGGCGTATTGCACGACCATCGTCGACCCGGTACTGCTCGCGACGTTTCCGTTCGACATCCGCGGCGGCGATGCGGAACCGTTCGTCATCTGCGAGCCGCTCGCCATCAAGCGACTGCCCTCGCCCATGCCGCGGAGCGCCTCGGGGAAGATGTGAATCTCCGTCGCGCGCTCGCTGCCGTCGGGTTGCTTGACCGTCGTCACGCCGATGAAGGTATTGTCCTTCACCCGTGCGAGCGTGCTCGCCGACCGATCGTAGATCGTCACCGGCTGGGCAAGCACCACCGTCTTGCGCCCGCTGTCGGTGTTGACCACGAGCTGCGTGGCCGAGACGCTCGCGACGGTGCCGCGAACCATCGCCAGCGTGTCGAGCGACGTCTCGCCGCCGGACGTGCCGCTTGCGGCAGCCGGCTGTGGTGACGTCGTGTCGATGACCGCGTTCTTCTGCTTGCTGCATGCGCCGAGCGCGGCCGTGACCGCGATGATGGCGACGATTGGAGTGATGTTGGGCATGTCGGCGGGCCGATGCATGACTCATGCTCGACGCCGCCGAGCATGCCAAGCCGAGTCGCCGGTGTTTCCTATTGACAGCTAGAGGAGCGAACGACATCGTCTTTCGACAACGACGGGAACCGATGAACGCTCGCGCGCAGACCGACGCCCTCCGCGGCTCGCTCGACCTGCTCGTCCTCAAGACGCTCTCCCTGGCTCCCATGCACGGGTGGGGGATCAGCCAGCGGGTCCAGCAAATGTCGAAGGGTGTCCTCGAGGTGAATCAGGGCTCGCTCTACCCGGCGCTTCAGCGACTCGAGAAGGACGGTCTGATCACCAGCGATTGGGGCACGACCGACAACAACCGCCGCGCCCGCTACTATAAAATCACCGCCGCCGGACGACGTGCGCTTGGCGACGAGTTGGAGAGCTGGCGTCGCTTCTCGGCCGGCTTGGACGCCGTGCTGCGCAGCACATGAGCCGTTTCGACGCACTTCGCGCGCGACTGCGCCTCATCGTCGCGCCGCGCGCCGCCGAATCGCGCGCCGACGAGGAGATTCGCTTCCACATCGAGATGGAAACCGAGCGCCTCGTGCGCGAGGAACGCCTGGACGCCGCCGACGCCGAGCGCCGCGCTCGCGCTGCGTTCGGCGGCGTCACGCAGCACAAGGAGACGCTTCGCGACGGTCGCGGAGTCGCGTGGCTCAACGGCGTGTCGCTGGACTTCAAGCTCGGCCTGCGCATGCTCGCGAAGTATCCGGGCCTCACGGTCGTCGGCGTCGCCGGCATGGCGGTCGCCGTCGCGATCGGCGTCGTGGCATTCAGTGTCGTGTCCGCGATCTTCAACAGCGATCTCCCATTCGACGAGGGCGATCGCGTCGTCTCGATCGCCAACATCGACACGCGGGTCCGTGACGACGGCCGCAAGACGCACCTGCACGACCTCGCCGTCTGGCGTGAAGCGCTGACGACCGTCACCGACCTCGGCGCGTATCGCACGATCGACCGCAACCTCATCACGCGTGACAGCCCGCCGGAGTCGATGCGCGTCGTCGAGATGAGCGCCTCCGGCTTTCGCATCGGACGCATGCCTCCGGTGCTCGGCCGGTACTTCCACGACGATGACCAACGTCCCGGGTCGACGCCCGTCGTCGTGATCGGCTACGACGTCTGGCAGAATCGCTTCGCGGGCCGAACGGACGTCGTTGGGCAAACCGTCGATCTGGGCGACGTCCACCGCGTCATCATCGGCGTTGCGCCGAAGGAGTTCGCGTTCCCGGTCAATAATCACGTGTGGACGCCGCTGCAGCTCGACCCGGCCGCGTACGAGCGCGGCGACGCGCCGCCGCTCAAGGTGTTCGGCCGCCTCGCGCCGGGCGCCACACTCGCCGACGCCGGGCGTCAGCTCGCGACGATCGGCCGGCGGCTCGCGCTCGCCGATTCCGTCGGGCACGCCCACATCCGCCCGCGCGTGATTCCGTACACGATGTTCATGTTCGACGATCCCTCGATCGCCTGGGCGTTCCACCTCGGCCAGGTCGTCGTGACACTTCTCCTCGTCGTGATCGGGACGAACGTGGCGATTCTCGTCTACGCGAGAACGGCGAGCCGCGCCGGAGAGATCGCGGTCCGTAGCGCGCTCGGCGCAAGCCGGGGCAGGATCGTCGCGCAGCTGTTCGCGGAAGCACTCGTCCTGTCCAGCGCGGCCGCGATCGCGGGCGTGGGCGGCGCTCACCTCGCGCTCCAGCAAATCAACGCGCTGCTCGCGCGCACCGGCGGGGAACAGCTGCCGTTCTGGTTCCACTTCGGGATCACGCCCGGCGTCATTCTCTACGCCGCCGGCCTCGCCGGCCTTGCCGCGACGATCGTCGGCGTGCTTCCCGCGCTCAGGGCAACGAAGGGGGCGTTGCACGCGAACCTCCAACACATCGACGCCGGCCACTCAGGAATGCGGCTCGGACGCACCTGGACGTTTCTCGTCGTCGCGCAGGTAGCCGTGGCGGTCGCCGTATTGCCGGTCGCGCTCACGGGCGTTCGCGTGTGGATGGTGATCGCCACCATGCAGTCGTCCACCGCGACCAAACAGACGCTGATCGCGATCCTCTCTCTCGACCACGCGAACACGGAAGAGCAACGCATGCCCGGCCAGCGGAGCGTGGTCGGGAAGGTCGCCACGCTCGGCGCGACGAAACCGGTAGCGACGCGCGACGATCCCGCCTTTGTGGCGCGCTACGCGAATCTTCGCGCGGAGCTGATCAGCCGCCTCGAACGCGAGCCTGGCGTCGCGGACGTCACGTTGGCCGCGGCAGTCCCGGGCGCCGAGCAAGAGATGCGCTTCGAGCTCGCCGGATCGACGTCGAGTGTCTTCAGCGCCGGCACCAATCGCGTCGATCTGGACTTCTTCGACGCATTCGAGATGCCCACGCTCGCCGGGCGGCGCTTTCACGCCGGCGACGCGGCGCCCGCCGCTCACACGGTGATCGTAAATCGCGCGTTCGTGGACAAGGTGTTCCACGGAGCGAATCCGCTCGGCCGCCGCATCCGAGTCGCCCAATCGCAGAGGGAGATCGCCGCCGGCGCCAAACCGGAACCATGGGATGAGATCGTCGGCGTCGTGCCGGACATGCAGAGCTCCACCGATACGAGCGCGTACGGGCAGAGTCTGTATAAGCCCAGGCTGTATCGGCCCCTGCTCGCGTCGGACACGCGCCAAATTGTGCTTCTCGTCCGCGTGCGAACAGGCACGCCCGCGGCATTCGGCGCGCGGCTGCGCGAGGTGACGGTCGGCGTCAATCCCATGCTGCGGCTCGGCATCGTCGCGACCATGGAGCAGGCATTCGCTGACAATCTCGCGCCGACGCGACTCTCGCTGCTGGCGGTGACGCTCGTGACCGCGAGCGTACTGCTGCTCTCGGCGGCGGGCATCTACGCGCTGGTGTCGTTCACGATCACTCGCCGCCGGCGAGAGATCGGCATTCGCGCCGCGCTCGGCGCGGGTCCGCGCCGCGTGCTCGTGGGCGTTCTCTCGCGCGCGATGATGCAGATCGGCGTCGGCATCGCGGTCGGCACGCTGTTGTCGGGCATCACGAACGCTCTGACAGGCGGCGAGATGACGTTCGGACAGGGCTGGTTCCTGCTGCCCGCGGTCGCGGTGCTGATGGCGACGGTCGGGCTCGTGGCGGCGTTCGGGCCTGCCCGCCGCGCATTGAAGATTCAACCGACCGAGGCGCTCAGGGCGGAGTAGCCGTCATCCCGAGCGCCAGAGGCACGACTTGCCTCTCTCCCTCTCGGGGGCGATCGTTCGCCATCGGAGTCGCTCTCGAGGTCGAGATGTTCGTTCTACGGCGAATTCGTGGCTTGGTCGCCATCGCCACCGTTTGGGGTGTGGCGCTCGCGGCGATCGGAACTGCTTTCATCCTGGCTGGTTTTGCAACGGGATGGATTTCGCACATCGCCGCCACCAGTTGGACGCAATGGGTCACGCTGACCGCTAGAGTTGCGGCGAGGGACTTCCTACTTGGCGCCGCAAGCGGTACTGCGTTCGGAATGCTGCTTGCGACCGCGGAGCGGCGTCGAACGATCGACAGCCTTTCGTTGCGCCGGGTAGGCGTTTGGGGATTTCTGGCTTCCGCGTTGCCGATCGGCGTCGCCGGCGTTGTGAGCGGCGCCGTCATCGCTCCCGCGGCGCTCGCCGCGGGTACGATCGCGTCGGGGTTCGTCGGCGCCGGGCTGGGTATCGCGATGCTTCGTGTCGCGCGGCGGACCAATGTTTCGGTGCCGGCCGACGCTAGCCAGGCCGGCGTTCCAATTCACGCCGGCGAGCGTCCTTCTACCTAACGCGGAGATCGCTGTTGGCGCAGCGGCACCGCCGCCAGGCCGCCTCGGTTGAAGGTCAACGATACGAAGCCGTTGCCCAGCGCGGCCGCAACGTCGTACGGGTCGTCGTGCCGCTGCGGCGAAACGCCGCCAGGTAGCGAGCCTTCTCCTCCGGCGCCCAGCGACCACACCGACGACGCCGCAGCCGCGATCGGCCGTCCTTCCCAATGCGCTGTGTCATGCGCGCCAACGTAAACCGAGCGCGCCGCGCCGTCACCACGTCACATCAGAACGCTTACAACCAAGATCGTTTCTGAAGGGCGGAACGCAGCCGATCGTGAAGAGATACTGACGCAGTTTGAGTTCGCTATGCGTGACGACCTCAATGATCTGAAAAAGGAGCTGGGGCTCGCTCGCTCGACCGCGCTGACATCACGGGAGGTGATCGTGACAGCGAGCGCCGTCCTTGGCGCCGGTGCTTTCGCCGCGACTCACCCAGGTCTCGCGGGGATCGCGGGCGCTGGCGCTTTGATAGCCGCTATTGGATCGCCCTTGACGCTTGCCACTCGCGGGGACGAAGCTCAAAGCCGATGCCGCCCGGCGCAAAGCCCTTCGAAGTCACGCTAGGGCTCCGAGCACGCAAAGTTCGCCGCGTCGTCGGTGCTGCCCGACCCGCTGTACCTCGCGCGCTTCGGGTACGGGCAAAGCGGACGTGAGCGGACGATCGCGCCGCTTTTGGATTTCGACGCAACGATCGCGTCGGGCGCGATCCCTTGGCTTCTCCATCGCTCGATCACCGCGACAGGATCGAAGTCCGAAGGGCCATCTCCGCCCGCGCAATGCCCCATGCCCGGAACCATGAACAGCCGCACCGCGTCCTTCGCTTGGGCGGTACCGAGGATCGCAACGACTTGCTCGTAGTAGTTGATCGTGTTGCGAGGCGCGATCAGCATGTCGCTCCAGCCGTGATAGAGCAGCAGCTTTCCGCCTCGCGCGACGAATGGCTTCAGGTTGGGATCCGTCGCGTTGATCGTTCCGCCATCCAGGCGGTCGGCAAGCGCGATGTCGCTATCGAAATCGAGCGTGAGATAGCTCCACTGCGGATTCGCGAATACCAGATACTTGAAGTGCGAGTCGACGATGCCGAATGCTCCCGGTTGCGCCGCCATCGCGGCCCACGCCGCCTCCGAACCCGGCTCGTAGCCGGGAAATATCTGCTCGCCGGTCCGTGGGTTCTTCGGTCCGGCATAGATGTCCTTCGCCGCCGCAAGCTGCGGCGCCGTGAGGCACCGCGGGCCGTCTGATCCAGCGCACAGAAGGATGGACGGATCGAAGCGGCACCGCCGGGGATCGTCGATCAGACTATCCCTCACGCCGTCGAGGGCATCGCATGCGTCGAGGGCCGCTGCGCGCAGCATGGCAAACTTCGGCGGGGGGATGAACCTGGCCGCGTCCCTGTGCGTCGCCTGCGCCGCCCAAATGCCGCTCGCCATGAGGTGGGTCCAGTTGTTCGCCGGCGCGCCCGCGATGATGCCGTCGAAGTCGAGCCGGATACATCTGCGCTTCCTTGAGGCCCTGTTTGCCGCCCGAGGAACAGCCGTTCCAGTAGGATACGCGCGCCTCGCGACCATAGAACGCCGCGATAATGAGCTTGCTCTTTACGGTCATCTCATGGACGGCCCGGTAACCAAAATCGATCACCTTTTCGGGATGGCCGAGCGCGAAGCTCGCGTCCAATCCCGACCCCTCGTGGCCCGTATCGGTGTTCGCAGTCGCGTAGCCCGCCGCCAGCGCGCTGGCCATGAAGGGATGCCAGATCTGGCCCGACCACGCGCCATTGCCGACCGCTTGGAAGTTGCCGTTCCACCCGGCAAGCGGGAGCCACACCTCGAACTTGATCTCAGAGTCCTTCGTCGGCCTGACCGTCGCCACGATTCGGCAAAACGCCGGAAGCCGGGTGTAGTTGGGCGCTATGGGCGCCTCGGTAAACGGCGTCTCCGGCTTGAAGGCACCAGCGCTGACTGAATCCGCCAGCGTGATGGTCGTGTTGGCCAGACTCAGCGTGGCCAATTGTCGGCACGTCGCCGCCCCAGCGGGGAAGGCGACTCCAGCGACAAGGTTCGTCGTAAGGAGAGCCGCGCGCATCGTCTGCGAGTTCACTGGATGTCCCGGCGTGCGGCGTTACCATCTTCCCGCCGGCGGCAAGGATATCAGTCCCGATGGGTGCACGCAAGCAGAGGCGGTTCTGTTCAGTGCGAGAGACGTCCGAAAGAAGCGCGTCTCGCGCAAATCCCCAAACCCCAAAAAGGAGAGGGGCACCGCGCGGTGGTGCTCCTCTCTCATGCCGTGGAAAACGCTCGCCCGGTTAGCCGACCGCGTTCACCATGTCGAAGATCGGCAGGTACATCGCGATCACCATGCCGCCGACCACCACGCCGAGGAACACGATCATCACCGGCTCCATGAGCGCGAGCAGGCCCGACACCGCCGCGTCCACTTCCTCGTCGTAGAAGTCCGCGATCTTCGTGAGCATTTCATCAAGGCCGCCGGTCTGCTCGCCGACCGAGATCATCGAGATCACCATCGGCGGGAAGACCGCCGACTTCTTGAGCGGCGCGGCGATCGTCTCACCGCCCGCGATCGACGCGCGCGACTCCATGATCGCGTCCTGAATGACCCGGTTGCCCGACGTCTTGGCCGTGATCTCGAGGCCGTCGAGAATCGACACGCCCGACGAGATCAACGTGCCGAGCGTGCGCGTGAAGCGCGAGACCGCCGACTTGCGGAGCACGTCGCCCAGCACCGGCGCGCGCAACATCAGCCGGTCGATCGCCAGCTTGCCGGCCGGCGTCGCGTAGTAGCGCCGCAGAAGGAAGATCGACGCGCCGATCGTGAGGAGCACGGCCCACCAATACGACTTGAGCCCGTGCGACATTCCGATGACGATGCGCGTTGGCAATGGCAGCGCGATGTGCGCGCTCTCGAACATCGATTGGAACGTCGGAATCACGAACACGAGCAGCACCGTGATCGCGATGACCGCGACGCTCATGATCACGCCTGGATAGATCATCGCGCCCTTCACCTTGCGGATGAGCGCGTCGTTCTTTTCCATGAACACGGCGAGACGCATCAGAATGGTGTCCAGAATACCGCCCGCTTCACCGGCGGCCACCATGTTCACGTAGAGCTCCGAGAACGCCTTCGGATGCTTGCGCAGCGCGTCGGCCACCGTGTTGCCCGACTCGACGTCGAACACCACCTGCCGCGTCACGTCCTTGAGCGCCGGGTTCTCGCTCTGCGTGGCGAGAATGTCCAGCGCCTGGACCAGCGGCAGACCGGCGTTGATCATCGTCGAGAACTGCCGCGTGAAGATGACGATGTCGCGCATCTTGATCGCGCCGAGGCGCTTGCGCTTCGTGGCGCCGCCCTCGTCGATCTTGACGACGTTCATCCGCTGCTGCTTGAGCTGCTTGATGACTTCGTCGCGGTTCGGCGCTTCGATGGTCGCCGACTTCAGGTCGCCGTTGACGGCGCGAGCGGTGTACGTGAATTGGGGCATTGACCGACCTCGAGATGGACGTGCCAGCCGCCACGCGCCGGCGGCATATCATCTAAAGGACGACCCGACGGGCCGAAAGATTACGAGCCCGAATGGTTCGGGTCGCGATCGAATGCTCCGTGAGCCGGATCACCAACCCGCCCCCTTGAGCGGATACTTATCGCCCCAAAACCGCGGTTGGGACCGGCCCTGGGAGCAACAGCGACGCAGGGGTCTGCTGCGTTAGCCCGGACAGCAGATCTTTCGTCGCTGCGCTCCGTCAGGCCCTCGGCTACTTGCGACCGGCCATCGTCGGCGTCTTGGCGCCGTTCCCGTCCCCTTCCTGAACGCCGATCATGCGCATGATCTCCGCCTGATCGTGGCTGGCGCGCAACACCTCCTCGAGCGCCACGGTCTTGCTCATGTACAGATTGTACAGAGCGTCGTTCATCGTCTGCATGCCGTACTTCTTGCCCGACTGCATCATCGAGTAGATCTGGTGGATCTTGTCGTCGCGGATCAGCGCGCGGATCGCCGGCGTCACGACGAGGATCTCCGCCGCCATCGCGCGGCCCTTGCCGCTCGCGCGCGGCAACAGCGTCTGTGTGACGATGCCCTCGAGACAGAATGCAAGTTGCGCGCGCACCTGCGACTGCTGGTGGCTCGGGAACACGTCGATGATGCGGTTGATCGCCTCGGCCGCGCTGTTCGTGTGCAGCGTCGCGAACGCGAGGTGGCCCGTCTCGGCGATGGTGAGGCCGGCCTGAATCGTCTCGAGATCGCGCATTTCGCCGATCAGCACGACGTCGGGGTCCTGGCGCAGCGCGTACTTCAGCGCCGCCTGGAAGCTCTTCGTGTCCGTGCCGACCTCGCGCTGGTTGACGATGCAGTTCTGGTGGCGGTGAATGAACTCGATCGGATCCTCGATCGTGATCATGTGCCCCTTGAGCTCCTTGTTGATCTTGTCGAGCATCGCCGCGAGCGTGGTCGACTTTCCGGAGCCGGTCGGACCCGTGACGAGGATCAATCCCTTGGGCTTGTCGGCGAGATCCGCGATGACCTTCGGAAGCTGGAGCTCCTGGAAGGTCTTGATGTTGAAGGGAATCTGCCGGATGACCATCGACACGCAGCCGCGCTGCTTGAAGCAGTTGCCGCGGAAGCGCGCCATGTTCTGAATGCCGAACGAGAAGTCGAGCTCGTCCTCCATCTCGAAGCGCTTTTTCTGGTTCTCCGTCAGCACCGAGTACGCGAGCTGCAGCGTGTCCTTCGGCTGCATCATGATGTCGACATTCGAGCTCGTGATGTCGCCGTCGATCCGCAGCTTGGGACGCTCGCCCGCCGAGATGTGCAGGTCCGACGCCCCGCGCTCGATCATCTCCTCGAGCAGCACGCGCAGGTTGAGCGCCGAAGCGCCGGGGACGGCAGGACTGGAGGTGGGAGCGGTCATTGGCGCGAGGTCGATGTCCGAAGAAGAGGCAGGGGCTTACCACGAATGACGGCTTGGGGGCGGCGCCGTCACGTTCCGGCGGTCCGACGCCCAGGTGACCAGGCTTTTCCGCGAGTCGTCGTAGGGCCACGAGGGCCCGGCGACGGCGTCGAGCGGTCTCACCGACACCAGTCCCCATGTCCGCCTCCCATCCGCTTCCGCGTCCCTTCCCGCCGACCGCGGAGCCGAAGAGCACCCGCGACGCCCGTCTGCGAGCGATCTTCGATCTCTCGCCCTTCGGCATCGCCGCCAGCGACCGCGACGGCTTCATCGTCGAGTGCAACGCGGCCTACCAGCGCATGCTCGGCTACTCCGCCGCCGAGTTGCGCCGGAAGTCCTTTCTGGAGCTGAGCGACCCGGACGCGGGCGCCGAAAACCGCCAGCTCTTTGCCGAGATGGTCGCCGGCACCCGCGACCAGTACGTCGTGGAAAAGACCTACCGCCGGAAGGACGGCCTGGCGATCTGGGCGCGCGTGAACGCCACCGCGATCCGCGATGCCCGCGGCGCCCTCGAGTTCAGCGTCGCGATGGTGGAGGACATCACCGAACGGCGGCGGATGGCGCAGGCACTCGTCGACAGCGAAAAGCGCCACCGGTCGTTGCTCGAGTCGCTTCCGCTGATCGTGTACCAATCCGATCCGAATCCGCCCTACGCCACTCACTACGTGAGCCCTGCCGTGCACGTGCTCGGCTACTCGCTCGACGAGTGGCTGCGCTCGGACACGTCGTGGGTCGACAGTCTCCACCCCGCGGATCGCGATCGGGTGCTCGCCGAAAGCGAGGCGGCGAAGCGCGAGCGACGCGGGTTCCGCTGTGAATATCGCCTGCTCGCTCGGGATGGCAGCGAGCGCTGGTTTCACGACCACGGCGATTTCCTGTACGACGATGCCGGCCCGATCGCGTGGCAAGGCATCATGCTCGACGTCACGGAACAACGGCAGCTCGAGGAACAGCTGCGGCACTCGCAGAAGATGGACGCGGTCGGCAAGCTGGCGGGCGGCATCGCGCACGACTTCAACAACCTCCTCACGGTGATCATCGGCCGCGCGGAGTTCATGCGCATGGCGCCGCCGGGCGGCGGCGAGTGGGTGCAGGATCTCGAGGAGATCCGCGAAGCCGCCGGTCGCGCCGCGGCGCTCACGCGGCAGTTGCTCGCCTACAGCCGAAAGCAGCTGCTGCAACCGAAGGTCCTGCGACTCGACGAGTCGGTCGGCGCGCTCGCCCCGCTGCTCTGCCGGTTGATCGGCGAGGACATCGAGCTCGTGCAGCAACATGGAACGGCCGTGCCGTCGATCAGCGCGGATCCGGGGCAGCTCGAGCAGGTGGTGATCAATCTCGCCGTCAACGCGCGCGACGCGATGCCGAGCGGCGGCGTGCTCACGATCGGAACGCACGCCGTGATGATCGAGCCGGCGAGCGAGGTGTCGCGCACCAACGACGGCGTCTCCGGCCGCTTCTCGGTGCTCTCGGTGACCGACACCGGCGCCGGCATGGACGACGCGACCGTCTCGCGAATCTTCGAGCCCTTTTTCACGACGAAGGAGGTCGGCCACGGCACGGGGTTGGGCCTGTCGACCGTCTATGGCATCGCCAAGCAGTCGGGCGGCTTCATCACGGTTCGCACGCGGCTCGGCATGGGCACCACGTTCGAGCTCTATCTTCCGGCCCTGGTCGAGGAACGCCCGGAAGAGTCCACGTTTGCCTCGGCGCTCGGCCGCAGGGGCGGCACGGAGACGATTCTGCTCGTCGAGGATTCGGACGCCGTGCGTACGCTCGCCGACAATGTCCTGCGGCGACTCGGCTACACCGTGCTCGCCGCCCGCGACGGCGAGGAAGCGCTGGCGCTCTCGAAGCGACACGCCTCCCGCATCGACCTGGTGCTCACGGACGTGGTGATGCCGCGCATGAGCGGCCGCGAGCTGGCGGCGCTCGTCACCGCGCAGCGACCCGGTGTGAGAATTCTCTACATGTCCGGCTACACCGACGACGTCATCATCCAGAAAGGCCTGCACGACCCGAGCGCGTCGTTCATGGAGAAGCCGTTCACGACCGCCTCCCTGGCCGAACGCGTGCGGCAGCGGCTCGATTCCTGACGGCTACGCCGACGTCTCGCGGATCATTTGTTCGGTCGTGGTGATGCCCTTCATCACCTTGAGCCACGCGTCCATGCGCAGCGTCAGCATGCCCTCTTCGATCGCCGCGTCACGAATCTCCGCCGCGCCCACGTTCTGCATGACGAGCTTGCGGGTCGCCGGGGTCATCAGCATCACCTCGTAGACGCCCTGGCGGCCGCGGAGGCCCGTGCCGTTGCACTGGTCGCAGCCCTTGCCCTTGAAGAATCCCAGCTCGCCGATCGTCGTGTCGAGACTGAGATTCTCGAGGAACGGAGCCGCCTCCTTCGTGGCCTTCTTCTTCGCGTCGCTGAGGGCCTCGTCGGTGAACCGCAGAGCGCGCATCGTCGTCTGGCGCGTGACCTTGGCCGCCGCGATTTCCTCCGGGCTCGGGTCGTACTGCACCTTGCAGTTCGAGCAGATGCGGCGCACGAGCCGTTGCGCCAGAATGAGGTTCAACGCCGAGGCCACGTTGAACGGCTCGAGACCCATGTCGAGCAGACGCGTCACCGTCTCCGGCGCCGAGTTCGTGTGCAGCGTCGAGAGCACCATGTGGCCGGTGAGCGCCGCCTTGATCGCGATGCCGCCGGTTTCGAGATCTCGAATCTCGCCCACCATGATGATGTTCGGATCCTGCCGCAGGAACGCCTTCAGCGCCGCCGCGAACGTCATGCCGATCTCGTTGCGCACCAGCACCTGATTGATCCCGAAGAGGTTGTACTCCACGGGATCTTCCGCGGTCATGATGTTGACGTCGATGTTGTTGACCTTCGACAGCGCCGAGTAGAGCGTCGTCGTCTTGCCGGAGCCCGTCGGGCCGGTCACGAGCACCATGCCGTACGGATTCTGCACCGCCTCCATGAGGTCGCGCTCGGCGCGCGGCTCGATGCCGAACTTCTCGAGATCGAAGGTCAGGTTCCCCTTGTCGAGAATTCGAAGCACGATCTTTTCACCGAACAGGGTCGGCAGCGTCGACACGCGATAGTCGATCACCTTGTTGCCGATCTTGAGCTTGATGCGGCCGTCCTGCGGCACGCGACGCTCGGCGATGTTGAGCATCGACATGATCTTGAACCGCGAAATGAGCGCCGCCTTGAGCTTCATCGGCGGCTTCATCACTTCCTGCAGCGCGCCGTCGATGCGGTAGCGCACGCGGATCTCGTGCTCGAAGCACTCGAAGTGGATGTCCGACGCGCCGCGCTTCACCGCGTCGGTGAGAATGGCGTTGATCAGCTTGACGACCGGCGCGTCCTCCATCTGGGCCTGGAGGGCCGCCTGCGACACTTCCTCCTCGGACTCGTCGACGACCTCGACGTCCGACATCCCTTCTTCGAGCTCGCTGATGGTGTCCATGAGGGACGCCATCTGCTGGTCGTCGCTCGACCCGTAGATCTTGTCGATCAGTCCCCGCAGCGTGTACTCGCCCGCGAGCACCGGGAAGATGTCGTACCGCGTGATGAACTTGAGATCCTCGAGGACGCCGAGGTTGGTCGGGTCCGCCATCGCGACGGTGAGCGTCCGCCCGTCCCGCTTGAGCGGGATGACGACGTTCTTCTGCGCGAGGTCCGCGGGGATCATCTTCGCGATCTTCGGGTCGACTTCGAATCGCGAGAGGTCGACCGCCGGCATCTTGTGCTGCTTGGCCAACATCTTCGTGAGCTCGATCTCCGGCACGAAGCCCATCTTGACCAAGTTGTACCCGACGCGCGTCCCGTTCTGCTTTTGCTCCTGCAGCGCTTTGGAAAGCTGCTCGGACGTGATCAGCCCCTCGCGGACCAGAAGCTCGCCGATGCGATCTACCGAGGTTGGGTTGGGCGCGGCCATTTCGCGGGACGGAGAAAGCGGAAAGTGGTTCGGAAGGTGGACCGGGAGGAACTACGGTGTCAAGAAAACTTACGAGTTCTCTCGATTCCCTCCCACAGACCCTGCAAATACGTGGCTCCGAGCGCACGGTCGTTGAGACCGTACCCCGGCCGTCCACGTTCACCCCAGATCATACGTCCGTGATCCGGCCGCATCGGACCCACGTAGTCAATGTCGGCCAGCGCCGTCAGGACGTTGAGCATATCGACGTCTCCTGAAGACGACGGATGCGGCGTTTCGTGAAATCGCTTGTCGCCGGTGCGGCGCACGTTCCGGCAATGGGCGAAGTGAATGCGGCCTCGCGCGCCGAGCGCGCGAATCATCGCCGGCAGGTCGTTCGCCGCGTCGGCGCCCAGCGACCCGGTGCAGAACGTGACGCCGTTGGCCGGTCGGTCGACGAGGCGCGTGAGGCGCTGGAGCGCGGCGGCGTTCGTGATGATCCGGGGGAGGCCGAAGATCGACCACGGCGGATCGTCCGGATGGATCGCGAGCCTCACGTTGACACTCTCGGCGGCCGGGACCACCCGCTCGAGGAAGTAGGCCAGGTTCGCCCAAAGCGACTCCTCGTCGACGCGTTTGTATGCATCGCGCAGCGCCCCGAGCGTGCGGGCGTCGTACGCGGTTGCCCATCCGGGCAGGTCACCCGTCCCGCGCGAAAGATCGACGCGGCCGAGGTCGTCGTGATCGTACGCGAGCGCGGTCGATCCGTCGGGCAGCTCGAGCGCCAGCGTCGTCCGCGTCCAGTCGAAGATCGGCATGAAGTTGTAGCAGAGAACGCGAACGCCCGCCTCGCCCATGTGCCGGACGCTCTCGCAGTACCGGTCGACGAAGCGGTCGCGCGAAGCCGCCCCGAGCTTGATGTCCTCGTGGACCGGAATGCTCTCGATCACCACGAGCTCGAGCCCCGCGTCGGCGATCTCGCCGGCAAGCCGGTCGAGCTCCGCGCGCGGCCAAACGTCGCCGACCGGGAGGTCGTAGAGCGCGCTCACGACGCCGTGGACGCCTGGGATTTGACGGATGTGGGCGAGTGGAATCGGGTCGCTGGGTCCGAACCACCGAAAGCTCATGCGCATGTCGGAAATCGCGGGGCTGCTTTCCTTATGGATGAAGGACGAACGGGACGACTTCGCGCCAAATAGGTATGGCTGGCAGCGATCTCGTGCGCCACAACATATGTTTATCGCCGTGCGAATGATCAGGATTCTGGGGGGCTCGAATTCCGGCTATGGCGCTTCCGGCAGCGCCGTCCCAGATTGTGGCACGCTTTAGTTCCGCGTCGGAACAAATTAGCGGCCGCCCAAGTGACGCAGGCAGCACCCAGCAGTGTTTATGGTCATGTGAATTTTGTTCTTTGTAAGAACAAAGTGTCAGTCTCGCCTAGGGACAACCCGCCGGAGGATCGCCGAATGAACTGGAAGCGCGCGCTGAGCGCCCTCGCCCTCGGATCACTCTTCACCGGTGCCGCGCTGCCAGCGGCAGCGCAGACAGGACGGATCATCGGGACCGTCACCGATCGGACGGCGGGCGCCCCCATTCCGAACGTGACCGTGACCGTGGTCGGCACGCCGCTCGGCGCCCGCTCCGGACCCGACGGCCGGTACAGCATCGCCGACGTCCCGGCCGGCGCGCAGCGCATCCGCGCCGCACGCATCGGCTATGCGCCCACCGACCAGCTCGTGACGCTGGCCGCGGGTCAGATCCTGACGACCAACATCGCGATGTCCGCCGCGTCCGTGACGCTCGACCAGATGGTCGTGGTCGGCTACGGGACCCAGCGACGTTCCGATCTCACCGGCTCCGTGGCGTCCGTCACGCCGAACGTCGAGCAGACGCCGGTGCTGTCGCTCGAGCAGACGCTCCAGGGAGCGGCCCCGGGCATCACCGTGACGCAGGCGTCCTCGGCGCCCGGCGGCGCGCTCTCGATTCGCGTCCGCGGCGGCGCGTCGGTGACGGGGAACAACGAGCCACTCTACGTGATCGACGGCTTTCCGATCGAGAACGATCCGGACGGCCAGAACCCGAGCGACGGCGGTCGCGACGCGACGACGACGGTGCCCTCGAATCCGATGGCGGCGATCAATCCGAACGACATCGAGTCGATCGAGATCCTCAAGGACGCGTCGGCGACGTCGATCTACGGCGCGCGCGGCGCGAACGGCGTCATCATCATCACGACGAAGCACGGCTCGACGACGCGGCCCAAGTTCACGCTCGACTCGTACACGGGCACACAGAGCGTCGCGCATCGCTACGATCTCTTGAACGGCAAACAGTTCGCCGAGTTCGCGAACGCGTGGTCGCAGGTCAACGGAACCGGCGTGATCTTCGCCGATCCGTCGTCGGTGCTCAACACGGACTGGCAGTCGCAAATCTTCCGCGACGCGCCGATCCGCAACGTGCAGGTGGGCGTGATGGGCGCGGCCGGCGCATCGAACAATACGCGCTACGCGCTGTCCGGCGGCGTGTTCCAGCAGGCCGGCGTCGTCATCAACTCGAGCTTCAAGCGCATCTCGATGCGCGGCAACGTCGACCAGTCCGTGACCGACAAACTTCGCCTCAGCAGCAACATCACGCTGAGTCGAGCGTTCAGCAACTCGATCCCGACCGACGGCTCGCTCAACGCCGGCGCCGGCGCCGTCGGCGCGGCGATCGACTACTACCCGGTGCTGCCGGTCAAGCAGGCGAGCGGGGCGTACACGCTGATGAGCCTCAACAGCCCGTCGTCGGTGCTCGGGGCGCAGTCGAATCTCGCCAATCCGGTGTCGATGGCGCTCGAGGTCACCGACAAGCTCACCGACACGCGCGCGCTGGCCAACGCGAGCGCGGACTACGACGTGGCGTCCGGGCTCAAGTTCCGCGTCAACGTCGGCACGGACCTGTCCAATCGCGGGCGCGACACCTACTACCCCCGCACGACGCTCATGGGGTCGCAGGTCAACGGCCAGGCGGTGCGCGGCGCGACGCAGTCGACGAACTTCCTGAATGAGAATACGCTCACGTACACGAAGAGCCTGAACGCGGCGAACCAGATCGACGCCATCGCGGGGTACAGCCGCCAGCAGAGCGACTTGAACAACAGCACGATCAGAAACAGCAACTTCGTGAGCGACATCGACGTCTTCGAGTCGATCGGCTCCGGCACGCAGGTCGGCGGTCCGCAGGTGTCGTCAGGGCATACGCGATGGACGCTGGCGTCCTACATCGGGCGCCTGAACTACACGCTCCTCAACCGATACCTCTTCACCGTCACGGCTCGTCGCGACGGCTCGTCGCGATTCGGCAGCGATCACCAGTGGGGCGTCTTCCCGTCGGCCGCGTTCGGCTGGCGCGTGAGCGACGAACCGTTCATGGCGAAGTTCCCGCAGATCGAGCTGCTGAAGTTCCGCTTCTCGACCGGCACGGCGGGCAATCCGTCGATCCGCCCGTATCAATCGATGGCGCACCTCCTGTCCCAGCAGTACACGTTCGGCGGCACGGTGGTGCCGGGCTACTACCCGGCGTCCGTCGCCAACCCGAACCTGGGCTGGGAATCGACGCGGCAGAACGACTTCGGCGTCGACCTCGGGTTGTGGGGCGGCCGCGTGAGCCTCACGGGCGACATCTATAGGAAGAAGACCGACAACCTGCTGCTCGCCGTCAACCTGCCGTTCGAATCCGGGTTCGCGACGGCGCTGCAGAACGCCGGCGCCGTGAGCAACAACGGGGTCGAGCTCGGCGTGACGCTGACGGTGCTCGATTCGCGAAAGAGCGCGGTCGGTTGGACGACGACGCTCAACTATTCACGGAATCGCAACAAGGTCCTCGACCTTGGCAACGGCGTCACGCAGATCTTCGCCAGCAGCGTGAACAGCGATCTCAAGTTGCTCGGCAGCTTGATTCAGGTCGGCCAGCCGCTCGGCGTCTTCTACGGGTTCAAGACGGACGGCCTGCTGCGCGACTCGGCGTCCGCGGCGGCGTACACCACCGCGGTGAAACCGCTGTCCGGAACGAAATGGAACCCGGGCGACGCGAAGCTCGTCGACGTCAATGGCGACGGCGCGATCACGCCCGCCGATCGCACGATCATCGGCGATCCGAATCCGAGTTACACGGGCGGCTGGATGAACACGTTCTCGTTCCGGAAGGTGCGCCTCAGCACGATGATGGACTTCACGCGGGGCAACAAGATCCTGAACCTGAACAACATTCGCCTCGAACAGGGGAGCCCGGCGACCAACGTCGTCGCCGACCGCTGGCTCGATTCGTGGACGGTCTCGAACCCGAACGCGAAGTTCCCGCGCATCAACTTCACCCCAGGCACGATCGGCTCCGACATCACGAGCGATCTCCTCGAGGACGGCTCGTTCGTACGGCTGCGGAGCGT
Source organism: uncultured Gemmatimonadaceae bacterium (assembly GCA_963705025.1). Classification (GTDB taxonomy): domain Bacteria; phylum Gemmatimonadota; class Gemmatimonadetes; order Gemmatimonadales; family Gemmatimonadaceae; genus JAQBQB01. The sequence goes on along the minus strand of CAVPIP010000011.1, from coordinate 221,788 downwards.
GACGCTCGACTACCCGCTCCCCGACCGCCTCATGTCGCGCTACGGCATCTCGATGACGCGCGTGTACGTCACGGTCTCGAACTGGAAGACCTGGACCGACTACAGCGGCTTCAACCCCGACGTCAGCAGCCTGGGCCTCGGCAACGTGAACCGCGGCATCGACGTCGGCGCGTATCCGCTGGCGAAGAGCGTCACGTTCGGCGTCAACGTTTCCTACTGAGCGCGAGGACAACGACCTCATGAAAAAGCAACTGACGATCGTCGCGGTGCTCGGCGCGTTGACGCTCGGGATCGCCTGTGACGACAAGAAATTCCTGACCGAGCAGCCCTTCGACTTCATCGGGCCGCAGAACTTCTATCACAATGCCGGCGACGCACTGGCCGCGATCAACGGCGTCTACGCCGATTTCATCAACAGCACCGGCGATAACTACTATGGCCGCAACTTCGTCATGCTCGTCGAGCACCCGACGGAGATGTGGACCTCGCGGCTCTCGGCGACGAACGAGCGCATGCAGCCCGACGTCTACGCCATTCCGCTGACCCATGCGTACGTCCAGACCGTGTGGGCGTCGGCGTACGACGCGATCAACCGCGCGAACTCGGTGCTCGACCACGTACCGTCGATCGACATGGATACGGCGCTCAAGAGCCGCATTCTCGCCGAGGCGAAGTTCCTGCGCGCGACGCACTACTTCAATCTCGTGCGCATGTTCGGCAACGTGCCGCTCAAAGTGCACGAGACGGTCGGCCTCGACAGCCTGAGTTTCACACAAGCGACGCCGCAGGCGGTGTACGCGCAGATCGAGCAGGACCTGAAGGATGCGATCGCGGTGCTGCCGTCGGCCAAGGCCTACACCGGCGCCGACGTCGGTCGCGCCTCCAAGGGTGCCGCCAAGACGCTGCTCGCGAAGGTGTACCTGCAGCGTGCCGGCACCGGTGTCTCGCCCGCGGCGGCGCAGGATTGGGCGAACGCGCTCGCGATGGCCAAGCAGGTGCAGTCCGACGGCGACTACTCGCTCGTCGCCGACTACAAGTCGCTGTTCGACTTCATCGGTGGCACGGTGAATGAGCGCAATTCAGAGGTCATCTTCGACGTCGAGAACCTTCGCGCGCCCGGGCTCGGCGGCCGCATCAGCTCGCACATGGCGCCGAACGCCACGGCCCCGTATCTCGGCGCGTCGACGAACGGCTCGTTCGAGGCCGAAAGCATCTGGTATCACTCCTTCCGCGCGGACGACAAGCGCCGCGACGGCACGTTCGTGCTCACGTGGAACAAGAACGGGACGAACGTGACGTGGAACGAAGCACAGTCCGCGTCGCAGGCGTACGCGAGCGAGACGCCCTTCCCGCGCAAGTTCCTCGACCCGCTCATGACCGGCACCGGCGCCGAGAAGCCGAACTACATCATTCTGCGCTACGCGGAAGTTCTGCTGATGATCGCCGAGGCGTCGAACGAAGTGAATGGCGGTCCGACCGCGGAAGCGTATACCGCGATCAACGCCATCCGTGCCCGCGCCGGCATCCCGAACATGACGCCTGGCCTCAGCCACGATCTGTTTCGCGACTCGGTGTTCAACGAGCGCCGCTGGGAGCTGTCGCTCGAAGGACCGAACGGACTGTTCGACAGCCAGCGCAACTGGCCGTGGGCCAAGGCGCGCATCGAGCAATCGATGAAGCTGGCGAAGTCGAGCAGCAGCAAGTTCCCGAAGGCGAACAACACGCCGATCAACGACAAGTACAAGCTGATGCCGATTCCGCAGCGGGCGATCGATCTGAATCCGTTGCTGAAGCAGAACCCTGGCTGGGCGACGCCATAGCGGGAAGCGATCATGTCGCGAATGGCTCGTAGTGGCATGTCTCGCCACTACGAGCCTTTTCGTCGGCGGCATCCGCGGCCGTTCTCTCGCGTTCCTTCGCAAAGGCGCGATGCGCTTCCCGGCGATCGGCCACTAAGACAACAGCTCCCTTCGGATCGGCCGGATAAACTCGGATTGTTCGGATTGCTCGATCGGGCTTCGACGGTCTCCGGAAAATCCGGTTAATTCGCTCAATCCGTTTCCTCAGTCTTCTCAGGGGCGAATCGGCGCATCACCTCCAGACGGCCGCGACGTCGCTGAAAACGACGATAGCCGATTCCCGGAAATCCCCGAAGAACCCTTTTTCGTATCCGTTCCCTCGGCTATCCCACGCGCAACGCGGCAAACGTCGGCGCCGCGACGAGTGCGACCGCGCCGAGCAATCGGTACTCCGCGGGATTTGAATCGGGATACACGGGCGTGGCGCGCGCCGCGTCCGTGAGCGTGTGCTCCGCGAGCGCGGCGCGAATCGGCGGTTCGAGCAGATCCCACGCCGCCGTCACTTCGCCGCCGATGTAGACGCGCTTGGGATTGTACGCGCTCACCACCGCGGCGAGCCCGCGTCCGATCTGATGTCCCGTCTCGGTGAGCGCCGTGACCGCGGCCTGCTCGCCGATGGAGGCGCGACGAATGATCTCTTCGACGGCGGGCAGCGCTTCGCGCCTCGACCGCGCACCGTTCGCGCGCGGACCGGCGACCTCGTCGACATAGCGAGTGATCGTCGCCGAGTTGCACGAGAATGCCTCCCAACATCCGCGCTTGCCGCACGCGCAGCGCGGACCGTTCGGATCGAGCGATACGTGACCGAGCTCGCCGGCCGTGTGATGCTCGCCGCGGAGCACCTCGCCGGCGACGACGATGCCCACGCCCACGCCATCCGAGACGCTCACGTAGGCGAAGTTGTTGACGGCCCGCGGCTCGCCGGTCATCAGCCAGAGCCGGGCGAGCGCGCATGCGATCGGCGCGCTCTCCACCGATACGGGGACGTCGAGGTGCTCGCGAATGGCATCGCGGAGCGGCACGTCGCGCCAACCAAGGCGCGGCGCGTAGAGAATCTGTCCCGAGCGCCGATCGACCATCCCCGGCACGACGATGCCGATGCCGCGACAGGTCGCCGGCTCGCCCTCGACGGTCTGGCGAGCCGCCAGAATCTCGTCCACGTGCGCGACGAGCTGTCGTGCCAGCTCGGCCGGTTCCGCCGGCGTGTCGAACGCGCGCCGGTCGAGGACGCCGCCGCCGAAGTCCGCGAGCGCGATCGACGTGCGTCCCGGACGCACGTCGACGGCGACGGCATGGCGCCCGCTCGTCTGCACGCGGAGCATCGTCGGCCGCCGGCCGCGGACCGATGCCGCGCGACCGGTTTCATACACGTCGCCCGCGGCGATCAAGTCGCGCACGATCGCCGTGAGCGCCGCGCGCCGCACGTTCATGCGGCGCGCGAGCTCCGCGCGCGAGATCGGCTGATGTTCGCGGATCAGGTTCAGCACGATCCGGCGGTTGACCTCGCGCGGCGTAGCGCGGGTCGCCAGCCGATAGTTTCGCGTGTTGATCTTACGCATCGGTCACATCGGACGATTGGGAAAAAAGGAACCGCTGGCGACGGTCATAGCGCGACTTCTCCGGCGAGCGCGCTCCGCAACACGCCGGCGCCGACACGAACCATCTCGGTGTCACAGCTGAAGGCGAAACGGATCGCGTCCGTACACTGTTCGCCGAATGCGTCGCCCGGCGCGCTGCCGATGCCGTTCGCGGCGAGCTTCGCGGACAGCTCGTCGGCGCCGGCGACGCCGAGCCGCGCATAGAGCGACGGGTCGAGCTCGGCCCAGATGTAGAACGCGCCGCGCGGCGTGAACGGACGCACGCCGGCGATCCCGTCGAGCGCCGCGAGCAGCATGTCGCGGCGCACACGGTATTCGGCGCGCATGGCCGGCAGGTGGTCTTGCGACCCGGTCGTCGCGGCAAGCGCAGCCCACTGGGCCAGGCTGTTCACGCCGTTGATCGTGCAGCGAAGCAGCTTCTGGATTCGCTCCTGGAGAACGGCGGATTTGGTCACGATGTAGCCCACGCGCAGCCCGCTCATCGCGTGGCTCTTCGAGAACGAGAAGACGCTGATGACGCGGTCCGCCCAGTCGCCGGCGATCGAAGCGACGGAACAGTGCGTGTACGGCTCGTAGAGCACATCCTCGTACGCTTCGTCGGACACGATCCACAGATCCCGCTCGCGCGCGATGGCGACGAGCGCCTCGAGCGTGGGCCGGTCGAGCACCGCGCCGGTTGGGTTGTGCGGCGTGTTGATGAAGATCGCGCGCGTGGCGGGCGTGATCGCCCGCGCGGCGGCGTCGGGCGCATACGCGTAGTCGCCGGCCGCGTCGAGCGCGACGCGTACCGGCACGCCGCCGGCGAGGCGAATGTTCTCCGCGACCTCGGTCCACATCGGATCGGGAATGATCACTTCGTCGCCCTCGGTCAGCAGCGTTCCGAAGGCGACGTAGAGCGCGTGCATCGCGCCGTTCGTGAGAAAGACGTCGCGGGGCAACACGCCGTCGACGCCGTTCTTGGCGCGAAGCTTGTCGGCGAGCGCGCGGCGCAGCTCCGGGATGCCATCGTTCGGAACGTAGTGAGTCTTCCCCGCCCGGCCGGCATCGGCGATGGCGTCGAGCACGTGTGGCGGCACGGAAAAGCTGGGATCACCCGACTCGAACCGAATCACGCGCGCGCCCTTGGCCTGCGCGCGCAGCAGCGTCTCGCGGATCTGCACGATCTTGCCGAAAGAAACGCCGTCCAGCCGGTGTGGTGCGAGCGTTTCGGTCGCCGGTGATTGCATTGCGCTCCTCTTGTGGGGTCAGGGGGAAGTCACGACAACAACACGACACGTTCGAGATCGGCGAACGACGACGCGACCGCGTCGGCGCGCTCGACGATCCTTGCTCGACAGACGAACCCGGTGAATGCGACGAACGCGTCGACGACATCGCGCATGGCGAGATCGGTCGCGCCGTCGCCGACGGCGAGAATCGGCGCCTCGAGCTCGAGCGCCGCGACCACCCGGCTCTTGCCGTTCGCCGTGGTGAGCGGCGACGACGCGTCGTAGCCCGCGTAGGCGCCGAGCGCGTCGAACCGCACCGAGACCGCGTGCACGTCGCTCGGCCCCAAGCCAAGTCGAAACGCCAACCGAAACAGCGCCGGTCTGAGCCCGCCGCTCACGAGCACGACCTGCACGCCCATCCGCCGCATTCGCGCGATCGCCTCCGGCGCCCCGGGAGCGATCGCGTCCACGTAGGCCCGCGACAGCGCGTCGACCTCTTCGCGCCGCGGCCGAATTTCGGCGAGCCGTGTGCCGTACACGTCCTCCAGTGGTACACCGCCCTGCATCGCACGTTGCGTCAAATCCGACACGCGACGAGACACGAGGTCGCCGCGGCGCGCGGCGAGCCAGTCGATGCCTTCGATGCCGGAGACGGTGGAGTCGACGTCGAGCACGACGCTCCGGAACGGCGCGGCGTTCACGATCACGTCGCGCCTCCCACCCCGTCGTCGGGATCCGCGTCGGCGTCCGCGAACGTGAGGACCGTGGCGGACCGCACGTCGTGGCTCGCCAGCAAGTGGCGGCGAAGCTGCGCGTCGATCGTTCCGTCGACCGTGATCGCGGCGAGCGCGTCGCCGCCCTGCGACGTGCGCGACTGGTGGTATTCGGCGATGTTGACGCCGGCGTCGCCGAGCAGCGTGCCGACGCGGCCGATGACGCCGGGGACGTCGGCGTTGGTGAGAACGAGCATCGTGCGCCGCGGCATGACGTCCACCGTGAAGCGTCCGATCCGCGTGATGCGAGGCCGCGCGCCCGGCGTCGCCATACCGCCCACGGTGATCTCGTTGCCGTCGCTGCGGACGCTGACGAGCACGGCGTGAAGCTGGCTCGGCGCGATGGCGGGCGCGACGGCCAGCGCGATGCCGCGCGCTTGCGCCTGCGCGCGCGAATTCACGGCGTTGAGGCGCGCGCCTTCAACGACGTCCTCCACGACGCCGAGCGCGGCCGCGGAGAGCAGCAGCGCGTCGGCGTGGATGAGCTCTCGGCCGAGGCGGAGCGTGAGCTGCTCGACGGCGCGCGCGCCACGATCGGCAAGCAGCGCGCGCGCCATCGCCGCGGACCGGCGAGCCAACATGATCGCGCCGCGCAGCTCCTTCCAGCGAACGTCATCGCCGCCGGCGACGTTCACGGCGGTCGAGAGCTCACCGCTCACGAGCGCGTCGCGCACGTGCGCGCAGACGTCCACCGCGACGTTGCGCTGTCCTTCCGCGGTCGACGCGCCGAGGTGCGGCGTGAGCACGAGATTCGGCAGGCGGCGGAACGGGTGATCGCTCGGCAGCGGCTCCTTCGAATAGACGTCGAGCATCGCGCCGCGCAGACGATCCTGCTCGAGCTCGGCGAGCAGATCGTCTTCGACGACGATGCCGCCGCGCGCGAGATTCGCGACGATCGCGCCCGACGGGAGGAGCGCGAGCTCGCGCGCCGAGATCATGCCGTTCGTCTCGGGGGTGAGCGGCGTGTGCACGGTGAGGACGTCGGCCGTGGGCAGCAGCTCGTCGAGCGTCTCGCAGCGCGCGACCTGCAGGCGCTCGAACCGTTCGGCGTTGACGTACGGGTCGTACGCGACGACGGCCATGCCGAAGGCGCGCGCGCGAACCGAGATCTCCGATCCGATGCGTCCCAGGCCGACGATGCCGAGCGTGCGTCCGCGGAGCTCGGAGCCGATCAACGCGCTGCGGTCCCAACGGCCGTCGCGCATCGACGAGAACGCCGTGGGCAGATGGCGCACGAGCGAGATCAGCGAGCCGAAGAACAGCTCGGCGACGGAGACGGTGTTGCCGGCCGGCGCGTTGATGACGGCGATGCCGAGCGCGGTGGCTTCGGCGATGTCGATGTTGTCGGTGCCGACGCCGGCGCGCCCGATGACTTGCAGGCGGCGCGCGCGTCGAAGCAGCTCGGCGGGCAGCTGGGTCGCGCTGCGTCCGACGATGGCATCATACTCGCCGACGACGTCGAGGAGATCGCGCCAGGCCGTGGTGGGCCGCTCGTCGACGCGGAATCCTGGGTGCGCGCGGAGCAGCTCGACGCCGTCGGAGTCGACTTCGTCGGTGACCAGGATATTGAAGGTTCGCATGGCGGCGAGTGGCGATTCAGGGTGATCGCGCTTCGGAACAATGTATCGATTTGCCGGTCGTTCGTGCGGAGATCTTTTGTCGATTGTTTGTATTTTTGGCCGACAAATGACCGTCGCGCATCGATTCGTGCAGAAGTTGCATTTTTTCGTTGACAGGCCGTCAGTTTCGACCTATGGTGGCCTTTCACTGATTCCGGTTCAGACCTGGAGGCGCTGGTGAAGCTCATCGTGACCATCGTTCGCCCCGAGCGATTGACCGTCGTGAAAGAAGCCCTCTTTCGCGTCGGCGTAACCGGCATGACGCTGTCGCGCGCGAGTGGACACGGCGGCGAACAGGAAGTCGTCGAGCACTATCGCGGTTCATCGGTCGTGCTGGAGTTCCGCGAGAAGGTGCGCATCGAGATGGCCGTGTCCGATGCGTTCGTGCAGCCGACCATCGATGCCATCCTCTCGGCCGCGCGCACCGGCGCCGTGGGCGACGGGAAGATCTTCGTGCAACCGCTCGACCATGTGATTCGCATTCGCACGGGCGAGGAGGACCGTGACGCGCTCACGCCCGTTACGGCCGACGAAGTGCAGACCCGCTCCAAGATGTTGGAGGCGCACTGAGTCCCGTCGGCGCTACGTGGTCCGAGGCACCCAGCCGTCGAGCACGGCGCTCGGTGTGTAGGCCTTGGCGTCGTCTACAGAGAGGACGCGTCGGCTCGGGCTGTTGACTGCTCCTGGCCCTTTCGTTCCGAACTCGACGAAGCGCGCGTCGGCAGGCTCGTACCATGTGCGCGTGCCCGTCGAGTCGACGGACGACATCCGGTCCCAGCCTTTCGTGCCGATGTGGTCGTCCATCCAGCAATTCACGAACGCGACGGCGCTCCGAACCGTCGCGTCGGCGAACGGATGCCACGGCCGGCCGAGCGTCACGGATGATGCCGACATCTTGGGCGATTCTTTCTTCAACCGGCTGTTGACGAACAGAAACCCAAACGGGCGATCGGCCTTCGTGCTCGGCGCGGTGACATAGCCGTTGTTCGTCGCGCTGCCTCGATCACGCGACACGATGTCGCAGTCGTCGAAGACGACCTGGCCGGCGCCGAAGATGAAGTCGACGTGGCCCCAGACTTCGCATTTGGCGAAGTAGCTGCGGCCGGAGTTCGGAAACAGCGTGTCCTGATAGCCGGTGATCTTCACGTTCACGAACACGGCGCGGTCGCTCCCCAGATCGGTCATGAGCGCGACGGCTTGCGCGTTTCGGAGCTGCGTTTTGTCGCCGTCGGGCTTCGCCGCGTTCGCCGGATAGTCGAACGCATTCTCGATCGTCAGGTTTTCGGCGCGGAAGTCGGGCGCGACGATGCGAAGGGTGAAGCTGCCGCGCGTGCCGTACGTGCCGCCGGTCGGTGTGCGGGTGTCGGCCGCCGCGTCGTACGTGAGCACGGCGCCGTCGCGCGATTCGCCGAGCAGCGTCACGCGCGGGCGGTCGACGGTGAGCTTTTCGTGGTAGCGGCCGTTGCGAACGAAGATGATGGCGCGCGACGCGCCGTTCGCCGGCAGTCCGGTGAGCGCGTCGCCGATCGAGCGATAGGTCGGCGTGCCGTCGACCATCGTTCCTTCTTCGCCCGCAAACGTCGCGTCCACGATCGCGGCGTAGTCGCCACCGCCCTGCGGGAGCCCGAGCGCGGTACCGGGAAACGGCACGAACTTGCGCTCGCAGTCGAGGCGCGGCGCATCACTCGTCGAGCCTGTCGTCGTGACGTTTTCGCCGGTGAGCGACAGGTTCGACGGACCCGGTCCCTTCGCGATCGCCGCGTGCGACGCGCGCAGCTTGATCGCATCCGGCCGATCGAAGACGACATCGTCCCACGACATGCGGAGCGGGCGCGCGGCGTCGTAGCCCTCGAGAATGACCTGCCCGCCGTCGATGACGCGAACGCCCTTCAACCGAATGTCCTTGAACTCCGGGATGAGCGTGCCGGTCGTCTGCGGGCTCGCGCTGTAGTGCGTGTCCATCTCGATCACGTTCTTCGTGTTGCGGATGCAGACGTCCTTGTATTCGACGTCCCGCACCAGCCCGCCGCGGCTCGCGTTCGACTTGATGCGAAGCCCGTTGTCCGCGCCGTCGATCGAGAGGTCGAACACCCGGATCGCATGCGCGCCGCCGTCGGTTTCGCTGCCGATGGACATCCCGTGTCCGCGGTAGAAGTGATTGTGCGAGATCGTCATGTTCGAGCTGCCGCCCGTGTTGCCCGCCTTGATCGCGATGTCGTCGTCGCCGGTGTTGAAATAGCTGTGAGTGATCGTGACGTTCGTCGCGCTCGCGGGATCGACGCCGTCGGTGTTGCGGGCGCGCGGATCGTGCGTATCGATGACGAGTCCCCACACCGTGAGCCCGTTGCCGCGGTCGTAGACGACGTGGAAATTCGGCGAGTTCTTGAGCGTCAGCTTGTAGATGGTGAAGTCGTCGGACCGGTTGATCTGGAGCAATCGCGGACAGCTTTGGCTCTTGTTGGTGACCTTCGCGAGCTGCGCCAGGTCCCACCACGACGAGTCGCGGCCGAGGAGCTTCGCCCAGCCACGGCCGTCGATCGTGCCCGGGCCCATGACGCCGGAGCCGTTCGCGCGCTCGGTCGTGATGAGCGGTTTGCAGGCATGCCCACGCTCGTCGACGGTGCCGCAGCGCTTCGATTGATCGATGTCGTACTCCCGCGGATCGCGCGACGCGAAGACGACCGCGTTGGTGTCGACGACGAGCGTGACGCCGCGCTTGAGGATGATCGGACCACTGAGGAACGCGCGATGCACTCCGTTCGCCTTGAGCACTACGGCGCGACCCGCCGAACAATGATCGATCGCCTCCTGAATGCGCGGAGTGTCGAGCCTGCGTTCATCGGACTCGGCGAGCGTCGTGTCGGCGACGGGCGTGAGCTCGGCGGCCAGGGTCGAGCACGCGGTCGGGACCTTCGGCTCGACGACGGTGCGCGTGTCTTGCGCGTAGAGCGGCAGCGACAGCGCAGCCGTCGCGAGCACCACGCGCACACCAGGGGATAGCTGCGTTCTCAAAAGCAGGTCCTCCGCTCGCCTCCGCTCGCCTTCGCTTCGCTCAGGCTCGCATCAGGATGACGTTTCTGTTATTTCACCGCTCCGACGCGCTCGAACGACTGGAGAACGTCACGACGATCGGCGTCCCGATTCGCTGCGCGGCCAGATCGAGATACGTGTACCAATCCTTCACATCGCGATAGTCGCCGCTGTCGGTCCAACCGGCGCCGATGTAGTAGTCCACCGGCTGGCCCGAGCGCGCACGCGAGATCGCGAGATAGTGATCGTTCGTCTCCTTCCAATCGAGCACCGCGGTGCGCGGCAGCAGCACGGCGATCCCCAAGTCACCGTGACCGCCGTCCTTCGGAAGGACCGGACCCCACTCGGTGAGCCACGCCCACGCTTGCGCCTTGCTCTCGAGGCCAATGACGTTCTTGCGCTTCACGAGGCCGGTCGCCCAGGGGATCTCGGGGCCGCCCGACTCCGCGCGGAAGATGCTCGTGACGTGGTTGAGATTGTGCCCCGCGTCCAGCGCGATGCGCTTGGTCTCCGTCACGCGAATGCCGGGAGCCTCCCACGGCTGATACCGCAGCTCGAAGATCGCGCGCACCGGACCATTCGCGATGATCCGCTGGCTCTTGAAGTTCCACGCGCGATACAGCGTGTCGTTCTTCCAGATCGCCGTGCCGCCGGCGCCGAGGGACTGGCCGACGTCGAAGAAGTCAGCGCCCTCACCGTTGTCGTGGTGATACTCGTCGTGGCCCTTGGCATACCACTTCTCGACGATCGGATCGCGCACGCGCTTGACCCACACGTCGACGCCGCTGCTCAAGAGCGAGTCGACCTTCCAGAGGCCCTGGCCGTAGATGCGATACCCGATGCGGTCGGACTCCCACGCGACGTCGTCGCGGGGCATCATGTGCGCGGCGTAGACGCGTGGCTTCGCCGGCTTGGCGGTCGCGGCGGCCGCCTCGACCGTGAACGACTTCGCTTCGCCGGGGGCGAAGGTGGCCTGGAAGATCAGCTCGTCCACCGTGCCGTCGCCGTCGTTGTCGACGACCTGCGAGACGACCTCGGCGCCGGTGCCGGGATCGACCACGCGGACCTTGGCCGGCGACGCTTGCGGGAGGCGCGACGTGACGTCGGACCACTTGAGGGCGATGGTCTCGTCGGCGCGGAGCACGCTCAGCGTGTTCTCGGCGCGGACGCGGACGGAGGCCGGCTGCTGCGCAACGGCCGCCGGGGCCAGTGCCGCAGTCGCCGCGGAGGCTCCAAACACCGCACAATAGATCCTCCGGCGCGAGCGCCGGAGGATGACAGCGCCAACGGACGACCGTGTCATTTGAGTTCCCTCATGTCGACGGATTGCATGTCGGTGAAATCCTGATTCTCTCCGCCCATCGCCCAACAGAACGTGTAGCTCGTGGTTCCGCAGCCCGAGTGGATCGACCACGGCGGCGAGAGCACCGCTTCTTCGTTGCGTACGACGAGGTGCCGGGTCTCTCCGGGCTCGCCCATCAGATGGACCACCGCGGCATCCGCGGGCAGGCCGAAGTAGAGATAGACCTCCGTGCGCCGCGCGTGCCGATGCGAGGGCATCGTGTTCCAGACGCTCCCCGGCTGCAGCTCCGTCACGCCCATGACGAGCTGCGCGCTCGGAACGCCCGCCGAGTGAATGAGCTTCGCGAGCTTGCGGCGGTTCGCCTGTTCGGTGGTGCCAAGGTCTGTCGCGACCGCCGAGGCCGCGGCGACGTGTGCCGTGGGATACGACGCGTGCGCCGGATAGCTGACGAGGTAGAATCGCGCCGGCTCCGACGGGCTGTCGCTCGCGAGCGAGACGTGTCGGCTGCCGCGCCCGACGTACAGCACGTCGCGCTGCGCCATCGTGAAGCTGGTGCCGTCGACGGCGACCACACCGGGCGCGCCGACGTTGAGAATGCCGAGCTCGCGACGTTCGGTAAAATATTCGGCCGCGAGCGAAGCGGGCGGCCGAAGCTCCAGCGCGCCGTTCACCGGCACGGCGCCGCCGAGCACGACGCGATCGAGGTCGACATGCCGAAGGGTGATCTCGCCGGCGCGAAACAGGCCTTGCACGAGAAAGCCCGCGCGGAGCTCGTCCGTGGTCAATCCTTTGGTGCGTACGGCGTCGGGTAGATAGTGCATGGCTCGAGCTATCTGGCCATCCATCCGCCGTCGACGACGAGCAGATGGCCGTTCATGTAGTCGCTGGCGGACGAGGCGAGGAAAACGACCGCGCCCGCGAGGTCCGTCGGCGTTCCCCAGCGCCCCGCCGGAATGCGCGCGCTGATGTCAGCGAGGCGCCGCGGATCGTCGCGAAGACGCTGCGTGTTGTCGGTCGCGAAGTATCCGGGAGCGATCGCGTTGACCTGCACGTCGTGCTTCGCCCATTCGTTGGCGAGCGCCTTCGTCACGCCGGCGACCGCGTGCTTGCTCGCCGTGTACGCCGCGACCGTGATGCCGCCGCTGAACGACAGCAGCGACGCGATGTTGATGATCTTGCCCGAGCGTCGCTCCAGCATGCCCTTGCCGAACCGCTGGCTGAGAAAGAACACCGCGTCGAGATTCGTCTGGAGCACACGATGCCACTCGTCTTCCGGATAGCTCTCCGCTGGATAGCGGGCGATGGAGCCGCCATTGTTGACGAGAATGTCAATCGTTCCCGCGACGCGCTCAGCCTCGTCGGCCATCGCGCTTCGCTCGTCGGCGCTCGCGAGATCGGCGTGCACGGCCCACGCATTGCGTCCGCCGGCGCAGATCGACGCGGCCGTGTTCGCCGCGCCGTCTGGTCGCGAGCTCGCGCACACGACGTCGGCCCCGGCCTCGGCGAGCGCGAGCGCCATCGCGGCACCGAGTCCGCGACTCGCGCCGGTGACCAGCGCGCGACGCCCGGAGAGCGAAAAGCGATCGAGGACGCTCATCGCCCGAGCTCGTTCGCGGCGAGAATGAACGCGCCAACGCCCTTGTAGTCGTTGGAGACGACCGGCTCGCTCACGTAGTACTCGTAGCTGCCGTCGCGGGGCGGGTTGCCACCCAGGCCAGCGACCTTGCAGATCTTGTTGATCGACACGAGGCCGCCCGCGTCGGTCGTCACGAATTCGGCGAGCATGCCATCGAACGCCCGATCGGCGAGCGCGCGATACGTCGAGTCGAGGTAGCCCATGCGCGCGCCTTTCGCGAATGCATAGACGAACATCGCCGACCCCGACGCCTCGAGATAGTTCTTCGCGCGGTTCGGTTGATCGAGCACCTGCCACCAGACGCCGCTGACGGGATCTTGAACGCTGGCCACCGCGTCGCTGAGCTGGCGGAACACGCGCAGGATTTCCGGGCGATCTTTGTGCGTCTTCGGCAGATAGTCGAGCACATCGACGATGGCCATCAGATACCAGCCGACCGCGCGGCCCCAAAAGTTTTGCGACAGCCCCGTCTCGGGATTCGCCCATGGCTGCCGGCGCGACGAGTCCCAGGCATGATAGTAGAGGCCCGTTTTCGGATCGCGCAGATGGCGGGCGACCAGGAGGAATTGCCGCGCGACATCGTTCATCGCCGCGGTGTCGCCATGGCGGCTGGCGTATTCGGCGTAGAAGGGCTCGGCCATGTAGAGACCATCGAGCCACATCTGCTGCGGATAGATCTGCTTGTGCCAGAATCCTCCTTCGGCCGTTCGAGGATGCGTCTTCAGCTGGGCGCGGAGCGCGTCCGCCGCCCGCGTGTACCGCGCGTCGTGCGTGCGATCGGCGAGCGGAAAGAGAATGCGTCCTTCGTTGATCTGGTCGAGGTTGTACTCCGTTGCGGCGTACGTCGCGATGCTGCCGTCGGCGTGCACGAGCGAATCGACGCTCTTCTTGACGTAGGCGGCGTACTTCGGATCGTGCGTGCGTGCACCGACCCGATCGAGCGCGACGAGGACGAGACCGGCGGTGTAGTCCCAACGATCGTACACGACGGGACTGCGCTTCATCACCGACTCGGCGACGCGAACCGACCATGGCCGCGATTGCGCGCGCGCGCGCGACGCGGGGAGTGTGGTCGCGCCGGCGGCGATCAGCGCGACAGTCCAGCGTCTCATGCCGGGGCTCCGTTGATGGTCGTGCCCCGCAAGTCGAGGCGATTCACGTGTTCGATCAGATTGCCTTTCGCCACATCGCCGAATCGACAGTCGAGAACGCGCACGTCGTCGATCGGGGCGTTCGGAAACCCGCGGAGCTCGAGCGCATACTGACTCTTGCGACTCGTGACGCGGCGCAGCTCGACGTCGCGCGCGACCGGTGTGAAGGAGCCCTTGCTGCCCTCTTCGTAGTTGAAGTCGATCGAGAGAATCGCGCTCGCGACCTGGCCCACGGTCACGTCGCGCATGTAGATGTGCTCGAGCAGGCCGCCGCGCATCGCGTTGTTCTTGAGCCGGAGCACGCGATCGAGGCGCGGGCTGTCCATGCGGCAGTCGTAGGCGAAGACGTTCCAGCAGCCGCCGGAGATCTCGCTGCCGATGGTGACGCCGCCGTGGCCGTCGCTCATCTCGCAGTTGCGGACGATGATGTTCTCGCTCGGCACGTTGACGCGGCGGCCGTCGGCGTTGCGGCCCGACTTGATCGCGATGCAGTCGTCGCCCGTGTCGAACATGCACCGGTCGATCAGCACGTCGCGGCACGATTCGGGATCGCAGCCGTCGTTGTTCGGTCCATGGCTGATGATCTGGACGCCGCGGACGGTGACGTTCTGGCACAGCACGGGGTGAATCTCCCACATCGGCGACGCGACGATCGTCACGTTGTCGATGAGCACGTTCCGGCAGCGATACGGCTGGATGAAGTTCGGCCGGATGTAATCGCCTTCGCCGAACACGCGCCGCGCGACTGGCACTGCCTTTTCGGCCATGTCGAGCAAGCGTTGACGCGCGGCATTGTAGTTCGGCGCACCGCGCTCCCATCCGAAGTCGCTGCTTCCCTTCCACGGCCACCAGTGCGTGCGATCCGCCTGTCCGTCGAGCGTGCCTTCCCCGGTGATCGCGATGTTGTCCTTCTCGTAGGCGTAGATGAACGGTGAGTAGTTCATCAACTCCGTGCCCTCGAAGCGCGTGAGCACCGCGGGCAGGTAGTGCCGCGGGTCGCGGCTGAACGCGAGCGTGGCGCCGCGCACGACGTGCAGATTGACGTTGCTGTCGAGATGCACCGCGCCGGTGAGGAATCGGCCGGCCGGCACGACGACGCGTCCGCCGCCCGCGGCGCTGCACGCTTCGATGGCGCGACGAATGGCGGCGGTGCAGTTCATCTCGCCGTCGCCCACGGCGCCGTAGCGCGTGATCTCGAAATCGCGGGACGGAAAGGCCGGCGGAACGACGCGAGCGAGGATCTCCGGGACGAGGTCCCAACCGCGCGCGGACGATGGCGCGGGTGCACCTCGACTGCCCGCACGGCACGCCAGCGCGGCGATCGGCGAGGTCGCGAGCGCGGTTGCGGTCGAACGTTCGCAAGAACTCGCGGCGAGGGACAGCAGATCCTTCGCTGCGCTCAGGATGACAAAAAGGGCGCTCAGGATGACAAAAAGGGCGCTCAGGATGACAAAAAGGGCGCTCAGGATGACAAATGGGGCGCTCCGGACGACAACGGCTCATCTCGGCCTCGGGTGCGAGCGCGACCAGGTCGCGAACGACGCAAGCGTCTCAGCCGGCTTGGTCGTGTACCAGCCGTACCCCGACCGGCGGTCCGTGAGCTTGTTCCAATCGTAGAGCTTCACGCCGTCGCGGTTCGCCATGATCACGCGATTCGTGCCGATCTCGTACAGGCGTCCCCAGAGCGGCGGTGCGTCGGGCGCTGGCGTGAGCTGGTAGTGCTCGTATGTGTAGCCGTGAATCGGAACGGCGGCGAGCCAATCGGTCGCGGCGTACACCGCGCGCACGATCCGCTCGTTCGGCGACCGGAGGCTCATGAGATAGTCGACGATCTCGGCGCTCTCGAGCGCGGCGAGCGAGGTCAGCTCATAGGCCCGCGCACTCGTCGGCGCGAGCGACAGCGGGTCGTGCTGCTGCCCCCACGCGGTCGCCTTGCCCTCGACCCACACCTGCGCGATGAGAATGCATTCCGTGCCCATGCCGACCGCATCGCGCGCGCGCTCGCGCTGCGCGGTGGTCGGATACCGATAGGCGCCGGCGGCGACGTCGCGCATGAGGCGGAGCACGTTGACCGTGGCGTTGTCGTTGAACGTCGCCGCGTCGTGGTAGCTGCCCTCGAGCGGATACACCTGCGGAAAGCAGCCGTTGGGATACTGCGACGCAAGCAGGTAGTCGACGCCGCGACGAATCGCAGCGGCATACCGCTCGTCGTGGCGGGCGCTGTCGGCGAGCACCAGAAAGCGGATCTCTTCAGTCGTCGCGTCGTTGTCGATCGTCGAGATCCACTCCCAGTCCGCGCTCTCGCCGTAGTAGCTCTCGCCGCGCCGCCGCGCGTGCAGCGTGAAATCGACGTGCTTCGACCAGCCGCCGTTCGGCGCCTGAAAGCTCAGGATCGCGTCCGCGACGCGCCGCCCCGCGTCCGACGCGAACCAGGCGCGCGTCATGAACGGCTTCACGGAGAAGTCGTGCGTGTAGGGCGCGCGGACCATCGAGTCCGCGTGCATCGCCCGAAGCTCCGCGCGCATCACCGCGGTGTCGCGAGCGTACTGGTCGCGCGAACGCGCGACATACGCCGTCCAACGGGCGTGCGTCACGACCGCGGCCTTCGCGATACGCGCCGGCGTGATCAGCGACGCCGTATCGTGCGTCGGTCGATAGCCCGGCAACTTGCGAATGGAATCCATCGGGTTGGGGTTGCCCTGCGCGCCCAACCGGACGGTCAACACCCAGCCGCCGACGATCAGCGACCAGCGCGCGAGTTTCACAACTCCACCGGCTTCAGGCGCGGCGCCAGCACGTGAACGACCAGGAGCGCCGAGACGTACGCAAACCCGCACATCAGGAACACCGGCGTGTAGTGGTTGCCGTTGTTCTGCAGCAGCCACCCGGTGAATCGTTGAAATCCGAATCCGGTGACCGCGCCGAAGAACCCGCCGATGCCCACGACCGAGCCCACCGCTCGGCGTGGGAACATGTCGCTCGCGAGCGTGAAGATGTTCGCGGACCACCACTGGTGCGCGCCGGCGGCGATGCCGACGATGACCACCGCCGTCCACAGGTTCGACGCAACCGGCGCGAGAATCGTCGGCACGATGACGAGCGCGGCGACGAGCATCGTCGTCTTGCGCCCCGCATTCACCGACCAGCCGCGCTTGATGAGCGCGCCCGACAGCCAACCGCCGAAGATCGAGCCGACATCGGCGAGCAGATAGATCACGACGAGCGGCGCCATCACCTGCGCGAGCTGGATCCCGTAGCGCGCGTCGAGAAACTTCGGCAGCCAGAAGAGATAGAACCACCACACCGGATCGGTCATGCCCTTGCCGAGCGCGAACGCCCACGTCTGGCGATGCTGGAGCAGCTCGAGCCACCGGACGCGCGTCGCCGGTTCCGGCCGATCGCCGAGAATGAGCGCGAGCTCGCCCTTCGACACGCGCGGATGTTGCTGCGGCGGACGGTAGATCATCAGCCAGAACGCGAGCCAGATCGCGCTGAGCAGCCCGGTCCAGATGAACGCCACGCGCCAGCCGAGGTGCAGCGCGATCCAGGGCACGACGATCGGCGTGATGATCGCGCCGACATTCGTGCCCGCGTTGAAGATGCCGGTCGCCAACGCGCGCTCGCGCGACGGGAACCATTCGGCGATGGTCTTGATCGCCGCCGGAAAGTTCCCGGACTCACCGAGGCCGAGCGAGAACCGCGCGAGACTGAACTGAAACGCGGTGCGGGCGAGCGACGTCGCCATCGCCGACAGGCTCCACACGGTGATGGCGAGCGCATATCCCAGTCGCGTGCCGATCTTGTCGAGCAGACGGCCGGCGAACAGAAAGCCGAGCGCATACGCGGCCGTAAACCACGACACCAGGGCCGCGTAGTCCGTCTCCGACCAGTGCAGCTCTCGCTGCAACGTCGGCGCGAGAATGCCGAGGACCTGGCGATCGATGTAGTTGATCGTGGTCGCGAAGAAGAGCAGCGCGCAGATCGTCCAGCGGTATTTGCCGACGCGCTCGACCACTCCGCTGTACGCGGTCCCGGCGCCGCCCGGCGCCGTGACGACTGCGTCGTCGTTAGCGTTGAACGCGCCCACTGGCATCTCCTTGCATCAGGGCTTCGACTTCGGCGGCGCTCACCCGGTTGATGTCGCCGAGAATGGAGTGCTTGAGACAGGACGCGGCGGCCGCGAACTCGAGCGCCTTGCGATCGTCGCGATACGTGCGCAGGCCGTGAATGAGACCCGCGGCGAACGAGTCGCCGCCGCCGACGCGATCCACGATGTCCGTGATGTCGTAGTGGCGGCTCGTGAGAAACGTGCGTGCGATTGTGCAGCACCGCGCTCCAGCCGTTGTGATCCGCGCTGTGGCTCTCGCGCAACGTGATCACCTGCCGCTCGAGATTGGGAAACTCCTTCAACACCCGCTCGGCGAGCGCGCAGTACTTCTCGTGCTCCAGGTCGCCATTTTTCACGTCGACGTCGACCTCGATGCCGAGCGCCTTCTGGCAATCTTCTTCGTTGGCGATGCCGACGGTCGCGTGCGACACGAGCTCGCGCATCACCTCCGGCGCCTTCTTGCCGTAGCGCCAGAGGTTTTTCCGATAGTTGTAGTCGCAGGAAACGGCGATGCCCTTCGCGCGCGCCGCCTTCGCCGCGGCGATTGAGAGCCCCGCCGCGGACGCGCTGATCGCCGGTGTCACGCCGCTCACGTGAAACCAATCGGCGCCGTCGAAGATCGCGTCGAAATCGAAGTCGGCGACCGTGGCGGTCGAGATCGAGGAACCGGCACGATCGTACGTGACGCGCGACGGGCGCTGATTCGCGCCGTTCTCGAGAAAGTAGACGCCGAGCCGGTCACCCTGACGCTTGATCATCGACGTGTCGATCCCGAACGACTTGAGCTGGGCGACGCACGCATCGCCGACGGCGTTGGCGGGAATCGCCGAGACGAAGCGCGCGTCGGCGCCGAACTGCGCGAGCGACGCGGCGACGTTCGCCTCCGCTCCACCGAACGTCGCCTCCAGCATCGCCGACTGAAAGAGCCGCTCGAAGCCCGGTGCCTTCAGGCGCAGCATCACTTCGCCGAACGTGACGACGCGGGTCATACCAGAACCCCCAAGGGTTTGCCGCTCGCCACGTCGGCCGCGCGTCGCGACTCGTCGCGAATGCGGTCGAACTGTTTGGCCGCGATCCAGTCGTTCGGCGCCATCCACGAGCCTCCACAGGCCACGACGCGGTTGTAGGCGAGATAGCTGGCGACGTTGGCGAGATTGATTCCGCCGGTCGGCATGAAGCCGACTTCGCCATAGGGCGCGGCCATCGCCTTGAGAAACGCCAGTCCGCCCGAGGGCTCCGCCGGAAAGAACTTCAGCGTCTGGAGTCCGCTCTCGAGAGCGGCTTCGAGCTCGGTCGGCGTGCAAATGCCAGGATAGACCGGCATCCCCTGCTCGATGCAGTAGTCGACCACGCGCGGATTGAAGCCGGGCGCGACGATGAACCGTGCGCCGGCATCCCACGCCGTAGCGGCCAGCGACGGCGAGAGCACCGTGCCGGCACCGACGAGAATCTCGGGCACCGCGGCGGTAATTCGGCCGATCGCCTCCGCCGCGCGCGCAGTGCGGAACGTGATCTCCGCGCAGGCGAGACCACCGTCGACGAGCGCGCGCGCGAGCGGAACGGCATCGTCGGGATCGTCGATGACGATCACCGGCACGATTCGGGCGGCGCGGAGCCGCTTCGTCGCAACGTCGGTCGCCGACAGGAATTCCTTCGTCATGCGGCCGCCATCTCCGTGAGATGCTCGCCGAGCGCCGCGGCGATGCCGTTTCGAACGATGCGGAGGAGGTCGTCGGCCACGGCGTCGACGAATCCGGGAACGACCGAGAGATCGGCGCGCCACAGCCGAACGTCGGAGGCGATCGCGATCGCCAGGTCGACCACCGCCGCGTCCGAGCTCCAGTCGACCGCCTGACAGGCGCGCCGGACGCGCTCGCCCTCCGTGTCGTCGGGCGCGTGGATGCCCGCGGCGGTCCACTGCGCGTGCAGCTCGCCGCGCATGAACGCCAGGTACGCGGCGAACCCGAAGGCGAGCGACAGCGGCGCGCGTCCCATGAGCTCGTGATAGCGCATGACGGACGGCACGACGCGCACACGCATCTTCGCGGTGCCATGGAGCGTAATGTCGATCAGCGCGTGGCGGACGAACGGATTCGCGAACCGATCCAGCACCTCGCGGGCGAAGGGCTCGGCCTCCGGGGCGTCGACGGTCGGTACGATCTCGTCGAGAATCGCGCGACGCATGAACGCGCCGACGCGATCGTCCGCCGATGCGTCGCGTACGGTCTCGAGCCCCGCGAGCAGCGCGAGCGGAACCGTGATCGTGTGACCGCCGTTCAGCACGCGCACCTTGCGCAGGCGGTACGGCCGCACGTCGGGCACGACGAGAATGCGCGGATCGGCGCCGACGAAGCCCAGTCGGTCGCGCAGCGCGTCGTCGCCTTCGATCGCGAACAGCGCGTAGCTCTCGCACGACGTGAGGAGCGAGTCGCTGTACCCGAACGGCGTCGTCGCTTCGTCGCTCGCCGCTTGGGCGACGACACCGGGCACGATCCGATCGACGAGCGTGTTGCAGAACGTCACATCCGCGTCGAGCCACTTCTCGAACCGAGCGCCAAGGCGCCAGCGGCGAGCCAGGGCGAGTACCATGCCGCGCAGCGTGTTGCCGTTGTCTTCGATCAGCTCGCACGGCAACACCACGAGCCCCTTGCCGGGTTCGTAGTACAACGCCCGCGCGCGCTCGGCGAGAAAGCGCGTCAACTTGCCGGGGAACGAGCGCGGCGGACGCAGATCGAACCGATCCGATTCATCGAGCGCGATGCCGACTTCCGTCGTGTTGGAGATGATGAGCCGAATATTGGGATCGCGCGCGACCGCGAGCACGTCCTCCCATTCATCGTGCGCCGACAGGGCGCGCGAGATGGAGCCGACGACGCGATAGGTCTGCCGTGCGACGCCGTCCTGCATGCCCTGGATCGCGAGCGTGAACAGCCCTTTCTGCTCGTTGAGCGCCCAGTTGCGTTGACTTCCGGTGGACGACACGGTGACGATCGAGCCGCCGAACTTTCCGTCGCGATTGGCGGCGTCGATGAAGTAGTCCGCGAACCCGCGCAGAAACGCGCCGGTGCCGAATTGGACGACGGTCTCCGCGAGGCCGAGGGCCGACGGGGGCGGCAGCTCGAGCGCGGCCGGCGCACCCTGGGCCTGGATCGACGCGATGACGTCGCGAGACAAGCGCGGCATCGTCATCTACAGCGTCACTCCGTCTTTCCAGATCGCGATCTCGCGATACTCGTTCTTCTCGTTGTTCGCGAGCCGTTCGCCCGACGCGACCGCGAGCACCATCGCGAAGAGATCCTCCTCGAGCTGCGCCATCGTCGCCGAGCCGTCGAGCACGCCGCCCGCGTTGAAGTCGATCCAGTGCGGTTTTTTCGCCGCGATCTCGCTGTTCGACGATACCTTGATCGTGGGCACCGGAAACCCGAGGGGCGTGCCGCGGCCTGTCGTGAAGAGCAGCACGGTGGCGCCGCTGACGACCATCGCGGTCGACGACACGCCGTCGTTGCCCGGCGACTCGAGCAGCGACAGGCCGCGGTCCGTCGCCGGCTCGCCATAGCGCAGCACTCCCGACACCGGCGCTCGTCCGCCCTTTTGAATCGCGCCCAGCGACTTCTCCTCGAGCGTCGTGAGGCCGCCCGCCTTGTTGCCCGGCGACGGATTCTCGTAGACGGGCTGGTCGTGTCGAATGAAGTAATCTTTGAAATCGTTGATCATGGATACGATGCCACGAAACACGGGCTCGCTCGCGGCTCGGTTCATGAGCTGCTGCTCGGCGCCGAACATCTCGGGCACTTCCGTCAGCAGTACCGTGCCTCCCAGGCCGGTGAGGCGGTCCGCGATGCGGCCGAGGAGCGGGTTCGCGCTGATTCCGCTGAACCCGTCGGATCCGCCGCACTTGTGGCCGAGCACCAGCTCGGAGGCGGGACACTCGGTACGCGTGTCCGCGGCCATCCGCGCGACGAGTCGCGCGACGGCGCCGCTGCCCTCCTCGAGCTCGTCGATGACGTCCTGCGTGTTGAAGAACGCGACGCGCTCGCGATCGACCGGGCCGGCGAGCGCCATCAACTGGTCGAGCTGATTGTTCTCGCAGCCCAACCCAAGAATGAGCACCCCGCCGGCGTTCGGATGCCGGAGGAGGCCGGCGAGCACGCGTTGAGTGTTCTTTAAATCGTCGCCGAGCTGGCTGCACCCGTACGGATGCGCGAAGGCGTGGACGCCGTCGATCCGTCCGGCGAAGCGCTCCGCGGCCTGTTTCGCGATCCGCTCGGCGGCGTGATTGACGCAGCCGACGGTGTTGAGGACCCAGAGCTCGTTGCGGGTGCCCGGGTGGCGGTTGGGGCGTCGATAGCCCTTGAACGAGGGAAGCGGGACGCGGGACGCGGGACGCGGGGGGACGGGGTGCGGGGTGTAGCGGTAGTCAAGAAGTCCGGAGAGTGCCGTCTTCAGATTCTGGGAGTGAATCCAATCGCCGCGTTCGATCGCCGACGTCGCGAGGCCGATCGGAACACCGTACTTCGTGACAGGCTGTTCCGGTTCGAACGACGTCAGCGCGATCTTGTGGCCGGCGGGAATCTCTTGGCGCGCGATGACCGATTCGCCCGCGATGTCGATGCGATCGCCGGCGGCGATGGGTCGAAGCGCGACGGCGACATCGTCTCGCTCGTCGATGCGAAGCGCGGCCGGGCCGCTCACGATCGCCGAACCCGGGCGCGTGATCGTCGCGCCGTCGGTCATAGCCGGTACGTTTCCTTCGCGAGATCATACGCGAGCGCGCGCGCCATCGCGCGCGCGTCGCTCATGTCGATCCGGTGGCGGGCGACGAGACCCGCGAGAAAATTCGCGTCGACTCGGCGCGACAGGTCGTGCCGCGCCGGAATCGAGCAGAATGCCCGCGTGTCGTCGTTGAAGCCGGCCGTGTTGTAGATGCCCGCTGTTTCCGTCACCTGCTGACGATAACGCGTCATGCCCTCGATCGAATCGTGGAACCACCACGCCGGGCCGAGGCGGACGGACGGATAGTGCCCCGCGAGCGGCGCGAGCTCGCGCGTGTAGGTCGATTCGTCGAGCGTGAACAGCACCAGGGTGAGGCGAGCGTCGTTGCCGTACGCGTTGAGCAACGGCGCGAGGTTCCGCGTGAACTCCGACTGTACGGGGATGTCCGCGCCTTTGTCGGGGCCAAACCGCTCGTAGACGAGCGAATTGTGGTCGCGCAGCGCGCCGGCGTGCAACTGCATGACGAGACCGTCGCTCACCGACATGCGCGCCATCTCCACCAGCATGTGCGCCTCGAATTCGCGCTGATCGGCGGCGGTCGCCGTCCCCTCGAGCGCGCGTCGGAAGAGCGCCTCGGCCACCGCCGGAGCGAGGCGAGTCGTGTACGGCTCGACGACGCCGTGATCGGTCGCGCGCGCGCCCAACGAACAGAAGAAGCGGCGCCGCTCTTCGAGCGCCGCCACGAACGCACTATAGGTATCGATCGCGTGACCGCAGGCTGTCGCGAGCGCGGCCAGCTCCTCACGCCATGCCGGTGTCGCGATGCGAAACACCGCGTCAGGCCGGAACGTCGGAATCACGCGGCCGGTCCAACCCGACTGGCGAATCGCGCTGTGGGCATCGAGGCAATCGCTCGCTTTGTCCGTGGTGGCGAGGACCTCGATGTTGAAGCGCTCGAACAGCGCGCGCGGACGAAACTCGGGCGACGCCAGCCGCTCGGCGATGTGGTCGTAGACGAGCTGCGCCGTCGCGGCGTTCAACTTCACGCGAACGCCGAAGAGGTCGTGCAGCTCGTGATCGAGCCACGCTCCGGTTGGCGTTCCGCGAAACAGATAGTAGTGATCCGCGAAGCGCTGCCAGATCTTCCGCGGATCGGATTCGACGACGACGCCGTTGCGGGGAGGAACGCCCAGCGACTCCATGGAGACGCCGCGGGCATACAGCATTCGGAAGATGTAGTGATCCGGTACGATCAGGAGCGACGTCGGCTCCGGGAATGGATCGTTGGTCGCCAGAAGCAGCGGGTCGACGTGGCCGTGCGGACAAATGAGCGGGAGCCCACGCGTTTCTTCGTACAGCGCCCGGGCTACGGCGCGGGTAGCCGGGTCCGGATCGAAGAATCGTTCCTCGTGGAGCGCGAGCGGCTCGCGGACAGCGCCTTTCATGGCCTCTGGGTGGGTCCCATCGATGGCGAACGACTTGATACTGGGCCACATTTGTTCAAATTACGAACAATATCGGGATTCCGCCATATAGCGACATGAGGAAGATCAACACCCGCAGCTTCGTCCGAGCTACCCGGTCCACGACCCGGGAGATCAACCGGCAGATCCTGCTCAACCTCGTGCGCGAACACCAACCTGTTTCGCGAGCCGAGCTTGCGCGGCGGATGCGGGTTGGGCGCGGGATGGTCACGTCCCTGGTGAGCGAGCTGCTGACGGACGGCTCCATCTACGAGGGAGTCACCGTGGAGGCGCCCCGCGGCCGCAAGCCGATGATGCTCCACGTCCGGACGAAGGACCGTCTCGTCATCGCCATCGATGTCCGGTTCAGTCGCACGTATCTGATGCTGACGGACTTTAGTGGCGTTCAACTGGCGCTAGAGACGTTCGAGACTGTCGTGGATCCAACGGAGCTGGTGTCAACGCTCGCCGAGCGGATTCCGAGACTTCTCAAGGCGCATGGGGCGACCGGAAAGTGCAACGGCGTCGGGCTCGTGGTTCCGGGGATGGTCGACCAGCGCACGGGACGCGTGCTCAATGCGCCGCAGTTGGGCTGGCGCGACGTCGACGTCCGCGCCGCTCTCGCCGAGGCCACGGGATTCGAGGTCCAGATCGAGAACGCGCCAATCGCGTGCGCGCTCGCGCAGATGTGGCTCGGCGAGCGCGGAAACGACGCCCCGCGCGACTTCGTGTACGTCACGGTGGGAGACGGCGTCGGCGCGGGCGTGGTGGTGAACGGCGAGGTCGTCCGCGGACACAACAATACGGCGGGCGAGTTCGGGCACGTACCGGTGGATCCGAACGGGCCGACCTGCCTGTGCGGCGCGCGCGGCTGCCTCGAGGCGTATACGTCCAATCTCGCGACGCTGTCGCGCTATCTCGGGCATCAGTTCTCGCCGACGGAAACGCGCGGATTGTTGCACGACTCCGGCCTCACGATCACCGACGTGATCACACGGGCTGCCGCGGGCGACGCTCGCGCGGCCAACGCGCTCGAGGAAACCGCGCGCCATCTGGGGGGCGGTTTGGCGGTGATCATCAACACGCTGAATCCGGCGCAGATCTTCGTCGGCGGCGAGATCACCGAGGCGTGGGATCGCGTGTATCCGGTGATTCGGGGCGTCATCAGAGAACGCACGTTGACGTCACTCGCCGCGGCGACGCCGCTCGTGCCCGACCCGGCGACGAGCTACCCGAGACTCCGGGGCGCCACGGCGCTGGTCGCGGCGCCGCTCTTCGCCGCGCCACAAGTGGCCTAGCGAGGAGGAGGTCGCACATCTGTTCATCGACGCCGCTTTCGAGACGGCGGTAGCGCGGTGTCGCCCGCGCTGGTCATGCGGACCGTTCCCGAGAACGTGATCAACGAATCGACCTTCGAAAGAAAGTTCTGGCCGACGCCCGACACGCGTCGCAATCCGTCGCGCGTGACGAACGGACCATGGGCGATGCGATCGAAGACGATGCGCCGCGCCATGAGCAGACTCACACCGGGCAGGGCGTCGACTTGCGCGAGCGTGGCGACGTCGAGATCGAGCTTTCCGCCGATGTAGCCCGGGCGATCCAGAGGCGCCTGGTGTGCGCGAGCGATGGAGTCGCGTACGTGCTTCGAGGTGTCCGAGGCCTGGCCGGAACGACCGCCGCGCCCCCGTCCCTGTCGGCCGCGACCCTGGGACCGACCGGCGGCCCGACCTGCGTGTGCCGCCGAGTCCGCCGCCTTGACTTGGCGGTCCAACGCCGGCTGTGCGACGGATTCGTTCGCAGTGGCTGCCCGGACGACACGCACGGCGGCGCCCAACACGGCCACCGCGGCGACGAACATGAGTGCTTTCTGATCGGAACGCATTCTCGTACCCTGAGAATCGACGCCGCCAACGTGCGAGGATTTCGAGGGCGATGCGCAAGCACTCCATTGCGGACGCAATCGTTCGAACGGCTCGATCGCGCAAACGGCTCGATCACGGACAGACACGAGCACAGACGGCTCGATCACGGACAGACACGAACACAGACGGATAGGCACGGAACAGCGCTCAAAGGATTCTTTATGGACTGCCGCTCAGGACGCCATGCCGTGGTGTTTCATGTTGCTCCATGCCGGTCGGCCGGTGACCGTGCCGGTCGGCCGGTGACCGTGCCGGTCCGTGATAGCCGATCTGCTGTTCCAATCCGTGATCATCAGGAAAACCTTACCAGTCCCGAGCAGGATGCTGGCGCGCGGTGGGAGGCCCGGCGCGTTATGCTTCACGGATGATTCCTCCCGTGAGATCGCCCATGAAGCCGGTGTCCGCGCTCATCCTGCTGTCGATTCTCGCCGCGTGTGGCGCGCCGGCGACCGTCGCCACGGTCTCGCCGACTCCGGCGCCGCCGCCGGCGGCCATGGCGGCGCCTGTATCGACCGAGGTTCCGCCGACCAAGCTCGACGAGGCGCCGCGCAACTGGCAGCTGCTCGATGAGTCCATCGATCACGTGCCGGGCATCAGCTCCGAGCGCGCGATGAAGGAGCTTCTCGCCGGCAAAGCGCCCAAACGGACCGTGCTCGTGGCGATCATCGACAACGGGATCGACACGAATCACGTGGACCTCAAGCCGAATCTCTGGCAGAACCCGAAGGAGATCGGCGGGAACAAGAGGGACGACGACAACAACGGGTTCGTCGACGACCTGCGCGGCTGGAACTTCATCGGCAACGCGAACGGCGAAGACGTGCAGTTCGATACGTTCGAGGTGACGCGACAGTACGCTCGCTGCCATGGGAAAGCCGCGGCGAGCGGCGCGCCCCGATCACCGACGCCGAGCAATGCAAGCAAATCGACGCCGAGTATGGAAAGCAGCGGTCGAAGATCGAGAAGATCGTCGACGGCTACCGGCAGGCCTCCGAGGTCCTCCACCAGGTCATACCGGTCCTCGCTCAGGCGGGGCGCACCGTTGAGGATTCGCTGACGCCAGATCGGGTGAAGGCGATTGCGCCGTCGTCGCCGATGATCTCTCGCGCGCGCGAAGTTTTTCTCGAGCTCGCCTCGCAGGGCGCGACGCCGTCAGTGATCGACGAGGGCCTCAAGTCGCTCGAGGGACAGCTCAAGTATGGGCTCAACCCGGACTACGATACCCGGACGATCGTCGGCGACCACTACAGTGATCCCGCGGAGCATCACTACGGCAACAGCGATGTGATGGGGCAGGACGCGAATCACGGCACGCACGTCGCGGGCATCATCGGCGCGGTGCGCGGCAACGGCGTCGGCATCGACGGCATCGCGCCGGCGGTGAAGTTCATGATGATTCGCACCGTGCCCGATGGCGACGAGCGCGACAAGGACGTGGCGAACGCCATTCGCTACGCGGTCGACAACGGCGCGCAGATCATCAGCATGAGCTTCGGCAAGCCATACTCGCCCTACAAGTCCGCGGTCGACGAGGCCGTGAAGTACGCGGACGCGCATGGCGTGCTGATGGTACACGCCGCGGGGAACGACGGCGCGGATCTCAGCAAGGGCAAGAACTTCCCCACCCCGGCCTTCCTCGGCGGCGGCAAAGCGATCAACTGGATCGAGGTGGGCGCGTCGAGCTGGAAGGGCGGCGCCGATCTCGCCGCGTCGTTCTCGAACTATGGGAAGAACGAGGTGGACGTGTTCGCGCCGGGTGTCGACATCCTCTCGACGGTGCCAGGGAACAAGTACGAGCGTGACAGCGGCACGAGCATGGCAGCGCCCGTGGTCAGCGGTCTCGCGGCGCTGATCATGAGCTACTACCCCAGCCTGAACGCGTCCGACGTCAAGAAAGTCATCATGAACTCGGTGTCGAAGACCGATCAGACCGTGACGAAGCCGGGCGATGACTCAGCGAAGGTGCCGTTCGGATCGTTGTCGATCACCGGCGGAATCGTCAACGCGTACCGCGCGATTCAGATGGCCGAGGAGATGAGCAGAGGGAAGGTACAGCCCTAGCGGCGAACGGCGAACGGCAGGGGCGCTGCTCACGCGGCGCCCTTGCCATTCACCTCACTTCACCAGCGTTAGCGCGACATCTCCGACGGCCTGCAGGCTTCTCGCCGACAGCTTGTCGAACGTGTCCTGCGTCGTGTGGTGATAGTTCGGGTCCGACGGCGTCGACGCGTCGTAGACCGCCGGCAGCGGACCATACTGAATGTCGACGACGTCGATCACGCGCAGCCCCTTCTTCTGCAGCGGCAGTTGGTCGTCGGTGATCTGGAGACCCGGCTGCGCCAGGAAGTAGTTGCTATAGCCCAGCTCCGCCGCGGCCTGCCAGACGCGCTGCACGACTTCGGGCGCGTTCTGTACCGAGTTGGCTTCCTGGTACAGCTGCAGATTCGAGTCGCCGATCATGTCGAACAGCACGCCGAAGAGCGGCTTGTAGCCGGGATCGGGCAGGTGATTCGCCAGATACTGTGAGCCGAAGAGTGCATCGGGCCACGCGTTGCCGCTGCTGTCCGGATCGAACGAGCCCCAATCCTCGCCGTCGACGAACGCGAGATCGACGCCGACCGACGGAGGCGTTTTCTTGAACACGTCCGCCAGCGCCAGAAAGAGTCCAACGCCCGACGCACCGTCGTTCGCGCCGTCGAACGAGCCGGCGCGCTTGCCGAAGTTGGGATCCTCGTTGGCGACCGGGCGCGTGTCCCAGTGCGTGAGGTACAGCACGCGCTGCGACGCTTTCGGATTGAACCGCGCGATGACGTTCCGCATCGGCAGCTTCTGGCCGCTCACCGTCGTCTGCGTCCAGCTCTGCACGATGATGCTGTCCGTCCGCTTCTTCATCTCGGCGACGATCCAGTCGCCTTCCTTCTCGTGCGCCGGCGTGCCGGGCACGCGCGGTCCGAAGGCGAGCTGCGGCTTGACGTAGTTCAGGGCGGCCTGACCGTCGAACGCGGTCTTCGGGCCGGAGAACCGCGCCTTGATGCTGTCGCATCCAGCGGATGCCGCGAGCGCGACGAGCATGAACGACGGGAGCATGCGCATACAGTAAAGCCTAACTGGTAGAGTGGCCATCCGAGGTTGATTGATAATGGGTCACTTGCCCGCGCCGAAGAGCTGGACCTGAAAAACCGTGGAGAATACGGTGTAGGCGAAGCGGCGGTTCAAGTTGTTGTCGAACGACAGGATGTGAGAGCCGTTGAAGGAGATCACGAGTCCCTCGGCGATCGTGGACTCGGCGGTCAGCGTGAAGGTCTGGCGCCCGTTGTCCTGGAGACGCGCGCGCACGGCGCCGGCCGAGTCGAACACCGTCGTCGTGTTGTGGCTCAGTTGATACCCGAAGCGCGTGCGCAGATCGTCGTGAATGCCGAGCTGCCAGCTCGCGGGAACGTGAAACGTGCGGCCCGCGTCGAAGCTGACGTCCCGGCCGGTCGACCGGGCCACGCTCTCCGGCAGGCTGTCGATGCGCCGTGTGATCTGATACCGCGCGGCGGTGCTGAACGATCCGCGCCCCGCGAACGCAACCGAGCCGCCGATCGGGAACGTCTCGATGTGCGTATGCCGGAGCTCGGGCGGCGTTTGATCGATCAGACTCGGCAGCGAGATCGTCGCCTCGTTCCGCGAGTAGCCGACGTTCGCGCCAATGCTGGACAGCGTGCTCGCGCCGGGCGCCGGCCGGAACGTCCATTGGAGCGACGCGTCCGGAAACACTCGCTGTGTTCCGTCGACCTGGGCCTGCGAGCCGTCGTCGCGGGCGATCCAGTTCGTGGTCGCCGTGCGCGTGAACCGATTGACCAACATCGTTCCGTACGGAAGCACCAACGCCTCCGATGCCGCGAAGAGCCCAGTTTGGCCGGAGGTGGTGGCCGTCGCGCCGTTGATCGAGCGGAACGACGCCGGCCCGCCGAATCCAAACTGCAGCGACAGCGGCGCGTCGACCGCCGACGCGTCGAGGGAGCCGAGGAGGCTGCGCGTATACGAGACGTCGAGCGGGGCGAAGAGCCGGGCGACGCGCGGCCACGCCCCCGAGTCGGCGGCGGCAAAGGCTCGCGCGACGTCGATCTGCGTGCCGATGCTGGCCGTTTGCGCCGCGCTCATTCGTCGCGGCAGCGTGAACGACGACGCAAACGCCATCGAATCGCGCGCCGCAAGCAGACTGTCGACGACGACCACGCCGGGCAATTGGATCAGCGATCGGGCGTTCGGATCGCGCAGCATGCTGTACTGGGTACCGAGCTCGCCGCGCGGATGCACCCACGACGAGAACGACGGCGTGAATGAAAAGCTCGAGATGAGCGTGCGTTCGCGCTCGAAGCCGGCGTTCGCGCCGAACACCTTTTCGCGCTGTTGCGTCATCACCGCCGTGAGCGCGGACGTGTCGCCGTAGTCGCGCAGATCGCGAACCGATTGGACTTCCCAGCGAGCGGTGAGACCGGTCGTCGGGTGCAGCTCGAGCACGCTGCCGTTGCGCCACAGGCGACTCTGCGCGTCGGCGACCGCGGGCGGATCGTCGGGCGCGCCGGCAGGTTTGATGAACGACGTGCGCCGATCCGTCGCGCGGACGAAGCCCGAGTTGAGGGTGAACAGTGTTGGATTCCAACGGAACGCGGTGGCGCGAAGCGCGCTGATCGGCCCGGCCTGCAGCGCGCCGGGCAACGCGCCGAGCACGTTGTCGAACGGCGACGGGAGACGCACGGTCCGCGCGCTGTCGGCGGTCACCGCGTAGCCGAGCGACACGCTCAGCGTGTGCGCGTTGCCGTCCTGATACTCCGTGCGATCGACGCCGGTCAGGTAACTCGTCGTCGCGGAGAGGTTGTTGACCACGCGCCCGAGAAGGCCGGCGTCCAGTGGTGTCGATCGGCGCACGGTCAGCGCGTAGTTCGTGAGATCGGTGCGCGGTTTTCGAACACCTGGAACGCCGCTCACGTCGATGTCGGTTTGCGAAAGGTACAACGGGTCGTTCGCCACCGTGACCTTGTTGATCGTCAGCGGCAGTGAGAGACCGAGGGTGCGCGGCAGGAAGCGATCGAGATTGATCGTCCCCACCACGCCGATGTTCCGCTCGGAAAGAAAGCTCGGCTGCTCGCCGATCTGCCGGAAGTTCGGATCCTTGTTGCTGAAGTTGAAGTGCAGGTCGGCGACGTCGCCCATGTTCATGTCGACGTTGAACGACTGCGCGAAGCCGGATGCGTTGTCGGGCTGCGTGAGGCGGACGTCGTCGACCCACAGCTCGAGCGTGTCACCAGGCAGAATGTTCGACGGGCTTCCCACGCCGCCGGCCACGCGCAGGATGCCGACCGCGACCTCCTGCACCGCCGCAAGATTCGGCGCCGACACCGCGGGATCACTGGTGTACGCCATGTAGCCGCCGTCGTCGCACGCAGCGAACCGGTGCGATACCACGCCGGCGGGAAGCGGCGGCGACGCGTCGATCATCAGCGAATCGACCCCCGTGCAGGCGATCGATTCTTTTTTCCCGGCGAGATAGTCCGCCTGGATCTTCTTGCGCAGCGCGATGAGCCGGCTGAAGTCGACCGTGAGATCGGACCACGCGGCCGCGTTGGATCCCGAGGACACCGGCGCGCGGAACAGATAGAAGTTGTTTTCGTCGCGCCCGATCTTGACGTACATCTGAAGGTCGGCGTTCTGACCCCAGCCGTTGCCGCGCCCGCGTCCCCAGATGCGCAGTTGCTTGAACCCCTGATAGAACTGCGGTCCTGTCGGAAAGCGCAGAAACGCTTCCGCGCGATCATAGAGGGAAAGATTGCCGGCCTGAATTCTGAGCGACCGTTCGTTGATCTGCGTGCGAACCGCGGCGAACTGCGCGCCTTTGATCTGCGGTTGATCGCCCACGCCCGGCGGCGGCTGATACACGAGCGCCGCGCTCGAATCGGTGGTCCCGATGGTGGACGTGATCACGAACCCGCCATCGGGCCGAATGCCGGCGATGCCCTTCAGCACCGACGGCCACCGATCGAGCCACGGCGCACCCGTCACACGCACTTCCGCGAGCGGCAGCTGCGTTGGCTCGTGCTCGGCCTGGCCTGCGCCAGAGACGATCGTGAGACGGAGCGCGCGAATGCGTCTCCGATTCACGTCGTTGAGCGAATCGGTGGGCGCGGCAAAGGGAACGCTCACCAACGTCCACTGACGCGTGCGCGGTTGTGCGTGGCCGTCGACGAGGATGGAATCGGTGTAGGAGCGGCCGAACCGCTTGTACTTTGCCGGATCGTTCAGATTGACGACGTATCGCAACACGCGCTCGCTCTCGCGCGCGGCGTTCATGAAGTTCATCTGGTTGTCGAGATCGATGTCCTCTTCATCGAGGTGGGCGTTCCCGACGGTGCAGTTGGTGCGCGGGTCGCCGAGTGGGTTGAGCGCGCCGGAAGCGCCGCGGCAGATGCGCACGTTCGTCTCGCGCCGCACGTTCAGGTTCACGCTGTCGATGACCACGAGGGTGTCGACGACGTCGCCGGGCAGCCCGGTGTCGTTGACCTCGAAGTTGAACGCCTTCGAGAACGCGTCGCGCTCCGTGTTCAGCGAGTCGAACCCCTGCAGCTTTCGGCCGGTGAAGACGCTGTCGATCGTGCCGTTCTTGCGGCTGATCGTCAGCGTGTCGGGACCGAACACGAGCGAGTTCTCCGACACGTCACCAAAATCGAAGATGAGCGTGGGATTCTTGGTGCTGTTGAGGCTCGTGTCGACGAGCGTCCAGAACTCGAGATACTCGCCTTGCGTGAGGTCCACCCCCGAGGGGCTCAGCGGCGCGCGAATCGATCGGAATCGTCGGCCGGGTAGCGTGCTTCCCGCAGTCCAGTCGTAGCGGCGCGTCGAATGGTTGTACCGGCCCTGATCGCGCAGCGGCAGCAGCGTCAACCAGAGCACCGACTCGTTCAGCTCGACGCCCGATCCAACCAGGTCGATGAGCGGATCGATCTGACTGCGCGTGAAGGTCGCGCGCGTGCCCGCGAGCGTCTGCGCATTCGTTTGCCACACGATTTCGGCGGCGTGGCTCGACTCGAAGAAGCCGGGATCGAAACCGTAACGTGACAACGCGTTCGCGTTGCCGTACGCCGGCAGACTGCTGAAGTACCAGCTATTGTCGCCGAGCGGGATGGTGAGGCCCGCGCTCCCCTCGAAGTCGTCGACGTACGACAGGCCGCCGTTCTTCGACAGGAATTGCGGATGACTGTTCGCGACTTCGCCGTGCACCGAGATGCGCGAGCCTACCGTGCTCGAACCGAACGGCAGCTTGCTCGCGAGTCGCGTCAGCGCGGGCGCATCCCACGCGAAGTCGCCGCTCACCCCCGTGGTGAGGCTCGACGCCGCCTGGAACCCGAGCTGAGGCCGCGTGTCGGACGTCTGCTGCGATTGATTCAGCGCGGTGAAATTCAGAATGCCGTTCCGGAACGGCAGCGACGACACGAATCCCGCCAGTGTCGTCGGCGAGGACGCGACGCCGGCGTTCTCCTCGAAGCGCACGTCGATCGTTCGCGGTTGGCGAAACAGCGTGTCGGGCCGCGTGAAATCGATCTGGCCGAGATCGTAGTCGATTCGGTAGTCGAGCTCCCGGGTCACCGAGCGTCCGTCGACCAGCACTCGTTCAGAGCCAGGCCTGATCTGCGCCGACCCGAGCGTGAGCGACCGAGAGTCGCCGGTGAGAGCGGTTTGGTACTGAAGCAGGATGCGATAGACCGACGCGGGGTGCTGCGCCGAATACAGATATTCGCCGGGACTCGTGTAGATCGCGTCGTTGGTCGGATTGCCCGGCGCGACGAGACCCGCCGTACGCGCCGAGAACGGACGCAACGACGGAAAAACGAGGTACTGCCCCCGAATCACTCGGCCGGCGTCCATCGACTGGCCGTTGCGAACGTCGATCGCGCCGACGCTGAGGTTGGACACCGGGTCGCTAGGCCGCGGCCAGAGCCGGTTCTCGGCGTCGAATTCCGCCGGACTCGTGATCTGCGCGAGGCCGAGCATCTGGAGGAACGTCGGGTCGTTCCCGGCGAGCGGGTGCTCGAGCCGTCCGCCACCGGTGACGACGCGAACGCGCGTGCGCGAGCGAACGAGATCTTCGCCAGCGACGAGATAGACCGAGCGAATCTCGCGGTTGAAGGCCGGCGACGACGGACCGACCGTCGGATCCATCACGCGGTTCGCGACCTGGTCGTGCGCGGTCGTGGCGGCGAGGTCGGGCGTGCCGCCGGTGGTCGTCCACACCGTGTCGCGACCGTGCAGACGAACGTAGTACGCGATGAGCAGCCGCTCGTTCGTCTCGTTGAGCGGCCGCACGAGCGCGAACCAGAGATTCGAGGGATCCATCACGTAGTCGACCCCTTCACGAAGCAGGTCGTACGTCTGTCGTCCCCGCCCGGGATCACCGGCGATGCGGAAGCGGGGGCCGTTGGGATTCTGCGGCTGCGTGCCGAACTGAAGGCGGTAGAGCAGGACGCGGCTCGGGCGAACCGTGTCGGGCAGCGATCGCGCCAACGATTGGAGCTGCTGCCGGTTCAGGATGTCGATGTTCGGATAGGCGGCGCCGAAGAGCGCCGGATCGACGGTGAAGAAGAAGTGCAGCCGGTCGATCTGATAATCCTCGATCGTGCGCTCGCCCTGCTGTTCGGTGCGGGCCCCCATCGTGAACTTGCGGCTCTGCACGACGTTGCCGGTCTCGCGGGCGAACACCGACTGGAAGGTGAGGTTGCCGAACTTGTTCGTCATCAGCACGCCGTAGTTGCCGGCGGGCGCCGTGGACGTCATGAAACGCGAGGACGGCGCCGCGAAGGTGAACGTGCCGACGTCGAGGCGCTGGAGGCGATCGTTGATTCCGCCCTGATACGAGACGTTGAACGTGTTCGACGACTCGTATTCGCGCTGGGCGTCGTAGTCGATGTTGATGTGCCAGTGGTCGCCGAGCGTACCAAAGGACTTGAAGGACGGCTTGGCCTCGAAGGTGGGAAAGAGGAAGCCCGCGTTGCAGCCGCTCAGCGCGCTGATCTGGGCGGCCTCGAGGGAGTTACAGGCGAGATTCCGGTCGCGTTCGGTCTTGGCTTCGACGCGAATGTTGACTTGAAACGGCAGCGAGTCGGTGCCGGGAATGCCGAGGACGTTGGTTCGTTTGGTCGTGTCGGAGTCCGCGGGCGAGCGCGCCGGCACGGTGCGAAGGGTGTCGGACCGGCGGGTCGTATCTCGCGGCGGCGTTTGCGCGTACGCAGAGGCACGCACGGTCAGCGCCGCGAGTGTACACAGAACGAGTCGCTTTGGCAGAGACCCAAGGCTGAACCGCACGAAACCCAGAAGGAGGGGTAAGAGACCGCCGTGGCCCAATGGCGAGCGGCAAGCCTGAACGGTGCGAGCAGGACTCGCGACCACGAGAGCAGGCTTGAATTCGGGCGGCCGGCCGGTGGAATATTACAGGCGGCGCACGATCGTACAACCCTGTGTTGCGCTTGAAGTTCCGAGATCTTTCGACGCTTCGATCCCGCGTGTGAGGATAATCAATCGGTACGTTCTGAGAGAGCATGTCGGGCCGTTCATGTTTTCGCTGTCGGCCCTGACGTCGCTCCTGCTGCTGCAGTACATCGCCCGCCGGTTCGGTGACCTGGTGGGGCGTGGTCTCACGTGGCAGGTGATCACGGAGTTCATGCTCCTGTCGATCCCGTTCACGCTCGCGCTCACCGTGCCGATGTCGGTGCTCGTGTCAGTGCTGTACGCGTTCAGCCGGCTGGCCGCGGAGAATGAGATCACAGCCCTCAAGGCGGGCGGCGTGTCCACGCGCTCGCTGATGAAGCCGGTGGTGGTCGCGGGAATGCTGCTCGCCGCGTTCATGCTGTACTTCAACGACCAGCTCATGTCGCGCGCGAACCACGAGCTCGCGACGCTGCAGTCGGCGATTCTGAGAACCAAGCCGACGTTCGCGCTTCGGCCGCAGGTGTTGAATACCGTCAAGGAAGGCAACCTCTATCTGCGCGCCGGGACGATCGACGAAGCCAGCGGCCTGATGCGCGACATCACGATCTACGATCTGGGCGACCCGAACCGCCGGCGCACGATCTACGCGGACAGCGGGACGCTGGCGTTCGCCGAGAACAAGCAGGATCTGCGGATGCGTCTCTCGCACGGCGTGATGATGTCGGCGCCGAACGATCAACCGCAGCAGCTCAACCGGATCTACTACAAGCAGGAAACGCTCAAGGTCCGAGACGTCGCGAACTCGTTCAACCCGATGAACGCGGACACGACGTCGAAGGGCGATCGTGAGATGACGATCTGCGAGATGCAGCGGCATTACGACATGGCGGCGACCGGCGTCAATCGTGCTCGCTACGACAGCCTGTTCACCGCGTGGCGGATCGCCGACACCGGCCGCGTCCACCCCCCGGAGCCGACGGTGCCGAAGCCGGTGAAGGTTGGCGGCATCGGCGCGATCTATTGCACGATGGTCACGAAGTATTTCCGAATTCAGCAGGCGCAGGCGGCGGAGCTCCCGCCGCGGCTGCGCGGATTCGCGAGCCAGGATACGACCAAACGGACACAAGACACGACGAAGAAGAAGACGCAGGACACGACCAAGAAGGTCCAGGATACGGCGAAGAAGGTTCAGGACACGACCAGGAAGTCGCAGGATACGACCAAGAAGGCTCTGGACACGATCAAGAAGGCTCTGGACACGACGAAACGCGGCGAGGATACGATGCGCGCGGTGAATCCACCCGCTTCGAATCCTCCCGTCGCGACGCCTCCTGTTGCGAACCCGTCGGCTGTGAATCCGGCGGCTGTCAGCCCCATCCCGCCGAACGTCATCCCGCCGGTCGCCACACCGTCGAACCCGACGCCGAACCCCGCTGCGGCCGCCGCTCCGATCGTTCCCGGCGCCACGCCGTCCGTTCCAGGCGCGTCACCCATGGCCGCCAAGACGGTGGAGCGAGTCAACGCCTCTCCCGAGCTCAAGGACGCGGGAATACGGATCTCGGAAGCGAAGAATCGCGAGGCACGCTTCGGCATCGAGATTCAGAAGAAGTTCTCGCTCGCCGCCGCGTGCATCGTGTTCGTCTTGATCGGCGCGCCCCTGGCGGTGCGATTTCCGCGCGGCGGCGTCGGGCTCGTGATCGGCGCCAGCTTCTTCGTCTTCGCGGTCTATTACATCGCGCTCACGAGCGGCGAATCGCTCGCGAACCGGAACATCATTTCGCCGTTCTGGGCGATGTGGGCCGACAACATCATCTTTCTCGCCGTGGGCATCCCGCTCATCGCCCGAATGGGCACGGAACGCGTGACGTCGCGCGGCGGCGGCCTGAGCGAAAAGATGGATGGCGCGCGGCTGTGGTTCGCTCGGCAGGGACAGCGCGTCGGCATCGGCCGGGGCAAAGCGTCCGGAGGGGTTCCCTGATGCGACGTCTCGTGCGTCCCCTCGACCGGTACGTGTTCGGTGAATTCTGGAAGATCTTCGTGGTGACGGGGCTCGGCTTTCCGATCCTGCTCATCGTGATCGACCTGACCGATCATCTTCAGCAGCATCTGGACAACCACATTCCCGCGCGCGACGTGGCCTTGAGCTACGTCTTCTGGATTCCGGACTCGATGTTCATGGTGCTGCCGGCCGCCGTGTTGTTCGCCACCGTGTTCTCGATCGGCGCCTTCACGCGGCACGCCGAGATCACCGCCGCGAAGGCATCGGGCATCAGCTTCTACCGGATGATCATGCCCATCTTCCTCGGCGCCGTGCTCGCGTGCGGGCTCGACCTCGCCCTCGGCGAGGTAGCGCCGATCACGAACCAGCGGCGAAGCCATCTGCTGCGGCAGGACAAGGAGCAGCTGGGCGACAACCGGTACAACTTTGCGTTCGCCGGTGAGTTCGGCCGCGTCTACAAGGCCATGGAGCTGCGGACGGACTCGGGGCGGATTCGCACGCTTCAGATCGAGCGGAAGGGCTCGGGGCCGAGCTATCCGACGTACCTTTTGACCGCGGACTCGGCGCAATACCGGCCGAACGCGGGCAAGTGGGGCCAATGGGTGATCCGCCACGGCCAACTGCACGTCGTGAGCGATACCGGCACGAACTTCACGATCTCGTTCGCGCTGGCCCGCGACAAGCAGTTCGTCGAGCGGCCGATCGAGATGATGACCAAGGCGCCCGACCCACACAACATGCGGTACAAGGACATCACGCGCTTCATCAACGCGACCGAGCGGTCGGGCGGCGACGCCAACCTTTCGCGCGTGGAGCGCGCCCTCAAGATCGCCGTGCCGGTCACCTGCATCATCATCGCGCTGTTCGGGGCGCCGCTCGCCACCAGCACGCAGCGCGGTGGCGGGGCCTACGGTATCGCGGTAAGCCTTGCAACGACGATGATCTTTCTGTTGATGATTCAGCTCACGAGAGCCATCGGCGGCAAGGGCGTGATCCCGCCCGACCTCGCGGCGTGGATTCCCGGCGCGATCTTCGCGGTCATGGGCCTGGTGCTGCTCGCGCGGGTCCGGACTTGAAGGAACCGACCGTGGTGTCTCGGGAAACCGAGACCTATCCGGTCGTCCAACGCAGCTCGATTCGGTTCTTTCGTCGCGTCACGCGATACTGGACCGGCGTGTTTCGCGACGTCGGACTGCGCGGGTATTTCTTTCGCGACATCGCGCGCGCGTTCGGTGATCCGGCGACATACACGCCGGAGACGCTGCGTCAGATGAAAGGCATCGGCGTGGATTCGGTGGCGCTCACGGTCATCGTAGCCGCGTTCATCGGCGGCGTCATCGCGCTCTTAGTGAAATACCAGCTGTTGCCTGGCGTGCAGCTCTCGATCATCGGTCTCTCCGCCCGCCTGATGATCATTCCCGAGCTCGGCCCGCTGCTCACCGGCCTCGTACTCACGGGCCGCGTCGGCGCGAAAATGACCGCGGAGATCGGCACCATGCGCGTCACGGAGCAGATCGATGCGCTCGAGACGCTCGCCTACGATCCGGTCGCATTTCTCGTCGTGCCGCGGCTTCTGGCGGCGACCTTCATGTTGCCCACGCTCGTCGTGCTGGCGGACGCCGTCGGTCTGTACAGCGCGTACCTCGTGTCAGTTTACGTCACGAACGTCCCGGCGCGCGATTTCATCGAAGGGCTGCGCCTTGGCTTCGGCACGTTCCAGGTCGTGTACAGTCTTATCAAAGCGGTGATGTTCGGCGTCGCCATCGCGCTGGTGTGCGCCTATGAAGGTTACATTACCGAGGCCGGCGCCGAGGGGGTGGGCCGGTCGACCGCGAGAGCGGTCGTCATCGCGTCCGTGACGATTCTCGTGCTCGACGGCCTCACGGCCGCGGTGCTCGGTCCACTTCTGCAAACATGAAACGTCGCGACGAAGTCACCGTCGGGATTCTCATCACGGTTGCCATTGCCGTTCTCGTGCTCGGGACGTTGTGGCTCGTGCGCGGCGGGTTGAAGAACGGGTATCCGCTCTACACGCGCTTCGGCTGGGGCCAGAATCTCAAGCAGGGTCAACCCGTGCTGCTCGCCGGCGTGACCGTCGGGAACGTGCGCGACGTGAATCTGCGGCGCGACGGGTACCTCCAAGTAATGTTGAATATCGACGACAAGTATCAGATCCCGAAGGGCTCGACGGCCGCGGTGAAAGCGGTCGGCATCTTCGGCGACGTCGCGGTCGCGCTCACGCCGCCGATACCCGTGCCGACCACGTCGTACTCCGCGGGCGACACGGTGCCGCCAGGCCCGGTGGCCGCCGACATCGATCTCATTCTCTCGCGCACGGACTCGATCGCGCGAACGACGTCGGTGCTGCTCACGGCGCTTCAGCAACAGGTGATCGCGGCGGGAACGCTCAAGGACATCCACAAGCTCGTTGCCGACCTGGCCGCCACGTCGGGCCAGCTTCAGGGTCTCGTGCGCGAGCAGAGTCGCAACTTCACGGAGACGTTGGAAGCGTTCCGGTCGGGCGCGACGCACCTCTCGAACGCCGTGGATTCGGCGAAGGTCGCGGCCACGCTCGAGAACATTCGCGTCACGACCGAGAACTTCTCGCGGCTCGTCGCGAACGTCGATTCCAGCAACAAGCGCCTGGGCCAGCTGCTCGACGCGGCGAACAATCCGAACGGCACGGTCGGCAAGTTGCTCGGCGACTCGATGCTCTACACGGACGGCCGCCGTACGCTCGCCGCGCTGGATTCAGTGCTCGCGGACTTCAAGGCGAATCCTCGGAAATACATCAACCTGAGTATTTTCGGAAGGAAGTAGGTCGGCTCGCGAACGGCGACCGGCGAACGGACAGTCCCGCACCTTCGCTTTTCCCGCTCGCAACGCCGCACCCAGTCCCCTTCTCCCGCCCCAAGCGCCGGTCGCCCTTCGCCGGTTCGCCGTTCCCGGTTCGCCGTTCCCGGTTCGCCGTTCCCGGTTCGCCGTTCCCGGTTCGCCGTTCCCGGTTCGCCGTTCCCGGTTCTCGCCGTTCCCGGTTCGCCGTTCGCCTCTCGGTTGATTCTGTATCGCCAAGTGGGCAGCTTTCGGTGTTGCCCAGCCCTCATTGCCATGTCTTTTCGTCTCGCTGACGCGATCTTCTGGGTCGCCGTCGCGTGTTGCTCGGTCGCCCAGTTGGCGATTCTTCGTTCCGCCATCATCTCGCCCGCGCGTCCTTCGGACGCCGGCGCCGGCACGTCTCACGCTCGGCGCGCTGGCGAGATCGCCTGGGCGGTGATTCCAGGCATCGCGCTCGCGGCGGTGCTGGTGTTCACCTGGCAGGCGATGCACGCGGCGCATCCTGCGGTCGCAGTCGCCGCAACTCGATGAAACTCGTTCGCCGACTGTCGTTGGCGGCGCTCGTCGTCGCATATCTCCACCTGGTCTTCGCCGCGATCGTCCGGATCTCGGGATCCGGCATGGGCTGCGGGGACAACTGGCCGAAGTGCTACGGCTACTGGTTTCCGCCTTTCAGCCGGCCCGACCTGATCGTCGAGGTCAGCCACCGCTATCTCGCGTCGCTGCTCACGCTCACGGTCGCCTCGATGGCCCTCGCGGCCTTCGTGCGCCGCGACGATCCGGGCATCGCCGGAAAAGGCGGTCCGCTGCGATCGGCTGTTGGCGCGGTCGCGGCCGTGCTCACCGCGGCGATTCTCGGCGGCGTCACCGTGAAGATGGGCAACGCGCCCTGGGCGACGGTCGCGCACCTGCTCGTCGCGATGACACTGCTCGCGATGGTGGCCACGACGGCCGTGCGCAGCGGCGCGCTCGGCGGTACGTCGGCGTTGGCGCAGCCGGGAACGCACCGGCTCGCGCGCTCGGCGCGCGCCGCCGCGGGCCTCGCGATCCTGGCGGTCGCGATGGGCGGGCTGACGGCGAAATATCCGGGCGCGTCGGTCGCGTGCACGAGCGTGCCGGGGTGCGACGCCAATCCGGCCGTCGAGGCGAGCGCGGTGCACGTTCAGCTCGTGCATCGCACGATCGCCGTCCTGCTCGTGCTGCACCTGATCGGCGTCGCGGCGATGGTCCGCAAACGGCGTCGCGAGGAGTCGCCCGTAGTCGTTCGCGCGGCGCTGATCGCGTTGGGCATGGTCGTGGCTCAGCTCGCGATCGCGTCGTCGATGATTCTTCTGCACTTGCCGCCCGTGTTGCGGTCGCTGCACGAGGCGACGGGCGTTGGCATCTGGCTGAGCTGCTTCGTCTTCGCGTATCTGGCGCGCCGCGCCGCGGGCACGCCGGAGCGTCCGGCGGCCTCGATTGTCGAGCGCGACGGCGCGCCGTCCCTCGCGCCGGAGCGAGCATGACACAGGCCGCCGCAATCACCACCGGATCGCGCGCGTTCGTGCGCGACTTGATCGCGCTCACGAAGCCGCGAATCATCTCGCTGCTCCTCGTGACGACGATCGCGCCAATGTTCGTCGCCGGCAATCCGAGCTGGAGCCTCGTGCTCGCGGTCTTCGTCGGCGGCTACCTGATGGCCGGCGGCGCGAACGCGGTGAACATGTACATGGACCGCGACATCGACGACCGCATGGCGCGCACGCGGTTGCGTCCGATCCCGAGCGGACGGATGCGTCCGCGCGAGGTGCTCGCGTTCGGCGTGCTGCTGTCGACCGCCGCGACCTGGCTGCTGGCGGCGACGGCGAACGTTCTCACGGCCGCGCTCGCGCTCGCCGGGTTCTACTTCTACGTGTTCATCTACACGCGGTGGCTCAAGCGGAGCACGCCGCAGAACATCGTGATCGGCGGTGCGGCGGGGGCCTTTCCGCCTCTCGTCGGCTGGGCCGCGGTGACGAATCGCGTCGACCTGTTCGCCGTCTATCTCTTTCTCATCGTGTTCTACTGGACGCCGCCGCACTTCTGGGCGCTCGCGCTGCTCAAGCAGCGCGACTACGGCCGCGCCGGCGTGCCGATGGCGCCGCTGGTCTGGGGTGAGCAGGAGACCAAGCGGCAGATGTTCTGGTACACGCTCATTCTCCTTCCGCTGACGATTCTTCCGTACGCGTTCGGCGGTCTGGGCGTCGTCTATCTCGTCGCGGCGACCGGCCTCGGCGGAGTGTTCCTGGTCGAGGTGCTCCGCGTGGTGCGCGCCGCCGAGTGGGGGAAGGCGGCGTGGCGGCTGTACAAGTTCTCGCTGCTGTATCTTGCGCTTCTTTTCGCGGCGATGGTCGTGGATCGAGTGGTGCTCACCTAGCGAACATCGGGTTTACCACGGATCGCCGCGGGCACAGACGGAGAGGCACGGACTGCAATCCTTGAATGCAAGCGCTCGGGACGCCAATCGTGGCGCCTGAGCGTTTTTTAGAAAAGGAATTCGCTGTTCCGTG
The DNA here is from genome assembly GCA_963705025.1 of uncultured Gemmatimonadaceae bacterium. Taxonomy (GTDB): domain Bacteria; phylum Gemmatimonadota; class Gemmatimonadetes; order Gemmatimonadales; family Gemmatimonadaceae; genus JAQBQB01. The sequence continues at coordinate 178,581 of CAVPIP010000011.1, read as the reverse complement.
TCCGTCTGTCAGTGACCGTGCCGGTCCGTGGCCCCGTGATCTAGTCTCGGAGCTTGATCGGCACATCCAGCTTCGCGGTACCGCCGGCATCGACCGTGATCGTCTTCTCGATCGGGTCGGCCATGCCCTCGTGCCAGATCATCATCTTGTAGGTGCCGGGCGGCAACGAGTCGATCGTGAACTTGCCGTCCTTGCCTGTCACGTCGTAATACGGGTGGTCGAACACCGCGATGTAGCCGTGTGTCCACGGATGCATCTTGCACGTGACGGCGACGATGCCCGGCGTCTTCGCGAGCTTCTCGCTGGCGACGATCTGGCCGTCGTTGAAGAACGGCATCTGCGAGAGCGTGTCGTGCGTTCCCGCCCGAACGAACAGGAGGCGATGCACCAGACGGTCGTCGTTGAAGACGTTCACCGTCGAGCCGACCGTAGCGCCCTGCACGCGCGGATCGAGCGAGCAATTCTCGCTGTCCAGCTCGACCCGTTTCTCGATCGGCAGCGCCTTACCGGTTTTCACGTCCGCGACCCAGACGAGCACGTCGGCGAGGCCGTCCGGCGTCGCGCTGATGCGGCCGGTGACCTGAGTGCCGCAGATCTTCTGGTCCTGCGTGATGGTCGTGGTGTCGATCGGCGGCGCTCCATCGAGCCGGATCGTGCCTGAGACCGATCCCGGTGACTTCACGGCCGAGACCGTGTACGGCGCTCCGCCCAGATCCACGCTGCCCGCGGCTGAATCGTCTGTCTTCGCGGTGACCGGAATGCGCGAGCTCGAGCGACGCCCGGATCCATCCGAACAACTCGACAGCAGCCCAAAAGCGATCATTGCGGCGACGGCGCGCCGCGCGACGAAATCCTTCACGATGTGAGAACGGCGTTGAGTTGGATCGTCCAACGACAGGAGGGGCAAACGACGCGCCACGCCCAACGCCACACGCTGCGTGGCGGCGTCCCGGGTGGTTTCGTTAGACGATCATCAACTCCCGCTGGTAATCCCGCGGCGTCACCACCGCCTCGCCAGGCACGATGTAGACGTTCACCTCGCTCCGCATGCCGATCTTGCCGGGGATGTAGATGCCCGGCTCGATGGAGAACCCCACACCGGGCACGAGCAGCCGCTCCTCGCGCGTCTCGAGGTTGTCGAGATGTGGGCCCGACCCGTGAATGTCGCGCGAGTCGATCGAGTGGCCGGTCCGGTGCGTGAAGTACTGCCCGTAGCCCGCCTTGTCGATGACGGCCCGCGCCGCGTCGTCGACGTCCGCGCCGCGCACAGCCTGTCCCGCCGCCGCGCGAGCTCGGACCAGATCGATGGCCGCATCGCGCGCACCCATGACCGCGTTCCAGATGTCCTTCGCTTCCGACGTCGGCTGGCCGAGCGACGCCATCCACGTCTGATCCGCGAACGGCAGGTTCGTCGCCTCGCGCGCCCACAGATCGATCAGCAGAATGTCGCCATCCCGAATCAGCCGCGGCGCACCGGCCGACGGCTCGTAATGCGGATTCGCCGCGTTCGCGCCGGCTGACACGTTGGGGCCGTGGTCCGTCGAGACGTTCGCCTTTCGAAACTGCTCCAGGATCCACGCCATCAGCTCGTGCTCGGCGATCGGCTGCTTCGTTCGCGCGCGCTCGCCCGCCATGCGAAGCGCTTGCTGCGCGATCGCCGCGATCTCCACGGCAGCCCGTTCGTGCGACTCGATGTGCGTTGCGCTCCACGTGGCGTAGAAACGCGACACGAGCTCGCCCGAGGACACGACTTCGGCGCCGGCGGCACGCACCATCTCGATGACCCCGGCCGGGATCCGATCGAGATACGGCACCGCGTCACCGGCCGAATACTCCATCGCGACGCGCTTGCCGCCGACCTGTTTCGCGAGAAATCCCTCGAGGCTCCGCCACGACGAATACACCTCTTTCGGCCACTCGCGCGGCCAGTGTTTCCACGGCGCCTGCTCGATCGCGTGCGACAGCGCGATCGGCGTGCCGCGCGCGGGGATGAACGCGAACGTTCGGCGGGAGGTCATCCCCTCGAAGTGCAGCATGCTCGAGGCGATCGGATTGATCCCGCGAAAGTCGTAGAGAAGCCACCCGTCGACCCCGGCGTCGGACAGCGCGCGCTGGATCTCCGGCAGTGTGTCAGTCGTCAGCATGGATTACTCGATTCCCACCGTTCGGTCGAATGCGCGCCAATCCGCGCGCCACTCGCACGCGCCTTCCCCGCGCCCGCTGCAGTGCACGTGTTCCACCGCGCCGATGCTGCCGATGAGCAGCGCGAGCAGCTCGCGCAGCGACGCTTCGTAGTACGTGCATCCCACCGCGCCGGGCGCCGTGTTGAGCGTGATCGACCGTGGCACGTCGAACAACAGAAAGCTGCCGACCCGGCGGACGTTGCCACCGAGGTATCGCGTCGCGATCTTCCGCGCGTGTCGAAAGGCAAGGGGCCGGGCGACCGCGGTCGGCATGAGGCGCATCATCTTCCGCGTCACGGGCGAGATCGTGCGATACGATTGCCGCGCCATGTAGCGGCCCGCGGCGCGGAACACGGCCTCCGCGTCCGGCCGCCGGCCGATCAGCTTCGCGAGCGCGATCGATTCGTCCTGGCCGGTGCGCTGCCCGCGCTTGACCGCCTCGTTGTGTCGCTTGATCTGCGCGTAGACCGTGTCGCTCAGGCCGAGGCGCTTGTTCCGGAGCTCGTCGACGTATTCGGCATCGGATTGGTCCACCGGCGTGTCGACGTTTCGGACAGCTTCGAGAAGGCTGAGCGGGAGGAGAGCGTCAACAGTGGCAAGCATTTGCGTCGGAGGCGTCGGCTGCTTGGGGAGGGTAATGAGCGAAGGTAGCCGTAGGGATAACCGCCTTCAAGGCAGCGTTCGGTGATCGAGCGCCTCGTTCCGGGATTTGTGGTTGCAACGTGCATCTCGCTCGCGGCGTGGCGGGCACGATCGCTGACGGCGAGCGGCGCTGCGGCCGCGACGATCGTCGGGACGCTGGCAGTCGGCGCCGGGTGGCCATGGGGCGCGTTGCTCATCCTGTACTTCGTCTCGTCGACGCTACTGTCGCGGGTGGGACGCGCGCGTAAAGAAATCCGAATGGCGTCGATCGTCGCGAAGACCGGAGGGCGAGACGCTGCCCAGGTGCTTGCCAACGGGGGGCTGTTTGCGACCGCGGCTGCCCTGTCGCTCATGCACCCCGACGTCCGCTGGATTGCGCTCGGCGCCGGATCGCTGGCCGCCTCGGCGGCGGACACGTGGGCGACCGAGGTGGGTACGCTCGCCGCAGGTGAACCGCGGTTGATCATCGGCTGGCGTCGGGTCCCAACCGGGACGTCGGGAGCCGTCTCGATGGCGGGTTCACTCGCGATGATCGCGGGAGCCGTGTTCGTCGCCGCGATGACGCTTGTGCTCGGATGGACCCCCGGCGTGGCTCTGTGGGTTGTTGTGGGTGGGATCGCGGGTGCGGTGATCGACTCGCTGCTCGGCGCGACGCTGCAAGTGCGCCGCTGGTGCGAACAGTGCGCTCGTGAGACGGAACGGCGCACGCACGACTGTGGAACGACGACCCGGCGCGCTCGCGGGGTGGAGTGGATGGACAACGACATCGTCAACTTTCTGAGCAGCGGCGTGGGCGGTCTCCTCGCGGCACTCCTGCTGCGGTAGCGTTCGCACATGATCGACGCCGACGTACTCGTCGTGGGCGGAGGCCCGGCTGGATCGTCGGTGGCGTTCGCCCTGGCCGCGCGCGGTGTGTCCGTACACCTCGTGGATCGTGCGCATTTTCCCCGATCGAAGCCCTGCGCCGAGTATCTGAGCCCCGAGGCGTCGCGAATCCTCGCGACGATGGGTGCGCTCGAGCGTGTCGAAGCGTCGGGCGCGGCGGCGTTGGCCGGCGTGCGCGTTCGCGCGCCCAACGGCCGAGTGATCGCGGGCGACTTCGTCGCGAACCATGGCTTTCGCGGCTTTCGCGACCGTGGGCTCTCGGTTCGACGCGAAGTTCTCGACGCGATCCTGCTCGACGCGGCGCGAGCGGCTGGCGCGCGCGTGACCGAAGGTGTTCGCGTCACGGGACTCGTGCGCGATGGCGATCGAGTGCGCGGTGTCTCGGTCCTCACGTCGTCGGGCGAGTCCGAGATCCGCGCTCGAATCGTGGTCGGCGCGGACGGACTTCGCTCGGTCGTCGCTCGGCGGCTCGGCGTCGCGCGCACGCTGCGCTGGCCAAGACGGCTGGCGCTCGTGACGCACTACGCGAGCGTGGGCGACGTCGGTGAGCACGGCGAGATGCATGTCGAGCGAGACGGGTACGTCGGTATCGCGGACGTCGGCAATGGGCTCACGACCGTGGCGCTCGTCGTGCCGGCGCGGCGGTCGCGCGAGATTGCGCGCGACCGCGCCGCGTTTCTGGACGCGTGGCTTCGTGCGCGGCCGCATCTGGCGCCGCGGTTCGCGCACGCGACGCGCGCGACGCCCGTCGTCGCGACGGGCCCCTTCGCCTCGCACGCGCGGCGGGCGTGGGCACCCGGCGTGGCGCTCGTCGGCGACGCGGCGGATTTCTTCGATCCATTCACCGGCGAAGGGATTTACGCGGCGCTGCGCGGCGGCGAGCTGTTGTCCGAGTGGATCAGCGAGTCGCTCGCGTCGCGGAGCGAAGCCGGCGCGCGGCGAGCCCTCGCCGCGTACGACCTCGCCCGCCGGCAAGAGTTCGGCGGCAAGTGGCTCGTCGAGCGAGTCATCGGCGCGGTCGTCGGCGCCGCGCCGCTCATCAACCGCGCCGCGCGCGGACTGTCGGCCCGAAAGGATTTGGCCGATTTGCTCATCGGCGTGACCGGGAACTTCGTTCCGCCTCGTGCAGTGATCAGTCTGGCGTATCTTTGGGGAGTCTTCGGATGGGGCGCGGGATCCCGCGCCCGCCCGTCACCGTGATGCGCCCCTGATCACCACCACACCGAATGATCGACGCCGACACGTTCCGTGCCGTTCTCGGCCGCTTTGCGACCGGCATCACGATCGTCACGACACGAGACGCCGCCGGCAAGGACCACGGGATGACCGTGAGCGCCTTCAGCTCACTCAGTCTCGATCCCCCGCAGGTTCTCTTCTGCGTGGATCGTGCGGCGTCGATGTACGAGCTGCTGCTCGATCATCCACGATTCGGCATCAGCATTCTGTCATCGAACCAGGAGGCGTACTCTCGCCGCTTCGCCGACAAGAGCTCCGAGCGCTCGGAGCGGTTCGACGGCATCGCGTACACGCGCGGCGATGCGGACGTCGTGCTCCTCGACGAAGCGCTGGCCCATCTCGAGTGTCGCGTCCTTCGCCATCACGACTCGGGCGATCACACGATCTTCATCGCCGAGGTCGAGCGGGCGCGCCCGCTCGACGGGCGCCCCCTGCTCTACTTCCGCGGCGGCTACGCGCAGCTCGAGCGGTGAGCCTCGCGTGCTGACTCCGGCGCGCCGGCGCGGCATCGAGATTCTCGACGATCCATCGATCGATCCCGCCGTGCGCGACCGATCGATGGCCGACATCAAGCGTTCGAACCGCCTGCTCGGCGGCTTGCGTGCGGCCCTGATCGAGATCCGGGGCGCACGAGAGACCGCCGCCGGGCCGCTGACGCTCCTCGACGTCGGCACGGGGTTCGCAGACATTCCCCAGCGCGCGGCGGCGGACGCCGCGCGCGCCGGCGTGTCGCTCACCACCATCGCGGTGGACGAAGCGCCATCGCTGCTCGCCGCGGCGCGAGGTCGCGTCGCGCGCACGCGTCTGCGCCAACGCGCTCGCCTTGCCGTTCCGAGACGCCAGCATGGATATCGTCGTGTGCTCGCAGGTATTGCATCATTTCGACGACGCCGGCGCGCGACGCGTGATCGCTGAGCTGAACCGCGTCGCGCGGCGCGCGGTGATCGTGAGCGATCTCAGACGGAGCTGGGTCGCCGCCGCCGGCTTCTGGCTGGTGTCGTTTCCCCTTCGCTTCTCCGCGGTGACGAGGCACGACGGTGTGCTCTCGGTGCTCCGCGGGTTTACGACCCGCGAGCTCGCCGGCATGGTCAACGCCGAGACTGGGGTGACGCCCGACGTGAAGCGCCGATTGGGTTTTCGAATCACGCTTCGCTGGACGCCGCGGGCGGGAGCGCGGGCGGGAACGCGGGCAGCATGAGCGCGCCGCATGCGCTTGGCCCGTTGCCGGACGACCGGCGCATGCGCGCGGTCGACGAACGAGTCGTCCGCGCCCCCCTCACGACCATCTTTTCGATCGCGGCCGACGTTTTGCAGTGGCCGCTCCACTTGGCGCACTATCGCTTCGTCCGCTTTCACGAACGACGAAGCGATGGGGGCGGCACCGTGGAAATGTCGGCCAATCGCCCATTCGGCGCGTTCGATTGGCCGACGTACTGGACGTCGCTCATGTCCATCACACCACCGGGGCCCAACCGGACGCCGTCGATACGCTTTCGGCATGTGCGCGGCGTGACGACGGGCATGGAGGTCGAGTGGACGTTCGAGCACGTAGGCGACGGAACGCTCGTGCGCATCGTGCACGTGTGGAACGGACCGCGGTGGCCATTGATTGGTGACGTAGCCGCGCGCGGAGTAATCGGACCGGTGTTCGTACACGGTATCGCGCAGCGCACCCTTGCCGGGCTCGCTCGCGCGGCCGAACGTATGACCGACGAAGGATCACGAGGCGAGGTGGCCAGTGGCTGAACGAGGCAACCGGCGTGTGGTCGTCACGGGGATCGGCGCGCTGACGCCGATCGGCATCTCGCGCGACGCGATGTGGGAGGGCCTGCGCAACCATCGCTCCGCGGTGCGAACCATCACGCGCTTCGACGCCTCGATCTACCGCAGCCAGATCGCCGCGGAGATCGACTTTCACGCGACGGATTTCATCGAGGAGCGCCGGGCCAGGCGCCTCGATCGGTACGGCCAGTTCACCGTCGCGTGCGCGCGCCTCGCGCTCGAGGACTCGGAAGTCAAGATGGAGGCGGAGGACCGCGAACGCGTCGGATCGATGATGGGCAGCGCGCTCGGCGGCGTCGGCTTCGCCGAAGAGCAGTTCAGCGTCTTCAAGGAACAAGGGATCAAGAACGTCGCGGTGACGCTCGCGACGAACGTCTTCGTCGGCGCGGCCAGCTGCAACGTCGCGATCGAGTTCGGTGCGCAGGGACCGAACAGCACGAATGGGATGAGCTGCGCGTCCGGCACGATGGCGATCGGCGAGGGGTTTCGCGCCATTCGAGACGACGACGCGGACGTGATGATCTGCGGCGGCGTGGAAGCGCCGCTCAATCCGCTGTGCTTCGGCGCGTTCTCGATCATTCGCGCGATGTCGACCCGCAACGACGACCCCGCGAAGGCGTCGCGCCCATTCGATCGGGGGCGAGATGGCTTCGTCATGGGCGAGGGCGCGTCGGTGCTCGTGCTCGAGGAGTACGAGCGCGCGAAGGCGCGCGGCGCGCACATCTATGCCGAAGTATGCGGATATGCGTTCTGTAATGACGCACACCACATGACGGCGCCGCGCCCGGACGGATCGCAGGCCGCGCGCGCGATGCGCGGGGCGCTCCGGACCGCGCGGGTGTCGCCGCACGAAGTCCAGTACGTGAACGCCCACGGCAGCAGCACGCCGCTCAACGACCCCACCGAGACGCGGGCGATTCGGAGCGTGTTCGGCGACCACGCGTCCAAGCTGCAAGTGAGCAGCACCAAGGCCTACTATGGCCACGCCCTCGGCGCGTCGGGAGCGATGGAAGCGGCGATCTGCGCACTGTCGCTCGAGCGGGGCTGGCTGCCGCCGACGCTCAACCTCGAGCAGCCGGACGAGGGGTGCGACCTGGACTACATCCCCGCGAGGGGCCGGGACGCGACCGTCGAGTGCATGCTGTCGAACTCGTTCGGGTTCGGAGGGATCAACGCGGCGTTGGTGATGAAGAGAGCCAACTAGCCGGAAGCGGGGGACGCAGGGACGGGCTCATCACGCGGGGGGCCGGAGGTTGCGATGTTGGCCGAGCCGAGCATTTTGAACGGCGGCGAGATCCAACCCTGAGTCTCCGCTTCCCTCTTCCCGCTTCCCGCAATGAAAGATTCCTGGCGCCATTTCACCGCCGAGTTCATCGGCACCTTCGCGCTCGTGTTCGTCGGTGGCGGCGCGATCATCACGAGCCCGTTGCTCTCCCAGCAGGCCGCCGTCGTGAACATCGCTCTCGCGCACGGGCTGATTCTGGCGCTCATGGTGACCGCGACGATGAAGATCTCGGGGCACCTGAATCCCGCCGTGACCGCGGGATTCCTGGTCACGCGGCGGATCGACCCGATGATGGCCGTCGTGTACTGGATCGCGCAGTTCCTCGGCGCGATCGTCGCCGCGTACGTCCTCAAGGCGCTGTATCCGGCGCAGATCGTCGCCGTCACCCGACTCGGGGGGCAGTCGATCTCGGCGGACATCAATCTGCTTCAGGCGATCTCGCTCGAGGCCATCGCGACGTTCTTCCTGGTGTTCGTCGTCTTCGGCACCGCCGTCGATCCGCGCGCGCCGAAGGTCGGCGGGTTCGCGATCGGCCTCACCGTCACCGCCGGCATTCTCGCGATTGGACCGCTCACGGGCGGATCGATGAATCCGGCGCGCTCGTTCGGACCGGCGGTGGTCACGCACATCTTCGAAGGACAGACCGCGTATTGGATTGGGCCCCTCATCGGCGGGATCTTGGCGGCCCTGGTCTACGACAAGCTGTTGTTGTCGCGCGAGCCGGAGCCCGCGGACCACGGCGAGCTACGGCACTAGGCGACGCCCACGGACGTCGGCGGGGCAGCGCCGACCCCTGTACTTTGCAACATGGCCGACGTCCCGGTTCCGTCGCTGGCTCGCGCGCGTGAACAGAAGATCAACGAGCTTTCTGTCCACTTCGCGAACGACGATCTGTCGCTCGAGGATCTCGAGCGGCGGATCGAGCAGGTGTACAAGGCGGGGAGCGTCGCCGATCTCGAGAAGATCACCGCCGACCTGAGGCAGGCGACCGCCGCGCCCGCTGATGGTGCGATGCCGTCGTCGAAGCCGCGCGGATCCTGGGGAAAATCGGCCGTTCCGGCGATCCATCAACCCAGCGCGCGACTGCTGTCGTTGATGAGCTCGACGCGTCGCGTCGGACGATGGGTGGTTCCGCAGAAGCTGGATGTCGTCGCGATCATGTCCGACACGAAGATCGATCTGACGCACGCGGTGATGCCGTCCGGCGTGATGGATTTCGAGATCCGCGCGGTGATGGCGTCGCTCAAGATGATCGTGCCGCCGGGCGTCCGCGTGCTCGTCGACACGCATTCCGTGATGTCGAACGTGCGCAGCCGAGCGGACGAGTTCGACGCGGACGTGCCGCCCAGCGCGAGCGCGCCGGTGATTCGGCTCACGGGGTTCGCGTTGATGGCGGATGTGAATGTGGTCGTGCGTCGCAAGGAAGAGCCGGTGTACGACGACGACGAGGACTGAATCGCGCGGCGATCACCGAAACAGCGACAGCGCGAGCCGAACGACCCACGAGACCGACGTCAACATGATCGGCAACAGCGTGAGGCCGACGGAGAACGCGACGCCCTGCCGAAAAAGCGGCGGGCCGAGCGGTCGGACGCGATCGCCCCAGAGCCGCTGCGCGCCGGCCTCCAGCACCCACCCAAACGAGAAGCAGAGGTTCGCCGCCACGCCATAGGCGATGGGAAACTGCCACGGCATGTTCATCGGCATCTGGGGCGGCAGCCAGGAGATGAGTCGGACCACCCCGAGCGTGACGAGCCCGGCAGAGCCGACGAACAGGTTGTAGGTCAGCCGCCGTGACTCCCACCAGCCGATGATCGATCCGGCCGTTCGGCGCTGGGCGGCCAGCGGGTAAAGGACGTCCCCGACGAGCACCGGGCGTTGCTCCTGAAAAGGTCTCTTGCTCAAGATAGGCGCTAGCGGTACAGCCATCAAGTACTTTGCATGGCAGAGCGGAAACGACGCCCGCGGACAGGCGCGGTCACTGACGGACCGACACGGAGACGCGTGACTGCTGCTTTTTGACGAATCGCTCGGGACGCCAAGAGTGGCAGCCCGAGCGGCTTTGAAAAAGAAGGATCTTCGGGGAATTTCGGGAACGAGACGGCTGGGAATTGAGCATGGCCGCTAGGTTTCTCCGCCGATCGAGACGGAACGATTGGCACAGTCGGCGGCATCCGCGGCCGTTCTCTCGTGTTCTTTCGCGAAGGCGCGATGGGCTTCCTCGGCGATCGGCCACTAAGACAAAGGTCCCTCGGATCGGCCGGATAAACTCGGATTGGTCGGATGCTCGATCGGGCTTCGACGGTTTCCGGAAAATCCGGTCAATTCGCTCAATCCGTTCCCTCAGTCTTCTTAGGGGCGAATCGGCGCATCACCTCCAGAACGGCCTCGACGTCGCTGAAAACGACGATAGCCGATTCGGAAATTCCCGAAGAACCAAAAGAAATCGGCCGTTGGGGTCAGTTGCTCGCGCTTTCGCCCCGCCGTTCTCCGTGCCGATCAGTCTGTGCCCGTGTCTGTCCGTGGCCCGCGTGCAGTTACGGTCCCACTCGCATATACGTGGAATCGTACCGGTGAATCGATTCCATGATCACGCGCATCGCGGCGTCGCTCTTCTCCCACCCTTTGATCGTCACCCGCTTCCCTTCCAGATCCTTGTACGTGTGAAAGAAGTACTCGACCTCTTTCAGCACGTGCCGCGGAATGTCGGCGATGTCGAAGAACTCCTCGTAGTACGGATCGTGGAGCGGCGCGGCGAGGATCTTGTCGTCCGGCTCGCCGCGGTCGAGCATGCGCAGCACGCCGATCGGGCGAACGTCGATCATGCACGACGAGAACGTCGGCTCCTTGACCAGCACGAGCACGTCGAGCGGATCGCCGTCCTCGTGCAGCGTGCGCGGAATGAACCCGTAGTCGCCCGGATAGTGGACCGACGAATACAGCACCCGGTCGAGCTTCATCAACCCCGTCACCTTGTCGAGCTCGTACTTGTTGCGGCTCCCGAACGGGATCTCCACCACCGCCGTCACTTCCTCCGGAACGTTTCGGCCCGGAGAGATGTCGCGCCAAAGATTGATCACGACCGGGACGCTGGATGCGGGGCGCTCGACGCGGGCTCTCGGTGCATGGTGCCCTTGTACGCCATCGGCTCTTCCGAGACGCCGAAGTTGCGCGCGTTGAGCTCGTCGATGCGGATCAGCTCCGGGGCGGTCAAATCGCGCTTGTCCGCGGCCTCGGCGAATTCGGCGAGCTGCGGGACGTCGTAGATGTTCGGCAGCGTCGTGACGACGAGCGGTTCGGCGAGCAGCCACTTGAGCGCGGCCTGGCCCAGCGTCATGTCGCGCGTCAGGAAATCGAGTGTGCGCACCTTCTCGACCCCGTTGACCAGCCACGATCGCGGACGGTGGCGACGGTGGTCGTTCGGCGGAAACACCGTGTCGAGCGTGTACTTGCCCTCGAGCATGCCCGAGGCGTGCGTCACCCGAACGTTGAAGCAACAGTTCCGCGCATGCGCTTTCGCGGCGTCGAGCATCGCCGTGCCCGGATGCTGCTCCAGGACGTTCCAGATCATCTGAATCGTGTTGATGTCCTGCTCGCGCTCGACGAGCTCCACGGCCTCGTACAACCAGCCGATCGCCGGACCGAAGGCCGCGCCCCACGCGCGAATCTTTCCTTCGCGCTGGAGCTCGCGGAAGGTGTTCCACAGCTCGGGGTCGCGCACGTGCTCCATCTTCGCGTTGTGGAGCTGGAGCACGTCGATGTAGTCGGTCTCGAGCCGCTCGAGGCACTTGTCGACGGCGAAGCGAATGAACGACGGGTCGGTCCGCATCGGCAGCTCGGACTGGCCGCGGCGCGCCGCGAGGGCCGCCTGGTCGTAAATGTCGTAGCCGACCTTCGTCGCGATCACGACGTCCTTGCGCCGGCCGCGAAACGCCTCGGCGATCTGCCGCTCCGCGCGACCGTTGCCGTAGGCGTCCGCGGCGTCGAAGAACGTGATGCCGTGGTCGTCGTGCGCGCTCCGCAGCATCGCCACCGCCTCGGCGTCGCTCTTCTCGCCCCACCAGCCGGTGGAGATGGTCCACGTCCCGAAGCCGACCTCGCTCGCGCGAATCGACGTCCCGGGGAAAGTGCGGTACTTCACGTGTCGCTCCCGCTCAGCGCACGCGCCGCTTGGCGCGCGAAATACGTGATGATGATGTCCGCGCCGGCGCGGCGGATGGCAATCAGCGAATCCATCATGACCCGGTCGCCGTCGATCCAGCCGCGCTCCGCGGCCGCCTGAATCATACTGTACTCGCCGCTCACCTGGTACGCGGCGAGCGGATAGCTGGTCTCCTGCCGTACGCGCGCGATGACGTCGAGGAATGGACCGGCCGGCTTCACCATCACCATGTCCGCGCCTTCGTCGATGTCGAGCCGAACCTCGCGCACGGCCTCGCGCGCGTTGCCGGAGTCCATTTGATACGCCCGGCGATCACCAAACTGTGGTGTCGACTCGGCGGCTTCGCGAAATGGCCCGTAGAAGGGACCGGCGAACTTGGCGGCGTAGCTCAGGATGGCCGTGCTCGCGAACCCGTGGCGATCGAGCGCGGAGCGAATCGCCAGCACGCGGCCGTCCATCATGTCGCTCGGCGCCACGATGTCCGCGCCGGCGCGCGCGTGCGAGACCGCCTCCCGTGCCAACAGCTCCAAGGTCGCGTCATTGTCGACGTCGCCGTCCTTGACCACGCCGCAATGCCCGTGATCCGTGTACTCGCAGAGGCAGACATCGGTGATCACCACGAGATCCGGAACCTCGCGCTTGAGGGCCCGGACGGCCTGTTGCACGGGTGCGGCGTCGTTCCAGGCCTCCGAACCGGTTGCGTCCTTGCGATCGGGAATCCCGAACAGAAGCACACCGCCGACGCCCAGCGCGGCGGCGGCGCGTGCGTCGCGGAGCAATTCGTCGACGGACGTTTGATCGACGCCCGGCATCGACGCCACCGGTTCGCGAACGCCGTTGCCCGAACGGACGAAGAGTGGCAAGACGAGCTGGGCAGGCTGAAGCCACGTCTCGCGCACGAGACGGCGCAGCGCCTCCGTTCGACGGAGGCGGCGGGGGCGGTACTGTGGAAAGGACGGCACAGGTGAAAGGTACAGTGGTCAGCGTTTTGCGACGACACGAGTCGTCGTCGCGACAACTCACCGCTTCCCCAAGCGAGGCACCCGTGGCCACCAGGTTGAAACACGTCGAAGTCGCTCCCACCGAGCTTCCGTCCCGCGAACAACTCATCGACGCATTGAACGAAGATCTCGCGCGCGAGTACCAGGCCATCATCGCGTACGTCGTGTACTCGCAGGCGATCAAGGGCGCGGAATACATGAAGATCGCGGCGGAGCTCGAGATCCACGCGGCCCAGGAGCTCCAGCACGCGCTGATCATCGCGAAGCAGATCGACTACCTGGGCGGCACCATCACCGCGGTCCCGAAGACGGTGAAGACGTCGGACGACGTTCGCGAGATGCTGCGGTTCGATCTCGAGAACGAGAAAGAGACGATCCTCGAATATCGCAATCGGGTCAACCAGTGCGATGCGCTTGGCGAATATGCGATCGCGGAGCACGTTCGTGAGATCCTGCTCAACGAGCAGGACCATTTGATCGATCTGGCGACCGCCCTCGGAGAAACACCACCGGCGCTCAGCGGGCCGATGCTTCGGCGAAAGAAGTGATAAGGAATTGAACAGGGCCGGACGGCCGAGGTTGCTCGCCGCCGACTTCTGGTGTATTAGAAGAAGCGTAAATGTCCCCCTCCCTCGTCCAACGGATTCGCGGCGGCGATGTCGCGGCGTTCGAGCAGCTCTTTCGTGAGCTGCACGCGCCGCTGTGCGAGGTGGTCGACAGCTACGTCCGCTCCCAGTCGGCCGCCGAAGAGATCGTCCAGGACCTCTTCTTCGTCGTCTGGGTGAAGCGCGACCGTCTCCGCGCCGGCTCGATTCGCGGATATCTGTTCGCGTCCGCACGAAATCGAGCGCTGCACCATCTACGGCATCAGTCGGTCGTTCGCCGGTGGTCGCTCCAGGCCGATGCACGCCCCGAGGTCACCGGGCTCGGCCAAGAGTCGCCACGAGCGGACGAAATGACCGAAATGGAGGAGCGTCGGCGCGCGGTTCGGCACGCCATCGACCGGCTCCCGACGCGTTCGCGGCTTGCCTTCCTGCTGCGATGGGAGCACCGCATGTCGAACGCCGACGTCGCCACCGCCATGGGCATCTCGATCAAAGGGGTCGAGAAGCTGGTGACGATCGCGAGGCGTCACCTGCGCGCCGCGCTCGGCGCGCATTCGGATCGGGACGCGACGCTCGGCGACTGACGCGGAGGTAGGGGTTTAGCAGACACGGGGGTAGTCCCTCCGTGAGCGACGAACCCCGTCCGTCCGGCGACCGGCGTGCCTGGCGCACAGACCAGGAATGGAACCGGCTGCGCGCGCGCCTCGACGCCGCCGAAACGTCGCCCACTCCTGCTCAGTGGTGGCGGCGGCCGGCACGGTGGGTCATCGGCGCCGCCGCGGCCCTCGCGGCCGTCGCGGGAATCCGTTGGCAGTTGGGGCGCGAGGCGACGCGCGAGATCCGCAGCGTCTCCACCGCCGCCGGCGAGCGACTCGAGCTCGTTCTCGCCGACAGCTCGCGCGTGCTGTTGGGGCCGAACACGACGCTGCACTTTCGCTCGACACGAACGCGGCGCGAGGCGGAGGTCGTCGGGCTCGCCGCATTCACCGTCGTTCACGACGCGGCTCGTCCCTTTGCCGTTCACGCGAAGAACGCAGTAGCAACCGACCTCGGAACCCGGTTCGTCGTCCGCGCCTACGCCGCGGACAGCGGTGTCGAAGTGGCCGTGGCGTCGGGGGTCGTGAAGCTCGCGAGCATGGTGCGATCGGCGCCGCTCTACCTGCGTGCCGGAGACGTCGGCCGAGTCAGCACTGCCGGGAAAGTGACGGCGGCCGACCGGCCAAACGCTGAGCGCGACACCGCATGGATCGACGGGCGCCTCGCCTTCGACGACGAGCCGCTCGCCGGCGTTGCTTCGGAGCTCGAGCGATGGTTCGACGTCGAGATCCGAATCCCGGACGAATCGTTGGCGAAGCGACGCGTGAGCGCGGTGTACAACCGTCCGTCGCTCGCCGGGATTCTCGATGCGATCGCGACGACGTTCGGCGCACGAGTGGATCGACGTGGGCGAGTCGTCACCATGGTGCCGAGGGTGAGATGACGCGCTGGCATGCGGTTCGGGGAGCGGTCATCGCGGTGGTCGTGTGTGGCTCGCCGCTCAGCGCGCAACGCGGCGCCGACGCGGCATACACCGAGCTTCGCATCGACGGGAACGGCATCGATGCGCTCGGCACGACGATCGGCTCCGGCTTCGCGGGTCAGACGACGGCGTACGCGCTGGCGTGGATCGCGCGCCTGGCCAAGTTGAATCTCACGTTCGATCCGCAGCTCGCCGCGATGTCGACGCAGCTGTCCATACCGCCACACGATCGCAGCGCGGCCGCGGCGCTGCTCGAGGTGGCGCGCGAGAGTCGGATCAGCGTGCGCGTGTCCTCGAGCGGGCAGATCGTCGTGGCGCCGCTTCCGGCGCGCGCGGTCGTCCAGGCGCGAATCGACAGCGGCCAGCGGAGCATCGAGCTGCCGGCGGTGCGAACCGAAGCGCCGCGCGTGGAACGGCGCGAGCTCGACGCCAGTGCGCGCATTGGTGGCGTCGGGATGACGGGAGCGGAAGTGCGGTCGACACCGTCGTTCGTCGAACCGGACGTGTTGCGCGCGGTGCAGCTGCTGCCAGGCATCGAGGCGCGGAGCGATTGGTCGGCCGGGTTCAACGTGCGCGGTGGCGAAGCCGATCAGAATCTCGTGCTGCTCGACGGATATCCGATCTTCGATCCATTTCATCTGGGCGGCATGTTCAGCACGTTCATTCCGTCGACGGTCGGGCGAGTCGATCTCCGCACGGGTGGCATGCCGGTCCAGTACGACGGACGTCTCTCCGGCTCGCTGGACGTCCGATCGCTCGAGCCAACGTCATCGGACGCGCGTGGCTCGGCGGAGATCTCGCTGCTGTCGTCGAGCGCCTCTGTCGGAAAGACGATCGGCGGCGGCGCGGGATCGTGGATCGTCGCGGGGCGGCGCACGTACGCGGACTACATGGCCGATCTCTGGAGGCCGGGCGCGTTTCCCTATCATTTCCAGGACTTTCAGGCGCATCTGACGCACTCGCTCGGCTCGCATGCTCGGATCTCGCTCACGGCGTACGACGGCCTCGACATCGCAGCCGACCGGAGGTCCGCGGCGACCAGCGGCAGTTGGGGCAACAGCGTGGTCGGCGCGACGATCGCCAAAACGGTCGACGATCGCCCCGCTTTTCTCGGATTCGTCGTCGACAGCATCACGTTCGAGCAGCGCGCGTCGATCACGCGCTACGGCGGTCACCTGGATTTTCCCAGCCAGCTGCTGCACGTCTCGAACGGCATGACCGACGCGCGGCTCGATGGAAGCATCACGCTGCACCGCCCGCGACTCACACAAACCGTCGGCTACGCGCTGTCGCGCCAGACGGCGGCATTCCACTCGACGTCGGCGGTCGCGTCCGACCTCGGCGATCTGATTCCGTTCGACTCGATCGACGCGAGATCCACCGCCGCGAGCATGTACGTGGACGAGCTGTGGCGTCCGCGATCCAACCTGTTCGTCGAAGCCGGACTTCGACTCGACGACGTTCAGCCCGCGCACTGGGCGAAGCTCCTGCCGCGCGCGTCGATCAAATATCTGATCAGTCCAGGCACGGCGATCACCGCCGCCGCGGGAACGTACGCGCAGTGGGTTCACTCGCTCGGACGCGAAGAGGAGCCGATCCGCCCATTTCAGTTCTGGGTGACGAGCAACACGACGACGCCCGTCTCTCGAGCAACCGACGTCACGCTCGGGCTGGAGCACTGGCTCTCACCCTCACGGCTCGTCCACGTCGAAGCGTTCGACAAGCGGTACTTCGACCTGGTCACGCCCAATCCGGCGAGCGACCCGCGGCTCGCCGGCGACGAGTTCCTGACGGCGACGGGAACGTCGTACGGCGTCGACCTTCTCGTGAGACAGTTCGAGACACGCGCCAGTCCGTTCAGCGGATGGATCTCGTACTCGTACGGCTTCAACACGCGCGTCCGGCCAGACGGCACACGCTATTACCCGGTCCAGGACCGGCGCCACAATCTGAACCTCGTCGGCACGTGGCGCGTCGACCAATACACGTGGGGAACGCGGATCAATCTCGCCAGCGGAATCCCATCGACGCCGGTGCTCGGCCAGTATGCGCGCTACTCGTTCGATCCGGCCACGGGTCGATGGGCGCCATCGAGCGAGTCGCCGTACGAGCAGAACATTCCCGGGCCACTCAACTCGGCGCGCGTTCCGTACTATCTGCGAGGCGACGTGAGCGTCAAGCGAGCCGGCCGGCTGTTCGGGCTCGACATGTCGCCGTATTTGAGCGTGGTGAACGTGCTCAACTTCCACAATCCGGCCGCGTACCTGTACTCGTTCACGTCGAACATCGGGAATCAGTCGTCGTTCCCCAATCTGCCGTTCGTGCCGACAGTCGGAGTCAGCATTGTCTTTTGATCTCGTGAAGCGATTCCGGCGTTTTCTCGCGGTCAGCGTCATCGCGAGCGCGTGGGGATGCGTGGATCAGAACCCGGTGGCGCCGGACGCGCATGCGATCGTCGTCCACGCCGTGCTCGACGCGTCGGCGCACGATCAAATCGTGATCGTGCAGACGACCGATGGTCGGTTGCCGACGCAGAGGGTCGTCTCCGGCGCCGCGGTGGTGATCCTCACTCCCGATGGGCGCGTGCTCACCGCCGACGAGGTCGTCGACAGCCTGTACGGCGTCGGCGCCGGCAACCCCCCGCCGATCAAGTCGTACTACCGAATCTCGCTGGACAAGTACGGCGTCGCGCTCGTGCCGGGATCGACGTATCGCCTTCGCATCACGCTGCCCGACGGCCGCGCCGTCACCGGCAGCACGACGATTCCGAGCGTCATTGCGAGCGCGAACCTGAACGTTCCGGCATCGCTGTCGAGCGCGGACTCGCTCCCTCTCGCATGGCCACGTGTGGCCGGGGCGAGCGCGTACGACGTGTCCGTCTCGTTGCACGGCTCACTCGTGTTCGAAGCGTTTACGGATACGTCGATCGTTCTGTCCACTCGCACGCAGACGTCGAATGGCGGCCGCGCATTCTACGCTGGCAACACGCACGAGATCGTCGTGAGCGCGGTGGACGCGAACTTCTACGACTACTATCGGCGATCGAGCGATCTCTTTACCGGGTCCGGCCCGATCTCGCGCCTCGACGGAGCGGTCGGCGTCTTCGGCTCGATCGTGCCGATCGGGAGTGGGACGGTGACGGTGAAATAGCGGTCGTCCCAAGCGCCGAGGGATCTGCGAGTTGAGAACAAACAAAACTGCAGATCAGGGATCGCGGGCGCGTCAGTCTCCCCGAGCGTCCACCGGCATCAACAATGAGAACACGAATCAGACCAAAACTATGACATCCAACCGCTCGAGGGCTGATTGGCGTCGTGGCGCGACGCCACGCGTTTGGCGAGCGGTTGGATGAGATTGTTTTGGTTTGATTTAAATCCTCTGTTCCAACTTTCCTGGCCTTTGGAGTGTGAAGGAGCGCCTACAACGCGAACCTGCATGTTGACGGCTCAGGAAACAGGCGATCCATCGCTGCGCTCGCGATGGCGCGTTACTCCGGCTGCGGCGACGGCAGATGATCGGCGCGGCGCAGGGAATCGAGAATCTCGCTCGCCCCCTGGTGGCGCAGCTCGTTCGCGAGCCGTACGCCGCTCAGCTCCGGTTGATCGGCGTCGAGCACGATCTCGCCGCGCAACAGGCGCGCGCCTCGCACGTCGCCGATGAAGCCGTGGAGCATCGAGCCGGATTCTTTCATCACCGCGAGCGCGCCGATCGGCACCTGGCATCCACCCTCGAGCGCGTTCAAGAACGCGCGCTCTGCCGTGGTGCTCACCATCGTGGCGTGATCGTTGAGCGGAGCGACGATCTCACGGGTCACGCGATCGTCCGAGCGAATCTGAATCGCGATCGCGCCCTGCCCCGCCGCCGGGAGCCACGCCGGTGCGTCGAGATAGGCCGTGATGTGCCGCGGCACGCCCAGGCGATGCAGTCCCGCCGCCGCGAGAATCGCCGCGTGGACGATGCCGTCATCGACCTTCTTGAGCCGCGTCGGCACGTTGCCGCGAAGCTCGACGACGTCGAGATCGCGCCGCGCGGCGAGCAACTGCGACCGCCGCCGAAGGCTCGACGTTCCGACGCGCGTCCCCGGCGGCAGCTCGGCGATGGATCCGCCGCCGACGTGTTCATTCACCACCAGCACGTCGCGTGGATCCTCGCGCGGCAGCAGCGCGCCGATCTCGAGCCCGGGCGGCGATTCAGTCGGTAGATCCTTCAACGAGTGCACGCAGCAATGGACTTTGCCCTTCGCGAGGTCGGCCTCGAGCTCCTTGGTGAAGAGTCCCTTGGCGCCGATCGCGCTCAAGGGCTCGTCGAGGCGCTTGTCGCCGGTCGTCTTGTACGTCTTGAGCTCGGAGGCCACACCGCGCGCGTTGAGCGCGGCCTGTACCTCGCGCGCCTGCCGAAGCGCCAGCTCCGAGGCACGCGTCGCGATGATGAACGGCGCGGAATCGGTCACGTCCGAGCGCCGCTCACCGGCGAGGCGCCGAACAGGTCGCACGTCGCGTCGGCAAGCCCCGCGATGGTCGACATCGACGCCTCGGCGGCCACCTCGAGGCCGCGGGCCTTCGCCGCGGCGGTCGTGACCGGGCCGATGGAAACGGCCGGCGCTCGTGCCGCGGCATCGGCACCCACGGCGTCGACGAACGCGTTCACCGACGACGCCGACGTGTACGTCACCGCGTCGGCCTCGCCGGCGAGAAGCCGCTCGCGGAGCGCGGCGGCGCCCGCGCCGTCGGGCACCGAGGAATACAGCGCGACGCGATCGACCTTCGCGCCCAAGGACTCCAAGCCGGCCTCCAACGTCGCGCGCGCGCCGGTCGCGGCCGCGTACAACACGCGCTTCCCGCGGACGTCGCGCTGGCCGATCGCCTCGAGCAGCCCTTCGGCGACGAATCGGTCGGGGATGACGTCTGGAGCAAGGCCGCGTTCCATGAGCGCGAGCGAGGTCATGGGTCCGACGGCCGCGATCATCTTGCCGGCCAGCGCGCGGACGTCGAGCTTCGACTCCCGCAGCGCGTTCCAGAAGATGCGCACGGCATTCTGGCTCGTGAAGATCACCCACGCATAGCGCGGGAGCGTGGCGATGGCACGATGGATCGGCTCCGGGTCCGCCGGCTCGATCTTCGTCGCCGGCATCTCGAGCACCTCGGCGCCGAGGGTGATGAGCTTCTCGCTCAGCATCGGCGCCTGTTCGCGCGCGCGCGTGACGACGATGCGCCGCCCGAAGAGCGGTTTCGTCTCGAACCACGAGATCTCGGAGCGCAACGACACCACGTCGCCGATGACGGTGATTACCGGCGCGGTGAGCCCATCGCGCTCGATCGCCGCCGCGAGCGTCGACAGCGTGGCTGTCACAGTTTTCTGATGCGGATGCGTGCCCCATTGCACCGCCGCGGCCGGCGTGTCCGGCGACCGGCCGCCGTCGATCAATGCGTTGGCGATCCGCGGCAGCGTGCGCACCCCCATGTAGAGCACGATCGTGCCGCCGGCCCGCGCGAGCGCCGACCAATCCACCGTATCGCGATCCTTCGAGGGATCCTCGTGGCCCGTGACGAACGTGACCGACGTCGACAGGCCGCGATGCGTCACCGGAATGCCCGCATACGCCGGCGCGGCGATGCCCGCCGTGACGCCGGGAACGACCTCGAAGCCAACGCCCGCGGCGGCGAGCGCCTCGGCCTCCTCGCTGCCGCGGCCGAACACGAACGGATCGCCGCCCTTGAGCCGGACGACGCGCTTGCCTTCGCCGGCGAGGCGAATCAGCAGCGCGTTGATTTCTTCCTGCCGCGCGGACTCCGAGATGCCGCCACGTTTGCCGACGTCGTACATCTCCGCGGGCGGCTTCTTCCGCTCGGGCATGGTCGCCATCGCGAGCAGCGCCGGGTTGGCCAGCGCGTCGTACACGACGGCATCGCAGAGCGCGAGCAGCTCGCCGCCGCGCAACGTGAGGAGCCCCGGATCACCAGGACCCGCGCCGACGAGATAGACGGTTCCACTCATGTGCCGCGGTTCCGCGCTCTCGCGCGAAGCCGGCGCGAGCGAACCCACAGGGTCGTCACATAGGCGACGATCAGTACCGCCGCGACCGAGTAGCCGGCGACGAAGGATGAAAAAGTGTCGATCACGCGGCACCTCGCTCGTCGTCCATCGCCGCGACCGCGTCGCGTTGCAGGCCAAGCCGATAGCGCGCCCGAATCAGCGCGATCGTCAGAAAGGTGAACGCCACGAACGAGATCAGAAACGTCACCAACATCTCCGGCGGCAGCGACGGCTTGTCCGGCTTGAAGATGATCGGCATCGGGTGCAAATGCGCGTCGGTGAAATAAACGCTCAGATGGATGAACGGAATCAACAGCGCGCCAAGAATGCCGAGCACCGCGGAGTAGCGGCCGCGCATTCCTGGATCGTCGATCGCGCCGCGCAGAACGAGATACGCAATCACCACGAACCAGAGGAACAGCGTGAGCGCGAGCCGCGGATCCCACCACGCCCACCACGTGCCCCAGATGACGTGGCCCCAAATCGACCCCATCGACATCACGACCAGCAGGAACACCCCAGCGACCTCGGCCCCAGCCTCCGCGAGGCGATCGGCGCGCTCGTCGTGCAGCCACAGATATGCGATCGATCCCAGCGCCGTGATGCCGATCGCGATATAGGCGCCGAGCGCGGTGGGGAAATGCAGGTAGTAGAGCTTCTGCACGGCGCCCTGCTTCGCCTCGATCGGCGTGAACGCCGCGGCGCGAACGTACACCGCGGCAACCGACGCGAGCGCGAGCCACAGCACCCAATCGACCACCGGACGATTGAACGCGGTTGACTCCGCCGGACGAGAAAGCGAGCTGGCGGTCATTCCTCGAGAGTGAACGGAAACGCGAGTGTGCATGCGACGATGAAGACAATGTCGAACGCGATGACGATGTTCAACTGCGGCATCGCTTCGGCGAGTGGCCGCCCAGCAAAGACGCGCGCGCCGGCTTGCGCCGCGTTCATGAGCAGCGGAACGAAGAACGGAAGGCTCAGCATCGGAAGCAGCAGCTCCGCGAGCCGCGTATTGACCGCCATCGCGCTGAACAGTGTGCCGACGGCGACGATCCCGAGCATCGTCAGAAAGACGATGCCCGCGACGATGAACAGCGGGCGATCGACTCGGAGGTTGTAGAACAGCACGAGGGCCGGAATCGCGATCAGCTGAATCGCGCTGAGAAAAACGAGATTCCCCATCGCCTTGCCGAGATAGACCGACTCGCGGCTGATCGGCGAGACCAGCAGCGCGTCGATCCCGCGGTCGTGCTCCTCGATGCCGAACGAGCGCTGCAGCCCCAGCAGCGCCGAGAACGTCAGCACGACCCACAGCACGCCGGACGCGCGATCGCTCGGCGCAACGACGGACTGGTCCCACGCGAAGTAGAACACCGTGAGCGCGATGATCGAAAAGACCACGGCCGAGAGAAAGGCCGTGCGCGTGCGATACTCGATCGAGAGATCCTTTCGCATCACGAGCCAGGCCGCGGCGATCGTGCCCGGCGGCTGGCGGTCGACGGTGGCCGTCATGCCGAGACGCCCAGCGCCGGCGCCGGCGGCGCAAGCACCAACGCGCGGTACTCGGCGTGATAGCGGCGCACGTCGAGCGACGCGCAGTCGTCGTGCCGCACGAGACGTCCCTTGAGCATGATCGACGCGCGCGACGCGACCGCGAGCCCCTCGTCCACATTGTGCGTCACCAGCACGAGCGACGCACCGGCGGAGCGAAGCGTCAGCAGCATCTCGGTGAGCGCGGCGCCGCCCGCGGCGTCGAGCCCCGTGTACGGCTCGTCGAGCAACACCACCCGCGGCTCGTGCGCGATCGCGCGCGCGATCGACACGCGCTGTTGCAGGCCGCGGCTCAACGCGCGCACGGGCGTGCCGGCGCGATCGGCGACGCGCATTCGTTCGAGCGCGCGCAGCGCCGCACCGCGCGGGTCGGGCATGCCGTACAGCCGCGCCGCGAACTCCACGTTCTCGGCGGCCGTGAGCGCGCGATACAGCATGCTCTGATGCGAGATGAGGCCGACGAGACCGCGCGCCGCGGCGTCGCTGCGCAGCGCTCGCCCCGCGACGTGGACGGTGCCGGCAGAAGGCTTGAGAAGCCCCGCAATGACGCGTAGCAACGTCGTCTTGCCGGCGCCGTTGGGGCCGAACAGCGCGAGACAATCGCCGGCGTCGAGGGAGAGGTCCACGCCGTCTACAGCGCGGCGGCGACCAAAGGTGCGGCTGACACCGGAGACTTCGACCGCCGGGGAGGTCGGAGGCATCATGGAAAGATAAGGTGACGTCCCGGACCGCGAGCGCGCGATGAAGCTCCGACCCGAATGACAGCAGATCCTTCGCTTCGCTCAGGATGACACGATGAGGGGCATCGACACTCCGCGCGCCCCCTGATAACGTCCGGCGATGCCGTTCGTTCGCCTGGCGCGCCGCGCCGCCCTGCTGCTGGCCATGACGGCCTGCACTCGCCCCAGACCGGCGGCGACCCCGTCCGAACCGCTGACGGTGATCGTCGTGTCGTTCGACGCGCTCGGCGACCGATTTCTCGACCGCGATACGCTGCCGAACTTCGCGCGCGTGATGCGCGAGGGTGTGCGCGCGCCGTTTCGGCCGGAGTTTCCGTCGAAGACGTTTCCAAATCACTACTCGATGGCCACTGGGCTCACGCCGGGGCATCACGGGATCGTCGTCAATTCGTTTTACGATCCGGCGCGGCGCGCGATGTTCCTCCGCACGTCGGCCAGCGAGGGGAGTTGGTTCGGGGGAGAGCCGATCTGGGTGACGGCGGAGCGCGCCGGCATCAAGACGGCAGCATACTTCTGGACGGGAAGCGAAGCCGAGATCCAGGGCGTACGCCCCAGCTATTGGAACGCGTTCGACGCCACGCGGCCGGACAGCGTGAAGATCGGTCAGGTCATGAAGTGGCTGCGCATGCCGCCACGCGAGCGGCCGCGCTTGATCATGCTCTACTCGAACGTCGTCGACGTGCCCGGACACACGCGCGGCCCGGACTCGAAGGAGGCATATGCCGGTGTGCGCGCGGCCGACCGAACGCTCGGCGTGTTGCGGGATTCGCTCGCGCGCCTCGGGTCTCGTCCGATCGACGTCATCGTCGTGTCCGATCACGGATTGCTGAGCGTTCCACGCGAGCACGACATCGACATGGACAGCCTGCTGCCGAAGCGCGGTGTGATCGTCGACGACGAGCACGCGACGCTCTCGATCTGGCGGGATCGGGCTGGACCCGAGGTGAATCTCGATTCCCTGGCGAGGCTCTACCGCCGGACGATTCCGCACATGCGACTCTTTCGGCCGGGCGAGTTTCCCGCCGACTGGCGGACCGAGCAGAATCCTCGCTTCGGCGACCTCTTCCTGCTTGCCGATCCGGGCTGGGAGTTCGTCACGACGGTGCCGCGCGCCCTCTACACGCTCGGCGAGCACGGCTATGCGCCCGACACGCCCGAGATGATGGGCGTATTTCTCGCCGTGGGACCGAGTTTTCGCTCCGGGTTGAGGCTGGCGCCGCGTGAGAATCGGACGCTTCATGAGCTGCTCATTCACCTCCTCGGTCTCACGAATCCGATTCAGGCGACGATGCCCGACTTCGGCTTGCGCTGAGTAGCCAGGCCTGTCATCCTGAGCGATAGCGAAGGATCTGCTGCCCCGGGATTCATAGCAGATCCTTCGCTTCGCTCAGGATGACCCAAGACCGAGTCACAATGTCCGAGATCGACGCACTCCTCCAGGAACATCGCTCCTTCTCGCCTCCGGAATCGTTCCGCAAAGGCGCACACGTCTCCGACGGCACCGTGTACAGCGCCGCCGCGCAGAACCCCGAAGCCTTCTGGGAAGCCCAGGCCAAGGAGCTGCTCTGGTACAAGCCCTGGAACAAGGTGCTCGAGTGGAAGCCGCCGCATGCGACCTGGTTCGTCGGCGGCAAGCTCAACATCTCGGCGAACTGCGTCGATCGGCACATCACGTCCGCGCGGCGCAACAAGGCGGCGCTGATCTGGGAGGGTGAGCCCGGCGATCGCCGCACGCTCACGTACTGGGACCTGTACGTCGAAGTGCAGAAGTTCGCGAACGTGCTCAAGTCACTCGGCGTCAAGCGCGGCGATCGCGTCGCCATCTACATGCCGCTCATCCCCGAGGTCGCGATCGCGATGCTGGCGTGCACGCGCATCGGCGCGATTCACTCGGTGGTGTTCGGCGGATTCTCGCCGGAATCGCTGCGCGATCGGATCAACGACGCGCAAGCGACGGTCCTCATCACAGCCGACGCCGGCTATCGGCGCGGCGGCATCGTGCCGCTCAAACGGAATTCCGACAAGGCGCTCGAGGAGTGTCCGACGATCAAGCACGTCGTCGTCGTGCAGCGACGCGCCGGCGCGACCGGCGACGAAGCCTTCGCCGAGATGCGGGAGGGGCGCGACCACTGGTGGCACCGGCTGATGCAGACGGCGAAGGCACAGTGCGAGCCCGAGCAGATGGACGCGGAGGACGTGCTCTTCACGCTCTACACATCGGGCACGACCGGCAAACCAAAGGGCATCGTGCACACGACGGGCGGCTATCTCGTCGGCGTGACGACCACCACGAAGCTCGTCTTCGACCTCAAGGACGACGACGTGTTCTGGTGCACCGCGGACGTCGGCTGGGTGACGGGGCACTCTTATCTGGTGTACGGTCCGTTGGCCAATGGAGCGACGTGCGTGATGTACGAAGGCGCACCCGATTGGCCGGAGAAGGACCGCTTCTGGGCGATCTGCGAGCGGTACGGCGTCACGATTCTCTATACCGCGCCGACGGCGATCCGCGCCTTCATGAAATGGGGCGATCAGTGGCCGGCCAAGCACGACCTCTCACGTCTGCGACTGCTCGGCTCGGTCGGTGAGCCGATCAATCCCGAAGCGTGGATGTGGTATCGCGAGAAGATCGGCGGCAACCGCTGCCCGATCGTCGACACGTGGTGGCAGACGGAGACCGGCGCGATCGTCATCTCGCCGCTGCCTGGCGTGACCGCGACGAAACCCGGCAGCGCCACGACGCCGCTCCCGGGCTATTCCGCCGCCCTGCTCGACGCGAAGGCGAACGAGATACCGGTCGGCGGCGGTCTCCTGGCGCTCACGAAACCGTGGCCGTCGATGCTGCGCACGATCTGGGGCGACGACGACCGCTACGTGCAGACGTACTTCTCGAAGTGGCCGGGCCGTCCGGACCTGTACTTCCCTGGCGATGGCGCGAAGCGCGACGACGACGGCTTCTACTGGATTCTGGGCCGCGTCGACGACGTCTTGAACGTCGCGGGCCACCGCATCGGCACGATGGAAGTCGAATCCGCGCTCGTGGAGCATCCCGCGGTCGCGGAGGCCGCGGTCGTCGGCAAGACGCATGAGTTGAAGGGCCAGGCCCTCGCCGCATTCGTCACGCTGCGTGAGGGATTCAAGCACAGCGCGGAGCTGCGCGACGAGCTGCGGAACTTCGTCGCCGAGAAGATCGGCGCCATCGCGAAGCCGGACGACATCCTCTTCTCGGCGGATCTGCCCAAGACGCGCTCGGGAAAGATCATGCGCCGGCTGCTCCGCGACATCGCCGAGGGACGAGCGTTGGGCGACACGACGACGCTCGCGGATCCGAACGTGGTCGCGAGCCTGAAGGATCAGTACGAGGCGCAGGAGAGTTAGCGAAGCGGCAAGAGACAGACGTCGGAATGAGGGTTAGCTGCAAGACCTGACCGGCGCGGTCGAAACGCCCGTTATGCGCGTTAGGTCCCCCTTTTCCCCCTTAATCCTTCCCCCCGGTTCCCCCTTCCCGCCTCCCCCTTCCCAATGTGGTACAACATCTGCCCTCTGTTCGTCTATCCGTGGACCCCTAGATTGCACCCATGTACGCGTTCCTTCGGCGCCTCTTTCCAGAACGCATCTTTCGCAGGAAGCTCGAGCCTGCCGCCGAGCGGCGCTTGCAGCTCGCCGCGGCGCGTGCCGAGGAGGCGATCATCCGGGCGCATGTCGACAACGCGCTGATGTTCGTCGACACCCTCGCCGAGGATCTGAGCTTCGACCGGGCGATCGACACGTATGTTCGCCAGATGGCGATTCCCGAGCCGCTGGCCAGCGTGGTCGCGACCCGGACGCTCGTGGTCCTCGGTCAGGACCTCGTTCCGTACCGCCGGCGTGCGGTCGATTCCAGTGAGGAGATCGAGGAGCGCCCCAAGCTGCGCCTCAACGACGCATCACAGGGCCGCCAGACGGGCCAGCGCACGATCATCAAGCGCGCGTAAGTCGATCTGCGCGGATGCACAGAGGGCCGGCGAATCGCCGGCCCTCTTGTTTTGCATAGAAAAACTAAAGAACTGCCGCGGATCTCGCTTGCCTTTTTCCCCGTGCGGAATTGTAAGATGCGGAATTATGAGACCTACGTCTGAGCCCCGATCGCGCGAACTCTCCGATAGTCGGCGATCGCCAGCACGAACAACACGAGCACGAACGCCGCGGACCCGAGGCACCACTCGCACCACGCGTGGATGACGAAGCCCTCGAGATAGTTGAGCCATGCGGTGAACAGCACGCCCCACCCGGTGAGCAGCAGCGTCACGAGCGAGAGCTGGGCCGAATCCTCGAACCGCGGCTGAATGCCGACGATCGAAAGCGCGAGCATGAGCGCGTAGAATCCGACGCCCCACGTCGCCACCGGTACGTGGAGAAAGACGGACCACTTACTCATCTGCACGGTCTCGCACGAGCCGACGCCGCAGGTCAGCGTTCCGATGTACCCGAACTTGTACAGGCTCAGGTACGCGCCGATGAACAGCCCGAGCAGGCTGACGAGCGCCATCGATTTTCGAACCGTCACGGACCTTTCTTGGCCGCCGGAAGGGTCACGCCGCGCTTCGCCGTGTCACCGCCGGACGCCGGCGTGACCGGGGGCGCCGTGGCGAGCGCCGCGTCGAGGATCTTCGCGAACTCGTCGTAGTTCTTCGCCCCGATGACTTCCTGATTGCCGACGACGAACGTCGGGGTCTGCTGGACCTTTCGCGCCTCGGCGAGCGCATAGTGCGCCTGGATCTTCGCCTGCGTTTTCTTCGTGTCGACGCACTGATCGAACTGGCCCGTGTTCAACCCGAGCTGCTTGCCCAGCTGCTTCATGAACTTGTCGGGATTGCCGGTCGCCTCGCTGTTCCACTGGTCCTGCGTCTGATACAGCGCGTCGTGGTACTCCCAGAATCTGCCCTGTTCGTCCGCGCAGGCCGCGGCACGCGACGCTTGCCACGTGTTGCGGTGCATGTTGAGCGGATAGTCGATGAAGCGCCACAGCACTTTGCCCGTCGAGACATAGTGCTTGCGAATGTCGGGCTCGGTGAGCGTGGCAAAATTCCCGCAGGCCGGGCACTCGAAGTCGCCGAACTCGGTGACCTCCAGCGGCGCGCCGCTGTTGCCGATCGTGTAGCCCGACGAGCTCACGGGCGGCAGCGTCGAATCGATCGGGTTGGTCGGCGAGACGTCTTTGGACCGCGTGGACTGGTAGGTCAGCGCGGAGATCCCGGCGACGGCCAAGACGGCGATCAGGATGAAGAACGCGCGGTTGCTCGACGACGACTTGGCGGACTTTACGACTCCGGGCTTTCGTCCTCGTCCGGGCTCCACTCGTTTTTGTGCCATTGGGGCGGGGTGTCTTGTTGGGCGTCGCGCACGATCCGTCGGCTTTCGGCGACCTCGGGAGTGTCGTACGTGATGCGGACTTCGTAGTGAAAGAGCTCGCTGCGGATGTCGCCGATCAACCGAAGCAGCTCGCCGGCATGGTCCAACAATGCCCGTTGTGCGTCCAACTCGCCAATACGAGCCGACAGTGCGCGCAGCAGGGCCTCGAGATTCCGGGCTCGGCCGTCGTCGTAGGTCTGCTCCTGATCCGACATCGACATTCGTGGAGAAGAAACGATTGACCGGCGTTGGTCGTGCCCGGTTCCGAAAGATGCTATCGTGGTACCTAGGTTGCGCAAGCACGGCGTGCGCAACGGACACGCCAACTCGCCTCACTGACGCCCCGCACTCACCTCATGGACGCTGATCTCCTCCGCATTCCCGTTGGACCTGGTTCCGTCCATGTCGAGCGCTACGGACACGGCGGCGCGCCGATCCTCCTCGTACACGGATTCGGAACGTGCAGTTTCCTCTGGCGAAACGTCGGTCCCGCGCTGGCGGCCGCGAGCCGCACGGCGTTCGCCATCGACCTCTTCGGCTATGGCGAATCCGATCGACCGTTCGACGCGCAGTACGGGATCGCCGCGCAGTCCGACTATCTCGACCGGGCGCTGACGGCGCTCCGGCTCACGAAGGCGACGATCGTCGGCAACGATCTCGGCGGCGCGGTCGCGATGCATCTCGCGTTCAACCGGCCCGAGCGTGTCGACCGGCTGGTCCTGGTGAACCCGATCGCGTTCGACGACGTCCCGGCCGACGACATCAAGCAGTTGCAGCGCAACACCGCGCGCTTCGCGTTTCGCATCGCGCGCGGCGTCGTCGGCGCGGCGCCGCTCATTCGCGATCTCATCGAGCGGAGCGTGGCCGACAAGGCCAACGCGCCGGAGCCGCTGGTCGCTCGGTATCTCGCGCCGTACGTCGGCGAGGACGGGCTGAACCACCTGCTCACCCTCGCGCGCGCCGTGGACGACGAAGACATGGCCGAAGTCGATTTAGGACAGATCGACCGACCCACGCTCATCGTCTGGGGCGATCAGGATTCGTTCGTTGGGCCGAAACTCGGCGAAACGCTCGCCGACACGATTCCTGGCAGCCGGCTGGTGCGCCTCCCCGGCACGGGCCGTCTCGTCCCCGAGGAGGCCCCGGAAACGCTCGCCGGGATGATCCTCGAATTCATCGGCGCGGGTGGAGTGGTCCGAGCGGAGTGACGGGCACAGTGAATGCCCCATGCTCCCGAACGAGAGCGTAACGTGGATCACACCCGTCCCAACGATTCGAGTTGGGTGCTGCGTATAGATGGAACCAGCCCGATGCGTTAAATTACTGTGTCTTTATCCCCCAACTCATAGGACATGGCCAAACAGAAGAACCGAACGATGAAAGCACCGGTGGTCGCTTCGCCGTTCGAGGAAGCGCGGGACGAGTTGTTCCAGCATATCATGCGGTGTGGTGTCGTCGGCTCGGAGCCTGAGCATCAGCAGGAATGGTTCGAGGAGACGATGGCGTACATGACGGATCGCTACCCAGAGCTCGACGCGGAGAAGATCGCGGAGCTTCGCAAGTTGGGTGAGCGTTTCGCTCAGCCGCCGAAAAAGCGCGACGACACGGCGGCAGCCTAACATCGCCGGCGAATGAAGGCCTCCTTCCGGGGGCCTTTCTGTATTTGTGTTCGCCGGAGCGGGAACGGAGAACTGAGTGCGGAGAACTCGTCGCTCTTTTGTCTTTTCTTCGCTTTTCGGATCTTCGGGGAATTTCGGAACGAGACGGCTGGGAATTGAGCATGGCCCAGAGGTTACTCCGCCGATCGAGACGGAACGATTGGCACAGCCGCGGACTGCTTCCAAAGCGATCACGTTGTTTCAGCGGCATCCGCGTTCGTCGGCGGCATCCGCGGCAGTTCTCTCGCGTTCTTTCGCGAAGGCGCGATGGGCTGCCTCGGCGATCGGCCACTACGACAAAGGTCCCTTCGGATCGGCCGGATAAACTCGGATTGTTCGGATTGCTCGATCGGGCTTCGACGGTTTCCGGAAAATCCGGTTAATTCGCTCAATCTGTTCCCTCGGTCTTCTTAGGGGCGAATCGGCGCATCACCTCCAGACGGCCGCGACGTCGCTGAAAACGACGATATAGCCGATTCCCGGAAATCCCCGAAGAACCCTTTTTTCAGCGACCTGCTAACGCCATCTGGGCGGCGACGTCCTCAGGACGACGCCGATCCTCGTCCCGCCTCCGAGGCCCAGCTGCAGCGCGGGCGTGATGTCGCGCCGCATTCGGCCCTCGAGATCCACGACGGCCGTCAGCACCGGCCGCACGTGCGCTTGGCCGTCCGTGTACGGCACGCTCACGCCGCCGCCCATCGACAGCCCGAGTCGCGCTTCACGAAATGGATCGAGAAGAAAACGCGCGATGAGATCGACGCGGCCGGAGGCGCGCGTCAGCGCGTTGTACCAGGTCGCGCCGCCCGCCGCGTCGAGCGACGTTCGCACGTATGGGCCGAGCTGATAGACCGCGCCCAATCCCGCCTGCGCCGTCGAGCCGCGGCCGAAGATTCCGTCGGCCCGATACTCGGTGTAGGTCGGCGTGAGCAGCTGCGCATTGGCTCTTGCCGCCGCGCCAACGATCAGCGCCGCGGCGATCGCCACCTGCCTTCGAGCTCTCATCGAGCCCGGGCGCGCCACAGAGCGAGCGTATAGTCGACGATCGAATACGCCGAGGTGAGCCCGACCGCCCACAGGCACCGGGTGACCCAGTCAGGAAAGCGAAGCACGCAGACGAACGTCGCGAGCTGCAGCACCGTGACGATCTTCCCCGACATGCGCGCCTTGAACTCGACGGGACGAAGCCACGACACCAGCCGCGCGACGAGGAATCCGATCGCGGTCATGATGTCGCGCGAGAGCATCACGAAGTAGCCGGTCGTCGACAGCGCGCCCGTGAAGAGAAACGAGGACACGGCGACGAGCACGAACACGCGATCGGCGATCGGATCGATGAGCGCGCCCCAGCGCGTCGTCCAATGCGCGCGGCGCGCGAGCCACCCATCGAGGAAATCGGTGATCGCCGCGAGACCGACGAGCCCGAGCCGCGTGTCGGGACTCGGCAGCGCGACGAATCCCGCGGCGAGCAGCACGCGCGATGAGGAAATGATGTTCGGGAGAGCGCGAAACGTCGCGCGAGAGGTCATGGCCCTAGCAACCTAGACGGGCCTCAGAATGCTTGCCAGCACGCAAGCTCGTCCGTAGCTTCGCCGAGGCTTCCCTCCGAACCGCCGAGGCACGGCATGGCGCATCTTCCCGTCACCGAGCTGCTCAAGCGGGTGACGATCTTCAAAGACCTCGATGACGAGGAGCTCACGCAGGTGGCCGAGGTCTGCCGGGAAGAAAAATTTACGTCGGGCGATTTCATCTTTCGTGAAGGCGAGCACGGCAATCGGTTGTACCTCATCGTGGCCGGCGAGGTCCGCATCAGCCGGGACGTGCCCGGCATCGGTGAGGAAGCGCTCGCCGTTCTGAAGCCCGGAGCGCTCTTCGGCGAGATGGCGGTCTTCGATCGCACGGAACGGTCGACGCACGCGATCTCGAACGGCGCCACGACGCTGCTCACGATCGCCCGGCCCGACTTCGAGATGCTCCTCGATTTCAATCGCGAGCTGGCGTACAAGGTTCTCTGGGCCTGTGTCCGCCTGGTTTCGACTCGGCTTCGCTCGACCAACGACTCGCTGCGCTCGTTTCTCGCGATGTCGATGTTCTGATCCCAGTGACCGCATCGTACACGCACCTCACCGCGCAATTCCGGGGCGTTCCATCCGAGCAGCTCAGCGACGCGACGTTGCTCGGGGGCTTGTTGATCGCGGCGGCGAGCGCGGGCGGGTTCAACCCGATCGGCGTGCCCGCGGTGAGGCAGCGCGCCACGGGCGGCGTCTCCGCCATGCTGCTGCTCGACGGCGCGCACTTGACGCTGCACGCGCTTCCGGAGCAGCAGACTCTGCTGTTCGACATCGTCGCGCCGCCGTCGCACGACTTTCGCAAAGTGATGGACGTGTTCGCCCGCCGCCTCACGGCGCGTGACATCACGAGCGACACGCGCACTCGGGGATGAGAAATTTTCTTGCGCCGGCGCATCTCGCGCTGACAATCGTCATCCTGGTGTGGAACATCGTGCTGGCGGGGCGGATCGCGCAGAATCGCCAGTCGCCGCGCGTGTTTCAGGCCATCTCCGGGCTCGGCGCGCTGCTGCTGCTCCCGGCGCTGCTGTTCGCGCTGGCGACGTCGACGGTCATCACGGGCCGTGCGGTCGCCACCATGGACTGGTTCTGGCCCGCGGCGCTCGTCCTGTTCGCCGTTCAGGCGGTGTACGCTCTCGTGCGGCGGCTCGTGAACTGGGTGTGGGGCTTTCCGATCGCGGTGTACAACATTCTCATCGCGACGATCGGCGTCACTCGCTACGCGGCCGCGCACGGCGCCTCTCCGGCCGAGCCGCTCGTGCTGCTGCTGGCGTCGCAGAGCGTGGCGATGGTCTTCGCGAGTGGCACCGCCAGCGTGCTCGCGAGCCCGCTGTACCTCAACATGCCGATGGTGTCGCCGGCGTTTCCGGCGCTGCGTCCGCTCACTGCCGGTTTTCGGCTGTTCATGTCGATGGTGGCGCTCGGCTGGTGCGTGATCATCCTCGCCATCGGCGGACCGCGCGCGATTCTCCAGCTGCGCAACTACGAGGCACACCGGCGAGATCAGCTGCGCGAGCGACCCGACGGCGATTTTTCGGTCGGGATCAAGATCCTGCCCGACGTGCGACGCCCGCCGCCGCCCGCCGCGATCCGCAGCGATTCGGCGCTCGTCGACTCGCTCGGTGTCGACGCGGTGAGCGTGGTGGTGACGCCGGACGCAACCCGCGCGGCGATCGATTCGCTCGCGCGCGTGCTCGATCCGGCTCGCCGCGACAGCACGGTCGTCATCGTCGCGCTCGGATATCGCGGCAAGATCATTCCGGAGCTGGGGCCGGTGCCGCTGAACGAGGCGCAGCGATTGGCGACGATCCGCCAGGTCGTGTCGCGCATCCATCCGACCATCCTGCTGCCCGCCGAAGACCCGTACGACAGCGGCGACCGCGCCGTCGGCACGCTCCCACCGGAACGCTGGGAGAAGTACCTGACCGACGCGGCGCGACTCGCCAAGAGCATCGACCGCAACGTGCGCGTCGGCGTGGCGGCCTCGGCCTACACGCGCGCCGACAGCACGCTCTACGCGTGGGCGGCAGCGCCCGGATCGCCGATGGACGTAGTCGGCTTCTCATTGTTTCCATCGCCGTTCGTCGGCGGCGGCATTCAGGCGGACACGCGCACCGCCGACCGATGGATGCGAGCGACGCCGCCGCGCAAGGATCATTGGATCTTCGCGACCGGCGGCTATCCGCTCGCCTTCGGCGAGCGAAGCCAGGAGAACGCGGTGTGGGAGGTGCTGGCGTGGGGCACCGAGCATGCGGCGATCAAGGGCGCGATCGTGTACGAGGCTGGAGACTACGGCCAGTCGCGCGGGCTCAAGGCGCCGAACGGCCGGTTCCGTCCAGCGACGCGCCGCGTGATCTGGGCAATCGATCAGCTCAGGGAGTCGGCCAGATGAATGGCTACGGCGACTCGCGTCTGACTCCCGCATCCGCGCCGCTCGAAACTGGACTCGCTGTCAGCGTCGAGACGTCAGAAACGGCAAGGCAATGCTTTCGCCGGCTGAGATCTCGACGTCTCCGAGCGAGTCCAGTTTCGAGTGACAAGACTCGAGCTAGAGATGTCAGCCTGCCCCCCGGCGGAGGCTCGGCGGTTGGCCTCGAGTAACAGCACCGCAACTGGCTGCCTCGGTCATTGACCCCGCGCGGCATCGTCGAGAGTTTCCCGGCGTCCCTCGCCTGGAAAAGACCGATGCTGCGCCGAGACTTTCTGATCGACCTCTCGCGAAATGCGGCCCTGTGCGCCACGGTGCCCAATGTGTGGCGCGTTCGCTGGCATCCCCGCTTCGCCGACGATCCGTTCCAGCTCGGCGTCGCGGCGGGCGATCCGACGGCGACGTCGTGCATGATCTGGACGCGTCTCGCGCCGCGACCGCTCGAACCCGACGGTGGAATGAGCGTGAGAACAGTCGTCACTTGGGAAGTCGCAAGCGACGACAAGTTTTCCAAGATCGTCAAGCAGGGCCGCGCCACCGCGGCGCCGGAGCTGGGCTTCAGCGTACATGCCGACGTCGACGGGCTCGAGCCTGCACGCTGGTACTACTATCGATTCCGCGCTGGGGCCGCCGCGAGCCCGGTAGGCCGTCTGCGCACGATGCCTGCCCCGGGGACCACGCCGCCGCTCAAGTTCTCGTTCGTCTCGTGTCAGAACTTCGAGAATGGCCTCTACACGGCGCACCAGCACATGTCGCACGAGGAGCTCGACCTCATCGCGTTCCTCGGCGACTACATCTACGAGTACGGGCCGGGCACCAACGTCGTGCGGCCCCACTCGACCCTCGAGGCGCGCGACCTTCCGGGCTATCGCGCCCGCTACGCGCAATACAAGGCGGACGACGCGCTCAAAGCGGCCCACGCGCTCTGCCCGTGGCTGGTGATCTGGGACGATCACGAGGTCGACAACAACTACGCCGGCCTCGCGGGCGAGAACAACATGGAGTCCGAAGAGCAGATGCGGGCGCGCCGCGCCGCCGCGTATCAGGCGTGGTGGGAGAATCAGCCCGTGCGCGTGCCGCGCGCCACATCGTGGGCCGATCTCACGATCATGCGAACGGCGGACTGGGGCTCGCTCGCGCGCTTTCACCTGCTCGACGGACGGCAGTATCGTAGCGATCAAGCCTGCGGCGACGGCACGCATGTCGTTCCATGCGGCGAGTGGGCCGATCCCAAACGCACGATGCTCGGCGACAAGCAGGAAGCGTGGCTGAGCGCGGGCCTCGCGAGCTCGCCGGCGCACTGGCAGGTGCTCGCGAACCAGGTGATGCTCGCGCCGTTCGACTCGGCGCCCGGGCCGGAGGTGCGGCTCGGGATGGACAACTGGGGCGGCTACCCGGCCGCGCGAGATCGTCTGCTCGCGTCGATCGACCAGCATGCGCGCAACAAGACGGTCGTGATCACTGGCGACATCCACTCCAATTGGGTCAACGAGCTCTACTCGAGCTTCGCAAAGCCGGAGCGGCCCGTGGTGGCGGCGGAGTTCGTCGGCACGAGCATCTCGTCCGGCGGCGACGGCACCGATCGCTCGGCGGGCGTGACGCCGTCGACGATGAGCGAGAATCCGCACATGAAGTGGCAGAACGCGCGGCGCGGCTACGTGGTTTGCTCCGTGGACGCCGACGCGTGGCACGCCGACTATCGCACGGTGAACTACGTGTCGAAGCCCGGTGCGCCGATCGAAACACCCACCAAGTGGAGACTGGAGCATGGTCGGCCCGGCATCGGTCGGGTGTAGCTCGGGGCTGAAACCTCGAAGCTGCGCCGCTCGAGACTAGCGGCGGAACAGCAGCGTCGGCGAAAAGCGAAGCTGCAAACCTCGACGGCTGAAATTCGACGGCGGCTCGACGACCGCGGGCTCACCGGTCGAGCGCCCGCTGCGAATGATCGTCGCCGTCACCACGGCCGCGGCGACGATCGCCGCGCCGACGACGAATCGCGTTCGCCCGCGGTCGAGCTGCCTGGTCTCGAGCTCCAGGACGTCGCTACGGTTGATGAGTATTTGCTGAAACAGGCCGTCCTGCACGCCGACCGTTCCCGCCGGTACCGTCGGAACCCTGAGCGTCAGTCCGTCGCGCTGGTTGTCGACGACGGCGCCGCTGATCAGTCGCGCGTCGCCCACGCCGAGCGACGGACCGATTTGCGTCGCGGCGGACATCGACACGCGGGCGCGGACTTCCGTGCCGGGCTTCACGCCCGCCACGTCGATGACCGAATAGGTGTAGCAGCCGGCGAACGCGGCCGGCGCAACCAGCGCGCCGACCGCTCTCAATGCGTACCGTCTCATCAGCACCATCGTATCCTTCAGCAAGTGGGTCTACGGCTTCAGGTCGAGACAGCCCGTGTAGTTCGGATTGTTCCGCTCGGCGAATGGAATGATCATGCTCGTCGCCGTGCCATACGAGCCGGAGAGCGCCGACGAGATGGACGGCGTGCCCGAGTTGGCGACCAATCCCGTGGGGAACACGGTTTCAACACCGCGTCCGTATTGGCGGACGAGGCGACGCATGTCGCCGAGCCGGTGGCCGGTGAGCCACGTCCAGTACGCGCGCTCCTGGAAATACAGATCCACCGCGGCGGCCTGCGTCGTTGGCGCCGAGCCGGCAATCGCCGGTATGGCCGGCGTGTTCGTCGTGCGCAGCGTGTTCAGGCCCGCGAACACGGCGTCGCGATCCGCCTGCGCTCCGCCCTGGAGACGCGCCTCGAGGATATCGAGCTGGGCTTCCGTGCCATCGCCAACGATGCCGCTCGTCGTCTGACCGAACTTCGTTTCCGTCGGCAGGTTCGTCGAGATGCTGTTGAAACCGATGCGGCTCGACGCCGACCACGGGATGCGTGGATCCGTCGTCGTCGCGAGATACGGCAGCCCGTTGCCCCCTTCCTTCGTCACGATGCTGTAGCGCGACGAGCCGTTCGCCGCCGCGTTCCACATGCCGTTCTGTTCGCGGCTGCTCGCCGTCGAGTGATACGTGAGCAGTTGGAACGACCGCGGTACATTCGGCACCGCGGCGGCGGCATCGGCAAACTTGCCGAGGTTGATCAGCGCGCGCGCCTTTCCGATCTGCGAGCCATACAGTACGCGCTTGCTCGTGTCGGCGAGCCCCAAGGCCGAGTCGAAGCTCGCGACAGCGAGCGTGAAGAGCTGCGTGGTCGAGTTGACCGGACCGTACGTCACGACGCCATTGTCGTCGGCAGTCGAGAATGCCGTTCCCGAACAGAAGCCCTCGGCGAGGACGATCTCGACGTAGCCGCGCAGCATGTACATCTCCCCGCGCTGCCATTTCTGGCTCGGCTGCGCGGCGGCGAGAACCGTCGCCGCTTTGATCGCGCCGGAGTGTGCTTGTTGCAGCGCGCGGAACACCGACTCGGTCGAGGAATTGACCTCGACCGGATTCCGCGCATTCACCGACAGACGCTCGGCGAACGTGTCCGTCGCCATGAGCTCGTCGGCCATGTCGCCGCTCATGGTCGTGTACGAGTCGGTGGACCCGTCGAAGCCCACCGTGAAATCGGAGATCACCCCGAAGCGAAGCGGATCGGTGCCCGTCGGTGTGTTGAAGACGGTCGGCGCCAGAATGTCCGGCGTCTGGACGTTCAGCACTTCACTGGATTTGCAGCCGGCGGCGCCGAGCGACAGCGCGGCAACGCCGGCGAGCGCGGCGCCCGCGACCTTGGACACGTGCGTCATGGCGCGATGGATTCGAGTCATTGGCGGTGTCCTCAGAAGGAGAGGTTGAGGCGGAGCGTGAGATAGCGGAGCGGCGGCGTGGCGAAATACTCCTCGCTCCCGCGTGCGTCTCCATTGCCCACCGTCGACTCTGGATCGATGCCTGGATAGGCCGTCCACACGTGCAGGTTGCGCCCCGTGCCGATGATCGATGCCCGGCTCGCGCGCACCTTGTTCGCCCACGAATCCGGCAGCTGATACGCGACCGAGAGCTCGCGGAAGCGCGTGAACTCGCCGTTCAGGAAGTAGCCCGTGTAAATGTTGCTGGCGTCGGCGACCGCGGCCGCCTGATCGGCCAGCGACGCATGCGGGTCCCAGATCCCCGGACACGAATTGCCGCCCTGGCATCGATGCCGCAGCGTGTTATAGAACTTGGTATTGCCATCCTTGTGATCGAACTGCGCCGTGATCGCGAGCTTGCGCCCAAGCAGCTCGAGGCGTGGCGTCAGCGCGAATTCGTGGGTCGGGGCCGTCGGTCCGATGTACACGGCCGTATCGCTGTACTTCATTTCCGAGGCGACGATGATGCCATCGTGGTTGGCGTCGTCGTATGTGTACGTCTTGCCCCACAGCGCGAACAAGGGATAGCCGGGCGCGTTGTATTGCGTGCTGCGGTTGCCGGTAAAGATTGGCGTGATGCCCTGGCCGAGCGTCAGAATCTTGTTCTTGTTCGTGGAGCCGGTCAGCTGAACGGTGAAGCCCACCGACCGATTGTCGATCACTCGCTGGTTGAGCGTCATCTCGACGCCCGCATTGCGCGTCGAGCCGATGTTCTCGATCAGCGTCGTGATCGTGCCGCCGAGCGAGGGCGCCAGCGGCGCGTTGATCAGGGCGTCCTTCGTCTTCTTGTTGTAGTAGCTGAGCTCGAGCGAGGTTCGGTTGGCGAACGCGCTCATGTCGAACCCGCCCTCGAATTCACCGGAATACTCGGGCTTGAGGTTCGCGTTGCCGAGTGCAGACAGCGTCACGCCGGACTGCTCGACGCCGGCGATGTTCGCGTTGGCCGTCTGGTAATACCGAAGCGCGTTGAGAGCGCCAGGCTGCACACCCGATGCGCCGTAGGTCGCGCGGAGACGGAACGAGTTGATCGCGTCGATCTTCGGGAAGAACGACTCGTCGGACACGAGCCAGGACGCGCCGATCTTCGGATAGAAGACGCCTGAAAAACCGGTGCCGAACGCGCTGTTGCCGTCGTACCGCAGGCCGCCCGTCAGAAAGAAGCGCTCGTTATACGACGCCACCTCTTCGCCATAGGCGCCGAGGTTGATGGATTCGGTGGTCGACTGGCTGGCCGTGCGCGTGGCGCCAGCGCTCGTCGTCGTCGCCCCCGGCGGCATGCCCAAGCCCGTTCCCGTGGACGACGAGAACCAGCTGCGGAAGTACTGCACGCCGGTCGAGGTCTTGAAGGTGAGACTATGTCCGGGCGAGTTGGTGGCGGTGCCGCCGACATCCACCGAGTAAATGCCCGACTCGGCGCGGTTCGACTGCACACTTCCCGTGCGCGCCTGCTCACCGAAAGGACCCTGGTTGAACTGCTGGATGAACGTCGCGTTGCGCGAGCTGTAGTCGAAGCCGATGTTGGCGCGCGTCGTGAGCCA
The DNA here is from genome assembly GCA_963705025.1 of uncultured Gemmatimonadaceae bacterium. Classification (GTDB taxonomy): domain Bacteria; phylum Gemmatimonadota; class Gemmatimonadetes; order Gemmatimonadales; family Gemmatimonadaceae; genus JAQBQB01. The sequence goes on along the minus strand of CAVPIP010000011.1, from coordinate 138,529 downwards.
CGAGAGCGGCAGATACTGCGCGTTGAACCCGTTGATGAAGCGGTTGATGTTCTGTGTCGTGACCTGCGCGAAGATGTCGCCGATGGGAAAGCTTCGATATCCCATGAGCGGCAACTTGCGGGAGTCGAGCAGGTCGGTGCGCGCCGAGCCGCCGATCGCCGCGACCATCATGCCGTCGCTGTTGTCTTCGTTCTGCGGCTGCCGGTTGTCGTTGTCGACATATGCGATCGAGAGACCGAAGTTCAGCGCCGAGGTCAGCTGCGCATTGAGGTTCGTGCGCAGGTTGACCTTCTTTTCCATGTTCGGATACATCTGATCGGCGCCGATCGTCGAGCCGCGCTCTTTCGAGAGGCGCGCGACCTCGAGGCCAGGCATTTTGTACGGCCCCTGCGTGTGCTCCTGTTCGCCGGAGACGAAGTACTGAAGGCGATCCGCCCCACCGGAGACCTGCAGTCCGTATTGCGACCGGTTGCCCGTCGACAGCGGCGTGAGTGAATCGATGTTCAACACGTCGCCATGGTACGTGCTGTCGATGAGGCAACTGCCCGAGGCCTGCTGAACCAGCGTGCACGTCTTGAGTCCGCTGCGGCGGTCGAACGACACAAACAGGTCCGGATAGCTGCCCTTCTTCGGGTCGTTCAGCGTGCCGTTCTCGGACCACGCGCTGTAGCGCGTGGCGCCCGCACGACCGCGCTTCGTCGTGACGACGATGACGCCGTTCGCCGCCTGCGTGCCGTACAGCGTCGCCGCCGCCGGCCCCTTGATCACGTCGATCGTTTCGATCTCGGCCGGGTTGATGTTGTCGAAAGCGGACGACTGCGTGCCGCCCGTGCCGATGCCCGAATCGCCCGTCTTGGCGTCGACGCGAACACCGTCGACGTAGACGATCGGGTCGTTGCTCAACGACAGCGACGACGCACCGCGGATGCGAATCCGCGATCCGGAGCCGACGGCGCCCGATGAGAGAACTTGTACGCCCGCCGCGCGCCCGGAGAGGAGCTCGCCGGTGGTGGAGATCGGCGCTTCGGCGATCTGCGACGCCACGTCGATCGAGGCGACCGTGTTCGAGATCTCGGCCTTGCTCTGCGCGCCGGTCACGGTCGTCACGACGGCGGCAAGCGAGAACGGCGCCTGCGTGAGCGCGACGTCGGCGGTCGCGGTCGCGCCGGCCGTGACCGTCACGCTGACGTGCTTCGCCTCGTAGCCGATGTGGGTGACCGCCAGGTCGATCGTCCCAGGCGCGACGCCGCGGATGGTGTACTTGCCATCCGAGCCACTTTGCGCCCCGATCTGCGAACCCATGACCCGGACCGCGGCGGTGAGCGGCAGACCTGTTGCGGCTTCCGTCACGCGCCCGGTGACGCTCCCGGTCGTCTGCGCAGCCGCGGCGCGTCCGCTTCCGAGGAATCCGAGTGCCGCGACCGCGAGCATTGTCCAACGCTCGCGCAATGGTGATCGGCTGAATCGTAGGGACGTCGACGTAGACGAGGTGCGGTGCATCATGGTCTCCCGGGAGGATGGTCTTTCCGGAGCCCAGCACACCTCGTCGCGTGCCAGCGATTGTCACGGCGAACGTACGATTTGGAAAAATGGCTGTCAACGACGCCGCCGGCCGGGTGGCGTATAGATCTCGTCAGGGACGAATCGGATCGGCCGGCTATTCCTCCCGCAACGCGATCGCCGGATCGACGTTTGCGGCGCGCGACGCGGGGATGACGCTCGCGACAACCGCGACGGCCAACAGGACGCCCACTCCCGCGACGAACGTCAGCGGATCCGCCGCGCTGACGCCATACAGCAGGGTTCGGATCAGCCGGGTCAGCCCGAGCGCCACGACGACGCCGGCGAACGCCCCGGCGCCGACCGGCGTCAAGGATTCCCGGAGCACGCCGCGAATGACGCGCCCGCGGCCCGAGCCGAGCGCCATGCGAACGCCGATCTCCCGCGTGCGCCGCGCCACGGAGTACGCGAGCACTCCGTAGATGCCGATCGCCGCAAGCACGAGGGCCAGCAGCGCGAATCCCGCGAGCACGGTCATCGTGAACCGGCGGTCGCCAAGCGATCGAGCGCGAACGTCCACCGCCGTCTCGAGCTGCATGAGGACGTTCGAGTCGAGCAGGCGAAGCCGCGAGCGCGCGACCGCGCCAATCGTCGACGGCGGCACGCTCGTGCGCGCGAGCAACACGCCGCTGAACGCGCGCTCGGGACGTTGGCGATACGAGATGAAGTGCTCCGGCATCGGCGCCTTCGCCAGATCCGAGGCGCGCACGTCGCCGACGACGCCGACGATCGTGAGCGGCACGCTGCGATGGCTGTCCATCCCCAGCTCGATCAACCGCTTGCCGATCGGATTTTCGCCTGGAAAGAACTTCTTCGCCATCGTCTCGTTGATGACCGTCACATGCTGCGACGTCGAATCGTCGGCGTCCGTGAGAAGACGGCCGGCGATCAGCGGCACGCGCATCGTCGCGAAGTAGTCCGGGCTCACGAGCCGATAGTCCGAGTAGCGAATCGGAATGTCCGGCCGGCCATCCACCGCCATGCCGCCGCCAAACCCGCCGCGACTCAGCGGGGCGATGTTGATGAAGCCGACGTGCTCGACCCCAGGAATGGAACGCACGGCGGCGAGCGCCTGCGTGTAGTACGTGGACCTGAGGCCTCCGCTCGGATAGCGGCTCTCCGGCAGTGAGACGTTGATCGCGAGCACGCCATTCGGATCGAAGCCCGCGTGTTCGTCGAGCAGCGCTCGGAAGCTCCGCACGAGCAATCCCGCCGCGACGAGCAGCAGCACCGCGAACAGCACTTCCGTCGCCACGAGCGCGCGCCGAAGTCCGGTGCCGCCGACGGTGCTTCCCCGCCCGCCGGCGGCCACGGCCGCGCGCAGCTCGGTTCGCCCGACCTGCAGCGCCGGCACCAAGCCGATGAGAAGCCCGGTCGCGAGCGTGACGCCCAGCGCAAACGCGAGCACGGGCGCGCTGATGCCGATCTCGTGCGCGCGCGGCAGCGCCGTCGCCCTGAGAGCGAGCAGCGTCTGAACGAGCCAGTGCGCCAGCAGCACGCCAAGGGTGCCGCCGGCGAGCGCGATGAGAATATTCTCGCTCAACAGCTGTCGCACGAGGCGACCGCGCCCCGCGCCCAGCACCGTACGAATCGTCATCTCGCGCGACCGGCCGGCGGCGCGCGCGAGGTTCGCGCTCGCCAGATTCACGCACGCGACGAGCAGCACGATGACCACCGCGCCGAGCAACAGGCGCAGATACGTTTTCACGGGGCCGACCAGTGAGTCCCGGAGTCCCACGACATGCGCGCCGACCGCGGCGTTCTGCTCCGGGTACTCGCGCTTGAGACGCTCGGCGATGCCTTGCAGCTCCGCCTCGGCTTGGGCCACCGTGACGCCCGCCACGAGCCGGCCGATGGTCTCGTCGTTGTGGCTGTCACGCCCCATGCCCTTGTTCAGCGGCTCGAGCGGAACCCACAGCTCGGCGTTGTCGGGATACCCGAAGCCGCGCGGCATCACGCCGACGACGGTGTACGTCGATCCCCACGCCTGCAGATGGACAGCGGCAAGGTCGCGGCGCGCCCCGAGCTGTTCTTGCCAGAACTTGTAACTGACGACACAGACGGGCGCGCCGCCCTCGGTGCTCTCGTCCGGCGTGAACGTGCGACCGAAGACCGGCGTGCCATCGAGCAGCCGGAAGTAGTCGCCTGAAACGGCGTAGAGATTGGCGCGCACGGGCTCCGCGAGGCCGAGGATGGTCTCTTCGCCGCCGCGGAACGCGGTCATCAGCTGGACGGTTTTCGACTGCCGGCGCCAATCGACGAAGTTCGGCGCCGAGACTGACGCGGTGCCCGCGCGCCCTTCGTAGAGGAAGCGTTCGTTGAGCTCGACGAGACGATCGGCGTGCGGATACGGCAGCGCGCTGAGCAAAACGCCATCGACGACGCTGAACATCGCGGTCGTCGCGCCGATACCCAACGCCAGCGTTGCGACGGCGACGAGGGTGAACGCGGGCGTGCGGAGCAGCGATCGCGCGGCGAACTGCAGATCGCGCGCGAGATCGTCGATGAGCGCAACGGGTCGGTTCACGGCTTGCTCCTGTCAGGGGCCCCGAGATCTGACACGCTGCTCGCGGAGATGGTTTGACATCTCGCGCCTGCGCGCTCTTAGCTGCGGCGCAGTGTCGAGGCCACAGACGTCAGACTTTCTTCCCCGTTCCGCGCACGATTCCTTCGACCCGACGCGTCGGATCGAAGTAGTGGTCCGCCAGTCGCAGCATGGCGTCCGGCGTCACCGCCTTCACGCGCGCTTCGTGCTCGGCGAGGTCCGTGAGAGAGCCGAACAGAAACGCGTCCACGACGTCGCCCAACACCGCCGCGCCGTTTTGCTGGCGGATCGCGTGCGTGCCCAGCGCGTAGGTCTTCGCGCGGTCGAGCTCCTCGGCGCTCACGGGCTCCTCGCGAAGCCGGCGGAACTCGGCCAACAGTCCGTCGCGCGCGGCGTCCTCCTGTTCCGGCGACGTCGCGATGTACGCGCCGAACATGCCCGCCTCGAGGCGATCCGCCGAGAACGCGTTCACGGTGTAGCACAGCGACCGCTTGTCGCGCAGCTCGTCGAAGAAACGACCGCCCAATCCGCTCGCGACACTGGCGATCATCGCCGCCGCATAGCGGTCGGGGTCGCGGCGTGACGGTCCGCGAAACAGAAGCGCCATCGCGGTCTGCGCACGATCGCGGCTCTCGACGGACGTCGTGATGCGCGACGGCCACACGGGAGGCGCGAGCTCCGCCGCCGGCAGCTGGTGCAAATCCGCAAACGCGCGCGCCGCGATCAGCGCGAGCTCGTCGGGATCGCCGTCGCCGACGAGCACGACGACCGACGCCGACGACAGCGCGCGATGCTGGTGCCATCGGCGGACCGCGTCGAGGTCGATGCGCGCGAGCGTCTCCTCGGTGCCGCTCACCGGAACGCCATACGGATGGCCCGGGAACGCCGCCGTCGTCGCCAGTCGCATCGGATAGCGATACATGTCGTCGCGGAGCGCCGCGACGCCGGCGATCGCGATCGCGCGCTCGGTCTCGAGCGCGTCGGCGGCGAGCGTCGGGTGCTGCGCGACGTCGGAGAGCAGCTCGACGGCCGCGGCAGTGTACCGCGTCGGCACCGAGATCGACCAACCGAAGCTCTCCGAGCCGGCAATACCGCCCACGCTGCCGCCGAGCATCTCGCCCTCCTCGGCGATTTGCAGCGCGCTGCGGGTCGCCGTGCCTTTCAGCGCGGTGCGAACCATCAGCGTCGTGAGCCCAGCGTGCTCTGCCCCTTCGGCGCTCGATCCGCCGAGCACGAACAGGCCTGCGTGCAGGAGCGGCGCGTCCGGCTTTCGCCGAATCGCGATCGGCGTTCCATGCGCGGTGCGATACACGCGCACGCCCGCTTCCTCGCGCTCGAACACCGGCGCGGACGCGGCCGCCAACACGTGCGCCGCGTGCGGCTTCTGGGCGCCGAGCGGCTCCGGTCGCGGCTCGGCGTCGAGCAGCGCGCGCGCCTCGGCCGCATCGGCGGCCAGCGGCTCGGTGAACGCCGGACGGTAGACGATGACCCCCGCGTTGTCGGCGCCGAGATACCGGTTCGCCGCCGCGACGAGATCGTCGCGCGTGCAGGTGAGCAGGCGCTCGAGGTAGCGGTCGCCGATGCGCCAGTCGCCCAACGCTTCCCACTCGGCGAGATGGTTCGCCTGTCCCTCCATGTCCTCGAGGCGACGCACGAAGTTCGACTCGTAAATCCGTTTCGCGCGCTCCACCTCGAGCTCGCCGAAGTCGCCGTCGCGCACCGCGCGGACCTGCTCCCACATCGCGCGCGCCGCTTCGCGCGCCGTGGCCGGCGGCGTTTCGGCGTGGACCACGAAGACGCCGATTTCAGTAGGTGTATAGTTGTACGAGTGAATGGAGGAGGCGAGACGCCGCTCGCGCACCGCGCGGTACAACCGCGACGCGCGCCCGCTGCCGAGCACCGCGCTCAACAGATCGAGCGCGGGCGTGTCGGGATGCGTGGTTCCGGGCGTGCGCCACCCGAGCGCGATTTGCGTTTGGCCAATGTCGCCCGTCCATTCGCGATAGCGGAAGCCAGCGACACCCTCCTCGATCTGTCCTGGAAAACGCGCCGGCTCGCCCGAAGCGAGCGACCCGTACTTGCGATACACCTCGGCGATCGCCGTGTCGGGATCGACGTCGCCGACGATCGACAGGATCGTGTTGCCGGGATGATAGAAGTTGCGATAGAAGCCCACGAGCGCGTCGCGCGTGAGCGCGCGCAAGCCCGGCTCGCGTCCGATGCGCCAACGCCGAATGCGATGGCGATCGTGCAACACCTCATAGAGCGTTTCCGTCGCGAGGGCGCCGGGGTTGTCCGCCTTGCGCTTTGCTTCCTGGATGATGACCTCGAGCTCGCGCGCGAGCTCGTCGGCGTCGATCAGCGAGCGTGCGTACGCGTCGGCCTGCACGTCGAGCCCCTGCACGAAGCCCGACGACGGCAGCACGGTGTAGTAGCTCGTGTGATCGTAGATCGTGGCCGCGTTGAGATAACCGCCGACGGCTTTCGTCTGCTTGGCGATGTCGCCGACGCCGCGCGATGGCGTGCCCTTGAAGTACATGTGCTCGAGCACGTGCGCGATGCCGACGATGTCGTCGGTCTCGTCGAAGTAGCCCGCGCTGACGAAGGTGACGATGGCGACGACGGGCGCCGACGCATCGCGGCGAATGAGGACGGTGAGGCCGTTGGGCAGCCGCGTCCGCACCACCGACGCGGGATCGATTGTCCGAGGAGATTCAGGAACCGGCACGTGATGAGAGTCGAAGGTTGAGCGAAGGATACATCCGTTGCGCCGGCGCCGTTGCCCACGGATCGGCACAGGCCCATACGGATCGGCACGGAACGGCGGAACGTCTGATCTTGAATGAAAAACCGCTCGGGAAGCCTCGACCTGCGCTTCGAGCGGCATCTATTTCAGGAACGAGTTGTTTCGCTGTTCCGTGTCTGTCGGTCAGCGACCGTGCCGATCCGTGATGAGCTGTTTTCGCCGCTATCTCGGAACCGGCTTCGGCCCTGGCGTGCCCTGTGTAATCGGTGCAGGCGCCGCGACCGCGGTGCAATTGCTCCACGGCCCCGGCCCGGCACGATTGAGGAAGTTCGTGCCTTCCGTCGTGCGGTTGAGCCGCATGAGCGTGCACCCGAGGTATCCCTGCGCGGTCGTGTCGGTGGGATCGGCCTCGACCGCGCGCACGTAGAAGCGGCGCGCGAGCTCGTAGTTGCCTTGCTGAAAGAGATTCGCGCCCATCTCGCGGAGCGCCGTGGCATCGGCGGGATTGATCTCCAGCGCGAGCTGCAGCTCCTGATTCGCGAGCGTGAAGTTGCCGACCTCGCGCGCCATCCGGGCGAGATAGACGTGCGGCAGCACGGCGGTCTTGTCGTCGCGCACGGCACGGTTGAACGCGCTCACCGCGGCCTCGCGCTGTCCGCTCCGATAGGCGTCGATGCCCTCGTCGAGCGCGGACGTTCGATGGCCAAACGGCCGGAAGACGATGAGCAGCACGGCCGCCAGCACGATGGCGCCCGCGGCAACCATCATCCAGATCGGAAAGCGGCGGGGCGGCGCGACGACCTTCACCGGCCCTTCGTCGGACAGCGCGGGCGAGGCCTGCTCCGCTTTGCCACTCGGCCGCGCCGGCGGCGGCGAGATCAGGGTTCCGATGTCCGCCGTCGCGTCGGCCGTGAGCGCGTCGTCGAGCCTGAGAAACGCGCCGCGTGCGGCGGCGACGTCGGCGTCCGCCGGACGGTAGGTCGAATCCTGAACGCGATCGCGAGTCGCCTGGAATTCCGCCAGCGAGTTCGCCTGATCGAAGTTGATGAGCTGGCGCTGGCGCGCTTCACGGATCAGCGGTTGGCCCACGAGCACGGTGCTGCCGACGAGCACGCGAAGCGCCGCTTCGACCGCGGTCCAGATCTCGATGAGGTCGGCGGCCAGATCTTCGGCACCGCGCGACGACTCGAGGCGGGCAACCGCGGGGCGCGCCGAGTCGAGCTCGAGGCGCGCGCTCCGCTGTGCCTGGGTGGTCACCGAACGATCCGGAGGAGCCCCGCTACTGCGCTGCCGCGGATGAAGCTCTCCGCGTCGTTGGTCGGGATGCGAACGCCCGTCTGCCGGAATCCGTGTTGCGACACGCCGTTCATGAACTCTTCCATCGAATGCGCCGGATTCCCGCGCTGATCACGCATGCGTCGCACGATCTCCTCCCACGATGCCCCGCCGAACTGGGTCCCGTCCGGCACGATGATCTGATGCTCCGGCTCCTGCTTGAGCTCTTTCTGCTCGACGAGCGAGTTCAGCAGTGAACCGAAGAGCTCGAGCTGGCCCCGAGCCGCTTCAGCGGCCGGTGCAGCATCCGCGCCGGTGCGCGGCTCGAGCTCCATCAACATCGTGTCGACGTCGTCCAGGTCGCCGCCCAGCTCCGACAGGCGCTCGTCCCACGGCTTGATCTCGGGATCGTTCTCCTCGAGCCGGTACAACGAACGCTTCAGCTCGATGAGCCGCCAGATGCCGAGCTCGTCCCAGTGGTCTTCGGGCGTGGTGCGCTCGAAATGGTAGAGCGCCGCTTCGAACTCGCTCTGATCGTACAGGATGTTCGCGAGGTAAATGCGCGCTTCGGCGTGGTCGCTGTCGAGTTGCAGCGACTTGCGCAGCGCGCTGATGGCCGCGTCGTCGTCGCCGAGGCGATGCGCCGCATAGCCCACGCACGCGATCGCTTCGGCCGATTCAGGCGCCTGCTGGACCGCCGTCTCGAAGAACTCCTTGGCCGCGCCGAAGAACTCCGACTTCTCGCGCAGCGAGCCTTCGCGGAAAAGCGATCGGCCGACCTGCAGCATGAGATCGATGTCGTCGGCGTAGCCCAGCTCGAGCGTGCGATGAAAGCACCGCATCGCCGCGTCGTCCTGGCCGAGCTTCAGGAGTGTCTCGCCGAGTCCGGCAAGCCCGTCTTCGTGCTCAGGCTCGAGGACGAGCGCCTGCTCGAACGACCGGCGCGCCCACGCATACTCCTCACGTGCGAGCTGCGCGTATCCTACCCCAACGTGGAGCTCTACGGAATTCGGGTAGAGCGTGAGTCCCTCGCGAAGCACGGACAGTGCGTCATCGTATTGACCTTCGTTATAGAGCTGATGCGCACGTTCGTCGTACTCTTCCGAACTGAGGAACGGGGTGGCCATCGTCAGCAAGCCTCCAGCTCATGATGGTAGGACTATAGTACCATCACGACATGGCGAAGTTCAATGGCGGAATGCTTGGATTCGCGAAGTCACTCGATCGGTGAACGGTTACGGCGAAAACGCGTTTCTGGAAATGCGTTGCGACCCCGTCTGCGACCTCTTCGCGAACCGAACTACGCCTGCCGGTCCCTGCTAAAAGTATCGCCTGAGCGAGAAGCCCGGTCCGTGGTGGCGGCACAGATCGTTGCAAGCTCGCCGGCCAGCGACGCGTTCTGCTCGAGCAGCGCCAAATTCGCATCGAGCGAACTTCCGCCCGTCAAACGAGTTACGGCCGCGAGCAGAAAAGGGGTCAATTTTGCCCCCGAAATGGCGTCTTTAGCGGCCTCGAGTTGTGCGTCGCGAACCGCCCGATCCACGTCGACCCGCGCGAGCGCGAAGGGTGCGGGCGGCGGCTGAACGACGAGTATCGCCTGAGTGCGCCCGAGTGCTCGGTGTGCGCGAAACGTACTGACGATCTGCTCACCAGTTTCGGCGACGGCGTCGAGCGCGATGCCGGTCTCGGCTGAAAAAAAACCTGGAAATTCTTTCGTGCGAAAGCCGATCACCGGAACGCCGAGCGATTCGAGGCGTTCCCAGGTGGCGTGAAGATCGAGAATGGATTTGGCGCCCGCGCACACCACGATCATCGGCGTGCGAGCGAGCTCGGTCAGATCCGCGGATTCGTCGTATGGCGCGTCGCGATGGACGCCGCCGATGCCCCCCGTGGCGAACACCTCGATGCCGGCGAGGCTCGACAGCGCGAGCGACGCCGCGACGGTCGTCGCGCCGTCCCAGTCCGCGGCCACCGCGAACGCGAGATCTCTCGCCGACACTTTGCGGACGCCGTCGCGCAGCAGAAAGCGCGCGAGCTCTTCCGGCTCGAGGCCAATCGTCGGCGTGCCGCGGGCGACTGCCGTGATCGCCGGCGTGGCTCCGGCCCGCTCCACCGCCGACAGCATGCGCGTCGCGGCGTCGCGATTCTGAGGAATGGGCAGCCCTTGCGCGAGCACGGAGCTCTCGAGCGCGACGACGGGCTCACCCGCGCGCAGCGCGGCGTCGACGTGGGGCAGGACGCGGAGCATAGGTGCAAGCTAGCGCGTACTGAGAACCGTCGCCCGCGGGCAGGCACAGTCACTGGCGGACGGACACGGAGACTACGAACGACAATTGATTTTGACTAACGACGATGACGTCAAATCGCCGCGTGCCGTGCGGTTCGATTCGAAACCTGGAGGGTTTATTCAAGAATCGTCGTTCCGCCGATCCGTGGCCGTCCGTCTTCGACCGTGTCGATCCGTGATCAGTTGCCCTGGCGCGATGAGCTCGAACCGCCAAGGGGTTTGGCGGTAATGATCAACCGCTCGGGCGCGCTGCCGACGTAGCGGATCGGCCAGCAGGTCGTGAGCGTCAGCGTCGTGTCCTTCGTGCGCACGATGGCCGGCGCATCCTTGTCGACGACACGCGTCGAGATGACCACCCATCGGTCCTGCCGCGTGGCGGACTCGGTCGTGATCGTATCGCCGACGCCGAGCTCGTCGAAGTGCTTGAAGTGCCGGTCGCGATGCGCGGAGATCACGGCGTTGCCGTGCTCGCCGGGCAGCGGCGTCCCGGGCATGTGCCCCGGTCCCGCGTTGAGATCGTCGGCGTCGATACCCTCGAGCACGATCTCGTCGAGTCCGATCTTCGGGATCTCGAGACGCGCGACCGGCGCTCCGTCCACGATGGCCGTCGGATAGTGAGACCGCGCGAACGCACGCGTTGCCGCCACAGCGGCCTGCGCCGAGTGCTCGTCCCAGGCTTGGCGCGCTCCGTCGGCCGCGATCGCGCCTTGCGCATACCGCGTGAATGCCAGCGAGAGCACGAACGCGCCGGCTGCGAAGAACCCTACTCCGAACACTTTACGCATGGTGGCGGGGGCGCGACGACGGCGCGAGGAGAGCGAGTCCAACCACGAACGACAGCGATCCGATGACCAGCATGAGCGGAAGGTCGCTCGCCGTCTCGGGGGCTCGCGCTCCGGTGTGCGTCATTGGTGCCTCCGAGCGGGGCTCGGTGCGTGGCTCCGGCGCCGGCGGGCCGAGGATGGGTCGGGCAGGACGACCGTTTGCGGTCGCGACCTGCACGCGTGTGGTGTCGACCGACAGCAACAGTGTGTCCACTCCACGCGACGGTCTCGGCGGCAATCCGGCGGCCGAATCGACCCACGCCTTCATGTTGGCGATGCGCGCCGCCGTGGCGCGTTCAGCCCTCGCCTTGGCCGCCGCGGCCGTCGCGGCGGCCGCTGAATCGCTTGATTTGGGCGTTGGCGGAATGAACGTCGAGAACTGAGCCCACGCCGCGGCCGGCGCAGCGAGGAGCAAAGCCAGAATCAGACAGCGACGAAGCACGATGCGTCTCCCATCTCGGGCGATGAGAGAGAGGCATACGGCGGGCCAGACAGTGACGCCGGCTGAGGAGCCTCAGGTCTTCGGCCACGCCGCCACGACCGCCGCGCCGATCTTGCCCAACGAGACCTGCGCCTCGTTGTCCACGACCCAACGAGTGTCGGCGTTCTGCTTGGTAAAGCCGCAGGCCACGACGCGCGATTGCAGGCGGAACAGCGCGCACTCGGTACGCACGGAATCCGTGGCGCCGGTCTTGTGCGGCACCGTCATTCCGCTGATCGTGCGCTGCATCAGCTCGCCGTCCGCGTTGTTGGCGAGAATGTCCAGCATCGCCGAATCCGCGGCGGGATTGACCGCTTTCCCCTGCGCGAGCAGCTCGAAGAGGTGGCCCATCTCCCGCGGGGTGCTGACGCCGAGCCCGTATTTCACGGAGCTGTCCATCGCGACGCTCGTGAGCCGCAGATAGGTCTTGGAGTGCACCTTCGTGTGCGGCAGGCCGAGCGCCTCCATTTTCGTCCACACGCGGCGAATCGCGATGCGGTCGAGCAGGAGGTTCGTCGCCGTGTTGTCGCTGAGCACGATCATGAGCGACGCCGCGTCGTGCACGCTCAGCGACATGCCCGAGTGCATGAACTGCAGCACGCCGCTCCCCGGCACCTGATCGATCGTGAGCACGGTGAGCGGATCGTCGAGCGAGACCTGCTTCTGCTCGACCAGATCGTACAACGTCACGAGGATCGGAACCTTGATCAGGCTCGCCGTGGGGAACGTCTCGTCGGCCCTGAGCGCGAGCCGTTCGCCGGTGTCGAGATTCGAGATGTAGTAACCCAGCACGCCGTGGTGCGCCTGCGCGATCGCGTCGAGCGTGTGTCGCAGACCGGCGGTGTCCGCCCGCGCGAGCTGGCTCGGCCGCTGCGGCATCTGCGCGGCGACCGTGGTCGCGATGGTCAGCATCGCCGCGACGGGGAACGATCGCTTCATGTCACGGTTCCTCGGCGGGCCTCGAACGGTTGCCAGCTCTCGTCGCGCAGAATCGCGTCGATCATCTCGACGGCGCGGTCGAGCTCCGCGTCGCTGGTGTAGAAGTGCGGCGCGATGCGAATGCCCGCGTTCGGCCGGTAGTCCACGATCACGTCGTTGGCCAAGAGGGCTTGTGCCACACCGTAGGAATGGGGCACGTCGAACGCGACCGTGCCGCCGCGATGTGCGTCGTCGCGCGGCGCCGTGACCTTGTAGCCGCGCGCGTCGGCGAGCGCGATGAGCCGCGACGTCTGATGCGTGCTCTTGGCGCGAATCGCGTCGATGCCGGCGCGCCGCAACGTGCGCGGTCCCTCGATCGCCGCGTACAACGCGGGAATCGGCGGCGTTCCGTTGAGCCAGCGCCACGCGTGCTCGGCGTAGTGCATCTCGCCCTCGAACGCGAACGGCCGTTCGTGCGCCTGCCACCCGGTGAACGATGGCGCCACGGAACGGCCGACGTCTTCCGAGACATACAGGAACGCGCCGCCCGGTCCACCGCACAGCCATTTCAGCACGCCGCCGCTCAAGAAGTCGACGCCGAGCTGCTTCACGTCGACCGGAATCACGCCCACCGAGTGAAACGCGTCGAGCGACACCAATGCGCCGACCTCACGCGCGCGCCGACAAATCGCCTCGGCGTCCATGATGTACGCCGACCGGAAGAGCACGTGCGAGATCGCGACCAGCCGCGTGCGCTCATCGATCGCCTCGAGCAGTCGTTCGGTATCGATCGAGATGCCGTCGTCGCTCGGAACGACCTTGATCCGCGCGCCGAGTCGCGTCGCCAGACCGTCGTACACATAGCGCACCGACGGAAAATCGAGGTCGGTCATGACGATGGTGTCGCGCGGCGACGTGTAGTCGAGCGAGGAGAGGACCGCCGTCTGCGCAATGGTCACGTTGGGCAGCATGGCGATCTCGCCGGGCTTCGCTCCGATGAGCGGGGCAATCTCGTCGCCGACGCTCACCGGCATCTCCCACCAGCCACGCGCCCACGCGCGGACGCCAAGCTCCGCCCACTGATCCACGTACTCGGCCAGACGCTCCGGCACCGCGCGCGGCATCGCGCCCAGCGAGTTGGAGACGAGATACGTCGTGCGCTCGAGGATCGGAAACTCGGCGCGGAACGCGAGCAACGGATCGGTCACGCTGCGGTCTCCGCCGGAGTCGTTGCGCGCGCCGCTCGGCGCGATGGCAGGCTCGCGAAGTAGAGCACGATCGCGACGACAAAGACGATCCCCACCGCCTTCCATTCGCCGGCCGTGAGACTCGAGAGAATCCACGCGATGGCGGCGAAAGCGAGCAGCGGAATGATCACCCCGAACGGGGGCTGAAACGGCGGGCGATCGGTCTGAATGTGACGCCGGCGAAGCTCGACCACCGCCGCGCAGCACGCGGCGTACACGAGGAGAATGGAACCGTTGGCGATGATGCCGAGCTTCTCGAACGTGCCCGTCGCCGCGAGCAGAAATACGACGATCACCTGCAGCCCGATCGCCACGTACGGCGTGCGGAAGCGAGGATGGACCTGCGCGACTTGCGACGGCAGGAATCCGTCGCGGCCGAGCGCGAACAGCAGGCGCGGACCGGCGAGCGTCATCACGCCGAGGTAGCCGAACATCGAGACGACGGATCCGACGAGGATCAACATGCGGCCCGGCACGCCGATGGCCACCGCGGCCGCTTCGGCGAGCGGGGTCTTTTGCTGGGCCAGATCGGGGCCGAGGATGCCTTGCGCAACCAGCTGCACTGCGAGGTACAGCACCGTGATGCCGACCATCGCCACGCAGATCGCGCGAGGAACCGTTCGCGCCGGATCGATCACTTCCCCGCTCGGCACCAGCGCCGACTCGACGCCGAGAAACGCGAAGATGAGCACCGCCGACGCACGGGCCACTTCGCCGGTCCCCGGCGTGTCCGTCCAGTGGAGGTTCTCTGGGCGGACGGCGAAAACGCCGACGATCAGCAGGACCGCCAGCGGAAGGAGCTTTGCCACCGTCATCGCGGCGTTGAAGCGATTCGCCCCACGAACACCGGCGATGTTGAGCGCACCCAGGCCCAGGAGGATGATGGCGAGCGTAGTGATGCGCGCGGCTCCGCCGGCGAGGGAGGGAATGAGCGCCCCCAGCGCATCGCCGAAGAACGACGCCACCGCGGCCGTCGCCAACGTGATGCCTGCCCACAGCATCACGCCGACGAGAAACCCGGTCAGCGGCCCAAACGCGACTTCGACGTAGGCATAGAGTCCGCCGGTCAACGAGACGCGGCTGCCCGCCTCGGCGAAGCAGACTACGATGAGCCCCATCGCGACGGCGCAGAGGAGGTATGCGAGGGGAGCGGCCGGTCCGAGGGCCCCGGCGGCCGCCGCGGGAAGCCGAAAGATTCCGCCGCCGACGGTCACGTTGACGATGCTCGCGGCGAGCCCCCAAACACCAAGCGCCCGCAGAAGCGAACGCTCGTTTGTGTTGCCGGTCACAGGCTGCGGCGCGGTCATGGACACAAGACTAGGTGGACGCCCCACGCGAGGCGAGAGCCGATCTCACCAGGCACTCCCTCCATCGGCCTTCGGTTGTCCATATTGCTGGCGCGTTTCTTTCGAAGCCCTCAGTCCTTTCGAGGAGAAGATCTCATGCGTTGTTCCGTTCCAGGTGTGGTACTGTCCCTTTTGTTCGCTGCCGCCGGTCCGCTCGGCGCGCAGGGCCTGCTTTCGGTTCCGTCAGCGGACTCGGTGACGGTTGCGACGGCTGTCGTTGGCGACAGCATCAGCAGGTCAGTCGCGCCCTCGGCCCCGTCGCGCACCGTGATGGGCGCCCCGTTGACCGGTCTGCGTGCGGGTGTGCACACGCGGGAAACGGCGCGCCCGGCCCATCCCCTGCTCGCCTCTCCCACCATGCAGCAGAATCAGGCGAGAGCGATGATGATCGTCGGCGTTGCCGGACTTATCGCCGGGGCGATCATCGGTGATACGCCGGGTACCATCATCATGGTCGGCGGCACCGTCGTTGGGCTGATCGGATTGTACGAGTACTTGCAGTAGGCCGGGCCTCAACTTCAGCCCAGACCGGCCGCTACTTCTTCGGTATGAGCCGCACTACGACTCCGGCACGGCGCATCGCCCTCGTCCTTGGCGGGGGCGGCATGAAGGGCTTTGCCCACATCGGCGTGATGATGGCGCTCGAGGAGCGCGGCATTGTTCCATCACTCTATGCCGGAACGAGCATCGGCGCGCTGCTGGCCTCCGCGCGCGTGGCGGGCATTCCGACGGCGGAGCTCGTGCGTCGCGCGGAAGCGCTGAAGCGGCGCGACTTGTTTCGGCTCAATCACTTCGGGATGCTGATGGAGCGGATGCGGTCGCCCTCGATCTATCTCGAGGATCCGCTCCGCGCGTTGACGGCCTCGGTCGCGCCCGAGGGCACGTTCAACGACCTGCCGTCTCCGCTCCTGGTGAACACGGTCGACCTCGATCGCGGCACGCAGGTGATCTGGGGAACGCCCGGGCTCAGAGACGTGTCCGTGAAGGACGCCGTCTACGCGTCGTGCGCCCTGCCGGGATATTTCCCGCCGGGGCGAGTCGGCGAACGTCTCTGCGTGGATGGCGGCGTCATCGACAATCTCCCGGTCGCGATCGCCGCGCTGTCGGCCGACCTCATCATCGCGGTGGACGTCGGCAGCACCGACCTCTCGCCGTTGACTGATCCCAACTCGTTGGGATTTGCCAACATCTACATGCGCGCGGCGACGACGATGATGCACGCGTTGCAGCAGTTCCCTCTCACCAACTGGAACGGTCCGCCGATGGTGTTGATTCGGCCCCGGTGCGGCGAGGATTGGCTGAGCTTCAAGAACATCTCGCACACGATCCAGGAAGGCCATCGGGCGGGACGCAAAGCGCTCGAGGACATCGATGCGTTCTACGACCAGCCGGGCGGCGTCTACCCCAGGCGCCGCTTCGAGCTGAGCGTAGATCAGGCCAAGTGTATCGGGTGCGGGCTCTGCGTCGCGCTCGCGCCCAGCCTGATGGGCATGGACGCGGAGGGCAAGGCGTATCCGCGCACGCGAACCGCGGATTGGTCGCCCGCCGACGGCGAGTTCGTCAACGTCTGTCCGACGAGCGCGATCCTGGCGCGGAAGATGGAGCGGATCGTCCCGATGAAAGCCGGAGAGCGCGGCGCGGCGTAGCACTCGACGGCGACGGGCGTGCTCTCCAACTCACCGCTTCGTCCAGACGACGACCGCGGCACACGGTGAGCCCTGCATGAACTGCCGCGGAATCTCGCCCGCCGTGTAGATCTCCATCCGCGCGATGTGCTCGAGGTCGACGAGATCGTCGATCTCGCTGAGGTCCTGGAGTACTGGCACGCTGTGGCCGTTCAGAACGACCATCGGAAGACACGCCGTGCCGCGCGCGCGCAGGCCCAGGTGTCCATTTGGCAACCGCGCGAGCGGGGTGGCCGGCGAACGTTCGATCAGATCCGTCGCGCTCCGGGGCACCGCGGCGGCGATGTCGGCGTCGGTGAGAAACGTTCCGACGGAGCCCGCGCGCCGAGCGTTGAACCCGAAGGGATCGTCGCCGAAGCGCCGGCCGCGCACGTGCACCGTATCGAGCACGGACACCATGGTGGGCAGCTCGAGCTCGACCCACTGCGTGCTGTCGGGAAAAACATCGACGGTCCGTTCCTGCGGATAGTACCCGATGGCGCGCGCCACGACGGTCTGAGTTCCGGCGCGATCGACCGTCAGGTTGAACACGCCATTCTCGTCCGCCACCGCTTCCGCGTGCGAGCTCGCGATCGCCACGTGTGCTCGTGGGATCGGACCGCCATTCGCGCCAAGCACGTTGCCATGGATGACCACAGGCTGCGAATCGGCGAGGAAGAAGTCGCGACGGGCCACGCCGGAGGCCACGTGTATGCCGATCGCGCCGCTCCGTTTGCCGGGGTGCATCGCCTGCACGCTGATGTCGGTCGTCAGCGGTACGCCGCAGAGGATGAACGACCCGTCGGGCTCGCTCGTCGCCTCGGAGCTCGGCCGACCGAACCGGACGCCGCTGCCGAGTCGGACATCGAGGTCGACCCATTCGGCATGGATGACGGCGCCGTACAGCGGCGCGTGCGTGCGCGCGTCGAGCACATGTCCCATGAGCAGTCCCGTGGAGTCGAACCGCGCCTTGAGGCGGCCGACGATCGACAGCGGCGTCTCGCACAGAATCGAGTGAAGCCGCGACGCCGACGGGATCGCGAGCTCCAGCCACAGTCCGGTCGGACCGCGAAGGTCGAGGAGCACCGTCGCGGCCCGGATCTCGAGCGAGTCCAACCGCTCGTGATAAAACGTCGCGACGTACCGACCGGGCGCGAGATCCGCATCGACGAACCGGCCGAGTGAATCGGCGACAATGGTCGTGACGGGTTTCTCGGGATGCGATGCGTCCGCCAGCTGCACGCGCGCGGCGCCCAACCCCGCGCCGGCGATGCTGTCGAACACGACGCCGGCGATGCCGCGATCGACGGTCGGCACCACGCGCGGCGCGATGACCGCTCGATGCAGGCAGCCCGTCGCGACGACCAACGCGAGCCCCAGCCAGACGTTGCGCCGCATGAGCAAACCATAACGCCCGGCTTGCGTTTCGGCCAACGTCAGGTATGGCGGCGCAGGGCCTCTCGGGCGATTCGGGCGTACGCGCCGGGCGCGGCCTGCAGCTCGGTGAGCGACACGAACTCGTCGTCGCGGTGTGCGACGTGGATCGATCCAGGGCCGAACAGATAGGGAGCGCCCCAGTTCGACAGCGCGGGAATGTCCGTGGCGAAGGCGACGACCGAGGTACGGAAGCCGTCGACGACCCCGAGCTTCACCGGCGGCACCATCGGCCCCCACTCGAGCGTGGCGCGCCCGTGGACCCACTGTTCGATCCGCTCGCGGGCCTCATCCACCGGCGTCACCAGACGGATCATCAGGCGCGCCTCGGCCCATGGCGCCACGACGTTGTCCGCGACACCGCCTGACAGCCCGCCGATGTTGACCGTCGTCTTGCCCAGCATGTCGTCCACCGGGAGCTCCATCGCGTCGAGCTCGGCGAGCAGGTGCACGAGGTCTCGCGTGGCCGACCGGCCGAGGTGCGGATACGCCGAATGGGCCGCCTGTCCCGCCGTCCGCACGATCACGCGGACCGCTCCCTTGGTTCCGAGCGCGAGCGTGCTCTCCGTAGGCTCGCCATTCACGATCGCGCGACTCGTCGCCGGCACGAGCCCGCTCGTGATCGCGTCGTTCGCGGCATGCGCGCCGTCGTGCGTGACCTCCTCGCCGACGACGAACAGCATCGCGACGGGCGCGTTTTCATCGCGCAGCGTCTCGGCGGCGCAGACCATGGAGGCCGCCAACCCTTTGGCGTCGCACGCGCCGCGCCCATACAGGTTGTGCGCGTCGCGCCGGGGTGGGATGAACGGCGGAACCGTGTCGAGATGCGTCGAGAGCGTCACGCGCGGTTGATCGACCGCGGTCGCAAAGAGATCGGCGCGGCCGTCGGACACCGGAATGCGCGTCGTGCGCCACCCACGCTCGGCGAGATACCGATCGAGCCACGCGACCACGTCGCCCTCTCGGCCGCTGGTGGAATCGATGGCCATCAGCTGCGCGGTCAACTCGATCGGATCGGTCGGCGTAACCATCACGGCAAGATCGACGGACCGTGCGTTGGCCGCAACGTGCGCTGTCGCGAACGACCACCGTCCCATAGCTTGGTCGGGCCACCGCCCCTTTGCGCGCTCGTGTCGTTTTCAGGGTACCGCACGGAGAATCTCATGCGTCGTCCAGCTCTCTCGATCGCCCTCACGATCCTCACGATCGTTCCAACCCTCGTCACCGCGCAGCGGGCACGAAACGCATCGGTGGCGACACCGGCACCGGCGGCCGCGGCGCCGCGCGGTGACGACACCAAGAAGGCCATGACCGTCGCCGACTACGCCAAGTGGCGGAGCATCCGCGACGCCGCCATCTCGGACGACGGCGTGTGGGCCAGCTACGGCTACAACCAGCGGAAGGTCGACGACACGCTGTTCGTCAAGAATCTGTCGACCGGCGCCGAGCAGCGGATTCCCCGCGGCTCGCGATCACAGTTCTCTGACGACTCGAAGTGGATCGCGTACTTCGTCGCCGAGCCGCAGGCGAACAACCGGCCGGGCGGCGACACCGCGCCACCCCCGGAGGCCGAAGGCGGCGGCGGTCGCGGCGGCCAGCCGGCCGGGCCTGCGACGCTCCAGCTTCGCAATCTCGCGTCGGGCGCCGTGATGAGCTGGGACAACGTGGCATCGTTCGCGTTCTCGAAAGGCTCGAACGCGCTGATGGTGCGGAAAGCGCGTGCCGGCGCGCCGCCGGATCCGGCGGCGGGACGAGCCGGTCGTGGTGGCGGCGGTGGTGGTCGCGGCGGCCGAGGCGGCGCGGAAACACCTCCGGCGGTCGCCGGAACCGACATGATCGTTCACCACCTGCGCGACGGCTTGGACGAGCTGGTCGGCAGCGTGTCGGCCGCCGAGTTCAACAAGGGCGGCTCGCTCTTGGCGTACGCGGTGTCGTCCACGGATCGCGACGGGAACGGCCTGTACGTCGAATCGATCGGCGGCACCTGGCAGCGGCGCGCGCTCGACAACGCGCGCGCCGACTACGCGCGTCTCACATGGGACAGCGCGGGCACCGCGGTCGCCGCGCTTCGCGGCATGGCGCGCCGGGGATTCACTGAAAAAGAGAATGCGCTGGTCGCGTTCTCGGGTCTCGAGGGCGCGGAGCCCACGTCGTTCGTGCTCGATCGAAAGAGCCTCACGGGTCTGGCCGATAGCATGGTGATGAGCGAAAAGGGCACGCTCTCGTGGAGCCCGGATCGCGCGAAGGTGTTCGTCGGCTTGAAGGAACAGGCGGCGCAGCAGCGCCGCGATACGACGGTCGCCGCGGAGCCGGTCGGCAACGTCGACGTCTGGCACTGGAAGGACCCGTACATCCAGTCGGTGCAGATGGTGCGCGCGCAGCAGGATCGCAATCGCACGTTCGTCGCGACGGTGATTCTCGCGCAGAAGAAAGTGGTGGCGCTCGCGGATACACGGATGGACCGGGTGCAGGTGGCACGGAACGGCAACTGGGCGATCGGCCAGGACGACAAGGACTACATCGACGACTCGAAGCCGCAGTTGAACGACATCTATCGCATCGACGCCAACACCGGTGCGCGCACCCCCGTGCTCAAGGGACAGGAGCGCACGATGGGCCTGTCGCCCGACGGGAAATACTTCCTCTACTGGAAGGACAAGAACGTCTGGTCGTATGACATCGCCGCCGACAAGCACGTGAACATCACGAAGTCGGCGCCGGTGAGCTTCGTGAACGTCGAGGAGGATCACGTCGGCGAGAAGCCGGCGTACGGCGTCAGCGGCTACACGAAAGACGGCAAGTCCGTCGTCCTCGACCACCGCTATGACCTCTGGCTCGTGTCGCTCGACGGCGCGGGCACACCGAAGAACCTCACGAACGGCGAAGGCACCAAGACCGAGACGCGCCTGCGCTACGTGCCGCTCGACGCCGAGGGCGGCGCGCCGGCGTTCGGCGGCGGCGGTGGCGGCCGTGGTGGTGGCGGCGGTGGCGCGGTCATCGACCTCGCGAAGCCGATCACGCTGACCGCGTTCACCGAGACCGACAAGAAAGCCGGCTTCTATCAGCTCGACGGCGACACGCTGACGAAGCTCGTCTACGAGGATCGCATCTTCGGCCGTCCATTCAAGGCGAAGAACGCGGACAAGCTGCTCGTCACGCGCGAGACGTTCGTGGATTTCCCGGACTACTGGGTGACCGACGGCACGTTCTCGAGCCCGCAGCGGCTCACGAACGCCAACCCGCAGCAAGCCGAGTTCCGCTGGGGCCATCGCATCCTGTTCAGCTACAAGGACAAGGACGGCCACCCGCTGCAGGGAACCCTCGCGATTCCGGACGGCTACCAGCCGGGCCAGAAGCTGCCGATGCTCGTGGATTACTACGAGAAGAATTCACAGAACTTGAACAAGTATGAAGTGCCGCGGTACGCGACGGCGCCGCAGTACTCGGACTACGTGAGCAACGGTTACCTGGTGATGGTCCCGGACATTTATTACCACACCGGGCGGTCTCATACTGACATGTTGAACTCGATCGAAGCGGCGGTGAAGAAAGTCGAGGACCTGGGCTACGCCGATCCGAGACGCGTCGGCCTGCACGGCCACAGCTACAGCGGCCAGGGCGCGGCGTACGTGTCGACGCAGTCCAAGATGTTCGCCGCCGTCGTCGCCGGCGCCGCCGCGGTCGATCTCATCGCCGACTTCAACCAGCTCTGGAAGACGACGGGCACCAACCAGCACCGCTACGACACGTACGGCCAGGGACGCTTCGGCACGAACCCGTACGAGAACCTCGAGCTGTTCATGGATCAATCAGCGGTCTTCCATGCGAAGACGATGAACACGCCGCTCCTGATCGTGCAGGGGACGAACGACGGCTCGACCGAGTGGCTGCAGGGCGTGGAGTTCTACAATGCGCTGCGCTTCCTCCAGAAGCCGGTGATCTTCCTCTCGTACGAGGGCGAGGCGCACGGGTTCACGCGCTACGACAACCAGTACGACGTCGAAGTGCGCATGCATCAGTTCTATGACCACCACCTGAAGGGCCTGCCGGCCGCCGACTGGATCGCGAACGGCGTTCCGTTCCTGAAGAAGAAGACGCCGACGGGCGCGGCTGCTCAGCCGATCACGCTCATGGGCGGCGGCGCGGGCCTCGGAACGCCGATGACCGGCGGGGGTGCTGGCGGCGGCGCGGGCGCGGGCGGCAATCCGCCAATCGTGCCATGAGCCGATTCGCTGACACAACGGCCAAAGGGTGCACGCGAATCAGCCTCCGCCCGGCATCGACCGACATCAACAAAGAGAATACGAATTAGACCAACACTATTACATCCAACCGCTTGGCTTCTGATTGGCGTCATGGCGCGACGCCTCTCTCGCTCCAAGCGGTTGGATGAAATTTGGGGTCTTCGCATGTTTAAGTGGGTGATTTGCTGCCGGTTTTCCGGGATTCAAACGCCGCGTTCAGACGGGAATCACGCCAGTGTAAGGCGGGCAGGACGGACTCGGAGCTCGCGAGGGTTTTCGAAGCGCTTCCCGGATGTGTCCAAATCCGCGGAAGTCCCGACACGAGCCAAATCCACGAGGACACAACGAAAGGTTCTGGTTCTCCGCGCAATCCGCGAGATCCGCCAATTTCGCGTTTCCCAAGGCGTTGTGGCTGGACCGGCCCCAATGACGATTGGGATCGCGGATTTGGCGGCGCGCGAAGACCCTGAAATTTTTTTGGTGTGATTCGTGTCAGTGGTTTCGCGTTGCCCGACTTCGTGGCGTCGGCGGCGCGCGGACAGCCAGAATTCCAAGCGTCGCAGGCTCAGCGGACTTTAGATCCCTCGCCGCGGTCGCGACGACAATGGCGACTCAAATCGTCGCCCCGGCCGCCTCGCCCCACGCATCGTCCGACTTTCGCCGTCGATCTCGTTTTACTCGGCGGAGGTCACAATGACACGAAACGATTCGAGATTATCGCGGAGACGCGCTGCGCTGATCGCGCGCGTCTGGCCACTCGCGCTTACCATCAGCTGCGCATCGCTGGGCCCCGCAAAGACGTTCGGCTCAGCGGATATTGTAAGCCATGCCACAATGCTCACGGCTGCCGACTTGCATGCGGTCAACGCCGTGTCGACGCTGGACGCAGTTCAGCAGTTGCGCCCCGATTTTCTCCGCGCCTCGCCCCGCGCGGACCGCGATGCGACGGGGCCGGTCGTCTACCTGAACGGGATGTACATCGGCGATGTGTCGTGGCTGGCGGGGATCCAGATCGCGGAGGTCCGAGACGTCACCTTTTTGCATCCCACAGACGCGTTTTTCCGGTTCGGATCCACCTGCCGATGCGGCGGTGGCGTCGTCTCCGTGCAGACCAGGCAAGGCAAATCCTAGGACGCCCTGTTGCGGGCGATGCATCGGCTGGCTGATCTTCGTGAGCTTCGCCGGCCGCAGTGCCGGCCTCACCAGAGCTGCTGCATGAGCGACTCGAAGCTTCGCGCGTGGTGGTGGCATCGACAGGGACTCGGCGGATC
Organism: uncultured Gemmatimonadaceae bacterium; assembly: GCA_963705025.1. Classification (GTDB taxonomy): domain Bacteria; phylum Gemmatimonadota; class Gemmatimonadetes; order Gemmatimonadales; family Gemmatimonadaceae; genus JAQBQB01. The sequence continues at coordinate 114,687 of CAVPIP010000011.1, read as the reverse complement.
ACTCCACGGTCGAAAAGCCGCGGAGGTGCTCGACCAATCGGGGTGGGCCCGCTCGGTTGGCGGCGTTGGACCGTACGTCTCGCTTTTCGCCCGAGCGCGAACGAGCCGTGCGGACGCCGACGCGGCTATCGCGAAGCTCGAGATTCACGAGCTCCCGGCGGCGCGCGGTTGTACCTACGTCCTTCCCGCGAAGGATTTCGCGCTCGGGCTCGCGGTCGGGCGCGCGTTCAACGACCGCGACATGAAGACGGCCGCGAAGCTCGGCGTCACGGTGAAGGAAATCGACAAGCTCTCGGACGCCGTGCTGGCCGCGCTCGGCAAGGAGCCGCTCGACCCCGAAGCGATTCGAGAAGCAACCGGCAAGGCCGCGCGCAGTCTCGGCGAGGAGGGAAAGAAGAAAGGGATGATCACCACGCTGCCGCTCGCGCTCGGGCGACTCCAGTCGAGCGGCGACGTCCGTCGCGTTCCCGTCGGCGGACGGCTCGACCAGCAGCGATACAAGTACGTGCGCTGGACACCGAATCCGCTTGCCAAGACCAAGCTGTCGGAGACCGACGCGTACACGGAGCTGGCCCGGCATTTCTTCCGCTGGGTCGGACCGGCGACGATGAAAGAATTCCAATGGTTCTCTGGGCTCGGCGTGAAGGCGGCGAAGGACGCGGTCGCTCCGCTCGGCCTCGAGCCGATCGCGGACGGACGCGATCGGCTCCTGCTGCCGGGAGACGTCGCGCTGTTTCGCGGATTCTCGCCGCCGGCGGAGCCACAGTACGCGCTCGTGAGCAGTCTCGATGCGATCTCGGCGACACGGCGCGACGTGGCGTCGCTCGTCGACGACACGGATCGCACGACGGTGGAGAAGCACACGTTCGGGGAGCGACCTGGGAGCAGCGTCATCGATCTCGCGGCGCACGCGATCTTCGATCGCGGCCGGCTCATCGGATACTGGGAGTACGACCACGACGCGGGCGAGATCGTCGCCGCGACGTTCAGCGGCAGGCAGGATAAGGCGCTGAAGCAGGTGATCGACGAGACGCAGACGTACGTTCGCGACCAACTCGGCGACGCGCGCGCGTTCAGTCTCGACAGCCCGAAGAGTCGGAAGCCGAAGATCGAGGCGCTGAAGAAGCTGGAATAGGGTGTCGTCCCGAGCGCTTTCCTGTCATCCCGAGGGCAACGAGGGATCTGCGGTTGGTGCCAACTTTCCGCTTGAGTGACAACGGCGTCGCGCCACGATGCCAGTCAGATCTCAAGCGGTTGGATTTCTTTGTTTTGGTCCGATTCGTGTCCTCTTTTGTTGGAGCCGACGAAGCGCGCGGAGGCTGACCGGCCTCCACTCTGAAAGAGGGCCTCTGCGCTGCGGAACCAGCCTGATTAGATTCACCCTCAGCCTGGCGTGCGGCTCGCGAGCCCCGCCAGTGGCTCCGTCTGTCACCCTCGTATCGGCCCACCAGACCTTGGCCGACGAGCCCGAGAGACAACCCATGACCCCCAAGAATTCATTTGGTGCCCGCTCGACGCTCACCGTCGACGGGAAGGGCTACACCGTGTACCGGCTGGCCGCGCTCGATCAGATCTCGGGCGGCCGCGCCGCGAAGCTCCCCTTCAGCCTCAAGATTCTGCTCGAGAATCTGCTCCGCAACGAAGACGACGCCTTCGTGAAGCGCGGCGACATCGAAGCGATGGCCAAGTGGGACGTCACCGGCAAGGACGAAAAAGAGATCGCCTTCCGCACGAGCCGCGTGCTTCTGCAGGACTTCACTGGCGTCCCAGCCGTCGTCGATCTCGCCGCGATGCGCGACGCCATCAAAGCGCTCGGCGGCAGCCCGCAGCAGATCAATCCGCTCCAGCCGGTCGACCTCGTCATCGATCACTCGGTCCAGGTGGACGAGTACGGAACGCAGGCGGCGTTTCTCATCAACACCGAGAAAGAGTTCGAGCGCAACAAGGAGCGCTACGTCTTTCTGCGCTGGGGGCAGGACGCGTTCGAGAACTTCCGCGTCGTGCCGCCGGGCACCGGCATCTGCCACCAGGTGAACCTCGAATACCTCGGCAAGACCGTGTTCGTGTCGCAAGAGAACGGCGAGTCTGTCGCATACCCGGATTCGCTCGTCGGAACGGACTCGCACACGACGATGATCAACGGCCTGGGCGTGCTGGGCTGGGGCGTCGGCGGCATCGAGGCCGAAGCGGCGATGCTGGGCCAGCCGGTCTCGATGCTGATTCCCGAGGTCATCGGCTTCAAGCTGCACGGCAAGCTTCCACCGGGAGCCACGGCGACGGACCTCGTGCTCACCGTGACCGAGATGCTTCGCAAGAAGAAGGTCGTCGGCAAGTTCGTCGAGTTCTATGGGACCGGCTTGTCGTCACTGCCGCTCGCCGACCGCGCGACGATCGGCAACATGGCGCCGGAGTACGGCGCCACGATGGGGTTCTTCCCGTGCGATGAGGAAACGCTCAAGTACCTGCGGCTGACCGGCCGCGACGAGCATCACGTGAAGCTCGTCGAAGCCTACACGAAGGAGCAGGGCCTCTTCCGAACGGACGCCACGCCCGATCCCGTCTTTACCGATACGATCGAGCTGGACTTGGGCACGGTCGAGCCGAGTCTCGCCGGACCGAAGCGTCCGCAGGACCGCGTGCCGCTCTCGAAGTCCAAGGCGATGTATCGCGACGCGCTCGCGACCGACCTCGCGAAGCTCGGCGGCGCGGCGGCGGCGGCGGGCAACGTGCCAGGCGGCGCCGAGGCCGCCGCGGCGGCCGCCGTGGCGATCGCCGAAGCCGAGGAGGCGCCGGGCGGCGTGAAGGTCGATTACAACGGACAATCGTTCACGCTGCGCCACGGTGCCGTCGTGATCGCCGCGATCACCAGCTGTACGAATACCTCGAATCCCTCGGTGATGCTTGCCGCGGGGTTACTCGCGCGCAACGCGGTGAAGAAAGGCCTGCAGCGAAAGCCGTGGGTGAAGACGTCGCTCGCGCCGGGCTCGAAGGTCGTGACCGACTACTTCAACCGCGCCGGCGTGCAGGAGTATCTCGACCAGCTCGGCTTCCAGCTCGTCGGCTACGGGTGCACGACGTGTATCGGCAATTCCGGCCCGCTGCCCGACCCCATCTCGCAGGCGATCGACAGTGGGAAGCTCGTCACCGCCGCCGTGCTGTCGGGGAACCGCAATTTCGAGGGCCGCGTCAATCCGCAAACGCGGTTCAACTATCTCGCGTCGCCGCCGCTCGTCGTCGCGTACGCGCTCGCGGGGCGCATGGACCTCGATCTCACGCGCGAGCCGCTCGGCGTCGGCAAGGACGGTCCAGTCTTTTTGCGCGACATCTGGCCGACGCCGCAGGAAGTCGCGGACGAAGTCGCGCGCAGCGTTAAGCGCGAGTTCTTCACGACGCAGTACGCGGACGTGTTCAACGGCGACGAGCAGTGGCGGTCGCTCGACGTTCCCAGCGGCGAGACCTACACCTGGGACGAGGAATCGACCTATGTGAAGAATCCGCCGTACTTCCAGGGCATGACGATGGAGCCACCCGGCATCCGGCCCGCTACCGGCGCGCGCGTGCTCGCGATGCTCGGCGATTCGATCACGACCGACCACATCTCGCCGGCCGGCAACATTCCGGCGTCGAGCCCGGCCGGGAAGTGGCTCATCGAGCACGGCGTCGAGAAGAAGGACTTCAACTCGTACGGCGCCCGGCGCGGCAATCACGAGGTGATGATGCGCGGCACGTTCGCGAATATTCGCCTGCGCAATGAAATGGTGCCGGGAACGGAGGGCGGATTGTCGACATTGGAATCGGGGGGGGCCCCCCAGTCCATCTACGACGTTTCGATGGCGCACCAGCAGAAGGGCACGCCGCTCGTCGTCATCGCCGGCAAGGAGTACGGCACGGGATCGAGCCGCGACTGGGCGGCGAAGGGCACGGTGCTCCTCGGCGTCCGCGCCGTCATCGCCGAGTCGTTCGAGCGGATCCACCGGTCGAACCTCGTCGGCATGGGCGTGATTCCGTTGGAGTTCACGAATGGCGATACTCGCCAATCGCTCGGCCTCACGGGGTTCGAGACGTACGACATCGTGGGTCTCGACGCGAACCTCAAGCCGAAGGCGACGCTGACTGTTCGCGCGACGGGCGCGGATGGCGCGAAGAAGGAGTTCAAGGTCCTCGCGCGGATCGACACGCCGGAGGAGATGAACTACTACAAGAACGGCGGCATTCTGCCGTATGTCCTGAGACAATTGGTGAAGGGGTCGCAGTCGTAGCGGCGGGCGGCGGGCGGCGGGCGGCGGGCGGCGGGCGGCGGGCGGCGGGCGGCGGGCGGCGGGCGGCGGGCGGCGGGCGGCGGGCGGCGGGCGGCGGGCAACGGCGTCGCTCGACGGAGCGAGTGCGCGGGTAACCCCATACCCGCGCTCCACGTCACTCGCTCCGACACGCCGCACGCCAACGCCTCGCTCGCTCCGACACGCCGCACGCCAACGCCTCGCTCGCTCCGACACGCCGCATGCCAACGCCTCGCTCGCTCCGACACGCCGCACGCCAACGCCTCGCTCGCTCCGACACCCGCACGCCGCCGCCTCACACGCTCCGCGGCCCTACTCCACGTTGACGGCGATCGTTCGCCATTTGCCCTGGTTGAACCGCCACACGCTCAACCCGCACCGGGTGGCGTGTCCAACGAGGATCGCGACCCAGATGTCGATCGGATCGAGCGTGCTCGTCGCCTTGACGATCGTGCAGATGCCGAGCGGCACGACGATCTGCGACACGATCGAGATGTACAGCGGGCTCTTCGTGTCGCCCGTGCCCTGCAGCCCGCCGGTGTATGTCAGCGCGACCGCGATGAGGAGCCCCGACACGCTCAACACGCGAAGCAGCTGCACGCCCATCTCGACGACCGTCGGATCGCTCATGCCGAAGACGGCGAGCAACTGTCGCGGAAGGAACATGAACAACACACCGAGGGTGGCGGCCACCACCAGGCCGATCCGCGCCGCGACGTGAATCGCGTGCTCCGAGCGGTCGGGCTTCCCCGCGCCGAGATTCTGTCCCGCCACCGCCGCGCTCGCGCCCAGCAGCCCCTGCGACGTCCACGTGACGAGCGAGAACAACTGTGAGTAGCAGATCGCGAACGCCGCCTGCGCCGCGGCACCGTTCGTCACCGAGCCGATGAAGCCGAGCAGCAACACGCCGCCGACGTTCATCGCGACGCCCTGAAATCCGCTCGGCAATCCGAAGCGAAAGAGCGATTTGATGATCGTCCAGTCTGGCGCGAGTGCTTTGCCGCGCGGAAAGCGCACGACCCATCCGCCGCGGATGAGCTTCCATAGGCAATACACGCCGACCACGCCGGAGGCGATCGACGTTCCCATCGCCGCGCCGACAGTGCCGTACGCGGGAATCGGTCCAAGCCCCCGGATGAGCACGACGTTCAGCGCGATGTTGAGCAGCGTCATCGAGACGCCGAGGATCATCGGCGTGCGCGCGTCACCAGCGGACCTGAGCGCGCCGCCGATCATGAAGAACATCAACATGCCGCTGCTGAACACGAACATCGTCCGCAGAAACGGCAACGCCTCCGCCTGCACCGCCGGCGCCGCGTTCACGAGATCGAGCAGCCACGGCGACAGCACGTACCCGAGCGGCGCGAGAATGCCGAGCGACATCGCCATCGCCGTGAGGAAGGCCTGATAGACCGCCCGGTCGACGCTCTCTTCGTCGCCCGCGCCCGCGAAGCGCGACACGAGTACGCTCATGCCGATGAACAGCGAGGAGATGAAGACGATCACGACGAGGAACATCTGCCAGCTCACCCCGATGGCGGCGTTCCCTCGATATCCAACGAAATGGCCGACCATCACGTGATCGACGATCCCCTGCAGGCCCCCGATGATGTTGCCGAGCATCGTCGGCCACGCGATGCGCCAGACGGCGCTCGGCAGCGGGCCGTCGATGATCCGGCGGTCGTAGCGGCGTCCCGACGACGGACGCGCCGCGGGCGGAATCTCCGCCGCGGGCAACGGTGCCGACGTCGTCGTCGGCTGGGCGACGTCGGTCATGACATCATGACCGCGCTCAACTCGCGACTCGTTTGAGCGCGAGCCGCGCCTTCTCGCGCTCCGCCCAGGTCGGCACGATCTCACGCGCTGCGGGGATGCACCTGGTCTCGAGGCTTATTGCGGTCGGAGCGCCCATCGACTGCCAGGCCATCACGCATCGCGTCGCGGCGGCAATCTCGTCCTGTGTCAAACCTCCGCCACCCGAAGGCGGCGTCGCGACCGATGTCGTGGTGCCGCCGCCCTCGGCGATCAGCGTGGCGAGCGACTGCCTCGCCGCGTTGCGAAACGTGTCAGTCCTCACGCGTTGCGTGTTCTGGCGAACGTCGCCGCGATAGAAGGCGTGGACGGACGCCTCGACGTCGCGGACCAGCTTGTCGAGCACTTCGTCGATTGACATGAAGGCGAGAGAGGGCGAGAGAGGGAACGGCGAGCGGCGAACGGCGCAAAACAATACTGCGTGGACCGGACTTACGTCCGCGTCCACGCAGTGAGTCTCTCATCTTCCCCTCGGTTCACGCAAGCGCGAGCGCTCACTCGAGCGCGCGCTTACGGAGTGTTTACCAGCCGCGCCGTCGGGTAATGTCCACGTTGTTCCCGATCACCGCGCCGAGGATGCCACCGGCCGCCGCGCCGATCAGCCCACCTTTGACCTTGTCGCGGGCGGTCGTTGCGCCCAGCACGGCGCCGGCCGCGGCGCCGATCGCCGCATCACGCCCGGTGTGCTTCTCCACGGTCTCCGGCGCTGGCGCCGCCGGGTAGTAGCCGCCATTGCCGCTCGAGCGCGACGCGCCGCTCGACCGGCTCGAAGAGGACGTGCGACGCGCCGGCGCGGACGTGCGGCGCGCGGCGGCCGGCGTCGCACGCGCGGCATACTGCTGCTGTTGCGGCGCGTACCCAGCCTCCGTTGGCGAGATCGGGTTCGTCGGCTGCATCTGTGAAGCCAGCGCGAGGTCGCTCTTGAGCGCGTCGTCGAGCTTCGGTGCGGCGTTCCGCCCGCACGCGACGGCTACCACCGCCACGGGGGCGAGCATCAGCCAGGTCAGTTTTCGCATCGCACGTCTCTCCAGCATGAGGGGTTCCCGCAATGGTCGACGAACTGAATGGCAGGTGCCATTCCGACACTTAAGTCTGAATTGGCAAGGTTGGGTACCGATGTCGTCTATTTATGTGACACCCGGTGTCCCCTCGGTTGGTCGCTATGTGAGACGCGTCACATGACATTGCTTCGCGGTCCCGTGTAGCCCATTTTCCCAACAATTCTTTTGTCGAGGGAACTCGATGTCATCGCTTTTAAGGCCGCGGACGGCTGGGCTTGCGGCGGCCCTGGTTGCGGCTACAACGGCCGTGGCGGCCGCCCAGCAGCCGCAGACGCCCCAACCTGGCTCGGCGGCGTTCGCGCCAGAGGTGGGCGCGATGGCGCCCGATTTCACGCTTCCGGGAGCCACCCGTTACGGACTCCTCCAAAAGCCTGTGAAGCTCTCGGAGCTTCGGGGCCAAACGGTCGTCCTGGCCTTCTTCCCCAAGGCACGGACCAAAGGCTGAACGATTCAAATGGAGGCGTACCGTGATCAGTACGCCACGCTCTTCAACAAGGGACACAAGGTCGTCGTGCTGGGCATCAGCGTCGACGCCGACACCACGCTCAACAACTGGGCGCGCGAGTCGGGCTTCCCGAATCTGTTCGCGAGTGACCCGGACCAAACCGTCGCCAAGCTCTATGGCTCGGCGGACGGCAAGTTCGACACGCGCAACGTGTTCGTCGTCGCGCCGGACGGGCGCATCGCCGCGCGCATCATGAAGTTCAACGTGCTGTCGACGGACGCCTACGCGGAGCTCGGCAAAGCCGTGGCGGCGACACTGCCGCCACCGACTGGAGGATCGCATTAGCCCCGGCACATCTGCGGAATCGGTCGACGCGGACCGGAAGCTGTTGATGGAATTGTACGACGCCGCCGTGAACGCGGCGTCTCCGGATGCGGTGACGTCGCGCGCGATTGATGCTCTGTCGATCAATCGCGCGTCGCGCGTTTGGGTCTTCGCGTTCGGCAAAGCCGCGGCGCCGATGGCCGCCGCCGCCGTCTCATCGCTCCTGCGATCGCTGCACGCGATCGTGGGCGGCGTCGTCGTCACGCCGGACGATTCGCCATCGCCATACCCGACGCTGGTCGCGATGCGCGGCGATCATCCGGTTCCGGGACGTCACTCGTTCGCCGCCGCCGCCAAGATCGCCGAAGTGAGCGCGGGACGGCGCGGCAATGACGTGGCGATCGTATTGATGTCGGGCGGCGCGTCGAGCATGATCGCCGCGCCGCTCAAAGGGATGGACGAAGGCGATCTGATCACACTGTTCGAGCTGTTGCTCGGATCAGGGCTCGACATCGCCGCCGTGAACGCGGTCCGCAAACGCTTCTCGCGGTGGGGAGCGGGGCGACTGGCCCTCGCGCTCGCACCGGCGGCCACGTATTGCCTCGCGATGTCCGACGTCGCCAACGACGACCTCGCCGTGATCGGCTCGGGTCCCTGCGTTGCGGATCCCACGACGGCGCAGGACGTCGTCGGAATTCTCGAAACGGCGAGTCTCCTCGGCCGAGTGCCGGAGTCGCTGCGCGACTATCTCACCGCGGTGACCCGCAGCGCCACTCCGGATACGCCGAAGTCGTCGCACCCAGCCTTCGCGCACGTGACCGCGCGCGTGATCGGCAGCAATCGAATGGCGATCGAAGGCGCGGCCGCGCTCGCGCGCGAGAAGGGCTACACCGCCGACATCCTCGAGCCGCGCCTCGCCGGTGACGCCGCGCGCGCCGGCGACGCGATCGCGCACCACGTGCTCGAGACGCGCGACCGCGAAAAGCGGTGCTTCATCTGGGGCGGTGAGACGACGGTGACACTGGCCCCGTCGGGCGAGCACGCCGGCGGCGGCGGCCGCTGTCAGGAGCTCGCGCTCGCGGCCGCGCACGTGCTCCACGACGCCGGCGCCGCCGCGTCCGGCATCGCGATTCTCGCGGCCGGCACCGACGGCCGCGACGGCGCGACCGAAGCGGCCGGTGCGATCGTCGACTCGTCGACATGGACCGCGATTGCATCGAGCGGGCGCGATCCGGAACAAGCACTCACGTCGCACGAGTCGAACTCGGCGCTGCGCGCTGCCGGCGCGCTCATCCCGCGACGCGACACGGGCACCAACGTCAACGACGTCGTGATCGCGCTCTAGCGCTCGGCCGTTCGCCGTTCGCCGCTCGCCGCTCGCCGCTCGCCTTATGTTTCCCCCATGCACCCCGCTCCCTTCACCGTCGGAATCATTCAGGACTCGGCGTCGAACGACACCGCGGCCACCGTCGCGGCCGCCGAGACGCGCGTGCGAGAAGCGGCGAAGCGCGGCGCGCAGATCGTCTGCCTCAAGGAGCTCTTCAACGCGCCGTACTTCTGCAAATCGCAGAAGACCGAGCGCTTCGATCTCGCGGAGCCGATTCCCGGGCCGACCACCGACCGAATGCAGCGGTTGGCGAAGGAGCTCGGCGTCGTGCTCATCGTGCCGATCTTCGAGCGCCAGGGCGCGGGCGTATATCGCAACTCGGCCGCGATCATCGACGCCGACGGCTCGCTGCTCGGCGTCTATCGCAAGATGCACATCCCGGACGATCCGCTCTTCAACGAGAAGTATTACTTCACCCCGGGCGACGCCGCCGCCGATGAGCGAGCGAATGCCGTCGCGAAGCAGGCGACCGGCTTCCGCGTGTGGAAGACGCGCTTCGCGAACATCGGTGTGTTGATCTGCTGGGACCAGTGGTACCCGGAGGCGGCGCGCATCACGTCGCTCCTCGGCGCGGACATTCTCTTCTATCCGACGGCGATCGGCTGGCATCCGTCCGAGAAAGCGGAGTTTGGCACGGCGCAGGTCGAAGCCTGGCGTACGATGCAGCGCGCGCACGCCATCGCGAACGGCGTGTTCGTCGCCTCGCCGAACCGCGTCGGCCACGAGGACGAGCCGGGCACGAACGGCCTCGAGTTCTTCGGCAACTCGTTCATCGCCGATCCGTTCGGCCGCGTCCTTGCGCAGGCCGGCACTGCGCCGGAGATCCTCGTCGCGACGTGCGATCCGAAGTTGATCGAGGACACGCGCCGCAACTGGCCGTTTCTCCGCGATCGCCGCATCGACGCGTACGCGCCCATCCTGTCGCGCTACCTCGGCGAGTGACTCGCTTCCCAGCCGAGTTCGAGCCGCACGCCGCGACGTGGATCGCGTGGCCGCACCACGAGCCGGATTGGCCGGGCAAGCTCGAGCCGATCCCGTGGGTCTACGCCGAGATCGTCCGCGTACTGCATCGCCACGAACGCGTCGAGATTCTCTGCCACGACGAGGACGTGAAGGCGAACGCCGAGCGCGTGCTCGCGGCGCACGGCGTCCGCGGGAACTATCGCCTGCACGTCGTGCCGAACGACCGCGTGTGGCTGCGCGACTCGGCGCCCACCGGGGTGATCGGCGACGACGGCAAAGTCGCGCTCGTGAACTGGCGCTTCAACGCGTGGGCCAAGTATCCGAACTTCGAGCAGGATGCGCGCGTCGGAGAAGCCGTCGAGCAAATCACCGGCCTGCCTCGTCTCGAGCCGCGCCGGCCCGACACGGGCGAACGCGTCGTCCTCGAGGGAGGCGCGATCGACACGAACGGCCACGGCACGCTGCTCGTGACGGAGGAGTGTCTTCTGTCGCCCGTGCAGTGCCGGAATCCGGGGCTCACGCGCGAAGGCTACGAGGCGGTGTTCGCGGACGCACTCGGCATTCGACGCACGATCTGGCTCGGCGAGGGGTGCGTCGGCGACGACACGCACGGCCACGTCGACGACATCGCGCGCTTCGTGTCGCCGGACGAGATCGTGCTCGCGTACGAGGAGGATCCGGCCGACGACGAGAATCATCGGCGATCGGCGGACAACGAGCGCCGGCTGGCGCTCGCGGGCGACGATCGTGGCTCGTTCCGCATCGTGCAGCTTCCCTACCCGCGGGCCGTGGAGATGAACGGCGAGCGGCTACCGGCGAGCTATGCGAACTTCTACGTCGCGAACGGCGTCGTCATCGTGCCGACGTTCAACGACCGCAACGACCGCATCGCCCTCACGACGCTCGCCGAGCTCTTCCCGGAGCGCGAAGTGGTCGGCATTCATGCGGTCGATCTCGTCTGGGGACTCGGAACGCTGCACTGTTTGTCGCAGCAACAGCCGGCGCCTCTGGACTGATCACGATCGTTCCGGAAAACGACAGTCGAGTCCTCAGGCGTCGGTCGGCAGCCGAATCCGTCGGAGCAAGGAAAAGGCCGGCTCGAAGCGCCGGCCTTTCACTGACGCCCAACGACTGATGCCTGACGACTTGAATGCCCGCCCGGCAGCGATCGGTATTAGTAGAGCCTAATGCCCACCATTGTCTCGGGCGAGCCCATATGCCCGAAGCTTCCGCGCCAATGTGGGTCGCGAGATGCAGAGAATGCGAGCCGCCGCGCTCTGATTGAAGTCCGTGAGCTGCAGCGTGAGCTCGAGCGCCTCGCGCTCGATGTCGCGGAGCCGCTTGCCGTCGGCCGGAATACGGATCTCGCCGAACGTCGCCGCGCCGCGGATCGCGCCGGAGCCCGTGCGCCGCTGGTTGATGACGAGATGCTCGGCGCCGACGAGCGGGCCGTCGGCCACCACGATCGCGCGCTCGATGACGTGCTTGAGCTCGCGGATGTTGCCCGGCCACCGATGTGCGCGAAGCACCGCGACGGCGTCGAGCCCCAGCTGGCGTCGCGGCGCGCCGTGCTGGCGCGACGCTTCGGCGAGCAGGTAGTCGGCGATGAGACGAACGTCGTCCTCGCGCTCGCGTAGCGGCGGAAGCTCGATGCGCAGCACGGACAGCTTGGCGAGGAGATCTTCGCGGAAAAGACCCGCCGCGAGGTAGTCCTCGAGGCGCGTCTTGCTGGCCGCGATCACGCGGCAGTGCACCGGCGATTCATTGCCGACGCCGAACCGCGGAATGCTGTACTCCTCGAGCGTGCGAAGCAGTCGGTCCTGCAGCGGAATCGGCAGATCGCCGACCTCGTCGAGAAACACGGTGCCGCGGCCGGTCAGCTCGAGCACGCCGAGCTTTCGGTTGGTGTCCCCGCGCGCCGGCGTGATGCCGAACAGCTCCACCTCGAGCAACGGTGCCGGAATCGACGCGCAGTTGATGGAGACGAACGGCGCGTTCGCGTGGTGCCCGGCGTTGTGAATGCATCGCGCCACGAGCTCCTTGCCCGTTCCGGCCTCGCCTGTCAGCAGCAAGGTCCGGAGCGGCGTGGTCGCGACGCGACGCGCCATGTGCAGCGCGTGTCGCATGCCCGCGCTGTCGGCAACGACGGCAGAAAACTCGTCGGTGCCTTCACGCGCGGCGGGATTTGGTCGAAGGGATGGCGCTGTCATGGCAGAACTCGGTTGGAAAGCTCCTCTTCAAACGCAGTCTTCCAACTGCACCGGGCAGACACCTTGAGTATCGGCATCGTTAAGATGTTTCCGTATGTGAGGTCGCTCACTCCGGCGGTCAGGCCGCCTGCGAGGACCCGGCAAGGGCGATTCGAAGCACCGACAAACGTTCCGCGACGCCGGCGAAGCCGAGCGCCTCCGCCTCTGGGCTGATCTGGTCGATCAGCACCAGCAGCGCCTCCGTCGAGCGACGCAGGGACGGAGCGCACTCGGCGACCAGATAGGCGGCTACGTACGGATCGTACTGACCTGCGATCGCCACGGCTTCGTGGAGTAAACGCAGCGCATGCGCGTCGTCGCCGCGCTCCGCGGCGAGCCGAATCCTGAGTGCGTCGACGAGATCGCGCCCCTGGAACCACCACTCGGGCCGCGGCTCGACGTTCGTTCGAATCCATCGCATCGCGTCCTCGGCGACCGATCGAGCGCCGACGGCGAGCGCCGCAAGCGCCTGACCGGCGCGAGCTCCGAGCTCGACGTCCGGCTGGCCGATGCGCGCCGCGACTCCGAACACCTGATCGTAGAGTGTCGACGCGGTCGCCCAGTCTTCGCTCTCGCGCGCGAGGTGCGCCATGTTGTACAGCGTGGCGAGGCGGTGCGACTCGTTCGACGATTCCGTGAAGCGAGCCAAGGCGTCCTCGAATCGCTCGCCGGCCAGATCGAGCTGGCCGCGGCGCATGTAGAGAACGCCCAGGTTGAGCGACGCGAGACCGGCAAGGTCGACCGCGTGCGCGCTGTTCGCCGCCTCGAGGGCGCGATCGTACGCCGCTTCGGCCGCCGACACTTCGCCCGATCGCTGGTGAATGATGCCGATGTTGATGTGGCAACGCGCTTCGCCGCATCGATCGTTCACCGAGCGGAAGCCGGCCAGCGCGCGCTGATAGAAGACGGCGGCTTCGTCGGACCGCCGATCCATCATCGATGTGCCGAGCCGCGTGAGCGCCTCCGCGAGGAGTCTCGCGTCGTTCGCCTGCTCCGCCGCGGCGACTGCTTCGCGCGCGACGACCTCGGCCTCCTGCCACTCGCCCAGCCGGCCCTGATACTGCGAGATCATGTTGAGCAGCGCGGCCTCTTCCGAACGATCCTCGAGCGACCGCGCCGTGCTGAGGAGCTCACGGCACGCGGCGATCGTCTCGCTGGCCGGCTGTCCCTGCAGTGCGCGCGTCCGCTCGCGCATTCGGCGAAGGCCGAGAATCGCGTTGTCGTCGGACCGGCCGGCGAGACCGGCGAGCGCGCGATCGCACAGCTCCTCGGTGAGCGCGTAGCGGCCTTCCGTTTCGGCGACCTCGGCGAGCCGGTGCAGCGCGTGGGCGCGTTCCACGGGGTCGCTCGCGGCGCGCTCGGCGATCTCGAAGAAGCGACGCGCTTCGGCGTGCGCATACATGGCGAGCGCCGCGCCACCGGCCGCCATGGCGTGGCGAAACGCCTTGTGCGGGATGCCCGCGCGATCGTAGTGGATGGCGATCTCCGCCGCGTTGTCGGGCGTACGCTCCTCCATCGCCACGGCGACGCGTTCGTGGATGCGCGACAGACGGCGCGGATTGATCGTGCGGCGCACCGCATCGACGAGGAGACCGTGCGTGAACGAGAACTGACTGCCAGCGATGTCTTGGGACGGCTCGAGCACCGCATGCGCCATGCCTTCGTCGAGCGCATCGAGCACTTCGTCCTCGGGGCCGGCGCCGGCAGCGATCGCGAGATCGATGTCGAACGTGCGGCCGATGACCGAGGCCGTGTTGAGGATGCGGCGCGTGTTGGCCGAGAGGCGCTCGAGGCGTCGGTCCATGAGGCCCGTGAGCGCGGCGGGCAGCTCGCCGTCGCGCTCAGCACGCAGCACCCAGCGCCCGTGCTCGTACCGAACGGCGCCGTCGTCGAGCAGCATGCGCACGAGCTGCGTCGCGAGCAGCGGATTGCCCTCGGAGTACCGCTGGCAGTAGGCGAGCAGGTCACGGCTCGCGTCGGCGCCGAACACGCCGGCGAGCCACTGCTGGATCTCCTGCTCGCTGAGGCGCGACAGCGCGATCTCGTGGAACCGCTCGTCGCGGAGCAAGCGGTTGCGCCGCTCGGTGGCCTCGCCGCGCGAGTCTTCCGAGCGAAGCGTCAGGCAGATCATCACGCGTTCGTGCTCGAGCTGAGTCATGACGTGCTCGAGGACGTCCCAGGTCGCTGAATCCGACCACTGCATGTCGTCGAGAACGATGACGACCGGTCGCGCGCCCGCCGCGAGCCTGAGATAGCTCACGATCTCGTCGAACAGCGTGTACTTGTTGCCGCTGGGCTCGTGCGCCGAGGCGCCGAGCGCGGGCACGAGGCGCGGCAACTCGCGCCAATCGTGTCGTGCCACGACGCCGAGCTGGTGAATCGCCGCGATCACTTCCGCCCACGGCGCGTACGGCGGTTTGGCGTCGGCCTCCACGCATCGGCCGCCGACGAGCGAGCCGGCGCGGAGCCGGACTTCGCTCGCCAACCGACGCACGAGCGTGGATTTGCCGACGCCTGCCTCGCCGATGACCGACGCGAGCCGCGGTCCGCTCTCCATCGTCGCTTCGAGCAGCCGGACGAGACGGTGCATCTCTTCCTCGCGCCCGACGAACTGTTTGAGATTGAGCGAGGGCTCGCGGCTGGGCTCCTCGCCCTCCGACGCGGACACGACCGTATCGCGCCCGCGGCGCTTCGCCTCGTAGAGCGCCCTGTCCGCGGCCTCGAACAGCGCGTCGAAATCGGTGTGCTCCGGCCGGGCGCCGACGACACCGATCGACAGCGTGACGGAGATGGATCCCGAGCGCTCGCGCAGCGGGACCGACGCGCGCCGGACGGTGCCGCGAATGCGCTCGGCCAGCTCGGCGGCTTCGTCGGCGGGCGTGTGCGGCAGCAGAATGACGAACTCGTCGCCGGCGTAGCGGCCGATGATGCCGGTGGACGCCGCGAGCTCGCGCAGCGTACCGGCGACGACGCGGAGCACCGCGTCGCCCTGCAGGTGGCCGTGCGAATCGTTGACGTGCTTGAACTCGTCGACGTCGATCACGAGCAGCGACACCGTCGCGAAGGGACCGCGCTCGGCGAGAATCTTGTTCGCCAGGTCGACGAACGGCCGGCGCATGAGCAGACCGGTGAGGTCGTCCGACGGGCCGTTGATCGTGAAGTCGCGCACCGCGGGGCGGTCGGCCGCCTGCGGCTCGACGACGGCGCGCTGACGCACCGTTTGCGGACGCGTTCGCGTGAGCGCCTCGAAGTGCTCGAACAGCTCCGGATCGAATTGACGCGTGACGTCGGCCCGCATGATCTCCAGCGCAGCCTCGTGCGAAAGCGCGCCCTTGTAGCTGCGCTTCGACATCAACGCGTCGTAGACGTCCGCGATGCAGAGAATTCGCGCGCTGCGCGGAATGTGCTCGCCCGCGAGTCCGTCCGGATATCCGCGACCGTCCCAGCGCTCGTGGTGCGAGCGCACCATCGGGATGACGTCGCCCGGGAAGTCCATGTCCGCGAGCATCTCGACGCCGGCCACCGGATGACGCTTGATCAGCTCCCACTCGTCGGGCGCGAGCTTGCCCGGCTTGTTCAGGATCTCCGACGGAATGATCAGCTTGCCGACGTCGTGCACGATCGCGCCGATGCGGAACCAGAACAGCTCGCGCGGCTCCAGTGCCGGCTCGCATCGCGAGCGCGCACGCGAGATCCGCCACGCGCTCGCAGTGGCCCTGCGTGTACCGGTCCTTCGATTCGATCGAACCCGCCCAGTGCCGCACGGCGTCGATGAAGTGGCGCTCGAGGCGCGCGTTGCGCTTGATCGATGTCGGCCAGGTCGCGCTTCGCGTTGAGCTGCGAGAAGATGCGATGGCCGCGATTCAGGTGCATCAGCGCATCGCGATGCCGCCCCTGCTTGCGGCACAGCTCCGCGTGCTCGCGCGCCGTCTCGGCGGAGAGCAGCAGGTCGCGTCGCTCGACGGCGATCTTCTGCGCGCGCTCGAGGTGCTCTTCGGCCGCCGACAGCTCGCCCATCTCGCGCGCCACGGTGCCGAGGTGCTTCTCGATCTCGCCGGCGGCGAATCCGTCCTGGGTGTGCGACGAGAGCGACCGGGCGAGCTCGCACGCGGCGCGCGCCGACGATGAAGTCGCCGCGCACGATCTCGAGCTCGGCGCGATTGACTTCGAGCAGCACGCGCGACGGGATGTCGCCGAGCGCGTCGGCGATCTGGACCGCCTCGTCGAACGCGCGGGTCGCGTCGTCCCATCGCTCGAGGTCCGTGCACAGCATGCCCATGTTGTTGAGCGAGAGCAGCACCTCTTTCGGCGCGCCGAGCGTGCGGAACTCGGCGAGGCTCGTTCGATAGTAGCGCAGCGTCTTCTCGTGGTCGCCGCGGACCATCGAGATGACGCCGAGGTTCTGCGCGGTCATCGCGGCAAGTCGCGTTTCGCTCGCGTCGATCGCGTGCGACCGCGCCTCGAGGTACAGCCCTTCGGCCTGATCGAGGTTGCCCTGCTGCTGATGGACGTTGCCGCGAACGTTGATCGCGTGGCCGATTGCCGCGGCGTCGCTGGCGAGCTGCGCCACCGCGATCGCCGCCTCGAGGCAGTCGAGCGCGGCGTCGGGGTCGTCGGCCTGATAGGTGCGCGCCACCCAACGCAGCAGCGAGGACGCGATCCGGCCGTCCTGCGCGCGCTTCAGCGAGTACAACGCCCGCTCGTACAACGAGCGTGCGTCGTCTCGCCGACCTTCGCGTTCGGCGATCTGCGCCTGTTGAATCAGCTCTTCGACCGAGAGCATCGTCGTCACTCGGGGCCGCGAGGATGGTAAAAACGAAACTGAGGAGGCGTGGGGGACACGCCTCCTCAGTCAGTATCGGCCGGAATCAGCCGGACGCCAGGATATAGCCGGAAAACCGGCGAACGAAGCGGATGTTGGTCAACATCGTCTCGACCTCGTTGGGCGAAAGAGAAGGATGCGCACGAGCCACCGAGTCCAGATCGTCGAGCGACAGGTCGTCCGTGGAGACCGACAGGCTGTGTCCGAACACGCCGAAATCGTACGACGCCGTGATGCCGCCGTCGCCCGCATCGTCGTCGCCGGCCGCGACGTTGTACCCGCTGAAGTGCTTGATGCGGCGCGTCACCTTGCCGGTGATCGGGTTGCGCACCGTGAGCAGCGACGGATCCGTGAACGACTCGTCGACGCACGCGCTCGTGGCCGTCGGGCAATACAGAATGTTGAAGAACGGATCGAGCGACGCCTGGAAGTCGGCGAAGCTGAGCACCACCCACTGCGCCGGATTGTTCGACGGCACGAACCGGAGATGTCGGTCGAAGTCGACCCGGGCGTGGCCGTGGCTGTCGAGCCATGCCTTGACGTTCACCGTGGTGGAGGACGTCTCCGGAACGCAGGGCTTGTCCCACTCGCCGACGCCGTAGCTCGAGTGGTCGACATCGCACAGCGAGTGCGCCGGGAAGATCAGCGAGTTGCCCGAGCCGAGATAGTACGACGTCTGGTGCCACGGCTCGATCGTGATGCTGAAGCGAATCGTGTCGCTCGACGTCAGCGCCGCCGTCGCACCGCCGCCGCTGATACTCGTCGGGGCGGATGCGGCTTCGCGTGGAGCGACCGAGTTCTCGCTGCACGCCGCCAGCATCGCGGCCGTACCGAGTACCACGGCCATTCGAACCTTGCTCATCACAGCCTCCATCGGCAGTTGATTTTGTTTCCGGCAGGCGTGGCCGTAGATCGGCGATGGGTACACGCTGCGTCTCTGAGTATCGGCAGTCGGGACGGGGGATGAATCCGCGTCGCGAGAATGGAACGAATCGTTGCTGCGTGAAACGAACCGAGACACGAAGCGAAGCGCTCGGCGCTCCTGGGTCTCTCCCGATGTGGTTCGCGCGCAACCGAGCGGTGCTCACTCGGCTGCGCGCGAGGGTGGCATCGGCCAGCGCGTCAGCGGTCAGCCGGATGCCAGGATGTAGCCGGACAGGTGCTGCGTCGGACGCACCATGATCGTGTGCGACGAATCGCCCTTCGCGCGGTCGGCGACGGTGTGGAACGGCGTGTCGATCGTCAGGCTCGACCAGTAGGAATCGCGATTGTCGTCGCCGCCCTCACCGGCCGCCACGTTGTACCCGCTGAAGTGCTTGATGCGGCGGGTCAGCTTGTGCGTGATCGGGTCGCGGTACGTGATGAGCGTGAAGTCGCTCTTCGCTTCGTTTCGGCAGTGCGAGCTCGCCTGCGGACAATACAGAATGTTGAACGAGAGATCCAACGAGGCTTGCAGATCCGAGAACGTGATCTTGACCCACTGCCGGGGATCCCAGCTCGGGGCGAAGCGCACGTTGGGGTTGAAATCGACGCGCGGATGGCCTTGCCGGTCCAGCCACGCCGCCACGGCCACGGTGACCGGCGACGTCGCCCGCGTGCACGGCTTGTCCCATTCCCCCTCGCCATAACTCGACTTCTTGGGATCGCACAACGAGCCCGCGGGAAACATGATCGAGTTCCCGGAGCCGAGATCGTAGTACGTCTGCCGCGAGGGATCGATCGTGATGCTGAACGTGAGCGTGTCGTTCGCGCTCAAGTCGGCGCTGGCCCCGCCACCGTACTCGAACGTCGTCGACTCGTCCGGCGCCTGCGATGCCGGCGCGCTGGCGTTTTCGCCGCACGCCGCGAGCGCGGCCGCGAGCGCGATCAGCCCGATCCTGAGAGAAGTGCGCATTCCTAGCCTCCGTCGGCCGGTGGGTGGGGCCGCTGGCCCGCCGCGGACGTCCGCGACGGGCACACGCTGCGTCTCCCAGTATCGGCCGCTCGGCGTGGGATTGAATTCGAAACGCCGCGGTGCAACACATCGTGCCAACGTGGCACGAGCTGATTCAGGGTTCGGTGGGACCGCCCCGGCAGCGTCCACAATCCATAGATGGGTTACACGGTCCTCGCGTGTATCGTCCTGTTCCTGCCGGAGCGACGCCGCTCAGCCGACCTTCGACGCACCCGCAGACCGATGGCTTTGCCTTCCAAATCGCTCCTTCTGCTCGGGCTCACCGCATGCGCGGGCGCCAACTCCGGAACCGTGACGCTGGGCGCGGCGGGGCCGTGGAACGCCGCCTACGGCCGAGCGAACCGCAACGGCATCGAGCTCGCCGTCGAGCAGATCAACGCCAGCCCGGGCTGGGCGAACCACCGGCATCTGCAGATCATCTTCGCCAATGACTCCGGCAACGGCGTGAGAGCCAGCAAGGTCGCGCAGGAGTTCGTCGACTCCGCGCAGGTCGTGGCGGTCGTCGGTCACGTCAATTCCAGCGCGATGGTCTCGGCGGCGCACGTGTACGACGACCATCTCGCCGCCGTCGCGACCACCGCCACGTCCCCCGCGCTCACCGGCATCTCGCCGTGGACGTTTCGCGTCATCTCGAGCGACTCGGTGAACGGGCTGACGATCGCGCAGTTCGCCGACCAGCTCGGACGCACGCGCGCCGCGGTCCTCTACGAGAACAACCCCTATGGCCGCGGCCTCGCCGACAACTTCCGGCGCAGCTTCCACGGCCAGATCATCAGCATCGATCCGATCGGTGAGGGCGCGGAGCAGAGCTTCGAGCCATTCGTGAGCTGGTACAAGACGACGCATCCCGACGTCGTGTTCGTCGCGGGCACCGACGCGTCCGGGCTCGCCTTCCTGAAGGAAGCGCGACGCCAGCAGCTCGCCGCCGACCTCGTTGGCGGCGACGGATGGCAAACGCTCGCGCCGAGCGACCTCGCGGAAGGCATCTACGTAGGGGCGCCGTTCAGCGCGCAGGACGCGCGGCCCGAAGTCCAGGCGTTCGTCCGCGCATACGAGAAGAAGTACAGCGCCGTGCCCGACGGCAACGCGGCGCTCGCGTACGATGCGACGAAGCTGCTCGCCACCGCGATCGAAAAGGTCGGTGCCGACCGCAAGAAGATTCGCGATTACCTCGCGGACCTCACGAGTGCCGACGCATATCGCGGCGTCACCGGAAGGATTCGCTTCCGCAACGACGGCGATCCCGTCGACAAGGGATTCGTCATGACCCGCGTGCATCGCAACGTGCTCCAGGTGGAGCCCGGTCAATGAGCCCGATCGATCGCGCGAAGCTGTCCACCATTCGCGGGCGCCTCTGGCTGGGGTTTGGCGTGCTCGTCACGCTCCTCGTGCTCGCCGGCGCGATGGTGAAAAGCTCGTTCAGCGGCCTGACCGACACGATCACGTCGTCGCTCGAGGAAGTGCAGACGGAATCGCAGCTCGCCGGCCTGCTGTCGGCGAATGTCGCGAAGACCATCGAAGCTGGCGCGCGCTACCTCGAGACGCGCGACACGACGGCGCAGGCGGCGTTTCGGAAATACGGCTGGGCGGCGCACGACATCCAACGCCAGATGAACGACCGGCCCGGGCAGACCGCCCTCGAGGTCGCGATCGTCGCCTCGATCGACAACAAGCTGTCGGCGATGGAAGTCTCGTACGCGCTGGCCCATCGGCTCAGCGACCTCGGACGCAAGGACGAAGCGCAGCGCGTCGCCAACCAGGCGCACGGCTCGATTGACGATTTGCTCAACAACATCGAGCGCCTCGGCGGCGTGAAGGCGCAGAAGGTGATGAGCGCTCGCCTCGCGCTCGCCGCCGAAAGCGGCCGCCGCGCGACGCTGCTCATCTCGCTCATCGTCATGGCCGTGATCATCGGCATCATGGTCGTGATGTACACGGTGCGCCGGATCGGCGAGCCGCTCGAGCGGCTCGTCCGCCACGCGCGCCGCTTGCGCGACGGCGACCTCTCGAGCCGCGCCGACGGCAAGATGCCCGGCGAGTTCAGCATTCTCGCCGCGGCGATGAACCAGACCGGCGAGTCGCTCTCGCGCGTCGTGTCCGTCGCCGCCCGCACGGCCGAGGAAGTGTCCAGCTCGGCGCACGATCTCGCGTCGGTGAGCGAACAGATCTCGCTGTCCGCCGGCCAGATGGCGAACGCGATGACCGAGGTGTCGCACGGCGCGGATGCACAGGTGCAGCAGCTTCGCACGGTGGACGAGACGCTGCAGGCGATTCGCGAAGCGGCCGACGGCGTGAAGCAACGCTCGACGGAGGTCACCGATCTCGCGCGCAGCATCGAGGGCGCCGCGCAGAGCAAGCGCGTGGAGATCGACCGCGCGCTCGGCATTCTCGTCGACGTCAAGACGAGCGTCGATCACGCCGCCGGCGAGATTCGCGCGCTCAACGCGACGGTGGCCGACATCAATCGCTTCGTCGCGTCGGTCGGACAGATCGCCGACCAGACGAACCTGCTCGCGCTGAACGCCGCGATCGAAGCCGCGCGCGCCGGCGAAGCCGGCCGCGGCTTCGCGGTCGTCGCCGACGAAGTGCGCAAGCTCGCCGAGCAGTCGCAGCAGGCCGCCGACGACATCGTGCAGATGACCGGTCGCGTCACGGCGCGCGTCACGACGAGCGCGCGCGCGATGGAGGCGAGCGCCGGCCGCGTATCGGAGATCGAGCGTGTCTCGCGCGACATCGACACCGCGCTTCGCGCGATCACCGACGCCGCCGAGCGCACGCGCGTCGCCGCGGTCGGCGTGTCCGGCGCCGCCGAGGCGAACTCGTTCGCCGTCATCAGCGCCGCGACGAGCCTCGAGTCGATCGCCAAGACGGCCGAGGGCCACGCCGCGGCCGCCGAGCAGGTCAACGCGTCCACGCAGGAGCAGAGCGCGGCGTGCGAGCAGATGACGTCGGCGAGCAATGTGCTGCTCGCGGGGTCGACGCAACTGCGCGAGTTGGTTGGCGGACTCCGGACCTAGCGACGGCTTTGCCGGCCTGAAAGTCCCCGCCCATCGCGGACTCAAAACACGCGAAGCGGGTTTGTTTTCTTTCTGATCGGCTTCACTGGCCACGCGGCGAAGACGTACCCACTTTACGCTCCAGCCCCGGCCCCCAAACCGCCTCCCTCTTTCCGCTTTCCTCTTCCCATGCATTTCGAGACCCTCGCCGTTCACGCGGGGCACGACATCGACTCCGCCACCGCGGCGGTGACGCCGGCCATCCATCTCTCGACGACGTTCGCGCGCGAAGCCGACGGCAGCTATCGCGCGGGCTATCTCTATTCGCGCTACGCGAACCCGAATCGCGCCGCGCTCGAGCGGTGCCTCGCCGAGTTGGAGGGCGGCGCCGCCGCGGCGGCGTTCTCGTCGGGCTCCGCCGCGACGATGACGCTCATTCAAGCGATCGGACCGGGCGCGCACGTCATCCTTCCCGACGACGCCTACTTCGGCACGATCAAGCTCGCGCGCGACGTCTTCGGCCCGTGGGGCCTCGAGCTGTCGTCCGTCGACATGACGGACCTGACCGCCGTCGCGCAACGCGATGCGGCCGAACACGAAGCTCGTGTGGATCGAGACGCCGTCGAATCCGCTGCTCCGCGTCGTCGACATCGCCGCGGTCGCCAAGATCGCGCACGGCGGCGGCGCCGTGTGCGCCGTCGACAACACGTGGGGAACGCCGGTGCTGCAGCGCCCGCTCGACCTCGGCGCCGACGTCTCGATGCACTCGACCACGAAATACCTCGGCGGACACAGCGACGTGCTCGGCGGCGCGCTCATCCTCCGCGAGAACGGCGATCTCTCTCAGCGGATGACGGCGCTTCAGATGACCGGCGGCGCCGTGCCATCGCCGTTCGAATGCTGGCTGACGATGCGCGGCATTCGTACGATGCCGCTGCGCGTGCGCGCACAGACCGCGACGGCCGGCGCGCTCGCCGAATTCCTCGCGAAGCATCCGAAAGTCGAAGCGGTCCACTATCCCGGCCTGACCTCGCACCCGGCGCACGCGATCGCGAAGCGCCAGATGGCCGGCTTCGGCGGCATGCTGTCGGTGCAGGCCGGAGCGAACCGCGAGGCGTCCATCGCCATCGCCAGCCGGCTCGCCTGTTCACCCAGGCGACGAGCCTCGGCGGCACCGAGAGTCTCATCGAGCATCGCGCGTCCGTCGAAGGCCCGGGCACGCGCGCGCCGGAAAACTTGCTGCGGGTGTCGGTCGGCTTCGAGCATGTCGATGATCTCATCGAGGACTTCGCCGCCGCGCTCGAGGACTGATGTCTGACGCGGTGCTGCTGCTGAGCGGCGGTCTCGACTCGACGACGCTGCTCGCGCACGCCGTGCACGGAGGATTCACCGTGCACGCCATGACGTTTCGCTACGGCCAGCGGCACGCGACCGAGATCGACGCCGCCCGGCGCGTCGCCGCCGCCTATCGGCGTGCACGATCATGTCATCGTCGACATCGATCTGCGCACGTTCGGCGGGTCCGCGCTCACGAGTGACGCCGCCGTTCCCAAGGATCGCGATCTGGCCGCGATCGACGACGGCATTCCCATCACGTATGTCCCCGCGCGCAACACGATCTTCCTGTCGTTCGCGCTCGCGTGGGCCGAGGTGCTCGGCGCGGGCGACATCTTCATCGGCGTGAACGCGCTCGACTACTCGGGCTATCCCGACTGCCGTCCCGAGTACATCGCCGCGTACGAGCGCATGGCGAATCTCGCGACGCGCGGCGGCGTCGAGGGAACGAATACGGTTCACATTCGAACGCCGCTCATCGATCTGACCAAGGCGCAGATCATTCGCCTCGGGCTCGAGCTCGGCGTCGACTACGCGATGACGCAGAGCTGCTACGACCCAGACCCGAGCGGCGCCGCCTGCGGCCACTGCGACGCCTGTCAGCTGCGCCTCAAGGGCTTCGCCGAGGCCGGCGCGCGCGATCCTGTGCTCTATGCACGCTGACTGGCGACTGACGCCTGCAGCCTGACGCCTCCACCGCGGTATCGCGAAACGTTCGGTATTCGTCGGAGCCCACAGCTAACTTTTTTTGCATGTACACCGTCAAAGAGATCTTCTATACGCTGCAGGGTGAAGGCGCGAACGCTGGCCGGGCGGCCGTGTTCTGTCGCTTCTCCGGCTGCAACCTCTGGACGGGCCGCGAGGCCGATCGCGCCAACGCGATCTGCGATTTCTGTGACACCGACTTCGTTGGCGTCGGCCCCGACGGCGGAAAGTTCGCGACTGCTCGAGCGCTCGCCGATGCCGTCGCCAGCCGCTGGCCGTCGGGCGAGACGGCTCGCCGCTTCGTGGTCTGCACGGGTGGCGAGCCGCTGCTCCAGCTCGACCGGGCTGCGATCGACGCCTT
Source organism: uncultured Gemmatimonadaceae bacterium (assembly GCA_963705025.1). GTDB lineage: Bacteria > Gemmatimonadota > Gemmatimonadetes > Gemmatimonadales > Gemmatimonadaceae > JAQBQB01. The sequence goes on along the minus strand of CAVPIP010000011.1, from coordinate 89,996 downwards.
TCACGACATCGGATTCGCCGTCGCCGTCGAGACCAACGGCACTCAGGAGCCGCCTCCGGGACTCGATTGGATTTGCGTCAGCCCAAAGGCGCGCGCGGAGCTGATCCTTCTACGGGGCAATGAGTTGAAGCTCGTCTTTCCCCAGCCGGGCCTCGACCCGGAATCGCTCTCCGAGCTCTCCTTCGAGCACTTCTTTCTGCAGCCGATGGACGGTCCCAACCTGGAGGAGAATACGCGCGCTGCTTTGGCCTATTGCCTGGCGCACCCCCGGTGGCGTCTGAGCCTCCAGACGCACAAAGTCCTGGGAATCAGATAGGAAAAGTGATGTTGGACACGGCTCGTGCCGATAATCATTGGCATCGTTGACCTCCCCCGCGGGGGCGGTCTAGACTGTTGTCGTTGACCGACCTAGCGGGTTCTTCCGTATTGGTATAGCCTTGGGTCGGACGTACATGCGGTCGTTTTGTCCTGTCGCATCGATACCAACGCGTTTCCTGTCTCGATGAGCTCAACGCCGTCGTCGATTCGTTCCGCCCGGTTCGCGCTCGTGCTGGCCACGATCGCGAGCTCCGCTGTGCCCGTCGCCGCCGCGCGCGCCCAGCTCTCGGACGCCAGCCCGAGGCCGTTCGCCGCGTTCAGCAATTCCGCTCAGTCGCTTCGGGACTCAGTCGTCCAGATGGCGCGCGCGCAGGTCGGCAAGCGGTATCGGACCGGCGGCAGACGCCCGAGCGAGGGTTCGACTGCAGCGGGCTGGTGGCGTATGTCATGTCCGCGCTGAACTTGAGCGTCCCCCGCACGGCGAAACAGCAGGCCAAACAGGGCTTGCCGCTCACGAAAGACACGAGCCAGCTACTCCCCGGCGACCTGCTCACGTTCGGCAAGACGAAGAAGAGCCCTGTGAGCCATGTGGGCATCTACGTCGGCGACGGCAGATACATCCACGCCAGCAGCGTCGCGGGCAGGGTCATCGAGAGCACCATCGACCGCCCCGACTCGCCGCTCATCAAGGTGTGGCGCGGCGCTCGCCGCCTGCTCTCGCTCGACGACAGCACGACCGCGGTCGGCGATTCGCTCCCCGCGCCTCCCGCCAAGAGCCGCGATTAAGCTCCGCGGTCAGGGCCGTCCGCGACGGCCCAGCTCTCCCGCCCCATCGACTTTCGCGCCCGACTTCGGAAAATCGAGACGGCTGAGCGAGTCGACGAGCCTGAACGCTCGCCTGGTCGAATCCGGCTGTAGCACGCCCGGCCATCGCTGCATCGTCGGCCGCAGCTCCGCGCGTGAGACCCGCCCGGGACCGTCGATCGTCGCACACGCCACGGCACCGCGATTCGTCGGCTCGCGCATCTTGAACGGACCGTACGTCAGCAGATTCCCGAGCGAGTAGAGGACGAGTCGGTCGCCGCGCCACTCGGCGGCGCGCAGCACGTGGGGGCCGTGTCCGATGACGAGCGTCGCTCCGCCCGCGAACGCCGCATTCGCAAACCCCACGGGATTCCCGCGATCGATGTTCAGAAAGCGCTCGATCGCGTTGCGCGTCCGCTGCGCCGTGGTGCCCTCGGCGCCGAGGTGCATCGTGACGATCACCGTGCCGTACTGCGCGACGGCGCGCGCGACGTACCGCCGGACCGCTCGGAGATCGCGCGCGTCCGGGGTCGTGGCGTCGGTATAGAACCCGAGCACGCCGATCGTGTCGCCCGACGCGAGTGGAACCGCCGTCGCGAGCGTGTCGTGACCCGTCACATGCACGCCGGCGGCCGTGAGATACGAGATCGTCGTGTCGCGCCCGTTCTCGCCGGCGTCCAGAGAATGATTGTTTGCGATGTTGCCCACGACGGCGACGGCGCTGTCGCCGAGTCGTCGCAACGCCGCGGCGGCGCCGGGCGGCTGGCGAAACGCGAAGCAATTCTTGGAGCGAGGACCGCACTTCGACTCCACGGGGCCCGAGCCGATCGCGCCCTCGACGTTCACCAACACGAGGTCCGCGCCGGAGAAAAAGGGGCGCAGGGTGCTCACGAGCGAGTCTGGATCGGAGCGGAGACCGAACTCGCGCCACAGCGTGTCGGCCGCGGTGCGCGCCCACTTGAGATCGAGATTGGTGCCGAGGGTGACGTCGCCGCCGGCGCAGAGCGTGAACGGCGCGGCGAGAGGCTTCGGCGAGGACGTGCCGCTTTGCGGGCGGACCGATTGACCGCGAACCGGAGAAACGCTCAGGAGGGCGGCGAGCGCCGCCCCCCATGAGCAAATCCTCATGGCCGAGTCACGAACACCTGCCCCACGCGGTTCGCCGCGAAACACGAGAACGTGTTCACGACGACCGGACCGGTCGCCAGCGCCTGCACCAGCATCTGCTGCGAGATCGTTTGCTGGTTCGGCACGTTCGGCGTGAACGGCAGCGGCTGCGACGCGGCGGCGGCGGGCTGGATGACGACCGGTTGGGACACGATCGGCTGCGCGTTCGAGACGAACAGATCGCCGCTCGTGTTCAGCGTGTTGCCGAACACGTTGCCGCATGGACGAATCACCTGCTGGATCCCGTTGCCGAAGTTGGCGAAGACGCGCCCATCAGGAACGACGAAGGCCGGGATGTTGGCGAAGATGACCGCGTTGTTGGGAAGTGGCGTGAAGAAGGCCTCGTCACCGGACACGACGACGAGCGTCGCCACCGGAGCAATTCCCGCAATGCGAGCCGGGGCAGGCGCGCCGACGACCGGCGCGGTCACGACGGGCGCGGGCGTGACGACCGTCCCGCCGGCCGTCCTCCGAGTGGTTCCAGTATGAACCACCTGGGCCGAGAGCGGCGCCGCGACGGCAAGCGCTGCCACGAGTATGAGCCTGTTTCGCATCGGAACCTCCACGCTACACATAGACCCTGGACTACGTGTCACGTTCCGCACCAATCGTCATCTCGCCTGTATAGTCAACCTATTTGTCTGTCCCGTTGTCTCATAGAGTCTGAAACCCACGAGCACGGTCATCCGTCAGGACTGTTCGATTGTGGGACGTGCATTCCCACAGACGAGCAGCAGTGTCCGGAAGTTCGCTTGGTTTTCGCGTGTAACTCACTGGAGATACGTGCGTTAGCTGGTAACCGGAGTCGGCATGCTCCTTCCTAAGAACGGCCCAAAAAGCTAGGCCGCTCGACTGGCCGCCGCCCCGTCCATCTCCGCACGAGACGTCACCTTGGATATCAAGCGCGATCCACCCAAAAAGACCAAGCGATACATCATCCTGGCCGTCGGCGTGATCGGCCTGGTGACCACGTCGTTCATCATCAGCCGGCTGCAGCCCGCGGCGCCGCCGGTGGAGAGAGGCACGCTCTGGTTCGACACCGTCAAACGCGGTCCGATGACGCGCGACGTCAACGCGCCAGGCACGCTCGAGCCTGAATACGTTCGCAACATCACGGCGCTCATCAGCGGCCGCGTCGAGGACCTTCCGATCAAGCCCGGCGTCCCCGTCACGACGACCACCACGCTGGTGGTGTTGAGCAGCCCCGACGAAGACATCAAGCTCCTCACGAACGAGCAGCAGCTGAACGCCGCCGTCGGCCAGTTGGCGAACCTGAAGACCACGCTGCACCAGCAGATTCTGTCGCAGCAAGGCTTGGTCGCTAGTACCCGCACGCAGTACAACAACATGATTCGCCAGGCGATCGTCTACGATTCGCTCGCCCAGAAGAAGTTGGCGAACGCCAATGACGTAGCCCTGGCGCACGACAACGTGGCGGAGTACAAGCAGCGCATGGACATCGAGCAGAAGCGGCTCGACGACATGCAGGGCTCGGAGCAGCAGCAACTCGACCTGCAGAACCAGCAGATCGAAAGCCTCCGCGCGATGCTGAACGAGCAGAAGCGCCGGATCGCGTCCATGCGCGTCGTCTCGCCCGAGGGCGGGCTGCTTCAAATGCTCGGAAATCCGCCGCTCGAGCTCGGTCAGTACGTCAACGCCGGAACCGTCCTCGCGCGCGTTGTGCAGCCGGGCAAGCTCAAGGCCGTGCTGCGCGTCCCTGAGAATCTGGCGAAAGACGTCGTGCCCGGCCTCGCCGCGACGGTCGACCTGCACAACAACAACGTCGTGAAGGGCCACGTCACGCGGACCGACCCGTCCTCCGTACAGGGCACGGTCACGGTCGAAGTTTCGATCGACGATCCGCTTCCGGCCGGCACGCGCTCCGACCTCGCGGTCGACGGCACCATCGTGCTCGAAAAGCTGAACGACGTGCTCTACATCGCGCGACCGGGCTTCGGTCAGGCCGAGAGCTCGGTCGGCATCTTCCGCGTCGTGAAGAACAAAGGCGAGGCCCTGCGCACCACCGTCGCGCTCGGCAGAGCCTCCGTGAACACCATCGAAGTCAAGGGCGGCCTCTCGATCGGCGACAGCGTCATCATCTCCGACATGTCGACGTTCGATGCAACTAATCGCGTGCGCATCAAGTAAGACCTTTCATACCATCCCACCCACACAACCCCAGCCCCGAGCCTCACATGGCCACCGAGTCAACGTCCTCGTCGTCATCGGCCGCGTTCTCCGCGAGCGCGGGGAACAACCAGCCGCTGATCCGTCTGTCCGGGATCAAGAAGGTCTTTTACACCGACGAGGTGGAGACCCACGCCCTGCAGGACATCCACGTCGAGGTCCAGCCGGGCGAGTACGTCGCCATGGAAGGACCGTCGGGCTGCGGCAAGACGACGCTCCTGTCCATTCTTGGGCTGCTGGACACCCCGACCGACGGCGAGTACACGTTGGCCGGCGAGCCGGTCGCGCAGCTCACGCCGAGCCAGCGCGCACGCATCCGCAATCGGCAGATCGGCTTCATCTTCCAGGCGTTCAACCTGATCGGCGATCTCACGGTCTACGAGAACGTCGAGCTTCCGCTCACGTATCGCGGCATGTCGGCCGCCGAGCGCAAGCAGCGCGTGACCGACGCGCTCGAGCGCGTGGGCATGAGCCACCGCATGAAGCACTATCCGGCGCAGCTCTCCGGCGGTCAGCAGCAGCGCGTCGCCGTCGCGCGCGCGGTTGCCGGCGATCCTCTCATCCTGCTCGCGGACGAGCCGACGGGTAACCTCGACTCGACGAACGGCGAGGCGGTCATGGAGCTGCTCCGCGAGCTGCATCGCGGCGGCGCCACGATCTGCATGGTGACGCACGATCCACGCTACGCCGCGCACGCCGATCGGTCGATTCACCTGTTCGACGGACGCGTCGTCGAAGAGCGTCGCAGCGAAAAGGCCGGGATCTAAGTCCCGATCGGGGGCGCGAGCGCGGAGCGCTCGCGCCCCATCTCTTTCTCCACTGATTGTTCGTTCGACGAGGCCGGCCACGGCCTCGAGCCAGAGGCTTGCCCGCGATCTGACCCGGTCCACTTGGGCGGAGGACGCATGGATACGCTGCTGACCGACATCCGATTCGCGCTGCGCAGCCTCGGCAAATCGAAGATGTTCACCGCCGTGGCGCTCGTCTCGCTCGCGCTCGGCATCGGCGCGAACGTCACGGTCTTCAGCATCGTGAGCGCGCTGGCGTTCCAGCCACTCCCCTACGCGCAGCCCGAACGCCTCGTCGACCTCCATGAGTGGAGCGCAACCAGGCTCTGTGGCGGCTGTGGTGTCGGCACCTCGTATCCGGGCTTTATCGATTGGCGCGATCACGTGCACTCGGTGTCGCGCATGGGCGCCTACACCGAGCACGGGTACGCGATATCGGGAACCGAAGCCGCGGAGCGCGTCACCGGAGCCATCGTTTCGGCGGGCACGTTCGACCTGCTCGGCGTACATCCGCTGCTCGGCCGCGAGTTCTCGGATGAAGAAGATCGCGTCGGCGGGGCGCCCGTGGTGATGCTGAGCCATGCGCTTTGGACGCGCCGCTACGGCGCGGATCGACGTCTCGTCGGACAGACAATTCGCGTGAACGGAGTGCCGCACACGGTGATCGGCATCATGCCGCCCGGATTCGGCTTTCCCGAGTACGCCGAGATGTGGCTTCCATTCGTTCCCAACGCCGCCGGCGGTGGACGCGATAGCCGCGACTACGACGTGGTCGCACGACTGCGCGACGGCATCTCCGTCGAGCAGGCCGAAGCCGAGATGAAGGTGATCGCCAAGTCGCTCGCGGATCGATATCCCGAGACGCAGAAGGAGTGGACCGCCGGAGCGACCTCGCTCCGCAAGCAGATGCGCGCAATGCCCGAGTCGGTCTACTGGGCGTTCCTCGGCGCGATCGGCTTCGTTCTGCTCATCGTCTGTGCGAACATCGCCGGCCTCATGCTCGCGCGCGGCGCGAAACGACAGCGCGAGATCGCGATTCGTCTCGCGATGGGCGCGACGCGACGACGCATCGTTCGCGCGCTGCTCACCGAGAGTCTTATTCTGTCGATCGGCGGCGGCGCGTTGGGCTTGATCGCGGCGATGTGGGGCGTGGACCTCGCGGTCAAGGCGATCGGGAGGCAAGCACCGTTCTACATCCACTTTGGTCTCGACGGCCTGTCGCTCGCTTTTTGCCTTGGCGTTTCGATTCTCACCGGCGTCCTGTTCGGACTCTTCCCTGCGCTCGGCACGTCGCGGCCCGACGTCAACAGCACGATCAAGGAGTCGAGCGTGACGGTGAAGCGCAGCGCCGTGCGGGGATTGCTCGTGATCACGGAGCTCGCGATGGCGATGGTCCTGCTCGCGGGCGCGGGGCTCCTCACGAAGAGCTTCCTTCGCATTAGCGCGCCAGAGCAGGGCTATGACGACAGCAATCTTCTCTCGGGGATGCTGCAGTTTCTCGATGTTCGGTATCGCGATCCAGCGCAACTCGGCGCGGCGCAGGCCGCGATCGCGGAGCGGATTGCCGCGATTCCCGGCGTTGCTGCGTCGACGATCGATCGCGCGGAGTTTATCGCGGGGTTCGGCCAGGGTGACAAGAAGATTCAGGCAGAGGGCGTGACCGATGTGCCAGTCGGCGTCTCGCCCCGTTTTTACCACGTGGTCGCACCGGGCTACTTCAGGGCGGTCGAACTTCCTGTGTTGGCGGGCCGCGCGTTCGACGACCGCGACCGCGCCGGGACCGAACGCGTGGTCATGATCAACAAGCGCATGGCGGAAGCACTCTGGCCCGGCGTATCGCCGATCGGGCGCCGAATCAAGCTCGGCCCCGACGATTCCCTCCCATGGTTGACGGTGGTTGGTCTCGTCGGGGACGTCATCGGCGGCGATCGCGCGGGCTCACAGCAGCGCAACTATGCCTATGTGCCGGCGACGCAGAAGCCGGGTGCTGAGGTCACGCTTTTTATCCGTGCCGCACGCGCACCGCTCACGCTGGCAAGCGCGGTGCGGGGCGCCGTTCGGGCCGTGGACCCCGATCTGCCCGTCCTTGGGCTGTCGACCGTTGAACAGCAACGCCGCGGCAACTACTGGCCGTATGAGCTGAACGCTATCGCGATGAGTCTCTTCGCGGCATTCGCGATTCTTCTAGCCGCGGTGGGACTCTACGGCGTCATCGCATACAACACCGCGCAACGGACGCGCGAGATCGGCGTTCGCATGGCGTTGGGCGCCGAAGCGAAGCACGTGATCGCGATGGTCGTCGGGCAGGGCGGACGTTTGGTGCTGGCCGGCGTCGTGGTCGGTGCCGCCGGCTCGGCGCTGCTTCTGCGCGCGATCCGTGTGATGCTGTTCGGCGCGAGCCCGATCGACCCGCCGATCTATGCCGCGGTCGCCGGTGTACTGATTCTCGTCTCTCTCACTGCGGCATGGCTGCCGGCACGCCGCGCGGCGCGTGTCAGCCCGCTGGAGGCACTCCGAGCCGAGTGACCTCCACCAAGTCCCCGCGTTACCTTTGAACGTATCCGGTCCCAGACCCCGACCTCGCAGGAACCCATGGCCTTCTTCACCAAACCAACCCCCACCGTCTCGCGCGACGCGCCGCCCGCCCCGATCGTCGGGCCGCTCATCTCGATGCGTAACATGGAAAAGGTCTTCGAGACCGCCGCCGGACGCACGTACGTGCTGCGCCGCATCACGGGCGACATTCAACCGGGCGAGTTCGTCTCGATCATGGGGCCGTCGGGGGCCGGCAAGTCGACGCTCCTCGCGATCCTCGGCATGCTCGACAGCGCGTGGGCCGGCGAGTTCTACTTCGTCGGTCACCCGGTTCACGCGATGAGCCACAAGCAGCGCGTGGCGCTCAACAAGGAGCACATCGGCTTCGTGTTTCAGCAGTACCACCTGATCGACGATCTCACGGTGGCCGAGAACCTCGACATCCCGCTGTCGTACCGGAACGTGAAGAAATCGGAGCGCGAGTCGATCGTCGCCGACACGCTCGACAAGTTCGGCATGGTCGGCAAGAAGGATCTCTATCCGCGGCAGCTGTCGGGTGGACAGCAGCAGTTGGTCGGCGTGGCGCGCGCGGTGATCGCGAAACCCAAGCTCATTCTCGCCGACGAGCCCACGGGCAACCTGCACTCGAGCCAGGGACGCGAGATCATGGAGCTGTTCACGAAGTTGAATAAGGAAGGCACCACGATCATCCAGGTCACGCACTCGGAAGAGAACGCGAAGGTCGGCAACCGGATCATCGAGTTGAAAGATGGATGGATTACCTGAGCGAAGCGGGCCGCTCGGCGGAAAGAGCGGTCATCGCGGGTCGCGCTCTGAGCGCGGCCCGTCGTTTTTTTTCGGGCGGCATGGCATCGGCGGCTCGCGCTGCCGCTTTCCTATCGTCGGACCCACATCGGCAGTCGTCCCGTCAGCGTCCAGTACAGCGCCGCCACACCGAGAACGATCGCGGCCGCCGCTCCGCGGCCGCCGCCATGTCGAATGCCCGTGGCGCCCTTGACGATCAGAATGAGGCCGACGATTCCCGCGAGCGTGCGCGCGACCGGATCGCTGACCCATTCGGCGTTTCGCGCCTGTGGCGTGATCAACGACGACGCGGCCTCGATCGACGTGAGCCGTGATGCCTGCTTTCGCTGGCGCGCCACCTGCGCGAATCCGACAGCCAGGCACACGACCGCGGGCCAGAAGGTGATGAAAAAGAGCATCCCCGGCCCGATGGGATTGGGATTCGGGTCTGGCCAGAGATGAAGCGCCGCGAGCGCGATGATCGCGATGAGCGGGCCCCAGCCGAGGACGACGATGGCGAGGCCGATCTTCACCCAACGATTGGCGGTGTAGGATTGCATGGCGGTCTGTTCTTCGGACGACCGAGCGGCGTTTGGGTCAAGGCGAGGGAAACACCGCCTCAGTTGGCTTCCCGCCCCGCGGCCTTGGCGTCAGCTTTCTCCGGAACATGACTTCCGACGCCTCGGCTTCACCGCACATTCTCGTCGCCGACGACCAGTCCGACGTGCTCGAGGCCCTTCGCTTGTTGCTCAAGGGCCACGGCTTCGACGTCGACACCGTCAACTCGCCCGGTGCCGCGCTCGGCGCGCTCGAGCGCCGCGACTACGACGCGATGCTGCTCGACATGAACTACACGCGCGACACGACGTCGGGCAAAGAAGGCCTCGACCTCCTGCACTCGCTGCAGTCGCTCGAGCCGAACATGCCGGTCGTGGTCATGACGGCGTGGGGGAGCATCGACAACGCCGTCGAGGCCATGCGGCGCGGGGCGCGCGACTACATCGAGAAGCCGTGGGACAACGCCCGGCTCGTCTCCATTCTCACGACGCAGGTCGAGCTCGGCCGCGCGTTGCGGCGCGCGGTGCGGCTCGAGACCGAAAACCGGCTGCTGCGCCGCGACCATCTCCCACAGATGATCGCCGAGTCGCCGAAGATGAAGCCGGTCCTCCAGCTGATGGAGCGCGTCGGGCCGTCCGACGCGAACGTGCTCATCACTGGCGAGCACGGCACCGGCAAAGAGCTCGTCGCGCAATGGCTGCACGCCTCGTCGCCGCGGAGCGCGCGCTCCTTCATCGCGGTGAACATGGGCGGCCTCTCCGAGGGGTTGTTCGAGAGCGAGCTGTTCGGCCACGTGAAGGGCTCGTTCACCGACGCCAAGACCGACCGCGTCGGCCGGTTCGAGCTCGCCGACGGCGGTACGCTGTTTCTCGACGAGATCGGCACGGTGCCGCTCGCGCTGCAGTCCAAGCTGCTGCGGGTGCTTCAGACCGGCGACGTCGAGCGCGTCGGGTCGTCGAAGGCCCGGCACGTCAGCGTGCGAGTCGTCTCGGCGACCAACGCGAACCTCCAGCAGGAGGTCGCCGAGGGCCGCTTTCGCGAGGATCTGCTCTTTCGGCTCAATACCATTGAGATCCACCTGCCGCCGCTGCGCGACCGCCGCGAGGACATTCCGGTGCTCGCCACGCACTTCCTCCGGCGACACGCCGGCCGCTACCGCAAGACGCTCAGCGGGTTCGACGCCGGGGCCATGCAGCTCCTGCTCGGGCATCCGTGGCCCGGGAACATCCGCGAGCTCGATCACGCCGTGGAGCGCGCCGTGCTCCTCGCGCAAGCCGACCACGTGCGCGCCGCGGACCTCGGGCTCCGCATGTCCTCGAGCGCGACGCCGCGCCTGGACGAGCTGCCGCTCGAGGATGTCGAAAAACTGCTCATTCAGAAAGCGTTGTCGCGATACGACGGCAATGTGAGTCGCGCGGCGCAGGCGCTCGGGCTGTCGCGCAGCGCGCTGTACCGGCGCATCGCCAGCTATGGACTCTGAGCGACCGCCGCGCCTCACCGGCGCGCCGACTCGCCAGACCCCGACCCACACGCCGGTGCCGCCGCGAGCGCCCCTCGGCTCTCGCGCCGCGCACGAGCACATCGTCTTTCGTCTGACGTTGCTCGCCGGCCTGCCCGGCGTCGTCGCGTCCATGGTGCTGCTCTGGCTCGGCGGCTACAGCGGCAAGGTGCAGTGGACCGTCGGCCTGGTCGTCATCGGCGGCTGGCTGATCACCGCGCTCGTCTTGCGCGAGCGCGTCGTGCGCCCACTGCAAACGTTGTCGAACATGCTCGCGGCGCTGCGCGAAGGCGACTACTCCATTCGCGCGCGCGGCGCCGAGCGCGACGACGCGCTCGGGCTCGCGTTTCTCGAGTCGAATCTGCTCGGTGAGACGTTGCGCACGCAGCGGCTGGGCGCGATGGAAGCAACCGCGCTCCTCAGAACCGTCATGGGCGAGATCGCCGTCGCCGTGTTCGCGTTCGACGACGAGGGTCAGCTCCGGCTGGTCAATCGCGCCGGCGAGCGGCTCCTCGCCCAATCCGCCGAGCGGCTGCTCGGCCGCACGGCCGCGCAGGTCGGGCTCGCCGACTCGCTCTCGGGAACGTCGCCGCGCGCGATGGACGCCGTGTTTCCCGGCGGCGGAGGACGCTGGGAGGTGCGGCGCAGCTTCTTCCGGCAGGATGGCCGCCCGCACACGCTGCTCGTGCTCGCCGACGTCAGCCGCACGCTTCGCGAAGAAGAGCTGCAGGCATGGCAGCGGCTCGTCCGCGTGTTGAGCCACGAGATCAACAATTCGCTGGCGCCGATCAAGTCGATCACCGGCAGCCTCGCGTCGCTGCTCGAGCGGCGGCCGCGGCCGGCGGACGCGGACGATGACCTTCGCCGCGGCCTCACGATCATCGGGGGACGATCCGAGGCGCTCGTGCGGTTCATGTCGTCCTACGCGCGGCTGGCGCGGCTTCCCGCGCCGAATCGCGTGCCGCTCGAGGTGGGCACGTGGGTGCGGCGGATCGCCGCGCTCGAGACGCGGCTGCCGGTCGCGGTCGTCGAGGGACCGCCGACCACGGTTCGGGCCGACGGCGACCAGCTCGACCAGTTGCTCATCAACCTCGTGCGCAACGCGGTGGACGCGTCGCTCGAGACGCGCGGTGGCGTCCGCATTCACTGGTCGCGGCAGAACGGCACGCTCGCCCTCGTCGTGGAAGACGACGGCCCCGGCATCGCGAACAGCGCCAATCTGTTCGTCCCGTTCTTCACGACGAAGCCGCAGGGCTCCGGCATCGGCCTGGTGCTGTGCCGCCAGATCGCGGAGGCGCACGGCGGGTCGCTGTCGCTGGAGAATCGCGTGGATCATGGCGGCTCGGTGGCGACGCTCCATCTCGAGGTCGACGACGGCGGCGCGGCGTCGCCATGAGTAAACGTGAATGACGGACGGCGACGACCGCCCATGAGCGTTCTGGAATAACCGGGCGCCGCGTCCAGTCGTGGACGCCACGCGCCGGCGCCGCGCGGTGCCGCCCTCGAGCGAAGGCCCGACCTCAACCGTTTCGGAATTTTTGACAACCCTGGCATCGCGCGGCACGGTGTCTGCCTCAGACCGGTCAGCGAGTGCCGCGACGAAGTACGTCGTTCGAGGGGTCGGTTGAAGTGCCGGACTCTTCGCCCGGTTGTCGTCCGCGGGGGCAATGCGAGGACGACTCCAAAGGGAGAACCTATGACTTTCCGTATCAGCTCCAGGACGATTTTCGGCGCCGCGGCGCTGCTCTCGTTCGCCGCCTCGATGACCGTGGCGCAGGACACGACGAGAACGCGCTCGCAGCGGCGGATTCCTATCTCGAAGGAAGCCCCGGGCGAGGTCGTCCGCGTCGACACGGTCACGATCTACAAGACCGACACCCTCAACATGACGACGCTCCGCGTCGACACGCTGCGCACGACGCACACCGTGTATCGCACCGACACCGTGACGAAATACCCGGTGCGGCGCATTCACGGCGGGTGGTATGCCGGCCTCGCCGGCGGCGTCAGCGCTCCGGCCGGCGCCCTCTTTACGCCGAACAGTGCCGGACCGAGCGGACAGTTCCAGCTCGGGTGGCAGGGCGCGAAGCAGGTGCTTGGCGGACGACTGGACCTGAACTATGCGCACCCGGGTGAAGATTCCCGGTTCTCCGCCTTCCAGGGCGATGCGCAGGCGTGGAGCTGGAGCGCGGACCTCAAGCTGCAGGCCCCGTGGTTCACGAGCATCATGGGCGGGTTCGGCCGCTTCGCGCTGTACGGCATCGGTGGCTACACGGGCACGAGCTTCAGGAACCTCCCGATGCGCGTCGATAACAACTGCAACAACTTCGTCAATGGTCAGGTCGTCCAGACGGTCAACGGTCAGGTCGTCACCGTCAACAACGCGAACTGCAGCAACATCAACACCATCAACGGGGTCGCCGTCAACAACACCAACTTCCCGGCGTTCGTGGCCGGCACCGACAGCTGGCACTACGAGAGCGGCTGGAACGCCGGCGGCGGCGCTTCGCTGACCTTTAGCCACACTGAGCTGTTCGTCGAATCCCGCGTCATTGGGTTCCACGTGAGCAACGCACCGCAGTCGCGCCTGATCCCGACCGTCTTCGGCATCAACATGTACTAGTGGGTTCGAGCGAACCACGCTCGACCTCGGCGGGACTCGCGACAGCCCGGGCCATTGCGGCTCGGGCTGTCGTGCGTTTGCCGGCAGCGGGCCCGAGAGCCTCCGACGCTCAGGCACGAACTCTGCCTTACACCGGCGCGCAGTGCCGCGACTACGATGTCGACCGGGACGGCGTGGAATGGAGAACCACGCGTGTCCTGCCCGAAAGTCGTCCGCGGGGGCCCGTCGAATCGGACGATCGAGACGTTGAGGGAGGAGACAATGCTGAACCGTAGTGCATTCATGCTGGCTGCCGGCGCCGCGATCATCGCTCTCGACGCGTCGGTAGCTCTCGGCCAGGACACCACCCGCACTCGGCGCCCGACGTCGACGCAGCGCATCCGAGTGGGGAAGGAAGCTCCTGGAGAAGTCACTGTCCGTGTCGATACGGTCACGATGTACCGGACCGACACACTACAACTGCCGCCTCGCGTCGACACCGTGACGAAGACCAACACGGTGACGAGGACGGTGCACGACACCGTGACGCAGATGATCCCGATCAAGGTGCCGCAGATCAGTGGGTTCTACGCCGGCATCGCGGCCGGCGGCTCGATGCCGGGCGCGCAGTTCAACGATTCCGATCATCCAGGCTGGCGTGTCGAAGTGCCCGTGGGGTTCGATTTCACGGGGACGCCGTTCGGTATCCGTGTCCTCGGCGGCTACGCGAACTTCTCGCCGCATAGCTGGGTGGGAGGACTGCTCGACAACGCGCAGGTGTGGAACTTCGACGGGAACGTGAAGCTCCGCATCGCCAGCGCGACGCCCGCGATGCTGCGCCTCCAGTTCTACGGCCTCGGTGGCGTGTCGTACAACTGGTTCAAGGATATCCTCGAGAACGATCATGGTCTGTTGAGCGTCGGCGACTCGACGCAGCGCTTCACGCTCCCCGTGGCGGTCGACAATGACTGGCACTCGGGCTGGGGCTACAACCTCGGCGGCGGCCTCGAAGTCGGCAAAGGCCACACGAACGTGTACGTCGAGGCGCGATGGAACCGGTGGAACGGCATCAACTCGAACCTGTCGAACGTTCCGCTCGTCATCGGCGTCAACTTTTACTAAGATCTGAAACGCGTTGCAACACAACACGTCTCGCGGCAGGCTGAAGCCCAGCCTGCCGCGATTTCTTTTGGCCAGCCAACCGACGACGAGGCAGTGCCCGGGCATGTCGTCTGCGAAACCTCCCTCCGACTGAGCATCGGTCGGCGACGCGACTCGAGACGAGCCTGCCGCCGACGCTGTTCGGCTCTCGGCCTCGCGACTCCCGCGAGCCGAGTCCGGTTGGTGGGAGGACGTATGAGAATTCGAAGTTCGCCGCTGATCGTCGGAGCACTGCTCGTCGCCGGCACGGCCATGGCGCAAACGGATTCCACGCGGCGCCGGTCCACGGAGCGTATTCCGATCTCGAAGGAGACGCCCCGCACCGACACGCTCACCGTGTATCGCACCGACACCGTCACGCGAACCATCACGCAGCGCATCCACGACACGGTGCGCGTACGCCGCGTCGACACGGTCAAAGTCAGAACGGCGCCGGGCGTCGTCGCGCCGATCCGGCTGCGCGAGATCGGAGGGTTCTACGCCGGCGTCGCGTTCGGCGCCGCGATTCCGTCCGGAGACGAGTTCACGAATTTTCAGGGCACGGGGTGGAACGTGACCGTTCCCGTCGGCTGGGATCCGATCGGCAGCCCGGCGGGCGCGCGCTTGAACCTGGCGTACAGTCAGTTCGGCAAGCGCGGCGTGTTCGACCAAACCTTCGCGACACCGGAGATCTTCCAGACCGATCTCGATCTCAAGCTGCGTCTTCCGATCGAGTCGCCATGGATGCGCCGGTATCAGATCTACGGGCTCGGCGGCGTGACGTACAACGCGTTCCGAGCATTGGCACAGTTCGACCGCGCCACCGGCATCGTGACCGTCGGCGATTCGACGGGACGATCGATCGCGATCAACTTCGGCTTCCCGCAGATCGTCGACAACGACTGGCACAGCGCTTGGGGCTGGAACGCGGGCGGCGGTGTGCAGATGGGATGGAAACGAGCGAACGTGTTCCTCGAAGCGCGATACGTTCACTTCACGCACAACTCGTTCAGCGTGGCACAGGTCCCGATCATCCTCGGCGCGAGCTGGTTCTAGCGCGCGCTTGGGGCGAGCGCCGGTCTCGACGCTGAGGCTGGTGCTCGATCCCCGAACAAGCCACGGCAGACCGAGAAATGGACGCGACGAGCTCGAGGAGGAATCGCACGACGTGAGCATGGAAGGCGACATCGAACGCGCGCGACAGCAACCTCGGCCGTATCAACGGCCGAACTCGCGCGCGCCGTCGGGTTACTACTGGAATAGATTTGGCGTACATACGCCGTAAGCGCTCAATCGACGGTCATCACAGCGCTGCTTCTGGTAGGACCTTTCATGCGCAACATTCACCTCAACAAAACAATCGGAACGCTCGCCGCCGCGGCCGCCTTGTGTGCTGTCCCGGTGATTTCTCGCGCCCAAGTCTCGCAGCTCGACTCCGTCTCGCGCGACGGATCCGATGGCGACGACGCACACGCCGCGTACAAGTTCGGCTCGCACACCGATCGCCTCTCGTTCGAGAAGGCGCGTGCGTTGGCCGCGCGCAGCACGGGCTTTCGCATCATCGTGTCGCTCCAGGACCGCCACATCTGGGCGATCTCAGGCAGGGACACCCTCTTGAGCGCGCCGGCCGCCGTCGCCAAAGGCACGACGCTCGAGTACGCCGGCTCAGAGTGGAAGTTCACGACGCCGCGCGGCATGCGCACGGTGCTGAGCAAGGAAGCCGATCCCATCTGGCAGCCGCCCGAGTGGCTCTACGCCGAAACGGCGCTCGAGCACGGGCTCAAGCTCGCGCATCTCAACGAGCGCGTCAAACTGTCCGACGGCCGAATTCTCGCGATGCGCGACGGATACGCCGGCGTGATCGAGGACGGCGTCTGGGGCCAGCTCCCCACGGACGAGCACATCGTCTTCGACAACAAGCTCTTCGTGCCGCCGATGGGCAGCAAGAATCGCAAGGTCGAGGGTGAGCTCGGCAAGTATCGCCTGAACCTGGGCGACGGCTACCTGCTGCACGGCACGCCTTACAAGGAATCGATCGGTATGGCCGCGACGCACGGCTGCGTGCGCCTCCGCGACGAGGACATCGAGTGGCTGTACGACCACGTGCCGGTCGGAACCCGCGTGTACATCTACTAGCGCGATTCACTGCGCCAAGAACAAAAATCAACAGCCCGCGCGAAACCCGCGCGGGCTGTCGTCGTTCGGACGTTCGCACAATCATCGCTCCGCTACCACGCTCCGCTCGGCGGTGCACGATGCGCGGCGAGCGTCATGCGAGCGTCATGACGCTTACTGTTTCCGGGCGATCTGTGCGAATCGCTCGTGAGCCGGCGAGCTGATCGTGCCGCCACCTGATCCAGCAATCGCGCCTCGAGCCCGACGAACGACAGATTGGTTGCGGCAGATGTTGTGACCGTTGTGGGATCGAGTTCGGGGACAACGCGATCATCTTCGCATCATGGGATCGGAGCAACATTGGACGGATGGCCGTGGACCAGCGGCGAAATGATGGTGATGTCGATGAAGGCAAGGAACGCGGCTTCCCAAAGCGCCGTGTAAGAACCGCCGCGAACACCCACACGAAGCGCAGCCGCCTGATGGGCGGATTGGCGGGTGACATCACCCGTTACGACGACGCCCACTTGGTCCTCGAAGTCGACTCCGATATCGGCAGTCGCGCCATAGGCCTGCGTCGTGCGGTCTCCCGCCACGGCCTGCTGCTCCGCGCTGAGCAGGCCGACTGAAGTGCTGACGGTCCAGGACGGCGAGAGCCAGCGCTGCCCTCTCATTTTCAGCGCAAGGCGCTTATCGAAGCCGGCAGTGCCCGCTTCGATCAACCCTCCGATCGCGTCGCTGCTGTCCCGGTTGCGCATGTAGCCGATGCCCCACGCGCCGAGTTGCAGGAAGTCGACGCTCGTTGGCTGGCGCGTAGCCGAACGGCGAATCGACCGCGTGTGAAGTGTGGCCGAGGCGGAAGACGGTGGTGATCATGAACGGAATCCAAGCGCGGCACTCGGCGAGTGGTCGAGCCCGAAAGCATGTCGTACGCTGAGCGATGTGCTGCGCAGCGGGCGTGCGCAACGGCCGTCGAGTCGGCCTGGGCACCGAGCACACCTGGCACCGAAATGAGATACGTAATTGCCAGTCGAACGATTCCCGATCGGTTCGAAGCCCGCATTCATCCCCCGAGACAAGTCTCCGGAAGAATGCGTCGCTGTGACGCGCTGACGAATACGTAGTGTGACGTAGTCAACCAGCCACTGATCGCGACCGCCGGCACCGAAACCGTGACGCGCCTGGTGGTTTACAGAGTTGTCCGGCCCGCCGACCGCAGCAACACCATCGCTTTTGGCCGCGGTCGTTCACGATGACTCATTGGACACTTCAAATTCTTGCTATTGACGGTTGGCCGGTGGGCTTTTATTTGATTTCAGAAGAAGCTCGCAAGGCGATGTAGCCAGACTCGGCCGGACTGCCGCAGCTGACGCGGCTCTGCCAATCTTCTGTGCCGCCTGCCGCCGCGAACAATGGGCTACCGACGCCATGACGTGGCGTATACCTGGGCGAGTTGCGCTGTTGTGCGCCGGTAGCTCAGCGGTCCATTCCGTCGTTCGCTCGTCCGCTATTGCGGCGATCCGTCTTGCCTGCTGCGACGACGACAGCGCGGCGTTACGCGAGTTCTACGATCTCAGGCCGTCCGTCGTGGTGATCGAGATCGGCGGAGTGGCGGTTCGAGAGTCGCCGAGGCTCATACGCCTCGTGAAGGGTGAATCACCCAATACTTACGTCATCGGCTACTGCTCACTCAGTGCGATGGCGGGTGACGAAGTGGTACTCGCTGCCCAGGCCGGCCTTGACACGGTCGTATTTGAAGGCCGGGCGGATGTTCAGAGAGTTTTGTGTAACCGCATCACCGAGCATGCCAGCGACTCGCCCCGCGCGGGACTCTTGAATGTCCTCAGACAGACGCTCCACCCACTCGCAATTCCGGTCGTCGAACACGTGCTCGAGCACGCGGCCGTCGCCCCCAACGTCAACGACGTTGCACGTACACTCGGCTGCACGCCTCGTACCTTGGCGCGACGCTTCGCCAAGGCCGGATTGATGCCGCCGGATGTTTTGATCACGCAGCTCCGCTGGTCGCGAATCGCCGACCTGCTCGCCAGTCATGAGTTGACCAGCTCAGAGGTGGCTAACATCTCCGGATTCAGAAATACGCGAGCGATGCGAGCGGCGCTCAAGCGACGACTCGGAACCGGGCTGACGCAGCTATCCGACATCGAAAAAGCCGAACAGTTACGCCAGTCGCTGGTACGCGTTTTCGGGCGCGATCGCGGCACGCAAACGACTGTGGTGCCTAGGGACGCGTGAGCGAGTAGATATGCTTGTCGCTGCCCAAGTAGATGTGGCCACTGTCGAGCGCCGGCGCAGCAATGAAGTCTTCCGCGATGGGACTGAACTTCGGGCCGAAGGTCCACAGGAACTTGTGGGTCGTCGGAGACACCTCTCCCACGAGCGCCCCGCCATAGGGCACGTAGATCTTGTTCGATTCTACGATCATATCGAAGGGACTGCCGAAAAAGGATACCTGCCACAGCAGATGCGTGAGATTGCGGGCGTCGAACGCGGTGATCTTGGAGTTGTCGGTTGCCGCGAGCACCACCGTGTCGCCGATGGTCGCAAAGTGGAACGTGGTCGCTTGCGGCGTGCCGGCGGGAAACCCGAACACGGTCTGCGAGATGGTATCGACGATCGCGCCAGTCTGCCGATCCAATCCGTAGAGGTATCCGTCCGGTGAGCCGACGACCGCGCGCGTCTGCGTCAGTGTTATGTCGGTGGACTCGGTCGGCCCGTTGAATCGCCGCGGCAGGAATTGGGACCAGAGCAGTCGCCCCGTGGATGCGTCCACCGCCGCCGCGCCGCCGTTGTCAGGCCCGCCGGGCGGAAAGTCGGCGAACGCCACGTAGACCGCGCCTCGATCGACCGCGGGATTGAACACGCGAACGAAACTGTCGGGCAGCGTGGTGACATGGGATACCCACTTCTCTACTCCGGTCGCGGCATCGACGGCATAGACGTTGCCCCAAACGCCGCCGACGTACACGGTGGTGCCGTCGGTGGTGAGGCGCTGGAAAGAGCGCTCGTTCGGATATTTGCTGCGGGGCGCGAATGTCCAGCGAATGACCCCGGTGGCGGGATCGATCCCAAATACGTCGATGTCCCCGATGATGAGCAAGCCAGCGGCGAGCGCGGTTCCATATCCCTGAAGAAACGACGTGCCGTCAAGTAGTGGGGTCGTCCAGAGCGGCGCACCCGTTGTCTTATCGAACGCATAGACGACGTGCTCGCCCAGGAGATATACTGCGTGATCGTCGACCACCGGCCGAACTCCGGAGGATCCCGCCTGGCTCCAAACGAGGCTAGGCGCGACCGGTGGCGGCGGCGCATTGCATCCGCTGCACGGCGGGACGACGTCCCGCTGGCACGCGCCGCCTGAGACGGCGAGTGCCAACACGAATGCGAGAGAACGCTTACCACGTTTCATCGCTTTCCCATCAACGATTCGTCATCTGATCGAGCGCGCCACGAATCGTGGTCGCCTGACTCGTTTCCTCGCTGTGCGCCTTGTAGAGAAGCGTCAGTGTAGTAGACCCCGGCATGGTCTGGCTCTGATAGGGCACGATCGCGTCGTTCGATCCGCTTCCGACAATATTGTAGTTCCAGTCGATCGGGCAAAAGTCGTAGAGGAAGAAACCCATGTCGTCGATCGCCGCGGCCATTTCTGCTTCGTCGAAAGCATCGATTGTCCTCGGGATCGAGCTCGGCCCTCGCCTCCTATCCGGTTTCTGTTCGTCACCCCGCGAAGCTCGATTCCCGCTTCATTCAGCATCGCCCTCGCGGCGCGCCGCCTTGCGGTTCACTCCGGTCCCTGCGATCAAGTTCCGAGAGGACTTTCACCTCCAAGTCACAGCTCATGTCAGGCTCACCACCAAAAATCAACAGCCCGCGCGAAACTCGCGCAGGCTGTCGTCGTTCTGTCGTTCATTGTCGCGTGATCCTGCTCCGCTCCGCTGGCGCGCTCCGCTCAGCGGATACGTTGCGACGCGCGCGTCATGCGAGCGTCATGCGAGCGTCATGCCGTTCATTGGGCGCGTGCAATCTGCGCGCGAATCTCGCCGCCGCCGTTCGCCGTCGTATGAATATTCACATACACGTTGCCAGCCAGCAGGAGCTTCCTGAGGGAGTCACCGGTGACGCCGTTGCCGATCAGCGCCGAGCTCAGAGTGTAGCTTCCTGACGCCGAGCCGCTGGTCTGCGCGTTGAGACCTGTGAAGATGACGGCCGTCGCTCCCGCGGGCGCAAGCGTCGGATTGAAGTTCAGAATCACGTTCGCGTTGCCCCCCGCGCCAAGCACGAACGGGCCGTGAATGTGGCCGTTGTTCACGTTCGTGGTGAGTCCCTGAAACGTCACGCTCCACGTGAACAGGTTCGTCGAGGTATCGAGCTTCGCGGTGAACAGGCCGTTGCCTGTCGGGTTGCCGTTCAGGGTCCCCGGCTCGCCAGCGGGGCTCAGATTGGCGGAAAAGTTGACGATCTTGGACACGGGCGCCGACGTGTTGTCGCTGCCGCAGGCCGCCGCGGCGACCGCCGCTGCGATGGAAAGTGCGACGAGTTGATTTCGCATGGACTGGATTCCTCGAAAAGGGTGACGACGTCGCGGCGTCGCCTCACGCGACGTCGTTTCGGGTCGTGCGTCGGACGAATCCACCGACCGGAATCGCAGTTCCGTTTACGAGAGCAACGAATTGCATGGTCGCGAAAGCAATGAAGGACCCGGGAGAAAATCCCGGGCCCTTCACACACCTCAGAAACAGTCGATTATCGCGGCGCGACCAGTCTATCCCCTCCAGCCACGATCACGAATTCGTCTCGACGATTCTGCTTCCAGCAATCCTCGTCATGCCCCTGGCATACCGGCTTCTCTTCGCCGTTGCTCGAGATGTCGATCCGCGCCGCATCGACGCCATGGTCGGTCAGGTACTTCCGCGCCGCCTGCGCGCGGCGGTTGCCAAGCGCCAGGTTGTACTCGTCCGAGCCGCGCTCGTCGGCGTTGCCTTCGATGCGAATGCGCACGCTCGGATTTGCCTGCATCACCGGAAGCTTCGAGTCCAGGATCGCGCGCTGGTCGTCGCGAAGCTCGGAGTGGTCGAAGTCGAAGTACACCTTCGCCAGCAATGCCTCGCGCGCGCGGTCGACCGCGGCGATGGAATCACGATTCGGCCCCGGCGGCGGCAGCTCACGACGCGGTTGCGCCTGCGGCTCCGTGCGCGGGGCCGGCGCTTCGCGCTGCGCCACGACCGGCGGCGGAGGCGGAGGCGCCGGCTGCGACTTGCCCAGCAGAATGGCGACGCCGCCGCGAATCTCGACGTTCGTCGATCGCGCGGCCGCCGTGTTTTTTCCGATCACGACGGGAAACCCGAACGTCGCCGCCGTCGCGTTCTCCACGTATTCGATGAGCCCGTCGAACCGCAACCCAACGTGGCCGATGTTCAGGCGAACGCCCACGTCCGGGCTCACCGAAAAATCGGTGTGCCCGCCGAACCGCTGGCCGCCGAGCCCGCCGCCGAACGTGAACTGGCTCGTGCTTCTGGCGAAGCCAAACGGAATGTTGTACATGAGGCGCCCGGCAATCGTCGATTGAGCCGTGTTCCCGGGGCCGCGCGCCGGCAAGTTTTGGAACGTCGAAAGGCTCAGATCGCCTTCGAGCGCAAAGCGTCGCGTGAGGAACACGCCAAGTCGTCCGCCGAGACCGAATCCGCTTTTGACGTTCCACGCCTCATCGGCCTTCGTGTACTGCCCGAAACCACCGACCTCGACATTGCCTGCGCTCTGCGCGGCAACGGGTCGAACCGCTCCAGCTACCGCCACCGCCATTCCCGCGATACCTACAGTACGTAGACGCCGTCGGCTCATTGCGACGCTCCAGATTGTCAGTAAGGGGGCTGCCTCAGACGTAACATGTCGAGGCGTACAGAACAATTCCATGAGAGGGTGTCCCGACACGCGGCGCTGCTGCATGGCGCCGCGGCGTGCTCTGCCGTAATGTACTTGTCCCCATACAGCGAGCCAACACGAACAGTCACTTAGTTTTTTGTCGCTTTGACACTATGGAGCCCACGCGGAATATTCCCTGGCTCGCGCATCGGGTGCGAGTCGCTTCACGACGCGCCCCACGTTGATCCCACCGCCACCCATCCGCCGTACCCGACGAGGAGCATGTCCGCAATGAAGACCCGTCGTTTTCCCGCGACGATCGTCGCGATGACCGCGCTCGGTTTGGCGCCGCCGATCGTCGGAGCACAGATCGGCGTGCAACGAACCCGCAACGTGCCAGCGGTCTACGCCATCACCAACGCGCGAATCGTCCCTGTTTCCGGACCGGTCATCGACAAAGGCACCATCGTCGTTCGAGACGGCCTCATCGCCGCGGTCGGCGCGACGACGCAGGCGCCGAGTGACGCGCGCATCGTCGACGGAACCGGGTTGACCGTCTATCCGGGACTGATCGACGCGAACTCCACCTTCGGATACGCGAGCGCCGCGGCCGCGCGCGCCGCGGCAGACGCCGGCCGAGGCGGACGTGGTGGACGCGGCGGCGCCCCAGCCCAACAGGGAGCGGCATCGGGCGCGCCGAATTCGCTGCATCCGGTCGGACTTCAGCCGGAGTTGGCCGCGGTCGATCTCGTCCGTCCGGAAGAGGACGCGTTCAGCGGTCCCCAGAGCGCCGGCATCACCGCCGCCCTCACGGCACCGCCGAGCGGAATCTTTCGCGGGCTGTCCGCCGTGATCAACCTCGGCGGCTCGAGCGCGCAGGCGATGATCGTCAAAGCGCCGATCGCCGAGCACATCGCGTTCACGCCGCTGCGCAACGGCGGATTTCCGAACTCCTTGCTCGGCGTGTTTGCCGCGCTCAGGCAGGAGCTGCTCGACGCGCAGCACTACGCGCTCGAACAGGCCGCCTATGCGAAGAATCCGCGCGGTATGCACAAGCCCGAGACCGATCCGTCGCTCGAGGCGCTGCAACCGGTGCTCGCCCGCACGGTACCGGTGGTGATGCAGGCGTCGACCGCGCGCGAGATCGAACGCGCGCTCGACCTCGCGAAAGAGTTCAATCTTCGCGTCATCATCGCGGGCGGCGAGGAGGCGGATGAAGTGGCGGCGCGACTCAAGGCGGAAAACGTTCCGGTGCTCGTGTCGCTCAACTTCCCGCGCCGACCAAACGCGTCGCCCGACGCCGACCCCGAACCGCTCCGGATGCTTCGCGCGCGGGTCGAGGCGCCGAAGCTCGCGGGCAAGCTCTCGCAGGCGGGAGTGAAGTTCGCGTTCGCCGACGGCGGCTTGAGCACGTGGTCCGACTATCTCGGGAACGCCGGCCGCTCCGCCGAAAATGGACTGACCGCCGATCAGGCGCTCCGCGCACTCACGCTCTCTCCCGCCGAAATCCTTGGTGTGAGCGACAGGCTCGGCACGATCGAGGTGGGCAAGATCGCGAATCTCACCGTGACGCGGGGCGACCTGCTGGCGGGTCACGTGGCGCACCTGTTCATCGACGGCAACATGGTCGAGGTGCGCGTGCAGACGACGGCCGCGGCGTCGGCGGTGACGGGTGCTTGGACGCTCACCGTGACGACCGACGAGGGTGACCGCCAGGTGACGGCCACGTTGCAGCAGGTCGGCGATCAGGTCCGCGGAACGATTCAGGGCGCGATGGGCAGCTCTCCGGTCAACAACGGCTCGATCGCGGCCGACGGCTCGGTGAAGTTCAGCGCGACGGTGACGATGGCCGGCGGAACGGAAGAAGCGACGTTCACCGGCACGATCGCCGCGAACGTCATGCGCGGCACGATGGCGGTCGTCGGTCATCCGCAGTCTCCCTTCATCGGCTCTCGGCCCGATGCGCCCGCCGGCGGTGGCCGCCGCGGCCGTCCGCCGCAACGCTGAGCGACCATACAACGACCATGAATCGGAGAACTGACATGATGCTTCGAGCAATCCCGGCCGTACTCGCGCTCGCCGCGGGCGCCGGAGCGCAGCAGCCGGCGCCGGCGAAGGTCGGTCCGACGCTGATAAAAAACGCGACGGTGCTGACCGTCACGAAGGGCCGGCTCCAGAACACCGATCTGCTGCTCCAGAACGGCAAGATCGCGCAGATCGGCAAGAATCTCTCGGCGCCCGCCGGCGCGACGGTCATCGACGCGACGGGCAAGTACGTCATGCCGGGAATCATCGATCCGCACTCGCACTCGATGGCCGACGCGATCAACGAGGGCTCGCTCTCGGTGACGTCGATGGTGCGGATTCGCGACGTGCTGAACCCGACCGACGTCAACATCTACCGCCAGCTCGCCGGCGGCGTGACCACGATCAACGTCCTGCACGGATCGGCGAACACGATCGGCGGGCAGAATGCCGTCGTGAAGCTGAAGTATGGACGCGACGTCGACGAGATGCTGTTTCCCGGCGCGCCGCCGGGCATCAAGTTCGCGCTCGGCGAGAACGTGACGCAGAAGAACTCGCAGCAGTCGTCGCAGGCGACGGGCCGGCCGCTTCGCTATCCGGCGACCCGCATGGGACAGGAGGAAGTGCTGCGCGACGCGTTCACGCGCGCCCGCGACTATAAGGCCACGTGGGACGACTACAACGCGCGCGTCGCCAAGGGCGAGAAGAACCTCGTGCCCCCCGAGCACAACCTCGAGCTCGATCCGTTGGTCGAAGTGCTCGAGGGCAAGCGCTTCGTCCACGCGCACTCGTACCGCGCGGACGAGATGCTCATGCTGCTCAACGTCGCCAAGGAGTTCGGGTTCACCGTCAAGACGCTGCAGCACGGCCTCGAGGGCTACAAGATCGCCTCCGAGATCGCGCAGGCTGGCACCGGGCTCTCGACGTTCGCCGACGAGTGGTCCTACAAGATCGAGGCGTACGACGCAATCCCCTACAACACGGCAATCCTGATGCGCCACGGCGTCGTGGCCACCGTGAACTCGGACTCCGATGAGCGCGCGCGGCGCCTCAACATCGACGCCGCGAAGATGGTGCGCTACGGCGGCCTCACCGAGGACTCGGCGCTCAAGACGATCACCTACAATGGCGCCGAGCAGCTCGGCATCGAGAAGAAGGTGGGGTCGATCGAGGTCGGCAAGGACGCCGACGTGGTGATCTGGAATGGCAATCCCCTCAGCGTGTACTCGATCGCCGAGACCACGTTCATCGACGGTGAGATCTTCTTCGACATCAAGCGGGACCAGGCGAAGCGCGCCGAGATGGCCAAGGAGCGCGCGGCGCTCGAGGCCGCGGATCGCGGTCGTCGTCCTGTGGTTCCTTAAGGAGGCAGAATCATGATTCGTCACAGCAGATCCTTCGCTTCGCTCAGGATGACAGCGATTGGAGCGCTCGGGCTGACACTCCTCGGCGCGGCGTCCGCCTCCGCGCAACTCGGGTCGTTCAATCCGAACCCGGGGCCGCAGGGCACGTTCGCGATTCGCGGCGGGCGCGTCATCACCGTCAGCGGCGCCGAGATTCCGAACGGCGTCGTCGTGATCTCTGGCGGCAAGATCACCGCCGTCGGCGCGAACGTGAGCGTGCCGTCCAACGCAAAAGTGATCGACGCGACCGGCCTGATGGTCTACCCCGGCATGATCGAGACCGGATCGAGCGTCGGGCTTTCGGAGATCGGCCAGGGCGCGATCGCGACGGTCGACATTCAAGAAGTCGGATCGTTCAATCCGAACGCGCAGGCATTTTACGGGATCGATCCGCATAGCGCGCACATCGGCGTCGCGCGCGTGGTCGGCATCACGACGGTCGTGTCGCGGCCGACGGGCGGCATCATCTCGGGCACAGCGGCGCTCATGAACCTCGCGGGCGACACGCCGCCCAAGATGGCCGTCGTGCAAAAGTTGGCGCTGGTCATCGAGCTGCCGCGGTCGGGCTTCGGCGGACGCGGGTTCGCTCGCGCCGCCGCGCTGCAGCAAGGCTCGAATGTCGACGCGAATCGCGTTCGCCAGCTTCAGATGGATTCGCTGCGTAAGATGCTGCGCGACGCCGAAGCGTACGGAAAGGCGCAGGCCGCGTACGCCGCGGACAAAACGCTGCCGCGCCCGGCGCACGACGTCGTCCTCGACGCGCTGCTGCCCGCGCTCGCGGGGAAGATGCCGGTGATCTTCCCGGCCGATCGCGCGAACGACATCCGCGACGCCGTCACCCTGGCCGAGGAAATGAAAGTCAAGCCGGTCATCATGGGCGGGCAGGAAGCGCCGGCCGTTGCGTCATTCCTCAAGCAGCACAACGTGCCCGTCATCGTCACGGCGGTGATGAAGCTTCCATCGCTCGAGGACGATCCATACGACGTCAACTTCACCATCCCCGCGAAGCTCGCGGCGGCGGGCGTGCAGTTCGCGATCTCCACCGGCGACAAGGGCTCGGAGATCCGAACGCTGCCCTACAACGCGGGCATGGCGGCGGCTCACGGGCTCTCGAAGGCCGACGCGCTCAAGTCCGTTACGCTGTGGCCCGCGCAAATCTTCGGCGTCGCCGACAGAATGGGATCGCTCGAGGTGGGCAAGATGGGGAACGTCGTCGTGACGACCGGCGACATTCTCGAGGCGACGACGGACACGAAGTATCTCTTCATCGACGGCCGTCAGGTCCCGCTCGACTCGAAGCACACGCAGCTGAATGCCCAGTTCAAGGACCGGCCATAGCGTGAAGAAGGCTGCGGGATGAGGGATGGAGAAGTGGGAAACCTGGGATCGCATCAGGGGTAGAGCGGCGTTGCCGACTCTGCCCCTGTTCGTTTCTCCACCCTGCCGTACAGGAGCTCTAGTGCCCGTCAATAAACGGCTCTACGAGGAGATGCAGGTCAAGCGCGAGGCCGAGCACAAGCTCGCCGAGCGCGACCGCCGGCGATCGCTCGTCCTGAGCTGCCTCGGCTGCCTGTTCTGGGCATTTCTCGGCCTCGTGTGCTACGCCTTCGCGTTCCACACCACCGACATGGGCTGGGCGGAGATCTACAAATGGGGCGCGTATGTGATCACGTACGGCGGCGTGTCATTCACGCTGCTGCGCGCGTATCGCAAGGGATCGCAGCGGGGCGACTGGGAGTAGCAATGCGCCGCTCGCCGCTCATCTTGTCGCGTTCCCCCCGTGCATCACGAACTTCCAGCTCCCGTCCGCCTGTCGCTGCCACACGGTGAGATACTTTCCAAATCTCTGAACCGCGGCGCCGGACGGGCTGCGTCCCGTGGCGATGGATTCGCCGACCGTGAAGCCGAGATCTCCTGATTCGGCGGCGAACGCGTAGACGGGTCGCCACGTCAGCGAGGTGCCCGCACCGTGCGCCTCCTCGAACTCCCTCACCGCCGTCGGCCCGACGACGAGCCTCGATCCGCCGAAGATCGCTCCGTCCGGCGCTACGGTGGTCGAAAACGCGACCGCGGTGCCCATCCGATCGGCGAGATCCGCGAACACGCTGTCGGCAGTGCGCACGCGAACGGCGATCTCCGCGACGCGTCCCGGCGTCAACGGTACGGGCGGGGCGAGTTGGCTGGCGGAGAATCGGATGTCCTCGGCCGAGGGGCCGTTGAGCTCGAGGTACGCGACGATGCGCCACGGAAGTCCCGACGCGCGTTGCCAGAACGCGACGTAGCGATCGACGCGCAGCGATCCCTTCGGCGCCTCGGCGTGCGCGGTGACGCCGTACGTGTACCCGGAGCGCAGGTCACGCGACACGCCGCCGCCCAAGGGTTGCCATGCTGGCAGCGGACCTGGCATGCCCGGGGCAACCTCGAAGAGCGCGCGCGCCGCGTCGTATCCATAGACGGCGGGAATGCCGGCTCGGAGATACGCGACGTCCGGCGCCATCAAGGCGAGCAAGCCCTGGACGCGTCCGCGCGCGGCGACCGAATCGCTGCGCGTCTGATCGAGCAGGAGAAGGCTGTCTCGCGCCGGACCGCGGACGGGCTCGATCACCGGCGGCCGGTGATGCAGACTACACCCGGTCAGCAGCACCGCTGCGGGGATGAGCGCGCGCAAGGTCATGGACCACCACGCTACCGCGTGAGAAACACGCGCGCTAGGGTTCGCCACGACGCGTGACCGCGCCCGGTGATCGCAGGTCTGTTCTTGCGACGGAACCTCACACCTCCTCGGGGGATTCATGCGGACGCGCAACGTTTGGGCAGCACTCGCGGTTGTTTTGGCTACGAGCCTCGGCGCACACTCGGCAAGCGCGCAGGCCGGAAAGGCCGCGACGAAAACCGATACGACGAAGAAAGCTGCCGCGCCGGCCAAGTCGGCCGCGGTCACGCCCACGGGCAAAGCGGCCGACACGAAGGCCGCGCCGGCGAAGACCTCGGCCACCAAGACCGCCAACGTCTCGAAGGCATCGACCAAGTCGGCATCCAAAGCGCCGCCCAAGAAGGACGCCGCGAGCGGCGCGAGCAAGTCCCCGGCGAAAACGGCGACCGCATCGAAGCCGGCGGACGCCTCGGGCAAGTGCAAAGACGGCACGTACTCCAAGGCCGCGACGAAGCAAGGCGCGTGCTCCGGCCACGGCGGCGTCGCCGAGTGGTACAAATAGTACAGATCCTGCGGTAGATATGTGTTGGCTGCGGCGCGGCGATTGGGACGGCCAATCGCCGCGCCGATCTCTTTCCGGAGACCGAGGCGATGGCGCGATTCTCGACGGTCATCTTCATTGCGATGGCGCTCATCGTCGCTTCATCGTCGCTCGCCTCCGCACAGGCGAAGCCCTTCTCCAGCGCTGCTGCCGTGGAAGCCGCCCTCGGTCGCAAGGGCGCCCCACAACCCGACGGTGTTCTCAAGTTCAGCCTTCCGCGTGGTGACATGTCGGTCACTGTGCGCGGAGTCGCGGTCAAGCCGGGGTTCGCGCTCGGAACGTGGATCGCATTCGCGGACGCGGCGGGCGGCGGCGCGATGGTCATGGGTGATCTCGTGCTCGCAGAGGCCGAAGTGAGCCCGGTGATGCGCGCATTGCAGGACGGCAACGTCGAGTCGACCGCACTGCACAACCACTTGCTTGGCGAGGCGCCCCGAGTGATGTACATGCACATTCGCGCACACGGCGATCCCGCCGCGATCGCGAAGACGCTGCACGCCGCGCTCGCGCTGACGAGAACGCCGCTTGGTGCGCCCGCGGCGCCCGCCGCCGTGGCGCTCGACCTCGACACGACGGCCATCGCGTCCGCGCTGGGCGCGAAAGGCAAGGCGAACGGTGCGGTCTATCAGGTTGCCGTGGCGCGCAGCGAAACCATCACGGACGGTGGCCAACCGGTTCCGCCGTCGATGGGCATCGCGACGTCGATCAACTTCCAGTCGACCGGGGGCGGCCGGGCCGCGGTCACCGGCGACTTCGTGCTGCGCGACACCGAGGTGAATGCGGTGGCTCGCGCCCTTCGCACGAACGGCATCGAGGTCACGGCGATTCACAGCCACATGCTGGGCGAGGATCCGCGCCTCTACTTCATGCACTTCTGGGCCAACGACAACGCGGTGACGCTGGCCAGAGGATTGCGCGCGGCGCTGGACAAGACTGCCTCGAAGAAGTAGATGCCTGTGCCTGCGGCCTAGCGAATCGGAGGACCGTACCACACGCCGTCGGGTGACGCACCGACTGGCGCCTGCCACAGCACCTTCCGGTCGACGAGATCGATCGCGGCGACGGCGTTCGTGGCGCCCAGCGTGACGAACGCCGTGCGATTGTCGGGCGCGATCTTCACGCCGCGCGGCGATCCGAGCGATCCGACTTCGCCGATCACCTCGCGCTTCCGCACGTCGGCGATGTGAATCTTGTCGTCCTTCGGATCGCAGATCACCGCGGTCGATCCGTCGGGCGAGATGCCGATGCGATACGGCATGCCGAGTCCCTGAATCGTGGCCGCGACGCGCCATGTCTTCGTGTCGATGACGCTCACGGTGCCCGCCTGGTTCGCGCCGAGCCACACGGTGGAGCCGTCGGGCGTGACGGCGACCCCTTCGGTTTGCGCGGACACCTGCAGATCTCTCGCGAACCGGGACGCCTCGAGATCGATCTCGGTGACACCGCCCCAGCCGACATTCGACGTGAAGAGATGCTTGCCGTCCGCCGTCACGCCGAGCATGTGCGAGCCGGGGTGCTTCGTCGGAATCGCGGAGATGACGCGTCCTTGCGCGATGTCGACGAGCACGACGTTCTGCGTCGCCTCCGACGTGACGACGACGCGGCTCGACGATCCCGGCAGGAACGACGCACCGTGCGGCCGCGTGTACTGCCCGAGATCGATCGTGCTCGCGACTTTCTTCGCCGCGAGATCGATCACCGTGAGCGTGTTCCCGGGCGCGCCGCTCACGCCGTAGATCGTGACGACACCCCACTTGCCGTCTGGCGAGATCACCGTCTCGTGCGGGCCGGTGCCGACGTCGATCGTGGTCGCCGCATGCGTCGCGACGTCGATGATCGTGGCGCTCGCGGCTTGTTGGTTGGCGACGAGAACGGTTCCCGCGGTGACGCGAGGCTGCGCGCGCAGAGACACCGAGCTCGCGGCGAAGAGAACGACGAGAGTGAGTGGGCGCATGCGCCAATGTGCGACAGCCCGGCGCCATCGCCTAGAGCCGTTGCAAGAGCCTTACAACGTCATCCTGAGCGCTCGACTCCCGTCATCCTGAGCGCCCTACTCCCGTCATCCTGAGCGCCCTACTCCCGTCATCCTGAGCGCCCTACTCCCGTCATCCTGAGCGCCCTACTCTCGTCATCCGACGCAGCGAAGGATCTGCTTTCAATGTTGCGACAGCAGATCCTTCGCTGCGCTCAGGATGACGACCTTCTCTTTGTGACAGGCGCTCGAGACACGAGGACTCGCCTCCCGAGCGGCGGTTTTCACAAACGTCCCCCACGTAGTCTCCGTGCCAATCTGTCTTCGTCCGTGTCAGTCCGCGATCACTTTGCTTCGGTTTCGGACAACCAAACAATTTACGCGGTCGAAAACCTAGCGCTGCTGCGACGTCGACGTGTTCGACGCCAGCACGGTGCGGAACACCGGCACCGCCTTTTGCATTTCCGCCATCGTGCCAATCGAGATGCGCGCGTAGTTCGGCAGCGCCGGGAACTGGCGTCCGATCGCGACGTTGTGCTTCACGCACTCGAGCTTGAATGCCTTCGCGTCGCGCCGCACGTCGACCATGAAGAAGTTGGCGTCGGCGGCGTGCACGGTGTAGCCCGCGCCCTCGAAGAACTTTCGCGTGAACGCGCGCGCCGCTTGGTTCTTGCGGACCTCGTCGGCGACGTGCGCGGTGTCGCCGACCGTCGCCGCGGCGGCCGACAGCACGAGTTGATTCGTATTCGAGCCGAGCAGCCAGCTCGACATTTTCTTGAGCGTGTCCGGCTGGCCTACGGCGTAGCCCAACCGGAGCCCCGCCATCCCGAAGACTTTCGAGAACGTGCGCGTGACGACGACGCGCGGGTTCGCCATCGCGAGGGGGATCGCCGTGCCGTACGACGGATCCGCGACGTACTCGTGGTACGCCTCGTCGATCAGGATCGTGGTCTCCGGCGATGCGCGATTGACCTGCTCGACGTACATCGCCACGTCCGACTTGCCGTGTACGGCGGCCGTCGGGTTGTTGGCGTTGCAGAAATAGACGAGCCCCGCGCCGCGCGCGGCATCGGCCATCGCGTTGAGGTCGAGCTGGAGCTTCGAATCGACCTTGGGGGACACGACTGGATGATTGACGAACTTGGCGAAGTTCGCCGGCGCCTCGAACGTCGGCTCGGGGCTCACGAGCGCCCGCGTCGGCGACGTGAACGCCTGCACGGCGGCGCGCAGCAGCTCGCCCGATCCGCAGCCCAGTTGCACGTTCGCCGGAGCGACGCCGTGCAGCTTCGCGATGATCGCGATGAGATCGTCCTCGATCTTCACCGGATACCGATTCGCCGAGGACAGATGACTGATGATCGTGTCGTGGACGCGCTTCCCCGGTCCGTTCGGATTCTCGTTGCTGTCGATCCGGATCATGCCCGGTCGCTCGGCCAGGAGCCGATCGGCACGGCGGTCGGCCTGACCGGCCGCTCCACCCTGCGCGGGTTGTTGCGGCTGTTGCGCCTGGAGCCCGAACAACGCCTCATGGCCGCGCCAGCTGATGATCGGCGACGCGAGCAAGCCGGCCGTGCCTGTCGCGATGAAGGATCGACGTGAGGTCATAGCGGGAAGCGGAAGGAGGGGTGAGGGAACGGAATTCTGGGGTTCGCGCCGC
The DNA here is from genome assembly GCA_963705025.1 of uncultured Gemmatimonadaceae bacterium. Lineage (GTDB taxonomy): Bacteria > Gemmatimonadota > Gemmatimonadetes > Gemmatimonadales > Gemmatimonadaceae > JAQBQB01. The sequence continues at coordinate 57,289 of CAVPIP010000011.1, read as the reverse complement.
CTTTCACGTATTCTCTTCGGGGCACCCCTGTCAAGTCCGGCGCGCCTAATACCAGCCGATCGGCTTCTCGCTCAAGTTGATGTGCACTTGCTTGATCTGCAGGTATTCGTCGACGCCCCACATGCCGAGCTCACGACCGATACCGCTCTGCTTGTATCCGCCCCACGGGGCCTCCACGAACGTCGGTTGCATGTGGTTGACCCAGACGATCCCGGCGCGCAGCTGCTTCACCGTGCGCATCGCGCGAAACAGATCGCGCGTCCACACGGCGGCGGCGAGGCCGTAGTCGGAATCGTTCGCGATGCGGATGGCGTCCTCCTCCGTGTCGAAGGGGATGACGGCCGCCACGGGTCCGAAGATCTCTTCGCGCGCGATGCGAGCACCGTTGTCGACATCGAAGAAGATCGTCGGCTCGACGAACAGGCCGCGCTCCAACCCTTCGCCGCGCGCCGCGCCGCCTCCGACCGCCAACTTTGCCTCGCGCTTCCCGAGCTCCTGATACTCGCGCACACGATCGTACTGATCGCGGCTCACGAGCGGGCCCATCTTGGTCGCGCGGTCCAGGCCAGGCCCGAGCCGAATGCGCTTCGCCTTCTCGACCATCGCGTCCAGTACGCTCGTGTAGATCGAGCGCTCGACGAGAATCCGGCTGCCGGCGGAGCAGACCTCGCCCTGATTGATGAACAGGCCGAACAGCGCGCCGTCGACGCTCGCCTCGAAGTCGGCGTCGGCGAACAGGATGTTCGGCGATTTTCCGCCGAGCTCGAGTGAGATCTTCTTCAGCGTGTCGGCGGCGCTGCGCATGATGATCTTCCCGACGTCCGCGCTGCCGGTGAACGCGATCTTGTCGACGTCGGGGTGCGCCACGATCGCCGCGCCCGTCGGCCCGTATCCCGTGACGATGTTCACGACGCCCGGGGGCAGCCCGACGCCGTCGAAGTGCGCCGCGAGCTCGAGGACCGTCAGCGGCGTCTGCTCGGCGGGCTTGAGGACCATCGTGCAGCCCGCGCAGATCGCCGGCGCGAGCTTCCACGCCGCCATCAGCAGCGGATAGTTCCACGGAATGATCTGTCCCGCGACGCCGATCGGCTCGCGGAGCGCGAGGCTCATCGCGTTGTCCGGAACGGGAATGACGTCGCCGTGGATCTTCGTCGCGAGGCCGCCGTAATACTCGAAGCAGGTCGCGACGTCGGCGACGTCGAATTCGGCTTCGACGATCGGCTTGCCGTTGTTGCGCGTCTCGAGCTCGGCCCATTCGGCAGCGTGTTCGCGGACCACCTGTGCGAGCCGGAAGAGAATGCGCCCGCGCTCCTGCGCCGTGACGTCCTTCCACGGCCCGGTATCGAATGCCCGCCGCGCCGCCAACACAGCCGCGTTCACCTCGGCGTTGGTCGGCTCGGGGACGCGGGCAATGAGTGCCATCGTCGACGGATCGATGACGTCGATCCATCGATTGGATGTGGAGTCGACGAATTTTCCGTCGATGTACAGCTGATAAAGCTTGAGAAGTGATGACATTCTCTCGAGCTGCTCCTGCGGAACTGATCACCACGGATCGGCACTGGCACCGACGGACCGTCACTGAAAGACGACAAAATCCTCTGATACGACCGCTTCAAAAGAAAAATGCGCGGTTGACGCGTCTCCGTGGCGATCCGTCAGTGACCGTCCAGTCCGTGATCGAACCGCCGTTCCTAAGGATGCAACGTCAGCTTCTGGACGCGCCAATTCAGAAGCTCGGCCACGTAGAGCTCGTTCTCGCTCGGGCACGCGATCTCGTGGATCCATCCGAACTGCTTGACCTCCTTCCCCGCTTCGCCGAGCACGCCGAGGACCTTGCCGTCGAGCGTGAGCTTGTAGATGCGGCCGGGGACGGCGTCGGCGCTGTAGAGCACTTGATTCGGCGGCGGTGTGATGCAGATCGCCCACGGCGCGCCGGAGACGGAGAGCGTGTTCGGTCCGGGCGGCGCGCCGACCATCACGTTCGGCTCTTTGGTGAACGGCACGTCGATCGTGAACAGGCGGAGGAACTTTCCATCTGGATCGAACACCTGGATGCGGCGATTCGTGCGGTCCGCGACGTAGATGTTGCCCTTCGCGTCGTTGGCGATCGAGTGGAGGATGTTGAACTGGCCGGTATCCGCGCCGCGCTCGCCCCACGTCTTCACCCAGCGGCCATTCTTGTCGACCTTCACGACGCGCGAGTTGTTGTAGCCGTCCGCGATGAAGATGTTGCCGGCGAGATCCCACGCGACGTCCGTCGGGCGATTGAACTGTCCCCACCCTGGGCGCGGCGCGCCGCCGCGTCCGGCGCCGGCCGGCGCGGGCGCGGCCTCTTCCACCGCCTCGGCGCGCCGGCCAAGCACCATGAGCACTTTGCCGGCGGGACTGAGCTTCATGATCATGTTCGTGCCTTCGTCCGTCACCCAGATGTTGCCGTCTTTGTCGATGCGAACGGTATGCGCGAACGCGAAGCCGTAGAGATCCTTGCCGATCTCACGGATGAAGGCGCCGTCCGGCCCGAACTCGAAGAGCTGCGCCGACGCCTGGCCATGAACGGTGCTGCGCGTTCCGGTTCGGCTGTAGACGAACAGGTGTCGCCGCGCGTCCATCGCGACGCCGGCCACCTCGCCGAGGTAGACGTTGTTGGGGAGCTTGAGAAAGTCGGTGCTGGCGTCGAACCGAATCTCCGGCACCGACTGCTGCGCCGTCGCCACGACGGCGAGGGGCGACAGCAACGAAGCCACGACAGCGAGTGATCGAGCGCGCATGGTTGGCCCAGGCAGGGCGGGGTCAAGGCGGCTCGAACTTACTCGCTTCTGGCGAGCGTTGCGAGATTGTCATCCCGAGCGTAGCGAGGGATCTGACCAGGATAGTGTCGGCTGGAGCGTCTCGCGTTGCGTGTATTGCGTGTCGAGTCAGCGCAAGACGCGACACGCATGACGCGAGACGTCGCACGCGATCCAAGGCGACCCCGTGCGAAGGTTTTTCGCTCATGGCAACCGCGATCCCTCGCTACGCTCGGGCTGACGACGGTTCCTGATACAGGCCGACGATGTTCCCGGCCGGATCACGGAACCGGGCGGTCATCTCGCCCGGATCGCCGCCGATCGGCTGGACGATCACGCCCCCGTTCGCGACCACCTTCTCGACCGTCGCCGCCACGCTATCGCACATGACGTACACCACGAACCCCGGTTCCTGCGGCGGCCGGCCGAGGACCCAGGCCCCGCTCACCGAGCCGGTCGTATCATCGAACGCGGCCGCCCCGTCGCCACGACGCCGAACGTTCCAGCCGAAGACCTTCGCGTAGAAGTCGGACGAACGCTGAACGTCCGTCGCGGGCATCTCGATATAGCAGATCTTTCCATTCATGCGAGTCGATGCTAGTGGCCATGGAGCTTGATGACAAAACTCTTCCCGTGACCGCCCATGTGCGCGAGCCCGATGATCGCCGCGATGACGAACAACACGATGGCGAGCCGCGTCAAGAATGAGTTTGATCCCATGCCGTACGATGCGCCAGACCGGCGGCGCCCAATGTCAGAAGACGATAAGAACTCGGCGCGGCGACGACGCAAGTGACGACGCCCTCGTGTCCGGCGAGTACATTCTTCGGATGACGCCTCGTCACCTCGCCGGGCGCACACGACATGGGCGCGTCTCAGGACGGCTGCTCTGGGTGCTCGCCGCCTTGCTCGGCGGCGCGACCCTCGTGTCGGCCGCGGCGATGATTCACGACACGGTGCGCCAGCGAACCGCGGCGTCGCTCGTTGCACGCGCCACGGCGGAGCAGGTGGTCGCGCTCGCCAGCGAGCGATTGACCAGCGCGGCGCTCTCGCACTTTGGCGTCGTCGCGCACCTGTCGCCGGCCGTCGCCGCGACGCGCGGCGCCGCGGTGAACGCGCTCGTTCAGGTGCAGCGCCGGCTTGCGACCGCCGACGGAACCGATCGGCTCGCACCCTCTGCCTTCTTTCGGCTCGATCTCACGACGAAACGGATCGACGTTGCGTCGGTCGCTCGCGACAGCAGCGGCGGGCACCCGTCGGCCGCGCTGTTGACCGAGGTCGCCCTCACCGCGGCCGAACTCGCGCGCGAGCCGCGCCGATTCGCCACGCACATCGCAACCGATCCGCGACTCGGCGACGACGCCGCGTTCACCGTCGTGGACTACGACACGCGCGGCGAGCCCATCGCGGTCAATGGACTCGTCGCGCCGGCGCGGCGCATGGCGCGTCTCCTCTTTGCGCGAGTCATCTCCGGCCCGCCGGTCGTCGACACCGCAAAGGGGCTCGTGCCACTCGACTCCTCGTCGCTCGAGGTTCGCACCGTCGACGGACGCGTCCTCTTCGGCTCCATCGGCTCGAACAAAACGTATCGCGCGTCGGTGCATCCCATCGGATCCCTGGCCGGGCTGACCGTCGAAGCGGGCATCACGCTGTCGCAGATTCCCCGCGCGTTCGTCGCGCTTGCGCCGCGAATGGAGCTGTGGCACCTCGGGTTCCTGTTTGCGTGCACCGCGCTCGTCATCTTCTCCGCGGCGGCGGCGGCACGTCGCGAGCTCGCCCTGGCGCGCGCCCGTTCCGATTTCATCGCCGGCGTGTCGCACGAGCTCCGCATGCCGCTCGCGCAGATTCTCCTCGCCGGCGAGACGCTCACGATGCAGCGGGAGCGCGACACGGCGGAACGTGAGCGGCTGTCGACGTCCATCGTTCGCGAGGCGAGGCGCCTGATCGCGCTCGTCGAGAACGTGCTCTTCTTCTCGAGATCGGGCGCCGTCGAGTTTACGCCGAATCTCGAGCCGGTCTTGGTGCACACGGTGTTCGACGACGTGGTGGACGCCGTCCAGCTGGCCGTCGACGACGCTGGACAGCGTCTCGACGTCGACGTCTCCCCCACGCTGGCGATGTCCGCCGACCGGCAGCTCGTGCGGCAGGCGTTGGTCAATCTCGTCGACAACGCGCTCAAGTATGGCAAGCGCGGCGCGCGCGTTCGCCTCGCCGCCGAAACGCACGGCGATGCCGTTCGCCTCTACGTCGATGACGAAGGTCCAGGCATTCCCGCCGCCGAGCGCGCGCGCGTGTTCGAGGCCTACGAGCGTCTGGCGCGCGATCAAGCCTCGGAGCGAACCGGCTCGGGGCTTGGCCTCGCCATCGTGCGACACATCGCGCGCCGCTGCGGTGGCGATGCCTGGCTCGAGGACGCGACACCGCGAGGAACACGCGCCGTGATCGAGCTCCGCGCCGCACCATTTCGCGCACCCGTGCCGGAGCCGTCCGGCGTCGCATGAGCCGCATCCTGCTCATCGAGGACAACCGGGACTACGCGGCGACGCTCGCGAGCAATCTCGAGCGCGAGGGCTACGACGTCGTCGTCGCGGCGACGGGAACCGCCGGTCTCACGGAAGCCAGGGCATATCGGCCCGACCTCATCGTGCTCGACCTCATGCTGCCGGCCATGAACGGCTACAGCGTGCTGCAGCGGTTGCGCGACGAAGGACGCGAGACGCCGGTGTTGATCATGACGGCGCGCGGCACCGAAGACGAGAAGCTTCGCGGCTTCGGCCTCGGCGCCGACGACTACATCGTGAAGCCGTGCGGCCTGCGCGAGTTTCTCGCGCGCGTGAAGGCGCTGCTCAAACGAAGCGCCGGCGCCGCCGAACCGCGTGCCCCGCTTCGCCTCGGCGAGTTGGACATCGACTTCGCCGCGCGCATCGTCCGCCGGGGGCGCGACACGGTGCCGCTCCGCCCGAAGGAATTCGATCTGCTCGCCGCGCTCGTTCGGCATCGGGGTCGAGTCGTTACACGCGCCGAGCTGTTGCGCGAGGTCTGGGGATACGCGGCCGGCACCCGGAGCCGCACGGTCGAGACGCATCTCGCGGCGCTTCGCGACCGTCTTGGGGACGATCCGCATTCCCAGCGATACGTCGTGACGGTTCGCGGAGCCGGTTATCGTCTTGGCGACGGTCAGCCGCAAGCCTGAGCCGCGGAACTACGATCACGGACGAGCCGCTCCGCAGGTCCGTGACGGTCCGCCTCTGACCGTGCCGATCCGTGGTAAACCCGTCTGACGACTCTTATCGCATTCTGACATTGCGCAGCGGATGAGAACCTAGCCTTCCGAGACCGGAACTCTGATCGGATGGTCTCGTGCGCTTCGCTGGCAGGATCCTTACTCTCGTAACCGCCCTGGCGCCGCTTGCCGCGGCGGACGCTCAGACAGATCTCGTTCGCGGGCGCGTCATCGGACCCGACAGCGCGCCTGTCGAACGCGCGACCGTGACGGTCACGTCGTTGCGCGGCAATGTCTCGCGTAGCGCGCGGACCGACGCCGATGGGCGCTACACGATCGCGTTTCCCGGCGACGACGGCGACTACTTCGTCAGCGTCGCTGCGCTCGGCTTCGCGGCGCGGCGCTTCGAGGTCAAGCGACTCGGCGACCAGCCGGTGATCGTCGGCAACGTCAAGCTGGCGTTGTCACCGCGAGAGCTCGACGCCGTCCGGGTCGAGGCCGCGCGACAGCGCGTATCGCGTGCCGATCTGCCCGTGGATGTGAGCGGGACAAATCGCGCGGCCGATCCGGCCGCCGCGTCCGCGGATCCGTTCGCGGACCTGGCGGCGCTCGCGGCGTCCATGCCGGGCGTGCAGTTCATCCCCGGCGGCGACGGCTCACCGAACGGATTCTCGGTGTTCGCGCTCTCCGCGGATCAGAGCGCGACGACGCTGAACGGCATGGCGTTCGGCGGATCCACGCTGCCGCGCGACGCGGCCGTCTCGGCGTCTCTCGTCACGACGCCCTACGACGTGTCGCGCGGCGGATTCAGCGGAGGACAGTTCACACTGCGCGCGGATCCCGGCTCGAACTACATCGCTCGGCTCGGCGGTGTGAACCTCGACGCGCCCCAGGCGCAGTGGACCGACCGCGCCGCCCGCTCGCTCGGGCAGCGATACGGCACCGTGTCGGTCGGCGGCCGGGTCACCGGCCCGATTCAGTTCGATCGGTCCTTCTACTCGGTCGCGTATCAGGCCGGACGGCGCTGGAGCGACTATCAGACTTTACTCAACACCGGCGCGGTTGGGCTTCGCGCGGCTGGACTGGCGAGCGACTCCGCCGCCCGCCTGCTGTCCGCGCTCGGCGTCGCCGGCGTCCCGACGTCGACCGGGGCCGTCCCGGCCAGTCGCCTCACCGACAACGCGTCGGTCTTCGGCAGCGTCGACTACGTCCCGAGCGCCACCTCCGGACAAGCGTTCAACCTGACGTTCAACGGGGCGTGGGTGCGACAGGATCCCGCGCAGGCATCCACGGTCCAAACACCAAGCCGTGGCGGTGTGCGCGAGAGCTGGTACGGGGGCGTGCAGCTTCACCAATCGAACTATTACGGTTTCGGCGTTCTCGGCGAAACGTCGATTGGCGTCAGTCGCTTTCGCGTGGACGGGCGGTCGTTCGCCGATCTGCCCGCGGCGGTGGTCCAGGTCAATTCCGCGTTTCCCGACGGCACTACGGGAGTACAGACCGTCGGGTTCGGTGGAACCTCCGACTACGGCACGTCGCTGTCGACGACGACGACGCAGCTGATGAACCAGCTGTCCTGGTTCACCGACGACAATGCGCATCGTCTCGAGCTCGCGACGGACCTGAGGCACGATCGCGCGACGCAGGACTTCGCGATGAATCGCCTGGGCACGTTCGCGTTCAACTCACTCGCCGACCTCCGGGCGAACCAGCCGGCGATGTTCATCCGCACGATCGGCTCCCGTCCGCGCGCGGAAAGTCAGGATGCGTTGGGCCTGTCGCTCGGCGATGTCTATTCCGCGGCGACCGGGCTTCAACTCCAGTACGGCCTGCGCCTCGACGCCAATCGCTTCGAGTCCGAGCCGGCGCGAAACGTCGATGTCGAACGCGCGTTCGGCGTTCGCAACGATCACGTGCCGAACACACTGTCGCTCAGTCCGAGAGTCGGCTTTTCGTGGGCGTACGGATCCGCGCCGCAGGCCGGCGCCGGCGCCGGCGCCGCGCGAAACGCCCGCGCGACCATGCGGGGCGGGATCGGCGTCTTTCGGAACGCGTACAACACGTCGCAGATCGGCGTCGCGATCGACAACACCGGCCTTCCCGGAGGCGCCCAGCAAATCGCCTGCGTCGGCGCGACCGCGCCGCGTCCGGATTGGCGCAGCATATCTCGCGACTCGAGCCGCCATTCCCCTGCGCTGCGCAAACGGCAGCACGACCGGCGGCTTCGCCAGCTCGGCGCCGAATGTCACGCTCTTCGGTCCGCGCTTCTCGGCGCCGCGAAGCCTGCGTTCCAACCTCCAGTGGAGCGGGCTCGCGTTTCGGGATCGGCTGGCCGCCCTGGTCGACGTCGCCTATTCGCTCAATCTGGAACAGTCCAGCGTCGTCGATCTCAACTTTCAGGGTGTGCCGAGGTTCACGCTCGCCGACGACCGCCGTCCGATCTATGCGACGATCGCTGGGATCGATGCCGCGAGCGGCATCATCGCCGCGAGCGAGGCGCGAGCCGGGTCCGACTTCTCGCGCGTCAGCGAGTTGCGCTCCGACATGCGGTCGGAATCGAAGCAACTGACGATCCAGCTTCGCCCGACCGCCTTCAACAGCTCGTACGGGTGGAGTCTCGCCTACGTCTATTCCGCCGCGCGTGAGCGGTATCGCGGCTTCGCCAGTACGGCAGCCGATCCGCGCGACGTCGCTTGGTCTCGTTCGCCGCTCGACTCGCGTCATCAGTTCGTGTACACGCTGTCGTACAATCTGGCCGACGTCGTCCGGCTCAACTGGTACGGCACGCTTCGATCGGGCACGCCGTATACGCCGCTCGTCGCGAGCGACATCAACGGCGACGGCATCGCGAACGACCGCGCGTTCATCGCCGATCCGGCGCATGCGACGGATTCAGCACTCGCGGCGGGAATGCGCGGGCTGCTCGCCGCCGGCTCCGGATCGGCGCGCGCCTGTCTCACCGCCCAGCTCGGACGCATTGCGTCGCGGTCGAGCTGCCAAGGACCCTGGACCGCCGCCGCGAATCTCACTTTGCTCGTGAATCCGGTGAAGGTTGGACTCTCGCAGCGTGCCAACCTGGCCTTTCAGATCTCGAATCCGCTGGCCGTCGCCGACGTGATCTTGCACGGCGAGAACGGACTGCACGGCTGGGGACAATCGGCGGCGCCCTCGAACCAGCTCCTGTTCGTTCGCGGATTCGACGCGGCGACGCGGCGCTACCGGTACGATGTGAACCAGCGATTCGGCGCCACAGCGGTCTCGCAGTCGGCGACGCGCGCGCCGATCACCCTGACGGCGATGCTCCGAGTCGACGTGGGCCCGACGCGCGAGCGTCAGACGTTGACCGCGATGCTCGACCGCGGCCGCGAGCTGCCGGGACAGAAACTTCCCGAGCCGATCATCAAGGCCGCGTACGGGACCGGCGCAATCGTGAATCCCCTGGCGCAGCTGCTTCGCGACGCCGACAGCCTGTCGCTGAGCCCGCGACAGGGCGACAGCCTCGCGGTGCTCAGTCGGTCGTACGCGGTCACATTGGATTCGATCTGGACGCCGGTTGCGAGATACCTCGCCGCGCTGCCTCATCGCTACGACCACGGCGAAGCGTACCGACGGTATCGCGCGGCGCGCGAAGCGAATGTCGACGCGTTGATCGCCCTGGCGCCGACCGTCAAGTCGCTGCTGACGCGCGCGCAGTTGCGCGCCGTGTCCGTCACCGTGACGCCGTACCTCGACACCCGCTACCTGGCGTCGATCCGCTCCGGCACGGCCGGCGCCGGACTTGGCGCCCTCATGCCCAACGGCATGCCCCTTCCCGTCGGCGCGACGGATGCCGCGTCGGCCGTCATCATGCTGCACGGAGGTACCCCATGAGCCCATTTCACGGTTCTCTCATGCGCTCGCTCGCGGCGCTCGTCGCCCTCGGCGCCACCGCGGGAGCGCAAGTCGCTCCGGTCGTTCGCCTCATCGCCGCACCCGACGCCGTCAGCTCGCACACGCTCGGCGCGGTCGCGGCGGTCCGCGAGCTCCGCGACCGACGGTTGCTCGTGAACGACACCCAACGCAGGCAACTCGTGCTCTTCGACGCCACGCTCGGGTCCGCGACGCTCCTCGCCGATTCGGGGACGGGCACCGCGCGGTCATACGGTGCTCGCGCCGGCGGGATCATTCCATACCTCGCGGATTCGACCCTCTTCGTCGACCCGGCCGGGCTGTCGATGCTCGTGATTGGCCCCGACGGCTCGATCGCGCGCGTCGCGTCGCTCCCGCGATCACAGGACGCCGCGGCGCTCGCCAACAACACTGCGACGCTCGCCGGCCTCGATGCGCGGGGCCGACTGATCTACCGCGGCCTGACGCGCGTGAAACAGGCCGTGAATGGCGGACTGACGACCGCCGTCTTCCCCGACAGCATCGACGTCGATCGCATCGACGTCGCGACGCGCCGCGTCGACACCATCGGCTACTTCAAAGTGTCGACGACCAAGATGGTCATCACACAGACCGAACACGGCATGACCATCAGCGCACGAATCAATCCACTCCAGACGATCGACGACTGGGCGGTCCTCGCGAACGGCAGCCTCGCGATCGTTCGCGGCCAGGACTACCACGTCGATCTCGTGAGCGCCGACGGATCGGTCCGCGCCGCTCAGAAGATTCCATTCGAGTGGATCGCGCTCACCGACGAGATGAAGCTCGCGGTGCTCGACTCCGCGAAAGCGCAGATCAATCACGGCTTTTCGACGGGCACGATGCCGCCGCTGATCGCGGAGTTTCATGGCGGCGCGCCGATGCACGGCGAGCCGCCCGCGAGCCGCTCGCCCAATGAGACGCCACCGATCGAGATGGTCGGTATCGACGAGCTGCCCGACTTCCAGCCTCCGTTCTCCGCCGGCGCCGCGCGGGCCGATCGCGACGGCAACGTCTGGGTCCGCACCAGCGCCACTCGGCGCGGCGTCGTGGGCGGTCCGATCTACGACGTCATCGATTCCACGGGACGACTCGTCGATCGCATCCAGATTCCGCCGGGCCGCCAGATCGCCGGCTTCGGACCGAACGGCGTCGTGTACATGACGGCACGCGACGATCGCGGCGCCTGGCTCGAGCGTACCAAGCGCTGACTCCCTCTTCCACCCTCGCCGAGACTGATGATGATTCGAACATCCGCATTGACGATTCTGCTGCTCGCCGTATCAGCGCCCGCGTTGCACGCGCAGGCCGCGCGCACGCCGCCCGCCGACAGCCTCACCGCTCGGTTTGCCGGTATCTGGGACGGCCGCTTCATCACCGACCATGGGCCGGCAGGAAGTCTCCAGCTCACCGTCTCGCGCGACACCGCGTGGAAGATGGCGATCGAGATGGTCCACGGAGATCAAGCGATGCCGAGTCGCGCGAGCGACGTCAAAGTCGCGGGCACGACCATTTCGTGGACGCAGGACGTCATGGGGATGTCGTGCGCCGCGTCCGCCAAGGTCGACGGCGATTCGATGACCGGGGACGCGTCGTGCGGCAACGTGGGGTTCAAGATGGAGCTGAAAAAGAAGTAGATCCTGAAACCCTTCACTCGCGCTCGCCCGTACGGGATGGCATCTTGATGGTGCCGTCCCACCCCTCGAGCTCCGACATGCCGCTCATCAGTGCTCGCGAGTTGACGAAGCGCTACCCCGGCGTCAACGCGCTGGATGGACTCACGCTCGACATCGAGTCGGGAATCATCGGCTTCGTCGGCGCCAACGGCGCCGGCAAAAGCACTTTCATTCGTATTCTGCTCGGGCTGCTCGCGCCGACGAGCGGCACCGCATCGGTGCTCGGCATCGACGTGCGCGGCGACGCGCTCGAGGTCCGCAAGCGCGTCGGCTACATGCCGGAGCACGACTGCCTGCCGCTCGAGATCAGCGGCACCGACTTCGTGACGCATCAGGGCCAGATGTCCGGCCTTCCATTCACTGCTGCGCGCGAGCGCGGCGCCGAGATGCTGCGCCACGTCGGATTGCACGAGGAGCGATATCGCCTCATCGGCAGCTACTCCACCGGCATGAAGCAGCGCATCAAGCTCGCGCAGTCGCTCGTGCACGATCCCAAGCTGCTCCTGCTCGACGAGCCCACCAACGGCCTCGACCCCGAAGGCCGTGAGGAGATGCTCGGGCTCATCGAGCGCACGGGCCGCGAGTTCGGCATCGCCGTCATGGTCACGTCCCATCTGCTCGGCGAGATCGAGCGCGTCTGCGATTCGTTGATCGCGATCGACGCCGGGCAGCTGCAGTACGCCGGCACGGTCGCCGCGTTCACGCAGCGGACGCGGCGCCTGCGCCTCGAGGTCGACGACGACGCGCCCGCGTTCGCGGCACGGCTCCGCGCGCGCGGCCTGGGCGTCGAGGCGCACGGCGCCACCGAGCTGCGTGTCGATCTCGGCGACGACTCGGTGTACGACGTCATTCGCGACGTCGCCGCGGATTTCTCGGTGCCGCTGTCGCGGATGGAAGTGACACGGCACCGCCTCGAAGAATTGTTCCGAACGCCGGCCGCGGGAGTCATCCATGGCTGAATCGCGTGCCGCCGGCGCCATCTACGACCTTGGCTACCAATCGTACACGGGAGCGCGGTACGGACGACTCTACGCGATCCGAACGCTGGTTCGATACTCGTACGCCACGGCGTTCGGCGTCGGCCGCGCCGACAAGGCGAAGACGATGCCGACCCTCATCGTCGCGCTGGTCTACCTGCCGGCGCTCGTGCAAGTCGGCGTGGCGTCGATCGCCGGCCCGCAGGCGATCATTCACTACTCGGCGTTTCTCGAATACTCGGTCGCGCTCATCGCGCTGTTCACCGCCTCCCAGGCTCCGGAGCTGATCGTCGCCGACAGACAGCAGGGGGTGCTTTCGCTGTATCTCTCCCGGCCGTTCAAGGCGACGGACTACGCCATAGCGAAGCTCATCGCGCTCGTGCTCGCGATGCTCGTCATCACGCTCGGGCCCCAGTTGGTGCTGTTCACGGGACGGATTTTCGTCAGTACGTCGCCGCTCGCGGCGTTCAGGACGGAGTGGACGAAGCTCTTCCCCATTCTCGGCGGGACGTTGATGGCCTCGATCTTCATGGCGTCGATCGGCATGTTGCTCGCGTCGTTCGCGTCGCGGCGCGGATACGGCACGGCCGCCGTCATCGTCTTCTTTCTGCTCGCGCCGGCGCTCGTCGACATGTTCCGCGCCGTGACGAGCGGGGCGATCAAGCGCTATGCGGTGCTCGTGCATCCGGTCTATCTCATCACCGGCTTCTCGAATTGGTTGTTCGACATCGAAGCCCTGCGACGCTCGGCGGTTGGACGTGCCGATCTGCCCGGCCAGTACTATCTCTTCGTCATGCTCGGCGTGAGCGTCGCGTGCGTCGCAGCGCTGCTGCGCCGCTATCGGAGACTCGACGCATGACGACGACCGCCGATCTGGAGCGCTCGAGCGCGCTGTCGCCGTCGAGCGACTCGGCCACCGCACGCGTCGAGGTACGCAACGTCTCGCGATGGTATGGGAACGTCGTCGCGGTCAACGACGTCTCGTTCACGCTCGGTCCCGGCATCACCGGGCTGCTCGGTCCCAACGGCGCCGGCAAGACGACCATCCTTCATATGATGGCGGGTCTGCTGCGTCCGTCGGTCGGCCAGGTGCTGATCGACGGCGCCGCCGCAACCGGCAGCCCCGAGATCTACCGACGTCTTGCCCTCGTTCCCGAGCGCGAGGCAGTGCAGCCGTTTCTTTCGGGGTACGAGTTCGTTCGCACATGTGCTCGACTGCAATCGCTGCCCAACGCGGAAGAGGCAACGCGCAAGGCGATCGCGCTCGTCGACCTCGCGGAGGCGCAGCATCGGAAGATCGGCACGTACTCCAAGGGCATGCGGCAGCGCATCAAGATCGCCGGCGCGCTCGTGCACGACCCAATGATTCTGCTCCTCGACGAACCGTTCAACGGCATGGACCCGCGCCAGCGGCTCCAGATGATGGACCTCCTGCGCGAGCTCGCGACCAGGGGCCGCGTCATCGTCATCAGCTCGCACATTCTCGAGGAGCTCGACGATCTCGCGACGAACGTGCTCGTGATGGTCGCGGGGCGCCTCGCCGCGTCGGGACACTTTCGCGAGATCCGCCGGCTGATGACGGACCGGCCCCACACGTTCACGATCCGCTCGAGCGACGACCGGCGCCTCGCGGGCGCGCTGCTCGCCGATCCGACGGTGTTCGGCGTCGAGCTGACGACCGGCGGGCTCGTGGTTCGCACGACCGATCGCGGCGCGATGACGCGCGGACTGCCGCGTCTCGCGCGCGACGCGCGCATCCGGCTCCTCGAGATTCGCCCCACCGACGAGTCGCTCGAGAGCGTGTTCTCCTACCTCGTCGACCGATGAGCGGACCGCTGAACAACACCGTCATGTGGCTCACGTGGCGTCAACTCTTTGCCAAGCGTCGCCTCTGGCTCGCGATCGCGTTCTCACTCGCGCCGGCGCTCTTCACGCTCGTGTTCCGCGTCCTCGTCGACGACGGACCCGCGTCGGAAACCACGTTCTTCAACACGATGATTCGCGAGATCGTCATCGGCACGCTCCTGCCCATCGCGGCGCTCGTGTTCGGGACGACCGCCTTCGGCGGCGAGGTCGACGACGGAACGCTGCTCTATCTGCTCGTCAAGCCGATCCAACGCTGGCACGTGCACGCGTCGAAGCTGGTCGTGTCGGTGTTGTCGACGCTGGCGGTCGTGACGCCGGCCATCCTGCTTCCGTGGCTGCTTCTCGCCGGCCCGGACGTCACCTCGCGCACGGCGATCTCTTATCTGGCGGGCGCCGCGGTGGGCTCGCTCCTCTACTGCGCGGTGTTTCTCGCGCTCGGACTCGCGAACCGGCGCGCGCTCGTCATCGGGTTGCTCTACGTCGTCTCGTTCGAGGGCATTCTGTCGCGGAGCTTGCCCGGCTTCAAATCGCTGAGCATCCGCGAGTTCTCGCTCGCCGTCGCGCAGGCCGCGAGCGGCGGCGCGGTCGTCGTGCAAGGCGCGGTTTCCACGTCCACGGTGATGTGGATGGGAGCGATCATTCTCGTGGGCGCGACGTACTCGTCGGGGGTCCGCCTCGTCCGCTACGAGGTGGCGGAGCGGGTGTAGCCTCGAGTCGGTATCGGACGATCACCGTCGGCGCGCGTGCGCGAGGCGTCTGTGCCGTCCAGAGGTGAACGCGATCCGCGCCCACCACGACCTCGTTGACCGGCAGCGCGACGGCGCCGATGATCTCTCCTCGTTCGTCGAGGCCGATCGCCGTGCGTTCCATCGACGTGTCCGCAACGGCGCGAAGCATGACCCACGTCGTTCGATCGCGGCCGGGCAGCACGCCCTCGAGGAACGACTTGAACGTCGTCAGCCGGCGTGAAATCGAATCGCGCACCGCCTCCACCGAGAATGCGCCGCACGCACGCTGGTTGGCGAGCAGATTGTCGACGGTCGCTCGAGGCACCCGGACCGCGGGTTGTGCGATCGTGCGAGAAAAGAGCGTATCACCGCGTTCGTTCATCGCCGTCACGTGGACCGTACCGCTGTCCGCCACCGTCGCGCCCGAC
Organism: uncultured Gemmatimonadaceae bacterium; assembly: GCA_963705025.1. GTDB lineage: Bacteria > Gemmatimonadota > Gemmatimonadetes > Gemmatimonadales > Gemmatimonadaceae > JAQBQB01. The sequence continues at coordinate 41,693 of CAVPIP010000011.1, read as the reverse complement.
GACGCGACCACGATGCGCGTCCCGTCGAGCGAGACGTTCCACATGGCGCGCGCGCCGAACGGAATCGCCACGGTGCGGTCGCAGCCCTTTCCGCGGAAAACAACGTGGTCCTGCTGATCGGCCACCATCGCCACGGTGCGCTGAATCGAGCCGGTCCACGATGCTCGCAGCAGATGCGGGCTGGAACGATCGTAGCCCGGCGTATCGAGGAGTGCGCGCTCGCGCCCGGGCACTATCAACATCGTCTCGTCTTTGTAGACGGCGACCGCCTGCATGGACGCGAAGACCGGGTATTTCCTCCGTTCGGCCCACGACGGATGGATCCACGATGGATTCTCGATCGTCTTGAACACCTTGCCCGTCGAGTCGACCAGCACGAGCTGATGGTATCCCTGATCGGCGACCCACATCGTCGGCGTACCGGCGATCCATCCGATGCGCGATGGAACCAGGATCTCGGCGTCATTTCGCCCGCCGACGAGGAGCTTCCACGGCAGCTGCGCACCGAGCGAGTCGTACGCGACGATCGGAATGCCGCCGAACCGCGGCGCCACGACCACGCCCCCGTTCGGCGCGACGCCGACGATCGGGTCGCGCTGCGCGCCGAGCTGCAGCGCACCGATACGAAGATCCTGCACCGGCGTCAGCCGCCGCACCGCCTGCGCGTGCACGGTAATGCTCAGAGCGAGCATCCCCACAACCGTCATCCTGAGCGCCTTCCACGTCGTCATCCTGAGCGTCCTCCCCATCGTCATCCTGAGCGCAGCGAAGGCCTGCCCTGAGGAGCGCAAGCGACGTAGGGATCTGCTTTCCATGAGTACCCTGTAAAGAGCCCGGGCTACTTGGTGAACCGCACCACCCGCCGCAACGCCGCCATCTCGTACATCCGCCCGTTCACGACCACCCACCGTCCGCGTCGCACATTTCGGATGTCCGCGAGCGGATCGGCATCCAGCACTACGAGGTCGGCGCGCTTTCCGGTTTCGATCGTTCCAACGTCGCGACTCAGACCCATCACCTCGGCCGGCACACTCGTCGCCGATCGAATCGCGTCGAGCGGCGACAGCCCGGCCGCGACATAGAGCTCGAGCTCGCGCAACAAGCTGAACCCCGGAAGTCCATAGTCCGTCCCCGCGACGATGCGTACGCCTGCGTCGTGCATCGCCTTGATCACGCCGAGCTGCGCGCGAAGGGCACGGCCAGCGGCTGCCGAGTCCCCGCTGTTTCGGACGCTGCCGTATGACGACCGGAGCGGCCACGGCGCCTCGGCGAATCCCGGCTGAAAGCTCGCGAGCGGCGTCGCGGCCGCATGCCCGAGCAGCTCGTTCCACGAGACGGTCGGATCGATGACGGTGTGTTTCGCGGCGAGCATCTGTATTTGCTGCTTCACTACGGCCGACGACGTGTCGCCCCGCACGGGCAAATGCGCGACGTTGTCGGCGCCGGAGTCCACCATCGACGATAGCGTCATCGCGCGCGGCACGTGGCCCGTGACGGTCATCCCCAGCTCGTGCGCGCGACGAATGATCGCTCCGGCCACGTCCGGCTTGATCAACGTGTACAGCTTCATCTGCTGAAAGCCGCGCGTATGGTACGCGTCCACCACCGCGCGCCCCTGCTCCGGCGTATCGGCGTAGACAGTGCCGAACGCCTCGGGGCCGCTCCCGTCGACCAATCCGGCCAGCAGCAGTCGCGGGCCGATGATCGTGCCCGCCGCGATCGAATCGCGAAACCGCGTCAGGAATCCAGTCTCACCCCCCATGTCGCGCGCCGTCGTGACGCCCACGCCGAGGTACTCCGGACCCCACTCCGGCAGCGCCACGTGTGCGTGCATGTCCCACAGTCCTGGAATGATCGTCTTCCCACGCGCGTCGATGGTGCGCATGCCCGCCGGCACCGTCACGCTTTGTCGCGAACCGACCGCGGCGATGCGGCCGCCGCGAACCACGACCGCGCCGTCCGCGATCGCCCCTCGCGTGGATCCGTCGACGATTCGCGCGCCAACCAATGCGAAGTCGCGCTCCGCGATTGGCTCGACGCGATCGTTCGCTCGAGCGACTGCGATCTCTTCGTCAGCCGCGTCCGCGAGAATCGCCTGGAGCAGCGCTGGATGCGCCACGAGGAGATCCTCGCGCACACCCTCGAGCGGCAGCAGATTCGCGCGCGTGACGATCGCCGCGAAGCGCGATGCCTGGTCGAGATAGAGAATCTCCCTGCCCCACGCCACGCCGTCGATCGAGAATCGCCGGAGCGTGACTGCGTCATTGCCGGGGAGCTCGAGCTTCGCGTCGCCCCGCGCTTCCACCATGACGTTCGTCGTCGGATCACCGGGAACGGCGACGATCGCGCCCGGCCGGTCGTGCATCTCCCAATGGCGAACGAGCAACGCCTGAGCCTCGAGCGGCGCGTATCCCGCGATGGCGAAGAACAACTGGGGACACGCACCGTCGCCGAATCACCGAGATTCCGCACTCGCGCTGTGCGGCCGTCGACGTCGACCTCGGCGTCGACGTTCACGAATCGGTACGTCCGGCCTTGCGAGCGGAAATGCAGCGGCTCGAATGCCGGCGTGAACCGAAGAGCTCGACGCGAGCTGAACGCGCCCGCCGCGATCGACGAACTCGAACGTGTCAGTGAGCGCGAGGGCGCCGGCGGCGGCGCGAATGGCATACCGCTCACTGCCGATCGCATGACCGAGCAGGTGCACGCGAATCGTGCCGCTGTCCGGCTCCGCGACCCTGATCGTCGATCGCACGACAGGACGTGTGCCGGCGAGGGCGACGGCACACAGCGCCACAGCGGCGCCCCTACGACTGCGAGTGCCCATCACGGTGCCGCTCCTCATGTTCGAGGTCGGCCCCATTCTGCAGTCATGTCACTCCGAGCGCCACCACCGATCTGAAGTTCCCGCCTTACTCCGCCCGCAGGGCCGTATTCGGATCGACCCGCGTCGCGCGCGACGCCGGGATCACGCTCGCCAGCAGCGCGACGCCCAGCAATCCCGCGGTCACCACCGCGAACACGACCGGATCACGAGGCGATACGTCGAACATCAGCGGCTCGAGGAACTTCCCCGCCCACCACGCAATGGTGCCGCCGATCACCAGGCCCGACAGCCCGAGTCGTACGCCCTGGCCGAGCACCAGCCTGAGCACGTCGCGCATCTGGGCGCCGAGCGCGATACGAACCCCCAGCTCGTGCGTCCGCTGCGCGACGTTGTACGCGATCACGCTGTAGAGACCCACCGCCGCAAGCACGAGCGCCAGACGCGCCGAACGCCAGAAACATCGTCGCGCCGAACGACCACGATCGCTGCTGCTCGCCGATCAGTGTCTCCAGCGGAGCGATCGTCACGTACGAGCCGCCGGGCATGAACCGCTGAAGCGACGCGCGAATCGCCTCGCTGTGATCCGTCGCTCGTCCGCGCGCGCGCACGTACAAACCCCACGCCGGACGCGAGGTTTGATCCACGGACAGGTAGTAGTGCGCCTCCGCGTCGTGCGACAGCGCGCGCTCCTTGATGTTTTCCGCAACGCCGACGACGGTGATGCACGGCGTCGTGTCCGCATTCATCCGGAAGCACTTCCCGAGCGCAGACTTCCCTGGCCAGAGTCGCTTTGCCATCTCCTGGCTCACCACCGCGACGAGCGGAGCGCCGCGGCGATCGTCGGTCGTGAACCCGCGCCCGGCGAGGATCCGCGTGCCCGCCGTCTTGAAGTAGGTCGGCCCCGCGAGTTGCAACCGGAAACGCCCGAGCTTTCCGACCGAGTCGATTCCTTCGACGAACAGACCGCGCGACTCGTGATTGTAGAATGGAACTGTCTCGGCCTCGGACGCGTTCTCGACCTCGGGCAGCGCCAGCGCTTCCTGGAGGAGACGATGATTCAGCGCAATCGCTTGGTCGTCGGAAATCTTCAAATCGCGCATCACTCGGCCGACCCACAGCACGCGATCGGCGTCGTAGCCGAGCCGCATGTTGCGCACGTTGGAGAGACTGCGCACGAACAGTCCGGCGCCGACGAGGAGCATGACCGACAGCGCGCCTTGCACCACGACGAGCGTCGAGCGCATGCGCGAACGCTGATGCGCACCGTCGCGCACACCGGTCTTGAGCGACGTCAGGAGGTCGCTCCGCATGCCGTGCATCGCCGGCGCGAGCCCCGTCACGATGCCGACGACGAGCGTGGTGACGGCCGCGAAGGCGAGCATTCGACCGTCGAGCACCGAGCCGGTCCCACCCTCGACGGAAAACATCGTCCGCAGAGTCGCACCGACCACGCGTGCGACGACCAGGCCGGCGATGCCGCTCAGGACGGCGAGCAACACGCTTTCGGTCAACATCTGCGCGAACAGTCGGCCGCGGCTAACGCCAAGCGCGAGACGAACACCCACTTCGCGCCGGCGCTGAAGCGCTCGGGCGAGCATCAGGTTGGCGACGTTTGCGCACGCGATCAACAGCACGATCACCGCGACGCCGCCAACCCATGTGAGCACGCTTCCCGTGGGACCCGCCTGCGGTCCGCGGGCGAGCTGCGCCGGCCCGAGCACGACATGTGGTCGCGCGACTTCGACGGGAGCCGTGCTCGGCTCCATCGCTCGTAACAATCGCCAGCTTTGACGAAAGGCGTTCGACAGATCGGCGGCCAGCTGCGCCTCGCTCACGCCGGGCTTTCGCCTGACCACGATCTCGTGCCAGCCCCAGTTGTAGTTCTGATAGTAGTTCGGACGAAAGCTGTACGCGTACGCGGTGATGGGCAGCCACATCACGGGATCTTTCCGATCCGAGACACCAACAAAGCCTTCGGGCGCCACGCCGATCACCGTGAACACGCCTTGATCGATCTTCACCTTCGCGCCCAGCGCGTCAGGCCGGCCGCCGAACTGTGTCTGCCAGTAGTTGTAGCTGAGCACCGCCACCGGCTCGCCGGCCGGCAGCGAGTCTTCGCGCGCGCTGAAGAACCGCCCGAGCACCGGCCGCACGTCGAAAAAATCGAAGTATGCCGCACTCGCGACGCCAACCGTCATCTCGCTCGTCTCGGTGCCGAATCCGACCGGCAGCTCCCGGTTCTGGAACGCGGCGATCTGGCTCCACGTCGAGCTGGCGCCCTTGATGTCGAGATACGTCTTGTATTCGCTGCTGCGGCTCATGATCTCGTCGCCGCGGAACGTCGACGTCAGATAGATTCGCGACACCGTGCCCGGATCACGCAGATACGGCGGCGGGCGAAGCATCACCCGATCGATGATGCCGAACATCGCGGCGTTCGCGCCGATGCCGAGGCCGAGGGTGACCACGACCGCCGCCGTGAATCCCGGTCGGGCGCGCAGGCCGCGCAGCGCGTAGCGGGTGTCTTGCGCCAGAATCTCGAGCCACGAGATGCCACGCGCGTCGCGCGCATCGTCCTTGACCCGGTTGACGCCGCCGAACGCGATGCGTGCGCGGCGCAGCGCCTCGTCGCGCGACATTCCCGCCGCGACGTACTTCTCCGCTTCGCGCTCCACGTGGAAGCGAAGCTCCTCGTCCAGCTCGCGCTCGACGAGGCGGCGGGAGAACACCGCGCGAAGACGGTAGCGAAGGTCGCTCAGCAGATCGGCAAGCATGAGGTCGTGCTCCTCCGGTGCGTTCCCTGTGTACTTCTACAAGACAGACTACGATCGGCCCTGTAGAAGTGCAAGAGGTCAGCGCGACCCGGCGTGCCGCTCGAGCGCCTGCAACCCCGTCTCTGATCGCGACCTATTGGCGCCTCGTATCCGTAACTGATCGGCTACACAATTGCGCGCAGACGATGGTCTGCCAAGGAACCGTCAACGGACGACGCGCATGTACGCTCGCCAGGGACCAACGGCGTCGGCGTACTGTCGAGCCATGGTGCGCTCGATCTGGACCAGATGGGACAGATCGTGCACCGCCCACGTGGCGAGCAACTGCCGAAGCTCCACGCGACCGAACTCCGGATGGAGCCCGGTCTTCGAGAGCGCGTCGCCATCCAACGCGAGCGTCGCGACGACCGCGAGACTTTCGCGCCTTCGTGCGCCGAAGTCGGCGACGAGCTCGGCAATCGGACGACGACCCGATGCGTTGATCTCCGCCACCCGGTCGAACGGCGGAAGCTGTTGCCCTTCTCCCTCGTCGAGAATCATTCGGAGCCGTGGCACCCACGCCGCCCGTTCCGCGCCAAGCATGTGCGCCACGATCTGGCGCGGACTCCACGTCTCCGGACCGTCGGTCGCGTCGAGCCACGCGTCCGAGAGCCCGACGAGGAGGGACTCGAGGGCCCCCGGCGTTCGCTCGAGAATCTGTCTGGCGTGCGCGAGATCGTATTGCATGGAGGCTCTCGTCAACCGCGCATCGCGAGCGCCGGCGGGATCGCGAGCGCGCGACGCGCTGGGATGAACGCCGCAATCGCCGTCGCCAACGCGAGACCGGCGACCACCGCGAGCAAGAGCGGCGTATCCCGCACGGACATGCCGTCGGCGAGCGCGCGGCGCATGGCGCCTCCCGCGGGAATCGCCACGGCGAGTCCGACGATCAGGCCGGCGAACACCGGCCGGAGACTCCGCCGCATCGCGTCGCCCACGAGGTCCGCGGGAGCGGCGCCCAGCGCCGCGCGCACTCCGAGCTCGCGCGTGCGCCGAAGCACGGAGTGAAGCGTCGCCGCGTAGATGCCGCCGACGACCAGAAGCAGCGCGCTACCCGCGAACAGGAGCGCGACGAGCGCGGCAAAGCGCGGCTGCGCCGCCGAGCGAAGCAAGAGATCGTCGAGGCGGGTGATGGAATCGATCGTCTGATTCGGGTCGACGCTCCAGATCGCCTTGCGGATCGCTGGAAAGAGCACGGACGAACTCCCTGTCGCGCGCACGATGATCGTGGGACGCGCCGTCGGCGTGTTTTGCTGGAAGTACGAAACGTAGAGCGTTGGCGCGGCATCCACGCCGACGCCCGCGTCCGTCACGTCGTCGACGATGCCCACGACCTCCATCCATGGCGCCTGGTTGTTGGCCCGGCGCAGCCGCTTGCCGACGGGATTCTCGCCACCCCAATACCGCTTTGCGAACGACGTGCTGACGAGCGCGACGGGCGGAGCGCCCATGCGATCCGTCGTGGCAAAACCACGTCCCTGCACGAGCCGAATGCGCAATGCGCGCAGCAGCTCCGGAGTCGTGTGGCGAATGTTCGCGAGCTGTTGCACGCCGGGATCGGCCGGTTTTCCGTCGATCTCGAAAAGCGTCTGCATCGTTTCGTTGAGCACGAAGCGCGACTGGAACGTCGCCGCGGCTTCGACTCCCGGAATCGTGTGCACGGCATCCAGTAGCCGCTGTGCATACATCGCTCGCTGCTCCTTCGTGGCATACGTCGTTCGCGAGAAGGTCAACTCGACGACCGTCACGCCGGACGAAGTGAACCCCGTCGGTCGCGCGAGCAGGGTCTTCACGTTCCGCGCGAACAGCGCTGCACCGATGAGCAGGACGACCGCGAGAGACACCTGCGCCGCCATGAGGAGCTCGCGGTTTCGTCGTTCCCCGACAGCTCCGCTCCTCGCGACCGTTCCGGCGAGTCCCTCGAAGGTCGTTCGGGCCTCGCTCATTGCCGCGGGCACGGCCGCGACCGCGCCGATGAGAACGCCGGCGAGCACTGCCGCTGCGATGACGGCCGGATCGAGTGTGATGTTTCCAAAACCGGCAACTGCGTCCGGCGACACCGCCGCGAGGGCGGCGAGCCCCGCGCGCCCGAGACCGATCCCAGCGACCACGGCCGCGATCGAGATGATCGCCATCTCCGTCAGTCGCAGCGCGGCAACACGCCTCGGCGACGCGCCGAGCGCCAGCCGCGTCATGGTGAGCGTGCGTCGCCCGAGCCCGTCGGCCAACGAGAGGCTCAGAGCATTCACGGTCGCGACGGCAAGCAACAGCATTACGGCGACGAGCAGCACGAGCAAGCTCGCGCGCTGCGCGCCGAAGATCGACTCTCTGAGGCCGACGATTTTCACGCCCGTGAAGCGGTATTCGTCCGGGTGTTCGGACGCGAGTTGGGTATTGATGGCCAGGAGATCCGCTTTGGCCTGTGCCGCGGTCAGGCCAGGCTTCAGCCGGCCGACCGCCGCCACCATTCTCGCCCGCGACGCCAACTGCTCCCCGTTCAGGAGCATCGGCGTCCAGACGTCGGCCGCTTGGAACAGCATCGAGAACCCCGGCGGCATCACACCGACGATCGTGCGTGGCTCGTCGTCGACGTTGATCGCGCGGCCGATGATGTTGGCGTCGCCGGCAAACCGACGCTTCCAGAGGCCGTCGCTGATCATCACGACGCCGTTGCCAGTGTGCTCCTCGCCGCGTGCGAAGGCGCGACCGATCTGAGGCCGCCAGCCGAGCAGGTCGAAGAGCCCGGCCGAGACGATCGCGCCATTGAGCGGCTCGGGCTCGCCCGAGCCGAGCAGCTTCATCGTCGCCGGCGTGTAGCCTTCGATATCGCTGAACGTCCGCGACTCCGCGCGCCAGCGCACGAGTTGCAGCGCCGACAAAACGATCTCGGTCGTGGAATCACGATTGACCGGCTCCACGTCGGAGAGCGCGTACAGCGCGCTGGCGTCCTTGAATGGAAGCGGGCGAAGCAAAGTGGCGTTCACGACGGCGAAGATCGCCGTTACCGCGCTGACGCCGAGCGCCATCAGGCCGATCGACAACAGTGCGAACGTTGGCCGTCGTCTGAGCGCGCGCATCGCCCCCGCCGTCGCATACAGCGCGTGAATTCCCCGCTCGAACATGCTCACTCCAACGCGCGGGACGTCTGGTCCGAGGCGAACGCGTTCCCGCGCGGTTCACAGTGCCAGTCGAGAGCTCCCCCCGGTCCTCCGCCGGGTACCCGCCAATGTGGGATGAGCCGCGCGATGAATCCAACACATTCTCGTCCACACCTTGATGAACGGCCGGCATGGATTCTGGCGGCGTCATGACTGCCTCAGGGCGGCCGCTGCCAGAACTCGTCGTCGAGGCCGATCTGCTTCAGGACGGCGCGCGACTCGTCGATCGATCGCGGTCGCCACGCGGGATCTCGCGGATCGAGGTACCAGGCGCGGCTCAATCGCCAGGTCTGCTCCAGATCGAGCACGCAGCCTCGAGGAAGCCCTCGGCGGCTCAGCCAGCGATCGATGTGCTCTTCCGACCGGAAGAGTGAGATGGTCGCTCAGGTGTAACCGATGTCGCGGTACCACTCGCGAAACGGCAGCAGAAGATGCACCAGACCGGTGCCCCGAACACCGACGCCCGCGGTCACGTGAACGCGCATCGGATCGCCGCAGTCCGTGCACGACGCGTGAATGGTCACATCCTCGTTCACGATGGCGGCGATGCCGAGCATGTCCCACGCGCAGTTGGCCCACCACGACGCGCGCGCACCGACTACGCGGTAAGCAGTCTCCGACGCGGCGAATGGACCCGCCATCCAGATCTCGCCGCTGGCCGGGTCGCACAATACCGTCTTGCCGATGTTCAGACTCGCGATGGCCCCGCGCGCTTCGCCGGCCGAAACGCCGAGATGCGCGCCGATGTCCGGCGTCGCCGGCGGCTCGCCGTGCGCGACGATCCAATCGTAGATGAAGACGCGAAGCGCGGTGGAGTCGCCATTGACCATGCGCGTAAGCTATCGCGTTCGAGCCGCATGAATGAAGACTACTCCGCGCGCAGCGCAACCACGGGATCGACCCGCGCCGCTCGCCGGGCCGGGCGCCACGCAGCCACGGCGCCGATGACCAGAACGATGACCCCGACGGTGGAGATGACCAGCGGATCGTTCGCCTGCACGTCGAAGAGCAGCGGTTGGATGAACCGTCCGGCCAGGATCGCCACGACAATGCCGATCGCGATGCCGACGGCGGTGACGGCAACGCCGCTCGAGACGACCTGCCCGACGATCCGTCCGCCGGTCGCGCCGAGCGCGATCCGAACACCGAGCTCCCGCGTGCGGTCGGCGACGAGGTATGCGATCACACTGTAGAGGCCGACGGCCGCGATGATCAGGGCCAGCACACCGAACACGCCGAACATCGTCGCGCCGAGCTTCCACGGTCGGTACTGCGGGTCGAGCACGGTTTGCATGAACTCGATCCGAGTGTACGGCACATCCGGCATCGCGAGCAGCGCCTGTCGCAACTTTGGAATCGCCGCCTCGGCATCGCCTCGTGGACGCACGAGGATCGACGTGCCGCCGATCCCCTGTTCCTGGCCGAGGGGCACGTAGTACTGCATCGATGCCGTCTCACGAATGCTGGACTGATGCGCATCCGCGACGATGCCGACGACCTCGGAGCATGGCACCGGCGGATCGCCGATCATGATGCATTTGCCGAGCGCGTTCTCGCCGGGCCAAAACTTCCTTGCCATCATCTCGTTGACGATCACCACAGGTGCCGAGCCTGCACGATCCGCCGGCGTGAACACGCGCCCTGCGCGGAGCGGCGTTCCAACGGTCGCGAAGTATCCGGCGCTCGTCGCGCTGATCGAGACCCGACTCGCGATATCCTCGGGAATCGAGTCGCGGCCAGGAAGCCGAAGCGTCAGTCCGCTGAACGTATTGCCGAACGGACTGCCGACGGCGAGCGACGCCTCCTCGACCCACGGCATGGCACGGAGACGTTCGACCGCCAACGCCAGCACTGCCGAGTTTCGAACGGCCGTCTCGTTGCGCAGCGAGCCCGTCAGACCTTCGAGAGAGAATGCTGAATACGTTCTGAGCACGCGATTCGGCTGAAATCCCAGATCGACCGCGCGCGACTTGATCAGGCTCTCGACGAACAACCCCGCGCCGATGAGGAGCACGACGCAGAAGGTCGCCTGCAGCACCGTGAGCACGAGGCGGCCGCGAGAGCGCCGCCCTCCGCCATCGCCGGCGCCGCCCTTCAACGCACTCGTGAGACTCGCTCGCGTGGCATCGATCGCCGGAGCGAGACCGATGAGAAGACCGGTCCCGATCGCCAGAGCGAACGTGAAGGCGAACACGCGCGCGTCGACACCGCCGTCGTTCCAGGCGACGCTCGAGAGCAAGGTCGCGCGCATGACCCGTGCGCCGCCGAGTGCCACGCCGAGCGCGGCGCACGCACCGGCGAGGACGACGACGAGCGTCTCGACCAAGAGCAACCGCGCGAGCCGCGCGCGGCCGGCGCCGAGTGCGAGCCGGACGGCGATCTCACGACGCCGTCGTCGCGAGCGGGCGATGAGCAAATTCGCCACATTGGCGCACGTCACGAGCAGTACGATGACAGCCACGCCCATCAACCATCGCGACACGTTCGCGATCGCCGACGGCGCGCCTGACCAGTTGTACCAGAGCGGGCGAACCGACGCGACCAGGTGCTGGTACGATGTGTCGGTCCCCCCATACGCCGCTCGGAGAATCCGCGTGGCCTCGGTTCCTGCGCGTTCAGCCGAAACGCCCGGCGCTAGCCGCCCCACGACGCGCAGCCACTGCGCTCGATACGTCGTCGGCCAATCGATCGTGGGCGCGATGAGCGTCATCGGGAGCCAAACGTCGGCCCGCGACAGCTCCGGATCGGTGAAGCCACGCGGCAAGACGCCAACGACGGTGTACGAGCCATCGTTCACGGTGATGCGCTTTCCGACCACGGACGGCTCGCCACCGAATTCGGATCGCCACAGCTCGTCCGAGATGACCGCGACATTTGCTCCGCGCGGCGGGCTGTCTTCGTCGCGTCCGTAGAAGCGGCCGATCGCCGGATGGACGCCGAGCGTCGTGAAGAGATCCCACGTCGCGCTGGCGGTACTGATCTGCCGCGCCTCGCGGCCGACGCCGAATCGTCCGGGACTGGCCGGCTGATACGCGCCGACGGCGGCGAACGATCGCGCGCGATCGCGCAGCGCTGCGTACGTGACGTAGCCCAACGATGCGTCGGTATGCATCGAGCCGTGTTCCGCCGCCGTCATGTAGAGACGGTTCACCGCGCGCGCGTCGACGACGTGCGCGGGGCCGCGCAGCATCAGCCGATCCACGACACCGAACATCGTCGCGTTCGCGCCGATGCCGAGTCCGAGCGTCACGACGACACCCAGCGTGAACAGCGGCTCGCGTCGCAGCCCACGTGCCGAGACGACGATGTCCTGCCGCAGCGCATCGAAGCGGTCGCGCGAGTCGCCGCGGCGCCGGCGTCGTTCGTCGATGCTCACGAGCTCGGATCGCACCTCGCCGACGTTCCCGAACCGCTCACGGGCCGCCCGTTCGGCCGCGTCGCGCGACATGCCCGCCGTGATGAACTGCTCGACGCGCATCGCGAAGTGAAAGGCCACTTCGTCGTCGACGTCGTCGCCGACGCTCGCGCGCCAGATGCGGCGCAGCCGTCGCCAGGTGGAGTCATTCGTCGCGCTCACGCCGGCTCCACGGTTGTGCGCAGCACTTTTCCGACGGCGGCGACATAGCCACTCCAACTCGCCGTTTCGGCCTGCAGGTGTTTGCGGCCCGCCGGCGTCAGGCGATAGAACTTCGCACGGCGGCCAAGCCCGGAGACGCCCCATTCGGCGGCGATCAGGTCGCGCGCTTCCATGCGGTGCAGCGCGGTATAGAGCGCGCCGTCGAGCACCGTGAGCGAGCGGCCGGAGCTGCTCTCGATCCATCGCGCGACGGCGTAGCCGTGCTTCGGCCCCCAGGTGAGCCCGCGCAGGATCAGCACGTCGAGCGTGCCCTGAATCATCTCCATGTTCGCCGCCTCCTCACTCGACCATTGATACATCACGCGTTGATGTATCATGCCATGGCCGTCGGAAGCTTGTCAAGCGTTGCTCGGAGCGGACCGGCCTATCACGGATCGGAACGGGCACAGACGGATCGGCACGAAGCCTCCAGCTTCTTATTCCAAGAAAACGAGAAGCAAGGTGTTCTTGCACCGTTCCGTGCCCGTCCGCCTGTGACCGTGACGCTCCGTGATCGACGCTCGCCGCTGTTCCACTCAATCTGAGATACGAAGCACCCGCGAGCCGCGAATTCCCCCCGCTGCGCGTTGTGCCTCGAGGGCGCTGTTGGCCTGACTGAGCGGCAGCTCCTCGACCGTCGCGTGGATTTCTTCGGCGCAGGCGGCGTCGAGCGTCTCGCGCACGTCGGCGCGCGTGACGTTCGCCACGCTCTTGATCTCGCGCTCCAGCCAGAGATCGCGACCATAGTCGAGCGAGAGCAGCTCGGATTGATCGCGGGTCTCCTTGCGAATCGCGTTCACCACGAGGCGGCCGCCGGGGCGCAGCGCGCGCAGGCCGCTCACGATGGGCTTCCACGCCGGCGTCGTGTCGATGATTGCCGCGAGCGGCTCCGGCGGTGGATCGCTCGTATTTCCCGTCCACGACGCGCCGAGGCTGGTGGCGAAGGCGCGCTCCGACTCGGCGCGCGCGAAGACGAACACCGGCGAGCGCGGAAAGCGCCGCCGCGCGAGCTGCAGCACGAGGTGTCCCGACGCCCCGAAGCCTGTCAGGCCGAGCGGTTCCCCGTCGCGCAGGTTCGTGAGCCGCAACGATCGCCATCCGATCGCACCCGCGCAGAGCAGCGGTGCCGCCGCAAGATCCGTCATCTCCCGCGGAATCGCATGCGCAAATGACGCGGGCACCGTCATCAGCTCCGCATAGCCGCCGGGAACGTCGCACCCGGTCGACTGAAACTGCGGGCACAGATTCTCTCGCCCCGACAGGCACCACTCACACATGCCGCACGCCGAGTGAATCCACGCGACGCCGACGCGGTCGCCTTCGCGAAATTGCGTGACGCGATCTCCGAGCGCGGCGACGCGCCCGATGACCTGATGCCCCGGGACGACGGGGTACCGCGGCGGCACGAGACGACCTTCGGCGATGTCGAGATCGGTGCGGCACACGGCGCAGACGTCGACCCGAACGAGCAGCTCGCCGGGAGATGCGCTGGGTGCCGGAACGTCGGCGAGTCGCAGCGGTCTCCAGGGCGTCGCGAACTGCACGGCGCGGTCGAGGACCTGCGCGAGCATGGCGTCAGCCCGGCGCCGTCGTGTCGATCGGCCAGGGGTCGGAGCGCTGGTCGGCCGGCGCGGCCGCGCGATACATGATGACGTTGACGTTCTCGAGCGTGATGAGGCCGCCGCCGATCATCCGATCGAGCTCGGGGAGAATTGCCTCGATACGCTCTGATGTCTCGACGCACTCGATGACGATCGGCAGGTCGCCCGACAGCTCGACGAAGCGAACGGTGTGCACGTGAGCGCTCGCCCCGAACGACATGATGCCGCGAAGGACGGTGGCACCGGCGTAGCGTCGCTGCCGTAACAGCTCGACGATCTGGGCGTAGAGGGGCTTTCCGTCGTACTTGTCCATCTCGCCGACGTAGACCCGCATCAGCACGCGTTCGCCTTTGAGCCCGTGCATCGCGCTCCCGTGATTGACGTTCACTCCGCGTTGCGTCACGCCCTCCGCCATACCAGCATGCCTCGCGCCGCGGCGATCCCGAGCAAACATGCGACGAGCGACAGCAGCACGCTCACGGCGACGTAGCCGGCGGCGGCGGCATAGCGATCGTTCTCGATCAGCTGCATGGTCTCGTAGCTGAAGGTCGAGAAGGTCGTGAACCCGCCACAGAGGCCGGTCGTCAGAAAGAAGCGCGCCTCCGGGCTGAAGACGCGCGTGTCGACGCCGACCTGCATGAACAGGCCGATGAGAAACGAGCCGGTGACGTTGACCACCAGCGTGCCGGTCGGAAAATCGAGCGGGAATCGCTCGAGCACGAATGGCCCGAGGAGGAGTCGAGCGATGCTGCCGAGCCCGCCTCCTATGAACACGACCGCGATCAGTCTCCAATTGGGCACACGACCTCCTACGGACGCAGAGTTCGTAGGAGCTATCAGCCGTGCGCGCGGCGGTTGAAGGCGAGCCCCATCGCCTTGGGTGTGGCTCGTGAACGCTATCGCGCCGTGGGAAGGCGTGTCAACGGCGCGCGTGCTGGCCGAGACTAACGCTCGACCAGCACGCGAGATCGTGGCGAGCCCGTACCCGCCGCGAAGGACGAGCGAGGCTCGACCCAGCCCGAGATGTTCCGCGACCGAATTCGACGCCACGTGCCTCTCGACTCGCCCAGCTGGACCCGCGAGTCCGGCCCGATCGACGCAACGATTCGCGAATCCTTGCTCGGCGCCGCACGCACGATCACCCAGCTCTTCGAGACCGAGTTGACCCACCGAGGCGATCTTCGCGTCGCGGGCGGCGAGGGAGCCGCCGGCTTCGCTGACGGTTCGTACGCGGCCGGCGATCCCGCCACGCTGGTTGATGCTGTGGGCGCCGCCACCGAAACCGGCGTCGCGTCACCCGGCGACACCGACGGTGGCGCGACACTCGGCACGACCGACCCCGACGAGACGACGCTTGCGCTGCCGCTCGATGCCACCCGATCTCGAACACCGTTGACCGTCTGGATCGACTTTGGCAGCGGCATGGTGTCGACGGGCGCCGGCGTGTCCGATACGGGAGTCAGCGCTGGATCGCGCGTCGTCGACGCGACATCGGCACGGTGCTTCGGCCGACTGTCGCGGAGCAGCCATCCCATCATCAGCACGCCGCACAGGACCGCGACACCACCGGCTTTCCAGACCCTTGGGGCGATGGGAGCGGCCTCCGGTTTCGTCCCGCACCACCGACAGGATCCGAGGCTTTCCGGATAGTACGAGTCGCATGTGGAGCAGTACGCAAGTGGGACTAGCTCGCCGAAGCCGTCTCGCACGTCGAAGAGGTGGCCGCACTTCGGGCACTGCGAGGCAGCCATGAGTGCCTTGGTGCCACAGGCATCGCATCGCACAGAGCGCATTCGAACCACCTTGTTGAGGTGCGCGCCTCAACCGTATCACGTCGGTGATCGGTGGCGCGGCGGCGCGCCACTCTGATCCGTAGTACCGCGTTCAGTCGGAGATGTGCCCGAGATCGTCTGCAGGTTGTGATGCCGCGCGCGGATACGCAACCCAAATGTGATACCAGCGAGCTCGGCAGCAATCGACGCCGCCGACTCGTATCGGCGACGAAGGTGAGCCCCGACGCGGCGTCGACGCAAGCGGCATGCTCGTCCACAGAATCGGTAGCAGCGACGCGCACGAAGGCGTGGCGCAACGCTCTTGCACCGTGCCGTGCGACGATCACCCGCCGATCATTTGCTCGGATTCTCCGCGCCCATCTTCTTCACCTGCGCCAGGACCTGCGAGAGGTTGTAGCTCTCCGGGTTCTGCAGCGGCGGGAAGTCGACGTAGGTCTCGAGCTCCTTCAACCACAGTTGCTGTCCGACGGGCAGCATGTTCCAGTTGTACAGATACGCGGTGCTCGGGGACGCAAGCGCGCCGCCGATGGAGAGCACGGACTTCTGGATGTCACCCACCGTCTGCTCGAACGGATCGCGCTTGATGTTGATGACCTGGGCCCATCCATACGTTTGAGCACCCGCGAGCGCCGATGCTCCAGTCGATCCTTCCATCGTGAAGTAGATCTTCCAGTTCTTGTAGCGAACGGCCGACGGCGTCGCGCCCGTGTAGTAGAAGAAGTAGTCGCGCGGCGATTTTTCCGCGTTGCCCAGGAGGTAGTCGCACTGGTCCATGCCGTCGAGCGTGGTCTTGACGATCCCCGGATACTTGCCGGCTTCGATCTGCTTCTTGAGACCGTCACCCTTGGGTCCGCCGGCGACGTCGACGAGCGTCGGCAGCCAATCGAGTGAAGCGACGATTTCCGTCTTCACGGTTCCAGGCTGGATGTGTCCCGGCCAACGAACGACCATCGGGGCGCGCATGCCCCCTTCCCAGGTGGTCAGCTTGCTGCCCTTGAACGGGGTATTGCCGCCGTCGGGAAAGGTCTGGGTCTCGGCGCCGTTGTCGGTGGTGAACACGACGATGGTGTTGTTCGCCTGACCCATGTCATCGAGCTTCTTGAGCACGAGGCCGATGTTGTCGTCCAGCTGCTTCATGCCGGCTTCGTTGATGCCCCAGTCCTTGCCGCCTTCGGTGCCCAACATCGCCAGGTATTTCGGCGACAACATCGTCGTGATGTGCATGCGCGCCGGGTTGTACCAAACGAAGAAGGGCTTGTTGGTCTTCTTCGGATCGTTGCGGTCGAGGAAGTCGATGACCCGGGCGGAGATTTCCTCATCGACGGTTTTCGACCGCTCGAGCGTCAGCGGACCCTCATCTTTGCAGGTCTGATTCTTCGACGTGCCGTCGGAGGAGTTGCACCAGATCACGGGACGTGGCGGCGTCAGGCAGACCGTCGTTTTTGGATCCACGGCGCCTGGGACTTCGGCCAGGCCCGGGATCGGCGTGTTCTTGCACGGCGGCGCGAAGCCCTGCTTGGTCGGAGTCTTGTTGATGTCCGGAAAGCTCACCTGCTCCATCGCGTCGAGGTGATACAGGTAGCCCCAGAATTCCTGGAAGCCGTGGGCGGTCGGCAACGCATCGGTGTGGTCGCCTAGGTGATTCTTCCCGAACTCGCCCGTGGTGTAACCGAGGTCGCGCAGAAACACCGCGACTGAGGGCGTGCCCGGCCGCAAGTACGACGGGCTGCCCGGCAGCTGCGGTGGGATCATGCCGGTGCGCAGCGGATTCATTCCAGTGAAGAAGGCGTTCCGCCCAGCGGTGCAGCTTTGCTCGGCATAGTAGGTCATGAACTTGGCGCCCTCGTGCCCAATGCGATCGATATTGGGCGTTTCGCCAACCATCAGACCTTCATGGTAGATGCTCGGCTGCATCCAGCCGATGTCATCGGCCATGATGAACAGGATATTTGGCTTGCTGGCGGCCTGCGCCTCGACCGCCATGGGAGCGAGTGCGACCGCGGCGAGCCCCGCGCGCGTCCACTTTCGCAAACTCATACAGAGACTCCTGACAATTGGAGAGGTGTAGGCCTGTGCTCGCCCCTCCCGGGCAACACGGGATGAGTCCGGATGGACTCGGTGGAAAACACACAGGCGGTAAATGAAGGCGCTGCGGCTCGTGACGCGCAGTGGACCTTCGACCACGAACGCGCTGGGCAGCCACGCTCAGCTGACAGCTCTCCGTCGCGCGACGGTGCTAGCGATTGGCAGACAGCGTTCGCAGTCGTTCGCGGTAGCGTCTCGCCGCCGCGCTGTCGCCGCGCGCCGCGGCGAACTGGGCGAGGGCGGAAAGGATGTCGCCGTCGGCCGGATGCACCGCGAGCGCCGACGTGAGCTGTGCGATCGCCGCGTCGACCTTGCCGGCCGAGTGCAGCGCGACGGCATGGACGTAGGCGAAGCGCGCGTTTCCCGGTTCCAGCCCAGCCGCGCGCGCGAATTCACGCAGCGCGGTGTCACTGCGGTTCAAGCGCGTCAACACCAAGCCGAGCGCGTAGTGCACCGCGCCACTCTTCGGCGCGCTCGTGACGGCTTCGCGCAGAATACGCTCGCCGTCCGCGTCGCGGCCCTGCGCGCGGTAGACATCGGCAAGATTGACGTACGCGGGAACGGAGGCCGGCCCCATCGCGATCGCGGACTGCAACTCCGTCTCGGCCCCTGCCAGGTCACCGCGCTCGGCCAGGAAGGTGCCGAGATTCACGCGCGCCTCGGCGCGATCGCCGTTGTAGCGCTGGGTCGCGATGTACTCGGCTGCGGCGCGCTCGAGCGCCGCCTGCCGCTCCGCGCTCAACTGCTGTGGCGGCAGCGCTGCCAGCATTCGGACTGCATCAATGCGAATCGCCTTTCGCGGATCGGACAGCAGCGGCTCGACGAGAGGTAGTCGCGACTCCAGCGGAAACGTCGCAACGGACTGCAGCGCGCCGAATCGTACGAGGGCATTCGAGTCGCGCAGCGCATCGCCGAGCGTCGCAAGCGCAACGGCGTCAGGAGGCAGATTCAATTCCGACAACGCCGTCGCGCGCGCGATGGGCGACTGTGCGGAATCTGTTGCCAGCACTCGCAACAACGCCTGCGCGTCCACCGCGCCCGCATCCGCGGCGGAGAACGCCATCGCGAGGCGCTCGTGCGTCCCTGTCGTCCGCCTGTCGCCGTACCAGGCGGTCACCTGTGCGGCGGCCCAACGCGCATCGCGCTTCGTATGACAGGTGGTGCACGCGTTCGGCGTACCGAGCGTGACGGAAAGATCCGGTCGAGGAATGCGCAAGCTGTGATCGTGCCGCGGGTCGATCACCATATAGGTGGTCGCCGGCATGTGACAGCCGACGCACGTCGCACCAGCGCTCGCGATTGGATGATGGGTGTGGTCGGGCGTGTCGTACTTCGTTGGCAGATGGCATGTCGCGCACAGAGCGTTGCCTTCGGCGCGCAGCTTTCCGCTATGCGGATTGTGGCAATCGCTGCAGGTCACGCCTCGCGAGTACATCTTGCTCTGCAGGAACGAGCCCCAGATGTAGACCTCGTCGCGTTGCTGACCGTCGGCGTGGTATAGCGGACGGCTGAGCAGCGCTGGCCGATAGTAGTCCAGAAACGGCTTGCCCGCTTCGTACCCGTCGGCGATTTGGCTGCGGCGCGAATGGCACTGCGCGCAGGTCTCGATCTCGCGATCGCTGGTGCGCGGGCGCGAGCGTGACGAGTTGCCGGTCGCCGCGACTGCTGTCCAAACAACGCCGCGCCGTTCGTCGAGCCGAATGTTCAGGCCTCTTGTCGTATCGCGCTGCGCCGCTCGATCGGTTCGCGACGCCGACGCCCAGGCAACGTGGCGCGAGCCTGGGCCGTGGCATGCTTCGCAGCCCACGCTGATCTCGGCCCAATGCGTGTCGAAGCGATCGGCGTCGCGATCGTAGTTCTTGCGCAACGCGGTCGAATGGCAATCCGCGCACATGAAATTCCAGTTCTGCGACGGCTGTGACCAGTGCAGCTCGTCGTCGGGCGTGACGCGCTCGTTCGGATACAGATGAAACCACCGCTGCCCATTCCGAGTCTTGGGCCGCGCGTCCCAGGCAATCGAAAGCGCTTGCAACCGGCCGCGCGGCAGTGCGATCAGGTACTGCTGCAGTGGCTCGACTCCGAACGTGTACTTCACCTCGAAGTCGGCGAGCTTGCCGTCTGGCCCGTCGGTACGGACGAAGAACTTGCCGTCGCGCCGGAAGAACTCGGTCGTCGTGCCCGCGTATGTGAATCGCGCTCCGCTGAAGTTGCCGAGCACGGTGTGGTCATTCGCCTCCGCCATGGCCGCGCGGTGTTGCGATTTGTCCCAGTCGGCCGACTCGGTCGCATGACACGAGAGGCAGGCGCGGCTGCCCAGGAATGAAGCACCCGGTCGGTCGGGGCCGGCGTCGTGTTCGCGCAGTGATCCACGGACAATCCGTCCACCAACGAATGCGAGCAGACTCGCGGCGATGACACCCGCTGCGACCACGCGGGCGCGGGGCAGCCGGCGCCAACGCGTGACGGCACTCGGCTGAACACCGCGACGCGATGCGCGCGGCGAACGCGTTCTCTTGCTGCTCACGAATCCGTGTTCCCAAGGTCAGTGGTCTGCGAAATCCTGACAGCGGTCGGTGCGGCGAACCATGAGACCTAGGTTGGAGGAGCGAGCTCACCGGCGATATCGGCCATCTGTTTAACGGCTTCGCGTAACAGTCTGACGTTCCTCCGGCCCACGCAGCGACCGGATGTCCCGTTTCGGTTGAATCGGCCGTTTGAATGACCGTCCCGGTCGTTTGCGTCGACTGCGACGCGCGGCCAATCCGCTGATCAACCAGCGGTATTTCGCGGTCACTTTGGAGGAGCCACCGATGGTACCTACGAAGGCGTTTCACCGCGCACCACGATGTCTCCCCTCGACAGGTGCGCTGATCGTCGCCACGATGTTTGCAGTCGCATGCTCGGAGCAGAGCGATAGCATTGCACGGCTCGACGCACCGCTGACGGCGCGCAGCGCATCTCTGCCTCGGCCGACCGACGTCGGTGCGAGCGCCCGGAACATCAGCGTGCATTGGAACGAGGTTGCCCGAGCGCTCGTCGGCTCGCACAACACCAATGGGCCGCTGGCGTCGCGCGTCTACGCGTTGGTGAGCGTCGCCGAATTCCGGGCGTCCATCGCGCTCAACGACGACGACGGACGGCACGACTCGCACGGCAACGACGGCGAGCGACGAGCCGCCCTCGACGCCGCCATCGCGCGCGCGTCGGCGAACGTACTCAGCGGTCTGTACCCGGATACGGCGAGTGCGACCGTGATTGCGACCGCGCTCCGAGACGACCATCTCGCCGACGGGCATGGCGATGGACACGGCAGTCCTGCAAGCGGTGACGCAATCGGCGCCCAGATCGCGCAGTCAGTGCTCGCGCGCGCGGCCACCGACGGCGCAGCGGCCGCCAACTGTCCCGCCACGCCACCGTTGCCGGCGAGCCAGTTTTGGCATGACGATGCCGTGCCACCCAATCCGCAGCCGCAGCTTCCCTGCTTTGGCAACGTGCGCACCTGGTTGGGTCTCGACCTGGCACAATTTCGCGCTGATCTGCCGCCGTCGTTCGGATCGCCGGCCTTCCTCACCGGTTTGGCCGAAGTACGACACATCTCTGATACGCGAACCGCCGATCAGCTGGCGACGGTCGATCGTTGGCTCGACGGCAACAATACCTTCATGCCGCCTGGCCGCTGGAATCTGATCGCGTCGGATCTCGTCACGCAGAATCATCTCGACGCGGCCGCGGCGGCCCGAGTCTTCGCCGTGCTCAACATCGCGATGATGGACACGCACGTCGCCTGCTGGGATCGCAAGTACACGTATTGGGAGATTCGGCCGTGGATGGTCGATCCGCTCATCACGACGCCGCGCGGGCAACCGCACCATCCGGCAAACCCGTCGGGCCATGCCTGCGCGGGCGGCGCCGGCTCCGGCGCGCTCGCCGGACTGTTCCCCGAAAGCGCGATTCGCTCTTCGCGCTCGGTAACGAGCAGGGCTTCAGCACCGTGCTCGCCGGCGTGCACTACCGGTTCGACGTCGATAAGGGATTGCAGATTGGCCGCTCGATTGCCGCGAGCGCGCTGGCCGTGCGCCATCTCGACGATCTGGTTGGTGCGGCGGTCCGCCATTGAGCAAGAGAAACCGCCGAGTTGCAGGACCTCTTTCTGGCTGACGTCTCTATCTCGAAGCTGCGCAGCAGCTTCGAGATAGAGATGTGAGCCTGCGAACGACTGACGACGGCGTCAACTCGACATCTGCGTTCGCTCGAGGAACATCCAGCGGTGCCCTTCGAGATCCTCGACGCGGTATCGCACGCCCGGCCGAGTCGAGCGCCTACTCCGGAAAGGCGCGGCCGCGCTCGTAGCCGCGGTCCGCCCACTCGATCAACTGAGGTTCGTGCTCTGACCACCAGGCAATGATTCGCCCGCTCAGCGTACGATCCGTCGCCAATCGAACGACGATGTCGGCCACTTCGTCGACGGAGAGTAGCCGAGCCGGCACATGCCGTTCCGCGCGCTGCGCCGGCGTGAGCGATTCCCAATACTGGCGCGGACCATCGGTCGCGATCCACCCCGGCGCGAGGCAGTTGACGCGAATTCCCTCGCCCGCCAAATGGACGAGCGCCGACGTAAAGCGAATCACGCCGCTCTTCGCGGTGTCGTAGGCCGGCGCGGAGTTGCCGGCGGCTCGCCGCCCGTGCCAGAGGCCGCTGATCGACGCGATGTTGACGATCGCGCCGCCGCCCGAGCGCCGCATCGCATCGATCGCGTGTCGCGTCGCGCGCATGGTACCGAGCAGCTCCGTCTCCACGGTATCGATCCAGTACTCGAGCGGCGCGTCTGGACGGAACGGCCCCGACGCATTGTTGACGAGCACGTCGAGACGACCGTATGTCTTTTCGGCAAACGTGATCAATCGCGCGACGTCGGCGCTGTCTCTGACGTCCGCGCGACAGAATTCCGCGCGCCCGCCCGCGCCGCGGATTCGATCGACTGTGATCTTCCCGCCGGCGTCGTCGATGTCCGAGACGATTATGCCCGCGCCGTCTCGCGCGAAGCGCTCGGCGATCGCGCGCCCGCATCCTGTGCCGCCCGATCCGGTCACGACGACGCTAGCCAACGCATTCATCCAGTCGATCTCACATGTCTGACCTTCGTGGAATGTCGTGTGCGCCACGACAATCAACACTGGCACACCGATCTCGGCCAGACTTCATCGCGCTCCAGCTACGTCACTCTCGAGGAGATGATCGAGGGCGACCGCGGCAAGCAGCGGCGCCGGCTATCCGTCGACCCGAGATTTGGCGCGGCATCGGGGCGCAAAGGTTGCGGGAGACGACCGCGATTCCAACCATCGACCCAATGGCCACCGCGAAGAAAGCACGACGACGCCGTGCGCAGCCGTTTCTTCCGACGACGATGCGCGCCGCGGCACTCGATCATGTCGGCCCTCCGTCGGTTCTCAGGATTCACGAGCTCCCGGTGCCGAAAGTCGGCGCGCGCGACGTGTTGATCGCCGTCGACACGGCGGGCGTCGGAAGCTGGGAGCCGGAGCAGCGTTCCGGCGAATGGGGCGTCGACGACGCGCACTTTCCGCTCGTGCTGGGCTCGGACGGCTCCGGAACGGTCGTCGCCCGCGGCACTCGCGTGCGGCGACTCAGAGTCGGCGACCGCGTGTATGCGTACAACTTCGGCAACGACGGCTTCGACGCGGAGTTCGTCGCCGCGCCCGAGCCGAACGTCTCCCGCATTCCGCATGGGCTCGACTTGCTGCACGCCGGCGCGTCGCCGGCAGTCGCGCTGACCGCGCTCCAGGGCATCGACGATGCGCTCCACGTCAGGCGCGGCCAACGCGTCGTCATCGTCGGCGCAAGCGGGAACGTGGGCATGCTCGCGCTGCAGTTTGCAAAGGCGCGCGGAGCGCGAGTGTTCGCCGTTGCGTCGGGTCGCGACGGCATCGCGTTCGCCAAACGACTCGGTGCCGACGTCGCCGTCGACGGCAAGCGCGCGGATCTCGCGACGGCGTTGGACGAGTTCGCCCCCGACGGAATCGACGCGGTGCTCGGCCTGGTCGGCGGCCCTGTGCTGACCGCGTGCATCAACGCGGTTCGACCGGGCGGGCGCGTCGCCTATCCCAACGGCATCGATCCGGCGCCGCGAAAACGGCGCGGGATCAAGCTCGTGTCGTACGACGCGAAACAGGGAGAGCGGGAGTTCGCTCGATTGACTCGCGCGATGGAGCGCTCGTCAGTCGAGGTACCGATCGCGAAGCAGTTTCCGCTCGCGCGCGCCGCCGAGGCACATCGACGCGTCGAGAAGGGCCACCTGCTCGGACGCGTCGTGCTTCGCGTCAACCACTAGCGGGCCTCATCGCGCGATCGCGAGCGAGCGGCCGACCATGTGGCCGATCGCGTCGAGATCCAGATGCTCCCCGACCTCGTCGGCGAGCAGGTCGATCGCCTGGTTCGCGGTGAGCGGCAACGGGGCGTCGGGCATCCGGCGCCCCTTTCGCTCGGCGAGACGCGTCAGCATCGCGCGCCTGAGCGATGCATGCTCGAGCAGGCCGTGCATGTACGTCCCGACGACGAGGCCGTCGTCGCTCGCGCATCCGTCGTCGTGTCCGTCGGCCGAGAAGGGCGGCGCGGCCAACGGCCCGGCGGTCGTCGCGGCGGTGCGTCCCATGTGGATCTCATAGGCGTCGAGCACACCGACGTCGTCGCTCGCGCGCCAGAGTGCCGAGTTGCCCGCGATCCGCGCCGTGACGCGAGACGTTCGCTTCTCTGGAAGAAACGTCGTCGTCACCGGCAGCAATCCGAGTCCGACCGCTCGGCCACTCTCTTCCACGCCGTGCTCGTCGAGGACCTCGTCGCCGAGCATCTGGAAACCGCCGCAGATGCCGAGCACCGCCGTGTTCGCGCTGCGTCGACGGCGGATGGCGTCCGCGAGCCCGCGGTCGCGAAGCCACCCCAGGTCGGCCATCGTGGACTTCGTTCCAGGAATGATGATGAGATCCGGATCCCCGAGCTCCTCGGGCGATGCGATCCAACGAACAGCCACGCCCGGTTCGGCCATCAGTGGCTGGAACTCGTCGAGGTTGGCAACGTGCGGGAGGCGCATCACCGCGATGTCGACGACGATCGTGTCATCGGCGCGTGGTCGTCGGTCTCCCCAGTCGACCGCGTCCTCGGCAGGGACGCCCGACAGGTCGATGTATGGAAGAACGCCGAGCGTGGGAATGCCCGTGCGCTGCTCGAGCATCGCGAACCCGGAGTCGAGCAGCGACGGATCGCCGCGAAACTTGTTGATGACGAACCCGCGGATGAGCGCGCGGTCGGGCTCCGGGAGCAGCGTGACGGTGCCGTAGAGCGACGCGAACACCCCGCCGCGCTCGATGTCGCCGACGAGCAACGCCGGCGCGTTCGCATGGCGCGCGACGCGCATGTTCACGATGTCGTAGCGATCGAGATTGATCTCGGCGGGACTTCCGGCGCCTTCGGCGACGACGATGTCGTGCGTCGCGCGAAGGCGGTCGATGGCGCCAGTGACGATCGGCCACAGCTCGGCGGTGCGATCGTAGTACTCACGCGCGTCGTGGCGCTGGCGCGCCTTGCCGAGCACCACGACTTGCGACGTGCGGTCGCTCTGCGGCTTGAGCAGGATCGGATTCATGTCGACGGTGACGGGAATTCGCGCGGCCATCGCCTGCATGGCCTGCGCACGGCCGACTTCGCCACCGTCGGCGGTCACGGCGGCGTTGTTCGACATGTTCTGTGCTTTGAATGGTGCGACCCGGTAGCCGGCGCGCGCGAACAGGCGGCACAGGGCGGCGACGAGCGTCGACTTGCCGGCGTGCGACGCAGTGCCGACGACCATCAGCACCGGCGCGAGGCGCGCGGCGTCGACCGAACCTGAGTTGTCTACCATCACGCCCGCAGTGTCACGACGCGGTGAGTCGAACGCAAGAGGGCGGCGACTTGCGCGCCTCGTTCGATCGGTGATAAGGTTCTCGCCACAACTGAAGGCGTGAACGGGCCACGCTGTTGGAAGCCGGTGAGACCCCGGCACGGCCCCGCCACTGTGAGAGACATCGCACGTCGTCGTGCGGAGCACCGCTTCTTTCGCGGTCCCACTGGCCAAGCGAGTGCCGGGAAGGAGAGAGAAGCTGTCTCGAGTCAGGAGACCGGCTCGTTCATTCCCGCAATCGAACCCCTCGAGGGAGGGGCGCGGGGTCGATCATGCCGGATCTCGCTCGTTTTTTCCGGTTGCATTCCACCCCGTCTCCGCTCTCGCCAAGCCAGGACGGGATTTGTGCTTCTGCGAACGACGGTCCGCGCCATCGCGGCAACAGCACTCGCGCTCGAGGCGGCGATTCATCCCGAGACCGTCGGAGCGACGAAGTGACGCGCGGCGTCGGACTTGCCGCGCTCGCCATCGACCTGCTCGCCGGTGAACCGGCGGCGACGCTCCACCCCACGATCGGGATGGGAAAATGGATCGGGCGTGGGCGAGCCCGCCGCCGAGCGACCACGCCGCGCGCGTCGCTGGTCGAGGGCGCGATGGTCGTCGCGGGTGGCGCGGCCTTGGTGGGTTCGCTCGCCTTCATCGCGGATCGCGTGCTTCGAGCGC
The DNA here is from genome assembly GCA_963705025.1 of uncultured Gemmatimonadaceae bacterium. Lineage (GTDB taxonomy): Bacteria > Gemmatimonadota > Gemmatimonadetes > Gemmatimonadales > Gemmatimonadaceae > JAQBQB01. Next base: position 15,189 of record CAVPIP010000011.1, on the reverse strand, counting down.
TTCCCGCGCCGATGCGCGTCGTCGCTCAGGGGGCCGTCCTCAAACCGGCGATCTCGCTCCGGGCATTGCTCGAGGCCGCGACGGACGTCGAGCGCGCGCTGATCGCCGGGCATTTGCAGAAGGCGCGCGAGCTGTTGTCGTGGCACCTCGTGTCGCGCGATACGTCGTCGCTCGACGCCAGCGACGTCGCGGCGGCAGCGATCGAGTCCGTCGCTGAGAATTTCAACGACGGGCTCGTCGCACCTCTCCTGGCACATCGCGCCGCCGGACTGGCCGGCGCCTACGTGTTTCGATTCGTCAACACCGCGGACTCGATGCTCGGATATCATACGCCGGAGCTGGAGTGGTTCGGCAAAGCGGCGGCCCGCCTCGACGACGTCCTCGGACTCGTTCCCGCTCGCTGCTCGGCGATGTTCATCGCATGCGCCGCGTTGATCACAGGCGATTCCGCCAGGGGCGCGCTCGCCGTGATGCTCGGCGACGCCGATCGAACCGAGAGTCCGAACGCGGGATGGCCGATGGCGGCGATGGCCGGCGCGCTCGGCGTTCGCCTCGAAAAGCACGAACACTATCGGCTCAATGCGCCGGCGCGCGCGCCGCGCGCGTCGGGCGCGATCGACTCGTCGCGTGATCCCGATCGCGCCACGATCGCGATCGCGCTCCACTCGCGCGTGAGACCGCGGCAGCCGCGTGGCAATGCCCGATCGAGGACATCGCACTCGGCGCCGGAGCCGCGGAGTTGATCGACGCCGTGTGTCGCGCCTTTCTGTCGCCGCGCAACGTCGTGTCGATCGAGCGGCCGGCGTTCGGCGAGTACGAGCGATCGGCCCGCCTGTGCGGCGCGTCAGTCGCCGACGGCATGGACCCGAAAGCTCGACTGGTATTCGTCTGCTCGCCGTCCAACCCGCTCGGGCGGGTCCGAGAGAAGGCGGAATTGCTCGCGATTGCGGACGACTGCGCGTCGCGCGGATCCTTGCTCGTGCTCGATCAAGCATATGATGCCTTCGACGAGGCGCCGCTCGGCACGCCGGCGTTTCCGTCGCACGCCGCCGTCCTGCATCTTCGCTCGCTGACGAAGGAGCATGCGCTCGCGGGCGTTCGCGTCGCCTACGCCGTGGGCCCCGCGGCGGTCATTCGCGCGATGAACGCCGTCCGAGTGCCGTGGTCGGCGTCCTCGCCGACGCAAGCGGCGGCGATCGCGACGTTCACGCCCGAGGCGCGGTCGCACGCGTCGGCGACGATCGTCGCGCTGCGCGCCGAGGCGGCCAGACTCCGTGCGACGCTCACGCGGCTCGACTACGGCGTCACCGAATCGTCGACGCACTTCTTTCTCGTTCGGGTCTCGAACGCCACGCGCGCGCAGCACCTTTTGCTCGACCGCGCGAACGTGCTCGTTCGGGACTGCGCATCGTTCGGCCTCCCCGACCACATTCGCATCGCCGCGCGCACGCCGCGCGAGAACGACGTCCTGATCGACGCGCTCCAGCGACACTCTGTCCTCCTTCGACCATGACCGACGCACCGCGAACCGATCCGCTGGCCCATCCCGAGACGCCGACGCCAGCGAGTGGACGAAAAGCGCCCGTTCCCAAGCGAAAGAAGCCCGGGCCGTATCGTGTGCCGCCGCGCGAGCAACGCCACGGCCTCCTGATCGTCAACACCGGCGACGGCAAAGGCAAAACGACTGCCGCCCTCGGCGTGCTGCTGCGCGCGTCGGGCCGCGAGATGCGCGTCGGGATGTTTCAGTTCATCAAGAGTGCCGAGACGCGATACGGCGAGCACATTGCCGCCGCGAAGCTCGGCGTGGAGATCATTCCGCTCGGCGACGGCTTCACGTGGCTGACCGAGAACATCGACGCGGACCGCGCCCTCGCCGCCTCAGGATGGGCGCGAGTGCGAGAGGTACTCGCTGCCGGCACGTTCGACGTGCTCATACTCGATGAGCTGACGTACTGTCTCACGTTCGGGTGGCTCGATACGACCGAGGTGCTCGACGCGATTCGTGCGCGGCCTCGTGGAACCCACGTCGTGGTCACGGGCCGGGACGCACCGCAGGCCTTGATCGACGTCGCGGATCTCGTCACCGAGATGCGCGTCGTCAAGCATCCGTATCGCGACCAGGGGATCGCGGCGCAGCCGGGGATCGAGCTGTGAGCCGTCCAACGTCGGAGCCGGCATACATCTATATGTTGGCCGAACAGGCGAACGGCGGCGTGACGGTGCTCGAGGTTGCTACGACGAGATGACCGGGTGGGCAAAGACGGGCGCGATGATAGCTTTGAGCGTGAACACCCGCGAGCCGCCCCGAGGCGATGCGACAATGACGACGAGCCCTGAAACGGATCGGATGAATCACCAGACGCTGCGTCGACTGGTGGACGAGGCCAACATGCTGACGTTGGCGGAGCGCCTCACGCTCCTCAAAGGACTCATCCCCGGGGTCGCCGACGAGATGACGCCGAAGGAATTCGAGGCGTTCGCGCTCGAGCTGCGCCTGAAGGGCGAGCGGTTCTACGACGCGAAGCAACACCCTGGCGAGGGCAAAGCCGCACGACACGTGATGGGTGAGCGCGAGCTCGAAGGTCGTTGATTCCCGCTCACGCTGTGGTTGCGTAGCTGCTCCACACGGCCGGCGGCACCAGAAGGATTGGAATCGCCACTCGCTGCGCGACGCCGAGCGACACGGATCCGAGGCGACCAACGTCGTCCAATCCGAGGCCGCGCGTTCCGAGCACCACCAAGTCCGACTCGTGTTCGCTGGCGTACGCGGCGATCGCCGCCGGAACGTCGGTGCTGGTAAGGACCTCACCGGCAACCGAGACGTTCGCCCATGTTCCGGCATCTCGCCGAAGGCGGTCGAGCTCGGTCTCGAGCGCAGGCCGTTGCTCCGAGCTACGGCCCCCGGCGCGAGCCGAGCTGTCAACGACGAGTGCGGTGAGCGCCACGGAGCCGCCGGATCTGGATCCCTCGCGCTTCTCGGCGCCACGCATCGCGGAGGCCCATGACAGCGCGACCACCAAAGCGCCGCGCGACGTGTCGGAGAGATCGAGCGGAACGAGAACGCGTTCCAGCGGTAACCGCATCGGCCCCGAAAGAATGAGACACGGCGCCCACGAGCTCGTCACGACCCCGAGCGCCGTGCTTCCGATTGGCCGACGGTCCACGGAACGGCCGCGATGCTTCCCGAGAACGATGACGTCCGCACGAAGCCGGTCGCCGAGCGCGCGAATCTCATTGGGCGCGTCGCCGGCGAGTAGATGGACTGACACGTCGTCCGGCTTCAGTCCAGCGCGGTTCAGCATTCGTGCGACGTCGTGCTGATGTTCGCCTGCCGCGTGCGGAGTCTGGCGCCCGTCCGACGGACCGACGTGCACCACGTGAAGCTTGGCAGCGGCGGAGTGAGCGAGCTCACGCGCGCCTTGGAGGGCATCGCCCGATGTCTCGTCATAGTCCACTGCGGCAAGCACGACCGTCAGACGAAGCAGTTTCATTGCATGGTGATGGATGGCCGTTCACGTCGCCTGGCGTGCAATTGTGACTCCAGGATCAGTACTCGCTGACCCACGCCGGAGCCATTCACCGATCGGCACAGACGCAGACTGATCGGCACGGACTCGGAAACGACACTACTCCAATGATAACTTCCTGACAGCGACCGCTCGACATGCCACGCGGGCCATCCGGGGCGGGGTTCAGGCAGGCGTCGTCGGTCCCTTGGCAGCACTCGATGCCGCCGAGCACGGCGCCGCCGACGTCGTGCTGATGACACCACGCCATCGGGAGGAGCACACCGCCGAGGCCGCGCATCTCGTTGTCGCCACGCGCGCACGGGGCGATCGCGTGGATACCGTGTCCGAGGGAGCAGCAGCGCTGCTCGACGCTCTCGCCCGCGGCGTCGGGACGCTGCTTCGCTATTCGCTGCACCGCGCGCCGGCGGCAGCCGGTCAATCCGGTGACTGAGCGCTCGAACCTCTACTGCGCGGTGTAGCCGCCGTCGATCACCAGCTCTGAACCAGTGACGAACGTGGACTCGTCGGAGGCGAGGTAGAGCACGCCGAACGCGATGTCCTTGGGTTGCCCCAAGTGACCGACCGGGTGCAACGCCTCGAGCGCGCGCAGCGTTTGGTCCGGATGTTCGGACGATTCGACCGCCTTCTGAACCATCGGCGTCTGGATGTAGCCGGGGTGGACGGAGTTCACCCGGATATTGAGACGGCTTCGCGCACAGTAGAGCGCGGCCGACTTCGTGAGCAGCCGCACCGCGCCTTTGCTCGCGTTGTAGGCGGCCAGCGACGGATCGCCGACGAGGCCTTCGATCGATGACAGATTGATGATCGATCCGCCTCCGCTCGCGCGCATCGCGGGAATCGCCTCCTTGATGCCCAGGAACACGCCGTCGAGATTGACCGCGAGGAGTTTGTGCCAGTCGTCGAACGACGTGTGCTCGACGTCGCCGAACCATCCCACGCCGGCGTTATTGACGAGGATGTCCAGCTTTCCGAGTTGGCTCACGGCGGTCGCGACGGCGTTCTTCCAGCTCGCCTCCTGACTCACATCGTGCGCGATGAAGATCGCCGAATCGCCAAGTGCCGACAGCGCGTCCGCGACGGCGGTTCCGCCGGTGACCTCACGATCCGTCACCGCGACGGCGGCGCCTTCGGCCGCCAAGAGCTCGGCGCATGCGCGCCCGATGCCCATCGCGCCGCCAGTCACCATCGCGACCTTTCCAGTCACTCTAGCCATTCCGCACCTCCTGCCGTCGAGCTGCGACTACACGGCGACCGCCGCGACCACCTCTCGGCGAACTTTGAGCCACCCCGGCAATCAAGGTGGGGCGCACGAACTTGGCGGATTCGTCAGTACGATGAGCGGCGGCGAATCCTGGAAGCGTGTACGTCACCCGACTATCGCGCGGCGACTGCGCGTGGTGTCGCTTGCGGGAATTTGGCGATGACTGCGGCCGCCGTCGCTTCAACTCTGCGCAGGAATGAACGCCGCGTCTGTCAGGCACCGACCCGATGCGGGTGAGGGCATTTTCCGACCGCTGCGCGACGCAATCACAAAGCGCACCGACAAAAGCGAACCCCTGCAGTGGCATAGGCGCCTCCTGCAGGGGTTCATGACGGCTGGTGATCGTCAGTCTTTCGATTCGATTGCCGATTGGATCGATAGCTCTCGGGGAAAGCGTCTGTTCACGTTTGGCTCGTCTCGTGAACACAGGACCAATATGCGCCCACTGCACTCGGCCGACGATCCGGAAGATCCCTGAACTTTTGTCAGGCCTTCCAGGACGAGTTTGTCTCACCGGCGAAACTCGCGATCGCGGTTGAAGACGTACGTCCGATCCGTGATCCGATGATCAGCGACGGCCTTCGCCACGTCGAGCGCGCTCACGATGCCGACGAGGCGGTCGCCCTCCGTCACGAGCACGCGATGAATGCGCAACCGAGCCATCAGATCGGCAGCCGTGCGCGCGTCGGCATCCGGCGGCAGCGTCGACAGCGGCGCGTAGGTCATCACTTCACTCACGTCGTGCTCCTCGAGCGCGTTCCACTCGGGACCGGTGACGGTCGTTTCGCGTTCCACGACATCTCCACCGGCGTCGTCCCAGAAATCCGCGAAGAATGCGCTCGCCGGCTCGGAGTCGTCGTCGTCGTTTTCCGGCGACGCGGGCTCGTCCCACGGGTCCAATGCGTCGCGTTGATCCCGCTCGGTCGGCACGCCGGGCAGCGCGCTCGCGAACATCATCAGATCGTTCGCCGACACGACGCCGACGAGCGTGGCGCCCGAGACCACCGGCGCCCCGCTCACGTGATGGCGCCCAAGCAACTCCATCGCTTCGCGAATCGACGTCTCCGGATGCACCGTCAGAACGTCGGTCGTCATGATCTCTCGGAGTCGGAGCATGTTCGTTCTCCCGTGATCGAGGCGTGGCGCGCGTCAAGGATGTGCGCACCCTGACACGAGTGTACGACGGCGCTCCGCGCGTCGCGGTCGGGGATTGTCCGCGATGTTCGTCCTCGGGCATCGGAACCTCGCGACGGGCTTTTCCTGACCCCTCGGCACAACTCGCCCGACTGCTTGCCCGGCTTCCGCGCGACATCATTCTGACACCGCGCGCAATCGCGGGCAGGGTCACCCAGGAGCTTCATATGCCAAAGTTCGTCATCGAACGCGACATCCCCGGCGCCGGCACATTCTCGCGTGGTGATCTCGAGATCATCTCGAAGAAGTCCAACGACGTCTTGCAGCACATGCGTCAGTCGGGCCAGGAAGTGCAATGGGTTCAGAGCTACGTCACGCCCGACAAGCTCTACTGCGTGTACAACGCCCCGAACGAAGCCGCGGTGCGCGAACATGCGAAGTTCGGTGGATTCACCCCCGATCGCGTTTCACCCGTATCGCAGATCATCGATCCGACGACGGCCGAGTAGCGGCGGCGCCGGCTCGATCGCAGTGCACGTCGATCTGCCAGGCAGACACTCTGGAGGTAACGATGACCACCATTCGACAGGAGCTGCGCCGACTGTGGCACACGCTCGTCTGGCGAGGAGGAGCGATGCTCCTGCTCGGAGCCGGCGCACTCATCTGGCCTGAAGACGTGTTGATCGTCGCGATGGTGTCGGTCGGCATCGTCGCCGCGCTGTTCGGCCTCTACGAGGTGACCATTGCCGCGTCCATTCGACGCCGCACGCCCGCGTGGACGCTGATCCTCATCCACGGGGCGGCGGTCTTGATGTTCGGGGCGATGACGGTGGGCGCACCCGGACTTTCGTTGCGCATCGCACTCTCGCTCACCGCTGGCTGGCTGCTCATGTACGCGGCGCTTGCGGTGACCGTCACGATTCTCATCTGGCAAGTGCGAGCCGTGCGGTGGGTGCTCCTCACATGGGCCGGTCTCGACATGGCGTTGGCGTTGCTGGTGGCCGTGTACCCAGAGGCGACCATTTTCGCGCTCCTGTATTTCGGCGCGGCGTACGCAGCGGCGTTCGGTGCATGGCAAGTTGGCGCGGGGCTGTGGCTCCGACACGCGCTACGACATCCGCGCGCCTACTCGAGCCTGGGAGCCTTCGCTCCGGTGAGCCTGTGACGCCCGGCGTTCGGGACCGCGATCGCATGACGTCCGATGCGCGAGTCCAATCCGACATCCTCGCCGCCCTGGGCGGCGAGGAGATGATCGTTGCAAGCGACATCGGTGTCTCGGTGCAAGACGGCGTGGTCACGCTCACGGGTGAAGTCGATAGCCTCGCAAAGCGCCTCACCGCTGCACGGGCCGCAGAGCCTGTCGGCGGCGTGCGCGCGGTCGCCAACGACATCACGGTTCGTCTCCCGCAAGATCACTGGCGGACGGACGCCGACATTGCGCACGATGCGGTGAACGCTCTCATGTGGGACACGGAAGTGCCCGACAAGGCGATCAAAGCGCGCGTCCAGGATCGATCGGTGTGGCTGACCGGTGAAGTGGAGTGGCACTTCGAGCGACTGGCGGCAGAGCGCGCGGTCGAGAACATCGCCGGCGTGAAAGGCGTCACGAATCTCATCCAGATCAAACGCCGAGCGCCGGATCCGAACGTGCAAGCGCACATCGAAGCGGCGATGCGTCGTGAGCCGCTCCTCGCCACGCGAACCGCGTGTGCCAAAGTCCGCGGTGGATGCGTCGAGTGGTCTGCGCCCGGCGTCTCGAAGGTCGACGACCGCCTCGAGGTCGTGTCCTGATTGGAGCCAATCGCGCGCCATGCACACACATCGCCGGGCAACCAAAGCCCCCGGCGGATCTCGCCGGGGGCTTCGGTTGGTGAGCCGTCGATTGTTCTAGAAGCCGACGCTCCCGGTGACCATGAAGCCCTTGAACTGGCCCCCGTTCCGAATGTCCGTCGTCGGGAAGTCCAGATACTTCTGGTTCACCCACTCCAGCTTCGCCAGCACGTTCGGCGTCACGAACCACCCACCGCCCAGCTGATACCGCTCCACCGTCTGATCCGTGGACGTCTTCGCGAGCAGCTCGCCCGTCAGCGTGTTGTACCGCGCACCGACGTAGAAGTGGTCGTCCGCGAACCGATACAGCGCGTCGTACACGTTCTGGTGAATCGTCCGCCGCTTCGGCTCGGTGAATGATCCGCCCGTCGCCGTCTCGAAGTTCCCGAAGAGCTCCGCCCCGCCGACCTTGATGAAGGGATTGATCACTTCCGCGTTCACCTTGTTCGAGAACCCGGGACGCACCTGGCCCGACCACGCGTTCGCCGTCTCCGTCGATGCCGTGTTCTCGAGCACGTCATAGTACGGCGAGCCCCCGCGGTCGCCCGTGAACAGCGTGTTGCTCGCCGCCTTGTTGTTCGCGTAGAACGAGCCGGTGAGACGAACGCGCACGTTGTCGAGGCGCTGGTCGAACCCCAGCTTGCCCAACACGCTCATCGAGCGCGCCTGCGGGGCCGTCACCTGCCCGTGCACTTCTCCGCCCGTGCCGCCGACCATCGCGATCAGCCCGTTCGACCGCACGAACACTTCGGCCCCGATCTCCGTCGTGAACGCGTCGAGGATGTAGTTGCCGACGAACGGGTTGAACATCGCGTTGCCGTTGTCGCTGCGGCGCGCATGCGCGTCGCCGTAGTCGATCTCGAAGTGCCCGACCTTGAGCGTCGTGTACTGCATGATCGAGTGGAGGAGCGGATTGTCGATCGGCGAGTCGTCGACGAGCAGATAGCCGTCCTTGACCCACGACTCCTGGTGATGCCGCGCCGAGAGGTAGGACGTCATCGCGATGCGGATCCCGGGGGCGATCTGGGCGTTCACGTTCAGGTTGGCGACGGCGTTGTTGAAGCCGTGGCCGATGGTCATGAGCTGGTTCGCGTTGACGCCGTTCGTCACGGCCGGGGCGGCGCTGTTCTGGTGCGCCAAGCCCTGGAACTCTTGCGTGAAGGCGCCGCCGAAGGAGAGGGCAAAGCCGGTGAAGGGCACGTCGCTCTCTTTGGGCGACTCGAACACGTTCAAGCCGCGCTGGTCGGCCGGGCGGATGTGGTTGATCTCCATCGGGCGGAACAGGCTGATCTTCTGCGGTTCCTTGGCGGAATCCGCGCGGGTCTTCGTCGTCGCCGAGTCAGTCGCCGGCTTGGCGGTGCCGTTGTTCTGTTGTGCCGAGACGCCGCCGGCAACCGCGGTGAGAAGAAGGGCCGTCAGGCCGAATCTCGTGATGTTCGTCATATGGGGATCCTCGGGTCGGGTGGTGCGTCTCGAATCGTTCGGCCGGGCTCACGTCGCTCGCCTGAACGTGCGGCGAAGTTACGGCCAGCCGTCGAGTGCTTCCGTCCGGGAACCCGCTGGTCCTTCGTGGTGAGAAGGTGGTTTTTTTGTAGGGGAAATTCCGACCCTACTCACCGGCCGCTGATACGTGCCTAGTGGCGCGATCGGCCCGATCGCGGGCGCCGCGCAGTATCCCGCTCCCGACGATGAGGTGCGCCGCCTCCAGGACGAACACGTCGAGCGGCGCGCGCAGGAACGCGACCGCGCCGGGGTCGCCAGGGCCGCGCGTCTGCGCGATGATGCGCGTGGTCGAGGCGCCGACGACCGATCCGTACGCCAACCACACGCAGCCGAGTGTCCATCCGGCACGCACCCAGCGCGGATGACGGAATGCTGCCGACCCGAGAAAACGGACGACCGCAATGTCGACGTCGATCCTCAGCCGCATGACGGAGAGAACGACGATGAGCAGCGCGACATCGACAGCGACTCCCAGCAGGCTCAGCACCGACGGGTGCCACGCGAGTGTGAGAATCGAGGCGCACGTCGCGACGACGATCCACGGCTTCCACCGCCTGCGCAGCTCAGGCACGCGCAGCAGACCGAGTCCCGCGATGGTGTAGGCGACGTACGCGGTGGTCCAGAGCACGGTCGACGGCCACATCGTGCCGGACGCGGAGCTCCACGTGCCGACGCCCGCATGGGCGAGCGCGTGTAGGATGAGCAGCCAGCCGAGAACGATGCGCAACATCGGGCCTCTCCGGTCCGCGACAGTCCGTCGCGAACGAACTTGCCGCGACGTGACGCAGGAGTCAGTCGGGAAATGATGTGGCTCGCGTCGGGAGAAGTCGGACAGATCCTCCATGTCGAAGCTCGTTGCGCGCCTCTTGCACGGCGCGAATCAGCTCGTCGAGCTTGAGCTGCACGACCTGGGAATCGCGATTCTGCGTATTCTGGATCACGAATACCATCAGAAACGTGACGATGGTCGTGCCGGTGTTGATCGTGAGCTGCCACGAATCCGAGTAATGAAAAAGAGGGCCCGTCACACCCCACACGATCACGAGCAGCAGGGCGAGGGCAAAAGCCGCCGGCGCGCCGACCGCCAAAGCGACGCTATGTGCGAACCGTCGAAACGCGTTGTACGGGGACGGGCGCACGGGTGCCTCGAGAAAGAGCGGACGTGGACTCGCTTGTCGGCCGGCGCGGACCGCGCGGGATGCTTGGCGCCTTGGACGTCCGCAGCGCGTTCAGAATGACGGCAACGTCGATGACTTCTTGAATCGCCGCGCCGGCGATCGGCGGCAGCCCGCCGAACGCCGCGATGACCATCGCGACGCCACTCAATCCTAAACCGGCCCAGATGCTCTGCTTCGCGATCCGCATCGTGCGGCGTCCGATGTCCATGGCTTCGGCGACGCGGTCGAGCGCATCGACGAGCACGATGACGTCCGCGGCTTCGGCGGTGATGCCGCCGCCATGCGCGGCGAGCGCGATGCCGACGTCGGCCATCGAGAGCGCGGGCGCGTCGTTCGTGCCGTCACCCACCATCATCACGACTCTGCCCTCGGCGCGCAGGCGTTCGATGAAGCGCGCTTTGTCTCCCGGCAACAGATCCCCGTACGTCTCCGGGATGCCGGCCGCCGACGCGACCTCGCGCGCGATCGGCGCGTGATCACCTGACAGCAGCACGACGCGTCGCACGCCGGCGTTGGCGAGCGAGTCGAGCACCATCGGGAGATCGCGGCGCAGCTCGTCCGCGTACTCGAGCACAGCCGCGAGGTGCCGATCCACCGACACGTACGCGCGCAGTGTCGCGCCAGGACGTTCGATCGCATCGGCCACGCCGACGCCGTCATCGCATGATGGCACCACGAATGCGCGAGCGCCAACGCGCACTTTATGTCCGTCGACCACTCCGGCCATCCCCTGCCCCGGCGTTTCGACATGTTTGCTGCTCGGAGGAAGCGGAACGCCGCCCGCCGTGACCGAGTCCACCAGCACGCGAGCGAGCAAATGGCTCGACCGCTCCTCGATCGCTGCCGCGTAACGCAGCACCGTGTCGCGGTCGAATCCCGGCGCTACGCCAACGCGCTTGAGCCGCGGTTGTCCGATCGTGATCGTCCCCGTCTTGTCGAAGATCGCCGTGTCGATGTCGCGAAGGCGCTCGAGCGCGCCGCCGTTGCGGACGATGATGAACCGCTTCGCCGCGCGATTGATTCCGCCAATGATCGCCACCGGCGTGGCGAGGATGAGCGGGCATGGCGTGGCGACGACGAGAATCGCCAGCACGCGGGTCCAGTCATGCGTGATGCTCACGGCGATGCACAGACGGCCACCGTGATCGGTGTGAACCACACCGCGTAGCGATCCGCGAGGCGCTGCAGCGGCGCCTTGCTGGCCTGCGCCGTCCGCACGAGCTCGACGATGCGCGCATACTGACTCTGGTCCGCGCGCGCGGTGACGCACAGGCGGAACGAACCCTGGCCGTTTGCCGTGCCGCTCATGACGGCTGTGCCGGCGGCGGCGCGCACCGGAGCAGCTTCACCAGTGAGGGACGACGTGTCGAGCTCGGACTCGCCGTCGATGACCACGCCGTCGCACGGGACGAGGTCGCCCGGCCGAATCACCAGCACGTCGTTCGGCACCACCTCGGACGCGGGCACATCCTCCACGGCTGCGCCGCGCACCACGTGCGCGACGCGCGGCGCTGCCTCCTCGAGCGACTTGACTGCGGCGGAGGCGCGGCCCTCCGCGTACGACTCCAGCGCCTCGCCGCCGGTCTGCATCAGCACGATCACGAGGCCGGCAAGCGGCTGACTCAGAATCACGGCGCCAATGATGGAGAGCGACGCGACCACATCCGCTGCGAGGCGCCCCCGGAACGCACCTCGAATCGTTCGGAACACGATCGGAGTGCCCAATGCGATCACACCGACCAGCCATACGACACGGGCCGCGGACGCGCCGCGAAGGGCGAACACCAGCGCCCCGGTTGCAAGGAACGCCAGAATGAGAATCAGCGAGGCAACCCGAGTGCGCATCCGCGTCTCCGCCGCTCAGAGGTCAGTACGATCCGAACGTCAACAGTGTCTGTCCCGTGCCATGCGCGATGCGAAGCGCCAGGTCGCGACCCGTTTCGTCTCGCAGAATGTCGACGGACGTCACGTCGTCGATGCCGCGCGTGAGGTGATGCGTCGTGTTCGCCGGCGAGCCGAACATGAGGCTGACGCGCCGATCCTTTGGATCGAACGTGGCGCCGAGGAACGGGTAGTCGAACTCTTGCGCTTGCGCGCCGATCTCGGGATCGTCGACCTCGAGGACGCCGCGCCGACTGATGTTGCGGCGCGTGAACTCGTCGAGCTCCGCTCCCCAGTCCGACGCCGGCACCGTCGTCACCACCGGCGGCTCGACCGTCAGTCGAGTCCGAGTCATCACCGCCGTATGCGGTACCGTCAGCACGCTGCACGTCGAGCAACGGACGATTCGCGTCGTGACGCTGCCGATGAGCATCCGCGCGACGAAGCTGTGTCCGTGGCTGCCCGTGGCGATCAGATCGCTGTTCACGCTCGAAGCAAACGCCAGGAGCTCGGTGGCCGGATCGCCTTGAAGCAGAACCTTTTGCATCGTCATATCGTGTGGCACGCGGAGCTGCTCGCGCATCTTCTGCAGCGCGTCGCCCGCGTCTTGCTTGTACGTGACGCCCCAGCCCTTCCAGTCGTACAGCGAGCTGTCGCGCGGCGCCACGTGCGCGAGATAGATCGTGGCGTTGGCGGCCGCGACCTCGATCGCGAGGCGCGCGGCACGAAGGCTGGTTTCGCTGAAGTCGACCGCGACCACGATGCGGCGCGGTGCGTGCATGAGCCCAGTGGCCGTTGCGAACACCGGTACGTCGGCCAGCCGAATCAGACGCAGGGCGGTCTCGTCGCCGAACACGCGATCGGTCACGCGATGGCGGCCGAGGCCGCACACGATCATCGTCGCGCCGGCCTTATGCGCCAGGCGGGCAATCACGGTGGCCGGATCGCCATCGTAGGTCTCAACGTCGTAGTGGTCGTCCCACGTTCTCGCCATCTGCGTCAGAACCTCACGGCGCGTTTCGGCTCGGCGCGCGGCCTCGAGGTCTGCCGAGATGGACATCGGCGCGTCGGGAATGACCGGCATCGTCTTGAGGACAGTCACGAGACGAAGCGCCTCGGGCGCCTCCGCCAGCATGCGACCGACCACGAGCGCCGAATCCGATTGCGTGCGACCGTCCGTCGCGATGATGACGGGCGATGCATGATTCGCCCGGATGCCGAGCTCCGGCATGGCGGATGGATATCTGAGCGTCTCCATAGTCCCTCCTCTCACGTGTTGCGGTGCGACGCGGTCGTCGCGCTCGATGGATCAATGGTCGCTCACCGCGGGAACTTCATCCGTCGGTAAAGCCCCGGAAGGTTGTCAGGTCTTTCACGGAACCTCGGACGATCTCAGAACACGTGAACCGACACGTACTTCTTCGGGTTTGCGCGGATGTCGGCAGCGAGCGCACGCAGCTCGACGAGGACCGAGTCGGTTCTCCGGTAGAGCGACGGATCGTTGAGGAGCAAACCCAGGGTGCCGTCGCCGCGATTGATCTTGCGAAGCACGGAATCGCCCGACGTCAGAAACGCGTCCACCTTGGTCTCCGTCGTCGCGAGACGAGCCGAGAGATCGCGCACCTGCGTCGCCGTCCGCCGGAGCTCCGTCGACGCGACGCTGAAGTTGTCGACCAGTTGGCGGACCTCCGGCGACGTCGCGGCCGAGTCGAGCCGGTGCGCCGTGGCCTCGACGCTCGCGGCCGTGCGATTGAGCGTCAACACGGCGGAACGAAGCTGGGTCGACAGCGTGTCCAGGTCGGACGCGTGCGCTTGGGCAAGGCCGCGCAAAGTAGTCGAGAGATCGGCCACATTGCGGATCGACGTGCGCAGCTCTCGCGCCGCTTGGTCGTCGAATGCGGTCCCGATGCGCCCCGCGGCGCTCGCGACGTCGCCGGCGATCTGCCCGGCGACCGCCGTAAGCTTTCCGATGCCGGGGAGCGCCGTGCCCGGCAAGATTCCGTAGTCGCTGGACGCGTCAGCCACTTCGCGGCGCAGCGCATCGTCATGCGGCAGCGCGCCGCGTTCCACTACCGTCGCCTGCCAGTCGCCGAACAGGCTCGACTCGTTGAGCAGCACGACGGGCTCCGATGGGAGATTCACGGACGGGTCGAGCGTCATCCGAACATTCACCCACCCGTTTTGCGCGAGCTCGATGGCTTGAATGCGGCCGCCGACGACGCCGCGAATCACGACAGCGTTGCCGACCCGCGCGTTGCCGACGTCGCGGAAATGCGCGACCACTTCATGGCGCCGCTTTCCGACGTCCGCCTGCTTCACCCACATCACGGACAGAATGGTCGCGACGGCCGTGGCCAGCACCGCGAGCCCCACGATGGCGTCGTTGCCGCGCTTCATTGTGGCGCCTCCCGTCCGAGCAACCACGTGACGGCCCAAAACGCGTCGAGGACGAGGATGAGCAACCGCCGAATAGACGACGGCCGATGTCGCCGCTCGGCCGACGCCCACGGCGCCGCCTTCGGTCTTCAGCCCTCGGATCGATCCAATGAGTGTGTCGCAACGCCGAAGCTCGCCGACTTCACGAGACCGTACTGGACGTCGAATGTTTGAAAGAAGAGTCGGACGCCCTTCACGAACTCGTCGGACGAGATGTGCAGCAGCGCCACCGATGCGGCCCACCCCGCGGCGACGCCGACGATCATCGCGGCCGCCACGACGACGGGAAACATCACCAGACCGGCGAGCACGCGCGGAACGACCAGATACGAGAATGGATCATAGCCGAGCGTCTCCAACGCGTCGATCTGCTCGGTCACCTTCATCGTTCCCAACTCGGCCGCGATGTTGGCGCCGACGCGCCCGGCCAACGCGA
>CAVPIP010000010.1:0-568449 GCA_963705025.1 uncultured Gemmatimonadaceae bacterium | reverse complement strand
CCACCCGCGTGACTTCCGCCGCGAACCCCGACAGCTGATCGACCATCGTGTTGATGGTGTTCTTGAGCTCCAGCACTTCGCCGCGCACTTCCACGGTGATCTTCTGCGACAGATCGCCGTTCGCCACCGCCGTCGTCACCACCGCGATGTTGCGCACCTGATTCGTCAGGTTCGACGCCATCGCGTTCACCGAATCCGTGAGATCCTTCCACGTGCCGGCGACGCCCGGCACGTTCGCCTGGCCACCCAGCACGCCCTCGGTGCCGACCTCGCGCGCCACGCGCGTGACTTCGCTCGCGAACGAGTTCAGCTGATCGACCATCCGATTCACGGTGGAGCCGATGCGGAACAGCTCGCCCTGGACCTGCTTGCCCTCGATCTCGAGATCGACCTTCTGCGACAGATCGCCCTCGGCGACCGCCTTGATCACGCGCGACACTTCGGAGGTCGGCTGTACGAGATCTGTGATCAGGGTGTTCACGGTATCGACGGTCGTCGACCACTGGCCGGTGACGCCGTTCATCGCGACGCGATCGCGCATCTTGCCTTCGCGTCCGACCGAGAGGCTGACGCGCGACAGCTCTTCGACGAGGCGCGCCTGCTTCTCGGCCACGTGGTTGAAGACGTCGATGAGCTCGGCCACCAGCGGATCGCCGTTCGCGGTCAGCCGCACCGAGAAATCGCCCGCGTTCACGGCGCGCAGGCCGGCGAGGAGCCGGTGCAGCGATCGTTCACGCGACACACGCCGGTCCCTCACCGGCGCTGAGGCGCCGTCGACCGGCACTTCGGTATCCGCCTGAACCCGCCGTTTCGGCGCTCGCTTGGGCCGGCGTCCGCCGCCGTTGTGCTCGGCGACGGGGGTCACGTCTTCGAGCACTTCGGGTCTGTCTCCCACACCCACGGGCCCGCTCCTATTCAAGAAGGACAGGCGGCGCTGGCAAGCCTGCGGACTCATCCGCATATCGCGTCGCTGACCCTGGTTCTGCAAGAACCGGTCACATCACGTCAATTGCTCTACGACCCATTGGGATGGAGGGGCGGGAGATCCCCGTGTTCTCGCCCCTCGTGCGGGACCCGCCCGACGACGAGACGGACTGGGATTCCCCCGTTTCGCGTCGCGAGTCGCTCGTCGAAATCGAGCGCGACGTGCCGCTCGAGCGCACGATCCGCGGAGAGCAGCGCGAGCGTCCAACCACCTCGCCGCCGGCGCGCAACGTTGCCGATCTGCGCGTACAGGTTGCGAAGGCGATCGCGCTCGCCGACGCGCACGCCATACGGCGGATTCGACGCGATCAGGCCCGGCGGCTCGGCGGCGGCGAGCGCGGAGATCGGCTGGACCTCGAACGCGATGTCGGCGAGCACGCCCGCTCGCTCCGCGTTCGCGCGGGCCGCGGCGATGGCGCCGTCGTCGCGGTCGTAGCCGGCGATCGTCACCGGAGCGCGCGCCAGCTCGCCCGCGCGCGCGTCGCCGACGAGCGCCGACCACATCGCGCGGTCGGCGCCCGGCCAGTCGAGAAACGCGAACGCGCGATTTCGCCCGGGCGCCATGCGTCGCGCGATGAGCGACGCCTCGATCGGAATCGTGCCGGAGCCGCACATCGGATCGACGAGCGCCGTCTCGCCCGTCCAGCCGGCGCCGAGCAGCACCGCCGCGCCGAGCGTCTCTCTGAGCGGCGCTTTGGCGAGCTGCTGCCGATATCCGCGCAGATGCAACAGAGCACCCGAGCTGTCGGCGCTGACGGCGCAGACGTCGTGCACGAAACGAACGACGAACAGCTGCCGATTCGCCGCGGAGCTCGAGTCATCCTCTTCGTCGTCGAGCGGCTTGGCGCGTCCCGCGTCCACGCCGGGAATTGTCCGCCGAACAGCTTCCTCGAACCGCTGCGCGACCGCGTCGCTATGGTAGAGCTTCGACTTCTTGCATGTCACTCGAAACGCGGCGTGCGCGCCGGGCGCGACGAAGCGGGACCACTCGATGCGCTTCGCGTGTCGCTCGAGCTCGTGAAACGCGGTCGCGCGAAACCGCGCGACGCGAACGAGCACGCGCGACGCCGTTCGGAGCCACAGGTTCGCGCGAGCGAGCGCCGTGATGTCGCCGCTGAAGGTGACCCCGCCGTCCTCGACTCGTCCCTTGCAGCCGAGCGCGGACAGCTCGGCGGCGCAGAGAGGCTCGAGGCCGGGCGCGGTCACGGCGAAGCACGATAGGGCCCCAGGTCGCGTCGGCATCTGACGAAAGTAGCGGCCCTTGGGCTCGGTGCCCGCGGCCGAGTGACCGCGAGCGGGGTAGAGTAGTTGGGCTGGGTGAACTGATACTCGGAACTGAAATCGAAATGCGAAACTCACTCGTTGCGCTGGCGGCCTTCGCCGCCGCGTGCTCCAATAGCGGAACGACCTCTGGCCCGACGGCGTTCGACGACTTCGGCTCGTTCAACCAGGCCACGGTCCAGGTCACGGCCGAAGGCGGCATCGCCGCGCTGTCCTCGACGCATCGCGTGTCGCACGACGACCGCGGCTTCGTCTACGTGATGCGCCATCTCTGCGCGCAGAACTGCGGCGCGCCGCTCGATTCCGCCTCCGGCGCCCTCGCCGCGAACGTCACCGACTCGCTGTTCAACATCGTCCTGGAGCAGGCGCGATCGCTCTCCAAAGATGACTACGGCACCACCGGCCAGGCCGCCGACATGATGGTCTACACGCTCACGATCAGCGCGAACGGCGTGGTCAAAACCGTGCGCGCCGACGACGGCACTATGCCGCCGCCGATGCGTCAGATCGTATCGTCGGTGCGCGACGTGATCGCTGCCGCGAGGAAATGACGCGGACGCCGAGCAGCAGCGCGAACACGGCCAGGTAGACCAGCGGGAAGAAGGTGTCCTTCTTCACCGCCCAGAGATAGTGAACGGTGCCGGTGACGGCGGCGACGTAGACGAGACGGTGCAGCATCGCCCATCGCTTCCCCAGCCGCCGCACCCAGCCCGCCGTGGACGTGAGCGCGAGCGGCGCCAGGGTCAGCCAGGTGAGCATCCCGATGAGGATGTACTTGTGCTTGACGATCTCGGCGCCCATGTCACGCCACGCGAAGAACCAGTCGACGCCGGTCCACATGCTCAGGTGCACCGTCGCGTAGAAAAACGTGAACAGGCCGAGCATACGGCGGTATTTGACGAGCCAGTTCCAGCCGAGCGCTTTCCGCACTGGCGTGACGGCGAGCGTGATCGCGAGGAATCGCAGCGTCCACAATCCCGTCTCGATCTCGAGCTCGCGAATGGGATTCGCGCCGAGCTTGCCGGCGCTGAACTTCCACGCGATGTAACCGAGCGGAATCAGGCACGCGACGAATACGGCCGCCTTTCCCAGTGATGTGCGCCGCGCCCTTCGTCGCGGCGCGGCGGAACCCGTCTCCCTCATCCCCTCGCTTCCCGCGTGCAGCGTCGCGCTGCGCTCAAAAGTTCTTCCTCAAGTCCATGCCGGCGTAGAGCGACGCGACCTGGTCGGCGTAGCCGTTGAACATCAGCGTTTTCTGACGGCGGAACACGCCGATGCGGCGCTCGCTCGCCTGTGTCCACCGCGGGTGATCGACGTCGGGATTGACGTTGGCGTAGAAGCCGTACTCGTCGGGATTCGAGATCTGCCACGTGTTGGCCGGCTGCTTCTCGACGAACGAGATGCGCGTGATCGCCTTGATGCCCTTGAAGCCGTACTTCCACGGGACGATGAGGCGCAGCGGCGCGCCGTCCTGGTTCGGCAGCGTCTTTCCATAGAGCCCGGTCACCATGAGCGTGAGCGGGTGCGTCGCCTCGTCCATCCGCAGACCCTCGACGTACGGCCACGGCAGGATCCGCGAGCGCTGCCCCGGCATCTGATCGGGCGCGTAAATAGTAGTGAACTGCACGTATTTCGCGCTCGGCAGCGGCTCGAACCGCTTGATCATCTCGGCGAGTGGAATGCCCTGCCACGGGATCACCATCGACCAGGCTTCGACGCAGCGGAACCGATACACCCGGTCCTCGAGCTTGAACGGCTTGACGAGATCCTCGAGCTGGTAGTCGGCCGGCTTCTTCACGAGGCCGTCGACCTTCACCGTCCACGGACGCGTGCGGAATTTCCCCGCGTTCGCCGAGGGATCCTCCTTGTCCGTCCCAAACTCGTAATAGTTGTTGTACGTGGTGATCTCTTCCCAGGTGTTCGGCTTGTCCTCCTGGCGGCGGGCTGGGACGCTCGCCAAGGCCGACAGCGCGCCGCCCGATGCGGCGATGCCCGCCGCCGCCGCGCCGGCAGCCGCGAGAAACTCGCGTCGATTCAGGTAGCCGCGTTCCGAGGTGATCTCGGAGGATTTCACGTCGTCAGGCTTCTTGATCAGCATGGGCAAGGCGGGGAAAGAAAGAGACCTCAAAGAAGAATACGACCGAGACCACCGTACGAAAACCGGCCGTCGCAGAGCGTCGAGGGGAAGCCCGTCGCCGCTTTCGCGAAGAACGCGAGGGACCGCCAATCGTTCCGTCTCGACCGGCGCAGTAACCTGGGGCCATGCGCAATTCCCAGCCGCCTCGTTCCTGAGATTCCCCGAAGATCCAACAAAAGCGCTCGCAATCAGCGGGGGCGTGACCGAGTCATGCGGCTGCCAGTCTACCACAGGACTCTCTCACTCGTCGTCTGCGTACACGCCTGCCGCGGCAGCACGAAGCCCCCGTCATCGCCGGACTCGTTTCCGCGCTCGTATTCTGGTTCGCGTGGGGCTCCGTCAACCCGCGGCCGATCGTCGAGGACGAGGTGTCGTACGTGCTGCAATCGCGGATCTTCGCGAGCGGGCACTGGGCCGCGCCGTCGCCGCCGATTCCGGAGTTCTTTCAACAGGCGCACGTGCTCACGACGCCGGCGGTCGCGTCGAAGTACCCGCCGGGCCACGCGCTGACGATGGCCCTCGGCGCGCTCGTGGGCGCGCCCGCGCTCGTGCCGCTCCTCCTCACGGGATTGAGCGGGGCGCTGCTCTTCATCCTCGTGCGCCGAGTCGCCAACCCCTGGGTCGCGGCGCTGGCGTGCGTGATTTGGTGGAGCGACCCGATCGAGCTTCGTCTCCGGCCCGGCTACTTCTCCGAGGTGACGTCGGCCGCGATGTGGATGCTCGCGCTGTGGTCTCTCCTCGAGTGGCGCGAACACCGCCGCACGAGATGGCTCCTCGCGCTCGCGGCCGCCGTGGGATGGGGCGCGGTGACGCGTCCGTTGACGATGCTCGCGTTCGCCGTGCCCGTCGGCGTGATCGTCGTGCGCGACGTCGTGCGACATCGTCAGTGGCGCGACTTCGCGCTCGCCGTCGGCGTGGGTTGCTGTTTCATCGCGATCATCCCGCTCTGGAGCGCGATGACGACCGGCGATTGGCGGCTCACGCCGCAGAAGCTCTATACGCGCGACTACTTGCCATATGACAAGCCGGGCTTCGCGCTGGACACGACGCCGCCCGCGCTGCCGCTCTTGCCGGTGAATCGCTTCACGTACATCGGCTTTCGCGATCAGTATGCTCGTCACACGCTCGCGAATCTGCCGTCGATCACGGTCGAACGGCTCGCCGTCATCGCGCATGACGAGTGGAGCGGCCCGCGCCTGGTTCTCGTCCCGTTTGTCCTGCTCGGCTTGTTCGTGATGAATGCTTCGGTCTGGTTCGCGCTCGCGTGCTCGGTGGCGCTGTTCGCAGGCTATCTCGTCTACGGCTACTGGGCGCAGTGGACGCTCTATTACCTCGAGGGCCTTCCAGTTCTCTCGGTCATCGCCGCGCTCGGCATCTGGGCCGCGGTTGCGCGAATCCGTAGCCGATTTGCCGACACGCCGGCCGTCGCCGTTGCTCGGCCGCTCGGGATCGTTGCCGGCGCGCCCTCCTGCTGCTCGCTGGGTACGAGGCGACCGTGTGGCACGGCAATCATCAGAAGACCGCCATCTGGGACGACGCATTTCACGAATTGCTCGACAAAGTGCCGCTGCGATCGGCGGTCATCTTCGTCCACTACGCTCCGCGCCTCGGTCCGCACCTGAACGTCGTCGAAAATTCGGCGCATCTGTCGGGCGATTCGACCTGGATCGTGAATGACCTGGGTCCGCGCAACGCGGAGTTGTTGCGCTACGCGGGCAACCGCGCGCCGCTCGCGTTCTACGAGCGCGACATGCACATCGAGGTCGATCGGGCGCTCGCCGCATCACGCTGAGCCCGGCGTGCGTCGGCACACATGGCAGTCCCGCCTGCCGTGTTGTAACACCGTCCTCCACGGTGTGTGCCATTTCGACCGGGCCCAGTGGTATGCCGGCTGCTTTTGTCGGGGTCAGCCCGCGAGGCCAGAATCCTCGCGATTACCGCTGATCCGCCGTCAGGCGGCGAACCTATAGGGAGGAACTTTCGCAATGCTCTCCACCCGCTCTCTGAGCTCGACGCTCGACCGCATGATGACGTTGAACCGCGCGCTCGATCAGGCTTTCACGACAGGCTGGACCGGCGAGCCCCGCGCCTGGGTGCCGGCAATCGACGTCGTCGAAAAGAAGGACGCGTATGTCTTCTACGCCGAGCTCCCCGGCGTAGATGCGTCGCAAGTGAACGTCGATTTCGAGAAGAACGTGCTCACGATTCGGGGCACCAAGCACTCGGCGATCGGCGCCGCGGGCGAGGGAGAAGCCCGCATCTTTGCCGCGGAGCGTGTGACCGGCGCGTTCGAACGGTCGGCTCGTCTTCCGGAGTTCGTGGACGGCGAGCACATCAGCGCCGAGCTCACGAACGGCGTGCTGACGGTGACGGTTCCGAAGTCGCAGGCCGCGCAGCCGCGAAAGATCACGATCAATCCGGGCGTGGCGGCGAAGAACTAGCTGCCGTCGCGTCGACTCGAGTACCAAGTACTACCCAAAGAACGACGACGAACCGCGGGCGAGGCGTGCCGGGACCACCGGCGCGCCTTGCCCGCGGTCATTTCGAGCCCCGAGCACGCGAGATCTGTGGCCGATCTCACGTGTTCGCGGATCCATAGGTCCGGTTCGTGCCTTGGGTATCACCGATGTCGTTGTCACCAAAGGCTCGGGCGCGTCGTGTCCTCGTCGACCGTTTCGGCCATAAGGATTTCCAGAAGGGTCAGTGGCCGCCGATCAGTGCCGTCCTCGAAGGACGCGATGCGCTCGTCGTCATGCCCACGGGCAGCGGCAAGTCCCTGGTGTACCAGTTGCCGGCGTTGATGCTCCCAGGACTCACGGTCGTCGTGAGCCCTCTCATCGCGCTCATGAAGGACCAGCAGGACAAGCTTTCGGCGCACGGCGTCGACGCGCTGGCCATGCACTCGCACTTGAGCGACGCGCAAGCGCGCCACGTCGCGAAGCGAGTCGGCGGCGGAGGAGGCGGCGGCGGCGAGTTGTTGTATCTCACGCCGGAACGGTTCAAGGACCGTGACTTCTTCGAGCAGTTGCTCTCACGGACCGTCAGTCTCTTCGTCGTCGACGAGGCACATTGCGTCAGTCAGTGGGGCCATGACTTTCGGCCCGACTATCTGACGCTGGCGTCGGTGATCGAGCGGCTCGGGCGGCCGCCGGTTCTCGCGCTCACCGCGACGGCGACGGCCGACGTTCGCGACGACATCGCGCGGCAGCTCGGCATGCGCGAGCCTGGCGTGACCGTGACCGGGTTCTCGCGCCCCAATCTCCGGTTCGAGGTGAAGCGCACCGTCAACCAGACGATGAAGGACGACGCGCTGCGGCAGCTGCTCGGCGAGGGGGATGGCGTCGGCGTCGTGTACGTCGCGACGGTTCGCGAGGCGGAGCGCCTGCACGAGGTGTTGTCGGCCGACTTTGCCGTCGGCATGTATCATGGGAAGATGGGCGCCGCCGATCGGCGCGGGATGCAGGACCGGTTCATGGCGAACGAGTTCAAGGCGATGATCGCCACGAACGCGTTCGGCCTGGGCATCGACAAGCACGACCTCCGTTTCGTGGCGCACTACCATTTCCCGGGGTCGGTCGAGTCGTACTATCAGGAGGCGGGGCGGGCCGGCCGTGATGGCCAGCCGGCGACCTGTTCACTCTTCTATCGCGTCGAGGACAGCCGCGTCCAATCGTACTTTCTCGGCGGAAAGTATCCGGACGTCGAAGAGGCGGCGCGCGTCGCGATCGTGCTGGAGCAATACGCCGTCGGCGAACGCGTGCCTCTGGACGAGCTTGCGGACAAATCCGGTGTAGCGCGCCGCAAGGCGCGGATCGTTCTCGTGTTGCTCAAGCGGCACGGTCTCGTGCGCGAATATCGCGGCGGAAGCTGGGAGCGGCTGCGCGACCGCCTGACCGCCGTGAATCTGAGCGCCGATCTCACGGACTACGAGGAGCGACGGCTTCAGGATCGCGTCAAGCTGCGCACGATGATCAACTACTGCCAGAGCGCGCAGTGCCGCACGCGGTTCATTCTCGAGTACTTCGGCGAGCAGGTGGAGCCGGACTGGCGGTGCGGCGCGTGCGACGCCTGCGACGACGCGCTCGGACTTTCGCGGCGGCACGTGGTGACAGCGGCGGGCTGAGCACCTTTCCATTATCATAGAGCGACCTACACGTCGCTCCATGATTCTTACGTCGCTCGCCGCCGGCGTGCTCGGCGCGGAGTGGTACCACAATTCGGTGCAGGCGTGGCTGACCGCGGCGCTCACCGCCGCCGGCGGCTTCATCGTGCTGATGCTGCTGCGCCGGTTGCTGGCGTCGCGCATGGCCGCGCTGGCCGCGCGAACGACGACGCACATCGACGACATGTTCGTCGACGTTCTCGGCGAGACGCGACGGTGGGTGCTGGCGGCGTGGGCGCTCTATTTCGCGCTCTTGCCGCTGACGCTCCCGTCGATCGACGCGTACCTCCATCCGGCGGCCAAGCTCATCCTTCTCTGGCAGACCGCGCTGTGGGCCAGCGCGGGCGTCGGATTCTGGGTGAAGCACTACATGGAGCACCGCACGACGACGCACGATCGCGCGAGCATCGCGATGATCAGCGCCGTCGGCGTGGGCGCGAAGGTCCTCATGTGGATTCTCGTCGCGATCACCGCCATGAAGACGGTGTTCTCGATCGAGATCACGCCGCTGATCACGGGGCTCGGCGTCAGCGGCATCGCCGTCGCGCTCGCCGTCCAGAACATCCTGGGCGATCTGCTCGCCGCGCTGGCGATCGTGTTCGACAAGCCCTTCGACGTGGGCGACACGATCGGCGTCGATCAGATCACCGGCACGGTCGAGCATATCGGGCTCAAAACGACGCGGCTGCGCAGCATCCAGGGCGAGCAGGTCATCATCGGCAACGGCGATCTCTTGAAGAGCCGGCTCCGCAACTACAAGCGGATGTACCAGCGTCGCGTGCTGTTCAATCTCGACGTGACCTATGACACGCCGACGCACATCGTCGCGAAGCTGCCCGGCGTCGTCGAGCAGGTGGTCTCAGCGCAGAGTCCGGTCAAGTTCGACCGCTCACACGTCTCGAGCTTCGGCGAGTCGGCGATTCGGATCGAGAGCGTCTACTACGTGCTGGATCCGGACTACAAGGTTTACATGGACGTGCAGCAGGCGATCAACCTCGAGATCCTGAAACGCTTCGCCGCGCTGAACGTCAAGTTCGCATTCCCGAGCCGAACCGTGTATCACGAGGGACCGCTGGCCAAGGACGCGCCAATTACATCGGCGGGCGGCTAGCCGCGCGCATGGATACCGAGTGGCGCGGCGCCACGGCACTCTAGTCGTCAGAGGCAGTCGTCAGAGTCAGTCAAAAAACGAAGGGCGGCGCGAAGCGCCGCCCACACCTTGCCTGACGACTGTCCCTGACGCCTGACGACTTCAACACTGAGCCTTACATCGATCGCTATCAGAGCAGTGATCGGATCCATCCTCCATCGACGACAATGGATTGTCCCGTGATGTAGCTCGCGCGCTGCGAGGCCAGAAACGCGACCATGGCTGCGAACTCCGGCGGTTCGCCAAGTCGCTTCATCGGGATCTCGCGGTTGAAGCGCGCGAGAATGTCGGCGCGGGTGAGCCCTTCCTTCGCCGCGTTGGCGTCCGCGAGCTCCTCGACGCGCTCGGTGCGCGTGTAGCCCGGCAGCACGTTGTTCACCGTCACGCCGTCCGGCGCAACTTCGTTGGCGAGCGTTCGCGCGAACCCGGTGACGGCCGACCGAATGCTGTTCGACAGGATCAGGTTGTCGACCGGCTGCTTGACGGCGATCGACGTCACGTTGACGACGCGTCCCCACCTTCGCGCGCGCATGCCGGGGAGCACCGCGCGAGTCAGCTCGACGGCGCTCCGGAGCGTCAGGTTCACCGCGCGCTCCCACACGTCCCACGCGTGCGCTTCGAATGGGCCGGCGGGCGGGCCGCCGGCGTTCGTCACGAGCACGTCCACCTGCCCGAACCGTTCCATCGCTTCGCTCGTGACCATCGCGATCTGTTCGCGGATGGACACGTCGGCGACGATCGCGTGGACGTTGGCGTGCGTCGCGGCGGCGATCTCGGCGCGTGCCTGCTCGAGCGCGTCGCGGCCGCGCGCGCACATCACCACCGTCGCCCCTTCGCGCGCCAGCTCGTGCGCGACCGCGCGCCCCAGGCCGCGGCTCGCCGCGGCGACGAGCGCGACCTTGCCCTCGAGCCCGAAGTCCACGCGCTATTTCCGCAGGTAGGCGTCGGTCTTGTTCAGCCAGTCCTGGCGCGGCGGATCGAAGATATCCACGTCGAGCGTGTCCTCGAGCGCCTCGGCCATGTGCGGCACGTGCGACGGAATGACCAGCACCTCGCCGGCGCGCACGATGACCTCCTCGTCCTGCTTCTCGCCGATGTGGAACTTGAGCGCGCCTTCGATGATGTAGGTGATCTGCTCGTTCTCGTGCGAGTGTTTCGGCACGATGCAGCCCTTCTTCAAGTACACGTGGGCGATCATCATGCGGTCGCCCGTGATCAAGCGGCGATCGAGCATCGGCGAGACGGTCTCGCGCGGCATCTCGTCCCACTTGTACCAGGTCACGGACCGTTCAGTTGTCTCTGGCATATGCAGGGGAAAGTGTGAACCGTAAGCCTGTCGCCTCGGGAGCGCCCGAGCAAGTGGCGTCAGAACTACGGCACTTCGAGTCGTCAGAGTCAGTCGTCAGGCGTCAGGCCCTAGTGAAAGAGGGCGGCGCTTGCGCCGCCCTTTGCGCCGTTTCGACTGACTCCTGTCGACTGATCCTGACGACTAGAGTGCCGGTATGCCCGATCACTCGCAATCCGTGCGCGGAAACCTACCCGATCGTCTTTGTGAATCTCCGCACACTGAGCATGATCAGTCCGGTTGCGAAGGCACAGAGCGCGAGCGTGTCGCGCCACAGCTCCGACATGCCGATGCCCTTCAGCAGCACGCCGCGCAGAATCTCCAGATAGTACGTGAGCGGGAGCGCCGCGCCCAACCACTTCGCGGCGTCGGGCATCGCGTCGCGGGGAAACATGAACCCCGAGAGCAGAATGTTCGGCAGAATGAGAAAAAAGCTCAGCTGCATCGCCTGCACCTGCGTCTTCGTCACCGTCGACACGAGCATGCCGAGCGCCAGGTTCGCCACGATGTACGCCATGGTGAGCACGTAGAGCAACGTGAGGCTGCCGCGAATCGGGATGTCGAACAGGAGCTTTCCGAGCACGAGGATCACCGTCACCTGCACGTAGCCCACGACGATGAACGGCACGATCTTGCCGAGCATCAGGCCGGTCTTGCTGATCGGCGTGACGACCAGCTGCTCGAGCGTGCCGCGCTCGCGCTCCCGCACGATCGCCATGCTGGTGATGAGAATGAGCATCATCGCGAGCAGCACGCCGATGATGCCCGGAACGATGAACGTCGAGCTCTTGAGATCGGGGTTGTACCACGGGCGCACCCGCACGTCGAGCGGCTGCACCACGGGCGCCGCGCCCGACGTCTGTAGAATCGAGAGCGACGTCACTTGGGCGGCCAGCGACGCGGTGCTGATCGCGGCGCTCGACGACAGCGGGTCCGCCGCGTCGACGATGACTTGCGCCGTGGCGCCGCGGCCGCGCTTGATGTCGCGCAAATAATCGGGCGGGATGACGAGCGCCGCGTGCGCCGAGCCGCGCTCGATGCGCGATCGAATCTCGTCGCGCGATCGGACCATGCCCACGATGTCGAAGTTGCCCGTGTTGCGCATCACGTCGATCAACTGCCGGCTTTCCGCCGTCCGGGATTCGTCGAGCACGACCATCGGCACGTGCCGCACCTCGGTGCGAATCGCATAGCCGAAGAGCACCAGCTGGATCGCCGGAATGCCGATCATCATCGCGAGCGTGAACTTGTCGCGCCGCATCTGGATGAACTCCTTCCAGAGCATGGCCGTGAATCCGGCGATCATGTCTCGTCCCTGCGCTGCAGCTCGACGAACACGTCTTCGATCGTCGGCTGGCCGAAATGCTTCAGGACCTCCTCGGGCGTTCCGTGCGCGATCAGATGGCCTCGCGAGAGAAACGCGAGATGCTTGCACTGCGACGCTTCGTCCATGTAGTGCGTCGTGACGAGAATCGTCGTGCCGGCGCCGGCCATCGCGTGAATCCGTAGCCAGAACTCGCGCCGCGACGCCGGATCGACGCCGGCCGTCGGCTCGTCGAGAAAGAGCACGGGCGGCCGGTGCGCCGTGGCTGCGGCGAGCGCCAGGCGTTGCTTCCAGCCGCCGCTCAACGTCCCCGCGCGCTGCTCGGAGCGTTTGCGCAAGTGCAGCTCGTCGAGCAGCTCGTCGATTCGCTCGGAGCGCGTGTGGCCTGTGAGCCCGTACACCGTCGCGTAGAATCGAATGTTCTCGTACACGGAGAGGTCGTCGTACAGCCCGTACCTCTGCGACATGTAGCCGATGCTGCGCTTGACCTGCTCGGGCTCACGCGTGACGTCGAATCCGGCGACGGTCGCCGTGCCCGACGTCGGGTCCAACAGGCCGCACAGCATGCGGATCGTCGTCGTCTTGCCGGAGCCGTTCGGACCGAGCAGCCCGAACACGTCGCCGCGACGAATCTGGAGGTCGAGCGAGTCGACGGCGACGAACGTTCCAAACGTCTTACGGAGGTGCTCGGCTCGAATGGCGACGTCATCCGCGGCCGCTGGAGTCACTTGGCCGGGCTTTGCGGGATGCGCACGGTCACCGGCAGCCCGGCCTTGAGCATGCCTGTCGTGTCGCCGAGCTGCACTTTGACGCCGAACATCAGATCCGCGCGCTCGTCGCGCGTGAGCGCCACGCGTGGCGTGAACTCCGCCTTGTCGTTCACCGACACGACGGTGCCGTGGAACGGCTGCCGCGGCAATGCATCGAGATAGACGAGCGCGGTGTCGCCGACGTGCACGTGCGGAAACGCGAACTCGTCGACGTAAATCCGCACGTACGGCCGGGCGATGTCGCCGAGCGTCATGCCGGACACACCTGGCGCGAGCACTTCGCCCGGCTCGGAGTGGCGGCTCAACACCGAGCCGGCGACGGGCGCCGTGAGCACGAGGTCGTGCGCCGACGCCTGCGCGCCGGCGAGCGCCTGGCGCGCCACATTCACCGCGGCGCGCGCCGCCGCGATTTCCTCCGGACGCGCGCCTTCGCGGACCAGTCGCAGCTGGCTGCGCGCGGCGTCGACCTGCGCCGACGTCGTGTGCGCTGCCGCCTGCGCCGCGTCGAGCTGTTGCTTGCTCACCGTGCCCGAGGCCGCGAGCGGCGTGAAGCGCTCGAGATCCTTCGCCGCCTTCGCCGCTTCGGCCTCCGCGGTTCGCAGGTTCGCCTCGGCCTGGCCTACCTCTGCCGGACGAGGTCCGGCCAGCAGGTCCTTCAAGTGCGCTTGCGCTTGCGCGACGTCCGCTTGTCGTCCCGCAATCTCCGATGGCAGCGTCACCTGCGTCAGCGTGAGCAGCGTGTCACCCAGCCGAACGCGGTCGCCTTCGTCGCGCAGCACACGCTTCACGCGTGCCGGCACCATCGGCGAGACATCCACCTCCACGAGCTCGAGCGAGCCCGTCGCCTCGATTCCGGCATACGGTTCGCGACGACACGCGACGGCGGCCAGGGCCGCGACGACGAGCGCTCGACCGTTCACGTGGCGAGCGTGGCCTTGAGCTCCATCTTCACGCTCGCCAGCGCGCGCGACACGGGACAGTTCTTCGCCGTCTCCGCGGCGATGCGCTGAAAGGTCGTGTCGTCGATCTTCGGAACGGCCGCGCGAACGTCGAGCTGCATTCTGGTGATGGTCGGGGTGCCGTCGACCATCTCGATCGTGCACCCGGCCTTCGTCTCGATGTTGGTCGCCGTCGTGCCGTTCTTCTCGAGGCCCGAGCTCAGCGCCATGCTGTAACACGCCGCCTCCGCCGCGGCGAGGAGCTCTTCCGGGTTCGACCCGGTGCCCGACTCGAACCGCGACGAAAAGCTGTACTGCCCACCGAGCCCGGTTTCGCCGCTGAAGCTGCCGCGACCTCCCTTGAGCCCTCCCTCCCACCTGGCACTCGCGCTGCGTGTCGGCATGACTCTCGAACGCTCCATCCAAACGGTGAATGACTTGACGCGGCAATCCGCGCTACCTTTGAATCCGACCCATGAACGACGATCCGTTGAACGACGATCCGTCATCGGCCACGCTCCCACCGGCAATCGCGCGCGTCCTCGCGCGCTTCCGGGCCATGGGGCGTGAAGAGAAGATGCAGGCTCTGGTGCATTACTCCAAGAAGCTGGAGCCGGTCCCGGAGCGATTCCGCATGCTCGAGCGCGGCACCTACTGCGTGCCGGAGTGTCAGACCCGGGTGGACCTGTTTCCCGAGTCCATCGAGGGCAGGGTGCACTTCTACGCCGATCTCAACGCCCGGCAATCGCCGACGATCGCGGCATTTCTCGCGATTCTCTTCTCGTCGATCAACGACCAACCGCCCAGCGTGGCGCTGGCGATTCCACCCGATTACGTGCAGCAGCTCATGGAGGGGATCGGCCTGTCGGGGCGCGAGGTGGGGCTCAGCGCCATGGTCGCCCGTGTGAAGGCATACGCCAGGGAGATGGACGACCCGCGTCGCGCGGCATGACCGAAGCCGAGCTCGACGATCTCCTCTCCACACCGCGCGCCGAGACGTCGGCGGCGTTGACGGCGTGTCCGGGAGACATCGTCGTGCTCGGCGCCGGCGGCAAGATGGGTCCGACGCTCGCGCGCATGGCCGCACGCGCGAGGGCGGATGACCGACGTGTGATCGCGGTGTCGCGATGGTCGTCGGCGGCGGCCGAGTCCGCGCTCAACGCGGCCGGCGTCGAGACGCTGCGCGCCGACCTGCTCGACCGGCGCGACGTCGACCGCCTGCCCGACGCGCCCAACGTGATCTTCATGGCCGGGCAAAAGTTCGGCACCACGGGCGCGCCGGCGATGACGTGGGCCATGAACACCATCGTTCCCGCGAACTGCGCGGAACGGTATAAGAGCTCTCGAGTCGTCGCATTCTCGACGGGCAACGTGTATGCGCTCACGCCGGCGTCGTCGGGCGGGTCGCGCGAAACGGACGCGCTCGGGCCGGTCGGCGAATACGCGGCGTCGTGCCTTGGACGCGAACGTGTGTTCGAGCTCTATGCGGAACAGTTCCGAACGCGCGTGGCGATCGTACGGCTGAACTACGCGATCGATCTCCGCTACGGCGTGCTCGTCGACATCGCGACCAAAGTGAAAAACGGCACGCCGGTGAGTGTGGACATGGGATTCGTGAACGTCATCTGGCAGGGCGACGCGAATCGCATCGCGATCGAGTGCCTGCCGCATGCCGCGGCGCCGGCGTTCGTGCTGAACCTCACCGGCAGCGAGCGGCTTTCCGTTCGCAAGCTCGCCGAATGGTTCGGTCACCGATTCGGGGTGACCCCCGAGATCACCGGCGACGAGCGTTCCGACGCGCTGCTGAGCAACACGGCCCGCATGCAATCATTGTTCGCTCCTCCGAGCACCAGCATCAACGAGATGCTCGACCGCGTGGCGGATTGGGTCGAGCACGGCGGCGCGATGCTCGGCAAGCCCACCAAGTTCGAGACGCGCGATGGCAAGTTCTGACCTTAGCGGTCATTCCGAGCCCAGCCGGGGAGCTGCAGCTCACCCGACCAGCGTTCGACAGCACCTGCGCGACGGACAGGTCATTCCCGCGCATCCGCTCGCGCTCACCGCACAACGCACGCTCGACGAAGCGCGGCAGCGCGGCCTCACGCGCTACTACATCAATGCCGGCGCGGGAGGCGTCGCCGTCGGCGTGCACACGACGCAGTTCGCGATTCGCGATTCCAGCGTCGGGCTCTTTCGGCCGGTGCTCGAGCTCGCGATGGAGGAAGCGCGCCCGACGCGCGCATCACGCCCGTTCGCCATGGTCGCCGGCGTATGTGGACACACGGCCCAAGCGCGCGCCGAAGCCGAGATCGCCGCGGGGCTCGGCTACGACGCCGGCCTGTTGAGCCTCGGCGACTGGCGCACCGAGTCGGAAGACGAGCTGGTCGATCACTGCCGAGTGATCGCCGACGCGATTCCGCTGTTCGGGTTTTACCTGCAGCCGGCGGTCGGCGGACGCGTGCTGTCGTACCGGTTCTGGCGCGAGCTGGTCGAGATCCCGAGCGTGTGGGCCATCAAGATCGCGCCATTCAATAGATATCAGACCATCGACGTCGTGAGAGCCGTCGTCGAGGCCGAGCGCGACGACATCGCGCTGTACACTGGGAATGACGACAACATCGTCGCCGACCTGCTGACGCCGTTCCCGGTGCATGTCGGCGGGACCACAGTCGTGCGCTGGATCGACGGCGGACTGCTCGGCCAGTGGGCCGTGTGGACGCGCGCGGCCGTCGCGATGCTCGACGCGATCAAGAGCGCGCGCGTGACGGGCGAATTCGAGCCGACGCTCCTCTCGCACGGCGCGGCGCTCACCGACGCGAACGGCGCGGTATTCGATGCCGCGCACGGATTCGCGGGATGCATTCCCGGCATTCACGAAGTGCTGCGGCGTCAGGGATTGCTCGAGGGCCTCTGGTGCCTCGATCCGAACGAGATACTCTCGCCCGGGCAGGCGGAGGAGATCACGCGGGTCGAACGATCGTATCCAGAGGTGACCGATGCCGGGCTGCTCTAGGGACGACGGAACTGAGAAGGCACGAGGAGGGGAGCTGCCAGCTTTGAAGCTCATAGCCACTAGCTACGGCGACACCCTCCGGACGTCACGCGACCCGTCAACACCAGATTTTAGCTGACTTTCCTCGCCGAGTAGCGTCCAGATGCAGTGAGGCTACGTCTCCGACCGCATGATGTCTTTCGCAATTCTGGATGAGCGATGCTCGTGACAATTCATCGCCGGTCACCAGCCTATCACGGACGGGCGCGGACACTGACTGACGGACACGGCAAAAGCACGACTGTATCTCGAGAGACGCCGCTCGAGACGCAAGGACTCGCGTCCCGAGCGGCGGTTTAGAAATGGGCCTCACGTGGGCTCCGTGCCAATCCGCCTTCGTCCGTGTCAGTCCGTGATCACTTTGCTTCGGTTGCGGACAACCAAACTCTTTACGCGGTCGAAGACCTAGGAGCTGACAGCTTGAAAGCTGCAGGCTCCCCTCCTCGTTTCGTCTCAGTTCCGTAGTTCCGATTGTGTGAAGTACTTCGACGCCCAGCTTCTCGCAGCCGGTTGTTCGAATTTCGTCCGCCAATCCCCAGCCTCGATCAAACTGGTATCGAACACCGGCGTATCGCGCCCGATGCCGCCTTCCCGTACGCGCGAGACGAACTCTTCGCGCGTCGCCGCTTCCACTTTCGAATCCGTGCGATAGAACACGCGGCCGCCGCCGACGAGCCGCGACCCGATCACCCGCTCGAGCTGCTGCAGCGTGCGGAAGAGTCCGTCGATCGAGCAGCCCGACGCCTTCTCTTGGTCGATGTCGACGCCAACGGCGAGAAACCGATCGTCGCGCCAGTCGCGCGCACACGCGAGCGGCACGCCGTGCGCTTTCCACTCCGAAAGAAATTGATCGACTGACGCGAGCAGCGTGTCGGCGGGCGCGCCGACGAGGGGTCGTTCGCTCCCGAAGACCCAGATGCGCGCCGAATCCGGCAGATGGCTGAACGGAACGATGGGCATGGAGGACTGCTGCGCCGCGACGGCCCGCTCAGGGCGAAGCCGTCATCTCCCCGGACGATCGCGGCTGGTACGACGGCGTCGTGCGACCAAACCGGCGGTCGATCTCCGCGATGAGCGCGGCGGGCGGAATCGGCTTCGCCAGATAGCCGTCGCATCCGGCCTCGAGACTCCGCTCTTCGTCGCCCGGCAACGCGTGCGCGGTGACCGCGATGATCGGAATGTGCTTCGTGGCGGGGTCGGCTTTGAGGATCGACGTCGCTTCCCATCCGTCGAGCTCAGGCACCGAGATGTCCATCAGAACGAGATCGGGACGCTGGGAGCGCGCCTGCGCAACGCCGTCCGTGCCCGTGATGGCCTCGAAGACCTGATAGCCGGCGTACCGCAATGCCGTCGCGTAGATGATGCGGTTGTCCTCGTTGTCCTCGACGAGCAGGATGCTGTTGGCCATGGGCTCTATGGTGTCGAGTCGGATCGGCAATGCTCAGTAAGCGGCAGGTAAGCGCCCCTCTAACTATACCGTTCGCAGACTCATCCGGCATCCCACACAGACGTTGGCCGACGACTGACCCTGGCGGTCTACTGGCCAGGTTGGCAACTTCCGATCCATGCGCCGTAGTCCGTGGTTCAGGGCTCTCTCCGCTGCGCACCCGGTGTCGCGCATGCGGTTGTCGCGAACGCGCCGGTCTCGACCGTCGGCGTCGCCGCGCATGCGCACCGGAGTCCGAGTTCCCGCCGGCTCGATGGAAAACATTTCCTCTTCCATCCGTTCCCACAGCGGACCCACGTGGCGAATCTGAAATACTCGCTCTGATCGTGCGTCGCCTCGCCTTGGCGGGCGCGCTGGCGCTGGCGGCGGTGGTTCGGTTCTACACCGTCGCCAGCGCGCACGTCACGCTGGTCTCGTCGCGGCCCGCCGCAAACAGCACCCTCACCGCCAGTCCGACGAGCATTCGCCTCGAGTTCAGCGAACCGATGGAGCCGGCGGTGGCACATGTCATTCTCGTCAGCCCCGACGGCCGTTCGACGCCGCTGTCGCTCGCGAACGATCCGCACGACGTGCACGTCATCGTCGGCGCGACGTCGACCCTCGGCACTGGCACGTATCGCGTCGAGTGGCACGTGCTGTCCGAGGACGGTCATCCCGTCGGCGGCAGCTTCGTCTTCTCGATCGGCGTCGCAACCGCGCCACCACCGCCGACGTCGGCCGCGCTCGTGAAGCCGGCGTGGGGCCCGTCGATCGCCGGCGCGCCGCTCATTCCATCGGTGCTTCGCGGCTTGGGCGTCGGCTCGCTCGCGGCGCTGGCGGGCCTGTTGTTCTTTCTGGTGACCACGCGCACCGGTCTCGAGACGCGTCCCGCTCGCGTCGCGCTCTGGTTCTCGATCGTCACGCCGCTCCTGCTCGGCGGACATCTGCTTGCGTGGACGATCAACGCCGCGCCGGATTATCGACTCACGAGCGAGTGGTTGTCGTCCGCGTTCCGCACGAGGGCGGGACGCACCGAGCTGTGGCGCACGTGTCTTTCGTTGTTGCCGCTCTGGGCGCTGGTGTTCGCGCGCCGCGGCGGTCTCGCGCTCGTCGGAACGGTGCCGTCGCTCGTGCTGTCGGCCGCGGTGGGACATTCGATCGCGTTCCAACCGTCGCTCTCGGTGCCGCTCAAGCTTCTCCATCTCGTGGCGCTTGCCGGTTGGGTCGGCGGGCTGCTGTGGCTCGTCGTGAACGACCGGCGCGACCTGCGCGCAGTTCGCCGTGGATGCCGGCCGTGTGTCGTCGATCGCGCTGTGGTCCGTCACCGCGCTCACCGTGTCCGGCATGTTGCAGGTCGTCATTCTCGTTCCGCATCTCGCCGGTCTCGTGTCCGCCTACGGCGCGGTCGTGCTCGCAAAGGTGGTTGGACTCGGCGTGCTGGTCGGCTTCGGCGCCTATCACCGGCGCGTGCTGGTGCGTCTCGCGGCCGGCGGCGGCGGAAGCGTCGCGCTCCAATTCCAGGGAACGCTCCGCCGCGAGATCGCGGTGCTGTGGTTCGTCGTTCTGCTGGGCGGCTTTCTCGGGTACGTCTCCCCTCCGGTGACCGCGACGTCCAGCCAACTCAACGCGCAGGACTCCTCCCAATGACTCGGATCTCGTCTCGCCGGCGGGCACGGCCGGTCTCGTTGCGGGTGGCGGGAGTCGTCATCGCGCTCGTGCTCGCGGTGCAAACGCTCGCGCTCGCGCATGCGGTCGTGTTTCCCAAGGCGTCGACCACCGGCGCGTACGAGCGCTACTCGGTTCGCGTGCCGAACGAGAAGAAGGTCGCCACGACGCGCGTGGAGATTCAGTTCCCCGCGGACGTGCGCGTGAGCTCGTTCGAAGACGTCCCGGGTTGGCAGCTCGAGGTCGTGCGTGATTCGGCGCAGCGCATCGTCGGCGCCGTGTGGACGGGCACGCTCGCGCCCGAACGCTTCGCGGAATTTCCGTTCGTGGCCGCGAACCCCAAGACCGCGACCGAGATTCGCTGGCCGATCTTTCAGACATACGCCGACGGCGAAAAGGTCGAGTGGACTGGTCCTGTCGGCTCGAAGCGTCCGGCGTCGACGACGACGATCGCGGCGGCGGCGAGTGGCGGAGCGCCACAATGGATGTCCGTTACCGCGCTCGCATTGGCGGTGGTGGCACTGGGCCTGTCGCTGCGTCCACGGAAAGCCTGAAGAACGGGTTAGCCCGCGGATCGGCACTGACGCAGACGGACGGGCACGGAGCGACAAGGAGCTCTTTTTGAGAAGAGGCGCTCGGGACGCCACTCGTGGCATCCCGAGCGGTTTCATCAAAAGAAGCTCACGCTGTTCCGTGCCGATCCGTCGGTGCCCGTGCCGGTCCGCGGCCGCCGTCGTGCTTCACGGTTTGCCAAGCTGCAGCAGCGGCATCGCCGCACCCGACACCTGCGGCATCTTCCCGTCCCAGCGCTTCGCCATCTCGTACTGCACCAGATTCGCCGTGACGCTTCGGCTCAGCAGATCGTTCGCCTTGGCCTGCGATTCGGCGAGCGACAGAATCGCCTTCGCCTGACCCGCGGCCTTGATCGAGTCGCCCTGCGCCTGGAACGTGTTCTTCTGCAGCTCGTTCTGGGCGGTGAGCGCCTGTTGCTGCATGACGTTCTTTTGATTGATGGCTTCGATCACCGCCGGCGGCGCACGAAGCTCGTTGATCGTGAACTGCTTCACGACGATGCCGTACTGCGCCAACCGCTGTGACAGCAGGCGTTGCGTTTGATTCACCGCTTCGGCCTTCTTCGGTCCGATCACGGCCGCGATCTCCTCGTTGCCGATCACTTCCTGCAGCG
Source organism: uncultured Gemmatimonadaceae bacterium (assembly GCA_963705025.1). Lineage (GTDB taxonomy): Bacteria > Gemmatimonadota > Gemmatimonadetes > Gemmatimonadales > Gemmatimonadaceae > JAQBQB01. Next base: position 547,029 of record CAVPIP010000010.1, on the reverse strand, counting down.
CCTGGCGGATCGACTGCTTCACGTAGCCGTGCTGAATCGCCTGGATGTCGCGACGGAACGTCGTGTACAACTGCGGCGCCTTGTCCTCTTCCAGCTCGAAGCTCATCGAGACGTCGAGCGAGATGGGCTGGCCCTCCTTGCTGTTGACGTTGATCTCGTCGTTCGTCGGCGAGCCCTCGCTGCCGCTCTTCGTGAGCACCAACGTCTGCATGAACACCGGATACTCCTCGATACCGGTCGTCAACGGGTTGCGCAGGTGCAATCCCGGGCCGAGCGGAATCTTGTCGACGCCGCCGCCGGCGCGATGAATCACGATGCCGACGTAGCCGGGATTCACGTACGTGACCGACGTCGGGAGCAGGAAGATCGCGACGACGAGCACCGCGATCAGCACGACAACGCGACGAATCTTCCGACCAATGCCGCTGCCGTCGCTCGTCCCGCCGCTGAAGCCCATGGACGACAGACGATCGCCGATCGAGCTACCCATTGAGAGTCTCCTTATAGCAATCGGGGCACAGCACGTCCCCGCTGGGGAGGCGAACCAGGTCGTTGGATGAACGCGGCCCATGGATGGGGCACACCAGCTCGGCCGCGTGGTCGAGCCGCCTCCGATTCTGCGTCTGGCGAATCCGGACGCCGACTGGTGTGAAGTACATGACGATCAAGTAGAAGAGGGTGCCCACTGCCGCGACCAGCGCGACGAACAGGACACCCTCGATGATGATGGCAGACATAGTGGTCGATCAGAGAATACGAAACGGCGGTCCGGGAGTTTCGATGGTCGGAAAGTGGGCGCCGACGGGCTTAATGCCGGGGTTGGAGTGGCATGGAAATTGGCGCTCGCCGCGGGCCGAGAGTTAGGGGTTGAGGGTTCGGCGTTTGGAGTTCGGCGTGGCGCCGCAACCCCGAACACCAAACCCCGAACTGTGAACCCCAAACCCTCCACTTCTTGACTTGCGACGCCCCTGAACCTTCGGTACGGATTACTGTCCTCAACCTCTCGACGATGCCCGACTCCACGTACGATCGCCGCTCGTTCATGGCCTACTTCAGCTCCATCGGCCTCGGCACGACCCTCTTCCCTGGCGTCCTGTGGGCTCAGGCCCAGCAACGGCAGCAAGGCCCTGAAATCACCAAGGAGATGATCGCCTCGGCCGAGCAGATCTCGGGGCTCAACTTCTCCGACGACGAACGGACCGCGATGGTGCGCAATCTCCGCGACATGCGCGGCACCATCGAGACATTGCACAAAGAGCCGCTCGATCAAAGCATGCTGCCGGCGATCGTCTTCGATCCCCTGCCGCCGGGCAAGACGCTCCCGAAGAAGAACAAGATGCTCACCGTTCGAAGCAAGGTGCCGGTCATGGCGCGCCCGGGTAGCCTCGACGAGCTCGCGTACGCCACCGTCAACGAGCTCGCCGATCTGGTGCGCACGCGAAAGGTGAAGCCGAGCGAGCTGACCGAGATGTACCTCTCGCGGCTCAAGCGCTACGACTCGCAGCTCCATTTCGTGGTGAATCTCACCGAGGAGCGCGCGCGGAAGCAGGCGCAGGACATGGACGCCGAGATCTCACGCGGGAAGTATCGCGGTCCGCTCCATGGCATCCCCTGGGGCGCGAAAGACCTGCTCGCGGTGAAAGGCTATCCCACGACATGGGGCGCCGGACTCTACGAGCATCAGACGTTCGACTACGAGGCACCCGTCGTCACACGGCTCGACAACGCCGGCGCGATTCTCGTCGCGAAGCTCACGCTCGGATCGCTCGCACAGGGTGACACCTGGTGGAAGGCGCGCACGCGCAATCCGTGGAATCCCGAGACGGGATCGAGTGGATCGTCGGCAGGACCTGCGTCCGCCACGGCCGCAGGGTGCGTCGGCTTCAGCATCGGGTCGGAGACGAACGGCTCGATCACGTCGCCCTCGCGCACGTGCGGCGTCTCCGGATTCCGTCCGACGTTCGGACGCGTGCCCCGCACCGGCGCGATGGCGCTCTCGTGGACCACCGACAAGCTCGGACCGATCTGCCGCAGCGCGGAAGACTGCGCGATCGTCTTCGGCGCGATTCAGGGACCCGACGGCATCGACTACTCCGTGAAGGAGTATCCGTTCAACTGGAACGCGAACGCCAAGCTCGCGCAGCTCAAGATCGCGTATTTCAAGGATGCGTTCGAGCGGCGGTCGCAGGACGGCACTGTCACGCCGATCCCGGAAGCGATGCACTTCCTCGAGGTGCTCGAATCGCTCGGCGCCAAGCCAGAGCCGATCGACGTGCCGGCGCCGAACTACGGCTATCTCGACAACATCATCCTCGACGCGGAGTGCGGCGCGGCGTTCGAGCCGGATACGCTCAACTCGAAGATCAAGGAGCTCGAGCCGTACAGCAGTTGGCCGAACACCTTCCGGGCGGCGCAATTCATTCCGGCAGTCGATTACGTGAACGCGAACCGCGTGCGCGTCCGCGCGATGCAGCAGATGTGGGATCTGTTCTCGAAATACGACGTCGTGGTCACGCCGCGCGAGGATACGTCGACCACGAACATCGTCGGCACGCCGTCGATCGTCGTGCCCACCGGCTTTGCGATTCCGCAGTTTGGCCGCGGCGGACGGGGCGGCGGTCGCGGCGCGGGCGGGGGTGGGGGCGGCCGGGGAGGCGATTCGACGCGGGCAACGCCGCCGGCCCCGCCGGCGCCGACCATTCCGCTCCCCACCGGGATGTACATCATGGGGCCCATCTTTCATGACGAGAAGAACCTCCTCGTCGCGCACGCCTTCCAGCAGGCGACGGACTTCCACAAAAAGCGGCCGCCCCAGTTCGGCTGAGAGGGCGGCTGGCGGTGTTTGGAGTTCACAGTTTGGGGTTGGGGGTTGGGGGTGGTCGAAACCCCTGACTCCCAACCCCGAACCGTCAACCCCAAACCCTTGGCATGTGCAGCCGATCAGCCTCGGCCTCGGTCATGACACGGTTCTTCATCAATCCAATTACAAAAGGTCTACAGTGACCGCGCAACACTTCTTCCTGCGTTAGTGTCTAATGGATACGAGCCGGGACGAAACCGCCCGAGCCGGATCCGAGTAGTGCTACCCACGCCACGTCGTCGTGAACGACCGAGAGCGGATGTCAGCCACCACAGCCCCGGAATCGGACCTTTTGTCGACGCTGAGAGCTCGGGCAACGCCGATTAGCCTCGCCAGGGCGCCCGGTCTTCCGGATGGGCTCGCTCAGACCGGGGAATACAGCATTCTGGGGCTGACCGGGACCGCCGACCAGACGATCGTGCGCGAGCGGCAGCGCGGATTCACGCTGATCCTGTTCGGCGTCGCCACGGTCATCGCGCTGCTCTACTCGGTCGAGCGCTATTTCTACAGCCGGCTCGTCGGCTACCCGGTGTCGATGACGCAGCTCGTTCCGGCCGAGCTCATCTTCACGTACGCGTGGGCCGTGCTCACGCCGTTCGTGATGTACACGGCCAAGCGCTTCCCGGTTTGGGGCCACGCCAGTCCGCGCAACTGGACCGTGCAGATCGGGGCGATGCTCGCGTTCGTCGTGCTCCACGTCGCGATTTTCTCCACCGCGGCGGTGGTGCTCGATCCGGCGGTGTCGTTGGCGTCGCTGCCCAAGACGTTCGGCCAATCGCTGTTGACCTGGACGGTGCTCGACTCGCTGGTCTTCTCGGCGATCGTCATCGTTCACCACGCGGTCATTTACTACCGCGTGTCGAAGGACCGCGCGCTCACGGCCTCGCAGCTCGAGGCCCGGCTCGCGCAGGCCCAGCTGCAGATGCTCCGCATGCAGCTGCAACCGCACTTCCTGTTCAACACGCTGCACTCGATCTCGGCGCTGATGCACAAGGATGTTCGGCGCGCCGATTCGATGGTCGCCGCGCTGAGCGATCTGCTCCGGATGTCGCTGCAGAACATCGGCGCGCAGGAAGTGCCCATGCAGTCCGAGCTCGACTTCCTCGAGCGGTACATCGAGATCATGTCGATTCGGTTTGGCGACCGGCTGCGCGTGTCGATCGACATCGATCCCGCGACGCGCGATGCACGCGTCCCGAATCTGTTCCTGCAGCCGCTCGTCGAGAACTCGTTCCGGCATGGGTTCGGCGACTTGGGCGCAGGTTCGATCTCCATCACGGTGCGGCGCGAGGGCGACATGCTGCGCTGCGACGTCGTCGACGACGGCCGCGGCCTGCGCGCGGGCCACAAAGAAGGCGTCGGCCTGGCGAGCACCAGGCAGCGTCTCGCCCATCTCTACGGCGACCGGCAGACCTTCGTCTTGCGCGGCGCGCCCGGCGAAGGCGTTCGCGTCACCATGGCAATTCCCTTTACCTCCTACGAACCAGCGGCGGCAGACTGATGACCCAGCCTCAACCAGTGACTCCACGCATTCGCGCCGTCGTCGTCGACGACGAAGAGCTCGGCCGCGATCGTCTTCAATCGCTCCTTTCGCAGCAGTCCGACGTCGAGATCGTCGGCGTGTGCGCCGACGGCGCGAGCGCCGTCGAGACGATCGACCGCGAGCAGCCCGACCTGGTGTTCCTCGACGTGCAGATGCCCGGCATGGACGGCTTCGAGGTGATCGAGAATCTCGATCCCGCGCACCTGCCTGCCGTCGTCTTCGTCACCGCGCACGACGGACACGCCATCCGCGCGTTCGAGATCCACGCGCTCGACTTCTTGCTCAAGCCGTTCGACCAGACGCGGTTCGAGAAAGCGCTCGAGCGCGCGCGCACGCAGCTCGCGGCCAAGCAGGGACAGGTGATCGATTCGCGCCTCGTCTCGCTCCTCGAAGAGCTGCGCGAAGAGCGGAAGTATCCGGAGCGCCTGATCGTGAAGTCGAGCGGCCGCGTGTTCTTCGTCCGCGCCGAGGAGATCGATTGGGTCGAGGCCAGCGGGAACTATGTGAAGGTGCACACGAAGGCAGACGCGCATCTGCTCCGCGAGAGCATGAAGAACATGGAGGCGAAGCTCGACCCCAAGACCTTCGTGCGCATCCATCGGTCGGCGATCGTGAACATCGACCGGATCAAGGAGCTCGAGCCGTGGTTCCACGGCGAGTACATCGTGATCATGCGAGACGGCACGCGGCTGACCGCGAGCCGGGTGTTCAGTGACCGGCTGAGCGCGCTGATCGCCTAGTAGTCCTGAGGCTATTCCTTACTAGTTGAACCAGCGCCGCGAAATGATTTGGCAGCCGCGGCGCTGGCCCTGCCGGATGGGCGCTCACCTGGCATAGCGACGCGTGAGTCAGCGATTACTCTTCGTCGATGTTCGAGTAGTCGAGCTCCTCGACCCACGTGTCCTCCTCATCCAGCGCTTCACCCACGCGCAGCGGCGGCAACTCTACACCGTCGTAGATCTCGTCGAGCGAGAGCGACGTCGCCGGACATGGAATGGCCAAGCGACCTGACGAGAGCACGTCGTCACGAGTCCATTCGCCCGTAGGCCTGCGCGTATGAAGCGCGACGCGACGACGATCATGCTCCGCGATCAGGTAGCCGCGGAGCGATGAGAGACTCCGGTAGGCGTCCAGCTTCTCGCCGTGATCGATCCGGCGCGAGCTGCGCGATGTCACTTCGACCACGAGACAAGGATCGTCGAAGATGAGCGTGTCGCCGGTGTGTGGCGTGCACATCACGACGGCGTCAGGATAGTACACGCGATCGCGCCCAACGCGAACCTTGAGGTCGATGACATACGCCCTGCACGATCCGGTCGCCGCGGCACGGAGGCGTGAAAAGATGTTCGTTACGATCAGATTGTGGCGCGCCCTCGTGCCGCTCATGGCATACACCCGCCCAGCGACGTACTCGTGCCGCGTCGGCGACGCATTCTCGAAGCGCAGATACTCTTCGAGACTGACGAACGCAGCGTCTGCTGGCGTATCGTTCCTCATGAGCCGAGTGTACGCTCGGCGAAAGCAACCACGCAAGACCAAACTATTTCGCGAGAGCACATTCTCGCGGCGGTCGCCCGGCTCAAGTCGCTCGGCGCGCGAGCTCGGCCCGCAGCGCCGACTCGAGCGTCGAGTGCTGGAAGTCGAATCCGGCTTCCAGCAGCCGACGCGGCACCGCTCGCTGACTGGCGAGCACCGTGTCGTCCGCCATGTCGCCGAACGCGAGCGCGAGCGCGAACTTCGGCACGGTGAAAAACGACGGGCGGCCCAGCACGCGCGCGAGCGTACGCGAGAACTCCTTGTTCGTGACCGGATTCGGCGCGACGACGTTGATTGGCCCGCGAAGCGCCTCATTCTGTAATAAAAAGCTCACGACCCGCGGATAGTCGTCGATCGAGATCCAGCTCATCCACTGGCGACCGGTCCCCAACTGGCCGCCGACGCCGAGCCGGAACGGCGTGAGCATTTTGGCAAGCGCGCCGCCGTCTCGCGAGATCACGAGACCCGACCGGAGGAGGACGACGCGAATGCCGGCCTCCGACGCGGGTTTCGTGGCCGCCTCCCACGCCGTGCACACCTCGGCCAGAAAGTCGCTCCCGGTCGAGCTACGCTCGTCGAGCACCTCGTGGCCGCGGTTGCCGTAGACGCCGATCGCCGATCCGCTGAGGAACACGCGCGGCTTCCTGTCGAGGCTTGCCAGCGCGCGCGCGAGCGCCAGCGTTCCGCTCACACGGCTGTCGCGAATCCGGCGCCGAGCGGCGGTCGTCCATCGCTGCGCCAGATTCTCGCCAGCCAGGTGAATGACCGCGTCGACACCGGCGAGCTTCCCGGCGTCGATCGTCGCGCGACGCGTGTCCCACGGAATGTCGGCGTCCGACGTCGGCGCGTCGCGGACGATGCGGCGCACGTCGTTGCCGCGCGCTTTGAACGCGCGCGCGAGAGCCGAGCCAACCAGACCGCTCGCGCCGGAGATCGCGATCACCATTCGCGACCACGATTCGCGCCCCTCGAGCACCGCCGCTGTCATGACCCCGATCGTCCTTTGTCGATTTCACCCGGATGCGGGACGGCACCTGAATGGTAAGCGGCGCCGCCCTCTCCGCGGGAGAGGCGAACGGGGACGACTGCAGATCAGGAGTGTGCGTGTCGTGTCGAGCTTGCTGCGGCTTAGGCCGATCGGCGCGGGGCGCGAATGGCGAAGATCTCGTCGGCGACCGCCTGGCCGTCTTCCGTCACCGCGAGGTGCATCTCCCCGAATTGAGTGGCCGTCGTCGGGTCGGCGGGCGCGAAGGTCACCGCCGGCGGTGAGAAGATCTTCACGACCTGCGTGATCCGACGATTCATGTCGATCAGCTGCCCCTCGATGTGCTTCAGCTGCTGCGCCGTGATGTCCTGGAACTGCATCTGATTCACGACGCCGCTCAACTCTTCGCGAAGCGAGGCCATCATGCGGCGGCGATCCGCTTCGCTCAGCGTCGCGTCGGCGTCGAGCTGCTCGACGAGATTGACCGCGCGGCCGAGCCCGTCGAGGATGCCGTTCGTCGCCGTCTCGGTGGCCGACGACACTTCGCGCAGATGCCCGTGCATCTGCTGGAGCTTGTCGATTCCGCTCGAGTCCAGCATGCCCGCCGTCTCGCGAAACCGGCCGACGATGCCCGCTGTCTCCGCGTATGCGCGAAGGAGCGTGCGCGAGAGCTCCGCGAACCCGCCCGGCTGCGCCATCACGTGGGCGAGGAAGCCCGTCGCCTCGCGATCGAGCTCGGCGCCCGAGGCGCTCAGCTCGCGAATGGCGTGGTCGACCAGCCGAAAGGAAGCTTCGGAGTCGTAGAGCAGCTCTTCGGCGGGTCTCATTGGAGGATCCTTATGCCGCCGCTCCGATACCGGCCAAGAGGCGATCGATCTTCTCTTTCAGCACGGAGGGCGTGAAGGGTTTCAGGATGTAGTTGTTCACGCCCGCCTCCACGGCCGCGACGATGTCTTCGCGCGCGCCGCGGGTGGTGACCATGAGGATCGGGACCGACGCGCCAACGCTGTTGGCGCGCACGGCGCGAGCGAACTCGACGCCGCTCATGGTGGGCATGTTCCAGTCGGTAATGACGAAGCCGATGCTGCCGTCGAATTTCTCGAGGGCTTCCTTGCCATCACTCGCCTCCACGGTGTCGTTGTAGCCGATCCGTTGGAGGGCGTTGATGATGATGCGGCGCATCGTGAGCGAGTCGTCGACAACGAGAAACTTCATGAGATGGACGTCAGCAGGGCTACAGGTCGCCGGAGCGGAGGAGTCGGCGCGCCACCGCGTCAACCACCTCGAGTGTGTCATACGCGCCATTCAGCACGCGATCGCGAATCTGCGACGCGCGGCTCGGATCGAGCGCCGCGGCGTCCGGACCGCCGTCTCGCGCCGCCAGTGCACGCCCGGCATCCGAGATCGAGACCTTGTCGGACCGATCGACGCTCGGCGGCGTGGCCACGACAGCGCGGACGCCGTCGCCGTCCGCGACGCCCGCGGGCTGCGATGACTGGGCGGAGTCCGGCCGAACCGGGCCGGCGTTCTTGGGAAAAATTTGCATTTGTTACCTCCACTCGGTCATTATCGGACGCCTTCTAGGATTCTTTAACGGCTTGCTCGCACGTTTTGCGTCTCGACCGAAAAGCGGCGCCGCTTCAATCGGCCCACAACCGGCAAAAAAGACCGTACCTCATCGTAAACACTTGCAGTTGTGTGACTTATATCACAGACCTGTCGATGCCTCGACCTACGCGACAACCTCGCTATCACGGTAGCTGTTACGTAGTGTCGCGACCATGTCGCGAAGATGCCCGAGTTGTTGTCGGTCTCCCGTCCGGCCGACACTGAGCAGCTCGTTGCCGATGTAGCCGTAAATGGCGGCCAGGCGCGGCACCGTTTCGCCGCCCTGACGAAAATCGAGCGAGTACAGCAAGTCGAACACGATGCCCGATGCTTCATCCAAGGACTCGCCGCGCGCAGCCGCGTCGCCCGTCTCGAGCGCCCGGTCGGCACAAGCCAGCTTGCCGAGCAGTCGGGCGTAACGTTCCGGGATGGTCTTTGCCGCCGCGTGAGCGTCCACAGGCGGAACCGTGGGCGAGAGCTTGGCTCCCACCCTGGCCTCTTCGTTCCGGTTCGACATCTCTGTCACCCGGTGACTGAAATCGTGCGCGCTCGGGGTTTCGATGCACCGTACTGGCGTGCGACCGGATCCGGTCGCGCCGTGCGGCGGAGCGCTTGGGCCAAACGATCACGTTCCCGACGCGTCTCGGAGGTCAATCGATCGTGTGATTCGAGCGCCGTCGTCGCGGCGAGAGCAATCTCGGCGAACAACGACGCCATCTCCCGCTTGTCATGCTGCGACTCGGCGGCGGCCTGGCGCTCGCTGGTCAGCGCATTCACGACCCCATCGAGCTGCCCGAGGATCTGATCGCGCGCGTCGACCGCCGCGAAGAATTCGGCACCGCTCTCGCGGCCGAGCGCGTTGAGCGCGGTCTCCGCCTGCTGCTCGAGCTCTCTGAGCAGCCGCTTGGCGGCTTCCACGTGGACCGTGACCGCGCTCGTCGTCGACATCAGGCCGCCGGCGTTCTCGCCGAGTCGCCCGCGATGGCGTCGAAGGCGCCGCGCAACTCGGTGACCAGCTTGATGATCGTCTCGAGGCGCGCGCCGTCCGGCCGCCGCGCCACGTCGGAGAGCTCGGTCAGAATGAAGCCGTAGACCGAGCGCAGGTTGCGGGCGAGGTCGCCCCCCTGCTCGACGTCCAGTGTCACGAGCAATTCCATGATGGCGTCGCGCGCCTTGCCGACAGCGTTCACTCGCTCCTCGATGGCGTTCGTCTGCACGGCTCGACGCGCGCGCAGCAGATTCGACAGCGCGCAGTCGAACACGAGCACGACGAGGCGGCTCGGGGAAGCGGTCTGGATCTCACGGTCGCGATACGCGACGGCTTGGCGAGTATAGCTCATGATCTAACTATCGGCTCAGTTGTTCGACTGCTGAAGCGCGTTCAACTGGCTCGTGAGCGCGGAGGCCTGCGCCTGCAGCTTCGAAAGCGCCGTCTCCATGTCGGTGAATTGCTTCGTCAGCGCGGCGCGCTGTTGGTCCAGGCGTTCCTGCACGTCGGCTGCTCGCTTGGTGAGTGAGTCGATGTGGGACTGGATGTTGTTCTCTTGTGACTGGATCGTGCCGTTGCCGGACTGCACGAGGGAGTCCGCGGCCGCGAACATGGCTCCGCCGAGGCCCAGGACATACGTGACGTCGGCCGTTTCCGGCGGCGTCGTGCCGGTATAGAGCACGGAGAGGCCCTGCGCCGGATTCGTGGGGTCGATCGGTGCCGTGAGCACCTGACCCGATCCGGTCGCCGCCTTGCCGTTGATCGTGCCGGCGACGTCGAGTCCCGCGTAGGGCGTCGTATTGAAGCCGAGCTGCGATCCGGCGTCCACGCCGTTGAGCAAGAACGCGAGCGTGAACGACGAGCGCGAGCCGTACTGCAGACCGTCGAGCTGCAGCTGGTTTCCGTTGGCGACGGATGCGCTGAGTCGGAGGCCGTCGGTACCGAACGCGACGTTCAGCTTCGACGCGATCGTCGACGTCGTATCCAGGTCGTCGAGCGCGATCGTGCTCGTGCGGCCGGTGAAGCTGTCGGTCACCGTCATCGTGTTGGCGACGGCCGCGTTGTTGTAGGTGCCGGCGATGGCGTTGCCGGTCGCGGTCGGCGTGGTCGCTGCCTGCGTGACGTCGACCGTGTACGTGCCCGGCTGCGTCGACGACGAGCCGGTCATGTACTTGATGGTCGACAGCGTCGACGAGCCGTTCGTCGCGAACAGCGCCTTCACTTCGTCGGGGCTCGCGGCGAGCGCCGCGGTGAGCTTCGCGGTATCCACCTGCAGCACGCCGGTCTTGTCGAGCGACACGCCGACTTGCGGCAAACTCGTGAAGGTCGTGTTCTGCAGGCCCGTGACGCCGTCGACGAGATTTCGCTTCATCTGCGAGAGCGTGCTGCGAATCGACATGTCGAACGCCAGCGGCCCATTCTGCGCCGTGTTCGTCGCGACGTATTTCGAGACGGCATTGTACGCGTCCGCGAAATCCTGGATCGCCTTCACCGCCGCCGTGCTGTCGCGCGAGACGGTCACGTCGACCGACGTGCCGACTTCGGCGGCCTGCAGGTTGAGCGTGATGCCCGCGAGCGCATCCGAGACGCTATTCGTGCTGCGCGTGAGCGCGATGCCGTCGATCTTGAGCTGCGCGTCCGTCGGCGTGACGAGCTGCGACGCCGTGCGATCGTTCTCGAGAAAGCCGAGCTGCTGCAGGTTCTGCGTGCTGATCGCTTGATCCGCGGGCCCGGTGCCGGGATCCGTCGTCACCGTGCCGTTCACGATCAAGCGCGAGACCGTCGCGCCGTTGACCATCTCGGAGCTCACGGTCGCCACCGCCGAACCGACCGCGCTGTTGATCTTGGCCGCGATCGTGTTGAGCGAATCCTGACTCAAATCGACGTCGACGACGCTGCCGTTCACCTGAAAGGCGCCGGCCGCCGGCATCGTCTGGCCGAGCGCCTGGCCGAGGGACGTCGTGGCGGTCGTGAATCCGTAGCTGCGAGCATTGCCGCCCACGGCATTCGCGACGAGGGTGGCGCTCGCCAGTCCGAGCGACGACAGTACGGTGCTGCCGCCGTTCTCGACGAGCTCGATGCCCGCCGAGCCGGTAGTGTCGCTCGTCAGCACGAGCCGGTTGACGCCGGACGACACGGTGAGGATCGACGCGCTCACGTGCGATGGGTTCGTGCCGCTGTTCAGCGCGTTGATCTTGTCGCGAATCGCGTTGAGCGAATCGTTGGCGGTCACGGTGAGCATGCGACCGCTGACGAACACATTCCCCGCCAGATTGAGCGCCGCCGTCGGATCAGCCACCGCGGTGCCGCCGAGCTTCTCGGCGCGCGCGATGTCGTCGACTTCGACCTCGTAGGTGCCGGGAATCGCGCCGGCGGCGGCCGTCGCCGAAACGAGCGTGCGGCCCGAGGTCGGACTGTTGGCGGCGCTCGCCTGGAAGGCGCTGAAGGCAGTGGCATCGCCGAGCTTCGAGGCTGCGTCGCGGAGCGTCGTGACGACGTCACTGTAGCTCTGCCACGCGCCCATTCGGGCCTGGTCGGCCGTCTGCTGCGCCGTGATCGGATCCAGCGTGCGCGACTGCTCCAGCTGCATGATCTGATTGACCATGTCCTGCCACTGGATGCCGCTGGACAGACCGGCGACGGATGTGATGGGGCTGGACATGGTCGGGCGATGGGCGATGGGCGACGGGGGACGGGCGACGGGCGACGGGCGACGGGCGACGAACAGCAAAGGGCGAACGGAACAGGCGAACGTGGGAACGGCACGCCGGCGGTAGTCGCCCGCCGCCCGCCGCCCGTCGCCGTTGTACTACAGTATCGGCACAAAAACAGAACTCCCGAAGGCGGGAGGAACATCCTCGCCGCCTTCGGGAGCCTTTTGGATCGGTAGAGCTTACTGGAACAGCCGGAGGACGCTCGAGGCCGACTGATTCGCCTGCGCCAGCATCGCCGTGCCGGCCTGGGCCAGAATCTGGTCCTTCGAGAAGTTCGTCATCTCTTCCGCCATGTCGACGTCGCGGATCGTGGACTCCGCGGCGCTGAAGTTGGCGATCGCCGTCTTGGTGTTGTCGAGCGCGAAGCCGATTCGGCTCTGCGCCGCGCCGATCGAGCCGAGCGCGCTGTTGACCACCGTCAGGGCGTTGTCGAGATCGGTGAGCGCCGACTGCGCGCCCGCCTGCGTGCTGATGTCCGAGGCGCCGATGTTGAGGCCCGTCGCACCCGTGGTGAGGTCGATGGACGTCGCGAGCGACACGAGGTCGTTCGTGGTGTACTGGCCCGCCGCGGCGCTGACGAGGAAGTCCGCGCCCGAGGTGCCCGCGTTGACCTTCGCCACGTCACCGTCGAGGGCTGTCGCGCCTGCACCGGTGTCGAACGTCGCCGACGTCTTCAGCGACACGCCGAACTGCGAGAAGTTCACCGTCTGGACGCCCGTCGCCGCGACCTGTACCACCTGCACGTCGCCGGCGCTGTCGGTCATCGAGAGGTGCGTCGCGTCCACGAGGTTGATCGTGTACGTGTCCGCCCGCGCGCCCGCCAGCTTCACCGTGCTCGCCTGCGCGTTGGCGTCGGCGAGAAGGGTCGAGGTCGCGGTCGTGTCGAGCTGGTTGCCCATCGTGCCGTCGATCAGGTTGTTGCCCTGATACTGGGTCGTCGCCGTGATACGCTGGATTTCCGTGCGCAGCGTGTTGAACTCCGCCTGCAGCTGCGCGCGGTCACCGGAGTTGGACGAACCCGACTGCGATGCGAGCTCCTTCATGCGCTCGAGAATGCTTTCGATCGCCGACGTGCCGCCTTCCGCGACGTTCAGCTCCGCCGAGGCCTGCTCGCCGTTCTTCGACGCCTGGCTCAGCGCGCGCGTGGCGCCACGCAGATTGTTCGCGATGCCGAGGCCGGCCGCGTCATCCGCCGCCTTGGTGATCCGAAGGCCGGACGACAACTTGGCCATCGAGTCCTGCAACGCGTTCTGGACCCGTCCGAGGTTGGTGTAGGCCTGAATCGCGCTGACGTTCGTGTTGATACGCATCTGGGTGTTCCTCCGTGAACTTGTTGTCGGAGCATCCGTGCTCCGGCGACGGCTGTTTCAGTTGCCGTCACAGTTCAGTATCGGCGATGCGTTGGCTGACTTGAGCGCGGCCGTTTATCCGTGCAACCGGCGGGCACTAACGATTCGATACGGGCACTAACTGAGTAAACGGGCACTAAGGTGCCCGTGCCGTTCATGCCGTTTGTGCCCGTATCGAGGACGTTGATCTCAAACCGTCAACTGCTGATCCCTCTCGTAGCTCGGGATGACGAGCAGCGATCAACTCGTCAATTGCTTGAGATCGATCGGCACGCGCACGCCGAAGTCCGTCTCGCTCAGCACGAGCTGCTTGGCCGAATGCGTCGCGAAGTTGATGGCGATGGGACCCTGCAGATTCGCGGTCGCCGCTTCGCCCGCCTGCCCTGGCAACGTCACCACGGAGAGCAGTGCGATGTCGGCGGGCCGATACGCGCCCAGATCGGCAAGTTGCGTCGGCGCGACGTCGATCGAATACCCGCTCACGGCGACGAATGGATCGACGAGCAGAAAGACGAGCGCGGAGTACTCCATGGACTGCAACCAGAAGAATCCATCGTGCTCGGCCCGAACGAGCGCGAAGCGCCGGCACTCTGGAAAACCGAGCATTCCACTCGCGAAATACATCGCCTCCGAAGAACGAATCTGCAACTCGCCGAGCAGGTCCGACGAAACCGTCAGCACGTCCGGCTCCGCGTCGACCAGTTTCAACTGGGTCATGTCAGATAATCGGTAAGCGTGAGCCCCATGACCTTGGATGTGGCGAGCATCGCGGCCTGATAGGCCATCTGGCGATTCGTCAGCTCAGTCACGGCTTGTTCGACGTCAACGTCCTCGAGATCGGACTTGAACGTGGTGAGGTTGGATTTATACGCGACCAGGTTCTGCTCGGTCGTATCGAGCTGCTTGCCGCGCGCGCCGACATCGCCGACGAGCGCTTGCACCGAGTTGAATGCCGAGTCCAGCTGGTTCAGGGCAGCGGAGATCCCCGCCTGTCCATAGGTCGTAGAGGCCGGATCGAGGGACGCGGACAACGCCTTCACGGCGTCGAGCACGCCGGAGTTCAGCAGGAGCTGACTGCCGTCGAGCGACGCCGCGATCGTCTGTCCGTCGCCGATCGCGACCTGGCGCGTGCCGGTCGGGTTCGTCGACGCATAGCTGAGCGTCGCGCCGCCGCCGCTCTGAGTGAACGGAACGGTCTGCGACTGTGCGCCGCCGAAGATGTACTCGTTGCCGAACTGCGTGTTGCCGATCGAGATGAGCTGCGTGAACAGCTGTTGCACTTCCGCGTTCGCGGTGGCGCGCGTGCTGGCGTCCGCCGTGCCGCCCACCTGCGAGACGGCAAGCTCCTTCGCGCGCGTGACGAGATCCCCGATCTGCTGCAGCGAGCTGTCCTCGATGTTGAGCCGGCTCGAGGCCAACTGAACGTTCGTGCGGTATTGATCGAGCGCGGCGAGCGAGCTGTCGGTGTTCATGACGCGCATCGCGCCGGTCGGATCGTCCGAGGCCTGCTGCAACCGCTTTCCGCTCGTCACCTGCGACTGCGCTTTCTCGAGCGCGGCCATCGCGGCCGACAGCCCGTCGAACTGAGCGCGGGTGATGATGCTGTTGGTGATTCTCATCAGGAAAGCGGGGAAGAGGAAAGGAGAAGCGGGGGGAAGCGATTCGAGAGATGGAGGGGCGACGGATGACGGGATTCAGATGCCGATTGACTCAAATGATCGGACGGAACGCGTCAGACTTCGTCACGGCGTTCCCCACGTTTCACGTTTTCCTTCCCCTTTTCTTCCCGTTTTGCGCAATCAACTAGGCAAAAGTTGCCCCTCGCCGAGCCCACGCGTCTGTTCCCAGTATCGTCTCGGCGTATCCGGAAGTTGAGCAGTTGACTTAAACCATTCTATGGCAACGATTCTCTGTCTCGATGACGAGCCGGCAATCGGGCTTATCCTCCAGGATACGCTCGAACGGGCCGGTCATCAGACAGTATCGGCTCATAACGTTCCGCAGGCACTGCAGGCATTGGCGGCCGGTGCGATCGACCTGATCATCTCCGATTACCGCATGCCCGGCCTGACAGGGCTCGAGTTCCTCGCGCTGCTGCGTCAGGAAGGCTACGAGACGCCGCTCATCATGCTGACCGGATACGGCAGCATCGAGCATGCAGTCGCGGCGATCAAAGCCGGCGCGATCGACTACATCACGAAGCCGGTACGGCCGGAGCAGTTGGAGCTGGCGGTCGGCCAGGCGCTCGAGGTGGTACGGCTTCGGCGCGAGAACGAGCGGCTGCGCCGGGAAGTGATGGAGTTTCGAAACGAACGACAGATCATCGGCGACAGCTCGTCGATCCGCCGCGTGCTCCAGACCGTGGCGACCGCCGCGCCGACGCGCGCGACGGTGCTGCTCGAGGGCGAATCCGGCACCGGCAAGGAGCTCTTCGCGCGAACCATCCACGCGCAGAGCGAGCGGCGCGAGGGCCCGTTCATCAAGCTCAATTGCGCGGCGCTCCCCGAGGGGCTCGTCGAGAGTGCGCTGTTCGGACATGAGAAGGGCGCGTTCACCGGCGCGATCAAGCGCGTCGAGGGCGCATTCGAGCGTGCGCACGGCGGCACGCTCTTGCTCGACGAAATCTCGGAGATGCGGCTCGATCTCCAGGCGAAGCTGCTGCGCGTGCTGCAGGAACAGGAGTTCGAGCGCGTCGGCGGATCGTCGGCGATCAAGGTGGACGTCCGCATCGTCGCGACGACGAACCGCGACCTCGCCGCGTACTCCGCGGCCGGTCAGTTCCGGCAGGACCTCTACTATAGATTGAGCGTCATCCCGGTCCGGCTTGCCGCCGCTGCGTGAGCGCAAGGACGACATTCCGGTCCTCGCGTACCGGTTTGCGACGCACTATGCCCAGGAGATCGGCAAGGAGATCTCCGGCATCTCCCAGCAGGCGATCGGGCTTCTGCAGACCTACGATTGGCCGGGGAACGTGCGCGAATTGCAACACGCGGTGGAGCGCGCCGTGATTCTCACCGGCGAGCCGATCATCCCCGAACACGCCTTCGATGGCCAACGGTTCGGGCTCAGCGGCGCGTGGAGCGGACCGACGCCCGCGCGCATCGGCTCGAGCGAGCTGGCGGCATTCGGCGCACTCACGACTCCGGCCGGCGCGACCGCCGCGGCCAGGCCCATTCCCGACGGCGCCGTCGTTCTGACGTCGCTCAACGTGAACGACGCCGAGGCGCGGCTCATCGAACGCGCGCTCGAGGTCTCGAGCGGCAACCGTACGAAGGCGTCCGAGCTGCTCGGCATCAGCGTGAGAACGCTTCGCAACAAGCTCAACGCGGGACGACGCGACGAAGCTGGCGCGGCGGACTGAGGCGCGCCTGCCAACTGCTTCGATACTGGCACTACAGCGCGACAAGGGGCACGAGCACTAACTGGACTTCAGAAGAATCGTCTTCTCAGAACCAGGCCGTGTGGCCTCTTTTCGGTCTTGTCCGGTCGTCGGCGGCGTTCGCGCCCGTTCTCCTCGGTTCGTGCCCGGTATCGAAGTCGTTGATGCCAGAAGCAGGGGCCGACACGTTTTGCCCCTC
This sequence comes from uncultured Gemmatimonadaceae bacterium, assembly GCA_963705025.1. Classification (GTDB taxonomy): domain Bacteria; phylum Gemmatimonadota; class Gemmatimonadetes; order Gemmatimonadales; family Gemmatimonadaceae; genus JAQBQB01. The sequence continues at coordinate 529,868 of CAVPIP010000010.1, read as the reverse complement.
GAGTTGCTCGGCAGCTTTTTCCGGATTGGATGTTTTTGCCGAGTCGGCAGCACGGCCGTCGATCCTAGAATCCGGCCGATGATGCGACACACAAGGTGTTGTCGCACACCTGTTTAAGAGAATCAGAACAACCCCCCTCCGCGGTCCGGCCGAGCTTGGTCCGCCCCCTGCCTTTGCAGGGGGTGACGAAACGCCGGGCGTCGAGCGCCAGCGCGCATCGTCGGCTGTCCGTCTCTCACCGTACCAGGGCCACCAATGCTCCTCGGAATCCTCGGCCGGGCCACGAACGCGAACGACTTGAAAGATGCGCTCGATCTGAGCGCGCAGCGCACGCGGGCGATCGCGGGCCGAGTCGCGCAGGCGTCGGTGAACGGCCAGAACGGCTTCGCGCTTCCGATCGATCCGTCGACGGGCAAGCCCATCCAGGGCGCCGAGGTCAATCTCGAGGCGGAAATGACGTCGCTCGCGGACGAGCAGGTGCGCTACGACGCGACGGAAAAGCTCCTCGAAAAGACGTACGCGCAGCTTCGCACGAGCATCCGAGACAAGTGAGCATCGAGGCGCGCTGACCGATGACGATCCCGCCGATCATTCCCACACCGCTTCCCCCCGGGCCGCCGCAACGTCCCGAGCCGCCGCACGCGATGTTCAGCGCGCTCGCGATCGCGGCGAGCGGCATGACGGGCCAGCGCGTGCGCATGGACGTGGTCGCGCAGAATCTCGCGAACGCCGAGACGACGAAGACGCCGGAGGGCGGTCCGTACCAACGTCGCACGGTGTCGCTGGAAGCCGTCGTGCCGGACGCGATGACGAGCATGACGACGAGCTCCCCGACGACGGTGACGATGGGAGCGCAGGGCGCGGTCGTCGCGCCGGGCGCCACGCCGGCGCCGGGAGCGGTGCTGCTGCCGCCGATCGCGGTCGGCTCGACGCCGATCGAAATGACGAACGACGTCGGCGGCGTACGCGTCGCCGGCATCGGCGTCGACAAGTCCGAGGGCGCGATGGTCTACAACCCCGGCAGCCCCGACGCCGACCAGAACGGCTATGTGCGCCTGCCGAACGTGAACATCACCGACGAGATGATCGACCTGATGAATGCTCGCCGGATCTACGAAGCCAACGCGACGGTGTTCCAGGTCGCGCGAGCGATGCTGCACAAGGCAATCGATATCTAGCGCGAGCGGCGAACGGCGAAACGACGGCCAGCGGACTTTCACCTTTGATTGGTGAGTAGAGATAAATGAGCATTCACGGAATTGGCGGCTCGAACATCCAGCGACCGGGAACGCAGTTCCCGGTGCGAGACAACACGCGAGCGCCGGCGCAAAAGCCGGGCACGCAGGCTGTCCCGCTGCCGGCTCCTCAGACGCCGGCGAACGCGAAAGCGCCGCAGGGTGTTCCGGTCGAGCCGCCGCCGGGCACCGATCCCGCGCTGTGGAGCGTGCTGTCCGGCGAAGAGCGCGCGTTCTTCGCGAAGGCCGGCGCCATGGGACCGCTCACCTACGGGCGCGCTTTACAAGACATGAAAACATCGCAGCTGCCCGCGTCCCGCGGCGGTCGCCTCGACGTGAAGATCTGACATGACGGCTCCCATCGGTGGATTCGGCGGTCCCTCCGCTGCGCATCAGGCCGGGCCGGGTCAGGGCGGCGGTCCGCGCCGCATCGGCCTCGACATCGCCGGCGAAGGCGGACTGCAGAAGATGATGCAGCAAGCGCCCGACGGTCCATCGTTCGCCGACACGCTGAAGCGAGCGCTCGGCGAAGTATCGACGTCGCAGGAGACCTCGCAGGACTACATCCAGCGATTCGTCAACGGCGAACCGGTGGAGCTGCATCAGGTGATGGCCGCGGCGGAAGAAGCGTCGATCTCGCTCGAGATGCTCGTCGAGCTGCGGAACAAGTTGACCGACGCCTACAAGACCGTTGTGAGCATGTCGTAGCCGGGGCGACCTGCAGATCCCTCGCTTCGCTCGGGATGACATCCCTTCCTCTTTCCGCTTCCCATCCAACGCATGTCTGACCCAGTCACTTCCCTGCTCGACCGAATCGGCGGCGCCAAGCGCGCGATGATTCTCGTCGTCGGCATCGCCGCCGCAGGGCTCATCTTCGCGGTGGCGCAGTGGGCCGGCACGCCGACGTGGGTGCCCGCGTTTCCGGGCGTTCCACTCGAGAACGTCAGTCAGATCACCGACAAGCTCGATCAGGCCGGGGTGAAGTTCAAGCTCGAGCGCGGCGGCTCCGACATCATGGTCGCCGAGTCCGATCTCGCGAAAGCGCGTGTCGCGCTGGCGAAGAACGGCATGCCGACCTCCGGCCGGCCCGGTCTCGAGCTGTTCGACCAGCCGTCCTGGGGCATGACCGATTTCACCCAGCGCGTGAACTACCGTCGCGCGCTCGAGGGAGAGCTCGAGCGCGTGATCAGCAAGATGCGCGGCATCGAGTCGGCGAACGTCCACCTCGTGATGCACGAGACCGACAGTTTCGGCGCGCCGGAGCGCCCGACCGAGGCGAGCGTCGTCCTCAAGCTCAAGGGCGAGGCGGATCCCGACGTCGTGAAGGGCATCGCGCACCTCGTCGCGTCGAGCGTCGAGGGACTCACGAGCGAGCACGTCACCATCGTGAACGACTCCGGGCGCATGCTGTCTGAAGCGCTCGAGACGACGATCGCCGGATTGTCGAGCCGCCAGCTGCAGACGCAGCGCGACATCGAAGACTATCTCCGCGGCAAAGCCGAGAAGATCGTGAGCCAGATGGTCGGCCAGACCAACTTTCGCGTGCAGGTGTCGGCGTCGATGAGCTTCGATCGGCTCGAGCGTCTCACCGCGACGGTCGATCCCGACAAACAGGTCGTCGCGTCCGAGAACAAGGCGACGATCACCCCGGGCGCCCAGGGCGGCGCCGCGCAGAACAACAGCGCCACGACGTACGAGAATACTCACAGCACCGAGAGCTACGTCTCCGCGCCCGGCACGGTGAAGCGCCTGGCCGTCGCGGTGCTCGTCGCCGACCAAGCACCGGCGACGCCCAAGGGAAGGCCGATTCCGCGCACGCCTTCGGAGCTCGCGAACATCGCCATGCTCGTTCGAAACGCCGTCGGCGCCGACAGCGCGCGCGGCGACGTCGTGTCGGTGGTGAGCGTGCCGTTCGCGCCCGCCGTGGTCGCGCCGCCCGAAGCGCCCAAAACCGATTTCATCAACGTCGTGCAGACCGCGCAGCGCCCGCTCCTCGGCATCGTCGGGCTTGGGCTGATCCTCTTCGTCGCGCTGCTCAGCCTCAAGTCGCTCAAGTCGGCCGGCGCGGTCGCGCCGGGCGCGTCGGTGTTCTCGTTGCCTCGCAGCGAAGGCGGTGGCGGCCAGCAGCAGCAGCACCTCACCGCCGCTCCGCTCGTTCCGGTCGTGATGCCCACGAACACGATGCGTGACAAGGTGAACTCCACGATCGAGCAGCAACCCGACATCGCGGCACGCGTCGTCCGCGCTTGGCTGAAGGAGGCCTAAGCAGTGGCGATCACGCTGGCGCGGTCCCATCAGTTGGAGCAGCTGAGCGGCACCCAAAAGGTGGCGATCTTGTGCATGGTGCTCGGCTCCGAGTCATCGTCGCTGATCACGCAGAAGCTCGCGCAGGAAGAAGTCGAGATGATCGGCTTCGAGATCGCGCGCATGGACCGCGTGAGCAACGAAGCGACCGAGGCCGTGCTCGCCGAGTGGCTCGAGGTCATGCTGGCGGCGGATTCGATCGCCGCGGGCGGCGTCGAGTTTGCGCGCGAAGTCCTCGAACGCGCCTTCGGCTCGCAGAAAGCGGTCAACATTCTGAAGCGCATCCAGGCGCAGATCTCCGAGACGGCAGGTCTGCATCGCCTGCGCAACGCCGATCCGCAGCAGCTCGGCAACATGCTGCGCGGTGAGCATCCGCAGACCGTCGCGCTCATTCTCGCGCATCTGGAACCGCAACACACCGCGCACGTGCTCAAGGAGCTCGATCCGAGCTTCGGCGCCGAGGTGGTGTTGCGCATGGCGCGCATGGAGAAGGTGTCGCCGGACATGCTCGTGCTCATCGAGCGGTCGATTCTCACCGAGACCGATCTGGCGCCGGCGCAGGGTCTCACGACCTCCGGCGGACCGGCGGTGGTGGCGGAAGTGCTCAACCTCGTCACGCCGTCGCTCGAGAAGGCGATCATGCGCGGCGTCGAAGAGCGCGATCCGGCGCTCTGCGAGCAGATCCGCAACCTCATGTTCGTCTTCGAGGACGTCGTCAGCCTCGACGACCGGTCGCTCCAGCGCCTCTTGCGCGAGATCGACGTCAAGGAGCTCGCGCTCGCGCTCAAGTCGGCGTCGAACGAAGTCAAGAACAAGATCATGGGCGCCATGTCGCAGCGGGCGTCGAACGCCCTCAAGGAAGAGATGGAGATGCTCGGCCCGTCGCGAAAGCGCGACATCGAGTCCGCGCAGACCGCCATCGTCGCGATGATCCGCAAGCTCGAGGATTCGGGCGAGATCGTGGTCGGAGGAGGCGCCGATGACATGGTTGCGTAGCGCGGGCGGCGGGCGGCGGGCGGCGGGCGGCGGGCGGCGGCGGCGGGCGGCGGGCGGCGGGCGGCGGCCAGCCCTGCCGGCCCGTATCACCGGGCGGCGATTCGTTATGAAAGGCTCATTCAAGGCCACGGGCCACGCGTCCGTTCGCGCGACGCCGGCGGCGCAGGTGCCAGGCTCCGTCTGGTCGCTCGACGAGCTCTCGCCAGCCGGCGCAGACAAGAAGGGCCGGAGCCTGCCGTCGCAGGTGACGGCGGAAGAACGCGCGCGGCTGATCGACGAGGGCTACGCTCGTGGGCTCGCCGACGGCGAGGCGAAGGCTCGCGCGGCCGCGCAGGCGACCGTGAACGACGCCGTGTCGTCGATGCATCGCATCGCCGCGGAGCTCACCGAAGCGGGGGCGCTCGCGCCCGCCGTGCTTCAGGAGAACATCGCGGCACTCGCCGTGATCGTCGCTCGCCAGATCGTGGCGCGCGAGGTCTCGATCGAGAAAGATCTCGTCGCGAATCTCGTGCGCCGCGCGCTCACGGAGTTTCCGATCGATCAGGGCGTGCGCATCCGCGTCCATCCGCTCGATCTGTCGCTCCTGTCCGCGAACGCGGCCGTCGCCGGCGAGGCCGCCACGATCACCGGCAACCGCGACGCCAATTGGGTCGCCGACCCGCGCGTGTCGCGCGGCGGCTGTCTGATCGAAGGGCGCGATCGCATCATCGACGGCCGAGTCGACACCGCGCTCGAGCGCGCATACCGCCGCATGGCGCAGAACGATGCTTAGCGCCCAGCTCGCGTCGCGCATCGGCGACCTGCCGCGGCTTTATCGTCTCGGCCGCGTGACGCGCGTCGTCGGACTCGTCATCGAGGCCGCGGGCCTCGACGTCGGCCTGTCCGAGCTCTGTCGCGTCACGAGTCTTTCCGAGGAAAAGTCCGTGCTCGCCGAGGTCGTCGGGTTCCACGAGCGCGGAGTGCTCCTCATGCCGCTCGGCGACATCGATGGTCTTCACCCAGGCTCCAGTGTGACGCCGCTCGGCCGTTCGTTCGGCGCGGACGTCGGTCCAGGACTTCTCGGCCGCGTCTTGAATGGACTTGGGCATCCTATCGACGGGAAGGGCCGCGTCGATCACACGCATCGCATGCCGCTCACCGCGGAGCCGCCGCACCCGCTGCAGCGGCAGATCATCACCGAGCCGCTCGAGACGGGCGTGCGCGCAATTGACGGTTTTCTCACGCTCGGCAAGGGCCAACGCGTTGGCATCTTCGCCGGCTCCGGCGTCGGCAAGAGCACGCTGCTCGGCATGATCGCGCGTCGAGCGAAGGCCGACGTCAACGTGATCGCGCTGCTCGGCGAGCGCGGCCGCGAGGTGCGCGACTTCATCGAAAACTCGCTGGGCCCCGACGGCCTGGCTCGTTCCGTAATTGTGGTCGCCACCGGCGATCAGGCCGCGCTCGTACGAGCGCGCGGCGCGCTCGTCGCTACGTCGATCGCCGAGTATTTCCGCGATCAGGGCAAGGAAGTGCTGCTGATGGTGGACTCGGTCACGCGTGTCGCGATGGCGTGGCGCGAGATCGGATTGGCCGTCGGCGAACCGCCGACGACGAAGGGGTATCCGCCGTCGGTCTTCGCCGCGCTGCCACGGTTGCTCGAGCGCGCAGGGACCGACGTAACGGGCAGCATCACCGGCATCTATACGGTGCTCGTCGACGGCGACGACTTCAACGAGCCGATCGCCGACGCGAGCCGCTCGATCCTCGACGGACACATCGTGCTGACGCGCAAGCTCGCCAGCGCGGGGCACTATCCGTCGATCGACCTTCTGGACAGCAAAAGCCGTGTGCGCGATCACGTGATCGGGGCCGAGCAGCGCACGGCGGCGAACAACGTCGCGCGCCTCGAGGCGGCATATCGCGAAAAGGAAGACCTGATCCTCGTCGGCGCCTATCACGAGGGAAGCGACCGCAATGTCGACGCGGCGCTCCGGCTTCGCCCGCAGGTGCTCGAGTTCCTGCAGCAACGCCCGGACGAAGATTCCGCATTCGACGCGTCGAGACGCACGCTCGTCTCGCTTGCGGGTCAGATCGATCACACGACGAGGAGGTCGTAAGATGAGCGCCTTCAAATTCCGTCTCCAGCAAGTGCTGGAACTGCGCGAACAACAGGAGAAGCAAGTCGCCGCGAAGCTGGCCGAAGCCGAGACCGCGGCGGACGAAGCGCGCATCGCGCATCAGGCGCTCGAGAGCATTCGCCAGACCGGCGCACAGGCGATCCGCTCGGCGCACGCCAACGAGACGACCGTCGGACAGCTCACGACCATCGGCTACGTGATCGAACAGCTCAATCATCACATCGTCGACGCCCAGACGCGCGTGGAGAAAGCGGAGCAGGCGGTCGATCAGGCGCGCAGCGATCTGACGTCCGCCCTGCAGGCGCGTCGCGTGCTGAGCCGCTTGCGCGATCGCCATCTCGCGAACTGGCGCGCCGAAGACGGCGCCGAGCAGCTACGCCAGATGGACGAGCTCGCGCTCTCGCGGTTCACGCGGCGCGACGATGACACCACTAATTCGGGAGCCGGCGCCGCATGAAGCCCGTGGTCGCGTTCATCGCTGCATTCGTTGCGTCGACCGCCGCAACGACTGGCGCGAAAGTCATGATGACGAAACCCGCCGCCGCCGCGCCGGCCGACTCCGCGGCCGCGGATTCGACGCGGACGGATACCGCGGTCGTGACGCCGGCGGACAGCGCCGCAAAAGCACCGACACCGGATTCGACGAGCGCCTCGCCGCAGCCAGCGACAGAGGCGAAGCCCGCGCCCGCGACGCCGGAACCAACGGCAAAGGCGAAACCCGAGTCGGCGGCGATGAAGAAGCCGGCGGCGGCTGCCGAGCCGAAGGCGACTGGCGCCGAGGCCAAAGCGACTGCCGCGAGCGTGAAGTCGAACGCGGCGACCAAAAACGGGGCTGCGTCCAAAACGACGGCCGCAGCGTCGAAGTCCACGAAATCCGCGCAGCCAGCACAGGCCCCGACGTCGAGCGGAGACACGGCGTCCGAACGCCGGTTGTCGAAAGTGTTCACCGCGATGGAGCCGAAGCAGGCCGCCAAAGTCCTCGAGCACATGTCCGATGGCGACGTTCTGGTGATCCTCGGCTACGTCGGTCCGCGCCAGGCCGCGGCGATCATGGGCGAAATGCCGCCGGAACGCGTGGCGAAGCTCAGCAAACTCGAACTCCAGGGCAAGAATAAATGAGTATCTCTCCCACCGCCTTCAGCACCGGCGCGGTCACCGAACAGCCGAGCGCGCGAGACGTGCGTTCGGAGCACGATCGCGCGCCCGACGAGTTCGCGGGAATGCTCGCCGGCGCCGTCAATGCGCAGCCGAAGGCACCGGAGCCGTCGAAGGCTCCGAAGGACGGAACATCGGAGCTCGATCGACAGGACGAGACCGAGACCGATGAAACGAAACCGAAGCGCGCGCGAAGCGCGGCGAAGAGCGGCGACTCCGCGAACGCCACGAACGCAAACGCGGCGATCGCCAACGCGGCGACCGCGAAGAGCGGCGATCCGCAGATGGTGATCCAGTCCGTCGCCGCGCTCGATCCGGAGCTGCAGGCGAAGCTCGCTCGCGTGATGTCGCGCGTGCGCGACGAGACAGGCCACGACGTGCAGGTCGCGGAGACCGTCCGCAGCCAGGCGCGCCAGGACGCGCTCTTCGCGCAAGGACGCGAGACGCCCGGGCCTGTCGTCACATGGACCAAGAATTCCAAGCATACCGAAGGCCGAGCAGTCGATCTCGTGCTCGACAACGGAGCGGCGGACGTCGACGCGTACGCCGCGCTCCAACGCATCGCCGGTGAAGAAGGCCTCCGCACGCTGGGCGCGCGCGACCCGGGACACCTCGAGCTTCCAGGCTCGGGTGCGATCCTGAAAGGCGCAGCCGATGCGACATCGTTGATCCCCGCCGCGCCGGCTGACGCGACAGGCCCGGGGCAGGTGTCCATCGCTCGCCTCGCGCAGATCGCGCAAGTCACTCAGGTCAGCGTCGCCGAACCCGCGAAGGTCGCGCAGGTTGCGACGGTGGCGAAGATCGACGCGCCCGGAATGGCGGCGAAGACCACGACGTTCGCGGCACAGCCGGCGAATCGCGCGCCACACGCCGAGACTGCGCAGAGCGTATCGCAGGTTCGTCATCTTGCCGGCGACGCGCAAAGCGCGGCGCATCGCTTCGGCGGAGACTCCACCGACAGCGACGGCGGCTCCGCGGGGGGCGAGCATCATGGCTACGGCGCGCTCGCCGCGGCGGTCGCGCTTCGCGATGCACCATCGGACACGCCGGCGACACAGAGCGTGAGCGCGCTGCCTGCGATGACGCCGGCCGAACGGGCCGCGAAGCTCATCGCGGCGTTCGAGGACGCGCCGCCGCGACCGCTGTCGCAGATCACGATGTCGGTCGACGCCGGCAACGGCACCGCCGATCGCGTGCAGCTCGCCATGCGCGGGTCGTCGCTCAACGCAACGATCGACGCGGCGGATCCGCGCGCGGCGCAGACGATGACGGCTCGCTCCGACGAGCTGGTTCGCGCGCTGTCGCGCGACGGCATCGAGCTCGAGGCGCTGCGCGTGCGCGCGGTCGCCGGCACGGCCACGACGCAGGCGGCGACGGCGCCTCAGACGTCGCCCGACACGAACACCAACTCGCGCTTCGAGCGCGGGAACGCATGGCAGCATCAGCAGGACCGGCAACGGTCGCAAGACGACCGCCGGCACCAACAGCGCGATCAGCGCGGAGGGCGGAAGCAGTGATCACGTCATCGACGACTATACCCACCCCCACACCACAAGCCGCAACCACGGATGCGTCCATCGCCTCGCAGGTCGCCGGGCCAGGCGGCCCGCTCGGCAAGGACGAGTTTCTGAAGCTGCTCATCGCGCAGCTGCAGAATCAGGATCCGATGAATCCGATGCAGGGCGATCAGATGGCATCGCAGCTCGCGCAGTTCTCGAGCCTCGAGCAGCTGCAGGAGATCAACACGACGCTCACCGGCCAGCAATCGGCGGCGGGGTCGCTGCTCGGCGCGGTGCAGGCCGGTGCGGCGATCAACACGATCGGCCACACCATCGTCGCGCAGGGGAATCAGGTGCAGGTCGGCGGCACGAATGGCCAGACGACGGTGACGGCAGGTTTCTCGGGCGCCGCCGCGTCGGGCACCTTGCACATCTACAACTCCGCGGGGGCGGAGGTCGGCACCGAGGCGCTCGGCGCGTTGGGCGCCGGCAAGCAGTCGATCGACATCACGGCCGCGACGAAAGGACTTCCCGCGGGCAGCTACACGTACTCGATCGACGCAAAGGACGGCAGCGGAGCGGCGGTCGCCGTGCAGACCTACACGACCGGCAAGGTCGATGGGATCAGCTCGGGGCAGAACGGCATCATACTGACCATCGGTGGCATGAGCGTCCCGTACGCGAACGTCATCCAGATCCTCAACTGACACGCGCGGGGCCGTTCCGCCCGCATTCTCTTTCGATTTCTCAAGGAGCTTTTCAATGCTTCGCTCACTGTCCGCCGCGGTCTCAGGGCTTCGCAATCAGCAAACTCGCATGGACGTCATCGGCAACAACGTGTCGAACGTCAACACCGTCGCGTTCAAGGCCGGCCGCGTGACCTTCAAGGAAGGCTTCGCGCAGCTCGTCGAGAGCGCGACGCGTCCGGTGCCCGGCATCGGCGGCACGAACCCGATGGAAGTCGGCCTCGGGTCGCAGATCGGGTCGATCGACACGCTGTTCACGCAGGGCAATCTCGAGACGACCGGACAGAACACCGATCTCGCGATCCAGGGCAACTCGTTCTTCGTGCTCAAGAAGGGCAACGAATCGTTCTACACGCGCGCCGGCAACTTCGTGGTGGACGCCGAGGGCTCGCTCGTCTCGGGCAACAACGGCTACGTCGTGCAGGGCCGCATGGCGACGAACGGCAAGCTCGGCGACACGGTCGGCGACATGAAGATCCCCGTGCTCGCGTCGTCGCCCGCGAACCCGACGTCGACGGTCAGCATCTCCGGCAACGTCGACGCCTCGGCTGGCGTGTTCGACCAGGGCACCGCGGCGACGCTCGATCCGCTCGATCCGGCGCAGCGCGCGCTGCCGCAGAACGCCAACTCGTTCAAGGATCTGTCGATCACCGTCTACGACTCGCTCGGCACGAAGCACGACCTCAAGATGGTGATGTGGAAGACGGGCACGAACACGTGGGACTGGAAGATCGATCCGTCGAACATGGACATCTCGAGCGCCGGCATCACCGAGGTCGCGGGCACGCATCCGATCACTTTCGGCCCGGACGGCGCGGTCGATACGTCGAGCGGATTTGCCGCGCCGGAGATCTCGTTCACGCCCAACAGCGGCGCCAACGACGTGGACATCAAGCTCGATCTCGGCACGGGGCTCGCCGGCCTGTCGCAGTTCGCCGGATCGTCCACCGCCGTGATGCGCGATCAGGACGGCTACACGAATGGCACGCTGCAAGGCTTCAACATCGATGCGACGGGTACGATCGTCGGCGGCTTCACGAACGGCATCACGCAGGTGCTCGGGCAGATCCAGCTCGCCGATTTCAACAATCCTGAAGGCCTCACCCGCGTCGGCGACAATGCCTACTCGACGACCGCCAACTCGGGCGCCGCGGTGCTCGGCTTCGCGGGCGAGGGCTCGGTGTCGAGCATCGCGTCGGGCGCGCTCGAGATGTCGAATGTCGACCTGGCGCAGGAGTTCACGAACATGATCATCGCGCAGCGCGGCTTCCAGGCGAACAGCCGCGTGATCTCGACGACGGATCAGCTGATGCAGGACCTGGTGGACCTCAAGCGGTAACGCGCTTGGTGGTGTAGGGGCGTAGGTGTCGTAGCAGCAGAAGGACCAAAACCGGTGTGGCGTAGGACTCCCGGACGGAAACGGCGGTCGAGTGTCTCAGGGCACTCGCCGCCGCTTTTCATTGCGGCCGCGGATAGGCCGGGCCGGCGGCACGACGTGGCCACAACGAGCCTTGGAATCGCGGACTCGGCGGAATTCGCGGGAATGCGCGGAGGAATTCTTTGAGCTGGCGGGCCAACGCTCTCGCGCAACGAGTCAAAGAATCTTGTCCGCGGAAGTCCGCGAAATCCGCCCATTCCGCGATTCCCAAAGTCATCGTGGCCAGCTGACTCGCTGTAGTTCAGCCCTCCGCCGTTCCCGGAACTGAAACCATCCGTTTTTCGGCCCCCGGCAAGATTCGCCCAGAGCTACTCGGAAAAAGCTGCCGCCAGGCCAGATACGGACGTTTCTGCCGCGCCGATAACGTGCGGCGATCCATCCTCATAAAGCCATTGCTAACAATGACTTGAGCGCCATGTAAACGATGGATATCCGAGACATGGAAGCGGGCACGGGCTCTGCCTTTTCCGGGGCCGTCCGAGCTCCGCTGCTTCCACCAATCGCCTCTCCCCATGGCGACCGAAGCCATCGAACAAGTCCCAGCCGCCGACGAAGCGGCTCCGCCGAAGGCCGGCGGTAGCCGAAATCTCATCATCCTCGCCGTCGCCGGCGTCATCGCTGGATCCGGCGTCGGCCTGTTCGGCGTCGGGCCGGTCCTCGCCAAGCGAAGGACCACGTCTCCACCCCCGAAGGTCGAAGAGGTCAAGTCGGCCGTCGTGCACGCGCTCGAAAACCTCGTCCTCAATCCCGCGGGCAGCGGCGGCACGCGCTTCCTGATGGTGACCGCCGCGTTCGAGCTGAAGGACGCCGGCACCGAGCAGATCATGAAAGATCACGAAGCCGAGGTCCGCGATCGGATCCTCGCGCTGCTCGGCAAGAAAACGGTGGAAGAGCTCACCGATCCAGCACAACGCGACGGCATCAAGAAGCAAGTGCTCGACGCCGTCGTGCCGGTCTTCCCCAAGGGCACCGTGCTCAAGGTGTTCTTCCCGCAGTTCGTGATCCAATGACCGCGCCACGCACCCCTCGGACGTCCGAGCAGCTGTCACAGGTCGACATCGACCGCATGATGCAGGGGACGGTTCCCGATCGTCCCGCCGCGCAGCGCGCTCAGCCCGACGTTCAGATCTACGACTTTCGCCGCCCGCATCGCGTCTCGCGGGATCGTCTGCGCACGCTCGAGGCGATGTATGGGCGACTCGTGAAATCGCTCGAAGGCTGGCTGATGGGCCGCGTGCGCGGCGTCGTCGACCTCCGGCTCCAGAGCGTCGAGCAGATCTCGTTCGGCGAATACGTGCTCTCGCTGCCCGCGAGCTGCAACTCGTTCCTGCTCGACGTGAAGGACAAGGCGGGCGACGCGGCGGTCGGCGAGCAAGGCGTCATCGACATCGGCCGCGAGCTTGCGTACTTCCTGGTAGACCGGCTGTTCGGCGGCGGCTCCGACCCGACGATCCTCGATCGCGCCATGACGCCGATCGAGCGACTCGCCGTGCGCGTCGTCGCCGAGCGAGTCATGGCGCTCGTGCAGGAGATCTGGGAAGATCACGTCGAGCTCGAGCTCGGCCTCACGGGCTTCGAGTCGATTCCGGAAATCATTCAAGCGGCCGCGCGCGAAGCGCCGGTGCTCGTGACGAACATCGACGCGAGCTTCGCGAGCACCACGAGCCTCGTCTCGATCTGCCTGCCGCTGTCGGTGCTCGAGAAGTTCTTCGTCATGGGCGGCTCGCGGGCCACGGCGCACATGCCGCGGCGCGAGCCGCCCGGCCAGCGGATCATCACCGAAGGCGCGCTGCGACAGACGCGCGTCGAAGTGTCGGCGCGTCTCCCCGAGTTCCGGCTCTCGATGCGCGACATCGCCGGCCTCACCGCCGGCAGCATGCTGTCGACCGGCATCCCGGTCGACTCGAAAGTGAATCTCCTCGTCGGCAACCAGCCGCGCTTCAAGACCGCGGCGGGCCGCGTCGGACGCAAGCTCGCCGTGCGCGTTCTCGAACCGCTCAGCGCCGAGCCTCTCCCGTCATCCACGGACGACAACTCATGAATCAGGCAGACATCGACGCGCTCGCGGGTGGCGGCGCGGCGCAACGCGCGCCGGACCTGGCGGAATTGGGCTCCGGCGTTTCGGGCTCCGCGGAAGTCCCGCTCGCGATGCTCATGGATCTCACGCTTCCGCTGTCGATCGAGCTCGGTCGCACGCGCATGACCGTGCAGGACATCCTGCGCCTCGGCCGTGGCTCGGTGGTGCAGCTCGAGCGACTCGCGGGTGAGCCGATCGATCTCTACGTCGCCGACCGGCGGTTTGCCGAGGGCGAAGTGGTGGTGCTCGGCGAACACTTCGGGGTGCGCATCACGCGCATCATCTCGAGCGTGCAGCTGCCCGAGGGCGTTTCGTGACCTTTGGCTCCATCATGGGCGTGCTGCTGACGCTGGGCTTCGTGCTGGCCCTGCTCGGCGTCGCGCTCAAGTTGCTGCGCCGATTTGCGCCGGCGTCGACCTCCGGCGCGCGGCTGCGCATGGAGGTGGTCCAGCGCTTGGCGCTGGGTCCCAAGCAAGGCATCGCCGTCGTTCGCGTCGGCGAGCGCTTCGTCGCGGTCTCGGTGGGCGACGGCGGCATTCGTCGCTTGTTCGAGCTCGAGGACGGCGAAGTTGCGGGAAGCACGAAGCAGGACGACGGGAGCGGGGATCACAAGGATGGATCCTCGCGCCCGAACTCGCCGCTCGACTTTGGATCGGCATTTCGCGGCGCGCTGAAGACCGCGGGGCTCGCTGTGATGCTGACGGCGTGCCTGCACGTCGTGCCGGCGCACGCGCAGACGAAGACCCAACAGCAGAACCAGACGCCGGCGCAGCGCGCCGCGGCCCAGCAGGCGCGCTTCAACGCCGTCAGCAAGGCGGTCGCGCAGTCGCCGGACGGTTCGGTGCTCGCCAAGTCGTCGACCAGGTCGCTGCTCGAGGCGCCGCTCTCCAAGCTCGCGCCGCAGATGGACGTCCGTGTGGGCGGCGGCGACGGCCTGCATTTGAGTGGCACGGTCGGCATCGTCGTGATGATGGGGCTGCTCACGCTGCTCCCCATGTTGCTGCTCATGATGACCGGCTTTACCAGAATTCTCATTGTCCTGAACTTCTTGCGCCAGGCGCTCGGCACCCAGAGCGCGCCGCCGACGCAGCTCGTCGCCGGTCTGGCGCTGTTGCTGACGGGCTTCGTGATGGCGCCGACGCTCAACGAAGTGAATCGCACGGCGATCACGCCGTACATGGACGGCCAGATGGACCAGGCGACGATGCTCGATGTCGGGGCGAAGCCGTTCCGCGCGTTCATGCTCAAGCAGACGCGCCGCCAGGACATCGAGACGTTCGTGCGCATCAGCGGCGGTCCGCGTCCGGAAACGGTGAACGACGTGCCGCTCGTGACGCTGACGTCGGCCTACGTGATCAGCGAGCTGCGCACCGCGTTCCAGATCGGCTTCGCGCTCTTTCTGCCCTTCATCGTGATCGACGTCGCGGTGTCATCGGTGCTGATGAGCATGGGCATGTTCATGCTCCCGCCGGCGATGATCTCGCTGCCCTTCAAGCTCTTGCTGTTCGTGCTCGTGGATGGCTGGTCGCTGATCGTTCAGAGTTTGGTCACAAGCTTCAGATAGTCACAGCGCGTGAGTCGCTGGTCCGTTGTTCGCCCGTCGCCCGTCGCCCGTCGCCCGTCGCCCGTCGCCCGTCGCCCGTCGCCTCTAACCGGTCAGTCATCGTGTCTCACGCCCTCGTCGTCGACCTCGCTCGAAACGCCATCATGCTGGCGCTGCTCATCGCCGGCCCGATGCTCCTCGTCGCGCTGCTGATCGGCCTCACGGTGAGCGTGCTGCAAGCCGTGACGCAGATCCAGGAACAGACGCTCGCCTTCGTCCCGAAGCTGGTCGGCGTGAGCGTGGTTTTTCTCCTCGCGCTCCCGTGGGTGCTCCAACTGCTGGTGAAGTACACGACTGAGCTGTTCCGCAGTCTGCCGTCTCTGATCTCCTGACCGCCGTTTCGCCGTTCGCCGCTCGCGGCTCCCCTCTCCCGTCTCCCGTTGGACCTTCATCTCTTCGCCCCCGGCTCCGCTCAAACCCTCGTCCTGCTCGCGTTGCGAGTCGGAGGATTGGTGCTGGCCGCTCCCGTGTTTTCGGCGAAGATGATCCCGACGTCGATCAAGACGGCGATCATCGTGCTGCTCACCGCGCTGCTCCAGCCGATCGCCTTCGCCCAGACGACGTCCATTCCGAAGATCTCGCCGGAGACGTTCGTCGGTGAGACGCTCGTCGGTCTCGCGCTCGGACTCGGCGCGGCGTTTCTCGTCGGCGCGGCGAGCGTCGCCGGTGATCTGATGGGCATGCAGATCGGTCTCTCGGGCGCGGCGGTGCTCGATCCGACCAACAACAGCTCGGAGAACGTGCTGGGCACGTTCGGAACGCTGTTCGCGACGACGCTCCTGCTCGCCGTCGACGCGCATCTCGTGATGATCGACGCCGTCGCGAAAAGCACGCGCGTCATTCCGATCGGCAGCGGGCTGCACGCGGCCGGACTCTTGGCAATGGTGCGCAGCGCGTCCGTCCTCTTCGGTCTCGGGCTCCAGTTCGCGGCGCCGGTGATCGCGGCGGTGCTCGTGGCCAACACGGCGCTCGCGGTGCTGAGCCGCGCCGCGCCGCAGCTCAACATCCTGTCGGTCGCGTTTCCCGTGCAGATCGGCATCGGGCTCGTCGCGATGGCGGCGTCGATTCCCTTCGTCGGCGCGTTCTACCACGGCTGGTCGGGCGTCTACAACAACACGCTCGACCGCGTGCTGAGCGCGTTCGTCCGCGGAGGTCCGTGATGGCGGATCGTCCGGAAGCGGAACGCACAGAAGACGCGACCCCGCGGCGACGCGATGAAGCGCACGAGGAAGGTCGCATTCCGCGCAGTCAGGAGCTCACGATCGCCGTGTCGCTGCTCGCGAGCGCGATCGTGTTGAGCACCGTGGCGCCGTTCACCGGGCGCGGACTCTTCCAGCTCATGGGCTCGAGCCTGGCGAACGTCGGCGCGACCACGCTCGACGCCGGGTCCGCGACGCAGCTCCTTCGCGTGACCGCGCTGCGCGCCTTCATGGCGACGCTGGGCTTGCTCGTGGCGCTCGTCGCCGGCTCGTTCGCGATCTCCGCGATTCAGGCGCGCGGCGTCATGTCGCTCAAGCCGATCATGCCGCAGTGGTCGCGCATCGACCCCGCCACGAACATCAAGAATCTGCTCGGCTTCCGCCCGATCGTCGAGCTGCTCAAGTCGCTCGGCAAGCTCCTGATCGTCGGCATCGCGGTCTACGTCTCGATCAAGACGGCGCTGCCCGACGCGATCTCGCTCTCCGAGACGTCGCAGCTGTCGTTCGCGCTGATCGTGAAGAAGTACGCGGTGCGCATGCTCGCCACGGCGGGCGGCGCATATCTCTGTCTCGCGGCGGGCGACTACATCTGGCAGTGGTGGCAGTTCGAGCAGTCCATCCGCATGACCAAGGAAGAGGTCAAGCAGGAGCACAAGCAGAACGACGGCGATCCGCAGATCAAGCAACGCCGCCGAGCGATGGCGCGGTCGTATGCGCGCCGGCAGATGATGAAGGACGTCCCGAAGGCGGACGTCGTGATCGTGAACCCGACGCACATCGCGATCGCGATCAAGTACGACCCGACCGTCGCGCCCGCGCCCTACGTGCTGGCGATCGGCCAGCGCAAGATCGCGGAACGCATCAAGGCCATCGCCGCCGAGGCCGGCGTGCCGATCGTGCAGAACAAGCCGCTCGCGCGCGCGCTGCTCAAGACCGCGAAAGTCGGAACGCTGATCCCCTACGAGCTCTATATGGCTGTCGCTGAAGTTCTCGCCTTCGTGCTGCGCACGCGCGGCACGCGCGGCGCCTGGCAAGGGAGCGCGCTCGCATGAGCACCGCCGTCGCCCCCGTTCCGTTCGAGAGCGCCGGCCGCCGCTACGCCGAGGTCGGCCTCGCGATGGCCGTGATCTTCATCGTGGCGCTGCTGATGGTGCCGCTCCCCGGCGTGCTGCTCGATCTCTTCCTCGCGACGAGCATCGGCATGTCGCTCGTCGTGCTGCTCGTCGCGCTCTACACGACCGATCCGCTCGAGTTCTCGAGCTTCCCGTCGCTGCTGCTCCTGCTCACGCTGTTCCGACTCGCGCTCAACGTCTGCAGCACGCGGCTCATTTTGAGCCAGGGCCACGCCGGCGCGGTCATTCAGTCGTTCGGTGAGTTCGTCATCGGCGGCAACTACGCCGTGGGACTCGTGCTCTTCCTGATCCTCATCGGCATCAACTTCATCGTCATCACGAAGGGCGCCGGCCGCGTCGCGGAAGTCGCCGCGCGCTTCACGTTGGACGCGATGCCGGGCAAGCAGATGGCGATCGACGCCGATCTCTCCGCCGGTCTGATCGACGAGAAGGACGCCCGGCGACGCCGGTCGGAAATCTCGCGTCAGGCCGATTTCTACGGCGCGATGGACGGCTCGTCGAAGTTCGTGAAGGGCGACGCGATCGCCGGACTCCTCATCACCGCGATCAACATCGTCGGCGGCATCTTCATTGGCGCGTTCCAGAAGGGACTGCCGATCAGCCAGGCGCTGTCGCAGTACACGATTCTCACGGTCGGCGACGGTCTCGTCACGCAGATCCCCGCGCTGATCATCAGCACGGCCGCCGGCATCATGGTGACGCACGCCGCGAGCGGCACGCGCATGGGCGTGACGCTCGCCAAGCAGCTCAGCGCGCACCCGCGGGCGATGTTCATGGCGGGGGGCGTGATGGCCGCGTTCGGCCTCGTCCCCGGCCTTCCGAAGGTTCCGTTCCTCGTCCTCGGTGCCGCCATTGCCCTGGTCGGTCGCGCCGCCGCGAAGGCTGAAACGCAGCGCGTCGCGAAGGAAGCGGCGGTCAAGAAGGCCGAAGCGCCGGCGGCGCCGACGGCCGACCCGATGACCGATCTCCTCCAGATCGATCCGATCGAGCTCGAGGTGGGGTACGCGCTCATCCCGCTCGTCGACGAAAAGCAGGGCGGCGATCTGCTCGAGCGCATCTCGATGCTGCGCAAGCAGTCGGCCCAGGAGCTCGGCATCCTCGTCCCGGCGATCCGCATCCGCGACGACATCCGGCTCCCGGCCAACGAATACATCATCAAGCTGCGCGGCGCCGAGATCGCGCGTGGCGAAGTGATGCCGCGCTTCCTGTTGGCGCTGGATACCGGCCGTGTCATCGGCACCGTCGAAGGGATCGATACGATCGATCCGAGCTTCGGCATGCCCGCGCGCTGGATCGCCACGAACCGGCGCGTCGAGGCCGAATCGCTCGGCTATGTCGTGGTCGAGCCGGCGACGGTCGTCGCGACGCATCTCATGGAAAAGCTCAAGTCGAGCGCCGCGGATCTCCTCGGCCGCCAGGAAGTGCAGGAGATGGTCGACACGCTCAAGAAGACGCACCCGGCGCTGGTCGACGACGTCGTTCCCAACAAGCTCACACTCGGCGTGCTGCATCGCGTGCTTCAGCGTTTGCTCAAGGAGCGCGTGCCGATTCGCGACCTCGTCACGATTCTCGAGGCGGTGGCCGACGTGGCCGATCAGACGAAGGACCCCGAGGTCCTCACCGAGCACGCGCGTCGCGCGCTCACCAACACCATCGCGCGTCTCCACATGGACGATTCGGGGGTCGTGCGGGGGATCACCGTCGGGCCGAAGCTCGAGACCGCGTTGGTGGGACTCTTCACGCCGCGCTCGGGCCAGAACCCCGCGACGATGCTCACGCCGGACAGCCTCGGCGCGCTGTTGCGCGATCTCGACCAGATGTCGAGCGCGACGACGGTGGAGGGCCGGCCGATTCCGCTGCTCGCGCCGCCGTCACTCCGCGTCGGGCTGCGCCGCCTCGTCGAGCCGGTGCTGCCGAACCTGCCGGTCGTCTCGCTCGCCGAGCTGCCGACGTACGTGAAGCTGAGCGCCGTCGCCACGTGGGAGATCGGATATGCAGCCTAGCCCGTCGACCGGCCCCTCGGCGAGCGGCGCGACGCGCGGCGCCGCGGCTCTCCGGCCCACGATGCTGCTCGTCGCCAGCGGCAAGGGCGGCGTCGGCACGTCGATGATCGCGGCGCTCGCCGCGCTCGCGGCGGCGGCGCGCGGCCAACGCGTGCTGCTCGTCGACGCGAGCGAATCGGGCGGCGGACTGCATCATCTGTTCGCCCTTCGTCCGACGACCGGCATGTGGGCGCTCACGAACACGCGCACGCCGGTCGACGACGCGCTGATTCCGATCAACGATCGCCTGACGCTCATCGCGGGCGGCACGAATGCCGGCGGTCCGACGCCGACGACGGATGTCGACCGGCGCACGGCGCTCGCGCGGCTCGCTCGCATCTATCCGCGATTTCAGCTCGTGATCTTCGACGGCGGCTCCCGCCTCGACAGCGTCACGGCCATCACCGAGCTGGTCGATCCATCGCTGTTGCTCGTGACGTCGGCCGACCGGCTCGCGCTCGCGGCGAACTACGCGCTCGTGAAGACCGTGAGCACGCGCCGCCGCGACGCGGTCGTGAGCGTGATCTCGAATCGCCACGGCGAGGCCGTCGCCGCGGACGCCTGCGAGTTCCTCGTCGGCGCCTGCTCGCACTTTCTCGGACGCACTATCGACGTCGCGGGCTCCGTGCCCGACGACCCGTGTCTCCAAGCCGCGGTCGGCGCCGGCATGACGGTGCACGACGCGCTCGAAGGATCGCCCGCCGCCGAGGCGGTCCGCGTAGTCCTCGCTCGATTCATCCCGTCGTGGCCGACCGATCTCACCGACGCGATGCCCGCCATTTCGGCTCTCCCCACTTCCCGACGCTGGAGCTAGACCATGGAAACCCGAGCCCATTGGAAAGCCTTCGCCCAAGGCGATCTGGCCGCCCGAGACGCGCTCCTCACCGAAAACCTCAGCCTCGTGCATCACGTGGCTCGCCAGCTCGAGCGCAAGCTGAGCAACGAGCTCGATCACGATGAGCTGGTCAGCGCCGGCACGCTCGGCCTGATGTCGGCGATGAACTCGTTCGATCCCGATCGCGGTCTCGCGTTCAGCACGTTCGCCGTGCCGCGCATTCGCGGCGCGATCCTCGACGAGCTGCGGCGCCAGGATCACGTGCCGCGTTCCGTGCGACGGAAGACGCGCGACATCGGCGCGGCGCGCGCGGCCCTCGCGGCGAAGCTGTGCCGGCAGCCGGACGACACCGAAGTCGCCGCCGCGCTCGGCGTGGACGTCGAGACGCTGTGGAAGTGGGAGTCCGACGTCGAGAGCGCGATCCGCGTTCCGATCGACCGGCCGTCGAACGATCGCGGCGACGCGCACGCGTCGCCGATCGACATGCTGCACACGGACCCCGATCAGGGCGCCGATGAGCAGCTCGGTCGCGAGCAGGAAGTGTCGATGCTCCGCGAGGCCATCATGAAGCTCAAAGAGCAGGAGCGCACGGTGCTCGCGCTCTACTATTTCGAGGAGCTGAAGCTCCACGAGATCGCGGAGATTCTGGGACTGACGGAGTCGCGTGTGTCGCAGATTCGATCGAAGGCCTTGGCGCGGTTGCGGGAGACGATCGGGATTGCGCTGGCCTCTTGAGGCCAGCGGGAAGCGGGAAGAGGGGGATGTGGTGTGGGGACGAAGGCGGGGCGGTCACGCGTCGGGCGTGGCCGTCCCGCTTCGTTTTCTTTGGTTCTTCAGGGGAATTCCGGAAACGAGGCGGCTGGGAATTGAGCATGGCCCCACGCTCCTCGGCCGATCGAGACGGAACGATTGGCAGAGCAAAGGCCTCGAGAGCGGATCCATGCGATCATGTCGTCTTCAGCGACTTCCGCGTTCATCAGCGACATCCGCGGCATTTCTCATCGGATCGTCGTAAAGGCAGCGCTCGGGTTTTTGTGCTGGTCTTGGGAGATCGAACTTGGAGTGATGAGCCGATTCGCCCCTAAGAAGACTTGGGGGAAGGGATTGAGCGAATGAACCGGATTTCCGGAAACGGCCGAAGGCCTGATCGAGCATCCGAACAATCCGAGTTCGCCGAATGCGCTCGGCAAATCCCGCCGAAGCGGCAAAAAGTGCCGTGGTCGGGAGGGCGGAATCGCGTGCGACCGGGCGCGCGCACGGCCCTGTAAGCGATGGTTCCACAACGACATCGGCGACGCGCCGCTGTTTCCGGACCCAGGGCATGTGGGTTGCCCTTTCCCTGCTTCGCGTACCAGCGCCTTTCCGCCGTTTCCCCCTCCCTCTTCCCGCGCATGCCTCTCAACGGTCTCGCCAGCGCCGCCAGCGCTCTCCGCTACTGGGAGCGCAAGCAGGAGGTCGTCGCCAACAACCTGGCCAACGTCTCCACGGACGGGTTCAAGGCGCAACGCATCTTCGCTCGGCTGCTCGACGGGGTTCAGGGACCGGTCGCGCAGACCGGCTCCGATTACACAACTGGAAACCTTCGCCAGACCGGCAACGCGCTCGACGTCTCGATCGACGGGCCTGGCTTCTTCGTCGTGAGCACGCCGAACGGTGAGCGCTACACGCGCGGCGGCGCGCTCCGCCTCGACGACAAGCATCAACTCGTCGACACCGACGGCCGTCCACTCATCGGCGTGAAGAAAGGCGGCCCGATCACGCTCATGGACGGTCCGATCCAGATCGACAAAAGCGGCAACGTCACGCAGAACGGCCAGGTGGTCGACACGCTGCGCATGGACGCCGCGCCCAAAGGCGTGGAGCTCGAGCGCGAAGGCAAATCCCTCTGGGTGCCGCCGGCCACGAAGGAACCACTCGCTCCCGGCGCGCACAACGTGAAGCAGGGGTGGATCGAGGAGTCGAACGTCAACTCGATGAGCACCCTCGTCGACATGATCAGCATCCAACGCGCCTACGCCTCGGCGCAGAAAGCGATCGTCGAGATGGATCACACGAACGAGACGATCACGACCCAAATCGCCAAGCCGTTGTAATCACCGCACGCCGTTCCCCTTACTCGCTCCGACTATGAACCCCGCCCTGAGAACGTCAGCCACTGGGATGGCCGCGCAGCAGACGCGCACCGAAGTCATCGCGAACAACCTCGCGAACGTGAACACCACGGGCTTCAAGCGCAGTCGCGCGCAGTTCGAGGACCTGCTCTATCAAACCATGCAAGGGCAGCAGGTGCTCGGCAGCTCCGACACGAATACCGCGCCGTCGATCCAGGTCGGTCGCGGCACGCGCCTCACCGCGATTCAGCGACTCCACACGCAGGGCGCGCTCGAGAACACGGGCCGCTCGCTCGACGTCGCGATCGACGGCGACGGCTTCTTCCCGGTGCAGCTGCCCGGAGGCGAGACCGCGTACACGCGCGACGGCAGCTTCCAGATCTCCGATCAGGGCGTGCTCGTCACCTCCGACGGCTACTCCATCGGCTCGGGCATCAAGATCCCGAACGACGTCACCGACATCGCGATCTCCGCGACCGGCGTCGTGAGCGGCAGCAAGGGGCCGGGCGGCGAAGCACAGGAGCTCGGCCGCATCGAGCTCGCGCGGTTCGCCAATCCGAGCGGATTGAGCTCGCTCGGCCAGAACCTCTACTCGGCGACGGCAGCAAGCGGTGAAGCGACCAGCGGCTATCCGACCGACGACGGCATGGGCCGCCTCGTGCAGGGCCAGCTCGAGGGCTCGAACGTCGAGATCGTACAGGAGATGGTCGACATGATCAGCGCCCAGCGCGCCTACGAGCTCAACTCCAAGGCCGTCAAGGCCGCCGACGAGATGTCGCAGACCGCTACCGACATGGTGCGCTGATGTCGATCGAGCCGCCCAGAAACAAGGTGCTCGTCGGACTGCTCGTCGCGCTGCTCGCGCTGTCGGCGAGTCTCGCGCACGCGCAGGCGCACGCGCAGGCGCACGCGCAGGCGCCCACGCGCCGCGCGGCGATCGCTGCGCGCCTGTTGCCCCGCGGCTCCGTGCTCACCGCCAACGACATCGTCTATCGCGACACGACGCTCCGCGGACCGGTCGACACGAACCACGTGACGGCGGGTTGGATCACACGCCGGCTGATCGGCGCCGGCGAAGTGCTTCGCGCACCGGCGGTGGAACGACCTCCGATGGTGTCGGCCAACGAGCCCGTCTCGGTCGAGTGGGCCGATCGCAACGTGTTGCTCACCGTCCGCGGGATCGTCACACGCAACGCCGCGCTCGGCGAGCGGGTGACCGTCCGCACGGCAATGGGTCATCGGATCGACGCGACGGTGATCGCGCCGGGCCGCGTCCGCATCGATTGAGGAGACTCGAATGGCTGGCCGTCTGAAGTACGCATTCTCGCTCGTCCCGCTGCTGTTGGGCGCCCCGATGGCGCTCGCGCAGTCGAAAGAGACTACGCCGCCGCGGCGTCTCATCTCGTGGACGTCCGACCGCCGGGAGTATCAGGTCGGCGACGTCATCACCGTGTTGGTGACCGAAGCCACACTCGCCACCGCGACGAAATCGCAGACCGGCTCCGACCAGCAGTCGCGCGCCAACGACCTCGGCCTCACTCCGCCGAAGATCGGTACGGGAGGGCTCCCGGGGATCTCGGCCGACATGTCGATGGACAAGACCGCGTCGTCCAAGCAGACGGGCGACGCCAAGCGCGGCGTGAACTTCAAGGGCGACATCAGCGTCCGTGTCGTCGCCGTCGACAAGACCGGTTTGTTACAGATCAAGGGCTCGAAGGTCGTTGACGTCGATAAGAACAAACAGTCGCTGAACTTCGCCGGGTGGGTACGTCCGGAGGACATCTCGCCGCAGAACTACGTCGGCAGCGAGCGAGTCGCGGACGCGGCGCTGACCTACTCGCTCACCGGTGACATCGGCAAGACGCGCGGCGGCATCATCGGACGAATCCTCAACGTGTTCTGGCCATGACGGAAAAGAAGCGAAGCCTCAGGAAGATCGCGATCGGCGAGACGATCACCTTACTCGCGATCGCGGGCGCCCTGAGTCTTGTTTCGTCCAGTCTCAAGGGCCAGGAGATGATCCGCATCCGCGATCTCACGATCGAGGACAAGACCATTCCGGTTCGCTTGCTCGGCTATGGGCTCGTCACGGGCCTCGACGGCACTGGCGACCGGTCGAGTGGCGGCAAGCAAGGTGGCATGACGGTCAACTCGATCGTCAATATTCTTCGGCGCTTCGGCATTCAGCTGCCTGTCGAAGCGATGAAGTCGAAAAACGTCGCCGCGGTGCTCGTGACGGCGGAGGTCTCGCCGTATCTCCGCGCCGGCGGCCGCTTCGAAGTGCACGTCTCGTCGGTCGGCGACGCGCGCTCGCTCCGCGGCGGCGTGCTGTGGATGACGCCGATGCTGTCCGAGGTCGGCGGCGATCCCGTCGCGTCGGCCCAGGGTCCCGTGCTCATGGCCGACATCGGCATGGCGAGATCCTCGACCATCGAGAACTCGGCGCGCATTCCATCTGGCGGCATCGTCGAGGCTGATCTCCCGCACCCGCAGTTCGCCGCGGCGTCGTCCAAGCTGCTGCTCCGCGACCCCGACGTGACGATGGCGACTCGCATCGCCACCGCGATCAACAAGGAGATGGGCGAGGGGGCGGCGACCGTGGAGGACCCAGGGTCCATCGCCCTCAACATGAAGAACGAGAAGGATGGCGCCGCGTCGACGCTCGCGCGCATTCAGGATCTGCGCGTCCAGCCGCAGCGCGCGGCACGCCTCATCATCGACGGGCGCGACGGCACCATCATCGCCGGCGGCGATCTGACGATCGGCGAAGCGACCGTGAGCCACGGTGGCATCACGATCACCGTGGGCGCGATCGACACCACCGCCGCGGCGCCGAACAATCTGCGGATGGCGCCGGGCACACCGGTCACGCGCGTCGCGTCCGCGCTCCACGCCGTGCAAGCGCCGCCCTCCGAGATCGCCGCCATCTTTGAATCGCTGCGCGCGATCGGAGCGATCGCGGCCGAGGTCATCGTTCGATGAGCGTCATTCCGCCGGTCGTCGGTTCTGCCGGATCACCGGCTCCGTCGCCCGACGCGAGCCTCAAGAAGACCGCCCTGCAGCTCGAGGGCGTCTTCGTGCAACGGTTGTTCGCGGCCATGCGCGACACCGTTCCCGACGACGGGCTGCTCACGCAGAGCAGCGCCGAAGGAACCTTCACGAGCCTGTTCGACGAGAAGCTCGCGGAACGGCTGCCGGAGCAATTAGACGGCGAGCACTCGTTGGCCCAAGCGCTGTATCACCAGCTCCGCCAGCAGCTGCCGGCGGCGGAGGCCGATCCAACCGCCGCGAAACCGCGATGAGCGACGCCACGCCGCAGGAAGTTCTTCCCGCCATTCGCACCGTGGTCTCGCCGGTCGACTCGCTGACCGACGCGCTGATCACGGAAAAGCGCTTGCTCGACGAGCTGATCGCCGTCATGCGGCGCCAGCGTGGCGCGGTCGCGTCCGACGATCTCCAGAGCGTAGACGACAGCGTGTTCGCGACGCATCGCGTGCTCGTCACGCTGAACGAGGCGCGCCGGCGTCGCCGCGCCCTCAACACGCTCATCGGCCAGCGCGAGGATCTCGGCATTCACGCGCTCGAGGCAGTGCTCGGCCCGCGCATGACGCGCGCGCTCAGTGAAGCGCGCGACGAGCTGCACGACGCCGCACGGATGCTCTCGCACGAGGTCTCGCTCAATCGCCGCATTCTGCGCGAGGCGCTCGCGCACGGCGACGCCTATGCCCGCACGCTCGCCGGCGCGGAAAAGCCGGCCACCTACGCGACGCCGTCGGCGCCGCCGCAGGTCCGTTCGCAGTCCAACAGTCTGCTGGACCGGAGGATCTGATGAGCATCAACAGTCTGCTCAACACCGCGCGCGACGCGATGACGGCACAGCAGCTCGCTGTGCAGATCGCGTCGCAGAACATCGCCAACGCCTCGACCGCCGGCTACTCGAAACAGCGCGTCGACCTGCAGGCCTCGCTCCCGACGGTGTTTCCGTACGGCAGCGTCGGCACCGGCGTCAGCGTCGCGGGCATCACGCGGGCGCGCGACGCGCTGCTCGATTCCTCCTACCGGAACAACGCCGCGGGCTCGGCGGCGGCGAATGCGTCGAGCACCGCGCTCTCGCAGATCCAATCGGTGTTCGGTGAGCCGAGCGACACGGGACTGAGCGCGTCGCTGGACGCGTTTTATACGGCGTGGAGCGACCTGTCGTCCGATCCGACCAACAGCGCGGCGAAGAGCGTCGTGCGGCAGGCCGGGCAAAACCTCGCGTCGACGCTCAACCGCTTCGCGTCGCAGATCAATCTGCTCGACCAGAACAATCGCGAGGGCATGAACTCGGACGTCGGCCAGGTGAACATGCTGGCCAAGCAGATCGCCGAGTTGAACAACAAGATCGTGACGGCGCAGTCCAATGGGCAGCCGGCCAATGATCTCAGCGACCAGCGCGATCTGTTGCTCGACCAGATCACGAGCCTTACCGGCGGTCAGGTCGTTCCGCACGCGAACGGCAGCGTCGCTGTCTACGCCGCCGGCGCGATGATCGTCGACGACACGACGGTCAAGCCGCTCGAGATGTACGACGGCCAGCCGCCGGAAGTGCGCTACGCGAACTCGACGACCGCGATTCACGGCATCGGCGGTTCGCTGGGCGCAAAGCTCGACATCTCCGCGACGCAGGTTCCGACGGTGCTGTCGAAGCTCGATGCGCTGGCGAGCAGTCTCGTGACGTCGGTGAACGCGATTCACTCCGGGGCCACGACGTTCAGCGGCAACCCGCCGGTCGCGGGCACGGCCGGCAACTTCTTCGACGTCACGGTGCCTCCGCCGGTGGGCGGCGATCCGCGCCTGACCGCGCTCGGCATTCGGTTGTCGCCGACGCTCGGGGGTCCGGACGACGTCGCGGCATCGGGCGCCGGAGCCTCCGGGCCGGGTGACAACACGGCGGCGCTGGCGTTGGCGAATCTCCGAACGACGGCACAGACGCTCACGTCGATCGCCGGAAGCACGACGGCGACGCTCGGCGATTACTTCAACGAGACTGTCGGCGGGCTTGCGACGGCAACGCAGCAAGCGCAGGACGAAGCAACCGTGCAGACGACGCTCGCGTCGAACGCGGACACCCTGCGTCAATCAGTGAGCGGCGTGTCGACGGACGAAGAGTTGATCGACATCATCCAGCACCAGCATGCCTATCAAGCAGCCGCGCGGCTCGTCAGTGTCGTGAACGACATGATGAACTCGCTCGTCACGATGGGCCAGTAGATTGTCTGGATGCTGATTCTTGGGCGCAAAGTCGGCGACACCATCCTGATCGGCGACGGCATCCGCGTCGTCGTGCTGGCATGCGACCGCAGGGGCGTCCGGCTCGGCATCGAAGCGCCGGCTGACGTTCACATTTTGCGTGGCGAGATCGTCACCGACATCGCGGCCGAGAATCAACGCGCGGGCGCGGGCGGCGCGGGCGGTCAGGAGTGGCTGCAGATCATCGGCGGTCCGCGGCGCGACGAGCCTTGAGCGTCGGCATCTTGAACGCGGACGGCCTGGGTACAGCGATACGCGTCAGAGTATCGCCCACCAAGGACAGGCAACGATACCTTCGGCGAGAACCCGAACCTCCGGATCGCAGCTAATCAGCAAGCCACGCGGCACATTCGCGTGCCGCTCGCGAAAGGTCCGCAGATGTCGAGCTTCGCCGGCGTTCATCGAGCCACTGGACTTTACCTCAACCGGCAGTAACTGTGCGCCCTCTTCGAGAACAAAGTCTACTTCTTGTCCTGAGCTCAGTCTCCAGTGGTGTAGGTCGCGCGTAGCGCCAGCATCTCTCCAAACAAGCAAATCGTTGGCGAGCAACGTTTCCAGATGAAAACCGGTCGGCTCGGTCTCTCGCGCCGCCGCCAAGGCCAGCGCAGGATCTATGACGTAGATTTTTGGCGCTCTGATGACCCGTTGGCTCGCGTTTCGAGAATAGGCGGGTATGAGTTCGATGAGGTAGCTGCGCTGTAGAACTTCCAGCCATCGACGGACCGTGCTGACCGCTATTCCCAGATCATTTGCGAGACCCGATACGTTCAACTCTTGACCCGTCCAAGCTGATGTAAGCCGGACAAATGCTTCAAGCCTGGCGACAGAGTCAACCGCGATGAGCTCTCGGGCATCTCTTGTCGAAAAAATCTCTACGTAGTCGTCTAGCATCCGCAGCCTTTGGTCTCGTGGCGCGGCAACCGCTCTTGGGAAACCGCCGGTCTGAACAACTTCTCGCCAGTCGAGCTCACCGCTTGAGTCGGCCCGCCTAGCAAGCTCGTCAAGAAGCTTTTGTTCACTTGGTTCGAACAGAAAACTCCAGCCGGGATGCTGTTCATCAAAGCGTAACTCGCTCAGGGTCAGGGGTCGTAGAGTTCGATAAGTGGCGCGTCCTAGCAGCGAGTCACCTACTGCCCCCCGGACAGTTGTTTGATTGGAGCCGCTAAGGAGATAGCGACCGTTTCGCTGCTCGCGATCGACAACGGCCTTAATGGCGAGCATTAGATCCGGAACGCGCTGGACTTCATCGATAAACGCCCCGCGGTCCCCCAAATCAGCCAGGAAACCCTCGGGGTCGTCGCTCGCCGCCTGCCTGACATCTCGATCATCAAGTGTTCGGCGGACAAAACCGAGCTCTGCCGATATCTCTTCGCAGAGGGTGCTTTTCCCGACCTGTCGAGCACCCATAACCGCGACCACTGGATAGAGGCTCAGGTCCTCTGAAAGGGCGCGGTGTAGAGACCTTGGATAGCGGGTAATTGATGCAGTCATACTCAGACGTTATATTGACGATTAACGGTCAATATAACGTAGGAATATACCAATGCCAGACGCGTATTCTTTGGACGATCTGCTGGACTTCTTGGATCACGCCGGCGATCGAGGCTTGATGCCAGTCGCCACAGCCCAGGCTCTAGCGGTATCCACACGCAACGTCCTCGGCGTCCTGAGCGACCAGGAAAAGCACGACCTGAGTCAGCAGGATCTCGAATCAGTTATCAAACGATTCAACAACAAGCGCGCTAAAGATTTCAGTCCTTCTTCCCTTAAGGAATATGCTCGTCGCGTCCATAAAGCGGTCGACCTGTTCCTGGAATGGCGACATGATCCCGCGAACTTCACCGTGAAGACGCGATCGACGACGAGTCCACGCAGGAAGGACAAAGAAAAGGATCTCAGTACTCAGCCAGCAGACAACGTCGCTGATCACGACAACACTCAGACTCGACCGGGCACCTATCATTCCGCCATCCCGGTTCGGCCTGGCCTTGTAGTCACTCTCTCGAATGTTCCATATGATCTCACAAGAGCCGAAGCCGAGCGACTAGCGAGTTTTGTACGAATGTTGGCAATCGAATTTTAACGATTGTGGGCATCGAAGGCTTCTCCTCCAAACAGCGATGGCGTGTTGACCCGTGGCCCGCTCCGGTAGCCAGAATCGACGCCGAGAAAGTCTCTCAATTTTGTGTTTCTAAAATTCTATTTCTATATATCTTGTCTCATCGGCGGTCCGCGGCGCGACGAGCCTTGAGCGTCGGCATCTTGAGCGCGACCACGCCCGGCTTGCGCTCGACCGTTGCACCGAACGACTCCGCCAGCGCCTCGGCGTAGCGCCCGCCGCCCGACACCGGCACGTCGATCACCGGCGGCGAGCCGACTCGAAACTCCATCCGAACCCACTGCTCGTCCGACTCCGTCACGACTCGGACGTTGGTGCTGGCGTCCTTCGCGACCCGCTTGGCGTCTCGAAGGAGCATCGTGAGGACGCGGACGAGGGCCCACCGTTCCGCCCGCACCGGCTCCACGTAACGAGTTGGTACGATCGTCACGGAGAGCTCGCGCAAGTCGTGCAGGTATCGATGGATGGCGAAGACGTCCGCGAAGACGTCGTCCAGGATGAGGGCCTCCTCGCCGGAAACGCGGTCCTGGGGCAGTAGACGGACCATCCGGCTGCAGTCCTCCAGCCGTTTAATGTCCGCGGCCAGCGTTTCGAAGCTGGAACCGTCCGATGGGAGGTCCCCCAAGTGATAAAGCTCAACTAATGCGGAAAGTGAGCCGATACGGTTATTGAGCGCGTGATGAAGGCCATGGAGAGCCTGATCCACCAGCTCGGCCCACTCTTCGATACCCACCGGGCTGCACTCCGGGGGATTGGGCACGCCCGTCGCACCCGCAGCCCCTGCCGAGACTCTAGTGTTCGTCATCGTCGGACTCGTTGTCGTCTTTGGGAGCATCCTGTTCGGATACACGATGCATCACGGCCAGATCGGCGTGCTGCTTCAGTGGTCCGAGTTCATCATCATTGGTGGGTCCGCGCTCGGGGCGTTTCTGATCAGCAACCCGTTGAGCGTCGTGCAGGGGAGCTTCAAGGGCGTGCTCGGACTGCTCAAACCTAATCCGTACAGCGAGAAGGCGTACGCGGAGCTGCTCAAGGTACTCTACGACGTGTTTCAGAAGGCTCGCAAGGACGGACTCGTCGGCCTCGAGTCGCACATCGAGGACCCGCACAACAGCGAGATCTTCAAGAAGTTTCCGTTCTTCTCGAACCATCATCACGCCCTCTCCTTCCTCTGCGACACGCTCAAGGTGCTCTTGACCGGCGCGGTGGAAGATCATCATCTCGCCGAGATTCTCGATCTGGATCTCGAGCGTCAGGCCGAAGAGGCGCGCGCCGTGCCGGCCGCCATGGCCAAGATCGGCGACGCGCTCCCCGGATTCGGCATCGTCGCGGCGGTGCTCGGCGTGGTCATCACGATGGGTTCGATCGGCGGCACCGCATCGGAGATCGGTGAGAAGGTTGCCGCGGCGCTCGTCGGGACCTTCCTCGGCATTCTGTTGTCGTATGGCCTGGTGAACCCGCTGTCGAACGCGCTCGAGGCGCGGCTGCGCGCCGAGCACGATTACATGAGCTGCATTCGCACCGCGCTGTTGTCGTTCGCGCGCGGCGACTCGCCGATGACGTGCGTCGAGTTCGCGCGGCGCAACATCGAGCCGGTCGAACGTCCCACCTTCAGCGAGCTCGAGGCGCTGACGCGCAAGGCGGCGTAGTGAAGGGCGGGCGCCCGATCGTCATCGTCAGGAAGAAGGGACACGCACACGCCGGCCACCACGGCGGCGCGTGGAAGGTCGCGTATGCCGACTTCGTGACCGCGATGATGGCGTTCTTCATGGTCATGTGGATCCTCGGCATGGACCAGCAGCTCAGAAACTCCATCGAGGGCTACTTCTCGAACCCGGTGGGATTCAAGAAGGGCTACTCGGCTGGAAAATCTCCGCTCTCGTCGGGGAGCTCGCCGGCCCAGGCGCAGACGACGCCGCTGAAGCTCATCAGCCGACAATCCGAAGAGGATCAGCTGAAGACGACGGGCGGCCGAATCAAGGCGCGGCTGCGGGAGGCCGGACTCGGATCGATCGGCGACCGCATCGAGATCATCGAGACGGAGACCGGACTGCGTATCGAGCTGGCCGAGGGATCGAATGGGCACGAGTTCTTTGCGATGGCGTCCGCGGCCATGACGCCGACGATGAAGCGAACGCTCGAGATCGTGTCGCAGGAGCTCGCGCCGTTGCGTAATCCGCTCGTGATCGAAGGACACACCGACGCCGCGCAGTACGCGGGCCTCTACTCGAACTGGGAGCTGTCGACCGACCGCGCGAACGCGGCGCGACGCGTGCTCGAGGGCGCGGGGCTGAGCAGCGCGCGGATCGTCGAAGTGCGCGGGCTCGCCGATCGCGAGTTGCGCAATCCGGACAACCCGCTCGATCCGCGCAACCGGCGGATCACGATCTTCCTGCCGTTCACGTCGAATCCCGGAGATTCTACGACGGCGTCACCGGGAACGCCGGGGACTTCTGGGACCGCGGCGCAAACTACCTCGGGGACTTCGGGTATCTAGCGCGTCGCCGTTGATGCACTGCGTCGCCCACTGCAGCGACTCGACGTAAATCGCCGGCAGCGTGTCCGGCGCGACCCCCGCGTCGTCCGCCAGCATCTGCGCCACATCCCAGTCCGCGTGCTCGTACGCTTCCACCAAGCGGAGCGACGTGGCAAATGGTCCTTCGCGGGTCAGCAGCGCATCGCAGACGTCCTTGCTCAGCTCGAGCTTCGCGAGAATCGCGTCCATCGGCATCTCGAGGAGCACATCGAGCAGCGAGAGCAAGCCGACGATGAAGGCGGACCCGCCGTCGGCACGGCGGATCGATCGCATGCCGAGCTGCTCGCACATCTTCGCGCGGGTGAGCGCCGTGAGCGCGAGCTCGCGATTCACGCCGCCGCGCCGCCCCACGGACGCGACGAGCAGCACCGTCAGCCAGCGATGCAACGCATCGCGCCCGATGAGCCGCATCGCGTGCGGGATCGACGTAATGCCGCGTCCGCCGATCGCCGCGGCGTTCACGATGCGCAGCAGCTTGTAGGTGAGCGCGAGGTCGGTTTGAAACGCCGACTCGAGCGACCGATCGCTCGCGCCGGCATCGCGAATGAGATTCAGCAAGCGCATGATCGCGAGCTGTCCGGCCGAGACGTCCGTTTTGCTGAGCGTTTCGGGCCGGCTGAACAGATAGCCCTGAAAGAGCTCGTACCCGAGCTCCACGCACATGTCGCGCACGGCGGCCGTCTCGACCCGTTCCGCGAGCAGACGGGCGCCGGTTGGGCGGAGCTGCACCGCGACGCGCTCGAGATCTTCGCGCGTCCGATTGAGGATGTCGATCTTCACGACCGACGCCAGGTCGAGCAGCGGCCGCGATTGTTCACTGTACACATAGTCGTCCAGCGCGAGCGTGTAGCCCGACTGGACCATCTTGGTGCACGCGGCGATCGTCTCAGCGTCGCATTCCACGTTCTCGAGCAGCTCGATCACGACGGACTTCCGCTCGAACAGCTCCCAGCTTTCATTGAGCAGTTGGCCGCGCGAAAAATTGACGAAGGCCACGCCGGTGCCGGCGATCGTATGCAAACCGATGCCGAGCAGGGCGCTCACGATCACATCGGCGCTCATGAAATGAGAGTCGCCGTCGGCGCGGTCGGCGTCCGCGCCCCGCCGGTAGAGGAGCTCGTACCCGTACAGCCCGCGGCCAAGCTCGAAGATCGGCTGGCGCGCGACGTAAATGGAGCTCATTCGTCGGTGGGAACGACTTGACGGGTGTCTTGGGTTACTGGAAGTGGATCCATCGGGTACGCCCTCACAGGTGGCCCCAACCTCCGCAATGGCCCAGTTTGTACGCTTACATCTGCTCTTGGACCCTACATGATTGTGCTCGGAGTCCTGACGTTGTTCCTGGGCGGCGCGGCGCTGCCCGCCGGCCCCGATACCGCCCTGCTCCGGGCTCCTGTGGTAGACACACTGTTCAAAGTTTCGTCACGCCCGTTGCCCGGCGGTTCGACGGTCGTCACGGCCCGGTCCGCGGATGACGACACGATCCCGCGGCGCCGGCGCCGGAGCGTCGACGTCAGCGAGTGGTATTCGCGCCGGCTCACGATTCATCGGTACGTAGCGTACTCCACCCTTCCCGTCTTCGGGTTGCAGTACGCGGCCGGCGATCAACTGTACACCAAAGGCGCCAGCGCGCCGACGTGGGCCAAGACGATGCATCGCGTGGGCGCCACCACGCTCGCCGCCATGTTCACCGTCAACACGGTGACCGGCGCGTGGAACTGGTGGGATTCGCGCTCCGTGGAGCAGGGCCGCGTGCTGCGGACCGTTCATGCGCTCACGATGATCGGCACCGACTTCGCCTTTACCTACGCCGGCGCCAAGCTCGCGAACCAGGCCGAGAACAGCGAGGACAAACGCCGGCTTCACCACCAGATCGCACTGGCGTCGATCGGCGTGTCGGTCGCGAGTGAAGTCATGATGAAGATCTGGAACCGATGACGACCATGAGTGCTCCGGAAGCTCTCGTTCAACTGTTCAAGCCGTGGGCCGATTTCTACAGTCATTCGAAGACCACGACGACCCTGGTTCAGTTCGTCCACATCGGTGGGTTGCTGATGGGCGGCGGGCTGGCGATCGCCGCCGATCGCGGCACGCTCCGCGCGCTGCGGCTCGCGGCGCACGAGCGCTCCGGGCACCTGCGCGATCTCGCCGACGTGCACCGCTGGGTCCTCAGCGGGTTGGCGGCGGTGGTGGTGAGTGGCCTCGCCCTGCTCGCGGCTGACGTCGACACGTTCCTCGGCTCGTGGATCTATTGGGTGAAGATGGCCCTCGTCGCGGTGCTTCTCGTCAACGGCTATCGGATGACCCGCGCGGAGTCGGCGCTGCGCCACGGCGCCGCGGAAGACTCCGCGCAATGGAACCGCCTGCATCGCATTGCAGTTACAAGCTTATCGCTGTGGTTCGTCGTCGCCGCGCTCGGCGTGGCGCTCGCAAACTTTTCCTGACGCTTCTTCTCGACGCTTCACGATGTCCGACATATACCAACCGTTGCGGTCTCCCGTCCCCGATTCGTGCCGCTCGTGCTCGTTGCTCGCACGGCGTGACTTTCTCCGCGACGCGGCGCTCGCTGCCGCCGGCGCGTTGATCGCCCTGGGCGTCGCGCCCGCCATCGCCGCCGCGGCGCCGGTCCAGCTCATCTCGCCGCTCCGCGGAGGACGCGAGGACAAGACCTATCCGATCCCCGCCGCCGACGGCGTGCAGATCGACAAGGCCAACGACGCGATCCTCGCGCGCTGGCAAGGCAAGGTCTACGTCTATTCGCTCGCGTGTCCGCACCAGAACACCACCCTCAAGTGGTCCGACGGCGACAAGCAGTTCGAGTGCCCGAAACACCATTCGCGGTTCACGCCCGACGGCATCTACATCAAGGACTCCGGGCGCGCGACGCGCGGGCTCGACCGGTTGGCGGTGCGCAAAGACGGCAACAACGTGATCGCGAATCTCGACAAGCTCTTTCAGGAAGACGAAGACGAAGCCGCGTGGAAGACCGCGTTCGTCACCGTTTGAGCCAACCTTTTTCCGCACCTTCGACAATGTCATGTGAGAACTGCGTCACCCGGCGCGATTTTCTCGCGAAGTCCGCGCTTGCCGCCGCAGCGCTGGTCGTCCTCGACGGCTGTGGCGACGGTCAAATCGGCCCGTCGGCCGTCAAGCTCGGTCAGGGACTGACGATCAGCATCGCCGATTTTCCACCGCTCGCGCAGGTCGGGACGTTGGTCGCGATCTCGGGCGACCGCGCGCTCATTCGCACGAGCGCAACGACGTTCCAGGGCTTCTCGCGCGTGTGCACGCATCAGGGCTGCATCACGGACATCCGCAATAACCGGTTCGAGTGCCCGTGCCACGGCTCGGTTTTTTCGAACGACGGTTCGGTCGTTCACGGTCCGAACATCGCGAGCCCGCCGATCTCGCCGCTCGACAAGCTCACCGCGACGCTCAATCAGGCAGCCGGCACGGTGACAGTGGCGTGACTGTGGCGTGGATCACGCGCGCCAACGCGTCATCCTGAGCCCTTCGTCGCTTCGCTCCTCGAGGGCAGGCTGCGCGAAGGATCTGCTTCCCCGTTTTTTTCTCACTCGGCGAATAACCGTTTCGCTCCGCGACTCGCTGTCGTAGGTTCAGGCCCATGTTGATCGGCGTCGCGGGAATGGTGGGGACCGGAAAAACGACACTCGCGCACTCGCTGGCCGCGCGGTTCGGTCTCCAGATCGCACTCGAAAGCGTCGATGCCGACAACCCCTGGCTCGAAAGCTTCTACGGCGGGCCGGATGAGATGCGCGCCTACGCGATGCATCTGCAGCTCCACTTTCTCGCGACGCGCTTCGCGAGCATGCGGCGTATGCGCGGCCTGGGCGGCAGCTGGATTCTCGACCGCACGTGGTACGAGGACGCGGAGATCTTCGCGCGGGGCCTGTTCGAGCAGGGATTGATGACGTCCGAGGAATGGACGCTCTATCGCCGCCTCTATGCGGAGCTGCTGCACTCGCCCGCCGCGCGGCCGCCGCGACTCCTGCTCTATCTCCACGGTCCGCTGGACACGATCGTCGATCGCATCGCGACACGCGGACGTCCGAAGGAGCGCGAAACGCCCGTCGACTACTGGCGCGCGCTCCACGAGCGATACGAACGGTGGATCGGCCAGTTCCGGCATTGTCCGGTGCTTGCGCTCGACGTCCGCACGTACGATCTCATGGCTGATCCAGGAACGATCGAAGAGATCGCGGGGCGAGTCCGGCAACAGCTCGACGGTGAGCTGCCGCAGACGGAGCTGTGGCCCGCGGTGTCACGCCATCGCGCGTTCGCATAGCCTGTTAGCCTGTCGCAACGGCGACCGAGGTCGCATGGGGCTGCTCACCAAACTGCTCTTCTTCCCGGTCGCCGGGCCCGTCGCGGGCATTCGGTGGTCGCTCGGCAAAGTGCAAGCGGTCGTCGAGGAGGAGCTCACCGACGACACGCCCGTAAAGCAGGAGTTGATGGAGCTGCAAATGCAGCTCGAGCTCGGCGACATCACGGACGCCGAGTACGTCGAGCGCGAAGCCGCGCTGATGGTGCGGCTGCGCGACGTGCGCGCGTGGCGCGAGCGACTCGGCAAAGGCACGACCGGCGGACCGGTTCGCGTCGCGCGCGACCGCGAGGAGTGAGCGCCCTCGGCGCGCTGCTCGATCGGCTTCCGCGCACCACGCTCGTCGTCGGCAAAGGCGGCGTCGGCAAGACGACGTGCGCCGCCGCGATCGCGGCGGCGTTCGCACGTCGAGGCGACCGAGCCTTGCTCGTCTCGACCGATCCGGCCGCCGCGCTCGCGAGCGTGCTGGCCGCGCCGGTCGGCACTGTCGCGACACCGATCGAAGGATCCGGCGGCCTGTTCGCGCGCCAGTTGTCGGCGTCGGAGCTGCGCCGCGATTTCCTCGCGCAGTGGCGCGACACCATCGCCGACATCGTCGACCGCGGCACGTATCTCGATCGCGACGACGTCGACGGCCTGGTCGACGCCGCGTTGCCCGGAAGCGACGAGATCTTCGCGCTGCTCGCGCTCGCCGATCATCTCGCAGAGCCGGCGACCGTCTACGCG
This sequence comes from uncultured Gemmatimonadaceae bacterium, assembly GCA_963705025.1. Taxonomy (GTDB): domain Bacteria; phylum Gemmatimonadota; class Gemmatimonadetes; order Gemmatimonadales; family Gemmatimonadaceae; genus JAQBQB01. Next base: position 492,363 of record CAVPIP010000010.1, on the reverse strand, counting down.
CGCATCGTCGTCGACACCGCGCCGACCGGACACACACTCCGCCTGCTCGAGCTGCCCGACACGTTTCGCGCGCTCCTCGCGATGCTCGACCTGATGCAGCGCAAGCATCGCTTCATGGTGCGCGCGCTCACACATCGGTATCGCTCCGACCGCGCGGACGCGTTTCTCGACGACATGCGACGGCGCGTCGACGCGCTGCGCGCGACGCTCACGGACGGCGACCGCCTCGCGGCTGTCGTCGTCACGCGTGACGAGCCTGTCGTCGCGGCCGAGACGCAGCGACTGCTCGACCGTCTGCGTGAGCTGCACGTGCGCGTCGCCGCCGTGATCGTAAACGCAAACGGTCATCCCGAGAGGCTGCGCGAGGGATCTGCAGTTCCCCACTACGTCATCCCTCGAGCCACGCATCCGCCGGTCGGTCTCGTCGAAACGCTCGCGGCCGTTGAACGGCTTCGAGACGTCAGAGGCGCCGCCGGTCCAAGCGCGCGACGAAACCCCTCGCGGCCGGCCGTTTCTGTTACGGACCTTACACCGCTGCTTCGGCCGCTCACGATCGTCGCCGGAAAAGGCGGCGTCGGAAAGAGCACCGTCGCGAGCGCGCTCGCGATTGCGGCGGCGGACCACGGCCGGGCACCGGTGCTGCTCGTGTCCACCGATCCCGCGCCGTCCCTCGCCGACACGCTCGGCGAACCGGCCATCGACGATGACGAGTGCGCGGTCGCGGACGTGCCCGGCCTCTTTGCTCGCCAGATGGATGCAGCCGCGGCGTTCGCGCGACTGCGCGACGAATATCAGTCCCGCATCGATGCTCTGTTCGATTCGCTCGTCAGCCGCGGCGTCGACGTCGCCCACGACCGCGCCATTCTGCGAGAGCTGCTCTCGCTCGCGCCTCCCGGCGTCGACGAGGTGTTCGCGCTCTCCGCGCTCGGCGACGCGTTCGCCGAGCGCAAGCACGCGAGCGTCGTGGTCGATCCCGCGCCGACGGGCCATCTGCTACGGCTGCTCGACATGCCGGCGATCGCGCTCGACTGGTCGCATCGGCTCATGCGGCTGATGCTCAAGTACCGCGACGTCGATAGGACTCGGCGACACCGCGCGCGACCTGCTCGACTTCGCGAAGCGGACGCGTGAGCTCGATGCGCTGCTTGCGCGACCGCGCGCGCTGCGGCGTCGTGGTCACGACGCTCGACGAGCCCGTCGTGCGCGCCGAGGCGGAGCGGCTGACGCGTGCCGTGCTCGATCGCGGGATCGATGTGGGCGCAATCGTTTGGAATCGCGTCGTGCGGCCACCGACCCCTCTTCCTGTCGCCGGTGCCGCGCGCCAGTTTTGCGCCGACGAGGTAGAACCGCCGCCGATCGGCGTCCCCGCGTTGCGTGGATGGTCGGATCCTGGCGAATGTTGGCTCTGAATTCCTGATGGTCGTCTAATGGCGTCCTCGACAACCAGTCCGGTGTGGTACGTGTACGGCGTGGTGCCGGCGACTCTCTCGCCGGCGGCCGCACCGACCGGGCTGATGACGCCGAAGTGCGCGTTCAACGTTCGGACGACGGCGGTCCGGCGGCGCTGGTCTCGGTGCTCGACGGCGATCGCTACGCACCCGCGACGTTGGAGGCGACGAGCGGCGAAGTCGAGTGGGTGAGCCCGCGCGCCGTCGCGCACGACCGAGTGCTCACGTGGGCAAGCGACAACGGCGCCGTCGTGCCGCTGCCGATGTTCTCGTTGTTCAGCGGCGAGGGCGCGGTGCAGCGATGCTGCGCGACGTTCCGGCGAAGCTCTCGATCGACGCTCGATCGCCTCGCGCGTGGGCGCGAGTACGCGCTTCGCGTCTATCGCGTCGACCGCGAGCTGCTCGACGTCATGCCGTCATTCAGCCCGCGCCTCGGCGAGATCGCCGCGCAGCGCGGCCGCGTCGCCCGGGCCAACGCTATCTGCTGGAGCGCAAGCTGGACGCGGAAAAAAAAGCGGAGCTGCGAAGCGGTGACGCAGCGGCTCGTCGACGAGATCGTCGAGGCGAACTCGCGCCGTGCGCGCTCGCGCACGTTCGGTCGCCTATTCCCCGACTCGCCGGAAGCGGACGGCGCCGCGCGCGGCGTGCTCGTGCTGAACGCCGCGTTCTTCGTCGCGCCGGATTCGTTGACAGCGATTTCAGAAAACGCTCACGACGTTCGTGGAGCGGCATGGCGACCAGCGGCTTGCGGTTCGATTTCACGGGGCCATGGCCGCCGTATCATTTCGCCAGCGAGGCGAACCGTGACGAATGACGACGATGAGATCGACACTGAACAGCTCGTGCTCGGCGATCTTGTTGAACCACGTGCTGGACAAAGGGGTAGTGATCTCTGGAACGGTGACCATCTCCGTGGCCGACATCGATCTGCTCGTGCTCGACCTTCGTTTGCTTCTTTCGTCGATCGAGACCTCGATGCGCAGCGGCATCGAGCGGTCGATGCGCGAGCTCACCGACTGCCCGATCGCCCGACGCTTCGTGACGACTCATCTGTATTGTGTTCTGCCGCACGGGATGCGCGCGGCGCTTCCGCCGGGTCTGAGCGGTCTCGCCGGCGAGCGCGTTCGCACATTCGCGGTCGACGGGCTCGTCGCGTGGGTGAGCGACGTCACCCGCTCGGTGCCCGTATCGTGGATGGCGTCCGCGATCACGACGCCGTCGTCGAGGCAGCGCTCGACACCGGCACGACGCCCGTGCCCGCGCGTTTCGGCCAGCGCTTCGACAGCGACGACGCCTGTCGCGAGGCGCTGCGAAATCGCGCGGCGTCGGTCGAGTCGGTGCTCGCGGACGTTCAAGGGTCGATCGAGATGACGCTGATCATCACGCCGTCCACGCGCCGCATGATCCGCGATCTCGAGCCGGTGCTTGCCCGAGATGTTCGACGCGGAGGCCGAAGGCCCCGGGCCGCCGATATCTCGATTCGCTGCGGCGGCGCGAAATGGTGACGGGCGCGGTGAAGTCGGCGATCGACGGGCTCGCGGCGACCTCAATCCGCGCCGCGGGGACGCTCGTCCGTCGGGCGACGGTGCTCGAGCAGGTCGTCGCCTCTGCCGCTTGCGGACGATCTCGCACCTCGTGGCCCGCGACGACGTCGCGGCCTACAAGGCGGCGGTCGACCGCGGTGGAGGCGGGCGGCGAGCTCCGGTTTCTTGCTCATCGGTCCGCGCGCGCCGTACAGCTTTTCCGCGCTGACGGACGCAGGCGGTCGCCACGGCATGAATCTGGCGGACTGATCGGTGACAGATCCTGAAGCGGGCGCCAATTGACGCCGCCGACACGCCGGTCGACCCGACCACGGCGGCGCTGCACGCTGATCGCACGAGCGCTTCCCGACCGCATCAACGCTGACCCCGAACGAGTCGAGCAAGGACTTGCGCGACTCGTACTGACGGTGATAGAACTGCTGCGCGAAGTGTTGGAACACCAAGCGGTACGCCGCATGGATGGCGGAACACTCAACGACGCGGAGATCGAGCGACTCGGCCTCGCGCTGTTGAAGTTGAACACCAGGATGGACGAGTTGAAGCGAACCTTCGGTTTGACCGACGAGGACCTGAACATCGATCTCGGCCCGCTTGGGCGACTTCGCTGACTGGCGGCTTTGGCGGTGCCGTCACTCCAAGAACACTCATACATGCCCGAGCTCGTCAATCCGTCGCGGACGCATGGCCTGGTCGACATCCTCGACCGCGTGCTGGACAAGGGCCTCGTCATCGCCGGGGATATCAAGATCAACCTGGCCAACGTGGAGCTGCTCACCATCCAGGTGCGCCTCCTCGTCTGCTCCATCGACAAAGCGGAGCAGATCGGGCTGAACTGGTGGCGAAGCGACCCGCACCTCACGATGAACGCCACGCCCGGGCTGCCGGCGTCGGATGTGGAAGCCCGCCTCGCCCGCATCGAACAGCAGTTGGCGCGGTTGGCAAGCGGGACGGCGCCGCCGGCCGCGGCGCCGAAATCGTCGCGCAAATAGGCACCGATCGCACTCCCTGTTGCTCTGAACCTTCGTTTCGAGGATGAAACAACATGGCTGTCGAACGCACACCCAGCGGCAGTTCCCTCATCGACGTACTCGATCGCGTACTCGATAAGGGAATCGTCATCGACGCATGGGTGCGGGTGTCGCTGGTGGGCATCGACCTGGTCACGGTGGAAGCGCGAATCGTCGTGGCCTCGATCGATACGTATCTGAAGTACTCGGAAGCCGTCGGGATCACGTCGCCGGTCTCCCGACCGCGCGAGCTGGGCGCCGGCGACGAGCTCGAGCGAATGCAGCGCGAAAACGCCGAGCTGCGCCGACAATTGGAGCAACGAAATGCCTAGTCGCGCAGGACTGACATAGGATGAAAGGAAACGGAGACCGCGACATCGCCGGTCTCCTCTCCGCTCTGGCGGAGGCTCCAGATTTTCCAGCTGCGGCTTCGTTTCTTCTGGCCGAGCTTGCCGAGCTCAGTGGCGCGTCCAAGGCGTGCCTGTTCCGGCTCGAATCGTCGCTGGAAAATCTCACCCCCGTCGTGGCGCTCGGCATCGACACCGAGCGACCTGACGTCAGTGTATCCTCGACGGATTTGTCGAGCCCGCTCATGCTCGGCACACTGTCCCTGTCCCCCGTTCAAGGCCGCGGGCCGCTCGGCCCGCTCGCACTCTCGGCATTCGATTCCTGGCTCGTGCTGCCCATGCCGCAGCCCGGGTTTCGGGGCGCGCCAGAGCCGATGCCGCGGTTTCGAGCCGTCGAGCTCGCGTTGGCACGACGCGTCTCGCTGCTTCCAGCGGAAGTTCGCGTCGGGGCCGTTCCGTTTGCCAGCGTCGTGCTCGAGCAACCGAACGACGAATCCATCGACTTGACGCGCCGCGTCGCCGCGCTCACCGGGCCGATCCTCGCCAAGCTCGCCGCGCTCGCCGAAGTCCGCGGTCGCGAATCTCTCTTGATCGGCGAACGCGAGCGTCTCACGCTGATGGTCGACTCCCTCCCCGACCCGGTCGTGATCACGAACGCGGCGAATGCGATCATCGCGCACAACGAGCGCGCGGCGCGCCTGCTTCGAGGGCGCGACGGCGACTCTCCGGGCCGCCGCCGCGCGCTCGAGCTGAACAACCTCCTGTTCACGTCGTTTCTGTCGAAGGCCGTGATGGCCGGCGTTCACCAGGCCGGACCGCGCGAGCTCAATCTCGTCGATCCCGACGAAGGCAACGACCTCCTCTTCGAAGTGCTCACGCACCCGCTGGGCGAACGAGTCGGTCCCGAGGACGCCGTGCTCTCCGTGCTCCGCGATGTCACCGACCTGCGCGGAGCCGCGAATGAATTGGAGCGACAGATCCAGCGCGTACGGCAGGCCGAGGTCACCGTGCGCGGCGAGCGCGACCGGCTCGATCTGGTGCTGGAGAACGTCGCCGATCCGATTCTCGTCACGGATTCGCGCTCGAACATCATTCTGATGAACGAGCACGCGGAGCATCTCTTCCAGATCGGCGACGGCGATGCGCGATCGCGCCGCGAGATCGCGACCGTTCGCGGGAACGACACGAAGTTCACGTCCTTCATCTCGGAGTTCGCGCTGCTCGACGACGATTCCCGGCGCGGGCGAATGTCGCTCGCGGATCCGCAGAGCGGCGTCGAGCTTCCCGTCGAGGTCGTGTCGGGCAAGGTCCGGAACGAGCGCCGCGAGCCCATCGCGATCGTTTCCGTGCTTCACGATCTCACCAAGCAGGTCGAGAACGAACGGCTCTACGACGCGTTGAAGCGTCTGAACAGCGAGCTCGAACAGCGCATTCGCGAGGCCACGGCCGACCTCGCCGAACAGAACGCGCGGCTCCAGTGGCAGTCGCTCGAGGTCGAGCGCGCGACCAAGCTCAAGTCGGAGTTCCTTGCGAGCATGTCGCACGAGCTGCGGACCCCGATCAACGCGCTGATCGGGTACACGGCGCTCCTGCTCGACGGAGTGCTCGGTGACGTGAACACCCGGCAGCACGACGCGCTCACCCGCGGGCGTGCCGCGGCGGAACATCTGCTCGCGCTGATCAACGACATTCTCGACCTGGCGAAGATTGAAGCCGGGAAGATGCCGATGCACCTCGAGGACGTCCCGCTCGAGGACGTGCTCTTCGAGGTGTCGCAGCAAATCGAGCCGATGGTGCGCAAGAAACAGCTCGAGTATGTCGTCGACATCGCACCCGACTGTCCGGCGCTGTACACCGACCGCACCAAGGTGAAGCAGATTCTGCTGAACCTGTTGTCGAACGCGGTGAAGTTCACCAATCGCGGGCAGGTGTCGGTCGAAGTGCGGTGCGCGCCGGGCGGCATCCGCATGGATGTGATCGACACGGGCATCGGCATTCGCGCGTCGGATCTCCAGGCGATCTGGGACGATTTCCGTCAGGTGGATCAGTCCCGCACACGAGAGTTCGGTGGCACCGGGCTCGGCCTCAGCATCACGCGGAAACTGTTGGAGCGCCTCGGCGGATCGGTCACGGTGCAGAGCACCTACGGCGAAGGCAGCAAATTCTCGGTCTACCTTCCGCTGGCCGTTCCCGACTCGAGCCTGAGCGAGCTGACCGGCGCCGGGGCGCCCTGATCGCCGCTGGTCGAAACCCTGCCCTAACCAGCGGGTAGTATGATTCGTCTAACAGACGAACGATTTCTTTGGGAGCGCCCATGAAGACCCCGATCGCGAAGCTGTGCCTTGGCCTCGCGTTGCTTACCATAGCGTGCGGCGACAAAGCCAAACAAGCGGCGCAGCCGGATTCCTCGCTCGCACGCGACTTGGCGCTCGCCGGAGCGCAGACCGGTCAAGCGCCAACGTTCCAGGACACCGCGGTGGCCCCGGCACCGGTCAAGGCGGCGCCCTCTCCGAAACGCGAGACACCGGCTCCGGTTCGTAAGAAGGTGGCGCCGCGGCCCAGACCGCAGCCGCCGAAGGCTGTCGCACAGACGCCGGCGCCACAACCGCCGGTCGTCGTTCCAGCGCCGATGGCACCGGTTCAGGCGCCCGCACCGGCGCCGCTTCAGGGTGAGATCTCGACCGGTGCCGCCGCTGTGCTCACGGCCGGCTCGAAGGTTTGCACGAGCTCCAGCCAGCCCGGCGACAAACTCGTTGCGACGCTGAACACGGCGCTCACCGGCACGAACGGCAAAGAGATTCCCGCCGGCTCCACTGTCGTGCTCGAGGTGGCATCGGCGGCGCCTGGATCGAGCTCCGACAGCGTGAACATCACGTTCCGTGTTCGCTCGATCGTGGTGAACGACAAGACGTACACGGTCGACGCGGGCGCCATCCCGATGTCGACGCTCGAGAAGACGAAGGTCTCGAGCGGCGGTTCCGACGCGAAGAAAGTCGCCGGTGGCGCCATCGTCGGCGCGATCCTCGGCCAGATCATCGGCCACAACACCAAGGGAACGCTCATTGGTGCAGCAGCGGGCGCCGCGACGGGTGCCGTCGTTGCCAAGACCGGTGAGAAGTGGGAAGCTTGCTTGCCAGCTGGTGGCCAGCTTCGACTCAGACTGAACGCACCGCTCGTCATCACCTGACGGATCCTCTCGAGCCATTTCATCCCCTCGTCCGAACTTGGTTCGGTGAAGCGCTCGGCGCGCCCAGCGCGCCGCAGCGCGAGGGATGGCCCGCGATCGCCAGTGGCGCGCACACGCTCATCCTCGCGCCTACCGGCACCGGCAAGACGCTCACCGCGTTTCTCTGGGAGCTGAATCAGCTCATCGCCGACGGGCAGCGTGAGCCGCTGCCGAACGCCGTTCAGATTCTCTACATCTCGCCGCTCAAGGCGCTCAACAACGATATCCAGCGCAACCTGGAGCGGCCGCTCGCCGAGCTGAAAGAGCGCTTCACGGCCGCCGGTGAGGCGTTCCCGGACATCCGCGTTGCCGTTCGCACCGGCGACACGCCGCAGTCGGCGCGCGCGCGAATGCTTCGAAAGTCGCCGCACGTGCTCATCACGACGCCCGAGTCGCTGCACATCATGCTGACGACCGCGCGCGGCCGCGGCATGTTCAGCGGCGTGCGGGCGGTGATCGTCGACGAGATCCATGCGATGGCCGGCACCAAACGCGGCGCGCACCTGGCGCTCACGCTCGAGCGGCTCGAGCAGTTGTGCGAGCACTCGCCGCAGCGCATTGGCCTGTCGGCGACGCAGCGACCGCTCGAGGAGATCGCGCGCTTCTTAGCCGGGGCGCGGAACTGTACGATCATAGATTGCGGCCTCGTCAAGCAGATCGAGCTGACCATCGAGTCGCCGGTCGACGATCTGGCGCATGTCGGCGGCACGATCTGGTCGTTCGTGACGCCGCAAGTGCTCCGGCACATGCGAAGTGCTCGCACCACGCTCATCTTCGTCAACAACCGCGGCCAGGCGGAGAAGATGGCGGCGAGACTCAACTCGCTCGCCGGCGAAGAGCTCGCGCTTCCGTATCACGGTTCGCTCTCTCGCGAGCGACGCCTCGCGCTCGAGCAGTCGCTCAAAGCCGGCCGCCTTCGCGCGCTCGTCAGCACGAGCGCGCTCGAGCTGGGCATCGACATCGGCTCCGTCGATCTGGTGCTGCAGCTCCAGTCTCCCAAGCGCGTCGCGAACGGGCTTCAGCGCGTGGGACGCGCCGGCCACTCGCTCGACGCCGTGAGTCGCGGCGTCTTCGTGCCGACGTTCCGCGACGACGCGATGGAGATGCTGGCCGTCGTCGGTGCGATGCTCGCGGGTGACGTCGAGCCGACGCGCGTCGTGCAGAATGCGCTCGACGTCCTTGCACAGGTCGTCGTCGCATGCGTCGCGGCTGACGACGATTGGACGAGCGCCGGTCTCTTCGACCTCGTTCGTCGAGCATACCCGTATCATCAGCTCACGCGCCCCGCGTTCGACGAAGTCCTGGCGATGCTATCGGGCAAATACCCGTCCGACGTCGCCGCCGAGCTCGAGGCGCGCATCAGTTGGGATCGTGTCACGGACGTGCTCACCCCCGCGCGCGGCGCCCGCATGGCGGCGATCATCTCCGGCGGCACGATCCCGGATCGCGGCCTCTATACGGTCAACCTTCCTGACCGCACGCGACTCGGTGAGCTCGACGAAGAGTTCGTGCACGAATCGCGCATCGGCGACGTGTTTCAGCTCGGCTCGTCGACGTGGCGCGTCAACTCGATCGAGCACGATCGGGTGATCGTGACGCCGGCGCCCGGCGCACCGGCGCGCATGCCCTTCTGGCACGGCGACTACTCGGCGAGATCGTCGCACATGGCGGCGCGCGTCGGCGAGCTTCGGCGCGAGCTCGACGCGGTTCGCACGGACGAACAGCTCCGCGTCCTCGCAGATTCGTACGACGCCGACGAGCCCACCACGCGGTCGCTGGTCGACTACATCCATCAGCAGCGCACGGCGACGGGAACGGTGCCCGACGAGCGCGTGCTCGTCGTCGAGCAATTCCGCGACGAAATGGACGCGGTTCGTCTCGTGATTCACGCGCCGTACGGCGGCCGCGTGAACGCGCCGTGGGGCATGGCGCTCGCGAACAAGGTGCGCGAATGGCTCGCCGAACACGGAAGAGGCGCGCGCGGCGGCCCGAGCTTCGAGCTGCAGGTGCAGACGACCGACGACGGCATCATGCTGCGCTTGCCGAGCCTCGAGGAGTGGCTTCCGATCTCGGTGTTGCGGTCCGTGACTGCCGCGGATGCCGAGCGACGCGTGCTCGACGAAGTGGGATCGTCGTCGCTGTTCGGCGCGCGCTTCCGCATGAACGCCGCGCGCGCGCTCCTGCTGCCGCGCGGAACGCCTCGACGGCGCATGCCGCTCTGGCTGCAGCGGCTCAAGGCGCTCGACCTCCTGCAGGCCGTGCGGGAGTTCCCGTCGTTTCCGATTCTCGTCGAGACCTATCGCGACGTGTTGCAAGACGCGTTCGACATGCCCGCGCTCGCGCGCCTGCTCGACGATATCGCGACGGAGCGTGTCGCGATTCGCTCGGTCGAGACGGACATTCCGTCGCCCTTTGCGGCCGCGGTGCAATTCGGCTTCGTCCAAGACTGGCTCTACGCCGACGACGCCCCTCGCGCCGAGCAGCGTGCCGCACTGCTGTCGCTCGATCGCGCGCTGCTCGACGAGCTGTTGGGTGGCGAGGGCGCCGACGCATCGACGCTCGCGGTACTCGAGTCGATGCTCGCGCGGCGCCGCGGCACCGCGCCGGGCACTCGCGCACGCACCGCTGACGAGCTCGCGGCGTTGCTCGATCGTGCCGGCGATCTCTCGCTCGACGAGTTGTCCGAGCGCGTCGCGTCCTCCGACGAAGGCCGTCGCGGCGATCCGTTGACCGAGCTCCTCGAGCGTCGCCGAGCGATCGCGCTCGACATTCCGACGACGACCGGTGTTGCGCGCCGCGTCATCCTGACCGAGACCTACGCGCGCTACGTCGCCGCTTTCTCCTCCGTCATCCCGGGGGCAGCGAGGGATCTGCAGTTCGTCTACGCCGGACCGAATCTCGAACCCCACCCCGCCATCGACGTCGTCCCAGAGAGCCTTCGCGTCGTCGCACTGACCCGCAACGCCGCTCGCCGCGAATTGCTGGTCCGCTTTCTGTCGCTCAACGGTGCGGCCTCCGTCGACGACATCCTCTCCCGCTACGCCTTCGACGAAGCCTGGGTTCGCGAGCGACTCGACGAGTGGACGCGCTCCGGCAAGCTCGTTCGCGGCACGTTCGGCGGCGCTGCGCCGCGTTGGGCCTCGCGCCGCCTGCTCGAGCAAGCCCGCCGACGCGAGCTCGCGCAGGCACGCAAGCAGATCGAGGCCGTGCCGCTCGCGCGCTTCTCCTATTTCATGCAGCGCTGGCAACATCTCGCGCCGTCGGCGCGACTCGCCGCCGACGACGGAACGATTGCCGTCGCTCGACAGATGTACGGCCTCGCGCGCCCCGCCGAACAGTGGGAGCGCGAGTACTTTCCCGCGCGCATCGACAACTATGATCCCGATGCCCTATCGCGTCTCATCGCCGCGGGCGAACTGGTCTGGATCGGCGGCGCGGCCGACGAGCCGAGCAACCTGTCGCTCGTGCGGTTCGTGCGCCGCGGGTCCGGCCGCCTGTGGCTCGGCGACGGCAACGCGCCCACGTTGAGCGACACTGCTCGACAAACGCTCGACGCGCTTCAGCGCGACGGCGCATCGTTTCTCGAGGAGCTGGTCGCGTCGACGGGCCTCACCTCGCGGTCGCTCCGCGATGCGCTGCGTGAGCTCACGGGCGCCGGCCTCGTTACCAACGACACGGTCGAGTCCATGCGCCAGGTGATCCGGTGGCGCCCGATCGTTTCGCCGCGAGATCGCAATCAGCCCGATCCCACACGCTGGCTTCCCGCGAACTTCCTGCCGTCGGCCAATCGATACGTCGTACAGCGACGGCCGAACCTTCGCCGGCTTCCAAAATGGAAGCGTCCTGATACGGGACCGGCGGAATCGAGCAATTGGCCGGGCCGCTGGTCGCTCGTCCGAACACCGCGCGTGCTCGGTCCGGAGGGCGAGGAGTCGGCGGCCGCGGAGTCGATCGCGCGACAGTGGCTCGATCGCTACGGCATCGTGTCGAGAGAGATCTGGCGCCGCGAGAAGCCCGCCGTCGCGTGGCGGCCGATCTACGGCGAGCTCAAACGACTCGAGTTTCGAGGCGAAGTGCGCCGCGGATACTTCGTGCAGGGACTCTCAGGCGCGCAGTTCGCCCGGCCCGACGCGGTCGAGATGCTGCGTGCGAGCGGCGATCCGTCGGACGCCGAACCGGTCGTGATGACGGCGAGCGATCCCGCGAATGTGTGGACGCTGCCGCTCACGCGGGAGGCGCGCGATGCGTTCGTTCGACCCCGGAGCCGCGGCTCGCTGCTCGTCACGATCGAAGGCGTCGTCGTGCTCGTCGCCGAGCGCCGCGGCGCGCGAGTGGCCATTCGGCCGGATACGGCGGATGCTCGGGTGACGAGTGCGGTGAAAGCGCTCGTCGCGCACGTGCTCGCTCGCGTTGGCCGCGATCTGACTGTCGAGACGATCGACGGGCAGCCGCCGAGCGGCAGCAAGCATCTCGACGCATTCGTCGCCGCGGGATTCAGGCGCAGCGCGTCGGGCCTTCGCTACTATCGTCGCGTCTAGTCAGTCAGCGGCTCAGAAGCGGCGACTCGGGGGCTGCTGTGCGCGATACTCCTGCGGCGTGATGTCGTGCCACCGCGTGAAGGCGCGATGGAAGGCGCTGGGTTCCGAGAAGCCGAGTAAATACCCGATCTCGCCGACCGACAGCGTCGCGTCCGCGAGCAGCCGCTCGGCGCCTTCGCGCCGTGTGTCGTCGAGAATCTGTTGATACGAGAGTCCATGGGCCGCGAGATGTCGCTGTACGCTCCGCGGCGCTTTCGCGAGCTGTCGCGCGAGCGTCTCGATCGACGGCAGCGGCTTGCCGATCCGTGTGGCCAACTCGGCTCGAATCGTCCTGACCACTGCGTCATCGTCCGAGTGAGCCTCCACGGTCAGGCCGGTCGCGTGCCTGTCGAGAACAGAGCGCAACACTGAGTCGCGGCGGCGCAGCGGCAGACCGACGTCTTCGATCGGAAACTCGACGCCGCTCCAGGTCGAGGGCGCGCTCACCGTGCATCCCAAACTGCGCTCGAGGTCCGCGCGGTCGTCGGGTTCGGAGATCAGGCTCACGCACGAAACGCGAAGCCGCTCGTTCGTCTCGGCGCGCAAATGATGCACCACGAGCGCCGTCTCGTACTGCGAGGCGAATCGATCGGCGCCAGGATGAACGACCAATCGCACCGACTGCTCGTCGCGAACGACGGTCAGCGTCATCGGCGCGGCAACGAGGTGGAAATACCGAACGAGCTGGTCGAGCGCGCCGCTGACCGTGTCCGTCGCGACGACGAGATAGTCGAGGAGCGGGAAAGCGCCGATCGGCGTCACCGCCGCGAGTCGCGCGCCGAGATTTGGCATGCGACACTCTTCAGTCGCCGCGCAGATGATGCGCTCGAACACGGAGCATGAGATCGTCGCGTCGGGATCGTCGAGGTCATTCGCCCGAAGCCCGACGACGGCCAGCAACAATCGGGTGTCGAAGCCCAGACGATCGAGCGCGCCGGTAAACGCGCGGATCTGCGATGCCGGCACTCGCGGCGGCGTCTTGGCCGCGCCGGTGACGGTAGCGTCCAGCGTCGACCGACTGGCGTCCGTGGTCATCGCGCGATGCCCGGAGTCGAGCGAATGATGCTGCATGATGACGAACTCCTGCATCGCTCGCGCCAACAGGAGCACGCGCAGACGCATCGCCAGCTGGGTGTCGCAACGCTCGGTGTCGCGACCGCCACGGTCGTGTGGTCGCCGCCGCTCGCGATCGGCCCGGCGCATCGCGGGCTTTCCGAAGCGACATCACCGCTTCGCCTTGGGGGGCTCGCTGCTCCGCACCTTCGGCGGCTCCGCCTCGAGCGGAACGGCCACGCCCGAATCGCCGGCCGGCGCGGTGAACAGCGACTCCGCGCCGTTCACGTATCCGTCCAGGCGAACGACGTGCGCGACGCTTCGAACGCGCGCGAACACATCTCGCCCCTCGGTCGCATTTCCGTGGGCCCGAAGCGCCTGGGACAGCTCGATGCCGCCGAGGATGTAGAGGCCCGCGATGCTCGCCGACGGCTGGTCCACCCAGTGTCCTTCGTCGATGATCGACTTCGGCGCGCGGAATTCTTTCCACAGCGCGCGCGTGCGCGCGACGTCGAGCCAGCCGTCCCCTTCGACGAACACGGTGTCTTTCGCCGCCTGCGCGCGTGCCGGCGGGATGAACACCTTCGACGCGAGCCCCTGCGTCAACACGTAGTTCTGAAGCCCGAGCGAGCGGGGATATCCGACATCCGACCGCGCGAAGTAGATCGGCCGCTCGGGCCACGAATCCTGAATCATGCGGAGCACGAGCGCGTCCGAGCGCAGCAGCGCGCCGTACTCGAGCCCGCGCGGATCGATCACCGCATGAAGATCGTGCGAGTTGAACTGCACCGGCTGCCGGATGTCGTACGCGTCCGGAATCGCGTCCGCGTCGGCGAACGTCATGTGTAACGGAGGCGTCGTCGGCTTGATCCACTTCATATCGCGATAGATCGCGGGCCCCTTCGCGGCGTCGTAGTCGTAGATCGGTCGGCGGATGATCTGCCGTGCGTACCAGTCGGTCCCCAGCAGCGAGGTGCACACCACGACGACGTCTCGGCGAATGCCTTCCACCTCCTGCGCGTACCAGAGCGGAAACGTGTCGTTGTCGCCGCGCGTGACGAGCACGCCGTAGGGCTCGACCGAGTTGAGGAGATCCGCGGCCAGATCCGCGGTCGCGTGATGATGCGCCCTCGATGCCGCGGACCAGTTCCCAATGAGCGGAACGATCGCGAGCGCGGTGACCGGCGACGCGACGAGCCACGCTCGGGAGAGCGACTGTCCCTCCCTGCTCCTTGCAACCGCCGTCGCGAAGGCCTCCCAGACGTACACCAATCCCAACGCGGCCCAGACGCCCCACGCCGAGTAGCTCCACAGGAAGAAGTAGTCGCGATCGCGCACCTCATGCGGGGCTTGCGACGTCGGATCCTGCGACGCGCCGAGCTTGAAGTTGAGGTAGTAGATGAGCAGGAGCGTCATCGTGAACATGAGCGTTCCGAAATACCAGAACGTCTCTCGATCCTTCGTGAAATGGACCCACGCGCCGACCAGCCCGAGCACGAGGAAGGTCGCGGCCAGGAGCGATTGCTCGAACGGGTGTTCGCCGTCGGCGTCGCGCAGCCACTGCCACCGGAAGTAGAGCCACCACATGCCGACCTGCTCACCGAGCGACGCCTGCCGGTCCGAGAGCGACGGCTTGCCGTACTGCCGCCGGTCGAGGTTGTACATGAACGCGTCGTACGTGCCTTTGGAGAAGGTGCACGAGACCTCGATCTTCGTGCGGCATCCCGTCGGCTCGCCTTCGTTCATCGCCGGGAAGTACGCGGCGCGAATCGGCTGCGTCGCGAACGGGGTGAGTCCCACGACGAGCGCGACGAGACACGTCGCGATGAGCCGCCACCGCACGATCGTCAGCGGCCGTCGCACCACGACCGCCACCGCGATGGCGACCGCGGGCAGCATCCCGGCCATGTGATTCGCGTAGCCAAGTCCGCACAAATAGGCGGCCAGCACCAGTCGCGTGTCGGCGCGCGCATCGGTTGGCTTGGCCGACCAGCGCACCATCAGCCACGAGACGAGCGCGATGCCGATCAGCGAGACCGTGTACACCTTCTCATTCACCACCGACTGGTTCCAGACGGTGAACGCGGTTGCGCCGATCACCGCCGCGAGCGTCGCGCCCGCGAGACGCAACCACCGCGTGTCGAGCCAGCCGCGCAGCACGCGCTCGGCGATCAAGAACCAGATGCCCGCGGACACCGCGCTGCAGATCGCGGCCAACACGTTGACGCGCGCGGCCACACTGCCCGCGATCGGCAGAATCGAGAACACGCGCCCGATGATGACGAAGAACGGATTGCCCGGCGGATGCGGCAGGCCGAACGTGTACGCCGCGGCGATGTACTCGCTCGTGTCCCACATCGCGGTCGACGGCGCCATCGTCACCAGATACAGGGCCAGCACGACGACGCCCACGATCGCCGCCGCGCCGTATGGCGGTGTATCCGCACCGGGGTCCGGCGACGATGCGCTCGTGCTCCAGATCGCGAGTGGAATCAGCACACAGTACGCGATGGCAAGCAGCAACGCCGAGACCGTGATGCCACCTCGAACGAGATCGGCGAACCCGAGCGCGAGAGCGATCGCGGCGCCGATGAATAGATAAGTTTTTCTCTCTAATGAGAACGACATGAAGTTGCGGCGAACCGGTGTGGTCATGGAATTGTCGAGGAGCGAGCCGCTATGGCTCGCGAGTCAGAGGAACGAGCGCCGGCAACCCACTGCGGCGGTCGAGCGCGTAGCGCGCCCACGCGCGCACACGCGGATTGGGATCCAGCTCGGCAGCGCTCCGCGCGACGGCGACGGAATCTGCGCGCTCCGCCAAACCGAGCACCGCATAGGCCCGTGATTCCCATTGCGCGCTCAGCATCAGGCTCGTGAGCACATCGCGCGTCGGAGCGAGCTGCACCACGCTGATCGGCGCCGCGGCGGTGATCGTGACCAGTACGACGGCGAGCGCGCGCCCGCGAGCCAGCGGGCGAACATCGTGCGCGGCATCCAACACGGCCGCGAGGCGTCCGCGAAGTCCGCGACGTCGAGCAAGCGCGAGCGCCGCCGTCGCCGGTCCTGCGCCGCGGTCGGCGACGCGCATGAGCAGCTCCGCGTAGTCGCTCCGCCGTATACCCGACGCGATCACACGATCGTCGCAGGCGTGCTCGCAATCGTCGTGCAGCGCTCGCGCGATCCACCACACGCCCGGGTGAAACCAGAGAAGCGCGCACACGGCACGCCCTGCGGTATAGAATGCCCAGTCACTGGACCGGATGTGCGCCAACTCGTGCAGCAGCGCCATTCGCCGCTCGGCGCCGGTCCAGCGATCGCTCCACGCGCGCGGCACCACGATCACCGGGGCGAGCCATCCCCACGTCATCGGCACGGCCGCCGTGCGCGACACCATCACGCGCGGCGCGCGACGAAATCGCCTTGCGGGAAGTGCCTCGGTCACGACCCGAGTCAGCTCTCGGTCGACATGCGCTGCGCTCGTCACGTCGCGGCGCAGGCGGCGCCAGGCAACGATCGTCCGAGCGACGACGATCGCGACGCCGGTGACATAGATCGCCAGAATCGCGAAAGCCAGCGTTCCGGCGTCGCTTGCCACACCGTCGCGCATGAGACCGGCGGAATGCGCGGAATCGGCAGTGACCTGCAAGCGTCCCAGCGCCACGAGCGGCGCCGCGAAGAACGACGGGACGACCCACGCAATCCAGTGCAGCGGCGCCAAACGGCCGAGAATGACCACGACGAGCGCGACGATCGCCGAGCGCCAGACCACGGCGCGCGCGTCCGCCGCCGACCGCCGAATCATCCACGCGGCGGCGGCGGCCACGACGATTGGCACCACGGCGACCAACGCCATCGAGTACACGGCGGCGACGATGCGTGCGCTCTCCGCATGCGCGAGGGCGAGCAGGCCGGCCGAGGCGCTCATGCTCTGGCTACTTCTCCTCGGCGCGAAGACGCCGAATGACGGTCGTGATCTGCTGCCGCTCCTCGCTCGACAGCGGCCGGTCCGACTCCTCGAGAAGCGCCGCGACCGCGGCCGCCCGCGATCCGTTGAAGAACGTCCCCAACAAGTGCTTCACGGCCGACCGCTGCGCGACACTGTGCGCGACCGTCGGATAGTAGACGTGTCGCGGTCCCTCCTTCTCGTGCTTGAGGTGACCCTTGTCCTCGAGAATGCGCAGCTGAGTTCGCACTGCCGCCGCACAGGGCGGATCTGGCAGCTGCTCGTGGATCTCCGCCGCCGTCGCGCGCCCGCGCTGGTAGACGATATCCATGATCTGGCGCTCGCGACGGGAGAGATTCATCGACTCAGAAAAGCGTGAAGAGGGACGGTCCGCCGGACGGTGGCGTCGTGAGAAAGAACTATCTCCTAGAGACAATATTTTATCAGGAACGACTTCTGTCAATGGCCCTTTCCCTCTTCCCGCAGTTCAAAGTTCAGGCTGTCGTCGTCGCGGTAGATCGTGGCCAGAGCCGCGACATGTGCTCCCTCCACGAGCTGGACCGCGACGTCGTGCTTCTCGGCGTCCCCGTCCACCTTGACCTGATCCGGTTTCTCGGCGTGCCCCACGTAGTTGATGCTCACGTCGTAGTGCGCGCTCCAGAAGAACGGTGCCTGATCGAACCGCTCGCGCGCGCCGAGAATGTTGCGCGCCGCAACCTGGCCATGCCGCTGCGCGAGCACCCAGTGCTCGACGCGAATCCGCTGCCCGCTGTGCACGTCGGGCCACCGCGCGATGTCGCCCGCCGCGTAGATGCCCGGAACGCTCGTCTCCAGGTACTCGTCGACCGACACGCCTTTGTCGATCGTCAAGCCAGCCTGTTCGGCGAGATCGAGACGCGGCCGCACGCCCACGCCGATCGCCACGAGGTCGGCGGCAAGCCGCGTCCCGTCGTCCAATGTCACGGCATCGGCCTCGATCTTCTGCGGCTTGCGGCCGAGATGGAACACGACCTCGTGCGACTCGTGCACCGACCGAATGAATCCGCCGAGGTAGTCGCCCAGAATCCTGGAGAGCGGAATGGCCTCAGGCGCGACGACCTCCACGTGGAGATTCCTCGCGCGCAGTGACGCGGCCACCTCGAGGCCGATGAAGCTCGACCCGATGACCACGGCGCGCTGCGCCTTTTTTGCCGCCTCGATCAGCGCACGGCTGTCGGCGAGCGTGCGCAGGTAATGCACGTGCGGCAAATCGCTGCCGGGAAGCGGCAGATGCACGGGCTCGGCTCCGGTCGCCAGGAGCAGCGCATCGTAGTGGAGTGCTGCCCGCCCGTCGAACTCGACCGTGCGAGCGCGCGTATCGATCCGCTTCGCTCGCGAGCGGACGATGTCGATCTTGTGCTCGGCGTAGAATCCATCCGGCCGAAGCGCCATCCACTCCTCGGGTGCGTTTCCGGCGAGATAATCCTTCGAGCAATTCGGGCGGTCATAGGGCGCGCTGGCGTCGTCGTCGATCATCGTGACGCGCCCGTCATAGCCGCATCGCCGCAGCATCTCCGCGGCGGCGCTTCCGGACGCGCCGGCGCCGATGATGACGACCTCTCGTGGATGGTGCGCGCGATCGGTCGTCACGGGATACGTCGGCGCGAGCGGATCGCGTTCGACCTTGTCCGTGACGACGACCTTGTTTCCTCGGCGCTCGACCTTCCAGCACGCGACGGGAGACAGCGCGGGCGAGCGGATCGCTTCGCCCGAGCGGAGGCTGAAGCACGCGTGATGCCAGGGGCAGCGTACCGTCTCGCCGTCGATCACGCCTTCGGCGAGCGGACCGCCGTAATGCGTGCACGTCGCGCCGATGGCAAGGTAGTCGTCGCCGATGCGCGCGAGCATGACGGGCTCGCCTTTCGCATGCCCGAGCATCTTGTCGCCCGGTTCGAGTTGCGACGCGTTCACGCCCGCGCTCAGGTCCGGTCCCTTCAGCTCCGTTTGCCCACCCATGACCGCCTCCCCCGTTCATCCGCCGGATTACGAGATTTCATTCGATCCATGGCCCGTGGCGCAGTAAACTTGCCGCCGGTGCAAAGCCCTCGTCCCTCTCTCGGTCCTTCATCCGCTTCCCTATGAGCGCTGATCTTCGCTACCCCGTCGGCGAGTTTACGCGGCCATCGTCGCTCTCGCCCGACGCGCGCCGCGCCGCAATCGCCGCAATCGCCAGGACGCCGGCCAACCTGCGCGTTGCCGTCGGCGGCCTGACCGACGCGCAGCTCGACACACCGTATCGACCCGGTGGTTGGACCGTACGGCAGGTCGTGCACCACGTCCCCGACAGTCACTCCAACGCCTACACCCGCTTCAAGCTCACGCTCACCGAAAACGTTCCCACGGTCAAACCGTACGACGAGAATGCGTGGGCGCAGCTGGCCGACACGCGCACGACGCCGATCGAGACGTCGCTCGTGCTGCTCGACGCGCTCCACGACCGGTGGGTTCGTCTGCTCGAGTCGATCGCGCCCGGCGATTACGCGCGCCAGCTCAATCATCCCGAGAACGGCATCATGAATCTCGACCAGCTCCTCGCACTGTATGCCTGGCACGGGGATCACCACGTCGCGCACATCACGAGCCTGCGCGGGCGAAACGGCTGGACCTGACGGGCGAGTCGCGCGTGATCTGCGTCACGCCTGCGGCGTGTGGCATATCCGTTCTTTAACAACCGCGCGCACGTGTCGTCTCCCCCCGTGAACGCGCCAATGAGGGCCGCGTCAACATCAGGGGGGAGGGTGGTATGAAGAGCGTGAGAATGGCGGTGCTCGGAGCGGTGATGACGGTGGCGGCGGCGGGGATGGCGGGTGCACAGGCCACGCCCACGACGAAGCACGAGCGGCGCGAGCTGCGCCAGGATCGGCGCGAGCTCGGCACGGACAAGAAGGAAGTGAAGCTCGACACGCGCGAGATCACGCAGGACAAGCGTGACGCCCGCCAGGACGTCAAGTCGGGCCAGTACGGCGAAGCTCGGCGCGACCTGCGCGACCTGAAGGATGATCGCACGGATCGCCGCCAGGACGCGCACGACGTCGTCAAGGACAAGCGCGACATCCGGCACGATCGCCGTCAGCTTCACAACGGCTGATCTCCGGCCTCCGTCGTCTCAGGAGCCGTTTTCGCCCAGCAGCGCAACACCTCCGCCACGCTCCACGCCTGCGCGATGCAGCCGCGGGGCGTGTACGGAGGTTCGGCGTCGAAGACCTCGGCAATCGTGCCGATGCCGAAGGTGCCAAGCTCGTCGAGCAGCCCCTCGAGAAACGCGCGAGCACCCGCGCGATCGTCCGGATGCACCTTGAGCCACGCGTCGACCCACGGCCCGATGAGCCAGGCCCATACGGTCCCCTGATGGTAGGCAGCATCGCGCGCGCGCAGGTCGCCGAAGTATCGGTCGCGGTAGCCCGGCTCGCCGGGCGCGAGCGAGCGCAGCCCGACGGGAGTGAGCAAGCGTTCGCGCACGACCTTGATCACCGACTCCCACCGCGTGCGATCCAGCACCGGGTGGTCGAGCGAGATCGCGAGAATCTGATTCGGGCGACAGAGGCGGCTGTCGCCGCCCTCACCGTCGATCACGTCGAAGAGATAGCCGGCGTCATCTATCCAGAAACGCTTATTGAATGATTCGTACACGCGATCCGCGCGCGCGCGGATCGGCGCCGCCGCGCCGTCGCCCCGCACTTCGTGGACCCACCCCTCGACCAGCCGGAGCGCGTTGTACCAGAGGGCGTTGATCTCCACCGCTTTGCCTCGCCGCGGCGTGACCACCCAGCCGTCGACCTTGGCGTCCATCCAGGTGAGCTGATACCCCTGGGCGCCCTGACAGAGCAGACCGTCCGCCGGGTCGACGCCGATGCCGAACCGCGTACCCTCCACATGATGCTGCACGATCTCCAGCATGATCGGCAACAGGTGGGTCAGCGTCGTCTCATCCCCGCTCCGCCGCACGTATGCCTCGACCGCGTGAAAGTACCAGAGCGTCGCGTCGGCCGTGTGGTAGAGGCCCTCGTTGCTTCCGTCGGGGAACATGTTGGGAATCAGGCCGTCGCGCACATAGTGCGAAAACGTGCGGAGAATGAAGTTCGCTTCGCGCTCGCGGCCCGTCGCCAACGTCAGCCCCTCGAGACTGATCATCGTGTCGCGCCCCCAGTCAGTGAACCAGTGATAGCCGGCGATGACGGTGCGCACCTCGTTGCCGAGCGCCGCCGCACGCGTCGTGTCGGCCAAGCGCCCTTTCGGCGCGATGATGAATTGGTCGGCCGCGAGCACGAGCTCGGCGCCCGTTTCATTCTGCACCGACGGCGCCGCCGCGTCGATCAAGCGCCGCCGGCGCTCACGCTCGAGCGTGGCCGCCTCTGCGGGTTCGAGCGCCTCCATGACGTCGTCTGTTTCGACCGACGCGATCAGCGTCGCCGGTGTACCGCGCCGCAGCGTGACCTCGAAATGGCCCGGCGTCCAGAGTGTGCCGCGGAACTCGTAGCCACGGCTCTGCTCCACCGGATAGACGTACTCGCTCTTCACGCGTTCGTCCGAGACGAAACGATGGGCCTCGACCCCGATCAGCCGCAGCTTGAGCGCCGGCAGATCGGTCGTCGCATCGATCCGCACGACATGCATCCCGCCGGACGACGCGATGGCGTAACGTGTCGTGGAGGGGCTGTTGATCAACGCGTCGACGCGATCTTCGTAGCCGCGAAAGTGCACCGCGGGCCGAAGGTCGAGCGTCGCCGACTCGGCCCCGGCGGTGAGCGTGTAGCTGACGTGCACCGTGTTCTGGCGATGCGGCATGATGATCCGCTTTTCGAGCCGAATGTCGCCCCATTGGTATTCCCACACCGGCAGCCCCGACTCGAGGCCGAAGCGGGAGACGAGAACCGCGGCGCTCGGATCAAGCGGACCGGCGACTCGTGTTTCGGCGTTCAGCGCGCCTCGGCGATCGCCCACGCGCAGCTCTTCGCCCATGTGGTTGAGCATCACCGTTCGGCCCAAGGGATTCGGGAGCGCGGCAACGAGAATCCCGTGATAGCGACGAGTGATGACGCCGGCAGCGGTGCACGACGAGTACCCGCCGATGCCATTCGTCACTAGCCACTCGACATCCAGCAGCGTCGTCGTGCGCTCCTCCAGGTTCTCCGGGAGCGGCAGTGGGCGGACGACTCTATCGATCAGGCGTCGTATCATCGCTCGGTGCGAGAAGGACAGCCGACTCGGCGGGAATCCACCATCCGTCGGGAATCGTTTCGAGTCGCGGCGTTCCCCAACCGCCGTACACGCCGGACTCGGTGGAAAACACCGTGCGCCACGGACGAACCACTCCATCCGCGCCGACGGGCGGCGCCATCAGCGGTTCAGCGAGCGGTTCGGCATGGAGGCGGGACCCAAGGTTCACGATGAGGAGGCGATCGCCGCCGGCGCCGCCGAAGAACCGCAGCACGAACGCGTGGCTGGCGAGCACCGCGCCGTCGACGCCGCGCGGTCGCGGAGCGGCGAGCACCGGATCGCATCGGCGCAGCTTGAGGAGATCGCGATGCAGGGCGACGTGTTCGCGATGCGTGCGACGCTCCGACCAGTCGAGCTTCGAGCAGACGAAGGCCCACGCGTCGCTCGGATCCTGTTGGTGCCGCTCGCTGTCCGCGGCGACGGTGCTCGGGAATTGCGCCATGAACGTCCGTCGCCCGGCGCGTACGAGCGCCGACAGCTCCGGCCGGTGGTCCGCAAAGTAAAGAAAGGGGGAGCTCGCGCCGAACTCTTGCCCCTGAAACAGCATCGGCGTCTGCGGCAGCAACAGCAGCAGTGCGGTGAGCGCCCGATAGCGTCCCGGGCTCGTCTCGCGATGGAGCCGTCCGCCCGCGGCGGAGTTCGCCACCTGATCGTGATTCTGCAGAAACGCGACGAATCGCGTCGGCTCGAAGTCGAGCGCCGGCGTGCCGCGTCGCCGCCCCTGCCACGCGAAGAACTGGCCCTGGTACAGGAATCCGTACTTCGCCGCCGAGACGAACTCCTGCGCCGCGCCGCGGTAGCCGCTGTAGTACGCTTCGTCGCGCCCCGTCGCGGCCACGTTCGCCGCGTGCTGAAAGTCGTCGTTCCAGAGCGCATCCACTTCACAGCCGCCGACGTCGCAGGGCGCGAGCAGTCGCGCGTTCTGCGGCTCGTTCTCGGCGACCACGAACGTGCCCTTGCCGCGGGCGGCCTCCCGGACGGTCGCGGTGACGTCGGTCAGGATGTGTCGCTCGGACGTGTCGAAGATCTGTTGCGTCGCGTCGAGCCGAAGGCCGTCGAGGTGGAACTCCTCGATCCAATAGCGCGCGTTTGTGATGAAATACTCACGAACCGGCGCGGCGTCGGGACCGTCGAAGTTGATCGCGTCGCCCCACTCCGTCGGCTGTCCGCTGAAGAAGCGCGGCGCAAATCGGGTGAGGTAGTTGCCGTCGGGCCCGAAGTGATTGTAGACCACGTCGAGGATCACGCCGAGCTCGAGCCCGTGCGCCGCGTCGACGAAGGCACGCATGTCGTCCGGCGTTCCGTACAGGCGGCACGGCGCGAAGAGATTCACGCCGTCGTATCCCCATCCGAAGTTGCCCGGAAAATCTCCGACCGGCATCAGCTCGATCAGCGTGACGCCGATGTCGACGAGATCCGGAAGGCGTTCGATGGCGCCACGGAACGTTCCGGCCTCGGTGAACGTGCCGACGTGGAGCTCGTAGATGACCTGACCGCTGGTGGACACCCCCCGCCATTCGGCGTCGCCCCACTCGTATGCGCCCGGATCCACCACCATCGACGGGCCGTGAGGCCCTCCAGGCTGATACCGGGAGGCCGGATCGGGGAAAATGTCCTCGCCGTTCAGGCGGAGCCGATAGGCCGTTCCTGCCCCGATCCCGTCGACCTCGCCGGAAAAATATCCGACACCCTCGGCCGTAAGTTGATGTGACACATCATCTTCCACGACGAACTCTACGCGGTCGCAGACGGGCGCCCACACGCGCGCATGAACCCTGCTGGGGCCGTCTCCTAGGTGGAAAACTTCGACACCGATGGGGTATCGACGTTGGGCCGATAATTCAGTTGTCGGCGTGCGTGGTACCATGGTGCCGCTCTTCCCGGGCAGAAACGGGACCACTACGCCATCAGTCCTATCCCGGGGGCGTTTCCGCCTAGCGGCGGAGAACCCCGGCTGCCGTTGTTCGTACCATCTGCGACATTACCGGTGCGCGTTGGCCGCAAGTCGGTCCGGCGGGCACGCCCTTGGCGAAGCGTCCTTTCATAGACATGGCCAGCAACGACCAGCCCAAGCGAAAGACCAATAATGCCGGCGCCGACGCCGACGCCGCGTCGGGGCGCAGGTCGTCGTCCGCCGAAGACCTCCGCGCTGGGATCGGATCGGGACTCCTCGCTCGCCAACCGACCCCGGAGGCGGACGAGCACGTCACGGTCGCCAAGGTCTGTCCGCAGTGCGGCGCCGAGTACGAAACCGGCGACCGCTTCTGTCCGAAGGACGGCGCGCCGCTGAAGCCCAAGAGCGGCGGCGATCCCATGATCGGGCGAGTCATCGCCGAACGCTACCTCATCCTCGCGCGCCTCGGCGAAGGCG
The DNA here is from genome assembly GCA_963705025.1 of uncultured Gemmatimonadaceae bacterium. GTDB lineage: Bacteria > Gemmatimonadota > Gemmatimonadetes > Gemmatimonadales > Gemmatimonadaceae > JAQBQB01. The sequence continues at coordinate 467,591 of CAVPIP010000010.1, read as the reverse complement.
GCATGGGCCGCGTCTATGCCGCCGAGCACGTCAAGATGAATCGGCAGTGCGCGATCAAGGTGATGAATCCGTCGCTCATGAACGACGCCGAGTCGACGACACGATTCGCTCGCGAGGCGTCGAACGCCGCTCGCATCCTTCACCCGAACGTCGCGGCCGTGTTCGACTTCGGAGAGTCGGAAAAGACGGTCTATCTCGTGATGGAATATGTCGACGGCGAATCGCTGTCACAGCTGATGGCCCGCGAGGGCGCGCTCGCGCCGCGCCGCGCCATCGACATCGCGCGACAGGTCGCCGACGGCCTTTCCGCCGCGCACGAGCTCGGACTCGTCCATCGCGATCTCAAGCCCGACAACGTCCTCATCACGCGCAAGCGCGACGGCAAAGAGATCGCCAAAGTCGTGGATTTCGGAATCGCCAAGGCGCTGTCCGATTCGCGCGAGGACGCGCTGACGCGCAGCGGGCTGGTCATCGGCACGCCCGAGTTCATGAGCCCCGAGCAACTGCTCGGTGATCCCGTCGACGCACGCACCGACATCTACGCGCTCGGTTGCATTCTCTACCAGATGCTCAGCGGGGCGAAGCCGTTCGACGCCGACACGCGCGAGCAGATGATTCGCCGGCGGCTGCACGAGCCGCCGCCGCACGTGCGAGATCTCGTATCGAGCGTGCCGAAGCGGATCGACACGTTGATCGCCTACATGCTGGCGCGGTCGACGGCGGAACGCCTCGCCAGCGCCGCCGAGGTGAGCTCGTCGCTCGATCCCGCGCTCGTCATGAGCGGGTGGGAGCTCGACAGCCCGTCGTCAGTGCAGATGTCGATCCGGAGCGGCCGCGGCGCGCCCACCGTCATGCGCGAGGTCGCCGATCCGTCGATGCAGCCGACGATGGTGATGCGCATCGTGCGGCCCAACGCCCGCCGCATCGCGCTCGGGACGCTCGTGGGGTCTGTTGCGCTGTTCAGCGGATTGTACATGTGGCATCAGCGCTCGGAGCCCGTCGACGCCGAGCCGACCCGCGCATCGATCGTCGCGCCTCCGCATGCGAACAGCCAGAAGCCGCCGGCCGCGGTCGCCGAAGCTCCCAAGGACACGGCGCAAGCTCCGCCGCAGACGAAGCGCCTCGTGGTGGATTCGCCGCGCCGGACCCCGGTCGTTCACACGCCGACGAAAAAAGTCGCGGTCACCCCGGACACGACCCCAAGGGTCGTCGCGAAACCGGCGGCGGCAATCGCCAGCAGCGATGAAGATGCGATTCACGAAACGCTCGATCGATTCGCGACCTCCCTCGGGAACGGCGAGGTTGCGATCATGAACGCGTTCCCGGGCATGCCCCGCGCGCTGCTCGGCAACGTGAAGCAGATCTTCGTGAATGCCGAGAAAGTGTCCGCCAGCTCGCAGCAAGGGCCGCCGACGATCACCGGCGATCGCGCCGAGGTGTCGTTCACCGTCCTGTTCAAGTATCAGCGGCGCAACTCGCCGGTCGACGAGACGGCGCTCCAGAGGTACGATGCGACGCTCAGAAAGAACGGCGGTCAGTGGGAGCTGACTGGGCTGACGCAGCGTCAGTGAAGCGTCACTAAGGCTTCGCTCCGATCCTGGCTCTGAGATCGCTGGACACGTCCTCGAGCATCTTCGAGTCGTAGCCGATGTCCCAGCCGTCGAGGCGTTGCCAATTGGCCTCGGCGCGGACGGTGACCTGCTTCCACTCCTCGCCCAGGAAGCGGATGATGACGCGCGTTCGGTAGTTGAGGTCGGGCGCGCCGTCGCGCGTCGTTCCCGCTTGCCACGGCGTCATGAGAAACCCTGCCTTCGCGTCGGTCACGTCGACCGAGTAGTTCTGACTCAGCAGGTCCGTCGCCGCCTTGAACGCCGCCGCCTTGGCGAGCCCCTCGCGTACGTCGATGACGCGAGTCGCCTTCACGTCTGACGTCGTTTGGACGAAGGTCGCCGGAGGCACGGCGACGGGGATCGGTGCGATCGGACTCCGGAACTGCATGCGGGAGCATCCGGAGAGAACGAGGGCGGCGATGACCGCGAAAACGCGGCGCGCGGCGTGGCGGGAATTCATACTGCTTGGAACATCGATAGTCTGACGCCGGGCGTCCAGCGCCCGGCGCCGCTCTTTTTCTCTTTTTACTGAACGCACCGCCCTTTGGGGTCCGGTTTGCGCTTGTCCACCACCACACGGTGGTCGAGGTTGGCCAGTCGTAGCGCAATGTCGTGCACGAGCGTCGTCACCCGCGCGAGTTGGTCGTAGTCGATGTACTGCGGCTCGTCCGTCACCTGGTGGTAGTCGCGATGGCCGCCGGTGGAGAAGAACGTGATGGGAATCCCGTACCGGGCGTACTCGTAGTGATCGCTGCGGCAATAGTACTGCTCCGGGTGCCCGTTGGCGTCGTACGTGTAGTCGAAATGGAACTGCGTCGGTTCGGTCTTCGCGACCGACTCGACGAGGTTTCCGAGCTCGGTCGACAGCCGGCGCGAGCCGATCAGTTGGAGATAGCCCGGGCCACCGCCCTTCTCGTCCTGCGGCCCGCCGCGTCCGATCATGTCCATGTTGAGCTGCGCGACGATCGAGTCTCGCGGAACGGTCGGGTGGTCCGTGAAGTACTCCGACCCCCAGAGGCCTTCCTCCTCGCCGGCGTGCCAGACGAATAGAATCGAGCGCTTCGGCTTCGGCTCGCTCGTCGCGAACGCCTCGGCGATCTCGAGAACGGCGACGCTGCCGGAGCCGTCGTCATCCGCGCCGTTGTAGATCGAGTCGAGGCGCGGCGGATGCATCTTCCGCAAGCTGTCGAGAATCTGTTGGACCTTGGCCGCTTCCTCCCGGCGCGCCGGGCGCTCCGGATCGTCTTCTCCCCTCGGGCGCACGACCGCGTTGAACGCGCGCAGCGAGTCGTGGTCCACGGGCGAACGATTGAACCCGATGTGATCGTTGTGCGCGCCGATCGCCACGTACTCGTTCTTCAGCTTTGGATCGCTGCCCGGGAGAATCGCGATGACGTTGCGCGCTGGCACGCGCACCGAGTCGAATGCGATACTCCCGTGAATCGTCTTGCCGGCGGTGCCGCGCCGCGCGCTTGCCGCGCTCGCGCCGAGCATCGTATCCGCCATTTGGGCGCTGACGTAGAAGAAGCCGGGCAACGCGACGCCGACGTTCTGCGCGGGCGTCATCGACGGTTCGACGAGCGCTTTCCGCTCCTCCTCGCTGAATCCTTCCAGCGCCGCGACCGCAATCGCCGCCGCGTTCCGATAGTGCGCCGTCAGCGGCTGGCGATAGCCTTGGACGATCGGTTTTCCATCCGGGCCCTTCGGCACGGTGAACAGCACCACCTTGCCCGCCACATCTGACGGGGACACCACCTGGCTCGTGTCGCCAGGCGGCCCGAAGAGGCCTCCGTAGATCACCTGCGCGCCGTCGATCGGCCGCGCTTTGCCGCCGAAAATGCCGTTGTCGCGCGGGATGTAGTCCGTCAGCACCGAGAACGTCTTGCCGTCGATCGAGATCGAGCTGTTGGGTGCGATGCCGCGTCCGTACACCGGCAGATTTTGGAAGAATGTTCCGCTGTCACCACCTGGTGTCAGGCCGAGACGACGAACTTCGCGCTCGAGGTAGTCGGTCGCCTTGAGGTGGTAGACGCTCCCGAGCTCGCGCCCCATCATCGAGTCGTCGGCGAAGATGTAGAGCCGCGTCATGAGGTCGCCGGCGGAGATCGCCGCGCTCGTGGGCTGCGGCGTGTGCTCGAGCGGCAGCTCCGGTCGCTGCGCGGCCGCGATGCCCGGGGCGCACGAGAACGCCAGCACCCGAGCGAGCGAGCAGATCCGACCATGCATCAGAGATTCCTGAGAGTATGTCTGAAAGGTACGTCGGCGCTCGCACAAACAGGGCCGCTGGCCCGTCAGCAGGCTGTAAGAGCGACGGGCCGCTCCGGTGAACAGCCCACTCATTGACATTCGATACGAATGCGCCGCATCCTGCGCGCATCTCATATCGACTGGCGATATGAGACGAGCGGGGGCTCGTCGACCCGATGGCGGCCCTGCGCGAAGACCGAGCGCCGAGGAGCGCAAGGACGCCTAAATCCCGCCGAATCGCCCTCGGCGCGCCTAATTTGCGTCAGGGCGCCTGAGGCGTAGGTTCTTGGGCGTTCAGCAGTCTTCCGATGGCGCGCGTTTGACGGGAGGCAGCTCGCGCGTCACCTAGCCGCTCCTCAATGAGAATCAGCGTTCCGACAGAAACCGCTCCGCGCGAGCAGCGAGTCGCGCTCGCGCCTGACAGTGTGACACGGTTGGTCAAGCAGTTGAAGCTCGAGGTCGTCGTGCAGCGCGGAGCGGGGCTCCGCGCCGGGTTTCGCGACGAGATGTACGAGAGCGCGGGCGCAACGATTTGCCCCGACGCCGCGAGCGTGTTCCGCGGATCGCCCATCGTCGCCAAAGTGCAGCCGCCGGGCGCTGGCGAGGTCGCGCAGCTGGACCCGGGCGCGACACTCCTGTCGCTCTTGCGGCCCGGCCACAGCGCCGACACGGTGAAGGCGCTCGCCGACCGCGGCGTCACCGCCTTGGCGCTCGAGCTCGTGCCGCGCATCACTCGCGCCCAGTCGATGGACGTCCTGTCGTCGCAGAGCACCGTGGCGGGCTACAAGGGTGTGCTCATCGGCGCCGCGGCGCTCGGCAAATTCCTGCCGATGCTCACGACGGCGGCCGGCAACATCTCGCCCGCCAAGGTGTTCATCATCGGCGCGGGTGTCGCTGGTCTTCAGGCGATCGCCACGGCGCGACGGCTCGGTGGCGTCGTGTCGGCGTTCGACGTTCGCCCCGCCGCGCGTGAGCAGGTCCTCAGCCTCGGCGCGACGTTCGTCGCCAACGAGCTCGTGACGTCCACCGCCGAAACGGCCGGCGGCTACGCGCGAACGCAAACGCAGGAAGAGCAGGTCGACACCCTCGCCGCGATCGGCAAGCACATTCCCGAGCAGGATCTCGTCGTGACGACGGCGCAAATTCCAGGGCGCACCGCCCCGACGCTGATCACGGAAGCGATGGTCGCCTCGATGCGCGCCGGGTCCGTGATCGTGGATCTCGCGGCGGAAACCGGTGGCAATTGCGCGCTCACCAAGCCGGGTGAGACCGTGCAGGCGCACGACGTCACGATCCTCGCGCCGCTCAACCTGCCGGCGACGGTCGCCTTTCACGCCAGCCAGATGTTCGGCCGCAACATCTTCGAGCTGCTGAAGCACCTCGTGAAGGACGGCGCCCTGGTGCTCGAGCCCACGGACGAGATCACGGGCGCCATGATGATGACGCACGACGGCAAGGCGCTTCGATGACGGCCGCCGCCGCCTCGTTCGACTGTCGTTCTTCCGCAGGGCTGTAGCTCCGTTCACCGCTCACGAGAGGTCCAACGTGCAGTTACTGGAGATCTACGTTCTCGTTCTCGCCGCCTTCGTCGGCTACATGGTGATCTCGCGCGTGCCGCCGCTGCTGCACACGCCTCTCATGGCGGCGACCAATGCGATCTCCGGCATCTCCCTCGTCGGATCGCTCATCGCGGCCGGCGCGGCGCGGAACGAGGTCGCGACCATCCTCGGCTTCGTGGCGGTCGTGTGCGCGTCGAGCAATATCGTCGGCGGGTTTCTGATCACCGACCGCATGCTGAAGATGTTCAAGAGCGGAAGCAAGAAAGGCGACGATAAAGCGAAGAGCAACGGAGTCACGCACACGGCGCCGTAGTCTGGCGACCCGACGAGACCCTCCCGTCGGTTCCCCGCTTCCCTCTTCCCGCTTCCGCTTCCCTCCAGATGCGCGATCTCTTCATCGAAGGCAGTTACATCATCGCGTCGGTCCTGTTCATTCTGGGACTGCGCGGGCTGACCCGGCCGGACAAGGCGCGGCGCGGCATGCAGCAAGCCGCCGTCGGCATGTTGTTCGCCATCGTCGGCACGCTGCTGAATCACACGATCATCGACTACCGGTGGATCGCGGCTGGATTGGTCCTCGGCATCGTCATCGGCTACCCGATGGGCATGTGGGTGCCGATGACGGCGATGCCGCAGCGAATCGCCTTGTCACTCACGCTCAGCGCACTCGCCGCGACGCTCGTCGGAATCGCAGAGTACCACAGCGAGCTCGTCGACGGCATCATTCCGGCGCACGCCAAGATGGTGGCGATCGGCTTCGAGGTGATGCTCGGCTCGATCACGGTCGGCGGGACGATCGTCGCCGCGGGGAAGCTGCAGGAATGGCTGCCCTCGAAGCCCGTGACGTACATCGGCCAGAACTTCGTGAATGGCCTGATCTTTCTTGGCGTGTTCGGGCTGCTCGTGTTCACGATCGTCGATCCGTCGCAGGAGTGGGCGTTCTTCACGATGATCGGCGCGTCGCTCGTGTTCGGCGTGCTGCTCGTGATGCCGATCGGCGGCGCGGACATGCCGGTCGTCGTCGCGCTGCTCAACTCGTACTCCGGCCTCGCCTCGTGCGCGATGGGCTTCGCGATCGGCAACGTCATCCTCATCATCAGCGGCTCGCTCGACGGCGCGTCGGGCTTCATTCTGTCGATCCTGATGAGCAAGGCGATGAACCGGTCGTTCACCAACGTCCTGTTCGGCGCCTTCGGCAGCGACACCACGGCGGCGGCGGGCAAGTCGGCGACGGGGCTGACCGTGCGATCGATCGGTGTGGAAGACGCGGCGATTCAGCTCGCGTACGCGCAGCTGGTGATCGTCATTCCAGGCTACGGCATGGCGGTCGCGCAAGCACAGCACGCGGTGCGCGAGCTGGCCGAGCTCGTCGAGAAGCGCGGAGGCGAGGTGAAATTCGCGGTGCACCCGGTCGCCGGCCGCATGCCGGGCCACATGAACGTGCTGCTCGCCGAAGCGAACGTTCCGTACGACAAGCTGTATGACATGGATGAGATCAACAGCGAGTTCGATCGCGCCGACGTCGCGCTCGTGATCGGCGCGAACGACGTCGTGAACCCCGCGGCGCGCTCGGACAAGGCGTCGCCGATCTACGGCATGCCGATTCTGAATGCCGACCGCGCGAAATCGGTGATCGTGCTCAAACGCGGCATGTCGGCGGGATTCGCGGGCATCGAGAACGAGCTGTTTTACGACAAGCGTACGAGCATGTTGTTCGGCGACGCCAAGTCGTCGTTGACGGGCCTGATCGGCGAGATCAAGAACGTCTGACGGTCATCGGCGTCGCGCCACGACGCCAGGCAGATTTCAAGCGGTTGGATGTCATAGTTTTGGTCCGATTCGTGTCTCGTTTGTTGGAGCCGATCGAGGTCGCGGGGGCCGAACGGAGCCACACCGGCGGGTCATCCGCTCCTCATCGAGTTTGACAGCAATCGCCGGATAGTCCGGCGCCTCGGCGGTACCGTAGCTTGCGGTCGCCTCTCACAGCGAGCAAATCATGGCGACCATGGCAGCCGAACTGGCAACGTCTTCGACCCGAATCTCCGACGCGGACGCGTGGCGCGCGGTCGTTTCCCGCGACGCGCGTCACGACGGGCGCTTCGTCTACGCCGTGCGCTCCACACGCATCTACTGCCGGCCCTCGTGTCCGTCACGCCGCCCGCTCCGCGAGAACGTCAGCTTCTTCACCACCCCGGACGACGCCGAGCACGCCGGCTTTCGCGCGTGCCTCAGATGTACGCCGCGCGCTGAGTCGTCGGGCGGTCCGGCGATCGAGCGCGCCGTCAAATACCTCGATGCGAACCAGGATCGCCCCGTGTCGCTCGCCGAGCTCGCCACGCATGCCGGACTCAGCGCGTCGCACTTGCAGCGCTCCTTCAAGCGGATCGTCGGCATGTCGCCCAGGGAGTATCAGGACGCGCATCGCGTGACCCGGTTCAAGACGCGCCTTCGCTCCGGCGACACGGTGAGCCGCGCGACGTACGAGGCCGGCTTCGGCTCGAGCAGCCGCGTCTACGAGCGCAGCGACGAGCTGCTCGGCATGACGCCCGCGGCGTACCGCCGCGGCGGCGCCGGCGTCGAGATCACGTACTCGATCGCCGAGACGTCGGTGGGCCGCGTGCTCGTCGCGACGACGGAGCGTGGCGTGTGCGCCGTCGAGCTCGGCACGAGTGATGCCGAGGTCGAGCGGGTGCTGCGCGCCGATTTTCCGAATGCGCGCATCCAACGCAACGACGAGGGACACCGCGGATGGGTTCGCGGCGTGGTCGATCGGATCGAGCACCCTCGCCGAACACCGTCGACCGACGTTCCACTCGACATGAGCGGCACCGCGTTTCAGCAACGCGTTTGGAGAGCGTTGCGTGACATCCCCGCCGGCGAACAGCGGTCGTATCGGGACGTCGCGGAAGCCATCGGCAGCCCGCGCGCCGTCCGCGCCGTGGCGCGTGCCTGCGCCACGAATCGTCTCGCGGTCGTCGTGCCGTGCCATCGAGTCGTGCGAGAGGACGGTTCGCTCGCGGGCTACAAGTGGGGCGTGACTCGAAAGCGCCGGCTCCTCGAGGACGAAGCCGGGTGACGACGCGCGCCGACGTCGCGGCTCTCGCACCCACGCTCACTCCGCTGCAATGCGCCAAATGCGGCGCGCAGGGTGTTGGGCAGTTTTGTTCGGGTTGCGGGACCGCGCTCGTCGCACGGCAGGATCTCTCGGTCAAGCATTTCCTGCGCGAAGCAGCAGTCGCCATCACTGATCTCGACTCGGCGCTCATTGGCAGCTTTCGCGCGTTGTTGCTCCGCCCTGGACAGCTGACCGCGGCGTATTTTCGCGGCGAACGGCACCGCTACTTGCCGCCGTTCCGTGTCTTTCTGCTCTGCAACCTGCTGTACTTCGTCGTGGTCGCGCAGTTCGGCATCACGGTGCTCACCGCGCCATTGGCGACGCAGCTCGACGAAATGACGTACCGGCGGGTGACGCGCGCCGTCATGGTCAAGCGATACCCTGCGGTTGCGCAATCGGCAACGCCCGGCCCGTTCTACGCGCTCGTGCTCGCGATTCTCTTCGTCGGCACACGCCGCTTTTTCGCCGAGCATCTCGTCTTCGCGACGCACCTCGTGGGCTTTTTCCTGCTCGTCATTCCTGCAACGGGGATCGCGCTGACCGGCTACTACAGGATTCTGATCCTGACGACGAGCTTCAAGGGGTCCGAGAGCGAGCTGCCATACGCTCTCTCGATGTTGCTCCTGTTCAGCACGTACGCCTACGTCGCACAGCGCGTCGTGTACGGCGGCGGACGCCTGGCGACAGTCGTTCGGACGGCATTGCTTGTGGCGACGGTCGTGCCCATCATCGTGGCGTTCAAGTTCGTGCTTTTCCTCACGACGCTGTACTGGATCGCCTGACTGAATTCAAACTTTTCGAGAGCGCCGGTTGTCGGATCAGGTAACCCACTCGCCACTGTAGGACGATGAGTCGTATCCCCCTCCGCGCTGTCGCCGCCGTCGGCGTCTCGCTGCTGTTGTCGCGCGCTTCCGCCGCGCAGCAGGGCCGCGACGAATCGACGTTCACCTGGTCCAAGCAGTTGACCAGCGGCTCGACGTTGACGATCGCGAACGGCGACGGCCCGATCAGCGTGCGGGAAGCGGCGGGCGACCTCGTCGTCGTGCGCGCGGTCAAGGTTGCTCGCTCGCGCGGATCGATTCGCGACGTCGCCTTCGACGTGCGCGAGAGCGACGGCGCCGTCGAGATCTGCACGCTGTACGATCGACAGACGTCGTGCCGCGATCGGCAAGGCAATCACGACGTGCGCGTGCGCGTCGAGTACACCGTGTCGATTCCGCGCTCCCTTCGCCTGCGTGCGATGACCGGCAACGGTGAAATCACCATCGAGCGCGCCGGCGCCGACGTCACGGCGATGACCGGCAACGGGTCGGTTCACATCGGCGAAACGGCCGGGCGCGTGAACGTCTCGACGGGCAACGGCGACATCCAGGTCGACGGCGCGAATGGTCCAGTGTCGGCGAGCACGGGAACGGGACGCGTCTCCGTCGTGACCGCGCGCGGCGCCGTGAGCGCCAACACCGGCACGGGTGACATCGACGTGCGCATGAAGGGCGGCCCAATCGACGGCGACATGCGCTTCATCTCCGGCTCCGGCTCGATTCACGTCACTCTCCCCGCCAGCTTCAACGGACGAATCGACGCCACCAGCGGCACTGGTACGCTCCGCTCGGAGTTCGAGATCAAGGTGCTCGGGCGCCTGAACGCCCAGCACGTCCGAGGCACGATCGGCGAAGGCGGGCCGCTGATCCGAATGTCCACAGGCAGCGGCACGATCGAGCTGCGAAAGGGCTGAGCGTCATCACCATTGCGCGCGGGAAGATTCCGCCCTATCATGGCCCTTGTGTGCTGATTTTTCACCATACCGGGTGACCCATGGCGACGAACTCTCGAGGATTTGCCCAGCGATTCGATGAGCTGGCGCAGGATACCCGCTTCGCGCTCCGCAGCCTCGCCAAGAACCCCATGTTCACCGCCGTCGCCATCGTGACCCTCGCCCTCGGGATCGGGGCGAATGGCGCGATCTTCAGCGTCGTGAACGGCGTGCTGCTCAAGCCGCTCCCCTTCCCGCAGCCGGAGCAACTGCTCCGCGTGTGGCAGAATAGCACCAAGGAAGTATCGAGCGACCCGGGCCCCATCTCCGCGGTCAATCTCGACGATTGGCGAGCACGCCGACACATGATCGCTGATTTGGGAGGCTACTGGTTCAGCGACGGCCAAAGCGGAACGGACATGACCGGCCTTGGCGAGCCACAGCGGCTGTCCGCCGCGTTCATCACGCCCGGGTTTTGGAACACGCTGGCGGTACCAGCCGCGCTCGGCCGCGTTCCGCGCGACGACGAGATGGTGCGCGGCTCGAACGATCGCCTGGTCGTGCTTTCCCGCGCGTTTTGGGAACGACAGTTCGGCAGCTCGCGATCGGTGATCGGCCAGCGGATCACGCTGGGCGGCGACTCGTACGAGATCGTCGGCGTCATGCCGGAGACGTTCCGCTTTCCGTCGCCCCGCGTCGACATCTACGTCTCATTCTCGACGATCCCAGACAACGCGATTCCTCGCACCCGGCCGGTGCGGACGTTGAGCATGGTGGCGCGCATGAAGCCAGGCGTCACCGTCGCACAGGCGAGCGCCGAGTTGAGCTCGATCGCGCGTGGGCTTTCTCAGGAATACCCTGAGGACCGCCTGCTCGGCGCGGCGTCGGCAGCGCCACTGCAGGACTCGATGGTGGGCAAGGTTCGAACGAGTCTCCTCGTGCTGCTCGGCGCCGTCGGGTTCGTGTTGCTCATCGCGTCCGTGAACCTCGCGAGTCTGCTCCTCGCGCGCGCCACCGCCCGCGAGCGCGAGCTCGCCGTGCGCGCCGCATTGGGTGCCGGGCGATCGAGATTGGTGCGCCAGCTGCTCACTGAGAGTCTCGTTCTCGCCGGCGCCGGCGGCGTCTGCGGCATTGTGATCGCGAAGCTCGGCGGGGCGCTGCTGCTGCGCCTGGCCGGCGGACAGTTGCCGCGCGCCGAGGACGTCGGCGTCGACGCGCAGGTGTTGATCTTCACGGTCGCGGTGTCGGTCCTCACGGGGTTGATCTTCGGTCTCGTGCCCGCGATTCGCGCGTCGTCGCCCGAGCTTCAGCATTCGCTTCGCGAGGGCGCGCGCGGAAGCACGCACGGCACCGGCGGCCTCCGCGGCGCACTCGTCGTGACGGAGGTCGCGCTCGCGATGATTCTCGTCGTCGGCGCCGGGCTGATGACGCGCAGCTTCGTCAAACTCTTGCAGGTGGATCTCGGGTTCTCGACCGACCACCGAGTCGCCGTGAACTACACCATCTCGTCGGCGCGCCACCCGGGCGGCCCGGAGCTGCGCGCGACCTATCGGCAGATGCTCGACAAGGTGCGGTCGCTTCCTGGCGTGATCGCTGCCGGCGCGATTCGCGATCTTCCGTTCCGTGGCGACGGTGAAGGCATCTCGTTCCTCCCGCCCGGCATGGCCGAAGGACCGAATGGCCAGCGCCCGGGCGCCACGCTGATGTTCACCAGCGACGGTTTTTTCAGCGCGATGGGCATTCCGCTGATCGCGGGCCGCGACCTCTCGCCGCAGGATCGCGAGAATGCACCGACATCGGTCGTGATCAATCAGGCGCTCGCGAAGAAGTACTTCCCGGATCAGAACGCGGTGGGCCAGTCGCTCCGGTTCGGCAACACGGGCCAGCTGCCGATCGTCGGCATCGTGGGCGACGTTCGTCAAACGAACGTCGACGAATCGCCGGCGCCGCGGATCTACGCCAGCGTGTATCAGGTCTTCCGTGTGAAGGTCAACCTCGTCGTCCGCACCCGCGACGATCCGGCCATGATGATCAAGCGCATCGAGGACGCGATCCGCACGGTCGACGGCCAGCAGACGTTCACGGCAGCGTTCACGCTGGAGGACGTCGTGAGCGAAGCGGTCGCGCGCCCTCGGCTCCTGACCGTGCTGCTCGGCCTCTTCGGCGGAATGGGACTCATCCTCGGCGCGCTCGGCATCTACGGCGTGCTGGGATACCTCGTCACGCAGCGGACGCGTGAGATCGGCGTTCGCATCGCTCTCGGCGCGCAGCGCCGCGACGTGCTTGGCATGGTGGTGGGCAGCGGACTGCGGCTCGCCGGCATTGGCGTCGCGATCGGCTTCCTGGGCGCGCTTGCGTTGACGCGGTTGATGCAAGGCGTGCTGTACGGTGTTTCGTCGTACGACCCGCTCACGTTCGCCGTCGTGGCGGTGGCGCTCTTCGCCGTCGCGGCGTTCGCGAGCTGGCTGCCGGCGCTCAGGGCGACGAAAGTGGATCCGCTGGAGGCGCTGAGAGCGGACTAGCTTCGCCGCTACCGCATCGCCTCCACCGGATCGACGCGCGTGGCGCGACGTGTCGGCTGGACGCTCGCGACGAGCGCGACCGCGAGCAGCACAACCGCCGAGAGTCCGAGCGACAGCGGATCGTTCGGGCTCACGTCGTAGAGCATCGAGCCGAGGAGTCGTGTGGTGAGCAAAGCGACGACGAGACCAATCACTACGCCGACGGCGGCGAGTCGCATCGTGTGACCAACGATGAGCTGCGAGACCTGAAGCGTCCGCGCGCCGAGCGCGATGCGGATGCCGATCTCGGCGCGTCGCTGGCCGACGAGATACGAGATGACGCCGTAGATCCCGACCGCGCTCAGCAGGAGCGCGATGCTCGCCGCGAGGATCAGCAACAACATCGTGAACGAGCGCTGTGCCATCGATCGTGAGACGACGAGCTCCATCGACGCGACGTTCGCGATCGGGACCTGCGGATCGATCTGGGCTACGATCCGTCGAATCGAAGTCACGAGCGCTGCCTGGGTCAGCGATGGCGCACGCACGACCAGCGACATCGACCGACCTCCTTCGTAGTACTTCGTGCCGGTCCGCGGAACCACGGGCGTGTACGCTACCTCGACCGGTGGCTGCTGCAGACTCTTTCCACGAATGTCCTCCGCTTCCGCGACGACAGGAAATGGGGGAAGATCGGTGCTGAGGGGTTTCACGGTGTGACCGATTGGATCGACCGTGCCCCAGAACCGTTTGGCGAACGCTCGACTCACGACGACCGGGCCGACGCCGGCGTCGACGTCCGACCACGTGGGCGCCGGCCCGCGAAGCTTGATCCCCATTGCCTCGAAGTAGCCGGGCGTGACGATCGCGAGGGGCATGCAGGTCCCTTGAGGACCGTCTGGTCCGATCACGTCAGTGAGGATGCTGGTGCAGCCGAAGCCGTCGGCGAGCGGCAGCGCTTCGGTTGCTCCGGCGTGCACGACACCAGGCAGCGCTTCCACGCGCTGGATCAGCTCGTGCCAGAACGGACCGGCTTCGCGAAAGGATCGATACCGTGTATTCGGCAGAATCACATCCATCGACAAAACGCCCACGGGATCGAAGCCCGGTTGGACGTGCGCGAGCTTCGTGAAGCTTTTCGTCACCAACGCGGCGCCGCTGAGTAACACGACGGCAAGCGCAACCTGCGCCAATACGAGCGTCCGTCGGGCGAAGTCTCGCGACGTTTCGAGGTGGTGAGTCCCCGCCCCGCATCACGAAGCGTCGCGACGTCCACCTTTGCCGAGAAGAGCGGAATGAGGCCAAACACGACGCCGAAGAGCGTAGCGCCATCACGATGCTGAAGGCGACGCTCCGTCCGTCGAGCGATACCTCGGCGAGGCGCGGCAGCGTCTGCGGCGCGAGCGCAAGCGCCACGCGGAGAAGCCCGGCGCCGAGCAAAACGGCGCCTGCGGCGGCGACGAGCGCGAGGAGAACGCTCTCCGAAAGAAAATAGATCGCGAGTTGCAAGCGGCCGGCACCGAGGGCCGTTCGAACCGCAACTTCGCGGCGGCGCGCGTCGATCCGAACCAGGAAAAGATTGGCGACGTTCGCTGCGGCGATGATCAACACGAGACCGACGGCCGCGAACAGGAGCCACAGAGCGCGCGCGATCGACGCCCCGATCACGTGGTCGCGGAGCGACGTCACGTGCATGGCAAAGCCGGTCTTCTCGACGAAGCTCTTGAAGTAGGCGTTCGGATTGTCCTTGGCGAATTGGTCCTGGAGTCGCTTGATGTCCGCGGCCGCGGCCTCCACCGTTACGCCGGGTTTGAGCAGACCGATCGCGTGGTGCGTGTGATTGTTGATCGGCCGAGCGTTTGGATCGAGGTGATTCGGCAGCCAGATCTCCGGCGTCTGGTCGAGCACGTGCGCGCCCGGTGCAAGCACGCCGACGATCGTGGCACTGACTTCGCCCTCCAGCCTGATCCGCTGGCCGACGATACGGGGATCGCCGCCAAATCGCCGTTGCCAATACTCGTATGACAACACCGCGACTTGCGGGTCGGTCGGCAGCTCGTCTTCGACCGTGATGACGCGGCCGTGCAGCGGGTGAATTCCGAGCATCGCGAACGTCGTGTGGCTCACGTCGATCGCGGAGATGCGTTCGGCCGGATGCACTCCGTCGCCGGGCACCGGCAGCATGTCGTCGTCGAAGAGCATCAGGTCCGCGAGGACGCCGCTGTTGGCCCTGAAATCGAAGTATTGGCCCCTCGAGATCGCGTACTCCACGTCGGGAAATGTCTTCGGCCACAGGCTGCCGATGTGGACCAGTCGGTCGGCGTTTGGATAGGGCAGTGGCCGCAGGACGACGCGGTCGAGTAGCGTGAAGATCGTCGTCGCGGCACCGAGCCCCAGCGCGAGCGTGGTGACGACGATCAGCGAGAAGCTCGGCGTGCGCGCGAGCGAGCGAACCGCGTGATGCGTCTCGCGACGAATTGCATCGAGCGAGGTCCATGCGGTGTCTCCGGCCGAGCATCGTGTCGTCGATCGAGCGGGTTTCGGCGCGATACGCGGCGACGTCGCCGAACCGGCGTTTGGCTTCGCGTTCGGCGGCGTCGCGCGATAGCCCTTCGCGCATCCATCAGATCGTCGACGCGTCCCTCGAGGTGGAACCGCAGCTCGTCGTCGAGCTCCGCCCGAAGCCGGGCTTTCGTCGCGGGAAGGCGGAAGACGCGCCGCACGGCGCGCCAGCGATCGTCGATCCAGGTCACCGTGTCGCTCCCGCGGCGCTCCGCGCGTTGAGGACCAGGCCGACGACGCTCGTATAGCGCGACCACCGCGTGAGCTCGGTCGTGAGATGTTTTCGTCCCGCTCGCGGTGAGTCGGTAGAACTTGGCCTTGCGGTTGCGCTCCGTGAGTCCCCACTCCGCGTCGAGCCAGCCTTTGTCTTCCATCCGGTGCAGCGACGGGTAGAGCGCGCCCTCTTCGATCTGCAACTGCTCGCGCGTGGTCTGCTCGATCGAGCGCATGACGGCGAGCCCGTGCATCGGGCCCCAGGAGAGGGTCTTGAGGATCGAGCAGGTCGAGGGTGCCGCGAACGAGGTCGAGTTCCATGTCCGTGGAGAGTCGAGAGCCTAAGAACCTTAGGTATAAGGTTCTTAGGCTCAGACACCTGGATGCGCAAGATGGTTGGCTTGACTCAAGATGGTTGGCTTGACTACGGAAAGGGCCGATCACGGACTGGCACGGGCACAGACGGACGGGCACGGAACGACAACGATCGGTCATCCCGAGCAACAGCGAGGGATCTGCAGTTCGGATCAGATCCTTTTTCAAGAAAGAACCGCTCGGGAAGCCATTCGTGGCATCCCGAGCGGTTTTCATTCGAGGACAGAACTTTCGCTGTTCCATGCCCGTCAGTCTTTGACCGTGCCGCTCCGTGATAGACGGCCCCGGCGCGGCGCCACTCTATGGCTTGGGGCCAACACTATTCGTCACCTTGCCCGCCTCATCGAGAAATTCGATTCGAGCGGCGCCAAGTGAGTCGACGATCATCCGCAGGCGAGGCCGGCCGGCGGCGTCAGACAGCATCACGGCTGCGTTCTTCGCTCGATCCTTTCCGAAGAACGCCCGCCCCACGCTAAGCGGTACGCCGTTCCGAGGCCCCGCCCATTTTTGGAGCGCCGCATTGCGGGCTACTGTGTCGGTCATCGTCATGATCTGGTCGCGCTCTTTGACCATTTCGTAGATGTCGACATTCGCCCGATCGTTGATCGTCAAACCCGTGACGCGCTGTCCGTTGTCGTCGCGATAGTCGAGGTTCAAGACCTGATCCTGGTTGTACTGGTCGAATGACATGTGCGTCGACGCCTGATACTTGCCATCCGGACCGCGCGAGCCTTGGAACGTCATGCCGCCATTCTCCGTGCCCTCGTCGTTGAACCAGATCAAGCCCGGCCGATTGCCGCCCTTGTAGCCGAACGGCTGCATCTTGTAGATCGGGCCGATCGAACGCGCCTTGTTCGAGATCACGAGACGATACTTGCCGTCCGGCTCGACCACGTTGATTCGCTCGACGTCGATCTCCGTGAACTTCTCGGCGTGCGGCGGACGCACGAACGCGCCAATGCCCATGATGAGCACGACGGCCGTCATGCCGATCGCGTAGCGCTTGAGAAACCGAACGTCCCGCTCGAGGTGCTGGCTCATCGTCGTCTCCGATTAGTAGTTCCACGCGGCGGTGTTCTCACCCGCCGGCGCCTGTGACTTGATCGTCGCTCCCACCTTCCGCATGAAATCCGCCCACGTCGCGTAGTGCCACGCGTGGCCCTTCATCGGACGGCCGTAGACGAAGTCGCCCTCGTAGTGCGGGCTCGTCGTCGACTTGAGAAAATCCTCGAACTTGTACACGGCGAGATTGAGCCAGTAGTCGTCCATGTCGCCCGCCGAGAAGTGCAGCTTGCCGACGAGTTTCGATCCGATCGTCGGCCACATTTTATCGGCATACGCCCGTAAGTCGTAGCCGTGGTCCCGCATGTAGGTCGCGACGGTGTGATCGATCGTGCCGGTGAGCTTGTTCCAGAGCGGAACGGGATAGCCATCTTCGCCGATTGGGCCGTAGATCGCTTCCCATGCCTCGAGCTGGATCGCGTCACCATACGGACCGTTGTTCACCGAGTTGACCGAGTACGAATCCGGGAAATACGGCGTCTGCTGCTCGAGGCTGATGGCGATCACGCGCGGATAGTCGTCGCCGCTCCACGCCTGGTACGTGGCGTAGCCGCTCTCGAGTCCAGTCGCGGGATTCACCGTCTTCGGCGCGCCGTTGCGCGGAGGCGTCGTCGAAAACGAGAGCGGCGCCTGGCCGTGGCCGAGCGTGTAGACGCTCGGGTAGTACGTGTTGGGATGCTCGGCGTAGCCCTTTGGCAGGAGCACGTGCGCGTGCACGAAGATCGGACGGCCCCAGAACTTCGTGAGCATCGCGCTCTGGACGGTCACGTGCTTGATCCACTCGGTGTCCTGCGGCTTCGCGGCCGGCGCGATGACGTGCGTGATCTCGATCTTGACCGTGCCGTCGGCGCCGACGTGGACGAGCTGCGGATCGCTATACACGTTGCCCGGCGCGACACTCAGGATGTCGATCGTGCCGTCGTTCAGATGGACCCAGATGTTCTTGCCATCCGACCGATGGGCGAGCTCGTAGACGTGGATGACCGCTTGAGCGTAGTAGTCGCCGGCCGGGAGATCGGCGAGCGCGCCAGGCCAGCCGACCGAGGAGTTGTCGATGACCGCGGTCTGCCCGGGCTTCAGTTGATCGATGTCGAGACCAAAGAGTGCCGGCCCTCGCGGCGACAGTTGGAGGCGCGGCTCCGCTTGATTGGTCTTGGAGAGAAACAACACCAATCGACCGGTGATCGGCGCGGCGTGCGCGCCGGCGGAGAAGCTGATCTCGAATCGAGGTGTGACTGCGCCCGCGGTCAGGGCCGGCGCGAACAGCAGAGTGGCGGCGATCGCCGCACGCAGGGTTGGCAGGTGTCGCATCGACGGAGCAAGGGGCTGGACTAGCAATACCGCGCCTGCGATGGGTTTGGCAATGCTACCTTCTCACTGGTGCCGAACGAACCATCGCCGTGACGGACCGCTCGCATGACCCGGGCGTCGACGCCGCCGTCGAGCGCGCGGCAGCAATCGAGGCGGCGCCGCCCATGCATCGCGGCGCCGCCGAGATTCGCGTCGGCACCGCCGGCTGGACCGATCGCACGCTCACGGCTCGCGGTGTGTTCTATCCGGCCGACGCCAAGACGCCCGAATCGCGTTTGCGCTACTACGCGTCGCGGTTCTCGCTCGTCGAGGCCGACGCGGGCTTCTACGCGATTCCCGACCCGCTCAACTCGGAGCGTTGGGTCGAGCGCACCCCTCCGAGCTTTACGTTCAACGTCAAGGCACACGCGTTGATGACCGGCCACGCGACCGAGGTCGCGCGGTTGCCACAGTCGATCCGCGATGTGTTGCCCGCCGAGATCGCGCGCGCGCGGCGCGTCTATGCGAAGGATCTGCCGCACGAGATCCGCGATGAAGTATGGCGGCTCTTTCGGCGCGCCGTCGAACCGCTGCACGACGCGGGCAAGCTCGGCGCCGTGTTGCTGCAGTTCGCGCCATGGATTCGCCCGGCCAAGCACACGCCGGCGATGTTCGCGCGCGTGCGCGAGCGAACTGGGCGATCTCCCGGTCGCCGTGGAGTTCCGCCATCCGAGCTGGCTCGAACCGCGGTTGCGCGAGCGCCTGTGGTCGCAGCTCCGTGAGCAGCGCCTGACCTACGTCGTGCCCGACACCCCGCCCGGGACGCCGACGAGCCTACCGATCGCCCCGGCGGTGACGACGCCAGACCTGGCCGTCGTCCGGCTTCACGGCCGCCGGAGCGAGCTCTGGGGCGCGCGCGAGGCCTCGGTACTCGAGAAGTACCGCTACCTGTACGACACGCACGAGCTCGAGGAATGGCTCACGGTGATCCTGGAGCTCGCCGAACAAGCCGAGCGGATCCACGTCGTCTTCAACAACTGCTATGCGAACTATGGAACGACGAACGCGCTCGAGATGGCGGGGCTGATCGAGGCGAGTGAATCGACTTAGGCGGCGAGAGGACTGGCAGGCATCCAGACGGGCAGGCTCTTGAGCTCGCCGACGCACTCGTACCGCGCCGGCGGAAATCCGGTAACACCGATTTCCAGAACATCGCCCGTATGCACGTCGACATGATCCGCGAGGGAGTCCACTGCCTCGTGGAACGAGTCACTCTCAATGACGCCCTCGTGGCGTGAACCGGAGCCACTGAGGGCGAAGCAATATTTCAACATGGCGTACTCCCTCCGTCTTTCTCGAGTGATACTACCCCGGATTGGGTTGCGCGTTGCACGGGCGACCGGCCGGATCGACCGTGACTGCCCCCTCGCGCACGCCTGGATCCCCGGGCATGATCGACTGTACTCTTGAACGACAAAACCGTTTCTCTCAGGCCAACGCTCCATGCGCCCATTCGTCGTGCTCGCCGCTGCCGTCGCAACCTCTGTCGCCGGCGCCCAACAACGTCGCGTCATCACCTTCGAAGACTTCGCCGGCATGCGCGGCGTGAGCGACGCGCAGATCTCCCCCGACGGGAAGTCCGTGCTTTACGCGGTCCGTACGACCGACATCGCGGGCAACGCGCGATCGACCGCGACGTTCGTTGCTCCTGTTTCGGCGGGCGAGCCGCACCCATTTCCCTGCTGTGACGGCCCTAACGTTGCCGCCACCGAGGCGCGATGGTCGCCAGACGGCAAACACATCGCATACATCGCGGACGATCAGCTCTGGATCGCGGACGCGAACGGCTTGGGCCGACACAAGGTCACCAGCCTCAACGGCGGTGCGACCGGTCCAGTCTGGTCGCCCGTCGGCGATCGAATCGCGTTCACATCGGCCGTCTATCCAGAGTGCTCCACCGACGCCTGTAACGTCGGTAAAGCGAAAACTGCAACGGCCAGCAAGCTCAAGGCGCACGTCGCCGATCAACTGATGTTCCGCCATTGGAACGCGTGGGACGACGGGACTCGCTCGCATCTCTTCGTCGTCACCTCCGACGGCCGAGTGGTGCGCGATCTCATGCCCGGGGCGAAGTATGACGTTCCGCCTGGCCCTTTCGGCGGAAGCGAAGGGTACGCGTGGTCGCCCGACGGCCATGAGCTCACGTACACCGCGAAGAATCAGGGGCGCGCGGATGCGTGGACGACGGACGTGAACCTGTACACCGTTTCCGCCGACGGCGGCGCAGCCCGCCGTGATCACGCTCGGCAGCAAGGGCGCGGACCAGAATCCCGTGTATTCGCCTGACGGCCGCTACATCGCGTATGCGTCGCAAGCGCGCGCAGGCGTTCGAGTCGGATCGGTTTCGACTGATGCTCTACGATCGCATCGCGAAACGATCGACCGAGCTGCTCCCGAAGTGGGACCGCAATGCGGACGCATACTTCTGGGCGCCGGACGCGAAGACGATCTTCGTGCAGACGACAGACGCCGGCCGCGACAAGTTGTATCGCGTCGCGCTGCAGCCTGCGCCGAGCGCGCCAGCAGCTCGTCGTCGGTGATCACAACAGCACGGGCTTCACGCTGTCGCACGACGGTCGCACACTCGCCTGGCTACGCGACGCCACGGAATTTCCGGCCGAGGTGTACGCGGCGACCCTGGATGGCGCGACCGCGGTGCCCGGGCACGCGGTGACGCACCTGAACGATTTTTTCGTGTCGCAGCTCTACCTGAATCCGGCGGAGGACTTCTGGTTCACCGGAGCGGACGGCGCGAAGGTCCAGGGCTTTCTCGTCAAACCGCCGAACTGGCAACCGGGCAAGAAGTATCCGGCGATTCTGCTGATCCACGGCGGACCCCAGGGCGCGTGGCTCGATCAATGGCACGGCCGCTGGAACTATCAGATGTTCGCCGCGACGGGCGCGGCGCTGGTCATCATCAATCCGCGCGGCTCGTTCGGTTACGGACAGAAGTTCGTCGACGAGATCTCGAAGGATTGGGGCGGGAAGGTCTATACGGATCTCATGAACGGGCTCGACGCCGCGCTCGCGAGGAATCCCTGGATCGATCGCAACGCGCTCGGCGCCGCGGGCGGGTCGTACGGCGGCTACATGGTGGACTGGATCGCCGGCCACACGACGCGCTTCAAGGCGCTCGTCTCGCACGCGGGGCCGTTCAATCTCGAGAACATGTCGACCGCCACCGAGGAGCTCTGGTTCCCCGACTGGGAATACGGCGGCCCGTTCTGGGATCCGAAGGCGATGGCGTCGCAGTACCGCGTGTACTCGCCGCATCTGTTCGTGAAAAACTTCAAGACGCCGACGCTCGTGACGGGCGGTGAGCTCGACTATCGCGTTCCGTATACCGAGGATCTGTCGATGTTCACGTCGCTGCAGCGCATGAACGTGCCGAGTCGGCTGATCATCTTCCCCGATGAAGGCCATTGGATCGCCAAGCCGCAGAACCAGCGGTTGTGGTGGAGCGAAGTGCAGGGGTGGTTCACCAAGTATCTCGCGGGAAAGCCGTCATCCTGAGCGCAGCGAAGGATGACTGCGCTATGAACCCGCGCGCACCTCGAGACGGTACCTCCCGTGCGACGACAGGCCCGAGGCCGACGAGCCGGTGACGGTCACGTAGTAGATGCCCGGCGTCAACTGCGCCGTCACGTGTGAGCAGAAGTGCACCGACGGGAAGTTGTCGTTCGAGCCGACGACCGTCCCCGCTTGCGATGCAACTCGCAGGAACGTGTCGAGCTCGATCCCGAGCCCGCACGACCCAACGAGACCGGACGTCTCGAAGGTGTAGCTGCCTGCGACTGGAATCGTCACGCTGTAGACGTCGGCCACGTCCGGCGGCGTGATCGCGCCGATCACATAGCTGCCGACACTCAGCAGATTCGCGTGCCCGACGTCGTCGTTCGGCTCCATCTCGGTCGGCATGCCGAGCGCCATCGCGACCGACTGCGAGTTTCCGTTCACGTTGAACACGGTTGGCGTGCCGGCGCCGCCGGCCCATCCGAAGCGCCGTCCTGGAACTCCGATCTGGCCGTCGCCGCTCTCGTCGTCGCCGGCCTGGAGGTAGTACGATCCGTTCGCGACGCGCGAGAACGAGAAGGCACCGGCACCGCTGACCGTCGCGGTGCGGCTGACCGCGCCCGTCGTCGCGTCGATGAGTCGCACGGCCGTCGCGTGCGGCGGTCCATTCTGCTGCGTGAGACTGTTGTACGCGTTGACGATGCCCCACCCATACGTGTCGCTGCGTGTAGCGCCCGCCGGACGCGTGGCGAATTGCTCGATGCGCGAGCGAAGCTGCGTCGCCGTCAGCGACGGCGTTTGCGCGAGCAACAGTGCCGCGACGCCCGACACGTACGGCGCCGACGCCGACGTGCCGTACCCGAAGAGATACGTGGTCTTCCCCGTCGTGAAGTTCCACCCGGGTCCGAGCACGCCGCCGCCGCCGTTGTCGTCGAGGCGGAAGTCACCGCCTGGTGCCGACACCGACAAGAACAATCCGGCGTTCGAGTACGTGGCGAGCGCACCATCCATTCCGACAGCCGCGACGCCCATCACATTGGGATAGGCCGCGGGATACGCGGGGAAGTCGAGGCCGTCGTTGCCTGCGGACGCGATGACCAGCGACCCCGCGGTGGTCGCGGCGTTGATCGCGGTTTGCATCGTGTTGTTCGATGACGGACCGCCGAGGCTCATGTTGATGATCTGTGCGGCAGATGGCGCCTGTACCGGCAACGTGTCTTTCCCCTTTGCCGGCAGGCCGGCGGCGTACAGAATCCCCTGCGCGATGTCGAAGTTGGTGCCGTCGCCGGTGATGCCGAGCACGCGAATCGGCCGGATCTTGACGTTCCAGTTCACCCCGGTGAGTCCGGCGCCGTCGTTGCCGACCGCGCCGATGATGCCCGCGGTCCACAGCCCGTGATCGCCGAGGGTGTTGTGCACCCAGCACCCGTCGAAGTCGTCGAACTCGAGATCGTCCGGATCGGTCGGATCGGCATCGGGGCCGTCGCCGTCGCCGTCGATCGTCGTGAACGTGGTGCCGTCGCAGAGGGTTTCCGTCGTTCCGAAGCCGACCTGTGAGACGAAGTCGTAGCCGTCGGTCGTGAGATTCGGCGCGACGTCGGGATTGTCGAAGCGAATGCCCATGTCGACGCTGGCGACGATCACGGCGGAACTGCCCGTGGTGACCGACCACGCGCGCGGCAGATCGAGCATCGCCGAGGGCCAGAGCTGTTGATAGAAGCGCGGGTCGTTCGGGAGCCGACCTGCGACGTTCCTCGACGGACTGCCCGCGCCGGC
Organism: uncultured Gemmatimonadaceae bacterium; assembly: GCA_963705025.1. Classification (GTDB taxonomy): domain Bacteria; phylum Gemmatimonadota; class Gemmatimonadetes; order Gemmatimonadales; family Gemmatimonadaceae; genus JAQBQB01. The sequence goes on along the minus strand of CAVPIP010000010.1, from coordinate 443,955 downwards.
GCTGAGCGTCGGATCGATCCGCCCGAGGAACTCGGTGGACATCGGCCGCGGCGCGCCGTCGCGAATCGAGACGATCTCGTCGCGCTCGACCCAGGCCACACTCGGATCCTGCTGCAGCTGCGCCATGACCTCGGCGATTCGTGTCGTGTCGTCGACGCGAACACGCGCGGCGGCCATCGCCGGAGAAACTTCCGCGTGGCTGATCGGAACGGACTTCGCCAGAACGGCGATCTGCTGGCGCATGCGCGTCATCGCGGCTCGGGCGGTCGGCATCGAGCGATAGCTCATCGACGCCGCGGCGCCGATGCCCATGACACCGGTGTTGAACCCGACGATGATGCGATTGGTGGAGGGACGACGCGTCACGGTGCGCGGCGCGATCGAGCGCGCGGCGCGACCGGGAGCTGCGGGAGAACGTCGCGAACGGCGTCACCGACGCCGCCGCGCTCACGGTGCCGGTGATCGTCGCGCCATTTCCGGCCACGAACGCGACCGACGCGCCCGACAGCTGCGCCGAGGTCACGGTCACGACTTGCGTGCCGGCGCTCGGAGCAAGCGTCCATTTGACGGACGACTTGCCGTCGTTGTCCGTCGTGGTGGCGGTTGCCGACAGCGTTCCGCCGCCGGTCGCCGCCCATGTGAGCGCGACACCGGACACGGACTTATTGGCGGCGTCGAGCACCTGCACGACGAGCGCCGAGTCGAGCGGCACGCCGACGTCGCCCGATTGATTCGATCCCGAGACGATCTTGATGATCACGGGATTGTGCGAGATCGATGTGGAATCCTTGCAGCCGGCGGCGAGGAGCACGGCGGCACACGCCGCGGCTGAGGCGAGGCGAGCGAACATTCGGCGCACCCGTTGGGAGTGAGGGTTTCGAAAAACGCGCAGAGGAGGCGGGGAGACGGATGCGGAATGTTGAGCGGCGATCACTCGCCGTACGGAACCCAGACGTTCTTCACGTGCGTCGCCGCGCGGAGGAACTCTCGCCCTTCGGCGTCGGCAGGGTCGAGCCAATCGCGATCGTACCAGGTGGCCCAGGTGCGTTTCATGTTCGACGCCGAGGCCAGTTCGACCGCCGTCACGCCTTCGCGGCTGCCGAAGTACCAGACGGCTTCGACATCGTCGTGCTCCGCGAGGACCTTCGCGAGGGCATCGCGGTCACCGGTCACGATGTTGATCACACCATCGGGGACGTCCGACGTTTCGAGCACGCTATAGAAATCCGTCGCGGCGAGGGGATGGGATTGCGACGGAATGACGATCGTTGTGTTGCCTGTCGCGATTGCGCGGCGCGACGAGCGAGATCAGACCGAGCAGCGGAAACGCGTCGGGGCACGCGATGCCCACGACGCCGATCGGCTCGTTCATCGCGATCGAGACGCCGCGAATCGGCACGCTGTGGACCGCGCCGTCGTACTTGTCGGCCCACGCGCCGTAGGTGAAGAGGCGCGAGATGGAGGCCTCCACTTCCTGCTTGGCGCGCTTCGTCCCGCACGCCGTCATCGCGTCGATGCGCTCGGCGAACTGCGCGGCGCGCGCCGAAAGATTCTCGGCGATGTAGTAGAGGATCTGGCCACGATTGTGGCCCGTGGCGCGCGCCCAACCGCCGGCGGCCTTGTGCGCCGCCTCGACCGCGTTCCGGATGTCCTTGCGGTTGCCCTCAGGCGACTCTCCAACCAACTCACCGGACGGTGAGAGGATTCGGCGCGAGTAGCCTTGATCGGGGCGTGCCTGTTTGCCGCCGATGAAGAGTTTCGGGGTGCGATCGATCGCGGGAAGCGCGGACGCGGCCGGAGAGCCGCCATTTGTGTGAGCTGACTTCGCCACCGACGAATTTGCGGTCGCGATGTTCGCCGTTCGCCGCCCGCCGCGCTCCGCACGCTTCAAGTACTCCCACATCCCCTCGCGTCCACCTTCTCGTCCGAATCCACTTTCGCGGTAGCCGCCAAAGCCCGCCGCCGCGTCGAACAGATTCGTCGAGTTGATCCAGACCACGCCCGCCTTGATCTTGGGCGCGATGTCGAGCGCGAGGTTGATGCTTTCCGTCCAGACGCTCGCCGCGAGGCCATAGGGCGTGTTGTTCGCGAGCGCCACCGATTCTTCCGGCGTGCGGAACGTCATCGAGACGAGCACCGGCCCGAAGATCTCCACCTGCGCGATGGTCGACGACGGTTGGACATCCGTGAACAGCGTTGGCGGATAGAAGCTGCCTTCGGTCGGACATGCCCACGACGGCTGCCACATCGTGGCCCCCTCACTGACACCAGTCTCGACCAGGCCCCTGATTCGCTCGAGCTGCACCGGCGCGACGATCGCGCCCATGTCCACCGCTTTGTCGAGCGGTGAGCCGACGCGCAGCTTTTCCATCCGCGCGCGGAGCTTCGCGACGAGACGGTCGGCGATGCCTTCTTGCACGAGCAGGCGCGAGCCGGCGCAGCACACCTGGCCCTGATTGAACCAGATCGCGTCGACGACGCCTTCGACGACGCTGTCGAGATCCGCGTCGTCGTACACGACGAACGGACTCTTTCCTCCGAGCTCGAGGCTGAGCTTCTTGCCGGAGCCGGCCGTCGCTTTTCGAATGATGCGGCCGACTTCAGTGGATCCCGTGAACGCGATCTTGTCGACGTCGGGGTGATTCACGATCGCCGCGCCGGTGTCGCCGTGGCCGTTCACGATGTTGATTACGCCCTTCGGAATCCCCGCCTCGTGCGCGATCTCGGCGAAGCACAGCGCGGTGAGCGGCGTGAATTCCGCCGGCTTCAGCACGAGCGTGTTTCCGCCGGCAAGCGCCGGCGCGATCTTCCACGCCAACATGAGCAGCGGGAAGTTCCACGGAATGATCTGACCCACGACGCCGATCGGACCGTAGCCGGGAAACTCCGTCTCGACGAGCTGCGCCCACCCGGCGTGGTGATAGAAGTGGCGCGCGACGAGCGGGACGTCGATGTCGCGGGTCTCGCGAATCGACTTTCCGTTGTCCATGCTCTCCAGCACCGCCAGGAGCCGCGAGTGCTTCTGCACGCCGCGTGCGAGCGCATACAGGTGTCGTGCTCGCGCGTGAGGCGAGAGCGCCTTCCAGGCTGGAAACGCGGCCCGAGCCGCCGCCACGGCGGCGTCGACGTCGGCGGTCGTGCCATCCGTCACACGCGCGATGACCTTGTTCGTCGCCGGATTGATGACGTCGAACAGCGCGCCGGGCCCGGTGAATGCGCCGTCGATGTAGTGGCCGAACGAGCGATCGTGCTTCGCGATCCAGGAAACGACTTCCCTGTCGCTTTCCGGCGCGGGGCCGTAGTCCATCGTTTCGAAGATTTCCGCTACGGTCGCCATTGCGTTTCCCGCGTCATCCTGAGCGCAGCGAAGGATCTGCTGTTCTCCTTCGCTTCGCTCAGGATGACGACTAAGGCATCGGGTGTCGGTGTGCGGCCGCGTACCGGCCGGTGACGAAGTGCTCGAGCTGGCGCTCGATGTCGGTCAACAGCGCGCTCGCGCCGAAACGGAACAAATCGGGCCTGAGCCAGCGGTCACCCAATTCCTCTTTCATGAGATAGAGGAATTCTAATGAGCCTTTGGCCGTTCGAATACCACCCGCCGGCTTGAATCCGACCGCGAAGCCGGTCTGCTCGAAGTACTCTCGGATCATTCGGCACATGACGACGCCGAACGGGATCGTGGCGTTGACGCCTTCCTTTCCCGTCGACGTCTTGATGAAATCCGCACCGGCCTGCATCGCGACCATGCTCGCCCGCGCGACATTGCCGAGCGTTGCCAGCTCGCCCGTCGCGAGGATCGCCTTCATGTGCGCGTCGCCGCACGCCGCGCGGAAGCGACGCACCTCGTCGTATAGGGCCTCGTAGTTCCCCGTGAGCACGTGCGCCCGCGTGATCACGATGTCGATCTCCTTGGCACCGGCGGCAACCGACGCGTGAATCTCCTCAATGCGCTGCTCGATCGGGCTCAACCCAGCGGGAAAGCCCGTCGACACCGCGGCGACCGGAATGCCCGATCCCTCCAGCGCCTCGACCGCGGTCTTCACCAGCGAGTGATACACGCACACCGCGCCGACCTTGATGTCGAGCTGCCGTACGCCGAGCGCGTCGGCGAGATCGTCCCGCATCGGATGGCGGGCTTTGGCGCAGAGGCGGCGAACGTTGCCCGGCGTATCGTCGCCGGAGAGCGTGGTCAGATCGATCAAGGTGATGGCGCGGAGCAGCCAGGCCGCCTGCCATTGTTTCTTGACGGTCCGGCGCGTCGGAATCGTAGCAGCGCGGCGCTCGACGGCGCTCCGATTCACCCGAATGCCCCGCACGACGTCCAGGTCGAGCGGCATTCCAGGGTTGCGCTCGACATGTTCCGCGGGGAGTTGCCGCGACGACGCTACGAGCGTTGGACGAGAGACGGTCTCGCGGCCAGCCGGTGCCGACGCGCCGCGCGCGATCGACTCGATGGGTTTGACGGTCATCGGAGGAACCCAAGAACAGTGGGCGAGTCGAACATGCGCTCGACTCGGCCCTCCAATGTATGCAATGCCGCAGGCTCCGACGAGGGTAGCGGAGTTGCCTTAGGGCGCAACCTTGCCGTTCGCGTCGACGATGACGACCGGCGCGACGTTCGCCTCACGAAGCGGCGCTTCGATCGTTTTTCGGTCGCCCACGACGACGATCGCCGTGTGCGCGGGATCGAAGTAGCGCGCGGCTGCCCGGCCGACGTCCGACGGCGTCGCGGCGTTGATGCCGCGAACATACCCCTCGAGGTACGTCATCGGTACGTGCTCGCGCGCCATCTGCGCGGCCCGATCGGCGACCGCGTCGAAGGTCTCGAGGCGGGTCGCGAGGTTTCCAGCCGTGACCGATCGTCCGAATGCGACCTCCTGATCGGTTGGAGCGCGACCGCTCGCAAGGTCCTTGAGCTCGCCGATCCAGACCATGAGCGCACTGTCGGTCTTCGTGGCGTCGACGTTCGACTGACCCAGAATCGACGACGGGTCGTTCGCCCCTCGCCAGCGCGTGACATGCGTGATCCCATACGTCAGCGGTCGCCGATCCCGAAGCTGCGTCCAGAGCCTGCTGCCGGACTGCCCGCCGAACAAGAAGCTCGCGACGTCGAGCGCGCACGCGTCGGGTGCGGAGCGCGGCGGTCCGGCCTGTCCCAAGTAGATCGTCGACTGCGGCGCGCCCGGACGATCGAGTAGATAGATCGTGGTCGGCTTCGGCGACGGCGCGGCTGGCGCGTTGACGACCGCTCGGTCCCCGGACCGCTGCCACCCGCCGAACATTCGCGTCGCGAGCGCCATGGCCGACGCCGGCACAATGTCGCCGACCATCACCAGCGTCACGTTCTGCGGACGCACATGCTCGGCGTGAAAGTGCGCGAGGTCGTCCGTGCTGATCGAGGCAAGGCTCGCTGGCGTCACGAAGCGACCCAACGGGTGATCGGCGCCGAAGACCACGACGTTGAAGATTCGGTTGGCGGGCGTCGTCGCCTGCCCTTCGGCGCGCTGGATGAGCGAAAGGAGCGCCGCTCGCCGCCGATCGAGCGCCTCGCTCGGAAACGTGGGGTGCATCAGCATATCGCTCATCAGCGCGAGCGAACGCTCCAGCTGTTCGGTGACGGTGGTGAAGCCCGAGGGCGAGACCGATGCGCCAAGCTCGCCGATCGCGTCGGCGAGCGCGTCGCCGCTCAGCGTCGTCGTCCCATCGCGCAGCAACAGCGTGTCGAGGGTGAACAGGCCTTCCTTGCCCGCCGGATCGAGCAACACGCCGCCCTCGATCACCGCGCGCACGGCGACCAGCGGCAGCGCGTGGTTCTCGATGATGTGCACGACGAGGCCGTTCGGCAGCGTCTGCGTTTGTACTTTAGGAAACACATACGCCGGCGCTGGCTTCGGAGCCGGCGGCTTCGGTCGCGATTGCGCCGCTGCTGGACCGGCGAGGCAGAGCGACGCCGCGACGAGCGTGATCGGCGTGAAGCGCCTCATCGCTTCACCTCCGCCGGAAGAATCGCCGTGGCATTTTCGTACGGGCGCTCCGGCTTGCTGACGAGATCGAGCTTTCCGGCGGGGACCATGCTCAGGACCACCCGTTTCGATGTGAGGTACTTTACCGCGGCGCGTTGAACGTCGGCCGGTGTGAGCTTGGCGGTCGCGTTGACCTGCCTGGCATACGCGACTGGATCGCCGGCCCAACTCTCCCCCTGCGATAGCGTGTCGATGCGGAACAATCTGCCTTGCAGGCTCGTGATGGCGGTATCGGCATCAGCATTCTTGAATCGACGCAGCTGAGCCTCCGTTGGCGGCGCGGCCAGCGCGGCGTGCACGACGCTGTCGATGACGTCTTCGATCGCGCCGAGCGGCGTATTGCCGCGCGGGAACGCCTGGATCTGAAAGAACCCGCCATTCTCGACGTCGATATTCGCGGCGACCACGAATGTCGCCAGCTGTCGGTCGTAGAGGAGCGCCTTGACGAGACCGGATGTTCGATTGCCGGTGAGCACCGAGGCCATCGCACGAAGCGCTCCCTTGTCCGGATTGGCGAATCCTGCCCCCGGCCAGATCATCCGAACCGTTGGCGTTCGGCCTCGCGGGTCTTCGAGCACGACCCGACGTTCAGCGGTCAGCGCAGGGCGCATCACCGGGTGTGTCACGGCCGCGCCACGCTTGATCGAGCCGAAGTATTTCTCCACCATCGCTCGCGCGCTCTTCGGATCGAAGTCCCCGCTCAGCGCGACGACTGCGTTGTTGGGCACGTAGTATGGCGCGCAGAACTGCTGCATGTCGGCGAACGACGCGCGGTTCAAGTCGTCCATCGGACCCAACCCGCCGCGGTACGGATGCTCGAGCCCGTAGATGACGTGGGCGACGAGCGCCTCAGCGGATCCAAACGGCCTATTCTCGACTTGCTGAAGGCGCTCGTTCCTGATCGCGCCACGGGCAGCGGCAAGCCGGCTCGTATCCATCGCCGTGAACGGCGCCATCATGCGGTCCGACTCCAGCCACAGCGTGGTCTCCAGCAGCGTGCTGGGAACCGTTTGGAAATAGAACGTGCGATCTTCGGTCGTCTCGCCCCACTGGAACGAGTTGCCGCCACCATTCTTGATGGTGGTCTGGAATTCTCCCGGCGCGACGTTCGGCGAGCCCTCGAACATCATGTGCTCGCAGAGATGCGCGAGCCCCGTGTGTCCGGGATGCTCGTCCTTCGCGCCGATGTGGTACCACACGCCGACGCCGACGATCGGCGAAGAGTGATCTTCGTTGAACAGCGCGACCAGTCCATTCGGCAGGACGAATCGCGTGACCTGCAACGGCTTGACAGCCGGCGCCCGCTGGGCGCGCGCCGTGAGCGGCGCGATCAATGCGGCCGCGCACAGGGGTCCGAAGCGTCGTCGCGCGCGGCGAAGATATGAACGCATTGACGGTCGTGAGGAGCTGGTGGCGGTGGGAATACCCTTCATGTCTTACGAATTGCGCTCAGGTGCGCAACACCTCTTCGGCACCCTTTGACGACGCCGTCGAAGTCGTCCGCGCCGCTCGCGAGCGTGTAAGCGGTTCGTAGCCGCCGTCCTGGCGAGCGGACACGCGTCGTCCAAAACGTGCGACATGCGGCAGACGCGCGCCGATCGCTACCGGGTCTCCTGGTCAGCGTAGCGCGCTGTCGGCCAACAAGATAACGCGCGTCGCCGCGCGCGAGTGACTGGGGCACGCCCTCTGCCATGGCGGGCAGTGCCACGCCGGAAAGACGGCGACGGCAGACGGACTCATTGCCTCCCACCCGAGGTTGATATGTTGGCGTCATCGCTGTGCCGCGCGGCGCTTCTGGGCGCCGTCGTCGTCGTTTCTCCCGCGTCGGCCCAAGACTCGAGCGTCTGCGTTTGTGTGCAACCCGCGGTTCGCACGCCATCCGAGCTCGAGCAGAGAAGTGCCGGGTCCATCGCATTCGTTCAAAGCCGGCCGACCGGCGCTTTTCGTCAGAACATCGGCTTCGGGTACGGCGGCATGGCCACCTACCTCTTCCGACTCGACCGCGCCGGCGCGCTCTCGCTTCGCGCCGACGGCGGAGCTCTCGGCTACGGCTACGAGTCCTTTCGCGCGCCCCTCAGCTCGAGCGTCGGTGGCCGCATCCGAGTGAAAGTGTCGACCACCAACTACATCGTGCCGCTCAGCATCGGTCCGCAGATCGCCTGGCCGACCGGTCCGATCCGCCCGTACGCCAACGCCGGCATCGCGACGCAGCTCTTCTTCACGGAGAGCGGCATCGAAGGAACGGACGACACCGGCGACTTCGCAAACACGACGAACCAGTCGGACTGGACGTCGTCGTGGGTCCTCGGCGGCGGCGTGTACATGCCGATCTACAACGACAAGACCACCGTCGCGATCGACCTCGGCGTTCAGTACTTCGCCGGCGGCCGCGCGCAGTATCTGAAACCCGGAAGCATCACCGATCTGCCGAATGCGCAGATCAGCATCAACCCGTTCGAGAGTGACACGCACATGATGCTCGTCCGCGTCGGCGTGCGGATCGGACGATGATCTCACTCATCGATCCGGTCGAGCTCGACCACGTGCTGCGTCCGACCGTGTATCGGCCGTCGACAAGTTTGGGCGCGCTTGATGGCGCGCCGGCCAACTCACGGCGCGTAGGTGACCTTCCAGACCCGGCCCGCCGCGTCGTCGGTGATGTAGATCTCGCCGTTCGGTCCCTGCGCGAGCCCGACCGGTCGATGGGCCGCGCCGCTCGGGTCGAGGACCCCTCCGGCGAATCCGTCGGCGAAGGTCTCGTATTGCGTTGACGGCTGGCCATTCGCGGCGGGGATGAACACCACGCGATAGCCGGCCTGCGGCTGCGGCGCGCGATTCCACGAGCCGTGAAAGGCGATGAACGCACCGTCGCGATAATGCGACGGGAACATGGCACCCGAGTAGAGCAGCAACGACATGGGCGCCCAGTGGCCGGGCATGGCGATGACCGCGTTCTTCTTTTGATCGCAACGCGTCGTCTTCGTGCCGTCACCGCCATACTCCGGCGCGAGCACGAGCTTCTTCCCGCCCGTGGTCGTGTAGTAGCAATACGGCCACCCGAAGTCGTCGCCCTGGTTCACCTGCACCAGCTCTTCACCGGGGTTTTCCCCGCTGTACGACGCGTTGAAGAGTTTGGGCCAGTTGTCGAACAGCTGGTCACGGCCGTGCGTCGCGGCCCAGAGCGATCCGTCGGCCGCGACGGCCAGGCCTTCAGAATTTCGTAAACCGGTCGCATACCGCGCCGACGCCGAGAATAGCTGCCCCGTGGAGGTTGCGCTGAACCGCCAAATGCCCGCGCGCGTATTGAGCTCGGTGCACGGATCGATGCCCGGCGATCCTTCCGAGCGATTGCTTTGCTGGCAGGAGTTGCTGGCGGAGCCGACGTTGACGAAGAGATTGCCCTGCGCGTCGATCGTGAAGTTGCGCGCGTCGTGATCGCCGCCCGTGGGAAGGCCCGTCACCACGACCTGTCCGTTGCCCGACGGTCGTAGTGCTCCGCTTGGCAGCGGATAGCGAATGATCTGCGATCCCTGATCGACGTAGAGGAATCCGCCGTAGAGGCCGATTCCGGTGCCGCCGGAGCCGGATCCGATTCGCGCGGAGCTGTCCGCACGGCCGTCGTGATCGACGTCGCGGAGCGCGATGACCGGTCCGCCGCCCTGGATCGTGACGAAGACGTCGCCGTTCGCGGCGACGGCCGCGTGACGTGCGGCGCCGACTCGGTCGGCAAAGACCGACGCGCAGAATCCAGTCGGCAGCGTGAGGCTGGCGTCGTGGAAGGCGCACTTTCCGTTCGACGCTCCGGTGCTGTCCCCGGGTGGCGCGGCGGAATCGCTCCCGCACCCCGCCACGATCGCAGCGACCACGACGGCAATGGCTCGTCGTGACCTCGGCGGTCGTCGTGCTCGCGTCGTCGACATCTCTGGCCTCCGTTGGGCGATTTTCCTATTGTGAACCAATCCCACTCGGGAGCTCTTCGTGCCGCAGACCAGGAAATATGCGCCGCGTGCGAGGGCATGCTCTGTGACGTGTATCGCGTACGTCGCGCTCGCGGCGTTGGTCGCCGGTGGCGGAGCCGCCAAGACGCAGGGTCCGGCGCGGCTGCCAAGCTATCGTCTCCGCGTGCTCGGCGTGTTCGATTCGCAGTCCGGTCTGGCGATCGAGGGCGCCGAAGTGACCGACATCTTTTCCCGCACGACGGCGACCACGACAAAAACCGGAACCGTGAGCCTCGCGTTCCTGCCGGAAGGCGGGAGCATGCTGCGCATTCAGAAGATCGGCTTCAAGCCGATGACGCAGGTCGTCGTGATCTCCCCGGCGGACACGGTCGCGATCACGGTGCTCCTGGAGGCGACGGCACAGACGCTGCCGGCTGTTGTCACGAAAGACTCAGCGCCGGTGTTCATTCCTCCCGGGCTGCGCGCGTTCGAAGAGCGGCGAAAGGCCGGAGGCGCCGGGCGCTTCATTGCCGAAGCCGAGTTGCGAAAGAACGACGGCCGCGGGCCGCTCACCGAGGTCGTGCGGTCGACCGGCACCACCGTCAACTGCGGGACGCGGACGCCACGCCACTGTTTCGCCGTCTCGAACCGTCGCCCCGGCAACCCCAACTGCCGGCTCGACGTGTACTACGACGGCGCGCTGATCAACATCGAAAACGGCGATCTCGAGATGATTCGCACCGATCAGATCGGCGCGGTCGAGATCTACGACTCGATCGCCAGCATGCCGGTCCAATACAACAGGACCAGCAACGGGTGCGGCGTGATGCTCCTGTGGAGCAGGTTCCGATAACTGAGGCTGGCGGAGGAAGAGTACCTCCGCACACCGTCCCCTGCTCTCGCTCTTCTCACTGCTCCCAGCTGAGCTCCGGCTTGCCGAAGTGACCGTAGTTCGTCGTCTGCCGGTAGATCGGCTTCCGGAGCGAGAGCCGCTCGATCATCGCCGCGGGACGATAGTCGAACTGCCGCACGAAATCCTCGGCGGCTTTCCAGTCGCCTGTGCCGAACGTGTCGACGCGCACCGACACCGGCTCGGCCCGACCGATCGCGTACGCCACCTGCACCTCGGCGCGCTTCGCGAAGCCTTCCTTCACGACTTGCCGAGCGACGAACCGGCCGAAATACGCGCCGCTGCGATCGACCTTCGACGGATCCTTGCCGCTGAACGCGCCGCCGCCGTGCCGGCCCATCCCGCCGTAGCTGTCGACGATGATCTTGCGGCCAGTCACTCCGCAGTCGGCGGATGGACCGCCCTCGATGAACTGGCCCGTCGGGTTGACCAGCACTTCGACATGCGGACCGAACCACTTGCCGAGCACTTCCGGCGCGATGCAGCTAGCGACATAGTCGCGAATATCGGCCTGGCTGACCTCTGCCGCGTGCTGGGTCGAAACGAGCACGGTGTCGACGCGCGTCGGCTGGTGGTCTTCGTATCGCACGCTCACCTGGGTCTTCACGTCGGGCCGCAGCCAGGCGCGCTCACCCTTCTTTCGTCCCGTCGCGAGGCGGTGCGACAGCCGGTGCGCCAGCTGAATCGGAAGCGGCATGAGCTCGGGTGTTTCATCGGAGGCGTAGCCGAACATGATGCCCTGGTCGCCGGCGCCGCCGGTGTCGACGCCCATGGCGATGTCCCCCGACTGCTTGCTGATGAACTGAATGACTTTCACACCATCCGCGTTGAACGACTCGGACGGATCCGTGTAGCCGATCTCGCGAATCGCCTCGCGCGCAACGCGTTCATAGTCGACGGTCGTGCGCGACGTGATCTCGCCCGCGAGCACGACCTGCCCGCTCTTGCACAACACCTCGCACGCGACGCGGCTCGCCGGGTCGCCCGCCAAGTGCGCGTCGAGAATCGAATCGGCGATGAAGTCGCAAACCTTGTCCGGATGGCCTTCGCTGACCGATTCCGAGCTGAAGGTGTAGATGCTCATCGGAGTCTCCGGGCGCCTCGGCGCCGGCAAAAACAAAAATGGCCCCCGACAGTGTCGTCGCGGGCCAGTCAGCCGACGACTTAGACGGGTATGTGCGATGCCGTTCGGCACCGGAGCGCGGCCCGTCAAATCGGGGAAATCGCCGCGCACGGGTGATCAAGCTAGTGTGAGGGCCGCAGGCGTCAAGGCACAGAGTGTTTCATGGGTGACCGGTCTCGTGCACTCTCGGTTCTGCGTATGAGGGCCGTGAGTCTTTGAACGAGGTTGACGATGAGAAACGTTCGCATTGCCACACTGCTCGCCTGTGGTCTTGCCGCCGCCGGCTGTGGCGGATCCACGATGGAGCCGGTGCCCACTCGCCAAGACGCAGTGACGTCGCTTCCGCGGCAGCTCACCGCCGCCGAGCAGAACGTGCTCGGCGCCGCCAACGCGTACTCGTTTGGATTGTGGGGAACGATCAACCGGGCGCAGCACGACTCGAACGTGTTCGTGTCGCCGCTCAGCGCGTCGTTTGCGCTCGGGATGACGATGAACGGCGCCGCCGGCCCGACCTACGACGAGATGCGTTCGGCGCTCCAGTTCGGAACCGCGCCCTTGTCGTCGATCGACTCCGGCTACAAGTCGCTGATCGCGCTGCTCACCGGGCTCGACCAGTCGACCAAGATGCAGATCGCGAACTCGATCTTCTACCGCAAGGACTTTCCCTTCAGTCAGAGTTTCCTCGGCGATGCCGCGACGTGGTTCGACGCCGAGGTGAAGGCGCAGGACTTCAACGATGTCCCGGGGACCCTGTCGGCCGTGAACGGATGGGCGAACACGAAGACGAACGGACGAATTCCAACCGTTCTGGACCATGTCGATCCGCAGGACGTCATGTACCTGCTCAACGCGATCTACTTCAAGGGCGCATGGCGCGACAAGTTCGATCCGGCCGCCACGCGCGATGCGCCATTCCATCCGTCGACCGGCTCGGACCAGTCCGCCAAGCTGATGTTTCGGCAGGGGACCATGTCGTACGCCGAGACGAACACGTACCAGGCGGTCGATCTCGCGTACGGCGATTCGGCGTTCACGATGACCGTGCTTCTGCCGAAAGCCGGCAGCGACGTGGAGCAAGTAGCTGCATCGCTCACGCCGGACTCGTGGCAGACACTGACCTCGAGTTTCCGGGCACGGGAAGTGGCGCTCTCGTTCCCGAAAATCACGTTTTCGTGGAAACGCCGGCTCAAGGGCGACATGCAGGCGTTGGGCATGCTGAGCGCCTTCGTTCCTGACGGCGCCGACTTCACGCGGATGTCGCCCGAGGGCAAACGGCTCTACATCTCGCTCTTGCAGCAGAACACGTTCGTCGCGATCGACGAGGAAGGAACGGAAGCGGCAGCGGTCACGATCGTCGGCATTCGCGCAACGTCGGCAGAGATCGTTCCCGAAATGAAAGTGGATCGCCCCTACGTGTTCGTGATTCGCGAACGCCTGTCGGGAACGATCCTCTTCATGGGCAAGATCACGCGAATGCCGTCGTGATCAGGGCACGGTGATCAGGCCGACGACGCCGCCGAGATCGTCCGTCGCGCGTGGTAGGCCCGGCGGCGAAAGCCACTCGCCGCCGTCGACCCGAATCGCGATTCGGTGCAAACCGGCCGGCACCGCGCGATCGAGCTTCCATTTCTTGCCGTCGCGGTCGAGCACGATCGGAGACCAGTCGGTGAAGTCCGCCATCAGCTCGACGCGCGACGCCGAATCGATCTGAACCACGACGCCGCCACGCGTGACGATCGTCTTCGGCGTGCTCGCCGACGGACGGGCATCGAGCACGCTCGCGTGCGAGCGCGCGGCGATCCGGAGCGCGATGCTCACGTATTGTGTGCGCGGAACGCCTCGCGGAATGTCCTCGAGCGATCGACCCGCGGTCGCGATGAGCGCGAGATTCGGCGCGACCCACGCGGCGGCATCGACAGATCCCCAGCCGCCGCTGCCCGCCCCGCGGATTCCGGCGCGCACACCCGCCGTCGCGCCAACCTCGAACACGCTGCCGAGGCGGCGCCAACCCGCGGACGCGTCGGCGTAGCGAGTTGCTTCCCCGCCCTGGACGTTCGGCGCCGGCGTCGCGACGAGCGACGCGTCGGCGATGATCTGGTCCGCGGCGAACGTTCGCCACGCGGTCGCCTGTGCATGGTAGAGTGCGCGCGCGCCAAAGACGTCGCTCAGCGCCCCGACGCCACCGCCGATCGCCGCGCCGGTGATGGTCGAGCCGAGCCGGAGCCGAGCCATTCCCTCGGCGCTCTTCGTCGATGCCTCGTTGGTGACGCTGAAGCCGCTGAGCGCGCCAGACACCTCCCAGTTCGCTCCGACGGTATTTGCGCCGACGAGCGACGCCAGGACGACGCCCTGGCCCGTGCACACCTGATTGCCGCACGCGGCGAGCACGCGCGACCGGAGCGCCGCGCGCTCGCCGAAGACGTCCACGTTCGCGCCAACCGTGAACGCATTCGACTCCGGGATTCCGGTCTGTCGAAGATGCGTGCTACCGGCGTCGGCCGTCAGCTGCCATTGCGCTGGTAGCCGCGCCGAGACGCACACCATATGAAAGAGGATGAGCCCGACTCGGCGCATCCCACAAATTAATGGTTTGTATACTGTCTACGGCTTCTTTTTTCCCGGCCCCGACACCGCGGCAACGCCGGGGTCCGTCGTCACGGCTCCCGACGGAGCAAGCACAGCCGTGAGCCCTCGCAGGCGCGTATCGAGCGCGGCAATCGCTTGTGCGCCGCTGGCGACGTCAGCGTTCACATCCGTGCCCAAAGCCGCGAGCTGGTTGGGTGTCGCGTGGCGCTTGATCAAGTCGGTGACGATCGCCGCCGCCCGTTTCGCCGGAACTCCGCTCGCGACCAGCTGTGCGAGCACACCGAGAGGCGTCGACATGGATTGATCGCCGCTCGCGACGCGAACCGCGCGCAGCTCGTCCTTCGTGGCGCCGTACTCGAGCGCATCCGCGCCGTTGGCGATGTCGCTCGGGCTCGGTCGAGGCGCGAGCGCGTCGCGCGCGACCTGCAGGCGCGTCGCGAGCGCACGCGCCGCGCTGACGATTCGCTGCGGCGGCGCGTGCACGACCACGAGGCCGTATTGCACCTTGCCGAAGATCGGATCGACGGGAAGACCCGCGTCGCGAGCGGCTGCGACGATCTTCGCGAGCTCCGCGCTGGCTTCGCGGTCTCCCGGCACCAGCGACGCTTCCTGCGCCACCATGCCACGCGCGAGCAGCGCACTGAGCGCGACCGAGCACGCGATGCGGTTGATCATGGGCGGCCCACCATCACGACCGACGCGTCCGTGCCGAAATCGGGATCGCGGACTCTCGGTTTGCGCGGATCGAGCGTGAAGACAGAATCGTTCACCATGTATCCGTAGACATGTCGTCCGGACACGACGGGCACGATCACCGACCAGAGTCCGCTGTCGGGTGACCGTGTCATCGGCGTCGCGTTTGGATTCCAGTTGTTGAAGTCGCCGACGACCGACACGCGCCGCGCGCTCGTGTTCTCGAGCACGAATTGCTGCGGGACGATCGCGACGTCCGCGCTGCTCGTCGCCGTCGCGCGCATTGGAAGGATCACCGGAAGAGGCACGCGCGCACTCTCGGTCGCGGCACTGCGGTCGGACGGAACCAGATCGTGCGCGATGAATCCAACGATCGCCGCGGCCGCGGCCAAGCCGAGCGTGGTCCACACGCGAGAGCGAGGCCGCGACCTCGCGGCGGTCGGATCGTCGGCGGGCGTCAGACGCGCCGCCGCCGCCGCGGCCGTGATCCGCCGAACGACCGCCGGATCGAACGCCGGCAGTCGCTTCAGCTCCTCCACAGCCCGCTGCACCATCGGATCAGTCTCGTGATCCGTCACTTGACCTCCCGAGTCAGCAGCGATCGCAACAAGTCGCTCGCTCGCTTCACGCGCATCTTGAGCGCCGACTGCCGCACACCGGTCATGCGCTCGATCTCCTCGTATCCAAACCCTTCTATGTAATGCAGCAAGAAAATCTCTCGATTGTAGTCGGGAACTTCCGCCAACGCCCGGCGCACGTCGTCTCCCCACTCGTCGTTGAACACGCGTCCCGGATCGTCGAGACTCGGAATGCGCTCCACTGCCGCGTCGTCGTCCTCGATGCGCGTCGTCTCGCGCCGGTGCACGGTGTTCGCCGTTCGGCAGCAGTTTCCAAGAATCTGAAACAGCCACGACTCGAATCGCTGGCGCTCTTCGTACCTCGGCAGGGCCCGGTACAGCCGGACGAACGTCTCCTGCACCATGTCCTCGGCGTCGTCCGGATTGCGGAGCATGGCTCGCGCGAACCGAAGACACCGCTGGTAGTACGCCTCGACGATCGCGGTGAATGCGTCGATATCGCCGAGTTTGGCTCGACTGATCGTCGTCGCGTCGAGCGCGGCTGACTGGGGCGGGACAGGACGTTGCAAGAGGGGGCGCGTGATCAGACCTCGGGGATCGTTTGCTTGCCTAACCGCAAGTCCGGAACGAGCGTCACCGTGGGTCTGCTTTCTGCAATTAAGGGTTGGAACGGCCGGAGCGCCACGCCACAAGGAGTGCGCGACGTCGGGTCAGGACATTGGTTGCCAATGCAGGTTGTCGAGGACCACGTCAGTGAACGCGAATCGCGACCCCGACCGGTCGTCTTGCTCGCGGAGGACCACGAGGATACCCGGCGCGTCTACGGGCTGATCCTCCGCCACTTCGGGTTCGACGTGGAGGAAGCGTCCACCGGCGAAGAAGCGATCGAGTTGACCAAGAGCCGGCACCCAAACCTGGTTTTGCTGGACATCGGCCTGCCGGGTATCGACGGCTGGCAAACCGGCCGCATTCTAAAATCCGATCCTGAGACGACTGGCATTCCCCTGATCGCCTTCTCGGCACGGATCGAGTCGGCGGCGGATCTCGTGGGTGGCTCGACGTTCGACGGCTACATCTGCAAGCCAGTGAGCCCTCTCGAGCTGGCGCGTCGCGTCGGCGCCTACATCGATCTGCTGTTGTGACATTGAGTGTCGTCGCACGCGGACAGTTCATCGCCGGCCGGCACGGACGCTAGATACGAAATGAAAAACGCTCGGGACGCCTCGACCGGCGTCCCGAGCTGTTTCTTAGAAGGAATTCCTACGCCGTTCTCCGTGTCGATCGGTCTGTGTCTGTGCTATCCGTGATCCAACACGGGTTCGCTGTTCCCGTCGTTCAGACAGCGTCCGAAAGACTCGTGAAATTGAAATCGCGCGCTTTCAGCGCCGGCATCACGACGTCGCCGCCTGCCTCGGTCCCCGCGACACGCTGTTCCTTGCCGAGCGCCTCGAGATTGTTCAGCAGAAACAACGGCGACTCGTTGAACCGGAAATTTTTCACCGACTTCGACAGCGTGCCATTCTCGATGAGGAACGTGCCGTCGCGCGTGAGGCCGGTATAGAGTTGCGTACGGGGATCGACTGGACGCAGATACCATAGGCGAGTGACCAGAATGCCTCGCGGCGTGGACTTGATCAGATCCTGGAGCGACTCCGTCCCGCCGACCAGTCGCACCGCATTCGTGCCAGCGTCCGGTTGCTCCGACTTCTTCTGCGCCCAAAAACGGGTATACGTGAGCTTCTTCAACACGCCGCTCTCGATCCAGACCCGCCGCTTCGCCGGCAATCCTTGGCCGTCGAACACGTTGCTGAGCAACATGGGGTCGGCAGGATCCGACAGCAGCGTCACACGCTGGTCCACGATCTTGTCACCGACCTTCGTGCCGCCGCCCTGCTTCGAGAACGCGCTACGGCCTTCGTCCGCCGAGCGAGCGTCGAGGGCGAACGCGAGCAGCTGAACGAGATCGCCGACGGCTTGCGGCTCGAGAATCACCGTGTATCGACCGGGTTCGATCGCCACCGGGTTGCGCGATGCGCGCGCCTTCTCGATCGCCGCCTGCGCGACCGCCCTGACGTCGACCTTCGACCAATCCGGGTGATCGGCGCCCGCCCATCCCGAGCCGGTGCCGTCGGCGGTTCGCACGGTGAGCGTGTAGTTCGACGACGTACCCGACTGATACGCGAAGAGCCCCTTGCTGTTGCCGACGGCCGTCGCGCCGATGCCGGTCTGCAAGAACCCGGCAGTCTTGAGATCGCCCGCCTCCTTGCATGCCTCGATCGCGATCTTCGCGGTCTCGGCTCGGCCGTCGGGTCCCAGGTTCGCCGTGGACTCGAAGTAACTCTGCACGGTCATGTACTGCTGCGGGCCGAGCAGCGGCATCGCCTCGGGATCGTCCGGAGCGAGCTTGGCCAGCGCCTCCGACTGGCGCACGGCGCGCTCGAGCCCCGCGTCGCTGAAGTCGTTGGTCTGCGTGACGGCGTGCTTCGGCCCGAACGCGCTCTGCACGGCAACGGTCGCCGTCGTGACGCCGCCCGCGGTGGAGATCCGATTGTCGGCGAAGCGAACGTTGGCGGCGTAGCCGCCATTCACATTGACCTGCACGCCGTCCGCCTTCGACATCTTGATGACACGCTCGACGAGCGCCTGGGCCTGGTCGCGGGTGAGGACTCGCGAATCCGCGGCCCCGGCTGCCCGCATTCCTGTTCCCGCTTCCCGCGGCCTCACGCTTTCCTCCCGGTATTGATCACGTTGATGTTGCGAAAGCGCGCCGGCACGCAACCATGGCTCACCGAGCCGATCTGCCCGGGCTGTCCCTTCCCGTCGAAGAAGCTCGCGCCCATCTCGTAGCTGGACTTCCCGCCGATCATGTCCATCGCGTTCCAGAACTCCGGGGTCTTCATTTGATACGCGACGTCCTTCAACATCCCGGTGATCTTGCCGCCCTTGATCTCGTAGAACACCTGCCCGCCGAACTGCGCGTTGTATCGCTGCTGGTCGATCGAGAACGATCCGTCGCCGACGATCGCGATGCCGCTGTCGGTCGCCGAGATCAGGTCCTCCCACTTCCGATCCTGCGCGCCCGGCAGCAACGAGACGTTCGGCATGCGCTGGAACTGCACGCTGCTCCAGTTGTCGGCGTTGCAGCAGCCGTGCGACTTCACGGGCATGCCGGTTTTCTTATAGTACCAATCCAGCCACGGCGCCTGCTCGCGGCTCGTCTGATAATCGTTGAAGACACCGTTCTTGATGATGAGGAACGACTCCGCTTTCACGCCGTCGTCGTCGTAGCCGATCGTGGCGCAGCCGCCTTCCTGCGTGCGATCGCCCTGGATGTTCATGAACTCCGGACCGTACTTGAGCGTGCCGAGCACTTTCTCCGGCGGCGACACGAAGCTCGTGCCCGCGTAGTTGGCTTCGTATCCCATGGCCCTGTCCAACTCGGTCGGATGACCGATGGATTCGTGGATCGTGAGCCACAGGTGCGACGGATGGAGCACGAGGTCATACCGGCCGACGTCGACGGGCTTCGCCTTGAGCTTCTCGGCGGCTTCTTCGCCCCACTTCCGCGCGTTGCCGACGAGATCCGCCTTGAGAATGAACTCCCACCCTCGGCCGGCCGGCTGCACCACGTTGCCGCGCGATTGAAAATCGCTGAAGTCCGCGGAGACGGCCGTCGCCGTGAACGGCACCCAGCTTCGAATCACCGTCTGCGTGATCACGGACCCGTCGGTGTTCGCGTAATTCCGGTCTTCGCGAATGAAGAAGAGGAAGCTGTTCACGAACTTGACGTTCGCGACCTTCATCGCCTCCGTGTTCGCGTCGATCAGAAGCTGCGCTTTCTGTTCGACGGGAATCGTGAAGGGATCGATCTCGAACGCGCTCTTCCACGTCGCGTTCGGATACGACGGCGACGGCGCAAGCACGACCGGCGCGGCCCCGGGAACTCGATTCGCTTTCGCGATCGCCGCCGCTTCGCGCGCGGCAGCCGCAACGCCGTCCTTCGTCAACGTCTGCGACCCCGCGAAGCCCCACGCGCCATTGACCAGCGCGCGCACACCGATGCCGATCGAATCGGTGTCGCCGACCTGGACGATCTGCTTCTCGCGCGTTCCGACGAAGTTCTGCCGGTATCGTCCAATGCGCGCATCCGCCCACGTCGCGCCGGCGCCCTTGGCCGCCGTCAGCGCGTCGGCGAGGAGCTCCTTGATCGGCAGCTCCTCGAACGCGGCTACACCGCTCGGATAGATCGGATTGCCGGCGAGCGCGCCCGCGATCCCGGGTCGCATCGTCACACCGGCCGCCGCGGCAGCGGCCGCAATCCCTGTTTGCCTTAGAAAGTCTCGCCTGGTGGTCATGTGGTGCGTTTCCCGCCGAAGAAGGACACACGGAGTGGTCTTCCAAACTTTGTGTCTCAGTCACATGGCGCAACCCGGCGCGCGACTTCGGCTGTTCAGGTTGTGTACGGACGCGCGGGCGCCAGACGCGACCGTTCATCGCGGGCGCCGATCGATCCATCGCGCATATCGGATTCTTAATCCAATCCGCGTGGATCCGCAGCACCTTGCTCCTCGCCGTGACGCACTCTAAGGTTGGCGAACCAAGCGATGCTGCTCGGGATTCCGCCACCTCGCGATCAGTAAGAGGAGCACACATGCCAGTGTACCGAATGGCACGTTCGCCGAACGCGCGAACGGGTCGCGCACGTCTACCGCACATCCTGTTCGCCGTAGCGCTCGCGCTCGGAACGCCGCTCGTCGCGCAACTCCCTGCGCAGAGCAACGTCGTCGCCGGGCGCGTACGCACCGCCGGCAGCGACGAACCGCTCCCCGGCACGCAGATCACCGTCGTCGGTTCGACACAGCGCGCGGCCACCGACGAGCAGGGCAACTTCCGTCTGACCGGCCTCACCGGCACCAGCGTCACACTCGACGCTCGGCGCATCGGATATCGCAACGCGACCGTCACCATCCAGGTCGGACGCACTGACGTGACGATCACGCTCGCCGCCAATCCGCAAAGCCTCGACGCCGTCGTCGTCACCGGTACGGCGGGCGCGCAACAGAAGCGCGAGCTCGGCAACGCCGTCGGTATGATCAACGCCGCCGACATCGTCGCCAACGCGCCGATCCTCAGCATGCAAGGCCTGATCAACGGCCGAACGCCGAGCGTCGTCGTGTTGCCGACGTCCGGCATGGTCGGATCGGGCCAACAGATCCGCGTGCGCGGCGACGCGAGCTTCTCGCTCGGCAACAATCCGCTCATCTACATCGACGGCGTTCGTGTCAACAACGAAGTCGCGACCGGCCCGGTGAACCAGGCGTTCGGCTCGAGCTCGATCTCGCGCCTCAACGACCTCAATCCCGAAGACATCGAGTCGATCGAAGTCCTCAAGGGACCGAGCGCCGCGACGCTCTACGGCACGGAGGCGTCGAACGGTGTGCTCAACATCATCACGAAAAAAGGCAGCGGCAGCTCGGCTCGCTGGAGCCTCAAGCTGAGCCAAGGCCAGAACTTCGTGCAAGATTGGCAAAGTCGCTTCGCGCAGAACTGGGGGATCGTTCCCGGCACGACGACGCCGGTGCCGATCAGCTGGGATTCGCTGCAGGCCGGCGCGTGCGGTGACTCGCTCGCCGGGCGACAGGGTCGCAAGTGCGACATCTACCGCGACGGCCGTCAGCAGGAGACCGAGCTCTCGGTCAGCGGCGGCAACGGCAACCTCGCCTACTATCTGAGCGGCCAGTTGCTCGATGCGCAGGGCGTCGATCCGAACAACGACGTGCGCCATTACAGCTCTCGCATGAACCTCGGCCTCTCGGCGTCGCCGACGCTGCATCTGAGCGGCAATCTCGGATGGATCACCGGCCCGACACAGCTCGGGTGCGAAGGCGGCTGCGGCGGCCACACGTGGACTACGCTCCTCGCGACGCCCGCGAACTACAACAACCCGCGCCGCCACGGCTTCCACAGCCTGCTGCCGTACCAGTACGACGACATCTATCACTATTGGCAGGATCTCGATCGCGTCTCGGGCGCCATTCGCATCGACCACACGCCGTTCAGCTGGTTCCAACAGCATCTGTCGATCGGTGTGGATCGCACGCGTGAGGACAACGACACGTACGCGCCGCGCATCGACTCCCTCGTGTACACGGTCGGCTCCGACGCGCTCGGCTATCGCTCGGTGCAGAATCGCACCGTCACCTACGGGTCGATCGATTACGCGGCGAGCGCGGCGTATGACTTCAAGCCGACGATGAAGTTCACGACGTCGGGCGGCGCGCAGTTCTATCGCAACGCCGCGGATTACGTCTTCGCTTCCGGATCGGTGTTCCCCACACCCGGCCTCAATACGGTGCAGGCGACCACACAGTCCAAGGTCAACGACCAGGACTTCTCCGAGGACAAGACGCTCGGCTTCTACGGCCAGGAGCAGTTCGCCTGGCGCGACCGCCTCTTCCTCGTGGCCGCGCTTCGTGCGGACGACGCGAGCGCGTTCGGCGCGAACTTCTCGCGCGTGACGTATCCGAAGTTCTCGGCGAGCTACGTGATCAGCGAAGAGCCCTGGTTCCACATTCCGAAGCTCAGCGATCACATGTCGTCGCTTCGCATCCGCGCCGCGTACGGTGAAGCGGGCAAAGCCCCGTCGACGTACTCCGCGCTGCGCACCTACGGCTCGGCATCGGGCCCGGGTGACACGCCCGCGGTCACGCCGCTCTTCATCGGCAATCCGGATCTCGGACCCGAGCGCGGCAAGGAGTATGAAGCCGGCTTCGACGCGACGCTGTTCGACGAGCGCCTGACCATCGAGTACACGCACTACAACAAGCGCACGACCGACGCGATCCTGAATCGCCAGATCGCGCCGTCCACCGGTGTGCCGAGCACGCAACCGTTCAACGCCGGCGGCATCAAGAATTGGGGCAATGAGTTCCAGATCCGCGGCACGGCATTCCGCTCGCGCATCGCGAACCTCGACCTCGGCCTCAACTACGCGACGAACGGCAACCGCGTCACGAGCCTCTTCGACACGGTGAGCTTCGTCAACGCGGGCAGCTTCACGCGCCACGCGGTCGGATACGACGCATACGGCTTCTGGGAGCGCCACGTCACCGGCGCGCAGCTCGACGCGAACGGCAAGCTCATTCTGAGCACGCTGATGTGCGCCGACGGCAAGGGCGGCAACGTCCAGTGCGCCGGCAAGGACAACACGTTCGGCAACTCCGACGACGCGCCGCTCGTCTACCTCGGGCGGTCGAATCCTCCGCGAGAAGGCTCGTTGAACGCGGCGCTCACGATGTGGGACCGCCTCCATCTGAGCACGTTCGTCGACTTCAAGCAGGGCTACAAGAAGATCGACGGCAACACGCGCGTGCGCTGCACGCCGGTCATCGGCGGCCGGTGCCGGGAAAACTACTTCCCGCTCGAGTACGACCCGAAGATCATCGCGCAGATGCAGAACTCGAACGTCGTCGACTTCCTCATCACCGACGCGAGCTTCTCCAAGTGGCGCGAGCTCACGGTGTCGTACGACATCCCGGAGAAGTACGCGCACCGCGGCAACATCACCCACGCGAACATCTCGCTGTCGGGGCGCAATCTCCACACATGGACGAACTATCAGGGCTTCGAGCCGGAGGCGATGTGGCTCGGTGGCACCCGCGGCGGCAACGTCGCGTGGGAACAGACCATCACGCCGCAGCTCACCACCTGGATCCTCTCCGTCAATCTCGGCTTCTGAGGCACTCATTCATGATCAATAAATCCACCATTGCACGCGTCCGAGCGCTGACCAGCGGTCTCCTCGGCGCCGCGCTCGCCGCCGGCTTCCTCGCGGCATGCGACATCAACAAGGCCCTCTCCGTCGAGTCGCCGAGCCGCATTCCGGCCGACTCGCTCGAGACGCCCGCCAACGCCTCGCTCCTGGTCAACGGTGCCGTCTCCGACTTCGAGTGCGCATTCGGCGCCTACGTCGTCGTCGGCGGGTTGGTCGGCGAGGAGCTCGAGGACTACACGCAAACCGCCGCGCGGTGGCCGTACGACCGCCGTGACGTGCAGTCGAACCAGACGCTGTACTCGACGAGCGCGTGCGACGGACTCGGCGTCTACACGCCGCTGCAGACGGCACGCGTGTCGGCGAACCACATCAAGCGGCTCCTGCAGTCGTGGACCGACGCGCAGGTTCCGGCCGGAACGAACCGTCCGCTGCTGATCGCGACGTCGGCCGCGTACGAGGCCTGGAGCATCCTGCTGCTCGGGGAAGGTTTCTGCTCGACCGTGTTCTCGACGATCGACGCCGGAAACTTCACGTACGGCGGCGAAGTCTCGCGCACGGACGCCTTCAAGGCGGCCGAGGCGGAATTCACCGAGGCGATCACCGCGGCTCAGCCGCTGGGCACCGCCGGCGCGAGCATTCTCAACATGTCGCTCGTCGGGCGGGCACGCGCGCGACAAGACCAGGGCAACCTCACCGGCGCCCGCACCGACGCGGCAGCCGTCCCGGCCACCTTCGTCTTCAACGCGACGGCGTCGGCGATCAGCTCGCGCCGCAACAACCGCGTCTACAACGAGAGCAACGCGCTCGGCGTAGCGTCCTCGGTCGGCGCGCGCTATCGCACGCTGAACGATCCGCGCGTCCCCGTGCAGAACCTGAATCGCCCGAACGCGCTCGGCGTCGCCGCGTGGGCGCAGCTCAAGTACACGACCTCGGCCGCGTCGATCCCGATGGCGACGGGCGATGAAGCACAGCTCATCATCGCCGAGGCAGACATCACCGCGAATCCGACCAACGCGATCGCGATCATCAACGCGTTCCGAGCCAAGGGCAACCAGGGCACGTACACTGGTCCGACGGACGCCGCGTCGCTGAAGAACGAGATCATCGATCAGCGCCGGCGATCGCTGTTCCTCACCGGCACGCACCTCGGTGACATCGTGCGGTACAATCTCACATTGGCGCCGACCACTGGCACGAACTTCCCTGCCGGCCAGACCTACGGCTCGCAGTCGTGCAGCGCATCCGATCTACATGTCGGGCTCCCATTGCCCGACGTCGAGCGGCAGAACAACCCGAAGCTCGGTGGGTCCTGATCTGGAGTGACGTAGGCTGTTTGGTCAAGAACGCCCGCGCCGACCGCGCGGGCGTTCTTGTTTGCGCTCAGATGGGCGGCTGGGCTCGATTGGCAGGATATGAAGCAGGTTGTTGCGGATTGCCCCTTGACGGCGCCTGAGAGGCTAATACATTCATCCGGATATACGGATATATGACCGCCACCGTCCTGGACCGCCTCAGCCTGCTTGCCGAGCCAAGCCGTAGCAGAATCCTGCTACTGCTTGATAAGCATGAACTTACGGTCGGCGAGCTTTGCACCATCCTGCAGATGCCGCAGTCCACGGTGAGCCGCCATCTCAAGCTCCTGGTGGACGACGGCTGGATCATCGCACGCGGCGAAGGCACAAGCCGTTTCTACAAGCTGGTCGCGAATCGGCTCGACAACGCCATGCGGGACTTATGGGCCGTGGTCAGCAGCCAATTCCTCGTGACAGGGCTCGCGACGCAGGATGCGCGGCGCGCCGACAGCGTGCTCGCGAAGCGGCGCGACAGGGCGCAGATCTTCTTTTTGAATTCGGCGAACATGTGGGACGCGATGCGCACCGAAATGATCGGCGCGCGGACCGATCTGCTCGCGCTATTCGATTTGCTCGACCCGGCCTGGATCGTCGGCGATCTGGGATGCGGCGTGGGACACATCTCCGAGGCGCTCGCGCCGTGCGTGTCTCGGGTGATCGCGGTCGACGAGTCGGGGCCGATGCTCGACGCCGCGAAGCTCCGCCTCGATGAACACGAGAACGTCGACCTGCGCGCGGGCACGATCGAGGCGCTGCCGATCGACGACAACGCATTGGACGTCGCGGTGCTCCTCCTCGTCGCGCACTTCGTGACCGATCCCGCGAAAGCGATGCGCGAAATCCGTCGCGTGATCAAGCCGGGAGGCCGGCTGCTGATCGTCGATCTGATGTCGCACGATCGTGTGGAATATGTGATTCAGCTCGGCCACGTGTGGCAGGGGTTCGACGCCGAGCAGATGAAGCAGTGGTTGACCGAAGCTGGTTTCCAGTCCTGCCGGTACCGGGCGCTGCCGGCTGATCCGGCGGCAAAGGGACCGGCGTTGTTCGCGGCGTCGGCGCACAAGCAGGGATGACAACGCGGTCATCCCGAGCGCGCTCCGGCCCGTCATCCTGAGCCCTTCGTCGCTGACGCTCCTCGAGGGCAGGCGTCGCGAAGGATCTGCTTTTGATGTACCAAACCTCTATAGTAAGGATTCTCCAATGGGCGTCGCAGAGTTGGTCGAGCAGCCGCACCTCACCGATCGTCCTCCGTTCAAGGTCGCCGATCTCTCCCTGGCGGAATTCGGCCGCAAGGAAATTCGTCTCGCCGAGCAGGAAATGCCCGGCCTCGTGGCGATCCGCGAGGAATACAAAGGCAAGTTCCCGCTGAAAGGCGCGCGGATCATGGGCTCGCTGCACATGACCATTCAGACCGCCGTCCTCATAGAGACCTTGGTCGACCTCGGCGCCGACGTGCGCTGGGTGTCGTGCAACATTTTCTCGACGCAGGATCACGCGGCCGCGGCCGCCGCGGTCGGCCCGAACGGCACCGTCGATGCCCCGAAGGGCGTTCCGGTCTTCGCCTGGAAGGGTGAGACGCTCGAGGAGTATTGGTGGTGCACCGAGCAGGCCCTGATGTGGCCCGATGGCGGCGGCCCGAACATGCTGCTGGACGACGGCGGCGACGCGACGCTGCTCGTGCACAAGGGCGCCGAGTTCGAGAAGGCCGGCAAGATTCCGGCATTCGATCCGAAGAACGATCCGGAAGAGTGGGGCGTGATTCTCGACCTGCTCCGCGCCGAGTCGCAAAAGCATCCGGGCCGGTGGACGCAGGTCGCCGCGGACATCAAGGGCGTGACGGAAGAGACCACGACGGGCGTGCATCGCCTGTACGAGATGATGAAGGCCGGCACGCTCCTCTTCCCCGCGATCAACGTCAACGACTCCGTGACGAAGTCGAAGTTCGACAACATCTATGGATGTCGTCACTCGGTGATCGACGGCCTCAATCGCGCGACCGACGTCATGATTGCTGGCAAGCTCTGCGTCGTGCTCGGCTTCGGCGAAGTCGGCAAGGGCTGCGCGGAAGCGCTGCGCGGCCAGGGCGGACGCGTCGTGATCACCGAGATCGACCCGATCTGCGCGCTGCAGGCCTGCATGGCCGGGTATCAGGTCGTGACGCTCGAGGATGTCGTGTCGACGGCGGACATCTTCATCACCGCGACCGGCAACTTCAACATCATCACCGCCGGGCACATGGCGAAGATGAAGGACAAGGCCATCGTCGGAAACATCGGCCACTTCGACAACGAGATCGACATGGCCGGCCTGAAGAAGGTCAAGGGAATTCAGCGGAACAACATCAAGCCGCAGTACGACGAGTGGGCGTTCCCCGATGGCCACTCGGTGATGATCCTCGCCGAGGGACGACTGATGAATCTCGGCTGTGCCACCGGGCATCCGAGCTTCGTGATGTCGTCGAGCTTCACCAATCAGGTGATGGCGCAGATCGAGCTGTACGGCAACACGGCGAAGTACGAGAAGCAGGTGTACGTCCTGCCCAAGGCGCTCGACGAGAAGGTCGCGCGGTTGCACCTCGGCAAGCTCGGTGCGCGGTTGACGGAGCTGTCGAAGCAGCAGGCGGACTACATCGGCGTGCCGATCCAGGGACCGTACAAGCCGGATCACTATCGGTACTAATCAGATCTCCGAAGCGGGAGGCTCGGCAGGGCGACTCTTCGGTCGCCCTGTCCGTTTTTCCGGCGAGGTGGAGGCTCGACGATTTGGTAGTAACGAGCCATGAGGTACTGCCCTTCCAACTCCGTCGCCGATTTGATGGCCATGTCGAGGAAGCGCGCAAACTCGAGCTGAGTTGCAGCGCCACATCCCTCGACAATAGTGTCGACGATCGACTCCGCCGCATCGATCATCTGGCCTTTGATGCGCGAGTAGCCTTTCGGCGGAAACCTCGATACGACGCGGCGCGTGTTCAATGCCAGCGCAACTGCATGCCGCCAAACGCGAAGATTGTGAAAGTCTTGCATGCGATGACGTTAGCTTCGTCGCCACACTCTCCGCGATCGAAATGTTTCAGGTACGCGCATTTCCCTCCCGAGCGTGATCCGTCGAGGTCCATCAGTCACACGCCACGCAACACGCGACACACGCAACGCGAGACGTTACGACCCTCGCCTACTCGGCGCGCAACGCCTCGACCGGCTGGACTTTGACCGCCACTCTCGCCGGTATCATGCACGCCGACAACGTGACCACGAGTAGCACGCCCGGCGCCGCAAGGAACGTGGTCCAATCATGCGCGGGCACACCGGCGATCAAATCGTCGAGTACGCGTGCTCCAGCAAACGCCATGAGCAGCCCCACCACCGAACCGACCGCCGCCGCGATCATCCCCTGCCGAAGCACGAGCAGCATGACACTCGCCCGTCCAGCGCCAAGTGCCGCACGAATTCCAAACTCGCGCGTTCGCGCCGTCACGATGTACGCCATCACCGCGTAGACCCCGAGCGCCGCGAGCGCCAGCGCGAGCGTCGCGAACACGGTGAAGAGCGTCATCGCCAATTCCTGCGGCGCAATGAAGGAATGCATCACGTCGCGCAGCGTGCGCGGAAACAGCAACGGCGAACGCGGGCTCACGTCGCGGAGCATTCGCCTGAGCGCAGGCACGAGCAACGTCGCATCTCCCGTCGTCCGAACGACGAGCTCCGGGCGGCGCCATGGGTCGTCCTGCCAATCGGACACGTAGACCGCGGGCACCAATTCGCTTCCGGCCCTCTCGCGCACATCGGCCACGACGCCAATCACTTCGCGCCACTTGTCGGCGGAAGATGATGGACCGCCTTCGAACAGGATCTGCGACCCGATCGCATTGCCCGCCGGAAATAGTCGCCGCGCGAGACTGTCGCTGATGAGCGCCACGGGCACGGCGTTGAGCCGATCGTCCGCGCGAATCGACCGGCCGCGGAGAATCTTCGTACCTGCGGCGACGAAGTAGTCCTCCGTCGCGGTGATGTACATCGCGCTCGGCGCGCCGACGTCGTCTGGCGCGCCCGCGACTGTTCTCGGGCGAGCGGTGTTTGGACCGTTCCACGGCGAGATGTCGGTGAGTCCCGCGCTTCGCACGCCCGGAAGCGCACGAATACGAGCCAGCAGATCGACGAAGAACGCGTTGCGAGCCGCCTGGTCGGGCGCCAACGACGGCGGCGCCTCGACGCGGAACGTCAAGACGTGATCGTCAGCGCTATAGCCCAAATCCGTCGTCACGAGCGTGGCGAATGATCGGAGCAGAAGCCCGGCGCCGACCATCAGCACCATCGCCAGCGCGATCTGCGCGGTCACGAGAACCTGACGTCCTCGGGTACGCGACACGCCGGATGACGAGCTCCGGCTGGATTCACTCAACGAATCCTTGAGGTCGACACGCGTCGCCACCAGCGCCGGAAACAGCCCGAACGCGAGGCCGCAGAGAATCGAGACGACCGCCGTCGTGACGAGGAGCGCGACGTCGATGTGTATCTCGCCGAACTTTGGCAGCGCGCTCGCGGAGACGATGGAGAGCACATGCTTTGCCGCGAACGCGAGCGCGACACCCAGGGCGCCTCCGCCGATGCCGTAGAGCGCACTCTCGGCCAGCAGTTGGCGAATGAGTCGGCCGCGACCCGCGCCGAGCGCGGCGCGAACCGCGAGCTCGCGACGGCGGGCCGTCGCACGCGCGAGAAACAGTCCCGCGATGTTGATGCACGTGATCACGAGCACGACCACCGCGGCGCCCATCACCGCGACAAGCGCGCGTCCGACGTCGCCGACCATCGCGTCGCGCAGCGGAACGATCCGAGGTGCGATCGGATCGGGAGATCCTGGGCGTGCGTCACGCCAACGTGCGGAGATCGTTGCGCCGTCGGATCTCGCACGCTCGAGTGAGATGCCGGGCTTCACGCGTGCGATGCCTCGGAACGCCCGGTTCATGCGCGACCGAACCGGGTCGGCGACGAAGGGACGGAGGTCGAGCGGAATCCACACCTCCGCGGTGAACGTCGGCGATACGAAATCGGGCGGCATGACGCCGATGATCGTGCGCGAGGTCGTGCCAAGTTGGATGGGACGTCCGATCACGCGCGGGTCGCCGCCGAACACGCGCTGCCAGATCGCGTCGCTGAGCAGCACGACGGGCCGCGCATCCGCCGCCAGATCCTGCTCGCCGATGACACGTCCGACCTGGGCGCGTGCACCGAGCAATGGGAAGAAATTCGGTGTCACCGACGCGATGGCGAACATGTCGGTCGTCTCGTCGCCGTAGTACGTCGCGCCGCCGAGCGATCCGAACGCCGCCACGCCGGCCAAGGATGGCGCATCCGCCAAATCGACCAACTCGCGCGGCGTCAGGTAGTCGGATCCGCCGCGCGGCCCCGTGCCGGCGTAGACACGTACCAGCTCGTTGGCGTCGCGATACGGCAGCCGGTCGATGAGGACTCGCCGTACGACGGAAAAGATCGCGGTGTTCGCGCCGATGCCCATCGCGAGCGTGACGAGCACGACGAACGCGAACGCCGGCGTGCGCCGCATGCCGCGCCACGCGAGCGCGACGTCCTCGCGCAGATCGTCGATCCATGCCGTTCGACGCGCCGCACGCTCGGCGCTGGCGTCGAGCGTGGCGCAGTAGCGTCGCGTTTCGTCGACGTCACCGAACTCACGCACGGCCTGCTGGCGCGCCGCATCCGCCGGCATCCCCTGGCCGACCAAGTCGCGCACACGCATGTCGATGTCGAACCGAATCTCGTCGTCGACGTCTGCTCGCACGCGTTGCGGATCGCGCGGAAGGTCTGGATACCGCCGATGGCGTCGCATCGCTACTTCGCCTCGAGGACGCGCATCAGCGCGCCGACGTATTCACGCATCGTATCCAGGCGCGATTGCGAGTGCCGCTTCCCGACGGCGGTGAGCTCGTAGAACTTCGCGCGCCGATTGCTGTCCGACTGCCCCCACCAGGCGCGCACGAGCTTCTTCTTCTCGAGGCGGTGGAGCGCTTGATACAACGCCGCGCTCTCGATCGTGATCGACCCGCTGGTGCGGTCGCGCACGAACGTTCGGATGCCGTAGCCGTGCATCGGGCCCCACGCCAACGTGCGCAGAATGAGCACGTCGACGGTGCCGTGTACGAGATCGAGCGATTGTCGCGCCACGCGAGCTCTCCAGTCACGTACTTACCTATCATCTTGTGACTGGAGCGGACGACTGTCAAGGCCCGAGCGGCGGGCGCTCCGTCGCGAGCGAGTGTTCGGTCGTGGTGATGAAAGGACTCGGAGATCGGCCGCCGGCCGATCTCTCGCTCGCCTCGGGACTACAGCTGCGCGAACGCTCGCTCGAGCTCACCGACGAGCAAGTCGGCGTTCTCTGAATCGAACGGCATCGGCGGGCGAATCTTGATCACGTTGTGATACGGCCCGTCCGTGCCGAGCAGAATGCCCCGCTCGCGCACGCGGTTCGCGACGAACGACGCCTCCTCGGTCGCGGGCTCCAGCGTCTCGCGATCGCGAACCAGCTCGACACCGAGAAACAGCCCTGACCCGCGCACGTCTCCGATGATCGGATAGCGCTCCATCAACGGCCAGAGCTGGCCGAGCAGGCGATCGCCGACCTGCTTCGCGTGCTCGCGCAGTCCCTCGTCCGCGACGACGTCGAGAACCGCGATGCCGATCGCGCACGAGACCGTGTTGCCGCCGAAGGTCGCGAAATACTCCATGCCGTTGTCGAATGCGTCCGCGATGGCACGGGTGGTCGCGACAGCTCCGATCGGATGTCCATTCCCGAGCGGTTTCCCCATCACCACGATGTCCGGAACGACGCGCTGGTCCTCGAACGCCCAGAAGCTCGTCCCCATTCGGCCAAGCCCCGTCTGCACTTCGTCGGCGATGCACACGCCGCCGCCGTTGCGCACGTGCTCATACACGTGCGCGAGATACCCCTTCGGCAGGATCAACTGTCCGCCGACGCTCGGGCACGTCTCCGCGATGAACGCCGCGAGACGTCGTCCGCGAGACGCGATCACCTTTGCGAGCGCGCCCACCTCCGCGGCGTAGCGCTCCCCCGCGGTCGGGTCGTTGCGCTTGTACTGGCCACGGTAGTCGTCGGGCAACGAGGCAACGTGCACCCATGCCGGCGCGCCGGTCCCGCCCGGACCGTTGTGCTTGTACGGGCTCATGTCGATCAACGACGTCGTGTTGCCATGGTACGCCGCGTCGAGCACGATCGCGTCCGTGCCTCCCGTGTATGCCCGCGCCAATCGAAGCGCCAGCTCGTTCGCCTCACTCGCCGAACTGACGAAGTAGCACACATCGACCGGCGCGGGCAGCGTGCCAATGAGTCGCTTGGCGTACGCGGTGAGGAGATCGCTCAGATAGCGCGTGTTCGTGTTGAGGAGCCGCATCTGCGTCGCGCCCGCCTCGACGACGCGCGGATGACAGTGGCCGACGTGCGGCACGTTGTTGTAGGCGTCGAGAAAGCGCCGGCCTTCATCATCGAAGAGATATTGTCGCCACCCGCGAACGATCTTCACCGGATCGCGGTACGCGATGCTCAGATTGCGTCCAATGAGCTCGCGTCGCGCGGCCAGCGTCTCCGACTTCGGCGGAATCGGCGGCGGAAACCCGCGCGCGGCGCGGTGAGGCGCGACGTATTCGGGTGTCGGGCAGATCGCGCACCACGCGCGGCGGCGCGACGGAGGCGCGACGCCGGGAAAGTCGGTGCCAAGCTCCAGCAGGTCGGTGATGATCTGGACGTGGACGTGCGGCGTCCACCCGCCGTTCACCGACGGATCGCCAAACGTCGCGATCTGCTCGCCGGCGCGCACCGCCCTTCCCGCGACGAGGCCCGAGAGCGACTCGCGGCTGAGATGTCCGTACAGCGTGAAGAACTCGGTGCCGTCGTCCGTCTCGTGTCGGAGGATGATGACCGGTCCGTAGTCCAGGTACGACGCATTGTCCGCGAACGCATGCACGGTTCCGTCGATCGGCGCGAAGACCGGCGTTCCCGCCGGCGCGAACAGATCGAGACCGATGTGAACCGTTCGATTCTCGTCAGTCGGGTCGAGACCCGTGAACGCCGGAGCAACATACAGTAGCCGTGGTTCGTCGTATCGGCCGATGCTCACCTCGACGCCGGCACGCTTCATCTCGCTGAACACGCGCTCCGTCAGCTTCGGCTCCGCGTTTTCGAGCGCGTCGGCCGACACGAGAGGACTCGATATGCTGAGATCGAGCACGAGGCTCGGCGTCTTGGAGAGATCCACACCAATCACCGGCGCGACCGCCGGCAGCCGAGACAGATACGCCCGCACACGATCGGCGGCCGGCGACGCCGGAACACCCGCCGCGTCGCGGAGCACCACTTCGGCGAGCCCGAACGGAATCGACGCGAGTCGCGGCAGCAGATCGCCAATCGCGTGCTGGCTGACGCCGAGGTAGTCGTTGTCCGGCCGCTCGCGCTGCTGCGACGCCGCGATGCACACGCTCGCGCACAATCGCAGCACCGACAAGCCGAACAGCGCCGCGAGCTCGTCGTCGTCCAACGCGCTTCGCTCGGCATAGCCGCGCACGATGGCCGCGGCGACGTTGAGCGGATCGTCGCGGTCGAGCATGGCGTAGGCCATCGCGATCGCCAGCTCGCCGATCCGGTAGCTGTGCACCATGTCGCCAAAATCGACGATGCCGACGACCGATTGATTCCGCGTCTCGAGGTTCGTGCCGCCACCGACGAGAATGTTCGCGTCGTTCAGATCACCGTGGATGATCGCTTTGCGAACCGCTCCGAGCCGTGGGATGGTGTGCCGATCGATCCGCGCGACGAGACGATCGATCAGCGCACCCAACGCCTGGTCGCCGACCAACGCGCGCTTCGCATCGATGATCGCTCGGGCGTTGGCGAGGTCCCAGTAGAAGTCCCGGTGAAGCGCCGGATGGTTGAAGTCCAGCAGCTCGCGCTGGAGCGCGCCGACCTGCCGGCCGAGATCCTCGAACAGGCCGATGGACCGGCGACGTACGCTCGACAGCGGAACTCCGTTCAGCCAGCTGATCGCCCAGACGAAATGCCGAGCGCCGTTCGAAACGTCCTCGGCCAGCGCGCGCCCGTTGACCGTGCTCAAAACGCGCGGCGTGGTGTCGAGGCGCGCCGCCAGGTGCGTGATCGCGCGCTGTTGCGCCTCGAGCATGGCGCGCTCTTCCGTGGCATTCGCCACCTTGAGCACCATACGCGGGCCATCGGAGCCGTGAATCAGAAAATTCTGATCGCGCTCGCTCGTCAGCGCCGTGGCACGTCCATCGACGCCGAAAAACTCGCGCGCCATGCGCTCGGCGGCGGCCAGATCGAATCGCGGGGTTTGGTCGAGCATGCTGGAAGCTAGGCGGCGGAAATCGCCGAGTCAGCGCTCACCGCGGATCTCCTTGGGGACGCGGCCCTCGCGCACGGCGCGCCAGGCATCGCCCTGCCGGACCACCTGATATGCGCGCTCGAAGCGCAGCGTTTGCGACGTCTCGCCTCCGGGCGTGTCATACTTTTGCACGTAGATGTAGACCTGGACGGAATCCCCACGAAGCGTGAACACCGGCGAAAAGCGGACGATATAGCCCGGCAGCTCGGCCTTGCACAGAGGCGCGCCTTTGGTCGACAGCTCCGGCTCGCATGTCCCGCGTGTCACGCCGCGTTGGCGAAGTTCGGCCGCGACTGGCGCCGGAACGGTGCCTTCAGGCGCCAACCCAACGCCGCGCGGAAGCTCGCGCGAGTCGAGCAACAGGGAGAGCGACGGATCGAGATCGAACGCTCCGCGGACGGCCGCCTCGTACACCTGGGCTTGGGCCGCTGGCGAGAGCGCCGCGATCGGGAGCCCTTTCCCACGGACCACGTTCGAGTCGTCTGGCGTGCAGGCGGCATAGCCGATCAGGCAGGCCACCGGGAGGAACCTCAGTCGCGTCCGCATTGGCCCATACGATAGACGCGAGCCCCGCGGGCGCAAACCCGCGGGGCTCGTTTCGTCAGTCCGGCCTTCGCCTATCGGCGGGTGTACCGATCGCGTTCCCGCTGGTGGTCATTCCGCGCATGGTCCGTTCGTTCGTGGTCGATCCGCGCTCGTTCATTTCCGGCTTGTTCGACGCGCGCTCGTTCAATCCGCGCTCGTTCGATTCGCGCTTGGTCGATTCGCGCTTGTTGGATTCGCGCTTGCTCGATCCGGGCGCGGTCCATTCGAGCACGTTCGGCCCGCTCACGTTCCCATCGCTCACGCTCGATCCGCGCACGGTAGTCCCGGTCGCGTTCCTGGTCGCGGCGGAGTGCGATCTCCCTGTCGCGCTCGCCTCGATACCTCGAGTCGTCGTTGTACACTCGGCGAGACGCCGTTTGATCTCCCCAGATGACACGTCCGTTGCGCGGAACGCTTGCAACCGCAACGGAGCAGCTCGTCGGACGCGGCTGCCGTCCCGGCGGCACACCGTCGACCCAGACCCGGCACAACCCGGCCGGCGGGCGCTGACCAGGAGGGATTCGGTCATTTCCATGGCCCTGAGCCGCCGCCGGAACGGCAGCCCCCAACGTCGTCAACAACGCAAATGCAGTGATTTTCCTCATAAGTTCAGTGCTCCCTGGTGGGGTTCCTGGCTTAGGAGATGGCACACCTAGTGCCGCCCCACCCAACTCGCCAGACGCAGCCGAAACAGCGCCTTCAGTCGATAGAGCCACTCGACGCTCTTTTGCGCCAGAATTGGAACACTACGACGCCAGCAATGAGAATCACAACGCCAATTCCGGCACTTCGTGGCTGCTGCACGACTGTGGTGATCGCTACTGCCCAACACGCGACCACGAAAAGGAGCGTGGTAAATGGGTGTCCTGGGACTCGAATACGGGTCGCCGGTTCGCTGGCCGGATCGCGGCGCTCGCGCATTCGAAAAACGATGAGGGAAGCGCCGGTCAGGCCGAAGAACAGGACGTCGATCGCCTCGACATAGTTGAGGATCTGATCGTATTTGCCGGTCAGCGCGATGATCGCGGCCCAGACCCCCTGCAGCACGATCGCCACCACGGGCGCCCGGGTCCGCGGGTCGAGCTTGCCGACGGCCGAGAAGAACACGCCGTCGCGCGCCATCGCGTAGTAGACTCGCGGCGCCGTCAAAACGCTCTGGCTCAGGAAGCCAACCGTCGACACCGCGATGCCGAGCGCGATGAGGCGAGCACCACGATCGCCCAGCGCCTGCCGCATGACTTCCGAGGCCGGCGTTCTCGTGGTCGCCAGCCCGTCCACACCAAGCACGCGAAGACAGACGTACGTGACGGCGAGGTACAGCACGATCACGCCGATCACTCCCACCAAGAGTCCCCGTGGGAGGTCTCTCCTCGGATCGCGCATCTCGCCGCTCACGAAGCTCGCGGTCTGCCAGCCGCCGTAGGCGAAGAGCACGGGGATCATCGCGGCGGCGAGTCCAGTGGGGCCGCCCGTAGTGGCTGAGGTCGACGCCACGATGGGCGCAGGCGTCGCCACAATGAATCCGACACCGATCAGCATCGCGATCGCGAGCAGCTTGGTCACCATCAGCCCGCTCTGCACGTTGCTGCCCGCTCTGACGCCCAGGCAGTTGACCAAGGTCAGAACCGCGAGCACCGCTCCGGCGATCACTTGCTCGGGAACAGCGAGCCCCGTGAGCTCGCGAAAGTAGCGGCCGCAGATGATCGCCGCGCCGGCCATTCCGCCGGTCTGCACGACCAGCAAGAGCGTCCATCCATACACGAACGCGACCATTGGGTGATACGCGTCGCGCAGGTACGCGTACTGTCCGCCGACGCGCGGGCGCAAAGCGGCCAGCTCGGCGTAGACGAAGGCTCCAATCAGTGCGATGACGCCGCCAATGCCCCAAGCGCCGAGGATCAGGCCGCGGGTGTGGACCTCGCGCGCAACGTTGCTCGGGTTGACGAAGATGCCGGCGCCGATGATCCCGCCCATCACGATCATCGTCGCGTCGAACGGTCCGAGGCGCCTGGCGAGCGTCGGCTCGCCACCCTGACCCGGCGTGAGCTTGCTCGGTGCGTACGACGAAGAGGTTTCGGTCACTCGACGATGGCTGGTTGCGGCATTGCCCAAACGCGTGAAAATCAAGGACGGCGGCGCAGCAACGTACGTGTCGGGACGCGACGCCCGCCAGCACGGTTGCACGCCAGCATATTTCGCTTGACCGAATCCCGAACAAACACCGGCGAAATGCGGATCGAACGCTTTTTCCGACAGGCGCATCTAACCAGCCAACACGTGAACAGATCAGCCGTTGCACTTCAGCCAACCCACCAGGTGAGCGAACCCGATTTGATCGCTCGGGTCCTTGCCGGAGACCGGATCGCGGCGCGTGAGCTCTATGACGCGCACTCGCCCCGGGTCTTTCGCCTCGCCTTTCGGTTGACGGGAGATGCCGATCTGGCTCGTGAGTTCACGCAGGACACGTTCGTACGCGCCTTCGGTCAGCTGGCCCGTTTTCGCGGCGACTCGGCGCTCAGCACGTGGCTTCATCGAATCACTGTCACCGTGGTCGCCAACGCCATGCGAAAGGTGAAGCGGTTCAGGGAACGGGAAACGGACCTCGAGGACGTTCACCCGATCAACTCGGACGGCCCGGGCGTCGACCCCGTGCTGCGAGAGCGTCTGCACCGCGCGATTGATGGATTGTCGGAGATCTATAGAACGACGCTGATCATGCACGATCTCGAAGGCTATACGCACACGGAGATCGCCGAAGTGCTCGGCGTCGCCGAAGGAACCTGCAAGAGCCGCCTGTCGCAAGCGCGCGCGCAACTCCGCGCCTCGCTCGCCGACCTGGCACCGGAGTTTGGATAAATGAGCGACGAACGCTTTGAAGAACTGATGCGCGATGCGAAGAAGACGTATCGCGCGCCGCCAAGCGCTGACTTCGATGCGATGTGGAAGAACATCGAAGGCGCGTACTTCGGCGCCGCGATGGGCCCGACGCACACGAGTGAGCGGCCGCGCGGGTTGCAGCACTCGGCCACGCGGTGGATCGGAATTGCCGCGACGCTCGCCGTCGGCATCGGGATCGGACGCATGTCGTCGCGCGTCGATCATGTCGCGCCGGCCGGACCGGCGGTGGCATCGATCGATTCCGTGGCTGCCCCGAAGACCGATACGGCGATGGCGCGCCCGTACGAGCTGGAGACATCGCAGTACCTCGGCCAGACCGCGGCGCTCCTGGTGTCGCTGCCGACCGAGGCGAAAGCCGCCGACGCGCAGTTCGGGGCTCGCGCCGCCGATCTACTCACGCGCACTCGGCTTCTGATGGATTCGCCCGCCGCGAGCAACCCCTCGATGCGCAGCCTGCTCGACGACCTCGAGCTGGTGCTGATGCAGGTCGTCCGCCTGCAAGGCAGCTCAAACCGGACTGATTTGGACCTGATCAATCGTGCGCTCGAGCAGCGCGACGTCATACCGCGGCTGCGCACGGCGGCCGCTGACATTTCTGCGAATTAAAGGAGAAGAGCGATGAAACGAATCACGCTCGCCATGATGTTCGTCGCCGCTGCCGCGGCGGTCGGGGCGCAAACGCCGCCGACTCCGCCGGTGCAGCCGGCGCGCCCAGCCCGGCCGGCGCCGGTCGCACGCCCGGCCCTTGCTCCAGTGTCCCCGATGGATCTGGACGAGATGCGCGTGCGGATCGAGGAGATGAAGCTCGACCGGCTCGATCGACTCGACCTCGAGCCTGCCCGTCGGGCATTGGAAGAGGTTCGGGCACATGAGTTCGAGATCACCGAGGCGAATCGCGAGGCCAGTCGCATGGCGCTCGAGGACATGAAGCTCGCACAGGGGCGGATCCTAGAGGCGCCGCGCGCGTTCGGCGCCATGGGCGCGTTCGCGCCGATGCCGCCGATGCCGTCGCTCGCGCCGATGGCTGCCATGCCCGCGATGCCGGTGTTCGGCCGCGTGTCCGATGACTTCACGCCGCCGCGTCCCCAGTGGTTCCAAGGCGATCCGGCCGACTCGGCGTATCGATTCGCGCAGGACGTGCTGGTTCGCGGCGATTACGGCCGCGCGGCGCAGCTCTTCCGCGACGTCGCGCAGAAGTACCCGAAATCGGCATATCAGAACGATCTCCCGTATTGGGAAGCGTACGCGCGCTACAAGATCGGCACGACCGACGAGCTCCACACCGCGGCGAAGCTGCTGGAGCCGCGCGCATCGAAAGCGATCGGTGGCACGTCGTCGCCGCGAGTGGAAGAGGTGAGCCCTGGCAAGCCCGTCTATCGGGAAGCGACGACGTACGTCTGGGGTCGCCGAGGCGCGGGCGATAACGAGGTCGTGTCGCTCTACATCCGCGTGAATTCCGTGCTCGCGCAGCGGGGCGACCGCGCCGCGGCCGATGTCATCGCCAAGGCGGCGCAATCCGGTGTGAACACCTGCGACCGCGAGGAGCAGAACCTTCGCGCCGAAGCACTGAACACGCTCAGCCAGATGGACCCCGCCGGTGCACTTCCACAGATCAAGACCATCCTCGCCAAGCGAGACGAGTGCAGCAGCGAGCTTCGTCGGCGCGCCGTGTTCATTCTTGGCCGGCGCGGCGACGCCGAGGCGGCGACGCTCCTTGGTGTGACCGCCAAGTCCGATACGTCGATCTCGGTTCGGAGTGACGCCATCGCGTGGCTGCCGAAGCTTCAGGGCGATGCGGGCGTCGCGGTGCTCGAGGACCTGCTCAAGACCGAGCAGGACGAGCGCCTCCAGCGCTCGATCGTGCGTACGCTGACGTCGAGCGACAACGCGAAGGCGCGGTCGAGCATGCGCGGGCTCATCGATCGCAAGGACGCGTCGTTGAATCTGCGCATCGAGGCGATCAACAGCTTCAGCAACGACCGCGCGACAGCGGACGACGCAACCTACCTGCGCAACCTTTATGGTCGCGCCGACAACGACCGGATCAAGGACGCCATCATCGGCGCGCTCGCACGGATCGGCGGACAGGAGAACAGTGACTTCATCCTGGCCATCGCCAAGAACGCGAACGAGCCGAGCCAGCTCCGGTCGGCGGCGATCTCGCGCATGATGCGGTCGAGCATGTCGGTCGCCGACATCGGCAAGCTGTACGACGCGGCCGAGTCTCGGAACATCCGCACGCAGCTCGTGAATCAGCTCGACCGCCGGCAGGAGACCGACGCCGCGGCCGCTGACAAGCTGTTCGACATCGCGAAGAACAGCACTGATTCACAAGTAAAGATGCA
The DNA here is from genome assembly GCA_963705025.1 of uncultured Gemmatimonadaceae bacterium. Lineage (GTDB taxonomy): Bacteria > Gemmatimonadota > Gemmatimonadetes > Gemmatimonadales > Gemmatimonadaceae > JAQBQB01. The sequence continues at coordinate 403,732 of CAVPIP010000010.1, read as the reverse complement.
GGCATTCAGCGCCCTGATGCGCCGAAGGATGAGCGCACCAAGCAACTCCTCAACGACTTCATCGGGAAGCCATGATGTTCGCCTCCGTGAAGCATCTCGTCGTCGCCGCCGCGCTCGTCGCGGCGGCGGCACCGGCCCTGAGCGCGCAGTCGCTCGCGGGCCGCGTCAGTTCCGCTCCAGATGGCCGAGTGCAGTTCTCGTTCGCGTCACGTCCCGGCGTCTGCGGCAATGGACGCTCGTACATCCAGACGGGGCCGAACAGCGTCACGGGGTCGATCAGCTACAACGGGAACGTCTACGGCAACTGGAACGACGCAATGCGCGCCGACCCGTGCATCGCCGGCCCAGTGCGTGTCGTCATCGATCGTGCGGATCGACTGCCGCTGACCGTCCAGGCGTACGTCGGTCCCCCAGACAGCACGCTGCGCGGGGTGACGGACCTTGGCCGCGTGCGCGCACAGGATGCCGCCGACTATCTCCTCTCGCTCGCCAACACGGTCGACGGGCGCGCGGGGCGCGACGCGCTCTTCCCCGCGATGCTCGCCGACAGCGCGAACACGGCGCCGACGCTCGTGACGATCGCGAAGAACACCGCGCTGCCACGAGAGACTCGTCGCTCGGCGCTGTCGTACATGGGCCGCTCGACCGACGGCATGCAGACGATTCCGGCGAGCGTCACCGATCCGATTCTCGCGATCGCCCGCGACGAATCGGACAACCAGTCGGTTCGCCAGCAGGCGCTTTCCGTGCTCGGCAGGCTCGATCACGGCTCGGGCATCCCGTCGCTCATTCAGCTCTCGCAGCAGACGCAGAGCAACTGGCTCGCGAGGGAGTCGATGTCGACGCTGTCGCGCTCGGGCGATCCGCGAGCGCGACAGTATCTCCGCACCGCGGTGAAGCGCACCGACTTACCCGAAGAGGTGCTGGCCGTCGCGCTCCGCGCGCTCGGCCAGGACTACGCCACGGCGCAGGACGCCGCGCTGCTCCGCGAGGTCTATCCGACGCTCAAGACGGATCGCACGCGCGAGGCCGTGTTCTCCGCGCTGGCGGACATCGGCGGCGCCGAGAACACGAGGTGGATGATCGCCCTCGCGGAGAACGGCAATGAGCGTCTCGACATGCGGCGCCGCGCGCTCGACGCCGCGAATCGATCGGGCGCGCCGATCAGCGAGATGGTCAAGCTCTACGACACGACCACCGACCCGAGCATGAAACAGACGCTGATCGGCATCTACATCCGCAACGGTGAGCGGGCGAGCGTCGACAAGCTGCTGTCGATCGTCAAGAGCGAAGAGAACATGAGCGTGCGAAGACAGACCATCCAGCGCTTGTCGAATTCCGACGACCCTCGAATCAAGCAGGCCCTTCAGGATCTCATTTCACGGTAGAAGACGGAACTGCGAGTCTTCAGAGTCAGTCGACAGTCGAGGTGTGCGGGCGGCGCTTTCGCGCCGCCCGCTTCGTTTTTTCGACGGACGCCTGACGACTGATCCTGACGACTAAACAGTCAGCCGTTCAGTTCCTCGGTATCCGTGCGCGACCTTGACTGTCATCACGCTCCATTGTACTATTTTTCTAGTACAATAGGCCGCCGTGTTCACTGTCGATTCAAACGATCCGACTCCGCTGTACGCGCAACTCGACCGCAGCATTCGGGCATCGATCGCGGCGGGGCGACTCAAGCCGGGCGATCGGCTTCCGACGGTCCGGCAGCTGGCAGTCGACCTTCGCATCAACGCGAACACGGTCGCGAAAGTGTACGCGGAGCTCGAGCGAGCCGGAGTGCTCGCCACCCAACGCGGCATCGGCACGTTCGTGCGCGACAATCCCGCCCAGCCGGTGTCGGCGACGCGACGCGATCGCGAACGCGACCTCCGGCCCCTCGTCGACCGGCTGCTCGCCGACGCGTCGGCGATCGGAATCCCCCTGCACGAGATCGTGCAGTACCTGAAGGCGCTCGAGGCGAGACATTCCAAGGAGAAAGACTGACATGCCCAAGTCATCCAAGCGTCGCCGTCCCAAAGGGAAAGCACCGTCACACGGCGGCGTGCGAGCGAACATCGTTTCGGTGTTGATCCTTCTACTTTCGATCGTCGGCGGCGTGATCGTGAGCGCGCAGCAGCGGAGCCCGCACGGCATCATCGTGGGACTCGTCGCCGGCATCGTGCTCGCGGTGTCGCCCAAGGTCGCGCCGCCAATGGGAACGCGGCGTCATCCTCCGGCTCGGCAAGTACAGAGGCCTGCGAGGACCCGGCTTGTTCTGGATCATCCCGTTCTTCGACACCGTCTCTTCGTGGATCGACCAACGCGTCATCACGACGAACTTCAACGCCGAGGAGACGCTGACCTCCGACACCGTGCCGGTGAACGTCGACGCGGTGTTGTTCTGGATGGTCTACGATCCAGAGAAAGCGGCGCTCGAGGTGCAGGACTACGCGCGCGCCGTGAGCTGGGCGGCGCAAACCGCGCTGCGCGACATCATCGGCCGCACGTCGCTCACCGAGCTGCTGCGCGGACGCGAGCGCATCGAAGCCGACCTCCAGAAGCTGATCGACGAGCGCTGCACGCCGTGGGGCGTGACGGTGCAATCGGTCGAGATGCGCGACGTCGTCATTCCCACGTCGCTCCAGGACGCGATGTCGCGCGAAGCGCAGGCGGCTCGCGAAAAACAGGCGCGCATCATCCTCGGCCAGGCCGAGGTAGAGATCGCGAACCTGTTTCAGGAGGCGTCCAAGTCGTATCATGATAATCCCACAGCGCTGCACCTTCGGGCGATGAACATCCTGTACGAAGGCCTGAAGGAAAAAGGCGCATTGATGCTCGTGCCGAGCACCGCGGTGGAATCGATGGGCTTGGGCGGACTGCTCGGCGCGGCCGCCAATCGTCAGTCGAAACTGAGCTCAGGCGAAGGCGTTTAAGCTCCTCACTCTGGCCAGGCTCCGCATGGAATCCTCGACGCTTCACGCGGAATCCACTTCCGCGCCGCCGAAAGAGCAGTCCTTCTGGGAAGACCTGATCGACATCTTCATCTCGCCGGTCGGCGTTTTTCGACGGCGCCAGTACAAGAGCGTCTGGCCGCCGCTGCTTTTCGTGTCGATCGCCATCGGCGTCATCGTATTCGTCACCTTCAACACGTTACAACCGGTGTTCGAAGGCGAGTTCAATCGCGCGATGGCGCAGGCCGCAAAGAGTGGCGCGCAGCGGGCGACGCCCGAGCAGATGGCCAAGATCCGAGACGTGTCGATCGGGGTTGGGCGCTATGTGATTGGCCCGACGATTCTGCTAACCGTGCTCGTGATCGGCATCATCGCGTGGATCCTCGGCAAGCTCGTTGGCTCGAAGCAATCCTTCCAGGCGGCGATGGTGGTCGCGGCATGGTCCTACATGCCCCGTGTGCTCGCCTCCGTCCTCGGCGGCGTTCAGGGTTTGTTGATGGACGAGTCGCAGCTCACGAGCCAGGCGTCGCTGTCGATCGGGCCCGCGCGCTTCTTCAGTCCGGATTCGACGAACCCGCTGCTGCTTCAGCTCCTGTTGCGCTTCGACCTGATGACGCTGTGGGTCACGGTGCTGCTTGCCATCGGCCTCTACGTCACTGGCCAGGTATCGAAGAGGAATGCCGTCATCTTCGGAGTGCTGATCTGGCTCGTCGGCGGCCTGCCAGGATTCCGCCAGGGCTACATGGCGATGTAGACGTCAGGCGCTGACGAATTCAGTCCAGGGCGGCGTGGCATTGGAGCGAATCCCGGGCGCCCACATCACGACGCGGTCGCGCCCGAGGCGCTTCGCCACATAGAGCGCCTCGTCGGCGCGGGCGCGCAGCGAGCCGCCGATGTGCGCGTCGGTGACCTGCTCGCACGCGATGCCGACGCTCACGGTGACCGTCTGTCGGCCAAGCGCCGTGCGGAACTTGTTCTTCCGAACGCTGTTCGTGATGCGCTCGGCGACGACGCCCGCGGTCTCGGTGTCGGTGTCGGGCAGCAGGATGACGAACTCCTCGCCGCCGACGCGCGCGACGACGTCACCGCCGCGCGACGATCGCATGAGAATCTCGACCACCTCGCGCAGCACTGCGTCACCCACGAGATGACCTGACGAGTCGTTGATCGACTTGAAGTGGTCGATGTCGATGGCCAGGAGCGACAGCTCGCCCCCACGGCGCGACGCCGCCGCGACGCATTGACTCAGCACCTGATCGAAACCGCGGCGATTCAGACAGCCGGTCAGCGGATCCGTGTGGACCATCGACGCGAGCTGCGAGCGCAGATGGTTGTACGAGTGGCCGAGCAGCGTGATGCCGTCGGGCTCCCGGTCCTTCTCCTCGACGAACGTGCGCGAGAAGTCGCCGCGCTGCGCGCTCGCGAAGAGGTCGACGAGCATGGCGAGACGGCGGTTGGCGCTCGCGTGCAGCGCCATTCCGTTCAGGGCGACCAGCAGGTAGATCGAGACGAGCCAGAACTGCTCCGACCAACCGATGCCGATGCCGCGGGCCCACGCCGAAACGAGCACGAGCCCGTAGCCCACCGTCGAGGCGATCACCGTCGCGAGCGCCGGCGTGCGTCCGAAGAACAGCTGCGTGTACTGCAGCGCGAGAAGGCTCAACAGCAGCGCGCGTGGATAGAACGCGGGTGACGTCACGAGCGCGACCGACGTGCAGATCGCCGCGACGTCCACCAGCGACAGCACGACGATTCCGACGCGCGTCGCCGACTGTCGGCGGCCGATGAGCACCGTGAGCATCGCGACGATCGCGACGTACGACGGCACGATGACCAATAGCGGCCACACGGGTCCGGCGAGCAGCCCCGTGAGGCGCAGCGTCACGCCGAAAAATCCCAGGCCCGCCGCGGTCACGACACGACGCGACGATTGCCAAACGACGATGTCAGCGCTGTTCAACACCGCGGCTCGCGACCCATGCATCGAGCTGCCGAAAACGCGAGCGACGGGCGGAGTCCAATGACCGCTAAACGCGCGTGACCCTTGCGATGGGGTCTGACGGGGAGGGGTACTCAAATGAGTTCCGTACGCATCTGTAAAAATTCACTTGGAGCGCACGGAAACGCTGTGATGGGTAACACAGGCGTACAGCGGGACGAGGAACCATCCCTCTTCCCGCTACTTTAACGCTTCGACCACATCCACGGTCGCGGCTCGTCGCGCTGGAATCAGACTCGCCATCGCTCCAACGGCAACGAGCACGATTCCAACGCCAGCAAAAATGACGGGATCGCGCGGCGCGACTCCATACAGCAGCGCTGAGAGCAGCTGCGCGACGCCGGCGGTCATCACGAGACCGAGCACGACGCCGACGACCGCGATGCGCACGCCCTGTTTCACGATGAGTCCCACCACCATGCCCGTGCGCGCACCGAGCGCGACGCGAATGCCGATCTCGCGCCGCCGCTGCGCCACCGAATACGAGATCAACCCGTAGATGCCGACGGAGGCCAGCACCAGCGCCAGCGCGCCGAATACGGCAGCAAACCACGCCCCGAGTCGCGTGCCGAGCAGCGCGCGTCCGTTCATGAGGTGATCGGTGAAGCTGCGGACATCATAGATCGGCAGCGTGGGATCGAGCGTCGAGTATACCAACCGGACTGGTGCGATCAATGACGCGGGATCGGTCGCCGTGTGGACGACGAGAGTGAAGTTGCTCCGATAGTTCTGTGCGTACGGTCGGAAAAAGAACGGCTTCGGCGGTTCACCGATGGAGAAGTACTGAACGTCGGCTGACACACCGATGACCTCGAGGGGCGGCCCGTCCTTCCCCACGGTGAAGCGCTTGCCGAGCGCCGACTGTCCCGGCCACAGACGCTCGGCGAACTGGCGCGTGACGACGGCGACCTTCGGCGCGTGTTCGTCGTCTCGCGCGGTGAAGCCACGGCCCTCGAGCAACGGAATGCCGACCGTCGAGAAGTACTCCGGGGTCACGATGTTGTTGAAGCACCCGACGCCATTCTCCGGGATTTTCGCCGGCGACACCTCGGGAATCACGTACTCGATGTCATTGCTGTACCCGAACGGCGTGTAGCGCTGCAGCGCGACCGAATGAACGCCGGGAAGCGCGGCGACCCGGTCGAGGACATCCCGCTCGAGCTGCTTGCCGCGAATGGAGTCATAGCCTTGCGGCTGGAGCTGCGCCGACGCCATCAGGATGTGATCGGTTCGAAATCCGACGTTGATTCGCGACGCATTGCCCGTGCTGCGCGCAAACAGGCCGGCGCAGACCACGATGACCACGCACACGGCGATTTGCGCGATCACCAACAGGCCGCGCAGGCGTTGATGCGCAACGCCGCTCGATGACCGCTCGGCGTCCTTGAGCGCGTCGGCAAGATTCGTCTTGCCGAGCCCGAGGACAGGGGCAATCGCGGCGAAGAGCGCCGTCAGCAGAACGACCACGAGCGTGAACGCCATCACGCGACGATCGACTGTGATGGCCCAGCGCACCGGGACGTCGAACGCGAGCCGAACGTCGCGGAGTGCCCCGACCGCGACGCGCGCGAGCACCACGGCCCCGATGCCGCCGGCGGTCGCAAGCATGAAGCATTCAATCAAGACGCGGCGCGCGAGTCGCCACCGGCTGGCCCCGAGCGCGGCGCGGAGCGCCTGCTCCTTGTATTGCGAGGTCGCGCGCGCGAGCAACAGGCTCGCGACGTTCGCGCACGCGATCGCCAGCACGAGAAGAACGAGGACCATGAACGCCGCGGCGATTGCCGGAACATTCTCCGCGACCGTGACGTTCGGGCGAGCGTGCGTCTGGGGGACGACCACAGCACCGACGTTGCGGTTGCTTTCCGGATAGGTGCGCTCGAGCAGCTTCGCCTTTGTGTGCACCGCCGCCCGCGCCGCCGCGAGGGAGAGGCCTGGCTTCAGCAGCCCGATGACATTGAACGCGGCGCCGCTGCGTTCGTAGAGCGACGGACCATACGATGGCCAGGTCTGATTGATCGGCGTGAAGGCATCCATGTCGAGCAGCGCATCCGCACCGTGGAAGCTCGGCGGCGTAACGCCGATGATCCGAATCGGGTGATTGTTCACTCGAAGCGTGTCGCCCACGACGCTGGGGTCGCCCCCGAAATGCGACATCCAGAACTTGTAGCTCAGCACCATCACGGGGTGCGTCAGCTCGCCGTCGTCATCGCCCGGCTCGAAGAGATGCCCGAGCATCGGGCGAACGCCGAGGGTGGTGAAGTAGTTGGCGGTTGCCTCTTCTATCCAGATCCGCTCGGCGCCGCGGCCGCCGCTGATGTTCACGCTACCGCCCGCGTACGCGGCGAGTGCGCGAAAGATCGACGTGTCGGAGCGATAATCGAGGATAGTTGGGATACGACAACTCGTGCGGCGCCGGGAGCGCCGGCTCCGTCTGTGCGAGAACGACGAGCTCCGTTCCGTGTTCCACCGGCATCGGACGAAACAGGAACGCGTCGACAAGACTGTAGACCGCGCTGTTCAACCCAATGCCCAACGCCAATGTGATCGCGATGATGGCCACGAGCCCCGGGCTGCGCGACAGCGACCGCGTCGCGACGCGGACGTCCTGCCATGCATCGGCGAACAGCTCGGCGCGCCTGGCATCCGTCAAATGGGCCTCGTCCATCGAGCGAAGAGTGGAGCGCGCGCGATCGACATCGCCGAACTCGCGCAGCGCCTGCTCGCGCGCCCGCGACGGCGCAACGCCGGCGGCGATCAGCTCGCGTGCGCGTTCGTCGACGTGAAACGCGATCTCGTCGTCGACGTCCGCCTGGACGTTCGTACGCCAGAATCGGAGATAGCGGTGCCACTTGGGCACGTCATGTGTCGACATCGGCTTACGCCGGCTGTGTCGTCGCGTGAATCACCTTCGACACCGCCTGCGCGTACCGGTCCCACGTCGAGACGCGGGTGCGCAGCTGCTGCTTGCCCTTGGCGGTGAGCGTGTAGTACTTCGCGCGACGGTTGTTCTCGGTGAGCCCCCAATCGGCGTCGATCAGGCCGCGGTGCTCCATGCGGTGAAGCCCGGGATAGAGCGCGCTGTCTTCGATCTGCAGGACGTCGTCGGTCGTCTGGCGAATCCACTTCGCGACGCCGAACCCGTGCATCGGCCCCCACGATAGGGCCTTCAAGATCATGACGTCGAGCGTGCCTTGGAGCAGGTCGAGGTCGGGTGGCGCGGCCGTGGCGGACGGCATGGGCTGTGTTCCCCTCAGGCTGTGAGGGTACTATTCCACGGGCTACCCTCAGTTGTCAAGGGGAACGATCGCCGGCCAGGAAATGCAGCGTCATTTGCCGAATCTGTCCGGCATGATAGCCGTCGTGCACCGCCATGCCCAGCAGCTGCTCCGCGATCGTGTGCTTCGAGCTCTTCGGCCGGCGCGCGAGCTGTTTCTTCGTTGCATGTTGGACGGCGTCGAGCAGGCGCGCCTGGCAGTCCTCGAGCAGCTGCAGATCGTCGCGCCACGCTGTGTGCGTCATCTCGTAGTCGATGATCGGCCACCACGGCGCGCGAACATTGCGAGGAAACTTCGCGCTCCGCGTATTCGTAACGCGGCCGACGAGCAGGTGCCGACCGTGCGCGAGATGCAGCACGAGCTCCCAGATCGAGTTGCGATCCGGCGCGAGACGTCGCGCCGCGACGGACGCGGTGACGTCCGCGAGCGCTGCCTTCACCGACGGCCCGTGCCACGCCGGGCCGTCATAGACCTCGCGCAGCAACTTCAGCGTCGGACTCTCGACCGCCGTGGTGCGTGGCATCGGGTCAGATCACTCCCACACCATCGGGGAGCACAGCAGCAGCCACCAGATCGTTCCTCGCCCCACGACTCTGTTCATTGCGCGTACCAAGATCGAAGGCCTTCAGCGACCGCCACGGTCGACGGTCTTTCCCGTAAAGTTTTCAGTCGTCACCGAGTGCCCTTTTTCCAGGGTCTGGACGTACGTCACGAGCCGCCAGATCTGGTCGTCCGCGATTCGGCCGCCCCAGGCGGGCATTCCGTCGGGCCGGCCTTCGTAGATCGACTGAAAGATGTCCCCGGCCGTGCCGCCGAAGTGCATGCGGCCGTCCTGGAGGCTCGGACCCATGGCCCCCGATCCATCGGCCCCGTGGCAGTCCATGCAGTTGTACGACACGAAGAGCTTCCCGCCCTCGGCGGCGCGGTCGGCGCTCCCGGCATACGGGTTTGCCATCGCCGCCCACCGTCCATGGAACGAGAGGCCGGGTTGAACGTGATCGGGATGTTCCACGAAGTAGGTGGGCTGCGTGCCCTGTTGTGGCAGCGGCGATGGCGTCGGCGCTTGATTCGCGTTCGCCAATCGATGCGCCACGACGCTGAGCGCGACGATGGCGATCGGTACCTGAAGAGACCGCGGCATTCGCATGACGAACGCCTCCAGGGTCAGAGGGAAAAGACGAACAACATCCCGCCCCACGACGTGTAGCGCGCGAGATCGGGCAGGGTGGTGCCGCGCTCGCGCACGTCGTAGGGTAGATTGGCCGCGACGTCGCCGGCGATGAGCAATCCCATATCGCCGCCGATGCCCGAGTAGATGGCGATGTACTCTTTGCCGTCGGGGCCCGTATAGGCAATCGGCGCGCCGACGACGCCGGAGCCGACCTTGAATTGATAGAGCACCGTGCCATCGCGTGCATTCACGGCCTTGAACCAGCCGTCGAGCGTCCCGTAGAACACGACGTCGCCGGCGGTCGCGAGCACGCCGCTCCACACCGGGAACTCCTCTTTGATGCCCCACACTTTGCGGCCGTTCACCGCGTCCCACGCGATGAACTCGCCCTTGTAGCCGCCGGGCCCACCCTTCTCCGGCGCGTTGCCGCCGATGTACGGCGTGCCGGCGATGTACGTGACTTCGCGCCCCTCGAAGTCCATGCAGAGGTTGTTCGTCGGAACGTAGAAGAGGCCGGTGCGCGGCGAGAACGCGGCCGGCTGCTGATTCTTTCCGCCCTCGAGACTCGGGCAGATGTCCTTCACGTTTTTTCCCTGCGCGGTCTTCTTGTCGACGTTCACCTCGGGACGCCCGGTTTTGAGATCGACGCCCGTCGACCAGTTCATCGGGACGAATGGCTTCGCGAGCAGCACTTCGCCCGTCGCACGATCGATCGTGTAGGCGAATCCGTTGCGGTCGAAGTGCACGAGCACTTTCCGCGTCGCACCGCCGATCGGCAGGTTGACGAGAATATTCTCATTGACCGCGTCGTAGTCCCACATGTCGTGGGGCGTGGGCTGAAACGCCCAGATCATCTCGCCGGTATCGGGATCGCGCGCGATGATCGCGGCGCTCCACTTGTTGTCGCCGGGCCGTTGATCCTGGTTCCACGGGCCCGGGTTCGATGTCCCGGAGTACACGAGGTTGAGCTCCGGATCGTACGACAGCCATCCCCAGACGACCGCGCCGCCAACTTTCCACGAATCGCCGGGCCACGTCGAGACGCCTTGATTGGGTCCTTTGTCCTGCGGATAGAACGGCTTGAAGCGCGGCCCGACTTTCATGTCCGAGTCGGGCCCGAGATTGTACGCTCGCCAGAGCTGCTTGCCGGTCGCGAGGTCGAGCGCGGAGAGCCACCCGCGAACGCCCATCTCTCCGCCGCTCGACCCCACGAGCACTTTGTTCTTCACGACGATCGGCGCCATGGTGATCGTCTCGCCGCGGTTGACGTCCGCCATCTTCGTCTTCCACAGCTCCGTGCCAGTCGCGGCGTCGACCGCGACGGTGTGTCCGTCGAGCAGATTGTAGACGATCTTGCCGTCGGCGTACGACGCGCCCCGGTTCACGACGTCGCAACATGCGACGCCGATCGCGGCCTGAGAATTCGCTGGACGGTACTTCCACTTGAGCGCGTAGCGCGGGCTCGTCAGATCGATCGCATACGCGACGTTCGGGTACGGCGTCACGAGGTACATCGTGTTGTCGACGACGAGCGGCTGCCCTTCGTGGCCGCGCAGCACGCCGGTCGAGAACGTCCACGAGACATGGAGGTTCTTCGCATTGCCTGGCGTGATCTGCGCGAGCGGGCTGTATCGGCTCGAGGCGTAGTCGCGCGCGGGCAACCGCCATTCGCCTTCAGCGGCCGTGGGGGGCGGCGTCGCTATTTGTGTCCCCTGGACAATCACCGAATCGCGGCTCGCGGTCCCACTTGGCGAGCGCGAACAGCCGGCGACGATCGCCGCCATCGACAGATGGGCCAGCGCGGATCGACGAGTCATGACAGATCGGAGAAGTAGGCTGGCAAGCACAGCAACCTTCACGCCCTGGGGAGGTGCGAGGAGCAGCGGGCGGCGGCTCGATCCCGCGGCAGATACTACGGCGCCCGTGTCGAGCGGGCCAGATCCGCGGAGGTTTGGAAACTCGTTTACAGCGTGGGGTACTGAGCATACGTTAGCGAACCCACTGCCCCGGCCCGCGCCGCCCATGTCCGACATCCGCGACGAACTCCAATCGGCTCTCGGCAGCTCATACACGCTCGAGCGCGAGCTCGGCGGCGGCGGCATGTCGCGCGTCTTCGTCGCGGAAGAGACTGCGCTGGGGCGCAAGGTCGTGGTCAAGCTGTTGTCGCCCGAGCTCCTGGCCGGCGTCAACATCGATCGCTTCCGCCGAGAGATCCAGATGGCGGCGCGACTGCAGCAAGCGCAGATCGTGCCCGTGCTGTCGGCGGGCGAGATGGGCGGCGTGCCGTACTACACCATGCCCTTTGTCGACGGAGAGTCGCTCCGCGAACGCCTGACGCGTGCTCACCAACTGCCCGTCTCGGAAGTCGTCGGCATTCTGCGCGATGTGACGCGAGCGTTGGCGTACGCACACGATCGCGGCGTCGTGCATCGCGACATCAAGCCCGACAACGTTCTGCTGAGCGGCGGCACGGCGGTCGTCACGGACTTCGGCATCGCCAAAGCGATTGCCGACGCGAGCGGCGACCGGCCGGCATCCGAGGCGACATCGAATCTGACACAGCTCGGCACGTCGGTCGGCACACCTGCGTACATCTCGCCGGAGCAAGCCGCCGGCGATCCGAACATCGATCAACGCTCCGACATCTACTCGCTCGGCTGCATGGCCTACGAGCTGCTGACGGGCAAATCGCCGTTCGATGGCCGGACGCCGCAGCGGGCGCTCGTCGCGCACCTCACGGAGACACCCACGCCGCTCGCCGAGGTTCGGCCCGATGTGCCGCCGGCGCTCGCGGAGCTGGTGATGCGGTGTCTCGAAAAGGAGCCGTCAGCGCGTCCGCAGACAGCCGCGGAGATCGGCGCCGCGCTCGACGCCGTGACCACGGGCTCGTTCCGGAGCGAGAGCGGCGGTCTTCTATCGCGGCCGATCACGGCCAAGATCGGCCTGTCGATCTATGCCGCAGCGTTCGTCGCGATCGCGCTGCTGGCCAAGGCGGCGGTGGTGGTGTTCGGACTTCCCGATTGGGTATTCGCCGGTGCCCTGGTCCTGATGGCGCTCGGGCTGCCTGCCGTGGCCCTGGCGGCGCTCGAGACGACTCCGTTGGTGACGTGGCCGCGCGCCGCGCGATGGGGGTCGATGGCCATCGGTGGCTTCGCGATCGCCGTCGTGGCGATCATGGTGCTGCGCGTCTTCGGCGTTGGACCGGCCGCCTCACTGCTCGCGGCGGGAAAGATGAACCGCAGCGAGCGCTTGATCGTCGTCGACTTCAACGCCGGAAAGGACTCGTCGCTGTCGCACGTCGTGACCGAAGCGGTGCGTACGGATCTCGGCCAGTCGAAAGTCATCTCGATCATGCCGCCGAGCGCGATCGCGACGGTGTTGCAGCGGATGCAGCGGCCGGTTGATACCTCGGTGGATCTCGCGCTGGCGCGGGAGATCGCGCAGCGCGAAGGCGTCAAAGCAATCGTCGCCGGCGACATCACACCGCTCGGCACCAGCTATGTCGTCTCGATTCGCCTCGTCTCCGCGGATTCGGGCGCGGAGCTGGCGGCGTATCGTGCGTCGGCGGACGGGACCGGCGAGCTGCTCAAGGTCCTCGACGAGCTCACGCGCAAGCTGCGCGGTCGCATCGGCGAGTCGCTCAAGTCGGTGCGCGACGCCCCGGCACTCGATGAAGTGACGACGTCGTCGCTCGAGGCGCTCCGCAAGTACGCCGAGGCGGTTCGCGCGAGCGATCTGGCGGGCGACTATCCGAAGACGGAAAAGCTGCTGCGCGAGGCCGTCGCGCTGGACTCGAATTTCGCGATGGCGTACCGCAAGCTCGGTGTGACGTTGAGCAATCTCGCAATGCCTCGAGCGCAGGTCGATAGCGCGCTTGCACGGGCATACGCATTGCGCAACCGGCTGCCCGAGAAAGAGAAATACCTTACGATCGCGACGTACTACATGAGCGGGCCGGGGCTCGACCGTCAAAAGGCAATCGAGGCGTTCCAACAAGCGCTCGGCATCGACAGCACCGACATGACGGCGTCGGTCAACCTCGCGAACACTCTTCGCGGCCGACGAGAATACGCGCGCGCGGACTCGATCTACCGGGCGGTCAACACGTCGCCGCGCGCCACGCAGGTGAGCATGGGCAATCACGCCGGCGTGCTCATGGCCGAGGGCAAGGTTGCCGAGTCGGAGTCATTGTACAAGGAATTGGCGAAGCGATTTCCTGCCGCGCGAGCATCGCAGACGTATCCGTCGATCTTCCTGTATGCGCGCGGCGAGTATGACTCGACGGAAGCGTTCTGGCGCGCGAAGACATCCGACCCGAACGCGCTCATCAGAGTCGGGGCATTGAGCTCACTATCGAGCCTCGCCCTCCTTCGCGGTCGCCTGCAGCAGGCAGCGGACTACAGTGCCCAGACGCGAAAACAGCAGGCGGCGCGGGGCATACCGCCGAATCCGATGACAGATTCGATAGACGCCGCGGCGATCGCGATCTGGTATCTCGGGAAACCCGAACGCGGCGTTCGTGCGCTCGACGCGGCACAAGCCGCGATATCGATCAAGTCATTGCCGATCGAGCAGCGCCCGTATTTCACGCTCGCGAACCTCTACTCGTGGGCGGGCCGGCCGGACAAGGCGCGGGCCATGCTCGCGCAGCTCGACGCCGAGGTTCGCGATCCGGCATTGCGTCGCAACCTCGAGCCTGGGCGCCATAGCGCTCTGGCGGAGATTCTGCTCGCCGAGAAGCGACCGCTCGACGCGGTCCGAGAAATTTGGGCGGCGGACTCGCTGCCGGACGGCCCGTCCACAGACTGCGCGCATTGCAACGACATCGACCTGGGGCGCGCGTACGATCTGGCGAACAAGCCGGACTCCGCGATCGCACACTGGGAGCGCTGGCTTGCCGACTCGTTCGAGCGCGGTCCAACCGGCGACGGTCCGTTCCTCGCTGGCGTTCAAAAACGGCTGGGCGAGCTGTACGAGGCAAAGGGCGACACGGCGCGCGCGGAATCACACTACACGGCGTTCGTCGAGCTGTGGAAGAACGCCGACGCGGTGCTGCAGCCGAAAGTCGCGCAGGTCAAGAAGCGGTTGGCCGCGCTGGGAAATCGAAAGGGATAGGCACCGTTCGGCTGTGGGCGGCGCGCTCACGCCCCGAGGCCGCGAAGGCTCAAACACATTTACACGAATTCAAACCAAAAACACTTTCATCCAACCGCTTGTCGCGAGAGCGGCGTCGCGCCACGACGATAGGCAGATCTCGAGCGGTTGGATGTCATAGTTTTGGTCCGATTCGTGTTCCCTTTGTTGAAGGCGGTCGAGGGAGGCGGAGACCGATCGGGCTACACTCTCGGTCATCCCCGAGCAAAGCGAGGGCTATGGCGGTTGGAACTGCAGATCCCTCGCTTCGCTCGGGATGACAAGAAGGGATTCGGGATGACAAGAAGGGATTCGGGATGACAAGAAGGGATTCGGGATGACAAGAAGGGATTCGGGATGACAAGAAGGGACTCGGGATAGCAAGACTCAGCGCGCGTCTCCAGCGGCGATACGCTCGTAATACTGGCGCTTGAACTCGTCGAGCACGTTGTCCGCGAACAGCTCGTCGGCGATCGCGGCGATCTCCTCCGCGTCCTGCCACGCGGCGTGCAGTGCCTCGAGCTCGCCGAGGAGCGCGCGTCGCTCGATGTCTTCGTTCGCTGCCATCTCCAGCGCGAGACGGTCGACCGCCGGCAAACGAAAGAGCGGCGTCTTTTCGTCGCTGCCCGTTCCGCCGCGCCCCCAGAAGGACCGATTCGCGAGCTGCAGCGCGAGACGCTCGCTGAACGAGCCTTTCGGCTGCATCGCGCCGTCGTCTGTGGCGTCGGGAAAGCGGCCCCACGACGTCCGCATCGCAAGCGACGCCACGCGCGTGAAGTAGCCTTCGGGATCACCGGCGTCGTCGAGCTTCGCGATCGCGTGCTGAACCTCGGCGTGACTCGCGACGCCGACGTTCAGCATCGCGAGCATTTTTCCGGCGACGCGCAGCGCGGGCGCTTGCGCGAGGATCGCGACGCCGCCGTCGTGCGCGAGCTTGAGCTGCCACGGCGCGTCCTTCTCCGGCCGCACCAGCTCGGCGGCGCCGAGGTGTTCGAAGCGCACGACGATGGGATGTCCGAACTCGTCGCTGGCACGCAGCAGAACGCCTCGTCCGCGGCGGAATGTTCGCATGCGCAACACGGCGTCGTCGCTGAACCCGATCGAGTGCGCATAGCCGACGAGCGCTCCGGCCGTCGCGCGTGCGATGAGCTTCGCGCCCCGCAGGAAGAGACCGCGCTTGACCTCGTCGTCCTCTGGCTCGAATCGCGTGAGACGTGTGCCGTATCGCCACGACGCGATCTCCGGGAGCAATGCCGGTCCGATGCGAACGAGCTCGAACCCGCCGCGAAAACGCGCCAGCCCGACGTTGTCCGTCGACATACGGAGCCGAGTACCGCGAAAGAGACGCTCGGACTCGTCGATCGCCTCCCAGCGCTCCTCGAGGGGCGTGAGGTTCCAACGTCCGCAGCGCGTGCAGATCACCCAGAGCCGGCCCTTTCGCGGATCGTAGGCCATGCGACGGCCGACGGGGAACGTCGGCAGATGATGGTTCGCCCCGAGATCCGAGTGACAGAAGAGGCAGGTGGTGTACAAGCGCGGGCAGCGAAAAGAGGACGCGGCAGCGGGTACCTGCATCCTATGCTTCCAACGTGCCCGAGGCCAGAACCCTGAATGTCTGAGGGGTGTAAGGCCGGCGGCCTCGACCCTCTACCGCGAGACTCCGCTCGCCACTTCTCTCTTCCCGCTCCCCATCAGTCCTGGGTTCGGCGTGATCAACGCCTTGAGCGCGGTTTGCTTTTCGACCGCCGCCAGTGCCTGATCGGCGCTCGTCAACGGATAGCGCCCGCTGACCATCTCGGCCCAGGGCTTGAGGTGACCATAGCGCGCCGTGAGCGCGACCGCGCGATGAAAGTGATCGTAGCGCGATCCCCAGCAACCCTTGAGCTCGACGTGCTTTCGGTTGAGCTGCCAATGCGGATGGATCTCGATCGAGCCGTTGTCGGTGTAATGGCCGCACACGATCATCCGGCCACCGTCGCGCACCATGTCCAGGCCTTGCTTGATCGCGTCGGGCGCGCCACTCGCCTCGATCACGCAGTCGACGCCGCGTCCACCGGTGAGACCGCGCACCGTCTCGAGCCGCGAGTTCGCCGGAAGATCGAGGCCGAGCACCGCGGTGGCGCCCATGCGGCGAGCGAAATCCAATCGATCCCGCGGTGCACCGACGGCGATGATGTCACCGGCGCCCGACAACGAGGAGAAGGCGACGATCGATTGTCCCACGGGGCCGACGCCGAGGACGGCGACCGACTCGCCAAGCCTGAGCTGCGCCATATCGACCGCGTGGAGCGCGGTGACGAGGCCGCACCCGCCGCCGATGAACGTCTCGGGTGTCAACTCCTTCGGGAGCTTGATCATCTTGACGCCCGGCTTCAGCCAGATCGCCTCGGCCCATCCGCCGAGGAGACCGTCCTTGGCGCTATAGGTGATGCCGTACACTTTGCGCGACGGACAGCGCGTGGGTTGGCGTGCGACGAGACACTGATAGCAGTTGTTGCACGTCTCGTGGACGTCGAGAAACGTGACGACGTCGCCTTCCTTGATGGAGTTGCCCTCGATGTCCTTGATCCGCCCGCCGCTGCTCTCGACGATGCCGACGGAGACGTGTCCCGGAATGATCGGGTATGGGACATCGAGCTTGCCGTGATGCAGATGGACGTCCGTGCCGCACACCTCGGAGTAGAGCGTGCGCAAGAGCGCCGCGCCGGGTTCGAGATACGGCGTGGGGATCGACGCCAGCCGGAGCGGTTGGTTCGCTCCGGGCATGATCACGGCTTGATGATGAAGAGCAGTCATCCTGAGTGAGCGAAGCGGACGAAGGAGCTATCGTCCCTTGTTGGTAGCCGAAGCACAGGCAGTGGAGGCGGGGAAGGTAGGGCGCGACCTCAGGATGACTGTCGGCCCGGTGAGGGTCAACACTCGCTATGGAGCCCTCGTAACTGTAATGTCGTGGTACGTGCATTTCATCCCTTCCTTGCCCGGATTCGTCATGCAACGATCCCGTTTCCTCACCGCCGCGGTCGCGGCGCTAGTAGTTAGCGCGCCGCTCTCGGCTCAAACCTTGGACTCGACGGTCATCGCCGCCTTTCGATGGCGAAACGTCGGTCCGTCCAACTTCATGGGCCGATTGTCCGACGTGCAGGGCATTCCGAGCCCGTCGAAAACGGTCTACGTCGCCAGCGCCGCCGGCGGCGTGTGGAAGTCGACCAACAACGGCGTGTCCTGGCGCCCCATCTTCGACGACAAGGAAGTCTCGTCGGCCGGCATGCTCGCCATCGCGCCCAGCGACACCAACGTGCTCTATCTCGGCACGGGTGAACCGAACTCGCGAAACACGATCGAGCCGGGCGCAGGCGTCTACAAATCGACCGACGGCGGCGCGCACTGGACGTTCGTCGGCCTGCGCGAGACGCAGCACATCGGCCGCGTGCAGGTCGATCCTCGCAACGCGAACGTCGTGTACGTCGCGGCGCTGGGACCGGCGTGGAAGGCCGGTGGCGACCGCGGCCTGTACAAGTCGACCGACGGCGGCGCCACGTGGAAGCTGATCAAGGCCGGCGCGAACGGGCACACGGGCGCGATCGACGTACAACTGGATCCGTCGAATCCGGACATCGTGTTCGCGTCGTTCTGGGAGCGGTACCGCACGCCGTTCTCGCTCAACTCCGGCGGCGTCGGCTCAGGGCTCTTCAAGTCGACGGACGGCGGCGCGACCTGGACGGAGATCAAGGGCAACGGCTATCCCGAAGGCCCGAAAGGTCGCATCGGCCTTTCGATCGCGCGCAGCAATCCGCAGGTCGTGTACGCGCTCACCGAAGCGGCGTCGATGGCCCCGGGACCGGTCACGTTCCAGCGCAATCCACCGGCGAATGGCCTGTATCGCTCGACCGACGGCGGCAAGACGTGGCAGCACATGAACACCGTGGACACGCGGCCGTTCTACTACTCTCAAGTCCGCGCCGATCCCAAGAATCCCGACCGCGTCTATTTCTCGAGCACGCAGCTGCAGGTCTCGAACGACGGCGGTAAGACGCTCATGAACGCGGCGCAGAGCGTCCACGTCGACGACCACGGCATCTGGATCGACCCGAACGACCCCGAGCGCTGGTTCCTCGCGAATGACGGCGGCGTGGCGATCACGTTCGACAGGGGCGGGAATTTCTGGTATCCGATGAACTTCCCGATCGGCCAGTTCTACGACGTCAGCTATGACTTCGACGTTCCGTACAACATCTGCTCCGGCGCGCAGGACAATGGCGCGTGGTGCGGGCCGAGCAAGCGCCGCAACTCGCCGGCGAACAACAACCAGTGGTTCACGATCTCGGGCGGCGACGGCTTCTATACGGCGCAGGACCCGACGAACCCCAACATGGTGTGGGGCGAGAGCCAGAACGCCGGCATTCAGCAGACGAATCTCAAGACGGGCGAGCGCGGCCGGGTCAACAAACCCACGTGGAACGAGAAGTACCGCCAGTGGGAGGATTCGATCGCCGTCGCGCGAGGCAACCCACTCCAGCCGGTGACGAAGGAAGCGCAAGCGAAGATCGATGCGTTCCGCGCGCTTCAGAAGAAGGATTCCGCGGAGATGCAGATCCGCTACAACTGGGAGTCGCCGTACTTCCTGTCGCCGCACAACCCGCAGGTGTTCTACCTGGGCGGGAGCCGAGTTTTGAAATCTCTGAAGCGCGGTGAGGATCTCTTCCCGATCTCGCCGGACCTCTCCGTGAAGACCGATCCGGCGCAGGAACGCGCGCGGCTGGCGGCGCTCGACACCGTCGAGAAGTACACCGGCGGCATCACGCTCGATCTCACCGGCGCCGAAGCGTACGGCACGGTCGTCGCACTGCAGGAATCGCCGCTCAAGCCGGGGCTGCTCCTCGCGGGCACCGACAACGGCAACGTGTGGGTCACGCACAACGACGGCGCGACGTGGGACAACCTGACGCCAAAGTTCGCGCCGCTCGGCGTGCCGTGGGACGCGTACGTCGTACGCGTGGAGCCAAGCCATTTCGATACGCTGACGTTCTACGTCGCGTTCGAGCACCATCGGCGGAACGATTTCAAGCCGTACCTGTTCGTCACGAACGACGGAGGCAAGACGTTCCGGTCGATCGTGAACAATTTGCCGATGTCGAGCCCCGCGGATTTCCTCCACGTCATTCGTGAGGATCCGCACAACCGCGATCTGCTGTTCGTCGGCAGCTCGCGATCGGTGTACGTCTCGATCGATCGGGGTCAGACCTGGACGAAGTTCGCGACGAACTTCCCGACGGTTCCGGTCTACGATCTCCAGATTCATCCGCGCGATCACGAGCTGATCGCGGCGACGCACGGGCGCAGCCTGTGGATCACCGACGTCGCGGCGCTCGAGCAGATCACGCCGAAGGTGATGGCGCAGGGCACGTATCTCTTCACGCCGAAGACCGCGTACCAGTGGGGCGAAGGTCCGCAGCCGGGACTTCCGGGCAACGGCTACGGCCAGGCGCTGATGACATTCGCCAATCCGCCGTTCGGCGCGACGATCACGTACCGACTCGCCGCGGCGGCATCCGGGCCCGTGCGGCTCATCATCAGCAACGTCGCAGGTGACACGCTCGCGAACTTGAACGGCCCTGGCGGCGCCGGCGTGCACAACGTCGTCTGGAATTTCCAAGAGGCGCAGCGCCGCGCCGCGGCGGAGCTTTCGCCCAGCCAGCGGCGCGACAGCATCCTGCTGCACACGCGCGCGCCGCAGGTGCTCGACTCGCTCACGAAGGCGGGCTACGACACCGCGGCGATCCGCACGGTGCGCACCCAGGTGAATGTGCTGTCGAATCCGGCTGGTCTCGCCGGCGCGCTTGGCGGTCGAGGCGGCGGCGGACGAGGTGGCGCGGGCGGCGGTCAGGCGTGCGATCATCCGACCACGCAGTGGGAGCAGTTTTGCGCGCGCCCCGCCGAGACGACGGGCGGCGGCCGTGGCGGTCGCGGGGGCTTCGGCGGCCTCGATTCGGCGACGATCGCGGCGTTCACGCCGGGCAACAATCCCCAGGCTGGCGGGCGTGGCGGACGCGCCGGTGGTCGCGGCGGACGAGGACGCGGCGGCCAGGAAGCCGTCGGCGATCTCGATCCGATCCAGCGCATCTGGTCGATCATCGGCATGAATCCGCCGTCGATTGGCGGACGTGGCGGCGGCGGTGGTGGTTTCGGCGGCGGCGGCGGCAATCTCGCCAACACCGGCGACTACCTCGTCTCGATGACTGTGGGCGGGCAGACGTACAAGCAGATCTTCCGCGTCGAGCGCGTGAGCGGCGACAGTGACGTCGGCGGCGGGTTCGGCGGGGATGACGATCACGACCAATCCGGCCGCTACACGCCGAAGGTGCCCAAGGCGAAGAGCCGGTAGCTGATCCCACTTCACAAACAAGCGCCCCGCTCGCCATGGACGGCGAGCGGGGCGCTTCGTCGTTTGAGAGAAGCCTTCGCCGGGGGACGGATCTACCGTCGAGGATCGGCATCCCGCGCGTGAGGCTACCGCGGCGCGGCGGCGTGCCCTAAGCGGGAGACGCGCGCTTCCCGGTCGAGGCGCCGGGAGGCTTGGCCGTTCCGGCGATCGCTACTCCGAGAATGAGCGCCGCGATCAACTCGAGCACCAGTTGCTTCACGACCAACACGCCCGGCCACGGCTGTTCCGCGTACCACAGCAGCCAGAGCGGGACCTGCCCCATCGCAAAGCCGACGAGCCCGATCCGCAGTCCCTGACGTGTGCGCGGGCCGTCGTCCATGATCTGGTCGTAGACCCAGACCAGCGCGATCACGTACGACAGATGCGCAACCGGCAGAAGCAACCCCTGCCACGCTCCGCCACCCTCCATGCGACGGAGAAGCGTCCCATAAAACGGCGCGTAGTCGCCGGCGAGGACGAACCCGTGGACGGCGATCTCGAGAATCTGCGAGACGACGAACGCCACCGCGCATACGCCGGCGAATCGCCGGCCGGTCATTCGGCCGCGGGTCGTCATTCGTGAGAGTTCTCCTTATCGCGTCGGAAAAAAGTCGCCGTCTGCACGCGGTATCGACGAGAATCGCGAGACAGTTCGCCTTCGCGCAAGAGGCCGGGCCGCTTCGAGCGCCCCCGGCAGCGGTCTGGAACATGCGACCCGTCCCGGTGGTTCAACCCAGGTCGGATCTTGACCAGGGCAGCCCGAAGACACCCACCCACACCGGTCTTCCCAGATGCTGGTCGCTCTTGGCGTGGCCTTCGCGCTCGTCGCTCACATGCAGGGCGGTCAACCGCCGCGCCAGGACCGGCCGACGGTGGTTCGCGACAGCATGCCGGCCGACTCGACGAAGCATCGCGCGCCGCGCCGACTCGCCGTGACAGCCGACGACCAGCGAACCGCCTTCAGAGACCAGCAGGCGCGGGAGCTGCTCCTTCGGGCACGAGTCGCAAGACTGGCGCAGGATTCGTCGCTCACGAGCTACGACGCCAGAGTCCGCGAGCGACTCACTGCACGCATGGCAATCGGAAGCCATGGCCCCGAACGCATCATGTACCGGCAGGAGAGCGCCTATCGGGTGCGCTGGCACGAGGGCGTAGGCGCGCGCGTGGAGATGACGGGCGCACGCGTCGGCATTCCGATCGCTCCGGCCGAGGCCCAGCGTGAAGCACTCGCACAAAGCCTCGTCGACGGCGGAATGTCGTCGGTTCCGTACTCCCCAGGGCAGGATGCCATGTGGATGGGAATCGGCCCGGCGAAGGCCGAGGTGGACGACCGGACGGTCGTTCAGCCGCTCGCGCTGGGCGCGGAGGCCTACTACACGTATGCGACCGGCGACTCGATGTCGTGGACCCTGCCCGACGGGCGCCGCGTTCGACTTCGGGAGCTGACGATTCGGCCACGCACGCCGAAGTGGAATCTCGCCGTCGGCTCGCTGTGGTTCGACGTCGAGAGTGGGCAGCTCGTCCGAGCCGCGTATCGTCTCGCGGTGCCAATCGACGTCTGGGCGCGCATCGGGGAGCGGCAGCAGGAAGAGCGGACGAGCGCGAACCCCGTCGCGACGGTCGTCGCGAAAGCGATCCTCTCGCCATTCAAGGTCGAGATCTCGGCCATCACGATCGAGTTCGGTCTCTTCGACGGACGCTACTGGCTGCCGCGCACGCGGTCACTCGAGGGAGTCCAGCAGGTGTCGTTCGCACACATGCCGGTCGTTGTCGAGCAAGCGTTTTCGTATGACACAATCAATGGGCCGGCGTCCGCCGCGGTGATTGCGTTGAATGCGCCCGAGATTGGCCCGCTGCAAGTCCCGGATTCACTGTACGGCGACGACGCGCGCAAATGGCGCGACTCGGCGTATGCTGCGCGACGAAAGACACGAAAGGAGTTCAGCGATTCGCTGCACAAAGCGCCATGCGATTCGAGCGGCCATCGCGTGGTCGCTCGCAAGCGACAGGAGATGTCCGTCGCCGTGACCTATCCCTGCGATCTCGACAAGCTCGCGAATTCCGCCGACTTCGAGACGTCGCTGTACGACGCCAACGAGCAGCTGTTTGGAACGAAGGAGCGCGACGCGCTGATCAACGACGCGCTGCCGTTCGGTGCGCAGGCGCTGATCAAGCTGGGAGCACTTCCCCGTCCGACGTTTCAGTATGGGTTGTCGATGACGCGGTACAACCGAGTCGAAGGTTTCTCGACTGGTGTGCTCACGGAGCAGCAGCTGGGCGCCGGCTACACCACGAGTCTCATGGCGCGGATCGGAACTGCCGATCGCGAGCCGAACGCGGAGCTCTCGTTCGCGCGGTCGAGCTCGGGCAGATCGATCTCGCTCACGGGCTACAACCGGCTCGTGTCGGCGAGCGACTGGGGCAATCCGCTGAGCTTCGGCTCGTCGGTGTCTGCTCTGCTCTTCGGCCGCGACGAAGGATTCTACTATCGAGCGAGCGGCGCGGAGCTCGCGTGGTCGAGTCAGCGCTTCGCGTCGCTCGACTGGCGGTTGTTCGGCGAGCAGCAGCGCACCGCGGTGCAGCGAACCAGCTACTCGTTCGGCGCGGAGTTCACGCCCAACATCGTTGCGGCGACCGGTGCGTCATTCGGAACGGGCGTTCATTGGGTGCGCGCCAGCGGCGACGACCCGCGCGGATTTCGAACGCTGTCCGACGTGCGCGTCGAGGCCGCCGGCGGCGATTCGTCGTACGGCCGAGCCGCGGCCGACGTGACGCTCTCGACCGGACTGCCGAAGAACTTCGCTGCCGCGTTGACGCTCGCGGGCGGCACGAGCGCCGGCCAGCTCCCGCCGCAGCGCCGCTGGTTCCTGGGCGGCGCGCAGACGATTCGGGGCGAGAGCCCGGACACGGCGCAAAGCGGCAATGCGTTCTGGATGTCGCGTCTCGAGCTCGCTCGGGACCGTTCGGCCTATCGCTTGATAGTGTTTGGAGACCTCGGGTGGGTCGGCGACCGGTCGAAAGTGAGCGACCTCGTGCGTCCGATGAGCAGCGCGGGAGTAGGGATGTCGATGATGGACGGTTTGATTCGGTTCGACGTGGCCCGCGGATTCTATCCGCGCGAGCAAACGCGTATCTCGGCGTACCTGAACGCGCGCTTCTAAGCGAGCTCGCGAGATGCCCACCCGCCCTCGCCGATCGACCGATCGATTGTGGCCGCATGAGCGCGAGTCGTCATCGTGGAGCAGCCGTGGTCTCGCGACAGTCATCACTGTCGTCGCGTTCGTCGGCGCGTTGATCGCCATGAGGACCGTGCGCTCGCTTCGCTTCACCGAGTCACGCGCGCACGATGCGGTTGCCATCGTTCGTCTTTCGCCGCCCAACGAAAGAATCGAAACACCGAAACCGCCGACGCCCACTCGCGTTCGCGCACCCACACGGCCGACGCCGCGCGTCGTTCCGCAGGTGGTGCCGCCCGGCAAGGCGACCACTGACTCCGTCACGGGCGCGCCACCCGGAACGCCGACGGGAGCGTCGCCGATTTCGTCGCCGGTGATCTCACCTGTCGCCGCGCCGACGTCTGGCGTCGCGCGCGACAGCAGCGGTGGAGCATCCTCCGGAGGTGCGATGCGCGGCGCGCCATACGCGCCCGCCGGAGTCACCGCCGCGTCGCGGAATCTTACAGCTGCGCAGAAGGATTCGATTGCGAAAGCACTGATCTTTGGAATTTCCGCAGAGGAATGGCATAAGCCGCTCACGCCGCAGGAGCTTGCCGACGTTCGAGCTCGGCGCGAGCCCGGGCTCGATCCACATGGCCGCGCAGCCCGACTGCCCGGTGAACCTGTGTACGCGCCTCTGATGAATGGCGGATACGCCGTCGCGATGCCCTTGGTCAGCATTCCGCTTCCCTTTGGAAAGTCGCGTGCGCAGCGCAAGGCAGACTCGATCATCGACGCAGACTATCAAGCGCGGCTCGCGCGACTGCAGCAGCGGCTCGCGCAACAGCGGGTGGTCGCGAAAGCGGATTCGGCGCGGCGCGATTCACTGTTGCGAGTCGGCCGGCGACCGTGACGAGCCGTGTGATGCGCGTCACCAGACGTGAGCACGCTTCCCGCGAGTGATGGCGCCGCATCCGAGTCACGAACCAATGCGTGGACTCGGGGGTACGCTGGGTAAGCCGACGGGCGACCGTCTCGCGCGTTGGTCTCACCGCATCAGGCAGGAGGTTGGCATGCTGCACGCTCGAGTTCTTCTCCCGGCGATCGCGCTCGTCGCGGTAGTGCCGGTCGCGCACGCGCAAGTCTCCATCACGCCGCTGGTGGGCGGATACGTTCCGGCGAGCGACGTGAATCAGATCAGCGGCAGTGCATCGAACATCGCGAAGACGCGAGACGGCACTCTCTCACTCGGCGGCAACATCGAGTTTGGTCTGCTGCGCGGCAGCGTGGCGTACGCGTCGGGCACGACGATCAAGAACGCAAGCCGCCAGGAAATCGGAAAGGGATCGGTGCTCGCGACGACCGCCGATCTCGTCATTCGTCCGCTGCCGAGAATTCTCGTCCAGCCGTACATCGTCGCGGGCGCCGGCGAAAAATTCTTCAAGTACGACGAGAGCCCGACGCTCCTGAGTGGCGGGAACAAGAACTCGTTCGCGCTGCACGGTGGACTCGGCGCCGATATGATGCTCGGATCCTTTGGCGTCGTCGCCGAGCTCACGGACTTCGTCAGCAAAGGCGTCGACGACAAGTGGAATGTTCACGACGCGTTCCTGATGGCCGGCCTGAAGCTGCGCCTCGGGAATTGACGCGACGCTAGCTCGCCGCCTCGCGCTCGGACATCGCGAACGCCGAGAGCAGCGTCCGGAGCGACTGCGATCCGCCATCGACGGTGACACCGGGAGGCACTTTGCCTCCCGGTTTTCGTTCGAGGAACAGCGACGCAATCGCGGCACCCGTGCCGCGAATCGTCAGGTCCGGTGACGCAAGCTCACCGCGCGCGATCTCGGCGCGCGACTTCGTCAGCAGCATTCGGTAGGGCACGCCGTCGGCCACGAGCTCGGCGCGGAGCGTTGCGCCGCCGACATAGCGCCGGCGGAGCGCCACGAGCAGCCACTCCAGGCTGCGCCGCTCGTGCTTGGCCGGCGCCTCCATCCACCGCCACGCCCACTGGGCGAGCGCGTGCACGGCAGGCTCCAACCCGGCGCCGAGCGGCGTGAGACGATATGCGTATCCCCCATCGCCGGCCGCGCTGCGGATCCGTTCGATCAGGCCGAATTCCTCCATCTCCTTGAGTCGCTTCGCGAGAAGGTTGGTGGTGATGCCCGGCAACCCGCGCAGCAGGTCGGAATAGCGGAGCGGGCCGAGCAGAAGGTTTCGAACGACGAGGAGCGTCCAACGCTCACCGACGACGTCGAGGGCCTTCGCGAGGCCGCAGTACTGGTCATAGGAACGGCGATCTGGCATTGAGATGCACTACTGATATTGACAGTGAACACTTTACTTTATATTAGTTGAGAAGTCAACTCAGATCGAGGCACTATGTCGTCGCTGCCACTTCCCGCCGGATCGCCGGCGTTGCACGCCGGGTTCGTTGGGCTCACCGCTGCCATCGGGGGGTTGTTCACCGCGGCAGTCTATTGGTCGTCCGTGCGCACTGGGCTCGAGCGTCGTGTTGCGACCCGTCGCGCGGCCGTCGCGGGGATCGCCGCGCTCGCGTGGATCGCGCTCACGGCAACGGCCGCGGCGCGGGGCATTCTGCGCTTCGCTGCTCCGCCGACGATGCTGATCGCGATCATTGTGTCGATTGCACTGGCGATCGGGCTCGCGCTGTCGCCACTCGGACGCCGAATCGCGCTCGGCCTTCCCGTCGTGGCGCTCGTCGGCTATCAGGGGTTCCGCGTGGTCGTCGAGCTCCTGATGCACCGCGCGTACTCCGAAGGGCTCATGCCGGTACAGATGAGCTATTCCGGTCGAAATTTCGACATCGTCACGGGCATCACGGCGCTGGCGCTCGGCGCGTGGCTCGCAACCGGCCGCTCATCGCGCAAGTTGCTCGTCACCTGGAACACGCTCGGCGTCGTCCTGCTCGCCAACATTCTGGGCGTCGCACTGTTGTCGGCCCCGACGCCGATGCGGCGGTTCATGAATGAACCCGCGAACGACTGGATCACACACGCGCCGTGGATATGGCTGCCGACTGTGATGGTGTTCGCCGCTGTGTTCGGGCACGTGGCCCTGTATCGTCGTCTCGCCGACTCTCGTGGCACTGCACGCGCCTGACGCTTGCGACCAAGACCGGCAAGCCTGATAGATAGGCTTGCCGTTTCAGATCCCGTCTCTTGGAAGGTCGATGGCCACGCCAACACGTCTCAACCCGACGCTCAACCGCGTCGCTCCACTCGCATTCGCGCTGGCTGCACTCGGCTGCGCCGCCGTTCGACCCGCCGCGATCGTCGAACAGTTCAATGCCGGCGCGACGGCAACCGACGTTCGCATGGCCGTCGAACACTTTCACGATGCGATGCGCCGTCGCGATGTCGCGGCGATTCTCGACACATTCGTTCGCGACACGAGCTTTCGCGCGTTCGATGGCGACGACGGCTGGCTCACGATCGACAACATCCGGCTCCAGGATGCACCGGCGTTCGCGCGGCTGGCGACCTTTTCGATCAGCCTCGATTCGATGGCAATCGCGGTGCTCGATCCGAACGCCGCCGTGGTCTCGAGCAACCTGCACGAAGCCTTCGCCGACAGCGCGGGTCGCGGGACCCGGCTTCGGGTGACGCAGACCATGGTGTGGACGCGGCGCGCGACCGGCTGGAAGATCGCGCACCTTCACTCGTCAGAGCAGCCCGACTCGACGCGATGATCGGTGAACGCTCAGAGGTAGCTGAGCCACCAATCGCGACGTCGCGCTTTGAGCGCCGCATACCAACGACAGGCCGGCCAGAGCGCCACGACGACGCCGATCCAGATCGCGTACACCACGGGCAACGAAACCGGCCACCCCGGAGGCTGCCGGAACGGGTACATGTCGGGTTGCGACGACTCGAACACCCAGTGCACCGACCCGAAGCGCGCCCAGCACACGACGAGCGCCAACAGGTGGATCACGATGACGTGGAGCGCGAAGTAGAAAAGCGGGACTCGGCCGAATGTGATCGCCGGTCTCAGCCATCGCGGCGGCGTGGCGTCGACGACCGACAGAACGAGCACGGCGGACCCGAGCGTCATGAGAAGGAACAGCAGCGACGGCGGATACTTCGTCGCGTTCAGAAACGACAGCGCCGTGAACACGCTCGATCGTTGCGCGGCCCAGCGAAACGGATCGCCATAGACGTTGATCGCTCGCAGCACCACGAAGCCGGTGATCGCCGCGAGGCCGGCGCGCCGCAAAAACGTGAGTCGCCGCGGAGCGTCCCAATCGAAGACCTGACCCAAAGCGTAGCCGACCGCGGTGACGCCGACCCAGGGAATGAGCGGATACGCCACGATCAGAAAATGCGGAGGTCCGTGGAGAAGGCCCGGCCGGTGAAGGACGAGAAAGAGCGGCGCGAGAGGGCCGAACACGGACGGCGAAACGCCGTCGAGAAGATTGTGTGCGGCAATCAGCGTAAGGCCAAACACGGCGGCGACGGCGGGGGGCCAACGCACCAGCAGCGACAGCGTGATCATCGCCCAGCCGAGCGCCCAGAGTACGACGAGCAGCGTGACTCTGAAGTCGAAGTTGAATTGCCAGCCGAGGCAGCGAAGGATCACGGCATCCAACGCGATCATCCACAGGCCGCGTGTCGCGAGATAGCGCGGCATGCCGGCCCGGCCGCGGCGGCGCTGCGACAGATACGCGCTCGTTCCGGTCAGCAGGAAGAACGTCGGCGCGCAAATGTGCGTGATCCAGCGCGTGAAAAACAGTGGAACCGTCGTGGTCGCGGGATCGGTCGGATTGATTCCGACCGCGCCGAAATAGTCGCGCACGTGATCGAGCGCCATGATGATCATCACGACGCCGCGGAGCACGTCGACCGATTCCACTCTCGGCAGCGCGCCGCGGTCCGTTGCGCGCGTAAGCCGGGGCGCCGAGGACAGGTCCGGCGCGAGATCGATCGTTCGATTGGCCATGGCGCATCATAGGACCGTGGCGCGCACAGCCGCTGGATTCTGACACAGCGCTGACGTCATCCGGATGTCGCGTTGACACGACGACGGCCGCCGAGCTACTCATAAGCGAGGTTCACGACGCTTCCGAGAGCAGATGATGACGCGACGATCCGCCATCTCCATTGTCGTCAACGGCGTCGCGCGCGACGTAGACGTCGCGCCTGATACGCCGCTCCTCTACGTTTTGCGCGACCAGCTCGGGCTCACCGGACCCAAGTTCGGGTGTGGCCTCGGACAGTGCGGCGCGTGCACCGTTCACCTCGACGGCAACGCCATTCGCTCGTGTACGACGCCGGTGTCGTCGGCTGCGCGCGGCGTCATCACGACGATCGAGGGGCTCGGATCGCCCGAGAAGCCGCATCCCGTGCAGCAGGCGTTCATCGACCAGCAGGCGGCGCAGTGCGGGTATTGCATCAACGGAATGATCATGGTGACCGCGGCGCTCATCGCTCGCAACAAGCGGCCATCGAAGCCGCAGATTCGTTCGGCGCTGAACGGCAATCTCTGTCGTTGCGGCACGCACATGCGAATCTTGCGGGCCGTCGAGCGCGCGGCCGAGTTGAGCGCCGCTTCAGGCGCCGGTGGAGGGAGCGGCGATGAGTAGCACGATCACTCGCCGCGATTTCATTCAGCGCGCCGGCGCGCTCGTCGTCGGATTTTCCTTTCACGGTCGGTTTTCCGACGTCGAGTCGCTGCCCGCTCATTCGACCGTTGTGTCACCGCCGGCCAATCAGCTCGACTCGTGGCTGATCGTGTCGCCGGATGGATCCGTGACGGTGTTCTGCGGCAAAGTCGAGCTGGGCACGGGCGTTTCGACGGCGCTTCGCCAGATCGTCGCCGAGGAGCTGAGCGTTCAGCTCGAGAAGATCACGTGGGTGCAGGGCGACAGCGATCGCACCGTGGATCAGGGATCGACGGTCGGCAGCCAATCCGTGAAGCGCGGAGGCGCGCAGCTTCGCCAGGCAGCGGCTGAAGCGAGGGCGGCGTTGATCGAGCTCGCGTCGGCGAGGCTCGGCGTTCCCGCCGGCTCGCTCGCGGCCGCCAACGGCGTCATCTCGGTGAAGGGCGCCGAGAGTCGTCGCGCTACGTATGGAGAGCTCATCGGCGGCAAGCGATTCGAGCGCGTGGTGAGCGGTCGAGCGCCCGTGAAGAATCCGACCGAATACGTGATCGTCGGCAAGCCGGTGCCGCGCGTCGAGCTGCCGGCGAAGATGACCGGACGACATACATACGTGCACGACGTTCGCGTGGATCACATGCTGCACGGGCGGGTCGTGCGACCGGCGACCATCGGCGCCAGGGTCGTACGGGTGAACGACACCGCGCTGCGCGATATTCCGGGCGCACAGGTCGTTCGCAAAGGCGACTTCGTCGGCGTGGTCGCGGAGCGCGAGGAGGATGCGATCCGCGCTGCTCGCGCGCTCACCGTCGAATGGACCGCGTCGGACACGCTTCCGGCGATGCCGGGTCTCCATGATACGCTCATGAGGATTCCATCGATCGAACGCGCCGTGACCGACGCCGGCGACGTCCCCGCTGCGATCGGCGGCGCGGCGAAGACGGTGCATGCGAGATACACGTGGCCATATCAGATGCATGCGTCGATCGGCGCCTCGTGCGGCGTGGCAGACGTCGGCCGAACCGGCGCGACGATCTGGTCGTCGACCCAAGGCGCGCACACGCTCAAGTCGGCCATCGCCGAGCTGCTCGGCTTCTCCGCGGACGCCGTGCACGTGATCTGGACCGAAGGCTCCGGATGCTACGGGCACAATGGATCCGACGACGCGGCCGCGGACGCGGCGCTCATGTCGCAAGCGATCGGACGGCCGGTGCGGGTCCAATGGTCGCGCGCTGACGAGCATGGCTGGGAACCGAAAGGCGTCGCCATGGTGATGGACGTGACGGCCGGGATCGATGCGAACGGCAACATCGTCGGATGGGACTACGCCGTGTGGACACCGACCCACTCGAGCCGTCCAGGCGCGCAAGCTGGTGGATCGTCGAATCTGCTCGCCGCGCAGCTCACGGGTGCGACGCCGAGTGGTCGCGGATCAGTCGGCGGCGATCGGAACGCGCGTCACACGTACGACATTCCGAAGACGCGCGTGATCTCGCACTCGTTGCAGTCGTCGCCGCTGCGCACCTCGTCGTTCCGCGGGCTCGGCTCACCGCAGAACAGCTTCGCGAACGAGTCGTTCATGGATGAGCTGTCGATCGCGGCGGGCGCGGACCCGGTCGAGTTTCGATTGCGGCATCTCGTGGATCCGCGAGCGATCGCCGTGGTGAAGGCGGTCGCTCGAATCGCGAATTGGACGGGGCGCCAGCAACACCGCGATCCGGCGGCGTCTCCGTCGAGAGGCCGGGGAATGGCGTTCGTGCAGTACGAGGGCACGGAAGCCTACGTCGCGGCCATCGTCGACGTCGAGGTCGACGTCGCGCGACATTCGGCGCGCGTCGCGCGCGCGTTCGTCGCGCACGACTGCGGACTGATCGTGAATCCCGACGGCTTGCGCAACCAGATCGAGGGGAATGTCGTTCAAGCCATCAGCCGGACGCTCAAGGAAGCGGTGACGTTCGACCGATCGCGCGTGACGAGCCTGGACTGGCGGTCCTATCCGATCCTCACGTTCGCGGAGGTGCCGGACTCGATCGACATCGAGCTGATCGATCACCCGGAGCTGCCATCCGTCGGAGCGGGCGAAGCGACCACGTCGCCGATTCCCGGAGCGATCGCGAACGCGATCTACGATGCGACCGGCCTGCGCCTCCGCGACGTTCCATTGAAGGTGTAAATCCGATCACAGATCGCCGGGCTTCTCTGCACACTTGGACGTCTGCTTGACAGCGCGCGCGATGGATCCGAGACTACGGGCAGCGCGCTTTGGGGCGCCTCCTGTCCGCGGCAAGGGAATTCTCCCACCCAACTCGGTTCGTAGGAAACATCCTCGAACCTTTCTCCTGCCTGTGCTCAGCGGACTTCAGGCGCGTTCTTTGGAGGAAGGTTTCCATGAGCCCACAGCTCCCGCCAGGGCGCACGCTCGACAGTCTCAAGAAGGAAGCGAAGCGGTGGTTGAAGGCGCTTCGCGACAACGTCGACGACGCCCGCGCTCGCCTCCAGCGAGCACTCTCAGACGCCCCTGAAATCCCCTCGCTGCGGCACGTGCAGCATGCGCTCGCGCGCGAGCTCGGATTTCCTGGATGGGCAGCGTTAAAGACGCAACTCGGCACCGACGCCAGCGACGACGACGCCCTGCCAGATCCGGTCGAATGGTTTCTCGACAACGCGGTGACGGATCACCACGTCCGCGGCGGCCCCGCACACGTGCAGGCCGAGCACACCGCCATGCGCGTGCTCCAGCAATACCCGGAGATCGCCACCGCGAACTTCTACACCGATGTCGTGTGCGGCCATCTCGTGCGCGTGCGGACTGCGCTCGCGGCGAACGGCACGCTCGCGACGGAAAAGCGGACGGCGGGCGGCCCGGATCGCACGCATCCGCGCGACGAGCACGACCGGCTTCGCAAGAACCTCGGACCGAAGCGCTGGGAGCCCCTGCTGCTTGCTGGCATTCACGCGGCTTCCGTTGGCCGAGGCGAACGAGAACGCCGTCGCCATTGCGCGCGAGCTGCTCGACCGCGGCGCCAATCCGAACGTTTTCTTCATGGCGGGACACAGCCGGTACACCCCCTTCGTCGGCGTCGTCGGCGAGGGTGAAGAGGACCGCCCGCCCCATCCACATCGAGACGCGCTCGCGCGGCTGCTCCTCGACCGTGGAGCCGAGCCGTACGACATCCAGGTCATCTACAACATCCACTTCCACGGAAGGATCCTGTGGTTCCTGAAGCTGATTCATGAGCATTCACTGAAGCTCGGTCGCGCCGAGGATTGGAATGACCCCGAGTGGTCGATGGTGGCGATGGGCAACTACGGCTCGGGCGCCCGATGGCACCTCAACGTCGCGATCGATCACAACGACCTCGAGCTCGCCGAGTGGGTGCTGGCGCACGGTGCCAACCCGAATGCCGGTCCGCCGCGCGCGCAGTCGCTGTCGCAGCTCTCGCTGTACGAGCGTGCCGTCCGCGAAGGTCTCAGCGAGATGGCCGATCTGCTCGTTCGATTCGGCGCGACGCCCGTCGATGTCGCGCTGAGCGCGGACGAAGAGTTGACGGCCGCCGCGCTGCGACTCGATCGCTCGGCGGCGCGGGCCCTGATCGCCGCGCATCCAGACGCCTTGAGCTCACCCAAGCCTCTTTTCGCCGCCGCCAATCGCGACCTGGTCGACGTCGCCGCGATGCTCCTCGACCTCGGCGTATCGCCGGATGTCGAGGATCACGACAAGCATCGCGCGCTGCACATGACGGCGTACTCCAACTCGCCGCGCGTCGCCGAACTGCTGATCGCGCGCGGCGCGGAGATCGATCCCGTCGCGAAGGCGTGGAACAATACGCCCCTTGGCGCGGCCAACTATTCACAGCACCCGCGGATGATCGAGCTGATTGGCCGGCACAGCCGGGACATCTGGGAGCTGACGTTTGCGGGGAACGTCGATCGGCTTCGTCAGCTGTTTCGAGACAATCCGCAGCTCGCGCGCACGACGAGCGACGATCACACTCCACTCATGTGGTTGCCGCCGGGCGACGAGAATCGCGCGATCGAGATCGCGGAGCTGTACGTCGCGTACGGTGCCGACGCGTCGCTCGAAGACCAGGGTGGACAGACGGCGGCGGACCGCGCCGAGCGTCAAGGCATGTTCCACGCAGCGTCCGTGCTGCGCGCCGCGGCGACACCGCAGCGGCAGAAGCGACTGGAAGAGTACGAGGCCGCGGCGCAGGCACAGCTCGAGGCATATCGAACGGGAACGCCGGACGCGATGGAACGACTCTATCAGTACACGTGGCATCGACGGTCGTGGGCGGCGATGCGCACGTACGTGCAGCTCGAGCTGGGCAAGCGACCGGAATCGGACGGCGGCGACGTCGACATCACGCTCGACGACGCGCGCTTCATGGTCGCTCGTGGCAACGGCTTCTCGAGTTGGGCGGCCTTGACGGATTACCTCGCCTCTCTCGCCGAACGCACCGGCGCGATCGCGGCATCGCCTGTTACGCCGTTCTTCCCGGACGAGCCCGAGGACATCCGGCATCGGCGGAGCACGCGGGACTGGGACGCCGCGATCGCGCTGATGCGCGACGGGCGCATTCCGGCACTCGACGCAAACGGACAGATGACGGACTCCATGTTGGCGCGGATCGCCGACCTGGAACACGTGACGACGCTGCGTCTCGGCGACTCGAAGCAACTCACTGACGCTGGCATGCGACATCTGGCGCGAATGCCGCAGCTCCGTCATCTCGATGTCGGTGGATCGGCAGTCAGCGACGCCGGGCTCGAGGCTTTGCGGCACTTGCCCGAGTTGCGGACGTTCAGCGCGTGGCGAACTCACATCACCGACAAAGGCGCGGCGAACCTGGCGCACTGCCACCGGCTCGAGCGCGTCGATGTCGCGTTCACCGCGACGGGCGACGGCCTGATCGCGACGCTTGCCGGCAAAGAGCATCTCACGCATCTGCGAACGGGCAACGGCGTCACCGATGCTGGCATCGCATCCCTGCACGCACTTCCCGTCTTCAAGACGTGGCACGGCGGCGACGTCACGATGGGACTCACGAGCTATGACTGCGAGCCGAACCACCTCATGATGCGTGGACCGTTCACCGACCGCGGCGTCGCGAACCTCGTGGGACTCGAGGGGCTGTTCGGCCTGAACATCGATGCGTCCGAGCTGGCGATCACCGCCGCGGGACTTCGCCCGTTAGTCGACGGATTGCCAAATCTTGGCTGGCTCGCATTCGACGCCAACGACGAGGCAATGCACTACATCGGCGCGATGCCGCGCCTCCGCTTCCTGGGGTGCCAGGACACGGTCACCGGCGACGACGGATGGGTGTCGCTCAGCGCATCGCGGACGCTGGAGTACATCTGGGGGCGCCGCTGCCACAATTTGCGCGGCCGCGGATTCACCGCGCTGTCGACGATGCCGGCGCTGGGCGCGCTGTCCGTGAGCTGCAAGAACGTCGACGATGCGGCACTCGCACGGTTGCCGGATTTCCCGTCCCTCACCGAGCTGATGCCGATGGACGTGCCCGACGAAGGCTATCGATACGTCGGACGATGCGAACGTCTCGAGTCGCTCGTGTTGATGTACTGTCGCGACACGACCGACCGGGCGACCGAACACATCGCGGGGCTGACGAATCTCGAGAAGTACTACGCGAGCTACACGCTCGTCACCGATCGGACGCCGGAGATTCTCGCGGGCATCTCGTCACTGGAGAACATCGGGTTGACGCAACTGCACGGCGTCACGAACACGGGCATCGCCGCCCTCACGAGGCTGCCGCGCCTGCGGGAGCTCGATCTCGGCGGTCTCCGCAACGTGACGCCGGACGTGATCGCGCTCTTTCCGGAGCACGTTCGGGTACACTTTCACGCGTGAGCGACGACGCTCACGTCTTCTTGCGCGCCGTGATCACGACGCGATACGAGTTCTCGGCATTGAGGTTGATCAACGCCACGAAGGCGCGGCCCTGATAGACGCCGATGGTCCCGGACTGTGAGACCGACGCGACCTCCCAGCCCGCGGGAAGAAGAATCGTGTTTCGGAGTCCCTTCATCGGACGATCGAACGTGAGCGAGCCGTTGGCGATCCTGAAGCCGGGATCGTCCAGCGTGCCGCTCACCTTCAGGTGCGCGCTCTGCCGATCCTCGGTAATCGGCACCTCGAGCTTGACGAAGGTCGCTTCTCCCTGCTTCGACGTCGCGAGCGGCTTGGCCGTGTCGAGGTCGATCACGGTCATGTCCTTCAGCGGCGCGTACGTCAGCAGATCGAGCGACGGCTTGTCGCCTTTGTGAAAGTCGCTGTAGATCTGCTCGACGCGCATCGAATGCGTCTGTGGATCGCCGAGGTCGTACAACGTCTTCACGTCGTCGAAGAACATGTCGGTGAAAGGCGTCGGGGTGAAGTCGACCGCGGTCTTCCGCGCGTGCATCGTCAGCGGATTGCTCAACCCGCTCGGGTTCGCGAAGTGCAGCTCGAGCCGACCGTCGGGCAGCGTGCTCAACTGCGCCGCGACGTTCGACGACAGAAACGCATAGCCCTTCGGCAGAATGACGCCAAGGCGATAGCCGGCGAGGCTTCGCACCCACGAGATGTCGCCTGCCTGGATACCGGAGGCCGGATTGGCCTCGCGATAGAGTTGGTAGGTGCGCGAATCCTTGTACGTCTTGTAGATCAACACGCGGCCGATGCCGCCGGGCGGAACGGGTGCCGTCAGCTTCGCGTGGATCGCGTGCGTTTCGCCCTGGACCTCGTACGTGAACGGCAGCGGCTTGCCCGTGCGAGGATCGTACACCTCGACGTCCGTGCCTTCACTGCCGCCGCGCGTGGCGTTCACCAGCTCGGTCGCGCCGGGTCGCGTCTCCTCGGTGAGGTAGCGAATGCGAAACTGATCGGTGCCCGGCTCGAGCAACGCGTACTCGGTGTAGGCGTCCTGTGAGAAGAGTCGCGTCAGCCGCGCGCTTGGACGCAGCGAGCCATCGGGATTCTCACCACCGGGGAAGGGACCGCTCGCTCCGCGCTGGGCAAACGCAAGAACAGGAGCGGCGATGAGGCAGATGGAGAGTCGCGCGAACCGCATGATTCTATCCAGTTTTTGCGAAGCATCGAACATACACTGCCATCACAGGCACAGCGAGGAACGGCAGTCGCACACGGATCGGCCAGGGCACTGACGGATCGGCACGGAGAACTGCGGATTGGTTTTTCGATGGAAGATCGGAAAAAGGACGCCGCTCTCGCGGTTCCGTGTCTGTCTGCCTGTGACTGTGCCGGTGCGTGGATGCCCGCGACAGTCAGTGTGCTTCCACCCGGTGGCGCCTAACTGTCAGGCCGATTGCGCATGTGATCCGCGAGACCATGCAACTTCTCGCGGAGCTGCTCTCGGAGTGACGCCGGCATCTGCTGCTCGTCGAGCGCGCGGTCCATGCACCAGAGCCACTCGTCGCGTTCGCGAGAGCCGATCGAGAACGGCAAGTGCCGCGCGCGCAACCGCGGATGGCCGTTCAGTTGGACGTACGTCTGTGGGCCGCCGGTCCAGTAGCTCAGGTACAGATGGAGCTTGTCGCGCGACGCCTTGAGGCTCGCCGCGTGCAGCTTTCGGATGGTCGCCGCTTCAGGCGCGCTGTCGACGAGATCGTAGAATCGGTCGACGAGGCTGCGAACGCCGGCGTCGCCGCCCATGAGGTCGAAGGGAGTTGGAGAAGACACTCCGAAAGCTATCCTCGTGCGACGCAGGGACGCCCGTTGCGCTCTCTCAGTACACGAACGGGACGATCGCCTTCGTGTCGCGCTGGTACGCCGCGTACTCGGGGAACGTGTCGCGCATTCGCGCCTCCTCGATTCGGCTTTTCATCAGGAAGGAAGCGAATCCGAGCGCAACCCCCACGACGGCCCGCCACTCCCCGATGGCCAGGGCGCTCCCGAGGGCTCCAACCAGGACTCCAGTGTATATAGGATGGCGCACGAACCGGTATGGCCCATCGCGCACCAGCGCGTGATTCTGCTTGACCGTGACGTCCGCGCTCCAATTCGACCCGAGGTAGCGGCGTGCCCAAACCGCAAACGCCAATCCGGTGGCAACGAGCACGACACCGATCGCGCCGACGATCGCGCTGTGCGGCACGAATCGAATCCGGAGGAACGCCGGCGAAAGCTCGGGCCGCACGATGATCACGATGCCGACGATGAGGGGCGCTCGATATCTCAGTCTCGAGCTCATCGATTCCTTCCAGCGCGTCTCCTTCACGTTCCGCGACGCGACGAGCCAGATCAGGAGCCACGCGATCCACAGCGCCGAGATGACCAGCCCCACTGTCGAATCGTTCATGGTGTTCCAAACTAGTCTCGCCCGTCGGCCGATGACCGGTGCCGTTACTCCACCGCGCCGCGTACCGTCTGATTCACGACCCTCATGACCACCCCACCAACGCTCGAATCGCGCCTCGCGAGAGTCGAACAGGTCATCACCGCGCTCACTCGCGAGGTCGCGGCCATTCGCTCGGAGCTGTCGAAGGCACCGGCTCAGCCGGC
This sequence comes from uncultured Gemmatimonadaceae bacterium, assembly GCA_963705025.1. Classification (GTDB taxonomy): domain Bacteria; phylum Gemmatimonadota; class Gemmatimonadetes; order Gemmatimonadales; family Gemmatimonadaceae; genus JAQBQB01. Next base: position 365,495 of record CAVPIP010000010.1, on the reverse strand, counting down.
AGACCGCGTGCCTGTCGTGGACAGCGCGCCCCTTTCGTCGAGCCAAGCCTCGGATGCTCACTCTGGCGGCGGGGCGACCTTCGATCCGGTTCGTCCTCGGCGAGAGAGACGCGCGACGCGCGATTTCAACTCGATGGACTTCGAGCGACTGCTGGGGCGCTACGGCATGCTCGGCATCGCCGTTTTCGCGGCCGTCGCGGCGGTCGGCACGTTCCTGAGCTGGGCGGTCAGCCACGGCTACCTCCGACTCGGTCCGGAAGCACGTGTGCTGCTCGGTCTCGCGTTCGCCGCGGGAATCGGCGTCTGGGGCGTGCGACTTCGCCGCACCGAGCGGTCGTTCGGGTCGAGTCTCCTCGGACTCGCGCTGGTCATCGTCCTCGTGTGCGCGTACGCGGCGGGGCCGTCGTTCCAACTCGTGCCGACGTGGCTCGCCTTTGTCGGTGCGGCCGCCGTGGCGTGGGCGCTCGCAATCTTTGCCCGGAGTGAGGATGACGAACCGCTTTGGTGCGTCGCGTTCGGCGGCGCGGCCATCGCCCCATTCGTGACGAGCGACGGCACCGGCAATCTGTACGCGCTCCTCGCATACGGGCTCGTTCTGCTCCTCGCTGCGTGCTTCGCGATCAGCCATCGGCTGTGGCCTGTCGCGTGGCGGGTGTTCTATCTCTCGTCGGCGCTGTTCGTCGCCGCCGGCACGTGGCTCGCCGAGTGGCACGTGCACGACGGGTTCTATGCCGTGTTTGCGCTTCCGCTGGTGATTGGCGCCGCGGGGATTCTGCCATTCGCGCCCGACGCGCGAAAACGCGCGGCGCTTCGCTGGCTCGCGTTGCTCGCGCTCTTTGCGACAGTGACGGCCGGTGGCCTCGGATCGACGACGCAGATCTGGCTCGGCGTCGTCGAGATGCTCGTCGTGGCCGCACTGTGGCTGCTGATCATCGATCGGTTGCGGGGCGTCGAGCAATCCAGCCTCCTGTCGCGCAACGCGACGAGCGCGACGACGCTCGATTGGATCGACGTCGGCGCCATTCCGCTCCTGCTGGCGTTTCGCGCCGCGAGCATAACGTCTCCGAGCAGCGCCAGCTGGATCGCGTATTCAGTGGCAGCGTTGATGTTCGTCGTGACGGCGTGGCGGCAACCGGTCAGCTCCGCGCGCGATGCCGCGGTGTTCGCGTTCATGGCGACGACGATCGCCGCGCTCGGCGAGGTGCCCATCGAAGCGCCGCTGGGACGCGTCGTCGCATTTCTCGGTCTCGCGCTGGTCGCGCTGTCGCTGCACAGGCTTCGGCCGAGCGTGAGCTGGCTCATCACGGGAGCCGGTGTTCTCATGTTCGCGGGCGCGTTGAGCATCGCGAGCCTGGTCGGCCGTCAGATCTATGCCTTCGTGCCATTCACGACCGAGCCGTCGCTCACGGCGCTGGCGGTGACGATCGCGCTCGTCATCATCGCCCGGTTCTGGCGAGGGCTCTTCGACGCGACGTGTGAAGCGATGGGCGGCCGCCCGCGCCGGACGTACGCCGAAAACGTGCGAGGCATGTTGCAAGCGACGATCGCCGCGCCGTGGGCCTGGGCCTTCACGTGGGTGCTCATCGAGCTCGCGATGGCGTATAGCGCGAGCACGTCGACGCTGCTGCTCGTGACGTACTTCGCCGTCACGGCCGTCATGAGCGTCGCGGTCGGACGAATGAACGGCTCCGCACGACTTCGCCAGATCGGGCTCTGTCTCGCGCTGGCGGCGGCGGCGACGTCAGTCTACGGCGCGAGCACGTACTTCGACATCGGCGCCCGCGTGCTCGCGTATCTCGTCACGAGCGCGTTCCTGCTCGGCATCGCGTATTGGTACCGGCGCCCAGGCGGCGCGCCGGCGAGCGCGTAGATCTACCGGTCCGGGACTCCCCTGCGCCGCCCCGGACCGATGTAGTCGCACCGCCTGGCCGCGTGGCCGGGCTTCCAACGATCTGCGACCTCAGCGGATTGACACAGCTAGCTATACATAGCTAAATAGGGATCATGCCCCGCCAGAAAAACGATATCCTTCAAGGCACACTCGCCCTCCTCGTCCTCAAGACCATCGACGCGCAGGGACGAATGCACGGCTACGCGATCACGTCGCACATCCAGCGCGCGTCGGCCGACCTGCTTCGCGTCGAAGAAGGGTCGCTCTACCCTGCCCTGCATCGCATGGAGCAGGACGGATGGCTGCGCGCGGAATGGGGCACGACCGAAAAGAAGCGCGAGGCGAAGTTCTACACGATCACGACCGTCGGCCGCAAGCAGCTCGCGCTCGAGGAGGAGAGCTGGGCACGGCTTCGCGACGGCGTCGCGCGTGTGCTGCGGTACGCTTGAGGGAGGGAATGGAGTATGTCCTTGTCGTCCTGGTGGTCACGACTGCGGAATCATCTACGCTCGAACGCTCTGTCGCGCGACATCGACCGAGAGATCCGATTCCATCTGGAAGAGCGCGCCGACGATCTCGTCGAGGCCGGCATGCGGCCGGGTGACGCGCGGCGCGAGGCGCGGCGCCGGTTTGGCAACGTGGGACTGCAGACGGAGCACACGCGCGAGAACGATCTGTTCGCGTGGCTCGATATCCTGATCCGCGACCTGCGGTACTCGATCCGGTCGCTGCGCAGCGCGCCGGCGTTCACGGTCGTCGCGATTCTGTCGCTTGGCCTCGGCATCGGCGCGAACACGGCGATCTTCAGCATCATCAACGCGGTGATGTTGAAGTCGCTTCCGGTGAGCCATCCCGAGGAGCTCGTCCGGATCACGCGAACGCAAGGCAACGATGCAAAGCCGGCGAGTGAGGGGTCCAGCGTCCTCACGAATCCGCTGTGGGAGCAGATTCGCGATCGGCAGGACATGTTCAGCGGTGTATTCGCGTTCGGTGGGACAGACTTCAACCTCGCGGCTGGCGGCGAGGCGCGCCGCGTCCGCGCCAATTGGGTGAGCGGCGAGTTCTTCAGCACGCTCGGCGTACGCGCGGAATTGGGTCGGACCATCGTGCGCGCGGACGACTATCGCGGATGTGCCGGTGTCGCCGTGTTGAGCGATGGATTCTGGCGCGGCGAATACGGCGGCAGCGCCGACGTCATCGGCAAGACCATCTCACTCGACGGACATCCACTCACGATCGTCGGTGTGACAGATCCTCGATTCTTTGGCGTTGCTGTCGGCGAGCGACCGGAGTTGTATTTGCCGCTCTGCGCGGAGGCGATCTTCGAGGGTCCAACCTCGCTCGATCGACGCAGCATGTGGTATCTCCAGGTCGTCGCGCGGCCGAAAGCGGGGCTCACCGCAGAGCAGATGAACGCGCGCTTCGCCACGCTGGCGCCCGCGATCGTCGAGGCCACCATGCCTCCCAACTGGCCGGCTGAGGCGGTTGCCGGCTATCGCAAATCACGGTTCGGAGTCGCGCCGGCGGCGAAAGGGTTCTCCGGCCTGCGCACGACGTATGGAAAGGCACTCTACATCCTGATGGTGATCGTTGGACTCGTGCTCGCGGTCGCGTGTGCGAACGTGGCCAACCTGCTGCTCGCGCGAGCAACGGCGCGACAGCGCGAGATGGCCGTGAGACTCGCGATTGGCGCGAGTCGCGGCCGGCTGGCGCGACAACTCATCACCGAAAGCCTCCTGCTCTCGCTCGTCGGCGCGGCGCTGGGCGGCGTGGTCGCCGTGTATGGAAGCAGGTTGTTGGTCGGTTTGCTGTCCGACGCCGGGCGCGCAGTCGATCTCGATCTCCACGTCGATTCCAGAGTTCTCCTCTTCACGACAGCCGTCGCGACGCTGACGGGCCTCCTGTTCGGTCTCGTTCCGGCGTGGCGGGTTGGTCAAACGGATCCACAGAGCGCGATGAAATCGCAGGGACGCGGTGTCGCGGAGGGCCACTCACGGTTCCGCACGGGCAAAGCGCTCGTTGCCGGGCAAGTCGCGCTGTCGCTGGTGCTGATCGCCAGTGCGGGGTTGCTCATCGGAAGCTGGCGCAAGCTGGCGACGGTGGATCCCGGATTTCACCGAGACGGCATTCTTCTCGTCCGGGCGAGCATTCGCGAGCTCCACACGCCCGAAGACCAACGCATTCCGCTGTTCACACAGATGCTCGAGCGCTTGCGAGCGGTGCCCGGCGTGCGAAGCGCCAGCGTCTCCATGCTGACGCCCGTGGGATCGATGTCGTGGAACGACGAGCTCAAGGTCGACGGCTTTACGCCGAAGTCCGGCGAGGACGCGGTGTCGTGGAGCAACGCCGTGAGCGACGGATTCTTCTCGACGATGGGCATTCCGCTGCTGGCGGGTCGCGACTTCGACAAGCGCGACGGCGCGACCGCTGCTCCCGTGGCGATCGTGAGCGAAGCGATGGCGCGCAAGTTCTTCGGTTCGCCCGCGGTGGTGGGCCGGCGCTTCCAGCTGCAGAGGGGGAGCTCGTGGTCGCCACCGATCGAGATCGTCGGCGTCGTCGGAGACACGAAGTACCAGTCCCTTCGCGACTCGGCGCAATCGATCGTGTACTATCCGCAGGCGCAGCAGGAGGCCGCGTCACAGGGACGACAATTCGAATTGCGCACGGATGGCCCGCCGCTCGCGGTCGCGCCCACGGTCAAGGCGATCATCGGCGAATTCAGCCCGAGGATCACGCTCGACCTGACGACCCTCGATCGTCAGCTCTCGGAGTCGACGGCGCTACAGCGGGCGATCGCTCTGTTGTCCGGATTCTTCGGCGCGCTCGCGCTGCTGCTGGCGTCGATCGGCCTCTACGGCATCATGGCGTACAACGTGGCACGGCGCCGGAACGAGATCGGCGTGCGGATCGCCCTCGGCGCGGAATACGGGCGCGTCGTGCGGATGGTGCTCGGCGAGGTTGGCCGCATCGTCGTCGTGGGCGTGGTGATCGGCGTCGCGTTGGCGGCTGGTGCGACGCGGCTCGTGAAGTCGTTCCTGTACGGGCTCACGCCCACGGATCCGCTGACGCTCGCGGCGTCGGCCGGTGTGTTGATCGTCGTCGGGATTTGCGCGGCGGCGATGCCGGCATGGCGGGCGGCGCGATTGGATCCAGTGTCGGCACTTCGAGAGGAGTAGCCCGTCGATCGAGCGGAGCGCGCGCGGGGTTGGCGTGCGGCGTGGCGGAGCGCGTCCGGGGTTGGCGGGCGGCGTGGCGGAGGGCGCGCGGGTTGGCGTGCGGCGTGGCGGAGCGCGCGCGGTGTTGGCGGGCGGCGTGGCGGAGCGCGTGCGGGGTTGGCGGGCGGCGTGGCGGAGCGCGCGCGGCGTTGGCGGGCGGCGTCGACCAAACTACGGTTCGAACGGGCGGCGCGCCCGAGCGCGAGTCGATCGAATGAGCCCGAGCAAGAGAGATCTGATTCGCGCCAGGAGAATCATGCGATCGTCCACCGTGTCCGTCGGAAAAACGTCGGCGGCGGCATAGTACCACGACATCGACTCGCGATCTGACCCCAGCGCGTAGTCGAGAAAGCGGAGACGGTCGGCCCGACTGGATCGGCTGAATCCCTCGCCGATGTTGGCGCTGACGGAGCCCGCCGCGTGGAGGAGCTGCCCAGCGAGCTCGTGGTCGAGGCTGTGCTTCGCGACGAGCTTAGCGTCGGCTCGAGCGAGGTGGAGCAGAAACAACGAGGCCCGATAGACGTCGAGTTTCCAGATCACGTCGCTGGTGATCGCCTCGTGACAGGTGCGCTCCCAGGCCGCTTGCTGTGCAGCAATTGATTCGTAGCTCATGCCCCACGATGCTCGGTTCTTGCCGAACCGGCGTCATCATTACATGAGTGCGCGTATCAAAACACCGCACGCCAACGCCGCTCTCGCCCCGACACGCCGCACGCCAACGCCGCGCTCGCCCCGTCACGCCGCACGCCAACGCCGCACGCGCCCCGCCACGCCGCACGCCAACGCCGCGCTCGCCCCGTCACGCCGCACGCCAACGCCGCTCTCGCCCCGACCGGTTGATCGGGGTCTCTTGCGCGTGGTGTGTCATCGCATAGCGTCCACCCACTCCGATGAGCGCAATCCGAAACGACCTTCGCTTCGCCATCCGCGGCTTTCGCCGTACGCCGGGGTTCTTCGTCACGGCGGTGATCATTCTCGCGCTCGGCATCGGCATGTCCGTCGCGATGTTCACCGTGTTTCGGACGGTGCTCATTCGCCGGCTGCCGGTCGTCGACCAGGACCATATCGCCGTGATGTGGACCTACCGGAACGATCCGAACGTCGAGGCCGCCGCGGGGAGCAAGGAGCTCTCGGTCTTCCGGCGCGAGGGGAAGACGATCAAGGACGTCACGGCGGTGGCGCACTGGCCCGCGACCCCGGCGGCGATGCTCGACGGCGAACGGTCGCTCGCGCTCAATCGCGGCATGGCGACGGGCAATTTCTTCGACGTGCTCGGTGTGCGGCCGGCGCTCGGGCGGCTCTTCCATGCGAGCGACGACGACACCGGCGACCAGTGGGATGCCACTGGCGGTCACTCGTCCAAGGTGCTGGTGTTGAGCTACGGCGCGTGGCAGCAATGGTTCGGCGGCGACTCGTCGGTGATCGGGCGTCGCCTGACAGAACCGCTGCTGCGATGGGAGTATCGCGTCATCGGAGTGGCGCCGCCCGGATTCAGCTATCCGTCCGGCGTCGAGTACTGGATTCCGATGTGGGAGGGCTGGAACGGCAGCGTGTCGTCGTTCGCGGTGGCGCGGCTGGCGGCTGGCGCGTCACTCTCGGCGGCGCGCGATGAGTATCTCGCGTCGCAGCGACGGGCGCGGCCCGAGATCGGATTTCGCGGCGCGCACGTCGCGACGTTCACCGAGACGGTGCTCGGCAACGTGACGCCAGTGCTCGCGACGCTCACTGCCGCCGTTGCGTTGCTGCTGTTGATCGCGTGCCTCAACGTCGGCAACCTGCTGCTCCTTCGCGCCTCGGGGCGCGCGCGTGAGATCGCCGTGCGACGCGCGCTCGGCGCCGCGTACGTCGACATCTTGCGGCAGCTCTTCATCGAGGCCGTCGCGCTCGCGCTGGCGGGCGGAGCACTCGGCTTCGTGGTCGCGGTCGGATTGCTGCGCGCATTGTTCTTGTTCGCGCCGGCGAATCTTCCGCGGCTCGATGACGTCCAGCTGAGCGGATCGCCGGTTCTCGTCGCGATCGCGATTTCGTCCGCGGCCGTGTTGCTGTTCGGCATGCTGCCGGCGCTGTTCGCGGCGCGCGCGAACCTCGCGTCGCCGCTCAGGCTGGACTCGCGATCAGGAATGGAGACACGGCACCGTCGGACCGTTCGACAAGCGCTCGTCGTGTCGCAGATCGCGCTCGCGATGATCATGCTCGCCGGCGCGGCGCTGCTCGCGCGCAGTCTGGAACGATTGGAGCGCCAGGACCTCGGCTATCGGAGCGAGCATCTCGCGATTCTCGAGTATTCGTGGAACGCGAACCGGTACGATTCCACGATGAAGATGATCGCGCTCGGCGATCAGATTCTCTCGCGGCTGCAGAAGATTCCCGGCGTGACGTCGGCGACGCCGATCGTCATTCCGCCGCTGCTCGGACTCAGCGTGTGGCATGGCCGGTTCGATCGAGAAGGCCAGACCGACGACGACGTAAAGCAGAATCCGACCGTGCCGATCGAAGTCGCTGGACCCGACTTCTTCAAGACGCTCGGCATTCCCATTCTGCGCGGCCGCTCGTTCAGCGACAATCTGCAATCGAGCGGCCCGTATGAAATCGTCGTCAGCGAATCCGTCGCGCGACGCAACTGGCCCGGACAGGATCCGATCGGCAAGCGTCTGCGCACGCCGATTCCTGCCGATTACGTCCCCGGCGGCAGCAACTGGCGCACGGTCGTCGGCGTCGTCGCGGACACGCGTCTGCGCACGGTCCGCGAAGCGGCGCCGACCGTGTACCTCCCGTGGCGCCAGGGATATTGGCAGGGCAGCTTTGCTATTCGAACCAACGTCGATCTCGCGGCACTTCGACCGGCGCTGCGAGCCGCTGGCATCGACGCCGATCCGGGAACCGTGCTGTGGAGCGCCCACACGATGGACGAGCTCCTCGCCGAGCCGCTCGCACAGCCGCGACTTGGCGCGATGTTGATGTCGAGCTTCGGACTCGTCGCTCTGTTGCTCGCGGCGATCGGCCTGTATGGCGTGATGGCGTCCGTGGTGCGCGATCAGATGCGCGAGATCGGCATTCGCGTCGCGCTTGGTGCGACCCCGGGCGACGTGCGTCGCGACGTGCTGACACGCGCGGGGATCGTGACGAGCATCGGCGCGGCGGTTGGACTCGTCGGCGCGCTCGCGACATCGCGTCTCTTCGCGACCCAACTCTATCAGGTCAGCGCGACCGATCCAATCGCGCTCGGCGGCGCGGCGGCCGTACTGCTCGCGGTCGGTGCGTTTGCCGCCTACCTTCCCGCTCGGCGCGCGACCCAGGTCGATCCAGTTCAGGCGCTCCGCGCCGACTGAGCTCTGCTCGCGCAGACGGCCGCGAGCGCGGTCGTCTCGTCGGGGGTGTTTCAAATTCCGAACGTGCAATCGCTTGCCTGGGGGCGGACCCGTCCGCATACTCCGGAGTGCGTCGCGTGTGATCCCACTAGCGGGACGGCGTCGACTATTTCAACCGTGCGAGGACCGTAATGAACCGCCTGCTCGTCCCTTCCATGCTGCTCGCGCTCGGCACCGTATCGCGCGCGCAAGATCCGGGAACCGTCATTCCCCAATCGGATGCCAAGCACAACGGTACCGACAAGATGCACATGCTCTCGCACGTGGTCTCGCATCCTGGCGCGTGGAAGGCGGCCGACATCGAGATCGAGCAGGATCGCGACCGGCCGTACGTGTATCTCTGCGGCTTCGTGAACTTCGACGTCCAGATCTACGACATCCGCAACACGTCGGCGCCGAAGAAGATTTTCGATTGGACGATCGAGAATCCCGAGCTGCACCGCGGCATCGGCGCGATGGACGGGAAGTACTTCAAGATCGGAAACAAGTACTACTACGCGCAGTCGTATCAGTTCATGCAGGGCAGCCCCGACGCCGACCTTGGCGCGGTGATTTTCGACGTGACCGGCCTGCCCGACCCCAAGACAGTGAAAGTGGTCGCGCGCCTTCGGTATCCGCAGTCGCCGGGTGGGTTCCACAACACGTTCGCTTACAAGGCCTCCGACGGACGCGCGCTCTACTTCGCGACGATCAATCAATCGAAGGCGCTCGTGTACGATCTCTCGAAGGTGGTGAGCGGCGCGCCGGAAAGCTCATGGCTCATCGGCGAAGTGCCGAACCCCACGCCATTTCGCCAGATCGGCGGCGGCGGCTATCACGACTTCTATGTCGGCTACGATCCCGCGACGAAGCAGGACAAGTTCTATGGGGCGGGATTAGGCGGCTACTCGGTGTGGGACGTCACGAAGCCGGAAACGCCGAAGCAGCTCTTCACCATCACGAGCCTCGGCATGGACATCGCGCACACGTTCACGCCGTCGCCCGACGGGCATTACGCCGTGACGGAAACGGAATACCAGTACACGCCGCTCCGTATCTGGGATCTGAGTCCCGGGCAGTCGGGAAAGACGCAGAACGTCGATCTGCCGATCAGTGCATGGACCGCGGATTGGCGTGATCTGTCGCATAACCACGAGGTCCGCTGGCCCTACGTGTTCGTCTCGGCGTACGAGGACGGTTTACAGGTCTTCGATCTCAAAGACCCGAAGCACCCGAAGACCGACGGCGCGTGGTACACGTGCGAGTGCGAGCATGAGCATGGATTCGGCGGCAATCCCGACAACGGCTGGCAGAGCACGACCAGCGTCGAGCAGGGTGCGTTCGGCGTGGACGTGCGCAACTACGACGGGCTGATCGTGCTGTCGGACATGCGCAGCGGCCTCTGGGTGTTCAAGATGGACGGCTTCAACGGATGGAACGGCCACGACTACGGCATGCCCAACATCTCGAGCGTGCAGGATTGGGATCACGGTCCCGAGAAGACGGTGAAGGCCGTCGTGCCACACTAGAGCACACCGCGGGTGACCTTCAGATCCCTCGCTTCGCTCGGAATGACGGCGAGATTTGGTCTGCTGGCGGCGGCATTGGCCGCCGCCGCGGCCGGTCCGTTCGACATTCCGTTGTTCAACACACCGACGGCGCCCGGCGCGAAGGGACAGGCGCGACTGGTGTTCGCGCCGTCTCCCTTCGGCGTCGCCGTGACCGCCGACGGCCGCGCGAGCTACGACGTACAAATCGAGGCCTCGGGGCTTCCTGATCCTTCGACGCTCGGCGCATACTCCGCTTACGTCGCCTGGGCCGTGACGACCGATCTCAAGCAGTGGAATCGCCTGGGCGTCGTCAGCAACGGATCGAGCACGGTGGGACACGCCGAGCTGAACAAGTTCCTGCTCGTCATCAGCGCCGAGTCGTCCCCGGTGGCAAAGCAGCACAGCGGTCCAACGGTGCTGCACGGCACGTCCGCGAGTGGATGGTTGCAGTCGTTCTTGTCGCATCCGCTGTTTCGCGGGGTTCCGCCGTGATCCGCCGTTGCTTGCTCGCGGTCGCGCTCGCGGCGTCGACATGGACGCCGGCGGCCACGTCACAGGTGCCGCCCAAGACCCCGCCGAAATCGAAGCCGATGCCGGGCATGCCGGGGATGAGCGATTCGTCAACAACAAAACGCCCCGCATCGAAGCAAGCCGCGAAGCGCGATACGATGGGGATGGACATGGCGAGGCCCATGCCCGTCCCGATGCCGAAGGGCATGCCGATGATTCCCGGGCTCGTGGGGCTGACGCCGCCAGTCGCGCCGTTTCTTCCAGGCGCTGGCCTCGACCTGCAACGGCTACCGGCCGCGAAACCGTCGCAGGTCGCGCGACTCGAAGACGGCGACACGCTCGATCTGTCGGCGACCTTCGTGCGCCGCACGATCAAGGGCCATTCGTTCGCGATGTACGGCTTCAACGGACAGGTGCCTGGTCCGCTCATTCGCGTGCCGCAGAACGCGACGATCACCGTGCGCTTTCACAATCGCATCGATCTGCCGAGCACGGTCCACTGGCACGGTGTCCGTCTCGACAACCGGTTCGACGGCGTGCCTGGCCTCACGCAGGATTCAGTCGCTCCCGGCGCCGACTACACGTACACCGTCCGTTTTCCGGACGCCGGGATCTACTGGTACCACCCACACGTGCGTGAAGACATCGAGCAGGCGATGGGTCTGTTCGGCAACATGCGCGTGGACTCGCCAGAGCGTGACTACTACTCGCCGGTGAATCGAGAGGAGACGTTGTTGCTCGACGATCTCCTCGTGAACGGCGACACGTTGATTCCCTTCGGCAAGGAAGCGCCCGACTTCGCTCTGATGGGCCGTGTCGGCAACGTGCTGCTCGTGAATGGCGAGCCGCGCTACTCGCTGCGCGTCAAGAAGGGCGAAGTCGTTCGCTATTTCATCACCAACGTGTCGAGCTCACGCACGTTCAACCTGTCGTTCGGCGGGGCGCCGATCAAAGTCGTCGCGTCGGACGTGAGCAGGTTCGAGCGCGAGGAGCGCGTGCCGAGCGTCGTCATCGCGCCAGCCGAGCGATACGTGGTCGAAGTTCGCTTCGATCGAGCCGGGCAGGTCGCCGTGGTGAACGCGATTCAGGCAATCAACCATTATCAAGGCGAGTTTTCGCCCGAAGTCGACACGCTGGGCACGGTGATCGTGGATGGAACAGCCGCCACTCCGGACTACGGGAAAGCGTTCTCGACGTTGCGAGCCAACGCGGAGGTGTCGAAGGACATCGAGCGTTACCGCGCGTTCTTCGACAAGGCGCCGGACAAGACGTTGACGCTGACCGTCGCGACGAACTCGTTGCCGTTGGCAACCGTGCAGTTCATGAACGTCGACACGGCGTATTTCGCCCCCGTCGAATGGGTGGACGGTATGCCCGACATGAATTGGCTGTCGACGAGCAAGCAGGTGCGCTGGATCCTGCGCGACGCGGCGTCGGGCAAGGAGAACATGGACATCGACTGGCACGTTCCGCGCGGGTCGGTGGTCAAGCTCCGCATCTTCAACGATCCGAAGTCATTTCATCCGATGCAGCACCCGATTCACCTGCACGGCCAGCGCATGCTCGTCGTCGCGCGCGACGGTGTGGCGACGAAGAATCTCGTGTGGAAGGACACGGCGCTCATCCCGGTCGGCTCCACGGTGGATCTCCTCATCGACGCGTCGAATCCCGGAGCGTGGATGCTCCACTGTCACATCGCCGAACACCTCGGCTCGGGGATGATGACGGTGTTGCACGTCGACTGATCGTCAGCGCAACAAATCGAGCGCGGCGGAGTTCAGTCGCCGTTGCGCGGCGGCGGCGGGCGATGCGTAGTTCGTCGAGTTGAATGCCGCCACGATCGCCATTCCGTTCGCGGGATTGAAGTAGAAGAACGATCGGAATCCCGCCTGGCTCCCGGTGTGTCCGAGCAGCCGCACACCGTCGTGATCGAGCACGAAGTAGGAAAGGCCCATCCATTCCTTCGGCGCCGCCTCGTAGCCTTGCGACATCGGCTTGCCGGGTTGCCACATCTCCTCGAGGCTCGATCGCTCGAGCACGATGTCATATCGCTCGCGCGTCATCCCCGGCAGCATCGAGTTCGTGAGAAACGCGATGTACTTCACGAGATCGCCGAGGGGCGCGTTCCAGGCGCCGTTGGGTGAGGTGATGCCGGGATCGAAGTCGGCACCGTTGTCGGTCACCTGCTGGCGGCCCGACGAATCCTTCCGCACGTAGTAGTTGTGCGAGCGATGTTCGGCGAGGAAGTACGGCGTCGATCGGAAATAGCTGCGATCGAGACCGAGCGGCGCGAAGATGTTTTTCTGGACGTATCCGTCCCAGGGGTCGCCGGTGATCTGCTCGATCACGCGCGCCAGATAGATGAACGCAGGATTCGAGTAGCTGTATTTCGTTCCCGGCTTGAAGCCGAGCTCCTGGTAGGGCATCATCGCGACGAGCTGATTCCACGTCGTGGGCTCGAACGGCTCCCACGGCTTGTCGTTGCCGTACGGCCACGTGGGATTCTGAAAGCCCGCGGTGTGCGACAGCAGCATGCGGAGCGTGATCGAGTCCATCATGCCGTACGGATCGTGTATCGCATGGAGCTCCGGCACCCACCGCACGATCTTGTCGTCGAGCGAGAGCTTGCCGCGATCGCGCAGTTGCATGATCGAGATCGCGGTGAGCGCCTTGGTGATGGAGCCCCAGTGGTAGATCGTCTGATCGTCGGTGCGGACGTTCGCGGCGCGATCGGCGAAGCCGGTGTTGAGCTGATTGATCACGCGGCCGTTCTTGATCAGCGCGACGCTCGCGCCGACGACGCGATCGCTGTCGACGTACGTCTGAAAGAGCCGAGTGAAGCCGGACCAGGCGGCGGACGCCTGAGCGTGGACGAGAGCGGGCGCGAACAGCAGCGCCGCGAGGCTTCCGCGAGCGAGAGTGGTGCGCATGGAGCTAGTGTGTGCTCTGGCGATGCCGTGCGTCAAGGCAATCGATTGCTCGCCGCTGGCGCGACGGGCATGGCGTGTTTCCGTCTGGCTAAACGCGCACCAGAGTCGGATGAGGACAAAGGTCGTCCGGAAACAGGTCGCCGCTGCGTGGATCGACCGCGTCGGGCACATGCCCAACCTCGAGCATCCCGACGCATTCAACGCGGCGCTCGTGCACTTCCTCGAGCAATTGCAGGTCGCGCGCGCCACGCGGGAGAGCTGACGCTCAGGGCCGCGACGACTGAATCGCGATCGCTTTCAGGCGGTCCGTGTCCGCCGGCAAGTCCGACGCGCCGGCTGGGAATCCATTCGCTTTGAGCATGTAGGCCATCACGTCGGTGATCGCCTGGCGATCGACGATCCCGACGCTGTCCGACGGCATCGTCGTGCGAATGCGATCGTGCAGGTCGGCCAGCGTCAGGCCATCCCAGTTTCCTAAAAACGCCGAACCAGCAAGCGGCGGCGACTGATCGGCACCGGCCAGCGACGCCTGGTGGCAGCGGGCGCAGAACTTCACGTACGCAGATTCGCCGCGTCCAGCCTGTGCAGTCGAGTAGACGCTATCCCACACGGTAGCGAGCGGCGAGCGGCGAACGGCGAGCGGCGTGACGGGGCGCGTGCGGGAGGCGCGGGCGGCGGACACCAGCGGCACGACAGCAACGGCGGCGACAACAATGCGACGAATCACCGATCGCCCGCAGGAAGACGAAGGGCGATGAACTCGCCCGAGTATGGACCACCGCTCACCGCGACGACAATGTACTGCTTGCCATTCACGGCATACGTCATCGGCGACGCGCTCACCGGCGCCGGCAGCAGCACCGCGCCGACCTCCGCGCCCGTCTTCTTGTCGTACGCGCGCAGCATTGCGCCGCGCGGTCGCGTCGGCAGCGTCGTGACTTGCGGGTCGCCGGCGATGACGAGCGTCTTCGTGACGAGCGTCCCGACGATGAAGCCGGGCTGGCCGGTGCGCGGAATCGTCAGTCCTTTGAGCGCTTCGGCGTTGCGCACGGCGTCGGGAGTGTCACCATGCGGCACCTGCCACGCGATCTCACCTTTGTCGAGGTCGATCGCGTTCATGGTGCCGTACGGCGGCTTGAACAGCGGCATGCCTTGCACCGAGAGACCGCCTCGACCACCGGAGCTCGGCGCGAATCCGGCGACCCAATTCATGTCCGATCGCTCCGGAGCCGGCTTCACCAAGCCGAGTGCGGCGGGCGCTGCGTTCGACGCGGCGACGTAGATCGTGTGCGTTTCGGGATCGTAGGCGCCGCCGGGCCAGTTCGTCCCGCCGTTCGTCGGACCGCGCGCGAGCGTCGCAACCGGACCTTCCGCCTTGCTCACGACCGGCGGCGTAAAAATCGGCCCCAACTTGAATCGGGACGCGATGGTGACAGCCTGCGCATGCAGATCGGGAGTGAAGTCGATCAAGTCGTCGACCGACGTGCCGTTCCTCGCATAGGCCGGTGGCTTCGTGGGGATCGGCTGCGTAGGCGAGTACCACTCGCCCGGCACGTCGCCCTTCTCGACCGGCTTCTCCTCGAACGGCCATACCGGTTTGCCGGTGAGCCGATCGAAGACGTAGAGAATGCCCTGCTTCGTCGGCGCGGCGACGGCCTTGATCGCGCGTCCGTCAACGGTGATGTCGGCGAGAATCGGCGCCGCGGAAAGATCGAAGTCCCAGATCGGATGGTGGACGATCTGGTAGTACCACTTCCGTGCGCCCGTGCGGAGATCGAGACATACCAAGCTTTCGCCGTACAAATCGTTGCCGGGCCGGTGACCGCCATAGTAGTCGCCGGTTGGAGATTCGACCGGGAGGTAGACGAGACCGAGCTCTTCGTCGATCGTGATCTGTGTCCACACACCGGTGTTGCCCGTATACTCGGCCGAGCCGTTCAGCCACGTGTCGTAGCCGGGCTCCCCTTTCTGCGGAATCGTGTGGAAGGTCCAGAGCCGCTTGCCCGTACGGACGTCGAAGCCGCGGACGTAGCCCTTGTTGTTCTTGAAGCTCTTCGGCGCCGTGCCTTCTCTGAACGCGGCGCCGATGACGATGACATCGCGGCCCACGACGGGCGCGCCCTGATACCCGATTTCGCCGGTGACGAGATCGGGAAGGATCGTCTGGTCGATGTCGGTCTTGAGATCGACGACGCCGTTCGTGCCGAAGCTCGAGACGGTGTTGCCCGTCTTTGCGTCGAGCGCGATGAGCCGATAACCGGGCGTAACATAGAGGATACGCTCGTCGCGGCCATCCGACCAATACGCGAGCCCTCGGCCGGAGAGCTGGCGCGGGGCCGCGGCGCCGCGCGGGCCCTCGTCCTCGCGATGCACCCAGCGCTGAGCGCCGGTTGCGGCGTCGAGCGCGACGACGGCGCGATTCGTTCCTCCGGTCGTATACAAAACGCCGTGCACGACGAGCGGCGTGCTCTCGAGCTTGAACTCTGGACGCGGACCGAGTGAGTCGGTCTTGAATCGCCAGGCGACCTCGAGCGAACTGAAGTTGGACGTGGCGATCTGATCGAGCGGGGAATAGCGCGACCCACGGGTATCGCCGGTATAGCTGGGCCAATCGCCGCGGCTGGTGGTGAACGCCGGAGTCGCCTGGGCGCGCGATCGCGTCGCGCCCAGGAGCAGCGCAAGCCCCGCGAGCGACCTTCCGCGCGTTAACCGACGAACGATCGGCGCCATCCATCCCTCGTGGCCAGGGTCGGGCGAATGATGGCGTGCGACGGCGAAAATCGGAATGGCGCGCCGACTCTGGCGACGCTCCTGTTTATTGTGCAGGCTTACGGCGGCCATTCCCGGCGACGACGCCGCGAAGAGACAGTTCGACCCGGAGACGGAGGATGTCTCGAGAGACGATTGTGGGCGCCGTGGCCTTGCTCGTGGTTGCCCAAGCAGGGTTGATCGTCGCGCTCCTCGTCAGCCGCGCGCGGCTCCGTGAGAGCGAGGCGCGCAATACCGCGTTCCTTCGCGCGCTGCCAGACTTGCTGTTCGTCCTCACCAGGGATGGCGTGTACCTGGACTATAGTGCGAAGGACGACACGGCCTTGCTGTTTCAGCCAGCGCAGTTTCTCGGCAAGAACATGCGCGACACGCTCCCGCCGTCGCTCGCGCAACTGTTCGCGGCGAGCTACGAGCGACTGTTCGCGGGAGAAGAGCTGGTCGTGGTCGAATACGACATACCAGTTCCGTCCGGCGAGCTGCGGCACTTCGAGGCGAGAGTGGTCCGCTGCGATCGCGACAAGATTCTCAGCATCGTTCGTGACGTCACCCCGCAGAAGGTGGCGGCCGCCGAGCTGCACAGCGCGCAGGCCGAGTTGCTCCGGACATCGAAGCTCGCGACGCTGGGCGAATTCGCGGCGTCGATCGCGCACGAGCTGGCGCAGCCGCTCACGGCGATCATCGCGAACGCGCATGCGTCGCTTCGCCTGCTGGATCGAGGCGCCAGCGATCTCGTCGAGGTGCGCAGCAGTCTCGAGGACGTGCTCGAGTCGTCGCGCGTCGCGCGAGACGTGATCCATCATACGCGCCACCTGTTCGGGCACGGTGACCCAGACCAGGCACCGCTCGATCTCGCCGACATCGTGAACGAGGTGTGCATGATGGTCTCGTCGACGCTCGTCGAGCACCGCGTCGCGCTCGATCTGCGGCTCGACGTCGGCCAGCGCGCGATCCGGGGGGATCGCATTCAGCTTCGCCAGGTGATCCTGAACCTGATCAGCAATGGGATTCAGGCGATGGAGCAGCTCAGCGTTGAATCCGCGCGCCGCCTCACGATCAGCGCGACGGTGAGCCCGACAGGCACGGCGCGGCTGACCGTGAGCGACACCGGCATTGGCCTCGGAAACGTCGATCGAGAGCGGTTGTTCAGAGAGTCGTACACGACCAAACCCGACGGGATGGGGTGGGGCCTGTCGATCAGCCGGTCGATCATCGAAGCGCACGGCGGACGCCTCTGGGCGGAGCCGAACGACGGTGGCGGCGCGAGCTTCTCGTTCACGTTGCCGCTGCCGTCGTAGACGAGGCACGCCGAAGAGGTGCGTTGGCGGGCTTGCGGCACGCCGACGCCAGGGCACACGTTTGGCGGCTCGCCGTCGCCAAACGATGCTACCGATCCCCCCGGAGTGTCTCATGAAGCCGCGCATCTTCACCGCGCTCGCCGCGCTGGTCGCGATCATCGCAGTCGCACCGCTGTCCTTCGGCCAGGCCCCGCCGAACGCGACTGAACCCGGCGCGTCGCTGCTCGCGTTGGCGAATTTGCCCGCCAAGGGCGCGGCGAAGCTCACCGTCTCGTCCCCGGCATTCCAAGCCGGCGGCGACATTCCGTTCGAGAACACTCAATACCGCGGGAATGTCTTTCCCGGCCTGTCGTGGTCAGCCGGACCGGCTGGGACGAAATCGTATGTCGTCATCCTGCAAGACGGCGACGCGATGGTGCGCGGCGCGCCGATCCTTCACTGGACGATGGTCGACATTCCGGCGACCGTGACGAAGCTCGACGCCGCGATGAGCGCGCCGCCATCGGGCGCGGCGTACGGACCGAACATTCGCGGCGCGGCGCAGGCCTACATGGGCCCGAGGACACCGGCGGGGCCGAAGCATCGATATCACTTTCAGGTCTTCGCGCTCGACACGACGCTGCCGCCCGACGCGCTCGCCGACTACGGCGCGCTTACCGGCGCGATGAAGGACCACGTGCTCGCGAGCGGCGAGACGATCGGATTGGGGCAGGTCGCGCCACAGTTCTGACGAGCGACCATGCCTGCATCGAGTCTACAGAAGCCGGCTGACGTCCGCGAGTTCTCACCCCGGTCGATCGCCGTCGGACTGCTCGTCGCCCTGGTCATCGGCGCGTCGTATCCGTATGTCGTGCTCAAGTTCGGATTTGGCCCGAACATCTCGGTGGTGTCCGCGTTCTTCGGCTTTCTCGCGCTCGGTCTGTTCTCGAAGAGCTACAACCGCTGGGAGAACAACGTCGTTCAGACGGCCGGCACCACGGCGGGGCAGATCGCCTTTCTCTGCTGGCTGCTCGCGGCGTTCGACATCCTCGCCGCTGAACCCGGCAGCGGGTTCGACGTCAAGTTGACCCGCATGCAGACATGGATCTGGCTGTCGGCGTCGGGTCTTCTCGGCGTGTTCATGGCCGTTCCGCTCCGCAAGCATTTCATCGAGGACGAGAATCTTCCCTTCCCCGATGGTGTGGCGGCCGGCGAGACGTTGATCATGCTCGACTCGAGCGGTCCGCAGGCACGGAAGTCGGCATATGCGATGGTGGGCTCGCTCGTCGCGTCGGGATTGCTCTTCCTCGCGACACAGCTGGCGTGGATCAAGGACACGATTCCGGTCGTCGTCAATTCGTTCTCGACCCGGACCGGCGTGGGCTTCGGCCTGTCGCTGCTCAACGTCGGATCCGGGATCATCATCGGGCTGCGGATCAGCGCGAGCATGCTCATCGGCGGAATCATCGGATGGGTGCTCGCACCACCGTGGCTGCTGCAACACGGCCTGATCGCGGCGGATGCGAAGCGTGTCGACATTCTTCTGACCACGATGTGGTTCGCGGTGGCGATGCTGATCGCCGGCGGCATGACGGGCCTCGCGATCCGCTGGCGTGTGCTGGTGAAGAGCTTCAAGGGGCTGGCCGCGACCGGAACGAGCCAGGATCTCGCGCTCAAGTGGGTGTGGATCGGCGGCGGCGCGTCGGCGGTGTTTCTCGCGATCGTCAACAACATCTTCTTCCACACGCCGTATTGGCACTCGGTGATCGCGATCGCGCTCGCGCTGCCGCTGGGGCTGATCGCGCTGCGCGTGCTCGGCGAGACGAACTGGGGGCCGATCAGCACGATGGTGAATCTGGTGCAGGCGATCTTCGGCGCGGTCGCGCCCGGGAGCCTGAGCGCGAGCATGGTGTCGAGCGGCGTCACGGGGGCGGTGGCGGCGGAGTCCGAGGGGTTGATGCAGGACTTCCGCGCGGGACAGATGATCAACTCGACGCCCCGGATTCTGACGTACATGCAGCTCATCGCCGTGCCGGTCGGCGCGCTCGCGCTGGCATTCATGTATCCGCTGTTGAGAGACACGTACGGGATCATCGGCGAGCATGCGCAGCTCCTGAGTCCCACGTCGCAGCGCTGGGTGGGCTTCGCGAAGGTGGTGACGCGGGAATTCTCCGGCGCTGGACCGATCAGCGCCGAAGCGGCGGCGCGGCTGGCGTGGATGAAGACGTCGTTTCTCGCGGGGGCGCTCGTCGGAATCGTGTTGACGATTCTCGAACAGAAGAAAGCGTGGCTGTCGTTCATCCCGTCGCCGACCGGAATGGGAATCGCGATGCTGATTCCATTCAACGCGGTGACGATGATCTTCGTCGGCGCGGCGGCGGATCGCGTGTGGGAGAAAGCGGCGCCCGACAGTCACACGAAATACTCGATCCCGATCGCATCCGGCCTGATCGCGGGAGAGGCACTCGTCGCGGTGGTGATTCCGCTCCTGGTGACTCTCGGACTGATGAAGCTACCGGGGTAGCGGCGGGCAGCCTCGCGGCGAGGAGAGCGGCTCCGTCCTCATGGAATGACGGAGCTCGTCACCGGCACCGTGTCCAGCTCGGCGCTACACGACTGAATGAAGTCGTCCAGTTTGTCGATTTGCGCCTGGAGCCGCCGGCCCACGGAGATCAGCGTCGCCTTTTGCTGCACCTGAGTCATTCTCAAACTTTCCTCATTTGCCAGGCTCTCCTCGAACACATCGGCAAGCTTCTGGTGATACGTGAAGGTTTCCTTGGCGAGGTCTTGGAAGGCCTTCGTCTTGACGGCCTTGAGGCTCTCGAGCGTGAATCCCAGGAGCTCCTGCATGTACTCGCCGGCACTCTTGAGCACATCCGATTGCTTGGCGTTGATCGCGTTCACGATCAGTTCGGTTTTGATCACGCCAGACTTGGTCAAGTATTTGGTGGATTTCTCTACCGGAAGCAGCGCGACTCCCTTCTTGGCCGCAGTCAGGCCAGCACCGACGTAATCGACTTTTTGGCCGAGCGCTGCCTTCGTCGCTGTATCGGCGACTACGTCGCCGACGCCGTACCAGGCTTTGACCTCCTTCCCGGCCTCCCCCGAAAAGACGGCGGCCATGCCGATGAAGGCGTCGCAGGTCAACTTGGTCCACTTGAGCACCATGAACACACGGGCGACGCTGAGATCCTTCTTCCCTTGCGTCTCGAGATCGCGAAGGGCGATGTCGAGTCCCGCTTTGACCTTCGTCAGCTCGACGAGTTGATCCTCCGCCTGTCCGATGCCGGCGAGGGTACAGACCCGGGCTCCAGCGCTGTCCCGGATCGGACGAAGACTCATCGATGCGCGCGCGTCCGCCACCGGTTCTCCTCGAGGAAGGGACACGATTGTACGACGCCCAGGCGTGACCGTCAAGCGCCTTCATGGCGATGCGGTTTGGACAAACGCCGGTCCGACAGGAATATTTCCTCCGGCAGCATGCCTCGACTCGAGCGTTTACGCATTGTCCTCCCGAAGGAATCGCCCATGACTCGTCTGCTCATCGCCGCTGGATTGGCGGCCGTCTTCTCCTCCGCGGCGGCCGCGCAGGCCGTGCCGGTCACGCTCTCCGAATGGAAGGTCGCCTTGTCGCGCGACACGCTGCCCGCCGGCGCGGTCACCTTCCGTGTGAAGAACGACGGCACCATGCCCCATGGATTTCACGTCGAAGGTCCGGGCGTCGACAAGGAGACGCGTCAGATCGCCGCTCACGAATCGGCGTCGCTGACCGTGAACCTCAAGCCGGGGACGTACGAGCTCTATTGCCCGATGTCCGAGCTGACGCACAAGGCGGCCGGCATGGTGAAGAAGATCACGGTCGTCGGCCGTGCGGCGGCCGGGCCGAAAAAGCCGGAGACGTAAGCCCCGCTCGCGGCGAGCTCGCCGCGCGGCGCCACTCATCAGGAGGATCTCCATGAGACACATGCTCGTCGTGGGCGCTGTCGCCTTCGCGACAACGGCCGCCGCGCAAGACCGCACCATGCCCCCCGACGCCGAGCGACAGCTGGCGCGCGCCATCTACAAGGAGATGGTGGAGATCAACTCGGGCTTCACGACCGGCGCGACCACGCCGGTCGTGGAGGCGGCCGCGAAGCGTCTCAAAGCCGCCGGCTTTCCGGCGGCCGACATCTTCGTCGGTGGTGCGACCCCGAAGAAGGCGAACCTCGTCGTCCGGCTCCGCGGGACGGGTCGCCGTCGCCCCGTCCTGCTCCTTGCGCACACCGACGTCGTGGAAGCCAAGCGCGAAGACTGGAGCATGGATCCCTTCACGCTCACCGAGAAAGACGGCTTCTTCTACGGACGCGGTGTGGGCGACGACAAGGCGCAGGCCGCCGTGTGGATCGCGAATCTCATTCGCTACAAGCGCGAGGGCTTCAAGCCGGACCGCGACATCATCGTCGCGCTCACGGCGGACGAAGAGGGCGGCGGTCCGTACAACGGCGTCGAATGGCTGCTCAAGAACAAGCGCGAGCTGATCGACGCCGAGTTCTGCTTGAACGAAGGCGGCTGGGGTGAGTCGCTCGAGGGCACACGCCTCTCGAACGACGTCCAGGTGAGCGAGAAGTACGTCATCAACTATCGCCTCGAGGTACGAAACAAGGGCGGCCACAGCTCGCTCCCCGTGGCCGACAACGCGATCTACCATCTCGCCGGCGCGCTCGACCGCGTGTCGAAGTTCGCGTTTCCGCTCAAGACCAACGAGGTCACGCGCGAGTACTTCCGCGCGATGTCGGGCATCGAGAAAGGCGCGATCGCGGCCGATCTCGCCGCGGTCGCGAAGGGGGACGGCGGAGCGATGACGCGGGTCGCGCGGTCGACCACGGCGTGGAATGCAACGCTGCGCACGACGTGCGTCGCTACGCAGCTCGAGGGCGGCCACGCGAAGAACGCCCTGCCGCAGCTCGCCGCCGCGAACGTCAACTGCCGCGTACTGCCGGAAGACGGAATCGACTATGTGACGTCCACGCTCAATCGCGTGATCGCCGATACCGCCGTGCACCTCATCGTCGACGGCACGCCGCACAACTCGCCGGCATCACCGATGCGCGACGACCTGATGTCCGCGGTCAAGTCCGCCACAACCTCGCTGTGGCCGGGCGTCGCCACCGTCCCGATGATGGTCATGGGAGCGACCGACGGCGCCTATCTCCGCTCGGCCGGCATTCCCACGTACGGCGTACAAGGATTCTTCTACGACCGCGACGACATTCGATTTCACGGACGCGACGAACGGCTCAAGGTCCAGTCGTTCTATCAGGGGCAGACGTTCCTCTACGAGTTGGTGAAACGGCTCGCGGGAGGACCAAACGCATAAACATCGGACGATGCACCGTTCGCCGCGCTACCAGCTTCGACAGACCTCGTCCGGAGTGCCCGATACGCGGATCCACTCGTAGCCGTTTACCTGTTGGTCCGTTGCCGTCAGCTTCGCGGCGCGTCGCTCGAAGCATGGGCCAAACGCGCCCGGCGCAACGTCCAGCGTCGCGCCATGGACGATCACCGCATCGAACTGATCGCGAACCTTCGGGCCCAGCTCCTTCACGAATGCTTCGAGAAGCATTTGCTGATCGAACCGCTCGCCACGGGCGCGACGCTCGAAAAGCGGAAGGAGGACGTCGTCGAGCTTGCGCCGACCGCCGGAGGCCGAGCGAATCTGCGCGTCGATGTCCGAAAAGAAGAGACTGCCGCGCTGATACGGGACATTTTGCGCGCTCCCCGCGCCCACACCGATGCTGAAGCCGAGCTTCCCGAGCGAATCGGCGCTCGCGTTCCTGAACGGGCTCGCGTAATACGCACTCGCGCTCGCGTTGACGCTGCGCTCGTACGCGCTCACCGAATCGAGCCCTGATCGCAGCAACAACAGCCGCGTGTAGTAGACGTTGAGCCCTTCGTTGAACCACGTCGCGCCGGCGCCATCGCCACCGCCGGCCAGATTGCCCACCCACATGTGCCCCATCTCGTGCGCGATCATCTCGCGCGGCGCCGCCACCGTCGAGTCGCCGGTGCCCGCCGTGACGCCGAGCATGAACGACCGGTCCAGCGCGGTGCCGCCGAGTCGTGGGACGTTCGGAATCGCGCGAATGAAGATGCGATACGTGGACGTCGTCGTGTCACGATAGAACTTCTTGAGATAGGCGTAGGCGTTTGCCGTCCACGCCATCTCCTGGCGCGGATCGAATTGCGGCTGCCCCAACCAGTACGCGCGAAGCCCGCCATTGCCCGATCCGGCGCTGAAATGGCCGAGTGGACCGGCCTCGTAGAACCCTTGCGCCAGATTCTCGACCGGAACACGCAGCTCGAAGTCGCCCTCGCCGAATGTCGTCGCGGCCGTCGAGCCCGAGGCCAGGTCGCCGAGATCCCAGTGCACGCGCGATCGCACGACGCCGAGGCTCTCGGGCAACACCAGCAGCGCCATGCCGCCGCTGCTGATGCCGCCCGCATGCGCGTAAAAATCGAACTGCGGCCCGGGTCGCTGCGTTCCGGTAAACGGTCGCATGCGATACGTCAGCACGACGGGAGCGACGACCGCTCGTGTCGCGCGCCAGTGACGATAGTAGGGGAAGCCGCCGGGGTTGGCCGCGTCGTTTTGCGTCGTGAGTGGAACGACGCCAGACGCGTCACGAAGGACGAGGCTGTCGACGCGATCGGCGATGTTTCGAACTCCCGCGTAGGTGATCGGCGCACTGACTCGAAACGACCGGCTCGCCGCGGCGCTCAAGCCTCGAACCTCGGCGCGAACGGCCAGCGCGACGACCTCCGGCCCCCCATTGCGCACGGGGCGGAGCGAGACGATAACCTCTGGTGTAGACGCGCCTGTAGACGCGCCTGGCCGCCTCGCTGGGCGCTCGTCACACTGGACGCGATCGCCAACATCGCCGCAAGTCGATATCTCACTGGGAGCGCCTCGGTGCTCGGACGTTGTGGGGTTGCCGTGCCGACAACAACGTTCCATCCAGTACCGCATCCGCACCAGGGAGGAGGACACGGTGGACATCAGCCGACGCAGTCTTTTGAGAGGCCTGAGCGGCGCCGCGGCGACCGCGGCCCTCGGCAAGCTCGGTGCGCAGTTGCCGGCTCGGTCGGTCGCGCCTTCGGGGCTCGCCGGGCTCCCACGCAAAGACGATTTCCTGATCGACGGAGGCTATACCTACATCAACGCCGCCTACACGCATCCGATCCCGAAGGTGGCGCTCGAGGCGGCGCGCGTGGCGGGTGAGAAGCGAGGATCGCTTCGCGTTCCGCCCGCGGTTCCCGCGCCTCGCCCGGATCCAAAGGCGCTGTTCGCCGAATTGATCAACGCGAAGCCGTCGGAGATCGCGTACGTCCCGAGCACGAGCTTCGGCGAGAATCTCGTCGTGCAGTCGCTCGGCCTGCACAAGCGGTACGACGGCAACGTCGTGAGCGACGGACTGCACTTCGAGGGGGCGCTGATGCACCTGCTCGAGCTGAAGAAGCGCGGGTTGGACGTGCGAATCGTTCAACCGACGAAGGACGCCCGCATCGACATGAAAGATCTGGAGCGAGTGGTGGACAAGAATACTCGCCTCATCGAGGTCTCGTCGGCGGCCATGTACAACGGATTTCAGCACGATTTGAAAGCCGTCAGCGATCTCGCGCACGCGCACGGCGCGCTCGTTTACGCCGACATCATCCACTCCGCGGGTGCTGGTCCGTTCGACATCACCGCGAGCGGTGTCGACTTCGCCGCGTGCTCGAGCTTCAAGTGGTTGATGGGCGATTTCGGAGTCGGGTTCCTCTACGTTCGCGAGAGCGCGCTGGACAAGATCGACCGCCCAGTGATCGGTTACTATGAGGGCGACGTCGACGCGTTCTATCCGCCGAACCTGCCCGCTGGTCCGTACGCGCCGATCACGTACTCGCTGAACAGGAGCGCGGCTGGCGCGTTCGAGCCGGGGACGTTCGGCGGCAGTGCCGCGGCAGCGGCGCTCCTCGCGGCGTCGCTGACGTACATCAAATCGCTCGGCCTCGCGAGCATCGAAGCACACCGGCAACCGATGCTGCGAAAGCTGGAGCGCGAAGTGCCACGGCTCGGCTTCACCTTGATGACGCCGCCGAATTCCACGGCGGGCGTCATCACCTTCGCGAAGCGGAACATCGAGTCGTCGGAGATCCCGAAGAAGCTGCAAGCGGCGAAGGTGAACGTGCGCTTCAGCACGAACTGGATGCGTCTGTCGCCGTCGGTGTACAACGACATGGCCGACGTGGATCGCTTCCTCGAGGCGATCGCTTGACGCTCGCTGTGCGTCGTACGCTCCGCTCGCTCGCCGCCGCCGCGCTCTTTGCCGCCGCGGCGGGGGCGACCGCGCTCGGTCAGATTCCGCAAGCGCTCATCGACCACAAGCCGTCGATCGCGACGACCAAGCACACCGGCGTGTTCGGGGGGCAAACCATCGCCTATACGGCGATAGTCGAGGAGCATATTCTCGACGGGCCGAACGGGACGCCGAACGCGTTTCTCGTGACGATCGCGTACGTGCGCGACAGCATTGCGAACGAGGCCAAGCGGCCGGTGTCATTCGTGTTCAATGGTGGTCCGGGCGCGTCGTCGTCGCCGTTGCACTTCAACGGCATCGGCCCGCGGCTCGGAACGCGCGACGGCAACGTCGAGAACCCCAACAGCCTGCTCGACGCGACCGATCTCGTGTTCATCGATCCCGTCGGCACGGGTTTCAGCAGGCCGTATACGACGGACATCGGTAAACAGTTCTACTGGAATCTGACCGGCGACGCTGCGTCGGTCGCGAAGGTGATTGGCGAATGGCTCCGCGAACACCATCGCGAGGGATCGCCTCGGTACTTGATCGGTGAGAGCTACGGCACCACACGCATCGGCGAAATCCTGCGGAGCCACAAGGAGCTGGCAATCGACGGCGTCGTGCTCATCTCCGCGGTCGGCGGCTCCGAAAACGCCGGCGATCTTCGTTACATCAAGAACGTTCCGTCGATGGCCGTGGCGGCCTGGTACCACGAGCGCGTTCCGCGCAACGGACGATCGGTCGACCAGGTGTGGGCCGACGCCGTGGCATTCGTCGAACAGGAATACCGACCAGCGCTCGCTCGCGGAAGCTCGCTCTCGGCCGAACAGAGAAAGGCGGTGGCGGCGAAGCTGTCGGCGTTGGTGGGACTGCCGGCACGGTTCATCGAAGAGAAGAATCTTCGATTGAGCGCGCAGGATTGGCTGCTCAACGTTCTCAAGGACAAAGGGCTGCGTGTCTCGAATCAGGACACGCGTGTCACCGGGCCGCTCGTGCTGTCGGCCGAGCAGGCGGCGAGCTCGAGCCCAGCGGATGGATTGGGCGGGACGCGCATCGGCACCGCGATGCAGGCGCCAGCGCTGGTTCCCAACGTGGATGCCGCGTCGACGTCGCCGCGCTCGGCGCTCGAGTCCTACCTCGTGCAGGATCTCGAGTTCAAGACGCTCGAATCGTATCGCAGCCTGAATCTCGACATCAACGGGTTCTGGGATCGCGCGGGCGTGACGACCTACGAGGCCGCACCCGGCGTCGCCGAGGGCATGCGCGCGAACCCGAAGATGCGAATGTTCTGGATTCAGGGATACTTCGATCTCAACACGCCAGCGTACGGCGCGTTGGACAGCTACGCGCGAGCGGGACTTACCGGCGATCGCGTGACCGGAACGATGGCGCCGGGTCCGCACACCGTGTTCGCGACAGAGGAGTCACGCCGCTTTTTGGCGACGGAGTTGAGGCGGTGGCTGAAGTGAGCGAAGTTTTGCCGCGCACGATCACTCGTCTTGGGGGGAGACCATGACCTCGATGCTCGACATCAACCGTCGCGACTTTCTGCACGGCGCGGCCGTCGGCGCCGCCGCGCTCGCGCTCGACCCGCGCGCGCGGGTCTTCGCTTGGTCACCCAAGGACGAGGTCATCGCGAAGATCGCCGGACAGCACGACCAGACCGTGAAGATGCTGCAGGATTGGATCGCGCTTCCGTCGGTCGCGGCGGAGGGGCGCGGTTATCCGCAGGGCGCCGAGTACATGGCGAAGCTCGTGCGCGACGCGGGATTTCAGCGAGTGGACCTCGTACAGACGGCGGGCAAGCCGGGTGTCTTCGCCACACTGGACTCCGGCGCGCCGACGTGGCTCGGCATCTACTTCATGTACGACGTCAAGCAGTACGATCCCGCGGAATGGAGCTCACCGCCGCTCGAAGCGCGGCTCGTCGACAAGCCCGGACTCGGCAAGGTGATCGTCGGACGCGGCGCAACGAACTCGAAGGGACCGCAGATGGCGTGTCTCGCCGCTCTGCACGCGTTCAAGGCGGCGGGACAGAAGCTGCCCGTCAACATCGCGCTCGTGTGCGAGGGCGAAGAAGAGATCGGATCGCCGAACTTTGGACAGATCGTCTTCAAGCCCGAGGTCGAAGCGGCGCTGAAGAAATGTCTCGGCGTGATCATTCCGCTCGGCAATCAGAGTCTCGACGGCTCGGTCGAGATCAATCTCGGCGCGAAGGGCGTCGTCGAGCTCGAGCTGGTGTCGAGCGGTGAGAAGTGGGGGCGCGGCCCCAAGCACGACGTGCACTCGAGTCTCGAGGCGCAACTCGACAGTCCATCGTGGCACCTCGTGCAGGCGCTCAACACGCTGGTGAAGGCCGACGGCCACACGCCGGCCGTCGAAGGATTCTTCGACAAGATCCGGCCGCTCTCGGCGCGACAGAAGCAGATTCTCGAAAACGCCATCCCGAAGCGCAACGAAGCCGCGACCAAGAAATCGCTCGGCGTCGACCACTGGTTCAAGGACGAGTCGTATCACGACTCGCTCGTGCGGCTCGTGACACAGCCGACGATCAACATCGAGGGACTCGTGGGCGGCTACACGGGCGCCGGCGGAAAGACGATTCTCCCGCACCGCGCCGTCGCGAAGATCGACATGCGGCTCGTGCCCGACATGACCGCGAAGGGCACGCTCGAGCTGTTGAAGCAGCATCTGGCCAAGCACGGCTTCAGCGACATCGAGGTCAACATGAGCGGCGGGTACGATCCGACGGAGACGGATCCGGACTCGAAGCTGATCAAGGCTCAGGTCGCCGCATACAAGCAACAGGGCGTCGATCCGCTGCTCTGGCCGCGGCTCGCGGGATCGTGGCCGGGCGTCACGTTCACCGGCGCACCGCTCGAGCTCGCGGCGGGACAGTTCGGACTCGGCCACGGCGACGGCGCGCACGCACCCGACGAATACTGGATCATCGATTCGGCGAATCCGAAAGTTTCCGGGATGAATGGAGCGATACAGTCGTTCGTAGAGTTCTTTTATGCGTGCAGGGGATAACGAAACACGGTTACTCGATTCTCTTTTCCTTGCGCCGAAAATGGATGTACGCGGCGACCGTCAGATAATTCATCGTCACCGCAATGACGTTCCAGATGACGAGATTGACCGAGCCGATCGAGAGGCCGTAGACCACCCAGAGGATCTGAAAGGTCCCGAGGATCGCGGCCATTCTGGGGTTCATTCCGGCGCTCGATCGCCGGCGGAGCATGGCGAGGACGTCGGGCAGCGCCGCGAACGTCGTCCCAAAGCCAGCCAGAAAGCCGATGATGGGAATCAGGGGCATCATCGACACACTTCGACAATTCTGCCCTGAGCATACCTGGCGCCCGCGGCGGGGCGTATGCGACGAAGGACCTAGCTAACGGCGGTCGAGCGCCGGCCAGACGGGATGCGCGAGACCGCCGGCGTCCTCGTAAAAGTGGATCGCGCCCGGCGAGTGCAGCTTCGCGACGAGCACGATCTGGCCGACATGGCCGGAGAAGTGTTCCACCACGTGATAGACGGCGTCGAGGACAGTGATGTCTCTGCCTTGAATCGTCCGCGGCGTCGCGAGGTCGGCCGCCGTGAGCGCGGCGAGCACGGCATCCGCTTCGTCCAGCACGACGTCGAGCGCGGCGAGCAACGTGGCGGCGTCAGTGCCGGTTCGCGCCTCGAATTCGGCGGCGCGATACCGGGTGTCCGCCGCGCCGCCAACGCCGCTCACGATCCACTGCCGAACGTTCCCCGCGAGATGCAGCAGCAGGTTGCCGACGCTGTTGGATTCCTCGTTCGCGCGCCACCAGAGCGCGCCCGCGGGCAGCGATTCGACCGCCGCCCGGACCTTGACGCGATACTCGGTGGCCAGGTAGTGGCGCGACCGCTCGATGAATGGAGTTGCGAGGTCCATGGTTAGAGAACGCGAATCATTTGGCCGATGCGGGGAATGCGGGAAGCTTACTCACATCACGCTGGTCGTGCTGGATGATCACGGTGGCCTTGAGATGCGCCGCGAGCTGCTTGAACCGGTCGAGCGACGCGATGGTCGCGGCACGATCCGTGTTGAAGGTCGGAACGCCGTTGCCGTCGTAGTTCTCGTGGAAGTGCGCCAGATCGCCGGTGATGAGCACATTGCCCATGTCCTTGAGCCTTACGAGCAAACTGTGATGGCCAGGCGTGTGTCCCGGCGTGTTGAGCATGAGCACCGATCCGTCGCCGAACACGTCCTTGTCGCCCACGACCGGGTCGACCTTGCCGCCGCCGCCGATCCAGTTCGTGAACGGCGTCGAGGTCGCGGCCGGGGTCTTCGGATCGGAGACGACGTCCCAGTCGCCCTTGCCGATGAGGAGCGTCGCGCGAGGAAATTGATTCGCTTGTCCCGTATGGTCGCCGTGATAGTGGCTGATGCCGACGTACTTCACCTGTTCGGGCGTGACCTTGAGCTGCGCGATGAGATCCGTCAGGCTCGTCTTCGGCGCCGTGGCGGCCGTGCCGACAGGGTTGCCGGTGTCCCAGATCAAGTAGTCGTCATTGTGCCTGATCAGATAGCAGCTGAACGTGAGCTGGACCATCAGTCCGCTGAACGCATACGTATCGGAGAACCGCTGGCCGACGTCCGTGGGCGCCGCGTTCGTGCCGCATTGCAGACGTGTGAGCGTGACCGTGGCCGGGGTCTGCGCCGCGGCGGACGCGAACGCAACCGGAGTGACGGCCGCGAGGAGGAGCGCTCGTTTCATGGATGGCCTCAGTGATGGCGGTAGAGCCGAAGTCGACGGATAGTGAACTGCCCGGGCGGCAGGCGCAACTCCCGGCGGACGAGCGCCATCACCGCGGCGCCGAGAGCATCTTGACGGACAACACGGCGTCGCCGAGCTCGATCCGATCGACGACGTCCTGCCCCGAGACGACGCGGCCGAGCGACGTGAAATCGCCTTCGTTGTGCGGTTGCGGCGTGTGGTTGAGCGTGTAGCCCGGCCGGCCGGTGTCGAGCCCGCCGCTCGCCCACGCCAGGTTGCCTCGCGTGAGGCGGTGCCGATTCACTTCGTCGCGCTGAACGGCCGCGTTCCGAATGCTCGCCTGCTGATCGACGAAGTCGGGCACCACTCGGGTGAACTGCGTGCCGACGATCGACTCGGTGCTCATGATCTTCTCGAACGCATCCGTCGCGAGCGGCGCGTCGCCGGCGTAGAGCTCGAGATCGATCGCGCCGCGCGTCGTCTCCCACCGCGCGCGAGGCAGCGGCCTCCCCATGTACGCCGGCACGACCCACTTCAAGACGATCGCGCGATACTCGGCCATCGGGCGCGCGGGTGCCTTCGGAATCTGGCGCGGTCCGCGGCCGCCGCCACGGCCCGCTCCGGGAATGGTATCGCGCAGGACCTGCACAGCGATGTTCTGGCAGTACGTCGCCGTATCGCGCGACATCGTGGTCGCGACGGCGCGCGCCTCGGTTGCAGCGAACGCCTGCAGCGAACGCATGGCCGTCGCACGCAAAGCGCACGGTCTCGACGGATGCGTCGCCTCGAGCAACGCCGGAACGGTCCACCCAGCTTTCGTTCGTGCGAGCCCCTCGGCCGCGCTCACCGACTCCCACGCATCCGCCGAGTGAAGGGCGGCGACCAATGCGCTCAGCGCCGATGAATCCGGATAGGTCGCGAGCGCGCGAATCGCTTCGGTGCGGACGCGGCGGTCGGCATCGTGCGCCGCTCCGAGCAGGCGGGCCAGCGCGGGGACGCCGAGCTGGGCGGAATCGGCTTGGGATTTCACCAATCCGCGAACCGCCCACGATCGAACGGTGGCCGAGCGATCGTTCGACATCGTCAACAGATCACGCACGGCGAGCGGGTCTCTGGGGCGGAACAGCGCCCACGTGGCCCGCCAGCGAATCTCTTCATTTGCCGACGTGGTCCATTTGGAGATCGGTGAAATGTCGCCTCGAGCCGTCGCGCGCCCGATCGACAGGAGTGCTTCGCCAATCGCCTCGGTCGTTCGCGGGACCGCGGCCGTCATCATGAGAAAACGTCCGAGCGCTTCGCGCGCCGCCGATGTCTTGATCTTTCCCAGCGCGCAGGCAGCCTCTGTCAGCACGGTCGGCGGAGTGTGCGAGCTCGAGAGCAACGAATCGAGCCAGGGAATGGACGATGTGTCGCGCAGCTGCCCGACGGCGAAGACGGTCGTCGCGGCTATCGCGGTATCGGCGGGAAGCGGACGCGAGCGAAGCAGCGCAACGCCGGCCTTCTCGTTGATTCGCGCGATCGCGAGGATCGCGCGGCGACGCACTTCGGGATGCTTGGCCGTCAGCAGCCGCGCGAGCTCCGGCGCGTCGAACGTGCGCGTGTCCTCGAGCCTCAACAATGTCGCGATGTCCGTGACGGCGGCCGAGTCGAGACGCGGGCGACGCTGCGCGCGAGCGGCGCCGACACGCGCGCCGAGCACGAAAATGAAGGCGGCGAGAACCCGTAGAGAACGCATGTGAGTCATGAAAACCGAGCCGAAGTGGTGATCTAACATTTTCGCGATGGGCTTGGCGTCAACCGCTCGGGCCCGATACGCGGCCTTGCGATTTCGGTGTTTGTTCGGTAGTCTCCACATCCCGTTGTCCCCGGGGGAATCGTGGACGAGATGTCGCTGGACGAGAAAGTAGCACTGCTCATGTCGCTCGCCGGCGACGACCGCGAAGCGAGCCCGTCGATGACGCCGGCGCTGCCGCCCCGGCTCCGGAACGCCAAGGATGCTGGCGCGCTCAGACCGGTGAACTTCCGGACGGTCAGTGTCGGCCGCGGACGACGGACGACGCTGCTGCGCATTCTCATGACGAACGCGTGCAGCTTCAACTGCCACTACTGCCCGATGCGGCGGGATCGCAACATGCCGCGCGCGCTGCTCAAGCCAACCGAGCTCGTACGCATTTTTCTCGAGGCGCACCGGCGCGGGTGGTGTGAGGGATTGTTCATCACGACGGCCATTCCGGGGCGGCCGGTCAAGGTGATGGACGATCTGATCGAAGTGCTCGAGCTGTTGCGGCGCACGCATCGCTACGCTGGCTACATCCACGTGAAGATTCTCCCGGGCGCCGAGCCGGCGCAGATCGAGCGGGCTACGGCGCTGGCAACGCGCGTTTCGGTCAACCTCGAGGCCCCCTGCGGCGACACCCTCGCGGCGATCGCTCCCGAGAAGAGCTACGACACCACGTTCACGACCCTCTCGCGCGCTCGGTCGCTGATCGTGCACGAGCAGCAGCGGGAGGCAGACGGCTGGAGCCGAGATCCGCTGCGCCCGGGCGGCGCGTCGGGAATGACGACACAGTTCGTGGTCGGTGCGACGCCGGACACAGACCGCACCATCGTGCAGCGCGTCTCCGAGCTCTATGCCGGGGGCGGCGTTCATCACGTGCACTTCAGCGCGTTTCGCCCCATCCGTGACACGCCGCTCGAGTCTCGCCGCGCCGTGCCGGCGCTGCGGGAGCACCGCCTCTATCAGACCGACTATCTCCTGCGCCACTACGGCTTCGGCGTCGGCGAAGTCGTCTATCACGATGACGGCAGCCTGCCGCTCGAGCATGATCCCAAGGTCGCGTGGGCGCTCGCGCATCCGGAGCAGTTCCCGCTCGACGTCGCCGTGGCATCGTACCAAATGCTGGTCCGTGTTCCGGGCATCGGCGTCGTCACCGCACGACGTATCGTCCACGAGCGTCGGAGCACGATCATTCGAGATCTCTCGGATCTACGAAAGCTCGGCGTCCAGACCGGTCGCGCCGCCGGCTTTCTCGCGCTCAAGGGCCGATCGCTCGGCGCGGGCCGTTGGTCGGAGCAGCTCGGCTTCTGGCGAGCCGAGGAAGAGGTTGGCGCGCACCGTCGCGTCTACGACGTCAGCCCGGGAACCTTTCGTTAGAAGTCATGGCCGTATCGGATCCGCGTTGACTCCTTCCTTCGTGATCCTGACCGGCTGAATGAATCCTCGAGCGTCGAAATGCAGCTCGTCGATGCTGACCGACTCGATGATTGCGATCCGTTTCGCCGAGCGGCCGGCGATGATAGACGATGTACCACTTTCCCGATGGCGATTGCAGCACGGAGTGATGGCCGGCGCCGGTCGCGACGGTGGAATCCTGCTGCAGGATCTTCCCGACGCGCTCGAAGGGACCGAACGGTGACGTGCCGATCGCATACGCGACGGCGTAGTTCGGGCCGGTCCATCCCCCCTCCGACCACATGAAGTAGTACTTGCCGTCCTTGATCAGCATGAACGCGCCTTCGACGTAGCCGGCCGGCGTGATCTCCTTGAACGTGCTGCCATCCGGAAGCGGGACGAAGCCGGTGAAGTCCGCGTTCAGCTTCGCGATGTTGCAGTGCCGCCACCCACCGTAGACGATGTAGTACGACCCATCACGATCCTTGAACACCATCTGATCGATGGGCTGCGCGCCGTTGTGGAAGCGGTCGATGAGCGGCTTGCCGAGGTAGTCCTTGAAGGGACCGTCAGGGTGCCGCGCTCGCGCGACGCCGATGCCGCCGAGCTGCTGATCGTTCTGGATGTCGTTGGCGCCGAAGAAGAGATAGTACCAGCCGTTGTTCTCGACGATCGACGGCGCCCAGACCGCCCGCTTCGCCCACGACACGTGGGCGATGTCGAGCACGCGTTCGTGTTTCTCCCACGTCACGAGATCGCGCGACGAGAACGCATCGAGAAAGGTCTGCTGGTCGTACGGCGCGGAGTACGTTGGGAAGATCCAGTACCGGCCGTCGAACACGTGCGCTTCGGGATCGGCATACCATCCGGGCAATATCGGGTTGCCGGAACGGGGCGTCTGGGCGAAGACCGCAACGGGCGCGGTCACGGTCAGCGCGAGTACGACCACGGCGACGTGCGAGTGAATGCGGTGCATGCGGCCTGAGCGACAAATGACTCTGTAACGTTGCGAAGAATTCACCGGCGTCAACCGCCTGGCCGGCCATGGCGGGCCACGCTACGTTTTCCGCGTGCGATTGTTCACGCCATTCGGAATCCTTCTGCTCTCCGGCGCGACCGCGGCGGCGCAGTCCATCCCCGGCGCGGTGCTCGCGAAACGCGAGCCTCATCATCATCTCGCGTACGAGGACGCGAGCCTGCGCGTGCTCCGCGTCCGCGTGCCCGCGCACGACACGACGCTCTTGCACGAGCACGATCCGGACTATTTCTGGGTGGCGCTCGGCGCCAGCGCCGTCGTTAATGCCAAGCCAGGCGTTCCGGACGCGACGATCTCGTCGCGGGATCTGAGCGTTCACTACACCCCCGGCCACTTCGCACATGTCGCGCGCAATCCGGGCAACGTGCCGTTCGACAACATCACGGTGGAGCTGCTCGAGCCGCAGGCTGGCGTTCACAACCTCTGCGAAGCGGTCGTCGCCGGGAAACCGCTCGATTGCTCGGCAGGGACGACACCGCGCTTGCTCGGAGCAACCGAGCACCCCGCGTTCGAGACGAACCGACTTCGCGTCGGTCTCGCCACGATCGAGCCCGGCGCCGCCTTGCGTCCTGCGTCGATCGCTCGGCGCACGTGGGTGATCGCGCTCGACTCGGCGGACGCCGGCCGTGGTCTCGCGGTAGACGGCGCGAGGTGGGTGGGCGGAACATTCCAATCGAGTCCGGGAAAGAGCTGGACCGTGAAGAACACGAGTCGCGCGCCGATTCGAGTCATTACCGTCGTCCACAAGTAGCCGACGGCTACGGCTTGGCCGAGAGTCGCGACCGTACACGCGCAAATGCCGCTTGGACTGGCGCCGGACGCGTCGCGATCGACTCGGTCCGGCTCGCAACGACGTCGGCAAGACGGACGCCTTGCGCATCCGCACGAGACAGGTCGGCGCTCCGCGCCATCAGCAGGGCCACGAGATCCCATCGGTCGGCGCGCGCCGCGGCGACGACGAGCGGCGTCCCGAAGCGATCGACGAGGTTGCCGTCGAGCTCATGATCGAGCAGCGCCTCGAGATTCGCGACCGGCATCACGGCGAGCCATTCGAACACGACCGGTCCGTGGTCGTTCGCGTGGTCGGTCTTCGCGCCGGCGTCGAGCAGCGCGGAAAGGATCGCGACGTCTGGCAGCTTGGTGGCGATTTCCAGGCCGGCATTGGGATCGGCACCGAACGAGAGGAGTTGGCGTACGATGTCGAGCGATAGAGCGCCACGCTCCGAGGGTCCCGTAGACTCCCAGGCCCGCGTGACGGCGAGCTCCATCAGGGTCATACCGCGGGTGCCTTTCGCGTTGACGTCGATGCGCCTGCCGACCGCTCGAAGCGCCGCCGTGTCGCGTCGGACGACGGCTCGGCCGGCTGCTTTCGTGTCGCGCCCCGAGAAATAGCCGCTGCCTTCGGCGTCTTGCCGAACCTGGTAGTCGATGACGGTGTCGGCGATTCCTTTCGTGGCGAGTCCGGCGACGAATAGGATCAGGAAGAGCGCCGCGTCGACGGCGACGGCAGTCCAGAAAAGGCGCGTCATCGTGTCATCACGGACCGAGCGGTCGCAGGAGGGTCGTCACGGAGCGACGGAACCTCTTCTATTTCTGGTAAGAGCACAAGCACGGCGCACGGCCTACGGCTGCGTCGGCTGAGCGGAGCCGATCGAACTTTTTCCCAGGCTGATGCATCATTGGGGCATGGGACTCCACACCCACCATTCCTCATGGTCCCCGACCGACGCAGAGCTCGTGCTCGCGGCGCAGGCTGGGGACGGGCCCTCGCTCGGGCTGCTGCTCGAGCGTCATCGGCCGCGAATGTTCGCGACCGCGCTTCGACTGCTCGGCTATCAGCCGGACGCAGAGGACGCGGTCCAGGAGACGTGCCTCATCGCGATGCGACACATCGGCGCCGTGCGCGATCCCGACGCCGCTGGCGCCTGGCTCATCGCGGTGGTCCGACGCTCGTGCCTTCAACATCGGCGACGTCGCCGCGGGGAGCTCGTGACGGACATCGTCCCCGACATCGCCGACGACAGCGCCAATCCGGAGGACCGCCTCGAACGGCTCGAGCTGCGCGAATGGATCTGGGGCGCGCTGCAGCAACTGCCCGAGACGCTTCGCGTCACGGCGATGCTCCGGTTCTTCGGGAGTTATGACTCCTATGACGAGGTGGCGGCGATTCTCGGGGTGCCGATCGGCACCGTGCGAAGCCGATTGTCGGAAGCGAAGATCAAACTCGCCGATGCGCTGCTCGGGAGCGCCGGCCTTCTCGCCGGCGATGCGCGGACACGCGCGAACGAGCGCACGCAGTTTTGGAGTGAAGCGGTTCGGGACGTCTTTCGCCGCGGTGATAGCAGCGGCTTCATGTCGCATTTCGATGTCGATTGTCTCGTGGGCTGGTCGAGCGGAAAGACGGCGCGCGGACGCGTGCATCTTGCCGCCGAGATCGACGGCGACCTCGAGACGGGCGTTCGATTGGAACCCGAACGCGTGTTGAGCGGCAGCGGGATCGAAATTCTCGAGGGACGCTTTGTGAACCCCCCGGAGCGTCCGTTTCATTGTCCGCCCGGCATGGCGCTCGTCCTGTCAGGAAATGATGACAGAAAGGTCGGCGCGCGGCTCCACGTCGCGACGAGGCGTCCGCGCGCCGACGACGATTGACCGAACTTTTTTTCGGCGTCATTCCTCTCTCACGTAGTTGGTCTCGGAACAACTACACATGAGGGGAGTGAGCAATGCCAATCGTCTTCGGAGAGATGGCGTCGACCGTCGGTGAGAGCATCGACGCGTTCAGGCGGTACGGCGACCGCGTCCGCGGCACGTATCGCGCGTACTACCGGTTCGATCCAACCATGGCCAACCCATATGCGCCGCCGCGCCTGGAGCGACCCGAGTCTCTCGAGGGCAACCCGCCCGAGCTGATCTACCCCTGGGAACAGATCTATCTCGCCGCCGCGGCGTGCGCCGGCTCGGACTATCCAATGATGGCGGCGCACCTCGGCGTTCCGCTCGAGCGCGCGGACGTCGTCGTCGAGGGTGTGTTCGATCCTCGTGGCGAGTTCGACGGCTTGTCCGGCTTTCAGGCGCCCGACGAGGCGCGGCACTGCTATCGGACGTTGCACGTTCGCGCGACGCTCGTTTCGTCGGCGACGCGTGCGGACCTCGAGCAGTTGCATGACCGCGTCGTCACGAAGAACATGGTGCTCGGTGCGCTGCGCGGCATTCCGTTGACGAACGAGCTGACGATCATTCCCTCGCCCGCGACCGCGATGGCTGGAGGTGCGCGATGACCGCGGCGATGAACGACGTTGCGATTGATGCGGTACGCGCCGCAAGCGCCCGCTGGCTCGCGGCGGTCGACGCGCGAAGCTCCGAACAGATCGCGAGCTTCTATGCCGACGATGGCGTCTTTCTGGTTCCCAACGCGCCAGCGGCAAACGGTCGCGCGCAAGTGCGCGGGGTCTGGTCGCAGCTTCTCAGCGCGCCAAACCTGTCGCTCGCGTGGGCGCCGAGCACCGTCGAGGTCGCGCAGGCAGGTGACTTGGCGTTCGAAATCGGGACTTACCGCCTCGGCATGGATGGGCCGGCGGGCCGGCTCGAGGACGACGGGAAGTACGTCGTCGTGTGGCGACGCCGCTCCGGCGACTGGGAAGTTGCCGCCGACATCTTCAACACCAACCGTCCGCTTCCGTCGCCGTGACGTCGAGCCTCAGGGGTGCGGCGGCACCGGTTCGGTGATCAAGTAGGTCGTCGCCCAACTCGCGTAGTAATGCGAGCCGTCGTAGCCCACCGCCCCCATGAGGGGAAAGCCCGTCGCCGACTGCATCGCCGCGAGTCGCCGGAGCACCGGTACTCGCGGGTCCGCGGCGGGCAGCGCGTTCGCGAGCTCACCCATCGACGTCGCACGAACGAACGCGAGACCGACGATGTGCGATTTCGATGCGATCGCTGCCGGGTTCTTCACGAACTCCGGCCCGAGTCCCACCGTGAGCGGGTGAAACTCCTCGGAGTACAGCGCCGGCAGAAACGCGCCGAGCCACGGCAGGAACACCTCGGCCGGCAGCAGCTGGCCCATGATCGACGCTTCCATCAAGCACGGCGACGCGAAGTCGCTCGGCCCAGGCTCGGCGGCCGTGTTGCACCGAATGTCTCGCCGGAACAGACGCTCGGCCGATTCTCGAATCGCCGCCTCGAGCGCCGGATCGAACGCGCGAGCGTAGCCGAGCGCGTTGTCCATCGCCATCGCCGTGTTCGGATGCACCCCGGTGCGGACGGCCTGCGGCAGCGCATTCAAGTATGTGGCCAGCCGATCGGCCATGTACGTCGCCATCGGTTGAATGTTGGCGGCCCACCGCGCGGCGTCGGAGTCGTTCCAGGTTTTGAGCTCGTACTGGAGACGCAGGAGCCACGCGTATCCATACGGAAGCTCGAACGTGCCGGCGCCGCGCATGAATTCCAGATCACCGGCGATGTTGCTCGCCCCGAAGTGGTCGTTGAGCTTCTGTCGAATGGCCGGCGCCGTGGGCAGGTCCGGGAACATTTTGAGAATTCTCACGAGCGTCCACGACGAGTTCACCGCCGAGTGCCAGTCGTAGCAGCCGTAAAACGCGCGCGTGGTCTCGTAGTCGGGAACCGGCGTATAGGTCGCGTCCCACAAGTAGGGAACGGTGTTGGGCCGCGGTTGTGGATGATCCATGCACGACAGCGGCATGGCGCTGAGCTGCATCGCGGTCGTCCGATCGAAGGCGTGTGGCTCAACGGCGGGAAGTGACGCGTAAAACGACGAAAGGTCGTTGAACCTGAGCGCCTTGGCGCCAGTGTCCGCGTCGGCCGCGCGCTGCGCCATGGCGGGCGCCGGCGCGATGATCAGCGCGATCGCGGCAATCCGTGTCACCTTCATGGTTGTCGAACCATCTCGTAGAGGAGCGCTTGCGCGGGAAGCCATGTCATGCCGGCCGTATCGTCACGCAGCAGCGAGAAGCCACGATCCGCCTGAATCGCCGACAAACGATGCCACGCCGCGACTCGCGGATCGCCGCGCGGTAGCGCGCGAGCGATGCGCTCCATCGCCTGGGCGCGGGCGAACGACAGTCCGGCGATGCGC
The DNA here is from genome assembly GCA_963705025.1 of uncultured Gemmatimonadaceae bacterium. Taxonomy (GTDB): domain Bacteria; phylum Gemmatimonadota; class Gemmatimonadetes; order Gemmatimonadales; family Gemmatimonadaceae; genus JAQBQB01. The sequence continues at coordinate 325,643 of CAVPIP010000010.1, read as the reverse complement.
GCATGTTCCGTCGCGAGCGCCGCCGCGGCGGCGCCGGCCGACGTATCGGGCGCCGCACCTCCGCCGCCGCGCGGGGCAGGCGCGGAGGTCGGAATGGCGATGGCCTCTGTGAGCGGCGCGAATCGGCCGGATTCGAGCGGCGGTAAGAACCTGTCGAGCCACGCGACGTACCCCCGCGAGTCCAGCACGCGCGCCATGAGGGCGGCTTCCGTGAGACACGGAGATATGATCTCCGGTCCGCCGCCGCCCGGCGCCGCCGGAGCGGCGCTGCGTCCGGTTGCAGCGGTGAGATCGTTTGGAGTGGACAAGCGGGAGGTGCTGTCCGAGATCGCGCCGCGGCCAGCGCCTCGCCCACCACCGCGGCCACCACGTCCGCCGGCGCCCGGAGCAACACGTTCGTTCTGCGTAGCGCACGTCGTGTCCGCGAGATAGAACCGTCGCGCCGTCGACACGATCGTGCCGCGAAGCCTGCCGTCGCCGACGACGTTCGCGTAGTCGAGCGCAAGCGTCATGCTGAGCGCCGTGTTGGTCTGGGCTCCGCTGCGCACCGGCTCCACGAGCTTCGTGAGATACGCGCCGAGGCTGTCCGCCATCCATGCCGCGAGCGGCGCGACGCTCGCCGACCAGCGCTGCGATTGCGAATCGGGCCAGGCGCGGAGCTCCTGCGCGAGCTCGAGCAGCCACGCGAAGCCATAGGGCCGCTCGAAGAAACCCGTCTGGCTTGCCGACGGAATCGGATTGATCGAGGCGGCCGTTGCGCGAAAGAAATCCATCTCGCCTTCGAGATTGGACTTTCCGAGATGCGCATTGAGCTTCTCGCGCGCGAGCTCCCTGAGCGCGCTCGTCGGAAAGGTCTCGAGCAGCCGTACCGTCACCCACGTCGAGCCGACCGCGGAGTGCCAGTCGTTGCAGCCCCAGAACGCGCGGAGGCGGTCGTGGTCGGCCACGAGCTTGTAGGTCGGCACCCAGAAGTAGCCCGCGCCGGTGTTGGTCCCAGGCGCCGCTGGCCCGCGCGTACCGCTCCGCCCTCTTCCGATCGAATCAGCGGTCGTGTCGCGCGCGGCCAGTGTTGGTCGCCCGCGGGCGGAATCGCCGGCGACCAGAAGGTTGGCTCGACCGCCTCCCCGTCCTCCGGGCCGAGATTGCAGGCGATCGAGGCACGAGAGGGGAAGCGCGCCAAGCCAGAGCGCGCGCTGCTCGTCGAGCGTTGGCGCGGCGACGGTCGGCAGCTTCTGCAACAGCTCGTTCACATCGCGATAGTCGGCGCGCAGCGGAACGCTGTCGCCGCGCGACGTCGATCGTTGCGCCAGCGCCGATTGACCGACGCAAGCAAACGCGACGATCGCGGCAATCGCGGAACGACCACAATTGGGCACGGAAGGCGACTTCATGGCGCGATATATATGCGTCGCCGTTCGAGCGGCCGCCACGTCGGCCACCGCAGATTCCTCGCTATCGCTCGGGATGACAAGGGTTCGGGGATCGGTTGCTGCCGCTCGACCGCAGCCGCATGTTCTCTCGCCCGCCTTCGAACACGGGAGAGTCCGATGCGCCAGTCACGAACGCTTTTGCCGGCCCTAATCGCGACGGCCCTGTCCGTCGGCGGCTCCGAGCTCCGCGCCCAGTCGAACGATGCTCGCTTCGAGGCGCTCGCGACGCTCGCCGAAGCCAGAATGAAGGAGTACGGCGTGCCGGGCGTCGCGCTCGGCGTGCTGCAGAACGGCGCGGTGACCATTCGCGGGCTCGGCATCACGAACGTCGAAGACCCGCTGCCGGTCACCGCGCACACGGTCTTCCCGATCGCGTCGATCTCCAAGACGTTCGCGGCGACGGCGATGATGCGTCTCGTCGAACAAGGGAAGGTCGATCTCAAGGCACCGGTGCGGACCTATCTCCCGGACTTTCGCGTTCGCGATGCCGCCGTGAGCCGCGACGTCACGGTCTGGCATCTGCTCACGCACCTCGGCGGATGGGAAGGCCAGGTGTCCGGTCCAGATCGGGGAACGGAAACGCTCGAGGATTTCGTCGAATCGCCGACCGTCACCGATCTGATGCAGGTCGCGCCGCCCGGTGCCGCGTGGAGTTACAACAATGCAGGCTTCAGCATCGCGGGGCGCGTCATCGAGGTCGTCACCGGACAGCCGATCAATCGCGCGATTCGCGATCTCGTCTTCCAACCGCTCGGACTCGAGCACGCGGGAACGACCGCCGGCGAATTCATCGTGCAGCGGTTCGCGGCTGGACACCTCGTCCGCAACGGAACGCCGACGCTGCAGCGGCCGTTCGTGCCGTCGTCGAGCGTCACGGCGGGCGGCGTCGGACTCTGCATCACCGACCTGCTCGCCTACGCGCGCTTCCACATGGGAGACGGCACGGCGGCGAACGGCGAGCGCGTGCTCAAGCGCGAGTCCCTCGAGGCGATGCGGACCGCGCAAGCGTGGAAGCAGGCGACGGACGATTCGATCGGCATCGCGTGGCACATGCGCCATGTCGGACCAATTCGAACATTCGCGCACGGCGGCACGCTCAGCGGGCACATTCTGCTGTTGGAGCTCGTCCCCGAGCGCAACTTCGCGATCGCGATTCTCACGAACTCCAACACGGGTTGGCGCGTGATTCAGGACGTCGAGCGCGAGGCGCTGAAATCGTACCTCGGCGCGACGTACGCGCTCAATCAGGCGATCGCGCACCGTGGTCTCGTCGAGACGCTGCCGTCGGTCGAGCCGCTGGCGCGGCAGCCGGACCTCGCGCCGTACGTCGGCACGTACGTGCGACCGACGAACACGGTCGTCGTTCGCGCCGAGGCCGGCAAGCTCGTCGTGCAGGAGCGCGCGAACAGCGGCCGGCTGTCGCCCGAGATGCCCGTGTCCTTTTTCGGGCCCGATCACGCCGTCGTGACTGACGGAGCCGATCGCGGACAATCCATAGAGTTCGTGCGCGACGCGAGCGGCCACGTCAACTGGGTTCGAGTGGTCGGTCGCGTGGCGGTGCGGGAGCCCTCATGATAGCGACCGCTCACGTTCTGCTCGCGTCTTGCTCATGGACGCCATGCTCCACCTCGTAACGCTCGGCGGACTTGGCCTCGTCGATGACGCGGGCGCCGATTGCGCGATTCCAAAACGGCGGCTCGCCCTTTTGGCGCTTCTGGCAAGCGCAGGCAGTCGTGGTCTAACGCGCGACAAGATCGTCGCGTATCTCTGGCCCGAAAGCTCCTCCGACGACGCGCGCCATTCACTCGAACAGCTGCTCTATTCGCTTCGCCGACAGCTCGGCGCTCAAGTGTTGGCGGGTACCGATCCGTTGCGACTGAACGGCAACGTCATCTCGGCCGATATCGCCGTATTCGACGCCGCTCTTGCGTGTGACGCGGACGCCGAGGCGGTGGCTGCGTATCGCGGTCCGTTCCTCGATGGATTCTATCTTCGAGACGCCGATGAATTCGGACGATGGGTAGAGGAGGAGCGCTCGCGTCGGGCCGCCGCATATGGCGCGGCGCTCGAACGAGTCGCTGAACACGCGGCACGAAGCGGCGATGGGCACGGCGTCGTCGCTGCGTGGCGAGGCCTTGTCGCGCTCGATCGCCTGAGCGCGCGTCATGCGCTCGGGCTGATTCGTGCGCTCGCCGCCGCGGGCGACCGACCGGGCGCGCTGCGCACGGCCGCCGCCTACGAAGCGCTGGTCCAGGAAGAACTCGGCATTCCCCTCGAACCGTCGATCGCGACGTTCGTGCGGTCACTTCGGAATGGCAACGCCGGCGTGAGCGGCGACGCGGCGACCGAGGGCCCAAGCGCAAGCGCGGCGCCGCCGCCCGATGCCTCGATGACTGCGCTGAGCCGGACGGCCGAGCGGAGCGCATCGACTCCTCTCGCCGGGCGAGTTCGTCGCCCTCGCGTTTTCGCCGCCTGGGTGGCGCTGGGCGTGGTCGGCGCGGCGGCGATGCTCTGGGTGGTAGCAGCGACGCGCTCGCATCCGCTCGTCTCGTCCGCGGCTGAGTTGCCGCGAGTCGCGGTCTTGGTGTTCGAGAATGACACGGGCGATTCGACGCTCGACGAGATCGGCGTGAAGGTCGCCGACTACACGCGGATCGCCCTCCACAATACGGGCTTGGTCGACCCCATCGATCCGGCGTTCGACTTCTGGATGTTGAGCAACGCTCAACCCTCGCACCGCGTGAACATTCCCGCGCTCATCCGGCAAACAGGTGCGACGATCATCGTTCGGGGCGCGTACTACCTGGACGCCGACTCGCTGCGCTTCAGCGGACAGGGGATCGAGAGCAAGACCGGGCGCGTGTTCTTCGCATTCGACAGCGTCAAGGTCGGACGAGTGAAACGACTCGGCGTGCTCGAGATCGTGCGCGAACGCGTCACCAGCGGCATCGCGACACATGTGGATCCCGCGCTGAGGGCATGGGCCGGGTCCAAGGGGAAGCCGCCGGTTCGACTCGACGCCTACGAAGAGTTCGCGGAAGGAATGACGAACTTCGTGAGCGCGATCACCGAGCCCGGAGAGAGCTCGCAGCGCCCGAGACTCTTCACCGTGGCGCGCGGCCACCTCGAGCGGGCGTTTCGACTGGACTCCACATACTTCGTCGCCGCGCTCTGGTTGTTCTGGTCACGCTACAACGCGGGCGATCAATCGGGAGCGGACTCGGTAGTCACCGCCTTGAAGCCACGACGCGCATCGATGTCTCCATATGAACGCGTCCTCTATGACTACAATGACGCGTTGATGCACAAGGCACCGCAACAGCGGTACGAGTTGGACAAGAAACTCCTCGCGTACGCACCCGCGTCGGAGTTCAACTATTGCCTCGCGCGTGACGCACTCGAAGCCAATAGCCCGCGCGATGCCCTCGACGTACTGGCAAGACTCGACAGCAGCTACTCCTGGATGCGGTTCATGGCGCCGCCGCCGGGCTTCCGCGTTCGCGCGCTCGTGCAGCTTGGTGACTACGCCCGCGCGTTGGCCTTGTCGCGACAGACCCACGACCGCGTTCGGGACGATCTCTCATCCGCCTATCCAGAGATGGATGCGCTGGCCGCGTTGGGCAGACTCGATGAGATCGAACAGGTGGTTGGTCGATTCCACGGCCGCAGCACCCCGAATGATCCGATGTCGGCGAACGTGATGTTGTACGCCGGGCTGCGGCTTCATTTCGCGGGTCGGGCGGACCCGGCGCGCAAGCTCTTCGAGCGCGCGTTGCGTGCGTACTCGCGTGACCCAGCTAGTGGCATCGCGGGCGACGTCATTCTCTTCGGACGGGGACGCAGCTTGTACTACCTCGGGCGCTGGGCCGAGGCGCGGGTCGCATTCGAACAACTCGCCGGCACGGTGTCGAATTCATCGCGCAACAGTCGGAGTGCGCTCGTGTTTCTTGGATCGCTTGCCGCGCGCCGCGGCGACTCCGCCGAGGTCTCGCGAATTCGCGGGCTGCTTCGCGACTCGAGCGTCAATCCTGCGATTGCGGAATACTTCGAGGCGCGAGTCGCCGCGATTGCCGGAGACGACGACCGCGCCCTCGAGCTCTTGCTCCAGGCCGTCCGAGACGGTGCACAAGCCGACGAGCTGGTGACTCAAGGAGACGCCGCTGCGTCGATGGAACCGGATTTCGCGCGATTGCGTCGATCGCCAGCGTTCCGGACCGCCCTGGGCCGCTGGTAACGCGCCTCCGCGTTCGGTGGACGCGCGGGCGCGCGGATCCAGGCGCCTTGAGCGAAAAGTGAGTCGCCGATGAGGAGGGCCGCGTACCGTGCGCCCGAGCCCTCGAGGACGACGCGGCATTCGCGCGACGAATCATTCGTCGATCGTCCGACGCCGACGGAGCCTCCTGAACCCGCTCGCCCACCCCCCAACCGAATGGTGCACACGATGCCGAAAACTGGACTGCTCGCCCTGATAGTGCTGCTGTCCGCGTGCGGACGCGGCGAGGGACGGTTCGACCCGATGGCAGCCGTCGACCCGATCTCACCCATGCAACACGCGCTCGCGTCGAACGCGCCGACAGACGTCGGATGCCTGGTCGACGCAAGCGACTGCCCTCCGGATGGCTGGATCTTTTCCCCGGCGGAGCTCGATCCGAACATCCCGCAGTCCACTTCCAACTGCGATTTCACGATGTTCGGCCTGGCGCCGACGATTCCCAAATGGGACGAGCACCCTACGGCTGCCTGCCGACAGAAGCAGTGGGGGCACTCCGGGATCTATCGGCAGCAGGCTCGCGATATCCACGTGACCTCACTGCCGAAGATGTGCGGCGGCCCCGGCGATATCGATGAGATCCGCCTGTGCAGCCTCGCCTGGGTACAAAGGCAGACCCCCTGGGGGCTCGCCGGCGGCGCCGGCTGCATCGTGGTCAAACTCGAAACGACGTGCGGTGTCTAGCGACCACGCCGTCGAGCATCACGAGATCCTGATTCGGCTGGCCGCCGCGTAACCGTTTGCGCGGCGGCAGCCGAAACGAACGCGCCTCGACGATACACCGGTCGCGTTGGACGCGTCGCTACGGTATGATCGCTCTCGGTGGCGTGATGATGTGCTGCGTGCCGGCCAGCGCCTGATTGATTTTCGCGACGCGCCCGTTCACAATGCCGTCGAGCCGAGCCTGCGCCTGATCTGCCTCCGTCTTGAGCTCGTTCATTCGCAGCGTCTCGCCCGCGGTGGGCGGCATCATCGGCCGGCTCACCATGCCCGCCACCGTCTGCGCTTCTTCGCGTAGTCGCGGATACTGGCGATAGCCGAGTCCAGCGATCGGACGCGCGAGCACGGAGTCGCGAAAGTGGCGAAGATCCTTGATCGCCGCGTCGATGTCAGGGATGACCTGCGACTGCTGCTGCACGCCGCCGCCCTGCGCGCGACGCAGCTGTGTCTGGAGCGACGTCAGTTGCGCCAGCAGATCGTCGGCACCCGTGATCACGCGATTCACGCGCGCCAGAATGTCGTTGAGCTGCGACGCGGTCTGATATTGCGTCGCGAGCTGGGTCGCGGTCATGTCTGACCGCGGATCCGGCTGCACCTGAACCGTCTTCGTCAGCGTCTTGCCGTTGACCGCGAGCGCCACGGTGTATGTGCCCGGCAGCACGTCGAGCCCGCCGCCGCCGCCGCGACCGAACCCTTCTTCGCCGCCACCCTGCTCCGCGTCACTCTGCGCGGCCGCGCGACGCGCACGAACCGCAGCCAGTGAGGTGTCCGCGTTCACGGGCGGGGCCGCGGCGCCACCACCGCCCCGGCCACCACGACCGCCGGCCGCGGCGCCCGCCGGCGCATCGGTGCGAAGGTCCCATGCGACCCGATTCAGGCCCGCGTCGTCCGACACGCGACGCATGCGCCGCACGGTGCGGCCGTCCTTGTCGCTGATCGTGATGTTCACCTCGCCCGGCGGCTGCGACTTGAGGAAATACGTAATGAGCGCGCCAGGCGCCGGATTGTCACCGGTCCACTTCTTCTGGCCGAGGTTGCCGTCGCGGTTCCAGAGAACCCAACGCGTCGCGGGCCGGATGTCGAACAGCGTCGCGTCGGCCGCTTGCGTGGCGCCGAGGCTCTGCAGCGCCGTGATGTCGTCCATGATGTAGAGGCCGCGGCCGTGCGTCGCGAGAATGAGATCGTTCTCGCGCGGATGGACTTGAATGTCTCGCACTTGCACGATCGGCAAATCGCCGCGAATCGACATCCAGTGCGTGCCCTTGTCCCATGACGCCCACACGCCCATCTCCGTGCCGATGTAGAGCAGGTTTCGGTTGCGCGGATCCTCGCGCACGACGTGCACCCACGCGGCCGACGTCGGGAGATCGCCGGTGATCGGCTTCCACGTCTTGCCGAAATCGGTCGTCATGTACGCGTGCGGCGCGTAGTCGTCGTCCTGATGATGATCGGCCGCGACGTACGCCGTGCCCGCGTCGGAGTGCGACGCGTCGACCGTCGGGATCCACGCATTGGGCTTCAACCCCGCGACGTTCGTGAAAACGTTGCTCCACGATTTGCCGCCGTCGCGCGTGACCTGCACGTTGCCGTCGTCGGTGCCGACCCAGATGACGTTCGAATCTAGGGGTGAGGGCGCAATGGTGAGGATGGTGCAATGGAATTCCGCCGCGGTGTTGTCGACGACGATCGGACCGCCCGAGCTTTCCTGCTTTTTGGGATCGTTCGTCGTCAGATCGGGCGAGATCGGCTGCCACGACATGCCGTAGTCGGTGGACTTGAACAGCACGTTGCCGCCGAAGTACACGACCTTCGGGTTGAGCGGAGACAGCGCGATCGGCGAGTTCCAGTTGAAGCGGTACTTGTGGCCGATCATCGCGTCGCCGACCGAGCCGACGCGATTCGGGTACGGGTAGATCGTCTTCTGCGTGCCCGTGCGCGTGTCGGTGATGTTGATCATTCCGCCTTGCGCATCGGAGTATACGAGCCACGGCTTGTCCATCACCGGCACGGTAAAGAATCCGTCGCCGCCGGACACGGTATACCAGTCATTCTTGCGAACGCCCTGGCCCGACAACGATTGACTCGGCCCACACCAGTTGCCGTTGTCCTGCAGGCCGCCGCACACCATGTACGGCCGCTGCATGTCGTAGTTGATGTGATAGAACTGCGTGAACGGAAACGTGTTCACCACTTCGAAGTTCTTGCCGCCGTCATAGCTCACCTGCCAGCCGCCATCCGACCCGCTCAGGATGTACTTCCAGTTCGTCGGATCGATCCAGAGCGCCTGGTGATCGCCGTGCACGTCGCGCGCGATCGTGCGGAAGTTCTGCCCGCCGTCCTCCGACAGATAGAGCGATCCGGACAGCGAGAACACGCGGTTTGGATTCTGTGGGTCGACGCGAATGTCCGCGTAGTAGAACGGGCGGAAGTTGATGTTCGGATCGCGATTGACGACGCGCCAATGATCGCCGGCGTCATCGGAGCGCCAGAGCTCACCTTCGTCCCGCGTCTCGCTCACGACGTACACGATCGACGGATCGCTCGGCGCCACGGCGATGCCGATGCGATCCATGTCGGTCTTCGGCAAACCGCGTTCGATCCCCTTGCCCGACAGCTTCTCCCACGAGTCGCCGCCGTTCACCGACCGGTAGACGGCCGTATTGCCGCCGCCGGATTCGAGATGCCACGCCCATCGGCGATACGTGTACATGCCGGCGTAGAGGATGTTCGAGTTGCCGGGATCGGCGGCGATGTCGGAGCACGCGGTCTCTGGATCGACGTAGAGAACCTTCCGCCACGTCTTGCCGCCGTCGGTGGTCTTGAAGACGCCGCGCTCGTCGTTCGGGCCCCACTCGCGTCCCAGACCGCACGCGTACACGAGATCGGGATTCTTCGCGTCGACCACGATGCGTGCGATCTTGTCGCTCTGTGCGAGCCCGATGTGCGTCCAGTGCTCGCCCGCGTCGACGGATTTGTACATGCCGTCGCCGATCGAGGCGTTATTGCGCGGATTCTCCTCGCCGGTCCCGACGTAGACGACGTTCGGATCGCTCGGCGCGACAGCGATGGCGCCGATCGAGATCGACGACTCCTTGTCGAAGATCGGCCGGAACGTGATGCCGCCGTTCGTGGTCTTGATGATCCCGCCGTTCGCGCCGGCGACGTAGTACACATCGCGGTTGCCGGGGACACCGGCCACGACGGAGATGCGACCGGCATTGTTGGCCGGGCCGACGGAACGCCAGCGAAGTGCTTTGAGCTGCTCCGGCTGTTGCGCGGTCAGCGACGCAGCAAGGAGGAATGGCGAGGCCAGAACGGATAGGCGGCGCATGGCGCGATCCTCGGAAGCGAGACGGGATTGGCTAATGTGCCGCCTCCCCGTGTCCACGCAAGCCGCCGGCGACTGGCGCGCCGCCACCGGACAGACGTACACTTGCGCGGGCAGGGCAGCCCGGGACCGACCCCGTCGAGGAGGCGATCGTGCCAGAACCATCGTCGCGCGTGCCGCTATCGCTGGAAGAGGAGCACACCGTCGGCAGCATGGCGCGTTGGATGCGCTTCATGGCGGTGGTAGGCATCTGCGGTGGCTTCGCGATGCTGTTTTTCGTGGTGCTGGGCACTGGTCTGTACACGAGCGTCCATGCGCTCAGCCGCATCGGGCCGACGTCGGACCCTCGCTGGGCGAAGATCGCGGCGTTCATGGCGTCCAATGGCGCGATGCCCTACCTCATCGCCTGCGCGTTTCTTCTGGTGGCGATCGTCACGCTCTGGCAGAACATGATCCTCTTTCACGCCGGCGACGATTTTCACCTCGTGGCCACCACCGACACGGCGGACCTCGACTATCTCGCGAAGGGACTCGACCGCCTTCGCCTGTTTTTCAAGATCCAGGTGCTCGTCGTGCTCGCCGCGCTGTCGCTGACGCTGCTCACTGCGCTCGTCGCGGTCGCCATCATGCGGTCCACGTGAGGAGCGAGTTTCCTATGACCAATGCAACGAGTGCCGAGGAGCCGCTGGTCCGAATTCCGTTCACGCCGCGCGCGGAGGCGAGTATCCTCGAGCTGTCGAAATGGCTGCGCATTTCGGCGGTGATCGGAATGATCAGCGGGGTGCTGCGGGTGGTCGTCTCGCTCATGGTGCGAAACGACGCCGGACAGCTCATCGGCGCCGTGGTCACCTTTCTGATTGGCCTCTGGAGCTACCGGGCGGCGGGGGCGTTCGCCGCGGTCGCAACGACGGATACGGCCGATCAGCGTTTCCTCATGCAGGGATTTTCCCTTCTGCGGCGCGTGTTCCTGCTGCAGGCCGTGTTGGTCATCATCGTGCTCGGATTTCTGGTCGTCGGACTGATTGGCGCGATCATCTACTTCGCATCGCGATGATGGGTTGAGCGCGCGCTCGTAGCTCTCGATCGCAAGCGTGCGGTCGCCCGTCGCGACATCATGCGACCGATTGCTCCGCGATGCGCTTGCCCTGCGCGATGGCGCCCGTCGCGCTCTGATGGCCGTTCAGCTCCGAATGCCCGATCGCGATCTTTCCGTAGCCGGCCGCGACGAGCTCGCGCGGCGATGCTCTGCCCTCCACGCCATAGTACCAGCCTGGCGGCTGCACGAGGCGGGCGTGACCCCAGCGATTGAGAATGATGCCGGCGACGTCGCGTTTGGCGTCGAAGCCACTCGCACCGAACTGACGCGTCAATTGCGACAACACCGCGGTCTCGTACTGCTTGTATGACGTTCCGAGCAGCTTCGCGCGGCCGAGCGCGCCCTGTTCTGCAACGGTCTTTCCCGGCGCATAGAGGCCGAGATAGAACGTGAGGACGTTCGGCTTGTCGGGGTCGACCGGCGGATCGTAGCTGCCGACCTTCATCTGACGCCGAATGTTGGCGACGAATCCGATGTCGTCTTCGCCAAACCAGCGCGCCGCGGTGATGCCGAGTCTGTGCATGAAGCGCCAGTTCGTGAGGGCGACGTTCACGATGAGCGCCGGGGCGTAAACGAACCGGGAATACGCGTCTGCCATGTCGGGTGGGATGTCCCCGAGCACGCGCTTCGTCACCCAGCCGCCGGTCGCCATCGCGACGCGACGCGCGCGCACGCGGTAGAGGCGGCCGGCTTTCGCGTACACGACGGTCACGCCGTCACCGGCATGCTCGACGCGAACGACCGTCGCACCCACTCGGATGCGTGTCGGTTGCCCACGCCGGTCCAGGGCTGGCCAGTTCACGCGTCCGTTCAGTATCCCGGCAAAATCGAACGCGCCGCCAATCGCGCCGGGGATCAACCGCTTCACCAGATGGCGCGCGTAGGTGACGTTGCCGCCGGGAAACGACAATCCAGGGCCAGCGCTCGCGCGCGGCCGCGACACGCCGGGCATTCCGATCTGTTGCGCGGCGTGAGCGCTCACGGCATCCGGACTGGCGCCGCTGATGAGACCGATCACCGGCTCGACCATTCGTACGACCTCGGGCCCGTACCCCTGGGCGTTCAGGCAGGCGGCATACGTGACCGTATCGAGATACCGCGCGAATGCGTCCGGCGATCGGCCACCAGTCGGCGGCGATGCCGTTCGCCACTGGAGAAGTTGCGCGCGCACTTCGCTCGGCACGGGCCAGTCGGCGAGGTCGTTCTGCCAGATGTTGCGGAGCCAGCGGTCGTTTGCATAGTAGCCGACGTCCACGCCGCGCTCGCCGATGCCCTCCATCGGCTGGTAGTTGTCCTGAGCCATCTTCAGCGACATGGAGGCGTCGGTCGCGCCGGACCACTCGAATGAGCGCGGCATGCGAAGGTCGTCCCACATTTCGCTCTGCCAGCTGCCGCCGGTCTGACGCGGCACACCGAAGTCATTCGAGCCCTGCGGGGCGATGAGCCGGGTGCCGTTCACGACGAACTCGTTCTGCTTGGCCTCGCCGCCGAAGATCGGATGGTTATCGAGGACGAGACAGGTCTTCGCCTCTCCTGTGAGCTTGGCGTAGAAGTACGCGGCGGCGAGGCCCGTAATGCCGCCGCCGGCTACGACGAGGTCGTACACCTCGCTCGTGTCGGTTGCCCTGGGCGGCTTCGCATATGCTCCGTCACGGATGCGATGCGCGGCGTCCATCACGGCCTTCGTGTTGCCGTTCGAGGCCGCGTAGTCACCCACGCCGCCCGGGCCGGTGAAGATGTCCGGCTCCGCGGCGCGCTGGATGGCCTCGAGCGGCGCCGGCGCACCGAGAAGCGCGGCACCCATTCCGACGAGCGTCGCGTTGAGGAAGTCCTTGCGCGTGATGTCGTGGTCCGCCATGTGCCAACTTGGCGTTCGGCGATTCGGCGGCGCAAGCGGCGGCCCGTAGTCGCCCGGCATTGACGCGCGTGGTATCATCGACCCCATGGCGAAACCTGTGCTCCTCACGGTCGACGACGACCCCGAAGTGCTCAACGCCGTCGAGCGCGACCTCAGACACCACTTCCGCACCGACTATCGTGTGGTGAAGGCATCGTCGGGCGCTCTGGCGCTCGACGCCGTTCGGCAACTGAAACACCGCGGCGCCCAAGTGGCGCTCTTCCTCGTGGACGAACGCATGCCGCAGATGACCGGCACGCAGTTCCTCGCGGAGGCGATCAAGCTCTATCCCGACGCGCGCCGTGTGTTGCTCACGGCGTACGCCGACACCGAGACGGCGATCGCCGCGATCAACAAGATCGGGCTGCATCACTATCTCCTCAAACCGTGGGAGCCGCCGACCGAACGGCTCTACCCGGTGCTCGAGGATCTCCTGTCCGATTGGTTCGCTCGGTCGCGGTCCGACTTCGAGGGCATCCGTGTCGTAGGCAACTCGCTCTCGCCGGCGAGCTACGCGGTGAAGGATTTCCTCGCGGCGAATCAAGTGCCGTATCAGTGGATCGACATGGAAAGCGACGCGTCGGCGCGCGAGCTCTTGTCGGGGGTGAACGGCGGCGCCAATCGATTGCCCGTGGTCCTCTTTCCGGACGGCACGACGCTCGTGCAACCCACGCCGCGCGAGCTCGCGGAAAAGCTCGGCATGCAGACGCGCGCGCAGAAGCCGTTCTACGATCTGATCGTCGTCGGCGGCGGGCCGGCCGGACTCGCAGCCGCGGTGTACGGGGCGTCGGAGGGATTGCGGACGATTCTCGTCGAGGAAAGCGCGCCAGGCGGCCAAGCGGGCACGAGCTCCAACATCGAGAACTATCTCGGGTTTCCCGGCGGTGTCACGGGCGCCGACCTCGCGCGGCGCGCGGCGACACAGGCCAGGCGCTTCGGCGCGGAGATCATCGCAGCGCAGGAAGCGGTGAAGCTCGAGCGCCAGGATCCGTACCGAAAGGTGATGCTCGCCGACGGATCGGAGCTCACCGGCTACGCGTTGCTGATCTCGCCGGGCATGGAGGTGCGACGACTCGCGGCGCCCGGCGTCGAGGAGCTGATCGGCGCCGGCGTATACTATGGCGCGGCGTTGACCGAGGCGGCGACCTATCGCGGCCAGGATGTCATCGTCGTCGGTGGCGCGAATTCCGCTGGACAGGGCGCGATGTTCTTCTCGCGCCACGTCCGCAAGGTGACGATGCTCGTGCGCGGACCCGATCTCTCGGCCGGGATGTCGCGATATCTCATCGACCGCATTCAGGAGACGCCGAACATCGAAGTGCTCGCGAACACGAGCGTGGCCAGCGCGCGCGGCGAAGGTCGGCTCGAGGCGGTGACCGTCAAAGACTCGGTGACGGGCCAGTCGCGCGAGCTTCCGGCAGCGGCAATGTTCATCTTCATCGGTACGTCGCCGCGAACCGCGCTGTGTGGCGATCTCGTGATGCGCGATCAACAGGGATTCGTGCTCACGGGGCGTGACGTCTTCGTCGACGGCCGCCGCCCGGCGAGCTGGACGCTCACGAGAGATCCATATCTGTTCGAGACGAACGTCCCCGGCATCTTCTGCGCGGGCGATGCGCGGCTCGGCTCCGGCAAGCGCGTCGCCGCCGCGGTCGGTGAAGGCTCGGCGACGGTGAGCATGGTTCACCAGTATCTGCAGACGGTGTGACGCGATGAGCGATCCGCGACCGGCGGTCTCAGAGACCAAGAACCGCGACGACTTGCTCGCCCGGCTCGCCGAGCATCGCACCATCGGCAAGGCGCCGCGCGACGAGCTGGAATGGCTCGTCGATCACGGCAGACTCGAGAGATCACCGGCTGGCAGTCTCGTCGCGCGGCGTGGAGAGTCCGTGTCGGCGCTCATCATCATTCTGTCGGGACGGATTTCGCATCTCAACGAACAGGGCGGCACCTGGCGGAAGGTGATGGATTGGCGATCGGGCGACGTCACGGGGCAGCTGCCGTACTCGCGCATGACCGGCGCGCCAGGGAACTCCGTCGTCGAAGAAGCCGCCGAAGTCTTGAGCATTCCGCGAAAGTACGTCGACGATCTTCCCGTCAACTGCCCGCACGTGACGGCGGAGCTCGTGCACGTGATGCTCGACCGCGCGCGCGCGTTCAAGTCGAGCGACCTGCAGGTCGAGAAGATGGCGTCGCTCGGAAAGCTCTCCGCCGGGTTGGCGCACGAGTTGAATAATCCGGCGTCCGCGGCCGCTCGGAGCGCGCACTTCGTCTCGGCAGCACTGGCTGATGCGGACAAGGCCGCACGCGCGCTCGGCGCCGAGCGGCTCGACGCTCGTGAGCTCGCGTTGATCGAGCGCGTGCGTTCGGTCTGCCTCGAACAGCCGGCGACGAGCGTGCTCACGCCGCTCGAGCGGTCGGATCGCGAAGAGTCGATCGCCGATTGGCTCGCCGAGCACGACGCCGACGAGTCACTGGCCGAGGAGCTGTCCGAGACCGACGTGACGCTCGAGCTGTTGAACGAGCTGGCGGGAGCGATCAGCGCTGAGAAGCTCAGCGCCACGTTGCGGTGGATCGCGACCGGGTGCGCGGTGCGTCGCCTGGCACGCGACATCGAACGCGCGGCCTCGCGAGTGCACGCGTTGGTGAGCGCGATCAAGGGCATCACGTACATGGATCGCGCGACAACGCCAGAACCGGTCGATCTCGCCAAGGGGCTCACCGACACACTGGCGGTGCTGGCGAAAAAGGCGCGTGACAAATCGGCGTCGCTCACGGTCGACGTGCCCAAAGACCTTCCCCGCGCGAGCGGCTTCGGGGGCGAGCTGAATCAGGTGTGGCTCAACCTCGTGGACAACGCACTCGACGCCATCAACAGCGGCGGGCGAGTGACCGTGACCGCGCGCGAAGACGCCGGAATGCTCGTCGTGCACGTGACCGACGACGGGCCAGGGATCCCCGCGGAGCTTCGGAACCGGATCTTTGATCCGTTTTTCACCACGAAACCGGTCGGAGAGGGAACGGGACTCGGTCTCGACATCGTGCGTCGCCTGGTGGACGGAAACGGCGGACGAATCGATCTCGATTCGTCGCCCGGACGCACCGAGTTCCGCGTGAGGCTCCCCATGGCGAAGTGACCTCAATTCACGCGCAAGAAAAAAATCTCTTCGTGGATTCGAGTGGGCACATTGGGCCGATTGCGACGACCTTGACGAGCAGTTCTTCAGAGTGTTCCGCGCCGCGTTCGAATCTCATTGTGGCTGGACAAGCGGAGGTCTGTACAACGAACCGATGAGAAGTGCCGCGGATGCCGCCGATGAACGCGGAAGTCGCTGAAAACAACTGATCGCATGGACCGGCTTTAGAGACGTTGACGAGGCAATTCCAGGTGTGTGCCCATCGTTCCGTCTCGATCGGCCGAGGAGCCTGGGAAAATGCTCAATTCCCAGCCGCCTCGTTCCGGAATTTCCTGAAGAACCAAAAAAAACGGCCGGCATATTTGCCGGCCGTTTGTCTTTGTGGCAATCCGATCACTTCATCGGATTCTGATTCAGATGCAGCGCGCTGACCGGATTGTACTTGATGCCGAAAATGAATCGGAACGACGTCATGCCGTACGTCGAGCCGCTCGGCAAGCTCGAGATGCTCGTGAGGCGGTACACCGTCATCCGGTTCCGCATGCCAGACACCTCGCTCAAGAGGGCGATCGAGTTCGTGAGCGGGAACTCCGCGCCCGCGCCGGCGATGGTGCCGAAGCCACGGCTGTATCGCTGACCGTCGGCGATGCCCTGCGTCGTTCCCGTGCCGACGACCGCGGCCGGCGATACGAAGGTGTCCGACATGTGCAGGTACACCGCACGGAGGTCGAAGAACGGACGGATGCCGCGATAGTCCGCGCTCCACATGCCCGGAGCGAAACGGGTTCCGACTTCAGCCGTCTCCGTGACCGCCGGACCGCCCATCGGCGACGCGGTGAAATCCAGGGTCGCCGACCAACGCTCGGACACGTGGTAGTCGGCGTGCGTGCCGGCTCCGATGCTCGAATAGGTCGACGTCCCGCCGCCCGGGTTCGGCACCTGAATGGAGCTGATCATCGAATAGCCCTCGGTCGACCACCGCGCGCGCCTGTACGACAACTCTTTGGCGACGACGGGAATCTCCGGTGGCGGCGATACGGGTTGCGCGGGTGTGCGTTGGCTCGGCCGCGTGGGTAAGCGACCGACCTGAGCGCTCAAAATGCCCGGCAGCGCGACAATCGAGATCACGACGAGATGATGCGTACGCATGGCGACCCCCCCGAACGACCTGTGCACGTTTTGGCATACAATCGAACTCCTCTACTCTGTGGACGCGGACCCGAAATGGCAAGTCACGTCCAGCCGGGCTGGGCCGATACGCCTCTGTGTCGACCTTGGGGTCGGCGACTGAGAATCTTTTCGTCCGGGCGCGTCACTCTCCCTAGGCCAATCACCGCAAACCGTTCTCGATGCGCCTGTCTCCCTCTTTCTCCATCGCGTGCATTGGCGTGTGCGTCGCACTCGCGAGCGCGATGCGCGCGGGAGGGACCGGGACAGATCTCCGATTCATGCGCCGCTCGACCGCGTTCTTCGGTTGCGAGGCCGGCTTCGCCTTCGAGGAGAATCACGACGCCGCGCGGTGCCGGCGCCTCGCCAACGTCCTCGTGGCGCCAATGATCGAATGCCCGCAAGTTGCCGGCGTGCCACTGGCTCAACGCGTCGACCTCATCGCGACGAAGGACATGTGCGCGAGCACCGCACCCGGCACCGAGGTGTCGGTCGAGCGCGGCTGCCCGGCGGCGTACACGAAGCGCGTCGTGACCGGCCCGGATCGCTGCGAATTGCCGATCCCCGAGATGATTCGTGCGCCGAGCGTTCCGGTGGCCCGATGAGACGCCGCGCACTGTCGCTTCCTTCGCGCGACGACTTGACGCCTCACGACGCGAGCCCGCCGCCACTCGACGTGGGGGCAATTCTCGAGAAGCAGGACGATGTCTCGGACGCGCTCGACCGGGTCATTCATCGCTTCGGCCACCTGATGCACCGCATCGGACGGAATCTGCGGTTGCCAGATGCCGAGATCGACGAGGCCATTCAGGACGTTCGCATCCGGCTCTGGCGCACGCTCGCCGCGGAGCCTGGCGCGGCGAGGCGCTTGCCGGCGACGTACATCTATCGCACGACGATGAGCGCGATGCTCGATCTCATTCGTCGGCGACGCTCACAGCGGGAGACCGCCATAGAATCACTCGACGCCCGGGTGATCCCGCTTCCTGCAACCGGGCTCTCGCCCGACGCCAGGATCTACGCCGACGACTTGACCCATCAAGTGGCGGCCGCCATCGACGAGATCGCCGCATCGCGACGACCCGTCGTGCGCATGTTCCTCGCCGGGTACGCGCGCGAGGAGATCGCTCAGCTCCTCGGCTGGTCGGAGCCCAAGACGCGCAACCTGTTGTACCGCGGAATGGACGATTTGCGTGCACGGCTCGCCGCGCGCGGAATCGGCAAGGAGATCGACCGATGAACGACGAGCGCCTGCGCGCGATCTATGAGCGAATTCTGGCCGAGTCGCACGGAACCGGCGAGGAGGTCACACCCGAGCAGCTCCTCGCGCTCGCCGAAGGGCGCGGGAACGACGCCGATCGTCTGCGGACGCTGGACGTCGTGATGCGCTCGGAGCACAGCCGGCGGGACTTCGAGCTGTTGCGAACCGCGGCGGCCGCGATGCATCCGCGCCCGCGTCTCGTGGCTGGCTGGCGGATGCTCGCCGCCGCGGCGATCGTGCTGGTCGTCGCCGGCGCAACGACCGCAACCTGGCGCATGCGTACGACGGAGAACGTGATGCGCGGCGGAGAACGCTCCGTCACACTGGCGTCGCCCAATGATTCCCCGGCCGCTTCGGGACCGCTCGTTTTCGCATGGCGGCGCGTCGCCGGCGCGGCGCACTATGAAGTCGAGCTCGTCGACGCGAGCGGCAACCTGGTAAAGATGGACACGGTCGCCGACACGACGTGGGTGCCGCCGGCGTCGGTGCATCTGGTTCCGGGCGTGGAGTATCGCTGGTGGGTACGGGCCGCCCTCGTCGACGGCACGACGCTCGAGGCGCCGCCGCGGCGACTCATGCTCTCGCCCTGACGTTTTCAGCGGGTGTGGGCTGGACGCAGCGACAGGGTGATGCCGGGGTCGCCCACCAGGGTGAACGCGCCCCAGACCGACGCGTTCACGCCGGCGTCTATCGCGCTCTGCTCGGCGCGTCGCAGCGCATCGCCCAACGAGTAGCCGCGCGCGACCGCGGCGTAGAATCGGTCGACCATCAGGCCAGCGTCGCGGTCACCAATCGCCCAACGCGTCGCGAGCACGGCGTGTGCGCCTGCCTCGAGGAGCGGCGCGGTGAGGCCTTGTACGCCCTCGCCCGTGAGCACCACCCCTTCCGCCGTGCGGCATCCGGAGAGCACGACGAGATCGGCGTCGAGGTCGAGCGATGCGAGGTCGAACGCTCCGACGAAGCCATCGAACCCGTGCCCCGGCGCCAGCGCGAGCGCGCTGCGCCACGCCACCTGGTCGTCCACCATGGCGTGCGTCGCGAAGTGGAGCACGCTCACGGTGCGGAGCGGCGCGGTACGCAGCGCGCTTTCACTCGCGTCGGCGCCCAGCCGCACGTCCGCGTGCGCAAAATACGCCGCCACCGCCTGGGCTTCGCGGCGCGAGTTGGGCAGTCGCGGCAGGCCGCCCACCGCCGCGAAGCCGGCGCGAAAGTCGCGACCGAGCCCCTCGGTCGAGGCTGCCGCCCGAGACGCATGAGCATCGTCATATGCCGGATCGCCAAACGCCAACAAGGTCGGCGACGAGCGCGAACCACGCTTCCGCTGGAGGCGGACGAGCGCGGTGGCTGAGGGCGCGATGGTGATCGCGAATCGCTCGACGAGTCGCCGGCCTTCAGCGGTTCGAAGCACCTCGAAAGGAATACGATGCAGCACGCCGTCCGGAACGATGACCAGCCGCGTCACGCTCGGCGAGATGCGCGACAGGACCGGGCCGAGGAGTGCGCCACCAAGCCGCCGCTCCAAATCGGCGGGGTCCGTTCCGGCGGCGACCAGCGTCGCCAACCGCCGGCCGTCGCCGGCCAGCGAATCGAGGGCCGGCAGAGATGAAGCGAACGCGCCACCGCGCTGAAGGACCAGCGCCGTGACTGGCTCGGGGCCGCGGCCGGTCACGAATTCGATCAGGGCGGTCGAGTCGCGCATCGTGGCCATGGCTTCGTCGAGCGAGACAACGGACGCCGGAGACTGAGCATGGGCGGACGCCGAGCCACGCGCCGCGTCGGTCGCCGGCGCATCCCGTTCGGCGATGCGGGCCGCCAGCTCGCGCGACCGGCGCTCTTCAGTAAACCTGAATGCCGACGCGAACCGGCCGCCGCGCGCCAGCGCACCGATCGCATATGGTACACCGGCGCCCGAGTATCCCAAATCTTTTCGCGCCTGAAGCAGCCCAACGCGGTATTCACGGTCATCGCCCTGCTGCGCGCGCCACGCCGCGAACGCATCGGCAGCTTCCGCCAGTCGGCGTTCCGTTCCGTCGAGATCGGCGCGGCGCGCCAGCACTTCGGCGTGACGCGTGAGAACGTCGAACAACTCCATTCGGTTCCCGTTCGCCGGTTTCAGACGCAGGCGTTCGGCGAGAATCGAATCGGCCCGCCTGAGGTCTCCGCGCCCCATCGCGTTGATCGCCTCGTGCACGGGACGCTCTTCCAGCCAGCCTGGTGCAGTCCGGCCGCGAGCGACGGCGTCGCCTTCGCGCAGCCAATGCTCCGCGTCATCCCATCGACCTTGCTCCTGCTCGAGCAGGGCGAGCGCGCGATAGCGCTCGAGGGCCGCATATGGGTTGCCGATGGCGCGAACGGAGTCGATCGTCTCGAGATACGCGCGCCTCGCTTCAGGCACGTCGCCGCGCGCCTGCGCTACCCGCGCCTCGAGTCCTCGGACCGTGGCCAGTCCCCAGCGGTCGCCTTGCTGTAACAACAGCGCGCGGGCCTGCCGGAGCTCACCGGTCGCCGTGACGAGATCTCCCATATCGCTGGCGATGTTGCCGAGCCCCATGTGCGCCCACGCGAGCACCGCGCCGTTGCCGGATGTCTCTGCCTCGGCCACGGACTCGAGGAGGTCGCGACGTGCGCGCGCGTATTGCCCGGCCCGCAGCTCGAGATAGCCGCCCCACTGCAACACCGCTGAAAGCGACTGCCGGTTGCGCGCGCGGCGCAGCAGTGGAGCAACCCGCGTCTGCAGGAGTTTGATCGCCACCTCGAAATCGCCCTTGCGCTCCTGTTCCTGCGCGACGGCGAACAGGCACCCTCCTTCCAGCCCGTGCTCTCTGGCGCGCCGGGCCAACGCCGCGCCGGCCAGAGCCGTGTCCAACGTGCCAGGTGTGGCCAGTCGCACGTGCACGAGCGCGGCAACACACAGGCGCTCCGCCTCGAGCGGCACGCGACGCGCCGGCGCATTCGCCGGAAGTTTCCTGATCGACACGATGCGCGATGCCGCCGTGTCGAGGAGCAGGCGCGCCACACCTGCGCCGACCGTTCGCACCCGAATCTGCGCCAGCTGGATCAGTGCTTCGCCGTCGGCGTCGACGGCGCCGACGGCGCGGGCGTCGGCGATGGTGCGCGCGAACGTCGAGTCGGCGCGCTCATATCGCGAACGGGCGAGCAGTCCGAGGCCGGTCCCGAGGCGCGCGTACGCCGACAGGCGATCGGCAGTGGCCGGCGCAGTCGAGATGATTTGAGCGTACAAGCGATCGGCGCCGTCATAGTCGTATGCCAAGCGCGCGGCCGTCGCCAATCCGAACGCGGCAGCCCGATCGCCGGGTGCTCGTGCCAACGTGCGTCGCCACGCCGCGGTCACGACCGCGATGCTGTCGCCTTCGATGGCGCGCGCGACACGATACACGATGGTCGCGGGATCTTCCGGCGGCATCGCCTGCAGCCCAGCCATCAGGAAGACCGAAGCGAGCAGCATGTCACATGAGTAACGCCCGCCAATCGGTGCCGGCAAGGATCCGGGCCGATCGTCGCGGCAAATCGTGCGCGCACTGAGAATCGCGCGCGGTGCCCTGCGTCTTTCTCTGACGAACCGCGTGAACGCGCGGATTCCGCAGCAAACGAGAGGGCGCGCTGAGAGGCCGCGACATGACCGACGCCGTCGGGATCGACGACATCAATCTCTACGCCGGACCGCTGACGATCAGCTACGACGCGATCGCCCGTGACCGCGGTCTCACCGAGCGAGAACGCGAACACGCGCAGTTCGTGCGCCGGTCGGTCGTTCCTCCGTTCGAGGATCCGGTCACGTTGGCCGTGAACGCCGCCGATCCACTCGTGCAGGCATCCGGCGCCGATTCGTTCGGCCTCTTGCTCGTCGGGACCGAGACGGCGCTCGACTACGGAATTCCGATCAGCACGCACATTCATCAGGGGTTGGGTCTTCCCACCGCCTGCCGTCACGTCGAGCTGAAGAACGCATGCTACGCGGGCGTGTCCGCACTCCAACTCGCCGCGGCGTGGGTTCGTTCCGGAATTGGCGGCGGACGCCGGGCGCTCGTCGTCACGTCCGACTTGGCTGGGCGGCGCCCGCATCATCCAGCGGAGATGACATCCGGCGAAGGCGCGACCGCGCTCGTCGTTTCGCGCAACCCGCAAATCCTCGAGCTCGACTTCGTCGAGGGCTGCGCGTCGGACGACGTGCGCGATCTCCGGAGACCTCGGCCGCTGCAGGAAGCCGGCGACCCGCTGCGATCGGTGTCCGCATACCTCGACATGCTCGATCTCGCCTGGGACCAGTATCGCCGCCAAGTGGGCCCCGTGCGCTTCGAGGAACACTTTCGCTACATGGCGTTTCACACACCACTCGTGTGGCTCGTTCGTCAAGCACACCGCGCGCTCGTCCAAGGCGATCGCCCGAACGCGACGGATGCCGAGATCGATGCGAGCTTCGAGCGCATGGTCGCGCCGTCGCTCGCGTACACGCGACTCGTCGGCAACACGTACTCCGGCTGCGTGTTTCTGTCGTTGATCGGCATCCTCGCCGGACTGCGGCAAAACGACATCGGCGCGCGGATCGGAATGTTCTCGTACGGCTCCGGCGCGTCCGCCGAGGTGCTCAGCGGCACGGTCGCTCCAAGCGCCGTTGCTGTGATGGCGAAGCGGTTGGTCGGAGCGGAGCTCGATGCACGCCACGAAGTGTCCGTCGCAGAGCTCGACGCCGCGGCGGCCGGCATCTACGGCAGCATCACGGCGGACGCGTATGTGCCCGATCGAATGGCAACCGCGTGGCGATATGACGAGGCGTACCACACGCGCGACCGCCTGATTCTCGATCACGTCGACGGCTACTTCCGGCACTATGTTCGAACCTGATCGCATTCGCCTCGTTCTCCGCGACGCAAACGGACAGCCGCAGCTGAGTCCCGATGTGGTGTCGCGGGTCGTTTCGCAGCTCAGGCACGCGGAGCCGCCCGGGATCGTCACGATCGAAGGCGATGGCGGTGCGTTCTGTCAGGGCCTGCCGCTCGACGCCATTGCGCCGCTGCTGGAAAGCGCGCCCGACGAAACACTGCGGCTTGCCGTCGAGCAGTACGCGGAGCTCATGAGCGCGATTGGACACTGTGCTCGGCCAGTGTTCGCGCTCGTCGACGGACCCGCCCTCGGGGGCGGGCTCGGCGTCGCCGCCGGCGCCGACGTGGTGCTCGCCACGCCCCGCGCGACCTTCGGCCTGCCTGAGGCGTTGATCGGTCTCATTCCAGTTTTTGCATTCGTCGGCGTCGCGGCCCGCGTCGGCGTCGCGCGAGCGAGGCTGATCGCCATGGGCGGTCCCACGCTGAGCGCGGACACTGCGCTGCGAATGGGCCTGGTCGATGAAGTCGTCGACGACCTCGAGGCGGCGACCGCTCGATACGCCGCGCGTCTCGCGCGAATGGACGCGCGATCGGTGACCGCGGTCAAACGCCTCGTGGCCGACGCCACCGCGTGCGGGGCCGGCTACGCGGCCGCGGCCAAGCTCGAGGTGTTGAAGCTCGGCGCCACCAGCGAGACGCGCGCGCGCCTTGCTCGGCTGTTGGCCGGTGATGCTCCATGGGCGGTTCCGGCGACATCATGAACGCGCTCGCGAGAGAGAACGATCTCGAGGGGCGCGTCGCCGTCGTCACGGGCGGCACGCGCGGCATCGGACGCGCGATCGCGTTGGAGGCGGCGCGACGTGGAGCGCGTGTGGTCTGCTGCGCGCGGCACGTCGAGCGCGGCGGACCAGAGATCGAGGCCGAGGCGGCGGCGATCGCCGGGCCTGGGCGCGTCATCACGACGCAGGCGGATGTATCGCGCGAAGCGGACGTCGACCGACTCTTCCAAACCGCGCGGAACGCGTTTGGTCGAGTCGACATCGCGGTGAACAACGCCGGCACGAGCGCCGCCGAGCTTCTTGTTTCACATTCGGTGTCGGAGTGGGACCGCGTCGTCGCGACGAATCTCACCGGCTGCCTCCTCGTCGCACGCGAGCTCGTGCGGTCGGCGCGCACCGACCGGCGACCGGCCGTCCTCGTCACGGTCGGATCCGTCGCGCAACATGGCGCCGCAAACAACGCGAGCTACGCGGCGACCAAGGGAGCACTGCTCGGCATGACGCAGGGATTCGCGCGCGAGCACCGCTCGGAAGGGATCCGCGCCAACCTGGTAGTCGCCGGCTTCGTCGAGACCGAGCTCGCGTCCGGACTGAGTCCGCGGTCGCGCGCCTACTGGCTCGAATACTGTCCCGCGCGACGCGCCGGCACCGCCGAGGAGATCGCGAGCGTCGTGCTCTTTCTGTCGTCTGATCGGTCTCGCCATCTCAATGGCCACGCGATCGCGGTCACGGGTGGCCTTCGCCAGTGCCTGGCATGACGAAGCCCCGCTGCCGCGCCGTCGCGCCGGGCGTCGCTTCGGTCTCCGTGTCGACGGACGCCGAGTCGCACATCGACTGGACGCCCGACGAGCTGAAAGGGGCGCTCGACACCGTGCAGGACGATCCGAGCACTCGAGTCATTCTGCTCGAGGGCGGAACAAACTACTTCTCCGCTGGCGGAAGCCGGCAGCTCCTCGTCGGGCCGGACGCGCAGCACGCCGTGCCCGAGTTGGTGGCCGAGATTCCGCGCATCCTGTTCAGCGTTCAGCTTCCCCTCATCGCGGTCGCGGCCGGACACGCGATCGGCGGCGGCCTCGCGATGGCACTCTGCTGCGACATCGTCGTGCTGGGCGACGAGAGCCTCTATGGCGCCAACTTCGTCTCGCTCGGGTTCACACCCGGGATGGGCGCCAGCGTGCTCCTCGCGGAAGCAGTCGGCGAATTCCTCGCGCGCGAAATGCTGTTCACCGGCCGTCTCATGAAGGGTCGCGAGCTGGCGCGTGCGGGCGGCATGCTCGCGCACGCCGTTCTCCCCCGCGATGCCGTGCGTGCCCGGGCGCTGGAGATCGCCGACGAGATCGCGGACGTGCCGCGCGAGACTGTGGTCGCCCTCAAGCGGCTGATCCTCTCGCGCCGTCGGGCCGCGGTGCTCGCCGCGGCCGAACAGGAACGCGGCGCTCAAATCGAGCTGATCGGCACACAACGTATACGCTCGCGGATCGCCGCCGCGTACGGCGCGCCGGTTGGCCTGGAGGACGAATGAACATTCTCGAAAGCGTCGCAAACCAGATCGTCCTGGTCACCGGCGGAACACGCGGCTTCGGCAAGGCGGTTGGTCTGGAGTTCGCGCGGCGCGGCGCGCAGGTCGTGCTCACGCATCGTTGGGGCAGCGCCGACGAAGAGGAGCTGGCGGACGAGTTCCGCAATGAGGCAGGCACCATTCCCTGGGTCGTCGAGTGCGACGTGAGCGACGAAGACGCCAACCGCGCGCTGATCGCCGAGATCGGCCGGCGCTACGGCCGGCTCGACGTCATCGTCAGCAACGTCGCGTTCGCGAAGATCACGAACGAGCTCGACGCCCTGCGCCGCGGCGCGCTGGAGCTGTCGCTCCGTTACTCGGCGTGGCCGGTCGTCGAGCTCGTGCAGCTCGCGCGTGAGATCCTTCCGCATTGCCCTCGCTATGTCATCGCCGTGAGCAGCGATGGCGGCCAGGTGTGCCATCCCGGGTATGATTTTGCGGGCGCCGCGAAGGCGACGCTCGAAACGCTCGTTCGGTATCTCGCGGTGCGGCTCAAGCCAGAGGGCGTTCGCGTCAACGTCGTGCGTCCCGGCTTCATGGATACCGCGAGCTCGCGCGCAGTGCTCGGCAGCGCGACGGTCGACGCATTGGCCACGGGCAGCGCGAAGCTGATCGTCGATCCACGCCGTGCTGCCGGTGTCTGTGTCGCACTGTGCTCCGGGTTGATGGATGCCGTCACGGGACAGGTCATCGTCGCGGACGAGGGGTGGTCGCTGCTGGGCGCCGCGACACTGATCCGCAGTCTCGGGCAGTCCGATGCCGAAACCGAAGTGCTCAGCCCCGCGGGGACGCCGTGACCGAAACCGTCGCGATGGCCACGCGGCTCGAGTCGCTCGATGCGGAGACTGCCGCTGAGTTTCTCCGCGAGGCGTGTCGCGCGAGGCTTGCGTCCTCGTCTCTTCTCGCCGGCGAGCCGCTGCTCGACCGCGCGGCGATCGAGCGTTGGCTGCCGCACCGCGGCACGTTTCTGCTCGTCGATCGCGTGGATGCATTGGACTGCGTGAGCGGCACGATCGTCGCCGCGTACGACCTCGAGAACGCCGCGGACGTTCTACGTGGACACTTTCCCGGCCGCCCGGTGTGGCCGGGCGTTCTCCAGGTCGAGGCCATCGCGCAAGCGGGATGCATTCTCTGCGCGGCCACTCGCTCCGAGCCGCTCACCGAGGTGGCGGCCACGCACATCCTCGGCGCGCGATTCGTTCGTCCGATCGTGCCAGGCGCTCCGGTCGAGATCGTCGCGACGGGCATCGATGACGGGCTGTTCTACTCCGTCGTCGGACAATGTTTGCAGAACGGCGAGATCTGCTCGGCCGCCGCGCTGTCCGCCTACGTCCCTGCCACCTGACCCATCCAACCCGAGGATCCGCCCGTGACGAGAGATGAGATTTTCGACGTGATCAAGACGAACATGCAGGTCATCATCGAAGGCGCGCGCAACAAGGAGATCACGGAGCAGCATGCGATGCGCGACTTCGGCGCGGACTCGCTCGAAATGGTCGAGGTCGTCTCGCGGACGATGAAGCAGTGCCGTCGCAAGGTGAAGCGGACCGACCTCGCACAGGCAAAGAACCTGGGCGACCTGCTCGACCTGCTCGAGAAAGCACCCGAAGTCGTCGCGGTGCCGGTGTGAGACTCGCGCTGGCGTTGTTCGCCGATCGTGGACGCACGCTCGATGAGCTCGAGTCTCGACTGGACGAGAACGAGCGCATCGCGGCCAACGCCTATCAGGGAAATCGCCGGCGTCATTTCGCGATCGGCCGTCTCGCGGCGCACACCGCGCTCGATCGCCTTGGCGTTTCCGACGCCGGCATCTGGATCGCGCCGGGACGCCACGGCGAGCCTGTCGTGCATTCGACCGAGCGAGACACGCGTATCGCGATCGCGCATTCCGGACGGGTCGGCGCTGCCTGCGCGTGGCGAAACCGTACGACTCGGACGCGGCACGTCGGCATCGACATTGAACGCGTGCGCCGCACGGATGTCGGGCAGAGCCGCTACGCGTTTTCGCGACGCGAGCGGCGACTCGTTCGAGACGCGGGCGGCAGCGCATTGCACGCTGGTCTGTTCGCCTGGGTGGCAAAAGAGGCCGCCTGGAAGGCACTGCGCCTTTCACCGGACCGCGGACCGGCAGCGGTGGCATTGACGATGTTCGATCCGACGCACGGTCGCGCCGCCGTCGTCTCGCGCGATGACGGCACCCGGCCGGCCTCACTGCGAGTGCGCATGCGCGCCGTGGCCGGCCCGGATCACGCGTACCTGCTGGCTGTCGCCATCGGCGGATCGTGCGCCGAAAGCTCGCATTAATCTCTGAGGAGACTGTCATCCATGACCGACGACAGTGCAGTCGTCATCACCGGCCTCGGAATCGTCTCTCCGATCGGAGAGACGCCGGCCGAGTTCTTCGATGCGCTCGTCGCCGGCCGATCGGCGATCACGCGGCGCACGGGCGTCGGCGATCAAGAGTACTCGATGCTGCTGGGCGACATGAATCACTTCGACCTATGCGCACATCTCGATCGGTTGGGAGGCGACTATCCCGTCGACGTCTCCGCCCGCGCGCGACGCACGCTTCGCGCGGGCACGCTCTCCGGCCGTGTGACGGCCACCGCCGCGTGCCAGGCGGCGACCGATGCCAATCTTCACGGCGGATCGGTCAATCTCGAACGCGTGGGCCACGTGGTCGGCGGCAACAACATCGTCGCCGGGTTCTCGTACACGAACCACCTCGCGTTCCGCGAGGAGCCGGAGTTCATCGATCCGCTCTACGGCGTGCTGGCGCTCGACACGGACGTCGTCGCCGTCGTCTGTGAGATTCTCCGGCTCGGCGGGCCGAGCCTGTTGGTCGGCAACGCCTGCGCCAGCGGCAACGCCGCCGTCCTCACTGCGCTCGACCTTCTGCACTTGGGGCGAGCCGACGCCGTCGTCGTCACCGGCGCGCTCGGCGACGTCGATCCCGTCACGCTCCATGCATGGGCGTTGCTCGACGCCATCTCGTATCGTTCGTTCAACGACGACCCGACGCGGGCCAGCCGTCCGTTCGACGCTCGGCGCGAAGGCTTCGTGCCGAGCCACGCCGGGGCGGCGGTGGTGCTCGAGACGGAGAGGCACGCCCGCGCACGCGGCGCGCGCGTCCGCGGACGACTGCTCGGCGGCGCCGCCGCCTCGGATGCGTCGCGCCTTCCCAAGCCGCGGGTCGCCGGGCAGGTGCGCGCGATGCGAGCCGCGCTCGACAGTGCACGCGTCGCGCCAGAGCGGGTCGGATATGTGAACGCTCATGCCGCCTCGACACCGCTGGGCGACGCCGTCGAGGTCGAGTCGATCAAGGAGGTGTTCGGCTCACACGCATACCGCCTCGCGATCAACTCGACCAAATCGATCACCGGCCATTGCCTGAGCGCGGCGGGGATCGTCGAGCTGGTGGCCACCGTGCTCCAGCTCGAGGAGGGCGTCCTTCACCCGACGATCAATCAAGAAGAAAAAGATCCCGCGCTCGACCTCGATTTCGTCCCCAATGAAGCTCGATCGCGACCGGTCGACGTCGCGATCTCGAATTCGTTTGGCTTTGGTGGACTCAGCACATGTCTCGTGGTGGGGCGAGCGCCGTGAGCGGCTCCGACGTCGCATTCCTTTTCGCCGGACAGGGCAGCCAGACCGCCGGAATGCTCGACGAAGGATTGTGGGCCGCACCCGAAGTGCGGGAGCTTCTGGCCTGCGCCGACCGTCGTCTCGGCTTCGAGCTCTCGTCGGTCATGCGCACGGGAGCGAGCGACGCGTTACTCGACACCAGCGTCGCCCAGCCCGCGCTCGTCACGCTCGGCGTGCTGCACGCGTGGCAGCTGGGCCGGCGCGGCATCGAGCCACGCGTGCTGATCGGCCACAGCGTCGGCCAGTTCGCCGCGCTTGTAGTGAGCGGCGCGCTCGACTTCGACTCGACACTCGATCTCGTCCGGGAACGCGCGAGGCTCATGGTCGCCGCGATGCCTCCCGAGGGAGGCGCGATGGCGGCGATTCTCGGTCACGGGCGGGCCGCCGTCTATGAGGCGTGTCGCGCGGCGCGGTCAATCGGTGTCGTCGGCGTCGCTTGTCACAACGCGCCGGACCAAACCGTCATCTCGGGAATGCGGCCTGCGGTCGACGCCGTCGCCGAGCGACTCGAGGCGGAAGGCATGGGCGTCGTTCTTCTTGCCGTGTCGGTGGCTACTCACTCGGCACTGCTCGCACCAGCCGCCGAATCGCTCGCGCGAGTGCTGGCGCGCTGTCCGGTCGCCGATCCCCGCATTCCAGTCATCGACAACGTGACGGCGCAGCCACTTGCCGACGCCGCCGCGGTGCGGGAATCCATTCTCCGACAGCTCACGTCGCCAGTCTTGTTCGAGGAGAGCGTCGGCGCGGCGCACACGCTCGGGATTACATCGTTCGTTCAGTGTGGGCCGGGCGACGTCCTGCTCCGGTGCGTGCGCCGTCAGCTTCCCACGGCGACGTGCGCCGAATTTCGCGACGCGGTCGCCGGCGCAGTGGCGGTGGCATGATCGCAGCGTGCACTGAGCCCGGACGCGTCGTGCTCGCCGGCGCGACCGGAGGCGCGTTCGAGGAAGCGCTGGCCAATGAGCTGTCGAGCACGGGCTGGCGAGTTGTGTGTCTTGGCTCGCTCGACGATCTCGAGCAGGAGGAGAGCGTCGACGCCGCGTTCGACGAGGCACTCGATCGCCTCGAACAGGTGAACGGTTTGGTCGTGCTCGCCGATCTCGGTCCGTGCCACGAATCACTCGACGACGGGTGCCCCGAGAGTTGGGAGCCGGGACTGACCCGCAGCCTACGCGCCTCGTTCCTCACGCTGCGTCGCGCGGTGGGCGAATTCGTTGCCGCGGGCGAGGGTGGTCGGGCGCTGGTGATACTCTCGTGCGCGATTGAGCTGAGCACCATCCAGGCCGCGCTCGCCGCGGGGCTCGTGTCGCTGTGCAGGGCGATCGCGACCGAATACGGTCGCCGCGGAATCGCGTGCAACGTGCTGATCATGCCCGCCGATCTCGCCACGCATGAAGCCGCGACGAACGCGGCGCGCTTTCTTCTGTCGGACGACGCTCGGTACGTGACCGGTGAGGTGATGGATCTGCGCGGCGCCCCGAACTACTTCCAGGGGTTCGAAAGCGCCGGATTGTGAAGGAACGCGGTGTCGGTCAGGCTTTCGAGAAATGCTATGAGGTCGGCTTTCTCGGCTGATCCGAATGGCACGCCCGCCTCGAGAGGAAATCGATGTACCGGCGGGAATGTACCGTCCGGATCCTCCGTTCGTTGCGATCGCGTCAGGATGACAGGAGCAGTCGCCGTGTGCTAGAATCTCTTCTCCCGCGGCCTCCAGGTGTCCCGATGACCACACGTCGCCAATTCCTCGTTCACGCGCCAATCGGCGTCGCCGGCGTCCTCGGCGCCTGTCGCGCCGCCGGTTCGTCCGCCGACAGCGCGAGCGCAGCCACCCCGAATGCAGCGGCGCCGGTCGCCCAGTCCGGCGCTTCGACGGCAGCCGCCGGCGCGGCGCCACGTCCGCTGCTCTCGCGCATCCCAGCCGACGCCGCGGTGCTCCAGTGGACACCGAAGCACGAGGAGCTCGTCTACACGTTCGGCGGTGCGACGCCCCGGCAACGCATCAAGCCAGGGACGCACATCGTCTCGTGGACCGAGGACTGCTTCGACGGAACGGTGAAGACCGCCGCCGATCTGCCGTCGAAGGTGATGCCGGCGGGGCACGACAATCCGCAGACCGGACCCTTCTTCATCGAAGGAGCGGAGCCGGGCGACACCGTCGCCGTCCACCTTCTCAAGCTCGCGCCCGCGCGCGGCTTCGGCGTGTCGTCGTTCGGACCAGGGTTTGGCGCGCTCGTCGGCACAGATCAGACGGCGATGCTCGGCCCCGATTTTCCCGAGACCACGTGGCGGTACGACATCGATGCCGCGCGCGGCGTGGCTCGCACGACGACGCGCGACGGCAAGCACGCGTGGGACGTTCCGCTCGCGCCCTTTCTGGGCTGCCTCGGCGTGGCGCCGGCGAGCGGCGAAGCGCGGTCCACGATCGTGCCTGGCACCTTCGGCGGCAACATGGACTGCCCCGAGGTGCGCGCGGGGAACACGGTCTTCCTCGGCGTCAACGTGCCCGGCGCGCTGCTGTCGTTCGGCGACGGGCACTACGCCATGGGCGACGGCGAGATCATGGGCGCGGCGATCGAAGGCGCGATGGACGTCGAGGTGTATGTACAATTGCTCAAGAAATCACCCACGCCCGTGCCGCGCATCGAGAACGCGGACGAGATCATGTTCGTGGGATCGGGACGGCCGCTCGAGGATGCGGCGCGCGTCGCGTTCAAGGCGATGGTCGGCTGGGTCGAGAAGACGACCGGCCTCTCCGAGCTCGACGCGTATCAGTTCGTATCGCAGAACGCTCGCGCGCCGATCATCCAGCTGGTGGATCCGGAGTACACCGTGCTCGTGAAGATCGCGAAGGAACGGCTGCCGAAAGCGGCACGAGCCTGAGACCCGCGATCCCTGCGACGTGCGTGCAACGAGGGCCGACACATCGGTGTCGGCCCTCGTTGAGACTTCATCTATGACTGCGTGCCGCGTTCAGGGGAGCGGCTTCTGCCCCACAACAATCGTCGGCGTCGAGTTCACCGCCGTCGGAATGCTCGTCGTGCCGTTGCCCAGCTGACCCGTCTCGTTGCGGCCAAAGCAGTACGTCGTGAGACGGTCCGACGAGATCGTGCAGGTGTGCGCGCCGAATCCCGTCGATACGCCCGACGCGGAGACTTCGGAGATGAGCAGTGAACCCGCCGCGCGCACCGGAGACGTCGCGACCGCCGGCGCCGCCACGCCCAACTGACCGTTGCCATTCGCGCCCCAGCACCAGAGCGCGGCGTCGGACGCGACAGCGCAGCTGTGCGTGTTTCCTGCTGAGACACTACTGAACGAGATACCGTTGCCTGCGATCACGGGCGTCGACGCGTCAGTCGTGTTCCCGTTGCCCAACTTGCCGCCATTGCTGCCCCAGCAGAGCACCTGGTTCGCGGTCGTGAGGCCGCAGGTGAAGCTGTGCGAGGCGTCGATGCTCCGGAACTGCGACGACGTCGCCACCGCGACGGGCGTGATCTGATACGTGTTTCCGTATGAGATCTTCTGACCGTCGCCGGTCTGGCCGAGGCCGTTCGAGCCCCAGCAGTAGCCGGCTCCGCTCGTCGTCACGCCGCAGCTGTACGCCATGCCGGCGCTGATCGACGCGAAATTCATGTTCGGCGCGACGGCGACCGGCGTCGTCGACATCGCCGGCGTCGCACTCGCGAACTCCCTGCCGTCGTTGTGCCCCCAGCAGAACGCGCGGTCGTCGGTGGTGACGCCGCACGAGTGGTCGGCGCCGGTGCTCACCTGACGGAAATTCAAACCGCCGGCGACCAACACCGGCACGTTCGACTGGCTCGAGCTCGATCCATCGCCAAGGGTCCCCCAGCTGTTGCTGCCCCAGCAGTACGCGCGACTGGTCGTCGTCACGCCGCACGTGTGGGTGCCGTAGCTGCTCAACTGCGTGAAGCGGAGCGCCGTGTAGCCGGTGTTCGGCACGAGCCTCGGCACGCTGCTCATCGCGTTGACGCCGAGCGTCGCATCGCCGATGCGGCCTTCGTTGCCGTTCAAGCCCCAACACCACACGAACCCGCCGCTGGCGATGTCGCACACATGCATCGAGCCCGCGGCCACCGAGCGGTACCTGATCACGATGACGCGCGACGCGGTGCCCGACTTCGTCTCGCTGGTCGCGGTGATCGTGACCGTGCCGCGATCGAGCCCCAGCAAGGCGCCGCTCACCGAGTCGATCGTCGCTACCGCCGGATTGGAGCTCGTCCATCGCACGACGCGGCCCGTGAGCACGTTGTGCAGCGAATCACGAAGCACCGCGGCCATCGTGCGCGGATCATACGCCTCGAGCGTGTCCAGCGACGGCCCGACCGTGACCGTGGCGACCGGAATGACCGGCGCCTTGACCGTGATCGCGGCCGTCGCGGACTTACCCTCGCCGCTCACGGTGATCGTCGCGGTTCCAGCGGCGACGGCGGTCACGACGCCGTTCGCGTCGACGGCCGCCACCGCGGCGGCGGACGTCGTCCAGGTCAGCGTACGTCCAGTCAGCACGGCGCCGGCCGCGCTCCGGGCCGTCGCGACGAGCGCCTTCGTGCCGCCGATCGCGAGATCGGCCGTCGCGGGGCTCACGTCGATCGAGCTGATCGCCGGAGGGGTGGTCGTTGGTGGCGGGGTGGTGGAGCTCGGCGAAACGGAGTCACTGCCGCACGCGGCGGCGAGTGAAAGCAGAGCCGCGAAGGCGACGAACGAAAACAGAGTCGCGAAGGCGGCGAGACGAGAGCGAAGCATTGGTGAGTTCCCGTGGGTGGTGTGAATGCTCATGAACCGCGACGGGAACGTACGAGCCACTGCTTACGAAATGATGGCGCCTCCGCTTACGGGTGGAGAGTGGTGCTTACGGCGACACAGATCCCTCTTTCAACTCTTCGTATAGCTCCACGAGCGAGTCGCCCGGCTCCGCCTCGAGCTCACGCCGCATCTTGTCGGCGAACCGCTGATAGAAACGGATGGCTTGCGCGCGTTCGCCGAGTAGGGCAAGGGACTGCATCAGCGCCAGCGCGGCGTCTTCGTGCAGATCGTCGCGCGCGAGGACGCGACGATAGACGTCTGCGGCCTTGGCGTGCCGCTCCTCGGAGGAAAGGTGCAAGCCCAGCTCCATCAAGCCGTCCACGAATATCCGCTGCAGACGGTCGCGATGCTCGAAGTGCCAGTCGCCCGCGGGCTCGCCGTCGAGGAAATCGCCGCGGTAGAGCGAGAGCGCCCGCTCGAGCGACGCCATGGCGCCATTCTCTTGGCGTTTCAGGGCCCGGCGCGCCATGGCCACATCGCGTTCGAACGTCGCCACGTCGAAGTCGGATAGGATCGCCGAATCGACGCGATAGCGGTCGCTCGCGACCGTGATCCATTCCGGATTTCTGAGCGCTTTGCGAAGCCGGTGCAGCGTGACGTGGAAGTTGTTGCGCAGCTGCGCGCTCGACGCCTCGGGCCAGAACACGAGGCCGACCTGCTCCTTCGTTCGCCCATCCGGGTGCATCAACAGATACAGCAGCAGCTCGCGCGGGCGCGCCGACCCCCACGCCGTTCCGTCGACCAGCTCGTCGTTGACGAATACCTGAAGCGGGCCGAGGCCGAGCACACGCATCGTGGCCTTGACCGGCGCGTCGACTTCGCCCGTGCCGATGCCGGCCAGCGGCGTGGCCTGGTTGAAGACCTGAACGCGATACTCTTCCGTCCGCGTGCCGCCGGCGTCGTTCGCGAGCTTCACGACCTGTTCCATCTGGAGGCGCTTGCCCTCCTCGTGGACGACCACGTATGCGTCGGCGAGCTCGCGGCGTCCGATCGCGACGATCTCGTCGCGCTGCGGCTGCTCCGTCGCGGGCATCGCGATCGCCATGCGCTCGCGCAGGTTGTCGACCGCGCCAATCAGGCGAACGCCGTCGATGATGCGTCCGCGCTTGATCGCCAGCGTCGCCATGCCGTCCAGATCGTTGGCGAGGCCCCACGCATCGGCGATGTCGATGTGAATCTGGAGCGCGTCGCTGAAGCGGTTGAAGGCGTCCGCCTGATTGCCTTCTCGCAGCAAGAGCTGGCCGAGCGAGGAGGCGGAGTGCGCGAAAATGGTGCGATGCGAGAGGACCTGCGCGAGCTCGATGTTGTACTGGTACATCTCGCGCGCGAGCGCGTAGTCGCCTTGCACACTCGCGGTGAGGCCGCGCCAGTACATCACGAACGCGTGGATCATCTGGGGCTTGAACGTCTTCGACAGCTCCTGCGCCCGGTCGCTGCATTGCCGCGCGTTTGCCAGATCGCCGAGCATGAGGTAGGCGGCGCCCAGCTTCGACAGCACATACGCCCGCAATGGGTTGTCGCCGTAGTCCTCCACGATGGCGTAGCTCGCGGCGAGCGCCTCGCGGGCACGGTCGTTCTCGCCCTGCGAAAGGCCGATCAGCCCCGACGTGAGCAGCGCGCGCGCCCGAAGCAGCGGTTCACAATTCTCTGATGCCGCGAGCACCGCATCGACGTACTGGCGGCCTTCGCGAAACTGCCCCGACTTGAGCCAGTAGCTCATGCTGTACCAGAACCAGAACAGCGCGTCGGCGAAGCGCAGCGCCTCCCGCACGCGGCTCGGATCGCGAAGCGCCCACATCGAAGCGCAGCGCAGATTGTCGTGGTCCGGGCCGAGACGCTCGAGCAGCCCCGGCTCGTGCTCCCCGCCGATCAGATGCGGCGTCATCCGTTCGGCAAGCTGGAGGAAGTACTCGCCGTGACGATCGCGGAACTCACTCAACTCCGACGACTGGCTGAGGTGCTCGACGCCGTATTGCCGCACGGTCTCGAGCAGATGATACCGCGCCACGCCGTCGCCCGCCTCCATGACGACGAGCGACTTGTCGACCAACGCGGCGACGCCGTCGAGAATGTCTTCGACCTCGAGCGGCGCTCCGGCGCACACGGCCTCCGCGGCCTCGAGCGAGAAGCTGCCCGCGAACACGGCGAGGCGGCGCAACAGTCGCTGCTCGCGGTCGTCGAGGAGCCCGTAGCTCCAGTCCATCGTGCCGCGCAGCGTGCGATGTCGCGGCAACGCCGTGCGGCTCCCGCTCGTGAGCAGACGGAAGGCGTCGTCGAGCCGGCCGGCGATCTGCTCGGGCGACAGCACGCGCACGCGCGCGGCGGCAAGCTCGATCGCGAGCGGGATGCCGTCGAGCCGGCGGCAGATGTCGTTGAGCGTCGACTCGAGCGCACCGCAGCTGGTGAACGACGGCAACGCCGCCTGCGCGCGTTCGATGAACAGCTGCACGGCGTCGCCGCTGCCGAGCGGCGGCACGAGCCACGCCGTCTCGCTCGGGATGCCGAGTGCTTCGCGGCTCGTCGCGAGAATGGTGAGACGCGGACATTCGCGAAGCAGACGCTCGGCGAGCGTCGCGCACGCGTCGATCAGATGCTCGCAGTTGTCGAGGACCAGGAGCGTCGGCTCGTCGCTGATCGACGCGGTGAGCGACTCGATCGCCGACGCGACGGCACGATCGGGAAGTCGAAGCGCCGTCGCGACCTGCTGGGGCACCAGCGTGGCGTCGGTGATCGGCGCGAGATCGGTCCAGCCGACGTTCGTGAAGTCGGGGCTGGCGACCGCGGCCGCCTCGCGGGCGAGCCTCGTCTTGCCGCTGCCGCCGGCGCCCGTGAGCGTGAGCAGCCGGGTGCCGGCGAGCATCCGCGAGATTTCCTGCAGCTCGGTCGTGCGGCCGATGAACCGTGTCAGATGCACGGGCAGCGGTGCCGGCGCCGGCGGCTGCGTCGCGATCGGCGGCGTCAATACAGCTGTACTCATTACGCGTCCCGGGTGGGTGGGCCCAAGGCAACGATACGCCGCGGCTCAGACCCCGGCAACAAACTCATTGACCATCTCCACGGCATCGGCGGCCGATGCTTCCCGCCGTACCAGCAGTACGGATATCTCTCGACTTGGTGTCGTCGTCGAGAGCGTTCCGGTAAGTCCCGTCTCTTCAGCAACGCCGCGCGGCACCAGCACCAGCCGTTGCAGGCGATCCGGCTCGAGCAGCGCGAACTCCAGGGCCG
This sequence comes from uncultured Gemmatimonadaceae bacterium, assembly GCA_963705025.1. Classification (GTDB taxonomy): domain Bacteria; phylum Gemmatimonadota; class Gemmatimonadetes; order Gemmatimonadales; family Gemmatimonadaceae; genus JAQBQB01. Next base: position 288,468 of record CAVPIP010000010.1, on the reverse strand, counting down.
GCACGCAGAAGCTCGCGGGTGCCACGAGCGTCACGGACGAAAGGCCGAGGCCATCGAGGAACGCGGCAAGCCGCGGAGCGAAACACCAATCGGCATCCGGGAGGTCGGGTATATAGATCCGGCGGCCGGCCGAGAGCGCATCGAAGAGCTCGGGCCAGATGTTCGCGTCCGGAGTCGCGGGAGTGAGAATGATGACCGGCGCTCCGGTTCCCGTGCCGAAGCGCATGTATCGAGTCACATGGTCGCCGGCGCGGACTTCCGACCAACCGCCGACCAATCTGGCCGCCGAAGCGACGCCTTCAAATGTGGTTTCCATGGGCGGAAGAATGCGGCCGAGCACTTACGGGGTGCTTACAGCACACGACTTCGAGGGCGACTAAGCCGGCCGTAATCGGGCGCTCGTAGCCTTTGCGCCACTCGACCGCGCTTCGAGCGCGGCCTGTCTCGAACCACTCACGCGAGCCCCATGGGAGTACGTCCTATGTTGCAACCCTCTTTCTCTCGTTCTCGTTTGCGCGGTCTGATCACCCCCGGCGTTGCTGCCGCGGTGGTGGCGGTCGCCACCGCTGTTGCCTGCTCGAGCACCACCGAGCCACGGGGCAAGGTCGTCTACGGCCCATCGCAGTCGCTCGGCCAGGGAACCGCGCGCGTCTACGTCTCCCTCGACGGCACCGGCAAGCCCGTCTCGCTCGGCGTTGCCCTCAGCGAGGGCGCGCTGAATGCCCTTCCCCAGACGCCGCTCCCCGGCGGCGGCATGTCGGCGGCGAACCTCATTCTCGCTCTGCCCCCGGAGGCGAAGACGACCGGCTTCGACCACGCGATGGTCGATTGGAACCCGATGGGCCACGAGCCGGCCATGGTCTATACACTGCCGCATTTCGATTTCCATTTCTACACGGTGAGCGAGGCCGCGCAGATGGCGATTCTGCCGAGCGATCCGGAGTTCGCGGCGAAGCTCGACAAGCTGCCGGCCGAGGCGTATCGCCCCGCGGGCAACATCAAGCTGCCGGGGGGCGTGCCGATGATGGGCGCGCACTGGGCCGATCCCACCTCGCCCGAGCTCGCGCCGCCGCCGAACAACAAGATCTTCACGCGGACGTTCCTGTACGGGTCCGTACGACGGCCACATGATCTTCTTCGAGCCGATGATCACGAAGGTGCACGTCGAGTCGGTGAAAACGGCGCCGGGGAACCTCATCGTGTCGCCGATCAAGCTTCCCGCGAGCTACGAGCACCCGGGCTACTACCCCACGCAGTACACGATTCAGTGGGACGGCGCGGCGAAGGAGTATCGCATCGCGCTGGATGGTCTGGTTCAACACAACTGATGTCATCCCGAGCACTCCAGTTGTCATCCTGAGCGCAGCGAAGGATCTGCTTTCCGGTATGAGACGGCAGATCCTTCGCTTCGCTCAGGATGACGGACTGGACGTTCGGGATAACGCGAGGTGACAAATGCGCATTCGTGAAATGCGAACATCACGCCGGCGGGCATCGGGCGGTATTCCGAGGCAGACTTCATCCGTGTGTTGCGAGAAGCCAGGCGTCCCGACGGATCGGCGATCGACTCACTCATGCCGTCGCGTCTGACGAAGTCGATGACCGATGTGGAATTGAAGGCGGTGTACGCCTACTTACGGTCAGTGCCGCCAAAAGAGTACGGCAACCGCTAGAAAAGAATGTTGCGCCTGGTCGGGCGCTGATCGTCCTATGGAAACCAGCGTCCCCGAGGCACGGCATGCGGTTCCGGATCCATCGATTGTCCGCCTTCGCCCTATTTGGCGTCGCCGCCTGTGGGAAGAAGCGCGAGACTCGTCCAGCCCTCGTCGTCGACGATACGACGACGCCGGCCGCGGCGACGATCGTACAGCCGATGCCGACCGGAGGAAGCTTCACAGGCGAGACGGCCAAGAACCGGATGACGCCCACGCACGCCGACGGCACCGCTGAGTGGGGCTTCGAGCTCGATTCACTGGACCTCAGGCGAAAGGTGACGATCCGCATCGCACTGCGGACGCAAGAGTCGACCATGGTCGTGCTTCGCGCGCTCGATGCGACGCCACCGGGGCCCGGCATCTATCACGTGATGCGTCCGTCGGCGGGCGCGTCGCATCACGACCCGCGCACGTTTCGCGCGGACATCCATACCACCGAGTCGGGGGCGCGACACAACTACGCGCTCGGCGGGTCGAACGCGGATTCGGTGTTCATCGAGATGCCGGTGGACGGCGGCGCCGATTCGACGATTCGCGGACGTATTCGCCTCCAGGGGGCACTCGACGGCGCGTCGCATGGCATCGCCGGAACCTTCGTCGCTCCACAGTCGATGTCGGCGGGGCCGAACGTGATCGTGACGCCGGAGATGCAGGAGAACACGCTCCGCCGCGCGCTCGACGGTTTCATGATGACGAATGCCGGCGCGACGAACCGTGACGGACCGGCCGACAGCACGAGAACAACGGCCATGGCTCGGCGCTTTCTCGAGGGGCGATGGCGCGACGCCGCCGTGGTCGACTCCGTGTTCGCGAACGGCGCGGCGTACCACGTCCGCTTGCGCGGCCGCTTCGCTCCGATGACGTGCGAAGTCGATGGCGCCGACCCGAAGATCGTCTGCCGCTGATTTCGTCGTCATCCCGAGCGCCGCGAGGGATCTGCAGTTCGCACTGCAGATCCCGGACAAGCCCGACACAGACGGCCACGCACGGCTACGCGGCGACGACCTGGTCCCAGTCGATTCGATAGCCGTGCGTCCACCCGAAAAGCTTCTCGGGCTTGAGGAACGTCTTCGTCGCGATCGGCATCAGTAAATTGGTAATCGCTTTACCGATGGGCCCCGCCGCCTTTCGGTTGTTGGTCCTTTCGGCGTCAGCGGCGATCCGCTCGACTCTCGGCCTTCGGAGCCGTTCGTACACCGCGAATGCCGCGGCGAGGTCTGGCACATCGCGAAGGCACCGGGCGAGCTCGATCGCGCTCTCGAGCGCCAGCGACGCACCCTGCCCCGAGCTCGATGACGGCGCGTGCGCCGCGTCGCCGACGAGCACGATTCTGCCGCGGTGCCAGTGCGCAACGCGCGGTTGAATCTCCATCGCTCCCAGCACGAAGAGTTGATCCGCGCTCGTGCTCGCGACCAGATCGCGCGCGGGGATGTCTTCGGCGTGGACATCGCGCACCTGCTCGAGCCACCGATCCGCCGGGATGTCGCGCGCCTCGGCATACGTCAGCGGCGACTCACGCGGAAGGTTGCTGAACCACGCGATGCCCCCGTTTGGTTGCTGCCAATAGCCAAGGAACGCTCGCTTCCCGAGCACGAAATACATGGTGTCGGGCGGAGCCGTCATTCCCGTCTCGGCCGCGTACCCTCCGAGTCCGATCAACCCGACGTACTTCGGGTCTGGCGCGAACGGATCGATGATCGTACGGACGCGCGAACGGATTCCGTCCGCGCCGATCAACAGGTCGCCGCTCGTCGTCGTTCCATCGGCGAACCGCGCCGTCACACCGTCCGGCGCCTCATCCACGCCAATGAGACGCTTGTCGAATTCGACGCGGATGCCGCTCGCCAGCGCGCGATCGAGAATCGCGCGACAGAGCTCCGACCGCCACATCACCCTGCTCGCGGGCAGCCCCGGTAGCCCGCCGAACTCGAACCACGGTTTGCCGCTGCCATCGGCCATCACCTGACGCTGGATCGGTTGGCCGATCGCGCTCATGTCGATGCCGAGCAGTGCGAGTGCGTTCAATCCGTTCGGGGCGACCATCAGTGAGCCGCCGACGCCGTCGGCGGGCGTCGGATACGCCTCGTACACGGTGGATTCGATGCCTGCTTTTTGGAGCGCGAGCGCAATCGCCGGTCCGGCGACGCCGCCTCCGATGATCACGGCCTTTTTGCTTTTCATCATGGCTGTTTGCCTCCGCTGCATTGGACGTCACTTCTTTCGCTTCAGCGCGTCGTTCCATTCGTTCCATTTGCGCACGTAGTCGGCCTTGCCCAGCGACTCGATGAGATCCTTCACGAATCGCTGCTCCGTTTTGAGCACGGCGAGGCGATAGTCTTCCTCGATCAGAAACACCCACGGCACCTCTTGATCCGTCGCCATCTTCACCGTCTCGCGGATCTCGGTGATCTGCTCGGCGAGCGCGGTCAAGCGCTGCTCGAGCAGCTCGATGGTCTCGCCGGGCGGGAGCATCGCGAGGAGCGAAAGCGCGACGAGAAAGCTCGGGTACTCGCGCTGTGGCCGGGCGACCAACTCCCGCATCCAGTCATTGAGCTCGCGCCGACCCGTCGCCGCCAGTGCGTACACCGTACGCTCCGGCCGCTGCGAGTCACGCACGGTCTTCTGTTCCGTGATGAACCCGGCCTTCACCAGCTGCTCCACGACCATGTAGAGCGAGCCCTGGTTGAACTTGATGTGCCGGTCCTTGCCGGTCGCCTTGAAGTCCCGGGCCATCTCGTAGGGGTGCTTCGGCCCAGTGAGCAACTCGGCCATGACCGCAAGGGCGAGCGGGTTCGCCACCTTCCGCTTCGGCGCCATGCTCCGCCTGTGCGCTAATGGTTGAAATGGAATATACGATATCAATTAGTCGGTGTCAACTATAAACCACGTCACACCGCATTCGCTCGTACGACTCGAACGGTCACCGACAACTGCCCCACGTGGCGCATCGAATGCTCGGCGCCGTGGACGAGACAGCCGATCACGGTCGAGGGAAGCCGGGCTCGTCCAACGCGTCGGAAATCGCCAAGCGTGGCGGGATCGGTCGCGCGGAGCTGTGCGAGGGCGGCGTCGATGCGCGCGTCCAGAGCGGCCAGCGCCGCTGGAACCTGAACGGCAGTCAGCGGCTCCTTCTCTTTTCGCAGTTCGGCGAACTGCGCTTCGTTCAGCCCTTCGCCACGCGCGTACGTGAAGAGCCGGTCGACGACCCCGGCGATGTGCTGAACGTGGAACGCCGCCGACGCAACGCCGGCGGGACGGGCGTTCCACTGCGACTCGGTCAACCCATCGACGAGCTCGCCGACGCTTTCACGAACTTGAAAAAGAATATGGGCGACGGGCTGCAGTACGCCGGGAACGCCATCGATGGGACCGCGCTGCCACCATTCGGTGTCGGCCACTGCGGATCTCCTCGAGCAAAGGTTGAATCGACGCGACACGAGCCAGCCAATGTACCCATGCGACGAATGGCGGCCCAAGCTCCAGTCGGCGCACTCGTGCTTGCCGGGCGGCGCCGGCTCTTCCTACCTTAGATCGCCACGTTGCGGCGCGCCGCCGACCTCAGTCTGAGGTGCGCGCACCCACGTTGGTCGCCCGAAACCTCCCTGAGGTCTTGCCATGACAGCACGACACCGATTCGATCGCAGCACGCGCCGACGCGCGCTGGGAACTCGCGTCATGCAGGTCGCCGCAGTCGGCGCAGCACTGATCGGCCTCGCCGTCGCGCGGCAACCGAAGACGCTCGCCGCCCGCGGTGCCGAGCCGACGTTCGCGGAGGACGTGGCGCCGATTCTCTACAAGAATTGCACGACGTGCCATCGACCCGGCGGACTCGGGCCGTTCTCGCTGCTCGACTACGATAGCGCAAAGGTGAACGTCGACGACATGCGCGATGCGGTCGCCAACGGACAGATGCCGCCGTGGCATGCCGAGGGCCCGCGCGGCGTGTTCCGGAACGATCGGCGTCTCTCGGATGCGGACAAGCAGACCATTCTTCGCTGGATCGACGCGGGAGCGAAGCCGGGCGACCTGAAGAACCAGCCGCCCAAGCCGGACTATCCGTCGACGTGGGCGATGGGCACACCCGACACGATCGTCTCGATGCCGGAGGACTTCACGGTTCCGGCGTCCGGCACCGTCGAGTATCAGTACTTCACCGTGCCGACCAACTTCACCGAGGACAAGTGGGTCCAGGCGATCGAGTTCAAGCCGGGCGCGCGCGAAGTCGTACACCACATGCTCGTGTTCGCCAAGGCGCCGGCACCGCCCCGCCTCGCCGGCGCGCCGGCGCCGACTCCGCGGCCAGCAGGCACACCCGCGCCACAGCCAGTGCTCATTCGCAACCAGGAACAGAGCAAGACGCCCGATGCTCCCCGCCTCGATACGATCCACGGGCCGCCGCGTGGCGGCGGTGGCGTGCTCATTGGCGGCACGGCGCCGGGAACGAACGTCATGGAATTCCCGAAGGGAACGGCGCTCCGCATTCGCGCCGGCACGGTGCTGACGTTCCAGATGCACTACACGGCCAAGGGCCACGAGATGCACGACCGGTCGATGGTCGGATTCAAGTTTGCGAAAGAGATGCCCGACGAGGAGATCTTCGCCTCGCAATTCATCAACGGGCAATTCACCATTCCGGCGGGCGCGAAGGACGTCGCGATTCCATCGGAGCTCGGCGCCGGCCAGCCGATCAGGATCTGGGGGCTGATGCCGCACACGCATCTCCGCGGCACCAAGTGGCTCTACAAGCTCGAGCAGCCCGATGGCAGCTCCGAGGTCATCCTCGACGTGCCGCGCTACGACTTCAACTGGCAGACGTACTATCTGTTCGACAAGCCGCTCGAGATGGCCCCGGGCAGCAAGATCACGTCGACGGCGTGGTACGACAATTCGCCCACGAACAAGTACAATCCCGATCCGACCAAAGACGTGCATTGGGGCGATCAGACGTGGGAGGAGATGCAGTACACGGGATTCTTGTACAGCATTCCGGGTCGGCGTCTCAAGCCTTCGAATTAGCGGTAACGTCGGGAACTGCGGGCGGCACGGAGCTTTGCTCCGTGCCGCTTTTTGTTGAGTGGAATCGTGCCTGATGAGGCGGGTGTGTGCCCCTCTGCGCGACCAGTCGCGTCGGAGGGAACACGGCCCGTTTTTGCACGTCGTTGCCGTCGTCAACGACTCACTGCATGTTCACCGCGCTGACCCACATCGAGCCGTCATCATGCGTACAACCATCCTCCTCGTGCTTGCGGCATCGGCGCTTGCCGCGCAAACGCCAAAGCCCTCCGCCGTTCGTCCGCCAGCCGCGATGTCGGCGATCCGCGAGGCGGATCTCAAACGCGACATGTACATCATGGCCGGCGACGCGATGCGTGGGCGCGAGGCAGGAACCGTCGACGAGATGCGCGCGTCGATGTGGGTCGCCGACGAGATGCGAACGATCGGCCTCGCGCCCCACGGCGAGGATGGCACGTACTTCCAGTGGTGGATGATGCGCCGCACGCGCATCTCCACGGTCTCGAGCTCGATCGTGTTTCACGATCGCGTGCAAACGTTGTGGAGCGACGTCACGCCGACCGGCAACGGTGCGGCCAACGTGACCGGCACGACGGTGTTCGTCGGCGACGGACGCGACTCCGCGGTCGACGTCAAAGGGAAGATCGCCGTGGCGACGCTCGTCGCGCCGCCGCCGGCGAGCGTGCGCACGACCACGAACACCTACGAGGTCAACTACACTCGAGCAGCCGTCACGCCGATGGCGAACGCCCTCTCCGCGCGCGGTGCGGCCGCCATCGTCATCGTCGCCGACTCCATCGCCGAGATCGCGTTCGACGGAATCGCGAAGACCCAGATGCGGGGCACGTATGACGTCGTTGGCGGCGTTCCACGCTTCGTGCGCGCCGCGGCTGGTCGTGGCGCCGGTCGCGGTGGGCGCGGCGGTGGAACCCCGCCGCCGGTGCTCCTCGTGCATCGCGGCATGCTCGACACATACCGCGCCGACGGGCAGCCGATGCAGATCCATCTCAGCGTCGAGCGCTTCGAGACGCCGTCGGTGAACATCGTCGGCATGGTGCGCGGAACAGATCCCAAGTTGCGCGATGAGTACGTCCTCTTCAGCTCGCACCAGGATCACGACGGCGTGCGGTTCGTCGTCGACGGCGACTCGACGTGGAGTGGCGCGGACGACAACGCGTCGACGAGTGTCGCGCTGCTCGCGATCGCGCGCGCCTGGGTGAAGCAGCCGAGCAAGCGATCCGCGCTGTTCGTCTTTCACGGCGCCGAAGAGCGCGGGCTCCTGGGCTCGCGCTACTTCGTCGCGCATCCGGTCGTGCCGCTCGCGCAGATCGCCGCGGTCCTCAACGGCGACATGATCGGCCGCAACAATCCGGACACCGCCGCGCTCTTGGGATCGCAGCCGCCGCATCGCAATTCGATCGAGCTCGTGCAGATGGCGATCGACGCGAACACCGCGACGGCGAAGTTCGTGATCGATTCGTCGTGGGACCGGCCGACCCATCCGGAAGGCTGGTACTTCCGCAGCGATCACGTCCCGTACGCGGAGCGGAACGTGCCGGCCCTGTTCTTCTCGACCAATTTGCACCCCGACTACCACACGCCGCGCGACAAGCCGAAGAACATCAACTATCCGAAGCTCACGCGCATGACGCAGTGGATGTACATGACCGGTTGGATCGTCGCGAACGCGGCCAAGCGCCCGGCGATCGACGAGGGGTTCGTGCTTCGCTGACGCTCGACGACGATCGCGCCGGGTATGGCCGGCGGCTTCAGGGACGCGGACGACCTGCCGATACTCGTCGTAGATGCGTCCGCTACCGAAGCTGTTGCGACTTTCGAACGCCCTGTTCGGCGTCCTCGCCGCCGCCGCGGCGTGCGCCGGCGCACTGGGCACGACGGCGGCGAACGACAAGGCGCCCGCCAGCCTCGTGCTCGTACAAGGCGGCGACCAATCGGCTCAGGCGGGGCGCGATCTTCCGAATCCTGTCGTGCTGCGCGTGCTCAATGGCGCCGGCGAAGGCGTCGAAGGCGTGACGGTCACGCTGGCGATCTCCGCGGGCGGCGGCGCGGTCACCCCGCCTTCGGACACGACCGATGCACGCGGCGAGTTTCGAGCGAAGTGGACGCTGGGTCCCGGCACAGTGATTCAGTCGATGCTCGCGTCGGCGCCCGGCGTCACGCCGATCACGGTCGGCGCGATCGGATTGCTGCCGGCGCAGATCATTCTGGCGCAGGGCAACAATCAGTCGGCGAAGACCGGCACCGCGCTCACGAACTCCGTGATCGTGCGCGTCGTCAGCGGGGGCAACGTGCCGATGCAGGGTGTGACGGTGGGCTTCCAGGTGTTGTCCGGCGGCGGCGGCATGACCCCCGCGACGGTCGTGACCAACGCGCTCGGCGAAGCGAGCACGAAGTGGACGATGGGCGCGGCCGGCGCGCAGACCGCATCGGCGTCGGCGGGTTCGCTCACGCCCGTGTCGATCTCGGCGACCGCGACGCCCTGACGACCGAACCGCGATCACGGACCGCCGAGAGTAGTGCGCGACCCGGTCGAGTTCAGCTGTACAGCACTTCACGGCGGAACCACGTCAGCGCGTTCGTGCGCTAACACTGAACAATCAGCGCAGCAACTGCCGAACCCGGTCGCTGTAGCTTCGGCTCGACACGAGCCGAGCGCCGCTCAGCATCGACACGAGATACTCCCCGTGCTCGCGGGCTTCGATCGACCCGATTCGGTCGATCGAGACGATCGCCGACCGGTGGATCCGCACGAAGTGCGCGGGATCCAGCCGCGTTTCCATCCCCTTCATGGTCTCGCGGACGAGGTGAGACGTGTCGCCAGTCAGCAAGCGAACGTAGTTCCCGACCGCCTCGACCCAGTCGATGTCGGCGGCTCGAACGAAGTAGTGCTTCGATCCTCGCCGAGCGACGAAGCGAGTCGCGAATCCTTGGGTCGCCGCCAGGCGTGCGGCGAGCGCATGAATCGACGCATGTGCCGATGATCCCGGCCGATCGAGCCGTTTCATCGCGCGATCGACAGCCGCCGTGAAACGCTCCGGCGTCACCGGCTTGAGCAGGTAGTCGATCGCGTCCACCTCGAACGCGCGGATCGCGTATTCGTCGAACGCGGTCACGAACACGATCGCCGGCGGATCGTCGTCGACGAGTGACGCGGCCACCTGCAGGCCGTCGAGCTCCGGCATCTGAATGTCGAGGAAGACGAGGTCCGGCTCGAGCTCCACGATGACGTCGAGCGCCTCGGTACCATTCGTCGCCTGGCCAACCAGCGAGAGCGACGGATGCTGCGAGACCAGGTCGCTGACCCGCTGCCGCGGCAACGGCTCGTCGTCGACCACCACGACGCTGAGCGTCACGCGGGCGACGCCCCGGTGTCGCGTTCGCGATACGGAATGCCGACACGCACGCGAAATCCGCCGCTCGGCGGACGATCGATCTCGAGCGTGTGCAGGTCACCGTACAGCTCGGCCAGCCGTTCCCGCGTGTTCGTGAGGCCGATGCCACTGCCGGCGTCGGACACGTCGGCGCCGGGGCCGTCGTCGGTGACCGCGAGCCAGAGTCGATCGCCGCCGAGCGTCGCCTCGATGTGAATCGTCGCCGGCCCCGCCCGGCTGCTCACGCCGTGATGAACCGCGTTCTCGACCAACGGCTGGAGGATGAAGAACGGCACCAGCGCGCGTCGCGCAGCATCGTCGGCGCTCGTACGCACCGTGAGCCGATCGCCGAAGCGCCAGCGCGAGATGTCGAGATAGGGTTCGAGCACACGCAGCTCTTCCTCCAGGTCGACCTCGCGACGATCGCCGCGCCGCAGCACCTCCCGCAGGAGATCGCTCAGGCTCGTGAGCATGCGATCGGCCGCGATGGGGTCGCGCGTGATGAGCGTCGAGATGCCTTGCAGCGTGTTGAAGAGAAAGTGCGGCTGCAGCTGCGCGGTCAGCACCTGGAGTCGGGCTTCGGCCAGCTGCCCATTTGCACGCGCGGCATCCAGCTCGCGCTCGTGCGCACGCGACCGCGCCTCCACCGCCTGCGTCGCGGCGGCAACGGTGAGAAACGGCAGCGCGCCGGTCAACAGCGCGCCGCGAAGGTACATGCCGAGCGGTGGTCCGGGAAATTCCGCGAACGTGACGCGATACTGAATGAGCGCGGCCGCGGTGACGAGCGCGACGATCACCAGGACGTAGATCGCGGTGCTGCGGCGCCAGTGCGTCCTGTCGAGCGGCAGGCTGCGGCTCATATGGAGAAAGAGCGGCGCGGCGAGCAGGCAGCCATACCATGCGACGGAACCGATGCCCATCGCCCGGAGCAGATCGCCAAGCGGGACCGAACCTCCGGGCATGCGCGTACGTGGCAGTCTCGGTCCGCGCACGACGGGCGGCGGTGCCGTTGGCGCGACGCGGATGACGATCATGGTCACCACGCAGACGGCGACCGCGCCGGCGAGCGCGATCCACAGGATCCTGTTCTCGCTTCGCTTGCCGTTCGTCATTCCGGCCACCGTTTCCACGGCGTCATCCTGTAGTCATACGTCGCGGCGGCGTACTTCGACAGACACACATGCCTTTTTGTGCTACGTGTCCGCTCGCAGCGCGATCAGCGGGTCGACCCGACCGGCACGCCACGCTGGCCACAGCGCGGCCACGATCGATACTCCCAGGAGAACGAGGACGGCAGTCGCGAGGTTGGCCGGCTCCCACGGCGATGTCTGAAACAGCATGTCGCGGACGAGCGGGCCGCCGACGATCGCGGCAATACCCCCGATGACGATGCCTGCCGCAACGAGACGCAAAGCGTCGCGGACGACCATTCTCGACATCCCGGCACGCGTCGCGCCGAGCGCGAGGCGGACGCCGATCTCGCGGGTGCGCTGCGTGATCAAGTAGGAAACGACGCCGAACAATCCAACCGCCGCTATACCGAGCGCCAGCCCGCTGAACGCCGAGAAGAGCGTTGCGCCGAGCCGCCACGATCGAAGCTGCGGGTCGATCAGATCTTGATAGGCACGCACTCTGGCGTACACCGGAACACTGCTCGTGCTCTGAATCGTTCGCTGAATCAACGCCGCGGCCCGATCCGGATCGCCGCTCACTTGCGCGAAGATGCCGTTGACGTAGGCCGCATTCGGAAACGGCATCGTCGGCAGCTGCGCGAAGGGCACGTAATATTGCATGAAGCGTGTCTCGTTTCCGCTGACGCGAAGCGAGCGAGCGCGGGAGTCGCGCACGATGCCGACGACTTCCCGACACGGCGCCGATTCGGCGGGATTGCCGAGCTCCAGCGACGCCGCACCGCCAGCGCCGTAGCCGGCGCGGACGCACTTTCCGATCGCCGACTCGCCCGGCCACACGAGACGCGCCATCGTCTCGTTGACGACGACGACGAGCGGCGCGGCGCGGCCGTCGGCATCGGTGAACAGCCGGCCTTGTCGCAGCGTCACGCCGAGCATCTTCAGGAAGTCCGGCGTCGCGCCGTACATGAAGGGCAGCTGCTCGCCGACCGACGGCATGTCGCCAAGGCCGGGAATGCTGATCGGCGGCACGTGAAAGGGACCGAAGGGAAACGCCTCGACGACCGTCGCTCGCCGAACCTGGCTCAATGCCCGAATCTTCTCCACGGCGGCGTAGTGCACGAGATCGCGCTCCGGTCCCGGCACGAAGCGCTGCGGCTCGAGCTCGGCGTACAACAACCCGGCCGTCGAGAAGCCGAGATCTTGTGACTGGACGCGCTCGAGGCTGCGGACGAACAGGCCTGCCCCCACGAGCAGCACGGTGCACAGCGCGACCTGGACGCCAATGAGAATGTTCTGAAGCGCGAATCGGCCGGACGCACCCGACTCACCCGCGCGCAGGTCGACCACCACGTTCCTGCGCCGCAGCTGGACGAGCGGTGCGAGCCCGGCGACGAGGCCCGCGACGACCGCGGCGATCACCGACACGACGAGAACGGTGCGGTCGATCAGGCCGGCGCCTGGTGCGAGATTCGGGAGCAGCGTGATCCGCAAGACGTCGCTGAACCACCGCGACACGAGCAGCCCGGCGATCGCTCCGCCGAGCGCCAGCAAGACGCTCTCGGTGAGCAGTTGGCGCGCGAGCACGCTCTGCCCTGCCCCGAGCGCGATTCGGACCGCGATGTCGCGGCGGCGGCGCGCGGCGCGCAGAAGCAGGAGCGTGCCGACGTTCGCGGTCGCGATCAGCAACACCACGAGCGAGACGCCGGACAGCCACAGCGCGATCCGCGCCTGCGGCGATTGTCGCGACGACGCGCCCGGCATGACCGACTCGAGACCGGCGGACGGCGGCCGGTCCGTGGATGTGACGCGTCGCGCGCGCACGACCGACGTCGCCATCTCCGCGGCGACCGACGGCGCGACATCAGTCGCCAGTCGCACGACCACCGAAACGACGTTCATCCCGTCGTTCGTCCACCACCCGAACGGACGTGTGCGTTGACTCGCCGTGAGCGGGATGAACACATCGACTTCGGCCAAGCCGTCGCCGTTGAAGCCACTCGGCGTCACGCCCACCACGGTGAATGTCTCTCCGTTGACGACGATCTCCTTTCCGATCGCGCTTCGTTCGCCGCCAAATCTCCGCTTCCAGTACGCGTTGCCCAGCACGACGACGGGCGATCCGATCGGGAGCTCGTCGTCCGCCGGCCCGAATAGTCGTCCCGCCTGCGCCGTGACGCCGAGCGTCGTGAAGTACAGTCCGGACGCTTCGACGGCGGGAACCTGCTCCAGATCGGCGCCGCGACCGACGTTCACCGTGTCGGTCTTGACCGCGGCGACTGACGAGAATGCGCGCGTCAATCCGGCGAATGCGCGAAAGGCCGGATAGGACATCGTCGTCATCATCTGCGCGTCGCCCGCCTTGCCCTGGCGAACGATCTGCATTCGCATCACGCGCTCGGCGTCGCGAATGCCCGGCGGCGGCGAGAGCATGAGACGCGACACGAGCCCGAGCATCGCCGCGTTGGTGCCGATGGCGAGCGCGAAGGTGCAGACGACACCCGCGACGAACGTCGGCTCGCGCCCGAGAGCGCGAAGCGCGTAGCGAAGCTCGCCGCGGAGACCGTCCGTCATCGCGTCGGGTTCCGAACGAGCGTGATCGTCCCTGCCGGGAGCGGCGGCGGAAAGTTCGGCGCGTTGCGCAGCGTCATCGTGCCAACGAGGCTGTCACCGGCGGTGTGTCTCAGACTGTAGTACCACGTGCCACCGCCGCTGTTCGACTGTTGCCACGTGAGCGCGTCGTTGGCCACCGCGTGGTCGAGATGAGGCGCGCGGGCGCCGTTCGGCCAGACCGTCGCGCCGTTGTACGTGCCGTCCGCGACGTCGATGATCATCGCGATGGGAATGGGTTCATCGCCAGCCATCGCGAGCCGGCCGACCCATGTGCCCGCAAAGGGAAAGCGCGGGTTCGGGGGAATGTTCGGCAGGTCGGCGGCGGCGCTTCCCTGCGGGGCTGCTCTCCGCTGAAGCTGTGCGCCGGCGGCGCCTGCCGAAGTGAGCAGTAGCGTTAGCGCCGAGGCGAAACGACCAAGTCGATGCACGGGAGTCCTCCGAGTTGGCGATCGATCAGACACGTGCAAGGTGGCCGGCGCGCCGCATTCGACTAGCCGTCAGGTGACGACCGCACGGAACTTCGTGACGGTTCGGTTGCACGACGCCATGGCCGTCTCACCCGCGACTCGACCCATGTCGTCCTGATTTCTCTTGCGCGCCCGCGCGCGCGACCATATGCTAGACAACGTCTAGCTAATAGGTCCACGATGCTTGGCGAGCTCGAACAACTCGTTCTGCTCGGCGTCATGCGCGCCGGCCCCGACGCCTATGGCGTCCCAGTCCACGACGAGATCCAGCGCCGCGCCGCGCGCGATCTCACGCTGGGGACGATTTACAAAACGCTTGCACGCCTCGAAGAAAAGGGAATGGTGAGCTCCCGGATCGGCGAACCGACCGCGGAACGCGGCGGACGCCGCACCCGCTGCTTTCACGTGACGCCCGCCGGATCGCGCGCGCTGCAAGCGTCCATTCGCTCGCTGCGGCGGATGGCAGCGGGCCTCGACGTCGGGCTCGATCCCGCATGAGACGTCTCTGCGTTTGGCTGTTGCAACGCATGCTCCCCGACGACGTCGCGGATCACGTCATCGGCGATCTCGTCGAGCAGGAGCATCGCGGCTCGTTGTGGCTGTTGTATGAAACTCTGTCGGCGCTCGTGCTGCTGCGCGCTCATCGCCAGCAAGGAGATCGCATGGTGGAAACGTTCTTTGGCGACATGCGCCTTGGCGCGCGCATGTTGCGCCGCTCGCCCGCGTTCACGGCGACCGCGGTCTTGACGCTTGGCCTGTCGATCGGCGCCACCGCCGCGATCTTCAGCGTCGTCAACCCGGTGTTGCTGCGACCGTTGCCATATCCCAATCCCGACCGACTTGCGTTCGTGTGGGAGCGGAATCGCGATGGAACGCGCGACAACGTCGGATTCCAGACGGTCGTCGACGTCGCCCATCGCGCGAAGACGATCGAGCGGTGGGCCGCGGTCGGCGGATGGAGTCCAACGATCGGCGACGCGGAGCCCGAGGTCGTCAATGGCGACCGCGTCTCGTGGTCGTACTTCAGAATGCTGGGCGTTGCACCAGCGCTCGGACGCGACTTTCTCGAGGAGGAAGATCAGCCGAACCATCAATTCGAAGTGATCCTGAGCCACGGGCTGTGGCAGCGGAAGTTCGGCGGCGACACGGCGATCGTCGGACGGACCATTTCCGTCAGCGGCACGCAGATGACCGTCGTCGGCGTGATGCCGGCGTCGTTCGACAACGTCGTCACGACGAGCGCGAAGATCTGGCGCGTGCTCGGCTATTCGCCGTCGCAGCCGTTCGCGTGCCGTACGTGCCACCACCTTCGGATGCTCGTCCGGATCAAGCCTGGCGTGAGCCTCGCAACGGCGTCGGCGGAGATCGACGGAATCCTCTCGTCGCTCATCGCCGAGAATCCCACGGAGTACGCGAGCGTGGGCGCGTCAGTCGTGCGCGCACAGGACGAGCTCACGCGGACGTACCGCCCCGCGCTGCTCGCGCTCGCTGGTGCCGTCGTGTTAGTGCTGCTCATCGGCATCGCGAACGTCGCGAATCTCCAGCTCGCGCGCGCCGTTCGGCGCAGCGAGGAATTCGCGATTCGATCCGCGCTCGGGGCGAGCCGCGGCCGCGTGCGGCGACAGCTCCTGGCCGAAGGGCTCGTGCTCGCGCTCCTCGGCGGTGTCGCCGGCGCGATCGTGGCGCGCGTCTCGCTGCCGCTGTTGATCGATCAGCTGCCTCAGGCGCTTCCGCGCCTCGATGCAATCCGCTTCGACGCCGCCGGCTTCGGCGCCGTCGCCGCCATCATCCTGGTTCTTGCGCTCGCGTTGACGCTCGCGGGCACGCGCCGCGAGCGTGGCGACCTCGGGGCGTCTCTGCGATCGGGGCATCGGCTTGCCGGCGGCGGACATCACCTCGCGCGATCGACGTTCGTGGTCGTGGAGGTGGCCCTGGCAACGATGCTTCTCGTGAGCGCGACGCTCGTCGCGAGAAGTCTCGTGCTCCTGCTTGGCGTCAATGCCGGGTTCGATCCGTCGCATCTGCTGACGCTCCAGGTGACGGCAACCGGCGCCAGGTACGCAAACAATGGCGATCTGTTCGCGTATCACGACCGACTTCGCGCCGCCGTCCGTGCGGTGCCGGGAGTGCAATCGGTCGCGCTGACCAATCAGGTGCCGCTCGCTGGAAACGTCGACATGTATGGCGTGCTCGATCCCGACAACATGCCGGCCAATCCCGAGCTCGTGCCGAGCGGTGACCGGTACGTCGTGAGCCCGGAGTTCTTCAACACGATGAAGATTCCGATCCTGCGCGGGCGGGCCTACACCGACGCCGACGCGGCGGACACGACGAGCCGGGTCGCGCTCGTGAGCGCCGCGCTCGCCGAAAAGTTGTGGCCGAACCAGAATCCGATCGGGCATCACATCAAGCTCGGCGGACCGCAGGGACCGACGCGAACGATCATCGGCGTGGCCGGCAACGTGAAGCATCGGGGCCTCGACGCGGTCACGACGCTGCAGTGGTACGGGCCGGAGCGGCAGTGGTTCGCCCCCGACAACGCCGAGGTGATCGTCGTGCGCACGACGCTCGCGCCGTCGTCGCTCGTGGCGGCGGTTCGCCGCGCGGTGAGCTCGGTCGATCCGACGCTCCCGATCTCGTCGATCGCGACGATGGACGACGTCATCGCGCAGTCGACCGCGCAGCGGCGACTCGCGCTCGTGCTGTTCTCCGCGTTCGCCGCGGCGGCGCTCCTGCTGTCGGCGGCGGGGATTTACGGTGTGCTCGCGGGCAACGTCGCCGAGCGGACCCGAGAGATCGGTCTTCGTGCGGCACTCGGTGCCGCGCCGCGCGCGCTCATGTCGCTCGTCGTCACGCAAGGGATGCGGCTCGCGGTGATCGGATTGGTGCTCGGGTTGGCGGGCGCGGCCGGGCTCACGCGCTTCTTGCAGACGTTCCTGTTCGGCGTGGGAGAGAATGATGCGCCGACGCGCGTGGTGGTGGTGATGGTGCTCGGCGCGGTGACGCTGGCAGCCTGCGCAATTCCGGCGCTTCGGGCGGTGCGAATCGACGCGAGCGAGGCCTTGAGAGGGGACTGACCGTCGCGAAAACAGCTCGATCACGGACTGAGCGGTCACAGACCGAGAGGCACGGAGCGGCCAAACAACAACTCTTGGTTCTTCGGGGATTTCCGGAATCGGCTATCGTCGTTTTCAGCGACGTCGCGGCCGTCTGGAGGTGATGCGCCGATTCGCCCCTAAGAAGACTGAGGGAACGGATTGAGCGAATTAACCGGATTTTCCGGAAACAGTCGAAGCAGGATCGAGCAATCCGAACAATCCGAGTTTATCCGGCCGATCCGAAGGGACCTTTGTCTTGGTGGCCGATCGCCGAGGCAGCCCATCGCGCCTTCGCGAAAGAACGCGAGAGAACTGCCGCGGATGCCGCCGACGAACGCGGATGCCGCTGAAACAACGTGATCGCTTTGGAAGCAGTCCGCAGGCTCGACGGGCCAATTCCCGGCGCGTGACTTCACGACTCGCCCAACCTTCAAGTCGCTGGTGG
This sequence comes from uncultured Gemmatimonadaceae bacterium, assembly GCA_963705025.1. GTDB lineage: Bacteria > Gemmatimonadota > Gemmatimonadetes > Gemmatimonadales > Gemmatimonadaceae > JAQBQB01. The sequence goes on along the minus strand of CAVPIP010000010.1, from coordinate 270,595 downwards.
TTCCGCGCCATCGGCGTTCGTCAGCGCCATTCGCGGCAGTGCCAATCGTTCCATCTCGATCGGCGGGGTAACCTTCGGGCCAACGCTCAATTCCCGCCCTCGTTCCCGGTCCCGGAAAATCCCAATTCTTTAAGCAAAGCCCTCGGGACATGGATGCGTCCGGGCGGCTTTTTGAATAGGTGATTCTTCGTGTCGGTCCGTCGGTGACCGTGCCATTCCGTGATCGGCCCTTTCCGCTCGTCTTGACGCGACCCAGTCGGGCTCGCAGCGTTTTGGGATACGGATCCCGTAGGACGTTGTGAGCCTTCCGTCGCCTTCGCCTTCACGACCATGACCGCCGCCCGCCGAACCCCGGTCCTGCTTGCGCTTGCCGCGCTTCCCCTCTCGCTGCCGGCGCAACGGCAGCCGGGCCATCCGATCGGCAAGGTGACCACGATCGGCAACCTGATCCACCTCGAGCTGGACACTGGGGCGATCACCCCTGAGCGCCTGTTCGATCTCGACCACCGAACACTGCGTTTCACGCCCGAGGGCGACGGGTATCGCGTCGAGAATGTCGCGCTGTCGTGGGACGCCGACTTCGGCCCCGCGCTCAGCGGCGCCGGTGGCGTCAAGCTCAAAGAGCTGCGCTTTCCTTTCTCCGGCAAGAGTTGGGACTCGCTCAACGTCGCGACCGGCGCGATCACGTTCGGCGGGCTGCGTGACGCTGGCGGACGTGGGCGCGGCGGCGGCCCGCCGGTCGGCAATCGAACAGGCGCCGGCCTTTCTGGACGCGCCGGATTCCCACTTGGAGCGATATCCCACGCTGCAAACAGTGGGACGCACGTTCATCAACGCGATCCCCGGCATCGCGGCGTTCGTGCGCGTCTCAGTGGATCAACGCTCCGTGCAGCGATACGTGAAGGAGCTCGCCGATCGCGTGATCGTCACCTGGACGATGAGCGAAACGGTCGGCGGAATTCAGGCCTTCACGTGGACGCCGACGGTCAACCGCATTCAGGCCTCGCTTCACAAGAACGGAGTGATCGAGCTGTCGTACAACGACGTCTCCGCGCGCGACGCGGTCGTCGGCGTTTTTCCGGAAGTCACGGCCGGCGTGGAGAAGCGACTCCGCAGCGTGTCGGGCGACGACAACGCGTCCGTCGCGCCGAACCTCGACCTCGAGAGCGCAACGTTCTCGTCGATCGACGACCTGTTCTTCAAGGTCACGATCGGAACGCGCGGCGCGGTGATTCCGGTTGGCGATCCCGCACTCGACGGTGTGACGTATCGGATCGCGATCGACAAAGGGGCGTCGACGACGAACTTTGCAAAAGCGCCGGTGGTTTGGACGATCCGTGGCGTCAGCCAACAGCGTGGCGGCGGTCGAGGACCGGCCACGCCGCGTTACATCGTCTCTGGTGAAGGCGCCGAGCCAGACGTGACGGTCGCCGGCAATACCATTTCCCTCAAGGGCATTCTTCCGACCGAGCTCGCGGGAGCAGCGCAGATCTCCGTCCGCATCGAGACTGCCGCGGGGATGCCGTCGCCGGCCGCCGACTTCCTCACGTCAAGCTCGATTCCGCTTTCGGGGCTGCAGTCCCCCGAGGTAGATCTATCCGCCGCGACGAAAGAACATGGACCGTTCCGCGTTGCGTACGAGGGATTCCACTGGGCGGAGATTCCGCGCGCGCAGGACGTCGCCTGTTCGATCATCACGGCCCTCGGCGACAAGTTCGATTTCATCGCGTCGTACTCGGATTTCCGCGTCGACAACCCGGAAGGTGGAACGCCGAGCACTGGCCCGCGCGGTGGCAACGTCTCCGGCATCGGCACGAACACGAACGGCCTCGAGAACTACTGCAGCAAGGGCCAGCTGCAGTGGATGTACGTCGAGCCGGTATCCACGGCGGCGGTGCAGATCCAAGAGCGCTCGCCCGACGGCCGCATGACGGACTACAACTATGCGATGTCGCAGATCGGTCACGAGCTCGGGCATCGCTGGGCCGCTGACGCGCGCGCGCTCGTCAACGGAGAGACGATCCTGTTGGGACCTGTTCATTGGGCCACCGGCGTGCATCTGCCCGCGGCATTCACGTACTCGAACCCGGTCGAAGCCGATGCGATGGGCGGCAGCACGTGGAAAGACAACGGCGACGGCACCTACACACAGCTCGACAGAGACTACTACTCGCCGGCGAAAGGATATTCGTGGCTCGGACTCTATCTGATGGGGCTCGCCAAGCCGGAAGAAGTCCGGCCGTTCTTCATTCTTCGCAACCTTCAGCGCACGGGCCAGCAAGACGCCAACGGCCATCCGATCTTTCGCGGCGAAAAAACTGTCATCACGATCCAGGACATCCTCGCGGCGATGGGTCCTCGTGTGCCCGACTTCGATCACGCACAGAAGAAATTCAACACGGCCGTCGTCGTACTGACGATGCCGGGCAAGCAGCCGACGAAGGAGCTGATCTCCTCGGCGAACAACATCGCCGAGCATTGGATCGCCTATTGGTCGAAGACGACCGGCGGCCGATCGACGATGTCGGTGACCCCGAAGTAAGCGACCGGTCGGTTGGTCGAAACGCACGGCGGGGTTCATCACGGACAGGACAGACACAGTCGGACGGGCACGGAGCTGCGTTACACCATAACACGTGCGGAAGATTGAGCCGTCGTTTCAGCGCTCTCAGCCTCGTCAGCCCAATCAGCGGCAGTTCCCCCTGGTGCCAGGGCGCCGGCGTGTCGGCGTCCGTCCGTCTGTGACCGTGTCGGTCGGTGATTTGCTTGTTGTTGTTGTTGTTGTTGTTCCTCCTCAGGGCGATGCGAAGCACGCCAGTCCGACGTATCCGGTGATCAACGTCGTTGCGCCGAGCAGGCGTGATCGCCAATCGCCGCCGGTCCACCCGGCCCACGCGATCAGCGGGACCGCGCCAATGAATCCGTCGAAGGCCCAATCGCGTGCGTTGAATGGATAGCGGCGTTGCATCACGCCGCGCACGTGCGGGATGACCTTGATCGTCGTACCGGCAATGAGGAAGCTCGCCCATCGCGGCAGTCGCGTCGTGCGATGAATCAGCTCGCCGGTCACGGCGCCGGCGGCGACATATGTCGCGTGCCACTCATACCGCCTGAGCACGTAGCCGTGATGGTCGCTGAACGGATTGTCGTACGCTTTTCGAGCGAGGTTGCAGTCGGGAGCTTGTGCGTGAAGCGGCGCGAACGCCAGCAGCATCGTCGCTGCCAATGCCTTGAGCATCTGTGACTCTCGTCGAGCGGGTTGGGGGACGACACATCGGAAAAGGACGAACCCAGTGACGTGGTGCACGGCGACGATGTCCTCGATCGCGGAACGCGACGAGGCGTCGTGCGCACACGAGCCCGGCGCGACGTGTTGGGCGCGCATGCGAGAGCCGAACGTGGTGACCGTGCGACGTGCTGGCCTTGCGAACTACGGCCGTGCGTTGGAGACCGTGATACGGGCGGGACCGGCGCGAGGCCGGCGGGCGTACCGGGTGACCGTCGATCCGCGCGCGAGCATGCACGGAGCGCGATTCATTTCATCGGCGCGCGGCCATTGTACCGTCGGGAGCGGCGGTCCGCAAGATTGGCCCGCGGGGTGCCGAACACACGGGGCTTTCAAATTCGGCTCGACGTGGTTTTCTTCCTCCGCCCGTCGACCTTCCGACCAAATGCTGGAGGTTCGTGCCATGCCGCTGACTCAGTCGCCGATTCCGGAATTCGAGATGGAGATGACCACGACGCGCCGGCTCCTCGAGCGCGTGCCGAGCGACAAGGGAGAGTGGAAACCGCATCCGAAGTCATTTGCGCTCGGTCATCTGGCCCAACTCGTCGCATGGATGCCGGGATGGATCGCCAACACGGCGGCGGAGTCGACGCTCGACCTCATCGCAGCGCCGGGCTACACGTTCGAGAAGACCGAAACGCTCGTCGCGAACTTCGACAAGAACGTGCGCGACGCCGTGGCCGCGCTCAATGCGATGAACGACGCCGACCTCGACGCGAAGTGGTCGCTCAAGCGCGGCGACATGGTGATGTGGGAAGCGCCGCGGAAAATCGTGCTGCGGTCGCACTTGAATCACCTGTGCCATCATCGGGGGCAGCTCACCGTGTATCTGCGGTTGATCGACGTTCCTATTCCGTCGATCTACGGGCCCACGGCGGATGAGCGAGGAATGCCGATGTAGGCAGCGTGCGGCGCGCATCGACATACGACTGGAACGTCACCGGTTGCGCGTAGCGTGTTGTGTGACAAACGCGACACGCGATACACGCAACGCGAGACGCTCCGGTTTTCTAGCGACGGGTCGATGGCCTGGACCCGGACCCGTCTCGAGGCAGCGCGAAGGCGACGTATGTCCCCCCCGACTCGGCGCCGTTCTTCCCTCCGCCGCACGCGATCACGATGTACTGGCGGCCATTCACGACGTACGTCGACGGCGTCGCGTTGCCAGCGGCCGGCAGCGTGTACTCCCACAGCAGCTTGCCGGTCCGCTTGTCGTACACGTGGAACTTGTTGTCGTACGTCGTCGCGCCAATGATGAGCAGCCCGTTCGCCGTCACGATCGCGCCACCGTAATTGTCAGTGCCCGTGTTCGTGAGTCCCTGCGCCGCGAGCTTCGGGTACTCGCCGAACGGGATCGACCACCGGATGTCGCCCTTGTCGAGATCGATCGCGTTGAGCGTGCCCCATGGCGGCGTGATCGCCGGGTAGCCGTCGGGATCGAGAAAGATGTCGAGGCCGGTACTGCGATACTTGAGATAGTTCGGGTTCGTCGTCGCGGTTGCGGCGACGTCCCTGCCCGTGAGCAGGAAGTTCACGAGATCGTTCACGGCGGTGTTGTCGAGCGTGCCGGTGAATCCGGGCATGCGGCCTGTGCCCTGGCGAATCGCCTGGACGAGCTGCTCGCGCGATCGCCGCGATCCGATGTCGACGAGTGAGGGAATCTCGGCGTTCCCCCGGAGATCGTCGCCGTGACAGGTCGCGCAGTTCGCGCCATACAACGACTTGTCGTTCCTCGGCACCATCTTGAGGAGCCACGGCATCTCGTTCGAGTTCACGTACAGCAAGCCGGTCTCGGGATCGAACGCGGGGCCGCCCCACTCACCGCCGCCGTCGACGCCTGGAAACAGGATTCTGCCGGCGAGGCTCGGCGAATCGAACGGATCGTCCGTCCGGTATTTGCGGAACGTCTCGAGCGCCGCCGCGTGCGCCTCGGGTGTGCGCGTCGTCAGCATCTCTTCGGTCAAACGCTGTCGCGCGACGGGGGGCGGCAGCACCGGAAACGGCTGCATCTCCGACGTTCGTTCGCCGTCGAGCATCGCGACCGGCATCTTCCGATTCTCGATCGGAAAAAGCGGCTTGCCCGTCGTGCGCTCGAAGACGTACACGTGGCCGGTCTTGGTGATCTGCGCGACCGCGTCGACCTTGCGGCCGTCGCGCGTCACCGTCACGAGCGCCGGCGCCGCCGGGAAGTCGCGGTCCCAGAGATCGTGGTGCAGTCCCTGGAAATGCCAGATGCGCTTGCCCGTGCGCGCGTCGAGCGCGAGCACCGTGTTGGCGAAGAGATCGTCGCCGACGCGATTGGCGCCATAGAAGTCGGACGCCGCGGAGCCGGTGGCCGCGAAAACGATCCCGAGGCGCGGATCGACGGTCACGCCGGCCCACGCGTTGGCGCCGCCCGCCACCTTCCATGCGTCGGGCGGCCATGTGTCGTAGCCGAGCTCGCCCGGATGCGGAATGGTGTGGAAGCTCCAGCGGAGCGCGCCAGTCTTGATGTCGTACGCGCGAATGTCACCTGGTGACGACGGCAGCGCCTCGGCCACCGTACTGCCGATGATGAGTAAATCCTCAAAGACGACGCCGGGCGTGCTCGCGCTCACCGACTGCGTTTCGGTCGGACGGCCAAGGCCCGCGCGCAGATCGACCCAGCCGCTGTCGCCGAAGGTTGGAATTGGCTTGCCGGTCCGCTTGTCGAGCGCGTAGAGCTTGTAGCGATACGTGAAGATCACGCGATCGCCCGTGACGACGACGCCGCGGTGGCGGAAGCGCTGCGGCGCGGGGCGGCCGCCGTTCGGATCGAAGCTCCACAGCTCCTTGCCGGTCGCGGCATCCAGAGCGAACACGCGAAGCTTTGGACTCGTCGCGTAGAGCACGCCGTCGACGACGATCGGATTCGACTGCATCTCCGATCCCTTGAACTCGTCGTGCGTCTCGTACGTCCACGCGACCTCGAGCCGAGAGACGTTCTGCGGCGCGATCTGACCGAGCGTGGTGTAATGCGTATGGTCGGTGTTGCCGCCGTAGACCGGCCAATCGACGTTGCGCGTCTGCGCGGCGACGACAGCCGGAAGACCGAGGAGAAGCGGAAGGAGTCGCATAGTGCTCCGTGTCATCGGCGGCGCTGTCGAAGCCTGCGCCGAACCGGGCCCGCCCGAAGCATGGCTCTCACGACGGTCATCAGGCAAAGCGCGGCCGCGATCCACCCCACGATCGACGGCACCCGATAGCCACGATCGCCGAGCACCCAGGCAAAGGCGCCGAACACCGCGGCGAGAAATGCGAAGAGGATCTGCTGCGCCGCCTCGTACAGCAGCAACGACGCATCCGAGATGCTCGGAATCTGCAGCTCGAGGTCGCCGCGATTCGCCAGGTCGAGCGCGCGGTTCGCCTTGTCGGGCATCGCGATCGCCGACAGCGTCATCTCGCGCAGCGTCGTCGTGATCTGCTTCTTCCAGTCGGTGTCGCCGCCAAGGACGAACTCTTCGAGATACGGGCCCACGGTTCGAATCGGGTTCATGTTGGGATCGATCTGGGTGCACAATCCAAGGAGCAGCAGCGACGCACGCTCGAAGATCACCCATTCCTTTGGGACCTGAAACGCGCGCGACAAGTTTCGGAACGAGACGTCGAGCTTCTTGAGGTCGGCCAGTGCCTCGATTTTCGTTCGCATGTCGACCTGAATGTCTTTCAGCGAGAAGGACTCGAGCGTCACCTGCTCCAGGAAGCGCTTCTGGAAGTAGTCGATCACCCGCTCCGCGACGCGTTCGTCGGCGACCTCGGGATCGCGAGCGATCATGCCCATCTGCCGCAGCGCGGCGGTGATCTGGCTCGCGTCGCGGCGGATGACGCCGTGCCACAGGAGCGGGACGCCGGCTTTCACGTTCGGCGCGAGCCGGCCAACCGCGCCGAAGTCGACGAACGTGATGCTGCCGTCGTCGTGAACGAGAATGTTGCCGGGATGCGGATCGGCGTGAAAGACGCCGTCGACGAACACCATCTGGCAATACGCGCGCAGAATCCGCTCGGCCAACGCGGCCCGGTCGATGCCGCGCTCCTCGAGGCGGGCGAAGTCGGTGACCTTGATGCCCTCGACGAACTCCGTCGTCAACACACGCGCGGTCGACAGCGGAGCGATGACGGTGGGAAACCCGATGGCCGGGTCGCTCGTGAAGTTGGCTTTGATCAGCGCGATGTTCTGCGCCTCGCGCTCGAAATCGAGCTCCTCGGCGATGAGCTGCGAGATGTCGGCGTGGTATGATTCGATGCCTTTGACGCGAACGATGAGCTGCACGAGTCCGAGCACGCGTCCCAGGATGCGCAGGTCGAGCCGCGAGATCTCCTCGATGTCGGCGTGCTGGACTTTCACCGCGGCGCGTATGCCCTCGTGCGTCGTCGCGAGGTGCACCTGCGCGAGCGACGCGCTCGCGATCGGAATCGGATCGAACGCGGCGAACAGCGCGTCCACGTCCTTGCCGAACTCCTTGCGAATGCGCGCGCGAACTTCGTCGAGCGGCCGCGCGGGCACGCTGTCCTGCAGCCGCTCCAACTCCGCGCGAAAGTCCTGCGGCAGAAAGTTGGTGAGAATGCTGATGAGCTGGCCGACCTTGATGAACAGGCCGCCCAGCTCGAGAATCGCGTTCGTGAGCCGCCGCGAGTTGCGGCGATGGAGCTCGACGAGCTTCGCGTCGTACAGGCTCGGCCCCAGCGCGAAACGCCACAGGCGGAGCCAGGCGTATCCGACGAGAATGCGAACGGTCAACGCATACGCTTTCGTCGCGCGAAAGCGTGTCGGCCGGCTGGCCCGCCAGGCTTGCAGCTCCTCCGTGTCGCTTGCCGTGACTACCTACACTGCGGGTACGACGGATCCGGCCCCGAGATCGCGGGCCGGTCCTTCCGCACGGCGATCGCCCACATGATGTCGTGGATGAATCGCCCGATGCGCGCCATGTGGTCGTAGTCGGCGTACTCCGGCTCGTCCGTCGGCTGATGGTAGTCCTGCGCGTAGCCGGTGGAGAAATACGTGACCGGCACGTCGTGGTGCACGTAGTTCACCTGGTCGCTGCGACAGAACCGATTCATCGGGTTGGCGCTCACGTCCCACGTCTTGTCGATCGCCATCACCTCGGAGCGAACCGCGTTCACCGAGTCGATGATGTCGCCGAACTCGCGCGACAGACGGCGCGAGCCGAGCGTTTGGATGGACGACGGCCCGCCGAACTTGACCTGCTCGACATGGCCCTTCGCCTCCATGTCCATGTTGAGCGCCGCGGCAACCTTGTCGAGTGGAATCGTGGGATGATCGGTGAACCAGCGCGAGCCGAGCAAGCCGGCTTCTTCGCCTTCGTGTGAGACGAAGATGATCGATCGCGCCGGCTTTTCCGTCACGAACTTCTCGGCGACCTCGAGCAGGATCACCGTGCCGGAACCGTCGTCGTCGGCGCCGTTCATGATCGAATCGCGGCGCGGCGGACGAATGCTTCGAGCCCGCGCGATCATCGAATCGATGAGATGCTGTTGCTGCGGCGTCGGACGACACACCGGATCGTTCGCGCCCTGCCGGCGCGTCACGGTGTTGACGGCGCGGAGCGAATCATGGTCGACCGCGGTCGCATTGACGCCGACGTGATCGTTGTGCGCGCCCACGAGCACGTACTCGCTCGCGCGCGCCGGATCCGAGCCGGGAAGAATCGCGATCACGTTGCGCGCCGGCGTCGCCGACATGTGCCACTCGTAGGACCAGTGCGCGGTGACCGGCTGTCCCGTTGCGCCGACCGCGAGCTGCGACGCCGGCTGCCCGAAGATCCGCGCCGCCGCGCTCGATGAGATCGCCGCAACCGCTGGTCCCGACGCGGCGGCTGGCTGCATTCCCGCGCGCGACGCGAACGCCGCCGTCACCGTCATCCGTGGAAGCGAGTCGAGCGTGACGAGCAGGATGCCCGCGGCGCCAGCGCGCTGCGCGCGAGGGTCGGCTACAGCACCGCCGCGTCCACCGCCGCGCCCACCGCGACCGCCGGTCTGCGTTTCGGCGGCGGCTGCCGCGGCCGCGCCGAAACGATCGGGAAGTGAATCGCAGCGCTGAACAGGTCCAGTGCCTCGGCCGTTGCCGCCACCGCCGGTGCCAACCGCCGACGGGCTTGCGAGAAAGACCGCGATCTTGCCGCGTAACGCGTTCGCGTCGAGCGCGGCGGTCGTGTCACCCCAGCGGCCCGCGAACACTGTGGCGACGCCATTCAGGTCGGCGTTGCCCGTGCCGCCAATTGCCCCGGGCGAGACCGGCATCCAGTCTGTTCTCGGCGCGAGCGACGCGCTGCCGGCGCTCAACCGCGCCGACGCGACGTCGAGCGCGATCGGGCCGAACGGCAGATTCTGGAAGAACGTCCCGTTATCGCCGCCGGGCTTGAGTCCCAGCCGTCTGAACTCCGACTCGATGTACGCGGTGCCCTTGTAGTTGCCCGGCTCACCGATCCGTCGCCCTTGCATCGAGTCGTCCGCGAACTGATAGAGTCGCGTGCGGAGATCGTTGGCGGTGATCGACGCTTCGGTCGAACGGGGCGCCCAGGTTCGTGGGCCTTCGTCGGGCCATACGTACGGGCCGGACTGCGCGGCTGGCGAGCCGGCCGGCGTTGGCGCGGAGGACGTGGAAGCCGCCGTGCTGCCGCATGCCGCGGCGCACAGAGCGAGTGGAAGGCACAGAACGCTTTTGTTCACGACGACTCCTGATCCAGGCGACAGCGTGTTGGGTCGCGAATTCCGAGAGAGCTCCTAGCCCTTTAGGATCGCGCCCTACACGCCGTCGAGGCAAGAGTCACGGCCCTTACGGTGCTGGCCGGAATGCCGCCTGCGCCGAGAATTGGATCAGAACCGGCACCGCGAGGTCGGGATACTTCGCGCGCATCGCCGCGGCCAACTCCTGTCCATTGCTGCTCGTCTTCTTGAGCGATTCGAAGTCGGCGAGGTAGTGGTCCATGAACTCGAGGACATCGGGCGAGTCGGGCGCGCCGACGTCCTTCTTGTGTCCGGCAACCACGCTGGTCGGATGGTACTGCGCGATCTTCTTGAGCGACTCACGCCACGCGGCGCGCGACTCCGGGTCCGACGCACCAAGCCACGGGTGCACGCCGTTGAACGCGATGTCCGCCGCCAGCACGGTCTTGAGCGACGGAATCCAGAGAAAGCTGTTCGTCGGCTTGCGCACGTCGCCGGTGAGATCGGGCACGAGCTCGATCGCTTCGCCATCCACGGTGAGATGGTTCGACGGAAGCGCCTTCGGCGTGACGATGCTGTCCGCCAACAGCTCCGGGCGTCGCGACTTCTCGCCGCCGAAATCGCGCTGTGCCGTCTTCATGTACTCGGCCAACGCGGCCGGCGTCATGTAGACCGGCGTTCCGGGAAACCGCTCGACGATCACCGCCGCGCCGGCGAAATGGTCGTGGTCCGGATGCGACAGAATCACGGCCTCGAGATGCTTGCCGGTCGCGGCGATGCGATCGGCGAGACGCCGCGCGTCGGCGACGTGGTATTGCGCGTCCCACACCAGGACTTCGGTCGGCCCGACGATCATCGTCGCGACCACGTCGAACGACGTCGAGTCCGAGCCGACTTCCTCGAGATGCAGCTTGCTCGCCGGCGCGCCGGCCTGCTTGGCCTGCTTGGCCTGCTTGGCCTGCTTGGCCTGCTTGGCCTGCTTGGCCTGCGCCTGCAGCAGACCTGCGACGAGCATTGTCATCCCGAGCGCTCCCCTCATTGTCATCCTGAGCGCTCTCCCCATTGTCATCCTGAGCGCTCTCCCCATTGTCATCCTGAGCGCTCTCCCCATTGTCATCCTGAGCGAAGCGAAGGATCTGCTGCCCACGCTGTTAAAGATGTTGTAACGCACACAACGCTCCCGGTGAGTGCCGACGCTCCACGCGCCGCGCCCTCTACTCAGCCACCCGCATGCGCGACGAACAACACCTCGCTGACATGCGGTGAGCCGCTCGTGACGACCGGTAGCGTTCGCGTGACGACTGGCGCCGCCGGAAACACGCCGTTGCGGACCTCCGGTTCGCGCGCCAATGATACCGGCATGCAGTCGACCGCCGTCCGCTCGTCCACCATCATGCTGCTGTCGCTCGCCGTCGGCGTGTTCTTCACGTCGCAGGTCGTGCTGCAGGCGCTCACCGCCGGCCGGCCCGTCCAGCTGGAGTGGGACGTAGCACAGGAGCTGTCGTTCTGGATGGTGTTGGCGCTCGTCGCACCGAGGGTGGTATCGCTCGCGAATCGCTGGCCGCTCCATGAGCCGCCCATGGGACAACATGTCGCCAAGCACGTCGCGACGTCACTCGGTCTCGCGGCCGCGGGCACGTTCGTCGCGTTCGCGTTGCACTTCGTCGCGCTGTGGGTCGTCGGCAAGGTTCCGGCGTCGGCGTTCGTCCCCTGGATGACGCGCGTGCGCGTCTCGCTCGTGTGGGGCGAGTTCATGGGCGTCTTCTTCTATTGGATGGTCGTGGTCGCGACGACCGCGCTCCGCTTTCGCGACCTCTACGCCGCCGAACGGTTGAGCGCGGCGGAGCTCGCGGCGAGGAGCGCGACGCTGGAAGGACAGCTCGCGCGTGCCCAGCTCGACGCGCTCCGCTCGCAGCTGCGCCCGCACTTCCTGTTCAACACACTCAACGCGATCTCCGTCCTCACGCTCGAAGATGCGGCGCGCGCGCGGCACATGGTCGTCAGGCTCGGATCACTCTTGCGCCGCAGCCTCGACGAAGAGGAGCACGAGGTCCCGCTTCACCAGGAGCTCGTTTTCCTCGACGACTATCTCGACATCCAACGCGCCCGCTTCGGCGACCGGCTCGTCGTCACGCTCGATGTCGACGCCGGCGCCGCCGACGCGCGAGTGCCCGTGCTGCTGCTGCAACCGCTCGTCGAGAACGCGATCGAGCATGGATGGCCGGAAAAGGACGCCACCACGACCATCGCGCTCCGCGCGGCGCGGTCCGACGGTGTGCTTCGCCTGTCCGTGGAAGACAATGGCCCGGGCGCAGGCGATTCCGGGAAACTCCACGAGGGCATCGGACTGTCCAATACACGAGAACGCCTTCGTCGCCTGTATGGCAACCGCGCGGCCATGCAGCTCGGCGCCGCGCGACCGAACGGCACTCCCACGGGCACACGCGTCGAGATCACCATTCCCTTCTCTACCGCCTCGGCATGAGAGTGTTGATCGTCGACGACGAGCCGCTCGCGCGGCGCGGGCTGCGTCGGGAGCTGGATCGCATGCCCGGCACGACCTGCGTCGGCGAATGCGCGACGCGCGACGAAGCGGTGCTCGCCATTCGTCAGGCGCGGCCGGATCTCGTGCTGCTCGACGTTCAACTCGGTCGCGCCACGGGGTTCGAAGTCATCGAACGTATCGGCGCGGAGTCGATGCCGCTCGTCGTCTTCGTCACCGCATACGATCGCCACGCGCTGCGTGCGTTCGAGGTGCACGCCGTGGACTACGTCCTCAAGCCCGTCGATCCCGATCGTCTGCGCGACGCCATCGATCGCGCGACTCGGTTGCGCACGCTGGAGCGAGGCGCATCGCTGGCCGAGCGACTGGAGCGGTTGCTCGCCGGCCAGGCCGAGCAGCAGGCGACGCCCGCCGCGCCCGCGGTGCTTCCAGATCGCATTGCGGTCTCGCAGGGCGAGCGACGCGTCTTCGTCGACGTGCCGGATGTCGATTGGGTGGAGGCGTACGGGAACTACGTGAGGATCCACACGGCCGGGCGAGCACATCTGCTCAGGTCCACGATGTCGCGTATGGAGCATCGGCTCGGCGCGGAGAACGCGGGCGCACGATTCATTCGCATCCGCCGGTCGGCGCTCGTCAACGCTCGGGCGATCGTCACCGTCGAGCCGTACGGCAAGGGAATGTTTCTCGTCGCCCTGCGCGACGGCAGCAAGCTCGTTTCGAGCCGCTACCATCAGAGCGGGCTACGTCGCCTGCTCAAGATCGAGCGCTAACGCTAAGTTCTTTGAGCCCGACAGCTTACCGCTTTCTCGAAGCTCGTGTCGATTTTGACTGGTCTCGTTCGACGTGTTGGTGAGGCAGCGACGGGCGCGGCAACCGACACGAACCGAATTGAGGAGAGAACGATGCGTTTCATCGTCATGGGCATGGCAACGAAGGAGTCCGAAGCGGGCCCGCCGCCCAAGCCAGAGGCGTTTGCCGCGATGCAGAAGTACAACGAGGAGGCCGTGAAGGCCGGCATCCTCCTCGCCGCCGAAGGGCTCACCGCGAGCTCGAAGGGCGCGCGCGTGAAGTTCAGCGGCGACGAGCGCACCGTCGTCGACGGCCCGTTCGCCGAGACGAAAGAGGTCGTTGCGGGCTTCTCGATCATTCAGGTGAAGTCGATGGACGAAGCGATCGAGTGGGTGAAGCGCGTTCCGAACGTCTTTCCGAACGGCAAGGCGGAGGTCGAGATCCGCAAGCTGATGGATGTCGAGGATTTCGGTGACGGGTTCACGCCGAACCCGGAAATCGCGAAGGTGAAGTACAAGTAGATGCTCGTCCGAGGCGCGCCGACACGGCTCGTTGGGCTGTCGAATGTTCGCGCCGCCAACACGTTCGCGGGGGATGTGCATTTGACGACACGCGCCACTGGGACCTTCGATGTGACGCTGACACCGCAGGCCACCGACGCCGAAGATCGCGGGAGCTCGCTTGCGCGTCTCGCGATCGCGAAACGCTTTCACGGCGATCTCGACGCGACGAGCAAAGGGGAGATGCTCAGCGCCGGGACACAGACGAAGGGCTCGGCGGGATACGTCGCTCAGGAACGGGTGACGGGAACGATCGAGGGGCGGCAAGGCTCTTTCGTCTTGCAGCACACGGGCGTGATGAACCGCGGCGCGCCGGGACTCACGATCACGGTCGTGCCCGATTCCGGCACCGGCGACCTCGTCGGCCTCGCCGGTACGATGAACATCATCATCGAAGCCGGCAAGCACTCGTACGAATTCGACTACGAGATCAGCTCGTCGGCACCTTAGGCGCGTCGGACTCCGGAACGCGCGTCAACTTCAGCGTGCCGCTTTGCCGGACCATTCGCTGTGAGGTCTCCGACCGGCTCTCCGCGCAAATCCGGCGTCCTGAGGAGTCGGTCGTGTAGCGAGTGCAGACTCGGCGCGTGACGTCCTCCGCAACCATTGCCGTGTAGAGCGCCCGCAGCGTCGGATCCCGACGGTCGAAGGTGAGCACTACATTGGGGCCGCAGTTGTACGTGAACGGGTTCGGTGACTTCACGTTGACGTCCGGGCGGCACGGCCCTGGGCGTGCCTCCACGGTGACCGTATCGGCGAGCACGACGACGTGGCCGACGAGCTCGATGCTCTCCGCGCCGGCGCCGGTCGCGCTGACCTGTTCGGAGAATTGGTAGATGCCAACGCTGTCGGCGGCCGAATGCGGCGGATCCGTGCGTGCATTGTGGCACGCGATCACCGCCCATGCGACGACGGCGACGTCGCGGATCCGCGACACGGTCACGGCCCGCCGGCGGAGGCTCGCATCGCCCGAATACGGCCGTGTTCGATCTGCTGGCGTTGCACCGCCTCGGTGTTCGTCTGGGCGCAGACCTGCCGGCCCTGCGAGTCGGTCGTGTAGCGAAGGCAGACTTGCTGGTAGGCGGTGTACTTGATCGTGGCGGTATATGTCGCGCCTTCGACCGGGTTCGAGCGATCGAAGGCGATCGTCACGTCGCCGCAATTGTAGCTGATGAGGTTCGCGCGCGAGATGCCCGTATTGACGTGACACACGCCCGTCGTCGTTTCGACGGTGACGCTGTCCACGAGCACCACGAACCCGCCTTCCAGATTGACCACCTCCGACGCAATGTCGTTCGGTGGCCGGATGCGCTCCGAGAACCGATAGACGCCGACACGCCGCGCGAGCGGGCCCGTCTCCCGGGGCGCGTTGTGGCAGCCCGCGACGGCGACCGCCGCGGCGAGGAGCGTGGCTGGCACGAACCGCCGCCGGCTAAACATCACAGATCTCGAATGCCTGCTTGAGCGACGCGAGCGGGTCGCGCCTCGGCACGAACTCCTGCGCGATCCAACCCGTGAACCCGGTGTCCGCGATCGCCTGCATCACGCGGTGGTAGTTCAGCTCCTGCGTGTCGTCGATCTCCGCCCGGCCCGGCACGCCGCCGGTATGGTAGTGCGCGATGTGCTGCGCGTTCGCGCGAATCGTCGCGATGACGTTCCCCTCCATGATCTGCATGTGATAGATGTCATACAGAATCTTGAGGCGCGGCGACGCGACGCCCTTCACGACCTCGACGGCCCAGTCGGTGTGATCGGCGTGGTAGTCCTTGTGATCGACCTTGCTGTTGAGCACCTCGAGACACAGCGTCACGCCATGCTGCTCCGCGGTCGGCGTGATGCGCTTGAATCCGGCGATGCAGTTCGCGATCCCCTCGCCGTCCGACATGCCGCCGCGATTGCCGCTGAACACGACGATGTTCGGCACTCCCGCCGCGGCGGCCTTCGGAATCATCGCTTCCGCGTCGGCGACGAGCTTGTCGTGATTGCTCGGCCGGTTGAAGCCGACCGGGATCGACCCGAAGCCGTTCGCCATCGCGCAGTCGAGTCCATGTCGCTTCACGACCGGCCAGTCCGGTTCACTCAGCAGCTCGACCGACTGGTAGCCGAACCCTTTTGCCGCCTCGCACAGATCGTCGAGCGGAATCTTGGCGTAGCACCAGCGAGAGACCGACTGTTTCAGCCTTCCCGCCGTGGACCGCGGTTGGTCCGACGCGAACGCCGGCGACGGTCCGAGCGACGCAGTGGCAATCGCCGCGCCCATCGCGGTGACGGCCTGTCGGCGTGTGATGCCGTCCGACGCCATCAGACCTCGCCGCGCTTGATCGCCGCGACGGCGTGCGCCGCCGCGCGAGCGGTGAGCGCCATGTAGGTGATGCTCGGATTCTGACAGCCGTTGCTCGCCATGCATGCACCGTCCGTCAGAAACAGGTTCTTCACGTCCCAGGCTTGGTTCCACTTGTTGACGACGCCGTCGTTGGCCGTGCGGCTCATGCGGGCGCCCCCCATCTCATGAATGCAGTGACCCGGCGGATTGTTCGAGCCATGGGTCCGGATGTTCGTGCAGCCGGCGGCATCGAGCATCTCGGCCATCGCGGTCATCATGTCCTTGTCCATCGCGAGCTCGTTCTCGCGCCAGCGGACGTCGAGACGCGCGGCCGGAATTCCCCACTTGTCCTTCACCGTCGGATCGAGTGTGATCGTGTTCGCTTCGTTCGGCAGCGTCTCGCCCCAGCCGGACGCGGAGAGGCTCCACGGCCCCAGATCGTCGATCAGCGATTGCTTGAAGGCTGCGCCATAGCCCGGCATGCTCGACCCGCGTCCCCAGCCATTGCGACTGGAGCCACCCTGCATGCCGTAGCCGCGCAGAAAGTCGGGATGCTGCGACTTCACGTTCCGGAAGCGCGCGATGTAGATGCCGTTCGGACGGTGGCCGGTCGTGCGCTTGTCGGTGAAGCCGGGCACCGTGCCCGACGCGCCGGATCCGTAGTGATGATCCATTACGTACTTCCCGAGCGTCCCACTCGAGTTCGCGAGGCCATCGGGAAAGCGTGCGCTCTTCGAGTTGAGCAGCAGACGAACCGATTCGATCGCCGACGCGCACAGGAAGACGATGCGCGACGTGAACTCCTTGCTCTCCATCGTCTCGGCGTCGATCACGCGGACGCCGCTTGCGCGGCCTCGCTTGGGATCGAACAGCACCTCCGCCACCACGCTGTTCGGTCGCAGGGTGAGATTGCCGGTTTTGCGCGCCGCCGGCAGCGTCGAGCCGAGACTGTTGAAGTACGAATGCGTGACACAGCCTCGCTCGCACGGCCCGCAGTAGTGGCACGCGAGACGGCCGTTGAGATTCTTCGTGAGAATCGCCGCGCGTCCGATCGTCATCACGCGCTCGCCGCCGAACGCCTTGAGGATCTTCGGCCGCGCGTCGAGCTCGACGCACGTCATCGGCATTGGCGGCTGGAACTCGCCGTCGGGCAACTGCGACAGTCCTTCGTGCGCGCCCGTCACGCCGATGAATTGCTCGACGTGCGAGTACCATGGCGCGATATCGGCGTAGCGGATCGGCCAGTCGGTGCCGTGCCCGTCCTTGGCGTTCGCCCCGAAGTCGAGATCGCTCCAGCGATAGACCTGCCGGCCCCACGTGATCGAGCGGCCGCCGACCTGCCGCCCGCGGAACCACTTGAACGGCGCGTCGTCGGGCGTCGTGTACGGATTCTCCGCATCCTTCACGAAGAACTTGTGGCCCATCTCGTCGCACGCGTAGCAGCCGCGCTGCACGGGATAGTCGCGCTCGAGCAGCTTGCGATCACCACGCCCACGGAAGTGCATGTCGTACGACTGCACGTGCTCGACGAAGTCTTTCTGCGGATCGATCGGTGGCCCGGCTTCGAGGACGAGCGTTTTCAGCCCGCGCTCGGTGAGCTCTTTCGCGGCCCAGCCGCCGCTGATTCCGGATCCGACGACGATCGCGTCGAAGTGTGTCGTCTCAGCCATGATGCGCTCCGCTTCCGGCCGGCTGCATCGACTTCTTCGGCATCGGCGCCGCGCCCTCGAACTTGCCCGGTATCACTTCGACCTTGAGCACATCCTTCGCGACGGGCTCGCTCGTGAAGTAACCGTAGATCACGAGATCCTTGAGCCGCCAGTAGGTTCGCGCCGGCTCCGATCGCCGATCGGTGAGCGCCTCGATCGATTCGATCGCCGCGCTATGACCTGTCGCGTCGACGACGGCACCGCCGTTCGCCTTGAGGTGCGCATCGATCGCATCGAGGCCGGCGACGAACGATGCTCGCTCGGTGTCGGAGTAATTCTCCGCGACCATCACGTTCACAAACGCCGGCACGTTGACGTCGGTCGCGCTCGGCGAGCCAGTGCGGGGAATGATGATGTCGCCGACAGCGCCGACCAGCGCCAAATGCGCCTCGGAGAGTCCGTCGGCGACGCGCCCACCCGAGACGACGCGTGCCCAAGCCGCCGCGGCCTCGTGTGGCGTTTTGAGAAGCGACACGGCCGTGGCCGCGCCGAGCACACGGAGAAGTTCACGACGTTGCATAAGACTCCCAGCCGATATCCAGGGTACGCTGGCTCATGAAAACGGTTCGCGCAAGACGGAAGGCGGAGCGTCTCGCGTCAGGTGTCTCGAGTATCACGTCTCGCGTGACTCATGACGCGAGACGCTCCGATCACTTCCCGATGGAATCGAGAGCCAATAGCCCTCGCAGCACTGACTCCGGCGCGAGAAACGCCGACCCGTGCCGAATTCCGCGCGGCGTCTTCAAAGAATCGGTAAACAACTCCCAGTGCTCGAAATCCTTCGTCCTCACCGCCCCGTAGTGTCCGCGCGTATACTCGTCGTAGTACACGTACCAGTAGCCGCCCGAGTGCAGCACCGACGGTCCTTCCGTGTCGTGCGCCGTGAATGCCGGCGACGCCGGGCCATACGGTCCTGTCGCGTGTGTGGCCTTGGCGACGCGAATGTTCCGCGCCGGCGGAAAGAACGTCTCGTCCTTCATCACGAGATAGTACGCGTCGCCGCGCTTGGCGATCGTGCCGTCGATCGCGCAGAAGCCGCCGTCGTACAACAGCGCCGCCCGCGAGTACGTCATGAAGTCCTTCGTGGTGACGTAGTACAGCCGGTGATCGGCGCGCCCGCGCGAGGTCCGCTGCGCCACCGAATCGGTGGCGGGAAAACGGCCGGGGATCGACGACGCCCACACGATCACGAACTCGTTCGTCGCGTCGTCGTAGAACAGATCGGGCGCCCAGGTGTTGAGCGCGTCGGGCTCGTGCTCCATCACCGGCACACGCGTCTGTTCGGACCAATGAATGAGATCGCGCGAATGCGCGACGCCGATCGCGTGATCCGTCCACGCGACGGTCCACACGAGATGAAACACGCCGTCGGGGCCCCGCAAAATGCTCGGGTCGCGCATCAACGCGGCCGTCGTATTCCACTCCTGCCACCCCCGACCCGCACCCGTGACCGCCGGCGTGATCACTGACCGGCCGCCGTTCAGCGGCAGCCACGTGATGCCGTCGCGGCTGTACGCGAGGTGAACGCCGTCCTCGCCGTTGCGCACGAAATAGGAGAACAGAAACGCCTCGCGTTCGCCGCTCGGCACCGTCGCCGTCGAGCCGCCCGACCGCGTGCACGCCGCGATTCCCAGCGCCAGCACGGCATGAATGAGCCGTTTCATCCGCGACCGCCTCCCGACGGGGCCGCGACGAATGTATCCCGTATACGTCGTCGCGACTACGTAGCTCAACGTATCCCACGTCTCGGTGCGCCGGGCCATCATCATTCACATGAATACGACACTCGGCCCACCTGTCGCAGCAAGCCCCGCGCGCCGCCACTTCTCGCCACCGCGCCCCAACGCGATCCTCATGTGGGCGCTCGGCTACGTGAATCGTTGGTTCATTCTCCGGGGACTGCCGTTTCTTCGCCGCGTGCCCGGCGTGCGCGACCTTCCCGGCGTCCGCGGCTATCTCCGCATTCGCCTCGACTTGCCCGATGCCGATCGGGGTCGTCTCGCACGCGCGGTCAATCCGTCGACCGCCGCCTTCATCGGCCCGAATCACCCCGAGTTCGGCGCTGACTGGATGATCGACAAGGAGCTTTCCACGCTCGTCGCGCCCCAGATGGCGAGCTGGGCGGCACGGGAAATCGTTTCGAGCGCTCCCGGCTTCTGGCGAGCCAACAATCTCGTGTCGAATGCCGGCGGCGACGAAGCGATGGAGTACTCCATCAAGTGGGCAATCGCCGGCCGAGGCGTGTTGCTTCACCCCGAAGGCACCGTTCGCTGGACGAGCGACAAGATTCACCCGCTCTTCGGCGGCATCGCGGAGCTTGCGACCGAGACCGCGCGCCGACTCGCCGAGCGTGGCTCGAATCGGCCGGTGTACATCGTGCCGATCGTGTGGAAGCTTCGCTACGTCGGCGACGTCAGCGCCGCGATGCATCGGGACATCGAGCGTATCGAGGCCGCGCTCGGGCTCCCACGGGGCGACACGAAGAACGTCCACGCGCGCTTTTGGGCGTTGCAGGAGAACATTCTCGCCCTTCAGGCCGAGCGCTTCGGTTACGCCGACGACTCGTCGCGGCAGCTCGATTTCTTCGATCGACAGGACGCCTTCCGGCTCTGGCTCGTCGGCGATCTCGTGAGCCGCTACGCCGTGGAGCCCAGCGATTCGATCGACCGGTGCATTCGTCGTCTCGATCGCGCGATTCGCGCTGAGCGCTCGCTCCTCCGCGAGGCGGCGCCGGACGCGGCCGATGCGCGCGTCGCCCAGGTGCGCGACGATCTCGCGCGCGCCGAGGAAGCGCAGCGGTTGGGCGGATTCACACGCGACGTCTACGCGACGCCTACGCTCTCCCAGGAGCAGATCGCCGAGAGCCTGAAGCGCCTTCGCGCCGCACTGCTGCGTCGAGGCATGGCCAATGTGTTGCACAACTTTCTTCCGCGTCCGTATGGTGCGCGCGTCGCGCACATCCGTGTGCCGGAGCCGATTCTCATCGATCCCGTGCGCGCGTCGGACACAGCCGATCGCGCCGCGTACGTCGAGGAGCTTCTGGATGAGACGCGTCGCGCGATGCAGGCTGCGCTCGATCGGTTGTCATCCTGAGGCCTGCCCTGAGGAGCGTCAGCGACGTAGGGAGCGAAGCGACGAAGGACCTATTGTGAACAAGAGAAGCAAAAGCCGCAGCTACTCCGCCGATCGAGACGGAACGAGTGGAAACACCCCCGACTTTGAAGGTTGGGCGAGTCGTGAAGTCACACGCCGGGAATAGCCCCGTCGAGCCACCGACTGCTTCCAAAGCGATCACGTTGTTTCAGCGGGTTCGGCGTTCGTCGGCGGCATCCGCGGCAGTTCTCTCGCGTTCTTTCGCGAAGGCGCGATGGGCTTCCTCGGCGATCGGCCACTAAGACAGAGGTCCCCTCGGATCGGCCGGATAAACTCGGATTGTTCGGATTGTTCGGATTGCTCGATCGGGCTTCGACGGTTTCCGGAAAATCGGGTTAATTCGCTCAATCCGTTCCCTCGGTCTTCTTAGGGGCGAATCGGCGCATCACCTCCAGACGGCCGCGACGTCGCTGAAAACGACGATAGCCGATTCCCGGAAATTCCCGAAGAACCCTTTTTTGACTCCGGAAAAGCGAAGTCAAAGTGGGGAACCAGCGGCCCATCCGTGTTTTCACATCGGCCCATCCGCAGTCGGCAGTTCACCATTCGCGACCACGCGGATCGCATCGTAGATTGGCCCGCGTGACCATCGTCCGACGCCTCTGTCTCGCCGCCGCGATCGTCCTCTCGATCGCGCCCCTCGCTGTCGCACAGCGCGCCGACTCCGTTCCCCCGGAACGCGCCGCCGCTCGCGAATGGTTCCGCAACGCGAAGCTCGGCATGTTCGTCCACTGGGGCGTCTACAGCCAGCTCGGCAAAGGCGAGTGGGTGATGGAAAACACCCACATGAAGGTCGACGCGTACGAACGGCTCGCCCACCAGTTCAACCCCGTGAAGTTCGACGCTCGCGCGTGGGTGTCGCTCGCGAAAGCGGCCGGCGCGAAATACATCACGATCACGTCGCGCCACCACGACGGCTTCTCGATGTTCGCTACCAAGGCGACGCCCTACAACATCGTCGATTGGACGCCGTTCGCGCGCGACGTGATGAAAGAGCTCTCGGCGGAATGTGCTCGCCAGGGCATCAAGCTTTTCTTCTATTATTCTCAACTCGACTGGCACAACCCCGACTACTGGCCGCTCGGACGCACCGGCCACTCCACCGGGCGCGCCGAGTCGGGGCAGTGGCCGCGATACCTCGATTTCATGGACACGCAGCTCGCAGAGCTGCTCACGAACTATGGTCCGATCGGCGGCATCTGGTTCGACGGCATGTGGGACAAGCCGAACGCTGATTGGCGCCTGTCGCAGACCTATGCGCTGATCCACCGGCTCCAGCCGTCGGCGCTCATCGTTCCGAACCATCACCTGGCACCGATGCCGGGCGAAGACGTTCAGACGTTCGAGCAGGATCTGCCCGGCTCGAACACCGCGGGGTTCAACACGAAGGAGATCGGGTCGCTCCCGCTCGAGACGTCGCTCACGATCAACCAATCGTGGGGCTACAACAGCACGGACTCGAAATTCAAGTCGGTCGCCGAGCTCGTCGGCTATGTGGTGCGTGCCGCTGGGAATGGCGGCAATCTGCTGCTCAACATCGGCCCGCGCCCCGACGGCACCATTCAACCAGAGGCCATCCAGCGACTTCGCGCGCTCGGCGAATGGATGAGTGAATACGGCGCGACCATCTATGGTACGCGCGCCGGACCGATCGCGCCGCAGCGCTGGGGCGCCACCACTCGACGCGGCGACACCGTGTTCGTCCACGTGCTGAACGCGGACGGCACGGTATCACTCCCCGATCTCGGCGCGCGCGTCGTCAGTGCAACGCTATTTCGCGGCGGCGCGCGTGTTGCCGTCGCGCCGGCGCCGAGCGGGCTGGTGCTGACGCTGCCGGCGGAGTCAACGAATGTGCCGGATCGCGTGATCGTCCTGCGCACGACCGGCTTGCGCGGGCAATGACAGCGGCGCGCGCAGCGTCCCGGTCGGCTGATCGCTCGTGTAGGCGACGAGCGAGAGTCGTCCGGCCAATAGCGCGCGACGTTCCGCGTCGGCGAGCGTGAGCGTCCCTTTGGCGGTGTTCACACCCGGGCCGGCAAGATGCAGAACCATCGGACCTTTGCGGCCGGCGCTGTCTCGATCGATGCTCAGCGTGAAGACTCGGCTCGCGGGCACACCGGTGACCCGCACGGAGTAGACGAGCGCGCGACGCGTCGGGTCGAACGAGAGCTCGCCGCGCAACGCCGCGCCCTTTTCGACGGCAGCGACCGTGAACGTGACCGGCGCGGGCGCCTTCCCGTTGACGAGTGCCGGCGTCGTGCTCGGCGGCCTTCGCGGGTGCGTCGCCTGCTCGTAGTCGTACGCCATCGCGACGAGCTTCGCGTCGTCCAGCGGGCGTCCGAGCAGCTCGACGCCGATCGGTAGACCGTCGGGCGTGAATCCGGCGGGTGCGGAAAGCGCCGGCAGTCCGGTGACCGCGCTCAATTGACAATTCGCGCCGCGCTGCGGCTCGCCGATGATCGCCGCCTTCCGCCGCACGGTTGGATAGACGAGCGCGTCGAGCTTGGTCGAGTCGAGAAAAGCCACGACGAGGTTGCGAGCGACCGTGCGCTGCATCAATGCGGCTCGATACGCCTCGCTGTCGCGTGTGCCACGCGCTTCGCGCCGGTGCAACGGTTCGTCGAGGGCCGCGTGAATCAAACCGGCATCCAGGATCTCACCGAGCGATTTCACCGGCGCGCCGGGAATCGCCGCGAGATAGTCGATCAAATCGGGCTTGAATTCGAAGTCGATGACGCCGGCTGAGTTGATCACGGCATCGAGCGATGGAATCGTCACGTCGACGATCTCCGCGCCGCGCGCCTTCATCTTGTCCAGCGCCGCGCGGACGACGCGCGCGCCTTCCTGGTCGTCTGCCTCGGTCCCGAAGTGCGCGACGAGCACGCCAAGCCGTTTGCCGCGCAGCGCGGTCGAGTCGAGCGCGTCGACGAAACGCGGCGGCGTCCGCCCCTCGAGAATACGTGTCGCAGTATCGGTCGGATCGGGGCCGACGGTCGCGTCGAGCCCGATCGCTAGATCTCTCACCGTGCGCGCGATCGGTCCGCCGACGTCTTGCGAATGCGAGAGCGGAACGATCCCCGAGATGCTCGACAGGCCCTTCGTCGGCCGAAGCCCGAACAGGTTGTGCACCGCCGACGGAATGCGAATCGAGCCGCACGTGTCCGATCCCCACGCGATCGGCGCGAAGCTCGCCGCCACCGCGGCGCCGCTGCCGCCGCTCGATCCGCCTGGGCTGCGATCCGGATCGTAGGGATTGCACGTCTGCCCGCCGATCGAGCTGATCGTCGTGATGCCGCTCGCCAGCTCATGCATGTTCGACTTGCCGAGGATGACGGCGCCGGCGTCGCGCAGCTTCTTGATCTGGAATGCGTCGTCGGGTGTCTGGAGCGACGCGAGCGCGATCGTTCCGGCCGACGTCACCATGTCGCGCGTGCCGTAGTTGTCCTTGACGATCACCGGAATGCCATGCAGCGGCCCGCGGACGTGCCCAGCTTTGCGTTCCGAGTCGAGTGCGGCCGCCTCGCGGCGCGCCGACGGATTCAGTCGTATGACGGCGTTGAGCGCCGGCCCTTGGTGATCGTACGCCGCGATTCGCGCGATATATGCGTCGACGAGCTCGACCGACGTCGTCTTGCCGTCCGTCATCGCCCGCTGAAGATCCGTGATCGACGCTTCGAAGACGATGTCGTCGTGCCGCACCGCTGGCGCGCGTTGCGCCGGGGCCGCCCGACTGGCCAGCGCGACCGTGACGGCGGCGATGGTAGCACGCGTGAGTGAACTGTTTGTCATCCTGAGCGGAGCGAAGGCCTGCCCTGAGGAGCGCAAGCGACGTAGGGACCTGCTGTCGGGGGATCGTGGCATCTCCGATGATGATGCGCTCGACAGGGCACGCCGCGCCAGCCACGCCCTTTCGCCTTCACGCCACTCGCAGTAGCGTAGAAACTGACCTGGCTCGGGAGGATCCTGTGAAGAAGAAATCAACCCGCGACATTCCCGATTTTTCACACAAGCGTCCGCCGTCGAAGACGCCGCGCACTCCGGAGACGAACGACTCGAATCCTCGCACCGCACAGCCGCGCGCGCCCTCGAAGCCGTGGTCGACGTCGGCGAAGTCGGGCCGTCGAGGCGCGTAAGTCTACTGGTCGCGCGCAGTCGTGGGGGAGGCGGATTCGCTCAGCCACCGCACGACTGCCCGCCGAGCCATCAGTGTGGGGCGAGATGCCTCAAGCCGTCAACCGGGCGCGACGTCCGTTCGGATCAATCGTCCCGCGAGCGAGGGCCGACTGGCAGGAGCGCAGCGGTGGCCGCGATCGCCTCACTTCGCTCCCGCAGCGCGCGAGCCGCCGCCGGCGCGATGTCCTGCGCGCGCAGGGCGAGTCGCGCGAGATACTCCAGCAGGTCGCGAGAGGACAGCCCTTCGACGCCGTCGCGCCAGAGCGTGACGACGCGCCACACGCCTCGCCACGTTCGATGAGTCAGGATCTTCACCTGCTCGTGCTCGTCGAGAACGAGCGCGCCGCGCAGGCGCCGAATCGCCGGCGTCTCGGCCTCTTCGAGCTCGCCTCCGGTCAACGCCCAGTGCTCGATCCGGCTCTGCCGTGACGGCAACTTGCTCGACGGAACCTCCGTGAGCGCGAGGACGCCTCGCATGGCGAAGATGGCCGAAGCCAAGGCTGCGATCCGGCTCTCTTCCGCCGCGATCAGTTGAACGGTGAAACGATCGATCTGTGTACAGCGCGTCACCAAGTCGGCGAGCGCGCGCGGGGTCGGTGCTTCAACGGGGGACTGCATCACTTCCACATCGGCTACGGAAGAAACGAGAAAAACACTTCGAGTGCAGCGCACGCGGTGAGCTGTGTCACCTGGTCCACCTCGAAGTCTACCACGCTGCAACGAGCTCGACTCCTGTTACACCAATCCCCGGCCCGACGGTTCGAGCCGAGAGATTGGCGTCAGACACTTAGTCCACAAACGCCCACAGGAGCTCGCGGCTCTTACGGTCGAGCTCGTGTGGATCTGGCAACCGGTAGAGATCGCCGGCGACGTCCCGAATCAAGAGCCTGCCGCCCGGCAGCACCCGCGGCCAGTCGTCGAGATGGGTCTGGAACGATCGCGCGCCGTGAACCGTGTCCACGGTCCACTGCCGGATCTCGACCTCCTCGTCGATGTCGACCACGCGTGTGACCTCGAGCACGAAACCGGCCACCGTCAGCGCGTGCTCGAGCGCGCGACGAGACTCCGGCTCGAGCGCCGCCGGATCCTCGACGAACGCGACCTCCTGCTCGTCGTCGTCGCGAAGCGAGAGGTGCCGCTGCGGCTCCGACCACGGAAAGCATTGTCGCACCCGGACACTCACGATCTCGTCGTCGAGCCTGACCAGAAGTCGTCCGTCCGGCCCGACGCGCAGCACAACCTCCACTCCGTCATCCTGAGCGCCCTCCACTCCGTCATCCTGAGCGCCCTCCACTCCGTCATCCTGAGCGAAGCGAAGGATCTGCTTTCCCTCCCCGTCGTTTCTCATATCGACCTCACTGAAGCTGAACCTGCAGATTGTAGAGCTTCCGATAGATCCCACCCTCGATCCCCAGCAGCTCCGCGTGCGTTCCGGACTCGGCCAGGCGCCCCTGCTCGATCACGAACAACCGCGACGCCCGCCGGAGCGTCGACAGCCGGTGCGCGATCGCGAACACCGTCCGCCCCGCGATCAACCGCTCGAGCGCCTCCTGAATCTCCCGCTCGGTCTCCGTGTCCACCGCGCTCGTCGCCTCGTCGAGAATGAGAATTCTCGGATCGTGCAGAATCGCCCGGGCGATCGAGATCCGCTGCCGCTCGCCGCCCGACAGCGTATGCCCGCGCTCGCCCACCATCGTGTCGTACCCCTGCGCCAGCCGGCACACGAAGTCGTGCGCATTCGCCGCCTTCGACGCCCCCACCACCGATGCCAGCGTCGCCGTCGGCATCGCGTAGCGGATGTTGTCCATCACCGTGCCGTGAAACAGGTACGGATCCTGGAGCACCATGCCGAGCTGCTCGCGGTAGTGACCCGTCTCGAGGCTGCGGACGTCCTCACCATCGATGCGCACCACGCCGCCGGATGCGTCGTAGAAGCGCGCGATCAGATTCACCACCGTCGACTTTCCTCCACCACTCGGGCCCACGAGTCCGATCAGCTCGCCCGGCACGACGGCGAAGCTCACGCCTCGCAGCACCTGCCGAACCCCGTCGTACGCGAACGTCACGTTCTCGAATGAGACCGCTCCGCGAACCGGCGTGAGTCGCACCGCGTCCGGGAGGTCGCGCACTTCGGGCTCGCTGTCGAGCACCTCGAACACGCGGTGCGCCGACGACGTCGCCCGATTCACCGTGCGCGCCATCTGTCCGATCACCTCGATCGGCGCCACGAACATCGTCGCATACAGCAGGAACGACACGAACACGCCCGGCGACAGCGGATGGCCGTGTCCCAGCAACCGCGGAATCGCGAACGCCCACACGACCACCGTCGTCGTATGCACCGCGAGCATCAGCAGCGGCCAGAACGTCGTCCACGCCACGTGCACCTGGTTGAACTGCTCGGTGACGTCTTCGTTGCGCTCGTCGAATCGTGCGATCTCCCGCGTCTCCTGATTGAACGCCTTCACCACCCGAATGCCCGGGATGGTGTCCGACAACACGTCCGTCACGCGCGACCACTTTCTCCATCCGCGGATGAACAGCCCGTTCAGCGACTCGCCGTGCCAGTAGATGAGCCAGCAGAAGAGCGGAACCGGCGTCGTCATGATGAGCCCCAACCGCCAGTCGAGCGTCAGCAGCACGGCGCCGAGCCCGATCAGCATCACCAGCGAGAGCGACACGTCCACGACGCCGAAAGCGATGAACTCCCACAGCCGGTCCGTATCCGCCGTCACGCGCGTGATCAAGCTTCCCGTCTTCTTCCGTGAGAAGAACGCCAGGCTCAGTCGCTGAATGTGCTCGTACAACTCCGCTCTGAGATCGCGCGCGACCCATTCGCCGAGCACGGCCATGAACCGCAGCCGCACGTGCGCCGCCGTCTGACGGATCAGGTACAGCGTCGCCATCGTCGCCACGGCGATCCACGCCATGCCGGCGGCCGTCTCGCGTGCGAGCGTGCCCTCCTGCGCCGGTCGCACGACACGATCGAGCAAGTAGCCCGCGATGTACGGCGGAATCAGGCTCGCCAGCGTGATCACCGTCGCCGCCGACAACCCGAACGCGAGCTGACGCCGATACGGCTTGAGATAGCCGAGCAGCCGAAGAATCACGCGCGATTCGCGCCCTCCACCAGACACGAGCGCCTGCGCGTCGCGCACCGGACGCGCGACGGCATCCGCGTACATGCGATCCGCTTCGGTCGGCGACACGCCCGCCACCGCGCGTCCCGCCAGCGCTTCTTCCAGCACGAAGCGAAGGTTCTCGAACGCGCCGCGCTGCCGCTGCGTGTATCGCAGCAGCATGAGCGGCGGATCGTCCGGCGCACCGAGCAGCATCAATGTGTTCGCGCTCAGGCCGGGCGCGTCCTTCACCGCGTGAATGCGCGATCGCTTCACCGAGACGACGTCCCACTCGGCACCGGGCGTCCGTCGCGCCAACGCGACGTGTTCCGGTCCGAGCGCCAACCACGACTCCGATAGCTTGAGCGCGTGATCGAGATCGGCCAGCGCGTACAGCTGCACGGGTTTGCCGCCCCACTCGCGCTCGATGCGCGCCCGAAGGTCGCCGGGCAAACGCGCCGGCTGACCGATATAGCGTTCTATGATTTCGCGATCCATGTCCGTGATCCGCTGTGAGTGAACGGCGACAGCAAAAAGGCCTTTCGGGTTTGGCTGCACCCGAAAGGCCGGATCACGACATCGGATCTCAGGAACCTAGGGTGCTCGACCTCGCGTGGCGTAATCGCCGAAAATCGTGGCGCCAAGGCGCACTTCGCCCTGCGACACGACCGCCCGAGGCCCACTGGCCCGGAGCATCGAGGTTGCGTTGAAGTGAGAAGCTGTCATTCCTGAGTCACTCCCGTGCGGGGTAGTCCCGCCTCGGTTTGCAACATATGATGAATGGGAGAGACGAGCAAGAGTTTTTGTCGCGCCTGGCGCTCCACACAGTCATCCTGAGCGCAGCGGCCGTCATCCTGAGCGCAGCGGCTGTCATCCTGAGCGCAGCGGCTGTCATCCTGAGCGCAGCGAAGGATCTGCTATCCCTACGAGGAGTAGATCTATGCGAATCAACAGCGTGCTCGTCGCACTAGCGATTCCAATGCTCGTGTCGTGTAAGGACACAGCCGCTTCGCCCGCGACGAAGAGCTCGAATCTTCCGAGCCGAACGTTTCGCATGGGCTTCTCGGCCAACCCGCCGAAAGCCACGAACGAATCCGCGCTCCAGACCATCGACGCATGGTCCAAGCACGCCGACGCGGCGATCATGCACGTCAGCGTTCCTTACAAGTCGCTGTTGAGCGGCGTGACGGCGACGACGTACGTCAACACCGTCGATCTCCCGCTGGCCAATCTCTATCGGGGAAAAGGATTTCCGCTCGTCGTCACGCTCGACGTCACCGACGGCTTGAATCGCGCCGCCGAAGCGCCCGACCTGGTTCAGTTGGGTCGCAGCATCGTCGAGCCCGCGGTGCAAAACGCCTATCGCCAGTATGCGGTCGCGATCGCGTCCATCCTTCGCCCCGATTATCTCGGGCTCGCCGCGGAAACGAATCTGATTCGGCAGCAAACGCTGCCGAACGTGTACGCCGCCATGGTGACGATGACGAACGCCGCCGTCGCCGACATTCGCGCCGCCGGCGGAAAGGTGCCGATCTTGTACGCCAGCGTGCAGGCCGACCTCGCGTGGGGGCCGCCCCCCGCCGCGTTCCGCGGGATCGAAACGGACTTCCGCGACTTTCCGTTCAATCAGGTGATCGCGGTCTCGTCGTATCCCTACTTCATCTTCGCCGACCCCGATCAAATTCCGCTCGACTACTACACCCGGCTCGAGGGCGGGCGTACGCTGCCGATCATGGTCGTCGAAGGCGGATGGACGTCGGC
The DNA here is from genome assembly GCA_963705025.1 of uncultured Gemmatimonadaceae bacterium. GTDB lineage: Bacteria > Gemmatimonadota > Gemmatimonadetes > Gemmatimonadales > Gemmatimonadaceae > JAQBQB01. The sequence continues at coordinate 240,514 of CAVPIP010000010.1, read as the reverse complement.
CGCCGTCGGATCGACGAAATCGTCGACCGCCATGCAGGCGAGATACGTGCGGCGCCACGAGCGCCTCCTCGACTCGGCCAAGGCGATCGCGGTCTTCCAGCTCAACTACTCGGACATCGACGTCTCGGCGTATCCGCCGCAGCCGCCGGGATCGTCGCTCATCCTCTTCACCTCGATCGGATTCGTCGACGCTTCGCTCGAGCCGAAGCTCGCACTCGCCACCTACGACAGCATCTTCGCTCGTCCGCTCAAGAAGTGAATCCAACCTCAAGCCTCGCTTCGTCCATGTCGCTTTCTCGAGTTGCTCGCGTGACCCTCGCCGTTGCACTCGCCGTTCCACTTCGCACGTCGCTCGCGCAGGTCACGCCAGACCACGTGAAGTTCGTGCTGTCCGCCCTCGCCCACGATTCAATGGAAGGGCGCGGCACGGGAACACCCGGATCGATGCGCGCGGCCAAGTTCATCGCCGAACAATTTCGTTTGGCTGGACTTCAGCCGGCCGGCGACAGCGGATTCTTTCAGCACGTGCCGATGGTCACGCGTTCGATCGATCCGAGCTCCGCACTCATCGTCGATGGAACCGCGCTTCGCCTCGGGATGGATTTTTCGGTCTCCGCCGGCCGTGCCGAGCCGGCGTCGCTCGACGGCGTGCAGGTGATTTTCGGCGGCGTCTTCGGCGACACGACGAACGCGCTCACCGCCGATCAGGTTCGGGGTAAGCTGGTGCTGTTCACGCCGGCGCCTCCGGCAAACTTCGGAGGACGTGGACGGCCGCCCGCTCCCGTGAGCTGTCGTGAAGCGCCGCCGGATTCTGCGGCGGCCGGCAGGCGACGTGCTGGCGGAGGAGGCGGTCGCGGCCGCGGCGGTTTCGGCGGAGCCAATGCCGCGCTCCAGGGCGCGGCCGGCATCGCGACGATCGAAGGACCCGCGCTCGCACCACGGACTGTTTGGGCCGCGAAGCACTCAGGCACGGCGTTCGTGAAGGATCCGTCTGCGGGACCGTCGATGAGCGGCGGGCCGGCAACCGTTCAGATCACCAACCACGCCGCGGAGGTTTTGCTCGGCGCTCCGCTCACCAGCGCGACCAAGGGCATGCTCGGCAAGACCGTTCGCAGCACCGTGAAATTCGTCGAGCGCCCGGCGCTCGGCGGCAACGTCGTCGGAATCATTCCGGGCAGCGACGCCGTTCTCGGCAACGACGTCGTGCTCGTCGACGCGCACTACGATCACCTCGGCATCGCGATGCCGGCGGCCGGATCGACCGATTCGGTCTACAACGGCGCCGACGACGACGCGTCCGGAACCACATCGGTCATCGAGATCGCGCGCGCGGTCAGGGCCGGCCCCGCGCCGAAGCGCACGCTGGTGCTCATCGCCACGACCGGCGAGGAAGTCGGGCTGCTCGGCACGAACTGGTACATCGCGCATCCCGTTCGTCCGCTCGCGCGCATGGTCGCGAATCTCGAGATCGAGATGATGGATCGGCCGGACTCGCTCGCCGGCGGATCGGGCAAGGCGTGGCTCACCGGGTTCGAGCGGTCGACGATGGGAGACACCCTTGCCGCACATGGCTTGCCGATCGTGAAGGATCCGCGGCCCGATCAGAACTTCTTCGGCCGAAGCGACAACATTGCGTTCGCTCGTATGGGAATTCCGGCCCACACATTGTCGTCATTCGATCTGCACAGCGACTATCACCGCGCGAACGACGAGGTCGGGCTCGCGAACTTCGATCACATGACTGGCGTCATCAACGCCGCGGTCACGGCCGTCCGCCTCCTCGCCAACGGGTTCACCCCGCAGTGGTACCCGGGATGCAAACCCTGACGTGCGACCTTCACGCGTCTCATGAGTCGCGACGAGTCGGTGGACGAGCTCGGTGCGTCATCGCGGACCGGAAATCCTCTGCGACGCGCGATCGGGCGATTCTACCTTCGCACCTCCGGCTGGCGGATCTGCGGACACATTCCGGCTGAACCAAAGTTCGTGGCTATCGTGGCGCCCCATACGTCGAACTGGGACTTCGTCGTTTGCGTCGCGACGATGTTTGCGCTCGGTCTCCACGTTCAGTGGTTCGGGAAGCACACGCTGTTTCGCGGACCGCTGGGATGGCTGCTTCGCGCGCTTGGCGGCTTGCCGATTCGTCGCGACACCGCGAAGGGCGTCGTCGCGGAGATCGCCGACACCATCCGCGCGCGTCGCCGTTTCATCCTGGCGCTCGCGCCGGAGGGGACGCGACGTCGCGTCGCCGAATGGCGCACCGGCTTCTATCACATCGCCGAGCAGGCCGGTGTGCCGATCGTCCCCGTCGCGTTGGACTGGGGCCGGCGGGAAATCTCGATTGGCGATCCGGTCAGAACCGAGGGCGATCCGGCCCGCGAGATCGCCCGACTCCGTTCGCGCTACCGCATCGGAATGGCCCTGCATCCGGAGGGGTTCTAGTCCAGTCGCGGTATGCATAAGCCTCATACTTCAAAACGGTTGTTCGTTGTATCTTTGATACATGCGCCTCGAGATTCGTGACCTCCGGCTGGTGGCTGCGATTGCGGAACAGGGCAACCTCACGCGCGCCGGACAGCAGTTGTACCTCACGCAGTCCGCGCTCAGTCACCAGCTCGCCGATCTCGAACGACGAATCGGCGGTACGCTGTTCGAGCGATCCGGACGCCGTATGATCCCGACTCGGCTCGGCGAGTACTTGTGCGAGCGCGCGAAGCCGGCGCTCGCGCAGGTCGCGTCGCTCGAGAGCGACCTCGTCGAGATGGCGAGCGGCCGCGAGGCGGTGCTCCGCATAGCCACTGAGTGCTACACGGGCTACCACTGGCTGCCGCCGGTGCTCGAAGCGTTCCATCAGCGGCACCCTGGCGTCGAGGTGCGCATCGTTCCCGAAGCGACGACCAATCCGATCGCCGCGCTGGTGGCTGGAACGATCGATCTCTGCGTGCTCAACACGCGCGTGAAGGACCGGCGCGTTACGGTTACGCCGCTGTTCAACGACGAGCTGGTGCTCGTGGTCGGAGAGAACCATCGCCTTGCCGGCAAGCGCTTGGTGGAGCCGACCGACCTGCGTGAGGAGCGATTCCTCATGTATTCGCCGCCGCAGGACAGCCAGGCGTTTCAGAGCATTCTCGCGCCGGTCGGCGTGAGTCCGGGACAGCTCTCCGTTCTGCAGCTCACCGAGGCAATTCTCGAGCTCGTCAAGGCCGGCATGGGTGTCACGATTCTCGCGCGGTGGGCGGTCGATCCGTATCTCGATTCGGGAGCGCTCCGTCTCATCCCGATCAATCACCCTGGGGTCGCGCGGCGATGGCAGGTGGCGACGCGCGCCACCCGGCCCGCGCCGGAATTCATCGACGACTTCATCGGCTTTCTCGAGCACACCATCACGTCCCCGCCGAGGGGGCAGCCGCGGTTCTCGATCATCCGCTCGATGGCGCGACTCGAGAAAACACGAAAGACCGTCGCCGCTCGCGCGTAGTCGTCATCGCACTGTCCGCTCTCGAGTCGTCGCAACCACGGCGATCGTCGACAGCACCACCGCCAGGGCCGAGAAGGCGATTGGGCCGCCGAAGAAGAAGAGGCAGCTCAAGACGAGCAGGCCGGCGCACGCGCACCAGAGGGTGATCGCCATCGGCATCGCCGTGCGTCCGCGCTCTTTGCCGATGCTGGCGAGCTGCCACGCGACCACCGCGAGCGCGGCCTGCAGGACGCTGATCGTCAGCGCGAAGCCTCGATAGAAATCCCAATAGCTGCGATCGAATCCCATCACGGGAAACCGGAAGCCCCGCATCGCGGCGAACACGGCGGCTTCGCCGGCGCCGCGCGTGACGCGAGGCACCGCCGTTCCGAGCGTATGACCGGCGGCGAAGATGGCGAGCACGATCGAGAGCGCTCGAAGCCAGATCCACGATTTCATCGCGGCTGCCCGCTCACTCGGATTTGTCGACGCGCTCGGCGAACAGATCGAGGAGCGTTCCCCACCCGCCTGGCGCGCCAACGCCCGCGCGCATGGTCGCCCCACCGTCGCCCATCCGCTCGAAGTGCCGGTGCTCGAGATCGACGCGCGTCTGGCCGCCGCCGACATCCGTGAAGCGAACTTCCACTTCGCTCGACTTCGAGCGATCCGCTTCGTAGCCCCATTCGTGTGTGATCATCCAGGCGAGCACGAACCGGCGCGGCGGATCCCACTCGAGGATCGCGCCCCACGGGCAGTCGGTCCCATCCTCCTGTTCCGTGTAACAGCGGCCGCCCACTCGGCCTTCAATGATCGCGCGTTTCATCGGCGACTTGCCGATGTGATGGCTGCGCGGCCACCAGCTGTCGAAGTCGCTCGTGAAAACGTCGAACGCGCGCTGTGCGCTCGCTCGCACCGTGATGCTCTTCTGTACGGGAGCAAAGACGTCCTGATCGGCCGTGGTTGTCATGCTTTGTCCTCGGATGCGAGTTGTTCGATCCTGCGCTTGAACGAGATGAGAGCCACTCCCCAGAATTCGTCGAAGTACTCGCGCAGGGAGCTGAAGCCTTCCGGGTTGAGCTCGTAGAAGCGCCGGTTGCCCACGGGACGCACTGCGACGAGCTTCGCCTTTTCGAGCACCTTGAGGTGCTGCGAGATCGCGGGTCGACTGATCGGGAAGTCCTTGGCCAGCTCGCCGACGGGCAGCGGACCGCGTCGCAGCCGAGCGAGGATGGTTCGCCGGGTGCGATCGCCGAGGGCGTCGAGCTGGGTATCTCGGTAAGTTGCCACTTACGGTAAGTATAGCCTTACGTATTTGACTCGTCAAGCCCGGTATTGACGCGACCCCTCGCGGAACGAGCCTTGCCGAACCAGTTTGTGGCGGTTTCCGCCCGCTCCTCCTTCCCGACGCTGGGCTGCTCGTACGACCACGGTGATTCGCCTCCCACTCGTCGTCTTCGGCGCGCTCTGTCTCGCCGCGCGCGGCCTCAATCCGCCGGTTCCCTCAGACGACTTCGCTCGCTTCGTCGATCGCTACCTCGACGACTTCGCGCGGCGGCACCCGTCCATCGCCGCCGGGAACGGGATTCACGCGCACGACGACCTGCTCGACGATTTTTCGGCCGCCGGCATTCGCGCCGAGATCGCCGCGCTCGAACGCGACCGCAGAACGCTGCGAGCATTCGCTCCGGAAAAGCTCACGCCCGACGAGCGCGTCGACCGAAGAATCCTCGAAGGCATCATCGACGGCTGGTTGCTCGAACAACGAACGCTCGAGAACTGGCGGCGCAATCCCATGCTCTACGCCGCCGCGCTCACCGATGGCGTCCACAACCTGATGACGATGGAGAGCGATCCGGCGCCCGTTCGCATGCGGCGCGTGATCGCCAAGCTGAGTCACGTCGCCGCCTTGCTCGCCGACGCGCGCGCGAACGTCATGAACCCACCGCGCCTCTTCGCGGAACGCGGCGCGTCCATGATGCGCGGCGCGGCGGACATGCTCGGCAAAGATCTCGATGCGGCGTTCGCCGGCGAGCCGACCGCGGCGCTCCGCGATTCGGTGCGCCGCGCCGCGAATGCGGCAATCCCATCGATCAAGGCGTACGTCGCGTACCTCGAGCGCGACGTCATTCCCAGCGCCGGCGGCGACTTCGCGATCGGGGCGGACAACGTTGCGCGACGATACCGCGCCGAAGAGTTGGTCGACACGCCCCTGCCACGGCTGGTGGCGATCGGCGAACGCGAGCTGGCCCGGCTTCAGGCCGAGTTCCGGACGGCGGCCAACGCCGTCGCGCCCGGACATGATCCGCAGGAGACCTGGCGCGCGGTTCGTCGCGCTCACCCGCGCGCGGATGGCGTGGTTGCCGCGACGCAACGCATCGTCGACTCGTTGGCCGCGTTCGTCGAGACCCACGGCATTGCCACGTTGCCGCCGAACGAGAGAGTCGTCGTCGCACACGCGCCGCCGTTCGACCTCGGCTTTGCGTCGATGCACGCGTCGCCGCCGCTCGAGGCCCATCCGGTCAAGAGCGTCTTCTATATCTCCGACACGCGACCCGACGTCGCGCCGAACGAGCAGGAGGCGTGGCTCGAGCGGTTCAACTACGCGTCCCTCGCGAACACGGCCGCCCACGAGGCCATTCCCGGACACTGGCTGCACTCGACGTACATGCGCCGAACACCGGGCAAGGTGCGCCGCATCTGGATCGGTCTGAATCCGTTTCCCCAACCGTCATCGGGTCAGGACGGCTGGGCGCACTACGCGGAGCAGATGGTGCTCGACGAGGGATTCGGTGGCGCCAATCCGCGCCAACGGCTCGCGCAGTTGAGCGACGCGCTCACGCGCGTGTGCCGGTTGCTCGCCGGCATCAAGTTGCACTCGCACCAATGGACGCTCGACGACGCTCAACGGTGCTTCGAGCGCGATGCGTACGTCGCCGCGCCGGCGGCGCGCCGTGAGGCCGAGCGCGGCACCTACGATCCGACGTACGGCGGCTACTTCATCGGCAAGATGGCCATCCTCAAGCTGCGCGGCGACTACGCGGCCAAGCTCGGCGCCCGGTTCACGCTTCGTGACTTTCACGAACGATTCATGACGAATGGGATCGCGCCCATCTGGGCGCATCGGCAGCTTCTGCTTCCCGGCGACCACGCGGAGATCATTCAATGACGGTCCGTGTCGGAGTGCTCGGCGCCGGCGCATGGGCGGAGTTCGCGCATCTCCCCGGCTACAAGCGCGACGACCGTTGCGAGCTCGTCGCCATCGCCGATCCGGTCGTCGAGCGCGCACGGGCGTTCGCGCGGCAGTTCGGCATTCCGCACGTGTATGCGTCGCACGAGGAGCTGCTCGCCCGGACCGACGTCGATCTGGTCGATGTCTGCACGCCGAGCGCGACGCATTTCGAGCTGGCGTGGGCGGCGCTCGACGCGGGGAAGCACGTGCTGTGCGAAAAGCCGGTCTCGTACGACTTTCGAGACACGCTGCGCGCCGCGGCGCTCGCGAAACGAAAGTCGCTCAAGACGAAGCTCGGGTTCACGTTTCGCTACAGCCCCGCGATGCAGTTCATGAAGGCGCTGATCGACGACGGCTTCGTCGGCACGCCGTTCATCTTCAACGGCTTCGAGCAAAACTCGCAGTGGCTCCATCCGCAGACGCCGCTTCGGCAAGTCGACCACACGGCGGATCCGTCGGTGATTCAGGTGTCGTCGCTCGAGGGCTACGGCGCGCCGATCATGGATCTCGCGCATCTCATGATGGGAAGCCGGTTCTCACAGGTCGTCGGGACGATGAAGAACTTCATCCCCGAGCGCGTCGTTCGCGCAACCGGCACGATGATGCGCATGAACATCGACGACGGCGACATCTTCATCGGCGAGTTCGCGAGCGGGGCCATCGGATCGATCCAGACCAGCTTCGTGACCGTGGGCAACTACCCCGGCATCGAGGCTCGCGTCTACGGAAGTCAGGGCGCGATCATCTGTCGGCTCGTCGAGGAGCACGGCGTCGCCGAGTCCGTCCGGGTCGCGACCGCGGACTCGGTGGAGTTTCGAGAAATCGCGGTGCCGGAGCGATTCTATCCACCCGGCGGATCGAAGCACGAATCGTGGCGGTCGCTCTTTTATGCGAATCTCATTCGGTCGTTCATCGGTGAGATCGTGGACGACGAGTCCGGGAACGCGGGGAACTTCGAGGACGCCGCGCACGTGCAGGAGCTGATCAACGCCGTCGAGCTGTCGTTCCGCGAGCGACGCTGGGTATCCATTCCATTGCCTCGGTGAGCGGCGCGCTCGACGGCTTCTTCAGCCACTATTATCGCCGGCGTCCGGTCAACGCGACGTTCACCGGCGTGCACATGTACGACGACGCCCTGCCGGATTGGTCGCCGGCCGGCCTCGAAGCGCTCGACGACGAGATGCATTCGCTCGCGCGCGACCTCTCGGCGTCGCACCCGTCGCCGTCGGCGCCGCGTGCGTATCGCGACGACGTCCAGGCCCTCGACGCGGAGCTCGCGCGATCGTTTCTCGAGACGCAACTGACCGAGAATGCAAGCACTCATGGAGTGCGCCACAACCCGTCGCTCTGGACGGGCGAAGCGATCTTCTCGATCATCAGCCTGATGATCCGCAACTTCGCACCGCTCGACGAACGTATCGAGAATGCGTCCGCGAGGCTGCACGCCGTTCCGGCGTTTCTCCAGAGCGCCATGACGTTGATCGGCGACGTCGCAGTGCCTCGGCCGTGGACGGCGCGCGCGCTGCGCGAGATTGCCGGCGCCGAGATCCTTCTCACTCGCGGCATCGAGGCGTGGCTCGCCTCCGACGTGCACTCCATCGGCGTCGCGGCGCGCCTCCGCCTTGGCGCGCAGCGCGCGCGTGAAGCCTTCACGACGTTCTCGGAGTGGCTCGCGTCGCGTCGCGCGGCTCCCGACACCGCGCTCGTCTGCGGGCCGGCGATGTACGACGTGCTCCTCGCACGAGGCCATCAATGCGCACGAAGTCGCGCCGAGCTTCTGACCGAGGCTCGGGCCCGCTTCGCCGATGAGCGCGCGCAACTCGACGCGATGGCGAAGCCGATCGCCGGCTCGTGGCAGGCCGCGCAGGAGGCACTGGCCGGCAACGCCCCGAGCCCCGCGGAATTCGTCGGCACCTTTCGTCGCGTCTGGGACGAGTGCCACTCCGTCGTCACCGCGACCGGCGCCGTCACGTGGCCGGATTGGCCGATTCAGTTCGTGCCCATTCCCGCGTGGACAGCGGACGCCGCGCCATATCTCTACTATCTGTTCTATCGGTCGCCGGCGCCGTTCGATTCCTACTCGACCTACGACTACGTCGTTCCGGGCGTCCCGGTGGACAACCCGCGGGAGTTTCTTCGGACGTGGAATACGAGTGTGATTCGATTGAATCACATCGTGCATCACGGCGGGCTCGGTCACCACGTGCAGAACTGGCACGCATACCACCGGGCACGCTCGCGCACCGGCAAGATCGCCGCGGTCGATTGCGCGAGTCGTATCGGCATGTTCTCCGGCGGCAGCATGGCCGAGGGATGGGCGTGTTACTCCACCGTTCTCGCGGGCGAGCTGGGTCTGCTCGCCCCGCTGGAGCGACTCGCCGAACGACACGCTCGCCTTCGCTTCCTCGCGCGCACGATCGTCGACATCGAGCTCCATCAAGGGACGATGGCGTTCGCCGACGCGGTCGCTTTTTACACACAGATGGTCGGCCTGAGCGAACCAGCCTCGCGCGCGGAGGCCGTGAAGAACTCGATGTTCCCGTGCACCGCGATCATGTACTGGCTCGGCCTGCAGGGAATCCTCGACCTGCGCGAGACCATCCGCGCGAAACGCGGTTCGAGTTTTTCGCTCACGACCTTTCACGACGAGCTGCTGGGGCTCGGGTCGATCCCCATTCCGCTCGCCGCTCGTATTCTCGCGGCGGGCGACTAACAGATAGGTGTAAGCTGCAAGTGAATCACGGACCGACACGGGCACAGGCCGTGCGATTCGCGATCAGAACTCCAGCGCCGCGAGATACTTGAAGTTTCTCGCGGCGCTCGCGAGAGCGTCGGCGGAGCCCTCCTGCTCGACGTACACGGGCTTCCGCTGAAGCTCGGAAACGCCGGCAAGGAATGCGCCGAGGTCGACGGTTCCCTGCCCAAGCTCGACGTCGTGCGTCCGATCGGCGACGATGTCCTTGATATGAAAGGTCCAATACCGGTCGCGATGGTCGGCGAGGTAGCGCATCGGATCGCCGCCGCCCATCACCATGTTGCCGACGTCGAGCTGCAGGCGCACGACCGACGGGTCGGTGCGCTGAACGAATACGTCGTACGGCACGGTGCCGTCGATCGGCTTCATGTGATCGGGCTCGTTGTGGAAGGCGAGCCAGATCCCGGCGCGGCGCGCCGCGGCCCCGGCCGTGTTGAACCGATCGGCCCATTCCCGCCACTTGTCGACCGAGTGATTCGTCTCGTCGGGAAGACTGGGCACGATCAGATAGTCGTGGCCGAGCAGCTTGGCGTCCTCGAGGCTCTTGTCCCAGGCGGTAACGAGGACCTCCGGGGCAATGTGCGCCGAGGGTGCCTTCAGTCCTTCGTGGTCGAGAGAATCGCGGACTTGTTTCGGCGTGCGCCCGAAGTTGCCGAACGACCACAGAAGCTCGACGTCGGCGTAGCCCATCGCGCGAACGGCGGCCAGCGTTCGTTCGGGATCCTGTTTCATCGCATCGCGGACGGAGTACAGCTCGAGCCCGACGCGATCGAGACGAGTCGACGGCAAAGAAAGGCGGCGGGCGATCGATGCCCCGGCCATCGATGCACTCAGCGTGTGCAGGAAGGTTCGTCGATCGATCATGGCGCGCTCCGGTTCGGGCATCTCTCGAAAAGCCGCGATTCGCGTGTAAGATATTGTTCGTCATGCAACGGCGCTCGTTTCTTCGACTCGGCGCGGCATCACTGGCCGCTTGCGCGCTCCCACGCGGTGCACGAACGACCGCGGCGGCGACCATGCGCCCTCGGCCGACCGAATCCCAGCTTGCTTGGCAACACGACGAGGTTGCGCTGTTTCTCCATTTTGGCGTGAATACCTTCACCGACCGGGAATGGGGTGACGGACATGAAGATCCGTCGATCTTCGCGCCCGCCAACCTCGATGCGCGTCAGTGGGCTCGCGCTGCCCGCGCCGCCGGCGCGCGCGCCATGATCCTCACGGCAAAGCATCACGACGGCTTTTGCCTGTGGCCGACGAAGACGACGACGCACTCCGTCGCGGCGAGTCCGTTTCGCGGCGGACACGGCGACGTCGTGCGCGAGTTCGTCGATGCGTGTCGAGCCGAGAGGCTCAAGGCAGGCCTCTATCTCTCGCCGTGGGATCGCAACAATCCGACCTACGGCGATTCGGCCCGGTACAACGATTTGTATTGCGAGCAGCTCACCGAGTTACTGACGCGCTACGGGCCCATCGCGGAGGTCTGGTTCGACGGCGCGAATGGTGAAGGTCCGAACGGAAAGAAGCAGATGTACGATTGGCCGCGGGTGTGGGGGCTCGTCAGACGCTTGCAGCCGGGTGCCGTGATGTTCTCAGACGCGGGCCCTGACGTACGTTGGTGTGGAAATGAGCGCGGCACCGCCGGCGATCCCAATTGGGCGATGGTCGATCCAAGCGTGGTGACGTACCCAGGCGCAGACGGACCCGGGATCATCGCGTCGTTGCAGCATGGTGATCCGGCCGGCACGGTGTGGCGCCCAGCCGAAGTCGACGTATCGATTCGGCCAGGATGGTTCCATCACGCCGCGGAGGATGCGCGCGTTCGGTCGGTCGAGAATCTCGTCGCGCTGTATGAGACATCGGTCGGCCGGAACGGGAAGCTCTTGCTCAACGTTCCACCGACTCGCGAGGGCCGATTGCACGACGTCGATGTCGCACGCCTCGCGGAGTTTCGCACTCGGCTCGACTCGATGTTCGCCGCGGACGTAATCCGCGATGCCGAGTGGACTCGGCATCTGACGAGCGCGCGGACTCTGGAGCTCGAGCTCTACCTCGAGCATCCCGCGGCGATCAGCCTCGCGCGGCTCGGCGAGCGCATCGTGGACGGCCAGCGCGTGGCGCGATACACGCTGTTTGGCGATTCCGGATCGGGGTGGCGAGAGCTCGTGCGTGGAACGACGATCGGACACGCGAAGATCGATCGCTTTCCGTCTACGCAGGTGTCGCGCGTGCGTTTGACGATCGACGATGCCGTGGAGGAGCCGCTGCCTCTCAGAGTGTCCTTGTATCGCTGACACGACTCATCACGGTTCGACACCGTCGAAGGCTGATCCGTGACCGTTCCGATCCGTGTGCTACCTGATCACGAATTCGTCGCGGAGGCGAATATCCCTCGACGAGCCGCCAATCATCACTCGGAACGCCCCCGGCTCCACGACCCAGTGCATGTCGCGGTCGAGCATTCGGAGCTGTTCTTCTCCGACGGTGAACTGAATCGACCGTGACTCGCCAGGCGCGAGGTGAACTCGCTGGAAGCCGGCGAGCTGCATGATGGGCCTCGCGACCGACGCGAGCACGTCGTGGAGATAGAGCTGTGCGACTTCGTCGCCGGGTCGGTTCCCGCTGTTCGTCACCGTGCATCGTATGGTGACGTTCCCCGGCATGTGCGCCTCGGCGGGCGTGATCGAGAGATTCGAGTACTCGAACGTCGTATAGCTCAGCCCGAAACCAAACGGAAACAGCGGTTGACCGGTGAGGTCGAGATAGTCGTCGCCGCGCCCCGTCGGCTTGTGATCGTAGACGAGCGGAAGCTGCCCCTCCGACATCGCGAAGGTGATCGGCAGCCGGCCAGCAGGGTCGTAGTCGCCGAACAGAACGTCGGCCACTGCGTGACCTCCTTCGACGCCGGGATACCACGCATCGACGACGCCGGCGACCTTGTCGATCCATCGAGACATCGTGATCGCGCTGCCGCCGACGAGCACGACGATCGTCGGCGTTCCCGTGGCCGCGATTCGCTCGATCAGCTCTTCCTGATGGCCGGGCAGTGACAGAACGGCGCGATCGCGAAACTCACCTTCTTCCAGGCCCGCGACGACGATCGCGACGTCGCTCTTTCGCGCGGTGTCCACCGCGGCGCGAACTGTCGCGCTCCAGTCGTTGGCGACGCCGGCATCCCAGATCAGCTTCACGCGGGCGTTGCCCGTGCTCTCGAAGTACTCGAGGCGGATGTCGTGCGTGCTGCCCGGCGCGAGATTGACGCTCGCGAGCGTCGAGCCATACGAGCGCTTGATCCAGTCGTCGACCACGAGCTTGTCGTCGAGATAGAGGCGATAGCCGTCGTTCCCCTCTACTCCGATGCGCTTCACGCCGCCCTTGGGCACGGTGATCTTGCCGGTCCAGCGAACCGAATACCAGTCGAACGGAATCCCGCGACCCGGCGAGTTGAGCGTCCACCCGAAGTTGATCTGCGGGTCGGTGCGAACAAATCGCGCCGTTCCCTCGAGACGATTGTTGTCGAAGTATTCTCCGTGTAGACCGCGCACGGCGCGTCCGCTGTCGACGCTCGAGAGCTGCGCGGCGCTGACGATCGCATATTCGCGCGCGATGCGCCCTGGTCCGGCGGCGAAGCGCACGGTCGTCGCACGGGCGACCGCCTCGCGAATGCCGGAGAGAATCGACACCGGGTGTACGCCAGGCCCGCTGTAGCCGCCGAGCCGCGCTTCGCTCGCGTCCGCGCCGACGACGGCGATCGATCGCACGCTGCGTGAGAGCGGCAGCGCATTGTGATCGTTCTTGAGCAGCACGATCGATTCGCGAGCGGCTGTGCGGGCGAGGGCGCGATGCTCGGGTGCGTTGTTCCATCGCGCCGCGCTGTCGGGATCGACGAATGGATGCTCGAAGAGGCCGAGCTCGAACTTCGCCTTCAGCACGCGCGACACAGACGCGTCGATGATCGAGTCGGCGACGAGCCCGCGGCGAAAGGCGTCGAGATACGGGCGGTGCTGTGGCCACGAGGACTGAAAGACGACGTCGAGCCCGGCCTCGAAGGCGTCCTTGGTCGCGGTCGCAGTGCTCGCTTCGGTGTGATGCAGCACCGTCGCGCCGCCCGTCGCTGCCGCATCCGAGATGACGAAGCCGGAGAAATTCCACTCGCGCTTGAGAATGTCGCCGAGGAGGAGCCGGCTCTGCGTGGCAGGCGAGCCGTCGACGGAGTTGTAGGCGCTCATCACCGAGCGCGCGTGACCGCGCTCGATCGTCGCCTTGAACGGCGGAAAGTGCGTTTCCTCGAGCGCTCGCCGGCTGATGTCGATCGGATAGCTGTCGCGTCCTCCCTCACCGACGTTCGCGACGAAGTGTTTTGGCGTCGCGACGATGCCGGCCGACTCGAATGCGCTGACGAACGTCGTGCCCATCAACGACGTCAGGAAGGGATCTTCGCCGTACGTCTCCTCGACCCGGCCCCATCGCACGTCCGTCGCGATGTTGATCACCGGCGACAGCACCTGGCGAATCCCTCGGCTTCTCGTTTCGCGCGCGATGGCACGCGAGACCTGGCCAACCAACGTCGTGTCCCAGGTCGCGGCGAGCGCGATCGCCTGCGGAAAAACGGTCGCCCCTTCGCGCATGAGCCCGTGGACGGCTTCGTCGAACGGAATGATCGGTATGCCGAGTCTCGTCCGCTCGACGAAGTATTTCTGGATGGCGTTGATTCGCTCGGCATGCGCGCGGGCCGGGTCACCGGAGGTCTGCTTCGCCGAGATCTGCAGGCCGAACACGCCGTTCGAGTAGTCGAACGACGGGTCGTCGAGATCGCCGGGTATCATGAAGAGCTGCCAGAACTTCTCGTCCAGCGTCATTCGGCCGACGAGATCGCGGACGCGCGCCTCGACGGGCAGCCGAGCATCGCGATAGGGCTGCTGCGGCTCCTGGCCCATCACGCGGAGCACAGGAACGCAGAGACAGGCAAGAAGAATGGCGCGGCGACAATGCACGGAGAGACTCCACCTGTTCGGCGGCGTGAACTTAGGGTTCCCGTCGGCGCGGCGCCACGGGCGCCTCGCTGCGTCTTCCCGTCCGGGCTAAGTTGGCGGATTCACTCTTCTCTCGGGACACGAATACAGTGAGACGCGGTTTCTTGGCTGGAGCGTGTGCGGCGTCGATCGTCGCGAATGGCTGCGTTGCTCACGGCACGAGCGCACCGGCGCTTCAAACCGGCGACCTCGGCGACACGTGGTACGCCGGGGGACGCGGTTGCGACGGCGTTTCGCCGTTTCGCGTGCGCGCCTACAACGACGACTTCGTCATTCTTCGGCAGGCGGGATGCACGAACTACGAGAAGCCGTTTTTGTACCTCGTGTTCGGCAACGACCGCGCGCTGTTGCTCGACACCGGCGCCGGGAACGTCGATCCGGTCACGCCTGTCGACACGCTGGTGCGCGCGTGGGCGCGGCGGCATGGAAAGACGACGCTGCCGCTCGTGGTCGCGCACAGCCACGGCCATGGCGATCACGTGGCCGGCGACACCTTGTTTGCGAAGCGCGCGAACACGACCGTCGTGGGACGCGACTCGTCCGCCGTGCGCGCGTTCTTCTCCATCGCACGCTGGCCGGCCGACTCGACCACGTTCGACCTCGGCGGACGCGTCGTCGACATCCTGCCGATTCCAGGACACCAGCCCGCGAGCATCGCCGTCTACGATCGCCGCACCGGCATTCTGCTGACCGGCGACACGTTCTATCCCGGGAGGCTGTACGTGCGAGACACGGCGGCGTATGCGACGAGCGTCGCGCGGCTCGCCGACTTCGCTCGGCACCACAGGATCACGCACATCCTCGGCACGCATATCGAGCAGCAACGGACGCCGTATCGCGACTACCCGGTCGGAACGGTCGACCAGCCGGACGAACACGCGCTCGATCTCACGAGCGCTCAGCTCTTTCAGCTCGACTCCGCCGTGCAATCCATGCGAGGCAAGTTCACTCGAACGCTCCTCCCCGACGTGACGATCTGGCCGCAAGTCCCTTGATTCCATGAAACTCAAACCCGTCGCATCGAAGAAGGACATTCGGCTCGGTGACGCAGACGCTCACGTCCATGGGCTCAAGAAGTCGGACGACGAGATCCTGGAAGCAACCGAGAAGGACGTCACCCGGATCGCCGAGCTCCAGCGCGTCTTCTATGCGGACGCGCGGTTCGCGCTGCTCATCGTGCTGCAGGGACGCGATGCCGCCGGCAAAGACGGCACGATCCGCAAGGTGTTCACGGCGGTGAACCCTCAAGGGTGCAACGTCGCGAGCTTCAAAGTACCCACGGAGATCGAAGCGCGTCACGATTTTCTCTGGCGCGTCCACGCGCAGATTCCGGCCCGCGGCATGATCGGCATCTTCAACCGATCGCACTACGAGGACATCCTGGTTCCGCGGGTCCACAACCTCGTGAAGAAGAAAACGTGGTCGGCCCGCTACGACCAGATCAACGATTTCGAGCGGATGCTGTCCGCGAACGGCGTCGTGATTCTGAAATTCATGCTCCACATCTCGCGTGCCGAGCAGAAGCAGCGGCTCGAGGAGCGGTTGGCCGATCCGTCGAAGAACTGGAAGTTCCGCGTCGGTGATCTGGACGATCGGCGGCGGTGGCCGGAGTTCACGAAGGCCTATCACGGCATCCTCGCGAATACGAGCACGGAATCGGCGCCGTGGTACATCGTGCCCGCGGACGACAAGCACGTTCGCAACTGGCTCGTCGCGCGAACGATCGCGGACACGCTCGAGGGCCTGAAGCTGCGGTATCCGCCTGGCGATCCGGAGATCGTCGGCATCAAGGTCGGTTGAGCGCCGAGGCGAGCGTCACGATCCGATTGGCGCGTTCGATGACCGGCCGGTCGACGAGCGCGCCGCGATGCGAGAAGACGGCGTCCGCGGGACGCGACGCGCGCTCGGCGAGGACGGCCTTCGCCCATTCGATCTCCTCGTCTGTCGGACGGAACGTCGCGTTCGACACTCGGACCTGGTTCGGATGGATGCACAGCTTTCCACAGCATCCGAAGCGACGCCCGCGCGCCGCATCGGCCGCGATCTGCGCGTCGTCGTCGATCGACAGACACACCGAGTCGACCGGCGCGCCGATCTTCGCGACTTTCGATGCCACCGTGACAGTCGACCGGATGCCGTCGAGTGTGCCGGCGTCGTCGTACATCTCCGTGTCGAGCTGAAAGTCGAGCGCGCCGAAGACGAGCCGCTCGACGTTCGGCGACTGCGCCACGGCGAGCAGGTTCCACGCACCCGCCGCCGTTTCGATGATCGGAACGACGCGAAACGAGCTCGGTAGACGCCGCACGGCGCGCGCCACGTCGTTCGGCGAATCGGCTTTTGGCAGGAGAATGCCCGTGATGGCAAGCGTGGCGGCGACCGCAAGGTCGCGCTCGAACCACGGCGTCGTGGCCGCGTTGACGCGAACGTAGACCGGCACCGAGTCCGGCAACGTCGCCCCAGGGAGTGAATCGCGAGCGGTGTCTTTCGTCTCGGTTCCGACGGCGTCTTCGAGATCGATGATGACGCGATCGGCGCCGCTCGCCGCGGCCTTCGAGAATCGGTCGGGGCGCGTCGCGGGCACGAAGAGCCACGACCGTGCGGGAAACGTCAGCGGATCCATGCCTCGGCCTCCACCGCCTTCTCGGCGCGTGCATTCGTCGACCACAGGCGAACGACCTGTGGATCTTCCGTGGGGTCGCCGTGAATCTCGAATGGGGCGATGTCGAGCGTCGGTCGCATCGCCTTGAACTCGAACCGTGTCACCGTCTGATCCGGCTTCCGGTCGACGAGCAGCTGGAGGAGCAGGGTCGCGATGAGCGGACCATGCACGACGAGACCCGCATATCCCTCCGTCTGTTCGGCATAGCGGCGATCATAGTGGATTCGGTGACCGTTGAACGTGAGCGCCGAGAATCGAAAGAGCAGCGTTTCGTGCGGCTCGATGGTACGGCGCCACGCGCCGTTGGAGGGCGGCTCGTTGGGACGCTCCGCCGCGGGACTCGACAGCTCGCGATAGACGAGATCCTGATCCTCTTCGATCGCGACGTCGCCGTTGCTGCTGAGCGCGTGGTGAACCGTGACGAAGATGAGGGATCCGCTGCGACTTCCCTTCTCCGCGATCCGGGTGATGACGGAGCGCCGATCCACGCGTGCGCCGACCTCGAGCGGCCGATGGAAGCGCAGCCGGCTGCCGGCCCACATGCGACGCGGAAGCGGTACCGGCGGCAGAAACGTCCCCGTCCGCGCGTGGCCGTCGTCGCCGAGCTCGGACCCGCGCGCGAGCGGCGGAAAGAGTGCCCAGTGGAGACCGAGCGGCGCCGTGTCGCCCTCGGCGGGGAACGCGACGTCCCGGTCGAGCGTCGCATTCCAGGCGGCGACGTGTGTCGGCGTCACCCAGTCGACCTCCTCCCGCGCCTTCCCCAGCCAGGGCGTCCAGTCGATGCCCGCCACGCGCGCCTCCGTTCTTTGACAGTGCCTTGACCGGATGTCATGTTGTACGGACAAGTTCCTCCGCACAAGGGGTCGGGCGTGACGCACCAGGCATTCGAGGAGATTCGAGAAGGCGTCCGCGCACTGTGCGCCGAGTTTCCGGACCCGTACTGGCGGGCGCTCGACCACGAGCGCGGGTATCCCGATGCCTTCGTCGACGCGTTGACCAACGCGGGATGGATGGCGGCGCTCATCCCGACCGAGTACGGCGGCGCGGGACTCGGGTTGGCCGAAGCGTCCGTCATCATGGAGGAGATCAACCGCAGCGGCGCGAACTCGGGCGCGTGCCACGGGCAGCTCTACAACATGGGCACGCTGCTGCGGCATGGCTCGGCAGCGCAAAAGCGCGAGTATCTGCCGCGCATCGCCAGCGGCGAGCTGCGGCTCCAATCGATGGGCGTCACCGAGCCGACCACGGGGACGGACACCACGAAGACGAAGACGGTCGCGGTTCGCCGAAGCGACCGCTACGTGATCAACGGACAGAAGGTCTGGATGTCGCGCGCGATGCACTCGGATCTCATGATCCTCCTCGCGCGCACCACGCCACTGGCCGAGGTCGCGCGCAAGACCGACGGGATGTCGCTTTTCATCGTCGACATCAAAGCGGCGATCGGCAACGGACTGACGCTCCGGCCGATCCGCAACATGGTGAACCATGAGACGAGCGAGGCGTTCTTCGCCGACCTCGAGGTGCCGGCGTCGTGTCTCATCGGCGAAGAGGGCAAAGGGTTTCGCTACATTCTCGACGGCCTCAACGCGGAGCGGACGCTGATCGCCGCGGAGTGCATCGGCGACGGCCATTGGTTCATCGACCGCGCGACGGCGTATGCGAAGGAGCGCGTCGTGTTCGACCGCCCGATCGGACAGAACCAGGGCGTTCAGTTTCCGATCGCCGAGGCGCACATCGAGGTCGAGGCGGCGAACCTCATGCGCTGGAAGGCCTGCGAGCTGTTCGACGCGAAACAGCCGTGCGGCGCCGAGGCGAACATGGCCAAGTATCTCGCGGCAAAAGCGTCGTGGGAGGCGGCCAACGTCTGTCTGCAGACGCACGGCGGCTTCGGCTTCGCGGCGGAGTTCGACGTCGAGCGAAAGTTTCGCGAGACGCGCCTGTATCAGGTCGCGCCGATCTCGACGAATCTGATTCTCTCGTACGTCGCCGAGCACGTGCTCGGGTTGCCCCGGTCATTCTGATGCGGCCACTCGACGGAGTGACGGTGGTCTCGCTCGAGCAGGCGGTCGCCGCGCCCTTTTGTACGCGACAGCTGGCCGACTACGGCGCGCGCGTGATCAAGATCGAGCGGCCCGGCGCCGGCGACTTCGCGAGAGCCTACGACGGCGCGGTGAACGGCCTGTCATCGTACTTCGTGTGGCTCAACCGATCCAAGCAAAGCGTCACGCTGGATCTGAAGCAGCCGGCCGCGCTGGAGGTTCTCAACTCGCTCGTGTCGCGGGCCGACGTGCTCGTCCAGAATCTCGGACCGGGAGCCACCGCGCGCCTCGGGCTCGACTTTGCCCAACTCGCGCCGAGGCATCCACGACTCATCGTGGTCGACGTGTCCGGCTACGGTGGCGACGGTCCGTTCGCGCAGAAAAAGGCGTACGATCTGTTGGTTCAGGCCGAGAGCGGCCTCGTTTCCGTGACGGGGCCAGAGGACACGCCGTCGCGCTGCGGGGTTTCGATCGCCGACATCGCCGCCGGTATGTATGCGTTTTCCGGGACGCTCCTGGCGCTCCGCCGGCGCGATCAGACGGGTCGTGGGACCCGCGTCGACGTCACGATGCTCGAGGCCGTGGCGGAGTGGATGAGCCAGCCGCTGTACTTTGGCCAGTACGGTGGGCAAGCGCCGCCGCGAAGTGGCGCGTCTCATCCGACGATCGCGCCGTATGGACCACACCGCGCTGGCGACGGGCGGGATGTGCTGTTCGGGATTCAGAATGAGCGGGAGTGGAGTCGGTTTTGTGGCGAGGTGCTCGAGCAGCCGACGCTGGCGACGGATGCGCGCTTCGCCGGTAACTCACAGCGCGTCGCGAACCGGGGCGCGCTCACGCACGTCATCGAGGCGTCGTTCGCCTCGCTGTCGGCGGCCGACGTCGTGGCTCGGCTCGACCGGGCGGGCATCGCCAACGGCCGCGTGAACGACGTCCACGCGGCCGCGGGGCACGAGCAGTTGGCGGCGCGCCGGCGGTGGCATCGCGTCGGCAGCGGCGCCGGCACGTTCGACGCGCTGCTGCCGCCGGCCAACATCGACGGCGTCGACGCCGTCATGGGCGACGTTCCAGACGTGGGACAACACACGGCAGACGTCCTGGCGGAGCTTGGCTACGACGATGCAGGCATCAGCCGACTGCGGTCGGCCGGCGCAATATGAGGGTACGCTCATGACCGACGCATCACCAACGCGGTCGCTCGCGGAGTTCGTCGCGCGGCTTCGCTACGACGATCTGCCGTCTGACGTCATCGACGGAACGAAGAACCTCTTCGTCGATTGGCTCGGGTCCGCGCTGGCGGGCAAGGACGCGCGGCCAGTGCGCGCCCTCGAACAGTTCGCCTCGCGAATGGGCCCAGCGACCGGACCGTGCGAGGTCATCCATTCCGGCGCCTCGACGAGCGCGTGGTTCGCGGCGGTGATCAACGGGGCGGCCTCGCACGTCGCCGAGCAAGACGACGTGCACAATGGATCGGTGTTTCATCCCGCAGCCGTGGTATTTCCCGCCGCACTCGCGGCCGCGCAGACGGAGGCCGCGACCGGCGAGGATCTCATCACCGCGGTCGTCGCCGGGTACGAGGTGGGCATCCGGATCGGCGAATTTCTCGGACGTTCGCATTACAAGATCTTCCACACGACGGGCACCGCCGGCACCGTCGCCAGCGCCGCTGCCGTCGCGAAGGTGTTGAAGCTCGATACCGACGCCACGCAGCACGGATTTGGCTCCGCCGGCACACAAGCGGCCGGGCTCTGGGAGTTTCTCCGCGACGGCGCCGACTCGAAGCAGCTGCACACGGGCAAAGCCGCGGGCGACGGACTGCTCGCCGCGTATCTCGCACGCGACGGCGTGACGGGCGCGCGACGAATTCTCGAGGGCGAGCAGGGCATGGCCGCCGGAATGTCGACCGACGCCGACCCGTCGCGGTTGACCGACGGCCTTGGCACCCGCTGGGCGACGATCGAGACGTCGTACAAATGGCATGCGTCGTGTCGGCACAGTCATCCGGCGGCCGACGCGTTGCTCGCGTTGCTCGCGCGCGACGCGCTGTCGCACGATCAGATCGCGAGCGTGACGGCGCGAGTCCATCAGGGCGCGCTGGACGTGCTCGGCCGCGTCACGGATCCGCAGAACGTCCATCAAGCCAAGTTCTCGATGGGCACGGTGCTGGGGCTGATCGCGGTCCACGGCCACGCCGGTCTCGACGAGTTCGAGACGCATGCGCTCACCGATCCGCGTGTTCTGCGCTTCAGGCCGTGTGTGTCGATGGTGCTCGATCCTGAAGTCGACACCGCGTATCCGCGGCGCTGGATCGGAAAGGTCGACGTGACCACGACCGATGGCCGGGTGCTTTCGGCGCGTGTCGACGTTCCCAAGGGCGATCCAGGGAACACCTTGTCGCGCGGCGAGCTTGCGGATAAGGCGCTTCGCCTGGCGAAGTATCGCGGCGCCGCATCCGAGACGCAGACGCGCGCCGCAATCGATCGCATCGTGAGGCTGGGCACCGCGCGCGTCGAGCGATTCGTCGAGCGCGGCGCGTGAGTCTCTTCGAGGCGAAGCGTCCGCGATATCACGCGGTGGCGGACGCGCTATCGCAGGCGATTCAGCGCGGTACGTATCCCGTCGGCACCCTGTTGCCGACGGAGGCCGAGCTGTGCACGCAATTCGGCCTGAGCCGACAGACGATTCGCGAAGCGATTCGCCTGCTCGTCGATCTCGGCCTCGCGTCGCGGCGACAGGGCGTCGGCACGCGCGTCGAGCGGCGCGACGTGACGCAGACGTACGTGCAGCGGCTCGAGCAGGTGTCCGACATCTGGCAGTACGTCGAGGAGACGAGCCGCAAGGTGCTCAAGGTGACCGACGTGTCGGCGGGGCGCGCTCGTGTACCGCTGCCCGGCGACCCGGAGCGACGCTGGCGAATGCTGGAAGGTTTGCGGTTCACCGCCGACGAGCGCCGGCCGATCGCGTGGACGCAGGTCTATGTCGCGCCGGAATACGCCGCGGTCACCGACGCCAAGAATCGCGACCGCGTGCCGATCTTCTCACTCATCGAGCAGCGCTTCGGCGTGAAGGCGAGCCGCATTCGGCAAGACATTTCCGCCGTGTCGATCGCGAGCGACGTCGCGTCGCTGCTGCGAGTGTCGGCGAGGAGCGTCGGGCTCTCGGTCAGCCGGGAATACGTCTCGACGCAGGGCGACGTCTTCGAGGTGACGATCAGCGTGCATCCCGCGAACCGCTATCACTACTCGATGCAGCTCGACCTCGCCTACGCCAACGAAAGCGCCTTCACCGCCGAACGACTTACCTTGCCGGCAGGATTGCGCGGCAGCTCGTCCAAGAAATAAATCCGCTTCGGCGCTTTGACCGAATCGAGCTCTTGCTTGACGAACTCGATGAGCTCGTCGCCGGTGACGGTCGCGCCGTCGACCGTGCGCACGGCCGCGTGGATCGCCTCACCCCACTTCGGGTCGTCCACGCCAAAGACGCAGCACTCGGCGACGGATGGATGGCGCGCGAGGACAGCTTCGACGTCGCCCGGAAACACCTTGAAGCCGCCGGTGTTGATCACTTCGCGGAGTCGGCCGCGGATGAACACGTAGCCGCGCTCGTCGATCAGCCCCAGATCGCCGGTGTGCAGCCAGCCGTCGACGATCGTTTGCGCGGTCAGCTCCGGCCGATCGAGATAGCCGTTCATCACGAGCGGGCCACTCACGACGATCTCGCCCATCTCGCCATGCGAGAGGAGTCGCCCGGCGTCATCCATGATCTCGACGCGAGCGACATCGGAGGCGCGACCCACCGATTCGAGATTCTCGTCGCGTGTAAGCTCCGGCGCCCGCATCGCGGTGATGATCTGAGGCGCCTCGACCTGCCCGTACGCCGTCTCGATGACCGGGCCCAGCGCGCGTTGCGCTTCCCGAATGCGAGCGGGACTCATCGGCGCGGCGGAATAGATCACGTGCCGCAACATCGGGAAGCTGCGGTCGCGAATGCTCGGCTCGGCGATGAGGCCGTAGATCAACGTCGGCGGCGCGTACGTGGTCGTTACGCCGTACTGCGCGAACGCATCGAGAATCGAGCGCGGCTTAGGATCCTCGAGCAGCACATGGCGGCCGCCGGCGGAGAGGATCGGCAGCACGAAGCACGACGCGCCGTGCGTGAGCGGCGCCGCGACGAGGTTGACGTCCGTCGCGTCGAAGGCGAACGCGTCGAGCAGCCCGCGCGCTTGCGCCTTCAGCGTTCGGACGGACTGCACGACCGCCTTCGGGATTCCGGTGCTGCCGCCGCTGAACTTGATGATCTGCTCGTCGTCGTCCCGGCGTTCGACGACGGAGGGCTTCGCGCCGGAGTGCGTGGCGACGAGATCGGCGACCGTTTCCAACTCCGCGATCCGCGACTCGCCCGGCTTGCCGATCACGAGTCGCGCGTCCGTTCGCGAGAATCGATCGACGCACGACGCATCCGCGACGATGAGCGCGGGTCGCGTCGCCCGGATCATGGCGTCCAGCTCGGCGCGGCCGTTGCGCGGATTGAGGGGAACCCAGACCTTGCCCGCGGCGTATGTCGCGAGCAAGGCAATGAGATGCTCGCGTGTGTTGCGTGCACAGATGCCGATGCGGCTGCCTGGCGTAGCGTCGTCCACCGACTGAAAGGCCGCGGCGAGCGCTTCGACCGTTGAAACGAGCTCGGCGTACGACATCGGATCGCCGGGTCCGGCAATCGCGATGGCGTCGGGGTCTCGGTTCAGTCCCGTGTAGAGATGATCGATCGGCCGCAGGCGCTTGCTCCGATGAGTTGGGCGGGCTAATCTCGCCGTTCAGCTGCGCGTCGGCAACGGAACAGCGGAACT
Organism: uncultured Gemmatimonadaceae bacterium; assembly: GCA_963705025.1. Lineage (GTDB taxonomy): Bacteria > Gemmatimonadota > Gemmatimonadetes > Gemmatimonadales > Gemmatimonadaceae > JAQBQB01. Next base: position 216,496 of record CAVPIP010000010.1, on the reverse strand, counting down.
GTAGATCAATGGATTTTCCAATTCTCGGACTGCACCACGTCACGGCGACGGTGGACGACGCACAGGCCGATCTCGATTTCGGCATCGACGCGCTCGGACTTCGTCTCGTCAAGAAGACCGTGAACTTCGACAACCACGGCGTCTACCATTTCTACTATGGAGACGAACGGGGAACGCCGGGCACGCTCTGGACGACATTTCCCTACAAGGGACGTGGCGTCCATCCCGGCATCAAGGGAGCGGGCCAGGTCACCGTGACGTCGTTCTCCGTGCCGGCGGGATCGCTCGACGCCTGGAAGGCGCGACTCCGCGCGCGTGGATTCACCGTGATGGACGCGCCGCCCCGCTTCGGTGAAGAGTCGATCCTCGTGAAGGATTCGTCGGGGCTCGTCATGGAGCTCGTGGCGAACGATCGCGATGCGCGCGATCCGTGGGCGACGAGCGTGCCTGCGGGCGACGCCGTGCGCGGGCTCCACAGCGTGACGATGACCGTCCGGACTCCAATGCCGACCATCGACTTCATGCGCGATCTGCTCGGCTTCGAGACCGTGAACGAGATGGATGGCCGCATTCGCGTCGGCGTGAACGGCGACACGCCGGGAAAGACCATCGACATCGCGCATTCGCCGGACGCCGACCCGGCGAAAAACGGCATCGGAACGGTGCATCACGTCGCGATGGCGATCACCGACGGCGACGAGCAGCTCAGGCTGCGCAACGAGATCGTCCGCCGCGGTTTGCAAGTGACGCCGGTGATGGACCGGCAGTACTTCACGTCGATCTATTTTCGCGAGCCCGGCGGTGTGCTGTTCGAAGTCGCAACGCTCAAGCCCGGCTTCGCGGTCGACGAGGCCGTCGCGACGCTCGGGCGCGAACTGAAGCTGCCGCCGGACGCCGAAGCGGATCGTGCGGCGATCGAAGGAGCGCTTCCACCGGTTCGTTACTGAGATGCGGCCACACGGCGGGATTCCGGCGGTCCACGCCGGCGCGTCTCTCGACGAGGCGTCGACCGCGATGATCCTCGTCCACGGGCGAAACGCGGCGCCGAGAAACATTCTCGATCTGTTCGTGCAGCTCGACCGACCGAAGGCGGCAGCGATCGCGCCGGCGGCAGACGGGGGCACGTGGTATCCGTACAGCTTCCTCGCGCCGCGCGAACAGAATGAGCCGGGCATCTCCTCCGCGCTGTTCGTTCTCGAGTCGATCGTGACCGAGCTGTTGACGCACGGCTACACGCCGCAGCACATCGTGCTCCTTGGCTTCTCCCAAGGGGCGTGTCTCACCGCGGAGTTCGCGTTTCGGTATCCGCGTCTTTACGGTGGCGTGATGGTGTTGAGCGGCGGATTGATCGGTCCGCCTGGAACGACGTGGCCGGACGCGGCCGTGGGTGCGCTCGCGCAGGTTCCCGTTTTTCTTGGTTGCAGCGACGTGGACGCGCACATCCCAAAGGAACGCGTGCTCGACAGCGAGGCCGTGTTCGACCGAATGGGAGCACGTGTGACGCGCCGGCTCTACCCGGGCATGGGCCACCTCGTCAACGACGACGAAATCGGGTTCGTGCGTTCCGTGCTCGACGAGGTGAGCCGAGGGACTCGTAGCGGCATTTAGGAATCTCATCGTCCACAACAGCCGGCCGGGTCCGCGCGTAGCTCACGAGGGGGCCTGCCGACGGGCCGATTGCGCCGGCTCCGCGGACTCAACGCCGGTGTGCGAGTTTACTCATGACATCCATCGAAACACTGTCGACGAACGCACGGGCGTCCCGCCGGCGCAAAGCGCTGGCCGCGCTGATCTGCGTTTTCGTCGGCGGGGCGTCCGCGGGCGCGGCGGTCGGGCTCACGTATACGCAGGGACCGCGGCGGCAATACGAAAAGGCCTTCGACTCGATCGGCCTCACGGCGGCGCAGCGGCGCGCCACGGATTCGATCATGACGCGGTACGCGTGCGTCATCGACAGCGTCAACGGCTCGATCGCGCCACACATCGATTCGCTGCGTCAGGCAGCTCGCCAAGAGGTGCTGGAGACGCTCACGGATTCACAGGTGACCCGGCTCCGACAGGCATTGAGCGAGAGCGATAGCCGGCGGGGACAGCGGCGCTCGGAGAAGCGAAGCCTGTGCGATCACGCGGCGGACAGCGCCGCGTTTCTCGGTCGATCGCACCGTCTGCGACTGTAGCGTGAACGCGCGGTCAGCGAGTGTTCTGGACTCGCAGCACGCGATGCCGGGCGACCGTCCACGCGTCCCCTGAACGTTCGGCTTCCGCCCGCAGCGTCACGAGTCGGCCGTGAACGGCGCCAACCGTGGTTTCCCACTCGATCTTGACCTGATACTCGAGCGTTCCGGCGCGATCACCGATCTGCGATTGTCCGATTTGCGATGAGATGGCCGGCTTGAACAAATCAGGGAGCAGCTTCAGCAAATCCTGAGAATCGTTGTTACGGCCGTCGGCGAATAACCGCGTGGCAGTGGCAATGTCCTTCGTCTTGATCGCTGTAACCATCGCATTTGCCGAGCCCTGCAAGGCATCGATGGCCTTCGTTCGCAGCTCCTCGGGAGAGGCGCCGCGCGGCTGAGAATCCGCTGTCTGCCTCGTCGTGCGTTGCGGCGGCGGCGCGACCACCACCGGCGCCGCGACCGTCACCGTCACTTCGGCGCGCGCGCCACCTCCCGTGGCGACGAGCACTGCCTGCCCGTCGCCGATCGCCGTTGCAGCGCCGGTCACCGGGTCGACGTCGACCACTGTCGGACGAGTCGATGCCCAGACAATACGCGGCATCGGGGCACTTCCCGACGTGCGCTCGACGTTCGCGCGCAGCGGAAACCGATCACCGACGTGCATCGGCGGCGGCGCGGATAAAATCGTGATCTGAAAAACGTCGGGCTCGGCGCGTCGATGCTCGGGAGTGCCTGTGCCGACGGATGTCGCCTTGCCCGGCGGCGCGCCACGTGACGTTTGATCGATGCGCGGCGGCGGTGGTTTCTTCTCCGTGGTTTTTGAGGCCGGCACCGAGCGCGTCGTCGTCTCGGGCGCCGCGGCCGTCCGGATCACAGCCGACGAAGTGTCCGGCTTCGGCACGGCCGTCAGGATCGCCACGGCGCTATCGGGGCGCGGCGGCTGTCCGGGACGCGTCAGCACGGCGATGAGCACCATGGCAACGAGCACAGCTCCCGTGACCGCGAACAACGCGATCTGCTTTCCCGCTCGGGCAGGTTCCTGCTCGGGGTCAGGAACCGCGGGCGCCAGCACGGGCGTCGACGGCGGCTGTCGGGGCGAGGCCGTTGGACGGCTCGGAGCGACGAGCGCCGTCGCCGAAAAGCCCGACGGAATCGCCGGTGCGGGAACGACACCGACTTTGGGAGCTCGCGGCTCCGAGATGGTGCCGGCTCGAATCGTCATGGCGACCGACGCGGACTTTCCCTCGCAGCTGACGGTGATCTTGACGCTCCCGGCGTCGTGCGTCACGACGGTGCCGTCGCCCGAGACCGACGCGATGTCCGCGTCGCTCGTGCTCCACTCGATGGTGCGACCGTCGAGCCTGTGGCCTCGGGCGTCGAGCGCCGTGGCGACGAGTCGAATCGTGCTGCCGGCGACGACCTTCGACGGCGGCGACGAGACGCGGACCGACGCAACCGGCGGCGGCGCGATGTTCACCCGGCCCGCGACTCGCACGCCATTCGACTCCGCGTACACGTCGACGACACCTTCCGCGCGTCCCTCGAGCACGCCGTCGGCCGAGATACGGGCGACGTTCGAGTCGCCGACGCTCCAGCGCACGAGATATGGCAGCGTATTTTGTCGCTTGTCGACCGCGCGCGCCGAGAGTTGAACGCGATCGCCGGCGGCGATCACGCCGGGCGGAATCGACATTTGCAAGCTCGAAACGCGGGCGGGCTCCACGGTGAGAAGCACGGCGCCGCGAGCCCGGCCCGCGGTCGCCGATACCTCCGTTGTCCCGGGCTTGCGAGCGATGATGGTTCCGTCGGTCTGAACCGACAGGACGTCCACGTTCGCCGAGCTCCAGTCCACCGGCACGCTCGTGACCTCCTCGCCGCGCGAGTCGCGCGGGCTCGCAACCAGACGGAACGAGTCGCCGGCTTCGATCACCTCGGGCGGCGGCGAGATCGCGACGAGCGCGACGTTCGCGGCCCTCGTCGCGGTCGGCGCCGGACTGAGTGGCGTGTTCGTCGCGTAGCGCGCCGACTCGGCGTCGTCCGGCGTGGCGAGGCGAACGATCTCCTCGCGAATCGGATCGTCCTCGGCGATCATCGCCGCGCCAAGCGCCGCGAGCGCGTGAGGCACCGACGGCCATCGATCGGCAGGATCCTTCGCGAGCATCCGAGCGATCGCGGCGTCGAAGTCGACGGGACAATCCGGACGTACCGCGCGAATCGACGGCGGCGTGAGCTCCGTGTGCGCGTGCATCACGACGTAGCTCGTTCCGACGAAGGGCGGCGATCCGATGAGCATCTCGTGCGCCATGATGCCGAGCGCGTACTGATCGACGGCGGCCGTGATCTCGCGGCCGAGAATCTGCTCGGGCGCCATGTAGGCGGGCGTGCCGATCACCGCGCCGGTCTGCGTCTGATTTGGCGACTCGGCGACTTTCGCGATTCCGAAATCCGTGACGACCGCGGTGCCGTCGGCCGCGCTGACGAGGACGTTGGCCGGTTTGACGTCTCGGTGGTAGATCTTTCGGCGGTGCGCGTACGCGAGCCCGCTGCCGATCTGATAGAGCAGCGCGCGGGTCACCTCGATCGTCAGCGCGCCGTTGCGCTGCAGGATCGCGTCGAGCGGCCGGCCGCGGATGAAATCCATGACGAAGAAGTACAGTCCTTCGCCCTCGAGCACGCGATGGACCGTGGCGATGTTGGGATGCTTCAATCCCGCGCCGGTCTTCGCTTCGCGCCGGAATCGCTCGACCATGCGCGCATCGCTGCCGAGCATGGGCGACATCACCTTGACCGCGACTTTGCGATCGAGATGGATGTCGTGCGCGAGAAAGACGGCGGCCATGCCGCCGCGACCGAGCTCGCGAATGATCTGGAACTCGCCGAGCGTGGCGGTCTGCAGCCGGTCGGCGACGTTCGTCCAGACGGAATGCGCTGGTTCGGCGCCGCCGCCCGAGATCTTGGCCGTGACCAGTGCAGGATCAGCCGACATTCCGCACGCCGGGCAGGTGCGGTCGCCGGCGACGAGTCGCTGGCCGCAACTGCGACACGCGTTCACCAGCGCGCCACACGACCCGCAGAACCGGTCGTTTGGCTGAAGCTGATCGCCGCAGATGCTACATGTGACCGCGCCTGCAGCGGAGCGCGATGGCGCGTCGTCCATGAGGAGAGAGCGAAGTTGCGGGTCGGCTCACGGGCTGGCAATACCAGAGTATCGGCAGCCGCGGGCCGACCGCGCAGGTCATTCGCGTGGTCGAGCCGAGGGGGGGTTCGTGCCCGGCCTGGGCGCCGGCCGTCGAAGGAATGCGACCGGAGCACCTGATCCATTGTCGAGCGTGCTCGCCTCGCCGGCGGCGACCGCGATCCCCGCGCCGACGACGGCGATCGTCTTCAAGTCGCGCGTCGTGCCGCTGGTCATCGGCGTCCACGTATTGCCGTCGTGGTGCAGTATGACGCCGCCGGCGCCGACGACGTAGACGTCGCTGGCGCTCGCTCCAGCAACCGCCGTGAGAGAGGCGGTCGTTCCGGAGCTCATCGTCGTCCAGGCCGTGCCGTTGAACTTGAGGATCGTGCCGTTGTCGCCGACGGCGAAGACGTTGTTCGCGTCGGCCGCCCAGACGCCGCGGAGAGTGACGCCGACGCCGCTCGTCATGGTGGACCACGACGTGCCGTTGTAGCGGAGCGTGGCTCCGCCGGCTCCGACCGCAAAGAGGTTCGTGGCACTCGTGCCGGTCACTGCCATCAGCGCCGATGCCGTCGGCGACGTCATCGGCGTCCATGACGTTCCGTTGTATCGGACGATCGAACCAGCGTCGCCGACGGCGAACACGTTGCTGCCGTTCGCGCCCCACACGCCGCGCAGGATCGCGTTCCCAACTTGCGAGAAGGTGGCCTGGTTGGTGACCGAGGTTCCATCATAGCGATCGATCCCGGTATTGCCGACCACGAACGCGTTGGTGGCGCTCTCGGCCCACACGGCAGAATAGAATCCGCTACTTCGGCGTGGGATCGGTGACCAGGCTCCGCCTGCGAGCTTCAGCATCGTCGAAAAGTCGCCGACGACGAAGCCGCTCGTCGCGTTGGGCATGCTCGCGCCGCTATACGTACCGGCGAGCGCGATGATCGTCGCCGCCCCGCCGCCGGAGACCGCGACCGCACCGTCCTGCCCGCCGACGAATGTGCCTTTCGTGCCACCGAACGAGTAGACGGAGCTGCAACGGAACGCGACGTTCGCAATGCTCGCGAACGACGTACCGTCGAACTTGATCAGGATCCCGTCGTCGCCGGTGATGTACGCTTCCGTCGGCGAGACGGTGGATACCGAGCGAAGCGGCGCCGTGGAGATCGGCTGGCTGAACCGCTGCCACAGCGTTCCGTTCCAACGCAGGGTGATCCCGTGCGTGCCGACGGCCATGATGTTGCTTTGCGACGACCCCGAGATGGACAGAAGTGTGTCGCCCGGGAGCGCCGAGAGCGCGACGATGGCCCACGTGACTCCGTTGTAGCGGTAGCTCACGCCATTGACGCCGACCACCCAGAAGTCCGTCGCCGACGCGGCCCACACGCCGAACAGCGACGTCGTCGATGGAACGTTGGTGAGCTGTGACCACGTCGTGCCGTTGTACTTGAACGCGACGCCGCTATCGCCGACGACGAGCACGTTGTTCGGCGCCTGCGCGTACACGCCGCGCAGTGGAGCCGAGCGTCCGGGCGTGGCGGTCGACGTCCAAACTGCCCCGTCGTAGTGCCAAATCTTGGCGTCGCTGGTCACCGCCCATACGTCGTTCGCCGACGTGCCATGGATGGCGGTGATCGGTCCGGCCTGCGCGTGCAGCGATGTCCAGTTCGCGCCGTCGTAGCGAGAGACGTCGCCGCCCGAGCTGGCGGCGAAAAGGATCGTCGGGCTCGTGCCCCACAAACCAGTCACCAGACCCGTCGGGCTGTTCGGGTAGTAGGGGAGGCTCGTCGGGCTCCAGTGCGTAATGACTTGCGTGACCGGCGCGGCGGTGACGGTGACCGGCGCGGTCGCCTTGCGATTCGAATCGAAGTCGGATGTTGCGGTGATCGAGGTGGTGCCCGCGGCGACTCCACGAACGATCGCCGCTCCGGCGCCATTCGGGGCGAGGGTCGCGATGGCCGTATTGGCGCTCGACCACGTCACGGCGGTCGATGCGCCGCCGACAGCAGTCACCGTGACGCCGATGTTCGCCGTCGCGCCGGCGACGACCGTGATCGAGGTGGGGTTGAGCGCGACGCTCGTGATGCTAGGCGGAGTGGGAGCGCTGACCGTGATGACCACGGTCGCGTTCTTGTTTGCGTCTCCCACCGACGTAGCGGTGATCGTCGACGTGCCGGCGCTGATCGCGGTGATCGTTGCGCTGTTTCCATTCGGCGAGATCGAGACGACGCTCGGAGTCGACGACGACCACGTGACCGTCGTTGAAGCGTTGCCCGTCACAACCACCGTCGCGGACAGGGTCGCCGGTTGATTGATGTTCATCGGCGCCGACGGAGCGCCGGAAATGCTGACCGAGACGACGGACGACGTCGGCGGTGGCGGTCCGCCGCAGTCCGGTTGACTGACCGGACACTTGTCGCCACCGCACGCTGTCAGGAGCACGACCATCGCACTCACCGATGCGACCAACGTGCGCCTGCTCCCCTCGCTACAGGACCACATGACGCGGCCTCTCTGATTGACTCGAGCAGCCCCCCGACGGCGGATGGCGTTCTGCAAAAGAGGGCCTGGTGTGTGGAGACAGATCGTACGGTACTCCGACGGAGGTCGTCAAGACTTCATGAGAACTGCTTGACGCATCCTTTCATTCGAATTACGGTTGCGCGTCTTCTTACAACCTCCCAACGGAGCTCGGATGCGCCCTTTCTCCCGGCTGGCCCTCGCGGCGCTCGCTCTCGCACTCGTCCAACGGTCCGCTGGCGCACAGACCAGGAATAGCTGGTCGGTCCAAGGCTCGGCGCTCGTCACCGGATTGGGAGGAAGCGCGTACAGCGGCATCGATCCCGGCCCGGGATTCGAGCTCCAAGCGCGGCGAAAGCTCAGCCCAACGTCGTCACTCGGCTGTGGATTTCAGGGGACATATCACGCCTTCACGAAGTTCCAGGGCGACGTGAAGCTGCAGGGATTGTTTTGCGAACCGCGCCAGATCGTCGACATCGGCAGCGAAAAGGTATTCCCGTATCTGTCGGCGCGCGGATCGGTGCTCGAGCGAAACGACTCCGACAACACAGGCTTCAACGCCTCAGCGACGGGGTTTACGGCAAACGCCGGCGCCGGGATGATGATTCCCTTCGGAAGTCCGGCGGCCGCCCACCCGACGCTGCTCGAGTTCGGCGCGAGCGCCGGCTACACATGGTTCGGAACGCTCACCGCAACGTCGAACGGCGTGACGCAGACGCATGCGACGGGCGGCGGCTGGAACTTCGTGCTGCGCGCCGGTCTGGCGCTGGGGCTCTAGGGTCGCGCTGCGGTCGCTACGCTCGCGTCAGCGAGCGGCGCTCCGCCAGCTCGGCGATCGAGATCTCGCAGGCGTGCAGGCAGCGACGCACGCCGTCGAGCGAGTGATCGCCCATGTGGCCGACGCGAAACGTCGTTTCGCTCAACTGGCCGTAGCCGCCGCCGACGGTGAAGCCGCGCGCCGTGACCGCCTCGCGGACGTCTTTCGCCGACATTCCGGCCGGAAGCCGCACGGCCGTCACCGTCGGCGACGAGACGCCGTCCGCGGCAACCACGCCCAGGTCGATGCCGCGACGCTCGGCGACGGCGAGCACCCACTGGAGCGTCGCGTCGCGCATCGCGAGATGTCGCTCCCATCGTCGCTCGATGCCTTCGCGGCCGATGTCGCCCATCTGCGCCTCGAGCGCGTAGAGCAACGACGTCGCCGGCGTGCTCGGCGTCTGGTTCTTCGCGGCGAACGATTCATATTGCACCACGTCGAAGTAGAAGCCGCGATCCTTCACGCGCTTCGCGCGCTCGACGTAGTCGGCCGAGGCGACCGCGAACGCGAGACCCGCGGGCAGCGCCAACGCTTTCTGTGATGCGGTGAACACGAAGTCGAGCGACCACGCGTCGACGGTGAGCTCGGCGCCGCCCGCGCCCGACACGCTGTCGACGAGCGCGATCGCGTCATGCTTGTGCGCGAGCTCCGCGATCGCGCGCACGTCCGTGAGCACGCCGGTCGACGTCTCCGAGTGCGCCACCGTCACGGCCGCGAAGCGCTGGGCCGCGAGCGCGCTGTCCACGACGTTCAGATCGAACGTCTGCCCCCACGGAACCACGACGCGCTCGACGCGCCGCTCGCACGCCTCGGCGACTTTCGCGAAGCGCTCGGAGAATCCGCCGTTGACGAGCGCGAGGATCGCGCCCTCCGGCGCGTTGCGGACCGCCATCTCCATGAAGCCGGTCGCGGACGTCGCGCCGACGTAGACGGGTCGCGCGGTGAGAAATACGTCCCGCAATCCCGCCTCGATGCGCGCGAACATGCCCTCGAACGCCTTGCCCCGATGCCCGATGACCGGCCGCGTCATCTGCGCCAGCAGCTCGGGCCGAACCTCGGTCGGGCCCGGAATGAAAAACGTGCCGAAGGGGGCGTCAGACATGCGGCGGAATCTAATTCGAGCGGCGAGCGGCGAACCGACGGCACGCGGCGGTCGTCCCTATTCACTCGATTACTGCCGGGAAAGCACTCGACCTGGCGTGGCACCGGTGTAGCGCCCGTCGTCGATCGCCACGACGCCATTCACGATGACGTACTTCATTCCCACGGCGAGCAGCGTCGGCTGTTCGTACGTCGACCGGTCCGCGATCGTGTTCGGATCGAACACGATGACGTCCGCGAAATAGTTCGGCGCGACCGTGCCGCGATCGGCGAAGCCGAGGAACTTCGCCGTCGCGGCGCTGCTTCGGTGAACGGCCTGCGGCAGCGTCAACACGTGCTTGGTGTAGACATACTCGCGAAGCAACTTCGGAAACGTACCGTACTTTCGCGGATGGCCGTCGCTGCCGTCGGAGTCGGTGAAAATGAAGTCCTGCACCATGAACCTCTCGATGTCCTGCTCGGTCATGTTGAACGACGCCACCGACGAGCCGCCGTTGAGAATGATCTGAATCGCGGCCTCGACGGGGGGCACGCCGCGGGCTTTCGCGATCTCATCGAGTCGTTTGCCGAGGATCGACTTGTCGCGCGTCGACGTCATGAGCAGCGTCGACGCGCCGCCGCGACGGCGGAGATTGTCTTCCATTTCCGGGACGATCTTGGCGCGCGTCGCCGGATTCGTGAGCCGAATGCGGACGGAATCGCCGCCGCCGGACTCGACCCATCGCGGCAAGAGCGACGCGCTCACGCTCGTGCCCGACGCCGTATATGGATACTGGCTTGCCGTTGCGTCGATGCCCTCGGCGCGCGCGCGTTTGAGCAGGGCAATCACGGTATCGCTCTGCCCCCAGACGTCCGCGCCGAGCGCTTTGATGTGGGAGACGTGGACCGGGATCTTCGCTTCGCGGCCGATGCGAATGATCTCGTTGATCGCGCCGATCAAGCCGATGTTGTACGAGCTCTCGTCGCGAAGATGCGAGTCGTAGATGCCGCCCTTGGAAGCGGCCGCCTTCGCGAGGTAAATCACCTCTTCGGTGGTCGCGTAACTACCCGGCGCATAGTAGAGACCGGTCGACATGCCGATCGCGCCGGCGTCCATCGCTCGACGAACGATCGCCGCCATCGAGTCCATCTGCGCGGGGGTCGCGGCCACCGCGGTCGGTCCGACGACTGCCCCGCGAACCGACCCCTCGCCGATGTAGACCGCCGCGTTCGTGCCGATGCCGTTCTTCCGCCACTCCTCGAGCTGTCGCTTGATGTCGATCGGGCCGCCGCCGTCGTTGTTGGTGACGACGGTTGTCACGCCCTGCATGAGGTACGGCAGGTTCGAGCGACGCTGCGCGTTCGAGAGATCGCCGCCGGTGTGCGTGTGCGGATCGATGAAGCCAGGCGCAACGACGAGACCTTTCGCATCGATCGTTCGCGTCGCGGTCACCGTCGCCGCGCCTGCGTCGCCGACAAAGACGATGCGGTCGCCGCGAATGCCGACGTCAGCGGTCCGCGGCGCGCCGCCGGTTCCGTCGACGAGCGTGCCGCCGCGAACGAGGAGATCCACACGCTGCTGCGCCAACGCGGGCGCGGCGCTCAGCGCCAGCGCAACCAGACCCGCGATCCGAACGGACAATCGATGCATCTTTGTCATATACATAGGATGGGCGGATCTTGCGGAAGGCGCGAGGGGGCCATGGATTTACAGAAGCGCCGAGCAATCCCCCGCCACGCCGGCCCCTCGTCATGCGCTTCGACGACGTTCTGCTCACCGCGATCACGCAGATCCGGGCAAACAAGCTCCGCTCGTTCTTCACGCTGCTCGGCATCATCGTGAGCGTGGCGTTCCTGGTCGCCGTCGTCGCGGTGATTCAGGGAATGAACGCGTACGTCAAGGAAAACGTCGCCGACGCCATGATCGGATCGAACACCTTTCAGGTGCGTCGCACGCCGATCAACATCACGCTGATACAGGACGACGACTGGGCTCGAATGCAGCGGCGCAGGAAGATCACGCCGGGCGACGCCGAGATCGTGGAGAACGTGCTGCCCGACGCGCGGGCGATCGGCGTGACGTCGGGCTTTCCGACGCCCACGACCGACATCACATGGAAGGCGAAGTCGCTTGGGAGCATCCTCGTCTTCGGTGTCACCGCGCCCTACCAGGAGATTCAGGACTACCGTTTCCAGTTCGGCGAGCCGCTCAGCGACGTCGACGTCCGTGAGCGGCGGCTGGTCGTCGTCGTCGGCGCCGACATCACGGACAAGCTGTTCGACGGCCGCAATCCCGTCGGGCAAAGCATTCACGTGCACGGCATCCCGATGACCATCATCGGCGCCATCGCGTCGAAGGGGCGCGTGCTCGGCCAGTCGTTCGACGGCATGGTGCTGCTGCCGATCACGACGTTCGAATCGCTCTACGGTCGTCGCCAGAACACGACCATCTCGATCAAGATGTCCACGGCCGACGAGGTCGAGCCGGCCATGCGACGGGCGCAGGAAGCGATGCGACTCGCGCACCGGCTGCGCCCCGGCCAGTCGGACGACTTTTCGGTGGAGACATCGAGCTCGCTCGTCGACTTCTGGAAGCAGCTCACGCGCGTGCTCTTCACGGTGATCCCGGCGGTCGTCGCGATCGGAATCATCGTCGGCGGCATCGTGGTCATGAACATCATGCTGATGGCCGTGCGTGAGCGCACGCACGAGATCGGCCTGCGCAAATCGGTCGGCGCGCGGCGGCGCGACATCCTGAGCCAGTTCCTGGTGGAGTCGGTGATGCTCGCGTTCATCGGCGGCGCCCTCGGCGCGACAGGGGGCTGGGCGTTCGCCGGGATGATCGCGGCGGCGTCGCCGCTCCCCGCACGCGTGACCGCGTGGTCGATCGCCGCGGCGCTCACGCTTGGCGGGGGCGTCGGCATCATTTTTGGCGTCTATCCGGCGTCGCGCGCGGCTGCGCTCGATCCGGTCGCCGCGATGCGGGCGGATTGACGTGCCGATGCTCTCGTTCTCGCAGGTCGCGCGCAAGTTCCCGGAGAACGTCGGCACGGCGTTCGCGTCCATCGCCGCCGCGAAAGGTCGATCGGGACTCACGGTGCTCGGCGTTGTGATCGGCGTGTCGACCGTGATGGCGATGGCGACGATCGTGTCCGGTGTCCGCGACCAGATCGTGAATTCGATCGAGATCGCGGGGCCGACCACGTTCTATGTGATGAAGGTCTGGGCGAATCCGCCGGTGAATCCGCAGAATCCGCCGGCGTGGCTGCGCAGCCGCCCCGATCTCACCACGACGGACGCCGAGGTCGTCGCGAAGCTGCCGATGATCAAGTATGCGTCCATCTGGGGGATGGTGCAGAACCGCGTCGAGTACGCCGGCACGCGCACGAACGTCGGCGGCATCGTCGGAGGAGATGCGGGATATCCCGAGATCTACGGCGGCGAGCTGGCCGACGGCCGCTGGTTCTCGAAGTCCGAGGAGCTGACCGGCGCGAACGTCGTCGTGCTCGACGCGGACGTGGCTCAGCGACTGTTCGGCGCCATTCAACCCATCGACAAGTGGGTTCGCGTCGGCGGCCGGCCGATGCAGGTCGTCGGCATCTACCAGCCGGACGCAAACATTTTTCAGCCGCCGGGACAGCAAACGCAGGCGATCATTCCCTACCGCGCGCTCGACCACGAGTTCACGATCGACAAGACGAACGCGCTCTTCATCCCGGTCAAGCCGAGGCCGGGCGTCACCGTCAGCGACGCGCAGGAGGCGGTGACGATCGCGCTCCGCGAGGAGCGGCGACTCCATCCCGGCGACCATGACACGTTCGATCTGATCACGCAGGATCAGATTCTCGACACGTTCAACAAGCTGACCGGCGTCTTCTTTCTGGTCATGGTCACGCTGTCGTCCGTGGCGTTGCTCGTCGGCGGCATCGGCGTGATGGCGGTGATGATGATCAGCGTGACGGATCGCACGCGTGAGATCGGGATTCGCAAGGCGGTCGGCGCGACGCGCGGCGACATTCTTCAGCAATTCCTCGTTGAGGCCGCGTCGCTCACCGGCATCGGCGGAACGATCGGCATCATCATCGGCCTCGCGCTCGGCAAGGTGGCCGGGTCGCTCATGGGTGTTCACGGCGCGCCGCCGGTCGATCTCACGCTGATCGCGGTCGGGGTGTCGGTCGCGATCGGGTTGGTGTTCGGCGTGCTGCCGGCACGACGTGCGGCGCTGCTCGATCCGATCGAGTCGTTGCGGTACGAATAGTCGAGTCATCCCGAGCGCAGCGAGGGATCTGCAGTTGAAATTGCAGATCCCTCGCTGCGCTCGGGATGACATTCACGTTCGCTAGTCCGGTTTTAGTGCCTGTATCCAGCCGTTGATGCCAGACGCTCGGGGCGTCACTGGTGGAAGAGCGTCAACTGCAGTTTCAGAGGGTCGATGAAAGTCTGGCCGATGCCGATCGACGCGGCGCGAAGCGGACTTCCAGCCGGCGGCGCGGCCTTGATGATGTAGACCGACGCGCCTTTCAGATCCGGGAACGTCACATTGCCGGTCGCGTCTGACGTGCCGGTCGCGACCACCGTGTTCGAGATGTTCACGGTATCGTTTCCGCCCTGCCCCTGCGTGAAGGTGTACGTCTCCTCGATGACCGAGACCTTCGCCCCGGCGACGGGGGCCGTCGAGAGTGTGTCGAGCGCGCCTGGTTGCGGCGTAGCGACGTGAACAGCAAGCGAGAACTTCGCCACCGGCTTGCGGGTGTTGGAGTCGCGAACGCCTCCATTTTGCGCGGTATCGCCGTTCGAACCTTTGGGCCCGTTCGTCGCGGACGCATTCGGCCCGGTCAACCCTTGTCCGACGTTGTTCGAATCGCTGCAGGCACCGATCACGGCGACCGCGGCGGCCGCTATCAACGCCATTCCGCGTTTTGTCACCAACTGCGTCATGCTTCCTCCCTGGAAATGAGACATTGCCGGATTGCCGACGAGGGGTGATACCTAGACGTGGGCGCGAAACGTCACCTGGGCCCGCCGGTGACGAAAGCGCGGAATGCATGGGTATACCGCGGTAGCGGAGGACGAACACCTTGAGTCGACTCACGAACATTTGGCAGCGATGGCACCCACTAGCGCTGGCTGTGACGGTGTCCGTCGCGACGACAGCCGGGCGCGCAGCCGCCCAGACTTCTCTCATGCCAGCGCCGCGATGGTGGCCGTCGGGCGATGACGCGTCGACGCGACTCATCGTCGTGGGCAGCGCCTTTCATTGCTCGCTCGGCCGTTGCGATCGCTCGGCGGCCCTCGGCGCGGACGCACGGGTGTCCGGGTCGTTCCACGTCGCGGTCGATGCGCGGATGCCCGGGTTCGATTACACCGCGTGGTACGGTTGGCGACGCGTGAGCATCGGCGCGACGGTCGGAAACGGAAACACGATCCCGCTCGCTGAGACGCAACGGCCGACATCGCAGACGATCCGCGTCGAGCAGAACGGGCACGGAGGGTTCGACACTGTGTACGCGTCGACGAAGCCATCGATCCACTGGTCGTCGGCGGCCGCGCGATTGACCTGGCGCTCCGACCGATGGTGGGCGACCGGATTGTTCGGACGCGTCGCCGTCGCCGGGCAGAGTGGCGCGCTGTGGGGCGGTCTCCAACTCGGCGCCGACGTCGGCCGGGGCGTTTCGCTCTTGCTCGGCGCGGGCACGTCATCGCGGCTGACCGCACTTGCGTCGCCCGACCCTGGCCGCCACAACCTGAACCTCGGAATCGGATTCAACACTTCAATACTCTCACGCCAGCCGATCGCCGCGGCCAAGCCGGCTGAGACGCAAGCTGCGTTCACGGTATCGAGCATTGGCGTGGACCGTGTGCGCATCGCGATCCGCGCACCGTTCGCGCGCACGATCGAATTCGCGTCCGATTGCACGGGATGGAAGCCGCTCGCCATGACGCAGACGCGCGACGGGTGGATGGTCGAGGTCGCGGCGCTGCGTGGGCTGCATCACGCGAACATTCGCGTCGACGGCGGACGATGGATCGCGCCGCCCGGCCTCGCGGCGTCCGACGACGATTTCGCCGGGGAGGTTGGAACATTCGTCATCGAGTGACGCGCCGCTGGGGTACCGAGGTACCACCCATCGGAATGACCGATGGCGAGTTGGTGCGAAGCACCATCGATGGCAATGCGCAGGCGTTCACCGAGCTGGTCGACCGTCATGCGGCCGCGTGCATCCGCTACGCGACGCGCATGCTGGGCGAGCGGTCCGACGCCGAGGAAGCGGCGCAGGAGTCGTTTCTGCGGGCGCACCGCGCGCTGTCGTCGTACGATGCACGATTGCCGTTTCGAACGTGGCTGTTCGCAATTCTCATCAATCGATGCCGCACGGCGATGGCGCAGCGCGCCCGGCGCCAACAGCGCATCATTCTCGACCACGAGGCGCTCGACAGCGCGGCGATCGAAGGGGACCAGCGAGCGGCGGATCTCCGCGACGAGATCGATTGGGCCGTCGCGCAACTTCCAGTGGAGCAGCGCGAGGCGTTTCTGCTGCGCCATGTCGAGGAGCTGAGCTACGACGAGATGGCGGCGGCAACGGGGATGGGCGTCTCCGCGCTCAAGATGCGAGTGAAGCGGGCGTGCGAGCGTCTCAAGATTCTGCTGGTCGAAGGAGCGAACATCGATGAGTGACGATAGGCGACAAAACCCGGACGAGGACGCGCTCGATTCACAGCTCGAGCAGGCGGTGGGCGCGCTGCGGCGGCCGGAGCCCGTGTCGCGCGTGTGGCGCGACGAGCTCCTCGCGCAGGTGCCGAGTCGCGTGCCAACCGCTGTGCGACCGCGGCGACGGCCGGGATTGGTTCTTTGGGTTCCGCTCGGCATGGCGGCCGCGCTGTGCGCTGCCGCGGGGCTCGCGCGCGTCAACATGGCGCGCGACGGTGCGCCGGTGCGCTTCGCCCTGTCGGCGCCCGCCGCGAAACAGGTATCGCTGGTCGGAGACTTCGATGGTTGGAACCCGGGTGCCCATCCGATGCGCCGCGATCCGTCGGGCAGTCAGTGGATCGTCGACGTTCGTCTCCCGCCCGGACGCCATGTGTTCGCGTACTCCGTCGATGGAGGATTGCGCGCGGATCCGTCGGCGCCGCGCGCCGTCGAGGACGACTTCGGCGTTCCGAGCTCGGTGATCGTGGTTTCGCGGCGAGGAGGCGAATGATGCGCTCCGGCGTCGTTCAACTGGCATTGGCGGCGTTGATCGCCGGCAGCGCGGGCGTCGCACGTGCGCAGAGCGGAACGTCGAGCGAGGCGTCCAAGCTCCCGCCGGCGGCAGAGGCGGCGGTGAATCGCATCGCCGACTCCGCGCGCACACGTGGGCTTCCGACCGATCCGCTGTTCGCCAAGGTCGCCGAGGGTCTGCTGAAGAACGCCGATCCGACCCGCATCGTCGACGCGGTGCGCGGACTGGCGCGCGAGCTCGACGTCGCTCGGCAGTCGTTGGGCGCCAGTGCATCGAGCGCCGAGCTCGTAGCGGCGGCGAGCGTGCTCCACGTGGGCGTGACACCGTCGCAGTTGAAGCACCTGTCCGAAGTCGGCGGCGACCGCGGAACGCCCAATCGTTTGGTGATGCCCTTCACCGTGCTCGCCGACCTGGTCGCGCGTCACGTCAGCACCGATGTCGCGATCTCGTCGATCGAGACGCTCGTCGCACGCGGGGCGCCTGACGCGCAGTTCGCGACCCTCCGCACCGCGATCGAGCGAGACATCGCGAGCGGCACGCGGCCCGACGTCGCGATGCAGACGCGAAGCGCGGCGGTGCTTCGGACGCTCGAGCCGCGACCGGCCACACGCCCTCCCGAATAGCCTACCGCGTCTTGCGCGGAACCGGCGCGAAGGCTTCGCGACGGTTCCTCGTTGGATGTCGACGACACCCGCAAATCCACGAGGAGACAAGGAAAGGTTCTGGTTCGCCGCGAAATCCGCGTGATCCGCCAATTTCGCGTTTGCCCGAGGCGTTGTGGCTGGACCGGCCACGATGACAATTGGGATCGCGGATCTGGCGGAGCTCGCGGATTGCGCGGACTGTTCTCTTTGGGTCGCGCGGACTCGAGTGGGTCAAGTGACCGCGTGGCTGGTCGGGCGGACTCGCGTCTGAGGCTCGAGGCTGGTCCGACACTGGAGTCGCTATCAGCATCAAGATGGCGGACCGCTCGTGACGATGCTCATGCGAGGCCGACGCACGATTGTCGGCGCAGACCCCCGAGAATCACCCACTCAAACGCGCGAACTTCGCGGATTCACGCGGAGGCGTGTGTGTAACGGGAAAGTCCGCGTGGCCCACTCTGAAGAATTGCTCGTCAAGTCGCAATCGGCCCAACTTTACCCAATCGAATCCACGAAGACCTCATTTTCTGATGGTACGATCTGAAATACGCCACCGGCTACACCCAAAGAACCAGACTCATCTGTTTGCGCGGGACAACCTGTTTGAGGAATCGAGCGTAACAGCCGACGTTCTTCTTGACGCTGCCTCTAGAAATCACTAACTAGCCGCACCTCCGGAGCCTGCGGCGAAGCCGACACCGGACGTCGACGCGACCTCGACGTCGCGCGACCAACCGCTTCGAGCGCGGGAAGGCTACGCCCTTCCGCTCCACACCGTGGAGACACGTCCATGGATCTGTCGCCGGTTGCTGCCGACACGATCGCCATCACCGTCGTCTACACGATCCTGCTGTTCTGGGGAGTGTGGGTCGGCGTCCGGCAGATCTCGCAGGGATTTCAACGCCCACAGGAGCTGCTGAATCCACTCTTCGGCAACCGGCAGGCGATCACGATCTTCACCTTCCACATCGCCGTCGTGTCGCTGGACCTCTTCGTCTGCGGCCCGGTGTCGCTGCACTACAAAAGCAGGCTGTGGTACTGGGGTGGACGCATCGCGCTGCTCTCGTCGTCGTTCCCGCTCGCCTTCTACTTCAATCGCAATCCACAGTCGTTCGGAAAGCTGATCGGCACCTGGGTGCGCTTCCGCAACATCTTCGAGATTTCCCTCCACGTTCTCGTCGCATCGCTCGCGCTCAACTGGTTCTACTACTACGGTCTGCTCTACTGGCTCGTCGCCTATCGATACCTCGACGTCGGGCCGCGGCGGCTCATCCAAACGCTCTACAACACGCCCGAGAAGCGAGCGGCGCGCCCGTGGGCCCCCACACTCAACTGGGTCGTGATCACCTCCATCTACATCCTGACGGCGATCGCGGTCTACAACCGGAAGATCATCTTTGCCGCGCCGCCTGCCGACGCGCGTCCGGAGCACATCGCCGGAATGCTCGAGGTCATTCTCGTCGGCGCGATCAACGTGGGCATCGCGATGATCGTGTGGGGGATGACGCGGCGCTACACTGGTCCCGGTCCCGCGGACGCCTTGCTTCCCCACACCGACGGCGTCGTCGGTGGATCGTTGCCGGTCGGCCGCGCAGACGCGGCGGCGGCGAGTGGATCGGGCAGCGGATACCTGCACTAGCTCCAAGAGGACGAAACCCATGCTGAAGCTCGACATCACGCAGTGCAACGTGGCCATCGACCGGTTGCTCGAGACCACGACGAACCGGCGCCATCGGTTCATCCTCATGTGCTACGCCCGCCACCGGCATCTCGAGTTCTCCGGGAACTACGAGGCGGTGTTGGCCGACGACATGATGAACGATCACCCGGTCTACACCATCCGCGCGCTCGGCATCGACCTCACGATCGACGGCAAGGACGAAGTGCGGACGATGTACCGCAACTGGGCCGAAACGAATCAGTGCGTGTTTTACATCGAGAACGAGCGGGTCGCGGTCGCGGACAACTTCGTCGCGTCGAGCCTCACCTCGTACCAGCAGGTTTGGGGCGGCACGCTGCTCGGCACGAAGGTGCTCGGGATTCTGCCCAAAGGCCTGTCGCGCGAGCTGTTCCTCAAGATGCTCGACTTCAAGGGCATCGAGCCGGACGCGAACCACATGTATCTCTACAGGAGCCACGAGCAGTGGTTCTGGCCATTCGATGACCGCGGCCGGCTTCTGCGCGAAGACGTCCTGGAGCCCGATCGCTCGACGTCGGACGTCATCAAGCTCGATCCGTCGGACGTGCTGACGTCGGCGCACGCGAATCAACTGCTCGCGCCGCTCATCAAGCCGCTGCCGTCGTTCGACGAGTACGTGCTTGCGTACGAGCGAGAACAGTCGAAGCAGCCAGCGTTGTCATCCTGAGCGAAGCGAAGGACCTGCTGTCACTCGCGTGGGGCGTGCCCCGCTGCAAGGATAGTAGGTCCTTCGTCGCTGTTTGCTCCTCAGGATGACGACTGACGACGGCTACGGCTTCGCGAACGCCTCGTCCTTCTCCGCGCCTTTTCGCGGTTTCCACGCGAGCGAGTAGTAGTCCCCTCGCTCACGCGCCCACGGATCGAACGCGTTCGCCACGTGCTCGAGCTCGGGCGCGAGCTCGGGAATCGTGCGGAGCAGCACGCGCTTGAGCGGCGATACCGGCTGATTCGAGTGCCCGTTGATCGGGAACGGCTCGACCATCGGCGACGGTCCGTTGTTGTTCACCCAGTTGTACCCGAGCGTCGAGTAGATCTCCGGCCGGAAGCTCGACGTGAAGAAGCGGTCGCTGTACAACCGCCGCGACGCGTTCAAAATGAAGACCACGAACTGCGTCTCCGAGATCGCGTAGCCATGCGGCCGCGTCGTCTCCGCCATCCAGCCGACGACGTTGTCGAGATCCTCGACGTTGTCCACCATCGAGCCGTCCGCGTGGCCGAGACAGTCGTTGATCGGCTTTCCCGCGGCGTCGACCTGCGCGCGCGTGATCACCTTGCTCGCGTCGCACTTGTGCTGGCCGTAGACAGACCGGATCGCGGCGACGAGCTTCGCTTCCTCCTGATAGTCCGCCGACGACGTGGCGAGATGTGGATCGATGAAGTTGTCGAAGCTCGTGAGCGTACGCAGCCCATACTGGCGACGGAACTCGTTGAACCGCGGCACGCCGCGCTCTCGATCGCGGAGAATGTCGAGCGCCGCGACGTCGAGCTGCTTCGTGGGCGAGTGCAGCCGGTCCATCTTGAGGTTTTGCAAAAAGCGCGGCGTATTCTGCAGCGCGAGCGCACCGAGTCGTTGCCGGCCCATCGAAAGCGCCCAATTTGCGATCCCCCGATCGTGCATGAAGCCCGTCGCTCGGCCGCGGAAGGTCTCGACGACCGGGATCTTCGCATTGATGGCGTCGGGCTGCGACACAAGACGGTACTCGATGAGATCGGGCACCAACGCGTGCAGCCGATACACGCTGACGAACTCTTCGGGGAAGTTGAACGGCGATCCGAAGTGATTGGTCCCGCCGTTGACGTCCTCCTCGCGCGAGATGTCCCAATCGGGCTTCTGCGATCCCAACCCGATGATGCCGGGGCCCGATGCCAGCGTCGCATACCAGCTGTTCGCGACGCTCGCCTGTTGCACCGTGCCGAGGTGATTGACGAGATCCGCGAGCAGATGCTTGATCGTCGTGTCGTGCTGGATCAGGCCGTTCCAGTTGCTGTTCATGCCGCGGAACAGCGGCTCGTCGTACAGCAGCTGCGTCGTCCATTCGATCGTGTGAATCTTCGCGATCTCCGCGGCGACGACGAGACGGCCGAGCTCGAACAGCTCGTTCGCGCTGACGTCGCGATAGCGAACGGGATCCTTCGGATGGGCCGGATCGCGCAAACCAGAATCGTCGTCGGGATGTTGCGCCGCGTACCGCCGGAACGAGTCGACGAACTGATTGTGCTCGCGCGCGAACACGTTGTGGTAGAAGCTGAGACCGACGGTCCAGTTGTCTGGGAAGCCGACGGATTCCTGCCCCGCCCAATCCGGGTTCTGTGGATCGGTCGACTGAAGGATGGGCAGATACCCTTGCTTCTCGCCCTCGGTCGTGGCGTTCGGCGCCGCGATCATCTGCATGCGCGCGGGATCCATCGGATCACGCTTCACGCGCAGCCGAGAGCGATCGTCGTAGCCGTACAGCTGGGACGCATCCCACCACGCGGTGCTGGTGTTGCGGAACGTCTTCGGCGCGCGCGACAGATAGGTCTGCCCGCCTTCGGTGAAGCTCGCGGGCGCGGACGTGTCGGCGACGAACGACTGATCGATCTGATCGCCTGGGCGACAGCCCAGACGCGCGACGTCCGCGGCCGTGAGCGCGACGTCGGCGCCGTTCGTCCGCTGCGTCGCGCATCCCGTCGCCACGAACTGCGGTCCGTTGTGGCCCTCCTCGAGATGTGAGAACCAATCGTGCGTGTTGAACTGAATCCAGAACGCGGCGAGGACGTTGAAGAACGGCGCCTTCTTGTAATCGCAGTCGGCGTCCTTCGCGTAGCCGGGCTTGCCGTAGCCGTCGTTGCACGCCGCGCTGTCGTGCTGCGCTCGCGTGAACAGCACTCGACTGATGACCTGCGGATCCGGCGTCATCAGGCCCAGACGATTTCCTTGACGGTTCGCCGCGAGTTGATCGAGCTGCTTGTCCGGGAACGTGCTCGTGAACTCGACGTTGCGCGCGAACAGCGTCCCGGTCGATCCCATGAGCGGGTTGCGCGTGTCGTTGCAAATGCCGGTGAGTTGCCGATATCGGACGAGCTCTCCGGTACAATGCTGTTCGCCGGCGCCGCCGACCGCCTTGTAGCTCGGATTCGTCGGCGGCAGTCGCATCTCGGGCCATGTCTTGATCGCGGGACCGTCGGTGCCACCCTGACCCGTGACGTATTTCTGGAACGTCCCGGAGTTGTCGAACAGATTGAACTTGATGAGCTCGATGCGCTCGTATTCGAGATCGATCAGCGAACCGTTGATGCCGCGCAGGTTCTTCGATGGCCAGATCGACTTCGACTTCTCGTCGCCGGCCGCCCAGTAGTTCGACCAGTCGACCCACGGAACGTCCCGGAACGCGATGGCGTTCTGGCCACCGCGACATTTCGCCGTGTTGTCCTGGACCTTGCCGAGGAAGCGAGCGTCGCGCGCGGCGGCGATCGGTCGCGCGCCGGTCGAGATCTCGGCGCCGCAGCTCACGAGATCGGGCGTGTGGTCGCCGAGCCAGCCGCAGGAAACGAGCGGTAGAACGACGCAGAGCGATGCGACAGCGATCGAGGGGCGCATCCGACGTTCCCTGTGAAAAGTGTTTCGTCCGAAGGGCACCGTCGCCGATCGCGCTATCGTAACGTCACCCTGATGCACGGGCAAGACTGTTCGCGTCTTGCGCGGCTGACATCAACGATGAGATACCGGCACCAAAGTGAAACGGCAACGGGCACCAACGGGATGAGCTTCTTAGAAAAAGCGTCTTCCCGTTAGTGCCCCGTTCACTCAGTTAGTGCCCGCATCGAATCGTTGATGCTGAACAGCGGGCTCGGCTGTCTGATCAGGCGGAAAATTGAATTCGATAACCGGTCTTTCTGACCGTGAGAATATGCCGCGGCTCGGCGGCGTTGTCTTCGAGCTTGCGCCGAAGTTCAGCGACGTGCGTGTCGACCGTCCGGCTATACACCTCGCCGGAATAGCCCCACACCTCCTCGAGCAGCTCGGCACGCGACGCCACCTGCCCGCGCCGCTGCAACAGCGCGACGAGCAGATCGTACTCCTTCGGCCGAAGGAGTACCGGCTCTCCGCTGCGTCGAACCGTATGGGTGCCCGGGTCGACCTCCACGTCGCCGAACTTCACCGGCGCGCCAAGCTTCGTCTTCGCTCGGCCAGTCGCGGCGCGGCGCAGCAACGCATCGATGCGTGCCAGAAGCTCGAGGAGCCCGAACGGCTTTGCGACGTAGTCGTCCGCGCCCAGGTGAAAGCCGAGCACCTTGTCCGTCTCTTCACCGCGCGCGCTCAGGATGAGCACGGGGGTGTCGACGCCCTCTTCGCGCAACGTTCGAAGCACGCGGTATCCGTCCATGCCGGGCAGCATCAGATCGAGCACGATGAGATCGGGCGACGACGATTGCGCGAGCGCGAGCCCGGTCGTGCCGTCGCTCGCGACGGCCACCTCGTAGCCCTCGATCTCCAGATTGTTCCGGAGACCCGTCGCGAGATTCTTGTTGTCCTCGATGACGAGAATGCGCGTCACGCGCGCGGCTCCGCGACCACGGCATTCGTCGCGACGACCGCGGACGCGTGCTCGTCGGTGAACCCCGGCGCGAGCGGAGCCGCGGGCAGCTCGATCACGATGCGCGCGCCGCCGCCAGGAGCGTCCGCCACCCACGCATTGCCGCCGTGCAGCCTCGCAAGCTCGCGGACGACGTACAGGCCGATGCCGCTGCCGGCCACCGCCGAGTTGGCGTGCCGGTCGAGCCGATAGAACGAGTCGAACACGCGCTCGCGTTCGCGAAGCGGAATACCTTCGCCCTGATCGTCGATCCACACGCGCGCGCGGCCGTCGCTCGCCGATGTGCCGACGAAAACAGTCTGCCCCGATGGACCGTATTTGACGGCGTTATCGAGGAGATTGAGCACCATCTGTCGCAACGCGCCGCGATCCGCCAACGCGTGCGCGTCGGCGGCGAAGCATGTCTCGACACGCACGTCGGCGGCGCCCGCGAGCGGAAGCCAGTCCTCGACCACGGTCGCCACGGCTCGACTCAAATCCACCGGCTCCGGCCCCAGGCGCGTCATCTGTCGCTCGGCGCGCGAAAAGTGGAGGATGTTCTCGACGAGGTGCATCAGGCGCCGGCCCTCTTGCACGATCACGCCCGACGCGGTGCGCCGTTCCTGGTCGGTGCGCACGCGGCCCAGGTTGAGCGTTTCCGCAAAGAGGAGGATCTGCGACAACGGCGTGCGCAGCTCGTGCGACACGCTCGAGATGAAGTCCGCGCGCAACCGCGCGAGCTGATGCTCTCGCCGGAGTTGCATGACGGTCATCGCGATCATCGCCGCGGTGATGACGAGCAAACCGACGAGCCACGGCACGCGCGACACGGGAATGCTCCCGAGCGCGAGCAGCTCGACCGCGCGCTCGCGAATCACCGCGTGCACGGACAATGGCCCGACCTGCTTGAGCGGCACGTCCGCCGCGTACGGAGACGACTGCCCGCGCTCCCATTGAAACCAGTTTCGCCCGGCATGATCGCGAATGGCGATGTTCACCAGCGAGTCGTTGCTCGCGTCACCGCGCACGGACGTCGGCAAGAGCGCGCGGTGCGCGAGCACCTGACGAAAGAGCTCCGCGCCAACCACGTCCGCGCACGTCGCGATACCGTAGGCGGCAATCGCCGAGCTGTGTTCGGCGTACTTCACGCCATACGCGACGGCAAGCGGCCGCTCCCCGGGCGGACCACCGAGGGCGACGTCGAACGACCAGTCGGGTTGATAGGTCGAGTGGACCTGCGCGGTAATGGAATCGACGAGCCACCGGCGCATCCCAGGAGTCGGCGACGTGCCGGACGTCGCCAGCGAGCCGTCGCGAAAGTCGACGCGAAAATAGAAACGCTGGACGTCGGCGCCCTGCACCGGGCAGCGGAAGGCGCTGTCCGCGCTCGCCGCGAGAACGGACGGCGCGGGCAACAGCTCATAGGGCGACGCCGCTCGCGCGCGTGTGACGGGGGCGAGCGCGCCGCCGACCATCGTCTGCATCTGATCGGTGACGCCGGCGACCAGCTCCCACGCGGCGACGGCGGCATAGTCCTGCAGCACGCGCTCAGCCGTTGCGCGGTGCGATCGGGCGGCCAACTGCGCCTCGTACGCCAGCAGCGCGGCGAGCCCGAGCGTGCACACGAGCAGCCCGACCAGCACCATGGACGTCGAGCGCGGCCGTCCGAGCGGACGAGGGTCTGTCGCCATACTAAAATTTGCCGGCGCGCGCGAAGGCGAACAATGGCCGTCAGCGCTCTGTCATTTGCCTCTGACAGGGCTCTGACATCAGGCGCGAGCGACGCGCAACACTTCGTCGAGGGTGGTCACGGCGTCGCGCGCGGCACGAATGCCGTCTTCGAGCAGGGTTCGCATTCCCTTCGCCGTCGCCATCGACCGCAGCTCCTCCGAGCCGCGACGGCGCTGGACCTCGAGCCGAAGCTCGTTGTCCATCACGAGCAGCTCGTAGACGCCCGTGCGGCCGCGGAATCCAGTGCCCCGGCATTCCTCGCAACCGGCGCCCTTCCACACGCGCTGGAGCCCGTTCGCCTCGATGTCGATTCGTCGCGCGGCGGCCTTGTCCGGCCGCGTCTCCGTCTTGCAGTGCGTGCAGATCACGCGGACGAGCCGCTGCGCGAGCACCGCATCGACCGTGCTCGCGACGAGATATGCGGCGACGTCCAGATCGAGGAGCCGCGTGAGCGCCGTCGGCGCGTCGTTCGTGTGCAGCGTCGAGAGCACCAGATGGCCCGTGAGCGCGGCCTGGGTGGCGATCTGCGCCGTCTCCGCGTCGCGGATTTCGCCGAGGAGAATGATGTCCGGGTCCTGGCGAAGCAGGGCGCGGAGCGCGCCGGCGAACGTCATGCCGACCTTCTCGTTCACCGGGACCTGTGGCACGCCGCTGAGCTCGTACTCGACCGGGTCCTCGACCGTGAGAATTTTCTCACGGCCGGTTCGGATCATCTCCACCGCGGCGTAGAGCGTCGTCGTCTTGCCGGAGCCCGTCGGGCCGGTGACGAGCACGATGCCGTGCGGGCGCGACACGACCTCGCTGAACAGCTCGAGCGTGTCCGGCGCCATGCCAAGCTCCAGCAGCGAGATGCGGCCGCGCTCCTTGTCGAGCAATCGCAGCACGACGCTCTCGCCGCGCAGCGTCGGAACGGTCGACACGCGGACGTCCACTTGCCGGTTCTGCAGCCGGAGCCGAATGCGGCCGTCCTGCGGCAGTCGTCGCTCGGCGATGTCCAGCTCGGCCATGATCTTCAAGCGGCTGATGATCGCCGCGGTGAGATGCGCCGGTGGCGACGGCGCGGCCTGGAGCACGCCGTCGACGCGATAGCGCACTCGTAATCCATCCTGATAGCCCTCGAGGTGCACGTCCGACGCACGCGCATCGAGCGCCTCGATCAACAACAGGTTCACGAGACGAACGACCGGCGCCTCGTTCGCCAAATGCAACAGATCGTCGAGCGGAATCTCGTCGACGTCGATCGTGCGGACTTCGCCGGCCATGCCCGCGATCATGCCTTCGGCCGTCGCGGCCTCGGGCGCGTAGACGCGACGGATGGCCGTGCGCAGATCGTGTTCGGAGAATCGCTCGAGCGAGATGCCGGCCGCGAAGAGGAGGCGCAGATCGTCGAGCGCGAGCGGCTCGACGCGATCGAGCCACGTGCCGACCGACAGCACGTCGCTCTCGAGCTTGAGCGGCAGCACGCCGTACTGCTCCAGCCAATCGGCCGAGAGTGCGGTCGTGAGCCGCTCGACCTCGAGCAGCTCGCTCGCCGAGTGAGTCGCCTCGGGCCGGTCGCTTATCGCCATGTCGGTTTTACACGCGGCGTGTCGATCGGCGTCAGCTTGACCGGCGGCACCGAATCGTTTTGTTCGTTCGGCGGGCGACGGCGCAGCGTACGAAGCGAGTCCGCGCGTTTCGCCGAATCCGACGGTGGCCTCGCCGAATCCATCCGGACCTTGATCGTGTCGGCCGACGGCACGATGCGCGGTCCGACGTTGACTTCCTTGAGCAGATCGCTTCCGTCTCGAACAGCGTCGCGATACTTGTCGATGTCTTCGTCGCTCGAGATGATGTGCGGCGTGAGGAAGAGGAACAGCTCGCTCGTGTCGTCGTTACGAATCGTCTGCCCGAACAGGAAGGAGCCGATGATCGGAATGCGGCTCAGGAACGGAATGCCCGAGACCTGGTGCGTGCGCTGGTTGTCGGCGAGCCCGCCGATCACCGTGGTCTGCCCGTCGCGGACGAAGACCTGCGTCGTCGCTTCGCGCTTGTTGATGATCGGCGCGTCGAACTGCACCTGCGTGCTCGCGCTGTTGTCGGTCTGCGAGACCTGCAGATTGACGTACCCATCGGGGTTGATCGTCGGCGTGATGGTGAGCGTCGTCGCGACGTCGATGTACTGGACCGTCTGGACGCGCCCGGTCGGATCGTTCGGCACCGTCTGCGAGATCTGCACGAATGGGCGCGACGAGCCGACGTTGAGCACCGCCTGCCTGTTGTTCTGCGCGATGATGACCGGCAGCGACAGCACGCGCACGTCGCCGCGCTCCTCGAGTGCCGCGACCGCGACGTCGTACTTCACCGACCCATGCCCGCCGGTGAGCTGAAAGATGAAGTCGCGCGAGCTGGCCGAGCTCGCGACGAACGTCGAGTCGAAGCCCTTGTTGCCCGGCAGCTTGTGGATCGTTCCCGACACGCCGAGATCCAGATCGTGATTGCGTTGCACCTCGGCGATGGTCACTTCGATCAGGACTTGCAGCGGACGGAGATCCACGCCCTGGATGACCTGTTGGACGAGCTGGAAGTCCGACTCCGTCGCGCGCACCAGCAGTGAGTTGCTCGACTCTTCCGCGATGATGCGAATGTCGCCCGACTGGTTCGACAGCGCGCCGGTCACTTGCTGGAACTCTCTCGCGAGATTGCTCAGCGCTTGGACGTTCGCGTTGTTGCCGCCGCGGCCCGCCCCGCCACGACCCGGATTGCCGCCGCCGAACGGCGCCGGAATGGTGGTCGTGATGTTTCCCGGCGGCGTTGCCGGCGTGTTCAGGCCACCGCTGCCGATGATATTGAAGCCGCCGTTTCCGTTCGGGAAAATGGTCGTGTTGCCGCCGCCGCGAACACCGCCCGAGAAGCCCGAGAACAGATTCATCAGCACCGGTGCGAGCTGCACGGCGCTCGCGTGCTTGAGGCGCACGGTGAACAGCCGCATCTGCTGTTGTTGCTGCTGCGCGAGCAGCTGCTGCGCCAGCGACTGCTGATTCTGCTGGCGGGTGACCGGCTCCGGCGTGGGCCCCACGATCTGCATCAGCCCCGGCGTCGTCGTCACCTTCAGTCCCTGCGACTCGGCGTACGATTTGATGATCTCCGCCATCTCCTCGCGGTTCACCGGCCGGCCCATGTGGAGGCTCACGCGTTTCTGCGGGATGTCCGTGAGCGACACGTTCATCTCGCCGGCAGCCGCCATCGCGTCGAGCACGACCTTGAGCTCCTGTTCCTGAAAGTCCAGCGACACACCAGCCGCCTTCTTCGTCGTGTCGGGCTTCGGCGCGGCACCCCGGCCCGCCGGCGGCCGCCCGGCGCCGCCTCGCTGCGCGGCAGCCGGGGCGGCCGCCGCGACAGCCACCGCTCCGGCGATCAACACTCGAGTGAGAATATTCATATATCAGGTTCCTGGCCTGGGCACGCCGATGTCGACCTTGGCACCCGTGGCGGTGACGAGCGTGATCTTGTTGCGCTCGATCGACCGCACGACCCAGAGGCCGATCTTGTCGCCGACGCGAACGAGAGTGGGACGATCGGCGCCGAGCTGCACCGTCGCGAAGTTGCGGTGATCCGTCGCGACTCCCGTCCCGAGCAGCAGGGGCTTCTCGGGCAACGCGACGGCCTTTTCATTGGGATCCGGGTCGCCAGGCATGCGGTACGGCGTGTCCGGCGCGCTTCGGTCGGCGGAGAATAGATCGTTCTCCACGACGGTGGCGATGTCGGCCCGCGCCCGCTTCTGGCCGTGCGTGATCCCTTGAAGGCTGGCGAAGCTCGACGGCGGCACCTCGGGAATCGCCTCGGCGCGAAGCGCGTTCACGAGCGTCCAGGTCGTCACGATGACCGACACGGCGAGCACGCCGGTCGCGGCGCGCAGGCCAGTGTGCGACGTGAAGCCTCGCGCGCTCATCGCAGGCCGCCCGTCGTGACCGCCGGTGAAACGTCGCCGGCGCGCTGGCCGCCAACTCCAGTCGACGCCGTCGATATGCCGTCGTTGACCGCGAACCCGGCGATCGTCGCCGCAATCGCCAGCGTCTCGACGGTCTTGTCGTCGCGCGGCACGCGCGAGATGTCGAGTCGCTCGATTCGAACGAGCTTGTCGCCGCGCTCGAGCGCCTGCAGAAATTTGAGCGTGCCGTTCAGGTCGGACTCGCCGCGAATCTCCACGTGCAACGTTCGCACGCCGCCGTTCTGCGCGCCCGCCGTCGCCGGACGCGTGCTCGCATCTTGCAGCCACAGGCGCGACTTCTGCGCCACCTCGCCGAGGTACGATGCCAGCTCCGCGCTCGCCATGACGTCGTCCTTGCCCTCGAACAGCCGCGGACGCATGACCCGCATCGCCGAGTCGGCGATGTGCTGCAACTGCGGATTTCGTCGCGCGGTGAGAATCGCCGCCCGCTCGCGGGCGAGCGTCGCGCGCTCGGTCGCCAATTGATCGCGCGCATCGGCGAGCGCGGCCTGGTACGGACGCACGCCCCAGATGTAGAGCAGCGCCAGCAGCACGACCGAGCCACCCCAAACCACCGCGCGACGATCGCGCCCGCTCATCGCCGACCACTTCATCGGTCGGGCCTCGGCGTTGGATTCCCGGCGGGCGTCGTCGTCGGAGCCGCCGTGTGCGCGACGCGCGCCGCGATGACGAAGTGCTCGAGCGCGTCGCTCCCGCCTTCCTGAATCTCGCGACGCACGGCGGCGGCCGCCTTCACTCCCGTCAGTTGATCCGCCCGCTCGAGCGCGTTGAAGACGCGGGCCGCGTGGTCCGCGACACCGTCCACGATGACCGAGTCGTCGCGCGTTCGGATGGCCATGAGATGCGCATCGTCGGGCAGCGCGTCGGTGAGCGACGCGATCACCGTGGACCATAGCGGCGCCGCGCGCTCGATGGCGTTCAGCGTCGCCAGATGCTGATACGCGGCATCCACCGTGGTCCGCCCGACCATCGTCGACGCGATCTGCGGACGAATGCGATCGCGCTCGGCGCGTACGAGCGTGAGCTGATGGTGCACGCCCCACAGCTCGATGCCGGCGGAGACCGCGAACAGACCCGCGGCGACGCCGGTGACGATCCAGGTGGCACGCCGCGCCCGCGATGCTTCGTGCCGAACCGCCTCCTCGCTCCGAAGCACCGGGCCGGCGTCGCTCCCGGCGAACTGCGCCGCGAGGTCGTCCGGGCGCTCGGCGACGGTCGTCCACTCGCCCGACGGTTGCATGGCGGTCACGCCGAGCGCGTTGAGCGCGGCCGCGAGCTCGCGACGCGGCACAACCGATCCGAGCACGCCCACCCGCACAGCCGGGCCCACCGTGTCCGCGATCATCGGCGCGTCGCCGGCTCCCGATCGGAACCGCCGAACGTTGACGAGACGGCCGTCGCTGATGTGCAGGAGATCGGTGCGGTCCTCGTGCGCGACGAGCGCGAAGGACGACTGCTTCGCGAACGACGGCCAGATCGCGACCGCGGCCGCGGCCCACGCCGATTCCGCGGGCGCCATCACGTCGATCGCCCATCCGGTCTGTTCTGCCGCCGCGCGGATTGCTCCGATGAGACGAGCCGGCGTCGCGGCAGCGACGACCGACGTAGGCGCGCCGCGCACACGCTTTCCGGTCGACGCCGCGCCGACGATCTGCGGCGTCTTCGCGGCGACGAAATATCGCGATGCATGCCGCGACAACGCGCGCTGAATCTCGTCGTCCTTGAGCGGTGGGAACTCGAGTCGCCGAACTTCCGTGAATGGCGGCATGAGCGAGATCGCCAGCGTTCCCTGCGTGACGCCGAGCACGCGTGCGAGCTCGGCGAGCGCGGAGGTCAGCGACGGCCAATGGCCGTTCTCCGCGGGCGGCGCGTCGAGTGTCACTCGCCACGCGCGATCCGCCGTGCGCAGGCGAATGTCGGCCGCGCACAATCCGGTCGACGAAAGCGCGATCCCGGTTTCGACGCGCTTCTTCGACCCTTGGTCGGTGCGAGCGCGGCTCACCATTGCTGATACCGGATCGTGGTATTGGAGCCGGTGCGTGCGAGAATCGCGGTAAGCTGGGTCGGCGGCGCCTGCGGTCCGACACGCGCCGTGAACACCAGCTCGACCTCGGTGGTGTTCGTCGTCGCTCGTGCCGTCAGCGCATTCTGCACGCCCTGCAGCGGATTGCCGCCGCCCCGCCCCGCCACGACGCGTCCGCGCGTTTCGGCGAGGAAGATGTCTCCGAGGGAATTGATTCGGCGGCCCTGCGAGCGCATCTGAAGAATCAAGTTGAGCGTTTGGTCGGTCATTCCGGGCAACGCGCGCAGCACCGGAACCGGCGCCGTGTTGACGTTCACGAGGCCCGTGCCGCGCGTGGTGAGATAGGGCGCCGCCTGTCGATAGATCTCCTCGGTCATTCCCATGACATCGCGGAGATCTGCGACGTCACGGAACGGCGCGTTCGTCGGCAGCGCCAGCATCTCCGCCTTGATGTAGGCGTCGCGCTCCGCGCCGCTCGGGCGCGGAATGCTGTCGGCGTCGCGCCAGTCCATGATCGACTGCGCGAGATGCGTCGACGTGCTCATGTCCTTCAGGAGAAACGTGAAGAACGTTTGAATCTCGGTCTCGCTGAGCTGATTGATGTTCAGCTTTTCGCCAAGGTCATGTGCCTCGACCTGAACCGGCATGCTGTCGACAGAGACGGTGCCCGTGTAGATCGAGTCGATGTCGAGCCAGGGATCCGACGACCGCAGGATCGCGATCGCGACGTTGTTGCCTTGGGGCCCGATGCGAAGCGCCTGCTCGAGCTTTGCCCGCGTGAGCGCGAACGCGCCGAGCGCGAGCGCGCGTTGCTGGCCGCGCTCCGACGCCAGGATGCCGAACTGACGGCGCTGGTGCGCTTCGATGCTGAATTGCAGCGCGACGGTCGCGATGGCGACGACGAGCCACAGCGCGGCCAGCAGGGCCATTCCTCGCCGCGATCTCATCGGCCCGTGTTGTTCGCGTTGGGAAATCCGCTCGTGAAGATCATCGGCACACCGAGCAGCGGCGACGCGTGCGCCGCGGTGTCGGTCACCATCCACAAGCGAACCGCGAGAATGCTCGATAGCGTCGCCGCCTGCGACGCCGCGAACCAGCGATGCGTGATCCCGTCGAGATACTCGACGTGGAGCGTGTCCACCGTCGAGTCGATCATTTTCCGAACGAGCGGCTGCAGCGCGTTCGGTTGATACTCGATGCAGAGGCCGTGCTCCGGCGTGTTCGCGTCGCCGTCGATGTAGAGCCGCATGCGCACGTTCGCCAGCAGCGACGGATTCACCGCCTGCGTCGTGAAC
This sequence comes from uncultured Gemmatimonadaceae bacterium, assembly GCA_963705025.1. Taxonomy (GTDB): domain Bacteria; phylum Gemmatimonadota; class Gemmatimonadetes; order Gemmatimonadales; family Gemmatimonadaceae; genus JAQBQB01. The sequence continues at coordinate 183,571 of CAVPIP010000010.1, read as the reverse complement.
GTGAGCTCGTCGCCGATCGCTTGCGCCGCCGACACCGCGGCCGTGCTCGACGCGCCGCGCGACGGCACCGCCGCGCCGGCGCCGCGCGTGAGCCCGCGCGGACCGCCGCCGATCTGAATCTGAATCGTGCCGGCGACGATCCACGAACGAATCGTCTCGCGCAGCGCCGATCCGCGCTCGGTCGCCGCCGACGACTCGCGAATGGTCTTTCGGTGATCGATGATCGACGCGAACGCGCCCGCGCCGGCCGCCGCCATCATCCCCGTGATCGCGAGTCCGATCACGAGCTCCATGAGCGTCATTCCGGCGCGAGCGCGCGGGCTCATCGGCGGGTCACCAGGGGCGGCCGGCGGTACGCGTACGTCCGCACGCTGTACGAGCCCGCGGGCCATTCGATGGTGATGCGAATGTCGTACACGCCCGCCTGTTCGGAGACCGGCGCGGACGTCGTCTTCCACGTGTACTGATTGAGCGGCGCCGGAAACGTGCCCTTCTCCACCGTGTCCGGGAGCGCTTGCAGCTCGCGGTCGTTGAGCAGATCCATGAAGTCGAGCCGCGACGTCGCCAGCGCCTCCGCTTCGGTCGCGCGCTTCGCCTTCTCCGCGGTGCGCATGTCGCCGCCGACCGACTCGAGCGCGCTCACGGCGGTCAAGCCGACGATGGCCACCGCTGCCACCGCTTCGAGCAACGTGAGGCCGGCGCGTGCGCGCATCCTACTTCGCGTCCGCACGGGCCACTCCGGTCCAGGGATCCACACGCACGATGAGCGGCGCTTCGGCGCCCTGCACGAGCACGGTGTCCGCGTACGCCGCCCCGCTCGGGCGAAAGACGTACACCAGGCGCGGTTGATCGCTGACGAGCGTTTCGGTCGTCCCCAGGTCGAGGATTCCGCTCGCCAACGTGCCCTTGCCGATCACCGTCGCCGTGTCGAGCTGATACTTGCGCGTCTTCGGGTCCAGACGAAGCGTCACGGTCGCGTTGTAGTCGAACGCCGCTTTCCGGGCGTCGTGCAGCAGCCCGAGCACCTGGTCCGCGCCCTTCGCCGGCTGCTCCGTGCCGAGCCGGGCGAACGCCGGCGCGGTGAGCGTCGCCGCGATCGCGAGCACGAGGAGCACCATCGTGAGCTCCCAGAGCGTGAACCCTCGGCGCGGGCGAATCATTTGAATGAATTCGCGTTGATGCCGTAGATCGCCTGCAGCAGCGACAGCGCGACGAACGCGACGATCGCGCCGAACACCACGATCATCGCCGGCTCGGCGAGGGTCGCGAGACGCTGTGTCGCACGCTCGGTTCGCTCCTCGAAGATGTCGGCGGCCTTCATGAGGAAGGTCTGCAGCTGGCCCGCCTCTTCGCCGACGCCGATCAGTTGCGCGAGCATCGGCGGAAAGAGCGTGCTCTCTCCGACCGCGCCGCGGAGCGACGTGCCCTCTCGAACACGCGTGCGAATGCGAGTGGCGTCGTCACGAGCGATCGGATCGCCGATCGACTCGATGGTGTCGTCCAGCGCGGACAACAGCGGCGCGCCCCCGCCGAGCAGTACGCCCACCAATCGCGCGAAGCGGCCGGCGAGCGCGAACCGGCGGAGCGTGCTCACGCCCGGCAGCGCCAGGAGCGTCCCCGACCAGACACGCTGTCCTTCCTCGCTGTTCGCCACCCAGGCGGCGAAGGCGGCGATGACGAAGGGAATGAGCACCAACACCGGCCACGCGCGATGCAGCACCGACGAGAGCGCGAGCAGGGTCGCCGTCGACCTCGGGAGCTTCGCGCCGCTTCCTTCGAGAAGAGTGACGAAGCGAGGCAGCACGAAGAAGAGCAGCACCGTGACGGCGATCGAGCCCGCGCTCGCGAGCAGCAACGGATAGATCGACGCCGAGAGCACCTTGCCGCGCAATTGTTCGTCGCGCTCGAGCTGGTCGGCGAGGCGGTGGAACGCGCTATCCAGATCGCCACTCCGCTCGCCGGCGCGCACGAGCCCGACGTAGAGCGGTGAAAAGAGCGTGCCGTGTTGCGCGAGCGCCGAAGACAACGTCTCGCCGCGCTCGACGCGGCCGCGGATTTCCTGCAGCGCGGCGCGCACGTCGCCGGACGCGACGCCGGTCGCGGCGTTGAGCGCCTGCGCGAGCGGCATGCCGACCGGCAGCAGCGCGGCGAGCGCGCGCGTGACCTCGAGCACTTCGCGACGCCGCCCGAACCGGAACCCGCGCCGCCCCGCGGCCTCGGCCGATTCGGCGACGTCGAGCACGAACAGGCCGCGCTCCTCGAGCGTGCGTGTCAGCGCGCCCGAGCTGACCGCCTGCGCGTTTCCTCGCAGTCGCTTTCCTGATCCGTCGACGGCCTGGTAGGCGTAGCTCGGCATGATGATTCGCTAGTGCGCAGCAGATCCTTCGCTGCGCTCAGGATGACGCACGTCGCTGCGCGATGCGCGTCACTTCCAACTCAGTATGTCCGCATCCTCGCCCGTGCCACCGGGCTTGCCGTCGGCGCCATAGGTGAGGAGATCGTAGCCTTCCGTGTTGACTTGTCCGGGAAACAGGTAGACGTACGGCCGGCCCCATGGATCCATCGGCACCGGCTTGCGCAGATACGGAGCTCGCCAGTTGGTCGGCGGATCCACCGTCGGCTTCTCCCATAGCGCGTTGAGGCTTTGCTCGGTGCTCGGATACTTGCCGTTGTCCAGGCGGTACGCGTCGAGCGCGGCGCCGAGCGTCTCGATCTGCGCTTTCGCGGTCGCATCCTTCGCCGCGCCCACGTGCTGGAAGATGTTGGGCGCAACGAGCGTCGCGAGAATGGCGATCACAACGATCACCACCAGAATCTCGATGAGCGTGAAACCAGCTCGTCGGAGCCCCAGGGGATGGCGGAAGCCGTGGCGGCCACGCGCACGTGAGCGAAGCATGATCCGATTCGGGAGGAGTGAAGCGTGACGGTACGGTCCGTTGGACACCGCACGCATGGAAACAGTTTTCACGCCGAGAGTTAGCTGTGAGACGCACCCTCTCGAACCAAGGTTAAGCCCCGGCGCGCAAACGAGCTATCCATCAGTCGTGAAACGGATTGCACAGTAGTGAAACGAATTGCCCCGCGTTTGGTTGAAGCGGTTTTCGCTTCTTAATGGACTGTCGGATAAGGGGTTTCGTTCCGTTTCCCATTCGCCACAACGCATGGCCCCCAATGCGCGGGAGATGAAGACCAACCGACCACAGCATTGATTTCCCCATTGACTTCCTAGGGGAGACATCCATCTTGCGCTCTCATAGAACTCCTATGGGAGCGATGACCACTCAATCCGTCGAAGTTCTGCGCGGCACTCTCGACCTCCTCATCCTCAAGGCCGTCAGCTGGGGACCGAGTCACGGATACGGCGTCGCTCGCTGGATCGAGCAGGCGACGAACGACGTGCTCCAGATCGAAGAGGGGTCGCTCTACCCCGCCCTCCACCGACTGGAAACCCGCGGTTGGATCGACGCCAGCTGGGGCACGTCCGACAACAACCGGCGAGCCAAGTTCTACACGCTCACCGTCAAAGGGCGAGCCCAGCTTCGCGAGGAGACCGCCACTTTCACGCGCTTCGCGCACGCGGTTTTCGCGGCGCTCGAAGCTCCACCCAAGCCGGAGACGGCCGGGTGACGCGGCGCGTTCCGGCGTGGCGCCGCTATCTGCGGTTCTGGCGGCCGAGTGTCCCCGACGACGTCGGAGTCGAGATCCAGTTCCACCTGGATATGCGCACGCGCGAGTACGTCGCGCGCGGGATGGACGAGACCAGTGCCCGAGCCGCCGCCGCCCGCCGACTCGGCGACATCTCGGCGGCGACCGACGCCTGCATCGACATCGGACGCGCGAACGAACGACGCGCCCGCCAGGCCGACTTTGTCGACAGCGCGCGCTCGGACATCCGATTCGCGATTCGCTCGTTCGCACGTACACCGGGCTGGACCGCTGTCGCCCTGGTCACCATGGCGCTCGGCGTCGGCGCGAGCACGGCCGTGCTCAGCGTCGTCGACGGATTGCTGATCCACCCGATCGCCTATCCGTTTGCAAATCGAATCGCGACCGTTCGCCTGGACATTCCATTTGGCCCGGGCCAGCATGCGTGGGCCGCCCCGACGCCATCGACGATCGAAGCATGGCGACAGTCCGCGCGATCGATCGAGGCGATCGAAGGCTACGGCAAGCGCGACGTCTCGCTCGATCGCGCACGAGACGCCGAACCCATACACGCCGCGCTGATTGGCCCGCGCTTCCTTTCTTTCGCTGGAGCGACGCCGATCGTCGGTCACTCGTTCTCGACGGACGACGGGTTGTCCGTCGTGATGCTCTCAGAGCCGTATTGGACCCGAGAGCTCGGCAGTGCGCGCGATGTCGTTGGCAAGGTGATCCGCGCGAACGGACAGGCGCTGACCATCATCGGCGTGCTGCCGGCAAGCCTGCGACTCCCCGACCTCTCGACCGATCCGGTCGAACTTTGGCTACCGCTCGCGCCCACGAGCGACCAACGGCTTGCCGGCGTCGTCGCGCGGCTGCGCCCGGGCGTCACCACCGTGGCGGCCGAAGCGGAGCTCGAGACGATCGCGAGGCGTTTGGGTGATGATCGTTTCTCCGCCGGCGCAAGAGTGGAGCTGATGCGCCCATCCGAGACGCTGAAGTTTCGGCGAGCGTTGCAAATGGTCGCCGGCGCGGTCGCGCTGTTGCTGCTCGTCGCGTGCGCGAACCTATCGCACTTGTCGCTCGCGCGCGGAACGGCGCGCGAGCGCGAGCTCGCGGTGCGCTTCGCGCTTGGCGCCGGTCGCGCGCGGCTGGTTCGCCAGCTTCTTACTGAAAGTCTCTTTCTCTCCGCCGTCGGAGGCGTGCTCGCGGCGGCGCTCGGCGCGGGAGCGTTGGCTCTCCTGCGTGCGGTGCATCCGCCGACGCTCGCAGCATTGGGAACCGTTGCGGTCGATCGATCCGTCTTCACGATCGCCGCCGCGCTGACGACGGTCGCCAGCGTCGCGATCGGCCTTTTGGTCGCACTCCGAGTGGCGCGGAACGGCATCACCGATTCGCTGCGTGTCGGCGGAGGCGATCGGCGCGGCGGCACGCGGATTCGCTCGGCGCTCGTCGTGAGCGAGATCGCACTCTCTGCGACCCTGCTCGTCAGCGCGCTTTTGCTCGTGCGCGGCGTGATCGACTTGCAATCAGCAGCATCTGGTGTCGACACTCGCGGCCTCTATGCGATGGCGATTCCCCTTCGTGGTAGCGCCTTCGAGTCCGGCGCCGGGCGAATGGAGCTCGCGCGACGACTACGCGAACGCGTGCGATCGCTGCCAGGGGTGGCGGGGGTGACGGTTGCTGAAGCAGCTCCGTTCAAAACCCCGTTCTATTTTGGATCGTTCGAGACGCCGGATCACCCGGGCGACCCGGCCAACCCGACAACGAGCACGACGAACACGGTCTCGGCGGACTACTTCTCCGTTCTCGGCATCTCGATGCTGGCCGGCCATACCTTCGATGCGGGATCCGCAGACCGAAACGAGGTCGTCATCGACGAAGTGCTCGCCAAGCAGCTCTGGCCGCGCGAATCGTCGATCGGGAAACGCTTCCGCATCGCGAGCGGCGGACCTGGTGATCCGCCTGGCCAGTGGTGGACCGTGATCGGCGTGACGCGAAACGTGCTCGCGCACGGGTTGCTCGACGGTGCTCCGTCGGCCGCTGTGTACTCTCCGCTTGGTCCGTCGTTCGAGCGGGGCCGACTTACCGTCATCGCTCGATGGAAAGACGGCTCCGCGCCGGCGGCGTCGCTGAGTCGTCTCGGCGCGGAGCTCGCGCCGAACGGTCCGCCGACGACGGTCACCAATCTCTCGCAATACCTGAGCGACTCGATCGCCGAGCCACGCTTCGCGATGCAGGTGCTCGCGTCGTTCGCGTTGCTTGCGGTCGTACTCGCCGCCATCGGCCTGTATGGCGTCGTCGCATATTCGGTCACGCAGCGCACGCGCGAGATCGGCATCCGCATGACGCTCGGAGCGACACGGCGTGTGATCGCGCGTCTCGTGGTCGGCAACGGCTTGCGCCTTTCGTGCGCGGGCATCGCGCTCGGCCTTGCCGGCGCGGTGGCGGCCACACGAGCAATCACGGCCGCGCTCTACGGCGTTGGTCAGCCCAACGTTCTTTCATTCGTGCTTGGCGCCGCCGGTCTTCTCATGGTGTCCGTACTCGCGTGTGCGATTCCCGTCGTTCGAGCAACGGCCGTCGACCCCGCCATCGCGGTGCGCGCGGACTGAGGTGGTGCCATGAGCGAACTGAAACAGCGTCCGCAGGCGTGGTGGCGCTATCTGCGCTTCTGGGGTTCCAACGTCCGCGACGACGTGACCGACGAGATCCGATTTCACGTCGACATGCGCGTCGCGGAGTACGTCGCGCGCGGCATGCCGGAGGACGAAGCGCGGCGACGCGCCGCGGAACGGTTTGGTGATGCCGACCGGGCCCGCGACTCGTGCATCGACATCCAGGAACAACACGCGCGCGCCGCGGTGCGAGCCGAGCTCGGGTCGGTGCTCAAGCGCGACGTCGCGTTCGGTGTCAGAGTGCTGCGGCGACAGGCGTTGCCCTCGCTCGGCGCATTGCTGGCGGTGGTCGCGCTCGCACTCGCCACGATCGGCATCTACGCGATCATGAGCTTCTTCGTCGCACAGCGAACGAAAGAGCTCGGGCTTCGCATGGCGCTCGGCGCGGAGTCGAGTGGATTGCTCGCCTATGTGATGCGGCAGGCGCTGGTCGTCGCGGCTCTCCTGGCGAGCTATGGTCCGGCGCGGCGAGCTTGCGCGGCGGATCCGATGGTCGCGCTGCGGGCGGAGTAGACCGCGCGGGAATAATCGCGGCGCCGATGGAGTCTCCTCTGGCAACACAGGAGACTTCTCATGACCAGACACTCCGAGCACGACAGCGCTCGTTTCGACTCCGAGGGCAACACGCGCCCGACGGGTTCCAACTTCATCAATGGCGATACGGGCGACGACGGCATCGATCGTCGCGGCTTCTTGCGTTGCATGGCCTGGGCGGGCACGGGCGTGGCGTGGAGCCTTGCCGGCGGGATACCGACGTCGATTCCGCTGTCGCGGCTTCCGTCGCTCACGGCGGATCAGCGAAAGAGCATCTTTTTTGCGCAAATCAGCGACAGCCACATCGGCTTCAACAAAGAGGCGAACAAGGACGTCACCGCGACGCTTCAGGAGGCGGTCGCGAAGCTCAACGCATTGCCGCAGAATCCTGCGTTCGTGATCCACACCGGCGACATCACGCAGCTCGCGAAGTCGGAAGAGTTCGACACCGCCAACGAGGTGCTCAAGGGCGTGCGCACCGATCGCATCTTCTATGTACCGGGTGAGCACGACGTCGCGACGGACAACGGTGCGTCGTATCTACAGCGATACGGCAAGGGAACGTCGGGAGGCGGCTGGCACAGCTTCGACGTCAGCGGCGTGCACTTCGTCGGCCTCGTGAACGTGCTCAATCTCAAGGCCGGGGGTCTCGGGAGCCTCGGCGCCGAACAGATCGCCTGGTTGAAGAAGGACGTCGCTGGATTGGCGAGCAGCACGCCGATCGTGCTGTTCGCGCACGTGCCACTGTGGACCGTCTATCCAGAGTGGGGTTGGGGCACCGACGACTCGGAGCAGGCGCTCGCGCTCGTGAAGCGCTTCGGATCCGTGACCGTGCTGAATGGCCACATTCACCAGATCATGCAGAAAGTGGAAGGGCACATCTCGTTTCATACGGCGATGTCGACGGCGTTCCCGCAGCCGACGCCGGGCACCGCGCCGTCGCCCGGGCCGCTCAAGGTGGAACCCGAGCGGCTCAAGAGCGTGCTCGGCATCGCGAACGTCACGTTCGTGCCGGGGCGATCGTCGCTCGCCATCGTCGACTCCACGCTCTCGGGTCAACCACCGGCCTTCGAGGAGGCGTCGCACGAAGCCATGATGCAGCGTCAGGCGAAGCGAAAGAGTCTCGTGCTTGGAGCGACCGAGATCGGCATCGACAACTTCAACTTCACGCCGCCAACGCTGACGGTAAAAGCCGGCAGCAAGGTGACGTGGATCAACAGCGACGACGTGCCACATCTCATCGTGAGCACCCAGGGCGCGTTCAAGTCCTCGCCGATTCTCGATAGCGATCAGCGTTACACGGCGACGCTCTCGAAGCCAGGCACGTACGACTATTTCTGCTCGCTGCATCCGAAGATGCAGGGGAAGATCGTGGTTACGCGGTAGTGGAACTGCAGGTCCCTCGTTTCACTCGGGATGACAGGCATGTCATCCCGAGTCCCAGGCGAGGGATCTGCAATTCATCGCGCGGTGAAATGCCCGAACGAAGTCGCGAAGCTCGTCGCGATTGAGGTCAGACACCGCCCAGTAGGTGAGCCCGTCGGCGCTCCACGTCATCATGTGGTACCCGCGAACGTCGCTCGACACGGGCGATGCGGGTGCGCCGATGCCGCCGATCAGCGGCCATGAGTAGACGCTGATCTTGTGCTCGCGGCGCCCGTAGACGACCGCGGCCACCGGCCGATTGTTCACATAATCGAGCCGTCCGCCCAGCAGCGGGAATCCGGCTGAATCCAGGCTCGGCACCGACGGCGAGAAGTCGACGCGCCCGTTGAACCATGGCTTCACGTTGTGTTGGTTCGTAGACGCGACGTCGGTCAGATGTCCCGGCATGAGCGACCGGAGATGACTGGATAGCACCTCGTCGCCCGCCGACGGTCGCGCCGCCTGACGCGCGACCACGAGCGTGACGCCGCTGCTCGCAATGGCGATCGCGACGCCCGCCGCCGCGAGCGAGATCCACGAGCGCGTTCGACGTCCGAGCGGCTCGTCGAACGGACGCGATTGCGCGAGCGTGCTTCGCAGGCGCGCCTTGAGCACATCTGGTGCGGTGTGACGCACGAGTCCTTCCTTGAGCAAGCGCGACGTATCGGCGAGAACGTCGTGTTCTCGGCGGCACTCGACGCAGTCGGCGAGATGCGCCCGCACCTCGGCGGCGGTGGTGGCATCCAGCTCGTCGTCGATGAGCGCGTTCAACGATTCACGACATTCGGCGCATTGCATGTCAGCCAGCCTCCTTCGCGTCGATTCGCAGTGCGGCGGCGAGCCGCTTGCGCGCCCGCGCCAACCGCGACATGACCGTGCCGATGGGCGCGCCGACGACGTCGCTGATCTCCTTGTACGACAGCTCCTCGATCTCGCGAAGCACGATCACCTCTCGAAACTCGGGCGGCAGCGCCCCGACCGCGCGCTCGAGCGCCGCGCGCTCCGATCGTTCGATCGCGAGCGCGTCAGTCTCGCGCGGCTCGATGGGGTCGGCCGACGCGACGTCGAGAAACGGAATGACGGAGCGCCGCGCGCGATCGCGCTTGAGCCACGTCAGGCAACAGTTGCGAACGATCGCGAGCAGCCAGGCTCTGGCATCGCCTTCCCGGTAGCCCTCGAAGTGGCGCAGTGCACGCAGAACCGCGTCGTGCACGGCGTCCTGCGCGTCGTGCTCGTCGCGCAGCAGATAGCGCGCGAGCGTATACGCATCGTCGAGATGCGGAAGGACGACCCGTTCAAACCGTTCGACGTCGCGTTGCCCCATTGAAAGCCGCAGGGTGAAAGAGCCCTGGGAATACAGACTGAGCGGCCGGTCCTTTTATTCCCGGCTCATTCGCGAGGACCGGCCGATGCGCGAATGCCGGCTGTCCACTGCTTGATCTGGATGCGATAGTCCTCGGGCAGGCCGTTGGAGCTCTGGTCCGACAGCTTGAGCGTCGCGCGTCGAACCTGTTCGAGCTGCGGCTGGAGATACACCACGTCCAAATAGTCGCGGCGCTCGTCGACGGAAAGTGCGCCGTCGAGGAGGTGATCGATCGCGTCGGCGAGTCGGCGGCGATGTTCAGGCGTGTCGGGCAGCTCCATACGCCACACGGCGGCCTTCCAGAGCGAGCGGGCTCCCGACGCCAGGGCCATCAACGCCAACAGGAATCCGACGAACATGTACGACAGCGCGATCGCCGCGACGCGCTCGTTGCTCGGCGCGCGCTGAAGAACGACCTCGGCCGCCGAGCTCGTCGCCCCGAGAATGAACGCCGCCATCGCGGCGAGACCGGCACTGCGGAGATGATCGCGACGCGTTCGGTTGCCGCGCTCGCCGCTTGGCCGAATTCCGTACGACTTGCGGAGCTCGTGCGCCCACGCCGAGTGCGGCGCGAACCGAAGGATTCCCACCGCGATCGCGATGATGAGGAGACCGGCAACGACCGGCGCCCAGTCGGTCATGAGACGGGAGCTCGAGCGATGGTTTGGTACAAGCGGAGATCGGCGCGCAGCGCGGGTCGCTCGGCCTCGAGCCTGCGCCGGCCCGCCTCGTAGTCGGCGTCGCTGATCACCTGGAACTGCGACGTGTAGCGCCGGTCGACGATGCCTTTCTCGAGGGCCACGCCGAAGTCGTGTGCTCCGACAAAGTGCTCCGCGACACTCGTAGCGGCGTTCTCGAACCCCGCGCGCTCGAACAATGCGCGAATCTCCGCCGTCGGCGCGTACCGCTCGCGATCCATGACGCGCGACATCGGGAAGTAGTCCCACACCCACCACTGATCAATGGTGGTGTGCGCATCGAGCCCGATCGTCATGACCGCGCCACCCGGCCGCAGGACTCGACGCGCTTCGCTCGCGAACGCGGTCGCGTCCGCAAAATGGTGAAAGGCATTGATGGCGTAGATGCGATCGAACCGCGCCGAGGAAAACGGCAGCGTCTCGGCGCGTCCGCGCACGATGAGAGCGCCCTTCGCGGACTGGTGCGCAGCCTCGAGCATCCCGCTAGACGGATCGATTCCAACCACCGTACGAGCTCGATCGCGGAGCGTCGCAAGCCAATGCCCCGTGCCACAGCCAACCTCGCAGACGTCGCACGCGGCATTCGGCCCGACGAACTCGAGCAGCGAACGCTGCGTCTCATCGTAGCGATGGATCGCGTAGCGGCGGTCGTAGGCCGGCGCGATGCCGTCGTAGTCGACGCGGGACATGATCCGGATATTAGCAGATCGCGGCGGACCATACCGGGTGCGAATGAAAAGCTCGCCATCCCATCGAGCGCCATGACGAGCCTTTTCCGGGTCGCACCCGCTCCCGCGCTTAGTCCGCCGCGTCCCCGCTCGACTTCACCGCTCGACCATCCATCGCGACCGCGGGCACGGGCACCGCGTGCTCGGTGCGCCGGCGCTGGCGCGACGCGATCCAGCTCGTCACGCGGTGGCTGAACGTATCCATGTACGTGTAGAACACCGGCGTCACGAACAGCGTAATCAGCTGCGAGAACGCGAGACCGCCGACGACCGCGATGCCGAGCGGACGGCGCGACTCGGAGCCGGCACCCGTGGACATCGCGATCGGCAGCGTGCCCATCAGCGCCGCCATCGTCGTCATCATGATCGGCCGGAAGCGAATCAGACACGCGTGCACGATCGCGTCCGCCGGAGCTCGTCCCTCCGACCGTTCGGCCTCGAGGGCGAAGTCGATCATCATGATCGCGTTCTTCTTCACCAGACCGACGAGCAGAATGATGCCGACGAACGCATACACGCTGAGGTCGATCTTGAAGACGAGCAGCGTGAGCAGCGCGCCGAATGCGGCGAACGGCAGCCCGGAGAGGATCGTGATCGGATGAATGAAGCTCTCGTACAACACGCCGAGGACGACGTAGATCACGAAGATCGCGATGCCAAGCAGCGCGAGCATGCCGGCCTGCGTCGACTGGAACGCCTGCGCCGTCCCTGAGAATGCCGTATTGATCGACGACGGCAGCACTTTGGTCGCGATCTTCTGGACTTCGTCGGTCGCCTGACCCAGCGCGACGCCCGGACGGAGGTTGAACGACAGCGTCACCGACGGAAGCTGTCCCGAGTGATTGACGCTCAGCGCGCCCGCCGTCTGCGTGATGCGCGCGACCGCGCTGAGCGGTACGAGCGTACCCGTCTTCGACCGAACGTACAGCAGACGCATCGCCGAGAGATCGAGCTGATATTGCGGGAGTAGCTCCATCACCACCCAATACTCTTCATTGGGCGTGTAGATCGTCGACACCTGGCGTGAGCCGTACGCGTCGTACAGCGCGGTCTCGAGCTGCTCCGCCGTGACGCCGAGTGACGCCGCGCGCTCGCGGTCGATCTCGACGCTCGCCTGCGGATTGCCGAGCTGCAGGTCGGTGGTGACGTCCTGGAGCAGCGGCGACTTGCGCGCCTGGGCGACGAGGGCATCCGCGGCCGGGTACAACGTCGAGATGTCGGAGCTCTGCATCGTGAACTGATACAAGCTCTTCGACACGCGTCCGCCGATCTGGATCGGCGGCGGGTTCTGCATGTAGACGACGATGCCCGGAATCGTCGCGAGCTTTGGTCGGAGCTCCTTGATCATCTCGTCGACGCTGACCCGCTCATCGCGAGGCCGGAGGCCGATCAACAGACGGCCCTGGTTCGTCCCCGACACCGTCGAGCTGCCGCCGATCGCCGAGTAGAAGCCCGCGATGTTCGTATCCGCCGAGAGGATCGCGTTCACCTGCTTCTGGTGCGCGGCCATGTCGTCGAACGACGTGCCTTGCGCCGTCTCGGTCGTCACGAAGAGCTGGCCGTTGTCCTGGCTCGGGATGAAGCCCTTCGGGATCAGCACGAAGAGGACGACGGTGCCGGCGAGGATCGCGACCGAAAACGCCATCGCGAGCGGACGATGATTCATCACCCACTCGAGACTGCCCTTGTACCGTGCGAGCAGCCAGTCGTACGCGGCTTCGGTCGTCTGATACGCGCGGCCATGCGTTTCGCCGTGCTCGTGCGGCCGCAGGAAGCGGCTCGAGAGCATCGGCGTCAGCGTGAGCGACACGAAGCCCGAGACGAGGATCGACACCGCGATCGTCACCGCGAACTCGTGGAACAAGCGCCCCACGATGCCGCCCAGGAACAGAATCGGGATGAAGACGGCGGTGAGCGAGATCGTCATCGACAGAATCGTGAACCCGACCTCGGCCGCGCCGTCCACCGCCGCTTTCATCGGCGGTTTGCCCATCTCCATGTGCCGGACGATGTTCTCGAGCATGACGATCGCGTCGTCGACCACGAAGCCGACGGCGAGCGTGAGCGCCATCAACGACAGGTTGTCCAGGCTGTAATCCAGCAGATACATGACCGCGAACGTGCCGATCACGGAGATCGGCAGGGCGAGGCTCGGGATCAGCGTCGCCGACACGTTGCGCAGGAACAGGAAGATCACCGCGATGACGAGGACCAGCGTCAACACGAGCGTGAACTTCACGTCGCGCACGGACTCGCGAATCGTCGCCGCGCGATCGTACATCAGCGTCATGTTGACGCTGGCCGGGATCTGCTTTTGCAGCTTCGACATCTCCGCCTTGACGGCGTCGGCGACGGCGACGGTGTTCGTGCCGGGCTGCCGCTGAATGGCGAGGATGACGCCGCGCGTGTAGTCGTTCTTCTGGGCGAACCACGCGATCGACTTGTTGTTCTGGATGTCGTCGAGCACCTGGCCGATGTCGCCCAGGTGCACCGGCGCGCCATTGCGGTACGTGACGACGAGCCGCCGGAACGACGCCGCGTTGTCGAGCTGCCCGTTCGCCTGCACGGTGTACGTCTTCGTCGGGCCGTTGAGCACGCCCGTCGGCATGTTGACGTTCTGGTCGTTCACCGCGTCCGCGACTTCGTCGATGCCGATTTGCCGGCTCGCCAGCAGGTTCGGATCGAGCTGGATGCGTACCGCGTACTTCGCGGATCCGTAGACGTTCACCTGCGCCACGCCCGGGATCATCGAGATGCGCTGCGCCATGAACGTCTCGGCGTACTCGTCGAGCTTCGAGATCGGCATCAGCGACGACGTGAATCCGTAGAACACGATCGGCTGGTCGGCCGGATTCACCTTCTGGTACGACGGCGGAATGATGCCCGGCGGCAGGTTCTTCAGCGTCTTGGCGATCATCGCCTGAACGTCCTGCGCCGCGGCGTCGATGTTCCGGTCGAGCGAGAACTGGATGGTGATGTTGCAGGCCCCCAGGCTCGACGTCGACGTCATGTTGTCGATGCCGGCGATGGTCGAGAACTGCTTCTCGAGCGGCGTCGCCACGGCGGACGCCATCGTCTCGGGGCTCGCGCCCGGGAGACTCGCGCTCACCGTGAGGGTCGGGTAGTCGACGGTCGGAAGATCGCTCACCGGCAGCCGCTTATACGCCGTGATGCCGAAGAAGAGAATCCCCAGCATCACGAGCACGGTCGTGACGGGCCGCCGAATGAACAGTTCCGAGACGTTCATCGATCCACCTGACTTCCTCGTTACTTCATGTTACTTCACATCGACACGCATGTTCGGCGTCAGCCGAGACTGTCCATCCACGACGACCTGCTCGCCGATCGCGACGCCCTTGTCGATCGTGGTGAAGTCGCCGATCGCGCGACCGACCGAGACGGGCCGCACCTTGGCGACGTGATCGTTCCCGACGACGAACACGTAGCTGCCTTCCTGCCCCGCGAGCACCGCGCGCGTGGGAACCGCCAGTGCATTCGATTCGACGCTGAGCTCGACGCTCACCCGCACGTACTCACCCGGCCACAGGCCGTTCGCCTGATTCGCGAACCGTGCTTTCGCCGTCACGGTGCCGGTCAGTGAGTCGACGTTGTTGTCCAGGAAGCCGAGCATTCCCGTTTCGTCGACTCGCCCGCTGTCAGCCGTAACGACGCGCACTGGGACGTCCCCCCTGGCGTACCGGCGCTGCAGCGCAGGGAAATCATGCTGCACAACGGGGAAACGCACCAGGATGGGCCGGAGTTGATTGATCACGACCAGCACATCCGAGTTGGGCCGGACGAGATTGCCGCGCCGGATCAGAAGCCGACCCGTTCGTCCCGAGATCGGCGCACGAATCGTGGCGTAATTGAGGTTCAGCCGAGCGTTGTCGACGGTCGCCTTGCTCGCGAGCACCGTCGCCGCAGCGGACGCGGCCGCCGACGCCGCCTGGTCCGCTTGCGATTTCGTTACATAGTCTTTCTCGACGAGCGACCTGTATCGATCGGCGTCGCGCTTGGCGTTCTCCGCCTGCGCTTCGTCCCTGGCCAGCGTCGCGTCGGCCTGCCGAAGCGCGGCTTCGAACGGCCTGGGATCCAACCGGAACAGCACCTGGCCAGCCGTGACGTCCTCGCCCTCGCGGAACTCGACCGAGTCGATCGTTCCGCCGACCTGCGCCGCGACGGTGACCGTCTGTAGCGGCTCGACGACGCCGTTCGCGTCGATCGTGAGCGGTGCGGCAATCTTCGTGGCCGCCGCGACTTTCACGGGCACGACCGGCGGCGCCTGCGCGGGCGGCTTCGAGCACGCCGCGAGCGCGATGAGAGAACCTATGACTACAGTATGAGATATGCGAATGATCATCGATCGGGCCTTACATCCGGCGCGGGCGTGAGCGACGAGAACGTCGTGTCGCCGCGCGCATTCAGAACTCCGACGTCGTGGGCCAACTGCGCGAGCGACGCCCGCCACGTCCAGCGGGCATCCACGGCCTCGGCGCGAGCGCTTGCCAGCGCCGACTGTGCGATCAGCAGATCCACGATGCTGCCGACCCCTTCCTTGTACCGCTCACGCGCGACGACCTCCGACTGCTCGGCGCTCGCCAGCAGGTCGCGGGTCGTCCGCACCCGCTGCGTCGACGTCCGCAGGGTGTAGTAGGCCGTGAAGACCTGCTGAATGACCTGCTGCTTCGTCGCCTCGGCGCGCGCCAACGCTGATTGATACTGCTCTTGCGCCGCGCGCGCGTCGAATTGGGTCGAAAATCCTGTAAAGACCGGCACCTGGATTCCGAAACCCAACTGATACACTGGTCCGGAGAATCCGGGCGCGGTCGATCCGTTCGTCGCTCCCGTGGCCGTGAGCGCGAGGGCGGGTAGGGCCGCCGCTTTCACGACTCTGATCTGCGATTGGGCCGCGGCCGCTTGCGCGCGAGCCGTCGCGAGCTCCGGCCGGTTTCGCACCGCCAGGTCGATGAGCGTGTCGACGGATTCCGTGACGAAGTGCACGGAATCCGCCGAGGGCACGTCGGGAATGTCGATCGGCGTGTTGGCGGACAGGCCCATCGCGACGGCGAGCGCGCCGCGCGTCACGAGCAGAGAGCCATCGAGCGTCTCGAGGGCCAGCTCCGCCTGCGACCGCGCCGTCTTGGCCTGCAGCACGTCGGCGATCGTCGCCAACCCGACGCGATGACGCTCGGACGCCGCATCCAGCGCGGCGGTCGCTTCGTCGAGCGCGGCCTTCGCGGCGTCGCGTTGCGCGCGAGTGCTGAGATACCCGAACGCGGCCGCCTCCACTTGAAGGATCGTGTTCTCGACGGTGGCGTTGTGCGTGAGGTCAGCCGCGACAGCCGTCTGTCGTGCGACGTCGATGCTTCCGGTTCGCCCGCCGAAATCGAGCACCGTGTACGACAGCTGAATCGACGGCCCGTACTGCGCGCGTTCGACCGACGCACGCCCAGGCGTCGGTGACGTCAGCTGCTGGTTGGCGGTGACGCCCGCGATGAGCGTCGGGTAGAGGCGCCCCGACGTGGATCCGTAGACGTCGGCCGCCGCGCGCGCCTGCGTCCATGACACCTTCGTCGCGGGGCTGTTCTTGAGCGCGATGTCGACGACATCACCGAGGGTGAGCTGTTTGGTCGGCACCGCGGAGCTGGTGAGACCCGCGGCATCACGCGCCCCCGCCGCCGTCACGGCCGCGGAGGGTTTCCACAGAACGCTCGGCGCGGCAGGCGTCGGTGCAACTCCGTTGATCGACGGCGGCGAATGCGCACAACCAACTGCCGCCAAGGCGAACGCCGCGGTTCCCAGCGCCCTTCGGCTCACGGCTTTTTCGATGCGGTCTGCGGTCGAGGTTTGGCGGACTTCGCCGGCGAACCCGCTGGCGTCGCGAGCTGTCCACCTTCGGTCGCCCGCGAGACCACGGCGCCGCGCTTCATGTCGTCGGCGATGGCGAGCTTGGGTGCGATCTCAGGCTTCGCCTCGAGAATCGCGCCGAGCGACACCACCGTGTCGCCTTCGTTCAGACCGCTCGTGACCTGCACGACCTTGAGGTCGCTCGGCCCCACCCGGACGAGTCGCATCTCGTATGTGCCATCGGTCTTCGCGACGACGGCATAGCGCCCGGGAATTCCAGTCTTGCCCTCGGTGTTCACGAGATCGCGGCGGAGCGAGTTCATGAGCGTGTCGACCGGAATGCTGAACATTCGAGCGACCGGCGCCAGCTCGTTCGTCGCGCGAATCGCGTCGATCGGCACCTGGAGCACGTTCTTGAGATCGGCGGCGCGAATGGTCACTTCGCCGTTCATGCCCGGCAGGAGCAGACCTTCCTTATTACTGATGCTGACTTCGACCGGAAAGAAGGTGACACCCTGCGTGACGACGGCCTGCGGCTCGATCTTCTCGAGCACGCCGTCGAAGACACGATTCGGGAACGCGTCGACCGCGACGGTCGCGGGAAGACCGACGCGAATGTTGCCCATCTCGACTTCGTCGATCGTCACGAGCATGCGGACGCGGCCGAGATCGGCCACGGTCATGAGCGTGGTTCCGCCGTTGGGCGACGTGGTCGTCGACGTGATGATCTGCCCGACCGTCACCGGGCGCGAGACGACCGTGCCGCCGATCGGCGCGCGGACCGTAGCGTCCTCGAGCGCTTGACGCTTGAGGTCGAGCGCCGCGCGCTTGCCGACCATGTCGGAAATGGCGGAGGCGTACTGTGAGGCGCTGCTGTCGTGCGCGGCGACCGTGATGACCTTTCGTGCAAAGAGGGTGTCTTTGCGAATCCGGTCGCGCAGCGCTTGCTGAAGCGACGCGGAAGCCACGACGTCGTCGGCCATGGCCTGGTCGAACTGGGCGCGCACGTCGCGCGGATCGATCTGGGCGAGGGTGTCACCCTGCTTTACGATGCTGCCGACCTCGACCGGTTCCTTGATGACGGTCCCGGCCGCTTTGGACTTGATGTCGACAGGATTGATCGGCGTGACGGCGCCGGTCGCTTGGACGCGCACGGCGATGTCGCCGCGCGCGACCGCGGCCGTCGGAAGCGGCGTGGCGGCCTTGTGCTCTTTCTGGCACGCGATGAGCGCCGTGGCAGTCAAGAACAACGAGAGACGGCGTGGGAACATGGTGGAAAGAAGAGTGATAGCGTCTAAGTCGTCGGGGACCGTTCGCGGGGGCTCAGCGAAAGGTACGGCCTGGCGGCGTAGCGTGTTTAGACGAAGCAAAGCGGCGCCCCCTGACGGGGGGCGCCGCCATGTGACTTCATACTGGGATACGCGCTGGCGGGATCGCGCGTTGTAACGCGCTCGTGCAACTCGGGTTGGAGAGGCGCGGGCCGGAATCGAACCGGCGAATAGCGGTTTTGCAGACCGCTGCCTTACCACTTGGCTACCGCGCCGACAGACCGTGCAAGTTATCGGCGCTATCCCCCTTCCTCAAGCCGAGTTGGCCTCCGGAGAGGACCGTGCTCAGCGCCGGGGGCGCGCGTCTTGAAATGACCTGACCCCGTGACGACGCCCGACGCGGACCGCCGGCATCCCGTGACCTCCCCGACGCGCGGACACTTCCGCATCGCCTGGGACATCATCTTCGGCGCGCTCCGATTCATCGCGCGACGGGCCGGCAATGCCTACGCCGTGTTCGGGATCTTTCTGCTCTCGGGCACCGCCGTCGCCATCGTGTTCACGTGGGCGTTCTCCGAGCTCGCCGAGCACGTGGCCAAGGGCAGCACGCAGCCGTTCGACGACGCAATCATGCACTGGATGGGTGCGCACCAAGCGCCCGCCGTCGAATCGGTGATGCTCGAAGTGACCGCCCTCGGCACGGGCACCGTCGTCGGCATGATCGTGCTCATCGCCGGCATGTTCCTGTGGCTCAACCACCATCGCCACTCGTCGGTGCTGCTCGTCGTCGCGACGCTGGGCGGCCTCGTGCTCGACAACTTGCTCAAGATCGGCTTCAATCGTCCACGCCCCCAGATCTTCGAATGGGGCACGCACGCCGCGAGCTCGTCGTTCCCATCCGGACATGCGATGAGCTCCGTGATCGTGTACGGCACCGTCGCGTATCTCGCCGCGCGACTCCAGCGCAACGTGCACGCGCGCGTCCTGACCTTCGTGCTCGCCGCGATCATCATCGGGATGATCTCCGTCAGTCGAGTCTACCTCGGCGTGCACTATCCGTCCGACATTCTCGCCGGTGTGCTGATCGGCATCGCGTGGGCGGGATTCTGCATGGCGGTGCTCGAGGCCGCGCAGCTCTACGCGAAGCGCAACGCGCCGCAGCTGCTCGCCGACGAACGACCCGCCGCCGAGGGGGCGTCACCGTCGTCTCAAACGCCCAATTGGAACGCGTCTTGAAACGCGCCGGGCCATAGTCTGAGATCCGAATCGAACCGAGGAGCAAAAACATGGCGGCCACCAAGCGATCGAGCTCGCGAAAATATGGAAAAGCGGCAAGCAAGCGCGTCGAAAGCGTGATGAGTCGCCGAAAAAAAGGCACGCTCCGCAGCGGGAAGGCCGGCAAAGGCGGCAAAGTGAAGAGTCGCAAGCAGGCGATCGCGATCGGGCTCTCCGAAGCGCGAAAGAAGGGCGCCAAGGTTCCGCGCAAGCGTACGAGCAAGCGGACGTCCGCACGGCGCAAGTCATCCCGATAGACCCGCCGGGCGGTCTCGCCCGGCGGTGAAATTCAGACGCGGAGGACCGTGGGCTCACGGTCCTCCGCGTTCTGCTGTACCGTTTGGACCGTGTAAGCGCTGGGATCCTCCCGGATCATCCAATGGACATGCGCACACGGTCCCGAACGTCCGTCGAGTCCACCACGAGGTCTGTCGCATCGGGAGTCGTCGAGGACGTGGTGCGCCGTGCGCAACAGGGCGACCTGGACGCCTTCGAGTCCCTGTACCGCGCGCACGTGACGGCCGTCTTCGCTCTCTGTCGTCGAATGATGGGCGACGAACGCGAGGCGCGCGATCTCGTACAGGACGTATTCGTGCGCGCCTGGCAGCGCCTTCCGACGTTCCAGGGGCATAGCGCGCTCGGGACCTGGATCCATCGACTCGCCGTGAACGTCGTGCTCGAGCAGCTCCGCTCGGCGAAACGCGACACGCTGCGCTTCATCGAGGACGGGGAGAGCGACGCGCTGCCCGCCCGCTCCAGCGAAGGGCAGCTCGACGCCTCGATGGATCTCGATCACGCGCTCACGCGGCTCCCCGCCGGCGCGAGATCCGTCTTCGTGCTGCACGACATCCACGGCTATTCCCATGACGAGATCGCCCAGATGACGGGCATCGCGCCCGGCACCGCGCGCGCGCAATTGTGGCGCGCGCGGCGCGCGCTCATGAGGTTGCTCGACCAATGACCGCACCACGCCACCTCACCGAAGCCGAGCGGCATGGCATCGCGGACGGCTCGCTCGCACCCGAGCTCGAGTCCGTCGTCGCCGAGCATCTCGGCGCATGCGCCGCGTGCGCGACCGACGTCGCTCGAATCCAAACGCTCATGACACGCATTCGCGAAGCACCGTCGGCGGTGGCCGACCCCGGCGACTTGTGGCCGTCGATCCGCGCACGCATCGAACAAGAGAAGGTGTTGCCGCTGCGGGAACACGTCCCTGCGCGTGCCACGCGTCCGCGGTTGCTTTGGGCAGCGGCCGGCATCGCGGCAGCCGCGATGATCGTGACGGGCATTCTCGTTCGACGCGGACCGCCGCCCGCGACACTCGAGAGCACGCTGCCCCCGGGCGTCACGCCCGCCGCCCTCGCGGAGTCGACATCGGTGTACGAGGAGCAGGCGAGGTTTCTTCTCAACCAGCTGGAGCTGCGGCGCGCGTTGATGCGGCCGCAGACGGCGTCATCGATCGACCACGATCTCCGGGTGATCGACGACGCGATCGCTGAGCTCGAGCGGGCGATCGAGCGCGATCCGAGAAACATGGCGCTGCGGGCGCTGCTCGCGTCGTCTTACAAACAGAAAGTCGACCTGTTGAAGCGGGTCGCGAACGCGGGGTGATCATGAGACGACTTTTGCTGGCGGCCGCGATGGGTGGCGCATCGAGCAGCGCGACGGCGCAGACGCAGGCCTCGCGCGGCGCGCGCGACATCGTGCTCGAAGCGCGGCATGTCGGACCGACGACGCCGCTCAAGATCTACGGGATTGCAGGATCGATTCGGCTGGTCGGCTGGGATCGCGATTCGCTGGTCATCACGAGCCAGACACGCCCACGCGACTTCTTCTTTTTTCGCGACCCCGGCGGCGGCGGCGTCAAGACGGGAATCGATCAGTATCGCTTCGGCATCGATTCGGCGCGCACGGCGGAGGACGGTCGACCATTTCACTTCGTCGTTTATTTGCCGAAACAGAGCCAAGTCATGGTGAGGTCCATATCGGCCGTGATCGACGCGAGCGACGTGAGCGGCACCTTCTCGACCACGTCGGGCGCGATTCAGATCCGTGGATTGACGGCAAGGCTGGAAGTGGAGTCCGTCACCGGCAACATCGATCTGAACGCGAGCGCGTCGTGGGTGCGCGCACAGACCGGAGGACGCGGGCGACTCATCGTACGCGGCGCCGTGCAAGACGTCGACGCGTCCACGGTCGACGGCGAGCTCGACATCGCGACGCCCACGGTCATGCGCGGACGATTTGCGTCTGTCACGGGCGACATCCGCTACGCGGCTACGCCTGCCGCCGGATCGATCTTCGACTTCTCGAATCACTCCGGCGCCGTCGACATGGCACTGCCGCGTGACGTGTCCGCGGCGCTCGATCTCTCGAGCATATCGGGCGCGTTGGAAAATGGGCTCGGGCAAGCGCGCCCCGTCGCCGGCGGCGCGCACTCGATGCGGATAACGCTCGGCCACGGCGACGCACAGATGACCGTCCGCACGTTCAAGGGAACGATTCGCCTCCGGCCCACGCCGCCGTGACCGGCCAGATGGCGCGCCATCTTCGCTTCGGCGTTCGGAGTCTCCGCCGCACGCCAGTGGTCACCGTCGCCGCGATCGTCTCGATCGCGCTCGGCGTCGCCGCCACCACGGCCGTCTACAGCATCGTCGACGCGGCGCTCTTTCGCCCGCCGCCGTTCGAGCACGCCGAGCAGCTCGTCGCGCCGTACCTCACACGCCACGAAGCCAATTGGCCCGTCGAGCGGCAGCGGTGGTCATGGCCAAGCGCTGTGGCGCTTCGCCAGCTGTCCACTTCCTTCGAGAATGTGGCGACGTTCACGATCAGTGTACTCGCCATCACCGGCGATGAGCCGGAGCCGCTCAGCGTCGAGATCGTGTCGCACGACTACTTTCCGACGCTGCGGGTACGCCCTGTCGTCGGTCGCACGTTCGAGGCGAGCGAAGACCAACCGGACGGCGCGCCGGTCGTCGTACTGGGCTACGATCTCTGGCAACGTCGTTTCGGCGGCGACCGAGCGGTCATCGGCCGAACGCTGACCGTGAACAACGTCGTGCTCACGGTCGTGGGCGTGATGCCGCCGGGATTCGTCGGCCTGTCGGGGCGCGCGCAGGCGTGGGCGCCGGTCTCGCTGGCGCCGCGCGCGAGCTATGGCGGCTATCTCACGACGAACCAGAACTTCATCAGCGTGATCGCGCGGCTGCGCGCCGGCGTGACCGTCGAGCGCGCGCGCGCTGAGCTCGCGGGAGTGGGCCGCCAGATTCAACGTATCGCTCCAACGCTGCACAACGCGCCCGACAGCGAGGTCGCGGCAACCGCCATCTCGCTCAACGAGGCGCGCGTCGATGCATCGACACGGCGCCCGATGCTGCTGCTCCTCGCCGCCGCCGGATGCCTGCTCCTGCTCTCGTGCGCGAACGTCGCCGGGCTGTTGCTCGGGCGGGCAGCGACGCGACTGCGCGAGATCGGCATCCGGATCGCGACCGGCGCCACACGCGGCCGCGTCGTGCGACAACTGCTGGCCGAAGCGGCGATCCTGGCCACGACCGGGGGCTTGGCCGGCGTGGCGATCGCTCTCCCGCTCACGGCGAACGCGGGATTGCCGACGGCAATGTGGCGCGGCCGAAACTTCTACGGCGCGTTGAGTGAATTCTCATCGCCGCGCATCGACGCGCGCGTCGTGCTGTTCTCGGTCGCGGTGTGCGCGCTCACGACGATCCTGTTCGGCCTGGTGCCCGCGCTGCAGGCAACGCGTCTCGATCTGACCACCGCGCTTCGGTCGGGCACCGGCGGCTCGACGGGGGCGTCGCGGACTTCGCTCAGGCGGATCATCGTCGGCGTGGAGGCGGGACTCGCGGTCGTGTTGCTCGCCGGCGGCGGCCTGCTCGCCGCGAGCTGGCGCCGCCTCGCGACGACCGACGTCGGATTCGACCGCTCGCATCTGCTCACCTTTCTCGTTCGGCCGTCGGAGATCGAATATCCGCCGCCGAAAGCGCCGGCGCTGTTGTCGCGCGTTCTCGACGCGATCGAGCAGATCCCCGGCGTCGACGCCGCGTCCGTGGACGGCTGCGCGCCCGTCGGCACCGGCTGCGCGAGCAGCTCGCTGTACGTCATGGGCCGGCCGGAGCCGCCGCGCGACGAGGCGCCCGGGATCCTTCGCCACTACGTGGGTCCGCACCACTTCCGCACGCTTCGAGTGCCGGTGCTGCGAGGCCGCGTGTTCGACGAGCGAGACCGCGCGGGCTCACCGCATGTCGTCGTCATCAACCAGACGGCCGCCGCTCGATTCTGGCCGAACGAAGATCCGATCGGCAAGCGCGTCTGGTTCGGCGGCGGAAGCACCTTCGATCGGCCGGACTCCAGCGCGGAAATCGTTGGCATCGTCGGCGACGTCGCGTATCAGGCGTTGGACGAGCATCCGTTCCAATCCGACTTCTACACGCCGTTTACACAGTTCACCTATGCCTCGCGCACGGTGCTGGTGCGAACACGACTCGATCCGGCGACAATCGTGCCCGAGGTCCGCCGCGCCATCCAGTCCGTCGACCGATCGCTCGCGATGTTCGAGGTGCGCACGATGGACGAAGTCATGAGCGCATCGTGGGCCCGACTCACCTATCAGACGAAGATTCTTTCCGGGTTCGCGATCGTCGCGCTGGTGCTCGCGGCCACCGGCATCTTCGCGCTCGTCGCGCACATGATCGGAACGCGTCGCCGGGAGATCGGCGTGCGCATGGCGCTCGGCGCGACGCCGGCGCAGGTGCTGATGACGGTCGGCGAAGGAGGTGCGCGTCCGGCCGCGATCGGACTCGTCGCCGGAATCGTCGTGACGCTCGTCGCCGAGCGCGCGCTCGAGTCGCTCGTCTACGGCGTGCGGTCGTTCGACGTCGAGGTGATCGCCGCGGTCGCCGTCACGCTCGCCGTGGTGATCGGACTCTCCGCATATCTGGCGGCTCGCCGCGCCCTGCGCGTGGATCCCGCCGAGTCGTTGCGCTTCGAGTAGCGATTGCCGAGAGCGACTACCGAGTCTGCGCGGCGATGACGACCGACCCGGTCGGCTGCGGCATGCCACCGGCGGGTTCTTCGGTGACCGCAATCGCGTTGAGCGGCTCCGTCAGATCGTAGGTCGCGCGTACCACCGCGTCGCCGTTGCGCACGGTGAACGTACCCGCGCTGATCTTCGCTCTTGGCGTGATGAGCCACAGCTGGTATGTCCGGCCGGCGTTGAGCGGCGGCATGTTGTGCGCGATCAGTGTCCAGCTATGACGCAGGCGATCCCAGAACATGCGCGCGTATGGATCCTTCGCCGCCTGCGACGTCAGCGTCATCATTGTCACGTCTCGTCCGGCAATTCCGGCGATCACGCTGTCGCGAGCGGCGAGCTGTACGGCGAGCGAGTCGACGGTGTGTCGCATCGTCTCGGCCGCGGCAAGTTGCGACTTCAGAGCGGTTGCCTCCCGCTGCTTCTGGAACGACACTGCGAGGGCCACGAGGCTCGCTGCGAAGAGGACGCCGGCGGCGATCGCGAACCACGGATTGGGGCGACGGTCATCCATCGCCGCCAAGCCGCGGGGAGGCGTGGGAACGCGCGGGAACACGAGGGGCGTGGCCATGGGATTGCGCGATCGCGCGTCCGCGCCCGCGCGCGCGAGAAGTCGTTCGCGAACTCGCTCGCGGCTCACCACGGCGGCGTGTTGTGTGGACGGTGTCGCGAAGGCGATATCGGCGGCGGTTTCCTGGAGCGCGTCCAGCTCCGCGCGGCACGCCGCGCACGTCGCGACATGGGCCATGATCGCGTCGCGCTCCACCGTGTCGAGCAGGTCGAACGCGACGGCGTCGAGCTCGGCGAATGCTTCCTCGTGGCTGAGCGGCGGCTTCATCGCGCGTCCTCCTTCAACACGGACAGGCGGTCGCGCAGCTTCAACAGCGCGAGCCGCATTCTCGTCTTGATCGTTCCCAATGGTTGTCCCGTTCGCTCGGCGATCTCCGATTGACTCAAACCGCCGAAGTATCCCAACTCCAATGCTTCGCGCTGCTCGTGCGGCAGCTCGGCAAGCGCCGCAATCACCAGCCGGCGACGCTCGGCGTGCTCCGCGTCGAGTAACGGATCGCTCGGCGACGTGGCGACCGGCGATGGCGCGGCATCGCCCACCGGGGCGGTGACGTCGTCGATCGACTCTTCGCGCCGACGCCGCGCGGCGCGCAACCGGTCGAGGGCGCGCGTTCGCGCGATGGTGAGCAGCCACGTCTGGACCGATCCGCGTTCCGGCGCGTATCGGTTCGACTGTCGCCATGCCTGCCAAAAGGTCTCTTCCACGACGTCTTCCACGGCGTCCGCCGATTTCAACATGCGAGCGACCAACCCACTAACGACGGGCCACCATCGATCGTAAAACTCGCCAAGGGCGGTTTCGTCGCCGCCTTGCATGCGGATCACGAGCTTTGCGTCCACGTCCGGGCCGGCGGGGAGGCTTTGGGCGGCCGGGTTGGGGGCGTTCGCAGCGACCGGCAAAGCCTCCGGCGCGCCGGGCATCATTCCCGGAGCTCCTTCGGCTGTAGAGGGGTACGGCCCCGAATCGCCCGATGGATTCATCGGCCGAAAATGTACCGAGCGGTATGTGCGCTGCGCCACGCATTTCACGTTTCCCGGCGCCGGGGCTGCTCGTCGGCTTTGTGGATTTGCAGAGCCAACTTCGCCCACTTCTTCCGCTTCGGGGTGACGTCAATGTCACACAAACAAATGACCCGGGGTTTGCTCGGGGCTTCCCTGCTCGCCGCCGGCGCCTGCTCACACTTCCATCGCCATTCAGCGCCCGCGAGCGCGCCCACGCCGGTTGCGCAGGTCAAGACGCCGGCGCCGAAGCCAGCGAAAGTTCGGGCGGTCGCCGGTCCGACGGACGCGAACATCGCCGCCATTCTCCTCGCGGCCAGCAACACCGACATCAGCTACGCGCGATTGGCGCCGGGTCGGGCTCAGGCGGCGGGCACCAAGGACTACGCCGCGCAAATGATGAACGATCACTCGAGCGTGAATCGCATGGTGAATGATGCGCTCGTGCGGATGAAGCTCGAGCCGGAAGACAACCCCGCGAGCCTCGCGTTCCGCGACGAATCGGCGACCCGACGGGATGTGCTGCGCCAGCTGGATGGCCGCGCATTCGACGCCGCATATCTGATGAACGAGGTCACGTCTCACACGAAGCTCCTGGCCGCGATCGACAACTCGCTGCTGCCGAGCGCGCGCAGCTCGGAGATGCGGAACTTGCTGACGAGCCTGCGTCCCGCGGTCGCGGCGCACCTCGCTCAAGCGCAGGAGCTGCAGTCGAGCCTCGCCTCGAAATAGCGGCGGCTCGCAGGGCGATCCAGCACACCGCCGGTCGCGTCGACGAAGACATCGTCGCCGTGACCGGCGGTTTAAGTTTCGGATGCCGTGGCCCACGACCCGTACGCCGCTCTTCGAGTCAAGAACTATCGCTGGTTCATCGTCTCCCTGCTGACGATGACCATCTCCACGCAGATCCAGGCCGTGGTGGTCGCGTGGCAGATCTACGACATCACGCACGATCCGCTGTCGCTGGGGCTCATGGGCCTCGCCGAGGCACTGCCGTTTCTCGGCTTCGCGCTCTACGCGGGGCATGTGGCGGACGTCGCGAATCGTCGCCGGGTCGCGCTGGCTTCGATCACGCTGTTGCTCGCGTGCTCCGTCGCGCTGCTGATCTTCAATCTGATTCCCGGGTTCCTGCACACGTACGGCGCCGCGCCCTTCTACGCCGTGATCTTCGTCAGCGGCATCGCGCGGAGCTTTGCGCAGCCGTCACGTCAGGCACTGGGCGCCGAGCTGATCGATCGAAGCCTGTACTCGAACGCGGTGGCGTGGCGCAGCTCGACGTGGCAGTTCGCGGCGGTGGTCGGCCCGGCGCTCGGCGGCTTGATCTACGGGTTCGCGTCCGCGCGCGTCGCGTACGTCGCCGACGCGATCATGATGGTGGTCGCGCTCAGCACCTTCTGGTGGATTCGCTACGTGCCGTCGCCGATCGTGGATCGGGCGGACAACCTCGGCGAGAGTCTCGCGTCGGGTCTCAAGTTCGTGTTCCGCGAGTCCGTGCTTCTCTCCGCGCTGACGCTCGATCTTTTCTCCGTTCTCCTTGGCGGCGCGGAAGCGCTGCTGCCGGTTTTCGCTGATCAGATTCTGCACGTCGGCCCGCAGGGGCTCGGCGTTCTGCGCGCCGCGCCGGCGGCCGGGGCGGTAGTCGCGTCGGTCTACCTCGCGCACCGCCCACCGTTCAAGCGAGCGGGACGAACGCTGCTCGTGGCGGTCGCGACTTTCGCGATGTGCATCATCGGATTCGGAGTATCGCGAAGCTTCGTCGTCTCCACGTTGCTGCTCGCGCTGAGCGGGATGGCGGACAACGTCAGCGTGCTCGTGCGATCGACGTTACTGCAAGTGTTCACACCGTCGCACATGTTCGGTCGAGTGTCGTCCGTGAACTCGATCTTCGTCGGATCGTCGAACGAGCTTGGCGCGTTCGAGTCGGGCGTCGCGGCGCGCTTTCTGGGCACGGTTCCGTCAGTGGTCCTGGGCGGACTCGCGTCGCTCGGCGTGGTGGTGGCGATCGCGGTGGGGGTGCCTCGGCTCAGGAACCTGGGTCGGATCGACGAGATGGCGCCGGTGGGCTCGCTCTCCGGGGATCTCGTTGGGGGGCAATAGGATAGCGCTCGAGGGCATAGTCCGTCGACGGAGAAGCCGACCTCGACAGCACTTCTTGGTAGACGGTTTACTTGCTTGAGCCATATTTTTTGCAAAACGTCGTTCCAGTTTTGCATTTTTGGCAGATTCCGCGTTACATTTCGCGCTTCGTAGCCTGACCCTACACCTCGAGGCCGCCAGGAATGCCCGCGTCTTCCACGTCCAACTCGTCGTCACCGCGCAAAGCGGTCATTCAGGACATCACCACTCGCGAGGTCCGGAGCACCAACGAGAACGGTGCCAACGGCCGCACGTCTGAATACTTCGGGATCAACACCTTCGGCGTACGCCAGATGCGCGACAAGCTGCCGCGCGACACGTACGCCAAGCTCGTCGACGCGCTGAAGCACGGGAAAAAGCTCGACATCGACGTTGCCCCTCGCGTCGCCCAGGCCATCAAGGAATGGGCGATCGCGCATGGCGCGACGCACTTCACGCACTGGTTCCAGCCACAGACCGGCCTCACGGCGGAAAAACACGACGCCTTCCTGTCCTTCGACGACGGGCAGCCGATGGAGGCATTCGGCGCATCCCAGCTCATTCAGAGTGAGCCCGACGCGTCGAGCTTTCCAAGCGGCGGTCTTCGCGCGACGTGGGAAGCGCGCGGCTACACGGCGTGGAATCCGGCGAGCCCGGTGTTCATCTCCGAAATGGGCGGCGTGCGGACGCTGTACATCCCGTCGGTGTTCGTCGGCTACAACGGCGAAGCACTCGACGAGATGACGCCGCTGCTCCGCAGCTCCGACGCGCTGTCCGACAAGGCCATCGAGCTGCTCGAGCTGCTCGGCGACAACGGCGTCTATCGCGTGTACACGACGATGGGCCCCGAGCAGGAGTATTTCCTGATCGACCGCGCGCACTTCGCGCTGCGCCCCGACCTCGTGATGGCCGGACGGACGCTGCTCGGCGCGCCGCCGCCGCGCGGACAGCAGCTCGAGGATCACTACTTCGGTGGCATTCCCGAGCGCATCCAGGCGTGCATTGCCGAAGTCGAGTACGAGCTCTACCGGCTGGGCGTGCCGATCGTCACGCGACACAATGAAGTGGCGCCGAGCCAGTTCGAGATGGCGCCGCGCTTCGAGGAGACGGACGTCGCCGTCGACCACAACCAGATGGTGATGGCCACGCTGCGGCGCGTTGCGCTGCGTCACGGCCTGCAGGCACTGCTGCACGAGAAGCCGTTCGCGGGCATCAACGGCTCGGGCAAGCACTGCAACTGGTCGATGTCGATCGCGGCCGACAACCCCGAGATCGACGGTTACAATTTGCTCAAGCCGGGCAACACGCCGCACCAGAACATTCGCTTCCTGGTGTTCCTGGCGGCGGTGCTGCGCGCCGTGCACAAGCACGCGGGTCTCTTGCGCGCGGGCATCGGCACGAGCGGCAACGAGCATCGCCTCGGCGCGAACGAGGCGCCGCCGGCGATCATCTCGGTGTTCATGGGCAATATGCTCACGAAAGTCATCGAGTCGATCGCGGACGGCAAAGCGGTCGGCAGCGCCGAGCAGCAGATGATCAAGCTCGGCGTCGCGCGTCTGCCGGAAATCGAGAAGGACAACACGGACCGCAATCGTACGTCTCCCTTCGCGTTCACCGGCAACAAGTTCGAGTTTCGCGCGGTCGGATCGAGCCAGTCCATCGCGTTTCCGATCGTGCTGCTCAACGCCGCCGTCGCCGAGGCGATTGCCGAGATCACGGCGGCGCTCAAGGCCGAGCTGAAGAAGACCAAGAAGGTGGACGACGCGGTGCTCAAGGTCGTCCGGCCAATCTTCAAGGAGACGGCGTCGGTTCGCTTCGAGGGCAACAACTACTCGGAGGAGTGGGTAAAGGACGCGGCGAAGCGCGGCCTGCCGAACCTCCGTCGCACGCCGGAAGCGCTGGCGCAGATGGTGACGAAGCAGTCGCGCAAGCTGCTGTCATCGTTGAACATCTTGTCGGACGACGAGCTGGATTCTCGCTACCACGTTCGTCTCGAACGGTACATCAAGGACATGCTGATCGAGATGCACACGCTGCGGGAGATGGTGGACACGCTCGTGCTCCCGGCGGCGTTCGGCTATTCCGGTGAGCTGGCCGAGGCGGCGGCGCAGGCGAAGTCGGCAGGCATCAAGTCGATCCCGCAGATCGACGCGGCGAACAAGCTCGGCGCATCGATCTCCGAGTTGCAGAAGCATCGCACGACCCTCGGCAAAGTGATCGACAAGGCCGAGGGCCTGCACGACGATCTCGTGAAGCAGGCGCAGCTTTTGACGTCGGAAGGCGCGGACGCGATGCACGAGGTGCGGCGCTGCTCGGATGCGCTCGAGGTGTCGATCGCGGACGACGCATGGCCGCTGCCAAAGTATCGAGAGATGCTGTTTCCTGTTTGAACAGCACCGCGCGGATGGCGATCGGTGCGAGAGATAGAGTTGTAGTCGTCAGAGTCAGTCGTCAGGCGTCAAGCGTCAGGCGTCAGTCGCAACAACGGGTCGGCGCGAAAGCGCCGGCCCTCATCGCTGTCGCCCTATCGCGGGTCGAGCGGATATCCCTTCACGGCCGAGGCGAGCGTCTACGTCGCAGAATCGGCCCGGCGACGCGGCGTGGCGGCCGCGCTGCTCACCGCACTGTTCGACGCGCCGCAAGCACGCCGCTTCCACGCGTTCGTGGCCAGCATCGACGCCGAGAATGCGCCGAGCATCACACTATTCGAGCGCTTCGGGTTCCGCGAAGCGGCGCGATTGCCGGACGTCGGCCGAAAGTTCGACGGCTGGCGCACGCAGCTGCTCTTCCTCAAATGAGCAGAGACACTCGCGCCCGCTGCGCGGCGCATCGCCGCGCGGGTTACGTCACGACGCGGCCGCTTTCTCCGCCCCGACTCGGACGCGGACCGCGCCGATGTCGCGCACCGGGCGTACCTCGATACAGCCCGTCTTGATCCAGGGAAACTCGGAGGCGATCCGCACCGCTTCTTCCATGTTCGCGGCTTCGATGATGTTGAAGCCGCCCAGCACTTCCTTGGTTTCGGCGAACGGTCCGTCGACGGCGGTGACGCGCCCGCCTCGCATGCGCACCGAGCGCGCGGTCGACACCGGCTCGAGCTGCTGCGATTCGAGCAAGGAGCCGTCGGATTGGAGCTCGTCGGCGTGCGACAGACAATCGCGCATGTCGGCGTCGAATCCGCCCGGCGGCAGCGCGTCGAGCAGCGCGGGATCGGTGTAGACGAGACAGCATGAACTTCATGCGTGAACCTCCGCAGTCGAGATTGATGTCTCCAACAAGCTTCACCTCGGGGACCAGCACGGTCAATCGGCCATCAGACGGCCGCCGCGGGAATGGGTCGCGGTCGCCGGAGGAGGGGGATCGTGAACACATAGAGCGATGCGCTGAGAATCCACACGGCGCCGATCCATGAGTGTTTGGTCGCGGCGTAGACGGTGGTCCCGACCAACGGACCGACGATCGCCGTGAGGCTCGCGATGCTCGCGAGCACGCCCTGCAGCTCGCCCTGTTCGTCGGCTGCCGACCTGATTCGCCATCAGCGACTGCAGCGCCGGAACGCCGACGCCGCCAAGCGCGAAGAACGGCGCGAGCGCGAACGCCACCCAGCCGTGAGTCGAGACGCCCATCACCACGAACGACGACGCGTCGAAGACGATGCCGATGATGATCGTGCGAATCTCTCCGAAGCGAGCCGCGATGGGTCCGGTCAGAAACGCCTGCGCCGCGGCATGGCAGAGGCCGAATGCCGCGAGCGAGAGTCCGACGACGACGGCGCTCCCACTGGTATTTGTCCTGGCCGTAGAGCACCCAGATCGTGCCCGGGATGTTGCCGACGAGACCGAAGATCAGAGAAATGGCGAGCAGCGGGAGAAGCGGAGTCATCCGAAGCGCGCGGCGCACGGGGGCGAGCGGATTGATCGCGGAAAGATCGAATCGTCCCGGGGCGACCGATCGCGACTCCGGGAGCACCGCGAAAACGAGCACGAAGTTCACCCCGTTGATCACCGCGGCGGCAAAGAAGGGCGCGCGCAGCCACATGGCGCCGAGCAGCCCTCCGACGACCGGCCCCACGATGAACCCGATGCCAAAGGCCGCGCTCAGGTAGCCGAAGCGTTTCGCGCGCTCGTGCTGCTCCGTGATGTCGGAGACGTATGCCGACGCAACGGAGAGGTTCGCGGCGGTCATTCCGGCGACGGCTCGCCCGACGAGCAGGACCCAGAAGGCGTTCGAGAGCGCCATCACCAGTAAGTCGATCGCCGCGCCGGCGACGGAGACGAGAAGGACGGGACGTCGCCCGAATCGGTCGCTCAACGCGCCAAGCATCGGCGAGAAGATGAACTGCATGAGCGAGTACAGCGCGAGGATCACTCCGTACATCACCGACACTTCGCCGGACCCGGTCAGCTGCCTGAGGAGGCTCGGAAGAATCGGGAAGATCAGTCCAATCCCGATGGCGTCGATCGCGATGATCGACAGGATGACGACGAGGCGCTTGTTCATTCGAGGGTCGCTGACGGCGTTCGTGCATCCCGTGGAGCCGAGCGATAGAATATGGCGTGCTCACCAAGGTCCGATGACTGACATCTCTCGTCGCGATTGGGTCAAGACCATGGGCGTGGTCGGCGCAGGTGCCCTCGCCGCGCCGGATTTGTCGCTGCTCACGCGCACGGTCCACGCGCCCGGCGACATCGTCGAGCTGACGTCGACGAGCGAGATCTTCATTCCGCCGCGCGGCCGCTCGTACATGCGGTTCAGCTACGACTTTCCTGAACCGTCGGTGGTATTCGGCGACTATCGGTTCGGCTTCCTCGTCTTCACGGAGGAAAACACCTACGGGCTCGATCGCGCGAAGATGCGCGCCGAGACGTCGGAAGATGGACTGCGGGTGACGTGCGACGGGTTCGTCTGGGCAGGCGGTCAAGAGAAGGCACCCGGACATCTGATTGCCGTGCTCAAGCGTACCGGCAACGAGATCGAGTGGACGACCACCGTCGAGATGGAGCGCCCGATCAAGACCGTCACGACGATCATTCGCGGCGTGCCGCGGGGCCAAGTGTCGACCGGCGGCGGCGGATTCACCGATCTGCGAGACGGCGAGATGCTCGCCGGGTACACGTTCGGCGCGGGCGATCTGCACGGACCCGGCGCGGCGGGCGGAATGACGACGCCGCTGCTCATGATCCAAGCGTCATCGACGGACATCTTCTACATCTCGGCGCGTGACGCTCGCGTGCGCCCAAAGCGGTTCTATCTCGCGCCGGGTGAGACGAGCTATCGCGTCGAGGCGATCTACGAGCACGACGGCTGGCGCAACGACCGCCGCGTCGAGACGCCGCCATGGAAGCTCGGACGAGTGTCGTCGGTGGAGGACGCCATCGGGCCGCACATGGCGCACGTCGAGAAGGCGTTCGGCCTGCAGCCGTTCGAGACGCGGCCCGACGTTCCCGGCGTGGATGCGCAACATTGCCATGGTGACGACGCTCCACGGGCAGCATTACACGGGCTACATGTTCAACGACTACGCGAAGATGCTGGAGATTCTTCGCTGGATGGCGACGCAGATCCCGGCCGATCGCGTGCTCGCGTTCATCTCGGCGTGGGACGGCCGCTACTACTGGGACTATCCCATCTATCGCGCGAACGACCGCATGGGCGGCGTCGCCGGATTCACGAAGCTCGTCAGCGAAGCGCGGAAGATGGGATTCAAGATCATGCCGATGTTCGGCATGAACTCGGCGAACAAGAAGCTGCCGATGTGGCCGACGATCGCCGATGCGCTCACGCACAAGATCGACGGCGACGAATACAACCTGAACTGGGTCGACTGGAACAACGACCGGCATCAGGACGGCTGGCTCGGCTACATGAACCTCGGCGTCGACTCGTGGCGCAATCACCTCGAGGGCCGCATCGCGGACATGATCGATCGCTACAAGGTGGACGCGTATTTCCTCGACATCGCCGGCGGGCACGTCAACAGCACGAACGGCGACATGCACGAGGGCACGCGGCGGCTCGTGATGAATCTCAGATCGAAGTATCCGAATGTGCTCGCGGTGGGCGAGATGCCGTATGACGCGCTGCACGGCTTTCTGCCGGTGTACCATGCGGGGGGCGGACCGCGCTGGCAGAAATACAGCCGCTTCTTCTCGCATCTGAGCGCGCCGGCGGCGGGGCGCGGCTCGAGCGGCGTCCATGAGTCCGGGTTCGGTCGGTTCAACACCGAGACGCTCGGGCTGTCGCCGAACGCCATTCCGACGTTACAGGTGGTCGACGACACGTTCACCAAGCACCGCGAGACGATGGCGGCGATCATCGCGCGGGCAAAGCAGCGCGCCGGGATCTCGTGAGTGACGAAGTAGCGGGACCGACTACGTCAGGCGACGTATGGGACGATCGGCCAGATGCGAGTAGCGTGAAGCACCACCCACCGGACGGCCCGTGCGCAGTCACCGTTGCTCGTGCATCCTGGCGCTGTCGGTGCTACCGGCCCTC
Organism: uncultured Gemmatimonadaceae bacterium; assembly: GCA_963705025.1. GTDB lineage: Bacteria > Gemmatimonadota > Gemmatimonadetes > Gemmatimonadales > Gemmatimonadaceae > JAQBQB01. The sequence goes on along the minus strand of CAVPIP010000010.1, from coordinate 148,887 downwards.
GCCTGCGTCGACCTCAAGTTTGCACAAGATGTCTTGCCATCGACCCCGCAGCTGACGATGGTCGTATCGGGTCCGACGCTCGGCGTAACGCCGGGGGCCACCATAGCGCTGACGGTGAGCGTTACTCGAAAGAACTTCGCGGGTCCCGTGGCGCTTTCCATCGACTCCGTGCCGAGCGGCGTCACGATGACGTTCGCGTTGGATACGCTCCCCATGGGCCTGGAGTCCACGGAGGTCATCATCTCGGCAGCGAAGAACGCCGTGGGCGGAACGAGCCTCGTGAACTTTCGCGCCCAGAGCATCGGTGTAGCCGACGCCTTGTTTTCGTTGCCGATCACGGTCAACACCGTCGGGCAAGCAGCGACTCGACTTCGCCGCGCGGATGCCGATACCGGCAGGAGACGAGACTGAAGTCGTCAGAGACAGTCGTTAGCGACAGTCCCTGACGACTCGAGTACCGCTACCTCCCCCAATCGGCATCAGGGCTGAGGCGTCGCTTCGCCGGCCAGCGCCGGCCCACCGGTGTCCACGGACTTGAGGACGTCGCGCCATGCGAACTGCTTGCCGCTGCCGCGCACGTAGTAGTCCATCCAGGACATCTCGGCGACCGCCTTCAGGTACTGGTTGCGCACGTCGGGAATGCCGTGCGACTGGCCCGGGTACACCCAGAACTCGTTCGTCACGCCGAGCTTGGAGAGCGCCATGTGCATCTCCTCGCTCTGTGGCCGCGGCACGCGCGGATCGCCGTCGACGACGTGAATGAAGATCGGCGTCTTCGCCTTGTCGATCGTCGCGATTGGGGACTGTCTCCATCCAGTTCGCGAACTGGCCCGGCTCCCAGTACATCTTGTCGCCGAGGTACCATTGGCGAAGCCGCTGCGTGTCGCTCTGGCTCCACATGGAGACCCAGTTCGCGACACCGGCGCCGGAGCTGATCGCCTTGAAGCGCGTCGTGTGCGTCTCGATCCAGTTGGAGTAGTGTCCGCCGGCGCTCCAGCCCAGCGCGCCCATCTGCGTGCTGTCGACCATGCCCTGCGCGATGAGATAGTCGACGCCGGTCATGATGTCCTGATAGCCCTTCGTGAAGTAGTCGCCCATCGTTTCCGTCTTGAACTTGTCGCCGTAGTTCGTCGACGCGCGATAGTTCGGCTCGAGCACCATGTAGCCGGCGCCCGGCGTAGACCTGCGACCCGTAGCCGCCGTTGAAGCCGAGAATGTCGGCTGCGGCGGGGCCGCCGTGGATCGCGACGATGAGTGGATACTTCTTGCCGGGCTGATAGCCGACCGGCTTCACGAGCACGCCGCCAACCATGCGGCCGTCGGTCGACTTCCACGTGATCTCCTCTTCATCGCCGAGCGCGATGTCGCGGCGGATCTGTGGATTGGGATCGGTGAGCTGCGTCCACTTCGACTTGTCGCCGACGTCGCGGAGCGACGCGACCGTGTACTGCGCGGGAGGCGTTTTTGGATCGGCGTAGGTGATGATGAAGCGGCCCGTCTCCGCGTCGCGGCCGACGGAGGTCGACGCCTTGAAGTTGGTGAGCTGCTTCACCTCGTTCGTCGGCGACGACGAGCGCGAACATCTGCGTCGTCGCGTGGAAGCCGGTATTGAAGTAGATCGTGTCGCCGTTCGCGGACCAGAACGCGTTCTCGATGCCGGCGTCGCCGCCGAAGCCGCGGCCGATCCGAACGTCGTAGTCGAAGGTTCCGCCGAGCTTCTTCCATTGCTCCGTCGGACGATCCACGGGACGGACGTAGATCTTCTCGAGGTGCATGAACTTGAAGTCGTCCGGCGCGGAGAAGGCGATCGTCTTGCTGTCGGGCGAAAACGCCACCGGCGTCTCGCCGATGATGTCGTTCTTCGTCAGGCGCTCGATCTTCGCGCTCGCGACGTCATAGAGATAGAGATCCGCGTAGTCGTTCTGCTCGAGATTGCCGCGCTCGTACCGGCTCGCCGACATGCCGTGATATCCGATCCACTTGCCGTCGGGCGAGACCGTGACGTCGGCGACGCTGTAGGACGGATCGGTCACGAGCCGACGCTCCTGCTTCGACGCGACGTCGAACGCCCAGAGGCTCTGAAGCGACGACGCTGGATTGCGCGGGCGAACGGTGAACTGCTTGTCGGTGCGCGTGCGATCCTCGCGATCGATCGAGTCCGGAGACACGAAGTAGATGTGCGCGCCGTCGGGCGAGAACTGCCAGGCGCCGATGCCGGTCGCATGACGCGTGAGCTGCGCCGACTTCGGGATCTCGCCTTGCCACAGATCCGCGATCGCGAGCGTGTACAGCTGTTCGTTGCCGGCTGCGGCCAGACGCGAAGACGACGGACTTGCCGTCCTTCGTGAACGAGAACTGTGAGACGCCTTCGCGCGCGTCGGTCACGCGCTTCGCTTCGCCGCCGTCGAGCCGCATCACGAACAGCTGATTGCGTGCGCCACCGCCGGCACCTCCCCGGCCGCCGCCACCACCGGCCGGTGCGGCCGCGGGAGTCGCGCCTGTTGCGTCGCGATCGGAGAGGAACGCGATGAAGCTCCCGTCGCGCGACCACTTCGGGCTCGTCTCGTTCTTGTCCTTCGTGAACGTGAGCTGTCGCGTGCTCGGCACACCGCGGTCCAGCGCAACGAGATAGACGTCGGATTGCCGGCGCGCCTGCATCCAGTCCGGCGTGCTCAGAGTGTAGAGCATCATGCGGCCATCGGGGCTCAAGTCTGAGCCGGATGCTTGGCGCATGTTCTGTTCGTCGAGGAACGTCATCGGGCGTTGCGCGCCCGCGCGCGCGGCGACGACCACCGCGCAAATGGCAAGTCGGCGGATCATGGGACCTCCGGGGTCGGCTTTAACAATGGTGTTGCGCGTCGCCGAATGGCAAACCGTCACGGCGCTGCTGGCCTCACGTCTTCGGTTTCGAGAGCGTCGCGCTTGGCGTGATCGCGCCCGGCGGCGCTTTCACTCCGCCCCCGCGTGATCGTGATGGCGGCGAGCGGCGAGTAGCGTGTGAGCAGATATCCGGCTCCACCGAACCACATCAAGAACGCGCTGACGGTGCCCGGATTGACGACCCCTCCGACGGACGTTCCGCCGTGATGCCCGCCGGCGCCCGTCCCGCCGTGCGTGCCGCCATCGAAGAGGTGCAGCGAATGCAGCGGGCCGGTCGACCCAAGCAGGAACGACGCCACCGTGAACAAGAGGCCGAACGAGAAGCAACCGAGAAACAGCGAGCTCACGACGGACTCCGCGAGGGGAGGGCTGGCGCGAAATCGTACGACAAGGTCGACTACGATGCAACCACGAGCTCACTGGCCGCTCGCATCTGGCGCTCCGGCGATCCGCGGCAACATTTCCTCTCATCGACTTCAACTCGAGCATCAGAATGAAACGTCGCAAGTTTCTGCAGCAGTCCGCCGCGCTCGCGTCCGCAGCGGCCATTCGATCCGCGACTGGCCCACGCGCAGGGCACGCCCAGTCCGTTCGCGTCGCTCCAACCACTGCCCACGGTCCCGTCGATCGCCGACGACGAGCGGCGCGCCCGCATCGAGAAGGCGCGAAAGCTCATGAGCGACAACGGCATCTCGGCCATGTTCCTCGAGGGCGGCACGAGCATGTTCTACTACACCGGCGTGCGGTGGGGGAACAGCGAGCGCACCTTCGGCGTCGTGATCCCCGCGAAGGGCGAGCTGGCGTGGGTGACGCCGGCATTCGAGGAAGCGCGCGCCCGCGAGCTCATCAAGTTCTCGAACGACGTGCGCGTCTGGCAGGAAGACGAGAGCCCGTACAAGGTGATCGCGCAGATCATTCGCGATCGCGGCGCGGCCACCGGGAAGATCGGCTTCGAGGAGCGTGTCCGCTTCTTCATCTACGACGGCGTGCGCCAGGAGCTGCCGCAGGCGCAGTTCGTCATCGCCACGCCGGTCACGGCCGGGTGCCGCATGATCAAATCGTCGGCGGAGATCGCGCTGATGCAGCGCGCGAACGACATCACGCTTGCGGCGATTCGCGCGTCGTTCAAGACGATGAAGGCAGGCATGACGAACCAGGAGCTGGGCGCCAACGTCGCCGCGGCGACGCGAAAGCTGGGTGGCAACGCCGACGGCGCACTCGTCATCTTCGGGAAGTACACCGCGTTTCCGCACGGCAGCATCCAGCCGCAGAAGCTCAAGGACGGCGACGTGGTGCTGATCGACGCCGGCTGCACCGTGGACGGCTACGTCTCCGACATCACGCGTACGACGGTCTTCGGCACGCCGACGCAGCGCATGCGCGACGTCTGGGATCTCGAGAAGAAGGCGCAGGCCGCCGCGTTCGCCGCGGCGAAGGTCGGCGCGGAGTGCCAGTCCGTCGACGCGGCCGCTCGCAAGGTCATCACCGACGGCGGCTTCGGCCCCGGTTACAAGGTGCCGGGCCTTCCGCATCGCACCGGCCACGGGATCGGTCTCGATGGGCACGAATGGACGAACTTCGTCAAAGGCAACACGACAAAGATTCAGCCGGGCATGTGCTTCAGCGACGAGCCGACGATCGTGATCTACGGCGAGTTCGGGATCCGGCTCGAGGACTGCCTGCACATGACGGAAGGCGGGCCGAAATACTTCACGGGCCAGAGCGCGGCGATCGACAATCCGTAGCGGCGCGTCCTGGATCCGGCGAAAAGACCGTTTATTAGACGGTTCTAATTCCGTGCTATTGACCGCTTCGGCGGGCTGATGCCATAGTTGTCGCTCAGCCCGCTCGTTCACGGACCGACCGGTGACCGGAGCATGCGCCCACTCTTCGCGGTACGCGATTGGGTAGACCTCGCCTTTCGCAAGGCACTCGACCGCCCGCTCACGGCGGTCATCATCTTCGGCGGGCTGGCGCTCCTCGCCGGATACCTCGTCTCGGGGTCGCCGCCGGACAGTTGTCCGTCGCTGCCGGTGTCGCTGATCCGTGTCGAGGTCACGTTCAGCGCGGCAAAGTTCGCGGCATTGCTGGCCGCCGAAGGAGCGGGCTGCAAGAGCTTCGCGATCGCCGGACTGGGTTGGCGCGATGTGCTGCTCTCGATCGCGTATCCGTTCGCATTGGCCGCGCTCGGGATCTGGGCCATGCGGTGGCGCCGGCGGGGCCCGGATGGCAGCGAGCTCGACGGCCCGGCGCTCGGTGTCTGGCGAGTCCGTCTCCTGACGCTCGCGCCGTTCGTCGCAGGCGCGCTCGACATCCTCGAAGATCTGTTCCTGTCGATCGCCGCGCGACGACTCGTGGCGGCAACACCCGGCTCGACGCCAGACAATGCCGCATTGGTCTTCATTGGCTCGTTGGTCTCGAGCATCAAATGGATCCTGCTCGGCCTGTGGCTCGTGGCGGCGGTCGCCGAGTGGCTCTCGGGACCGCGAGGACGCGTGTTGCGCCTCACACGATTCAGCTCCCTCGCCGTCGCACTGGGGGCCCTGCCCCTGTTGGCCGTGCCCCAGGGTCAGGACATCCTGCAACGCCTCGCGGAGGCGACGGTCCACCCGTACGTCCGCGTGTGGTTTGGCGTCGCCGCCATCGTGTTTGCCGCGACCGTGGTGTGGTACGTATCCCGGCGCCTGCTGCAGCAGGGATTCGAGGCTGACAGCGACTGGACGAAGGACGCCGGCCTCGAGCGATGGCTCGAGCACTATGCCGTCAACATCCCGCGGATCCAGGGCACCGCCATGATCGTGCTCGGCGGGCTCGCGTTCGCGCGTGCGGGAATGCGAGTCGCGGCCTTCGCCGGCGTCGTGGTCGTCGGATTCTTGATCGTCCCGGTGTGGGAGCTGTACCAGCGTTGGCGAAGGTCGAGATCGGCTGAACAAACGCCACCACGCGTCGAGATCGACGGTGCCGCGACGAACGTCTCGACGCGTCAGGCGTTGAGGCAGGAGGGTGCCGGTGCTCGTGTGGTCGCCGCGCTGATCAGCATTCCGTTGAGCCTCGTCGTCGCGTGGCCGCCGCACGACGTCGGGTTGCTCGACGACGCCAAGGCGACGTTCGCGCTGCGCATGGCCGCCGCGGGATGCGTCGTTGCGGCGTGGCTGTTCTTTCTGTTCGTTCGTTATCGCCGCACCGTGATGGCCGCCCGAGATTCCGGCGAAGCGTACGCCCGGCGTCTGGAGACCAACACGCGGGGCGCTTTCTGTCTCGACGGCTCGGCGTCCAAGGCGGCCGCGCCACTCGCGGGATTCCGGTTGCGTCTGAGCCGCTCCGTCTGGCTGACGCTCGTCGCGAGCGGAATCATCCTCGTGACGTTCACGATCACTCCTGTACCGGTCGCGCGGTTCATCGGTCCGCTGTGGGTGCTCGCGCTGTTCGCCGGCAACACCGTCCTGTTCGGAAGCTTCGCGGTCTACATCTACGAGCGGTTCGCGATTCCCGTGGTGCGCATCGCGATCGGCTTTGCGTTTTTGTTCGGGCTGTGGAACGAAAACCACTCGATCCGGCTGCTGAACCGGTCCGGCGTGGAGACGCGACTTCCAATCGCGGCCCGACTCGATCAATTCCTCGCGGCTCGCGCGAGCTCGCGGATCACCGAGGATCAACCGATCGTGCTGGTCGCCGCCGCTGGCGGTGGGCTCCGCGCGGCGTATTGGACCGCGACGACGCTGAGCGCGATCCAGGATGGCAACCCGGCGTTCGCCAGGAATGTGTTCGCGATGTCGGGCGTCTCAGGCGGCAGCCTTGGCGTCGCGCTATTCGACGCGATCGTTCACGACGGCGCCCCCTCCATCGGTCAACTCACCTGCGCGCACGATTCGACGAAAACGGCAATCGCGCTCCCGGGCGGATACTCGCGATGCGCGCGGGCGTTTCTCCGCGACGACTTCCTCGCGCCAGTGCTCGCCAAGATGGTGGCGCCCGACCTCGCCCAGCGGTTCATCCCGTTTCCGGTCGCTGCCGCGGACCGGTCGACCGCGATCGAGGAGTCGTGGGAAGTCTCGTACGACGCGTCGACCGCGCGACACACCTTCGCGGACGGCGTGCTCGCCTTTGCGAAAGACTCGACCGTTCCGGTGTTGATTTTGAACGCGACGCACGTCGAGACGGGCAAGCGGTACGTCGCCGGCACAGTGACGTCCGACGGCGTGCTCCTCGATACACGAGACGTGCTCTCGGTTCTCGCCTCCGACATCCGGCTGTCGTCGGCGGTACACAACAGCGCGCGGTTCACGCTGGTCAGCCCGGCCGGTCACCTCGACCGCGGCGACAGTCTCGAGCGCGGCCGCGTCGTGGACGGCGGCTACTTCGAGAACTCGGGGCTCGTCACGCTGCGCGAGGTGTACGCGCTGATCAAGCAGCGCGCCCCGACCGTGCCCGTGGTCGCCCTGTATCTGTGCAACGATCCGGTCGCGTGTCACGGCGACGCGGACGGCGAGGAGCACACCGACGGGTCTGGCCCGACGCCGCAGTCGGCGAATCAGAAGGCGAAGCTCGACTCGCTGGCGAAAGCGACGGCCGACTCGATCGCGCGAACGCACAATTCCTGGGCGAACGAGCTGCTCGCTCCCGTGCGCGCCGTGCTCGACGCACGCGATGCGCGCGGCGAGCTGGCCCTCGCCGAGATGCGGCACGAGCTCGACACGAACTTCATTCAGCTGAACGTGTGCGACAAGCTCACCGGCCGCGATACGTCCGAGCGCGCGAAAAAAGCGCGTGATCGCGTCGTGTCACCGCCGCTCGGCTGGTCGCTGTCGCGGCTCGCGAGCAATTGGATGGATGCGTCGATGCTCGACGCGGCGAAGGACAGCGCGACAGGTCCGTGCCCGGAGCACAACCGCCAAATGATCGATCGGCTCAGACGCCTTCGCTGACCGCGGCGCTACGGGATGGCGATCAGTCGCGCGTAGGTCGAGTCGATTCGGCGCACGTAGCCGAGCGTTTCGCTATAGCGCCAGCGTTGGACCGACGGCGCGATCAGCTCGATGCTCGACCACGCGGGGAGTCCGCCGTTTTGCCGCGCGATGCCGAGCGCTCGCGTGATCGTGCCCTCGCCGGCGTTGTAGCTGGCGAACATGAAGTGATGCCGCTCGCCGTCGTCGATGGACTTGCGCCAGAGATCCCAGAGATAGCGATCGTGCATGATGCCGGCGGCGATGTTCCACTCCGGCTGATCGATCGGGCCGAATTCCGGGCGATGCGACGCGATCTCCTGATAGGTGGAGGGCATCAGCTGCATGATACCGCGCGCGCCGACCCAGCTCGTCGCCGTCGGTTTCAGACCGCTTTCGGCAAAGCCCTGCGCCTTGAAGTACCGCCAATCGAACGCGGGGCCGAAGTAGCGCTTTGAGTATTTGCGAAAGGTAGGATCGAAGCGCTGGCTGATCTTCTTGAGCTGCCGCGCCGCCGCGACGCCCTCGAGCGCGTCGCCAACCGACTGCTTCTTCCGCGGTTTTGACGCCGAGTCCTGGGCCGACACCGTTGCCGCGAGCACGACGGCCAGCACGAGCGAAGGTGTGAAACGCATGCCGCTACCCGATCGCGCGCCCGACGATCAACGCGATGGAGAGAAAGAGCGCCGCGATGAAGATCGCGACGGCGATGTTGCCGCGTTTGAGCTCCGAGGGAAAGTCGACTTCCGGCGTGAGGCGATCGATGATTCGATAGCTCACGTACATGAGAATGACGCCGAACGCGGCATAGACGAGATTCAGGCCCAGAATGGAAAGTTGCACGACGGCTCCGGGTGTGTCCTACAAAACGACGCAATGTCAGCCTCGGAGGTTTCGAAGTCCCTATCCGAGGCGTTGGCGGCCGAAAGCTGTCCAAGCACCTCGCGGCCCGCCAGACGTTAACGCACGATCGCCGCGGCTTCGGTCAAACCGTCGGCCAATCGGTCGACCGCGGCGACGATCTTTGCGAGCTCGCGCGTCGCCTCCGCTCGATCGCCACGCCGAATCGGCGTCGGCAAGTCCGGGAAACGGCTGCCCGTCGTATAGTGAGTAGATGTTCCAGCCGTAGACGAGATGCCGATACCATCGCACGGAGGGCGGCTGGCTCTCGTCGAGCAGGCGCTGCTCGAGTCGGGCGAGGAGATCGTTGAGCTGCGCGGAGCCGGATGCCGTCGCCGCGAGACCGCTCGTGTACGCGTCGATGCGCCGCTCCAGCTCGGCGGACTGCTCGACGCGCTCGGGCGACCGCGGCGCGCAACGGCGCGAAGTCGAGGGAGGCAGCAGATCCTTCGCTTCGCTCAGGATGACTGATTGGCTCGGGACGACCGGCAGCGGTCACGAAGTCGTCGAGTCGTTCGGCATAGTGCGAGAAGCGGAACGGCAGCACCTGCGCCTGGCCGAGGCGCAACGCGACGGTTCCGAGAAGTCGCGCCAACGCCGCACCGCGAACGAAGCCCGGATCAGCGACCCGCTCGACGAACCAGCGTGTGTCGTAGTTGGAGTGATACGGACCGTAGCTGTAACCGCCCGTCGCGTTGTACTCGATCGACAGCGCCGGCAGTCCCAGGAAATCCTGGAACGGCACGAAGTCCGCGCCGCTCCCGAGTGCCTTGAGCTCCACCTCGAGCTTGGGATCGGTGCGCCGCTCGGCGGAGACGCGCGTACGCTCGTCGGCGATCCAGGCGTCGTATACCGAGCCGTGTCCGTCTGGAACGTCCTTCGCGACGTCGACCAGAAAATCGCGCAGCGACGGCGTGCCGCCCGCGTCGAGACGTCCGTTCGTGTAGAGATCCGTGTTGATGTAGCAGATCGTGCCGGCGCGAAGCGCGTCCGCACGCTGCTCGGCGAATTCCGTCGAGCCGACCAATCCGAATTCTTCCGCGTCCCAGAACGCGATCGAGATAGTTCGCTCGGGTTGCCATCCCGTGCGCCGAAGGTGTCCGAGCGTTCGCGCGACCTCGAGCAACGTCGCCGTTCCTGTGCCCGGGTCGACGCCACCGAACGTCCACGCGTCGTGATGCGTGCCAAGCAGAACACCGCGATCGCTCAACCGGGCGCCGGGCACGTGCGCGACGACGTCGCGAATCGTCCGCCAGTCGTTCGTCATGCGGACGTTCATGCGAACACGAACCGCGTCGCCACCGAGCTTGTAGTCGATCGGCAGCGCGCCTCGGAACGCCGCCGGAGCACTCTCGCCGTCGAGCCGTTCGAGAATTCGGCGCGCTTCTCCCCACGACAGCACCGCAGCCGGAATGCGCGGCAGCGTCGGCGATGTGGCTGGATCCTGATGCGGCGCGCCGCGAATCGCCGCGACACCGGGCGTGAGCGGATCGCCATGCCAATGCCAACTGTACTTCCCGTTCCCGCGCTGCAACTGTTCGGCGGTACGCCAATAGCCTTTCGGCCACGTGTCGCCGCGCACGAAGCCGTCGTCGGCGGGATCATTGTAGAGAATGATTCCCGCCGCAGCGTGCTCCTGCGCGGTGAAGAGCTTCACCGCGCGATGACTCTTGCCATACCGGGCGAGCACGATCTTTCCACGCACGTCGACGCCGCGGGCCGACAATTGGTCGTAGTCGAGCGGAAGGCCGTAGTTGACGTAGACGACCGGAGCCGTGACGTCCCCCGACGCCGAATACGCGACGAATCCCGGACCCAGCTCGGGGTTGCTCGTGTCCGGATCGAGCGGCGACGCCGGCTCGGTGACGCGGAGCGCTTCGGCAACCGGCGCGACCAGCGCGACCGAGATGTGGTCGGGATGCGAGAGATACACCTGGTAGTCGAAGGTCTCTACGGTAAGGCCGGCCGCGCGAAGCCAGCTCGCGATCGAGTCCGCGACGGCCAGTGACGCCTCCGTGCCCGCCATGTGCGGCCGACGCGTGAGCGCCGCGTGAAACGCCGAGATGTGTTCCGACGACACCGTATCGCGCAACTCAGCCTCGAGCGCGCGCTCGCGTTCGATTGCGGCGGAGGAATAGCCGAGGTGGCGAGGCGCGGTTTGCGGTTCCATGAGCGCGAGGAGCGGCGTATCCGACGACGCGCCTGGTTACCGAGACGCGACAAGCAGCGCCAAGTTCACGATGCGCATTCGGTCAGCGCCTCCCGAAACGCGTCTGCGATGTTCGAGATGTCCTCCTCCGTCATGGGCGTCGACAGAAAAAAGCTGCCGCCGGCTCGCGCGTAAATGCCGCGATTGAGCAGCGCGAGATGCATCTGCGCCGCACGCGCCCGATCGGCGCGAAGCGCGGACCGGTAGTCGCGCACCGGCTCGCCGGTGAAGTGGACCGACGCGAGCGATCCGGCGCCCGTCACCTGGCCGGCGACTCCCACCAAGTCGCACGCGTGCGTGAGAGCGCCGCGCAGCGAAGCGCCGAGCCGGTTGAGCTCCGACAGCGCGACGGGCGTCAGCAGCTCGAGCGCGGCCAGCCCGGCCGCCATCGTCGCCGCGTTGCCGGCGAACGTACCCGAATGGTGCACCGGTTTGTGATGCGACGGATCGAAGGCAGCCATGATGTCCTCTCGTCCGCCGAACGCGCCGACCGGCAAGCCCGCCGCCGATCACCTTCCCGAGGGTCGTGAGGTCCGGGGTGACGCCAACCAGTCCCTGCGCGCCGGCGACGCCAAGTCGAAAGGTCACGACCTCGTCGAAGATGAGCAGCACGCCCAACTCGCGCGTCAGCTCGCGCAGCGCGACCAGAAAGCTCGGCTCGGCGGGGATCATCCCGCGCACCGTGACTGGTTCGACGATTACCGCGGCGACATCGCCGCGATGGGATCTCAGAATGTCTTCAGTCGCCTGTACGTCGTTGAACGGCGCGACGAGCGTGTGCGACACGACGTCTGGCGGGAGTCCGCCGCTGGCGACGGCACCGGCCGGCCATGCCGGGGCATTTGCGCCGGGATCGACGCTGACGGACACGGAATCGTAGCCGCCATGATAGCTCCCCTCGAACTTGAGGATTTTTGAACGGCCGGTGAACGCGCGCGCGGCGCGAACGGCGTACATGACGGCCTCGGTACCCGATGTCGTGAAGCGCATGCGCTGCATCGACGGAAGCCGCGACGCGATCTCGCGCGCGAGCTCGAGATGGAGCTCGGTCGGCGACCCGAAATCGGTGCCGCGCGTGGCCTGCGCACTCGATCGCCGCGACGATCGCCGGATGCGCGTGCCCGTGGACCATCGAGCCGAAGTTGTTCTGGACGTCGAGATACTCGTTGAAGTCGACGTCCACGACGCGACATCCCCGACCGCTTGCGATGTAGACCGGATGCGGCTCGAACAGTGTCACCGATCGCGTGGCGCCGCCGGGAAAGAGACACCGAGCTTCCTCGTGCAGCGCGGCCGAGCGAGGCGTACGAGCGCGATAGGCCGCTTCGATCGTCGTCATCAGCCGCTAGGCGAAATGCGGATGGGACGACAACGCGTGAAGCGCACGCGTGAGCGTTTCTTCCGACGCGGCGAAGCACAATCGAACGTGGCCCTCGCCCGTCGGCCCGAAAGCGGAGCCCGGTGCCAGCGCCACGCCGGTACGATGCAAGAGGTCCAAAGCAAAGCTCGCCGAGTCCTCGAGTCCGTCGATTCGCGGAAAGGCGTAGAAGGCTCCGTCGGGATGCGGAAGTGAGAGGCCTGGAATCTTCTCGAGCGCGCGCATCACCAGCGCGCGGCGTGACGCGTATCTGGCACGAAGGTCCGCGATGAACGGCTCTCCGTCGCGCAGCGCCACGATACCTGCCTGTTGGACGATCGCGGTCGGATTCGATGTGATGAACTCGGCCGCCTTGTACAGCTGGCGAATGACCGCCTCACTGCTCTGCACCCAACCGAGGCGCCACCCGGTCATGTTGTAGGTCTTGGAAAAGCTGTTGACCACGATCAGGCGATCCTTGCTGCTCACCACGCGCGCGAAGGACGGCGCGACCGGCGCGTCGAACGCTAGTCGCTCGTAGACTTCGTCGGCGAGGATTCGCGCGTCGTGTTCCTCGGCGAGCTGGGCCAGCGCACGCTGCTCCTCGACCGAGATCATCCAGCCGGTCGGATTGGACGGACTGTTGACGACGATCAGCTTCGTGTTCCGATCGACGGCGCGCCGAACGCGGTCGAGATCGAGCCTATAGCGCGATCCGTCGCGCACGAGCGGAACGCTGCGCGCTTCGCCGCCGCACATCGTCACGGCATTCACGAAGATCGCGTACGCAGGCGAGATCACGATCGCGTTGTCACCCGGCCCGACGCACGCGCGAATCGCGGTGAAGATCCCGGCAGATCCGCCCACCGTGCTCATGATCTCCGACGCTTGATACGATGTGGCATGCAGCGCGTTCGCTTTCGTCGCGATCGCCTCGCGGAGCTCGGGCGTGCCCGCCGTGTGCGTATAGAAAGTGTGACCGGCGAGCGCCGCTTCGCCTGCCGCGCGGCAGATGAACTCCGGCGTCGGCTCGTCCGACTCGCCATAGCACAACTTCAGCGACCCCGGCATGCCTTCGGCGACGGTCGCGATCTGCACCAGCGGAGACTCCGCGACGCCGAGCACTTCGTGTCGCAGCCTCGCCGCGGGCGACTGACCGCCGGTCATGGGATTACTCACCGAATCGCCGTTCGGAAAACGAGGGTACGTGGTCGGCGTCGAGAAAATCGGCGATCTCGGCCGCCGGACCCTCCGGTTGAACGAGCGCCCCGCGATCGCGCATCGACGTGAACATGCCGACCCAGGGAAACTCGGCCGGCGAGCGCGATCGCGCGATCTCCTGCATTGGCGTGTCGACCGCCGCGGGTTGGTAGCTCATGATCGCGGCGTTGCCTCGCGTGGGCGCATGCGGCACCGTGGATTCCCACTCCGCGGCCTGAATCATTCCGGCCATTTGGAGCGCGGCCTTCGCGCTGCCGTAGGCACCGAGTCCCGGAAAGGGACGCACCGCGGCGGCAGACGACACGTTCACGACGCGGAGCGCGACGTCGCGTGGTGCGTGACGCGAGACGAAGCCCATGCACCACATCGGCGCGACCGTGTTGACGGAAAAGAGGGTGGAGAGCTCGACCGCATCCATCCGCTCGATGGGCATGAGCAACTCGGGGATGGCGGCGTTGTTCACCAGGCCGATGCGCGCCCAGCCGCCGTCGCGCACCACCGGCGCCACCTCGCGCTCGAACACGGTGGTCAGCGACGAGAGATCGGCGAGGTCGAGACGAAGATGCGTGTATCGGTCGCGCGAGATCGCCGACGCACGCCGAGCGATGCCGAGCACATCCCACCCGCGGTCGAGAAGGCAAGCCGCCACGGCCGCGCCCACCCCGGACGTCGTTCCTGTCACGATCGCAAGCTTGCGCGCCGAGGCGAACATGCATCAATCTCGTTCCGGCGTGGACGGCGAGGCAATCACCCACCCAGTGACGCATGATCGTTCATCTCATCGACGGAACGTACGAGCTGTTCCGCCATTTCTACGGGTTGCGCCGGTTCACGAGCGGCGAAGATCCGCCGTTCGGCGCGGTCATCGGCGTGCTCAACACGGTGCTGCAGCTCATCGAGACCGGCGAGACGCACTGCGCGGTCGCGACGGATCACGTCATCGAGTCGTTCCGCAACGATCTGTGGCCCGGCTACAAGACCGGCGACGGCATCGAGCCCGCGCTGGCCGCGCAGTTTCACCCGCTCGAAGACGCGCTCGCCGCGATGGGCGTCGCGGTCTGGCCGATGATCGATCTCGAGGCCGACGACGGCCTCGCGTCCGGCGCGCGCATCGCCGCGGACAACGACGCCGTCGAGCGCGTGTGCATCTGGACGCCGGACAAGGATCTCGCGCAGTGCGTCCGGGGCGACCGCGTGGTGCAGGTCGACCGGCGCGGCAACAAGATCCGAAACGCCGACGGCGTGCGCGAGAAATTCGGCGTCGAGCCCGCGTTGATTCCCGACTACCTCGCGCTCGTTGGCGACTCGGCCGACGGCTATCCTGGGATGCCCGGAATCGGCGCGGTGTCGGCGGCGCGACTGATCAACAAGCACGGCGCGATCGAGCAGTTTCCGCCCGACGTGCTCGGCGACCGGCTCGAGCTCGCGCTCTTGTTCAAGCGGCTTGCGACGCTGCGGACCGACGCACCACTGTTTTACGACGTCGACGAGCTTCGCTGGCGCGGCCCGACCGGCAGTTTCGCGGCCATGGCCGAACGCTTTGGCGACGCTCGCCTTCTCGCGCGGTCGGAGAAGGCGGCCGCAAGGAGCGCGTGAGATGAATCGAGATCGTGAGCTGAGACGAGCGCTGATCCTGTGCTGCGCATCGGCATGGTGTGTAGCGGCCATGCCCGCGAGCGCCCAGAGCACGGCGACGCCGCCGATCCCACGCCTCGATCCTGGCGCCTTTCGAGGCGCGGCAGTGACGAATCCGTTTTTTCCGCTCGAGCCGGGAGCGGTCTACATCTACTCGGTTCGCGAAGGCGCGCGCACGTCGATCGACAGCATCACGGTCACGCGCGATCAAAAGTCGATCGGCGGAGTCGCCGTGGTCGTCGTGCACGATCGCGTGAGTCGCGACGGCAAGATCGTCGAAGACACACATGACTGGTATGCGCAGGACACCACCGGCACGGTTTGGTATCTCGGCGAGGCGACGACGTCATTCGAAGGCAGGCGGCCGAGCACGAGCGGATCGTGGCAACACGGGGTCGGCGGCGCCCGAGCTGGCATCATCATGCATGCTCGGCCGATCGTGGGCGCGGCGTATCGTCAGGAATATCGAAAGGGCGTCGCCGAGGACATGGGTCGCGTCGTGAGCGTGGACGACACCGCCAGCGTCGCGGCCGGACGCTACACGGGATGTATCACGACCGAAGACTGGAGTCCGCTCGAGCCGGAGACGCTCGAACGGAAGACCTACTGTCGCGGCGTCGGCGTCGTGCGGGAGATCACGAACAAAGGCGGACGCGAGGTCGTCGAGCTCGTGGCGATTCGACGGGCACAGCCACCTTCGTAACCCGTCGCGAACCTCGTTTGTCGCAACGAGCGCACGACATTCGAGCGATTCACCCGTTCACGGTTTGAGAGTTGCCCTGGTGTGGCCGACTCACACCACCCGAGGACACCCGCCGTGAAAAAGCTGGCCATCGCTCTGTTCGCCGCGACGCTCATGGCGTGCAGCGACAACAACAATGTCGTCACGCCACTCCTGACGGTTCCTGGCGACTACACGCTCCTCAGACGATCAACGGATCGAAGCTGCCGTTCACGTTCTCCGACGGTGTCACGCTCAACACCGACATTCTGTCGCTGGCCGACGACGGCACGTTCAGGGAAACGATGAAGCTCGCCGACGGTCGCGTGTTCGTGGACACGGGAGTGTACACCGTGAACGGCAGCGCACTGAACTTCGTGGACGAGACGGCCGGGTTCTCGTACGGCGCGTCGCTCAACGGAACGACGCTGACCGCCGTCTTCCCGAACGGCCTGACCGAGGTCTTTCAGAAACAATGACGAACGGCGCTCCTCGCCGGTCCTGCTGACGAGGAGCGCCGCTGTTTGATGGCGCCGGCGGAGCGGCCGATCAACCTCCGCCGGTGGCGTACGTACAGCCCTTCTCCTGCGCGCGATTCACTCCCCACACGCCAGACGGCAGCAGCGTGATGCCGGGAAGAATGCCGGCCGTCCACTCCGCCTTCGCCGCGTCGGCGCTCACACCGGCGTTCGCGGCGAACATGCCGCTCAACACCTGCAGGGCAACGCTACACGCACCGACGAAGACACCGCGCCCGAGCAGCCGGTCGATCGCCATGTCGTCCGCGAGCAGCACGCCTGGCTTCGGCTTGAGGAATGGGATTCTTCGTCGCGATCTCCTTCGTCGCCGGATCCGTGATCTTGAGCGACGGACCGATCTTGTACTTCGCCCACACCGCATCGTTCAGCGCGATCGGCATCGCGAAATGGCGCAGCACCAGCACCGCGCCCGCCGTCTCCTTCCCCGAAGTCGCGAGGAACGTATGCGTGAACCCGAGCGGCCATCCGTCGTTCGGCTCGTATGCATCGACCAGCTGCTTGTGCTTACCCTTCAACGCGTCGAGCCAGTGCTCCGCATCCGCTGCGACGCCCGCGCCCGCCGCGGTCGACAGCACATCCGGCATGGCCGCGCTGGCGACGCCAGACAACGCGAGCACGCCCGCACCGGCCGCGGCGCCGGCCGCGAGCTGGCCGAGGAACGCACGACGCCCGCGCGTGACTTCTTTCTCGATTCCGTCCTTCTTGGACATGAGCTTCTCCTGGCGCGGGGTGGCCGCGCCTCGAACTACAGTGAATGTTCCGCACGAACCGATTGCGGGCCGGCCTACGCGCCGTCTCGCGAGTAGACTTCGGCGGTCCACGCCCGTTCAAACGCAATTCCGGCCGACCGATAGGACACGCGGACGGCTTCGGCGTCGGGAGCCTCGAACTCGCACACCAGCCGGCGGCGATCCGCCGAGAGGTACGACCGCAGCCAGCGCGCACCGTGCTGGACGAGACAGTCGTCCAGCTTGCGACCCAGCCGGCCGTGCTCCTCGTCGCTCAGCGGCTCGGAAAAGGTCTGCTCGACGATGAGATGCTCGACGGGTGCTGGCCTTTCCATGGTCTTCTCCTCAGTTCGGGGCGTGCCCGGTGCCAACGGGCGAGAGAATAGGCAAGTGGCGTTGCGGCGGTCGTTGGAGCCACCGTTGTATTTGTTTCGGCGCTCAAGTGACGACGGGGACGCCGGCCGGGACGCGCGTGCGGTCGGCGCGAAATGCGTTGCTCCATTCGATGGCGCGAGCCGACAATGCACGCGGCGTCGCGGCATCAGCCTCCGACAGCGGCCGCCAGCTCTTCCGCTTCCGCTGCTTGGCCCGCGGCCAACGCTGTCCGCGCGATCAGCACACCGGCTATCGCCGACTCGCTCCTACGACCCACCGCCCGCCCGGCGTCGAGCGCCTGGCGAGCGAGCGCGGCGGCCGTATCCATCCGCCCATGCGACCAATGCCATTCTGCGGCCGAGGTCAGGACATAGGCTTCGCGCGCCTTTCGCGTCGAGTGCGATCAACTCGTCGAGCGACGCGCGGAGGCGCTCCTCCGCACGCGAGACTTCGGCGGCCTCGCCCGCCGCGCAGCGCGGCGAGCGCGTCCAGCGCGACGCCGAGTGGGCGCTCGCTCGAGTCGCCGAGCTTGGCCGCGACAGGCGCGAGCTCCGCGCAGTACGCGCGCGTGCGATCGTAGCCGGCCTCGCTCGAGCTCGATCGAGGCAAGTCGTATGAGACAGTCACAGACCGGCCAATGCTCGCTGCGCGCTCGCGCGACCGTTACCGCGTGCTCGAAGTGCGAGACCGCGGCATCGAGGTCGCCGCCATGGTGCGCGAGAATTCCCTGCCCCCACGCGAGGTCGACGAGCTCGAGCCCCAACGCGGCGGCGCCGTGCCGAGCCTCCGCGAGGAAATCCTCGGCCAGCGACAGGTCGCGCTCGATCGACGCCAGACAGCGTCCCGAGTTTGCCAACGATCGAATGGCGGTCTCACTCCCGGCGGCTCGTCCCGCTTCGACCGCGCGATGTGTGTCCGCTTCGGCGAGCGACCATTCGCCGGCGAGAAAGTGGATGAAGGAGATCAGATAGAACGCCATCTGCGCCTGCGCGTGCAGCCTGAGGACGCGTGCTTCCGCGGCGAGGCGTTCGAGCTCCCGCTGCACTTCCAGCTCGGATCCGCGGGCACCGCCGGCGTGCACCAACGGGATGTAGAGGTTTACCGCGAGGACCACGTGCTCATTCCGCACGATGGCGGAGCGCGCGGTCTCTTGGTCGAGCGCGGCCAAACCGCGACGCGCGAGCAGCGCAGGCGTCGACCACCGCGAAGAACCGGATCGATCGCTCGGCCGCGCGCGCGAAGGCCGTGGCGGCAAGCCGCGAGTCGCCGCCGAGCACGGCGTGCACCGCGATGTCGCTGGAGCACTCGGGATCGCCGATGGCGTCGAGGCGCCGAGCGATCGCCAGATGAACCGCCGCGGCACGCGGCGGCGGACATTCGATCGTACGAGACGCGACGAATCAAGTCGTGTGAGAAGTCGTACGCGGCGCTCGCCGTTCCGCAAACGATGCCGGCGCGCTCGAGCTCGTCCAACGCGGTGAGAAGCGTATCGTCGTCGAACTTTCCGACGTGCGCGAGCGTTGCTGGCGTGAACGCACCGCCAAGCGCCGCCGCCCAGGTCACGATCTCGCGAGCGGACGGACTCAAGCCGCCCCAAGCGTTCGTCGATGATCGCTTCGAGCGTCGCGGGAACGCCGGTATTGCCGCACGCAAGATTGCGGGCGACTTCCAGTGCGAACAGTGGATTTCCCTCGCTTGCGGCGGCGACCTGCGAGGCATCGAGCCGACTGTCGATGAATGCCGTGAGATCGGGCGACATCGTCACCAGACAACGGCCCGAGCGCGAAGTCATGCGTGACACCGTCGCGCCGCAAAGCGCGAACGACCGTCATTGCCGGCGCACGAGCCTCGAGCTCCTGCGGTCTGGCAGTCACCGCGATGATGACGCCGCGGTCGCCGCCCGACCGCGCGACGTAATGCAGCAGCGCCAACGACGCGTCGTCGAACCATTGGAGATCGTCGAGCGCGACCACGACCGGCCCCGCCGTTCGAGCGAGCGTGCCGAGCAGCCGGCCGACGGCGGCGAAAAGCTTGTTTCGGTCGACGGCGACGTCGGCAGCGTTGTCCGGCGCGAGATCGGGGATGAGCACCGAAAGCGCGGACGCGCCGGTTGCGTCGAGCGCGCTTCGCGCCGCCTCGGACGATGGGCCCGCGAACAGCGACTGCAGCGCGTCGATCCACGGGCCATACGGTCGAATCATCTCGGCCTCGAAAGCTCGGCCGCCGAGAACCAACCCTCGCCGCCGCGCTCACCATCGCGCTCAATTCCTCCAGCAGGCGCGACTTTCCGATCCCCGGCTCGCCGGTCACGATCAGCACGCGTGAATTCGGACGGGCCGTCAGCGACGAGCTCGCAGCGTCGCGAGCTCGGCGTCTCGTCCGACGAGTGGCGGGCGCTCCGGAGGGTCGACGGTTTCGCGGCCTAGTCGCGAGCTATCTCGAACCCATCGGCGCCATGTTCGGCCCGCGCGCGCGCCCGCTCCACGCCGCGCTCGGCGCGCGACCGAGCTCTCGCTTCAGGATTCGCGCGCATTCGTCGTACGCGTCCATGGCTTCGCGAACACGACCCATCGCCCCGAGCAGCTCGATGACCGACGCATGCGCGTCGTCGTTGAAGGGTCAGCGGCAAGTCGCTGTCGCGCGAACACGAGAGCATCATCTGGCGGTTCGCGCAGCCGGGCGACGAGTGTCGTCAGCACGTCCGAGCGAATGCGACGCAACGTGTCACGCTCGGACGCGAGCCAGGCGGAATATGCGTAGGCGTCGGGAAGGTCGAGCCCGGCGAGGAGCTCGCCGCGCAGCAGGCCCGCAGCCGCGCGAAGATCCTCGGTCGAGGCGTTCGCGACGCCGCCGCGAAGTCGGCCGCGTACTTCGTACAGGTCGACGTCGACGCCGTTCGCCTGAAAGCCGACGCGCTCGCGATCCGCCGAAATGCGAGCGAGATCATCGTCGTCGACGAGCTCGCGCAACTTCGTGAGGCTCCAGCGAAGCGCGGCGCGCGGATCGCTTGGCCCGTCCCAGATCAGGTCACACAGGCGCTCGCGTCGCTCGGGCGCGCCAGTGACGGCGAGGTAACCGAGGAGCGCGCGCGTCTTGCGCGACTGCGGCAGCTCGAGAGGCCGCTCGTCGCGCACGATCTGGAGATCGCCGAGCAATCGAATCCGAAGCTGCGTCGGCACCGCAGGCTCCCATTCTCGAGCCGGTCATCATCGACCGTGATCGGGAAGATGGAAGCGTTCCACGGCGCCGTCGAGAGTCTCGCCGCCGATGGTGACATAGAGATGGCGTTCGGTGACCGCGAGATCGAACCGCGTTCGCCGGTCCAGCCGAGCCACCAGGCCATCGAGTAACGGCCGGCTGATCGCGTAGATCTCGAGCGACTCGGCGCGGTGGATGCGCGCGCCAGCGAGCTGGCGCGCGAGCGCGTCGCCATCCTTGTGCGTGTAGACCGCGACGCGCGGCGACGCCTTGCTGGCCCGATGGAGTCGATCGGCGTCCGGCGATCCGATCTCGATCCACGCGCGCAACGCACCGGTCAGGTCGCGGACGGTGATCGCCGGCTCGTCGGGCTCGGACAATCCCTTGCCGAACGAGATTCCCTCGGCGTACTCGAGGCAGTACGCCAGCACGCGCGTGACGAGATACTCCTCCGTCTCGGACGGATGGCGCGCGACGCGAAGCGCAAGCGACTCGTAGACGTTGCGGTCGACGTCGGAGAGCTGAATGTCGAAGTTGTAGATGGTCGCGGTGAGCGCCATGACGTCAGCCAGCCATCATCGCATCGCGGGGGGCGGCTGCGGACCAAGCAACTTGAGCGCCGCACCGTAGCGATTCAGCAGTGTGTCTTCGTTCGTCCGCATCGTCGCGACATAGACGTACATTCGGCGGATGTTCGAGTGCATCGCCTCGTCCGAGAAATCGAACGTCGGAATCGCAGCCGTGTTGTACTGATCGAACCGCGCCTGGAGGCCGTACAGCCTCGACAACGTCTGCAGTGTGTCGAACCCCAGGTTTGGAGCGACGCCGAGCGTCAGCGCGCTTTGCCACGCTGTTCCGTCCAGCTCGGGGTTCTCGAATCCGGACCAATCCGGCGCGGCGTGCTTGAGGTCGGAATAGCGGCGCACGGCGCCGACGGAGTCGGCGCGCTTCAGCTCGGACTCGAGGCTGAGATGATAGGGACGACGCTCTCGGATTCGGTCCGCGTTGCCGACGATTTCAGCCTGGATCGCGGCGAGAGCTCGATCCGTCAACGCGCGTTGCTTTCGTGAATCGGCCCATTGATTGACGCCGAGCGCCAGCAGGATGCTGAACACGATGAGCGCCGATTCGAACAGGAATCGTCGAATCGGCGACTCATGGTGCGCTTGCGGTTTGTCGTCAGTCACGTCGACCAATATATCGCGCTGATCGTTCACGACGGCGAATCAGGCTGGCGGCTTGGCCCGCTTGCCCCAGATCGGCGGCGGCGGCTCCTTCGTCGCGCGATCGACCGGATGCGCCTTGAGCTGCTTGAGCGCCTCGGCGACCGCGGCCTCGAGCTGCGGATCGTGTCCGGCGATCACTTCCTTCGGCGTGTTCTCGACGTCGATGTCCGGCGGCGTTCCTTCGTTTTCCACCGCCCACTTGCCGTCGCGCGCGAAGAATCCGCCGCGCGGCGCGATCGCCGATCCGCCGTCGACGAACGGCGGCGTGTCGGCCGTGTGCACGAGACCGCCCCACGTCCGCTTGCCGACGAGCGTTCCAATCTTTCGATAACGGAACATGTACGGCATGAGATCGCCGCCCGATCCCGCCATTTCGTTGATGATCATCACCTTCGGACCCCAGATGCCCGCCGCCGGACTCGTGAACGGCATGCGATCGCCGGCGACGTTGTTGAAGTAGCCGTCGAAGTCGCGCTGGAGCACGTCGATGATGTAGTCGGCCGCCTGTCCGCCGCCGTTGTACCGCTCGTCGATGATCGCGCCCTTTCTGATCCTGCTGCGCGAAGTAGTAGCGGTTGAAGCTCGTGTAGCCCGGCTGCCCGGTGTTCGGCAGATAGACGTACGCGAGCTGGCCGTTCGACAGCGAGTCGACGACGTGCCGCGAGTGCTCGATCCACGCGCGGGTGCGCAGCGTCTGCTCGTTCGCGACCGGAACGACCGTCACGTGTCGCGCGCCGTCGGCGCGTCGGCGTCGTGTTGACGACGAGGCTCACCTGCTTGTTCGCCGTGCCGTCGAGCAGGCGATAGATGTTGTCCGGCGCCTTCAGGTCCTGGCCGTTGATCGAGATGATGTAGTCGCCGTCGCGCACGTCGACGCCCGGCGCCGCGAGCGGCGCCCGCAGATCGGGGTTCCACTCTTCGTCGTCGTAGATCTTCGTGATCTTGTATCGCCCCTGATCGATCACGAAGTCCGCGCCGAGCAATCCGCCGGGCACCGCCGCCGGCACGTCCGGCATGTCGCCGCCGCGCACGTACGAGTGACCGATCGACATCTCGGCGCCCATCTGGTCGATGAGATAATTCAAATCGGCGCGATGGTTCACGTACGGCAGCAGCGCCGAGTACATCTGCTTGACCTTCGGCCAGTCGGCGCCGTGCTCGTTCGGCACGTAGAGGTAGTCGCGCTGGTTGCGCCACGCCTCGTCGAAGATCTGCTTGAACTCCTGCTTCGGATCGACGTACGCGCGGAGATCGGCGTTGATGCGACCCGCGCCCGCCTGCGGCGGATTGCGATCGGCGTCGACGATGAAGAGCTGCGGTCCGCCGCCACCGCCGGCTGCGCCGCCGCGTCCGCGGCCGCCGCCACCACCACCGCCGGCGCGATACAGCAGCTTGTGTCCGTCGAGGCTGACGTCGTAGTCGGTCGCGCCCGTGACGAACGCCACGTCGCGACGATCGCGCAGCGAGTAGCGATGCAGCGTCGATCCGCCGCCCGCGCCGCCGCGACCGCCGCCGCCGCCACCGCCTTCGACGAAGTACACCATGCCGGCGGCGCCGGCTTTGAGATTCGCGTACTGGCGGTCAGGAACGCCTGGCACGGAGAGAATGCGATGCTGCAGGCCGTCGAAGTCGATCGTCACCGTCGGCAGGGCGCCGCGCGGAGCGGCCGGCCGAGCCGCGGCGGCGCCTCGGTCTCATCGGCCGGCGCCGCACCAGCGCCGCCGCCGCGCCCACCGCGCCCGCCGCCGCAGCCGCCGCCGGCCGGCGGCCGGCTGTCCGTTCTCCTCATCGCTTTCCGGGCAGGAACGGCGACGGATCCGTCTTGCGCAGCACGGCCGCGTAGAGCCCGAACGTCTCCGTGTGGTCGTAGTTCGTCATGTCGAGCCACTGCGACTTGAGGCCGTAGTCGGTCGACGCGAGGAACCACAGATACTTGCCGCTCGCGTCCCACGCCGGCGTGATCACGTCGGCCAGGCCGTCGGTCACCTGCTTCGAGACGCCGGTCTCGACGTTCACGACCTCGATGGCCTTGTAGAGAGAATTCAAATGCTTTGCGTAGGCGATCCACTTGCCGTCCGGCGACCACGCCGGATTCATCGTGCGCGTCGGCACCATCCACGGATCGTTGCCGACCACCTTCGCCTGACCCGTCGCGACGTCCACGACCCACAGCTTCAGATCGGCGCTGTGGAACATGATCCGCTTGCCGTCGGGCGACCACGCGGCCGTGTAGAAGTGGCCGGTCGTCGGAATCTTGATCTCGCTTGCGGCGGCGTCAGCCCGTCCTGCGACTCGATGTAGAGCGCGTATTCGCCGGAGCGATCGCTGAAATACGACAGCTGCTTGCCGTCGGGCGACCAGGCCGGCTCGTGCTCCGCCGACGCGCTCGAGTTCGAGATGTTGCGAACGTCGCCCTTGTCGGCGGGGATCGTGAAGATCTCGCCGCGCGCTTCGAGCGCGACGCGCTTGCCCGTCGGCGACAACGCGAGATTGCTCATCGCGCCGCTCACGTCCTTCCACTGCGGCATCATCCACGGGAAGTCGCCGGTCGCCGTGATGTTGACGACGTGCTCCTTCCCGGACTTCGTGTCGAGCAGATGCATGTAGCCGGCCTGCTCGAAGACGACGGCACCGCCGTCGAACGACGCGTCGAGCGCCTTCACGTCGTAGTCGCTGAAGTTCGTGAGCTGCGTGAGCTTCTTGGACTTCGTGTCGTAGCTCCACACGTTCGACACGCCGTCGCGATCCGACAGGAAGTCGACGACGTCGTTGCCGACCCACACCGGATCCATGTTCTTCGACTCCGGCGTCGTCGGCGCCGAGAAGTGCGACACGCCGCGCGGTGAGCCGGCCTGCGCGACGACGAGATCGCTCGTGCCGTTCGGCGTCGTCTCGAGATCGAACGTCTTGAGATCGACGATCCAGATGGGACGATTCTGTCCGCCGCGATAGTTGCGGCGCTCTTCGTCCCACGAGTTGTTCATTCGATACGCGACGCGACGGCCGTCGGGCGAGATCTTGCCCTGGTACGCTCGCGGAAGCGCCATCGGCGTCTCGACGCCTCCCTCGACCGGCACCGTCCAGAAGCGCGGCGCCGCGCTCGGCGCCTCAGTCGCGCGGGACGAGTTGAACACGATGCTCTTGCCGTCCGGCGTCCAGCCCTGCACGACGTCCGCGCCCGGGTGCCAGGTCAGGCGCTTGGGCTCGCCGCCATCGGACGGCACGACGTAGACGTCGACGTTCCCGCCGTACTGCGCGCTGAACGCCAGCAGCTTCCCGTCGGGCGAGAATTTTGGATTCTCCGTCGTACCCTGAAAGCTGGTGACACGTCGCGCGCTGCCGCCGGCGCGATCCACGACCCAGATGTTGTTCGCGTAGGCGAACGCGATCTGCGTCTTGCTGACCGTAGGCGTGCGCAGCATGCGCGTCTGCGCGGCGAGGATGGCGGGGGTCGCGATCAGTGCGACCAGCGGGAGCAACGAGCGGTGTCGTGACATCGGGAAAAGTGGGCCAGGGGATACTTGGGACTCCCGCACGGCTGGAGAGGCCGGCAGTGTAGATAATGCGCATCGGGGGCGGTTCGGCTAGGGTAGCGCACTGGCCCCATGTCCGCCCGCGTGACCTTAGGAGCGTAAGTAGTGCATATGCCTGTTTCGCGAACGTTCGCCGCCTGTACCCTCGCCGTCTCGCTCACGAACGGCTCGGCAGCCTCTAGATGCCCAGGCGAGGCCTCGCACCAAGACCTTTTGTCTCCGCGGACAGCCGCTGCCGGCCTGTTCGGCATTTCTTCTGTTCGAGCCCGGTGCAACCGGACGCGTGTTGTCGGCGCATCCGATCTTGAAGACTGGACCGGCGAACATCGAGGACGCCAACGGCACCGTCGCGGTGGACGTCGGCCTGATGGTCAACCGGGCGAACCGAACGGCCATCGGCGGCACAGTGCACGTCGGCGGCGAGCCGAAAGGACGTCGTCGCCTCGCGCTCGAGGCTCGACGCCGCAGCTGGCTTTCCGATCGCGTCGCATTCGACGTTGGCGCCGGCCCCCTCGAGGTCAACACGGGCAAGGCGTTCCCGCCGTTTCATAGCGGCGCGGCCTACGGCGCGACGTCGCACACGGGCTTGGTGTTCATGGATCTCGTGAGCGTGACCGCGAGCCTCGACGTCGTCCACGGTACCCGAACGCAAGCCACGCTCTCGCTCGGCGGACGACTCGGGTCCTATGCGGGTGCGGGAGCCGGGCTCATCGTCGGCGGGTTCGCGGCCGTCGTTGGTGCGGCGATGCGCGACTGACCAGTCGACGCGGCTGGCGGGGCCACGCTCGGAGTCGTACTCTAGCTGGTGGAGGCCCAGACCATGAAGACCGAAAGCGGCCAGTCACAGTCGGGATCCATGCTGCCGCCGGACCTTCGCGAGCGGCTGCAAGCCGCGCTCGGTTCGGCGTACACGATCGAGCGGGAGCTCCCGCGCGGCGGAATGTCGCGCGTGTTCGTCGCGCTCGAGACCGCGCTGGGCCGGCGCGTCGTCATCAAGGTCCTCGCGCCGGAGCTCACCGCGACGCTGTCCGCCGAACGGTTCAAGCGCGAGATCATGCTCGCGGCGCGGTTGCAGCATCCCAACATCGTGCCGCTCCACGCGGCCGGCCAGGCGGGCGCGTCGCTCTACTACACCATGCCGCTCGTCGACGGTGAGTCGCTGCGCGAGCGCATCGATCGCGAGCGGCCGATGGAGTTCGCGAACGTCACGCGCATTCTCGAAGAGGTCGCGAGCGCGCTCGCCTACGCGCACGGAGAAAACATCATCCACCGCGACATCAAGCCCGAGAACGTGATGTTCTTCCACGGGCGGGCGGTGGTGCTCGACTTCGGCATCGGCAAAGCGCTCATGTCCGCGCAGCGCGAGGATTCCGACGGACGCATCACCGCGGCCGGCGTCAGCCTCGGCACGCCGACCTACATTGCGCCCGAGCAGGCGAGCGGCGATCCGACGCTCGATCATCGAGCCGACATCTACGCCCTCGGTGTGGTGGCATACGAGATGATCTCGGGGCATCCGCCGTTCCGCGGGCGCACGCCGCAGGCGATCATGGCGGCGCACGCGAGAGAGGCGCCCGAACCGGTCAGCGCTCGGCGACAAGACGTGCCGCACGAGCTGGCCAAGGTCGTGATGAAGTGCCTGGAAAAGATTCCGTCCGACCGTCCGGCGAGCGCCGCGGAGATCGTGCGTGTGCTCGGCCCCGCCGCGCCGAAAAGCGATTCGCGTTCGGCGTTCGCCCGGATCCCGTTGTGGGTGCCGTGGCTGCTCACCGCCGTCTCGACCACGGCGGCCGTCGCGTTGGCGCTCGCGCGAAAGTAGGCGCGCGTCCATCATGACACAACTCACAAGCGTGTCCGACACCGCCCGCTGGGTGGCGATCTACCGCGCGATGGAAACGCGGCGGCCCGACGCGATCTTCCGCGATCCGTACGCCGAGCAACTCGGCGGCGAGCACGGTCAGGCGATCGTCGACGCGTTCAAGCGCGGCCGACAGATGGCGTGGGCCATGATCGTTCGCACGGCGGTGTTCGACGAGGTGATTCGCGAGCGCGTGAAGACGTACGGCGTCGATCTCGTGCTCAACCTCGCCGCGGGCCTCGACGCGCGGCCGTGGCGCATGAAGGAGCTGCCGTCGACGTTGCGCTGGGTCGACGTCGACCTCCCCGGCATTCTCGACTACAAGCTCGAGATGCTGAAGGACGAGAAGCCAGTTTGCCGCTACGAGGCCGTCCGCGTCGATCTCACCGACCAGGCCAAGCGGCAGGCGCTGTTCAGCCAACTCGCCGGCGAGTCGAAACGTGTGCTCGTCGTGACCGAGGGACTGCTGGTCTATCTCCAGGCCGATGATGTCGCGGCCCTCGCGTGCGATCTCCACGCCGCCCGCTCGTTTCAGTGGTGGTTGATCGATATCATCAGCCCGCGATTGATGAAGATGATCCAGCGCTCGTGGGGCAAGCAGCTGTCGGCAGGCAACGCGCCGTTTCGGTTCGCTCCCGAGACGGGCACGAAGTTCTTCGAGCCGTGCGGGTGGCGCGAGCTCGAGTGGCATTCGGCGATGGAAGAGGCGCGGCGACTCGACCGTGAGATGCCGGGGATGTGGTTCTGGCGTTTCCTCGGCAAGCTGTACTCGAAGAAGCGTCAGGCTGAGTTCCGGCGCATGTCCGGCTTCCCCCTGCTCGAGCGGATCTAACCGACCCAACGCTTTGCTGCTGTGGCCTGTCTATAGGACGAAGCCAGCCTGAGACGGGGACATGCCGATGTCGTCGCGCCGCGCCGCACTCGAGATTCTCCGAACGGATCTCCGGTTCGGCGCCCGATCGCTCGCCAAGACGCCCAGCTTCACCGCGGCCGCGATTCTCGCGCTTGCCCTTGGCATCGGCGCCAACACGGCCATGCTCAGCGTCGTGAACGGCGTGTTGCTTCGGCCGCTGCCGTACGCGGACGCCGATCGCCTGGTGACGATCCTCCAGAAGGGCAGGAATCCCGTCGCGCCGGCGAACTTCGCTGACTGGAGCCGCGACACTCGAAGCTTCGCCGCGACGGGAGCGGCCGAGTATTGGACGCCGAATCTCGCCGGGACGGAGAATCCCGAGCACATCTTCGGTCTTCGTGTCACACCCAGCGTGTTTCCGATGCTCGGTGTTCAGCCGCTCGAGGGACGCTGGTTCACGGAGAACGAGGACGCCCCGGGAAGCGACGCCGTCGCCGTGATCGCATACGGCCTTTGGCAGCGCCGTTTCGGCGGAGATTCGACGATCATCGGGCGTCGCGTTTCGCTCGACGGACGCGTCCATACGATCGTCGGCGTCATGCCGCGCACGTTCCAGTTCGCGCCATTCTGGGCGACGCGCGCCGAGGTGTGGGCACCGCTCGCGTTCGGGGCGCGAGCGAGCAGTCGCACGTCGCAGAGTCTGCGGATGTTCGCCCGGCTTCGACCCGGCGTCACGCTCGAGCAGGCACGCGCGGACCTGGGCGCGGTATCGTCGCGACTCGAGCGCGAGTTTCCGGGCACCAATCGCGACGTCGTGCTCGATCCTCTCAAAGAAAAGGTCGTCGGCGACATCCGAACGCCGCTCGTTGTCCTTCTCGCAGCCGTTTCATTCGTCCTGCTCATCGCGTGCGCGAACGTCGCCCACATGTTGCTCGCGCGCGCCGCGTCGCGGCAGCGTGAGCTGGCCGTGCGCACCGCACTCGGCGCTACGCGAGGCCGTCTGGTCGCGCAGCTGCTCGCCGAGAGCGCGCTCTTGGCTCTCGCGGGCGGGACATGCGGGATTCTTGCGGCGACGTGGGGCGTCCGGGCGCTCATCGCCGCGGGCCCCGCCATGATCCCTCGCGTCGTCGAACGTCTCGATCGACGCGCGCGTGCTGCTGTTCACGTGCGCGGTGTGCGCCATCACCGTGTTGCTCTTTGGTCTCGTGCCGACGCTTCGCGCGGCGCGCGTCGACCTGGCGAGCGCGTTTCGCGACGGCGATCGCGCGAGCAGCGAGAGTCGTGGGCGCGGCGGACTTCGCGGCGCGCTCGTCGCATCGGAGATCGCGCTGGCGCTCATGCTCCTCATTGGCGCCGGCCTGTTGATCAAGAGCTTCTCGGCGCTGCGCCACATCGACCCGGGCTTCGATCCTCGAGGTGTCGTGACGATGACGATCTCGACATCCGGCACTAAGGAGGGCGTGCCGGGAGTCAGAGCGGCGTTCTTCACGGAGGCGCTCGCGCGAATCAAGGCGATTCCAGGCGTCGCCTCGGCGAGCTACGTCAACCACCTGCCGATTGCGGGCGATCAATGGGGATATCCGTTCGCCGTGGAAGGTCGACCGAAGCCCAAGCCCGGCAATTCGCCGAGCGCTGCGTATCGCGTCGTGTTTCCCGGCTACTTCGCGACGATGCGAATTCCCTTGCTCGAGGGCCGCGACGTCACGGAGGCCGATCGAGAGGGAGCGCCGAAGGTCGTCGTGATCAACAAGTTCATGGCCGACACGTACTGGCCCGGACAGAGCGCCGTCGGCCGGCGAATCACGCTCGATGACTCGACGTGGGTCACCGTCGTCGGCGTCGCCAAGAACATTGTCCGTGAAGATTGGTCGGCTCCGCCGGAAGACGAGATGTTCGTTCCGTTCTTCCAGGAGCGAGGCTACCTCAACGACGTCGCGTCGCACCACGCGTACCTCACGCTCGTCGCTCGTGCGTCGTGCGACCCGAGTCGTCGCTGTGACGCCGCCGCGCTCGCGACACCCATCGTGCGTGCCGTGCGCGACATCGACCGCGACATGCCGATCTCCGACGTGCAGTCGATGTCGAAGGTGGTGGACGACGCCACCGCGGACCAGCGGTTCTATTTTGTGTTCCTCGGCGTGTTCGCGGGTGTCGCCGTGCTCCTGGCCACCGTCGGGATCTACGGCGTCATGAGCTATTCGGTGGCCCGGCGCACGCACGAGATCGGAATCCGCCTCGCGCTCGGCGCTCAGCCGATGAGTGTGCTCGCGCTCGTGGTCGGCTCGGGCATGCGACTGGCCGCGATCGGCGCGACCGTCGGACTGCTCGGCGCGGTCATGCTTACGCGTCTCATGAGGGGGCTGCTCTATGGCGTCACGCCCGGCGATCTCGCGACGTTCCTCGTCATGACGCTCGGGCTGGGCGGAGTCGCGCTCCTGGCGTCGTACCTGCCGGCTCGGCGAGCCACGCGCATTGACCCGCTGGAGGCGCTGCACAGCGAATAGCGGGACTCGAGTGCATCCAGCTCGCGGTCGGGGCAAGCCCGACCGCGAGTCGACGCCGGTCCCTACGATGGCATCAGGTCGAGTACGAGATGCTCTGTCCGCAGACCGAGCCCGTGACCGTCTGCTTGCCCTGCGGCGTCACGACGGCTGTGTAGTTGATGGCGCAGCTGCCGCCGCTCCACGTGAAGTTGCCGGTCTCGTTCCACGTGAAGTTCGACGCCGGCGCGAAGTTGGCGTACGTCACGTTGAATGTCAGCGAGAAGCTGCCGCCGACGGCGATCGTTCGCGAGCCGGTCGACACCTGGCACGCGTTCGTCGTCACGGTCACCGAGCCCGATTCCGTGCCGGCCCCCTGCTGGTTGAAGTCGGACGTGAAGGTGTACGTCCCCGTGACCGTGCCGCCCGCGGCACACGTGGAGCTGAGCGTCTCCTTGATGGTCGTCGGAGCGGCTGCCGCACGCGCCGCCGTGGGAGACGCAGCCGTCGTGACGACCCCGCTCGCGAGCGCTTTCGAGATCTCGGTGAACAGATTCGCGACGACGAGCTGCGCTTCCGCGGAGGTCAGCGAGTTGCCGCTTGGACCCGACACGGAGTCGCTGCCGCCGCACGCCGTGAGAATTCCGAGAACACCGAGGGTGACGATACCGCGTAGGGTGGGGTGGCGCATGGGAGGGCGGGGATGAAGTTGACGGGTGCGACACGAGGCCGGGACGTCGATCCTGCGAGGTCCATCTGGCAATGCGCATCCCGCGTCCAAATCCCGTCATTCTCCAGCTAGGCTTGCCTCGGGGCACGAGCCGCTCGATCCCGCGCCTCCGTGACCCGGTCGATGAAGTCCGGAATCGGCTCGCCCTCACCACGCTTTGGCAGCACGAACGACCGGTCATCCGGCTTCAGCGGACGACCGGAGCCGATTGGCTCGTCGACCATCAGGTCGCCGCCCTTTCGCTGGACGGTCCGCTCGAAGTCCTCGACTGCATCGAGCAAGCGAGCCAGCCCATCGGCTGAGTCCTGGTCGGTCGTCGGCACCCCCGCGCCTCGCAAGCGCGCGGCGATCTCATCCCTCGCATGGCGGGTCTCTGCGTCCGGGCCGTCTGGCGTCATTCCAGTCATGCGAGCTTCCTTAGTCGGGTTCGGGTGCGATAGACTGCCCGCAAACCTCACACCCGCAGATCAGGGCCGATCAGCAACGGCGCTTCCTCCTCCCACCCCTTCGGAATGCCCCACTCGGTTTCAATCGTCTTCGCCATCGCTGTTGTCGCGCTGGTCGTCGCGCTCAGCGCCCTCGCGAGACACCTGCTGGTGCCCACGCCGATTCTGCAGGTGATCGCCGGATTCCTCGTCGGAATGATTCCCGGCGTCACGCTTCCGGATCTCGATCCGGCCCTCGTGTTCTTCGTGTTCTTGCCGCCCATCATCTGGTCGGCCGCGATGTTCACGTCGGTGCGCGATTTCAGGCGCAACTTTGGATCGATCGGCTCGCTCGCGGTCGGTTTGGTGCTCGTCACGACGGCGGCCGTCGCGATCGTCGCGCGGCTCCTGTTCCCAGGTCTGCCGTGGGCCGCGGCCGTCGCGCTCGGCGCCATCGTCTCGCCGCCCGATGCCGTCGCCGCCACCGCGATCGTTTCGCGACTGCCGGTGCCGCGCCGCGTCATCACCATCCTCGAGGGCGAGAGTCTCGTCAACGACGCGTCCGCGCTCGTGCTCTATCGGACGGCGGTTGCCGCGGCCGTGACCGGCGTCTTCAGCTGGGGCGAATCGATCGTCCGGTTTTTCATCGACGCCGGCGTTGGAACGCTCGTCGGGCTGCTCGTGGCCTGGCTGATCATTCGTGCCGCGCGTTTGACGAGGGACCCGCTCGCCGAAGCGCTGCTCACGCTCGCCGGCCCATACGTCGCCTGGCTGACCGCGGAAACGCTGCACGTGTCGTCGGTCCTCGCGTGCGTCGCCGGAGGCATCTACCTGCAGCAGCGCCTGTCGACGGCGGTGAGTCCCGTGTCGCGACTCCAGACGCGTACCGTCTGGGATCTCGTGACGTTCGTCCTCAACGCGCTGATCTTTCTGCTGCTCGGCGCGCAGGTGGAAACGCTTCTTCGTCTCGTGCCGCACGGCTCGCTCGGGTTCGTGCTGCGCAGCGGTGCCATCGTGACGATCGTCGCGACGGTCGTTCGTCTGCTGTGGGTGCCGTTCGTGACACTGTGCCGGCGAGCCAGCGCCAATACCCGGGCCAAGGAGCCCAACACGCGGTGGCGGGCGGTCTTCCTCGTCTCGTGGACGAGCATGCGCGGCGTCATCTCGCTCGCGACGGCACTGGCCCTGCCGCTCACGCTCGCCAACGGAGCTCCCTTTCCGTATCGCACGGAGATCATGCTCGTCGCGATGTGCGTCATCGTCTCGACGCTCGTCGTGCAGGGCCTCTCGCTGACGCCGATCGTCCGTGCGCTTCGGTTCGAGCCCGAACAAACGCATCACGCGGAGGAGCGACTCGCGCGCCGCGAAGCGACGCGCCGCGGCGCCGAAGCGCTCGAGGATCTGTCGCACGAGGATTGGGTGGATCCGCGCGACGTCGAAGTGCTGCGCGCCGAAGTGCGCGAGCAGGCCAGGATGGCCGAAGAGCACGGCGGAAGCTACCTGGGACGCCGCCGTCTGCGTCTCGGGATGATCGGCGCCGAACGTCGCATGCTGATTCGCCTGCGCAACGAGGATGCGATTTCCGACGACGTCCTTCGTGCGCTCGAGCAGGAGCTCGACCTGGAAGCGATTCGCGCCGGCGCCGGCGAACAACGTTAGGTCGACTGCTTCGAGCCTTGCGCCGCCCGCTCGATCGGCGACGGAGCTCGCGTCGCGCCCTCGTCCGTCGGCTCGGTGCGACTCAATCGCTCGACGTCGATCGCGATCATATCCTCGGGGCCGTGGGCGAAGATGCTGGCGAACCTCACGTCCCAGCGGACTTCGTCCCACAGATATGAGCTGCGAGTCGATACGCGCGTCGAGAACGTCTGCTCGAGCGCGGTGACGAACACGAGGAATTCCGCCTGCGACGCGGCGAGCGCCTCCGGTGTGATTCCGGCGAGCGGACTGTCCGCCGTGATCGGATGCACGACCGTCCAGTGCAGCGTGAAGAACTCGACGGAGCTTCGCTCGAGCGGCAGATCGTGAAAGTTGCGCTCGCGAACGCCGCCAATCTCCTCGAACCAGACGAGATTCACGCGACACTGCACGTCGCTCAGCTCGCCGGGCTGCAGGTTCACGATCCGGAACATGAGCCCGCGGCCCCCCTCGTACGGCGCGACGATGGCCGACTCGCTGAAGCCGATGCGCATGCGCGGCCGCGTCAGCCGCGCGATCATGAGTCCGAACGCGACGACGAGCGTGATCGGTCCGACGAACGACTCGAAGTTGACGAGCCAGTTCGCCGTGGCACCGAAGGCGTGCATCACCCCCGTTCCCGTCGTCGTGAAAATGCCGACGCTGAACGTGAACGCGCGGAGAAATGGGTCGTCGAGCCCGAGCTGGTCGCTCCCGCGCAGCGCGCCGTCGCCGATCGCGAGGTAGGCGAGCGCGAAGAAGCCGTTCATCAGCAGCAGCACGCCCAGCATCCAGCCGATGAACGCCGGCCAGGAGACCTCGAGCGCGGTGAGATAGAAGCGCGCGGCTCGCTGGGCGCCAAGCCCGTACTTCTTGCTGTTCGGCTTTCCGTCCCGGTTCAGGAAGCGCCCGCGAACGGATTGGGCGACGACGCGGCCAAACCCGAGGTCTGACGTTTCGTTCGTGGGAGTCACGCGAGAATGATCCTCGCCACGATCGGAAGATGCAAGCGTCCCGGGCAGATCTCGCCGCACACTCGCGCTTGCCCTGAGCGACCTAGCCTTTCGCGCTGCGCGGACGGATTTTAGACCCTCCTTCTCACTGACCGATCATGCGTGCTCTCGCACTTCCTCTCGTTGCACTGCTCGCGCCCCTGCTCCTCGCCGCTCAGGAGACGCCGACCGAACGCGAGTCCGCCCGCGACGTCGTGCGCCGGCTCGACTCGCTCGAGAAGTCCCTCGACCTGCCTGCCCTCGTGACCAGGCTCACGGCGGCGAACGCGGCGCGTGATCAGGTCGTCGCGCGCGCGAAAGAGCTCATGGACACCGAGCTCCTCGCCCTCGGCGACGACATCACGCGGCATCCCGAGGTCGGCTTCGAGGAGAAACGGTCGATCCAGCTCCTCGCCGACTATCTGAAGAAGCATGACTTCACGGTCGAGATGGGCGTCGCCGGTCTGCCGACGGCGTTCGTCGCGCGCTACGACAAGGGCACACCCGGTCCCAAGCTCGGCGTCATTCTCGAGTACGACGCGCTGCGCGGAACCAAAGGCGCATTCCACGGCGACCAGCACAGTACCCAAGGCCCGATCGGCATGGCAGCTGGCATCGCGATCGCCGAATATCTCACGAAGACGCACACGCCGGGAACCGTCGTGATGTTCGGCACGCCCGGCGAGGAGCGCATGCCGCCCGTCGCGAAGACCGTGATGTACGATGCGCACGTGTTCGACGGCATGGACATCATCGTGCGCAGCCATTCGTCGAGTCAGACGAGCCGCCCCGCGCCCGGCTTCGGCACGTGCTGCATGAACATCGACGGCGTGAAGTACACGTTCAGCGGCGCGCCGGCGCATCAGCTCACGGCCTGGAACGGCCGCAACGCGCTCACCGCGGTGATCCACCTGTTCGAGAACATCGATGCGATTCGCAGCAACCTTCGTCCCGAGGCGCGCATTCAAGGTGTGATCACCGAAGGCGGCGCCGCTCCCAACGTCGTGCCCGATCGCGCGCAGGCCGACTTCTACATTCGCTATCCCGACGAGGTCTATCTCGCGCAGGTGTCGCAGATGGTCGACGACGCCGCGCGCGCGGCGGCGCTCGCGACGGGCACGAAGGTGAAGATCGACCACTACGGGAAGGACCGCGACGGCATCAGCACCGGCGCGATCTCGGAGCTGGCGTTCGCGTATCTCAAGAAGTACGGCGCGACCGGCGTGAATCCCGATCCGGGCAAGCCGCAGGGCTTCGAGGAGACGGGCAGCGTGTCGATCGCGCATCCCGGGCGCCGAGTTCACGGCGAAGACGTCGAACTCACCGAACCACACGTACGAGATGGAGCAGGACGCGCTCACGCAGGTCGGGCATGCCGGGCTTCCTGGCCGACGCACAGGCGATGGCTGCGCTGCTGTTCGACTTCGCGACGCGCGCCGACTATCGCGCGACGGTGAAGCGCGAGTTCGATACGATTCGCGGGCTGCACGAGGCGTATCTTGGCGGATCTGCGGAAGACGTACGTGGTGCCGAAGGTGTCGGAGCCGCAACTCGTAACGGCTGCGACTCACGGACCGGCGCGGTCACAGACTGACGGGCACGGAGACAGCGTAACAGCCGCCCTGAGAGAACTGAACCGCAACGAGCCAGGTTTTCTTTTGCAAAGACGCTCGGGATGCCACGATTGGCATCCCGAGCGTTTGTTCTAAAGAAAAAGCAATCGGTCCCGTAGTTGTCCGTGTCGGTCAGTCTGTGTCAGTGCCTGTCCGTGAGCCGCGTGTCTTTACTTCTTCGCAACCGGGGCGCCGTGGAATCGCACTCGGCAGATTGGCCTGCGCGCGCAGGCACCGGCTGCCCACCGTCCGCGAGACTCCTCGACACGAGCTGCGCCGCGAGCACCGTCTGAATGACGCTCGTGATGTTGTTCGTCGTCGTCTCCGGCGCGCCCGCTCCGCCGCTCGAGATCGTGATGAGCCTCGCGTCCGACAGCGCCTCCGCGATCACCGGCGCGATCTGCGGCAGCATCTCGATCTGCCGATAGCGGAAGTACGACTCGCCGCCCGCCTGAATCGCTTGATTCACCTTCTGGATGCTCTCGGCGGTGGCGTCGGCGATCTTGCGAATGCGAATCGCTTCGGCGTCGGCCGCGGCTTCGGCTTCCAGTCGAACCTTCGCGGCGTCCGCGCGCGCCTGCGCGATCTGCGTCGCGTCGAGCTCGGCGACGCGCTGGAGGCCGGCTGCCTCCTGCCGCTTCGCCTCCGCCTGCGCGACGAGCGCCGCGTTCGACGCCTTCGTCTGCTCGAGCTCTCGCTGCTTGTCGGAGATCGCGCGCTCGGCCTCGAGCTGCGCTTCCTTGGCTCGGCGCGACTGATTCGCCGACACGATGTCGGCGTTCGCCTGCGCTTCCGCGGCCGACTGGCGGCGACGCGCTTCGGCGACCTCGGACTGCACGACCTTGATGTTGAGCGAGTTGAAGATCAGCCCGAGATCGGTGAGCTCGCGCGAGCACGCCTTCCGAATGATCACGGCGAGCGGATCGTCTTCGTCCTCGAGCGCCGTCGGCGACTCCTCGTGAACGAGGGCGGTCGGGCGCCGCGGCTCTCACCGGGAGGGTATCGGACGGCTGCCCGGGGTTGAGCGCGCGCTGCGCACCGGGCGTGGCCTTCGCCGAGAACAGCTGATCGTGCGTGAGCAGGTTCATCGCGCGACGACCGGAGCTGGAGAGCAGATCGGTCAACGTGCTCAACTGATCGGCATCGCTCTTCGAGAAGAACCGGTTCGCCGCGGTCTTGATGAGCAATGTCGGTGTCGCCGACGGAGACGATCGCGCTCGCCAGCACGCGCACCTTGATCGGCCGCGGCGTGCCGTTTTCGTCGATGTCGGCCGTCTGGTCCGTGATGTCGAGGTCGATGTTGATCACCTTGCTCGAGATCGTGGTGCCCGTGGTGAGCAGCGGGATCTCCTTCGACTTCCCGGGCCCGCGATAGATCACGGTGCCGCCGGCCAGCCAGCTCACGAGGCGAATCGTTCCGGCTTCGACGTTGCGGAGGAAGCTCGCGACGATCATCGGCACGACGATCACCACGAAGCCGACGACCAGCGCGATCAGCAACCCGCTGGAGAACATCCCGTTATATGAACTCCTAAGTGAGAGAACGTCATCCGGTGACGCTCCAAGGCAGACGAGCGATCTGCACTTCGCTCAGCACTAGATGATCGAAACCGTACAGCAGTTCTTTTCCGTGTTCACTTCTTCGATGCGTACTCTCTGCCCGACGCGCACGCGCGTGCCGAGCAAGCGATCGTTCGGCTGCAGCGTCGCGAGGATCTGAACGACCTGTCCGTCGACCTCGAGCGAGACGATGCCTTCGCCGTTGTTGTCGAACGCGGTGACCGCCGTGGCTTCGTCGCTCACCGCGCTCTCGAGCGTCGCCGCGGGCTTCGACGCGAACCGCATCGTGAAGTTCCAGAGCGGCGACACCAGCACTCGGTCGAACAACAACGCGCCGAGCACCGCGCCGGCGATCAGCAGACGGCTCGCCGACCATCGGGCGAAGCAGCAGCCCCGACGCGCCGAAGCCGAGCGCGAGACTGAACAAGAGACGCGGCGACATGAGCGCGACAATGCGTCCGGTCGCGCCATGGCCCGCGTGTGCGTTGTGCGCGTGCCCAGCGTGTCCAGCATGCCCATGTGTGCCCCCGCATGCCCACCGTGCCCCGCATGCCGGCGTGACCGTGGCCTGCGCCACGAGCGCCAAGGCCGGTGAAGGCCATCGCGCCCAGTCCCACGACGCCGAGCAAAAGACTCGTGATGTAGAGATCCATGAAGGCGGGTCAGAGACCGCGGCGCAGCGACGCGCCGCATCGATCGAGAAATCAGGCTGTCGCTCCGGCGGGAGCGGCGTCCTGCGCACGGGGCTGGGTCGCTGCGCACGCCGCGCGGCCGGAACGCGAGCGCGAACAGGACGAACACGATCGCGGCGCCCGCCGCCGGCACCAACCAGATCTGATGCCAGTCGTGCGTCACCTTGAGACATTCGCCCGCGGCGGCCGCGGCGTCCGTGCAGGCTGGATTCGGCGTCGCGAATCGGTTGACGACCGCGCCCGACACGAACGCGCCGACGAAATAGCCCAACCCGTTCGTGACGAAGTTGATCAAGCCCTGCGCGGCCGCGCGAATGCGCTCGCC
The DNA here is from genome assembly GCA_963705025.1 of uncultured Gemmatimonadaceae bacterium. Classification (GTDB taxonomy): domain Bacteria; phylum Gemmatimonadota; class Gemmatimonadetes; order Gemmatimonadales; family Gemmatimonadaceae; genus JAQBQB01. The sequence continues at coordinate 110,217 of CAVPIP010000010.1, read as the reverse complement.
GGCCCGCTGATCCGTGTAGATCTGGCCGCCGACGAAGAAGAAGTCGTAGCAGACGCCGTGGAGCAGAATGCCGGTGTAGATCAGCCACATCCCCGCGCCCGGATTGCCGTTCGCGAACGACAGATACCGGAGCGACCAGGCGAGCATGCCGCCGAGCATGATCGCCTTGATGCCGAGCCGCCGAAGCGCGAACGGCAGCAGCAGCATGAAGCCGACTTCCGACATCTGCCCGAACGTCTGAATGAACGCCGGCTCCGGCACCTTGATCTCGTTCAGGAACGGATTGGCGAACGTGTAATAGAACTGCAGCGGAATGCAGAGCAGGAACGATCCGACGACGAACACCAGGAAATCCGAGTTCTTGAGCAGCTGGAGCGCGTCGAGGCCGAGCGCGTCGCGCACGTTGAACGGCGCGCCCGCGGCGCGCGGCGGCGTGTGCGGCAGCGTCAGCGAATAGGCGCCCATCACGATCGAGGCGACCGCCGCGATCTGCATCGGCATCACCAGCGCGTCGGCGTGCAGCACCTTGCCGACGATGATGCCGGCGACGATCCAGCCGATCGTGCCGAGCACGCGAATGACCGGGAAGTCGCGCGTCGAATCCTTCACGTGATGGAACGAGACGGAGTTCGTGAGCGACAGCGTCGGCATGTAGCAGAGCGCGTACAGAATCAGCAGCGGATAGAACGTCGTGAACGACGTCTGCATCGACGTCAGCCACATCAGCCCGCCGCCGACGAAGTGCAGAATCGCCAGCAGCTTCTCGCTCGCGAAGAACCGGTCGGCGACGATGCCCATGAAGAACGGCGACACCAGCGCCGCGATCGCCGTCGCGCCGTACGCCAGGCCGATCTGCGGATCGGTGAAGTGCAGCGTCTGGCCGAGGTACGTACCCATCGTCACGAACCAGACGCCCCAGATGAAGTACTGGAGGAACATCATCGCCGACAGCTTCGTCCGTGCGCTCATCAGTGCAGCTCCCGAATGCGAATGTTGCGCAGCGACGAGCAGGCCAGGGTGGTCACCCTGGATGCCGATGTATCCTCGCTTGGCCAGTCCATAGTTCGGCCAGGCGCCGAACTTGCTCGCCGCGACCTTGGCCTTCCAGTCGGCGCTCCCGAGCTCGTACTCGAGCAGCTTGAAGTCGTTCAGCCAGTGCTCGACGTGGTTGCCGCGGACGACGATCCGCGTCGTGTTCCACTCGCCGGCCGGATGATCGTGGCCGTCGGGCGCGGGATAGAGCCCGTAGTCAGGCGCCGGCGCGCGTGAGCGGCGTCTTGTTGTCGGACTGCCTTCAGGTTGTCGAGCAGCTGATACTCGGGCGCGCTCCAGTAGATGTGGTCGTACTCTTCCGTGCCGCGATAGAAGATCCCTGAGTTGCCGGCCTCGCCGATCTTCCACTCGAGCTCCAGCTCGAAGTCGCCGAATTGGTCTTTCGTGACGAGATCCTGCGCGCCGCGCTGCTTCGTGATCGTTCCGTCGACGACGGCCCAGCCGCGCGGCGGATCCTGCGTCTTGTAGGCGCGCCAGCCGTCGAGCGTCTTGCCGTCGAACAGCGAGCGCCAGCCGGACTGCTGTGCCACGACCGCTTCGCCGTTGCTGATCACGGCGCGATGACACGCCGTCGCGCCAAGCGAGCACCGTGGCCGCGCGCAACCAAAGAGCCGATTACGCGCGGCATCAGATCGCCCACCCCGCGCGATACTCGCGCGTCAGATACTGATTGGCCTCCGGCGCGTTCGTGAACTCCGCCTTCTCCGCGTCGTAGAGCACCTTCTTCCCCTGCCCCGCTCGCAGCGCCGCGACGCCGAGCAGCATCGTCTCCGTCAGCAGCGCCGAGTACTCGAACGGCGAGCTCGCCTTGGCTTCTCCGCGAATCGCCTTCGCCCAATTGAGCTCGTGGCTCCACGCGATGCGCGGAATCGTCGGCGGCACCTTGGCCGCCGTCTCCATCAGCGCCTGGGGATAGCAGCGCGGATTCGAGCCGTAGGTGTCGTTGATGAGAATTCCCTTCTCGCCGACGAAGATCACGCCGCCCTCGGAGAGCAGCACGACGTCGTCCGGCAGCACATCCGGACGCGGCGGATAGAGACCGCCGTCGCTCCAGAACAGCTTCACCGGCGGCTGCGAGCCGCGCGCCCCGAACTGATAGTGCACGTTCGTCGCCATCGGATATGACACGGGCTTGCTTCGGTTGCGCGACGCCGGCGAGCCCGCGGGCGCGTTCGGATCCGCCGGAATCGGCGTCGTTCCCCACGGCGTCGACGTCGCCTCGATGCTCACCGGATGCGTCAGCCCGAGCGCCCAGAACGGATGATCGATCAGGTGCGCGCCCATGTCGCCGAGCGCGCCCATGCCGAAGTCGATCCACCCGCGCCAGTTGAACGGATGGTAGATCGGATGATACGCGATGTCCTCGGCGACGGGTCCGAGGTACATGTCCCAGCGCAGTCCCTCGGGAACCGGATACGATCCCATGCCCTCGGCGAGCGTGCGATTCACGCGACCCTGATTCCACGACGTGCCGAACGACGTCGTCCCCGCCTGCGACGCGCGCACCGGGCATCGGCCGCGGAATGCCCTGCGGCCAGTAGCCGAGCGGACGGTTCGTCCAGACGTAGACCTGGCGCACCGGGCCGATCACGCCCGCCTGAATCCATTCGTTGATCAGCCGCGCGCCGTCGCTCGAGTGGCCCTGGTTGCCCATCTGCGTCACGAGCTTCGGATTCGCCATCGCGGTCTGTCGAAGCACGCGCGCTTCGTGCACCGACCACGTGAGCGGCTTCTGCACGTAGACGTGCTTGCCGAGATCCATCGCGGCCTTGGCGACGACCGCGTGGTTGTGATCCGGCGTGGCGACCACGATGCCGTCGATGTCCTTCTGCTTCTCGAGCATCTCGCGGAAGTCCGTGAACTTCGGCGCTTTGTCGAACTGCTCCTTGAGCTTGATCGCCGCCGGATTGACGACGCCCTCGCGATTCGGCCGCTGCTTGCCCGCGACGTTGGACGCGGCGAAGGTGAGATCGACGTCGCAGACCGCCACGAGCTGCTCGGTCTTCGACAACTCCTGCGCATTGCCCGACCCCATTCCTCCGAACCCGACCACCGCGAAGTTCACCATGTCGCTCGGCGCCACGATACCCGGGCCCGCCTAGCACGTGTCGCGGAACGATCGTCGGAAGATGAGGAGCGACGAACGCACCGAGCGCGAGCTTGCCCGCGTCGGACACGAAGTCGCGGCGCGTGATCTTCTTTCGGGCCATGGCGTTTACTCCATTCGGTAGATTCACGAAGTTCCAGTCGGACACGCACGGATACAATACCCGTGAGCTCGCCCCGGGTCAACGCCGAGGGCTCGGCCTCGGGGCGTCCGACGGCCCTAGGCCTACGCCAGCCGGCTTGCGGGCGCTCCGGCGCGGGTGGAGAAGAACTGCGCGGCCGAACGGTGCACCGGGAATGCCTGAAGGTAGGTGTCTCGCCAGCGGCTCGACGAACGACTCGACGTCGCGCATCGTGGACCAACGCCCACACGCTGCCGCCGAACCCCGCGCCGAACGCCGATGCTGCGGCCGCGCCGAGCTCCCGCGCCGATCGCGCCAACAGGATCGTCTCCGAAATCTGATTGCCGAGCAGCGATTCGGCACCGTGCTGCGACCGATCGACCAACCTGCCGAGCTCGGCAAGGTCGCCCTTTTCGAGTGCCGCGGTCACGGCCGGAACGATGACTTCACTCTCCTGGTGGAACTGATCGAACCGGGTCTGCAGCTCGCTCGAGGCATATCCATCGATGCTCGAGCGCGCCGATCGCTTCGCGAACCGCTTCGCCTCCAGCGCGCGCGACCGCGTCGGCCAGAGTTTCCTCTGAACCTCCCGACACCTGTCGCCACGCCGCGGCCGCGGCACGAGCGCGCCGCGACAGGGTGTTGTACTTCTCGAGCGCGCTCGCTGTCTTTTCCGCGACGACCCCGCTCGTCGCGATCACGAAGCGATGATCGCGCGGCAACGACACGCCGCGCCTCGAATCGCACCGGACAGAACGAATAGCGGACCAGCTCTCCGGCGCGACCGCAGATCATCGCGGTTTGATCCTCGCAGCCGCTCAGCGTTCCGACGCCCTCGTCGCCGGCGAACGACCGGAAGCGATACCCGCCCTCGATGCATCCGACGTACTCGGCGAGATCCTCCGCCGTCTGAATGTTCGTCGCGATAGCGAACGGCGATCCGACAGCTCGTTCACCGCGGCGAGCGCCATGTAGACGGCGACCACGAGCGCGCTCGAGCTGCTCATGCCCGCCGCCACCGGCAGATCGCTCTCGAACGTGAGATCGGCGCCCGTGCGCGCGTCCGGAAAGTCGCGCGCGAGTCGTCGCACGACCGTGAATGGATAGTTCGCCCAATGCCCACGCGGCCGCGCGAGCTCGGGATCGAGCCGGCACTCGACTGTCTCGTCCCGATCGCGTGTCGCGCACCCGAACCATGTCGTCGCGCCGTCGGCGTCGCCGTCATCCGAATGCCGCGCTCGACGAGACACAGCAGGCTCCGCCCGCCGGCGTAGTCGGTGTGCTTGCCAAGAAACTCGATGCGGCCCGGAACCCAGAATTCCATCAGAGCTCGACCGATGTGCCGCGAAGTCGCGCGGCGACGGACGCGATGTCCCCGCGCTGCGAGAGATCGAGCACCGAAGCGTCCGCGTGAAAGGTGCGAAAGCGCATGCCGAGATGCTCGATCGCGAACTGCACCGCGAGCGGCAGCTCGTGCTCGCCGCGCTTCGACACGTGGAACCCGGCGACACGCCTCGAAGATGCGTGCGTCGAACAGCCAACAGTTCATGCTCACCGCCGCGTGTCCAAGCGCTGCCGCCTCGGCGTCGCTCGGCTTCTCGACGATGCGGCGGAGAATGCCGTCCGAATCGATGTCGAGCAGCGCGTACTTCGCGATTCGTTCCGGCGGGGATCTGGCCGTCGCGAACCAGGCCGGCGCGACTGAACGCCGGCAAGGCCGGCGCGGGCGGCCGGCGCAGCTCCGCGATCACGGACGCCGGGTAGTAGTTGTCGGAGTTCACGACGAGAAAGTCGTCGTCGCCGGCGAATTCGCGCGCGGAGAGCACGGCGTCGGCCGTTCCGATCGGTTTGTCCTGGGTCGCGAAGCCAATCCGCAGCCGCGACGTCGGAACGCCCGAGTAGTACTTCCGAATCGCGTCGTGCTCCGGGCCGATGACGAGACACACGTCTCGAAGCCCGGCGTCGGCGAACGACGACAGCGCGTAGTCGAGGAACGGCCGGTCGATCGGGATCATCGCCTTGAGTCCCGCGTCGGCGGCGGCAGACTGCGCGGCGTCGAGACCGTCGTCAGTCGCCGCCGCGCGCATGCGCGTGCCGAGTCCGCGCGCGAGAACGACGATCTTCGTCGCCGGCATCACACCAAGGGCAGATAGATGTCCGACAACAGCTCCGTCGGCGCGCGTGTCGCGCGGGCTGTTGAGGTACTCTTCGATGGTCGGTCCTGACGCGCGGCTCTCGACCCGACTGCGGAAGCCACTGTCCGTACAGCCAATCGTACGCCGCCTTCATGTCCGCATACGGACCTTTGTGTCGCAGCACCGCGTACTCGCCGCCCGCGATGTCGGTCTGCTCGAACGGCGCTTCGACGTGAATCGCCTGCGTCATCACGGCCGCCGCGCGGGAGCGAAGCTTCGCGGCGGGAACCGTCGTCACGTCGTCGTAGAAGATCGCGAACGACCGAACGCCGGGACCGAGCAGCTGCTTCGACGCCGAGCCAGCCAAACAGCCGGTCGAAGGCGCGATTGATCTCCAGGTACGGTCCGATGTGCTCGACGCGTGACGGCTTTCATCGGCTGCAGGATCGTGATCGTGATGTCGTACATTCGTCGTGTCCTCTCGTTGGCGTCGGGTCTGAAGTGTGTGTGCGTGCCCCGGCGCCGATACGTGGCCGGTGGCATGCCGTACACCGCCTTGAAGACACGAGTGAACGACTGGACGTTCGGGATAGCCGCACCGCTTCGCGATCGCGTCGATGCTCCAACGACGTGTTCGCCAAATCCGTCGCGGCTCGCGTCAATCGCAGCCGCTTGACCGTCGCCGCGATCGTCTCGCCGCGCATCGCCATGTACACGCGATGCCAGTGATGCGGCGACAGGCACGCGATGTCCGCCAGCCGGTTCAGATCCAGCTCGTCGTCGAGATGGGCGTGGACGTACGCGATGACTCGCTGCGATCCGATCCTCGTAGCTGGTCCCGCGCGCGGCGATCGTCAACGTCTCCTCCCGGTCGTCCGCCTCGTGTCAGGCGGTGGAGAGAACGGTATCGGGAGGGACTTGACGAATCTTGCGCATTTGAAAGCCGACTACCCCGGCTTCCACGTCCCCTGCGCCACCGCCGGCACGAACTTGTCCAGCCCGCGCGGCGGAAACTCGAGCGTCTTGCCCTGCTCCGCGCTTTGATACGCCGTCATGAGAACCTTCACAACTTCGAGCCCGTCGTCGAACGTGAGCTTGGGCGTCTCTCTTGCCGAGAAAGACGCGGACGAAGTGGCGGTCCTCGGCTTCGTAGCCGTACGCCGCCGCTTCGTTCGCGACGACCGGCATCAGCCCCACCTCGGCGTTCTGCTTCTCGACGAGATCCTCGCCGGCCTTGCCCCGCACGGCGCGGGAGAAGAATAGCTTGAGCCCGCTGTCGAGCGTGTTCCACGACATCGAGTACTCGGGGCCCAGCAAGCTCGGCCGACAGCCGTAGGCCTGCTCCGACAAAGCTCCACGACGTCGAGGCCTCGCCGATCACCGTGTGTCCGTCGTCCGTCTCGAACTCGATCGTCGTGCTCGCGAAATCCTCGGCCGGATGATTCGCGTAGTCGACGTCCTTGCCGAAGGTCTTCGCGAGCTGCTTCGCGTAGTCGGGCCGCGTCCACTTGAGGCTCGCGATGTGCGCGGTGACCCGCTTTGGCTGCACCGTCGCGAGCCGGCGCGCCGGGCTTGGTCAGCAGATGCCGCACGACGAGCGCCGAGTGGCACATCATGTCGTTGAGCACGCCGCCGCCCTGCAGCTCGCCGCGCCAGAACCACGGCATGTGCGGTCCGCTGTGCTCTTCCGCCGCGCGAGCGAGATATGGCCGCCCGGTCGTCGCCGCGCCGCGGGCCCACAGCAGCTCGCGCCCCGTTTCGACCTGCGGAGCGAACACCTGATTCTCGAGATATCCGTGCGCGATGCCGGTGCGCTTCACCAGCTCGGCGACGCGCTTCGCCTCGGCGACGTTGCGCGCCAGCGGTTTCTCGCACGCGATGCCGGACAAGCGTTCCTTGTCCGGCTTCGATCGCGTGCACGATCTCTTCGACGTTCTCGATGCGCGCGTGATTCGGCCCGGTGAGCCAGATCGCGTCGATCGCCGGATCCGCGACCATGTCGGTGATCGAGCCATATGCCTTCGCGCGGCCGACGTCGAGCGAGCGCGCATACTCGGCGGCCGATGTGGCGTTTTTCTTGTTGGGGCTGAAGACGCCGAGCACGTCGGCGTCGCGCACGGCGCGGAAGGCCTGCATGTGGAACCGCGCATTGAACCCGCTGCCGATGAACCCGACGCCGAGTCGCTTCGACCCTGACCGGTCATCCTGAGCCCTACGTCGCTCGCGCTCCTCAGGGCGAACTTCGCGAAGGATCTGTTGTTGCTGCTTCTTTCCGGTCATCTCTCCTGGGGACTGATCCGCGTTTGCATCACGTCGTAGCTCACGCCGAGCTTGTCGAGCGCGGGCTGGGGACAGCCGTCGTATCCCGGGTTGAACACGTTGCCGATGTACTGAAGGTCCTTGAACCCGATCGCGCTCGAGAAGAACCCCGACGCGGTCATGTCGCGCACGCGATTGAAGAACGTCACGCCGTAGCGCATTTCCGGTGTTGGCCTTGGCCGGATACGCGATGTCGTCGAGCACCTCCCGACGCTGCGCGTCGGAGGCCTCGACGAAACTCTTCTGAAATCGCTTGCGGCATTCGGTGTCGAGCCACGCGAGCCCGCCCTGCATTGCGACCTGCGTCGCCGGATTCGCGTCCTTCTCGGCGAGAAGAAAATCGATGTACTCGGGCACTTTCGCGTCCGTGGCGCTCCCGGAGCGCTCGTCGCGCGGAATGATGTAGTCCACGAGGACGCGAAGCGTTCTCCACTCGTGCGCGTTGAAGAATTTGGGCGCGGTCTGCTGCGCGACCGCCGCTTGCACGGTCGTCGCGACACTCTCCGCGTGCGCCGCCGTTGGCCCGAGCGCCGCGACGACCGGCACCGATGCCGAGCACCTTCAACGCCTGTCGACGATTGAGGGAGCTCGCCGCCCCGGTCTCGTCCCCGCGTCCCTCTTCGCTCATAGTGCCCCCGCCTGTCTCTGCTGCGCGATGTAGTCGCTCGTCCTCCATGACAACGCCAGGATCGTCCACGTCGGATTCTTGTCCGCCTGCGAAACGAACGGACTTCCGTCGGCAACGAAGAGATTCTTCACGTCGTGCGCCTGGCAGTTCGCGTTCACCACGGAGGTCGTGGGATCGCTGCCCATCCGCGCGCCGCCAAGCTCGTGGATGATCGTTCCACCCGCGGCGAGTCCGTAGTTCTGCTCCTTCGTCGGCATCGGCGACGACGGCGTGCCGCCCATGGCGACGATCAGCGCCCGGAAGGTCTCCTGCATGTGCTTCGCCTGATTGTACTCGTAGTCCGTGAACTTCCAGTGGAAGCGGAGCACCGGAATTCCGAACTTGTCGACCACGTTCGGGTCGAGCTCACAATACGAGTTCTCGTTCGGGATCATTTCGCCGCGACCATCGAAGCCGATCGTCGCACCATAGTATTTGCGGTAGTCGGCCTTGAGCTGCTTGCCGTAGCCGCCGCCGTTTCGCCGTTGAATGCCGCCGCCGAAGCCCGAGCCTGGCATTCCCGTGCCGCCGTACACCTCGATGTGATAGCCGCGCGGGAAGTCGAGCTTCTTGTTATCGAGCCACCAGGGCATGTAGACGTGCATCCCCCCCACGCCGTCGTGGTTGTGCGGGATGTGCTCTTCCATCGCCGGAATGTGTCCGGACACGCCGGCACCCGTCGTATCGGTGAGATACTTGCCGACGGTACCGCTCGAGTTCGCGAGCCCGTTCGGGAATTGGCTCGACCTCGAGTTGAGCAGGATCCGTGCGGTCTCCATCGCGCTCGCCGCGAGGACCACGACCTTCGCGCGCACGTGCTCGTCCGTCCCGGTGGTCTTGTTGATGTACGACACGCCGTTCGCGAGACCGTCAGGGCCGACCGTCACCTCGCGTACCATGGCGTTCGTGAGCAGCGTCAGCTTGCCCGTCGCGAGCGCGGGCGCGATCAAGACGTCGCCGCTCGAGAAGTTCGCTTTCACCTGGCAGCCGCGGTTGCACTGGCCGCAGTAGTGACATGCCATGCGACCGGGCAGCGGCTTCGTGATGATCGAAAGGCGCGCGGGAATGCACGTGACGTTCAGCTTGTCCGACGCTTTTTTCACGAGGAGCTCGTAGCACCGCGGCTTCGGCGGCGGCATGAAGATGCCGTCCGGCGCGTTCCTGAGCCCTTCGTTGGAACCGTACAGCCCAATGAATCGATCGATGTTGTCGTAGTACGGCTTCACGTCGTCGTACGAGATCGGCCAGTCGTCGCCCAGACCGTCGACGCTCTTGCCTCGGAAGTCGTCGGGCCCGAACCGAAGCGAGATGCGACCCCAGTGGTTCGTCCGGCCGCCGAGCATGCGCGCGCGCCACCAGCGAAACTCCGTGCCCGGTGCGCGTGTGTACGGCTCGCCGTCGATCTCCCAGCCGCCATCGCACGCGTCGAATTCGCCGAACGGACGCCCGTGAATCGACGCGCCGCGGTGGGGCGTCGCGTAGTTGGGCACGAGCATCTTGGAATCCTTCGAGGCGAACCACTGCGGGCCGGCCTCGAGCAGCGCGACGCGTGCGCCGGCCTTCGTCAGCACGTAGGCGGCCATGCCGCCGCCGGCGCCGGAGCCGACGATGCATACGTCGTAGATCGGGCGTTGTTGCATGATTTTCAACAGTCGAGGTTCAAACTAGGACGACAGAAGGGCCGAGAGATACGTGTAGCTCGCCGTGGCCGACGCGATCGGGTCCGTCGGATCGTCTCGCTCGACGAAATAGTGCTCGATTCCCTTCGCCTGAGCGAGGATCGCCTTGAAATCGATCGTCCCGGAGCCCACGTCCGCCATCTTGTGCTCGGGCGCGCCCATCGAATCCTTGAGGTGGAGCATTTTGAAGCGACCCGGATATCGAGCGAGCAAATCCAGCGGATCGCCGCCGCCGTTCACCACCCAATAGACATCCATCTCGAACGAAACGAGGTTGGGATCGGTCTCCGCGAGGAGCACCTCGAGCGGCACCGCGGTGCCGATCTTCCGGAATTCCGCATTGTGATTGTGGTACGCGAACCGAAAGCCGCGTTCGCGAGCTTCGGCTGCCACGACGTTGAATTGCTTCGCGACGACCTTCCAGTCGTCGACAGTATCGCGCCGGCCGCGCGGCAGCGACGGCACGGTGATCCACTCGAGACCGATCGTCTTCGCGTCGCGGAACGTCGCTTCCGCGGCCCCTCCTTCGATCTGAACGATGTCGATGTGCGCCGACGGCGCGCGGAGGCCGTATTGATCCAGCAGCGTGCGAACCTCCGCGGCCGGGTGATTGTAGAAGCCCGCGAGCTCGACCTCCGTGTACCCGATCGCCGCCACCTGCGCCAGCGTGCCGGCCAGATTCGCGCTCGCCGGACCTCGAAGCGTGTACAGTTGGATGCCGAGGCGAGTTCGCTGCGGGCGAGCCGCGGACGTTGGACGCGCGCCGAACGGCGTGCATCCATACGCCAGGCTCACCGCCGCGGCGCCGAGGGTGGAAAGAAATGCTCGTCGGTCGTGCGACATGTCCCGTCACGCGAATGATCTCGCGTAACATGCGAGATCGCCCGCGTGAGCGCTACGTGCCGACTACGAGTCGCTCCGCAGCGCGACGATCGGATCGACGCGCGTCGCCCGGCGCACTGGCACGAACGCCGCCGTCGCGCCGCACAGCTCGCTGAACACGCTCTTGCTGATCCGCTCGATCGCGCTTGGCGACGCCGAAGCCGTGCGCAGGCGAGGGATCTGCAATCCTCCGGCGTGTCGCGCCGGCCGCTCGGGCTCTATGTTCTCGGCCATGCGACGCCTTTTCCTGCCGCTCGTCCTCGCCGCAGGCGCCAGCCGCCTCGCGGCTCAATCCGACGAGATCGCAATCATCCCCCGTCCGTCGTCGGTCGTGCCCGCGAGGGGCGAGTTCCGGCTGTCGCCGCAGACGATCATCGTCGCCGACCGCGCCGATTCGCTCGCCGCACGCCGGCTGTCGCGCGATCTGGCGCCGGCGACCGGGTTCGACGTGCCCGTTCGATTCACGAAGGCCACGAGCGGCAATCGCATCGTCTTTCAGCGCGCACCGGCTCGCGACACGTCCTTCGGGCCTGAGGGATATCGCCTCGTCGTGAAACCGGGCGTCGTAACGATCACCTCGGCGGCGCCCGCCGGCGCGTTTTACGCGGTGCAATCCATTCGCCAACTGCTGCCCGCCGCAATCTTTCGCGACGCGCCGGTCTCCGGCGTCGCGTGGACGATGCCCGCGGTCACGATCGTCGACCGGCCCGCAGTTCTCCTGGCGCGGCATGCACCTCGACGTCTCGCGCCACTTCATGCCGAAGGAGTTCGTGAAGAAGTACATCGACCTTCTCGCGCTGCACAAAATGAACACGTTTCACTGGCACCTGACCGACGATCAGGGCTGGCGACTCGAGATCAAGAAGTATCCGCGGTTGACCGCGGTGGGGGCGTGGCGATCGCAGACCCTCGTCGGGCATTCGCCGGGGCGCGACACGACGCACAACGTCTACGACGACAAGCCGCACGGCGGCTTCTACACGCAGGACGACGTGCGCGAGATCGTCGCCTATGCACGTGAGCGGTTCGTTCGCATCGTGCCCGAGATCGAGATGCCAGGCCACTCACAGGCCGCCATCGCCGCGTATCCGAGCCTCGGCAACTTCGGCGACACCGTGCGTGTGTGGGATCAGTGGGGCGTCACGCCACACATCCTCAATCCGTCCGACACGACGATCGCGTTCATGCAGGACGTGCTCACGGAGGTGATGGCGCTCTTCCCCGGCGAGTTCATTCACGTCGGCGGAGACGAAGCGATCAAGCCCGAATGGAAGGCAAGCCCGAGAGCACAGGCCAGAATCCGCTCTCTCGGGATTACCCCGAGCGATTCCGCCAACCCGCGCGACGTCCGCGCCGAGAACGAGCTACAGAGCTGGTTCATCACGCAGATGGACAAGTTTCTCACGGCGCACGGCCGGCGGCTGATCGGGTGGGACGAGATTCTCGAGGGCGGCCTCGCCCCGAATGCGGCCGTGATGTCGTGGCGCGGAACGCAGGGCGGGATCGCCGCCGCGCGTGCCGATCACGATGTCGTCATGGCGCCCGGCGACCACACGTACTTCGATCACTATCAGTCGCGAAACACGGCGACCGAACCGCTCGGCGATCGGCGGCTTCCTGCCGCTCGACACCGTCTACGCGTACAACCCCGTGCCAGCCGACCTCGAGCCGCAGTTCGCCAAACACATCCTCGGCGCGCAGGGACAGGTGTGGACCGAGTACATCGGAGGCCCGAAGGACGTCGAGTACATGGCGTTTCCGCGCGAGGCGGCGCTGGCCGAAGTGCTCTGGACGCCGCCGGCGCTCCGTGACTTCGCGGATTTTTCCGCGCGCCTCGCGCGGCATTTGCCTCGGCTTCAGGCACTCGACGTCAATTACCGTCCGCTCGGAGATCAGGTGGTTCGACCTTGAGTTGTCATCCCGCGCGAGGATTACATGGACTCGCCGATCGTGCCAAGCTGTTTTGACGTGAGCAAGCACAGGAGCGTCGCGGCGCCTTTCTTGGGCGCGCCGTCGAACGACAGAAGGCAGACGCCGCCTTTGCCGAGCTCGATGTGCGACGTCTCGCTGCCCGACATGAGCCAGGTCGCGAGGCCGCTCAAGTGTGGCTCATGTCCCACGACGCAAACCACGGCTTGCTCGCGGTCCGGCTTCACCCAACGCACGAACGCATCGAACGCCGAGTCCGGGCGGAGTGCTGCGGTGACGGCGTCCACCTGGCGATCGTACTCCGACGCGACGATCTCGGCCGTCTCCTTCGCGCGCACGAGCGGGCTCGTTGCGAGAAGCGCGATTTCGGGCACGATCACATGCAGTCCGCGAGCGGCTCGCTTCATTTTTTTGCGTCCCTTGTCCGTCAGCGGGCGTTCGTCGTCCGACTGTCCGGTCTTCGCGAACTCCTCCTTGTCCTCCGCGACGCCATGTCGCACGATCAGGAGCATCATAGTCTCACCCGGACCGGTCTCGACCAGGAGCACGTGTGTTCGTAACCGCTCGCGCCATCATCGCCCTCGCGTTCGCTGCGACTCCGTTGTTCGGACAAGCTTCGCGCCAACCGCCCCGAGCCGACAGTGCCGGCGTCCCCGGCACCGGTACCTTCTCGATCCTCGGCTTCGATCCGGCGACGGGCGAGATCGGTGCCGCCGTGCAATCGCGCGTGTTCTCGGTCGGCAACGGTGTGCTGTGGGCCGAGGCCGGCGTGGGCGCGGCCGCGACGCAAGCGATCGTCGACGTCGGCTACGGACCGCGCGCAATCAAGCTGCTCGAGCAAGGCCTCACGCCAGAGCAGGTCGTCAAATCGATCTGGGAGAGCGACCCGGACACCAGGAAGGATTGGCCGAAGGAGGGCCGACAGTTCGCGGTGATCGACGCCAAGGGCAACGTCTACGCCTACACGGGACCTAAGGCGACGGAGTGGGCTGGCAACAAGGCATGCAACGCCCCCGCACATTGCACCGCGCAGGGAAACATTCTCGCGGGGGCGCCGGTCGTCGACAGCATGGTCGCGCGCTTCGAGCGCACACCGGGCCACCTCGCGTATCGCCTTGTCGCCGCGCTCGAGGGCGGACAGTCAGCGGGCGGCGACAAACGCGGCAAACAGTCCGCAGCTCTGGTCATCGTGAAAAAGGACGCCGGCGTGTGGCTGCACAACGACACGGTGCTCCGCCTTCAGGTGGACGACAATCCGGAGCCGATCCAGGAGCTGCGTCGTTTGGTCGAGAAGGCGGCCGCGATCAAGCAGATCCCGAGGGCACCTTAAGATGTCAACCGTGCCAACGCGGGCACTGCGATGCTTCTCCATGCATCACGGCACCACCGCGCGCTGGCGCCTCTTCATCAGCGCTTCGATCTCCGCGATCTCGCGCGGCGCCGTGCTGATGCGCTCGAGGCCTGTTTCCGTGATCACGTAGTCGTCTTCGATGCGCACGCCGGTGTTCTCGTACTTCGCGACCATCGGCTTCACCTTCGCGATGAACGCGCGGTTCTTCGGCGTGTCGGGCAACGCGTCGAGCATGCGCGTGCTGATGTAGATCCCAGGCTCGATCGTGAAGACATCGCCGGGCTTGTACACGCCGTCACCGGGCAGCGAGAACTGCGCGGGGTCGTGCACCGCCAGGCCCAGCCCGTGGCTGATCCCGTGAATCATCCAGAACATCGCTTGCTTGCACGACGCAGGCTGCCGCTCGCAGTTCGCCTGCCACGGCGGATCGAACGTCGCGTCTTCGCTCTCGACGAGCCCGAGGGCGGCAAGACCCTTGGTGCGCACCACGACCGACGAATCCTGCGCGACCGACGCGCGCATCCCCGGCTTCGAGTTCCGCTCGGCCGCCGCCTGCGCGTCGCGAACGATCTGATAGATCTTCTTCTGCTCCGGCGAGAACGTGCCGCTCACGGGAATCGTGCGCGTGATGTCGGCCGCGTACCCCTCGTATTCCGCCGCGGCGTCGATCACGACGACGTCACCCGGCTTGGTGGCGCCACGGTCCTTCATGTAATGAAGCTGCGTGCCGTTCTGCCCCGAGCCGACGATGGAGCCATAGGCGGGGCGCGTGGCGCCAAGACGCGTGAACGTGTATTCGAGCGCCGCCTGCAGCTCATATTCGTGCTGCGGAACCGGCGCGGTCATGGCCGCACGATGTCCCTCCGAGCTGATCTCGGCGGCCTTCTTGAGTAGCGCGATCTCGGCCGGGCTTTTCTTCGCGCGCAGTTGATCGACCATCGGGTGCGCGTCGCGCACGATGAGCCCGGCGTGTTTGGCGGCAACGGCGCGAACGAACTCCCGGCCGCGCGTCAGCGAATCCGCGCGCGCGAAGTCGGCGTCTTCGAAATCGTCGAGCGCATAGAACGGAAGTCCGGTGGCCGCGAGCGAGTCGAGGACGCCGTGGAGCGCGGTGAACGAGCGGCCGCCGACGCTGTGGATCTTGCGAACGTCCGCCGAATCGGGCCGCCATCCGTAGTAGAACGCCCGCCGCGGATCGGCCGGTGTGACGAAGAGCGTCGCCGCGCCGGCACCATGGTGCACGACCATCACGAACGCCGCGTCGGGTTCGTCGAAGTTCGTCAGGTAGTGGAACGCCGGCAGCTGGTGGAACGGGCCAAAATCGGTGATCGGTGTCCGGCCGCCGAACGCGATCACGACGCCGCTGTCGATTCGCTTGGCGAGCGAGTCGCGGCGCGCGGCGAACTCTCGCTCGGGAATCTGCGCCGCGAGCGTCTGCGCGCATCTGCGCGCGCAGAGGAGCGCCATCATCGGAATACGCATGTGCTCAATCTGGCCCAGGGGATTGCCGGCGTACAGCCGTCTGTTCACGGGGTCGTCTTGGTCTCCGGCAACAGGATGAACCGCGCATAGTTGTTGATGTCGAAGTACTTCTTCGCGGCTTCCTGGATCTGCGCCGCCGTGAGATTCCGAATCATGGCGTCCTGGGGTTCGAGCAAGCCCGTGACGTCTTCACCGGCTTGCGTCCACGACAACAAGTTGCCGACCCAGAAAGCGTTCTGCTTCAGGCTGACCTCGCGCGCGCGCGTCAGCGCCTCCTTCACCTTGTTGACGTCCGCGGCGCTGGGCGGCTGGGTCTTCAGCGTGTCGATCACCGCGAAGACGCTCTTCGTCAACTTCTCGACGTTGTCTGGCGCCGAGTTGAACTGTACCGTGATCGAGTACGCCTGCCGTGGAACGCGCGAGCAACCGCCGCTGGCGTTCGGGCTGTAGGCGCCGCCGAGCTGCTCGCGCAGCGTCTCGTTCAGCTTGATCTGGAAGAGCTCGATGAGCGCCCGCAGCGCAAAGCGCGTGTCCGGCGCGTACTGGCAGGCGCCGGTGAAGTCGATCACCGTGTTTGCCTTGGGCTCGACGCCCTTGTGCACGACGCGCTCGACGACGCCCTTGGGCGGCGTGCCGCCGTTGTCGCGGAACGTTTCCTTCTTGCTCGTCGACGGCAACGAGGCGATGTACCGCTCGACGAGCGGCTTCAGCGTCAGCGTGTCGACGTTGCCGACGAACACGAACGTGAACCCGCTCGCGTCGGCGAAGCGCTCCTTGTAAAACGCCAGCGATTTCTCCGGATTCACCTCGGAAAACACCGCCGCGGTCATCGGACGCGAGCGGAAGTTGTGCTGCGTCATCGTCACGCCGACGGTGTCGCTGAACACTTCGTCGGGATCGGAGCCGCGGTTGGCGATGTACTGATCGGCCTGGGCTTTGAGCGCCTGATAGGCCGCCGTGTCCAGGCGCGGCGCGGTGAAGTCGAGATAGATGAGCTGAAACATCGTCTCGAGATCCTTCGGCGACGCGTGCCCGCCCATCGATTCGCTCGTCGCGCCGATCGCGGCGCCGGACGCGGCGACCTTGCCCGTCAACTTCTTCTGAAGATCCACGCGGCTGAACTGGCCCACGCCGCTGATGCTCATGATGTCGGACGCCATGCTGGCCGACATGAAGTCCGCGTCCGCCGCCAACGACGTTCCGCCCGCGCTGCTCGCGCTGAACAACACTTCGTCCGCCTTGAAGTCCGTCGGCTTCACCAAAACCTTGACGCCGTTCGACAGCGTCCACTCGGTGACGTTGACGCCTGGAATCTGTCGCCCGCTCACGACCGTCCCCGCCATCGGCGGCGTCGGCACGAGCGCGGCGCTCGAGAGGTTCTCCGTGTACGCGGTGACCGGCACCGTGTTGGCCTGCTCGAACACGCCAAGCAGCTCGCTCTGCGTCGGAATCTTGACGCCGTCCTTCTCCGGCGTCTGCGCGATGATCACGCGATTCGTGTCGGTGATCCACGCGCTGCCAAGCTTGTTCACGTCGGCCAGGCTGATCGTCGGGATGAGTTGCTGGACGAGCGTGTACTCGTACTCGATGCCGGGAATCGCCTCGCCGGTCAGATAGTTGTTGACGTACTCGCCGACGAACGACGCCGATTGTGTCTTCTCTCGCTCGGCGTACGCACGCTCGTAGCCGCGCAGCATGCTCTCCTTCTGGCGGTCGAGCTCGGACTGGAGAAACCCGAACTGGTCGACGCGTTTGGCCTCGACCAGGAGCGCCTCGAGTCCGCGGTCGATGCCGCCATCCTTGACGTTCGCGCCGAGCGTGAAGGCGTCGGTCGACCGGCCGATGAACGATCCCTTCGACGCGCCCGCGCCGAGGAACGGTGCGTCGGCCTTTTGCGCCATCTCGTCGAGGCGCGTGTTGAGCATGCCGAGGTACATGCGCGCCATGAGGTCGCGGCGGTAGTCGCCGACCGTGCGCGTCCTTTCCACCGGCAGCTTGAAGATCAGCTCGACGTCCGAGCCCGTCGCTTCCTTGTCATGCCCGATCCCGATGAGCGGCGCCTTGTTCGAAGGCACCTTTGGATTCGGACGCGGCGCCGGGTTCGTCGCGCGCGGAATGCCGCCGAAGTGCTTCTTGATCTGCGCTTCGATCACTGCCGGATCGAAATCGCCGACCGCAACGACCGCCTGAAGGTCGGGCCGGTACCACTTCGAGTAAAAGGATCTCAACCGCGCCGGCGTCGCCGACATGATGCTGGCGTCGTTGCCGATCGGCAGGCGGTCGGCGTAGATCGAACCCTTGAGGGCCGTCGGCAGCCACTGGTGCAACATCCGATCGCCGGCGCCCTTGCCGAGCCGCCACTCTTCGCGAACGACGCCGCGCTCGTTCGTCACCTCGGCGGAGTCGAACACCTGGCCGCGCGCCCAGTCCTCGAGAATCGTGAACGCCTGCTCCACGATCCGCGCCGTGTCGGTCGGAACGGGGAGGATGTACACCGTCTCGTCGAAGCCGGTGTAGGCGTTGAGATCCGCGCCGAACCGCACGCCGATCGACTGGAGGTATTTGATCAGGTCGTTCTTCGCGAAGTGCGTGGTGCCGTTGAACGCGGTGTGCTCCACGAAGTGCGCGAGGCCCAGCTGCTCGTCGTTCTCGAGCACCGAGCCCGCGTTCACGACGAGGCGGAGCTCCGCGCGGTTCTCCGGCTTCTTGTTCACGCGCACGTAGTACTTGAGCCCGTTTGGCAGCGTCCCGATTCGGACCTTCGGATCGGTCGGCAGCGGCGCCGAGGGTGCCGGCGCGGCTTGCGTTGACGGCTTCGCGTTCTGTGCGCCCAACGGCGCGGCACAGAGGAGACCGAGGATGATCGAGAGACGTCGGGTCGTCATAGTGAGAGGCTGAACGAAGGTGGGTTGGCCGCCGCAGAGAAGTATTGAGATGCCGGGTGCGCGCGGCAACACGATAGTAATAACCCTTGCCGGCGTGCTCGTTTCCTTTTCATATCGCTTTCAATTCCTTGCCGGTGGTGTCCGGCGGCCGTTGCCGCCCAGAACGGCAAGCTCGTCGAGAATGTCGACAAGCTCGACGTCACGCGCGCCTTGCGGCGACGGGATGGAAACCGCCCGTGCCGATCACGGTCTTTATCATCCTGAGCGAGGCGAAGGATGACGACTCTAGTAACTCAGCGGCGGAATCCGCTTGCCGTGCCGCGAGCACTCGATCAGCGTTGCGAGACGCTTCGCGCGCGTCTCAGCGCGCTTGGCGTTCACGACCCAATGCGAACACGTCCGCTTGTACCACGGGGCCTGGGCGTCGAAAAACGCCCAGGCTTTCTTGTCGCTCTTGATCGACGCGAGTGCGTCGGCGTCGAGCAGCATCTCGCGAGCGAGGGCACGTTCGTAGGAGTAGATCGCCGAGCGCTTCGGGTCGCGTTTGTCGTACGCCGCTAACCCCGCAGGTTGCATACGTCCCGCCGCCGTCAGTTCCCCGACGCGCTTGATGTTGACGACGCTCCAGATGCTCGTCGGCCGGCGAGGCGTGAACCGAATCGTGTAACTCGCGTCGTCCACGCGCCGGCGAATGCCGTCGATCCACCCAAACGCCAGCGCTTCGTCGAGCGCTTCCTGGTACGTGATGCACGGCTTGCCGGACGCCTTCTTGTAGAAGCCCAGCAGAAGCTCGTCGCGACTCACATGGTACTTCTCGAGCCACGAATGGAACGAAGCGGCCGTACGAAAGAATCGTGGGTTCATGGAGTGACTGCTCTGTTCGCGATGACTATATGCGCAACGCGTTGCGGACGGTGGCCACGATCTCTGGAATGGGGCATGTGCCGTCCACCGTCACGGCGTCGCGCGGAGGCTCCAACGTGTCCAATTGACTGTCGAGAAGCGATGCCGGGAAGAAGTGTTTCCGGTGCATGAGCCTTTCCTCCAGCGCGGCGCGCGGAACGTCGAGGAAGACGAAACGGACCGCCCCCGGAGGCGCACCATCGGGAACGATTGCGTCGCGGTAAGACGCCTTCAAGGCCGAGCAGGCGAGCACTGCGTGGGCGTCCTGTCGAATGACCTCACCCACCAGTGCGCTCAGCGTCGCCAGCCAGGGCGCGCGATCTTCGTCGGTGAGCGGAGCTCCGCTCGCCATCTTGGCCTTGTTGGCGGCGGAGTGGAAATCGTCGCCGTCGTAGAAAGTCCAACCGAGCGCTTGCGCAAGCGCGCTGCCCACAGTGGATTTTCCGGACGCGGCCACGCCCATGACGACCGCCACGCACAGATCGCTGTCTGAACGACTGAACTCGGCGATTGAAGTCTCCACGGATGTGGCGGCTGCGGGTGCGGTTTCTGCGTTAGCCCTGAGGACCAATGTCTGAGACGCACGCAACAGCACCGTTCCCGCCGGCGCCATCGTCGCGCATCGAAGATTACGCGATGCTTGGCGATTGCGAGAGCGCCGCGCTCGTCTCGCGATCCGGGTCGATCGACTGGCTGTGCTGGCCGCGCTTCGATTCCGGTGCGTGCTTCGCCGCGCTGCTCGGCACACCGGCCAACGGCCGCTGGCTGATCGCGCCCACGGCGCCCGACCCTCGCGTCACTCGGCGATATCGTGGCGAAACGATGATTCTCGAGACGGACTTCGAGACGAGCGAGGGAGCCGTCCGGATCACGGATTTCATGCCGATTCACGACGGCCAATCCGACCTCGTGCGTATCGTGACCGGACTGCGCGGCCGTGTGGACATGAAGACCGAGATCATTCTTCGCTTCGCATACGGCAATGTTGTTCCGTGGGTGAGCCGCATGGACGACGGCCGTCTCCGCGCGATCGCCGGCCCGGACATGATGATCATCCGGTCGGACGTCGAGCTGCACGGCGTCGGTCGCACTACGGTCGGCGACTTCACGGTGGCCGTCGGTGAGCAGGTCAACTTCGTCATTTCGTGGGGACCGTCGAACCTCGCGCCGCCGAAGTCCGCGGATCCGAACGCGGCGCTCGCGGCAACAGAACAGTTCTGGAGGAATTGGGCCGCGCAGTGCAGCTACAAGGGCGAGTGGCGCGACCCCGTGATGCGCTCGCTGCTGACGCTCAAGGCGCTGACATACAAGTCGACCGGCGGCATCGTCGCCGCGCCGACGACGTCGCTGCCTGAGCAAGTCGGCGGCATCCGCAATTGGGATTATCGCTACTGCTGGTTGCGCGACGCGACGATCACCCTCCTCGCGCTGATGCATGGCGGCTACTATCGCGAGGCGGAAGAGTGGCGCGACTGGCTCGTGCGTGCCGCGGCGGGCAGTCCGTCGCAAGTGCAGATCATGTACGGACTGAGCGGCGAGCGATTTTTGTGGGAATGGGAAGTCCCATGGCTCCCCGGATATGAGAACTCTCGTCCCGTTCGCATCGGCAACGCCGCGCACGAACAGTTGCAGCTGGATGTTTTCGGCGAAGTCATGGACGCATTGCATCAGGCGCGGATCGGCGGGCATCCACGCCAGCCACGAGACCTGGCATCTCCAGCAGGCGCTCATGGCGCACCTCGAGACGATTTGGACGAAGCCCGATCAAGGAATCTGGGAAACCCGCGGCCGGGCGCAGCACTTCACCCATTCCAAGGTCATGGCCTGGGTCGCCGCCGATCGCGCGGTGAAAAGCATGGAGATGTTCAACCTCTCCGGTCCGGCCGAGGAGTGGCGGGCGCTCCGCGATCGCATCCACTCCGACGTTTGTACGTATGCCTACAACGCCGAGGTTGGCGCGTTTGTCCAGGCGTATGGCTCGAAGCTGATCGACGCCGGGACGCTCGCCATTCCGATCGTTGGATTTCTGCCCGCGTCCGATCCACGAGTGATCGGCACCGTCAAGGCGATCGAGAAGCACCTCCTGGTCGATGGACTCGTGCTCCGATACGACAGCGCGGCCACGGATGACGGCTTGCCGCCTGGCGAAGGCGCGTTTCTGGCGTGCAGCTTCTGGCTCGCCGACAACTATGCGCTCATGGGCCGGTACGACGAGGCGCGGCAGATGTTCGACCGCCTGCTCTCGCTTCGGAACGACGTCGGGTTGCTGTCGGAGGAGTACGACCAACGCCTCGAGCGCCAGGTCGGCAACTTCCCCCAAGGGTTCTCGCACGTCGCGCTGCTTGAACAGCGCGTACGGCCTGTTCCACGGCGGCCGCGCCGCGGCGGCGACGGCGAAAGCCGCGCGACTAGGCGGTCAGCCCATCACCCCCAAACAGCGAGAGATCCGCAGCTCCATCAGCGAATCTGCGCAATCCCGTTCCCCGGCGACGGAAACCGCGCGAACACCTCGGGATCGTGGCCGGGGACGATGAGCCGCGGATCCGACGCCAGCGTCACCATGCGCTCCTGCGCGCGCAGATTCGACGCCGCGTCGAGCGTCTGGGCGATGGGCAGATGCTTCGCGAGGTTCTCGTACAGGTACATGTTGTCCGACGCGATGACGACCGTTCCCACGCTCGTCTTCACCGTCGCGAACTGCGACGCGAACGTGTGCTTGCCGCCGGTATAGACCGTGATCCCGGGAATGATCTCCTGGGCGTCGCCATCGACGAGCATGACGCGCCCTTCGCGCGCGATCGCGGCGAGCACCTTGGCGTCCGCGGCGTCGATCGCGCGATCCTTCACCGTGCCGGCGCTATCCAGATGGTGCAGGAACTCATCGCGCTGAATCCAGACGCGCGCCTTCGGGAACAGATCGATGCCGTCGAGATGGTCCCAGTGCACGTGCGAGATGATGACGTCGGTGACCTCGTCCGGCTTTGACGCCCGCGCGCGCGACCGCCTCGGCGGGCGTCGAGTAGTCCGCCGGCTTCCAGCGCGTCACGAGATCGGCGACGATGAAACCCCGCATCGACGAGGACGTTGCGGTTGTCCGGCCCTTTGAGCAGCCACACCATCATCGCGATGTCGATGCGGCGGCTCGTGTCCGCTCCCGCGATCAGACCCGAGACGCGAAACGGGATCGACCCATAGCGCACGGCGTACACATCGAAGATCGGCGCCGGCGTGGCCGCGACGCGTCTCGGTGATTGGCCGGCGGCGACCGCAACGACCGTCAGGGCCACGATCGCAATCGCGCGACACAGTGTGCTCGAGGCGCGGCGCATGCTCAGTGGCCTCCAGGAACGAAGTCCTTGCCGTAGCGACGGCCGGTGTGCGCGTAGTCGAGGCGCTCGTAGAACTCGTGCGCCTCGGCGCGCTGCAATGCCGTCGTGACGACGATCCGCTTGCATCCACACTCGCGCGCCCAGTGTTCGGCGGCGGTGACGAGCACTCGGCCGATGCCTGAGCCGCGTCGAGCTTCGTCCACGACGAGCAGCGTGATCTGCGCAAGCGGGGCCGCGTGGTTCATCGTGTCGCGCAAGTGCGTCGTGATCAGTCCCACGACGCCAGCATCGTCGACGGCGACGAGAGCGCTTGCGCGCGGGTCGCTCTCGAGTCGGCCGACTCGCGCCGGCATGTCCGCCGGCTGTGCGGGGTAGCCCATCTGCGTACACAGGCGGGCGAGTGCGTCCGCGTCGCCACGCGCTGCGGGTCGAACTCGAATCATGCCGAAAGCTCGCGCGAGTCCGGGCGCGGCACCAGATGGCTACATCGCGCGCCAGCCCATGAGAAGCCCGCCGTTCGCCGCTCGCCGCTCAGTACTTCGCCAAATAACTCTCGAGCTCCCAGTCGCTCACCTGGGTGATGTAGTCGCGCCACTCCTGCCGCTTCGCTTCGACGAAGTGCGACGCGATGTGCTTGCCGAGTGCCCCGGTGATGGTGTCGTCCTTCTCCAGCTCGTCGAGCGCCTCGTTGAGATCGTGCGGCAGGTCGTCGATGCGGAGCCTGCGCTTTTCGCGAAAGCTCATCTCCCAGATGTTCTCGTTCACTGGCTCGCGATAGTCCGCGTGCGTCTCGATGCCGTCGAGTCCCGCGGCGAGCATCACCGACAGCGCGAGATACGGATTCGCCGCCGGATCGGGCGAGCGCAGCTCCAGCCGCGTCCCGAGTCCGCGGCGATCGGGCACGCGAATGAGCGGTGAGCGATTGCGCATCGACCACGCGACGTTCACCGGCGCTTCGTAGCCCGGCACCAACCGCTTGTACGAGTTCACGAGCGGATTGGTGATCGCGCACATGCCGCGCGCATGTCGAAGCAGCCCGCCGATATAATGAAGCGCCGTTCTCGACAGCTCCCACTCGGCTTTCGCATCCCAGAACGCGTTTTCTTTTCCTTTGAACAGCGACTGGTGCGTGTGCATGCCGCTGCCGTTCTGCCCGAAGATCGGTTTCGGCATGAACGACGCGAGCAGTCCGAACTGTGTCGCGACGTGCTTCACCACGAAGCGGAACGTCGCGATGTTGTCCGCGGTCTTGAGCGCGTCCGCGTAGCGAAAGTCGATCTCGTGTTGGCCATGGGCGACTTCGTGGTGCGCCGCTTCGACCTCGAAGCCCATGCGCTCGAGCGTGTCGACCATCGCGCGTCGCGCATCCTCGCCGAGATCGGCCGGCGCGAGATCGAAGTAGCCCCCGACGTCGTGCGTCTCCGTGCTCGCCGCGCCGCTCGCATCGGGCTTGAAGAGGAAGAACTCCGCCTCCATCCCCGCATTCATCGTGAAGCCCATCGCCTTCGCTTTCGCGAGCACGGCCTTGAGCGTGCCGCGCGGGTCGCCAGGAAAAGGTTCGCCCGATGGCGTGTAAATGTCGCAGATCAGCCGGCAGATCCGGTTGTCGGCGTCGCCCCAGGGATACACGAGGAACGTGTCGAGGTCCGGCGTGAGCAGCATGTCCGACTCCTCGATCCGCACGAACCCTTCGATCGACGAGCCGTCGAACATGATGTCGCCCGCGAGCGCCTTCTCGAACTGCGACGACGGGATCTCGACGTTCTTGTTGATGCCGAGAATGTCCGTGAACTGCAGGCGCATGAACCGGACGTTGAGCTTCTCGGTCAGCTCGAGAATGTCCTGTTTCGATGCGCCACTCGTGTCGGGCGTAATGGAGCGCGAGCGCGTCGGCAGAAGGGCCTCGAAGGGGATTTGATCGACTGAACGCTAAGGCGCGTCCGGCGCAGTTGTAAAGCGCGGCGCGGCACGCCTCGCCACACGTCCTCGCCGCACCAAGACGGCGGCGAGACAGGCTTGTAGCTTACCTGCATGGCTTCTTCTCCATCCGCCGCCGACGCGCCGCAAAAATGCTCGGCATGCGGCGCGGAATCGACCGGAAAGTTCTGCTCCAACTGCGGAGCGCCGTTCGCCGGCTCGGTGTGCGCCTCATGCGCCGCTCCGCTCACGCCAGGCGCGAAGTTCTGTCACCGCTGCGGCACGCCGGCTGGCACGCCGGCTGGCGCGTCGGTGACTGCGGCAGGTGCAGGCGCGACCGATCAGCGTGGGTTCTCCAGCGCACTGCCGTGGAGCGTGGCAGCGATTGCCCTCGTCGCGCTCGTCGCGCTCGTCGCTGGCCAACGATTCGGCCGTGCCTCGAGCGACGCATCGGCGACGGGTCCGGCCGATTCGTCGGCGGCACCATTCGCCGCGGGCGGTGCTCGGCCGCCCGACATCAGCAACATGTCCCCGGCCGAGCGCGCCATTCGGCTCTTCGATCGCGTCATGATGGCGCACGAGCATGGCCGCGCGGATTCCGTCGCGCTGTTCGCGCCCATGGCGATCATGGCCTATCAGCAGCTCGACAGCCTCGACCTCGACGCGCGCTATGATCTCGGTCGAATTGCCGCCGTGTCTGGGAACGAGGCGCTGGCTCGAGCGGAGGCCGACACGATTCTCGCGAAGCAGCCGACGCACCTGCTGGGGCTGATTCTCGCCGAGAACGCGGCCCACATGCGAAAGGATGCTGCCGCGGAACGCTCATACCACGATCGGTTCCTTGCCGCCGCGCCAAGCGAGCGCGCGAAGCAGGTTCCGGAGTACATCACCCACGAAAACGACATCACCTTCGCCCTCTCGGCCAAGCGTCCATGACGACGATTCGCGTAGCCCACAGCCCCGACTCCGACGACGCGTTCATGTTTTACGCGCTGGCGGCGGGGAAGATCGATACAGAAGGCCTGACGTACGTGCACGAGCTGCAGGACATCGAGACGCTCAACCAGCGCGCGATGCGCGGAGAGCTCGAGGTGACCGCGGTCTCGATTCATGCCTACGCCTACCTATCCGATCGCTACGCGCTTCTGCCGCACGGCGCGTCCATGGGGGACAAGTACGGACCGCGCCTGGTTGCCCGAACGCCGATGTCGCGCGCCGACGTCGCCGGCAAGCGAATCGCGATCCCGGGGAAACTGACCAGCGCCTACCTCGCGCTTCGGCTGTTCGAGCCCGATTTCGAGCCAGTGGTGACGCCGTTCGATCAGATCGAGGACGCCGTGGTCCGCGCTGACGTCGACCTGGGCCTGCTGATTCACGAAGGTCAGCTGACCTACGCCGACAACGGCCTTCACCTGGTTCAGGATTTGGGCGAGTGGTGGTTCGGGGAGACCGGGCTTCCGCTTCCACTGGGTGGGAATGTCATCCGGAAGGATTTGGGCGATGCGATGACACGTAAGATTTCGCGGCATCTTCACGACAGCATCGCATATGGACTAGACCACAGAACGGCTGCGCTCGACCATTCAATGCAGTTCGCCCGCGGCCTTGATCGATCGAAGGCCGACACTTTCGTCGGGATGTATGTGAACGACTGGACGCTCGACTACGGCGACCGTGGTCGTCAGGCCGTCCGTCTCTTTCTCGACCGCGGCGTCCGCGCTGGGCTCATCGACAAGACAGTAACTGTAGAGTTTGTCGATTGATGGTTGTCTAGCGGCGCGTCAGTGGTGATGGTGTGAATGCTGGTGCGAATGTCCGTGCTCGTGCGAGCGGGCATGACGCACCCACTCCACCACGGTCGCAACCCGGTCGCCGAGCGCGGCGGCCCGTGCGTCGGGGTCGTTCGAGCCGCGGGGAACCGCGACGATGATTCCACCGAGTCGCGCGATCAGCGGAAGCCACTCCGGCTCGTTCGCTCCGATGACGGCGAGGACCGTGTTCGCGAACGCATGCTGCGGCAGATCGCGTTCGGCTTCGGCGAGAATGCCACGAAGCTCCGGATCGTCGTCTGGCGCGGCCGACGTCGTGACGACGATCGCGTCTGATTCGCACAGCACGTGGATTCCTTCCAGGTCCCTGGGGCGGCGCCAATCGGTTGCCGCTGCACTCGACGTGGCGCTCGAAACCGCGCGCACTTCCACTTCGGTAAATCGGACCCGCGCGGCGCCGTCGGCAACCGTTTCCGCCAGGGCGTGCGCGGTGCGGTGCGCGCTGGGAACGAGAATGATGACTCGTGGCACGATCACGACTCCAACGTTGTGCGTGGAGGCGGCGTCATCTCCTTGACGTAACGCCCGGCTCAGTATACTAAGCCCATTGAAAACTGTCGCTGCGCGGTGCGCGCGGCGCAGCAAGCTCGGGTTACGTGGCGCAGTCGGTGCGACCGCCGTCTGCCGATCGATATCTCGGTGATCACACAACTCTCTGGAGGCGGGCATGCCGCGAGGTGACGAGTTGCGCGAGGAGTACCGGTTCGCTGATCGCGATGATGACGACGTCGATCTCGGATACGGTGGGGGTGGGGGCGGCGCGTCGTACGACGACGACGATGAAGACGACGGCGGCTGGATGACTCACAAGGACGACAGCGACGATCTTTGGGATTCGGCTGACGACGTCGACGAAGACGAAGAGGAAGCGACGCCGGTCGAAGCGGCGGACGACGACGAAGACGAAGGCGAACCGTTCGAGGCGCCTCCGCGTCGCGGACGTCCCGGTCGTCCTGGTCGTCCCCCCGGCTCCGGTGCGGCGGCCGCGGCGGCTGGTGCAGCCGCCGGTGCCCTCGCGGGCGCCGCGCTAGCCGCGCCCGACAAGACTCCCACGAAGGCGGTGAGCGCCGCGAAGAAGAGCGCTGCGCCGGCAAAGAGCGCTGCGCCGGCAAAGAGCGCCCCGCCGGTAAAGAGCGCCGCGAAGCCCGTCGCGAAGAAAGCCGTCGCAAAGAAAGCGCCGGCGAAAACGGCGGCGAAGAAGAGCGCAAAGAAAGCCGCAACGAAGAGCGCGAAAAAGGCCCCGAAGAAATCCGCGAAAAAGGCGCCGCCGAAGAAGGCTGCAAAGAAGGCGAAGAAGCGTCGTTAAAACGGAAAGCCGCGACGGCCTGGATGTGCGGCGGCAGCGGAACGCCACTACGCGTGCGTTTCGCTGCCGCGTTCCTTGTGCGGTTTCCACGCGCCCACGCGGCGGGTAATATCCAGCATGACCGGCGCACAGCCAGACCTCGGATCCGAGCGACCTGTGCCCCCTTCGCCGCGCACCGTTCTACGCGACCGGATGAAGGGGGCGCAGGACGTGGCCGCGTCGCTCGCCCGCGAGCTCCGGAACCCCGTCTTCGCGATCGCCTCCGCCGCGCATCTGCTTCGCTATCGAGTCACCGACGATCCCGTCATCGAGAAGAACATCGGCCGCATTCTCCGCGAAGCAGATCGTTTGAACGCCTACGTCAATGCGTTGCTCGAGTATGGCGTTCCGCGGCCCATCAGGCTCGTGCCCGGCAACCCGGATGATGTGTGGGCCGCCGTCATCGCGCGCCACCGCGGCGATCTCGAGTCACGAGCGATCCTGGCGCACCACACGCCCGCCGACCCGCGAGCGACGTGCAACCTGGACGCCGAACAGTTCGCGCAAGCGCTGTCGTGCGCGCTGACGAACGCCATCGAAGCTGCGCCCGAGGGGAGCGACATCGACATCCGGTCCGCTGCCACGGATGACGGTATCTGGGTGTCCGTCGTGCACAACGACGGCCGCTCGCTCGACGATGATACGCTGGCTCGCGCGTTCGAGCCGCTCGTCACGAGCAAGCCCGGACACGCCGGGATCGGACTGCCCCTGACGCATCGCATCTTGACCGATCACGGCGGCGCCGTCGCGCTCCGCGCCGACGCCGCCGGCGCGGCGTTGACGTTCACGCTGCCGGCGCTGCATGGCTGAGTCGCCCATCGCGCTGCTGCGCGCGCACGCGCGGCACGCCCCATGGAACGCGCGCGGCCTCGCCGCGCACGTGACGGCGCTCGTCGATGCGGCCGGCGTTCGGCCCACCAATGCGTCCGCGCGCGCCGCACCGAGCGCCCGGTCGATTCGCTTCTATGTCGCGAATGGACTGCTCGCTCGACCCGATGGAACCGGGACGTCGGCGACGTACAACTACCGCCACTTCCTGCAGCTGCTCGCGATCAAGATTCGTCAGCGTGAAGGGGTGACACTCGACGCGATCAAGAAGGAGATGGCGGAGTTCACCGGCGACGCACTGGAACGGCGCGTCGCCGCGTCGCTCGCCATGTCCCTCGGCGCGACGGTCGAGACACGGCGTGAGGCCGTGGACGATGAACCGCCGCCCAGCTGGCGCCGCATGACCGTGGCGGACGGCGTCGAGCTGCACGTGCGCGACAACTCGCCCGCCGCGCGGGACGAAGCGCTCGTCGCGATGCGCGAGGCTGTCCGCGCCGCGCTCGGCCGCGAGGACATTCGCTGAGCCGCTGAGCTTACAGAAGGCGCGACAGCAGCGTCGCGCCGGCCTCGATCAGCTTCGACCAGCGCGAGCGGCGGCGAAACTCGTCGAGCTTGATCTCCTTCGAGTAGCGGAGATCGCCGAGAAAGACCGAATCCATCTGCGCGCCGAACGCGCGGTCGAGCACCACGAGATTCGACTCGTTGTTGAACGCCATCGATCGGTTGTCGAAGTTCATCGACCCGATCGTGCTCCACACGCCGTCGGCGACGATCGTCTTCGAGTGCAGCATCGTCGGTTGGTATTCGTAGATCCGAACGCCGCGCAGCAGCAGCTCTTCGTAGCGGTAGCGGCCCGGCGTACCACGTCGTTTTCACGTCGGTCTTCGCGCTCACCGTGAGCACGCGAACGTCCACGCCGCGTTGGACGGCTACCTCGAGCATGCGCGAAAGTCGTCGTCCGGCACGAAGTACGAGTTCGTGATGTAGAGCGTCTTCTGGGCGCCGGAGATGGTGAGCGCGAGAAAGCGCTCCGCGGGCGTGCTGCCGGTCGTCGGCGCGGTGAACAGCAAGCCGGCGTGCGTCGTTCCGACCGGCTGGAAGCCGGTCTTTGGAAAGAACAGGGCGCCGGTGATCAGCTCTCCGGTCGCCTCCGCCCACGCCGCGGCGAACGCCGCTTGGAGTTGCATCACCGCCGGACCCCGGAACCGAACGTTGGATTCGCGCCACTGATCGTCGGAGTGTCCGTTGCCGAGCCAATAGTCGGCGAGCCCGAACCCGCCCGTATATCCGATGCGCCCGTCGATGACGACGACACGCACGTGGGAGCGGTCGCTCGCGTCGTGCACCGAGTACCAGCGAAGCGATCGCAGCTTCGCGACTTCGACGCCCGCGTCGCGCAGCGACGCGAGACACTGGCGCGAAAGATGTTGCGAGCCGAACGCGTCGATCAGAAAGAGCACGCGAACGTGTGCACGGGCGCGCTCCTTGAGAATCGCGGCCATCGAGTCCGCCACCTTGCCGGGCAGCGAGTAGTACATCTGGACGGTGATCGATCGCTGCGCCGCGCGGAGATCGGCCCACAGTTTGCGGGTAGGTGCCGTCCCCGTCGAGCGCCTGGTCGACGACGTTTCCCGCGAAGATGTGCGTCCCCGTGAAGAGCTCGAACGTTCGCTCGAAGAGCGAATCGGTGACCCCGGGTGGGTCTTTCCGTGACAAGCGTCACCACTGCCCCGACCGGTGTGCCGCGCGTGACCGTCAGCACGCCGATGAGCGCGAGCGCGATGGTACACACCGCCAGAACCACTTTCCCGACGTGAACGATCCGAGACATTGTCACCCCGACCCATAACACGGACCGTGCCACGACGAGCTCGGTCGCTCGTTTGCGGCGGACGGGCATGAAATGCCATGCTTAAGGCCGTTCAGTTCGTCCACAGTCTTCCCAGCAACACGCATGGTTTCCGGCTCGACTGTTCTCCTCACCGGTGTCGGCGGCAAAGGGCAAGTCGGAGAAGCGGTTGCGGCGGCGTTCGCCAGACTCGGCGCGTCGCTCGTGCTCGTCGACCGGACTGCCGCGAACGTCGAAGCGCGCGCCGCCGAGCTCCAGCGCGATGGGCATGCCGCGCGCGGGTACGGCTGCGACCTCACCGACCCGAACGACATCGCCGCACTGGTCGGAACGTTCGAGCGAATCACGGCCAGGACATTCACGCGCTCGTACACATGGCCGGCGGATTCGCGATGAGCGGCCCCGTCGCGGAGAGCACGCTCGACGTCTTGAACCGCATGCTGTCGATCAACCTCACGACGGCACTGCTCACGACGCGCGCGTTCCTGCCGGCGCTGCGCCGCACGCGCGGCGCGATCGTTCTTTTCGCGTCACAGGCCGCGCTCCCTGGCGGCACCGGCGCGAATATGTCGGCCTACACGATTGCGAAGACCGGCGTCGCCGTGCTGGCGCGCGCCATTGCGGCGGAGGAGCGCAGGAACGGAGTACGCGCGAACGCGCTCGCTCCGATCTCCATCCGTACAGCGGCCAATCTGAGCTCGATGGGACCGAACGAGCGGTACATCGAACGCGAGCAGGTCGCCGACGTCGTCACGTTTCTCTGCTCACCCGCGGCGAGTGCCATCACGGGCGAGATCGATCCCGCTGTCATGACGGTCGCAGTAAAGCGCCGCGCCGGCGCTCGAACCGTGCTGCTCGATCGGTCGCTGGAAGAGTTTCCACTCTTTCGCCTCAGCGATACGACGGAGGACGCATCGATCTCGTATCTCACGGACACGGGCGGTCGCTGGCGCGTGCTCGCAAGTCCGGGTGATCGCCTGCCCGGCACGTTCGATCAGGACGTCTACGTCGAGCTGATGCGCCGGTATCTCGAGGCGGGACAACCGTCCGACGGCGCCGTGTCGTTCACGCTCCATTCGTTTCTCAGGTCGACCGGACGCCAGGCCGACGGCCGAACCTACGAGCAGCTGCGTGGTGCGCTGACCAGGCTCGAGCGCACGGTGCTGCAGTCGGAGCGCAGCTATTTCGACGCCGGGGTCGCCGACGTCGCCGACCTCAGCTTCACGCTTCCTCAGCTCGGTCATGATCGAGCGCCGGCGGGCATCCGAGCGCGACCAGTTGGCTCTGTTTCCTGCCGTCGTCGCTTCGGAGCCCGGCGAAGCGCGAGTGGTCGTCTCGCCGATCGTTCGCCAGAACCTTGCGGCTCGGCACACGGCGTCAGCTGAGCATGGCCCGCTATCTCTCGCTCCCGTCCCCGGTCGCGCGGCGGCTATACCGGCTTCTCGAGGTCGCCAGGGCCGGCGGCGCGCTGACGTGGCGGGTGTCGCTCGACCGTCTCCGCGAGCAACTGCCTCTCGTGCAACGCTATCCGTCCCATCTGCAGCGCGTGCTTCAGCCCGCGCACGACATGCTGCGTGAGCACGGAGTGATTCGAGAGGCCGTCGTTCGTCAACAGCAGAGAGCCTGGTTCGTAGACTACTTACTGGGTCGTAAACAGGCGTAGATCCGCGGCCCGGGACGCGCCAGACGAACTGACGCGATTCATCAGGGTACTACTCGAGAACAGCCAATGGCGACAAAGCTCGACAAGACCATTCGGCGCGAGATCGAGATCGACGGCGAACCGTTCACGATTGCCATCTCTCCCGACGGGTTTCGCCTGACGAAGAAGCGGTTCCGGTCCGGCGTCGCGCTCTCATGGAAGTCCCTTTGGGGCCGCCATGGTGGCGAGGCCCCGTCCTTGCCAGATTCGCCCGAGACCCCCTAGCGACCGCCGGCACCGCGGAGCGCGGTGGGCGGGTTATCGTTCACGTACAACCTCACGCTGGACTTCGCATGCTTCGCTCTCGAAAGATCGCGCTCATCGGCGCCATGTGCGTTCCTGTGGTCGCCGGTGGCTTCATGCTTCAGAGCCGCGCACACGCGCGGCGGCGGACTGCTCCTCGAGCAGGTCATGTCCCTGGTCGGCGAGCGATACGTCGACACGCATTCCGACCCCGGACGTCTTCGAGAAGGCCGCGCGTGGGCTCGTCAAGGAATTGAATGATCCATACAGCGAGCTGTTCACGCCGAAAGATGTGAAGCAGTTCGAGAGCAAGACCGGCGGCCGCTACGGCGGTCTTGGCATGCTCATCGCCGAAGATCCGCAGACGCACCTCATCAACGTCGAGACCGTGTATCCGAACACGCCGGCCGAAGCCGGCGGTGTTCGCGAAGGCGACAAGATCATCAAGGTCGGCCCGCAGTCCACGCAGGGCTGGACCATCAACAACGTCTCCGACTCGCTCACCGGCGAGCCGGGCACGCAGCGTGAACGTCACGTTCGCGCGGCCGGGAGTTACGTCGCCGATCAACGCGACGTTCACCCGCGCGCTGATTCACATTCCGGCGGTTCCGTACACGATCTCGCTCGGCAACGGCAACAAGATCGGCTACATCCCGCTCCAGCAGTTCAACGAGAACGCGTTCGACAACGTGTCGGCCGCGGTCAAGAAGTTCCAAGCCGCAGGGCGCGCGCGGAATCATTCTCGACATGCGCGGCGATCCGGGCGGCATCCTCAAGCAGAGCGAGCAGATCGCGAATCTCTTCCTGAAGCAGGGACAGCAGATTCTCGCCGTTCGCGGGCGCGAAGGTGCGCCCGAAGTCGACGTCGCGGAATCGTCGCCGCTCGCGCCGACGATTCCGATGATCGTCATGACCGACGAGCGCACCGCGTCAGCGTCGGAGATCGTCGCCGGCGCGCTGCAGGATCACGATCGCGCGCTCGTCGTTGGACAGACGAGCTTCGGCAAGGGTCTCGTGCAGGGCGTCTATCCGCTCGACGGCGGCTACGCACTCAAGCTGACGACGGGCAAATGGTTCACGCCGAGCGGCCGCACGATTCAGCGTCCGCGCAAGTTCGTGAACGGCCAGTTCGTCGAAACGCCGCAGGACACGAACGAGACGAACGCGACCAAGAAGGCGCGTCCGGCGTTCAAGTCCGACGGCGGCCGCGTCGTCTACGGCGGCGGCGGCATCACGCCCGACGTCATCGTGCAGGACGACACGCTCACGACGGCGGAGCAGCAGTTCACCAAGGCCATCGCGCCGAAGGGTCAGGATTTCCGCACGGTGATCACCGACTACAGCATGGAGTTGGCGAAGACGGTGACGCCGAGCTACACCGTACAGCCGGCGTGGGTGAACGAGTTGTACACGCGACTCCAGGCCAAGGGCGTCATCAGCGATCGAAAGCTTTACGACGGCGCGAACCGATACGTCACGCGCTTCCTCGATCAGAACGTGGCGCACTACGCGTTCGGCGATTCGACCGCCAAGCGGCGCGATCTGGCGTACGATGCGCCGCTCCGCAAGGCGATCGAGTTGATGGACAAGAGCTCGTCGCAGCGCGATCTGTTCGCGGCGGCCGGCGAGTCGCTCGCCACGCAGTCGATTCCGAGCGCTCCGAAGAAGCCCTAGATTATCGGGATGCACATCATCCACATCACCGCCGCCGCGACCTCTGTCGTGGCGGCGGTTGTCTTTTCGTCGCGTGCGACGTCGCGCCAAACGAGCCCCACCTCGCGAACATCAAGCAGCTCACGCACGGCGGCGACAACGCCGAGGCGTATTTCAGCAGCGACGGCAAGCGGCTGATCTTCCAGTCCACGCGCAACGGCCGCACGTGCGATCAGGAGTACGTCATGAACGTCGACGGCACGAACGTGAAGCGCGTGTCGACCGGCGGCGGCAAGACGACCTGCGGCTACTTCTACGACGGCGACCGGAAGATCTTCTTCGGATCCACGCACGCGGCCGACACGGCGTGCCCGCCAAAGCCGGATCCGTCGAAGGGCTACGTGTGGGGCCTCGACCCGTACGACATCTACACCGCCAATCCCGACGGCTCCGGCCTCAAGCGGCTCACGAGCTTCGGCGTCTACACCGCGGAAGGCACGCTGTCGCCGGACGGAAAGACCATCGTGTTCACGTCGCTCAAGGACGGTGACCTCGACATCTACACCATGAATGTCGACGGCACGAACATGAAGCAGCTGACGCACCAGAAGGGCTACGACGGCGGTCCGTTCTTCTCGCACGACGGCAAGAAGATCGTCTATCGCGCCTGGCACCCGACCGACACGGCGCTCACGAACTACGAGGCCCTGCTCAAGCAGCGGCTCGTTCGGCCGAACCGGATGGAGCTCTGGATCATGAACGCCGACGGCTCGAACCAGCACCAGATCACGAACCTCGGCGGCGCGAACTTCGGCCCGTTTTTCACGCCCGACGACAAGCGGATCATCTTCTCGTCGAACTACAAGAACCCGCACAGCCGGAACTTCGAGCTCTATCTGGTCAATCTGGATGGCACTGCGCTCGAGCAGATAACCGACGATCCGGAATTCGACGGTTTTCCGATGTTCAGCCCTGACGGAAAGAAGCTCGTCTGGGCGTCGGGCAGGAAGGTTCCAGAGGGCGGCCTCAATCTCTTCATCGCCGACTGGAAGTAGCGGTCATCCCGCGCGCCCGTCCGTCATCCTGAGCGCCTCTCCGTCATCCTGAGCGCCTCTCCGTCATCCTGAGCGAAGCGAAGGATCTGCTGTTGAGAAGCGAAGGACCTGCTGGTTCGTCCTGAACAGCATAGGCCGCTGTTCCTGGGATCGGAGGTCCATGTCTCGCAGAGTTCGGCTCGGCGAATCGCTCGTCGAATCCGGGTTGATCACGAAGGCGCAGCTCGAGGAAGCGCTCAAGCGCGGTGCGTCCACCGGTGAGCGGATCGGCGAAGCGTTGGTCGGTCTCGGGTTCATCAGCGAGCGGGATTTGCTCAAGACGCTCGCGCAGGACGCCGACATTCCGTTCCTCGAGCCGCGAGAGCTCGTCGTCGACCCGATGGTCGTGGGCCTCGTCCCTCCGCTGGTCGCCAAATCCCAGCACGTGGTTCCCCTTCGCTTCGAGGCGAAGGCTTTGCTGGTCGCGATGGGCAATCCGTTTGATGTCGGCGTGATTCGCTCGCTCGAGCGATCGAGCGGCAAGCACATCCGTGTCGCGGCGGCCGATCCGACCGAGATCGCGCGTCTCATCGAGAAGCTCTACGGCAACGGCACGACGCCGCACACCGGCACACCGGGAAGCTCCGACGCGGCAGTGCGCGCTCGCTCGACCTGGACCGCCGGAACGCCGTCGGCCGCGGTCAAAGTCGCGGCGACGTCCGACGACGGAATGACCGCCGCCGAGCTCGCCGACGACATCATTCGGCGCGGCGTAGTGCTCGGAGCGACCGACGTTCATATCGAGCCGCTCGAGGAAATCGTCCAGATTCGCTACCGCGTGGACGGCATCCTTCAGAATGGTCCGGCATATCCCAAGGCGCTCCACCCTTCGCTGCTGAGCCGCATCAAGATCCTGGCGAGCCTCGACATCGCCGAAGGCCGGCTTCCCCAAGATGGACGCGTCCGTACTCGCGTCGAGGGGCGCCTCGTCGATCTGCGCGTCTCCACGTTCCCCACCGTGCACGGCGAGGACACCGTACTCCGCGTGCTCGACCGGAATCGGGTGAACCTCAAGCTCGAGGGCCTGGGCATCAACGCGGCAGACCTCGGGCTGCTCCGCGCGGCGCTCGGCAAACCGTTCGGACTTCTCCCGGTCACCGGTCCGACCGGCTCCGGCAAAACGACCACGCTTTACTCGGCTTTGCTCGAGCTCAACGCCGGCGACAAGTGCCTGATCACATTGGAGGATCCAGTCGAGTACGAAGTGGAAAAGATCCGGCAGTCGCAGATCAACGTGCGAGCCGGGCTCACGTTCGCCTCGGGTCTCCGATCGATGCTTCGGCACGATCCCGACGTGATCCTCGTCGGTGAGATGCGCGATCAGGAGACGGTGCAAATCGCGCTGAGCGCAGCACTTACGGGCCATCTCGTCCTCACGACCCTGCACACGACCACCGCCGCCGGCGCGATTCCACGACTGCTCGACATGGGCGCCGAGCCGTTCGTCGTCGCGTCCGCGGTTTCGCTCATCGCGTCACAGCGTTTGGTGCGCACGCTCTGCTCGGAATGCAAACAGGTCGCGGACGTCCGGGAGGTCGTCCGAAAACGCTACAAGCTCACAGGTTCACTGCTTTATCAACCGACCGGGTGCAACCTCTGCCGCAACACAGGGTTCCGCGGGCGAATCGGCCTCTTCGAGTTTTTGCCGATTACGGATGAAATCGTCTCTGCCATATATGAAAGGCGGTCGGCGGACGAAATCCGCAAAATCGCCGCGCGTCCCACTCTCCTCGATGACGGCATTCAGAAAGTCCGCGCCGGCCTCACCACGTTGGATGAAGTGCTTCGCGTAATGGCTTGAGCTTTTTCCGACCAATCTCGGTCGAGGACATTCGTGCCGGATTTTTGGTACAGCGCGCTCACGGACAGCGGTGCGGTGCGAGAAGGCTATCTCGCCGCGCCGAGTGAAACGGCGCTGGAAGACCGACTCCGCGAAAACGGCGCGTATCTCATCCGCACGGAAATCCGCGAGCGCGCGACGCAAGTGCGCACGCTCACCGATGGACGCGTCGAGCACCGTGAGGTGCTCGCCTTTCTCGAATACGTCGCCGGCTCGTTCGAGGTCGGCATTCCGATCCTCACGGCGCTCGACGACGTCGCCAACCGGCTGTCGTCGAAGCGGCTGCGCACCATCATCGGCGAGATTCGCTTCGCCGTCGCCGACGAGGGCAAGAGTTTGTCCGCCGCGATGGCTGAGCATCCGAAGGCATTTCCCGAGCTGTGCATCGGAACCATCCGCGCCGGTGAAGCGAGCGGAGAGCTCGGCTACGCGTTGCGCCAGCTCGTCGAGTACATGGACTGGCAGGAGACGATCGGCTCGCAGCTCAGACAGGCGACCACGTACCCGATCGTCGTCGTGGCCGCTGTCGGACTGCTCGTCGTCGGTCTGATCGGATTCGTGTTCCCGCGAATCCTGCCGCTGCTCAACGGCCAGGGCGAGCTGCCCGCCCCCACCCGAGCCATTCTCTTCGCGTCGACGATCGTTCGCACGAAATGGCTCGCCGTGCTTGTTGCCGTCAACGCGATCGTGGCACTGTGCTACTCGGCGTATCGTACGGCGCGCGGCCGGCTGCTGATCGACCGCTGGATGCTCCGGCTGCCGATCTTCGGCGCGGTGGTGAGGGACGTGAACATGGCGCGGGTGGTGACCTATCTCAGCCTGTTCTACCGCACGGGCGTCGATCTCGTTCTATCGCTCTCGATCACCGAGCGCATCGTCACCAACAAGGCCGTCGCGGCGGCGGTGGCCAATGCGCGCGACCAGGTCACGCAGGGTGTGTCGATCGCGGCCGCGTTCGGGCAATCGTCGATCTTTCCAACCGTCGTGCTGCGCGCCATCGCGCTCGGCGAAGCGACGGGGAATCTCGATCAAGCCCTGTCGCGCACCAAAGACTTCTACAGCCGCGAGATTCCGGCGTCGGTGCGCCGAATGATCACGTTGCTGCAGCCCGCGCTGATCGCGTTGATCGGCGGTGTGATCCTCACCGTCGCGCTGGCGATCATCCTCCCGATTCTCAACATCTACAGCCGAATCGGGGTGCGACATTGAGCGCCATGAGAACCTTTGGCGTGCTGCTCTCGCACGACGGCATCTGCCTCGTCGAGTACCGCGCCGTATCCGGCGGTCTTCGCGTGCTCGACCACTGGGTGGACCGCGCGCGGTCGACCTCGATCGATCAGGCGCTCACGCGAATGGCGCAGGTCGTCTCGGCGCTCGGCATTTCGCGAGCGCGCATCGCGATCGCCATCGAGCAGTTCGGCGTGTTCCATCACGTGATGACGCTTCCGCCGGCGACCGACGACGTTCTCCGTCCGGTGATTCGTCGCGAGCTCGAGCGCGTGTTTCACGTCGCGGACCCGGAGTTCAGGTTCACGCGTGGCAGCGCCACCGACGAGCGGGCGGATGGTCGGCCCGCGCCGCGGCAATTGCTCATCGCCGGAGCGCCGAGAGAGACGATCGACGAGCTGGGAATGGATCTCGGGTCGAATCGGATCGAGATCGAGTTGGCGGCCGTGGTGCCGACGGCGCTTCACAGCTTGTTCGTCGCGGCCGGCGCGCCGTCCGAGACCACCGCGGTGCTCGCGTGTCTCGAGGGCGGGCTTCACCTGGCGTTCTTCATCGACGGCCGGCTGGAGTTTGCGATCGATCCCTCGATCGCGATCGAAGGTGAGCGCGCGCCGATCCCGATGATTCTCGATCAGGTGGAGCGCGCGGCCGTCTATTTCCGCCAGCAGTTCCGCGGGGCGACGGCCACGCGCATGCTGCTCGCCGCCCCGAGCGTCGACTACGACGCCCTTAGCGCGGCGCTCGAGCAGCGCCTGTCGATCCCGGTCGAGCCGCTGTTCCCCGGCTCCAACAATCCCGCGGTCGTGCTGGCCATGGGAGCAGCGCTCGAAGCGCGCAGCGCCGCGCCGCTCGACCTGTATCCGCATCCGCCGACGGTCGCCGAACGTGCCCGCCTCGCGCTGCGTGGACCGAACGCGATTGTCGCCGGAGCGGCGGCGGCCGCCGCGATCGCGGGAATCTGGATGGCGACGCAGTTGGTGTCACTCGGCTCGGCACGCGCCGAGCGCGATTCGCTGCGTGCCGAGCTTCGTTCGAGCGCGCCGGTCGTAGAGCCGATGCGAAGGATCGCCGCGGTGCGGGCCGATCTCGCGCACCGGTTGCAACTCGTCAGCGCCTCGCGCGACGAACGGGCGGAGCTCGCCGCGACCCTCCAGGCGATCGCGCGCGAGACGCCCGACGGAGTTCGATTCGACAGCCTTCGCGTCGCTCGCGCTGCCGACGGCTGGTCCGTTGCGATCAGCGGCGACGCCACCGGCGCGACTGCAGCCCAGGCCGTTCGCGCACTCGACACATTCTACCAGCGCATGCGCGGTCGCTCCGGCGTCAGCGCGATCGCGCTCGATCGCTTCGAGTACTCCGGCCCGTCATCCGCGGACTCCACGCTTCGGACCGACCGACCTGTCGTTGCCGAGTTCCTCGTGACGCTCTCGCTCGCCCACTTGTGGGAGAGGAAAGGCTGATGCTCGCGACTCTGATTCGCCTCCGAGCCGCGGCGTTGCAATACCGCTTTCAGACGGCGTTGATCGCCGCATCGGCTGGCGCGATGTTCGCCTTCACCACCATCGGCGTTCGCATGCGCCGCTCCGTGGAGCCCGTTCGTCGCGAGGCGGCCCGATTGAGCGCGCAGGCCGCGGAGATTGCGCAATTCCGTGCGGCGTTCGTGCCCTCGCCCCCGGAGCACCAGCGCCGACTGTCCGAGCTCGTCGACTCACTCGGCGTCGCCACGGCGCGCGACAACCGCGTCGCGCTTGCGCAGCAGGTCGCAGCGCGCGCGGAGGCGCTCGGGGTGTCGGGCGTTCGCGTCTGGTTCACGCCGCTCGATTCAGCGACGTCGCCGCAACGACCGGCGCCGTCGAGTACGACGATCGCCGTCGCCGATTATGCGTTGACGCTCGACGGCAACGGCAGCCTCGAGGCCGTTCTCTTGCTGCTCCGGCAACTTCCGCCGTCCGTCGCGCTCGAGCGACTTGGAGCAGTGAAGGGTCGCGCCGCAGCGCAGTACCGCCTGACCTTCGCCGTCTTCGAATCGACGGCAACGGGCGGCTCACAGAACTCCAGCGCGCAATTGGCGGAGCTGATATCGTTCGCGAAGCCGCTGTCGGATTCGGCGCCGACGGAGACCTTCGCCATCGCGAGCGCGCCGCTGCCGCGAGATCCGTTTGACCAAGGGATCGCGCACCCGGTGGTGAGACTCGCGGCGCGGTCGTCCCGAAGCGCGCCCACGGTCGACGTCCCGGTATGGGACGTCTCGGCCACACTCATCGCCGGCGAGCGCCGCGCTGCGCTCATCAACGGTGTACTGATCAGCGTCGGTGAAGCCGCCCCGGGCGGTGTAACGCTCACCGCCGTCCAGCGCGATCGCGTAGTGCTCACCGATCAAAAGGGCGCCGCCCATACGATCGCCGTCAAAGAGGGAGAGCGATGAGGTCCATCCCAAGTCGAGCCGTCTCACGCGCGAGCATGACGCTCGCGTCGGCAACGGTGCTCGCGTGCGCGAGCGGCGGCTCCACGGCCACACGGCCGGTTCATACCTCGGTGCGCGTCGAGCCGCAGGCTGCCCCATCGCCGGGACAGTTCGGGACGACCGATTCGCCCGAGCCGGGCGCCGCTCCGATGCTGCCCCGTATGACTGGTCCGAACG
The DNA here is from genome assembly GCA_963705025.1 of uncultured Gemmatimonadaceae bacterium. Taxonomy (GTDB): domain Bacteria; phylum Gemmatimonadota; class Gemmatimonadetes; order Gemmatimonadales; family Gemmatimonadaceae; genus JAQBQB01. The sequence goes on along the minus strand of CAVPIP010000010.1, from coordinate 69,207 downwards.
CGCCGGCGCTCTCGTCGGCGCCCGAAAGACGCATTAGCACTCTCGACGTGCCGGCCGGCACACCGATCTCGGTCGCGGTGGCCGAGCTCGGAGCGAAGCTTGGTTGGTCGGTGAGCATCGATCCCGCCGTGCGCGGCACGACGGAAGCGAGCCTCAAGAACGTGACCGTCGACGGGGCGCTCCACGAGCTCGTGACGCGAAACGGGTACGCGTATCAGATCCAGGGCACGGTGCTCCGAGTGGTTCCCGTCCGCATGGAGACGCGAAACTTCAAGCTCGACTACGTCGCCATCTCCCGCGTTGGCACGATGAGCACCGTCGTGCAGCGCCGTCTCTCCAACAGTCTGAACAACGGTGGCCTTCAGGCGGGGACGTTGACGGGGTTGAGCCTCCAGTCCTCTGGCGTCGGCGGCTTGGGCGCGTCGGGGGCTGACGTGTTGAGCTCCCAGTCTGTCGCCGACGTGTGGCAGGAGATCCGCATCTCGCTCACCGGCATCCTGCGCGCGGGTCTCGCTCGCGGGCCGGCGCCGGATCAGGTCACCGTGCCCGGTGTGCAGAATTCGAACGGCCTGTATGGGTCCGGCGCATCGAACGTCTCGTTCGAGGACGGCTCAGCGCTGGTGATCAGCCCCATGTCCGGCCTGATCACGGTCACGGCGATGCCGGAGAAGATCCGGGCGGTCGACTCCTTCCTCAACGAGTTCCAAGCGTCCGTGCTTCGCCAGGTGATGATCGAGGCGAAAATCGTCGAAGTCACGCTCACCAACACCTTCCAGTTCGGCATCGACTGGAATCTCGTCAACTCGGCGGGCACCTCGTCGTTCGCGCTCCGCAGCGATCCGAACATCCTGACGACCGGCAACGTCGGCAACGTCAGCTTCAAGCTCTCGGGCGGCTCGACGCAGATCAACGCGGTGCTCACCGCCCTGGCCGAGCAGGGTGCCGTGAGCGTACTGTCCAACGAGCAGACCTCCGCGCTGAACAACCAGCGCGCCATCTTCAACGTGACGACCGACGAGGTCTTCTTCTCGGTCACCCGAACGCCGCTCTTGAGTCCCACCGGGGGCGTCATCAGCATCGAGAATCAGGTCATTCCCCAGCAGATTTCCGTTGGTGTCGTGCTCGACGTGCTGCCCCAGATTTCGGCTGATAACATTCTCACCATGGACATCCGCCCCGCTGTGACGAGCATCGCACGCGTCGACTCGATCACGCTGGCCGACGGCACGAGCGCGTCGGCGCCCGTGATCGCTCGCCGCGAGGGAGACACCGTCGCTCGGCTGCGCGCCGGTGAAACGATGGTGATCGGTGGTCTCGTGCAGACGCGAAAGGAGAACACCGTCGGCGGCATTCCCTTCCTGAAGGACATCCCGCTGCTCGGCCTGCTCTTTCAGCACGTCAATGTGACGGACAACCGGTCCGAGCTCGTGATCTTCCTGACGCCAACCATCATCGCCGGTCAACCGCAGACGAGTCCGGGGCGATAGCATGTACGAACAATTTTATGGCCTTCGCGACAAGCCGTTTTCGCTGACGCCCAACCCGCGTTTCGTCTTCTACTCGAAGCAGTACCACGACGCGGAAGGGCAGTTGATCTACGGGATCAACAATCGCGAAGGCTTCATGATCGTGACCGGCCAACCGGGCACCGGCAAAACGACGCTCTGTCGCGATCTCATCGAAAAGCTCGATCGCGAAAAGTCGCAGTCGGCGCTGATCTTCAACCCGTTCCTCAACGCCATGGAGATGCTCGCGGCGTTGCTCACGGAGTTCGGGATCATCGTCCCTCCTGGCGGAACACGGAAGGAGTTGCTCGACCGTCTCAACCAGTTTCTGCTCGCGCAGCTCGCGCTCGGCAAGAGCTGTGTGGCGATCTTCGACGAAGCCCAGCACCTCTCGCCCGAGTTTCTCGAGCAGATCCGCGTGTTGTCGAATCTCGAGACTGATCAGGAAAAGCTGATTCAGATCGTGCTCGTGGGTCAGCCGGAGCTGCTCGACAAAATTCGCACGCCGCAGATGTCGCAGCTCGACCAGCGCGTGTCGATTCGCTGCACGCTCATGGATCTCGACGAAGAGGAGACCGATCGCTACATCCACCATCGGCTCAACGTCGCCGGAGCGCGCGGCCAAGTGCAGTTCAGCCCGCGCGCGGTCAAAGAAGTCTATCGCGCGTCGCACGGCGTGCCGCGACTGATCAACCTCATCTGCGACCGGGCGCTGCTCGCCGGATACGCCGGGCAGACGCGCGACATTCAACCGCCCCACGTGCGAAAAGCCGTCTCCGCGCTCCGCGGTGAGGACGCCGAGGTGAGAGCGAATACCGCGAAGCAGAAGCCGTCGTGGGGCCGTCGAGCCGCCGCGATCGCCGCAGTGGCGGTCGTTGCCGCCGCGACCGCGGGACTGGCCTTCTGGCCCAAACACGACGTACCGGCGGACGAAACGGCCTACCAACGCACGCTCACTACGACCAGCGCCGGCGACGCCGAGCGCGCGCTGACCTCGTTCGTGCAACAGTACGGCGCGTCTGGCCACGTCGACGACGCGCTGATGCGCCTCGCGCAGCTCGAGATCTCGCGCGGCAATCGGGCGGGCGCGATCGAGCATCTGACGCGGCTTGCCGAACACGCGCCCATTCAGCTCGATCGCGCGCGCGCAATCGTCATGGCGTCACAGGCGCACCTCGACAATGCCGATACGACGTCCGCGTGCCAGGTCATCACGCCTGATCTCGCGTCCGCCGCGGCGTCCGACACCACGATCGCGCACCAGTTGACGGTGGTGTCATCCATGTGTGCCACCCGCGCCAATGTGAGCAACGGAAACGTCGCGCCCGACACCGCGAAACGGCCGCCGACTCGCCGCGACAGCGTCGGAAAGCCAATCGTGAAGCCCGTACCAAAGCGCGACGCGACGCCGACGACGAATCCATGAGTCTCATCAACGATGCGCTGAAGGAAGCGCAGCGAGAACGGAGCGGTCGCGGCGACGTCCGGGCCCCGGGCCCGTTCGTCGAGCACATCTTTCCCTATCCAGACGGCCGAAAGAAAGCGTGGCCGCCGATTCTGTTCATCGGCGGCGCCGCGATCATCGTCGCCGCCGGGCTCGTCGCGGGCATCGTCGCGCGAAACCGGTTGAGGGCCCCGGCGACGAAGCAGGTTTCGACCACCAAGACGGTTCCGAGCGTCCCGACACCCAAGCCGACGGCAGTCGCCTCGTCGGGCGACGCCTCATCGCCCAAGAGTCCGCCTGTCTCTCCCTCGCAACCGAATCCTGCTCGCTCGGTTGCGAAGCCCCCGCTCGTCACGCACGCGCCAGCCATCGTGAGATCGACGATCGACAGGCGGACATCGGTTGGCGCCGCCACGGGCAAACGCGGCATCGACTCGGCGTCGCAAACGTCAGCCTCGCAGGCCCCTGTCGGCCGAGCGGCGACACCGCCGACCGTTCCCGAAGCGCCTGCGGCGCCCCGAACCGACGCGTCTGGTGTTCGACTGGTGCTCGACGCGAGCGCCAACGGCCCGGCGGACTCGCTGTTCAGGCTCGCCTACGCCGAGCAGATGAAGAACAATCTGGACGGTGCGCAGGCGTTATACGAGAAAGCCATCGCCACGCGCCGCGCACGCGCCGAGGCGTACAACGATTATGGCGTACTCCTGCTCGCTCGCGGCAACAAGACCGCGGCGACGGAGATGTTTCGCCAGGCGCTCAACCGCGACGACAAGAACGTCGAGGCGTGGGTGAACCTCGGCGACTCGTTCAACGGCATGGGTTACCACGCCGAAGCGATGTCGGCGTACGCGAGAGCAAACCAGCTCGATCCCGCGCGCGCCGCCGTGAAGGCGCGCATCTCACGCGAGTACGAAGCGATCGGAGACACTGCGAGCGCGCGCCGCTATCTGGAAGACGCCGTGAAAGGAAATCCAAGCGACGCCTCGGCGCATTACGCGCTCGGCGCCTATCTGCAGCGGATGCACGACTACCCGGGTGCCATTCGCGAGTTTCAGTCGTTCGTCGACCTGAGCCCCGCGCAGGACAACCCGGAGTTCGTGAGCGAGATGCGCCGCCATATCGGCGCGCTCAAGCGCGCCGCGCCGTGAAGCCGCGTATCGTGGCAGCGGCGATCGTCGCTGCTCTCGCTTCGTGCTACGCGCCACCCGCGGTGATGGTCGTCAATCCGCCATCGCTGCCGCAGGAGCAGCTCGCCCCACCGCCGTCGCTGCCGCCCGGTACGACCGCCGCGATGTCGAAGGATTCGTCCGTCGAATACACGGTCACCGTCGATACACACGGACGCGAGGCCGACGTGCGCGACCTTCTCGGGTTCTTGGGACACGCCGCCGGCATTCGCTTCGTGTTCTCGCCGGACGTCAATCGGAAAGTTCGCATGACGCTGACTGACGTTCCAATCTCCACCGCGATCGATGCCGTGCTCGCCGAGGCGGGTCTCACGCTCGAGGGAACGACGTCGCTCAAGCCGCCGCCGACGCCCGCCGTCGTGTTCTATCAAGTCGCCGTGAACGTCGACTCAGTGTCGGTCGAGTCGATCATGAAACGCTTCGGCGTGGGGCGCGCCGTCGCCGAAGCGCTCGTCCAGGCGCGGACGGTGCGGCCGTAGGGGAGGATGATCTCTAATTCGCCGGCGCGAGCCGCAACGCCGGCGTGGTGACCGTGCCGCCCGTCGTCGTGCCGTTGCATGTGCCGCCCCAGGTCACGATGCCATCCGTCCCTTCCGTGTTCGCGCCGGCCGCCGTGTTGTCGATCGACTTGTTGAGCGCGAGGATCGAGACGCACGTGATCGGGTTCAGAATCGGAACCGCCAGCCATCCGCCGGACAGGGTGATCTTTCGTCCGATCGTGAAGAGCAGACCATTGCTGGTGAAGCGGCCGCCGAGTGTCGTGCCGCTGCTGATCGCCGCCGACGTGTACGGCCCTTTCCATCGCGCCGCTTCGACCGCCGTGTATTGAACCGGCGTCGCCGCGCCGTCGAGATCGAGGCTGTCGCCGCTTCCCGTCACCGACACGATCTGTGTGACGAGCTGCTGGAGATCGCCGGGATAGTGGCGGACGTCCGCGGTGAACCCGGTCACGGCGTTCTGCAGCTGCTGGATGTCCTGCTGCGACGCCGGCGTGTTGCCCTTGTTGACGTATTGCGTGACCGCGGGCACCACCGCGGCGGCCAGGACCGCGATCACCGTGACGGTGACCAGGATCTCAGGCAGCGTGAATCCGCTGCGACGGCTCGTGTTCATGATTTCTCCGAAGGAATTGAGCGAGGTGTTGAGAGTCGGGGGTCGGCGTTACGAGATCGGCAACAGCAAGAACTTGAGTGTGTCAGCCGCGGCTGCCGTGCGGTATCGAATCGAGCCCGTCTGGAGGTTGCCGTCGTCGAACTGGCTGTCGAGCGAGAGGGCGCTCATCGAGTCCTTTACCGGCATGATCACCTTCACCATCATGTACCGCTGGCCGGCCGCGACGCTCGCGACGCCGGTCGGCGCCAAACTGTCGATTTCGAAATTCGGCTTGAACGTCCAGCCGTAACCGGTCGAAACCGCGCCGATCGAATCCTTCGTGAGATACGGTCCTCTCCAGCGCACGACGTCGGCGTTGCCATATGCTCCCTGCGCGGTCGACGCCAACGGCGACATACTCATCGCGATCGGCGCCGTCAGCTGTTGAATCGCCGCCGGGTAGCGACGCACATCCGTCACGAACTGCTCGGCCGCGGCCCGAATCGCCGCGACGTCACTCCCGACTCGAGATGGATCTCCTTTCTTGAGCTGACCAGCGACGGCAGGAACGACGACCGCTCCGAGGACCGCGATCAACGAGATCGTGACCAGCACTTCGGGCAGTGTGAAAGCCGTTCGCGTGCCTCGGCGTGGCCTGGGCAATGAGGGGTCCCTGAAGCGGAGTGAGCACCACTCTTTGATGGACGAAGACCGCGACTGCCGAGTTACGAGGCAGAGACGTCCCGGGAACCTGTGCCGACGCGCTAAACCGCCAGCCTGGGAAGTTGCCGCCGGCTGGGAGTCGAACGTGCCTGTCATTTAGGCTTTGGTGGAGCGTTTACGCTCCAGTCAGCACGCGTTCGGACGTGTGGGAATCGAATAGCTCATCGTGGTGGACGTCCCGTTCGGCGTCCACAAGAGCGTGCCGGCGATTCTGTTGACCGTGCCGTCGATCTTGAGGTCGACGTCGTGTGCGGTCGCCGTATCGGCCCCGTTGATCACGATTTGGACGATCGCGTTGTTGCCGGCAGGTCTCGCGAGCAGATCCTGCACGGAGTCCTTCTGAGCGACGACGTAGAACGCCGCGGTCGTGATGATGCGCGACACGTACGGACCGCGCCACCTCGTCGAATCTGCCTGCGTCAGCGCGCGACCACAGAAATCAGTGGCCCCCGAAGGAAGTGCGGTCAGATAGTCGAGCTGTCGCGGATACTTTCCCACGTCCTGGCGATAGGCCGTGATCGCCGACGCGAGGCTCGTCATCTCCTGGACCAGCGCGTTCTCATAGCCGTCCTGCAAGCGCCCGCGCATCGTCGGGAGCATCACCGCTGCCAGCACGGCGATCAAGGCGAACGCGACGAGCACTTCCGCGAGCGTGAATCCTTCGCGCGAGCGAGGGGACCGAGTCAGCACTTGGCGGCGACCGGCACGAGATACTGAATGTCCGCCGTGCGTGCGGCGCTTCCACCTCCCGAGAACGTCATGCGCAGGGTTCCCGCCGCGGGACCGTCGCCGCCATCGATCACCTGATCGAGACGCAGCGCGTCGACGGAATCGACGGTCATGCGGATCGCCAGAGTGCCGACGTTCGCCGAGTTCGGCGTTCGGACCATCGAGTCCTGAACTACGCCCAGTGGGGTCGAGAGTCCGCCCGGTGGAACGTTGAACGTGACGAAGGGACCGCTACTCTTCCATGTGTTCACGGCGCCGGCTTTGAAGACGGCCAAGCAGCTGTTGCGCTGCGACGTCGTGATCGGGTTGCTGAGCGCGGAGATGAACCGCGGGTAGGTATTGGTGCCGGCGCCACCGGTGAGCACGGCCGATTTGAAGTTGCTGATCCCGGCCGCGAGCTGCGAGAGCGTGTTCGCGGTGGCGATGGTCTCGCGCCCACGCATGAACTCATTGAGCGCGGGAATCGTCGCCGCCGCGAGCACGGCGACGAGCACGGTCGCAACGGCAACCTCCATCAGCGTGAACCCGGCTCTCCGCATCGCTGTCGTCTCTGGACTCGCTGTACTGCGTGATGGGTGCCTGAAGCGCGCAGTGAACAGACCGCTGACGTGCGTGGGAGCGGAACCAGCGAACGCTGCGTACGCTGGTGTTTTGACGACTCGGTCCGGGCGTGCGTTTCCAGCGACGCGCTTGGGGCAGTCGCCTGCTAGGCCCGAGCCGCTTCCATGTTCTCGTCGACGTGCGCCGGGGTCTTCATCCCCACGAGCGCCGCCGTGACACCCGGAATCGCACGCACGAACTGCAGCGCCCGTTGCGCGTCCGTCCGAGCGCCCGGGAAGTGATCGCTGAGGGCGGCAGGAAGGCCGGACGTGAGCTTGCCTTGCATGAGCGACGCGCTCGCGACCACGGTGAGGCCGAGCTCCGACGCGGCCTCGAGCGCCGTCACCTGGCGACCGCCGACCGTTTGCGTTGCGGCGCGCACCGCCTCGGGCATCGCGAGGTTGATCGGCAATTGCACCGCGCGGAATCGATGGCGCTCGCCGGCCACCTCCTCCGCGATTCCGACCAGCGCCTCCAGCTCGAGATGACCGCGAATCTCCGGTCCAACCCGCAGCTCGTCCCACGTCGCGCACCCGTAGACGTGGATCTCCCCTCGGTCGGCGGCTTCCTCGAGCACCGCGAATGCCGCTCGCAGGCGCGCGCGAAGCTCGCCCGGCGTGCTCGGTATCGCCGACTGACCAGGGTTGTGCACGTAATAGATGTCTATAGTGCGGAGTCCGAGGTTCTGACGACTCTTCGCCAGACAGTACCGCAGGAAGCGCGGTGCCAGGCTATGACCGCCGCCGACAATCTCTTCCGGCCTGAGGATCTGCTGATCCACGAATTCGCGTTGAACGTAGAGCTGGTACTCCTCGCGACTGGCGGGTGGTGTCTTGTCGAGCGGGATGTAGCCGCCCTTCGAGCTGACGACGAGTTGATCGCGCGTCGCTGTACCGGCCGCGAGCAGTTGCTGGAGCGCGGCCCCGACGGCGCGCTCGGATCGCTGACTTCGGTAGTTGATCGCCGTATCGATCAGATTGATTCCCGACGACACCGCCTGCCGGATCGCCGCCTGATATGCGGCGTCGTCGACGTCCGTGCTGTCGCCGAGGTACGTTCCAATTCCAAGCGACGAGATGATCGGGCCGAATGTCGTGGGCCGATAAAACCCGGACGACACGACCGGCTCGAACTGTGCGGCGAATCGCGCGCTCCCTTCGGGCGTTCCGCGGAATGCCGGCGGATCGACGCGGGAGATGGCGGGCAGGCTCGGCGTTCGTTTGGGCATGAATGATCGAGACTATCCGCCGGTTCACGGCCTTTCAAGATTGACCACAAAATACGAGACCGGGTCCAACAGCCGCTCAGTGAGGAATCGCCCTGTGAAACGATCCGTCGCCGCACTGTCATTCGCCCTGCTGGCCGGGTGCTCGCTCCACCACCCCGAGGTGATGACACCGGTTCGAGTCGACACCGTGCTTCCCGCCTTGAATCCACCGGCCGTCACGCCAAGCCGGCCGCTCGTGACCGTCAACGACGATCCGCTGCGCCGGCTCGATCGGATGGAATGGCCCGGCCCCAACTCCCTTCGAACAGCGGCCGGCTCGCCCGGCCCCGACTACTGGCAGCAACGAGTCGACTACACCATCGCCGCCACCTTGGATACCACGAGCCACTCCCTGCGCGGCTCCGTGAGCATCCACTACACGAACAATTCGCCCGACACTCTTCGGTTCATCTGGATTCAGCTCGACCAGAATCTCTACCGGCCGGGCAGCAAGGGCGCTGCGCTATTCGCGTCCGATTCGCGCTGGGGTGATCGCTCGTTCCGCGGCGGCTACGAGCTGACCGGTCTGCAAGTGAACGGGCGTGGAGCCGTCGGCAGAATCGACGACACCATGATGCGCATCGATCTCGACGCGCCCTGCCCCCCACATGGCGGCACCACAAATATCGGTATGCAGTACTCGTTCGCCATCCCGAATCACGGATCCGACCGGATGGGACGCGACACCGCGTTGTACGAAATCGCGCAATGGTTTCCGCGTGTCGCCGTGTATGACGACGTCCGTGGTTGGAACACGGATCCCTACCTCGGTCAGGGTGAGTTCTATCTCGAGTACGGAGACATCGACTACGCGGTGACGGTCCCTGGCGGCTATGTCGTCGCCGGAAGCGGCGTTTTGCAGAACGCCGGTGAGGTACTGACCTCGGCGCAGGTCGAGCGATTGGATCGAGCCTCCCACGCCTCGACCGTCGTGCAGGTGATAACCGCGCCCGAAGCCGCCGCGGCCAAGGGCCACACGGTCCCTGGCACCAAAACGTGGCGATTTCGTGCCGAGCATGTGCGCGACGTCGCCTGGGCCGCCGCGCCGGACTTTCGCTGGGACGCCACGAGCTGGGACGGCACACTGGCCCAGGCGTTCTATCAATTCCCGAAGGCTGGCAAAGCCTGGCAGTCCGCAGCCGAGCAGACGCAGTGGGCGATTCACACCTACTCCGAGCTTTGGATGCGCTACCCGTATCCTCAGGCGACGTCGGTGGCCGGCCCGGTCGCGGGCATGGAGTACCCGATGTTCGTGATGGTTGGCTATGGCAACGATGATCCCGCGTCGACCTTCGGTACTATCGATCACGAGCAGGGGCACGAGTGGTTCCCGATGATCGTCGGCTCGAATGAACGACGCTACGCGTGGATGGACGAAGGCTTCAATACCTATCAGAACGCGTTTTCGAACGAGCGACGCGCGCCGGGCTCGGATGCATTTCCCGCGTACGTCGCGAACTGGCGCCAGACCGTCGATGACGGCTCGCAAACGCCGCTCATGACGCCGCCCGATCGGATCGAGCCCAACGCCCTCGCCGCCATCGGCTATCGCAAGCCTGGTGCGGTGTTGCTGGCGCTCCGAGACAACGTCATTGGACGCGAAGCGATGGATCGCGCGATGCGCGAGTACGTGCACCGGTGGGCGTTCAAGCATCCGACGCCGGGCGATTTCTTTCGCACGATCGAGAATGTGTCGGGCCAGGATCTGTCGTGGTTCTGGAACGCCTTCTTCTACGGAACCGGCGTGCTCGACATCGCGATCGACGGAGTATCGATGCGACAGACGAGCCAGCAGAGCGTCGCCGAGGTGCACATTCGTCGTGCGACGAGCGTCCCGTTCCCCGTCACGATGCGTCTCAAGCTCAATGACGGGTCGACACAGGACGTCAAGCTGCCCGTCGAGATCTGGGCGCACACCGATCGGTACACCGCCACGATCTCCGTCGCGCGACCTGTCGTCGGCGTACGCCTCTGGCCTGATTCTCACGTGCCCGATTGGAACTCCGGAAACGACACGTGGGGCGATGCCCCGCTCGGTGATCGGTTCGTCGTATCCACTGCCGGAGGGCTCGCGGCCCCCATTCCGCCCAGCCCGACTCGGCCGTAGCCTCTGGTCCCACAAGATCGTCCGTGTGGCAGCGACCCCTTGCCGCGCTTAGATTTCCTTGCTTGGTCGCCTCTTTCATCCGTTTTCAGAGGTAAGGCAATGCCGGGATTTGGCGTGTGGGCGTCTCGTTGGTGGATACCGATTCTCTTTGTCGTGATCGCCGGACACTTGACCAATGTCTCGGTCACCCTGTTTCTGCATCGGGCTCAGACGCACCGCGGCCTTCGTCTGCACTACTTGGCCGCGCTTCCGATGCGACTCTGGTTGTGGCTGACCACGGCGATCGTGACCAAAGAGTGGGTTGCCTGTCACCGGAAGCATCACGCCTTCGCTGACCGAGAGGGCGACCCCCACAGTCCGCTCCTCGAAGGCCTCCGCAACATCGTCTTCAAGGGCGCCTTCTACTACCGTCGCGCGGTTCGCCAGCCGGGCATGCTCGAGAAGTACGGCAAGGGAACGCCGAACGACTGGATCGAGCGCCATCTTTTGAGCCGTCTCAACTGGCTCGGCATCCTCTTCATGCTGGCGATCGACATCTATCTGTTCGGCTTTTTCGTTGGCCCGCTCGTGTGGGGTGTGCAGATGCTGTGGATCCCATTCTGGGCCGCCGGCATCGTCAACGGCGTCGGGCACGCGCTCGGCTATCGCAATTACGAAGTGAAGGACGAGAGCCGCAACATCACGCCCATCGCGATCTGGCTCGGTGGAGAAGAGCTGCACAACAACCACCACGCTGACCCGAAGTCGGCGCGCTTCGCTGCGCGTTGGTTCGAGTTCGACATCGGCTGGGTGTATATCAGACTCCTGCAGGTGTTCCGACTGGCCAAAGTCGACTACGCCCGCGGTCACTGAGCCCGCACTGAGAGCGATAGCCTTCACGACGAGCTCTCGAGTCGTCAGTCGCTGGTGACAGTCGGTAGGCAACCGAAGGGTCGGCGCGAAGCGCCGACCCTTCGACGCTCTTGACTGTCGCCACGGACTGCCGCTGACGACTTCGACTCCACGTTCCGCGCGACAATCGCCATCAGTGCGAGGCAGTAAGTTTCGAGAAGCCGGAGGAGCTTATGTCAGATATTGTCTGTTCTCGCTGCGGCCAGACGAAGCCCGCGTTCGAGCGACCGCCATTTCCTGGCGCGATCGGCCAGCGAATCATCCAAAGCATTTGCCAGGATTGCTGGGCACAGTGGCTGCGTCAGCAAACGATGCTGATCAACCACTACGGCTTGAACGTGATGGACCCGCAGGCGCGTAGCTTCCTCAAGCAGAACATGGAGGCGTTCCTCTTCAAGTCGGGCGCCGAAGAGGACGTCGACACGTCGAAGAAGGGAACCATTCAGTGGTGACCGCGGCCCGCACGTGGGTGCGCGCGTTCAGCGTGCTGATCGCCGGCGCCGCTCTGGCATGCGCAAGCCGTCCTTCGAGCTCCCCGCTTCCGTCTTCGCGCTTCCCGGTTGCTGACACTTGGTCCGACTCCGTGCTCGCGACACTGTCGCCGCGAGACAAGGCGGCCCAACTGGTATGGCCGCAGCTCTATGGCGATTTCGCTTCCGCGTCGAGCCCTGGGTGGACTCGAATCAACGATCTGATCGTCTCTCAGCACGTTGGTGGCTTCATCATGTCGATCGGATCGCCGATCGAGACGGCGGAAAAGCTCAACGCCATGCAACGCCTCAGTGCCCTGCCGCTCGTCATCGGCGCTGACTACGAGTACGGCGCAGGCATGCGCCAGCGCGGCGGCTATTTCCTCCCCAACAACATCTACCTCGGCGGCGCGACCGTTTTTCCGCCGCAGATGGCGTTGGGCGCCACGCGCGACACGAACCTCGCGTACCAGCAGGGCCGGATCACGGCCACCGAAGGGCGCGCGCTCGGCGTGCACATCGCCTTCGCGCCGGTCCTCGACGTCAACAACAATCCGGCAAACCCCGTCATCGGCGTTCGCTCGTTCGGAGAAGATCCGTCGCTCGTCGCGGCGATGGGCACCGCGATCATCCGCGGCCTGCAAGACCACGGCATGATGGCGACCGGTAAGCACTTTCCGGGACATGGCGATACGGACGAGAACTCGCATCTCACCGTGACGACGGTCCACGCGAGCCGAGAGCGGATCGACACCGTGGAGCTCGTGCCCTTTCGACGCGCGATCGCCGCGGGTCTGCAGGGCATGATGACGTTCCATGGCCTCGTCCCATCGCTCGACAGCGCGCCCATCCCCGCGACGCTCAACCCGGCGATCATGACCGCGCTCCTGCGCAGGCGCCTGGGCTTCGGCGGCCTGATCGTCACCGACGCGATGGACATGAACGGCGTTCTGTCGCGCGTGACGACGGCGCAGGCGTCCGAGGTCGCACCGTCGACTGGGAACTACGGCGCGGTCAAAAACAGCATTGGAATCGCTGAAGCGTGCAAGCTTGCAATCGCCGCTGGCGCGGACGTGCTCCTCATGCCGAGCGACGTGCCCGCCGCGATCGACGCGGTTGTGGCCGGAGTACGAGAGGGCCGATTTGCGCAGGCGCGCGTTGACTCATCCGTGCGTCGTATGCTCGAGATCAAGCATCGCATGGGGCTCGACCGGCGCCGTGTCGTTAGCCTCGACAGCGTTCGCTCGCTCGTCGCCGATACCGCGAGCTCGAGCGTCGCCGCCCGCATTGCGGAACGCTCGATCACGCTCGCGAAGGATTCGCTCGATCTCGTACCGCTCCCCCGCGGTGGCCAGCGCATGCGAGTGCTGTCCATCACCATCGCAACGCGAGCCGATCTTCCCGCTGGCGCCACGTTCAACGCCGAGCTCGCTCGCGCCACAACAGTGCGATCGGAGCTCGTCTACCCGGATGATCCTGCGACGAACTTTGCGCGGCTGCTGGCTGCGGCCGATTCGTCGGATGTCACGATCGTGAGCTCGTATCTCTCGACCGGAACGAACGTCTCCAACCCGAGCGCGCCGGAGCCGATTGCCGCGTTCATGCGCGAGTTAGCCGAGCGGAAGCCACGTACGGTGCTCGTGGCGTTCGGCAATCCCTACCTGCTGCAGCAGGTGCCCGCCGTGTCGACGTACCTCGCCGCATGGGGAGGATTTCCCGTTTCCCAGGCGGCGGCCGCTCGGGCGTTGCTCGGTGCAGCCCCGATTTCGGGGCGGCTTCCGATCAGCATTCCTCCCCTGTTGCGCTTCGGCGCGGGAATCGCTCGATTGAGCGCACCGTGACCTGACGCGTGACGGCGTCGAGTCCGCGGCGGCGGCGCGCGCCGCGGACTTGACTTTATTGTCACATCGGTACTAATTCGGCGTGCGATGCCTGATCGATCGTCTTCCGCACGCTCGACGCCACGCGGCGTCACGCTCGCCGTCAACGTGGTGCTGTTCACTCCGCAGGGCTCCGAGCTCGCCGTCCTGCTGACGCCGAACGCCGCGCGCGTTCGCATGCGGGGCGCTCCGCCCTCCGACGCCTTGCGCGCTGACGAATCGCTCGATCAAGCCGCGGCGCGCATCGCTCGAGACGCCCTCGGGATCGCGCCGTCGTTTCTCCTTCAGGCTGGAGCGGACGGCTCGGCTGGACGGCCACTGGAGTTTCCACAGGTCACCGTGACCTACTTCGGCCTCGTTCCTGACGCCGGCACCGTCCGCGGGACCGCACAGTGGTTGCCACTGTCGGAGCTCGGATCTCTCAACGCGCGACAGAGGCAGGACGTCGACACTGCCGTGGCCGCCATGCGGGCCCAGGTGGATCAACAGCCGATCGCGTTTCGGCTCGTGCCGCCCACCTTCACGCTGAGCGAGCTGCAGTCCGTTTACGAGTTGCTCCTCGGCCGCAGGCTACACAAGGCGAGCTTTCGACGGTCGCTCCATGCATCCGCGCTGGTCGAGGCGACGGACGAGTGGCGCGGCGAGGGCCGCGGTCGTCCCGCCCAGCTCTTCAGGTTCTCGCCACCGCGACGGCGGCGCCCACGTCGAGGAGTTCGCTTCGACTTGCTCTAGCGTTCGAGGGTGCTCAATCGGCGCGGCCGTGTAGCCGCAAAAGTGCTCGCGCGATCGCCGCATTGTCGGCGGCGATTCGAAACAGATCGATGAACGCGGGAGATCGTTCGTCGCCGTCTGCCTCGGCGATCACGACCGGCATGTGCCCACGCCGACGCGCGTCGATCGCGCGTCGTTCGACCGAGACGCGGGTCCGCGTGCTTTCCTGTTCCCGCGCGATGACGATCGAGACGAAACCGCCGCCGGGAAGCTCGCGCCGATAGATCGACGGCTCCTCGGCATTATCAAGCTGATCCACACGTCCCTCCGCGGCGAGCGCTGCGGATGATCCTCGCACGCCCGTTCCGCCGCGGCAATCGGCCAAAAGGGCAATCGAGAGACAGCGCGATCGCCGCGTCGTTTCCTGCACGGAATGCGCCGCGAGTGGCGACGTCACGCGGAGCAAAGCGAAACGCCTCGGCGTCGCCGAGGCGTTTCTCATGATCACTGCGTGAAGCGTCAGACCTTGGTCACGTCGGAGGCCTGCGGTCCCTTTTGACCCTGAACGATCTCGAACTCGACGTGATCGCCCTCTGCCAGAGACTTGAATCCGTTCCCCTGAATGGCGCTGAAGTGGACGAAGACGTCGGGTCCGCCTTCGCGCGAAATGAAGCCGTAGCCCTTCGCATCGTTGAACCACTTCACGGTGCCGGTGAGACGAGCCATGATCGTACCTCTTACATAGAACTGTGATTCATGATCCCCGCTCGAGGCAGCGATCCTCGCGGCCAATCGGCGTGATCCGCCATCGCCTCGCAGCGAACCGCACAGCACACGGTTCCGCCGCTTGGGCGCAAGCGGGGCAAGTTTTGTGCAAGTCTGGGAGTTGGGAGGTCCGCTGAGGACCGGTACCGCAGAGGTCCGCGCGAGGAGTTGCGCGGGTTACGCGGCGCCGGCGATGTAGCGGGCGACCCGTCCGCATCCGCTGCAGCGGAGCGTGACGTGCGACTGAGGTCGCGGCGGGAAATCGCTCGGCGTCCGCTCGATGCGACCCGAACACGACGGGCAGCTGAGCGGCGAACCGGATCGATCATTGGAAATCAGATTCAGTGCCTGCGCTGGGTTGAACGTAGCCGGGCGTGGCTTGCGCATGTGCCCCCTCCTAAACAGCAATCAGCCCCGGATAACAGCGGCGCCGGTCCGCCAGACAAAACTAACCTTCTATCTCTCTAAGACTATTCAGGGTAGCGCTTTGTCACTTATTGCTCGCGTGACAGCTGGCCTCGCTTTGGCAGTCCTGGCGGCCTGCGGACCGCATGCGCACATCCCTCCGGTTCCTGCCGCCGTGCCCGCCGAAGTCGAGGCAGACGACAGCGCCGCGGTATTGGCGCGCGCACTGGCCCCCCTTCTATACATCCAGCGTGACGAATGGTTCCCTTTGGATCGCGTGGTGGCCGTCCTGCACCCCACGCGAAAAATCATCGCCTATCACTTGCTGTGGAGGGATGACGTCCACGGGTCGTGGATCCCATTTACCGTGCCGACCGACGAGGAGATCGTTTGGGTCGGGTACGATGTAACTCATGCTCCGACGGATATTTGGACGTTCTGGCACGGTAACATTCTTCACGCCGACTGGCACGACCGTGGCCAGGTCGCCGTGGACGTTCAGTGGGGTAAGCACGGATCTCTTCCGCACAACACGATCGAGAGCGACCTCCCGACGTGGAAGAAGCTGAATCTGTTCTACGCGTTTACCTGGATCGGGCTTCCCGACATTTGGCTCGGTGATTTGACCCGCCGCGGCCCGTGGTGTTTTTGCCACGGCTACTCACGCTACCGGGACTATTCGACCCTGATGCCGCTCGGAAACAAGCTCACGGCCGTCGTGCGGGCCGAAGATCCGACGGACGCGCTGAAGGCCGTCTTCGGGACCCCCTATTCCAAGAAACGACAGTGGCCGTGATGAGGAATCTCGTGCTCTTACCGGCCTCGCCTGTGGCTGCTATCCTCAAGCGCTAACGTCTTCCATCGTTCTCGAGGAGAAGCATCATGGCGACACGTGCAAAGAAGTCCCGTGCGAAATCACGGAGCGCGAAGCGTAGCGGATCCAAGTCACGGGGCGGTCGTGCCGCGTCGGCCAAGTCCCCGAAAAAGTCCACGAAACTGCGATCAGCGAAGCGCGGCGCAGTGAAGAAAAAGGCCGCGCCCAAGAAAGCCGCGCCGAAAAAGCCGCGCCGAAAAAAGCCGCGCCAAGAACGCGCCGCCGAAGCGCACACGCCGTTCGCCGATCGTCCGCGTGAAGGAAGTCGCGCAGGAAGTCGTGCAGCAGGCGACGACCGCCGTCACCGAGGCCGTCGAAACGGTGAAGGATCTCGGCGGATCCCTCGTCGATCGCGTTACGGCTTGAGAGAAGTCGTATTCGAGCTCGTGGTTCGCGCGTGTGCCTCCATGAACGCCGCGAGCCGCGAGTTCACCACGTCGCGGCCGAAGTCCACCGTGATGACGTGACCCGCGCCGCTCACCCACTCGAGCGATTTCTCGCGCGAGCCTATGAGCGCGAACGATCGCTCGGCGGCGGCGGCGGCGATCCGGTTGTCCTCGCGGGACTGGATCATGAGCGTGGGCGCGGAAATGCGTGAGAGCGCCGCGACGCCGCGTCGCATCGTCTCGCGCAGCGCGATCAGACCGGACGCGGTGAAGACGCCGTAGGCCAGGCCCCGCTCGCGCTCCACCGGATCGCGAATCGAGCTGTCGTCGCCGGAGCTCACGGCCGGCGCGACCAGGCGCCATGCCGGCGCCAGACGCGCGGCCCATTCGATCCGGCGGGGCATCGAGAGGTACGGCGCGACCAGGCCGAGCGCCGGGAGAATCGCGTTGTCGGCGGCGAGCTGCGCCGCGAGCGCGCCGCCCATCGAAAGACCGATCACCGCTACCCAATCATGCGCGCCGCGCAACGCGGTATAGCTCGACGCCGCCGCGGCGTTGAGCTCATCCGCCGTCACGCGACTGAACTCTCGCAGCGTGCGGCCATGGCCCGGCAGTAGTGGAGCCGTGACGTGAAAGCCGCGCGCATGCAACTCCTGCGCGAGATAGCGCAGCGTCTGTGGCGTGTCGCCGCCGCCATGCAGGAGAAGCACCGCGGGCGCGCCCGGACGCACCAGCTCGAACCCTTCTCCGCCGATCACGATCCCATCAGGCCCGAGCTGGCGATGTGCCATGCTTCGCTTGCTCATCGCCCGCGCATGGCGCGCCCGCCACCACGCTCCCGCGGCGACGACGAACGCTAGCGCGCCAAGCCACATGCGCGCGGGGCCGTTCCTGAGTGGACGAGCGAGTGCATTAGTATCGTCGAACGCTCGGGTCGACGTCGCGGCTCCAACGGTCGATCCCGCCAATGAGATTGCGAACGTCCGTGAATCCCGCGCCGCTCAGTGCCCGCGCCGCGGCGTCACTTCGCGAGCCGTGGTGACAATAGACCACGATGCTCGCGTTCTGATCGAGCTCGGGCGCCGCGGCGAGTAGCGTAGCCAGGGGAATCAGTCGAGCCGTCGGGATCCTGCCGATCTGCCACTCGTACGGCTCGCGAACGTCGATGACGACGATCGACTCACCTTGATTCAACGCGGCCGACAGCTCTGTCGGCGAGATGGTTCCGGGCATTGTCGGCTGGTTTCTCGTCGCCTCAGTTCGGATCGGATCTCCGGCACAAAAGGCCTCGTAGTCGATCAGCTCTCTGATCTGACGCGTCCCGCACGCCGGACAGGTTGGGTCCCGATCCACTCCGATCGTACGAAAACGCATGGTAAGTGTATCAACTATTAGCAGCCGACCGGTCAATGGGTCTCCGAGTCCGACAATCAGCTTCAGCGCCTCAGTCGCCTGAAGCGTGCCGATCAAGCCCGGGAGCACTCCAAGCACGCCGGCCTCGGCGCAATTCTGCACTGTTCCCGACTGTGGCGGCCGTGGGAACAGACATCGGTAACACGGACCATGCTCGCTCGCAAAGACGGACACCTGTCCCTCGAAGCGATCGACGCTTCCGTAGACGAGTGGACGCCCGGCGAGGACGCACGCGTCGTTCAGGAGGTAGCGAGTGGGAAAGTTGTCCGTGCCATCGATCACCACGTCGTACGCCGTCACGAGATCGAGCGCGTTCTCCGCGGATACGCGCTCGCCGATCGCGTCGACCTGGACGTTGGGATTGATCTCGTTGATGGTGGCGCGCGCTGAAAGCGCCTTGAGCGATCCGACGTCATCGGTCCGATGGAGCAGCTGCCGATGAAGATTCGAAGGATCGACTCGATCGCCGTCCGCGACGCCGATTCGACCGACACCGGCAGCAGCGAGGTACATCGCCGCCGGCGAGCCGAGGCCGCCGGCGCCGACGATCAACACGGCGGCATTGCGGAGCGCGAGCTGACCCTCGACGCCGAGCGCCGGCAGACGAATCTGCCGAGCGTACCGCGCCAGCTCGTCGCCGCTCAACGATCCGACCGACGGCGCAAGCGCGTCGGCACTGGACGGACGGCTGTGCGACGAGAGTTTCATGTGCTCACGCGTGAACCCGAGGCGCAAAAATATACACCCCGGTCCGTCGAGCGGACGGTCGCGCGGCGGGGTGGCGCGATCGGGTTACTGGAGAGCCTGTTCCTGCCCCTCGGCGACCGATGGGAATGCGATCTCGTTATCGAGCGCCGAGCCGTCCAGGCGATCCGCGAGCTGCGAGGACGGTGCGACGATGAGGGTCGTTCCCTTGCGTTCGACGAGTCCTTCGGCGGTCAAGCGCGTCAGCACGAGCGACACGGACTCGCGGGTCGCACCGACGAGCTCGCACAACAGCCTGTAGCGCGTAGTACACAACACCACTCGGCCGTCGTCCCCCGTGAACGTCTGATTAGCAGCCATTCGAACGAGGGTGGCAATCAGACGTTGCTCGACGCTGAGGGTCGTCAGCTCGCGCAATTTGTCCAAAAGCACCGCTCGCTCGGCCATAAGCTGGTTCAAGAGCGTCAACGCGTGCTGGGGCTGCTCCCGAACGAACGCTCGGAAACGAGCGGCGCTGAGAAACAGCGTCTCACTTTCCTCATCGGCGCGAGCGTCCGTCGCATAGCGCGCGTTTTGCGAGAGGCCTTCCGAGCCGAACGTTTCGCCCGGCGTCGCAATCCAGGGAACGAAGCCCCGACCGGCGCGAACGCGACTCCGTAGGACGATTCGTCCGCGCGTCACCAGGAAAACACCGTCCGCCACCGCACCGCGTTGATAGATCGCGAACCCTGCCGGCCAACTGGCCCGAGCCGCGTACGCAGCGATCGCGTCTCGCTCACCATCGGCGAGTCGCGTCACTCCCATGCTCATCCCCTCCACTCCAAACCTCACATAACGCTGCGGGGCGATGGGGGTGCAATGTCCGGGCCTGTCCTCTTGACAGTTTGTGGGTTACATCGCTTGTTGCAGGGCTCGCTTGGCGACGTTCCTCGTCGCACTGCGCTCGCCGCGTCGGCACGGTTGGATTCCGCCGCGCGCTCATGACTTTGGCTGTGTCAGCCGCGAACTCTACTCAGCTCGCCGGGTCGCCCACCGTGCCGATCGTCATCCTCGGCACGGACGCCGTCCTCGCCGCGTCGCCGTCGACGCCGGTGCAGTTGGCGCACGCCTGTCTCCGCGCGGGGTTTGCTAACGTCGTACCCGCAAGCTGGGGGGACGAGATCGTGGCGACGGCGGTGCTCAAGCGCTTGCCGCGGTTCGGCAGCGGTCCGGTGATTCAGTGCAGCTGCCCAATCGTTGCGCATCGCCTGCTCACGGTCGGCGGCGACCTTCGGCCGGTGTTGTTGCCGCTCGTCCCGCCCCCGGTCGCCGTCGCGCGCTACATTCGCGCGCTCGCGCAGGGGACGCGCACGCGCATCACGTTCGTCGGCACCTGCCCCGGCGCGATCGATAGCTCCATCGACATCCGCATGACGCCCGACGCGTTCCTCTCCATGCTCGCCGAGCGCGACATCGTCATCGAGGATCAGCCGCACGTGTTCGAGGCGGTGATTCCTCCTGATCGCCGACGATTTCGATCGCAACCTGGCGGCGTGCCGAGTGCGGAGGCGCTGTGGACGGAGCTCGGCTCGCGAACGCTGGTCGAAGTCGATGGAGAAGATTTCGTCTCGGAGATCGCGCAGTTGCTCCTCGGCGGCAAGAATGTGCTCATCGACACATCGGCGCGACTTGGATGTGCGTGCAGCGGCGCGGCGAACGGTGTCCGTCACCCCCGGAGCTCCGTCATCGCGCTCGAACCGCCTCGATCGACGACGCCGGTCGTCGACGAGCAGGCGCCGATCGATCTCGACCTTCCTGTGCCCGCGACGTCCCGCACGCCCGTCGACGTTCTCGCGGCACCGACGACACCGCCGTCGTCGCGAATCGTGACGCCGCCGGCGGGCATCGAGGTTCAGGTCGCGAATCCCCACAGCATTCCTCGCGCGCCGGCTCCCGTTCCCGAATCGCGTGCGCCGCGCGCGAACACGCCCGCGCCGCCGCGCACGTTGTTGAGTGCATTTCCAATCACGCGCGACGCGGAGGGAAAATCGCTGCCGCGCGCGTACGTCGTCGCACGTCGGCGCTCGTCTCCGAAGGGCATCTCGATCGCGGTCCCGCCCGACGATCCCGTCGTGGAACCGCCCACCACCACTCCGAGCGCCGAGCCGTCGTCTGGGTCCCGCCCGGTCGCGCACACACGGCCGGTGCGCGCGCCTAGCGCGGCGCCTGGCGCGACGGAGGTTCGTTCGCCGGTGGTTCTGTCGCCGCCCGTCGCGCCGATCGTCGTTGCACCGCAGGCCGCCTCGGTTGCGCCCGTCGGACCGGCGGCGCCCAACGCCGCCCCGACGCCCGCATCCGCTTACACGCCTGATGCCGACTCGGCGCGAGCGCGACTCGACCAGCCGCGAGCGGCGCCGAGCAGCTCCGCGCGAGTGGACCAAGACGCGCTTCGTGAAACAGCGGAGACGCCTACACGTCGCCCGCGACTCAGCGACTCGAGGCCGGTTGCCCCCGGGACCTGGACGCTGTCCCGGAAGCAGCTCATCGGCATCCTCTTCGCGATCGCCGCGATCGCGATTACCGTCAGCACGATCGTCGCCCTCGTCGTCGGTCGATCGATCAACGATTCCGTGAGCCCGCTGATCACCCGCTGACGATCACCGGCCGCGGAGCGCCGCGTGCGCGTCGGCAATCGCCTGCGCCGCGCGATCGAACCTGGCCGCGAGATCCGCGATCTCGGTGCGCGTGAGCGCCTCGTCGTTGCCGCGCACCGCCTCGTTCACCGATGGCAGCGCCATGTTCGCGTAGCCGTTGTTCTCGTCCGCGACATAGATCAGGTTGCGGAACCACGGCCGTGAGCGAAGGCCTTCGGGGCGAATCAGCGATCGCTCCACCTGCATCAACGCGCGATTCGTTCGCTGGAGCACGGCGCTGGCCGGTGACGACGTCGACAGCGTCGAGTCGCGGGCGGCATTGAACGCGGCGCCCTCGTGCTCGAGTCGCTCGATCGCGCTTCGCAGGGCGGACGTCGACGCGCTCCAGTGACGGTCGGCGAGCGCGCGATCGATTGGTGCGAGATACCGGCGCATCGTACGCGCATATTCAGCATAGTCGTACGGCAACACATCCGCGTTCGCGATTCGAAGCACCATCGCCGTCCCGACGCGCGCCGCGGCCGCGTGGTACTGAAAGCCCGGATCGCCGAACTTCGTCATCCAGGTGTAGCTGTCGTATTGCGAGTGATACACGCCACCGGGACCGCCGAATCCCCACTCGGCGATCGGAATCCCGAGGTGATTGTAGAATCCGGCGAAGTCCGACCCGCCGCCTGGGTCGCCCATGGGTGGCTCGGCGGAATCGGCGACGGCGCTGGCCTTTCTCCATTCCGCGTACACGTTCCCCTTGGCGTTCGGGTCCTGGACGACGCGCGCCGCGTCGCGCAGCGTGGCGCGCAGCGACGGTGATCCGCCGCCACTGAACCGGTTGCCCTGCGCCGCGACGTCCTGGTTGAGATAGACCACGGCGTCCCGGCTCAGGCGCAGCGAATCGTCCTCGACGAACTCCGTCGAACCGATCAGTCCCCACTCTTCCGCATCCCACGTCGCGAAGATGATGGTCCGCTTCGGACGCGCGCCTGCCTTTGCTTCTTCGGCGATCGCGCGAGCCGCCTCCATGACGCTCACCGTGCCGCTCACGTTGTCCGCTGCGCCCGGTCCCCAACCATCGCGATGTCCGCCGATGATCACGAGCTCGTTCGGAAACTCGCTGCCGCGAATCACGCCGAACGTGTCGTAGATCGGCTTGAGCGGCTTCGTTGCGCGATCGTCCTTCACGGCGACGCGCGCTTTCACTGGACCCGGGCCGACGTGGTAGCGAAACGAAAGACCGCCCTGCCAGCCGCGCGGCGCTTGCGGGCCGCGCACGTACTTCAGCAGCTCGCTCGCGTTTCCGTAGCTGATCGGCACGACCGGAATGTGCGAGATCGTCATTTGCGCCGGTGTGAGACGCGGAACGCCCCCAGTGCTTCCATACCCTGGCGTCGACGGATCGCCGTCGGGATTCAAAATGCTGCCGCGCTGGACGCCCGCGCTGTTCCGCATCGGCCCCTCGGGATACACGTCGCCGACGACGAAACCGTCGTCCTGCGGATCGCTGTAGATCAGCAGACCGACAGCGCCGTTCTTCTCCGCTTCCCGCGCCTTGATTCCGCGAAACGAACGCCCGTATCGCGCGATCGCGATCTTGCCCTTCACCGAAATGCCCATCGAATCGAGCTGTGCGTAATCTTCGATGAGCCCGTAATTCACGTACACGACGTCGGCCGTCACGTCACCCTGGCCGCTGTACCCGTTCACTGTCGGATACTGCCAGAGCTTCGACGTTGGATCGCCGGCGACCGGTGGCTCGGCGAGCGGCAGCTCCTTCGGTTGCGGCGAGACGCGAGACACTTGGACCGATGTCGGATGCGGCATCCAGATATCGTACGTCCGTGACTCGGTCTCCAATCCCCACTTCTTCATCTGATCCAACACGTAGTCTCGCGTGCGCGCCTGTGCGGGCGTGCCGGCGACGTGTGTCTCGCGCGACAGTTCGCGCGAATACGCCGACGCAGCCGTCGGCGATGGACGCGCGACCGCACTCGCCTCGAGCGTGCGCTCTCGTGATGCGTTGGCGGGCGTGTACCCGGGCATCGTTTGCTGTGCGCCGAGCGACGCCGATGCGGCGAGGAGGAGTGCGGAAGCAGTTCGCATGATGGCCGATGTGTGTCGAGTGGAGAGAAACGGCTGGGGTGTGGTCATTCGTGTTGGTCCAGCGCCGCTCGCAGCGCCGCTCTGAGCCGGCGCTCGCGACCCGGAGCGTTTCCGATCGTCGCGGCGATCGCGCCAAACTGCTTCAGCATCTCGCCCTGAAGAAACGACGCGGTGTCCTTCACCCCGATGCCTTCGAGCGCGCGCTCGGCGAGATGTCGCAGCAGTGTTCGAGATTCTTCATCGAGGTTGTCGAGCGACGGCGGCGTTGCCGTCGGCGGCGCGACTCCGCGCCCGTTGTTCCGCTTCGGCGATTCCCACAGCGCCGAGATCGGCGCGAGCTTCACCACGAACGAACCCGGCGAATGCTCTTCGTGGCCGCTCACGACGCCGCGGCGTCTCAGCGTGTAGAGCAGTCGAAGAACGGTCTCTCGAACGACCGAGACGCCGGCGAAGCTCTTGTTGCCGCGACCGGTGACGACGAGCACCTCGTCGGCGCGATCGACTTGTTGTTGTCTGAGCCAGGCCTCGGTCCGTGTCGCCGCCGCGGCGGCTGTCGGGAGCGTGTCGCGGAGGTTGAGCGTCCGCTGTGGCCCGAACCGCGCTTCGTCGAACGCCTGGCGAATTCCCGACAGACCCACGCTACGGTTTGTGCGACCCATGCGGAACAAATCTACGTTCCGCGCCTGCGGCGGTCAGCTAACGCGCCGCCCTCGTGACACGCGCAGAGCCACGAGGCACCCGCCGATCAGCAACAGTACACCATAGAGCGCGTCCAACGCGCCGAGCCCGGGCCCCACGGGGACCGGCCCGTACATCCGGACCGCCCAGTCGTGCACCCAGGAATCGAGGCTCTGATGCGCGGCGCCGCGGAATGCGTCGGGAACCGGCTCGCTCGAGCGCCAGAACGACATGAACCGATCCTGGCCAAGCGCACGCACCATCTCGGAGAGCAGCCAACCATCTGCGGGACCGATCGTGCTCCGCCCGCGCGGCAAACCAAACACCGCGTCGTTCGCGCCGGTGGTGGACACGACGCGCTCACGCCACACCGAGTCCTCGTTCGCTCGCCGAGCGGGAAGAACCGCTTGTGCGCACCGTCCGTCTTCCCCGGCGAGACACGCCAGTCCGGTGGTCGACGTCCCGAACCGTGCATCGTACCCGGCGAAAGACTTTCCATTTTCTCGGATCCGAGCGTTCGGCATGATCGGCCCGGCCGCCGCCGGCGGCGCCGACCGCCAGTCGGTCGCTTGCGCCATCCGCCAGTTGTTGCCGCTCAACCACTGAGCGACTTGCGCTCCGGGCCGGCCAAAGGCCGCGTAGTACAAGCACGGTCCCATCAGGCTACTCACGGTCTGCGGGGCCAACAGATTGCGTCGAAAATTCCTCGGCGACGCCGCGGTCGGCGGTGCCGGAACTCGGAGAATCGAAACGCACGCTGCATTGGGGGTCGAGTCGGGCAGAAACGCGGTGATCAGCGGTACCCAGGGCTGGCGCGAGCGCAGCGCACCATCGACGACAGTCGCGGAGTCGAGTACGGCTGCGATCACCAGCGGAATTCCAGTCGGCGCGCCCGCCTCCGACCACCGAGCCCGAATCAGACTCTCGAGCTGACGGCTCAGGGCGTCGCCGTACGATGCCGAAATGAGAACCGACAGGGATCCCGTCCGATGCACCGCCGATTCGTGCATGACCGAGTCCCGTATTCGAAGTAGCCGCAAGCGGTCCGCCGCAAGAGACATCGCATTTCGGGCAACCGTGACGGCTGACGGTGTCGGAGGCGCGAACCGCGCGGACGACGGCGCTTGCCTGGCGACGTGAAAGAGCGAGTACCAGACCGCGATGCCGCCGATCGCGACGGCGACGATCCATCGGGGGAGCGTCAGCGCCATCGTGAGCTCCGAAGCGCAAGCCCGCCGCACAGACAGGCCCAAAAGAGCGACGACAGCGCCGTCGTGGCATCGATCGCGGTGGAGCTCGATTGCGAGCTCATGACGTCCGTTTGCCATCGACCCACGACGGAGTCGATCGGCAGCCGCGCGGCGGCGGCGATTCGATCGCTGGTCGGACCCTTGGTCGTCGCCAGGCGATCGAACGCTCCGTCGCCGCCGAGCAAGAGCGCGAAGCGAACGAAGTTGGCGCGCACCGGCGCCGGCGTGGCCCTCGGCACAGCGTCCGCCGGAATCGAGCGAACGAGCGAGTCGCACGTCGCTTCACTTCCACCTTGCACACAGCGCGAGTAGAGGGCGGGATCTCGCCGTTGCAGGATGGACGAGTACCGGTCGATTAGGCCGCGGCGCTGGCTCGCGTCAAAGAGCGTGAACGGCGCGTCGTCGACCGCAACGAGGCCCAGCGCCTGCGAGCAGGCTTCGCGGTTGCCAAGGGCGCAGTCGTGGGCGACGCGAGAACGAGACAGCACCAGGTCGACGCGCCCCTCCGCCAACATGCGCGGCGTCGCCGGCTCGCTCGTGAGCGTGATGGACAGCCAATCGCGAACCTCGGGATCCAGATCGCCATACAAGAATTCTTCGGCCTTTCGACGCCATGATCCGCTCAGCGCTTGAGTCGACGCGATGGTCGTCGAAGGCATCAACAGGCGCCCTCCGGGTCCGGCGACGCCCGACTCCACCAGTGGTTCGCCGTCGACCGCGGTCGCTCCTTCCGCTGGACGACGAAGCAGAAGCACATGCGACCGCATCCTGCCCGCCCACGTCCCATACGCGCGGTCCAGCGCAGGCGAGACGATCGCCGCTGTCGCCTTCGCCAGCTCTCCGCTCTCCGCATCGCTCAGGATCACGAGATTGCCGACGCGAATCGTGTCGGAGGGCAGACGACGAATGCGCTCGCTGTCCGTGCGCGCCTGTGCCGCGACGGCGGCACGCCAGGCCGTCGTCGCCGAGTCGACGCGCTTCGCATAGTCGGCGGTCGTTTGCGCACGAGCCGCCTGCGAATGCGCCTGCGAACAGACGAAGGCGATCGCGCAGGTGACGACGCTGCGCCACGAAAAACGCTCAAACATCGACCAGCATCCAACGGCCGCCAAACACTGCCAGAAGGCCAGGCGTGGCGAGAAGGAGGTCGCTCACATGTCCCAACAAGTCCAGTCGGCTGCCCGCGGCGCGCAGCACGATGTCGAGCGCGAAGGCGAGACCGATGGCGCCAAGGATGTAGCCGGCGGTTCTCGCCGTGGCCGACGAGATCGCGAAGAACACGGCGTACGCCACGAGCGCCGCGAAGGCGAACCGAAGCGTGAGCGCCACGGGATACGCGTGCAGCGTCGGTGGAATGAGCGCGCTGTGCGCGACGATCTCCGCACTCACGTACAACGTGGCGACCGGAAGCGCGATGAGGACGAGGCCACCACTGAATCGCATCAGCGCGTACCGCCAGCGCTCGATGGGCAGCGACAGCGCGTAGACGTGCCGAAGCCGGTGATCGTACGACCACGACAGCACGCCGACGAGCAGTCCGACGCCGGCCGCGGCAAACGCGTACCCGACGGCCCACGCCTGCATCGACGAGATGAAAAAGGCATCGTCGCGTGCGCCCGCCGACGACCGTAATGACAACAGCGGAATCGCGAACGTGGCAAGTGCAATCAGGAGCAGGACGCTCCGCGTCCACTTCCACTGCGTCTCGAACAGCGCCCGCCAACGCGATGGGATCGATGTCATCATGCGGCTCCTCGGAACGATCGCAGCAGCTCGACGAATCCCTCTTCGAGATCGAGGTCGATCACCTCGCGCAGCGTCGCGCCGCCGCGCGCGAAATACTCGCGCATGCTCGTTCGTCCAGCCGCGCACCAGCCACTGTTCGCCGCCGTTGCTCTGCTTTCGCGCGAGCACGGTGAACGGCGGGCTCGGCGGTTGCGCGCACGGCGTCGGTCACCACCAGCCGCTTGATGCCGTCCTTGAATTCTTGCATCGGCAGCTCGGCGACCAGGCGACCGCGATCCATCACGGCGATCCAATCGCAGATGCGTTCGAGCTCGTGCACGAGATGGCTCGAGATCAGCACCGTCGCGGCGTGGCTCGACACGTACGCGAGCAGCGCCTCGAGCACGTCGCGCCGAACGACCGGATCGAGTCCGTCGGTCGGCTCATCGAGCACGAGGAGCTCCGGCTGCTGCGCGAGCGCCAGCAGCATCATCAGCTTGCCGGTTTCGCCCTTCGACAGCGACGCCACGCGACGCTCGCCGACGAGCGTCGAACTGACGCTTGCAGCTCCGCCGCCCACGTCGCGTCCCAGCGGGCGTGGAAGGCCGAGTGGAGCCGGAGCGTCTCGTCGACCGACAGCGTCGGGTACAGGTGCGGTCGCTCCGGCACGTACCCGGTGCGAGCCATCACGTGCTACGTAGCTCCGACGGCATCGCGTGGCCCAGGACCGTGATCGTGCCGCTGCCGGCTTGGCGTCAGCCCGAGCAGCAGGCGAATCGTCGTCGTCTTTCCCGCGCCGTTGGGGCCGAGAAACCCGTACAGCGATCCGCTGGGAACGTGCATGTTGAGATTCGAGATCTCGAATCCGCGTCCCGGGCCGGAAGCGCAGGTCGCTCGTTTCGATGGCGAAGGTCATCTACTCCTTCCTCCCGTTGAGCTCGTGGTCGACGGCGTCGCGCAGTTCGTCGGCGGAGATTCCCAGCCTGCCCGCCTCGGCGACCATGTCGCGCACGAGGCGGCGCGCCTCGGTCGATCGCTCCATGGTCTCGCCGCTCCGCGGGAACGTCGAGCACGAACGTGCCGGCGCCCTGTCGCGTCGCGACGAGACCCTTCGCTTTCGAGCTCCCGATAGGCCTGGACGACGGTCGCCGGATTGATTCGAAGCTGAGACGCCAGATGGCGGACCGAGGGCAGCGCGTCGCCAGGCAGCAGCTCGCCGGCGGCGATCGCAACTCGAAGTCGCGTCGAGATTTGCGCGTAGAGCGGGGTGGGACTTCGCGGATCGATCTTATCGAACACGCGAGCCTGCTACTGTATCATTGTTGCGATACAGTATGACGGTCGTCTGAGCGTGCCGTCAAGCATACGTTTTGGATCAGCTCAGGCCGCGATCGCGCCAACCTGGAGGTTCTTCGCGAAGCAGAACTCGTTGCACGCGAACCGGCGAGCGCAGGCGAGACAGTCGCGCCGGATCTTCTCCGGATACCGCGCGCGATCCACGCGCTGATAACCGATCGCGGCAAAGAATGCCGGTTGCAGCGTGAGCGCGAAGACGTCGTAGATCCCGCGCTTGAGCGCGAGCGCCTCGACGGCGCGCACGATCGCCTTCCCCACCCCGCATCCATGCACGGTCCGCGACACCGCGATCGCCGCGATCTCGGCGACCGACGGCGAGTACTCCTTGAGCGCACCGCAGGCGACGATCTCGCCGCTCGCGTCGACGCCGACGACATAGTCGTCGATCGCCAGCGCGACCATCTCCGGCGTGCGCCGAAGCATCAGCGCCTCGTCGGCGAAGACCGCGATGAGTCGCGCGATCGCTTCTGCATCCTCCGCGCGCGCGCGGCGGATCACGACATCCGCGGTCATTACAACATCTCTTCGAGAATGCCGAGGCCGAGCGCCAGCTCGTCGCGCGTCGCGACGAGCGGAGGCAGCAGTCGAACCGTGTATTCGCCGGCCGAGCAGGCGAGCAGGCCAGCCGCGAACGCCTCGTTCACGACGTGCGACGCCGTGCCCATCACGTCGAAGCCCCACATGTAGCCCATGCCGCGCACGCCGCGAATTCGGCCCGTGCGCCGCGCGATGTCGTTCAACGCTGCTTGCCGAACCACGCGCCGTTCTCGGTGACGTGCCGGAGCAACGCCGGGTCGGACACGCGCGACAACACGTAGTTCGCGACCGACGCGACGAACGGTCCGCCGCCGAACGTCGTGCCGTGATCGCCAGGCTTGATCGTCGCCGCGATCTCCTCCGTCATGAGAATCGCCGCCCATCGGCAGCCCGCCGGCGATCGGCTTGGCCAGCGTGAGAATGTCGGGCTCGACGCCGAAATGCTCGTACGCGAACAGCTTTCCCGTGCGCCCGAGCCCGCACTGAATCTCGTCGAAGATCAGCGCGACGTCGCGCTCGCTGCGTCAGCGCGCGAACCTCGCGCACGAAGCCGGCGTCGAGCACGCGCACGCCGCCCTCACCCTGGATCGGCTCGAGGATCACGCGCCGCGGCCGTCTCCGTCGTTCGATCGCGACCGCGAGATCCTCGATGTCGCGCTCGACGATCGCTGATGCCCGGCGCGAGCGGACGGAACGGAACGCGATACGACGGACGATCCGTCGCGGCGAGCGTGCCGAACAGACGGCCGTGGAACGCGCCGCGCAGCGCAACGATCTCGTGCTTCGCGTCGCCCTTGCGTCCGCGCCCACCGACGCGCGAACTTGAACGCGCCCTCGTTCGCTTCCGCGCCGGAGTTGCAGAAGAACACTTTCGACGCGAACGACTTCTCGACCAACGTGGCGGCGAGCTGTTCGCCCGGCTCGGTCGCGTACAGGTTCGACACGTGCATCAAGTCCGTCCGCCGCGGCGTGGAGCGCACGCCGGAGACCCGGATCGGCGTAGCCGAGCGCGTTCACCGCGATGCCGCTCACGAAGTCGAGATAGCGCCGGCCCGTCGGCGTCGATGAGATAGACGCCGTCGCCGCTCGACGAACTGTCCCGGCGCGCGCTTGTAGTTGCCGAGCAGCGCGCTCTCCGCGGGCGCGAGCCGGCGCGGTTCCGTCGGCCGCGTCCGTCGCGGCGGAGACAGGAACGTCGAGTCCGCGACGGCGGACGGTTCGAGTGAAACGCTCATGAAAGTTCTCCAATAGATCGGAGCGCGGTGCCGCGAGACGGATCGGCGATCGCCGCGATGTCCGAGATGCGCACGCGAGGCACGCCGCCGGCGATGGCCGACAGGCCCGCCTGCAGCTTCGCCTGCATCCCGCCGACGACGGTGCCGTCGTGCATCAGCTGGCGCGCGCGCATCGGGCGTCAGCTCGGAATCACTTCGCCGTCGCGCATCACGCCCGGATACGTCGGCGACGAGCAGCAGCTCGGCCGCACCGAGCGCGACGGCGATTGCCGCGGCCGCATCGTCGCCGTTCACATTGAGCGCCGACGCCGAGCGTGCCCGTCGCGTCGCGACTCACCGGCGAGATCACGGGCAGGTAGCCGCCCGACAGCAGATGCCGCAGAAACGCGACGTTCACCGTCTTCGGAACGCCGACGCAGCCGAGGTCGCTCGGCGTCCATCGGCGACGCGGCGATCAGCGCCGCGTCTTCGCCCGACAGCCCGACCGCGTCGATTCCGCTCTGGACGAGATTGGCGACGAGCCGCTTGTTCGCGCTTCCCGACAGCGCCATCCGCACGAGGTCGATGTCCTTCTCGGTCGTGACGCGACGTCCGTTGACGAACGTGGTGCTGCCGCCGAGCGCCGCCTGCAGCGTGCTGACTTCGTCGCCGCCGCCGTGCACGAGCACCAGGCCGCCGTTGGTCTGCGACCAGCCGGAGGCGAGCGTCGTCGCCAGACTGGGATCCGACTGCGGGCGACCGCCGATCTTGATCACGCGCGTCATGACGGCAACCCCGCCGTCTCGTCGAGACCGAGCATGAGATTGGCGTTCTGCACCGCCTGGCCGGCGGCGCCCTTGAGCAGATTGTCGATCGCCGACGTCACGAGCAGGTGGGCGTTCGCGTTCCGGCGAGCATGGTCGCGGAAATGCGAACGACGTTTCGGTGCGCGACGTCCCTGAGCGACGGCGTGTCAGCGCTCACTTCGATGAACGGCTCGTTTGCGTACGTCTCGCGCCACGGCGCGAGCACGTCGTCGAGCGGCATCGCGTGAGCGGCACGGTGATCGTCGACAGAATACCGCGCGCGACCGGCAGCAGATGCGGCGTGAAAACGAGATCGGCATCGGCGCGCCATGCATCGAGCGTCGCGCGCATCTCCTTGAGATGGCGGTGCGTGTTGCCGATGCCGTACGCCCGATAGTCCTCGACGACTTCGCCGAACAGCAGCTCGCGTTTGGGCGAATTTCCCGCGCCGGTCACGCCGCTCGCGGAGTTCGCGATGATCGTCGCGCCCGGCGCGATGAGACCGCGCTCGACGAGAGGCGCCAGTGCCACCAGAATTGAAGTGGGGTAGCAGCCCGGGTTTGAGACGAGCTCCGCGCCCGCGACAAGCTTACGGTTGAGTTCTGTGAGACCGTAGGCGATTCCTTCGCAGCCATTGCCGGGACGGAGGTCGGCGGATAGATCAACGGCGCGAACACCCTGACTTCGGGCACGCTCGACCCAGTCCTTCGACGCGCCATGGGGAAGGGCGCTGAACACCAGCTCGACCTCGTTCAACGCAGCGTCGTCCGGCGACACGAAGGTGACGTCGCGGCCAGCCGACGCGAACGGTCGCACCGCGCTGTTCGTTCGCGGTGGCGAAGGCGAGGGACAGCCCTGGGATGACGTAGAATGAGTGCGCAGAGCTCGCGGCCTGCGTATCCGCTGGCCCCGAGCACGCCAACTGGAGTTTTATTCACGCATAATGCATAATAATGCATGAGAGTGAAGTCAATCCCTCGCGCGAGGTCGGCCCCAGCCGATAGCGGGCGTGCCACCGGACTATGCACCACCAGATGACCAAGAAAACCGAACGACAGGCCGCGATCCTTCGCCTGGTCGGACAGCACTCGATCGCGAGCCAGGAGGACCTCAAGCGCCTGCTGGCTGCGGATGGTTTCGCCGTCACCCAAGCGACACTGTCGCGAGACCTTCGTGATCTCGGCGTCCTCCGGGCGCCAACCGATGACGGGGCGAGATATCTCCTTCCGGAGATGCTCGGCGACAGCGATAAACCCAAGCTCGACGAGCTCTTACCTCAGTGGTTCTCGCGGATCGACGGAGTCGGGGAACTGATCGTCCTGCACACGCTCCCGAGTGGCGCCTCTCCGATTTCTGAGGCCATTGATTCGCAGGCCTGGCCGGAGGTGCTCGGCACACTGGCGGGCGAGAATACCGTGCTCATCGTCTGTCGCTCTGCGATCGCGCGAGCCGCCGTCACGCAGCGCCTCACCGAGATCGCCTCGACTGAGTGAGTCCCGTCCCGGTATTCCTGCTCCGGAGGGCATTGACGCCGGTCAGCTGACTGATTAAATATGCGCTCTGACTGCATAACAGAAGATTCCAAGGAGCGCACATGCCCCGCAAGATCGTCCTCGCCTATTCGGGCGGACTTGATACGTCGATCATCGTCCCTTGGCTCAAGGAGCACTACGATGGGGCGAGCGTCATCTGCGTCGCCGCGGACATCGGCCAGGGCAGCGAGGAGCTCGCCGGGGTTCGCGCCAAGGCGATCGCCTCCGGTGCCGACGAATGCTACGTCGAGGATTTGCGCGACGAGTTCGTGGAGTCGTTCATTTTTCCGACGCTCCGGGCCGGCGCCATCTACAACCGCAAGTACCTGCTCGGTACCTCGATGGCGCGACCTCTCATCGCCAAGCGCCAAGTCGAGTTGGCTCGACGCGTTGGCGCCGACGCGCTCGCGCACGGATGCACGGGAAAGGGCAACGATCAGGTGCGCTTCGAGCTCACGTACGCCGCGTTCGCCCCCGACCTGCCGGTGATCGCGCCCTGGCGTGAATGGGATATCCGAAGCCGAGAAGACGCAATCGAATACGCCGAGTCCCGCGGTATTCCAGTGGCGGCAACGCGACAGAAGATCTATTCTCGCGATGCCAACCTTTGGCATCTGTCTCATGAGGGCGGCGTGCTCGAAGATCCAAACGCGGCTCCGCCGGACGATCTCCTCATGCTCACCCGCCACGTCACGAAGGCTCCCGACGTTCCCGAGAGCGTGGTCATCGGGTTCGAGGCGGGAACTCCCGTGTCGGTCAATGGAACCCGGCTCGATGGCGTCGACCTGATCGCTGTCCTCAATGCGATCGGCGGACGGCATGGCGTTGGCGTCGTCGATCTCGTCGAGGATCGGCTCGTCGGCATGAAGTCTCGCGGCGTATACGAGACCCCGGGCGGTTCCCTGCTCTACGCCGCGCACTCGGAGCTCGAGCAGCTCGTGCTCGACCGGCGCACGCTCGCGGCCAAGGATTTGATCGCCCCGCGCTACGCGGATCTCGTGTACGAGGGGCGCTGGTGGACAACGGAGCGCGAAGCATACGATGCGTTCGTCGCCGTCACGCAGGAGCGCGTGACGGGTTCCGTTACGCTGCGCCTGTTCAAGGGTTCGACGGCGGTCGTCGGCCGCGAGAGCGAGCACGCGCTGTACGACGAGCGCTTCGTGACGTTCGGCGAGGACGACGTCTACCAGCAGAGCGACGCCGCGGGATTCATTCGCTTGTTCGCCCTGCCGGCGCGCGTGCGAGCGATCAAAGATCAGGAGCTCGAGCTCACGTCACCGCCGGCTCCGATTCCCGACGACGCCATCGAGGCAGCACCGGCGCAGCCGGCGCTGCAGATTGCGTGACGACGGCGACGGTGACGCCGACGTCGGTGGCGGCGCACAAGCTCTGGGGCGGTCGCTTCGCCGGAGGCCCTGCCCCGGCGTTCGACGCGCTCAACAATTCGATCGGCGTCGACTTTCGGTTGTGGCCATTCGACATTCAGCTGTCGAAGGCCTGGGCGGTCGCGTTGTATCACGCCGACGTGCTCACGCTCGCGGAGTGCGGCGCGCTCGAGCGCGGCTTGGACGCGGTAGCCCGTCGCCTGAGCGCTGGCGAGCAGCCCACGGCCAGTGACGAGGACGTACATACCATGATCGATCGCTTGCTCCACGAGGAGGCAGGCGACGTCGCGTCCAAGCTGCACACGGGACGCAGCCGGAACGATCAGGTCGCGACGGCAACGCGGTTGTGGTCGATGGATGCCGCAGCGCGCCTCGACACGGCGGTCCGCGGGCTTCAGCGCGTCATGATCGATCAGGCGCACGGACTCGAGACGGCGTTGATGCCGTCGTACACGCATTTGCAGCGCGCGATTCCCGTGTCGGCGGCGCATTGGTTGTTGTCGCACTTCTGGCCCCTCGAGCGCGATCGCGCGCGCCTGCGCGCGGCTCAGCGCGGCGCGAGCGTGCTTCCGCTCGGGTCGGGCGCCGCGGCCGGCAGTGCGTATCCCGTGTCACGCGTGCTCCTGCAGGGTGCGCTCGGCTTCGGCTCGATCTCGCAGAATTCGATCGACGCCGTGAGCGATCGTGACTTTGTCGCCGAGCTGCTGTTCGTCTCCACGCTGATCGGGACGCACCTGTCTCGGCTGGCGGAGGATTTGATCATCTACGGCACGAGCGAGTTCGGGTTCGTGCAGTTTGGCGAGGAGTTCACGTCCGGCTCGAGCATGATGCCGCAGAAGCGAAATCCCGACGCGCTCGAGCTCGCGCGCGGATCCGCGGCGCGTGTGTTGGGCGACCTCACGACGTTGCTGGCCACGCTCAAGGGCCTGCCCAGCAGCTACAACAAGGATTTGCAGGACGACAAGCGCGTTCTCTTCGACGCGGTGGATACGCTGCTGCTCGTGCTGCCCGCCGTTGCCGGCGCGCTCGCCGAGTGTGAGTTCAAGCCGCAGCGGATGAAGGCGGCGCTGTCGAGCGCAATGATGGCCACCGATCTTGCCGACTACCTCGTTCGCCGCGGGGCCACGTTCCGCGAGGCGCATGGCGCGGTCGGCCGCCTGGTACGACAGTGCGAGGAACAAAAGCTCGAGCTCCATACGCTCCCGCTCGCGGCGTTCGCGGCGGCGCACGC
Organism: uncultured Gemmatimonadaceae bacterium; assembly: GCA_963705025.1. GTDB lineage: Bacteria > Gemmatimonadota > Gemmatimonadetes > Gemmatimonadales > Gemmatimonadaceae > JAQBQB01. Next base: position 33,609 of record CAVPIP010000010.1, on the reverse strand, counting down.
CCTGTTCGCGCATGACGTGTTCGACGCGCTGTCGCCGCACCAGTCGGTCGAGTCGCGCGAAGTGGACGGCGGCACGGGTCCGAGCGCGGTCCGAGCGCAGCTCGAAGCGGCACAGAAAACGCTCGAGTAGGCCGCACTCGAAGACGAACGCGGTTAGATCTCTCAGAACGACGACGGCGCGTCCGCGATTGGACGCGCCGTCGTCGTCTTTTGATCGGTCCCGGGTTTAGAGGTTCAGAACGTCACGCCGAAGACCAGCGGCGCGAACGCGACGTCGACGCTGGACACCGAGTGGTAGCGTCCCTCCACGTAGACGGAGAACCCGGTGAGCGGAAAGCGAAATCCGACGCCCAAGTTCCAACCGACGTTCCACTGGCTGTCCTCGTCGTCGAAGAAGCGCGTGCCATAGAGGCCAATGCCGCCAATGGCGTACGGCGTGAACGGCGTGCCTCGCGACACCGCAAAATCGTAGACGGCGTTACCGGTGAAGCCGCCAGCGCGGGTCGTCTCGTTGTTGTTCTTGTGGTTGAACTGGTTGTAGAACGCCTCGCCGCGAAAGCGAATCGGAGTGGCGGCGGCACCAAATCCGAGTCCGCCAATCAGGGAAAAGCCGGCGTCATTGAAGTCACTGAACGAGCCAGTCGGCAGCGAGTAGCCCGCCGCGAAGTTGAACGAGTTGCCAGTCTGGGCGTTGGCGGCAGCCGGAAGGAGAGCTACCACGGCAACGGCAAGCGCAGTCCTGGCGCGGGATAGATACCTCATGCGATCTCCGGAGGAGGGAAAAACACTGGGTGTGCTGCCTACGAAATCTGTGCCAAGCTCAGGAACATCTGATGACGTCGTATTCGAGTTGGTGGCTATTGCTCAGCTCGCGTCGCCATAATATTATCCTTGCCCACCAGGATCATTTATGCCATCTAGCCGATAGAGTATTATCCTAAATGAACAGGATAATTGAACGTGCGGCACTATCACGTTGACATAGCACGATTTGCCGCAGACGCCGACAACAAGTGGGTCGACAATCTGCTTTCGCATTTCGACGTCCCTGGCGTTGACAGCGAGAGACAGGGACTCTCCCGGCGAATTTCGGCGGATGGCGTCTATCACATCGCCCTTATCCGAATCCTGAGCCGAGACATCGGAATCAGTACATCGGCCGCTGTTTCCCTGGCGACGCGCCTCCTGTCCACCAGCAACCACCAAATCACGCTCGCGACTGGACTGGATCTCCACCTCGATGTCACCCGTTTTCGCCAGGAGGTCGATGCCGCAATCGCGGTCGCCGTGGAGTCGTTCGCTCCTGCGCGGCGCGGACGTCCCCGGCGCGCACCATCGGAGTAGAGCCGGCCGGGCTCATCGCGGTGGACCTGCGTATGACGCGAAAAAGGGGAACCCGTGGGTTCCCCTTTCGACTGCTCCGAGCTTGGCGCCTCGGCTCAACGAGCGGCGACTTTGCTCACGTTCTCGGCTGCCGGTCCCTTTTGACCCTGAACGAGATCGAACTCCACTGCCTCCCCCTCGGCGAGCGTCTTGAATCCATTGCCGGAGATGGAGCTGTAGTGGACAAAGCAGTCCTTGTCCCCACCATCGGGTGTGATGAATCCGAACCCCTTCGCGTCATTGAACCACTTCACTTTGCCGGTCGTACGCATTGTCCCGCTCCTGAAGAACTATTCGACGCAACACCATGTTGCGTGGGTCGTAAACGCCGAAACCGAACATCCGGCACCCCCGGACGCCCGGTTCCAGGCGACCGCCAAAGTAGTAGCCCTCTGAAAATCGGTCAAGCGCTTATCGGACGAGTATCTTTCGTCTGTACGAACGCTGAGTCCTTTCGCCCTCCACGCATGCCCTCTGGCCCTTTCGTCGCGCGCCGACAGACCATCACCGCCTGGATCGGCGGCGTTCCCGTGGGGTCGGCCATGCCGGTCGTGGTCCAATCGATGACCAACACCGACACGGCGGATGCCGCAGCAACGGCAGACCAGGTCGTGGCGCTGGCCAGGGCAGGGTCTCAGTTGGTCCGCGTCACCGTCAATACCGACGCGGCCGCCGCGGCGGTGCCGGAGATCGGAGATCGCGTCGCCAGCGCTGGCGTGATCGTCCCAATCGTCGGCGATTTCCACTACAACGGCCATCTGCTCCTGGCCAAGTATCCGGCGTGCGCCCGCGCGCTCGCGAAGTATCGCATCAACCCGGGCAACGTGGGCGGAAAACGGCGCGACGAGAACTTCCGGACCATCGTTCGATTGGCGGTGGAGAACGACAAGCCGGTCAGAATCGGCGTCAACTGGGGATCCCTTGATCAGGATCTCCTCACGCAGATGATGGACGAAAACGCGGCGCGCGAGGCACCCCTCGACGCTAAGGACGTCTATATCGAGGCAATGATCGCGAGCGCCCTTCGTTCTGCGGAGCTCGCGGAGGAGGTCGGGCTGCGCCACGACCAGATCGTGCTTTCGGCCAAGGTCTCCGGGGTCCAGGATCTCGTCGAAGTGTATCGGCGCCTCGCGTCGCGGTGCGACTACCCGCTACACCTCGGCCTCACCGAGGCCGGCATGGGAATGAAGGGCACCGTCGCCAGCACGGCGGCGCTCTCGATCCTCCTCGCCGAGGGAATCGGCGACACGATTCGTGTCTCGTTGACGCCGAAGCCACATGGCGATCGGACGGAGGAGGTGTACATCGCCCAGCAGGTGCTGCAGTCGCTTGGCCTGCGGAGCTTCGCACCTCAAGTCACGGCGTGTCCTGGCTGCGGTCGCACGACGTCGACGTTCTTTCAGCGCATGGCGGAGGACATTCAGACGTACCTGCGCGAGCAAATGCCGGTCTGGCGTGAGACGAGGCCAGGCGTAGAGGAGCTCAAGGTTGCGGTGATGGGTTGCGTCGTGAATGGGCCAGGGGAGTCGAAGCATGCCAACATCGGCATCTCGCTTCCTGGGACGTTCGAGGAACCGAAGGCGCCGGTGTACGTCGACGGACGCCTCCGCACTACGCTCAGAGGCGATACGATCGTCGAGGATTTTCTCAAGATTCTCGACGAATACGTCGCTGCACGCTATGCGGCCGCGGCCCCCCAGGCCTCGAGCGATCTGACCGTCGCTTCGAGCTCCGACATGATCTCGCCGGTGAATCCCACTTCGGCGAGGCGATCGTAGACGCGTCGGTACCACTGCAGCGTCCCCTCTTTGCCGATGGCAAAGCGGCGCCAGATCGTGCCCGGGTCGATGGTACGACGCAGATCGGAGATGATCGTGCTGGCGTTATGCAGTTTGTCCGCGGCGCAGACCCAACGTGCCGCGTCGCTCGCATCCGCCAATCGCTCGAGATAGTCGTCGCGGCGCTCGTCGCCCGACAATTCGACGCCGTCGTCATCGATTCGGCGGTAGGTCACGGCGAGCACCGTTTCCAGTACGTCGGGGCCGAACTTCTCGCCGATGCGCTGCTCGAGCATCTGCGCTGTATACGCCTGACCAATGCAGTCCTCGATCACGTCGTGCAGAATGCCGGCGACGACGATCGGCTCGTCGCGGCCGTACCGCGTCAGGATGATCGCGACGTTCGCGGGATGCGTCAGGTAGGGCAATCGCGTGCCCTTTCGCACTTGCTGGTCGTGGTGCTTGGCCGCGAATGCGAGGGCGTGGTTGATTCGATCGGAATACCCGGTGAGGCTCATCGGCAGGACACCAGCCTACACGCCACCAGTGCGGGCGTCAACCGCGCCCCACACCGGCGAACCACGTCAGGAGCCGCGCGAGGCCGTCGGCGTCGTCCTGGTTGAACGCTGCGGTCCTTTCCGAGTCGACGTCGAAGACGGCAATCAGCGACTGCTTGACGTCGAAGACCGGGACGACGATCTCGGACCGGGCGCGTGCGTCGCACGCAATGTGGCCGGGAAAGCGCGAGACATCGGGCACGATCACCGTTCGGCGTTCCGCCGCCGCGGTGCCGCACACGCCCCGACCGAATTCGATCTCGAGACAGCCAAGCGTTCCCTGATATGGACCGACGCGGAGCAGGCCCGGCTGGACGACCCGATAGAACCCGGTCCATAGGTGGCGAAACGCCTGATGGATGAGCGAGCTGATCGTCGCCATGCCCGCAATGTCGTCGTCGATTCCGCCCAGGATCGCCAGCGCGTGCGCGTGAAGCTCGGCATACGCTCGATCCTTGGGCGCGCGACGCAGATCCAACATTGCCTCGGCCATTTCGATCACCTCGATACGACAGCGGCGAACTGGAGCTCGAGCACCAGAAGTGCCAAGCCCTGAGCCGCGATTCCTACGCCCGCGCCTACCAGAGACATTCGTCTCATCAGAAGCCACGCCGTAAGGGCGAGGGTGGCTCCGATGCCAACATACCCGGCGTCCAGGCCGACGTTCATCCATACGAGTCGCTCGAGTCGCGCGGCGCCGGCGAGGTCGCGCAGCGCGGCTCCCCGAAGGCCGATCGCCGCGACCGCGCCGATCACGATGCCCCAAACCGCCGTCTGAAGCGCGAAATGCCGAAGCAACGGTGACCGAATTCGTCGAGCCGTGAGCGTTGCCGCCAGCGCCGTAGCGGCAACGATCGACAGCGCCGCCCAGACGAGAAGTCGAAGCAGATGTTGCTGTTCCGCGCGAAGGAGTGTGTCTGCCCACATCGCGTCGGATGGTAGTCGGGCCTGGAGGGGCGAGGAAGTGGGCCCGCGTCTACCGCGAGGGCGATAACGACTGCATCACGGGTGTGTTGAGCGGCCGTTGTGCTCGAGCGATTCGCGATGGCGTCAGCAGCTCTGGAAGCGGCGCATCCCAGAGCACGACGCCCACCGATCGTCCGCCTGCGGCGCGAAGGCCATCGAGCGCCGCCTGGACATCGGCGATTCGAGTATATCCGACGCGGGCGCAGACGACAGCGTCGGGGATGGGAAGGGCGCCCGGCAAACCTCCGACCGCGTGCTCCAACGCCGCCGCGATGACGATCGCTTCGTAGTGACGGGCGAGGCGCGGTGCCTCGCGCTGAAACAACCCTCGAACATCCGCGGCCGCGCGGTTGGCCGGCGCGAGCCCGCTCGGCATGACGTCGATCGTTCGGTCGCGACCGGCGATCGCCTGTGACGTCGCTTCGGCCCACCCGGTTTTTCCGTCGAGAATGTCGATGAGCCCGGGCTCCGCGCGAGCTCGCAGCACGGCTGCAACCGGCGAGGTTCGTGCATCGGTATCGATGATGATCGTGCTGCGCGCTTCCTCGGCCGCGATCGCCGCGACGTTCGTCGCCACCACGGCCGCGATGCTCGGATCAGGGCCTGTGACGGTGAGCATGAGACGGCTGGCGCCCGTGCGCGCGACATGGAGGTACGTCAGTTGATAGCCCGCCGCGCCGGGGTCGAAGTAGCGCGGCGCAAGGCGATCGGCGGACCGCCGATCGCGATCGGGAATCCTCCGATGCGGCCGAATCGTCGCGAGCACGCGCGCGCCGGTCATTCGCTCGAGCTCGTGTTCGTCGCCGACGCGCGGGTGCCGTACCTCTCGCGCGAACGCCGACCCGAAGCCAAGCGCGATGCCGATCACGAGCGCCGCGCCGAGCAGTGCCACCGTGGGTGTGTCGAGCGCCGCGCTTTCTTTGGTGCGCGCCACGGCGCGGTCGTAGTCGGCCGCCTTTTGACGCGTGTCAGCGAGCGCCGCATTCGCTTGGCTCACCAAGGATTGCGCGGAGTCGCGCTCCGCGATCCACGCCGCGGTGTCGACCGCGGGAGGCCGAGCGGCGACGGCGCGCGTCGCCGGCCCGTTGAGCCGCGCGATCTGAGCACGGAGCGTATCTCGTCGGGCCTGTCCGAGCGCCTGGAGCGCGTGACCGATGTCCGTCGAGCGCGACGTGAGCGCGACGAAGACCGGGTCGGTGCTGCCCGCTGTTCCAAAGCCTTCACGATCTCGTTCAACTTCAGCCAACGAGTCCACCAGTGCCTTCGCCCGCGTGCTCGTCGTGAGTTGCGGCGATTCCGCGAGCGCTCGATACGACCCGGATCCAGGCGCCGTCTCGACCCGCGTCAGCAGCGCATCGAGCTCGTTGACCGCGTTCGCGAGCGAATCTCGCTGCGCGATCAGCTTTGGATTGAGCGTGTCCGCGCTCGGCTTGGGCATTTCGGCGACGCGTTCGCGAGCCATGACGAGCGAGGCGTCGGCGATGCCGAGGCGAGTGCGAGCTTGTGTGAGTGCCGCAATGAGCGGCGTCGTGTCCGGGCGTCCTCCGACCGGAAGTGCCACGACGGTCGTTCGATGAACCTGCTGGGGCGCGAGCACCAATGCGATGAGCGTCGCGATGAATGCGCCGACTCCCACCGCGGCGATGAACCGCGGGCGCTGCACGGCGTTCCGCGCCCGCGCCGTCAGCCACGTGGCGCGAGGAATGGCTCTCGGGTATTCCCCAGTCATGTGAGGCATTTCGCGATCTCCTCACCCATGGACGAGCCGCACGACAGCGACGACACGAGATACACAATGGCACGGGGCGGGCCACCCGCGGTTTCACGGCTAAGACAAAGGGCGGAGCCGAAAATCTCCGGCTCCGCCCTGGATCGAAACCCGCCAGCGGCGCTTACTGCACCGTGATGCTGCCCTTCATGTTCATCGCGAGGTGCGGCGTGCAGTGGAACGTGTACTTGCCCGGCTTGACCCCGCCGAACGAGATCACGTACGACTCGTTCGGGTTCATGAGCATCGGGCTCGACAGCTCGCTCATTTTCTGGTCCATGTTCGCATCGAGCTGTGCCTTCGCATCCGGAGCCATCGTTTCGCCGTCGAACGCGACATTGTGAGGGCCGCCAGTCACCATCACGAACTTCACGGCGTCGCCCTGTTTGATCGTGATGTCGGCGGGCTCGAAACGATATCCCTTGTCATCGCCGATCATCTTGATCTCATGGGTCGCGCCGGTCGCTGCAACTTTCGGGACCGTGGCGGTGGGCGCCGCAGCCGGGGCCGCCGCAGCCGGAGGCGCCACCTTTGCCGTCGTATCCGCCGCCTGCTTTTCGCCGCCGCCGCATGCACCGAGCACCGCTGCGCTCGTGAGGAGCGCCAGTCCGTAGAACCGCATGGTAAGAGAGCCTCCAGTAGTGCCTGACAAGACGTGATGTGGTTCGCCCGCGCATCTCGCGGAGAATGTGAAACTATTCACAAAGTCGGCTTCGCGCAACGCGACCGCCAGCAAGGCAGGTTTTGGGCCCCTTTGGGCTTGTGGCAACCTCCCGATTGGGCGTTTACTTCCCACATGCTGGCAATACCTCAGCTCGAGTTGCGCGGCGGCGCGTTCGTCGGCTCCGAACTTGGAGATCGAGGCAACCGCCAATCCTCGCGTACGCAGGCCTTCGAGCTTGCCCGCTCCTGGGTGGCAGCCGGCTTTCACCGAATCCATGTCGTGGATCGCGATGCGATCTCGGGCACGGGTTCGAACGACCATCTGATCGATGAGATCGTTCGTGATGGAAGCATCGAGGTTCAGATCGACGACGCCGCGGAGTCAGGCGATCAGATCGAACGACTCGTCTCGGCGGGTGCGCTCCGCGTCGTGCTTGGTCCGCGATCCTTGGACGAGCCGGACTGGCTCGCGTCGATCGCGGAGCTCTATCCCGGAATGCTGATCGTCGCGACGAACGTTCGCGAGCGCCGCGTCGTCACGCGGGGTTGGGTTCGTACCTTGCCGACGGCGATTCTCGATATCGTCGCTGATTTGAGCGGACTCCCGTTGGGAGGATTCTTGGTTTCGTCGGCCGACGGCACTCGCAGTGCCAGCGACCTCGCGCTCATCGAAGACATCGCGGAAACCTGTGACGCGCCCCTGATCGTCGAGGGATGCGTTCACGCGATGAGCGACCTGCGCGCGCTCGAGCACCGCGGCGTGTCCGCGGTGCTGCTTGGGCAGGCGTTATGTCGCGGCGAGCTCGATGCGCGGAGCGTGGCCATGGAATTCGGCGAAGCCTAAAACTGATTCACCAGCGCGCGGGAGAGCGCTTGGGGCTTGCCGAGATAGACGAAGCGGAAATTCTGCATGTACTGCCGGGCAACGCGACGCACGTCGTCGGGTCGAACGCGGCGGAGCTCCTCGACGAAGTGATCGGCGGCACGATAGTCCCCCAGATAGATCTGTGCCCGCGCGAGGAACGTGGCCTGGTCCGCGTTGGTCTCGTTCTTCAGGAAATAGTCGGTGATGAACTGCTGGGTGAGACGGTCCAGCCCCTGCGGGTCGATGAGCTCGCGCTGCAGTCGATCGAGCTCGGTGCGCATGACGGTCAGCGTCTGATTGGGATCGGTCGTGGTGACGTAGACGCCGCCGCTCGCGATCGCGCGGTCGAAGAAGGGCGCGTCGACCTCGTACGAGAGGTTTCGTCGAGACCGGATTTCAGTGAAGAACCGCCCAGACAGCACGGCCGACGCCACACGGAGTGCCTGATAGTCCGCGTCGCGCGCCGACGGGCCGGCGTAGTACCCGAGGATGTAGTTCGTGGGCAGCGCAGCCCCTCGAACAACCAGCGCTCGTTCCTGCTTCGCCGGCGCGCGCGGAGGCGACCATGCGTACGAACCCTGCGGCAGACGAGCCAGCGTCCGTTCGACCAGCTGCTCCACGTGTGCTCGCTCGATGTTGCCCACTACCACGAGCAGCATTCGCGACGTCACCATCTGCGTCGTCTGATAGTTGCGCAGGGCCGCGAGGCTGATCGATCGGAGCGCTGATTCAGTGCCCGTGGGCGAGAATCCGTACGGATGACCGATGAACTCGAGACTGTCGCCCAGGCGATTGAGCAGGGGATCAGGACTGTTGTCCGCCTCACGAACATCTGACATCATCCGCGCTCGCACGAGCTCCACCTCGTTCGAGTCGAGGGTTGGCTCCATGAGCTGATCGGCGAAGATCGCCCACGTGGAATCGAACGCTGCCCGAATTGTGGTGAAGCCGAAGCGCGTCCAATCCTCCGATGGATCGATGATGAAGTCGCCTCCGAGCGCGGCGAGCGCCTGGCGAGCCGATGCCTTTGGATACTGCTTGCTCCCGCGTTCGCCCGCCGCCAGCAGGAGCGCTTCCATCCCCTGCGTCGCCGGCGTGAGCTGCTGCGTTCCGCCAAGAAGGTAGACGTTGGCGGTGACGACCTCGTTTGCGGTATTGCGCCGAACGATGACGCGCAGACCATTGATGTTGAAGCTGCTCGTGCTCGCGTCCGTCTGTGCGCGCGCCAGCGCCGGTGTCGCGAGAAGGAGGACAACCGCAAGGCAGCGGCGCATCATGGGCGAACTCCGGGATCGAACAGGGAAGCGGGCGTAAGTTGGAGCGCCCGTTGCGCCTCGGGCGCCAGGAGCACGCCAGTGACGTGCGGCTTGCCGATGATGTATTTCGACGCGTATGACTGCAGATCGTGCGGAGTCTGCTGCGCCATCGTATCGACGTATCCGAAGAAGTAGTCGAGACCGGTGACCGCCCACCAAAAACCGAGTTGATGCGCGAACCCCGACGAGCGCTCGAGCCCCAGCATCGTTCCGACGATCCGGTGTCGCTTCGTAGCTGCCAGCTCGGCCGCCGAGAAGTAGCCGGGGTCGTCGAGCTTCCTGATCTCCGCGCGGAGCGCGGCGAGCGCGTCGTTCAGTTTCTCCGGCGAGGTCTCGCCCTCGATCGTGATCGGACCCACCTGATTGAGCGTGTAGTAGTTGACCCCGATGGAGTGAAACAACCCGCTGTCGACGAGACGCCGCTGGAAGCGTGAGCCCGGCTGATTGAGCACGTCGGAGAAGACGTCGGCCGCATACGTAGCCGCAGCGTCCCTCGTCGCGCTCGGCCCCTGCCACTGCAGCATCACGACCACGGAGCCGATCGGTTGCTCGACGATCACCGCCGTGTCTCGCGTCAACGGTGGAATCGGCTCGATCGGATTTGCGGTGAAGGGATCGGCGCCGCGCTTCCAGTCGCCGAAGGTCGTCTTCGCGAGACTGAACGCCTTTGCGGGCGTAATGTCGCCCGATATGATGATCGCCGTATTGTTCGGCACGTAGTACCGCTGCTGAATCAGACGCATCTTCTCGGGCGTCGTGCTCTCGATGACCGCCCGCTCGCCGAGCGGGTTCTTTCGACTCCACGCGGATGACCAGAGGGCCTTGCCCATCGCCGTCGTGAATTGAAAGAACGGGCTCGACTCGTTCCGGTCGTATTCGCCGATCACGACTTGCCGCTCGCGCTCGAGCTCGTCCTTCCGGAACAGCGGCGTGATGAGCGCGGCGGCGAGAAACTTCATCCCGCCCTCCGCGCTGTCGGCTGAAACGGTCAGATAGTAGTTGACGCGCTCTTCGGTCGTCGTGCCGTTGAACTCGGCGCCGAGCTCCGATGCTCGCGCGACGAAGTCATCGGGGTTGGGGTATTTGGCGTTGGCTTTGAAGAACATGTGCTCATACAGATGGGACAGTCCTTCGAACTGAGGTCCCTGCGTGAACGAGCCGTTCTTGACGTCGGCTTCGATGGTGACGAGTGGAACGCCGTGATTCTCGACGACGATGACGTCGAGACCGTTTGGCAGCGTCGTGCGCTGAATGTGCCTTTCGAGCTCCGCGCGCTGCGCACCGAGCGCGCCCGGCACACTCAGCTCGAGAAGCGGGAACAGCATGAGCACCGCGACCCATACGCGAGTCGTGCGCCGGCGGTCCGGTGGCATCGTCGACTCCATCCATGGTTTCTTTCATCCTCACAATGTCCGATCTCCATGCGCTCGAACGACTCGCCGCTCGCCTGGACGCGACGCACTTGCGCCGGCACGAGACCCTGGCTCCATACACTACGTTCAAGATCGGCGGTCCAGCCGACCTATTCTACGAGCCCGCCTCGGCCGATGCGTTGGCGAATGCCGTCGTCGCGGCGCGAGAGACAGGAGTTCCCTATTTCGTCCTCGGGCTCGGCGCGAACGTGCTCATTGGCGACCGCGGCGTTCGCGGGCTCGTCATTCGAAACACGGCGCGAGCTCATGAGTTCCGCGAAACCGGCGACACGTGCCTCCTGTGGACCGAAAGCGGCGCGATCGTCAAAGACCTGATTCAGGAATCGGTCGCGCGCGGCTGGTCCGGGCTCGAGCACTACGTCGGCATTCCCAGCACGGTGGGCGGCGCCATCTGGCAGAACCTGCATTTCTTGTCGCCCGCGCCGGCGCGCGAACGGACGATGTTCATCGCCGAGATATTCGATTCGTGCGAGATCCTCTCCGAGGAGAACGAGCGAAAAGTCGTCCGTGCCGACTATGTGAGTTCGGCTACGACGACTCGGTGTTCCACCACCGGCGCGACATCGTGCTCTCGACGACGTTCTGCCTCAGTCGCGGTGATCAGGCGACCCTGCAGCGGATCCTCCAGGAGAACCTGAGCTGGCGCGGCGGGAAGCACCCGTGGCTCGACTGGCACCCGAGCGCCGGATCGATCTTCAAGAAGATCGAGGGCGTCGGTGCCGGACGACTCGTGGATGAATGCGGGCTCAAGGGGTTCCGCGTCGGCGGGGCGCAGATCTCCCACATCCACGCGAACATCATGGTGAATCTCGGCGGCGCCGCCGCCAAAGATGTCCGCGAACTGATCAGCATCGCGCAGGACGCCGTCGAGCAGAAATGCGGCGTTCACCTCGAGCCCGAGATCGGGTTCGTCGGCGAATTCTAGCTTTCAGAAGGTCGCGCCAAATCCGCCGACGAAACGCCACGGTCCCGGTTGATCGACCGGGCGCGCGAAGCCTAGGTGCACGGCGTCCGCGAACAACGTCAAACCTCCGCCAACCGTCGTTCGAACACGCTTCGTCGCCTCACCAACCGTGTTCGTTGCTTCGTGCAAAGATGACGAGAACCCTGTCCACCCTCCCTGCGCACTCATCGCGAGGCCTGGACTCACTCCAGGCACGACGATGCTTCGCGGCAGTCGGATCGGGCGCTTCCACAAACCGAATCGGTAGCTTGCGAACGATCGGAAGAGCGCGGCGTAGTCGCCCGCGAACTGGTCTACCGAGTAACCCGGAAGTGTTTCGGTGCCGCCAAGCTCGAAGATTCGTTGGCGCGGTGGAGTGCTTCCAAACACAGCGCCGGCGTCGGCGTGCGCAGCGAGCGACAGCGGGCCGAGGTAGTACCGACTCGCGAGTCCGACTTCCGCACGCTGCCAGTTCAGCTGTCCGGAGCCGATCTCGTAATGAGCGACGACGCCGACACCAGGCCGGACAAAGTCGCCGGTGACGTCGGGATGCAGCTCGAGGTCGGCGCTTGCGAGCGCGTAGCTCCCCTCTTGCCCGCCCGGGTTCGGGCGAAACGCGCGCCGGCCCAGCGGTCCGTGCGCAAGGCGCGCCACTTCCGACCGATCGGACGCCACGCCCGCCTGAACGGTCAGGAGGCCCACGTCGACGGCGCGAAGCATCCGCGTAGCCGACACCAGCGCGCTGCGCCGGTCGACGTAGTCGTACACGTCCACTGATCCGAACAGTGCCCCGAACCCACGATCCTGACTCAGCGCCGGCTCGAAGTCGACCGTCGTTGATAGCGAGCGCTCTCCCCGAATGCCGTAGGTCGTTGCGCCAGCGCGGTACGAAACGAAGGCCCCGCCCCTCGTGGTTTGCTCGGTCCACGCCCACCCGACGTTCGCTCCGACGCTCACGCCCGGGGCGACGTCGCGAAGGTCGACGGAGGGCGCCACGCCCGTGAACGCTCCCTCGACTCTATTGAACCGAAAGATTCGCTCGGTGGTGCTGGGGAACAGGTTGAGTCGTGGCGCACCGGTGGGACGCCACACGTCCGGAGCGAGGTCCGCGAAGTCGTCGGAGTGTACCGCGGCGCTCTGCGACCCAAGGCCTCGTTGCCACGAGCCGAAACGACTCACGCTATCTGACGGCGCCCAGGTGATGATGACCCGCAGTGGATGACTCGAGTCGGCTGGAGCCAACGTCGAATCGGTGACCACGATGTCATCGATGTTCGAAACCAACCGGAACACCGGCCGTTGCTGTCCGAGCAGCGCGAAACCCGCCTGAAACTCTGTGCGCTGAAACGCCGGCAACCAGTATTTGCCATCCACCTCGGCATTGACGAACTCGGCGTACGCCACTGCAACCATCCCGGTGGCCGCGCGAAGAACTCGGCCTCCAAGCCCCGGGGGTTTTCCGCCGAGCGAGACGAACTGTCCACGCATTCGCACGATCTGCGCGCGCTCGGCGTCGAGATCGATCTCGCCCTCGAACGCAGCCAACAACGTCGTTCCGCTGAAGCTGGGTTTGACGTGAATCCGTTGGATCGGAATGCTGCGCGTGCCGACGTGCAGGATGGTGACCGTGTCACCGCCGGAAAAGCGATAATAGGCGTCGCGGTCCGCCGCGAACGGGTGCACCGCCACCACCGAATCTCGGCGCCGGTTCGTTGCGTTGAAGTAGGCGCCGAACAACAATCGGTCGCCATAAAGCGACGGCACGGTCCATCCGCGCACGATGCTGAGAGAGGAGTAGGGCACGCCGACACTCTCCGATCGGTACCCGACGACGTGGAGGCTGTACCGACCATCTCGAGTCCATTCCGCGTTCGTGGCGAATTGCTCGGTCTGCGCGGTGTGCTCGCGACCGAGCGTGTCGCGAATGAGCAGCGATACCTCTGTCTCGATGTGGCTTTTGTAGGAACGCAACTCCGGCGGCGGCTGGAGATTCGCCACCGCCGCGCGCGCGACGACCGCGCGGAGAGCCGGCGACGAGTAGATGGAATCGCCCGCGCTCACCGACACCGCGAGCTGCGCACAGAGTAAAAGGGAAAAGATGGTCATCGGAAAGGCGCGCTCCCTACGCACGCTCCGAGCTCAGAGTGTCGAGTGCCTCGGTCGCCGCGCCCCAGTCCTCCAGGGCCCGCTCCAGCCTTGGCTTCAACCGATCGAGCTCCGCGCCGAGCTCGCTCGCGCGCTGAACACCATCGACCCTGGTGTAGAGCTCCGGATCCTCCAGCTCGCGAGTGAACGCCTCCGCCTGCGCCTCGAGCTCCTGAACCTCTGCCTCGAGATCGGCAACGCGGCGTTGCGCGGTGCGGATCTGATTGCGTTCGTCGCGCGCGCCTTCGTCGCGCCGCGAGGTCTTCTTTTTCTCCTGCATGCGGCGAAGCGATTCTTCTTCGGCGGCTCGCACCGACGCGGCATGCTCGCGCTCCGCCGACACGACCTCCCACTCCGCGAAGTCGCCGTCGAAATCCGTCACGTGGCGATCGTGCAGCACCCAAACGCGAGAGGTCAGCGCGCGAAGCAACGCGCGGTCGTGGCTCACGAGCAGAACCGAACCGTCGTACTGCTCGATCGCGTCCTCGAGGGCTTCGATCGACTCGACGTCGAGGTGATTGGTCGGCTCGTCGAGAATCAGCAGGTTGGCCCGGCCGAGCACCAACATCGCCAGAGCAACGCGCGCGCGCTCACCGCCTGACAGCGTATCCGCGCGCCGCTGAACTTCGTCGCCGGAAAAACCAAATCGTCCCAGGTGTCCCTGCACGAGTCGGCGATCCCATGTCGGCCGGAGATCGTTGATCACGTCGTAGAGCGTTCTGTCGAGCGGCACCTGCGCCAGATCCTGCCGGTAGTAGGCCACCTTGATTCCACCGCCGACGCGAAGCTCGCCCGACGCTATCGCATGCTCATCGAGCAGGGTTCGCAGCATCGTCGACTTGCCCGAGCCGTTGGGCCCGATGAGGCCAACGCGATCGCCGCGCATCAGCGTGACCGTCAAGTCGTCGATCAGGACGCGGTCCGCGACGGCGATTCTCGCATGCTCGGCGACCACCACGCGATCGCCTCCGCGATCGGCGACTTCGAAGCGCACCGCCATCGTGCCTTCTTCGCCCGATGGCGCGCTGAGGCGCGGCGTGCGCTCGAGACGCTTGCGACGTCCCTTTGCTTGTTTGCTGTTCTGCCCCGCGATGTTGCGCGCGATGTAGTCCTGCTCGGCGGCGATCTTCCGTTGCTGTTGATCGAACTGGCGCTGCTGCGTCAGACGACGCAGCGTCCGCTGCTCGACGAACGACTCGTAACCGCCGTCGTACGCCACCGCGGTGTTCGCCTCCATGTGAAGCACGTGATCGACGACGGCGGACAGAAACGCTCGGTCGTGGCTGATGATCAGGACAGTCGCCGTCGCGGAGATGAGGTACTCCTCGAGCCACGCCGTCGTCTCGAGGTCCAAATGATTCGTGGGCTCGTCGAGCAACAAAACGTCCGCTGGACTGACGAGCTGGCGCGCCAGACCCAGACGTCCACGCTCGCCTCCGCTCAACTGCGAGACCGGCTGTGTGCGCGCCGTCGCCGGATCGAAGCCGAGTCCATGGAGAATGGCGTCCACCCGTGGCGCGATCGTGTACCCGCCCTCACGTTCGAAGCGTTCGAGATCCTTGCCGTATCGCTCGAGCGCCGCGTCGCTCGAGTCGTGCTCGAGGCACGCGGCTTGATCGACCAACGATTGCTCGAGCGCGAGTAGTTCGGCGAACTGCCCCGCGGCGGCCTCCCACACCGTCGTCGCGCCTGGAAACTCTCGGTGCTGCTCGAGCAGCGAGACCTTCATTCCGGGCTGACGTGCAATCTGACCTCGGGTGGGCACCATCTCGCCGGTAACGAGGCGAAACAGAGTCGTCTTGCCCGTCCCGTTGCGTCCGATGATCCCCCACCGCTGGCCCGCGCCGACGGTGAACGTCACGTCTCGAAACAGGGTCGTGGCACCGAACTCGACGCTCACGCCGGCGAACGCGAGCTGCGTCACGTGTCCGTCCAGGTTTTCCAATCTGCTTCGGCAAGACCGACGGTCAGCAGATTGCCGTTTCGCACGAGCGGCATTCGCAGCAACAGCGGCTCGTCGGCGAGCCTTTCGAGCCATCGATCGTTCGACAGACGAGCGTGTCCTAAGGCAAGCTCGTCGTAGCGCTTCGACTCCCGATCGATCAGCCGGTCGAGGCCGAACCTCTGAACGAATCGACGAAGCTCGCCGAGCGACGCGGCACGCTCGGCGAAGTCGACGAAGTGAACTTTCACTCGGCGCTCGGCGAAGAATCGCAGAGCCTTTCTCGTGTCCGCACTTTTCTTCACACCAAAGACCTGAACTTCCATCGGTCCCATCGCGCTGTTATTGATCGCCTGGTCGTTCCCACCGCATCCCACGAACCTCGTGCCGCAGAATCGATCGAGCGAGTATACCTACCGCCCCGCATGGTGGGTACCGGGCGGCAACGCGCAAACGCTCTGGGGGAAGTTCTTCAGAGCGCGTCCACCGCTGCCACTGCGCGTGGAGCGATGGGACACGCCCGACGGCGATTTTCTCGATCTGCATCGGCTGAGCGCGGGTTCCGGACAGCCTCGCCTCTTCTTCCTTCACGGCCTCGAGGGCTCGATCCGGTCACACTACGTCTCAGGGCTCTTTGGCGAAGCGCAGCGTCGCGGCTGGGGGGCCGATCTGTTGATCTTTCGGGGCTGCGGCAATGAGCCGAACCGCGCTCCTCGCTTTTACCACTCGGGTGAGACCGGCGACCTGGCGTTCGCGCTCGATCGCATTCAGGCCGAACATCCACAGTCGCCGATCGTTCTCGCGGGTGTCTCGCTCGGGGGGAACGTCCTGCTGAAGTTCCTTGGTGAGCGGGGGACCAGCCTGTCACCGCAGATCAAAGGGGCCGCGACGATTTCGGTACCATACGATCTCGAGCGCGGCGCGCGACGGCTGATGCACGGTTTCTCGCGCGTGTACGACCGCCACTTCCTTCGAACGCTCCGGCAGAAGGCTCTTGCCAAGCTCGCTCGCTATCCCGGGCTGTTCGACGGTGCCGCCCTCGAGCGCGCGCGGACGATCTACGACTTCGACGACGTCGTCACCGCTCCGATCCACGGTTTTGCCGACGCGCACGACTACTACACGCGATCGAGCTCCATTCGGTGGATCGGCACCATCGCGCGTTCGACACTCCTGCTCAGCGCGTTCGACGACCCATTTCTGCCTCCGGAAGTGCTCGGCGATGTCCGCGAGCGCGCTCGGGAGAATCCGCGGCTGACGCTCGAGTTTACCGCGCGCGGCGGACACGTCGGGTTCGTTGGTGGAGCGGCGCCGTGGCGAGCGAAGTATTATGCGGAGTGGCGTGTGTGCGATTTTCTCGCGTCCACGCTTTGAAATCGCTGCCGGCGACATTCTCCGGGCGACGCCCCCATCGCAACGAATGATCATCGTCTATCTCGCGAGCTTCATCGGCGGGCTCCTGCTCGCGGTTCGCGTCATGATCTACGGCGTCGAACGCCCGCGCGACGAGAGCCCCGACGGAGAGCGCTCCTTCCGCGTGTCTCCGGCGATGGTGCCGGTATTCGCGGTCGTGTTCGGTGCCGTCGGGTACCTGCTGACGCATTTTGGCAGGGCGGGACCGCTGACCATTTTTCTGGTTGCACTTTTGCTTGCCGTCGCTGGTGCACTGGCCGCCGGCCGGCTCGTGAGCAAATGGTGGACGAAGACGCCGGAATCGGACGTCGAGGATGAGCGGTACGTTCTGCAGGGACACATCGCGCGTGTGACGAAAGCCATTCACGTGGATGTTGATGGTGAAGTCACCTACGAGATCGCGAGCCGGCAGCACGTCCTGAAAGCGCGAAGCCACGACGCCGCGGCGCTGTCGGTGGGTACGGAGGTGGTCATCGAACGCATCGAGGGCGACGTCGCCTACGTCGAGGCGTGGATGGAAGTGGAGAAGCGATTGTAGGAGACCGGAGACCGCGCGATGTGGGATGCAATCCTCGGAATTCTCGTCATCGGCGGATTCTTCATACTCCGCGCAATACTGGCGACCGTCTTCTTCTATTACCTGCTTCCCGAGGGTGACCGGTGTCCCAATTGCGACGCGCCGACACTGCGCGTCGCGTCGCCGTGGTGGAACCGACTATTGCCCAAGTTTCGCACGAGTTGGTGCTATCAATGCGGTTGGCACGGTCTTTTGCGACATGGTTCGATCACACCGCCGTCACCATCGAAGCAGTTGAGCAAGCACGGGCACGACCACTAGCTGGTCGACGCGTGCAGTCGTAGCCACTCGGGCCAGTTACCGCTCAGTTCGAAGAAATCGTCGTAGTACACAAGCCCGGCAGCTTCGAGCTCCGCGATGAGCTCGCTGATATCGCCTGCAGCGGCATAGACTGGCCCGAGAACGATCAGATTGCCCTCCACGCGGAACTCGTTCTCCGTCAGACCAAATCGGGAATCGAGGGTTTCACGGGCGAGCCCACTCGCCTCGTACGCGGCGCGACGAATCAACACCGTCGGCGCAGCGGACGCGATTGTCAGTGCCATGCTGAGCTCCGGATGTGTGCGTGCTGGCGAGCGATGACGCGATCGCAATATACGCGAACAGGGTCGTTCTCCCCGCTGCGCTCGAAGGTCCATAGCTTTCGACGATGACTTCACCGCGAACGCCCGAGCTGCTCGAAGCGAGCTTCGACGTCATCGTCGTTGGCGCGGGACATGCCGGCGCCGAGGCCGCCGTTGCCGCGGCGCGCTGCGGCGCCAGCGTCGCGATCGTGACGAGCGCGCTCGAGACGATCGGCCAGATGTCGTGCAATCCCGCCATCGGAGGCGTCGCCAAGGGCACGGTCGTCCGCGAGGTCGATGCGCTCGGTGGCATCATGGGCCGCGCGACGGATCTCGCGTCGCTGCAGTTCCGCATGCTGAACCGGAGCAAGGGACCGGCAGTATGGGCACCGCGTGCGCAGTGCGACCGCGGGCTGTATCGACGTGCCGTGCGAACGCTTCTCGAAGAGCACGCCGCGCTGCGAACGATTCAGGGCACCGTGGCAAGACTGATCGTCGACGACGCCGCGGGTCGCGTCCGCGGCGTCGAGACGCTCGAAGGGAGGCGCTTCGGTGCGACCGCCGTCGTCATCACCACCGGCACCTTCCTACGAGGCCGGATACACATCGGAACCGACACGAAGATCGCCGGCGGCCGCGCCGGCGAATCTTCGGCGACGCACCTCGCTGAGCAGCTCGAGCAGCTCGGCCTCGTCGTCGAACGCTTCAAGACGGGAACGCCGCCGCGCATCGACGGGCGCACGGTGAACTTCGAGCGCCTCGAGCGGCAGGACAGCGAGATCGAGACGTTCGACTACTCCTGGTCGCACTTCTGGCCGTCGCCGCGTCGCGACGGAGATCGCACGCGCCACCCGTCGCACATGCCGTGCTGGATCACGTTTCTCGGCGAGAGCGGGAAGACCGTCATCCAGGAGAACATTGGCAGGTCTGCCATGTATGGCGGCGCGATCACGTCGCGCGGGCCGAGATACTGTCCGTCCGTCGAGGACAAGATCGTCAAATTCCCGAGTGCTGCGCGACACCAGATCTTCCTCGAGCCGGAAGGTCTCGACACAACGGAGCTGTACGTCAACGGCTTGTCGACATCGCTCCCCGCGACCGTGCAGATCGAGGTGTTGCGCTCAGTGCCGGGTCTCGAGCACGCGGCGATGACACGCGCAGGTTACGCAATCGAGTACGACTACTACACGCCGACGCAGCTGCACGCGACGCTCGAGGTGAAAGCGCTTGCCGGGCTGTTTTTCGCTGGGCAGATCAACGGCACGACGGGCTACGAGGAGGCTGCGGGGCAGGGCGTCGTCGCCGGTCTGAATGCGGCGCGACAAGTGCTCGGCCGCCCCCCAGTCGTGCTCGGGCGCGAAACGTCGTACATCGGCGTGCTCGTTGACGACCTCGTGACGCGCGGCGTCGACGAGCCATATCGCCTCTTCACGTCGCGCTCGGAATTTCGCCTTTCGGTTCGGCAGGACAACGCGCTTCGGCGGCTTGGGACGCTCGCGACGGAGCTCGGGCTGTTCGGCGATGATGAAGTCGCGATCGTCGAGCGCCGACTTGCCGACGAAGACGACGCGCTTCGGCTGGCCACCACCGTGAGCATTGCTCCGGCCGCGGCGAATCCGGTCTTGGCGCAGATCGAGAGCGCGCCGATCGAGCACGCGGTGAAGGTGGCCGACGTGGCACGACGACAGGGCGTGTCGCTCTCGGACCTTTTCGCCGCGGTCGGCGCGGGGGCGAACATCCATCGCGATGCGGTGATCACCGCGGAGCTCGAGCTCAAGTACGCCGGCTACTTCGATCGCGAGCGCGATCAAGCGGCGAAGATGAAGCGCATGGGTCAATTCGTGCTCGACGACGGCGTTCCATACGCCGAGTTTCAGTCGCTGTCGTTCGAATCGCGACAGAAGCTGGCGCAGATTCGACCGTCGACGCTCGCGCAAGCAGCGCGAATTCCCGGAGTGAGCCCGACGGATTTACAGAATCTCGTATTGGAGATCGAGAAACGTCGGCGGCGTTCGACCGAACGCGCCGAGGTCTGACTCGCGTTCCTGTCATCCGCCGGGCCGATTAGTAGCGATGGGCCACTAAATAGCAAGCACGCTGCTTGCGATGAGCGGCGAAATCGAATACAGGGGTCCGAGATGCGCATCGTAACGCCACTGCTCGTTCTCTTCGCGACACAGGCGCTCAACCCGAGGCTGGCGCTTGCACAGAACGGCGCGGCCACGCCGCAGATTGTCGTAACAGGGACAGGTGAAGCGCGCGTGACCCCCGATCGAGGCGTGGTGATGCTTGGCGTCCAGAGCCGAGCCGCGACCGCAACGGCCGCAGCGGCAGAGAACGCGCGCCGCGTGAGAGCGGTGCTCGACACGCTCCGCGCGATGGGGTTGAGTAGTGAACAGCTGACGACGGTGAACTACAGCGTCTCACCGGAGATGACCGGACGTGCAGACGCCGAGGGTGACCGGCTATGTCGTCACGAACTCGGTTCGTGCCGAGGTTCGTCGGCTCGACGATGTCGGAGGAGTGATCGACGCGGCCCTGTCGAAGGGAGCGAACGAGGTTGCGAGCCTTCAGTTCTACTCATCGAAGGCCGATTCGACGCGCCGGACGGCGCTGGCTGCGGCGGTTGCAGACGCGCGAGCGCAGGCTGAGGTGCTCGCTCGGGCCGCGGGGGGCTCGCTCGGGTCATTGCTCGAGCTTTCGTCCGCCCAGGAACCCATTCGGCCGATTCCGCAGCCGCTCATGCGCATGACGGCGGCGATGGCACAGGTGCGGACGCCGATCGAGCCCGGAGAGCAGACTATTACGGCAACGGTTACCGTTCGCTGGGCGTTCGCAAAATGAAGCCGCGTGGGTGCCACGTGGCACAAGCTCGCTGATCGTTTCACGTGGCACGTTGTCCCATCCACAGGTTGCGGGTAGATTGGCCGCCGTTGGGCGAGCCCGTTGAGAACTCGCGCGAGGCCGCCAAAAGCCGCCCGACGCACCCTAGCATCCGAGATAGTGCCCCGGGTAATCGCGATTGCGAATCAAAAAGGTGGCGTTGGGAAGACCACCACTGCCGTAAACCTCGCCGCAAGCCTCGCCGCAGCTGAGCAAAGGACGCTGCTCATCGATGGCGACCCGCAGGGGAACGCGACAAGCGGAGTCGGCCTGCAGAAGGAGCAGATAAAGTCGACGGTCTATGAGGTCATCATTGGCGACGCCTCGATCGCCGACGCCACAGTCGAAAAAGTCCTCTTCAAGCACCTGGACGTCGTGCCGGCAACGCCTGATCTGGCTGGCGCCGAGGTCGAGCTCGTCGATCGGCGAAACCGTGAGCGCCTGATGCGCTCGGCAGTAGACCAGGTGAAGTCGAGCTACGACTACGTCCTGATCGACTGCCCGCCGTCGCTTGGACTCATCACGCTCAATATGCTGGCAGCCGCCGACGCGCTAGTGATTCCTCTTCAATGCGAGTACTACGCGCTCGAAGGGCTCTCGCAACTCCTGAATACGGTCCATCTGATTCAGCGGAGCGTCAACTCGGAGCTCGCCATAGATGGTGTTCTGCTCACTATGTACGACGCTCGCCTGAACCTGTCCCGGCAGGTGGCTGCGGAAGCTCGCGAGTACTTCGGGTCTGAGGTCTTTGAGACGGTGGTTCCGAGAAACGTGCGATTGGCAGAGGCACCCAGTTTCGGAAAACCAATCATTTTGTACGACGTAGCGTCCGTGGGCGCTCAAGCGTATGTCAATGTCGCCAAAGAGCTTATGAGGCGCAACAAGTGAGCGCAGAGAAACCGCGGCGGCTCGGAAGGGGGCTGGAGGCGCTGATTCCGGCCGCCGGCGCCGGTACCAGCGCCGCTCCGTCGAGCGACCTGCAGCGCGTCCAGATCTCCAGAATTCGGCCGAATCCGTTCCAGCCACGTCGCGAGTTCGACAAGGCTGAGCTTGCTGAGCTCGAATCATCGCTCAAAGCCAGCGGCCTACTTCAGCCCATCACCGTGCGACGGCGCGGTGATGCCTTCGAGCTGATCGCCGGCGAGCGCCGCCTCAGGGCGGCCACCAATATCGGCTGGACCGAGATCACGGCGATCGTTCGAGATTTCGATGATCGCACAATGTTGGTCCTCGCCCTCGTCGAGAATCTTCAGCGAACCAATCTCAACGCTGTCGAAGAGGCCCGGGGTTATCGGCGGCTCATCGACGATTTCCAGCTGACTCAGCAGCAGGTCGCGGATGCGGTCGGAAAGGACCGAACGACCGTGACGAATCTGCTGCGTGTTCTGACGTTGCCGCAGCCCGTCCAAGAAATGGTGGAAAACGGCGAGCTCAGCTCGGGGCACGCTCGCGCGTTGCTGGCGCTATCATCGCAGCATTCTGCTGTAGAGCTTGCCAAAGATGCTTCCGCGACGGGGATGAGTGTCCGAGCACTCGAGCAGCGGGTCCGCGAACTGAACGCGCCTCCAGCGGAACAGACAGCCACCGACAGCCGGCTTTCAGATCAACGGCGAGCGTCGAAGTCTGCGACGGCCGCCCCTGATCCAGCCATTCGGCAGATCGAGGATCAACTCAGAACCTACTTGCAGACCGATGTGCGCCTGCGACTCGCCGACGCGGATCGAGGAGTAATCGAGATGACGTTCTACTCGAACGACGACCTCGACAGGCTGCTCGAGCTGCTATTGCGCGAACACAGGCGCGATTTCTAGAGATCTAGGCTTATTATAGCGACACTAAAGCGTCATCAGAGCACATCTACCGACTTCCGTCTTGCTTCTAGCGGTTGAGCGACTTGGTTGGATGACTCCATTTTTCAGTACCTAGGTTGGCGTTGTACACATCGCCGTATGTTCATTTCTGACAATGTTTAACAGAGAAATTCTTCGAAAATTGTCGCGCTTTTCCACAGCCATCAACATGGGAGCGCTGCTCCTGTTCGTGGGCTGCGAGAGCAGCCCAAAGTCGGCGCGTCCACCGTCGTCCTCAAACTTCAAAGTCGCTCTCCTGACTCCTGGACCTGTTTCAGACCAATCGTGGAATTCAGGCGCATATCAAGGGCTCTTGCGAATCCGCGACAGCCTCGGGGCCGACATCAGCAATATCCAAACAAAAACCCCGGCTGAATTCGAGGATAATTTTCGACAGTACGGATCGCAGGGCTATTCTCTCGTCTTCGGTCACGGGTTCGAGTACCAGGACGCGGCGAAACGCGTCGCGCCTGAATTTCCCAAAACCATCTACGTCACGACATCGGGAACGACGTCCGGGCCCAATCTCGCCGGGATGGCGTTCGGATTCGCCGAGCCGTCGTACCTCGCCGGAATGCTCGCCGCCGCGGTGAGCAAGACCAACAAGCTCGGTGTAATCGGCGGAACGGAGCTGCCGCCCGTGGTCGAGAGCTTTCGCGCGTTCGAGGCGGGGGCGCACGCCATGAAGCCGGGCATCAGCGTCATCACCTCGTATGTCGGCAACTGGGACGACGTCAGCGCCGGCAAGGAGCAGGCGCTCGCGCAGATGTCCCGCGGGGTGGATGTGGTCTTCCAGAATGCCGACGCCGCGGGCCTCGGTGTCTTTCAGGCCGCGCGCGAGAAGAAGAACGTCTACGTCATCGGATCCAACTCGAACCAGAACTCCGTCGCGCCGGACGTGACGCTCGGCAGCGTCGTAATCGATCTGCCGCTCGCGCTGCTCACGATCGCGAAGCAAGTCAGGGCGGGATCGTTTCAACCCGGCGTCATCAAGCTGGGGGAATCGGCTCGTGTAGTGACGCTCGTGCTCAACCCGTCGCTTCGCGACCGCATTCCGGCCCGATCGCTCGCGAAGATCGATTCGTTGCAGGCCGCGATGTACGCGGGCGCGTTCACCCTTCCACCGAGTGCCGACACGACCGCGAGCCAGCGCTGACATGCCACCGCTCGAGCAACTCGCGACGTTTCTCGATGCGACGCTCGACGTCGCAAGAATTCCAGACTATCCAAACGCGGTGAATGGGGTGCAGTTGGCGAATGTCGGCGACATTCAGCGCATCGCCACCGCCGTCGACTTCTCGACGGAGACGATCACCGGAGCCATTGACGCCGGTGCGCGACTCCTGCTCGTGCATCATGGGATGTTTTGGGGCGGCGTGCAGCCGATCACCGAGCACCGACACAAGCGCCTGTGGATGCTCATCACGCACGACGTGGCAGTCTACTCGGCGCACTTGCCGCTCGACGTCCACCCGCAACTCGGCAACAACGCTCTCCTCGCCGCACGTCTCGGCCTCGAGCCTTCCGGCGGATTCGCCACGTATCAGTCGATCGACGTCGGGGTGAGCGGCGAGACCGATGTCCCAACGCGCGTCCTCGCGGAGCGCGCTGGCGCGCTCGCCGCTGAGTTCAAGGGGACGCTCGTCGTGACGCCTTTCGAGACAGACCGCGTGACGCGGCGGTGGGGTATCTGCACCGGATCCGGGGCCGACTCGTCGTCGCTGCGCGAAGCGGTCCGACGTGGTCTCGACACGCTGATCGTCGGGGAGGGCCCGCATCACACCGCGGTCGAGGCGCGCGAGCTCGGCATCGTCGTTTTGTACGCGGGCCACTACGCGACCGAGACGCTCGGCGTCAGGGCCCTTGGTGATCATCTCGCGGCCACGTTCGACCTGCCGCCGACCTTCGTCGACGCGCCGAGCGGCTTGTGACGCACGACCCTGCGGAGTCGAGCCCTGTCCCTGTGCTCACCCTCGCCGGGATCACGAAACGATTCGGCGCCACGCTCGCCCTCGACGACGTGTCGCTCGACGTTCGCGCGGGCACCGTGCACGCGCTGCTGGGCGAGAACGGGGCGGGGAAGACGACGCTCATGCGAATCGCGTTCGGTCTGGTGCCTGCCGACGCAGGTGACGTGTTCGCCGGTCGTCCACGCATTCGCGTCACGTCGGCGGCGCAGGCGCTGGTCGCGGGCGTGGGCATGGTTCACCAGCACTTCACGAACGTGCCCGCGATGACCGTCGCCGAGAACGTCGCGCTCGGCGGGCGCGGCGCGTTCAATTCGCGAGCGGCGGCGGATCGTGTCGTCGACATCGGACGACGAACGGGATTGATGCTCGATCCGCGCGCTCGTGCCGAAGGCCTGCCGTCAGCGCACAGCAGCGCCTGGAGATCGTGAAGGCGCTCGCGCGAGATGCGCACACGTTGATTCTCGACGAGCCGACCGCCGTGCTGGCGCCTCAGGAGACGACGGAGCTCCTCGCGTGGCTCCGCTCGTTCGCCGACAACGGAAACGCTGTGGTGCTCATCACCCACAAGCTGCGTGAGGCATTGGCGATCGCAGATGACGTCACCGTGTTGCGGCGTGGCCGCGTCGTGCGTTCCGGGCCGTCGCTCGAGGAGACTGTGGACTCGCTGTCGTCCGCGCTTCTCGGGAGCGAGGACGGGCGCCACGACCCAGTGCGCGCTGAACCGGCCGCGTCAGCATCGGCCGACAAGGATCGCGGAGTCGTCGCGTCGCTCCGCCAAGTCACCATCGTCGACGAGCGAGGTATCCCGCGCGTTCGCAACGCATCGCTCGACGTTCGAGCGGGCGAAATGCTCGGCATCGCCGCCATCGAGGGATCGGGGCAACGCGAGTTGCTTCGTGCGCTCGCCGGCCGCGCCAGCACGGTGCAGGGTACGATCGCGCTGCCGCTGGCAGTTGGGTTCGTTCCCGAGGACCGACACCGCGATGCGCTCGTGCTCGACTTCTCTCTGACCGAGAACGTGGCACTCGCGGGCGCCGGCGCACGCCGAGGGCGAGTTCCCTGGTCGGCGTTTCGAACGACGACGGCTTCGCTGATCTCGCTGTTCGACGTGCGGGGAGGCGACGCCGGCACTCGAGCGCGCGCGCTCTCCGGCGGCAATCAACAGAAGCTCGTGCTGGCGCGAGAGCTCGACGGCTCTCCGCCCTCCTCGTGGTCGAGAATCCGACGCGCGGATTGGACATTCGCGCGACGAAGCGACGTGCACGATCGGCTTCGCGCCGCGGCGGCAGGCGGTTCGGCGGTGGTCGTGTTTTCGAGCGATCTGGACGAAGTCCTTTCACTCGCGACTCGCGTGTTCGCCGTTCACGCGGGCACCGTCCACGAATGCACGCGCGACCGAGACGCCGTCGGCCGCGCCATGCTCGGGCGTCGCGTGATCGGCACGGCATCACCGCAGGGTCACGACGCCGACCCCGCGCGTTGGCGTATGCTGTCGCTCCTCGCGTATGGCAGAGCTGCTCGGCATGTCGCTCTGGTTCGCGGCGAGCGCCGTGTCGCCGCAGCTTGCCGTCACGTTGGTCGCTCTCGCCCGGCCAAGCGGCGTGGCTGACCACGATCGTGCAGCTCGGCTTTGTGTTCGGCACCGGCGTGGCGGCGCTGCTCAATCTCGCCGACGTGCTACCGTCGCGGCGCTACTTCGCGGTCGCCGCGCTGGCTGGCGCCGCGGCGAACGCCTCGCTGGTGGTGACGGATCGCTACGCGCTCGCTCTCGCGTTGCGATTCCTGACCGGCTTCTCACTCGCGGGCGTCTATCCGCCGGCGATGAAGATGGCGTCGACGTGGTTTCGCTGGCGGCGCGGGCTCGCGATCGGGACGGTTGTTGGTGCGCTGACTGTCGGCAAGGCGACACCCTATCTGGTCCACGCGTTGCCGAATGCGGGGCCGGCGGCGGTGATTCTCGCGGCGTCGGCATGCGCCCTCGTCGCGGCTGTGCTCATCGCTGCGTTCTATCACGACGGCCCGTATCCGTTTCCGCCGCGACCTTTTTCGTGGACGCTGGTGCGAACTGTGTTCGAGCGCCGAGAGTGGCGACTCGCGACGGGTGGCTATCTGGGTCACATGTTCGAGCTGTATTCGTTCTGGACCTGGATTCCCTTTTTCATCGCCGCGAGCGTCGCCGCGTCGGGCGAACACGAGCGGCGCGGCGCGCGTGTCGCTCATCGCGTTCGGGACGATCGCGGTCGGTGGACTCGGGTGCGTCTGGGGTGGCCTGGCGGCGGATCGCCGCGGGCGAGAGCGACTCGTGATGATAGCGATGGCGCTGAGTGGCGCCTGCGCGCTGCTCATTCCCTTCGCGTTCGGCCACAGTCTCCTTCTCCTCACGCCGCTGGCATGGGCGTGGGGATTCTTCGTCATCGCTGATTCCGCGCAATTCAGCGCGCTCGTCACCGAGGCGGTGCCGCCGCACGCGGTCGGCACCGCGCTGACCGTGCAGACGTCGCTCGGGTTTTTGCTGACGATGGTGTCGATCCAGCTGATACCGCCGCTCGTGTCCGTCGTCGGTTGGCGCTGGGTCTTCCCCGTGCTCGCGGTCGGACCGGCGTTCGGTATCGCCGCGATTCGCCGCCTCGTGCGCTTCAAGCGCGCTGTCGCTTTCGTCGTGAGGCGATCGCGGGCCGTCGCGATCTCGCTGGTGGTGGCGCTCGTCGTGGGAACCATCGTCCTGCTGTCGGCGAGTGGATTCGAGGTCGCGCGCGCGCTTGGCGCCCTGGTCCGCGGATCGGTGGGATCGTGGTACGCGTTCGGCTCCGGAACGCTCATTCGCGCGACGCCGCTCATTCTGACGGGTCTGGCGGTCGCTGTCGCGTTTCAGCGCCGGTGTCTTCAACATCGGCGCGGAAGGACAGTTCATCGTCGGCGCAGTCGCCGCGACGGCGATCGCGCTCTCGTTCGGCGCGCTCCCGTCGCTCGTCACGATTCCGGCGATGATGTTGGGTGCCGCGGCGGCCGGCGGTGCGTGGGCATCGATCGCGGCGCTGCTCCGGATTCGGTTTCACGTGCTTGAAGTCATCAGCACGATCATGCTGAACTTCGTCGCGGCGTTCGGTGTGTCGTATCTCGTGCGCGGGCCGATGCAGGAGCGGACGCACGTCTATCCGCAGACCGAGACGATCGCCGCCGCTGCGCAACTCCCGCGCCTCGCCGCATCGACACGACTCCATGTCGGGTTTCTCGTCGCGCTCGCGGCGTGCGCGATCGCCTGGTGGTACGTTCGCTTCACTGCCGGCGGGTTTCGCTTGCGCACGGTCGGCGCCAATCCCGACGCGGCGCGCTCCGCGGGGCAGATCGACGTCACGCGCGTGATGCGTCGTGCGTTCGTCGTGAGCGGCGCATTGGCGGGACTGGCGGGCGCGATCGAGGTCTCCGGTGTCACGTTCGCGCTGTACGAGAACATCTCGCCGGGATACGGTTACACGGCGATCGCCGTCGCGCTGCTCGCGCGGCTCGATCCGCTCGGCGTCATCGGAACTGGGATTCTGTTCGGCGCGCTGGAGGCCGGAGCGACCGCGATGCAACGCGACGCCGGCGTGCCGTCCGTCGTCGTGTCAGTCATCGAAGCCTGCGTCGTGCTCGCGCTGGTTGCTCTAGGCCGCGCGAGAATCGCGGGCGGGCGAACCTCGCGATGAGTGCCGTCAGCGCGTTCCTCGAGGCAACCGTGCGAACCGCCACACCGCTCGCACTGGCCGCGCTGGGCGAGGTCGTCGTCGAACGTGCCGGCATCATCAACATCGGCCTCGAGGGAATCATCTTGTCGGGCGCCTTCGGTGCCCTTGTCGGGGCGAGCCACGCCGGCGCGTGGGGCGGATATGCGATTGCGGTTGGCGCGGGCGTTCTCGCGGCGATCATCTTTGCCGTATTCGCGGTGTGGCTTCGCGCCGATCAAATCATCAGCGGCACCGCCGTGACGCTTCTGGCGGTGGGGCTAACTGGAACGCTGTATCGCGCGCTGTATGGCGCGACCGGCGCGGCGCTCACCATTCCGACAACGGGGCCAATCGCAATCCCCGGCTTGGCGCGCTTGCCCGTGGCCGGCGGTGCGCTGTTCAATCAGCCGGTCGTGACGTACGTCGTGTACGTGATGACTGCCGTCGTCTGGTGGTGGATGCGAGGCACGCATTCCGGCCTCGCGCTGCGGGCGGTGGGGGAACGGCCGGCGGCGGCGGAAGCGGCGGGCATTCGGATCGGGCGCGTGCAGCTCGGCGCGCTCGTTTTTGGGGGAATCGCCGGTGGGTTGGCCGGCGCCTGCTTGGTACTCGCGCAGGCCGGAACGTTCGCCGAGAACATGTCCGCCGGCCGCGGGTTCATTGCGATCGCCATCGTCGTTTTGGGACGATGGCATCCGCTCGGCGTTGCCCTGGCGTCGCTCGTCTTTGGCGCGGCGAGCGCATTGCAGTTCTTGTTGCAAGCGCTCGGGCTGGCGCTACCCTATCAACTCTTTCTGGCGCTGCCTTACGCGTTGACACTCGCGGCGCTCGCGGGTGTCGCCGGTCGCGTGCGGGCACCGGCCAACCTGGCGCGCGTCGACGACGTGTGAGGGCTCAGCAGTGTCGTCGTGCGCTCGTCCAGCGACGGCGCCACTTGCCATTCTGTCCGCGCTCGATGAGACCATACGCGCTGGCGTCGCCGTAGTCGCGGATCAGAAACAACGCTGGAACGCGCGTCGGGCCGATGAGCGCTCCGGCGAGCACCTCGCGGCTCTCGATCGTCTCCTCCTCGCCATATGAACGCTCGGAGTACGCCGTCGTGAACGCCGTGTCACTCGGCGTCCGTTCCGCGACCAGCAGCGTGTGCTCTTGAAGGGGCGTGGCTTCCTGGTTGATCTGCCGCGTCACCGAAGCGACGGCGACCAACGGCCCGCTTGGAATCGTGAATCGCCAGAGCGAGCGCACGACGAACGGCAATCCGGCGAATCGTCCGGCCGAATCATTCGGCAGCGCCGATGCCAGGCGATTCATCGTGACGACGAGCGCGGTCGAGTCGCTCGTGGAAATGGTCGAATCGAGCGGGAGTGGCGCAATGACACCACCGATGAACCCGATGCTCCACGGCCGCGGCGGCGGCGCGGCACTCAAAGAACCGGTGACGCACACGCCGGTGTCCGCGACCGCGGAGAGCTCGGCAGCTTGTACCGTTCCGCCACGGCCGAACAGCGTGACCGACGCCGGATGCGGAATCGCCGCGAGCTCTGCTCCCGCCATCGCGCTGTCTGGCGCGACGACGAACGCTTGTCCGGGCGATACCGTCGGAGTGAGGAGCACCGGCCCGGCCGCATCATCCCACTTGCCGCGCGCCGATGTCACCGCGGCGGTCGAATCCGGCGTGCTACCGCGAACGGGAGTCGTGGAATCGACTCGCGGTGGCGATTTGGAACGCTCGCAGGCCGCGGCAAGGGTCGCCGCCAAGGCAACGGTAGCACAGCGGACGAACTTCATTCGTCCTAATTTGGCTTCACCGGTGCTCGCGTCAACAGCAAGCCCGCGCGACGAGCGCGCGTGTGCCGCGTGGTCGTACGCGGAAAACCTGCGCTAGCGCCCGAGGGGCGGCAGATAGGGGCCGCCGAGATCCCAGTGCCACGCGTCACGACGCTGGCCGGTGCGCGGATCTTTCAGCGGTTTGAATTGCAGGCGGTCTGTGGAAAGGCCGACCGCTCGGCCGTACGCGAGCAGGAGCGTTCGGTTCGTCGACACGAGGTGCGCCATGCGGCGACCCTTCCACACGTGACGGTGCAGCCACAAGCCACCGTCCATCGCGTGGATCATTCCGTCGCGTCGCTTTTCAAATTCTCGAAATGGCGGAGCGTCCGCGGCCGGGCGGACGCTCACTGACACGAGACGACGCCACTGGCGGTCGCAGGCGCGAGTGGCGCCGCCGCGCCAATGAAGATCGCGCACAAATGCGGGTACGATGCCGGATTGGTCACGGTCGCGGACCAGCCTGTCTTGTCGGCTTGCACGAGCACAATGGCGTCGCCATGCGAACCCGGAAACTGGAGCTGCGTCAACGATAGCGTGTAGGTCGCGCTGTCATAGAAAAACGCTTCCTCGGCCGTCGTCAAGTTGTGCAAGTCGCTCTTCATCGCGGCGAAGTTGGCCTTGCCCTTCGTTGCGGCGAACTTGGGAATCGCGATCGCGGTGAGGATGCCGACGATGACCACGACGACCAGAAGCTCGATCAGCGTGAATCCGCGGCGGGCGGCGGGGCGATTCGGGGACAGGTGTTTTGTCAGGATAGTTGTCACGGTTTACGTCGTCGTTTCCGATGACCATGGGGATGGCAAGGGCGGTGCCCAGATCAGGTCGGTAGACGATAAAATATTACGCGTGCATGGCTTTGGTGCAGCAGCCATTGGGTACCAGCGATTGTTGGCGACACTGGCATTGGTCGGCTCGGTTCCGAGCCTCCAGGTCTTGCAGCCTATCGCATCGAACAGCGGTTGCACCCTGTCGATTAGTGCGGGATCGCCGGCCGCCGAGCACATTGAGATTACGCTCGGCGGCCATTTCCGGGCGGCCGTGGGCGACAGTTGGCGGCAACATACCCGACGCCGTGCGTCTTGTGGGCGGCCGGCCAAATCGCGCGTGCAGTCGATCGAGGCAGTAGCGGTGTTGATGTGAATGGACGCGCCGCGCTTGGCCAGGATGCCACTGTCGATGAACGCCGCGCCCGCGCATTTCGTGGATCATTCGGCGGCATCGAGATCACGGCCTCGCCGCGGAACGCATCCTCCACGCTGCTCGCGATCTCGGCGCCGTCCTTGCGGATGCGCTCGCGCGCCTCGGGCGGAAGACGTCCCAGGCGCGGACCACGATGGCCGGCCTGCGGCAAGAGTGCGCGCCATTGCCGTGCCCATTCTCCCGATTCCGATGAAGCCGACGTCCATGCTCGTTCACTCCTGTATCGCCGCAGCGCCCGGCGCTGCTTTTTCGCGCCCGCCGTTATCAACGCTAGCCTTAGGCGCAAACGTTTGCAAGAATTCGCCTGCAAATTGCCCGATGGGATCCTTTCTCGCCGTTCTTCATGTCCCGGGAAAAGGCGGTTTCCGGGAAAGGCCAGTCCCGTGTTTCACACTTGACAGCCGTGGCTAACCGCGCAAACGTTTTCAGAGACGGCCGTGCCCGGTGCGGACTTGGGCGATGTGCCGGCTGTTTTTGTTTCGGAGCGGAAATGGGTGACATCTATCCGGTGGTGAAGGTCGCGGCGGTACAGGCGGCTTCGGTATTCCTTGATCGCGAGGGGTCGACCGAGAAGGCCTGCCGGCTGATCCGTGAGGCCGGGCGCAACGGTGCACAGGTGATTGGCTTTCCCGAGGGATTTTCATCCATGGGCATCCGATCTCGTACCACCACCATGCCGCGACCGGAGCGCTCGCCAATCGGCTGGCCGTCGAGCTGTTCAAAAATGCGGTCGGAATTCCTTCAACCGGAGATCGACACGCTCTGCGCCGCCGCCCGCGACGCTGGCGCCTACGTGGTGATCGGCGTTTGCGAGAAACTGCCGCGCACGCTCGGCACCATGTTTAATTCACAGGTCTTTATCGCCCCTGACGGCACCTACATGGGCAGACACCAGAAGATCATGCCCACAGCCGTTCGGCGAGCGGCTGGTCCATACGGGCCAGCTTCGGCGACCGCTGCATGCGTTCCCGACGAACTTCGGCCCGATGACTCGGCTCATCTGCAGTGAGAACTCTAATCCGCTCGCCGTATTTGCCATGACGGCGGAGGGCTCGCGCATCCATGTGATCAACTAGCCCAATCACTTCCCCGACGAGCGGCGATCCGATGCGCGGACCCGCATCATGTGTGCGATTCCCAAGCCTTCGCGCAAATCAGCAAGGCATTCGTAGTCTCCGCCTGCGGCACCGTCGATGAGGACGTGATCCGCATGCTGAGGCCGACCCCGGAAGCCGAGCGTTTCCTCCGTAGTCCCCATTGCTGCGGTGGCAGCGTCATTGTTGCGCCGAATAGCCGCATCATCGCGGGGCCCATGGGTGCACAGGAAGGCATCCTCTATGCCGACTGCAATCTCGACGTTGGCATCGACATACCGAAGCTGAGGCACGCCGTTGCCGGGCATTACAATCGCCCGGACATTTTCCAGCTGCAAGTCAATCGCGCTACGCCGCACCTCTATACTGTCGTAGGTCTGGAAGAACCGCCGGCGCTTCCCGCATCGCACGGGTTTCTTGTTCCAGGCGAGCAGCGGGCCGTGCTCGCGAGCTCGCCCAAGCAATTGCCCGCGCCGGCGCAAGCGTCATCCCCGCGCCGCGGCGGTCGGGTGGCCCCCAAAACTGCCCCGCGGAGTAAGAACGGAAAACGTCGACGATCCGATCGTCAGCTTCCCCTGAAAGGAAAGGCCCATGACAAAGCAGCGTATCAGCTACATACCGCTTGGAGAAAATGGACGACGCGATGCGCGCCGAAATGGATCGCTGTCAGCGCGAAGGCACCCCGCGCCCGGAGAGCTCGGCGCGGTGCGTGCGCATGTGCCCGCCTGCTTCTGGTTCTTCGCCAATTCCTGGCGAGCAATGATGG
>CAVPIP010000009.1:0-635075 GCA_963705025.1 uncultured Gemmatimonadaceae bacterium | reverse complement strand
GGAGCGTGCGACGTCGGCCGGAAACTGGCTGAAGGTGACACGCACCTGGGCGTCGGGCGGGAGCGAGCTCACGCCGGAGCCGAGTCCGTTGAAGGTGGTGTTGTTCTGATCGCCCGACAGTCCGAACGCCGAAAACATGTCGGCCTGGCCGTCCATGCCGGGAATGCGCTGAATGCCGGGTTGCGTGGCTGCCATCGCAGCGAGATTGCCCGCTTGGTCCGGCTGGACCTGTGCGGCGGACGACGTGAGCGACTTGTCTCCACCGCTGACGTCCGTGCCCGCGGAGTTTCGATTGACGAGCGCGCGGTTATCGCCCTTGATGTTCACGGCATCAAGCTGCACGACCGCCGAGGCGAGACGTGCATCGGCGAGCATCACCTGCTCGTCGCCAACCTTCTTGATCTCGAATCGCCGGCGGGTGAACCCGAGCTTGGCGACCTCGATCCAGTAGTCGCCTTCGCCGTTGACGTAGATGATCTGGAATCGGCCGTTTTTGTCGGTTGCGGTCGACTTGGAAATGTCGCCGAGGTAGGACGTCGCGGTGATGCGCGCCCCGGCGATGGGAAGCGAATCGGGGCCGGTGACCCGGCCGCGAATGATATCGGTAGACTGCTGGGCCAGCGCGGGGAAGGGCAGGAGCAGGACACACCCGGTGGCCGCGAGGAGGGCGAAGCGACGGCTGTTCACGGTGGGACGTACGAACCTGGCTCGAAAAAGTTTGCCGGATCTCGATACGGACTGCGTCAAATCTATGGTGCCGAGGCGTTTAGCGTCATGTCGGCACCGCCCTTTTGTGCCGCGAACGCCGACTATTGCGCCCCGGCGCGAACCTCGCGCACCGCGGCGACCGTCGAGTCCGCGTGCTTCCAGTTCGTTGCGAGCTGACGATATGCGTTCCTCGCGGCGGCGCTGTCGCCGGCCGCGCGACAGGCACGCGCGAGATCGAGCAGCGTGAGCGAGCGACCCGGCGTCCGCTTCAGCGCGATCTCGAATTCGCGACGCGCGTCGCGTGGTCGCGCCGCGACGAACAGCATCTCGCCGAGGAGCTCGTGTGACGGCTTCTCGATCGCCGGGGGCCCGAACTCGTACGGAAGCGAATCTTCCTGCGCGGCGGCCTTCGCCAGCATGGCAAGAGCGTCGTCGAGTTGTCCTCGATGCGAATCCGCCATCGCGCGAAGCTCCAACTCGACGACGTTGGCCTCGCCAACCATTTCCGGCATCATCATCGCCATCTCGCTTCCCATCATGGATGCGGTGACGGAATGCATCCGAGCGATGAGCGCCTTCGTCCCCGACGTATCGCCGCGTCGGAGGCCATCATATGCCGTCGCGTACGATTGGGTGAGGTCGACGAACCCCGGCAGCTTCGAGACGTCGGCGATCGTCGTGAGCGTCGGGTCCGGCCGCTCGACGTCGACGAGGTACTGCAAGCGCATCTCGGCGTACCCGGCGGCGGCGCTCTGCGACTTCGCGCTTCGGTCCTGACATGCTGACGACAGTCGACGCGCATCGGCGAGCCGCCCCTGCTGCAGATACGCGTAGTGAAGCCAGATGGCGACGTGCCCACATCCCGCGGCCGATGCCAGAGGCGCGCTGGATGGCGTCTGCGACCGTTCGAATCGACGCCTCGTTCGCTTGGACGACGTCGTCCCACATTCCGAGCGCGACAAAGATATGAGACGTCATATGCTGCGCGTGCGCGGCGCCCGGCGCGACCTTCGAGTAGGCGCGGGCCGCGGCAAGTCCCTGACTCGCATGCGCGGGGTCGTCGTACGCGTGAATGATGTAGTGCAGCGCTCCCGGATGGGTCGGATGTCGGCGCACGACGCCCTCGGCAATCGTCGCGGCGCGAACGTAGGTCGAATCGGTCCGCGGGAAGAGTGAGAGCAACGCGAGTGAGTAAAACAGTTGCGCATCCGCGTCGTCGGCGTACCGCTGGGCGAGCTTGCCCGTCTCGATCGCGTACGCCGAGTCGCGGCCAGCTTTGGTGCCCGGACGGAAGTAGAGGACGTCGAGGGTTCGGAGATACCCCTTCTCGCGCCCAGTCTTCGCTTTCGCGAGACGATCGGCAGCGGTTGCGCCGAGCCGCTCGAGCACTGCGCGGGCTTTGACGGAATCCTGTTCGCGCCAGATCCCATGATTGTAGGTCATCGCCTCGCCCCAGTATGCCATGGCGAAGCTTGGATCGCGTCCCTCGGCGTCTTGAAATGCAGTCGCCGCATCGCCGTACTCGAAGTTGTGTAGAAGCGCGAGACCGCGGAGAAACGCGGGCTGCGCCGACGGCGCGCCGGAGTTCGCGAACGAGACGGTTCCGAAACGGGCTGCCGTCGAGTCGGGCGGCGCGGACCTGTGCGCGTCGTGCTGTGCCGTGATCGCTGCGCGCGGTGCGACGCACAACATGGTGAGCGTGAGCAACGCTCTCCACGGGCGGACGAGGCTTGGCATTGGGGCCTCTGACTCGGTTGTCGACGCCCTCAATTAAGCGAAGGTGGTCTACGGAGTCGAGGACGCGGTCGAGAGAACAGCTGGCGACGTCGTCGCGAAACTCCTCCTCGGCCGAGGCCGTATTATGGGAATCCCATAGGAGGGGCGAATGAAGCAGAACATCGCGCTGACCATCTCATCGCTGATCGCGATCGTCTTGTTCCCGATTCACCTGGCGCACGACTTTGTTTTCGGCCTGGACTCGATGACCCGCGCCGGAACCGCCACGTTCCTGGCCATCATGCTCGTGTCTTTGTATGGGACCGTGGAGCTTTCGGGACGGCGATCGGGGTACGTCATCATGCTGCTCGTCGGGATCCTCGCCGTGGGGATGCCCGTGCTGCACACCGTCGGCGGTCCGCGCGCCGCGAGCCACGGCTTCTTCTTCGTGTGGACGCTGCTCGCCCTCGGCGGAAGCGGGGTGTTCTCCGCGACGCTCGCCGCGCGCGAGCTGTGGCGCTCCGGGCGCGTGCGGCGGCCCTAGCAACCCGGAAGTGTGCCGGAGTGGTGCGCGCAGCTTCCACGCCCCGAGTAGGCCCACCTGGAGCGCGTCCGGCCCGACGGTTGGCGCGTCTCGTTGGTGGACCCCCGAGGCTCGAGTCCTAGGGCATTGCTACTCCGCGCGCATCGCCGACACCGGATCGGCCCCCGCGGCTCGCCGCGCAGGCGCGATCGTCGCCAGAACCGCGACCGCCGCGACAATGAGCGTGACGCTCACGAGCACCACGGGATCGAACGGGTGTACGCCGTACAGGACCCGGCTCATCGCCACGCCGATGCCGACGGTCGCGACAAGACCGATCGCCGCACCGATTCCGACGCGTCTTCCACTCTCTGACAGCACCATGCGTAGGAGCATCCCGCGCGACGCGCCGAGCGCCGCACGAATGCCGATCTCCCGCGTGCGGCGCGCCACCGAGTACGACGCCACCCCATAGATCCCCGCCGCGGCGAGGAGCAACGCCAGACCGCCAAACGCGCCCAGCAATGCGGCGCCGATCTGCACCGGCAAGAGCGTGATCGCCATGTCGTCGGCCAGGCGCGCGACGGGCGGCGGTGGCAACGTCGGCACCGTCGTGCGCAACAGATCCCAAATCGCTCGGCGTGCGGTCGCCACGCTTGCCGCCGTCCGCACCTGCAGCGTCATCTCGTCTCGCATCTCCTGCGCGAGCGGCACGTACACGACCGGCTTCGGATCCTCGCCGGGCATCACGTAGTCGGCGTCGCGCGAGATCCCGACGATCTCGACCAGCGGACCGTCGAAAGAGCCCCAATGAAAGCGCTTGCCGAGTGCGTCGCCGTCCGGCCAGAAGCGACGGGCCGCCGTTTCGCTGATCACCGCCACACGCGGCGACCCCGCGACGTCCGTGGTCGCGAACTCGCGGCCGCGGCGCAGCGGAATGCGCATCATCGCGAAGTAGCTCGGGCTCACGATGTTGAAGTACGTGCTCGAGGCATCGCTCCGGCTCGCCGCCGTGCGCTCCGCCGGTAGAATGCGCGTCTCCATGTTGCCGCCGGTGAGCGGCACCATCGCGATGAGGCTCGCGCCCAGCACACCGGGAATCGCCGACGCGCCCTTCACGATCGACGCGAACGTCTGCTCGCGATTCACGCCGACGCCGAGCAGGCCCAGGTCGATCGTCGCATCGACGACGCCGTCGGCGCGGAAGCCTGGATCGACGGCGCGCATGCTCGCGAGGCTGCGCACGAAGATCGATGCCACCGCGAGCAACAATACACACATTGCCGTCTGCAACGCGACGAGCCAGCCGCGCCGGCGCGTGCGTGCATCATGCGCGTCGTTGCCCTTGATCAACCCGACGAGGTTCGGCGACGCTGCACGGAGGGCGGGGACCACGCCGAACAGCACGGTCGTCACTACGCAGAGAAGCCCGGTGAACAGTAGGACGCGACCGTCGGGTGCGAAGAACGCCGCGTCGATTCCGGCGTCCGACGGAATCACCGCGGGCACGGTGCGCGTCAGCATCCACGCGATCGCGAAGCCGGCAGTGCTGCCGAGCGCCGCGAGCAGGAAACTCTCGGTGAGCAACTGTCGTACGAGACGGCCGCGGCTCGCGCCGATCGCGAGGCGCACCCCGATCTCCGTCCGCCGCGCCGCCGCTCGGCCAAGCAGCAGATTGGCGACGTTCGCACAGGCGATGAGGAGCACCATGCCGACCATCGCCATGAGAAACGCCGAGCCCGCGATCGCCGCTTGGCGCATCTCGGCGTTCACGCCGCGAATGTGATCGAGGCGAACGGTGATCCGCTCGTAGCGCGCGCTGTCGGTGCGCGCGAGCTGCACCATGAGGACGCGAAGCTCCGATTGCGCGGCGTCGGCGCTCACGCCCGCGCGAAGTTGCGTCGTCGCGTAGAAGCTTCCGCCGAACTCATCGAGCCGGCGGCCGGTGAGAATCGTCGCGGCAGAGAAGGGCACGAACAGGTCTGGCGCCCATCCGACGACCGAGCTGTGGAATCCCGCATCCGTCACACCGACGATAGTGACCGGATGCTCGGCGACGGTGACCGTCTTCCCGATGACCGACGAATCGCCGGCGAATCGCCGCTGCCAGAATGCGTATGTCAGCACCGCGACCGGTGCGGCGCCCGCGGCCTCGTCGTCGTCGAACGCGCGCCCGATTGCCATTCGCACACCGAACATTGGAAAATAGCCATGCGTGATGTACGACATTCTCACACGCTCGGCGTCGGCGCCCGGGGTGGCGCGCAAGCCGATCGCGCCGTACCGCTCTCCGACGATGTGATCGAACGACCTCGCGTTGGCGCGGAACCACGACAGATCGCGCCAATCGAACGGGCTGTGATGATTGACGTACATGCGCATCAACCGTTCTGCGCTCGTGCCGGGGATCGGACGCAGCAGTGCGGCATTGACGAGCGAGAACACGGTCGCGTTGGCGGCGACGCCGAGCCCGATGGAGATTGCGGCGACGAACGCGAACGCGGGGCTGCGTCGCAGCCCCCGCGCGGCGTGGCGCAGATCGTAGAGGAAGGTTTCGAGTGCCGCGACACGATGGGTGGAGACCGCATGGCGTGCGTCGAGCCGATGGACTTGACTTCGCACGCGCGCGACGTCACCGAACCGACGGAGCGCCTCGGCGCGCGCGGCCTCGGGCGCGAGGCCGCCCGCGATCAGCGCTTCTGTCGTCGATTCAAGATGATCGCGCAGCTCGTCGTCGAGATCGCCAACGGGGTTCGGACGAACGATCCGGAGGTAGCGGCGCCATTTGGGCTCGTTCATGCGTGCTCCAGCGAGTCCGCGCCGAGCACGCGGCCGACGGCGGTGACGAGTCGTTCCCAGCTCTGCGTCCGTTGGCGGAGCGTGCGTCGCCCAAGCGCGGTCAGGCGGTAGTACTTGGCGCGCCGATTGTTCTCGCTCAGTCCCCACTCCGCTTCGATCCACTCGCGATGCTCCATGCGGTGGAGGGCGGGGTAGAGCGCGCCTTCCTCGAGCTCGATGTCGCCGCGCGTCGCCTGACGCACCCACTGCGCGATAGCGTACCCGTTCATCGGCCCCCAGGACAGGGTCTTGAGGATGAGAACGTTCAGCGTGCCCTGAATGAGGTCAACGTCGCGGTCGGCCATGTTGTTCCCGTAGTGCGGTGAGGGGAGTAGTCCTCCGGCGTACGGTTAGTGCGGGTTGCGAGTTTCAGGCTGCGTGTTGCGATCGGAAAACCACTCCGAACCACCCGGACTCGAGGAGGAACGTGCCTCGCGCGCCTACCGTCACGTCGTTTGCCGACGCGCACGGAAGCCGCCAACAGCGGGTGCGCCATATCCGTCGCGTCGATGGTGGCGAATTAGCTTTGTCAGGCTTCCCGAGCCGGACGTGCGTTCGAGTCCCATCGCCCGCTGCGCGCCAATACGTCCCCGATCCATTCCCGTCTCTGCGTGACTCTTCTCTCGCTTTCCAACGTCGGCGTCTCCTTCGGTGCGACCGAACTCTTCAAGAACGTCACCTTCACCGTTGCCGATGGCGAGCGGTGGGGCATCATCGGCCGCAACGGCGCCGGCAAGTCGTCGATCTTCAGACTCATCACCGGGGAGCTCGAGCCAACGGTTGGAAGCGTTGCGCGTAAGCCAGGCCTCCGGCATGCGCTGCTCGACCAGCACCGCGCCTTCGAAGGCGCGACGACGGTCTGGGAAGCGGGTGCGGCTGCGTGGCGCGACGTGATCGCGCTCGAGAAGCGCATCGCCGAACAGGCAATCGAGTTGGGCGAGCTGGGGGAACGCGTCAGTGACGCGTTCCTCGAAAAGTTTGGGCACGACCAGGAGCGCTTCGCTGACCTCGGCGGGTACATCTATCACGCTCGGGTCGATGCGGTGCTTCAGGGATTGGGTTTCGACGCAGAAGAGTCCAAGACGCGGCCCGTGTCGACGCTGTCGGGTGGAGAGCGCGGCCGCGTCGGACTTGCGGCGCAGCTCATTGCGCCCGCGGACCTGCTGCTCCTCGACGAGCCGACCAACCACCTCGACCTCGACACCACGACCTGGCTTCAAGAATGGCTCAACGATGCG
Organism: uncultured Gemmatimonadaceae bacterium; assembly: GCA_963705025.1. Classification (GTDB taxonomy): domain Bacteria; phylum Gemmatimonadota; class Gemmatimonadetes; order Gemmatimonadales; family Gemmatimonadaceae; genus JAQBQB01. The sequence continues at coordinate 628,052 of CAVPIP010000009.1, read as the reverse complement.
AACGAAACGGTCATCGTCGTGTCGCACGATCGTGCGTTCATGGACGCCATCTGCTCGCACATCCTGCACGTCGAGGCGCGCACGAGCGAGTGGTACAGGGGCAACTACAGCCAGTTCGTTCCGCAGCGCGCTGAGCGACGTCTGTCGCGCGAACGCGAGCTCGAGAAGCAGCGCGCGTACGTGAAGAAGGAAGAGGAGTACATCCGGCGGAACATCGCGGGCGTCAACTCGTTTCAGGCAAAAGGCAAGCGCAAGCGATTGGAGCGCCTGCCGCGTCTCGCGCCTCCGCCGGGCGATCCGGCGGCGATGGACCTCGAGTTTGAAGTAGCCGAACGCGGCGGCGATCAGGTGCTCGCCGTCAAAGATCTGCAAGTGGAGGTACCCGGCCGGGTTCTTGTCGAGGATTTCACGGCCGTGTTGCGACGCAACGACTTCGTCGCCCTCATCGGGCCCAACGGCGCGGGCAAGTCATCGTTCATCTCCACCGTCATTGGCGATCGGGAACCGGCGAGCGGCGAGGTGAAGATCGGCGGATCGATCACGCCCGCGTGGTTTCGTCAGGATCTCGCTGACCTCCCGCTCCGGAAGTCGTTGTCGGATGCGATCCAGGATCAACGCCCGCTGTGGAGCCGTGGCCAGGTGCAGAATTGTCTCGGTGCGTTCGGCTTCAGCGGCGATGAAGTGCAACGCGAGATCGGCTCGCTCAGTGGCGGCGAGCGGGCTCGCGTTGCGCTCGCCCTCATGACCCTCGCGCGCGCCAATCTCCTCATTCTCGACGAGCCGACCAACCATCTCGACGTCGAGAACATCGAGGCGCTCGAAGACGCGCTCGAGGAATACGAAGGCTCGGTGTTGCTCGTGAGCCACGACCGTGCCTTCCTGCGCGAGGTTGCTACGCGCGTCTGGTCGTTCGACGGTACGCACCTCAGAGACTTCGATGGCCCATTCGTCGAATGGGAGGAGCACCGCGCGCGCAGCGCTATCGCCAGCCCAGGGCAGGCGCGACGTGCGTGAGAATTGATTCAATCACGTGCGCATTGTAGTCGACGCCGAGCGTGTTGGGCACCGTCAGAAGCAGCGTGTCAGCTTCGGCGATGGCCTCATCACCTCTCAATTGTTCGACTAACACGTCTGGCTCAGCGGCGTAGGATCGACCAAACACGGCCCGCATGTTGTCGATGACTCCTATCTGATCACCGCTTTCATCGCGGCCGAAATAGGCGCGGTCGCGATCGTTCATCAACGCGAAGATCGATCGAGACACCGACACCCGCGGCTCGCGCGTATGCCCGGCATCGGTCCACGCTTGCCGGAAGAGGCGTATCTGGCGAGCCTGCTGGACATGAAACGGCTCGCCCGACTCGTCGGCTTTGAGGGTGGAGCTTTGCAGGTTCATTCCCTGTTGCGCGGCCCAAGTCGCCGTCGCGTTGGAAGCCGAACCCCACCAGATACGGTCGCGCAGTCCCTCGGAATGCGGCTCGAGCCGAAGCAGCCCGGGCGGGTTGGGAAACATTGGCCTCGGATTCGGCCGCGCGAACCCGTCCCCTTTCAACAGCTGGAGAAAAACCTCGGCATGACGCCGGCCCAGGTCCGCGTCGGTTCCACCCTCTGGCGGCGCGTAGCCGAAATGACGCCACCCTTCGATGACCTGCTCTGGCGAGCCGCGGCTGATCCCGAGCTGGAGCCGGCCGTCGCTAATCAGGTCGGCCGCGCCCGCATTCTCGACCATGTAGAACGGGTTTTCGTACCGCATGTCGATCACCGCCGTTCCGATCTCGATGCGGCTCGTCCTGGCACCGACGGCTGCGAGAAGCGGGAAGGGGGACGCGAGCTGCTGCGCAAAGTGGTGGACGCGAAAGTACGCCCCATCCGCGCCGAGGTCCTCCGCCGCGACGGCCAGCGCAATGGACTGCTGCAGAACATCGCGCGCGGACCGCGCGGCTGATTGGCGCGAGGCGCTCCAATGACCAAAGGAGAGGAAGCCGATCTTCTTCACGGGGGCGAAGCCTGTCGGAGTCGATAGAGCGCGTGAAACGCAGCTCGAGCTCCGAAAAACTTACAACGCCGTCGGAATAGATAGTTGCGACGGCGTCGATGTTGGTGCCGACAGAGATGTGCGAGTGTTACCGGCGTCGTCAGCTGTTATGCGGAGGTCCGAGGTAGGGGAATTCGGAAAGCAGGTCGCCGTGGGCTCGCGTGTGGTCCGTCTTTACCTTGCCATTCGAGAAGAGAGGAATGAAGTACTCGACGACGCTGTCCGTGAGCAGCCGGCCGTTCGTCGGATAGACCGCGGGGCGTGTGGGATCGTATGGCAGCACGTCCGGCAGCATCGTTCCCGCCACGCGCCGCGCGTCGTCGGGCGCGTATCCGCCGCTATGCTCGAGCGAGTGCGCGAAAGTGGCGATGAAGCGGCTGTCGTTCGCGGGTTCTCCGGCGAGGTACGCGTCCCGATCATCGCCGGGCAGGAAGGGCGTTTGCTGCGCTCGCGCGCCGCGGTCCGCTTGCACCCACTTTCCGGTGCGGCCGTCCACCGTTCGCGCCCACAGACGGACCGGGTTCGATCCCAACTCGGCGTTGGGCAGTTCCAGGGCGATGCTGCAGATGTTCTTGTCGGCGAAATAATCCGTGCCCGTGAACTGCAGATTGTTGAGCGCGCCACCCACGTCGAAGAAGAACGGATCACTGCGCCATCCCGCAAAGAATCGGCAATTGCCGGCCTTCGTGATCTGCGCCTCTCGGCCGGTCGATACTGGCGCGTTCTCAACGATGACTGTTCCGTCATCGCCGATGCCCGCGGCGGTGTCGCCGTCGACTCTGCGCCACGTGGCAGTCTGTTTGCCGTCCTTCAGTGGCGAGAACCGGAAACGATAGGCGATGTCGGCGACGTCGTCGCCATTCGTATCGATCTTGATCTCGTACACGGCGTCGGGAGAGAAGGGGTCGGTCGTCGTCGGACCAGGCGGCTTCACATTGACCGACGGGTGCACGTCCATGATCAGAACGGATGTGTTCCTGTCTCCGGGCTTCGGGAACGCGAACAAATCAGTGAAGTCCAGACGGGCGTCGTCGTGCGGGGAGCCAAACTCGGGGCCGGAATAGTGATGTGACATGGCGAGGAAAGTGCCGGGAAACCACCGCGCCACAATTGGCCCAAGGGACTACTCGATTGCGTCGGTCCACAGAATACTCATCGAAGTACAGGAGCTGGTGGAGCGCCCTGTGCGATCGCCGGCGACGCAACGCGTCCGGATTCGAGTCCCGGCTCCGCATCAAGCAACGTCATCAATCACTCAGGCAACCGATCATGCTGAGACCATTGTCCACTGGGCCGGGCCCTGTCGCGGCGGATAACGTCCGCGAATGGCCAGCCCCGCCGCGCTGACGGGGCAAGACGTTGGAACACTGACTGCTGGAACAGCAGGAGCCTTCCGTGTCGATGCACAACGCAGTACCAAGACGCATGCGCGTTGCCCTCACGCTGGTCTGCAGTATGACCGCGACCTCGGTCGCCGTTGCGCAGGACGGCGACGGCAACGGCAAGCCGAAGGACCTCGTTCCCAACGCGCGCGTCGTGGTGCTCGCGACGGGGGGGACGATCGCCGGCGCCGCCGGGAGCAACGTGAAAGCGGGCTACACGAGCGGGCAGGTCGGTGTCGACGAGTTGCTCGCGGCCGTGCCCGAGGCGAAGAAGTTGGCGACACTTACCGGCGAGCAGGTCTCCAACATCGGCTCGCAGGACATGAACGACGCTGTGTGGATCAAGCTCGCTACGCGGCTCAACAGTCTCCTCGCGCAGCCGGACGTGACCGGCGTCGTCATCACTCACGGCACGGATACGATCGAGGAGACGGCCTACTTCCTGAACCTCGTCGTCCACTCGAACAAGCCCGTCGTCCTGACGGCTTCGATGCGTCCGTCGACGGCCCTCTCCGCTGACGGCCCGCTCAACTTCTTCAATGCCGTTGCCGTCGCCGCGAACAGGAAGGCGCCGAGCCACGGAGTGCTCGTGGTTGTCAACGATTGGATCCACGGCGCGTCGTCGCTCACGAAGACGAGCACCACTGCCGTGCAGACGTTCCTCTCGCCACAGTCCGGACTGATCGGGACCGTCAACTATGGCGAGGTCGAGTGGTTCCGCGGACCCGTGGGCAAGAACACGTCGCAGTCGGAGTTCGCGGTGGATGCCACGACGGTGCTGCCTCGCGTGGACATCATCATGGCCACCGAGAACATGGACGGCGCCTTGATCAACGCGGCCGTCGCCGCCGGCGCGAAGGGGCTGGTGATCGCCGGTGTCGGCAATGGCAACATGACCAAGCCGGCGCTCGACGCGCTGGCCGCGCAAGCGAAGAAGGGGATCGTGTGCGTTCGTTCGACGCGCGTCACCACGGGCGAGGTGGGGCGAAACGTCGAGGTGAAGGACGACAGCCTCGGTTTCGTCGCGTCGCTCGCGAAGAACCCGCAGAAGTCGCGTGTGCTGCTCCGGCTCGCGCTGCTCAAGACGACTGATCTGGCGACGATCCAACGCTACTTCGACGAGTATTGAGGAGTGCTCCGACGGCGACTCGCGCTGGCTGCTGTGCTGTTCCTGCCGAGTGCGGCGGCGGCACAGCAGCGAGACACCGCGATCTCGCCGGCGCCGGCGGCCCCTGCGAAGAAGGCCGGTCCCGAGCCACATGGCTGGAAATTTCTCCACGCCAACGAGCTCGAGACGCCGTGGACGACCTTCCGCGTCGGCGGCGCCGTCCTCCCGGAGATGGCGTCGTTCAAACAGAACGCCAACAGCCGCGTGCAAGTCGCTCAGACTGGCCCTCCGGCGCCCGACCCCGCGCCCGACGACCCGGCCGACTCGCGATCGCCGTCATCAGGACGCACCGCCAACAGGTTGGCCAGCGCTCGAGCCGCGGCGAGCGGTGATTCAGGCGAGCTGCCAATCGTAGGCAGGATCCGCGATTCCCGATTCCTCGTCTCGGGACGGCTGGCGACGAAGCGAAGCGTCGACTGGTCCACCGGGATCATGTACGACTGGGTCGCTCACAAATGGTTCATTCGCCAGACGGGCTTCCTGATCGCCGTTCCGGAGATCTCCAGCAACTTCTGGGTCGGCCGGACCAAGGAGGGACCGAGCCTGAACCGCGTCATGAGCGGCTACGACGTCTGGATGATGGAACGCTTCACGTTCTCGGATGCCGCGATCCCGCTGCTGGCGGACGGCATCCGGTGGCAGGGCTACCTGCCGAAGTACCACCTGATCTGGAATCTCGGCGGCTTCGCCGACTGGCTGTCGAAGCGCGAATCGTTCTCCTACTTCTCCAAACAGGTGGCCGGCCGTGTCGGATACGTGAAGATGGCATCCGACACCGCCGGAAATCTCTTTCACGTGGCACTGTCGTTTCAGTTCGGCAGCCCGACCCACGACACGCTGCAGCTGAAGTCGAAACCGGAGGCGTTCGAAGCGCCGCTGTTCATCAATACGGGCAAGTTCCCGGCGACGGCCGCCCAGTTCGCGGGGATCGAGGTGTACCGCCGGACAGGGTCGTGGCTGTACGGGACCGAATACTACGTGGAGCGGGCAACGTCGCCGCAGACGGACAACCCCGTCCTCAATGGCGGCGACGTGTTCGTGACATGGCTGATGACGGGTGAGATGCGTGGCTACGTCGCGCCCGGCAGCGTGTTCACGGCCGTGAGCCCCAAGAAGTCCGTCTTCAGCGGCGGTCCGGGCGCGGTCGAGTGGCTTGTTCGGCTGTCGAACATCGATCTGACCGCCGGGACGCTGCAGGGCGGAAAGTTCTGGCGTGTCACGCCGGGGATGAACTGGTACCTGTCGGACAACGTACGGCTCGAGGTCGAGTACGGCTATGGCGTACTCTCTCGTTTTGGCGTGACCGGCGCGACGCAGTTCTTCCAAAGCCGGCTACAGCTCGTGTTATGACCACTCATTCCAGTTCTTGCACGTTCACGAAGGACGACGTCTGGAGTCGTTCTTGGCCACGCAGGAGAATACCTATGAGCACGGCACAACGTTTTGCGCCTCACTTCCGGAACGGTCTCGCGCGGTCGCGACGCCGATGGAACGCGTCAGCCCTTGGGTTGCCACTCGTGGCGATGCTCGCGGTTGGCCAAGCGAGGGGCCAGCAAGCCAATGGCCAGCTCGTGCCGCCGCGGATGGAAAAGGATCTGCTCGGCCAAAAACAGATCCCCGGCGACGCCTACTACGGCATCCAGACCCTGCGGGCACTAGAGAACTTCAAGCTTTCCGGCATCGCGATCAACCACTATCCGGGGTTCGTCGAAGCGTGGGCCATGGTCAAGCTCGCCGCGGCGAGGGCCAATACCGAGGTCGGCGCGATGAAACCGGACCGGCTGGCTGCGATCGAGAAGGCGACCCAGGCGGTTCTCGCCGGCAAGTACCACGATCAATTCATGGTCGACTGGTACCAGGGCGGCGCCGGCACCTCGACGAACATGAACGCCAACGAGGTACTGGCGAACGTCGGGCTGGAACTGACCGGCCACAAAAAAGGCGAATACCAATTCCTTGAACCGCATGACGACCTGAACATGTCGCAGTCGACGAACGACTCCTATCCGACGGCAGTCAAAGTCGCGTTGCTCCTGCGCAACGACAAAATGATCGAGGAGCTACAGCAGCTCGTGGCGTCATTTCGCATGAAGGCTGACGCATACATCGAAGTCGTGAAGATGGGCCGCACCGAGATGCAGGACGCCGTCCCGATGACCGTGGGGCAGGAATTCCACGCGTTCGCGTCGTCACTGGAAGGCGAGATTCAAAATCTTCGGCAGGCGGAAAAAAGCCTCTACACCGTCAACATGGGCGCAACGGCCATCGGCACCGGCATCAACGTGCCCAAGGGCTACCCCGAACGCGTCGCCGCCGAGCTGGCCAAGCTCACGGGAAAGCCGATCGTGCCGGCGAGCGACATGTTGGCCGCCACCTGGGATCAGCAGGGGTTCGTGATGTATTCCTCGGCGCTGAAGAGCCTCGCGATCAAGCTCTCCAAGATCTCGGGCGATCTCATCCTGCTGACGTCCGGACCACGCGCGGGCCTGTCGGAAATCAATCTGCCTGCCATACAGCCGGGCTCCTCCATCATGCCGGGAAAGGTGAACCCCGTCGTGCCCGAGGTGATGAACCTCGTCGCCTTCCGTGTGATGGGCAATGATCTCGTCGTGACGCTGGCCGCTCACAGTGGACAACTTCAGCTCAACGCGTACGAACCAGTCGAGGGGCAGGCCCTCATGGAATCGCAGAGCCTTCTCTTCAATACGTCGCAGCTGTTCCGCACCAAGTGCATCGATGGCATCACGGTGAACGAGAAAGTGCTCGCGCATTACATGGAAACGACCATTGGCATCGTCACCGCGCTCAATCCAATCCTCGGCTACGACAAGTCCACCGAGCTCGCCGCCGAGGCGTCCAGGAGCGGGAAGGGCATCATGGAGGTCATCCGCGAGAAGCACGCGCTCACGGAGCAACAGATCAAGGAGCTGCTGGATCCAGTCAAGCTGACGGGGCTGGACAAGTCCAAGTACACGAAGAAGTAGTCGTTGTTCGTAGAACTGACACCGCCGCCCGAATCATGGATTCGGCCGGCGGTGTCGCCGGTGCCCACACCGCCGACTGCTCGACGACTCTCCTTGCCGGGATAGGAGAGCGCGCATATGGTTCTCCTATCCCACTTAGGAGAGTCCGTGTCGCGACAAGCTGAGCTCCTGCCAGGCAACCTCGACGTCGTCATCCTCAAGGCGATTTCGCTCGGGGAGGTCCACGGGTACGGCGTGTTGCTGCGAATCGAGCAGATCTCCGGGGGGGCCATCGTCGTCCAGCAGGGCGCGCTCTATCCCGCGCTCTACCGGCTGGAGCGGCAGGGGCTGATCGAAAGTCAGTGGGGAACCTCGGAGAACAATCGGCGCGCGAAGTTCTATCATCTCTCGCCCCTCGGGCGTCGCCGGTTCGGCGAGGAGAAAGCGAGCTGGAACCGACTGGCTGCCGCGATCGCGCTCGCGCTGAGCGCCACGCCGCAGGCGGTCTGAGCGTGCCCACGTTCCCCGGACGCGCGCTGATCGCGCGACTGCGCGCGCGACTGCGCGCGCTCGTTCGTGCCGTGCTCAATCGTGACGACGTCGAGTCCGAGATTCAGGCGGAGTTCCAGCACCACCTCGAGCTGCGGACCGTCCACCTCGTACGGACGGGATTGTCCGAGGACGAGGCCTCGCATCAGGCGCGCCGCGAGTTCGGCCACATCGATACGCACCGCGCCGAGGCGCGCGTGTCCCGCGGCTTCCAGCTCCTGGACCAAATCCGCTTCTCCTGGCTCGACGTGAAGCTCGCGCTGCGCATGCTCGTCAAGCATCCGCTTCTGAGTCTGGCGGCGGTGTTCGCGCTCGCCGTCGGCATCCCGGTCGGAATCGCGCCGGCGCACTTGGCGAAAGCCGTTGAGGCGCCGCTCCCCGGTGACACGGAGGATCGCGTGCGCGCGATCCGCCTCTGGAATCCCGCGACGAGCGATGTCGACGTGACGGGATATGAGGACTTCGCGTTCTGGAAGGCATCGCTGCAGTCCTTTTCCATGATGGCCGCGTTCAGAACGTCATCCTACAATGTCGCGTCGGGGGATGGGCGCGCCGCGTCGGTGCCGGGGGCGGAGCTTTCGCCCGCGGCGTTCTCGATGCTGAGCGTGGCGCCGCAGCTGGGCCGTGCGCTGAACGCGAGTGATACCGAACCCGACGCGCCGGAAGTCGTAGTGCTTGGGCAAGATCTCTGGGCGTCGCGCTTCGGGTCCGACCCGCTCATCCTGGGACGTGGCATCCGGATCGGTCGCGCGATGCGCACCGTCGTCGGAGTGATGCCCGCCGGTTTTCGATTTCCCGCGCACGAGCAACTCTGGTTGCCACTCCCGTCACAATCGGCCGGAGTAGTCGGACAGCTCTCCCCCGTGCGAATCATCGGTCGCCTCGCCGACGACATCTCCGCGGAGCAGGCGCAGGCCGAGCTGAGCGCGAAGGGACGCGCGCCGTTCGCCAGCGAGCCGACGTCGCATGCGCGCTTGCGCCCCGAGGTCGTCCCATTCGGGCTGCTGTACATGGGGCTGCCGCGCGGTGGACTCGATGTGCTGTTGGAATACCGATTCGTACAGCTGCTGAGCCTTGTGCTACTCCTTGTGGCGTGCGGCAACGTGGCGATGTTGGTCTATGCGCGGACCGCCACCCGATTCCGCGAGATGGCCATTCGCACCGCCCTCGGCGCCAGCCGCGCGCGCATCGTCTCGCAGATCTTCGTGGAGACGCTCGTGCTCGCCCTCGTCGCAGCAGGACTCGGCGTGCTATCGATTGGCTGGGGGCTCCGCCACGTGAATCTCGCGGCGATCGCCGGGGAGTCGGCGCTCCCGTTTTGGCTGTCGATGGATATCACGAGTGGTGATCTGCTGCGCGCGCTGCTCTTCGCCGCGATCAGCGCGACCGCGGCGGGTGTCGTTCCCGCGATCCGGATCACGGGCAAGGCCGTGCATCAGCACATTCGCGGAAAGTCGGGGGTGCGATTTGGTGGGTTGACCGGTGCACTCGTCATCGCCGACGTCGCGATCTCCGTTGCCGCGATCGGATTCGCACTGGCAATCGCTGATCGGGCGACCGTAGGTGAGTCCGATCAGTTCGCGGGCATCCCAGCCGCCGAGTACCTCGGTGTGGAGTTCCGGATGCCGAACGACGGACCGCGGAACGACGGAGTGCGCGGTCGCCGCGATCTCGTCGAGCGAACGGCGGCGGCACAGAACGCACTCGTCGCGAGGCTCAGAGCGGAGCCCGGTATCACCGGTGTGGCAGTGGGGAGTGCGCTGCCGCGGATGGAGCATCAGTCAACGCCATTCGAGGTCGACGGCGTGGACCGTTCGCCCGATGCAGCACAGCAGTGGGTGCGCATGGCGAAGGTGGACGTCGGGTTCTTCGAAGCGCTCGGTCACCACGTCGTCGCGGGTCGCGATTTCACCCGGGCCGATCTCGAATCCGGCCGCCGGACGGCGATCGTCAATACCGCGTTCGTCGCGCGTGCGCTCGAGGGAAGGGATTTCAGGGGTCGCCGGGTCCGGTTCCCGGCGCGAGGAGGTGCCGAATCACCGTGGTACGAGATCGTCGGCGTGGTCGGACACCTCGGCGTGAACATGGTGAACGCCGACAAAGGCGCGGCCGTCTATCTTCCGGCGTCGCCCGGATCGATCAACCCGATGTGGATCGGCATCCACGCGAAGGTCTCGCCATTGAGCATCGCGCCGCGTGTCCGCGAAATCATGGATAAGGTCGCCCCTGATTTCGTGATGGGTGAGGTGACGGTGCTCAGCGAGGTTCATCAGGGCGACTGGTATCTCGTCGTCGCCGTGGCGGCGGGACTCACGCTTCTCGTGGGTGTCCTCGTTGCGCTCGCCGCCTCCGGGATCTACGCGATGCTCTCGCTCTCCGTCTCGGAGCGAACACGCGAGATCGGCATCCGCACGGCACTCGGAGCGCAACGTCGCGCCGTTGTTCTGATGATCCTCAAGCGCTCACTCGCGCAAATCGGCATCGGCGCGATCCTCGGGCTTCCCGTCGCCGCGAGAGTCGTGCATCTCACCATCGGTTCGACCGCCGGACAGTCGCCGCTGATGTCCGTGCTAGTGGCCACAGGCCTGGCGGTGGGCCTCGTGTTGATCGTCGGCGTGATCTCGTGCACGATGCCAACGCGCAGAGTGCTCGCGGTGGAGGCGAGTGAGGCGATGCGGTCTGACGCCTGAGATCTCGGAAGGGCTCGAGAACCTCAATCCGCGCGAAGCGCTTCGACCGGGTCGATGCGCAGCGCACGGCGCGCCGGAATGTAGGAGGCGAGCAGCGCGATCGCGGCGACGACGATCGTGATCGCCAAGAAAGTCGCCGGGTCGGTCGCCGATACGCCGAAGAGCATCCCTGACAGCACGCGGGTGGAGCCGACCGCGGCCGCCGCGCCGATCGCAAGGCCGGCGACCGCGAGGCGGAGCCCGTTCCCCACGATGAGCCGCGCCACCGCCGACGGTTCGGCGCCCAGCGCGACGCGCACGCCGATCTCCCGTGTCCGCTGTGCGACCCCGTACGAGATCACGCCATACAATCCGATCGCTGCGAGAGTGAGAGCGACGGCGGCGAATGCGACGAGCAGTGCCATCGCGAACCGAGTCGGCGCGAGGCTGTCGCGAAGAAAGGCTTCGCCGACGGTCGTCGTCTGAACGAACGGCGTCGGTTCGATCGAGCTGATGGCCCGGCGCAACGCGGGCACGAGATCGGCCGCGGGCGTCTCGGTGCGCACGATGAACGACGACAGGCCGAGGAATCGCGGCGGTTGATACACTTGCGCCGCCCGCGCGAGCTGACGCGTCCCCGGCACACGAACGTCCTCCGCGATGCCGACGACGACGAAGTTCTCACGCCGGGCGCCGCTCTGCGAATGAAGGTGTGCGCCGAGCGCACCGCCGTTCGGCCAGAAGCGAGTGGCCAACCCTCGGTTCACGACGATTTCCACCGGCGTGCCGCGCGGAAGAGCAAGCGTCGGCGTGGCGAGCGAATCGGGAGAGCGCCCCGCGATGAGACGAATGCCGGCGACGCGGAAATAACCGGGACCGGCGAAAACCGTCTGGAACGCGGGGACGCTGCGTTCCGCGCCGGTCGCGTCGGGGTCGGTCGAAAGCGGATCAAGCGAGCCGAAGCCGGCGGCCGGGATCATTCCGATCGCCGCGTCCCTCACGCCGGGCACGGCACGCAGTCGCTCCGCGATGATGTTGCCGAATGTGCTGCGTATGTCGCGCGGCGTCCGCGGGTTGTACAACACGTCGAACGACACCATCCCCCGCGGTTCGAAGCCGAGCGGGATGCGCTGCATGGCGATGAACGACCGTACGAGCAATCCCGCGCCGGCGAGCAGTACGAGCGACATCGCGATCTCGACGACGATGAGCGTCGATCGAACTCGTCGCGTCGCGACGCTGCCCGATCCGCCGCGCGTCTCGCTTCGCAGAACATCGGCCACCGAGCCACGAGCGGCGAACAGCGCCGGCAGCGTTCCGAACAAGGTGCCGGTGAGCACGGAGATCGCCGCGCTCCAGAGCAGCACGGTGGTTTCGACGTGGACGCCGTCGAGGTTCGCGAGCGCGGGCGGGCGCAAGGCGATGATGATGCGCAGCGTCTGCCACGCGACCGCGACGCCGAGTAGACCCCCGGCGATCGCGAGCAGCGTGCTTTCCGTCAGCACCTGACGCGCGAGACGCGAGCGTCCGGCGCCGAGCGCGGCACGGACGGCGAACTCGCGCCGCCGGGTCCACGCGCGCGACATCAAGAGGTTCGCGACGTTGGCGCACGAGATGAGCAGCAGGACGCCGACCGCCGCGAACAACACTTCCACCATTCGCGTCTCACTCGCGTCGAGCAGGTCTTGCGCGCGCATCGCGCGAACCGTCGGCCGTTGTGCACCGAGCTCGGGCGACGAGTCGACGATGTTCTGGATCTCCTGCGTCGCCTGCTGCGCCGACACACCGGGACGGAGCCGCGCGTACGAGTTGGGCGGGAAGGTGCCGTTCAACCCATCGAGGTCCATCGGCAGCCACACGCCGGGTTTGGCTTCGTGCAGGTTGTGGTTGAACGCCGCGGGGGACATCGGCAGCGCCATGGACGGCGGCGTCACGCCGACGACCGTGTACCGTCGCCGCTCAGGACCTCCGCGCTGTCGGTAGTTGATCTCCACCGTCGACCCAACGGCATTCGTGCGGCCGCCGAACTCGCGCTGCCACCGACCGTAGCTGATCATGGCGACCCGCGCACCGTCGTGGGCCTCGGCTGCCGTGAACGTGCGGCCGAGCGCGGGCGCGACGCCGAGCATTCTCAAATAGGTCGGCGTGACGAACGCAGAGACGGTGTCCTGGCCGTCGTCATCCTGCACCATGGTCGCCTGCACGCTCGCCGCGGCGAGCGTCTCGATCGAGCGTGCGCGCGCCCTGATCACGCGCAGCGTCGCGACGCTCGGAAAGTCCATTCGCTCGCCTTCGGTCGAGGCGAGCATGACGATGCGGTTGCCGTCGGGATAGGGCAGTGGCGCGATCAGCAGACGATGGACGACGCTGAAGATCGCGGTGTTCGCGCCGATCCCGAGCGCGAGCGTGACCACGGCGAGGGCGGTGAACGCCGGGGCTCGCCGGAACTGCCGGTCGGCGAAGCGAACGTCCTGCCACCAGGCGCTTGCCGACGCGCGGAATCCAGCGCGCCGCGCCCTCGTCGCCGCGCGGCGAACCGAATAGTCGCGAAACTCGTCGCGGTCGCCGAAGCGGCGCAATGCTTCGGCGTTGGCGTCGTCGTCGCTCACGCCGAGAGCTCGCAACTCGTCGACGCGCATCGCGAGGTGGAGGCGGACTTCGTCGTCGGCGTCGCGCACGAGCTGGTCGCGTGTTGGCGGAAGGCGGAAGACGCGGCGAACGCCGCGCGGCAATCCCGAGAAGCGCGGGCGCATCATGCGGGCTCGATGACGCCGCTGACGGCGGCGGCGTAGCGCTTCCAAGTCGCCAACTCGGCGCGGAGCACTTGCCGACCGCGCGCCGCGAGCGAGTAGTACTTGGCGCGGCGATTGTTGTCGCTCACCCCCCACGCGGCGGAGATCGCTCCCGAGTCCTCCAGGCGGTGGAGCGGTTTATAGAGCGCGGAGTCCACGATCTCGAGCTCGTTCTTCGTTCGCTGCTCGATCCACTTGGCGATGCCGAAGCCGTGCATCGGTTCGCCGTCGACGGCCTTGGGGACGGGGAGATCGAGGGTGCCGTGCAGGAGGTTGTTCGCGTCGCGGGGCATTCGCGTATCATTCCACCAGGTTAGGGGAGACGATACGAAGTCGGAAACGCGCGGTCAATCGGCTGCGAGGCGCCGCCGGATTAAGAGTCTATGACGATTCGGCCGCGGGAACCCGACGATCGGAACCGGCGCACATCGTTCGACGCCGCTTAGCGCGGCATGCCGTAGCGGCGATTCGCCCACGAGCCGACCGCCGCGGCGACAAACGCCACGACGCCACCGAGGATCATCGGAGCGCGCCCGCCGAACCTGTCGGCGACCCAGCCGAGGATCGGCCCGCCGACCGCCAACGGTCCGCCAATGAGCACCGTCTGCAACGCGAGCACCCGGCCGTGCATTTCCCGTTTCGCTTCCACTTGGGCGATCGCGGTCGTCGCGGTCATGTAGAGAATGCCCGCCATGCCGATGAAGAACACGATCGGCCCGGCGACGAGCGCCGACGAGACCGGTGCGAGCATCAGCATCGTCGTGCCGAGCAGCACCGCGCCCAGGATGATGTCGTGCATGCGTGTGAGCCGCCGGTGCGCGATGAGCAGCGAGCAGGCGACGGCGCCGCCGCTCATGGTCGAAACCAACAGTGTGTAGGTGCGCTCGCCGCCGTGCAGCACCTGGGTCGCGAAGAGCGGCAGCGTGACATTGAAGTTGTACGACAGCGTGCCAAGAATCGCGAGCATCATGAAGCTGATCCAGAGCGGCGGCGTGTCGAACAGGTAGCGCAAGCCCGCCCGCACGGCGCCTTTGCGCTCGGCCATCGTGCCGGAACGATGGAGCTCGTCGTCGCGCATGAGGTACAGGCAGGCGAGCACGGCGAGGTAGGACACGGCGTCCAGCGCGAAGCACCAGCCGTAGCCGACGCTCACGATCAAGAGACCCGCGAGCGCAGGCCCGACGATCCGCGAGCCGTTCACGATCGTGCTATAGAGGACGATCGCGTTCGGAAGGTCCTCGGGCGCGACCATCTCGGTCACGAACGAGCGGCGCAGCGGATTGTCGAACGCGAGGAAGATACCGCCGGCCAGCGCGAGCAGGTACAGCGCGACGAGCGGCGGATGCGGCAGGAATGCCAGAATCGCGAGGCCGATCGACTGCGCCATCTCGAGCGTTTGCGTGATGACCAACGATCGTCGTTTGCTGAAACGATCAGCGAGCGCGCCCGCATAGGGTGAAAGCACCACCAGGGGGCCGTACTGACACGCGGCGAGCACGCCGATGCGAAGTCCGCTGCCGGTGATCTTCAGGACGAGGAGCGTGATCGCCACGTTCGTGAGCCAGGTGCCGGTGTTCGACACCATCTGGCCGATGAAGTACAGGCGAAAGTTCCGGTGGCGAAGCGAGGAGAACGTGCGGCCGAGGATGCTCGGCGTTGCCGCCTGGGGCGTGGCGGGAAGCTCGCGTTGCTGGATGGGCTCGGCCATCAACCGGCACCGACGTCCGCCGCCGCCAGCCGCTCGAGCAACTCGATGGCCTTGGCGAGCGCCGCCTGTTCCTTCGCCGGCACCTGTGAGGCGATCGCGCGTATCAGCCAGGCATTGCGAGACTCGGCCACTGCGTCGAACAGTGTCAGGCCGCTCCTGGTGATGCTGATGAGAGCCTTGCGGCCGTCGTCCGGATCTCGCGCCGTCTTGACCAACCCGGCGTCGCGCAGCGCGGCCACTTGTTGCGCGATCGCCTGCTGGCTGACGTGCTCGGCGACCGCCAGCGCGGCGGCGGTCGTCGGCCCGTCGTCGCGCAGTCGTTTGAGGATGGCGAGCTGCGAGGCCGGCAGCGATTGGACGGGGGAGGGCCACGTCTCCCGAAGTCGTGCGCGAAGGCGCTTGACCGCGAGCACGAGGCGGATCGCGAGGTCTTCCCGTGATGTGTAGGATGCCATGCCGAACAATCAAATACACAAGGAGATTGCACAAGTATCTTGTGTATCGTGATGGATCGCTGTACCTGTTCGGCATGCCAAACAACACTCAGAAAACCGCCCTGCTCGTCATGGACGTGCAGCCCGGTGTCGTCGACCGTATCGGTGACAGCGACGCCTACCTGGCGCGCGCGACGTTGGCCGTCGATCACGCACACTCGCGGGCGGTGCGCGTCATTTACGTTGTGGTGGCATTCCGCCCCGGCGCGCCGGAGGCCAGCGAATTCTTCCGCGCCTATGCGCCGGCTCTGGTCGACGCGCGACCGGCGATGACGCCGGCGGATGGCGACGTCGTGGTTGCCAAGAAGCGTATCAGCGCGTTCGCCGGCAGCGATCTCGAGTTGCTGCTGCGCGCCAACGACATCCACCATCTGGTGCTCTGCGGCGTTGCGACGAGCGGTGTCGTGCTATCGACGCTCCGCGAGGCGGGCGACAAGGACTACACGATGACGGTGCTGTCGGATCTCTGCGCGGACCTGGACGCCGAGGTGCATCGCGTGCTGCTCGAGAAGGTTTTCCCGAGGCAAGCGAAGGTCATCACGACGGCCGAGTGGATCGCGTCGATGTGAAACGCGGCATCCGGTTGGAAGAGTCACTCCGCCGGCAACGCTGCGATGGGATCCCGTTACCGCTAGCGCGCCCAGCCGGGGGACACTCAGCTGCGGCTGCTGCCGCCACAGGCGGTTGGGGACGGCATGCTTTCTGCCTTCTCAGCCATATGTCAGGTAGGTACTTGGGCCACTTGCGCGGCAGCGTGTGCGCGTCGCCTCGAGACACGCTCACGCAAAACTTTGAGGAGCGATTATGCGTTACAAATCTAGGACGCTGTTGGGCGCCGCGGCGATGATCGCCATGGGCACGACCGCGGCAGTTGCACAGGACACGACACGAACAAAACCGACCTCGACGAAGCGCATTCTAATCTCCAAGGAAGCGCCGGGCGAAGTCGTTCCGATGAAAGTCGATACGGTCGTCATCTACAAGACGGACACGCTGAATACGATCACGCCACCGCGCGTTGACACGGTCGTGACGACGAACACGATCACGCGGGTCGACACGGTAACGGTCGCTCCGATCGTCAAGCCGATGAGCTTGCCGAACGGCCTGTACTTCGGTATCGGCGGCGGCGTCAGCGCCCCGAACGGCTCGATCTTCAATCCAAACAGCGCGGGTCCGACGGCGCAGGTACAACTCGGCTGGCAGGGCGCGAAAACGTTTCTCGGTCTTCGAGTCGACGGCAATTATGCGACACCGGGCGAGGATGCGGCCTATCGTGGCCTTCAGCCGGATCACCCGAGCATCGTCAATGCGAATGCCGACGTGAAGCTGAACCTGCCGTTCTTCAATCACCTGCTGGGCATGGCGCCGCGCTTCAACATCTACGGTCTTGGCGGCCCGTCGTACGTGAGCTACAAGGGCCTCCCGATTCGCGTCACGCAAGCGGGCGGTTTCGGCCCGGCGAACGTGGCCCCGGGTTCGAGCGACTGGCAGAGTCACTGGGGTTGGAATGCGGGCGGCGGCGCCTCGATCGGTTGGAAGCGCACGGAGATTTTCGGTGAAGTCCGCGTGATCGCGTGGTCAACCGACGTCAGCCCGCAAGCGCGCCAGATGCCGTTCGTCCTCGGCATTAACCTCTACTAGAAATCCTCCAGGCCGCCCCAAGCGCGGCGGAGCTGGTCAAAGCAAGTCTTGCAGCGGTCCGGGAGTCGTTCTCCGGACCGCTTCGCATGGATACTTGCTTCGCGGTCACCTGGTCCTGTGCGACGCCGAGCATCGCGGCAACGATCGGAGCGAGCTTCGTTAGAGTTCAGACGCGCGGCACCGCGCGTGCGACTCACGCACCGAGGAGGGGCAACGTGGACATCAAGCGGGCAGGTTCGGAGCCGTCGGCCAAAGGAAAACTGGATGGAGCAGGTGAGTGATGCGGACTATGGCGCGAGCGACGCTGTTCGCTGATGTGGCCGCCGTCGCGTTGAGGCGATAGATCACGAAGGAACTGCTCAATGGAGAATGCACAAATGCAGAAACGGAAACTTGGCCGCGAAGGCCTCGAGGTCTCCGCGCTCGGCCTCGGCTGCATGGGGCTGAGCCAGAGCTATTTCCCGATTCCCGATCGAAACGAGGGGATTGCGCTGATCCGAAACGCGGTGGAGCGCGGCGTGACCTTCTTCGACACGGCGCAGGTCTACGGGCCATTCACCAATGAGCAGCTCGTGGGCGAAGCGCTGGCGCCGTTTCGAGATCGGGTCGTGATCGCGACGAAATTCGGATTCCAGTTCGACGAGACCGGAAAGGAGAGTGGGCTCAACAGCCGCCCCGAGCACATTCGGCGGATGACCGAGGATTCACTCGAGCGACTCCGCGTCGAGGCGATCGATCTCTACTATCAGCACCGCGTCGATCCGAACGTGCCCATCGAGGACGTCGCGGGGACCGTGCGCGACTTGATTCGCGAGGGCAAGGTCAAGCACTTCGGCCTCTCGGAAGCCGGTGTTGGAACGATTCGTCGTGCGCACGCGGTGCAGCCCGTGTCCGCGCTGCAGAGCGAATACTCGCTCTGGTGGCGAGAGCCCGAAGACGCGATCGTCCCGGCACTCGAGGAACTGGGAATCGGCTTCGTGCCGTTCAGCCCTCTCGGCAAAGGCTTTCTCACGGGAAGCATCGACGAGACCACGACGTTCGACAGCGGCGATTTCCGCAACATGGTGCCGCGCTTTTCGCCCGAGAATCGAAAGGCGAACCAAGGCATGGCTGCCCTCGTGGCGCGAATCGCGGCGGAGACACGGGCCACTCCCGCGCAGATTGCGTTGGCGTGGCTCCTCGCGCAGAAGCCCTGGATCGTGCCGATTCCGGGCACGACGAAGTTGCATCGACTCGAAGAGAATATCGGCGCGGTCGACGTCGAGCTGTCTTCCGACGACCTCCGCGAGATCGAGCGCGCCGCGTCCCAGATCAGTGTCCATGGCGCTCGCTACTCCCCCGCCCAGGAGGCCAGGATCGATCGCTGAACGGGAGCAGCATCGATACTCCCGAAATCTCATAGTATACCGCTCCATGATCTCTCTTCCGCGAACCTCGCCGAGGTCGCCGCGCGAGATACGGACGTGACGCAACCGTCGGCTCGGCTCCGCGACCAATTCGGGGACATCGACGTCTATCTGTTCGATCAACTGTTGCGAGGCCGCATCGCCGACGGCATGTCCGTTCTCGACGCCGGATGCGGTGACGGTCGCAATCTCGTGTTTCTCCTCCGTGCCGGCTTCGACGTTTGGGGAGTCGACGAGGATCCGCAGGCGATCGCGCGCGTGCGGCGGCTCGCGGCCGCCCTTGCGCCACAGCTGCCGGAGAACCGATTCCGTGTCGAGCGCGTTGAGGCGATGTCGCACGACGACGAGTCCATGGCCGTCGTGATGTCGAGCGCCGTTCTCCATTTCGCTCGCGACGACGATCACTGGCGCGCGATGGTCCGCGAGATGTGGCGCGTGCTTGCGCCGGGCGGGCTGCTGTTCGCTCGCCTGGCGACGACGGTGGGGCAGACGACGCTGAAACCACTCGGCGGGAACCGCTACGTGATGCCGGATGGCCACACCCGCTATCTCGTCGATCACGAATCGCTGCTCGCCGTGACGCGCGAGCTCGGTGGTTCGTTGCTCGATCCGCTCAAGTCGACCGTCGTGCACGAGCAGCGGTCGATGGGAACATGGGTCGTGAGGAAGCACACATAGCCCCACGGTCGCGCGCGCGGTGAGGTGTTCAATCGTGGCTCGGTTCGGTCGGCGTCGGGTCCGCCAAGTCGCGACGCCGAATCGTGACTTGCCGCTCTTGTGACCTGACGCACGGCACCGATCAGAGTTTGGACCATACTACACGCCTCTCACTCACCCCTGTCGCGCCGCAGAGCCGAACGAAATTGGCCGGCGACGGGGGAGTTGACCGGCGCCGCGCGTAGCCGCGCGGAGCGCTGCAGTTCGCCAGCCGGGCATCGATGCTCGTGATGGAGCTGCAAACCACTCGATGCCACGCCGTCGTGGAGCTGTAGCGCACCACAGGAACTCCTCCATCATTTTCGGTCGGCGATGGAGCGCAGGCGCCGGGGAAACACGCGGGCGCACTGCGCGCCATCCGACGTGGAGTCGCGCATGTTCAATTCCCTCCTCGCGCACGGGCGTCGCCATCGGCGAGCGTACCGGCGTGCCGCACTGGCTCTCCTCCTGTTCGTGATCGCCAGCATTCCGTTGGTTCGGTTCGCTTCCCACCTCGTCGCGAGTGAAACACGGCGCGTGCGCACGCCGGCCGGAGATGTCACATCCGTTACTTTGGCCGGCGTCGCAACCGACGATCCGGGCACGTACAATCCGATCGCGCCGCCGCGTCTCCCTGGAACAATGCACGACCTCGACTTATGGGCCGAGGAAAAGTCGATGACCGTCGCGCCCGGAGTCGTGCAGCACGTCTGGACGTTCAACGGAACGGTTCCGGGGCCGGTCCTTCGCATCCGCGTCGGCGACACGGTGCGTGTGCACTTTCGTAATCTGGCGAAGAACAGCATCCCCCACTCGCTCGACTTTCACGCAAGCGAAGTCGCGTGGAACGATCAGATGGTGTCGATCGCGCCCGGACAGGAACGCACGTTCCAGTGGACGCCTCGGTATGCCGGCGTCTTCATGTACCATTGCATCTCGGGGCCGCCTGTGCTGCACGTCGCGAGCGGCATGTTCGGCATGATGATCGTCGAGCCGCGCCAAGGGCTACCGCGCGTCGACCGGGAATTCGCGATCGTCCAGAACGAGTGGTATCTCGGGCCGCCGGGTGGCTCGATCAGCATGGAGAAAGCGTCGGCCGCCGCGCCGGCGCCGAACTACATGGCGTTCAACGGCGTCGCCGACCAATACGAGCGGTCACCGCTGCAGGCGCAGCCCGGCGAGCGGCTCCGCTTCTTTGTGATCAATGTAGGTCCGAACCTCGAGAGCTCCTTTCATATCGTAGGCATGGTCTTCAATACCGTCCTGAAGGAAGGCGTGGGTCTCAGGCGCGGCAATGAAGGCGGCTACGGGTCGCAGGCGGTCGATCTCGCTCCAGCCCAGGGAGCGATGGTCGAGACCACGGCGCCCGAGGAAGGTCTGTATGAGCTCGTGACGCATACGTTCAACTTTCACGACCGCGGTGCGCGAGGGCTGATCCGAGTCGGCGACGGCGTGCCGTAAGGGCGACACTCTGCTACCAGCGCAGCTGGACGATCTGAATGACGTTGCCGCAGGTGTCGTTCAGCTGCGCGATGGTCGAGCCAGTCACGTCGGTCGGTGGCATCTTGAACTCGCCCCCGCGCGACTTGATGCGGTCGTAGTCGGCCTTGACGTCACTCGTGTTGAGCATGATCGCAGGCTGGCCCTGCTGAAACATCGCCTGCTGATAGGCCTTCGCCGCCGGATTCTCGTTCAGGGCCAGCTGCAACTCGATGCCGTCCGGCTCTTCCGCCGATGCGACCGTCAGCCAGCGATAGGGCCCGTTCGAAAAGTCGGCCTTCTTCACGAAGCCCAACACGTCCGTATAAAAGCGCAGGGCCTTGTCCAGGTTGTCGACGTAGATGCTGGTCAGCTTGATCTTCATCGCTCCTTCTCCGTGTTTGTGTCGCGTTGAGGACTGATGGCGCTGCTCGAGACTGTCGCGATTCAGCGCATCGAGGTGAGATACGCGTCGAGACGCGTGTGGCCGCTCGCGGTTCCGAACTTCGCGTACTGAAGGGCCTGGTCGCGCGACGCGGTGCTCGCGTAGAGGTTCGAGACCGTCACGGTTGTGCGCCCGTTCTCTTCGGTGAACGTCGTCGTCGTCGAATTCTCTTCGCCGTTGACGTTCATTGTCTGGACGAAGCGCTTCGGCGGATCCACGTCGCGATACGTACCGGTCACGCCGATCTCGCGGCCCTGCGCCGTTCGATAGACGTAGCGCCACGTGCCGCCGCTGCGCAGGTCGATCTCGCAGACGGGCATCGTGGCCCGTTCCGGTTGCCAGTTCGGGAGATGCTTCGGATCGGTGAAGGCGGCCCACACGAGCGAGCGCGGCGCGTCGAACGTGCGCGTGATCACCAGCTCGAAATCGCTCGGCGTCGAGAAGATCGTCTCGTGGCGCGTGGCGGCGGCGGCGGGGGCCTCACGTGGTGGCGTCATCGTCCTGCTGCTCCGACATCAGATGGTTGAGGTAGGTGTCGAGACGCTCATAGCTCGCGTCCCAGAAATGGCGATAGTCCTCCGCCCAGTCGGCCACCGTCTTGATCGCCGCTGCCTGGAGGCGACATGGCCTCCACTGCGCGTCACGTCCGCGCGAGACGAATCCGGCGCGCTCGAGCACTTTGAGGTGTTTCGAGACCGCGGGCCCACTCATCGCGAACGGTTTGGCAAGCTCGCCGACGGTGCACTCGCCGCTGGCCAAGCGCGCGAGGATGGCGCGCCGAGTCGGGTCGGCGAGGGCGGCGAAGGCGAGTGAGAGCGGGTCTGCCGACATGTTTAACTAATGGGTTACTTAACCTGATGGTTATCTACAAGCGCGCCCGACCCGTGTCAAGCGCCTCGGCCCCGTTGGGCGAGTCCGACTTTCCCCTTGACCTTCTAGGAAAGAGCGCCTAACATGGGCGCGCTCCCTAGAAGCCAAGAGGAAGAGTCCAATGGCGAAGCAGAAGCCGGATCTGCCGCAGGGCACGTTCGACATGCTGGTGCTCAAGGCGTTGTCGCTCGGGCCGATGCACGGGTATGGCATCGGCGCGCGGATCCAGCAGCTCGCGGAGGATATGCTGCGCGTCGAGGAAGGGACTCTGTACCCGGCGCTGTACCGGATCGAACAAAAAGGCTGGATCGAGAGCGAGTGGGGAACCTCGGAGAACAATCGCCGTGCGCGCTTCTACAGCCTCACGCGCGCCGGTCGTAAGCAGCTCGGGATCGAGGAAGCGCACTGGGCGCATCTCTCGCTGGCCGTCTCGAAGATCATGGGGGCCACATGACGCCGGAGACGACATGACATGGTGGCGTGTCCTCGTCGCGCGCTGCCGCGCCCTGCTGCGCCCACAGCGCGTGCACGACGAGATCCAGGAGGAAATGCGGTTTCACATCGAGATGCGCGCTCGCGCCAATGAGCGCGAGGGCATGCCGGCGGCGGAGGCGCGGCGCGCCGCGGCCCGCGCGTTCGGGTCCATGACCGCAGTCAAAGAAGTCTCATACGACATTCGCGGTGGCGGCTGGGTCGAGGCCGTCTTGCGCGATGTCGGGTATGCGGTGCGATCGGTACTCAAGCATCGTGTGCTGTCGGCCGTGGTGATCGGCATCGTGGCGATCGGCGTCGGCGCGAATGCCGCGATCCTCGGCGTCGCCGACCGCGTGCTATGGCGCGAGCTTCCTGTGACGGCGCCGGCCGAGCTGGAGCATCTCAACGGCGACCACGGCTGGGACTGGTTCAGCATTCCATCATATCGCGCGCTTCGCCAGACGACAGACGCTTTCTCTGGACTCATCGCGCGGTGGCGGCAGACGTCGACCGTCGCGGTCGGCGGCGATCCGGAGCGCCGCGTCGTCGAGATCGTCTCGGGCAACTACTTCAGCGTCCTCGGCGTTCGGCCCGCGATCGGTCGCCTCATCTCGGACGATGACGACCGCGTGATCATGGGTCGCCCGGTTGCGGTGATCAGCGATCGGTACTGGCGGGAGCGGCTCGGTGCGAGCGACACGGCGGTCGGCCGAACCATTCGCATCGATGACTATTCGTTCACGGTCGTCGGCGTGGCGCCGCCAGGCTTTTTCGGCGTCGAGGTTGGCGTGGAACCCGACGCGTGGATACCGCTCGCCATGCATCCGGTGGTGTTTCACGCGCACCGTTCGCTCGCCGACGACGACTGGCTCTGGCTCGACGTCGTTGGCCGGCGGGCGCCCAGGGTGTCGGAGGCGCGTGCACAGGCGATCGCGACGGTCGCCATGCAACGATTCGTCACGTCGGCGGGGAAGGAACAAGCGCTGATTCAGCACGAGATCAGGCTCATTCCCGCGCATCGCGGGTTGTCGCAGCTGCGCGGCAAGATCGAGCTGCCGCTCGTGGTGCTCATCGGCATCGTCGCGTTCGTCCTCGTGATCGTCTGCTTGAACGTGGCGACGCTGGTCGCCGTCCGCGCGATGGCGCGGAGCAGGGAAATCGGTGTTCGGCTCGCGCTCGGTGCGTCACGGCTGCGCGTGATTCGGCAGCTCGTTGTGGAGAACCTCGTGCTTGCAATTGGCGGCGGAATCCTGGGGACGCTGTTCGCGCTGGGCGCCACACGGGGTCTCGTCCATCTGCTGCCGCCGGTCGGCGTACCCACCGAGATCGACGTCGCTCCGGACGCGCGCACGTTGGCGCTCTCGCTGTTGCTGTCGACGATCACGGGCGTCGTGTTCGGGATCGCGCCGGCCATTCGCGCGGCGCGTCTGGACGTCGCGCACGTGATTCGAGACGACGTCGGGCAGCGTTCGCGCCGGCGATGGCGCGTTGGCGTCCGAGGCGCGCTCGTCCTCGCGCAGGTCACGGTGTCGCTGGTGCTCGCGATTGCCGCGGGTCTCTTTGCCAAGAGTCTCGCGCACCTCGCGTCGGCGCCGTTGGGGCTCGACACGGAGAGCGTTCTCATAGCCTCGATCAATCCGTCGCTGAACCGCTACACGTCGCAAAGCGCGTTGACCTTCTATCACTCGCTTCAGGCGCGCGTCGCTTCCATCACTGGAGTGCGCGCCGGTGGGAACGTCAGCCAGCCCGCTCCTCAACGGCGACTACAACATCACCACCTTGGGTGTCCCGGGTCGGCGCCAGAAGCCGTCCGATCTGATGACGTTGCTCGTGCAGACGGTCGGCGGTGACTTCTTCGGCGCGACCGGCACTCGCGTGCTCCGCGGGCGAGGCCTCACCGAACGCGATGCGGGTCCGGGCGCCATTGCGCTCGTGCTCAACGAGGCCGCGGCGCGGCAGTATTTCGGCGACCGCGACCCTGTTGGCCAGGCGGCGAACCTCATGGGGAAGCCCGCCGTGGTCGTGGGAGTGGCGGGCAACTCCAAGTACCGCACGGTGAGGGAAGCGATGCCGCAAATCGTCTATCTGACCTTCGATCAGGACTCGAATACGGTCGGGCTCGAGCGCACGCTCTATCTTCGGACGAGCGGCGATCCGATGCGCGTCCGTGCGGCGCTCGAGTCCGCGCGTGCACGATCTCGATCGGGGCCTGCCTGTGAACGACGTCAGAACGTTGACGGACCAGCAGCGACGGTCGATGGTGAGCGATCGCGTCGTCGCGTTGCTCTCCGAGGTGGCCGGCGCGATCGCGCTCCTGCTCGCGGCGGTGGGATTGTACGGCCTCATCGCGTTCGATACGCAGCAGCGCACTCGCGAGATCGGCGTCCGGATCTCGCTCGGCGCCACCCGCTCGCGCATCGTGACGCTCGTGTTGCGCGGTGCGCTTGGCTTGCTGATCGGCGGCACGATTGCCGGGCTCGCGCTCAGCCGGGCCCTCTCGAAGCTCGTCGCGTCGCAACTGTATGGCGTGAGCGCCGGCGACGTCACCGTCGCTGCGGCCGCATGCGCGGTGTTGGCGGCGACGTCGTTCTTCGCCGCATCCGTGCCGGCGTTGCGCGCGTCACGACTCAACCCCGTGGAGGCATTACGATGCGAGTAAGATCGAAGAGTCTCGGAATGAGACCGGCGAGATTGATGGTCGTTCTCCTGCTCGCCATCGCGCTGCCTGTGCGATTCGCCGCGTCGCAAGCGGCCGAGATGCCGGAGATGGATGTGCTCCGCACGTGGATCCAAGAGCATCATCCGCAGGTCATTTCCGGTGACTCCGGGATGAACACCGTGATCGTCGTCGTGGATACGAATGCGAAATACATCAACAGCACGGCATTTCGACTCTCCGCGGCCGAGTTGGCGATGATGCAGGCCGGTATGGCGCACGCCGCGATGATGCAAGACGATACGATGTGGACGAGCCGACTCTGGGCGTGCGCTCGCGGCGCGCCCGAGCGCAAGGCGGCCAAGCGTCCGTTCTGCATTCTCGACAGCGTCCATGTCGAAGACATCGACGGGCTTCATCTTTTCGCGAGCCGTTCGGTCGATGTTTTGCAGGGCCAGGCCGCGGCGAGAAAATACGGCTCTGATGCGGCCAACGGCGCCGTAATCGTGACGACGGACACGGCCGCGCTCGGGCAGTACAGGCGCCTCGGCGCTACGCCGGCGAACTTCGTGTCCTACCAAATGCAACGCACTCGCCGGCGCGCGGACGGTCAGCCGCTCGTCATCACCGTGCTCATGCTCCGAGGACCGTAGCACGACGTTCGCTCCTGACATCGCGGCGTCTAGATCGGCAATCCGATGATTGCCGGCGTGACGCCCACTCGCGATGCACCGGCGCAACAATGGAGGCGGCCTACGGCACCGTACAACCGCCGCCGACGGGGCACACGCCGGGCGGCGTCAGTCCGTTGTACGTCTGGCTGCACCGCGCATTGCTCAGGAACGTATTCGTGGCGGTGAGATTCGGGCTGTTGAACGCCGACGACTGCCACATCGCGTTGATGCCGTAGCCCGCACTGTGCGTGATGATGCTGTTGGTGATGAGGTCGGACGGCGGCACGTACTGAGACGAGAAGTCGCCGACCAGCAGCGCCGCGTTGTCAGGCGTGTTGACGAGCTTGCAGTTGTTCGAGCCGATGCCGCTCGCCGCGCCCGCGTAGTCGATGATCACATGGTCGAGCCGTGAGCCGGTGGCGGTGTTCAGCCAGATGCCGATCCAATCGCCAGGTGCCGGTACCGTCTCACCCGACGTGAACAGGATCGGTTTCGCGGCTGTCCCGATCGCGTTGAGCACGCCGACGAGATTGTTCGGCGCGTTGCCGTTCGTTCCAAACGCGACGCGCGCGCCGGGCTGGGGTCCCGGTAGTTTCGGGAACTTGAAGACTACTCCCGGCCGCAGCGTGAGCGTCACCGGCGCGGTCGCCCCGAATCCTGGCGCGATCGAGACCGCCCCATACGCGATGCGGACCGGCACGCCGTGATCGTCGACGGTCATGTCGCCGAACACGTTGGCGTTCGGCCCGGCGATGAGTATTTCATCAATCGCGTTCCCCGTGTACGTGCCACTCGGCACGCTGCCGAGCGACATCATCGTCGTAACGATCGGGCGTCCGCCGGAGCCGGTGATTGTCAAGAGCTGCGAGTCGCCGGTGAACGCGGCGTTCGCGTCGATATAGACACCCACGCCCTGCGACGAGGTGATCGTCACGTTGTTCGCGCGCAGGGTCGCGACGGGGACCGACCCGTAGCCGTTTCCGACGATCGCGATCGTCGGATCGTTTCCTCCGCCGAAGTTTCCCCCGCCATCCAAGGTCGTCCACGTGAGATCGATCTGCGACGTCGCGCTGGTGCCGCGAAGCGTTCCCCACGCCTGACCGGCGTTGTTGCGCTTGAACGCGACGAAGCGCGTGGTGCCCGTTCCGGCTGTCACGAGTCGCGCGGTGCCGCCGACGTTGATCGATACGCCCTGACCGAGTGCGACGAGCGCGCACGCCTGGATCGTCACGACCGCGGCGCCGCCGATCGTGATGCTCGTCGGCACGAGGTGCGTCGTGCCGTCGCCGGCCCACGTCTCGTTCGCCGAGATGCTCGTCGAGTGCGTAACAGTGGTGCCGTTCGCCTGGCCGCAGGGCGGAACACCCGCGGTCACCGTCACCGATGTCGTGCCGCTCTTGGTAGCATCGTCGTTGCTGCTTGCCGTGATCGTGTACGTGCCGGGCGTTGCGGCGCTGAACGATGCGGTCAGGCCAGCCGGCGTCAGCGTTCCGCCGGTCGGCGTGGCGCTCCAGGTTACTCTGCCACTGCAGGACGTCGTCCCGTTGACCGTGGCGGTCAGTGTCGCGGTGACGCCGGTGTTCACCGTCGCCGAGCTGGCACTTACACTCACGCTGCTCACTGTGCACGCCGGGGTGCCGCCGCTGTTGGTCGGGGCGCCCGCGCCGCCACACGCGGATTGCAGAAGCACGACGGCGCCCGTGGCGCAGCCGATCAGTGAGTGCCACGGCCCGGCGGCTGGAGCGCGCCGGGCATTCGTCTGAAGCGGCATGATGGCTCCTGTCGTCGCGTGTCGCTCACGGCGGACCAGCACCGGGGACTGAGAAACTGAGGCGCCAGCCCGACGGCGACAAGAGAGGCGGATGCGACACGGCTCGCCTCATCTGTTTGTACAAAGCAGGCGGCTCCCGCAATCAAAGAGCGGGAGCCGTTTCATCCAGCGTTGTCGCGATCATTTTCCGTCGCTGTTCGGCGACGGCCCGGCGCTAGCTGCGGGCGGGACGTCCCAGCTCGGAGTCGAGCTCGCGCATGGCCGCCTGGTAGTACGGGTCGGCCGGGGGCAGCTCATTGACCGGCGGCAGCGTCGGTTTCGGCGCCGGAGCGAGCACGAAGCGCGCGAAGCGATACAAGCCGTATCCGACGAACGCAACGCACGCGAGCTTGAGCGCCGCGATCGCGAGGCCAATCACCGTGCCGACCGCGCCGACCGTCAGCGCCAAAGCGAGGAGTCCAACCGGGATCGCGATCGCGAGCCCAACGATGATCTTGAACAGCGTCCAGAGAATGCGCATCGACCGTCCCACCGTCGGAGCGTGAAAGCGGTCCGGCCCGATCGGACGCGGTCCGCCGAGAATGTGAGAGCACCTGTCATGCCCTACGGGTGCGTGGAGCCGAAGGTTTCACCCGATAGCGCGAGGATCACTGGGAGTCCGCCGGCACCATTCGAATGATCCGTGACGGCTGCTTCCGCTGCGACAGATCCTCGTAGATGAGGAGCAGGTGCTCGCCCGTCGTGCGATGCACGGCGTACACGGTGAGCAGCGGCCGCACCTGCACGGTCGAGCTCGTGGTGCCATTGATCCCGCTGACGTCGGGAAGTCCGGTGACCGAATAGCTGGCCGATCGCACCTCGAGGTCTCGCGGGACCTCGAGATCGCTGTGCTCGATCGCCGCTGTCGCCGAGACCGGATACGGTCGGGGCGTGACTGAGGTGTTGCAGGCTACGACTCCGAGCCCAGCGGAAACCATGATCAGCGCCGTAGCAATCCGCACGTTCGCCTCCATTCGAGATCCATCACGAGTACGCAGCCGCACCGCAGAGCGCTGCGCCGCCACCAACTGAGCCACCGGAGCGAAAGTCGCTGTCCGGCCTAGCGTCGCCACCGCGTTTTCACTTGATTGGTCCGGCATCATCCTCTCCTCTCGCGTCATGTACATCCCCGCGTTGTACGCCGAAGAGCGTCCTGAGACGATCGTTGCATTCATCGACGCGAATCCGTTCGGCGTCGTGGTTAGTTCGTCGCAAGCCGGATTGTGCGCGACACATCTTCCGCTCGTCCTCCATCCCGCGCTCGGCGCGAAGGGCGTGCTCCGCGGCCACGTCGCTCGCGCGAACGCGCACCACCGCGGATCCGTGCTCGACGAAGCGCTGGTCATCTTTTCGGATCCGGGAGCGTACATCACGCCGTCGTGGTATGCATCGAAGCGCGAGCATGGCCGTGTGGTGCCGACGTGGAACTACGTTGCAGTCCATGTCTATGGCCGCCTCACCTTCATCGACGACGACACGTGGTTGCATGAGCACGTGCGCGGTCTCACCGATCGCCACGAAGCCCCCCACTCGCACCCGTGGTCCGTGTCCGACGCGCCGCCCGAGTACATCGCGGGACAGATCAAGGGCATCGTGGGGCTGGAGCTCGAGATCGGGCGGATCGAGGCGAAGTGGAAGATGAGTCAAAACCGATCGTCGCAAGACGTCGACGGCGTCATCGACGGGCTCTCGAGGTCGGAGGAGACGCAACGAGTCGCTGCACTGGTCGCCTCGCGCAAGCGATGACGCGACGATCTGTTCATGTCCGGAGCGCCAACATGTCGTTCGCACATCGCACTCTCGCCATCACACCGCTCGTCTCCGTCGTTCTCGCTGGTGGAGCGATGGCCCAAACGTCGGTCATCCTTCCGGGCCCGTCGGGGCGCGCGAAGATCAAATTCGAGATCCGCGTACCGGCGTCGGTGCGGAACGAGCCGCTCACGGGTCGCGTCTACGTCATCATCAGCGCTGACAGCACGCGCGAGCCGCGAACCCAGGTCGGGCGCGTGGGCGCGCCGCTGTTCGGCCGACGACGTCGAGCGATCTCGCGCCGGGTGCCCCGGCGGTCGATCGACGGCAACGACCTCGGCACGCCGGTCTTCGACATGGCGGACATTCCCGCCGGCGACTACTGGATTCAGCCATTCGTGAACGTGTACTCGGAGTTCAAGCGCGCCGACGGCCACGTGCTATGGATGCACGACGACCAGTGGGAAGGGCAGAACTGGCCGCGATCTCCGGGCAACATCTACGGCGC
Organism: uncultured Gemmatimonadaceae bacterium; assembly: GCA_963705025.1. GTDB lineage: Bacteria > Gemmatimonadota > Gemmatimonadetes > Gemmatimonadales > Gemmatimonadaceae > JAQBQB01. The sequence goes on along the minus strand of CAVPIP010000009.1, from coordinate 597,881 downwards.
GCCGCAGAAGGTGCATCTCGATCCGAAGCTGGCGAGCGTCGTGAAGCTCGTCGCCGACAAGATCATCCCGCCGATTCAGGTTCCCGCCGACAACGAGTACGTGCAGCGTTTCAAGTTCCAGAGTCCGTCGCTCACGAAGTTCTGGGGACGCCCCATCTACCTCGGCGCCACGGTGCTGCTGCCGCGCGACTACAAGACGTCGACGATCAGCTATCCGGTCAACTACATCCAGGGCCATTTCGGTCTCGGCGCGCCGTATGGATTCGACGCGTCGCCCGGCGGTCGCGGTGGCGCCGGCGCGCAATCGTTTCGCGAAGCGTGGCTCTCCGACAACTTCCCGCGCATCATCGCGGTGACGTTCCAGCATCCGACGCCGTACTTCGACGACTCGTACGCCGTGAACAGCGTCAACATCGGTCCGTACGGCGACGCGATCATGAACGAGCTGATTCCGGAGATCGAAAAGCGCTACCGCGTGATCAAGGAGCCGTGGGCGCGGTGGCTGTCCGGCGGATCGACCGGCGGCTGGGAGTCGCTCGCGCTCCAGATCTTCCATCCCGACTTCTTCGGCGGCACGTGGTCGTCGTGCCCCGATCCCGGTGACGTTCACGCGACGTCGAAGGCGTGAACATGTACAAGGACGCCAACGCGTTCTACAAGAACTACAGTCGAGTGGCAGCTCACGCCGACGGTGAATTCACGCGAGGTCAACGGCGAGATTCGGCAGACCGCGCAGCAGCGCTACTGGATGGAGCTCGTGAACGGCACGCACGGCCGCTCCGGCACGGGCCAACAGGACATCTGGCAGGCCGTGTGGGGACCGATCGGCGAGGACGGCTACTTCAAGCCCGCCGTCGATTCACGCACCGGCGTGATCGATCACACGGTGACGCAGTATTGGCGCGAGAACTACGACCTGCTTTACTACCTGCAGCGAAACTGGACGACGGTCGGACCCAAGCTCGTCGACAAGATCCACGTCTACGTCGGCAACATGGACAGCTTCTTCCTCGATCGCGCGACGCGCGAGCTCGAGGCGTGGATGAAGACCACGCACGAATCCGCACTACGAGGGCTACTTCGTGTACGGCGATCAGAAGCCGCACTGCTGGAGCGGACCGGGCACGAGCGCGGACCGGCTGAGAGAGATGGCCGAGTACGGTTTGCGGAACATGCCGGCGGGGACGACGACGCCGTGGTGGAAGTACTGACTGGCGAACCGGCGACTATCTCGATCGGTCGAGCTGAATCACGGTTGGCGGCGCGCCATCGAACACGACGCGACCCGCGACGATCACGCGCAGACGCGTCACCACGCCCGGCAACGTCAGATCGTAGCTCGCGCGAGCGGTGCTCGTGTTCCGCACGAGCAGCTCGTCGGGCAACACGACCAACGCGTCGCCGCCGGTTCCGGCCCCGCTCGCGACGCGGGCGGAAAGCTGATCGGCCGTCGTGCGGCTGGCGGTGAGACTGCCCGCCGCAGGTAATGAGTCGAAGCGAACCGTAAAGTCGGGGCCCGTCGCAGCGAAGGACACCGTTGCTCCCGAGCGATTGATCGGCGGCGCGCCGGGTGAAACGACCGGCTGTGGCGAGTACTGCGTCCGCGCTTCCGGGCGATGACGCTGGATCCACTGCCGAATCGGAAATGCCGCGGCCACGCCGCCGAGAACGACCACTGCGGCTGCCGCGAGCCACGACGGCCGTCGCCAGATCGGTCGACCACGCCGTTCATGCGCTTCGGCAATGCGCCGGCGGACATCATCCTTTGCGACGGATGAAGGCGAAATCGCGGCGAGCGCGACGCGCACCTGGTTTGCACGCGTGGCGATGACTTCCAGTCGCGCCTGGCAGTCGGCACAATGGGCAACGTGGCGGCGCCCCGAGTCCAATTCGTCGTCGTGCTGCTCGTCATACACCGCGAGCAGTACGCCGTCGCTGGCGTGTTGGTCCATGAGATCGACGTGCGGCGTGGTCACAGGGCGTCTCGGTCGAGTGTCGTTTCGCGAGCGAGCCGCTCCAGGGTCCGTGCGAGCAACGTTCCCACGGAGCCGGTCGTCGTGCCGACGGCCTCGGCGATCTCTCGGTGCGAGAAGCCCTCCTCGCGCATCAAGATGGCGACGCGCTCCTTGTCGCTGAGCCGGCTCAAGGCGGCCATCACGATGCGTCTCCGCTCATCGGCCTCGACGCTCGCGTGCGGGTCGCGTGGGGCGTCGGCCATCGTCCGTTCGCCGTGGCCACCGAGCAGACGTCCGCGACGTGCCGCGGTCCGGCGCCCTTCGAGCACGTAGTTCGTGCCGACCTTGAACAACCACGCGCGCTCCGTGGATCCCGTCGGCGCGCGGACGAGCAGTCGCACGAACGCTTCCTGCGCGGCGTCCGCCGCGATGTCCGGGTCGCCGGACAAGCGCACGAGATATCGATAGAGCGCATCATGATGGTTCTCGAATAACTCTGAAGCGCGATCCACGATCAGCGATGGGTGGCCTCAGCGCACGACGAGCCGGAGCCCAACGGTCAGCGATCGCTTGACCGGGGCCTCGAGCACATCGTGGTTGGCGCACTGCGGACTCGCCACCGGTTGGGACTGGCCGTTTTCGCAGTAGCCGGAGATCTCGTACCAGGTCGAGTTCTTGCGGCCGAGCAGGTTCTGCATGCCCCCGAACGCGCCGAGTGCGACGCCGCCGATGACCCGGGCGTAATCGACCGAAACGTCGAGGCTCGAGTACGCCGGCAGCCGCTGCGCGTTCGGCGCTTCGCGCACCAGGATCTGCGAACCGCCCGGTTGACCGAGGGCGGCGGCAGGCACGGTTCGAGTATATGGCGCACCGGAGGCCAGCGTGTAGGCGCCGCCGAGGTTGACGCTGCCCAGGTGCAGGGACATCGTCGCATCGAATGAGTGTGTTCGGTCGGCCGACGCCGGAAAGGAAAGCCCGTTGGCGTGCATCGTCGCGCTGCCGTAGCTGTAGGCAATGAGTCCGGTCGACCGTCCGATCAACTTTCGCGCGCTGACTTCGATGCCGTGCGCGGACTCAGTCGCCTCCACGAAGAGTGGTCGTCCAAACAGCGGTCCCGGCGTCGGATCGTCGGCGATATCCCCGACGGTGTGGCGCACGTAGACGTTCGCGGCCATGAGCACCGCGGTCCCCATCCATTGCTCGATGCCGGCCATCGCGTTGTCCACTGCCATCACCGGCACGTCGTTGCCGCTCGTGAGCCACGAAGTCGGCAGCGTCTGGCTCTGACCGACCAGTGGGAGGTCGACGCCTTGAATGTACTCATGCACGCGGCTCGCGCCGATGGAGAGGCGAGTATTCGGCGACACGACGACGACTGCCTGAGTGGACGCGGCAGGCCGAAGCGCGTCGAGTCCATGACCGCCGCCAACGTCCAGCCGCACGCCGTTTTCCAGCGTGACGCTGCCGAGCGCATTTCGGCGATCGGCCCACACCGCCCCGTAATCGAGCTCGCCGCGACGTACCACTGGATTCGTCACGAGGGTTTGCTGCGTCCCGTGGATCGACGTTCGTTGCATGATCAGATCGTAGCCGACAGTGCTGGCGTCGCGAGTCGCTGCGCGAGATCCGATCTGCCCACCGACTGTGACGTATTCGACGCTCGAGGTCACGGGAATCGTCATCACGGGGTCGGTCGGCGACTGTGCGACATACCGGTCGGAGCTCGACGCGAACTGCGAAATGCCGACGGTGTGGGATGTGACGAATGGTCCAACGGGCGAGGAGAACGTCACGCGGCTGACCCCATTGCGCCAAACCTGGTTGGTCTCGTCGCCATCAGGCTCATTGGCAAGGGTGCGTGCATCGCGAGTGAACAACCCGCTCGCCTCGATCCGTTTCCCGTCGCCGAGATCGATGTCGCCTCGAGCCGTCGCTTGCTCATCGAAGTACGAGCGACCCGCCAGCGCCTCGGAGAACAGGTCTCGTGGCAACCACGCTCCCAGCGAGCGATGCGCGGTCACTAGAATCCCGGCCGACGTGTCGGCCAGCGTGCGCTCGATCGCCCCGCTCGCGCCGAACGGCGACAGCTCCGCGGAGCCGCGCCAGGCGCCGCCGACGGAGGCAGGGCGTGACCGAAGATCGATTCGAGTCGCGCCGTCGCCGCCGAGCGACACAGGGCGCACCCCCGGGTGGAGGAATGCGCCGCCGATCGCATCGGCGCTCACACCCGACGTTCGCCCCAACACGCCGAGAGGATCGAACAACGGCAGTCCGTCGAAGTACGTTCGGTTGTGATCCCAGCGGTTTCCCCGGACCCACAGCTTCGCGGACCAGTCGTCGAGCGGCGTGACGCCGGGCAGCCGTAGCAGCGAGCGAAGCACGTCGCTGCCGCCGAGCGTCGCCGATTCGGCGATGTCCGCCAGCGTCAGCTCACGCGCGTCGGTCGAGAGAAACGTCCGCTGTCGTGCATGCGCCGCGGCAAGTCGAGCATCTTCGATGCTTCCAGTCGATTGCTCGCCGGCCGCCGTACTCGAGTCGTGAGCCCGGACCTCGACTGCGCGCAGACGCACGGGAAGAACGATGAGACCAATCGACAGCGGCGACGTGCCGGTGTCTCCCAGCCGAACGTCGATCGTCGCGGGCTCGTAGCCCAGGCGCTGAATTCTGAGGTGGTACGCACCGATCGGCAAATCCGCAAAGCGATATGTCCCATCAACCGACGTCGTCACTGTGCGGGCGATCGCGAAAGACGACGTCGTCCCGCGCGCGTCGAGCAGGACGCCGAGACCGTCGGCGGGCGTCAGCGTCGCAGTCGCGTGAGGGAGGGAAGCTCCCGTCCTGGCGTCGATGACGGACCCGCTGATGGTTCCCCGTGTCGCCTGCGCCGACGCCCGGGGGGCCACCGCGACCGCGATGGCAATGAGCACGCACAAAACAGCGTGCATTGCGCGGCGATCCGCGGTCGGCGTCACTTGATCGTCAGCGCAACGACGTTGGCGCGCGGTCCGGTGTTGGTGTAGAAGGGCTTCTCGGCTGGATCCGTCGGATAGCACGTACACACCGCGGCGCTGAGAAACGCGGCGACGTATACCTGCGCGCCCTGGCCAAACGTCGATTGCGCCGCGTCGACCGAAAATGGGGCCGAGAACGTCGACGATTTCCCAGTGATGTCGCCAAATGTGCCCCATTGCCCAAATGAGGTGGGATCGGGCGACACGGCACTTGTCTTTCCCATGTAGACCACTGCCGAGACGTATTTCGCGTTGGCCGGCGGGGGCGCGGATAGGTGTCCGTCCACCATGTAATAGTCCTTCCCCGCGCGTGTCACCAGGTGAATGCTATCGATGACGGCCTGTTCCCACGGCGTGAGCGCCATCGTCACGCCTGGTGCGGTCGCTGAGGGACCGCTGACTACCTGGCCCGTCAGCTGAACGGTGCCGAACGTCGCCTTCTGGAAGGTGACGGTGTGCATTCCGCTGGGCACTTCATCGATGTGCCACGCGCCGGCAGCGTCGGTGATCGCGGTCGTCGACACACCGTCGACGGTAATCGCAGCACCGGAGAAGTCGTCGAGCCGGTTTCCCCATGAATCCTGCAGCACGACCGTACCCGTCAGCGTTCCTCTGCTCGGGCTCACGTTGTCATGGCACGCCAGCGCGAGCGGCGCCGCACCCAAAGCGATGGCGTGGCGCAGGGCGAACGTCAATCGGAGCGAGCGGCGGAGTCGCTTGCCTCGTGGTTCCGTCATGTCATTGGCTCGGGTCGAGGTCTAGTGGATGCGCTGCGAGGCTGCGCGATCACAGCCTTGCGGAGCCCCGACCGTTGTAATGCGCGAAGCGGCCCGTTTCTGTCATCCGCTCCGGCGCCACGCGGCGTAGGCCGGTGCTACTTCTCGAACGCGAACACGCGCGTCCAGTCGTTCTTCATGCTGATCACGACCCAACCGTTCTTCGTGGCCTCATCGAAGAGCGCTTGGGGGAACGTTCCGACCTTGGAGTCGGGAAGTCCCTGCGCGGGGCCATACGCGTATTCACGCTTGGCGTCGTCATGGAGCACGACCATGGCGAGCCGAGCGCCGCTGCCGGCTTTCGTGTACTCGAGCATTTGCCGGTCACCGGCCGAGTTGCCGAATGCCGCCTGGGGACGGCGTCCAATGATCAAGTGGATGCCCTCGGGCTTGCCGGCCTTGTCGTCGTTGAGCAGCAGCTTCGGCTCTTTGACGAGCACCGGCTTGCCGCTTTTGTCGTACTCGTACTTCACACCGCCAGCGGTGCCGACCACCTGCTCAGGCGAAATGCCGTACACGTCCTGCGAGTAGACACGCACGAAGTCCTGACCGCCGCCAGTCACGATGTATGTCTTGTACCCGTTTGAACGCAGGTACTTCATGAGGTCGAGCATCGGGACATACGTGAGCTCCGTGAAGCGACGGCCCCAGCGCGGGTCCCTCGCGGCGGCGATCCACTGCTTCACCTCGGATTGAAACTGCTCGATGCTCATACCAGTGAGCGTCGCCGCGAGGATCTTCTCGAGGTCCTCCTTCGACAGCTTCGCGATCGCCTCGCGATTCCCCGACAGAACGGTCTTGAATGGCTCCTCGGCGGCGAGCTCCGGGCGAACCTTGACGACCGCCGGAACGCGATCGAGACAGAAGATCACCTGTGTGTACATCGGGTGCTCGACCCAGAGTGTGCCATCCTGGTCGAACGTGGCGACGCGCTCGGCAAGTGGGACAAACGCCGGCGCGCCTTGTGTGATCGTGGACTGAACGAAGGCGACGATCGCCTTCTTGGCGGCGCCATCGCTCCAGGAGGGGAGTGGATCCGACTGCGCGAGCGCGGCGCTAGCGCATGCCGCCAGGATGAGCACGGCAGCCGCGCGCCGAAGTGTGTTGCGCGTGCCCGGGAGTAGGTGTCTCATCGATCGCTCTCCTGAGGCGTCGAATGCCTCGACTCGCTTGCGATCGAGACTAGCGCGCGAAGCTGCGATCTTTCATTGGACCAACTGCCCAACCGGGGCCTGCGGCGGATGCATCGATCAAACGGGCCTGGCGCCCACGTATCGCGCCCTGGGCCGGATGATCTGATCGACCGCGTACTGCTCGATCGCATGGCCGATCCATCCGATCGTTCGGCCGATCGCGAAGAGCGTGAGACCGGACGATGCCGGAAGGTCGAGCACGCGCGAGAGGGCACCGAGTGCGAAGTCGACATTGGGATGCTCGCCGGTGAGCGCCGTCGAGACGCGCGCGAACTCACGGACGAAGCGGAGCTCGGGCGATCGTGGAAAACGGTCGCCCAGCATCTCGAGCAACGCAGCTGCCCGGGGATCTCCGCTTCGATAGAGTGGGTGTCCGAAACCGTCGATGCGGTTGCCGTGACGCACGCGTTCCGTGAGTGCGGAACGGAGCGATCGCGCTCGGCGTGTGGCGGCCAAGAGCGCCTCGACGCGCGCCGTGCTGCCGCCGTGCTTGACGCCCTCGAGCGCGGCAAGGCCAGCGATGACGACGGCGTACGGCTGTGAGCCAGCGGAGGCCACGCATCGCGCGGTGAATGCAGAGACGTTGAGCTCGTGGTCGGCGCAGAGAATCATCGCGGCGCGGAGCAGCTCCTCGCCGCCGGCGCGGACGCGCCAGCCGCGCGCGAGCATCGCGTCGATCGTGGAGCCCTGTGTCGCGGCGGACGCCACCGACACCAGCAGGCGCAAAATGCGCCATCCGGTTCGCGCGACCGCGTCGGGTCGAAGATCGAAGGCCTGTGGATCGCCGGCCGACGCGAGGGCGAGCGCCGTCTGCGCCCGCCCGATGAACGGATCGCGTTTGGCGGCAGCCGGTTCACGCCGGCGCGGCGCTGGCGCCGTCGCCGGGAACGCGGCGTCGAGTCGCCCGGACCAGACGAGCGATGCCACCGCCGCGATGGACGCCTGTCGCGCGAGCGCGACGGCATCGTGGCCACGATAGTACAGCGTCTCGTCGGCGATCAGGGTGATCGCGGATTCGAGCACCGGCATGCCCCACTGCAACGCGTGCGCCGCCACTTTGTCGGGATCGCGGCGCGCTTCGGCGCGCCGCTGGAGTCGCGCGACGTCGTCGCGCGAATAGCGTCGGGCGCGCGTGGCGTCGGTGCCCGGCTCCGACCGGATCAGCCCCCGGCTCACATAGGCGTACAACGTCGCGCGCGTCACGCCCAGCGTGCGCGCGGCCTCGCCGGCATCCATCCAGCTCGTCGTCATATTGATCGATGAATCAACATTGACTCAATCATGCAGCACCGTCTACGTTTTCGCCATGGCATTCGACCCCATGACCTCCAACGGCCTCGAGGGCGTCGTCGCGGCGACAACGCGTCTCAGTCACGTCGACGGCGAAGCGGGCGAGCTCGTCATCGCCGGGTTCCCGGTCGGCGAGCTCGCCGCGCACGCCACCTTCGAAGAGACGACGTGGCTCTTGTGGCACGGCGAGCTGCCGACGCCGGACGAGCTCGAGGCGTTCCGCGCCCAGCTCGCGGCGCGTCGCGCGCTGCCGCCCGCGGCGCTCGCCCTGCTTCGTGAATGCGCGCGGGCGCGCATCGATTCCATGGATGCGCTTCGGATCGCGCTCGGCACCGTCTCGCTGACGTCGACCGAGGCGACCACGATCGTCGCGGTCGCGCCCACGATCGTCGCGACGTTCGCACGGCTCCTGGCCGGCGAAGCGCCCATCGAGCCGCGCGCCGATCTCGGCCATGCCGCCAACTACCTATATATGCTGAGCGGCACCGTCCCCGATGCGGAGCGAGTGCGCGGCCTCGAGACGTACCTCAACACCGTCATCGATCACGGGCTCAACGCGTCCACGTTCACATGCCGCGTGATCATCTCGACCGGATCCGATCTCGTCTCGGCGGTCGTCGGCGCCGTCGGTGCGCTCAAGGGTCCGCTGCACGGCGGCGCACCAGGCCCCGCGCTCGAAATGGTCTTCGAGATCGCCGATGCGTCCCGAGCCGAAGCCGTCCTTCGACAGAAGATCGAGGCGGGTGAGCGCTTCATGGGATTCGGCCACCGGGTGTACAAGGTGCGCGATCCGCGGGCCGACGTCCTCGCGGTCGCGGCCGAGCGACTGTTCACCCGCGCCGGAGACATGCGGCTCTATCGGCTCGCGCGAGCGGTCGAGACGACGGCGGTTCGCCTGCTCGAAGAGTACAAGCCCGGCCGGCGTCTCCAGACCAACGTGGAGTTCTATACGGCGCTCCTGCTCCACGGCCTCGGTCTCGACGTGCCGCTCTTCACGCCGACGTTCGCGATCAGCCGCGTGAGCGGGTGGATCGCGCACGCGTTCGAGCAGCGCGCGGCGAACAAGCTGATTCGTCCCCGGTCCGCGTATGTCGGGCCGCGCGGGCGAGTGTGGACGGACCGCGAGGTCGCAGCGGCTCGCTAGCTGACGGTTCGGGAATTCATCCGCCCGTCGAGGACCGCGATCACCCGTCGCGCGTCCCACGTTTCACGCAGACGAACCAGCAGCAAGTTGAAATTGATCGCCAGCCCGATCGGGCGGGCGATCACCCGCGCGAGCAACGCGACGTCGGCGTCGGTGGCGGCGATCGCGGTCGCGCGGGCAGCGCCGGCCAGCCTCGCGAGACGTTGCGCGGTGTCCCACGAGCAGGCGCGCGCGCGGTCGATGCTGAAGTTGGCGACGACACGTCCGGCCTTCGGATCGATGTGGTCCAGTCGATCGATCCACGGCGAGAGGGCGCAGACTTCGCGCTCGACGTCGGTCTCCAGCGTCGCGAGGACCGCGTTGATCTCGTTGAAATCGCGTTCGAGTCCGGCGATCGCGTCGCCGGGACAGACTTCGGACGCCGCGATCGCCAGGTCGAGATTGATGTGGGCGTTCATGCCGAGCAGCAAGTGCTGCATGATGACGGCGCGACGACTCGTGCCCGCCGCGAACGCGATCCGCCAGGCGTCCGTCGGCGCACCGCCACTTTTGTGCGCCTCGAACGCCTCGAGATAGCGGTTGGCGAAGACGACGTCGAGCCGCTCCATCCGCGGTCCGTCCTCGAACCGTCCCGCGGCAATCCCGTTCTTCACCGCGATCGTCACGGTGCGATAGAGCACGGCGAAGAAGCCGAGCCGGTCGCGCTCGACCAGGGCGCGATCGATGATCGTGTCGAGACGCGCGATCACTTCGTCGATCGAGGTCGCGGGAGCGAACCCAGACGTGGCGGCACCCATGGCGCAAGATGCACGGATCTCGGAGCCTCGGCTACTACCAGCGCGCGCCCGTCGCTCCCATCTTGAGCGCATGACCCACGTCCGCATCGCGTGCGCCGCAGTTGTCGCCGCGTTCATCGTTTTTGCCGGCTGCCGTCGCACCGGCGTGGTTGGCGCTACCCGCGCGCCCTCGTCCAACGTCGCCGCAGGTGATTGGCCCGCGTTCAATCGGACGCTCGCCGGCGATCGGTTCTCGCCGCTCGCCGAGATCGATCGGTCGAATGTGGCGCGACTCGCGCAAGTCTGCGCGTACACACTGCCCGAAGTCGCAGCCTTGCAGGCCGGACCGGTCGTGGTCGGCGGCGCGATGTACTTCTCGACCGACACGATGACCTACGCGATCGACGCGAACACGTGCGCCGAGACCTGGAAGCGCGCGCGGCACAGCGCGACGCCTGGCGGTGGTCCGGCCGTGAATCGTGGCGTCGCGTATCTGAACGGCCGGATCTTCCGCGGAACGTCGGACGGACACGTGCTCGCGTTCGACGCGAAGGATGGGCGTACCGTCTGGGACATCACGCTCGACGTCGCCGGACCGGGAGTGACCGTGCCGATGGCGCCGATCGCGTGGCACGGCCTCGTGTTCATTGGCAACGCGGGCGGCGATCGCGTCGGCGTGATTGGGCACGTGTACGCGCTCGACGCGGAAACCGGGCGAGTCGCGTGGAAGTTCGACGTCGTGCCGGCGTCGGGCCCAGCGCACGACACGTGGGGCCGCGGGGCCGCGTCGGCCTATCCCATCTCCGGCGGCGCTTTCTGGACTTCGTTCACGCTCGACGAAACGAGCGGCGTGCTGTACGTGTCGTCGGGCAATCCGGCGCCCGACTTCGACAGCGCGATGCGCGACGGCGAGAATCTCTATTCCAATTGTCTCATCGCGCTCGATGCGGCGACCGGGCACATGCTCGGCTACAGCCAGCTCGTGAAGCACGACTTTCACGACTGGGACGTCGACAGCCCGGCGCCCGTGGTCACGACGCGATCCGGTCGCGCCGTCGTCGCGTCCGCGAACAAGGACGGCCTGTTGTCGGTGCTGGACCGCGGCCGTGTCGCGACACGAGCCTCGGCCTCGAATACGAGGGCGTCGCCGATCGAGCTGCCGCTGCTCTACCAGGTGCCGACGACGACCCGCGAGAACGTCGACGTCCCGCTGTCGCGAGATCACCCCACACGCTTCTGTCCGGGGATTCTCGGCGGCGCGGAATGGAATGGCGCCGCGTTCGATCCGGCGACGAACTCATTCTTCGTCGGGGCGAACGACTGGTGCTCGACGGTGCAACTGCAGCGCGAGGCCGCGCCGGTGCCGCGCATCGGCGCGGCGTGGTTCGGCAACGCGGCTGGCGGCCAGCGCATGGACTCGGCGCCGGCGGCGAGAGGATGGCTCACCGCGTTCGACGCGGAGAACGGACAAGTGCGGTGGAAATTCCAGTCGGCGCGGCCAGTGCTCGCGGGCGTGACACCCACGGCCGGCGGCCTGGTCTTCACGGCGGATCTCGGCGGCATCGTCTACGCGTTCGATGCCGCCAGCGGGCGAACACTCTGGCAGGTATCCGCCGGACAGTCCATCGGCGGCGGCATCGTGAGTTATCTCGCCGGCGGACATCAGCGTATCGGAGTCGCGTCGGGAATGCGGTCGCCGATCTGGCCGGGCGGCTCACAATCGAGCCACATCATCGTCTACGGACTTCGCTGATCGATCGAAGCGTCGACAGCTCCTCGGTCCATGTCAGACTCGACTCTCCGCATTGACGAACCGATCGACATCATCCTGCGACGGAGCGACTCGCTGACGTCGCATGAGCTCGACGAGATTTGGGCGGTCACCGACCGTTACGTCGAGACCGACCGCGCGCTCTACGAGAAGAAGCTGCGCGAGCTGCCCGAGGTCGGGCTGTGGCGGACGCGCACCGGCAGCCTCGTCGGGCTCGTGAGCCTCGACGTCTATCGCGTCGATTGGAACGGGCGTCGATCGGTCGTGTTCTTCACCTCGAGTGTCGTGATCGACGAGCGGTTCCGCGGACGGAATCTCGTATTGCGAACTGGCCTACGCGCCTACCTGCGCGAGAAGAGCCGCCGGCCATGGGAGCCGGCGTACTGGTTCTTCGACACGTTCAGCTACAAGAGCTATCTCCTGCTGCCGCGCAACCTCGATGTGTTTTGGCCCCGGCGAGATGTTCCGACACCGCTTGGCGTCTCGCGGCTCATCGATCAGCTGGCGCGCCAGCGCTACGGAGATGCGTGGTCGCCGGCAACGGGGATCGTTCGCCGGTCGGGACAGAAGCGACTGCGTTCGACGACCGCGCCGATCGACCGCTCGCTGCGATCGGACCCGGACGTCGCGTTCTTCGAAGCGGCGAATCCGGGTCATCGAGACGGTGACATGCTTGTGTGTCTCGTCCCACTGTCCGTGCGCCAACTGGCTGCCGCGGCGATGCGCGCCATCGTGAAGCGGCGGGCACACGCTCGCCCGCCGCTTTCATGATCCTCTAATCGGCCCGGAGCGTGATGACCGGGTCTACGCGCGTCGCGCCGAGCGCCGGAATGATGCACGCGATGAACGCTGCCGCGCCAAGCACGCCCGCCACGAGCGCAAATACGCCAGGGTCGTTCGGCTGAACCTGAAACAGCACGGCACGCGCCGCGCGCACGATCATCGCCCCGAGCGCGAATCCGAGCGACATGCCGATGAAGATCTGAATCGCGCCCTGTCGAGACACCAGACGAACGACACTTGCGCCCGTCGCACCAAGCGCCATGCGGATGCCAAGCTCGCGCACGCGGCGGCTCACGGAGAACGTCATGACGGCGTACAGGCCGATGGCGGCCAGCACGAGCGACACAACGCCAAAGATCACGAACATCGTGCCGAAAACGTGGACTGGCCACTGCGCCTGCGAGAAGAGCGTTTGCATCGCGGCTGTCTCGTAAATGGGGACGTCGGGTTCGAACGCGGCCACGGCGCGGCGCAGGGTTGCCGCCGTTGCGATCCCGGTCGACCCTCGAATCGCGATCGTCGCGGACGAGATCCGAGGCGATTGCCAGAGCGCGGTGAGCACCTCTGGCGGCCACGCGTTCTGCAAACTCTGCGGATTCTCGGCGTAGAGCGTCGGCATGACGCCGACGACAATCGACCAATCATCCGCGCGATCGCTTGCGTCCAGACGAATGCGGCGCCCGACCGGATCGACGCCAGGAAAGAACCGCCGAGCGAACGATTCGCTGATCACCGCCACGCGCGACGATTGCACGCGGTCGGTGGGCTGAATGGCTCGCCCCTCGAGGATGGCGACGCCGAACGTCCGAAAGAAGCCGGGGCTCGCCGCGAGCACCCGCGTGACCGGACGGTCTCGCAACCGCGCATATGTGTGTCCTTCGATCTCGACGTGGCTTCCATTCCATTGCGTACCCGGCAGGCCGTCACCGAGGTACACGCCCTCCACGCCGGGAATGTTGCCCAGATTGGCCTCGAGCGACTCGAAGAACTGACGACGGTGTGTGCTGTCGCCCGATGAGAGCGTGACTCGCGTGGTCATGACATCCGCGACATCGAACTTCGGGTCCATCGCCCGAAGCCGCAGGATGCTTTTCGTCATGAAGCCGGCGGCCAGGAGCAACGCCGACGACAGCGTGATCTCCGCGATGACGATTGCGCGGCTGAGCCGTCCCATGCGTAGCGACGACGCCGCGTGCGACTCATCCTTCAGAATCGTGGTGACGTCGAGCCGAACCGAATGCAAGGCGGGGAAGAGGCCGGAGAGAATGCTCGCCAGCAACGCCAGTCCGAGCACAAACAAGAGGACGGGCAGGTGAAGCCGAATGTCCATCCAGAATGGCGGTCGATCGGTCAGCAGATCGAGCATCGTCCTGTTGAACAGCACGATGCCGGCATGGGCCAACGCGGTTCCGATGATCGCCGCAAGTGCCGCGAGGATACCTGACTCCACGAGCGACTGGCGAACGAGAGCCATTCGAGAGGCGCCGAGCGCAAGGCGGATGCCCATCTCGCGCGTCCGGTTCGCGGCTCGATCGAGCAGCAGGTTGGCGACGTTCGCGCACGCGACGAGCAACACCAGGAAGACGGCGCCGAGCATGGCGTACAGCAGCGAGTACACTCGCGCCGGCACGGTGGCGCGGACGAACGGCTGCGCCAGATCGCGAACCGCCGCGGTATCGTCGTGCTCGCGCGCAAGGCGGCGCGATAGCCCCGCGAGCTCGGCGTTCGCGGATGCCAAATCGACGTCCGGCCGCAAGCGGCCGACGATGGTGAGCGGCGTGCCTTCGCCGGGCCGCAGCGCCGCCGGATCGATCTGAATCGGCAGCCAGAGCTGTTGTGCGCGCGGAAACCCGAAGCCATCGGGCATGACGCCAATGATGCCGTACGCTTTCCCGTTCACCCGCAGCGACGCGCCAAGGACACTCGAATCGCCGCCAAAGCGATCGCGCCACATGGTGTAGCTGAGGATCGCGGTCGGCACCGCGTCGGGCGCATTGTCCGCGGCAGCGAACCTTCGACCGAGGATCGGTCGCACGCCCGTGACATCGAGGGCGCCCGCGGTGAGGTGCGCGACCGTCACTCGTTCGGGGCGATCGCCACCGCTCACACTCGCTGTTCCCTGCGTATAGCCGCCGAACGCCGCGAACGACCGCTGCGCGGCCCGATAGCGCGCGAAGTCGGCGAACGGCACGAGATCTTCCTCTCCGTGACCCGTCGGATCCGTTCGGTAGATCATCACGATGCGCGACGCATCGTCGAAGGGCAGACCCTTGATGAGCAATCCGTAAATGACGCTGTACATCACCGTGGTCAGGCCAATTCCCAGCGCGAGCGCCACGACGCCGGCAGCGAACACGCCCGGGCTCCGCCGCAGCGACCGGACTCCATAGCGCACGTCGCGGAGGACCGACGTCGAGCTCCATCTGCCGTCGCGGCGGCCACGCCCGCGGTGTCTCCGCCGAGCAGCCGCCTCGTCGAACTCACGCGCACGGAGCTGCGCCAGCAACTGTGCGCGTGCGTCGGCGGGTCCGATCTTCGCCGCCAACTCGGCGAACTGCGCCTCGAGGTGCTGGCCGACTTCGTCGACGAGCTCGGCTTCGTCTTCGGGCCGCAGGCGGCTCGCTGCGAGGCGGGACCGAACGTCCGCGCGCCAATCATACATATCGCACCCCCGCGACCTGGTTGATTGCGTTCACGAATTCGCGCCAGCTCA
Organism: uncultured Gemmatimonadaceae bacterium; assembly: GCA_963705025.1. GTDB lineage: Bacteria > Gemmatimonadota > Gemmatimonadetes > Gemmatimonadales > Gemmatimonadaceae > JAQBQB01. The sequence continues at coordinate 582,469 of CAVPIP010000009.1, read as the reverse complement.
CCCGCTGCGCCTCGAGCGCCGACCGTCCAGCGGCGGTCAGTCGATAGAAGCGTCGTCGTCGCTCGCCGGCCTTCTCGACCCACCGTCCCACGATCCAGCCGCGATCCTCCATGCGATAGAGGAGCGGATACAGCGACGCCACGTTGAACGTGAGGACGCCCTTCGACCGCGATTCGATCAGCTTTTGGAGCTCGTAGCCATGTCGCGCCTGCGCCTCGAGCAACGAGAGGATCAGGAACTCGGTGCTTCCTTTCTTCAACTCGTCGGTAAGCATTGGCAGTCAGATATATGTGAGTCACACATATACGGCGATGCCCGCGGTTGTCAACGCGCCGATGATTATCAAGTGACGTCGGTTCGATTAAGGCTGGATTAACGGCGAGCCTTGCCGGTGAGCACGCATCGTCGGACCTTCGTGGCCGCCGAACCCGAGGAGAGCCATTGAGCGACGACGTCACCAGCCAACGAGCGTGCAGATCCGAGTGCGACGCATGAGGACTCCGTTCGGTTGGTAGGGCCTCGACGAACCCGTATCGAGGAGATCGGAAAAGACGGGTGGCACCCGACAGCGATGAGCTCAGCATCCCTGGTCCGGCCGTACCGGGTGCCCACCTGCCTGTTTCGGGGTCCGCGGCCGCGCATACTTCGCCACATCCCCGGAGCCGAGCCCATGAAACGCTCTTCGCCGTCGAACGCCGCCGCCGCTCTTCGCGTCCGCATTCTGTCGGGCTCCGAGATCGCCCTCGGTCCGGGCAAAGCCGATCTGCTGCGCGCGATCGATGACACCGGATCGATCTCGGCCGCCGCGCGGCAGATGGGCATGAGCTATCGCCGCGCGTGGCTGCTGGTGCAGACGATGAACGAATGCTTTCGGTCGCCGCTCGTGGAAGCGGTGAAGGGCGGCGTCGAGGGGGGCCGCTTCTCGTTCTTGCAACTGCCGCTGGGCGGACCGTACACCATCACGGCGCGGCGCATCGGCTTTCGCGCGGAAACACGGTCGGGCTATCAACTGACGCTCGGCAGCCGCGTGCTCGTCGACATCACGCTCGGGCGTCAGGCGACGGAGCTGGAACCCGTCGTCGTCGCGGGCACCGTGCAAGAGCGGAGGGCGCCGAGCATGGGAGCAAATTTCCGCGTGAGCAGCGACCAGTTGGCGGCGGTGCCGGCGGTCAACCGGAACTTCACCGATCTGACGAACCTCGCGCCGACGACGGGCGTGCAGTCGTCGCTGCTCGGACAGCGGTGGACGCCGACCGACATTCGCATCGACGGCGCGCAGGCGAAGAACATGCTGCGGTCGGGCGAATTCGGCGCCGGGCCATCCGCGCGATCTCTCGGGCTCGTGGGGTCCGTCGGACACCGACTTCAAGCACAAGCTCGTCGTGGCCGGGTCGGTGCCGCTCGGCTGGGGCATTCTGCTTGGCGGCCGGTACGCCGGCGCGAACCGCCGGCCGATCACCGCGGTGGTCAACGGCGACATCAACGGCGACGAAGCAACCAGCAACGACCTCGCATTCGTGTTCGATCCGAACGATGCGTCGACCCCGGCGGCGATCGCGGCTGGGGCGCGGAGTATCAGCTGCCCGTGGGAATCTCGAACCAGAACCCGGTCGTTCAGCGGCTTCCGTTGCTCAATGTCGCCGGCTTCAACCAGGCGACGCATCAGTACGTCTACACGGTGAACGAGAACTTTGGCGTGCTGCAGAAGGCCGGCAATCCGTATCAGATCCAGCTGGCGGTCCGATACGGATTCTAGCGCGCGAGCTGCAGGTCCCTCGCCGGGGCTCGAGATGACACGAGACGCTACGGGCGGGGATCGACGAGCGACGCCGTGTTGGATCGGTACGGCATGAACCCGCGGCCCCAGTCGGCGGCGATGACCTCGAGGCTGATGTTGTCGCCGTCGACGTGCACGACGACATAGTGAAACGGGTTGCCTCCGGGATCGCTCGACGGCCGGGCAACGTGCTGCACGGTGACCTTGTCAGCCGCCGCGGCTTTCACGTAGTCGCGCAGGTTCGGCTCGCCGGTGTATGCGTAGAGCGGGGCGCCGCCACCGCCGCTCACGATCTCATCGATGCGGTGCGACCCGGTCTCATCGGTGTATCGCTCGGTCCAGTGCTCGAACAGGTGCTCGTGACCGGTGAGCAGAAGTCGCACGTGATGCTTCCGGAACAGCGGCATCCACTTCGTTCGAATCGTCGCGGCTTGGTACTCGACGTTCGAGCCGCCGTGGGGTCCCGATGAGAACGGGGGATGATGGAAGAACATCGCGACGTGGGTGTAGCGCTTGCGGTCGAGATGCTCCAGCTGCGACTCGACCCAGGCGAACTGAATGGAGTCTTCGGGGATGTCGGAGTCGAATGCGATGAAGAACGTATTTGCGTAGCCGAACGCGTACGTCGGGTAGCCGGCGAGGCGGCGCGGCGACGCTTCGGTCGGAATGAGGCGCGCGTTGGCGGCGAAGTAGTTCCGCAGTCCGGCCACGCGCTTTGCATTCGTCGGGTCTGGATTGCTGCCGACATCGTGGTTGCCGACGGACAGGAAGTACGGCACACCCGCCTCCTGCGTCAGCCGATTGATCAGCGGAATGTAGCTGACGCTGAGCTGTCGCGAGATGCTGCCATCCTGAACCGCGTCGCCGCTCTGTAACACGAAGCGGATCGGATCGGCGGTGCCGGCGGCCGCCTTGATCGTGCGGAGCATCGACTCGATGACGAGCGTGTGCTCGGCCTGGAGCTGCGCGCCGTCGTGCCGGCCGCGCGTGTCTCCGTAGGTGATGAATGAGAATTTCGTGATGCCGGCGGTGGCTGCCTCGGGCGGCAACGGCGTCTTCGCCGGTAGCGAGGGGACGATCGAGTCGGGGCTCGGCGTCGCCTGCGCGTGGCCGGCGGAGACCGCGAGGAGCGTCGGGACGAGGGCGCGCAGCGTCGATCGGCCGGCGCGCAACAGGAGCAGGGAGATGGGTCGCATGCCTGAGTGTGCTGCCGGCCGGCCTGCATGCGCGATCCCGTCCGGCCAACAATTCGGTAACAGTTCGACGCGCGTCAGTCGCTTCGCAGGGCCGCGTTGGGGTCGGCGCGAGTTGCCCGAAATGCCGGCATGCCGCTCGCGACGACCGCAACCGCGGCGATCGTCGCTCCGACGGCGGTGAACACCACGGGATCGCGCGCCGACTCCTCATAGAGCAACGGCTGCATCCACCGGGCGGCGAGAAGGGCAACGCCAGTCCCGATGGCGACGCCGGCGCCAGCGAATGCAAAGCCCTGGCTCATCACGAGTCGCACGATGTCCCGCGCCTGCGCGCCGAGGGCGATGCGAACGCCGAGCTCGTGCATGCGCTGGACGACGTCGTACGCGATCACTCCATAAAGGCCGACCGCGGCGACCAGCAGCGCCAGGCCTCCGAACGCGACGAACATCATCGCGCCGAGTCGCCAGGACCGACGCTGGTTGTCGACGAGATCCTCGAGGTTGGAGACCGTGACGTAGGCCGCGCCCGGCATGATCTGCTGCAGCGCGCGCCGGACGCCTTCGGCTCGAGTCGCAACGTCAGCGCTGGCCATCCGGAGAAAAAGTCGGTTCGCGGGCGTCTGCGGCGGCTGGTCGTCCGATAGGTAGTACATGAGCCGCGCGGTGTCGGTGATGCTGTTCTGCACCGCGTCCTCGGCGACTCCCACGACGGTCGTACAGGGGGCCGGCGCGCGTCCGACGTAGATGCATTGACCAATCGGATCGCGACCGGGCCAGAGGGCGCGAGCCATTGATTCGCTCACGACCGTGACGGGCGGCGCGTCGGCTCGGTCCTGCGGCATCAGCGATCTGCCGCGCACGATGCGGGTGTCGACAGCGCGGAAATAGTCCGGCGATGTCGATTGGTAGTTGAATCTCCCGAGGCGCTCGACGGAATCGATGCCAGGCACGTGCAGCGAGTATGTATTCGTGCCGAACGGAAGGCTGTTCACGCGCGCCGCGAAACGCACTCCAGGAAGCGATTGTGCCGTCTCGAGCAGACGACGACGGAACGCGTCCCGTGCGGCGCTGTCCATCGGAAATCCGCGATAGTTCGGCGTCACGATCAAGACGGGCTCCGGATCCCACCCGAGTCTCGCCGCGCGCGCCTTGCCGAGACTCCGGACGAAGAGACCGGCGCCGATGAGCAGGATGACGGAGAGAGACGCTTGGACCACGAGCAGCCCGGATCGGATTCGGGAACGCTGATGCGTTCCGCCTCTGGCGCCGGCGCGAAGTGAGATCGTGAGATCGTGGCGAACGGCAAGCAAGGCTGGGCCGATCGAGGTGAGAATCGCGGCGAGCAGCGCCACAGCCGACGCAGCCGCAATCGTGCGCCAGTCGGTGGCAAGCCCGGTGGACACACCGTCGTGTATGAGCCACTGCCGAAGCGCCGCCGAGATCCACTGCGCGATCGTGATACCGGCGCCGCATCCAACCACGGCGAGCAACAGCGCTTCGATCAGAAACTGCGTCGACAGCCGTCGGCGGCTTGCACCGAGGGCCAACCGGACGGCGATCTCGCGCCGGCGGCGCAGCACGCGGGCGACCATGAGGTTGGCGACGTTCGCGCACGCGATGAGGAAGACGATGGCGGCGACGCCGCTGACCCAAAGCAGGGTCCGCGCCTCGAGGCCAGCCCCGGGACCCGCGGCGGTCTTGAGCGGCCCGGCGATTCCACGCGGATGCGCGAGGTTCACGGGCAGCACGCGGGGGTTCTGGAGACGCTGCGCGTCGCGGCTGAGAATGTACGCCCTGGTCAACTCCGCCGACGCCGCTTCGCGAGAGACGCCTGGTTTGCGGCGAGCCATCGCGCTCATCCACGTCCAATTGTACTTCGTGGAAAACGTCTCCGCGTCGCCCTGGTTCATGCCGTACGCGATCGTCGTGATGGGCAGAAACACCGCCGGCGGTTCCGCCTCCGAGACGCCGACGAATCCTTCGGGGGCCACGCCGATGATGGTCAGCGTGAGCGGACCGACTTGCAGGTGCTGGCCCAGCACGTTGCGTGCGCCGAACTCCGTTTTCCAAAACCCGTGGCTCAGAACGACGACATCCGCGCCGCGTGGAATGGAGTCCTCGGCGGCGTCGAAGAAGCGACCGATGACGGGGCGGGCATCGAAGAACCGAAAGAACGATGCACTCACGCCGGCCACCTGTCGCTCTCGCGCGGCGTCCCCGGGGCCGATCGCCAGGCGCCACTCGGTGAACGCGGCAAACTCGGAGAACGTGGTCGACCATCGCCGGAGATCGAGGTAGCGCGGGTATTCGATGCCAGAGCGCGCGTTCGTGTGGCCGTCGATCGTCGTCTCGAGATACATCCGGTCGACGGTGCTCGGGTCGCGCAGATAGGGAAAGGGCCGGACCATCAGCCGATCGATAACGCCGAACATCGCCGCATTCGCGCCGATGCCGAGCGCGAGCGTGAGCACCACCGTGACGGTGAACCCCGGGGAACGAATCAGTCCGCGGATCGCGTAGCGGAGGTCCTGGTGCACCGTTCTGCGGAGCCAATCGCGCATCGAAGTGAGCCGTAGTCGGGTCGAGGGATTTGACAGCCCGGACGCCCAAAACGTTGAGTCGCCAGACGAGACTCTTGTCATCGGGTGCGGAGCCTTCAGTATCAAGGGCAAGCCTCTCAGGTCGGACACGATGCCAGCCCGATTGCTCGCCGTCCTTGGCGCGACCATGCTGATGTTCGGCGTCGCGTCGCAGGGCATGTCTCAGGAGCACGCCCACGCGAACGAGTCGCTGGGAACGGTGCACTTCGCGACCTCGTGCCGAGCGGAGGTCGCGCCGCGGTTCGATCGCGCCGTCGCGCTCCTCCACTCGTTCGAGTTCGGCGCGGCGATACGTGGATTCGAGGGCGTCATCGCGGCCGATTCCACGTGCGCGATGGCGCACTGGGGCATCGCGCTGAGCCGTTGGACGAATCCCATGGCGGCGGGCGTCCGGACGCCGGCACAGCTACAACCTGGTCGAGAAGCGGCATCTGTCGCGGCGAGGCTGGCGACACGAGCGAGCGAGCGCGAGCGACTCTATGCCGACGCCGTTGGATCGCTCTACAGTGACTACGAGCATGTCGATCAGCGCACGCGTCTCGTGAACTACGAGCATGCGATGGCGGCGCTCGTCGCGAAGCAACCCGCCGACACCGAAGCGAAGATCTTCTACGCGATCGCGCTCACCGCGTCCGCGCCGCCGACCGACAAGACGTACGCGAACCAGCTCAAAGCGGGGAGTATGCTCGAGTCGCTCTGGGTGAAGCAGCCGAACCATCCGGGGTTGGCGCACTACATCATTCATACGTACGACGTCCCCGCGCTCGCGCCGCGCGCCAAGGCGGCCGCCGAGCGATACGCGCGCATCGCGCCGTCGGCGGCGCATGCGTTGCACATGCCGTCGCACACGTTCACGCGCGTCGGGCTGTGGGACCAATCCATCGAGACGAACCACCGGTCGATCGACGTCGCGCGACGAGAGAATTCGATCGGCGAAGCGCTGCATGCGTCCGACTACATCGAGTACGCGTATCTCCAGGAAGGTCGTGACTCGGCGGCCCTTGCGATCCTCAACGCGGTTCCGACCTTGGCCGCGAAATTCGACGTCAACGCGATCACGGGTGCCGCGCCCGGGTCAGCGGGCGTGTTCGCGCTTGCGGCAATTCCCGCGCGCTACGCGCTCGAGCGAAACGATTGGAAGCGCGCCGCCGTGCTCGAGCTACCGGCCGACGCAAATCGGTTTCCGTGGACGGCGGCCATGGTGTACTTCGCTCGAGGACTGGGCGCCGTACACACCGGAGCGCTCGACACGGTCGCGAGCTCCGTCGACTCGCTCGCGGCGATCGCCCTCCGTCTGTCGCAGAGCGGAGAAGGCTACTGGGCCCAGCAGGTGTCGGTTCAGATGTTGGGTCTCCGTGGATGGTTGGCGCTGAGCCAGAATCGCGTCGATAGCGCGCTGGTCTGGATGCAGCGAGCCGCCGACAGCGAAGACGCGACCGACAAGAATGCCGTGACGCCGGGCCCGCTTGCTCCCGCGCGCGAGCTCCTCGGCGACATGCTGATGGAGGTCGGCCGTCCCGCCGACGCGCTCGTGGCATACCGAAGCACGCTCGAGCGAGAGCCAAATCGATTTCGCACGCTGTACGGCGCGATGCGCGCGGCGCGAGCGTCGGGCGACCGTGCAGCGGCCGATCGATATGCGGCACAACTGCGGACGCTCACCGCGAAGGCTGACCGACCGGGGCGCGCGGAGCTTCGAGCCGTTCGACAGCGTCCAGGGTCGACACGTTCGCGGCGATGACGGTGCATCCGGCGCGTGTGACATCCACGATCGTCGCGCGCGCGTGGTCGACTGGAAGCTCGAACATGCGCGCGAGGTCGCGGCCAAGCAGTTGACAGAGCGCCGCCCGGATCCAGCCGGCGTGCGAGACGACGATGATCGACTCATCCGGCGTTGCCAGTATTTCCGCGATCCACTCCACGGCACGGTGCGAGACGTCGGCCGCGGACTCTCCGCCCGGCGGCGCGAGGTCGGCCCACCGTTCCATCCAGTCGCGAAGACGGTTTGGGTCGTCGCGTTCGATGTCCGTCCACGACCGGCCGTCCCACTCGCCGAAATTCATCTCCCGAAGACGAGCGTCGCGATGAACCTCGCAGCCGTATGCCACCCCGATGATGGCCGCCGATTCCGTCGCGCGGCGGAGATCGCTGCTCACGATGCGCACGCTCCTCGCGCCAACGCGCTTCGCGAGCGCTCGGATCGCATCGACGCCTTCGGGCGACAGCGGCACATCGGTGTGGCCGATGCAGAGATTATCCGCGACGATCGCGCGGCCATGACGAACGAACGCGAGGCGCGTCATCGTCGCGGCAGGATCACCATCGAGCCGCGAGGGTCAGATACACCGCCAACTCGACCATCTGGTTCGCGGCGCCGAGCGCGTCGCCGGTGATGCCGCCGATGCGGCGGCGGAAGTAGCGGCCGGCGAGCCACATCACGGCCGCGGCGATGCCGATGACGGCGAGCGCGGCGCGACCGAGCGCGACGGCGACGATGACCAGCGCGATGGTCGTCGCCGCGATGAGACGCGGCGTCGTGACGCCGCCGACGAAGGGCTTGCCCGTGCCAGCTCGTTCGTTTGCCGCCGGAGCGCGGACGTAGTCGTGCGTGGCGATCAGAATCACACTCGACCAGCGCCCGAGGACATGCCCGGCCACGAGCGCGCGGCCAACCTCGATCGCACCGTTCGTCGAGACCGCGTCGAAGATCGCTCGCAGAGCGGCGATCTTGGCCGCGAGCACGAGCAGCACGCCGACCAAGGCGTACGATCCGACGCGGCTGTCCTTCATGATCGCGAGGACTTGAGCCTTGTCCCAGCCACCGCCGAAGCCGTCGAGTGAATCGGCGAGCGCGTCCTCGTGAAATGCGCCCGTGATCCAGACGGTGAACGCGACCGACAGAATGATCGCCAGCGTCGTCGGCCACAGTGCCCCCGCGATCGCCATGACGATCGCGCCGGCAGTTCCGACGACCAGTCCAACGACTGGGAAATACACGGACGCAGCCGGAAGATCGTCGACGTCGTGGGCGACGACGCCGGCAACGGGAATGCGCGTCAGGAAGGTGAGAGCCGCGATGAAGGCGCGGAGCTGTGGATGCAGTCGCTCCGCTTTCGATTCAGTGAGGTCGCGGACGCCGCTCACGCTAGCTGCTGACGGTGGCCGAGTGTTCGTCGGCGCGCTCGCCGGCGGAGACGCTCGCGGAGGCGAAGGTGGCCATGTCGCGCATGACCGATGCGGCCGTGCGAAGCAGCGGAACGGCGAGCGCCGCGCCGGTGCCTTCGCCCAATCGCATCTCGAGATCCAGCAGCGGCCAGACGGTCGTGCCGAGCGCATTGCCGCACGCCTCCAACGCCAGCCCGTGGCCGAGCTCCGTCGACCGGTGTGCGAAGAACAGGGAATTGCGCAGCGCCGGCACGAGATCCTCGTGCTCGGCGCCGGCAATGCGAAGCGCGCAAAGCACCGCGACGGTCGAGATGAAGCCGTCGGCGACGAGCACCATGCCTCTGCGCGCGCCCTCGAGCGTCGCGCCGGCGATGGCGGCGAGCTCCAGGCCGCCGACGCAACGCAGGCATTCGCGGCCGTCGCGCGTCTCGATCGCCTTCGCGTGGAGCGCGAGTGCTCCATCGACCACGGAACGCTTTCGCGCGAGCGCGTCGTCGCTCACACCGGTTCCGCGGCCGACGGTGAGTGTGCTCGACTGGCCCGTCAGTGCCGACAGCACCGCCGACGCGGACGTTGTGTTGGCGATCCCCATCTCGCCGAAGCCCACGACATGAAACCCGCGTCGCGCGGCGCGCTCCACCGACTCGGCGCCCACCGCGAGCGCGTCTGCCAGTTCGGCCTCGGTCATCGCGGGTTCGATCGCGAAGTTCCGAGAGCCTTGGCGAACCTTCGCGTGTCGAATGCCACTGAGCGCGCTCAAGTCGGCGTCGACGCCGACGTCCACAACCTCGACGTCGATCGCGTTGGCGCGGGCGATCACGTTGATCGCCGCTCCGCCGCGCTCGAAGTTCTTCATCATCTCCGCGGTCACGGCGCGCGGGTAGGCGCTCACGCCGGCGTCGGCGATGCCATGGTCGGCCCCAAAAACACAGACGCACGCCCGATCGACCGATGGCGTGAGTGTCTGCTGCAGGAGCGAGAGGCGGACGGCGATCTCCTCGAGGCGCCCCAGAGCGCCAAGTGGTTTGGTCTTGGCGTCAATCGCTCGTTGTGCGACCGTCCGCGTCAAAGCTCCAGTATGCTGCATGGTGTCCTTTAGAAAGTACGAATGGCGATCGAGGCCGGTCCGACGCCGACCGCGATGCTGTCGGTCAGCGCGAACGAGCTCGCCTTGTAGACGAAGACGTACGGCTGCTGGGTCGTGCTGCCGAAGAATACTTGATAGATGTCGCCCGCGGCGCTGGTCGCGGCCGCGAAGGCGCCGCGGCAGCTTCCGCTGCCAAGTTTCGCACACACTGGGCTGTCAGGCCCGCGGACGAAGGCGCGCGTCTTGGTATTCCATACGATGGTGCCAGAGAAGAAGCCAGAGATGTAGGCAAGCCCGTTTGCATCGATGCTGATGGCTCCAGGGCCGACGCCCATGTTCGGAATGGTCGCCGCCACCTGCATCGTGGCGGGGTTCACGATCGTGAGGTTGCCCTGCCCAACGTAGTCGCCGGTATTGACGACGTACAGCAGGCCATCGGGTCCGACGGCGCCATCATTCGAGTTCGTTCCGCCCATCGTCGTCGTGCCGAGGACTTGCATCGTCTTGGGATCGATCGCGGTGACGATGCCGTTGCCGATCGGAACGAAGTTGTCGTCGAGATTCGCCGAGATGACCAGGACCCGTCCACCGGCGAACGTGATCACCGTCGGCTGGGGCGCGACGGGCGCCGACGATCCGATGGCGTCGCTGGCTTGCCCGACGGTCATTCGCCCCACCGTGCCGAGGTTGCTGTTCGCGGCCATGATGGTCGTGTCGTCGACGAAGACCGAACCCGTCGCGTTGCCGCTCGCGAACGTGAAGAAGCGCTGGACGGTTGCGGTCTCCAGGTTGATCAGCGCGACACTCGCCGCGTTCCCGAGCGGAACGGCGGCGCGACGTCCACGGACCGATAGTCCCGTTGGCGTGACCGTGCTGCTCGACCCGAGCCCGATCTGCTTCGTCGTGGTCGGGCTGCCGAGCTGAAACATCGTCAGGGCCTTACCGGTGGAGTTGACCACCAACCCGATCTCGTGGTTCGTGCTGGTGCCGCCGAGAAATCCGGGAGCGACAGGCGCTGTTGAATCACTTCCGCACGCGGCGCTGGCGGCGGCGATGAGAAGAACCAGACTCCGACCGCGCAGACGAATCGAAGTGAGTGGAAAACGAGCGAAAGACACGAGAAACTCCGGGAAGCGATGGTAGACGTGCGGTGAGCTGGGAGACTTTGGTTTCATGGCAGCGACCCGCGATCGAGGCGCCGAACGCGAACGCCGACCGTCCAACTGCGGTTCGGAAACGGATAATCGACCAACATCGCCGCGGGCTGATTGAGGACATTCTCGAGCCCCAGCGATCCGTCGACCGCCCACGCGCGCCACGCGCCCGCCGACGTCAGCCGTGCGTCGGTGAGCCAGTAGGGATCGAGCGAATTCAGCGCCGATCCGGGCACGGTTCGGCGCGCGCCGACGTAGCGGTTGGTCACTTCCAGACGCACGACGCGCGGTCCGGCCGCCACCGTGACCTCGCTCGTCGTGCGCGGCCGATAGGCGACCTGCCCGGTGAGCACGGCGCCGGCATAGGCGACGTCGGCGTGATTGAGCGTTCCGTGAACGTCCAGGGTCGCGGGAAGGGAGGCGTGCGCGCTCATTTCCCATCCGGACCGGTGAACCTGGTTGTTCGACGGACTCCAGACGAATCGATAGTCGGGCAGCCAGAGGATCATGCCGTCGACGTCGGCGCGGAACGCGGCGGCGTCGACCGACACGATCGCGGGTCCGACGTCGAGATCGTGAACGGCCAAGCGTGCCTCGATGTCGTCGCGCGTTCGTTCGGGCTCGAGGCCCGGATTCGGACGAACGAGAACGCCCTCGTGAAAGAACTGATCGGCGAGCGACGGCGGGGCATACGCGCTTCCCACCGAGACGGTGGTAACGACCAGGCCGCGCGAGAAGCTACCCGAGACGCGCGGCGACACCGTCGCGCCCTCTGTCAGCGAGCTGCGATCGATTCGCGCCGCGGCGTCGAGATCGACGCGAGTGCCGTTGGAGTCGAGTGCACGTCCTGCGCGCAGATCCCCGAATGCGCCGATCACACGCTGCCAGCGCGGCGCGCCGGGAACGAGCATCTGCGAAGAGACGTCGCTGGCACGCGCCTCTCCGCCGAGCGAGGCGGACAGCGCGTCTCGGCCGACCGTGACGACGCTCGAAGCGGTGAGACCCGTGGCGCTCACCGTGTCGTCGTAGCTCGAGCCGAACGGCGGCGTCGGATCGACGTAGGTCGCGTGCTCGTGCGTCACGTCGCTGGAGAACGTCCAGGCCAGCATCGGCCGCCGCCACGCCGCATCGAGCCCCGCACTCTGGCGCGCCTGCCCTTCGCGCCCTGTCGTCGACGGTTGGACGATCGATCCGGCAACGCCGCGGTCGAGCGTTTCCCACGAGCCGCGCAGCGTGGAGCTCACGGCGTTGCCATCGAGCGACGCCGCGCCGGCGATTTCGCGCGACGTCACGTCGCTGTTCGCGCGTCGCGCGGTTCCACCGCCACGTATGAGCGGCACGTCGTAGTCGAAATCGCCGCGGAGCGTACGATAGTCGGCCGTGAGCATCGCACCTGTGCGAAGCGCACCGATCGGTCGAGAATCGCCAAGCGTCGCCGATACGGTTTGCTCGCCCCAGGCGCCGGCGCGCGCAAGCATCGACGCGTCGCGCGACGGACGGCGCGTCGTCACCTCGATGACGCCGGCCATCGCTCGACCGCCATATCGAGCAGACTGCGCTCCCGGATGAAGGACCACGCGTTCGACGGCGTCGAGCGAGACGCGGGAGAGATCCGCTTCGCCGGTGATCGGCGAATTGAGCGGCGCGCCGTCGACCAAAACGAGCACTTCGTTCGCGCCCGAGCCGCGGATCGACGCGTGGCTCGCCGAGCCCGGCCCACCCGCCTGGGTGACCACGACCCCCGCCGCTGACTGAAGCAGCTCGCCGAGGTCGCGGCGTCCGGAGGCTTCGATCGCCTGCCGGTCGAATGTCGTCGCGTCCGCGCGCGGCACGCGCCGCATTCACGACGACGGTCGCGAGGGCCGCCGGCGCGCGGTCCAACTGAATCTCGAGGGCGATGACGCGTCCATTCTCCAACGTCACATCGTCATCGTGCTTGGTATACCCGACGGCACGGACGCGAAGGACGAACGTTCGTGGCTCGAGCCCGCGGAGCGAGAACGAGCCGTCGCCGGCGGATCGCGTCGTTTCGGTGCGCCCGAGAATCTCGACGCGCGCGTCGGCGATCGGATGTGCCGTTCGAGCGTCGCTGACGTGGCCGCGGAGCTCGGCACGGACCTGTGCCTGCGCCGTGGTCGCGGCCAGCCAAACGACAACGAGCACCACTCGCGCGATCATCGGACGGGTGCGTCGTCGGGAACGATTTGCGGCGCGCCGCCGGCATGCGGAACGACCGCGACCGGCCAATCGTAGACCGCTGCCACTCGCTCGGCCGTGAGCACTTCGGTGGGCGTGCCGCGCGCCGTCACGCGCCCGTCTCGCATCAGAACGAGATCGTCGGCGTAGCGCGCGGCGAGATTCAGATTGTGCGTCGCGAGAACGACCGTCGTGCCGGCGTCGCGAAGATCGCGCAACAGCGCGAACGTCGTCATCTCGTGGCGAATGTCGAGGAACGTCGTGGGCTCGTCGAGCACGAGCACCGACGGCTCCTGCGCGAGCGCTCGCGCGACGCGCACACGCTGTCGCTCGCCGCCGGACAGCGTCGACAGCCAGCGATCGGCGAACTCGGTCACGTCGCACCGCTCCATCGCGCGGTGAATCGCCGCAGCGTCCTCGGGGCGCTCGCGCTGCCACGGGCCGAGATACGGGTACCGACCCATCGCGACGATCTCGCGGGCGCTGAATAGTGGCTCGGCTTCGCCCTGCGGAACGACGCCGATCTCTCGCGCCAGCTCACGCCGCGGCCACTCGCCGAGCGTCCGATCCTGAAAGCGAACGTCGCCGCTCTCCGGCGTGAGGGTGCCGAGCAGAATGTGCAGCAGCGTCGATTTCCCCGCGCCGTTCGGGCCGAGCACCGCGGTCATGCGACCGCTTCGCACGTCGAGCGTGATGTCGCTGAGCGTCGGCCGATCCGCGCCGGGATGGCGGAAGTGAACGCCGCGGAGCGACCACACGGAGTCCGCGCGAGCGGTCGAGATCATGTGGCGAGTCCGCTGGTGGGTCGCCGCAACAGCCAGACGAAGCACGGCACGCCGACGAGCGCCGTGACGATGCCGATCGGGAGCTCGTTGGCCCCGGCGAGCGAGCGCGCCAACGTGTCCGCCGCGACGAGGAACGCAGCGCCGAGGAGCGCCGCGCAGGGCAGGAGACTGCGGTTGTCGCCGCCCCAGATCAGACGGATGGTGTGCGGCACCACGAGTCCGACGAAGCCGATCGTTCCGCTCACGGAGACCGATGCCGCGGTGAGCAAGCTCGCGGTCGCGAACGCTACGATTTTCGTGCGCTCGACCGGCGTGCCAAGGTACGCCGCCGTCGGCTCGCCGATCGCGAGCAGGTTGAGTGGACGGGCCAGCGCGAAGAGGACGACGGTCGACGGCACGAGGCATGTGGCAAGGATGCCGACCGAGTGCCACGAGGCATTCGCGTGACTGCCCATCATCCAGAAAATCGCCGAGCGCACCGACTCGGTGTCCGCGAAGGTCAGCACGAGCCAGATCACCGCGACGAGAAACGCGCTCACGACCACGCCGGCGAGAAGCAACACGCGCGTGTCGAGCGTGCGTCCAACGCTGAACGCGATGCGAAACACGAGCAGCATCGACAGCACGGCGCCGACGAACGCGGCGACGGGCAACGACCATACGAATCGAATCGCCCAGCCGGTGACGACGGTGAACACGGCGCCGACCGCCGCGCCGCTGGAGACGCCGAGGATGTACGGCTCGGCGAGCGGATTCCGGAGCAGCGCCTGAAACGTCGCGCCGCTCATCGCGAGGGCCGCGCCGACGAGCGCCGCCTGGCACGCGCGCGGCAGCCGCAGCTCGCGGATGATCGTGATCGTCGTCGGGTCGCCGCGGCCTCCGATCGCATCCATCAATGCCGAAATGCTCATCGACACCGCGCCGAGGCGAACGGCCGCGAGCATCGACAGCGCGACGATCGCGCCGAGCACCGTGAGCCTGAGCGACACCGGCCATGCGCGCATCCTCACCGGGCGTGTTGGAAGTCGGGTCGCCGGCGGGCGGCATCCGGCGCCAGCTCCGGATGAATCGCGGACAGGAGCACCCGCGCCGACTGCGCTATGCTCGGACTCGGGCGATTCACCAGGTCGGCGGGCACGCTCACGACGTGTCCCAGCCGCACGGCGCGCAGGCTGCGCCAGCCCACCCGGTCACGAAGCCCGGCGATCGGATTTCTCGTCGTGTCACCGACCGGCACGATGAGAATGTCCGGGTCGCGATGGACGATTTCCTCAATTGAGATGTTCGGCCAGCGTTGGCTCGAGTCGGTGATGACCGACCGGCCGCCGGCGAGCGCGATGAGCTGCCCGATGAACGTTCGAGGACCCGCGGTCATCGGCGGATCCTCGTAGCCGACGTACAACACCGTCGGCATCGGCCGTCCCGCGGCAGCTCGACGCACTGCCTCGAGATCGTCGCGGACCGAAGTCGCGACGGCCGTCGCCGCCGAGTCGGTGGCCGTCATGCGACCCAGGGACGCGATGCCGCGGAAGATGTCGGTCGTGTCCTCGGTCTTGATCACGAACACCGGAATGCCGAGCGCCACGAGTCGCTCTCGCACGACCTGGCGCGCGTCGCTTTGCCAGGCCACCACGAGGTCGGGCCGCAGATTGATGATCGCCTCGACACTCGCATCCACGCCGCCGCCGACCGACGGCAGCGCGGCGATGCCGGACGACGTGTCGTAGCGCGTCCGTCCGACGAGGTCGCCGCGCGCGCCGATCGCGATGAGCGTTTCGGTTGCGCTCGGCACCAGCGAAACGATCCGTCGCGCCGGATGCTCGAGCCAAACGGAATGCCCCGCATCGTCCGTCAGCTCGATGGGCGCATTGGCGGTGCGCGTCGGTGGGCTCTGAGCCGTTCGGTCGCGCGCGCAGGCGAGCGCCAGGACGATCGACAGGGCAGCGAGCGCGGCGAACCACGCGCGCCGCGTGCTCGTCCGTTGCGCGAGGCCGATCAGCCCGACGATACGCCTGCGAAAAAACACAAACCCGTCCTGTTCTCAGTGAGAGAAGGGACGGGGTGAATGACGGAGGCGCGACGGCCTGGCAGTGGCGCGGAGCGTTCCGGCGTTTCAACCCCGCGTCCCTCCCTCGAGGGATTCAATGCGGGAGATGAACGAACCGGTCTCCTGGCTCGAGGCGGGTTGGCTGTCCCTTCCCAGCGCCGAAGCGCCAGTGGGTGTTGCGCGAGCCAACCTGTTCGACGATGGACCTCGCATCATCTGCGACGATCACCGTCGAGCCTCTGACAGTGGCGGGGCCGCGCCGGATTCTCACCGGCTTCCAAAACTGCAGGCCCGCTCATCTCACTTCAGTTGTCGCACGAAGCCTATCATCCCCCCGGAGTGAGACGCAAGGCCGGTCACGTGGACTTGCGTTTGCTCCGCGACCCGTCGACACTGGCCGGATGCCTGACTCGCTCGATCTCACCTTGCTCATCGGCGGCGTCCGCGCCGGAAAGAGTGGCCGCGCCGTGGACCTTGCTCGCGCGAACGAATCGCGCGGGGTCCTCTTCGTTGCGACCGCGCAAGCGCTCGATGACGAGATGCGGCAGCGCATCGCGACGCACCGGGCGGAGCGGCCGGCGACGTGGGAGACGCTCGAATCGCCGTTTCATCTCGCGCGCGACCTCGATGCATGTCTGTCCGGGGGCGCGCGACCGAACGGGTTCGTGATCGTCGACTGCCTCACCCTCTGGGTCAGCAACGTGGTGCTTGCCCTCGGCGATGAGGACGACGCGGAGACAGAGCTCGCGGCGCGGGCGTCCGAGCTCATCGGTGTGTTCAACCGCCACGCGCTCGCGGCGGAGGGCAGGCGACGCAAATGGATCGTCGTCAGCAACGAGGTTGGGCTCGGCATTGTCCCGCCGACCCCGCTCGGCCGGCGTTACCGCGACGCACTCGGCCGGGTGAACGCGATGGTCGCGGCCGCTGCGAGTGACGTCACGTTGATGGTCGCCGGGCTCGGCATGCCGATCAAGACGGCCACATAGCGCGACGATTCGAAAACGCGTAAGCTCGTACCGCTCCCATTACCAGCCGAGGAAGAACGATGTCGCCGTCTGCAACGAGCTTCGAAACGGTTTCCGTCCGCGCGCCGCAGCAGCCCGCGCAAGGCACCACGATCAAGGTCACGAGCGCGTCGTTCGACGACGGTGGATCGATCGACATCGATTTCGTGTTCACGGGATGCGGCGGAAAAAACCAATCGCCTCAGCTGAGTTGGAGCGGCGCGCCATCGGGCACGAAGAGCTTCGCCGTCACCTGCTTCGATCCCGACGCCCCGACCGGATCCGGCTACTGGCATTGGTTGGTGTGCGACCTTCCGCCGTCGGTCACGACGCTCGACGCCGGCGCCGGAACGGATCGCGCGCCCGCCGGCGGCAAAGGTGCATCGAACGACTATGGCATCTCGACCTATGGCGGACCGTGCCCGCCCAAGGGCGACGGACCGCATCGCTACCTCTTCACCGTGTACGCTCTCGACATCGCATCGCTCGCGCACGCGACGGACAAGACGCACGGCGCGACGTTCATTTTCATGATGCGGGGACACGTGCTCGCGTCGGGATCGATCACGGGAACATTCGGGCACTGATGCGCGGCACTACTTGCTGGTGCGATCGCGCTCGCCTCGCGACGGTGGTCGGCACGCTGCTCGTCGTCGTGCACGGCGGTGTTGCCTGCGCGCAAGTCGGCGATCGTCCGAGTGGCACGGTCATCGCCAGCAACATGAACGACAACACCGCGACCGTGCTCGATGCGGCCACGGGACGCGTGCTCGCGACGCTGCCGACCGGCGAAGGCCCACACGAGGTGGCGATCTCGCGCGACGGCCGGTGGGCCGCCGTGAGCAACTACGGCGTGCGCGGGAAACCGGGCAGCACGATTACGGTGATCGACGTCGCACGTCGAGCCGTCGATCGCACGATCGACCTTCGCGACCATCAGCGCCCGCACGGCATGGCATTCCTTCCGGGCGACACGCTGTTGGCGGTGACGTCCGAGGTGAGCAAGGCCGTGCTGCTCGTCGATTTTCGAAGCGGACAGGTGACGCGCACGATTCCCACCAATGCGCGCGCGTCGCACATGGTCGCGATGTCCGAGAGCGGCGATCGCTTCGCGACGGCGAACATCGCCGAGGGCGCGATCTCGCTGCTGCGACTTTCTCCGTCCGATGCGCCGACGCTCGTTCGCGTCGCGGCGCAACCCGAGGGAATCGCGATCACGCCGTCGGGGTCGATGGTTTGGGTCGGCAGCAATCGCGACAGCGTCGTGCTCGTCGTCGACGTCGAGCGCCGAGCCGTCGTCGATACGCTACGCGGGTTCGGGTTGCCCTATCGCCTGGCGATCACGCCCGACGGCCGGCTCGCGGTGATCACTGATCCCGCGAAGGCGGAAGTCCGTGTGTTCGACGTCGCAACGCGCCGCCAGCGCTTCGCGATTCCGATTGCGCGCGACAGCCTGGTGCCCACCGCCGAGATTCCCGGCTCTCCGTCGCCGGAGGGTGTGACGGTCTCGCGCGACAGCCGCTGGGCGTTCGTCACGCTCCAGGGCAGAAATCGTCTTGCGACGATCGACCTGGAGCGTGGAGCGATCGTCGGCATCGCGCCGACGGGTACGTGGTCGGACGGCGTGGGCTATTCACCCATCCGTCCGTCGCCCTGAGCTCAGGGGCGAATCCACGGCATCCGCTGGAAGATCTCCGCCTCGGTGCCGTACGTTCCTCGCTGGCGCGTCTTGCCCGCGCCCTGCGCGTCGGGGAACGGCGGTAACGGCGCGGGTTCACCTGCCTTCTCCTGCGGCGCCGGAGCAGGCTGCGCCGGCTGCGGCGCGCTCTGCACCACGGTCACCGGCGGCGTCGTCGGCCGTTGGGGTGCCGCGCGAAGCGGTGCCGGATGTGTCACCGGCTTGACCGCCGGCTTCTTCGCCGCGCGCTGCGGCGCCGAGGCCGGCCCCGCTTCGATGGCGGACACGACCGTCTGCGATCCGCCGCCGCGCGGCGCCAGCTGGAGATCGGAGCTCGCGCTGCCAACCGCGGCCAAGTCACGAGCGAGCCCGTCGTCGGCCGGGGTGTGTCTATTGCCACACGCCGCAGTTGCCACAACTGAAGCAGCGGCGATGAACAACCCAGTCTTCTCGATACCGCGCATCTCGTCCTCCATGGCGCGCGATGTCTGGTTGAACACCGGCATGGCGCGTTGGGTCCGTCGGCGACGAGCTCGGCGGCTTGTGCAAGCGGCGCCGAGTGTGGAGAATGAAAGGGTGAATCCCACCTTCGGCGTGAGAATGGCTGCGGGCGCGATGCTCGCGGCATCGCTTTCGACGACGGCCACCGCGCAGACGCCGCGCGACTCCATGCGCGGCGCGGCGCGCGACGAGGCCGTGTATGCGAAGGTGATCGAAACTCTCGCCGACAGCGCGATTCATCGGCTCGATTTCTTTCCCACGCGCTCGCAGACCCGCGTGCAAATGCTCTTTCTCTCCGCCAACGATTCCGTGTCGGTCTTGTTCGCCGACCTCGGACGCCGGAGCATTGGAGCGGCGCTGGCGGTCGATCAGATGCTCGGGCGGTTCGGGACCGTGCTCGTCCCGGACGACCTGCACGCGCTCCACACCGAGCTGACGTCGGCGCTCACCGCGGCGCGCGCCGCCCTCGATCGACTCTCGTCGGCGGCCACGGGCTGCCAGATGGGCGTGTCGTCGGTGCAGCGGTGCCAGGTGCCGTTCACGTCGGCGTCGACGGCCGTGACGGACGCGTACAAGCGCTATCTCGACGCGCGGCTCAAGATCCGCGAGCAAATTCGCGACACCCAGACGGACCTCGCGGAGTTTCGTCGCCCGAAATGACCGGCCTGGCCCACTCCTGTTGTGTTTCGACAGGAGGGCCCGTATCTTCTGTCGAAATCCGACAGAAGCGACCATGGCGCCCGCCAATCAGCCCGACGTCCTTCGCGGCACGCTCGATCTGCTCATCCTCAAGACCTTGACCCTCGAGCCGATGCACGGCTGGGGGATCAGCGCGCGCATCCAGCAGTTCTCGCAGGGAGTGCTCGACGTCAATCAAGGCTCGCTCTATCCCGCGCTGCAGCGCCTCGAGCAGCGCGGGTGCATCGAGAGCGACTGGCGGACGAGCGACAACAATCGCCGGGCGAAGTACTACCGCCTCACCGCATCCGGCCGCCGCGCCGTCGGCGCCGAGACGGCGAACTGGCGGCGATACGTCGAAGCCGTCGAGCTCATTCTCGACATCGCCTAGGAGGTCTCGTGGGCATCGTGTCAGGATTCCGCGCCCGGATGCGCGCACTATTCCGCCGCGCGAGTGCGGACCGCGAGCTGAACGAAGAGATCGGCTTTCACATCGAGCTCGAGACCGAGAAAAACGTGCGGCTGGGGTATGCTCGCGACGAAGCGCGGCGCCTCGCCGTTTCACACTTCGGCGGAGTGCAGCGCGTGCGCGAAGAGCATCGAGACGTTCGGCGCCTTCAGTGGATCGAGGATTTCGTCACCGATGGCCGCTTCGCGCTCCGGTCGTTGCGGCGAACGCCGGCGCTCGCGGGCGCCGCGATCATCACCCTCGCGCTCGGCATCGGCGCGAACGTCGCGATCTTCTCGGCCGTCAACGCCGTCGTGCTCCGTCCGCTGCCGTTCCCGTCGCCGGACCGGCTGATGATGATCACTGAGGAGAATCCCGAAAAGCACTGGCACCTCAACGTCGCCGCGCCGGCGAATCTCCTCGACTGGCGTGAAGGCGTCGCCGATTTCGAGGACGTCGCCGGTTACACCGATGGTGCTGGCGCGACGACGCTCACGGGACGAGGCGAACCGCAGTTGCTCAGCGGAACGTTCGTCACGGGAAACTTTTTCTCGACCCTCGGCATTCGCCCGCAGCTCGGGCGACTGTTCACGCAGGACGAGTCGTGGCTCGCCGCGCCGCCGCCCGGACAACCAGACACGCGGCCGCACGTCGCCGTGTTGAGCGATCGTGCGTGGCGCGACCGCTTTGGCGCCGACCGGAGCATCGTCGGCAAGTCGATCGTGCTCGGCGGTTTGTCATATCGAGTCGTGGGCGTCGCGCCGCCCGGCTTCTCCTATCCGGCCGAGGGCATCGACGTTTGGCGATCGGTCGAGTGGAATCCGGCAAACCGGGGTGCGGTGCCCTTTCGCCGCGCGCACTGGCTGCGCGCCGTGGCGCGCCTCAAACCCGGCGTGACGGAAGTACACGCCAACGCGCAACTGCAAGCCGTCGTCGAGCGGCTCAAGCGCGATTATCCCGGGACGAACAAGTACATGGGCGCGGCGATGATGCCGCTGCACGACTACCTCATCGGCGACACGCGGCTTCCGCTGCTGATTCTGCTGACGTCGGTCGCGTTCCTCTTGCTGATCGCGTGCGCGAACGTCGGCAACCTGCTGCTCGTGCAGGCGGCGGGACGCGAGCGTGAAGCGTCCCTTCGTCTCGCCCTGGGCGCCGGCCGCGGCCGGCTCGTACGACAGGCGATCGCCGAGAGTCTCGTGCTTTCGCTGCTCGGCGGCGCGTGTGGTCTCGCCGCCGGATGGGCAGGAACTCGCGCGCTCGTGCGGCTACAGCCCCACGGGTTGCTGAATGTGAGCGACTTCGGTGTCGACCAGGCCGTGCTCGTCTACGTCGTGCTGATCAGCCTTGC
Source organism: uncultured Gemmatimonadaceae bacterium (assembly GCA_963705025.1). Lineage (GTDB taxonomy): Bacteria > Gemmatimonadota > Gemmatimonadetes > Gemmatimonadales > Gemmatimonadaceae > JAQBQB01. The sequence continues at coordinate 560,802 of CAVPIP010000009.1, read as the reverse complement.
GAGCGGTCTCATTTTCGGCGTCGCGCCGGCGTTCTGGGCGCGTCATCGTGATCCCGCGGAGTCTCTCAAATCGGGCGGGCGCAGCGCGGCGCCTGGCGGCCGCGTGAAACGGTGGGGCGACACGCTCGTGGTCAGCGAGGTCGCGCTGGCGTTGCTGATGACGGTGGGCGCCGGTCTGCTCGTGCGCAGCTTCTGGCAGGTGCGACACGTGGATCCGGGCTTCGACTCGCACGGAGTCCTCACCGTGCGAATCGGGCTCAGTCAGGCGTACGACACCTCGACGAAGATCCTCGGCTTTCAAAGTCAACTCATCGAACGCGCGCACGCGATTCCAGGCGTGACGAATGTCGCGATGACGACGAGCCTGCCGCTGAATGGACCTGCCTACACGAGCGACTTCGTCGGGTACGGCCGGCCGGCCGGCGACTACGGCACCGAGGTCTCGAATCGCACGGTGTCGCCGGATTACTTCGCCACGCTGCGCGTTCCGCTCGAGCGTGGGCGCATTTTCACGACCGACGACCGAGAGAGCAGCACGCCGGTGCTCGTGATCAACGAGGCGTTGGCGAGCTCCTACTTCAAGGGCCAGGATCCGATCGGCCAGCGCTTCGCGTTCGACAAGGTGCCGACGCCGAAGACGACGTGGTATACGATCATCGGTATCGTCGGGAACGAGCACGTGGACGCGCTCGACGTCGCGCCGCGGCCCGAGGTGTTCCACTCGCTGATCCAGGAGGCGTACCCGTTCGTCACGTTCGTGCTGCGGACGAGCGGCGACCCCGTGAGCCTCACGCCGGCGGTGCGTAAGATCGTGCACGATCTCGACCCGTCGCTCGCGCTCTTTCAGGTGACGACGCTCGATCGGGTTCGCGAGGACTCGACGGCGCGCGCGCGCTTCCTCACGACGATGCTGCTGGGCTTCGCCGTGATCGGCCTCGTGCTGTCAGTCGTCGGCGTCTACGGCGTGCTCGCGCACGTGGCGCGCAACCGCACCCGCGAGATGGGCATCCGCATCGCGCTCGGCGCGACGGCTGGGCGCGTTCGTTGGCTCGTCGTGCGACAGGGACTACAGCTCACGATCGCCGGCCTCGCGCTCGGCACCGTGGCCGCGCTGCTCTCGACGCGAGTGATGGCCGGGCTGCTGTTCCAGGTCACGCCGACCGATCCGGCCACGCTGATCGCGGTGTCGATGCTCCTCGCCGCGACGAGCATTCTTGCCGCGTGGATTCCGGCGCTCAACGCGAGTCGCGCTGATCCTGCCGTTGCGCTTCGCAGCGATTGAAACGGCGGAACAGCTCACCACGGACCGGCACGGACACAGACTGATCGACACGGAACAGCGTCATCCCGAGTAACGCAGAGGGATCTGTAGTGTAGTGAACGGCAGATCCGCTGTTCCTTCTTCTTTTCGTTTCTTTCTTTGACAACACCGGATCTGCAGGCGGCGCTCTGATCGGCCCGCCAATCTCGACCTCGCAGCTACAAAGACAGGTCCGCGTCTGTCAGTCAGTGACCGTGTCTGTCCGTGTGCGTAGTCAAGATGGCGGCGGAACCCGATCGTCCGGCGGCACGAAGTTCGACAAGAACAACTTCTCTTGCGCCGTCAGGCTGTTCAGTCCCTTCGCGTTGATCTTGTCGAGGATGCGATTGACCTCGTCGCGGTTCACCTCGTGGATCGACTTCGTGTCGATCCGCCTGTAATTCGCGAGTGTCTCTTTGGGCACGGCCGCGACGGTCTTCGTCCGAAACTTCTTCACGCCGGCGGCGCGCCCCAGATACTTGAGATACAGATAGGCGCCGACGAATCCGCCGAGGTGGGCGAAATCCGCGACGCCGCTGCGTGAGCCCTGGATGCCGCTGTAGAGCGACATCAGCGTCCACAGGATGACCGCCGCGCGCGCCGGGAGCGGGAGGACGAACATGATGAGGATCTGCACGTCCGGCCAGAACATCGCGAACGCCAGCATCACGCCGAAGAGCGCCCCCGACGCGCCGATGACCGGGTTGTAGTGCCGCGTGTAGAGCGACACGGCGTCGTGCAGCAAGCCGCCGGAGGCGGCGGCGAGGAAGTACAGCGTCAGGAATCGCTTCGCGCCCAGACGCTCCTCGACACGCGGGCCGAAGAAATAGAGGCCCAGCATGTTGAAGCCAATGTGCATCAAACCGCCATGCAGGAACGCGTACGTGACGAGCGTCCACGGGTGCGTGAGGACCTGACCCGGCACGAGCACGAGCAGATTCAAGACCGAGCCGATCGTTTGATCCGCGACCTGCTGCAGGAAGAACACGGCGACGTTCGCGATGATCAGGCGCTTGACCCATGGGGTCACCGGCGAGGCTCCTTCGAGGGGGGATTGGTCATTAACTTATACCCTGTGTCCGAGGGCCAGATCCTGCGGGGTCGGGCCCTCGCTGCATTGTGAACCCAGACTGAAGGTAGTTCCGTTGTCGCTCGACCTCGATACCCGATTGCAGGAGGCGGTGAAGACCCGCCGCACTTTTGCGATCATCAGCCATCCCGACGCGGGCAAGACGACCCTCACCGAAAAGCTGCTGCTTTACGGTGGGGCGATCCATCTTGCCGGCTCGGTCAAGTCGCGCCGCGCGGCGCGGCATGCCACGTCGGATTGGATGAAGCTCGAGCAGGAGCGCGGCATCTCCGTCACGTCGAGCGTGATGCAGTTCCAGTATGACGGCTATCACATCAACCTGCTCGACACTCCGGGCCACGAGGATTTCTCCGAGGACACATACCGGACGCTCGTCGCTGCCGACAGCGCCGTCATGCTGCTCGACAACCGCAAGGGCGTCGAGGATCGGACGCGCCAGCTCTTCAACGTCTGCAAGCGCCGGCGCACGCCGATCTTCACGTTCGTCAACAAATGCGACCGCGTCGGCGAAGACCCGCTCAAGCTGATCAGCGACGTCGAGGCGGACCTGGGGATTGCGTGCCACCCGGTCACGTGGCCGATCAACCGCGACGGCGCGTTCGTCGGCGTCTATGACCGCCGTCGAAAGCTCATCTACCTCTTCGAGCGCTCGGAAGATCACGGCGCGCGGCGCGCGGAGGTTCACGTCGGCTCGCTCGAGGATGCGTCGCTCCGGGAGCTGCTCGGCGAGGAATCGCATCATCGTCTCGTGCAGGACATCGGACTGCTCGACGCGGCCGGCCATCCGTTTGATGAGTCGGCGGTTCTGGCGGGCGAGCTGTCGCCGGCGTTTTTCGGCAGCGCGCTCACGAACTTCGGCGTCGAGCCGTTCCTCCGCGAATTTCTCGAGCTCGCCCCGGAGCCGGCGCCCCGCGAGTCCAGCGCGGGCATCGTGAATCCAACGGACGACCAGTTCACGGGCTTCGTCTTCAAGATCCAGGCGAACATGGACGCGAAGCATCGCGACCGCGTCGCGTTCGTCCGCGTGTGCTCGGGACGCTTCGAGGCGGGCATGCAGGTGAAGCACGTCCGCACGGGCAAGCCGATTCGTCTTCCGTCGCCCCAACAATTCATGGCGCGCGAGCGCACGGCCGTCGAAGAGGCGTGGCCGGGCGACGTCATCGGCGTCATGGACCGCGGCACGCTCCGTATCGGCGACACGCTGTCATCGGGCGCCGACCTCGAGTTCAGCGGCATTCCGCGCTTCGCGCCGGAGCACTTCGCGCGCATCGTGCTCGCCGATCCGATGAAGCGAAAGCAGCTCGACACGGGCCTCCGCCAGCTCACCGAGGAAGGTGCCGCGCAGGTGTTCTACACGTCCGGCACCGAGACGTCCGGCCCGACGCCGATCGTCGGCGCCGTGGGCATGCTGCAGTTCGACGTCATGCTCCATCGCCTCGAGCACGAGTACGGCGCGTCGTGCCGGATCGAGAAGATTTCAGCTCGCTATCCTCGCTGGGTGACTGGTCCGATCGAAGAAATCGAGCGCGTGGCGCGAGATCGAGGGCGGATGCTGTTGTACGATGCAAAGGGAAATCCGCTCATCCTGTTCGAGGATTCGTGGGGACTCCGCTGGGCGCTGGAGAGGGAGAAAGAAGTCGAGTTCCACGAGGTGGCGCCCTAAAGCGCTGCTCGCGTTCGCCATCCCTTCCACCGCCGCCGGCCCTGACGCAACTTCAGTACAACGTCTTTCGTCGCGGCCTGCCAATGCCCAATCGCGTCTCTCGTCTCTCGCAAACTCTCCGCCACTCGTCGATCCTTGCGATCGCGGCCGAGGTCAAGGCGCTCCAAAAAGAGGGTCGCCAGCTCCTCGACTTCACGGTCGGCGACTTCTCGTCCAAACAGTTCCCCATCCCGCGAGAGCTCGAGGACGGCACCGTCAACGCGCTCAGGGCAGGGGAGACGACCTATCCGCCGTCGGTCGGCATCGAAGCGCTGCGCCAGTCGGTGCGACAGTTCTACCGCCGGAGGCTCGGCCTCGAGTTTCCGATCGAGTCGGTGCTGATCGCGTCCGGCGCGCGCCCGGCGATTTACGGCGTGTACCGAGCCCTGGTCGACCCTGGGGATCGGGTCGTGTTCGCCGTGCCGTCGTGGAACAACGACTACTACACGGACATGATGGGCGCCACCGCGGTCACCGTCGACTGCGACGCGCGAACGCGCTTTCTGCCGACGGCCGACATGCTGCGCCCGCTCGTGCGCGGCGCACGGCTCCTCGCGCTCAACTCTCCGCTCAACCCCACCGGCACCGTCTTCGACGCGCAGCAGCTCGGGGACATCTGCGACCTCGTGCTCGAGGAGAATGCCCGGCGCGGGCCGACCGAGCGACCGCTGTTCGTGATGTACGATCAGGTGTACTGGATGCTGACCATCGGCGGCGCTGAGCACGTCGATCCGATCTCGCTCCGTCCCGCGATCTCACCCTACGTCGTGCTCGTCGACGCCATCTCGAAGGCGTTCGCGTCGACCGGGCTGCGCGTCGGCTGGGCGGTCGCGCCGCCGGACATCATCAAACCGATGAACGCGATCATCGGCCACGTCGGCGCCTGGGCGCCGCGCGCCGAGCAAGTCGCGACCGCGAAGCTGCTCGACGATCATGCCGCCGTCGATCGCTACATCTCGCACATGCGCGACGAGGTCGCGAAGCGGCTCGACGCCGTTCATGACGCGCTCACCGCTCTCCAGGGAGAGGGCTTGCCGGTGGAGTGCGTTCGGCCGGAGGGTGCGATCTACATCAGCGCGCGCTTCGCGCTGCACGGAATGCGGACGCCCGACGGCGCGTCGCTCGAGACCGACGAAGATGTCCGCCGCTATTTGCTCAACGCCGCCGGGCTCGCGGCGGTGCCGTTCAACGCGTTCGGCGCGCAGGGCGACACGGGATGGTTCCGCCTGTCGATCGGCACGGTGTCCGTCGCGCAGATCGAGAGCGTCGCCGGCGCGCTGCGTCATGCGCTCGAGGTCTTGGAGCCGGCGTTGGCGTCGTCCTGAGAATCTGTCATCCGTGATAAATGGCCCACGCGCCAAAACTCTAGAACGTCGTAGACCAACCAAGCCGAAGCCCGGTCGGTGACGCGCTGACGGCCGCGTGATCCGCCGGGCCCAGGAACAGCCGGTCGAGCGGCGTTCGCGAGTGTGCGTGTGAGTATTGCACGACGCGCCAGCCGTAGAACGTCCCGAGCAACGCGCCGGACAGGATGTCGCTCGCCCAATGCTGGCCGAGATACATGCGCGAGAGACCGGGCGTCATCGCGAGAATGTACGCCGGCACACCCACGTACCACGTAGCGCTGGGATCACGTTCGTGCACTTCGGCGACGAGCGCCGAGGCCGCGGCGAATCCGGACGACGAGTGAATCGACGGGAACGCGCGATTCTGGAAATGCGTGAAGCCCTGCATGAAGTGAAACTCGTACTGATCGTTGAATTTCGGCGTCGTGTTGAGCGGACGCGTGCGGCCGAGCGGACCGCGAATCACCTGCGCCGTCAGGCTCGCGGCGGCGACCGACTCGGCGACGTGCAGTGAGACGTCGGCCACCGTTGGCAGCTTGAAGATGCGTCCCACCGCGTACACGACGAGACCGCCGACCGTGAGCGTGGTCTCGTTGATGTGCGTGAACGTGCCGTCGAGCGCGCGGCCCGCGCGCACGTGCGTCAGCGCCGAATCCTGGAAATAGCGCGCGATGCGCGCGTCGAAGACGCTCAGCCCGGCGCTGACCGCGACCATCCCGGCTCCGAACGCGGCGTCGCGGGCCGTGAAGAACGTTTTTGCCGGGGTGGTATCCGTCGCCTGCGCTCGCGCCACGCTTGGGAGCAGCATACAGAGCATACATGCGACGACGACGCGCCGCCCGAGTACGATCACGTCCAGGGTCCCGGTCGAGACGCCGACCTACAGTGCAGTCACCGTGCCTTCGGGCCCGTCACTACCCGCTGGGCTCGCTGTCAATTCGGCAAATATCCAGGGCGATTGGCATCGACTGTGCGACGTATTCGGCCGCATTTCAGCGCACGGCTGTCACGAATGGCAGCGCACCACGGGAGGGGCAGCAGATGTCGCTGCGAACCTTTGTTGATTCTTCGCGCCGAGAGTGGCTCGCGTTCGACGTCATTCCGCGAGCCGACGAACGGCGGTACAGCGATCGCCGCAATGACGATGAACCAGAGTTCGGCGGTGAAGATCGTCGCGACGCTGACCGTCGCCTCACCGTCGGCGGCTCGGGCACCATGCGGGGCGCCGAGGGCTGGCTTTGCTTCGAGAGCGGCGACGATCGCCGGCGGCTCTCTCCAATCCCGCCAGGTTGGACTCGCGCCAGCGATGCGACGCTCGAGTCGTACTGCCGCTCAGCGACGCCCGCGCGATCGGCGCGCCGTGCCGAACGCGCCAGTCGCGTCGAGCGTGCGGAGCGTGTCGAGTGACACACTGACACGCGTCAAAACGCGACGCCCGTCAAAACGAAAGCGCCGCGATTAACTCGCGGCGCTGATCAACATCGAGACGCGTTCCCGGACCGCTCGTCCAACCGGTTGGGCCATCCTTCCGGCGATTTCGGAGAGCCGTCGGCCCTGTCGCGCGGCGTCGGCCGCTGTCAGAAGGAGTGCTCGCAGCTGGCGCCGGCGCCCGTCAGCGCCTTCGCTTCGGTTCGAAATGTCGCGCATACCATGAATGTCCGACATAGATCTCTTTCACTCCACCCCGTTGGGTCCTGCTCGTTGTGAATATCGGTAAAGGCAAGGGGAGTGCCGTTGATGAGTATCGGTTGCCCACTTGCCCGGCTTAACTTTGCGTCATGAAAACCCTCGGACCGAACCGCGCCCAGCCGCCCGAGACGCTCGAAGGCTGGTACGCCTTGCACCAAATCTTTGCCCGGCGGGGCTCAGCGGTGCAGAGCCGAAGCCACATCCGTAGCACCGACGCCACGCCTCCGGCGCCAGCAGTGCCGCGTCACGTCGACGACGGCCAGGGATGGACGGCCTGGGCGAAGCTCATCGGCTCAAAGGCGGACCTGATGGCCGTGCACTTCGCACCCACCTTAGACGCGATTGGTGACCTGGAAGCGGACATCAAACGCTCGCCGGCAATGGATTTGTTGGACATGACGTACTCTTTTCTCAGCGTCACCGAGGCCGGCCTCTATCACCTCACGGCCGAGTTGGCGCGCGAGACGGTCGAGCGGGGCGGCACCGTGGGCGACGAGGCCTACACCGAGGAGCTGGCGAAGCGCGTGGCCAAGGAACGTGGCAACTCCCACGTGCAGCGGCGCCTCTATCCCACGCTGCCGGACGGGATGCCCTACATCTGCTTCTACCCGATGTCCAAGCGGCGCGCGCCGGGGCAGAATTGGTACGCGGAATCGCTCGACGAGCGGAGCCGCCTGATGCAGGCCCACGGCCGCACCGGCCGGCGCTACGCGGGCAAGGTGCTCCAGATCATCACGGGATCGATCGGGTTCGAGAACTGGGAATGGGGCGTCACCCTGTTCACCGCCGACCCGCTCGAGTTCAAGAAGCTCGTCACGGACATGCGGTTCGACGAGGTGAGCGCGAATTTCGCCGACTTCGGCGATTTCTACGTCGGCAGGCTGGCTCCGGGCGCCGGCCTGGCCGATCTCGTCGAAACTCTCTGAGCCGGGCGCTCGTACGGAATCGACGAATGGCTCCCAGAGGATGAGCGACATGTGGTCAGCAATCCGGTGGTTGGTGCTTCGCGTTGCCGCGATCCGATGGCTGTTCAAGCTCGGCTGGCTCGGCGCGCTCATTCCCGTGGCGCTGCTGCTGAAATCGATCGGGCTGCCGCTCCTCGGCATCCTCGCGGTCGTCGCCATTCCCGTGCTCATTCTGCTGTTCCTGTTCGGGCTGCCGATCTTCCTCGTGCTGATCGCGGCCAGCGCCTTCATGGGCCTGCTCGGCTTCGCGCTGATGATCGGCGTCGCCGCGCTGAAGTTCGCGCTCTTCGTCGTGCTCCCGGTGTGGCTGATCTGGAAGCTGTGCGCGACGATCTGGCGCTGGGGCTCCAGGCGCGGCGGCACGGGACCGGACCGCGGCGGCCCGCCGCCGGCGTCGACCACGGCCGAGCCGGGACCTGACGCGGCGTAGCCGGCACCAATTCGAGATCTCATATGTTCGGCTTCTTGCGCGCGCTGTTCTTCGGGGCACTGGCGCTGCTCGCGCTCATTCCCGTCGCGATCCTCCTCGCCGTGGTCGGCTTGCCGGTCGTCGCCGTGCTCGCCGTCCTGTGCGCGCCCGTGCTGCTGGTCCTGTTCCTGGTCGGCCTGCCGGTCCTGATCGTCTTCGCGGTGGTGATCGGCCTGTTGGGCGCGACGTTCGGCGTGTTGATGGCCTTCCTGTCCGTTGGATTCGTGGCCCTCAAGCTCGCCATCGTGGTGTTGGTGCCGCTCCTCATCGTTGCCTGGATCGCGCGGCGACTGTTTGGCCGGCAGCCGGAGGTTCACGGCCGCTGGTGAGGGGTTAGTTCCGGGGACCTCGCAAACACCCCGTCTCGGCGGAAACCACGGCGGATCTGCTTTGTGACAATGCCGCTCGGGACGATCCTTGCGCGTTCTGAGCGAGACAAGATTCGCAAGCGGTCGTGCGTGATTGCGCCGACCACTTTCGTCCCGCCGCGAGTGCGATCAGTCTTCGACTGACTCCTCGTTGCCGCGGTGCCGATGAACTTCACGCCACTCCTGTTGGTGGTGCTCGCGCTAATAGTTGCCGCCCGCCTTACGACGCTCATCAAGCCGGGCATCATACCGGCGTTCTGGGCGAAGCGTCGAAATCCGGCGGATCGCGAGAGCCGGCACAAAGAAGTTGATCTTCTGTCCGCTCTCGCGAAGGCGAGTGGCCGAACAGGAAACGAGCGGACGTGGGCCGATCTCGACTTGGGCGACGTCTTTCACGCCGTCGATTACACGGTGAGCGAGGTCGGGCGTCAATGCTTGTACGCCCGCCTTCGCGAGCCGGAGACCGACGACGCTCGCCTCGCGGACTTTGGAGCACGCGTCCGACGTGTCAGCGACGATCGGCAACTGGCCGACCGCATTCGCGCGTCCGCATCGCTCCTGTCCGACCGACGCTCCGCGTTTCTGGTGGACCTCATCTTCGGCGAGCTTCCGTCACGGCCAATGCTGTGGTGGATCTTTCCGATTCTGACGGCGGCAGCCGTCACGAGCCTCATCGCCATGCCGGTCTGGCCGCGCGCCTTTCTCGTGTTGGTCGTCGTCGCGTGCATCAACGTCGTGATCCAAATCGCGTTCAAGCCTCGGGTCAAGCGATTCGTTCCGGCGATCCACGAGCTGCCAGCCCTGCTTCGAGCCGCGGAGCAACTGGCGGACGTGCGACAGCCGGAGCTCGAGGAGGTCGTGTCGGTCCTCCGAACGGCCAGGGACTTCCGTTCGGTCAAGGGTGCCGCGCGGTGGCTCATGTTCGAGCCCGGCCAGTCGAACGAATTGGCGTCGTCGGTCTACGAGTACGTCAATCTGCTCCTGCTGCTCGACGTCAACGCATTCGCGTTCACGACCGATCGGATTCGATCGTCGCAGCGCGAGCTTCAGAAGATCTTTCTCGCGCTCGGCGAGCTCGATGTCGTCCAGTCCGTGGACACGTGGCGTGCCGCGATGGGCACGTGGTGCACGCCGGCGTTTCTTCCTCGGCACCAGCACCTCGCCGCCGACGGCGTCTTTCACCCGCTTCTCGGCAAGCCGGTCGCCAATTCGATCGTGGTCGACGACGCCGGCGTTCTCGTCACCGGATCGAACATGTCCGGCAAGACGACCTTCATCAGAACGCTCGGCGTGAACTGCGTGCTCGCGCAGACGCTCTTCACCGTCTGCGGTCGCGGCTGGAGCGCGCCGCCGCTCGTCGTCCGAACCTCGATCGGCAGAGCAGACAGTGTCACGGAAGGGAAGAGCTACTACTTGGCGGAGGCCGAGTCGGTGCTGTCGCTGTTGTCGGCGAAAGAGACGGGGAATCAGCATCTCTTCTTGCTGGACGAGATCTTCCGAGGCACGAACACGTCGGAGCGCATCGCCGCGGCCTACGGCGTCTTGCGGTTCTTGGCGAAAGGCGACGACCTCGTGTTCGTCGCGACGCACGACGTGGAGCTCCTGGAGCTGCTCGGCGACGGGTTCGCCGGGTACCACTTCGCGGAGCAGGTGTCCGAGGATGCGCTCAGTTTCGACTATCGAATCCGCGAGGGTCCGTCGTCGACGCGGAATGCGATCGCCCTGCTCACGCTCATGCAGTACCCGAGCGAGGTTGTCGCGGACGCGTTGTCGGCACTCGACGTCGACCAACTGTCCCGTGCCTGAAAAATCGGGGTTGTCGCGGTCGAGCAAGATGAACGAGCTGTGGCCGGCGTCTAAGCCATTGGGTGGTCGCCGGTTGTGAGGATGCGGTTTGGCGACTAGAATTGTTCTTCTGTCCGTCTGAGCAGGTTGATCAGCGGCGGACGGGACGTAGCGCAGTCCGGTAGCGCACCTGAATGGGGTTCAGGGGGTCGCGGGTTCAAATCCCGCCGTCCCGATTGAGATTGTCGTTCTGTAGCCGCTCTCGCAGTGGCAGCTGTTGCCGGACGAGTTGCGAGAAGTGGCGTGAAAGGAGTGTGAACGGGCGGCCCGGTCGCGCGAGGCGATCGGGCCGTCACGTGTCAATCTCTGTGGAGCGCGGAATACGAAACCGCCTGCGCTGGCCTCGGCGGACGCACGTACAGCGATCGCGATCTCGACGCCGACTCGATCGCCGCTGAGCCCTGCGGGTCAAGAAGTTCGAGCAGATCACGCCGTTCGGGATCGCTCAGCGGCGCGAGTCCCCAAAGTCCCCAGTCGTCGCGGACGAGCAAGTCCGGCTTCGCGAGTTTGAGGAGCAGCGATGGTGGCGCACCCAGTCCCCCGAGGTCAGTCGCGCGAGGACGCGTCGATCCAACCCACGGGGTGCCCGCCGTGGGAGGATGCACGCGACTCGGTGCTCGCATTCGCGGACACGTCGCGCGGCGTGAGTGCGTGTTCAATACGACAAGGAAAACCTCAGCCCCGGCGCGATACCGCCCCGCGTGGACAGCACCATCGGCGCCACCGATACGGGCCCGACGAGCGAGACGCCCGACGATGACGGCGTTCGCGCCCTGGCTCGCGCCGACGCTCGTGCATTTTCGCGATTCACCGCATGCGACGCGTCGATGAGACTGTAGAGCCAAAATGCGCCCGCCACGCCAAGTCCTACGCCGAGCCGTTGATAGTCGGGGTTTTGGCTCGTGTCCAGGCAGTTGCGGACCTTGCACGTGTAGTCGACATGGTACGTGTGGCTCGATGTCACGGCCCACGCCGCGATGCCCGTCGTCGCCGCCAGCAGTGCGAATCCGCGGACGGGCTCACCGGCGTACAGGTGGCCGCCTCCGGGAATGAAGAAGGCAATGGCCGTCGCCGTCGCTGGATTCTTGCGAGGCGAGGTCGGCACCGTTTGTCCAAACGCGGGCATGACTCCGAGCGCGAGCGCGAGTGCCGCGACCACCGCCCTGCGTTCAATCGATCGTCTCATGAGGCTCTCCGGCTATGAGTTCACTACCAGCTGAACGACTTCTCCGCCAAGTCGTCCGTGCAGATCAAAAACAGGGTGCAGCCGTAGACCTTCACGGTCAGTGCGCTCGCGTTCCGGGTCCGCGAGAACGTCCCGGTCGTGACGAACTTGACCTGGCCGAACAGTCCGCCGACCGGGATGTAGGCACTGCCGGAGTTCTTCGCGGGGGTGAGACTCGAGCGCAGGACTTCGACGCCGGCGAGCTTCGTGACGAAGTCGATTCCGTTGTAGTCCGGCTCGACCTGCGCGCAGAGCGCGAACACGTAGGCGTCGAAGCAGCGGCTCGGCGCCGGGCCGGTCGTGATCGAGGCGCGCGCCGTCGATGAGTTCAACGCAGCGTCGTACGCGACGACGGTCACGTCGTAGGTGCCGGACGTCGCGTAGTCGTGCGTCATCTCGATGTTGCCGAAATCCGAGGTCACGGCGTCCGCGGTCTTATCGCCCCAGCCAATCACCACGCGGTTCGCGTTTCCATTCACATCGGTGACGCTCGCATCGAGCCAGACTCGCAGGTACGTCGAGCCCGAGTTGGTCACGCTCAGCGAGTCGAATACTGGCGATGCTTCCGCGGGCGCAGTGATACCGTCATGGGAACCGCAGGCCGCCGCGGCAATCGCGAGGACGACCGCGATGAGCCGGTCATAGTGGAAGCACCGCCGGCGGACACGCGACGCTGCAATGCGGCTGGCGAAATGGAGGCGCATTCGAGGAGCTCCGGGTCGAAGGTTCGAGAAGTCGGGCCGGTGCTGCAGCCCCTCCTCGATTCCTCAAACACGAAACCCTGCGAAATCCGATCATGCTCTCCGCCGCCCGCCAATTCGCTACGTGGCGGGACCTCCGCTCGAAACCGGGACGGGGCACTTCGCGGCCATCGCACGCGCCGTGACGACGCGCGGATTGGCGGTCCCCAATCGCGCGACGAGCGTGCGGAGCCCGGCGTCGAGCCTCGGCGCCGCCGTTCGACATCCCGCGGTTTCCGCCATGAGACTGCCGGATCGAACGAGCGCCGCCGCATAGTCGGGATGATCGGTGCCGAGTGCCGCGCGCAGTCCCGCGAGCGCGGTGTCGTAGGCCGCCGTTGCCGCCGCGGACCGGCCAAGCGCGCGCTCGATCTCGGCGTGTTCGAGTGCGGCGTCGGCGATCCAGACGTGCGCCGGCGGAAGCATCGTGCGCAAAATTGAATCGCCGCGAGTGTACTCTCCCTCGGCCGCGCCGAGGTCGCCTCGGAGGCGGTCGATCAACGCGAGCTGCACCATGCTTTGCCCAATGGTCGCGTGCCCATCCACGAACTCGAATTCGCGCATCGCGAGCGATCGTTTCGCGAGCGTCTTCGCCGAATCGAGGCGTCCGAGATCGACTTGCAGCGTGGCGTCTTCGTAGAGCGTTTCCGCGAACGCCGGGCTGCCTTTGGGGAATCCCGTTGCCGACATCGACGCGCTCAGCGCGAAGATCGAGTCGGCCTCCTCCAGGCGTCCCTCGAGCCGCACGGTGCGCCCGAGATTTCGAAGCGCGGTGCCGTACCAGCCCGTGTCCTCGTTGGTTCTCAGCTGTCCGTACACCGCGGCCGCTTCGCGCAGCGGACCCTCCGCTTCCCTGTACCGCGCCATGTCGACGCGCACCTTCGCGAGGTTGTTGAGACAGTACGCAACCGCGTAGCGATCGCCGGGCAGATGCCGCGCTTCGTCGAGCGCGTTCTCGAAGAACGACTCGGCCGCCGCGAACTCGCCTTTTTCCTGGAGCGTCGTGGCGAGTTGGCTCTTGGCCTGGATCGACAGCACGGCGGGCGCATCGAAGATTGACTGATTCACCTTCACGAGCTTTCGGAGCTGTGGCTCCGCGGCGTTCAGGTCGCCGAGCTCGCGGTAGACCATGCCGGTGCTCATGAGCAAATTCGAGTAGAGCGTCGGCTGGCTCGCCGCCAGCGTATCGATGCCCACCACCGCGGCGTCGAGCAGCTGGCGCGCGGTGAGGAGGCGGTCTTGGCTCTGCGGTGACGCGCGCCGGAAGAGGTCGATGAGAAAGGTCGACACGCCATTCGCCTGGCTCGCGGCGAGCTGCGCGCGCGCACTCTCCGCCCGAAGGCGGGTGGTGTAGAACGCGACCGTCGTCGAGACGAGCACGACGACCGCGGCCATGGCCACCACGGGACTTCGGTTGCGCGCTACGAACTTGCGCATCCGATACGAGACGCTATCCGGCCGCGCGAGGACGGGTTGGCCCGTGCGGTGCCGGCGTACGTCGCCCGCCAACGCTTCCACCGACGCGTATCGACGATCCGGCTCCGTCTGCAGCGCGCGTCCGCAAATCACCTCGAGGTCGCCGCGCAGTTGTCGCTCGAGACGATCGGCCCGCGTGTCGCGTGTGATGCAGAGGTCGCGCAGATCGACGTGGGCGCCGGACTGCATGCTTCGCAACAACGCCGCAACCAAGTTCTCGGCGGTTCCGGTTCCGGCCCCTGTGCCGGCGTTCTCGTCCGTCTCGCCGTGATCCCCATCGCGCACGGGCCGTTGCCCAACGAGCAACTCGAACAACACGACGCCGAGCGAGTAGACGTCGGTGGCCGTAGAGACGGATTGGCCGCGCAGCTGCTCGGGCGATGCGTACGCCGGCGTGAGCAGTCGCGCTCCCGATCTCGTGAGGAGCGGCGCCGCACCGGCCGGCGCGAGCACTTTGCCGATGCCGAAGTCCAGGAGCTTGACGTCGCCCCGCGCGGTGATGAGAATGTTGTCGGGCTTGATGTCTCGATGCACGACGAGATTCGCATGCGCGAACTGCACGACCGCGCAGACTTCGGTAAAGAGGTCGAGGCGTCGAGCAACCGTGAGTCGCTGCTCGTCGCAATAGACGTCGATCGGTTTGCCGTCGACGTATTCCATCGCGAACCACGGGCGGCCGTCGTCGGTGACGCCGCCGTCGATGAGGCGCGCGATGTTCGGGTGTTGCAGCCGAGCGAGGATTTGCCGCTCCGCCCGAAAGCGCGCGACGATCTCGCGCGAGTCCATGCCCCGTTTGATCACCTTGAGCGCGACCTGCTGCTCGAAGGCGCCGTCCGCGCGTTCGGCGAGATAGACGAGTCCCATCCCGCCTTCGGCCAACCGGCGCACCACGCGCCACGCGCCGATCGCGGTGCCGGGTCCCAGATCCTCTTCGCGCGCGGCGAACGAGTCGCCGGCGATTCCGTCGAGAAGCGAGTTGCCTTCCGCGTCGGCGGCAAGCAACGCCGATACTTCGCCGCGAAGCGCGGCATCGGTGCCGCACGCGTCGTCGAGATAGTCGTCGCGCACCGCGCCGGTGAGCGGCAGCGCTCTCTCGAAGATGGCTTGCATCAGGTCCCAGCGAGCACTGCTCATGTCGTCGTCCCTTTCAGCTCTCGTGCGAGCCAGGCGCGCGCCATGCGCCAATCGCGCTGCACGGTGGGAACGGAGATGCCGAGGACCGATGCGATCTCTTCGTGCGTCAGTCCGCCGAAGAAACGGTACTCCACGACTGCGCGCTGGCGCGGATTGGCGGCGTCGAGTCGTTCGAGCGCATCGTCGAGGAGAAGCAGCTCGTCGGAGCGGAGCTCGCCGCCGACGATTGCGTCGTCCAGCGTGACGATCGATTGGCCGTCGCCGCGCTTTTGTGCGTGTTGCGCGCGCGCATAATTCACGAGGATGTGGCGCATGACCACCGCCGCGACCGAGAGAAAATGAGTGCGGTCGTGCCAGGGGCGCGCGGAGGCGGGGGCGGAGGCGAGCTTGAGGTAGGCCTCATGTACCAATTCGGTGGTGCTGAGCGTGTGTCCCGGGCGCTGGCGCGAGAGTTGGCGGCGCGCCATCAGGCGCAGCTCGTCGTAGACGAGCGGCACGACCTGATGGACGATCTCGTGTCGGCCCTGGTCGATGGAGCGCAGCACGGCGGTGATCTCACCAATGGCGACCGGTGACTGAGGCTCCGTGTTCGCCGCCTGAAGAATTGAGTCCCATCATTGTGCGCTCGCGCCCGCCTCGCAACCCTGCATTTGGGGTTCAGTGCGGTGTGGCGCCGCGAATTTCGGTATTTCATGACGGGTCTTCCCGTTGAATCGACGCCGGAGCTGCCGCCGGCGCCCGTTATCTCGGAAAACACGAGAACCGCGCGAAATCGATCATTCCGCGGTCCATGCCCGCATCGTCCCCATGGGTTCAGAACTGGGTCGATTGAAGGCGACAGTGAGCCCGCCGAACCCCGCCGCCACAACGGCAATCGCGGGCCGAAAAAAGCGGCCTTGAACTTGCCAGCGAGTCGGCTGAGGACGCCGTTGGCGTCTGTGCGCGGCCGACGCCCGGAGGGTGCCCCCGCCGACGGCAGCGACATCGCGCATCGGCCAGTGCTTTCGCTCCATCGCCCACTTCCGACGATATGGATGCCAGACTCCGCCGATCAGCTTCGGCAGTCCTGCATCACGTTCGGCCTGCAGTAGGCACTTCACCATCGCCCACCGATCCGTCGGTTGATCCGGAAAGCGAGCAGCGGGGAACACCCAGCCGCCGACGCCGCCGAGCCGCGCCTGAAATCGTCGCAACGCGGCAACAAGCGCAGGAGAGAGATCAATCGTCCAAAGGACGCCCGCGCTCCAAGCCCCGGCGCACTGGGGCGAGCCATTCACAACACTTGCCCGCGAACTCGACCTTCCAGTCCACGACGTTCGTGAGGTCACCAAGCCGCGACGCACTGCCGTGCTCGCCGCAACACCGGCCCAAAGATTAGAAGAGTCTAATCTTCACCTCCCGAGGTGGTGCGCTGAGCCATTTCCGGCGACGACAAGCAAGCCGACCAGCGCAAGTCGGCAGCCGGGTCCAACGACTCCTCGCAGTCGGGACGAGTCAGCGCGCTGAGCCGTGTTCACCATGGTCCAATGGTACCCTGACGGTCGCTTCCTCATGATTCGGCGATTGGCGGCTCCTCGCTTTGATCCGAGACGACTAGGCAGGGCAAACCATGGCCACGACCCAGAGCACCGAACAGCTAGTTCGGCGCATGCTGGACCTCAATGCGCGCAAGCAGGTCCAGGAGCCCGACGAGAGCTTGATGATCGAGTGCATCGAGGCATGCGTCGAATGTGCACAGAGCTGTACGGCGTGCGCCGACGATTCTCTTGCCGAGGCTGAAGTGATGCAGCTCATCAAGAGCATCACGCTGTGTTTGGATTGCGCCGTCATCTGTGATGCCACGAGACAGGTCGCGACGCGACAGACTGAACAGGACGTCGACCTCCTGCGCGCGCAGGTCGCCGCGTGCGCCGAAGCGTGTCGGGTGTGCGGCGCGGAGTGTCAGCGGCACGCGGCTCACCACGAGCACCATCGCATCTGCGCCGAAGCGTGCCAGCGTTGCCAAGCGGCGTGCGATCGCCTAGCAAAGGCCCTTCGGGCCTGACGACTCGTGCGTCTCCGCCTCCGCCCCGGGACGAGGTCCGATTGGGTCACCGGCCGGCGGCTCACATGTTCCCGCTCCTGTTCTGGCGTTGAATGAGCAACCGCAACGAAATGGCGTCACGTCAGACCGCGTGGAAGCTCGACGCGGTTTGGTGTTGCAGACGAGCCATCATTCGACTCAACGATTCACCCGATGCTGGAGGCGCTCCATGACGAAAGACGCGATTGACGAACAGGATGTCCTGAACTTCGCTCTCAACCTGGAGTATCTGGAGGCCGAGTTTTACACGCATGCCATCACTGGCAAGTCGATCACGAGCTTCGGCATCGGGATCAAAGGCCGCGCGAATGGAGCCAATCCAACCGACGGCGGAACCACAGTCGGCGGCAAGCAGGTCCCCTTTTCCGATGACGAACGCTTTACTCACGATGTCGCGGCGGAGATCGGCTCGGATGAGCGCGCACACGTCGTCTTGCTCCGTGGCGCTCTCGGGTCGTCTGCCGTCGCCATGCCCAACATCGACCTCGGCGCGCTTGGTTTCGGCTTCGACAATCAGAATGACTTCCTGCGAGCAGCACGCATCTTGGAGGACATCGGCGTGACGGCATACGCAGGGGCGGCGGCTTTGCTCAAGACCGCCGACGTCATCACAACGGCGGCACGCCTTTTGGCGGCTGAGGCGGAGCACGCCGCGAGTATACGAACACAAATTGCACGCTTGAGCATCCAGACGACAGCGTTGGACGGTGTAGACCTGGTTCCTCCGCCGAGCGGACAGGCGAGGCAATTGTTCTCGATTGGCCTCAGCGATGGATTGGTCGCTACGAGGACGGCAGGACAGGTGCTTTTCCTCGCGTTTGGGAAGAAGGCAGGTGTGAAACAAGGAGGGTTCTTCCCGACTGGTCTCAACGGCACGATCACGTCGAGCACGGAGCCAGCAACTCCGTCGCGCAAGGCCGCGTAATCACGTTGCCCGCGCATTCGCGCTCGAGCAAGAACGTGCCGTCTGGTTCTTGTCTCCAAGAACCTCGGAGACCGTATGCCACAGGTTTCTTTCGCAGCAGACATCGCGCCGATGTTTCGCGCCATCGACGTCTCGCACATGAAGGGTTTCGGCGTAAAGTTGGACGACTACGTCTACATGTCGAATCCGACAAACGCTAATGGAGTGCTCGCGGCGCTCTCGCGGCAGGATGGTGAGCCGCCATCCATGCCGCCAGGCGGGCCGTACTGGACAGCGGACCAGGTCGCATTGTTCGTCCAGTGGCAGACGGACGGATATCAGCCGTAAGCCTCAATCCCTGACGATGAAGGCGATCGTTGTGACGGACCGGGCCGCAGGACTGGCCGGGATGAAGCTGGTGGAGCGGCCCGAGCCGCGGGCGGCGATAAACGACGTCATCGTTCAGGTGCATGCGTCGGGATTCGTCGGGACTGAATTGGCGTGGCCCTCGACCTGGACTGATCGCCTCGATCGTGACCGAACACCGACCATCCCCGGGCACGAGCTGGCCGGAGTGGTCACCGCCCTCGGCTATGGCACGACGGGGCTGTCGGTGGGACAGCGAGTGTTCGGCCTCGCGGACTGGTATCGCGACGGCACCCTGGCCGAGTATGCGGTGATCGAGGCACGCAACCTCGGGCCGCTGCCGGGCGACGTCGACTTCACGGTGGGCGCGAGCCTGCCGATCTCTGGCCTGACCGCGTGGCAGGGGCTGTTTGACCACGGCCGCCTTCGGGCGGGGCAGAGCGTCCTCGTGCACGGCGCGGCCGGCGCGGTCGGTTCCATGGTGACGCAGCTCGCACGTGAGTTCGGCGCCTACGTCATCGGCACCGGACGCGCGGCGGACCGTCAGAGGGCGCTCGACTTCGGCGCGCAAGAGTTCGTCGACCTCGACAACGACGCGCTGGAAGACGCCGGCGGCGTCGATCTGGTTTTCGACGTCATCGGCGGCGACATCGGGAAGCGGTCCGCAGGCCTGATTCGAGCCGGAGGAACACTGGTGTCCATCGTCGGGGCGACCGAGGCGCGGCCCGCAGACGGCCTGGCGGTCGACTTCGTTGTCGAGTCGGATCGTGCCCAACTGAGTCAGATCGTCCAGCGTGTGCGGGACGGACGACTGCGGCCGAACATCGGAACCATCGCGAGCCTCGACGATGCCGTCGCCGCCCTCAACCCGACCGCGCGACGCCCGGGGAAGACGATCATTCACGTTCGTCCGTGAGCGACCGGGATGTGATCCCCGTTTCGCGCCTTGTCGGTGCCCCCTTTCTCAGTTGGGGCGCCCCCGCCTGAGCAGGCGGGCCCGGGAAGGTGCCGCCTGCCTGTTTCCCGGACCCGCCCTTGGTCGTCCGAAGGACGCGATCATGCGGGGCGGTGTCCCTCCCGATGCATCGCGTTACGTGGCAACGCGCCGTCGCGTTCGACCACTCGATGGTGCGGACGATGTCTTCGCACCGCCCGATCTGGATGCATTCGGGCCGAAGGATTATGGCGCGGCGTGCATATGGCTGACGTGAGAGCGTTGTTTACCCAACACTTCGATGCGGCGCGCAGCGCATTGACCAAGGGGGACAAGCCCGCCGCCGCAGAATGCCTTCACTGGGCGATAGTCGCGGCGCGCAGCGATCCCAGTCTCCGGCGGGAGCTCGCCTCCGCGCTCTTCTACCTCGGGAAGCTCTCTCGGAAGTTCGGCCGGGCCGGGGAAGCGGAAGCGGAGCAACTCCTCACCGAATCGCTCGCCATCAGCGAAGGGCTCTTCGGCATGGAACACGCCGCACTCGCCCCGCTGCTGAACGAGTTGAGCCGGCTGCACGTCCAGCGGGCGCAACATGCGCGCGCCGAGGACGTACTCGAACGTTTGCTCGCGATCGCACGGGCCAAGGGCGAGGAGAATGCCGATGTCGCCATCGCGCTCTCTGGCCTCGCCCTCGTGAAACGCAAACTCGGCGATGACGCCTCGGCGGAAGCACTGTGCAGAGATGCGTTGCGCATTCGAGAGAAAGTGCTCGAGCCGAATGACATGGCCACCGTCGCCACGTTGGAGCAGCTCTCGGAAACGTGCGCGGCACGCGGCAATATCGCCGAAGCACTGGCGCTGCTTCGGCGCGCCCTGCCAACGCGCGAGTTGGCGTTGGGTCCTCGCCATGCGACGGTGCAGGCCGCGCGGGCGCGCGCTGCCGAGCTCGAGCTGCAGGTCGCCGTCGCGGCCGACAACGCGGCGGTGGCGGCTGCCAGGGCCGCCAGGGGTCCCATACCTACTCCGGCCTGGGTCAAGGGGACGCCGGAATCGCCAGCCGAGTCGCCACCGACCGCCGCGTCGACGCCGATCAATTCCAAGGATCTGGAATTCCTCGGCGAGCCGGAGCCGAAGGTGCTTCGCCCCGTCCCCCGTCCGCGCGAACGTGCAAAGACGCCGACGGTCACCGCCGCCGTGGCGGCCGCCTCGTTGATGGCATCTTCGATACAGGCGCCTTCTGCTCCCCAGATCGTCATCTCCCCACCCGAGAGCGCTCGACCGCACGGGACCGTCAACGGTCGCGAATCTGGCGCAGCGCAGCTCGACGCCGTTCTCGCGGATGTCGCGCTCGGTGATGTCGCGAGTGGCGATGCTGTGCTTGTCGACCGGCAGTCTCCTGTCGCACCGATTCAAGCCGATTCGCCCGAGCCGGCGCGCAAGAAACGAACGGTGCTGTATGCATCCGCTGGAGTGGCCGCGGTCGCGATCGCGATCGCCGGGCTGCTGATGTTGCGCCCGCGTGCCGGCGGCGGCAGTGCCCCCGTCTCCACGAAGATGAGCGCTGCGCAGCGCACCGCCGCCGCCGTCGCTCCTGTCGTGACGGCGGCGGCGAGGACCGGATCCACTGCAACCGGCGAGGCGGCCATGGTGGGCGCAACGCGCACCGACTCGTTCCACTCCGCGCGCGCGACGCCCGCGCCTACCGCTCCGGTGGTCCAGCCAGAGCAGCGTGCGCCGGAGAGCGTTCCAGCGGAATTCCGCGCGCCCCGCGTCGAGGTCCGTCTTGGCCCCGTGAATCTCCCGAGCATCCCGGCGGCGACGAACGTCGACTCGGTCGTGCGGGCGACGACGGAGCGGCAGCGCGCGCCCGACACCGATCGGATTGCAAGGGTGGTTGGACTCCCAGTCCCGGCGTCGGCGGCCGTCGATGACACGCTCATTCCCCCCAAGATCATCGGGCGCGCGCCGCTACCACGCTTCCCCGACGCGCTGCTTCGCTCGGTAAGACCCGAAGGAGAGGTCGTGGTGCGCTTCGTGGTGAACGAGCGCGGGAGCGTCGACGTTGCGAGCATGATCGTGGAGCGATCGGATAACGAGCTGTTCACGGCTGCCGTGCGCGACATCCTGCCCTTCTTCCGCTTCGAGCCCGCCCGCACGCACGCACCGGAATCGAAGCCGGTTGCCGCGTGGGTGACCGTGCCCTTTCGGTTTGCGGCGAAGAAATAAGGGCAGTGGTCATGGGCGGACCGCGCAAGGGCGGAGCGAGGCGAGCAGTGTCGCGCGACCTACTCCGCTCGCAACGCGACCACCGGATCGACGCGCGACGCTCTCAATCCCGGAACCCAGCTGGCCAACACCGCCGTCACGCCAAGCACGACGATGATGACGGCGTAGGTGACCGGATCGCTCGGCGTCAGATCGAACAAGAACGTGCGCAGCAGGCGTGCTCCAGCGAACGCGCCGGCGAGGCCGATGACGACGCCCACGGCGACGAGCGCGAGTCCCTCGCCGATCACGAGCCGCTGCACGCTCGCGCGCTCGGCGCCAAGGACGATGCGGATGCCCATCTCGCGCGGAAGCGGTTCTGGGCAGTCGCGTTGCCTTGGCGCTGTGTCATTGTCTGGATATTGACGCCGGCAGCTGTCGCGCTACCTCGTGCGCGGCCCGACGGAGCTCGTCGGCGATTGGTGCCGCGTCTCTCATCGTGCGCACGAACACGTTCATTTGCCCCTGTAACGACTGCGTGCTCGGCACGTAGGTCGTCGGGCCCGGTGCGGAATCAGGCAATTGGCGCACATCCCCGACGATCCCGATCACCTCCGCGTCCTCGACGGCCTTTCCGAGCGAAATGCGCTTGCCGATCGGATCGTCGGCGCCGAAGAACGTCTTCGCCGCGCTCTCATTGATCAGGGCCAGTCTCGCGGCCATCCGGGCGATCGGTTGGCAAAAACGGACGCCCGCGCACCAGGCGCACGTGCATGACAGAAAACCAATTCGGCGTCACGACGTCCAGCCCGGTGACCTTCGCGTAGATGTTGTCCGGCACCGGAACGTCGCGCCGCGGGAGTGGCATCCGTCTGCAGGTAGGAGCCAAAGGCGCGCAGCTATCGAGCGCGGCGTCCGCGACGCCGGGGACTGCCCGAACGCGATCTAAAATCTGAGAATAGAATCCTGGCAGCGAGTCGTCGGCGATCGAGCCGTCCGCCGGGTGACGCTAAACGTGAGCACGTTCGACGCGTCGAATCCGACGTCGACCGACAGCAGCTTTGCCAAGCTGCGCACCATCAGTCCCGATCCGACGAGCAGCACGAGGGCCAAGGCGATCTCGGTGACGACGAGTGCGCGGCGACCCACGCCCGCGCCACCCGCCGTTCGATAGCTCTTGCGGGCGTCGGTCAGCGATGCGCGCGTGGACCCGAGCGCCGGCGGCCAAGCGACGAATCGCCTCGGCGTGCGCATCGTCCGGGGACATCCCGCGCCCGATCAGATGCTCGACGCGACATGCGATGAGTGCCTCGAGCTCGTTTCTGCTGCCTCTGGACGCGGCCGCGTACGGCCGATCCCGGCGTTATCCATATTAGAGAGAACTCCCTCGAGGGCACACAGGGTGGCCGACAACTCGTCGCCGCTGGAACGGAAAACATATCGAGCCACAGTCCTTGGCCTGCTGTCCGGCCACTGGGGCATCTTGCTCTTTGGCCTCGCCGCCGTCGGCGCCGAAACCGGCGCCGCCCTGCTCGAGCCGTGGCCGATCAAAATCGTCCTCGACACGGTGCTTCGCGCCAAGCCGCTGCCCCAGTGGCTCGAGCGCGCGATCTCGTCGATGCTCGGGACGAATGCCTCGAGCGTGCTCGAATTCGCCGTGGGGATGGTGCTGCTCATCGCGATCGTCGCGGGCCTGGGCAGCTACGTCGAAAAGCAATGCGTCACGACCTTGGGCCAGCGCGTGACACACGAGCTACGCTGCCGCATCTATGATCACGCGCAGCGCCTGTCGATGTCGTTCCACGACAAGAAGCGAACGGGTGACATCATCAGCACGGCGACCGCGGATGTCGACGCGATACAGAGCGCCATTACCTCGGGCGTGCTCGACACGCTGTACTACGCGCTGCTGCTGAGCGGGATGAGTGGCCTCATGCTCTATCTCGACTGGCGCTTCACGCTCATCGCGCTGGCGGTCCTGCCGGCACTCAGCGTCGTCGTCTACACGCTCACGCGCCGGATCAAGCGCACCTCGCTCGACGTGCGCGGCCGGGAAGCGGACCTCATGTCGACGATGCACGAGGTGCTGTCGTCGATGCGACTCGTGAAGGCCTTCGGCCGAGAAGATCACGAGCGTCGCCGCTTCGAGTATCAAAGCGAGATGATCGTCAACGCGACGCTCCGCGCGCGCGACGTCAAGGCGAAGCTGGCGCCGGCCGTTGAGGTCATCGTTGCGGTGGGCAGCGCGGCGGTCCTCTGGTTCGGCGCGCGTCACGTCCTCGACGGCCGGCTGACCGCTGGTGCGCTCGTCGTCTTCCTGCTGTATTTGGGCAAGATGTACAAGCCGATTCGCGAGCTGTCGAAGATGACGGACACGTACTCGCGCGCGCTGGTGGCGTTCGAGCGGATCAACAACGTCCTCGCCGTCGAGGTCGAGGTTCGTGATCGCCCCGGAGCGCGCCGCGCGCCTCGCTTCCGCGGGACGATCGAGCTCGATCACGTGACGTTCGGGTACGAACCCGACCGGCCCACCCTCGTCGACGTGAGCCTGTCCATCCCGGCCGGCTCGGTCGCGGCGGTGGTCGGACCGACCGGGGCCGGGAAGACGACGCTCATCAATCTCATCGCGCGTTTCTATGATCCGGGTTCGGGGCGTGTTCTGATAGACGGGGAGGATGTGCGTTCGTTCTATCAGGAATCCCTCCGAGAACGCATGAGCTTCGTGTTGCAGGACACGCTGCTCTTCCGCGGTCCGGTGTGGCAGAACATCGCGTATGGACGGCCCGAAGCGACGCGCGGCGAGATCGTCAATGCCGCCGAGTTGGCGAACGCGGATGCGTTCATTCGCGAGCTTCCCGACGGCTACAACACCATGGTTGGCGAGCGCGGCGTGACCTTGTCTGGCGGACAGCAGCAGCGAATCGCCATTGCGCGCGCCCTCATTCGCGACGCCCCGATTCTGATTCTCGACGAACCGACGACAGGATTGGATGCGGGGTCCGAGGCGCTGGTCCTCGATGCCCTTCGCCGACTGATGCGCGGGAAGACGACGATCATGATCGCGCACAGCCTCGCGACGGTGCAGCAGGCGGATCAGATCTTCGTGGTCGATCACGGCCGCGTGTGTGAGCGCGGCACGCATGCGACGCTTCTCGCGGCGAACGGTGTGTATGCTCGGCTACACGATCTCCAATGGAATAGAAGCATCTCGCCGGCGAGTCTCCAGCCGAGCGGGTAGCGGGCGCCCTGCGGCGATGACTAGCACGTCGCTCTCTATTCCCGGAGGTTCAGCTCCTTCTGAGCGCGGAGGCAACGTGTCGGGTCTCATCGACATCCATCGTGGTCTGGGCGCCGCGCTCCAGTGATGAAATCTGTTACTCCGCTCGCAGCGCAGTTAGCGGGTCGACGCCGATCGCGCGACGCGCGGGAATGAAGGTCGCCGCGATCCCCACGAGTAGCAGACTGCCGGCGGCGACCGCGAGGGCCTGGATGTCGTACGGCGCGACGCCATAGAGCTGCGACGATACCGCTCGTCCGCTGAGAATCGAGAGCGGGGCGCCCACGACGAGTCCGACGCCAACCACCGCGAGCGCCTGCCGCATGACCATGGCGAGCACCGTCGTCGCCGGCGCACCGAGCGCCATGCGGATTCCAATCTCGGTCGTGCGCTCGGTGACCTGATAGAGCATGACGCCATACAGTCCGACCGCCACGAGACACAGCGCGACGGCGCCGAACAACATCGCCAGCCTTGCCGAAACGCGTTCGCGCGACAGCGCGTCATCGATCGACGCCGAGAGCAGCACTGGATCGCCGATCGAGATCCCCGGCGCGACGCCCGCGATGTCACGCACGAGGGCCGGCCCGAGTGCCGTCGCCGTGCTTCGCGGCTGCACGACGAGCACGAGGTATGGCCAGTCGTGATCGGCGACCGGAACGAAGTACATCGGGCTCGTTGGCGCCCGGAGATCGGCGAACTTCGCGCTCGCGACGACGCCGATCACGCGGTTCTCCATCTGCGTGCTGTCGCCCTCGTCGGCATCCTCGAACACCTGCCCGATCGGATTGCGATTCGGGAAGAACTTCTTCGCGAAGTCGTCGTTGACGACGACTTCGCGCACGCCTGCGCCTGCACGCGCCGCTCCGAGGTCTCGACCCGCCTGCATCGACATGCCAAGAGACGCGAAGTAGCCAGGCGTCACGGCCGTGAACCACGTCGACGCATCAGTCACGGCCGTTCCGCCGCGGACGCTCACGTTGTCGGCGCTGCTCCGCCCGCCGTACACCGGAACGAGCGAGCCGAAGCCCGCCGAGCGCACACCGGGAATGGCGCGCACGCGCCGAAGCATCTCGTCAGCCATCTGCGTCGTCATCCCCTGTGCATCGTACGAGGTGCGGCGCGTTTCGACCGTGACGGCAAGACGCCCGGCCGGTTCGAATCCGAGATCGGTGCCTTGAAGGTTGCGCAAAGTCTGAACGAGCAGCGTGCCGCCGCTCACGAGCAGCAGCGCGAGCGCCATCTGGAGCGCGACGAGTCCGCGGTCGAGAATCCCTCGGCGTCCTGGCGCCGACCTCCGCCCCGCCTGCTTGAGCGGTGTGAGCAGATCCGTTCGTAGGACGCGCATTGCCGGCACCGCGCCGAACACGATTCCCGACACGAGGCTCACGGCGATCGTGAACGTCAGTACGGCCGGCCCGATGCCGGTCGACACCATGCCGGACAGATCGCCGACGTTCA
This sequence comes from uncultured Gemmatimonadaceae bacterium, assembly GCA_963705025.1. Lineage (GTDB taxonomy): Bacteria > Gemmatimonadota > Gemmatimonadetes > Gemmatimonadales > Gemmatimonadaceae > JAQBQB01. The sequence goes on along the minus strand of CAVPIP010000009.1, from coordinate 534,226 downwards.
TACGCGTGAGTGCGGTCGTTCCCCAGTGCGCGAGCAGGATCCCCGCCGCGGCGCCCGCGAGCGAGAGTTGAATGCTCTCGATGACGAGCTGCGTGACGAGTCGCGTGCGCGAGGCGCCGAGGGCGCGGCGGACGGCGAGCTCTCCGATGCGTGCGCTGCTGCGCGCGAGCAGCAGGTTGGCGACGTTCGCGCAGGCGGCCAACAGCAGGATGCCGACGCCAGCCATGAGCGCGAGCAGAATGCCGGTGTAGCGGCCGCGAAGATTCAGCTTCACCTGCGGAATGCCGCGGCTGACGTCCATCAGTTCGAGCGCCGATCGTTTCGCCGCTTGTGCCGACGGAAGCGCGGCGAGCTGCTGCGACGCGCAGCAGCGATTCCAGATCGCCGCGAGCTGCGCGCTCGTGGCCTGGATCGGTTGACCCGACGCACGCCGGCCCACGAGGGTGAGCATCGGCGTCCGCGCGTTTCGTACGCGGATGATGCCCAGATCCGACGCGACGCGAAACGGCACGAACATGTCGGCGATCGCGGGGAATCGAAGTCCGGCGAATCCGCGCGGCGCGATCCCGACGACCGTCATCATGTGCCCGTCGATCTTGATCGTCTTCCCGATCGCCGCCGCATCGGCGTTCATGCGCTTGCGCCAGAAGCCGTCCGTGATGACGACGATCGGCGCTTCCTCATCACTTCCGGCAATGAGCCGCCCGCGCTCGGCGCGAATGTCGATCAGGTCGAAGTAGCGCGCATCGACTGCTTCGAGCGATCCACTCAGCTCTCGACCTTCACCGATCTGGAGCGTCGCCGCCGACGTGCCGAACATCGCCAGTGTCACCGGCCCGGTGGCGAGCGCCCTGTATTCGTCGAGCGAAAGACGATCGTCCCAACCGTCGCCGCCGAAGCTTCGCCGCAGCTGCACCAGCTGCTCGGGCGCGTGGATCGGGAGACGCGCAAGGAGCATCGTGTGAATGATGCCGAAGATCGCGGTGTTCGCGCCGATGCCGAGCCCCAGAGAGATCACCGCGACGAGCGAGAACGCCGGCGAGCGCCGGAGCCCGCGCCACGCGTAGCCCCAATCCTGAATCAGTGCCTCGATGTGCGGTGAGAGCCACACGCCGCGCGACTCCTCGCGCATGTAGGTATCGTTCCCGAGCGCGCGTCGTGCCGCGGCGTTCGCCGCGTCGGCTGAGAGACCGCGTCGCACGAAGTCGTCCGCGATCTGTTGGTGATGGAACGCGAGCTCTTCGCGCAGATCGTTCTGGCGCGAGCGGAAGTGAAGCCAGTAGGCCAACCGGCGCGTCCAGCGCATGACTGCTCCGCCGCTCATCAGGCGAGCCGCAGCACGAGCTGGATCGCGCCGACCATCCGCTCGAACGCTTTCTGTTCCGCGACGAGCTGCTTCTGGCCGGCGGCGGTCAGTGTATAGAAGCGTGCGCGTCGATTGTTCTCCGACGCGCCCCACTCGGCCTTCACGTAGCCGTCGAGCAGGAGGCGTTGCAGGGCAGGGTAGAGGGAGCTCTCACCCACGCGCAACACGTCCTTCGACACGTCGCGCAACCGCGCAGCGATGCCATAGCCATGCATGGGACTGGCGCGCAGCGCGCGAAGAATGAGCAGGTCGAGTGTTCCGGGCAGGAGCTCATCGGTCTTGTCAGAGCGTGGCACGCGCATTTCCCATCGATGAACGATGGGAAGAAGACTCGGCGGTGGCCGTGCGTCTGTCAACCCCCATCGATAAACGATGGGGCGCCAGCCCTTCCGGCGACGAACCGGCGCGCGACGAGAGCGGAGCTGACGACATGGCTTGTATACAAAAAAAGGGGGGTCCCCCGCAAATGAGGCCGAGGCGTCCCTTGGCAGCACCTACCGATCCCTATGTGACCCAATTTATTTAGCGGTGAGTTATCGATGTGCCCCCATGAGCTGTCCACCCACACGAATGAGGAACATCATGGCCACCCACCCGGCAGTAGGCGGCGCACGGTATCGACGTCGAGCGCTCGGCGCGATCCTCACCCTCGCGATTCCCATCGCGGCGCACGCGCAACGCGCAACGATCACCGGCAGAATTTCCGCGGCAACCAGCGGCGAAGCGCTCTCCGACGCCCGCATTGCCGTCGTCGGAACGAGTCTGTCCGTGAGCTCGGGAAGCGACGGTCGGTACACCCTGCGCAACGTTCCACCAGGCAGACTGGAAGTGCGCGTGCTGCGCGTCGGCTTCCAAGAACAGAAGAAAAGTCTCGTGGTGCAAGCCGGCCAGGCCGCCACGTTGGACTTCACCATGGCGCAGGCCATCGTCCAGCTTCAGGAAATCGTCACGACCGCGATCGGACAGCAGCGCCGCGTGGAGATTGGCAACGCGGTCACGACCCTCGGCGACATCGGCCAGAAGGTCGAAGCCGCGCCGGTCACGAATCTGTCCGATCTCCTGGTGGCGAAGGCGCCAGGCGTCGCGGTGCTTCCGGGAGCCATGACGGGATCGACGCCGATCGTGAAGATTCGCGGACTCAACTCGCTGTCGCTCAACAACGATCCGATCTACGTGATCGATGGCGTGCGCATGAATACCGGCAACTTCAGCCAGGGGTTCACGGGGACGCGCACGAGCTATCTCAACGATCTCAGCGCAAACGAGATCGAGGACATCGAGATCGTGAAGGGGCCGTCCGCCGCGACGCTGTACGGCACCGATGCGGCGAACGGCGTCATCCTCATCACCACGAAGAAGGGACACGCCGGCGGCGCGCGATGGACGTGGTTCGGTGAGACCGGCACCGTCGACGATCGCAACGACTACGCGGGAACGTACGCCATGTGGGGCCACGATCCGGCGACGGCGAAGATGAAGCGTTGCGTCAACGAGACGATCGGCCTCGGACAATGCGTGCTGGACAGCACGACGTCGGTCAATATCCTGCGAGATGCCGAGACCACGCCGCTCGGGACCGGCCGCACCAACGAGCTCGGCGCCAACGTGTCGGGTGGCTCGGAAGCGGTCCGGTTCTTCGTGAGTAGCGATGTTCGGAACGAGACCGGTCCCATGACGATGCCGTCGTTCGCGCGAGCGACGCTCGACAGCATGGGCACGACGATTCAGGATGACTGGCTCCATCCGGAAGCGTTTCAGAACGAGAACTTCCGCGCGAATCTCAGTGCGAGCATCAACCCGAACTTCGATTTGAGCGCGAATGCCGGCTGGTCGAACACGAACCAGCGGCTGCCACAGGTCGACAACAACATCTACAGCGTGTACTACAGCGCGTACAACAACCCGGGATTCAAGTACAAGTCGACCGTGTCGGGGCTGTCGTACAATCCCGTCGGCTCACTCGGCGAGAACCGAAACGGGTATGGCGTCTATAGCCCAGCGCAGATCTTCCAATACACCCCGCGCGAGGGCGTGCAGCGCTTCATTGGAAGCGCCGACGCGCAATGGCGCCCGTTCGTGTGGATGGTGAACTCGGGCACGGTCGGTCTCGACCACGCGGGACGCAACGACATTCGGCTGTGCCATTTCGGCGAGTGCCCGGCGTCGGGGACGCTGCGGCAGGGGCTGGTGCGTGACAATCAAGCCAACGACCGCAACTTCTCGGCGAAGGTCGTCAGCACGTCGTCGTACGCACCGATTGGTTCCATGCAGCTCAAGACGACCGTCGGCGCAGACTACAACAACCTCGAGAGCGATTTCGTCAGCGCCAGCGGCGATCAATTGCCGCCGGGAGCGCAGACGGTCGGACAGGCCGCGATCCAGAGCGCGTCGTCGCAGTTCCAGACGGTGAACAAGACGCTCGGTCTCTACGTCGAGGAGGAAGCGGCAATTCGCGATCGCATGTTCTTGACGGTGGCGGCGCGCACCGACCAGAACAGCGCATTCGGCACCAACTTCCAGCGGGTCGTCTATCCGAAAGCGAGCCTGTCGTGGATCATCTCGGACGAGGGCTTCTTCCCGCACTTCGATCTCCTCAACCAACTCCGCCTTCGCCTTGCGTACGGCGCATCGGGTGTGCAACCGGGCGCCACGACGGCTCTTCAGACGTTCGGCGCCCAGACGAACAATCTGAACATCACGACGCCGGGCGCGACGTCGGGCACCGATACCCCCGGTCTCATCGCCAACGCGTTGGGCAATCCCGATCTCAAGCCGGAAAAGTCGGCGGAGTTCGAGGGTGGCTTTGAGTCACGGTTCTTGAACAACCGGGCGAACTTCGACTTCACGTACTATCGCAAAAAGACGCACGACGCGCTGATCGCTCAACCGATCGCGGCGTCGTCCGGAGCGTCCAGTCTGACGCTCACCCGCAATCTCGGATCGGTGGAGAACAGCGGAGTCGAGGCGACCGTGACCGCCACGATCCTCGACCGCCGGTCGTTCGGCTGGGACATCGTCGTCGGCGCCTCCCACAACACCAACAAGATCGCTTCGCTCGGCGTCGACGCGACTGGGAATCCGAATCCAACGATCTTCACCGGGACCACCCGCGACTCCGTCGGGTTGCCGGTGCTCGGCGTCTTCTCCCGCCCGTATACGTTCGCCGACGCCGATCAGAACGGCTTCATCACGCCGGACGAGGTCTCCGTCGCCGATCACTTCGAGTACCTGGGGTACTCGCAGCCGCGCGACATCGTGTCCATCCAGAACGGCATCGATCTGTTCGGCCGGAAGCTGCATCTGCAGGCGCTGGTCGATTACAAGGGCGGCTTCATCCTGTTCAACAACACGGTGAGCTTCTACTGCCAGCAGTTCCTCACCTGTTATGACGAGACCCACACCAATGTCTCGCTCGACAAGCAAGCGCGCATCGTCGCGCTGCGGTACAAGAACCCGTCGAGCAATGCCGGGTTCCTCGAGAACGGACAGTTCTGGAAGCTGCGCGAGGTGTCGGCCACGATCACGCTGCCGACGCGCGTGGCGACGTCCCTGCGCGCGCACGACGTGAGCCTGCTCGTGGCCGGCCGCAACCTGCACACCTGGACGGCCTACACCGGCATCGACCCCGAGTCGAACTATGGCACGGGTGACGTGCAGACCGATTTCTCGACGACGGCGCCGCGCACGTACTTCCTCGTGCGCCTGAATCTCCACTACTGACCGCACGAGGCGAATCCTCATGATGAAACTCACAAAGGCGACGCTCTGGGCGGCCGTGTCCGCCGTGACCGCGCTTCCGCTGATCGCGACGGCATGCGATCCCAAGAAGGAGCTGCTCGAGCCGCAGCAACCCGGCGTGATCTCCCCGGGCGACATTCAAAGCGCGACTGGCGCGGAGGCGCTCTACGTCGGCGCGCTGAGCCGGATGAAGCGCGCGCTCAACGGGTTCTCGGACGCCGCCTGGAACTGGGCCGGGTTGTTCACCGACGAGTTCAAGTCCGCGGATACGTTCTCGCAGCGCAACGACGCCGATCAGCGCAACCTGCAAGACAACGATGCCCTCGTCACCGGGATCTGGAACGCGATCCAGCAGGGCCGCGGCTACGCGCGCACCGCGGCCAACGCGCTCCTCACGTACGAGCCGACCGCGACGACCAAGATTGCCGAGATGTACCTGGACATGGGTGTTCTCGAGCTCACCCTGGGCCAGGAGTTCTGCAACGGCATTCCGCTTGGTGAGACGGTGGACGGCAGCCCGGTGTACACTGAGCCGCTCACCACGGCCGCGGTGTTCACCACGGCGATCGCTCGATTCGACACCGCGCTGACGTATCTTGGCTCGGCGGCCGATGCGGCGAGCAAGGCCGTTCGAAACGCGGCGATGATCGAGAAAGCACGAGCCCAGGTCGACCTGGGCCAGTTCTCGGCGGCGGCGGCGGCCGTGAGCGCGATTCCGACGTCGTTCGAGTACGATCTGACGTACTCCAACACGAGCAGCGACAATCAGTGGTGGGTCCTCGGGCCGAGCATCCAGCGCTATTCGCTCGGCGATAGCATCGACACGAGTGGCCCAGTGGTCAACGCGATTCCGTTCGCGTCGCTCAACGACCCGCGAGTGCCGGTGAACAACACGGGCAAGGCTGGAGAGGACAACCAAACGATTTTCGTGTGGACGGATCGTCTGGCCGGCCGCGACGATCCGCTTCCGGTGGCCACCGGCCTCGATGCGCGGCTCATCGAGGCTGAGGCCAAACTGCAGGCCGGTGACTACACCGGCATGATGACGATTCTCAACACGCTCCGGACGACCCCGCCAACGATCGGCGCGTTCGTCGTGGATCCGATGGCCGCGTTGTCGGTGAGCCCGACGACGAAGGACGCGGCCGCGAACGTCCTGTTCCGCGAGAAAGCGTTCTGGCAATTCGGCCGCGGCGTTCGAATGGACGATTTGCGTCGTCTCGTTCGCCAGTATGCGCGCGCGCAGGACGCGGTGTTCCCAACTGGGAAGTTCGTCAAGACGGGGAACTATGGAACGGAGGTGGCGTTCCCGGTGCCGGATGCCGAGAAGACCAATCCCATGTTCACCGGGTGTCTGGATCGAAAAGCCTAGCGATTCAGCATTCGGCCAGTGGTGCCGAAGAGATCCATCCTGAACTTCTTCTTTCGCTGGGTAGCACAGAAAGGGCGGAGTGCCATCGCACTCCGCCCTTCCTGCGCTTCTCTGACTCGTTCAGCCGGCTCTTGCTGAAGAGCTGGCGACTGTCAGATCGAGATCGTGGTATCGGTCATCGGGCCTCCTTGCGTCGCGTCCGTTCCCAATGGACGAATCTTACACCCAAAACGTCGCCCGCCGTGGTCGACCCGCCGGTCCCGCTGGCCGGCAGAATCGGCGTCAAAGGAACAATGACGAATTCCTTGGAGTTTGGGTTGTCCTCGGACGGAATCCAGGCGACTTGATCGTTCGGATTGTCCGCGTTGACGACCGTGAACTCGATGTCGCGCAGGGAAGCCCGCTGGTTTGGCGATCGCGCCGTGGCGTTGAAGGCGAAGATCGGGCTGGTATGCGCTCCGATTTCGCGTCTCGAGGTGTGGATGACGTCGAACGAGTCGCTGATCCGTATCTCGATGCTCACGGACTTGTACACCATCGGCACGTTTCGAGCTTGTGTGGCGATCCGGCGAGCGGGAGCGAGGAAGGCGGCTTTCTGAAGCCTGTTCGTCTCACGCAACGTGAGCAACGTCGCGCCACCCATGATCGCTACGCCGACCAGCGCGAAATAGCCCACGCCGATCACGATTCCTGCACCAGGATCGGAAGCGTGCGTTTGCACGAAGGTCGTGACGGTCGCCCACGTCTTGAAGACGGCCGACAGGGACGATACGCCAAGGACCGTGACGACGCCCTTGAACCAGGGCCGCTTCCACAGGTCCTGTATCGCCGACGCGAACTGCCTGACAAAGTCGCCCATCGAGTTGCCCCTCGTTGCAAGGAGATGTCGAGAACTCTAACCTCTCACTGCGCCGGCTGACGTCTCGCCTGCGGCCCGTTTGCGCGCACCGGCGGTTCATTCGTAGGTTCTCCCGTGTCGGCGGCGGCGCCTCTCGAGGCTAGCCAGCGCATGTATCACCGAAGTCACATCATTTGGGAGCTGACATGGCCGGCAATCCAATCACACGGAAGCGTTTCACGACCAACCCTTCGCTGCTGAAGCTAGCGTCCGTCGTGCCATTGAATCCGGAGAAGGATCGCGCGGTCTTCTACGCGGACGACTTCGGCGCTCGCCTCGCTGAGCGATTTGTCCAGTCGAATCCAGGCTTCACGCGACTGAATGAGCTCCTGGATCAGACGCCGGTGGGAAGAGGACTGTGGTCCGAGCTCACCAAGGGAGGCAGCCCCTGGAACCACATCGAGGAAGTGTGGTGGGAGTTGTCTTGGCGACTCGCGCGAGCCGCCCAAGGAACGGTCAATGTATTTGGGCCGACGCGGTTTGTCCGAAACGAGCCGCCGAGCGCCTTTCGACACAGATACTCGACGGGTTCGTACGCAAATACCGTATTCGAGAAAGTCGAACTTCCCGAATTGGAGTCCAATCCTCGAGTGACTCAGATCCTCTTCAATGGACAACCGTTCGCCTAGACGACAACCCATGGCCTGTCGTGCATCTGGCCGATCTGAGAAATTGCGAATCCCGACGCTCACATCGGGAACGTCCGTGACACCGACGGGAGCGCCGCGATCGGCTTCAATGTCACAGAGCGGGTCATCGACGCCGAACGATCGCGAATCGCTCGCCGTCGGGTGACGACACTCACGTCCAGGAGGTATGTCAATGCGACCGACTCTCGTGGAGTTGCGCCAGTTCACGTGGCGGGCGCTTCGGATGCTGCGCGCGGATCCACGATTCGCGTTCGCGGTGATCGGCACGCTCGCTCTCGGTATTGGCATCAACTCCGCGATGTTCAGCTTGGTGAACGGGATCTTGCTCCGTCCGTTGCCCTTCGCGGATGCGGACCGGATCGTGAGCTTGGCCGAAAGCAACTCCCGCCGCGGTTGGTCCGAAGCACCCGTTTCGGTACCGGACTTCCAGGATTGGAGCGCGCAGAGCAAGGGAGTGCGGCCGATGGCGGCGATCCAGGGGCGCGCAGTGATGCTCGCGGACCCGTCGGGCCAAGATGTCGTGCAGGGCGCAGCGGCCTCCGCGCCCCTCTTTACCATCCTCGGCGCCAACCCACTCCTCGGACGCGGCTTCGTCGACGAGGATGACAGGATGGGCGCTCAGTGCGTGGTAGTTCTCAGCCGCCAGGTCTGGGTGACACGCTTCGGGAGCGATCAGGGGCTGATCGGCAGGCCGTTGTCCGTTGACGATCGTGCCTGCACCGTCGTTGGCGTGATGCCCAATATCGACCTGCCAGGCCTGGGCGCACCCGGGCTCTGGCTACCGTTCGGGATGGCGCTGGACCGTTGGGGCGAAACGGGCACTGCGAGCAGGCGCGGCTCACGCTTCTTGTCCGTCATTGGGAAACTCGCCCCGGGAGTGACGATCGACCAGGCCCGTGCGGAGATGTCGGCTCTCGCCGCGAACCTCGCCTCGTCCTACCCGGTTACGAATGAGGGGTTCGGCGCCGCTATCGTGCCGCTCAAGGATCGTGTCCTTCGCAACTCGCGCCCGGCTCTGCTGATGCTGTTCGGCGCAGTCGGATTGGTTCTGTTGATTGGCTGCGCGAACATCGCGAACCTGTTGCTCGCGCGCGGGGCCATGCGGCGGCACGAGTTCGCGCTCCGCCTGGCGCTCGGCGCGAGTCGCTCTCATCTGGCTCGTCAACTGCTCGCGGAAAATCTCACGTTCTCGCTCGTGGGGGGCGCGTGCGGGCTAGCACTGGCGTACTGGATGCTCCGACTGCTACGCCTTGTCGCTCCGCACGTGCTGCCGCGATTGGAAAGCGTGAGCATCGACACGACGGCCGTGGTCTTCACCGCCGTGATCTGCATTCTGGCGGCACTGGCTTCCGGCTGCGCGCCGGTCATGGCCGCCGTGCGGGTTTCCGCGCGGCAGAGCCTGGATCAAGGCGACCGCACCGCGACCGGTGGCGCGCGCGCGCGACGCATCCGACATGGACTGATGTCGGTGGAAATCGCGCTCGCCGTAATCCTGCTCACCGGAGGTGTACTCGCCTTCGAGAGCTATTGGGCACTCAGTCACCTTCAGCTCGGGTTCGCTCCGCAACAAGTGCTCACGATGAGCGTTACTCCTCCCGCCGGCATGGAGGCGAAGCGGCGGCTGACCGCGCTCGAGGAAGCCATGCGCGCGGCGGCGTCCCTGCCCGGGGTGGAATCGGTCGGTGCCACACAGGTGCCGCCTCTGATCAACAGCCAATGGACGGCGAACTTCGCGATCGTGGGACGGCCAAGCCCGGCCCGTCCGTTCACGGTGAGCTTCGTCCGCGTGGCGGGTCCCTATTTCCATACGATGCGCGTGCCGCTGTTGAAAGGCCGGTATTTCGGCGAGGAGGATGATGTGGATGGGCGCGCCACGGTCATCGTCAACGACGCCTTCGCCCGCCAATTCCTTCCGGATCGGAGTGCAGTTGGGGCTCGGCTCACGATCCAGGACTCGCATACGCCGTTCGAGGTCGTCGGTGTCGTTGGGAATACGATCCAGCGACAGCTCGAGCCGACGTTGCAGCCGATGCTGTACATACCGTTTTCCCAAACTCCCGACGGCTCTCGAATGACGCTGGTTGTGCGCGCCGCGGGCGGAGAGGCGGGTTTGCGCGCTGCCATTCGACGCACCGTGGGTGCGGCGGTGGGGCCACGGTCCGTCGCGAGCGTTGCGTCGATGGACGAATTGATCGACGGCGCGCTGGCGCCTCATCGATACCCGGCGATGCTGCTCGGCCTGTTCGCGGTTCTCGCGTTGGTCCTCGCGTGCGTCGGCGTGTACGGCGTTGTCGCGTATGCCACCGCCCAGCGTACGCGAGAGATGGGCATTCGCATCGCACTCGGTGCTCGTCCGGCCTCTGTCGTCGGCGTCATGATGCGTCAGGCCCTGTGGGTCATCGGTGCCGGAGCGCTCGTCGGCATCGTGGGATCGCTCTGGCTCGACAAGGTGGTTCGCAGCATCGTATACGACGCCGGCGCGAATGACGGGCTCGTGTTCATCGCGGTGCCCTGCATCCTCTTGAGCGTCGCGGCGCTCGCGGCCTACCTACCGGCCAGACGGGCGAGCCGGATCGATCCTCTGATCGCGTTGCGACACCAGTAGGGCAGGCTGAGACCGATCACCGTCGTGCATGGTCCCGTCGCGCGTCGCTATCAGTCGGTCGTGTCGCGCACGGGGAGGATGCCCTTGTACTTCTCGCCGATCGGAACGCTGTCGGCAAATCGCTCTCCGAGCTTCATGCTCCACGTGCCCAGGGACGTCGAGGCGAGTGCGATGATGGCGCCGGCGAGCACCGACCAGATCGCTGATAGTCGGAACAGGACATGCGCGTCTACGGCAGCCACCGTGAAGACTGCCGCGATATGAAAGGTCGTCACGATCGCGAACAGACACCCCGCGACCCACGCGGCCCCCACCGCGCCTGCTGCGTTCAAGCCAAAGAGTCCCGCCGCAATTCCCGGATCGCCTTCGGCGATCGCCGCCATCGCGATCTCCTGCGCGTCCGCCTCTCGTTTCTCGAGGTACTCTTTCTCCTGGCTGGGAGCGATGCCGAACAGTCCGGTCCGGACAATGGCACCGCAATAGAAGAGCAGGAGCCAACACTCCACCGTCGTCGCCACGAGAGCGCCTGCGACGCCGAGAGTCATTGGCCTCGCGGCTCGAAGCCACAGACTCACGCTGAACGCGATCGATACGATCGTCGCCGCGCGAAGGAGGTACTTCGCGAGCAGGTGATCCAGGCGCCCCGTGCGATGGGCGGCATATCCGCCGATCACCGCGAATGCGACGGTGATGATCGCTTCGGCGATGCGCGTAAAAAACTCTTCGAACAGGGTCCCGGGCACGAGGTCGATGATCGGGCGGATCAACATCGCGAGCAGCGTTCCGGTAACCGCACCAAACGCGATCGAGACGAGGGTTGGTCGTTCTTCGGGCATCGAGGCTGCCGTTCGGATGAAGTGATCCGGCGTTGAGTCTGCAGCGATACCGTCCGTCACGCCAGCACGTTGCTTCGCCGCGCCCCCGATGGTGCGTGTTCGCGTGGGCCGCAGCACCGGGGCAGTTCGCCCCTCCCAGCGGCCTCCACGACCGACGTCGCACGAGGCGCCGACATGTAGCGCGTCATGGGTTCCGCCGTATGTTGAATCAGTGACGTTGACCCATACATCGAGTGGCCGATGACCGATTTCCTTCAAGACATCCGATATGCCCTGCGCACATTCAGGCGAACGGCTGGCCTGACCATCGTGATCGTGGCGTCGTTGGCGATCGGCATCGGAGCGAACACGGCGGTGTTCAGCGTCGTCAACGCGCTCCTGCTCAAGCCCCTCCCATATCCGGATCCCGATCGATTGGCCGTGCTGTGGCTCCGATCTCCAGGCATCAACATCCCGCAGGATTGGCCGTCACCCGGGCAATTCATCGACGTCAAGAACGAGAATCGATCGTTCGCCGAGCTCTCGATCTCGCAGGGTCGCACCGGAACGTTGATCGGCCGCGGCGGAGCAACGCCGTTTGCCGAACCGCAGCGCGTCGAGGCGCTCCTGACGTCCTCGAGCCTCTTCCATCTCCTCGGCGCGAAGACCATCCATGGCCGGCTTCTGCTGCCCGACGAAGACGTGCCGGGCAAAGCTCCCGTCGTCGTGCTCAGCAACGCGTTTTGGAAGCGCGCGTTCAACGGAGATCCCAACATCGTCGGCAAGACGATCGTCCTCAACGGGTTCTCGAATCAACGGGATACTGTCCATCAATTCGAGGTCGTCGGCGTCCTCGACGCCAACTTCTTGTTGAACGCCGAGATCATGCCGACGGTCGCGAGCACGCAGCAGATGGATCTGTTTCTGCCTCTCCCGCTCGGCGCCGATGCCGTGAATCGCCGGGGCGACGAGAACTACAACCTCATGGCGCGGCTGAAACAGGGCGTGACGATGGCGCAGGCGCACGCCGACGTCGCCGCCATCGCCGCCCGGATTCGGCAGAAGGACAAGCGCGATCGAACCTTCACGATCGACGTCGTGCCGCTGGTCGAATCCGTTGTGGGCAATGTGCGACGCGCGGTGCTGGTGGTGATGGGCTCCGTGACGCTCGTGCTGCTCATCGCGTGCGCGAACGTCGCGAACCTGTTGCTCACTCGCGCGACCGCGCGCCAAAAGGAAATCGCCGTTCGCGTCGCACTCGGAGCACGTTGGCAGCGGCTCGTGCGCCAACTCCTCACCGAAACGGCGCTGCTCGGTCTGATGGGTGGTGTGGCCGGACTGCTCGTTGCCGCGCTCGCCCTCGGTGCCATTCGCGCCATCAATCCCGGCAACATTCCGCGCCTCGATGCGATCAGTCTCGACGGACGCGTGCTCGCGTTCACGTTCGCCGTGTCGATCCTCACGGGCATCCTCTTCGGTCTGGCGCCCGCGGTGCGGGCAGCGCGCGTCGATCTCAACTCGACGCTCAAAGCGGGCGGCAGGAATGCCCAAGGCGACGGAGGGTTGGGCGGCTCGCGCCGTCGTCTGCGAGGCCTCCTGGTCGTGGGAGAAATGGCGATCTCGATGGTGTTGCTCGTTGGCGCCGGGCTGCTCATTCGCAGCTTCGTGCGGTTGCAGAGCGTCTCTCCGGGGTTTGATCCCGACGGCGTCGTGTCGATGCGGCTGGGGGCATCGGCGCGTCAGTTCGAGAATCGCGACGCCGCCGTCGCGTACTATGCCACGTTCGGAGACCAGCTGGCGAGCGTCCCCGGCGTGAAAGAGCGAGGCTCGGTGTCAGCGCTTCCGTTCACGTCGTCGGTCGGGTGGGGCACCATCAACGTCGAAGGATGGACGCCCGAGCCGGGGCAGGAGCTGCAAGTCGATCAGCGAGGTGTGACGACGAAATACTTCAGCACGATGAAGATTCCGCTCATCGCCGGGCGATTTTTCAACGATGCCGACCTGCCGCAGAATGCAGAACCCGTCGTCGTCATCGACAACAAGTTCGCGCAACGTTTCTGGCCGGGCAGTAGCGCGATCGACAAGCATGTGTGGTTCGACCCGGCCAGAAAGCTCCGGATCGTCGGCGTCGTTGGCACCGTGAAGCAGTATGGGCTCGACGTCGACGGGCGGATCGTCGTCTACCGACCGTCGCCGAACGCGGGCTATCAAGTAGCGAGAACGACGGGCGACCCCGTCACCGTGGCTCGAGCGATGGTGAAGAAGATGCACGAGCTGGATCCGTCGCTCACGGTGTTCGACGTTCAAACGATGTCCGAGCGAATGAGCGGCTCGATGGCCCGCCAACGATTCGCGACGACGATGCTCGGGGTGTTTGCCGCGTTTGCGCTGGTGCTCGCCGTCGTCGGCGTCTACGGCGTGATGTCGCACCTCGTGGCGCAGGGCTCGCACGACATCGGCGTGCGCATGGCACTGGGCGCCGATCGGAGCGGCATTCTGTTGATGGTGTTGCGACGGGGACTGGAGCTCGCCGGTGTGGGAGTCGTCGCGGGGCTGCTCGGTGCCGTGGCCCTGACGCGCGTGATGGCGAGCCTGCTGTTTGGCGTCAGCACCACCGACGTGCTGACGTTTTCGATCGTACCGGTCCTCCTGATCGCGACCGCGATGCTCGCGACGTACATCCCGGCGCTGCGTGCGACGCGCGTGGACCCGACCGTCGCGCTGCGCGAGGAATGAACGCTTGGCTCGAGCGCGGCGCCGCGTGGCTCATCGCCACCGCGGGGTTGTCGCTCACGGCGTGCGTTGTCCATTCGGTCCGCCCCGACACGCCTCCACGCATCGTCACGCTGCGTGGTACCGTCTTCGACTCGCTGACGCTCGCGCCCTTGCGCGGCGCGCGAGTCACACTGATCGCGGCGGAGACGGTGTTCGCCACCACCGACACGAATGGCGTGTTCGTGGTCTCGTTGGCGAGCGGTACGTGGCGCGCCGAGGTCGCACACCGGCGATTCGACTCGCTGCGCGTGTCGTTGCCCGTACGCCGGCTGGAGGTGCCACCCAAAGCAGTCGTCGTCGCAGAGCTGGCGACTCCGTCACGGCGCACCGTAACACGCATGCTGTGCGGTGACACGGCGAGGGTCGACGATGTCGCGCTGGTCGGAATCGTCCGGGATGCGGGAACACGACGCGGCATCGATTCGGCGGTCGTGGTCGTGAAGTGGGTCACCCTGACGTTGTTCCGCGGAACGTTCGCACGTTCGGTGGAAACGCGCATCGCGCGAACGACCTACGACGGATGGTACGTCAGCTGCGGTATTCCCGGGGACGGGACGCTCCTGTCGTGGGCTGAACACGCCGGCGCCACATCCGGCGCCGTCCCGCTGACGCCGGAGGGCGCACCCACGCGTCTCGACATCAGTCTCGACCCCGCTGCTTTTCCATCCGGGGGATCGATCGACCTCGAACCTGATTCGAACGGCGCCAACGTGTTCCCGATAGCAGCGGGGAACGCGCGCTATCGTGTGCTCGTGCGTGATCCGAGCGGGCGCGCGGTTCCGAACGCGCGGGTCAGGCTTCTCGGTCGCGGGACCCTGCGAACGAATGACGCCGGTGTGGTGACTGTCGATTCGATTGCCGGCGGAACGCAAACGCTCGAGATCCAGGCGATCGGATACCAGCCGCAGCGTCGCACCGTGGACGTCGATCCGGGCCGTGTGCCGACCGACACGATCGTGCTCGCGTCGCTCGAGACGTCGCTCGACACCGTCCGGATAACGGCTACGCGCGATCCGTCGGGATTCGAGCGCCGGCGGGCGGCCGGCGTCGGACAGTTCATTTCGGCCGCGGATGTCGAACGTGAGAATCCCGACAAGACAACCCGCCTGCTGCGAGCCCGCGATGGTCTGCGGTTCACCTACGACCGAAACGGCTTTCCGTACATCGAAGTCACTACGCAGGACCGCCCATGCAAGCCATTGATCCTTTTCGATGGATTTCCGGCGCAGCCGGTACCAGCGATCCCTGGCGAGGCCGCGATGGATTGGCTCATCCACCCGGACGAGATTGGGGGAGTCGAGATCTATACGAATGGGGCGAGGATGCCGCCGGAGCTCGCGCGTTGGGGTCCGGCTTGTGCCGCGATCGTATTCTGGACGCGAGAGGCGCTGGGTCTTCCGAAGTCAAGCTTGCTGCGGCCGTAGCCATGTCAGCGCTCGACGTGGCGACGCATATCAGAGCGCTCGGAGGAGCGATGCCTTGGGTCGATTCAAGAGGCATTGTTGAGGGACGCATGAGTGTTGCTCGAAGGGCTGTGCAACGCGCCGAAGGCCCCACGCAAGTCATCGCCGGCGACGGGGCACGTTTTTCGCCGCGTGGAGACCCGCATTGCAGGGAGTCCGCTATGACGAGCGCCACGCATCGGCCGCCGTTCCCGCCCGCGCACGAGCATCGAATCAAGTTTGCGACTGGCGTGAACTTTTTCGCGGGCGCCTATATGCTCATCGCATCGTTCATGGCCGCGCACACCGCTGCCGGGCGCATCAGCGGCAGCGTACTCGGTGTGGTCGTCATCGTGCTTTCGTCGATGGTCTATGGCGATGCCATGCGCCCGCGAGCCAACTGGGTGAGCGCGCTGATCGGGGCGTGGTTCATTGTCTCACCATGGGTCCTTCGGTACACGGATAGCCGGCCCTGGACGCTGAACTCTATCATCGTCGGCGCGATCATCTTGGTGTGCGGCGTTTGGAGCGGCGCGGCGAGCCGGGCAAGCTAGTCGCTGGACGCACGACCCAGACACTCGTTGTGCCGCGAAATCGGGCTCCTTGGCTCACGGTGTTCGATGGTCGGGCTACGCGAGCGCGGCGCTGACAGTCCTCTCGTTGTTGGTCTCGGCACGCGGAAGCGCGAGCGTGAACGTGGAGCCCTGTCCCACGGCGCTTTCCACGACAATGTCGCCGTGCATGCCTCGAGCGAGATCGCGGCTGATGGCGAGACCGAGCCCGGCCCCCTCGTTGCTCGACGACAACGTGCGCCCTAACTGGACGAACGGCTCGAAGATCCGTGCGAGCTGATCCTCGGGCATTCCGACGCCCGTGTCGCGGACGCTCACCGCGATACGATCAGGATGCGGCTCGCAGGCGAACGTGATCGATCCGCCCTCCGCCGTGAACTTTACCGCATTGGAAAGGAGGTTCAGCAGAATTTGCTCCGTCTTCGTGCGATCGGCCCACACGATGGCGCCGTTGGAGCAGCTATGGACGTCGAAGCGCTGGCCCTTGGCTGTCGCCTGCGGGCTGATCATCTGGGCGACGGCATCCATGATGTCGGCCATGGGGACCGCGCTGAAAGCGTACGCGATGTGGCCAGCTTCGACGCGCGCGAGGTTGAGGAGATCATTGATGATCGCGAGCAGGCGCTGCTGGCTGCGGCGAATGCGCGCGATCTGTTCTTTCTGCTCGGGCGTGATCGGTCCGCTGATTCCGAGCAGCAGCAGCTCGGCGTAGCCGCCGATGGCGTTGAGCGGCGTGCGCAGCTCGTGCGACATGGCCGCCAGGAATTCCGATTTGGCGCGATTGGCTTCGTCGGCGCGCGTCCGCGCTTCTTCCGCCTCTCGTCGCGCCTCCTGCTCGCGCTCATAGAGCTGCGCGCGCTCCACGGCCAGCGCGCACTGCTGGGCGAAGGCTTGCATGAAATCGAGATCGTCGGCCGAGACATCGCCGGCGCGGCGGTGGAGCGACAGCCCTCCGATACTTCGACCTCGTGCGATGAGCGGAAACGCGACGGTCGCCTCGAACAGTCGCAGCAGCTTCGCGATCGCCGGGAACCGCGCATCCCGTTGAGTCCGGGTGTAGTGGACGCTGTGCAGTGCGCGAATCGCTTCCGTCACGGGAACGTCGGTCGAGAGGGGCATTCGGCGTGGCACGTCGGCAGGCACATCGTAGCCCCGGCTTTCGAGCAATTCGATATCCTCGCCGGAGTCGTCGACCAGCACGAGCGCGCCGGCGTCGATTTGCATCTGGGGAAGAGCCTCGTCGAACACGACGTGAACGACTTCCGGGATCGTGTGCGCCGCCGAGAGCGATGACGTCAGCGCTTGCAGTCGCTCGGCGCGTTCCTTCGCACGGTCGGCCGCCCGCCGCGCGGCCTCTTGCGCCGCACCGCGGCTCGCATTCTCGATGGCCCGTTGCTCGGCCTCGCGGCGCTCCGTGAGGTCGCGCGTGACCTTCGCGAAACCGATCAGCTTTCCCTCGGAGTTGCGAATGGCCGTGATGAGGACGTTCGCCCAAAACCGCGTCCCGTCCTTGCGCACGCGCCAGTCCTCGTCCTCGAACTGACCGACGCGCGCAGCGACCTCGAGCTCATGGTCAGGGAATCCTTCGGCGACGCGCTCGGGTGGATAGAAGATGGAAAAATGCCGGCCGATGATCTCGTCGGCTCGGTAGCCCTTGATGCGTTCGGCGCCCTCGTTCCAGGTCGCGATGTGCCCCTCGGGGTCGAGCATGAAGATGGCGTAGTCGCGGACGCTCTGGACCAGGAGGCGGAAGCGTTCCTCACTGAGGCGAAGTGCCTCCTCCGCGGCGCGGCGCTCGCTCAAGTCGCGAGTCACCTTCGCGAAACCGACCAGCGTTCCGCCGGCGTCGCGCAGAGCGGTAATGACGACGTCCGCCCAGAACCGAGTGCCGTCTTTTCTCAGCCGCCACCCTTCGTCCTCGAAGCGACCTGTGCGTGCCGCTTCTCGCAGCTCGAACTCGGGAAACCCCTTGGCGATGCGCTCTTCCGGAAAAAAGATGGAAAAGTGCTTGCCGATGATCTCGTCGGCGGTGTACCCATTGAAGCGTTCGGCGCCGGCGTTCCAGCTCAGGATGTAGCCCCGAGGATCCAGGGCGAAAATTGCGTAGTCCTGAACGCCTTCTACCGCCAGGCGGTGGAGCTCGCCGGTCTCATTGGCGATTGCGCCGGACGTCGGTTCGCGGCGGCCCGCGGCAGCATCGAACGGTAACGCGGCGTCGGAGGCATGGTCGGCGCCGCTGCGTTCTTGGGAGTGACGTTTGGGCATCGGCGCAGACACGCGCATGACCCGGGCCAGCTCAGCCGGTCTTGATGGCTAGCGTGACGTTCGCAGCGTTCAGAGGCGATCGTCCGAGAATTTCAGCGACCCCCTCAACAGCGAGCGGCAGTGACGGACGCGTACATTCGGCAGCGTGTCGAGGACTGGGCGGAGGCGGTTGGTGCGAAGGACATCGACCGCGTGATGTCCTCTTATGCGCCGAACACCGTGTCCTTCGATATCGATGGACCGCTGCGATACGCCGGAGTAGACGAGAAACGCCGAGCATGGGAGAACGTCTTCGCCGCGAATCGACGGTGTCTGGTTGATCGTGCACGACCACGTGTCAGTTCCCGCGGAGCTCGAGCGTCATCAGGCGCTCGTGAATCTCGCGCCCTGAGTATGCTTGAATCGCCGCCGTGGATTGGGACGAGTCGTTACAAGATCTGAACCGACGAACGATCGCCGCGTCTCGAATCTGAGTGAGTCCGCGGAGTGATTCCTTGATCTCGAGCACGCCTCGGCGTATCTATTTCAGCGTCGCGAGGCGTGCCATGACTCCAGCTGTATTCTGGCCAACGCTGTTGGGGCTTTCCTTTCTCGCCGCCGGACTGGTCACCTATCGGCGAGACTTCCGCGCGGGCGCGCCGCGCGACGCATTCGGACTCGTCGCACTCGGTCCGACCTTCGTCGCGGCGGCGCTGGCTGCCTTTGCGGGCGAGCATTTTACAGCGGCAGCGAGTCTCGCGGCGCTCGTCCCGAAGTGGCTACCGGCGCCCCTGTTCATCGCCTACTTCGTCGGCGTCGCTCACCTCGCGGCCGCGTCGAGTTTCGTCGCCCGGCGTTACATCCGGTGGTCGACGATCGGTCTCGCGGTCATGTTCGGGCTGTTCGTTCTTTTGATGGATCTCCCGGCGGCGATCGCACGTCCTGCGAGTCCCCTCGGCTGGATTCTGGCGGCGCGGCAGACCACGTTCGCGATCGGGGCGTTGGCGCTGTTTGCCAGTGAATCGAGAGGCGGATCGTCACAGTCGTGGCGAACGCTTGCGCTGATCGCGGGAATCTGGACCGCGATCGTTCTCGTCTTCTATGGCATTCAGCACGTCATCCATCCGCAGTACACACCGGGCGTCCCCAGCCCCGTCGTCACCGCGGCATGGGTTCCGCTCCCGCGACTGCTCGCGTACGCGACCGGACTCCTGCTCATCGCATGCGGTTTCGTGATGTTCGCCCGGAGATACGCAAGCGCCGCAGCCGCGTTGTGCGGGTTGCTCATGATGCTGCTCACGCTCGCGCTCTATGTGCCCCAGTTCTTCCTTGCCGGGAACGTCCAACAGCGCGTGACGGCGATCAACTTCGTATTCGACACCCTGCTTTTTGCCGGGACCGTGCTCGTGGTGAGCAAGGCGATCTCGGACGCGTCGAACAATGTGCGGCTCACAAATAGCGCAGTAGTGTAACGCAATCTTCGGAGGCATCCATACGAGCTTCTGGAACGAGGATCTCCGGGCGTTCACACATCTCCCGCGTCGATCAGCGCGGCGACGTCGCTCGATCGGGCGCTGTCCGGAACGGGCAACGCCACCTGGCGGTGGCGGTCACGTCTTGTGGCGGAAGGTGATGCGCCCTCGCGCGAGATCGTAGGGCGACACGGCGACGGTCACCCGATCGCCCGCCAGAATGCGAATGCGAAACTTTCGCATCTTCCCGGCGGCGGTCGCGAGCAGCTTGTGGCCGTTCTCGAGATCCACGCGGAACATCGCGCTGGGCAACACTTCGGAGACGACACCTTCGAGCTCGATGGCTTCTTCCTTCATGCGGTTCCTCGAAAGAGATGAACGCAAAAAGGGCCTGCGTGCAATTCGGCAGGCCCCAGGTGTGCGGAACTTGTCCACGCCAATCGTGCGTGTCTCGCGTCCTCGAAGGATAGCACGGCGGGGCCCTTCGCGCAACTTTAGAATAGTCTCACAACAGATTCCGGGCTGTCGTCGTGCCCGTCGCTCAGGCGTGACGCCGCGCTGCGGTGACACCGGGAGGGGCTCATGGGGCGATCGCGAAGACGACGGGCTTCGGTTCAGCGCGGTTTCGTACACCGGGGTATATTACAGACGCTGGTGAGTGGCCTGTGCGGCCACCCCCCCCGAGTCTCCCGGCCTTCCCCAGCCCGTTGGATTCGAGAGCCAACCGGTCCAGCTTCCCTCCTCTGTGAGGCGCCATGCTCCGGAATCCTACGCGCACCGTGCTCATCGTCGAACCCGATGACGACTCTCGCTCCGCTCTTCGCGACACGCTGGAGCGTGAAGGCTACACCGTCGTCTCGACCGCCGGCGCGGCCGACGCTCTGTCGGTCGTCGACAGCCCGGGAATCAGTCTCGTCATTACCGAACTGTATCTCGGCGATGGTGGCGAGGATCGCTGTCTCGTGCACGCGATTCGGCAGTCGGCGGCGCTCAAGCGAACGAAGGTGCTCGCCTACACACGGCACGGCCGCGGCGAAGATCGGACATGGGCGATCGAGCAGGGCGCCAACGGCTACGTGTTGAAGAAGAACGGAGAAGCGCGATTGCTCGAGGTGGCCGACCGGTTGAGTCGTCCTCGGACGCGTAGCAAGCGGCGCACGCCCCGCCGGCCCAAGGCCTGAGTAGTTCTTCCGACGCAGAGCGAAAGGCACCGCCACATTGCTGGCGGTGCCTTTTTGCGTTCTGTCTGGTCGGTGCCGTCGAGGCTGCGGCACGATGTGAACGACGTCGCTACGCGTCACGCGTGAACGTAAGGCCTTGGCCTTCGGCCGAGATAGTGAGCTGATCGCTCGCCACCCACGCTTCGGCGGCCTGCTCGCGCCCCATCACGTCCGCGCGCAGGCGTCCATCGGCGTCGATCGACCATCGGCCGTGCTTCGCGCGACCAAGAACGCTCGTCGTCACGATGCCATCGCCCGAGAATGCGACGGTCATGAAGCCGTTGCTCCATGTTCCCAGGATCGCCTCGCCGAGCGGACGAGGATCGCGTGACGCTCCGGGCGCAGCCGCCGCTTGTGTGAACGCTGCCTTCATCGCGTCGCCAACGCCAGCCAGGTTCGCGCGGGCTTCATTCCTCTCGCGCTGGCTGTGCGAGCGAAACGCAGCGCCAAGCGTGTGAATGATGTCCGGCGCGGTCGTGCCCCGTTCGGCCGATGGATTCGGCAGCCGCTCGAGGTTCACGACTTTTCGGCTGAGCGGCAGGTAGTAGAGTCGAACGTATCCGGCGTCGGGAGCCGCCTCGTAGCTGCGGCGTCCCACGGTGAACCGCGCGTCACCGATCTCGAGGAAGTATGTCGAGCGAGCTCGGCCTCCGGACATCCGACGCTTGCCGATGGCGCCCTCGATGCATTGGACCTGCGCACGTCGCAGATCGCGCGTAAGCGCGTCGCGGCCCGTGACGGAGCGCACGACGAGGAATGCCGCAATCGCGAGGCAAATGAGTGGGATGAGCACGCGCGCCGCGGGAGACGACGAGGGCGAGGCAAAGAATCCGACCAGCAGCGCTCCCACGACGAGAAACGCCGCGCTGGTGAGCGCACTCTTCCGCCGATCACGGGACAGGGCGCGGAAGCCGCGCAGCTGCGCGTCGCTCAACTCTCCGCGGCGGTTTGCGTCGAGTGCGTCGGGTGAAAACGTTGTCGAGTTGCCGGCGGCCATGACCTGGACCTCGCGACGCTGCTGCGTGCGTTGTGGCCCAATCATACCACGGGTATCGGCGAGGCGTAACACGCGACATCTTTGTGCGCCGGTGACCGCGCCCAACCAAGGACGTGCGATGCCCGGCCAAACGGTCGTCGGCGTCGACGATCGCCCATCAACATCCGACGACGGTGTCAGCCGATGAGCGTCGCGCCACGTGAATTGAGGCCGGCGAAAGACGATCCAACGATCGCTGAGCAGCTCCGTGGACACCGGACACTATCCGTGGCGCCGCAGGCGGAGCTCGATTGGATGATCGAACGCGCCACCCTCGGCTACTACCTGCCCGGTGATGCGGTGCTGGGCAAGGGCGATCCGGTGCACATGCTCTACGTGGTTCTGAAGGGCCACATCGTGCATCTCGCCGACGTCGGCGGCGCGTGGCGCAAGGTGATGGACTGGCGCGACGGCGACGTCACGGGAACCTTCCCATATTCGCGGATCACGGTGTCGCCGGGAGGCTCCGCGGTCGAAGAGCCGACCGAGATGATGTGCCTCGAGCGCGAGTACGTGGACGAGATGCCGGTGACGTGTCCGCACACGACCGCGGCGCTCGTGCACGCGATGATCGACCGCGCGCGCGTGTTCAAGACGAGCGATCTCGAAGGGGAGAAGATGGCTTCGTTGGGACGCGTCGCCGCGGGCCTCGCGCACGAGTTGAACAATCCCGCGTCGGCCGCGACGCGTGGCGCGAAGCTCTTTGGCGATGCGATCGGCGAATCCGAGGACGCGGCGCGCGCCATTGGCGCGGCGCAGCTGACCGAGTCCGAGGTTGGGGCCGTGGACCGCGTTCGCGCGACCTGCCTGCAGATTCCCGCGACGAGCGTCTTCTCGCCGCTCGAGCGCGCCGATCGTGAGGAGTCGATTGCCGATTGGCTCGCGCGGCACGGCATCGATGACCGCGGTAGCACGGCGCTCGCCGAGACGGCCGTCACCATCGCGACGCTCGACGCGTTGGCGGGCCTGCTCTCGAAGGACAAGCTTGGCGTCGCGGTCCGGTCGATGGTGGCGGGCTGCCACGTCCGGAGCCTGGCGCGCGACGTCGAGCGCGCCTCGTCGCGTGTGCACGAGCTGGTGAGCTCCGTGAAGCGGATCACATACATGGATCGCGCGACGGCGCCGGAGCCCGTGGACGTGCGACAGGGACTCACCGACACGCTGGCCATGCTTGCGTACAAGGCGCGGACGAAGTCGGCGTCGCTGACGATCGACGCGCCGGAGAACCTCGCACGCGCGCTCGGAATCGGCGGTGAGCTCAATCAGGTGTGGATGAATCTGATCGACAACGCGCTCGACGCTGTGGGGGACGGCGGTCGCGTGGCGGTGACCGCGCGCGCGGAGGGTTCCAACGTCGTCGTTCGTGTGATCGACGACGGGCCGGGCATCCCCGAGGAGCACAAGCGCCGCATCTTCGAGCCGTTTTTCACGACGAAGCCCGTGGGCCAGGGCACGGGGATGGGACTCGACATCGTGCGACGGTTGGTGGAAGCGAACCGTGGCAGGATCGATCTGGAGTCGGAGCCCGGACGAACGGAGTTTCGCGTCGCCCTGCCGATCACGTAGTTCAGCGAAACCGGCGTGGTGGCGGTCGCCGCGAAGCTCTGTTCAGCGCTCGGAACGCAACAACGCCGCGCCCGCTGCGGCGGCGCTGATGACGATCGCGTCCTCGATGAGCGCGGCCGCCACCGCGGGCAGACGGTCGCTGAGCGCACGCCGCAGCCGATACGTCGCGTGCGTGCTCGCAAATGCGATGAGTCCGCCGATGACGGCCGACTCGCCGCGATTCCCTCCAGTACGGCCAGCCACGGCGGCGCCGACCAACGCACCGGCGGTGATCCGGCCGAGTGTGAGCGCGGGAGCGACCCGATTGGGGGCGCTCGGAACCTTGTCCGCAATCAACTCGGCCGCCGCGAGCAGTTTCGTCGAGGCGCGAGGCGAGATCGCGGCAACGCCGGCCATGGTCCGCGCCCCGGAGGCCGCGGCGAGGAGCGCCAAAGGAATCAACGATTCACGGTGTCCGTCATGCATGCCGCTGCCAGCGAGCAAGGAGTCGGCCGTGCCGACGTCAACGAACGAGGTGTGCGTTCCGAAACGCTGTTGGCGTCTGTCCCGTTTCACGGCGAAAGAAGCGGCTGAAGTAGCTGGCATCCTCGAAGCCAAGCGATACGCCGATGCGAGCGGCGGACTCGTCGGTGTAGAGCAGCATGCGCCGCGCGCGCGCTGCAAGCACGTTGTGGAGGAGCCGCTTGGCGCGCTGCCCGGTGTACTCGGTGCAGAGAACGCTCAAGTGCCCGGGCGTCACCGCCAGCTCCGCGGCGTAGTCGGCGACGCGATGGCGACGCACGGCGTCGCGCTCGACGAGCTCGAGGAACCGTGAGACGACGCGATGCGTGGGCCGCTGCGGTTGGACCCGATGCGCCGCGGCGTAATGGCGCGCCAGCACGAGGAGCGTCTCGTGAACCTGCGCGCGGAGCAGATCGGTGCTATCGCGCCGGTAGTGCGCGATCTCGCGCTGCATCGCCGCCAGACGCGCCTGCACGCGGCGCGCGGCCGCGGGGCCCAGCATGAGCGCGGCGCGCGCCGGATCGACGTGGAAGTATGGCAGCCGGCGAACGAACGCGTCGTCCTGCAAGAAGTCCCTCGTGAACGTTTCTTCGAAGAACAGACACATCCCGTCGAGGCGTGTCGTGTCCCAGCGTCGAATTTGGCCCGGTGTCGTGAAGAACATCGTGCCTGGACGGACGGCGTGGCGGTGCGAGTCGAGCCACAGACACCCCCGACCGCGAGTGACCAGGATGACGTCGAAGAACTCGAGCGCATGCGGCGCGCCGACGATGAAGCCCGTGAGCTCGTGCACCCACGCGACGTCGATCAACAGGTGTCGCCCATACTTGCGCCGGTCGAACGCGACGCGGGGCACGCCCGCCCGGGCCGGCCGCGACGATCGAGATGTACGGGTTTTGGGCATTCGTCGAAAAGTACCACGACGTCGCCGCTTCATCCATCCACGAGCGATCCGGCCGGCCGTAGACTGCGGGAGCGTCTTACACTCAGATCTCTCAACTACGGATTCCAGTGTTCATGAACATGCTTTTTGGCTGGCTCGGCGCGATCGCCCTCGCGGCGAGCGCCGCCTCCGGTTCCACGCGGCACCATGAGACCGCCCCGCCGTCCTGCGCCACCGATTCGAACTATCAGCGGCTCGCGTTCTGGGTCGGCGATTGGGACGTCGTCGACTCCACGGGCGCCCACTATGCGACGCAGAACGTGCGCGCGGTGCTCGACGCGTGCGCC
Source organism: uncultured Gemmatimonadaceae bacterium (assembly GCA_963705025.1). Taxonomy (GTDB): domain Bacteria; phylum Gemmatimonadota; class Gemmatimonadetes; order Gemmatimonadales; family Gemmatimonadaceae; genus JAQBQB01. Next base: position 508,724 of record CAVPIP010000009.1, on the reverse strand, counting down.
ATCACCGCCGAATGGACCGGCCGCGGCGGCAACAAGGGACTCAACGTGTCCGCGTTCGACGGACGAACCGGAGACTGGCGCCAGGTGTACATGTCGAACCAGATCCCCGCGCCGTCGGGCGTGTCGCTTCGCCGCTCCGATCCGTCGTACACGGGACCAGGCATTCGCTTCATTCCGCTGCTCGACGCGCCTGCCGGAGAGCTCGCGCGCTCGCGCGTGACGATCATGCCGATGAGCGGCCACCGCGCGATGCAGTTGTTCGAGGACTCGAAGGACGGTGGCAAGAGCTGGTATGTGATCTTCAAGGCCGAACACCGCCAGCGCACCGGCGAGCCATAACAAGGACTACACCTCGGTACTCGCGCGCGTGTGGGAGCTGTCGGACGCGGAGCTCAGGGAACTGCTGACATCCGGCTACGAGTTCATGAGGGACGCTACTCGTACCTGAGCGCACGCACCGGATCGACGCGCGATGCGCGGGTTGCGGGAATCGATCCGGCGACGAGCGCGACGAGCGCCAACAGCACGGCGGCGGCGGCCATGACGGCGGGATCGTTGCCTTGCAGACCGAAGAGCAATGACTCCGCGCCGCGTCCGATCCAATACGCTGCCGCCGCGCCGATCGTCGCGCCGGCGACGGTCATCATGGCGACGTGCCGTAGCACCATGGCGAGAATGCTCGACGGATTCGCGCCGAGCGCCATGCGCACGCCGATCTCTTTGGTCCGCTGAACGACGGAGTAGGCGAGCACGCCATAGAGGCCGATCGCCGCCAGCACCGTCGCGAGGGCGGCGAATGCCGCGGATAGTGTGCTGATCATCCGGTCGAGGTAGACGTTGTCGCGAACCTGCTGCGGCATCGTCTTGAGTCCCGTCACGGGCAGAGTGGAATCGAGCCTCATCATCGTCGCGCGGATTTCCGGCATGAGCGTCTCGGGAGGAAGCGGGCTCCGCACATAGAAGCTCATCGATCCGACCGTCGTGTCCTGCTCGTATGGAAAGAAGTAGACAGGGCGCATCTCCTGTTTCACGCCGCTGTAGCGCGAGTCCCTCACGACGCCGACGATCACGTGTGTGAGGCTGTCGCCCATGCCCATCATTTTGCCAACGGCTTCCGTTCCGAGCTTGAACTTCTTCGTGAACGTCTCGTTGACGATCGCCACCCGAGGCGCTCCCAGCGCGTCGCCCGGTGTGAATTCACGGCCAGCCACCAGCGTTTCACCCATCCTTCGGAAGAAGTCAGGACCAACGACGTTGTAGTAGCCTTCGACGTCGGTGTCGGGCGTTTTCGAAAAGCCTTGCACGCTCACGTCGTAGTCCCAGTTTTCGTCGCCCAGCACCGGAATGCGGGCACCCGTGACGGCGCGCACGCCGGGAATCGCGGCCAGCTCGCGTTCGATCGCGGCGTATAGTTGCTGCGAGCGCGGGCCGGAGTAGCCGTTCAGCGCGGGCGCGACCCGGAAGGTCACGAGTCCGTCGATGTCGACGCCGAGGTCGACGCGGCTGACGTTCGCGAGGCTCTTGATGAAGAGCCCCGCGGAGACGAGCAACGCCATCGAAAGCGCGATTTGCGCGGTGACGAGCGACGTTCGGAAGCGCGCCGCGCCCCGCGTCGCCGACGTCTTGCCCGATCCGTCGCGCAGCGCCGACACGAGATCCGGCCGGGTGCTGTGCAGGGCGGGGAACAGGCCGAACAGGAGCCCGGTCGTCATGGTCAGCAGCGCGGCGAAGCCGAGCGCGACGGGGCTCAGCGTGAACGAGAGCGTGGACGAGACGCCCTGGGGGAGCAACGTCACGATCAGGCGCAGCGTGGCCCACGCCACCATCAACCCGGCGACGCCGCCAAGCGCGGCCAGCAGCACCGACTCCGTGAGAAGCTGGCCGATCAACTGGCGGCGCGTCGCGCCAAGCGAGAGCCGCACCGTCATCTCGAGCGCGCGGTTCGCCGCGCGCGCGAGCAGGAGATTCGCGATGTTCGCGCACGCGATGGTGAGCACGAAGAGCGTGATGGCGAACAATAGCATGAGCGGCGTGCGCGTCTGGCCGTGGAGATTGCTCAATCCGCGGCGTCCATCGGTGAGCTCGAGCTGCTTCGCCTTGAAGCGCGAGAGCACGCTTTGGCTGACGTCGGTCTGGAGCGGCACCTCGACGTCGTTGATGATACTGTGATAGAGCACATTCTCCTGAGCGCTGGCCCGCGCCATCGTGACGCCGGGCGCGAGGCGCGCGAAAAGATAGATCCAATGGGACCGGCGATCGTTGAACCCGTTCCAACCCGGGCTCAGCACGCCCCGCATCGAGAGCGGCACGAACAGCGCGGGCTTGGTGCCGAGGGTGGTTCCGTCGAATCGCGCGGCGGAAACGCCGATGATCGTGAGCTGCTGCCCGTTGACCGCGATGGGCCGCCCGATCACGGTGGGATCGCCGCCGAGCTGATTCTGCCAATACTCGTGGCTCAGCACCGCGATCGGATGTCCGCCGATCGTCTTGTCGTCTTCCACGCCGAAGAGTCGTCCGAACGCGGCGGTCACTCCGAGGACCGGGAAGTACGATCCCGAGACGAGCTCCGCCTGGACGTTGGTCGTGTTGCCACGAAACGCGACGTTGACGCCGGCGATGACGTGTCCCGCGACACCGCTGAACGGCCCGGGGTGCGCTTCGAGATCGCGGAACATGCGATAGCTGTACACCCACTCACAGTTGCCCGCGAGGCCGCATTGGTGTGATCCCGGGCTCGGTCGGTTTCCGCCGAGGTTCACGAGCTGCTCGGGGTGGGAAACGGGCAGCGGCGCGAGCAGCAGCTCGTTGAACAACGAGTAGATCGCGGCGTTCGCGCCGATCCCAAGGGCGAGCGAGAGAACGGCGACCACGGTGACGAACGGCGTCTTGGCCAGCGTTCGAACGGCGAGTCGGAGGTTTCGCATGTGCGGTTGGACATCGGGCGCTGCGACAGGGTTGGGACGTGTCGCGCGAACTCGCGAGACGTCTTACGCTCGATTCAGCAATCGCTCGACCGCCCGCACCAATTCGCCTCGTGGAACGTAGAGGACCAGCCGCACGTCGGCCGCCGCGGCGTCCGGCTTGAGCGATGCGTAGTCCATCTCGATCCGTCCGACGGCTGGATGAGCGCGTTGTTCTTCCGCGACCCCGATGGCAACGTGCTCGAGATCTACGCGCATTTGAAGTCGTCGCTCACGGCCGTCGCGCCGACGGATCGCCCGTCGCTGGTGGCGCGTGATCCGTCGCCGCCGGCGGGCCAAGGAGCTCCGTCAAGATCGGTTTGAGCGCGTCCGCCCAGATCTGGTACCCCTTCGCCGTCGGGTGCAGCGCGTCCATGAACAATCCGTCGAACTGCTTGCCATCCTTGTCGGCCATCTTGTCATTGATGTCGACGTACCGGATCGTCTTGCCGTCCGCCATCCGCGCGATGTTCTCGTTGATGCGCGTGATCTCGGCGAAGACCGCCGTGGGATTCGCGCGGTTGTCGTTGCGCGGGAAGATGCCGGTGAGAATGATCGTGGCGTTCGGCGCCTTCGCTCGGCAGAGATCGACGAGCGCGCGAATGCCGCGCGTGATGTCGGCGACCTTCTCGTCTCCGCCCGGACGTTGGCCGACGTTGTTCGTCCCCGCGTCGATCACGATGACCTTCGGGTTCACTCCGTCGAGCTCACCGTTCTCGATCCGCCACAGGATGTTCTCGATCCGGTCGGCGCCCCACCCGAAGTCGGCCGCATTCCAGCCGAAGAAGTTCGCTTTCCAGTTCGCCAAAAAGTCCGGGTAGTCGGTCGCGCCCCACCGGCGCGTGATCGAGTTCCCCTCGAAGTAGACGTCGATCGTCCCTTGCGTGCGCTTGGCGAGCAGTTGCCGGTGCGCGAGCAGCGAGTTCGAATCGGTCCGCGGAGCGGGGACGTCGGCGCGAGGCGAACCCTGCACCGGTCGTGCGGGAGCGGCCGCCGACTGGTTCGACGCCGTCGCTTGCACGGCGTTCGACGGCGTGAAGCGCCGCTTGAAGAAGTAGTCCGCCCAGGAGAGGAAATACTTCCAATTCGGCGCGTCCGTGTGTCCGCCGTCGTGCTGCCGCCACGCGAGCTGGCCGTCGAGCAGCCCGGTGTTCACCGGCGGCATCTTCTCCTTCGTGTAGTCGTCGGAGACGCCAAGGTCCCTGGCGCCGAGCAAACGGAAGACCGGCTGCGCCGCGACCGCGGCCATGAAGCTGCCTTGATGATCGAGCCACTTCGCGTCGCCCTTCTCGGGCACGCCATAGCTCACGAACGTGAGCCGCGGCGCGCAGAGCGCGAGGAGCTCGTGCGCGTCGACGGGGATGTCGCCGGCGTTCTTGCTTCCGAACGTCGCGTCCGACGCGCCGTACTTGAGGAAGTTGCCCGCCATCCAATGGTACTCGCCCGTGCCGGTGAGACTCTCGACGGCCTCGCCCCAGTTGCGTCGGTGCAGCTTGGCGCCGCCTTCGCCGGACGATCCGATGAGCACCGTCGCGAAGCGTTGATCGAACGCCATCGTGACGAGCGCCGCCTTGCCGTAGCGCGATACGCCTTCGATCCCGACTTCCTTCGCGTTCACCGCCGGATCGGTTTCGAGATAGTCGAGCGTACGCGACGCGCCCCAACCCCACGCCCGCAGCGCCCCCCAATCGTCCGGCTTCCTCGGCTGCCCTTTGTTCGTGAGCCCGACGATTCCCTTCGTCAGCCCGGCACCGTTGTCGGCCTGAATGCTCGTGGGGTTCAGGAATACGAAACCCCATCCGTCGACGATGAGCTGTTCCGTCGCCGGCGCGTCGCTGCCGGGCGGCGGCGGCGGAAACGTGAAGGCCGGGCGTCCGGGGGGCGGAGGCGGCGCGGGTCTGCCGAGTGCCTGGTCGAGCGTGCCGGGGCGAAACATGATCATCACCGGCACGCGCCCTTTCGCGCCAGCGGGAACCACGAGCGTCGCGGGAATGTCGACGCTGAGAAGCGGATAAGCCGAGTTGTCGACGTGGCCGACGAGCTGTTTGCCGACGACGCGATGTCCGCCGACGGTGCCGGTGTCCGTTGCGCTCACCGTCCACGTCACCTTCGGCACGGTGCGCGGCACTCGGCCGAAGACTTCGCGATCGAACAGCTCGACGATCTCGGCGCGGCGCTTCGTCCACTGCTCGCGGGTCGTCACTCGACGTCCGCTCTCGAGCGTGAGGACGTCGGGGAGCTTGGGAAAGGGATTCGCCTTCTCTTCGTCGTAGTTGGCGTGGTTCGCGTCCTTCTCGTTGCCGCTGGGGCCGGGTCGAAGGGACTTGATGCCGAGCTGCTCCATCATCTGCTGATGGTCTTGAGCGGCCGTCCAGTTCTTGGGTTCAGGAAGGGTCGGACCGCCCGCGGGCTGCTGGGCGTTGGCCGCTGATACCGCGAGGAGTCCCGCGACCAGCAACGCCGCACGGAGGGGAAGATTGCTCGGATAGCTCATGAGCCGTGGCTCGAATAATTGTCGCATGGACGTCTGATAAGGTCATCATACGATTCTCTGGGGTCCGTGACAAGCGGTGGCCCGGACTCGGAAATCGCCTCGTCACGGGCGCGTTGCTCGGGGATCGGCCGATGGGCACGTTGAGACGACATCAGCCTGGCTTCGCCATGCCACGACAGCATCGAGTAGTTCGAGCGGCGCTCGCGCTGTTCGCCGTTGCTTGCGCCCAATCGCGCGCGGTCGAAACCGCGAATATCGCTGCATCGGAGCTGCGCCGCGACACGCAGGCGTTGCTCGACGCGATCGCCCCGGGCGATGTGCAGGTGTGGGATCGATTCCTCGACTCGACCGTCATTCAGGTCGACGAGAACGACGTCGTGCGCCGCAAAGCGCAGATCCTCGCCGGCCTGAAGCCACTCGGCCAGGGGCTCGTCGGGACGCTCGCGATCGACGATTTTCGCGCCACGATCCACGACAATGTCGCGGTCGTCTCGCACGAGGATCGTGAGACGCTCGAGTATCACGGTCAGACGATCTCGAGCCGCTTTCGAAGCACGGACACGTGGATCCGGTCGAACGGCCGGTGGCGAATGATCGCGTCGCAGGTGCTCGCTGTGCTTCAGGATCCGCCGGCGGTGCGGCTCGATCGCGTGACGCTGTGCGGCTATCAGGGCCGCTACGCGATGACCGCCGACATCGCGGCCACGATCAGATGCGCTGGCGACTCGCTGGTGATGACGCGGGCGGGCCGTGCGAACCGTGTGTTTCTCGCTGAGTTGCGGGACGTGTTCTTCGAGCGCGGACAGCCGCGTACTCGCCGCATCTTTCAGCGCGATGCGACGGGAGCGATCACCGGGTTCGTCGATCGACGCGAGGCTCGGGACGTGGCCTGGCACCGTCTGCCTCCGCCATAGGTCCGATCGTCTCTTCGCGAACGCGCTGGCGTCTGCTCCGAAGCGGAGCATTCGAACGAACGATCGAAGGGGTGAAACAGGTTCTCCCATCCTGCCCAGAGCGATGATCGCGCTCCAGTTGCTTTGAACATCCCGATGACTGCGGTCGAGGTCGCCACACACTGGCAACCACTCGATGGTCGTTCGGCTCGAGCAGATCGGGCGCGCGCTTTGTAACCATTGAATTATGGCGCTCTCACAATCGAGGAAAGCCTTGCCATCAGCTCTTGAGCGCCGCGGCGATCCGGGTTTGTTTTGCTCGCGAAGGCGACGCCTTCCGGGCGGACCTCGACGCCGACCCACCCGACTCTTCGGTCTTGGCGGAGGTGGACCATGAAGCGACTTCGCTTCTCAGTCGTGGCAGGAACGATGCTGGCGCTGGCTGGAATCACACTCGGTCTCTCGCTGAGTGTCAGGAGGTCGGAGGCGGCGCCGATCGCGCTCTCGCAGGAGGATCTGAATGTGATCGTGGCACAAGCGGTGGCGAAAGCCGGCGTCACGAACAGCGTCTTTCGGCTTTCGCCCACGGCACAGAGCACCCGCATGCAGATCGCGATCGTCGGTCGTGATGGCAAGCTCCTCCGTCTCTTTTCGATGTCGGACGCGTGGGTCGGCTCGATCGACATCGCGATCGCGAAGGCGCGAACCGCGGCATTCTTCTCGAGCAATCAGAACGCGCTGACCACTCGGATCGTCGGCCTGGCATCGCAGCCGGGAGGTCCGCTGTGGGGGATCGGTCAGTCGAACCAGGTCGGCATCAGCGGAAGCCAGGAGTTCCGCAATGGAATCATCACGTTCCCCGGCGGCGTGCCACTCTACAAGAGCGGCGCATTGGTCGGCGGCATCGGCGTGAGCGGCGACGGCGTCGATCAGGACGAGACCGTGGCGTTCGGCGGCGCGACGGGTTTTGCTCCAGGGGCTGGGGTCAGCACGCTCGGTTTCTGAAGAATCGCGAAAACGACAACGAGCGCCGGGGACCTCCTCGGCGCTCGCTGCTTTCCGTCACTCGCGGTATTCGCCTCCACGTGACGAAACCGTTTCGTGTTTACGCATCGCCCGCATCGCGACCACTCCACATTGCCCACCGACTCTCTCGGCCCGCGCGACGCGGCGGGGCTTCGGATGTCTCTCTCGGTTTGTGGAGGATGCAATGAAGGGCTTGTACCGACTTCTGGTGTGCGTCGCGCCGGCGCTGTGTCTCGCCGGCCACGGTGTGGCAGCGCAGGGAGTGACGACTGGATCGTTGGCGGGCATCGTGACGGCCGACGGTGTTCCCGCGCCGAAGACCGTGGTTGTGGCGACGCACGTCGAGTCCGGCACGCGGTACGTCGCCGAAACGCGGAGCGACGGCGAATATGTGATTCGCGGCATGCGCGTCGGCGGACCGTATACCGTTACCGTGCGCAAGATCGGCCTCGCGCAACAGGCGCGCGACAGCATCTACGTCACGTTGGGTGAATCGGACCAGGTCGACTTCGAGCTTCAGCCCGCGGCGGTGCAGCTCTCGCGAATCGTCGTCACGGGGACGACCCCGGGCGCGCTGAGCAGCGACCGAACCGGGGCGGCGACGACGGTGCCACGCGAGGCGCTCGCGGCGATGCCCACCATCTCCGGACGACTCGACGGCGTGATTCGCCTCACCCCGCAGTCGAGTGGAGGGTACTCGTTCGCGGGACAGGACAGCCGATTCAACAACATCACGGTGGACGGCTCGTACTTCAACAACTCGTTTGGACTCGGCAGCGTGCCCGGCGACCGCACGGGCGTGGCGCCGATCTCACTCGATGCCATCGAGCAGGTGCAGGTGAACGTCGCGCCCTTCGACGTCAGGCAAGGCAACTTCGTCGGCGCGAACGTGAACACCGTGACGCGGAGCGGCACCAACCGATTCCGCGGTTCGATCCGCTACCAGGGACGCGATCAGAGCATGGTGGGCACGAAGGCCGGCGGGTCGCATTTCGATCCGGGTACCAGCAAGTACCAGAACTTCGGCGGTTGGATCGCCGGCCCGATTCTGCAGAACAAGCTGTTCTACTTCGTCGACTATGAAACAGACGGCTTGAACTCGCCGGCGACGACGTTCACCGCCAACACGGGCAGCCAGACGGTTGCCGGCACGGTCACGCGCGTGAAGGCGTCGGATCTCGACCAGCTCGCGAGCTTCCTCCAAACGAAGTTCAACTACACGGCGGGTCCGTATCAGGGCTACAACGGCGAGACGCCCGCCAAGCGCATGCTCGGCAAGCTCGACTACAATCTGAACGAGCGAAACAAGGTGAGCGTGCGATACACTCGTCTCGACTCGAAGACGGACGTGCTGCTCTCCAACTCGTCATCGCTCGGATTTGGCAGCCGGCGATCGAATACATCGGCGCTCAACTTCGGGAACTCGAACTATCAGATTCTCGAAAACATCCGGTCGATCGTCGGTGAGCTGAATTCGTCGATCGGCTCGAGCGTGTCGAATACGTTCACCGCCGGGTACACGCACCAGGACGAGAGCCGCGGCTCCCGCGGTGGAAGCGTCACGGGGCCGTGGTTCCCCTTCGTCGACATTCTGTCGGGCAGCTCGGTGTACACCTCGTTCGGCATGGAGCCGTTCACCCCGAACAACGAGCTCCGCTACGATACGTGGCAGGCGCTCGACAACCTGACCCTCGTCCGCGACCGGCACACGTTCACCTTCGGCGCCAGCGCCGAGAAATACCACTCGGAGAACGTGTTCTATCCGGGCGCGCAGAGCGTCTACGTCTACAGCTCGCTGGCCGACTTCTACACGGACGCGAACGATTACCTCGCCAATCCGAATCGCACGACGTCGCCGGTGACGCTGCGCCGCTTCCAGGTCCGGTACATGAACGTCCCAGGCTTGATCAAGCCGATTCAACCGCTCGACGTGATCTACACCGGCGCCTACGCGCAAGACGACTGGACGCCGATTCGCGATCTCAAGCTGTCGTTCGGCCTGCGCGCGGATGTGCCGAGGTTCGGCAACACGGCGTACGACAATCCAACGGCCGACGCGCTCACGTTCCGCGATGAGAATGGGAGCGCCGTGCACTACAACAGCGGGAAGCTGCCCGATGCCACGCCGCTGCTGTCGCCACGCTTCGGATTCAACTGGGACGTGCGCGGCGATCGCACGATGCAGGTGCGCGGCGGCTCGGGCGTGTTCACCGGCAAGCCGGCCTATGTCTGGATCTCGAATCAGATCGGCAACACCGGCATCCTGACGGGATTCGACCAGCTCGACAATACGACGACGCGGCCCTTCAACCCGAATCCGGATGCCTACAAGCCCACGTCGGTCACCGGCGCATCGGCCGCGAGCTATGAGCTCGACGTCACCGACAAGCACTTCAAGTTCCCGCAGTTGTGGCGCACGGACCTCGCCGTCGACAAGAATCTGCCGTGGGGCATCACGGGAACGGCCGAGATGATCTACGACCGCGACGTGAACGGGATCTACTACATCAATGCCAATCTGCCGGCTCCACAGTCGGCGTTCGTGGGGCCTGACAGCCGCCCGCGCTGGACCTCGAACCGCATCAATCCCGGCGTGACGACGGCCATCGTGCTCAAGAACGAGAACACCGGCTACGCCTACACGGCGTCGGCCTCGCTCGAGCGGGCGTTCGCGGGCGGACTCTTCGCGAAAGCGGCGTACTCGAAGGGCATCGCGAAGAACAGCATCGACGCCGGCTCGATCGCGAGCGGCTCGTGGACTGCCAACCAAATCTCCGGCAACCCGAACAACGCCGGAGCCTCATACTCCGGCAACGCGCTCGGCGACCGGGTCTTTCTCGCGATGACGCTGCGCAAGAATCCCTTCAAGGTCGGCGCGTCGACGTTCTCGTTGTTCAGCGAATATCGAACCGCGGGGAATTCGAGCTACACGTACTCCGGCGACATGAACGGCGATGGCGCCATCGGCAACGACTTGATCTACATCCCGAAGGACAAATCGGAGATGAATTTCCAGCAATACACCTCGGGCTCGGGCGCGTCTGCGGTGACGTTCACGTCGTCGCAGCAGGCCGACGCGTGGGACAAGTTCATCGAGCAGGACGACTATCTTCGCTCGCATCGCGGCCAGTACGCGGAGCGCGGCGCGGTCTTCATGCCAATGGTGTTCCGCTCGGACTTCAGCTTCTCGCAGGAGCTGTCGCGAGACATCGCCGGCCGGCAGAATGGGTTGGAGCTGCGCATCGACATCCTCAACGTCGGCAACTTGCTGAACCACAATTGGGGCATTGGCCAGACGTTCGTGACGACGTCGCCGCTCATCATCTCGGGGAGCGCGGCAGACGCGAACGGCCGCCCGATCTACCAGCTGCGCAGCAGCAACGGAAAGTTGATCGACCATACCTACCAACCGACCGTCGGCCTCAGCGACGTGTATCGGTTCCAGCTCAGTCTTCGCTACAACTTCCAGTGATTCGCGCGGGCTTCGGCGGGCGTCGACCCGCCGAAGCGCACGCCTTCGCGCTCGAGTTACTTGGACGAGAGACTCGTCTCCAGTCCCGCGGAGAGCAGGTTGACGAAGAGACGGGCAGCGCCCGGATTGACCAGTGCGAGCTGCCGGTCCAGCGAGAGCGACGTGTAGATCACGAGTCCCTTGCCGACGGGCGCCATGAGAATCGTCGACGCGATTGGCGCCTGGCCCGGGTCGTTCATCGTGAGCACCGTGCGATAGCGGAGGTCGTAGCCCATCGGCACGCCGCGGGCACGCTCGCCAATCCAAGATTGAAAATCATTGCCCGTGATGAGATTCGGCCACGCCAGCACCGGTGACTTCGCGTTGATCGCGTGGACGTCGCCATTGGGATCCGCAATGCGCGCGGGAACGCTGTCGAACACGATCGGGTAGGGAAGAAGACCGCTGGTCGCGATCTCCTGGCCACCCGGAAGAACCACGACCGTGCCACCCTTGCGCATGAATTCGAGGAGCGCGGGCACCGCTCCGTTGAGCGTGCCCTCCTGGAACGCACCGGCGCCGATCAAGATGGTGCTGAACCCCGAGAGATCCACGATCGGGAGCAGCGACGGATCGAGCGTGTGCAGGTTGATCTGCAACTGGCCAAGCGGTTGTTGCACGTCGTCGGTGCCCTTGACGTAGGCGATCTTGAGCCGCGTCGGGACATGCAGGTCGACGATCTCGATTCGTTCCGTGGCCGCGCGATGGAACTGCTGTGACGGGATGTGCGGATAGTCGCGTCCGACGACGCCCAACTGCAGCTGATTCACCTGCGTGACGGTCTGCCCGCCGGCCTTCGAGGCGACGCGTGCGAGCACCTTGGCGACGACCGTCACCGAATCGCGGCCGGGCTTCAGCATGCCGCGGAGGCGGAAAAAGACGTTCGCCGAACCGAGCGGCGGAAGCACCACGACGCGCTTCACCGAATCCAGCTTGAGTCCCACCGGCGGTGTGAGATAGACCGTGACCGTGTCGGTTTCCGTCTGCGACGACGAGAGGTACACGCGATAGAGACGGTCGACCGGAATGCCGGCGCGCTCGTATTCGGCAAGGCGATCCGTGAGTATCGATACCGTCGGAACGCCCGTGATCGGATGCCGATCGTCACCGCGGACCGTGCCGGGCGCTCGAAAGACGAGCGGCGTCTTGATGAGACGCACGTCGACGCCGGCGATCGTGAGCGTCGCATCGACGCCGCTCGTCGGAATGCGGTCCTCGCCGCTGATCAGCTGCGGGATCACCGGATGAAAGTGCGACGTGACGATCTGATGGAACCACGTCTTCTCGATCAAACCGTGGAACTGCCACCAGTGAAAGTCGATTCCGTAGACTCCGACGTTGCCGGACCAGCGCAGGATGCTGTCCGGCGCCAACACGATGGGTGGATGCGGCGCGCTGTCGTGCGGCAACATCGGCAGCGTGCGGACGAACCTGACGTTCGCCGTGTGGCTGGTCGCCGAGAGCTGCTTGACGACGAGCGGCAATGAGCCGCCGTTGAACAGCGTCACGGCGACCGGCACCGAATCGCCGGTCGCGACGAGATCGTGGTCGACCGTTCCCTCGATGACGATGTTCGCGGCGTCCATCAGCGTTCGACCGGCTCGATCGCTGATCGTGCCGAGCGACACGCCAGCATCGTCCGCGCCCCCGCACACGGGGACGCCGTCGAGAGATTTGCAATTGACGGCGGTGAGCAGTCGATTCGCGCGCGCCGCGACGAGCGCGAGGGCCGTCGCGATCGAGTCCGCGTCGTCCGTCGCGGCCCGACCGCGAATGGCGGTGATCGCGTCAGCCAGCGTGTCCAACGACGGTCGCACCGCGGCCGGAAGTTGCGCGCGGAAACGAGTCATCGACGTATCGACGTCTCCGAAGAACGTCGAGTCGTGCCCCTCCGTCCGCGACGCCTCGACGCGAAAGAAACGCAGGGCGCGGCCGAGGGTCGGCGCAGGGATCGGCGGTTGCGTGCGCTGGAGCCGACGAATGTCCGCGCCGATTTCGGTGTACGTGCGGTTCAAGGCGCGATCGAACTCGCCGACGTCGACGGCGACGAGGCCGGGCTGTCCGCCGGCGCTATCGAGACGCGTCAACAGTCGCGACGGCGTCCATGGAGGCAGAAGCTGCGTGACCGCGGTTGGGAGGCGCACGGTGTCGCCGGCGAGAGCAAATGCTTCTCGGGCGAGCCGCGCGACGATGCGGTGCGTGGCGTTGGCGTCGGACGAGTCGGCGTAGAGCGAGATGATGACGTGCGGCCGGAACGCGCGGACCACCGAAACGACGTCGTGCACGAGCGAATCGTGCGGCCAGCCGGCATCGACGACGGAATCGAGCTTCGTGAAGCCGAAGTCGTACGCGCGCGTGAAGTACTGATGCGCCCCGTCGCGCTCTCGCTCCGCCAGCAGCTCGGCGGTCCGTACGACGGCGAGCGACGATTGTCGTTCGGTGCCGACGAGATTGGCGCCCGCCTCTCCGCGCGTCAGCGAGAGGTACGCGGTCTCGACGTGACGTCCGAGGCTGAGCCAGGCGATGAGGGCGTTGTCCTCGTCCTCGGGATGCGCGCCGATGATGAGAACGCGCGCCGTCGTCCCGACGCCGGTGGCGGCTTGCCGCCAGCCTTGAGCCGCGCCGGGCGCGGGCGCGAGGAATGCCAGCAAAACGACGCCGGCGCGAGAGACGGTGGCGAGTTTCATACTACTATGACGGTAGTTGACTCGCCCCCGTTCGCAAGGAGCGGTGCCCCCGCCCGGATGTGCCGTGGGTTACGTCTTCATGAAGAGTGGGTGAACGTCCGCTTTGCCTCGTGCTGGGCGGTGAGCGGCCGGAAGTCGCAGCGTTTGCATTGACCCTGGCCGTACTAGGAATAGAATCAAGAGGCCCGGCGGCTCGCGGGCGCGTACCAACCCCATCGTGTTTCTCGACTTGGAGGTCCTCGTGGAGCGGGCAACAGCCAACCGGCTTCTCCTCGCTGCCGCCGTTCTGGCGAGCGGCGCCTTCGGCACGCTTCGCGCGCAGACGCCGCCCGTGGCGGCGCAGGCCGCTCAGTCCGCGGCGCCGGCCGGCAAAATGAGCAAGGACGAGCTGACGACGTTCGCCAAAGTGCAGATCGCCATCGGCGTCGCGCACGACTCGGTCGACGCCGAGATGGCCCTTCCCGGAAACAAGAAGAACGAGGTGCAGAAGCAGCTGCAGGACAAGCTGCAAAACCAGGTCGAGGAGATTCTGCACCACGCCGGCATGACCGAGCACGATTATCAGGCGAAGACCTTCGCGGTCAGCACCGACCCTGAGTCGCGGAAGTCGTTCGACGCGATCGTGGCGCAGCTCACCGGCGTTCCGACGCCGGGGCAACTGCCGCCGGCCAACGCGATCGTCGCGAATCTTCCCGCCGGACAGGTCGGCGTCCACATCGGGCATGTCGTGAACTCGTTCGGCGACACGCCCAACTCGATGGGACTTCTGCCCCTCGCCATCGCCGAAGCGAACGTCGCGGCGCAGCACGCGATGCTCGCGATGCGCGCGTCGACGAATCTCGATCAGATGAAGCTCCACGCGGGCCACGTGATCCACGCCATCGATCCGACGATCGTCACGTCGGGTCCGGGGCGCGGCTACGGGCTCAAGCGAGCGGCCACGGGCGTGGCGACGCACATCGAGCTCGCCGCGAAGGCGCCGGGTGCGTCGCAAAACGTGATCATGCACTCGAACCACATTGCCACGTCGGCCCGGAACACGGTGCAGCGTGCCGATTCCATGCTCGCGCTCGCGAAAAAGGTGCAGGCGGCCACGACGGTCGACGAGGCGGCAAAACTGGTGAGCCAGATGGCGTCGCTCGCACCGCAGCTGATGGCTGGGGCGGACGCGAACCACGATGGGCGCGTGACGTGGGAAGAGGGCGGCCTGCAGACGGCGCAGGACCATGTGCAGCTGATGCTCCAGGCTGAGCCCAAGCCAGGACCGGGGCGCTAACGAATCGACGGCCCAGCAGTCGAGCACGGCGGCGTCTCTCGGGACGCCGCCGTTTTGCTGAAGAGTACTGCTCGAGCTCGCCCGTTTGGGAACGTCGGTTGCCAATGATCGGTGCGACACCGAGCAGGCAACCAATCAGATGCAGCGCGACAGAAGACGACGACGACGAATGCAGCTCAGCGCCGGGTTTGCGGTGGCGATCGCCGCCGCGGCGATTCCCACGCTCACGCCCCGCGGGTACCGCATGTTCGACTCGTCGAGCGCCGCCCACGCCGACCCGTCGCCCGTTCACCTCGAGGCAGACCTCTCGAGGCGGCAGTTGATCGTTTACGACGGCGACGACTCAGCCGCGGCGTACGGCGTCGCAGTAGGCTCGAAAAAGTACCCTACGCCCACAGGCACGTATCGCATTCGCAAGATCGTCTGGAATCCCGCCTGGATCCCGCCGGATCGCGGGTGGGCGAAGGGCAAAGACGCCCAGGAGCCCGGCGCCAAAGCGAATCCGATGCGCGTGGTGAAGATGTACTTCAAAGAGCCTGACTACTACATCCACGGCACGAATCTGCCGGAGAGCATCGGCGACGCTGCGTCCCACGGATGTCTGCGGATGGAGGCGGGCGACGCGGCGGATCTGGCGCGCTATCTCATGGAGCACGGCGGACAGCCGCGCGACGAGAGCTGGTTCGAGCGCGTGCTGCACTTCCGCAGTGAGACGAAGACCGTCTACCTCGACAGTCCGATTTCGCTCACGATCTCGGAGTAGCTCGCACGATGGGCTTGGCGGCGCGGACGAGCAGGGCGAGATCCTGATCGTCCATCGTCACCCAGCGCTGCGGGATGGGCGCGAGACGCCGCGATTCGTCGCGACACCGGAACGCGAGCCAGCCATCACAAAGCTCGGTCGACAAATTGAGACGGAAGAGCTGTCGCGCGTTTGGTTCGAGATCGGCGAGCTCGCTGGCGCCCTCGTTCGTGGTCGTAGGCGACTCGTGGCTCGACGGCCGGACGTCCCACACTTCCCAGGACCGGCCGTCTTCGTCCAGAAACTCTCGATGGGACATGGCTCGCGCGACGTGGCGTTGCGACTGAGCAGGCCAGCGACTCTCTCTGCCTGCGGTTGTGACCTGCGTCACAGGAAGAAGCAGGCCAGCGCGCTCTGGAGATGTGTATCAACTCAGCGTGTCTTCAGGGACGTCGGCTACGTCGGCAGCGCGGAGCACGCCGAAAGGGTCGCTCGATCGGCTAGGTGTCGCGATACGGCAGAGCAGCTCGAGGCGCTCGGTTGAAGTGCTCTCCCAGCCGGGCGGGATCGGTCCGATGCGACGGCGCTGCGAACCGGAATCAAACGAGAGCCAGCCGTCGCGCAGATCAGGGGCGACCGAGCCAGCATTGCTGGGGACGGTGCTCCACACGCGCCACTCGACGCCGTGAGAATCGGTGAAGACGCGAATCGCCACGCCCGCGATTCGCACGCAAGAAACGTGGCCGGCTCAGTCGTCGTGGTTGGCTTCGTACTCCCGCTGCGCGTGCTCTCGCTCGGCGCCCTGACGCTGGTCGCGCTGCCGGGCAGCGCGCATGGCTTTCGCCCGCGTCGTTTCCGACTGCACCGCCGGGAGGGAAAGCAAGCGTTCGAGGTCGCGGCTCGCGCACTGAGGGCAGGCAGGTATAGTCTGCCCGCGAACGAGTCCCTCGAACTCGTTCCCGCACGCGTTACAGTGGAAATCGAACAAAGGCATCGTCGGGACTGCGGAAAGGCGCAAAACTGAGAAATGACGACGAGGGGAGCCGTCAGCGTTCAAGCCGAGAGCTTCGAGCCTCTACTGCATCCGGACGCCACGCTGCAGACGAAAGCGAGCTTGCTGGCTTTCCTTGTCGAGTGGCGTCCGGAGTAGTGAAGCTAGCGGCTGTCGGCTTTAAAGCTGGAAGCTCCCCTCCTCGTTCTTTCTCAGTTCCGTAGTGTTAGCAGGACACGCAGTGATGCTGATTGATCGCACCGAGCTTCTCGAGCAGCGCGATCGTCTCCGGGAACGGACGTAGTCGCTGCACCGGTCCATTCGCCATGTCGACCGTGGTGCGTCCGTTGCGCGACACCGCCTTCGGGTCGGCGCCGTGGGCGACCAGGTACTCGATCATCTCGTTGTCGCCGCGCGCAGCCGCGTGATGCAGCGGCGTCATGCCCTGCTGATCGCGCGCGTTGACGTCGGCGTGCAGCACTTCGACGAGGTACTTCATCGCCGGCATCCAGCCGTCGGGTGCATGACGATGCGAGTTGCCGGCGAAGCCGTTACCGTAGCCGACGCCGGCGGCCGCATGGATCGCATAGACGCCGATTCCGACGGGCGCCGCTTTCGCCGCTGAATCGACTCGCGGGTCGAGTGGCAGTTGCGGGCCGCCGCGACCGCCGCCACCACCGCCTCGGGCGAACCCAGCAGCCCCGGCGCGTGCACCGGTGGAATCGCCGGGCGCTCCAGCGCCAGCGCTGCCGCGACCACCACCCCGGCCGCGACCCGCTCGGCCGGCCGCGGCCGGCTGGGCGACGCGCTGCGACGGGATGTTCGGGTCAGCGCCATTGGCGACCAGCAGCTTCATGGCATCGACGTCGACGGCGTACGCCGCGCGCCAGAATGCCGTGGTGCCTTCGATGTTCTCGAGGCCGCAGTTGGCGTTGCCGCAGTTGTTGAACGCGAAGTACCAGGGCTGCGCGGTGAGCCGAACGTTCGGATTCGCGCCCTTTTTGAGGAGGGCCGCCATGACGTCGAGATAGGACGTCTTCTGGTTCTGCACGGCTTCCGGCTGCGGATAGCGCGAGCGCGGCGCCCACTGCGAGTTGATGGCGGCGTAGAGCGGTGTCATGGCGACCGTGCTCTGCATGTTCACGTCCGCGCCACGATCGATGAGCTTCATCGCGACGTCGAACTGACCGTTGATGATCGCGAGCAACAGCGGCGTCGTGGAATCGGCCATGCTCCGCTCGTTGATCGGCGCGCCGCCGTCGAGCAGTGCCATCGCGGCGGCGATGTTGCCGTCGCGCGCGGCATGGTGCAGGGCAGTGAGCCCGCCGACGCCACCAACCGAGTTCGCGAAGCCGGCGATGCCGCCATTCAGCGTATCGACTTCCTCAGTCACTGGTCCCTTTGCGGCGGCCGGCGCAAGAAGCACCTTGCGGCCTTCCTCGATCGCATGCTGCATCTGCTCGGGCGTGAATGGCCCTTTCGGCTGCGGACCCGCGTTGCCGCGCCCAGGACGACCGCCGGCGCCGCCTCCGAAGCCGCCGCCACCACCGTTCGCCGCCGCATCGGCTGCGGCCTGCGCCGCGGCTTTCGCCGCGTCGGCGGAATCGTTCTTGTGCTTCTCCGGCTCATATGAGATGAGCACTTCGTTCCGGCGGCGCGCCGCCGCTTGCTCGCGCGCTGCTTCTTCCTGCACGATCTCGAAGCGCGAGTGAATCGCCGCGTCGGCGCCATGCTTCAGCAGCACCGTGATGGCCGCGGCCCGGTCGCGTTCTGCGGCGAAGATGAGTGGTGTGCGCCCCCACGCCGTTTCTTTCGCATTCACGTTCGCGCCGTGCTCCAGCAGCTCCGTGACGGCCGCGGGATCGCCGGCGGCGGCCGCGAAATGAAGCGGCGTCGTGCCGTTCGTGGTCGCGGCATTCACGTCGCTCCCCGCCTTGACGAGCGCGTCGATCACGACCGGATTGCCGGTCTTTGCCGCGATGAGCAGCGGCGTATAGTTGCCGATGCGCGTCAGCGCCTTGACGTTCGCATGCGCTTTGATGAGCGCCGTCGTCAACGCCGTGTCGCCGCGCTCGGCCGCCCAGTGAAGCGCCGTCATGCCGTCGCCCTGCGCGACGTTCACGTCGCTCTTCTGAGCGATGAGCTTACGGACTGCCGCGACATCGCCCCGCTGGGCCGCGTCGGCCACGACCGGATCCTTCGGCGCCGAGGCGGCACCGAGCAGCGCGATCGTCGTCGAGATGCCCAACAGGCGAAGGCCGTTCTGGGCGCGGAGGTATCTCATGTCGTTTTCCTCGCTCGGATGATCAAACGCTGAGCGCGAACTCGCCGCTCGAATCGCCGAAGCTCTTCACGTCGACGCCGTACTTGTGCATCAACGTCAGGAACACGTTCGCCATCGGCGTGCCGTCGGGCGCCTTGACGTGCAGGTTGCCCTCGAGCATGCCGTTGCCGTGTCCGAGCAGGAGCAGCGGGCAGCGGCGATGATTGTGGATGTTGCCGTCTGCCATCGGCGACCCGTAGATGATCGTCGTCTTCTCGAGCAGGTTCGAATCGCCTTCCTGCGTCTCCTTGAGGCGCTGCAGGAAGTACGGGAGCATGCTCACGTGGTAGCGGTTGATCGTGTTGAAGTCGAGGATGTTCGCCTCGCGCCCGCCGTGGTGCGACGCCGGGTGGAAGCCCTTGTTCGTGCCGCTTTCCGGATACGCGCGGCTCGACGCGTCGCGACCGGTCTTGAACGAGAACACGCGAGTCATGTCCGACTCGAACGCGAGCACCTGGAAGTCGAACATCAGCTTCATGTGCTCTTCGAACGAATCCGGAATGCCGGCCGGCGCCTCGGGCAGCTCGCGCGCCTCACCGCTCGTGTTGCGGGCCTCGACCGCCTGAATTCGGCGCTCGAGCTCGCGCACGTTCTCGAGGTATTGGTCGACGCGCTCGCGATCGGACGCGCCCAAGTTCGACTTGAGCGACGACACCTCGCCGGTGATCCAGTCGAGGATGCTGGTGTTCTTCTTTCTGTTCACCGCGCGGTCACTATTGTTCGCTCCGGCGCCAAACAGCAGATCGAACGCGACGCGTGGGTTGCGGATCATGGGCAGCGGCTCGTTCGGCGATGCCCAGCTGATCGTGTCGGTGTACGCGCACGCGTAGTTGTAGTAGCAGCCGCCGGCCTGGTCGAGATTCTCGATGCAGAGCTGCATGGACGGAATCGCCGTGTCTTCGCCGATGTGGCGCGCGACGATCTGATCCATCGACGTGCCGACGAAGAGGTCGGAGCCCTGCGTTTGCTTTGGGTGCGATTGCGTGAGGAACACCGCGCTCGACCGGAAGTGGTCGCCGCCGATCTCCGGCGCGTTGAACGCCTCGGCCATCCGCGTGTCGGTGTTGCTGATGATCGTCAGGTATTTGCGCCACGGCTCGAGCGAGGGGAGCGCGCCCTCGGGAATGAGATCGAATTTCCGGCCGACGCCCTGCGGCGCCCACAGGAACTTCGTCGCTCCCCAGGCATTGCTGCCCGCAGCGCCGTGGACCGACTCGATGGCGACGAACCGCGTCTTGTTCTGCGCGGCAGCCGCGCTCTTCTTGCCGAGGAAGCTCGCCGCGGGCACCATGGCATCGAGATACGGCAGCGCCACGGTCGCGCCCAACCCGCGAAGGAATGTGCGGCGAGGAATGCTCTTCCCGGTGAGGATCTGCATGTCTTCGGTCTCCTCGAGTTCTGTGGTCTCGGGCTAGCGGCTGTTGTCGAGCGCGGACACCGGCTCGGCTCTCTTGGTGCGGAACGCGGGACTGTTGACGACTCCCAATACAAACGACGACAGACGGTACTGCTTCGATTCGGCCTGCTTGGTGATCACCCGGATCGACGGCTGGTCGAAGTCCTCCATCCGGCGACCGACGGCGTACGCCATCATGTTTTCGGCGAAGTTGCGCATGAGCGGAATCGGCCGCTTGAGCAGCGCGGCGATCAGGTCGCTGGACGAGCTCACGGGCGTGCCGTCATACAGCTTGCCCTTCGTGTCGAGCGGCTCCGCGTTCTCGCGATAGCGGTACTTGCCCGTCACGTCGAAGTTGTCGAGCGAGAGACCCATTGGGTCCATGTACTGGTGGCACGCATTGCACGTCGGGTTGGCGCGATGAATCTCCATGCGCTCGCGCGTCGTCAGCTGGTGTCCGTCCTTGGAGCCTTTGGTTTCCTCGAGCGCCGGCACGCCAGGCGGAGGCGGCGGTGGCGGCATGCCGATGAGCACCTCCATCACCCACTTGCCGCGGAGCACCGGCGACGTGCGGTCGGCGATCGATGTCTGCACGAGCATGGCTCCCTGGCCCAGGATGCCGCGCCGCGTCGAGTCGGGGTACGTCACCTTGCGGAACTCCGGACCCGCCACGTTCGGGATGCCGTAATGGTGCGCGAGGCGCTCGTTCACGTACGTCCAGTTCGCGTTGAACAGCTCGGTGATGCTGCGGTCGTTCTGAACGATGTCCTTGAAGAACAGCGTCGTCTCCTCGCGCATCGCGTCGGCCAGCTGCAGGTCGAAGTCGGGGAAGAGGAAGGCATCCGGATGCACCTTGTCGAGATCCTGCAGCCGCAGCCACTGGGCGGCGAATCGCGTCGCGAGCGCTTCGCTGCGTGGATCGGCGAGCATGCGATGCACTTCGCGCTCGAGCACCTTCTTGTCCGACAGCTTGTGCTGTTGCGCGAGCGTGAGGAGCTGCTGGTCCGGCAGGCTGCCCCAGAGGAAGAACGACAGACGCGACGCGAGATCATAGTCGCTGATCTGGTAGTCTGCTCCTTCGGCGACCTTGGCCGGCGCGTTCTCGAAGCGGAACACGAAGTACGGGCTCGCCAGCATCGCCTGCAGGGCCGTGCGAACGCCTTCCTCGAAGCCTTCGTGCGCGGCAGAGCTGTCGTAGAACGTCATCAACCCCGCGCGGTCGTGCGCCGTGAGCGGGCGACGATACGCGCGTGTGGCGAGTCGCGTCAGGATGGAGTCGGCGCACGCGCGCTGCGCCTTTGCCGCCGCCGGATGACAGATGAAGACGCGCTTGCGGCTTGGCGTCTCCGAAATTCCTGTGATCTTGTCCGGCCCGAGGATCGAGACCTCGAGCAGGTGCGGCGGCTCCGTCGTGCCGGCGCTGGCCGTGCCGTTCGATGCGCGCGACCACTCGTGCGGCTTGATGAGATCCTCATACGTCCCGTCGTTCCGCACGATGAACGACGCCGAGAGCCGCTGCTGGCCGGCCCGAATGAAAATCGGCTGCGATCGGAGGTAGTCGGCGCCGTTCGGCGCATCGGCCGACGCGAGGTTGCGGTCGACGCCGCGCTCGTAGTGGAGCAGCGCGATCTGGTGACCCTCGATCGAGATGTCGACATCCTGCAGGATCATGCCCGTGCCGCCCGAGACGTTCAGGCGGAAGGAGTACATGCCGTCCGCCGGGAACGTGTGCATCGCGACGATCCCGCCGCGCGTGCCATAGGGCGTGCCTTCGACGTGATCCCACGGATGCTGTGACGTGAACGGCGACGAGCCGTAGGTCACCATCGTGTTGATCGCCTTGCGATCACCGACCGCCATGCGGCTCACCGCCGCCGCGGCGTTCAAGTACGAGTTCAGCAGGGTCGGCGACAGCGCCTGAACGTCCGCGATGTTGTCGAAGTTCGCGCTCTTCGTGTCGAGCGGCAGATAGTCGCCCGCGTTGACCTCGAGGCCGAGTAGATCGCGGATCGCGTTCTCGTACTCGGCTCGATTGAGTCGCTGGAACGTGCGATTGCCGGGATTCGGTTTCGACGCCTTGTCGATGGTCTGCTCGAGCGTCTCGACCAGCGCGAGGAGCGTGTCGCCGCGCGGCTTGCGCGATCCCGGCGGCGGCATCATCTCGGTGCGCAGCTTCTTGATGACTTTCTCCGAGACGTCGGTGTTGTCCGCGGCGGAATCGACGTCGAAGTTGGCGAGCGAGAGATTGCCCTTTTTCTGCGTGGCGCTGTGGCACGACGCGCAGTAGCGTTTGACGACGCTGTTGAGCGCCTCGGTCGACACGCCTCGGGCGCCGATGCGCTCCGGACGAACGTGTCCGCCGATAGCAGTGCCGACGCTGAACGCGATGCCGGCGGTTGCGGTGGCAATCCCTGCGAAGAAAAGCTTCATGATCTCCTGAGCCTCGGGTCAGCCGTCATGCTTTTCTTTTGTCGGATCACGTCGGGGCGGAAACCGCCGCGGCGCCGGCGCCACGGAAGGTCGTTCTTGCAGGTGGTGCTATTCCCGAAGTCGTTGAGCAGCCTGGCGATTGCGGCTTCCAGCGCTGGCCCCCACAGGTAAGCACAGCCCACAAAAAACGCCCGTCGGAACGCCCATCCATAGCTCTACGCACTTGGAGTATCTGGCGTTTAAGGTAGTAAGGCAAGTGTTGCCGAGCGGCCTTTGTGGGGGTCGACTGGCTGCGGCAGTCGAGCCAACGGCGTGCCGGAAGCTGCGAACAGAAACGGATGGACTCGCGACGCAGTTGCCGGTCGCCCACACCGACCCGTAGACTCTGCGGGTGAAGCCACTCCTCTTCGTCGCGGCGCTGGTTCCCGTCGCGCAAACGCTCCGTGCGCAGGACTCCATCGCCGCCCGCGGGCGTGCGATCTCGCCCGCTCATTCGCTGGCGCCGCTCATCGAAAACGAGCGTGCCGAGAAGGGCATTCCGGCGATCTCCATCGCGCTCGTCGACGGACGGTCGGTCGTCTGGGCGCGCGGTTTCGGCTGGGCGGACTCCGCCGCCCGCCGACCCGCGACCGCCAGCACCGTGTATCGCGTCGGCTCGGTGTCGAAGCTGTTCACCGACATCGGCATCATGCGCCTGGTCGAAGCGCGCAAGCTCGACCTCGACGCGCCGGTCACGCGCTACCTGCCTGATTTCCATCCGAAGAATCCGTTCGGCGGGTCGATCACGCTCCGAGAGCTCTCGGCGCACCGCGGCGGGCTCACCCGCGAACCGCCGGTCGGCAACTACTTCGATGACACGTCGCCGTCGCTCGAGGCGACCGTCGCAAGCCTGAACACCACGACCCTGGTCTACAAACCAGGTACTCACACGAAGTACTCGAACGCCGGCATCGCCGTCCTCGGTGACGTGCTGGAGCGCACACAGCGCGAGTCATTCTATCCATATCTGGAACGCGCCGTTCTCACGCCGATGGGGCTCGCGAGCAGCGCGTTTCGGCCGACGCCGGCGCTCGCGCCGCGACTGGCAAGCGCCACGATGTGGACAGTCGACGGGCGGCGCTTCGCAGCGCCCACGTTTCAGCTCGGCATGGGGCCCTGCGGTAGCATGTACAGCACGGTCCTCGACCTGGCGCGCTTTGCGCAAATCCTCATCGGCAAGGGAGTGACACCGAACGGCGACCGCGTGCTTGCCTCGGCGACGATCGACTCGATGTGGACGCCGCAGTTTGCCGCGCCAGGCGCGAAGACCGGGTACGGCATCGGCTTCAACATCGGCGAGCTGGGCGGACATCGCGTGGTCGGACACGATGGGGCGATCTACGGATTCGCGACCACGCTACTCGTCCTGCCCGATGATTCCATCGGCGTCGTCGTGACGGCGACGCTCGACGGCGCGAACGCCGTCACCGATCACATTGCTCGCGCGGCCGCGCAAGGCTTGCTCGACGCGCGCGCCGGCCGCGCGCCCGCATCACTCCTCGCGACGAGTCTGCTGCCTCGCGCCCGCGCGCTTGGCCTCGTGGGGCGGTATACGGGTTCGCGATCGAGCGTCGACCTCGAGGAGGTCGAGGGGCGAGTGTTCATGACGCCGCTCGCGGGCGGCGTCCGCGCCGAGCTTCGCGTGCCGGGCGGACAGGATCCGGAGCGCGCCACCGAGTTGATCGCGGACGACGCGATCTCATACGGCGAGCGGGTCGCACTCGCGGGCGACGGTCGGATCGTGATCGGCGGCGATACGCTCGGCCGGGCGTCGGCTGCTGAGCGCGCCGTCGTCCCCGTCGTGCGCGCGAAGCCCGATGTCGTGCAGGAATTCGCGTCGCTCGTCGGCGAGTACGGGTGGGATCACGACGTGCTCTACCTCCGCGAAAAGGATGGGCATCTCAACGCACTGATCGAGTGGTTCTTCGAGTATCCGCTGGAACGCGTGTCGGCCGACGTGTATCGCTTTCCGAAGTTCGGCCTCTACGACGGACAGGAGATTGCCTTCCATCGGGATGCATCGGGGCGAGCCACCGATGCCGTCGCGGCGACCGTTCGCTTCAAGCGCCGCGAGCTGCCCGCCGACGACGACCACGTCAATTTTCGCATTCAGCCGGTGCGGTCGCCGGACGAGCTGCGCCGTGACGCGTTGGCGGCGCGACCGCCGGCGGAATCGCCGAATCTGCGAAAGCCCGATCTCGTCGAGCTGCATGGGCTCGACTCCACGATCCACTACGACATTCGCTACGCGACGTCGAACAACTTCATGGGCACGCCGTTCTACACGTCGGCGCACGCGTTCATGCAACGGCCGGCGGCGGAGGCGGTGGCGCGCGCCTCGGCGGAGCTCCGAAAGCTCGGCTTCGGTCTGCTCGTGCACGACTCATATCGGCCGTGGTACGTGACGAAAATGTTCTGGGACGGTACGCCTCCCGACAAGCACGTCTTCGTCGCCGATCCGTCGCAGGGCTCTCGCCACAATCGCGGCTGCGCGGTGGATCTCACGCTCTACGATCTCAAATCGGGCGCGCCGATTCGCATGACCGGCGGCTACGACGAGATGACCGACCGGTCGTATCCGCTGTATCCGGGCGGCACGTCGTCGCAGCGATGGCATCGCGATCTGCTCCGGCACGCGATGGAGGCGCAGGGCTTCAGCGTCTACGAAGCCGAGTGGTGGCACTTCGACTACAAGGACTGGCGCAGTTATCCGATCGGGAATCTGACGTTCGAGCAGCTCGCCCGACCTGCGTCGTCGCCGCCGCCGGGCGACACGCTCTACGATGTCGTGATTCGCCACGGGCGCGTGCTCGACGGCGAAGGCAATCCGTGGATTCTCGCCGACGTCGCCATTCAGGACGGCAAGTTCGTGCGCATCGGGCGCGTGCCGGAACGTGGCCGCACGGAGATCGACGCGACCGGGAAGTACGTGAGCCCCGGCTGGATCGACATGATGGATCAATCCGGTGGCGTGCTTCCGCAGAACGGGCTCGCCGAGAACAAGCTCCGCGAGGGCGTCACCACGGCGATCGGCGGCGAAGGCGGCACGCCGGTGCCCGCGGGTCGCGTCGCCGAGTATTTCGCGACGCTCGAGCGCCAGGGGATCAGCATCAACTTCGGCAGCTACTTCAGCGAAACGCAGGCGCGTACGGCGGTGCTCGGGATGTCCGCGCGCGCGCCGACCCCGCCCGAGCTCGAGCGGATGCGCGCGATCGTCGACACCGCGATGCGTGGCGGCGCGATGGGAATGACCACGGCGCTCATTTATCCGCCCTCGAGCTACGCGACGACGGACGAGCTGGTGGAGGTCGCCAAAGCGGCGGCGAAATACAACGGCACCTACGCGAGCCACATTCGGGGCGAGGGGAAAGAGGTCGTTCAAGCGGTGAGCGAAGCGATCGCCGTCGGCGAACGCGCCGGGATGCCCGTGGAGATCTTCCATCTCAAGGTCGCCGATCGGCCGAGCTGGGGCATTCTCATGGATTCGGTGCGACAGACGGTGGAGGCTGCGCGCGCGAGAGGCGTCGACGTCGCCGCGGATCTCTATGTCTACACCGCGGGTGGCACCGGTCTCGAGGCGACGATTCCGAGCTGGGCGTTCGAGGGCGGCAACGATTCGCTCAAGGCCCGTCTCGCGAATCCGCAGATTCGCGCACGCCTCAAGCGCGAGCTGGCGACCGGGTCGCCGGGTTGGTGGAACATCATCGACGCTGCCGGCGGCTGGGATGGCGTCGTGCTGGTGAACGCGCGCAATCCCGCGAACGCGAAGTACGAGCAGAAGACGATTTCACAGATCGCGCGCGAGATGGGAAAGGATCCCGCGGACGCCGCGTGGGATCTGGTCGCGCAGGGTCGCGGCCGCGTGATGGCGATCTATCACATGATGGGCGAGCAGGACATCGAGACCGCACTGCGGTTTCCGTGGACGAGCATCGGAAGCGACGCCGGCGCCGTTGCGCAGATCGGCCTGCCCGATCAAACCGGCCTGCCGCATCCGCGGAGCTTCGGCAACTTCCCGCGCGTGATCGCGCGCTACGTGAAAGAGCGACACGTGCTCACGTTGCCCGATGCCGTGCGCAAGATGACCGGATGGCCGGCGACACGCATGCGTCTGGCCAACCGCGGCACGATCGCGGTGGGCAACTGGGCGGACGTGACCGTCTTCGACTACGATGCGCTCGAGGATCGCGCGACGTACGAGCACCCGATGGAGTTCCCGACGGGCATCGAGTGGGTGCTCGTGAACGGTGTCGTGACGATCGACCACGGCAAGCACACCGGCGCGAAAGCCGGGCGCGTCCTTCGCGGACCGGGCGCCCGATAGGGAAACTGCCGATCCCTCGGCGCTCTCGGGATGACATTGTAACGGCGTGCCGCCGTGTCCGCGTGTGACCGATGCGCCGTTTCATGTGACGACCGGCCCGGGAGAATCCGCGATCCGACATGACGAGGGCCACACGGCCGAAGCGCGTGTCGAGCCGCCCCGAGACGCGCAGCGGAAACATCAACAATCTTCATACAAGTTTGCGAATCTTCAGGGTCTCCGAATGCGTTAGACATTGCAGCGGATCGCATCGTCCGTCCGCGCCACGTCGTCATTCACGCGAGGAGAATCATCGTGTTCATCATTGCTCAGGTGTTCGCTGCCGCGGTCATCGCCGGCGCGCCGTCGTCCCCAGCTTCGACCGTTGCCCCCCGCGCCACGCCGTCCTGCGTCACGCCGGATCACACCGGCACGTTCCGCGTCACGGCCAGCACGACCGACGGCAAGCAGGGGGTGCCGGCGCTCTTGCTGCTCGAGAACATCGAGGGATGTCTCGAGGCCACGTTCGTCACCGACGGCAGCAGTCCCGCCGCGATCGATCATCTGGCGAAGTCGGGCGACGCGTTGGAAGGCCGCCTCAACGTCACCGGATCGGAAACCAAGGTCAGTCTGCACTTCGAGGGCTCGACGGTCGCCGGTTCGATCGTGGGCAAGAAGCAGAGCTGGAAAATCGAAGGGCGAAAGACGAGCTGATCGCGCGTTGAGTGGTTGTACGCCGGCGAGGCGAGGGAGTCTCCCTCTGCACGACCAGTCGAAACTGCCGATACTGCCGGCAGTTTCGCCTCGGCTCGTGCTCGGGAGACTCCCTCGCCTCGCTGGTCACCTGGTTCGCGCGCGCGCCGACGGCGGTGTGATCTCATTTCCACGCTCGAGTCGAATCGCGTCACGTCTGCGGATTGGGGCCTCGAGGGCGGCGCGATCTCCGCACCAAGCTGACGCTCGCGCGTGAATATGGGATCGACTCGTTTATGGCGAACGAGGCGGCGACGGCCCGCCCACGCCACGGTCGGACGAGCCCGAGGTTCGAAGAATTCGCGCGACCGCTATGGGGTTTCTCGGCCAACGAGGAGACGGTGCCCAGCGGGAGCCGAGGCGATACTGCCGGCAGTATCGGCAGTATCGACTGGTCCCGCGGAGGGCACTGTCGCCTCCTCGTGCGGGCAGGAGCGTCCCGATGGTTTGCGCGGCTCGTGCGGGCTGAAGCGTCCACAGGGTTGTCGATCGGCGACTGGCGCAGTCGTTGCGCCCTCTGGCCGCCGCGTGCCGACCTGGCGCGCGGCGGACGGGACAATGGCGAACGACGTTCGTGTCGAGGGAAGCGCGACGATCTACCGGCTGCTCGACGTGGGCTATGCCATTGCCCTCGATCGCGCGGCCGTGCTGCTCGGCGAGAGCACGCGCGGGCGCGCGTTACCTGGCGGGGTCGACGCGCGTGCCCTCGAAATCCGAAATCCGCCGCTGTTCGTCACGCTCGGGACGTTTCCGGTCGACGTGCGAGGCACGCGGCACGACGCGGCCCTCTCGGCCCACCTGTTCGACTTCGGCGTCTGCTCTTTGCGTCTGCGCCTGTCGGTCCCGACCGGAGCGTCCTGGCCGACGCTCACCGAGTTTGCGAATGGCCTCGAAGAGTCGCCAGACCCGGCCGTCATCTTCGAGCGGGAGCTCGAAACGCTGCTCGGACGTCTGTCAGCGTGCATCGAGCGAGTCCGCGTCGCGCCGCTGTTCGAAGAGTACCGCATCTATCGCATCGATCGACTGCTCGGCGGTGACGGCGGGTCCGCGGCGGCGCCGGTGATGGACATCCTCAACGAGGCGCAACTCGTCTCGTTGCTCGTGGGCGAGCGGCGCCAGCTCTCCCCCGCGGCGCGCCGGGAGCTCGTGCCGTATCGCTTCTCGTACTTCGAGGACGATCTCGCCGCGCTCAGCTGGGAGAGCGCGCTCGTCGTCGAGCCGCGTCCCGAGGATCGCGACGTCGAATACGTGCTCGAGTTCGCGAACGCGCAGCTGCTCGAGCTGCGCGTGTACGACTCGCAACTCGATGCGGAGCTGCCGAGTCTGTACGATCGGGTGGCGGCCGCGCGACGCCGGCCGCGCCCGCGCCTCTCCGGTCGATTCCGCGCCGTGCTCTCCGACCTCCAGACGCGCGTCGCCGACGTCACGGAGACGGTCGAGCGCGTCGAGAACGCGCTCAAGGTCACGAACGACGTGTACCTCGCGCGGGTGTACGCCGCGGCGCTCGAGCTCTTTCGTGAGCAGGCGTGGCGGCGCGGCGTCGAGCGAAAGCTCGCCATTCTGCGCGAGACCTACGTGATGCTCAACAGCGAGGCGCAGGCCGCGCGCGCGGAGCTGCTCGAGATTGCGATCGTGGTGTTGATCGTCGCGGAGCTCGTGCTGGCGATTCTCCACCGCACTCCGTGATCGCCGGCATCGTCCAGCACTTCCCAGATGGGCGTGCGCTGCGTCTCTTTCAGCGACCTCCACCATGGCACTCCTGCTCTACGCCCGCACATCGAACCGACGACGGCTCTCCGCATGACTGTTCGTTTCTGGCGCAAATGGCATCGCTGGATCGGTTTTCCGGCGGCCATCTTTCTCATCTTTGCCGCAATCACAGGATTTCTGGTCGCATTCACCGAGTTTTTTGGCGCCGACGAGGCGCTGCGCGAGCGAACGCGCGATCTCGTGAGTCCCGTCACGGTCTCATCGCCGGCGGAGGCGTGGAGCACGCCGCTCGCGCGCGCGTTCGCGTCGGCACACCAGGTGTCACCGAACGCGCCGATCGACAAGATCGAGATGCAGTTCAAGGGCGACGAGCCGACGGTCACCGTGTTCACCGGCAAACCCACCGGCGGTGAAGATCGCAAGCTCGTGTTCAGCGCGAAGACGGGCGCGCTGGTCGCGAACGAGGTCTACGCCGACAAGCCGTTTCTCTATCGGTTGCACAGCGGTGAAGCGTTCGGGGACGGCGGGCTCGTCGTCGCAATGTTCTGGGGCCTCGCGCTCGCCATCCTCGGCTCCACAGGCCTGATCATTTACTGGACGATGCGTGGCAAGCGTGAGCTGAAGGGCATGAAGCGTGTGTTCTGGTGAGACGAGCTGATGGCGTCGCGCGCTGAAGTCGTGATCTGCGGAGCGGGCATCGGCGGTGTCGCCGCGGCCTATCATCTCGCGGTGCGACAGCGCGTTCGCGATGTCGTGGTGATCGACGAGCGCGATCCTCTCACGCTGACGAGCGACAAGGGCACGCAAGGCTATCGTAACTGGTGGCCGGGCCCCGACGACACGATGCTGCGCTTCGTGTCGCGCAGCATCGATCTGATCGAGGAGAGCGCGGCCGAATCCGGGAATGCGTTTCGGCTCAACCGTCGCGGGTATCTGTTCGCCACGGCGAATCAGCAAGAGATCGACCGTCTGAAAGCGGTCGCCGCGCAGGTGTCTTCCTATGGAATGGGCCCTGTGCGCGAGCATCCGGCCGACGGCCCATATCGTCCGGCGCCCGCCGACGGCTACAGCGACCAACCGATCGGCGCGGACCTGCTCCTCGGCGCAGAGGCGCGGCGCGCGTTTCCGTATCTCGCGGACGACACCGCGGGCGCGCTGCACATTCGTCGCGCGGGCTTTCTCAACGCGGTCGCGCTCGGCGCGTGGCTGCTGGAGCGCGCGGTCTCGGCCGGCGTCCGCTTCGTGCGCGACCGGGTGGTGGAGGTCGACGCCACCGGCGGACGCGTGCGTGCGGTGTCTCTCGCGTCGGGCGACTCGATCGCGACGGAAAAGTACGTGATCGCGGGCGGGCCGCTGCTGCCGGAGCTCGGCCGCATGCTCGACCTCGACCTGCCGGTCTTTCACGAGCTGCACGCGAAGATGACGTTCCGGGACACCCTCGGCGTCGTGCGTCGCGACGCGCCGTTCATCATCTGGCAGGATCCGACGATGCTCGCGTGGTCAGACGACGAGCGTCGCGCGTTGACGCGCAACGAGCACACACGGCGCTTCGCCCAGCTGCTCCCGGGCGGCGTGCACGTGCGGCCGGTCGACCTGGCCTGCGGCGACGAGCTCTACCTCATCTGGACCTTCGAGACCGATTCGAGGTCGTTCGAGTGGCCGCCCGCGTTCGATCCATATTACGCCGACGTCGTGCTCCGCGGCTGCGCGCGGATGATGCCGGGGCTCGCCGCCTATGTCGGACGGAATGCGGCGGGCGTCGTCGACGGCGGCTACTATTGCAAAACGCGCGAGAATCGTCCGCTCGTCGGGCCGTTGCCCGTGACTGGAGCGTATGTGCTGGGCGCGCTGTCCGGCATCGGTGTCATGTCGTCGCACGCGGCGGGGGACCTGCTCGCCCGCCACGTCGCCGGGGCGCCGCTGCCAGATTACGCGCCGTGGTTCCTGCCGTCGCGCTACGACGATCCGAAGTACCGCGCGCTGGTCGACCAGTGGGGCCCGCTCGTCGGACAACTCTGACCCCAACCGCTCTCTCCATGCCGAGGCTCGCTCGCCTGATCATCGCCGCTCTCGCGCTCGCAGCACCGGCGTCGCCGGCGCAGCCCGCGCCGAAGACGACGATCGTCCGCGCGTCGAGGATGCTCGACGTCAAAACCGGCGCCGTCGTGACCAACGCCGCCGTCGTCGTCACCGGCAACCGGATCGTCGCCGCCGGCGCGAACGTCGCCGCACCGGCGGGCGCGACGATCGTCGATCTTGGCGACGTCATGCTGCTGCCGGGCCTCATCGACAGCCACACTCACCTATTACAAAACTATAACGGTCGGGTCGGTGACGACGACCCGAACATGCTGCTCACGGTGGCAACGTTGGGCACGACTCGCCGCGTGCTCCTCGGCGCCGCCATGGGACGGCAAGACCTCGAGGCTGGCATCACCACTGTCCGGGACCTCGGCAACTCGGGGTTGGGCGGTGACGTCGCGTTGCGAGACGCGATCAATGCGGGTTGGGTGGTCGGGCCGCGCATCGTCGCGGCGACGCGCGCGCTCGCCGCGGCGGGCGGACAGTTCGGCGGTCTCGCTCCGGAGGCGCAGAAGCTGATCGAGAACGAGTATGCCGTGATCAGCGGTGTCGAGGAGGCACGCAAGGCCGTTCGGCAGGCACTCTACGATGGTGCGGACGTCATCAAGGTCATCGTCAATACGGGCCCGCGTGTCGTCGCGCTCGACGAGCTCAAAGTGATCGTCGAAGAGGCGCATCGCGTCGGCAAACGCGTGGCGGCGCACGCGACGACGGACCAAGCGACCCGGATCGCCGCCGATGCCGGCGTCAACTCCATCGAGCATGGCTACTCGCTGCCCGATGACGTGATCAAAACC
Organism: uncultured Gemmatimonadaceae bacterium; assembly: GCA_963705025.1. Classification (GTDB taxonomy): domain Bacteria; phylum Gemmatimonadota; class Gemmatimonadetes; order Gemmatimonadales; family Gemmatimonadaceae; genus JAQBQB01. The sequence continues at coordinate 476,311 of CAVPIP010000009.1, read as the reverse complement.
ATGAAGGAGAAGGGGATCTTCCTCGTGCCCACCGACTACCCGGCGCAGTTTTACGTCGATGCGCTGGGGGGAACGTTGACACCGGACGAGCGCAAGAATCGCATGGCGGCCGCGGAACCGTTCGTGAAACGCAGCGGCGACCGACTGATGCGAGCAACGAAGGCGGGCGTTCGCATCGCGTACGGTTCGGACGAGTACTACGACGCGCCCGGTCGAACGCGAGGCCAGTCGAGCCTGCTCACGCTGCAGGCGTATCAGGAAGCTGGAATGCAGCCGATCGACGTGCTTCGCGCCGCGACGCTCAACTCGGCCGACCTGCTCGGACTGGCCGACCGCATCGGCGCCATTGAGCCGGGCAAGCTCGCGGACATCATCGCCGTCGACGGCGATCCGACGAAGGACGTGAAGGATCTCGAGCGGGTGCGGTTCGTCATGAAGAACGGGCAGGTCGTGCGCAACGATCCACCCGCGCGAAAATGATCGGCGGGCTGGTGGCGGCGTTGGCGGCCGTCTGCGCAACCGCTGGACGAGGCGTGCCGGTCGCCGCGCCACTCAACTGCATGACGTTGTATCCGACGCCGGACTTGTCGGCGTCGGGTGAGATCGCGCTCCGGCCGATTCCGTCGCCGTTCGGGATTGGCGTGACCCTGGACGGCCGTCCCCGATACCATCTCGTCGCCGATGTCGCTGGTCTGCCCGATCCTCGGTCACTCGGGCGCTACTCCACTTACGTCGCGTGGGGCTACACCCTCGCGATGGACAGCGCGGTCAAGCTCGGGCCGGTCCACAACGGACGCGTCGATCTCGGTGAGCTCGACTACGCTCAATTCCGCGTCGTGATCAGCGCAGAGGCTTCGGCGAGCGTCCGAGCTCGCGCTGGACGCTTGGTTCTGCGCGGCACGTCGCCGAGCGCGCGCCTGCTGGCACATCGAGACCTGACGACGCCGGTGGCGCCGGGAACCCTGAACGACGCGCGCGCGAGCGCGCCGCCGATGGCCGGCCATTCGATGCCGACGAGCTCGATGCCACCAGGCACGTGGCGAATGCCGCCGATGCCGCGGCGAATGGTGATGATGCCTGGAACGTCGGGCCTGATGCCCAGCACGGCGCCGTTCTCGCCGGCGTCCTCTTCGGCGCCGACGCGCGAGACTGACGTGATCCGAATGCGCGACGGAGATACGGTTGCGCTCACAGCGTCGGCCTTCGGCACGACGATCGCTGGGAGGGCCGTTACCGCATTCGGTTACAACGGCGGCATTCCTGGACCGCGCCTCGAGGTGCCGCAGGGCGCAACCATCACCGCGCGCGTCGAGAACAGGCTCGAGATCCCGACCTCCGTACACTGGCACGGAATTCGGCTCGATAATCCGTTCGACGGCGCAATCGGGCTGACCCAGCAGGCGATCGAGACCGGGAGGTCATTCACCTACACGGTCCGCTTTCCCGACGCCGGCATCTATTGGTATCACCCTCACGCGCGCGAGGATCTCGAGCAGGGCCTCGGGCTGTATGGCAACATCGTGGTGCGCCCGCGCGACCCGCGGTACTACGGCGCCGTGAACCGCGAAGAGACGCTCATGCTGTCGGACGTTCTCATGGACGATCGCGGCATCCTGCCGTTCGGGAGCGACGCCGCGACGCACGCGTTGATGGGTCGTTTCGGGAACGTCCTTCTCGTGAACGGCGACGCGCACTACCGGCTCGATGTCGAGCGCGGCGCCGTCGTTCGCTTTTTCGTGACGAACGCCGCCAATGCGCGCATCTACAACCTGTCCTTTTCCGGTGCGGAAGGACGTATGAAGGTCGTCGCCGGCGACGTCGGCAAGCTCGAGCGTGAGGAATGGGTCCAAAGTCTCGTCATCGCGCCGTCGGAGCGATACATCGTCGAAGTGCGCTTTCCAAAGGCCGGTCAGGTGGCTCTCGTCAATCGTGTCCAAGCGCTCGACCACATGATCGGAGCATACACGCAAGAAGTCGATACAATGGGAATGGTTGCAGTTGGGGCGCGAGTCGCGCGGCCGTCGCTGTCGCGAGCGTTCGCGACGCTTCGCTTGAATGGCGACGTCGAGTCGAGCCTCGCGCGCTTCCGGGCCGCGTTCGCGCGACCCGTCGATCACGACCTCGTGCTCACCATGCGGACACAGAACCTCCCGGCGCCAGTTGCCAACATGCTGCTCGGGATCAATGCCGCGATCGAGTGGAACGACGGCATGCCGATGATGAATTGGCTCGCCACGAGCAAGGAGGTGAGCTGGGTGCTGCGCGATCCGGTGACGGGAAAGGAGAACATGGACATCGACTGGCGTTTCCGGCGAGGCGATGTCGCGAAGCTCCGCATCTTCAACGACCCGTCGTCGAGCCACGCGATGGCGCATCCAATTCATCTGCACGGCCAACGCTTTCTCGTCTTGACCCGTGACGGAGTGAAGAACGAGAATCTCGTGTGGAAGGACACCGCGATCATTCCCGCCGGCGAGACGGTCGAGCTGCTCGCCGATATGTCGAACGCGGGTCGCTGGATGATCCATTGTCACATCGCCGAGCATCTCGCCGCCGGGATGATGGCCGCGTTCACCGTAGAGTAGCGATGACCCACCCAAGGAGCTGACCCATGCGTCGCACGCTCACGCTTCTCGCCACACTCGCCGGCACGGTGTCGGCGCAATCGCGGAATCTCCCGCCGGCGGTCCGCAACTATGTGTCGGTCGACGCTCCAGTCGTCGCGATCACGCACGTCAAGCTCGTCGACGGCACCGGTACGCCGGCGAAGACCGATCAGACCATCCTCATTCGCGGCGAAAAAATCGCCAGCGTCGGCCCGTCCGCGAGCGTCAGCGTGCCGAGCGACGCGCGAGTGATCGACGGCACCGGCAAGACGGTGATTCCCGGCCTCATCGGGCTGCACGACCACATGTACTACGGCGGCATGCAGTTCATGGGCGTGAGCTACCCACGCCTCTTCCTCGGCGCGGGCGTCACCACGATCCGCACCACGGGCAGCGTCGACTCGTATCAGGAGCTCAATCTCAAGCGCCGGATCGATTCGCTCCTCACTCCCGGTCCGAACATCGTCGTCACGGGACCGTATCTGCAGGGCAGCGGCGTGGGCCCCGGCGCGATGCATCCGCTCTCCGGTCCCGAGGATGCGAGGCGCATGGTGCGCTATTGGGCCGAGGAGGGCGTGACGTGGTTCAAGGCGTACACGCAGATTTCGCGGGCCGATCTCGCGGCCGCGATCGACGAAGCGCACAAGCACGGCGTGAAGGTCACGGCGCACCTCTGCTCCGTTGGGTTCCGCGAGGCGGTGGGCCTCGGCATCGATCAGCTCGAGCATGGGCTGCTCACGAACACCGAGTACTACAGCGGTAAGCAGCCCGACGTCTGTCCACAGGCCGACGATTCGACGATGTACGCCGCGCTCGACGTCAACAGCGCCGACGTCCAGCGCACGTTCCGCGAGATGGTCGCGCATCATGTTGCGATGACCTCCACGCTCGACGTGTTCGAGCTGTCGTCGCCGAGCCGCATTCCGGTCGATCAGCGCGTGCTCGACGCGCTGTATCCGGCGATGTCGGCGCAGATCGCGCGCTTCTACGAGAGCGGCAAGACCGCGAAGGACAGCATCCATCGCGTGACGTTCAAGCGATCCATGGAGTTCGAGCGCGCGTTCGTGAAAGCGGGGGGCTTGCTCGGCGCGGGCTCCGATCCGTGCTGCCTGAGCGCGATCGCGGGGTACGGCGATCAGCGCAACTACGAGCTGCTCAACGAAGCCGGGTTCGCGCCAGAGCAGTCGATCCAGATCATGACCTCGAACGGCGCGAAGATCCTCGGATTCGACAAGTGGCTTGGAACGATTCAGCCCAACATGCAGGCCGACCTCGTGGTCGTGGCCGGAGATCCGGTGCGGACGCCGTCCGACATTCGAAACACCGAGACCGTCTTCCGGCGAGGCATCGGCTTCGATTCGGCGAAGCTGCGCGAATCGGTCAAAGGACTGATCGGGTTGCGTTAGCCCCTCGTGTGTGTCATCCTGAGCGACGCGAAGGATCTGCCGCAACGCACGACAGCAGATCCTTCGCTTCGCTCAGGATGACAACACTGGAGCCGTGCCAATGCCCACCCGGCGCACCTTCCTGAAGACCTCCGCCGCGATCGGCGGTGCCCTCACTCTCGATCCACGGTCGGCTCTCAGGGCTGATGCCACGCCAGCCCCCGAGCGCTCACGGCGCGACGTCGGCAAGGCGGCGGCTTCGCTCAACATCCTGATTCTCGGCGGCACCGGCTTCACCGGACCCGAGCAGGTCGAGTACGCGATCGCGCGCGGGCACCGGGTGACTCTCTTCAATCGCGGTAAGACGCGCCCTGGCGTCTTCAAAGGCAAGGTCGCCGAGGAGCTGATCGGTGACCTGAACAGCGACACGAGCGCGCTGGCCGGAAAGAAGTTCGACGTCGTGATCGACAACCCGACCACGCTGCCGTTCTGGGTCAAGAATGCCGCGAAGCATCTCGCCGGCAACACGAAGCATTACATCTTCATCTCCACGACGTCCGTCTACGCGGACGAGAGCCAAATCGGGATCGATGAGAACAGTCCGACGGTGCCCATGCCACCCGACCTCGATCCGTACCAGCCCGATCAACGGAACGAGCGACAGCTCGCCGCCTCGGCGAATCCGGCGCACTATGGCCAGTTCAAGGCACGGGCGGAGCTCGAGGTTCAATCGCAGTATCCGGGCATCGCCACCATCATTCGGCCGTGCCTCATCGTCGGCCCCCTCGATCGCACCGATCGCTTCACGTATTGGCCGGCGCGCATCGATCACGGCGGGGAAGTGCTCGCGCCGGACAAGCCGGACGATCCGTGCCAGTTCATCGACTCGCGCGACTTGGCCGAGTGGACGATTCGCATGGCGGAAGCGCGCGAGTTCGGGACGTACAACGCGATCGGCCCGGCGAAGCCGATGACGATCGCCGAGATGTTGTACGGCGTGAAGGCGGTGACGACGTCCGGCGCATCGTTCACCTGGGTGCCGTGGGAGTTCCTGCAGGAAAAGGGCGTTCGGCCGTGGACCCAGATGACGGTGTGGCAGCCGCCCTATGGCCGCACGGCCGGCTACCAACGCCGCAACGCGTCGAAAGCGATCGCCAAAGGGCTCACGTTCCGTCCGCTCGCTGTAACGGCGAAGGATACGCTCGACTGGCACCGAACGCGTCCCGCGGCGGACCAGGAAGGCACGTTGCACGGCAAGATCAACGGCCTTCCGCTCGAGAAAGAGGCCGAAGTCCTGGCCGCCTGGAAGGCGAAGAGCGCGTCGAAGTAGCGACGCAGAAACTGCAGGTCCCTCGCCTTGGGCTCGGGATGACCAGCGGGTGAATCAGATGGTCGGACAGGCGAGCGCGGCGTTGTTGCTCGGCACCATGTTCGCGTTCGCCGCCTTGATGAATCCGGCGATCGGGCACAGTGAGCGCGTCGGCCCGCCGCCGAATCCCCCGCGGCGCATCGAGTAGGGGCGGATGAACACGCTCGTCGAGTCGACCGGCAGCGTCGCGACGTTGCCGTAGAAGATCTGGAGCTTGTTGTCGCCATCCAGATACTGTTCGACGTTCGAGACGTAGAAGGCGCTCACGTGGCTGTGATGGTCGGCGAGGTACGCGCCGATGGCACGAATCGCCTTCGGGCCGCCGAAGTCCCCCGACACCGGTACGATCAGGTTCCTCTCGTGGAGCATCTTGATGTACCGGTAGTTGTCCTCCGACGAGAGAAAGCTTCGCGCCACCCCAGACGCGTCGGTGGCGAACCCCGTGAGATCGGAGAAGTCATATGAGCGTCCCCCGAAGCCGCCGCCGCCAGAACCGCGCGTCGTGATGGACGGTCCGTATGCGTAGAAGGCATAGAACACGGCCTTGAGCTTCTCGTTCTCGTCTTCGGTGAACGTGAAGCCGTGCGTCTTCGTGAGGCGCTCCACGACGCGCGCGTAGTTCTTCGCGGCGAGCGCCGAGTCGGTCTTCACCGTTCGGTACGCTTCCCAGAGGTTCTGAATCGACATGCTCGTGTCGATCCCCGCCGGCCGCGGCTTGGCGAACAGAATGGAGATGAAATCGGCGCGGTCGTTCGCGAGCTCGAACATCGCCTTGAACATCAAGTGTTGCATCACCGCTTGCCGGCGGATGTCGACGATGAACGCCATCTGCGGGCGGATCGCCGCGATGTACGAGAAGTTCTGCTCGGGCCCCACGCCCATGAACACGCCGCCCTTCACGCCGGTCTCGCGCAGCATCGTGTAGATCTGGCCGACCTCGCCTTCGTTCGACGTGTAGTTGTCCTCGATGCGGAAATAGCCGCCCGGCTCGGAGATGTCGTTCTCCAGCTTCCAGTATTCCGCGTCGCCGATCCGCGTCGGCAGCGTCGACTCGGATGCCGAGGCTTGCTGCGTCCGCAGCGGCACCTGCACCGTGGTCGCCGTGATCGCGGCCGGGACGGGCGCGCTCGCGGTCTGCACCGCGGGCCCACATGCCACGACCAGGGCAACCGCGGCAACCAGCGAGAGCGTTCGGGGCTGTCTCATACGGCTCATCTACCTCGTCAACGTGTGATCAACGGAGAGGGCGGCGTTTGTAATATCACTCGCCGACGAGGACCTATCAAACGCTACAGGACCTTCACTTCGGCGAACTCAATACCCGGATGTCCGCCGCGGGATTCCACGAGCTTGTTCATCCTGTCCCACGCCGCGCGGATCGGCTCGGGTGCGTCGTCCGGAATGTTCGCGTCACGCCACGTAAAGATTTCTACGAAGTCGACCGCAGAGAGTCATCGCTGTCGCGGCGCGGACATAGGTGGCGGCGTTCATGTGTTGGTCTCCGCTTGGGCTTGAACATTCCAGAAGCCTGTGACGGCCATGATGCGATTGCCGTCGTCGAGCTCGAAGACGTTCGTGCCGGAGCCGCGCGGCTGACCGTCGGCGGCAGTTGCCGCCCAGTCGGCCAGCATCGTATCACGGCATCGGCGGGCGTGACCGACCCGTTGCAGCCGAATGCCCGGCATGAATCGCTGGCTGGCCGCGATGTGCGGAAGCACCTCGTCGATGCCGCTGATCATGCTGAACTGATCGGCGAGGACGAATGTCGGCGCGAGCAACGCGCGCGCGCGGGCTTCGCGGATCGCCGCGTCCGGCTCGGCCCAGATCGCGAACCACTCGTCCACCGCGGACGTCGCGTCGCCGTGCACGACATCCGACACGACGTTCGCAAAGAGCGCCAACTGGAACCGCCAGCCCTGCACGTGCTCGTCGCGCACCGCGGCGTCGTCGACCGCGTGCACGAGGGTGAGCTTCGTTCCGTTCGGAACGGCCTCGAGGCGAATCGTGACGCGCGAGCCGCCGGGCGCGATCGGCGTTCCGCGCGCGTAGCCGTAGCTGAACACGATCCGCTCCGGCGACTGAATCTCGAGCACTTCGCCGAGCGCCTCGTCGCCGGTGGGATAGCGGATGACGACGCGACCGCCGGGGCGCGGATCGATTGACGAGCCGTCGCCCCACCACCGGGCCCACCGCGGCGTGTCGGTGAAGAAGGAGAACACGACGGCGGGCGTGGCACGAATGACGACCGTGCGATCCACGGTGAAGGGAAGGGAGGGCGCAGTGTTCATGGCGGTCAGCGCTTGCGGCGCTTGGGTGAGGGTGGGGAGGCGCGACGAGCGCGCGCCCGTTTGGGCCGAGGTCCACGCCGCGTCTGCTCGAGCTCCGCGGCGAGCGTCAGGCGCCACAGCGCATCGTCCCACATGCGCTCGAGCATCGCGGCGACGTCGCCGAGCGCTTCGCGCCGCGCGAGGTAGAAGCGATTGCGCCCCTCGCGGCGGACGTCGACCACGCCGTGGCCGACGAGCTCGCGCAGCTGGAGCGATACCGCGCCGAACGTCACGTCGGGCATCGCGCGATGGATGTCGCCCGCACTCCGCTCGTCGGTCCACACCAGCCGCAGGATCTCGCGGCGGCGAGGAGAGGCGATGACGCTGAACAGGGCGGAGGGCGCGGTCATGGCAGACACTTTAGCTCAAACTAAAATATCTGTCAATGGTTGGCCGTCACCGCGAGCCAGCCAGGGATCTGCGGTTCAGACCGTGAACTGCAGATCCCTCGCGTCGCTCGGGATGACTTTACATCGCGTGCTCGCGAATGTGGGGATCAGGCTTCACCACGAACGTCTGGGTGTAGCTCCGCCCGTTGGCCGTGAGCTTGGCGGTGAACGTGCCGGTGAGCGGAGTGCCGCCACCGCCTCGGCCACCGCCTCGTCCGCGTCCGCCACCCGCGTTCGGCGCGAACGGCAGCCACACCACTCGATGCATGCCCGCGCTTGCCGAAAACGGCTCGGGCGTCGGTCGCCAGAGGGCGGACGTGTTCGGAATGCCGCCCGCGCGCCCCCCTCGCCCCGCGGGCACCGGTGGTTGCGCGCCGGCCTCGGTCGAGAACGTTCGAAGTACGGCGCCTGCCATGTCGAGGATCTCGAGCGTGACTGGACCAGTGGCGTTTTGGCGCAAGTAGTAGTCGATGTACGCGCCGTCGGGCGGATTGAGCGCCTGCGGCTCGTCCTTCTGCAGCGGCGTTCCGTTGTCGCCGCCCTGGATGACGTTGATCGCGTCGGCTGGCTTGAACAGAAACGCGTCGGCGCTGAGCACGGCGTCGGTCACCTGGCGCAGCGGACTGAGGTCGTCGATCACCCAGAACCCGCGGCCGTGCGTCGCGACGATGAGATCGTTTTCATAGATCTCGAAATCACGCACGGACGTGACGGGCAGATTGAGCTGCAGCGGCTCCCACGTGTCGCCGTCGTTGAGCGACATGAACGCCCCGCGCTCCGTGCCGGCGAACAGCAATCCCTGCCGCTTTGGATCTTCCTTGACCGCGTGGACGTAGACGCCGGCCGGCAGACCCTTCGTGATCTTCTGCCACGTCTTGCCCATGTCGCGCGTGCGATAGATGTACGGCTCGAAGTCCTGCAGCTGATGCCGGTCGACGCTCGCGTAGGCCGCGTTGAAGTCGAAGTGCGACGCCTCGATGCCCGTCACTCGGCTCCACGACGTCACCGGGGGCGGTGTGACGTTCTGCCACGATTTCCCATCGTTCGTCGTGAGATGAATCAACCCGTCGTCCGTGCCGACCCAGAGCATCGGCACGAGCAGCGGCGACGGCGTGACCGCGTAGATGACGCCGCGATTGCCGTTGCGATCGGTGTGCTCCGCGGCAGCTTTGTCCAGATTGGCCGGAATGCCAGGATCAGGCCGCGTGAGATCAGGGCTGATCTTCGTCCACGTGCGCGCCAGGTCCGTCGACTTGTAGAGATATTGACTCGCGTAGTAGAGCGCGCGCGGATCGGCCTTCGACAGCACGAGCGGTTGCGTCCAATCGCCGCGGTCCTCGCCCTGCGTCGTCGGACTGGTCGTTCCGGCGACCGCCGTGTTGGTCTCGAGATCGAAGCGCTGTCCCGTGCCGCCGAACACGATCCCCGGATGCAGCGGATCGCCCGCCGTCATGCCGCTCTCGCCGCCCGCGCCGATCGGCTCCCAGTCACGCATGGAGATCTCACCGAACTTGCCACGGCTCCGCACGGCGACGGCGCCGGAGTCCTGCTGCGCGCCCGTCACCCAATACGGAAAGCGGTAGTCGACCGAGACGTGATAGATCTGCGCCGTGGGTTGATTGAGCCACGAGCTCCAGGTCACTTGCGTCGCGTCGTCCGTCTTCGCGTTACGTGTGATGATCGCGCCCTGGTCGCTCGCGACGATCATCGTGTTCGAGTCGTCCGGCGACACCCAGGCCTGATGGTAGTCGTCGCCGCCGGGTGATCCGCGCAGCGCGACCCACGTCTTGCCGCCGTCCTTCGTGCGGCTCACGGCGACGTTCGGCACGTAGACGACGTCCGGATCTCTGGGATCCACGACCAGCTTCTCGAAGTACCAGCCGCGTCCCCATAGCGCCTGATCGGACGACACGCGAGTCCACGTTGCACCGGCGTCGTCCGAGCGGAAGAAGCCGCCCTGTCCCGGCGGGCCGGCCGCGCCGCCGCCACCTCGACCGCCGCCGCCGGCCGGCGGAGCCGGCGCGTTCGGATCCGCCACGAGACAATCGACGACCGCATAGATGCGCCGAGGATTCGTCGGCGACACGGTGATGCCCGTTCGCCCGATACCCTCTGGGGGAAGGCCGTTCTTGAGCTGCGTCCACGTCGAGCCGCCGTCGGTCGACTTGAAGATGCCGCCGCCGGGGCCGTTCGTCGGCGAGTACGTGTACCAGGGTGGGCGGCGTGCATTCCACAGGCCCGCGTACACGACGTTCGAGTTCGTCGGATCGATGACGACGTCGACCGCGCCGACATTCTCGTCCTTGTACAACACCTTCTGCCACGTCTTGCCGCCGTCGCGCGAGCGAAACACGCCGCGGTCGGGATTGGCGGCGTAGAGATGTCCAATCGCGGCGACGAAGACGACGTTCGGATTCTTCGGATCGACGGCGACGCGCCCGATGTGGTGGGTCTCGTCGAGCCCTAGGTGCGCCCAGGTTTTTCCGGCGTCAGTCGATTTGTAGACGCCGTTGCCGAAACCCATCGAATCGCGCAGGGTCGACTCGCCGCTGCCGACATAGACGACATCGGGCGCCGACGGCGCGACCGCGATGGCGCCGATGGACGCGACGGGCTGTGAGTCGAAGACCGGCGTCCACACGCGTCCGCCGTCGATCGACTTCCACACGCCGCCGTTCACCGCGCCGAAATAGAACTCGTTCGGGCGACCGGGCACACCGCTGACCGCGGCGACACGCCCGCCGCGGAAGGGACCCAGCATGCGCCAATGCAAACCGCGGTAGAGCGGTGCCGCCTCTTGGCGCGCGATGCCGTTTGCATCGAACGCGCGCTTGCCGAGCATGGCGCGCGCCGCGCTGGGGCCCATCAACGACAACGCGCTTCCGAGGGTCCCCGCTCGGATGAGGAATTCTCGGCGGGAAGTGATGTCGACTTCGTCGGTCACGGCGACTCCTTTGATAGGTGCGGGGCGGGCGGGCACCTAATTCTGTCGCGTTCGAAGCAATCTGTCATCCCGAGCGCAACGAGGCATCTGCAGTTGTCCGGCCCAAAAGCCTCGGAACTGCCGTTATCGCGCTGCTGACGCTATGAGGTCGGGAAGGGCAAACCAAGCATGGGAATCAGACCTCGTGGCATCGGTCGGCGCACCGACAGCCAGAATCGACGGTCGTCATCGGATGACCCGTTCGGGCGCTACGACGACCGAAGCGCCTCGAGCGGACTCACACGCGTCGCGCGACGGGCGGGGAGATAGCTCGCCGCCACGGCGATCACCGCGAGAATCAATGGAGCGCCGACGAACGTGAGCGGGTCGCGCGACGAGACGCCGAACAGGAGATTCTGAAGCGCCCGCGTCGTCACGAGCGCGGCGGCGAGGCCGACGACGATGCCCATCAGCGCGAGCGTCACGCCCTGCCAGATCACCATCCGGCGAACATCCCCGGCCTGCGCGCCGAGGGCGACTCGAATGCCGAACTCGGTCGTGCGCTGACTGACGGCGTAGCTGATCACACCGTACAGCCCGAAGATCGCCAGTCCCAGCGAGAGCACGGCAAGTCCAGTCAACACGATCATCGCCAGGCGGCGCGGCGCGAGCGACGCGCCGATGCGCTCCTCGAGCATGCGGGGTTCGTAGAGGGGGAGATTCGGATCGATCGCGCTCACGGTGTTCCGAATCATCGGGACGACGTTGGCCAGCGGCAGCGTCGTTCGTGTCACGACGTACATGGCCGAGTACCAGTCGTGCTGTGTGTAGGGATAGTAGACGGTCGCCTTGGGCGGTTCGCCGAGCTCGCCCTGACTCACCGTGCCGACGACGCCGATGATCGTGGCGTCGGGCCCCTGGTTGATTTGCTTGCCGATCGGGTCTTCGTTCGGGAAGTACGTCTTGGCGAGCGTCTCGTCGATGATCGCCACCCACGTGGACTGATTCGGCGTCGCGATGTCGGTCTTGTCGAACAGCCGTCCTTTGAGCAGCGGAATGCCCATCGCCTTGAAGTAGTCGCCGCCGATCGTGTGCAGGTTGGCGTGGAGCGCCGGCATCGACGGATCCGGCGCCCGTCCCTTGATCGTGAACGGACTGCTGTCGTTCGCGCCGCTGAAGGGCAGCTCGCTGATCAGGCCCACGGCGCCAAGGCCGGGCAGGGCGGCCAGCCGGTTGAGCAAATCATCATAGAACGGATGCAACGCTCCACGCGCGGCATATTTCGGCCCGGCAACCGACAGCCGCAGCGTGGCGACCTGCTCGGCCCGGAATCCAGGATGCTGCGCGAGGAGATTGAAGAGGCTGCGGATCATCAGCCCGGAGCCGAGCACCAGCACCAGCGTCAGCGCGATTTGCACGACGACGCCCGAGCGGAGCAGACGATTCTTGCCGGCGCCGAGCGACGTGCCCCGCGTGCCCTCGCGGAGCGCCTCCTGGAGGTCGACGCGGCCGGCGCGCAGCGCGGGAAGCATGCCGAACAGCAGTCCCGCGACGATCGTCGCCACTGCGGTGAACGCCAGCACGACCCCATGCAGGCGCACGCTCTCGAGCGCTGGCATCTGTGCCGCACCGGCGGCGGCCATCACTTTCAAAATGCCAGCGCCGACCGCCAGCCCCAGTGTGCCGCCGCCGATCGACAGCACGAGATTCTCGACCAGCAGTTGCCGTACGATGACCGAGCGGCCGGCGCCAAGCGCGGCGCGAACCGCCAGCTCGCGCGTACGCGCCGTCCCATGCACGAGTTGCAGGCTTGCGATGTTGGCGCATGCGATGAGCAGCACGAATCCCACAGCACCGAGAAGCACCAACAGCACCGGCCGCAGCTGCCCGGCGATCAGCGTCGTCAGGGGAACGACGCTCAAAAACTGATTGCTCTTGCCGTAGTTCCAGGCCGGGTTGTTGTGCCACCGTTGCTGTTCGTTGAGAATGCCGGCATCGAACTGCGCGCGCGAAAGCCCCGTCCTGATCCGTCCAACCGTGTTCCAGATCAATTGGCCGCGATTCTGCGCGATCGCGGGCGTGATGGCGTACGGGAGGTAGAGCTGAGCGCCTCGCGGGTAGTCGAAGGAGCGGGCCGCAACGCCGACCACCTCGTATCGATTGCCGTTCAGCACGATCGGCTTGCCCGCGATGTGCCGATCGCCTCCGAGCTCCTGCCACAGCGCGTAGCTGAGCACGACCACGTGATTGTGGCCGTCCTCGGACTCGTCGGGGCGGTACAGCCGTCCCGCGGACGGCGTGACTCCGAATACGTCGAAGAATCTGCCCATCGTCTGCGCCGCCATGAGCCGCCGTGGCTCGCCCATCTCGGTCACCACCGCTCCGCGCGCGGCCCACGAACCGGACGCGTCGAAGAGATCGGTTCGCGCCATGATGTCGAGTGCTTCACCCGGACCGACCTCGATGCTCATCAGGTTCAACGGCGGCAGATTCGTGCGCACGACCATGATGCGAGCGACGTCGCGCGTCGCGACCGGATGCAACAGCACGGCGTTCACCGCGCTGAAGATCGCCGTGTTGGCGCCAATGCCGAGTGCAAGCGTGACGAGCGCGACGAGCGTGAACAGCGGACGCTTGGCGAGCTGCCGAATGGCGTAGCGGATGTCGCGGTCGAGGGCGTCGAGACGTTGGGTGCGTCGCATGGCGGATTCTCGTTGATGGGCCAGAGTGCGCATGGAGCGGGCGATTCGATCCCGGTCGCCAAAGCGTTCGACGGCGAGCCGGCGGGCGTCGTCGGGCGACATCCCGCAGGAGACGTAGTAGTCGACCAACTGCTCGAGGTGAAATCCGATCTCGTCGTCGACGTCCTCGCGGACGTTCACGCCCCAGAAACGGAGATAGCGCCGCCAGAGGGCGCCGCCGGACGGTTGCTCGCTCATGCCGGCGTCGGGATCGCGGTCATGATCTTCGTCATCGCGCCGGCGAACAACTGCCAGGTCTTGGCCTGCTCGGCGAGGCGGCGCTTCCCGGCGGCCGTGAGGCGATAGTACTTGGCGCGCCGGTTGTTCTCGGTGATGCGCCATTCCCCTTTGACCCAGCCCTTGTTCTCCATGCGATAGAGGGCGGGGTAGAGGGTGCCTTCCTCCACCTGGAACACGTCGTCGGTGACGCGTTGAATCCAGCGGGCGATGCCGAAGCCGTGCATCGGTTGCCAGCGGAGCGTTTGCAACACGATGACGTCAAGACTGCCCTGCAGGAGATCGATCGACGATGCGGCCACGGAAGTCGCTCACTTAGAATGACCAGGGGGAATCGTACTCACTTGGACATCCTGAGGGAAGAAACGGTTTGCACGCGCGGGCCCATGGACTTGCGCCGCCGCGCCGCTGGGGGTTATCGAGTACCGCGTCTCGTGGCTGAACGTCCCTCGCGCCTGGAGCTCCGTATGCCGATGCCTGCGTCCGCCGAGTTCATGACCACCACCTCGATCGGCATCGACGGCTACGACGTCGTCCAGACCCACGGAGTCGTTCGCGGCATCGTCGTTCGGTCGCGATCGGTGTTCGGGCAGGTCGGGGTGAAGTTCCAGACGATCTTCGGGGGCAACATCACGCTGCTCGAGGAGCTGTGCGAGACGACGCGCGCCGAAGCGTTCGAGAAGGCGGTGCACCATGCTCGAGCGCTCGGCGCCAACGCGCTGATCGCGATTCGCTACGACGCTACCGAGATCATGGCCGGCGTGTCGGAGGTGCTGTGCTACGGCACGGCCGTTCGCGTCGCGCCGCGGCTCCGCGATCGCAACGCCCAGGGCTGACGCGCCTCAGTCACTCCAGATCCAGTCGCGAATCTCCGGTTGATCGTCGAAGTGATCGCGAGAGTACTGAACGGCATCGTGGATGCGCCGCCGGAGGTCCGCGATCAGCGAACGGCGACGCGCCTCTTCGATCGGCGAATATTCGAGCGCGAGAATCGCGAGATGAAACCGGCTCATCTCGTTCAGCACGACCATGTCGAACGGCGTCGTCGTCGTTCCCTGTTCGTTGAAGCCGCGAACATGAAACCGCGCCGGATCGGGACGTCGATGAATGAGCTGGTGGAGCGCGTACTGGTAGCCGTGAAACGCGAAGACCACGGGCCGATCGCGCGTGAAGAGCTCCACGAAGTGGCCGTCGTCCATCCCGTGCGGGTGAATCGACGGCGCGTAGAGCGACATCAGATCGATCACGTTGACGACGCGGATTCGGACGTCGGGCACGAGGCGGCGCAGCCACCAGGCCGCCGCGACCGTCTCGAGCGTCGCGGTATCGCCGGCGCATCCCAACACGACGTCGGGCTCGTCGTTGCCGGGCGTTCCGGCCCATGACCAGATCGATCCTCCCCGTGCCGCCTGCGCGGACGCTTCTTCCACCGTGAGCCACTGCAACTGCGGCTGCTTGTCGATCACGATGAGGTTCACGTAGTTCCGCGATCGCAAGCAGTGATCGGCGACGGAGAGCAATGAGTTCGCGTCCGGCGGCAGATAGATGCGAGATACGGCGCCCCGCTTGGACAACATGACGTCGATCAGGCCCGGCCCCTGATGGCTGAAGCCGTTGTGATCGTTGCGCCAGCAGGTCGACGTCAGCAGCACGTTGAGCGACGAGATCGGGCGCCGCCATTCGAGGCGCCGCGCTTCCTCGAGCCACTTCGTGTGCTGCACGATCATCGAGGCGCACACCATCGCGAATGATTCGTAGGTGACGAACAGCCCATGCCGGCCAGTGAGAACGTATCCCTCGAGCCATCCCTCGCAGAGATGCTCGCTCAAGACCTCCATGACGCGGCCATCCGGCGCGACGTGGTCGTCGATCGAAATGCGCCGGCCGACGAAGCAACGCCGCTCGACGTCGAAGACACTCGTCAGCCGGTTGGAGTTCGTCTCGTCGGGGCAGAAGAGCCGGAAGTTCGCGTCGGCCTGGTTGTCGACGAAGATGTCGCGCAGCATGTCGCCGAGCTGGCGCGTGGATTCCTTTCTGACCGTCGCCGGCGATGGGACGTCGACGGCATAGTGGCGGAAGTTCCGAATCTCCAGTGGCTCGAGCAGCCGTCCGCCGTTGGCGTGCGGATTCGCGCCCATGCGACGGTCGCCGCGCGGCGCCATCGCGGCGAGGTCGGCGGCGAGACGGCCGTCGCGGTCGAACAGCCCGTCGGGTTCGTAGCTGCGCATCCACGCATCGAGCATCGCAAGCTGGCGTGGATCGGTGCGCGGCTTCGTCAACGGAACCTGGTGCGCGCGGAACGTTCCTTCGATCGGCACGCCGTCGAGGGCGTGTGGGCCGGTCCATCCTTTCGGCGTTCGCAACACAATGGCGGGCCAGCTCGGCCGCTCGTTCGAGCGCGCGCCGCCGGCGCGCGCGGCGCGTTGAACGTTCAGAATCTCGTCGAAGCAGTGATCGAGCGCGGCGGCGAGCGCCTGGTGCACGGCGAGCGGATCATCGCCCTCGACGAAGGTCGGCGCGTACCCGCGGCTGCCGAGGAACGCCGCGACGTCGCGATCGGGCTCGCGCGCGAGCACCGTGGGACCGGCGATCTTGTAGCCGTTCAAGTGCAGGATGGGCAACACGGCGCCGTCGCGCGCCGGATCGAGGAAGCTCGTGCCCTTCCACGAGCCTTCGAGCGGACCGGTCTCCGCTTCGCCGTCGCCCACGACCGCCGCCACCACCAGGTCGGGATTGTCGAACGCCGCGCCGAACGCATGCGCCAGCACGTATCCGAGCTCGCCGCCTTCGTGAATGGAGCCCGGCGTCGGAACGCTGACGTGGCTCGGGATGCCGCCCGGCGTCGAGAATTGTCGAAAGAGCCGCCTGAGACCGGCCTCGCCGGACGAGACCTCGGGATAGATCTCCGAATACGTTCCTTCGAGGTAGACGTTCGCGACGACGGCCGGTCCGCCATGGCCGGGGCCGGCGAGAAAGATCACGTTCGCGTCTCGCTCGACGATGATGCGATTCAGGTGAACGTAGAGCAGGCTGAGCCCTGGCGACGTTCCCCAATGTCCCAGCAAACGAAGCTTGATGTCCTCGGCGGCGAGCGGCCGGCGCAGCAGCGGATTTTCTTGGAGAAAGATCTGTCCGACGGTCAGGTAGTTCGCCGCCTGCCAATAGCGATGGATGCAAAGCAGCTGTTCACGCGAGAGCGGCCCCGCTTCCTTCTCGGCGCGTTCCGGCGGCGGCGGCGCCGTCTCGACAACGGCGACCTCGCTCGAGATGGTGGGGTCGAATACGAAGGTCGTCGCTGACACGAGGGACTCCGAGGATCGGGACCCCATTTCGCGTGCAATCACCTTACCGTGACGTGACAGCTGGGTCCGCCGGGGCGACTATCTTGCGACGACGACCATGCACATCCTCGTTCTCAACGTCGGATCTTCGTCCGTCAAGTTCCAACTCGTGGATACCGACGGAGACGCGATCGCGGAACGGCGCGACCGGCGGCTCGCGAAGGGGCAGATCGATCGTATCGGCGGCGAAGCGATCGTCACGGCCGAGGGAGATGGACGGCCGCCGGCGAAGGTCACGGCTCGCATTCGCGATCACGCGGCGGCCGCGGAGTACGTCGTGGGCTGGCTGACTCGCCCAGAGTTCGGCACGCCGATCACGACGACCAACGCGATCCAGGCCGTGGGACATCGTGTGGTGCACGGCGGCGCACGCTTCAAACACTCGACGCTCATCGATGACGACGTCTGGCGCGGCATCGAGGCGCTGATCGACCTCGCCCCACTTCACAATCCGGCCAACCTGCGCGGCATCGCGGCGGTTCGCGGCGTGCTCGGCCCCGATGTCCCGCAGGTCGCGGTCTTCGACACGGCGTTTCACCACTCGATCGCGGAGACGGCGTACGTCTACGCCATCCCGTATCAGTTCTATCGACAGCACGGCGTGCGGCGCTACGGTTTTCACGGAACGTCGCACCGGTACGTCGCGTACCGCTACCGCGAGCTCACCGGCCGGTCGCGCGAGGCGACGAAGATCATCACCCTGCACCTTGGGAACGGCGCATCGGCGTGCGCCATCGCGGCCGGGCAGTCGGCGGACACGTCGATGGGATTGACGCCGCTGGAAGGGCTCGTGATGGGCACCCGGTCGGGCGACCTCGATCCCGCGATCCTCGAGTTCATCGCCGCGAAAGAGGGGATGAGCCCGCGCGAGATCGACTCGATGCTGAACAAGCAATCCGGGCTGCTCGGCATTTCCGGACTGAGCGGGAACATGCGCGACCTGTTGTTCGAGGAGGGCGAGAACGCCGACCGCCGAGCGCGGCTCGCGATCGACGTCTTCTCGTACCGGGTGAAGAAGTACATCGGAGCCTACCTCGCGGCGCTCAACGGCGCGGACGCCGTCGTGTTCGCGGGTGGGATCGGCGAGCATGCTCCGGGGGTCCGCGCGCGCATCTGCGCCGGGCTCGACGCCCTCGGCATCGTGCCGGACGGGGCAAAGAACGCCGCGCTCGTCGGTCACGAAGGGCGGTTCGACGCGGCCGGGTCTCGCGTGGAGCTGTGGGTGATTCCGACCGATGAGGAATTGCTGATCGCTCGCGACACATGGCGGGTCGTCACGGGGGCGGAGCTCAGGTACTGACGCGAGCGGCGAGCGGCGAGCGGCGAACGACGAAAACGACGGACCTCGGGCGGCACATCCGTGGTAGAGTTGGGTAGGCAGTAGTCGGACACCGGTCTACACCGGGGCCTCGACATCGCGCTGGAGCGACTCCTGCGGCGTGGCGGGGCCACGCTCGAACTGCCACATTGTGCACCGATCAACGACTCTCCCAGGCGCAACTCCGTACACCACACTTGCATGTTCTTCACAACGTTGAAACGAGCCACCACGCGCACGATCGCGATCTCGCTGGTCTCGGCGCTGTCGCTGGGCGCTCAGGCGTCATCGCAACCGCGGTCGCTGACCATCGAGCGCATCTTCTCGCGCGAGTTCGCGCCGCAGTTCGTCGGACCGTCGCGGTGGCTCGACGACAGCACGTATACGATCCTGCGCGAGGCTGCCGCTGGTCGGGGTCCCGGTGCCGACCTCGTCAAGGTCGACGCGGCTACGGGGGGTGAGACCGTGCTCATCCCGGCGGCGAAGTTCGTGCCGACTGGTGCGTCGGCGCCGCTCGACGTCGAGGAATACGAGTGGTCCGCGGATCACAAGAAGCTGCTCCTGTTCACGAATTCCGCGCGCGTCTGGCGCGCGAATACGCGCGGCGACTTCTGGGTGCTCGACATCGCGAGCGGGAAGCTGAAGAAGCTCGGCGGCTCCGCGGCGAAGCCGTCCACGCTCCAGTTCGCGAAGTTCTCGCCCGATGGCAGCCGCGTCGCATACGTTCGCGAACACAACATCTATGTGGAATCGCTCTCGACGGGGGCGATCACGCCACTCACGCGCGACGGCTCGAAAACCCTCATCAACGGCACGTTCGACTGGGTCTACGAGGAAGAGCTCAGCATGCGCGATGGCTTCCGCTGGAGCCCGGACGGAAAGCGAATCGCGTACTGGCAGCTCGACGCGTCGGGCGTACGCGACTTTCTGCTGATCAACAACACCGACTCGCTCTATTCCTTCACAAAGCCCGTCGAATATCCGAAGGCCGGCACGACGAATTCCGCGGCACGCATCGGCGTGGTGAGCGCGAGCGGTGGCCCGACGACGTGGATCAAGATCCCCGGCGATCCGCGCAACAACTATCTCGCGCGCATGGACTGGGCGGCCAGCTCGACCGAGCTGGCGATCCAACAGCTCAATCGGCGACAGACGGTCAATACGATGTTCTTCGCGAACGCGACGACCGGCGTCGCGAAACCGCTGTTCGTGGACCGCGATAGCGCGTGGATCGACATCTACGACGACCACGAGGACTGGGGACCTGGTCCGTCGCTCCATTGGCTCGACGACAACTCCGCGTTCGTGTACTTGAGCGAACGCGACGGGTGGCGACACGCGTATCTGGTGTCGCGCGACGGGACGATGCGTCTCATCACGCCCGGCCAGTACGACGTGATGAAAGTCTCATACATCGATACGAAGGGCGGTTGGCTGTACTTCTACGCGTCGCCGACCAATGCGACACAAATGTTCCTGTGGCGCATTCCGCTCGCCGGCGGAAAGCCTGAGCGACTCACCCCGGCATCCGCCGGTGGCACGCACGAGTACGAGATCGGGCCGCACGCGCGGTTCGCGTTTCACACCGCGTCGTCGTGGGGTGTTCCTCCGGTCACGGACCTCGTTCGGCTGCCGTCGCACGACGTCGCGCGCACGCTCGTCGACAACCACGAGCTCAAGGCGAGGATCGCGCAGCTCGAGCAGTCACCAGTGGAGTTCACGCAAACCGACATCGGCAACGGCATCAAGCTGGACACGTGGATCATGCGTCCGGCGGACTTCGATTCGACCAAGAAGTACCCGGTGCTGTTCTATGTCTATGGCGAGCCGGCGAGCCAAACGGTTCGGGACGCGTACGGCTACAGTCAGTGGCTCTGGCATCTGATGCTCACGCAGCAGGGGTACATCGTCGCGAGCGTCGACAACCAGGGCACGCCGGGGCCGCGCGGCCGAGATTGGCGGAAGGCGGTGCTGAATCAGATCGGCGGACTTCGCGTGCGACAACAGTCGGCCGCGGCGCGCGTGATCTCGCACCGCCCGTACGTCGACTCCACGCGCGTTGGGGTATGGGGCTGGAGCGGCGGTGGATCGTCGACGCTCTTGCTCATGTTCCGCGCGCCGGACGTCTACAAGACCGGGATGGCGGTGGCGCCGGTCGCCGACGTCCACAACTACGACACGATCTACGAGGAACGGTACGTCGGCCTTCCGACCACGGATTCCGCGGCGTACTTCGACGCGTCCGCAGTGAACTTCGTGAACGGGCTGCGCGGCAATCTGCTCGTCGTTCACGGATCGGGCGACGACAACGTCCACTATCAGGGCACCGAGCAGCTGATCAACGCGCTCGTCGCGGCCGGAAAGCAGTTCCAGATGATGGAGTATCCAAATCGCACGCACGGCATCTACGAGCGTCCGGGAACGACGCTGCATCTCTACCATCTGCTGACCGACTATCTGCACTCGCATCTGGACAGCGGTCCGCGGCCGGTGCAGCCTGGCCCGATGACGCCCTAGACTCCACATTCGGTGAAACGACGGAAAGGCTCATCACGGAGCGGCACGGTCACTGACGGACAGACACGGAAGGGCGAACAACTCTCTTTGATGACGACGGCTCGGGACGTCTCTATCCGGCGCACGACGCGCTTGTGCGCGCTGGTCGGAATCGTCGCGCTGGCGGCAGTGAGCGTCGCAGGTGCGCAGACAAAGGTGACGGTTGCCGGCGTCGTCCGTGACGGGACGAGCGGGCAGCCGCTCATCGGCGCGATCGTCACACTCGGAACAGGGGAGAGCGCGCGAACGACACGCACGGAGGAAAAGGGCGCCTTCTCCTTCGCGAACGTGTTGATTGGCTCATACGTGGTCGACACGCGCCGGCTCGGCTATGAACCCGCGCGCCGCACGGTCGACATATCGCCGGAGACCGCGCCGATCGAGATCGCGCTGACACGAGTGGCGACACTCGACACGGTCCGTGTGCGCGGCGCCGATCAGGCGATCTTCGGCGCCGTCGGCACATCGACTGATTTGAGGCCTCTGCGCAAAGCGGTCGTGCAGGTGTACGGCAGCTCGACGGGCGAGGTGACAGTCGATTCAACGGGCCACTTTTTCTTTCCCGTGAAGACGTCGGGCGCGTACGTCGTGCGCGCCAAGGTCGACGGCTACGTCGCGCAAACGGTCTCAGTCACCGTACCGCACAACGACGGCGTCGAAGTCGCGCTGCTGCTCGACTCGGCGGTGAATGGCCCGTCGCACATGCTCGAAGCCGGGTACGCCGATTTCCACTCGCGGCTCCTGGTTCGACGACTGTCGAGCGCCTTGGTGCCGCGGGGCGAGCTGCTCGAGCACGATGCCTCGGAAATGCTCACGGCCATTCGCCTCTCGCGATCGTTCGCGACGCGCGGACTTCGCATGGGATCGGCGGCGTGCGTCTTCGTCGACGGCAATCCGCGGCCGGGCTACTCCCTCAATGCCGTCGATCCTCGCGAGGTCGAGGCGGTCGAGCTGTATGGACTCAAGGGCGACGCGTCGCTGACGCTGGTCCGGCGCTGGCCACGAGGTGCTCCCTGCGGAGACACGGGCGGCCCCTCGGTCACGCCAGGCGACGACGTCGTGCAATGGATTGTAATCTGGCTCAAACACTGAACGGCGAGCGGCGAACGGCGAAACGCCTACGGCTTGAGCTCTTTGTACCACGCGTTGAAGGCGGTTGGCAGCATGGTCTTGTTGAAGTACTGCCAGTCGCCGAGCGAGGGCGGCATCACGAATGCTGCGCCTGCCTCGGGGGCCGGCGTTCCCGCGGCGAACGCTTTGCGCGCCACGCGCTCCACCTCGTCGAGCATCGAGACGTAGCGATCGTATTCGGCCGCATGGCCGAGCGCTCCGTGTCCGGGCACGTAGAGTGTTTCCTTCTGGCGGCGCAGCGCGCGCACGGATGCGGCGAGCTTCGTCGGGATCGCATCGACGAAGTTCGGGAACATCGCGTTCCAGAATAGATCGCCGCAGAAGACGATGCTCGGATCGTCGAGCTCGAGCGACACGTCGCTGTCGGTGTGCCCCATGCGCGGAATCACGCGTACCGTGCGGCCCCCGAGATCGAGCGTCGTGGCGTCGCTTGCCGAGAGAAGCGTCGCGCCGCGCACGGCGGCGACGCGCGAGTCGTCCACCGGCTTGTTGCGCTCGATGACGAGATCGCGCGTCCGCTCCGTGGATCGCACGACCGGATGGTCCGCCTCGGTGAGATAGCCGGCGACGCCGTTCGCGTGGTCCGAGTGATAGTGCGTGAGCGCGACGTGGGTCGGCCACTTACCAGTCAACTCTTTTGCTTTCCCGGCGAGCCACGCGGCGCCCTGCGGCTGATTGAATCCCTCGATCGCGAGCACGGCGTTCCGCCCCGCGATGATGCCGCCGTTCGAGAGCGTCGTACGGTCGCCGGAGAGCGGCGTCGAGATGAGTGCCCACACCCCGTCGCCGACTTTCTCGAGATTGCCGAAGGGTTCGCGCGCGACGACGGTGCCGGTTGAACGCGCCCACGCAAGCCGGGCAGCTCGGGGCATCAACGAACCGGCGAGCGCGAGATGCGCGGCACACGTGCCGGATTGGGCGAGAAAGTCGCGGCGCGTGATTGCGCCGGCGTCGGGGTGCATCTGCTTAGCCATTCGGAGCCTTCCACGGTTCGGGCTTGGCCAACACGGGCAGCACGGTGGCGAGGGTCGCGCCCGTCCACATCGAGGGCACGCCGCGAATGAACGTAACGAGTCCATCGATCTCGGACCGGACATCGCCGATCGGTCGGCCGAGGAAATCGGTCATGTGGCCGAGGACCTGTCCCTTCTTCACGCGGGTATCGCGCGCGACGGCGGCGGAGAAGACGCCGGGCTGCTTCGCCGTGATGCGCGGACTCGCGCCGGAGAGCCACACCGGGTTCTTCACCGGCACGACCGCGCGCGAGATCATCTTCAACTCGCCGAGCACGTTGAGCGATCCATTGATCAGGGCGTTGACGTCTGCCGGCGCGACGACGCCGCTGCGTCCCGCTTCGGCGACGAGCACGGTCTTGCCCTTGACCAGCGCCTGACTCGACAGGCTTCGCCCGGGGTTGGAGCGCGCGTCGATGTCATTGACGATGACGTGATCGAGCCCGAACGCCATCACGAGTCTGAGCCCGGCGGAGTCCTGCGCTGGGCGTCCACCCCGAAACCAATAACTGTACGGGCGCAGATCTTCGTCGAGGTCCCCGCCGTGCAGGTCGACCACGACGTCGGACGGCACCACGATCTGCTGCTGCACGAGTGCCAGGGCGCGCGCGGTCTGGGTGCCGTTCGCGTCGCCGGGGTAGCCCGCGTTCATCCCTTTGCGATCGATGGGATTCACGTGCGGCGTCATCGCGAGGAACGACGGCACGTTGAGCAAGCGGCGCGACGATCACCGTTCCCGACAGCGCCTTCGGGTCGATGCGGCTGATCAACCGCTGGAGCGCGATGATCGACGTGTATTCGGTCCCGTGACTGCCGGCGACGAAAGCGACGACCGGGCCAGTTTTCGCGCCGCGGATGACGGCAACCGGCATTTCGAGCGCGGAATCGGATCCAGCCGGCACAGAGAGGGTGCCGTATGCCGTTGTGCCGGCGCTCGCCGTCGCCGAGCCGACGGTGAACGGGCCTTGTTGCTGCGCGCCGGCGAGGGAAGTGAGGGCCGCCGCCAGCGTGGCGAAGAGCACGATAGGTCGTTGCATGGGCGCCTGGAGAGGGGTGGCGCGATCACGATATCACGCTCAAGAAGCGAACGCCAACCGGGGTTTGGGGTATCAATGGAAGGTCCCCAACGGGAGCGACCGAGAAGAGGAGTGTCCGCCAGGGCTCGAACCGGCTATATTCAAGTACGGGGGTGACCCGCTCGTGCGCTCCTCGGACAGGATAAAAGCTGCGAAGGGTCCGGCACCGCCCGGGCCCTTTTGATTTGCCGTTGGGCGGGCGGGCGCGAAATCCTTTCACAGTGGTGGTCAGATGAAATCCCTGGAATTCGAAGACGACGGACGCACATACACCTGTCGCGCCGAGTCATCGCCGGCAACTCCGGGGATGGTCTGGTGGTGGATCAGCGTAACGGGCGAATCGCAGCGGTACGCGGCGTTCGCCGTCCAGCCCAACGATACGGAGCGCAACCTGCGCCCGCGGATTCGCGCGTATTACGAGCAGCTGCTCGTCAACCGCGCCCGTCCTCGCGAGGTCCCAACGGGTTGGGGCCGGGGTCGCCCGCCGAAGAAGCCCGAGGCGACCAGCCCCGCTGAAGATTCGGCGGATACGACCGCGACCGAATAAGTCTCGCCGCGGAACAGCGACGGCCGACGACTAGCGAATCACCACTCCGCTGTTGTCGCCGGCCGTCGACGAGCGCAGGAACTTGAGCACTCGCGTATCGAGATAGTTCGAGATCTGCATCGGCAGCCTCCGTCGCTGCGGCGCCGTGAGTACTCCCTTCGCGTCGGGGACGAGCACGAGGAGATAGTCGACCGTGCGCTCGCGCGCCGACACATACTGGTCGTACGCCTCCCGCTGGCTATACGAATCTGGCAGCGAGGCCAGATGCGCCGCGATCGGCGTCCAGATGGAATCCGCCATGACGGCGAACACGTGGCTGAGCGTGGCCAGGCTGTCGGCCTGCACCCGCGTCAGCCCGAGCGAGTCCGACTGCTGGAGGATCATCGCCATCGGATTCGGGATCGAGCTCGTGCCCAGGCTCTTCATCGTTTCCGGGGGCTGCTTTGCGCCCGGATGTGCGCGTCCGAGATCGAGCCGCTGCGTGAGCAGTTGTCGCTCGCGCGGCGCGCCGATGTCGAACTGCACGCTGAGACTGATGTAGGGAAGCGCGTGCGTCGTCGCCTGTTGCGGCCGCGTCGAGCCGAAGCGCTGGTTCACGTCGTACTTGAACTGCTTCGTCGCTGGATCGAACGCGCGAACGAAGAGGAGATTCTGATCCGGCGGAATCAGCTGGCCCCATCCGCGAATGTCGTTGCTTCCGTGCAGCGCCAGGTCCGCGAGACCAAACGGGTTCTGCACCTGGAACGCGACGGTCACTCGCTTGGGAAGTCCGATCTTCTGCGGATTGAGCTTGAGTTGCAGGCCACCAATCGCCGTCCACGGCGCTTGGCAGCTTCCCCGACCGGCGAGGGCATTGAGCTGTCGTTCGAGACAAGCGCGCGCCGACGCCGTGCCGCTCGAGAGCAGCGATCGCATCGCCGCCGCGGTCGACGAATCAGCGACCTTCGACGGATCGAAGACGAACGCGCGATCATTCGACAACCCGTCACCGTTCACGTCGCCGGCGATCATCGGCGTGTAGCGCTGACCGGACGCAAACTGGGCGGCGGCAGTCAGGTAGACGATGTCGAAGATCGGAAAGTCGCTCCACCGAAGCGTGACGGTGTGACGACCCCCTTGCAGGTGCGAACCCCAGTAGCTGTCGAGCGGGTTGCCCGCGGTGCTCGTGAACCCTGAGACCTTCTCGTTCACGTCGACCAGCGTGTAGGTGACATCCCACTTCAGTCGCGCGTCTGCGGTGATCGGCTTCAGATTCGTCGTGAGCTGGCGGGAATTGACGCGAAGGTTCGAGCGCTCGGCCCAGACGTGCTGAAAGCCGGTCGACACGCGAGACGCTACCGTCGACACTGCGCCCGTCGTCGGCACGACGGCACTCGGATCGGCGAAGACTGGACGACCGCCTTCGCTCGCCAGCGTGAATCGCGCGCTCGGATTGAAGTTGATGTCGACCGCGCTCGGCTGATCGAAGCCTGCCGAGACGATTCCCTGAAGCCCGAGCACGAAGCGATTGTCGAGAATCGCGCTCGACCAATCGCCGGCCGCGCGAAGCGATTGCGGCTGGCGATATCCGCGATCGAACAGCGTGACGTTCGGCGCCGAGGTCGAAAACACGGAGCCTGTCGAGCCGTCGGCGCAGCGCGTCGGGATCGATGAGGGATCCGTGAGAAACTGGCTCCAATCGGGGAAGGGCACCGCCGAGCCGAAGCACGCTACCGTCTGCGTCGAGCTCGCGAGTCCGGTCGACGCGACCGCTGAGCTTACGAGCTGCGACGGCGCCATGTTCTGAAAGACGCCGACGCCCGCGTGAATCACCGCTTGCGGTGGTCGCGCCGCTCCAGGCGCGTAGGCGATCTGCGGCGATTTTCCATAGTACCACTGGAGGCCGAGTCGAGGACTGACGTAGGCGCGATTGGGCACGACGTCGTTGCCAACCCCGAATGCATCTCGGACGGCCTGGTTGAACGCTGGAGTCGACAGAAATCGGTTGGCGTCGACGCGCACGCCGTATTGGACCTGAAGGCTCGGGCTCGGACGCCAGTAGTCGCCGAGTGAGGCGGCACCGGTCAGCTGGCTGCCCGACTTGGTGTTCTTCGTGAGCGTGCGACTAAAGCTGCTCGGCTGGCCGGCCTCGAGATCGCCGAGCGAATTGAAGGCGAACGTGCCGAGGGCGCTGGGCGTCAGATCCGTCGTGAACGCGTCGCGCGCGAGACTCGAGGTCAGCTTGAGGGTGTGCTGATTGTCCGCGCTGAACCAACTCAATGAGTTGTTGAGCTGCACCGTTTGGTTCGACGACGACGCCAGTTGCGAGCTTCCGCCGAAGGACAACGACTTGACGGAGGCGCTGCCGTCGGGCAGAAGCGAACTCACACGGACGGTGCCTTCCGGGACACGTTCGTATGGCTCGGACGAGTTGCCAAAGCCAGCGATGCCGAGCGTGGTCTTGGAGAGCACACCGAACCAGAAATAGTTCGTGTGGACCAGCGCGAGGTTGGCGCCCCACAGGTTCACCTCGCCGGCGTGCGCCGGCGTCGTGAGCAGGAGTCCTCCGGGACTCACCGGTCGCGTTCGCTGCAGGTTTCCCGCGGCGCCGAGGGTGAACGAGTGACCGGCGCCGGACGCACTTGGCGAGAGATCGACGTTCAGGAACGCCTGTCCGACGTCCTGTGCTTGAAGACTGGGAAGGTTCGCCGCGCTGATCGGAATGTGCGTGTTGCGCAGAATACCGAGGAGCCGGGCGGCTGAATCCGGGGCGACGCCGGCGGCCGCGATCCCAGCCGGACTCGTGTTGAGCAATGTCTGAACATCGTTGAAGCGACGCCCGACGTTGTACGCGGCGTTGTAGAACATTTTGTCCATCGCGACCGGACCGGCTGCGTTCCCGCCGACGCGCATCGACGTGTACGTCTGCCCTTGCGAGGTCGCAGTCTCGTCGGGCCACTCGAGCGCCGGCGCGATGTCGGCGTTCGTCATGGACCGTCGCGAGAAGTTCGAGCCGGGAATGGTTTGAATCGCGATCTGCGCGCCGCTGAAGCCGCCCTTGGCTGGATCGAACGTGTATGGGAGGATCGACGTCGTGGCGAGGATGTCGGGCGGCAGCGCGCTGATCGCCGAGCCGAGCCCGTTGAACGTGGTGTTGTTCTGATCGCCGCTGAGACCGAGCAGCGAGTACATGTCCGCCGCGCCGTCGAGCCCTGGAATGATCTGAATGCCGGCGACCGTCGCCGCCATCGCCGCGAGATTGCCCGCTTGGTCGGGCGGCAGACCGTTGTTCGTCAGCGGGCGTTCTCCGCCGCCGACGTCTGGATTGCTGTTCCGGTTCGGGAGCGCGCGATTCCCTTGCGCGTTGACCTGCACTTTGTCGAGCGCTTGCGCGAGGGAGGACATTCGCGCGTCGGCGAGCAAGACCGCTTCGTCACCGATGCGGCGGATCTCGTACCGCTTCGGGGCGAAGCCGACTTTGGCGTAGTCCATCCAATAGTCGCCTTCACCGTTGATGAAGACGATCGTGAAGCGACCGCCTTTATCCGTCGTTGCGACCTTCGCCACGCCGCCCTGATAGGACGTCGCGTGTACGCTCGCGCCCTGAATCGGCAGCGAGTCCGGGGCGATGACTCGCCCGCGAATGACGTCGGTTTGCTGGGCCGACGCCATTCGTGCACAAAGCGCGATCGCGAGTGTGACGAATACACTGCGCATGACACTAGTGGCGAGACTGTGGCGCGATCGACGGAAGCTTCGTTCGCTCGAGGGTGAAGCCGTTCGTGAGATCGCCGCTCGTGAGATAGACCACGCCGCCCTTCGCGAAACCGGCGATCGCTCGGCCGAGTGGCAGTCTGACGCGCTCGATCAGCTCACCCTTCGAGCCGATGACATCGTACACGAGCTCTCCTTTGCGCGAGAGCGTCGTCGTGCGCGGGAGCACCCACAAATGGCCATCCAGATCCGCGACGGTCGAGCCAGGCCGAATGGGTGCGTCATAGTCGTCGATTAGACCGTGTCGCGTGAGATCGGCGAGCGGTGGGCGCGGCGAACGAATGATGCCCAGGCCGGCGGAGACGAGGTTCGTCGAAATCTCGTAGCAACCGTTGGGGTTTCTGGGCGCCCCGTCTCCGCCGCCACCGCCTCCCCCAGAGCGTCCACTCGCGCCGGCCGGCGGTGGCCCCGCATCGCATGGCGTCGTGAACATCATTTCGGCGGACGGATATCCGTTCGCGAGCAGCGCGTTCTGGGCGAGTCGCAACGAGTCCATCAGCCGCGTCTTGTCGTCATCGGAGCGTTGCTTCCAATCGAACGGCATCTTCGCGGTCGCCCGTAGCGCCTCGTCTCCACGAAGCCAATCGATGTGATAGTCGTGTCCACGAACGAATGCCACCGATCCGTTCGACAGCACGGCGAACTCGTCGACGCTGCGGAGCGGATCGAGCGCATAGGCGATCGACATCTTCCCGTCACTGCCGCGTTCCGTGGTCAGACGCATGATCGGACGGTTGACCCGACCGATGGTGTCGACGCGTCGCTGATCGAGATCGGCACGAATGACGGGCACGGAGTCCGAATACGTGCCGCTACCATCCGGACGAATGCCGATGCGTTGTCCACGCATGATGAGGCGGCCCTTCTCGTCGACGCCGGTGTATCCCGTGTTCGTGATTCCCATCATGTTTCGCCCCGGGAGATCGACGCCGCGCACGACTTGGCCGTGAGCGTCGAGCAGCAGCATCGTCGACGCGGTCCAGTCGGCGATGATCGATGAATCGCCGAGATACGGAATGAGCGGCGTCCCCAACCGCCCGTAGCTCGTCGCACTGCCGGGCATGGAGTCCCGCACGATCGTCGACGTCGTGAGCGTGGAGTCGAACAGCCTGAGTTGCCGGCGGCGCGCATCGTTCACCAACACTTTGCCGTCCGATGCCTGCTTGATGCCGAGGATGCCGCCGAACGTCGCGGTGGCGCGTACGGATGCCGCCGGCAAATCGATGACCGGAATGCCCTTCTGCAGCGGTGCGACGTGTGGTCGTGGCGCTTCCTGGCGGCAGGTGAGCGCAGCGAGTGCGGTCCGCACCGGCATCGTGCGCAGAATCGCGAAGATCGGTCCCTCCGGCGCCGACGCACTGGCCTCCGCGCTCACGCCGCGCTCGATGCGGGCCACGTTCGCGCTCATGGAATCCACTTCCGCTTCCGCGGCGAGCAACGATGCATGCGGAAGCGCGCCTTGCGTCGCGGCGAGCTGTACCAGTCCCTCGCGCGTACGCGTCAGCTCGAGGCGAAGCGCAGCCAGCTGCCGTGTGACGCCCGACGTGCTCGCCGCGATTGCCTTCCGTTCACGTTCTCCAGCAATTCGTGCCGAGGCGTATCCTGTGCTCGTGCCCCAGACGAGACCGACCGCGAGCATGAGCATCGCGGCCGCGAGCGATGCGCCGGCGAGCGCCAACCGCCTTGGGGAGTACCATCGCGTCGCACGGACGACACGAACTGGTGACAGGAACGGCGGCGCCGCCGACGCTTCTTCGCTCGCGAGCGCCTCGAAGCGCGCGCGGAGATCGTCGTCATTCTGCATGGGTGCCATCCTCGCCGAGGATCCGGCGCAGTTGGGCTTTGCCGCGCTCGTAATGCACGCGCGCGGAGCCGAGCGAAACGCCGAGCACCTTGGCGGCGTCGGCGATCGTGAGATTCTGATAGAAGACGAGGTGGAGGACCTCGCGTTGACGCGCCGACAGCTGCTTCAGCGCCGCCACGAGCTCGCGCGCCGATTCGTCGCGGAGGATCGGTGTGAGCCCCGTTGCCGGAATCGCTTCGGCGTCGTGCTTTCCGTTGAGCAGCCCGAGCGACAGCGTCGCACGAACTGCGCGACGGCGGCGCTCTTCGCTCGCCGTGCGTCGAATGAGTCCGAACAGGAAGGTTCGGAACTGGGCTCGTCCATCGAAGCTGGCGCGTCCGTCGACCAACTTGAGATACGCGGTTTGCAAGACGTCCTCCGCGGCAGAGCGGTCCCACCGGCAGCACGCGAGCGCCCACCCGAACGCGGCGCGGTGATGGCGGGAAAGTTCGTCGTCGAAATCGGCCACGATCGACGGGTGAAGGGTCCGGTCCTCGAGATGAGTGACCGGAACCCCGTTCGCATATGACACGGTCCGACCTCTACTTCTTCTTCGCGTCGCCGAGCCGGGTGCGCTCGAGCGAAAACCCGGACGAGAGGTCGCCGGACGTCAGGTACACCACACCGCCGGGGCCGAATCCGGCGATCGCTCGCCCCGCGGGCACCCGCACTCGCTCGAAGAGCTCGCCCTTCGAGTTCACGACGTCGTACACCAGCTCACCATGTGGCGCGAGCTTCGTTTTCCTCGGCAGAATCCAGAGGTTGCCGTCGCGATCCGCGATGGTTCCACCAACGG
Organism: uncultured Gemmatimonadaceae bacterium; assembly: GCA_963705025.1. Lineage (GTDB taxonomy): Bacteria > Gemmatimonadota > Gemmatimonadetes > Gemmatimonadales > Gemmatimonadaceae > JAQBQB01. The sequence goes on along the minus strand of CAVPIP010000009.1, from coordinate 444,960 downwards.
CGAGCGGTGGATCGTAGTCGGCGATTGCGCCGCTCCGCGTCAGGTCGATCATCGGAGGAATCGCCGGAAGCGTAGGCACGCCGGGTCTGCGGACGCCACCGCCGCCCGTGAGCATCTGGATACCCGTGCATCCCGCGTTGGTCGGCGGCGGATTGCCGTCGTTGCCTGACCGCCCCGTTCCGCGTCCGCCGCCGCGTCCGGCATCCGCATCAGGATCGAAAGGGGTGCGACCGCAAGACAGCGGCCCTCGCGTCCGCAGCTCGGCGTTCGGATAGCCTGCCGCGAGCAGACCGTTCTGCACGCCGCGCACCGAATCGGCGAGGCGCTGCTTGTCGTCGTCGGTGAAACGCTTCCAGTCGAACGGCAGCTTGGGGGTCGACGTCAGCGAGCCATCCGGCTGAATCCAGTCGATGTGATAGTCATGTCCGCGCACGATTGCCACGGCGCCGTTCGAGAGCACCGCCCACTCATCGGCCGCCTGGAGCGGATCGAACGCGAAGATGCGGCTGCTCGAGCCATCGCCGTACTTCTCGCTGCTCACCGTCATGAGCGGGCGCGCAAAGCGTGCGATCGTATCCGTTTTGCGCTGGTCGAGATCGGCGCGCACGATCGCGATCGAGTCAGGATAGTCGAGGCTCGTCGAACTTGCTCCGCGCACGCCAGTCCGCATCGCGCGGAACACGAGGCGTCCCTTCGCATCGACGCCGGTGCCGGGTGACGTGATTGAGCGGAAGTCTCGGATCGACGGCAGCGCCAACCCGCGCGCGATCTGCCCGTGCCCATCCACCACGAGGAGCGTCTGCGCGTTCCAGTCGACCATGAGGGACGAATCCCCCACGAACGGCATGAGCGGCAGTCCCACGGGTCCATAACTGTTGGACGAGCCCTGCGTCGAGTCCAACACTGCCGTGGATGTCGCGAGCGTGGAGTCGAACAACTTGAGCTGGTGCCGGAACGCGTCGTTCACCAGGACCTTACCGTCTGCGCTCTGCCGCACGCCAACGATCGCGCCGAACGTCTCGGTCGCTTTTGTGGTTGCCGGTGGAAGATCGATGAGTGGAATTCCTTTCTGAATTGGCGCGACCTTGGGCGCGGCGGCCACGGATCCACACGTCAGCGCGGCGAGCGCGTTCCGGACAGGGACGGTTCGCAGGATGTCGAGCGTCGAACGCTCGCCGGCATCGCGGTGCCGCGCGTCGAGTCCCTCGGCCGACGCATATCCAGTGCGGACGCCGAGGATCATGCCGACGGTCAACATCACGACCGCGCCGGCCGCCATCCCGATCACCATTCCCAATCGGCGTGTCCGCTGCGCACGGCCCGAATTGCGTTTCGCTGCGGAACGCGCGCGCGATCTCGCGCTCGAGCGCGGCGCGAAACTCGGGGGTTGGCTGATGCCGGTTCAAGTCGCTCATGCGATGCCTCGTTCGACCTTCAGAGTGATTTCGAGCTCACGGCGCAAACGCTCCCGCGCGCGCCTGAGTCGTCCTTCGACCGCTCGTTCCGAGATCCCGTACGCCTCGGCGAGCTGTGCCACCTTGAGCCGATCGTAGTGGAACGTCTCGAGCAATTGCGCCTCCTCAGTCGGCAGACGAAGCATGGCCTGCCGCACGACGGCCGCGATCTCGGCGGAGTCGTTCACCGCGTCCGTATCGACGGCGGCGAGCACCTCCGCCGGCGACACCGATTCCAACCGCAGCGTTTCACGACGGCGCAGATGGTTCAGGATCAGGTTCCGCGTGACCGTCGTCAGCCATCCCAACGGATTCTTCGGCGCGCCGTGGCGGCGCCAGTCGCGCACCGCGCGCAGCCAGGCTTCCTGCGTCACGTCTTCCGCCAACTCGCGCTGGCCGCCGACGCGACGCGACGCATACCCATACAGCGCGTCGATCGTCTCGGCGTAGATCCGGCGTAGCTCGGCCTCAGTGATTCGGTCGCGCATCCGTTGGGTTGGGTCCGTACCTATGACACATGACGGTCGAAAAACCCACGCGGACGGTAGACGGGCGGCGGAATCGTTCGCAGAATCAAGTCCGACAGCTTCGGAAGGAGAGGAGGATGGCTGTACTATCGTTCCTGGACCGCGAACATTCGATCGCCGGAGAGGACTATTCGCGCTGGCTGGTTCCACCGGCGGCGTTGGCGATCCATCTCTCGATCGGGCAGGTATACGCCTTCAGCGTCTTCAACCTGCCGCTCTCGCACCTCTTGGGCGGGGCCGATTCCGCGCCTGGCGACTGGAAGCTCAGTACGATCGGATGGGTGTTCAGCATCGCGATCGTCTTTCTCGGGCTGTCGGCGGCCGTTTTCGGCGCCTGGCTCGAGCGCGTGGGTCCGCGTCGCGCCATGTTCGCGGCCGCGCTCTGCTTCGGCGGCGGCTTCCAGATCGCCGCGCTCGGCGTCGCGCTGCATCAATTCTGGCTGCTCCTGCTCGGCTATGGTGTCCTGGGAGGCATCGGGTTGGGACTCGGCTACATCTCGCCGGTGTCGACGCTCATCAAGTGGTTTCCCGATCGGCCGGGCATGGCGACGGGAATGGCGATCATGGGCTTCGGCGGCGGAGCCATGATCGCGTCGCCGCTGTCGACGTCACTGATGGCGCAGTTCAGGGCGACGTCGCCGCACGGCGTCGCCCCGGCGTTCGTCGCGATGGGTTTGCTCTACTTCGCGTTCATGATGTTCGGGGTGTTCACCGTGCGCGTGCCGCGGGACGGCTGGAAGCCGGAGGGCTGGGTTCCGTCGCCGCGCGCGAATCGCATGATGACGACGGGAAACGTGACCGCGGATCGCGCGATCACCACGCCGCAGTTCTGGCTGCTCTGGATGGTCCTGTGCATGAACGTCACGGCCGGCATCGGCGTGCTGGGTCAGGCATCGCCGATGATTCAGGAGATGTTCCCGGGCGTGATCTCGGTGAGCGCGGCCGCGGGCTTCGTCGGGCTCTTGAGCCTCGCGAACATGGCGGGCCGCTTCTTCTGGTCGTCGCTGTCGGACGTGATAGGACGCAAGACGGTCTACGCGACATTCTTCCTCTTGGGCGCGGCGCTCTACGCGACGGTGCCCGCCACGGGTCGCGCAGGGAACGTGGTGCTGTTCGTCATTGGCTATGTGATCATTCTCAGCATGTACGGCGGAGGCTTCGCGACCATCCCCGCCTATCTGCGCGACCTGTTCGGGACGATCCAGGTTGGCGCGATTCACGGACGCCTGCTCACCGCGTGGTCGACGGCCGGCATTCTCGGACCGATGCTCGTGAACTACATCCGTGAATACGAGATCGCGCACGGCGTCGCGAAGGCGGACGCGTATACCACGACGATGCACATCATGGCGGGGCTGCTCGTCGTGGGCCTCATTTGCAATCTGCTCGTGCGGCCGGTCGATGAGCGGCACGTCGACGTCGAGGCAACGGTGCCTTCGCCGGCGACGTGAGGAGATGAACTAGCATCAACGCGAGACTCGGAGGGCAACAATGAATCGAAAGGGATCTTTGGCGATCACGCTCATCGCCGCGTGGACGCTCGTCGGCGTGCCGCTGGCATGGGGCGTGTGGCAGGTGTTTCAGAAGTCGCTCGATTTGTTCAAGTGAAAAAGTCATCCCGAGCGAAACCAGGGATCTGCAGTCGACAACCCGCAGATCCCTCGCTTCGCTCGGGATGACACGAGACTCAGTTGACCTTGAACTCCTTTGCCATGCCGTGCTCGAGGTGCGGCTTGCCGTCCTTCGCGTCGGGGAAGAAACAGAGAAACGCGTAGTTGCCCGGCGTCAGATCGACCGTGAACGTGCCACCGCCGCCGTTCATGACGCCCGCCACGCCGCCGATTGCGTCGCCCGGCGGCGGTCCCTGAAAGTTGGCTGCCCACGCGGCCATGTCTTTCATGCCTTTGCCAGGCGCGAATCGGACGAGCTCCACTTCGTGCGGCTGCGGGCCGTTGTTCGTGACCTTGATGGTGTGCGACCCCGCCGTGAGCGCTCCCGTAATCGTGAAGGCGTAGTCGGAAAGCGCGACGGTTGCGTCGGACGCCGGTTCCGCGCCGGCGTCGCTCGACGCGACCACCGTGAATGGGCGGATCATGCCCTTGGCGAAATGCGGCACGTGATCGGGAATGTCCACGAAGCACAACATGATGTAGCTGCCTGGGGCGAGGTTGAACGCCGCATGCGAGAATGCACCCGGATTCGGCGCGTTCGGGCCGCCCATCAGCACGGCCCACTTCGGGAGCGGTCCCGGCTTGCTCATCGCGGCACCGAAATCCGCTGCTGTTTTCCCGCTGTCGAGGCGAGCGATCTGCATGTGATGGAGAGCCGGGCCGTCGTTGACGAAGTGGAAATTCGTCCAGCCCGCGGGCAACGTGTCCGCCGCCGAGACGAACGCGAAGTCTTTCGCGTGGACGGTCGCGGTGCGAGTCGCGGGGTCGTACGTAGAGGTCGCAGCGGCACCCGTCTGTGCGACTGTGGCGGTGTCGGTTTTCGCCGCGTCCTTCGGACCGCAGGCCGCGAGCGTTGCCGCGCCTGCGACGGCGACGGCACTCTTGAAACGGAGCATGTGTCGGTGTTCTCCAGGGAGTGATCGGGATGCGAGGTGTTCTCGCACGGGTGGGTGGGGAGAGGCTCGCCCAAATGACGCCCTGTGTCAACGGTGAGGACGGCACGACGTCAGTCCGCTGCGTCGTACAACACGTTTCGCCGCCCACCGTGTGAGGCGCTGGATCTTGCCCGGCTTCGGCGGGCCTCTATATCTAGACCGTCACCGCCTGCACCGGTGCGGTCACCGGCGAGCCACGTCCGGTTTCGTACGAACGTCGCAGACCCTTCTTCATCTCTCGAGGCGAAGTATGCGCCGCTTCATCCCCCACATCGCAGTCGTCGCGACTCTCCTGGGCGTCACCACACCGGCCGTTGCTCAACGCGGAGGCCGCGGCGGGGACTCCACTGGCGGGCGAGCGGCCGGGCTTCCGCTGCAGCCGACCACACCCCTCAAGTTCACGACCGACGAGGGCACGTGGCTCTCGCTCGATCTCTCGCCCGACGGACGCACGATCGTCTTCGAGCTCCTCGGCGACATCTATACGATTCCGGTCGAGGGCGGAAAAGCGACGCGCTTGACGAGCGGCCAGCCGTTCGACGCGCAGCCGCACTATTCGCCAGACGGAAAGTCGATCGTGTTCGTCAGCGATCGCTCGCAGTCGGACAACCTCTGGATCATGAACGCGGACGGGACGAGTCCGCACGCGCTGACCCGCGAGAACGACCAGAAGTTCCAGTCGCCGACCTACACGCCCGACGGCAAGTACGTCGTCGCGTCGAAGGGCAACGACATCTTCATGTATTACGCGCACGGCGCCACGACCGGCGGCATGCGTTTGACTGGCGATACCGCGGCGGGCGGCCGCGGTGCGGCGCCGGCGGGCGGTGGTCGAGGCGGGGCAGCGCCCAACGTGTTCCTCGGCGCCGCGCCGAGCAAAGATGGTCGGTACATCTACTTCGCCATGCGCAACAGCGCCGGCGGCGGGTACAACCAGACGGCGCTCGGCTGGCAGATCGGCGTGCTCGATCGCGAAACCGGCAAGACGTTCACGAAGACGAACGCCGTCGGCAGCGGCATGCGTCCCGAGGTGAGCCCGGACGGACGCTGGCTCGCGTACGCGACGCGCAACAACGCAGAAACGTCGCTGATGATTCGCGATCTGACGAACGGCGACGACCGGCTGCTGCTGCCGAAGATTCAGCGCGACGATCAGGAATCGCGCGCGAATCGCGATTTGCTGCCGACGTACGCGTTCACGCCCGACAGCCGCTCGATCGTCATCGGACACCACGGGCATTTCTGGCGCGCCGACGTCGCGTCCGGCAAGGAAACGCAGATTCCGTTCACGGCCGACGTCGACCTGATGATCGCCGGTCCGCAGAAAGAGACCTACGCGGTGAACGACTCGACGCTCACCGTGCACCAGATCCGCGACCTCGCGCCGAGCCCCGACGGCAAGAAGATGGTGTTCGTCGCGCTCGACCGCCTGTGGGCGATGGATCTGCCGAACGGCGCGCCGAAGCGGCTCGTGCCGTCAGAGAACGTTGGCGAGTTCATGCCGAGCTGGTCGCCCGATGGGCAGTGGATCGCCTACGTGACGTGGAACGACGTCGACGGCGGCACGGTCTCGCGCGTGCGCGCCGACGGCGGATCGCCGGAGAAGCTGAGCACCAAGCCTGCCTACTATGAGAAGCCGGCGTTCTCGCTCGACGGCCGGCGAATCGTCGTCGGGCGCGGGCCGCGCAACATGCGGAAGGACCTCGAAGAGCTCGAGCGCCCGCCGCAGACTGCCGTCGGTGTCGAGCTGGTGTGGCTGCCGTCGAGCGGCGGCGCCGAGACGCTCATCTCGCCGACGTCGAACTTCGGGCGTCCGCACTTCGTGACCGGCGACACGACGCACATCTACTTCGCCGAAGGCAGCTCGCTCGTCTCGATGCGCTGGGACGGCACGGATCAGAAAACGATTCTTCGTACCGGCGGTGGTGGTGGGCGTGGAGGCGGCGGAGGCGGCGGCGAGATGGTGCTGTCGCCGGACGGCAGCCACGTGCTCGTTCAGGTGACGGACCAGGCTGGCCCGCGCTCATATCTCATTCAGGAAATTCCAAAGACGGGCAACGCGCCGACGATCAACGCGACGAACCCGGCGCAGTCTGAAGTTCCCGTGCGCAAGCTCACGACGGTCGGCGGCGAGTTCTCCACGTGGGCGAAGGACAGCCGGCACATCTATTACGCGCTCGGCCACTCGCTGTTCACGTATGATCTCGCGGCGGCGGAGACCGCGGTGAAGGACTCGGTGACTCGCGCCGAAGCGACGCGCGATTCAACGGGTGCGGGCGGTGGAGCCGGCCGGGGGGGCGGGCGAGGCGCCGCGGCCGCGCGTCCGATCTACGAGGCGGCGCGCCACGACGTCGTCGTCACCGTCGCGAAAGACAAGCCGCAGGGCACTGTGGTGCTGCGCGGAGCGCGCATCCTCACGATGAAGGGGCCGGGTCGGGAGATCATCCCGAAGGGCGACATCGTCGTGAAGGACAACCGGATCATCGCCGTCGGCCCGCAGGGGAAGGTTCAGATTCCGTCGGGTGCAAAGACGATCGACGTCTCGGGCAAGACGATCATCCCGGGCTATGTCGACATCCACGCGCACATGTGGCCGGCGTGGGGCGTCCATCGGTCGCAGCCGTTCGAGTACCTCGTCAATCTGGCGTATGGCGTGACGACGACGCGCGATCCGCAGACGTCCACCACCGACGTGTTGTCGTACGAAGACATGGTGGAGACCGGCGACTTCATTGGACCGCGAATTCTGTCGACGGGGCCGGGCGTCTTCCAGCAGACGCAGATACGCTCGCTCGATGAGGCGCGCGAAGTGCTCAAGAAGTACTCCGAGTTCTACGGCACCGAGACCATCAAGCAATACATGGCCGGCGATCGCCGCACGCGGCAGTTCATCATCCAGGCGGCGCGCGAGCAGCATCTGACGCCGACGCTCGAGGGTGGTCTCGACTTCAAGAAGAACCTGACCGAAGCGATGGACGGCTACGCGGGCAGCGAGCACACGCTGCCGATCGCGCCGCTGTACAAGGACGTGCTGACGCTCTACGCCAACTCGGGCACGACGTGGACGCCGACGCTCATCGTGCAGTACGGCGGCCCGTGGGCCGAGAACTACTGGTACGAGAACTCTGATGTCGTCGGCGATCCGAAGTTGAACCGGTTCACGCCGCGCGACGTCGTGGAGCGCAAAGGCCTGCGCCGCCCCGGATGGTGGGCGCCGTCACAGTGGTCGTTCTCGCTCTTCGCGGAGCAGGCCGCGAAAGTGGTCGCCGCGGGCGGTCGCGTCGGGATGGGCAGCCACGGCCAGCTGCAGGGACTGGGCGCGCAATGGGAGATCTGGAACATTGCGTCGGGCGGGATGCCGCCGTACGACGTGCTCAAAGTCGCGACGATCTTCGGCGCCGAGGCGATCGGCCACGGCGGGGACTTCGGGTCGCTCGAAGCCGGCAAGTTTGCCGACCTCCAGGTGCTCGACAAGAATCCGCTCGATGACATCAAGAACACCAACACGATCAAGTACGTGATGAAGAACGGCCGCCTCTACGACGGCAACACGCTCGCCGAGATCTGGCCTCGCCAGAAGCAGCTCGCTCGGCTGTGGTGGTGGACCGACATCGCGGCCACCACGGGGGGACAGGATCGCTAGAGCGTGGAAAGAAGGGGACGGGGTGCGGAGATCGTGAAGAGAGAAGGGTGCTGAGTGCGGAGACAGTGAATGGAATTGAGGAGGGCGTGCGGAGGAACTTCTCCGCACGCCCTGTTGTTGCTCGTCACGCTCTCCGCTCTCCGCTCTCCGCTCTCCGCTCTCCGCTCTCTGCACTCCGTGCTCCGTACCCGTCACTCTGTCCGTACTCCGCCCTCATCACTCACTCTGACCTGAGCGCACTGTTTGGATCGACGCGCGCGGCCCGAGTCGCCGGGAGGTACGAAGCGATCAGCGTCACGCCCACGACGATCGCTGTTGCGATTCCGTAGATTCCTGGGCTCGTGGCGCTCACGCCGTAGAGCAGGGAGGTCACCATCCGGCTCAGCGCGAAAGCGCCCGCGAGGCCGACGACCACGCCGACCGCCGTGATCCTGAGTCCGTCGCCGAGCACGAGGCTCAACACGTCTGACGCCTGCGCGCCGAGCGCGACGCGGACGCCAAACTCGCGCCGGCGTTGCGAGACGGTGAGCGCGATCACGCCGTAGAGGCCGACCATCGCCAACAGAAGCGCGGAACCGGCAAAGATGCCGATCAGCGTCATGCTGAAGCGCCGGCGCGCCAGCGACTCGTTCATCACGTCGGACATGAGCCGGGGACTCGACACCGCGAGCTTGGCGTTGAGCGCGTGAACCTCGCGCTTCACCACCGGAAGCAGCGTCATTGGATCACGGTTCGTTCGAACCACGACGGTGAGAGCGGGATAGCTCATTTGCTGCTCCGGCACGTACGCTTGCGGCGCGACCGGCGCGTCGAGCGAGCCATACTGGACGTCGTCGACGATACCAACCACGGTCCGCGGCTCTTTCGAGAAATCGAAATACGGTATGATCTGCCGGCCAAGGGGCGACGGGCCGAGGTAGCGTCTCGCGAGCTCACGGCTCACGATGATGACCCGGGCCGCGCCCGCGACATCCGTGGCCTCGAACGACCGGCCGGAAACAAGCCGAATTCCCATCGCCCTGAAGTAGTCGCCTTGCGTCACGAGGTACTGCGTGTGAGGCGCCTGGCCGGACTCCGGCGTTGGCTGCCCGACGATCGCGAATCCGCCGCCTTCTGCGGCGTCCGAGAGTGGCAGATTGCTCACGGCGCCGACCGCCTCCACGGCCGGAGCCTTCGCGAGGCGGTCGTTCAACTGACGGAAAAAGCTCGCCCAGCCGGCGGCGTCGTTGGCGACGTCGAACCGCGAGCCGACAGGAAGCGCGACGTTCGCCGTCAACGTTCTGTCGGCGCGAAATCCTGCGTCGACACGTTGCAGTCGCGCGAAGCTCGTCGCGAGCAGCGCCGCGCCGATGATGAGCATGAGCGACAGCGCCACTTCGGCAACGACGAGCGCGCGCCGCCCGATTCCCCGCGCGCGGCCCCCCGTCGCGCGAGCCTCCGAGTCGCGGAGCGAATCCGCCAAGTCCTTCGAACGAATCTGAGCTCCCGCAGCGAGGCCAAAGATTCCACCGACCGCGATCGCCAGCACCGCCGCGATCAACGCGACGCGCCAATCGATGCCGACGTCGTCGGCGCGCGGGAGGGTGCCTGGAACCAGCGCGAGCATCGCTCTCGTCGCCCATACGGAAAGCGCCGCGCCCAGCGCCGAGCCGGCCGCCGCGAGCAGCACGTTTTCGGTGACGAGCTGGCGGACGATACGTGCGCGACCGGCGCCCAGCGTCGCGCGGACCGCGAATTCCCGGCGCCGTGTGCCGGTGCGAGCGATGAGCAAGTTCGCAACGTTGGCGCACGCGATGAAGAGGAGGAACGCGACGGCGCCCACCAGCAGATACAGGCCTCGTCGCACATACTGACCCGCTTGTTCCTTGAGCGTGAGCAGCCGGTAGTCGAGGACGAGCTTCGGCGCTCTCGCTTTGAGCCACGCCTTGAGCCCCGCGGAGAGCTGGCCCTGGGCCTGCGCGAGCGTGACGCCCGGGCGAAGCCGCCCGATCGCCGAGATGTTGAGCGTTCCGTAACTCACCTTGTCCGCCGCGGTGATCTGGAGCGGCGTCCACACCTCGCTCCTCAACCCGAACTGCAGGCCCTTCGGCAGCTCGGCGCCTCGCGGAAACGCGAAGCCCGGCGGCATCACGCCAATGATCGTGAACGGTTGGCCTCCGAGGTCGATCGATCGACCGAGGATGGCCGGATCGCCGCCGAATCGTCGCTGCCAGAGTGCGTGGCCGAGGATCGCGACCGGTACGGCCCCCGAGTCGGCGTCCGTTTCGGCGAAGTCGCGGCCCATGGCGGGGTGGACGCCGAGGATCTTGAACAGCGCGGGCGCGACACGCGCGCCGGAGATTTGCTCTGGTTCGCCCGCGCCGGTCAGCGTATAAGGCCAGGAGCGAAACGCGGCGATCGAAGAAAACGACTGCGTGCTCGCGACAGCCGCATCCGCGTAGAAGCCGCCGGACAGCGGGAGCTCGTCGCTCAGCCCGTTCTGCGCCGACGTCAGCCAGATCATCGCGAGCCGCGAGGGATCGGCGTACGGGAGCGGGCGAAGCAGAACACCGTCGACGACCGTGAACACCGCCGTCGCCGCGCCGACGCCGAGGGCGAGCGTCGCGAGCGTCGCGGCCGTGAAGCCAATGTTCTTGCGGAGTGTGCGAACGGCGAAGGCGATGTCACTCGCGAGCTCCTGCCGCCACGCACGTCGCTCGCGCGTGCGCAGCTGAGCGCCGCGCTCGGCGCGCAGCTGCGCGTCGATCGCGTTCACATCGCCGAACGCGAGGGCCGCCGCGCGGCGCGCCTCGTCCGGCGACATTCCCGCGTTCATGAATTCGCGCGCACGCATCTCGAGATGGAAGCGCAGCTCGTCGCCAACGTCGCGCGCTGGATCGGATCGTCGAAAGATTCGTTTCATCGGTCGCTCCGGGTCAGGCCGGGGACGCGTCGAGCGCACGCGTCACCGCGCTCGAGAATTTCGACCACCGTTTCGCTTCGGCGCGCAGATGGCTGCGGCCGGCGGTCGTCAGCTTGTAGTACTTGGCTTCGCGGCCGGTCTCGCTCACGCCCCATTCTTCTTCGAGCAGGCCTTTGCGTTCGAGGCGGTGGAGGGCGGGATAGAGCGCGCCTTCCTGAACGATGACGTCGTCCGAGGTCGTCTCGCGAATCCAGCGACCGATGGCGTAGCCGTGCCGCGGGCCCAAGCTCACGGCTTTGAGGATCAGGATGTCGAGCGTGCCGGTGAACAGATCGGAACCAGCCATGGGTCCTCCTAACCCTTGTTCACTTAGGTATAGCAGTGGTGGGAGAGCAAAGTCAAGGAGAGGCGAACGGGGAACGGCGAACCGAGAACGGCGAACCGAGAACGGCGAACCGAGAACGGCGAACGGCGTTGTGTGCCGGTCATGCGTAATGCGTTATGAGTTGTACGTTCGCCGCTCGCCGTTCCCCGCTCGCTAGTTAGGAGATCTAGACTCACCAAACCTGACCCCCGATCCTAGATTGCCCGTCGTGAACCCAATTCACCGACACCTCGCGGCGTTAGCTGGACTGGTCGTCGCCTCGACGCTCGCGGCGCAAGATTCAACGGTCCGGCGCCTGCCGGTCGTCACCGTTACGCGCGACGTCGGCCGGTCGCCGCTGGATCTCCCGTACGCCATCACCAGCCTGCGGCCCGACAGCGTCGTGCGCGGGCAAACGCACACGTTCGTCGAGCAAACACTGGCGCTCTTGCCGGGCGTCACGGTGGCGAACCGGAACAATCCGTCCCAGGACACGCGGATCTCGATTCGCGGCTTCGGGGCGCGGTCGCAGTTTGGGGCGCGCAGCATTCGAATTCTTCGAGACGGCATGCCGCTCACGCTCCCCGACGGACAGACGCCGATCGACTATCTCGATCTCGAGTCGGTCGGCCAAGTCGAAGCGATTCGCGGCACGGCGTCCTCTCTCTACGGCAATGCCTCTGGCGGCGTCCTCGACTTGCGGTCGATCGATCCGCCCGATGCGCCGATCGCGGTGCAGGCGCGGTCCTTTGCCGGCAGCTCCGGCCTTCTCCGATTCGCCGGGCTCGCGGCCGGAACGAGCGGCCCCGTCGCCTACGAAGGCAACCTCGGTCACACCGAGAGCGACGGCTTCCGCAAGTTCGCCAACCAGCAGCTCACGAATGCGTTCCTTCGTTCCACGGCTGTTCTCGGCGGCACGCGCCTGTCGCTGATCGGCATGGGACTGGACATGCCGGTGGCGCAGAATCCAGGCGCTCTCTCGCGCGCGCAATTCGAGGCGGATCCCAGCCAGGCCGACACGCTGTCGGTGCAGAAACAGGCGCGCAAAGAAGTGCATCAGGTGCAGCTGGGGTTGTCGGCGCGACACGCGCTGCTCGGCGGTGAGATCACGGGACAGATCTTCGGCGGGACGCGCACGCTCTTCAATCCGCAGACGTTCGCGATCGTCGGCATCGACCGGCGGCAGCAAGGCGCCGGCGCGCGCGCGACCATCCCGTTCGAGTCCGGCGGCATGACGAATCGACTGAGCGTCGGCGCGGATGCCCAATGGCTCAACGACGCCAGAAAGAATTGGGCGAACTGCGACAATGTGAGTCGCGTGACGACGACGTGCGCGACGATCGGCGTCGAGAAAGGCGCGCTCTCGCTCGACCAACGCGAGCTCGTGTCCAGCGTCGGGCCGTACGTGCGCGACGAGCTCGAGGTCGGGCGGTTTCGCGGGACGCTCGGGTTGCGGGCGGACCAGGTGAAGTTCCAGCTTCGCGACCATTACCTCGTGGATGGCCGTGACGACTCGGGTACTCGCACGATGGGCGCGGTCAGTCCGATGGTCGGCGTCGCCGCGCGCCTGTCGCCGCTCCACTCGGTCTACGCCAACGTCGGCACCGCGTTCGAGACGCCGACGACGACCGAGCTCGGAAACCAGCCCGATGGGACGGCGGGACTGAATCGGGACCTCAAGCCCCAGCTGTCGACGACGTTCGAGGTCGGCGCCAAAGGACTCGCGGTCGACCGGGTCCAGTACGACGTCGCGCTCTTCGACTCGGAGATCCGTGACGAGCTGATTCCGTTCGCGACGCCGACGTCGAACGCCCGCATGTTCTATCGCAACGCGGGTCGGACGCGGCGACAGGGCGTCGAGCTCTCGCTGGCCGGCGACACGGGGCCGGTCTCACTGGCTACCACGTACGCGCTCTCGCACTTCCGATTCCGCGATTTCCAGACGGCGGCTGCGCAGCTGGCGGGCAAGGCGATCCCCGGTATTCCGGAACAACAGATCCAGGCCGACGCCACGTTCCATTTGCCGTCGAGCTATCTCGTCGTCGAAGGGCTCGCGAAGAGCAAAGTGTGGGCGAACGACGCGAATGCCGCCGCCGCGCCCGGATTTGTCGTCGTCAATCTGCGACTCGGTGGAACCTCCACGTTCGGCTCGCCGAGGCTCACGCCGGTGATCGCGGTGCAGAATCTCCTGAACAAGAAGTACGTCGGATCAGTCGCGATCAACGCGGCCGGCGCGAGCGTCGGCGCGACGAAGTTCTACGAGTCGGCGCCCCGACTCACGTGGTACATCGGGCTCACCGCGGCGTCGAGTCCCTGGTAGCGCCGGCCGGCGGAATGTACCAGAGGCGCATCGACGGCCCGATGCGCGCCACGGGCTCGTAGTCGAGCAGCCACATATAGGCGCGCCCGACCCACTCGCCGGCGAGAAAAGTCTCGCTGGCGGCGATCCACCCGGTCGCGCGCTCGTGCAGGCCGAGCTCGCGCGCGTTGGGAACGCCGGCCGCTCCGAGCGCCGCGGTTCCGAAATACGCGACGCGCACGGTGTCGCGTATGCCGCGCGCGGCGATCGTGTCGCGCAAGCGATAGAGGTCCTGTCCCCAATCGAGATTGCTGTCGACCAGGATGTGCTCCGGGTGCGCCCCGGCAAGGGCGTTGAAGTACGAGAGATGATCTGGATGTGCTCGCACGGCGATCACCACCGAGCTCGCGAGCAGCGCGGCCGCGGCGGCCAGCGCCGTCCGCGTTTTCTGCTGTTCGAGGAGGAACGCGATGCCTTGCGCACCGACGATGGCGAACAGCGGATACACGGGAAGAATGAGCCGCACCCCGAGATCCACGCGCACGAAGAGGGTGATCACGAGCATCACGAACGCGGAACACAGCGGCACGGCGGCCACCCAGTCGCGGTGCTCGCGCAACCGCGCGGTCGCGGCCGCAACGCCAAGGACCACGCAGAACAGTAGCGGCAGCGGCGTCTTCACGAGGAGCGCGACTGGGAAGTAGTACCACCACCCGCGATTGCTCGGCTTCCCGAGCAGAAAGGTTGGATGGCCCGAGCCCCCATGCAGCACGAAGCGCTGGACGCCGTCAACAAAGGGTTGGATCGAGAATCCGTAGGCGATCCAGACGACGATGAGCGCGACGGCGGGAATCACCACGATTGCCGTTAGCGCGCGGGCAATACTGTGGGTGGCGTCGAACCGCCACGTCCGCGTCGCCCAGGCTCGAAGTCCGTAGCATGCGACAAGCGGCCCGCCCACGAAAGCAATCGCGGAAAGACGACTCGCGACTGCGGCGCCGATGGCAACGCCAAGCGCCACGGTTCGGCCCCAGGTTGGGCGTTCGATCCACCACACCGCGGCGAGCAACGCGAGTGTCGTCGTCGCCGTGGCGGCGATGTCGGTCGTCGCGAGGCCGGCGTGCGCGAGGATGTTCGGATTGGTGACGAGCAGCAGCGTCGCCATTGCGGCACCGGCCTCGCCGCACAGGCGCCGCGCCCAGAGCCAGACGCCCAGCGCGAGGATGAGAAAAAAGAGAAGCTCCCCGTGCCGCGCGCTCGCGAGCATGTCGACATAGTGCTGGCCGACGCCGAGAATGGAGGCGCCTTCGTCGTAGACGGCGGGTGCGCCGCTGCCGCGTGCACCGTGGAGATATGGCCCCAGCGCCGCCGCGATCCGCCCGAGAGGCGGGTGTTGCAGATCGTAGTCGTATCGGCTCGTCGTCAGCCACTGCATTCCGCTGGCGAGATGCGCCGGCTCGTCGACCGTGCCGCTGAACGTTCGCGCCGTGCTCGCGACCGCGGCCGTCGCGAACATCACGAGACCGAGGGTGGCGAGCTTGAGGGTGCTCGACCCCGCGGGTAGCTTCAACCGCCCTGACCGAGGAACGTCTCGCGCTACGGACATGGATTCATCTGCCATCGAGATCCGCCCGCTCGCTTCGACGCAGGAATTGCACGCATGCGTCGCGCTTCAGCATGCCACGTGGGGAAGAGAGTTCACGGACATCGTTCCGGCGAGCATTTTGAAAGTGGCGCAGCGGGTCGGCGGCATCGTGGCCGGCGCGTTCGGCGAATCGAGCGATCTCCTGGGGTTCGTCTTTGGACTCACGGGGGTCGAGCGCGGTAAAATCGTGCACTGGTCGGACATGTTGGCCGTACGTCCGGACGCTCGCAATCTCGGGTTGGGGCGGCGCCTCAAGGAGTATCAACGACAGGCGGTGCGCGAGATGGGCGGCGCGGTGATCTACTGGACGTACGATCCGCTCATCGCGCGGAACGCGCACCTGAACTTCAACCGCCTCGGGGTGCGCTTGGCCGAGTACGTGGACGACATGTACGGCGTGACGGACAGCGTTCTCCACGGCGGCATCCCGACCGACCGCCTCGTCGTCGCCTGGCCGACGCACGACGACGAGATGGACAAGCTCCTGGCCAACGCCGAGCGCAGAATCGAGTCGCTCGACTGCCAACAGTCGCCGATCGTTTCCCCGCCGTTCATCGAGGGCGCGCACGGGGCGGCGATTCTCCCGCATTGCGTGCGGATCGAGATTCCGTTGGATGGCGAGATCGTGTTGCGGGATTCTCCGGACGCTGCCGCCGAGTGGCGCACGCGCGTCCGGCGCGACCTTCGGTGGGCGCTCAACGCCGGGTACACGATTTCCGCGTTCGCGAACGTCGAGGCGGAGAACCGGGGCTACTATCTGATGACGAAATCGGCGCGGCCGAGTGACGCGGGCGCCGGCGCTGGCGGGAGCGCCGGCGGGGGCGCGCGATGACGCTTCGAATCGATGGCATTGCGCTGAGAGAGATCCGGCTTCCGCTGAAGGAGCCCTTTCGGATTTCGTCGGGCGTCATCAGCGAGCGGCGCATCGGTCTCCTCGAGCTGACGACCGACGACGGCATCACCGCCTGGTCGGAGTGCGTGGCCGGCGAGCAGCCGAACTACAGCGCGGAAACGATCGACACCGCGTGGCACGCGATCCGAGAGTGGCTCGCGCCGCGGCTGCTTTCGTCGCCGGTGAAAGCGGCGGCCGACGTCTTCGCGCTGCTCGACCGCAACATCGTCGGCCACAACATGGCGAAGGCCGCGCTCGAGATGGGCTGCTGGGACGCCGAGGCGCGGCAGAAAGAGATTCCGCTTTCGACGCTGCTCGGCGGCACGCGCGACCGGGTCGCCACCGGGATCTCGATCGGCATTCAAGCCAATCCTGACGCGTTGGTCGCGCGCGCGCGGGCGGCGTTCGATTTGGGCTACCGCAAGATCAAGCTGAAGATTCAGCCCGGCGCGGACATCGACTACGTCGCGGCCGTCCGGAACGCGCTTGGCGACTCCGTCCACATGATGGCCGACGCCAACTCGGCCTATTCGCTCGCCGACGCCGACCATCTCGCGAAGCTGGATGCCTTCCACCTCATCATGATCGAGCAGCCGCTCTCGCGCGACGATCTCGTGCGCCACGCGGCGCTCCAACGCACGCTGCAGACGCCG
Source organism: uncultured Gemmatimonadaceae bacterium (assembly GCA_963705025.1). GTDB lineage: Bacteria > Gemmatimonadota > Gemmatimonadetes > Gemmatimonadales > Gemmatimonadaceae > JAQBQB01. The sequence goes on along the minus strand of CAVPIP010000009.1, from coordinate 427,976 downwards.
ATCTGTCTCGACGAAAGCATCACCAGCGTCGATCGCGCCGAGGACATGATCGCGCTCGGCGCGGGACGGATCATCAACATCAAGCCGGGCCGCGTCGGTGGATTCGCCGTGTCGAAAGCGATTCACGACGTGTGCGCCCGGTCGTCGATTCCCGTGTGGTGCGGCGGCATGCTCGAGAGCGGCGTTGGGCGCGCGCACAACGTCGCGCTGGCGTCGCTGCCCAACTTTCAGCTGCCCGGCGACCTGTCGCCGAGCGCGCGCTACTGGGCGCGCGACATCGTGACTCCCGAGTGGACGATGGACGCCGACGGCATGGTTCCGGTTCCGCTGTCCGCTCCGGGGATTGGCGTCACGGTCGATCTCGATCGCGTCGACGATCTCACCGTGAAGCGCGAAGAGCTTGGAGTGGTCGCGGAGCGCGCGCCATGATGGCCGACGGCGTTCCGCGGCGGGTGACAAATCAGTTTCCGGAGGCGGTGGCATCGCGGCTCGTCGCGCTGCGGCGAGACATCCACGCCAATCCCGAGCTGTCGTTTCGCGAGGAGCAGACCGCCGGCCGGCTCATGAATGCGCTGAGCGATCTCGGAATCGACGGCGCGAAACGAGTGGCGGCGACGGGCGTCGTCGCGCGCGTGCGAGGGCGTCGGGCCGGTGCGCCGGTGGTCGCCGTTCGCGGCGACATCGATGCGCTGCCGATTCAGGAAGCCACGGGGCTCCCGTTTGCGTCGACGGCCGCGGGCGTGATGCACGCGTGCGGACACGACGTCCATGCGTCGTGGGCCGTGGGCGCCGCGGCGCTGCTCACGGCCCAGCCAGCGGAAGGCGATGTGCTCATTGTGCTGCAGCCGGCGGAAGAGACGGGAAAGGGCGCCGTGGCGATGCTCGAGAGCGGCGCGCTCGATGGCGTCGCGGCGATCTTCGGCGGCCATGTGGACCGGCGGTTCGAGGTCGGGCAGATCGTCGCGGATGAGGGCCCTCTCGCGGCGTCGGCGGACACGTTCGAGATCGAGATCCTCGGCGCTGGTGCGCATGCGGCACGGCCGCACGAGTCGCATGACCCCATCGTCGCCGCGGCGGGAATCGTGTCGGCATTGCAATCGATCGTGGCGCGACGGTTGAATCCCGCGACGCCCGGCGTCGTTACGATGGGAACGATTCACGCCGGGTCGGCGCCGAACATCATCCCCGATCGCGCGGTGCTCACGGGCACGGTGCGCGCCGTGGAACCAGCGTCGCGCGCGATGATGCTGGAGGAGGTTCGATCGATTGCGACGGCCGTCGCGACGGGGTACGGCGTCACGGCGCGTGTCACACTCGACATGGGAACGCCGCCGATCGTCAACCCCGCGGGTCCTACGGCATGGGCGCGCGAGGCGGCCGCGACCGTTGTCGGACGGGACAACGTTGTTCCGTTAGGGTTTCTCAATCTCGCCGGAGAAGATTTCGCGCATTACATGGAGCGAATTCCCGGATGCTTCCTGCGGATCGGTGCGCGCGAACCCGGAGGCGCCGTGATTCCAGCACATGCGGCGACGTTCTATCCCGCGGAGACGAGCCTCTTCGTCGGGGCGGCGGTGCTCGCGGAATGCGCGCGGGTCGCTTCGGCCGCGCTCGCTTGATCATGCCTGCTCGGGCGGTTGCGCGGGCCCGCGCGAGGCCGTCTTCACTACGTGGGCGTCAAGCGGTGGGCCGACTCTCGTGAGACGGAACACGGCGAGGCGCCAGGGTTACGGCATTGATTGCCCTCCTGCTCGACACCTCGTTTTGCCATCGATGACTGTTCGTGTTGCTCTGCGCCGGGGCGCCCAAGTCCTGAGCGCGGCCACGCTCGTGGCCGCTGCCGGCGCATGTGGGAAAGACTCCGTCTCTCCAACTGGTCAAACTCCAGCTCATCTCGATCCCGCGAGTAGCGTCACATTGACCGCAGCCGTCGGCTCGTCGATGGCAAATGCGCTCGTGGTCAAGGTCACGGATCAATCGGGTCTGCCGGTGGCCAACGCCGCGGTGGCCTTTGCGGTCACGCTGGGCAACGGCTCGACGAACCCGCGCGTCGCGAACACCGACGCGAAGGGGATCGCGACGGCGTCCTGGACACTCGGCACCATCCTCGGACCGAACGAGGTCACGGCTTCCGTCACCGGGATCTCCAGTCAGGTGAAGTTCACGGCGACCGGCGCACCCGGTCCGGTCATTTCGATCACGCTGGCGCCGCAGAATCCGCGGTTGCTTCCGGGTACCGATAGCGTGCGCCTCACGGCCGCGAGTCTCGATTCATTCGGGAATCAGACGACCCCACCGCCGACCTTCGTGGCGCGCGATCCGTCGTTGGTCAGCGTCGACGCGAGTGGCACCGTGCACGTCCTGCGTCGCGGCGCGGCGACGTATGTGGTCGCGAGCGCGGGCGGAAAAAGCGACAGCGTCCTCGTGACCGTCCTCGCGCCGGGGCAATCGCTCTGCACCGCCGCCGCGACGCCGGTCGATCTGGCGATCGGCCAGGTGATCACCGACGTGTCGGCGCAGGCCTTCTGTGTGCACGCGTCCAACCCGAACGCCGAATACGCGATCATCCCGTTCTACAATTCGGGCGTGCCGAGCGCCACGATCACGGTCGACGTGCGCGGGCAGGGATTGACCGCGCTGCCGGTGCCGACGTCGAGCTTGCTACCGCTCGTCGCGGCGCCGATGGCGGCGTCGATCGTGCCGCCGAAGCGGCTCATGCCGGACGACGACTTCGAGATGCGCTTGCGCAAACGGGAGCGCGCGGCAGGCATCGGAAGGCATACGCACCTCAAATCGACGTTGACGCCGAATCGTTCGATGGGCGCACAGTCGCTGTCCGCGAAGGTGCCCGCGGTCGGCGACGTGATGACGTTCAACACCAACCCCAACGACTACTGCGCGAATCCGGACTATCGCACGGGCAAGGTGGTCGCGATCACGAACAAGGCGATCGTGGTCTCCGACACGGCGAACCCCGCCGGCGGCTTCACGGATGCGGAGTATCAGTCGATCGGCGTCACATTCGATACGCTCGTCGATCCGGTCGATCGGGCCGCATTCGGCGATCCGACGGACATCGACGCGAACGGCCACGTCATCTTGTTCTTCACGCGCGCCGTGAACGAGATGACCAGCGCGGGATCGTCGGGCGTCGTCCTCGGATTCTTCTACAGCCGCGACTTGTTGCCCAAGACCGTCTCACCGACCGAGACGTGCCCGGGAAGCAACGTCGGGGAAATGATGTATCTGCTGGTGCCTGATACCGGGGGCGTGGTCAACGGCAACAAGCGGACGAAATCGCAGGTGGTGACGGCGGCGAATGGCACGGTGGCGCACGAATATCAGCACATGATCAACGCCGGCCGGCGCTACTACGTCAACGGCGTCGGCGCGAACTGGGAGGATCGGTGGCTCGACGAAGGGCTCGCGCATACGGCCGAGGAGCTGAACTTCTGGAAGGCGTCGGGGCTCTCGCCGCGCTCGAACCTCGACGCGTCGATCTACAATGACCCGAAGGTGCTCGCCGCGTTCGGGACCTTCGAGGCGAACAACCACGCGCGATACAAGCTCTTTTTGGGGAAGACGGAGGTCCAGGCGCCCATCGGCTTCGACGACTTCGATGACGACTTGCAAACGCGCGGGGCGATCTGGAGCTTTCTGCGCTTCGCCGCGGATCATCAGCCGGCGGGCACCGAGAACGACTTTTGGTTCAAGCTCGTGAACTCCAAGACCAGCGGCGTCGAAAACCTGACGAATGTGCTGGGGACGACACCATATTCTCTGATGCGAGACTGGGCGATTTCGCTCTATGTCGACGACAACGCGCCGAACGTGGACCCGCGATTTCAGCAGCCGAGTTGGGACATGCGGAGCGCGCTGACGAACGGCGGGACGTCGCTCGCGTACCAGCTGTCGACGAGGACGCTCCGAGACAACGTTTCGCAGTCGGTGTTGCTCGCGGGGAATGGCGTTGGCTTCTTGCGATTCTCGGTCCCCGGCGGCCAGGATGCTCTGCTCAGCGTGACGACGGGCGGACAGCCGGTGCCGTCGACCATACAACTTGCCGTGGTTCGCGTTCGTTAGACGCTCACTCGGAGAAGGAGCATGAGACGCTTCTTGAACCGTTCGCTGCTCGCGACGGCTGTCGTTCTCGCGGCCGGTTGCAACCTCGACGTGGGAGTGCCGGCGAACGAGCCAAGCGATCCTGCGACCGAGACGTTCAATCCGAGTCTCGGGATCGACATCCCGTCGATGCACAAGACGACCGCGGGGACATACTACAAGGACCAGACCGTCGGGACCGGGGTCGAGCTCACGGTCAGCCTGAATCAAGCGGCGTTCCTGTCGTACGCGGGATTCCTCAAGACCGGCGCAGTGTTCGGGCAAACGGTCAACACGCTCGTGACGATCAGCAGCCTGCCGCCGGGCCTGCAGGACGGGATTGCCGGCATGCGCGAGGGCGGTGAGCGGATCGTGGTCGTGCCGTCGGCGCTGGGGTTCGGTCCCGTTCCCCAACTGGGAATCCCGCCGAACTCCACGCTGGTGTTCGACGTCATCCTGAATCAGGTGCCGTAGCGAGACGCTTTGGGCGGCGCTCGCGGCGCTTCTCGGCCGACGGTAGGTTTGACGGCACGTTCGCCGTCATCGGAGCCACGACCATGAAGCGGAAGCTCATTCTCGCCCTCGCCGCCACGGTACTGCCGTGCGCGTCCCTCGTCGCACAAACCGGCATCACCGACCCCGTGCTGAAGCGCATGTGGGCGCTCGGCATCGACAGCTCCCACACCTGGGATCTGGCGCAGACATTCTTCGACTCCATCGGTCCGCGGCTCACCGGAACACCGGCCGGGAACGCCGCGAGCGATTGGGTCATCAAGAACTACAAGGCATGGGGGATCGAGGCGCGTCGCGAGCAGTACGGCACCTGGCGCGGCTGGCGCCGCGGGCCGAGCCACGTGGATCTCATGAAGCCGTTCGTCCGATCGCTCGAGGCGACGATGGAAGGCGACAGCCCCGGCACGGGAGGCAAGGACCTCGTCGGCACGACGATCATTCTTCCAATGGTGGCCGACAGCAGTGAGTTCGTGAAATGGCTGCCCGCCGTGAAAGGCAAGTTCGTGCTGATCTCGGCGGCCTATCCAACATGCCGGCCCGAGGAGGAGTGGGCCTCGCAGGCGACGCCGGAGTCCAAGGCGCGGATGGATACGGTGATCGTGAAGCTGGTCGCCGATTGGGGGACGCGTCTTCGAAACACCGGCTATCCGGTGACGGCCGGGAATCCGACGGGCAATCTCGGACTGCGCCTGGAGAAGGCGGGAGCCGCCGGCGTCATCGTGTCCAACATGGCCAACGCGACCGGCGGTGCCTGGGGCACCTGGACCGTGTACGATACGAAGAACAAAACCGCGCCCGCGATCGCGATGAGCTGCGAGGACTACGGTCTCCTCTATCGCCTGACCGAGCGCAAGCAAGGCCCGCAGATCCGCGTGAACGCGACGTCCGAGTTCCTCGGCAACGTGCCCGTCTACAACACGCTCGGCACGATCAAGGGAACGGAGAAGCCGAACGAGATCATTCTCTTGTCCGCCCACTTCGATTCGTGGGATGGCTCACAGGGCGCGACCGACAACGGCACCGGCACGATCACCATGATGGAGGCGATGCGCATTCTGAAAACAGCGTATCCGCATCCCAAGCGCACGATCATGGTCGGCCACTGGCCAGGTGAGGAAGAGGGGCTGATCGGCTCGCACGCGTTCGCGTACGATCATCCGGAGATCGTGAAGAACATCCAGGGCGGCTTCAATCAGGACAACGGCACCGGACGCATCGTCAGCACGTCGGGTGTGGGGCTTCCCGACGGCGGGGCGCACATGCAGGCGTGGCTCGCCAAACTTCCCAAGGAGTTTCAGGATCAGGTGCACTACAACGGAGTCGGCGCGCCGGCCACGGGAGGCACCGACAATGCGTCGTTCGACTGCTACGGCGCGCCGGTGTTCGGCATGAGCTCCCTCGGCTGGGACTACGGCTCGTACACGCACCACACCAATCGCGACAGCTTCGACAAGATCGTATTCGACGATCTCAAGGGAAACGCGACGATCGTCGCGATGCTGGCGTATCTCGCGTCCGAAGATCCGTCGACGATTTCGCGTGAGCGCGCGGATCTCGGCGCCGCGCGTGGTGGCGGCGGCGGTGGACGGCGAGGTGGACCGCCGACCGGCCGCGGCGCGATCAACCTTGGTGGCGGCGGTGGACGCGGAGCCGGCGGCGGTCGCGGCGGTCCGAACGTGGACGAGAAGGGTTGGGGACTGACCTGCCCGAAGGCGCCGCGCTTCTTCAACGATTCCTCACGGGTCACCGCGCCGTCGAATCGACCGTAGTGTCATCCCGAGCCCTACGTCGCTGGCGCTCCTCAGGGCAGGCTGCGCGAGGGATCCGCAGTTGTCCGATGTAGACCGGCCGCTCTGGACGCCGTCGCCCGAGCAGATCGAACACGCGAACCTGACTCGCTTCATCGAGCAGGTTCGCGCGCTCGGCGACTACACCGCGTCCGTCGTCGACTTCCCGTCGCTCTACGCGTGGTCGATCCGCGACCTGGAGTTGTTCTGGATGGAGGTCTGGCGATTCTGCGGGATCGTCGCCGGAGAGAACGATCCGTCGTTTGCGTGCGATCGTCCGCTCATCGGGCGCGCGCGAGTAGCCCCGCCTGATCCCGAGCTCGGCCCGCGGTGGTTCGTCGGCGCGCGCCTCAACTTCGCCGAGAACCTGCTGCGCTATCGCGACGACCGCGAGGCTCTCGTCTTCTGGACCGAGCGCGGACCGCAGCGGCGACTCACCTATCGCGAGCTGTACGACGAGGTGGCCCGAGTCGCGTCCGCGCTGCGGGCGGTCGGGATAGGCATTGGCGATCGCGTGGCCGGTTTCATGCCGAACATGCCGGAGACGGTCATCGCGATGCTGGCCGCGACCAGCATTGGCGCGATCTGGTCGTCGTGTTCGCCGGACTTCGGCGTGAACGGCGTCTTGGACCGCTTCGGGCAGATCGAACCGAAGGTGCTGTTTTGTGCCGACGGCTATCGCTACGGGGGGCGCGACATCGATGGACTCGCGCGGGCCCGTGAGATCGCCGAGCGCATTCCATCGATTCGGCGCGTGGTCGTGGTGCCGTTCGTGAACGAGACACCAGACGTCTCCGCCATTCGCGCCGCCGAGTCGTGGAGCACGTTTGCGACGGCGGAATCAACGACACCGCTCACGTTCGAGCGCCTGCCGTTCGATCATCCGATCTACATCATGTACTCGTCGGGCACGACGGGCCTTCCGAAGTGCATGGTGCACGGCGCGGGTGGAACGCTGATCCAACACTTGAAGGAGTTGGTGCTGCACACCGACCTCCGCCGCGACGATCGGATCTTCTACTTCACGACATGCGGCTGGATGATGTGGAACTGGCTCGTGTCGAGTCTCGCCGTTGGCGCGACGGTGATTCTCTACGACGGGGCGCCGTTCATTCGTCGCCGTCCGATTCTCTGGGACATGTGCGCCGAGGAACGCCTCACGATCTTCGGCACGAGCGCGAAATGGCTCGCGCTCGCGCAGAAGGAAGGGCTGATGCCCACTGCGTCGCACGACCTGCGCCCGTTGAAGGCCATCCTCTCGACGGGGAGCCCGCTCGCCGAGCATAGCTACGACTACGTGTATCGCGACGTGAAACCGGATGTGCGGCTGAGCAGCATCAGCGGCGGCACCGACATCGTCTCCTGCTTCGCGCTCGGCAACCCGATTGGTCCCGTGTGGCGCGGTGAGCTCCAGACACGCGGCTTGGGAATGAAAGTCGAGGTCTTCGATGAGGACGGTCGTTCCGTGGTCGGACGGCAGGGCGAGCTCGTCTGCACGGCGCCGTTTCCGAGCATGCCCGTCTCGTTCTGGAATGACCCTGACGGCTCGAAGTATCGCGCGGCCTACTTCGATCGATACCCGAACGTGTGGCGTCACGGCGATTGGGCCGAGATCACCGAGCACGGAGGCATGATCATCTCAGGTCGCAGCGACGCGACGCTGAATCCCGGCGGCGTTCGAATTGGCACCGCCGAGATCTATCGCCAGGTGGAGCAGCTCCCCGAGGTCGTCGAGAGCCTGGTCGTGGGCCAGGATATCCCTGGAGATTCCGGAGCGGACGTACGAATCGTGCTGTTCGTTCGCCTGGCGGGTGGCCTGACACTGACCGATGCGTTGCGCGAGCGCATTCGCGCGCAGATCCGGTCGAACGCGAGCCCGCATCACGTGCCGAAAAAGATCGTTCAAGTGGCCGACATTCCGCGCACGATCAGCGGAAAGATCACGGAGCTTGCCGTTCGCGACGTGATCCATGGCCGGCCGGTGAAGAACGTCGATGCGTTGGCGAATCCGGGCGCGCTGGAGCTGTTCAGGAATCTGCCGGAGTTGGCCACTTAGGCCGCGGAACTACGCACGCGGACTGGCACGGACACGGACGGACGGGCACGGAGACAGCGGCTATTTCTTTTATGACGGCGGTGAAAAAGAACCTCGGCTCGTTGCGCATCGCCGCGGTTTGCTTTTTCCGTGTCTATCCGTCTGTGTCCGGGCCAGTCCGTGACCCGCCCGGAGTTCCGCCTGGAGTTCCGCTATTCAGCGGAGCTTTGGTCTCGCGGCGGCAATCGATTCGCGCGCCTGAGCGGCGAGCGTCTCCGCGAGTCCGCGCAGCTCGTCGGCGCGCTTGTTCGACGAGATCATGAAGAGGCCTCTCGCCGTCAAGTACGTCGTGGCGATCGCGGTACCCCAGAGAGCGATCCCGAGCCCCAGGCTGTGCGTCTTCACGGCGATTCCGATCCAGATGCTCGCCGTGCCGCCGCCCACGCCGCCCATGATGCCGCCGTAGAACGCACCCACCATGCGCTTGAGGTTTTCGGAGACGCGAATCGTCGTCTTGCCGCCGCGCGCCAAGACCGACACGTGCATGTTGCGGCGCTCCGGGAGCGTCTGCCACGAAAACGACCGACCAACGGTCGCCATCGTTCCGCTCTCGCCGATCGTGTGGCGAATGCTGTCGGCGATGAGATCGAAGTCTTCGTCGGGCATCTCGCCGTCGACGATGATCTCAAACTCGAGCCGCGTCGGCGCGCCGGCGCTCCAACTCGGCTTGCTTCGGTCGGTGACGACGATCGCGCGAGGGGCAGAGGGAGCGGAGCGTTGGAGGCCGTGCTCCTCGAGCGCGTGATCCACATAGCGGCCGTCGATACCCGCTTCCACGGCGGCGTCTCGCACGTCGCCGAGCTTGAGCCCCGACGTTCGCGAGGCGTCTCTCGCTGAATCGCGCTGCACCGGGACTGGCGCCGGCCGCGGCACGACGCCCGTCATGGCTTGCAGCTCGGCGGCTCGGCCGAAGATCGCTTGGGCTTCGGTATCGGAGATGAGCGACGGCCGGAGGGGCGCCGCGATGACCGGTCGATTCCTCGTCTCACTTTCGACGATCCCGCCAATCGCGTCGAGTGCTCCGACGACCTCGAGCGCGGTTTGAAACCGATCGCCGGGATCCTTGGCCAAGCACCGATCGATGACATCGGCGAAAGCGCGCGGACAATCTGCGGCGACCGTGTGCAGCGGCGGCGCGGTCTTGGTCACGTGCGCGATCAGCACCGCGGACGCGAGCTCGGCGTCGAACGGGAAGCGGCCGGCGAGGGCGAAATAGCCGACGACGCCGAGGGAGTAGAGGTCGCTGCGCGCGTCGACGGCTTCGCCAGACACTTGCTCCGGACTGAGATAATAGACGGTACCGAGCACCTGGCCGGTCGACGTCAGAGGCGCTGCTTCGGCCAGCCGTGCAATGCCGAAGTCGGTGACGAGCGCACGACCGGACGAGCGTTCGATGAGAATGTTCTCTGCTTTGACGTCGCGGTGGATGATCCCGTGGTCGTGCGCGAACCCGAGCGCGAACGCGACGTCGCGGAGCTCGCGCAACGCCTCGCGAGGATCGATGCGGCCGAGCTCGCGAATCCGCTGCGCGAGCGACTCACCGTCGACGAAACCCATCACGAAAAACACGTGGCCGTCCAGCTCGTCGGCACGATGGATGGGCACGATGTTCGGGTGCGTCAGCCGTCCGGCCGTCCGCGCCTCCCGTAAGAATCGCTCGCGCACGACCGGATCGGACGCGAGGTGCGGTGGGAGCGTCTTGATCGCGACGCGGCGGTCGAGCTTGAGATCGCGCGCGAGATAGACGACGCCCATGCCGCCGCGGCCGATCTCGCGCTCGAGCTCATACTGTCCGGCAAGCGCAGCCGCGAAGCGCGCGTACGCGCCGGCGAAGTCGGGTGTGAACGCGGTTGTCACAGGATATACAATATCCCTTCTCGGCCGTTGGCGGAGCCCGTCGTGGGTAGCTAGATAATAAGTGTAGGCGCCACGCTTCAGTGTGTCGACGAAACCGGGAGAGGGGAATGGCTACGCAGACAGTGCCCGTCGGAACGGACGCCCACGACACCTTTCCGATCAACGGCACCGACTACATCGAGTTTTACGTCGGCAACGCCAAGCAGGCCGCGCACTTCTATCAGGCCGCGTTCGGCTTTCAGCTGGCCGCGTATCGCGGGCCGGAGACGGGCGTGCGCGATCGGGCGAGCTACCTGCTCGTGCAGAACAAGATCCGCCTCATCCTGACGTCTCCGCTGGGATCGGACGGCGACATCGCCGAGCACGTGCGCCTGCATGGCGACGGCGTGCGCGACATCGCACTCTGGGTCGACGATGCGCCGGATGCGTACGAGAAGGCGGTGGAGCGCGGCGCGGATTCGGCGTACGAGCCGCGCGTGCTTCGCGACGACGCGGGCGAAGTCGTCGTCGCCGGGATCAAGATCTACGGCGACACGATTCATTCGCTGGTCGAACGGCGCAACTACCGCGGGACGTTCATGCCGGGCTTCGAGCCGCGCGCACCGCACTATCGAGCGAAGCCCACCGGGCTGCTCCACGTCGATCACTGCGTCGGCAACGTGGAGCTCGGGCGCATGAACGACTGGGTCGGATTCTACGAGCGCGTGATGGGGTTCAAGAATCTCATCTCGTTCGACGACCAGGACATCTCGACGGAGTACTCCTCGCTCATGTCGAAGGTGATGTCGAACGGCAACGAGCGCATCAAGTTTCCGATCAACGAGCCGGCGAAGGGAAAGAAGAAGTCGCAAATCGACGAATATCTCGAGTTCTACCGTGGCCCCGGGGTGCAACACCTCGCGCTCGCGACCGACGACATCATCGCCACCGTGGGCGCGCTGCGGGATCGCGGCGTGGAGTTTCTCCAGGCGCCCACGACGTACTACAAGGAGTTGCAGGGGCGCGTCGGCACGATCGACGAGCCGGTCGACCAGCTCGAGCAGCTCGGCATCCTCGTGGACCGCGATCCGGACGGCTACCTGCTCCAGATCTTCTCGAAGCCGGTCGAAGATCGGCCGACGTTGTTCTACGAGATCATCGAGCGAAAGGGCGCCCGCAGCTTCGGCAAAGGGAACTTCAAAGCCCTCTTCGAGGCGATCGAACAAGAGCAGGCCAAGCGCGGAAACTTGTAGGACCTCGATACCGAAGATCGCAGAACAAAGTGTTGAAGTCGTCAGCCACGGTCGCCAGTCGTCAGGCGAAACGGCGCCGTTTGCCTGCCGCAGTTTGGGACTGTCGCCTGACGACTGACCCTGACGACTAGAGTGCCGGTATCCGCATCATTCGTTGTCCAGCGAAGCCCTGAAATGCCCATCTACCATACTCTCGGCCAAATCCCTCGCAAGCGTCACACGGTATTTCGAAAGCCTGGCGGGGGGATTTACGCCGAGGAGCTGATGGGCCATGAGGGGTTCACCGGCACCTCGGCGCTGCTGTACCACGTGCATCCGCCGACGACCGTGAAGTCGGTGCGACGCCTGAAGGAGATGGCGTTCGAGGCCGACCCCGACCAGACGCTGCACCACCGACACTTTCGCACCGCGCGCGCGGCGAAGGGAGGCAGCCCGACACTCGACCGCACTCCGATTCTCTTCAACAGCGACATCGCGATGCTGTATGTCGAGCCGGATCGCGCAGACCAACATTTCTATCGCAACGCGCAGGCGGACGAACTGGTGTACGTCTCGGCTGGCGGCGGCGTGCTCGAGTCGGTGTTCGGCGATCTGCCCTTCGGCGAAGGGGACTATCTCATCGTTCACCGTGGGATTCTGCATCGGTATCGGTTCGACGAAGCGAAAGGAACACCGAAGCTGCTGGTGTTCGAGAGTCGCGGACACGTGCGATGGCCGAAGCGCTACCGGAACGAGTTCGGCCAGCTCAAAGAGGGGGCGCCCTACTCGGAGCGGGACATCCGTCTCCCGATGACGCTCAACACGCACGACGAACGCGGCGACTTTCCACTGATCGTGAAGCAGTACGACGGATTGACCGAGATGATTCTCGACCACCATCCGTTCGACGTCGTCGGCTGGGACGGATACTTCTATCCGTGGGCGTTCAACATCCGCGACTTCGAGCCGATCGTCGGCCGCGTGCACCAGCCGCCGCCAGTGCACCAGACGTTCGAGGGCGACGGCTTCGTCGTCTGCTCATTCTGCCCGCGCCCGTACGACTTCGATCCCAACGCGGTGCCGGCGCCGTACAACCACAGCAACGTCGACTCCGACGAAGTGTTGTACTACGCGTCGAGCGAGTTCATGAGCCGGAAGGGCATCGAGTTCGGCAGCATCACCCACCACCCGGACGGCATTCCGCACGGGCCGCATCCAGGACGCGCCGAAGCGTCGATCGGCGCCAAGGAGACGAAGGAGCTCGCCGTGATGATGGACAGCTTCCGGCCGCTGAAGGTCGCGAAGGCCGCCATGGCGTTCGAAGACCCCAAGTACCACTTGAGCTGGCTGGACGCACAGCACGAAGCTTTCAATCCGCCGACGACGTAGCGTGCACTAATCGCGACGGTCGCGAGCGAAAAGGACTCGAGGCGCCAGGCTTCGGTCCGCAGGCGCCGGTCCTGTTGCCGGACGACCGTCGCCTGGCGACGGTCGCCTGACGACTAAAGTGCCAGTATCCGCAGCGATCGGTATCAGTGCGCTGGCGTCAACGAGCCGAGAATGCAGCGATCGCGTGCTTGGTGTACTCGGACAACACCAGCCGTCCGCTCATGGCCGCTCGCTCCTCGAGGAGCGTTGGCCATTCTTCGGTGCCGGCCCACGTCGCGCGCTTGATGAGGGCAGTCGCTTCGGGGTTCGACTTCGCGAGCTGTTGCGCCAGCGACCCAACCCCGCTGTCGAGCGCGTTGAGATTCTCCGCGAGGCGCGCATAGAGCCCGTGCTGCGCGCCCCATACCGCGGTGCGCCAGTCGGCGTCCAGCCCCATCGCGCTCAGCACGGCCGTGCCGGCCTTCCGCTCGATCACCGGACCGACGACGAACGGGCCGATCCCCACGGCGAGCTCGCTCAAGCGAAGCGCTGCCGTCTCGGTGGCGATGGCGTAGTCCGACGCCGCGACGATGCCGACGCCGCCACCGACCACCTTGCCATGTACGCGCGTCACGATGGGCACGCGGCACCGCGTCATCGCCAGAATGACGCGCGCGAAACCCATGAAGAACTCCTTGCCGCCCTCCGCGTCGCGAATCGCGACGAGCTCGTCGAACGACGCGCCCGCGCAGAATGCACCAGTGCCGTAGCTTCGCAACACGACGACGCGAACGTCGTCGCGCGCGCCGACGCGCGCGATCGTCTCGGCGAGCGAGCGCAATACCGAGGCGGGCAACGAGTTCGATTTCGGATGGCCAAAGCAGACGTCGGCGATGCCGTCGGCGACGGACGACGAGACGCTGCCGGCAGGATCGAGCGGGGCGTGCTCTCGCATGACGGGCTTACTTGCCGAGCTTCACGCGCAGGCCGCCGCGGATCGTGCCCAGCGGTGTGTTTTTCAGCAGATCGCAGCCAGACGTCAAGCACGCGCTCCCCGAACCGGCGAGTCCCTGGCCGAAGCTCGTGAAACCGTACGTATACGCGGCTTCGCCAAAGATCCCGAACCGGTCGTAGATGTGCTTGTCGAGCGCGGCGGTGGCGCTCAACAAGCCGCCGGCGCGGTGCTGTTGCTTCGCGGTCTGCGTCGTGGTGGTTCCGATCGGCTGATAGGTGATCTGCCCCGGGCGCCAGTCGAGGAAGCCGACGCCGAAGCTGAGGGAGGGCATGATGTACGGCGCGGGAATGCGCCAGCGAATGTTGAGCCCTCCTTGAATCACGCCGGTCCGTTTGGCGCTGGCCGAGCTGATCGGTCCAAAGGGCGAGGTGAACTCGGACACAAAATGTTGGTCGTCGAACGGCAACAAGCTGTAGTCGAGCACGAAGCCGTAGCCGATTCGACCGACACCGTTGCGGCCGGTATCCCAATTCTCGTACAGCACGCCGAAGCCCACACCGCGGCGCCAATCTTTCAGGCTTCCCGATCCACCGAGCGGCGCGACGCTGCTTGCGCCGAATCTGAGGTAATCGCCCGGAACGAGACCGTCGGCGAATGGGTCGGTCGCTTGCGCGCGGGCAGGCGCCGGCAGCGCCGCGACGGTGACGACGAGGAGAGCGGCAGCGACAGATCGCACGTGCATTCCCACCGGTCCGTGTAGTTGAGTCGTTGATCAATCGCCCGGAATCTACTATGCGGCCGGGTCAGGCGGGCACTAGATTTCGTACGAGCAGACGTGCTCTATCTTGTCCGCGGACCTGGAGTTGGAGGTCATGTCCGAACAATCTATTTCCTCCCGGGCTGCCCCCTCGTCCGACGACCCGGCGCGAGTCGCCGAGTTCGAGGCGCGGATCGCGCGCGGCGAGTCGATCGAGCCGAAGGACTGGATGCCCGAGCGGTATCGCAAGCAGCTCGTGCGAATGATGTCCCAGCACGCGCATTCCGAGATCGTCGGCATGCTGCCGGAGGGCAACTGGATCACTCGCGCCCCGAGCCTTCGCCGCAAGATGTCGCTCATCGCCAAGGTGCAGGACGAGGCGGGTCACGGACTCTACATCTACTGCGGCACCGAGACGCTCGGCGTCGATCGGCATGAGCTGGTCCTGCAACTGCTGGACGGCAGGGCGAAGTATTCGAGCATCTTCAACTATCCCACGCTCACCTGGGCCGACATCGGCTGCATCGGTTGGTTCGTGGACGGCGCCGCGATCGTCAACCAGACGATGCTCGCGAAGGCGTCCTACGGGCCGTATGCCCGGGCGATGGTGAGAATCTGCAAGGAAGAGAACTTCCATAAGCGGCAGGGCTACGAGATCATGGCGACGCTCGCTGCCGGCACGCCGGAGCAGCGCGCCATGGCGCAGGACGCCGTGAATCGCTGGTGGTGGCCCTCGCTCATGATGTTCGGTCCGCCGGATGCCTCGTCCTCGAACTCGGACGAGCTGATGCGTTGGGGCGTGAAAAAGAAGAGCAACGACGAGCTGCGCCAGCGCTTCGTGAACCTGACCGTCGCGCAAGCCAAGGCGATCGATCTGGTGCTTCCAGATCCGAAGCTCGAGTACGACGAGACGACGGAGAACTGGAGCTTCGGCGAGATCGATTGGGACGAGTTCTGGCGCGTGGTGAAAGGCGACGGCCCGTGCAATCGCGAACGAATCGCGGCGCGCAGGAAGGCACACGACGATGGGGAATGGGTACGCGCCGCGGCGTCGGCGTACGCGGCGAAGCAGGCGGCTTCCTCGAGCGAGGCTGCGTGACGCCGCCGGACGACTCGCAGTGGCCGCTGTGGGAGGTGTTCCTCCAGCCGCCAAAGGGTGAGCCGCACGAGCACGCGGGCAGCGTTCACGCCGCGACGGCGGAGCAGGCGCTCCAGAACGCGCGGGATGCGTACTCGCGCCGCGGCGAAGCGGTGAGCATCTGGGTCGTGCCGAGCGTGGCGATCACCGCGTCGACGCCGGAGGACATGGGACCGTTCTTCGATCCCGGCAACGACAAGGCGTACAGGCACCCGCAGTTCTACAAGGTGCCGCGCGGCGTGCGCGTCTTTTAGGCGCGGCCACGGTTCGAGGAATGGCGCCGCTCTTTCCATACCTGCTTCGATTGGCGGACGATCGCCTCGTGCTCGGACACCGTCTGTCCGAGTGGTGCGGCCATGGTCCGATCCTCGAGGAAGACATCGCGCTCGCGAACATCTCGCTCGACCTGATCGGCGAAGCGACGCTCCTGCTCAAGCTCGCCGGCGAGGTGGAAGGGCAGGCACGCTCAGAGGACGCGCTGGCGTACTTTCGCGACGCGATCGACTACCGCAACGCGCTCGTCGTGGAGCTGCCCAACGGCGACTTCGCGTTCACGATCGTGCGCCAGTTTTTGTTCAGCGTGTTCTCGCTGCTGCAGATGGAGGCGCTCGCGCGGAGCGCGAACAGCGAGCTCGCCGGCATTGCGGCGAAGGCAGTGAAGGAAGCGCGGTACCATGTTCGGCATTGCGCGCAATGGGTCGTGACGCTCGGTGACGGCACCGAGGAGAGTCATGCTCGCGCGCAGCGCGCGCTCGACGAGCTGTGGCGCTACACGGGAGAGCTGTTCATCGCGGATGACATCGACCGCGACGTCGCTGCGGCCGGACTCGGCATCGATCCCAGCACGCTTGCGAGCGCGTGGCGCGCGGACATCGACCGTGTGCTGTCGGAGGCGGCGCTCACCGTCCCACAGGTCGCGTACATGCAGCGCGGCGGACGCGAGGGAAAGCACACCGAGCACTTGGGGCACCTCCTGTCCGAGATGCAGATCGTCGCGCGCTCGCATCCGGGAGCGACATGGTAGCGCGCGCGGTTCCGTCGCGAGACGAGCTGTTCCGGATCCTCGACCAGGTGAAGGACCCGGAGGTGCCGGTGCTGAGCGTCGTGGAGCTCGGGATCGTGCGCGACGCGGTGGCGTTCGACCGCGGCGTCACGATCACGGTCACGCCGACCTATTCAGGGTGCCCCGCGATGCGCGAGATCGAGTCGGAGATTCGCGCGGCGCTCGAAGCGCACGCGCTCGGTCCGGTCGAGATTCGAACCGTGTATGCTCCGGCGTGGACCACCGACTGGATTGCGCCCTCGGCGCGAGAGAAGCTCGAGGCGTACGGCATCGCGCCTCCCGGCCCGGCGAGCGAGGCAGGCGAGCTCATCACGCTTCGCCGCGCGAAGGTTCGGTGCCCCTATTGTCGCTCGACGAACACCGAGCAGAAGAGCGCGTTTGGATCGACGGCGTGCAAAGCGATCTGGGTTTGTCGCGAGTGTCGTCAGCCGTTCGAGGAATTCAAAGCGATCTAGGACGGCGGAATTCCCTGCGGATGACAGCAATGCACCTCGCGTCCATTTCATTTGTGATGCGGTGTAACGACCGAGGGTTACTTCTTCGGGAAATTTTCTCGATTGCGTCACGGCGTGCGCGGCTGCACTATGTGCTCCCGATCGGGGACACGGTCTCAACCACGATCGGATAGTCTTGGGACGACGGTTCTGAGACTTCGTGAGGCGGCGGTTCGACGCTGTTTCACCAGTCGGGAGGTCACTGGCCGCGACTGTAGCTTTGCAGAATTCCAGAGCACCGATTCGGACCGATACGAGTCGGAGAAGGGAAGTCGATCGGACCACGCACGACGTGGTGTCGAACCAACAAGATCGAATCCCGCCAGTGAAGATGGCCCCTCAGGACGCAGCGTGCTGCCCCTGGGGGGCTTTTCATTTTTCAGAGAGAGTCGGCGCGGATTCGCCGCGCGGATATCGAGCGTCGCAAAGGAAAGACTCAAGTCGTCAGGAGACAGTCGGTCGGCGACAGTCGGTCGGCGACAGTCGCGCCGTTTCCGGCTGTGGCTAGCGACTGTCGCTGACGACTAGAGTGATTGCCCGGGAGTCGCTCGGTATCAAGCCCCAAGTCGTCACTCGGTGGCGAGTGGGAGACTCGTCGTTTCTTTGACGGTGGTGAGCGCGATCGTCGTCCGTGCTCGCTCGATCCCAAAGCGATCTTTGAGCACCAGCGTGAGAAACTGCTCGAGATCCGCCGTCCCGCGGCAACGCACCTTCAAGAGATAGTCGTCGTCCCCCGCGATGTGGTGGCACTCGACCACCTGCGGGTGCTTGACGATGCCCTTGAGGAAGGTCTCGCGGCGGCCGCGGCTGCCCAGCGTCACGTGAACAAACGCGAGCAGGGGTAACCCCAGGGCATCCGGATTCGCGATCGCCCGGAAGCCGAGGATCACCGACTGCTCCTCGAGCTTGCGCACGCGCTCGGCGGCGGCAGGCGGAGAGAGCTCCAGCGCCTCGCCGAGCTCGGTCCACGGTGCGCGCCCGCGTTCCATCAGGAGCGCCAGCGCCTTGTAATCCAAATCGTCCACAGCACTCTGCCTTCGTTTACTTTGCTATTGACGAGTATGACCTTTGATAGTAAATATATCGCACCGAACTGAAGCATATTCGAAGGCCAGAAATGAAAAAGGCCGTCGAACGCAAAGCGCCGACGGCCGAATTCAAGCGAGTCTACTTCTACCGGGAGGGGAGACTATGCTAGCTCCGGAGCGTCTGTTCGATTCGTTGCGCGATCTCGTCGACGCGTGGAAGCACCGCGTCCAGCAGAACGGGGTGGTACGGCATCGGAACGTCGGCTACCGCGAGGCGCTCGACCGGTGCATCCAGATACCAGAACCCGTCCTTGGCGACCGTCGCCGCGATTTCCGCGCCGAAGCCTGCCGTGAGATTGTCCTCATGAACGATCAGGCAGTGGGCCGTCTTTATGACCGACGCCAGCACGCAGTCACGATCCCATGGGGCGATGGTCCGGAGATCGATTAGCTCGACCTGCGTGCCGAAGCGCGCCGCGGCCTCCTCGCACCGGTGCAGGATCGCGCCCCATGTGACGAGCGTGACGTCGGTGCCTTCCCGCAGCACTCTCGCCTTTCCGAACGGAATCACGTAGTCGTCGCCTGGATAGCGCGTGCTGCCGTCGCTCGTCATGAGCAGCGAGCGGTGCTCGAAAAAGATCGTCGGGTTCGCGCCGCGCATCGCCGAACGCAGCAGGCCAACGGCATCCGCCGCGTTGGACGGCATTGCCACCTGCCAGCCGTAGGCGTGCGCGAAGCGAACCTCGTCGCTCAAGCTATGCCACGGGTCGCCGACGTCCTTGCCGAAGCCGCCCGGCATCCGGACCACGATCGGTGCCGCAAACCGGTTCGCGGTGCGCCATCGAAGCGTGCCGCAGTTGTTGAGCTGTTCGGCGGCCGGGTCGGCGTACTTGCGGAACTGAATCTCCGCCACGGGCATCAGACCGGCGATCGCCATTCCGACCGCGCGTCCGACGATGCCCTCCTCGGAGAGACTCGTGTCGAACACGCGGGCGTCGCCAAACTGTTTCTGCAGTCCCTCCGTCACGAGATGCACGCCGCCCTTGCGGCCGACGTCCTCGCCGAAGACGACCAGCTTCTTGCTCACCTCGAGCTCGTGGCGGAGCGTGCGCCGCACGGCTTCGGCGAAGCGCATGACCTCGGACGTCTCCGCGGGAGAAATGGTGCCGTCCAATGCCTTTCGCTCCGCGCGCGAGAGTCCGCCGAACGCTTCGGGCGATCCGTCGCTGTCGTCGGCGTACACCCACCGCGCAACCGTCGACGGATCGGGATTTGGTCGGGCACGCGCCGCGTCGAGCCCTGCCTGCACGTCCCGCGCGGCCTCGGCCTCGAGCTCGCTCCACGCCTTCGCCGACAGCAGCGATGGAACCATGTGCTCGCGCAGCCGCGGCAGCGGGTCGCGCTCGGCGTCCGCCGCGATCTCCTCGTCCGAGCGATAGCCGCGCTGATTGTCCGGCCCCGAATGGCTGCACAGGCGCGGAACCGTCAAGCGCACGAGCGCGGGACCGTGACCGCCGCGAACGTGCGCGACGCACTCGCCGACGAGGCTCGCCGCTTCGGCGGGGTTCGTTCCATCGCCGTCTCGTGTCAGCAGATTCTCGAACGAGGCGAGATTGCGGGCGATGTTGCCGCCCGGCGTCTGCATGTCGCCGCGGACGCTGATGCCAAGTCCGTTGTCCTCGATGTAGAAGAGCATCGGGAGCGACAGCGTCGTCGCCATGGTCAGCGCGGACCAGAAGCCGTTGGTCGCAACGGACGCTTCGCCGCCCAACACGATGGCGATCGAGCCGGCCCAGGCGGCGTCACCCAGCACGTCTTCATGGTAGCGAATCGACTGCGCCCAACCGGCGCCCGGCGTGTACTGTGAGCCGACGTCGCCAGACATCGGCAGCACGATCGGCCCGTTCCGGTTCGGAAGGTTGCACACGACGCCGATGTCACGGCCGTCGCTGAACCCGCCCGACCGTCCCAATGGACTCGCCAGCGCGTCCTCGATGCTCAGGCCGAGCGAAAGCAGCAAGGGTCTCGAGCGGTAGTAGGCGCTCGCCGCGTCGTGCGGATGATCGATGAACGCGCCGAGAATGGACTGCGCGACGTCGTGGCCACGCGCCGAGAACTGGTAGAGCACCAGATGCTCGCGCGGCACCGTCGTCCGGTTCTTGTTGGTCGTCTCTTCGACGTCGTCGAGCGCTCGTGAGACCAACGCATTGTACGCGATGGCGCGCCAGTCGAGTCGTGAGCCCGGGGCCGCGGCGGCCGCCTTTCGCGCCTTGGGTCCGCGGTGCGGACCACGCGGAAACGGGAGGGTAGTCACGTGCTGTAATCTGACCGGGACCCTTCCGCGGGGCCAGCGGCAAGACCTGCCAGGGCCCTGGCCGAACGAACTATCTTCCCCCTCGACGCCGAGTACAGCGTTCGAACAGCAGATCCCTCGCTTGGCTCGGGATGACCGACATTCGCGTATGACCGACATTCTGTTCGACGTCGCCGACGGCGTGGCGACCGTCACGCTGAACCGGCCAGAGGTCCTCAACAGCTTTCGCCGGTCGATGGCGCGCGAGCTCCGCGTCGCGCTCGATCGCATCGCACTCGACGATGCGATCCGGGCGGTCGTGCTCACGGGCGCTGGCCGCGGCTTTTGCGCCGGACAGGATCTCGCGGAGGCGATGCCGAAGGACGGCGCCATTCCCGACCTGGGCGACATCGTGCGCGATAGCTACAACCCGGTCATTCTGGCGATTCGCACGGTCGAGAAGCCGGTGGTGTGCGCGGTGAACGGCGTCGCCGCGGGGGCCGGAGCGAACCTCGCGTTTGCATGCGACATCGTCTTCGCCTCGTCGGCGGCGACGTTCGTGCAGTCGTTCGCGAAGATCGGCGTCATTCCCGACAGCGGCGGCACGTTTCTCTTGCCGCGCCTCGTCGGCCTGCATCGCGCGAACGTCATGACCATGCTCGCCGAAAAGATGACGGCCGAGCAAGCGCGCGACTGGGGCCTCGTGTACATGGTCACCGAGCCCGAGAATCTGCTCGAGACCGCGACGGGCACGGCGAAATTCCTCGCGACACAACCGACGCGCGGCTTCGGGCTCACCAAGCGCGGGTTCAATCGGTCGCTCGGCGTCGACCTGGCCGAGCAGCTGAACGTCGAGGAAGAATTGCAGCGCGAAGCCGGTCGCACCGAGGACTACGCTGAAGGGGTGCACGCGTTCCTCGAGAAGCGGAAGCCGGTGTTCAAGGGCCGCTAGCCGTGCTCGACGAACATCTCACCGTCGGCGTGCTCGGTGCGGGCGCGATGGGCACCGGAATCGCGCAAGTCGCGGCTGCGGCCGGTCATCACGTCGTGATCGCCGACGCGGTGTCGGGCGCGGTGAGCAGGGCGCGAGCGAACATCGCCAAGGCGATGGAGCGAGAAGTCGACAAGGGCCGAATGACTCGAGACGCCGCGAGTCAACTCATCGGCCGCATCCAGTTTTGCGACGAGCCATTGACCGAGAGCCTCGGCGCGTTCTCGAGGTGCGGGCTGGCGATCGAGGCGATCGTCGAGGATCTCGCGACCAAGCAGGCGCTGTTCCGCGTCCTCGAGAAGGTCGTGGCGCCCGACACGGTGCTCGCGACCAACACGTCGTCGCTTTCGGTCGCGTCGATTGCGTCAGGCTGCACGACCTCTGGGCGCGTCGTCGGCATCCATTTTTTCAACCCGGCGCCGGTGATGCCCCTCGTCGAGATCGTGCCGTGGCTCGGCGGCAACGCGATCGTTGCGAGCAGCTGTTATGCGTTGATGGAGCGCTGGCGCAAGACGCCGGTGCTCGCGTCGGACACGCCGGGATTCATCGTGAATCGGATCGCGCGGCCGTTCTACGGGGAGTCGATTCGAATTCTGGAGGAAGGCCTCGCCGACGCGCCGACGATCGACTGGGCGCTCAAGGAGCTCGGGAAATTCCGGATGGGCCCGTTCGAGCTCATGGATTTCATCGGGAACGACGTGAACTACGCCGTGACGAAGTCGGTGTTCGAGGGCTTCTTTTTCGATCCGCGATACAAGCCGTCGCTCACCCAGCGGCGGCTGGTCGACGCCGGGTTCCTTGGCAAGAAGTCGGGCCGAGGGTATTACGACTATCGCGAGGGCGCGACGGCCCCGTCGCCAAAGACGGACGCGGCGGTCGGCCTTCTCGTCTTCGAGCGCGTGCTCGCGATGCTGATCAACGAAGCGGTCGACGCCGTGCACATGCGCGTCGCGTCGCCGGCGGACATCGATCTCGCGATGACGAAGGGGGTAAATTACCCGAAGGGGCTGCTCGTCTGGGGCAACGAGATCGGTCTCGAGCGAGTGCTTGCATGGCTCGAGCGCTTGCAAGGCGAGTACGGCGAGGACCGATACCGGCCGAGCCCGCTCCTCAGACGCATGGTTCGCGACGGAGCGCGGTTCTTCGAATGAGCGATGACGAGCAGGCCCTCGCCGAACGCGTCCTCACGACGATGATGGCGAAGGATGCGTTCAGCCGGCAGATGGGGATGGAGATCGTCGAGATCCGACCGAACGCCGCGGCGGTGCGGATGATGGTGCGCGCCGACATGCTGAACGGATTCGGCGTGTGTCACGGCGGCGCCACCTTCGCGCTCGCCGACAGCGCGTTGGCCTTCGCGTCGAACACGCATGGGCGCGTGACGGTCAGCATCGAGAACTCGATCAGCTATCCGAAAGGCATCTTCGAGGGAGACGTGCTCATCGCGACCGCGCGACAGGAGAGCGACACGAATCGGTTGGCGTTCTACCGCGTGACGGTCACGCGCTCGACGGGCGAGACGGTCGCGTTGTTTCGCGGAACGGTGTACAAGACGAGCCAGGATTTCTTTCACGAGCCGGAATGAGCAACGCATACATCGTCGACGGAGTGCGAACGGCCATCGGCAACATCGGTGGCGGATTGAGCGACGTTCGGCCTGACGACCTCGCGGCGCTGGCGATCGCCGAAGTCATGCGCCGCAATCCGACGCTGGATCCGACGTCGGTGACGGACGTCGTCCTGGGATGCGCGAACCAGGCGGGCGAGGACAACCGAAATGTGGCGCGAATGGCGGTCCTGCTCGCCGGTCTGCCGGTGACCGTTCCGGGCGAGACGGTGAATCGTCTCTGCGCGTCGGGGATGAGCGCCGTCGCGCATGCCGCCCGCGCCGCGAAGCTCGGCGAGGGCGACTTCTACATCGCCGGTGGTGTCGAGAGCATGACGCGCGCGCCGTACGCGATGTCGAAAGGGAACAAGCCCTTCGCGCGCGACATCGAGCTGTTCGACACGAGCCTCGGCTGGCGGTTCGTGAATCCCAGGATGAAGTCGAAGTACGGCACCGATTCGATGGGGCAGACCGCCGAGAACGTCGCCGAGCAGTACGGTGTGTCGCGCGCGGATCAGGACGCGTTCGCGCTCCGGTCGCAGCAGAAGGCCGCCGCCGCGCGCGGCGCGGGCCGGTTCGATCGCGAGATCGTTCCGGTCGGCATCCCGCAGAAAAAGGGCGACCCGAAGCGCTTTTGTGCGGACGAGTTCATTCGGCCCGACTCGACGCTCGAGGCGCTTGCGAAGCTCAGGCCGGCGTTCAAAGACGGCGGATCGGTCACGGCTGGGAATTCGTCAGGACTCAATGACGGCGCCACCGCGTTGTTGATCGCCTCGGATGCCGGACTTCGGTCACTGGGCGCGACGCCGTTGGCGCGCATCGTCTCGGTGGCCGTTGCGGGCGTGGAACCGCGTCTCATGGGCATGGGACCGGTTCCGTCGTCGCGGAAAGCGCTCGCCGCCGCGAACTTGACGCTCGATCAAATGGACGTGATCGAGTTGAACGAAGCGTTCGCCGCGCAGTCGCTCGCGTGTCTTCGCGAGCTCGGCGTGGCACGACGATGACGCACGAGTCAATCCGAATGGCGGCGCGATTGCGCTCGGGCATCCGCTCGGCATGTCGGGCGCGAGACTGCTGCTCACGGCCGCGCGCGAGCTCGAAGCGCGCGGCTCACGGTACGCGCTCTGTACGATGTGCATCGGCGTGGGGCAGGGAATGGCGACGGTGATCGAGCGGCCGCAATGAGGGTCATCCTGAGTGTAGCGAAGGATCTGCTATTCGGCCGACGGAGCAGCAGATCCTTCGCTTCGCTCAGGATGACACGGATGTTCGGATGGACACCACGGATGCTCGGATGGACACCACGGATGCTCGGATGGACACCACGGATGTTCGGATGGACACCACGGATGTTCGGATGGACACCACGGATGTTCGGATGGACACCACGGATGTTCGGATGGACACCATGATTTACGAATTCGAAGGACACCGCCCTGTGGTGCACGAGTCCGCGTTCGTGCACCCGAGCGCGAACGTGATCGGCAACGTGACCATCGGGCACGACGTGTACGTCGGTCCCGGCGCCGCCATTCGCGGTGACTGGGGCGCCGTCGTGATCGAGGACGGCTGCAACGTGCAGGAGAACTGCGTCATTCACATGTTCCCGGGAACGACCGTCGTGCTCGAACAGAATGCGCACGTCGGTCACGGCGCGGTGGTGCACGGTGCGCGCATCGGGCGGAACGTGCTGATCGGCATGAACGCGGTCGTGATGGACCGCGCCGAGGTCGGTGACGCGTGCGTGATCGGCGCGCTGACCCTCGTGCCGTCGGAGATGCGGATTCCGCCGCGGAAGGTCGTGGTGGGGAACCCGGGCCGCATCGTAAAGGACGTCACCGACGACATGATCGCCTGGAAAGCCGACGGCACGCGCCTGTACCAGACGCTGCCCAAGCGACTTCATGAAACGTTAAAGCCGTGCGAGCCGCTGCGCGAGGCGCCGTCCGATCGGGCGGTCCAGCACGCGAGCTATCGCACCTGGCACGAGACGAGAGAATCATGACGACGACCGCACCGACCGTGCGACCGATCGGAGCACCAGGCGAGGCGCCGCGCCGGCTCGAGAACTTCGTGATGGGCGCGTGGGCGCCGGGCACGGGCCGGATGACGGAGCTCTTTCACGCGGTGACCGGCGAGAAGATCGCCGAGACGTCGACCGGCGGCGTGGACTTCGCGGGCATGGTGGACCATGCGAAGCGCGTCGGCGGACCGGCCCTCCGGCGGATGACGTTCCACGAGCGCGCCCTGATGCTGAAGGCGATGGCCCAGTATCTCATGGCGCGCAAGGACGAGTTTTACGTCGTCTCGGCGGCGACGGGCGCCACGAAACAGGACTCGTGGGTCGACATCGAGGGGGGCATCGGGACGTTCTTCGCGTACGCGTCGCGCGGCCGGCGCGAGTTCCCGAACGAGCGCTTTTACGTCGACGGCCCGACGGAGATGCTCTCGAAGGGCGGCAGCTTCGTCGGACGACACATTTGCGTGCCGCTCGAGGGCGTCGCCGTCCACATCAACGCGTTCAACTTCCCCGCGTGGGGGATGCTCGAGAAGCTCGCGCCGACGCTGCTCGCCGGCGTCCCCGCGATCGTGAAGCCGGCGACGGTGACGTCCTACCTCACGGAAGCGGTCTTCCGCGCGATGATCGAGGCGGACCTGTTTCCGCCGGGCGCGATCCAATTGCTGTGCGGAAGCGCGGGCGATCTGCTCGATCACCTCGACTGTCAGAGCGCGGTCGCGTTCACTGGATCCGCGTCGACAGGAAAGATGCTCAAGACGACGGCATCGATCGTCGACAACAGCGTTCGCTTCAATATGGAAGCGGACTCGCTGAACTATTCGATCCTCGGGCCCGACGCTGTTCCGGGCACGCCGGAGTTCGACCTCTTCATCAAGGAGGTCGTGCGCGAGATGACGACGAAGGCCGGTCAGAAGTGCACCGCGATCCGGCGCACGATCGTTCCGGAGAGCGTACTTGGCGACGTGATGGCCGCGCTCAAGAAACGACTCGAAGGCGTGGTGGTCGGCGATCCCGCCGCGGACGGAGTGCGCATGGGGCCGCTCGCGGGTCGCGGACAGGTGACCGAGGTGCGAAAGAGCGTCGAGGCGATCGCGCGGTCCGCGGAGCGGGTATACGGCAATGCGGACGACTTCAACGTCGTCGGCGCCGACCGGCTGCGCGGTGCGTTCTTCCCGGCGCTGTTGTTCTACGCCAAGGATCCGTTCGGCGCGTCGGAGCCGCACGACGTCGAGGCGTTCGGCCCGGTGAACACGGTGATGGCGTACAAGACGGTCGACGACGCGATCGAGCTGGCGAAAAAAGGGAAGGGCAGTCTCGTCGGCTCTCTCTTCACCGCGGACGATCGCGTCGCGCGCGAGGTCGCACTGGGAACGGCGGCGTATCACGGGCGTCTCGTCCTGCTCAACCGCGAGAGCGCGAAGGAATCGACGGGCCACGGCTCACCGCTGCCACATCTCGTACATGGTGGACCGGGCCGCGCGGGCGGCGGCGAGGAGATGGGCGGCGTGCGCGGCGTGCTCCACTACATGCAGCGGACCGCGCTCCAGGCGTCGCCGACGACGTTGATGCACGTGATCAACGAGTACACGACCGGCGCGGAGCGGACGACGGACCGCGTGCACCCGTTCCGGAAGTACTTCGACGAGCTGAACGTCGGCGACGCGCTCGTCACGGCGCGGCGCACGGTGACCGAAGCGGACATCGTCAACTTCGCGGGCGTGAGCGGCGACTACTTCTACGCCCATATGGACGAGATCGCGGCACGCGACTCGATCTTCGAGAAGCGCGTAGCGCACGGCTACTTCGTGCTGTCGGCCGCGGCTGGACTGTTCGTCGATGGCGCGCCGGGACCAGTGCTTGCGAACTACGGGCTCGAGTCGCTGCGCTTCGTGAAGCCGGTGTATCCCGGCGACACCATTCAGGCGACGCTCACCGTCAAGCAAAAGACGGCGAAGGAGAAGCGCGAAGGCCAGGTGCCGCAGGGTGTCGTTGCGTGGGACGTCGAGGTCAGAAACCAGAACGCCGATCTGGTCGCGGTTTACACAATTCTCACGCTGGTGCGGCGGAAGGAGTGAAACTACGGAAACGAGAAAACACGACGAGGGGCGCTAACAGCTCTCAAGCTGACAGCCGCTAGCCTCACTGCATCCGGACGCCACGGCGCCGATTCTGGCCGAGCTTCGTGGCGTCCGGAGGTTTTTTGCAGGCTAGCAGCGATCGGCTTTCAAGCTGACGGCTCCCCTCCTCGTTCATTCTCCGTTCCGTCGTTCCGAACAGCGCGTTAGTACCGGCGCGGTGGGTCAAGGGCTCTTACGGCGCAGCAGCACCGTCATCGGTACCGTGTCGGCGAACGACAGCTTGATGTTCACTTGTGTCGGTTCGTACCCCGCGGCGCGAATGAGCACGGCACCGCGCGACGCCTGGACGAACGCCAGACTCACCGTTCCCGTCACAGTCGTAACCGCGGTAGCACCGCTCCGCGGATCACGAACCTCTGCGCCGACGACCGGCACGCCGGAGTCGGCGTCGAACAGGCCCAGGATGCGATCGGGGCGCCGAATGCGCCTTTTGGCGCCGGCGCTGCCAGAGTCGCCGGGTTGACCCCGCAGGAACTCGAGCTGCACGTCGCGTTGGTGCTCGACGTAGGCACGCGCACGCATGCCGGTGCGCGACTCGCGCGGATGCGCGTAGTGTGAGCGTCCGTGAGCCTCGCTGACGATCGGCACTCCCGGAACGATCTCCTCGAAGCGCGTGTCGACGCTGATCGAGTCGAACTCGCTCAAGTCATCGGTGAGCTTCGAGACGCCGACGTGCGAGCGGCGAATGACGAAGGTCTTGGGGTCGAGGTAGATCGAGCCGTCGAGATCGGGTCCTTTGATCCTGTCGGCAACCTGAAAATCGATACGTGCCAACGAGTCGCCCTCCTGGACGTCCATGCCACCGGCGCGGAAGCAATGTGCCTCGACGAAATCGCGATCGGTGAAGATCGCGAGCGTCGGAATGACGACGGCGCGAGTAAGGCCGTGATCCACGATGGCGTGGCCGGGATCGTAGCTGTCGCCCCCATCGCTTCGAACCTTCGCAACGCGCTGGCGCACCTCGGCCGGACCGCTCGGGGAGTCGAACCAGAATTCCTGGCGAACGGTCGACTCGAACGGATACCGCTGGGTGATCAGGCGATACTGTTGCGCGTTTTGCTGGAGTTGCTGAAAGGTGGCCGCCAACACCGAGTCGACGTCGGGCCGGGGGGCGCCCGGCGTCGTGCAACTCCGAGCCGCATCCACACGAATGGTCGTGAGTGTCACGGCGAGAGGACGGAGCTCGAGACGCAGCTCGAGAGCGGGCGCCGCATCGAACGAGACGGTCGTGTCGAGCGGAACGTAGCCGACATGCCGCACGCGGAGTTGAACGCGTTTGCTGTCGAGACGCGTGAGGACAAACCGTCCCGAGTCGGTCGTGAACCGCTCCGTACTGCCTGCCGCAACCGCGCTATACGGCAAGCCGCGTCCGGTCCTCGCGTCGACGACGGTGCCGCGAATCGTGCCGCTCTGTGCCCGCAGCGTGGCGGTCAGCGATACGGCGGCGAACACCCAACGTGCCGCCGCCGAGAGGAGTGCGGCGTTCACTACGTGGTTTCGCTGCATGCCGCGCTCGGATCTGGTCGCAGTCTATACAATTCTCAAGCTGATGGAGCGGGAAGAGTGAAACTACGGAACTGAGACAAGACGAGGAGGGGCGCTACCAGCTCTCAAGCCGCCAGCCGCTAGCCTCACTGCATCCGGACGCCACGGCGCCGATTCTGGCCGAGCTTCGTGACGTCCGGAGGTTTTTGGCAAGCTAGCAGCGATCGGCTTTCAAGCTGGCGGCTCCCCTCCTCGTTCGTTCTCTGTTACGTCCTCACGCAACGGGCCTGACCGTCGCGAACCGTCGCGTACGGCGGAAGGACTGAGACGACGGAACTGAGACAAGACGAGGAGGGGAGCCGCCAGCTCTGAAGCCGCCAGCCGCTAGCCTCACTGCATCCGGACGCCACGGCGCCGATTCTGGCCGAGCTTCGTGACGTCCGGAGGTTTTTTGCAGGCTAGCAGCTACCGGCTTTCAAGCTGGCGGCGCCCCTCCTCGTTCGTTCTCTGTGCCGTTGTTACGGAACGGGTCTGACCGTGTCGCGAACCGTCGGGTACTTGATGCCCAGCTGCTCGAGGTACGTCTTGTACTTGGTCGGATCGTAGTAGTACTTCCGCATCTCCGGCCGGTACTTGTCCATGATCGCCTTGTTGAGCCAGATCGCGGGCCGGTCCGTCGGGCCGCATGAGCGGGAAGTACTTGGTGTCCTTCGTCTGCACGTTCTTGAAGTAGTCCCACGCCTGCGTGACGACCGTCGGCTTGGTCATGAGATCGAGCACGGTCATCGCCTGCACTTTGGCGCCGGCCGTCACGCCCTTGTGCGCGATCGGCGTCGCCATCGAGATCGCGTTCGCCCAGTTGTGGCCAGGCAGGCCGGGAATGTTCGACGGATAGCGGAGCGTGACCGTCGGCACGTTCCACGACACGTCGCCGATGTCGTCGCTGCCGCCGCCGCGAAGGTCTTCGGTGCGCGGCGGCGTGGACGAGCGTGGTCGGGACGCGGCTCGACAGACCGCGCGGATCCTTCTGGCCAAGCTCGCGCTGGATGCCCTTCGCCAGCGTTTGATCCGCGTCGCTCCACGTCGGCATGCCAACCTGCTTGATGTTGTCGAACATGTCTTCGGCGATCACCTTGTTGAAGTGACCGGACCAGCCGGAGCCGAGGATGTCGACGGAGGCCAGCTTGGTGCTCGTCATCATCGCCGCCGCGCGCGCCATCGTGTCGCCGAGCGCGAACAGTCCTTGCACGAGCGGCGAGTTGGTCTCGCGGAAGAAGTACCAGACCGACGCCGTCGGCGGCACGACGTTCGGCTGGTCGCCGCCGTCGGTGATCACGTAGTGCGAGCGCTGCGTCGAGCGGCAGGTGCTCGCGGCGGAAATTCCAACCCACGTCCATCAGCTCCACCGCGTCGAGCGCGCTGCGGCCCGCCCACGGCGCGCCGGCGGCGTGCGCGCTCGAGCCCTGGAAGTTGAAGCGCGCGCTGATCAGCGCGTTCTGTCCCGACTGTCCATACGACACGCCGAGATCGGTGCCGACGTGCGCGAAGAGGCAGACGTCGACGTCCTTGAACATGCCTTCGCGCACGAAGTACGCCTTCGCGGCCATCTGCTCTTCGGCGATGCCGGGCCAGAGGTGAATCGTGCCCTGCATGTGCTCGCGCTCCATGATCTTCTTCACCGCGATCGCGGCGGTGATGTTCATCGGCACGCCGGAGTTGTGGCCTTCGCCGTGCCCGGGCGCGCCGACGATCATCGGATCCTTATAGCCGACGCCGGGCTTCTGATTCGCCTGCGGGATGTCGTCGACGTCGGAGCCGAGCGAGATCACCGGCTTGCCCGAGCCCCAGGTCGCGACCCACGCGGTGGGAATGCCGGCGAAGCCGCGCGTCACCTTGAAGCCGTTCTTCTCGAGAATGCCCGTGAGGTACTTGGACGTCTCCTCTTCCTGCATTCCGAGCTCGCCGAAGCTGAACACCATGTCGACCATCTGCTGCGAGAAGGTCGACATCGAGTCCACCATGTGCATCGCCTCTTTCTTCAGCGCGGCGAGCTTGGCGTCGTCGGGCGGCAGATTGACGGGGAAGGTGACTTCGGGACGGTTGTCCGGGCCCTGGTTGCCGCCTCGCTGCGCCACGAGCGGCGTCGAAGCGGCGAGTAGCAGCGACGTGAACACGCTGGCACGAGAAAACGCGCGATGCATGCCAACCTCTTTGAATGTGAGAGCGACGTGCGAACGGGCAGATTCTCGCCATAGTCCGGCCAGACGGCAAGTGGACGGCTTGGTTGATACCGATTGTCCCGAAGACCGAGACTCTAGGCGTCAGTCGTCAGTCTGTAGTCATCAGGCCGACTGCAGACGGCGACTGGCGACTGGCGACTGGCGACTGGCGACTGACGACTGACGACTGACGACTAAAGTCTCTCGGCGCGCCGCGTTCGCGATTAGGCGGATTCTCGGAGTACCCGGCGCACATCCTCGACTCGAGCTTCGATCTCGATGGGGCGATTCGCTCGCGCGGGCGGCGGCTCGGTTTCCTGATGGTACTTCACGAGGGCGCCCGGATCTTTCAGCAGATGTCCGGTGAGCACAGCGACCACGCGATCGGTGGCGCCAATCACGCCCTCGCGACGGAGCTTGGCGACGCCGGCGACGCTCGCGGCGCTCGCCGGCTCGCAGCCGACGCCCGACGCGTCGATCACCGCCTTCGCGTCCAGGATGTCGGCGTCGGACACCGCCGCCACCACGCCATTCGTTTCGTGAATCGCGCGGATCGCGCGGTTCCATGATGCGGGAGCGCCGATGCGGATCGCGGTCGCGACGGTGTCCGGGTCGACCTGAATGCGCCGCGCGAATCCCTCGCGGAAGCTCATCGCGAACGGCGACGCGCCCGCGGCCTGAATCGCCGCGAGCCGGGGCATGCGGTCGATCAAGCCGAGCGCCCGCGCTTCGCGCAGCGCTTTGCCGAACGCCGACGTGTTGCCGAGATTGCCGGCGGGCAGCGCGATCCAGTCGGGCGCGTTCCAGTCGAGCTGGTGGAGCAGCTCGAGCACGATGGACTTCTGGCCTTCGAGCCGAAACGGGTTGATCGAGTTGAGCAGCTGAATGTCCAGCTCGCGACTCGCGTCGCGCGCGAGCGTGAGACAGGCGTCGAAGTTGCCGCGCACGAGGAGCGTCTTCGCGCCATACGCCATCGTCTGCGTCAGCTTGCCGAGCGCCACCTGGCCCGCGGGCACGAAGACGAGCGCCGGAATCGCGGCCTGCGCGGCATAGGCGGCGAGCGATGCCGAGGTATTGCCCGTCGACGCACAGGCGACGGCGCGCGCCCCGGTGCGCTTGGCCTGCGTCATCGCCACCGTCATCCCGCGGTCCTTGAACGACCCGGTGGGATTGTGGCCCTCGTGCTTCATGAGCAAATGCTCAACGCCGGCGAATCGCGAGACGGCCTCGCGCTCGAGGAGCGGCGTGTTGCCTTCCGGGTGCGAGACGATGACGTCGTCGGTCGCGGACGGCAGCACGAGCTCTCGGTAGCGCCACACGCCGGAAGCATTCGGGCTGCCGAGCGTGGGACGACGCAGCGCGAACGCCGAGCGAAGCATGTCCGCCGTGTGCGAAACCGAGTGCTCCAGCTCGAGCAACCCGCCGCAGCGAGGGCACGCACCGGACGGATCGAGCTCCGCGATGGTGGCTCGACACGCTTCGCATCGTTGCACGCTGGCACTCGTCATGAGCGCACCGCCGCCATCTCGACGCCCTCGTCCCGCGTGACGCGCGCGCCGCGATCGTCGACACGCGCGATGCGGCCCGTCGCTCGGACGCCGCTCGCGGCGTACGCGGCGAGCATCGCGGTCAGCACCGGCTGAGCGACCGCATCACCGTCGGTCATCGCGAACGCCGACGGTCCGCCGCCCGCGATCGAAGCGCCGAGCGCGCCGGCGTCGAGCGCAGCCGCCTTGGCGCGAACGAATCCCGGGAGCAGCGCGGCACGGGCTGGTTCGGCGATCCGATCTTCTATGGCACCGCGCAACAGAGCGAGATTGCCCGTGGCAAACGCCGCGATCATCGTCGATACCGCCGCGGCCTGGTCCATCGCCGTGCCGCGGTCGATCGAGGCAGGCAGCACCGCGCGCGCTTCGGCCGTGCGCAGTCGCATCTCGGGATGAACCAGCACGATGCGCAGCGACTGCGGCGCAGTGAAGCGAACGGTGACCACGGGATCGATCGATCGAATGAGCACGATACCGCCCAACAGCGCGGGCGCGAGATTGTCGAGATGTCGTCCGGCCACTCGCTCTTCGGCGACGAGCGCGGCGAGCAACAGCTCCTGCGCGTCGAGTGGCTGCTCGAGCATCGCGTTCGCGGCCACCGCGCCGGCGATGGCCGACGCCGCGCTGCCGCCCTGACCACCGGCGAGCGGGAGTCCCTTACGAATTCTTAGTGCGAGTCCGAACGACGTCGCGCCAGCGCGACGGAGAACCTCCGTCGCCGCGATCGCCGAGGTGTGGCGCGCGGGATCGGCGGGGAGATCGACGTGGCCGCGCTCGATGAGTCGAACGCCGGGCGTGTCGACGCGTTCCGCGAGCACGGTGTCACCCGGGCCGTCGACGGCGCAGCCGAGAATATCGAGCCCGGGTCCGAGATTGCCGATGCCGCCGGGGGCGAAGGCGCTAACGCGCACGGAGAACGCGATGAGCGCGATGCACGTGATCGACGTGATGGACGCGAAGGCTAACGCACACGAGTGATGAGGCCGGTCGAAGTCCGAGGAAAAAACTCGGGGCGAATGTATTGGGCGGCATCGAACAGTACTCGAGTCGGGGCGAAATCTCGCGACTCATCAACCAATGTGGGACTGCATATGGGACGATCCGCGATTGGATAAAGTGTGCAGAGTGTAAGGTGGCTTACACGTCTCTTGACAAAGGCTTCCGCGACGGGATACATCGACGAATTCGTGTGACGTAACGGCC
The DNA here is from genome assembly GCA_963705025.1 of uncultured Gemmatimonadaceae bacterium. Lineage (GTDB taxonomy): Bacteria > Gemmatimonadota > Gemmatimonadetes > Gemmatimonadales > Gemmatimonadaceae > JAQBQB01. Next base: position 394,107 of record CAVPIP010000009.1, on the reverse strand, counting down.
CGCCGCCGGGTTGATTTGCCATACAGGTGTAAGCGGAATCGCCGTCGATACGCAGCGGAATCGCAGTGCCCCTCCGGATTCTGACGCCCAAAAAATATCCCCACCGTCCTCTCTCTCTGCGAGGTGTCTCAGTGCGTCGTCGATTAGCAGTATCGCTCTCCCTCTTTCTCGGGCTCGCGCCGCTAGCACCACTAGCAGCGCAGGCGCGGGAGATCACGGGTAAGGTGACACAAGCCGGGACGGCGACGCCGATCACGGAAGCCACCATCGGCATTCTTGGTGCGCAGCTCGGTGTTCGAACGAACGAGAAGGGCGAGTATCGCGTCCGCGTTCCCGATGGTGACGTTCAACTGTTGGTCCGCGCCATCGGGTTCAAGCGCCAGACGGTTCTGGTGCGTGGGTCGCAGGCGACGGCAGACTTCGCGCTCGAGAAGGACGTTCTGCAGCTGGAAGGCGTGACCGTGACCGGACAGGCGACCACCGTCGACAAACGCAATGCGTCGACCGCCATCGCGTCCGTATCGGCCGAGGAGTTGATCGCTGTCCCAGCGAAGGCGATCGACGGCGCGCTGCAGGGCAAAGTCGTCGGCGCGTCGGTGTCAGAGAACAGCGGCGTTCCCGGCGGCGGTTTCCAGATTCAGATCCGCGGCGCGACGTCGATTCTCGGATCGGGCGATCCGCTTTTCGTCGTGGACGGAACGATTTACTCGAACAGCTCGGTCTCCGGCGGTCTCGCCTCGATCAGCCGAGCGAGCGGCTCGACGAGCTCGACGCAGGACCAAACGGTCAATCGTCTCGCCGACCTCAATCCGAACGACATCGAGAGCATCGAGGTGCTGAAGTCGGCCGCGGCGACCGCGATCTATGGATCGCGCGCGACCAACGGCGTCGTCGTGATCACGACCAAGAAGGGCAAGCCGGGGCAGAACCGGTTCAACATGACGCAGCGGGTCGGCTCGCAGGACGCCGTCCGCCTCCTCGACTCGCGCCACTTCACGAGCTACGACGCCGGTTGCACCGCCACGTCGTTCTCGACGTGTCAGTCTGGCGCGGTCCGTCCCTGGCTCGGCATCTCGGCCTCTGCGGTTCCCTGCTCGGCGGCGGTCCGGAGCAACTGCTCGCACGCGGACTCGATTGCGAAGGCGGTCTGCACGCCCAGCTGCCCCTACTACGACTGGCAGGGCGATCTCTACAACAACACGTCGCCGTCGTTCGAGACGGTGATGTCGTCGTCGGGCGGCGTGAACAACACGCGGTACTATGGGTCGCTCAACGATCGGCAAAGCCACGGCGTCGAGCAGAACACGGGCGCGCGGCGGACGTCGGGTCGCTTGAATCTCGACCAGACGATCGGCGACCGCTGGACGGTCAGCGGTGGTCTCGACGTGACGCACACGTTCGTGCAGGACGGCCTCGGGAACAACGACAACTCCGGCACGAGCCCGATCTATACCTTCGGCTACGCGCCAGCGATCTACGATCTCCACCAGATCGATCCGACGACCGGGCGGCCCATCTTCATGTGGATGAACGGCGGCGGCGCCGCCACGTCGAATCCGTTCGACGTGATTCACTCGATCCAGAACCAGGAAGACACCTGGCGGCAGACGGGGAACGTCCGCATCGGCTACTCGCTGCTCGCGTCGGTGAAGAACACGGTTCAGCTGACGTACATCGGCGGCGTGGACCGCTTCCAATTCGAAGGACAGCAGTACTCGCCGAACTATCTCCAGTTCGAGCCCCAGGACGGCTTCCTCGGCACGTCGCAGCAGCTCACGAACGACAGCCGGTTCATCAATCAGAGCCTCAACGCCGTCTGGACGTACACGCCGGGCATTCGGTTCCTCAACTCGGCGCAGACGTCGTTCGGCGGCACGTACGAGACGCAGAAGACGAACGGCTACAACATCCGCGCGCGCGGCCTGCTCCCGACGCGCGTGATCGCGAACCAGGCGGGCTCGACGGACTTCTCGTCGTCGCAGAACATCAGCGAGACGCGCGATCAGTCGCGGTACGTCAACGAGCAGGTCATCGCGTTCGACGAACGGCTCGCGCTCGCGGCGGGCATTCGACAGGACCGCGGCAGCAACAACGGCGACCGCGAGGCGTTCTACGGCTACCCAAAGTTCTCGGGCAGCTACCGGTTCGTCGAACCGTTCAGCCGCTTCACGTCGGTGGTCGACGAGGTCAAGCTGCGCGCCTCGTACGGCCAGTCCGGCAACCGGCCGAACCAGGGCGTGCGCGACATCACGATCGCCAGCGGCGGCGTCATCGGCGGTCTGGGCTCGCTGTCCGCATCGAGCACGCTGGGCAACCCGGCGATCAAGCCGGAGACGATGAACGAGACCGAATGGGGCACCGACATCGCGATGTTTCGCGGACGCGTCTCTCTCGAGGCGAGCCGCTATCAGCGAATCATCAAGGACCTCCTCGTGACCTTCCCGCTGCCGCCGAGCTCGGGTCTGGCCAACCAGACGATCAACGGCGGCCAGATGTCGTCGCTGGGCTTCGAGGGTGGGTTGAACGTGGTGCCGATCACGACGCGGAACTTCGAGTGGACGCTGCGCGCGACGTACCAGCGCAACCGGCAGTACGTCGACAAGCTCCTCGTGCCGGCGTTCGGCGCGCCGGGCGGTTCGTTCGCCGCGTCGTACGGCCGCAACCGCATCACGACGTGCGACATTCCGACGCTCGTGACGTCGCAGGGCAAGAAGTACAACAGCTGCGCGCCGGGCTCGAACATCTCGACGCTCATCTGGGGCAACGTGCCCTACACCTGCGTGAACACCACGGATCCGGCGACGGGCAACGTCGTCGTCGGTCAGGGCGCCGACGGCAAGCCCTGTCATCGTCTCTACCCGGGCGATGCCGCGGTCGCGAACTCGGTCGTTCGTGACTCGATCATCGCGGACGCCGCGCCGCTGTCGCAGACGTCGTTCCTCAACACGTTCCGGTACAAGCGGCTGACGGTCTCGGCGCTGCTCGACTGGCGCGTGGGCAGCCACACGTCGGACATGACCAAGAACCTGTTCGACGAGGGCGGCAACTCGCGTGACTACGACAAGCCGTCGATCGATCCCAGCCAGACGCTCGGTGAGTGGCGGTACGGCACGTGGGGCGGCGGCAGCGGTGACATCGCGCCGTACATCGACGCCGGCACGTATCTCAAGTTCCGCGAGCTGAACATCACGTTCGATGCGCCCGCCTCGTGGGCACAGAAGCTCCGCGCCCGCGACCTGCGCATTTCTGTGCAGGGCCGCAACCTCGGCATGAAGTCCAACTATTGGAGCTTCGACCCAGAGTTCAACAACTTCGGCTCGCAGAACTTCAACCGCTTCATCGACCTCGCACCATACCCCACGAATCGGCAGTTCTTCTTCAGCCTCGACTTGGGGTACTGAGCCATGCAAACGACTCATCTTGGGAGAAAAGTGATGATGCGGAAGGCCCTGATCGCGGCCGCGGTCGTCGCGAGCGGCGTCTCGTGTAGCCCAAACGACCTGAACGTGGCGAGCCCGAATTCTGCGACGGTCGTGGGTGCGACCGCCGACCCGACGGCGCTGCAGCTGCTGTTCACGGGACTGTTCTCCGATATTCGCGGCCAGCGCTCGAACATGATTCTCGAGAGCGCCGTGTTTGGCCGCGAAGGCTATACGTTGTCGCCGCAGGATGGCCGGTTCGCGACGGTGCCGCTCCTTGGCGTCGTCATCGGCGGGGTGACGAAGATCGACGCCGCGGTTGGCTTCGCGAACAATCCGTGGGCGGGCGAGTACGGCGTCTTGCGCGATTTGTTCAACTTCAAGAATGCCATCAGTGGCGCGGCCTCGTTGTCGAAGGAGCAGAAGGCTGGCGCCATCGGCATCGCGCAGACGTTCGACGCGTACATGATGTTCGATCTCGTGCAGGCGCACGATACGCTCGGCGCGATCACGGAGATCAAGGCCGACGCGTCGCAGCTCGCGCCGTTCGTGTCTCGCGATTCGGTCTACAAGTTCATCATCGGATCGCTCGACGCGGCAATCGCCAATTTGAATACGGCCGCGGGCGGCAGCCCGGCGACCTTCGCGTTCAAGCTTCCACCTGGGTTTGCCGGGTTCGACACGCCCGCGACGTTCCTGAAGTTCACGCAGGCGCTCAAGGCGAAGGCCGAGAGCTACTACGCGACGTTGGGCGGTGGGGCGGCGGCCTGGCAGGCGACGGTCGCGGCGCTGAACGCGTCGTTCCTCAACCTGGCGGCGAAGTCGCGCACGGATCTGGACGTTGGTCCGGTCAACACGCACGGCATTGCCCCAGACTCGCCGAATCCGCTGACGCAGGCGACGAACACGAATCTGTACGCGCACATGTCGCTTCAGCGCGACGCGCAGCTCAAGGCGAACGGACAGCCGGACGATCGGTACACGGCGAAGATCCGCACGGGCCTTCCGCCGCGCGCGGGCCCGGCCAACGCGGCCGGCCCGACCACGGAGACGACGACGCTGGGCTTCAGCATCTGGCCGGCGCAGAACTCGTCGATTCCGATCCTTCGGAACGAAGAGCTGATTCTGATCCACGCCGAGGCGATGCTCGCGACGGGCAACAAGGCCGGTGCGATCGCGGACATCAACCAGGTTCGCGTGAATTCGGGTGGGCTTCCGCCAACGACGCTCACGCCGGCCTCGAGCGATGACGACGTGCTCATGGGCATTCTGTACGAGAAGCGTTTCTCGACGCTGATGGAAGGAAACCGGTGGCCGGACATGCGGCGCTACAAGAAGCTCAATCTGCTGCCGCTGGACGTCTCATCGGGTGCGAACAAGAACTTCGTAGCGGTCGTGAACCCGATTCCGCAGGCCGAGTGTCTGGTGCGGGCGGGCGCGACGGGCAACCTGCTGGGACCCAACGGCCAGAACAACTGCACTCCGTAAGGGGCGTCGACGAGATTGGTTCATCAGAAGCCGGAGACCGGAGCAGGGACCCGGTCTCCGGCTTCTGGTGTACTCAACGGAGTCCGGAGACCAACTTTTCGCCAATCCGATGTTGCGCCGTCTTGTATTCGCTAGTGTTTTCACGGGCGCGGTCGCGTCCGCTGTGGTTCAACCGCTGGCCGCCCAATCGCGACCCGGCTCGGCGCTCGCGCGCCGAGACAGCGCGGGTCGCGCGAGCATTTTTGGAACGATCGACGGGATCGTCAGCGACACCAATCTCGTTCCGTTGCACGCGGCGTTCGTGTCGATCCTTGGTACGACCGTTCGGATTGGCACAGGGCCGAATGGCAGATTCCGCATCACCAAGATTCCGGCCGGACAGTACCTGGTGGTGGTCAAGCGGGTCGGCTATCGCCCGACGTCGGGCGTCATCGACGTGTTGCCGTCGGATACCGTCCGCGTGTCGTACACGCTCGCGGAAGCACCCGTGACGACGCTCAATCCGGTGGTCGTGACCGAGCAGTCGGGCTCGATGCGAATGCAGGAGTTCGAGAAGCGCCGCGCACTGGGGGTGGGTCAGTTCCTGACGCAAGCGCAGATCGAGAAGGCGAATACGGTCTTCTCGACCGAGCTGATGCGAAAGTTCATGTCCGTGAACGTCTCGCCGACCAACTCGGGTCCCATCACGGAGTACTACGCGTTGAGCAACCGCGAGGGCGGCAACCCGAGCGTCGGGGCGTGTCCGATGCAGGTGTTCCTGGATCAGGTGCCGTTGCCGACCCCGTTCAACCTCGACCTGCTCCCGTCGCCGAAGGATCTTGCCGGCATCGAGGTCTACGCGGGCGCGTCGACGATCCCGATGCAGTTCGCCGGGCCGAACCGCGGTTGCGGTGTCATTTTAGTCTGGACGAAAGCGGGCACGTGATAGATCGTTAGACTTCGCAAATGGGGGCGAAGTCAATTGAACGCATTTGCGCGAGCCGCCGCGATCGCATCCCTCGTCTCGGCGGCGACCAGTGCTCTCGGCGCACAGGTGGTGACCGGCACGGTCGTGCTGCGTGACAGCACGCCGGCCGCGGGGCTCATCGTTCAGGCCAGCGACAGCCGCGATTCGGCCGTCGCCAGATCGCTCACCAACGCGCGAGGACAGTTTCAGCTGCGTGTGCCGCGGCCGGGACGGTACAGCCTGAAGGTGCTTCGGATCGGCTACCGTCCAACTCAGGGACCTACGGTCGTTGTCGCCGAGGCACCGAGCGAGCCTGTCCGGATCGTGTTCGCGGGCGACCCGATCGTGCTCGCGAGCATCGATGTCCGCGATCGCCGCACCTGTCGCGTCGGCGCCGACACAGGAATGGCCGTGGCACGCCTGTGGGAAGAGGCTCGTAAGGCGATGCTCACCACGCAGCTCGACGCGGATGACGCGCCACTCGTCGCGGAATGGGTCGAGTATGATCGGACGATGGACTCGACGGCGCGGTTCGTCCGCGAGCAGCGGATTCGGACCTCGCGGAGCCCCACCCGGCACGCGTTTCGGAGTCGCTCGGCGCACGAGCTGGATTCCACCGGCTTCGTCGTGAGCGACAGCACGGGCACGACGTACTTTGCTCCTGACGCCGACGTCCTGCTCTCGGAGTGGTTCGCCGCCGGCCATTGCTTTCACCTGGTCGCCGCGCCGCGCGGCGCGGCCCAGGATCTGATCGGCGTCGCCTTCGAGCCAACGGCGGATCGCGGAACGAAGCGCGAGATCGAGGGGACGCTGTGGCTCGACCGCCGCACCGCGGAGCTGCGGAGCTTGGAGTTCCGCTACACGAATCTGCCGGCTGTGGTCGCGGCCGCCGGCGCAGGCGGGCGCGTCGAGCTGCTGAGACTCGCCGACGGTGAGTGGCTCATTCGGCGATGGAGCGTGCGCATGCCGCAGCTCGTGTCGCGCAGCACGACGCCGGACACGCGGTTGCGACGGGTCGTCGTGTCGACGCCCAACGTGGCGGTGCGCGGCATTCAGATCACCGGCGGCGAAGTGATGCGCGTTTTCCGGCGCGATACGCTCGCGTACGAATCGAACAGCGCTGCGATCACGGTACGACTCGCATCCAAGGACACGTTGATCCGGCCAACCGCCGCGCTGCTCGAGATCGAGGGGACGGACTACGCCGCGCTCGCGGATTCGACGGGCTTCATTCGCGTTGGGCCGATGGTCGCCGGCCGCTACCGGGCGCGTGTGTCGACGCCGCTCATGGATTCGCTCAACGTGATGCCGGTGATTCGCGAGCTCGACGCGCGCGAGAGCACGGGAGGCGCTGCACACGTCGACACGCTCGCGCTGCCAGCGTCGCGTGACGTCGTGCTTGCCGCCTGCCCACGCGATTCGGTGCGACACGGTGAAGGAATGCTTTATGGTCGCGTGCGCAGCGAAGGCGCGGCGCCGCTGCAAGGCGCGGCGGTCACGGTGACGTGGCAGACGGAATCCACGCCGAACGGGGTACGCGACGGCGAGCACTCGAGCTCCACGGAGCAGCACGCTCGGCTCGCTGACCGATTTCGCCGGACGGTGGCACGTGTGTGGTGTGCCGCACGGCGGCAGCGCTGGTCGTGTCGGTCGTGACGGACTCCGGGTCCGATGCGACGTCGCCTCCGCCTCGAAGACCGACCAGTCGTTTGGCGCGGCGGATCTAGTCGTGCGCCAGCAGGTGGTCGGGACGAGCCGCGGCGACCGCGGTCGGCGCACAGCAGCGTTCGCGAGCGTTGATCGAGATTGCGGTGAGCGAGTTGGGCGCCGGCCCGCTTCCGGACGTCAGCGTGGACGTCACCGCGTCCGGGAAGACGCGAACGCTGGTCACCGGCCCGAGCGGCCGAGCGTTGCTCCCAGATGTGACGCCGGGCTTCTTCGTCGTCCGCGCCCGGCGGATCGGCTATCAGCCCGGCCAGCTCGCGGTGACCGTGGAGCCGGGGCGGAACACGATTCCGATCATCTTGAGCGCCGCGGCGCTTCCCGACGCTCGATACCGTTCGGATCATCGGCAATCAACGGCTCCTGGGGCTGCGCCGCTTGGACGAGTTCGAAACCAGGCGGCTGAGTCACCAAGCGACGGTGAGTTTCACGAGCGACGATATCAATAAGCGGAATCCCGTGGACGCGTGGCAGATGCTTCTGGCCGTCCCATCGATCAAGATCGTCGACACCTCGGGCGTGACCGGCGAATCCACGCGATCGCGCATCTCGATTGCCGGACGGAAGTCAGATCGAAGTGCTACATTGCGGTCATGGTGGATGGCTTGCTCATGAATCGCGAGTCCGGGTCATGAGGGATTTCGACCTTCGCGAGCTGCCGCGGCCCCGAGAGATTCATGGCATGGAAGTATTTGCCGGCACCGTCATCGATTCCGCTTGCAGTATCCCGCGACGGGCAAGAACCAGTGGTGCGGCTTGATCGCCGTCTGGACGAATAGCGGATGGGCCTGAAGCGCTCCCTCGGCACGCTTTCGCTCGTTTTCATTCTCTACTTCTCGACGTCCGGCGGTCCGCACACCACCGAGACGCTCGTGCACGAAGTAGGGCCTGGCCTGGCGCTGCTGGTGCTGCTCGCCGTGCCGATCCTCTGGTCGATTCCCGAGGTGCTCATCGTCGGCGAGCTGGCGAGCATGCTGCCCGAGGAGGGCGGCTACTATCGCTGGGTGCAGCGCGCGTTCGGCGACTTCTGGGCGTTCCAGAACGGGTGGCTGACCTGGCTGTACTCGCTCGTCGACATGGCGATCTACCCGGTGCTGTTTCTCCAGTATCTCGGGTATTTCTTTCCCGGGCTCACGGGGCCGGCGAAGTACGCGATCATGCTGCTCGTGATCTGGATCGCGACGGGCGTGAATCTTCGCGGCGCGCTCCCGGTGGGACGCGTGTCGATCGTAGCGGGCCTCTTCATCATCATCGGCTTTCTCGCGGTGTCGATCACCGCCGTGCCCAACATCCACCACGCTCCGTGGAAGCCGTTCCTCGCGCCGGGGCAGGGAATCCCGAGCGGACTCGCCATCGGGCTGTCGATCGCGCTGTGGAACTACATCGGATGGGACAACGCGTCGACGGTCGAAGGCGAAGTGAAGGACGCGGCGCGCAACTATCCGAAGGCCCTCGCGATCACGCTGCCGCTCGTGACGGCGGGCTACTTCATTCCGTTGCTCACGACGCTCGGCGCGACCGATTGGACGACGTGGCGCGACGGCGGCTGGCCACAGATCGCGGCGGCGGCGAGCGGAACTGCCGGACGGTGGCTCGCGCCGTGGATCGCCGATCGGCGGCATGGTGAGCGCGCTCGCGCTGTTCAACGCGCTGTTGCTCGCCTACTCGCGAATTCCGTTCGTGATGGCGGGCGACCGTCTGCTGCCGCGCGCGATCGCGTACATCGACGACCGCGGAACGCCGCGCAACTCCGTGCTCGTCTCAGCGCTGCTCTATTCGGTCTTCGTGCTCGTGCCGCTCGGCAGTCTCGTCGTGGCGGACGCGCTGCTCTACGCGTTCGCGCTGTCGCTGGAGTTCGCGGCGCTGATCCAACTGCGGAAGACCGAGCCGAGTCTCCGCGGCGCGTTTCGCATTCCGCTCGAGCGGCGGGGCGTGATCGTGCTGGCGTTCGTGCCGCTGTCGATTCTCGGGACGCTCGTCGTGCTCTCGTTCCGCGACGGAGAGTACGGATTGCCGGCGCTCATCGGGTCGGCGATCGGAATGGCGATCGGCGTCTTTGCGTTTGGATTTGCCGCGCGGAGGAGAGCGGCAGAGCCGGCATAGAGCCGAGCGGGGAACGGCGAGCGGGGAACGAGGAGCGGCGAACGGCGAACGGCGAACTCCTGTCGAGAGGCGAAAGGCGAGCGGCGTGCCGGAGCGGGTGATGCGAAGGCGTGCGGCGGCGAACGGAACTACGGGCTTCTGTCGTGTCGCCGCTCGCGGCACGCCGCCCTCGCCCCGACACGCCGCTCGCCGCTCGCCTCTCGTCCGGGTTCCTCGTTCGCCGTTTGCCGTTCGCCGCTCGCCTCACGGCTTCTTGTATACCACTCCTCCCTTCATGACCAGCTGGACATTCCCGAGCGCCATGATGTCCTTCGTCGGATCGCCGCGCACGGCGACGAGATCGGCGAGCATGCCGGCCTTCACCATCCCGAGCCGGTCGCCCCAGTGCATCATCTTGGCGTCGTTGACCGTCGCGGCGCGGAGCGCCTGAATCGGCGTTAGCCCGTTCGTCACGAGCCCCTCCACTTCGCGCGCGTTGTCGCCGTGCGCGACCGGGCCCGGAGTCGGCGCCATTGCAGATCGTCACACCCGCGGCGAGCGCCATCTGCACCACCGCTTTCTTGTTTCGTCCGCCCACCGACACCGTCGGCACGTAGCAGATGCCGCGCTCCGCCATCAGCTTGAAGACCTCGGGCGTTCCGTTGTCGCCGTGCTCGATCGTCTCGACGCCGGCGAGCGCGGCGCGCTTCATGCCTTCCGCGGTCGTCGCGTGCGCGGCGACGCCGCGGCCGGAGCTCTTGGCGATGTTCACGATCAGATTGAATTCGTCCTGCGTCGGACCGGGCATCGCTTCGCCGTTCGGGCCCCAGCGGTAGTCCGCGTAGATCTTGATCCAGTCGGCGCCGTGCTTGATCTGATCGCGCACGACGTGCGAGATCCTATCCGGCCCGTCGGCTTCCTCGGCGCCCTGTGGAATCGCGTCGGCGTATTCCGTCGCGAAGCCCTTCGGCGCGTATTCGCCCGTGACGACGATTGCCCTCGTTGCAACCTGCATGCGCGGACCGGGGATGATCCCCTGATTGATCGCGTCGCGGAGGCCGACGTCGGCATAGCCCGCGCCCTCGGTGCCGAGGTCGCGTGACGACGTGAACCCCGCGAGAAGGGCGGCCTTGGCGTGGTTCGTCGCCCGTGCCACGCGCAACGCGAGCGACTCGTGGAGCACCTGATCGTTCCACGACGTCTCGTTGTATGGATGCAGAAGAAGGTGTGAGTGCCCCTCGATCAAGCCGGGGATCAGCGTCGTGCCGGGCAGCGCGATCGTCTGCGTCTCGGGCGGAGCGTTCACCTCGGCCTTCGTCCCCACGGCCTCGATCTTGTCGGCGCGCACGAGCACCACCCATCCGTCGTGCGGGGGGCCATCCGAGCCGTCCCACACGCGATCGGGGGCGAGGAGGATCGGCGGGCCGGCAGGTGCTGCTGGTGCTCCGCCGCGGCCGGCGCCGCGTCCTTGAGCGACGGCGACGGCGGGAAGCGTCGCGATGGCGAGGGCGATGAGAGAACTCTTATGCATTGGCGTTCTGTTAAGGGACAGCAGATCCTTCGCGCAGCCTGCCGTCGAGGAGCGAAGCGACGAAGGGCTCAGGATGACAACCGATGACAACCGATGACAACCGGTGACCAACCGGTGACAACGTAGCCCCGAGCGGACGATCCGGCGACCCTAGTCGCGCTCCACCGGCAGGCCGGCGGCCGTCCACGCCTGAATACCGCCCGTGACGTTGGCGACATTGGTGAAGCCCTCGGCTTGGAGAAGACTCGCCGCGATCGCCGAGCGCGTGCCGCCTTGACAGTGGACCGCAATCGGGGTGTCGCGAGGCAGGTCGCCGGCCCGCGCAACCAGATCGCCGAGGTAGAAATGTTCGGCGCCGGGCATGTGGCCCTCTTTCCACTCCGTCGATCGACGGACGTCGAGCACGCGGCGGTGATTGCCCGCCGACAGATGGCCGACGTCCACCTGCCGCACCGTCGACAGCGGGCCGTGCTTCGCCTGCCACGCGTCGCGCAGGCGCTTGCTGCCCGAGCCCACGACGCGATCGAGGCCGATCAACAGCAGCGCGTGGCGCGCTCTGGCGATGCGTTTGGGATCGTCAGCCAACAGCACGATGTCCTGATCGTACGAGAGCAGCGAGCCGGCCCAGGTCGCGAACGAGCTGCCCATCGGCAGGTTGAGTGTTCTCGGGATATGCCCGGCCGCGAAGTCGGCGGTCGACCGGACATCCACCACCCGCGGCTCGCCGGTGGAAAGCGCGCGATCGAGCGCGCCCAGCGTCAACTCCGGGAGCTCGTTCTGCTCTGGCGTCGGCGACGGCCCGTCGCGATTGATCGCCTTCATCGTCGCGAAATAGCCCGGCGGCTCCGGCTGGTCGGCGAGCGCTTCGCCGACGAAATCGTCCTCGCTCGACGCGTTGAACGCCCAGCTCGCGAGTCGCTCGTAGCCCAGCGTCGTCGATGGCAGCGCGCCGAGCGACTTGCCGCACGCCGAGCCGGCGCCGTGTCCTGGCCAGAGCTGCAGATAGTCCGGGAGGTCTTTCGTGGCGCGCAACGATTGAAAGAGCTCACGTGCAAGCGTGTCCATCGTGCCCGCGACGTTCGCGGCGCGTTCCAGGAGATCGGGCCGGCCGACGTCGCCGACAAAAATGAAATCGCCGCTGAACATGCCGACGGGCCGGTCGCTCGCGGCGGCGTCGGTGACGACGTAGCACAGATGCTCCGGTGTGTGGCCGGGCGTGTGCCGAACGTCGATGCGCACGGCACCGAGGTCGATCCGATCGCCGTGACGGAGTAATCGGGCGCCGTCGGACTTCGCGAACTTGTACTGCCAGTCCCGGCCGCCCTCGGCGGAGAGGAGGAGGCGCGCGCCGGTGCGCGCCGCGAGCTCGCGCGCGCCCGACACGAAGTCGGCGTGAATGTGCGTCTCGGCGACGTAGGCGATCTCGAGCTTGTCGCGCGCCGCTGCGTCGATATAGCGATCGACGTCGCGGTTCGGATCGACGACCATCGCGACGTGCGCGTTCTGGTCCGCGACCAGGTAGCTGGCCTGTGCGAGCAGGTCGTTGTAGAAGCGTTCGAGCAGCATCCCGGAGAATGAATTAGGCGCGGCGCGGATGCAACATGTGTTGGTGCAGCAGATCCTTCGCTGGACTCAGGATGACAACTGTTCCCTGGAGATGACGTCCTCTGGACGAGTACGCAGCCCAAGCGTACGGTTGTAGGGTCCGGCGGCGCTCGTCGTCCTCTCTCTCAACGGAAGGCGTCCCTCATGCGAAAGCTCGCTAGCGCGTTGATCCTGCTCGCGCTTCCCCTCGCCGCGCGCGCGCAGAAGAAAGTGCTCACTCCGGCCGATTGGGATCAGTGGAAGTCCATCAACGCGCCGGCGCTCTCGAGCGACGGTAAATGGGCCGTGTACACGCTGCTGCCCCAGTTGGGCGACGGCGAGCTCGTGATCCGGGCGACCTCGGGCAACACCGAGTACCGAGTGCCGCGCGGCTATCTCAGCCGGGCGAACAACACGCCGGGTGGATTGCGCGGCACCGCGGCGACGAACGGCGAAGAGGAGCCCGCGGGACCGACGGCCTCTCCCGCGCTGATCACGGCGGACAGTCGCTTCGTGCTCGTGAGCACACAAGCGAGCCGCGCCGAGGTCGAGCGAGCACCGCGCGGGCGCGGCGCCGCCGCGAACAGGCAATCGTTGGTCATCGTGAGCCTGCGCGACGGCAAGCAGACGACGATTCCCGGCGTTCGGTCGTTCAGACTTCCGCGCAGCAGCGGACAGTGGGTCGCGTACGTTGCGGAGCCCGACTCCGCGTCCGGTGAGCCGTCGGCGGCGCCGGGCGGCGGTGGGCGCGGCCGTGGCGGGCGCGGCGGCGGCGGGGGCGCACCCGGCGGCCGTCGGCAGTTCGGGTCGCCACTCGTGCTGCACAATCTCGCGACGGGCGCCGAAGAGCGGCTGAGCGGCGTTCTCGCATTTGCTTTCGACGACAGCGCGAAAGTGCTCGCGTACACCGTCGTGTCGCGCGACTCGACGAAGGATGGGGTGTTCGTCCACACGCTTGGCACCGGCGCGACGACGACGCTGCTCGCCGGCAACGGCGACTACAAAGAGCTCGTATTCAACCGGACCGGGACACAGCTCCTTTTCGTATCAGATCGCGACGAATTCGGCCGCGGCGCCCGTCCGCGGTACACGATCTATCAAGCGGCGGTGAATGGCACGAGCGCCGAGGCGATCGTGCCGCCGTCGAAGGTTCCGGCCGGGATGCACGTCGCCGACAACGGGCCGCTGGCGTTCACGCGGTCGGGCACCGCGGTGACGTTCGCGATGGCGTTTCCTCCGATCGACTCCGTGCCGGCGGATTCCCTCGTCGGCAAGGCGGTCTTCGATCTCTGGCATTACAAGGACCCGACGCTTCAGCCCACGCAGCGCCTCAACGCGACTCGCGATCGCAACAAGACCTACGCCGCGATCTACTTCCCGGCGACGAAGACGGTCACGAGGCTGGCCGATGACGACGTGCCGACCGTCGCCGTCTCGGACGACGGCCACGCGGGCGTCGCGAACTCGCGCGAGAAGTACATGATCGAGCAGATGTGGGGCGACGGCGGCACCGACGTCTACTATGTCGATCCGACGACAGGCGCCCGCAAGCTGATCAAAGAAAAGATCAACGGCAACGCGCAGCTCTCGCCCGACGCGAAGTACATCTACTTCTACGATCACGCGCACTGGTACACGTACGCGATCGCGACGGGCAAGTTGACCGACGTCACCGGCGCCCTCAACGGCGTGCGTTTCGACAACGAAACCGACGATCACCCGGCGGCGCCGCCGGCGTGGGGCGTCGCCGGATGGACCAAGGGTGATCGATCGATGCTGATCTACGATCGATTCGACATCTGGGACATCGATCCGACCGGGGCGCGGCCGGCGGTGGTCGTCACCGATTCGGTCGGGCGCAAGAACGCGATCCAGTTCCGTCTTGCCGAGGGGGGCGGCGGTGGTCGCGGCGGCGGTGGCCGTGGCGGCGGACGCGGTGGCGCGGCGGGCGGCGAAGATCGCGGCGCGATCGATCCCGCGGAGCCGATGCTGCTGCGCGCCATGAGCACGGAGACGATGGCGACAGGGTTCTACCGCGATCAGGTCGGCGTCAAAAAAGAGCCCGAGAAGATCGTGATGTCCGATCTCTCGTACGGCACGCCGGTGAAAGCCGCCAGCGCCGACGAGTACATGCTGACGAAGAGCACGTTCACCGATTTCCCGAATCTCTGGGTCGGATCGTCGCTCACGAATCTCACGAAGATCTCGGACGCGAATCCCCAGCAGAAGGACTACAACTGGGGCACGGTGGAGCTGGTGCACTGGACCAGCTCGGACGGGATTCCACTCAAGGGCCTGCTCTTCAAGCCCGAGAACTTCGATCCGAAGAAGAAGTATCCGATGATCACGTACTTCTACGAGATCAACTCGAACACGCTGAACAACTACGTGGCGCCGAACGGCCGCAACTCGATCAACTACACGCACTACGTGTCGAACGGCTATCTCGTGTTCGTGCCGGACATCGTGTACGAGGTCGGCTATCCCGGTCCGAGCTCGGTCAAGGCGGTGGTGCCGGGCGTGGAGATGCTCCTCGCTCGCGGCTACGTCGACCCCAAAGGTCTTGGCATTCAAGGACACTCATGGGGCGGCTACCAAACGGCCTACATCATCACGCAGTCGCATCTCTTTTCGGCGGCGATGGCGGGCGCGCCGGTCGCGAACATGACGAGCGCGTACGGCGGCATTCGCTGGGGCAGCGGCATCAACCGGTCGACGCAGTACGAAGGCGGACAAAGTCGTATAGGAAAACCGCTCATAGAAGCGTCTGACCTCTACATCAAGAACTCGCCGCTCTTCTGGCTCGACCGCGTGACGACGCCGCTCTTCATTCTCGCGGATGACATGGACGACGCGGTGCCGTGGTATCAGGGCATCGAGCTGTTCGTGGGCATGCGGCGGCTGGGGAAGGAGGTGTACATGATCGACTACAACAACGATCTCCATAGCCCGGCGAGCCGAGCGAACCAGCGCGACATCGCCATGCGCATGCAGCAGTTCTTCGATACGAAGCTGAAGGGAGCGCCGGCGCCGGATTGGATGGTGCACGGCATCCGGTATGTCGATAAGGGGAAGGATCAGTTTGCGCCCGTACAAGCTGGGCGGATTACACCTTAGCAACCGTCTTGGTCGTCGTGGTTCGGGAAACCGGAGAATCCTCTCGTAGGTAGTCAGCGCCTCCGCGGCCCAGTGCTTGCTCACCTCGCTGAAGAGGCGATGCTCGATCGGGTTCCATTTCGAGGCTGCCGTCGGATCGTGCGCCACGGTCACGGTGAGCCCATACCGGTTGCAGAGTTGCTGCTGGAGTTCCGTTTTCCATGCGCCGCTCCGATCCCGTTGCTGCCGCCGGTATCGGCGAGAATCAGGAGGCGCTCGTGCCGCAGATACCGCACACGGCCCTCCGTCCGCCACCACGTGGCGATCGCATGGACCGCGAAGCATGGCGTGTCATGCGAGACACCGACCTGCACCGATCCCCGTTTGGCCGCGAGTCGTAGACGCCGTACGGAATGGCGATGCCCACACTCTCGGAGCGAAAATCGTCGTCCTGCACCAGCACGGTCGTGCGATCCCACTTGGCCCCAGGATTCTTGAAGTTGCCGACCAATTCCCGCTTCTTGGTATCGACGCTGATCATCGGATCCCCGTCCCGGGTGAACCAGCGCGTTCGCGGTTGATGTAGAGGAACTCGCGGTTGCGGTCGGGACTCGAATCCGTGCCCAGCTGTTTGCGATTGCCACGCAGGAATATTTGAGATCGTGCAACAGCCGCCCGACGGTGCGCCGACTGATGCAGATGCGGAGTCGCCGCAGCTCGCGCGCAATCTGTCCCGTGGTGCGGCGCGTCCATTTGCGCGCGCTCATCAGATCACCGGCGGTCTGCTCGTCCATCAGCCGCTGGATGGCGGTGAGGACCGATGGCGTTTTTTTTCCTGCGCGAGGCGACCGCCACCCGTCGTCGAACTCGGTACTCCGTTGCCCGGAGCGAGGCCGCGTCCACGAGCTCACGACGTCCCTTCGCCACCGTATGCGCTTCCAAGTCGAGCCATTCAGCCAATTGGCGATCACCGCCGTGTCCGAGCTTGAGGGACTCCAGCCCGGCATACACCCGGCGTTGTCGCTCATCGAGCATGCTATAGAACAGGATGATGGCCGCTTTGACTTCGTCCGCGTCCGCCCCGTCGAGCGCTCCAGCAGTGCTCCCGAGAGTGCGCCCCGCACTCGGCGGTCAGCGACTTGCTGCTGGCGGCGCGCCGGCGTGCGCGCCACGTAGAGGTAGCGGCCGTTCACGGCCGCCGGCCACGCGCTGCTCCCGCACCAATTGCCGGAGTGCATCCTTCACTTCGACGTGCAGGCCGCGCGCAGTTCGTCGGCGTAGTAGCCGTCGCTGGCGCGATTGACCCACGCCTCGCTCGTACAGACCAACGTGCCCTAGCGTGCAAACCGCACGTCGTTCACGCTCCACAAGCCGCGCTCGTCGAAGTCAGCGAGTTCCACCAGGGTGTAATAGCGCCCCCGATGCGAATAGCTCGTCAGGTACCCCAGCGGCTTCAGTTTTCGAAACACCGTCATCGCGGCGCTGGTCCCCAGCAGTTTCTTCAACTGCGCAACGTCAGAATCTGCTCATCATGGAAGGCCTGCCGGAGCCGGCGGCTGACGAATCAAGGACGGGCATGCGTGGACGACGGAACGGCCGCTCGCGGACAGACACGGACTGAGAGGCGTGTTCCGTGGTCTCCGTGCCCATCCGTCGGTGCCCGCGCCTGTCCGTGGTAAATGCCCTGCCACGAACACAGCGTCGCGTCGACCGTCGCCGTATGCTTATGGAGTCGAACGTCCCCCGAATCCGCCCCCACCATGCGAAAGCGCGCTCTCTTCACGGTCCTGCTCGCTCTCCCAATCGCGGCTCAGGCTCAGAAGAAGGCCCTGACCCAGGCCGACTGGGACAAATGGAAATCGATCAACGCTCCGGCGTTGTCTGCCGACGGCAAATGGGCCGTCTACACGCTCATCCCGCAGGTCGGCGACGGTGAGCTCGTCGTCCGGTCGACCACCGGCTCGACCGAGTATCGCGTGCCGCGCGGGTACATCGGTCGGCCGAACAACACGCCGGGAGGACTTCGCGGTCCGGCTGGCGCGGGCGGACCCGAGGAAGGCGGACCCGCTGGGCCAACCGCGACGCCCGCGCAGATCACATCCGACAGCCGCTTCGTGATCGTGCAAACGCAGCGGCCGCAGGCTGAGATCGAACGTGCGGGCCGCGGGCGCGCCGCCGCGGCGGCGAACCGTCAGTCGTTGGTCATCCTCAGCCTCCCCGACGGAAAGACGACAACGATCGCCAACGTGCGGTCGTTCCGGCTGCCTCGGGACAACGGAACGTGGCTCGCGTATGTCGCGGAGGATTCCGCCGCCGCGGGCGACTCGAGCCGCGCGCCCGTGCAAGGCGCGGCCGGCGGCGGCCGAGGCGGTCGCGGTGGCCGTGGCGGCGGTGGCGCGCCGGGCGGGCGACGACAGTTCGGCAACCCGCTCGTGGTCCGAAATCTCGCGACCGGCGCCGAGGAGCACTTGAGCGACGTGAACACGTTCGCGTTCGACGACAGCGCCAAAGTGCTCGCGTACACGGTCGTGTCGCGCGACTCGACGAAGGACGGCGCGTATCTCCGGTCGCTGGCCAGCGGAACGACGTCGACGCTCCTCGCAGGCCACGGCGACTACAAGGATCTCGCCTTCGACCGCACGGGCGGCGAGATCCTGTTCGTGTCCGACCGCGACGAGTTCGGCCGGCCAAATCCGCGCTACGCGATCTACGAGGCGTCGGCGAAGGGTGGGGCCGCGCAAGCGATCGTGACGCCGTCGCAGCTCCCGACGGGGCTGCACATCGCCGACAACGCGGGCGTGGCGTTCAACCGCGGCGCGACGGCGATCACGTTCTCCATCGCGCCGCCGCCCATCGATTCGGTGCCATCCGATTCGCTCGTCGGCAAGGCGGTCTTCGACCTCTGGAACTACAAGGATCCCACGCTGCAGCCGGCGCAGAAGCTCTCGGCGCAGCGCGATCGCAACAAGACGTATCAGGCGGTCTACTTCCCGGCCACGAAACGCCTCGTCAAGCTGTCCGATGATTCGATTCCGAGCGTGACGCTCTCCGACGACTCGAAGCTCGGCGTCGCGAACTCGCGCGAGCGGTACATGGTCGAGTCGATGTGGGGCGACGGCGCGACCGACGTGTATCTCGTCGATGCCACGACCGGCCAGCACAAGGTCGTGAAGGAGCACATCGAGGGCAGCGGCCAGCTCTCGCCCGACGCGAAGTACGTGCTCTTCTTCGACAAGGAGCACTGGTACTCCTACACGGTCGCGACGGGGAAGATTGCCGATCTGAGCGCGACGGCGAAGGGCGTCAGCTTCGCGCAGGAGACGCATGACACGCCGAACGCCGCGCCTGCGTGGGGCATCGCCGGCTGGACGAAAGGCGACCAGGCGGTGCTGATCTATGACCGTTACGACATCTGGAACGTCGACCCGGCGGGCGTGAAGCCGGCGGTCGTGGTCACGGATTCCGTCGGCCGGAAGAACACGATCCAGTTCCGTCTCGCGGAAGGTGGCGGTGGCGGTCGTGGTGGCGGCGGCCGTGGCGGCGGTCGCGGTGCGGCGGGAGCCAACGGCGAGGACCGCGGCATCGATCCGAACGAGCCGCAGATGCTTCGCGCCACGAATATCGAAACGATGGCGAGCGGCTACTATCGCGCGCGCGTCGGCTCGCGTCAGGCGCCCGAGAAGATCGTGATGGCCGACGTCGCGTTTGGAGCCGCGACGAAGGCGGCGAAAGCCGACGTGTGGATGACGACGAAGAGCACGTTCATCGACTTCCCGAATCTGTGGGTCGGCCCGTCGCTCACGCAGCTCACGAAGATCTCCGACGCGAACCCGCAGCAGAAGGACTACAACTGGGGCACCGTGGAGCTCGTGCACTGGACGAGCTCCGACGGCTTCCCGCTCAAGGGGCTGCTCTACAAGCCGGAGAACTTCGATCCGAACAAGAAGTACCCGATGATCTCGTACTTCTACGAGCAGCTCTCGCAGGGCTTGAACGGATATGTCGCGCCGACCGGCCGCAACGTGATCAACCCGACGCACTACGTGTCGAACGGGTATCTCGTCTTCGAGCCGGACATCCACTACGAGAACGGCTATCCGGGACCGAGCGCCGTGAAGTCGATCGTGCCGGGGGTGCAGATGCTGCTCCAGCGCGGCTACGTCGACCCGAAGGGGCTGGGTCTGCAAGGCCAGTCATGGGGCGGATATCAGACCGCGTTCCTCATCACGCAGACGCACCTGTTCTCGGCGGCGATGGCGGGCGCGCCGGTCGCGAACATGACGAGCGCGTACGGCGGCATTCGATGGGGATCGGGGCTCGCGAGAGCATTCCAATACGAGGCGACGCAGAGCCGCATCGGCAAGTCGATCTGGGAGGGCCAGCAGCTCTACATCGAGAACTCGCCGCTGTTCTGGCTCGACCGCGTCACGACGCCGCTCTTCATCATGTCGAACGACATGGACGACGCGGTGCCGTGGTACCAGGGCATCGAGATGTTCGTCGGCATGCGCCGCTTGGGGAAGGAGGTCTACATGATCTCCTACAACAACGACGTGCATAACCCCGCGAGCCGAGCGAATCAGAAAGACATCGCGATGCGCATGCAGCAGTTCTTCGACAACAAGTTGAAGGGAGCGTCCGCGCCGGATTGGATGGTGCACGGCATCCGGTATGTCGATAAGGGCAAGGACCAGTTGGCGGCGCCAGTGCAGGCTGGGCGAATCACGCCTTAGTCGCGGGAAGCGGGACGCGGGAAGCGGGACGCAGGAAGCGGGACGCAGGAAGCGGGGAACGAAGGGCCGGACCCTTCGCTCCCCGCTTTCGCTATACAGCTGCCCCTGCCGGCGCTTACTTTCCAACCGACGACTCCCGGCTCTCCCTCCTTCCGCCTCCCGCTCATGGCTGACGAAATCGACTATCGACTCATCGGCGACGATCTCCAGGCCGTCATCATCACCCTCGATCCCGGCGAGATGGCGATCGCCGAAGCGGGGTCGATGATGTACATGCAGGATGGCATCGTCATGAACACCACCCTCGATCCGAACTCCCAGGGCGGCGGATTGATGGGCAAGCTGTTCGCCGGCGCCAAACGCGCGCTGTCGGGGAACACGTTCTTCGTGACGACGTTCGCGAACGCCGGGAACCGACGGCAGGATGTCGCCTTCTCGTCGCACTTTCCGGGTAAGATCGTGCCGATCGATCTGCGCGAGTGGAATGGTCGGCTCATCGCGCAAAAGGATTGCTTTCTCTGCGCGGCGCGCGGCATCAACGTGACCATCGCGTTCACCAGGCGAATCGGCGCGGGGTTCTTCGGCGGCGAGGGCTTCATCCTCCAGAAAATCGAAGGCGACGGCCTCGCGTTCCTGCACGCCGCGGGCACGATGCACGAGATCACGCTCGGGCCGGGCGAATCGCTTCGAGTGGATACCGGCTGTCTCGTCGCGATGGAGGAGCACGTCGACTACGACATCCAGATGGTGCCGGGTATCAAGACCGCGCTCTTTGGCGGCGAGGGCCTCTTCTTCGCGGCGCTTCGCGGGCCTGGCCGAGTCATTCTGCAGACGATGCCGTTCTCGCGCCTGGCTGATCGCATTCTCGCCGCGGCGCCGCACAACGGACGCCGCAGGGACGAGGGCTTCAACCTCGGCGCCGCCGGAGTGCTGGGTGGCGTCATCGGTTCGATGATCGACAACCGTTAACCAAGAGCGGACCGCAGCAGAACGTGGCCGCGATCGAGACGCGTGCGCTCCGAAAGGTGTATCCCGCGCCGCCTCCGCCAAAACGGCGCGGACGCTCCGCCGGACCGCCGGGCATCGTCGGCGCGCCCGGCGGGAGTGCACCGGGGGCCGCCGGTGCTCGCGGC
Source organism: uncultured Gemmatimonadaceae bacterium (assembly GCA_963705025.1). Classification (GTDB taxonomy): domain Bacteria; phylum Gemmatimonadota; class Gemmatimonadetes; order Gemmatimonadales; family Gemmatimonadaceae; genus JAQBQB01. The sequence goes on along the minus strand of CAVPIP010000009.1, from coordinate 372,373 downwards.
GAGATCGTCGCGCTCCAGTCGCTCGACCTCGCCGTGCGGGAAGGTGAGTTCTTCGGACTCCTCGGGCCCAACGGCGCCGGCAAAACGACGACGATCGGCATTCTGACGACGCGCGTGAAGGCGACGTCGGGCACCGCGCTCGTCGGGGATGCCGACGTCACCACGCACCCGGTGCAGGTTCGTCAGCGCATTGGCGTCGTGCCGCAACGCCCGAATCCCGATCGCGCCCTCAATGCCATCGAGAACCTGCTGTACCACGCCGCCTACTTCGGCATTCCCTCCACGACGGCGACGAATCGCGCGCATCAACTGCTCGAGCAGCTCGGAATTGCCGACAAGGCGAGCTCGAAAGTCGATGAAATGTCGGGTGGCCAACAACAGCGTCTGATGATCGCGCGAGCGCTGATTCACGAACCGCGCGTCATCTTCCTCGACGAGCCGACCGTTGGGCTCGATCCGCAGACGCGTCTGTCGCTCTGGGACATTCTGCGCTCGTTGCACGACGAAGGACGGACGATCGTGATGACGACGCACTACATGGAGGAAGCCGACAAGCTCTGCGACCGCGTCGCCATCGTCGACCGCGGCGAGCTCCTCGAGCTCGATACGCCGGAGGCTCTCAAGGCACGCGCGCCGGGCGGCACGTTGGTCGAGCTGACGTTGGCCGCCGACGCGACCGGCGTCGTCGACCATGTGCGTGTCCTCGACGGCGTCCTGCGCGTCGAAGCGAAGGGCCCGGCGCTGCGCGTCTACAGCGATCGCGGCGGACGCATCGTGTCCTCGGTGATTCAGGCGGCCGAGGAGCGCGGCGCCAGCGTCACCAACATAAGCCTGACCGAGCCGAGTCTCGAGACGCTCTTCGTGTCTCGAACGGGGAGAAAACTCGATTGACTTCCGCCGCCGCCGCCGTTCCCGCCAGCCCGGCGGCCGCTGAGCTGCCGCACGTGTCGGTGAGCGCGGTGTTTCTCGCGCTGCTGCGCCGCGACATTCGCGTGGCGCGCAAAGAGCTCGTCTTTTTTCTCGTCCGCACGACGATGCAGCCGCTGCTGTTTCTGATCGTCTTCGGCTACCTGCTTCCGAAGATGAACTTCGTGGGGCACGGCTATCAGGCGGCGCTTTTGCCGGGCATTCTCGCCGTGAGCCTCAGTCTCTCGGCGATTCAGTCGGTCGCGCTGCCGATGGTGCAGGACTTCGGCTGGACCAAGGAGATCGAGGACCGGCTGCTGGCCCCGGTGCCGACGCGCGTCGTCGCCGCGGAGAAGATCGTGGCGGGAATGTTACAGGGGTTCATCGCCGCCGCGTTCGTGCTGCCGATCGCGCGGCTCGTCATGGGTCCGATCGCCGAGCTGACGTGGACGCACGCGGGTGAGGTGATAGCCGTGGTGGTGCTCGGCGCGCTCGCGTTCTCCGCGCTCGGGATGTGGCTGGGCACGGCCATCGCGCCGCAGCAGATCGGGTTGATGTTCAGTGTCATCATCGCGCCGATGATCTTTTTCGGATGTGCGTACTATCCCTGGCGCGGGCTCGACGCGGTGCCGGTGATGAAGTACCTCGTTCTGGTCAACCCGATGGTCTACGTCTCGGAAGGGATGCGAGGGGCGCTCACACCCTCGGTGCCGCATATGCCCTTGCCGGTCGTGGGCGTCGCGCTGCTCATCGTGACGTCCGTGTTCTGGACCCTCGGCATTCGCAGCTTCTACAAGCGGGCGATCGGATGAGGGAGGCGCCGAATCCGGATCCCATCGCGCGATTTCGCGACCTGTTCGCTCAGGTCGAGCGCATTCCGCGCGAGATCCTCCCCGAGCCGACGGCGTTCGCGTTGGCGACGGTCTCGCCCGACGGCCGGCCGAGCGTCCGCATCGTCTTGCTCAAGGGCGTCGACGAGCGCGGGTTCGTCTTCTACACCAACTACGAGAGCCGCAAGGGACGGGAGCTGCTCGCGACGAAGCGCGCGGCGCTCTGCTTCCACTGGCAGCCGCTCGAGGTCCAGGTGCGAGTGGAAGGCGTGGCGGAGGTGGTGAGCGACGCCGAGGCGGACGCGTACTTCGCGTCGCGCGCGCGCGGCAGCCAGCTCGGGGCGTGGGCGTCGGCGCAGAGCGAGCGAATGCCGAGCGACTCGTCGCTCGACGAACGCCTCGCTGAAGTGGAGCGACGGTACGCGGGCAACACCGTGCCTCGTCCGTCGTACTGGTCCGGTTTCCGCGTGGTGCCGGAGACGATCGAGTTCTGGAAAGGGATGCCGAGCCGGCTGCACGTCCGGCACGCGTACCGTCGCTCGGGGCGCGAGTGGCGCATCGAGCGATTGTACCCCTAGACCCGTCGATGACTATTAGTTTTCCGCGCATGGCAACCCGCGTCGCCGAGCCCGCACCGGCCGAGACTGGAAGTTCGTGGACGATCGACTCCTCGCGCGCTCTCTACAACATCGAGGGCTGGGGCGGCGGCTTCTTCGACATCAATGAGAAGGGGCACGTCATCGTTCGCCCGGACAAGGACCGGCCCGAGCACGTGATCGACCTGTTCGAGATCACCAACGATCTCGAAGAGCAGGGCATCGCGTTGCCGGTGCTGCTGCGGTTTTCGGACATCCTGCGATCGCGCATCAACTCGCTCACGACGCACTTCGAGGAAGCGCGCACGGAGTTCGGCTACACCGGCGGCTACACCACGGTCTATCCGATCAAGGTCAACCAGCAGCGCCACGTCGTCGAGGAGATCGTCGAGTTCGGCAAAGCGCACCAGGTCGGGCTCGAGTGCGGCAGCAAGCCGGAGCTCCAGGCCGTCCTCGGGCTCGCCGAAAATACCGAGCACGTCATCGTCTGCAACGGCTACAAGGACGAGGAGTTCATGCGCCTCGCCCTCATGGGGCAGAAGCTCGGCCACAAGGTCTTCATCGTGATCGAGCAGCTGAGCGAGATCGACGTGCTGCTGCAGGTCGCCGACGAGATGGGCGTGACGCCGACGGCCGGCATTCGCATCAAGCTCGCGTCGCGCGGCTTTGGCCGCTGGAAGGAGAGTGGAGGGGAGAAGTCGAAGTTCGGCTTGAACGCGGCGCAGCTCATGGACGCGATCGAGAAGCTGAGGGCCGCCGGTCGCCTCGACATCGTCAAGCTCATCCATTTCCACCTGGGCTCGCAGATCACCGATATCCGGTTCATCAAGATCGGGCTCCAGGAGCTGACGCGCTTCTACGTCGAGCTCCGCGGTGCGGGATTGGACATTCAGTATGTCGACGTCGGCGGCGGGCTGGGCGTGGACTACGACGGCACCAACTCGACGTCCGACGCGAGCGTGAACTACTCGTTGCAGGAGTACGCCAACGACGTGGTGTACACGCTGGCCGAGGCATGCCGGGAGCACGAGATCCCGATGCCGCACATCATCAGCGAGTCGGGACGAGCGCTCACCGCGCACCATGCGCTGCTCTTGATCAAGGTGATCGACGTCGAGTCGCAGGGCGATCGCCCGGTGCCGGAGCTGACGGACGACGATCACCAGCTGCTGCACGAGATGATGGCCGACTATCGCGACGCGTCGCGCAAGAACGTGTCGCGCCGGCGCGTGCGCGAGATCTTCCACGACATGACGTTCGACAAGGAGCGCGCGCAGGAATTCTTCAACAGCGGCGTCTTCTCGCTCCGCGAGCGCGCGATCTCCGAGCAGATCTACGTCGCGACGGCCAACGTGCTGTCGCGCTTCGTCGAACGGAATCGCGACGAGTTCAACGACATCGTCGCCGACCTCGACGCCACGCTCGTCGACCGGTATTTCTGCAACTTCTCGCTGTTCCAGTCGCTGCCGGATAGCTGGGCGATCGATCAGCTGTTCCCGATCCTCCCGATTCACCGGCTCGACGAAGAGCCCGTGCGCCGCGGCACGATTCAGGACGTCACGTGCGACTCCGACGGGAAGATCGATCGTTTCGTCGGCGACAAGTCGGGCAACCCGAGCCTCGAGCTCCACGCGTTCCGCGATGGTGAGCCGTACATGCTCGGCGTGTTTCTCACGGGAGCGTACCAGGAGATCCTCGGCGATCTGCACAACTTGTTTGGCGACACGAACGCCGTGCACATCCGCCTGAGCAACGCGAGCGGGTATGAGGTCACCGATCTCGTGCACGGCGACACGGTCACCGAGGTGTTGAACTACGTGCAGTTCCGAGGACAGGAGCTGCTGCAGACCTTCCGGAGAAAGGTGGGCGCGGCGAAGCACATCAGCCGCCAGGAGGCGAACACCTTCATCGCCGACTACGTGGCGGGGCTCGAGGGGTATACCTATCTCGAGGGTGAGGCGGCGCAGTAACGGATCTCGGATCGGTGCAGCAACAGTACATTGTTCACCCTCTTTCCGCCGAGCCATGCGCCTCCGACCCGCGATCCTGCTTCTCGGCATCTCCGCGCCCATCGAAGCTCAGAATTCGTCGCTCGCGCCGCGCGACTCCGCGCCCATCACGATTCACGCCGCAACGATGATCGATGGCCGCGGCAAGGAGTCACGCGACGTCCTCGTGACCGTGAAAGCCGGAAAGATCGAGCGCGTCGAGGCTGCCGTAGGCGCGCGGGGCCGAGGTGCGACGTATGATCTCGGCACGGCCACGCTGCTCCCGGGACTCATCGACGCGCATACGCATCCGGGCTGGTACATCAACCGGCAGGGCGCGCTGCACAATGGCCGCGACGGCGACACGCCGGCACAATCCGCGCTCGCGCGCGCGGGAAACCTGTACGCCACGCTGATGGCGGGCTTCACGACGATCCAGAGCCTCGGCGGCCCCGAGGATCTCGACCTTCGCGACGCGGTGAATCGATGGCAGATCCCGGGGCCGCGCATTCTGACGTCGATCGCGCAGATCAGCCGACAATCTCTTGCGCCCGATTCGCTGCGCGGGTGGGTGCGCGCGCTCAAGGCGCAAGGCGCCGACGTCATCAAGCTTTTCGCGTCGGCGGGGCTGCAGGGCGGCGGCAATCAGACGCTGTCGGACGAGCAGATTGGCGCGATCTGCGGCGAGGCGAAGGCGCAGGGCCTTCGCTCCGTGGTGCACGCGATCAGCGCGGGCAGCGTGCGCGCGGCGACGCTCGCCGGCTGTACCGAGATCGAGCACGGCACCTTCGCGACGGACGCGGAGCTGAAGCTGATGGCCGAGCACGGGACGATCTTCGATCCGCAGGTCTGTCTGGTGTTCCAGAACTACGTCGACCACCGCGAGGTCTACGGCCGCTCCGGCTACACCGAGCAGACCTTTCAGAGTTTCGTCGACGCGCTGCCGGTGGCGAGCGCGATGTTCAAGCGCGCGATCGCCACGCCGGGGCTCACCGTGATCTTCGGGACGGACGCCGTCGCGCTCGCGCACGGCCGGAACGCGGACGAGCTGCTCTGCCGGGTCAAGGCGGGCCAGGCGCCGATGGACGTGATCACGTCGGCGACGTCGCTCACGGCAAAGGCGTTGGGCCTCGGCGACACGCTTGGCGCCATCGCGCCCGGATTCGACGCGGACATCATCGCGACGAAAGGGGATCCGTCAAAGGATATCGCCGCGACGCGAAACGTGGTGTTCGTGATGAGGGGCGGAGTGGTTTTCGCGGCCGGCCCTCACGGATGAGCGCTGAGACGTCAGTCGGCGCACGCTGGAGCCGCGGCGAGTCGAGATCGCGACGTCGCTAGACGAGCCCAGCATCGTTGCTCGATACTGGACTCGTTGACGGTGTCGAGATATCAGTTGGGCGCGAGACGCGAGCGCTACAGCCTCTTTGTCACCGCGTCCCAATTCACCGTGTTCCACCAGGCCGTGACGTAGTCCGGCCGGCGATTCTGATACTTCAGGTAGTACGCGTGCTCCCAGACGTCCAGCCCGAGGATGGCCTTCTTGCCGTCCATGAGCGGATTGTCCTGGTTCGGCGTGCTGGTGATCGAGAGCTTGCCGCCATCGCTGACAAGCCACGCCCAGCCTGAGCCGAAGCGGCCCGCGGCGGCGGCCGCGAACTGCTCTTTGAACTTTGCGAAATCACCGAACGCGCTTTTGATCGCGTCGGCGAGCTTGCCCGACGGTTCGCCCCCGTTGTCCGGGCCCATCAGCTCCCAGAACATCGAGTGGTTCCAGTGGCCGCCGCCGTTGTTGCGCACCGCGGTGCGCACCGCCTCGGGCACGCCGTTGATGCCGCGCATCAGATCGTCGAGCGATTTCCCCGCGAGCTCGGGCGCTTTCTCGATCGCCGCGTTGAGGTTGTTGACGTATGCCTGGTGATGCTTGGTGTGGTGGATCTCCATCGTCTTCGCGTCGATGTGGGGTTCGAGCGCGTCGTACGCGTAGGGCAACGACGGTAGTGTGAACGGCATCAGCTTCTCCTTGCTTTGAGCCAGCTAATGATTCCGGGAAGCAGTGAGAGGATGATCACGACGATGATCACCGACTCGACGTGCTGATCAACTCCCGGAATGTAGCGCCCCAGGAAGTACCCGATGAACAACATGCTCCAGATCCACGCGACGCCCCCCACGATGTTGAACATCGTGTATCGCCCGTAGTCCATCTGCCCCATACCGGCCACAACCGGCACGAACGTGCGCACAATGGGCATGAATCGCGCAATGATGACGGTCTTGCCACCGTGCCGCTCGTAGAACTCGTGGGCCCGATAGAGATGCTTCTTGTTGAAGAGGAGAGAGTTTTCGCGGGTGAACAGTCGCGGGCCGGCCGCCTTGCCGATGGCGTAGCCCGATGTGTTGCCGATGATCGAGGCAACGGTGAGCAGCAGGCCAAGCAACCAGACGTTGAACGCGCCCGTCGTCGCGGAGAGCAAGCCGGCTGTGACGATGAGCGAATCGCCCGGCAAGAAAAAGCCGACCAGAAGGCCGGTTTCGGCGAAGATGATGGCGGTGAGGCCCACATAGCCGCCCCAGGCGATGAGCCCTCGGACGTCTCGCAAACGGTGGAGGAAGTCGAGCAGCGATTGCATTCGGAGTCGGGTGGAGGGGCGGTCGCTCGATGAAGAGGGGAACTTCGATGAGCGCCGCACCGGAGGCAACTACCGTTGCCGCCGTTCTGCTCGTGCTCCTCTTGGCCGCGGGATGGACGTGGTCGATCGCGCGCGCGAGATCGCAGGCCGCGGCCGCCGGCGAGACGACGGTTCCCGGGCCCACCGTGTCGAAGGCACTCGACGCGTCGATGACGCCGCGGACCGTCTACCTGACCGACGCAACGCTCACGGCGCTCGCGGATCGCGCGATCGCGAAGTCGCGCGGCGCGAGCGGCAAGTTGACGTCGAAGATCCAACCGTCGCCGGCGCCGCTCGCACCCGAATCGTTGCCGCCGGGGGCGTCGTTCAAATACAAGAGTGGCGGTGAAGTCGCCAACGCACCCAAACACCCCGGCATCTGGAACGTGCTCCTGGCGGCCGGAAACGCGGTGCGTCCGGTCGCCGACTTCAACATCATCACGATGCTTCCGTTCAGCGCGAAGCAGAACGGCCGCGTGGGCCTCTACTACGTCGGCAACTGGCCGACGGAACGTGGTGGACGGGAACCCTCCAAGGCGCCGGCCGGAGCGTACGCGCCGCCGCCTGGGTTCATCGAAGTCACGCGAGCGAACGCGGGTACGCATGTCTCCGAGCATTTCACGCTCGGCGATTTCGTCACGCACGATCAGGCGGACGTGTGGCCCAAGTACATCGTGCTCCAGACCAAGCTGGTCGACAAGCTCGAGCTGGTGCTCAGCGATCTCGAAGCGCGCGGCATCGACACCCGTGGCGTGCGCGTCATGAGCGGATTCCGATCGCCGCAGTACAACTACACGGGCGGCAACACGGGCGGGCGCGCCAGCCTGAGCCGTCACATGTACGGCGACGCGTCGGACATCTACATCGACAACGACCACGACGGTCAGATGGACGACCTCAACCATGACGGCAAGATCACGATCGACGACGCGCGGGTAATTCTCCAGGCGGTCGAGCGGGTCGAGGCGGCTCATCCGGAGCTCGTGGGCGGTGCGGGCGTCTACACGGCCGCGCCCGGGCACGGACCTTTCATTCATATCGACACGCGCGGCTACCGCGCGCGCTGGACGGGAACTTCAGGAGGCTGACGTGGCGGAACAGGACAAGGCGTGGGGCACGGTCTCGCCGGACGGGGAGCGCGAAACTGGGCCGCGAGACGCCGGGCCGGATCGTGGCAAGCGGGGCGACACGATCAAGGAAGTTCGTTCGACCGACATCGAACCCTACACGGGCCTCGGCTACCTATCGAAGCTGTTTCGATTCCTCGCCGTCATCCTGGTGATGCTCCTCATCGCCGAGGTCATCACGGGACTCTATACGCAGGGCGCGGCGGCCATTCCGACGCTGCTCGGCGAAGCAAGCCGGTTGATCGTCCTCGCCGGCGTGCTGTGGGGCAGCGGCGATCTCGCGCACCTGCTGATCGACATCGGCCACGACGTACGCGCGGCTCGCATTCTCGCCTCGCGCGCGGCGTACACGTTCAAGGGGATGTCGCCGAACAACTCGCGACTCCGGTCCGACGAGCGGGTCACCGACCGGCCGGTCGCGCGTGGCGATCTGTCGATTCCGCGCTCGGGCGACGAGGGCGGACCGTCGATTCCGTGAAGCGAGCGAGTGCGCCCGGCCCGACAGTTGCCTTGGAGCGGGCAGGGGCGTAGTCGGACTCATTTCGGAGACCTCGAGACATGCTACTGACGTTGGCAGTCATCCTTCTGATCCTGTGGGCGCTGGGCTTCCTGGCGTTTCACGTCACGGGTGGGCTGATTCACATCCTGCTCGTGGTCGCGCTGATCGTGATCGTGGTTCGCCTGGTCACGGGGCGGCGGCCGGTTCCCTGACCGTCGTCACTTGCGCACGGTGGACGGCCGCGGCGAATATCGCCGCGGCTTCTTTTTTCTTGTACGCCTCCTTCCCGATCATCGATGGCCCTCGACGTTCACGTGGTCTCGCACACGCACTGGGACCGCGAGTGGTATCACTCGTTCGAGCGGTTTCGCCAGCGGCTGGTCCGGGTCGTCGACGAGCTCCTCGACGATCCGCCAACCGGTGGCGCGAGCTTTCTCCTCGATGGCCAGGCGATTCTCGTCGACGATTATGGAGCCGTCAGGCCGGAGCGCGCGGCGGCGCTGGCGTCGCTCATTCGCGACCGGCGCCTCGAGGCCGGGCCATGGTACGTCCTCGCCGACGAGTTGATCCCGAGCGGGGAAGCTCTCGTCCGCAACCTGCTCGCGGGACGACGAACGCTGGGCCGGCTCGGCGCCTCGGCGCCGCCGGTGCTCTATTGTCCCGATTCCTTCGGACATCCCGCCGCGCTGCCCGATCTCGCCGCCGGTTTTGGATTGCCCGTCATCATTCTGTGGCGCGGCTACGGCGGGCCGCGATGGCCGAGCGGCGACACCGTCCGCTGGGCGGGAATCGGCGGCGAAACCGTCGTGCTCTATCACCTTCCGCGCGACGGCTACGAGTACGGCTCTCACCTCCCGGTCGATGACCAGGGCGCCGAAGAGCGCTGGGCGCGAATGCGCCGCGAGCTTGTGCCGCGCTCCGCCACCGGGGTGATTCTGGTGCCGAATGGAGCGGACCACCATGCGCGCCAGCTTCGGTTGAACGACGCGCTTACTGCGCTCGAGCGAGCCGGCGGGAGCGATCACGTCCATCGCAGCTCATTGCGGGAGTTCGCGCACCGCTTGCTGAACCAGTCGGCGACCGTGGAGCTCCTAACGGTGCGCGGAGAGCTGCGCGACTCGTATGGATACACGTGGACGCTCCAGGGTACCTTCGCGACGCGCGCGCACGAGAAGCGATTGAACGCGCGTGCCGAGCGTGCGCTGGTGCGCGAAGCGGAACCGTGGGCCGCGCTTGCGTCGAAGCGTTCGCCGTCGCGCCGTCCGCTCGTCGAGGTGGCGTGGCACGACCTGCTCACCGCGCACCCGCACGACACGTTGTGCGGCTGCTCGATCGACGCAGTCGCTGCCGCGATGGAGGGTCGTCTCCGCTCGGTGCTCGTGCAGGCGCGGAGTATCCGCGACGATGCGGTCCAAGATCTGATCGGACACGATCCGGTCGTCGCGCGGACCTCGGCCGACCGCTGGCGGCCGGTCGTCGTCGTCAGAAACGCGACGCCGCGGCGCCGGTCCGGCGTGGCGCTGATCGACGTCGAAGATTTCCTCGCCCACGTCGCCGTCGGACCGGGCTCCGCGCCGCGCGCCGACGCGGCCGCGGCAATGCCTCGCACGAAGCCGAAAATCCCAGCGCTGGGAGCCCTGCAGGTGTTGTCCGAAGATACGCGCAACTCGCGGACCGAGTCGCCGCGCCACTATCCGGACAACGATCTCGTCGTCGTGCGGCGCGTCGCGGCGTGGGTTTCCGACGTGCCGCCGTATGGCGTCGCGACGTACGCGATCGGCGAAGGAAAGCGACTACAGCATTCCATCGATGCAGTTTCGGTCGACGGTGCGACGCTGCGCAACGCACACCTCCACGTGTCAATCGACGATTCGGGTAGCGTGTCGATCGAGCACCCGGCGACCGGACGTCGCGTCGATGGCGCGATTTGGTTCGTCGATGAGACGGACGTCGGCGACCTCTACACTCCCGCGCCGCACGAGCGAGACAGCGTCACCGAATTTCAGGGCGCGCGGCGCGTTCACCGAGGCCCGCTTCGCGGCGAGGTCGAGGCGCGCTATCGCATTCGCGAGTCGTCGCGACGCGGGCGCGCGGACGTGGATCTGTCGCTGCACGTGGTGCTCGACGCGGACGCCCCGTTTCTTCGCGTCGAGATCGCAGGCGAGAATCGCGCGACGGATCATCGCGTTCGCGTCGTGTTTCGGAGCGATGTCCCGAAGGCGGACATCTGGGCCGACGCCGCCTTCTTGCCGGTTCGTCGCCAGCCGTTGGAAATCGGTCCGGAGGAGGCCGCCGTCGAGCACGCTCCGCCGACGGCGCCGTTGCACCGGTACGTGTCGCTGTTCAGTGCCTCGCATGGCTTCACCGTATTCAGCGACGGCCTCGCCGAATACGAGGCGCGCGAGTCGGGCGAGGTGCTCATCACGCTCGTTCGAGCGGTTGGTGAGCTGTCGAAGAACGACTTGCCGGAGCGACCGAGCCACGCGGGATGGCCGTCGCCGACGCCCGATGCACAATGTCTCGGCCCATTCAACGCTTCGTTCGCCGTGATGCTTCACCGTTCACGAAGCATCGCGACGATCGACGAGATCGAACGCGCCGCCGACGACGTCCTGCTGCCCCTGGTTGGCACGACGCTGCGATCGGCGCTCGATCCACGCGCCGTTGTCGAGGGCGTGGAGCTCGTGGGAGAGGGCCTCGCATTTTCCGCGATGAAGGAAAGCGAAAACGGCGACTGGCTCGTCCTCCGGTGCGTGAACCGCGCGAATGAACCGGCGGCCGGCACCTGGCGCCTGCCATTCGAACCGCGCGAGGCCAGCATGGCTCGTCTTGATGAAACGCTGATCGAGCCGATCCAGCCGTCGGGCGCCGAGGTACCGTTCACGGCGGCGCCGTGCGCAATCACGACGATCCTCGTGCGCTGACTACGCGCGTTCCCGAAGGGTGCCGCCGGCTTCCCCTGCCAGGCGGTCGCGGAGCGTGTCGCCGAGCAACGTGCACGCCAGCACCGTCGCGATGAGCGCGATGCCGGGCGCGATCGCGACCCACGGCGCGGCGACGATCAAATCGCGGCCGCCGGCGATCATGTTTCCCCAGCTCGGACGCGGCGGTTGAATGCCGATCCCGAGAAACGACAAGCCGCTCTCGAGCAGAATGGCGTTCCCGACGCCGAGCGTCGTCGCGACGATCGCGGGGCCGAGGGAGTTGGGCAGCGCGTGGTGCCAGAGGACGCGGCGGGACGACGCGCCTAGCGCGGTCGCCGCGTCGACATACGGTCGCGTTCGAACGCCCAGGAGCTCGGCGCGAATGAGTCGAGCGACGCCCATCCAGCCGGTGGCCACGAGCACGATCACTACCGTCGACAACCCCGGCCGCCATAGCGCCGCGCACACGAGGAGCAACACGAGCCGCGGCAGGGCGAGCAGCGCATCGGCGATGGCCATGGAAACGGCGTCGATCGCGCCGCCCACCCACGCCGCCACCGCGCCAACGATCGTCCCGACCCCGCTCGCGAGCACCGATCCGACGAGCCCGACCGCGAGCGAGATCCGGCCCGCGAGCATCATGCGAACGAAGAGGTCGCGCCCGAAGCGATCGGTGCCAAGCAAATGGAAGTTGCCGTTGACGTCGGTCGTCGCCGGCGGTAGCAGGCGAAGCCGAAGCACGTCGCCGATGCCCAACGGATCCAGATGCGAAACCCACGGCACGACGATCGACGCGACCGTCAACGCGCCGAGGATCGTGAGCGCGACGACGTCCATTCGGCGAAGCGGACGCCGGCGTGTGTCATCGACTCGAATCGGCGTCGTCATGCGCGCCGCCGCGGATCGACGAGGGGAAGCGCGAGATCGCCGGCGAGGTTCGCCAATAGCACGAGCGCCGCGTAAATCGTCGCCGCGCCCATGACGACCGGATAGTCGCGTGCGACGATGGCGTTGACCATGAGGCGCCCCATGCCCGGCCACGCGAACACCGCCTCGACGAAGATCGAGCCGGCGACGAGACCCGGCAGCGAGAGCGCGAACAGCACGATCAACGCGGGCAACACGGTCGCGAGCACGTGACGAAAGTACACGCCGGCGGGCCGCGTTCCCTTCGCGCGCGCCGTGCGGACGAAGTCGCTCGCAAGCACGTCGGCGAAGCTCGATCGCGCGTAGCGCGCAATCCCCGCGGCGCCGACGGCGGCGAGGATCGTCACCGGGAGGATCGAATGGCGAATGACGTCCGCCACGGCGGCGGCGCCATGGAGCTCGCCGCCCGGCGATCGCATCGCGAACGCGGGCAGACGGAGCGCCGGCGGAAATCCCCACGAGGCAGCGCCGTAGGTGAACACCGCGACGAGCGCGAGCGCCAGCCAGAAGCTTGGCGCGGCATAGACGACGGTCGTGGCGAGCGTCAGCGCATAGTCGACCGGTTTGCCGCGACGAACCGCCTGCCACATCCCGATCGGAACGCCGATGAGAAACGTCAACGCCAATGATGCGGCTCCCAGTCCGAGCGACACCGGCAGCGCGTCGGCCAGCGCACGGGTCACCGGTTGCCGCAGCGCGAAGCTTTCGCCGAGATCGCCATGCAGCAGCGACGCCACCCAGCGTGCATATTGAACGGCGATCGAGCGGTCCAGGCCGAGGTCGGCGCGAATGCGCGCGGCGTCGGCGGCCGTGGCCGACGGTGGAACCAGAAAGGTCGCGGCGTCACCCGGAGCGAGGCGGATGAGCGCGAACGTGATCGTGAGCACCAGCCAGAGCAGCAGGAGCGCGCCACCGAGCCGGCGCAACACGGCAGGAGGATGCACCCGTTGAAGCTGCACGGGGCGCTTCGGGTGTCAACACTACTCTGGACGATCGCCGCAGCGGGGGCGTGCGCGCCGTCGCGTCCGGCCGATGTCGTGGTCTACGCATCGGGCACCGACCTCGAATCGGGAAATCCGCTCGTCACGATTCATCCGCTGTCGCGGCAGATTCAACGGTTCGCGCTGTTCGTGACGCTCGCGCGCTACGACTCGGCGCTCGCCCCGGTGCCGTATGCCGCCACGCGGTGGGAGTGGACCGCGGATCGTCGGTCGCTCACGTTTCACCTCGTGCCGGACCTCAAGTGGCACGACGGCCCTCGCACCACGGCGCACGACGCGGCCTTCACGCTCGACGCGGCCCGCGATCCGGCCACCGGATATTGGCGCGCCGCCGATCTCGCTTCGATCGACACCGTTCTCGCGCGCGACGACACGACGCTGGAGGTTCGTTTTCGTTCGGGGCAGCCGTCGTTTCCGCTCGTGCTGTGCGAGCTGCCGATTCTTCCCGCGCACCTTCTCGCGTCGGTGCCGCGCCGGGACATGAAGCGCGCGCCGTTCGACATCGCCCCCGTGGGGAACGGTCCGTTTCGGTTCGTCGAGCGCCGGCCAGGCGAGCGATGGGTCTTTCGACGCAACGACGCCTTTCCGGCCGATCTTGGCGGACCGCCGGAAATGCGCGGTATCGTCGTCAGCGTCGTCGACGAGCCGACCACCAAGTTCGCCGGCCTCGCGAGCGGCGATCTCGACGTCGCCGGCATCGCGCCGTCGATGGCACCGCTCGCGGAACGCGATCGCTCGCTTCGCGTGATCGACTATCCGGTCCTGTTCACGACGGGTCTCGTCTTCAACGTCCACAAGCCGCCGTTCGACGACGTGCGCGTTCGCCGCGCCATTTCGTTCTCTCTCGATCGCGCGCGCATCGTTGCGGCGGCGCTCGCGGGATTCGCGCGACCCGCGGCCGGACCGGTTCCGCCGGAGAGCCCGCTCGCCCTCGATGGCGCTCCGATGCACGATACCACGCGCGCCGATTCACTGTTCGATGCGGCGGGTTGGACACGCTCGGCCCACGGCGAGCGGACGCGAAACGGCCATCCGCTGTCGTTCGATCTGTTGACGGTCGGCAGCGGCGACAACGCGCTCGAGCAGCTCGTGCAGGCCGACCTGGGCACGCGCGGCGTGCACGTCGACATTCGGCAGGTCGAGCTCGGAACGTTTCTCACCGAGGCGCGCGCGGCAAACAAGAAGTTCGACGTCCTCGTCGCGGGCATTCCCGGCGACGTCTCGCTGTCGTTTCTCGCTTCGATGTTCGAATCGCGACAGGCCGGAGGAGCGCTCGACTATGCAGGCTTCCACTCCGCGGCGCTCGATTCGGCTTTCGTCGCGGCTCGCGCGGCGCGGACCGACGCCGAGCGAATCACGGCGTGGCGGCGAGTACAATCGGAGCTGGCGTCCGCCGTCCCGGTCGCCTGGATCTATCACTCACGCGGCGTGCAGGGCGTCGCCTCGAACCTCGAGAATGTCGTGATGGATCTCCGCGGCGAGCTGCCGACCATCGCGCGATGGGAGCGCGCGGCGCGGTGAGCCTTCTTCTTTCCGACGCAGCGTTGTCGGAGCGGCGCGAGGCGGTCGCCGGACCGCTCGCGCCGCTCGCCGAGTCGTTGACGGCTGAGCTCGAGCCGCTCGTGACCGACGACCTGTTCTTTCCGGAGCAGAAGGCGTTGCTCTCGCGAGAAGGCGGCCGCTGTCCGCGACACGGCGTGCTGCTCGAGTTCGACCCGTGGTCGCCGCACGAGCATCGCTGCCCGGTCGACGGGGAAGTGTTCACGGGCGAGTTGCATCATCGCTTCTGGATCTACTGGTATCAGCTCTGGTTGGCCGAGCGCGCGGTGCACGCGGCGGCGCTTGTCTCGGTTGGGGATCGACGACGCGGCGTTGGCCAACCTTGCGGCTCGCATTCTCGACGGCTATGCCGAGCGATACGCGACGTATCCGAACGTCGACAACGTCCTCGGACCGACGCGTCTTTTCTTCAGCACGTACCTCGAATCCATCTGGCTGCTGCAAATCTGCGTCGCCGCCGATCTCGTGTCGTCCATGAATCCGGCGTTGGCCGATCGCGTCCGCGATCGGATCGTGGAGCCGAGCCGCGAGATCGTCGCGAGCTACGACGAGCATGGCTCGAACCGGCAGGTGTGGAACGACGCCGCTCTGCTCGCGGCGGCGCGGTTGCTTGGCGACACGCGCGGGGCGGAGCGCGCGGTGCTCGGTGCGTCGGGAATTGCGTCGCAGCTCGCGACCGGGCTGCTTCCCGACGGCACGTGGTACGAGGGAGAGAACTATCATCTGTTCGCGCACCGCGGCCTGTGGTACGGCGTGACGATGGCGGAGCAAGCGGCTATCCCGCTTCCGACGTCGCTCACGGAGCGCTTTCAACACGGGTTCGCTACACCGTTTCTCACCGCCCTTCCGGACTTCACGCTTCCGTCGCGACGCGATTCGCAGTACAAGATCTCGTTGCACCAGTGGCGCATCGCCGAACACTGCGAGCTCGGTCTTGCGCGACGGGAGGACCCGTCGCTCGTCGGCGCGCTGTTCCGCATGTATCACGACGAGATCCCGCGGCGCGAGACCGGTCGTCGAACATCGTCGGCGGACGTCGAGCGGAACGCGCCGGCGTCCGCGCTCACGCGTGCCGACCTGAGCTGGCGCGCGTTGCTCTCTGCACTTCCAAAGCTTCCGCGGCTCGAGTCGGTCGCGCCGGCGTCGGCGCTCCTCGACGCGCAGGGGATCGCCGTGTTTCGCCGCAACGAAGGACGGACCTACGTCGCGCTCGACTACGGGCACTCGGGCGGCGGTCACGGACATCCTGATCGTCTCGACCTGCTCGTCGCGCACGGTGAGACGCGGTGGCTCGACGATCCGGGGACGGGATCGTATGTCGATCCGACGCTTCACTGGTATCGGAGCACCCTTGCGCACAACGCGCCGCTCGTGAACGGCGAATCGCAGCGCGCCGTGGACGGACGCCTGATCGCCTACGAGGAGCGCGGCCTCGGCCGGTTGGATCGAATCGACCGCGAGCGGCATCGCACCGGGTGTTCGAGGCGACCCGGTCCATCGTCGTGATGCCGGACTATCTCGTCGACGAGGTCGTCATCGCCGCCGACGACGGGGTATTGGTCGACCTACCGGTCCACGCTGACGTCGTGCTCGACGGCAGCGCCGCGTCGCTCGTTCCGGGCATGCTCGACGGCGGTCGAGGTCTCGAGGACGGCTTCCGCTTTCTTCGCGACGCGGCGTGTCAGCCGATTGACGCAGGTGTGCTGGCGCACGGCGTAGCGAGGCAGGGGACCAAGACACTCCGCCTCTGGGCCTGCAGTGACACGCAGACCAGCTGGTGGCGCGTGCGCGCACCTGGTCCGCCCGGGGCCGGCGACCAGAACTTTCGAGTTCTCAGAACGCGGGGCCGTCAGGTTCGCCACCGCTTCGTGCTCGCGTGGTCTCCCGGTGTCACGGCGTCCGAGATCGGCGCAACGATCAGCGTGACGATGACCGATGGCACGGTTCACACGCATCAACGAACGGACGCGGGTTGGCGACTCGATGTGCTCGAAGCGGGAACGACATCCACGATCGTCTTCGCCGGTCGCCGTCCCACGCATCCCTCCGGTCATCCCGAGCTCAGCGAGGGATCTGCAGTTCCTCCAGTTCCACCGATCGCCCTCGAACGCGGCGACGGGCGCACGTTCGAGCTTGGGGAGCGACACTATCGCCGCTCCGAGCAAAGCTGGCGCGAGGCGGGAAAGCCAACCGCGATCGTCGAGGTACGGCAAACCACGACCGGCATCCGCCTCGCGATCGTCGTGCCGCGGAGCGACCGAACCTTCGCGCCCGCGACCGCCGTCAACCGCTACGACAACGAGCATCCCGACATCAACGGCGACGGAGTCCAGCTTCACGTGCGCACCGCGGCCGGTCTTGCGGGATGGACGTTGATTCCCGAGCGTGACTCGGAGCGCGTTCGCGTTCGGGCGATCGGAGTCGCGAGCGCGCTCGAACCGCGTGCCCGGTGGCGGCCGACCGCGCAGGGCTACGAGATGGAGATCGACGTCACGCCATGCCCGCTCGCCATCGACGTGATCGTGAACGAGATGCCGCTCGGCCGCGAGCGGCGCCGCGGCCAGCTCGTGATGAGCGGCGCCGAGGGTGAGCTCGTGTATCTGCGCGGCGACCGCCACGAGGCCGAACGACTGATGCCACTGCGGACGGACGATGAGTGAATCGCTGCTGAACGCGATCGTCGTGGTGCTCTGCGAGCCGCAGAATCCGATCAACATCGCCGCCACCGTGCGCGCGATGAAGAACATGGGGCTGAGCCGCCTCCGTCTCGTGCGCCCGGTGGATTACGACGTCGTGAAGCTCGAGGGGATCGCGCACGGCACGATGGACGTGATCGAGCGCATCGAACGGTTCGAGTCGTTCGACGAGGCCGTCGCCGACTGCATCCACATCGCCGGGTTCACGGCGCGCCGGCGCAGCGCGAAGCTCCGTCTGATCGACCCGAAAGCGGCGGCGGCCGAGGCGCTCGCGGCCGCGCCAAACGGCCTGGTGGCGTTCGTGTTCGGCCGAGAGGACAGCGGCCTTCCGAACGAGATTCTCGATCGGGTGCACGTCACGGTCACCATTCCGACGACCGAACACGCGTCGCTCAACCTCGCGCAGGCAGCGCTGATCAGCTTCTACGAGCTGCACCTCGCCGCCGCCGACGCGACGCGCACGATTGCCCCGCCGCGCAAGGACGCGCCGCCGGCGAACAACGAACAACTCGAGAAATTCTTCGAGGACGCCGAGCGATCGCTCACGGCGATTCAGTTCTTCAAGACGCGGTTTCCCGAGCACATCATGCGCACGGTCCGTGCGCTGACGTTCCGCGCGGCGCCCGATGCGCGCGAGCTCTCGCTGATGCGCGCGATGGTGATCGAGGTGACGAACTTCTTGAATCGGACCAGGCGACTCTCGTAGGCTACAGTTTCCCCCCGGGTTAGCTAGGTTTTCGATTATGCCATTCGGGCGATTCTTCGATCGAGGCAACAAGGGCCGCGCGACCGACGCGCCGCCGCCGCCGGTGACCGACGAGGAAGAAGAGCCGGCGTCCGCCGACGAGCCGGAAAGCGACGCCGAAGTCGAGAGCGACCATTCGGACTGGCGTGAACGCGCTCTCGCCGTGCTGCCAACCGGCGCGTCCACCGGCAGCAAGCGCGTTCAAGCGCTCTACGGCGACGCGGACGCCGTCGGCCCGACGCACTTCGCTCAGGCAGTCGGCTGTCGCGTCACGGACGTCGACGGCAACGAGTACCTCGATTGTACGATGGCGCTCGGCGCGGTCGCGCTGGGATACGCCGAGACGAACGTCACGCACGCGGTCGTCGACGCGATTGCCGCGGGGCATGTGTCCGCGCTGTCGAGCTATCGCGAGGTCGACGCCGCGGAGCGGCTGTGCGGCATGATTCCGTGCGCCGACCGCGTGCAGTTCCTGAAAACCGGCGCGGAAGCGATGGCCGCGGCCGTGCGCTTGGCGCGCACGTACACCGCGCGCGACGTCGTCGTGGGCTCCGGCTATTTCGGCTGGCTCGACTGGTCGGCCGACGATGCGCTCGGCGTGCCGTCGGCGACGAAGCAGCTCTTTCGGCGCGTCGCGTACGACGACGTGCCGGCCCTCGAGGCCGCGGTGAGCGCGGCCGGGTCGAATCTCGCGGCGATCGTCATCGAGCCGGTCGTGGAGCGGTTGCCCTCGAAGGAATGGATCGCGCGCGCGCGCGAGCTCGCGACGGCGGCTGGGGCGGTGCTCATCTTCGACGAGATCAAGACCGGCTTCCGGCTTCGCACAGGAGGCTACCAACAGTTCGCCGACGTCATGCCGGACCTCGCGGCGTTCGGCAAAGCAATGGCGAACGGCTATCCGCTTTCCGCCGTCGTCGGTGATCGTGACGTCATGGATGCCGCGAAGCGCACCTGGATCTCGTCCACGCTCGCGGGCGAGGCCGCATCGCTGGCCGCGGCGACGGCGGTGTTGTCGTGGCACGACCAAGTCGACGTGTGCGAGTCGCTCTGGACGATCGGCGCCGAGATGCGCCGCGCCGTCTCGTCGGCGATCGAAGCGAGTGGCGTCGAAGGTGTGACGGTCGACGGTCTCGATCCGATGTGGATGCTTCGGTGGGACACGCCGGCGCGGGAACGCCGTTTTCTGGAGCTTGCCGCCGCGCACGGTGTGCTCTTCAAGCGCGGCGCGTACAACTACTCCGCGCTCGCGCACGACGAGGATGCCATCCGCGCGATCGAGGCTGGCGCCAGCGACGCGCTCGTCGAGCTGCGAGACGAGGAAGCGGGGAAGTGACCGCCGCTCGCGACGCCGGAGCACCACTCGCCGGTCGTGAGCCGCTCATCGACGCCCACGCGCACTTTCTCTTCGCCGAGACCGGACGCGCCGACTGGGCAGAGGTGAATGACGCGCGCCTTCGCGCGGGCGACGCCATCGGCGTCAGTTATCACGTCGCCTCCATCCTCGGCACGTTCGGCTTTTCGTCGCCGACCTACTTCCCGTCGCCCGAAGACGTCACGCGCGGCAACGACGCGATGCTCGAGATCGCCGAGCGAGAGGCGGATCGCGTGCGGATGTACGTCACGGTGAACCCCAATTACACCGATCACGCGCTCGTCGAGATCGATCGCTGCGCCGGGCACGGCGCGATCGGCGTGAAGCTGGCCGCGAGCCGCCGCGCCGACGATCCGCTGCTCGATCCAATCGCCGATGTCGCGGCCACGCGCGGCCTGCCGATTCTGCACCACATCTGGCAGCACCGCCGGCGCGAATGGCCGTCGCAAGAGATCTCTGATGGCGCCGATCTCGCGCGCCTCGCCGGGCGACATCCGCGCGCGACCTTCATCCTCGCGCACATCGGCGGCGGCGGCGACTACGCGCACACGTTTCCGGCGGTCGTCGATTGCCCGAACATCTATCCGGATCTCTCGGGCAGCGGCGTCGATCGTGGGATGCTCGACGCTGCTGTTGCCGCGCTCGGCGCAAAACGCCTGCTCTGGGGCTCTGATCTCACGATGTGCACCGGACTCGCAAAGCTGCGCGCGCTCGATGCGATCGGCCTGTCTGCAGATGACATCGCGAACATTCGCTGGAAGAACGCGGCGGGTCTGTTCGCGCCGTCCGCGTTTCCTCGGTGTGCGCCGGCCGCCGCTCGCCGCTCACCGCTCTCGGTATGATCGACGTCAACGCCCTGATCGGTCCGTATCCGTTCCGCCACGTTCCGCATCCCGATCCCGAGGTGCTGGTGCGTGTGCTCGATCGGGAGGGACTCGAGGGCGCGTGGGTCGGCCACTTGCCATCGGCGTTCTATCGCGATCCGGCGCCGGGAAACGACGAGCTCTATGCCGCACTTCGTCCGTTCGCCGATCGCTTGCGCCCCGTGCCCGCGGTTCGCCCGGACTGGCCCAGGTGGGAGAACGTCGTCGAACGCGCCGCCGACGCGGGTGCGCCTGCCGTGCGAGCCTATCCGCCGCAGTGGGGACTCGGCCCGCACGATGCATCGATGCGCCAGCTCGCGCTGGCCGCCGGAGAGCAGGGCATGGCGCTGCTGCTCACGGTTCGCTTCGAGGATCTGCGCCAGCGCCACACGATGGACGGTGCCGGCGATCTCTCGGCCGCCGCGATTCGGTCGCTCGCGCGTTCTGGCGACGAGGTGCGCCTGGTCGTCACGGCGGCCAGCCGCGAGCTGATCGAGGAAGTGCACTGGGGGCTGACGACCGCCGAACAGCAGCGCGTGTTCTGGGACATCTCGTGGATCTGGGGCCCGCCGGAGGATCACCTGGCCAAGCTGTTCCGCACGATCGGCGCGGAGCGCTTTCTGTTCGGCACGCAGTGGCCGCTTCGGCTGACGCAGACGCCGCGCGCGAATCTCGATCTGCTTCCGGAGGACGTGCGACTCCTGACGCTCGCCGACGCTCGCGCGGTTTGTGCGCGGGGACGGTGAAGCGTCGATGGTTATTGCTTGCGGGTTGATCACTTGCGTGCGCAGGGCGAGGTGTTCAGATTTCTCGCCGGTTGGGGCTTGTGAATTCGTTCACAAGCTGCCGGTGAATCGACATATCACCCCATCGCGATGACGAAGCGAAGGAAGTGGACCGCCATACCAGGGCTGATCGCCTTGGCCGTCGGCGCCGTGATGCTCTCCGCGTACAGCGGCGCCTCCTCCTCGCAACACCGTTCGCCCATCCAGCCGATCGCGTTCCCGCACCCGGTTCACGTGCAGAAGCTCGGCATGAACTGCCTCTACTGTCACAACGTGGCGAACAAGTCGATGGACCCGGGGCTTCCCGCGGTCTCGACGTGCATGGGGTGCCACACCATGATCGGGCCGGATCGCCCCGCGACGGATCTCGGGCCCAAGCGCACCAGCGCCGAGCTGCAGAAGCTGTACAAGTATGCTGATGCGGCGTCGGTCGGCGCGGGCATGGGCCCGAACGCGAAGCCGATTCCCTGGGAGCGGATCCACAAGCTTCCGGAATACGTGCACTTCCCGCACACGCGGCACATCAACGCCGGCGTCACCTGCCAGACGTGCCACGGCCAGATCCAAAAGATGGATCGCGTCTACCAGTACGCGAGTCTCAACATGGGCTGGTGTGTGAGCTGTCACGTCAACGGCTACAGCCTGAAGGAGGGGCTCGAGGCCGCGGGATACGCGGAGCAGCAGCCCACGCCGGGCACGGTCGGGATCGCCGATCGCAAGAAGGCGCGCTACGACTGCGCCAACTGCCACTACTGACATGGACAAGCGAGAGAGGGGACAGGCGATCGGCGTGACGGACGGCGTGGACCGAGACACGAAGGGCGCGACGGCAACGGCCACTCCGACCGCCGCGAAGCCGGGGGTCAAGCGACGCGACTTCCTCAAGGTGCTCGGCGTCTCGAGCGCGGTGGCGGTCACGGCCTGCCAGGAGGATGCCGGAAAGCTCATTCCATATCTGGTATCGCCGGACCAGACGGTTCCCGGCGTCTCCACGTACTACGCTACGGTGTGCCGTGAGTGCGCGGCCGGCTGCGGCATCATCTCGGAGACGCGCGACGGGCGCTCGATCAAGCTCGAGGGGAATCCGGAGCACCCGCTGAATCGCGGCGCGCTGTGCGCCCGCGGCCAGGCGTCGCTCCAGGGCCTCTACAACCCCGATCGCCTGCGCGGCCCCATGCAGAAGGTGAACGGCGCGTGGCAGGCGATCACATGGGACAAGGCGATCGACGCGCTCGGCCAGGGCCTCGCGCAGGCGAAGGGCAAGGCGGGCGGCGCGGTCTTCATCAATCAACACGAGACCGGCAGCTTCCCGCGCTTCGTCGACAGTTGGCTCGCCGCGAACGGAATGCCCGCGCACTTGAGCGTGGACTTCGAGGCGGATGCCGCCGCGATCGACGCGAATCGCCGAACCTACGGCGTGGCGTGGCCGACGCTCAGCTTCAAGGACGCGAAGCTGATCCTGTCGTTCGGCGCCGATTTCCTCGAGGGCTGGGGCGCCAACGTTCCGCAGCAGCTCGACTTCGCCGACGCGCGCGCAAAGCTCGACGGCGCGCCTCGCTTCGTCTACATCGGCCCGCGTCGTTCGCTCACTGGATTGAATGCCGATGAGTGGATCGCCTGCGCGCCGGGCAGCGAGAGCGCGATCGCCGACGCGCTTGCCGGGAAGGGCAGCGTGCAAGCGGCCGCGACCGCGAGCGGCGTCGACGCCGCGGTGCTGCAGCGGCTCGCGACCGAGGTCTCGGGGTCGAAGCCGGTGCTCGCGATCTCGGGCGTGGGCGGCGCGAACGCGCTCGACGTCGCGATGGCGTGCACCGCGATCACGCAGGCGTCGGGCGGCGTTGGCGTCACCGTGAAGCCGGCGCAGCCGCTGCTCGGGTTCGACGGCATCGCCACGACCGGCCAGTTGCTCGCGGCGGTCGAGCGCATGCGATCGGGGCAAGTCGGCGTCGCATTCATCCGCGGCACCAACCCCGCCTACTATCTCCCCAAGGCCGCGAAGTTCGACGACGCGTTCAAGAACGTTCCGTTCAAGGTGTCGTTCTCGAGCTTCCCCGACGAGACCACCGAGCAGTGCGACCTGGTGATTCCGGATCTGCACGCGCTCGAGTCGTGGGGTGACTCCGAACCGCTGCGCGGCACGATCGGTCTGCAGCAGCCGGCGATGGATCCGGTGTACCCGAACACGACGAAGACGCTGGCCGCCGCGCTCGGCACGGCGGACGTCTTGATTCAGGTGGCGAAGAAGGACCCCGCGGTCGCCGGCAAGATCAACGCGCCGGACTATCGCACCTGGGTGATGTCGCAGTTCCCGGGCGGGCCGCAAGGCTTCGCTGCTGGTCTCCCGAAGGGCGTCGCCAGTGGCAATCTCCCGGTGAGAACCATCGCCGCCGCGCCTCCGGCGGCGCGCGTCGCGGCGCCGGCCGCATCCACCGGTGACTTGTTCCTCATCACGTATCCGCATTCGCTGTTGGGCGACGGACGCGGCGCGAACAAGCCGTGGCTGCAGGAGCTGCCCGATCCCGTCACGAAGATCTGCTGGAGCACGTGGGTCGAGGTCCATCCGGAAACGGCGACGCGCCTCGGCGTCGAGCGCGGCGACATCGTCGACGTGAAAACGGCGAACGGCACCATTCGCGCGCCGGTGTTCGTGTACCTCGGCATTCACAAGGACGCGATCGGCATTCCGCTCGGACTGGGGCACAAGGCCACGACGCAGATGGCCGTGTTCGATCCGATGAAGCACAGGCCGACGGACGTGCAGTGGGGCTACGGCCGCTACGCGCGCGACCTCGGCGCGAACGTGTTCGACGTGATGCCGGTCGCAACGAACGACGCCGGTGGCTTCGTGTGGTCGTCGACCAAAGCGTCGATCTCGAAGACCGGTGACCACCGCACGTTGCCGAGCACGGAAGGCTCCGCGCGACAGCACGGACGCGGTATTGCGCAAGCGGTCGACGCGGCGGACTTGAACAAACCGCCCGCCGAGGAGCGCGAACGAATTCCTGGCGAAGCCAGTCACGAGTTCCTTCCGGGTCTACGGTCGCCCGTCGCGGCGGACGCGCAGGGCGTGCTCGGTGCTCCGTCGGCGGAGGATCAGGGCACGTTCAAGGGCATGTACAATCCCGCCAATCCGCTCGGGATGACGAAGCGCCGGTGGGCGATGACGGTCGATCTCGCCCGTTGCACCGGATGTTCGGCGTGCGTCACGGCCTGTTACGCCGAGAACAACATTCCGACGGTGGGCGCGTTCTGGCAGAATGCGTCGTACTTCGCGGATCCGCGCCCCGGCTTCAACATCGAGCGCGGCCGCGAGATGGCGTGGATTCGTCTCGAGCGCTACTTCGAGGGGAATCCCGACGGCCAGTTCGGCGAGGCGTTCGAGACGCGGTTCGTGCCGATGCTGTGCCAGCAGTGCGGCAACGCGCCGTGCGAGCCGGTGTGCCCGGTGTACGCGACCTACCACGCGCCGGACGGCTTGAACGTGCAGGTCTACAACCGCTGCGTCGGCACGCGCTACTGCTCGAACAACTGCCCGTACAAAGTGCGCTATTTCAACTGGTTCGGGTATGGTGAGGTGGATCGCAAGCAGTACGCGTTCCCCGAGCCGCTCGAGTGGCAGCTCAACCCGGACGTCACCGTCCGCGGCAAAGGCGTCATGGAGAAGTGCAGCTTCTGCGTGCAGCGCATTCGTGAGGCGGAGAACCGCGCGGCGCTCGAGCATCGCGAGCTCAGGCCCGACGAGTTCACGACGGCGTGCGCGCAGGGCTGTCCGTCGCGCGCGATCACGTTCGGTGACGCGGCCGACTCGAGCTGGAGCGTCACGCCGGCGACGCAGGACAAGCGCGCGTACCACGTGTTCGAAGAGCTCAACACTTTCAGCGCGGTGGTCTATCTGAAGAAGGTCAACCATCCGGCCGGCGCCCCGACGGCGTCGCGGGTATAGGAGGGCGGCCGTGGCTACGATGGCATCGCCTTCACATCGCCCGAACGTTCCGAGCGCGGCGGTCCGCTTCCCGGCCATTCGGGATTACGAGCAGGTCGACAAGGAAATCGGCGGCACGCTCAAGCCGTCGCTGGGATGGTTCGCCGCGCTGAGCATCGCGATTCTGTGCATGCTCATCGGCGCCAGCACGTGGACGTATCAAATCCACGAGGGTCTTGGCGCCGCGGGCTACCAGCCGCCGGTGATGTGGGGCGTCTACATCATCACCTTCGTGTTCTGGGTCGGCATCGGTCACGCGGGCACGCTGATCTCGGCCATTCTCTATCTGTTCCGCGCCGGCTTCCGCACGAGCATCTATCGGGTGTCGGAAGCGATGACGGTGTTCGCGGTCATGACGGCCGGCCTGTTCCCGATCCTGCACCTCGGCCGGCCGTGGAAGTTCTTCTACCTGATTCCATATCCGAACTGGCGGCTCATCTGGCCGAATCCCAAGAGCCCGCTGGTGTGGGACGTCTTCGCGATCCTCACGTACCTCACGATCTCGAGCACGTTCCTCTACATCGGCCTGATTCCCGACATCGCCGTGCTGCGCGACCGGGAAAAGAATCCGATGCGCAAGGCGATTCTCGCGATGCTCGCGCTCGGCTGGCGAAACTCGGACCGTGAGTGGCGGCACTTCACGCGCGCGTATCTGTTCCTCGCCGCGTTCGCCACACCGCTGGTGCTCTCGGTGCACTCCGTCGTGTCGTTCGACTTCGCGATGGCGCTGTCGCCGGGCTGGCACGCGACGATCTTCCCGCCCTACTTCGTCGCGGGCGCGATCTTCTCCGGGATCGGCATGGTGTTCACCATCGCCATCCCGCTCCGCAAGTTCTTCAAGCTCGAGCACTACATCACGCTCAACGACCTCGACGCCGCGTCAAAGCTTTGCCTGTTCACGTCGATGGTCGTGGGGCTCGCGTACCTGACCGAGTTCCAGGTCGCGTGGATGAGCGGCAACCGCTTCGAGCAGGACTACTTCTGGAACCGCGTGTTCGGCCAGTGGGCGTGGGCCGCGTGGATCATGCTCCTCTGCAACATGATCCTGCCCCTGTCGCTGTTCTCGCAGAAGCTGCGGCGCAATCCGAGCTGGCTCTTCATCCTGTCGCTGTTCATCAACCTCGGGATGTGGTTCGAGCGGTTCGTGATCGTGGTGCCGTCGCTGTCGCACGAATTCGAGCCGTGGCAGTGGGGGACCTACCGGCCGACGTGGGTGGACCTCGGCATTCTGCTCGGCAGCTTCGGCTGGTTCTTCATGTGGTTCCTGCTGTTCATCCGGCAGCTGCCCGTGATGGCGATGTCCGAGATCAAGGAGCTCATTCCACCGCGCTTGAGACATCCGGACCGGGAGATCGATCACGAGCTGACCGCGGGCACGGTCTATCCCGACGACACAGGAGTGGCCCACTGATGCCTGGCGTGATGGGAGCATTCCACGAGATCGACGCGGCAGTGCACGCGATCGAAGATCTCAAGAAGCAGAAGACTGGCGACATCACGGTGTTCACGCCGACGCCGCGCCACGAGTTCGAGCACGCGATGAAGCATCCGCCGAGCAAGGTGCGAATCTTCACGCTGCTGTTCGGGCTCGCGGGCGTCACGTTCGGCTACTGGATTCCGGTGTGGATCTCCGACTATTGGCCGATCGTCGTCGGCGGCAAGGCCATCGCGACGTGGGTGCCGTTCACGATTCTGGGATTCGAGGTGATGGTGCTCATCGGCGGCCTCGCGACGGTGTTCGCGATGTTCGGGCTGTCGCACATCCCGCGGCTCACGATGACCGTCGGCTACGACGCGCGCTTCAGCGGCGGACACTACGGCGTTTTCGTCGACACCGAGCCCGATGAAGTCAGCATGGTCGAAGGCATCCTCAAGAAGCACGGCGCCGAGGAGGTTCGACGTGAGCGCTGATCGCGGGAAACGTGGAACGAGAGGGCTGGCGCTCGTCATGGCGCTTTCCCTGACCGGCTGCTCCTGGTTCACCGACTTCAAGCGGCAGCCGAAGATCGATCCGTGGGAGACGCCGTCGGACACCATCGCGTTTCGCGGCAATCCGCAGTCGTCGGTGCCGATCACGGGCAGCGCCGCGCCGGGGTTCATCTACGATCGAGCGCCCACGCCGCAGGCGGTGAGCGCGATGGCGTCGATTCCGAATCCGATTCCGGCCGATCAAGCGTCGGTGAATCGCGGCCGCATTCAGTACCAGATCAACTGCGCGGTCTGCCACGGCCCGAGTGGCGCCGGCAACGGCGTCGTCCTGAAGTACGGTCTCTTTCCGCCGGCGATCGGCGGCGCCGCGAACGCGGCCGCGGGCTACACCGACGGCTACATCTTCGGCATCATGCGCAACGGTCGCGGCCTGATGCCGACGTACAACCGCATCGAGGAGTCCGATCGCTGGGACATCGTGAACTATTTGCGGTCGCTGCAGGGCAAGAACTCGATTCCCGCGGACACCTCCCACGGACGTCCTGGCGAAACGGGTCCGCTCGTGCCCGGCGCGTCGACGATGGGTCCGACGCGGCCGTCGCCGTTCTACCGTCCTGGCGTGACTGGTGTGGCGCCCTCCGCCGACACCAGCAAGGCGCCGCCGACCGCGGCGGATACGAGCAAGAAGCCGCCGACTGAACCGAAGACGAAGCCGCCGGAGCACCAACCGTGAGCCTCAATCCCGTCACGACGCCGACGCCGACCGAGGTGCTCGCCGCGTCGAGCAAAGAGATTCCGAAATCGCTGAAGACGGCGACGCTCGCGTCGCTCGTCATCGGGGCGATCATCTTCCTGATCGGCGTGTTCGTGAATCCGGAAGAGACGTGGAGCGCGTTCCACGCGAACTGGCTGTTCTTCACCGTGATGTCGGCGGGCGGCGCCACGTTCGTCGTCGTGCAGCGCATCACGACGGCGCGCTGGTCGCGTTCGGTCATCCGGTTCATGGAAGGCTACGTCGCGTTCCTGCCGGTGTCGTTCGTCTTTCTCGCGCTGACGTTCATCGCGGGCCGGCGCTACGTCTTCCCGTGGGGCCACGCCGCGGCGCCGAATCCGGAGAAGGCGACGTACTTCAATCCGGCGTTCGTCATCACTCGCGACCTGGGTGTCCTCGCGATCTTCGTCGCGCTCGCGTTGTGGTTCGTCTATCTCTCGCTCCGGCTCGACGTGGGCCGCGTGCCCGAGTGGGGCGCGGGCTGGGCGGCCGGACTTCGCGCGCGCATGCGGGAGGGGTTCGGCGAAGAGCGCCGCGAGATTCATTCGACGCACTCGATTCAGGGCAAGATCGCCGTGTTCACGGTGATCGCCTTCGGCTGGGGCTGGTCGGTGCTCGCGTGGGATCTCTCGATGGGGCTCTCGTTCCACTTCCAGAGCACGCTCTACAGCTGGTGGTTCTTCATGGGCGGCTGGCTGTGCTCGCTCACGCTGTTCGCGTTCATCGTACACGGGTGGAACTCCCTGCTCGACGGCGCCAACGGATTGATCACGGAGACGCACTTCCACGACATCGGAAAGCTCTGCTTCGCCTTCACCGCGTTCTGGGGCTACCTCACGTTCGGCCAGTACCTCGTGATCTGGTACGGCAACTTGGGGGACGAGACCTTCTTCATGGGGCTCCGACTGAGCCCGCCGTGGACGTGGGTGACGGTGTCGTCGGTGATCCTGGTGTTCTTCGTTCCGTTCTTCGGCCTCTTGGCGAGGTCGGCGAAGGTGTTCAAGCCGACGCTGCT
Source organism: uncultured Gemmatimonadaceae bacterium (assembly GCA_963705025.1). Classification (GTDB taxonomy): domain Bacteria; phylum Gemmatimonadota; class Gemmatimonadetes; order Gemmatimonadales; family Gemmatimonadaceae; genus JAQBQB01. The sequence continues at coordinate 343,184 of CAVPIP010000009.1, read as the reverse complement.
CCTGTTCGCCGGCTCGAGCCTCCTGGGCATGTGGCTGATGCGCTTCATCGAGGTCTTCCCGTCGACGATGGGTGAGGCGAAGACGCTGCCGTTCGGCATCTGGCAGATCGGGTGCTTGCTGCTGTACGCCGGCACGTGGGGCATGTGCTACATCGCGTTCATGAACGCGTTCCCGCGCATGCGCGTGACGCTGTTGTCGTCGCGCTATCGCGACGAGGTGCAGGTCCCGGTGAATCCGGAGACGATGGAGCCATTGCCGGCGCACGAATAGCGGGACGCCGGCAGTGGTGAGACGGACAGGGGGTCGGCACCGAGCCGACCCCCTTCGCTGTTGTCTCTTACCTCGAGCGCAGCTTCAAGGCGAGAGGCGTGAGACTCGAACGCCAGATATCGTCTGCCGCCCATCCGCGCGGTGCTCTTCGGGATTAAAGCGCCTTCGCGATCAGCTCCTCGAGAATCTTCTTCGGCACTGCACCTGTTTGGCGCGCGACCTCTTTCCCGTTTTTGAATACGATGCTCGTGGGAATGCCGCGGATGTCGAAGCTGCCCGCGACGCGTTGGGCGCGATCCGTATCGAGCTTCGCGACGAGGGCCACGCCCTGTTTCTCGCGCGCGAGATCGTCGACGTAGGGCGCCATCATCTTGCACGGCCCGCACCAGTCGGCGTAGAAGTCGACGAGCACAGGGACGTCACTGCCTTCGATCGTGCGCGTGAACGTGTCGTCGTTCAGGTAGATCGGGCGGTCGAGCAGCATCGGCTTCGCGCATTTGCCGCACTTCGGCCGATCGGCGGCGCGCGCGGCGTCGACGCGATTCCACGTCTCGCAGAACTGGCACCGGATGGTCAGATGTCGCGTCGCCGTGTTCGTGTCAGTGCCCACAGTGTGCCTCCCGAGAGTGCGTCTCCCACGGTCATCGTCGTTCACAACCCGTTCCACGAGGTTCGGGCCGTTGGTAGATTAGAAGCTCGCGGGTGAGGGAAGCCCGGGGCGTTAGCTCAGCTGGGAGAGCGCCTGGTTTGCAACCAGGAGGTCATCGGTTCGATCCCGATACGCTCCATAGAGTTACGAAAACCGTTGCAACGTATGCACTGCAACGTAAAAGGCTGTAATTCTGCGAGAACGGCGGTCTGAGCATCAGGCAGTCTCCGCGTGGTCGTTGGATCACCGATTGGAGGGTTGGGTATCGGATGGTGTCCGAATTCACGCACACGCGAAAGTAATGGCCGTTGCCTCGTGTTTCGCCTCGTCGGCCGCTGGCCACTCGACTACGTAGCACCAGCATTCCGCCGGTTCCGTCATCGCGCGCTCGTCAAGGTGAGCTCGTAGGCGCGCGCGAGGGCGTCGTCGATGTCCACGACGACGTTCGCCATGCCGATCTCGCCGAGCGCCCCCGCCGCCTCCAGTGCGGCACGCGGCTGCGGCTGGACATCGGCCAGGATGACCTCGGCCCCGCCGCGCCGGCTTCGTCGCACCACGTCGCGCAGCGCGTGCATCCCGGTCGAATCGAGTGCGTGCACGTCGCGCATGCGGATGATGAGCACGCGTGGGTGCGCCCCAATGCCATCGAGCGTCTCGCGAAAGGTTTCGACCGCGCCGAAGAAAAACGGTCCGTTGATCTCGAACACGCTCACTCCCGCGGGCACGAGCCTCCGCCATGCCTCGGCCGGCTCGAGCGACAGATCGTCGTCAACCCCGCCGGATACGATGTTGAAGTTGGTCACGCTCGCCATGCGGCGAATGAACAGAAAGGCCGCGAGCACCATGCCGACCGCGATCGCCACGGTGAGGTCGACGAGCACAGTGAGACTGAACGTGGTCAGGAGCACGGCGACGTCGCTCTTGGGGGCGCGCAGCTCCGTCCGAAAGGTGCGCCATTCGCTCATGTGATACGCGACCACGACGAGAATCGCCGCCAGGACGGCAAGCGGAATCCGCGCGGCGTACTGGCCGAAGAAGAGCGTGACCAGCAGCAGCGTCACCGCGTGGGTGATGCCGGCGATCGGCGTTCGACCTCCGTGCTTGATGTTCGTCGCCGTCCGCGCGATCGCGCCCGTCGCCGGAATGCCACCGAACATCGGCGAGGCGATGTTCGCGATCCCCTGTGCGACGAGCTCCATGTTCGATCGGTGTTTCCCGCCGATCATTCCGTCCGCCACGACGGCCGAGAGGAGCGACTCGATCGCGGCGAGCATCGCGATGGTGAACGCTGGGCCCACGAGTCCGGTCACCTGGTTGAGCGTCAAGTGCGGCAGCTGCGGGTGTGGCACCGACGGATTGAGCGGTCCGAAGTGGCTACCGATCGTCTCGATGGGGAGATGAGCCACGTTCGCGACCACGGTCCCCAGCACCAGCGCGACGAACGGCGCCGGAATCCGCTGACTGACCTTCGGCCACGCCACGAGGATCAGTAGCGAGAGGCCCGCGACGCCAACGGTTGCGGGCGTCACGCTCGACGCGTTCGCGGCGAAGGCGCCCCACTTCGTCAGAAAGTCCGCGGGGACAGCCCCCATGCGCAATCCGAGGAGATCCTTGACCTGACTCGAGAAAATGATCACGGCGATGCCGCTCGTGAATCCCGTGATCACCGGATGCGGAATGAACCTGATCGCGGACCCCAGCTTCGCGACGCCCATGACCACGAGGAGCACACCGGCCATGAACGTGGCGACCGATAACCCGTCGACGCCGTACTTCTGGACGATGCCGTAAACGATGACGACGAACGCGCCGGTCGGACCGCCGATCTGCACACGCGAACCGCCGAGCGAGGAGATGAGAAAGCCGGCGACGATCGCCGTCCACAGCCCGCGACCCGGGGTAACGCCACTCGCGATCGCGAACGCGATCGCCAGGGGAATCGCCACGATGCCGACGATGACACCGGCAGCGAGATCGCGACCGAATTGCGCTCGCGTGTAACCCTGCAGCGTCGAGACCAGCTTTGGGACGAGCATAGAGTGCTAGTCGAGCAACTCACTCGGCTGCACGGGCCGCACGAGCACGTCCACGGTCAGCCACACGGCACGCGACGCGGGGATCAGGACTACCATGACGAGCAGCATGCCGATCGGCACCGCCCACATCATCGTGTCCCACGGCACGCGCGGCCACATCGCGACGACGATGATCGCGAGGACGATCCCGAAGACGAACTCGCCCATGATCAACCCGAAGAACATCGCGCCCGAGAAGTAGCTCTCGTCGCTGCGCTCAAAGCGGAAATTGCAGCTACGGCAGCGGCGGTGAACAGCGCCGCTCCATCGCATCACGGCGCCATTGCCGCAGTGCGGACAGCGCAGCCGGGCGGCGCGACCGATGAGCCGCGCCACCTGAGTCGCCGATGGGAGCTGCAAGGGGCTGTCCGACGTCCGTCTACGCGAGGACGTCATCAGCATTCCGGGCGAGGGATGGAGCCGCAAGCAGCGTCTCCGCGGCCCGGAGAAATCCGGCGGTATCGAGATGCGGCTCGACCATCGACTGAACGGCGCAGCCCTTGATGAAGCTCACCGCGACCGCGGCGAGATCGGCTGGGGTAATGCCCGCAAATCGATCGGGATCGGCGGCGATCACCGCATCGGCCATTGGCCGGAACGCTTCGCGATACCGATCGAGCTCGCGTTGCATGCGAACGCGGATGGCGCGGTTCCACATTCCTTCAGTCCAGAACTCGAAGAAGAGCCGGTTCCGCTTTGGCTCGGTCGCCAGGCGACTCATCTCCTGCCGGAGGAGCGCGACGAGCCGGTCCAAGGGATCGGGAATGCCGGCGATGTCGGGGCCGACCGAGAGGGTCGTCGTGCGCGCGAGCACCGAGTCGAGCAGTGCGAGGACGAGCCCGTCCTTCGTTCCGAAATGGAAGATCACCAGGCCGGTACTGATTTCGCCTTTCCGCGCCACGTCGCGGATCGTCACGGCGCGGAGGCCGCCGCGAATAGCGAGATCGTACGCGGCCGCGATGATCTGCTCGCGACGGAGGGCTTCGGCGATTTTTGTTCCGGGCATGCTCGGGAGAGGCGGGGGCGCAGCGGCGGAGCCGCGTATTGACCACGCGTTCAATGTACCGCGGAGCTGTATTGAACGCTAGTTCAACGCGGCCAGCGGCTCAGGGCGACGCGCTCACCGCCATCGGCCACGCTACTTGCTGCCCGAAGTCGACGTCGGGAGTGCGGGGAACGGGTCAGCGCCGGCCCCCCCATTCTTGGGCACACGGCTTTCGCCTTCGTTCGCCTCAGACGGCAGAAATGTCGCCCGAATCTTGTAGACGCGGGGTGTATCGGTCAGTTCCAACCACTGGCTGCAGTTCTTGCACGGGTCCTTCAGCAGATTGCCGTCGACGGCTTTCCTGATTCGAACGTCCTTCACTTTCGCGTCGCGACCCACAGTCAATAGGTAGGCGGCGTTGACCTCGGCGCAGGCGAATGTTGACCACCTCTCCCGCTTCGCGACGGTTTGTAGTTTCTTGTAGAAGGAATTCTTGTAGGCTCTGAGCCCGTACTCATTCTCTCCAGTTCTGGACGATTCGCCTGTGATCGTTCCTGCGAGAAGATTCGAACTGTCCCATGCTTCCACGTCCGTCAGTCCCATGGCGCTGTCTCCAAGAATCCGAAAATGAAACACTTTCTTGAGCAGCGCCGCTCAAGCTGGATAGGTCAACCGCGAGGGCTCGATCTGGTCTCTCGGGGATCGGCCGCCGCCGACGTCGACTCGGACCGTGACGATAAGGCGATCCACGAGCCGCGGTCAAACCCCGAGTCGACCGTCCGACACTAAAAGCTTCAATGATGCGGTTGTGCCGCCGTTCCATTCGGCGCCCGTCGTGTCGATCGTAGCCTCGTCGCCTGTTCCGCTAGCCTAACCCACGTAAAACGCGTTCGCTGGGCACCAAGGGACAAACGCATACGAACCGGCCTCCGCACGGGCATTGGCGCGCATGGTTGTGAACGTCACTCCGTCTTGCCACCGCCGACATCGATCGCGTCGGTCGTGGCGCGCGGGGTGCAGCGTAGCGCGCCGCGTGTGCGGCGCGCGCGTCGAGTTCAACCATCCGGCCGCGCGATCGTTCGTAGTCAGCCTCAACTGGAGAAGCGAGCAATGGGGCTCTCCTGGCAACAAGGCCCGCTTGCACCGGGCGCGATCGGCCGGTTTCTCGTGCCCGACCCGTTGCCCAAGAGACTGTCGTATGTCGAGCCGCTTCGCCGGCGCATGCGCGTGCGTTTCGGCGGCGCGTGGATCGCTGACAGCGAAGACGTCGTGCTGCTCTTCGAGCCGGGGCGCTACCCGGTGGCCTACTTCCGCGAGGGCGACGTCGCGCCGAACGTGCTGCAGAAATCCGACTAGAGCCGGCTGCCACAGCACGATGGCTCGACTGCTGTCGGTGAACGTCGGCCTGCCGCGCGACATCGCGTGGAAGGGGCGCACCGTGCACACCGGGATCTCGAAAGCTCCCGCGCGTGGACGTTGTCGTGTCGGCCGGTTGAATGTCGAGGGAGACGGTCAGGGCGACCTGGCCGGTCACGGCGGCGAGCAGCGCGCCGTCTTCGTCTACCAGATCGAATCGTATCGCTATTGGCAGGACCAGCTGAAACGGACCGATTTCGTCCACGGACAGTTCAGCGAGAACTTCACGATCGAGGGATTGCCGGACGATGTCGTGTGCATCGGCGACCGCTATCAGATCGGCAGCGCGGTATTCGAGGTTACTCAACCGCGCGTGACCTGCTACCGCGTCGGGATCCGGATGAACGAGCCACGGATGCCGGCGATGCTGACGTCGAGCGGCCGGCCCGGGTTCTACTTCCGCGTGCTGCAGGAAGGGGAGGTCGGCGCCGGCGACGCCATCGTGAAGGAGGGAGAGGCGGACGAACGGATGACCGTCGCCGAGATCAACGCGCTCCTCTATTCGCCAAATCATGCGCATGACCAACTGGAGCGCGCGCTGCGGATCAAGGCGCTGTCGCCTGGATGGCGTTCGTCGTTCGAGTCGTTGCTCGCGAGTCAGAAGACGGGCCAGGGAAGCGGGAACGCCGGTCTCGCGCTCGCGCCGGCCGCGCATCCGGCGGCACCGGGGTTTCGCGCGCTCGCGGTCACAGGGATCAGTCACGACTCCGAGGACGTTCTCTCGCTGACGCTCGAGAGCAAGGACCACCAGCCGCTGCCGGCGGCGTTGCCAGGCCAGTACGTCGTGTTGCGCCTTGGGCCGAAGCCCGATGCGCCGCCACTCTTTCGGAGCTACTCGCTCTCGGGGCCTGTCTCGACGGAGCGCTATCGCATCAGCGTGAAGGTCGAGCCGAACGGAGCGGCTGGCACCTATCTGCGGGACCACGTTCGCGTGGGCGACGCGCTCGACGTCAGTGCGCCGCGCGGAAGCTTTGTCCTGCAGTCCGGCGACGGGCCGGTGGTGCTGCTCAGCGCCGGCATCGGGGAGACGCCCGTGCTTGCGATGTTGCACGCGCTCTCCGCCGATCGCTCGACTCGGCCTGTGTTGTGGCTTCAGGCGGACCGCGATGGGCAGCATCATCCGTTCGCCGACGAGGTTCGCGGCCTCATGCGCGCGCTCGCGCGCGGGCGCAGCTATGTGTGCTTCAGCAGGCCGGGCGCGCGCGACAGAGCGGGGGCTGACTTCGACGCGAGCGGTCACCTGTCGCGATCGGTGTTCGACGAGGTTCGCCTTCCGCGAGAGGCGGATGTCTATCTCTGCGGCCCGACGCGCTTCATGGCGGACATGAAGGCGGCACTCGCGACCGTTGGCATCGCGCCGGAGCGAATTCACGTCGAGCTCTTCAACGGCAGCGAGTCGATCACACCCGGAGTCGTCGGCGCGGCGGTGCGAGCGCCGCACGTGCCCAAGGACGACGCCAACACCGGTCCGCTGGTGTCGTTCGCGCGGAGCGGCATCGTGGCGCATTGGAAGACGTCGGCCTATCAGAGTATTCTGGAGCTTGCCGAGGCGTGCGACGTTCCCGTTCGGTGGTCGTGCCGGACTGGGGTGTGTCACACGTGTGAGAGCGGCTTGGTCTCCGGCGATGTCGTCTATGGGCCGGAGCCGCTCGAAACGCCGGCCGACGGCAACCTGCTGGTGTGCTGCTCACAACCCACGCGCGACGTCGTGGTCGATCTCTAGACCATCATCGCCCACCGGGTGAGGCGTCGGGTCGCAAATGGAGCAGCAGCGCGCAACAGATCAGCGCGAATGCGATGCGGGGCGCGACGAACGCGACCAGCCCGGCGATCGCGAAGGTCGCGAGCACGACGAGGGACCTGCGTCGGGCCATCGCTCGCGTGCGCGCCGGAACGTCCGCGGAATCGCATGCGTCAGGACCTCGCGCTCGAAGACGTTGTACGCGACGTCGATGCAGACGAACAGTCCCGCGTACGCCGCGACGGGAGATGCCGCGAGGCGCGTGCGCGCGATCCATGCAGTGGCGAATGGCAGCAGTGAGACCAGGAACAGATGGACGAAGTTGATCCAGATCAGCCGCAGCGTCGGAGCGCCGACGAGCCGCATGAGGTAGTCATGGTTGATCCAGATGATCGCGATGAACAGATAGCTCACCGCATAGCTGACGGCGGTAGGCCACAGTGGCACGAGCGACGAGAATGCCGACTCGTCGGGGCGCTTTGAGCTCGAGGACCATGATGGTCACGATCACCGCGAACACGGCATCTGAATAGGCGGCCAGCCGATCGGCGGTCGTCTGTGGCTCACGCATTCCACGCTCCTCGATTCCCATGAGTACGGTCACCTATCGAAAGGCGGATGTCGACGGTCTCGCGATCTTCTATCGTGAGTCCGGACGGAAGGGCGCGCCACCACTGTTGCTCTTGCACGGCTTTCCGACGGCCGGTCACATGTTTCGCGATCTCATCCCGAAGCTCGGCGACCGATTTCACCTCATCGCGCCCGACTTTCCGGCGTTCGGGCAGTCGGACATGCCGGCCCGGAGCGCGTTCACCTATACGTTCGAGAACATCGCGAACGTCATCGCCCGCTTCACCGAGGTGATCGGCCTCGAGCGCTTTGCCCTCTATGTGTTCGACTACGGCGCGCCGGTCGGCTTCCGGCTCGCCGTTCAGCATCCGGATCGGGTGACGGCGATCGTCTCGCAGAACGGCAACGCGTACGAGGAAGGATTGAGCGAGGGCTGGAATCCGGTTCGCGCGTACTGGCAAGATCCGTCGCCGGCGAACCGAAAGGCGCTCCGCAAGTTCCTCGCGCCCGAGACGACGCGCTGGCAGTACACGCAAGGCGTGCCCGACGTGACGGCGGTCTCTCCGGACGGCTATTCGCTCGACAATTTCTACTTGGCTCGACCCGGCACGGACGACATTCAGTTGGATTTGTTGGGCGATTACAAGAGCAACGTCGCGATGTACCCCGCGTTCCAGGACTACTTCCGGACGCACAAGCCACCGTTGCTCGCCGCGTGGGGAAAGAACGATCCGTTCTTTCTGCCGGCCGGCGCCGAGGCGTTCAAGCGCGACATTCCTGGCGCCAAGGTCCAGTTCTTCGACACCGGCCACTTCGCGCTCGAAACTCACGCGGCGGAGATCGCGGCACTGATCCGCGACTTCCTGGCGGCCTGAGGCCGCCACGCGGTCTATTCGTGTCGAATGGCTTCGACGGGGTAGAGGCGCGCCGCCCGCCGCGCCGGATAGATCGTCGCCAAGGCCGCGATGCTGACGCCGGCGAGCACGATGACGCCGACGTCGGACGGGATCGTCGACACCGGCAGGTGGTCGATGGAGTAGATCGAGGGATCCAGCGCGATCAACTTGCTGTGGCCGACCAGGAATGACGCGGCGAGTCCGATCACGGTCCCCACCACGGTGCCGGCGCCGCCGATGACGAGCCCTTGAAGAAAGAAGACCTGCCAGATCGAGCGCGCTCGCATTCCCATCGCGCGAAGAATCCCGATCTCGCGCGTCTTGTCCGCAACGACCATCACGAGCGTGCTGACGATGTTGAACGCCGCGACGAGAACGATCAGGAAGAGAATGAGGCTCATTCCCAGCTTCTCGAGCTGAAGCGCATTGAAGAGCGTGACGTTTTGTTGTCTCCAGTCCACGATGCTCAGGGCCGTCGTGTCGGCGAGAATCTGGGCCACCTGCGGCGCATCCAAGCGGCTCGGGGTCCTGACCTCGAGCCCGGTCACCGCGCTGCCGAGCTGCGACAACTCCTGCGCCACGTCCAGCGCCACGAAGACATAGGCATAGTCGTACTCGTACATCCCGGTCTCGAAGATGCCTGTCACCGGCAGCGTGAGGCTGACCGGAACGGGATACCCCGTGATGGGATCGGACTTGTTTGGATTCGTCGTCAACACCACGATGGAGTCCACCCCGGGCGTCGCGTTCAGGCGTTTCGCGAGCTTGGAGCCGAGAACCGCTCCGCGGTGCTTTCCGTCAGTCGTCGCGAAGGTGAAGTCGCCCGCGATCGCATGCGATCGGATCGCCGTCGTGCGCTGAACGTTCGGACCGTCGGGCTCGATGCCCTCGATGTACGCGCCATCGCGGTAGGGATGTCGCGCGACCTGCACGAGCGCCTGTGTCGTGACGAACGGGGCAACCGCCACGACGCCCTTCTGTCGCGCGACCGTGCGCATCAGTGCGTGCCAGTCTCCGCCAAGAACGAGATCCTGGTTCCATGGAAGAACCCGAATATCTGGACTGCCGATCAGAATCTTGTCACGAAGGTCCGTCTGCAGTCCGTTCATCACGCCGATGATCAGGACCAGGGCGGCCACCGCCACGGTCACCCCGAGCATCGCGACGACGCTGATGAACGAGAGAAAGTTGGACCCGCGACGACTTCGCAGGTATCGCCAGGCAATCGAGGCCTCGAGTCGCGTCACGGTGATGTGTATCGCAATGAGTGGAGATCCGCCTGGCGAGTCAGAAGCGACAACCGCCAACAGCGAGAATGATACATATCGCGCCGTCACGCGGGCTTACCGATTCACCGGCTTCAGCTCAGGGACGCGTCCAAATGAGGACCACACCGCAGGAAGGCGAGGCGGACGCTCCGACGGCTTGTAGAGTGCCGCCAGTTCCCGAGAGTCGGCCCTGTATTCCCCCGGACGACTTGTATTCAACAGGGACCTCGGACGGCGAGTAGTACTCGATGCCGCCGATCGCCGCTACGGTGATGATGCTGAGATCCGGGCCGTTCCCCGTGTCGTCCAGCAACTGCAATCCATCGAGGTAGACAGTCGGCCAACACGCGAAGACACCTCCAGGGCTGATCAGAGCGTGCTCGGTCGCCGGTCGCGTGCTCATGAGATGGATCGCGGCACCGCCTTTCCCAACCACGGTCAGTCCCCGGACCTTCGACTCGACGACCGCCGTGAGCGACGCACCCGGCATCGAGTCGATCTGCGCTTCCGTCACGAACTGCCCGAAGCCGCGGCTCCGATGTCGCTCGAACTCGCGAAGTGGGAGGGGAATCGCCGCCGCCGACACGCGCATCGTATCGAGCTGCGTCGTCGCCGCGTTCATCAACAGCACCACCTCGAGGCTGTCTTCGGTCCGCACCAGAATCGGCGCGCTCAGCGGCTCGTAGCCGAGGCGTCGCGCCTCGATCGTGTACTTGCCGGGCCGAATGCCGCTGAACGTGGTGCGCCCCAGCGAATCGGTGATCCGCGAAAGGTTGAGCGCGTCGATTCGAACCTGGACCAGCGGCAGAAAGATGCCCGTTCGTCCGTCACCAGTTCCGACGACGACGGCAGTCCCAACCGATTGAGCGCCGAGCGACGCGCGCGGAATCGTCGACGCGAGGGCGATACCGATCAGTGCCGCTGCCTTGGCTGACGCGAGGAGCGTGGCTCCCATGCGCGTGCGCATGAGAGAACGCTATTCCATTCGACGGTGGATGGCCAGCAGGACTGCGGAGAAAGAGACGATTCGGGCAAATGGTCGAGATCGCGAGCGCGACGGCAATCAATCGCCGCGACTCTTCGGGCGCGCGGCCCTCATCGGGCGCTTCCACAGGATTCCCGTAGTGTCCTTGTAGTTCGATGCTTGACAGTAGCCCCAGTTCACCGAGATCGAGAGCTCGACGCTGGCGCTGATCGGCAGGGGAAGGATCTTCACTTCGGGTTCCTCGCCGTCGGTCTTCATTCCCAGCGCCCCGCTGAACGCTATGTCCTTGACTCCGTTTGCCAACGCCTCAATCTGCGCCGGCTTGAGGTACTTCTCGAACTTCGGGTAGCGGCTCGCGAGTGCCTTGGCTTTGGACATGAACTCCGCGATGCGCGTGAGGCGCTTCGATTTTCCCAAAGAGTCCACGGCGGTTTTCAAGACCGAGTCCCATCGCTCGCCCAGACTGACCGTGATCTCCGGCTTGTCGCCGCCGACCGGAAGCCCATCCAATTCACTGGTCGGGTCGCCAAATAGCGACGTGACAATCACCACGACGGCGCCGACGCCGCCTCCGACTCCCACGCCGAGTCGGTTGAGTTGATCCATTCCCTTGCCGGTCGGGCCAATCTCGAGGATGAAATTCCGCTGGAGCGGCGCCTCGATCGAGACCATGTAGGCAAACGTTCTCTGGGCACCGCCCACAAGAATTCCGCCCCATTGCGCTCCGATGCCGAACCAGACGCCAGTTCCCTCAAGCTCTTTCCGGATGGCGGAGAGCGGCGGCAGGTAGATCACTTGCCCCGGAGTGAACACGTAATTGGCTCGATCGCGTGTCAACCGCGTACAGCCGAGGTTGTGCTCGAGGTAGAAGTTGATCTCATTGGGTGAGACGGTCTTGAAATTGTGCATGAGGAGCAGCTTCGCCATCGACTGGGAGCTGAGCCTGTACTTTGTCGCCAGCGACGCCGCGATCGACGCGAACGACTCGCCCTCGCTGACGGTATACGGCGTTCCGTTGCCGACCGCCGGGGGATAGTTGGGGTTGTAGTCGCGCGGCTTGCAGATGCAATGATCGAGAATCTGGGCACACATCGGCGTCGACGGTTCGGGTGGATATCTCGAACGGAGCGGTCGAGAATCAAACACCGACCGGGCTCGACCGTCAACGCCGCCGGCAATATTTCGAGATACTCGTTGCCAAAACCGTCAATCGCCTAGAGATCGCGAACTGCCGGGTACCCCGGAATCGACGTCGCCCGCTTCACCGCCCGTAGAATCGCGTCGGTCACGACCTCGGCCGCGAGCGCGCCGATCGCCGTCAGATTGGCCGAGACCGTCGACGTGCCGGTCGACAGCGCGAACAGCGTGTCGCCGTCGTAGAGCGTGTGCGCCGGATTGATCGCGCGTGCCAGGCCGTCGTGCGCCATCTCCGCCACTTTCGTCATTTGCGTTTTGTCGAAACGCGCGTTCGTCGCCACGACGCCGATCGTGGTGTTCTCGCCCGCGCCCGCGCCGCCTCGCCCGCCGGTCAGCGTCACGCCGCGCCCGGACCGAAGCGTTCGCGCGATGTCGAGGAATCCCTTGCCGTCGGACGTCCGCGCGCCGGCGACGATCTTTCCACTTCGCGGATCGATGACGTCGCCCGTGCAGTTCACGGCGACGATCGCGGCGACGACGAGTCCTTCGGTGAGCTTGATGCTCGCCGTGCCGATGCCGCCTTTCATCGGCCGGCCTCCGCTCAGCTTGCCGACGGTGGCGCCAGCGCCCGCGCCGACGTTGCCTTCGGCCACCGGACCAGATGCCGCGGTCTTGCACGCCTGATAGCCCGACTCCGCGGTCGGACGAATCTTCGGGTCGCCGACGCCGAGGTCGTAGAGTATCGCCGCCGGAACGATGGGAACCTTGCCCGCCGCGGTCGCGAAGCCGGCGTCGTGCTCCTCGAGGTAGCGCATCACGCCGGTCGCGGTGTCGAGCCCGAAGGCGCTGCCACCCGACAGCACGATCGCGTTCACGCGGTCGACGAGATTGGTTGGCTTGAGCAGATCCGTCTCGCGCGTGCCCGGCGCGGAGCCGCGAACGTCCACGCCCGCGACGGCACCGCGCTCATAGAGGATCACGGTGCAGCCGGTCGGGCGGCGCGTGTCCGTGAAATGGCCGACGCGAATGCCCTCGACGTCCGTGATGTAGCCGTCCGCGGCCTGTTCATTCGCGGCTTCCGCGAAGAGACGCCCGTTCGCGAGCGCCGCCGCTCCGGCTGCTCCGATGAAGTGTCGCCGGTTCATCATGATCTCACAGAACGGACATGAGCTCCATATCGAAAACGAGCACCGCGTCCGGCGGAATCGTGTCGCCCGCGCCGCGGGAGCCGTAGCCGAGCGCGGGTGGCACCACCAGCCGCCGCCGGCCGCCGACACGCATGCCCAGGAGGCCTTCCTCCCACGCGCGAATCGTCTTGTTCGTGCCCAGCCCGACCGTGATCTCGCCCGAGTCGAACTGCTTGCCGTCGGCGAGCCAGCCGGTGTAGCGCACGATGACGCTGCGGCCGCGGAGGGCGATGGCGCCGGTGCCTTGGGCGAGCTCCTGGACGTACATTCCCGACGCATGGCGCGACATCGAGTCGAGATGCACGCCGAGCGACGGCGCGAAGTTCGTTCGTTCGACGTCACCCGGGAGGTACTGCGGAACCGGAGCCGTGGAGACCGAGGAGCCGCTGGTTCCGCCCCCGCCGCACCCGAGAAACGTGATCAAAGCCGCCACGTGGGCGGCGGTGCGACAGGCGCCAGCCACAGTAAGTTTCGTCATTCCTCTCGAGTCTCGGGGCTCAGGATCGATGACCGCAACCGAATCACAGACCATTCCCGCCGTCGGCCAACAGGCGCCGGATTTCACGCTGCCGTCGACATCGGGCGACAAAGTGACGCTTTCCGCGCTCCGCGGACGGCCAGTGCTGCTGGCATTTTTTCCGCTCGCATTCTCCGGCACCTGCACGGCCGAGCTGTGCGAGATGCGCGACCACCACGATCAATTCCTCGGCCGGGGCGTGACGATCCTGCCGATCAGCGTCGATCACACCTGGTCGTTGAAGGAGTATAAGGCAAAATACAACATGCACGTCGACCTCTTGAGCGATTTCAAGCGCGAGGTGTCGCGATCGTACGGCGTGCTGCTCGAGGATCGGTTCTACTCGAACCGCGCGTATTTTCTCATCGACCGCGACGGCGTGATCCGCTGGGAGCACATCGAGGACAACCCGAGCAACCGACGTGAGGATTCGGAGATCCTCGCCGCGATCGATCGCCTGTAGGAACGGGTCTGTCGGCTGGGTGAGCGTCAACCGGGGCGGTGTGCGGGCGTCCCGCCGCCATGCGGCAAGTTCCTGGTAATCAAGGGTTTCCTCGGCGGGACGTCAGGCAATACTCGAACGCGTTGCCAACGGAAGGCCGGCGCGTCTTTCCTGAGCATCGGTCATCTTGTCCGTTTAGCTTAGTCCGAGACGCGCCCGAGGATCGTTTTGCCTGTTTCCGCTGGTCCGCGCTTGTCCAAACCTGTCCCGCGTTCGCTGACCGCCTTCGCCGAGATCGCGGCCGCGTTGGCAACCGGTGATTCGGTCGGCGCGGTGATGCCGGGAATCCTGACGGCCGTCGCGAGTGAGCTGGACGGTACGCGCGCGAGTCTGTGGCTGCGCGGTCTGGACGGACTTCGTCGCGCCTGGATGGTCGCGGGAGACGACACGGCGGTCGCCGTCGTGGAAGCCCAGCTTCGCGGGCCCGACGACTCGCCCTCAGAGGCCGTCGTCGTCGCCCAACTGGTTGCCGGGCGTCATGCGCTCGGCGCGCTGTCGGTGTGTCCGGGACGCACGATGTCGTCGGAAGACCAGCTCTTCGTCTCGACGGTCGCCGACTTGCTCGCGCCTGCGCTGCGCGGCGCGGAATACGCCAACCGGCTCGAGTCCGAGGTGGCGACGCGCACGCGCGAGATCGACGCGCAGCGGCGATTTACCGAAAAGATCATCGACTCGTTGCCGGTCGGTCTCTACGTGATCGATCGCGCCTACCGCATTCAGGCCTGGAACCACAAGCGCGAGACGGGCATTCAGGGCGTGTCGCGCGAGGAAGCGATCGGCCGCACCATCTTCGAGATTCTCCACCGCCAGCCCGCGGAGCTCCTGCGCACCGAGTTCGAGAGTGTGTTCGAGACGGGCCAGATGCAGCAGTTCCCGATCGAGTCCACCGCGTTCGGCGAGCAGCGCACGTATCGGATCACGAAGATCCCGATGGAGCTCGAGGGCAGCGAAGTCTCGCACATCATCACGATCGGCGAAGACATCACCGAGTGGCGCCAGGCGGAGCTGCGCTTCGCGCACGCGGAGAAGCTCGCCGCGATCGGCACGCTCGCCGCCGGCGTGATGCACGAGATCAACAATCCGCTCGCGACCATCGGCGCGTGCGCCGAGAGTCTCGAGCTCGGGATGCGCGAAGGAACGCTGAACCCGGCCACCGACAGCGCCGAGCTGCTCGACTCGTTGACGCTCATTCAGCAGGAAGTGCATCGGTGCAAGGGCATCACCGACGGCCTGCTCGATTTCAGCCGGCCCAAGTCGACGGAGAAGCTCCTGGTCGACGTCAACGTCGTCATCGAAAAGACGCTCCGGCTCGTGAAGCACCACCCGCGCTTTCGCCGCGTGGACGTCGGCGTCGAGGCGGACAAGCGGATCAAGCCGGTGCTCGCGAACGAGGAACAGCTCGTGCAGGTATTCATGTCATTGCTCTTGAATGCCCTCGACGCGATGGAGGACAAGGGCATCATCACGCTCCGAACGCGGCCGGGTGAACGAGGCGAGATGACCGTCGCGGAGGTCGTCGACCAGGGCCACGGGATTCGCAGCGCCGACCGCAAGAAAATCTTCGAGCCCTTCTTCACGACGAAGCCGCCGAGCCGCGGCACGGGCCTCGGTCTCTCGATCTGCTACGCGATCGTGACCGAGCACGGCGGACGGATCGAGGTGGACAGCGTCGTGGGCGAGGGCAGCGTGTTTCGCATCCTGTTGCCGGCGAGCGCCGCATGACCGAAGCGATTCCTTTCGCCAACGGACGCATTCGCATTCTCGTCGCCGAAGACGAGGAGAACCTCGCGCAGATTCTCTGTGCCTTTCTCCGCGGCCGCGGGCACCATGTGGTCTGCGTGGGCGACGGGCGCTCGGCGTTGCAGGCGATTCGCGACGAGGCCTTCGACGTCGCGTTGATCGACATCATCATGCCCGAGATGGACGGGCTCGAGACGCTCAAGCACCTCCGCGCCGAGTCCGATCCGCCGCAGGTCATCATCATCACGGGCAACGGAACCGTCGAGACGGCGATCACGGCGATGAAGCTCGGCGCGTACGACTACATGGCGAAGCCGTACCGCATGGCGGAGATCGACGTGCTCGTGCGCCGCGCGTGGGAGAAGCACCAGCTCGCGCGCGAGAACCGCTATCTGCACGCGCGCCTGTCGCGCGTGGACGCGACGCCGGAGATCATCACGCAGTACGCGCCGATGCACGCGGTGCTGGCGCTCATCGGGCGCGTGGTGACGACGGATTCGCCGGTGCTGATCACCGGCGAGTCGGGCACCGGCAAGACGCTGCTCGCGCGCGCGATCCACCGCCTGTCGGGCCGCGTGGGGCCGATGGTGGAGGCCGACAGCACCGTGTTCGCCGAGAGCGTGCTGGACGTCGAGCTGTTCGGGCACGAGCGGGGCGCGTTCAGCGGCGCCGTGTCGCGCAAGGCGGGGCTGATCGAGCTGGCGTCGAGCGGCACGCTGTTCATCGACGAAGTGGGAGTGCTGAGCTCCAAGCTCCAGTCGAAGCTCGCGCGCGCGTTGGAGCACGGCAGCTTCTTCCGCGTGGGCGGAACGCAGAAAGTCGACATCGCGATGCGGCTGGTCACCTCGAGCAATCACGATCTCGAGGCGGCGGCGCGCGACGGGCGGTTCCGCGACGATCTCCTGTATCGGCTCAACACGGTGACCGTGCTTCTGCCGCCGCTCAGGGAGCGCGCGGTGGACATACCGCTGCTCGCGCAGCACTTCCTCACGCACATCGCCGGCGCGTCGGCGCCGGTGTTGGCGCCCGACGCGATCTCGTTGATGCAAGAATTCTCGTGGCCGGGCAACATCCGCGAGCTGCGCAACGTGATCGAGCGCGTCGTGCTCCTGGCGCGGGGCACGGGGTCGAAGGAGATCCGCGCGCAGGATCTGCCGCTCGCGACGTCGCCGACGACGGCACGGGCGCCGGTGGGCGCCTCGGTGACACTGTCGGAGCTGGAGCGCCAGCACATCGGCGCCGTTTTGACGCAGACGAACTGGCACCAGGGGAACGCCGCCAAGGTCCTTGGCATCTCGTCGAAGACCCTCTATCGGAAGATCCGCGAGTACGGTTTCGAGCGTCCGCGGGGCGGGGGGCGAGACGCCAGTTCTAACCAAAGCGTAATGCCGGGGGGCCACGAGCTCGCGTAGGTTGTAGCATGCGGATTCTGGTCATCGAGGACGATCCCACCGTCGGCCAGTACGTCAAGCGCGGGCTCGAAGAGCAGCGCTGGTCGGTCGATCTGGTGGTCGACGGCGAAGAAGGCGAGAGTCGCGCGTCGTCGGAGGCGTACGATCTCATCATCCTCGACATGCGGCTCCCCGGGAAGTCCGGGCTCGAGCTGCTGCACGCGCTTCGAGCGCGCGGCCTCGAGCGGCCGGTGCTCGTGCTCACGGCGCAAGACGCCGTCGACGCCAAGGTCACCGCGCTTCGCGCCGGGCGCCGACGACTACGTGACGAAGCCGTTCGCCTTCGAGGAGCTGCTAGCCCGCGTCGAGGCGCTCGCCCGCCGACCGCGTGCCCTCGCGTCCCCGACGCTCTCGGTCGGCGATCTCGTGCTCGACCAGGCGACGCGCGAAGTCCGGCGCGCCGGCGACCTCATCGACCTCACGCCGAAGGAGTACACCGTCCTCGAGTATCTCATGCGGCACGCTGGACGCGTCATGAGCCGCACGTTGATCACCGAGTACGCTTGGGGGTATCACTTCGACCCCGGGACGAACATCGTGGACGTCGTGATCAATCATTTGCGCAAAAAAGTCGACGCGAAGCATCAGAAGCGGCTCATCACGACGGTCCGCGGCGTTGGCTACATGATCAAGGACGAGCCGGTCGACGCGAAAAAGCGCGAGGCGGCCTCGAAGGGCGCCGGGGACTAGATGTCGACGCGCGGGCGCCTCGCCGCGATGTACGCGGCGCTGCTGATGACGACGCTCGTGGTGTTCGGCATCGTGGTGTCGGTCATGCGCGACAGCCGCGCAAATACCATCGACGACTCCGCACTTCGCCAGGCCGCCTCCATCCGGACCAGCATCCGTCAGTTTCAGACGGACACCTTGGGGTGCGAGGTGGAAAACCAGATGGAGGCGCTCAAGGAGCGTGGCGCGGCACGCAAGGGGTGTCGTCTCATGGTCGTCGACACGACGACGGGGCAACCGGTGGCGCGCCCGACGCGCGATCTGGTCAAGGCGCTCGACAGCCTCCCCGGGTATTTCCTGGTGTTCACCACGCAGAAGCAGGTGCTGTACGTGTCGCGGCCGATGGCGGATCTGTCACCGGGGGACCAGGACGCGATTCACCGCGTGGCGGCCAATCTCGCAACGCGCGTCGAGGATGCGCGGGTGCGTGTCCGCCACGATTCGTTGACGCTGTTCATCATCGCCGACACCGGGTCGACGTCCGACAAGGACTTCATTCCCAACATCTCGCGCGTGGTGGTCGGGCTGCCGATGTCGGCGCCGGATCTGCTGCCGTCGATCGCGTCGAGCTCGATCCTGGTCGCCGCCCCGGTGGTGCTCCTGCTGTCGATCATCGGCGCGTACGTCGTCGTCGGGAACACGTTCCGACCGGTCGACCAGCTGATCAACGAAGTCGAGGCGATCACCGACGGTCGGAGCTTGCACCGTCGACTGCCGACCGATCCGGTCAGCGGCGACGAGCTGGTTCGCCTCGCGCTGACGTTGAACGCGATGCTCACCCGACTCGAGACGTCGTTCGCGGCGCTGCGCCGGTTTACCGCGGACGCGAGCCACGAGCTCAAGACGCCGCTCACGGTGCTGCGCGCCGACGTCGAGCGGGCGATGCACCCGAGCACCCCTCGCGCCGAGCGAATGATCGCGCTCGAGGAGGCGCTGCAAGAGACGGCGCGCATGTCGGATCTCGTCGACAGCCTGTTGACGCTGGCCCGGGCGGACGAAGGCCGCTTCGACATCTACCGGCAGCCGGTCGAGCTGGAGCCGCTCGTGCGCGAGGTGTACGAGACGGCGGTGATTCTCGGGGAGGATGCCGGCCTCGGCCTGTCCCTGCGCACGCTGGAGAACGCGGTGGTGATGGGCGATCGCACGCGCCTTCGCCAGCTGTTGCTCAATCTCGTGACGAACGCGATCAAGTACACGCCGCGCGGCGGCAGCGTCGAGCTGGCGGTGGTGCGGCGACCGAACGACGAAATCGCCATCACCGTGCGCGACACCGGGATTGGAATCTCGACGGCCGATTTGCCGCACGTGTTCGACCGCTTCTGGCGCGCCGATCGCGCGCGTTCGCGCGCGTCGGAGCGAGGCGGCTTCGGGCTCGGGCTCGCGATCTCGCAGTGGATCGTGCAGGCCCACGGTGGGACGATCAGCGTGCAATCGCGACTCGGACGCGGCAGCATCTTCACGGTGGTGCTGCCCGCGGCGCCCGATGCGTCGGCGACGCCGGAGGCGGTCGCGAATGTCGTCGAAGTGCCCGAGTCGGCCGAGAGCTAGCGGATTGTCGGCGATAGGGAGAAGTCACTTCGGCTTCACCAACTCTTAATCCTGGAGGTATTCCGCCGCGAAAGGCGGGGAATAGCTTATCACGCCGGACACTTTGCCCGCTCCATTTCCTGTACCCGATCAGGCCACCGAGACATGTTCGACAACCTCATCGAGTCGCAAGCCGCCAAGCAACGGCGGACGGGCGGATTCCTCTGGAGCTTCATCATTCACGCAGTGCTGATTTCCGGTGCGGTGTACGCGACGTACAGCGTCGGAAACGCGCTCGAGAAGCCCAAGGCGGAGAAAGTCGAGTTCGTCACCGTCAAGAAAGACGAGCCGCCGCCGCCGAAAGAGGAGCCCAAGCCGCCGCCGGAAGTCGTCATGAAGGCACCGCCGCCGAAAGGCTTCCAGGTGCTGACGGCTCCGATCAAGATCCCCGACGTGCTCCCCGACATCGACCTCTCGAAGAAAGTCACGAACGAAGAGGACTTCACGGGAAAGGGCGTGGCGGGCGGTATCGCCAAGGGCGTCGTCGGCGGCACGCCGCAGAAGATCGACGACAACCAGACCTATTTCGAGTTCCAGGTCGAAAAGCAGGTCTCGCCGTATCCGGGCAACCAGGCGCCGCGCTATCCGGACATGCTCCGGTCTGCGAACGTCGAGGGCGAGGTGCTGGCGCAGTTCGTCGTTGACACGACCGGCCGCGCGGACATGAGCACCTTCAAGATTCTCAAGGCGACGCACGAGCTGTTCACGAACGCCGTCAAGGCGTCGCTGCCGAACATGAAGTTCTATCCGGCGGAAGTCGGCGGAAAGAAAGTGAAGCAGCTCGTGCAGATGCCATTCCAGTTCTCACTCACCAAGGGCGAGTAAGCCCCTAGCTCTCACAGGAGACGACGTCGTATGGATCTCTCGCTTCTTGGCCTCTGGCACCAGATGGGCAACTTCGCCAAAGGCATTGTGGTCGTGCTGGCGGTCATGTCCATCTACTCGCTGACCGTCATGGTGCAGAAGTGGTGGGGCCTTCGGAAAGCGCAGAAGGAAACCATCAAGTTCGCGCCGGAATTCTCGCAGTTCCTCGAGGAAGACAACCTCACCGAAGCCATCCGCCTGGCGGAGAGCTACAAGAAGTCGCACGTCGCGCTGGTTCTCGGCGGCGCGCTCGGTGAAGTGAAGCCCCTCATCGCCGACGGCTCGGTCACGGTCTCGGACATCAACTCGGCGGAGCGCGCGGTCGAGCGCAACATGCTTCTCGAGATCACGAACCTGAAGCGCGGCATGGCGGTGCTCGCGACGGTCGGTGCCACGGCGCCGTTCGTCGGACTGCTCGGTACCACGATGGGTATCGTGAATGCGTTCACGGGCATGGCCGCGTCGGGCTCGGGCGGTCTCGCGGCGATCGGCGGTGGCATCGCCGAGGCGCTGATCACGACGGCGTTCGGTCTGTTGGTCGCCATTCCCGCGGTGTGGGGGTACAACTACTTCACGACGAAGATCGACAACCTCACCGCCGAAATGACGTACGTCTCGAAGGAGATGATCGACTACCTCATCAAGGGTGTCTCCGGCGAGTTCGGCCGTTCGCGCTTCACGCGTGAGTTCAACACCGCCGGCGGCGCTGGCCCGATCTCGACCTGATCGACATCCCCCATTGAGGAGGTAAACCGCAATGGCAATGTCCACGGGCGGGAGCAGCGGAAGCGTACAATCCACGCCGAACGTGACGCCGATGATCGACGTCATGCTCGTGCTCCTGATCATCTTCATGGTGGTCACGCCGGCACTGTTGGCGGGATTTCAGGCCGATCCGCCGCAGGCACAGAACATCAAGGACCATCCGGAAGACGACCAGACCGACCAGGTGCTGGGCATCGACAAGGATGGCTTCTACTACTTGAACAAGAAGCGGATTCCAAAACCCGAGGACGTGGGTCCGCTGCTCAAGCACATCTACGTCGATCAGACGCGCGACGACTACGTCATGTACCTCAAGGCGGACAAGAACCTCGAGTACTCGAAGGTGCTGGACGCCATGGATATCGCGATGAAGAACGGCGTGCGTGTGGTCGGCATGATCAGCGATCAGAAGCCCGGGACCATCTCCACGGTCGCGGGTGACACCAAGGCAGTGACGCCGGTCGGTGGCGCGCCCGCGACACCGCCGGGAGGAGCCAAGTAATGTCGATGTCCACTGGTGGGTCCGCTGGTCTGAGCAACGAGATCAACGTCACGCCCATGATCGACGTGCTCCTCGTGCTCCTGATCATCTTCATGGCGGCGCTGCCGTCCATGAGAAAGGCGATCGACATTCAGCTCCCCGATCCGAACCCGCAGGTCCAACCGGCGAACGCCAACTCGAACCAGATCGTGCTCGAGGTGTTGCCGGGTGGAGAGTTCGCGATCAACAGCGAGAAGCAGACGGCGAGTAACCTCGCCAATCGCTTGAAGGAGATCTACGACCCGCGCCCGGAGAAGGTGATCTTCGTGAAGGGCGCGCCGAACGTGAAGTACGCGGACGTGATCTTCGCGATGGACGTGGCCCGCGGCGCCGGTGTGAAAGTCATCGGTATTCCGCCGAAGGACACGCCAGGCGGCGCAGCGCCAGCCAAGTAGGCGTCGCCGAGGTCGGCAATGGGTCGTGCAGCCCCCGTGCGCTCCGCGCGCGGGGGCTGTAGGCTATGCAGGGGCGGCGAACGGCGAGCGGGAGACGGAAGCAGCGGAAAGGCGGTAGGAGAGGGTGACCATGCTGAACCGATTTGGTGCGGCTGTTGCTTTCGCTATTGATCGTCGCGTCGGCGACTCATGCGCAAACCGCGATGGTTTCGGGCACTGTGCTGCGAGATTCGGCCGGCCACCCGCTCGCGGCCGCCGAGATCTCGCTGCCCGATCTGAATCGGCGCGTCACCGCGAACTGGGCCGGCGAGTTCAAGCTCGGGCAACTGCCGGCGGGGCGACACGCGATCGTCGTTCGGCACGTCGGGTTTGCGCCACTCATGGATACGGTGGAGATCGCCGACGGCGCGAAGGTCGACCGGGAGTTCGTGCTGACCGAGCTGCCGACGAAGCTCGATGAGGTGCAAGTCAAAGCACCCGAGAAGAAGTACATCTCGCCGGCGCTTCGCGATTTCGAGGAGCGACGCAAAGCAGGGCTTCGGTCACTTCATCGCCGAAGACGAGATGCGCAAGAACAACGAGCGGCGCTTGATCGACGTGATCGCCGGCCAGGTGCCGGGCGTCACCGTCTTTTCGGCGAGCGGCGCCGGCTCGATTCGCGGCGAATATCTGTCGTCGGGCCGCAAATGCGGCGCGGGTGCCGCGTTTCTCACGTGTCGAACCGGCGCCGAGAAGTGTCCGGTCACCATGTATCTCGATGGCGTCCTCGTCTTCGACAGCTCACACGACGATCCGCGCCAGATGCCCGATCTGAGCCGCTACAACACGCGAGACTATGCCGCGGTGGAGTTCTACGCCGGGGGCGCCTCGACGCCGATCAAGTTCAACGCGACGAGCTCTGGCTGTGGCGTGCTCCTGCTTTGGACCCGCGAACGCTGACCGGTGTTCGGCGAAAATCGTCCTTCCGGCGAACCCTTTGCGTTGTATTCGTCGTATAACATGGCATGTCACGCGGATCACTCGCGGAGCAGCAGTTCAGGATGAGCCAGCCCAGCCCAGAGCTAGCCGGTCAGGTCAGCACACCGGCCGTTGTACGTCGACGACACCTTCCGGCGACGGGCTTTCCCGCGTCGCGCGAGGATCGCCGCGGCTGGGGCCTGTTGTCCCTGCTGCTGCACATCCTGATCATCGTGCTGCTCGTCATGCCGGTTGCAACGCACACCGGATTCGTCGAGGAGAAACCGCAGGGGGCCGGCGGCCCGGGGCCGGCAGGTGGCGGCGGAGGCGGCCACCGCGGTACCGGAGGCATCCAGGAGCACGTGCGGTACATCCGGGTGGCTCAGACGCCTCCACCGGTCGACAAGCCCGTCGTCAAGCCCCCTCCGGTCGTTCAGCCGCCTCCGCCGAAGCCGGTCCTTCCTCCACCGCAGGTGATGAAGCCGGTGGAGCTCACGCCGGAGATCAAGGCCGCCGACCTCAAGATCGCCGAGCCGGCGAAAATCGAGGCGCCGGCGCCGATTCCCGGAACGGGCGGCGGCACCGGCCGTGACGGCACGGCGGGCAGTGGCCCCGGCACCGGTGGTGGCTTTGGGTCCGGGATCGGCACGGGGCGGGGCAGTGGCATTGGCCCGGGAACGGGTGGTGGCGCTCAGGCGGACTATCCGCCTTCGCCGACCGAGTTGTTCATTCCTCCGCTTCCGATGCCGGACAAGGTCCGCGGTTTTCACCTCGTCGCGGAATACGACGTCGACGAGACGGGGAAGGTGGTCGACTTCAAGTTCACGCCCACTCGCGACGGCGGCTACAATCGGCGGCTGGAAGAAGTGCTCAAGAGCTTCAAGTTCCGGCCCGGAACGAAGCCGGACGGCACGCCGATTCGCATGAAGGCGCAGATCGTGTACGACTTCTGACGACTTCCGTACAGGACGGCTAGCCGAGCGCGCTGCGCTTCCATATAATTGCGCGATCCCCCGCAGGGCCCATGGTTTCGTGGGCCTTTTTACTGCCCTGGGGTCGCGCTCCAGCTCTCATCGGGGCGCGCAGGACCGCCCCCTCGGTGGCCCCGGGGCGGCGTTCATCGACTGATCTCGCCTCGTCCCCCCTGGAGACTTGAACCGATGAAGCTGATGGAGCACGCGTTCCGCCGTACACTTCCCCTTTGCCTCGCGCTCATTCTCGCGATCGTCGTCGGACCACTGACGGCCGCGAGGGCGTATGCGCAGCAGCCGACGCTGACGCCTCCCGGTACGACCTCGGCGACGCCACCGCAGGCCGCGGGTGGCGAAGCGAATCTGCGGATTCCGGACCTCACGAACACGACGGTTCCGGTCACGTTCTTCGGCATGAGCGGGCATACCCTGCTCGCATACGGTCTCGTCATCTGTCTGCTCGGCCTCGTGTTCGGCCTCGTGATCTACACGACGCTCAAGAACCTGCCGGTGCACCAGTCCATGCGCGCGGTGTCGGAGCTGATCTACGAGACGTGTAAGACATATCTGAACACGCAGGGAAAGTTCATCTTCGTTTTGTGGGTGTTCATCGGCGCCGTGATCGCGATGTATTTCGGCGCGCTGCAGCACTTCTCCATCGATAAAGTCGTCGTCATCCTCGTCTTCAGCGTCATCGGCATTCTCGGCAGCGGCGGCGTGGCGTGGTTCGGCATTCGCGTCAATACCTTCGCCAACTCGCGCACCGCGTTCGCCGCCCTGCGCGGGAAACCGTACCCTTGTTACGCGATTCCGCTCTCGGCGGGCATGAGCATCGGCATGCTGCTCATCTCGGTCGAGCTCGTGATGATGCTCGTGATCCTGCTCTTCATCCCGGGCGAGTACGCGGGCTCGTGCTTCATCGGCTTCGCGATCGGTGAGTCCCTCGGCGCGGCGGCGCTCCGAATCGCCGGCGGCATCTTCACGAAGATCGCCGACATCGGCGCCGACCTGATGAAGATCGTGTTCAACGTGAAGGAAGACGACGCGCGCAACCCGGGTGTGATCGCCGATTGCACCGGCGACAACGCGGGCGACTCGGTCGGCCCGAGCGCCGACGGCTTCGAGACCTACGGCGTGACGGGCGTCGCGCTCATCTCGTTCATCGTCCTCGCGGTGCACGAGCCGAAGGTGCAGGTGCAGCTGCTCGTCTGGATCTTCGTCATGCGGCTCATGATGGTCGTCGCGAGCGGCGTGTCCTACCTGCTCAACGCCGCGCGCGCGAAGGCCAAGTACGCGAACGCCGACAAGATGAACTTCGAGGAGCCGCTCACCTTCCTCGTCTGGCTCACGTCGCTGCTCTCGGTCGGATTGACCTACGTCGTGTCGAAGCTGATGATCCCGGATCTGGCGGGTGACACGTCGATGTGGTGGAAGCTGTCGAGCGTGATCACGTGCGGCACGCTCGCGGGCGCGATCATTCCGGAGTTCGTGAAGGTGTTCACGTCGGTCGATTCGCGGCACACGAAGGAAGTCGTCACGTCGTCACGCGAAGGCGGAGCGTCGCTCAACATCCTCTCGGGCCTCGTCGCCGGCAACTTCAGCGCCTACTGGCTGGGCATGACGATCATGGTGCTGATGACGATCGCCTACTACGTCAGCACGTCGTTCCCGCCCGAGATCATGGTGGCGCCGGCGGTGTTCTCGTTCGGCCTCGTGGCGTTCGGCTTCCTCGGCATGGGCCCGGTGACGATCGCCGTCGACTCGTACGGTCCGGTGACGGACAACGCGCAGTCGGTGTTCGAGCTGTCGACGATCGAGCAGATGCCCGGCGCGGCCGCGGCGATCCAGCAGGAAAACGGGTTCGCCGTGAACTTCGAGAAGGCGAAGCACTTCCTCGAGGAGAACGACGGCGCGGGCAACACGTTCAAGGCGACGGCGAAGCCGGTGCTCATCGGCACCGCGGTCGTCGGCGCGACGACGATGATCTTCTCGATCATCGTGGCGCTCACGAACGGCCTGACGCAGAACGTCGACAAGCTGTCGCTTCTCCACGCCCCGTTCCTGCTCGGCCTCATTACCGGCGGCGCGATCATCTACTGGTTCACCGGCGCGTCGATGCAGGCGGTGACGACCGGCGCGTACCGTGCGGTGGAGTTCATCAAGGCGAACATGGACCTGACGAGCACCAAGGCCGCCTCGGTCGAGGACTCGAAAAAGGTCGTCGAGATCTGCACGAAGTACGCGCAGGCCGGCATGTTCAACATCTTCCTGACGGTGTTCTTCGCCACGCTCGCGTTCGCGTTCTACGAGCCGTACTTCTTCATCGGCTACCTGATCTCGATCGCGCTGTTCGGTCTCTATCAGGCGATCTTCATGGCCAACGCCGGCGGCGCGTGGGACAACGCGAAGAAGATCGTCGAGGTGGAGCTGAAGCAGAAAGGCACGCCGCTGCACGCCGCGACGGTCGTCGGCGACACGGTCGGCGATCCGTTCAAGGACACGTCGTCGGTCGCGCTCAACCCGATCATCAAGTTCACGACGCTGTTCGGTCTTCTGGCGGTGGAGCTGGCGGTGTCGCTCACCGAGCAGAGCGGCCCGGGTCTGAGCCACGCGCTTGCTGGGATCTTCTTCGTGATCTCGGCGTTCTTCGTGTACCGCTCGTTCTACGGGATGCGGATCGAGAGCGGCTCGCCGGCGGTCCGGACCTGACCGTCGAACGGCGCAAAACGGTGTCATCCTGAGCGTCGCGAAGGATCTGCTGTCGTGATCGACGGAACAGCAGATCCTTCGCTGCGCACACGATGACGGCTCCAGCATGACGTCACTCTAGCCACCGCTCATGCCCAATCTCTTCAGCCGCAAGCCGATCGCCGACCTGGTGTCGGACACCGAGAATCCGTACGCGCTGAAGCGGGCGCTGGGAGCGGGCGACCTGATCATGCTCGCCATCGGCGCGGTGATCGGCGCCGGTATCTTTTCCTCGATCGGCTCAGCGGCGGCAGGGCAGATCGGCCCGAACGGCGAGGTCATTCGCGTCGGGGCTGGGCCGGCGCTGGTGCTCTCGTTCCTGCTCCTCGGCGCTGCGTGTGCGCTCGCGGGGCTGTGCTACGCCGAGTTGGCGGCGATGATCCCGCAGGCGGGCAGCGCGTACGCGTACTCGTATGCCACGCTCGGCGAGCTCGTGGCATGGATCATCGGCTGGGACCTGATCCTCGAGTACGCGGTCGGCAATGTCGCGGTGGCCATCTCGTGGGGCGACTACTTCAAGACGCTCCTGAACGGCTGGGTGACGATGCCAGATTGGCTGACCACCGGCTACCGCACCGCGCTGTTGAGCGGTGACCCGAAGATCCATGGCCTGATCGAGTCGGCGCCGCACATCGCGGGAGTCCCGATCCTGATCAACGTGCCGGCGTTCGCCATCGTGATGCTCATCACCTGGCTGCTGCTGCTGGGTGTTCGGGAGAGCGCGCGGGCGAACAACATCATGGTGGCCGTAAAGCTGATCGTTTTAGCGTTATTCGTTGTGATGGGAATGACGCGCATCAACACGGCCAACTACCATCCGTTCGCGCCGAACGGGTTCCGCGGCATCCACCAGGGTGCGGCGATCGTGTTCTTCGCGTACATCGGCTTCGATGCGATCTCGACGGCCGCGGAAGAGACCAAGAATCCGCAGCGCAACCTCCCGATCGGCATCATGGGCGGGCTGGCGATCTGCACGATCATCTATCTGATCATCGGGGCGGTGCTCACCGGCATGGTTCCGTCCGGCGACCTCGGCAAGGCGGCTGACCCGCTCGCTTATGCCCTGAACGCGACCGGTCTCACGAACATCGCGAGAATCGTTGCGTTCGGTGCGGTGTTCTCGATGGCGGCGGTGCTGCTGGTCTTCCAGTACGGCCAGCCCCGAATCTTCTTCGCCATGGCGCGGGACGGTCTCCTCCCGCGGTGGGCGGCGAAGGTCAGCGACAAGTCTCGGGTTCCGTATATCACGACGCTGCTCACGGGCGTCTTCGTCGCGCTCTGGTCGCTCATTGGCGACGCGGGCGAGACGTACGATCTGACCAACATCGGGACCCTGTTCGCGTTCGCGCTGGTATGTATCGGAGTCATCGTCCTGCGCTACACCGACCCCGAGCGTCCTCGTCCGTTCAGGGTGCCGTTCGTGCACGGCGTCGGCATCGTCGGCGCGCTGCTCTGCGTATTCGTGATGCGGGGCCTGCCAGAGATTGCGTGGGTCCGGTTCGGCTTCTGGCTCTTGATCGGACTCGCTCTCTACTTCGCCTACGGCTATCGGAATTCCACGCTTCGGCGTGGGACTGGGCCGGTGGTGGAGTAGCAGTCATCCCATGCGCGCGTGAGCGCGCATGGGATCTATTGTGAACAACGCGGAGCGTTCGTCGCGAGAGGAAAGTCCACGACCACGAAAGTAGATCCTCCGGCCGCTCGCGCGGCCAGAGGATGACAACTTCTCACCCCCGCATGCCGTGAGCTACACCGCCGCCGTTACCGCCGCTCCACCAGCCGCCCCGAAGTCCTTCCTTCGACGCATCACGCTGTCGCAGTGGATCATCATCTCGATGATCGTGGGCATCACGCTCGGCGTGATGTTCCCGGATGCCGAGCGCGCGGCGCATCACAACTGGGCCGCGACCGACCTCAACGTTTTGTCGTCGATCTTCCTGCGCATGATCAAGTCGCTGATCGTGCCGCTGTTGTTCGCGACGCTGGTGGTCGGCATCGCCGGCCACGGCGACGACATGAAGAAGGTCGGCCGACTCGCGTTCCGGTCGATCGTCTACTTCGAGATCGTGACGACGCTGGCGCTGGCCGTCGGGCTCACCGCGGTGAACCTCGTGAAGCCCGGCGTCGGCATCGACCTCGGCGCGGCGACCACCAAGGAAGGCTCGGAGTTCGCGACGACGCACACGACGCTGACGGGCGTCATCGAGCACACGGTGCCGCAGAGCTTCTTCGACGCGGCGTCGAAGAACGAGGTGCTGCAGATCGTGTTCTTCGCGATCATCTTCGCGGTGGCGCTGTCGAGGGTGCAGGGGCCGGGCAAGACGTTCATGCTGAGCGCCTGCGAGAGCCTGTCGGAGGTGATGTTCAAGTTCGTCGGGATCGTCATGGGCTACGCCCCGATCGGCATCGGCGCGGCCATCGCGGTCACCGTCTCGAAGAGCGGCCTCGGCGTTCTCAAGAACTTGAGCATTCTGGTGGGGACGCTGTACGGCTCGCTGGTCGTCTTCGCGCTCTTCGTGCTGCTGCCGGTGGCGCTCATCTTCCGCGTGCCGATCAAGCGGTTCATCAAGGCGGTTCGTGAGCCGTGGCTGATCGCCTTCACGACGGCGTCGTCGGAGGCCGCTTTCCCGCTGGCGATGGAGCGGATGGAACAGCTCGGCGTGCCGCGGCGCATCGTGTCGTTCGTGCTGCCGACGGGCTACTCGTTCAATCTCGACGGCAGCACGCTGTATCTGGCGCTGGCGTCGGTGTTCGCGGCGCAGGCGGCGCACATCGACATGCCGATCTCGAAGCAGCTGATCATGATGCTGACGCTGATGCTGACCAGCAAAGGCGTGGCGGCGGTGCCCCGGGCGGCCCTCGTGATCCTCTCCGGCGCCCTGGCGCAGTTCGACTTGCCTTTGCAGGCCATTGCCGTCATCCTGGGCGTGGACGCGCTGATGGACATGGCGCGGACGTCCCTCAACGTCATCGGCAATTGTCTCGCGACCGTGGTCATGGCGCGGTGGGAAGGCGAGTTCGATAAGCCGGCTGCGGTTGTGGCGCCGGCGATCGTTGCGGGAGAGGCGCTGCGGATGCCGTCTGTGGAGACGCCGGCGTAGTCATCCTCTGGCCGCGAAGCGGCCGGAGGATCTATTGTAAAGGTCGCGGAGGTTGCGTGGCGAGACCGGCTCCGCATGATTCACAGTAGATCCTCCGCTCGCTGGCGCTCGCAGAGGATGACCACACCCGGAGGCCAAATGGCGATCACGTTCAAAGTCAACGGACAACCCAAGACCGTTGACGTCCCGCCGGAGATGCCACTCTTGTGGGTCCTCCGCGATGTCCTCGACTACAAAGGCACGAAGTTCGGCTGCGGCATTGGCCAGTGCGGCGCGTGCACGGTGCACGTGAACGGCACGGCAGTACGCTCGTGCCAGCGACGCGCGGGAACGGTCAGCGGCGCCGAGGTGACGACCATCGAGGGATTGTCGCCCGACGGGACGCATCCGCTGCAGCGTGCATGGGAGGAGATCGACGTGCCGCAATGCGGCTACTGCCAGGCGGGCCAGATCATGTCGGCCGCGGCGCTCCTCGCGAACAAGCCCAGCCCAACCGACGCTGACATCGACGGCGCGATGAACGGCAACATCTGCCGATGCGCTACGTACCTCCGTATTCGCGAGGCGATCCACCGCGCGGCATCGATGCCCGCCGCGGTCGGAACGCGCCAGCGCGAACCACACTCATAAGGAGGGCGCGCCATGGACACCAACACGCGCGTTGACCGCCGGTCATTCCTTCGCGTCACGGCGCTGGCCGGCGGCGGAATCATGCTGGGCAGCTATCTGCGGTTCGGCGAAACCGCGGAGGCCTTCGCCGCCACGACGGGGAGCGGCGCGGCGGAGTTCGCGCCGAACGCCTACATCCGGCTCATGCCCGACGGCATCGTCACGATCGTCGCGAAAAATCCGGAGATCGGCCAGGGCGTCAAGACGATGCTGCCGATGCTCATCGCCGACGAGCTGGACGTCGACTGGAAGAACGTCCGTATCGAGCAGGCGATGCTCGATACGACGAAATACCAGCCAGGTCAGAGTGCCGGTGGCAGCACGGCGACGCCGAGCAACTGGATGCCCATGCGACAGGTCGGCGCGGCCGCGCGGATGATGCTCGTCACCGCCGCGGCGCAAACATGGAACGTCCCGGAATCAGAGCTCGAGACCGCGTCGGGCGTCGTCCATCACAAGGCGAGCAATCGCACGATCTCGTACGGCGAGCTTGTCGACAAAGCGTCGACCATCCCGGCTCCCGATCTCGCGACGGTGAAGCTGAAAGACCCGAAGGACTTCAAGATCATCGGCACCAGGGTAACGGGCGTCGACGTCAAGGACATCGTGCGCGGCAAGCCGATGTTCGGCATCGACGTGAGCGTGCCGGGCATGCTCTACGCGAGCTACGTGAAATGCCCGGTGTTCGCCGGCAAAGTGGTGAGCGCGAACGTCGACGAGATCAAGGCGCTTCCCGGCATCAAGCATGTCTTCACGGTCGAAGGCGGCACGCAGGGCGGGTTGATGGGCCTCATGCCGGGCGTCGCGATCGTGGGCGACAACTGGTGGATGATCCAACAGGCGCGCACGAAGCTCAAGGTCGTGTGGGACGAGGGCGCGACGGCGTCGCAGTCGAGCGCCGGATTCGCCACCAAGGCCGCCGAGCTGGCGAAAGCACCGCCCGCGCGCAACGTCCGCAAGGACGGCGACGTCGACGGGGCGCTCAAGAGCGCCGCGAAGGTCGTCGAGGCGTCGTACTTCTATCCGTTCATCGCGCATGCGCCGCTCGAGCCGCAGAACACCACGGCGCTCTTCAAGGACGGCAAGCTCGAGATCTGGTCCCCGAGCCAAACCCCCGCCGGCGGCCGCGGGCTCGTCGCCAACACGCTGGGTGTTCAACAAACTGATATTACCGTTCACTTGACGCGCGTCGGCGGCGGGTTCGGCCGCCGGTTGAGCAACGACTACATGGTCGAGGCCGCGGCGGTCGCCAAGGGCGTGCCGGGCGTGCCCGTCAAGCTGCTCTGGACGCGCGAGGACGACACCACGCACGATCCGTATCGCTGCGCGGGCTTCCACAACTTCACCGGGGGCGTGGACGCGGCGGGGAAGATTGTCGCCTGGCGCGACCACGTCGTCGCGTTCGACGGCGCGTCGAGCGGGTTCCCGGGCGCCGGCGAGTTCCCGGGGCGCTTCATCGCGAACTACTCGCTCGAGGCGTCGGGCATGCCGCTCGGCGTTCCGACCGGTCCGCTGCGCGCGCCGGGAAGCAATGGCTTCGCCTTCGTGATCCAGTCGTTCATCGACGAGCTGGCGCACGCGGCGGGGAGGGATCCGGTGCAGATGCGGCTCGACCTGTTGGCGAACGAGCAGCCCGCTCCGCCGCCGGCCGCCGAACCGGCCGGGCAACCGGGTGGACGAGGCCGCGGCGGGCCGCCGCCAGGATTCGACGCGCCGCGCATGCGTGCCGTGCTCGAGGCAGTCGCGGAGCGGTCGGGGTGGGGCAAGACGCAACTCCCGAGGGGCACAGGTATGGGCGTCGCGTTCCATTTCAGTCACCGCGGCTACTTCGCCGAGGTCGTGCAGGCGACCGTGAGCAAGGCGGGCGACGTGAAGGTCGACAAGGTGTGGGTCTGCGGTGACATCGGGCCGCAGATCATCAATCCGAGCAACGCCGAGAATCAGGTGCAGGGGGCGGTGCTCGACGGCATCTCCGAGGCGCTCGGGCAGGAGATCACGATCGACAAGGGCGCGGTGGTGCAGCGGAACTTCAACACGTTCCCGCTGCTGCGCATGCGCCAGTCGGCGCCGATCGACGTGCACTTCGTGCTCAGCACCTCGCCGGTGACGGGTCTGGGCGAGCCGGCGTTGCCGCCGGTGGTGCCCGCGCTCTGCAACGCGATCTTCATGGCGACCGGCAAGCGGGTGCGGTCGCTCCCGCTGTCGAAGCAGGATTTGAAGTGGAGCTAGGCGCGTCGCGCGCCCGCGCGACGTGGACGGCACCGATCATCGATCCTCCGGCGTCTCGGCGCCGGAGGATCACTACTATGAGGAGCTGATCATGAGGATTCGCTCGTTTCTCGCGGCATGCGCGCTGGTCTCCCTGCCGATGGCGGCGCACGCGCAGAAGCAGGTGGTCACCGGCCCGGGCGTGACGTCGTCGGCGACCCTGTCCGCCGGGGTGAAGGCCGGCGACTTGCTCTATCTGTCAGGCCAGATTCCGGCGCGCGGCGACTCGACGATCGAGGGACAGACGAAGAGCGCGCTGGAGAAGATGAATCCAATTCTCGCCGCGGCTGGCACGTCGAAAGAAAAGGTCGTGAAGTGCACGGTCTTCCTCATCGACGTCAAGGATTTCGGCGGGATGAACAAGGCGTACAGCGAGTTCTTCGGCGCGCAGCCTCCGGCGCGATCGACCGTCGTGGTCGCGGCGCTCGTGTCGCCTGGCGCGAAGCTCGAAGTCGAGTGCATCGCGTCGCTGAAATAGTCGCCGCGCCTGGACGATCTGAACGTCTAGATACGGCGCTGAACGGAACAGCGAACGGGCACTAACTAGACCATCGCCTCGCCGACGATCCTGAGCGCAGCACGCACCGCACCGCGCGCGGCGATGACCGGTTCCGTCAAAACCTGCGCGCCCGGCACCGCCGATTTCAACCGATGCTCGAGGCGCTTTCGGAGCGTGCTGCCGCGCGCCAGCATCCCGCCCGACAGCGCAACCGGAAGCGCGGCGCGCTCGTCGCCGAAGAGCTTTCGCGCGAGCGCGCGCACGTGGAGGACCAACTCCTCCACGGCGAGCGTCACGATCGCATTGGCGCGGAGATCGCCGGTTTCGGCCACGGTGAGCACGACGGGCGCGAGCGTCGCGAGCTGCGCGGGTGACGCGCCGGCCGCCCAGCCGACGAGATCGGCCGTCTCGTTCAGCTGCGCGGCGGTGAGCACGGCGCCAGTGAGCGCGGTTTCCGGCTCTCGGCCATCAGCGGCCGCGGTCACGACGGAGAGTGCACGACGCCCGATCCACGCGCCGCTGCCTTCGTCCC
Organism: uncultured Gemmatimonadaceae bacterium; assembly: GCA_963705025.1. Lineage (GTDB taxonomy): Bacteria > Gemmatimonadota > Gemmatimonadetes > Gemmatimonadales > Gemmatimonadaceae > JAQBQB01. The sequence continues at coordinate 309,168 of CAVPIP010000009.1, read as the reverse complement.
CCGCCGCGGGACCCCAGCCGCCACAGCGCGCGGTCGCGCCCGTTGGGCTGCGGCCGTAGGCGACCGATCCGGTCCCGCTGATCATCAGCACGCCGGGCCCGTCGCCAAACGCGTCGTCGAGCGCGATGCTGAAATCCGAATGGATCACGAGCTCGCTCGCGAGATCACGCGCGACGAGCGCCTGCCACAGCGCCTGGCGTTCCGTCTCGCGGCCCGCGCCGGCGACGCCGACGCAGAGCGCGCGCGGGGTCACATGCGTCATCTCGCACGAGGCGAGCGCGTCGCGCACCACCTCCGCGATGACGTTGGCCGAATGCTCGGCCTGACCGGGGCGCACCGCGCTCCCGGGACCGATGGTTTCGCCGAGCACGCGGCCTGATTCGTCCGCGACCATGGCGTGCGTCTTCGAACCGCCGCCGTCGATGCCGATAACGATGAACGTCATGAGGTAGTGCCTCGCGCCGCTTCGGGTTCGCCGTGCGTCAGCGAGGAGAGAATTCCGACGAGAAGGGTGATGGTCGTTCCGATCAACACGTACCAGGGCCAGGCGATGCGCGAGATCGGCGTGAGCGCGGGTGCCCACGCGGGCACCGCGGCCGCGATCTGCTTCGCGAACACGATCACGGCCATGGCGGCGATCCCGACCGCCATTCCGAGAATCGCGTCGCGCTGCTCGGCCCGACGCCAGAAAATAGCGAGAAAGAAGCCGCCGAGCAGGCCTCCGTAGGTGAACGACGCGATCGAGAGCGCGACGACCACAACCGGCGTCGTGGGGTTCTCGGGAAAGAGGAGCGCGCCGCCCGTGAGCACGATGCCCCAGATGAGCGCGAAAATGCGTCCGACGAGCAACGTCCGAGGATCGTCCGCTCGGCGCTTGGTGATGGGCAGATAGATGTCGTGGGTCGAGGCGGCGGACAGCGAGTTGATCGCGCCGGAGTGCGTGCTCATCGTCGCGGCGAGCACGGCGGCGAGCAACAATCCGACGAGCCCATGCGGCATGTGGTCGACGATGAAGCTGGGGAAGATCGCGTCGGCGCTCGCGAATTGCTTGCCGCCGTAAAACCCCCACAGGCCGATGCCGAGCATCAGAAAGATCGCGAACTGTCCGATGACCGCGACGCCGCTGCCGATGAGGGCAACCTGCGCGTCCTTGAGCGAGCGAGCGGAGAGCAAGCGTTGAACGATGAGCTGGTCGGCGCCGTGCGACGCCATCGAGAGAAACGCGCCACCGATGAGGCCTGCGTACACGGTGAGCGGCTGGTCGAAGCCCGTGTACCAGTTGAGCACGCGCAGCTTTCCGGCGCTCGACGCCGCCGACAGAATCGCGTCCCAGCCGCCATGGGTCAGCTGACCCGCCACCACGATCGCCGAGAGGCCACCGACGATGTAGACCGACGCCTGCACGATCTCCGTCCAGACGACGGCGCGCATGCCGCCGCGGATCGTGTAGATGATCGTGAGCGTGCCGAGGACGAGCACCGCGACCGGCATGACGGCGCGTGCCGGCAGCAGCGGCCCGATGATGAGCGCGATCGGAACGGCGGTCGCGAACACGCGCACCGAGTCCGCCATGCCGCGCGTGGCCATGAAGACGATCGACGCGAAGCGCCGCGTGGCGAGGCCGAAGCGCTGCTCGAGCAGCGCGTACGCCGTGACGAGATTGCCCTCGTAGTAGCGCGGCAGCAACGTGAACGCGAGCACGATGCGTCCGATCAGATACCCGCCGGCGACCTGGAGGAATCCGAGATCGCCGACGTACGCGAGGCCGGGGATGCTGATGAAGGTGAGCGCGCTCGTCTCGCTGGCGACGATCGAGAACATGACCGCCCACCACGGGATCGCGCGGTCGGCGACGAAATAGTCCTTGGAATCGCGCTGTCGCCGTCCGACCCAGATGCCGAGGGCCGTGACGCCGGCGAGGTAGGCGACGATGACGAGGAAGTCGAGGGCGTTGAGGCCTCGTAGTCGGTCAGCAGTCATCCCATGCTCGCGAAGCGAGCGTGGGATCTACTGTGCATAACGTGGAGCGTGCTCAGGGCGACCTCCGAGACGGACGAAAGTAGATCCTCCGAGCGCTTCGCGCTCAGAGGATGACTACTCCACCACATACGCTTCCATCGCGAAATACTCCGCCAGCCCGAGGCGGTCCAACTCCGCCGCCGTTCCCTTGTTTCTCGCCTCGACGCGCTGCCAGAACTCACGTTCGTCGTAGCCGCCGGGGAAGGGCGCCGAGTCCTTCTGCGATTGGTGCTTGAAGATCGCTTGAATCTTGAGGCGCAGCTCCTCCTGTGACAGCGGCACGAGCCACGTCGCCTCGTGAATCGGCCACTCCTGCCACGCGCCGCGATAGAGCCAGACCTCGGGAAGCGGGAAGCGCGTCGCGCCGTCGGTCTTGCTCAACTCGCGCAACGCCTCGTCGATCGCCTGCTTGCACATGCGATGCGTGCCGTGTGGATCGGACAAGTCGCCGGCCACGAAAATGAGATCGGGCCGGACTTCGTCGAGCAGCTGCTTCACGATCTCGACGTCGGCGGGGCCGATCGGATCCTTGCGGACTTTGCCCGTCTGGTAGAACGGCAGATTGAGAAAGCGCGCCGCGCTGCGCGGCAGGCCGACCGTCTCGATGCCGCTCACGGCTTCGGCTTCGCGAAGAATGCGCTTGATGTCCTGGACCTCGGGGATGTCCACTTCGCCCGGGTGCTTCCGGTCGAGGCATTCGTTGACCCGTGCGGCGAGCGCATCGACGCGCTCGGCTTCGATCAAACCCTCACCCGCGAGACGCTCGAGGAAATCCACGTAGCGGCGCACGTCGTGATCGAACACGGCGATGTTGCCGCTCGTCATGTACGCGACGGTCACCTCGTTGTCGTTCTCGGTGATCTTGCGCAGGATGCCGCCCATCGAGATGACGTCGTCGTCGGGATGCGGCGAGAAGCAGATCACGCGGCGGCCCACGGGCAGCTTCGACTTGCCGCGAATCTTCGCGCCCAGTGCGTTGAAGACCCTGCCGTTCACGTCGCCCGGCGATCCGAACTTGGCCACGAGCGACGACAGATGCGCGTCCGAGTAATCGCGCTGCGTGAGCTTGAGGATCGCCTTGTTCGTGCGCTGCGAGAGCCAGATCACGGCGCGCACAATCAAGTCCTGGGTCCACTGCACCTCGTCGAGCAGCCAGGGCGTCTTGATGCGCGTGAGCTCGGCGGCGGCGGCGCGGTCGACGTAGAACGTCGTGTTGGGATGATGCTGGAGGAACGTCGCGGCCACTTCGACGTCGATGTCGCCTTCGACCGCGCGGCGGACGATCGGGGCCTTGTGCTCACCGGTCGCGATGATCGCGATCTCGCGCGCCTCGAGGATCGTCGCGATGCCCATCGTGACCGCCTCGCGCGGCACGTACTCTTCGCCGAAGAAGTCGGCCGCGGCGTCGCGTCGCGTGATGGTGTCGAGCGTCACGAGACGCGTGCGGCTATCGGCGCCGGAGCCGGGCTCGTTGAAGCCGATGTGCCCCGTTTTGCCGATGCCGAGGATCTGGAAGTCGATACCGCCGGCGCGCTCGATCGCCATCTCGTAGCGTTGCGCGGCCTCGGCCACGTCGGTGCGCGGGACGTCGCCGGGCGGGATATGCACGTTCTCCGGGTCGATGTCGATGCGCGAGAACAGATTCTCCCACATGAAGCGGTGGTAGGAGTGGATGCTGTCCTTCGGCATCGGGAAGTACTCGTCGAGATTGAACGTCACGACGTTGGCGAAGCTGATCTCGCCCTTCTCGTACATGCCGATCAGCTCGCGATACACGCCGATCGGCGTCGAGCCGGTCGCCAGGCCGAGCACGGTCTGCTCGCCGGCGGCGTTTCGTTCGCGGATCAACGTCGCGATGCGCATCGCCACCAGGCGGGCAATGTCCTCGTGGTCGTCGACCACGACGGTACGAATGCGCTCATGTGCGGTCGCCGCGGGGTGACTAACGCGCGACGGCCCGCGATTCGTCGAATCGCGGGCCACCTCTTCAGTCACGACCGCGTCTCCGGCTAGGCCAGTGACGGATCGTCTCATGTTGTTTCGGGCTGACGTCTACGTTAGGCCGAAAAGGAACTACCGCAGCCGCAGCCGCCCGTGGCGTTGGGGTTCTTGAAAGTGAAGCCGGACCCTTGCATCGACGAGACATAGTCGATGGTCACGCCGTTCAGGTATTGTGCCGAGAACGGATCGACGAACACGCGCCAGTCTGGCTGATCGATGATCATGTCGTCTTCGGCGGCCTCATCCTCGATGAGCAGGCCGTACTTGAAGCCGCTGCAGCCACCGGGCTGGACGCTCACGCGGAGGCCGCCCTTGGCCGGATCGACGTTCTCTGCCTGCATGAACTTTTTGACCTCGGCGCCGGCGACAGGCGTGATCGTCACCATCACCTCGGGCTGATTCATCGTGCTCATTGGCGTACTCCCTCGCTGGAACGACCTAAATCGTGACGGCCGTGGTAGATGAAAGGTAACCCCTTTTGGCGGCAAGAGGGAAGCGGGAAACGACCGATCGCGAGGTCGCAAGATGGCTCGGGGGCCGGGCTACTCGCTCAATCAATCCGCGGCGATCCGTTCCTCACCGGCCATCGCCATCGGAGGCGACGGCTCGGCGCGGAAGGCTCGGGCAATCCACGCGAAGGCGATGATCGCGATCACGAGCAGCACGAGCCCATTGCCGATCTGTCCGAAGATCAGCTTCCCGATGCCGAACAGTGTCGCGTACACCGCGACGATGCCGGCGATCCAGTTGGTCCACGCGAGCGCACCGCCCGGAATCGGCTCGCGGCCGAATCCGATCTCCGCGGAGACGCGAGCCCAGCCCGGGCCGCCGGGCCGCACGCGGCGATAGAACGCAGCGAGCGTCTCGATGCGTTCGGGGGCCGTCATGAACGTCACCGCAAGCCAAACCACCGTGCTCAGCGCAACGGTGATGAGCATGATCACGGAATCGGTGCGCGGATCGCTCGCCGGGAACCAGCGGCCGGGAACAGTCATGAAACAGATTCCGGAGATCGCGAACGACGCGAGCATCGCGCTGATCTCCGACCACGCGTTGATGCGCCACCAGTACCAGCGAAGAATCAAGACGAGCCCGGTGCCCGCGCCGATCGCGAGGAGGAACTTCCACGCGCCCTCGACGGACGAGAGCTGCCAGGTGACGAGCGTCGAGGCGAGGAACAGGAAGATCGTCGCCCATCGCGACACCGCGACATAGTGCTTTTCGTTCGCGGTCTTGTTCATGAATCGTCGATAGACGTCGTTGACGAGATACGACGCGCCCCAGTTGAGCTGCGTCGCGACGGTCGACATGTACGCCGCGGCAAACCCGGCCATCATGAAGCCGCGCCACGGTGTCGGCAGCAGATCGACGAACGCCTGTACGTACGCCGCCTCGTGATCGTGGTTCGGACCGATGCCGCCGGGGTACAGAATCACCGTCGCCAGTCCCGTGATGATCCACGGCCACGGCCGCAGCGCATAGTGCGCAACCTGGAACGACAGCGTCGCGAGCACGCCGTCGCGCTCCGTGCGCGCGGAGAAGATTCGCTGCGCGACGTAGCCGCCGCCGCCCGGTTCGGCCCCCGGATACCACGCGGCCCACCATTGCACGCCGAGGAAGACGGCGAGCGTGAGAATCGGCATCCAGGCATAGGCGACGAGGCCGGTCGCGGTGAAGCTGATCGGCAGCACCGAGATCGCCGCGGTCTCGCTTCCGTAGTGCGCGACGAGCTTGGTTTTCATGACGTCCATGCCGCCCACCGCCTTCACGGCGAATACGGCCAGCACGACGACTGCCGTCATCTTGATCACGAACTGCACGAGATCGGTCCACAGCACGGCCCACATGCCGGCGGCGACCGAGTACGCCATCGTGATCACGAAGCAGATGAACACCGCCACGACTTCGCCCGACACGGTCGCGCCGAGGATCTGCACCGGATGCAGGCCGAGCGAGATCGTGAGAATCTTGATCATCGCGCGCGTCACCCAGCCGAGGATGATCAGGTTGATCGGGATCGCGAGGTAGAGCGCGCGAAAGACGCGCAGCGCGGCGGCTGGCTTGCCGCTGTACCGTACTTCGGCAAACTCGACGTCGGTCATGACGTTCGCGCGGCGCCACAGACGCGCGAAGAAGAACACGGTGAGCATGCCGCTCATCAGCATGTTCCACCACAGCCAGTTGCCGGCGACGCCGTGCTCGAAGACGAGTCCCGTCACGACGAGCGGTGTATCGGCGGCGAACGTCGTCGCGACCATCGAGGCGCCGGCGAGCCACCACGGGACGGCGCGTCCCGAGATGAAGTACTCGCTGAGGCTCTCGCCGCCCTTCTTCGTGAACGCGAACCCGATTCCGGCCGACAGCAGGAAGTACGCGGCGACGATCGCCCAGTCGACCGGAGCGATGTTCATGGCTTGGACATGAGCTGAGGGTTCAGCACCGTGGACATCACGGCGTCGGCCAGTTGGACGCGCACGCGGCCGATCTTCGAGTTGGCGCGCGTCGGGTTCACGCGGTTCGTCAGCAGAATGATGAAGATGTCACGTGGCGGATCCATCCAGATCGACGTGCCGGTGAAGCCCGTGTGCCCGAACGCCTGCTCGGACATCAGATGGCCCGCCGAGTTGTTGCCGTCGGGCTTCTGCCATCCGAGCGCGCGGTCTTGCACTTGCCTCGTCGTGAAGACGCGAATCTCCTCACGCGGCAACACACGCACGCCGCCGATCTCGCCGCCATTGAGATACATCTGCGCGAACCGCGTGAGGTCGTGCGCGTCGCTGAACAGGCCGGCGTGCGCCGACACGCCGCCCAGGTAATACGCGCGCTCGTCGTGGACCTTGCCGCGAACGAGTCCGCCGCGCTTCGGGTCGACCTCCGTCGGCGCGATGCGCGGCATGAGCGACGCCGGCGGTTTGTACTGGGTGTCGTGCATTCCCGCGGGCTCGAACACATGTTCGTGCAAGTACGCGTCGAGCGTTTGTCCAGTCACCTTCTCGAGCACGCGCCCCGCCATGTACGCGCCGATGTCGCTGTACACCATCTTGGCGCCCGGCGTCGTGTCGAGCGGCGTGTTGAACATCAGCTTCGCGAGGCTGTCGGGATCGTGCGTGATCTCGTCGTACGCCTTGAACGCCGGAAGGCCGGACGTATGCGTGAGCAAATTGCGAATCGTGACGCGATCCTTGTTCGGGCCCGTCCACGTCGGCAGGTAGCGCTGGACCGGTGCGTCGAGGTCGACCTTCCTTTGCGCGACGAGCTGCATCATCCCGTTCGTGAGCCCGATCACCTTCGTGAGTGATGCGAGGTCCCAGAGCGTGCGGTCGTCCGGCACCGGACTCGGAGCCCAATCCAGATGTCCCACCGCGTACTCGGCGATCACGTGGTTGCGCGTCCCAACGACGGCGATCGCACCGGGAAAGGCGCTGTCGCGCGCGGCTCGGTCCAGGACCTGCTTCACCGAGTCGCGGATCGCGGCCGCGGCGCGCGCGGAAAATCCGTTGGTGGAAGCCACGGCGCCGGATGCGATGCTCGGCGCGGTGGTCGGTGTGGTGTTCTGTGGAGGCGTATGAGCGCAGGCAGCGCTGAACGGAAGGGCGGCAAGCAATGCATGCAGAGGGCGCATGGGCGCATTATATCCGCTCGCGAGTTGAGCCGGAATGACGCCCCGAGGGTTGCGGCCGGCGAGGTGGCGGCCGACGTTAGTGGGTCGCCAGCGGTGTCGACCGTAGACCGATCGCGGCCGCGCCGCATCGATACCAGATCCACTCACCGCATGAAAGGAGCGAGACCCAATGAGACTGCGCAGTGTCATCGCCTGGACGGCTGGTGCCGTGCTGCTCACCGCGTGTCGTCAGCGGCAGGTACAGGTGCGGACCGCCCCGACAACGCAGGCGCAGGTAGCCGTTCAAGTGCAGAACAATCTCGCGCAGGCGGTCAACGTCTACGTCGTCTCGAGCGGCGTGGAGACGTTTCTCGGTCAAGTGAAAGCGAACTCCTCGGCGACACTTCCGGTTCAAGGGGTCGCGTCCGGTACGACGGTGGCGCTCAAGGCGGTCACGGGAGACAACGCGCGCACGTACCAGCGGCCGAGCGTCGTGCTGAACGGGACGTATGTGTTCCCGTTGCCATAGGTGGCGTATCCGTCACTCCGGCGATCGCGTCGCGAGCCGGGGTGCGTCGGAGCGTTCGGAACGACCGCGCCGCGCCGGTGTTGAAGGAGTTTGAAGGGCTCTGCCCGGTTGCTACAACTCTGTGGAGGGGCTACTTTTACGCCGAAGCCGCGCTCCGGCTTCAGGCGTTCGCGGTCCCGCGTAACCGTTGTGCCGATTCGTATCCCGCCCGTGAGGTTTGTGCGGGTGCGCGCGCCTCGCGTCCAATCGGAGCCGCATGAAGATTCTTCCGGACTGGATCAAAAACGGATATCTGCAGATCATCGATCCGGTCGCGAATTGGCTGGTCCGCCGCGGAGTCCACCCGAACACCATCACGGCCGTCGGCACGCTGTGTACGCTCGCCGGCGGCATCATCTACGGCACAGGCCACATCCGCACCGGCGGGTGGTTCCTGTCGGTGACGGCGCTGTTCGACGTCCTCGACGGCACTGTGGCGCGACGCTCGAACCGAAGCTCGACCTTCGGCGCGTTCCTCGATTCCACGCTCGACCGCCTCGCTGACGGCGCGCTCCTCGCCGGCCTCGCGGTATTTTACGCGCTCAACCCCGTCCATCGAAACGTCCCGATGATGGTGGTGTGTCTGGCCGGGCTCATTGGCGCGTTCCTGACGTCGTACATCCGAGCTCGGGCCGAGTCGCTGGGTGTGGACGCCAAGGTCGGCATGGTTCAGCGGCCCGAGCGGTTCGTGCTGCTCTCGGCGCCGCAGGCGCTCTTCGGCCTCGCGCTCAACGGACTCGTGTTGAGCGTCATCATCGTTTTCCTCACGGTCACTGCCTGGATCACCGTCGTGCAGCGCATGCGCTTCGTGTACCAGCAGACCACGGCGCGCGGCGCGGAGCCGCCGATCGCGCTCACTCCCTCAACAGAAAAGACCTTCTGGCCGCGTCGCCGTCGGCGAAAGACGGGCACGGGCCATTAGTCGATAGGAGATTCATTCGTGGCTTCGCCCACCATTCGCCCAGCCAGCGGACGACTTGGCATTCTCACGCCCGGCCTCGGCGCCGTCGCGACGACGTTCATGGCCGGGGTGGAAAGCATTCGCCGTGGACACTCCAAGCCGATCGGGTCGCTCACGCAGATGGCGACCATCCGCCTTGGCAAGCGAACGGACAATCGGTCGCCCTTGATCAAGGATTTCGTGCCGCTCGCGTCGCTCGACGACATCGTGTTCGGCGCGTGGGACCCGATTCCCGACGACGCCTACACCGCCGCGAAAAAGGCGGGGGTGCTCGAGGACAAGGATCTCGAGCCGATCGCCGACTTCCTGAAGGCGATCAAGCCGATGCCGGCCGTGTTCGACAACAAGTACGTCACGCGCATCCACGGCGAGAACGTCAAGAAGGGGAAGACCAAGCGCGATCTCGCCGAGCAGATCCGGCAGGACCTGCGCGACTTCAAGGCGAAGAACAAGTGCGATCGCCTGGTGATCGTCTGGTGTGCATCCACGGAAATCTTCATCAAGCCGGGGCCGCAGCACGCGACGATTCAGCAGTTCGAGCGCGCGATGGAGCAGAATGATGAAATGATTTCGCCAGCGATGCTCTACGCATGGGCGGCGATCATGGAGGGCGTTCCGTACTGCAACGGCGCGCCGAATCTGGCCGTGGACACGCCGGCGCTGCAGCAGCTCGCCACCGAGAAGGGCGTGCCGATCTCCGGCAAGGACTTCAAGACCGGCCAGACCTGGATGAAGACGGTGATCGCCCCGGGTCTCAAGGCGCGCATGCTCGGACTCGCCGGCTGGTATTCCACGAACATTCTCGGCAACCGCGACGGCGAAGTGCTCGACGATCCGGCGTCGTTCAAGACGAAGGAGGAGTCGAAGCTCTCGGTGCTGCACACGATCCTGCAGCCGGAGAGCTATCCCGACCTGTACAAGGGCTTCTCGCACGTCGTCCGCATCAACTACTACCCGCCCCGCGGCGACAACAAGGAAGGCTGGGACAACATCGACATCGTCGGGTGGATGGGCTACCCGATGCAGATCAAGGTCAACTTTCTCTGCCGCGACTCCATCCTGGCCGCGCCGATCGTGCTCGACCTCGCGCTCTTCTCGGACTTCGCGCACCGGGCGGGCATGAAGGGCATTCAGGAATGGTTAAGCTTCTATTACAAGTCGCCGATGGCTGCTCCCGGATTGCAACCGGAACACGATCTTTTCATCCAGCAGACGAAGCTCAAGAACACGCTTCGGCACCTGATGGGTGAGGAACAGATCACGCATCTCGGGCTGGAGTACTACCAGTCATAGTCCCGGGAGGCTGAGATGCGAACGGCGAGCGGCGTGCGGCGAATGGCGGTGTGGACGGTGGCACTCGCGCTCACGGCCTGCGGCGGCGAGAGCGGCCCGCCGCCGCTCCGTCAGCTTTCGATGAGCTATGCCTACGTCATCAAGCCCGACGATTCGCCGCCGCACGCACGGGAGGACATCCACTACGTCATTCAGATCGTGGACACGAAAACGCGTCAGCCGATCGAGAATGGCGAGGGGCAGTTGTATGCCGGCAAGCCGATCGAGGAATCGGCCCCGACCGGCCCGCAGAGCAAGACCTGGGACGGACTGACCTACGGCCCTGAAGCGGGCACGTATCACGCGAAGTTGAACTTCGTGGTGGCCGGAACGTGGGCGGTCGCGCTGCGCTTTCGGCGCGACTCGCTCCATCCGTTGGAAAAGATCGACTGGATGCAGGACGTACTCGACGAACGACCTTCCAAGACTCCGTAACATCCAACATCCGCATCATGCGACACTTCTACCGCACCCAGCTTTCTCCCGCCGAGGTGCTGGCGTCCGCGGATCAGTTCTTTCCGGCGATCGCGCTGACGCAAACAATGACCGCGCCGCGCGCCCGCACGTTCGCCGGCCCGCTCGGCGCGCTCAAGCTGTCCGTGCGCGCCGAAGGGGGACACTACACGTTCGTGCAGGCCGAGACCGATCAGATGGGCGAGAGCCGAATGGATCGGAACGTCAAGAAATTCTTCGTCGGATTGCATCGGGCCGATGATCCGGCGCACGCGCTGAACGCGAACTACTGATGGCAGGTAAGACCGAACGGCGAGCGGGGAACGGCGAGCGGCGAACAGCGCGAAAGACGGCCAACGCGTTCGGGCTTTCGCGCGAGCAAGTGATCGATCTCTACTACTGGATGCGACTGACGCGGACGCTCGAGGAGCGTCTCGTCGCGCTGTACCGTCAGACGAAAGTCGTCGGTGGACTGTTCCGCTCGCTGGGCCAAGAGGCGGACGCCGTCGGCAGCGCGTACGCGCTCGAGCGGAGAGACATCCTGTCGCCGCTCATTCGGAACCTCGGCGCCATGCTCGTCAAAGGCGCGACGCCGGTCGAGATCCTGCGCCAATATATGGCGAAGGGCGATTCACCGACGCGGGGCCGCGAGCTGAACATCCACTTCGGCAACACCGAGCGCGGTTTCATCGGGCAGATCTCGCCCTTGGGCGACATGGTGCCGGTGATGGCCGGCGTGACCCTGACGTTCAAGATGCGGCGCGAGGATCGCGTCGGGCTCGTCTACATCGGCGACGGCGCGACGTCCACCGGCGCGTTCCACGAAGGCATCAACTTCGCCGCCGTGCAGCGGTGTCCGCTCGTGGTGATCGTCGAGAACAACGCATATGCGTACTCGACCCCGACGAGCAAGCAGACCGCGGCGAAGCAGTTCGTCGACAAGGCGATCGGGTATGGCATTCCGGGCGAGCAGGCCGACGGGAACGACGTGCTCGCGGTCTACGACGTGACCAAGCGCGCGGTCGATCGCGCGCGCCGCGGGGAAGGCGTGTCGCTGATCGAGTTGCTGACGTATCGCCGCAAAGGACACGCCGAGCACGACAACCAGTCGTACGTGCCGCCCGGCGAGATCGAACGCTGGGAGCGCGAGAACGATCCCCTGACTCGATACGTCGATCGCCTCACGAGCGAGTTCGGCTTCACGGCCGACGAGGTCGCGGGCGTCGACGAGCGGGTGCGCCGCGAAGTGGACGAAGCGACGGACGTCGCCGAGCAATCGGGAGTCCCCGAAGCGCTCGACGCGCTGGAAGGGATCTATGCCGATCCGCCGCGCGAACGCCCGCTGTGGTTTCGCGAGGGGACCGGCGGCGTCGTCGAGCAGCACGAGCGCGCGCAGGGTTGGGGCACGTACGACACCGGACACGTCTGATGGCCGAGATCACATATCTCGAAGCGATCCGCGAGGCGCTGTTCGAGGAGATGGAGCGCGACGCGAACGTCTTCTGCCTCGGCGAGGACATCGGCGCGTACGGCGGCGCATTCAAGGTCACGGAAGGGCTGCTCGCGAAGTACGGCGAGGCGCGTGTCATCGACTCGCCGATCTCGGAGATCGCGATCGTCGGCGCGGCCGCGGGCGCCGCGCACATGGGCCTGCGACCCGTGGTGGAGATGCAGTTCATCGACTTCATCGCCAACGCGTACGACATGCTCACGAACTACGTCGCGACCGCTCGATATCGCGCGTCTCTGCCGTGCCCGATGGTCGTGCGCGGGCCCAGCGGCGGCTACGTGCGCGGCGGGCCCTTTCATTCCCAGAATCCCGAGGCGGGATTCATTCACACGCCGGGGCTCAAGGTGGTCTATCCCGCCACCGCCCAGGATGCGAAGGGTCTCATGAAGGCCGCCATTCGCGACGACGATTGCGTGCTGTTCTTCGAGCACAAGTATCTGTATCGTCGTATCAAGGGCGAGATGCCGGCGGGCGATCACGTCGTGCCGATCGGCAAGGCGCGCGTGGCGCGCGAGGGAAAGGACCTCTCGATGATCACGTACGCGGCGACGGTCTGGAAAGCGCTCGACGCCGCCGAGCAGCTCGAGAAGGAGGACGGACTGTCCGTCGAAGTGATCGACTTGCGATCGCTCGCACCGCTCGACGACGAGGCGATCCAGGCAACCGTTCGCAAGACGAACCGCGCGCTGGTGGTCCATGAGGATACGCGCACCGGCGGCATCGCCGGCGAGATCACCGCGCGCATCACCGAAACGTCTTTTTCGTGGCTCGACGCGCCCGTCATGCGCGTCACGGCGCACGACGTCCCGCTGCCGTACGCGCCGGCGCTCGAGGATTACGTGTTGCCGCAAACGGCGGACATCGTGCGGGCGGCGCGCACGGTGGCGGGGTACTAAATGGCGAGCGGGGAGCGGGGCGCGGGGAACGGCGACCAGTCCGGGGGGCAGACGGACACCACGAAATGGGAGTATCTTGGTGTCGGCTGTTTTTCGGCGTTCGTGGGATTCGCCGGCGGTGGGATGATCGCCGTGCTCATCGCCAAGATCGCCGGCGCGCTGTCGCGGTGCGCGGCGGACAAGGAAACGGGCGCACCGTGCAATTGGTACTCGTGGGCGGTCTGGGGCGCGATCAGCGGATTGGTGATCGTGCCGGTTGTTTCCGTATGGTTGTTTCGTCGCGGCAGAGCCCGCGCCAACTCCGACCGAAGGTGAAGCGGTGGCTCGAATCGATGTCGTGATGCCCCAGATGGGGGAATCGATCGCCGAAGGAACACTGTCGAAGTGGTTGAAGAAGGTCGGCGATCAAGTGAAGCGCGACGAGCCGATGTTCGAGATCTCGACGGACAAGGTCGACGCGGAGATTCCGGCGCCGTCGGCGGGTGTGCTGGCCGAGATTCTCGTGACCGAGGGACAGACGGTCGCGGTGCAGACGGTCGTGGCGCGACTGGAGACCGACGTGAATGCGGCGGTCGGGGCGGGTTCGGCGGCGCCGGCGCCCGCGGTGCCCGCGGCCGCTCCGGCTGGGGCGGCAGCGGGGGGCCCCCCCCGCAAAGAATCTGCGCCCGCAGCGCCGCCGGCCCAGCATCCTTCCACCGCACCCGCCGCCGTTCCAGTGCACGAGAACGGCGAGAGCTCCCTGGAGGAGCGCCTTCGCACGAAGTCCTCGCCGCTCGTTCGGCGCATGGCTGCCGAGCACGGCGTCGAGATCAGTGCGTTGAGCGGCAGTGGCATCGCGGGACGCGTCACGAAGAAGGATCTGCTCGACTTCCTGGCGTCGGGCGCGAAGGCTCCGCCGCGCGTCGGGGCCCCCGTGGCACCGGTGTCGCATGGCCCGCTCCCGGAGCCCTGGCCGGGCGACGTCGTGGAGCCGATGTCGAAGATGCGCGCGCTCATCGCCGATCACATGGTGATGTCGAAGCACACGTCCGCGCACGTCAATTCGATCTTCGAGGTCGACTTCACGCGGATCGCGCGCATTCGGGCGAAGCATCGCGCCGAGTTCGAGAAGGCGACGGGCGAGAAGCTGACCTATCTGCCGTTCATCATCAAAGCCGTGGTGGATGGGCTCAAGGCGCACCCCGTCCTCAACGCATCGGTCCGCGGCAACGAGATCATCTACCGCAAGCCGATCAACCTCGGCATCGCGGTCGCGCTCGAGTGGGGTTTGATCGTTCCCGTGATCAAGAACGCCGACAACCTGTCGCTCACCGGGCTGACCCGGTCGCTCAACGATCTCGCGAATCGCGCGCGCGCGAAGCGCCTCGACCCGCGCGAAGTGCAGGACGGCACGTTCACCATCACGAACCCCGGCGTGTTCGGCTCGATGATCGGCACGCCGATCATCAATCAGCCGCAGGTCGGCATTCTCTGCGTCGGCGCGATCGAGAAGCGGCTCAAAGTCGTGCCGGGCGCGGACGGCGAGGATACGATCGGCATTCGGACGTGCGCGTATCTGTCGTTGTCCTTCGACCACCGCATCGTCGACGGCGCCGATGCCGACAAGTTCATGTCGTTCGTCAAGAAGAGTCTCGAGACCTTCCCCGAAACGGTACTCTGACCATGTCGCGGGCGCTGACCATCCAACGCACTCTCGTCACGCCGCCCGAACGCGAGCGGTTTCAAGAGAAGCTGCGCCGAAAGCAGGAGTACTACACGAAGGCCAACTGCCGGTTCTGGGCCTTCGAAGAGACCGGGCTGCCGGGCGCGTTTTTGGAGTTCTTTGAAGCCGCGGACGCGCAGACCCTCGCGCGGGCGCACGCGAGCGCCCCGGAGCCCGTCCTCGATCCCAATCGTGTGTACGTCGAAGTGGAGCTCAAATAGATGCCGACCCGCACCGTCGCCATCGACGGAACCACCTGGATCGTGATCCCCTCCGGCCGCGTCACGCAGTACGATCGCGACGAGTTCGGGCTGATCTTCATGCACGGCACCGGGACGGGACGCCAGGTGCGTGTCACGCGGTACTCGCCGGTCGGGAACCGGTCGCGTGAGCAATCGCTCGTGGAGCTGAGCGACGCCGATCTCCAACGCCTCTTCGGCAGCTCGCAGCCGAGCGATACGTCGCCCGAAGCCGATTACACGAGGTGACCGGGACCGCGCCTACTGGCGAGGGCGCGGCTGCCTTCGTCGATCTGCACGCCCATTCGACCGCGTCGGACGGCTCGCGCGCGCCGCGTGACGTCATCCTCGAGGCCAAACGGGTCGGCCTGAGCGCCATCGCGCTCACCGATCACGACACGCTCGACGGCGTCGCCGAAGCCATCGCGGCCGGCGCGGAGCTCGGCGTGCGCGTCGTGACGGGTGTCGAGTTGAGTGCCGTCGAGGACAACTCGGAGACGCACATCCTCGGGCTGCATCTGTCCGATCCGGGCGTGCTCGAGGCGCGGCTCATCGCGTTGCGCGACATGCGCCGCTCACGCGCCGAGCGCATCGTGGTGCGTTTGAACGAGCTCGGCGTGAGGATCGAGTTCACGGCGGTCCTCGACCAGGCCGCTGGGGGCGCGATCGGGCGTCCCCACGTCGCTCGCGCGATGATCGCCGAGGGCTGGGCGGTCGATCTGCGCGACGCATTCGATCGGTATCTCGGCAACGGACGTCCGGCGTTCGTCGGCAAGGATCGCCTCCCGGTCGTCGACGCGATCGAGCTCATTCATCGCGCGGGCGGTCTGGCGATCCTCGCGCATCCGGGATCGTCGGGCACCAACGAGCGCATTGCCGCGTTCGTCGCGCAGGGGATCGACGGCGTGGAGGTGCGTCATCCGAGTCATTCGTCGGAAGACGTCGCGCGCCTGCTTGCGCTCGTCGAGCATTATTCATTGGTGCCGAGCGGCGGGTCCGATTGGCACGGCGCCGAGGGCGGCCCGCGCACGCTCGGCATGATGCGCGTGCCCGCCGAATGGCTTGGCCGTCAAGACGGGCGCGTTCGAGCGCGAGCGGCGGCGTAGGGACGGGCCCGAACGCAGATCCTTCGCTTCGCTCAGGATGACATAATGGAACTGAAAGGACGAGTGGCGCTCGTCACGGGCGCCGGCCATCGCGTCGGACGCGCCATCGCGCTGGCGCTCGGCGGACGCGGGATGCGAGTCGCCGTGCACTACAACGCCGCGGCCGACGGGGCGCAGGAGACGGTTCGCCTGCTCGGCGAGATGGGATCGGAGGGAAAGGCGATCGCCGCCGATCTCACCGTCGCCGAAGCCGCCGGCGAATTGATCGGGACGGTGACGAAGCAGTTCGGCGGCCTCGACGTGCTCGTCAACTCCGCGGCGGTGATGATTCGCACGCCGTTCGGCGACATCACGCCGCATCAGTGGCACGCCGTGATGTCGCTCAACCTCAGGGCGCCGTTTTTTCTCGCGCAGGCCGCCGCGCCGTTCCTCAAGCAATCGCGCGGCGCGATCGTCAACATCGCCGACCTCGCCGCGTTCGAGACGTGGCCGGCGTATCTGCCGCACGGGATCTCGAAGGCCGGGATCGTCGACATGACGCGTGCGCTCGCGCGAGTGCTCGCGCCGGAAGTGCGTGTCGCGGCGGTGGCTCCGGGAACCGTGCTTTTGCCGGAAGGCTGGAGCGAAGAGGGCGCCGAACATCTCCGCGCGACGACGCCGCTCGAGCGCAACGGCAACCCCAAGGACGTCACGGACACGGTGCTCTTCATTCTCGATTCCGACTATCTCACCGGCGAAACGATCATCGTCGACGGCGGGCGGCATGTCCGACAGTGACGGTCGCGGTGAACTGCAGATCCCTCGTGTCGCTCGGGATGACGACGAACAGCAGCACTACGGATCGATCGTCGTCGTCGGCGGTGGGTGTTACGGCACGTACTACGTTCGCCAACTGCAGCGCGCGGCGCGCGCCGGCGCGCTGACGGCGCGCGAGATCGTCGTCGTCGATCGCGACCGGGAGTGCGCGGTCGCTCGCGGTCTCGCGACGCACCAGGCCGAGGGTCCCCTCGCGATCCGCGTGGTGGTCGCCGACTGGCGCGAGTTCTTCGAGGAGTATCTCGATCGAGCCGCTGACGCGGCGGCCGCCGGTTCGGGTGACGCCATCGTTCCGTCGCCGCTCATGCCGCACCTCATGGGCGAGTGGCTCGTGTCGCGGGCGCGGCGGCGATTCGCAGACCGCTCCGTCGACACGCGTCCGGTCGAGCGGGTGCCGGACGTCCCGTGGGAGCGAGCGGGAGCCGACGGCACCCACTACGTGAGCTTCGCGACCTGGATGTGCCCCGTGAACTGCGTGGAGCCACGGACGTGTCCGCATACGCGCGATGCGCGCACGTGGAGCCTTCCGGCGCGCATCGCCGAGCATGCACGGGGCGAGACCGACGCCGGCCGACCGCTGCTCTCGGCGACGCTCTTCTGCCGTCACCGTGCCTACGGCGTCGGAATGTTCGATACCGCCGAAGTCATCGAGGCCGACACACGCATCGGCGACGCGGGCGCCGCCGGCGCGGCGGAGGTGCTCATCGGTACCGTGTCGCACTGCCACGGCGCGCTGACGCGCCTCGTGATCGGTCCGTCGCCGGCCGGTTCCCACGTCGCGTAGATTTGACGACATTGGAATGCGGCGATGCTCGGTCGAGCTCGCCGGTTGAAACGAGGATCCATTTGGCTACAACCCATCGTTACGACGTCGTCATCATCGGCGCGGGGCCGGCCGGCATGTGCGCGGGCATGTATGCCGGGCGCTCCATGCTGAACGCGGTCGTGCTCGAGCGCGGCGCTCCCGGTGGCGAGCTTCTCAACACGGAGCTGGTCGAGGACTATCCGGGCTTCGAGACGATCCTCGGGCGCGAGCTCGCGCAGAAATTCGAGGAGCACGCCGCGAAGTTCGGCGCGAAGTTCGAGAACGGCGTCGTCGTGACGAGCGTTCGCAAGCGTCCGGACGGCACCTTCGAGACGAACGCCGAGTCGGGCGACGTGTACGAGTCGGCGGCGGTGATCATCACCGCGGGTGGTACGCCCGTGAAGCTCGGCGTTCCGGGTGAGCTCGAGTACGCCGGAAAAGGCGTGTCGTATTGCGCGATCTGCGACGGCGCGTTCTTCCGCAATCAGGTGATCGCGGTCGTGGGCGGCGGCGACGCGGCGACCGAAGAGGCGGACTTCCTTACGCGCTATGCGGAGAAAGTCTACCTGATTCACCGCCGCGACGAGCTCCGCTCGTCGAAGATTCTGCAGCAGCGCCTGTTCGCGAATCCGAAGATCGAGGTCGTGTGGAATACGATCGTCGAAGCGGTCGAAGCCGACGTGCACGGACTGGTGAACACGCTCAAGCTTCGGAACGTGATCACGGACGAACCGACCGATCTGGCGGCGACGGGCCTGTTCGTGTTCGTGGGCTTCCGGCCAAACACCGGCATCATCGACGGACACGTCGAGCACGACGAGATGGGCTATCTGATCACCGATTCGAACATGCAGACGAGCATCCGCGGGCTGTTCGCCGCGGGTGACGTGCGCTCGCAGCTGACGCGCCAGGTGACGACCGCGGTGGGCGACGCGACGACGGCGGCGATCGCCGTCGAGAAGTATCTCAAGGCGATCGCCGACGGTGACCCGAGCGAGCCGATCGTCGGCACCGGAGGCTACACGGCGTGAGGGTCGCGGTCCGGACGGTCGGGATCTTCGAGGAGAATTCGTATCTCGTCATCGACGAGGCGACGAATCGCGCGGTGTTCATCGATCCCGGCGACGAGGCGGACAAGCTGCTCGCGATGCTGCGCGAGTCGGGCGCCTCGCTGGAGGCGATCTGGCTGACGCACGCGCACATCGATCACGTCGGCGGGATCGCCGGCGTGCGGCGCGCGCATCCGGTGCCGGTCTACCTGCATCCCGCCGATCTGCCGCTGTACACGCGCGCGGACGCGCAGGCGGCCGCGTACGGCATTCCCTTCGAGCAGCCGGATCCGCCGGACCACGAGCTCGCCGACGGCGGCTCCGTGACGGTCGGGTCGCTCGCGTTCGACGTGATCCACGTGCCGGGGCATGCGCCGGGGCACGTCGCGTTTCGCCATGGCGGCGTCGTGTTCGCGGGGGATCTGTTGTTCGCGGGCTCGATCGGTCGCACCGACCTCCCGTTCGCCGATCCGGTCGCGATGGAAGCGTCGCTCGCGCGCATCTGCGAGCTCGACGACGCCGTCGCGGTGCATCCGGGGCACGGCCCGAGCACGACGATCGGCCAGGAGCGCGCGACGAATCCGTTCCTCACGGGCGCGGCGCGCATCGTGCGGCGCTGACGACGCATGGCCGAGCGCCCGAACGCCCCGCTCGTGCAACTCGTCGTCCTCGCGCTCTGGCTCGGCGCCGCGGCGTTCTTCAGCTTCGCCGTCGCGCCGGCGCTGTTTGCGACCCTGCCGTCCAGGAGCCTCGCGGGCCAGGTGGTCGGCCGCACGCTGCCGATCGTGTTCTACCTCGGAATGATCGCCGGCGCGGTCGTCGTGGCCCTGCAGACGGCAGGCGCGCGGAGCGGCATCCGCGACGTCCGCGCGCTGTGCGGGTGCCTCATGATCGCGGCGTGCGCCGTCGCGCAGTTCATCATCGGGCGGCGCATCGACCGACTGCGCGACGAGATCGGCGTGCCGATCGAGAGCCTGGCGGTGGACGACGCGCGCCGGATCGCGTTCGGACGGTTGCATGGCGCGAGCGTCGCGTGGCTCGGGTTGGCGATGCTTGCGGCGGCGGTGGCGCTCGTGACCGCGTGGCGCGCTCATTCCACGAGCGCGGCGCGGTAGTCATTCAACTTCAATGATAAGACGATACCAATGGCCGACACTCGTAGCGAGAAGGATCCCCTCGGGACGCTCGACGTTCCCGCCGGCGCCATGTACGGCGTGCAGACCCTTCGCGCCCGGCAGAATTTCTCGATCTCCGGATTCGTTCCGCTGGCGCCGTTCATCGACGCGCAAATCTGGCTGAAGAAGGCCGCGGCGCTCACGCACAAGGAGACCGGGCGCCTGCCCGCGAAGCTCGCCGACGCGATCGTGAAGGCCGCGGACGAGGTGCTCGACGGGCAACACCGCGATCAGTTCATCGTCGATCCATACCAGGCCGGCGCGGGCACCTCGCACAACATGAACGCGAACGAGGTCCTCGCGAATCGCGCCAACGAGCTCCTCGGCGGCACGCGCGGCGCGTATGCGCCGGTGCATCCGAACGACCACGTGAACATGGCGCAGTCGACGAACGACACGATTCCGACGAACATCCGCCTGGCGTGCCTGTCGCAGCTGCCGGCGTTCAACGCGGCCTTCGAGAATCTGCGCGGCGCGCTGGCCGCGAAGGGCGTGGAGTTCGACGACGTCGTGAAAGCGGGACGCACGCACCTCCAGGACGCGATGCCGATCCGGCTCGGCCAGGAGTTCACGGCCTACGCCGGCTCGATCGCGCGCGGCGTGAAGCGCGTCAACCAGGCGGCGGACTATCTCAAGGATCTCGGGATCGGCGGCAGCGCGGTCGGCACCGGAGTGACGGTGGAGAAGGAATATCCGGCGCTGATGAACAAATACCTGAAGCAGATCACGGGGCTCGACCTGCGCGTCGGCGAGGACCGCGTTCAGCTCATGCAGAGCATGGGCGACGTCGCGGGGTTCAGCGCGCAGCTTCGCGTGCTGGCGGTCGATCTGAGCAAGATCGTCAGCGACCTTCGACTCATGGCGATGGGTCCCCGCACCGGCATCGACGAGATCAAGCTGCCCGCGGTCCAGCCCGGATCATCGATCATGCCGGGCAAGGTCAATCCATCGATCCCCGAGATGGTCAACCAGGTCTGCTTCCAGGTCATCGGCTGCGACACGACCGTCTCCATCGCCGCCGAGCACGGCCAGCTCGAGCTCAACGTGATGATGCCGGTGATCGCGCACAACGTGCTCCTCTCGATGCGGATTCTCACCAACGCCGCCAACGTGCTCGCCGACCGGTGCGTGAAGGGCATCGAGGCGAACCGCGAGATGTGCGCGTACTGGGTGGAGCGGTCGGCCGCGCTCGCGACGGCGCTGGCGCCCCAGATCGGCTACGCCAAGGCGGCCGAGATCAGCAAGCAGTCGGTGAAGGAAGGCGTGCTGATTCGCGACCTGGTCAAGCGCGACAAGATCCTCCCGGACGAGGAGGTCGACGAGGTGCTCGATCTGCGGAAAATGACTGAGATCGGGGTGCCTGGGGGAAAGCACGCGGTGTCGGCCGGAGGGTGAGCGGAAGGGGGAGGGGGCAAGGGATTCCACTTCCCGACGCATTCCCGCCGCAAACCGGCTAACTTCCGCGTGTGCGCATAACCACACTGGCTGAGTACGGCGTCATCTGCGCGCTCCATCTCGCGCGGCGGGCGGATGAGGGTCCGATCACCGGCCGCGAGATCGCTGAGGTCGAGCGCTTGCCCGGCGATTACGTGGAGCAGATTCTGCTCCGCATGCGGCGCGCGGCGATCGTGCGCAGCACGCGCGGCGCCCGCGGCGGTTACGAGCTTGCGCGCCCCGCGGATCAGATCTCGATTCGCGACGTGATCGAGGCGTCGGAGACGACGACGTTCGATCTGCATTGCGTCTCGCATCCCGTGGAAGAAGAGCGCTGCTCGGCGTCGCACACGTGCAGCATCCGGCCGGTCTGGATGCTGCTGCAACGCAAGATCGACGACGTGCTCGAGGGCGTGCGGTTGTCGGATCTGCTCGCCGAGGAAGGCGAGGTGCGCACGCGCGTGGGCCTCTCCGATCTCGAGCCCGATCCCACGAGTCCTCGAACGCTGCCAGTTCTGCAGCGCTAGCGGCCATGGCACTGTTCGCGCGCTGGCGGGCGGAGCGGGATCTGCAGCGCAGAGCGGCGACGTTCGTCGAAGTCTTGTTTCGCGATCCCGATCCGGCGGACGTGGAGTGGTTGGCCGCCACGGCCACGCACGGCGACGCCGACCATGCGACCTGGGAGCTTCGCTACGCGCGGCGCGCGATCGGGTTGATCGCGGCGCAGCGCGACGCGCTCGACGACCGCACCGCGTCCATCGTCGCTCGAGTCATCGCCGAAGCGCTCGGCCGCGATCAGAATATTGCGACCGCGATGGCGGAGACGGCGGAGCGTCAGTTCAACGCCCGACTCAGCGCCTACCGCGACGGCCTCGCCGCAAAGGCGGGAGCACCGACGCACGTGCGCATGGGTCAGACGCTCTTTGCGTTCTCCGGCGGCAGCTTCAAGAAGCAAGACGCGAACATCGAGCGCGCGGGCGAGCTGCTGGGCCGCTATCTGACGGAGGCGAACGAGGCGCTGCGCGAGAGCTTCGGAACGGCCGTGCTGCCGGCGGAGCTGCGCGAAGCGGGGAACATAGTGAACGGCTCGTAGTGGCCGGTCGGGCCATCTACGAGCCTGTCAGCGTCGTGCGCGCGTCCGCCCAGAATGCCGAAGGGGGGACTCGAACCCCCACGAGCTTGCGCCCACTGGCTCCTGAAGCCAGCGCGTCTACCAGTTCCACCACTTCGGCAAGACCTGAAAAGCTAGTCGTCACGAGGCGGAGCGTCAACGTATCGCGTGTTGCTGCGCGGAGATGCCCCGTCTAAGTTGCGACATCGCGCGAGGTACCATCCGCGCTCGATCTTCCTCGCCGTCCGATGGCCAAGTCCCAGCCGCAGCAGGCTCCCGACAAGTCGAAGCCCGAGATCCAATCGATCGCCCGAAACAAGCGGGCTCGCTTCGACTACCACATCCTCGAAACCTGGGAGGCCGGCCTCGTGCTCACCGGCACCGAGGTGAAGTCCCTTCGCGACGGCCGCGCCAACATCAGCGACGCCTATGGGATCATCAAGGACGGCGAGGCGTTCCTGCTCAATCTGCACATCTCCCAGTACGAGCGAGGGGGCTACACCAACCATGAGCCCGCCAGGACCCGCAAGCTGTTGCTCCACCGCAAAGAAATCCGTCGTTTGATCGGGGCCGTGGAGCGCCAAGGGCTGACGCTCATCCCCCTCGAGCTGTACTTCAAGAACGGAGTGGCGAAGGTGGCGATGGCGCTCGGCAAGGGCAAAAAGCTGCACGACAAGCGCGAGACCGAACGGTCGCGCGACGCCGATCGCGAGATCGCGCGCATCGCGCGCGTTCGATGATCGCCGCCGTCCTCGTCGCGATGCAGATCGGCGCGGCCATGCCGCGCTCGCTCGTCGTGCGCGACGCGCATTCGCGCGTCCGCGTGCCGGTCGTCGCGTCCGCGGAGGGCCCGATGCTGCGGCCGGAATCACTTGCCGACGTCATGGAATTGTCGCTTCGCCGCGACGCGGGCGAGACCTCGAAATACACGCTCACCGTCTGGGGTACCGACCTTCATCTCGAGGCCGGCGTGCCGGTCGTGCGAATCGGCGACGTCGTGCGGCCCCTGGTCACGGCGCCGCGCGTCGAGAACGGTCAGCTGCTGGTACCGCTGCAGCTCGTATCCGACGTCTTCCCTGGCGTCGTGCCGAATGCGCGCTGGGATGCGGATAGCGCGCAGCTGATTCTCTTCGCCTTCGCGTCGAACCAGCGTTCGAGCTCGGCGCCGCGGAGCGTGCTGGCCGACGCGCCGCCCTCGCGCATGCCCAGCGGCAGCAGCTCGCGGGCGGACGACAGCCGCTTGCCGCCGGTTCCCCCCAAGCGCTTCAAGCGCACGATCATCGTCGACGCCGGGCACGGCGGCGACGACAACGGCATGACGGGTCCCATCGGCGGACCGCGCACGCTCATCGAAAAGAACATCACGCTCTCGGTCGCCAAGAAGCTTGGCGACGAGCTCTCGTCGCGCGGCGTCGACGTCGTCTACACGCGAACGACCGACACGCTCATCGCGCTCGACGACCGCGGACGCATCGCGAATCGCGCGAACGGCAACCTGTTCATCTCGATTCACGTCAACGCGGCCAATCCGAACTGGAAGGATCCCCGGGGCTCGCGCGGCTTCGAGACGTACTTTCTCTCCGAGGCGCGGACGGAGGACGCGAGGCGCGTCGAAGAGATGGAGAACTCGGCGGTCCGCTTCGAAGCGCAGAACGACAAGCCCGAGAGTGGAGATCCGCTTGGCTTCATCCTGAGCGACATGCAGCAGAACGAGCACTTGCGTGAGTCGAGCGAGCTCGCGGCGCTGATTCAACAGCGGCTCGGCAGAATGCATCCCGGCCCGAGCCGCGGCGTGAAGCAGGCCGGCTTCCGCGTCCTGGTGACCGCGTACATGCCCGCCGTGCTCGTCGAGATCGGCTTCGGTAGCAATCCGGCCGAGGCAGCGTACCTTTCGGATGCGGCGAAGCAGCGCGCGATCGCCGCGGCCATCGCTGACGCAGCCATGCTATACCTCGACCGATACGACAGTCGCGTGAAGAGCGCCGCCGGCACGCGCAGAGGCCCATCGCGGTGACGGCTGACGGACCGCTTCGAACGGTCGTCGGCTCGCTCGTCTTTCAAAATCCCATCGTTCTCGCCGCCGGCACGGCGGGCTACGGGCGCGAGCTCACCGGTGTGATGCACGCCGATCGATTGGGCGGCATCGTGACGAAGGCGGTCTCCGCGGAGCCGCGCCATGGGGCGCCGTCGCCGCGTGTCGCGGAGTTCGAGGGCGGCATGATCAACGCCGTCGGCCTCGCCAATCCCGGGCTCCAGGCCGTGCGGCGCGAGCAGCTGCCGTGGCTCGCGACGAATCTGCTCGACACCCGCAAGATCGTGAACGTCGTCGGCTTCACGATCGAGGAGTATCCCGCGGTCGTCGCCGGCATCGAGGAATCGCTGCGCGAATGGCCGAGCGCGGTCGACGCGTTCGAGCTGAACGTGAGCTGCCCGAACACGAAGGCCGGCGGCATGGAGTTCGGCGCCGATCCGGCGTCGCTCGCGGCGGTGGTGAGCGCGGCGCGGCGCGAGACGAAACGTCCCGTGTTCGTGAAGCTCTCTCCCGTGCTGCCCAACGTCGCCGAGGCGGCGCGCGTCGCGGCCGACTCGGGCGCGGACGCGATCAGCGTGGTGAACACGATTCCCGGGCTCGTGATCGACGTCGAGCAGCGCCGGCCGGTGTTGGGGTTCGGCACCGGCGGTGTGAGCGGACCAGCCATCCTTCCGGTCGGCGTGCTCGCGACGTGGAAGGTCAGCCGAGCGGTGTCGCTCCCGGTGCTGGGGTTGGGCGGCGTGTCGAGTGGCGCGGATGCGCTGCAATACATTCTGGCCGGCGCGTCGTTGGTCGGCATCGGGACCGCGGCGCTCCGCGAGCCGCGGGCCCCCGAGCGAATCGTCAAGGAGTTGACCGCATGGTGCTCGACACACGGCGTGACGGACATTCAAACGTTGCGCGGAGCACTCGAGTGGCCGAGCGCGTGAAGACGACGCCGATCGTCGCGCTCGACGTGCCGGCGGCGAGCGATGCGCTGGGGCTGGTGGATCAGCTCGGGGCGCGATGCGGCTTTTACAAAGTCGGCAATGAGCTCTTCACGGCGGCCGGTCCGTCGATCGTCACCGAGCTTCGGGCGCGCGGCCGCGACGTCTTTCTAGATCTCAAATTTCACGATATTCCAAACACCGTGGCGGGCGGGGTACGGGCGGCGGCCCGGTTGGGCGCGCGGCTCGTGACCGTGCACGCGACCGGTGGGCGCGCGATGCTCGAGGCCGCGGTGGCGGCCGGCGGATCGAGTTGCGGGGTTCTCGCCGTGAGCGTGCTCACGTCCGCGACGGGCGCCGAGATCGCGGCCGCGTGGGGCCGCCGCGACGAGGTCGACGTCGCGACGGAAGTGCTTCGCCTGGCGGAAATGGCGGCGGTGGCCGGCGTCCACGGCATCGTGTGCAGTGGGCTCGAGGCCGCGTTGGTTCGCGAGCGCTTCGGCGACGCCCTCGCGGTCCTCGTGCCGGGCGTGCGCGCGGCCGGCGCGGCGACACAAGATCAGGCGCGAGTCGTCACTCCAGAGGAAGCGTCGGCCGCCGGCGCGCGCTACATCGTCGTCGGGCGCATGGTCACGGCCGCGGCCAATCGCGACGCCGCGATGCAGAGCATTCTCGATCGGCTCGAGTGAGTCACCGCACAGCAAGGGCGACTGTACCACGTCGAGGCGCTCTGTCGGCTGGAGCACGGTTTCGGGTGGGTCGGGCCAGTTGGACGGTGTTGCGCAGTACCGGTTCGACGGAACCCTGGCCATCGACCTCCACACCGTGCAGTTGAGGACGGCAGCGTGTCCGGCGATGCTGTTCAACCAGCTCACGTTCACGCCGTACTTCGGCAACGGGTCGCCCGTGGCGCAGACGGTCTGGTACGACGACCTGATCATCGCCAACCACCGGTAAACCGCGGCGGCGACGCTCCTCGAAAATCACAAGCTGGACCCTTGTATGTACTTACGGGGTCTGTTATGGTTAGTGTCTGTCTGTGATTTTTTTCGCCCCGAGTGGGCCGGAGCAGCCGTGAAAGTACGCACAAGCGTGAAGCCGATCTGCGAGCACTGCAAAGTCGTGAAGCGCAACGGCGTGACTCGCATCATCTGCAAGCGCAACCCCAAGCATAAGCAGCGTCAGGGCTAACTATGGCTCGTATTTCTGGCGTCGATCTGCCGCGCGACAAGAAGGTCGTGATCGGCCTGTCCTACATCTATGGCATCGGCCGCAAGAACGCGGCGGAGATCGTGGAGAAGTCGGGTGTCGACGCGTCGCTTCGCGTGCGCGATCTCACCGATGCGGACGTGAACAAGCTCCGTGGCGTGATCGAGCGCGACTACAAGGTCGAAGGCGCGCTCCGCACGGAAGTGGCAATGAACATCAAGCGGTTGATGGATATCGGTTCGTACCGGGGCATTCGGCATCGCCGAGGCCTGCCGGTGCGGGGCCAGCGGACGCACACGAACGCGCGCACGAAGAAGGGTCCGCGCCGGGCGATCGCTGGGAAGAAGAAGGTGACGAAGTGATTTGTCATCCTCCCGGCGCTTCGCGCCGGGAGGATCTACTGTCCCTAATCCGACAGTAGTCAAGGCGAGTTGGGATAGAGCAGTTCCCGCGCGGTCCCGCGTCGGGTCAAGGACAGTAGATCCTCGCGCTTCGCGCGGAGGATGACAGCTGGCGACGGACGACTGACGACTCACAAACAATGGCAACCGGGAAGAAAGCAAAGCGAGTAGTCGAAGCGGAGGGCGTCGCGCACATCAGCGCGACGTTCAACAACACGACCATCACGATCACCGACACGCACGGCAACGCCGTGTCCTGGGGTTCGTCTGGCAAGGCCGGGTTCAAGGGGTCGAAGAAGAGCACGCCGTTCGCCGCGACTGTGGCGGCCGAGCAGTGCGCGCGTGAGGCGTTGGGACTCGGCGTCAAGCGAGTCCACGTTCGCGTGCAGGGCCCCGGGTCGGGCCGTGAATCCGCCATTCAGGCGCTCGCCACCGCCGGTCTGCAGGTCAAGTCGATCAAGGACGTGACGCCGATTCCGCACAACGGCTGCCGTCCTCCCAAGCGTCGGAGAGTCTAGTCATGGGTCGCTATACAGGGCCAAGCTGCAGGCAGTGCCGCCGCGAGGGCACCAAGCTCTTTCTGAAGGGCACCAAGTGCTTCACCGAGAAGTGCCCGGTCG
Source organism: uncultured Gemmatimonadaceae bacterium (assembly GCA_963705025.1). Classification (GTDB taxonomy): domain Bacteria; phylum Gemmatimonadota; class Gemmatimonadetes; order Gemmatimonadales; family Gemmatimonadaceae; genus JAQBQB01. The sequence goes on along the minus strand of CAVPIP010000009.1, from coordinate 281,202 downwards.
AGCGTCGTCCATACGCGCCTGGCCAACACGGTCAGAACACGGCGCGGCGCCGCAAGACGTCTGAATACGCCAAGCAGCTGCGCGAGAAGCAGAAGATCAAACGCATCTACGGCATCAGCGAGCAGCAGTTCCGGAACACCTTCCAGAAGGTGCGTCCGCTGCCGGGGATCACGGGCCACAACCTTCTCGCAGCACTTGAGAGTCGGCTCGATAACATGATCTACCGCATGGGGTTCGCTTCGAGCCGTAAGGCGGCACGTCAACTCGTGCGGCATCGCCATGTCGAGGTCAACGGCAAGTCCGTGGACATCCCGAGCTACATGGTTGCGCCCGGCGAAGAGGTGAAGGTCCGCCAGAAGTCGCGCGAGATGGTGGCTGTGCTGGCCGCGATGGACCAGGCCTCGCGCGGCGCGTCGCTGTCGTGGCTCGCCGTGGACCGCGACACGTTCAGCGGCCGAATGCTCGAGCGCCCGTCGCGCCCGAACATTCCGATCGCGGCGCAGGAGCAGTTGGTAGTGGAGTTGTATTCGAAGTAGAGCGGTCGGCAGTCATCCTCTGCGAGCGCAGCGAGCGGAGGATCTACTGTGATGTGCCCCGGACTCGGTCCGGACTAGTGAAGGTAGATCCTCCGCCGCGCTTCGCGCGGCAGAGGATGACTGGTCGGAGCCCTCATCTCCGTTCGAGCTTGCCGCGCATGAGGGGCGGGGCAAGGCGATGCCGAGGCGAATCTCGGCAAGACCAATAGGGAATCACGAAATGCCAACCACGATTGATCTCCGCGGACTCGTCCGCCCGCAGCTGGTCGAAGCGGCCAAGCGCGAAGACAACTTCAACGTTGCCGAATTCCGCCTCCAGCCGCTCGAGCGCGGCTTTGGCCACACGCTCGGCAATTCGATGCGGCGTATGTTGCTGTCATCGCTCCGCGGCGCGGCGGTCTGGGCGTTCCGCATCGACGGCGTCGTCCACGAGCACCAGACGATCCCGGGCGTCGTCGAAGACGTCCACCAGATCATCGGCAACCTCAAGACGCTCACGCTCACGCTCCCCGACGACGTCGAGGACGTGGTGCTCCACATCTCCAAGTCCGAAGCCGGCCCCGTCACCGCGGCCGACATCAACGCCTCGGGCGGCGTTCGGATCGTCGACACCGCGCACCACCTCTTCACGCTCCAGGACGACCGCGACCTCAACGTCGACCTGTACGTGAACAAAGGCCGCGGCTATATCGAGGCCGATCAGCATCCGATCGACCGCGGACTGCCCGTCGATCTCGTTCGCATCGACTCGATCTACAATCCGGTCCGGCGCGCGAACTTCACCGTCGCCGAGACGCGCGTTGGCCAGCGCACCGACTACGATCGTCTCGTGCTCACGGTCGAAACGAACGGCACCATCTCGCCGGAAGAGGCGGTCAGCTACGCCGCGGCGCTCGCGCAGACGCACTTCCAGTACTTCGCGGACTTCGGCTCGCACGCCTCGGCGCCGATCGGCCAAGCGACCGACAACGGGTCGGGCGACGGCGCCCGCCTGGGCGGCCTGCTCCGCACCCCGATCGACGATCTCGAGCTGTCGGTTCGCTCGGTGAACTCGCTCAAGAACTCGAACATCAGAACGTTGGGCGATCTGGTTCGTCAGACCGAGAGCCAGATTTTGCAGGTCAAGAATTTCGGCAAGAAGTCGCTCCAGGAGATCGCCGATCTGCTCGAGCGTGAAGGTCTGAATTTCGGGATGCGCTTCGAGGAAGGCGGCGACGGTGGCATTCGCGTGCTCGATTGGGGCACGCCGCCGAGCCGCGCCGCCGCGGCCGCGCCCGACGACATGGAGGAGTGAGGCAATGCGGCATCGCAAAGCGGGGCGCCAGCTTCGCCGGACCACCGAGCAGAAGATCGCGCTCATGCGCAACCTCGCGTCGTCGCTCATCGAGCACGGCGCGATCGAGACGACCGAGGCGAAGGCGAAAGAGCTTCGTCCGTTCGTCGAGAAGCTGATCACGAAGGCGCGCGAGGGCACACTTCACGCCCGGCGACTCGCCGTTCGTCACATCCACAAGCGCGAGACCGCGGACAAGCTCTTCCAGGAGCTCGGTCCCAAGTTCGCGCGACGCAACGGCGGCTATACGCGCATTCTCAAGACCGGCCACCGCAAGGGTGACGGGGCGGAGATGGCGCGCATCGAGCTGATCGAGGGCTGAGCCATGGCTATCCAGAGACATCGCTGCTACACGTGCGGCAAGGGCGTCGCGTTCGGCAACAACGTGTCGCACGCCAACAACAAGACCCGTCGCATCTGGAGGCCGAACCTCCAGGTCGTGCGCACGGTGGTCGACGGCAAGATCGAGAAGGTCAAGGTCTGCACGCGCTGCCTGAACGCCGGCAAGGTCAAGCGGGCGCCGCGTGGGACGGCGGTGGCGTGACGCGTTCGTTCCGCGTGACGCCAGACTTTCGGGGGGCCTTTCGGGGTCCCCTTTTTTCTGTCATCCTCTGCCGCGCGGAGCGCGGCGGAGCGCGGCGGAGGATCTACTATCCTTTGTTCGGACTCGGGCTCCGCGACCGCGACAGTAGATCCTACGCTCGCGAAGCCTGCCCTCGAGCGCAGCGAAGGGCTCGCATAGGATGACAGCCACCGCCCTCATCACCGGCATCACGGGCCAGGATGGCTCCTACCTCGCGGAGCTGCTCCTCGAGAAAGGCTACCGCGTCATCGGCACCGTGCGGCGCAGCTCCACGACGCCGTACGAGCGCATCGCGCATCTGGTCGATCGCGTCGAGCTCGTCTCCGCCGATCTCCTCGATCAGACATCGCTCACCGACGTCGTCAGCGAATTCGCGCCGGACGAGATCTACAATCTCGCCGCGCAAAGCTTCGTGCAGACGTCGTGGTCGCAGCCCGTGCTCACGGGTGAGTTCACCGCGCTCGGCGTCACGCGCATGCTCGAGGCGATGAAGAAGGCGGCGCCGAAGGCGCGCTTCTATCAGGCCAGCTCGAGCGAGATGTTCGGCAAGGTCGTCGAGAGTCCGCAGCGCGAGAACACGCCGTTCTATCCGCGAAGTCCGTACGGCGTCGCCAAAGTCTACGGGCACTGGATCACCGTGAACTATCGCGAGAGCTTCGGGCTCTACGCCGTGTCGGGAATTCTCTTCAACCACGAGAGCCCGCGGCGCGGGCTCGAGTTCGTGACGCGCAAGGTCACCGACGCCGCGGCGCGCATCAAGCTCGGCCGCGCGACCGAGGTGCGCCTTGGCAATCTCGATTCACGACGTGACTGGGGATTCGCCGGCGATTACGTCGACGCCATGTGGCGCATGCTGCAGCAGGACGATCCCGACGACTACGTCGTGGGCACGGGACACACGTGGTCCGTGCGCCAGCTGTGCGACGCCGCGTTCAGCTACCTCGGCCTCGACTATCGCGACTACGTGAAGCAGGATCCGCGCTTCCTCCGGCCAGCCGAGGTGGATTTGCTCGTCGCCGATCCGGGCAAGGCGAAGAAGGCGCTCGACTGGGAGCCGCGCGTGTCGTTCGAGGAGCTCGTGCGGATGATGGTCGACGCCGACATTGCACGGTACTCCGCGTCGCGATGACGACCTACCTGCTCACCGGAGGGGGCGGGTTCGTCGGGCAGTGGATCGCGAAGGCGTTGATCGAACGTGGCCTCACTCCGGTGCTTGCCGGGCTCGGCGCGCTGGACGACGGCCCGCCGGTGCTCACGAGCGACGAGCGCCGCGCCGCGCGGTGGGTCCGCTGCGACATGCGTCGCGTCGACGAGATCGATGCGATGATCGAGGGCGCGCGGCCCGACGTGGTCATTCATCTGGCGGGCGTCTCGTTTCCACCCGATGCCGACGCGAATCCCGCTGGGACCTACGACATCAACGTCCTCGGCGTGTTGCGTCTGCTTGGCGCGATCGGCGCGCGGCGCAAAGCGGGCGCGCTCGATCCGGTGGTCGTCATCGTTGGGACCGCGCTTCAGTACGGCGCGCACGACGCGAGCGAGATGCCGCTCACCGAACGGGCCGAGCAGCGACCGCTCGGCGTCTATGCCGCCAGCAAGGTGGCGCAGGAGATCGCCGCGCTCGAGCGCTGCCGGGTCGACGGACTTCGCGTCGTCTGCACGCGCAGCTTCAATCACGCCGGCGTGGGGCAGACCGCGCAGTATCTCTTGCCGTCGCTGGTTCGTCGAGTGAGGGACCTCGAGTCGCGGGCCGGGCGCACGCTCTCGATCGGGAACGACGTGGTTCGCGATTACCTGCATGTGCGCGACGTCGCGAGCGCGTATCTCGCGCTCGCGGAGCGAGGCCGTCCCGGCGAGGCGTACAACGTCGCGAGCGGTATCGGAGTGAGCGTGCGCCGGCTCGCGAGCGATGTCTTGCTTCAAGCGGGCGTGCACGCTGACATTACCACCGAGCCCGCGCTGGTTCGTTCCACCGACATCCCCGTGCTCGTCGGATCAGCGACGAAGCTCAGGGATGCGACGGGTTGGGCGCCTCGCCTGACTCACGCCGACATCATCGACGACCTGTTACGCTTCGCTCATGCCGCGACGGACTGACCTGCATCGCATTCTCGTGATCGGCTCCGGGCCGATCATCATCGGCCAGGCCGCGGAGTTCGACTATTCCGGCACGCAGGCGACCAAGGCGCTCAAGGAAGAGGGCTACGAGGTCATCCTGATCAACTCCAACCCGGCGACGATCATGACCGATCCGGAGTTCGCGGATCGGACCTACATCGAGCCGGTGACGCCGGAGTTCGTCGAGCTGATCCTCGAGAAGGAACGCCCTGATGCGATCTTGCCCACGATGGGCGGCCAGACCGCGCTCAATGTGGCGATGGCGCTTGCGCAGTCAGGCGCGCTGGAGCGCCACGGCGTGGAGCTGATCGGCGCGACCGCGGAAGCGATCGCGATCGCCGAAGACCGCAAGCTGTTCGGCGAAGCGATGAAGCGAATCGGACTCGCCTGCGCGGCCGGCGGCATCGCCGAGAGCTTCGAGGAAGCCGAGGTGATCCTCGAGACGACCGGCTTCCCGGCGATCATCCGGCCGTCGTTCACCCTCGGCGGCACGGGCGGCGGCATCGCGTACAATCGCGAGGAGTTCGAGCAGGTCGTGCGGCATGGCCTCGACCAATCGCCGACGCACCAGGTGCTCGTCGAGCGCAGCGTGATCGGCTGGAAGGAGTTCGAGCTCGAGGTGATGCGCGATCACGAGGACAACGTCGTGATCGTCTGCTCGATCGAGAATCTCGATCCGATGGGCGTGCACACGGGCGACTCGATCACCGTCGCGCCGGCGATGACGCTCACGGACCGCGAGTACCAGACGATGCGCGACGCCGCCGTCGCCATCATCCGGGAGGTCGGCGTCGACGCGGGCGGTTGCAACATTCAGTTTGCCGTGAATCCGCGCGACGGCGAGATGCTCGTCATCGAGATGAATCCGCGCGTCTCGCGCTCGTCGGCGCTGGCGTCCAAGGCGACCGGATTCCCGATCGCGCGCATCGGCGCCAAGCTGGCCGTGGGGTACCGGCTCGACGAGATCCCGAACGACATCACGAAGACGACACCGGCGTCGTTCGAGCCGGTCCTCGACTACGTCGTGGTGAAGATTCCACGCTTCGCGTTCGAGAAATTCCCGTCGGCGAGCCCGTATCTCACCACGCAGATGAAATCCGTCGGCGAGGCGATGGCGATCGGGCGCACGTTCAAGGAGGCGTTTCAGAAAGGGCTTCGTGCGCTCGAGACCGGACGTCCCGGTTGGGCGACGGCCTCGAACATCGCGGACGACCGTCTTCCCGACGAGACGCTCGAGGGCCTGCGCGGCGCGCTCCGGCAGCCGACGCCCGAGCGAATCTTCCAGGTCAAACGGGCGCTCGAGCGCGGCATGAGCGTGGCCGACGTCTACGAGCTCACGGCCATCGATCCCTGGTTCCTGAACCAGATGGCCGAGCTCGTCGTCGCGGAGCGCGACTACGCGTCGCTCGCCGAAGTCGGCGCGGCCGAGTTGCGCCGAATGAAGCGGATGGGTTTTTCTGACCGGCAGCTGGCGATTCTGCGCGGCGAGACCGAAGACGCCGTCCGCGAGCGACGTCACGCGCTCAGCGTGCGGCCGTCGTACAAGATGGTCGACACGTGCGCCGGCGAGTTTCCGTCGTCGACGCCGTACCTCTACAGCAACTACGACGAGGAGAGTGAAGCGCCGCGCAGCGGGCGGCGGTCGGTGATCATCCTCGGCAGCGGACCGAACCGCATCGGCCAGGGCGTCGAATTCGACTACTGCTGCGTGCGCGCGGTGATCGCGCTGCGCCAGCAGGGGTACGAGACGATCATGATCAACTCGAACCCCGAGACGGTCTCGACCGACTTCGACACGTCCGACAAGCTGTACTTCGAGCCGCTCACGTTCGAGGATGTGCTGGAGATCATCCATCGCGAGCAGCCGGAGGGAGTGATCGTGCAGCTCGGCGGACAGACGCCGCTCAAGTTGACGCGGCCGCTCGAGGCCGCCGGGGTCACGATCCTTGGCACGTCGCCCGACGCGATCGACACCGCCGAAGATCGACGGCGCTTCGATCAGATCGCGCGGAGCCTCCAATTGACGCAACCGTCGAACGGAACGGCGACGAGCGTCGAGGAAGCGCTCGAGGCCGCCGAGAGGATTGGATATCCGGTGCTCGTGCGTCCGTCATACGTGCTTGGCGGTCGCGCGATGCAGATCGTCTACGATCCCGCGTCGCTGCGCGGCTATTTCGCGACGGCCGCGCGCGTCTCGGAAGAGCGCCCCGTACTGATCGACCGGTTTCTCGAGGACGCGTTCGAGTGCGACGTCGACGCCATCTCGGATGGGAAGCGGGTCGTGATCGGAGGGATCATGCAGCACATCGAGGACGCGGGCATCCATTCGGGCGACTCGGCGTGCGTGCTCCCGCCGTATCTGGTCGGCGAGTCGGACATGCAGGTGATGCGCGAGCAAACCATCGCGCTCGCGCGCGCGTTGGGCGTCGTCGGTCTGATGAACGTGCAGTACGCGATCAAGGACGGCGTGGTGTACGTGCTCGAGGTGAACCCGCGCGCGAGCCGCACGATCCCGTTCGTGTCGAAGGCCATCGGCGTGCCGCTCGCGTCGCTCGCGGCGCGCGTGATGATGGGCGAGTCGCTGGACGACATCGGCTTCACGCAGGAGATCGTGCCGCCCTATGTGTCCGTGAAAGAGGCGGTGTTTCCGTTCAACAAGTTCCCCGGCACGGATCCGGTGCTGGGACCCGAGATGCGGTCGACCGGCGAGTGCATGGGGATCTCGGATTCGTTCGGGTCGGCGTTCGCGAAGTCGCAGCTTGCCGCGTCGAACGGCCTGCCCCTCGAAGGCGTGGTGCTGATCACCGTCGTGAATTCCGACAAGCCGACCGTGACGCCGATCGCGCGGCGATTCCACGAGATGGGCTTCAAGATCATGGCGACCGCCGGCACGTGGACGTATCTGCGGGCGCGAGGGATTCCCGCAACGCGGGTGCTCAAAGTGCACGAGGGCCGGCCGAACTGTCTCGACATGCTCGTGAACCACGACATGCAGCTGCTCATCAACACGCCGATGGGGAAGCACGCCCAGGCCGACGACTATCTCCTTCGGCAGGCCGCGATCGTGCACCGCGTGTCGTACACGACGACGATGTCGGCCGCCAGCGCGGCCTGCGACGCGATTCTCTCGCTCCGCTCGCGGCGGCCGAGCGTTCGGTCGATTCAAGAGTGGCAGTCGGACATTGTGGCGGTCACGCCGGTGTCGAACGAGGCCGTTCGGTGAGCGACGACGTCTTCGTGCACGAATCGGCGTACGTCGACGCCGGCGCGGTGATCGGGAAGGGAACCAAGATCTGGCACTTCTGCCACGTGATGCCCGGCGCCGTGATCGGCGAGCGCTGCAGCCTCGGACAGAACGTGGTGGTGATGAACGGCACGCGGATCGGCGCGAACTGCAAGATTCAGAACAACGTGTCGATCTACGAGGGGGTCGAGCTCGAGGACGACGTCTTCTGCGGGCCCTCGATGGTCTTCACGAACGTCATCAACCCGCGAAGCCACGTCTCGCGGAAGCACGAGTACCAGCGGACCCTCGTGCGGCGGGGCGCGACGATCGGGGCCAACGCGACGATCGTCTGTGGCGCGACGCTCGGCGAGTATGCGTTCATCGGCGCGGGCGCGGTCGTTGCGAAGGACGTGCCGCCGTATGCCCTCGTGGTCGGCGTGCCGGCGCGGCGGATCGGGTGGATGTGCCAATGCGGGGAGCGGTTGCCGGACGCGGGTGCGTCGACGTGCGGCGCATGTGGAACGGTGTACGAGCTGCGCGGCGGGGGGATCGCCCCGCGCGCCTGAGAACCTGACGCAAGACAGGCATGAGCCAACAAAGTTTTCGGGTGGCGCTGGTCGGCTGCGGCCGGATCAGCAAGAACCACTTCGAGGCGATCGCGAAGGTCGACGGGTTGCAGTTGGCGGCCGTCGCGGACGTCGATCGCGAGCGGGCCCGCATTTCCGGCGAGACGTACGGCGTGCCATGGTTTTCATCGCTCGGCGACATGCTGGCCGCCGGCAACTTCGATGTGGTCGCCATCTGCACGCCATCCGGGCTGCACTCGGCGAACGGCACGGCGATCGCGCGTGCTGGGAAGCACGTGGTGTGCGAGAAACCGATGGCGATCTCCCTCGAGCAGGCCGACGCTCTCGTGCAAGCGTGCGACGACGCTGGTGTACAATTGTTCGTCGTGAAGCAGAATCGTCTGAATCCGCCGATTCAGCTGCTCAGGCGGGCGGTCGACAAGGGGCGGTTCGGGCGGATCTACCTCGCGAACGTGACGGTGCGGTGGCAACGGCCCCAGGAGTACTACGACGCGGAGCCGTGGCGCGGCACGTGGGAGTTCGACGGCGGCGCGATCATGAACCAGGCGTCACACTACGTCGACCTCATGCAGTGGCTGGTCGGGCCGGTCGAGAGCGTGATGGCCAAGACCGCCACCCAGGCGCGGCGCATCGAAGCCGAGGACTCGGGGATCGGGATCGTGAAGTTTCGGTCCGGCGCGCTGGGCGTCATTGAGGTGAACGTTCTGACCTATCCTCGCAACCTCGAGGGATCGATCACCATCCTCGGCGAGAAGGGCTCGGTGAAGATCGGCGGAACGGCGGTGAACCGCGTCGAGCACTGGACCTTTGCCGACTACGACGACGACGACAAGCTGGTCGAAGGCGCGAACACGAACCCGCCGAACGTGTATGGGTTCGGGCACGAAGGGTACTACCGCAACGTGCTCGCGGTGCTGCGCGGTCAGGCGAAGCCGGAAACGGACGGCCGGGCCGGACGAAAATCGCTGGAGCTCATCCTGGGCATTTACGAGTCGGCAAAGATCGGCCGCGAGGTTCCGATTCCGCTGCGTAAGAATGTGTGACACCAAATTGACTGCGCGGACACGCCCGATGAGCTTTCACCATCGTCGTCATCCCTCGCCCACGCGAGGGATGTGCGGTTTCACTTCACTGTTTTGCTGAGCTTTCCTGATGCCGGTTCCTCTGCTGGATCTGCGCGCGCAGCTCGCCACGATCCGTGATGAAGTCACGTCGGCGATGATGGAGGTCGTCGACTCGCAGTTGTTCATCCTTGGCCAGCGGGTCGAGGACTTGGAGCGCGCGGTCGCGAAGCTGTCGCACACCAAGCACGCCGTCGGCTGCGCCAGCGGCACGGACGCGCTTCTGCTCGCCCTCCGCGCGTTGGATTGCGGACCTGGCGACGAAGTGATCACGACGCCCTTCACCTTTTTCGCGACCGGCGGAACGATTCACAACGTCGGCGCGAAACCGGTGTTCGTGGACATCGACCCACGCACCTTCAACATCCTGCCGGAGGCCGCGGCGGCGGCGCGGACGTCGCGCACGAAGGCGTGCGTTCCGGTCGATCTCTTCGGCCAGATGGCGCCGATCGAGCAGGTGATGACGGCGCTGCCGGGCCTGCCGGTGATCGAGGACGCGGCGCAGACGATCGGCGCGCGCCGGTCGATCGACGGCGAATGGCGGATGGCCGGCGAAGTCGCGACCATCGGCACGTTCAGCTTTTTCCCGTCGAAGAACCTCGGCGCGTTCGGCGACGGCGGCATGATGGTCACGCAGGACGATGCGCTCGCGGCACGCCTCAAGCGCCTCCGCATGCACGGCGGCGCCAAGATGTACTTCCACGACGAGGTCGGGTTCAACAGCCGGCTCGACGCGCTGCAGGCGGCGATCCTCTCCGCCAAGTTGCCCCACCTCGCCGAGTGGAGCGCCAAGCGGCGACGCAACGCGGCCTACTACTCCAAGGCGCTCGCCGACGTGCCCGACGTCGTGACGCCGTACGTCGATCCGGCGAACGAATCGATCTTCAACCAGTACACGATCCGGGTTCCGCGCCGCGACGATCTTCAGACTTTTCTCAAGGGCAAGGGGATCGGCACGGCGGTGTACTATCCGTTGCCGCTCCACCTCCAGCCGTGCTTCGCGTATCTCGGATACCAGGCGGGCACGTGCCCCGAGTCGGAGCGCGCCGCCGGCGAGGTGCTGTCGCTGCCGATCTACCCGGAACTGACGACGAGCCAGCTCGACGAGGTCGTCGAACACGTGCGGGCCTTCTATGGGCGTTGACACCCGGACTCCATGAAAGAACAACTGCTGCAGCGCATCGAAGATCGTTCCGCCGTCATCGGGGTCATCGGTCTCGGATACGTGGGACTCCCGCTCGCCGTGGAGTTCGCGAAGGCCGGATTCCATGTGATCGGCTACGACGTCAGCGAGCGCGTCACCAAGTTGTTGATGGCCGGCCAATCGCACATTCAGGACGTGCCGGCGCAGGAGATCGCCGCGCTGGTCAAGTCGCGCGCGTTCGAGGCGACGACCGAGGAATCGCGCTTGCACGAGGCCGACGCGATCCTGATCGCCGTGCCGACGCCGTTGTCGAAAACGCGCGATCCGGACATGAGCTACGTCATCGCGGCTGCCGGCGCGGCGACGCGGCAGGCGCACCCGGGGCTGCTCGTCGTGCTCGAGAGCACGACGTATCCCGGCACGACGCGCGAGGTGTTGTTGCCGGCGCTCACCGAGCGCGGGCTCATCGTCGGCGAGGACGTGTTCGTGGCGTTCAGCCCCGAGCGCGTCGACCCCGGGAACCCGGTCTACAACACGAAGAACACGCCGAAGGTCGTCGGCGGGATCACCCCGGCGTGCACGGAGCTCGCGATCGCGCTCTACGACAGCTCCATCGACACGACGGTGCCGGTGTCCTCACCCGAGGCGGCGGAGCTGGTGAAGCTCCTCGAGAACACCTTCCGCTCGGTGAACATCGGCCTGGTGAACGAGATGGCGATCGTCTGCGACAAGCTCGGCGTCAACGTGTGGGAAGTGATCGACGCCGCGGCGACGAAGCCGTTCGGCTTCATGAAGTTCACGCCGGGCCCGGGCATCGGCGGGCACTGCATTCCGCTCGACCCGCACTACCTCGCGTGGAAGATGCGCACGCTCAACTACAAGACGCGGTTCATCGATCTGGCCAGCGAGATCAACAGCCAGATGCCCGCGTTCGTGGTCGAGAAGGTGACCTGGGCGCTCAACGCGCAGCGCAAGCCGGTGAACGGCAGCCGCATCCTCGTGCTGGGCGTCGCGTACAAGCGCGACATCGACGACGTGCGTGAAAGTCCGGCGCTGGACGTCATTCGGCTGCTCGAGGAGCACGGCGCCAGCGTGTCGTTTCACGATCCGTTCATCTCGACGATCGTGGAAGACGGCCACCGGCGCCACGGCGTCGATCTCACGGCGCCGATGCTGCAGGAGTCCGATGCCGTCGTGATCGTCACGGATCACCGGAGCGTCGACTACCAGTTCGTGATGGACAACGCCTCGCTCATCGTCGACTCGCGCAACATCACGAACGGCTTGGTGCAGACGAAGGCGCAGGTGGTCACGCTGGCGGCTTCGAGGCCGCCGGCCGACGCGCTCGTGTCGAGCCCGCGCGCCTCTTGAACATCTGCATCGTCGGCACGGGATACGTCGGGTTGGTCGTCGGTGCCTGCCTCGCGGAGACGGGGAATCAGGTGGTCGGCGCCGACGTCGACTCGCCGAAGATCGAAGGACTCAAGCAGAACCGGCTGCCGATTTACGAGCCTGGCCTCGATCATCTCGTCGAGCGCAACCAGGCCGCCGGCCGCCTTCGCTTCACGACCGACGTCGGCGGCGCCGTGGCGACCGCCGACGTCGTCTTCATCGCCGTCGGCACGCCCCCCGATGAAGACGGATCGGCCGATCTGAGCCACGTGCTCGCGGTCGCGGACACCGTCGGCCGCCACATGGGCCGCGAGCTGGTGATCGTCACCAAGTCCACCGTCCCGGTGGGAACGGCCGCGCGCGTCGCCGAGGCTGTCGGGCGCAACGCCAAGCAGCCGTTTCACGTCGTCAGCAATCCCGAGTTTCTGAAAGAGGGCGCGGCCGTCGACGATTTCATGAAGCCCGACCGCGTGGTCCTCGGCGCGGAGACCGATCACGCGCGCAGTGTGATGGCCGAGCTCTATGCGCCGTTCGTTCGCACCGGCAAGCCGATCATCTTCATGGACATCGCGTCCGCCGAGATGACGAAGTACGCCGCGAACGCGATGCTCGCGACGCGCATCAGCTTCATGAACGACATCGCGAATCTCTGCGAGCGCGTGGGCGCGAACGTGGACATGGTGCGGCGCGGCGTCGGCTCCGACGAACGCATCGGTCCAGCGTTCCTGTTTCCAGGCCCCGGATATGGCGGCTCCTGCTTTCCGAAGGACGTGAAAGCGCTCGCGCAGACGGCGCGCACGCACGCGTGCGATCTGCGCATCCTCGAGGCGGTCGAGGCGGTGAACGACGATCAGAAGCGCCGCTTGATGGAGAAGTTGCGTGTCGCGCTCGGCACCGATCTCCGCGGCGCTCGCGTTGCCGTCTGGGGACTGGCCTTCAAGCCGAACACCGACGACATGCGCGAGAGTCCCGCGCTGGTGCTGATCGGCGATCTCCTCGACGCTGGCGCCAGCGTGGTCGCGCACGATCCCGTGGCGATGACCGAGGCGCAGCACCGGCTCGGCGACCGCGTGACGTTCGCCCGCTCGAGCTATGAGGCGCTCGCCGGCGCGGACGCGCTGGTGGTCGTCACCGACTGGAACGAGTACCGGCACCCGGATTTCGCGCGGATCAAGGAGTCGTTGCGGCGCCCGGTCATCATCGACGGACGCAACCTGTACGCGCTCGAGCGCATGCAGCGCATGGGCTTCACGTACCATTCGATCGGCCGGCCCGCCGTCGCATGAGAGTCCTCATCACCGGCGCCGCCGGCTTCCTCGGGTCGCATCTGTGCGACCGCTTTCTCCGCGAGGGGCACGCCGTCGTAGGACTCGACAACTTCATCACGGGCCGTCCCGAGAACATCGCGCACCTTGCCGGGCACGAGCGATTCTCGTTCGTGCGCCACAACATTTCGGACGCCACGTACGTCGCCGGCGATTTCGACGGCGTGCTGCACTTCGCCTCGCCTGCGAGCCCGATCGACTACCTCGAGCTGCCGATCCAGACGCTCAAGGTGGGCTCGCTGGGCACGCTGAATGCGTTGGGCATCGCGAAAGCGAAGAACGCGCGGTTCTTCCTCGCGTCCACCTCGGAGGTGTACGGGGATCCGCTCGTCCACCCGCAAGTCGAGAGCTACTGGGGCAACGTCAATCCGATCGGTCCGCGAGGCGTGTATGACGAGGCGAAGCGGTTCGCCGAGGCGCTGACGATGGCCTACCATCGCTATCACGGCGTCGACACTCGCATCGTGCGGATCTTCAACACGTACGGTCCCCGGATGCGCCCTCACGACGGACGCGTGGTGTCGAACTTCATCGTCCAGGCGCTGGCCGGCCAACCGCTGACCCTGTACGGCGACGGCAGCCAGACCCGCAGCTTCTGCTATGTCGACGACGAGATCGAGGGGATCTACCAGCTGTTCATGCGTGGCGACGCCGATCCGATGAACATCGGCAACCCTGTCGAGTATACGGTGCGACAGCTCGCCGAAACGATCCTCGACATCACCGGGTCGAAATCCACGCTGACCATCGAGCCATTGCCGACCGACGATCCGAAGGTGCGCCGGCCCGACATCACCCGGGCGCGAACGGTCCTGGGCTGGGAGCCCCGCGTGCCGCTGCGCGAAGGGATCACGCGCACCGTCGAGTACTTCCGGGGGCTCCAGGAGACGTCCGGCATCGAGTCGAGGACGATGCGGTCGGTCCCGGGGACGGCGATGTGATCGGGTGCCAAAACACCCCGGTCGCGGGATCGGGCTGCCCAACGGCTGGCTCCGTCGTGGCGCCGGCGCCGTGTATCTTTCTTGATTCGAGTTCCGACCCTGGGCAGTCGCACGGGGGCGCCGGACCGATGGTCGGGGACCGTCGGGCTCGGCACTGATCCCATTCATCCGGGTACAACCCCCCGATATGCACCGTAATCCGTGGAGACGCGCCGCGTTGGCGTTGCTAGTGATGGTCGCGGCCTGTCATGCAGAGTTTTCGCTCAAGGATTTCACGTCGAACGACGCGCTCTGGGCCGCGTCGTACAAGGAATACCAGCACCACAAGTGGGACAACGCGATCACCGGATTCGAGAAGCTGACCACCGACCTGCCGGCGCGCGACACGCTGCTGCCGTTGTCGTACTGGTATCTCGCGTCCGCGCACGAGCACGCCAACGAGTTCCTGCTCGCGGCGCAGGCGTACAGCCGAATTCTCGAGTCGTTCCCTGACGACTCGTTGGCCGACGACGCCGGCCTCGAGGCGGCGCGCGCGTACGCCAGACTTTGGCGGCGACCGCAGCTCGATCCGGTGTACGGCGAGACGGCCATCTCGTCCTACAACACGCTCATCGGCCTCTATCCGAACTCCCCCGTCGTGAAGACGGCGGAGCGCGAGATCGCGGATCTGGAGAACAGGCTGGCGATCAAGGATTTCGAGGCCGGCGACTACTACTTCCGGCGGAAGGCGTACGACTCCGGCATCATCTACTTCAAGGATGTGCTGCAGAAGTTCGGCACGACGCCCACGGCGCGCCTCGCGGAGATGCGGCTGGTCGAAGCGTACAAGGCGATCAAATACCCGGACGCTGCCGACCACTGCGCCAATTTGCGCGCGCGCTTTCCGCGCGATCGAGACGTGGAGCACGTCTGCCAGGGAGTTCCGGTCGTCGCCATCAAGCCGGACTCAGCGCCGCCGACTCCCGTGGGCTCGAAACCACCGGCGCGTTAGAGCCGATGCGGATCGGGCTCCTCGGGGGGAGCTTCGATCCCCCGCACAACGGTCACCTGCTTGCCGCCAGCGACGCTTACGACGCGCTGTCGCTCGACCGGCTCGTCTTCGTACCAGCTGCCGTCCAGCCGCTCAAAGCCGGCCAGACCATGGCCAGCGCGCCACAGCGGCTCGCGATGGTGCAGCTGCTCGTCGACCAGGATCCGCGCTTCGACGTGAGCACAATGGAAATCGACCGGGGCGGGTTATCTTACACGGTTGACACATTGACGGCTCTGTCCGGGCTCTGGCCGAACGCGCAGCTGTTCTGGCTGGTCGGCGCCGACGTCATCCAGTCGTTCGCAAAGTGGCGCGAGCCCGAGCGAATCGCCGAGCTTGCGACGCTCGTAGTACTGCGACGGGTAGGCGATGGCGCCGCACCTGATCTCGGGTCGCTGCCGGGCGCGCCGCGTCTGCTCGAGTCGCGACGCATCGACGTCTCGTCGACCGAGATTCGGGACAGGGTGCGGGCGGGGAAGTCGATCCGAGGGTTTGTGCCGGACGCCGTGGCGACGTTCATCGCGACGGAACGGTTGTACCGATAGAGGAGTGCATGTTCAAGCGAGTCATCCACGCAGTCTTCGGCAGCCGCCACGAGCGCGAACGCAAGAAGATCCAGCCGATCGTTGACGAGATCAACGAGCACTTCGCGCGCCTGCACGACGTGTCCGAGGCCGAGCTGCGCGCACAGACCGAGAAGTTTCGCGGGATCATTCACGAGCGCACCGACGCGCTCGAAGCGCGGGTGGCGTCGCTCAAGGAGCAGAAACGCAACGCCAGCGATTCCACGGAGCGCGACCGGATCGATCAGGAGCTCGGCGGCGCGGACGGCCGCAGCGGCGCCGAAGGCGAGCTGCGGCAGGCGATCGCGGACGTGCTCGACGAGATCCTGCCCGAGGCCTTCGCCACCGTTCGCGAAGGCGCGCGCCGCCTCCTCGGCTCGACGGTCCAGGTCACCGGCCACGACCTCACGTGGGAGATGGTGCACTACGACGTGCAGCTCATGGGCGGCATCCAGCTGCACCTGGGCAAGATCGCCGAGATGGCGACCGGCGAAGGCAAGACGCTCGTCGCGACGCTGCCGCTGTATCTGAATGCGCTGCCCGCGAAGGGCGCGCACCTGGTGACCGTGAACTCGTACCTCGCCCGCCGCGACTCGCAGTGGATGGGGCACCTGTACAACTATCTTGGCCTCACCGTCGCGTGCCTCGACGACACGGAGCCCGGGTCGCCCGCGCGTCGCGCCGCCTACTGGGCCGACATCACGTACGGCACCAACAACGAGTTCGGCTTCGACTATCTGCGCGACAACATGGTCGTGTCGCTGGACCAGCGCGTGCAGCGCCCGCACGCGTACGCGATCGTCGACGAGGTGGATTCCGTGCTCATCGACGAAGCGCGGACGCCGCTCATCATCTCGGGGCCCGTCGGGAACGAGAACGACGCGATGTACTTCGAGCACAACGCCGCGGTGGCGCGGGTGGTGCGGCGGCAGACGGAGCTCGTCAACACACTCGTGGGTGTGGCCGAGCGCGATCTCGAGAAGGGCGACACCGCCGCGGCCGCGCTGCATCTCTACAAAGCGCAGCTCGGCGGCCCGAAGAACCGGCGCTTGATGAAGATTCTGCAAGAGCAGGGCACCAAGCAGCTCGCGCAGAAGATGGAGCTCGATCACATCGCCGACCGCCGGCTTCCGGCGGCGAAGCAGCAGTACCGCGACATCGAGGACGATCTGCTCTTCGTGCTCGACGAGAAGGGCCATTCGGTGCACCTCACCGACCAGGGCGTCGACTTCCTGTCGCCGAACCAGCACGACGCCTTCCTGCTGCCCGATCTCTCGCAGGACGTGCATCGGATCGATCACGATCACGAGCTCTCGGCCGAAGAGCGCATCGAGGCGCGGCGACAGGTCGAGATCGACTATGCGTCGAAGTCGGAGCGGTTGAACATCGTGCACCAGCTCCTGCGCGCGCACGCGCTGTACGAGCGCGACGTGAACTACGTCGTGCAGGACGGTGAGGTCCTGATCGTCGACGAGTTCACCGGCCGCACCATGCCGGGCCGGCGCTGGTCCGAGGGACTGCACCAGGCGGTCGAGGCCAAGGAAGGCGTCCACGTCAAGGGCGAGACGCAGACGATGGCTACGATCACCATCCAGAACTACTTCCGCATGTACGAGAAGCTGGCCGGCATGACGGGCACGGCCGAGACGGAAGAGACGGAGTTTTTCCAGATCTACAAGCTCGAGGTCGCGGTCATTCCGACCAACCGGCCGATGGTCCGCGACGATCGGCACGACCTCGTGTACAAGACGCGCCGCGAGAAGTACAACGCCATCGTCGAGGAGACGCGCCGGCTGCACGACCTCGGCTACCCGGTGCTCGTGGGCACGACGAGCGTCGAATCGTCGGAGACGATCTCGAAGCTGATCCAGCGCGCGGGGCTGCAGCACAACGTGCTGAACGCGAAGTATCACCAGCGCGAGGCCGAGATCGTATCGCTGGCGGGCCAGCCAGGCACGGTCACGATCGCGACGAACATGGCCGGCCGCGGCACCGACATCAAACTCGGCGCCGGGGTGACCGTGGCGAAGCCGTCGAAGGTGAAGGACCCCGACGGCAAGGACGTCGACGTGATGGAGGACGGCGGTCTCCACATCATCGGCTCCGAGCGCCACGAGTCCCGCCGCATCGACCGGCAGCTGCGCGGACGGTCGGGACGCCAGGGCGATCCGGGCGCGTCGCAGTTCATGATGTCGCTCGAGGACGACCTGATGCGCCTGTTCGGCTCCGAGCGCATCGCGAAGCTGATGGACCGGTTGGGCGCGCAGGAAGGCGAGGTGCTCACGCATCCGCTCATCACGCGCTCGATTGAGCAAGCTCAAAAACGAGTCGAGCTCCAGAACTTCCAGGCCCGCAAGCGGCTGCTCGACTACGACGACGTGATGAACCAGCAGCGCGAGGTGATCTACTCGCTGCGGTCGTTCGCCCTCGAGGGCGGTGAAGAGCTCAAGGGCGAAGCCCTCAAGATGATCGAGAAGGGCGTCAGCCACCGCGTGGAGACGGCCCTCGCCGAGTACGAGGACCCGACGCAGTGGGACTACGATCTCCTGCGGCAGGACCTGCTCATGCACTATCTGTTGCAGGTCCCTGAATACGAGAAAGCTGATCACCGCCCGACCGACGAAGCCTCGGCGATCAGGTTCGCGTTCGAGGCGGCGACCAAGGCGTTCTGGGACAAGCTCAAGAGCCTCGACACCGTGCACGACGAAGCCGGCAGGCCGTACGGCGACCGGCTGCTCTCGCTCGTGATGCTCAACGTGCTGGACGAGAAGTGGAAGGACCACCTCTACGATCTCGACCAGCTGCGCAACTCGATCCACTACCGGTCATGGGGCCAGCAGGATCCGCTCATCGAGTACAAGCAGGAAGCGTACAAGATGTTCGTGGATCTGATGAACGACATCTACAACACGTTCAGCGAGCGGTTCCTCAAGGTGCAGCTCATCCTCGAGCCGCCCGCGCCGCCGCCGCCGCCACCGCCCGAGCGTTCGAAGAAGCGCTACAACGCGCTCGGCATTCTCGAGGACATTCCGGAGGACGAGGTCGCGACGCCGTCGGGCAATGGGGACGGCGCGGTCGACATCGGTCCGGCAGAACCCCCGTCGGCGACGAAGCCGGTCGCTCGGAAAGATCCCATCGTCGTGGGGGCCGGGCGCACGAAGTCGCTCGGCGCGCAGATGCCGGCGAGCGTCGATTGGTCGACCGTCGGCCGAAACGATCCGTGTCCGTGCGGCTCGGGAAAGAAATTCAAGAAGTGTCACGGGGCGAGTCTGTAGGCGTCGAGCTCGCCCCGGCGTCTCAGAATCGGAAGTAGATGAACGGACTGTGGTGCAGCGGCGTGAACAGGAACAACGTCAGCAGCACCGCGGTCACGAGCGCGCCCGCCGCGAACCCGACGTTGCGAAGCCCGAAATAGGTTCCTGTCCCACGCTGCCGCGTGGCGCGCAGGACGGGCCAGCGCACTCCCCGTTGGTGCAACACGCCGATCGCGTGCGCGGCGACGACGGCCGGAATGGCCATGAAGAGCGGCGCGTAGAGCCACGTCGCGCCGCCGGGCGACAGGCCGGCGATCTTGCCCAGCACCGTCGCCGCCGTCGCGAAATTCGGTGAACGGAAAAAGATCCACCCGACGCAGACGAACGCGTACGTCGCTGCCCACGCTGCGATCGTTCGAAGGGTCGATCGCGGTGCATTCTCTCGACCCGTCCGCGCCTTCACCAGCTTGTGCACGGCGAGTCCGACGCCATGCAGCAGCCCCCAGACGACGAACGTCCAGTTCGCGCCGTGCCACAGTCCTCCCAGCAACATCGTGATGGCGAGATTGACGTACGTCCGCAGCGCGCCGCGGCGGTTGCCGCCCAGCGGGATGTAGAGATAGTCGCGCAGCCACTGCGAGAGCGTCATGTGCCAGCGACGCCAGAACTCCGTGATCGACGTCGCGAGGTACGGCATGTCGAAGTTCTCGGGAAGGTCGAACCCGATGATCCGCGCGACGCCGATCGCGATGTCGGAATAGCCCGAGAAATCGCAGTAGATCTGCAGCGAGTACGCGACGACTCCGGCGATGACCGTGGCCTGTGAAAACGCGCCCGGACTGTCGAACACCCCGTCGGCGAACGTCGCCAGCCGGTCCGCGATGAGCAGCTTCTTCGCGACGCCGAGGAGCGCGATCTCGAGTCCGATCAGCGTGCGCCGCCAGCGCGGCCTGAGCGGCCGGTCCATCTGCGGCAGAAAGACCGACGCGCGGACGATCGGCCCCGCGACGAGCTCCGGAAAGAACGACACGAACATCGCGTATCGCCACAGGCTCCGGCACGCCGGCAGCTCGCCGCGATAGACGTCGATCGTGTAGCTCATCGTCTTGAACGTGAAGAACGAGATGCCGACCGGCAGCGCGAGGTCGAGCGGGATGGTCGTCGTGCCAACGAGCCGCGCGACGGTGTCCGCGAAAAAGTCGGCGTACTTGAAGTAGCCGAGCAGGCCGAGATTGCAGGCGATGCTGAAGACGAGCCACTGCTTGCGCGTGCGCGGATCGCGCGCGTCCTCGATGCGCCTCGCCGCCGCGTAGTCGATGATGCTGGGCACGCCGAGCACGAGCAGATGCCACGCCGTGCCCGACCCGTAGAAGATCACGTTGGCGACGAGCAGCAGCAGTTGGCGAGACTCGCGCGTCGGCATGACGCGGAGCCCCACGAGTGTGGCGACGAGAAAGGCGATGAACTCCCAGGAGACGAACGACATCGTTCCGTCAGTCGCCGGCGGGCGACGCCAATCGCGCGCGCACGAGCGGCCAGAGCACCGTCGCGACGAGTCGATGGCCCGCGGCATTGAGATGCCCGACGCCGAGGGTCGTCGTCGGAAAGCCGCGTACGACGACTCCAGCGGCGCGCGCGGCCAGCATGTCCTGTCGCAGTGACACGCACGTGACCGACTGCGCTCGGCACGCCTCGAGCAGGCGGTCTTCTGCCTGGTCGGCGTGCTCGCCCCCGACGACGCGCACATCGGCGACGTAGGCCACCACTAAACGGTCGCCGTAGGCTTGCTCGAGCGCTTGCACGACGGCGGCGGGAATCGTTCCCAGCGGCGCGCGCGTCGCCGGCGCCGGCGCTCCGGACGCCTGCGCATTCCATGACGCTGCGAGCCTGTGCAGGGGTCGAGGCGCTCGCGCCCAGAGCTGTGACCATCGGTGCGCGACCACGAGTGCGAGCACCGAGCGAGGCGCGGCGGAGCGATCCGGCGTGGTCGCGGTGTCCGCCGGATCGCAGATCACTCGCCAGCGGCCGTCGGCCTCGACGTTGAGCACCGGTCGCGTTCCTGATACCGCGCGCTCGTCCAGGTCATCCGACGACAACGGCACCACGACGGCGTCAGGATTCCATCGCTTCAATACGGCCGGCGCATTGACGACGTACCGCGCGGGAGATGCGCCGCGCCAACCATACTGTCGCACGTCGAGTGGAATCGAATCGCGCCGGGCGATGCGCTCCAGCCACGCGCCCATCGTCTCTCCGTCGGCGACCTCGCGCGCGACGACGTACGAGTCGCCGATGATCACGACTTTGCGCGCCGGCTCGATCCACCCGTTGCCGGTGAGACGGGCACCCGCACGCGAAAAGTGCGTCGTGGCGACGCCCTCCTCGATCTGCCGCACGACGACTGAGGGACCGGCCACTGAGTCGTCGGCGATCGCCGGCAGCACGCTGTCGATCGGCGTCACGAACACGCGCAGCAACGCCTCGAATCCCAGCGCCGCGACGCACGCCCCGGCGACGACGCCCGCGAAGGAGCGCCGGCGCGACGTCTTCGGATGCGGCGGAGGGGGTTCGGTCATGCGCGGTAGGAGGCCGAGTTCGCCTGGTATCAAGAGACGCGTCAGGCGAAGCGGAGGTATCCGCCGTACGACCGGATTCCAGTCGGAGTCGTCGGATGCCGCGGCGGTCTCGCTGGGGCAGCAATGTTTCGGTGATAAAAACCGGGCGTTGCCTTCCAGTTTCGGTCCTCAAAAGGGAGGAAACGGGTGGCATGGGCTTGTCAAGATCGTTAAGTATTCGAGAGTTGCCCCGGTCGGAGCGGCCGCGGGAGCGACTCATCGACCTCGGCGCGGGTGCGCTGAGCAGCGCCGAACTGCTCGCCATTCTGCTCGGGTCGGGTGCCGCCGGCCGCAGCTCGCTCCAGGTCGGGCACGCGGTTCTCGCCGAAGCGGGCGGGGCACTGCGGTGGATCGCTCGCCAACCCGTGGCCGCGCTTCGGGCGGTTCCCGGTGTAGGAATAGCACGCGCGGTCGCGATTCACGCGTCGCTGGAGCTCGGCAGGCGCATGGCGCTGGAGGGCAGGCAAGACGGCTGTCCGATCCTGGCGCCGCGCGACGTCGTCGAGTACTTCGCTCCGCGGATGGAAGACTTGCCCGTGGAGGAGTTCCACGTCGCCGTGCTGGACGCGCAGCACCGGTTGGAGCGCGACATCACGGTGACACGCGGGATTTTGAACTCGTCTCTCGTACATCCGCGCGAGGTCTTTCGGGAAGCCATCGCCGAGCGCGCGGCGGCGATCATTCTGGTGCACAACCATCCGAGCGGCGATCCGGCGCCCTCGGTCGAGGACAAGGCCGTGACCGAGCAGCTCGTCGCGGCCGGACGCTTGCTGGACATTCCGGTGCATGACCATGTGATCATCGGCCGGGGTCGGTACATGAGCTTCGCGGAGGCAGGACAGTTGTGACGGCGACGGCACCGCAGGAACTGATGCCAGGGTGGCGCGAGGACGAGCTTCCGCTGCACGAGAAGCTCGACCGCGAGCTGCTCCTGCGCGCCTATCGGTTCGGTGAGGCCGCGCACCGCGGGCAGGTCCGGAACTCCGGCGACCCGTACATCACGCACTCGGTCGAGGTCGCCAAGATCCTCGCCGCGCTCCAACTCGACTCCATCACGGTCGCGAGCGGGTTGTTGCACGACGTCATCGAGGACACGGCATTCACGCTCGCCGACGTCCAGGCGGAATTCGGCGCCGAGATTGCCGCCATCGTAGACGGTCTCACGAAGATCGCCAAGCTCCCGCAGGGCGGCTCGACGCAGGAGCGTCAGGTCGAGAGCTATCGCAAGTTGCTGCTGTCGATCGCCAAAGATCTTCGCGTCATCATCGTGAAGCTGGCCGACCGGCTGCACAACATGCGCACGCTCGACTGGCTGCCGCCCGAGAAACGGAAGCGCATCGCGCAGGAGACCCGCGATCTCTACGCGCCGCTCGCGCACCGCTTCGGTATGGCGAAGCTGCGGTGGGAGCTCGAGGACCTCTCGTTCAAGCACATCGAGTCGGACGAATACAAATCGCTGGCGCGCAAAGTCGCGCAAAAGCGCGGCGAGCGCGAAGCGCTCATTCGCCAGATGGCCGATCCGTTGATGGAGCGGCTCGCCAAGGCGGGCATCCGCGGCGTGGACGTCAGCGGCCGGCCCAAGCATTTGTGGTCGATCTACAAGAAGATGAAGCAGCGCGAGAAGCCCTACGAGGAGATTTACGACCTCCTCGCGATTCGCGTGCTCGTCAACTCCGTGCCCGATTGCTACCACGCCCTCGGCATCATCCACGACGGGTGGACGCCGGTGCAGGAGCGCATCAAGGATTACATCGCGCAGCCGAAGTCGAACGGCTACCAGTCGCTGCACACGACGGTGTTCGGTCCGGGGAAGCAGCTCTACGAGGTGCAGATCCGCACGCGCGACATGCATCGCACCGCCGACTTCGGCGTCGCCGCGCATTGGCGCTACAAGGAGGACGCTAAGTCCGACGAGCTCGATCGGCACCTCTCGTGGTTCCGGCAGGTGCTCGAGCTCCAGATGGACGCGAAGACGCCGGACGAGTTTCTCGAGTTCCTCAAGCTCGACCTCTATCAGGACGAGATCTTCGTCTTCACGCCGACGGGCGACGTCATTCAGTTGCCCAAGGGCGCGACGCCGCTGGACTTCGCGTTCGCCGTGCACACGGAGATCGGACTCCATTGCTCGGGCGCCAAGGTGAACGGCCGCATCGCGCCGCTGTCGCGCTCACTGCGGAACTCCGAGACCGTCGAGATCATCACGTCGACGTCGGCCAAGCCGACGCGCGACTGGCTCGCGCACGTCCGAACCGGACGCGCGCGCCACAAGATCCGGCAGGTGCTCAAGCGCGAGGCGCAGACGTCGGCGGAGAAGCTCGGGCAGGAGATGCTCGACCGCGAGGTGAAGCGCCGCAAGCTGGCGAAGCCCGACGACGAGCAGCTTCTCCGCGCGGCGCGCGAGCTGAGTCTGAGCGACGCGACGCACCTCCTCGCCTCGATCGGCCAGGGCGACGTCAACGTCACGCTCGCGCTCAAGCATCTCTATCCGGACGTGGAGTCCGCGTCCGAGATGCCGAAGCCGAGCGTGCTCGAGCGCTTCGTCGACCGCGTCACGCGCACGTCGAAAGGCGTGCGCATTCAGGGCGTCGACGGGCTCATGGTGCGCTACGCACAATGTTGCCAGCCGGTCCCCGGCGATCCCGTCGTCGGCTACGTGACGCGCGGGCGCGGCGTGAGCATCCATCGCGCGGACTGTCCGAACCTCCTGCTCCTCGCGCACGAGCCCGAGCGGCGGCTCGAGATCGACTGGCAGGAGGCACAGGGCGAACGCTTCCTGGTCCGTCTGGCGCTGGAGGGCAACGACCGTCGCGGGCTCTACGCCGACGTCGCGCAGGCCGTCAGCGCCACGGGCACGGACATCAAGAGCATGGATCTCCGCAGTACCGACGGCCGCACGATCGGCTCGATGCTGGTCGAGGTGGAGAACCTGGTGCACCTCGAGAAGATCATTCGCGCGGCGCGTCGCGTGAAAGGCGTCACCGACGTCGCCAGGAGAGAGAGGCTGACGGCCGACAGTTAGGCGAACGGGGAGCGGCGAACGGCGAGCGGCGAACCGGCGAACCGGCGAACCGGCGAACCGCCGAACGGCGTGTGAGACCGGCGTGCAGAGTGGGGCGCGGCGACCACGCCCCTCCGTACTCATTCCGAGCCCCTCATCACGTTCTCCGCACCCCCTCCTTTCCTCCCCTCACGCCAGCCTCACTCGAGGCCCGAACAAATCCCGAGAGACGTGTTATACTTAGAACCCGATGTCCCGCGCCGAATTCGATCTTCAGGCCCCGTTTCAACCCGCGGGCGATCAGCCGAAAGCGATCGCTGAGCTGTCGGCCGGCCTCGAGCGAGGAGACCGCTTCCAGACCCTCCTCGGCGTCACCGGGTCGGGCAAGACGATGACGATGGCGAACGTCATCCGCGAGCACGGACGGCCGACGCTGGTGCTCTCGCACAACAAGACGCTCGCGGCGCAGCTCTACGGAGAGCTCAAGAGCTTCTTTCCGCACAACGCCGTCGAGTACTTCATCTCGTACTACGACTACTACCAGCCCGAAGCCTACGTCCCGACGACCGACACGTACATCGAGAAAGACGCGTCGATCAACGAGGACATCGACCGGCTGCGGCTGCGCGCGACGTCGAGCCTGATGGAGCGCGAGGACGTCGTCATCGTCGCGACCGTGTCGGCGATCTATGGGTTGGGAGATCCGGTGGCCTATCGCGAGCAGATGGTCACGCTCACGCAGGGCCAGCGCATCGATCGCGACGACATCCTGCGCTCGCTCGTGCGCATCCAGTACGGCCGCAACGACGTCTCGTTCGAGCGCGGCACGTTCCGCGTCCGCGGCGATACGGTCGAGATCTTCCCGGCGTATGAAGAGCAGGGCGTGCGCGTCGAGATGTGGGGCAACGAGATCGAGCGCATCGCCAAGATCAACGTGCTCACCGGGGAGACGATCGCGCAGCTCACGCGCGCGGCGATCTATCCGGCGAAGCATTTCGTCACGCAGCGTCCGACGCTCGAGCGCGCGGTCAAGCTCATTCGCGCCGAGCTCGTGGACCGCCTCGCCGAGCTGCGCAACGCCGGCAAGCTGCTCGAGGCCCAGCGCCTCGAGTCGCGCACCAACTTCGACGTCGAGATGATGCTCGAGATCGGGACGTGCGCCGGCATCGAGAACTACTCGCGGCATCTCGCGGGACGCGAAGCGGGCGAGCGGCCGGCCTGCCTGTTCGACTATTTCCCCGAAGACTTCCTCGTCGTCGTCGACGAGTCGCACGTCTCGCTGCCGCAGATCGGCGGCATGTTCAACGGCGACCGCGCGCGCAAGCTCACGCTGGTCGAATACGGGTTCCGTCTTCCGAGCGCGCTGGACAATCGCCCGCTCATGTTCGATGAGTTTCTCGCGCTCACACCGCGCGCCGTTTTCGTGTCCGCCACTCCGTCGGATTTGGAGCTGCGCCTTTCGGAAGGCGTCGTCGTCGAACAGATCATTCGTCCGACGGGGCTCGTCGATCCGGAGATCGAGATCCGTCCGGTGCGCGGCCAGGTGGACGATCTGTTGAATGAGATTCGCGCTCGCGAGCGCAAGGGTGAGCGCGTGCTCGTCACGACGCTCACCAAGCGCATGGCCGAAGATCTCACCGATTATCTGCAGCAGGTCGGCGTCCGCGTGCGGTACATGCACTCGGACATCGACGCCATCGAGCGCATGGAAATCGTCCGCGGCCTTCGCCTCGGCGAGTTCGACGTGCTGGTCGGCATCAACCTGCTGCGTGAGGGACTGGACCTTCCGGAGGTGTCGCTCGTCGCGATTCTCGATGCCGACCAGGAGGGATTCCTCCGAAGCGACCGGTCGCTGATCCAAACGGTCGGACGGGCGGCGCGACACCTGCATGGTCGCGCCATCTTCTACGCGGACCGCGTCACGGGCTCGATGCAACGGTGCCTCGAGGAGACGGCACGGCGCCGGGAGATTCAGACGGCCCACAACCTCGAGCACGGGATCGTGCCGGTGAGCGTCAACAAGAGCGTCGACCAGGTGCGGTTCATCACGCGGGTGGCCGACGCGCGCACCGAGCGCGAGGCCAAGAAGGTCGCCGAGCCGGCGCGGGGTTATGCGGTGATGGAGATGGAGTCGCTCGAGAAGATGCTCGACGAGCAGATGCGCGAGGCGGCGGCGGCGATGGACTTCGAGCTCGCCGCGCAGCTGCGCGATCAACTCTTCGAGGTGCGCGCCAAGCGCGAGTCGATGGGCAAGAAGGCTGTCGCCGGGGCAGCGCGCGGCGGTCGCTAGTGACCGATCACATCGTACCGGCACTAGCCAGCCACGGCCGGTCGGCGCTCGACGAGCACGAGCTGAGCGCGTGGGGCGAACGCTTCGGGCGGTCGGCCGCGCCGCCGCTCGTCGTCGCGATCACGGGCGAGCTGGGCGCGGGCAAGACCACGCTCGTGCAGGCGATCTGTCGCGGGTATGGAGTCGCCGAGGAAGTCACGAGCCCGACGTTCGCGCTCGTTCATCGCTACACGGGGCGGTTGTCGCCGGTCTATCATCTCGACCTGTATCGCCTCGAGAAGCCGGACGATCTCACGAACCTCGCGTGGGACGAGATCGTCGGCGACGACGCGCTCGTGCTCGTCGAGTGGCCGGAGCGCGCGGGCACGCGCATGCCGCACGACCACATTCCCCTCAGCCTGCAGCATCTGCCCGACGATCCGTCGCGACGCCTGTTGTACGCAGGCGGCCACGTATGATCACGCTTGCGCTCGACGCGTCGACGTACACGGGCGACGTTGCGCTGATCGTCGACGGCCGGGTGGTCGCCGAGCAGTCGGCGGCGATGAAGGGCGCGGACGAGGAGCGGCTGATGCCCGCCGTCGCGCGGGTGCTCGAGACCGCGGGCATCGAACGGCAATCGATCGATCGCATCGTCTGCGGCGCGGGCCCCGGAAGCTTCACGAGTCTTCGCATCGCCGGCGCGATCGCCAAGGGCATGGCGACCGGGCTTGGCAAGCCGCTCTACGCCGTGCCGTCGATGGCGCTCGTGTTGGGCGGCGCGAACCTGTTGCCGGGCCGCTATCTCGTCGCGATCGATGCGCTGCGCGGAGAGCTGTACGTCGGCCTCTACGAAATCGACGCCGCGCGCGCCATCTTGGAGATCGAGCCCGCGCGGCTCATCGCCGCTGGTGATTTGCCGCGCGTCGCCGAGGAGTTCGAGGCGAAAGTCGTCAGCCCGTCGCGGATCGACGACGCGATCGTCGCGCTGCCTCGCGCCGGCGCGGCGTCGAAGCTGGAGGATCTGATCGCGTCGTCGGGGCCGGTGGACATCGACTCGTGGGAGCCGTCGTATGGACGTCTCGCGGAGGCGCAGGTGAAATGGGAAACGGCACACGGGCGACCGCTTCCCGCGAAATGAGTGGGTCGGTCGCGATCTCGCCCGTCACCGTCGCGGACCTCGGTGCCGTCTCGGCCATCGAGCGCGCCGCGTTCAGCGATCCGTGGTCGGATCGATCGTTTCGCGAGGCGCTCGCGCAGTCCCCGATCTACTTCGTGGCGGCGCGCAGTGACGACGGCACCGTGCTCGGTTATGTTGTCGCGTGGTTCGTGGCCGACGAGGGGCAGATCGCCAACCTCGCGGTCGCGCCGGCAGGGTGGGGGAAGGGCATTGGGCGCGCGCTCCTCACGGCGGCGCTGAAGGAGGGCAGTGGCGCGCGGTACGAGAGACGTGTACCTCGAGGTACGCGACTCGAATCTTCGCGCGCGGCGGCTGTACGGATCGTGTGGGTTCAAGGAGGTAGGGCGGCGGCGCGGCTATTACCGGCTGCCGGTGGAAGACGCCATTGTGCTTCGGCGAACGCTGACGCAGGTGGATGTGTGAAGTGGCAGGTGAGGTTGGCAACAGAATTGGTTGACGCGCAATGATTTGCTGACGCGTCGACGTGGACTGGATCATACCGTTTGCGGCGAGCCAAACTACTCTCTCGCCAGGAGGAATTCGTGAGCCGAAGCTTGAACAAAGTCACGTTGATCGGGAACCTGGGCAACGATCCGGAAGTGCGCTCCACGACCGGTGGAAATCGCGTCGCTCAGTTCTCACTCGCGACCAGCCGGACGTGGAACGACGCGTCCGGGTCGAAGCAGGAAAAGACGGAGTGGCATCGCTGCGTGGTGTGGAACACCAAGGGCTCGCAGCTCGCCGACATCGTCGAGAAGTACGTGAAGAAGGGCGACAAGCTCTACGTCGAAGGCCGCATCGAGTACCGGCAGTGGCAGGACAAGGACGGCCAGACGCGCTACAGCACCGAGATCAACGTGCGTGAGCTGATCATGCTCGGTGGTGGTCGCGGTGGTGCCGCGTCGGACTTCGACGGTGAGAGCGGTGGTGCGCGACGCGCCGCGGCACCGGCCAAGGCGAAAGCCCCGGCTGGCGGCGAGGATTTCGAGGATTTTCCGAACGCGTTGGCCGACGAGGACGACGATCTGCCGTTCTAGCCCGCTACCCCATTTGAACCGTCCCAAAACGCAAGAGCGGTCGGCCGGTATGTTCGTTCAACCGAACCGACCGTTCTTGCGTGTACGTGCTGGCCGGGACGCTGCTGGTATGTGCGGGATGCTCAGCCAATCGTGAGCCCTTACAAGATTCTCGCCGTCGAGTTCGCGGTCTTCGTGAAGGGACTGAACGAGCTGTTGCGGTTCGTTCTCGAGCTCGCGATGCTGGCGGCGTTCGCGTATTGGGGGACGCACGTTGGCTCGACTCGCGGTGTTCACGTCGCCACGGCAATCGCGACGCCCGCGATGGCCGCGTTGGTGTGGGGGCTGATCCTTTCGCCGAAGGCGCCAGCCAAGCTGTCATCGATCCTGCGGCTGGCGCTCTCGCTTCCGGTATTCCTGCTTGCTGCGCTGGCGGCGTACAACACGGGGATGTCTCGCGCCGCGATCGCGTTTGCCATCGTTGCGACGGTCAACACTCTGATCCTCATCGCGCTCGATGGCAGCGTCAGCGCGTTGGAGCGGGCTATCGAAATCAATAGGCGACGACGAACGTTTCCGTCGTCAACCGGTCGAGTAACCGACTCCTCGAGGCACGCGCCGACGCGCCTTCATGTGGATCGTTTGATCGGAGGCGAGTCGAAGGTTGTTCGTCGTCTGCGGTTCTGGCGACAAAACTGCAGATCCCTCGGGCGGGGCCTCAGGCGAGCGTAAGTCGCTCGAGGACGGGTTGGTGAGCCCCGTCACGTGATACCTCTGTCGGACTCTGGTCGTCCGAATAGGCAGAGGCCGGCAACGTTCGCCGACTGAGCCCCCCCAGGGATTCACGACCACGCTTGGAGTTGACGCTATGCTCGTGCGGGCTGACCGTAGCCGGCTGCGCGATCTTGTCATGATCCGCGCTGCTGCTCTTGCCGCGATTGCCGTCGTCGCCGCGCGCCCCGTCGCGCTGCGCGCACAGGAGCCGTCGACGCAGCTTCCCGCGACGCACACCGTGAAGCGCGGCGACACCCTGTGGGACATCGCGAAGCTCTATCTCGGCGATTCCTATCTCTGGCCCGAGATCTACCGCCTCAACACCGGAACGATCGAGGATCCGCACTGGATCTATCCGGGCGAAGTCTTGAAGCTGCCTGGCACGACGGCTCGTGTCGTCGCGGTGACGCCCCCGTCAACCCCCGCGGTCACGCCGCCGGCAGCGGTCACGCCCGAGACCTTTCCGCCGCCGGCGCCCGAAACGCCGCGGCCGTTGACCATCACTGCGCCGCGCGAAGTGGCCGCCGCACCCGAACCGCTGCAGGCCACGCAGCCTCCGCGGACGGCCGTCCGCATTGGCGAATTCGCCGCCGCGCCCTGGGTCGATGAGCCGGGCGGTCCGCGCGGCTCCGGCTACATCATGGAGGGCCGCGACCTTCCCGGCGTCGCCACGGATGATCGCTCGCGCATGAACCTGTTTGACGCGGTCCTGGTCGCGCCGCCGGTTGGCGCCGTAGCGCCCGAGCACGAGTTGTATCTCGCATATCGCTACGGGCCGCTCATCGAAGACTTCGGGCAGATCATCATCCCCACGGGCATCGTCGAGATCACGCGATCGCCACGCAACGGCGAAGCGGCGATCGGCCGGGTCGTGAAGATGTTCGAGGCGGTCCAGGCGAATCAGCGGCTCGTCGCCTACGACACCGCCGGAGCCAACGTGACGGGCGCGCCGTCGCCGATCAGCGGCGGCCACTCGGGCAAAGTGCGTTGGATCGCGCCCAACCTCCCTGTGCTGCCGCGCATCCAGAACTACGTCGTCGTCGACATCGCGCGCCGCGACAGCGTTCACACGGGCGACCGCATCGAGCTGTATGAGCCGCGCCAGAAGCCGCGCGAGGGCACCACGCTCGCGATTCCCGAAGTGTGGATCGCCAGCGCTCAGGTGCTGCGCGTGACGCCCTACGGGGCGACCGCGATCATCACGTCGCAGGAACAGCCCAAGATCCAGCAGGGCACCTCGGCGCGTATCGCGGCGAAGATGCCCTAAACTCCGCCGCGGGACTAGATTAGTGGGCGACCGCTATGATCGCGATCGCCCACGTCATCGCCATTACCCTGTATCTCGGTGCGGCGGCCCTCGCGGCCGTGCCGATTGCGCGTCCGGTGCTTGCCCCCGTACGCGCTGTCGTCGTCGTCCTCACCCTCGCGGTATTGACGCATGGGGCGGCGCTCGTGGCCTTTGCGCGCGCCGCTAGCACCGTTCCTTTGACGGGCTTGGGCCCCTCGCTGTCTTTCGCAGGCTTCGTGCTGGCCGCCACGCTGCTCCTCGTCGAGCTCTTGGCGCGCGATGTGACGCTGACGCTCGTCGCGGCGCCGATGGCCGCGATCTCGACGCTCGTCGCCAACATCATCGGACTCGTTCCGGGCCGCGGCGCCGACGGCGCGCGCGGCGTGTGGCTCTTCTCGCACATCGCGCTCAGCTTCGTCGGCATCGCGGCGTTCGCGACCGCTGCCGCCGCGGGAACGATGTATCTGGTGCAGCGCCGCGAGCTACGGTCGCGCCATTTCGGGACCATCTTCCGGCTGTTTCCGCCGCTCGCGACGCTCGATCGCGTGAATCACCTGTCGGCGATCGTCGGCTGGCTGGGGCTCACGCTGGGCGTGGTGCTCGCGACGACCTACTCGGTCGCCTATCACCAACAGAACCTCGCGCAGCTGCTCTGGGGCGGGTTGGCGTGGCTCGCCGTGAGCGGGGTCGCCGCGGGCCGTGTCACGCGCGGCTGGCAGGCGCAGCGTGCCGCCAAGTACTCGAGTGTGGCGTTCATCGCCGTCGTGTTGCTCTACGTCGCGTTCCGCGTCGCTGAGCCGTCGGCGGGCCAGTTCCTATGAGCGGATATCCGCTCGTCATCGAAGGCACCGCGCTGTCGGCGGTCGTCGCCGGCGGCGGGCGAGTCGCGACTCGAAAGGTGCTGGCGCTGCTCGAGGCGGGCGCGCGCGTCCACGTCGTTGCTCCCGTCGTCACGCCGACGCTCGAGCAAGCGGTGGCTCGGCATCCCGACCTGCTGATCACGCTCGCGACGTTCGAGCCTCGTCACATCGGCGACGCATTGCTCGTCGTCGTCGCGACCAGCGATCCCGAAGCGAACGCGCTGATTGCCGCGCAGGCGCGCGCGCTCGGCCGCCTCGTGAACGTCGCGAGCGCGCCCGATCAGGGAAACTGCATCACGCCGGCCGTGCATCGCAGCGGCGACATCACCGTCGCCGTGACGACCGGCCGAGTGCCGACGGCCGCCGCGCGAATTCGCGATCGGGTGGGGCGGTTGCTGAATGAGCAATACGCGGCCGCGGTGAGCGAGCTGACGCGGCTCCGGAGTGAATTGCTGCAGCGCGGCGACCGGGAACGCTGGTCCACGGCAAGCGCGATGCTCGTCGGAGATGAATTCTGCGAGCACGTGGAGTCGGGGCACTTCGCCGCGAGGTTGGCCGAATGGCGCTGACCGTCGTCGGCGTGAACCACCGCGGCGCGCCGCTCGAGGTGCGGGAGCGGCTGGCCTACCGAACGAGCGAAGTCGACGCGGCGCTGCAGCAGCTTCGGTGGGACGCGGAGGCGCGTGAGATCGTCCTCCTGTCGACCTGCAACCGCACCGAGATCTATCTCGTGGAATCGGACACCGCCGCGGAGCCCGTCGTTTGGCGCGAGCTGTCGTCGCGGCTCGCCGACGGCGCCGACGCCTCGACGTTGGGGTATGTGCGCCGCGACCGCGAGGCCGCGCGCCATCTCTTCCGCGTCGCGAGCGGTCTGGATTCGATGGTGCTCGGCGAGGCGCAGATTCACGGCCAGGTGCGGGACGCGTGGGAGCAGTGTCGCACGCAGTCCGGTCCCATTCTCAATCGGTTGTTTCAGACGTCGCTGGCCGTCGCCGGTCGCGTCAAGAGCGAAACGGCCATCTCGCGGGGCGCCGCATCCGTCAGCTCGGCGGCGGTGCAGCTCGCGAAGCAGATCTTCGGATCGCTCGCCGGGGCGCGCGCCATGATTCTCGGCGCGGGCGAGATGGCGGAGCTCGCGCTCGAGTCGCTGAGCGCGCAGGGCGTGCGCACGTCGATCGTCGCCAACCGCACGTACGAGCGCGCGGTGGAGCTCGCGCAGCGCTACGCCGCGGTCGCGATGCGTTATGAGGACTGCTGGGCGGCGCTCGCCGAAGTCGACGTGCTCATCTGCTCGACCGCGGCGCCGAAGGCCGTCGTTCATGCGGACCACGTGCGTCCCGCTCTCGCCGTGCGCGGCGACCGGCCGCTCTGCATTCTCGACATCGCCCTCCCGCGCGACGTCGACCCGGCCGTCGGCACGCTGGCCAACGTGTTTCTCTACAACCTCGACGATCTTCAGGCCGTCGTCTCCGCGAACGTCGAGCGCCGCCGCGATCAGATGCCGACGGCGGAGCGCCTCATCGACGGCGAGGTCGATCGGTTCTGGGAGTGGGTTGGCGGGCTGGCGGCGGTGCCGGTGCTCAGCGAGATGCGCGCCCGGATGGAAGTGCTGCGCGAGCGCGAGCTGGCGGACGCGCTGCGCCGGTTGCGCCACCTGCCGCCGGAGGAGCGCGCGGTGGTGGAAGAGTTTTCACGAACGCTCATGAACAAGTTTCTGCACGAGCCGTCGGTGCGGTTGCGCGCCGCGGCCGCCGAAGCCCGCGGGCTCGGCGTCGTCGATACGGCGCGCTATCTGTTCGGCCTGGAACACGCCGCCGGGTCGGTCCAAGAGAAGTCTTACTCGACTGGGGGAGACACGGAATGAGTCGACGGGTGCTGGTCACGGGTGGGGCTGGGTTCATCGGATCCAACGTCTGCGACCTCTTTCTGGCCGAGGGCTGGGACGTGGACGTCATCGACGACCTGTCGAGCGGCAAGCGCCAGAACGTGCCGAACGCCGCGACGCTGCACGTCACCGACATCCGATCCGAGGACGCGGCGAAGCTCGTGGCCGACCGCGGCTACGACGCCATCGTGCATCTGGCCGCGCAGATCGACGTGCGCCGCAGCGTGGACGATCCCGTGTACGACGCGTCCGTGAACATCCTCGGCACGCTGAATCTGCTCGAGGCGCTGCGCAAGAGCGGGCGTGGCCCGACGACCCGGTTCACCTTCTCGTCTACGGGCGGCGCGATCTACGGCGACTTCACGCCCCCGCCCAACTTCGAGAATACTCATAAAGAGCCGGACTCGCCGTACGCCATCGCCAAGCTCTCGGTGGAATACTTCCTCGCGTACTACGCTCGGATCCATGGGCTCGACACCGTCGCCGTGCGCTTCGGCAACGTGTATGGTCCGCGCCAGGATCCGCACGGCGAGGCCGGCGTGGTGGCAATCTTCTGCGGCCGCATCCTCGCCGGCCGGCCGCTCACCATCTTCGGCGACGGCCAACAAACGCGCGACTACGTGCACGTCGCCGACGTCGCGAGCGCGATCTTTCGCGTCGCGACCGGTCCGCTCCCGCCGCCGCGCGGCGTGAACGAGCGGTCGTACAACGTCGGCACGGGCGTGGCGACGTCGGTCGTCGATCTGGCGAACACCCTGCTCACCGCGGCGGGAGCGTCGGTGCCGATCGAGTTTGCGCCGAAGCGCCCGGGCGAGCTCCAGGACTCCTGCCTCAACGTCGACAAGGCGAATACGGTGCTCGGGTGGGCGCCCCGGATGTCGCTCGCCGAGGGGCTCGCGAATACGTTCGCATGGTCCTCCGGTCGCGCAAAGCCCGCTCCCGCCGCCGTCGCGCGAGCCTGAACCATGCCGATCTCTCTCTCCCCTATGCTGCTCCAGGGTCTGCGCGGCGCGATCCCCTCGAGCCCGCTCGATCTCGTGATGAGCGCCACGACCGTCACGCAGGCGGTGCTGGTCATCCTGGCGTTGCTCTCGCTTCTGAGCTGGTCGATCATGTTCGGTCTGTGGCTCTCGGTCGGAAAAGCGATGAGAGCGGCCGATCGTTTTGCGCACGACTTCGAGATCGTCGGTCGCCTCGACGAGGCGGCGATTCTCGCGAAGCGCGCACCGAACGGCGCGTTGCCGCGACTCTACGTGCGCGCGATGAAGTTCGTCGCCGACGCTCGCGTCGCGGGTCAACAGATTCGCGAGCGCGCGACGCCTACCACGGGCGAATTGCCGGCAGCGGCGACACTGAGTGGTTCGCAGATCGAGACGCTCCATCTCGTGCTCGATTCCGATGCGTCGGACGAGCGCGACAAGCTGTCGCGATTCCTTCCCTGGCTCGCAACCATTGGTTCCGTGAGTCCGCTCATTGGTCTCCTCGGCACGGTGCTCGGCGTGATCGAAGCGTTCCTCGGCATCGCGTCGAAGGGATCGGGGAATTTGGCCGCGGTGGCGCCGGGCGTCGGTGAGGCGCTCACCGCGACGGCCGCGGCGCTCGCCGTCGCGATTCCCGCGACGTTCGGCTACAACATCTTCGCGAGCCGAGTCAATCGGTTCGACGGAAAGATGGAGAGCTTCGGCACGGCGGTGATCGCGCTGCTCGTGCGCGAAGGACGGATCTGAGATGCCGCGGCGCCGGCGGCATCGCTTCGAGCTGAATGCGGACGTCAATGTCGTCAGTCTGATCGACGTGATGCTGCTCTTGCTCGTGATCTTCATGATCACGGCGCCGATGATGCAAGGGGGCGTCGACATCACGCTGCCCTCGACCGAAGCGAAGCCGATCGAATCGAAAGACGGCTTGACCGTCAGCGTGAACAAATCGGGGCAGATCTTCATCGGCGAAGAACGGTACAACTCGCTGAGCGAGTTCCGGATCGTGCTGAAGGCGCTGCCCAAGAACCGAACCCGCAACGGCGTGTACTTGAGAGCAGACAAGGGCGTCGAGTATGGCTTGGTGGCTCAGCTGTTGGCCGCCATGTACGCAGCCGGCGTCACGGATGTGGGCCTGATCACGCAGCCGGAGGAGATCAAGTAGGTGACCGCTGGTACCGCACCACGGCTGACTGGGGGAGCAATTGCGTCCGTGCTGCTGCACGGCGGGCTCATCGCCGCGTTCCTCGTGCTGCATGCGGCGCCGGAGCCCCAGGGGAATCCGACGTATACGGTGAAGCTCATTGCCGGTCCGGCCGCGGCGGCGCCCATCGACGCCGCGCCCGCTGCCGCCAAGCCCGCGCCAGTCGAGAAGCCTGCGGCCCCACCCCCTCCGACTCCGCCGAAAAAGACCGTCGCGGCCAAGAAGCCGAAGCCGACACCGCCGGCCCCAGCCATTGCGTCCCAGACGGCGCCGCCCAAATCGGCGGCGACAGCGCCTCCGTCCACGACGCCGCCCGCCAGCAACTCGGCGACCGGCGGCAAAGGATCGGATGTGCAGAATGTGAGCACCGGGGGCGTCGACTTTCCGTATCCGTACTACACGAATCGCATCGTCAACGAGATCCTGAAGCGGTTTCAGCAGCAGCGTATCTCGCTCACCGCGGAAGTTCGTTTCGTCATTCGTCGCGACGGGTCGGTCGACCCGGCCAGTATTCACCTGCAGACGTCATCCGGCGTCTATTCCTTCGATGTACAGGCGCTCGGCGCGGTCGAAGCGGCGGCGAACGCAAAGGCGTTTGGCGCGCTGCCGACGCAGTACCAGGAAGACATTCTCCCGATCACTTTCCGCTTTTCACCCGCGCTCGTGAAATGACGCGACTCCATCGCGCTGTACTCCTGACGCTGAGCGTCCTTGCCGCTCCGCTGCCCGCCGTCGCCCGGGCGCAGGACACTACCGTCAAGTGGGTCCCATTGAACGGCGTGTACGATCCGCGCCGGGACAAGGTTTCGATCGTCATCTTGCCGATCACCGGCGCATTTGGTGATTCGATTCGGACGATCATTCAACGCGATCTCGATTTCAGCGATCGGTTTTCGGTGATCTCGATCGACAGCGCCGATCCGAGCGCGCTCAAGGCGCAGGGCGCCGCCGCTGGACTCAACTATTCGCTCTTCGCGCACCTCTCGGCCGCCGTCGTCGTGCAGATCGTTCCGGTCGCGGCGGGACTGCACGTCGCATTGCACGATGTGCCGGGCGCGAAGGTGCTGAACGTGAATGAATTCGCGCTGTCGGGGGCGGGGCTCGGCCGCGATTGGCGGCTCGGGGTGCATCGGGTCTCCGACGAGATCGAGCGGTGGATCACCGGCGCGCGCGGCATCGCGGCGACCCGCATCGCGTACGTGCGCGGCACGTCGATGCGCATCGTCGATTCCGACGGCGCCGACGAGATCACCGTGCCGACCGACGAGGGCAGTGTGAGCCCCGCGTGGAATCCGGCCGGATCCATGATCGTGTACTCGACGGCCGGCGTCAATTCGCACATCACCGTCATCGACGTTGCGACCGGACGTTCGCGGCCGCTCATCGGACCGACGCGAAACACGATTTATCTCACGCCGATCTTCACGCCGGACGGGAAATCGATCGTGTATTCGCGGGCCGGCGACAACGGGTCGGACCTGTTCGCGGTGGGCGTGAACGGCGGCGAGACGCCGCGGCGCGTCACGACGGGGCAGGGGACCGACAACACGAGCCCCACGCCAAGCCCCGACGGGCACCGATTCGTCTTCATGAGCGGCCGGACGGGCCATCCCGAGTTGTATATTACCGACGCCGACGGCGCGAACGCGCAGGTGTTGACCGACTACGAGCAGAGCGAGAAGAACTTCCGCGCCGACCCCGATTGGTCGCCCGACGGACGGATGATCGCCTACTCGGAGCGCACGAGGGATCACTTTCAGATCCGGACGGTCCTCTCCACCGGCAGCACGCCGAAGTACCTGACGAGTGACGGGGAGAACGAGCAGCCATCGTGGGCGCCCGATTCTCGCCATCTGGTCTTCACCTCGACCCGAACCGGTGTTCGGCAGCTGTGGATCCTGGACGCCGAATCGAATCGCGTTGCGGCAGCTCACGAAGCTCGGCGGGCGCGCGTCTCGCGGCGTGGTCGCCGCGCTTGACGGCGCCGTAGTTTCGCACGTGCTCATTCGATCACTCTAAACACCGTTCCGACCCTTCCCCTCCCGGAGACCCAGACATGACCCGCGCACGACGGATCGCTGTGCTGACGGTGGCGATGCTGTCCGGTACCACGCTGGCGTGCCACAAGACGCCTGCGCCGCAGCCGACGCCCGCGGTGCACCGGCGTCGTCTCGGGCCCCAACGCGGACAGTCTGCGTCGCGCCCAAGCCGACGAGGCGGCGCGTCGCGCCGCCGACGAAGCGGCGCGCCGAAAGGCGGCCGATGATGCCGCGGCCGCCGCGGCGGCGCGCGACGCGGCCAGCGCCGCGGCGATGCTGCGCACGACGCTGACGGCGATGGTGCACTTCGACTACGATCAGTCCGAGCCTGCGGCCGCGAAGACCGCGCGATTCTCGACGCGAAGGTGCCGATCCTGCAGGCCAATACGGCGGCGTCACGTTGCGCGCTGTCCGGCCACACCGACGAGCGTGGCTCGGACGAATACAACCTTGCGCTTGGCCAGCGTCGCGCGGCGGCGGTGAAGGCGTATCTCGTGCAGCACGGCATCGCGGAGTCGCGCATCGAGACGGTGAGTTACGGGGAGGAGCGACCGATCGCCCAGGGATCGGACGAAAGCGCGTTCGCACAAAATCGGCGCGCCGAGTTCGAGATCACTGCCGGCGGCCAGTCGCTGCGCAAGCCGTGAGACGCGCCGCGACGCTTCTGTCGCTCCTCGCGATCGCGACGAGCGGATGCCTGGCGACGAAGGGCGACATTCGTCTCATCCAGGACGAGATCCGCGCGACGCGCGCGCAGGTCGGGCAGGTCGACACGTCCGTCATTCGGTCGAACCAGCAGTTGCGGCAGCAGATCACGACGCTGTCGTCCGAGCTGCTGCGTCTGAGCGATTCCGCTCGCCTGCAGGCATCGCGGCTCGCGACCATGCAAGCGACGACGAATGGCGAGCTGAACACGATGAACGGGCAGATCGTGCAGATGCAGGCGCTGCTCAACCAGAGCACGCGCACGCTGCAGGACACGCGGGAAAAGTTGAACGCACTTCGCGAGGCAGGCGCCCATGGTCGCCGCGCCGGCGCCCGCGCCGGCGACCGCCGGTGACACGAGCCGCCATATTCCGGCCGGTCTGCCGGGGTCCGCGACGTTGTTCATCGACGGAAAGGACCAACTCCAGAACGGCGCCTATACGACGGCTCGCATGGCGTTCGATCAGTTGCTGTCGGCCTACCCGAACTCCATCGAAGCCCCGGCGGCGCAGTTCCTGATCGGCCAGTCGTACACGCACGAGGGGAACACCGCCGCGGCCGACTCGGTATACCAGCTGTTTTACACGCGGTATCCGAAGAGCGCCGACGCGCCCACGGCGATGTACCGCCATGGGACGTTCCTCTGGGACGCCGAACAAGAAGCAGGAAGCCCGCGCGCTTCTCAATCGGGTCACGAACGAATACCCGAACTCCGATGCCGCGGCGCTGGTCAAGAGCTTTTTGAGGGATCGAGACAAGTAGCGGAGCTGGGATGCCCATTCCGAAGTCGAACGCTGGAGAGATGCCCTTCCTCGATCACCTCGAGGAGCTTCGGTGGCGCATCATCTATTCACTAGGCTCGGTCCTCGTCTGCGTCGGCGTGGGCTTCTTCTTCACGCTGCACTACGACCTCGTCGCCTGGCTCGCCAAGCCGATCACGTCGCAGCTGCCCGGAGCACGTGCTTGTACTTCACGCACCCGGGCGACAAGTTCAGCATCGCGCTGAACACGGCGATGACGTTCGGCCTGGTGCTCGCCGCGCCGGTCATCCTGTATCAGGTCTGGCTCTTTCTCGCGCCGGCGCTGCACAAGCACGAGAAGCGCGTCGGCATCGGCGTGTCTGTTCAGCGGCACGCTGCTGTTCATCGCGGGCGCCGCGCTCGCGTACTTCGTCGTCGTCCCGCTCGCGCTGCCCTGGCTGCTCGACTTCGGATCGGCGTCGATGAAGCCGCTCATCACGGCCGAAGAGTACTTCGGGTTCCTGTTCGCGATGGTGCTGACGTTCGGCATCAGCTTCGAGCTGCCGATCGTCGTGCTGGCGCTCGCCGCGCTGGGCATCGTCACGCCGCAATTCCTGTCGAAGTACCGGCGGCATGCGGTCGTGCTGATCGTCATCATTGGCGCGTTCCTCACGCCGGGCGACCTGGTCTGGACGACGATCGCGCTCTCGGTGCCGCTGTACGCGCTGTATGAGCTCAGCGTGGTCGCGGCGTACATCATCTACCGCCGGCGCCAGCGCCGCCGGCGCCAGCGCGACGTAGACAGCGGCGCCGAGGCCGAACACTCAGGGGCGCCCGCGTGAAGGGCTTGATCGGCGGCGCGATGCTCTGCTGCGTCGCCGCCGGGACCATGTCGGCGCAGATCATTCCCGGCCGTCCGCCCATTCGCACCGGCGGCCTCGTGCCGGTCCGTCCCGATTCGATTCAGCGACTCCACGAAGATCGTCAAGTGGCCGATCGCCTGATTCGGCAACGGCGTCGCTGCTCAACAAGCGGGGCTACTCGCATCACCCGCTATCAGGGCGACACGGCGTATCTGATCAACTCCGACACCGCCGCCAAGCGCGTGCTCGATCTCCTCGCCGCGGGCAAGCGCCGCGCGATCGTCGATCGCGATTCGCAGCTGGTCGTGAGCGACAGCGGCATCTACTACACGGAAGCCACGCGGCACGTCAGCACCGGCGGCCATTACGTCCTGAGCAGCCCGGGGAGCGGCCAGGCGGACATCAGCGGCATTGGTCGCGTCGACTACAACCTCGCCGAGCGGTCCGTTCGCGTGACGCACGCGCACCTGCCGGTGAACAACGGCCAGATCTGGTACATGGACGTCGCGCTGGCCGAAGTGTTGGCGGACACCACCAACGCGAAGTCGTCCACCGTCATCGTCAAAGGCGGATCGCTGACGAGCTGCGACGACTCGATCCCCGATTATCGCTTCGTCTACCGCGAGGCCAAGCGCGCCGGAAACTTTCTCGCGGCGCGGCCGGCGATCTTGTACATCAAGGACATCCCGGTCCTGTGGTTGCCGTTCATCTTCAGCGACACGCGTCCGGGACGGCATAGTGGCATTCTCCCGCCGCAGTTCGGGCTCGGCGACATCGTTCGCAACAGCCCGACGTACCGCCGCAACGTCGATCACGTCGGCTACTACTTTGCGATCAGCGACTACATGGACTTCGCCACGTGGCTCGACTGGCGAAGCTCGGCGGGCGCCGTTCAAGGCGATCCCGGATGGCTTCGTCTCAACGGCGACTGGAACTACAAGTGGATCGACCGGTTCATGGCCGGTCGAATCGGCATCGGCTACACGACGCAGCGCGACGGTTCCACCAACACCGCGGTCACCTGGACGCATAGCCAGGAGTTCTCGCACGACAGCCGGCTGAATCTCAGCGCGAACTACGTCACGAACACCACGCTGCAGCGGCAGAACACGTTCAACCCGTATACCGCGCTCGCCACGATCGCGTCGCAGGCGAGCTATCAGACGAAGCTCGGGCCCGCGTCGGTGACGATCGGCGCGTCGCGCAAGCAGTATCCGGGACGCCAGCAAGTCGATCAGGGCTTCCCGTCGCTGTCGCTGACGACGACGGCGATCACGCTCGGGAAATGGCTTTCGTGGACGCCGTCGTTCAGCTTCTCGCGCAACGACGTCTTCAACATCGATCAGCCGGGCATCGGCGCGGTCACGTATTCGATCGATCCGGTGACTGGCGTGCGCGACAGCTCGCAGACGAAGGGACGGAGCTCGTCGACCGTATCGATGTCGTTCGATACGCCCCTGCAAATCTTCGGCAAGGACTTCAAGAACTCGTTCCGCATCAACCAGCAGCGGAACGACTTCCCACAACAGATCGCGATCTACGATCTGAATACCGGGCAGATCACGGACACGCGCATCTTCGCCGCGACGTATCGGACCGACATCGACTGGCTGCCCGACTTCACGCTACCGCCATTCGCGCGCAACCGGTTCAACCTGTCGCCGAGCGTGAGCTTCGCGAACGTCGATCCGGGCCCGTATCTGGGTCGCCACGGACCGCTCCAACGGGAAGTACGTCCACCAGAGCAAGCGCATCAGCCTCGGCCTCTCGGCGTCGCCGACGATCTTCGGCTTGTTCCCGGGCTTCGGTCCGTTCACGCGCTTTCGCCATTCGATCACGCCGTCGTTCGGCTATTCGTGGGCGCCGGCGGCGCACGTGAGCGACGAGTACCTCCTCGCGCTCGGCCGAACGAAGTTCGGGTATCTCGGCAGTCTCGAGCAGAACGCGCTCAGCTTCGGGTTGAACCAGAACATCGAAGCGAAGGTCCGGAATCAGAAGGACACCACGGGCAACGCGCCCGCGGAGATTCATTCGCGTCCTGACGCTGAACACCACGTCGCTCGCCTACGACTTCACGCGCGCGAGGGGTCGCTCGTGGAAGGCGGGCCTGACGACGGAACAGTGGGGCTACAGTCTGAGCTCGGATCTGTTGCCGGGATTCGACTTCTCGGCGCAGTACTCGCTCTTCCAGGGCAGCACCACTCAGCGACACGGCGACGTTCAGCCCCTACCTCACGAGCATGTCGGCGACGGTGAACATCGGTCGCGATCAGAATCCGCTCGCCGTGTTCACCCGGTTGTTCGGTCTCGCCGCGCCGGCGGCGCAAGCGTCGCCGTCGCCGCCGCCCACGGCGGGACGCCCGGGACCCGACGCCGGAACCGTCGCGCAGATCGCGGCGCAGCCCGTCGCGGGCTCGCGCGCAGTCCGGCGATCGCTTCATCATTCCTCCAACCCAGGGTTGGAAGGCGTCGTTCTCGTTCAGCCGAGCGAGCCCGCGCCCGCCGCGCGGCACGAACGTCGTCGACTTCGATCCGCGCGTGCGCTGCGAGCAAGTCTCCGGGAACAACCCGTTCCTGCTCGACGCGTGCCTCGCGCAGCAGCGTGTTCAGCCGACGATCGATCAGCCGATCGGCACGAACATCGGCGGCGCGCCGGCCTTCAACATTCCGCGCGACGACGTCGATCAACAGCAACGTCAGCTTCAATCTCACGCAGAAGTGGGCGACGTCGTGGCAGACGACCTACGACGTCGAGCACCATCGAGTTCGCCAGCCAGATCGTCTCGCTCCAGCGTGAGCTGCACGACTGGCGCGCGATCTTCGGCTTCACGCAGTCGCCGAACGGCAACTTCGCGTTCCACTTCACGATCGCGCTCAAAGCCGAGCCGGACATCAAGTTCGATTACAACCGCGCCACCGTGCGGTCCGGCATCTCACCGTTCTAAGAACGGAACACCCGGCTGTCCTCGTCGAAGGACGCCGGGCGAACCCAACAAATCGCTAACGCGCGGTTCGGCAATGTGTTGCATCGTGCCCGGGGCGCGGTGCGCTCGATGCAGTCGTCGCGGGCCGCACACCACCCGGAGCGCACATGCGACTGAGTCGTTGGATTCTCGGAGTCCTCCTTCTTCCGCTCGCCGCGTGCGACGAGCTCACCGGGCTCGGGACCGATCCCGACGCTCCCGCGAACGTCACCTACGAATTGTTGCCGAGCGGCGATCCCAACGCGCCGAGCGGCGTGCTGCTGACGTGGGACGTCCCCCGCAGCGGTCGCGCGAATTCGTTCAACGTGTATGGGCGTCAGGCGCCCGGCGACGGGTGGATTCTCCGCGCGACGACGACCTCGACGACGTTCCACGACGCCGGCGTGCCCGAGGGTCAGTACTACGTCGCCACGCGAGACGTCAATGGCGACGAGATCGCGCAGTCGAACATCGTCACCGTCGATCTCACCGCGAACCGCTTGCCCTCGCCGCAGAATCTGTCGTCGATCTCCCTCAACGGCGCGATTCAGTTGGCGTGGAGCGGGAACGCGGTCGCGGCATCGCCCAGCTTGTTCGACCACTATCTCGTGTATTCGACGGATTTCGACGCAAGCCGCGGCGTGTGCACCGCGAACTGGGTTCGCGAGGGCTCGACGGCATCGGATGGATTCTTCGCCGGCAACCTGACGAACGGTCTGTCGCGGTGCTTCGCCGTGAGCGCCGTCTCGACTGACGGCCACGAGAGCGACTGGAGCGCATCGCGGCTCGACACGCCGCGATTCGACGCGCGCAACACGCTGGTCTACGCCACGGCCGCACGGGCCGACAGCTCGGCGTTCCTGTTCTTCGAGGACGCGACGAAGAAGTTGGGGGTCGTCGCGCCGGCCGCACGCACCGATGCCGACGTCACGATCACCCAGCACGCGGACGGCACGCTGTGGTTCGTCCCCGCGCGGAGCGCCGTGTCGATCACCCTGTATTCGTCGAAGCCGATCGCCGACTTGACGTCGATCGATCGCGCGCCGCAATCGGGATTCGGCACCGCGACGCTGCAAGCGCTTCCCGGGTTCGGCTACGTCGTGCGCATCGCAAAGACCGACGGCGTGCACTACGCGGGCGTGCGCGTGGCCTACGTCGGC
Source organism: uncultured Gemmatimonadaceae bacterium (assembly GCA_963705025.1). Taxonomy (GTDB): domain Bacteria; phylum Gemmatimonadota; class Gemmatimonadetes; order Gemmatimonadales; family Gemmatimonadaceae; genus JAQBQB01. The sequence goes on along the minus strand of CAVPIP010000009.1, from coordinate 236,513 downwards.
AAGGATTACATCGTGTTCGATTGGGCGTACCAGAGCGCGCCCGGCAATGCGGAGCTGAATCGCTCGGCCGTGGGGCTGAGCGGCAGCATGTAACGAAACGCGCCGTCATCCTGATGCCGACCCCGTAGGGGTCGGCGGAGGACCTGCTCTTGTGTCACGCAGTTCGCCCGGAACGGGATGAGCCGCGTGGACATAAAGCAGATCCTTCGCTGCGCTCAGGATGACTCATCGAGAGAGCCTTGAATTGTGTCCTCGGTGCGTCGAGTTTCCGCCATGGTCAACGAGGTGGTTCTCGACGGGAATTCGCTGACACTCGAGCAGGTGACGGCGGTCGCGCGCGACAGCGCGCCGGTTTCCCTTGCCGCGCACGCGCGGAAGCGGGCCCAGGCTGCTCGCGCGGTGGTAGAGCGCCTGGCCGCGCAGCGCGCCGTCGCGTACGGCGTTACGACGGGGTTCGGCAAACTCTCGGAGGTGGCCATCCCCCCCGACCGGCTCGCCGAGCTCCAGGTCAATCTGGTCCGAAGCCACGCCGCCGGCGTCGGCGACCCGCTCCCCGAGCGCGAAGTCCGCGCGATGATGCTTCTTCGCGCGAACGTCATCACGAAAGGGTACTCCGGCGCGCGGCTCGACCTCGCCGAGCTGCTGATCGGGATGCTGAACGCCGGGCTCTGTCCTCCGATTCCCGAGCAGGGGAGCGTGGGTGCGAGCGGCGATCTCGCGCCGCTCGCGCATCTGGCGCTGTCGCTGATCGGCGAAGGCACGCTGCACTGCAACGGAACGAGCGGCGCCGCGAGCGACATGCTGCGGTCCGCCGGACTGACGCCAGTGTCGCTCGGTGCGAAAGAGGGGCTGACGCTGATCAACGGGACGCAGGCGCACACGGCGATCGGCGCGCTCGCGCTCGTCGACGCGCATCGGTTGTGGCGGACCGCGCACGTGGCCGGCGCGATGTCGCTCGAGGCGCTCCTGGGCACCCCGGTGGCGTTCGATGAGCGAATTCAGACGGTGCGCGGCCAGTTGGGCCAGGCGGCGTCCGCCGCGTACCTGCGCGAGCTGTTGGCCGACAGTGAGATTCGCGAATCGCATCGCGAGAACGACCCGCGCGTGCAGGACGCGTATGCGTTGCGCTGCATGCCGCAGGTGCACGGCCCGGTGCTCGACGCCCTCGACTTCGCGAGCGGCGTGATCGGCCGCGAGCTCAACGCCGCCACCGACAATCCGCTGGTCTTCGAGTCGGGCGATTTGCTGAGCGGCGGCAACTTCCACGGCCAGTCGGTCGCGATGGCGCTGGACTTTCTCGCGATCGCGCTCACCAATCTCGCCACGATCTCCGAGCGCCGGACCGACCGGCTGGTGCATCCGGATCTCAATCAGGGTCTGCCGCCCTTCCTGTCGCGCGATGCCGGCGTCAACTCGGGCTTCATGATGGCGCAAGTGACGGCGGCGGCGCTCGCGAGCGAGTGCAAGGTGTTGTCGCACCCCGCGAGCGTGGACACGATTCCCACCGACGGGAGCAAGGAGGACGTCGTTCCGATGGCGATGACCGCGGCGTGGAAGCTGCGCCGGATCGTGAAGAACGTGCGCTACGTCTTGGCGATCGAGCTGATGTGCGCCGCGCAGGGCATCGACTACCGCGCGCCGCTCAAGCCCGGTCGGGGTGTGGCGCGCGCGCACGCCGCCGTGCGGCGTCTCGTCGCGCCGCTCGAGCGCGACCGGGTGCTGTCCGGCGACATCGAGCAGCTTGCGCGCGCGATTCAGTCCGACGAATTCTCCATTCCCATGGCCGTCTGATGAGTGTTTCTACATTGACCGACGCGCCCGCCGAGCACGGCGCGCGAACCGTGCGCGCTCCGCGCGGCACGACGATCTCCTGCAAAGGCTGGCAGCAGGAGGCCGCGCTTCGGATGCTGATGAACAACCTCGATCCCGACGTCGCCGAGCGGCCCGACGATCTGGTGGTCTACGGCGGCACCGGACGGGCCGCGCGAAGCTGGGAGGCGTTCGACGCGATCGTCGCGACGCTGCGTCGCCTCGAGAACGACGAGACGCTGCTCGTCCAGAGCGGCAAGCCCGTCGGCGTCTTTCGCACGCACGCGTCGGCGCCGCGCGTGTTGATCGCGAACAGCAATCTCGTGGGCCGCTGGGCCAACTGGGATTACTTCCGCGAGCTCGAGCGCGCGGGGCTCATCATGTACGGCCAGATGACCGCCGGCTCGTGGATCTACATCGGGTCGCAGGGCATTTTGCAGGGGACGTACGAGACGTTCGGCGCGGTGGCGCGAACACATTTCGGCGGCTCCCTCGCGGGCCGCTTCGTGCTCACCGCGGGCTTGGGCGGCATGGGCGGCGCGCAACCGCTCGCCGCGACGATGAACGGCGCCGCGATCCTCGGCATCGACGTCGACGAGGCGCGGATCGACAAGCGGCTCGAGACCGGCTATTGCGACCGAAAGACGCATCGTCTCGACGAAGCGCTCGCATGGATTCGCGAGGCGACGGAGGCGAAGCGGGGCCTCTCGGTGGGCCTCGTCGGGAACGCCGCCGAGCTCATTCCAGAATTGGTCGCGCGCGGCGTCACACCCGACGTGCTCACCGATCAGACGAGCGCGCACGACACGCTGAACGGCTACGTGCCCAAAGGGATGTCGCTCGAGGCGGCGGCCGAGCTGCGGCGCCGCGATCCCAAGGAATACGTGCGCCGCGCGGACGCGTCGATCGTGCTCCACGTCCAGGCCATGCTGGCGATGCAGCAGCGCGGCGCGATCACGTTCGACTATGGCAACAACATCCGGACGGTGGCGCTCGACAGCGGCGTCAAGAACGCGTTCGACATCCCGGGCTTCGTGCCCGAGTACGTGCGGCCGCTGTTCTGCGAAGGGAAGGGCCCATTCAGATGGGTCGCATTGTCCGGCGACCCGAAGGACCTCGCGCGGACGGACGAGCTCGTGCTCGAGCTGTTTCCGCACGACGCCCATCTGCGCCGTTGGATCTCGATGGCGCGCGAGCGCGTTCATTTTCAAGGACTGCCGGCCCGCATTTGCTGGCTGGGGCAGGGGGAGCGTGCGACGTTCGGCGTCGCGCTGAACGATTTAGTCGCAAAGGGAGAAATATCCGCCCCGATCGTCATCGGCCGCGATCATCTCGACACCGGCAGCGTCGCGTCGCCGTTCCGCGAAACGGAAGCGATGAAGGACGGCAGCGATGCGATCGCCGATTGGCCCATCCTGAACGCGCTGCTCAACACCGCCTCGGGCGCATCATGGGTGTCGTTCCACCACGGCGGCGGCGTCGGCATCGGCAACTCGCTGCACGCCGGCCAGGTGATCGTCGCCGACGGCACGCCCGAGATGCGCGTCCGGCTCGAGCGGGTGCTGACGAACGATCCTGGCATCGGCGTCGCCCGGCACGCGGACGCCGGCTACGACATCGCGATCCGGACCGCGGCGGAGCAGGGAATCACGCTGCCAATGAGAGAGCAGGGCCGCTGATGCACCTCATCCTGAGCGAAGCGAAGGATCTGCTTGTTGCGTTCGCGACAGTAGCTCCTTCGCTTCGCTCGGGGTGACCGAGGTCCCATGCTCTCCTCGCGCTTCAAACCCTGGCACGTCGCGCTCTTTCTCGGGAAGTACGCGTGGCTCACGGCGCGACGGCGGCCGGTGCTGGTGCATTTCGAGGTCACCCTTCGCTGTAACGCGCACTGCGGCTTCTGCGACTACTGGAAGACGGACGCGAGCGCCCGCGCCGACGAGCTGTCGACCTTTGCCGAGGCCGCGCGCTTTTTCAATCCGATGCTGGTCACCTTCACCGGCGGCGAGCCCACGCTGCGGCGCGACCTCGAGGATCTCGTCGCCGGCGTGAATCGCGCCGTGCGGTTGAAGTACGTCACCCTGATCACGCACGGCGCGATGCTGACCGCCGACCGCGCGCGATCGCTCTGGGATGCGGGCGTCAACCAATTCAACATCTCGCTGGACTATCTCGACGAGCGCCACGACGCGGCGCGCGGCATTCCGGGGCTCGCGGCGAAGATCTTCACGGCGATTCCGGCGATGCGGGCGCACGGCGTGGACAACGTGCGCTTCAACACGGTCATCAAGAACGACAACCTCGATCAGATCGTGCCCATCGTGCAGCGCGCCGAAGCGCTCGGCGTCGGCGTCAACTTCAGCGTCTACACCGACGCCAAGAACGGCAATCGCGACCACCTCGTTGGGCCGGAGCACCTCGGGCAACTCGACGGCGTCGTGCGCGAGCTGCTCGCGTTCAAGCGGCGGCGGCGCGGCATCATCACCAACTCGGACTACTATCTCGAGCAGATCCCGCGCTACGTGCGCGGTGAGATGCGGGAGCCGTGTCGCTCCGGCATCCGGACGATTCACATCGATCCGTCGGGCTTCGTGAAGCGCTGCCCCGACTACCCGACCGATTTCCACTGGCGTGATTTCGCCGCGTACCGTCCCGTGAACTGCAACGCGTGCTACTACGCCTGCCGAGGCGAGGCCCAGGCGCCCCTGCGTCTGTCGCGCATTCGCGACGTGATGGCATGAGCCGCGACACGGTCGCGCGGGTTCCGCTCGCGGCACGCGAGCAAACGCTCTTCGTCAACGCGTCGCAGGTCGTGACGTGTGAGGGGCCGGCACGCGCACGCCGCGGCACGGAGATGAGCGATGCGCGCGTGCGCACGGAGGTCGCCGTCGCCGTCGACGGAGATCGCGTCGCCGCCGTCGACGCGCTGCCGGCGCTGCGTGAGCGGTACCCCGGCGCACGCGAAGTCGACTGCGAGCAGCGCGTGTTGATGCCCGGACTCGTCGACTCGCACACGCACGCGATCTTCGGCCGTCCACGGTTCGAGGAGCAGGAGCAACGCGCCGCCGGCCTCGACTACATGGAGATCGCCCGGCGCGGCGGCGGCATTCATTCGTCGGTGCGCGATCTCCGCACGCGCTCGGAGGACGAGCTGTTGGAGCTGGCCAGGCGACGCCTCATGCGACTCGCGTCATTTGGGACGACGACCGTCGAGGTGAAATCCGGCTACGGTCTCACGCTCGAGGACGAGCTCAAGACGCTGCGAGTCATCGAGCGCCTCCGGCGCGAGCTGCCGATGCGCATCGTTCCGACCTTCCTCGGCGCGCACGAGATTCCCCTCGAGCATCGCGGATCGGCCGGGGCGCGAAAGGCATACGTCGACCTGCTGATTCACGAGATGATTCCAGCGGTCGCGGCCGGCGAGCTCGCTCGGTTCGCGGACGTGTTCTGCGAGACGGGCGTCTACACCGTCGACGAGAGCCGCGCCATTCTGAGCGCCGCGCGAGCAGCGGGGCTGTTACTCAAGCTCCATGCGGACGAGCTGACCGCGTGCGGCGGCGCCGAGCTCGCGGCGTCGCTCGGTGCAACATCGGCGGACCATCTCGCCGCCGTATCGGACGAAGGCATTGCGGCGCTTGCCGCCGGCTCCACCGTCGCGACGCTGCTGCCCGGCACCATGCTCTTCCTGGGCAAAACCAAGCAGGCGCCGGCGCGACGATTCATCGAGGGCGGCGTGCCGGTGGCGCTCGCGACGGACTTCAATCCTGGCACGTCGCCGACGCCGAACCTGCCGCTGATTCTGTCCTTGGGGGTGAGTCAGTTGCGGCTCAGCGTCGCGGAAGCTGTGATCGCCGCCACGGTAAACGGCGCCGCTGCTCTTGCGTTGGCAGAGGCTGTAGGCCAGATCGCTCCGGGCTTCTCCGCGGACTTCGCACTCTTCGATGTCCGTGATATCCGTGAGCTCCCATACTGGTACGGTGACAACAGGTGCACCGGGACGTTCGTGCGGGGCAAACCTTGTCACCCTAGTAACTTAGGGCTAACTTAAGCCTCCCACTTTCCCCTGGTTCGGCCCGGCGGTTTCGGGTCCTCCGGACCTCATCAGGCCAGGATGTCCAACGTAGCAAAGCTGAAGAAGCAGGCCGCCGAGTTCGAACTCAAGAAGCAGTTCGACAAGGCGTTGGCCATCTACGTGAAGATGCTCGAGTCGTTCGACCCGAACGACGCCGAGCTGGACGTCGCCCTGTTCAACCGCGTGGGCGACCTGATGCTGCGCCAGGGCAACGTTGCCGACGCCGTCGACTACTACGAGCGGGCCGTCGACCACTACGCCGAAACGGGCTTCTTCAACAACGCCATCGCGCTCTGCAACAAGATTCTCCGGCATTCGCCGGGGCGCGCGAGCGTGTACTACAAGCTCGGCAAGATCAGCGCGCAGAAAGGCTTCGGCAAAGACGCAAAGGTCAATTTCCTCGAGTACGCCGACCGGATGCAGAAGGTCGGAAAGGTCGACGAGGCATTCAGAGCGCTGACCGAGTTTGCGGATCTGTGTCCCGATCAGGACGAGATTCGACTGATGCTCGCCGACCAGCTGACAAAGGCCGGCCGGAAGGACGAGGCGATCGAGCAGTTGCAGATCCTGCACGAACGCTACGACGGCGACGGACACACGGCGGAGGCGGCCGCCACGGCGACGAGAATGCGCTCGATCGATCCGAAGGTCGAGCCGCGCGCCGCTGCCGGCGGGAATCGCAAGACGGTCTCTGGCGAGCTGGTCTTCATCGACCTCGACACGCCGTCGCCAGCGAGGACGCCGCGCTCGGCGACTCCTCCGGCACCGAGCGGCCGTCCAGCGGCAGCGGCGCCGGCCAATGTGCCGGCGCCCACCAACGCCGGCGACCTGAGCTTCATCATCCCGACACCGTCGCCGCCAGAAGGGGTTCCGACCGTCGCGGATCCTGGCGCGGAGACGATCGCACCCGTGCCGCTAACCCCGGCGCGCGCCACGCCAGTGGCGGAGGAACCAGCGATCGACACGACGGAGCCAGAGGAGACTACGGCATCCGCAGCGCAGCTCGATCCGGAATTCGCCGAATCAGCGACGATGGCCGAAGCCCTCTTTGACGATCAGGCGGTCGACGACGTGCTCGTCGAGGAGTCGCTGGTCGTAGAACCGGTAGCGGAAGAGACCTCGTTCGAAGAGGTGTTGGCCGAGTCGTCGGCCGTCGAGGACCCGGTTTTCGAAGAATCGGTCTTCGAGGCTCCCGCGCTCGACGAATCGACGGTCGAAGAGCCTGAGGCGGTTGTGTCGCAGGTGCAGGATGCATCGCCTGATCCTCAGCTCGACACGATGCCGTACGATTCGACGCCGCTCGCAGACGACGAGCGCTCGACCGAGCCGGAGATCGATATCGGGCTGACGCCGGCCGACGGGCCGGCGTCCTTCCTGTCGCGCTTGACCGATCCCGGCTTCGACACGGTGCCGCCACCGACGGAATTTCCGCCTTCGGCCACGCGGTTGACCGATCCGGAGTTCGATGCGGTCGAGCCGCTGCCGGAGACGCCGGCCTTTGCTACGCAGGCCTACGATGCGGACGTCGAGACGCCGTCGCCGTCGATCGTGCTCGACGACCCGCTGAGCGGGATGCACACCGACGGAGCGTCGCGCATTGCGGACGACGACATGGGGATCATCAAGTCGACGCCGTCGGCGCCCCTGTTGAGCGTTCCAGCGTCATTCGACGACGAAGATGCGCCGCTCACGCCGACGTCCGACGTGACGATCGACGGATTCGAGCCGACCCTCCTGGGAGCGGACCCCACATCACCGGGCAACGATGAGCAGGCGCTCGAGGAATCGGTCGAGGAGCAACTCCGCGCCAGCATTGAAGGATCGATTGCGGCCGGCGAGCAAGGCACGCCGGACGACGAGCCGGATCTGATTCTTCCCGACGCCATCCAGGTCGCGCCCGACAGCACAGACTCGATCGATCTCGATCTGTCGCAGATGGTGACGCCGCCGTCGCCCGCGCGACCGTCGCGGCCGACGCCGAGCACTGCACGCGCGGCGCTCGAGGGCTTGCCGCTGATGGACATCGACGTCGTGGCGGCCGGAGCGGCGGCGCGCCTCAGTCAGCCGGTGCCGTTGCCCTCGAGCGGAGAGCTCGAGCTGGTCGAGCCGCCGCTGCGCGACACGCCGCTTCGCAACCCGGCGATCGCGTCGTCGCTGACGCCGCCCCTTGGCATGGACGACGCCGAGAGTCTCACGATCGACGGCGTGCGCTTCGCCATGCCGACGCCGTCGTCGACGCGAAAGGCAACGCTGGTGGCCGCGCAGGAGGTCACCGCGCTCAAGAGATCGCTCGAGAGCGAACCGGAGAACTGGAGCCTGCATCGCCAGCTCGCCGAGGCGATGCTCGAAGCAGGCGATCGCTACGGCGGCATCTCGGAGCTCGAGCTCGCCATGGCGGGCGCGGAACGATCCCACGATCTCGAGCTCGCCTCGTCGCTCGCCGAGGAGATCGCGCGTCTGGAGCCGGACTCGGTGAAGCACCATCAGAAGCGCGTCGAGCTCGCGTTCTTGACGAACGACCGGTCGCGATTGATCGAGGCGTATGTGGCGCTGGCGGACGCGCTGCTCCGCGCCGATCAGCCGGACAAGGCGCGCGTCGTCTACCAGCGAGTGCTCGATCTCGCGCCGGACGAGATGCGCGCGCGCGGGGCGCTCGACACGATCCCGGTGACGGATCCGTCGTCGTCGGCTCCGATCGGCCGATCAGGCGGTGCGCCGCGACAGTCCGCGGGTGCGTCGCCGTCGCCGACGTCGCCGCTTGCCGAACAGCGTGGCGCGTTCGTCAATCTCGGCGACTGGCTCCGCGATACCGAGGCGCCGAAGGACACGCGGATGGTGGTCTCCGAGCAGGAGCCGACGGGCGACGAGCAGGCGGATTTCGCCGACATGCTGCGGAAGTTCAAACAAGGCGTCGCCGAAAACGTCGACGCCGAGGACTATCAGAGTCACTACGATCTGGCGATCGCGTTCAAGGAGATGGGCCTCCTCGACGAAGCCATCGCCGAATTTCAGAAAGCGCTCGGCAGTCCGACGAATCGCCTGCCGACGTATGAGGCGCTCGGGCAGTGCTTCATGGAGAAGTCGCAATTCAAGCTCGCCTCGTCGATCCTTGGGCGGGCGCTGAATGAGAAGGCGAGCGAAGACAAGCTGGTCGGCGTGTTGTATCTCTTGGGCCGAGCGGCGGAAGCGCAGGGGAACCCGATGGATGCCGTGGGCTTTTATCAGCGCGTGTTCGTTCTCGACATCGAGTTCCGCGACGTCGCGGATCGCCTGAGCTCGCTCGAACGCGCCGAGCGATGAGTGGCGTGATCGCGCGAACGCGAACCGCGCCGACCAGCGCGTTGCGCGACATCCAAGCGCCGGTCCGCGACGGATTGGATCGCGTCGTCGACGAGATGCACCGCATCGTCACGGACGATCTGCCGCTCATCCGCGAGGTGAGCGGGCATCTGCTGCAGATGCGCGGCAAGATGTTTCGCCCGACGCTTGCGCTCCTGGCGAGCCAGATCGAAGGTCGGCCGGACTCGCGAGTGACCACGCTCGGCGCGGTAGTGGAGCTGATGCATCTCGCGACGCTCGTGCATGACGATTCGGTCGATCACTCGGTGCTGCGCCGGGGCCTGCCGACGGTGAACTCGTTGTTCAGCCATCAGGTCTCGGTGATCATGGGCGATTTCCTCTACTCGCGCGCGCTGACGGCGCTCGTCTCGCTGGGGGATCTCGAGATTCTCAAGATCGTGACCGACGTGGCGAACGAGCTGACCATCGGCGAGATGCGCCAGCTGGGCGCCGTGGACGCGCTGGCGTTCACCGAAGCGGATTACGCGCATCTCATTCGGGCCAAGACGGGGTCGCTGATCGCCGGGGCGTGCGAGAGCGGCGCGCTGTGCGGGGCGCCGCAGTTCCGCGGTCCGTTGGCCGAATATGGAGACCGATTGGGGATGGCCTTTCAGATTGCCGACGACATCCTGGACTACACGGAGAACGAGTCGACGACCGGCAAGCCCGGCGGCCTGGATCTCCGCGAGCACAAGGTGACGCTGCCGCTGATCGCGGCACTGCCGCGCGTCTCGGCGCCCGCGCGCCGCCGAATCGACGAGCTGTTCGCGACCGAGACGCCGGGCGACGAGATCATCGCCGACGTCATCGGCATCGTGGCCGAGGCTGGGGGCATCGACTACGCCCGGCGGAAGGGCGAAGCGCTCGCGCATGACGCGGAGCGTGCCTTGCGCGTCCTTCCTGAAAGCTCAGTCCGGTCCGCGCTGACGGACGCGATCGCATACGTCATGGACCGGCGGTCATAACATGGCTGTTCTTCGCGGATCATCGAAGCATCGTCCGGGGTTTCATGCTCTGGTCCTGGCCATCGGGTTCGTGGTCGGGAGCGTCATGCAGCAGGCGGCGCGCATTCTGTTTCCGCCCGGGGCGGCGAAACAGTTCCTGACGGCCGGCATCACGCCGTCGATCGGGCCATTGCCCGTCGACCTCGGCATGATCAAGTTTTCTTTGGGACCCGTGGCCCTGGACGTTTCTCTCCTTAGTCTTGTTGGCGTACTCGTCGCCTACCTCATCGCTCGTTCGCTCTTCTAGGAGTTCGTTATGAATCTGGGCAACTTTGGCTTCACCGAACTGCTGATGATCCTGGTCATCGTGCTCGTCCTCTTCGGAGCGCGACGGGTACCGGAGATCGGAGCGTCGATCGGCAAGGGCATCCGCGAGTTCAAGAAGAACATCAGCGATGTCGATAAGGAAGTGCGCGAGCCGATTCGTGAAAACCGGCCCGCGGAGCGGCTCGGGGCCGGCGACACGTCCGCGATGCGCCAGGAAGAGGAAGTGCGGCCGGAGCCGAAGCGGCTCATCTAGGTCGCGAACGGGATCGGCGATCGGGGAACAGACATGAAGAAAAACGAGAAGGGCGCCGGGACACTCGTCTCCGCGCCCTTCTCGTTTTTCGCCGTTCGCCGATCGCCCTTACGCTTCCTGCCTCCTCATCGCCGCCTGAATCTGTTTGCGCCGGTCGTCGATCTTCGCGGACTTGCGCATGTCTTCGAGGAACATCTGCAAGCGCTGCTGGCGGAGCTGGTTCAGTCGCGTCGCGCGCTGCGCCAGCTTCTGCGCCGCCCACGCCGAGCTGTCCGCGAGGATTCTCTTATCGACGCGGATGACGAACACGCCAGTCGCCGATTTCACCGGTTGGCTGACCGCGCCGACGGGCAGGCCGAACGCCGCACCGATGGGCTCCGTGAACTGGCCGAGGCCCGGCACGAACGACGATCGCGAGAACAGCGGCGTTTGCTCGACCTTCTTGCCCATCTGCTGCGCCGCGGCGTCGAGCGATGAGGCGGCGGCGGCCGACGCCAGCTTCTGCGCGTCGGGCATGAGCTTGTCGACGAGCCGCTCGGCCGCCACTCGCGCGCGCACGAGCTCCTTCACGTTCTCGAATTTCGGCTCGCCGCCCGGCCGGAGCGTGTCGAGCCGCGCCAGGTAGTAGCCGTTGTCGTCGTCGAAGAGCTCGCTCGTCTCGCCGACCTTGGCGCCGCCGAACGCCCAAGCGCTGACGCTCGGAATGACGCGACCGCCCATCGTCGCCGGCTCGTCCTCGTTCGCTTCGAGCCGGTAGACGGGCAGCTGAAGTGAGTGCGCGGCGGAATCGAGCTTGGAGCCCTGCTCGCTGGAGGCCGCCGCTCGCGAGAGCGCGTCGGCTTCCTTGTCGACGCGCGCGCTTTCCGAATCGCTCGCGCTGATCGACACGAGAATGTGCCGGAGCGCGAGCGTATCGCCGCTCTTGCTGTCGACCCGAATGATGTGGAATCCAAAGGGCGACAAGACGGGCTGCGAGAGCTCGCCCGGCTTGAGCGCGTACGCCGCCTTCTCGAACTCCGGAACGAATCGGTTGCGTCCGCCCTTGCCGAGGTCGCCGCCCTTTTGCCCGGAGATGGTGTCCGCCGACTCCCGCTTCGCGACGTCCTCGAACTTGGCGCCCTTCACGATCTCTTCGCGCAGCGCCGTTGCCTTCGCGCGCGCCGCGGCCGTATCGGCCGCCGAAATCGTCTTCGGGATCATGATCAGCGCCAGGCTCGCGCGGCCAGTGCCCTGAAAATCCGCCTTGTGCTTTTCGAAGTAGGCGCGCAGCTCGTCGTCGGGGATCGACTTGGCGAAGGTGCTGTCCGCGCCGCCCGGCACGAATGCGACGTAGCTCACCTGCGCGCTGTCGTGCTGATCGCGCCAGGCGCGCCAGAGGTCGGCGTCACTCACGTACATCCCGGACGAGAGCTCGTCGAACAGCTTCTGCTTCGGGATCTCCGCCCGATAGTACTGCTCGAGGTTCACGAGCAGTCCGCTCTGCCGAGCCTGCGCGCTGCCGAGCAGGCGCTGGTATTTCTCGGGATCGAATCGCCCTTCGGTCATGAGCTCCGGCGCCTGCATGATCCACGGCGGCGGCGCGTAGCGCGCGAACTCGCGCACCTCGTCGTCGGTGACGATGATGCCGCGCTTGCGATACTCGTTCTGCAACAGAATGTCCGCGACCATCTGGTCGAAGACGCTGTTCTCGATGCGGTGCTGATCGTCCTGCGACAGCGTCCGACCGCGCGCTTGCTGTTGCTGGTTCTGGACCTCGGCGTTGACGCGCTGGAGGTAGACCGTATACGGGATCTCGGTTCCGTTGACGACCGCGACCGCCGTGGTGGGGGTCACAGGCGTCCGGCCGATCAGACCCGACGTTTCGTAGAGGAGGAAGCCACCGACGAATACAATGGCGACGAGCACCCAGATGTATTTCGCCAGGCCCCGCATCTGTTGCAGCACGGAACGAAACTCCGAGGAGCTGGGGTGAAGGAAGTCAGCGAGAAATCGGTCGAGCCAAGCTTGTAATGTTAGAGCCGGACGCGGGCTAAAATCAAGTGAGAATGTAACTTCTGATTGACTCGCCCAGTCAGCGGAGTGTATAATCCGCTTCCGTCCACCCCTGCGTTTCGCCCCCCGCCGCACGCTTGCTTCGAGGGCTTTCAATGGCCAGTTCGGCCCGCATCGACGAACTCCGAAAAAAATTCGACGAGAACCCGCGACGTTACTTCGCGCCGCTCGCCAACGAGTATCGAAAGTCGGGAGATCTCGAGCAGGCCATCTTCATCTGCCAGGAATATCTGCCCCAGCAGCCCGGCCACATGAGCGGGCACATCGTGTACGGGCAGGCCCTGTTCGAGCTGTCCCGGTTCGACGAAGCCCGCGCCGTGTTCGAGACCGCGCTCTCGCTCGATCCCGAGAACCTGATCGCGCTCCGACACCTGGGCGACATCGCGCGTCAGGCAGGTGATCTGCGAGGGGCACGAGGGTGGTACCAGCGAGTGCTCGAAGCCGATCCGCGCAACGAAGAGATCGCGCAGATCATGATGACGCTTCTGGCGACGCCCGACGACAGCATGCCCGCGGTGCCGACGGCGGACGTCTCATCGACTGTACCCGTGGACGTCGCCCGTGTGCCAACGCCGCTGTCGACGGTCGTGATCGAGAAGTCGCCCGACGCGACCGACCTCGATTCCGCGCCCGAGTTGTCGTCGTTGCGCGAGGCTGCGTTGCCCAGCGAGCCTCCGCCGGTACCGACGTCGACGTGGGGCGACGCGCCGCCCGCCAACGAACACGAGCTTCTCGATCTCGAGGATTTCAGCGTCGGCGGCGTGCCGCTGTCGTCGCTTGGCGCACCACCGCCCGAGATCGACCCCGTCGGTCCGCCGCCGATTCCTGAATCAGCCGCCGCCGAGGCCGACGAGGCGATCGAGGCGATCGAGATCGAGCGGACGAGCATCGCCGAATCCGCGGTGGTTTCATCTTCGGAAAACGTCAGCGACGAAGGCTTCGACCTCGGAACCGAAGAACCGTTGTTCGAGGCTGATCCGTTCGCCATCGCGACGACACCTGCGTCGTCGCACGCTCCGGTCGACGCCACGCCGATCGAGCTCGCGTCCGACCTCGATCTCGGCCTTCGCCCCGACGGTATGACGAGCACGACGTTCTCCGAAGCGCAGGGCGAGCGCATCGCGGATCTCGAAAGCTTCGGCGAAACGCTGCGGGGCGCTGAAGCCGCCGACGCTGCGAAAGCGTCGCCGCTCGAGGTGGATGCGTTCTTCGCGGACATGGCGCGCGACACCGGCGCGCTCGGCGATCCGTCGTCCGATGCCGTGTCGCCCGAGCGAGTGGAAACGCGGACGCCGACACCGCAATTCATCGAAGCGGTTCCGGCGTTCTCTTTGGACACGCCGGAATCGCTCGACCTGTCAGTGTCGTTCGAGGAAGCCGCGACGCCGACATCCGAGGGTCCGCCGCCAGCCGACGAGCCCCCGCCCATTCCGGCGCTCGAGTCGTCGTCGGTCGACATTCCGCCCCTCGAGCTGCCGTCGTTCGACGTGTCGTCGACTGAGATGCCGACGCACCAGGAACCGTCGCTCGACCTTCCGCCGCTCGAGGTGTCGTCGTTCGACATGCCGGCGGGCGAGATCGCGCCGATCGCGGAAACACCGGACGAGCTCGAATCGCAGCCTGTCGCCGCGGTTCCTGCGGCGCCGATTTGGACACCGCCAGAGCCAGAGCCCGCCGTCCCGTCGGAGGAATTCATCACCGAGACGATGGCGGAGTTGTACCTCGAGCAGGGGCATCCGGAGGCGGCCGTGGACATCTATCGGCGCCTCAGCGCGCAGCGGCCCGACGACGAACAGCTGGCCAGCCGTCTGCGCGCCGTGGAGGCGACGCTGAACGGCGAGCCGCTGACTCCCGCCGACGACAGCGTCGTGCACGCCGACCGCTCGACGGGCCAGACGATTCGTGATTTCCTCGCCGGTCTCTTGCGGCTTGCGCCGTCGAGCTGGCAGGTCGACAGCGACGTGCCGCCGGCTGCGTCAGAGGAAATGCCGGCCATCGCGTCGAGCGAGACGCCGCTGTCGACGCCGCGCGTTCCGACCCCGATGTACGACTTCGAGGCGATCGCGCCGCTTCGAGTTCCCACGCCGCCGTATGACCTCGACGCGATCGCGGCGCGAAGCATTCCGACGCCGATCTACGGCCTCCCCGAGGTCGAGCCCGAGCCGTCGCTGCCGGAACAGCCGACCGAAGAACCGGCTGTCGTGGAAGCGTACGAGCTGTCGGTCGACGACTCGTCGGTCGACGACTCGCCGGTGGAGGAAGAGCCGACGGTCGAGTCGTTCGACGACATGGAGGTGTCACCGCCGACGCCGGCGTACTTCACGCCGGTGTACTCGACGCCGATTCAGTCGACGCCCGCGCACGCGGCGCGGCCGCATGCAACGCCGCCGCGTTCGACGCCCGCGCGGCCGACGCTGGTTCGCACCACGCCAGGGGCCAGCGACACGGTGAGCGGCTCCATCGACGCGCTGTTCTCGGGCGCAAGCGCGTCGTCGGCGGACGCCGATGCCGCGGCGGCACTGTCGCAGGCGTTCGCGCCGGACGCGCCCGAGGCGACGGAGCTCCCGGGCAAACCCGCGCATGCGGCGAGCAACGAGCTGTCGCTCGACCATGTGTTCAAGTCGACGCCGCCGCGGCCCAAAGAGGCGGAGAACGACGGCTTTTCGTTCGACCAGTTTTTCGCGGACGACTTGTCCGAGGCATCGCCCAAAGCCGGCGCGGAGCCGCCCGCCAGCTCGGGAAAAAGCGCAGCGAGCGGTGAGACGGGCGAAGACATCGCGCAGTTCAACAACTGGCTCAACAGTCTGAAGAAGACGTGAAGATCGCCGTCGTCAACGGCCCCAATCTGAATCTCCTCGGCACGCGCGAGCCGGCGCTGTACGGACGCGACACGCTCGCGGACGTCGAGCGCTCGCTTCGCGCGGTCGGCAGCGAGATCGGCGCCGAGATCTGCTTCTCACAGCACAATGGCGAGGGACAGATCATCGACGAGATCCATCGCCTGCGCGGACAGGTGGACGGCATCGTGATCAACGCGGGCGCGTACACGCATTCGAGCCTCGCGATCAGAGATGCCCTCTCGGCGATCGCGGTGCCGTTCGTGGAAGTCCATGTCACGAACGTCTACGCTCGAGAGCCGGAGCGTCGGCACTCGATGCTCGCGCCGGCGGCGCTCGGCAGCATTTGTGGGCTCGGCGTCTATGGCTACGAGCTCGCTCTCCGCGGGCTCACGCGCTCGATCGCGACTCGTGGTTGATCCCCGCCGGCGCCGGCTGTCGGCGCTCGCCGACGGGCTGACGGCTGCCCATGTGGACGGCTTGCTGATCACCAGCCTGCCCAACGTCCGCTATCTGACCGGTTTCTCCGGGTCCAGCGCGTTGCTGTTCGTGAGCCAACGCGACGTCGTTCTCATTACGGATTTCCGATACCAAACGCAGATCGCCGAGGAAGTCGGGGATCTCGCGCGCATCACCATCGAGCCGCAGAGTCTGTGGACGGGACTCTGGCAGCGCCTCAGCGAGCTGGCCTATCTCGAAGTCATCGGGTTCGAATCCGCGCATCTGCTCCATCGGGACTTTCAGCGGCTGCTCGAAGCGGGCGCCCGCTGGCAGTGGCGGCCGACGTTGGATCTGGTGGAAGGACTGCGCGAGCGAAAAGACGCCGGCGAGCTTGCCCTCATCGAGGCGGCGAACGGCATCGCGACGCGCGCGCTCGATCGCACGCTGCCGCAGGTGCGCGCCGGGATGACGGAGCTCGAGGTGGCCGGCGCGCTCGAGAAGGCGCTCCGCGACGAGGGAAGCGAAGGGTTTCCGTTCCCGTCGATCGTCGCATCGGGCCCGCGCTCGGCGCTCCCGCATGCGCATTCGTCCACACGGCGCATCGAGCCGGGCGACTTCCTTCTGCTGGACTTCGGCGCGGAGACGCGAGGCTATTGCGCCGACGTCACGCGCACGTTCGTCGTCGGCCGGGCGGGCCCGGAGCAGCGGGAGGTCTACGACGTGGTCCGCGCCGCGAACGAGCAGGCGGCGAGCAAGGTGCGGGCGGGCATGACGGGTCGGGATGCCGACGCCATCGCTCGCGACTACATTGAGCACCGCGGTTACGGGGACTTGTTCGGTCACAGCCTGGGCCACGGCCTGGGCCTCGAAGTGCACGAAGCGCCGAGGCTGGCCCGCACGGCAGATGCGGCGCTCGCGGAGGGAGCAGTGGTGACCATCGAGCCGGGGATCTATCGACCGGGCTGGGGAGGCGTTCGCATCGAGGACGACGTGTTTCTCGGTCCGGACGGTCCCAGGATCCTCACCAGCTTTCCTCGCGAGCTGATCGAGCTCGGGTGAGTGAGGTCGTGAATCGTCGCGAAGGATCTGCAGTCGCACACGCCGATTGGGACTTATGATCGACTTACGCTACGTGAAGAAGCTGATCGAGATCGTCGACGACTCGACGGTGGACTCGATCGAGATCACGTCGGACAAGGGGATGAAGATTCGCATCTCCAAGAGTCCGCAGCAGCGCGGGGCGGTGCAGGTGGCCGCGCCGATGCCCATGCAGACGATGGTGCCAGCCGCCCCGGTCGGGCGGGTGACGCCGGCACAAGGGATGGCGCCGGTGAGCGACGAGGCGGCATCGCCGCCCGAGCCGCCCAAGTCCACGGCGCTCGAAGTGAAGTCGCCCATGGTCGGCACGTACTACAAGTCGCCGGAGCCCGGGGCCAAGGCGTACGTATCTGTCGGTGATCGCGTCTCGAAGGGGCAGGTCCTCTGCATCATCGAGGCGATGAAGATCATGAACGAGATCGAATCGGAGTACTCGGGCGTCATCCGCGAGATTCTCGCGCAGGACGCGCAGCCCGTGGAGTACGGGCAGGTCCTCTACACGATCGATCCCAATGGCTAATCCCGTCCAAGTCACCGAGACGGCGCCGACGAACGCCCACTCGCCGGGTCTCAACTTCAAGGGCGTGCTGCAGGAGATGATCCGTCTCAACGGATCGGACCTGCATTTGAAGGTGGGACGTCCGCCGACGGTCCGCGTCGACGGGGAGCTGGAGACCCTCGAGCACACGCCCCTTCGTCCCGAAGATCTGCGCGCGCTGGCCGAGCAGTTGATGACGCCGCGCCAGGTAAAGCAGTTCGCCGACGAGAAGGAGTGCGACTTCGCCATCGGCGTCCCGGGGATCGGCCGGTTCCGCGTCAACGTCTACCAGCAGCGCGGTTCGCTCTGCTACGCGATGCGCGCGATTCCGTATCAGGCGCGCACGATCAGCGAGCTCAATCTCCCGCCGGTCCTCGAGGAGATCTCGATGAAGCCGCGCGGGCTGGTGCTGGTCACCGGCGTCACGGGCTCCGGCAAGTCGACCGCCCTCGCGGCGATGATCCAGCACATCAACGAGAACCGTCGCGCGAACGTGATCACGATCGAGGACCCGATCGAGTTCCTGCACCGCGACATCAACTGCCACATCAACCAGCGCGAGGTCGGCACCGACACGGCGACGTTCGGCCAGGCGCTGCGCCGCGTGCTTCGACAGGATCCCGACGTCATCCTGATCGGCGAAATTCGAGATCTCGAAACCCTCGACACGGCGCTCAAGGCGGCGGACACCGGCCACCTCGTGTTCTCCACGCTGCACACGATGGACGCGACCCAGACGATCAACCGCGTGCTGTCGTTCTATCCGCCGCACCAGCAGGCGGAAGTGCGCTTCTCGCTGGCCAGCGCGCTGCAGGCGGTCGTCTCATTGCGTCTCGTGCCGCGGTCCGACAAAGCGGGCCGTATTCCGGCCTGCGAGGTGCTCATCAACACCGCCGCCGTGCGCGACAACATCCGCGACATGGAGAAGATGCTGAACATCCCCGACCTCATCAAAGAGGGCGCGGTGCAGTACGGCATGCAGGCGTTCGACCAATCGCTGATGCAGCACTACTCGCGCGGCGTCATCTCGTACGAGAGCGCGGTGTTCTACGCGACGAGCCCGGCGGAGTTCGCGCTCCGCGTGCAGGGCGTGGCCGGCACGAGCGACACGTCGTGGGCGGGATTCGAGGAGAACCAATGAGGGACGAGGGAACGGGGACGCGGGAAGAGGGGGGAGACGATACGAGTCCCCGTGTTTAACAAGGTTCTCATCGCCAACCGCGGCGAGATCGCCCTCCGCGTCATTCGCGCGTGCCGCGAGCTCGGCGTGCAGACCGTCGCCGTGTACTCCGAGGCGGATCGTGAATCGCTGCACGTGCGCTTCGCGGACGACGACGTCTGCATCGGGCCGGCGCCGGCGCGCGAGTCGTATCTCAACATTCCCCGCCTCATCGCCGCGGCGGAGATCACCGGCGCGGACGCGATCCATCCGGGCTACGGATTTCTCGCCGAGAACGCCGAGTTCGCCGACATCTGCGTCGCGTCGAAGATCGATTTCATCGGACCGACCGGCGATCAGATTCGCGTGATGGGCGACAAGGCGGCCGCGCGCAAAGCGATGACGCAAGTCGGCGTCCCGATCGTCCCGGGGACGCCCGGACCGGTGGAAGACGTCGAGGAAGCCCTCGGGTTCGCGAAAGACATCGGCTTCCCCGTGATCATCAAGGCCGCGGCCGGCGGCGGCGGCAAGGGCATGCGCGTCGCGCGCGACGTGGACGACTTCGCGCGCTCGTTCCAACTGGCGCGATCGGAAGCGCTGTCGGCGTTCGGCAACGGCGACGTGTACGTCGAGAAGTACCTCGCCCGCCCGCGCCACATCGAGTTTCAGATCCTCGGCGACAAGTACGGTCACGTCATTCACCTGGGCGAGCGCGATTGCTCGGTCCAGCGGCGCCATCAGAAGCTCATCGAGGAAGCGCCCAGCCCCGCAGTCACGCCGGACCTGCGCTCGCGCATGGGACGCGACGCGGTCGCGGGCGCCAAGGCGATCGACTACGTGGGCGCCGGCACGATCGAGATGCTTCTCGACGAGGACGGGTCGTACTTCTTCATGGAGATGAATACGCGAATCCAGGTGGAGCATCCGGTCACCGAGATGCTCACCGGGATCGATCTCGTGAAGGAGCAGATTCGCGTGGCGGCCGGCGAGAAGTTGAGCGTCACGGAGCTGCCGCCGCTGCGCGGACACGTCATCGAGGTCCGCGTGAACGCCGAGGATCCGTCGCGCAACTTCCAACCTTCCCCGGGAAAAATTCTCGCCTTCCATCCGCCCGGTGGTCCCGGCGTGCGGCTCGACACGCATGTCTATGATGGCTACACCGTGCCGCCGTATTACGATTCATTGCTCGCGAAGTTGATTTGCCAGGGACGCGACCGCGAGGAAGCGATCGCCCGCATGCACGTCGCGCTCGATGGCTTCATCATCGAAGGCGTGACGACGACGATTCCGTTTCTCGCTCGGGTGATGCAGAATCCTCGCTTTGTCGCCGGACAAGTGGACACCAAGTTCCTCGAACGCGAGACGGACCTGTTCAAGGAGCCCGCGTAGGTGCGGATCGACGTGGTATTCGGCGGGGCCGCACTGACTCCGTCTGAGGTTTCGGGTCGCGTGGTCGCGGTGATCGACGTCCTGCGGGCGTCGACGTCCATCGCGGCGGCGCTGGCGAACGGCGCGCGCGCGGTGGTGCCGCTCGAGACGTCGGACGAGGTCGTCACGCGATCCAAGGCGCTCGAGCGGGCCGACGTGCTGCTCGCGGGCGAGCGACGCATGCGCCCGATTCCCGGATTCGACCTCGGCAATTCGCCGGGCGAGTACAAGCGGGCAGTCGTCGAGGGAAAGACCATTCTCCTGACGACGACGAACGGCACGGCTGCCATCGCGGCCACCGCCGGCGCACGTGACGTGGTCATCGCGTCGTACGTCAACTACACGGCCGTGCTCACGATGCTGCGAACCGCGCTGCGTGGGGGCGCCGACATCACCTTGGTGTGCGCGGGGCGGGAGCGGCAGTTCGCGCTCGAGGATGCCGGATGCGCGGGGCGGTACGTGTCGAACGTCTCGAAGCGCCTGATCGGACTCACGATGAACGACGCCGCGCAGACCTGCGCGTTGATCGACCGGCGGTACGATCAGATCGTGAGGTTGTTCGAGGCGTCGGAGCACGGCCGCGCGCTGCGCGATGCGGGATTCGAAGATGACCTCACCGCGTGCGCCGAGGTAGATTCGTATCCGGTGATTCCACTGTATCAGGATCGACAGATCACCAAGTTGGGCCCAGATCGGGAGCGGTAACACGCCGTGAGCAGTTCCAACCTGAAGCGCGAAGTCCTTGGTATCGCGCTCCTGCTTTTCGCGGTCTTTCTCGCCGGCGCGTTTGGCGCCCTTGCACTGGCAACGGTGCGCGCCGGTGTGAACGTCGAAGCCAGCGTCGGCCTCGTCGGCAAGATCCTCGCGAGCCCCCTGGTCACATTTGTGGGTTGGCCGTCGGCGGTGTTGATACCTCTGGTGCCCGCCGTCCACGCGCTCAGGCTCTTCGGCCGCCTCGAGTCCGACACCGACCGATCGTGGATGATCTTCTTCGCGGGCCTCGTCATCCTGTTGCCCGTTGCGCTCGCACTCGCTCTGCCGGCGCCACCCCCGGGACTGCCGGGCGCTTGGGCCGGGATCTGGGGCGGCATCATCGCGAAATGGTGGATCGGCTGGTTCGGATCGTTCGGCGCGTGGGTCGTCATCGCGCTGAGCGCATCGGTGCTGATGGCGGCGACGCTCGCGTGGAATCCGATCCGCGCGATCGTCGGGCATCGCGCGCCGATCATTCGCGTCGCTGATGATCCGGTCGTCGCTGCTGCGTCAGAGCCGGCGAAGAAGCGCAAGCGAAAGGGCGCACCAGCGGACACGCCGGTGGATCTCGCGCTCGCGCTCGAGCCGTCGCCGGAAGAGATGCCCGCCATGGACTCCTCGTTGGCGAACGGCTCGGCTGGCGACGTGAACCTGTTGCTCGATCTTGGCGACGACGCCGTGGGCAGGAGGCGAAAGAAAAAGTCCAGGGCCGAGGCGCTCGCGGATCACGACGCCGAGATCGCGGCGGCGATCGAAGCGACCGCCCACGCCGACACGAGCGGCGACGAGCTGCCGTCGCCGGAGCTCCTCGCGCCGGTGCCCGAGCAGAACCACGACGCCAGCAAGCGCGAGCTCGACGCGATGGGCGCGAAGCTCATGGACGCCCTCCGCACCTTCCGCGTGGACGGCGAGCTGGTTGGGCGCACCACGGGACCGGTCGTCACCCAATTTGAAATCGAGCCCGCGCCGGGCGTGAAGGTTCGCCAGTTCGCGAATCTCTCGAACGATCTGGCGCTCGCGATGCGCGCGCCGTCGATCCGTGTCGTCGCGCCGATTCCCGGGCGCGGCGCCGTGGGCGTCGAGGTCCCCAATCCGGTCTCGGAGATCGTCTCGTTTAGAGAACTGGTCGAATCGCGCGAGTTCCAGGCGCCGCGCGGGCTGCCGATCGCGCTCGGCAAGGATCTCGAGGGCAAGCCGGTGATCGCCGACCTCGCGAAGATGCCGCACCTGCTGATCGCCGGCGCCACGGGGTCGGGCAAATCGGTCTGCGTGAACACCATCATCACGAGCCTCGTCTACCGGCACACGCCGAAGACGCTGCGCTTCCTGATGGTCGATCCGAAAATGGTCGAGCTCTCCGTCTACAACACGCTCCCGCACCTGCGCCACAAGGTGATCACCGACAACCGCGACGCGGCGTCGGTGCTCAAGTGGGCGGTGATGGAGATGCAGGAGCGCTATGAGCTGCTCGCGGCGAACGGCTGCCGCAACGTGCAGGACTTCAATCGCCGCGTGCAGACGCACGCGAGCGGCAGCGGCGCCCCGGTCAAGCTTCCGAAGAACGCGGACGTCGCCTTCGAGAACACCGAGTACAAGGGCGGCGTGCTGCCGTACATCGTCGTCGTCATCGACGAGATGGCGGACCTCATGATGACGGTGCAGGGCGAGGTCGAGACGCCCATCGCGATGCTCGCGCAAAAGGCCCGTGCCATTGGCATACACCTGATCCTCGCGACGCAACGGCCCAGCGTGAACGTCATCACCGGCCTGATCAAGGCGAATTTCCCGAGCCGCATCGCGTTCCGCGTCGCGTCGCAAGTCGACAGCCGCACGATCATCGACGGCTCGGGCGCCGAAATGCTCCTCGGCAATGGCGACATGCTGTTCATCCCGCCCGGCAAGTCCGAGCCGTCGCGTCTCCAAGGGGCGTATCTGTCGAGCGAGGAAACAGAACGGCTGATGAACTGGTATCAAGGGAAGCGCGACGCGAAGCGGGCGGCGCTGGCCGAGCAGGGGCTGGTGGTCGACGAGTCGTACGACGCGGAGCCGGACATTCTCGAAGCCGTTCGGGCGAAGGAAGCGCTCGAGGCCGGCCTCGCGGACGGCGAGTCGTCGGCCGACGTCGGCGACCGGGACAAGTTGTTCCGCGAAGCGGCGGAGGTGGTGGTGCAGAATCAACAGGGATCCACGTCGTTGCTGCAGCGACGGCTCAAGGTCGGCTACGGCCGCGCGGCGCGCATCATCGATCAGCTACATTCCGCCGGAGTCCTTGGCCCACCCGATGGATCGAAACCCCGCGACGTTTTGGTTGGACTGGATCAACTCGACCACATCTGTGGACCGCGTGCGTAACGCAGTTTGGCGCTTCGCACGCATCAGTGTGGCCGCGACCGCGATCGCGGGTGCCGTCGCACACGCCGCCGCCGGCCAGGTTCCGCCTACGACGCCTCCAGTGCCCGCCGCGGATTCCGGTCCGCATCGGCTCCGCTTCAACGCGCCGACGCTCCACTCGGCGCAGTACGTGTATCAGATGACGGTCGAGCGCGACGCGGGCACGACCATCGTCGGCACCCGAACCGTGACCGTCTCGCTGACCAACTACGCCGGAACGCCGGCGTGGTTGCTGCTGGACACGAAGCTGCTCGACGGCTCGCTCGACACCGACTCGCTGTACCTCGACCTGACCGGGCTGACGCCGCTCCATCTCAACTCTACGGTGAATGGGGCGCGTCTCGCGCTCGAATTCCGTGGCGACACCGCGTTCGGCGGAACGAGCGGCCCGCCCGGACGACGCTCCTTCGTCGCATCGGTGCCGGCGGTGACGTTCATCAACTCGGCGATGCTCGAGACGATCCTGCGCCTGCTTCCGCTCCAGGCGAGCTGGGAGGATTCCGCGACGACGTTCACCGCGTCGCTCGGGGGCAACGCCGCGGTGCCGACTCGGCTCTCGGTCATCGGCGAGGATCGTGTGCAACTGCCCGCCGGCACGTTCGACTGCTGGGTGGTCGCGGTGCACGCGGGCGACACGGCGAGGGGCATGTACTGGGTGACCAAGCAGGACCCGATCGTCGTCCGAAGCTCGCTCGACCTACCCTCCATGGGAGGCGCACAGCTCGTCGAAGCGCTTCAGCGCATTGGACGGTAGAGGGCGCTCACTGATACCGAGGGTCTTGGCGTTTGGGACGTCTAGGCGTCGGGCGTCGGGCGTCGGGCGCTGGGCAAACTGCGTCCACGTAAGACCGTCGCTTGCCCCGACCACTGACGACTGACGCCTGACGCCTAGAGTATCCGACTCGGCGCATCAGTCGGTATCAGTCCTGGGCAAGGAAATGATTCTCCTGGGGACTGGATGATGATACCGGCCGAACCGGCTCCGGTACTTTGCCCCCATGTCGGCGGAGACGTGGGATTTCGGAGCGCTTGGTGAGCGCATCGCGGAGCGGTGGCTTCGGCGTCAGGGCTGGCGTGTCGTCCAGCGCCGATTCCGCTCCGGGCATCGGGACATCGATCTGGTCGTGGAGCGAAACGACCTGGTGGTGTTCGTCGAGGTCAAAGCGCGGCGCGGAGCTGAGTTCGGGGATCCCGTGGAAGCGGTCAACTGGAGCAAGCAACGCCAGTTAGTTCGCTCCGCCTCAGTCTGGATCGACCGGCATGGGCGGCCGTCCGAATCGTATCGGTTCGACGTCGTTGGAGTGCTCGTCGAGGGAGAGCGAGTCCGGGTCCGGCACGTCGCCAACGCATTTTCCTTCACACATTCCGCTTGAGATCCGCGCAGCGTCTTCGTATTTTGTTCGGGTATCAAATCCCCGGTGTTCCCGGTACGATTACGCTGCATGGCCAGAGCGGACTACAACTGACCGAGAGGACGAGAGAAATGGCTGTGTCGACCCTGCAGGACGACAAGAAAAAGGCGCTGAACCTGGCCATCGCCCAGATCGAGAAGAGCTGCGGGAAGGGCTCGATCATGCGCCTGGGGGCGGATCAGAAGGTCCGGGTCGAGGCCATCTCGACCGGGGCGATCAACCTGGATGCGGCGATCGGCGTGGGGGGCATCCCGCGCGGCCGCATCAGCGAGATCTATGGACCGGAGTCGAGCGGCAAAACGACGCTCTGCTTGCATGTCGTCGCCAACGCCCAGCGGACCGGCGGCGTCGCGGCGTACATCGACGCGGAGCACGCGCTGGATACGGACTACGCCAGAAAGCTCGGGGTCGACGTCGAGGCGCTGCTGATCTCGCAGCCGGACACGGGTGAGCAGGCGCTCGAGATCTGCGAGATCCTGGTTCGTTCCGGCGCGGTGGACGTGGTCGTCATCGATTCGGTCGCGGCGCTGGTCCCCAAGGCCGAGATCGAAGGCGACATGGGCGACTCGCACATGGGTCTGCAGGCGCGGCTGATGAGCCAGGCGCTTCGGAAGCTGACCGGCGGGATCGCGCGGTCGAAGACGGCGGTGGTGTTCATCAACCAGCTGCGTGAAAAGATCGGCGTCATGTTCGGCAACCCCGAGACGACGACCGGTGGCAAGGCCCTCAAGTTCTACGCGTCGGTGCGGCTCGACATCCGCCGCATCGGCCCGGTGAAGGACAAGGAGGACGTGGTGGGGTCGCACGTCCGCGTGAAGGTGGTGAAGAACAAGGTCGCCGCGCCGTTCAAGCAGGCCGAGTTCGACATCATGTACGCGGAGGGCATCAGCCACGCGAGCCTCGTGCTCGACATCGCGTCGGAGGCGGGGATCATCGACAAGTCCGGCGCGTGGTACAGCTACAACGGCCAGAAGATCGGCCAGGGCCGTGAGAACGCGAAGCTCTATCTCAAGGACTCGCCGGCACTGATGGCCGAAGTGGAAGAGAAGGTGAAGACGCTGCTCGGCGTCGGGCCGCGCGATGTCGTGACGGACAGCGCGGCCGACATCGAGGTCACCGAGGAGTAAGGCCGACAACCACCGGCCCAAGGAATTCAGCCGGGGAGAAGTAGACCTGGAATCGATGGGACCCGGAAACTCCCTTCGGAACAGGCTACGGCTCCCCGGTTTCCTTTCTCTCATGCCTGAACGCTCAAAGCCGAAGCGGTCCACGTACGAGCGCGCGCTGGACATGCTCGAGGCGCGCGCGCGTGGGGCGGACGAGCTCAAGCGGCTTCTGCTGCGCAAGGGCGAGCCGCCGCCCGATGTGGACGCTGCCCTGCAGCGCCTGATAGCCGCGGGGCTGATCGACGACGCCAACTACGCGCGCCAAGTGGCCAGATCCAAGGCGCTCGGCGCCGGACTGTCGCGTCGCCGAATTCAACTCGAGCTCACGCGGCGCGGTGTGGCGAAAGACGTGTCGTCGGAGGCCATTGCCGACGTCTTCCAGCAGGAAGGCGTGGATGAAGCCGCGACGATCGAACGCGTGGCTCGCAAGAAACGACGGACGCTCGCGAAGCTCGACCTCCCGACGCAGAAGCGTCGGCTTTACGCGTTCCTCGCGCGACGGGGCTACGACAGCGACGACATCTCGAACGCGCTTCGGCTGGTGCTTGGCGGCGATAGCGATCACCATACCTCATAAGAGTTCTGGGATCAGTATCGAAACACGGCGAATGCGGTCGAACGCATGCAGGCGCGCGCGGAACTCGTCGCGATGTGGCGCCAAGCCCGATTCGGACCCGCTTGTCGTCGCGACCGTTCTCGGTAGATTGGCGCTCGTGCGCACATTCGTGAGCCTCACCTTCGCGGTGGCGGTTGCATGCCGCGTCGCGACGGCGCAATCAACGCCCCGGCCGCTCACCGTGCACGGAATCGCCTACGACAGCCTGCACGGCCGACCACTCGCCGGTGCGTTCATCATGATCGTTGGCAGCTCGCGGAATGCGACGAGCGACGCGCGGGGCCACTTCCAGTTCGACTCGCTGCCGACGGGCGTCTACACGTTCCTGCTCGAGCATCCCGTGCTGGATTCGCTTGGCCTTTCGGAGCGCGCGGAACGTCTCGGGGTTCAGGGTGCCGAGGATGTGATTCGGCTGTCGGTGCCCTCGTTCGCGTCGATGTGGACGCTCGAATGCGGGGCGGGGCTTCCGCCGTCCGACAGTGGCATTGTCTTCGGCACGGTGCGATCCGCGCGTCGTGGTGTGGTCGCGGGTGCGGAGGTCGGCGTGAGCTGGGTCGATCTCCGCTTCTCGAAGGATTCAGGCGCGGTTCGCCAACGCATGGGGGGCGAGGTTCGCACCGACTCCGCGGGTGCCTACGCAGCGTGCGGCGTTCCGCTCACGCTCGGTGTGCGTGTCGTAGCGGCATCCGACTCGATCACCTATTCCCGGATCGACATCGCGCCGAGCGACGCGCGCGTTCGGCGGCGCGATTTCGTGCTTGGCGGCGCGGGCACTGCGAGCGGTACGATCGTCGGTGCCGTCCGCAACGCGTCCGGAGGACCAGTGAGCGGTGCGCGAGTCGACGTGCCGGCGCGGGAGGTACGAACGGACCCACAGGGTCGTTTCGTGATCCGAGGCGTTCCAGCCGGCACGACGCAGCTCGACATCACGGCGATCGGCATGGTTCCGACTGCTGCCGTGGTCGACGTGCCTTCAGGCGACAGCGTGCTCGTCGACGTCGAGGTGCAGAAGGTGACTCCGCTCGATACGCTCAAGGTGCGGGCAATGACGCCGCTGCGATATCGCGTCCGAGATATCGCTGAACGCAAGAAGCTTGGTGCTGGGCACTTCATGGACTCGACGCAGGCCGAGCGACACGCGGACGCGGCGAGCGCCATCCTGGATCTCACGAACAACCACTGCGTGTCGCGGCTGTGGATCGACGGCCTACAGGTGCGCGGTTCGGATATCAAGTACGAGGTCCGGCTGCTCAAGCCTGGTGAGATTGGCGAGATGGAGTGGTACCAACGCGGCGCCCCGATGGAATTCGGCGGCGGCTCATGCACGCTCGTCGTCTGGACCAAGCGCGTGCTGCCGCGTTGAGCCCGGGCGCGAACCGGGTTCACTGACGACATGAGCCATACGCGCGCTGCGTCGCACGCGCCGCGAGTGGCCTCAACATGTGTGGCTTGAACGGCACACCCGTACCGGAACGATTCGCTTGGGGGCAATCGGCCGCCCGGGCTATATTCCTTCGTATGCTCGCCGCCGAGATCCGCTCTCGTTTTCTCCAGTATTTCGCCCGAAACGGCCACGTCATTCAGCCGAGCTCGTCGCTCGTGCCGGGTGACGATCCGACGCTGCTGTTCACGAACGCCGGCATGGTGCAGTTCAAGAAAGTCTTCCTCGGCATGGAGGATCCGCCGGAGGGAAAGCGGCGCGCGACGACGTCGCAGAAGTGCGTGCGCGCCGGCGGCAAGCACAACGACCTCGAGCAGGTCGGGCACACGGCCCGGCATCACACGTTCTTCGAGATGCTGGGCAATTTCTCGTTCGGCGACTACTTCAAGCGCGACGCGATCTCGCTTCGCCTGGGAGTTCATCACGAAAGAGCTCGGCATCGATCCCGACGCTGCTGCGCGTGACGGTCCACTACACGGACGACGAAGCGCGCGCGCTCTGGCGCGAGATCGCTGGACTGCCCGACTCGCGGATCTATTCGCTCGGCGACAAGGACAACTTCTGGCAGATGGCCGACACGGGTCCGTGCGGGCCGTGCTCGGAGATCTTCATCGACCTCGCGCACGTCGCGAAGGACTGGGCATTCCCGGCCGGAGCGACGGGCGAGTGGACCGAGCTCGATCGCCAGGAGTTCTCATTCGATGCGTTCCTCGAAGGCTCCGAGGCGGGGCGGTTCCTCGAGTTCTGGAACCTCGTGTTCATGCAGTTCGACAAGCAGCCGGACGGCACCAACGTTCCGCTGCCGAAGCCGTCGGTCGACACCGGCGCGGGTCTCGAGCGCATCGCGGCGTTCATGCAGGGCGTGACGACCAACTATCACGCCGATCTGTTCCAGCCGCTGCTCGACGCCGGTCGAGAAGGTCGTCGGCATTTCCGTACTGGGGACGCGAGAGCAACGAGCTGCGCGTCGGCGTGCAGTGGACGCGCGGCCGGGAGTCGGGCGTCGTTCCGAACGCCGTGGATCCCGCGTCGTTCCGCGTGCTCGCTGACCATGCGCGAGCGGTCGCGTTCCTGTTGGCGGACGGCGTCTTCCCGTCGAACGACGGGCGCGGCTACGTGCTGCGACGCATTCTGCGCCGCGCCGTTCGGCATGCGTGGCTGCTTGGCCGCAAGGAGCCGACGCTCGTCGCGGTCGTGCAGGCGGTCATCGAGTCGATGGGGAACGTGTACCCGGAGCTCAGGGTGCGCGCGCAGCACATCGTCAACACGACGCGCGTGGAAGAGCAGGGGTTCCTCGACACCATCGAGGGCGGGCTCGCGCGGTTCGAGCAGCTCGCGCCGATGCTCACCGCGGACGGCAGCACGGACATTCGCGGCACGATCAGCGGCGAAGACGCGTTCCGTCTCTACGATACCTTCGGCTTCCCGATCGACTTGACGGAGCTGATGGCGCGCGAGCGCGGCTATGTCGTCGACATCGCCGGCTTCGAGTCGTCGCTCGACGCGCAGCGCAAGCGATCGCAGGAGGAGCGCCGCTCGAAGCGCTTGAGCGTCGTCGCCGACCAGATCGACAATCTGGCCGACTGGCTGACGCCGGCGCCGAGCGCGAGCGCTGAGGCGGCGTTCGTCGGCTACGACACGATCGAGATCGAGACACAGGTCACGGCCGTCAAGCATTTCACCGATGGACGCGTGGCGGTGCTGCTGCGCGAGTCGCCGTTCTATGCGGAGTCGGGCGGACAGATCTCCGACCACGGCGAGATCGTCGGCGATGGCTGGCGCGTGGACGTGGACGACGTGAAGAAGATCGACGGGCGTCCGGCGGCGATCGGCACGCTCACCGGCACGTTCCGGTTTGGCCATGCCACCGCGCGGATTCCGGCCGAGCGTCGCCGCGACACCGAGCGCAATCACACGGCGACGCACTTGCTGCACGCGGCGCTGCGGCAGGTGCTCGGCGACGCCGTGCATCAGGCGGGCTCGCTGGTCACGCCCGACCGGCTGCGATTCGACTTTACTCATCACGGTCCCGTCAATGCCGAGCGGCTCGCCGAGATCGAAGGCATCGTCAACCGGGAGATCTGGCGCGGCGCGCCGGTGACGACCCGCGAGATGCCGTTCCAGGAAGCGCGCGCGCTCGGGCGCGATGGCGCTCTTCGGCGAGAAGTACGGCGACGTCGTGCGCGTCGTGACCGTGCCAGGCTTCTCGATGGAGCTCTGCGGCGGCACGCACGTCCGCAACACGGCGCAGATCGGCGTGTTCAAGATCGTGCACGGAGACCGGCGTCGCGGCCGGCGTCCGTCGCATCGAGGCGGTCACCGGACCGGGCGCCTACGAGGCCTTCCGCGCCGAGGAGCGCGCGCTGCGCCGGATCGCCGAGTTGCTGAAGTCTCCGATCGATGGCGTGGAGAAGCGCGTCGCGGGCCTGGTCGACGAACGACGCGTGCTGGAGCGCAAGCTCGAGGAAGCGATGCGCGGCGGCGGCGACCAGCTGCAGATCGCTGCTGCAGCGCGCGCAGTCGGTCGGCGTCGAACGGATCGCGGCTCGTCGCGAGCGTCGTTCGCGCGGGCGACGTGAAAGAGCTCCAGGCGCTCGGCGACGCGGTGCGCGAAAAGCTCGGCAGCGGCGTGGGCGTGCTCGCGGCGAGCTTCGAGGACGGCAAGAACGCGCTGCTCGTCGTCGTGACGGACGATCTGCGCGAGAAGGGCGTGCGAGCCGATGCGCTGATCAAGGACATCGCCGCGGCGGCGGGTGGACGCGGCGGCGGCAAGCCGCACATGGCGCAGGCGGGAATTCCTGACGCGTCGCGCTTCGACGACGCGCTGTCGCGCGCGCCGCAGTCTGGTGCGCAGACGCGCTCGGCCGACCCTCGTGACGATTCACGATTGGTTGGCCGATCGCAGCGCCGCCGTCCGCCCGCACCGTCTGCGGGCGCGCATCGACGACGCGCTCGGTGACGCGCGCGACGAGACCCGCGAGCCGACGCGGCCGCGGTGACCGTTGCGGCGGCGGAGGCGCTGCTGCGCGATCTGCTCGCGCGTCCGACGCGCCGGTCGCGAGTCGGCGCTCGATCTGCTCACCGTCGATGCGCTCGTGACCTATGCGTTCGAGGCGGCCGCGAGCGAATCCGGCGTCGGCTGGCCGCGCGCGCCGACGACGCGATGACCCGGCTCGCCGCCTCGCGTGATCCGAACGCCTGAGCGCAGGGATCGCACTTCGCTGACGCGACGACGTTCGAACAGGAGCATTCGCCGCCGGCACTCCGCGATCTCGCCGCGCTCGCGCAAGACGTCAGCGACTCGCTCGGCCCCGAGCTCGACGCAGCGCGACGCGTTGGTGCGCGATGACGGTCGCGCGCGGCGGCACGCTGTTCTTCTGCGGCAACGGCGGCAGCGCGGCGGACGCGCAGCATCTGGCGACCGAGTACGTCGTCCGCTACATGCGCAACCGGCGGGCGTATCCCGGCGATCGCGCTGACGACGGACACGTCGCTGCTCACCGCGGCGGCGAACGACTTCGGATTCGAGCACGTCTTCGCGCGGCAGGTCGAGGCGCTGGCCAGCCCGGAGGATCTGCTGATCATCCACTCGACGAGCGGCAACTCGCCGAACGTGCTGCGGGCCGCCGAAGCGGCGCGCGCGAAGGGCGTCGAAGTTCTGGCGTTCAGCGCGCGCGACGGCGGCGCAGCTCAGAGCGCTGGCCGACGTCTCGGTCGTCATTCCGACGAACCGCACCGACCGCGCGCAGGAGCTGCATCTCTGCATCGAACACCTGATCTGCGAGCTCGTGGAGCGCGACCCTATGATCGGACTCCGAAGGCAAAGCGCGCGCTTGATCACCGGCGGTTCGCGCGGCATCGGCGCCGCGACGTCGCGACTGTTCGCCGAGTATGGCGTCCACGTCGCCATCGGATTTCGGAGCCGCACGCGCCGACGCCGATGCGCTCGTCGCGGAGCTCAAGGCCAAGCACGGCGTCAACGCGTTCGCGCACGGCGGCGGACATCGCGACGCCGCGACGGCGCCGAGCGAGCTGGTCGATCGCGCGGCCGACGACTTGGGGGACTCGATTTCTTCGTCGGCAACGCGGGCATCTGGCCGTGCGACGACGTCGCGCTCGCCGACATGACCGACGATCAGTGGCGCCGCACGATGGCGGAGAACGTCGACTCGGTGTTCTGGACGACGCGCGCGGCCGTGCGGCGGATCGACCGACGGCGGGCGCATCGTGCTGGTCTCGAGCACCGCCGGCCAGCGCGGCGAAGCGTATCACGCCGACTACGCGGCGTCGAAGGGCGCGATGATCTCGTTCGTGAAGTCGCTCGCGCCGGAGTTGGGCAAGCGCGGGCGTCACGGTGAACAGCGTGGCGCCGGGGTGGGTCGACACGGAGATGTGCGAGCAGCCGTTCGCCGAACGGCGGACGTGAGCGCATCGCGGCGACCATTCCGGTCGGGCGCATCGCGGCGCCGCGCGACATCGCGGGACCGATCGTGTTTCTCTGCTCCGAGCTCGCGCGGCACATCACCGGCGAGATCGTGAACGTCAACGGCGGCAGCGTGCTCTGCGGATGATCGTCCTCCTGTTCACGGGCGGCACCATCTCGATGCGGCACGACCCGGCCGCCGGCGGCGCGGTGCCGACGCTGCGCGGAAAGGACATCATCGCGCTCGCGCCGGGCATCGACCAGATCGCGCCGCGTCGAGATCGACGATTGGGGCGCGTATCCCGGGCCGCACATGACGATCGAGCGCATGTGGGCAGCTGCGCGCGCGCATCGCCGAGCATCTCGCGCGTCCCGAGGTCGACGGCGTCGTCGTCACGCACGGCACCGACTCGCTCGAGGAGTCGGCGTATCTCGCGGCGCGCTCGATCGACAGCGAGAAGCCCGTGGTGTTCACGGGTGCGATGCGGACGTCGAGCGATCTCGGATGGGACGGACCGGGCAACCTCGGCGCGGCGGTGCGCGTCGCCGCCAGCGCCGGAGTCGCGCGGGCGGGGCGTGCATGGTCGTGATGTCGGACCGCGTTTTCACGGCGCTCGACGTCACGAAGTCACACACGCACATGCTCGACGCGTTCGACAGCCCGGGCCTCGGACCCGCTCGGGCGTGATCGACGACGGGCGCGTGATCTACCGGCGCGCGCTGGATGCGACGGCGCCGGTCCTCACGCCGCCGTCGCTCGCGACGCCGGTCGACATCGTGTACGCGTTCGCGGGCGCGGATTCGCGATTGCTCGATGCGTCGCGCGCGCGAGGCGAAGGCGATCGTCATCGCGGCGATGGGACGGGGCAATGTGCCGCCGCCGATGGTGGAGGGCATCGACCGCTGGATCGACGACGGCAAGCCGGTCGTGATCACGTCGCGCGCGGTGCGCGGGCGCGTCGGATGCACGTACGGCTATCCGGGCGCGGGGCGACGGCTGGCGGAGCGGGGCGCGATCTTCGCGGGCGCGCGGCGCCCGCAGCAGGCGCGGCTCGACGTGATGCTGGCGCTGGGCGCTGGCCTTAGCGTCGACGCAGCTGCGCGACTTGTTAGAGAACTCTTAGAGTCCTCGCGGAAGCGCGGCGCCGTTTCGACTGTCGCCTGACGACGGTTCCTGACGACTGGAGTGTCGTTCGCGCGCGATCCTCGCTATCGTGGCGAGTGCTGAGGCGCAGATCCCTCGATGGGCTCGGGATAACAGCTACGCGCTGATCGGCTTCCCAGCGCTCGAAGCAGCGCCAGTCGTACTCCTCGGCGGCGCGGATCTGATCGGGAAGGCCGAAGCAGTCGGTCCAGCCTTCCTGCTCGGCGCGCCAACGGCAATCCCACACGAACTCGTAGGCGCGCCGCCCAGCGTCGTGTGGACGTGCACCGTACCGACGAAATCGGAGCAGCCCGATCGGCGCGTGGAGCGTCACGCGCTCGATCGGCAGGTGCGCCTCGGCGGCGAGGATGTGCGTCAGCGAGCCGGCGGACCTTGATCCGCGGGCGCATATCCTTCGACCCGGATGGGTTCCGCGCCGCCGTCCCTCGACGTATCCGTCGAACCGCACTTTTGAAGGTGTCCGTGGCGCTGCGATTCCGACAGGATCAACTCGAGCTCGCTCAAATCGACAATCCTCGAAAACGAGGGTACGGACAAGACGGACTCCCTTGTTGAATATCGTCACGAGCGGGCCCAACTTGTAGTCCGCGGCTCCTTTGCGCGCGAGGCGGTCCAGACTATTCTCAACCCGGTCTCGTCGACCCCTTCCCGCCCGATGACGCTACTGCAACCGCCCGACACCGTCCTCGAGATCGCCGCCGGCCTCGAGCGGCGCCGGCTACGAGGCCTGGTGCGTCGGCGGGGCGATCCGGGACGCGCTGCTCGGCCATCCCGACCTCGACTGGGACCTTGCGACCTCGGCGACGCCCGAGGAGGTACGCCAGATCTTCGGGCACCGGCGCACCATCCCGGTCGGGCATCGACTTCGGGACGGTGGGCGTGCTCGACCGGCACGGCGTGATGCACGAGGTCACGACGTTTCGCCGCGACGTGCGTACCGACGGCCGCCACGCGGAGGTGGAGTTCGGCGTCTCGCTCGAGGACGACCTGGCGCGCCGCGACTTCACCATCAACGCGATCGCCTACTCGCCGCGGCTGGACGAGATTCGCGATCCGTTCGACGGCCGCGCCGACCTCGAGCGGCGCGTCGTTCGCGCCGTCGGCGATCCCGAGGCACGCATGCGCGAGGACCGGCTGCGCGCGCTCCGCGCGATTCGCTTTGCCGCGCGCTTCGACTTCACGATCGATCCGGCCACGCGCGCGCCATCGAGACGAGCGCGCCGATGCTCGACCGGCTGTCGCGCGAGCGCGTGAAGCAGGAGCTCGACAAGACGATGGAACAGGTGAGCCGCCCGGGCGCCGCGCTTGCGACGTGGCGCGAGGTCGGCGCGTTTCGCTCCCTGATCCCCGCGCTCGACACAGTGCCGCCGAGTCGTTCCGTGGTTCCGGACTGTCTCGCCGTGCCGGGCTCTGCGCGGCCGTCCCGCGCGCCGGGCGATTCGCTTCGCCGGGTTGCTGTTGTCGCTCACGCCGCAGCACGCGGCGGACGTCCTCACGGGACTTCGCGCATCGCGGCACGAGATCAGAGCTGGTGAGCAGCGTTGGTCGATCGCTGGCAGGCGCTCGGGCCGGAGATGGCGAGAAGCGATCGCATCGGGAGCGCCCGAGGATCGCGAGATGTCGCGCGCTGGGTCGCGGCCATCGGCCGGCTCAGGTTAGTCCCTTCATGCGATCTGGCGAGCGGTTGCTGGTCCGCCGCGCTCGAGCCTTGGGCTCGGCCACGCCGGCGGTCCAGCGCGGTGCGGGCGCTGTACCGGCGCATGTTGGCCAGCGCGCTTCGCGATCCCATCGACCTCGGCTCGCTGGCCGTAGACGGCGACGACCTGCGGCGCGCCGGCATTCCGGCCGGGTCCTGGCCTCGGTAGAATTCTTCAGGCCTTGCTCGCGGCGGTGATCGCCGACCCGTCGCGAAACGCCGCGGACTGGCTGTTGCACGAGGCACGTCGGCTCGCTGCCGGCGACGGCGACGGAGATCGATGGGCAGGGCAGGGGACGAGCGTAGTCGATACCGGAGACGGACATGTTCTTTCGTGGGCGACAACCCGAGGCGTCGATCTGGCGGCGATTTCGCGTCGGAGGCGACGGTTTCACCTTCGCGCACGAGGACGACCACTACACCGCGCACGTGGTGGCGAACGCGGAGCGCGTCGTCGATCTGTTTTACAACCTGACCGACCAGCTGCCGCCCGCCGTCGACGTCGTGATGGACGACCTGCGCAGCGGCCGGTCGTGGAAGGGCGACGCCGTGCCGCTGCCCGACGTGCGCGAATCCGTGGCGCGGCTGAAGAACCTGCTCGCGCGCTACGGCGGCGTCGAGCTGTCGGTCTTCACCGGCGACGATCAGCTCACGCTCAATCCGTATCTCGAGCTGTTCATCTATGCGCGCACGGACCGCTGGCTGTACCTGCTCGAGGGCAAGGGCCTCGAGGAACAGGCGCAGCGTGCAGCCGAAGAGCTGGAAGACGCAGCGCCAGCAATTTCCGGCGGCGCCGGATCTCGTGAACGCGGTGACGGCCGCAGCCGAGCGGTTGGCGTTGCAGCCCGCGTGACGCGAGCGGAGCTGGCGTACGGCTTCGCGGCGGCGGGCGCGAACGTGCTGGGTGCGCATCGCGGTCACCTCGCGCGCGACGCGCGGAGCCTTCGCGCGCTCGACGCCACGCTGTCGTTCGCGGCCGGGTTCATGATCTCCGTTTCGCTCCTCGATCTTTTTCCCGCTTCGATCGTCGTGGCAGGACGTACGGCGCCGGTGATGGCGCTTGGCGCCTACGTGCTGGTGCATCTCACGCAGCATACGCTCGGGCGACACTTTCACTTCGGCGAAGAGACGCACGCCGTGTCCGAGGTCGTGAGCGTCTCGGCGCTCGTCGGGCTGCTGATGCACACGTTCGTCGACGGCGTGGCGGTGGCGAGCGGGCTGCGCGTGAGCTCGGGCCTCGGCGCGCTCGTGTTCGTCGCGGTGCTGCTGCACAAATTTCCCGAGGGACTGGCGATCTCGAGTCTCTTTCTCGCGGCCGGCGCGAGTCGAACACGAGCGGTGATGGCGGCTGCGTCGCTCGGCGTGACGACGCTCGCGGGGCTGCTGGTGACCGACCAGTTCGAGTTTCTTCGGTCGTATGGGTTGGCGATCTCCGCCGGTGTGACGCTGTACGTGGCGGCGTCGAATCTCGTACCGGAGTTTCAGGATCGGCCGGGCCTGCGCATTCCGGTGAGCTTCGTCGCGGGCTGCGGCCTGTATTTCGTGGCGCGCAGCCTTGCGGCGGTGTAGGAAGAGACACGATGAGCGAGCGGAAGAAGCGAGGCGAGGACGAGGCCGAGAGCGAGCGGGGAACCGCATCGCTCTTCGCGCCGCGGATTGCCCAGCCACTCGCGGCGCGCATGCGGCCGCGCACGCTGGACGAGGTCGTCGGCCAGCGTCATTTGCTCGCGCCAGGCAAGCCGCTGCGCGACGCGATCGAGCGCGGGAGCGTCGGGTCGATGGTGTTCTGGGGACCGCCGGGCACCGGCAAGACGACGATCGCGCGAGTCATCGCCCGTTATACCGATCGCGAGTTCGTGCCGTTCTCCGCCGTGACGGAGGGGGTGCCGCGCGTCCGCGAGATCGTCGCCGAGGCCGAAGGACGCCGCCGGCTCGGTCGCGGGACGATTCTCTTTGCCGACGAGATCCATCGCTTCAACAAGGCGCAGCAGGACGCGTTTCTGCCGCACGTCGAGGCGGGCACGATCACGCTCATCGGCGCGACGACGGAGAATCCGTCGTTCGAGATCAACGGGGCGCTGTTGTCACGGCTGCGCGTGTTCGTGCTGCAACCGCTCACCCCGGACGACGTCCGCGCGCTCCTCAATCGCGCGCTCGGCGATCGCGAGCGCGGACTCGGCGACTGGGAGCTCGACGTCGAGGCGGACGCGCTGTCGCTGATCGCGACGGAGGCGGACGGCGACGCGCGCCGAGCGCTCACGGTGCTGGAAGCGGCCGCCGATCATGTCGGCAAGGGCGGGCACGTGACGCCGGAAGTGGCGCGCGACGCGCTGCAGCTTCGCTTCGCCCGGTTCGACAAGGGCGGCGAAGAGAACTACAACATGCTCAGCGCCTTTCACAAATCGCTGCGCGGGAGCGATCCGCAGGGTGCGCTCTACTGGATGGCGCGCATGATCGAAGGCGGCGCGGATCCGATGACCATGTTTCGCCGCGCGATCGCGATGGCGGCGGAAGACATCGGTCTTGCGGATCCCGAGGCGCTCAAGCTCGCCGTGGCGGCGCGTGACGCGTATCACATGCTTGGGCCCCCAGAGGGGTATCTTCCGCTCTCGGAGATGGTCGTCTACCTCGCGACAGCGCCGAAGTCGAACCGCTCGATGGTCGCGTTGACGGCGGCGCTCGAAGCGGCGCGAACCCATCCGGCGGAGGGCGTTCCCTTCCACATCCGGAACGCGCCGACGAAGCTGATGAAGGAACTGGGGTACAACGCGGGGTATCAATACGCGCACGATGCTCCAGAGGCGTACATCCCGCAGGAATATCTGCCCGACGCGTTGCGTGGGTCGCGGTTCTATGAGCCTGGCCCGTTCGGGTTCGAGAAGGAGATTGCGAAGCGATTGGCGTGGTGGGAGGAGCTCCGCAAGCGAGCGACTGAGAGCTCCGAGTGACGGGGACCAACCGGGAGGAAGCGTGAGAAAGCTCGTGTTCGCAGTAGCCGCCGCGGCGGCGCTCGTCAGCAGCGCATGCGCGTTGCTTGGCCGCCAGGCATTCAAGAACCCCGAGGTCAAGCTGCAGGACGTGAAGCTGT
Organism: uncultured Gemmatimonadaceae bacterium; assembly: GCA_963705025.1. Lineage (GTDB taxonomy): Bacteria > Gemmatimonadota > Gemmatimonadetes > Gemmatimonadales > Gemmatimonadaceae > JAQBQB01. The sequence goes on along the minus strand of CAVPIP010000009.1, from coordinate 198,068 downwards.
TGGGCCTCGGCGTGACGGGAGGTCAGCTGAACGTCGACCTCGCGGTCTACAATCCGAACCACTATCGGCTCGACGCCACGAAAGTGCACTACACCGTGAACATGGCCGGCGACAGCGTCCGGATCGCGGATGGCGTTCTCGACAACCGATTCACCGTCGACGAAGGCAAGACCTCGATCGTGACGATTCCGGTGTCGTTCACGTACGCCGGGCTCGGCGCGGCAGGGCGCAGCATGCTCAATACCGGCGGGGTCAACTATCACGTCATCGGCGACGTGGCGGTTGGCACGCCCGTGGGTAGCTTCACTGTACCGTTCAACACGACTGGCCGGTTCACGGCCTCCGGCGTCGCGCGGTAGCAATCCACCAAAAGAGGATTCTCTCATAAGTCGCGAACCCATCGTCGTCGCGCCGCCGGTCGAGCGGGCGCTCCTCGTGGGCGCCCCGCTCAAACGGCCGGGCGCCCGTCGCCTCATCGACGACCATCTCCGCGAGCTGGCCGAGCTCGCGGACACCGCCGGCGCCACCGTCGTCGGCGAGTTGACCCAACAGATCGACCGCCCGCATCCGGGCACCTATCTCGGCAAGGGCAAGATCGACGAGCTGCGAGAGCGCGTGGTGAGCACCGACGCGTCGCTGGTGCTGTTCGACGACGAGCTCTCGCCCACGCAGGGCAAGAACATCGAGGACGCGATCGGCAAGCGCGTGATGGACCGCGCCGAGCTGATCCTCGACATCTTCGCCACGCGCGCCCGCACGAGCGAAGCCAAGATGCAGGTGGAGCTCGCGCAGCTCGAGTACATGCTGCCGCGCCTCACGCGCATGTGGACCCACCTCGAGAAATTTCGCGGCGGCATCGGCATGCGAGGCCCTGGTGAAACGCAGCTCGAGACCGACCGCCGGCTGATCAATCACCGGATCAAGATTCTGCGCGAGCGGCTGCACGACGTGCAGAAGGGGCGCGTGGTGCAGCGGCAGTCGCGCCAGAATGAGTTCAAGGCATCGCTGGTCGGCTACACGAACGCGGGCAAGTCGTCGATTCTGCGCGCGCTCTCGGGCGCGCAGGAAGTGTTCGTCGAGAACCGGCTCTTCGCCACGCTCGATCCGCTCACCCGGGACGTCGATCTGGGCGACCGAGCGCACGTGCTGCTCACCGATACGGTCGGGTTCATTCGCAAGCTGCCGCACCATCTCGTCGCGTCGTTCCGCGCGACGCTCGAGGAGACGCGCGAAGCCGACCTGTTGTTGCACGTGATCGACGCCGGAGCGCCGACGTGGGAGGAGCAGCGCATGGTCGTCGATCAGGTGCTCGACGAGCTGGGCGTGAATGACCGGCCGAAGCTGCTCGTCTTCAACAAGGTCGATCTGCTCGAGCAGGACGATCTGTTGGCGTTGCAGGAGCGCATCACCGCGTTGGTGCCGTCGTCGGTTTTCGTGTCGACGGTGACCGACGGCGGCCTCGAGCCGCTGCGGCGCTCGCTCGCGTCGGCGATTCGCGTCAATCGGCCGCTCACGCGAATCACGCTGTCGCCCTCCGATGGCAAGCTGCTCGCGGAGATCCATCGCGAGGCCGAGGTGGTCGATCAGCGGATGGAGGGCGAGCAACTGCTCGTCGAGGCGCGCATCGATGAGGCGCTCGCTGGGCGGCTTCGAAGAGCCGGCGCGCAGGTCAGCAACGGAAAAGCAAAGACGACGAGTTGAGCGGGGCGGCGCTGCGACGTCTCGCGTTCCCCGTGTCGCGTTACGCGTTACGCGTGACTGATGGACTCCGACGGATCTCGGCAAGGAAGGCCAGCGCCGGGAAATCCGTCGCGGTCCATCAGTCACGGATCAGCGCGACACGCGACACACGCGACGCGAGACGCTCTCATCAAAAACAAGATCGGCCGGCATGCGCCGGCCGAGTCATGGAAAGTGGTCGCGACAGGACTTGAACCTGTGACCTCCGGTATGTGAGACCGGCGCTCTAACCAGCTGAGCTACGCGACCGAGTCATAAAAGCTATTCACCCGCGCTGCGCTGTGGAAGCTACCGCACGCGCTCCACCGCTCGATCGCCGAGCGCCGTTCTCCGTTCCCGACCATGGTCCCGGTGGGACTTGAACCCACGACCTGGCGATTATGAGTCGCTTGCTCTAACCAACTGAGCTACGGGACCGAACAACTTTCACGTTCACCAATTCGCTGCCGCGAAACAAGACTGACGACCAGCGACTGACGACTGACGACTAAACCTGTCGTTCCGAGCGATCCTCGGTATTCGTCGAGTTGTTCCTGTAGTGATCGTATGCCTCCACGACTTCGTTCGCCGACACGGTCGCGGCACCCGCTTTCTCGACTTCCACACCCGCGGCAAAATTCGCGATCACCGCGGCTTCGCTCGGCGATCCGCCCGCCGCGAGCATGAGCGCAAGATACGCCGTGACCGTGTCGCCCGCGCCGACGACGTCGTACACCGCGCGCGCCGCCGTGGGCACGCGTTTCACGATGCCGCCAGACGAGATCAGCACCATGCCGTGCTCACCGAGCGTCAACAGCAGATGCTCGACGCCGAGCCGGCTGAACGTCGCCGGCAACGCCGCCGGCTGCTCGAGATCGACGTCGGCGCCGAGCGCGGTCTCGAGCTCGCGCCGGTTCGGCTTGAAGATCGTCGCCCCGCGAAAGCTGAAAAAGTTCTTGTACTTCGGATCGACGACGATCGGGATGCCTCGCGTGCGCGCCGCGTGCATCGCCGCTTCGATGACGCGCGGCACGAGCACGCCCTTGTTGTAGTCCTCGAGCACGAGCGCGTCGGCGCGCCCGAGCGCCGCGTCGACCGCCGCGAGCACGCGTTCCGTGTCCGGACCGGCGTGGTCGGAGTCGTCCTCCTCGTCGACGCGCACGACCTGCTGGGACCGCGCGACGATGCGGGTCTTCGTCGTCGTGGGACGATTCACGCTGACGAGCGAGGCCACCGGCGCGCCGATCGCCTCGAGCATGCTGCGCAGCTGGCGGCCGCCCGTGTCCTCGCCGACCGCGGCCACGAGATCGCACGCGGCGCCGACCGCCCGCACGTTCTGCGCGACGTTGGCCGCGCCGCCCAGCGCGTGGCGACGGTCGAGCACGCGGACGACGGGCACCGGCGCTTCCGGCGAGATGCGCTCGACTTCGCCGCGCAGATAGACGTCGAGCATCGCGTCGCCGACGACGGCGATCCGCTTCGACGAGGCGGTCTCGAGCAACGACAGCAGCCGGTCGCGCGACAGCGTGTGGGGCATGGCGGCTCAACCTAGCGGCCTTCGCGAGGCGAGGTCAACGATGTCGCAAGGGGGAGTGCAGATCCCTCGCCTGTGGCTCGGGATGACAGGGTGCCGCCCGTCGCCCGCTTCCGGCACAGGGCTTGCCCCCTACGGCCTCGTCCGTCTCCAGCAAGCCCACCGAGCACTCGTTTTGTCCGCGCTTCTCACTCGCCTCAACGACGCAGCGAAGGGGAAAGTCCTGACGCTGCAGGAGTACTTCATTCTCGCCGGAAAGTCGCTGCGATTCATCGTCGCGCGACCGTTCTATGGCCAGGATGTCGTGCAGCAGATGGACGAGATCGGCGTGAAATCGCTCGGCATCGTGCTGCTCACGGGCCTGTTCACGGGCATGGTGCTGGCGCTGCAATCGTCGGTGCAGCTCAAGACGTTCGGCGCCACGATGTACATCGGCAACCTCGTCGCGGCGTCGATGATTCGCGAGCTCGGCCCGGTGCTGGCCGGCCTCATGGTCGCCGGCCGCGTCGGATCGGGCATCGCGGCGCAACTCGGCTCGATGCGCGTCACGGAGCAGATCGATGCGCTCAACACGCTCGGCACGGATCCGATCAAGAAGCTCGTCACACCACGGGTGCTGGCGGCGCTGATCATGGTCCCCGTGCTGACCATCGTGAGCGACTTCGTCGGAATCATCGGCGGCAACATCATCTCGTCGGTCGTCGTGGGATTGCCGAGCGGACAGTACTGGCGCACGGTGTGGGAACAGCTCGCGGCGGACGGCTTCACGCTGCGCTACATCCCGAACGATTTCGTGCAGGGCCTGTCGAAGCCGCTCGTGTTTGGCGCGATCATCTCGATCACGGGGTGCTACTTCGGGCTCGCGACCACGGGCGGCACCGAGGGCGTTGGGCAGAGCACGACCAAGACCGTCGTCACGGCGAGCATTCTCATTCTGGTCGTCGATTACTTCATCACACAGCTGTTGTTGTCGGTGTTGACGTATGCCTGACCGGACGAAGAGTGGCGGACGCCACCACCAACCGGCCGCCGTGCGACGCGCCATTCGGTCCGAGCTCGCCTCGGACGACATCGACAGCCGGGCGGAGCGAGCCAAGCATCCGCATGCGCCGCGCGATCCATCGATTCCCGTCGTCGCGCTCGAGCACGTGTCGCTGGGGTTCGACGTGCCGATCCTCGAGGACATCTCGTTCACCACGCTGGCGGGACAGACGCTGTGCATCGTCGGCGAGTCCGGCACCGGAAAGTCCACGGTCCTCAAGCTCATCCTCAGACTCCTCGTCCCCGATGCCGGCCGGGTGCTCATCGACGGCGACGACATCACCCCGCTCTCGTTCGAAGAGGCGCTGATCGTGCGTCAGAAGATGGGAATGGTGTTTCAAGGCGCCGCACTGTTCGACTCGATGACCGTGTTCGAGAACGTCGCGTACCCGCTCCGCGAGCATACGGACCTCGGCGAGGACGAGATCGAGGATCGCGTGCGCGAGAAGCTCGACGTTCGTCGATCTCGATCCGGACCGCGTGATGGAGCAATTGCCCTCGGAGCTGTCCGGCGGGATGCGCAAGCGCGTCGGCGTGGCGCGCGGCATGGCCAACAATCCGGAGATCATGCTCTACGACGAACCGACCTCCGGGCTCGACCCGCTCACGACGGCGACGATCACGCACCTGATCATGAAGCTGCAGCGCGAGCTCGGCGTGACGAGTCTCGTCGTGTCGCATGACATTCGCTCCGTGTTCCGCATGGCGAGCCAGGTCGCGCTGTTGCACGACCGGCGAATCGTCTTCTGCGGATCGCCCGAAGAGATGGCGGCGAGCGAGGACGCCTACATCCGCGACTTCCTGGGCGGCGCCTGATCATGAAACGCTCATCGTTCATCACCTGGGAGCAGCTCAAGGTCGGCGTCGTGATTCTCGGCGCGATCGGGGTGCTGATGGTCGCGATCTACAAGCTGGGCCAGGCGGCCAATCTCTTCGCGCGACGATACGAGCTGCTCGTGCTGCTGCCGAACGCGAGCGGACTGCGCGCGGGCGGCGCGGTCTTCGTCGCGGGACAGCTGGCCGGCACGATCAAGGCGATCGAGTTCCTGCCGGTCACGAGCGACACGACCCGGCACCTGCGCGTCCGAATGGCGCTCGATCACGACCTTCAGCCGCAGATCCGCCGCGATTCGAAGGCGAAAGTGCGCACGATGGGACTGCTCGGCGACAAGGTCATCGACATCTCGATCGGCACGCCGCGCACGCAATCGCTTCGCGAAGGCGACACGCTCGAGGTCGCGCCGTCGCTCGACTACGAGGCCGTGCTGGCGCAGGCGGCCGGCGCGGTGAACGACATGGTGGGGCTGACGCACGACCTGCGGCAGATCACCGGCGGGATCATCGACGGGAAAGGCACCGTCGGGCAGCTGATGACGAACCGCGCGCTCTACGATCAGCTGATCCACACGCTCGGGCGCGCCAACACGATGCTGGCCACGTTCGAGAATCCGAACGGCAGCTTCGGGCGCATGCTCAACGATCCGACGCTGTACAACAAGTTCGTCGGCGTCATCCAGTCGGCGGATTCGCTCGTCGTCGCGCTCAACGACAAGAGTGGAACGATCGGACGGTTGCTGCGCGACGACACGCTGTACACGCACATGGTGAGCATGGCCGCCGCGGGCGATTCGCTGATGAAAACCCTCGCCGGCGGCCAGGGGCTGGCGGGACGTCTCCTCAACGATCCGCAGCTGTACGACAAGTTGAACAAGCTCACGACCGACCTCGGCGCGATTCTCGACGATGTGCGCAAAGATCCGCGCCGGTACACGCGTGGCTTGATCTGCTTCTGGCACTGCGGGAAATAGCGCCGCCTTCGTTCCCGAAGCGATGGCAGCGGCGGAGGCCCTTTCGGCGGCGAGGACGGGTTAGGTTTCGAGGGACGGGCCATTGCGCGCGCGTCGACTCAGCCAGCCTCCCGGCCTTCGCAGACGGCATGCATTCATGAAATCGCTTCACCTGGACGTCGTGGCCACGCGCGGCGACGACATCGAATCCCGGCATCGCGTGCATGCCGCGGTGGTCGGTCCCGACGACACCCTCATCGCCGCCGCGCACTCGCCGGCGGTGGTGTCCTCCTGGCGGTCGTGCGCAAAGCCGTTTCAGGTCATGCCGCTGATCGAATCCGGCGGCTTCGACGAGCTGCGCTGGGGCGACGATCAGCTCGCGCTCGCGTGCGCGTCGCACGGCGGCGAGCCGGAGCATGTCGCGATCGCGCAGAACGATGCTCCACGACATCGGCCTCGAGGAAGGCGATCTTGCCTGTGGGCCGCACGACCCCTTGTCGTCGCGGGGCATGAAGCTGCTACGTGAATCGGGCGCGCGGCTCACGCGGGCTCACAACAACTGCTCGGGCAAGCACGCCGCGATGCTGGCGCGCGCGCAGACGTCCGGATGGCACACGTACGGCTACGAGCGACGCGACCATCCGGTGCAGCGGTGCTGCCTTGCAGGCGGTCGCCGCCTGGACGGCGATGCCCGAAGAAGAGATCGGCCAGGCGGTGGACGGGTGCGGCGTCGTCGCGTTCGCGCTGCCCCTCGAGAACATGGCTCGCGGCTGGTCGCGGCTGGCGCGCGCGGTTCGGGACGGCGACGCGGTGCCGACGCGTGTCGTGAACGCCATGCGCACCCGACCGTTTCTCGTCGGCGGGACCGATCGCTTCGATTCCGTGCTGATCGAGGAGACCGACGGACGAGTCGTCGCGAAGATCGGCGCCGAAGGGGTGCATTCGGTCGGCGTGCCGGACTTGGGGCTGGGCTTCGCGGTCAAAGTCGACGACGGCGCGCAGCGCGCGCAGTTCCCGGCCGTGCTGCGCGTGCTGCAGATGTTCGACGTTCTCCCGGCCGACCTGCCGCCGCGCCTCGACGAGTTTCATGCGCCGGCCCGGTGCGCAACACGCGCGGCGAAACCGTGGGCGAAGTCCGGCTCGCTCGACTGACTGACGCAATCGTTCGCCGCTCCCCGCCATCATTCGATGACGACCCACGCGACGCGCCCGCGCCACGTTGCGCGCCCTCGATGACGCGACGCAGGCGCTGGTCCGCCTGGCGGTCGTCGTCAGCGCGGGGACGGACCAGGCTGTGACCGATGCGATTGCTCGAGCGCGCGGAGTCATTCCCGCGGTGTGGGTCGAGGAGCTCATCCTGCAGACCTATCTCTTCGCGGGATTTCCACGCGCGCTCAACGCGATGCGCGCGTGGCGTCGCGTCGTGCAGGAACCGGCTGCGCCGGACTCGATCGGCAACTTCCACGTGTGGCGCGCGCTCGGCGAGGAGACGTGTGAGACGGTGTACGGAGCGATGTATGAACGGCTTCGCGAGAACATTCGGCGACTTCACCCCGCACTCGACGACTGGATGATCACGGAAGGATACGGCAAGGTTCTGTCGCGACCGGATCTCGACCTGGCTCGGCGCGAGCTCTGCATCGTCGCCGCCTGCGCGGCGTCGATGCAGGATCGTCAGCTGCACTCACATCTGCACGGCGCGCTCAACGCGGGCGTGGATCCCGGCGTCCTCGATGCAACGATCGACGCGATGGCGGATCTCCTGGGCGAGGCGCGGACTCGCTCGGTGCGGCTCCTCTGGGCGCGAGTGCGAGGGAAATAGCGCGTGTTCATCGATCGCGTGGTCGTGAAGGTCAAAGCGGGCGACGGCGGCTCCGGGATCATCTCGTTCCGGCGCGAGAAGTTCGTGCCGATGGGCGGGCCCGACGGCGGCGAGGGCGGCCGGGGCGGTGACGTGGTGATCGTCGGCGACAGCAACCTGTCGACGCTGCTCGACTACACGTATCGCGACGCCTGGACGGCGCCCGCCGGCGACCACGGATCCGGCTCGAACAAGAGCGGCCGCTCCGGCGAGGACGTCATCATGCCGGTGCCCGTCGGCACGGTCATCAAAGATCTCGAACAGCGAGGAGCGACTCGGCGAAGTCCTCGAGAACGGCGACCGCATCGTCGTCGCGCGCGGCGGCCGCGGGGGAAAGGGCAACTCGTTCTTCGTGACCTCGACCCATCAGTCGCCCCGCGAGTATCAACCGGGCGAAGACGGCCAGGCGCGAACGCTCGAGCTCGAGCTCAAGCTCATCGCGGATGTCGGGTTGGTCGGCCAGCCGAACGCGGGCAAGTCGACGCTGCTGTCCGTCATCTCCGCCGCGCGGCCGAAAATCGGCGACTATCCGTTCACGACGCTGAGCCCCAACCTCGGCGTCGTGCAACTGAGCGGCAATCGGACGTTCGTGGTCGCGGACATCCCCGGCATCATCGAGGGCGCGCACGAAGGCAGGGGCTTGGGCCTGCAATTCCTGCGGCACATCGAACGCACGCGCGTGCTCGCGTTCCTCGTTCCCGTGGACGCCGACGACTGGCAGATCGAATACGATCAGCTGCGGCGCGAGATCGAGGCCTACTCGCCGGAGCTCGCGCGGAAGCCGCATTGCGTCGCGTTCACCAAAATGGATCTGCTGGGCGACGACGACCCGCCGCCCATCGACGCGCCCGGCGCGTTTGGCGTCTACGCCATCAGCGCCGCGGGTCGAACCGGGTTGGATCCGCTGCTGGCCGCGTGGTGGTCGCAGCTGCTCGACATGAAGAAGGCGAGTGTCCGCCGAGACGACTCCGTTTCACTCCCCTAGCGAGCGGCGCGCGATCCTCGCGCTCTCGCTGGTCGCCGACATCGGCGCCGTCACTCACAAGCACCTGCTCGAACGATTTCGATCCGCCTCGCGCGCGATCGATGCCACTGTTGAGCCGAACGCGGCTCGCGCCGCCTATGCCGAGGCAGACGGTCTGCTCGCGCGAGCCGAAGCGGCCCGCGTCGCGTTGACGACGATCGCCGACGCACACTATCCGGAGCCGCTCCAGCACTTGATCGATCCACCGCCGGTGCTCTGGTCGCGCGGACACTGGGCGACGCTCACCGGCCCCGTCGTCTCGATCGTCGGCACGCGGCGCGCGACGAGCTACGGCCTTCGCGTGACGCGCGAGATCGCGTCCGCCCTGGCGCGTCAAGGAGCGTGCATCGTCAGTGGAATGGCCCTGGGCATCGACGGCGCGGCGCATCAGGCGGCGCTCGCTGCCGGCGGACGAACCGTCGCGGTGCTCGGCACCGGCGCCGACGTCGCGTATCCGCGAGCGCACGCCGCGTTGCATCGAGAGATCGCGGAGCGCGGATTGGTGCTCTCGGAGTTGTCGCCGGGCGACAAGGCCGACAAGGGCTCGTTCCCGCGCCGCAATCGCATCATCGGCGCGCTCGCGCAGCTCACGATCGTCGTCGAAGCTCCGCTCAAGAGCGGAGCGCTGATCACGTCGAGAGACGCGCTCGAGCTCGGACGAGACGTCGCGGCCGTTCCCGGACCGATCGACGCGCCGCAAAGCGTCGGAACCAACAACCTGCTGCGCGAGGGCGCGCACGTGATCACGTCCGCCGCCGACGCGCTCGCGCTCGTCGGACTGACGCCGCCGGCGCGGATCGAGCCGGAGTTGCGCGGCGAGGGCGAGCAGCGCGTCTGGCGCGCGCTCGACCAGGCCGCATCATCGCTCGACGAGCTGTGCGCACGCGCGGCGATGCCGGTCGCCGAATGCCTGACGCTCGTGACGGCGCTCGAGCTGCGCGGAATCGTCGAGTGCGCTTTGACCGGCGCGGTGCGACGTCGCTGAGCAACAGCGGATCCCTCGTTTCACTCGGGATGACACGTAGATGTCATCTATATTTCGACGTGCGTCCTCGGCATGTCTACGTTCACGTTCCGTTCTGCGCGCGCCGCTGCGCGTACTGCGATTTCTCCATCGCGGTGCGTCGCGTCGTCCCGACGGACGAGTACGTCAAGGCGCTCGAGCGGGAGATCGCCGTTCGATTCCCGGGCACCGATTCCTGGGACGCCGACACACTCTACTTCGGCGGCGGAACACCGTCGCGGCTCGGGGGCGATGGCGTCGCGCGCATGGTCGACGTCGTTCGAGAGCGGGTCACGCTCACGTCCGACGCCGAGATCACGCTCGAGACGAATCCCGAGGACGTGAGCGAGAACGCGGTCGCCGCATGGCGTCGCGCGGGCGTCACGCGGCTCTCCCTCGGGTCGCAATCGTTCGACGATCGTGTGCTGACCTGGATGCATCGCTCACACGACGTGGCGGCGATCGACCGCGCGACCGAGATCGTTCGCGGCGGCGGCATCGAGAACCTGTCGCTCGACCTGATCTTCGCGCTGCCCTCTGAGCTCGAGCGCGACTGGCAGCGGCGATGTCGCTCGCGCGCTCGAGCTCGAGCCGCAGCATCTCTCGCTCTATGGCCTGACGGTCGAGCCGCATACGCCCTTGGGGCGCTGGCGCGCGCGCGGAGAGGTGACGGAATCTCCGGAGGAGCGCTACGAGGCGGAATTTCTGCATGCGGACCGTGCTCTCACCGCGGCGGGATTCGAGCACTACGAGGTCTCGAACTTCGGGCTGCCCGGCCGACACTCGCGGCACAATGCGGCGTATTGGTCTCTGGTGCCGTACGCGGGGCTCGGACCATCGGCGCACGAGTTCGACGGAACGAGGCGGCGCTGGAATGCGCCCGTGTATCGAGATTGGGTGCAAGCAGTCAATGATGGGCGGGATCCTGTCGCGGGGTCGGAGACCGTGGAAGCGGACAGCCAGCTAGCCGAACAGGTCTATTTGGGGCTTCGGTCGGACCTTGGGCTCGAGCTGTGGCGGGACGAGCGCGACCGTGTCGAGCCATGGATTCTGGCAGGTTGGGCCATGGTCGACCGAACGGGACGAATGCGGCTCACCGCGCTTGGCTGGCTGCGTCTGGACGCTCTTGCTGCTGACTTGACACTTGTCCGAAGTTATTACTAGCTTTGAAGTTATGGCCTCCGAGGAGCTTAGCAGACGCGAACGCCGAGTGCTTGAAGCGGTGATTCGCAGCTATGTGGAAACTGCCGAGCCAGCCGGGTCCAGAACGCTGTCCCGGCGGTTCGGCCTCGGCGTGTCCCCGGCGACCATCCGAAACACCATGAGCGATCTGGAAGAGAAGGGTTTTCTCTTCCATCCGCACACGTCGGCGGGGCGCGTCCCGACGAACAAGGCCTATCGCCTCTACGTCGACTCGTTGCTCAGCTTTGCGCCGATCAGGCCGTCGGAGTCCGACCGGCTGAGCGAAGAGATCTCGAGCCGCACCGGCTCGTCGCCGATCGAAACGATTCTGCGTCGCGCCGCGCAAACGCTCGGCGTGCTCACGCAGGAGCTTGGCGTCGCGCTGGGCCCTCGCCTCGATCATTCGATCCTTCGCCGGCTCGAGCTCGTCGCCGTGAGCAGCGATCGGCTGTTGATGGTGCTGACGCTCGAGGGCGGCGTGATGCGAACCGTGTTCGTCGAAGTGCCGGGCGAGATCGCGGCCAGCGCATTGGCGTCGGTCACGGCCGTCCTCAACGAGCGTCTTGCCGGACTCACGCTGGCCGAGATTCGCACCTCGCTCGCATCGCGGCTGCGCGACGCGACGCCCGATCGCGGCGCGTCGGAGCTGCTCAACATCTTCTTGCAGGAAGGCGAGCATCTGTTCGACGCGGCACTGCCGCGCCCGGAAGGTGAAGTGATGCTCGGGGCGGCGTCGGTGCTCGCCGAGCAGCCCGAGTTCTCCGGAGCGGATCGCATGCGGCGGCTGTTGGCGCTCACCGAACGTCCACAGGCGTTGGGCGACGCCATTCGCAAGCGTGGACAGGTGCCGGGCATCTCGATCACGATCGGCGCCGAGCACGACGATCCGTCGCTCGAGGAATTCACCGTCGTCACCGCGGAGTATCACGTCGGCCCGTTGGCCGGCGTCATCGGCGTGATCGGGCCGACGCGGATGCCCTATGAGAAAGTCATCTCGCTCGTCAGTCACACCTCACGGCTGTTGAGCGACCTTCTGGATTGATCTGAATCGCAATGGCGGAATTCTACAGCGTCCTCGGCGTTGAGCGCACGGCGTCGGACGACGACATCAAGAAAGCATATCGCAAGCTCGCGATGACGTATCACCCGGACCGCAACAACGGCTCGAAGGACGCCGAGGAGCGGTTCAAGGAGATCACGGAAGCGTACGACGTGTTGCGCGATCCGCAGAAGCGCGCGGCCTACGACCGGTACGGCGAAGCGGGCCTGCGCTCGGGTGGCGCCGGATTCCACCATGTGGATCTGTCCGAAGCCCTCGGCATCTTCATGCGCGACTTCGGCGGCTTCGGCGGCTTCGAGGAGCTGTTTGGCGGACGCGCTGGCCAGGCCGGTGCGCGAACGGGTGGCGACGTCAAGATCACGCTGCCGCTGACGCTCTCCGAAGTTGCCACCGGCGTCGAAAAGAAGATCACCATCAAGCTGCTGGATCCCTGCGACCGCTGCGACGGCGCGGGCGCGGAGCCCGGATCGAAGACGCAGACATGCCCGACCTGCTCCGGGTCGGGCGAAGTGCGTCGCGCACAGCGGTCGTTCTTCGGCCAGTTCGTGACGGTCGCACCGTGCCCGAACTGCCGCGGCGAGGGAAGGATCATCGGGTCGCCATGCAAGAAGTGTAAAGGCGAGGGCCGCGTTCGCGGCGAGCGCGAGCTGTCGGTGTCCGTTCCCGCCGGCGTCGCGACCGGTCAGTACATGACGCTTCGCGGCGTCGGCAACGCCGGCGCGCGCGGCACGCCACGAGGCGACGTCCACGTCGTCTTCGAGGTCGCCGACGACGAGCGCTTCGAGCGAGACGCGGAGGACCTTTACACCGAGGTGCTGGTCACGTACTCGCAGCTCGCGTTGGGCGCGGACGTGAGCGTCCCCGCCGTGAACGGGCACATGATGTTGAACCTGCCGCCGGGCACGCAGAGCGGTCACGTGTTCCACGTGCGCGGACGCGGGCTGCCGCGCGTGAACGCGGGCGGCATCGGCGATCTGCACGTCCGCGTTCAGTTGTGGACGCCGGAGCGGCTCACGGAAGAGGAACGGCAGCTCGTCGCGAGGCTCGGCGAGCTCCAGCCCGGCGTGCCCGCCGACGGCCGCGGCAAGGGCTTCTGGGCGAAGATGAAAGAAGCCCTCGGCGCGTGACCGGCACTGAGCGCGGCGACGAAGGGTGGACCGTCGTTCGCGTCGTTCCAGGCTCACATCCCGACGCCGTCGCCGCCGCGCTGTTCGCGGCAGGCGCGCAAGGCGTTCACGAGATCGGCGGCGCGCTCGTGACGCATGCGCCCACTCCGGCCGACGCGGCCGCCTTCGAGCGCGCGGTGCTCGCGGCGAGCGCCGACGCGCATGTCGAGACCGAGCCGTTGCCGAACGTCGATTGGTCCGAGGAGTGGAAACGCGGGCTGCACGCCCAGGAGCTCGGCGCGCTCACCGTGGTGCCGCCGTGGCTGGCCGACGGCCTCGACCCCGCTCGTACGATCGTCATCGATCCGGGCATGGCGTTCGGCACCGGCGAACATGCGACGACGCGCGGTGTCATTCGCCTCATGCAACGCGTGATCTCACCCGGCGATACGGTGGCGGACCTCGGCGCCGGCAGCGCCGTGTTGGCGATCGCCGCCGCGAAGCTCGGCGCCGCGCACGTTGCCGCGATCGAGATCGATCCCGACGCGATCGGCAATGCCGAGGAGAACGTCGTGCGGAACGGCGTGGCGGAGCGCGTCGTGGTGATCGAAGGCGACGCGTCGACGCTGTTGCCGCTGGTCGCGCCGGTGCGGCTGATCACCGCGAACATCATCTCGTCGGTGCTCACCGACTTGTTGCCGTCGATGGCGAGCGCGCTCGATCACGAGGGACACGCGATCTTGAGCGGCATTCTCATCGAAGAACGTGAGATGATGGCGCGTGCACTCACCGACGCCGGGTGGAGCATCACCGAGGAAGACCGCGAGGAGAACTGGTGGAGCGCGACCGTCGCACGCACGTAGCATCGTTTCTCGTCGAGGGCGCGGTCACGCCGGGCGCGACGATCGAGCTCAGCGACGCCGCGGCGCACCACGTGCACGTCAAGCGCCTCGAGCTGCGCGACCAGATTCGCGTGACGAACGGAGCGGGATGCGTCGCGACGGCGACGATCGCGTCAGTCCAGCGCGGCTCGGCAACGATCGAGATCGACGAGGTCGCGACGGTCGCTCCGCCGCCGGCGATTCACCTGCGCGTGCCCGTGGCCGATCGCGACCGAATGCTGTGGCTCGCGGAGAAAGCCACGGAGCTTGGAGTCGCGACCTGGCAGGCCGTTCGCTTTCGGCGATCCGTGAGCGTTTCGCCGCGCGGCGAAGGGCCCGCCTTCCTCGCGAAGGTGCGAGCGCGGATGGTGTCCGCGATCGAGCAATCCGGGGGCGCGTGGCTTCCGGCGCTGCTGGCGGATACGACACTCGCTGCTCTTGCCGTCGACGCCGACCAGACCGGGATCTTGCTCGACGCCGGCGGGGCACCGCTTCCGTCGCTCGTGCGCCTATCCTCAGCGGCCACGCCCGTGCTACTCTTGGGTCCTGAAGGCGGCCTCGAGCCGTCGGAGGTCGCGGAGCTCCAGGGCAAGGGATGGCGGCTCGCCTCGCTCGCCGACACGACGCTCCGCTTCGAAACGGCTGGCGTGGCCGCCGTCGCAGTCTGTCGCGCGATACGGAGATGACCAATGGCTGACGATTGCCTCTTCTGCCGCATCATCCGCCGGGAGATCCCGTCGCCGCTGATCTACGAGACGGCAGACTGCGTCGCATTTCGCGACATCGATCCCAAAGCGCCGGTGCACGCGCTCGTCGTGCCCCGCACGCATGTGGCGTCGCTGAACGACGCCGACGACCCGGATCTGCTGGGAAAGCTCCTCCTTGGAGCCGCGGCGGTCGCGCGCCAGGAGGGGATCGCGGAGTCGGGATATCGAACCGTGATCAATACCAACGCGGACGCCGGACAGGCTGTATTCCACATCCACGTCCACGTCCTCGGCGGCCGCCACATGAAGTGGCCTCCTGGCTGACCCACCAACGAAAAGACTCCGCGACGACGCCGATTTCCGTTGCGATTTTCTTGCTTGACAGCCGTTCAACTCGGTACATAAGATAAGTGCCGCGATGCACTTACCCTTGGCGCACCCCAGCGCCGAACCGGGGGATCAGCGTGTCGGAAGTCATCATCCACGACGATGAAAACTTCGAGCGGGCCCTCAGGCGCTTCAAGAAGAAGTGCGAGAAGGCCGGCATCCTCTCGGACCTCCGCAAGCATCGACACTACGAGAAGCCCAGCGAGCGCAAGAAGCGGAAGATGAATGCCGCGATTCGCAAGAATCGTCGGACGCGTCATTAGTATTAGGATATGACGCAGCTCGTCGCGCGCCTTCAGGCCGACCTCACGGCCGCGCGCAAAGCGCAGGAAAAAGCCAAAGTGCTTCTGCTCGGCACGATCATCTCCGACCTGCGAAATCGGGAGATCGAGCTCAGGCGTGAGCTGACCGACGACGATGCGACCGAGGTGCTTCGGCGCGGCATCAAGCGCCGCCGGGAATCGATCGAGATGTACGACAAAGGCGGCCGGGCGGACCTCGCGGCCACGGAGCGCAACGAGATCGAGCTCTTGAGCGTGTATCTGCCGGCGGCGGTCAGCGACGCGGAGATCCGCACGGCGGTCGTCGCCGCCATCGAGGGCGGTGCGGCGAACGTCGGCGCAGTGATGGGCAAAGTGATGTCGCAGTTCAAGGGACGCGCAGAGGGCGGTACGATCAACACGATCGTCCGCGAAGAGCTGGCCGCGCGAACGCCAAAGCCGGCCTGAGGGATCCAGCGACTCGAGGAACCCGGGGATGAACGCGCATGCACTCGCGGTGCTCGAGTTCCCGCGTGCGCTCGACGTGGTCGCGGGCCTCGCGACGTCGGACCTCGGCGCGGCCGCGATTCGAGAGCGGAGGCCGACGACGGACGCCGAGGCGCTCGCGCGCGAGCACGCGCGCGTCGCGGCGATGCGCGATGCGCTCGCCGGCGACGATCCTTGGCGCCCCGATCCCATTCCGGACCTCTCGTCGCCGCTCAAGCGCCTGCGCGTGATCGGGAGCCTCTGGAACGGCCAGGAGCTGATGGCCGCGGCGACGCTCCTTCGATCGTCGCGCCGCACGCAGGAGCGCCTGCGCGATTCCAAGCGACCGGCGATCGTGCGAGCGATGCTCGCGCCGCTCGTCGACGTGCTGATTGCGGCGCCCGCGATCGAGCAACGCATCGAGAAAGCGATTCTCGACGACGGCACGGTGAAGGACGATGCGTCGGCCGCGCTGCGACGCATTCGGCGCGAGCTGCGCGCGGCGCAGGGCGAGCTGATTCGCCTGCTCGAGCGCGAGATCGAACGGCTCGACGTGCACCATCGCGTACCCGACAGCTCGGTCACGATGCGGAACGGCCGCTACGTGATCCCGGTGCGGCGCGAGGCGCGCGTCGTCGCCGGCGGAATCGTACACGACACGTCGGCGTCGGGCGCGACGCTGTTCGTCGAACCGCCGGCCGCGGTGGAGTTCGGCAACCGGATGCGCGAGCTCGAGTCGGACGAGATCGCCGAGGTCGAGCGCATCCTGCTCGAGCTGACCGACCAGCTGCGGCCGCGGCGCGACGAGATGATCGCGACATTGACGGCGCTCGTCGAGCTCGATTCGCTGTACGCGCGAGCGCGATTCGCCGTCGAGTTCGCCTGCTCGCCGGCGACGCTCGTGCCCTCGCGAGAGGGATTCAACATTCGGAACGGCCGGCATCCGCTGCTCATGTCGCAGGGCGCCGACGTCGTTCCGTTCGATCTCGCGATGGCCGCGAACGAGCGGACGCTTCTCGTCTCCGGCCCGAACACCGGCGGCAAGACGGTTTTGCTGAAGGCCCTCGGACTCATCTCCGCGCTGTCGCAAGCCGGCATTCCAGCGCCCGTCGGACCTGAGAGCCGCATTCCCATCTTCGACGACGCGTTCGCCGACGTCGGCGACGAACAGTCGATTCAGGCGAGCCTGTCGACGTTCAGCGCGCACCTGAAGAACCTCGCCGAGATCCTGCGTCGGTCCAGCGCCGATTCGCTCGTCGTGATCGACGAGCTCGGGTCTGGCACCGACCCCGTGGAAGGCGCGGCGCTCGGCTGGGCCGTGCTCGAGGAGCTCACGACGCGCGGCACCATGACGGTCGCGACGACGCATCTCGGCACGCTGAAGGAGCTCGCCACGCAGGTGCCCGGCGTCGTCAATGCGTCGCTGCAGTTCGACGCGATCGCGCTCGCGCCGACCTATCGGCTGATCAAAGGCATTCCGGGCCGATCGTACGGCATCTCGATCGCGCGCCGATTGGACCTTCCCGAGACCGTCGTTGCGCGCGCCGAGGAGCGATTGCCGCAGCAGGAGCGCGACGTGGCGGCGCTCATCGAGAAGCTCGAAGCCCGCGAACAGGAGCTCGAAGTGCGCGAGCGCGAGACGAGCGCGGTGCTCGAGGACGCACGGCGCCGCATCGCCGACGTGGCCAAGCGTGAGCGCGACGTGCGCGAGCGCGAGCGCGTGGCGGAGCGGTCGTCGCGACAGGACGCGCGTCGCTACCTGCTCGACGCGCGCGCGGAGATCGATCGCACGATCCGGCAGCTCAGGGCGCGCGCCGAAGGCGACCTCGAGGAAGCGGGGCGCGAAGCCCGTCAACGCGCCGAGGAGCTGGCGTCGAAGCAGAGTGCGGAGCTGGAGCGACTGGAGCGCGAGGAGGCGAATGTCCAGCGACGCACCGCGGCGGGCGCGGCACAGCGGTCGAGTGGGCCGATCACCGAGGGCGACGCCGTCGAAGTGACCGCGCTCGGCGGAAAACTGGGACGCGTGATCGAAATGCGCGACGGCGACGCCGTCGTTGCTCTGGGCGGCATCAAGGTCACCGTGCCGCAAAAGACGCTCGTACGGAGCGAGCAGGCACTGCCGTCGGAGACCGCCGTTACCTGGACCGGCGATCTCCCGGAGGTGCACGTTCCGACCGAGATCGACCTGCGCGGCATGCGACCCGACGAGGCGGAAGCCGTCGTGATGCAAGCGCTCGACGCCGCGGTGCGCGCGGATCTGCGGAGCCTCAGGATCATTCACGGAAAGGGCACGGGTGCGCTTCGCGAGCGCGTCGCTGAAATGCTCAAGAAGGACACTCGGGTGCGCGGGTTCCGTCCCGGTGCCTGGAACGAGGGCGGTGCCGGCGTCACGTTCGCGGAGTTCGCGTGATTCGCGACGACGTCATCGAGCGCGTCCGCGCCGAAGCGGACATCGTCGCGATCGTCGGCGAGTACGTGAAGCTCAAGCGCGTCGGCAACAGCTTTCGCGGGCCATGTCCATTTCACCACGGCAAGAACGACAACTTCTCCGTGACGACGCGCGGCGGCTACAAGTGCTTCGTGTGCGGTGAAGCGGGCGACGTGTTCACGTTTGCGCAGAAGCATCTGGGGCTCGAGTTCGTGGAAGCCGTGAAGTGGGTCGGCGCGAAAGCCGGCGTCGAAGTGCCCGAGACGTCCGCGCGCAACGACGAGCGAGATGCACGCGAGCCGATGTGGGAGGTCAACGGCACCGCCGCGGAACTGTTCCGCACGCAGCTCTGGGACTCGCCGGCAGGCGCCGTCGCGCGCCACTACCTCGAGTCGAGAGGACTCTCGCGTGACGATGCCGACCGATTCGGGCTGGGGTATGCGCCGCGTGACGTCGCGACGATGCGCACGGGCCTCGAGGCGCTCGGCTTCGACGCGGCCCGGCAACTCGCCGCCGGCCTGCTGATCGTCCGCGACGACCGGCCTGAGCCGCGCCCCCGCTTTCGCGACCGACTCATGTTTCCGATCGCCGACGTCAGTGGCCACGTCGTCGGATTCGGCGGCCGCGTGCTGGGCGACGGCGAACCGAAATACCTCAACTCCGCCGAGTCGGAGATTTTCTCCAAGCGGAATCTGCTGTACGGGCTCAACTGGGCGAAGCAATCCATTCGCAAAGCGGATCGCCTGATCATCGTCGAGGGGTACTTCGACGCGATTCGCCTGATGCTTGCGGGGATCTCCGAGGTCGTCGCGCCGCTGGGCACCGCGCTCACTGAACAGCAGGCAACGATCATTCGGAAATACACGAAGAACGTGTTCCTCCTGTACGACAGCGACCAGGCGGGTCTCAAAGCGACGTTTCGCGCGGGCGACCTGCTCTTGGCGAACGGTCTCGCGATTCGTGTCATCACGCTCCCCGACGGCGAGGATCCGGACACGTTCGTGGCCAAGACGGGCGCCGACGGCTTCGAGCGGGCGGCGAACGCGTCGGTCGACGTGTTCGACCGGAAGATCCAGATCCTCGAGCGAGGCGGATGGTTCGCCGACCTGCGCCGAAAGCGGGAGGCGTTGGACAAGTTGCTGCCCACGATTCGCGTGACGTCCGACCGGCTGACGCGCGACCTCTACATCGCCCGAACAACGGAAGTCGCCGGTATCACCCGGGAGATGTTGAGCCGCGAGCTCGATGCGCCGGCGCGCGGCTCGCGCAGCCACGGCGAGACGGGCGCGCCGCCCCAGGACGCGCCGCAGGCGCGCACGGTGCCAGACCGGCGGGCCAACCATGCGACGCTCGGATCGCGCGCCGAGCGCGAACTGGTGCGAGTTCTGCTGCATCGCCGGCGGTATGTCGAACCGGTTGCCGAGCGAATCGAGCTCGAACGCTTTGCCGATCCGCCCGCCGGCGCGATCTTCCGAGAGCTCATCGCCGGAGATCCGGAGGCGACCGTCGACGAGCTGGCGGCCAACCTCGACGCGGAGGCGATCGATCTGCTGCAAATGCTCATCAGCGAAACGGGCGGACTCGATCGGCCGGAAGAGACGTTGGACGCCAGCATCAATTCGCTGTTGTCGCGATCGATCGCCGACCGGCTCACCGAGATCGACCGGCTGCTGCCCCTCGCCGACTCGAGCGAGAAAGATGATCTGATTCGCGAGAAGAGCCGGCTGGCGGGCGAGATCAAGGCCCTTGGCCGGGCCCGTTGGAAGTCGTTCACCGCACCTCGACCCTGATCGTTCTCATTCCCTTTACTGGAGGGCTCGTGCACCCAGACGTTGCTGCGTTGTTAGCCGTACAAGACGAGGATGTCACCATTCATGATCTCGAGACGCGCATCGCCGAGCTGACGCCGCGGCTCGACGCCATGACGCACGATCGTGACAAGGCGGTCGCCGCGTTGCAGCAAGCGCGCAAGGCCGCCGACTCCGAGGAACGGCGTCGTCAGGACGTCGCCGCGCGAGTGGCGCAGCACCGTGCGCTGCAGGAGAAGAATCAGACGGCGTTGAACAGCGTCACCTCGATGCGCGAAGCCACCGCGGCCACCGCCCAGCTCGAGCAGGCGAAGCGGATGATCGACGAGGACGAGCGCGAGCTCTCCACGATCGGACAGCGCCTGATGGAAGCGAACCGGCTGGTCACCGACCGAGAGCGCGTCGCCACGGATCTCGAGGCCGCGCAGACCCAGGCGCGTGACTCACTCTCCGTCGACAAGAAGGCGCTGGAGGACGATCTGACGAGCGCCCGTCGCACCCGCGAGGAAAAGGCCAAGCAGGTTCCGCGAAGTCTCTTGTCCCGCTACGACCGCATTCGCTCGCGCAAGCGCGTGCACGCCGTGTTCCCGCTTCGCGGTCACTCGTGCGGCCACTGCGACACCATGATTCCGCTGCAGCGCCGCAGTCAGATGAGCGGCTCGGGCGCGACCGAGATCTGCGAAGGCTGTGGAGTGATGTTGTACGCGGTGGATTGATGGTTGTTGGGGGGAGAGGCGCTATCTAGCTTTCGCGCGTGACTTCCACTGCCGTGAGCGACCGCCCGCGGGCGCGCTGGCTTCTTCCGCCCGAGCCGGATGCTGCGGCGGTCGAGCGGCTGCAGCAGGAATTGCATCTGCCGTGGGCCATTTGCCGCCTGCTCGCCTCGCGCGGATTGGGCGAGCCCGATGACGCGAAGGCATTCCTTCGCCCGCGGCTCGACCATCTGCACGAGCCGGAAAGCCTGGCCGATTTCGATCGTGCCGTCGAGCGTCTGTCGCGAGCGGTGCGCGCCCGTGAGACGATTCTCGTTCACGGCGACTACGACGTCGACGGCATCTGTTCCACCACGCTGATGGTGCGCACGCTGCGCACGCTCGGTGGCACGGCGGTGCCGTTCATTCCGCATCGTCTCACGGACGGCTACGACCTGAGCGCGGCGGGCGTGCGCGCCGCGAAGGCCGCCGGCGCCACGCTGGTCGTGACCTGCGACTGCGGAACGAGCGCGCATGCGCCGATCGCGGACCTGCAAGCGTCGGGGATCGACGTGATCGTCACCGACCACCATTTGCCCGGTGGACCGCTGCCCAGCGCGTTCGCGGTGCTGAATCCGAAACGGCCGGGCTGTCCGTCGCCCGACAAGGATCTCGCCGCCGTCGGCGTCGCGTTCAAGCTCGCGATGGCGCTCACGAAAGCGCGTCGGCGGCAACGAGAACGACGTTCTCAAGATGCTCGACCTCGTCGCGCTCGCGACGGTCGCCGACGTCGCGCCGCTGCGCGGAGAGAACCGCGTGCTGGTGCGCTACGGGCTCAAGCTCCTCAACGATCCCAAACGCGCCGGCGTTCGCGCGATGGTTCGCGCCGCGGGCCTCGAGGGACGCGCGCTCACCGCGGGCCGCATCGGGTTCATTCTCGCGCCGCGCCTCAACGCCGCCGGACGTCTCGGCAGCGCGCTGCGCGGCGTCGAGCTGATGCTCGCCGAGAGCGACACCGTTGCAAATCCGATCGCGCGGGAGCTCGAGGAGCTCAACGCGACGCGGCAGGAGATCGACCGCGCGACGCTCGAGCGCGCGCGCGAGCTCGTGCTCCAGATGGATCTGTCGTCGACGTACGGCATCGTGCTCGCCGAACAGGGGTGGCACCCGGGCGTCATCGGCATCGTCGCGTCGCGCATCGTCGAAGAGTTCGGCCGGCCCACGGTGCTCGTCGCGCTCGAGGGCGGTGAAGGGAAGGGCTCGGGCCGGTCGATCAGTGTGTTCGATCTGCACGCCGGACTCTCGCAGTGCCGCGACCTGCTGTCACGGTTCGGCGGGCATCGCGTCGGCGGCCGGCGTCACCGTCCGCGCGGACCGCGTGGCCGAGTTCGCGGCGCGGTTCAACGAGGTCGCCGCGTCGCAGCTCACGCAGGACGACCTCGTGCCCGAGCTGCGCGTCGATCTCGAGCTGCCGTTCGATCGCGCCGACGCCGAGCTCGAGACGCTGCTCCGCTACATGGAGCCGTGCGGCATGGGGAATCCGTCGCCGCTCTTCGTGGCGCGTGGCGTGACCGTCGCCGCGCCGCCGCGAGTCGTCGGCAAGGACGGCCTCAAGCTCGCGCTCAAGGCGAACGGCCGCGAGCTCGTCGCGCTGGGGTGGGGCATGGCGCCGCGCGCCGCGGAGGTCGAGGCCGGCGCGACGATCGACGTCGCGTTTCGCCTCGAGCTCGACGAGTACCGGGGCGAGACGCGGCTGCAGGCGCGGCTCGCCGACTTTCGCGTGTAGCCGGATATGCGGATCGTCGCGGGACGTTGGCGCGGCCGCCGGATTCGATGCGCCGCGTGACGACCGGGTGCGGCCCACCGGCGACCGCGTTCGCGAAGCCTGGATGAGCATCGTGAATCCGTGGCTCGCCGGCGCGAAGGTGCTCGACCTGTTCGCCGGCTCGGGCGCGCTCGGCCTCGAGGCGCTTTCGCGCGGCGCCGACGCTCGTGGACTTCGTCGAGATCGCGCCCGCGAGCCTCGCGGTCCTTGCGCGCCAACGCCGAGTCGCTCGGCGCCGGGTCCGGCGGCCGTGATCCAGCGCGCGGACGCGATGCGCTTCGTCGAGCAGCTTGAGCGCGCACGCGTACGACGTGGCGTTCGCCGACCCGCCATACGGCCAGACCAGGCGGCGCGCTCGCCGAACTCTGGCTCGACGTGCCGTTCGCCCGAGTTCTGGGCATCGAGCACGGGCGCAACGAGACGCTTCCCGGCGACGGCGACCGCCGGCGTTACGGAAACACCGTGATCACGTTTTATTGGTCCGATCGATGAACCACTCTCACCACCGCCTCCCGTGCGCATAGCGATCTATGCGGGCAGCTTCGATCCGATCACACGCGGACACGAAGACCTCATCCATCGCAGCCTGGAGTTCGTCGATCGCGTGATCGTGGCGGTGGCCACCAACTCGGCCAAGACGCCGCTGTTCTCGGTGGAGGAGCGCGTCGAGCTCATTCGCGCCACGGTCGCCGGCGAGTCGCGCGTCGACGTGAAGAGCTTCAGCGGGCTGCTCGTCGATTTCGCGGCCGCGCGAGAACGCGAACCTGCTGATCCGCGGGCTGCGCGCCGTGAGCGATTTCGAATATGAGTATCAGATGGCGCTCATGAACCGTCACCTGTCGCCGCGCCTCGAGACGGTGTACATGGTGCCGTCGCTCGACACGACGTACATCAGCGCGAGCCTCGTGCGCGAGATCGCCCGCTTCGGCGGCGATCTGTCGAGCCTCGTGCATCCGGCGGTGGCAGACGGCCCTGCGCGCGCGCTATCGGCAGACATGACGTTTCTGGCGGACGTGCAGGCCCGCGCCGCGACGCACTCCGCCGGTCGATCGTGTTTCCAGAAACGGCCGACGAGCGCACCCAGGCGGCGATCGTCGAGTTGGCGTCGGCGCGGCATCGTGCGGCCGATCGCCATTCTCGACCCCGCGGCGCCGGCGACCCACGCCGCGGTTCGCTGCCCTGGGCGTCGACGTGCGGGATCCGGCTGACCGATCCGCTTCGCCGTTCCGGCGGCGGATCGCGTCTCTCGAGCGGCGGCGCGAAAAGCTCACCAAGGCGGACGCACTCGAGCTTCTCCACACACCGCTTTTCTTCGCCGACGCGCTGGTTGCTGACGGGCAGGCGGATGGCTGCGTCGCGGGCGCGGTGCATACGACCGGCGACGTGCTCAAAGCCGCGCTCTGGACGGTCGGACCCGCCGCCGACGTACGGACGGTATCGAGCTCGTTCTACATGGTGGTGCCGCCCTTTCGCGGCACCGAGCCTGAGGTGCTGACCTTCACCGACTGTGCGGTCGTGCGGTATCCCACGGCAACGCAGCTGGCCGATATCGCCATGGCCGCGGCCGCCGACCGCGTGCGCATCGTCGGCGACGAGCCCTTGGTGGCGTTCCTGTCATTCAGTACGCGCGGGAGCGCCGCCGGACCGTCGGTCGACATGGTGCGCGCCGCGGTCGACGAAGTCCGCGCGCGTGCGCCTCACCTCGCCGTGGACGGAGAATTGCAAGGCGATGCAGCGCTCGCCGGCCTGGTCGGTTCCCGGAAGGCGCCCGGGCAGTCCGGTGGCGGGGCGGGCAAATGTGTTAGTGTTCCCTTCGCTCGACGCTGGAAACATCGCGTACAAGTTGGTGCAGCGGCTCGCCGGCGCGAGCGCCGTCGGTCCGATCGTGCAGGGCCTCAGTCGACCGTGCAGCGATCTCTCGCGCGGTGCAGTGGTGGAAGACATTATCAATGTGGCTGCCATCACAGCGCTGCAGGGCGCTCCGGTGGCATCGAACGCGTCCCGTGAGGAGAGTACGACATGAGCTTCTCGATCAAGAAGGAGGCAGAGGTGGTCGTGGTCGATGTGGAGGGCCAACTGATCGTGGGCAACCGGCAGGAGCTCAAGCAGAAGGTGCTCGATGAGCTCGAGCGCGGCGAGAAGCAAGTTCCTCATCGATTTCTCCCAGACGGGCTACATCGACAGCTCGGGCCTCGGCGTCCTCGTCTCGCTGTCGAAGAAGATTCGCGAGCAGGGCGGCGAGCTCCGGCTCGCGAACTTGAACGACGATCTCAAGACGCTGTTCGAGCTCACGAAGCTCGACACCCTGTTCCAGATCGCCGACACGCGCGATCGCGCATTGCAAAGCTTCTGACCGCCGCCACCCGATCGCGTGAGCGACTCGCACGGGCACCGGCGACACGGCGCGTTCGCGCGACCGGTCGTCGTCGGTGCCCGCGACTTCATCCTTCACGAATGTCCCCGCCTGCAGCGCTAGACGAACACGATCCGTCCGGCGGCGACGCGGTTCGCGTCGTCGAAGTCGACATCCCGAGCGACGTCACGCCTCATCGAACGCGTCGTGGAGCTGGTCCGCCGCGAATGCGAGGTCATGGGGTTCACCGCTCGCCAGATCCGGCTCAACGTCCCGGTCGCGCTCACCGAGGCGGTCTCCAACGCCATCCTGCGCGGCAATCGCGACGACCCGGCGAAACACGTTCGGGTCCGTGCCGAGGTGCGCTACGAGCGGCTCGTCGTCGAGATCGCGGACGAAGGGCCAGGCTTCGACGTCGAAGCGTCGTGCGTCGCGCCGTCGCCGGACAACATCGAGCGCGAAGAAGGGCGCGGCCTGTTCCTGATGCGCAAGTTGATGGATACCGTCGAGCGCAGAGACGCGCCCGGCGGCAGCGTCGTCCGCATGACGCTCCATCGCGAATGAGCGACCTCGCGCGGGTGCTCGCCGCGTTCCACGACGCGACGCAGTGCGACGCCGGCGTGTGGCTCCAGCCGAAGACCGGCGACGCGCCGCCGGTGCTCGACGCATCCACCGAGCACGCTCCCGTGCTCTCGACCTTCCCCGCGGCCACCGACGGTCCGCGCACCGTCAGCACGCCAGGCGGCGACGTCATCGTCGCCTCGGTCGTCGGGCCGCGCCGTGCCTGGCTCGCCCTGGGGCCGTGTCACACCCCGGGCATCGATCTGCGCGGGTACATGAGCTTCCTGCTCCCGGTCGTCGCGCAATACCTCCAGTCCGCGCTCGAGGTGGAGCACGCCGCGAACGAGCTCGCCGAGCGCTACGAGGAGATCAACCTCCTCTACACGATCAGCGAGATCCTCGGCCGCACCGTGTCGCTCGATGAAGCGACGAAGACGATCCTGGGCGAGGTCTCCGAGACGGTCGGCGCCCGCCGCGCGTCCGTGCTCGTCTACGAGCGCGCGACGAACACCCTGCGCGCCGTGGCCGCTCTGGGCGTCGACCCGGCCGCCGTCCCGCCGATCACGATCGACGATGCCTGCAGCGTCAGCGCGCGCGTCTTTCGAGAGCAGCATCCGTTGATCGTCGAAGCCGATCAGATGTTCTGTCCGCAGGAGGCCAGCTACCGCCGCGGCGCCATGCTCTCCGTGCCGATCATGTGGACCGCGCCCGCCCCACGCGGCGCCGAGCCACTCGGCGTCGTGAACCTGTCGGACCGGCGCTCGGGACAGCCGTTCTCGGCGGGCGACCAGAAGCTCATCGCCGCCATCGCGACGCAGATCGGTACGGCGATTCAGAACACACGGCTCGTGCGCGCGTCGGTCGATCAGCAACGGCTCTCACACGAGATGCAGCTCGCGCACGATCTGCAGATGAAGCTGTTGCCGCACAACTCGGTCGTCGCGCCCGAAGCGGACGTCGCGGCGCGCGTGGCGCCGGCCGAAAGCGTCGGCGGGGATTTCTACAATCTCTTCCGCCTCGGCGGCGGCAAGACCGGTGTGATGATCGGCGACGTCTCGGGGCACGGCTACCAGGCGGCGCTGATCATGGCGCTGACGATGAGTGCCGCGGCGATCCATTCTCAGACGACGACCGATCCCGGCGAGATGCTCCACGCGCTGATGACGACGTTGCGCGACGAGCTCGAGATGACCGAGATGTTCATTTCGGCGTTCTACGCGGTCATCGATCCGTCGGCCGGGGAGATGCGGTTCGCGAACACCGGGCACCCGCACGCGTTCCTGCTCGCCGAAGACAAGGACTTCGAGCGACTCGCCGCGAGCGATCCGCCGCTCGGCATGGACGAGCGCAAGCCGGCGACGGTGACGCACGCCTGGAATGCCGGCCGCGATCTGCTCGTGCTCTTCACCGACGGCGTGAGCGACGCGCGAAACCGGCTCGGCGACCGACTCGGCGAGGAGAACATTCTTCAGACCGTGCGAACGCATCGCGACGAGCCGCCGTCGGCCATCCTGGATCAGGTGGTCGAGATGATGGACCGGCACACC
Source organism: uncultured Gemmatimonadaceae bacterium (assembly GCA_963705025.1). Lineage (GTDB taxonomy): Bacteria > Gemmatimonadota > Gemmatimonadetes > Gemmatimonadales > Gemmatimonadaceae > JAQBQB01. The sequence goes on along the minus strand of CAVPIP010000009.1, from coordinate 170,816 downwards.
CAGGGAGCTCCGCGGCGCGACGATCTCACGCTGGTTTTCGTGCGCAGTTGAAGAACCCACCCGTCCGCAAGAGCCTCGGACAGCACTTCCTCAACGATCGCCGCATCCTCGAGCGCATCGCCGACGCGCTCGAGCTCACCGGCAGTGAAACGGTCATCGAGATCGGTTCAGGCCGCGGCGGGCTCACGGAGGTGCTTGCACCACGATGTGGCCGGCTCATCGCGATCGAGGTCGACCGGGCGCTCGCGGCGATCTTGCGCGAGCGATACGCGGGAAGGGAATCGGTCACGATCCTGGAAGCCGACGTACTGACAGTGAAACTCGGCGAGGTGGCCGGCGGGCCATTTCGCCTCGTCGGCAACGTGCCGTACTACATCACGACGCCGATTCTCTTCCATGCCCTCGAGCGTCCGCGGCCCGAGCGCGCCGTGTACCTGGTGCAGCGCGAAGTCGCCGACCGCATCGTGGCCGCGCCGGGATCGAAGGAGTACGGCGCGCTGTCGGTCAACGTGCAGTCGGTGGCGATTCCGAAAATGCTCTTCCGAGTGGCGCCGGGCTCGTTTCAGCCGCCGCCAAAAGTGGAGAGCGCCGTCGTGCGCGTCGATCCTCGGCCGACTGCCGCGATCACCGCGGACGAGGAACGCGACTTTCGCCGCTTCGTGCTGGACGTCTTCGGCATGCGGCGCAAGCAGCTGCAGCGAATTCTCAGAACGCTCTGGGGCGTGCCGGCCGAGGCGGTCGATGCGGCGATCATCGCGTGCGGGATCGAGCCGAGCGCGCGCCCTGAGACGCTTTCGGCGGAGCAATTTGCCGCGGTCTTTCGACGGAACAGCCCGATCACGGACCGGCACTGACACAGACGGACCGTCACGGAACAGCGAACGACTGCCTCTTTTTCACAAACGGTCAGGACGTCGCGCGGCGCAACCCCGAGCGCAGGGAAAAACAAGGATTTTACGCTGATCCGTGCCCGTCAGTCTGTGACCGTGCCGTTCCGTGATCGAGCTGTAGTTCAATCTCGATTGGTCAACGCGAAGCTCAAACCTTCGAGCTCCATCGCGTCGACGGAAACAGATCGATCACGGAGCGGCACTGACACGGACTGACCGTCACGGAAAAGCGAACGGCGTCTTCTTTTCACAAGCGCTCGGGGACGTCACGCGTGGCATCCCGTGCGGCCGTGGAAAAAGCAAAGAGGGTCTACGCCGATCCGTGTCTGTCGGTTTGTGACCGTGCCGTTCCGTGATCGAGCTGTAGTTCAATCCCGGTTGGTCAACGCGAAACTCAAACCTTCGAGCTCCATCGCCATGTTCACCGACTTCACGGCAACGTCCGGCGGTGCCTGAAGTTGCGTCGGCGCGAAATTGAGAATCGCCTTCACGCCGGCTTTCACGACGCGATCGAGCACGGCCTGCGCTTCATCGCCGGGCACGGTCAGCACGACGATGTCCGGATGTTCGCGCTCGATGTCGCGCTCGATCTGCTCGAAGTCGCGAACGACGACGCCGTCGAGCTTCCGGCCGACCTTCTCCGGATTGATGTCGTAGGCGGCCAGGATGATGAAGCCGCGTTGGCGGAAGCCGCGATACTGTGCGAGCGCGGCGCCGATCTTTCCCGCGCCGACGATGATCACCCGCCACTCGCGGCCAAGGCCGAGAATCTCGCGCAGCCGTCCGGCAAGCTCAGGCACCGAATAGCCAAGCCCTCGCTTCCCGAACGAGCCGAAAAACGACAGGTCCTTCCGCACCTGCGCCGACGTCGTTCCGCCCCGCTTTGCCAGCTCTTCACTCGAAATGGTCGTCAGTCCGCGCTGCTCGAAATCCTCCAGAAACCGGAGGTACGCCGAGAGACGCCGGACCGTGGAGTCTGCAATTCGTTTCACGGACAGAGGCTTGTGAATTCATTCACAAGTTAAGGGAGCGCGTCTGGCTGCACCAGCCGCAAGGGCGTCGTTAGTTTGCCGCCATGCCCGCCCGTGTGACGTCGGAAATCGGTCGCTTGCGCAGCGTTCTCGTTCATTCCCCGGGGCCCGAGCTCCTCGCGGTCACCCCGTCCAACCGGGCCGACTACCTCTACGACGACATCATCGAGGCCGAGTCCGCCCAACGAGAGCACCGGCGGTTCATCGCGATCCTCGAGCGCTTCACCACGGTGTACGAGGTCCGCACGCTGCTGGCGGAGATTCTCGCCAATGCCGAAGCGCGCGACCTGCTCATCCGGGAGACGATGGACATCGTCCCGTCGGAGCCGCTCGCCCGCGACATCAGCGAGCTCGACGCCGCGGCGCTGGTCCGGATGCTGATCGAGGGCCGCGACGAGCCGCCCGGCCCGATCGCGAAAGCGCTCAACGAATACGGCTATGTGCTGCCGGCGCTCCCGAACATGTTCTTCACGCGCGACAGCTGCATCGTGGCCGACGATCATGTTCTCATCGGATCGATGCGCTACGCGATCCGCTGGACCGAAGCGATCATCATGAAAGCGTTGTTCACGCATCACCCCGCGCTCGCCAACGGCGGCATTCTGTACGACGGCGCGTCGGAGCGGCGCGTGAATTACACCGTCGAAGGCGGCGACATTCATCCGCTGCGGCGCGATCTCGTGGTCATCGGCTTCAGCGAGCGTTCGAGTCCGTCGGCGATCGACCAGATCGCGTCGATTCTGTTCGATCGGACGCCGGTGAAGGACGTGATCGTCGTCGTCATGCCGAAAGAGCACAACGCGATTCACCTCGACATGATCTTCACGCAGATCGACCGCGAGCTCTGCATCGTCTACCCGCCGCACTTCATCGGCCCGGAGCGCCTCCCGGTGCTGCACTGGCGAAAGGGGGAGGCGACCATCCACGAGCGCCCCAACATCTTCGCCGCGCTCGCGGCGTGCGACATGCCCCTCGAGCCGGTGTTTTGCGGCGGCGATCGACGGACGTTGCAGGACCGAGAGCAGTGGGCGTCGGGGTGCAACTTCGTGGCGATGCGTCCGGGGGTCATCCTCTCGTATCAGCGCAACGAAGCGACGCTGCACGAGCTTCAGCGCATGGGGTTTCGTGTCGTCAGCGGGACGTCGTTCCTCACGGGCGAGGAGCGCCTCACCGACACCGGACGCGCCGTGATCACCTTCGAGGGCGCCGAGCTCGTTCGCGCCGGCGGCGGTCCGCGCTGCATGACGATGCCCATTCTTCGCGACGATCCCTGGTAATCCTGAGCAACTCTTCCGTCATCCTGAGCAAACTCTTCCGTCATCCCGAGCGACTCTTCCGTCATCCTGAGCAACCCTTCCGTCATCCTGAGCGAAGCGAAGGATCTGCTGTGTCTGCGCCGCTGACACTCGCCGCTACCGAAACGCCGCTGACCGCTCGCGCGGCCGACTTTCTCTCGTCGGGACCCGCGGACGCCCAATCGCTCATCTCGTATGTCTGTCAGCTGCCCGGCGCGCCGCTCCACGTCGCCGAGCACATGGCGGCCGCGCTGTTCGCGGGCCACCAGAAGTTCGCGCGCGACGTCGACGGCCGCTGGCGCCTGCGCGGAACGATCACCGAGACGTTCACGCCCGTCATCGCGACGGACTTGCGCAAGCAGTCGTTCGTCGTCGTGGACGTCGAGGCCACGGGCTCGCGCGCGTCGCACGGCGACCGCATCACGGAGATCGCCGTCGTGCTCGTTCAGGGCGGCGTCGCGACGACCGTCTTCGATTCGCTGATCAATCCCGAGCGCCCGATTCCGCCGCAGATCACGGCCCTCACCAACATCACGTCGGCGATGGTCCGGCACGCGCCCACGTTCGCCGAGATCTGCGACCAACTGCTCGGCGTCCTTGAAGGGCACGTCTTCGTCGCGCACAACGCGACCTTCGACTGGCGTTTCATCTCGACGGAGGTCGAGCGCGCGACGAGCCGGCGGCTCGAGGGCGTCTCGCTGTGCACGGTGCGCATGCTGCGGCGGCTCGTGCCGAATCTCCGGCGCCGAAATCTCGACGCCGTCGCGGCCCACTACGGCATCGAGATCACGGCACGCCACCGCGCCGGCGGCGACGCGGTCGCCACCGCGCAGGTTTTCCTGCGATTGCTCAAGGCCGCGCGCGCGCGCGGATGCACCACCCTCCAGGACGTGCAGCGCATCCTCGCGCAGCGCACATCACGGCGGCGACGCCGGCGTCCTCCGGCACTTCCACATTCCGCATCGGACGACAGCTGGGCATGATCCCTCAACCCCTCGTGGAGTCGCGCACGCTTGGACGACTCCGCATGCACGCGATTCAGGCCGGCGGCCAGAAGCTCGACGGCGGCGCGATGTTCGGCGTCGTTCCCAAACCGCTCTGGGAGAAGCGCATTCCCGCCGACGAGCGCAACCGCATTCAGCTCGGCATGCGCTGTCTGCTGATCGAGCACGACGTCGGGCTCATTCTCATCGATACCGGCGCGGGCAACAAGGAAGATCCGAAGTTCTACGACATCTACGGCGTCGAGAACGCGGGCAGTCCGACGCGCCTCGAGGACGGGATTCGCGCCGCGGGCTTCGAGCCGAGCGATGTCAGCCTCGTCATCAACAGCCATCTGCACTTCGATCACGCCGGCGGCAACACGATCAAGGACGCCAGCGGTACGCGCCCGGCGCTTCCCAACGCGCGTTATGTGATGCAGCGCGGGGAATATGAGTATGCCACGCACACGAACGAGCGCACCGCGGCGAGCTACTTTCGCCACAACTTCGTGCCGCTTGCCGAGGCCGGCCTGGTGGATTTCCTCGAGGGTGAGCAGGAGATCGTGCCGGGCATTCGTGGCATTCCGACGCCCGGGCACACGCCGCACCATCAGGGCCTATTGATCGAGTCGGACGGCGAGAAGGCGTTCTTTATCGCCGACCTCGCGCCGACGGTGGCACACCTGCCGCTGGCCTGGATCATGGGCTACGACGTCGAGCCCCTCGTGACACTCGAGACCAAGCGCCGGATCCTGCGGCGGGCGGCGGACGAGGACTGGCTCGTCGTCTTCGAGCACGATGCCAGTACCGCCTGGTCGAAGATCGAGCACGACGGAAAGGCCTTTCGAGTCCGCGGCTAGGGCTGGCAGCGTACTCGACTGATGACTGAGATCTCGCGGAGTGGGGTGATGTAGTCGTCAGAGTCAGTCGTCAGGCGACGGTCGAAACGGCGCGACTGACGCCTGACGACCGTTCCTGACGACTAGAGTCCCTCCCCTTGCGACCATCGCCATCCGGCCGGCCGTCGTTCCACTTGACCTAACCTCCTGATCGACCTAGGTTTAGCCGACAACTTGTGAAGCGGACCGGAAGCGCGGTCCCACCCTCTGGCCCTCGCTCGATCGCGAGGCGTGCTGCAGGAGTCCATACTCAGCCGGCCGTCCCGCTCGTGGGGATTGGCGCGGCCGTTGCGGACTCTCCCCAGAGGTCCGCTTTTTTTGTGCTCTCTCATGAGGATTTGCGTATTCAGGACACTACCAAGCGCGTTCGCGTCAACCGTCAGATTCGCATCAGTCCAGTCCGTGTCATCGGGGCCGACGGTTCCCAGCTAGGCATCCTCGAAGTCGACGCCGCCCTCCGAATGGCGGAAGACCAGGGCCTGGATCTCGTTGAAGTCGCCGCCACTGCTCGCCCCCCCGTCGTTCGCATCATGGACTACGGGAAGTACAAGTTCGAGATGGCGAAGCAAGCGCGAATCGCGAAGAAGAAACAGCATGTGATCGAGCTGAAGGAGGTGAAGTACCGCCCCGGCATCGACGATCACGACTTCGACACGAAGACACGGCACGCGCGCCGGTTCCTCGAAGAGAAGAACAAGGTGAAGGTGACCATGATGTTCCGCGGCCGCCAAGTGGCGCACCCCGAGCTCGGCCAAGCCGTTCTCGAACGCGTCGCGACGGCCCTCGCGGACATCGGGAAGATCGAAAGCGCGGGACGCCTGGAAGGCAAGTCCATGACCATGATTCTCGCGCCGAAATAGCACGTTCAGGCCGCCGGGGTCCCTCGGGAGCAGCCGTCGGATCCGGAAGCCCTCCACTCTGAGATTTCATATGCCAAAAGTCAAACGTCACAAGGGCGCCAGCAAGCGCTTCAAGGTGACCGGCTCAGGGAAAGTGCGCCGCTACAAGGCGTTCAAGAGCCACATCCTGACCAAGAAGACCTCGAAGCGAAAGCGCCGCCTCCGTCAGGCCGGCATCGTCGCGACCACCGGTGACACCAAGCGGGTCAAGCGCCTGCTGCTGGCCTAAGGAGACCGACTATGCCTCGTGCCGTATCGAACGTTCCGCGCCTGAAGCGGAAAAAGCAGATCATGAAGGCCGCGCGCGGCGCCTTTGGCGCCCGCAGCAAGTTGTGGGGGCCCGCCAAGGAGACCGTCGAACGCGGATGGAAGTACGCGTACCGCGATCGCAAGAACAAGAAACGCGATTTCCGCCGCCTCTGGATCACCCGCATCAACGCGGGCGCCCACCAGCACGACATGAACTACAACACGTTCATCAACGGGCTCAAGCTCGCCGGGATCGAAGTCAACCGCAAAATCCTCGCGGATCTCGCCGTCCACGATCCCGCCGCGTTTACGGCGCTCGCCGAGAAAGCGCGGTCGGCGCTGAACGCTGCGTAACGGGAAGCGGGAAGAGAAGCGGACGCGGATCGACCCGGATAGGCTCGGCGGCGGCAGCGCGACCTCGGTCGTACTGCCGCCGTTCTTTTTCCCACGGAACGAACCTCACACGAGAGCATGACGCTTCAGGATTTTCTGACGGAAGCAGACGCCGTCGACCGAGACGGCGCGGCCGCGATCCAAACCGCGGGCGACGCCGAGGCGCTCGAGACGGCCCGGATCGCATACCTCGGCGACCGGCAGGGCCGCGTGAAAGCGCTGCAGGAAGCGCTGCGCGGCATCGCGAAGGAAGACAAGCCCGCCGCCGGCAAGCGCTTCAACGAGGTACGCACGCGGCTCGACGCGCTCCATGGCGAGCGCAAATCCGCCATCGGCCGGGCCGTCGTCGGACAGACGGAGGACGGTTCGCTTCCCGCGCGGCGGTGGTGGCAGGGCGCCAAGCACCCGGTCACGCTCGTCATCGAGGAGATCGTCGACATCTTCCGCGATCTCGGGTTCACCGTCGCGCTCGGCCCGGACGTGGAGAGCGAATGGTACAACTTCGGCGCGCTCAACTTCCCGCCGAATCACCCCGCGCTCGACGTCCACGATACGCTCTATCTCGAGGGCGAAGGACTGCTCCGGACCCATACGTCGCCCGTGCAGATCCGCACGCTCCAGAAGTACGCGCCGCCGATTCGAGTCCTCATCCCGGGCTACGCCTACCGCCGCGATTTCTTCGACGCGTCGCACGCGCCCGTCTTCATGCAGATGGAGGGCCTCTCGGTCGACGAAGGGATCAGCTTCGTGGACCTCAAGTCCACGCTCAACGCGTTCGCCGTGCGCTTCTTCGGCGCCGCGCGCACGCGCTTCCGTCCCTCGTTCTTCCCCTTCACCGAGCCCTCGGCCGAAATGGACGTGCAGTGCGGCGTCTGCGGCGGCTCGGGCTGCGCCGTGTGCAAAGGCACCGGCTGGATCGAGATGCTCGGCTCGGGCATGGTGCATCCACGCGTGCTCGAGGCCGCCGGCATCGACAGCGAACGGTATAGCGGCTGGGCGTTCGGCATGGGACCGGCGCGTATGGCCATCAGCCGCTACAAGATTCCTGATATCAGAATTCTCTACGATTCCGACGTCCGGTTCCTCGAGCAGATCGCCGGGGCCCCGGCCGGAGCGGGCGAATGAACGTCTCCTACGAGTGGCTGCGCGCTTTCGTCCCGATCGAGCAGTCGGCGAAGGAGCTGCGCGAGCTGATCACGGCTCACATCGCCACGGTCGACGAGCTCGTCGCGCTGCGCCAGGATCTCTCGCCGATCGTCATCGCGCGCGTCGTCGAAGAGGCGCCGCACCCCGACTCCGATCACCTGCACGTCACCAAGGTGGACGCCGGCACCGGGACGCTCCTCGACGTCGTGTGCGGAGCGCCGAACGTCACCGCGGGCAAGATGTATCCCGTTCGCGAAATCGGGCGTGACGCTGCCCGGCGGTCTCAAGCTGCAGAAGCGAAAGATTCGCGGCGCGATCTCCGACGGCATGCTGTGCTCCGCGCGCGAGCTCGCGCTCGGGCAGGAGCAGGATGGGATCATGGAGCTCGACGTCGACGTCCCGCCTGGAACGCCGCTCCTCAGCGCGCTCTCGTTCGGCGATCTGCGGCTGGTCGTCGACGTCGGCGCAAACCGCCCCGATCTCCTGTCGCACCTGGGCGTCGCGCGCGATGTCGCGGCCATCACGCGCAAGCCCTTCTCGCTGCCCGTGATCGATGGACTGTCGTTCGACGCTCCGGCGGCGGTGACCGCCTCCGAGTCCGCGGACGCCGGCCCCGTGCACGTCCGCATCGCCGAACGCGACCTCGTTCGCCGGTTCATGGGCGTGGTGATCCGCGGCGTGACGGTCGGCCCCAGCCCGGAGTGGCTCGTGCGACGCCTCGAGGCCGTCGGCTCGCGGTCGATCAACAACGTCGTCGACGCGAGCAACTACCTGCTCCACGAGCTCGGCCAACCGACGCACGCGTTCGATCTCGCCAAGCTCGCGGGCTCGAGCATCATCGTTCGTCGCGCGGCCGTCGGAGAGAAGATCACGACACTCGATGGGACCGAGCGCACGCTTCGCGACGACATGATCGTCATCGCCGACGCGATGCGCCCGCAGGCCGTCGCCGGCGTCATGGGCGGCCGCGACAGCGAAGTGACCGACGCGACGACCGACCTCTTTCTCGAGGTCGCGAACTTCAACCCGCGCCGCATTCGCGATGCGCGGCGAGCGCTCGGACTCTCCAGCGACGCGAGCTACCGGTTCGAGCGCGGGGTCGACCTCGCGATCGCGCCGCGTGCGCTGGAGCGAGTGGCGAACCTCATCACGCTCCTTGCCGGTGGACGAATCGAGGGGCCGGCGGTCGATCTCGCGTACGAGCCGGACGAGACGAAGACGATCACGCTTCGGACCCAGCGCGTCGCCATGCTCCTCGGCGAAACGCTTGGCACCGACGAGATCGAATCGCTTCTTGGCAGCATCGGGTTCGATCCCGTCCGCGTCGACGACGACGTTCGAGTCACGGTACCGACCTGGCGTGGCGACGTCACGGCGGAAGTCGATCTGATCGAGGAGGTCGCGCGGCTGCGTGGCTACGACAGCTTTCCGATCGAGCTGCGCTCGTTCCGTCCGACGACTGTCGGCGACGATCCGCAGTGGCTGCTCACGAGCCGGGTGCGGGAGACGCTCGTCGGCGCCGGACTGCTCGAGGCGCGCCCGCTGCCGTTCGTCGTTGGCGGCGAGGGCTTCGTACGCGTGTCGAATCCGTTGTCCGAAGCCGAGGCGTATCTGCGACGCGAAATCCTCGACACGCTGTCTCGGCGCGCCGAGTACAACCTCGCGCGCATGCAGGGGAACATCCGCCTGTTCGAGATCGGTTCAGTGTTCGTGCCCAGGTCGCCGGCCGAGCTGCCGTACGAGGAGCTCAGAGTGGGCGTGCTCGTCATGGGGCGGCGACAACCGCCGCACTTCACCGACCCCAAGTCCCCGGAGTTCGACGCCTGGGCGTCGTACGATCCGTGGGACGCAAAGGCGCTGGCCGAGCGGACCGCGCGCGCCGCATATCCCGAAGGCAAGATCGAGCTCCGAGACGGCACGTCGGGCAACCTCTGGGAGGTGCGGGTCGATGAGAGTTCGATCGGCACCGTGCGTCGCCTCGCTCTCGACGCGCCCGTGTGGGCGGCGCCGGCGTTCGGCGTCGAGCTGTCACTCGGCGCCATGGATTCCGAGCAGGTCGCGCCGCCTGGTACGTCCGCGCACCGTCCTTCGCCGCGCCCGGCACTGCGGGCAACCGCCTACAAGCCACTGCCCACGACCCCGGCATCGGAGTTCGACCTCGCGCTGCTCGTGCCTGACAATGTCCGCGCGAATCAGGTCGAGGACGTAATGAAGCGGGTGTCCGGACGGCTCCTCGAACGCGTGGAACTCTTCGACCGCTATGTTGGCCACGGAGTTGAACCTGGCCACCAGAGCCTCGCGTGGAGGTTGACCTTCCGTCACGCCGAGCGCACTCTACGGGACCGTGAGATCGAAGCGCGCCGATCCGACATCCTGAGAGCCCTCGCCGACGAGCTCAATGTCCGACAACGCACAAGCTGAACTTCGTCCGCTGAACGAGCTGCACACGCTGGTCCGCCATTTGGCCGACGATCTCGCGTCGTTCCGTCGCCGCGCCCTGATCGCGGAGGCTCGGCTCAAGGAGGTCGAGTCCCAGGAAGGCGGATCCGCCAACCTCGAGCTCGCCGCGCGCGTGAATCGGCTGGAGCAGGACAACGAGCGGCTCCAGGGAAAGCTGGACGCCGCGACGGTGCGCACCAAGCAGATGCTCGATCGCGTTCGATTCCTGCGACAACAGGCTCAAGGAGGCGAGCGGTGACCACCAAGAAGCACACACTCCGGGTCACGATCCTGAACGAGGAGTACGCAGTCCGAAGCGACTCGCCTCCGGAACAGGCGCGCGCGATCGCGCAGTACCTCGACCAGGCGATCCGCGCGGTGATGGCGGCCGGCGTGATGGAGACGAACCGGGCAGTGGTGCTCGCCGCGTTGCAGATCACCGGAGAGCTCTTCGAGTCGAAGACGACGCTGGCCGCGATGAACGAATCGATCAGCAACCTCAGTGACTACGTCCGGCCGCTCCTGCCGCCGTCGAAGCGGATATCTGGGTCGTATCCGGCGCAACAGTAAACGACGGAACTGAGAGAACACGAGGAGGGGGGCTGACAGCTTTGAAGCCGACAGCGGCTAGCCTCACTGCACCCGGACGCCACTCGTGAGAGCAGGGCGAGCCCGACTGCGGGAACGCGGTTGCACTGACGTCGGTGGTCGGGGCTTCGTGGCGTCCGGAGGGTGTCGCCGTAGCTAGTAGCTATCAGCTCCCGAGCTGACAGCCCCGCTCCTCGTTCCTTCTACGTTCCGTCGTTCCCCCCACCTTCATTGCCTTTTCCTGTAGCGTCGAATACCTTAGCGGCGTTGCCAAGCTCACCCGTAGGTTGCTGCGCGCGCTGTAGTTAGAAGCTGCCCGCCTCACGCCCTTCGTCGGCGTGTCGCCGGAGTGACGACTATAGATGCGCTCGGGAGAGCCGCAGTCCTCCCTGTCCTGCGGCGCCAAGCCGCGGTGGAGCATAGATACATATGACCGTGACCGTTCTTTATGCCGTGCTTGGCATTCTCGTCCTCGCCTCGCCGGCACTTTTTATTTTCGGTCGTAAGGTCGGCGGCCAGACCGAACGGGATCGGCAGGCCACCGCCAAGGCCACAGCTGAGGAGACCTCCAAGCGAATCATCGGCGACGCCGAGCGGGAAGCAGAGAACCTTCGCAAGAGCGCCGTCGTTTCTGGAAAGGAAGAACTGATCAAGCTTCGCGAGAATTTCGAGAGAGACGTGCGCGGCCGGCGCGAAGAGGTCGAACGCGAGGAACGACGCATCATCGAGCGGGAAAACGTGCTCGATCGGAAGTTCGAGGTGCTGGACCAGCGCGACAAAGAGCTTGGCCGCCGCGCCAGTGATTTCGGCCGCCGAGAAAAGTCGGTCGCGGATCGGGAACAGGAGCTCGAGAAGCTCGTCGCGGACGAGCGTCGCCGCCTGGAACAGATGGCGGGCATGTCGGCGCAGGACGCCAAGAACGAGCTCATGCGCCGCATGGAAGACGAAGCCATGGCGGACGCGGCCAATCGCGTGCGTGAGATTCGAGAGACCGCCAAGCGAAACGCGGAGCGCGAGGCCAAGAAGATCGTGGCGCTCGCCGTGCAGCGCATCGCCGCGGAGCACACGGCGGAAAGCACTGTATCCGCCGTGTCACTGCCCAATGACGAAATGAAAGGGCGCATCATCGGGCGCGAAGGCCGAAACATTCGCGCGTTCGAGCTCGCGACGGGCGTCGACGTCATCATCGACGACACGCCGGACACGGTCGTCGTCTCGTGCTTCGATCCGGTCCGCCGCGAAGTGGCGCGCCTGGCGCTGGAAAAGCTCGTGTCCGACGGGCGCATTCACCCCGGCCGCATCGAAGAAGTCGTCAACAAGTCGCGGAAGGAAGTCGACACGCAGATCGTCGAGACGGGCGAGCAGGCGGCCTACGACGCCGGCGTGCATGGGCTGCATCCCGAGCTGATCAAGCTCGTCGGCCGAATGCGGTGGCGGACCAGCTACGGCCAGAACATCCTGCAGCACTCGAAGGAAGTCGCGTGGCTCGCCGGGATCATGGCAACGGAGCTCGGCTTGGACGTGAACATGGCCCGCCGCGGCGCGCTCCTGCACGATGTCGGCAAGGTGCTGACGCACGAGCACGAAGGCACGCACGTCCAGCTCGGCGTCGAGGTCGCGACGAAGTACGGCGAGAACCCGCTGGTGGTGAACTGCATCGCCGCGCACCACGACGACGTGCCGCACGAGACCGAGGTGTCGGTGCTAGTGCAGGCGGCGGACGCGATCTCGGGCTCGAGGCCCGGCGCGCGCCGCGAGGCGTTCGAGACCTACGTCAAACGGCTCGAGGGCATCGAGCGGATCGCGTCGAGCTACAAGGGCGTCGAAAAGGTGTTCGCGATTCAGGCGGGGCGCGAAGTTCGCGTCATCGTCACGCCGGACGACGTGGATGACGTGCGCATGACGTCGATGGCCGAGGAGATCGCGCGGCGCATCGAGGCGGAGCTCCAATATCCGGGACAGATCAAGGTCGTGTTGATTCGCGAGACGCGGGCGGTGGACTTTGCCCGCTAGCGCCGGCGTCCGAGTCGAAACGCCGGAGTTGGCTTCGTCCGGCGACAAACTCCTCGACGGCGTGAAAGTCGCCGCGCGAGTGCAGAGCGAGGTGGCCATACGAGTGGCCGCGCTCGAGGCGCGCGGCATCACGCCCGGGTTGTCGGTCGTGCTCGTGGGCGACGATCCCGCGAGCGCGGTCTACGTCGGCAGCAAGGAGCGCACGTCGAACGAGCTCGGCATGCACGGTGAGACGATCCGCCGGCCCGCGGACATCTCGCAGCAGGAGCTGATCGACATCATCGACCGGCTGAACGACGACCCGAAGGTCCACGGCATCCTGGTACAAATGCCACTGCCCAAGCACATGGACCCGGAGACCGTGCTGCGTCGAATTCGTCCCGACAAGGACGTCGACGGATTCCATCCCGTGAACGTCGGGAAGCTGTTGATCGGCGAGAAGGACGGGTTCGCGCCGTGCACACCCGCCGGCGTGCTCTACATGCTGCAGGCGTACGGCGTGCCGACTGCCGGCGCCGACTGCGTGATCGTCGGCCGCAGCAACATCGTCGGCAAGCCGATGGCGGCGCTCATGGTGCAGCCCGGGATCGACTCGACGGTCACCGTGTGCCACAGCCGGTCGCGAGACCTCGCGGCGCACGCGCGGCGGGCCGACATTCTCATCGCGGCGGTCGGTCGCGCGCGGATGATCACGGCGGACATGGTGAAGCCCGGCGCGGTCGTGGTGGACGTCGGCATGAACCGCATTCCCGATGCGACCAAGAAGAGCGGCACGAGACTCGTCGGCGACGTCGACTTCGAGGCGGTGAAAGAGATTGCGTCCCGGATCACGCCCGTTCCCGGCGGCGTGGGGAAGATGACGATCGCCATGCTGATGGCCAACACGGTTCGCGCGGCGGAGCAGTCGATCCGATGACGCCCCGTCGCGCATCGCGCGGCGAATCGGACCTGGATCTTTTCGCGCCCGACCCGCCGCCAACGCCTCCGCCCGCACCGCGCGCGCCGAAGGCGCGACGGGCCGCGCCACCGGCGGAGCCCGAGCGGGTCGACGCCTACCCGGGCGAGACGGCGCAGTCGGCCGTCACGGTGTCGATGCTCTCGCAGGCAGCGCGCGACGTCATCGAGGGCGCGTTCATTCCGCTGTGGGTGCGCGGCGAGGTCAGCGACTTCAAGGCGCACCGCAACGGCCACTGGTACTTCACGCTTCGCGACCGAACGGCGCAGATCAAATGCGTCGTCTGGAGCCGCGACCAGCGCGGCGTGCCCGCGTCGCCAGACGACGGCATGCAGGTCGTGGCGTTCGGACGGCTGACGGTGTATGCGGCGCGCGGCGAGATGCAGTTCACCGTGTTGCGCATCGACGCCGAAGGCGACGGCCTCCGTCAGAAAGCGCTCGAGCGAACGCGCGCCCGGCTCGAGGCCGACGGCCTGCTCCGGCCGGAGCGCAAGCGCCCGCTGCCGCGTTTTCCGCGAGTGATCGCCGTCGTCACGAGTCTCGACGGCGCCGCCCTGCACGACATCGTGGCCGTGATGCGGCGCCGCGCCGCGAACGTGCGGCTCGTCGTCGTGCCTGCGAAAGTCCAGGGCGACGGCGCCGTGCTCGAGCTCTGCGCGGCGATGGATCGGGTGAACCGGTGGGGCAAAGCCGATCTCGTCATCGTCGGGCGTGGCGGCGGCGGTCGCGAAGATCTGTGGGCGTTCAACGACGAGCGCGTCGCGCGCGCCGTGGCGGCGTGCACGGTGCCGACGATTTCCGCGGTCGGCCACGAGGTGGACATGTCGATCTGCGACCTCGTCGCCGACATGCGCGCGCCGACGCCGTCGGCCGCCGCCGAGGCGGCCACCCGGTCTCGCGGCGAGCTCCGGAACGAATTGAGAAAAGTCTCATTGCGCATGTCCGCCGCGGCGCGGGCGCTGGTCCGAGGCGAAGCGGACGAGCTGCGCCACATCGAGCGCGACGTGGTCGCGGCCAGCGCGGAGCTGGCGCAACGACGACGCGGCGAGCTGCAGGACGTCGCTGGCCGATTGCATGCGCTGAGCCCGCTCGCCACGCTGGCGCGCGGCTACGCCGTCGCGCGCGACGAGAAGGGCGCGACACTGAGCGACGCGACGGCGTTCCGGCCGGATATGCCGTTCGAGCTGGTCGTCCGCGACGGCGTCGTTCCGGCGCGCGTCCGCCCCGACGTGGAGGCCGAGTGAAGTTCGAGGCTCGACTGGCGCGACTCGAGGCGATTGCCCAACAGCTCGAGAGCGGTGAGCTCGAGCTCGCGCGCGCCCTGGAGCTGTTCGAGGAAGGCGTCGAGCAGCTGCGCGCCGCCGCCGAAGAGCTCACGAAAGCGGAGACGCGCGTGCAACAGCTCGCGGAGCGCGCCAACGGCACGTTCGACGTCATCGAGCCCCGTGAGTAACGCGTGAGTAGCGCGACGATGGTCAACTGGTCGGCCGATCGCGCCGCCATTGACCGCGCGCTCGAATCGCTCTCGGGCGAGCTTGGGCCGTCGCTCGGCGGACGGACAGGGGACGCCGTGCGCTACAGTTTGCTCGGCGGCGGGAAGCGCTTGCGCGGACTCCTCGTGCTCGCGGCATACCGAACCGCCGGCGGCTCTGGTGATGCGAGCCCGCTCGCCGCGGCGGTCGAGGTCGTACACGCCTATTCGCTCGTCCACGACGACCTGCCGTGCATGGACGACGACGACCTCCGCCGCGGCCGGCCGACGGTGCATCGCGCCTATGGGGTTTCCGTCGCAACCGCGGCCGGTGTGGCCATGGTTCCGCTGGCTGCGCGCGCCGCGCTGAACGCGGCGGAAAGATTGGGACTCGCGGCAACGTCATGTGGCGCCGTTGTCGCCGAGTTGATGCGGGCGTCGGGCGCCGGCGGCATGATCGGCGGCCAGCTGCTCGACCTGGAAGGCGAGGATCGACCACTGGATCTGACGGATCTCGAACGGATTCATCGAGCCAAGACGGGTGCCCTCATTCGTGCCGCGGTCGTCATCGGCGGCATCGCCGCCCAGGCTTCTCCGTCGGAAGTAGAAGCGCTCGGCACGTTCGGCGACGCGATCGGGCTCGCCTTTCAGATCGCCGATGACGTCCTCGACGTCACGGCGACGTCGGACCGCCTCGGCAAGCCGGCCGGGCGCGACCTGGATCTGAAGAAGAGCACCTACCCGGCCCTGCTTGGGGTTACCGGCGCAACCGAGCGAGCCGCGGCGCTCGTGTCCGAGGGGTGCGCGGCGCTTCGGGCGGCAGGGCTTCTGTCCACGGAACTCGATGCGCTAGCTCGGTTTGTGATAGAGCGTGAGTCCTAGAGGGTCGCTAGCTTTCAGGGGGGACCGCAGATCCCCTACGTCGCTCCTCAGGGTAGGCCTCGCGGGACTCGGGATGACAGGGTGACCCACAGTCGAGCATGACACTTCTCGATCGAATCGCGTCTCCGGCCGACCTTCGCGGACTCACTCGCGACGATCTTCACGTGCTCGCCACCGAGCTGCGGGCGCGACTGATCGACGTCTGTTCGCGAACCGGCGGACACATCGGTGCGGGACTGGGTGTCGTGGAGCTGACGATCGCGCTGCACTACGTGTTCGACACGCCCCGCGACCAGCTCGTCTGGGACGTCGGCCACCAGGGCTATCCCCACAAGCTGCTGACCGGTCGCAATAGCCAGTTCGAGACGCTGCGCCAGGAAGGCGGCATCTCCGGGTTTCTCAAACGAACCGAGAGCGAGTACGACGCCTTCGGCGCGGGCCACGCCGCGACGGCCATCTCCGCCGCGCTCGGCATCGCCGCGGGCCGCGACGTCCGTGGCGAGGACTTCAAGGTCGTCGCCGTCCTCGGCGACGGCGCGCTGACCTCCGGTCTCGCGTACGAAGGACTGAACAACGCCGGGCACTCGGACCGCAACATCGTCGTCGTGCTCAACGACAACGAAATGTCGATCGCGCCCAACGTCGGCGCGATGTCGAAGTACCTCACGTCCATTCAGCGCAACTCGCTCTACAATCGCGTGCGCTCGGCGATCGGCGAGCTGGTGGATCACGCGCCCGGACCGTTGTCGTCGATGGGCAGCCTGGTTCGGAAGTGGGAAGAGAGCGTCAAGACGTTCCTGACGCCGGGCGTGCTGTTCGAGGAGCTCGGCTTCCGGTATTTCGGTCCGATCGACGGGCACGACATCAACGGCATGCTCGACACGTTCGAGGCCGTCCGCGGCATGAAGGGCCCGCGCCTCGTTCACGTCATCACGAAGAAGGGAAAAGGATTTCCCGCCGGTGAGAAGAGCGGCGAGAAATGGCACGCGCTTCCGCCGGGGCACGATCCCGCCACGGGCGCGCAGCTCAAGCAGTCCAACGCGAACCCGAGTTATCAGAAGGTCTTCGGGGCGGCGCTCGTCGAGCTGGCGACGGAGGACAAGGACGTCGTCGCGATCACCGCGGCGATGCCGAGCGGCACGAGCACCGACCTGTTCGCGAAGGCGCATCCGAAGCGCTTCTTCGACGTCGGCATCGCCGAGGGACATGCGGTCACCTTCGCGGCGGGACTCGCGACGCGCGGCGTCCAGCCGTTCGTCGCGATCTACTCCACGTTCCTGCAGCGTGCGTACGACAACATCATCCACGACGTGGCGATTCAGTCGCTGCCCGTGGTATTCTGCATGGACCGCGCGGGGCTCGTGGGCGAAGACGGCGAAACGCACATGGGGCTGTACGACATCGCCTACATGCTCGCCGTGCCACAGATGACGGTGACCGCGCCGAAGAACGGCACGGAGATGATTGGATTGATGCGGACTGCCGCCGCGCATCGCTACGGTCCGTTCTGCATCCGGTATCCGCGCGACGCGTCTCCCGACAAGCCCGGCGCGCTGTCGACGGTCGAGCCGGTGCCGTACGGCACGTGGGAAGTCGTTCGGCGTGGATCGGACGTCGCGATTCTCGCGGTCGGCACCATGGTGCTGCCGTCGGTCGCCGCCGCGGACGCGTTGGGAGCGGAAGGCTTGAGCGTCACGGTGGTGAACTGCCGATTCCTGAAGCCGTACGACGAGGTCACGCTCGCGGCGGTGCTGGCCGAGCACAAGCAGATTCTCGTCGTCGAAGAGGGAACGGTCGTCAACGGCTTCGGCGCGTACATGTCGGCGGTGATCGGACGGTACGACGCGTCGGTTCGCGTTGCGGTTCAGGGTGTGCCGGATCGAGTGATCCATGCGGCGCCGCGCGCGCGGCAGCTCGCCATGTGCGGGCTGGACGCGACGGGGATCGCCAGTCGAGTACGGGCGCTGTTCGAGACTGAGGCGATGGCGGAGTGATCCGCCTCGGCGTCGTCGGACACCGAGGGTACGACGAGCTTCCCGCGGTGCTCGGGACGCTCCAGGAGCTCGCGCCCGCCCTCGGGCTCGAGCTGCACTACGAGCAGGAATTGTTCGAGGTCGCGAACGGCGGCCGCCGGCTCGACGATCCCAGCATTCTTGACGCGCTGCTCACGCTTGGCGGCGACGGCACGCTCCTGCGCGGGGCGCGCATCATCTCTCCGTACGGCGTACCGATCCTGGGCATCAATCTCGGGCGGCTCGGCTTCTTGACTTGCTGCAACGCGGACCAGCTGTCGAACGCGTTGATGCGCTTCGCCCGGCAGGACTTCGTCGCCGAATCGCGCATGGCGCTCGAGGCGCGCGTCTTCGACACGAAAGGCGTCGAGCGGCAGCAGTGGATCGCGCTCAACGACGTCGTGCTGCACAAGGGCGGCTTCGCGCGCGTCGTGAGCTTCCGCGTCGCGGCGAACGGCGAGCAGATCGCCACCTACGGCGCCGACGGCATCGTGCTCTCCACGCCGACCGGCTCCACGGCGTACAGCCTTTCCGCCGGGGGTCCGGTGGTCTATCCCACCCTCGAAACGATCGTCGTCACGCCCGTGTCGGCCCATACGCTGGCAGTGCGGCCGGTGATCCTGCCGGCCAGCGTGGAGGTCACCCTGCATACGGATGCTGTCGCCGAGGAGCTTTTGGTTACGGTCGACGGGCAGGTGGGCACGACATTCTCCTCCGGAGAGATGCTGAGCGTTCGTCGCGCCGAGCGAGGGGTGCTCATCGTGCGCTTTCCGGGGACGAGCTTTTTCACGACGCTCAGGCAGAAGCTTGCGTGGGGCGGGCTCGCGGACCGTGACAAGGCCTGACCGTCGAGGTGTGAGTGCTGACTGAGCTGCGCATCAAGAACTTCGCGATCATCGAGACGCTCGCGCTGCCGCTCGCGCGCGGGTTCAACGTGCTGTCCGGCGAAACCGGCGCCGGAAAATCGATCATCGTCGGCGCGCTCGGGCTGCTGCTCGGCGAACGGGCGAGCGCCGACGTCATTCGCACGGGGGCCGACCGGGCGACGGTCGAAGGAGCGTTCGACGTCGGCGATCGTCCGGAGATCCGAACGCTCCTCGACGATCGGGGGATCGACGTCGACGACGCGACCGTGGTCCTCAAGCGCGAAGTCGCCGCCGGTCGGACGCGCGCGTGGATCAACGGCACACCGGTGAACGCGACGCTGCTCGCCGAGGTCGGCCGGCTGCTGGTCAACCTGCATGGACAGCACGAGGCGCAGACGCTCCTCGATCCCGAGTCGCAGCGTCGCATCCTGGACGCATTCGCCGGAGCGACCGGGCCGGCCGCCGAAGTCCACGCGGCCCACGACGCCCTGGGCGCGATCGTTCGCGAGATCGCGGATCTGGCGAAGCGGCGCGCCGAGGCCGAGCGTCGAGCGGACTATCTCCGCCACGTGGTGCGCGAGATCGCCGACGCCACGCTCGCCGAGGGCGAGGACGCTCGGCTGGAAGACGAAGCGCGCCGTTTAGAGAACGCTGATGAGCTGCGCGGCCTCGCGTCCGGCCTGGCGGCGGCGCTCGACGGCGACGACGAGGCTGTCCTCACGAAGCTGAGCGAGATATCCCGCCACCTCGGCGCGATTCAGAAGATCGACCCGACGCTCGCGCGCCTGCAAGAGCTGTTCGACACCGGCTACTACTCGCTCGAGGCGCTCGCGCGCGAGCTCGACGAGTACGAAGGCTCGGTCGAGCTCGACCCGGCGCGACTCGACGAAGTCCGTCGGCGACGCGACCTCCTGTTTCGGCTCACGAAGAAACATGGCCCGACGCTCGCGGACGTGATTCGCACCGGTGCCGAGGCCAAGGCCGAGCTCGACCTCGTCGACTCGGCGGGGCTCGACATCCGGCAGCTCGAAACCAGGGAGCGACAGGCGCGAGCGGCGCTCGCCGAACGCGCCGCCACGCTCACGACGCTTCGCGCCGCGGCGGCAGAGCGCATGGCGCGCGCCGTCGACGAAGTCCTGCCCGATCTCGGAATGCCGGACGGACACGTCACCGTCACGCTCGACGCGCTGCCCGAGATCGGGGCGAACGGCGCCGAGGACGTCGAGTTTTGCGTCGCGCTCAACGTCGGTCACGAACCGCGGCCGCTGTCGCGCGTGGCGTCGGGCGGCGAGCTGTCGCGCGTGATGCTGGCGCTCAAGACGATCCTCGCGCGGCTCGACCATGTGCCGACACTCGTGTTCGACGAAGTGGACGCGGGCATCGGCGGGCGCGTGGGCTTGCAAGTCGGCGAGACGATGCGGCGCGTCGCGGGCTATCATCAGGTGTTCGCGATCACGCACCTGCCGCAGATCGCCGCGCGCGGCCATCACCATATTCTCGTGAGCAAGGGCGCGCGCGGCGGCGTGACGACGGCCGACGTGCGCGTGCTCGACGGCGACGACCGCGTGACGGAGATCGCGCGCATGCTCGGCGGCGATCCGGAGAGTGACGTCAGTCGCGCGCACGCGCGGGAGCTGCTCGAGTCGGCCGCGGTCGTCGTGCCGGCGGACGCTACGATCGCGCCGCCGAAGGCGAGGCAGAAACGACGATAATCCGTCATCCCGAGCGCAGCGATTGATTGTCATCCTGAGCGAAGCGAAGGATCTGCTATTCCGTCGACGGGACAGCAGATCCTTCGCTGCGCTCAGGGATGACACTCGTTTATCAAGGCTTCCAGTAAATCCTGAGCTCGACCTGATCGCGGAACGTCTTGTTCAGCGGACCGCCGGAGCCCGCGATCGTCTCGAGGTGCGAGTACGAGGCCTCGAATGGGATGCCGCCGGGATGGCGACTCGGACCGACGACCGCGGAAAACGTGAAGCCGACGCCGATCTGTTGCGCCGTCCAGGCGTCGACGCCGAACGGCGCCGCCGGCGCCGGCAACGCACCTGCCGTATCCACGGGCAACTGAGTCAGCGTGTAGCGATCGGCGCCGGTTCGCACGAGCGAATATTGCCCGGTCAGCGCGAGATATCCGGCGAGGCGAATCCGAGGAATCACGGACAGCGCGAGCACGTTGCCGGCCGAATAGGTGCCGGCGAGCGGCGGGAGGAGCGGGTACACCACGTTGGCCGTCGTGGGAACGCGCACGACGGGCGAGTTGCCCAACTGCGCCGTGTACGACGCCGTCGCGGTGGCCGACAACCAACGACGCAGCTGCATGTCCGTCGCGAGCGCGCCGGCGACGCCGAGTTGATGATAGCCGGTCGCGAGGTCGAACAGGCGGTTTCCGTCGCCCAGTTGCCCGGTGGGAAAGCGGAACGTGCCGTTCGCCGCCAAGCGAAAGCGAAATCGATTGGCGGCCGCGGCGCTCGTGTCCCCGTACGTGTTGAGGAGCTGCAGGCTGAGCCCGACCGACACGTCGCCGATGGACGTGTGATCGGTCGACGTCAGGCTGTCATAGCCGGCCGCATTGAGCAAATTCTGAAAATCGAACTGCGCGCCGGGGCCCGCGGCGGGCGTGACCTTGCCCTGGATGGCGTCGCGTGCCCAGGAAACTCTTGTACTGCGCGGCGAACGCTTGAATCTGGAGGTTGATCGCCGCCTGCGCCGGACTCAAATCGAGTGGAACGTAGGCGAGACCCGGGTGCGCCGAGTGATCGGTGCCGTAGAGCGTCTGAATGGCGTTCGCGAAATTGCCGCTGCTCTGGATGAGCGTCTGAACCGTCGACTGCTGCGAAAGAATGTCCGCGCACGTGGGATCGGTCGGCGTGGCCTGGCAGGTCGAGAGGCGAGTCGCGAGCGCCGACGATGCGTCTCGGAACTGCTGGACGAGCACGGCGTTCTGGTTGACGGCCGAGCTGGTTTGCAGAAGCGCGGGATTCGGTCCCACGTTCGCCGCGCCCAGCTTCGGGTTGAGCTGCGAGAAGATCGTGGTGCGCGTTTCGACGAGCGGCACCACCACACCGAGCGTGATCCAGTTCGTGACGCCGTACTCGATGATCAGCGGAGCAGTGACGACGCGCGAGTTGGCGGTCGCGACGACGTTGCCGGCGGTGAGTCGAAAGTTCGGCATCGCGGCGGCGGCGCGAATTTGCGCCTGGACGGGCCCGAACGACGGCACCTGCACGGGCCCGAGCGAATCGGTGGCCAGCACCGACGCGATGTTGCGCGGCGCCGGACCGCCCAGGCCGAGGAGCTCGTCGTAGCGCGTCCACGCGGCGAGCCCGCGGAACCGCAGAGTCCGTGCGGGCAGCAGATCCGCGTCGGGAAGGAGACTCGTTGTCGATTGCGCGACCGAGCGCCGCGCGGACAGGCACGCGAGCACCACGAACAGCACCCCGCTCGATCGGATCAGTTGTCGGACGCGCAAATCGAGCCGTCGCCTCGTCGGGAAAGTGAGTGTCGCCGCGAGCCGCTCACGGGCGGCGGAGGGTCGTTATCATTCGAGCGATCGCCATCAAAGATATATAGCCCATCGTGCGCCTGCTCCCACCGCCGCGGATTCCGTGGCAAATCACCGGCAATCACTGGCTCGCGCTACCGTGCATTCACCCGGCCGACGCATCGGTCCACGCCGTCGGGATGCTGCATCGGGGCGCGCGCTCGGCGATCGAGTTCGCGGGTAGCGCCGACTTCCTGTCCGCGACCGGACCGGCGCTCGCCAGACCGACGCTCGACATCGGCGGCATACGCCACGAGCTCTCCGATGTTCCCATCGCATGGGAGCGCGCGCTCGGCTGGATCCCGACGTTCACGTGCACCATCGCCGAGCTGGTGCTGCGCGGGACGATCTTCGCGCCGTACGGCCGCGACGCGGACGTCTCGGGCGCGGTCTACGCGCTGTCGATCGAGAACCGCGGCGCCGCGGAGCTGAGCGTCGACGTCGCGCTGTCGGGCACCCTCGGCCACCGTCAGGCCCGCGTGCGAACGCCCCGTCCATTCGAGGACGACAGCCGTGTGTCGCTCGGCGAATCGGGCGCGGTGCTGCTCGAGGGATCGTCGCTGCCGGAGCTCGTCGCGATGGCGATCGCCGCGGACGGCGACGCCGCCGCATCCGTCGAAGACAATCGATATTCGCTCCGGCGGTCGATTCGCGTGCCGGCCGGCGGCCGTGAGCAGGTCGCGTTCTACATCGGCGTCGGTCCGGAGCGCGACGGCGCCGAGGCCACCGCCGGCGTGCTGCGCCGGCGCGGGTGGCGCGAGCTGCTGTCCGCGACGCGCGATGCGCTGCAAAGTCTCGAGCAGGCGAGCGGCAACGAAGCGATGGATCGTCTGATCAATCGCAATCTCTTTTTCGCATACTTCTATGCCGTCGCGCGCGCGCTCGACGATGCGCAGTACTATCTCGTCCGCACGCGCGTGCCGTGGAACGGCAACGGCGTGACGGTGCGCGATTGGGAAGCGCTGATGTGGACGATTCCCGCCGTGCAGCTTGCCGACCCACAGCTCGCGCGCGAGCTGCTTGCTTCGTGTGTGCGAGCTGCACGGCTACGCGCCGGGCCGCGGCGTGCACTATCTCGACGGCACGCTGTTCGAGCCCGGCTTCGCGCTCGAGGGCGTGGCCGGCTACGCGATCGCGGCCGAGCGGTACATTCGCGACACGGGCGACGATCGCGTCGTCGATGAACCCGCGCTCGCCGACACGCTGTACATGACCGCGGAGGATCTCGACGGCGCGGCGCGACAAGCGCGTGCCGCTCTACTCGACCGAGGTGAGTCCGTCGGGCACGCCGGTCGCGCACCCGTTCACGCTGCACGCCAACGCCACGGCGGCGCACGCGCTCGACATTCTGCGCCGAACGCTCGATGAAGAGACGGCGCGCAACCTTCAGGATCCCGACGCGGTGCGCGCGGCGATCACGCGCCACTTCGTCGTGGAGCCGCCGGGCGGCGGCCACGCGACGTTCGCGTCGTCGACCGATCTCGCGGGCACGACGTCGACCGACGACGATCCGTCGGCGTCCACGTTCTGGCTTCCGATGTACGAGACGATTGCCCGGCAGGACTCGACCTACCGCAGAACGGTGAAGAAGATCGACGTCACGCCGCGGCTGATGGCGCAGCAATGCGCGCGGCTGGTCGGTCCGGACGCGACGAACATTCTGCAGTGGCTGCGCCGCGCGCCGCTCGACGGCGGCCTCGCGGCGGAAGTTGTAAACCCCGAGGGACAGGCGGTGTCGAACGGCGGAGACGCGTCGCTGTCGGGACTGCTCGCGTGGGCGACGTGGTACGCGGCGAACGCGCTCGGGGAGCGGCCGTAGATCGTGTCATCCCGAGCGACGCGAGGGATCTGGAGTTCCTCGCTCTCTCATGACGCCATATATTTCGTCGCACGCGGGAATAGCTCAGTTGGTAGAGCACAACCTTGCCAAGGTTGGGGTCGCGGGTTCGAGTCCCGTTTCCCGCTCTCGAGGGGAGGCCGAAGGGAAGGGGATTGTCCCTCACTCGGCCTCCTCTTTTCTTTGACGGCGTTGCGCGCATTGATCTCGACGCGCGCGCGTGACGCGCGGTGCAGTCGTCAGTCGACGGGCGACAGTCCGAGTCGGGCCGGGATGGCGAAACGGGTAGACGCGAGGGACTTAAAATCCCTTCTCCGTAAGGAGGTCCGAGTTCGAGTCTGGGTCCCGGCATCTCTTGAAAAAAGCAACGAGGCATCGATCCCAAGGCATGCGGCAATCGATGTGCGTTGCTTATGGATGGCGGTCCCCTGCGGCCCCTTGCTCGTGATGCGCTATGATGCCCGTTAGGTCCCGCGGCGAGTATGAGCGGTAGCCGCCCGGCACGTCCCTGACGGCCGACTGCCGAACGACTCGGCGTCTCGCACGACGAGGTTATCGCGACAGCGTCGGCGGACGCCACCAGCGACCAACTCGACACCGCGGGCCTTTTCCTCCCGCGATGTCATCGGTCCACTCGAGTCCCATCAGATGTTTGGTAAGGGCACGAGCGCGAGTCGACGGCCGAGGTCCGAGATCACGGCGTTCGTGAGCGTCGTTCTCGTGATCATGCCGGATCCCTCGAAGCCCGCGTCCTTGACCTGGAGTCACTCGCGATCGCCTCGGCAGGCGTCGATTCCCGACCGCAGGTGGCAATCTCGAATAGATGCGCCTCCAACCAATGTCGCGAACGATCGCGGAATCTCGTTCATCCAGTCAGACTAACATCGATGGATTCAGTTAGAAGCGCGTCGCGAACAACTCTCTCTACAATCAGCGGCACGACGACGCTTGGTGCGACAATCGGTCGGCGGTTGTCCGGGGAGAGACCGCTGTTCGCAGTTGAGTTCGCCAAG
Source organism: uncultured Gemmatimonadaceae bacterium (assembly GCA_963705025.1). Taxonomy (GTDB): domain Bacteria; phylum Gemmatimonadota; class Gemmatimonadetes; order Gemmatimonadales; family Gemmatimonadaceae; genus JAQBQB01. Next base: position 145,411 of record CAVPIP010000009.1, on the reverse strand, counting down.
AATCCTCAGATCTATCACCCGGACGCTTTGGACACCGAGCTCTCTCCGAGCACGAACCGTTACTCGCGGTTACAGTCGTTGGACGTATGTTTCGCCACCAGTCTCAACATTGGGTCGCTCATTAAAGCATCCTAATGTTGAAACGCGAGGAAATGGCATGGCGCAGCGTGTCGCCATGACCTATGATTGCGCTTCCGATAGCCTGCATCAGCGGGCCAACGTAAAGGAGATGACGCATGCGCCACCGGCTACCGACGAGGTTCTGGGTCGAGTTCGCGGTTTGCATCGCCGGCGGAGCACTGACCGCACTGACCGCGGCTTGGCCAGACTGGATTGAGCGCATCGCCGGCCTCGAACCCGACGGCGGTGACGGCAGCACCGAGTGGGGCCTCATGCTGACGCTTGCAAGCGTCACTGTGGCGTTCATCGCACGGTCCGGGCGCACCTGGTGGCGCCACGCGCGCCCGGCCGAAGAGCAGACCCAATAACGTCGAGGAATCCATCATGGCCAAGACACCACCGCCCGGCGATCGCGAACCCAAAGGCGAGCGCCCGCGCCGTCGCGGCCGTCACCACGGGGACGGCGACGACATCTACGATCCCGACGACGACGGTGATGGCGAGGGCAGGGAAGAATTCGATGATCCCGAGGAGCACCTCGAGATTGAGAGACGACGGTTTGGTGGAGGTCTGCCGCCAACGCCGGAGTTGTACGCACGCGCCCGCGAGCAGTGGTATCGACTGCCCGGCGCGCTGGTCAGACCCTCCATGGATCCCGCGGTCGGCGACTCAGCAGCCGGTGAGCCCCCTGCCACTGATGTCGACCCGAACCGAGACCGATCGTGAGCCTGAACGGAACCGTCTGGACGCCAATCGGCCCCAGCCCAATTGATCAGGGCTCGATCAAAGCGAATGGCCAGGTGACCGCCATCGCCGTCAACCCGAACAACTCGAACATCATCTTCATCGGGACGGCGTGGGGCGGAGTCTGGCGCACGCGCGATGGCGGCACGAGCTGGACGCCGATCTTCGATCGAGCACCGGCGCTCGGCGTCGGGGAACCTGGGGCGATAGCGATTGACCCGGTCAATACCGACGTTCTCTATGTCGGGACCAGCAACCGTGATGGTTCACAGTTCTCTGGTGATTCGACACAGCCGCCGGCGGGGCTCTTCAAATCGACCGACGGTGGGGCGAGCTGGATTCGTCTCGGCTCAGGCTACCCGTCGAGCGTTCCCAGCAACGCGTCCATCCTGTTTAGCCAGATCATCAACGTGGTCATTGTCGATCCGGCCAACAGCCAGATCGTCTACCTCGCGTCGAATGCCGGCCTCTTCGTCTCGACTGATGGCGGCTTCAACTGGACGAAAGGTGTCGCTCCCGCCGGCGATGTGCGCTCCTTGCAACTGGATCCAAGCTCCCCGGCCGGCGCGCGCATCCTGTACGCGGGCATCAACGGCACCGGCGTTGTGCAGTCCACCGATGGTGGACGCAACTGGGCGGTCATCCTCAATGCCGCTACGCCGGCGGTTGCCGCAGTGCTCGCGGGTGGCGGATTCAGTAAAGTCGTCGTTGCGCTCGCGCCGGTAGCATCGCCGGCAAACCCGGCGGGCATCCAGGTGATTTACGCGACGATGGTCGGAACGGGCGGCGCGCCCGATCCACTCGGCGTCTTTCTGAGTACTGATCGAGGGGTCACGTGGGCGGCGCAAGCGGCAGCGGGGCTGCCCGGCACGACCTACGGCGGCTACAGCTTTCACATGGCCGTCGATCCCGCGTCACCCGGCGACGGAGTGGGCGACATCGTTTATTACGGCACGCTGGGCCAGGGAAGGTCCACCGACGCCGGCGCGAGCTTCGTGGGACTGACCGGACTCCACGCCGACACTCACGCGTGGGCCTTCTCGCCGCAAGCCGGTCCGCTCTCCGTCGTCTATTGCGGCAACGATGGCGGGATCTTCAAGTGCACGAGCGGCACTGCTTTCACTTCGCTCAACGACGGCGGCTTCCAGGCCGCCCTCTTCTACAACCTCGACGTAAAGCCTGACGCAACGGCAAGCGTCACGCTCGGCGCACTGCAGGACAACGGCATCGTCACGACGGCAGGAGCAGTCGCGCCGATGTGGAAGATGGGAGTCGGCGGCGACGGCTTCGACGTCGCCCATGATGGCGTGAACCCAACGCAGGCATACGGCCGGAGCAACTCGACGATACTGCGATCGACGAACGACGGTGTGTCCTACGCGGGGATCTCGCCGCCCTTTTCTGCGTCTGAAGTGGCAGTGTACCTAGCCGCGGTGGCGACCGATCCGAACACCAACGGCGTCGTGTACGCGAGCAGCAACCAGAATCTCTGGCAAAGCACAGATGGTGGATCCACCTGGCCGAACAAGGTTGCGCTTCCCGGCACCGCTACCGAAGTGGACGTCGCACCGACCAACAGCAACAACGTGGTCGTCGCCGTCGGAGGACGGGTTCTCGTCTCGAAGGATGCGCTCGCCGCAGGAGGTCCGACCCTCACCGACATCACGCGCAATCTTCCCGGTCGATTCGTCGGAGGCGTGGCATTCGATCCAAACGATCCGGCAACCATCTACGCCGTGCTCGGCGGGTTCGCCGGGTTCCCAGGAGGACACGTCTTCCGGACCTCGCTCACCGCGACGGCGTGGACCGACATCTCTCCGGCGCTCGACCTCCCGTTCAACGCCATCACGGTCGATGGCAGCGAGACGCCCACCACCCTCTACGCCGGGACCGACTTCGGCGTGCTGCGTTCCATCGACGGCGGCGCGAGTTGGAGTGTGCTCGACGACATTCACTTCCCGCGCGCGCCAGTGTTCGAATTGGTTTATCACCGGGGCGAATTGCGGGCAGCGACGTTCGGCCGCGGCGTGTTTTCCTTCGTGAAGCCGAACGGTCCGTCGATCGCCGTCAATCTCGAAGACGACCTCGCGTTTGGAACGGTGTGTGAGGGACCGCAGTTCCTGAAGCTCGAGGTTTTCAACGTTGGTAGCGCCGACCTCGTCATCACGAGCGTTCAGCGACTCATGGGCTCGACGAGCTTCTCGGTGCCGGCCACGCCGGCCACGCCGCTCGTCATCGAGCCCGGTGAGCACGTCGACTTCAGCGTACGCTTCAATCCGACGACGCCAGGCGGGCCGCCTGAGATCGCGACCATCCGCATCGTGAGCAACGATCCGGCCGCGCCGGTGGTCGATCTCGCGGCGAGCGGCGCGCGCGGAGCACCGAAGCTCGTCACCGCAATCGCCGACAGCGGCAATTTCGGCAACGCGTGCCTGCACAACTTCGTCGACCGCGACATTACGATCAACAACAGCGGCTCGTGTCCGCTGCGCGTCACGAACGTCACGTCGTCGTCGGCCGAATTCGTGGTGCCGGGCGTCGTGTCGTACCCATTGGTGATCGCGTCGGGAGGCTCCGTCGCCTTGCCGGTGCGATTCCAGCCGACGACGCTGGGCCTCAAAGCCGCGACACTCACGATCGCCAGCAATGACCTGGGCGGTCCTCGCCTCGTGCCGCTCTCGGGCACGGCCCCGGCGCCGGAGCTCGACATCATCGTCGCAGACACCGGAAGCTTCGGCAAAGTGTGCGTCGACGCCTACCGCGACCTGCCGCTCACGCTGCACAACAGCGGGCGGTGCACCCTGACGGTCTTCAACATCGCATCTTCATCACTCGAGTTCGTGACGCCGAGCGTCATGGCTTATCCCCTCGAGATCGCGCCCGGCACGTCGTTGGTGATCCCGCTGCGCTTCGCGCCCACGAGCTTCGGCGTCAAGTCCGCGACCATCACGATCACGAGCGACGACCCGGCGGGCGCAAAAACGGTCGCCGTATCCGGCGAAGCGCCGGCCGGACGCCTAGTCGTCACCGGCTCGACGTGCATCGGCGGCGTGAAGGAATGCTGCCTCGGCGAGCGCACGATCGCGATCTGCAACGTCGGCGAATGCAAGCTGCACGTGACGAGCGTCGCCTTCAAACGCAAGAGCAGGCACTGGAAGCTCATCAACAACCCGTTCCCGGCGACCCTGAATCCGGGTTCGTGTTTGAGCGTGTTGATCCGGTACAAGGCGACCGAGCGGTGCCCGCGAGCGTGCGAGCTCGTCATCGCGAGCGACGATCCGCTGACACCGGTGAAGACGCTCGACGTAATGGCGTACACCATCCCGAACGCGTGTGGTTGCGGCAAATGCTGCGAGGATTGCCGCAAAGGCTGCTGCAACAAAACGCACAGTGCGTGCTGCACCGCGCAGGCAATCGACGGGTGCTGTGATGACGAAGGCGACGAAGAGCAGGACGACGAGTCGTGACCGTCAACGACGCTGTATGGTTCGAAGGGGGGCGACGCTACTTATGAGCGGGTATCTGGATGCGACCGTTGGCCTATGCGCGATTCGTTCTAATCGGCTTGAGCGACACTTCGGGCACGGCTGGCCAGGATGCGGTCGGACCAACGCGCTCCGCAATCACGAACACGCCGCCCGGCACACGATTCGTCGGTGTGATCGACCGTGTGAACCCGTCGAGCCACCGAACCGGGATCGCGAGAACGGCGGCCAGGGCCTTCGTTCGTAAATACAGTTTGGGCTACACCGCGGCGCCGCATGCGGCGGCGCCGTCCACGATGACACGATAGAGGGCCGTGCCGGTCCCGGTCGACGCGCCAACCTCGAGCACCGTCAGTCCCGCGGACTCCGCGAGCATACGAAATTCGTGCGGCGTGACGCGATAGTAGTCGTACGGCGCGGCATGGATGCCGAAGACGAACGGCCGCGCAGCCGCGATGGCGCCCTCCGACAGATCGTCGCGGGAGAAGCGCCCGGATCACGGTTACTGGTTGCGCGAGAATCTGCTTTCGAGTTCTCGGAACCGCCGGCAACGTATCCTGGAACGTTGGAGGCGATCTTCGGCTCCTCCTCGGATGAAGCGAGATCGCGGCGAGCCATTCCTCGCGCTCCGCATCCACGGGTTCGAGATCGGTTCGCCCACATGGCGCTCGGTGCGGTTCGCGTCAGGCATCGGGTCACGAGACGTCGATGGCGGTCTCCCCGCGCCAGCCTCGTCGCAAGGCGCCTACCGCAAGGCGATCCCAGGGGAAACGTTCATGGCCGGCCGCGGTGCCAAAGCGGCACCGCAGCCGTTTCCAGATGCCTGGCCCTCCGATGGTGCGCAGCATAAGTTCGGTCGTTCGCCCCGACGCAGAGGGCGACGCCGCGTTCTCCCTCCGAAGCTCCGGCGGTTCCGTGACTGACCAGCCTCTGGCACTGCTTCTCGCCAGTCGCATTCGCGAGTCCCGCGCCCTCATCACCGGCCGCTGGCTCGAGCGAATCGCCGCGCGGGTGGCGGTGCCCGCGGAGAGGATCTTCCCCACGGACGATCTGCTCGACCACATGCCGCTCCTGATCGAGGGGATCGCCGCCTCGATCGAGGATCCGGGCGATCCGATTGCCGCCGATTCGACCGTGGTGCATCACGCACGCGAATTGGGCGCGCTTCGGCACGCACAGGGGTTCAACGAGCACGAGATTCTCAAGGAGTTCGAGATCCTGGGCGGCGTGTTGTTCGCGTTCACGGCGGAGATCGCCCCGAGCATTGCAACGGCAAATGATCCGGTGGAGTTGATCGCTTGCACGGCTCGCCTGTTCCGCGCGCTGTCGACATTGCAGCAGGCCACCACCGCGCGGTTTCTCGAATTGGCCAAGACGCGCGTGGCGGAACGGGAAAGCCGATTGCGCGCGTTTCACCGGGCGCTGACGCATGAAATGCGAGACCGAATCGGCGCGACGCTCGGCGCCGGCCAACTGCTTCAACTCCTCAACCCCGAAGGGGAGGAACGGTCACGGCTGACGGGCGTCGTGGTCCGGAACGCCGACAGTATGCGACTCGTCCTCGAGAATCTGTTGGAGCTGACCCGGCTCGACGGCGACACCCGGGAACAGCGACATGTGCGGCTCAGTTCGGCGCTCGCCGAGACGACACGGCAACTGCGCGACATGGCGGAGCATCACGGTGTCGAGGTTCGCACATCCGCGCCGATCCCCGAGGTCGAGGTCAGCGCCGCGGCGATCGAGCTGTGTTTGGCCAACCTGATCTCGAATGGAATCAAATACGCGCACCCCGAGCGACCGAATCGCTGGATCGCGATCTCGAGCGAGGTCGCGTATGACTCGGCTGGCGAACCGAGCGAAGTCGTCGTCGTGGTCGAAGACAACGGGCTCGGCATTCCGGCGTCGGCGCGAGAACAGCTCTTTCAGCGCTTTTTCCGCGCACATGCGGACACGCACCCGACCGTCGAAGGAACGGGGCTTGGCCTGAGTCTCGTGCGCGAGGTCCTCACCTCGATCGGCGGGCGCGTATGGATCGACGACGCGGCCACGGGAACTCGCATCGTGTTTGCGACGCCATGCCGGCGGGCATCGGACGTGGCGACGATCGCGGCGTCCTTCAATCAGGACTCCGCGAACCAGGATTCCGCTCGATGACAGTCCGGTAGAGACCGGAGCTAGCCCTCGAGCTCCTGCGCCCTCACGGCGCTCACCATGTGCGACCGCACGAACTCGACAGCCGCGCCGCTGCCCATCGCAGCCATGCCGCCGCCGAAATCGTCGAAGTACGGCGGGCGCACCGGATGCCGCGTTCGCGCGCGCGCCTCGGCCGCGGCGTACTGCTCCTTGTTCCGGCGCACCGTCTCGATCGCCCGCAGGAAATACTCGGTGCCCGCGAGGACCGTCGTCTTTCGTTGGCGCTCGTAGGCGAAGAGCAGCTTGCCGTCGTCGACGACGCGCTTGAGATCCGCGCCTGACAGTCCATCGCTCGCCGCGGCGAGCTGCGGGACGTCCACCGCACCGATCGACGCCGGCAGACGGCTGCAGCGATCCGCGAGAATCGCCTCGCGCGCCGCCGCGTCGGGGAGGCGCGTCTCGAGCCAGAGCTCGATGCGCCCGGACCGCACGAGCGCCGGCGGCAAGTTGCCGACGTCCATCGCCGTCATCATGAGGCACACGCGACCCGCGCTGGTGCTCTCGAGACCGTCGAGCATCGTGAGCAAATACCGATAGAAGCCGGTCTCGCGGCCGGCCTCGAAGATCACGTCGCTGTCGTCGATGAAGATGATTGCCGGCGCGTTCGTCTTGGCGGCTTCGAAGACGTGGTGGACGTGCTGATGGAAGTGTGGCGTTCCGCTCACGATGGTGCCGTCGATGAGGAAAAACTTGCTCTTGAGCCGGTGCGCCAGCGCGCGGCCGATCGTCGTCTTCCCGGTGCCCGGTGGGCCGGCGAGCAGCACGCCGCGCTTCGGGGCCAGATCCAGCTCCTCCGAGACTTCTGAATTCTCCAATGGAAGAATGACGTTCGCCTCGAGCGCGGCGATGACGTCGCCGATGCCCTTGAGATCGCGCAAGTCGACCGCCTGGACCTCGCCCAGGTCGACGTTGCTCGCCATGTGATGCTCGCGCAAATGCGTCAGGAACCGGTCGGTGTCGAGCGCGGGCTCGGCGCGCAACGCTTCGGACGCGCTGCGCAGCTGTCGCGCGGTGAGATTCGGCGCGAAGCGGTGCACCTTGCGAATGTCGAGCGCCGCGGCGCGATCGTCGCCCAGGTGTGCCGCGCAGAGCAGCGCGTAGTCGGCCGGCGTGAACCGCATCAGCCCGACCGTCGGCACTCGCTCGTGCAGGCCGGGAAGCGGCAACCCCTGCGTCGCGAACACGAGGCGCTTGCCGGTCTCACGTGCCAGCTCGACCAACGGCAAGAGTGCGGCGCTCAGGAATCCCTGACGCGGGTAGGCATGCGTGCAGCAGGCCAGCGAAGCCACGAACTGAAAGTCGTCGACGAGCACGGCGGGGTGGTCGAGCAGCGCGGCGCGCACGACACGGTACACCGTCTCTTCGACGGCGAGCGGATGATGATCCTCGAGCGCCTCGATGATCTCGCGCGACGTGAGATACGCGCCGCCGATCCGTCCGTGGAGCTCCGCGAGAATCCTCGTCGCGCCCAATCCGGCGCGCCCTGAGAGGACGGCGGCGTGATGGCGGTCGAGTGCGCGCTCGAGCTGATCGAGCGCACGCGCTTGCGTTGGAACGAGTGGGTGATTCTCGGAGACGGTCGGCGGGGCGGCGGCGGTTGTCGGCATGGGATTCCTCGACTCGAGGTGAAGATCGAGCCCTACGCTATCTCTCGTCCGAAGGTGTCGATGTGGGTCGACAATCTCGTCGTCGCGACCGACCGGCCACAGTAGCGCCACGTCGGTCGCCCGTCCGCGGGGCGACTTCCGTTCCGGGATCGGCTAGTTTTTGCGGCATGACCGACGTCGTCGCGCTAGCCGCGGAGCTCCTCGCAATTGATTCCTCCACCGGCGCCGAGAGCCGCGCCGTGGACTTCGTTTCCAACTGGCTCGTGACCCGCGGCTGGAACGTGCATCTCCAGGAAGTGACGCGCGGGCGCGCCAACATCTGGGCGTCACGAAAGGGACGCGGCGTCACGCTGTCGACACATCTCGACACCGTTCCGCCGTACATCGCGCCCAAGCTCGTGGGTGACAAGCTGCAAGGTCGCGGGGCCTGCGACGCGAAGGGCATCGCCGCGGCGATGCTCGTCGCCGCCGACCAGCTCGCCAAGAACGGCGAAGAGCGCGTCGATCTGCTGTTCGTCGTCGGCGAGGAGAAGGGCTCCGACGGCGCGCGATCGGCGAATCGCCTCAAGGCCACGAGCAAGTTTCTCGTGAACGGCGAGCCCACCGAGAGCAAGCTCGCGAGCGGCGCGAAAGGCTCCCTCCGGGTGACCGTGCGAACCCGCGGGCGCGCCGCGCATTCAGCGTACGCTCATCTGGGCAAGTCGGCGATCATGCCGATGCTCGAGCTGCTGCCCTCATTGACCGGTCTCGACCTGCCGACGGACGACGTCCTCGGCGAGACGACGCTGAACGTCGGCACGCTGCGCGCCGGCACCGAGGCCAACATCGTTCCGGCGGAAGCCGAGGCCGAGCTGATGTTTCGGCTGGTCGGCGAGCCGGCCGGCGTGAAGAAGCAGATCGACAAATGGGCCAAGGGGCGCGCCGAGCTCGAGTACGGTTCATATATCCCGGCCCAACATTTTCATACGATCTCAGGGTTCGAGGTCGCGCCGGTCGCGTACACCTCCGACATCCCGCTCCTGGGGAAGTGGGGAACGCCGCTGCTCTTCGGACCGGGCTCGATTCACGTCGCGCACACGCCGGACGAGTTCATCGACGTCACCGAGCTCCGCGCCGCCGTGAGCGCATATGAACGCATCGTGAGGAGCCTGCTCGCCGAATGACCGAGTCCAAGTCAGCGCACGCCCCGAAGCGCACCGTCGCCGTGCTCGGCGCCACCGGCGCCGTCGGCCAGTCGTTCATCCGGCTGCTCGTGAACCACCCGTGGTTCGAGCTCACGGGCGTCGCGGCTTCCGAGCGATCGGCGGGGAAGCCGTATGCGGAGGCGGCGAAATGGATCGGCGCGGATCCGATGCCGGCCTCGGTCGCCACGATGATCGTGGAGCCCTGCGACCCCTCGAGAATCTCGGCCGACATCGTGTTCTCGGCGCTCGACGCCGCCGCGGCGCAGGACGCCGAGCCCGCCTTCGCGCGCGCCGGCAAGATGGTGCTGACGAATGCGAAGAACTACCGCATGGATCCCGACGTGCCGCTCGTCATCGCCGAAGTCAACCCGGACCATCTCGGCGTGCTCGCGGCGCAGCGAAAGAATCGCAAATGGACCGGCGGCATCGTCGCGAACGGGAACTGCGCGGCGATCGTGGCCACGCTGCCGCTCGCGCCCATCCATAAGCGTTTCGGCATTACCAAGCTGGTGGTGACCACGATGCAGGCCGTGTCGGGCGCGGGCTATCCCGGCGTCCCGACGCTCGACATCCTCGGGAACGTGATTCCGTACATCAAGGACGAAGAGCCCAAGATCGAGACGGAAGTGCAGAAGTTCCTCGGCCACGCCGACAACGCGATGGTGCACAGCGCCGACTTCCTGGTGAGCGCGCACGCCAATCGCGTTCCCGTCGAGCACGGCCACACGATCTGCATGTCGGTCGGGCTGTCGTCGCGCGCCGGCGCCGACGAGGTCGAGCAGGCGATCGCCGAGTGGCGCGGCGCGGAGTCGGCGCGCCAGCTCCCGAGCTCCCCGGAGCGCGCGCTGCTCCTGACGTCGGAGCCGGATCAGCCGCAGCCGCGCCGACAGGTGAACACCGGTCACGGAATGACGGTCGTCGTCGGCCGCATCCGGCCCGATCCCATCTTCGACATCAAGCTCGTCGCGATGGGGCACAACGTCATTCGCGGCGCCGCGGGCGCGTCGGTGTTGAACGCCGAGTTGATGGTGCACTGCGGCCTGATCGGCGACTCGTGATCGTCCTCAAGTTCGGCGGGACGTCCGTCGGCGACGCCGAGGCGATCGCGCGCACGGGGCGGATTATCGCCAGCCGCGCCGACAGAGGGGCGATCGTCGTCGTATCCGCGCTCGCCGGCGTGACGAACGCGCTGATCGGCATCGCGGAACAGGCCGCGAAAGGACACTTGATCGGCGCCATTCGCTCCGTCGAGGGGCTGCGCGAGCGACATCTCGAGCAGGCGGAGAAGCTGCTCGGCACGGACGCCGACGCGCAGGAGGTCTGCGCCGAGCTGAGCGTGATGATCGACGAGCTGGCGCATCTGGCCGAGGCGCTCGCGACACTCGGCGACCTGACGCCGCGCAGCCTCGACGCGATCTCGGCGTACGGCGAGCGGATGTCGTCGATTCTCTGTGTCTCGGCGTTCTGCCGGCAAGGCGTGCCCGCGGCGCACGTGGACGCCTGCGAGGTGATGATCACCGACTCCACGTTTGGTCGAGGTGAGCCGCAGGCGGACGACATCGCGACCGCGTGCCGCGACAAAGTGATCCCCCTGGTGCGGCAGGGACGCGTTCCCGTGATGGGCGGTTTCATCGGGTCGGCGAAGGGCACGGGCGTCACGACCACGCTCGGCCGCGGCGGCAGCGACTACAGCGCGTCGCTCTTCGGCGCCGCCGTGCGCGCCGACGCGATCGAGATCTGGACGGACGTGGACGGCATGTTGACGGCCGATCCCCGCGTGGTCGCCAATGCGCGCCTCATCGAGCAGATCGCGTTCGACGAGGCATCCGAGCTCGCGTCGTTCGGCGCCAAGGTGCTCCATCCGAACACGATCGCGCCGGCGGTTCGGCTCGGGATCCCGGTGTACATCTTGAATTCACGACGACCGGAAGGCACCGGCACGAAGATCACCTTCGAGGCGCCCCGCCGAGCGGTGAGCGCGATCGCCGGGAAGAACAAGGTGTCGTTGGTCAAGATCGGCTCGCCGCGCATGCTGCTCACGGAAGGCTTTCTCCGCGCCCTATTCGAGATCTTTGAACGCCACCGGACGTCGGTGGACGTCGTGGCGACGTCGGAAGTGTCCGTCTCGCTCACCGTCGACGACCCGTCGAGCCTGCAGACGATCGTGTCCGATCTGCGCGCGCTCGGCGACGTGTCGGTGGAGCGCAATCGCGGGATCGTCGCGGTGGTCGGCAGCGCGATCGCCGACGGCGGCGAAGCGATGGCGCGCGCCGTCGGCGCGCTCGGCGACGTCAAGGTGCACATGCTCTCGCTGAGCGCCACCGGGATCAACCTCACGATGGTCGTCGACGACGATCAGGTGAAGCCGGCGATGCAACGGCTCCACGCCGCCTTCTTCGGAGAGGTCGCATGACGCGCAAGGTCGCCATTGTCGGCATGGGCAAGATGGGCCGCGCGGTCGCGGAGCTCGCGCCGTCGCGCGGGTGGGAGGTCGTCGCGGAGCTCGGCAGGGACGACACCGGCGACGGCATCTCGAAGGACCAGCTCGCGGAGGCCGACGTCGCGATCGAGTTCACGACACCGCTCACCGCGCCGGAGAACACCGCGGCGATCATCCGGGCGGGGTGCCCCGTGGTCGTTGGAACGACCGGCTGGTACCCGCGACTGCCGGAGCTGAGCGAGCTCGCCGCGCAGCACGACGGCGCGCTGCTCGCGGCACCGAATTTTTCCCTCGGCGTGAACATCTTCGAGCAGGTGGCGACGCTCGCCGCGCGCCTGCTCACTCACGTCCCTGGGTTCGAGGCGCATCTGGTCGAGACACATCACTCGGCGAAGAAGGATGCGCCGTCGGGAACGGCGGCGACGCTCGAGAAGGCAGCCGCCGCGGCGTGGGGCAAGCCCATTCCGATCACGAGCATTCGTGTGGGAGCGGTACCGGGCACGCACGAGTTTCTCTTCGATGCGCCCTTCGAGCAGATTCATCTCCAGCACATCGCGCGCGACCGGCGCGTGTTCGCCGAAGGGGCGCTCGTCGCCGCGGGGTGGCTGATCGGCAAGCGAGGCGTGTTCACGATGCGCGACGTGCTGTCTCAATCATCTACCGGACAAACGTCATGACCGCACAGCGGCTCGTGGGGTGCGGAACGGCGCTCGTCACGCCGTTCAACGGCAACGGCTCGCTCGACGAGGCCGCGCTCCGCGCGCTCGTCGACTGGCAGATCGAACAGGGCATCCACTTTTTGGTGCCGTGCGGCAGCACGGGCGAAGCCGCGACGATGACGCTCGACGAACAGAAGCGCGTCGTCGCCATCGTCGTGGAGCAGACCAAGGGACGCGTGCCGATCGTGGCCGGCGCGGGCACCAACGACACGAAAAAGGCGATCGAGCTGTCGAAGATGATGCGCGACGCCGGCGCGACGCACCTGCTCCACACGTCGCCGATGTACAACAAGCCGCCGCAGCGGGGCATCGTCGCGCACTATCGCGCGATCGCGGACGCCGTCGACCTGCCGATCGTCGTCTACAACGTCCCCGGCCGAACGGCGAGCAACATCGAAGCGAAGACGATGCTCGAGCTGGCGAAGATTCCCCATATCGTCGCGACGAAAGAGGCATCGGGCCAGCTCGGACAGATCGCCGACGTCATCGCCAAGCGGCCGCCGGAGTTTTCCGTGCTCTCGGGCGACGACGAGCTCACGCTGCCCGTCATGACGCTCGGCGGCGACGGCATCGTGTCCGTCGTCTCGAACGCGACGCCTCGGCTCATGGCGGAGCTGTGCAACGCGATGCGCTCCGGCAAGCTCGACGACGCGCGCGCGCTGCATTTCAAGCTGCTGCCCTGGATGCGCGCCGCGTTCGTGGAATCGAATCCGATTCCGGTGAAGGCGGCGCTCGCGATGATGGGCCGCCTTCACAACACGCTGCGCCTCCCGCTCGTTCCGATCACCGACGACGGCGCGGCGAAAGTGCGCGCCGCTCTCGTTGCGACGGGCACCATTTCGTGACCATGTTCGCCGACCTGGAGCGCCGGATCGAGACGCTCGCCGCGACGCCGGCGGGTGAGCCGCTATCCGGTGACGCGCGCATCGCCATCGACGCCCTCTTGGACGCGCTCGAGGCCGGCGATGTCCGCTCGGCCGAGCGGGGATCGGACGGGACTTGGCGGGTCAATCCGTGGGTCAAGCGCGGCATCCTCCTCGGCTTTCGCGACGGCCGGCTCGTTCGCTCCGGCGGAATGTCGCTCGCGTTCGTCGACAAGGACACGTATCCGATTCGCACGTTCGTCGCGGACGACAACGTCCGCATCGTGCCGGGCGGCTCGTCGGTGCGGCGCGGGTCGTACGTCGCGCCCGGCGTCGTCTGCATGCCCCCCATGTACGTCAACGTCGGCGCATACGTCGACCAAGGAACGATGGTCGACTCGCACGCGCTCATCGGCTCGTGCGCGCAGATCGGCAAGCGCGTGCACGTGAGCGCGGCGGCGCAGATCGGCGGCGTCCTCGAGCCGATCAACGCCACGCCGGTCGTGATCGAGGACGATGTCCTCGTCGGCGGCAACTGCGGCGTGTATGAAGGCACGATCGTGCGCTCGCGCGCGGTGCTCGCCGCGGGTGTGATCCTCACACGCGGCACTCCAGTCTTCGACCTCGTGAACGAAATCGTGTATCGCGCGGCGCCAGACGCGCCGTTGGAAATTCCGGCCAACGCCGTCGTCGTGCCGGGCGCCAGAGCGATCAAGAGCGGGTGGGGCGTCGAGCAGCAGCTCTCGCTTCAAACGCCCGTGATCGTGAAGTACCGCGACGAGCAGACCGACCTCGCCACGACGCTCGAGTCCTGGCTGCGATGAAGGTCTCCGGTTCGCTGCGTGTGCCGGGCGACAAGTCCATATCACACCGGGCTCTCATCTTCGCGGCGCTGGCGCGCGGCACGTCGCGCGTGACGAGCATTCTCGAATCGGCCGACGTTCACTCGACGGCGGCCGTGCTCCGTGCGCTCGGCGTGTCCATCCCACCCCTGTCGAGCGACTTCATCGTGCGAGGCGCGGGCCGGGAGGGACTGTCGCAGCCGACGCACGACCTCGACTGCGGGAACAGCGGCACGACCACTCGCCTGATGGCGGGCGTCGTCGCGGCGCGTCCCGTGACGGCGACGTTCGTCGGCGACGCGAGTCTGAGCCGGCGACCCATGCGGCGCATCGCCCGGCCGCTCGAGGCAATGGGCGCCCGCGTCACGCTGCCGCCGCACAACGGACTGCCGATGACCATTCAGGGGGGCGCCCTGCACACGATCGACTGGGACAGCGAGGCGGCGAGCGCGCAGATCAAGAGCGCCGTGCTGCTGGCCGCCCTCGTGGCCGGGGTGCCCGCGCGCGTCACCGAGCCGGCGCGGTCGCGCGATCACACCGAGCGCATGCTCTCGGCACGCGGCGCGCACATCGCGGTGAGCGGCACCAGTGTGGCGATCACCTCGGCCGGCGACCTCGACGCGCTCGATACCGCGGTACCGGGCGATCCGTCGTCCGCCGCGTTCTTTGCCGCGCTCGCGGCGCTGGCCGACTCGGGCGAGCTCCGGCTCGAGCACGTCTGCGTCAACGAGACGCGCATCGGGTTTCTGACGCAGCTCCGGCGCATGGGCGCGTCGGTCGTATTCGAGAACCAGCGCGAAGAGGGCGGGGAAGACGTCGCGGATATCGTCGTTCGGCCCGGACGTCTTCGCGCGACGACGTTGACGCACGCCGACGTGCCGTCGATGGTCGACGAGATCCCGATGCTCGCGTGTCTGGCCACACGCGCCGAAGGCGAGACGGTGATCACGGGCGCGGGCGAGCTCCGCGTGAAGGAGAGCGATCGAATCGCGGCGGTGGTGACGAATCTCCGGACCTTGGGCGCGCACGCCGATGAGCTCGCGGACGGGATGAAAATTCTCGGATCGGATCGCCCGCTCGAGGGTCGTGTCGTCACCCACGGTGACCACCGGCTGGCGATGGCGTTCGGCGTGCTCGGCGCCGCGCCCGGGAACTCGATCGAAATCGACGACCGGGATTGCGTCGCCGTGTCGTATCCGGGATTCTGGAGTGACCTCGCCCGCTCCCACTCGGCATGACGCAGCGGCATTTCGTTCTCACGATCGACGGACCGGCGGCGTCGGGAAAGTCGTCGACGGCGCGTCGTGTCGCGCAGAAGCTCGGGTTCTCGCACGTCGACTCGGGGTCGCTTTATCGCGCCGCGACGGCCGCCCAGCTGGAGACCGGCAAGCCATCCGGGTCCTGGACCGAGGACGACCTGCTCGAGGCGGCCAAGCGGGTGACGCTGGAGCCGACGAACGGCTCGTTCTCGCCCCGGTTGGACGGCGAGGGCATCGAAGACATGCTGCATGGCGCGGACGTGACCCGGCATGTGTCCCGGGTGGCGCAGATGCCCAGGGTGCGTGCGTGGGTGAACGCGCAGGTGCAGGCGACCGCCAGGGCGCGCAGCATCGTGGTCGACGGGCGCGACATGGGGACGGTCGTGTTTCCCGATGCCGACCTCAAGGTCTTTCTCGTGGCCGACCCGTGGGAGCGAGCTCGGCGGCGGCTGCGGCAGCGGCTGGATCGGGAGCCGACCGACCCGGAGATCGCCGAGGAGACGGACCTGATCGTGCACCGGGACGCCAAGGACGCGACCCAGACGGTTCAGGCGACGGACGCCGTGCTCATCGACACGACGCTGTTGGCGCAAACCGAACAGGTCGACCGCATCGTGGCGCTGGCGATGGCTGTAAGTCATCGTCCCAGTGGCGCGCCTGCGGTTGACGTCTAGCAGGGTTCGGACAAATGAATGACTTCCACGACCGGAGCGCGTGAAAGAAATGATTCGGATGGAGCGGCGGCTCTCGGCTGGTTGGACTCGTCGTAGTCCGCCGATCGTCTTGCTCCATCCGAAGCCTTCTTCGACAGCTTCCGTTTGACTCGACTGATTTCGTATCCCGTGCGGCGTCTGTAGGATCTCCGGTTCGTAGCCTCTCTCGACGCCGTTCCGCTATGGAGCGCGAGTGAGTGAGTAGCTCCCGACGCCGTCGTAGGTCCCACCCAAGTAGCTCCCGACGATCACCGTGTACGTGCCGGTCGTCGGCGCGGTCACAGCGATGCTCGACGCCCCAGTCCCTGTGAAGCTGTTCCCGAGCAGCACACCGGTCGGGGACACTAACCGGATCCAGGGAGCAAAGTGCGCTGTTGTCTGGGTGACTGTGCCGACGGTCAGCGCGATGTGGTCGCCCTGCGCGGCCGTGAACGTCCACGTATCGAAATCACCTTGGTAGATCGCCCCGGCGTTGGGGCCGTTCGCCATGGGCCCGCCTTGATCGCCCATTGTGACCACGACCGCACCCGGCCCCTTCGCAAGCGTGAGCAGATAGCTTCCGGTGCCATCGTAGGTCCCACCCAAGTAGCTCCCGACGATCACCGTGTACGTGCCGGTCGTTGGCGCGCTCACGCCGATGTTCGACGCCCCAGTCCCTGTAAAGCTGTTCCCGAGCAGCACACCGGTCGGGGACACCAACCGGATCCAGGGAGCGAAGTGCGCTGTGGTCTGGGTTGCCGTGCCAACGCTCAGCGCGATGAAGTCGCCCTGCGTGGCCGTGAACGTCCAAGTGTCGAAGTCACCTTGGTAAATCGTCCCGGCATTGGTGGCGCCGTTCGCCATGGGCCCGCCTTCGTCGCCCGTCGAGACCTCGACCGTGCCTGGCCCCTTCGCAAGCGTGAGCAGATAGGTTCCAGTGCCGTCGTAGGTCCCACCCAAGTAGCTCCCGACGATCACCGTGTACGTGCCGCTCGTTGGCGCGGCTACACCGATGTTCGACGCCCCGGTTCCTGTAAAGCTGTTCCCGAGCAGCACACCGGTCGGGGACACCAACCGGATCCAGGGAGCGAAGTGCGCTGTGGTCTGGGTTGCCGTGCCAACGCTCAGCGCGATGAAGTCGCCTTGCGTGGCCGTGAACGTCCACGTGTCGAAGTCACCTTGGTAGATCGTCCCGGCATTGGTGGCGCCGTTCGCCATGGGCCCGCCTTCGTCGCCCGTTGTGACCACGACGGCACCCGGCCCCTTCGCAAGCGTGAGCAGATAGCTTCCGGTGCCGTCGTAGGTCCCACCCAAGTAGCTCCCGACGATCACCGTATACGTGCCGCTCGTTGGCGCGGCTACACCGATGTTCGACGCCCCGGTTCCTGTAAAGCTGTTCCCGAGCAGCACACCGGTCGGGGACACCAACCGGATCCAGGGAGCGAAGTGCGCTGTGGTCTGGGTTGCCGTGCCAACGCTCAGCGCGATGTAATCGCCTTGCGTGGCCGTGAACGTCCACGTATCGAAGTCACCTTGGTAAATCGTCCCGGCATTGGTGGCGCCGTTCGCCATGGGCCCGCCTTCGTCGCCCGTCGAGACCTCGACCGCGCCCGGCCCCTTCGCGAGCGTGAGCAGATAGCTTCCGGTGCCATCAGTGGTCCCACCCAAGTAGCTCCCGACGATCACCGTGTACGTGCCACTCGTTGGCGCGGCTACACCAATGTTCGACGCCCCCGTTCCTGTAAAGCTGTTGCCAAGTTGCACACCGGTCGGTGACACCAACCGAATCGAGGGAGCGAAGTGCGCGGTTGTCTGCGCTGCCGTGCCGACGCTCAGCGCGATGTAGTCGCCCTGCGTGGCCGTGAATGTCCATGTATCCAGGTTGCCCGGTACCGAGATGGTACCGTTGTAGGTCCGTCCGTTGATCAGGGACTGAGATACGCTCGCACTCACTGTGAGCGTGAGCGGCGTCGAGCGGGCTCCCACGGTCGCGCTTCCATCGACCGTCAGATCGTAGACGCCGGGAACCACTGAGGTTGCGACGCTGACGGTGAGTGTCGAACTCGTTCCCGTAGACGCCGCCGGATTGAAGGACGCGGTGACTCCGGTCGGCGCATTGCCGAGACTCAACGTCACCGCACCGGTGAAATTCGTCCGCGTGATCGTGGTGGTCGCGGTGCCGCTCGCACCGGTGACGACGGTGAGTGCCGATGGCGAGAGCGACAGCGCGTAGCCCGGTGCTGTGCTCACCGTGAGCGTGAGCGGGGTCGAGCGGGCTCCCGCGGTCGAGCTTCCATCCACCGTGAGGTTGTAGACGCCGGCCGGCACGCCCGTTCCGACGCTTACAGTGAGCGTGGAAGTCGTGCCCGTGACTGACGCCGGGGCGAACGACGCTGTGACACCAGGAGGTGCGTTGCTCAGGCTCAGCGTCACTGCAGCGCTCAGGTTCGTGCGGGCAATGGTGACCGTCGTACCGCCGCTGGCACCCGCGCCGATGGTCAGCGCCGCTGGCGTCAGCGACAGCGCGTAGGTCGGGGCCGCGTTTACGGTGAGTGTCAGTGGCGTTGAGCGGTTGCCAGCGCTTGAGGTGCCATCTACGGTCAGGTTGTAGACCCCAGGGGCGACGGCCGCACCCACGCTCACCGTGAGCGTAGCGCCCGTCCCGGTGGGCGTAGTCGGATTGAACGATCCGCTGACGCCGACAGGCGCGTTGCCCAGAGTCAGCGTCACCCCATCGGTGAAGCTGCTGCGAGTGATCGTGATGGCCGTGGCGCCGGTAGCTCCCTGCTCGACCGTGACGTCCGATGGTGTGAGCGACAGCGTGTAGTCCCCGACCGCCGCCCCGACAATATTGAAGGTGTTGCTGCTGGAACCGGTGAGGCCCGCGACGGACGCCGTGAGTGTGTAACCAATTCCCGGCTTGTCGATGCTGACGTTCGTGAAGGTGGCGACTCCACCGATGGCGGCGACCGTCTTTGTGCCTGAGAGTGTGCCGCTGGCGGGGTTGGTCCCGATCGCGAGCGTGATGCTCGTCGTTGCTGTTGTGATCGTATTCCCTTGGGCATCCTGCACGGTCACCGCCACCGCGGGGGTGATCGCTGTCCCTGCCGCAACGCTGCTCGGTTGGATGCTGAACGCGAGTTTCGCTGGCGTCCCCGCGACACTGGTCGCGGTGAAGGTCACCGCCGTCAGACTATTCCCACTCACCGAGACCGTCGTTGTCCCGGGTGCCGCGCCAAGCGTGAGCGACACGGACGATTGACCCGTTGATCCGGTCGTCGTGTTTGTTGCACTCACGCTGCCGGCGCCGGTTACGGTCCACGTGAGTGCCACGTTCGGCACGCCGCTCCCGGAAGCGTCAGCCACCCTCACGGTCAGCGGGTTGGGTAGCGCCTGTCCAATAGGACCACTCTGCGCGTCGCCGCTGACCCGCGAGAGCGTACGTTGCGCCGCAACGACGGGCGCCGACGATCCGGTCGAATCGCCCCCACAGCTGGTTGCGACCACGAGCGGCGCGACGACCAAGACGCCTACACGAATGAATGAGGTCAAGCGGGAACGGCCTGCGGGTGGGAAGCGCATTGGGAGGCCTGTTGGGTCGAACGAGGGGTCCGCGGAGGTCGCGAACATACGAGGACGTTGGGGAGTCGTGCTATCACATTCACGTTTTCTTTGTAGATCCTGCTGTTGCTAACATGCTGATGTCAAAATTCTTGCTACCACCCGGCGACGCGTCGCTTCATCATGCACATTGTCATCTGCGCGCAAGGAGTCTCGAGCTGCAGGCGCGGTCATGCCCGCGTTGTGGCGGCAGCGAAGTAGCGACGCACGGACACAAAGGCGAAGTACACTGCCGCGGCACCTGACACGTACGTCCCAACGCCGATCGAGCTGCCGTGCCGGAGCGCGTCGCGAATGCCCGTCGCGCGCGCCTCCACCAGATCGGCGCTCGCGCCAGAGTTGAAGCCGAGGTGCCACATCTTCCAGCCCACCAAAAGCAACACGAGCAGCGGGAGCATCCCCCCGAGGTACGCGCGGCGGCTCTTCCAGACTGGCCGCACAAATGGACCGACGAGGGCGATCACCGTGAGGATTCCATAAATCCCGTTCGAGCTCCCGATGCCTGCCATGCGTTGCGGCATCCCGGCGCTTCCCGAATTCACCACGGCAAGCGCCTGCCAAAATGTGAAGTCGGTCCGGCCGAGCGACGTCGTGAGTGATCCTGCTCTCAGAAAGAACCAACCGGCGACGAGCGCCGCAGCCGCTACGAGGGCGGGCAGGCCGAACCGGGCCGCGGCGACCTGGCCGACCGCCATCCCTCGCTGTCGCGCGCTGTCGAGCACTCGACCGGCCAGCTCGAGGGCGAGCCGCCCCTCGGGCACCGCGGCGACTGAGATGACGTTGATCCCGTCCACATCGACATCGACCACCATCCCCGGTGTCGGAGGTGTGGCCGACCGCCACATCGTTTCCGCCGTGAACAGAAGCTGAGTGCCGTCGACCACCAGCAGACCGCGGCCAGCCGCGGCAGCACACAGGATCCTGCCGCGACGAGTCATGGAATCTCCGGGTTGATCCTTCAGTACCGAGGACGTGCGCGTCAGCCGAGTCACACGGCAATGCGTCAGACGCTTGTCAAACCTGTCACGCGAAGGCGGCGCTCGCGTTGCGGGAGTCTCATTACAGCCGTATCATTGCGTCGAAGATCCGATCGCTCCTCCCGCCTCCCTGCGCTATGGCAGCGCGCGACATCGGCACTACACCTCGAGCCGACGATGACCGAGATCCAGCAACTGCCGGCCAGACGCCGCTCGACGTCGTCTTTGGTGCGGCCTACGAAGAGTTGCGCAGGCTCGCGCGCGCGATTCGGCGCGACGATCCCGGTGCCACGATCGATCCGACGGCACTGGTCAACGAAGCGTGGCTGAAGTTGTCGGCCACTCCCGGCTTCGCCTCGGCATCGCCATTGCACTTTCGACGAATCGCTGGGCGCGCGATGCGCCAGGTGCTCGTCGAGGCGGCACGCCGGCGGCAAGCGCGCAAGCGCGGCGGCCCGGAGGCGGTGATGGTGACCCTCGACGATCGAATTGACGCCGCGTTCGGGCCAGGCGCGGACGTGCTCATGCTCAATGGCGCGCTGGAAGAGCTCGGGAAGCATGAGCCGCGGCAGGCGGCGATGATCGAAGCGCGGTTCTTCGCGGGGCTCAGTGTCGCCGAGACCGCGGAGTCGCTTGGCGTGTCAGAGGCAACCGTTGCGCGCGATTGGCGAGTCGCGCGGGCCTGGCTGATCGACGTACTCCGCGGTGAGCAGTAGCGCTGTTCTTCTCGCTCGACCCGACACGGAGCATTCCATGGACGCCGCCCGCTGGCACCGAATCCAGGCAATCTTCCATGGAGCAACGGAATTGCCGCCTGGCGAACGCGATGCCTTCGTTGGCGCCGAATCAGCGGGCGACGTGGAGCTCGCGGACCGCGTGCGGCGGATGCTCGAGGCTGACCGCGTCGGGGGGTCGATCGTCGACGAGCCGCTCAGCACCGTGGCAAGTCGGTTGTTGTCCGAGCTCATACCGTCGGACGCGGCGTTCGGACCCTATCGCGTCGAACGGCTCCTCGGTGAAGGGGGAATGGGCGTCGTTTACCTCGCCGAGCGCAGCGACCTGCAATCGCGCGCCGCTGTCAAGGTATTGCGAGATGCCTGGCTCTCACCCGCTCGGCGCGAACGCTTCGCTGCCGAGCAGCGCATGCTCGCACAGCTCAACCATCCCGGCATTGCACGGTTGTACGACGCTGGTACGCTCGCGGACGGGACGCCGTGGATCGCAATGGAGTACGTGGACGGGTTGAGTCTCACGCAGTACTGCCGTCAACAACGCTGTTCGCTTCGCGAGCGTCTGCGACTGTTCCGAGAGGTATGCGATGCGGTCGGGCACGCGCACCGCCATCTCATCGTCCACCGTGACCTGAAGCCGTCGAATATCATGGTCACGCCCGAGGGGAGCGTGAAGCTCCTCGACTTTGGGATCGCGAAGCAGCTCGAGCCTGACATTGCGGGCGATCCGACGCGGACTAGCATGCGGGCCATGACGCCGGCGTACGCCGCCCCAGAGCAATTGCTCGGCGAACCCATCGGCGTGCACACCGACATTTACACGCTCGGCGTGGTGCTGTACGAGCTGCTCGCGGGCCGGCTTCCGTTCGACGTGGCCGGGTCGACTCCAGAAGCGACGGCGACCCTCATCCTCGCGGGGCCGCCCGAGCGGCCGTCATCGGCGGCACGAGGCACCGCGGGCGCTCCGGTCGCCACTCTCGATGCATGGGCCGATCTGGACGTGTTGTGCCTCGCAGCAATGCGTCCGGACGCGCACCGTCGCTACCAAACCGTCGAAGCGCTCGCTCGCGACGTCGATCATTTTCTTCACGGTCAGCCGCTCGACGCGCGGCCCGACGGCGCTCGCTACCGGCTTGGAAAGTTCGTGCGTCGGCATCGGGCGCCGCTCGCAGCGGCGGCGGCGGTGGTGCTGTTGTTCGTCGGACTTGCCTCCTTCTCCGCGATTCGACTGGCGATGGCCCGTGACGCCGCGCTCGCCTCAGCGGCGCGTGCCGAGCGCGTGCAGAAGTTCACCGTGGATCTGCTCGACGGAGGCGACGATGATCAGGGGCCTGCCGATTCATTGCGCGTCGTGACACTGCTCGATCGCGGCGTCGAACAGACGCAGGATCTGGCCAGCGACCCCGTGGCGCAGGCAGACATGTTCCTTACGCTTGGCAAGGTGTTCACGAAACTCGGTCTCTACAGTCGGGCCGACTCTCTGTTGCGCCTCTCGCTCGAGAAGCGCCGCGCGGCGTTGGGCGCCGACCATCCTGACGTCGCGGCGAGCCTCCTGGCTCTCTCGAAGCTGCGCGAGGACGAGGCGAAGCTCCCCGAAGCCGAGGGATTGGCGCGGGAGGCGCTCGCGATGCTGCGGCGAGTGCGTCCACCGGGGCATCCCGACATTCTCAACGCGATGACGTCGCTCGGGCGCGTGCTGCAGGCCCGGGCGCAATTCCCTGAGGCAATTGCCATCCTCGATGATGCGGTGCGACTGCAGTCGGCGTCGGGCGCCAGCGCTCGCGACCTTGGCGTGAGTCTCCAGGTGCTGGGGGCCGCACACTTCTATGCCGGGGATCTCGCGGAGGCCGACTCGTTCTACCGCGCCGGACTAGCGATCGACCGCCGCGTGTACCGTGCCCCTCACCCGCAGATTGCGTCGGACATCATGGATATCGGCTCCGTGCAATACCAACGCGCCAATTACGTCGAGGCAGAGCGAGCATATCGCGAAGGCGAGGCGATGTACGAATCGTGGTTCGGCAAGGATCGTCCGGAGACCGGGGCGGCGCTGTTCCTCCTCGCCCAGCCGCTGGTGAAGCTGTCTCGTCCCGACGAGGCCCAACCGTTGCTCGAGCGCGCGCTGGCGATCGAAGATCGTTTTCACAAGGGTCCGCACCCGCGCCGTGCGTATATCCTCAATGCACTCGGCGCCAACGCTGCGGTGCGGGGCCACCAGGCGGAGGCGGAGCGGTACTATCTCCGCTCGGCCGACATCCTGCGCACCCTCTACGGCCCGAGCTACTCCCTCGTCGGAACGGCCCTGGCGAACGTCGCGACGACCTGGATCGAGCGCCGAGACTATCCGCGCGCCGAACGCCTCTTGCGCGAGGCGCTCGCGATTTACGCCAAATCGCTCTCGGCTACCGACTTGTCCGTGGGGCTCGCGCGCGCGCGACTCGGCCGAGCGCTCGTGCGCCAGGCTCGGTGGCGGGATGCCGAGCGTGAACTGATCGCGGCTTACCAGATCGTGAAGAAGGAGGCGCCAGCGTCAGAGTGGACCGCGAACGCGCGGGCAGATCTCGCTATGACCTATGCGGCGCAGGGCCGCATGGACGAGGCGAGAAAGTACCAACTAGGCGACTCGACGGCGCGCTGAGACGGCAGGCCCCGATGACTCCGATCGTGGCGCTGGCGATGACCGTAAGTCACCGGCGGTGACCGGTCCGACGTACCGGTCGCGTCAGGCAGAGCGGCCGGGCGACGCTGAAGACTCGGCTTCCATGAGTCGGAGCGGGCTCGTCGGCAGTCGATCATGCGCCGGGAGCGGGGTTCGGCGTCGGAATGACCGCTTGCGTGGAGCGGATCGTGCGCTGGCGACGGCTGTAAGTCATCGTCCGAGTGGCACTTCTGAAGTTGACGTCTAGTTCTTTGGAAGTTACCTTTTAAGGTTCCATGGCCCGGCAGCCGTCATCCTCTGGCGCGAAGCGCCAAGGATCTACTGTCTGGGTCGTGAAAGTAGATCCCACGGCGCGAAACGCCGTCGGCAGTCCAACTAACCCACAGAGCATCTCTGGGCGTTTCGCGCCATGGGATGACAACGCTCGTCGCGGCGAGCCGATAAACGTCCGCGGACGCAAAGGAGATCATACTTTCAGTATGCCAGAGCTCGAAACCCCAACCGGCACGGCCATCTCGGAGCGCGAAAAGCGCGACGCGCAGCGCGCCCAGCTTCGGCCGCTTGTCAACCGCCGCCCAGAGCTGTACGACGAAGACGAGTACTCGTCCGCCGAGTACGAGAAGATGATGGAGCTCTACAACGGCACGCTCGCGTCGATCGACGAGGGCGAGATCGTGAAGAGCAAGGTGCTCGAGATTCGCGACAACATGGTCATCCTCGACATCGGCTTCAAATCCGAAGGCTCGGTGCCGCTCGAGGAGTTCAAGGACCACCCCGATCTCAAGCCGGGTGACGAAGTCGAAGTCCTGCTCGAGCACCTCGAGGACCAGGAAGGCTCCGTCGTGCTTTCGAAGAAGAAAGCCGACTTCATGCGCGTCTGGGAGAAGATCCGCGTCGCGTATGAGAACAACACGGCGGTCGAAGGCACGCTCGTCAAGAAGATCAAGGGCGGCGTGGTGGTCGACCTCATGGGCGTCGACGCGTTCCTGCCCGGATCGCAGATCGCGCTCCGCCGCGTGCCGAACATCGACGAGCTCCTGGGCCAGAAGTTCGAGTTCAAGATCATCAAGCTGAACAAGCGCCGCCGCAACATCGTCGTCTCGCGTCGGGTCATTCTCGAGAACGAGCGTGCGGGCAAGCGCGAAAAGCTGATGAAGGAGCTCGAGAAGGATCAGGTGCGGAAGGGCATCGTCAAGAACATCACCGACTTCGGCGCGTTCATCGATCTCGGCGGCGTCGACGGCCTGCTCCACATCACGGACATGTCGTGGGGCCGCATCTCGCACCCGAGTGAGCTCGTGCAGATCGGCGCCGAGCTGGAAGTGAAAGTGCTCGACATCGATTGGACCAGAGAGCGCATCAGCCTCGGGCTCAAGCAGCTGCAGTCATACCCGTGGAAGGACGTCGCCGAGAAGTACCCGGTCGGCACGCGCGTCACGGGCAAGGTGGTGAGCATCACGAACTACGGCGCCTTCATCGAACTGGAGCCGGGCATCGAGGGACTCGTGCACATCAGCGAGATGAGCTGGACACGAAACGTCCGCCATCCCTCGAAGCTCGTTTCCATCGGTGAGACCATCGAAGCGGTGGTGCTCAAGGTGGATCCGAACGAGGAGAAGATCTCGCTCGGCATGAAGCAGACGGAGCAGGATCCGTGGATGGTGCTGCCGCTCAAGTACCCGGTCGGCACGCGCATCTCGGGCAAAGTGCGCAACCTCACGAGCTTCGGCGCGTTCGTCGAGATCGAGCCGGGCATCGACGGTCTAATTCACATCTCCGACATGAGCTGGACGAAGCGCGTGCAGCACCCGTCGGAAGTCGTGAAGAAGGGCGACTCGGTCGACGTCGTGATCCTCAACATCGACTCCGAGAACAAGCGCATCTCGCTCGGTCTCAAGCAGGCCGAGGAAGATCCGTGGCTCCGGATCGGTGAGACGTACCCGGTGGGCACGGAGCTCACGGGCGCCGTCGTCCGTCTCATGGACAAGGGCGTGGTCGTCGACATCGGCAACGATATCGAGGGCTTCGTTCCGCTCTCGCAGCTCACGCCGACGGGCAAGTCGATCAACAGCCCGGCGGACGTCGTCTACGAGACCATGCGGCTCGACATGCGCGTGTTGGAGGTGGATCCGATCCACCGCCGCATCGTGCTTGGCGTGACGAACATTCCGGAAGAGCAGCCGCCGCGGCCCGAGACGCCGTCGAAGATCATCCCGATGGAGTCGGAGCACGACATGGGGTATCCGCCGGTGGATATGTCGGTGATCGACAGCGAGTAAAGGTTCTTTTCGTTGGAGATTTTGAAAGAAAGGGCCCCGCCGAGAAGCGGGGCCCTTTTGATTGGCCTGTCGAGGGACCCGCTCTCCAGTACAGCCCGTGCGCCGGATGAGCGCAGCCGTGTGCCGTGATTTGTCCGACGACGCGCCACAAGGTTAGCGACTCTTGCGCTCGCCGGGACCGATCGCAGGTTACACCGTGTGCCCAATGTCGCGATCAAACCTGATTCCGAGATAGATCCTCAGCCGCCCGGCCCGAGATTCCTGGTTCCGGGCGAAGGGTTCGCTCGTCTCATGGCGAATCCACCAGCCTTTCTCGCCGGAATCGATCGAGAGTTCGGACCGATTGCCTCGTTTTCGATCGGCAACCAGCGTTTCGTGCTCGTCAACGATCCGGACGCGATTCGGGAGGTTCTGGCGGATCGAGAGGACGTCTACCGCAAGGCGAGCGGCCTGCGACGGATCCAACTCACGCTCGGTACTGGTCTGCTTACCTCGGAAGGTCCGCTCCACGATACACAGCGCGCCTCCATCCTTCCGCTTTTCCGTGATCCTGAGCTCGCGGGGTACGAGCAGGCGATGACGCGCTATGCGAAGGAAGCCGCTGCATCGTGGACAGACGGTGTTCCGATTCCGATCGACGCTGCCATGCGTCGCATCGCGCTCTGTGCGATTCTCGAGACGTTGTTCGGCGAGCATGCGACTGAGGACGCCGAACCCATCAGCCGGGCATTTCACCAGATCCTCGTCCCCTTGCCACTGCCGTGGTTGCCTCTGCTGGACGTTCTCGATTGCCTTCCGCTGCCGTTGCGGAGAAAACTGGAATCAGCGCTCGCCGAGTTGAACGCCGCAGTGGTGCGACTGTATGCTCGTGCCCGCGAGGCCACAACCTCCGACACGAAAGCGATCGGATGCTTCGCGAAGAGCGGCTTGTGCGCCGCGCCGGCTTTGACCGCGCAAACGCGTGACGAAATTGTGACGCTCCTTCTGGCCGGTCATGAGACTTCGTCGAACACCCTTGCCTGGGCGTTGTATCTGTTGGCGCGCCATCCAGTCGCCGAACGGCGATTTCACGAGGAAATCGACGAGGTAGTCCGAAATGATGAAGAGCTGCGGCTCGGCGATCTGGCTCGTCTCCCATTCACGCAAGCCATCATTTCCGAGACGTTACGACTGTATCCGCCGGAGTGGCTCATGGCGCGTGTTGCCAGCCGACCCACGACCCTGCGCGACTACAGCCTCGCGCCAGGGACGATGGTGCTTGTAAGCCAGTGGCTCTCGCATCGCTCGAGCGCGAACTTCCCGCATCCTGCGCGCTTTCTTCCGGCGCGCTGGCTCACCACGCCGCTCCGGGAACGATGGCCGTCGAGCTACTTCCCGTTCGGGGTCGGCAGGCGTCGGTGTGTCGGCGAGTCGTTCGCACTCGCTGAAGCGGCACTGATCCTTGCCACGATTGGGCGCCGGTGGCGGCTCGAGTGCGCCCGCAACGGGACGATATCGCCGCGCTTTACTGTGACTCTGCGGCCTTCGCGTCGTGTCTACCTGCGTCCGCGTCATCGCTGATCGGCTCGTTCGTGGAGGCCATGTCCGATCGACCCGCAATCAGTTGGTGCAGTATTTCGGGCGCGTTCGGCAGCATCTCGATACGCCGCGAATACGCGCTTTGATTGCTTCCGAGCAGCGCGCGGCTTTC
This sequence comes from uncultured Gemmatimonadaceae bacterium, assembly GCA_963705025.1. Lineage (GTDB taxonomy): Bacteria > Gemmatimonadota > Gemmatimonadetes > Gemmatimonadales > Gemmatimonadaceae > JAQBQB01. Next base: position 117,306 of record CAVPIP010000009.1, on the reverse strand, counting down.
CGAAGTCGTGATCAGCTCTCGAAGCCGAATGCCGGACTCTTCCTCGAACAGATTGATCTCGGCAAACGCGTCGCGGATCGAGTTGTGATCGAATAGACCGGTCGCTGCCACGGCGGCGGGAACGTCCACTGGGAAGGTGGTGAACGGCGTAACACCGCCGGGGCATGCGTCAGACATATCGCGGAGCAGATGCGAAAATGTCGCCGACCGCCCTTGTCCTCCGCCGGAGCCCGGTTCTTCTCCGCGGACGACGACCGCGGGCACCTGGGCGTGGATGGCGCGACCGAGAGTTACGGAAATCAGATTCTCCGTCAGTAACAAATCGGCTGAGGCGAGAAGCGTGTCGAATTCCTGCGGGGGCAATCCCTCGACATTCATCACCTCGAGCCCCGTGTCGGAGCCGGGGGGCAGCAATGCTCCAGCGTTGATCGACACGAGAGTCACTCGCGGCGTTAGCGGACCAAGGTGATGCGCGAGCAGCCGCGGGAGGAAGCGATAGTACGAGATGCCGAAGGCGTGCGCGAACATCGATGCGGCGCGCGTGACCGGATGGACGATGAGCAACCTGTCATGCCCGACCGACCACACCGCGCGGGCTTGCCGGCGCATCTCGGTCGAGGGCGACGAGACGTCCATGTATTGGAACGGGACGCCGATGCGGCCTGGAACTGGACCAGGCTCGTGCATGGGGCAGGGAAGGAGCACCTTGAGATTCAGCGGCAGCGGCGGGAAGTGCTCGATTCTCGATCCCAGATGATAGGGGCCGAAGTCGATCGCGACCGCTCGCTGCGCCATGCCGCAATGATCGAGCGTCACTAGTAGACAGTCGAGCGATCGCACGCTGTTGAGCCAGTCGACCGGGTTCTCCACCGCAGCGACACCCGCCGACATCCACTGTGATTGGAAGTCGGCAAAGACCACGACGTCAGGCCGCCCGGCGATGGCGCGCTCCCACTGGGCACGATTCGCGCTTGCGTCGTCGGCGAGCAGATACGATTCGGACTCAGGCTGCGCTGAGGTTAGCAGGTCGAACGCCGGTCGAACGGCAAGGAATGCCACCGCGTCTCCGGCCGCGACCAGTTGGCGCGTCATGTTGAGTACCGTCGTGGCCTCTCCGGTGGACTCGAGGACGGGAAGCACGAATAGCACTTTCATGGCGTAAGATCACGATTTGCTATGCGGTCCTCTTGTGGGCTGCCGTACAGGGTTGCATTGTAACGGTGCTGTGAGCTCACGTTCATCTGATACTGTTGACGCGCGTCGTCATGGCGCGCATACCCCCGAGCAGCTTTCGACCGCAACCGTCGACGGTCTCGATAGGCGCGCGGTCTCGCGGTGGCGGCGAGTCGGCTACGCGATGCTGCCCGGCGAGACGTTTGCCTACGTGTTGCACATGCGCCCGGGTCAGTGGCTGGCGATCGCTGTGCAAGTCGCGCTTGGCGCAGCGTTGGCCGTACTGATCGGCCGCCTGCACGAGACGGGCGCCACGCTGAGGCTCGTCCTCGGGACGACCGTGTGGACCGTCGCAGGCTTCGGTGGAACGCTCGCGCTCAACTCCGCGTTCGACAGAGACGTCGGCGACGTCGGCGGCATGCATCTCCCACCGCCACCACCGCGGCATCTCGCTGGCTACGGGCTCGTCGTGATGCTGATCGGCCAAGCTGCGTTGTCCGCCGTGGATGCGCGGGCGGCAATGCTGTATGCCGTTTGCATCCTGCTGTCCGTGGCGTATTCCGTCCCGCCGATCCGTTTGAAGCGCGTGCCTGGAGTCGATCTCGCCGTGAACGTCTTGGGGTTCGGCGTTCTGTCTCCGCTCGCGGGCTGGATGCTGCTGCGAGCGCCTCTCACCCGTGCAGGCCTGGCTTCGATCGCGGGCATCGGGTTGATGATGGCAGCGCTCTATCCGCTCACCCAGATCTATCAGATCGACGAAGATCGGGAGCGCGGCGACCATACATTCGCGCAGCGCCTCGGCATCCGCGCTTCGTTGCGGGTCGCATTCGTCACGGCGTGTGCGGCAACCGTCATGCTCACAGGAAGCCTCTTCGCCGCCGCCGGCCCGACAGCGGCGGGCGTCGCAGTTGCGGCGCTCGCTCCTTGGATCACGTTCATTACCCGCTGGATGCGTTCCGCTACTGCGCTCACGTCGGCGGGGCACGGGCGCTCGCTCTATCGTGTCGGCAACGCGTATATCCTCGCGGAGATCGCGATCATCGTGCTCTGCCTCGCCCGTCGCTGAGGCGTCATGTATCGTCATCGACGAGCCCCAAGCGCGACAGCATCCGCGAGTAGTGTCGCGAAAGCCGGCGGCGGGCCACGCCGCGCTGCCGGGCAAAGTGAGGTCCGCCCGCTCTGGCTGCGTCGATGATGTGTCGAAGTCGCGGTTCCGGATCTAGCTCGAGGAACGGGCAGAGATACGCGTGTTCGAGATCGTTGTCGACCACGAAATCTCGGATCTTGCTCGATCCCGTTGCGCAAGACAGGTACTCGTCCAGCGCGAGAAACGGAACGTCGGCGGCGAATGCACCGATGATGGCGTGAAAGCGGGTACCGATGTATGCATCCATTCGCGCCACCAGCGCCGAGCATTGGAGCGGCGTGAGCTCGTCGCTGATCAGCGCGCCCGCCGGAAGTCGCCGATGCATGTGCGCCTGAAGCCCGGCGTCTCTATACACATGACCGAACGGGAAGAGCACGAGACGAATCGCATCGTCGCTCGCCGCCAGCCGCGACAAGGCGCCGCCGAGGGCGTCGAAGAACCAGCTGGCTCGTGCGTCCTCGATCGCGTTCCCCACGGAGATCCCCACGAGGAGCGCATCCTTCGGGACACCCGCCAAGTCGAGAATGGCGTCAGCCATGGCCCGGGGCGGCGGATCAAGCCAAATCGCTGGATCCGGGATCACGTAAACCTCGCCGCGGTAGCCCGACTGTCGCACGAACTTCGCGCTGGTTCGGTTTCTCACGCTGACGTACGAGAGCGCGGCGCAGCACTCCCGCATGATTCGCTGGCGCCCGTCGACGTCCGCAAGGTGCCACGCGTGATGTTGGGAGCCGACGCCGTTCCACGCGGCCGGGATTCCGCGCTCATGCCACGTCGCCGGCTCTCCCAGAAAGAATGGCCGAAACTCGTCGAACATCATTGCGATTCCGCCGCCGCCGATCACGAGTGCGTCCAGCCCGTCGACCCACGACACGTCGCTCGACGGCGGCACCGCGACAAGCTCCGCGTCGATCCCCGACCGCAGCGAGTAGTCGTGCGTGACCAGCGGATGCGTGAATGTCGGTGCGAACGCAACACACGTGGCGCCGGGGAGGAATCCACGAACCGCCTGTCGTGTCGCGTAGCCGACGATCGCGTCGCCCGTGTTGCCGATCGAGTACGCGCCCAGAAAGCCGATTTTTGGCGCGATGCAGGTGCTGCTCTTCGACGAAGGGGAGCGCATCATCGACTCAAGGGAGCGTGTGCGTTGTGAAAGGGTCACCGATCGCCGCCGTGTTGCCGGCCGCGGGCCGTGCCACGCGAATGGGTGGAATCCAGAAAGAGCTATTACCGCTTGGCCGAGCCGACGACGGCGAGAGCCTGTTACCCGTGCTGGCCTGGAGCCTGCACTCGGCGCTGCTCCTTGGCGCCGAGACATGCACGATCGTGACGTCGCCCTCTAAACGCCGACCTCTGAGCGAAGCCCTGCGGTCGTTCTCCCTCCCAGTGCCAGTCACGCTGCGCATCCAACGTGAGCCGACGGGGATGGCCGACGCGGTGGCCACCGGCGCACGCCGACTTCGCAACGACGCCGTTGTCATCGTGCTCATGCCCGACACTGTGCTATGGCCTCTCGATTCAGTGCGCGAATGTGTCGCGCGGGTTCGCGACGGCGCGGTTGCGGCCGTGACGCTGCACGCGGTCGACCACCCGGAACGCTTCGCGCCAGCGATCTGGTCTCCTGACGGACGCCTGGTCGGATTCGTCGAGAAGCCGGAGGTGCCGCCGAGCGAGTGGACGTGGACGTCCATCGTGTTTCGCAAATCGTTCATCAAGCACGTGGATCGTGCGCGCGACGCGCACGGATCGTTGACTGCGGCCATCGATGCCGCATGCGCTTGCGGCGAACTGGCCGTCGTGCGCGCCGAGGGGGACGAGTACTGCGACATCGGGACGCCTGCCGAGTACGTGCGCGCGGTTGCACGCTTCGGAAATTGGGCGCTGCCGAGCGCTCTGCGCGGCAGCGTCATGCGCGGGTGAGCCCGATGAGAGATAGCAAGCGCAAGGCGTTGCGCGACGTCGTCGGGCCAGGCCGCAACCGATAGTCGAAGGTCAGGCGCTCAACCCTACCGACTCCAGTGAAATGCTCGGCAAAGTGCGCGTGGTCGGCGTGTTCGGCAATCTCGGGCACATTGAATACTCCCAAGTCGTGCGTCGTGATTGCGCCGATCGCGGACGTCTTCAATAGCCGAGCAACGATGAACCGTGATGCCACGGCACGCTCCTCCGAGTTCGTGCCCCGCAGTATCTCATCAACAAGGTAGAGTACAGGTGGCGCACTGTCGTCCATGCTCGCTTCGGCCGCAAAGATGATGTCGCGCAGTCGAAGCGCTTCCGCCATGAAGTACGAGATGCCATCGGCCAACGAATCCTGAATTCGCAGGGAAGTGAAGAGACGCATTGGTGGACACGACATGGCCTCCGCGCAGACCGGACCGCCAACGCGAGCCAGCAAGGCGTTCAGGCCGATCGCGCGCAACAGTGTGCTCTTGCCCGACATGTTCGAGCCCGAGATCAAGAGCACCGTCCCAGCCGGTCCGATCTCGACGTCGTTCGTCACTCGGGCATTGTCCGGAAGCAACGGGTGACCTAGACCGCGCGCTCGGACGCGCAAAGGCGTTTCCGCTCCGATCTCGGGAAAAACCCAGACAGGATTCGTGTATGTGAGTCCCGCCAATGCAGCCAGGCACTCCGTCTCCGCCAAGGCCGAGAACCACGCGGCCAGTGACGCCCCGTGGCTGCTGCGCCACCCTTCGACGGCACGAGCGATCTGGCAGTCCCACGCCAAAATCGCCTGCAATGCGGCATGCAGCATGGGCGAAGACCTGACCTCGGCCCAAGCGGCGAGGCGCTGAAGCCGCTGAAGCGCCACCTCGGCGGGCGCCGTGGACCCGCCGGCGAGCGTCCTTTGCAACTCACGAAGGAGCGGCGTCTCGAATCGAGCCATTCGCACGTGGGCGGCCAGCACGGCATATGCCTCTGCTATCGTCGCCCCGGATTCGGCTGCGAGCACGCTATCACGAATTCGCGCACGCACCAACATGGCGAGAACTGCCGTCATGAAAATCGACACCAGGGCCACCGCTGCGGCAGGCCGCCATACCGCGCTCGAGCCGATGCTCGCGAGCGATAGTGCCGGCAGCGCCCGCGACGCGACGCTCAGCCATTTCGGCTCGGGGCGAAGTGAGCCGCGTCCCCACGCGAGGAATCCGTCAATGCGTGCCTCCGTCAATCGAACCCGGCGCGCCGCCAACTCGAATGCGTCACGAAGCTCGACGGCGTCGACGAGCTCGCGCACGCTCGCCTGACGCGCTCGAACGGTGTCCTCGGCCGCGAGCGTGGAGAACCAGTCTCGGATTCGTGGAGCGCCGACGGCGGCGGAGATGCTGGGCAGCAATTGAACGAGCGACTCGGCGCCGACGACATCCAGATCGATGCGCTGATGCTCTCCCTCGTCCCGCGGCCACGTCCAGGGTTGCGGGTCGATTCGTGACCACAGGCGCCCTGCCCGGAAGGCGCCTTGCTCGCTTACGCCAGCGCGTCCGAGTGCGCGCAGACGAAGCGTGTCGAGCCGGCGGCTTCGCCGAACGAGATAAACGAAGCCCGCGATCGCCAACGCCACTCCTGGCACGACCATGACACGCTGCCTCGGCTCGGCGATCGCTGCGGCGGCCGCGATCACAATCAGCGCCGCCGCGGCGAGACGCGCCAGCGATACTTGTTCAATTCGGCCGGCGAGTAGCCTCGCGTCGTGTCGCGACTCGTCCGCGCGTTTCCGCAGCACGGCGGAGACATTCGGAGTGCCCGCGCATTCTTCTGAGGGCGCGCGTTCGGTAGATGGCTGCACGTCGAAGCACGCCGGTCCTCGCGTCACCTCAGGCCGTGCCGAGGCGTGGCCGTCGTTCACGGATGGGGAGAAACAATGCCCGCCCCGATTCGACGTGAAGCAGTCGTTCGCGCACGAGCGTGTCGATCGCGTTGTCGTCCAGCGCGTGGCCTCTCTCGGCCAGCCGCTCGCGTACACCGGCAATCACGGCGGATCCCTCACACTCAGCAGCGAGCGCCGCCGCGCTGCCGCGCAAGACGATGTGTCGCGGCTCGCCCATCCGGCGGTCGACGATCTTCACGAAGCCCGGGCCGCATGAGTAGGACAATCTGCCCAGTGTCCAGCCTTTCCGCCAATCGCGAACGGCGTCGTGCAAGCGTCCTGAAGCGGCGGCGAACTCCTCCTCCGCCACCGCATCTCGGGTGGGATCATGAATGAAGTCATAAGCGAATTGGTCGAGCTCCAATTCCGGCGGATAAATCGCCGCGTAGCACGGATCGGGTCGAACGTTTCGCAACCCATATCGTTCCGGCGCAACGAAGTACGGGCTGAAGCGTTGTAGGCGCAGCGGCAGCAACGCTCCCGGCGGCTCGAGATGAGTCAGCGCGCGCGCCATCTCGACCTCGGCCTCGAGCGCGGCGGCATCCTGTCCGGGCAGGCCATATAGAACGTTGTAATACGGGCGAATGCCGAATTCCTGACACCACTTCAACACTTGGATGTTGTGATGGACCGTTGCGCCCTTATGCATCAGCTGGAGCGTCTGAGCAACGAACGACTCGATTCCAGGCTGCACGATGGAAACGCCGGATTCCGCGAGCTGGCGAACATCCTCTCGCCGGACGTTGGCCTTGAGTTCGAAGAACAGTGAATAGTCGAAGCGGCCTTCCCGGCGCGCGTCGGCCAGAACCGGCAGCGTCGTTCGGAAGTAGCGATGATCGATGATGTTGTCGACCATGCAGACAGACAAGATGCCGTAGCGCTGCACCAGTCCATGCAGCTCTTCGTGCACGCGGGCGGGGGACTTCGACCGGAACGCGATCGCCTCGCGGTTCAGGCCGCAGAACAGACAGCGTCCGAACCAGCAGCCACGCGACGTTTCCATGGTGAGGACGATCGGTAGCGTCCGTGCCGGTTCGACCGATTCGAGCTGTCGAAAGTATGGGTCGTAGTCCGGCACCGGCGTGGCATCGAGATCCGTGACCGGCTCAGCCGACGGGCCAACGCGAATTTCACTTCCGTGGCGCACCGATGCGCCGGGGATGCGCTCCACCGCCTCGGTGCACGAGGTCAGCGCGTCGATGAGCCGCGGGAGCGTTCGATCGGCCTCGCCCGCGAGCACGATGTCTATGAACTCGAAGGCACGCTGCAACGCTTGGCCTTGCGCACCGTCGGCGTTCGCCCCTCCCATCACGATGACAGTTTCGGGCCGCAACCGTTTGATCTCACGCGCCACACAGAGCGAAGCCACAGTTTGGTCGAACATCGTCGAGAATCCGACGACGTCATAGCGTCCCGCAATGAGTTGCCCCACCGTGGCGTCCACGAGACGCGAGCACGCCTCAACGATGCGTCTTGCGTCGTCCCACGTCGCGACTGCGGGGTCGATCATGTGCGGCCCGATAGCCGCGCGAAACTCTTCGTAGTTGGGAACACGGAGCCGCTCGGGGTCGTACACGAACGAAAACAACCAGTCTCCCAAACGGGGACGTTCGCTCACCTCCAGACACAATTGGGGTGACAGGAAACGACAGAGCTCCACGTAGTAGTGGAAACAGTCGACGATGTGCCCGGCCGCGCGCAGGGCGGGGCCCAGGAGCCCGAGTTGTATCGAGGGCCGATGCGGGGCGGCCCACGGCATGCTCACGAGGGCGATACGAGCGCGCTTTGCCACTGCCTCAGACCGTCGGCACTCGCTGTCGGTACTGGCAGCGGGCTACTTCGCGGGCTTCGCTGGAGTCTCCTTCGTCGGCGCAATTCCCAGCGTCGAGCACGCGTCCGAGATGCAGCCGGGTCCGTTGGAGGGACAGCCGACGCAAATGACGATATCATCGGTGTCCTGGCCGTACGAGCTCGAGGCGACCGTCCCGATCTGAGCGCGCATCGCCGCATGCTCCGTCAGCCAGGTGCGCCCGCCCCAGATGATCTCGATCTCTTCGGTCTTTTGGGTCCAACTCGTGGCCAGCGTGGTATCCGACACGTATCCCTCCGGGCTAGGTGATGGATGACACGGCGACGGCCGGCATGCTCCGGCTCCGCACGTGATGTTCGTACTGCAGGCGCACCGCGCGCTCGAGATTGTCGCCAAACAAGTAAGGTGAGTGGATCTTGTGAAGTCGGCTGAAGTCCTGGGCCGCCATCATGCCCCGCCAGACGCAGCCTCCGCCGCACAGCGGGAGGACCTTGCACGCCGCGCATTCTGGATCCTGCGTGATGTCCCACGCGTCGTACTCCGTCTCAGGCCTTGTCACGAGCGGCGTGGTGTCATCGAGCAGATTCCCGATCGTTCGGGATTCGTCGCCCCCCGTCTCGTTCCAACACTTGAACATCGAGCCGGAAGGGGTGATCACGAACGAATGGCGGTGCGTCGCGCAGCAATAACTGTCGGCCCTGATCGTCGGGAGCTGCGCCGGCGAGCGTCCAACGGACACACGATACCGGTCGTGGCGCCCGCGGATCTCGTAGAACTCCTGGTCGGACAGGACGTCGACGGTGCGCGAATTCGCGGTATAGGGCTCGACGTGTCCCGGATAGACGTGTACGCGCTCCGTCATTCCGCGTGCGGCGACATACTCCGCGACCTCCTGGAGCGCATCGGCGTTCTCTCGCTCGAGGTTGACGCGAACCGTGAATTTCGCGTTCGGAAGGAGTTCCAGCGCAGTTCCCAAGTTCGCGACGATTCGGTCGAACGTCGCCCGTCCGTCGACCAGCATGCGCCGCCGGTTGTGCACGTCGCCGACGCCGTCGATCGTGAACTGAATCCGGTCGATGTTGCACTCCGCGAGAAGCGCGCAGTTCTCGGCCGTGAGTCCCCAGCCGTTCGTGATCATGGCGGCGGGCGTGAACTGGAATCCGCGCGCGTCGGCGAGTCGTGAAAACTCCTGCGACAGGCGGTGCACGACTTTGATAGCGAGAATCGGCTCACCTCCAAACCATGTGACGCCTAGGAAGCGTAACGTGGGGCAGTGGGCGTCAATGAACCGCACGAGCGCCTGTTGGACATCGGGCGGCATGTAGGACCGGGGGTGCTCCTGAAAGCAGTAGGGGCAACCGAAGTTGCACGCGAGTGTTGGCGCGATCGTCAATCCGAGAGATTCCGCCGAGTCCCGGATCGATCGGCTCTGTTTTCGAATCGCCAGCAGCTCGTCGACGTGCTCCGGAACAACGAAGCCAGCGGCGGCAACTTGGGGAGGAACTTCGTCGAACGTGAACCCAGCCGCGCTTTCGAGCTCACGAAGCCTCTGCGCAATCGCCGTCGGGAGGACGAGAAGCGCGTTGCAAAGCGCGTTGTACGCAAGTTCGCGTCCTTCTTCCAATTCATAGAAGAAGTTGTAGCGCGATGTCCGAAATCGGCCGTCTGCCATGCCGTTTCCTCGCTTGGAGCGCATCTACAGACAATTGTCAGATACATTGGCCCCAAAGCCAATATGCATCTTCTCCCATATTTGTCAAATCCCACTCCCAATCGTTCTAGGATGCACTCGCCCTCCGAAACCATCGAGGCTGTCGTTCTCAAGGTCGATCCGAACGAGGAGAAGATCTCGCTCGGCATGAAGCAGACGGAGCAGGATCCGTGGATGGGGCTGCCGCTCAAGTACCCGGTCGGCACGCGCATCTCGGCAAGGTGCGCAACCTCACGAGCTTCGGCGCGTTCGTCGAGATCGAGCCGGGCATCGACGGTCTGATTCACATCTCCGACATGAGCTGGACGAAGCACGTTTAGTCGGTAGCTGCACTAGCCCGGATTTCTCAACAATAGGTAATTGAAAACGGCTACCTGCGATGGTATAAAGGCTTTGTCGAGAAGACCTTAAATACCACCCACGCGGAGAGATCTTTCTACAAACTCGCGGGCCAGCACACGGCTACACCATCGGTGGAGGTGCTTTCTGCACCACATTGCTCTGTCGCTCCCCAACCTCGCTGTTCTCGTCGGAGCCGGATTGGCGTGTGGCTACGCTGCCGTCCAAATCGCCCGGGCCTTGCTCGCTCGACGATGGCCGACCGTCGAGGGCGAGATCATTGACGCCCGAGTGGTGCGCACCGGCGATGGCCAAACCAGTACCGCCCTCGACCGAGTCGTGACATACCGCTACCAAGTCGCCAGGCAGCCATGCACGAACAATCGTGTGAGATTCGGCTTGGAGCTCACACCGAAATCGTGCCACGCGGCCAGTTGACCCACTCGAGTCCGCAGCGACCCAAAGAGAACATTCCGCGCAATCCGCGAGTTCCGGCCAATCCGCGATCCCAATCGTCATTGTGGCCGGTCCGGCCACAACGCCTTGGGAAAACGCGAAATTCGCGGATCTCGCGGATTGCGCGGAGAACCAGAACCTTTCTTTAGTGTCGTCGCGGATTGGCTGCTGTTGGGACTTTCCCGGATTGGGGCACATTCGGGAAGCGCGTCGAAAACCCTCACGAACTCCGAGTCCGTCCTGCCCGCCTTGCAATGCCGTGATTCCCCTCTGAATGCGGCGTTTGAATCCCCGACAACCAGCAGGAAATCACCCCCTTAGAGGCGCGAAGACCCCAAATTCTCTTAGCTCTCTCGGGACTGGCTTGCCTGGCCGGTCTCTATCCGACAGCCGGATCGCTCGGGACGGCCTTGCGGCCACCATCAATCGACAGGACCAGTTGATCCTCGGCAATGATCTCGCCGCCTTCGCCATGATCGCCCTCGCTGGCGTCGCGCTCGTCGTCTTGGTCCTGCGCGAGCACCGTCTGAACGCGCTCTCTCGACCTGTGGTGGGAGACCCCTTGGCGTCCCGATAGCCATGTGCAGCCAGGTCCGGATTGGATCAGAGTGCCGGGACACGTCGAACGACGCGCCGAGGACGCCGGCTACTCCGGCGTCACGATGTACTGCTCGATCTTCCCGTCGGGCATGACGAACGTCGACACGCTGTAGCTCTTCGACCCACAGCGCACGGCGTACCCGCGATAGGTCATTCCGCCGCGCAGCGACGTCGACGTCTGACGCACCTCGGTGACCGTGCCACACGACGCCAGGCTCGATTGGAAATCCCGAATGGCGACGTCGGTGAACCACGCGTTGGCGTTCGGCGTGAAGAGCGACCGGTCGAGGCGTCCCTGCTGTAGGCCAGCGAAGATCGCTTTCGCTTGCGCGGCCGCCTTCTCCGTCGCCTGATCGGTCGTGGAGAACAGCAGGGCGGCAACGCGATTTGCGACGACGGCCTGCACGTCGGTGGCGAAGAGGTTCGCGAACACGACGATGGCGATCCGATCGTCGGGGAAGATCATGTTCGTCGTGGAGAAGCCGGAGACCTCGCCGCCGTGGACGATCAATCGATGTCCCTGGAACGATCCGACGTTGACGCCGAGTCCGTAGCCGGTGGACCGGCCGTCGGCGAGCAGGATGGTCGTCTGCTGCGTGTGGTACGACGCCGGCTTCATGAGCGATTGCTTGATGACGGAGATGTCCCACGTCGCGAGATCGCTCGAGCTCATCGCGAGCTCACCCGCCGCGTAGAGCCAACCCGGCCCCTCCTTGGGTGCGATGCGCGGCGGTCCGAGCCCGAATCGCTCGTAGCGCTCGGGATCACCGGGGCCGAGCGGACCCTCATCGATGATCATCACCGATTTCATGCCGAGCGGCGTGAAGATGCGCCGCTTGATGAAGTCGACGAGCGGCGTGCCGCTCGCTTTCTCGACGACCTGGCCGGCGATCACGTAGTTCGTGTTGCTGTACTGCCATTTGGTGCCGGGATCGAAGTCGAGCGGCTTCTTCGCCCACTGGTCGATGATCGCTCGAGCCGTGATGGGCTTCAGCATCGGCGGCATCACATAGTCCTGCGGCCAGTAGTCCTGGTAGCCGGACGTCATCGACAGGAGCTGGCGGATGGTCACGTCGTTCGCGCGCGTGAGGCCAGGCACGAAGCGCGACACCTTGTCGTCGAGCGAGAGCTTGCCTTCCTCGGCGAGCATGAGGATCGCGGTCGCCGTGAACTGCTTGCTCACCGAGCCGATGCTGTAGCGCATCGACGGCAGCGCGCGCGTCGGTGGCGCGAGTCGCGCCAGGCCGTAGGCGTTGGTGTACGCGATTGCGCCGTCTTTCACGACGGCGAGCGAGATGCTTGGCGCGCCGCGCGCTGTCATCTCTTGCGTGGCGACGGAGTCGATGCGGGCGCGGACGGCGTTCGGCAGGGCCGAAGTGGACTGCGGCGACGCGGGTGCGGCCGGCACGGCGACGGCAGCCGCCAGCGCGAGCGCGCCCTTCAAGAGGTTGGTCATGTCCAAGAATGTGCCGAGATCCGGTGGTCGGCGCCAACGAGTCGCATCGGTCGCGGCCACGACCCGCGATCGTCCACTTGCTTACCGAGGGAAGCATCCATATAATCTCGGTAACCGAGGGAAGGCGACGCCGCGTGAGCAAACCCAACGATCTGGTGCAGGGAACACTCGACCTGCTGGTGCTCAAGATCCTCGCCCTCCAGCCGATGAACGGCTGGGCGATCGGACAGCGGCTCAAGCAACTGTCGTCCGACGTGCTTCAGGTGAGCGACGGATCGCTGTACCCGGCGCTGCACAAGCTCGAGCAGGAAGGATGGATCACAGCCGAATGGCGGCAGAGCGAGAACAATCGGCGCGCCAAGTTCTATTCGCTCACGCGCTCCGGAAAAAAGAAGCTCCAAGTGGAATCCGGAAACTGGGATCGACTGTCCGGTGCGATCACCGCACTGATTCGGCTTCGGGAGGTGTGATATGAGTGCCATGAACCCCGAGCGCTGGCTCCGCGTCATTCCGCTGCGACTCCGGTCGCTGTTCCGCCGCGCCGACGTCGAGCGTGAGCTCGACGACGAGCTGCGCGATCACTCGATGCGAGACCGAAGCGAACATCCGCCGAGGCATGTCTCCCGCCGAAGCGCGCGCGGCGGCGATGAGGCGATTCGGGAAGATCGCCTATCATAAAGAACGCGTGCGCGACGCACGCGGCACGCGCTGAGGCCGAGGAGCTCGGTCGGCGACTTCGTTTTGCCCTTCGCAGCCTGCGGCGCGCGCCGGGGTTCACCGTCGCGGTGATCGTCACGCTTGGCCTCGGCATCGGCGCCAACACGGCGATGTTCACGTTCTGCGCGGAACGTTGCTGCGGCCGCTGCCCAATCGGGACGATCGGCAGCTCGTCTATCTCCGGCAGTCGGCGCCCGGCGTCAATCAACAAAACGAGACGTTCTCGGAACCGGAGATCGCCGATTTCGCGCCGGTGCGACCGCGTTCTCACGCATGGCCGAATTCTCGGCCATGTCCTTCACGATGGTCGGCGATGGCGGATTCCCGGAGCGCATCTCCACGGGCGTCGTGAGCGGGAACTACTTCGACGTCATGGGTCTCGATGCCGTCGCCGGCCGCGTCCTCACGGAGCGCGATGACGGCAAGGACGCGGCGCCGGTCGTGGTGCTCTCCAGCAAGTTCTGGATGAAGAGATTCGGCGGCGGACGTGAGCGTCATCGGGAAGCGCATCAACATCAACTCCGCTCTCGCGACGATCGTCGGTGTCGTGCAACCGGTGACGCCTTTTCCGCATCCGACCGACGTGTACGTGAATCTCGTCACGAGCCCGCACCACCTGGGCGCGACGATGGTGACGAGCCGAACGCATCGCATGACCGAGTTGTTCGCGCGCCTCGCGCCCGGTGCCAGCGTGGAGCACGCTCGGCTCGAGATCGCGACGGTGGCGTCGAACATGTTCCGGGACCACCCGGCAGAGTACGAAAAAGCCGCTCGGTATACCGTTTCGGTGACGCCCCTGCGCGACGCGATCAACGGGCGCGCGAAGCTCACCGTGTGGCTGCTCATGGCTGCCGCGGCGTTCGTGCTGCTGATCGCGTGTGCCAACGTCACCAATCTCACGCTCATGCGCGCCGTCGGCCGCGAGCGCGAGCTCATCGTGCGCGCGGCCCTTGGGGCGGGCCGCTGGCGGCTCAGACGCCTGCTCCTCGCCGAGAATCTGACGCTGACCATCGCCGGCGGAGCGCTCGGCGTTGGGATCGCGGTCGCCGGTATGAAGATGCTCATCTCGTTCGCCGCGCAGCTGACGCCGCGCGCGGAGGAAATCCACGTCGACGGCGTCGTACTCGCCGTGTGTCTCGTCACGAGCGTGGTCACGGCCGTGGGCCTTGCCTATGTGACACGCTTTCGTGGAGGTTCTGACGTGCCTCCCGCGAGCCTTGGGGCGCGCGCGACGCTCGGCCGGCGGCGGCAGCGCTTCCAACGGCTTCTCGTCGTTGCGCAGGTCGGCGTGTGCATGATTCTGCTGACGGGCGCGGGCCTGCTCGTGCGCACCCTCGCGAAGCTGCAAGCCGTCGACACCGGTGTGCGGGTCGACCATGTGCTGACCCTGGAGCTCCCGCTCAATGCGTCCAGCGGAACGCGGCAGGAGCAGCAGTTGGCGAACCGTGAGCACCTTGCGAGGTATCGCGATCGCGTCGCTGCGCTCCCCGGCGTCACCATGGTCGCGATGGGAGACGGTGTGCCGCTCTCCAGCGCCGCGATGACGGTCGAGATCCTGCCAGACAATCGTCCGCTCGCGGCGGGTGAAGCCGTTCCGCGCGCGATCGCGAAGACCGTGGACCTGCGCTATTTCGAGGTCGCCGGTATGCGAGTGATCGCGGGACGCGGCTTTGCGTCGACCGACATCGCGGGCGCGCCGCCGGTGGTGATCGTGACGCAGGGATTTGCGAAGCGATTGTTCGGCGACGCCAACCCGGTCGGACTGCGGATCGCCTGGACCGGTTGGCTGAAGTCGGCCTTGGCGTCGGGCAACGAGTCGGCGACCATTGTCGGAGTCGCGGCCGACACGCGCGACGACGGCGTCGACGCTCCGCCGACGCCCACGGTGTTCCTGCCACTCGAGCAGGGACTGGTCTTCAGCGGAACGTTGGTAATTCGATCGCAGTCCGACCCGGCGGCGCTCGGGCCCGCGGTCATGCGTGCCATTCGCGAGGTGTCGCCGCAGCAGCTCATCGAGAACGTCCAAACGCTCGAAGCGCTCCGTGATCGATCGGTCGCACCGCGCAGGCTCAACGCGATGTTCCTCGCGTCGTTTGCCGCGTTGGCACTCGTGATCGCGATGGTCGGCATCGGCGCGGTGCTGGCGTTCTCCGTGTCCTCGCGAATTCACGAGATTGGTATTCGCATGAGCGTCGGCGCCGATGCCGCGAGTGTGCGCCGCATGGTTCTCAAGGAAGGCGGCGTCCTCCTGGGCCTTGGCGTCGTGTTCGGTTTTGCGGGGGCACTCGCCGCAGCGCGCGTGCTCCGAGAGCTGTTGTTCGGCGTCGGGCCCAACGATCCATTCACCTTGGCGACGGTCGCCGTGGCTCTGGCGGGGATCGGACTCGCGGCCTGTTGGCTGCCAGCGGCGCGCGCGGCGCGTGTCGACCCGGCGGTGGCGCTTCGGGCCGAGTGAACGCGCCTGCATTCTCTCGAGCGGAGTCCCCGAGCACCGCCAGAGTCCGCGTGCTCACTTGCGGATCGCACACCCGGCTGCACACCGTTCATATAGTCTTCGCGGCTGGCGGAGCATAGTGCGTCACTTCGGTGACTCCATCCTTTGATTGGCGTACACCCATGAGCAAGTACACTCTGAACGTCAACGGCCGGACCCACTCCGTCGACGTGGCGTCGGACACGCCGATGTTATGGGTGCTTCGCGACGCCTTGGGTCTCGTCGGCACGAAATACGGGTGCGGGATCGGCGAGTGCGGCGCGTGCACCATCCATCTCGACGGCAAGCCCGAGCGCGCGTGCCAAACGCCGGTCTCGGCCGTGGGCCGAAAGCCGGTGACCACGATCGAAGGCCTCGATCCGGCGGGAAAACACCCGCTGCAGAAGGCCTGGTGCGAGCTCGACGTGCCCCAGTGCGGCTATTGCCAGGCCGGACAACTCATGACGGCGGCGGCGCTCCTCAAGAGCAACCCGCATCCGAACGATGCGGACATCGACCGCGCGATGGGGGGCAATCTGTGCCGCTGCGCGACGTATTTCCGGATTCGCTCAGGGATCAAGCGCGCGGCCGAAATCGCCTCGGGCAGCACGCCGGCCCAAGGAGGCTCGCGATGAAACGCACGCCTGATTCGCCGCTCATGGACCGGCGCCAGTTCGTCAAAGTCAGCGCGCTCGCCGGGGGCGGGCTGTTGATCGGCACGTATGTGCACCTCGGGGCGCTCGATGGCGCGGAGCCCATGGCCGCTGGAGCCGTCGACTTCACACCGAACGCGTTCATTCGCATTTCATCAAGTGGTGCGGTCTCGATCATCGCGCCGAACTCGGAGATGGGGCAGGGCGTGAAGACCTCCCTCCCGATGATCGTCGCCGAGGAGCTCGACGTCGCGTGGGAGACGGTGACGGTCACGCAGGGGGACCTGAATCCGGCGTACGGCCGACAGACGTCGGTCGGCAGCCAATCGACGCCGTCGAACTTCGCTCCGCTGCGGCGCGCGGGCGCGACCGCGCGTGCGGTGCTCGTCCAGGCGGCCGCCGAAACCTGGGGCGTGCCAGCCGGCGAATGCACGACGGATCGCGGTACGGTCATTCACACGGCGTCGCATCGGCGTGCCACCTACGGCGAGCTTGCCACGAAGGCGAGCTCGCTCACGCCACCGGCGAACGTTCCACTCAAGGATCCGAAAGACTTCAAGCTGCTCGGCACGCGCGTGCCCGGCGTGGACAATCCGAAGATCGTGACCGGCGCGCCGCTCTTTGGGATCGATGTGCAGCTGCCGGGAATGTTGTACGCGACATACACGAAGTGCCCGGCGTTCGGCGGAAAAGTGGTGAGCGCCAACCTCGACGCCGTGAAAGCACGGCCAGGTGTCCGCGACGCGTTCGTGCTCGATGGCATCGAGGGCTTGCCGTCGGGCGTCGCGATCGTCGCTGACTCGACGTGGAATGCCTTCAGCGCGACCAAGGCCCTCCAAGTCAGGTGGGACGAAGGCGCCGTGGTCAGTCAGAACAGCACCGACATGGCGAAGCTGGCGGAGCAGCTCGCGGCGGCGACGCCGGCTCCCGCGCCGCCGGAAGGCGCCAAGGTCCTGAAAGCCGCCTATCACTATCCGTTTCTCGCGCACGCGACGCTCGAGCCGCAGAACTGCACGGCCGTGTTCAAGAATGGCGCGATGGAGATGTGGGCGCCGTCGCAGATTCCCGCCGTCGGGCAAGGGTTGGTCGCGCGCGGACTTGGTCTCGCTCCGAAGGACATCGTCGTGCACATCACGCGGCTCGGCGGCGGATTCGGTCGGCGCGGCAGCAACGAGTTCTCGATCGAAGTCGCCGCGATCGCGAAGAAGCTCGAGGGAACGCCCATCAAGTTGATGTGGCCTCGCGAGTACGACTTCGCGCACGACAACTATCGATCGAACGGCTGGCACTACTTCACCGCGGGGCTCGACTCCGGCGGCAAGGTCGTGAGCTTGCACGACGCCTTCGTGAAAATGCTGGGCGGTCCCGGTGACATGTCGGCCGGCGGATTTCCGTTCAACGCAATCCCCGGCTCATCGGTGAGCTCGAGCAAGTTGCCGGGCGGCATTCCAACCGGCTATTGGCGCGCACCAGGCGATAACGGGAACGTCTGGGCCACGCAATGTTTCATCGACGAGCTCGCGCATGCCGCAGGTCGCGAGCCGCTCGCGTTCACACTCGACTTGCTTACCGCGGCTTCACCGCGGGGATTCGACGCTCAGAGAATGACGACGGTGCTCAAGCTCGCGACGGAAAAGGCGGGCTGGGGTCGGCAGCGCCCGCGAGGTGAAGGGCAGGGCTTCGCGATCACGCGGACGATGGGCGCTTATGTCGCCGTGGTCGCCGATGTCGTCGTGAGTCGAGAAGGCAGTCTCGCCATCAGCAAGATCACCGCCGCCGTCGATCCCGGCATGATCGTCAACCTCAGCGCCGCTGAAGCCCAAGTGCAGGGGGCGATTCTCGACGGCCTCAGCGCCGCGTGGTTTCAGAAAATCACGATCGAGCGAGGAGCCGCGGCCCAGACGAACTTCGATGAGTATCCGATGTTGAGGATGAACGACTCTCCTCGACAGGTGGAGGTGCACTTCGTCAAGTCCGAGCTGCCTCCGACCGGATTGGGCGAGCCTGCTCTGCCTGCCGCGGCGCCGGCGGTCTGCAACGCCATTTTCGCTGCGACGGGCAAGCGCGTTCGCACCTTGCCCATCGTCGGAGAGAGCCTGAAGTGGTCGTAGAGCGCCCCGTCAGAGGGCCGTGATAGATCCGTCATCGGCTCGGCTCCCTCCAAAGTGGCCGGAGACGCGCCTCCGATGAGAATACTCTCACGCCGTCGGCACAGCATGCGTCCTGGTCGCGCTGGTGCTGCTTGCGCCAGACCAACGCCGCGGGGCACAGAGGAGATCCCCTGTGACCCGCGTTTTCCGGCATGCCTGGCTCAACGGCCAACCTGACGGGCAGCCTGAGGAGCTCCGGCGATCATCGTGAACGCCGAGCGTTTTGCTAGTTACCCCTGGTCCTGCTGAAGTTCACGTCCGGCAACCGTTGAATCGCGACCGACAGATCCGCACCGTCGCCGCCACGGTGCTGAATGTCAACGAACAACGTCCTGTTGCTGACACTCATGTAGACTCCGGTTGGCTCGGCGTTGCAATCCGTGATCGAGAAGAACCGCTGCACGGGGAGCGATTGTGAGGCAGATTGCTGATTGAACGGCGCGAACCAGACGTCGTCGCCCAGCGTCTTGGCCGGCGCGGAACCGCCAGGATCTTCCGTGATGTACAGGTTTCCCGACTTGTCGAGCGCCAGGTTGTCCGGAGAGTCGAAATCCGCAGGCGCGTTCACGCCTTTGCGAACGTAGTCGGACACGACGACGTGCGCGGGACCGGGGGCATCGAGATTGACCGCCAGCACGCGATTCTCCTCGGAGACGGCGACGAACAGGGTGTGGTTTCCGCGACGGTCGTCGCCGGTCGACGTACCGATCTCGACGTCCTCGGGGTCGCCGTAGCCGGTCGCGCCCTTCGCGGCAGCCTCGTCGACCGCGTTCACCTGCACGGCGCTCCGGTCCAGCGCGACCCACTCGGCATGTCCGGTGCGGTCGCCAAAATCCTCCGTGATCTTCAACGCGTACAGCTGGCCCGACGAGAGATCCCCTCGGCGATCGGGCACGAACTTGTAGATGTAGCCCGGATTGTCGTCCTCGGCCTCGTAAAGATTGCCGTCCTGGCCGAACCGCATCCCTTCGTGGGCCATGGCGCCGAGCGCGGGGCGCACCGTGGCCGCGCCGTTCTCCGGATTGATTTCGTAGACGAGACCCGCCGTCGCGTGCGGCACGCTCGGGTCGGGCAGCGAAGACGGATTCACCTCCTCCGATGCCAGGATCGTGTTCCACGGCGTCCACACGATCCCGTCGAAGCGCTCCCAATCCGCGCGCTGTGCAACGAAATGCGACGCCCCGGTGACGAGATCCGTGACGGATACGGCAGCCCCGGTGGTCGTCTCGTGCGTGCGATACAGGAGTCGTCCCTTGTTCGGCCCGCCTTCGTTCACCGTGTTCATGTCGGCGTTGTTCCCGAAGCCGGGTCCTTCGCTGGCAACCACGGAATAGATGTAGCCCTGCGGCAGCACGAGTTGCTGACCGCCCCTGCCGCCGACCGAGCACGTCGCGGACGACGCCACCGGAGTGAAGGGAATCGTTTGGCCTGCCGGGATCACATCGAGCGCGATGCCTAGTTCCTTGAACGTTTCCTCGCGGTTTGTCGGCATGGTCGCGGTGTCCGGCGAGCACGCGACGGCGAGCACGCCAGCGAGCGACCATCCCAGTGCAGTGCGTTTCCTCATCGAGAGACCCTCATGAAACAGTGGATGGGAGACTTGCGGTGAGCGCGTAGGATGCGCACCGCTCGTCACATCCCGTCGCGGAGCCGGGTGACGAGCCTGCGACGATCGCAACACGAAACGCCGCCGCGTGTCACGAACGCGTCGACGCAGGCTCGACCGGACAATCGACTGCGCGCTGCAAGCCGACGGCGTTGGATCGTGTCGATTCTTCCGACGCTTGGCGAGGTTCGACTGGTGACGTGCGTACACACCGGTTACCCAGCACCCGCGACAGTCGTCGCTCCACGCATGCCGCCGACCGGCTCGCTTCTCGTTTCTCCCGGCTGAGATGTCCGACACGACTGCGATCATCATTGGGGCGGGTCCCGCCGGGCTGACCGCCGGCTACGTCCTGAGCAAGGCGTCGGAGCGAGTCGTCGTCCTCGAAAGCGATCCTCGGTACGTCGGAGGTCTGTCGCGGACCGCGGAACATCACGGCTACCGGTTCGACATCGGCGGCCACCGCTTCTTCTCGAAGTCCGCGGAGATCGAAGCCCTGTGGAGCGAGCTGCTGGGCGACGAGCTCCTCGAGCGACCGCGGCTCTCGCGCATCTACTACAATCACAAGTTTCTCGCGTACCCCATTCGGGCCGGCGAGGTGCTCGAGAAGCTCGGTCCCGTCGAGGCGACGCTCGCCGTGCTGTCGTATCTCAAAGCACGCATGTTTCCGGTTCCCGATCCCAAGTCGTTCGAGGACTGGGTGACGAATCAGTTCGGCTCGCGGCTGTATCGCGCGTTCTTCAAGACCTACACGGAAAAGGTCTGGGGGATGAGCTGCCGCGACATCTCCGCCGACTGGGCCGCGCAGCGCATCAGCGGCCTGTCGCTCGCGTCGGCGGTGAAGCAGGCGCTCATGCCGGCGAAGCAGAAGTCCGGTGCGTCCGAGACGATCAAAACGCTCGTCACGTCGTTCCGATACCCGCGCTTGGGTCCGGGACAAATGTGGGATCGTTGCCGAGACCGAATCGTCGAGATGGGCGGAGCAGTGTTGCTCGGCTATCGGGTGGTCGGGTGTCGCTACCTCGGCGCGGACGAGGGATGGGAGGTGACGGCGCAAACGGCCGGCGGCGAGGAGCGCACGTTCACGGCGCCCCACGTCATCAGCTCGGCGCCTCTCCGCGAGCTCGCGCGCGTGATCGAGCCCGCGCTGCCGGCACGCGTGACGGCAGCGACCGACGCCCTCAAGTACCGCGACTTCATCACGATCGCGCTCATCATGCGCGACCGGCTCGGGCTCGGCGACAACTGGATCTACGTGCACGATCCGTCGGTGCGCGTGGGCCGCATTCAGAACTTCAAATCGTGGTCGCCTGATCTGGTGCCGGACCGCTCGATGTGCTGCTACGGCCTCGAGTACTTCTGCTTCGAGGGCGACGGCCTGTGGGCGTCGTCGGATCAGGACCTCGTCGCGCTGGCGGCGCGCGAGCTCGCGCAGCTCGGGCTCGCGCGCGTGAGCGACGTCCGCGACGCGTGCGTCGTCCGACAGCCGAAGGCGTATCCCGTATACGATGCGGACTACACGACGCATGTCGCGACGCTCCGAACGGAGCTGGCGGAGAACTATCCCGGGCTGCACCTCGTCGGGCGGAACGGCATGCACAAGTACAACAATCAGGATCACGCGATGATGACCGCGATCCTCACGGCGCGAAACATCATCGCCGGCGAGCCGCGGTACGATCCGTGGCGCGTCAATCAGGACGCCGAGTACCACGAGTCCGGATCCGTCGACATCGAGAGTGGTGGACGCGCCGTGCCGCGGTCCCTCGCGGGCGGCGCGGCGCGCTAGCGCGCACCAGCGTGCGCTCGCACCGGACCGACTCCTGGATTCGCATCGCGCTCGTCGTCGCGGCGGTCGCGCCGTTCGTCGCCACGCTGTTCTTCGGCTACGTGTACGACGATTCGACGATCGTCGTCAAAAACCCGGTCCTGACGGGCTGGCATTCGATCGTCGAGGCTTGGAAGCAGCCGTATTGGGCGGCCGCGGCTCGCGGCTCGTCGGGACTCTACCGGCCGCTCTTCGTCGAATGCCTGGCGATTCTCTGGAATAGCGCGCACAGGTACGCAATCGCGTTTCACGCGTTCGCGATCGCCGCGCACGTCGCCGTCACGCTGCTCGTTGCGGCGCTGCTTCGGCGCGGCGTCGGTCGCTGGCCCGCGATGGCCGGCGCGCTCTGGTTCGCGGTGCATCCCGTCCATGTCGAGGCCGTGGCGAACATCTCCAATTCGTCGGAGGTGTTGGTGAGCGTCTGGACGCTGCTCCTGGTGCTGTGGTTGTATCCGCGACGCGACGCGTTCGGAGCGCCCTCGATCGAGCTCGGATGGGGACGCGTTGCCGTCGCCGCGCTGCTCTATGCCGCCGCGCTGTTCACGAAAGAATCGGGAGCCGTTGCGCCAGCACTCGCGCTGCTCGTCGCGGTCGCCTGGCGGCCGGCGCCTGCACCTGCGTTGCGTGATGCCCTCGAACAAGCCAAGGGGTGGCGACGGGCGATCGCGGTGTTCGTCGTCGTGCTGTTCGGGGTCGTGGTCGTCCGCCGAATCGTCATGGGCGGAGTGACCGGTTCGTCGTCGCTCGCCGTGCCCGGCCTGGCGGAGCTGAACGGACCACAGCGCGTGTGGGCCATGCTTTCCACGGGCGGGAATGTCGCGCGCCTCCTCGTCTGGCCGACGATGCAGTCCCCGGATTACGGTCCTACGGCGCTGCCAAGTGGTGTCGATCGCACGATCGCAGCCTCGGCCACCATCGCCGTGATCCTCATGACCATCGCGTGGGCACTCGAGCGCGCGCTTCGGTCCGACCATCCCGACTCGCGACCACTCGTCGGTGTGCTCTGGTGTCTGATCGCGTATTTCCCAGCCTCGAACCTGCTCGCCGCGACCGGACCCATTCTCGCCGAACGAACGCTGTACATCGCGTCGATCGGCGTCGCGATCTTGATCGCGTGGGCCCTCGAGCGCGCGATGGAGCGTGCCGCGGAGCGACGCAGCTCGCTGCGTCCTGGAACGGCGCGGCCGGCGTTCGTCGCCGCGCTCCTCGTCGCCGCCTGTATTCGCGGGTATGTCCAAACCAGGGACTACGCACGCGTCTGGCGGACTTCGCAGACGGTGTTCGCTCGGATGGTCGAGGCGGATTCCTTGAACTATCGCGGCTACCAGCTGCGTGCCATCGACGCGAAGAACCATCGTCAACTCGAGGAGTCGGCGCGACTGTATGCGCAGGCGTACGTGCGTCGTCCCGCGGATCCTTCGCTCCTCACGACCTACGGCGAATACCTGCTCGAGATGCACCGTCCTCGCTATGCGCTGGCGATCGGCGAGCGGCTGCTCCGCCACCGCGAAACATGGACCGATCCCCGCGCGGTGACGCTGCTGCTCAATGCGACATCCCAAGTCTGGGGTCCCGACTCCGTGCTGGTATCGGCGCAGCGCCTGAACGCGCGCGCGCCGAGTGCGCGATCGGCACTGTTCATCGGCATGGTGCACGACCTCCAGGGGGATTCCAGTTCCGCGCAGGCGGCGTATCGCGCCGGATTGCGCGTCGAACCGGGCGACAGCGCCTTGTTGGCGCACGCGTCGAGGCGAATGGACCTTCACTAGCCCAATCGACGGGTCAGGCACCAAAAACTCACGCCCGCACTGGAGCGCATGCACGGCTGCCGGTAGCTTCCACGGCTTATGAGCATGCGCGACAAGATCGAGCTTCTCGAGCGGCGGATCGCGGAGTCGGAGCAGGGCGGGGGCGCCGCGCGCGTCAAGGCGCAGCACGCCAAGGGCAAGCTCTCGGCGCGCGAGCGGCTCGACCTGCTGCTCGACGAAGGCACGTTCGTCGAGATGGACCGCTTCGTCGTCCACCGATCGACGGACTTCGGCCTCGAGCAGCAGAAGTTCTACGGTGACGGCGTCGTGACCGGCCACGGTCGCATCGACGGCCGCCTCGTGTACGTCTTCTCACAAGACTTCACGGTCTTCGGCGGGTCGTTGTCCGAGTCGTTCGCCGAGAAGATCTGCAAGGTCATGGACCTCGCGATGCGGAACGGCGCGCCGGTCATCGGGCTCAACGACTCCGGCGGCGCACGCATCCAGGAAGGCGTCGTGTCGCTCGGCGGCTACGCCGAGATCTTTCTGCGCAACACGCTCGCGTCCGGCGTCGTGCCGCAGATCTCGGCGATTCTGGGGCCGTGCGCCGGCGGGGCGGTGTATTCGCCCGCGATCACGGACTTCATTTATATGGCGCGGGGCACGTCGTACATGTTCGTCACCGGACCCAACGTGGTGAAGACGGTCACGCACGAGGACGTCTCGATGGAGGAGCTGGGCGGCGCGGAAACGCACGCGAGCGTGTCCGGCGTCGCCCACTTCATTCACGATTCGGAGCCGGCGACGCTTGCCGCGATCCGCGAGCTGTTCCGCTACATCCCGCAGAACAACGTCGAGGACCCGCCGCGAGGACGCGGAACCGATCCGCGCGACCGCCGCGACGAGGCGCTGCTCGACGTCGTGCCCGATCACCCGAACAAGCCGTACGACATTCACGACGTCATACGTCGCGTCGTCGACGACGGCGAGTTTTACGAGGTGCAGCGTGAATATGCCCAGAACATCGTCTGCGGATTCGCGCACCTCGGCGGATACAGCGTCGGCATCGTGGCGAATCAGCCCGCCGTGCTCGCCGGCGTGCTCGACATCAGCGCGTCGCTCAAGGCGGCACGTTTCATCCGGTTCTGCGATGCGTTCAACGTTCCGCTCGTGACCTTCGAGGATGTGCCGGGCTTCCTGCCGGGCACGGCACAGGAGCACGGCGGCATCATCAAGCACGGCGCCAAGCTGCTGTACGCCTATTGCGAGGCGACGGTCCCCAAGCTCACCGTCATCACGCGCAAAGCGTACGGCGGCGCGTACGACGTCATGTCGTCCAAACACATTCGTGGCGACTACAACGTCGCATGGCCGACGGCCGAGATCGCGGTGATGGGGCCCAAAGGCGCAGTCGAGATTCTTTTTCGGAAGGAAATCAACGAGAGCAGTGATCCGGTGAAGTCGACCGACGCCAAAGTGGCCGAGTACACCGCGAAGTTCGCGAATCCGTACATCGCCGCGGGCCGCGGCTATGTGGACGACATCATCGATCCGCGCGATACGCGGCCGCGACTCATCGACGCCCTGGAATCGTTGCGCACGAAACGCGACAAGAATCCGCCGAAGAAGCATGGGAATCTGCCGCTGTAGCGATGTTCAGTAAGCTCCTCGTCGCCAACCGGGGCGAGATCGCGCTGCGAGTCATTCGCGCCTGCCGGGAGATGGGCATCGCGTCGGTCGCCGTATACAGCGACGCCGACGCGCGTGCGCCGCACGTGCGCGAAGCGGACGAGGCAGTGCATATCGGCGCGGCGCCGTCGTCGGAGAGCTATCTGCGAGGCGAGCGCGTCATCGAGGCCGCAAAGAGCGTCGGCGCCGAGGCGATTCATCCCGGATACGGATTCCTCTCGGAGCGTGAGTGGTTCTCGCGCGCCGTGCGGGACGCCGGCCTCGTTTTCGTCGGGCCGCCGCCCGAGGCGATCGCCGCGATGGGGAGCAAGACCGCCGCGCGCCAGCTCGCGATCCAGGCGAACGTGCCGGTGGTCCCCGGAACGACCGAAGCACTCAGGGACGCGGCCGAAGCGACGGCCATCGCCGAGCAATTTGGTTACCCAGTGCTCCTGAAGGCGGCAGCCGGCGGCGGCGGCAAAGGCATGCGGGTCGTTCGCACTGCGGCCGACATCGCGCCATCCCTCGAGACGGCGCGCCGCGAAGCGAAGAACGCCTTCGGCGACGACGCCGTCTACGTCGAGAAGTACATCGTCGGCCCTCGGCACGTCGAGATCCAAATCCTCGGCGACAAGCACGGCACCATGCTCTCGCTCAACGAGCGCGAGTGCTCCGTGCAGCGCCGGCATCAGAAGATGATCGAGGAGGCGCCGAGCGTCGCGGTGTCGCCGGAGCTGCGCCGCGCGATGGGCGAGACCGCGGTGCGCGCGGCCAAGGCGGCGGGCTACGTCAACGCGGGCACGTGCGAGTTCCTGCTCGACAAGGACGGCAAGTTCTACTTCCTCGAGATGAACACGCGACTGCAGGTCGAGCACCCGGTGACCGAGCTCGTCACGGGAATCGATCTGGTGCAGTGGCAAATCCGCGTTGCTGCCGGCGAGAAGCTTCCGTTCAAACAGGAAGAGATCGTGCCGCGCGGCTGGGCGATCGAGTGCCGCATCACGAGCGAAGATCCAACCAACGGATTTCTGCCGTCGACCGGACGCATCTCGTATCTGCACCTGCCGAGCGGGCCGGGCGTTCGCTGGGACGGCGGCATCGAAGTCGGGAGCGAAATCGGTCTGTTCTACGATCCGATGCTGGCGAAGCTGATCGTGCACGCGCCGACGCGCGATGCGGCGATCGCACGCATGCACCGCGCGCTCCTCGAGCTCACGATCGAAGGCGTGGAATCGTCGCGCGACTTCCACCTGCGTGTGATGGAGGACGCCGAATTCCGCGCGGGGCAGATCGAGATCCAGTGGCTGGAGCGACGACTCGAATCGCTGACGACGGTCGTGCCGCCGGCGAACACGGTGCGCACCGCCGCCGTCGTCGCGGCGCTGATCGCCGATCGCGACCGGCAGATGCCGAAGTCCGCAACGATCGCTCACACCGCCGCGCCGGCGTCCGACGCGTGGACGCGCGCCGCGAGACTGGACGCGCTCCGGTGACGCTCGTCGAGCTCACGATCGACACGATCGCCGCGGGCGGCGACGGCATCGGCCGCGCGGATGGCGTCGCCGTCTTCGTGCCGCGCACGGCGCCGGGCGACCGCGTGCGTGTCGCGATCGAGACGCGAAAGCGCTTCGCTCGCGGCGCACTGCAGGAGGTGGTGTCGCCGTCGCCGCAGCGCATCGATCCGGTGTGCTATCACTACCGCGTCGACAAGTGCGGCGGGTGTCAGATTCAACATCTCCGATACGAGGCCCAGCTCGACGCGAAGCGGAGCATCGTGCGCGACACGATCACGCGCATCGGAAAGCGACCCGTGGAACCGCCGGAGATCGAACGCAGCGACAATGAGTGGCGCTACCGGCGCAAGCTCACGCTGGCCATGAAGCGCCGCGCGAACGGTGCGTGGACCATCGGCTTGCATCCGTTCGACGACGCGGGTCGCGTCTTTCAGCTCGCCGACTGTCCCATCTCGGACGAGCGTTTGATCGTCGCGTGGCGTGAGGTCATGGCGGCGTCGGACTTCTTTCCTCCCGCCGACGAGCTCCGAGCCTCCGTTCGCCTGGTCGACAATGGCTCGTCGATCGTGATGGAAGGCGGCAACGAGTGGCCACGGCGCGCCGAGTTCTTTCGCGCTGTGCCGGGTGCGATGTCGCTGTGGTGGAAGCAGGCGCATCGCCCGCGATTGTTGGTCGCGCAGCGCGGCACGGCCGCCGCGGACGCGTCGTTCATTCAGGTCAATAGCGCGGTCGGCGCGCGACTTCACGCGTACGTGCTCGAGCGTGCACGCGCGCATCATCCGCGCGTCGTGATCGACGCCTACGCCGGATCGGGCGCGACGGCAATCCCGCTCGCGGAGGATGGAGCCAGCGTGACGGCGATCGAATCGGACCGCGAAGCGATCGAATACTGCGCGGCGCGTCTGCCCGCCGGGTCGCGAGCGGTCGCGGGGCGCGTGGAGGATGTGCTCGCGCTCACACTGCCCGCCGACGTCGTGCTCGTCAATCCACCGCGCATCGGCGTGCACGAACAGGTCGCCGCGACACTCCAGACCACCGCGACCCCGCCTCGCGCCATGATCTATGTGAGCTGCGACCCGGCGACGCTGGCGCGCGATCTCAGCCGCATGCCCCGATATCGAATCGCCTCGCTCAGAGCGTTCGACATGTTTCCGCAGACGGCGCACGTCGAGACCGTGTGTGAGCTCGTGCCGGATGGCCGCACATGTCCTGAGGAGCGGAGCGAGGAAGGATGAAGTACCGCGTGCGGATCGGCGCCGAAGATCACATGGTGCTGCTCGACGGCGAGGGAGTCCACATCGACGGCGAGGACGTCGCCGCGCACGTCGAGCAGATCGACGGAACGCCCGTGCGGATGGTGACCGTCGGCAACGAGGTGCACCGGGTGGTCGTTCGTCCGGGGCCGAGCCGGGGACTCTACACGCTCTGGTTGGACGGCCATCGGTTCGACGTCGAGGCGCTCGACGAACGCACTCGAGCCATTCGCGATCTCTCGGGTCGTTCAGCAGGGCCGACCGGCCCCGCGCCACTCAAGGCGCCGATGCCGGGGCTGATCATCCGCGTGCATGTGCAGGTGGGCGATGTCGTGCAGGCGGGCCAGCCACTGGTGGCGATGGAAGCGATGAAGATGGAGAACGAGCTCCGCGCGACCGCCGGGGGCAAGGTGAAAGCGATCGCGGCCGGCCCGGGCACGGCGGTAGAGAAGGGCGCGCTGTTGATCGAGCTCGAATGAGCAGTCTCAACACCGGAGGCGGCAGGATGCGCGCGGTCATCTCGCTCGTCGCGTTGTGCGTCGCGATCCCCGCGGGCGCGCAGGGGTCGACGGACATCTATCTCGCACCGCTCTCGATGCAGGGCGGGCGCCCGGTAGTTGGCGCGCCCGTGAACCTCACGAAGCGTCCGGGCTACGACAACCAGCCGTCGTTCACGCCTGACAGCCGCGGCATTCTCTACACGTCGACCCGTGAGGACAAGCAGTCGGACATCTACCGGGTCGACATCGCGACCAAAGCCATCACGCGCCTCACAACGACGCCGGAAAGCGAATACTCGGCGACGGTCATGCCGGGCGGGAAGCGCTTTTCGGTCATTCGTGTCGAACCCGACTCGACACAGCGACTCTGGAGCTTCGCGCTCGACGGATCCGATCCACGCGTGGTGATCGAGTCGCTCAAGCCTGTTGGCTACCACGCCTGGATCGACGCGAACCACCTCGCGCTGTTCGTCCTCGGCAGGCCGAATGCGCTGGTGCACACGGACGTCCGCACGCAGAAGTCCGACACGCTGGCAAGAGGAATCGGCCGGTCGCTCGCGCCGCTGCCCGGCGGCGGGGGGTTCTCGTTCGTACGCCAGGTAGACTCGGCGTCGACACTCGTCGCGGCGGCGTGGCCGGGTTTTCACACGTCCGATCTCATCGCGCTGCCACGAGGATCTCAGGACATCGCGTGGGTCTCGGCGAGCATCGTGCTCACCGGATCAGGCTCGCGACTGCTTGCGTGGACCAAGGGAGGGTCCAGTTGGGAACCGGTCGCGGACCTCTCGGCCGCGGGGTTGAAGTCGATCACGCGACTGGCCGTAAGTCCCGACGGCCGGTGGCTCGCGATCGTCGCCGAGCCAGTCGGCGAAGCGAAGCCCTAGTCGCCGTTAGAGTTCGTGGTACATCCGACTCCAGGTATGGTGGCGCGACGTGTCAAGGCGCGCGAGATTCCGATTGAATCCGAGGGTGGCGGCTATGCGATTGAGTCTGGCAATGACGGCGTGCGTGGGCGTCTTGGGCATTGCGTGCCGAAATGCCCAACCGCGCGCGAGCGAGACGCCCGCGGCGAGCGAGCGCACTGTCTTCAGCGATAGCGCGCTGCATGCGGAGCAGTGCGAGCCGCCTCGACCGGGCGAAGACTGGCGGAAGGCGTGCATTCCGAAGGATCAGTCGGCGCGCCCCGCGCGGAAGCCCTGATCGTCCTGCGCCGGCAGAGCGTAAGTTGACAGTCCATAAGCGGTTGAATAGCTTACGGGTCTGTCAAAAAACGCCTTTGATGGCTGCCGAGACCCGGGTTGCGTTCCGCACCGGTGAGGCGCAGGACCCCTACACGTCTGGCCAGGCAATGAAAACGTTTTCCGCCACGCCCGGCGACATCGAGCAGCAGTGGTTCATCGTGGACGCCGAGGGCATGGTCCTCGGTCGTCTCGCTGCCGAAATCGCCAAGATCATTCGTGGCAAGCACAAGCCGATCTTCACGCCCCACATGGACACCGGTGACAACGTCATCGTCATCAACGCGTCCAAGGTGAAGGTCACCGGCCGCAAGGCCGAGCAGAAGGAATACTTCAGTCACACGGGCTACATGGGGCACGAGAAGTTCACGCCCTTCCGCACGATGATCGCCAGGCATCCCGAGCGCGTGATCGAGAAGGCCGTCTATGGCATGCTGCCCAAGACCGCTCTTGGACGTCAGGTGCTGCGCCGCAAACTCCGGGTGTACGCCACCGCCCAGCATCCGCACGTCGCGCAGCAGCCGAAGACGCTGACCTTCACCAAGGGTGAGAAGTAGCCATGGCCGACAGCATTCATGCGATCGGCCGCCGCAAGGAAGCGGTGTGCCGCGTGTTCATCAAGCCGGGCTCCGGCAAGTGGGACGTCAATGGGCGTACGTTGGGCGATTACTTCCCGCGTCCGTCGCACGTGACGTCGATTCAACAGCCGTTCGTGGCGACCGACACGCTCGGCCGCTTCGACGTGAAGGCCAATGTGGATGGCGGCGGGAACACGGGTCAGGCGGGCGCGCTGCGTCTTGCCGTGGCGCGTGCGCTCGTGAAGATCGACGAGGGATATCGCCGCAAGCTTCGCGACCTGGGGCTGCTCACGCGCGACGCGCGAGCGGTCGAGCGGAAGAAGCCGGGTCGTCCGAAGGCACGAAAGCGCTTCCAGTTCTCGAAGCGTTAGTGTTGTCATCCCATCGCGCGCGCCATCGCGCGCGCCAGCGCGCGGTGGGATCTAGCGTGAATCACGCGACGCTTGGCGTGATCCACGTGGCAGGACGGTAGATCCTCCGCCGCCTTCGGCGGCGGAGGATGACGAAAACAGGCCTCTCGAGTCTCAACCGGGTGCTGGGCAACCAGTCGGACGAGACGATGACGGCGGCCAACGGCACGAAAAACCAAACCGGGGAAACGCAGACCAATGGCAGACCAGTCGTCCACGAACGCGCCCACGCTCGAGGCTCTCCTCGCGGCGGGCGTCCACTTCGGGCATCAGACCCGACGGTGGAATCCGAAGATGCGCCGCTTCATTTTCGCCGAGCGGAACGGCATCCACATCATTGATTTACAAAAAACTCTGCGCCAGATCGAAATCGCGCAGAAGCTCGCGCGCGACGTCGTGCTGCGCGGCGAGAACGTGCTCTTCGTCTGCACGAAACCGCAGCTCGCGGCGATCGTGCGCGCCGAAGCCGAGCGCGCCAACGCGCTGTTCATCACCGAGCGATGGCTCGGCGGCCTGCTCACCAACTATCAGACGGTGAAGAAGCAGGTGCGTCGCATGAAGGAGCTCGAGGCCGGCGGCGAAGAGGGCGGCGAGTTCGAGAACTACACCAAGAAAGAGCAGCTCATGCTCCGCCGCGAGCGCGAGAAGCTCTCGAAGTACTTGAACGGCATTCGCAACATGGGCCGGCTTCCGGGGCTCATGTTCGTCGTCGACTCCAAGAAGGAACGCATCGGGGTCAACGAAGCGAACAAGCTCGACATTCCGATCATCGCGATCGTCGACACGAACGCGGATCCGGACCTGATCTCGGTCCCGATCGCCGGCAACGACGACGCGATTCGTTCGGTCGAGCTGATCACGAAGGCGATCGCGGACGCGATCGTCGAGGCGCGACGCGAAGCGCCGGTCCGCCAGGAAGAGGAAGAGGGCGAAAGCTACACGTACAGCTCCGACCGCGGCGCCGAGCCGGCGGGCGAGGAAGAGAAGAAGCGTCGTCGCCGTCCGCGTCGCCGTCGCGCGAAGCCCGAAGCCATCGCGGCTCGTTTGAAGGGGCCGGGGGAAGAGGGCGGAGAAGAGGCGCCGGCGGAGTAGTCATCCCATGGCGCGCAACGCGCGCCGTGGGATCTGCTGTGAATCACGCGGAGCCGGTCGCGTCCGTGTGCCGCTCGACGAAACCGACCTGACGACCATGTCGCGCGCGGGATGGTCCACCGATTTCACAATAGATCCTCCGCTCGCAGAGGATGACAAGAGACACTCATGGCCATCACAGCAAAAGATGTCGGAGAGCTGCGCGCCCGCACCGGCGCCGGCATGATGGATTGCAAAAAGGCGTTGGACGAGACCAACGGCGACATGGACAAGGCCGTCGAGCTGCTCCGCTCGAAGGGCGCCGCGAAGGCTGAAAAGCGTTCGGGGCGCCAGACGAAGGAGGGCATGATCGGCACGTACGTCCACCACAACGGCAAGATCGCCGTGCTGGTGGAGCTCAACTGCGAGACCGACTTCGTCGCGCGCACCGAGGACTTCCAGCAGCTCGGCCGGTGGGTCGCCGAGCACGTGGCCGCGGCCGCGCCGCTGGCGCTCGACAAGGATCAGGTGCCGGCCGACAAGGTGGAGAGCGAGCGCCGCATCTTCACCGAGCAGGTGAAGGCCGAGGGCAAGCCGGATCACATGATCGAGAAGATCGTCGAGGGGAAGATCCAGGCGTTCTACAAGGACGTCGCGCTCCTGCATCAAGCGTGGGTGCGTGAGCCCAAGAAGACGATCGGCGATCTCGTCAAAGAAGTTTCCGCGAAGACGGGGGAGAACGTGCAGGTCCGGCGGTTCGTTCGGTATCAACTCGGCGAGTGACCGTCAGCCAGTCATCCTCTGGCCGCCTCCGGCGGCCGGAGGATCTACTTTCACTAATCCGACCCCGGCGGCAGCGGATCGAACCAACGTTCGGCGTAGTCTTCCCAGGCCGGATTCTCTTTCTCGATTAAGCGCATTTTATCGACGCGGGACAATCGTTTGATCTGCTTTTCGCGCACGATTGCTTGCATCGGATGCGGGCGCGTTTCGAAATAGACCAGCCGGTGGATGCGGTACCGAACGGTGAATTTCGACCACCCGTGCCGGTGCTCGTACACGCGCCGCGCCAGGTTGTTGGTGACCCCGACGTAGAGAGTTCGAGAGTGGCTCGCTAGGATGTAGACGAAGTAGTGGCGCACGGGCAGGAACATCAGGCACGTCCGCGCCACGGAAGGACCGGAGTATTTCACAATAGATCCTACGCTCGCTTTGCTCGCATAGGATGACAGCTGCTCGCTGCACTCGCTCAGGATGACCGTCGAGACACTCAAGTATCCACGCGTCCTGCTGAAACTCTCCGGCGAAGCCCTCGCCGGCGACAAAGGCTTCGGCTACGACTTCGACGTCGTCAGCCGCCTCGCCGACGAAGTCGTTGGCGTCTCGCAGACCGGCGCCGGCGTCGGCGTCGTGATCGGCGGCGGGAACATCGTCCGCGGCTCGCTCCTCTCCAAAACCGGCCTCGATCGCGTCGCCGCCGATTACATGGGCATGCTCGGCACCGTGATCAACGCGCTCGCCGTCCAGGACGTCCTCGAGCGAAAGGGCGTCGACACGCGCGTCATGACCGCCATCCGGATGGAGGAGTTGGCCGAACCGTACATTCGGCGCCGGGCCATCCGGCACCTCGAAAAGGGGCGCATCGTCATCTTTGCCGCCGGCACCGGGAACCCGTACTTTTCGACCGATACGGCCGCGGTGCTGCGCGCCATTCAGATCAAGGCCAACGTCATCATCAAGGCGACGAGCGTCGACGGCGTCTACTCCGCCGACCCGAAGCGCGAGCCCAACGCGAAGTTGTATGACGAGATCAGCTTCCGCGACGTCATCATGGAAGAACTGAAGGTGATCGATCAGACGGCGATCACCCTCTGCCGCGAAAACTCGCTCCCGCTGATCGTTCTCAACATCCAACGTCCGGGCGCGATCGTTGCCGCGGTTCGCGGCGAGCGCGTCGGCACCCTGGTTCGATGAGCTCAATTCAACAAATCATGAAGGACGCCCGCGCGGCGATGGACAAAGACATCGCCCACGCGAAGCACGAGTTCTCCACGGTCCGCTCGGGCAAGGCATCGCCCAACATGCTCGACTCGGTGCGCGTCGAGATGTACGGCCAACAGATGCAGCTGAACCAGGTGGCGACGATCAATGCGCCGGAGCCGCGCGTGATCATCGTGACGCCGTTCGACAAAAGCCAGATCAAGATCGTCGAGAAAGCCATTCGCGAAGCCGATCTCGGGCTCGAGCCGTCGGCGCAGGGCGCGATCATCCGCGTGCCGCTGCCGGCGATGAACGAGCAGCGCCGCAAAGAGCTCGTGAAGGTCGTGCACAAGTACGCCGAGGAAGGGAAGGTGGCCGTGCGCCACGCGCGCACGACCGCGCGCGAGACGCTGAAGAAGCTCTCCGGCGTCTCCGAAGACGACGTCAAGCACGCCGAGAAAGACCTCCAGAAGCTGCACGACGACTACATCCACAAGATCGACGAGTTGATCAAGGCGAAGGAAGCCGAGATCATGGAAGTGTGAGCTCCGAGCTCACGCGCCGCATCCTGTTCGGGGTCATTGCCGCCCCGATCGTCGTCGGCATTCTCTTCGTCGGCGACGCGGCGCTCGCGGGGCTCATCGCGATCGCGAGCGCGCTCGCCGCGTGGGAGTTCTATCGCATCGCCCGCGCGTCCGGATCGAATCCGTTCGACAACGCGGGCATCGTGATCGCGGGGCTCATCCCGCTGCTCGTGCACGCGCGCTATCTGCGGCTCTATGACGCCAACGGCATCGTCGGCGCGACGTCCCTGGCGTCGCTCGTCATTCTGGGGCTGTTCGCCGCGGCCATCTGGGCCCGCGGCGTCGACGGCAAACCGCTCGGCGCGGTCGCGTCCACCGCGCTCGGCGCCGCGTACACGGGCGGGATGTTGAGCTTCGGCTATACGATCCGCTATCACGACTACGCCTTCGCCCCGGCGACGCTCGAGCTTGGAGCGTGGACGCCGAACGTGCCGTCGGGTGGACTGCTCGTGCTGTTGCCGGTCTTGCTCACGTGGGCGTCCGACACCGGCGCCTTCGCCGCTGGCCGGACGATGGGGCGTACGAAGCTGATTCCGTCGGTGAGCCCGGGAAAAACCGTCGAGGGCGCGATCGGCGGTCTCGTCGCGTGCATGATTCTCTCATGGATCTACGCGCGGTTCGTGCTTGGACCCGCGGCACATCTCGGGTTTCGCGGCAGCCCGTGGGGTGCGCTCGCCTTCGGCGTCCTCGTGAGCGTCGCGGCGCAGGTCGGTGATCTGGTGGAATCGCTCCTCAAGCGAGAGGGCGGCGTGAAGGACAGCTCGCATCTGATCCCGGGACACGGCGGCGTGCTCGATCGGCTCGACAGTCTCTTGTTCGTGCTGCCCATCGCGTACGTCGCGCTGAACGCGATGCTCACCTACGCGGCCTGATGAGCTCCGAGCGTGTACGCGGCGTCGCGGTGCTCGGCTCGACCGGGTCGATCGGAACCACGGCGCTCCGCGTGCTCGCGCGTCACCGCGACCGGTTTCGCGCCGCGGCGCTGACCGCCTTCAACAACGCGGCACTGCTGCGCGAGCAGGTCGAAGAGTTCCGTCCATCATTCGCGGGAATCGTCCAGGAAGGCGCAGGCGCGACTGGATCCGACGACTGCTCTTCATGGAGCATGGGACCGCAGTGCTTGGTGGAGGCCGCCAGACGCGACGACGTGGATATCGTGATCAACGCCGTGGTGGGCGCTGCCGGGCTCGACGCCACACTCGCCGCGCTCTCGCGAGGCAAGCGCGTCGCGCTCGCGAACAAAGAAACGCTCGTGATGGGCGGCCCGCTCGTGAACGCCGCGTGCGCCGAAGGTCGCGGTGAGATCGTGCCGGTCGACAGCGAGCACAGCGCGATTCTGCAATGCATCACGGGCCGGCCGGACGTTGAAGTCCGGCGTGTGATCATCACCGCGTCCGGCGGACCGTTCCGTCAGTGGACACGCGAGCAGCTCGAGCGCGCGACGCTCGACGACGCGCTCCGGCATCCGACGTGGCGCATGGGACGAAAGATCACCGTCGACAGCGCCACGCTCGCCAACAAGGCGCTCGAGGTCATCGAGGCCCATTTCCTGTTTGGGCTTTCGTACGACCAGATCGAGGTCGTCGTCCATCCGCAGAGCATCGTGCACTCCTTCGTCGAGTTCGTCGATGGAAGCGTGCTCGCGCAGGTCGGCGTGCCGAGCATGGAGCTGCCGGTGCTGTACGCGCTCACGCATCCGGAGCGCGTGAGCGACAGCGGGGTACCACAGTTCGACCCGGTTGCGGCCTCGCCGCTGACCTTCGAGCCGTTGGACGCCGACCGCTTTCCGGCCTTCGCGCTGGGCGTGGCGGCCGGCAGACAGGGTGGAGCGGCTCCAGCGATCTTCAACGCGGCGAACGAGGCGGCAGTGGCACTGTTTCTCGACGGACGGATTGTGTTTCGCGACATCGGCGTGGCCATCCGGGGCGCGCTGGATGTGCTAGGTTCCATGCCCGGGAGGAGCCGCGACGAGCTCCTCGCCGCCGACGCCGCCGCGCGGCGCAACGTTCAGGCACGGTTCGGATGCTAGCGATCCTCGCTCCGCTCCTCGTGTTCGGGCTCGTGATCTTCGTACACGAGTTCGGACATTTCATTGCCGCAAAGGCGCTCGGCGTCTATGCGCCGCGATTCTCGATCGGCTTCGGTCCGCCGATCTTCAAGTTCCGTCGCGGAGAAACGGAGTACGTGCTCGCGTGGCTGCCCCTCGGCGGCTACGTGCGCATGGCGTCGCGTCACGACGCGGAGACCGCGTTCCTCGAGGGGGGCAGCGAAGAAGCAAGCGCGCTCCCGACGACCGATCCCGACTTCGATCCGAACGCGATGGTGCCGTTCGGGCCGAAGCCGGTGCCCGAAGATCGATGGTTCGAGAGCAAGCCGCTGTGGGCGCGAATCGTCATCATGCTCGCCGGCGTGATCATGAACGTCGTGCTCGCGCTCGCGGTCGCGACGGCGATCGAATACTCGTATCGGCGGGTCGTCGTCCCGACGACCGTCGTCGGGCGGGTAGACACGACGGGCGCGCCAGCTGCGATGGCGCAGCTTCGGGCCGGCGATTCGATCTTGTCGGTGAACGGCAAGCCGACGCACACGTGGAACGACGTCTACACGCGCATCTTCGGCATGACGGGGAACACGCTGGAGATTACGACGCAGCGTGGGGCCGTGACCATTCCCGTCGCCAAGCCGGTCGACGCGCCGCAGCGGGTCGCGACGGGTCTTCAGCCGTACATGGCCCCCGTGATCGACTCGGTCCTGCCGGGCGAACCCGCGGCGAACGCGCACGTGCAGCGCGGCGATTCCGTCGTGTCCGTCGACGGCCAGCCAGTGACGACTTGGCCCGACATCGTCGATCGCGTGGCTGGATCCGCCGGCAGGCCCGTGGTGCTCGGCTTGAGCCGAGCCGGACAAATTGCGACAGTGACCGTGACGCCGCGCGCCGTGGCGGATACCGACCGAACGACCGGCGAAGTCAGGACCGTTGGCCGGATGGGAGCGATGCGGGTGGACCGGTCGCACGTCGAACGCGTGAGTCTCGGCGAGGCGATCACCGGCGGGTGGCGCGCGACGGTGTCGAACGCCGGCATGGTGTTCAAGATCCTCCGTGGGATAGGGAACGGCGCGGTGTCGGTCACCGAGCTCGGGGGGCCGATCGCCATCACGCGCATGTCGGTGAGCGAAGCTCGAAAGGGCGTCGTGTTTCTCTTCAATCTCATTGCCGTACTTAGCATTAACGTCGCCATCCTCAACCTGCTTCCGATCCCGATCCTGGACGGCGGCCAGATCATGATCAACGTGCTGGAGTCGGCGAAAGGGCGGCCGTTCAGCATGCGCACGCGAGAGAACATTCTTCGCTTCGGGCTCGTGGCGATCGGGTTGCTGTTCGCGATCGTGATGTTCAACGACACGCGCGGCGGCTTCGCGAAGCTGTTCAACTGGGTGGGTGGTCTGTTCGGGGCCTGACAACGTTGTAAGTGTCCCCTTTACTTCGCGTTACCCTCCGATTACGCTTCAGAGCTAACACAAAAAAACACGAACAGCCGCCACGCTGGCGGGTAACGCTCAGGGACATGGCTTTCGACAAAGTTTCAACCGTCCAGAAGTACGGGACGCACGCGACCGACACCGGCTCGACTCGCGTTCAGGTGGCGCTCCTGACCGAGCGCATCAAGTATCTGAACGACCACTTCCGCTCCCACAAGAACGACCACCATGGTCGTCGTGGGTTGCTCAAGATGAACGGAAAGCGTCGCCGTCTGCTCAACTACCTGAAGCGCACGGACGTCGATGCCTACCGACAGATCATCCAGGAACTGGGTCTCCGGTACTAGTCCATTCATGAACAGACTCGCGCGGGCGCAACTGTTGCGGCCCGCGCGTTTTGTATTGTCCGCCAACCCCCCGACAGCCAACCACGCTGGTTCACCGCCTTTCTCGCCCCTTGATGGGCAACCACAGCAATGATGCAACGCGTTGAGAAGACGTTCGCGGGCCGCAAGCTCGTCATCGAAACCGGCAAAATGGCCAAGCAGGCCGCCGGATCCGCTCTCGTTCAGTTCGGCGACACCATGGTCCTCGCCGCCGTCACCGTGAGCGACAACAAGAGCCCGCTCGACTTCTTCCCGCTCCTCGTCGAATACCGAGAGAAGACCTACGCCGCCGGGAAGATCCCCGGCGGCTACATCAAGCGCGAAGGCCGTCCGAGCGACGCCGAGATTCTCTCGGCACGCATCGTCGACCGGTCGATTCGCCCGCTCTTCCCGGAGGGCTTCGCGAACGAAGTCCAGGTCTTCATCTACGTGATCTCCGCCGACCAGGAGAACGCGTCGGACGTGCTCGCCCTGGTGGCCGCGTCGGCGGCGTTGAACGCGTCGAAGATTCCGTTCCCGCTCCCCGTCGCGTGCGTCCGAGTCGGCCGCATCCAGGACAAGTGGGTGCTCAACCCGACGTTCCAACAGCTCGCCTACAGCGATATGGAGCTCGTCGTCGCGGGCTCGGCCGACTCCATCAACATGGTCGAGGGCGGCGCGCTCGAAGTGAGCGAGGACGACGTCGTCGAGGCGCTCAAGATCGCACAGCAGGGCATCCGCGAGCTCATCGGCGCGCAGGAGGAGCTGCTCGAGAAGATCGGCAGCGAGCGTCCGGCGAAGATGGATTGGGTCAAGGGTGCGATCGCGGATGACGTGACGACGAAGGTGAAGGCGCTCGCCGAGTCGCGGATCAAGGAAGCGCTGAATCAGAAAGACAAGCACGGACGCATCGCCGCGATCGAGAAGGTCAAGCGGGAAGTGGCCGAGGCGCTGGCCGCCGACTTCCCGGAGGGCGGCAAGGACATCAAGGCCGTGCTGGGCGACGTCGAGTATCATCAGCTCCGCTCGCAGGTGCTCGACACCGGCCTCCGCGTCGACGGCCGCAAGCCGAACGAGGTGCGTCCGATCACGATCGAAGCCGGCGTGTTGCCGCGTGCGCACGGATCAGCGCTCTTCACGCGCGGCCAGACGCAGGCGCTCGTCGCCGCGACGCTCGGCACCGCGAACGACGTCCAGCGCCTCGAGACGATCAACGAGCCGCAAGAGACGACCAAGTCGTTCATGCTCCACTACAACTTCCCGCCGTTCTCGACCGGTGAAGTGCGTCCGATGCGCGGCACGTCGCGCCGCGAGATCGGCCACGGCAACCTGGCCGAGCGAGCGATTCAGGGCGTGCTGCCGGCGTTCGAGGAGTTCCCGTACACGATCCGCATCGTGTCCGACATTCTCGAGTCGAACGGATCGTCCTCGATGGCGTCGGTTTGCGGCGCGTCGCTCGCGTGCTTCGACGGCGGCATTCCGATTCGCTCGGCCGTCGCGGGCGTCGCGATGGGTCTGATCAAGGAAGGGAAGAAGTACGCGATCCTCACCGATATCCTCGGCACCGAGGATCACCTGGGCGACATGGACTTCAAGGTCGCCGGCACGCGCGCCGGGATCACGTCCATCCAGATGGACATCAAGATCGAGGGCCTCGATCTCGAGATCATGAGCAAGGCGCTCTCGCAGGCGAAGGAAGGCCGACTGCACATCCTGGGCGAGATGGACAAGGCGCTGCCGGCGAAACGCGACGATCTGTCGCCGTTCGCGCCGCGCATCGTCACGATGAACATCAGCCCGGAGAAGATCGGCGACCTCATTGGTCCCAAGGGCAAGACCATTCGCGGCATTCAGGATGAGACCGGGGCCGAGCTCACGGTCGACGACAGCGGCTTGGTCACCATCGCCGCGGTCGGCGGCGAGTCGATGGAGCGCGCGCGCCAGATGGTGGCGGCGCTCACCGCGGAGCCGGTGGTTGGCGAGACGTACGAAGGCATGGTGAAGACGACGACGCCGTTCGGCGCGTTCGTCGAGATCATGCCCGGCACGGAAGGGCTCGTGCACATCTCGGAGATGCGCCACGAGCGCACCGAGAAAACGGAGGACGTGGTGAAAAAGGGCGACCGCGTGAAGGTGAAGCTCATCGATCGCGATGAGCGCGGCCGTCTGCGTCTTTCCATGAAAGCCCTCGTGCCAAGGCCCGAGGGCATGCCCGAGCCGGAGCCGAATGGCGGCGACGGCGAGCGTCCGCGCCGTGAGGGCGGCGACCGCGGTGGCCGACCGCGGAGCGGCGGCGGCAGGGGCAGGGGAGAACGTTCGCGCCGCGAGTGAGCCGAGTGTCTGGAGGAGTCATCGCGGCTGATGCCGCGCTGCGGCGCACGACCCTCCCAAATGGACTGACCGTTCTGTCGGAGCACATGCCCGGCGTTCGGTCAGTTTCGTTTGGCGCGTGGGTGCGCGCGGCGTCGTTGCACGAGCCGCGCGAGCGCATGGGCGTGTCGCACCTGCTCGAGCACATGGTGTTCAAGGGCACCGCCCGCCGCAGCGCGCACGAGATCGCCCTGTCGCTCGAGGCGCTCGGCGGCTCGTTGGACGCGTACACGTCGCGTGAGCACACGGTGTATCAGGGGCGCGTCCTCGACGAACACCTGTCGGAGGCCGCCGACGTCATCGCGGATATCGTGTTCCGCCCCACGCTCAAGCAGTCGGACCTGGCGCTCGAGCGCAAAGTGATTCTCGAAGAGATCGGGATGGTGGAGGATACGCCAGACGATCTCGTGTTCGAGCTGCACAACGAGGCGCTCTGGGGCGCCCATCCGTACGGCTATTCGATTCTCGGCACGCGCGACACGGTCAACGGGCTTAGCGTCGGCGATCTGCTCGACTTGCACTCGCGCGCGTACCATCCGGGACATCTGGTGATCGCCGCGGCGGGGAACGTCGAGCACGAGCAGCTACTCGACGTGCTCGCGGCCACCGGCTGGACCGACGCGATCGCCGGCGATCCTACGCCGATGACGAGCACGCCGCCGCGCGCCGAGGCGCCTGTGACACGCCACGTGATGCGCGACGGGGCGCAGACGCACATCGTCGCGGGCGCCACGGCGGTGGCGCACGGCGATCCGCGCCGCTTTCCGCTGCTGCTGCTCAGCATGCTGATGGGTGGCGGCATGAGCTCACGGCTCTTCCAGCGCGTGCGCGAGGAGCTCGGCCTGGCGTACGCCGTGTACACGTATCAGACGTTCCATGCGGACGTCGGCATGC
This sequence comes from uncultured Gemmatimonadaceae bacterium, assembly GCA_963705025.1. Taxonomy (GTDB): domain Bacteria; phylum Gemmatimonadota; class Gemmatimonadetes; order Gemmatimonadales; family Gemmatimonadaceae; genus JAQBQB01. The sequence goes on along the minus strand of CAVPIP010000009.1, from coordinate 75,666 downwards.
ACGGCGTCTACGTCGCGACGGCGCCGGACTCGGCGGCGGCGGCGCTCGACGCCATTCGCGCCGAGATGCGGTCCGTGGTGGAAGACGGCCTTCCCGACGACGAAGTCGCCATGGGGCGACAGCAGCTCAAGGGGCAGGTGACGCTCTCGCTCGAGAGCGTGTCGTCGCGCATGTATCGCGCGGCATCCGTCGAGCTGTATGGCGAGCCGTATCGCTCGCTCGACGAGGTGCTGGCGTTGATCGACGGCATCACATCCGAGGACGTGGCGGCGGTGGCGAGAGAGTTCTTCCTGCCCGAGCGAATGACGGTTGTGAGCCTCGGTCCTCGCGGCGCTGAGTAGTTAGGTTAGCAGTCATCCTCTGCCGCGCGCAGCGCGGCGGAGGATCTACTTTCACTAACCCGAGCCGAGTCTGGAGCAGATCACAGTAGATCCTCCGCTCGCTGTCGCTCGCAGAGGATGACCACGAATGAAGATCGGCGTACCGAAAGAGATCAAAACCAACGAGAATCGCATTGCCCTGGTGCCGGCCGGAGCTGAAGCTCTGGTGGGCGCCGGGCATTCGCTGCTGATCGAGACCGGAGCGGGTCTTGGCAGCGGCTTTCCGGATGACGCCTACACCGCCGTCGGCGCGAAGATCGCGCCCGATGCCGCGGCGGTATGGAAGGACAGCGACATGATCATGAAGGTGAAGGAGCCGATCGAGCGCGAATGGCCGCACATGCGCCGCGGTCAGCTCATCTTCACCTACTTTCACTTCGCGGCCGACGAGAAGCTCACGCGCGCGCACATCGCGAGCGGCGCGACCTGCGTGGCGTATGAGACCGTGGAGCTCCCGACGCGCGAGCTGCCGCTGCTCACGCCGATGTCCGAGGTCGCGGGGCGGATGGCGGTGCAGGAAGGCGCCAAGTACCTCGAGAAGTTGTACGGCGGCCGCGGCGTGCTCCTGGGCGGCGTCCCCGGCGTGGCCCCGGCCAAAGTCGTCATCCTTGGCGGCGGCATCGTCGGGATCAACGCGGCGAAGATGGCGGCGGGCATGGGGGCCAAAGTCACGATCCTCGACCTGTCGCTCGAGCGCCTGCGGTACCTCTCGGACGTCATGCCGGCCAACTGCGTGATGATTCATTCCAACCGCCACAACATTCTGGAGCAGATCACGACGGCGGATCTCGTCGTGGGCGGCGTATTGATCACGGGCGCGAAGGCGCCGAAGCTGATTCGGCGCGACGACCTGAAGCTCATGCAGGCGGGCGCGGTCATCGTGGACGTCGCGATCGACCAGGGCGGCTGCGTGGAGACGATCCACGCGACGACGCACGAGAACCCCACCTACGTCGTGGACGGCATCATCCACTACGGCGTGGCGAACATGCCGGGCGGCGTGCCGCGCACGTCGACGCTCGCCCTGACCAACGCGACGCTGCCATATGCCCTGCAGCTGGCGGGCAAGGGATGGAAGCGGGCGTTGCGCGAGAACGCCGCGCTGCTGAAAGGCCTGAACATGACCGACGGCCATGTCACCTACCCGGGCGTGGCCGACGCCTTCGGGCTCGAGTTCGAGGATCCTTCGTCGTTCCTCGATTGACGGCGCGTTGGATTACGATTGTGACGTGAGGGACCGAGAATCGTTGGGGAGATGAAACCCAGCGCGTCTCGGCCCGTCGGCCGTCTTGTCGCCGCCGTCGGACGCGGTGCAGGGACGGTCGACGGTAAGTGTCTGCGGTACCCTATCTTGCGATAGGCCAATATCTTGTAGGGGCGGTGAGGCCCCTGTTGGTTAACCGCTGTTTCCGACTTTTCCGGTACTGGATGCGCTGGCCTTTCATCAAAGCGGGATCGCTGTTTCCCGCGAACGCAATTGGCGTCGACCTCGGTACGGCCAACACCCTGATCTATGTGAAGGGTGAGGGAATCGTCCTCAACGAACCATCCGTCGTCGCGATCGACCGCGAAAGCAAGAAGATCAAAGGCGTTGGCCTCGAGGCCAAGCGCATGCTCGGCCGAACCCCGGACGGTGTGATCGCCGTGCGTCCGATGAAGGATGGCGTCATCGCCGACTTCGACGTGACGGAGAAAATGCTGCGGTATTTTCTCACGCTCATCATCGAGAACCACGTCTTCAAGGTGAAGCCGCGCGTCATCGTCTGTGTCCCGTCTGGCATTACAGAAGTCGAAAAACGCGCCGTGCGCGACTCGGCGCTGGGCGCCGGGGCCAAAGAGGTGTTCATGGTCGCGGAGCCGATGGCCGCGGCGATCGGCGTCGGATTGCCGGTGGAGACGCCGACCGGCAACATGGTGATCGACATCGGCGGCGGCACGACGGAGATCGCCGTCATCGCGCTCTCCGGCATCGTCAGTGACACGTCGATTCGCACGGGCGGCGACGAGCTCGACATCTCGATCGTGCAGTTCATGCGCAAGAATTACAACTTGCTCATCGGCGAGCCGACGGCCGAGCAGATCAAGATCAACATCGGCTCGGCGGCGCCGGTGGGCGACGAGCGCGAGATGGAAGTGAAGGGGCGCGATCTCGTCTCCGGCATCCCGAAGACGGTGCGCGTGCACTCGAGCGAGATCCGCGAAGCCTGCCAGGAGCCGATCCAGCAGATCGTCGACGCCGTGCGCCGCGCGCTGGAGATCACGCCGCCCGAGCTGGCGAGCGACATCGTCGACCGCGGCATCGTCATGACGGGCGGCGGAGCGCTGATCCGCGGGCTGGATCTGTTGCTCAGCCAAGAAACGAGTCTTCCCATTCACGTCGACGAGGACCCGCTCACCTGTGTCGTGCGCGGCACCGGCCGGATTCTTGACGATGAGGAGAAATACTGGTCGGTCCTCAGCACGTGAGGTAGCACCGTGGCAACCGCAACCCGCTCTGGAAGCCGCACCGACGCCGTCCTGTTGGTCGGCTGCGTGCTCGTATCGCTGATCGCGATCGCGCTCCCCGGTGAAGAGCGCAGCGCGGATGGCACGACCACGCTCCAGGGCCCGCGAGAGGCCATCGCCGGCGTGCTGCGCCGGACGGTCGTCGCGCCCCTGGTTGGTCTGCAGCGCGGCTCCGAGCGCTGGCGAGCCGCGTGGACGTCGAGCCAACAGCAGCAGCTCGTCATCGACTCGCTGTCGATGCGGGCCACGCGCCTCCAGGGCCTGCAAACCGAGAACGATCAGCTCCGCAAGCTGATGGGGCTCGGGTCGCGCCTCGAGTGGGGCTTCGTCCCCGCCGAGGCGCTGCACAGCACGACGCCGAACGACGGACTCGTGACCAGCCTGACGTTGACCGCCGGCAGCACCGCGGGCGTCGGGCGATTCAGTCCGGTCGTCGCGGCGGACGGCCTCGTCGGCACGATCCGGAACGCGGATCCCACGATGAGCATCGCCATCCTGTACACGGACAAGGATTTCGCGGCGAGCGCGATGTCGGCGGACGGCAGCGCGTTCGGCATCGTGTATCCGCACCCGGCGCGCGTCGGCGGCGGCGATTCGTACATGCTGGAACTTCGTGGTGTACCAACACGGGTGAACCTCAAACCCGGTAGCGTGATCTACACCTCCGGACTCGGCGGAACGTTTCCGCGTGGCATCACGATCGGCACCATCGTGCAAGAGCTGAAGACGGCAGAGGTGTGGACGCGGACGTATCTCGTCCGTCCAGCCGTGTCGCCTGCGCGAGTGACGAGCGTGCTGATTCTCTCGCCGCAGCGCGTCACGCAGGGCACCGGCAACATCTGGGGCGCCGGCACGTCGGTGAACGCGGACTCGGCCGCGCGCCGCATTGCGGCGGCGGGCGATTCGCTCGCCAAACAGGCGGCGAAGTTGCAGGAGCAGGCGCGTCAGGCGGCGCTGGATTCGATGAAGCGCGCGACGATCGATTCGGTGCGGCGATCGCTGGGCGCCACGCCGCTCCCGCCAGTCACCACGGACAGCGCCGGGCGCGGCGCGCAACGTGCGCCGGCGACGGGTGGGCAGCCTGGACAGACCGTGCGTCGTGACACGACGCGCGCAAGGCGCGACACCCTTCGCCCCGATTCCACTCGTAGACCTCGGACATGAACTGGACCGGCGCGGCGCGGACGATTCTCGTCTGCGCGATCCTGATCGTTTTGCACTACACGCTCCGGCCTCTGCTCGCTTGGCGGGCCTCGATCGATTTCATGATCGTCGCGCTGCTCTTGGGGTCGGTTCGTCTGCGCCCCGGGGGAGCAGCGGTGTATGGCTTGCTGCTCGGACTCGTCGCGGATTCGCTCGCGGTCAACACCTTCGGCGCGGCCGCGCTCGGCATGTCCATCGTCGGGTTCGGCGCCTCGTGGCTCAAGGCCGTATTTTTCGCTGACAACCTCGCGTTGAACGGCTTCTTTCTGTTTCTCGCGAAGTGGCTGTTCGACATGATCGTTCTCGTCGTGGGGCACCAGGCCCACGGGGCTGAGATCGCCATGCAAGTGCTCGTCTGGTCCCCGCTGTCCGCAGCGGTTACGGCGGTGGCCGGCGTGCTCGCGTTGTCCCTGTTCAAGCCGCTGATGGAAGTGCGAACGGCGTGAGCTTTCACCCGAATGACGTCATTCGACGCGGACGGGTCGCGACGACGATCGTCTGCGCGGTGCTCGTCTTTCTCCTGAGCGCGTTTTTCCGCGCCCAGGTCATCCGCAATCAGGTCTACACGCTTCAGTCGGAGGAGAACCGCCTCCGGCAGATTCCGACGCCGGCGCCGCGCGGGCGGATTCTCGATCGCTACAACAAGCCGATCGCCGAAAACGTCGTCGGCTATTCGGTCGCGCTGTTGCCGCAGAACGAAGACTCGCTCACGGCGACGCTCACGCGGCTCCGCGGCACGATCCAGCTCACGGAAAAGCAGTTCCAGGACGCGGTTCGCCGCTACCGGCGCGACCGAACGCGCCCGACGGTCATCGTCCAGGACGCCTCGTTCGACGTCATCTCGGTGCTCGAAGAGCACCGGATCGACTTTCCGACCCTCATCATCCAGTCCGCGCCGAAGCGCATCTATCCGGACGGCGAGGCCGTCGGCGCGTTCATCGGCTACGTGAACGAGATCAGCGAAGGCGAGCTGACGCAGATGGCGGCGGCCGGCTACAAGGCTGGTCAAATCGTCGGCAAGCAGGGCCTGGAGAAGCAGTACGAGAAGGATCTGCGCGGGCGCGAAGGCGTGCAGTTCGTGGAGGTCGACGCGCACAACCGCATCGTGCCGAACTCGCGCTCGCGCGAGGCGATCACGCCGCAAGAGGGGCCTCCGCTCTACACGAACATCGATCTCGACCTGCAGGAGTACATGCACACGCTGTTCGCGGACTCGATCGCCGCCGGCGCGGTGGCGATGGTGCCGCAGACGGGCGAGGTGCTCGCGCTCTACAGCTCGCCGTCGTACGATCCGAATCGTTGGGTCGGCGGCGTCTCGAGCGCGTATTATGATTCGCTCAACACCGATCCGCGGAAGCCGCTCTACAACAAGGCGATTCAGGCGACGCAACCGCCGGGCTCGACGTTCAAGCTGGCGACGTCCGTGATAGCGCTGCAGGACAGCCTCATCACGTTCAAGGACCACATGCCGCAGGCGTGCAACGGCTTTTACTATTTCGGCAACCGCGCGTGGCGCTGCTGGAAGAAGGAGGGCCACGGCAGCCTCGACCTCATGGGCGCGATCGCGCAGTCGTGCGACGTGTACTTCTACCAGCTCGGCCAGCGCATCACGCTGTCGCGCCTCGTGGCGGGCGGCGTTGAGCTCGGCTTCGACAAGCGGGCCGGCATCGACCTGCCGGACGAGAACCGCCCGCGCTTTCCGTCGAGCATCGACTACTTCAACCAGCGGTATGGACCGCGCAACTGGACGCCCGGCTCCACGGAGCTGAACATGGCGATCGGCCAGGGCGAGAATTCGCAGACGGTCGTCAACATGGCGCGCTTCTACAGCGCGCTCGCGACGGACGGCAGTGAGCCCACGCCGATGATCAAGCGCGGCGCGCCGAGACGGACGAAGGTCATCATGCTCGCCCCCGACCAGCTCGCGCAGATTCGAAAGGCGCTGATGGGCGTCGTGCGTGAGGGGGGCACGGCGGCCGGCGCGGCGATCGCCGGCATCAACGTCGCGGGCAAGACCGGCACGGCGCAGACGATGCGCTTCGACAAGAACGGCAAGCCGCTCTACTGGGCCTGGTTCGCCGGCATGGCGCCCGCCGAGGACCCGAAGATCGTCGTCGTCGTGATGATTCCCGACGTGACGTTCGAGGGCGCGACGACGGCGCTCTTCGCGACGAAGATCATTCAGCACTATCTGCACGCGAAGATCGCCAACACGATCGAGAACACCGGCTGATGCGCGGCACGACGCGTCGAATCAACGTCGACTTGCCGCTGATCATCACGGCCGCGCTGCTCACGATGTACGGGCTGGCGATCGTGTTTTCGGCGGGGCACACCGACGTGAGCACGCATGCCGTCGGCGCATGGAAGGCACAGCTGGTGTGGACGGTTGTCGGCGTCATCGGCGCGTATGCAATGAGCCGAGCGTCCGTTCGACTCATCGAGTGGATGACCGTGCCAGTCTATGCCGCCACGCTCGTGCTGTTGCTCGCGCTTCTCGCGGGCCTCGGTTCCGGCGCGGGAACGGCGTCGAGCACCAGCGGCTGGCTGACGATCGCCGGCCACCGGCTTGGCCAGCCAGCGGAGATCGCCAAGCTCACCGTCGTGCTGATGCTCGCGCGCGTGCTCGCGCAGAATCGGGTCGCACCCAAGTCGATGCTCGAGCTCTGGAAGCCGATGGCGATCGCTGGCGTTCCGCTGGTGTTGATCATGGCGCAGGGCGACCTCGGCACGGCAATGGTGTTCGTCGGCATCTTCTTCGCGATGCTGTTCTGGGCGGGCGTGCAGTGGCAGCTCCTGCTGCTGCTGGCGAGCCCCGTCGTGAGCCTCTTGCTGGGATTCGACTCGCTGATCTGGGGTGTCTGGTTTCTGATGCTCCTTGGCCTGGTGTTGTGGTACAAGCCGTTCCTTGGCGAAGGGCTGTTCGTCGTCGCCGCGAACGTGATGATGGGCATCGTCGGCCCGTTGGTCTGGGAGCACTTGAAGGTTTACCAGCAGCTGCGCCTCAAGGTGTTCCTTGACCCGTCGGTCGACCCACGTGGCAGCGGCTATCACGTCCTTCAGTCACGCGTGGCGATCGGTTCGGGAGGTTGGTTCGGCCGCGGATATCTGCAAGGCCCGCAGAAGCGTCTCGCGTTTCTTCCCGAGCAATACACGGACTTCATCTTCGCCGTACTCGGGGAGGAGCTCGGCTTTATCGGCGTGGCGCTCGCGCTGTCGTTGTTTCTGTTCCTCTTCTTGCGCGTGATACGGATCTCCGAGAGAGCGAATGATTCGTTCAGTAGCCTCGTCGCGTTCGGGCTACTCGCGAGTTGGTTCACTCACGTGCTCGAGAACGTCGGCATGACGATCAACGTGATGCCAGTGACCGGAATTCCGCTGCCTTTCTTCAGCTATGGCGGTTCATTCATGCTCGCGTGCTGGCTTTCCATCGGCATCCTCGCTCGTATCTCGAGCGAAGGCCGAGGCGGCATGCTCGGACCACTCAAGGTCTGAGATCGACCAAAAAACCCGAAGACGTTTGGGCCGTCGCGCAAGCCCCTGGCGCCGGACTAGCCTGACGGGCTCGCCGCACTCAAATTGCCGGAATGGCATGGTGGAACAAGGACAGAAAGGAGAAGAAGCCTCGCCCTTCCAAGCGTGAGCGGCTGGAGATCCCAGCCGACGTTTGGGAAAAGTGCGAGGCGTGCGGGCATACGGATATCCGTGAGAAGTTCGAGCGGAATACCAACGTCTGCCCGAACTGCGACTATCATCGACGGATCCGCGCCAGCGAGTACTGCAACCTGCTCCTCGACGACGGCACGATGGAGGAAGTCGAGGTCGACCTCCGGTCCACCGACCCGCTCGGCTTTCCGGACTACCCGGCGCGCCTCAAGAAGAACATGGCGAGCGCCGGGGACACCGACGCGCTGCTGGCGTGCACCGGTACGCTCGACTCGCTTCCCGTGAACCTCGGAGTCATGGACTTCGCGTTCATGGGCGGGTCCATGGGCTCGGTCGTCGGCGAGAAGATCGCCCGCCTGGGCCAGCGGTCGCTCGAGCGGAAGTATCCGCTGATCGTGATCTCTGCCTCCGGTGGCGCGCGCATGCAGGAAGGCGTTTTGTCGCTCATGCAAATGGCGAAGGTCTCCGCGGTCCTCGCGCAGCTCGCGGAGCGCCGGATTCCGTACGTCTCCATCCTGACGAACCCGACGACGGGCGGCGTGAGCGCGAGCTACGCGATGCTCGGCGACGCGATCCTGGCCGAGCCGGGCGCGGTGATCGGCTTCGCGGGACCGCGCGTCATCAAGCAGACGCTCGGACAGGATCTGCCCGAGGGATTTCAGACGTCCGAGTTCCTGCTCGACCACGGGATGCTCGACAGCGTAGTGCACCGGCGGAACCTGAAGCGCACAGTGAGCCAGCTGTTGCGCCACATGTCCGGACGGCCCGCGGCGACGGGATGGGCGTCGGCCTGACGACATACAAGGACGCGCTCGACTTTCTCTTCGCGCGCACCACCGGACAATTCAAGTTCGGCCTCGAGCGAACCGCCGGGCTGTTGAAGGCGCTCGGAAGTCCTGAGCGCTCGTACCCCTCGATCCACATCGCGGGTACGAACGGCAAGGGCAGCAGCGTCGCGACGATGGCCGCGCTGCTCGCGGCCCGTGGGCGGCGCGTCGCGACCTACACGTCGCCGCACTTGGTCGACTTCCGCGAACGGATGGTCGTCGCCGGCGAGCTCATTCCGGCGGACGACGTCATGGAGTTTGTCTCCCGCAACATCCAACTCGTGGAAGCGTTGGGCGCGAGCTTCTTCGAGGCCACGACCGCGATGGCGTTCGAGTATTTCGCACGCGCCGGCGCGGACATCGCGATCATCGAGGCAGGGCTGGGCGGCCGGCTCGATTCGACGAACGTGCTCGACCCGATCGTCGCCGGCGTCACCTCCATCGGCTACGATCACACCGAGTACCTCGGCGACACGCTCGAGGAGATCGCGGGCGAAAAGGCGGGCATCTTCAAGCCGGGACGACCGGCCGTCATCGGCGAGCACGATCCGCACATTCGCAATCTGCTCGCGGAGCTCGCACGAACGGCCGGTGCGTCGAGCGTTCGCGTCGTCGCCGACGAGATCACGCTGCACGACGTGCGCGTCGACGACGGCGGCACGACGTGCGATGTGGAATGGGGGGGAACGAGAGCGACGATCCGCACGCCGCTCGCGGGCCGGCATCAGGCCGCCAACCTCGCGTTCGCGCTCGTGACGCTCGATGCCGCCGGGAAGGACGTCGCGGTTCCGCTCGAGGAAGCTCGCCGGCACGCCGACCGCGTGCACATCCCGGGGCGCTTTCAGCACGTCGGGCAATTCATCTTCGACGTCGCGCACAATCCGGCGGGCGCCGAGGTCGTCGCGCAGACCGTCGCCTCGGTCTCGCCGCCGGAGCCGATCGCCGTCGTGCTGTGCGTGCTGCGCGACAAGGACTGGCGCGAGATGATCCGCGTCCTGAGCCGAGTCGCGTCGCACTTCGTTTTCACGATGGCGCCCACGGCGCCGGCAAGCCGAGCGTGGAACCTCGCGGAGGTTTCCGCGTTCGCTCGCTCGCTTGGGCTCTCGGCGGAGGTCGAGAGCGACTTCGCCGCGGCGCTCGGCCGTGCGGGAGAGCGAGCGGCGACGGTGTTGGTGACGGGCTCCTTTCACACCGTGGGAGACGCCATGGAGCTCTTGCAGGTGTCGCCGTTGCCCCAGCCCCGATAACTTTGGTGGATGGCCCAAGGCGCCCTCCCGGGGTTTCGCGATTTCTATCCTGAACAGTTCGCCGAGCGCGCCCACATCATGGGCGTGTGGCGCGAGGTTGCGCGCCGGTTTGCGTTCGTCGAATACGACGGGCCTCCGCTCGAACCGCTCGAGCTCTACACGAAAAAGAGCGGAGAAGAGATCGTCGGGCAGCTCTACAATTTCACGGACAAAGGCGGCCGGGAGATCTCGCTGCGCCCGGAGATGACGCCGACGCTCGCGCGCATGGCGGCGGCGAAGGCCAACGCACTGCGGAAGCCCGTGCGCTGGTTCTCCGTGCCGCAGCTGTTTCGGTACGAGCGGCAACAGCGGGGCCGGCTCCGTGAGCACTTCCAGCTCAACGTCGACATCATCGGCGAGACGGACGTCACCGCCGACGCCGAGCTGCTGGCGGTCGCGATCGAAGTCATGCGCGGCTGCGGGCTGTCGTCGTCCGATGTGCGAGCGCGCATCTCCGACCGTCGTCTGCTTGCGCGCGATCCTCGCCGCGCTCGGCGTGAGCGACGCGTCGATTCCGGCGCTGTTCGCGGTCGTCGACAAGTTCGAGCGGCAGCCCCGCGACGTGTCGCGGGAGAAGCTTGCCGCGCTCGGCATGACGGACATCGCGATCCAGCAGCTCTTCTCACTGCTCGGCGACGTCACGCTCGATGACATTCAGCAGCGGTTCGCCGAGGCGCCCGAAGTCGGCGCGATCGTGAGCGACCTGCGGCGCTACTTCGACTGTCTCGATGGACTCGGCGTGCTCGACTGGGTGACGATCGATCTCAAGATCGTGCGCGGCCTCGCGTATTACACGGGCATCGTGTTCGAGCTCTTCGACGCCAAAGCCGAGCTGCGTGCGATCTGTGGCGGCGGTCGGTACGACAATCTCCTGCAATCGCTCGGCGGCGTGGATCTGCCCGCGCTCGGGTTCGGCATGGGCGACGTCGTGCTCGCCGAGCTGCTGCGCGACCGTGGTCTCTTGCCGACGAAGTCCGAAGGACCACAGGTATGGGTCGCCGCGGAATCCACCAGCCGGCAGGGCGACGTTCGCCGTGCCGCCACCGCGCTGCGCCGCACGGGCGTGAGCGTGGAATACGCCCTGCGCGATCAGGCAATCATGAAACAGGTGAAAGCGGCCAAGTCGGCCGGCGCCGGCTTCGTGCTCACGTTGCACGAGCCGTCCAATTCGGGAACGCGCGAACCACACACGTGGAACCCGCGAGACGTGCCTCCGGAGTGGAATCGCATACTCACCGACATCGGCCTCTAACCTCGTTTCTGGCACTCCATCAATGTCCGACGACAAAAAGCTCACGACTCGCGACGCGGACTTCAGCGCGTGGTACAACGAAGTAGTGCTCCGCGCCGAGCTCGCCGACTATTCGCCCGTGCGCGGCTGCATGATCATCCGTCCCAACGGCTACGGGATCTGGGAGCGGATGCAGCGCGCGCTCGACGACATGTTCAAGGCCACCGGCCACCGGAACGCGTACTTCCCGCTGTTCATCCCGGAGAGCTATCTCCACAAGGAAGCGCAGCATGTAGAAGGCTTCGCCCCGGAGACGGCCGTCGTCACGCACGGCGGCGGCAAGAAGCTCGAGGAGCCGCTGATCGTCCGGCCGACGTCCGAGACGATCATCTACGCCAGTTTTGCCAAATGGGTGCAGTCGTATCGCGACCTGCCGCTGCTCATCAACCAGTGGGCGAACGTCGTGCGCTGGGAGATGCGCACGCGTCTCTTCCTGCGCACGCTCGAGTTCCTCTGGCAAGAGGGACACACGGCGCACGCCACGCACGATGAAGCCGAGGAAGAGGCGCGCCGAATGCTCGGCGTGTATTCGGACTTCATGGAAGGCTGGATGGCGATGCCCGTCATCACCGGCCAGAAGACGGACGCCGAGCGGTTCGCCGGGGCGCTGCGCACGTATTCGTGCGAGGCGATGATGCAGGACAACAAGGCGCTGCAGGCGGGCACGTCGCACAACCTGGGTCAAAATTTCGCCAAGGCGTTCGACCTGAAGTTTCAGGCGGAGCACGGCGGCCAGGAGTTCGCGTGGAACACCAGCTGGGGCGTCTCGACCCGGCTCGTCGGCGGGCTCGTGATGACGCACGGCGACGACAACGGCCTGCGCATTCCGCCACACCTCGCGCCGATCGAGCTCGTGATCGTGCCGATCTACAAGACGGACGAGGAGAAGAACCGCGTGCTCGATGCCGCCGACCAGATCGTCGACTCGCTCGGTGAATGGGAGCGGCGCGATCCCGGGCGGCTGCGCGTGCACCTCGACGACCGAGAAGGCGTCAAGCCCGGCGCGAAATACTACGAGTGGGAGCTGCAAGGGGTCCCACTGCGGATGGAGCTCGGGCCCCGTGATCTCGACAAGAACCAGGCGACGCTCGTCCGCCGCGACACGCGCGAGAAGCGTCCGGTCTCGCTGCAGAGCCTCGGCGAGGACATCGCGGATACGCTGCGGAAAATTCAGGAAGACATGCTGATCGCGGCGCGCGACCGGCGCGAGGCGAACAGCATTCGCCGGCGCATCAGCTACGACGACTTCCGGTCGTTGATGGACGGGCCCGGCGCCTTCGTCTACGCCGGCTGGTGCGGCAGCCCCGAGTGCGAAGCGCAGATCAAGGAGGACACGAAGGCGACGATCCGCGTGCTGCCGGACGAGGAATTTCGGTCGGCCGAGCCGCCGACGACGTGCCTCAAGTGCGGCCGCGAATCGACCGCCGAGGCGGTATGGGCCAAGGCGTACTGACGACCGGCTTCTCCCGCGTTGCGGGCCAGATGCGCTGCGAGGGGGTGTCGCTCGAGCGCATCGCCCGCGACGTGGGGACGCCGGTCTACGTCTACAGCTCGGCGACGATCCGCGATCGCTACGAGCGGCTCGACCACACGCTCGCGCCGGTGCCGCACCGCATTCACTATACGCTCAAGGCCAACTCGAGTGGCGGCATTCTCTCGCTGCTGCGCGACCTGGGAGCGGGCGTCGACGTCGTCTCCGGCGGCGAGCTGCATCGCGCGCTCCGCGCCGGATTCGCGCCGAACGACATCATCTTCGGCGGCGTCGGGAAGACGGAGCGAGAGCTCGCCGACGCGCTCGACGCGGGCATCCTCTTCATCAACGCCGAGAGCGAGGCCGAGGTCCGGTTGATCGATCGGCTCGCCGGCGAGCGCGGCATTCGAGGTCGCGTCTCGCTTCGCGTGAATCCCGAGATCACGCTCGACGCGCCGCACGACTACATCAAGACCGGCGGCAAGGGACACAAGTTCGGCATTCCGCACGACGAGGTCGTCCACGTCGCCACGATCACGGCGGAGCTTCAACACGTCGATCTGGTCGGGCTGGACATGCATCTGGGCTCGCAACTCTCGCGCATCGATCCGTATCGCGAGGGCACCGAGCGACTGGCGTCCATCTTTGCCGAGTTGCAGAAGCGAGGCATCACGTCGCTCGAGTATCTCGACATCGGCGGCGGGCTGGGCGTCCGCTACGACACGGAGCAACCGCCGAACCTGCGCCGCTTCGCGGATCTCATTCTGCCGACGGTCTCCGAGACGGGGCTCAAGCTCATCATGGAACCGGGCCGCTTCATCATCGGGAACGCCGCGGCGCTCGTGACCGAAGTACTCTACCGGAAGCACAGCGGCGGCAAGGACTACGTCGTCGCCGACGCCGGGATGACGGAGCTGCTGCGGCCGTCGCACTACGGCGCGTACCATCGCATTCAAGCGGTACGGTCGCGGGCCGACCGGAGCACGGTGGACGTCGTGGGCCCGGTGTGCGAGAGCGGCGACTTTCTGGCGCTCGACCGCGAGCTGGACGATGTTCAACCGGGTGAGTTTCTCATGGTGTGCGACGTCGGGGCGTATGGGTACGCGATGGCGTCGAACTACAACAGCCGTTTGCGGCCGGCGGAAGTGCTGGTCGATGGCGACCGGTACGCCGTGATCACGGCCCGCGAAGAGTACGACGACCTCGTGCGCCGCGAGATCGTCGAGCCGGAATGGAGAACGGACGGCGAGGGACACCACTGATGCGCGTCGGACTGATCGCGGACACGCATGACCGAGTCCCCGCCGTCGCGGAGCTCGTGCAGCAGATGCAGGCCGCCGGGGCGGGCATGGTCCTGCACGCGGGCGACTACTGCTCGCCCTTTTCGCTCAAGCCGTTCGAGGACGCCCAGGTGTCGCTCGCGGGCGTGTTCGGCCGCAACGACGGCGACACGCAGGGCCTCGTGTCGCGCGCGCAGTCGGCGTTCGGCGCCGAGCTGTTCGAGTCGCCGCACAGCTTCGAGATCGGCGGACGCCGGATTCTGCTCGTCCACGACATCGGGGAGGTGCAGAAACGATCCGTGACGTCGCACGACATCGTCATTCACGGAAACACGCACCAGCAGGAGATGAAGACGCGCGGCGAGACGTTGATCGTGAACCCGGGCGAGGGGTGCGGGTGGCTGTACGGCACGCCGTCGGCGGCGATTCTGGATCTCGACAGCCGGCAGGTCGAGTTCATTTCACTCTCCGGTCCACAATGGAAGTTCTGACCGCAGTGATGAGACGAGTGCTCGCTCCGCCCGTCATCCTGAGCGCAGCGAAGGATCTCACTACGCCCGTCATCCTGAGCGCAGCGAAGGATCTCACTACGCCCGTCATCCTGAGCGCAGCGAAGGATCTCACTACGCCCGTCATCCTGAGCGCAGCGAAGGATCTCACTACGCCCGTCATCCTGAGCGCAGCGAAGGATCTGCTTCCATGAATGTCGTTCCCGGTCCGTGCTCACCGCGTGACACAACAGCAGATCCTTCGCTTCGCTCAGGATGACAGACAGTAGAATCCTCATCATCGACTACGGATCGCAGTTCACGCAGCTCATCGCGCGGCGTGTGCGCGAGGCACGTGTGTACTCCGAGATCCACCCGCCGACGCGCAGCGTCGCGTGGATCCGCGAATGGAATCCCACGGGAATCATCCTGAGCGGCGGTCCGAACTCGGTGTACGAAGACGGCGCGCCGACGGCCCCGAGCGAGCTGCTCGACGTCGCCCCCGTCCTCGCGATCTGCTACGGCATGCAGCTCGTCGCGCACCTCTCGGGTGGCGAGGTGATCGGCGCCGGCAAACGCGAGTACGGACGCGCCGAGCTCGAGGTCGAGCAGACTGACGGATTGTTCGCCGGATTCGCGCCGCACGAACACATGACGGTATGGATGAGCCACGGCGATCACGTCGACGCGCCGCCGCCGGGCTATGTCGTCACGGCGTCGAGCGCCAGCGTGCCGATCGCCGCGATGCGCCACCGCGACAAGCCGGTGCACTGCGTGCAGTTCCATCCCGAAGTCGCGCACACGCCGCGCGGCGGCGAGATCATCTCGAACTTTCTCTTTCGCATCTGTCACGCGCAGCCGAGTTGGACGCCCGGCGCGTTCGTGACGAGCGAAATCGAGAAGATCAGGGAGATGGTTGGCAAGTCCCATGTCATCTGCGGCCTGTCCGGCGGCGTCGACTCGTCCGTCGCCGCGGCGCTCGTGCATCGCGCGATCGGCGACCAGCTCACGTGCGTCTTCGTCGACACGGGTCTCCTCCGCCTGCACGAGCGCGAGCAAGTCGAGCGGACCTTCAACGCCAACCTTGGCATCAAGCTCGTGACGGTCGACGCGTCGCAGCGCTTTCTCGGCGCGCTCGCAGGCGTCGAGGATCCGGAAGAGAAGCGCAAGATCATCGGCCACACGTTCATCGACGTGTTCGAGGAAGCGACCAGCGGAGCAGGGAAGGACGCGGACTTCCTCGTGCAGGGCACGCTCTACCCCGACGTGATCGAGTCGTTCTCGCCGCGCGGCGGGCCGTCGGTGACGATCAAGACGCACCACAACGTGGGCGGCCTCAAGCCGGACATGAAGTTCAAGCTCATCGAGCCGCTGCGAGAGCTGTTCAAGGACGAAGTGCGCAACGTCGGCCGCGAGCTCGCGCTCCCCGAGGAGATGGTCGGACGCCATCCATTCCCGGGGCCGGGACTCGGCATTCGCGTGCTGGGCGCCGTGACCGAATCGGCTCTTGACGTCTTGCGCCGCGCGGACGCCATTTACCTCGAGGAGATTCGCGACGCGGGGCTATACGACGAGATCTGGCAGGCGTTCGCGGTGTTGCTGCCGGTGCGCAGCGTGGGTGTGATGGGCGACTACCGCACGTACGAGAACGTCGTGGCGCTCCGCGCCGTGACGTCGAGCGACGGCATGACGGCCGACTGGTATCCGTTTCCTCACGATGTGCTCGCGCGGATCTCGAGCCGAATCATCAACCAGGTGCGCGGCGTGAACAGAGTGGTCTACGACGTGAGCTCGAAGCCGCCGGCGACGATCGAGTGGGAGTAGCCGCGCCGTCCTCCGCGACCGCCGCGCCGTCGGTCGGCGCCACGCGGCGTCCACCCGAGCGGCGCTCCGAGGCGTGCCTCAACTGCGGCGGCGCGCTCACGGGTCCGTTCTGCGCGGCCTGCGGTCAGCGTGACATTCCGCCGTATCCGAACGTGCGCGAGCTGGTCGTCGATGCCTTCTGGGAACTGTCGGGGTGGGACGGCCGCTTTGCCGCGACGGTCCGCGAGTTGTTCCGGCATCCCGGCCAGTTGACTCGCGAGTTTCTGGAGGGCCGGCGCGCGCGGTTTCTGTCACCGCTGCGGCTCTACCTGATGACGAGCCTCGTGTATTTCCTCGTCGCGGCGGCGGTCCCGAAGCCCAAGCCGACTCCCCTCACGGTCGACGTTGGCGGAGTGCACGTCGGCGCGACGCAGTCGGCCCCGCAGCGAGTGGTGGAGGCGGTGACCACGGCGGCGAAATCGCAGCAGAAGCCCGACTCGGCCAAGGGTGCGGCGGCGCTCAGGGACATCGCGAAGGCGCCTGCCGTCCTCCGGCCCTTCCTTCGGCGGACGCTGATTGATCCCCAAGGCTTCACTCGGGGCATCGTGGAGGCGATGCCTCGTATGCTCTTTGTCCTCGTGCCTGTCTTCGCCGGCATCGTCGCGCTGTTCTATCGCCGGCGCAAGTATCCCGAACATCTGTATTTTGCGATTCACTTCCACTCATTCGTGTTCCTGGCGCTGGTGCTGAGCGTGTTGGCGCGAGCCGCCGGCGTTCCCGTGGTCTCGACGGCAGTGCGCCTCGCCGTGTTCGTCTGGATTCCGGTGTACGCGACGATGGCGTTCCGCCGCCTCTATGGCGGATCGGTGACCGTCACGCTGCTGAAAGAGGTCGGCATCGGCACGCTGTACGTGGCTGCGTCGATCGTCGCCTTGATCGCGACCATCTACTGGGTTGCGCTCTGGGGCTAGCGACGCGAGTGGGAGGGCGCGGCGCTGATGCGGCACGACCACCGGCGGGGAGATCTCCCGGCCGCACGGCCGTTGCGCTGCTCGTCGTCGCGTTCGGAGCGTTCGGACTGGTCGCTGTGTTTCCGGCACAAACGCGCCACCTCGAGTCCCATCCTCGGGCCCAACTCGACTACGACTCGAGCGTCCTTGAAATCGCCCAACGACAGCGAAATGAGCAGACGACAGTCGTTCCGAGCGCGCGATCGATTCTCCTGACGCACGGACGCCGTGCGCCGATCGCGGTGCTGCTGCTGCACGGATTCACCAACTCGCCGCGGCAGTTCGATTCGCTCGCCCACATGCTGTTCCGAAACGGAAACAACGTCTACATCCCCCGATTGCCGCACCACGCGGATCTCGCGCGCGGGCCGGCGTCGCTCAGCGACCTCACTGCCGAGGAGCTTCGCGCTGCCGCCGACTCGGCCATGGATGTGACGCACGCCCTCGGCGACACGATCGTCGTCGTCGGACTGAGTCTGGGCGGGACCATGGCCGCCTGGATCGCTCAATACCGACCGGACGCGACCCGCGTCGTGATCATTGCTCCGTTGATGGCGCTCGCCAGGGTGCCGTCAATGCTCGGCGGCGAGTTGGTGAACCTCGCGGTTCGCC
Source organism: uncultured Gemmatimonadaceae bacterium (assembly GCA_963705025.1). Classification (GTDB taxonomy): domain Bacteria; phylum Gemmatimonadota; class Gemmatimonadetes; order Gemmatimonadales; family Gemmatimonadaceae; genus JAQBQB01. Next base: position 57,844 of record CAVPIP010000009.1, on the reverse strand, counting down.
TTCCGAACATCAGCCACGATCTGAACAGCATGGACAAAGAGCCCGATCGTGAGCTGGGGTGGAGCACCCACGCGATCGGACAGATTCTTCGCCTGGGCGTGGCCGTCGAGCGAGCGTCGGTCCGGCAAGCGCCGCGGAGCGGACCAATCGCGTTCGTTTTGAACGCCAACGACCGAACGATCTCGCCGGCGCCGGTAGTGGCGCTCAGCAGGCGGTGGGCAGCGGATGGCGCGTCGGTTCAAACCTATGAGTTGCCGGCGGCACTCGGCCTTCCGCACGACGTCATCGATCCGCGGCAGCGGATCAGGCGTCCCGACATCGTCTACCCTCTGTTGGTGGATCTCGTCAGTGGACGCCCAACAGGAATACGCAGCCCAACTGGCGCGAACGTGCTCGCCGGAATTCTGCAGCTGACGGCGATTCGCTGATTCGGTGACCGTCCCACTCCGGTCCGAGTTTGGCAGGTATGGGACGCGAGCGTGGCGTTACGTATTCACGATGTGCCGGAATGGCCGGGGCCGTGGCGTGCATAGTAGTACTCAGTGCCACGACATGTCCCCAAGCCATTCCAGCCCGTGTCCCGAACGGAAGTTGGGGCGGCGAACATATTGGCATCGTCGTCACCGACACCGGAGCGACGATCGAGTACGACTGCGCGGCTGGGTCCATCACCCAGCCGTTGCTGCTCGACTCATCCGGCAACTTCGATTGGCGGGGAATTCACTACCCGGGGCATGGGGGACCAGTGCGCATCGACGAACCGCCGAATGCTCATGCCGCGCGCTACACCGGCCACGCCACCACAGATCTGATGTCGATCACGCTCTCCGTCATGGACGGCGCGCTGGCGCCGCAGACGTTCACGCTGCGGCGCGGCGGCGACGCGAAAGTATTCAAGTGCGCCTGAGCGGTGCCTGAGCAGGCCGTTGGCCCGACCTGCCTAAACACCCTTCTCCTCGAGCAGCGCCAGGAACTGCTTCGGCTCCGTGAGCTCGAGCAGTCGCGCCGGCACGTCCGGCTCCTTGCTGAACTGCGCGATCTTGCCGAGCACCGGCAGATACTGATTCGAGACCTCTAACGGCGGCGCGACGATGAGAAAGAAGAAGTGAACCGGCTTCTCATCAATCGCCTTGAAGTCGACGCCCTCGCGCTTGCGTCCGAACGCCACCCGCAGCTTGTTGACGACGAGCGACCGACAGTGCGGAATCGCGATGCCGCGGCCGATGCCCGTGGAGCCGAGATTCTCGCGCCGCTTGAGCATCTTGAACAGCATGCCCTCGGACTTCTCATCCAGCTTGAGCAGCGCGATCAGCTCGCGGAGGATGTCGTCCTTGGACGTGCCGACCAGATCCAGCTTGATCGCGTCTTCGCTGAAGAACTCGCGCAGTTCCATCGGTCTCGGGCAAAGTGTGAACCTGCGAAGTTATCCGGGCCGGAACACGTGTCAAATGCTGATGTTGCTTGCACTTCGGCCCATCCTTAACTTGAAGGAATGAAACGGTTTCCGTTTCCGCTCCCGGTAGACGTTCCGCTCTACCTCGCCCCCATGGCCGGCGTCTCGGAATCTCCCTTCCGGCGGCTCTGCCGCCGCTTTGGCGCGGACGTCGTCGTCACCGAGTTCCTCTCGGCCGAGGGCATTCGCCGGGAGAATCAGGCGACGCTCAGCAAGCTGCGATTCGGGCCCGACGAGCGGCCGATCGGCGTCCAGATCTTCGGCGCCGACCCGGTCGCGATGGGCGAGGCGGCGGCGCTCGTGACCGACGTCTTTGCCCCCGAGTTCATCGACATCAACTTCGGCTGCCCCGTCAAGAAAGTCGTCAAGCGCAACGGCGGCTCCGGATGCCTCAAGGATCTGAACCTCGTGCAAGACGTCATTCGCGCCGTCGCGCGGAGCACGTCGCTGCCCGTGACGTGCAAGATCCGCAGCGGCTGGAACGAAGAGATGCGCGATCCGGTCACGATCGCGCTTCGCTGTCAGGACGCCGGTGTGCGCGCGATCGCGCTTCACCCGCGCACGCGCACGCAGATGTACACGGGCAGCGCGCGCTGGGAGGAGATCGCCGCCGTCGCCCAAGCGCTCGACATCCCGGTGCTCGGCAACGGCGACATCAAGACCCCGCACGACGCCATCCGCATGTGGCGCGAGACGAAGTGCGACGCCGTCATGATCGCGCGCGGATCGTTCGGCCAGCCGTGGATCTTCGACCAGACGCGCGACCTGCTCGAGGGCCGGCCGATGCGCCCCGATCCGTCCGTCGAGGAGCGGTTCGCCATCGCGCTCGATCACGCGCGCATGGCGAACGACTACGAGCCAGACCGGCGCGGCGCCGCCATCGAGTTCCGCAAGCACCTCGGCTGGTACGTGAAGGGGCTGCCGGGATCCGCCGATCTGCGAAAGCGGCTGCACGCCGTGGAGTCGCTCGGCGAAGTGGAGGGGATCTTCGAGGAGTATCTCCAGACGCGCGATCGCTATTCGTCGCACGACGACGCCGACGAACCGCTGGAGACGGCGGAAGTATGAGGCGCGAGCACGTTCGCGATCTGCTGCGACAGGTCGCGGACGGATCGCTCGACACCGCCTCCGCGCTCAACGCGCTGGCCTTCGAGCCGGCCGAGTCGCTCGGCTTCGCGACGATCGATCATCATCGCGCCTTGCGCCAGGGCTTCCCCGAGGTCGTCTACGGCGCGGGCAAGACGCCGGCGCAGATCGCGGAGATCAGCGAGCGAATCGTGTCGCGCGGCGACGCGCTGCTCGTCACGCGTCTCTCGGACGACGGCGCCGCCGCGCTCGCCACGTCGCTCCCAGGCGTGCAGCTCAACGCCCTTGCGCACACCGCCTATCTTCCCGGAGCCGAGCCACCGACGCCGGGAACTGGCACAGTCGCGGTCGTCACCGCGGGCACGAGCGATCTTCCCGTCGCGGAAGAAGCCGCCGTCACTCTGGCCGCGCTCGGCAACTGCGTGGCGCGCGTCACGGACGTAGGCGTCGCGGGAATACATCGTGTGCTCGCGCGTCGCGACGAGTTGGCGACGGCCGCCGTGGTGATCGTCATCGCGGGCATGGACGGAGCACTGCCGAGCGTCGTGGGGGGATTGGTGAGCGCACCTGTGATCGCGGTTCCAACGAGCGTCGGATACGGCGCCGCGTTTCAGGGGCTCGCTCCGTTGCTCACGATGCTGAACAGTTGCGCCGCCGGTGTCACCGTGGTGAACATCGACAATGGCTTTGGCGCCGCGGTCGCGGCATCGCGAATCACGCACGGGTGAGCAGTGGCTGTGAAGCAGCTCCTAACTGTCGTCGTTTCCATGGCCGCCGGGGCAGCGGCCACGTGGTCGGTGCTGCTGCGGCGTCGCGACGAGCCGAAGCCGCCGCCGTCGTCGGATCCGCAGCAACCCGTGACGCGTTTCGACGCGCTCTTGTCGTCGTCGCCGACGAAAGTCACGACGGCGACGTCCGAGGCGCTTCGCCGCGACGTGCAAGCGGTCTTCGAGAACAAGGAAGCGGCCGAAGATCTGGCCATCCTCGATCGCCTGTTGGTCGACATCGCCGATCTCACCGGCGGCGAGGAAGCGATCTTCTGGCGCTGGGTGGAAGCGCGCGAGACGCTCGTTCCCGCGGCGTGGTCGACTGAAGAGTCGCCGCGCCCGTCGTTCTTCGACATCCCGAAGTGGAGCCCGATGATCCGGTGGACCGCCGAGGAGCGCCTCGTGCAGTTCCTCGGCCCGGAGGATCGTCCGCCGATTCTGGTGGCGGCCCCCGTCATCGGAATGTCGTCGATCTACGGCGTGTTGTCCGTGAGCGCGGCAAACGGCCTCTCGCTCGACCGCGATCTCGCCCGCGCGTGGCTGCAGCGATTCGCGACGCAGGTGGCGAGCCTCATTCAGCTGTTCGAGCTTCGTCGCGATTACGGGCGACAGAAGCGACAGAGCGAGGCCTTGCTCGACGCCGTCCGGCGTCTTCACCAACACCGGAGCGCCGAAGCACTCGGCCAGGCGCTGGGCGACACGGCGCGCGAGGTGACGTCCGCGCCGACTGCGGGTCTCGTTCGATGGAGCGCCGCCGACGGACATGGCGTGATTCAGGCGATCACGCCGGAATCGGGACTCGAAGCCGGTTTCCACGTGACGGCCGACTCACTCATCGGGCGCGCGTGCACCGAGCAGCTGCCGTTCGTGATGGAAGACGCGATCGCGGCGACCGCCAAGCAGTGCCCGTACGGAGGGCTCGCGCGACCTGTTGGCTCGTTGGCGATCGTCCCCGTCATGAGCGCCGATCAGTCGATCGGGGCGCTGGTGGTCGAAAGCCCGGAGCTCGGCGCCGTGGGCCAACACGAAGCGCGAAACGTCGGTCTGCTCGCGGCGGTCGCCCGCGGACCGCTCGAGATCATCTGGGAGATCGAGGAGGTCACGCGTCGCGCGCGCACCGACCCGCTCACGGGTCTCGCGAACCGCCGGCACTTCGACGAGCAGTTGCGCCGCGTCGTCGCGGAGACCGATCGCTTCGGCGGCACGTGCTCGCTCATCATGGCCGATCTCGATCACTTCAAGGGCGTGAACGATCGCTTCGGCCACGAGGCGGGCGACGCCGTGCTCCGGCACGTGGCCGCCGTGCTCGGCGAGGCGGTGCGCACGGTCGACCTCTGCGCGCGGTATGGCGGGGAAGAGATCGCGGTGCTGTTGCCGCAGACGACCCAGATCGGAGCGCTGGAGCTCGCCGAGCGTCTCCGGGCGACGCTCGAGTCGAGGCCGGCGACGAGCAATGGGAGAGAGCTCAGCATCACGGCGTCGTTCGGCGTGGCGACGTACCCGCAGCCGGTGCCGTATGGGGATTGGCTGCTATTGGCGGCGGACAAGGCGCTGTACGAGGCGAAGGCGGCCGGGAGAAACTGCGTGAGGTTCATTCCGGCAAATCACGTCACGCCTGCGCTTTACAAGGCGCAAGGTTGAGATCGTCAAGGTCAGGAAGTGATTGATTCCTGAGCCTGATCGATTAGATTGAGAGCTACGGGGGCGACTGGCTTCGACGGGGTAAGTGAAGCTGTGGCTGCGTGCCCAGGTCGTGGAGCACCTGGTAAAACACTCTACAAAAATCCAACTGCGAACAACAACTTCGCCCTTGCCGCGTAACTTTTAGTTACGCCCGCAGGTGCCTAGGAGGAAGCCCGCCCGGAGCGGCTTCTTAGGTATCGGAAAACCGGGATAGCTGGCACGACCGCCTCCGGCGGGCCGGCGAGATCAAGGGGGCTTACTCGCGAGTGGGTCGTCTGCCAACCAGCGCGCGGGGACATCTAACGGCGGACTACGCACGTAGTGGCTGTGGTCGATCTATTCTCGGACCCGGGTTCAATTCCCGGCGCCTCCACTGAAAAGCAATCCAAGCGAGGCCAACGGCGTCCAGAAATGGACGCCGTTGTTGTTTCTCGCCGACGAACATTGGGATTGCCGCGACGGTCGCCGTCGCGGTCAGGGCACTCAGGCTGAAGGTTGCGTGATCCTGATTGATCAACGTCATCGCCCCCGGCGACGTCGCCAGTTCGAGTGGCCGCCTCGCTCGGGGAGGGGACAAACCGCCTAGACATCGGATACGGCGTTCTCTTATTTTCGCGGCCATGGCCGAGCTGCGCGACCGGCTGGGGACCCTCCTGAGCGGCTCCTACTCCATCGAGCGGGAGCTCAGCGGCGGCGCGATGGCGCGCGTCTTCGTCGCCGAGGAAGTCGCTCTCGGACGAAAAGTCGTGATCAAAGTTCTCTCGCCCGAGATGGCCGAGGGGTTGAGCGCGACGCGGTTCGTGCGAGAGATCAAGCTTGCCGCGCGGCTGCAACAGGCAAACATCGTCCCCGTCCTTCGCACCGGGGAGCTCGACGGGCTGCCATTCTACACGATGCCGTTCGTGACCGGCGAGTCACTGCGCGCGAGAATGGTGCGCGGAAGCGTCGCGACGGCTGACGCGTTGGCGATTCTCCGTGACATTGCCAAAGCCCTCTCGTACGCGCACGCCGAAGGCGTAATTCACCGAGACATCAAACCTGAGAATATCCTGCTTTCCGCCGGCACCGCCGTCGTCGCCGACTTCGGAATCGCCAAGGCGATCTCGGATTCACGATACGGCGGGGCAGACTCCGGTCGTTCGACGATCACCAGCGTGGGAACGGCCGTCGGCACGCCTGCATACATGGCACCGGAGCAAGCGGCCGGCGATCCACGGACCGATGCACGCACCGATATCTATGCCTGGGGCGTGATCGCCTACGAGCTGTTCGCGGGCCGACATCCCTTCGATGGGCAACGGGGTGCGCACGCCATGATTCGTGCGCACATCAGCGAGCCGCCGCCGGACCTGCTGCGATGCGCGCCCGATACACCCGCATCGTTGGGCAAGCTCGTCATGCAGTGCCTGGCGAAGGCGCCGGAGGACCGACCCGCCACAGCGTCCGCGATTCTCGAAGCGGTCGACGCCGTCGGTCTTGGGTCTGTCGTCCCCACGGTGCACCCCGGCTCGCTAGGTGTGGCGGGCGCCCTCGGCGCATATGCGCTCGCGTCCGCGCTCGTCGCCGTGTTGGCGAGACTCTCGGTTGACATGATCGGATTGCCGAGATGGGTGTTCGTCGGCGCGATGGGGCTGCTGATACTCGGCCTTCCGGGAGTGGTTCTCACCGCGCTCGCCGAGCAGCAACGGGTTCGACAGCGGGCGCGATTCGATTGGCGGCGCCTTCGCTTGGGTGGCGCGAGCGTCCTTGGCGGCTATGTGTTGTTGGTCGCTTCATATATGGGGCTGCGCGAGCTTGGCATCGGGCCGTTCGGGTCGCTGATCGGCGCCAAGTCGTTGGCGGCCAAGGACCGGGTTCTCATTGCGGATCTTCGTGGCCCGGCCGCGGACACCGCGCTCGGCGCGGTGTTCGCGGAAGGGCTACGCGCGGCGCTAGCGGAATCGAAGGCCGTGCGCCTCGTTGCTCCCGAGCGGGTCGGCGTGATTCTCGCGCAAATGCGAAAGCGCGGCGACCGGTCGCAGGACAAGTGGCGCGCGACGTAGCTGAACGGAGCGGCGCCAAGGCAATTCTAGATGGTGATGTCGCCGTTGTCGGAAAGTCCTACACGCTCACCGTGCGCCTGCTCCCACGCGAGGACGTCGAGCCGTTCGTGACGCTGCAGGAGACGGCGAAGGACGATGCGGATTTCACGCCGGCGACCGGGCGCCTCGCCAAGCGACTGCGCGCGCGAATCGGCGAGTCGCTGCGCAGTGTCAACGCGGCGCCCGCGCTGGCGGACGTGACGACGAGCTCACTCCCCGCGCTGCGCAAGTACACCCAAGGGCTACGGGCGGCTTCCATCGGCGACTTCTTCGCCGCGATTCGACTCTTTGGCGAGGCCACCTCGATCGACTCTGGGTTCGCGATGGCGTATCAGTCGGCGGGGTCCCGTCATCGCCGGCTTCACAGGGATTCGTCAGCTCCAAGTAGAGAATCTGCAAAAGGCCTTCGACAACCGCGCCCGCGCATCACCGGAAGAACGGCTCCAGATCGAGCTCAACTACTGGATGGCGGGGCCGGCCGTCGACATGGGGAAGGCCGAACGCGTGGCGCTTGCGCTTGGCGCGATCGACTCGATCAAATACGCATCACAACTCGTAATCGCCGCGCGGCAGAGAAAGGACTACGCGCGCGCGATACAACTCACCCGACTCGGATTCGCGGCAGACTCGAGCCTCGGGCACGAGTTCGATCTGATCCTGCTTCAATCCGAGATTGGACCGATCGACAGCGTGCGTGCGATACTGGCCCGCATCCGCGCCGTGGCGCCGGGTCATCCCCTCGCGCTCGTCCTGGCGACGCAACTCGCCACGATGACAGACGACGATTCGTCAGCGCTCGCCATAACCCACACCATGGAAGCGCAGCCTGTGCCGCTGCTGGTAGAGTGGGGCGCGGTGATCGAGGCGGCAGTGTTGCAGCGTGCGGGCCGGCTCAAGGAGGCCCGCCGCGCGCACCAGTTGATGATGCAGGTCTCGAAGGTCCGCGGCGTGACCGGAACCGTTCGACAGGACTTCATCTGGGACGCGCTCGGCCGGTCGCGGCTTACCGGTGACAGCGTGCGCGTCGTCGCGCTGCTCGATTCGGCTCTCGCGCTCGACCCATGGAACACGTCCATGCCGCGCGACCGGGACTACGGCCTGTATGTCCAAGCGGCCGCCGAGATTCATCGCCCCGACTTGGCGCGACGGACACTCGCGCTGCGGAACCGCGACGATCCGACGGGGTCGACGCTCCTTGCCAACGATGCCACGCCGCTGCTCGAGTCGGTGACGTTGAGCACCGAGGCGCATTACGCGGCGGCGATCGACTCACTGCGGTCCGCGGATCGTTCCTCGCGCGCTACCTCGGCTTTTCTGTTCGCGCTTCTCGGGCGGATATTCGACGCGGCCGGCCAGCGCGACTCAGCGCCGGTCTACTATGGTATGGAGAAGTACCTCCATTCCACGTCGATGAACCTGTGGCTTTGGGTGGACTGCGATTTCGGCGTGCCCCTCAGGACGCGGGTTGGGGAGCTCTATGCCGAGCGAGGAGATGGCGGGAAAGCGCGCGAGATGTATGCGTTGGCGGTGAAAGAGCTCAGGAACGCGGATCCGGAGCTGCAGGGCATCGTCGCGGACCTGCGAGCAAGGATACGGCGGCTTGGAGGGGGATGAGCCCGGGAGAGTCGCCAGACGGTGCCGCGAGATGCGAACAATGAGAACGCTTTCCATGTCATCCTACGGCAGTTTGACCGCGCGCGGCGATCTCCGTGATGTGCCAACCTCGGCCGGCGCGAGCGAACGTTGCGCGGAGCGGCGCCTCTCCGCCGCGTCCGAGCCGCGCAAAGTTGACCCATCGCATCGTGACGTCAAAATCGACCGTCGCGGACTGGATACCGCTGTTGACGATTCGAGGCTCGCCGGAGAGCGATGCCTTGATTCCGCGTTTACCCTTGAAGGCTTCCAGCACATCTGGCGTTAGAATGTTCTGAAGCTCGTCCCAATGCTCGTCGCTGGCCAACGCAAGAAGCGGCTTGAGCGCGTCACTCGCGTCCGCGACGCTCAACGGTAACAGGCGTTCGTCGACGGTGACGGCCTGCGACGCCTCGGCCGAACCGCTGCGCGCGGTGATCGTCGCCTTGCCCGTCGCGATCGCGACCACACGCCCCAGGGAATCGACCCTCACGATTTTCGGCGCGCTGCTCGTGAGCGTGATCGGCACGTTCGGCATCCGCGTGCCGCTCGAGTCGAAGCCGCGCGCCGTGGCGCGAGCGGAGTCACCAACTCTGAGCGCCTCGTTCGTCAATTGGAGGGACACTCGTGCGGCGGTTGGCGCCGCTGGGGCGGCAGCCGCGGCCGTATCGGCCGCCACGACCGCGCTGTTCGGCTGCACGGCGGCCGGCGGCGGCGGCGGCGCCGCTCCTCGACCCCGCGTCGCATAAAACGCGATCGCCGCGACCGCGGCCAGGCCTGCACCCACCATCGCCAGAGGCAGGCGAGATCCCCGCTTCGGTGTCGGTCGCGGCGTCACAACAACGACGTCACTCTCGGCTCGCTGAAGGGGCACGACCTCGGTGGCTTCGTCGCCAATCGAAGCCCGTTCTACGGGAAGAGTTGGTGTTGCGTTCTCTCCGGCGGATGGGGCGAGGAGCGGCACCGTACTGCTGTCGCGTGGCGTTTCCTCTGCCGGAAGGACGGTCAGCTCGCAGCGGCCGATCAATTGACCTTCGGTCGCGGTGATGCTCACGGGTCCCGCGGCCAGAGCCGTCACCTGGCCATCAGCCGTCACGCTTGCGACGTCATCGTCGCTCGTCTTCCAGACGATGCTCGCCGTCGACTGTCCGCCGCCGGTATCGCCGCTGCGACGAACCGTCATTCGGACCGTCTCTCCGAGGCTCAGCTCCCAATTCCCGCTCGACGGCGCGACGATGAGACTGACGGCCGGCACTGGTTTCCTTTGCGACGTCGAGCGCGCCGGCGTTGGGCTGCGTGGTGTCAGCGGAAGCGACTCGGCCGCGGTTGGCCGGTCCGGGAACAGCGCGACCAACTGCCGTCGCGCGTCCGCTTCGTTGCCCATTCCTGCCGAGATATCCGGCAACGCGTCGCGGAGCTCCGGCCATCGGTCTTCCGGCGACTTCTCGAGCATCCGCATGACGGCGGCCGCCAACCGCGGCGGACAGTTGGGACACTGGTCGGCGATCGACGGTGGCGCGTCGACGGCATGCGCCTGCAGCAGATCGAGCATCGAGCCCGAGAACGGCGTCGAGCCCACGAGCAGTTGAAACGCGACCACACCCAGCGAGTACTGGTCGGATGCGGGCGTCACCGGAAGTCCGCGGCACTGCTCGGGGCTCATATACGTCGGCGTGCCGATGGCCGCACCGGTTTGCGTCAGGTGTGGCGACTCTGCGGCTTTCGCGATTCCGAAATCGCTCACGACCGGCTGCCCCCGGCGATCGATGAGCACATTGCCCGGTTTCACATCGCGGTGAATGACGCCTTCATCGTGGGCGTATTGCAGGGCCGCGATCGTTCCGGAGAGGAGATGCTGGACGACCGGGACAGGGAGTGCTCCGCGTGCTCGAATGACATCCTCCGCCGAGAAGCCGTCGACGAACTTCATCACGAAGAACGGCACTTCGGCATCCCAGTGGAGCGAGTAGATGGGGACGACGTTCGGATGCTCGAGCCGAGCCTGCTTCCTTGCTTCGTCGAAGAAGCGCTGGATCATGTCTTCTCGCTCGATCAAGTCCGGCAGCATGGCCTTGATCGCGACGCGGCGGTTCAGCCGCAGCTCCTGCGCGAGATAGACAGACGCCATCCCTCCCGCGCCAAGCCTGCCGCCGATGTCATACTCGCCGAGGGTCAGCTCACGAAGCGCATCCAGAACCGGATCGCTGAGCGCGCGCCGCGCACCGCCGGTCGTCGGCGCGGGTGTGCGCGCGACTCCGCACGAGGAGCAAAACGCGTCGGTCGCCTGGAGGGCACCGCCGCAGCGGGCGCACAGAATCGTTGAAGGCATCACTCACTGACATCGGTGGGTCGACGCGACGGCAGCCGTCACGCCTCCTGATCTACGACATACTTGCCGCGCCTCGGAAAATCCATCATCCCCCGGACCGTGTCGAGGGGCTCGAACGGATCGGGGGGCAATTTCCCGGCTACGACCAGCACGCGGGGACTCTAACGGCGGACTACGCACCCTGACGCGCGAGTCAGTCGCAAACTGTCAAAAAGCGACCGGTTGCGTGGCGTCCGAGCCGCCCCGGGCATGTCTCGCCCGCGGGACTTGACTGCTTCGGCTTTGAACTCCGCACTGAAGGAGCGTCGTTCACGCCGTCCGGCTTTCTTGTTGGATTTCATGCGCCACCTCCGCTCCGAACTTAGAGCGAGTAAGGCGTCCACGAAATCGGGTCAATCTCATCCAGACACTCGTACGTGTTGCGGACTTGATCGCAGACGGTTCTGCGCCGGCACCCGATCCCTACTCCGACCGCAGCGCGATCGCGGGATCCACGCGCGTCGCTCTGCGCGCCGGAAGGTATGCCGCCGCCAACGTGACGAGGCCAAGGAGGAGGCACGCCGCGCCGAGTGCGACCGAGTCCGCCGGCTGGACCTGAAAGAGGAGCCCGGCCAGGAATCGTGAGCTCGCCAGTGCTCCGAGCAGACCAGCAGCCCCGCCGAGCGCGATTACCGAGAGCGCCCGCCTCGAGCACGTCGCGCCGAACCTGCTCAGGGCTCGCACCGAGCGCCATCCGCAGACCGATCTCGCGCGTCTCCTCGCGGACGGTGAAGGCCATCACGCCGTAGAGACCAATGGCCGCGAGGAGCAGAGCGACGAGCGGCAAAGGCGCCGAGGAGAAAACTGCTGAGCCGTGGCGTCGCCAACTCCGTGCCCAGCAGGTCGTCGAACGAGTGCGCATCCCAGATGGTGAGCCGCGGGTCGACTTGCGCGAGCGCGCGTCGCAGCGACGGGAAGCACGGTCGAGAAGTCCGCGCTCGTGCGCAGCGGCCACCGTCGCCGACCATGCCAGAACGACTGCTGCCGACGGGAAGTACACGGTCGGCGTCGCGACACGGAGCGCGCGCAGATGCGCGTCACCGACCTCGCCAACTACCGTTCGCCAGGTCACGCCGCCGCGAGTGAGCTGACCCACGCGCTTGCCGATCGGATTCTCTCCGGGCCACAGCTCCTCGGCGACGGCGCGACTCACCACCGCCACCGGCTGCGAGTGCTCGTCGTCCGACGCGAGAAACGCGCGGCCGCGAATCACCGGAATGCCCAGTGTGCGAAAGAGGTCCGGGCCGCCAAGACCGGCCGCCACCAGCGTCGGCGCGTCCGCTCGTCGACGCGCCTTCGCGAACGAGGCCGATGTTCCCGAAATCCGGCGCCCAGGAACGGCGGCACCTCGACGGTGCTGAGCGCCGTCACGCCGGGAGTCGCGCGAAAGATGCGGCAGGAGCTTCTTCGCCGAGCGCGCCGACTTTGGCGGCCGAGTCGTACGTGGCGAGCGGATAGGTGACGCTGAAGACGGAGAGGTGGCTCCGGGTCGAAGCCGAGGTCGAGCCGCTCGAGTCGCTCGAGGCTGTGAATCAGAAGCCCGGCACCCGCGAGGGTGACGACGGCGAGCGCGGTCTGTGCCGCGACGAGCGTTTGATGAAGTCGCCGTCTTTGGCGCGTCCGGCCACCGGCCCTCGTGTCGATGCGAAGCGGCGACGCCAGGCTGCCGCGCGCCACGGCCAGACCGGGCGCGACTCCGAAGAGCAGCGTCGCCAGGAGGGAAATCAGCGCCGCGGTCAGGACAGGTGCGCCCGCGAGCGAGATGTTGTCCACGCGCGGCAGTTGCGCCGGCGCGGCGACGACGAGGGCGTGGAGCAACGCCTCCGCCGCGAGGAATCCCGCCACGCCGCCGAGGATGGCGATGACGACCCCTTCCGCGAGCAGCGCCGACAGAATGTCGCCGAACGATGCGCCGACGGCGCGCCGGACGGCCAGCTCGTGGCTGCGGGCCGCGGCGCGGAGGAGGAGCAGGTTGCCGACGTTGAGGCACGCGATCAGAAAGAGCAGCACCACAGCCGCCGCGAGGATCGCGAGGATCGGTGCTCGAGCTCCCGAGGACCTCATCGGCGAGAGCTGACCGACTCGGCGCGGGTGACGTGGAACCGCCCGCTCATGTGCGCGCTCGTGAGGGTTTGCTCATAGGCACGTTGCCGGAACGCGAGCCACTCGGCGCGCGCTGCGCCCGCCGTCGCGCCGGCGCCAGGCGTCCACCGTGACGCCGGCGCTGGCAGGCGAGGCACGCGGGTCGCCTTCGTACGTGTACCAATTGTCGACACCGGCCGGGAAATCGAGGCCCGGCGGAGCCACGCCGACGATGACGTAGTCCCCGACGCGGTAGTCCGGGTCCCACGGGTCACCGACGTGCTTACCCAGCACCGACGAGTCCCCGCCGAACTTCTCTCGCCACGCGCGATAGCTGAGCACGACGGCGTGCCGCAACCCTTCGCGTCGTCGGCGGAGCGGATCAGCCGGCCCAGGGCCGGCCGCGCGCCCAGCATCTCGAAGAAGTTGCCGCTGACGGCAGCGGAGCGGAGCGAATAGGTGACGTCGCCGATGATGTTGGGCGAGGCGATCTGGAGCACGCCGACGCCAGCCACGTCGCGCAGCGTTCGCGCTTCGCGGCTGAAACGCCTTTCGGTCGTCGCGTTGGCAGCAACAGCTCGGTGTTGCCGACGAAGGCGCGAAGCACGATGAGCTGCTGCTGGTTCTGGACCGGGAGGCGCTGGACGATCACCGTCCGCACGATGGTGGACATGGCGATCGCCATGCCGATGCCGACCGCAAGGATCGCGGTGGTCGTGACGGCGATGGCCGGCGATCGTGCCAGGCTGCGGATCGCGATGCGCAGGTCGGAGCGAAAACGGTCGATCATGCGTGCCTCGCGGGAGCGGACGCTCAGGCAATATCGAATCTACAAATCGGTCAGCGCCGCGGTGGGTCACGGAAGACAGTATCCACCATGAAAATCCGCACTTTAGCATTTCTGTCAAACACGGATCGGGCCGCGGGCGTCGACAAGAGCGCCCGCAATGCGGCATCACGTTCGTCGACGATAGCCCTCGCCTGCCGAACAAATGAAGAGGCGGACGGATCAAGAGCTTCCCGCCTCATCAAGCTCTCGCCAATCACTTGGCGCGCGACGGAATCCTGAACTCGCGACAGCGCAACCCCAGCAAATAACGTCTGATAAATCTGCTGAGCGAATCGGTCGAGTGTTTGCGCACTACGTACAGGCCGGCTAGCTACGGGGGTCGCCTGTGCAGAAGCACTCACGACGATTGCAGCGATAAGAACAAAGGCTATGTAGACCCTCATTTCGTCCTCATCTTTTGTCGTGGATTGGCGTCTGAAGACGCAACCGCGGACCGGCTGCTGCTCCGTAGACACGCACAGGGCGTCCGTCCTCTATGCGCTCTGAGTATTCCGCGTCGTGAATAGCGAGAAGGTCTACCGAGTGACACTTGGCCTCGCCAAGAAGCATTCATTCACCCCGGCAGGCGAGAACGAATGCAGCCCAGATTGTGCTGCTGAGAACTTCGGGATAGCATGGTCAGGAACCTGAAGACCGAACGCGAGAACGGAGCCTGTCAACGAGTTTGAGACACCGGGTGAGCTGAGTTTACTGAACAGCGTCGTCTGAAGTGAGGAGTTTGGGGGGATTGATCCACGCGGCGGTTGGCAAGCGCGCGGGCGTGGGCGGACGACGGACGAATCGGTTGGGCGTGGCGGCGTAGGCCGCTGCAAGGATGACGGCGCGCGCCGCGCGCTTGGCTTCGGCGAGGCCGAAGTGCACGTCGGCGGGCGTGTGGAGTCCAAGGCCCGTATGGCGATGCTCGGTGTTGTACCAGGCGAAGAAATCGACGGCGTGCGCCCGCGCATGCTCGAGTGATCCAAAGCGATCGGGAAAGTCGGGGCGGTATTTGAGCGTTTTGAACTGCGCTTCCGAGTATGGATTGTCGTTTGAGACGTGCGGGCGCGAATGGGTCTTGGTGACGCCGAGATCGGCGAGCAACAATGCGACGGGCTTCGACGTCATCGACGAGCCGCGATCGGCGTGGAGGGTGAGCTGGCCGCGGAGAATGCCTTGTCGTTCGCAGCTGGTGGCGATGAGGCGCTCGGCCAGCGCGGCGGACTCGCGCGGCGCGATCATCCAGCCAACGACGTAGCGGCTAAACACGTCGAGGAGCACGTACAGGTGATACCACGACCACGTCGTGGGTCCTTTGAGTTTGGTTATATCCCAACTCCACAGCTGATTCGGCGCGGTCGCCAGCAACTCGGGCGCGGCGTAGTGCGGATGGCGCCGCTGCGCCCGTCGTTCACGGGCTTCGCCCTGCGCCGCGAGGACGCGGTACATCGTGCGCTCCGAGCAGTGATAGGTCCCTTCGTCGAGCAGCGTCGCAAACACCTCGGCGGGCGCGAGATCGAGAAAGCGCGGCTCATGCAAGACGGTGAGCACCTGGGCTCGCTCCTCCGGACGCAACGTCCGCGCGGGGGACGCGCGCGGGGCCACCGGCCGGAGATCGCCCGCCGCAGCCCGCATGAGCGTTTTCTGAACGCGGTAGTACGTCGCCGGCGGCAGGCCGAGCGCGGTCGAGAGCGCGCCGATGCCGCAGCGGGAGCCATGCTCCTCAATCACCGTCATCACGGTGTCTCGGGCGAATCGTCGCTCGCCGGCAGTGCGAGGCCGAGGAGCTGCGCCACTTTTTTTTGAAGCTCGACGATGAGGGCCAAGCGCTCGGCGCGGGCCGTGGCGTGCTTGAGCTGGCGCTCGAGCAGCGCGATCCGCTTCACGCTGGGATCCGACGGCCTCGGCTTGGGCCCGCGGCGCCGAGCCTCGCCGGCGACTAGTTTCCCGCTCGTCGCCGCCGCCCGCCATGCGACGAGATGCGACGAATACAGGCCTTCGCGGCGAAGCAACGCCCCGAGTTCACCGGGCTTCGTGCATTGCGCCGCGGCCTCCAGCATCTGGAGTTTGAAGGCGGCGGTGAATCGGCGACGGGTCCGGGTCGGTGACACCCCGGTATCGTGTGAGTACAGGAGCTTGGGAGCAAGAGACAACGGCACATCCTCGATCACCCTCGAACACTAAACTCCGGGAAGATCGGTGTCTCACTCATATTGGCAGAGAGGGGAACCGTGTTCTGTCGAGTGTTGATGATGGTTGGCTTGGTTGTCATGCCGGTACTCGGTCAAGCTCAAACCGGGGCTGATAGCGTCGCCATCGTTGAGGCGGCCGCTCGCTGGTACGCGTCGCGCGCGCCCAGTAGCTCACGGGTCGGCTATCTTCTCCCCAGGCGACCCCGGTCTGACTCGACACCGACCGCGGGGGAGCTCGAGGCCGCGCAGCGTGGCGCCGGGGTTCTCCACGCGGCACTGATGCCCATGGATTCCCTAAACACATATATCTGCGACCGCAGCAAACCAGGAAGCTGTGGGCCGGGAAAGTTTGACTTGATCGTTGAGGTTCGCGTGTTCTCAATAACTGGAAACGCGAGTGAAGTATTCGTCAGTCAATGGACGGCAGGGCGTTCGCCTCGTTCGCGGACTGCGTACGTTGGATGGACAGTCCTGTTCGTCCGCACCGGTGACGGATGGTCGTTCAACCGGATACTCGCAACGGACGTGTCATAAGCCTACTGGAAGCCGCTGCAAGTGACTGAGAACAGCGGCGCACGCCGCGTCGGTTGCTGCACGCAGCCTTACACGCAGGGCGACGTGACAGGGACGCGCGCCACTGCTAGTGTTTAGACAGAGTGACCCAGGCGGGAGCGCGGTGTTGCGTGGAGTGATGGTGTTGTTCCTGGCTCTGATCGCGAGCGCGTTGCATTCGGCTCGAGGACAAGATACGGCGCCATCACAGATCGCGGGTTGCTACGCGGTGTCGATCGGGAACTGGTCACCGGCGCTCGGCGGCGACGAGTCCCTCCATGCAATTCCCTCCGAGCGTTCATCTCGACACCGTTCCGGCCGACCGCGGCGGTGGCTGGCGGCTTTCGCCGGACATTCAGTATCTCCTTCGAACGCGGTGCCCCGCACGCCACGGTGGCAGATGGTTTCGGGCGATGACGCGAGGCTCACGTGGGACGACGGCGTCACACTCACGATCGCGCAATTGATCCCGGTTCCGGGAAAGGGGCTCGTCGGCGAGGCGGTGGCGCTCAGTGACGGTCACCTGGATCCGGATCCGGGTGTGCAATGGTGGATACACGGGCCGCCTGGCCCTCGTGCGCCCGCCTTCCTCGAGCCTCGGCGCTGCAGCGAGCGAGTGGGATTGGCCGACCAGCCATCGAGCACATCGCGCGCAGAGGGGTGGGGACCATCAGGCCGTGGTCGGCCGACCTGGCTCTCGCCAATCGCGTCGCCGGATGCTACGAGTTGGTGGATGGCGCGTGGCAAACCGATTCAGCCTTGGCCAAGATCGAGCCCATCCCGCGCGGCCCCGTCAGGTTCGAGCTCACCAACGTCCCGGACCCGAACGAGACGCGGACCTCCGCGTACGAACTCACGACGTACTTCGAGACGCGCCCACTCGGCCGGTTCACGACGTGGGTTCGCGACTCCGACACCGAACCGAAAATTCTCGTATCGGAACCGTCGCCAATGGCCGGGTTCGCCTTGCGTGTCACGCTTCGCGGCACGGACCTCGTTGGCTCGATCATCGCGTTCACCGACGCCGTTCCACCCGACGGGAAGAATGTGGCGGCCCACGCGGTGACGGCACGCCGCATCCCGTGTCTTTCGGTGCGGCGGTAACGCTGGACGGCCTTTCCTAATCGGCGAGTTTCCGTTCGCACTCAGCGCCATTGTGAGCAGCCTCATATTCGATACAATGGCGAACCTGGTTCAGGTGTGGCTCAGGCGAACACCGATCTCGGTGCAGGAACCCACCACGTTGATGACCACGACGTCGCGGCGCTTCGAGACTTCGCACAAGCGCTGAGCGACGCGTCATGTCGCAGTCATTCGCCTAGGTCGATCTACGGTGTGGCGTCGTCCTCCGCATCGTGGATCTCTTTGAGGAACGGATCGCTGCTGCGCGCAGCCTTGGCGACGTGACAGAGTAATTGAAGCCGCTCGATGTCGGCACACTCCCAGTCAGACGGGATCGGGATCAGCCGCCGCCGCGACCACCCCGAGTCAAACGTCAGCCACCCCGCGCGCAACTCCGGACTCACGATGGCCGGATTCGTCGGCCATGTTGACCAGACACGCCAGGTAGTACCACTCGCATCAGTAAACTCACGGAGTCCCATGGTTCTCGACTGCGACACATTCGGCGCTGCCCGAACGCATCGTTCGAGCCAAACGCGATCGTCGTCGTACCGAACGAGCACGCGATCGCTGTACAAGAGGCGACAACATTAGGCGCTCGCTGTCGGCTCGCCGCCTGATGGTCGCCGACGCCGTGCAACGACTGCCTTCGAGCACAAGACGAGGAGCTCTCGATCGGACATCTGTTCCCAGGCGTCCGGGATCGGCGCGAGTCGACGTGTTTCGCGTCCCGCATCGAATGCAAGCCAGCCGCTCTGAAACGGCTCGCGGAGTTGCGCGACGTGCCCGGCCGATGGACGCACCGCAAAGATCGTCCACTGGACGCCCTGCGCGTCTTTCACTTTTCGCGACATGAGTGATCGAGCCCGGTCAGCAGTTTCGACTTCGGGCGTGCTGCGCAGCCGCCGCTTCTCTGAGAGCACTTCTTTCGCGGCATCGTTGGCGATCGCCAGCACTTCTTCGACGCGAATCAGCTCGCCCGTGTCAGCGTCATCGACGTCAGCGCTGCACGCGTCGTCGAGCGCGTCCTTCAACCGGTCCTTCGCCTGATCGAGGCGCGGGCGAGGCGGCGAATCGTCATGCGACATGCTGGAGCTCGTGACCAAAGGCGAATTCAGCACTAGGCAACCTGCATGCCGAATCGTGGGCCTCTTGCGGAAGCGCGACGAAAGTTTCCTTGCGCCGCATGCGTGCGCGTCACGCGCTGCATGGAGTGATAGGAAGAGCTTGGACGGAAACTTGCACCGGTTTCGGCCAAAGCGGCTCCCCACTCGGAGCTGTTCGTCTCCTTTCCCAGCTGCGAGATGTCGCAACCCCTCGCTCTCGATGCGCTGCGAGACTCCTTGCGGGCGTTGGCCCCAAAGACGCCGACGTTGGACTCGGCAGATTCCGAGCGCCTTCATCGTGACGTCTGCGCGGCTGTCGATGCACTCAGACAGCGCGAAGTACCAGTGGAACGCGCCATCGCCATCGTGAGAGAGCTCGCCACGGACGCTGGGTTCGGTCGCTATGGCGACGGCACCTTGCTGCAACTGGTGGCGTGGTGCATCGACCAGTACTACGCACGGTCCAACCAGCCGCTGGCGATGCCGGGAGAGTGAACCTCGCGCCCTCACTCGGCCGCGTTGAAGTAGCGATCGATGCACCAGCCGACGATCTCGACGAGCAGGGGATCCGCGGTGATCAGCTCATACTGCGCGGCCGAGCGCTGGACCCGGATCGACGCATCCAAGCCGGCGACGTGTGCTGTCCGCTTCACCGTGGCGATGATTCGCTCGGGCGGCCATTCCTGCTGTTTGGCGAGGTCCACGTATGCGTTGACGTTCGCGCGCAGCGCCTGACGCTGCTCGTCGTTCAACGGGAAGTGCAGCGCTCGAAGCACCCGCAGCAGCCCGGCGTCGTACTGGAGTTGCGATTCCACGTGCCCGTCCAGCGTTGCAGCAATAGAGCGCTGAATGTACCGCAGCGCGAGCAGACTCGCACGATCGCCGATGGACGGCGCATCGAAGCCTTCGCGCCGAACAAGGCGTGAGTCGTCGGAATCGTTTCACACGAATTATGGGTAGCGGTGGTGCGCGCATGCGTTTCATCGCGGATGCGTGTCTCAACACGCTGGTCCAAGAAATGCCACGCGAGTCGACAACTTTCCTCAGGCGCGACGAGGCGACCCACATGGTAGACTCGATTTCGCAGGATACCTTACTCCAGGCTTTCAGAACCATTGGCGTCGCCGGCGATACCATCCACCAACGTTGCGTGATCGCCGTGCACGAGGCATTGCGAACCCTCGCCGACGACATGCGACGCGCGGGACGACCGATTGAACGTCTCGTCGCCTGCGTGAAATCGACGGCGACCGTCGCCGGTATTCGCGAGTCGCACGATCGCATCGTCGCAGACGCCGTGTTATCGGCCATCGCCTACTATTTTGGCGACGAGAACGTCGGGCTCATTCCTTCCCCCGACGGGTACCGAAGCCGACGGCCACAGTCGATCGAGCAATCGATACCACCGGGCTTGGATCTCTTCAGCGTCGCCCGAGTAGTCGCGGGCCAGCGTGCTCGCGAACCTCGAGCGTGAACGGCAGGCGCGCGGCGATCAAGCGGTCAGCGAGCTGCGGTCTATGCCATGGGCCTGCAAGCGTGCGATCGACAGAAAGTGACCACGGAGGATTCCGTCCTTGGGTATCGACGCAAGGATGCTACCGTTCAAGGTTGTCGGCTGAACGAGACGGGCGCCCCAATTGTTCGCCGCTGCTGTAGTACCGCTCGACGCACCAGTTCACGAGCGTCTCAAACAGCTTGTTGCCGCCCCACTGGACGCCCGCGTCGCCAGCAAGCGTCTTCACCGTGACGACGATGCGCTCGGGCAGGAGCCCCGCCGCTTTCATTTCGTCGACAGCCGTGCCGACGCGCTCGCGGAGCATCGAAAGGTCCGAGTCCGTGAGGCTCGCAGACTTTGGTGCGAGAACGGCGAAGGCGGCCCGGAGATCGCCGATAGCGGTGGGCTCTGTCATTGGGAGCGGCTGGTTCTGGGGCGTGGGCTGACGAACCAATCGCTGTCATAACAGCAATCCGCAGACCGTGCCGCCGTATCTGTCGCGTGAGCTCGGGGCGCTACGTCAGCTCGGCTTGGCCGGGCGAGGGTCGGGATAGCTCAGCCGTCGCCGGACCAGGCGGATCATGCGGCAACGAGACATCCCAGCCGACTGCGGGTTGGAAGAATCGCTCCACGCACCACGCCACCATCTCCAAGAGGAGCCTGGCTTTCCTGTCGAGGAGGCTCGGAGCGACGCATCGCCAAACCGGCGGAAACCCTGCGTCCCGCGCGATCGCCTTCAGCACGACGATGACTTTCTCGGGCGGCCAGCCCAGGGCCTTTGTCTCGTCGACGAAGGCCCAGACATCCCGGCACAATTCATCGCGCGCCTGTGCGCTGGCTGCTTCCGGGAAATCCACCAAGCGTTGTCGCAGCGCTTCCGCGGCGTCGGCATCATGATCGGTCACGAAAGTTTCCGTGCTGTCGCTCGACACGCTGTTGTCGCAAGAACTGGGCGTACGGGTTTTTGTCGGCGGCGCCCACCCACAAGGGGCGTGCCTGCGTGGGAAACTCCTTCTTACATTGCCGTCCCTTGGCCAAGGTCCAATCCTCTCACGTCCTTCTTCGGTGTTCACTTGTGGCGCGCCGCGAAGGTCGCCGGATAGGAACGTCGAACGGTGCGCGAAGCGCGAGAGGCTTGCCAATCATTTACAAGGAGCGTGCTCACTCTGCGCGCAAAGCGCCGACCGGATCCGCGGCCGCCGCCCGGCGCGCCGGCAATGCGCTGGCCAACGTCGCCGAAAGCACTAAGAGCACGGCCACCACTGCGACGACCAGGGGATCCCGGGGCGTCGTGTCGTAGAGCAGTGTACGGAGGACGCCGCTCATCATGAGTGAAACGCCTGCGCCGACGGCGACGCCCAAAGCGGTGACTCGTACGCCTTGCCCGACGACGTGACGCATCAGATCTGTCGCTCGAGCACCAAGCGCCATACGAACACTCATCTCGTGTGCGCGTCGGCTCACCGAATATGCCATGACGCTGTAGGTGCCGATCACGGACACCAGCAGGGCGAGCACGCCGAACCCGGTGAAGATGGACGTTCCCACCCGCCACGGGCGAAGCTGCGGCTCCAGCTTCTCGTCCATGGACTTGACCCATGTCACCGCGTTTTGGGGAAGCGACCGTCGGAGCTCGCCACGAATAAGGGCCGCGACGGCGGCCGCGCGGCCTCGGCGCGCTCGAACAACGACGTACTTCGCGTTCGGCAATCGGCCGTCGGGCAGCGGCGTCATCCGCGTGATCAGCTGGACGGTCGGCTTCTCGACGATATCCTCGAGATGCGCATCCCGCACGACGCCAACGACAGTCGTGCAGGGCTCTTTCATGGAGAAAAAGACGATGCACTGACCGATCGCATCATCGTGCGGCCAATACATTCGCGCGGCCGTCTCGTTCACGACCATTACTGGTCCGTCGTCTCGGTCGGCCTCGATGAAGAATCGACCGCGCACAAGTTTGAGACCCGAAGTCGCGAAGTAGCTGTCGGTGACTGTCGACCACGCCGGGTCGCGGTTGTCGAGGCGCGGCGGCCGGCTGCCGTCCTTGAAAAACAATCCCACCATCGCGTAGCCGACCATCGGTGCCGACGAGGACAGCGACACGTTCTCGACGTCGCCCGCGCGGGCCAGGCCTGCCGCGGCTCGTTTGAGCGCCGGACCGAGCCGCGGATCGCTGCCCCACTCGAGGTAGTTGCCGTCGGGGTTCAGCATGAAGGCAGTGCCATACACGAGGCGATCGCCATCATAACCGAGGTCCACAGCGCGGACGCGCACGAGACTGCGAACAAACAGACCGGCGCCGTACAGCAGCACGACACTGAGCGCGACCTGCGCAACCAAGAGGCTCGCGCGCAGGCGCGCGCCCGCAGCGTCCGAAGATCCATCGCGCGCACCGCTCTTCAGCGCGGAAGTGAGGTCCGGCCGGCTCGCCTGGATCGCGGGGATCAGGCCGGCGGCGATTCCCGTCGCGCACGCGACGAGCATTGTGAAGACGACGACACGCGCGTCGAGCACGGACGACTCCCAATACACGGCGGGCATGATCAGATGTCGAAGGACCAGCCCCGTCCACTGCGCGATGAGTAACGCAGCGATGCCCGACAAAACGCTCAAGACGATGCTTTCGATGAGCAACAACGTGATAAGCCGACGCCGCGAAATGCCGAGCGCGAGGCGCACCGCGATCTCGCGCCGCCGGGCGGACGCGCGGACGAGCAGGAGACTGGCCACGTTGGCGCATGCGATAACGAGCACGATCAGTGTGACGCCCATCAGTCGCTGGGAGATCGCGACTTCAGGCATCGGCGACATGGTCGGGCCAAGCGATTCGAGCAGCGGTCCGGCGAGCACCACGGCCCCCGTATCGCGGACGACGTTCAGCTTGCTCTCCGACCCGTCCATGAGGGTGCGCCGAACGACTGCGGTGCCAACGCTGCTCATCCAGTCGTCCGATGTTCCAGGCGTCGCGCGGCCAATGACCCGAAGCATCGCCCCCGCGCGAAAGCTCTTGTACCACATGCCGTCGGCGGGCGCAGGAAACGATGCCAGCGGCATCCATACGTCAGTTGCGTCGAGGTCCGTGCCCGTGAAGCCCCGGGCGGCAACGCCGATGATCGTCACGCGCTGGTGATTGATCTCGACGGCACGCCCGAGCACCGCCGTGTCTGCGCCGAATACACGCCGCCAGAGTCCGTCGCTGATCACCGCGACGAACACTGGTTGTCCCATGATGGTCTCGTCGTGTGCGAAGAACCGTCCCAATGCGGGACGCACACCAAGCACCGACGGATAAGCATCGGTGACATACGACCCGTGCACGGTGGCGCTCACGCCAGCGGCTTGCATCGGCATGGTGTCAGGCGTCGAGAATCCGGCGAGTTGCACTCGAGCGGCGAGCCCGCTTTCAAGCGTCGTAAACGCCGGATAGGTGAACCGAGATGCGATTTCCGGAACCTCGCCGACAGTCCAAGTCGTGCGCAGGTAGATGCGCCGCATCTGTGATGGTTGGCTGATGCCGGCCGGAGAGCGAATGAACAAACGATCGGCGAGGGAGAACATCGCGGCGTTCGCGCCGACGCCGAGCGCCATTGTGACAATGCTCGCGACGGCAACACCGGGCGCCCGTCGGAGGGAACGGACGGCGAACGCCAGGTCCTGCCAAAGCGCATCAAATAGGAACGCACGATCGACGCGCTTTCCCACGCGTTCACCGATCGCGACCAGTTGCGCGCGTGTCTGTTCACGCTCACCGAATCGTTGGCGGGCCCGCACCGTGGCTTCGTCGCTCGAAAGACCAGCGTCGCGATACTCGCGGACACGTTGCTCGAAGTGAAACGCCAGCTCGTCTTCGACGTCGCCGGCGATATCGCGTCGCCAAAATCGGAAGTAGCGACGCCAACGAGGCTCGTGTCTCATCGCATTTCTCTCGTCAGGCTGGTTGAGTGCGGGTCGCCATGACGCTCGCCACGGCGGCGGCATAGTTGTTCCACTGGCGCGTCTCTCGCTTGAGGTGCGCGTGTCCCTCCGGTGTCAGCCGATAGAACTTCGCACGGCGGCCGGTGGGCGACACGCCCCACTCCGCCGCGATCAGCTCGCGCTCCTCCATGCGATGCAGGGCGGTGTACAGCGCGCCGTCGAGCACGACGAGCGCCCCACCCGAACTTTCCTCGATCCATCGCGCGACGGCGTAGCCGTGTTTTGGTCCCCACGAGAGGCCGCGCAGAATGAACGTGTCGAGCGTTCCCGGCATCACTTCCATTGGCGGCACCACATAGCCATTGATGCCTCAAACTTTGATGTATTGATCGAAGCTGCAGACTGCAAAGGCGAGAGTCAAGGCTCCCTGTCGGATGGCACGTATCGGTTGAGAGTGAAAAGCAGCGCGTTGCCACATTCGGGCTGTCGATTCCCGTATCGACTGAGTGCGCGAAATCGGGAGACGCCTAGTTCGGCGGGAAATCAGAGTGGATGCGCGCCTGCGCGCCGCGCCCAGACGTTCCAGAAAGTCGCAACGACGAGGGCGATGGCTCCGCCGTAGATCATCTGCATCGCCGGAAATCCGTGAACGACGATGACGCCAGACGCGAGTGACACCCCGCCCGCGATTCCGAGCGCCAACGGACCAGCCTTCCGATGCCGCGAAATCCTCGCCAGAATCCCCACAGCGCGATCAGCAGCGCGCCGAGCATCACGGGCCACAGAATCGCATCCTTGCGAAGAAAGCCGAGGCCCAGCGCTCCGAGCGCGCCAACGATGATGGGCGTCCCGGCACAACAGAGCGCCGCGACGATGGCGCCGAGCGCTCCCGCACCGTCGGCGATACTCAGGCTACGCGATGAGGTGCCGGAACCCATTACGCTGGGTTACCCGTCGCGCAACAATCGTCACCCGCCTGGACCGGCGGGCATCGCACGGAGCCGTGAGAGCAGAACACACAGCAATCGCCCGGCTTCGGCCTGAGCGGCACACGGCAGCCGGCGCATTCGTGAAAGAATACGCAGGCGTTGGTCGGCATCTCCAACCGCTCCGCATGGCCGCAGTTCGGGCAGGCCAGAAGGGAGACAGTTCCACGCGGCTCAATCTACCACAGACTATCAGGGCGGGTTGACACTGATTAATGTGCTGCTGGCGATAGTGCCTCGCCTACGGCCTCCAAAGAAGTGCAATCGGCGAGCGTCCCCACTACCTTCTTAGTACGCATGCGCTCCCGTCACAGCCGTCCCGCCCGTCTGCTCATGGTGCTGACGTCGCTCGTCACCGTATGGTGTCTGGGCTGCGCGGCGTTTGAGCCGCTGTTCGACGCGCTTCTTGGCGCGCGGACCAGTACGATGACGTGCGCCGGCCAGGGGATGACGGAAACGCCGGCGAACGCGTCGCATGTCGCAGCGGGCAGCGCCGGTGACGCCAGCGCGCCGCACGTATCGGAAGCGAGCAACGATCAGCGGGGATTCGATTGTGGGTGTGGTGGATCGTGTCACGCCCCCGGCCCGAATGCGTCAACGGTCGCGGTAGCGCACCCGGCACCCGCATCGATCGCCGCGATCGACGCTGTGCAGCCGCCGAGCGCCGACCGGGCTCTCCTTCTCCCGCCGCCGGAACGCGCCGCCTCGTAGGCGACGTGTATCCACGATCGACCGCGCCGAGTAGTTGGCGCTGAGTCGGTCGACCGCGTCCCGGCGGGGACGCAACACAAAACAATCGTTGCAGCTCACTTGCGTCCGAACACGACGCATTCATTCGCCATTGGGGTGGTCTCCTGTCTATGCGCAACCTCTCTCGGGCGCATCGTTCCCGAAACCCGCGGACACTCATCGCTCGACTGTGTCTGGCACCAACGCTTCTGTTGCCGACCGTCGTTCATTCGCGCCAAGCCAATGCTCAGAGCCCGCCGGCGCTCACGCTCCGGGTGCTACTTGATTCAGTCGCACGACACCCGACGGTCGACGCCGCTCGTGCGCGCGTCCGGGCTGTCCAAGGAAGCCGCATTACGGCGGGCGCGTTCGGAAACCCGATCCTCGCCTACCAAGTCGACAACACGCCGTTCCCGCGGAGCGCGTCGGTGCCTGGCATCGATCGCGAAGGCATGACGACGCTGACCATACCTCTCGAGCCGCTCTACCAGCGCGGCACACGCGTGCGTGTCGCAGACGCCCAAGTGCGCGCCGCCACCGATGAAGCGTTGGCGACTCGCCAACGTGTTGCATTGGAAGCGGCGCACGCCTACGACCGCGCTGCGCTGGCCCAGATCGGCGTCGCGACGTCGCACGACCTTCTGGCGTGGCTCGACAGCGTCGTCGCGTACAATCGCTCGCGGGTGGAAGAGGGCGTGACCGCGGAGTCGGACCTCATTCGCTCCGAGCTCGAACGGGATCGAGCCGCAGTAGACGCCACGATGCAGGAAACGGATCTCGCGCAGGCGCGCGCTGCGCTCGCGTCGTTCCTCGGTGATCCGCGGGGCATCGGTGTGCGTGCAATGGCCGTGGCGATCGACGAGCGGCCAATGACGTTGCCGACCGCCGCGGTCACCGACCGCGCCGAAGTGCGCGCTGCGCGTGAGCGTCTCGCCGCGGCGACGGCTGGCGCATCAGTCGAACGAGCCATGGTTCTCCGGCAGCTTGGCGCGACGCTTGGCGTGAAGCAGACCGCGGGAACCAACTCGATGATCGCGGGGCTGAGTCTTCCGATTCCGCTCTTTGATCCGAATCGCGGGGAGATCGCACGCGCCGGCGCGGAACGCGACGCGGCGGCTTACGACCTCGCGGCGGTCGAACGAGAGACCACGGCCGAAGTCGCAGGCGCTTACGAAACGGCCACGCTGCTGACGAACCGCGCGACGGCATTGGGGGGAGCTGGCCAATCGGGGATGCTCGCCCGCGCCGACGACGCTCGGCGAATCACGCTCGGCGCGTATCGGGAGGGAGCGGTGCCGCTCCTTCAGGTTCTCGACGCAGCGCGTGCCTGGGCCGATGCGCGCCTGGCCTACTACCGCCTGATCTACGCGCAGCGCGAGAGCGTGTTGACCCTTCTCGTCGCGCGCGGCGACGACCTCCTCACCAGCCTGCCGAGTCGGTGACCCAGATGCAACGTTTGCAACGATTGCTGTTCATCGGGCTCGCGGCGCTCGGCGCGTGCACCAAGGCGCCCGATATGCCGGCGATGGCGGGGATGAAATCCGAAGGCGACAGCACATCCAAGAAAGAGGGAGGAGGTACCGTCGCGACTGAATTGGCGCTCACTGCGGCGCAGATTCAGCACGGCGGAGTGAAATGGGCCGCAGTGACGATGGGCAGCACCACGAGCCGCGCCGTCGTCCCCGCCGTCGTCATTCCGAACGAAGACCGCACCGCGCGCCTCGGCGCGCCGGCGCGTGGGCGAATCGTCGACGTCAAAGTACGCCCTGGTGACCGGGTCGCGCAGGAACAAGCGCTGGTCACGCTTCAGAGCACGGAAGCCGGCATGGCACAATCGGACGTAGCGAAAGCGGTTGCCGAGGTAACGTCGCGAAAGGCGCAGGCGCACTACGCGGCGACGGCAAAGGCGCGCGCCGAGCGGCTGTTGGCGCTCAAAGCAATTCCACGACAGGACTACGACCGCGCCGTTGCGGACGACGAACAGGCGCGAGCGTCGTTGACGCAGGCCGAGTCGGAGCTCGCGCGTGCGCAGAGCACGGCGGGGCAACTCGGGGCAGGGAGCACGGCGTCGACCGGCGAGATCGTCATTCGCTCGCCGCTTGGCCGGCGTCGTGCTCGCACGAACTGCGGTCCCTGGCGCCGTCGTTGAGGCAGGATCGCCGCTCGTCGTCGTCACCGACCCGATGAGCCTGTGGCTGTCGATCAACGCGCCAGAACAGTTCGCGGGGCTGTTCCATCGTGGCGGCCCGGTTCGATTCACCGTTCCAGCCTATCCGGCTGACACGTTCTCCGCGCGAATCGATGCAGTCGGCGCTGGTCTCGACGCCGATACGCGAACGCTCGCCGTGCGGCAGCTCGATCGTCTCCGTCACGCGCGGCGCGAACCAACTTCGACCGGAAATGCTCGCGAGCGCGGTCATCGACGGTGGTCAGTCGGTTCGAGCCGCCATCATTCCCGAAGGCGCCGTGCAGCTCATCCAAGGCAAACCGAACGTCTTTCTCGTGCGCGTCAGAGAAGGAGGCGCGCACATCCGGCGGCGCGAAGTCGAACTCGGGTCGCGCTCGAACGGGACGGTCGCCGTCCTGCGCGGCCTTGCCACCGGCGACGTGATCGTCACTCGATGGCGCGTTCGCCGTGAAGGCGGAGCTCCAGAAGGCCGCGATGCCGAAGATGGAGATGTGAGGAGACACTCATGACGCATCTCATCGATCGCTTCATCGCAGCCGCCATCCGGTTCCGCGTCGGGGTCATCGCCGCAACGCTGATTCTCGCCGGCGCCGGCATCTGGGCCTTCGCGACGCTCACGACCGACGCGTTTCCCGATCTGACTCCGAACTCGGTCATCGTCATGACCACGCTTCCGGGCTGTCACCGGTCGAGACCGAGCAGCAAGTGACCTACCCGATGGAAGTTGCGATGCTCGGCCTTCCTCGAACGCAGGGCGTGCGGTCGATCTCGAAGGTCGGCCTCTCCGTCGTGACGGTCACGTTCAACGACGACGTCGACCTCTACTTCGCGCGTGCTCAGGTGCAGCAGCGCATGCAAGACGCGATGGGCCAGCTTCCAGCCGGCGCGCAGGCGATGCTTGGACCGCCCGCGACGGCGATGGGCGAAGTGTTCGAGTATCTCGTCGAGGCGGATAGCAGCGTCGCGCCCTCGGACACCGCGGCGCTCATCAATCTGACCAACGTGCAGGAGTACACGATCAAGCCGTTGCTGCGAACGGTCCCTGGCGTCGCCGATGTGAACACCTGGGGTGGCATGCAGCAGCAGTTCCAGGTGAATGCGGACCCGGCGAAGCTCGCGGGCTACGGTCTGACGCTGAGCGACATCGAGAGCCGCACTGTCAAAGAACAACGCCAACTTCGGCGCGGGCTACGTCGAAGATCGTGGCGAGCGGTTTACGCTGCGCGGACTTGGGCGGGTGACCGACACCGCCGACGTCGCCAACGTCGTGCTCGCGACTCGCGGCGCCACTCCGGTGCAGGTTCGTGACGTCGCCAGCGTGTCCATTTCACCGCAGCCGCGGTTTGGTGCGGTGACCCGCGACGGACGGGGCGAAGCGCTGTCGGCCGTCGTGATGATGCTCAAGGGCGAAAACGGACGCGAAGTCGTCGACCGGGTGATGGCGCGCCTCGACGAGATTCGGCCGCTGCTGCCGAAGGGCGTACACATTCGACCGTTCTACAATCAGGGCGAGGTCGTTCGAGCGAACGACGCACACCGTATTCACCAATCTGTCGGAAGGGGCGCTCCTCGTGATCGCCATTCTCTTCCTCTTCCTGCGCAGTGTGCGCGCGTCGCTGTTGACCGCGTCGGTCATTCCGTTGTCGCTGCTCGGCGCGTTCCTCGCGATGAAACGATTCGGCCTGTCCGCGAACCTGATGAGTCTCGGCGCGCTCGACTTCGGACTGATCGTCGATGCGTCCGTTGTGATGGTCGAGAACTTCGTTCGCCGCTTGTCGGCCGACCGCCA
Source organism: uncultured Gemmatimonadaceae bacterium (assembly GCA_963705025.1). Taxonomy (GTDB): domain Bacteria; phylum Gemmatimonadota; class Gemmatimonadetes; order Gemmatimonadales; family Gemmatimonadaceae; genus JAQBQB01. Next base: position 27,792 of record CAVPIP010000009.1, on the reverse strand, counting down.
TGCGGATCGGCCGGCGGATCGCATCGAGGTCATTCGGCACGCAGCGTTCGAGGTGGGCCGTCCGATCGTGTTCGGCGTCGCGATCATCGTGGCCGTGTACATCCCGATCTTCACGCTCGAGGGCATCGAAGGACGGATGTTCCGCCCGATGGCGTTCACGGTCTGCGCGGCGGTCATCGGATCGCTTGTGCTCGCGCTGGCGTACGTGCCGGCCGTCGCGTCGTATGTCTTCACGACGTCGCTCGAAGCGAGACGTCATGACGACGCGCGCGTGGTTTGTGCGCCTTCGCGCGCGGTATGAGGCTGCGCTCGACCTGGGCGCTTGCGTCACCGCGTGCCCGTCGTCGGCGCGGCACTCGGACTGCTTGCTGTCGCGCTCGCCTCCGTGCCGTTCCTCGGGACGGAGTTCATGCCGAAGCTCGACGAAGGCTACATGCTGATCGAGTCGCGACGAATCCCGAGTGTGTCGCTCGATCAAGGGATGCCCGTGTCGGCTGACGTCGAGCGAACGCTCAGACGATTCCCGGAAGTGCAAGAGCGTCGTCACGAACCTCGGCCGGCCGCAAGAGGCGACGGAGACGATGGCGCTCAATCAGGCGGACGTCTACGTGACCTTCAACCCGAAGAGCCAATGGAAGGCGAAGTCGCTCGACGACCTGATCCCGCGAATGGATTCGGCGCTCGCCGAGATCCCAGGGTTCGACTACGACTTCAGCGCGCCGATGGCGATGCGTCTCGACGAAGTCGTGTCCGGCGTCAAGACGGACCTGGGATCAAGATCTTCGGCGACAGCCTTCCGCTGCTTGCAGGAGAAGGCGGAAGCAGATTCGCTCGGTGGTCGCCGGTGTCAGGGGCGCCGAGGACGTGTCCGTTGGCGTGAGCGCGGGCGCGATGCAGCTCGAGATCGACACTCGACCGCGGCGCGATCGCGCGCTATGGCCTGAACGTCGCTGACGTGCGCGAGGCCATCGAGACGGGAATCGGCGGCATGCCGGCGACTGAAGTGATCGACGGTCGTCGCCGGTTTCCGGTCGTGGTGCGGCTAGGCGCCTCCTTTCGTTCAACGCCGGATGCGGTCGGACAGACGCTGATCCGAACACCGGCCGGCGGGACCGTCACTCTCTCGCAGCTCGCAGCAATTCGCACGGTGGAAGGCCCCGAGGTCATCGAACACGACAACGGTCTTCGCTTCGTCGTCGTCCAGAGCAATGTGCGCGGCCGGGATCTCGGCGGATTCGCCGCCGACGTTCGGCAGGCAGGTCGCGACAAGGTATCGCTGCCGAGTGGGTACTACCTCACCTACGGCGGACAGTTCGAGAATCAGGCGCGTGCGACGCAAACGCCTCGCGCTCATCGTGCCGTTGGTGTTGCTGCTGATTGCCGGCCTGCTCTATGCGAGCTTCGGGACCGTGAGACATGCGCTTCTCGTCATGCTCAACGTGCCGTTCGCGATGGTCGGCGGCATCGGCGCGCTTTGGTTGCGCGGTATTCACCTCAACCTCAGCGCGTCAGTTGGCTTCATCGCGCTGTTCGGCGTCGCCGTGTTGAATGGCGTCGTGATGATCGCGTACATCAATCAACTTCGGTCTAAAGGAGAAACGCTGGAGGTCGCGGTACGCGAGGGAGCAGCTGTCCGTTTTCGTCCGGTGCTCATGACCGCGCTCGTCGCCTCTGTCGGATTCATCCCGATGGCGATCTCGACGAGCAGTGGCGCGGAGGTCCAACGCCCGCTCGCGACCGTCGTGATTGGAGGGCTCATTTCAGCGACGCTTTTGACGCTCGTCGTGCTGCCCACGGTCTACCTGTGGATCGAAGGCGTCGCCCAACGCAGACAGCCGACGGTCTCTACGAGCGCGGGCCTCACGCTCCTGGGCGCGTTGTGGTCGAGAGCACCTCGTGATCGATGGCCACCCGGCGGCGGTGCGATCGTCCGGCGCTCGTCCGGCGCGGCCAGCGCCTGTCGCGAATAACGTTGGCGTACAATACCGCTGAGGGGATTGCCTCCATCGCAACGGGTATACTCGCCGGCAGTATCGCTCTCACTGGCTTCGGCATCGATAGTGTCATCGAAGTCGCCTCCAGCGTCGCTGCGCTTTGGCGGCTGCGTTCGGACGTCGACGTCGCGGCGCGCGAACGCAGCGAGCGCGCGAGCCTTCGCATCATCGGGATCTGCTTCGTTGGCTCGCGGTCTACATCGGCATCGACGCGATTCACACGCTTTGGAGGCGGGAACGGCCACGCGAGACCATTCTCGGGATCATCATTGCCGGTCTATCCGTCATCATCATGCCGCTGCTCGCGCGTTCCAAGCGGCAGGTTGCAGTGGCACTGGAAGCCGCGCCCTGAAGGCCGACGCAGTCCAAACAGATCTCTGCATGTACTTGTCGGCGATCGTGCTCGTCGGATTGGCGCTGAACGCCCTGTTGGGCTGGTGGTGGGCGGACCCGGTTGCCGCCTTATTATGACGCCGATCATCGCGCGCGAAGGCTATGGAGGTCTCTTGACGTCGGGCCGATCGCTAGTAGTTGACTTGTCTCGGGAAAGTCGGTGGTCAGGTACCGCGTCAAATGTAGTCGACTATACTTGACCGCTCACAACACGTTCGCACTGCATCTCGCACCTGATCTATGCGCGAAATCATCTGTTGCCGAGTCGCCGCCCTCGAAGAGACGTGATTCGCGACTGAGGTCGTGGTCACGACCAACGATGGCACTGTCCTGACGTGCATTCCACAAGCAACTGCGGGGATCCTCACTCCGCTTCATTGGCGTTGGCTGCTCATTGACCGACTCGGGGTCCAGTACATCGGACCTGCGATCAACGACGATCCAGCACTAGGGTCGCTCTCCGAGCGAGTGTCCGAATGGTGGGAGGCGCACAAGGAGTTGCGGCGAGCCCGAATGATTTAGTGGCATCGCTCGATGTTCCCCGCCGACTACATCCCAGCGATTGATTTGAGGATCGCCGAACGCCTCACTACGAAGCGCGCCCGCCCTGAGCGCGCAATTGCGCCCGCGCCGATCAGCGCGGCGAGTCCCCGGACGACCACTTCGCGCGCGGTTCCAAGCTCCTCGGCCAGCTCGAGCTGCGTGACGCCGAGTGAGAAGTCCGGCGTCTTGCTTCCCGCCGCTCGCGCGACGATGTACGCGGCTAGCCGAGATGTCACAGTGGTTGTCGTCAGGTCATCGATTCGGTGAAGTAGGCTTTGCGCTCGTGCCGCCATGCGACGCAGAGCGAAGCGGGCAAACTCGGTTCCTCCCGCAGCAACCGCTCGATCACTCCAACCGCCAAGTGCGCGCACCGCGTGGGTTCGATCGCGCGTGCGGTTGCGGGAAATCGTCCGCCGCCAAAAACTGGAATCTCACCGAGAACGCCCCCCGCGCTCTCCGTGTGCAGCATTTGGGATTGCGACCGGGTTTCGCGGACGACCAGCACCTTGCCCGCGAGCACGAGGTACAGTCCGTCGGCAGCGTCGCCGGAGCGATACAGGGTTACCCCGCGCGCGTAGCGGCGCAATGTCGACGCCTGGGCCAGTTGGGCAATCGCGCGCTCGTCGACGTCGACGAGTGCAGGAAGCGCGGTGAACAAGCCGGCGGTGGTTATCGGCATGGTGGAACCTGGGTTCCAACGCGGATGCGTCGACGTTGTCAGCTTAGAGATGTCTTCCAACAACACGGTTGAATATGCGCCTGCCCATCGTCGTACTTACAGCGGCAATCCTCGCGAACACGCATCCCGTACAGAGTCAGGACACATCGTTCGCCGCGATGCAGAAGCGGGGCAAGGAAGCGATGGGCGTGGATCAGTACACCTCGATCCACAAGTTCGATGCGCTGCCCGATGGAGGTCGCATCGAGCTCCAGCGCGACACGGACGACAGTGTTGGCGTCGCCGCGATCCGTGCCCACCTTCGCAGCATCGCCGATGCATTCACGAGGGGCGATTTCTCGACGCCGGAGTTCGTCCACATGCAGATGGTTCCCGGAACCAAAGTGATGGCGGCGAAGCGGTCGGTCATCTCGTATGAAGCACATGACCTTCCTCGCGGCGGAGAGCTTCGCATTCGAACCACCGATGCCGAAGCACTGGCTGCTATTCACGAGTTCATGGCCTTTCAGCGATCCGACCATCACGCGGGCGGGCAAACAGGCCATCCGCCCGGCGCCATTTAGATCGAGCGCGCCGCGGCCGCCTGTCGTCGCGGCGAATGCCCGCGACGGTTCAGCTACGGTGATCCGCCGCGGTACCCGCCTTGTAGGGGTACGGGCAATCCGGCCGGTAGCCCAGGAGTCGCGCGAAGGGCGCGATGACGCCGAAGACGACTCGTTGGACGAGGAGCGGCGGCTGCACGATGTGGTTCGTGTCGAAGTACGATGACGCGAAGACGGACAACTGCAGGAATCCAGGTATGCCCTTGCTATTGGTCCGCCCCAACGAAGCGAGGGCGTAGATCGTCTCGAGGAATGTCTCGTTGCGACCCGCCGGCGTGAGTTGAACGCGCACCTGGACTTCGGCAGCCCCTGAGTTCCACCAAGTGTGGAGCGTTCCCGGCGGAACGACGAGCGACTGGCCTGCTTCAACGGTCTTGTCGACGCCACCGACGCGCGCCCGAAGGACACCCGCGATCACCTCGAAGCGCTCGCTCGCCTGAGGATGCACATGTTCTGGCGGCCCCGCTGCACCAGACCGCGCGAACAAGTCGAACTCGAGGAGCTCACCGGCCGTATCAGCGGTGGTCCGAAGGAACACGATCCGGTCGCCGATCACCGGATTCTCGATCACTGCTCCCGTGTGTGCCACGCCGCCGTCGCTTGAATTTGAAGTCGGAGTATGCGGCCCTCGCGCATCGCGCGGCAAGCAGCCGCGAACGCCAAGGACCGGCGTCGATCGGCACACCTGGATAGCGGCAGTCGGGGCAGGAAGGTTTCGCGTTTCCTCAATGACTGGCCGGGCGAGGGTTGCCATGATCTTGCCCAGGCACGCCCATGGTGCCATGTATTGGCCGGCTGCCGAACTGGAGCTGCCGATGCCCGACGCATCACCCGACCCGAGATCGTCGCTCGCCGACGCGTTCTCGTCGCTCGCCCCGCCATCATCCGACCACCGTCGGCGACTATCGAATCAACGGCCTCCTCGGGTCCGGCGGCATGGGTACCGTCTATGCCGCCGAGCAGGACCACCCGCGGCGGACCGTCGCGCTCAAGGTCATCCGAGCGGAATTCGCGTCCCCCGACTCGCGTTGGCGATGCGCATCAAGGTTCTCGGCGATCAGCATTCCGACGTCCAACTGTCGCGTACGAACCTGGGCCATGTCCTGGTGGACATGGGACGATACGACGAAGCGGAATCGTTGTTCGCGGCCGCGCTCCGTTCGCGGCGCGCGGTCCTCGGCCCCAAGCATGGCGCCGTCGCGTCGTCGACGGACGACACTGCAACGCGCGACATTGGGGGAGAGCAGAGATGTTGCGGCGACGGTCTATCGTCTCGGCGAGGTTGTCCGGCGGCGCGGCCGGCTCGCCGAGGCGGACAGTATTCATCGCGACGGGTTGGCGATGCGCCGGCGAGTCTACGGGACCACGAGCATCAATCCCGATCTCTCGCTTGCCGCGCTGGCGACGCTTCGCGAGCAGATGCGCGACACGGCCGGGGCCGAGCCCTATCTGCGAGAGCTGGTCGAAGTGACGCGCCTGGTCCGACCGGCCAACGATACGAGTTTGCTCAAGCGCCGAATGTGGCTTGCGACGACCCTGTGCACGGCCGGGAAAACCGACGAAGGACGGAAGACGTTGCAAGATGCGCTTGCGGCCTTTCCCTCCGGGGAGACCGCTCGAGCGGCCGGTTCGGCGGCAGTCGCCAGCGCGTGTTCAGGGAGCGTGCGGAAGTAGGACACCACCGGTCGTGGACATCGTCGCGACACCGCCCGAGTTGGTGATCCGCGCGACGCTACCGGAACTCGATCTGACGATGCGCGTCACCCCGCGCGATGACTCGACCGCGGCCCGCATTGACGGCAACGTCGGCAGGTGCCGGCGAGGCGACGTGTACCCTCCAGCGGCTCGGGGCAAGCAATAGTCTGGCGTCAGTACGCTGGCGCGCAGTAGACGCGCCGCTCAGGTCTTAGGGCGGCTCCACCATCGGTCACCGCGGCAAGCGCGCTGACACCGCGAACGTGCTCGTCCGTCCCGACGGCTCGCCCGATTGTCCCGCGCACGGGTACTTCGTCGCGCGATGCGCGTTGGCGAAATCGCGCCAGGAACGTGACGAAAAGCAGACATGAGCAAGTTCGTAACGGCGGGCGACGAGGTGCATCTGGGCCGGGAAAACTTGACGCGCAATCGAATTCAACCCAGGATGTAAGGACCCTGCACTGGTCGCGTTTGGCTCTTATGCTTCGCGACCGCCGGCGTTATATCCGGCCGTACCCCCCCTCGGCCTTTCTTCAACTGGTTCGCAGCGCTCGCAGTCCGCAGGTTCGCGGTTCCCGCCGTGCTCGCCTCGCCATCCACGTCGCGACGTCGCGTCGGGATCGAAGCCACTCGGTTCTCTCGTTCCTCAGGGGGTTTCATGAAAACCGATTCCGCGCAGTTGGCCCCTCCACGTTCTCTGGGTCGCGCGAGTTGGGCGATCGTACTCGCCCTCGCCGCCACACCCGTCCTCCTCCACGCACAACAGACTGGCATCGTCGTCGGTATCGTCACCGACGGAGCCACCGGCCAGCCGCTGAGCGGCACCACGATTTCCATCAGCGGCACGCAGCTTGGGGCGCAGACGGATGGACGCGGGCGCTTCATCATTCGCGGCGTGCAGAGCGGGGCGGCGACCGTCCGCGCGCAGCGCCTCGGCTATCGCCCCGACACGAAACCGATCGCCGTGACCGCGAGCGACTCGGTGCGCGTGAACTTCGCGATGCAGCAGAGCGCCGTCACGCTGAGCGAAGTCGTCACGACCGGCACCGGCGGCGCGGTCTCCAAGCGCGAGCTCGGCGCGCCAATCGGCGTCGTCGATGCGGACAAGATCGCGGACGTGAAGCCGTCCTCGGACGTGGGCTCCATTCTCGAAAGCCAGGTCGCCGGCGTGCGGTCGACGAGCGTCGGCGGCGGCGTTGGTGGGGCCAAAGACCTGCGCATCCGCGGCGTGTCGAGCTTCACGCTCAACCAGCGTCCCGTCGTGTACATCGACGGTGTTCGCGCCGACACGCGCGCCACCGACTGGACGGCCAATCTCGGCAACCAGGCGTGCTGCAACTTCAACGGCGGCACCGGGGAAGACCGTCTCTCCGACCTGAATCCCGACGACATCGATCACATCGAAGTCCTGAAGGGCGCGGCCGCGGCAACGCTCTACGGCTCCGAAGCGTCGAACGGGGTCATCCAGATCTTCACGAAGCGCGGCAAATCGGAGAGCGCTCCGCAGTGGACGCTCAATCTGGGCACGGGCTTCGATCGTCAGCGCGAAAATTACCAGACGCATCTCTATCCGCTGTTCACGGGGCCGGACGGAACGCGTGCGCTGGACATGAACAAGACGCTGATCAAGAACGGACCGTTCCAATCGTACAGCGCCGCAGTGCAGGGCGGCGCGACCAAAGCCAGCTACTTCGTCTCGGGCGACTACTCCAAGGAAGTCGGCAGCATCCAGCCGAACGATCAGACCAAGGGCAACGTTCGCTTGAACGTGAGCTGGAACGCCTCGGACAAGCTGAACTTCGAGGTGCACTCGGCGTTCGACCGCGACTTCATCAACGCGCTGCAGTCCGGCAACAACTGGGCGACGCTCACCGGCAACGCCGAGAACGGCGATCCGCGGCAGGCGTCGGCGGCCCGCCCCTATGGCGAAGCGTGGATCTCCGTCGCGGACATCGAGCGGATCAAGACGACGAGTGACGCGAACCGGTGGACGGGCAGCACCACAGCGAACTACGCGGTGTCGTCCGCCTTCTCCAACCGCCTCACGGTCGGCGCCGATGTCGTCGACGAACAGAAAGAGCGGTTCTTCCCGCAGGACGGAGGCTATGGCTCGGCGTCCGTCTCGAACGGCGAGAAGACCAACGCCTCGCGCAACTACTCGGTCTACACGGTCGACTATCTCGGCACGCTGAACTTCCACCTGCCCATGGGGATCGGTTCCACGTTCTCCTTCGGCGGGCAGGGCTTTTACGAGACGGAAGTGCTCACGGCGGCGATCGGCAAGCAGTTCGCCGGCGCCGGCATCTCGACGGTGAGCGCGGCGTCGCAGACATTCGGCGCCGAGCAGTACACCCACGCCGTGCAGGTCGGTGGGCTGGCGCAGAACCGCTTTTCGTTCGGCGACCGGCTGTTCACGACCGTGGGCGTGCGCGTCGACGGAAACAGTGCGTTCGGTTCGGGCTTTGGATACCAGACCTATCCGAAGATCGACGCCGCCTACAACCTCGACAGCTATGACTGGCTGCCGAAGACGATCAGCAGTCTCAAATTGCGCGGCGCGCTCGGCACCGCCGGCAAGGCGCCGGGACCATTTGATTCGTTCCAGACGTACCAACCCGTCGCCGTGTATCAGAACACGCCGGCACTCATTCCACAGGGTCCGGGCAACCTCAAGCTCGGTCCGGAAAAGTCGACGGAGATCGACGTCGGCTTCGACGCTGGTTTCTTCGGCGACCGGCTTGGCATCGAGGCGTCGATGTTCAAGACGAAGGTGAACAACGCGATCGTGCCGGTGTTGTTGCCGCCGTCGCAGGGTTTCACCAACACCCAGTCGCAGAACATCGGCGGCATCACGAACAACGGTTGGGAGGCCAGCATCAGCCTGCTCACCGTCGAGCGGGGGACCTTCAGCTGGCGCAACGAGATCCGAATGGATGGGCTGAAGAACAAGGTGACGAGCCTCGGCGGGAACACGGGTGTCACCGACGCCTTTGGCAATCCGGTCAAAGTCGGGTATCCGGTGGGTGCGGTGTTCGGCATCAAACCGGTATCGTACGCGGCGCCCACCGCGAGCGCTCCGACGGGCACATGGACGGGCACGGATACCGCCGTCTACTTCGGACCGCCGCTGCCCACGTTCAACCTGTCGTACGCGCCGACGCTCAAATGGCGCGGGGTCGCGCTGTACTCGCTGATCACGATGGAGCGCGGGGCGTGGTTCAACAATGGCGACTATCCGTATCGCTTCCGCCAGCACACCGGCGACGATTTCCTCAAGTTGCTCGGGCCGAATGGTGCCAACACGTTCTCGTCCGATTCGGCGGTGAACTACTGGCACACCTTCGACGCGTTCGATCAGCGCGACAACGTTCGTCTGCGCACGATCTCGCTGGCGTTCGACGTTCCAGACCGGTACGCGCAATACGTTCGCTTCGGCCACACGTCCGTGGTGCTGTCGGCGGACAACGTCATGTGGTGGGATCATTGCCACTGCAACGATCCCAATTCCAATTGGGCAGGTGCAGACTCGTTCGGCAACAACGGGGCATTCCTCACCGATCCGTCGCCGCGACTTTTCCGGATGACCGTCCGGACGCGCTTCTGATCGACTGCCACGACTTCTTCCTCAACGAGATATCTCACATGCGCCATATGAGAGCACGGCCGGCGGTCCGATACGCGTGGGCGGGAGCGATGCTCCTCGCCGCGATCGGCTGCAAAGATCTACTCTCCGTACAGAATCCACAGGCGTTCACCAACGACGCGGCCAACAGCGCGCCGCTCCTCCCGGCGGTCGCCGCTGGAGCGGAGGGCGACATGCAAGTGTCCATCGGCGCGTTGGCAACGATGACGGGAATGTTGTCCGATGAGCTCTGGCATACCGGGACGTGGAGCGATTGGCTCGACGTCTCCAAGGGCACGATCAGAAAGAACTGGCCCTTCGACGGTGCGTTCAGCGGGCCGGAGAACTGGCTGCTCCAAGCTCGCGGCGCGGCGGAATCCGCATCGAGGCGATTCGAGAACGTGCTGAAGGATACGGCGCACGTCAGCCCGCTCTTCGTCACCTCGGAGATGGCTCGCGCCTGGGCCGATCTCGAGCTGGCGATGGCGGTCTGCCAGATTCCGCCGACGGCGGGTGCGGCGCCGGTGTCCGACACCGCGATCTTCAAGCAGGCGGCGGATACGTTCACCATGCTGATTCCGCTCATTCAAGCCGCGCACTACGCGAAGGACGCCGACCGGCAGGCGCGGCTCAACCAGGCGCGCGCCGGACTCGCTCGCGCAAACTTGATGCTCGGCAACTACGACGCCGCGGCGGCCAGCGCGCAGTTGGTGCCCGCCGGTTTCCGGTACGACGCCGTGTACTCGAACAACAGCGATTTTCAGAACAACCAGATGGCCAACCAGGGGAACGCGAACTACAACCGCTCCTTCTCGATCCGTGCCAGCGTGTGGCAGAGCCTGATCGATACGGTCGACTTCACCCTGCTCGACCCGTTCAGCGGGAAACCCGACCGGCGCGTGCAGCTCGGACACGACAACAACAACGCGCTCGGCTACGCGCGCGGCTCGGACGGTGTGACCGTGTTCTACAGCATCGAGAAGTATCCGACCTACGCGGCGCCGATCGCGCTCACCAAGTCCGAGGAGATGAATCTGATCATCGCCGAGGTGAAGTGGCGCAAGGGCGACAACGCGGGCGCGGTGGCGGCGATGAACATCAATCGCGAGCTCCCCGACGTCGCCCTTCCGGACCTCAAGGTGCCGACGACTGGCGACGTGTCGACGCAGATCCGCGACATGCTCCTCCAGGAGCGCTTCGCGGTGATGTTCGCCGAGGGGTCTCGCATGCAAGACCTCTATCGGTTTCGGTCTCGTGAACGCGCGCCTCGGCCCCGGACGCGCGACCAAGCTTCCTCTGTCGCGCACCGAGCAACTGACCAATCCGCACATCGGAGAAGGGAAGGAGACATGCCCGGCGGTGAGCTGAGCTGCCTGACGAGTCACGCGATGAACCGGCGACGGTTCATCGCGCGGCTCGGCGCGGCCGCGGCCGGGAGTGCGATGCTTGGATTCATCGACGCGTGCGGAGGCGGTGAGTCCACCGGACTGACCGCGCCGAGTGCCACGGGAACGGTGCGCGGCACCGTCGTGGACCTGAGCGGTCACGCCCAGGGGATCGGGCGCATCTACCTATTGGCGAAGAGCGGATTGAGCTCCGGCGTCTACGCCGACGTCGACGCCTCGGGAACCTACGACTTCGGTCCGGTCGCGGTGGGCGAGTATCAGGTGCGGTTCTGGGGCGCCAACTTGGCCAGCGTGCCAGAACCACTCGCCAACCCGGTGCGCGCCGCGGTGACGGCAAACGCGACAACGGTAGTGCCGTTTCAGATCCAGGTCGGATCGCGCGACGATGCGTACGTCGACATCTTCGCCGGCGACTTTTTCTTTCAGAGTCAGCCGGTCGGTGACCCGAACGGGACGGTCGTGGCAAAGCTCGGTACGATCATTTGCTGGTACAACGTCGGTCAGATGGTGCACAGCGTGACCGGCGGTCCGTGGGGTGACTCCGGACCGATGGGCCTGGACGGCAACTTCAACTGGACGGCCGATCAGGTCGGGACCTTTCCCTACCGCTGCCGTTATCACGGAACTCAGATGATCGCGACGCTGCAGATCGTTCCGTAGCGTCGATCCACCGGCTGACCGTGACACAGCCACTTCCCACCGCGACCAGCTCGCCCGCCGGCTAATACGCCGGCGGGAACCGCTTCCGCGGTCGTGCAACCCGTCACGCAGTCATCTCCTGTCGCTTGCCCGTACTCGGCAACGGCCGCAGTATCTAGCGGCCTGGCACGCCGTCGAGAATGGGTCGTCGAACCTACCGCGCCGGAGATGATTGCATGGCCATCAAGAGAGATCCCATCGACCAAGCGGCCATGCTATCGAAGGTCTCGACGTAGATGTCACCAAGCGGACCGGGGGTGGCATACGAAAGCTCGAGGGTCTGCGAACCCGCGAAGACGTCATCAATTGCGTGATGGCCACCCCGGGCGTGTACATCTACATGGCCACGACCAAAGGTGGAAGCGGCCACGCGCTGGCGTTCGACACCGTCAACGCCAAGCTTCGACTCTTCTTCGATCCCAACCTCGGAGAATGGCAGTTCAGCGATGAGTCGGAGTCGGCGATGCGAACATGGTGGCACGACTTCTGGCAGGGTACGCCGTCTTTCTTCAGTGGAAAGCAGAATTACAAGAACGCTTTCCATAAAGGCAAGCGCGAGCTGTGGCGATACATCGTGTCGCAGTAGCGGCGCCGACGGCGCGAACCGAACACGGATGATCGAGGATCAACTGGTCTTACGCGGAGCCACGCGAACGGCCGTGCCATAACAGAGCACCTCGGACACGCCAGCCATGATCTCCGTGGCGTCGTACCGAACGGCGATCACCGCATTGGCGCCGAGCGCTTGCGCGTGGGTGACCATGCTGGCGTACGCGTCGGCCCGCGTGCGTTCACACACCTCCGTCAGGAGCGAGATATCGCCGCCTCTGAGCGTCTGAAAGACCGCGCCGAGTGTGCCGAACACCGAGCGCGATCGCACGATGATTCCGCGGACGACGCCGAAGGTTTGCACGACGTCGTAGCCATCGAGATTGATTCCGGTCGTGGCAGCGAAGTCGGGCAGGGAATTGCGGGGCATGTCAGCTCCGAAACAGGGAACACCACGACGTCAATCGCGCGTCGTAATCATCTTCCCAGCCGGTCAATTCAGCAAGCCGCTGAAATCCTGATCAACCTGGACCTGCAGATCCCTCGCTTCGCTCGGGATGACAGGAAACACGCTCGGGAATCCGTTCCGCATTGTGCCGATTGGCGACGGCGAGCTGGGCGAGCTACTATCTGACTTCAAAATTTCTCGTGAGACAATCATGACACGTCGTTCGGTCGCGATCACTGTCGGCGCCATGAGCCTCGCGACCGCCTGTAGCCGGCCATTGCCGCGGATCGCGTGCACCCCTGGTGCGCTGAGCGCCTGTTTCGGCATTTCGACGACGTTCACGCCGGCAGCCGGCGACTCGACGATCGTCACGATCCGCGTTCAGAATCTCCAGGGCTCGACCTCGCACGACAACACGGCGTGGTCGCAGCTCTTGTATCTTCGCGTGTACCGGAACTCGAATCCGTCGCTCAAGTTTCCGCAGACGGGCCCATTCACGCCCACGTGGGACCCGTCCGTCGCAGCAATCGGGCCCGGCGCACCGGGCACGGGCTGGCACAACACGGGGGCGAGCTTTCCCAGCTTCGTCAGCGAGTGGGTCGGCGTCGGTGGCAGCTACGGCGCCAACGTCGGATATGTCGCCGGACGAGACACGACCTACAATGAGGTCGCGAAGGTCGGTGCGGGACTCCGCACGTACACACACGGCGCGGCGCCCGGGTGGGTCACCTTCACCTTCCGGGCAGGGCATCCCGTCACGGCCGCCGACGTGAGCGTCGGGCTTTCGGCGTGGGCGTCCGCACAGCCAGCTTCGGGTTTGCCTGTCCCGTCGCAGGTGTCCTGCGTCGTGATCGTCGTGAACGGAGGTGTCTCCAACTGCAACTTCTTCCCGTACCACTTCCCGTGACCGCGGGGTCGACCATTGCCCGAATGAGCGCCGCGTCCGGCGGCGTATCGCGCGTCAGCTAGTACGCCGACGGAAATCCTTCGGTTTCGATCGCGCCAGCCCTGTCGTCCTTGTACGGCCGCGGGATCGCCGCGCCAATCGAAACTCCGCCTGCCGCTGGCGTTGCCGACATGCCTCGCATTCTGACAATCCCGCAGGAGCCGCTCGGGCGCTTTCGCCTGTTCTCCGTCTGCTTCGCCGCGGGGATCGCACTCCTCAACGTCGGCTTGTTCCTGATCGACTCGAGCATGCCGCACGCGCTCCGATGGAGCGCCACGTCCGCCGCGGCACTGCTCGCGATGTGGTGGGTGTACGGCTACCGGCGCGGCGGGTTTCCGGCAGCAGGCTGGCTCGTCGACATGGCGCTCGTGGGGTTCGTCGCCACGCTCTCGCCGATGCCCATGCGCGCGCTCGGCGTGTTTTACGCCGGCGCCCAGTTCCGGGCACTGTACAAACCCCGGCGCGACCTCGTTCTCTTGCCTCTCGCGTATGGGATCGCTCGACTCGCGTCCATCGCGGCGGGACCTCCTGACCCGACGTTCGCGCTGATCTCGCTTCCGTCGGTCGTCCAGCTATTCGCCTTGATCATCGTCGCCACCTCGCTGCGTCTGTTCGCCGACGCGACCGAACGACACGCGGAGATCGAGCGCGCCCTGCAGCGCAGTGACGAACGCTATCGGCTCGTCGCCCGCGCCATGCGCGACGTCGTGTACGACTGGAATGTCGGCAACGGAACGGTCGAGTGGACGGAATCGATGCAGACCGTTTTCGGCTTCGCTCGGGACGCGGTGGGAACGACGCTCGACTGGTGGCTCACGCGCGTTCATCCCGCGGACCGTCCCGCGCTCGACCGTGCCGTATCGGCCATTCTCGCCGATCCCGCGATCGGCGTGAGCTCCGTGCGGTACCGCGTTCGTCGAGCCGACGACAGCTATGCGCACGTCTCCGGCAGCGTGATCGTGCAGCGCGGGCACGACGGTTCGGTCGAGCGCGTGATCGGATCCATTCGCGACGTCACGAGCGAGCAGCAGCTCGAGGAGCAGCTGCGGCAGTCACAGAAGATGGAGGCGGTCGGCCAGCTCGCCGGTGGTGTGGCGCACGACTTCAACAATCTGCTCACGGTGGTCGGCGGACATGTGTACATGCTCGGCGAGCGCGTGCCGCGGACGGCCTTCGCCGACAAGCACCTGAATGGAATCACCCGCGCCGCCGAGCGGGCCGCAACGTTGACCCGCCAGTTGTTGGCGTTCAGTCGCAAGCAGATTCTTACCCCGTCGTTGGTGAATCTGAATGCCGTCGTCGACGACGTCGTGCAAATGATGCAGCCCGTCATCGGCGAACATGTGAGAATCGTCGCTCGGCTCGACCCGCGGCTTCCGCAGGTATTTGCCGACTCCGGACAGCTCGGTCAGGTACTGGTCAATCTGGCGCTCAACGCACGCGACGCCATGCCGGACGGCGGTACGTTGACGATCGAAACGGAACGCACGACGCTCGACCAGCGGCAGGACGACGCCGGCGCGCCTCCGCTGCCGCCGGGCGCGTATGTACGCCTCACGATGCGAGACACGGGTGTCGGCATGGATGCGGAGACGCTGGCGCGCACGTTCGAGCCCTTCTTCACGACCAAGCCGCACGGCAAGGGATCGGGGCTCGGCTTGGCGACAGTTTATGGCATTGTGAAGCAGTCGTCGGGCGATATCCAAGCGATCAGCACGCCGGGTGCCGGCGCGCTCTTCACAATTCTGTTGCCGGTGGCGGAGCGCCCATCGCAGACTCCAGGTGCGCGACGTCCACCGTTGGTGGCGGACGCGGCCCAGTGGCTGGGGAAGCGCAGCATCCTGCTCGTCGAAGACGACGACGGCGTGCGCGAGTTCGCCGAACAGGTGCTTTCGCGCGCCGGCTATGTCGTGCATTCGGCGCGCAACGGCGTCGATGCGCTCGACCAGCTTCGCGCGTTCGACGCTCCGATCGACGTCGTCGTGACCGACGTGATCATGCCCGAGATGGGCGGCCGCGAGTTGGTGCAACGCCTCCGGGCGCTCCAGCCCGACCTTCCCGTGCTCTTCATCACGGGCTACGCCGACGATTCACGAATGCTCGGCGAGCTCCACGCGAAGGGCGCGCGGCTCGTCGAGAAGCCGTTCACTCCTCGAACGATGGAGATCGCCGTGCGAGAGCTCCTCGATGTCGAGGCGTCGGGCCTGCTTCTCGCGTCGATCGGAGATCGGGGCGCCGGCAGCTAGTACGCCGGCGGGAACCCCTTCTGCGGTCGTCGTACTTTGAGACTTTCGATATCGAACGACGACCGGAGCGCCGGCGGAAAATCGGCGATCTGCTCCGGCGTCAGAATCTTCGATGCCTCCTGCATCGCGTCGATCATCGCGTCGAACGCCGCCTGTCGCGCCGGTCCCACGCGAAACACCGCTTCGTCGAGGCTGTACTCGTTCGGCAGCGGCGCCAGATAGGCGACGACCGGCGCCCAGATCGAATCCTGCTTCGCGAGCAGCCGCCGCTGCAGCTGCGTCAACCGGTCGATCTGGGCCTGGCTCAGGATCGCGAGCGAATCCCGCACCTGCAGGATGCCCTGCAGCGGATTGAAGATACTCTGCAACAGCTGCTGGCGGATCTGCTGTGCGTTTCGCTTGTCGCCGCGACGCGTGCGTCCCGGGCTGATGATGTTCGCCAAGCCCTGATGATCGACGTCGCCGCCGAGCCGCACGCGCGCCTCGAGGCTCAGGATGAACGGGAGCCGCACCGCCGAGCTCGCGAAGCGCGTGTCGCCGAAGCGCGGATTGACGTCGTACTTGAACGCGTTCGTCGCCGCATCGTAGCCGCGCACGCGGAGCAGCGTCGGATCGGGCGTCGCCGGCTGTCCCCAGCCCTGCATGTGATTCGCGCCGTGCACCAACTCATCGACTCCGGCGAATGGATTCGAGATGTTGAGCGAGATCGTCGTACGGTTGTCCCAGCCGAGCTTCTCCGGATTGAGCGTCAGCGTCGCCGCGGCCGTCGCCGTCCACGGGCCCTCGCACGAGTTGCGGCCCGCGATCGTTCCGACCTGATTCGTGAGACACCGCTTCACGCGCGACGACGCCGTCGAGAGGAGCTTGCTCATGCCGGCGGCGACGTTCGGGTCGATCGCCGCCGCGCTGTAGACATAGGCACGGTCGTTCGACAGCCCGTCGCCGTTCACGTCACCGGAGACCACCGGCGTAAACGGCAAGCCCGACTGCGCCCGGCCCGTTAGTGCGATCGAGAAGAGATCGAGCACCCGCGTGTACAGGTTGATGTTCACCGCGTGCTTGGCTCCGATCGCGCCGCGCGACCACTCGATCGCGTTCGGATTGCCCGCCGTCGTACCGCCGAATCCGCGCGTCTGCTCGCGAAGGTCGGAATAGACGTAGCTCACCGACCATCGCGTGTTGATCGTGCTGAAGCCCGTCGGGTTCAACGTGAAGGTGTACTGCGCGCTTCGCGACTCGAGATCGGAGCGCAAGCTGTTCACGCTGCCGAAGAGTTGCGACACGCGGGAATCCACGTTCGTCACCGCGCCGCTCGCCGGGACGATGCTCGCCGGCTGCGCATACATCGGTCGCCCGGCTTCTGTCGCGAGCGCAGCGCGCTGCGATGTCCGCGAAATTCACGTCGACGGCGGACTGCTGGTGCAGATTCAGCGAGTAGGTCGCATCCGCCGAGAAGCGAAAGAGCTTCGTGACGAAGGGACCGCGGAGCGTGAGATTGCCGCGCCAACTTCGCTGCGATTGAAAGCTCGGATCGATCGCCCAGACGTTCGGTCGGCTGCTCACGAACGACGACGGCGCACCTGCCGCACACGACGATGGAATGGCTCCTTCGTTGGTCAGGTAGGTGTTGAAGTCGGGAACCGGCGTCGCGGATCCGACGCACAGGAGTTGCTGCACCGCATCGGGCAATCCCGTGTTCGCGATCACCGGCGCGATCAACCCCGGACGCAGATCGTTCCGGAATTCGCCGATGCCGCCGCTCAGGAACCCCCACGGCGCGCCGAAGCCGGGAATGCCCGTGGTGCCGTTGTTGCCGAAGCCCCATGAGAAGCTCGCGCGCGGGCTCACGACCGCCTCGCGCGGCGCGCGATCGGTGCGCACGTGCAGCGCGCTGTCGACCGTGGGGTTGTACGCGAGCGCCGTCCCTACGGCGTTCGCGTCGAGGCGCAGGCCATACGTGAGGTTGATCCGATCCGTCGCGCGCCACTGGTCGCCGAGCGCCACGGACCCGGTTCGGACGTCGGCGACCAAGTCGCCCGTCGCGAACGACCGTGAGAACGACGCCGGCCGATTCGCCTCGACGTCCGCGATCGAGTTGTAGAGAAAGGCGCCGAGCGCGTTGCCGCCTTTCGTCTGGGCAAGCCGGTCGACGCGGGCGTCGCCGGTCAGCCGCCAGCGATGCCGATTGCTGACGGAGTTCCACGACGTCTGATGATAGAGCTCGACCCCCGAGTTCCGCGTGTTCCTCGGCAACGATGAATTGCCCCCGAACACGAGCGATGCGAGGCCGGTCGATCCATCGGCGAGCTGCGAGGTCACGAGCACGCGCGCGTCGGGCAGTTGGACGTACGGTGTCCCCTCGGTCGCGTCCGTATGCGCGCCGAGCCGGGTCGTGGTGAGAATCGTCGAATCGACGAACGCCGAGAACTCGCCGGTGACGTCGCCGCCGTTTCGTGTGAGGTCGCCGCCGTGGCCGGGGAGCGCCGTCGCCGACACGAACGACCCGACCTGCTTGTTGTGCCGCAGCGAACCGGTGATGCTCCCGACGGCCTGCTGCGTCGGCGTCCAGTCGAGGCGCGCGAGCATCGACGCCTGGTCGGTTTGCCGTTGGCCGGGAACGCCGCCGGCGTTGATCGGAATGCCGCGCGCCGACGCGGCGGTCGTGAGCGCCGACACCGAATCGCGCGAAATGCCGAGTCCCTGGAGCGTCGTCGGATCGCCCGTCAATAGTGATGAGAGATCGCTGTACCGCCGACCGCCTTGCAGCGAAACGTTGTAGAACACGCGATCGAAGATGATCGGGCCGCTGAATCCGCCGCTCAACACCGTATTCATGTATTGCTGGCCGAGCTGCCGGCCGACGCGATCCGTGGCTTGCAGTCCCGGCGCGTCGAAGGTCGCGTGAACGATTTGATTGACGAAGTTGTTGCCGGACGCTTGCGTCACCGACAGCTGCGCGCCGCTGAACCCGCCGCGCGACACATCATATGTAGACGCGCTGACGCGAACCGCGCCGATAATGTCGCGCGGAACGTCGCCGCCGCCGAACTGCAGGCCGTTGAGCGTCACGTTGTTCTGCGCGCTCGAGAGGCCGAGCACGGAGAAGCCCGGGAGCCCGCTCGACGGATCGTTCGTCAGCGTGATGCCGGGAACTTGCGCGATCATCCCGAGGAGATCGCCCTGGTCCGCGACGGCGAAGACTTCCGAGGCGGCGAGAATGCCTTTTTCGGTCTGCGCGACGTCCGGGCCGATCACGTCGCGCTGCGGTGGCTGCCGGCGCGATTCCGTGATGCGCACAGGTCCCAGCCGTACGGGCGCGCGTTTGAGCGTGACGTCGACGTCGACCGGTGTCGTCGATCCCGGACCGGCGGATTTCACTGTCGTACGCACCTGCGTCCACCCGATGGCGCTGACCGTGATGAAATACTCCGGCGACCGGTTGGGAAGCGTCGCGGTCCATCGGCCGGCCGTATTCGTCCGCACTGTCACTGACGCGCTGAATCCCGCGCCGGCCGGAGTGACGGTCACGGATGCGGTCGATATCGCGACGCCGCTGTCCGATTTGACTGTTCCGGTGAATCTCTCAGGCTCGGCTGCGGCTTGCGCGCGAGTGAGCGTTGGGAACGAGAGGACGATGACAGCGACGGCTCGGAGGACGGCGACGATTCGCATGAACGGTCCGATTGAGGCGGGAAGCAGTCGATTTCCACGCTCGTACGGAGGTCGCGCGATGCGGTTTCCTGTCTTGAGTTAGGGATTCATTAAGGTTTGATTTTTCTGTGGGGACCGTTGGATCCCCGGCTACAGTTGCTCGTCTTCAACAGCCCTGCACCGTGAAGAAACGGAGCGGAACGGTCCCCGAGGCAGGAGGGCCGACCAGCACGGTCGAGTTTTGACCGAGCGGGAACGCCATCAGGCCGGCGTCGAGGACGACGGACGATCCGTTGGAAAACGTGATCGACGCCGAATCGGTCGGCACGCTCACGAAGTTGCTCGCCGTACCGAATCCGAAGAATGGCGTGAGCGCGATCCCAGCGCGTTGCATGAAAAGCGAGCCGGCGCTCGGCGCACCGTTGAAGAAGCGCAATCCCGCGTCGTTCGTGGCGGGCACGAAGCGATTGCTGAGCGCGGCGAACTGCACGCCCAGCGTGTCGCCGAAGGCGACGACCGTCAGGCTGGCGCCAACGGTGAGGGCCGGCGTGAAGGTGATCGACGCACCGGTCACAGCGTTTGTGACGGTGACCGGTGGCGCGGTCGTGCTGGCCAGATCCACGATCGCGCAGTTGGACGCTTGGCCGAACGTGATGCTCGTGTTCGCCGAGTCAGGGATACCCCTGACGATGAGCGAGAGCGGCGTGTCCGTGTCGTTGACGAGTCGAATGGTGGCGGTGGCGGCGGGTACGAAGTTGCTGTTGGAATCGTTACAAGCGGTCGCGATCAGCGCCAGGGCGCCGACGACGACATGAGGCGGACGGAACATCATGACCTCCCGGCGGAACGCTCGACGCCTCGCTCAGGTAACGAGCGGGGCGCCGCGGTCGCCGTGCGGCGACCCGATGCTCAACGGAGGCAAGTCGTGGTCCGAGGCCGAGGTCCGTGACGAGGCGCGGCCATTAGAGTATTTGCACAACGGTCGGCGACCGGTCGCGGCGTCCGTTCCCCGGTCAGTCGCTGGGACGATCGGCCAATGTCGACTCGGTGGCGGGCGTGGCTGTGACCGAGTCCAGCAGCGAGCGACGCGGCCGCAAGTCTCAGACGTGAGTCAGAAAAGACCAAGTCCGCGGTGATCCGCCCGATCCGCCAAGTCCGCGCGTTCATGAGTCGGTGGGGCAGGCTCGGCGCGACGGATGTTCTGAACGATTTCGGATATCGGCGGCCACCGTGGGACGACATCCGGTGGCCAGCCACACCGTGATTTCGAACGCGGAACTGGCGGACCTTGCGGACGCACGCGGAGAGCATTGTAGTCGCCGATCAGCGACGAAGATTGCGCCGGTCCGTGATTCACATCGCGACGACCCTCATTGCTCGGCGGCGATCGTCTCGAGTGCCTCCCAGCGAGCGATCAACTCCGGAATCTCCGTATCCAGCGCGGCGATGCGTGATCTCGCCGCCGTGACGGCGACTCCGTCGCGCAGCAATACCGGGTCGCTCAGCGAGGCATAGATGCGGTCGCGCTCACGCTCCGCGTCGTCGATCCTCGCTGGAAGCCCCGCCAGCTCGGCGGTTTCCTTGAAGGTGAGGCGCCGCCGCTTTGCAGCCCGCACGGCTGGCGCCACGGCGATCTGCGCCGGGCCCTCCTTCTTCGGCTGCGCGACGGCCGAGGGGGCTCGTTGGCGTACCCAATCAGCGTAGCCACCGGCGAACTCACCGACTCGTCCGCCTCCCTCGAACACGAGCGTACCGGTGACCACGTTGTCCAGGAACGCGCGATCGTGGCTCACGAGGAGCAAGGTCCCGGAGTACTCGAGCAGCAGATCCTCGAGCAGGTCGAGCGTTTCGATGTCGAGATCGTTCGTCGGCTCGTCGAGCACGAGCAAGTTGAACGAGCGCGTGAACAGCCGCGCCAACAGGAGGCGGTTGCGCTCACCGCCGGAGAGCGCGCGAACCGGAGTGCGAGCGCGATCGGGGGGAAAGAGAAAGTCCTGGAGATAGCCCGTGACGTGCCGCCGGCTTCCTCCAACGTCGATGAAGTCCGCGCCGTCGGCGACGCTGTCGAACACATTGCGGTCGGGATCGAGCTGCTCACGTAGTTGGTCGAAGTAGACCAGCTCGATGTTCGTGCCCCGGCGAATGGTGCCGGCGTCTGGGTGCAGCTCGCCGAGGAGCAGGCGAAGAAGCGTCGTCTTCCCTGATCCGTTCGGGCCGATGAGGCCAACGCGGTCGCCGCGCATGATCGTCGTGCTGAAGTCCTTGACGATGACGCGGTCCCCGTGCGCAAACGAAACGTTCCGCGCCTCGATCACGAGGCGCCCGGATCGCTCGGCTTCCTGTGCCAGGAGGCGCACCGTGCCAGTTCGCTCTCGGCGTGCGCCGCGTTCGATGCGGAGCGCCTCGAGCGCGCGGACGCGTCCTTCGTTTCGCGTGCGCCGCGCCTGAATGCCGGTCCGAATCCAGACTTCCTCGACGGCCAGCTTTCGGTCGAAGGCGGCCCACTCGCTCTCTTCGACCTCGAGGGCCGCCGCCTTGCGCATTAGATAGTCGTCATAGCTCGCGCCCCAGTCGATCAGGCGGCCGCGGTCGAGCTCCACGATGCGCGTCGCGACACGTCGGAGAAAGGCGCGGTCGTGCGTGACGAAGATCAGCGTCGTCCCTTGGCCGACGAGGAACTCCTCCATCCATTCGATCGCCTCGATGTCGAGGTGATTGGTCGGTTCGTCGAGCAACAGCACGTCCGGCTCGCTCACGAGCGCGCGCGCGAGCAGCGTCTGGCGCTTCCGTCCGCCAGACGCCGCGCCGAACGGCGCGTCGGCGTCGAGACCGAGGTGGGAGAGCACCGTCTCGATGCGGGTGTGCAGTTGCCAGGCGGCTGCCTGATCGAGCGCGTGATGGAGGCGGTCGAGCTCGCGGAGCGCCGCGTCGCTCGCGTCCACAGCGACCCGGTGGCTGGCCTCGTGGTACCGCGCGAGGAGATGTCCCGTCTCTCCCAAGCCGGCGGCGACGACGTCGAAGACCGTACCCTCGACGTCGGCCGGAATGTCTTGCTCGAGCCGCGCGACCGACACGCCGGTCTGGCGAACGATTTCGCCTGCATCCGGGACCATCGAACCGTCGAGCAATTTGAGAATGGTGCTCTTGCCGGCACCGTTGCGACCGAGCAGGCACGCGCGCTCACTGCGCTCGATTCCGAACGCCGCGCGATCGAGTACGGGCGGCCCTCCAAAGGCAATGCTGACGTCCTGCATGGCGAGCAGCGGCATGGCCAAAGCTAGCGGCGAAATGGTGTTGCGGGTGCGAGGCGCCAGGCGTCAACGAATGGTCTCGTGGCGCCTGCTTCGGCGTCGATCAGCTCACGTCGGCCGAGTGTGCATTGCATCGTCTCGCATCCCGTCGTCCAGTCGCATCCTTGCTCTCGTCGGCAGCGCGCGTCCGACTCTCGGCACTCATTGCTCTGATCTCCGGGCTGACGACGTGGTGGGTCTGGGGCGCGCTCGAGCCGCGGCCCGTGGTTCAGGACGAGTATTCCTACGTCCTTCAGGCGAACATCTTCTCGCGCGGCCGCTGGACGGCGCCACCTCCGCCAGTGGCGAGCTCATTTCAACAGATGCATGTACTGACGTCGCCGCGCGTCGCCTCCAAGTACCCTCCCGGACACGCGCTCGTTCTGGCAGTCGGCGCGCTCGTCAGAATGCCCTGGTTGCCGGTGCTCTTGCTGTCGGGCCTGAGCGGTGCGCTCATCTTCATCCTGCTCGAGCCGCTGGTGGGGAAGTGGATCGCGGTGCTGGGTTGGGTCACCTGGCTCTCAGATCCGATCAATCTCCGCTTTCGCCCGGGGTACTACTCGGAAGTGACGTCGGGTGTGGCGTGGCTCCTGGCATGGTGGTGCCTTCGCGAGTGGCGCGCTTCCGACGACCGAAAGTGGCTTCTTGGCGTCGCCGCGGCGCTCGGGCTCACCGCCATCACGCGGCCGCTCAGCGCCCTGGCGTTGGCGATTCCACTGGGTTGCGTCATCGTCTGGCGCACGATGCGCACATCCGCATGGCGCGATGTCGCGGGTGCGATGCTCGTCGGAGGTCTCGTCGTCGCGGTGCTCCCGCTCTGGTGTTGGCGAACCACGGGACATCTCTCGCCCTCGCCGCTCGCGCTGTATCGAGCCCAGTACATACCGTACGACAATGTCGGATTCGGGCTCGATACGACACCTCCGCGGTTGGCGCTCACGCCGCTGAGCGCCGACGTCTATGCCGAATTCGCGCCCGATTTTGCCAAGCATACCGTCGGGGCGCTGCCACAGATCGAGGGCGAACGTCTGGCCGCCGTGGCGCGCGACGAATGGGCTGGAGCGCGTGTCGTGCTCGTTCCGCTGGTACTCGTCGGGGTGCTGGCAGGCGGCGCGGCGGTTTGGTTTGGCGTCCTCTGCGCGGCGTCCTTGTTCGTCGCGTACTCGTTCTACGCGCATTGGCCCGGTTGGACGCTGTACTACTTCGAGGCACTTCCGGTCGCCGGCGCGTTGGCCGCGGTCGGCCTCTCGCGAGTGCGTGAGCGTCTTGCGAGTCTCCACTGGTGGCGCGGCCGAGTCGCAACCACCGGCGCGATGGCCGTTTCCGCTGGGCTCTGTGCGATGCTACTGGTGAACCTTCGCACGTGGCGCCAGAAGCACATCGACGACGCTCGGTACGACACCGCGTTCCATCAAATGATCGAGAAGCTCCCATTTCGGGGCGCGGTCGTTTTCGTGCGGTACGCCGAGAATATGCATCCGCACACGAACGTGGTCGGGAATTCGGCGACCCTGGGCGAGGATCGGAACTGGGTGGTCGTCGACGATCCGACGCGGAATGCCGCGGTGCTACATGCCGCCGCGGGACGGATACCCCTCCTCTTCGAGGAGCGCGGATCAAGCGTGCGCGTCTATCGCGAGTTGCTGGACGAGGTCGGATCCGCGGGCGCCTCTCGAAACCAGGGCGAGCGGTAGCGGACGGCGCGTCATTTGCTTTTCTTGGCGGCGTCATCAAGAAGGATGAGCCAATGTTTCAAAAACCTGCAATACTCGTTTTGGCCGCGGCCGCGCTCGCTGCGTGCGCCTCGACGAAAGTGCAATCGGCCGGCGGAACGCTCGCCAGCGTAACTCCCGCCACCGCGCGAGTGCTTCCGGCGGGTTCGGAGCTGAGCGTTCGCACGAACGCCAAGCTCAGCGGAAAGCACAACCATATCGGTGACGAGTTCTCCGCCACCGTGACCGACAACCTCGTCGCGCAGAATGGACAGGTTGCCGTGCCCGAAGGCGCGATGGTTTACGGACACATCACCGGATTGAAAGACGCTCCACACGCTGGCGACCCATCCGTGATCAAGGTCGACTTCGATCGCATCGTCGTCAACGGACGCAGTCGTTCGTTCAATGCGAGCGTCACCAAGGTCGAGCCGCCCAGTCTGAGCAATGAGACGCTCAAGAAGGCTGGCATCGGTGCGGCGGCGGGCGCAGTGCTTGGCGCAATCGTCACCGGCGGCGAGTTCGGTGGAATCGCCACGGGCGGCGCGATCGGCGCGGCCGCTGGAACGGTGATCTCGCTCGGAACGGACCGAGAGCCCGAGCTGCCGGAAGGCACGCGGATGACGCTGCGCACCCAACAGGCAGTAACTCTTCGCTAGGGCTCCCCAGCGTTTTCATCCATACAAAAGTCCAAAAAGCACGAGGAATCGGCGGCGTCCGGCTCGGACGCCGCCGGTTGCTTTCCCCCGTCTCGCCGCCCCCAGTGGGGCGGTCCATGGGTTAGATTACTTTTGCTGGCGAGCGGCAGACACCGCTCCTTTCCCCAGTCGTCTGGCGCCGAGCACGGCCAGCTGGCTCTCGAGAGTCGCTTCGATCCAGCGTTCCTTCGTCATCGAGGACGCGCCGTGCTGCACCACAAGACGATATTGCTCGCAGAGCCGGATATCGGCCTGCGGGCTGCATGGAGCGCGGGGCTGGGTGGAATGGGCTTTCACGTGCGTGAGACCGCGGACGGCCCGAGCGCGCTTCGTGCCGCGCTCCGCTCCGAAGTCGCACTCCTCGTCACTGAGCTGTACCTGCCCACCGACGACAACACGTGCCTCGTCCACGCGACGCGTCACGAGTCGGTCCTCCGCCGTGTGAAGATTCTGGTGGTCTCGGAGCATTCGTCGGACGACGACCGGGCATGGGCGCTCGCCGGCGGCGCGGACGCATTCCTCATCAAGCCGATTCGTCTCGGACGCCTGTTGCAAGTAGCCGCGCGGCTGGCCACGACGCGTCGCCAGAGTCGTCAAGAATCGCGCGAGCCTGTCGCCGATGAGACCGTCGAATGAGTGAACGACTGTTCGGCGAGCCGCGGACGGCTACGTACGTGCACGAGGTGGCGGTTTCCGCGGCGCTCTATGACACGCTGCTCGTCGACGAACTGACGGAGCAACTCGCGCCACGACTTGGTGTGTCGCCGTTTTGGTCCGGGCATTCGATCATCGGCGACGATCTGGTATCGCATTCGCTCGCCGCCAAGATGTCGCGGCTCGTGATCGTGCTGCACCAGCGATTGTGGTCGCATGATCCGACCACACGCGCGGACGCGGAGGCGTTGCAGGAGCGCCTGAGAACGCGCGCGGAATCGGTGTGCGTCATCGCGCTGGATGCGACGCCGTTGCCGGAGTGGCTCACGCCCGTCGCGACGTGCTCGCTCGCGGACGTCGGCCTGGACGGCGCCATTGCGTGCATCGTGACGGCGATCGACGCGTGCGGCGGGAGAACCCGCGCCGCCATCCCGCGGCCGGTGGCCCCGGTGGTGGACGAACAGCGGTTCGACCGGCACGCACCATTCCTCGAGCAGCACCGGGCGTACTCGGCCCTGCGACACGAGCTCGACGCGCTCGCCGCGGAGTTGAAGGCACGGTGCGGCGACGAGGAACCGGGCGGTCGCGGTCCTGGTCTGCAGTCGTTGCCCAATCGTCTCGTCGTGCGACTCGGCAGCATTGGACTCAGCTTTTCCTGGATCTCCGGCGGGCTCGGAACGGTCGCCGACGGACGCCTGCTCGTCATCGAGTGGACGGGAATGCAACCGCGCACTCGGGGAGCGACGCTGCTCGAGTCGGCGATCCCCGTTCATGAGCGCGTGTACCGACCCGAAGCCGCTGGGCCGGACGCGTGGCGATGGCGCGTCGACGATCGCAATGGATGCGCCTACTCGACCGCGAACCTGGCGAGCAAGTGGCTCGCCGGCGCCTCGATCGCGGGGAGCGCATGACGCGTTACAGGTCGAACCGGAAGTGAGTTCTGCACGTTTTGGCGATTTGCCCCGCGAATCCGCGGGATACCCATCGTGAGGGTTTGATCACGAATACGGTCTACCGACGGTGCGGCCCTCCGCGCTCTCGATACGACACAACATTTAGGAGCTCGACGATGCGAACGACGGGGACGGTCAAGTGGTTCAACGATCAGAAGGGATTTGGTTTCATCACGCCCGAGGGTGGACAGAAGGACTGCTTCGTCCATCATTCGGCCATTCAGGGTAGCGGATTCAAGTCGTTGGCGGAGGGCGAGCGCGTCGAGTTCGATATCGTGCAGGGCCAGAAAGGGCCGGCTCCGAAAACGTGACGAAGCTGGCACGTTGAGGCGTACCATCACCGCCCGCGTAGGACCCGAGAGAACAGAGGGAACCGACTGGCGCCGCGCCGTCGAGCCGTATCTTGGCTCGAGCGCGCGGCGCGCGTCGTTGCAACTCGTCACGACACTCGTTCCACTGGGTCTGACGATCGCTGCCACGCATGCGCTGCTCACGCGGCCGTTGATCTCGACCTACCGGGTGGTGCCGTTTCTCGTCGCCGTGGTGCTCGCGCTGTCCACGGCCGGGCTGTTGGTGCGGACGTTCATTCTCATGCACGACTGCGCCCACAGCTCGTTCTTCGCCTCGCGCCGGCTGAACGACGCGGTCGGATTCGTGACCGGCGTGCTGACGTTGACGCCATTCGTTCAGTGGCGCCGCGACCACGCGCTGCACCACGCGTCGTCCGGCGATCTCACTCGCCGCGGCCATGGTGACGTTCCGACGTGGACGGTCCGAGAATATCTGGCGAAGTCGGCGCGCCATCGCTTCTTCTATCGCGTCATCCGGCACCCCGCGCTGCTGCTGCTCGGCGGGCCGTTTCACCTGGCGATCGGCCAGCGTCTGCGGGGCGAGAGCACCGCGACCGGCGCGAAGCAAGTCGCCAGCGTCTGGAGCACCAACATCGCCATCGCCGTCATGCTGGGTGCCGCGTTTTGGCTGCTGGGATGGCGGACGGTGCTCGTCGCGTACG
>CAVPIP010000008.1:0-377831 GCA_963705025.1 uncultured Gemmatimonadaceae bacterium | reverse complement strand
GATCGATCATCAATCCATTCGTGCTCGCGCATGATCTCCCACGCGCGTCGCATCACCGTGTCGTGAAACTCGGGCGAGCCATTCGGATGCTCGGCGTCGATATCGAGCCTCGGCCGCACGCTCATCCGCTCCAGCTCACCGAACACCCACTTCATCGTCGCATCCGGATCACGGTAATACCGCGTTCCGCGAACACGAATGAACCGCCACCCCGCTCGCTCGAGCACCGACTGCCTGGCCATGTCTTCCGGAATCTGCTCCACCCCATGATACCGATCGCCGTCGCACTCCAGCGCCACCTGAGTGGAATCGTCCGACACCACGATGTCGATGCGGTACTGCCCCACCCAGACCTGCGGTGTCGCGCGGTATCCGGCGGAGATCAGTCGCTGAAGAACGCTCTTCTCGAACGCCGACTCCGCGCGCGTCTGCGCGCTCTGAATCGCCTCGCGGCGCGCGCTTGGGGCTCGCACGTGCTCGATCAGCCGCCGCCGAAGGTCCGACGAATGGAGATCGCGGCTCGGGTCGAGCGAATGCACGAGCCAGAGCTGATTCTTCGCGCGGCTCGCGGCGACGTTGTAGCGCTGCTTGAGCGTGTCGTCCTGCCGCAGCCGAAGGACGCCGCCCGTCGGCGAGTCCACCATCGACAGAAACATCACGTCGCGCTCGTCGCCCTGAAACTGCGCCGCGTTGCCCGCGGCGAAGTGATGGCGCTCGAGCGTCACCGCGCCCAACACGTGCAGCGCGAGCTCGTGAATGAGCCACGCCTGCTCGTCGCCCAAAAGGGAGATCGCGCCCACCGTGGAATTGGCGTACTCCGAACGTTCGAGTAGCGCGGCCATGATGGCGACGACTCGGCGCGCTTCCTCCAAGTTCCGTTTGTCGCCGCCGAGCCGCGCCCCGGAATCGACGACGTGCTCGATGACGTGCGGACGCGCGATGCGCGAGGGATCGCGAAGCGGACGGATGTCGCCGTTGTACGATAGGTGATTTGAGAAATCGATGATGTCGGGCACGCACCGAAAATGTTCTCTGAGCGCGATCGTGCCGCCGAACGATTGTCGCGCGAGATCGTAGACGGACAGCTTGCCATCATACAGGTGGCTGTTCGGAACGCCCAGGAGATGCTGCGAGATGAGATCGGCGACCGAGTCGACCGGCTGCCCAACGGCGAGCGGGCTCACTTGTTCGTGATCGCCGACCACCGCGACGCGGTCGCCGAGGTACCAGGCCAGGAGCCCGGTCACGTCCGACTGGCTCGCCTCGTCGATGATGACGACGTCGAACTTCCCGCGCGTGGCGTCGAAGCTCTCGGCGACGCGCGCGAGCGGCATGATCCAAACCGGCACGGCGTCGCGCGCCTGGCCAAGGAGCTTGCGCGCTTGCGCCTGAAGCTCGGGGACGCGTTTGCCAGTGCCTTTGCCGATTCGCTTCTGCGTTTGCGCCCAGCCTTGAAGCGCCTGACGCGCCTCGAGGTCGATTCGCCGCATCTGGCCGAGCCATGCTCGCCGGTCGATGAGCTTCGTCGTGACTTCACGAAGATCGTCGCGCAAGCGAGAGAGTCGTCGCGTGAGCTGCACTTCGTCGAGAGCCGCGCGGCGCTCCACTTCCTGGTGCAATTGTCGCCAACGCCATGCGTTGGCGACATCCATGGACGGAAGCGCTCCCGCGTGGCCGGATTGCCTGTTCTGAATCGCGCGCGACCACTCCGGCGCGACGGATCTGAGCGTGTCCAATAGCGCGTGGCGTCGCTCGACGATCGGCACCTTGTCCAGCAGCTGTTGAAGCGCGCCTCTCGCGGATGCGTACGCGCCGGCGTCCCGATTCGACACCGCGACCGCGAGCGCCGCGGAGCGAGTCCCGCCGAATTGGCGGAGCGTGGTCTCCAGACCGTTGAGCCGTCGAAGTGCGGCGGCTCTCCGACACGCGGCGATTCGACAGTTGAGCGCCTCCAGGAACGGACCGCTCAGGACCTGAACGTCGCGCTCGAACGGAGGAAGCGGCCGAGAACGCGCGATCTCCTGATCTCTGAAGGACGTCCAGCGAAAACCGGCGGAGGCGGTCGCGTCGGCGATGCGCGGCCATGTCTCATCCCACCAGCCCAGCAGTCGCTCGAACTGCCTCGAGTAGTCGCGCAGCGTTGGTTCCGGATCGCCCTCGAACGAATCGAACGAAGGCAGGCCAATGGGCTCCGCCTGCCGCTTCCAACGGACACCCAGCTTCGCGCGCGACGACTTCAACTCGGCGCGGGATCGAAGTGCGCGAAAGTCCGCGAGCGACGACGGCGGCCGATCGTTGCATCGAGCCGCGCGAATGAAGGTCTTCCACTCGCTGTGAAACGCCAGCGCGATGCCGCCGAGCGTTCCTCCGTCCCGCATGTGGGCTTCGATGTCGTGCGAGATTCTGAGCGCGTCGTCCGCCGGCATCGCCGGCGGGAGTTGCGGGTCGTGTTGGAGGAACAGCGGCTTCGCCTTCTCGAGACGCTGATACGCCTCGTCGATGAGCGTGTGCAGTTGCTTCCACAGCTCGGCGTCGGCCCCGCCTTGGTGGCCAACCTCAATGAGGTGTAGCTGCCAACGCTCGATCCGAGAGAGATGTTCACTCGCCGCGGTGGCGAGATCACAGAGGCGTTCCAGGACCGGGAGATCCGACTCGGCGGCCGGACGGTCCCAGAACGCCGCGAGACGCGGTGGTTCTATTGCGTCGAGTGCGTCGACGAGCGTCTGAAACGAATCCAGCGTCGGCACCGACTCGATGCTCGGCAGGCCTCGCGCGATCTCGTTTTCCTCCTCGGCGCTGACCTCGGTGTTCGTCTCGTAGAGATCGCGAATGTCGCCGGCGGAGAGGGGAAGCGGCGCGCCCGGCTCGACTGATCCTGGAATCCAATCGTTGCCGTCGCGACTGTCGTTCACCCATCGCGTCGCGTCGGACGGTTGAATCGACTCGCCACCGACGACGATCGGGCGATACTCGGCTTCTCGCGCGAGGCGCAGCTTCGCCGTGACGTCTCCGATGTCGCGATTGAGCTCGGCGCGCGTGTCCGCGAGCGACATCAGCTCGCGCTCCAGTATGCCTTCGTTGGCGCTCGTGAGCCGGGAGAGAATGCCTTTGACGGCTTCCTCCATCTGTGTTCGGCCCTCGAGATCGTTGTCGAGCAGCGCGACGCACAGCGGCTTCAGCGTTTCGACGATCTGCCCGCGCAGCACGCGGAGCGCTTTGGTGGTGTGGCTCGTGATGAGAACGCGCTTTCCGTTGGCGACGAGATGCCCGACCAGGTTGGCGATCGTGTGGCTCTTGCCGGTTCCCGGCGGGCCTTGCACGAGCACCGCGTTGTGCCGCTCCAGCGCTCGCGCGATCGTGATCTGCTCTTCGTTCGCCGGCTTGCTGAGCAGAACGTCGGGCGGCTCTCCCCAGGGCGACCACTCGCCGGTGTCGACCTGCGGCGGAACGGGACTCTCGACGCCGACGAGGCGGCTCAGCGCCGTGGGCACCTCGCCGCGCTGCTCGAGATCCTCGAGCACTCGATCGAATGCGGCCGGGTAACCCGACGATCGCTCGCGAAGAAACAGGAATGCGTCGCGCGCGATGACAGGCTTCGCGTCGATCGGGCGATTTGATAGCCCGACCTCGAAAGATCCCTGGGGGGAGATCGTCTGCACGACGCGGCGAAAGAACCCGTTCGTGCCGTCGCGCGAGAGAGGATGGTAGCCGCCGCGCTCCAGCTCGATCCGCAGCGCATTGATCTGCTGTGGTGAGACTCCCTCATCTCCTTGAACGACTTCACCGTAGAGCTCCGGTTCTCGGTCGGTATCGACGACGCGGAACTCCGGCACATCCGGATCGAAGATCAGGTCGACTCGCTGCAGCAGAATAGGATGGTCGACTTGATCGCCGCCGTTGTCCCAACGCAGCCGGCCGTCGCCGAGCACGAGCTCGACTTTCTGGCTCTCGCGGTCGATCCTGCCTTTCAGGTCGTAGAAGCTTTCGAATATTCTCATGGCATGCCGCGCCGGCCGTTCGGCGACGGCCCACGATGTCCATGCAGCCCGCCATTTCGCCAGCGCGTCGACGCGCGCGCGGACGTCGCTGAATCGCTCCGTCTCGGTGACACCCTTCTTGGTCACGTTGCGAGACTCGAGCACCTCGATCGAGGCTTCGGGATCGCGCCAGCCGGGTCCGAGAAATTCCAGAATCGAATCTGGTGGCTCAGGCGGCAGAGTGATCGTCGGCCGCTTTACGGTGATGAGCGGCAGGTCGACGGAGCTCTCGCCGTCCGGGTCATCGCCTTCGGCGCCGACCTGGACTTCGCCGACGACGATCGACGGATGCTCCGGCAGGTCGCGCAGCCGCTGCCACCAACGGTGATCCCCGACGCGCTTCCGCGCCGGAACGTCCCGCTCGGCGAAGGCCTTGAGGAATCGGAAGACTTGTTTCGCCCGTTCGACCGCGAGAGGCGTCGCCGGGACCTGCGAGATGCTCAAACCGTCTGCTCCAGCGTGCTGCTGCTCGTCCAATCAGACCGTCTCGATGGCTCGCTCCGCGAACTCAGCACTTTGCATGCACGGGGCGACAACGGAATGTGAGCTTGCTCACAACTCCGGTCGGAAAGTGTCACGGCCGATGAATGTCGCAACCGTCGCGAAGCAATCCGAACAATCGAGGTCGATCGTCCGTGTCGAATCGACTGTCTCTAAAGAAGGATGACGGTTCGGTCGCCCGTTTTGCGCAATACATGGTGGACGTTCATCCTCTCACGTTCACCATGCCTCGATTCTCCTCGCTTTTCCCGGGACTGTTGCTGGTCGCCATGAGCTGCGGCGGCAGCGGCACCACCGGCCTCGGCACGTCGGTCCCTCTCCTCAACGGCACGTTCGCCGCCACGATCAACGGCTCCGCGTGGAGTGCGGAGGGCAGAGTCGCGGTGGCCCGCGGGGCGGGCAACTCGCTCATCATGGCCGGGGCGTCATTGACGAACAGCCTCTCGCTCACGTTGATCAACGCGTCGGCGCCCGGCACGTACTCGCTGACCTACACCACGACGACGCTTCCATCATTCGCCATCCTGACGAACGCCGGCTCCGCGTGGACCACCAATATCACCGGAGGGACCGGAACCGTCGTCGTGACGACACTGACGTCGTCGCGCGTCGCGGGGACGTTCACGTTCGACGCCCCGCCGTCGCCAGGCCAGGGGACGACGACCGCGCACGTGACGGGCGGAACGTTCGACGTGTCGTACTGACCGTCATCAGCCTTTGTCGTTGAACGTCACCACCTGCTGCACGGCATCCAGCGGCCGGTCCACCCTGTCGCCCATCGGCGCGACCGCCGTTCCGACCGCGAAGAACTCGATCGCGTTCGCGCCCCAACCCCAGTTGGACTCCTCGACGCGCGCGCCGACGACGCCGACGCCGCCGCGCTCGACGGCTTCGGCCTGCATGCGCTCGAGCGCCAGCTCACGCGCCGCGTAGGTCGCGTCCGTGTAGACCTTCATCTCCTGATTGCGGCCCGCTTGCTTGAGCGCCTGCATGAAGGTCAGGTGCGCGATGTGATAGACGCACGCGCCCATCGCGAGGCTCACCGGACGATAGCCGCCTCGCACGAGCTTCCAGAGATCCTGCCCGCTCAGGTCCGACGTGAACGGCCGGTTGTCCTTCGTGCGGAAGCTGCCCTTGCGGTCGCGATGTCGAATCGCCGTGCCGATGGCCTGGAACTCGAGCACGCCTTCGTCCATCGCGTACTCCTTGAAGACGAGACGCACGCCGACGACGCCGTCGGCCTGGAGCAGGTCGGCCTCCTCCTCCATACGGGTCATCGCGAGCTCGCGCGCGTCGAACATCGCTTTGGTCAGCACCGTGAGCTCCTGGCTCACGCTCCACTTCTGCCACTGGAACCCGACGTGGTAGATCGACGACCCCATGACCAGACCGAGCGCCTCGAATCCGGCTTGCTCGACGAGCAGAAATTCGTCCACCGTGAGATCGCTCGTGAAGAACGCCGGGCGCTCCCCAGTTCCGCGCATCAGGCGCAGTCGCTCGGCGGCGCCGCTCGGAAGGTTTGCGGTCGACCCAGGCGTGTACGTCGGCATCGGGGCTCCTTGTCGTGAGAAGTGGAATGGAGAATCGCTGGGGATCAGGTGGACTCGAGCCACGCTCGCAGCGCGTCGCGTCCGCGTTCCGTGCGGCGAAGCTCGACGTCGAGCGCCAGCCCCAGCTCGGCGAGAAAGGCGTCGATCTCGAGCGGCACGTTTCGCACGACGACGCCGCGGACCTCCTGCTGCCGGAGCGCCTCGAACGACCCGTCCGCGCTCCGCTTCAACATGTAGACGAATCCGCCGAGAGGCAGCCGAACGGCCGTGACCTGCCGCCGGAGGAGCGCGCGCTCGACACGAGCTCCGGGGATGACGTCGGAGAGCATCGCCACGAGCTCGTCGATCAGCGCAGCACGGTCTTCCCGGCCGCGCTTCGCGAGGATGGCGGCGACGCTCGCTCCCTCGAACGACGACGACGTCGGGTCGGACATGGGCGACTACCTATGGATGGAATGGCCGGGGCGAGTCGCGGCGACGCTGAATCATAATAGAATTCCGAACGGCAGCGACACGGCATCGCGACCCGAGCCGAGCGTCCCAGTGGCCTGTCCGCCGGCGAGTGTCTCGCGGACTCAACAGCGAACTTCTGTCGCGTCGGGGACGAACGCTCGATAGTTGCTCAGCGTCAGCGTCGTTCCGGCGGCAGCGAAGTAGCGAACCCAGAAATCCCGAATCGCCGCTTCACGCTGCGTCTTCGACCCGGCACCCGCGACCACGACGCAGACTCCGCGCATCTCCGGCAGTCGGTTCGCGCCGCGACGAACCTCGATCCATTGCGGCGAGGGAATTCCGCCGTCCCGCTCCATCCGCATCTCGTCCGTCGAGTTCTCCATGTCCGACAGCAGAATCAACGTCGGATGCCGGTCGTGGGCGGCCTTCGCGTAGTCTGACGCTCGACTGATCGTCCCGAACACGTCGGTGTTGTCGATCTTGCGCGCGCGGTTCGGATCGAACATCGCCCCGACGACCTGGTGCGCGATCGCCTTGAAATCGTCGAGCTTGCGCTGGTCGACCGGCGTGACGACGCCCGGCGTCCGTGCGCGAGGAGCCGAATCGATCCACTGATGATCCCCGGTGTCCGAGCTGCCATACATCTCGAGCAAGACCAGCTCGTCGCCGTTGTGCAGTCGCGATTCGATCAGGTTGTCCAGGAGCCGCCTCGAATCCCTCAGCGCCTCCACCGAGCGACTCGCCGACAGATCGATTCCCACGATGAACTGATACGTAGCCGGTGGAACCACCTTCGCGCCCGCCGACTGGCCGCACCCGAGCGCCGACGACAACGCGCCGAGGGTCGTCATCGCGCCCAAGCTTGTCATCCTGAGCGCAGCGAAGGATCTGCTGCTCAGTGCACGCCGCCCGATCATACCGAGCTCGCGTCGCTGAGGTTGATCGGAATGCGCGCCGTGGCAGCGCCGAAGTCGCGACGACACGCCTCGAATTCCTCCTTCAGCCGGGCAAAATCCGTGGGCTCGGGAAACCCGCGCTCCGCCTCGAGCGTCGGCAGCGAGAGCGGCGGCTTCCCGGCAAACGCGAGAATGCTCGCCGGGTCCATGTTGCGCAGGCGTGCGTTCTCACCCCGAAACAGCGGGATCACGACCTCCAGCCGATGGGCTTTCGCGACCCACTCGGCCAGTGGGCTCGCCGTCATCAAATGCTCGACGCGCCCGATGCCGGCGCGAGCCTGCGCTTCCGCCGTGCGCCCGCCCTTGACCGCCGAGTGCGCGTCGGCCTGCAGCGATCGCCGGTCTGTTCGAAGCTTGACGATCGCCGGGTGCTCGCCCGTCCCGTTGCTCACGACGTGACGGTACGTCAGAAAGCCCAGAACCGCGGCGCCGAAGACGAGGCCGATGTTGAGGAAGAACAGCGGCGTATTGTTGTTCTGGACCGTGGTGGCGTACGCCCGATCGTCGCGGTGAATCTCGAGCGTGCGCGTCTGCTCGAGAATCGCGGCGGCTGATCGTGCCATGGCGCCAAGGTCGCCCGGCGGAAGCTGTCGCGCTTCGCTCTTGAGCCGCTCGAGCTCCAGGCTGTCGGCCGTCACGCGCGAAGCGGCCACTTGGGCGATGCTGGCGCGCGAGAGATACAAGAACGTCAGCACCGCCGCGACGCCGAGCAACGACGCCGTCATCGCGGTGAGATGCTGTCGCCGAATGCTCCGAATGGTCGTCGCGGCGATCGGCTGATCCGTGGCCTTGAGGGCGACGATGACGCGCCCGGATCCACCGATCGTCTTCCCGAACAGCACGAGGAAGAGCACCGCGACGAGTGCGACGAACAGTGCATCCGCGTGGAGAACGATTTCCTTCATCTGCAGCGCCAGGCCGGCCCACCAGTCCGCGCTGATGGAATTCTGCGCCGCATCCTCCGCGGCTTTCGCGAGCGCCGGCTTGAGCGGAAGCAGGAGTCGAAAGACCGGGAAGTTGGCGAAGAACTCGACGACCGTCAGCGCGATCGCGAAGAACCAGAAGAAGAGCCAGCTCGGAACGATCGGCTCGAACCCGACCGGCGCCGCATTCTCTTTCGTCTCGGCGCGCAGCTCCTGAACTCGGCTGTCGATTCCAGCAATCTCTGATTCGAGTCGCTCGAGGCGCGTCGTCGACCCGCGCAGCTCGACGAGCTTGGCGCCGATCGACTCGGCTTCTCGCGCGATCCGGTCGCGCATCTTCACGCGAACGCGATCGACCCACTGGCGAAACGTCTCGGCGCAGCGACCCGCGAGGAACTGTTCTATCTCGAGCGGTGCCGTTCGGGAGACGTCATGCCGCGGCAGCCCGTTGCGGGCCCAGTCCGCCGCGAATGTTCGCGCATCACGCTCGAGAAGAGTGACTTCCTGATCGAACCACAGGTCCGTCGCCTTCGTGATCTCATGAATGCCGCCGACCGCATCAGTGTCCGCGGCGGTCGCGCGGGCGCCCCTGCGCCACGGCAGAAGTCTCTCGATCGCGTTCCGGAGTCCCGAGCGCGGCTTTGGGCGAACGCTGACGCGACCGACTTCGACGACCGACTCGAGCGGAACCTCGAGCTCGATCCTTCCGTTCGCACCGGTCGTGGTCGTTCGCCCAGGCGGCTTGTCCGCGGGGTGACGCGGCCGTATGTCGCCGATCTCACGCTGAGAACCGCCGTTGGGCGTCTCCATCCGATTCGTCCCCTGGCCGGCAAGACTTTCGAGAAGCCGAATGACACAACGGCTTCGTCGCCGCGTTTGTTTCGATCCCGTTCAGGTGAGAAGCGACATTTTCCGGGCCACCGGCGGCGGGAATCGTCGAACGTCTGCGGTCGTCCTCGGGCTTGACTCGGCGCCATCGCCGAGCGTACGCTCGGCGATGATGATCGCGTCTCGTCTTCCCAGACTCATCGGACTACGACACGTGCGCAACCACGTGCTGTGGCTGCGCTATAGCGATGGCATCGAGGGCGAAGTCGACCTCGGCGATAGCCTCGCCGGCCCCGTGCTCGAACCGCTTCGCGACGTGTCCGCATTCGCACGAGCGCGAATGGCGCGCGCAGCACGAGCGTGAGCTGATGGAGAACTGGGACCTCTTGCGTTCCGGCAAATCGCCGAAGCCGGTTGCGCCGCTGGAATGACTCGGAAAATAGAAGTGATTCAGGTGCGACGATGCCGGTCAACCCACCACGGCCACAGACACAACGGCCACCCGATCAACGCACCGGTCGCGAGCGCCGTGACGCTCGACGGCGGCGGACTGACGATGCTCGCGACATACAACAAGACGAGCGCCGCCACGAGCGCCCACAACCCATACTTCCCCTTCTTGTCGATCGCGCGAGTCGATCGAGCATAGATCGCGACGCCGATCCCGAAGACGAGCATCTCGACGACGATCGTCGCCGTCGGATGTCTCCAGAGCCCGAGCCCGACCTTCGTCGTCGACCACGGTGTCAGCGGCAGATCCGGCAGATGCGTCAACCAGTCGATCACCCAATGACTCGGCACTAACGCGAATAGCACCCAGGCTCCACGCCGGTCGCGCGTCGCCAGCCAGTACAGCGCGCCGAGTATCGCGCCGAGCACGAGCTCCGCGACGAGACTGTGCGACCATGGATAGCTCGTGAACTCGAGATTGAGAAATGGATTCGTGCCCGGCGCGACGCGCACGTGCTCGACGCCCGCGAGCAAGAAGATCGGCCAGAGCAGATCCGCGAGCTGCGCCGCGGCGAACGTGAGGCCGAGCGACGGCCGCGGCGCGACCCGCTTGGCGGCGAAGGCGACACCGAAATGTCCGATGAACACAGGGAAGGAAGGAGGAGAGCTCCGAGGACACGAGGGCGCGGGGCCACTGCCGTCATAGCGCGAGCCGGGGGCAACACTGCCGGCTGTATCGGCAGTGTTGCCATAGGTCGCGCGTGGACGGCGGTTGCCCCGCGCCCTCCGTAGTTAGCAGTACGCCACTACTTCACGAAACGGGACTTGGTCTTGTCGAGATTGTCCAACGTCTTCGAGATGTCGTTTCCGACCGCCTGGATGCGCGTGATCGAGTGCGGGTTGAACTGCGGGTCGTAGGGGCCTTTGGCGGGACCACCCGACACCTCGAGCACCGCCTGGAAATTGTACGGATGCGCCTGGCCGGTCTTTGGATCCGTCCACGTTCCCTGCCACGCGAGCTGGCGGTTCTTCGGCCAGATGCCATACGGAAGCGCGAGCGTGCGGATCTTGTAGCCCGGGACGGCCGAGTCGATGCCCATCATGTTCCGCGCGATCTGCTCCTGCACGACCGCGTCGGAGTACTTGTCGAGGCGCGCATGCCAGAGCGTGTGGTCGCAGAGCTCGAAGCCCTGGTCGGCGAGCCATTTCACTTTCTGTAAGCGCCACTCCTTCTTCTGGCCCTCGAACTTCGTCGCGTCGCCGAAGAAGTTGTGGCCGGCCGCCCCGCCGTTGAGGAGGCAGAACGTCGCGCGGTTCTTCCAGCCCGGATGCGTCTTGGCGAAGTCGAGCCAGATGCCCATGCCGCTCGTGGGGTCGATCTCGAGCTTGCCGTTTTGCTCGACGTACCGAAATTGCTCCGGCGACGCGTCGTCGAAGACGAAGACGACCGGCGACATGCCGTCCGGCACGTCGCTGAAGTTCTTGTCCAACATCTGCGCGATCGTGATCGGCCGGTAGCCGCGGCGGTAGACGTCCTCGAGATCCGCCTTGAAGCTCTCCGCCGTGCGGGTGTACAGCGCGTTCTTCGTCCCGCCGATCACGTGGTACTCGAGCACGGGGATGCGGCCGGCATGATTGGGCGGCAGTTTCATCCCTGTATCGGCCGACGTCTGTGACGTGGCGACCGAACCGGCCGCCGAGTCGGATTTGTTCCCGGTTCCCTGCTGCTTGTTGGCTCCGCTGCAGGCCGTTGCGGCCAGCATCACGGAAATCGCCCTGCGGAACGTCATGGTTTGCGCTGGAGTATGACTACGGTGGAATGGCCCGTCGACCGCTCAGGCGGCCACGGCCAGAAACCTGCGAGTGCGAGTAGCGTACCGTCATTCAGAGAGATGTCGACTCCACCCGAGGCATCGTGAACTTTTTGCACGCTCGAGCCGCGCGGCTGCGTCAGCGACTGCGCCCGAATCCGGCGGACCCGGCGCGCGGCTGGATGCGACGCCAATGGCCGTGGCTCAGCCTGCTGGCGCTGGCGTGCACCGGCGTGATCGTCTTCGACATCTGGCTCGGGACGTGTGGCTTTTACGGATGTCCGTCTCCCGCCGAAATTCGGGCCTTCCATCCCAGCGAGGGTGGGAACGTCTACGACCGCAACCAGCGACTGATCGGGCATCTGGCGAACGTCCGCCGGGTGAACGTGTCGATCAACGTGGTGCCGAAAGTGGTCCGCGATGCGTTCGTGGCGACGGAAGATCGACGCTTCTAT
Organism: uncultured Gemmatimonadaceae bacterium; assembly: GCA_963705025.1. Taxonomy (GTDB): domain Bacteria; phylum Gemmatimonadota; class Gemmatimonadetes; order Gemmatimonadales; family Gemmatimonadaceae; genus JAQBQB01. The sequence goes on along the minus strand of CAVPIP010000008.1, from coordinate 365,867 downwards.
GAACATAACGGGCTCGATTGGCGCGGCGTACTGCGCGCCGTCGCCCGGAACTTCAGCGCCGGCGGCATTCGCCAAGGCTTCAGCACCATCACGATGCAGGTGGCGCACAACAGTTTCTTGCTCGACCGCTACCACGGCCGGTCGTTGCGTCGCAAGCTGATCGAGGTCCGCATCTCGCGGCTCCTCGAGCGCGAGCTCACCAAGGACCAGATCCTCGAGCACTACCTCAACGTCATCTACCTCGGCAACGGGGTGAACGGCGTCGAGGCGGCAAGCCTCGATCTCTTCGGGAAGGACGTCAACAAGCTCAGGCTCGACGAAGGTGCCGTGCTCGCCGCGCTGCCCAAGGCGCCGTCCGTCTACACGCCGCGCCGCAACGCCGACCGCGCCGTGCAGCGGCGGAACCTCGTCCTGGGCCTGATGGCGAGCCAAGGCTACATCACCGAGGGACAGGCGTTGGTCGCCGAAAAGCGGCCGCTTCGCATCGCCGAGAACGAGTGGCGGCCGTCGGTGACGAACGAGGCGGGCGCGCTCGACGCCGTCCGCGCGCTCGTCGATTCCGTCGCGCCGGACGTGCTGAAAGAAGGCGACGTCAACGTCTACACGACGCTCGACTTCGCGCTGCAGCGCTCCGCCGACAAAGTGGTGCTTCGTCACATCGCGCAGATCACGCAGGAGACGCGAGAGACGATGGGACCGGTCGGGGAAGGGGCGCAGGGCGCCTTGGTCGCGCTCGATCCGGCGACGGGCGACGTTCGCGCGCTCGTGCCCGGAAAGCGCGCGCAGCGCGGCGGCTTCAATCGCGCGCTGTCGGCTCGGCGACAGCCGGGCTCCGCGTTCAAGCCGTTCGTGTACGCGGCGGCGATGGCGGCCGGGTACTCGCCGGCAAGTGAAGTGGACGACGATCCGGTCTCGGTGCAGGTCGGCCGCGACATCTGGACGCCGGCGAACTACAACAACGAGTACAACGGCCGCATCACGCTGGCGCGCGCCCTCATGCTCTCGGCGAATTCGGCGACGGTGCGCGTGAGCCGCGACATCGGTGAGCCACAGGTGATCCTTGCCGCGCGTCGCAACGGCATCACGAGTCCGCTGAGCCCCGTTCCTTCCATCGCACTGGGCGCCGAGGGTGTGACGCCGATGGAGCTGGTGACGGCGTACGCGCCGTTCGCGAACGGCGGCTTCCGCGTGCAGCCGCGGCTCGTGACGCGCATCGAAGCGCCCGACGGCACGCTGCTCTGGAGCTCCGACGTCCAGCGTCCGACCGCGGCGATGAATCCGCAGGACGCATACGAAGTCACCGAGATGCTCCAGGGCGTCGTGAACTTCGGCACGGGCAGGGCGATCCGCGACTACGGCATCACCGTGCCGGTGGCGGGAAAGACCGGCACCACCAACAGCGGCGAGGACGTCTGGTTCGTCGGCTATACGCCGACGCTCGTCGCCGGGATCTGGTTCGGGTACGACCAGCCGCGGCAGATCAGCGCGAACGCGACGGGCGGACGTCTCGCCGCGCCGGCGTGGGCCGAGATGTACCAGGCGGGCTGGCACGAGCCCGCGGGCGCCGCGTTCGTCGCGCCGGCGGGCATGGTGTCGGCGATCGTCGATCCGCAGAGCGGCGAGCTGGCGACGGAATTCTGTCCGACGCGGCAGCGACAGTGGTTCAAGCCTGGCAGCGAGCCGCAGTCGGAGTGCCATTTGCACACCGGCGTGCCGCCGGGCCAGATCGCGGTCGATGCGAACGGCAACCCGCACAACGACGATCCGCTCACGGCGATCGGGAAGGGGCTCGGCAGCATTCTCCGAAAGATCATTCATTGGTAGCGTCATCCCGAGCTTCGCTCGGGATGACCGTGTTAGAGAATGCCTACTGCTGACCTTCTCTCGCGACGCCTGGTGGGCGTCATGCTCGCCGGCAAGCCGTCGGCGAGTGCCAGCGACGTCGTACGAACGCTCGGCGCCGTGCAAGCGCAGGACTTCGCGGGCGCGAAATGGGCCCTGGCGCAACGCACGCGCGCCCTCACCGATGCGCAGGTCGAGCGCGAGTTTGCGAGCGGCGCGTTCCTGCGCACGCACGTCCTCCGGCCGACGTGGCACTTCGTGCGCCCCGAGGACATTCGGTGGATGCTCGCGCTCACCGCGCCGCGCGTCAAAGCCCAGATGAAGCACTACGATCGCCGGCTGGAGCTCACCGACGAAGTCGTCCAACGCAGCAACGCGACGATGGAGCAAGCGCTGAGCGGCGGCAAGCATCTCACGCGCGCGGAGCTGGCGGCCGCGCTCGAGCGCGCCGGCGTGAAGCCCGCGTCCGGCCAACGACTCGGCCACCTGATGATGACGGCGGAGCTGGACGCCGTCGTCTGCAGCGGCGCGCGTCGCGGCAAGCAGCAGACGTACGCGTTGCTCGACGAACGGGTGCCGCCCAACCCTGCGATCGATCGCGACGAAGCGCTGCAGCGCCTCATGCGTCTCTACTTCTCGACGCGCGGGCCGGCGACGCTGCAGGACTGTGCGTGGTGGTCGGGTCTGACGGTGGCCGACGTGAAGCGCGGCGTCGAGATCGTGGGGAAGGACCTCGATCGCATCGACGTCCGCGACACCGTGCACTGGTTCGCCGAGCGCCGCGTGCCGCGCCCGCGACCGGCGGCGCTCCTGCTGCCCAATTACGACGAGTACTTCATCGGCTACAAGAATCGCGACGCGATCGCGACGCGCCTCGGGAACGCGAGCGCGGTGATCGGCGGCAACGCGCTGATCACGCACGTGGTATTCGTCGATGGTCAGCTCATCGGCACATGGAAGCGCGTCGCCGAGAAGAAGCGGAGCGTCGTGCCGATCACGCTCGGGTGCAAGCTGTCGACGAAGGAGCGAGTGTTGGTCGACGCGGCAGTCGAGCGCTACGCGAAATTCCTCGGCGAGCCGGTCGAGGCGGTTTTCAGCGGGCGGTAAGTGCGGCTTGTCGTAGGCGAGACTCTCGCCGCACGCCCGAGCACTGTCAATGCGGCGCCACCGTAGTCACGGCAATCGGATAGCTCCCGCGCGACGTCCATTGAATGATCGCGAGCCGCGCACCGTCGAACCACGAATCCTCGAGCGGCGCCCCGCCTCCGCTCGTGTACTCGGGCGACAGCTGCAGATCGTGGGTCAGATCGCTGACGCTGACTCCCGGCAGAACGAGCCAACCGGTCCCGCCATGATTCGAGCCGCGGAGATTGACGGCCTCGCGGCGCGAAGGATTCCACAGGGCGAACTCGCGCTCTTCCTGGACGAAGATCGCTCGCGGACGCGCGACCAACCCGTCGAGAGGAATCCACCGCAAATCCAGCGAGAGGTCCGCCTGCCCGTGGCCGTGCGCCCACGCGCGGATTCGTGCGCGCAGCGCGTTGCGGGAGAGCCTCGCGCCAACGGTCAGCGGCATCGTGCCCAGGAGCGACGGCGTGTCCACGTAAACCATTCCTTTGAGGCGAACGCTGTCGACGCCGCGCGCGACCGCGGCCATTTGCTCGGCCGATAGATCCGCCGAGAGCCCGCGGCGGATCGTGCGCGGCGTCTGCAGTCCAAGCCAGTGCGTGCTCGAGTCCAATTGAACGTCCGACGTCGACGACAGTACTGCCGGTGCTCCTGGTGTCGTGCCAAACGCGCCGTTGCCCGTGAACAACATTCCGCCCTGCGTGAGCATCGAGACGGGGATCGGCGGGCCACCGCGGACGAAGATGGTTGCGGCGAGCTCGCTCAGGGTCAGCCGGCCACCTTGCTCGGGCGCTTCAGACGTCAACGTGAGGTTGATGCGCGGAGCGATGGGCATACTCTGCGCGTTGTCGAGACTCAACGTGAACGTCGCCGGCGGGCCGTCGTACGCGGGTTTTGCCGGCGGCATCCCGCTCAGCGGGCCCTGGACCAGCAAGAGCGAGCATGCGGCGCACAACGCCCCCAGCACCCACACGTACCGCCGGGAATCGCGGATGCGGTACACCACGACGAGCAGCGCGACTCCGCCGGCGAGACCGCCGGCCAGCGCGACGTACCATACCGTGCGCAGATCGACATTGATGCGGTTCTGGCCGCCCAGTCGCGGGAAGACGAACACCACGGCGATGACGAGCAGCGCAATCGGAACCAGAATGAGAAAAAGCAAAAACGTCCGCAGATCGCTCGTGAGCGCCGCGACGATCATCGCGAAGAGAATCCAGCTGCCGTACTCCCACACGGACTGAAACATCAACTGCGGCATCTCGCTCGCCGGCACCCCGTGCGCCGCCAGGCCGAGGGCCTGGCCGATCGCGGCGATTCCGATCATGCCCACCGCGGCGAGGACCAGCTTCGCACAGAGCACCGCCCATGGCGCGAGCGGCTGCGAGGCCCAGAACGCGTTCGCGCGAGTGGGGGAATCCGCCTGGATGACCGACGCGACGCACACCATCCCGAGGACCACCACGGCGACGACCGTGAAGTCGAGCACATCGTTGAATGGCGCGCCCCACGCGAGCGAGTGCGCTGTCGCGACGACCACCACGCCGAGGTACGCCGCGATCGGCCATCGCGCCTGCCGGAGGTCCTTCGCCAACACGTGACCGATCTGTGCGACCGTGTTCATGCCGCGGCTCCTGTCGTGGTGGCGCCGGCGCGAGCCGGCGCGTGTCGTGCGAGCGCGACGAACACCTCGCGGAGCGTCGCGTCGCGGACGTCGATGCGCGCCGCGCTCGGCAATGTCGCCGCGACCGCGTGTTCCGCGGGATCGCCCGCCTCGTGCATCATCAGGAAACTCAGATGCTGGCCCGCGTGCGCCACGGACAGCCAGTCGCTCGGCGCCGACCAATTCGCCGGCGTCTCGCTGAGGAGGACGTCGACGTGCTTGAACCGCCGGCGCATCACCTCCATCGGCTCCGACAGCTTCATGCGGCCGTGGTCGAGAAAGCCGACATGGTCGGCGAGGAGCTCGAGCTCGCCGATGTCGTGCGAGCAGAGGAGAACCGTCCAGCCTTCGCTGCCGGCCGATGCGAGCAGGCCGCGCACGAGCTCGTCCTTCACCAACGCGTCCATTCCCGTGAACGGTTCGTCCATCACGAGCAGGCGTGGCCGCGGCGCGAGCGCGCAGAGCAGCGCCGCCTTCATCCGCTCGCCGCGCGAGAGCGCGCGGATCTTCCGCGTCGGATCGAGCTCGAATCGTTCGCGCAGATCGCGCGCGAGGGCGCGGTCCCAGGTCGGATACAGCGGCGCGACGTACGCTTCCAATTGCTCGAGGCGCATCCAGTCGGGCAGCGGCTGGCCTTCGGCGACGTAGGCGATCGACGCGCGATCGCGCCACGTCAGCGCGGTGCTGTCGACGCCAAGGACGCGCACGCTGCCGCTGTGTGGGCGGCGCAGGCCCATTACGATTTGCAGCAGCGTCGTTTTGCCGGATCCGTTCGGTCCGAGCAGCGCGTACAGCGCGCCCTCGGGCACCGCGAGGTCGACGCCGGCGAGCGCGACGTGGCGGCCATAGCGATACGTGAGGTTGCCGACTTCGAGCACCGTCATGGGCGGGCTCCTGCGGTTGATGGAGTGCAGAGTCATGAGTGGTCAGCGCGTCTTCGCGCCGTCGTCGTCGCCGAACAGCTCCGTCCACCGCGCGCCGACGGCGCCGAGAACGTCGTCGCGCTCGAGGCCGAGGCGCTTGGCTTCGACGACGAGCTGCTCGACGTCCCCGGACAGCAGGAGCCGGCGCTCGGCCGCCGACGCCCGTCGGCCGTTGCCGACGACGGTTCCGATGCCCGGACGGACTTCGAGCATGCCGTCGCGAATGAGCTCCGCGACGACCTTCTGCGCCGTGTTGGGGTTGATCTTGAGCGCCTGGCTCAGCTCGCGGACCGAGGGGAACGCGGCGCCGGGGGCGAGGTCGCCGGACACGATGGCTTTCGTCGCCGCGTAGACGATTTGGCGGTAGGGCGACTCGCCCGGCTTGATCGTGACGGCAAACGGAAGCATGGTGTACTATGTGAGATAGTACACCTAGTTGTCAAGACTCGCGTCTGAGGCTCAGATGTCAGAACGCAACGAGCCTCTTCGCGGCCGTGACACAGGGAATCACGCACGTGGGGTGACGAACGACACAGTCGCACGAGGCCAAGTGTGCGATTCTCCCCGCATGAAACGAACGGCCCTTTTTCTCTCGGCGCTTACCGTCGCGCTCGCATGCAGCTCGGCGAGTGAGCCCGGAGGCACCACGAGTGGCGCCGGGAATGATCCCGGCAGTGGCACGACGACCGGCCCAACCGGTAATCCGACGACCGGCGGAGGTTCGCTCAACGGGCGCCGGCCATTTCCGGCCGACAATCCGTGGAACACCGATGTCAGCACCGCCGCGGTCGACCCCAAGTCGTCGACACTGATCGCGTCGTGCGGCGTCAAGAACCTCCATCCGGATTTCGGCACCGTCTACGGCGGCGCGCCCAACGGCATTCCGTATGTGGTCGTTCACTCGGGTCAGGCGCGTGTCCCGGTGACGTTCGACTACGACGACGAGAGCGATCCGGGGCCGTATCCCGTTCCGTCGAATGCGCCGATCGAGGGCGGATCCAACTCCGACGGCGACCGGCACGTGCTCGTCGTCGACGTCGACGCGTGGAAGCTCTACGAGCTCTACGATGCGCATCCACAGAACGGCGGCGCGAGCTGGCACGCCGGATCGGGCGCGGTGTTCGATCTCAACTCGAATGCGCTGCGGCCGGCCGGGTGGACGTCGGCCGACGCGGCCGGCCTCCCGATCTTCCCCGGCCTCGTGCGGTACGACGAAGCGGTCGAAGCCGGATCGATCAACCACGCGCTGCGCTTCACCTGCCCGAAGACGCGCAAGGCGTACGTCTCACCCGCGCGGCACTACGCGAGCAGCGACACGAGCAGCGCCCTGCCGTCGATGGGCATGCGTGTGCGGCTCAAGGCCAGCTTCGACACGACGAACTTTTCGCCGCCCGTGCGCGCCATTCTGCGCGCGATGAAGAAGTATGGCATGTTCGTGGCGGACAACGGATCGGGCTGGTTCGTCAGCGGTGCGCCGGATTCGCGGTGGAGCGATGACGACCTCGCCACTCTGGCGAGAGTGCCCTCGAGCGCTTTCGAAGTCATTCGCTAGGTCCAGCCTCCTCCTACAAGACTCCGACCCAGTTTCCCTGGTCGCCTTTGAAGCCCGGGAACACTGCGTCCATCTTCGCGGCGCCAAGGTGCTTGAATGCGACTTCCGAGAACACTGATCGGAAGTCCGTCGTCAGTGCGAGGTCGCGCCCCTCGTTCAGCTGCTCCGGCTCGAGGCCCGGCCATTTGCCGTGGACCTTCTTGCCCTTCACGTCGCCGCCGATGATGAACATCGACGTCGCGTGGCCGTGGTCGGTGCCGCCGTTGCCGTTCTGGCGCGCCGTGCGGCCGAACTCCGACATCGTGAGGATCGTGACGTCGGCCATCCGGTTGCCGAGGTCCTGCGTGAGCGCGGCGATCGACTTCGAGAAATCGTCGAGCCGCTGCGCGAGCTGACCCGTCGAGCCGCCCTGGTTGACGTGCGTGTCCCACCCGCCCACGTCGGCGAACGCGATCTCGAGGCCGACGTCGGCCTTGATGAGCTGCGCGATCTGCCTGAGGTGCTGGCCGAACGGCGACCGCGGATAGTCCGCGCCGTTCTGCGCCATGTACTGTTGCGGGTTCGCGGCTTTGAGGATCTTCATCGCCTCGAACATCTCGCCGCCCGCGGCGTGCACGACGTCCGCGCTGCCCGTACGATAGAGCGCTTCGATGCGCTCGGCCTGCGTGCCGTTCGTGCGGATCGTGAACTCGTCGAGGCTGTTCATCGACACGCTCGGCGCGCCGCCCTCGAGAATGCGCGGCGTCTGCGGCGTCATCGACACGGCCTGGAACGGGGACGACTTCGCCGCGCCCGCCTGTGTCGCGTGCGCGTCGAGGTGGCACTCGTCGCACGTGCCCTTCACGGCGAGATAGCGGTTGAGCCAGCCGTCGCGCGTGCCCTTGTTGTCGGGCGTGCCGCTTTCCATGTAGTCCTGCGCATCGAAGTGCGAGCGCGTGTTGCTCGGACTGCCGACGGCGTGCACGGTCGTGAGGATGCCGTCGTCCCACAGCCGCTTGAACGGGGACAACGACGGATGCAGGCCGAAGAAGCCGTCGAGATCGATCGCCGAGTTGGGCGCGCCGGGGCGCGGGATGGCGATCGTGGGGCGCATGTTGTAGTACGCCTTCTCGCCATGCGGCACGACGACGTTGAGGGCATCGGCGGCGCCACGCTGGAAGAGCACGACCAGCACCTTGCCGCGTGAGTTGCCGTTCAGTGCGGCGCCCTTGAGCAGGTCCTGCGCGAACACGGTGCGGCGGAGGAACGACGGGTTGAGGCCCATCGTGGCCAGCGCCATTGCGCCCGATTTCATGAATACGCGTCGATTCATTGTCATCCTCGCGAGCGAAGCGAGCAGAGGATCTACTCGCACCAATTCGAACTTTCCTTTGTACGACTCCTCTCACCCGCCGATGTTCGGATTGGTGAGAGTAGATCCTACGCTGTCATCCCATGCGAGCGAAGCGAGCGTGGGATCTACCTTCACTAGTTCGAACCTTCCTTCGTTCAACTCCTCTCACCCGTCGGTGTTCGGATCAGTGAGAGTAGATCCTACGCTGTCATCCCATGCGAGCGAAGCGAGCGTGGGATCTACCTTCACTAGTTCGAACCTTCCTTCGTTCAACTCCTCTCACCCGTCGGTGTTCGGATTAGTGAGAGTAGATCCTACGCTGTCATCCCATGCGAGCGAAGCGAGCGTGGGATCTACCTTCACTAGTTCCTTCACTAGTTCGAACCTTCCTTCGTTCAACTCCTCTCACCCGTCGGTGTTCGGATTAGTGAGAGTAGATCCTACGCCGCGCGAAGCGCGGCGTAGGATGACAGCTACCGTCGTTGAAACTCCGGCGCCCCAAGCGCCAACCCAACCACCTGCGGCAACCCCTTCAAATCCACCGGCCGGCCAAACCCCGGAATCTGCGCTCCGCGTCCCCGCGGGAAGCCTTTTCCGCCGTTGTCCTTCGCCGTCGGACGCGCGCCCCGGCCGTCCATGTCGTCCGCCGAAATCATTCCATTCGCGTCGTTGGCCGGTCCACCCTTGAGCATCGGATTCTCGCCGCTCATGAGCACCTGCCGCGTCTCGGCCGACACCTGCCCGCCGAGCATCGATTTCACCACGCTGTCCACCTGCTGCGCGCGCGGCATCGTGCTCACCGTCGCGTAGCTCGGCCAATTTCGAAGCGACGCGCCGGGCAGCTGACCCGCCGCGATGCTCAAGCCGAAGTTGATGCGATTGAGGATCGCGCCGGTGTTCATCCACGCGTCGCCGCGATCGGGCCAGCCGTCGGGCGTCTGGCGGCCGAAGATCGGCTGCCCGAGCCGCGAGACGATCTGCGCGGTCCGCGGCGTCTCGTCCGGCTGCGCGTTCACGACGCGAAGCGCGGAGGCGACGACCTCGAACGGCGTCTTCACTTTCGCGCGATACGCGTCACGGCTGAAGAACTCTGGCGACGTCACGATACAGCGGACCGTCTCACGGATGTCGCCGTCACTCGTCGAGAAAGTATTAGCGCACCGGTCGACGAGCGCCTTGGGGGGCTCATCCGAGACGAAGTGGCGCGCCAGCTTGGTCGTGATGAAGTGCGCGGTCTGCGGAGCGCGGGCGACGAGGTCGAGCACCTGCTCGCCCTCCTCGATCCCGTGGCCGGCCGGGAATTTCTTCCCGAGAATCAGCTTCTCGCCCGCGTCGTGCGTGAGCGGATTGAACTGGAACTCGCCGCTCTGTCTGTTGAAGGTCCAACCAGTGAGAGCTCTGGCGACTTCCTGCACGTCCTTCTGTGTGTAGCCGCCGTCGACGCCCAGTGTGTGTAGCTCCATCAGCTCGCGCGCGTAGTTCTCGTTGAGTCCGCGCTTCGGCTGCTTGGCGAGCCTTTCCATGATCTGCTGCCGCTCTTCCGGCGTCGCGTTCATGAGTCGTTCGCGCGCCGCCGGCGGCAGCTGCTGCTCGGGACGGAAAATCCCTCGACCGCGACCGAACGCCACGCGACCCGGACGGCCGCCGCGCTGCGCCAGCGTGGGATGCGTGCTGTCGGCCACGCTCTCCCAGTTGTCGAGGAAAAAGAGCATCGCGGGACTCTTCGCCACGGCGCCGAGCAAATCGCGGAACTTGCCGAGCGCGTGCGGGCGAATGACGTCGCGATCGTACTGCGCGAGATAGAGTCGCGTCTGTCCCTTGCCGGCGAAGACGCTGAAGTGATTCTCCCAGAAGTCGACCATCACTTCGTTCAGCTGGCGCTCCGACACGACGGCGCGCGCGAGCGACGCGGACTGTACCTGGCCGACGAGCTGCTGCGCTTTGACGGCGGCCTGGGCGAGCTTGGGATTGTCGGCGCGCACCTCACGGCGAATGTCCTGCTTGTCCATCGTCGTGTCGTTGCCGGCCGCTTTCTTCGCCTGGCGCTGCGCCTGCTGAAGCGCGGTGTAGTCGCGGACGACGTCCTGCGTCTTCATCGCGAAGATCGAGTATTTGCTCATGAGCTGCTCGGCCGCGCCGTCGTCGATGCGCTCCGGGTGCAGCTGCAGGTCGATCCATTTGTCGATGCCCATCGCGCGCACACGCTCGGCGTCACCTGGGCGGGCGCCGAACGTCAGGCGGTTGAGCACTTGCTGAATCTGCTCGTCGGGAAGCAGCTCGCCGGATTGCCGCGGCGACTGCTGCTGCGGCGCGGTGGCCGCAACGGCCACGATGGCGAAGGCTGGAACGACGATGGCGATGGTCCGCATGACGGCACTCGTATCGGAGTGATTGATCCTGGTAACCAGTAGACGCCCCGGATCACAGGGTCGTTAACTAAGGCGGGCCGAGCCGCCGTTCCGGGCTGTTTTTCCGGCCCGATGGGTTGACGATCCGCTGCCGCGAAGCGACTGTCCGACAGCATCTTACGAGCCGAGCCCCAGCGCGCTGTGCCACATTTTTACAGGTCCCCAGACGAGTTCGTGGCCGCGGCTCAGGCCGCGGTGACGGGCGCCGCCCCGAAGCGGCCCGTCGCGGTGCTCGTCTGTGACGTCGATCCGGGAGGCGCCGCGGCGCCGACCGCGCCGTCGACCGATTCCAGGATCGGCGCGCTCGCGGAGATCGTCCGGCACATGCTCCGGTCGGACGATAGCGTGTGCCAGGTCGGCGACCAGCTCGTGATGGTGTTGGTGGGTGCGACCGCGGACGACGGACGTTCCGCGGGCGAGCGGATCTGCGCCCTCGTGCGAAGCCACGTATTCGGCGACGGGTTGGGCCCGATGACGATCTCCGTCGGCGCCGCGGCCGCGCCCGAGCATGGCACGACGTACGACTCGGCGCTGGCGGCGGCGACGTCGGCGCTGCGACGCGTCGAAGCCCAAGGGCGCGACGGTTCGCTCGCGGCGCCGCTGCCGCATCACGACGCGCTGCACCGGCCGCTCTCGATCGAGCGGTTCGCGGGACGCGTGCAGGAGCTTGCCTCGCTCACGCGCTGGCTCGACGAAGCATGTGCCGGACAGCCGCGCGTGGTCTCGGTGTTCGGCGAAACGGGAACGGGAACGGCGTCGCTGTCGCGCCAGCTCGAATCCGAGGTGCGCCTGCGCGGCGGGCTGTTCGCGATGGCGTCGTCGACGAATCTCGCGGTGCGCGCGCCGTACGGCGTGTGGAGCGGGTTGCTCAAAGCGACGCACCGCTTTCCGACGTCGCCGCGCCGAGAGTGGAAGGAGCTGCCGCACCTGGAGCCGGCGTTGAGCACCGGCCCGCGAGACGCGCTGCCGACCGGCAGCCAGTACCGGCTCGTGGGCGAGCTGGCGGACTTCTTCCGCGCGCTCGCCGTCGAGCGTCCGCTGGTCCTCGTGTTGGACGAGATGCAATGGGCCGACTCCACGTCGTGGGACGCGCTCGAGCATCTCCTGTCGCAGCTCGACACCGATCGCATCCTCATCTGTCTCGCGCACCGTCCGGACGCGACGTACGACACCTCGTCGTACCGGCAGATGCTCGCGCGTCACGAGATCACGCGCGAGGTCACGTTGTCGCGCCTGACGCGCGACGAGGTGAAGCAGTGGCTGGAGGCGGCGTTCCACCAGCAGCAGGTCGGTCGCGAGCTGCTCGCGTTTCTCTACCGGCACACCGAAGGCAATCCGCTGTTCATCGCGCAGCTCCTGCGCGCGTTATCGGAGAACGGAGCCATCTGGCACAACGGCAGCCGGTGGGAGTGGAGTCCGGTGTCCGAGCTGCGCGTGCCGGCGAGCCGCGAGGAGCTCATCGCGCAGCGGCTGAGCCAATTCTCCTCGAGCACGCAGGCGATCCTCGTCACGGCGGCGATGGTCGGCCGCGAGTTCGACGTCGGGTTGCTGGTTGCGGCGAGCGCCGGCAGCGAGGCGGTCGTGAAGCTGGCGATCTCGGAGGCCACGACCGCCGGTCTGCTTCGTCCGACCTTCCAGCGAAAGCTTGGCGCGTTCGCGTTCGCCCACGACGAGATCGCCGACGTGCTGCTGGACGCGACGCCGCGCGATCGGGTGCGGCAGCTGCACGCGCGCGTCGCGCTCGCGCTCGAGCGGCGGCACCCGGACCGAACCGGAGAGATCGCGCTCCACTACGACGCCGCGGATGAGCCGTCCGACGCGTATCGAGCGGCGCAGGCGGCGGCGCGCAGTGCGGAGCGCCTCTACGCGCCGGGCGCGGCGGGACTGTATCTGCGGATCGCGGCCCGAAACGCGACGACGCCGGGCGACCTCGCGGAGATTCGTGTCGCGCTCGCGCACGTCGCGGAGACCGGTGGCCGCTTCGATGAGGTCGAAGAGCTGTGCGACCTCGCGATCGAGTGGTTCGGCGGCCAGGGCGACGAGCGGCGCGCGCTGACGCTCAGGCGGATGCGAGAGCGGGCGCGCATCGAGCTGGGCCAGCCGGCGCGCAAAACGCTCGACGCGCTGATCGCGCTCGACGCGGAAGCGAGCGGCCTCGGCTTCGATCGCGAGCGCGTGGCGATTCTTCTCGCGACGTCGCAGACATACGGCCGGCTCGGCGATCAGCGCACGGCGGAGCGAATCGCGAGCGAAGGCGTCGCGATGGCCGAGAAGATCGGTGATCGCGTCGTTGATCGGGGACGCGCTCAACTCGCCTCGGCACCACGCGTCTGAGCGAGGCGCCGGGGCGCGCGTACGCCGACGTACGCGCAGGCGCTCGCACTCTACGAGAGCATCGGCGACGTCCGCGGCCAGGCTCGGAGTTCACGGCAATCTCGGCATCGCGGCGCAGTTCGAGTCGCGGCTGGATGAAGCGTTCGATGCGTATGGGCGCGCGATCGCGGTCGCGCGATCGGGCGGAATGCCGGATCTGTGGGGTGTCGCCGCGCTGAACCTCGGCGTGCTGTCGCAGAAGTGCGGCGAATACGATCGGGCGCGCGAGCTGTTCGTCGAAGCGCTCGCGCTGTTCGCGACAGTGAAGCACAGCGAGTATCAGCTCGCCGCGCTGTTCAACATGGCGCACGTCGAGCGCGAGCTCGGCCAATGGGAGTCCGCGTCGGAGCTGTACGAAGCGACGATTCCGCTAGCGCAGCGCATCGGGCAGTCGGACATCGAGATCGGCGCGACCGCGGGCGCGGGGCTCTGTGCGCTCGAGCTCGGCCGCGTGGACCAGGCTCGATCGGCTGCTTCGGGACCTCGACCCGCGGGTCCGGGACCGAACGGAATGGTACCAAGGACGCGAGATCGTCGAGGCGCTGGTCGATCCGTCTGCTGGTGGCGGACGGCCGTCCAACCGAAGCCTTCGGCCGGTTTGCGTCGGCGATCTCACTGGCGGAATCGTCGGATGTTTACAATGCGGCCTGGCTAACCGTCGCATGCGCCGACGCATTGGTTCGATTCAATTCCGATGGCGTGCGGTCGTCGATCCTGAGCTACCGGGACCGGGTCAGGCAGCTCGGATACGCTGAAATGACACGGCGTTACGAAGCCCTGGCCCCATAGGTGACACGCCTCACAGACGGGGTGTTGTGGGTGGCGCTAGATAACTGATCCCTGGTATCTTCCAAGCGCTTTCCGTCGTCATATTGGGCTGAGAGCGCAAGTCAAAACACAAGGCATCGATGCGTCCATACAGACACGCAGCTCTTGTCGCCGTGGCTGCCGTACTCGCCGCGTGCTCCGACGCGGCCACTGGTCCGCGTGCGGGAGACGCGCGCCTTGCGAGCCCTACCGACCGACCGTCGCTCGACGTGAACTCGTCGTCGCGATTCTGGGGCTTATCGCACGACCACGTTCTCGCTCACGTCCAGGGGCGGAACGTACCGGATCGGCGATGGCACGTACACGCTCAACGTTCCCGCCAACGGTGTGTGTTCGCTGAGCAGCTCGTATGGGCCGGGAACGTGGGACTCGCCGTGCACGACGCTTGGCAGCGACGAGTCGATCACCGTTACCGCGACGTACGGATTCTCGGCGAACGGCCCGGTGGTGGATTTCTCGCCTGATCTTCGCTTCAATCCCGACGCGCAGGTCACACTGTCCACATCGCTGTACTCGAGCGTCCTCACGATCGGCCGCCGGCTACTTCGCGTCGCACCCGTCTTCGTTGCGCTTCTTCGGGATGTACTACATCCCGAACCTCGGTGCGCCGATCGTGACGGACGCCGCGACTCGATCCGAGCCTGGTGACGCACGTCAACCTCACGACCGGGCATCGTGTGGCGCCGCGTCAAGCACTTCAGCGGCTACAACGTCGCGACCGGACTGGCCTGCGATCCGTCGCCCGACAATCCGGATTGCGTCGCAGGGCCGCCGCCCGTCGTCGACCAGCAACCTCAGTAGTCGGCTCGCGACGCTATTTTCACCGAGTGATCGGACGGTCTTCGCCGACTTCTGCGCGCATTATGGAACCAACCGAACGCGAACGAAAGCGCCCGTCGACTAACGTTCGGCTTAGCGCGAATCCGCCAGAGCGACACCGAACGAGCGCGAACCGTCCGAGTTCGTCCCGAGCCAAAAGAGCGTGTCGCCGCGGGCCTCGAGGACGTTCGCGTGCGTCGCGTGTGTGATCGCCAGCGCTCGTCCCATGGTATCGGCGACTACGTAGTAGAATAATCGCGTGCCGAGCGGGGCGTAGGCCTGGTATCGAACCACCAGACGTCCGTCCGATAGCGGAAAGACGCCGTTCATCAGACGGTTCTGACGCCCCCACGCCCGGATTCGATCAGCCACCGTCTGTCGAGTCGCCCCACGTCGCAGCAACGCATCGGATGGCCACTCGAGACGCCACCAGCCTGGTGCGACGTCGATCCAACGTTCCGCCGCCGTCGAGAGATCGCGCAACCGGAGCGAACTGGAGTTCATGGTTCCAGAGACAATTGTCCTACCTTGTGAGACCGCCGCAAATTCCGCATTGAACTTTCGCTCCCACTCGGACGCGGGTTTTCTCGGTTCACCATAGTCAGCCGTCCGGCGTCCATCATAATCGATCTCGTGGAGATCATGGCCCGCAGACGCGGCGGTCGGCTTGATGAATGCACCGGGCAAGAGAATCCGTCGACGGTCAGGCAATGCCACAACGCCGCCGAACGCCCCGTGCGGGATCACGGCTTCTGTCTGCGCTCGCCCCAACGAATCACGAAATGAGATGACGTCTCGTTTGTCGTCATAAACGACGAATCGACCGGAATCCAAGCGAGCGACGGCGATCGGATGCCGTAGCTCGCCGAACCCGTCACCCAGCGGGCCGGGCGTATCGATCAGAGATCCGTCAGCGCGCCGGTATGCCTTGAGCTCCCCTCGCTCGGGGTCGAGGACAAAGACTCTGTCCTGGGTCACGATCCCCGCGAACGCAAAGGCGGCTGAGTCTCGCTCGCGCAGCGAAACCGCTGAGACTGGGCGAAAGACCTCCTCAAATGGCTGGCTAGAGGTAGCGGTCGCGCCGCGCAGGAGACGCACAGGCATTCAACAGCAGTAACGCGGCGAGTCTCAAGAGTAGCCGAAGCGAGCCGCGTTCCGTCGCGGCTCGCTCCTCTTCAAGTGCTGGGTCGGTCACTAGCGCCTCCGTCCTCACTCCGGGCAATCGTCCGCACCACCCGGATTACAGACCGGCTCGCCGTTGATACCGGTCGCAACGTTGTAACCGGATGCCGAGCCGATCTGTGCGGCGAGTGTGAAGGCAACTGGCACCGCCAGCATGACGCCCAGGGCCAGCAGTTTTCGTCGAGCCCAAAGTCTGTTCGTGTTCATCGTCGCGCTCCGAAGCGGATGGGGTGATATTCGAACCTTCTCGCGTTTTCTGTTCTTCGATTCAAGCGAACATCATTCGGACAATGTCTGCACCATCGGGATTGCAGACCGGCTCGCCATTGATTCCAGTCGCAACGCTGTAGCCGGATGCCGAGCCGATCTGTGCCGCGAGTGTGAAGGCAACTGGCATCGCCAGCATGACGCCCAGGGCGAGCAGTTTTCGTCGAGCCCAAAGTCTTCGACCGGTCATGACCTACCTCCTGATGGAAAGTGAAGAGTCTTTCAACCTCGGCCTTGGTGGATCGGTGTGCGGCGGGCCGAGAATAGCCGCCAGGTCGTAGAGAATGCGCCCCATTGGGAATTGCGCCGCCTTCGATGTCGATCGCACATCGCCGACAACGCGCCCGGAAGAGTCGACCAACACCGCGACCGGTTCCGACGACAACCCGCCTCGAGAAGCCGGCGCTCGTCGATCAGCGCCGCAGCTGCAGATCCATCCGTTCCAGATAGGGCGCGAACGAACTCGCCGATCCGCCGCTGCCGATAACGAGTGGTTCCACGGCAGGCGCTTCCTTGGCGATGATTCGAAATTCGAGCGAAAGGTTGGAGCAGCTCGCACACTCCGCCTCGTTCACCACGTAGATGAGCGCTGCATGGCCGCGAAGCCGATCGTGCAAGCTCACCGTTTCGCCGCTTACGCTCTGCAGCCTGAGCCATGGAAGCGTATCGCCAAGCGGACTTTGGGGCCGCGGTTCAGAGGCACGACCTGAATTCCGAAACACGTCGGTCGCCCCGCCGCCGAGGAGGCAAGCAACCGCGAAAGCTGTCCAACGTTTGATTGCTGGCACGCTGAGCCCAAGGCGCGAGTACACGTCCGGCGCCCTCCAGTCGATACGCGAAACTCGCCCAATATGACTATCGTGCCCCCGTTAGCAATCGAGAACAAACACCGTACGAAACATGAGAATGTTCTAATCTATGCAACGCCGGCGTAGACCCATGGCGCTTGCGAAACCAGATGTTCCGGACGATTGTAAACGCCGGCAAAGGCGCGGCGCAGCGTCTCGGCTGGAGCGTCACCCTCCTCCAAGCCACAAGAACTGTGATGAGCACCTCTTTCGCGCGCTGCCGCATAGTCCTCGTGTGGCTCTTTTCGTGCCTCCCCGCCGCCGTCGCGGCGCAAGCTCGCACTCACGTCATCCAGGGACGCGTCACGACAGACAGCGGTGTCGCGATTCCCGCGGCGGACATCATCGTCACGTCAGTCCCGAGTGCGGACGTCGCAAGCGGGTTGTCCGACTCGGCCGGGCTGTATCGTGTCTCGGTTCCGCGCCCCACCGGCGAGTATGTGCTCCTGATCCGCACGCCCGGACGACAGGTGTTCCGCCGGCGTGTTGCGATCGCAGCGAACGACAGCGTCGCTGTCGTGAACGCGCGCCTCATGCGATTGGTGACGCAGGTTCCCACCGTTCGCGTGGAGGCGCGCCGTGCGCGGCCGACGCGCTCGCTGGGAGCCGACGCCGGGAACGGCACCGAGGCAAACGACAAGTCGGTGGATGGTGTCAGCGGTGCACTGCCCCCTGATGTGCTCGGCAATCTCGACGCCATGGCGTCGCTGATTCCCGGTCTCTCGGCGATTCCCGGCACCGTGTCGGCATTCGGGCTGGGTGGAGAGAACAACTCGGCGCTACTCAATGGTCTCTCGTTCGCCGGAACCGACGTCCCGCGAGATGCGGCGACGACGACGCGATTTCGAACGTCGCCGTGGGATCCGACGATCGGTGGATTCGGGGGTGTGCAGTCGTCGACGACCCTTGGACCGGGCGGCAACGTCACTCGCCGTCGTGGCCACATGACCCTCGATGCGCCGCAGCTTCAGTTCGCCGATCCGGTCGCCGGACGCCTCGGGCAGACCTACACGAACGTCGCGCTCGACGAAGGAGGGACCGGCGCCTACGCACTCGATCGAGTATTCTACAATTTCGGCATACACGTCGCCCGCCAAGTTGCCAGCGTGTCGTCGCTCGCCGACGCCGATGCACCGGCGCTGGCGAGATCGGGCGTCGCGGCGGACTCCAGCCGGCGACTCGTCGCGCTGTTGAGTGGCATGGGCGTACCGCTGGGCATCGAGGGTGTTCCGGCGCAACGTGTGACATCGACGATCTCGTTTGTCGAGCGGGTCGACCGAGCACCCGCGCCGGCCCCGGCGAATGGGCCACCCGCGTCGACGCTCGCGTTCACGACGTTCGGGCGATACAGCGCCTCGCAAGCCGTTGGCCTCGGACCCGTGGTCGCGCCGTCCTTCACGGGGAAAACCATCAACGCCTCGATCGGGGGGCAGGTTCTCTATTCGCGCTATTTCGGCCGCAACGGCGACTATGTCCATGAGCTGACCTCGGGGCTGACTCTCAACAGCGCGAACGCGAAGCCATACGCCGATCTACCGGGCGGGACGGTGCGAATCGCCTCGCAGTTCGACGGCGGCGGCGTCGGACTCGGCTCGCTCAGCTTCGGCGGCAACAGCGCGTTGGCGACGAACAATCGTGCGTGGACGTGGGAGACGATCGATCAAATCGACTGGCTGCTCAACGCGCACCAGTCGCTTCCATTCAAGCTGTACGTGCAGTCCCGCGTCGATGACTACGATCAGGAGGTTGCCGCGAATCGCTTGGGCACGTTCACGTACGCGTCGCTCGCGGATCTGGCGGTGGGCCGGCCGGCGAGCTTTTCACGCACGCTCGATCCACCGAATCGGTCAGGCCGCGAGTGGACCGGCGCAGCCGCGCTCGCCGGAAGCTGGATTGCCACTCGACTGACGATCACCGGCGGTGTTCGCGCGGAAGCGAACGCGTTCACTCGAGCGCCCGCCTACAACCCCGAAGTGAACCGCCTGTTTGGCGCGCGGACGGACGAAGCGCCTACCCGCGTCGCTCTGAGTCCGCGGCTCGGTTTCGTGTGGAAGTACACGCCAAGCACCGGGTTTCTCAGCGCGAGCACCGGCAACGCGATTGTCTACAAGGGACTCGCGCAGATCCGGGGTGGCGTCGGGCGATTTCGGGCTCTCGTACAGCCAACGTTGCTCGCAGATGGTCTTTCCAACACCGGCCTACCCGGGTCGGCGCGGCAACTCCTCTGCACTGGATCGGCCGCGCCCGTCCCTCAATGGTCGGCGTATGCCGCTGATCCCTCGACCATTCCGAGTGCGTGCGCGAGCGGCACTGTCTCGCTGGCCGACACCGCCCGCGCGGTCGCCCTCGTCGATCGTGGCTACAAGCCGCCGGAAAGCTGGCGAGCCAACCTGGGCTGGACGTCGTCCGACTTTCTCGGGAGCTACGTCGCGATCGACGCCACATACTCCCTCAATCTCCATCAAGCGACCACTGTCGATCTCAACTTTGCCGGCGTTCGACGATTCACGTTGCAGAGCGAGGGGAATCGTCCCGTGTTCGTGAGCGCGGACGCCGTCGTACCGAGCACGGGTGCCGTGTCGCCGGTGGACGCCCGCTCGGCCGCGTCCTTTGGACGAGTCGGTGACCGAGTCAGCGACCTGCGAGGGGACGCGCGCCAGCTCACGGTTTATGCGATTCCTAATCTTCGCCTCGGCGCGGGGATCGTCACGCTCGGCTACACGTTCGCGGCCACTCGGGTTCAGGCACGCGGCTTCGACCAGAACACAGCCGGAGATCCGCGAGCCATCGACTGGAGCCCGAGCGCATTCACCCCGCGCCATCAGTTGATTCTGCAGTTGGCGCGCAACTTTCACGGAGGCGACGTCGGCTCATCGCTCGCTTTTCGCGCCGCGTCCGGATTCAGATACACACCGCTCGTCTCGAGCGACATCAACGGCGATGGCCTCGCGAACGACCGCGCGTTCGTTTTCGATCCGTCGACCACCATGGACTCCATCGGGCCGAGCCTTCGAGCGCTGCTCGCCGCGGCACCGGAGGGTGCGAGGGATTGCCTCTCTCGCCAACTCGGTCGGATCGTCGCTCGCGCCAGTTGTATCGGTCCATGGAGCGCGACCATGAACGCGAATTTGGCGTTCTATCAGATTCCTCGCAGCGGGGGGCGCGCCCGTGTCTTCTTGAGCTTCGCCAACGTCCTCGGCGGCATCGATCGCTTGCTGCACGGTGAATCCGGCATGCGAGGCTGGGGAGTGTTCCCGCTGCCGGACCCGATCCTCTACCAGGTTCGTGGCTTCGACCCCATCGCGCGACGCTTTCTCTATCAGGTCAATCCTCGCTTCGGATCGACGAATCCGGCCATGACGACGCGTCGCACCCCGTTTCGAATTTCATTGGATGTGCAGCTCGACCTGGGCCACTCCGCCCTAGAGCAGCAGGTCGAATTGAACCTCCGCATTCGCCCGAGGCTCGCGGGCACGCGCGCGCCGGTCGACACGATCAAGTCTCGATTCATGCACGCCGGCAGCAACGGGTACTCGGACTTGTACGCCGTACTCCTTCGCATGGCGGACTCGCTCGCGCTGTCGCGCTCGCAGGTGGAAGCCTTGCAGCGGGAGCAGTTGTCGATGAGGGCACGTGCGGACACGCTGTTCGGCGCGCTCGCCGCGCATCTTGTCGCCTTGCCGACTGATTTCAGTGTCAAGGAGGCAGCCCGGCTGGTGAGCGCGACCGGAGATCAGATCTGGGCCGCGATCTACGAGGAGGCGCCCTTTCTCCGAAGCACGCTGAGCACGGGGCAGGTCGCCCTGCTGCCGAGTGCCGTCCGGGACATGGTGACCATTCCGAATTACCGTGGGCGATTCCTCTACGGATTCTGAGCGGTTCAGGCCCGGAGCACGTAGCCGACGCCGCGCACGGTGTGCACCATGGGTCGTTCCATCACCGCGTCGAGCTTCCTCCGCAGATACGCGACGTACACATCCACGATGTTGGTCTCGTCCAGGTCGATCGGCGTCTGCTTCCAGATCCGCTGGGCGATGGTCGAGCGAGACAGCGGCGTCCCGGCGTTGTGCATGAGGAGCTCGAGCAGCGAGAACTCCCGCTGGGTGAGCACGATCCGGCGATCCCCGCGGTAGACCTCGCGCGTCTGCGGATTCAGGGTGAGGTCCCCGACGCGCAACGGACAGGTGCGGTGCCGGCCCGTCGAGCGCCGCAGGAGCGCGCGGATGCGCGCGACCAGCTCGTCGGTGTCGAACGGCTTGGTCAGATAGTCGTCCGCGCCGAGCTCGAGGCCGTTGATTCGATCGGCCACGTCGGCGCGCGCGCTCAGGATGAGCGTCGGAGCGTCGACGCCATGGCGCCGCAGCTCGCGCACTACGTCGAAACCGTTTCGTCGCGGCAGCCCGATGTCCAGGATCACCAGATCGGGCTCGTTCTCGAGTGCGTGCGCCAAACCGGTATCGCCGTCTCGGGCCGAGCAGACGTCATAACCGCGCTCACCGAGGACTTTGCGCAGGAGCTCGACGAGGCTCGCGTTGTCTTCGACGACGAGAATCGTGGTGGCCGAAGCGATGGTGGACATTGGAGGACAATATGTGTTCGGTGCGCAGCGGCCAGAAGTGTTGCAGCGTCACGAACGAGACGATCGCTGGTGCTTGCTCGTTGGTGGTCTGTACAGCGAGGCGGGATTCAGCGGCTCGCGAGCGTGCGATCGGATCACTCCGACCACTTGAGCGCGCGATGGAGCGCCGTTTCTTTTGTGACGTGCCCGAGCAACGGTTTTCTCCGACGGTGGTGGTCGGCGCCATCACCGCGGCGGCGACGACAGGCGCGCTCGTCGCCATCGGGCACCGCATGGGGCACGCGGGCATTCCGTTCATCGCGATCGCGAGCGCGATCGCTCTCTCGCGCCGCAGCGCACCCGGCGGAGGCGCGATCGTCGTCGGCGTCGTGCTGCACCTGATCGCGTCGTTCGTGTGGAGCGCGGTGTGCGTGCGGCTCGCCGAGCGCGTTGGCGCCGAGCGCGTTGGGTCGAAGAATGGGGCCCAGGCGGCCACGGCGTTCGCCGTCGGCCTCGCGAACTTCGTCGTCTCGTGGCTCGTCGCGTGGTGGACGGGCCGCGGCCTCGCAAGCGAGCTGACGCTGGGCGACCGTGTGGTGTACGCCGTTGTTTTCACGGTGTCTCTCATAGTGGGCATGCGATATGCTTTTTTACACCCACGTGAAACGGCGACCTCGTGACGAGCGCGATCCGCGCAGTGATGTGACCAGACCCGGTACGCGACGGTTGTACAAGGAACATTGCTGGCCGAACGGGTTTGGACAGGAAGGCGGTACTGGCGCCTTCCGAGCTTTGAAACTCCAGGACGCCAGCGATCGTCGGGGTAGTGAAGGGTGGGAAGCAGGCGCAGGTCAAAATCAAGGAGGGGGTATGGACATCCTCGTGATGCTCGAGGAGAACCCCGATCACTCGCCGGTGCTGGCGCATGTGAACTCCGTCCCGTCGCCGTTGCACTCGTCTGAGCGGCCGTCGCGAGACATCGTGACGCTGTACGGGGAACCAAGTCCGGAGTCGTTGGCGTTGGCGTTGGCGGCGGCCGTCGAGTCGCATCGCACCAACGACGGACGAACCGAGGCGATCCGACATCTCGGTGTGTGGCCGGAGCGGGGAGCGGTTGGGGACGCAGCCTGGCGGGATGCAACCGGGCAGCTGGTGACACGCGATCTCGAGATCCCGCTCGAGACGTTGCACTCGACGGCGAAGCAGTTGCTGTTGGAGTGCGGACAACTGATTCGACGCCTGGTTGCCGGGCTCTCGATGCCCGATTGGCCAGAAGGCGCACGGCGCGCGATCAGCGTATCGATCGGCCCGATCGTCGGACTCACGACACCAATGTTCGCACCACTCGAGACAGTCATCGAGCGGCTCAGAGAGGCAGACGGCCTCGCATTCGAAACCGAAGGAGACTGAACGAGAACTCTGATCTGTCAGAACTGGAGCTGGACAACACGACGCGGGGCAGCCTTGGGCTGCCCCGCGTTCGTTTTGTCCAGCTCCAGCGTGAGGCGAGCGGCGAGCGGCGAACGGCGATCGCCTTGAGTTCCGCGCGATGCCATGACATGCTCAGAGACGAGAGCCAACGATGCGACTCCCTTCGCGCGTGTGTCTAGCGGCAGTGATCCTCATGCCCCGCTTCGCGTCTCCGCAGGCGGGGCGCACGACCGTCGTCGTCGGCGCCGGCGATCGATCGACCGGCCAATTTCTCCGCGGCGTGCAGGTTCATCTCGCTCCGCTGGAGCTGACGCAGTACACCGACAGCATGGGCCAAGCGCGACTCCCGCGCGTTCCACCCGGCCGCTACACCGTAGAAGCGCGCCGGCTCGGCTATCAGCCGCTCAGCGCGCCGATTCTGGTCAGCGGCGAAGACAGCCTGGAAGTCGTGCTGCTCATGAACACCGCTGTCGCGCAGCTCGATCCAGTCGTCGTGTCGCGCACGGCGATTCCGCTGGCGCTTCGCGAATTCGAGAGTCGGCGCGAGCGCGGGCTGGGGCAATTCGTCACCGCGGCGCAGATCGATTCGATGCCCGGTGCGTCGCTGCAAGCCGTGATCGAAGGGCACATTCGTGGGGCCACCGTGGTCGGCGACAACGTGAACGGTATGCATCTCATGAGCTATCGCGCGTCGACGGAGCACGGGTTGTCCGGCGCCGCCGGGCCGTGTTGGCCGACCGTCTATCTCGACGGCGTTCAGCTCCTCGACGATACCGGGCGAGGTCCCGATCTCGACGTCGTCACACTGTCGTCGATCGGGGGGATCGAGTACTACTCACCCTCGGAAGTCCCGGTCCAGTACAAGGCTTCGGGGACCTTGAGCTCTGCGCGCTCATCGAGTGCCGCGGCGACGAGTCCTGCCTGTGGCGTCATGCTGATCTGGACGCGACCGTGAGGCGAGTTCGCCTCTCGACCGCGGCACTATCCTACCTGCATGCCATCCCACCGGAAATGACGCCAAGCGAGGCTGTCGATCTTCTCTCGCCGGCAATCTCGACTCGTGGTGGTGTCTGGGCCGACCTCGGTGCCGGCGAGGGGACGTTCACCGAAGCACTGGCGCAACTGCTCGGACCCGAGAGCCACATCTACGCCGTGGATCGCGACGCGGACGCCGTCGCCGCGCTGAAACGGTGGGCGCCGACGGCACGAGCCAGGGTCACGCCGGTGATGGGCGACTTCTCGCTGCCGTTCGATCCGCCGGGCGACGCGCTCCTCGACGGCATGCTCTTCGCCAACTCCCTACATTATGTGAGTGATCCAGCAACCGTGCTCTCGCGGTTGGTCGCCTGGGTCAAGCCGGGCGGGCGCGTGGTGTTCGTCGAGTACGATCGTCGAGCCGCGAATCGCTGGGTCCCGTATCCGATCCCGATCGCGGCGCTGCCGGCAGTGACCGCCGCCGCTGGACTCTCGGCGCCAAGGATCGTCGCGAGCCGGCCGTCCCTGTATCAGGGCGAGATGTACGTCGCTCTGGCAGAGCGAGAATGATGGCGCCGCACTCGCTCCTCCGAACACGCCCCGACCGCCGCCTCGCCGCCCGCCGCCCGCCGCCCCCCGCCGCTCGCCTCAAATGCATGAGCCTGTCGCTGGACTTCTCCATCGCCAGGCGCCAAGATCGCCAGGCGTTTTCGGGCCATGTCAAGCCGGTTTTCCCCTTGACTCCCCCAAGTTCCGGCGTCAGTCTCTCAAAGACAGGGTAACGGTATGACGAAGGTATCCAACGCGAGCACGCACTATCGGTCGTCCGGCGAGGAGCGGGTCTTCGCCGATGAGAGGGGAAGATTATGGAGCGCCGCGCATGCCGGCGAAGTCATCATCTTCACCTGCATCAGCGACGGTCGGAACTCCGGACGGGCGATCGTCGTGAACCTCGCGAAACTGGACAGCTCCGTCGAAGACGAGGCCCTGCGCGCGTGGCTCGACGCAGCTCCGCGCATCGGAACTCTGCCGTAATGTCCTTTCGCGCGGGAGTCCATCGCTATGAGGGAGTACAAAGGCTCTGAAATCCGAAACATCGCGGTAGTGGGACACGGGGCGAGCGGGAAGACCAGTCTGGTCGATGCGCTCGCCTTCGTGTCAGGAAGCTCGAAGCGGCATGGGTCGGTCAAGGACGGCACGGCGCTCACCGACTACAATCCCGAAGAGATCGAGCGCGGCTTTTCGATCAACCTGGGTCCCGCCTTCGCCGAGTGGCAGGACACCAAGATCAATCTGATCGACACGCCAGGGTTTCTGGATTTTCAGGGCGACGCCATCGCCGGACTCGCCGCGGCCGATGGAGCCCTCTGCGTCGTTCCCGCCACGCACGGCGTGGAAACGGGCACCGAGCGGATGTTCCGGGAAGCGGTCAGGCGCGGCGACCCGGTGCTGTTCATCGTCTCCATGATGGACAAGGAGCACGCGGACTTCGATCGCATCTATCAGCAGATCAAGACGCGCCTCACGAACAAGGTCATCCCCGTCGAGATCCCGATCGGGGAAGGCATGGACTTCCATGGCGTCGTGAATCTCTTCACGAAGAAGGCGCACCAGTTCAAGCGCGGCGTGAAGACCGGCGAGTACGAAGAGACCGAGATCCCCCCCGAAGCCAAGCAGCAATTCGATCGCTACTACAGTGAGCTGATCGAGTCGATCTCGGCCACGGACGACGCCATGCTCGAGCACTACCTCGAGGGCGCCGAGATCTCGCGCGAGGAAGCGATCACCGGCATGAAGGAGGCGATGAAGCGGATGGAGCTGTTCCCGCTCTTCTGCATCTCCAGCGAGTTGAACTACGGCACGCAGGCCGTGCTCTCGACCATCGTCGAGCTGATGCCGAACGCGTACGAGATGGAAGAGGTGCACGCGTTCAAGGGCGCCGAAGGCGATCAGACCGTCGAGATTCACGCGAAAGACGACGCGCCGGTCGCCGCGCACGTCTTCAAGACCATGTCCGAGCCGCACGTCGGCGAAGTGACGTTCTTCCGCGTGTTCTCGGGTACCATCAACAACGGCGATGAGCTCTACAACGCCACGCGCAGCGGCGCCGAAAAGCTCAACCACCTCTCCATCTCGCAGGGCAAAGACCGCATCGAGGTTCCGCGCCTCCACGCCGGCGACATCGGCTGCATCGCCAAGCTTCGCAACACGCACACGAACGACACGCTGTCGACGCGCCAGCATCCCGTGCGGCTGCCGCTGATCACCTTTCCGGAAGTGCAGATCAGCATGGCGCTCCACGCGCACAATCGCGCCGACGAAGAGAAGATCGGCCAGGGGCTGCACCGCCTGCACGACGAGGACCCGACGTTCGAGGTCCACTTCAACACCGAGACGCACGAGACGATCGTGTCGGGCCTCGGCGAGCGGCATCTCGAGGTGAACCTGTCGAAGCTGAAACGAAAATTCGGCGTCACCGCCGAGATCGCGAAGCCGAAGATCGCATACCGCGAAACGATCAGGGGCAAGGGCGAGGGGCAGGGACGGCACAAGAAGCAGTCCGGCGGCCGTGGCCAGTTCGGCGATTGCTGGGTCAGATTTGCGCCGCAGCCGCGTGGCGCCGGCTACTCGTTCGTGGACGAGGTCGTGGGCGGGTCGATTCCGCGGCAGTACATCCCGGCCGTGGACAAGGGAATTCAGGAGGCCGCGGTGCGCGGCGTGCTCGCCGGATATCCGCTCGTCGATTTCCGCGCCGAAGTGTTCGACGGGTCGTATCACACGGTGGACTCGAACGAAATGTCGTTCAAGATGGCGGGCATTCTCGCGTTCAAGGCCGTGGCCTCGAAGTGCAAGCCGGTGCTCCTGGAACCGCTCGACGAGCTCGAGATCACGACGCCCGACGATTACATGGGCGACGTGCTCGGCGACCTGTCGTCGCGCCGCGGCCAGATCCTCGGCACCGAGCCAGGAGACGCCGGGACCGTGATTCGAGCGGTCGTGCCGCAGGCGGAGCTGCATGGCTACGCGAGCTCGATTCAGTCGATGACCCAGGGACGCGCGTTCTACAAGCGGCACTTCAAGGGGTATGAGGAAGCGCCAGGCGAGGTCGCGCAGAAAGTGATCGAAGAGCACGCGAAGGAGCGGGAAGAGGAGTTGGCAGCGGCGCACTAAACGCAGCCGGCCGGGGAAACTCGACAATGGCACACCGGATGTTCGGTGTGCCATTTCGTATTTGCTCACGGACCGGTATCGTGTTCGGGCCGGACCGGCAGCGACGAGGCTCGACGAGCGGGTTGCATTATCCAGGGCGAGCGAGGAGGCGACGTGGTCATTCCATTGCGTTGCTTGCTGGCCCGACGCGCGAGGTCTCTCGCGTTCGTGATCGCCGCCTGTCTGGTGTGGGCATCGCCCCTCGTCGCGCAGGCGACGACGGCGGCAATTCGGGGTGTCGTGCGCACGCCGCCGTAGTCGACGGGCTGCCGGGGCCATACCTTGACATTCGACAATACCGTCGGCATCGTATTGTCGAATGCCATAGTATGGGGCCACGGTGACCGAATCCAACGTCGATCTCCTCCAGGGCACGCTCGACCTGCTCATTCTCAAGGCGCTTGCGTCTGGACCGCTGCACGGATGGGCGATCGCGAAGCGCATTCAGGCCATGTCTCGCGACGTCCTCACGGTCAATCAAGGCTCGCTCTACCCGGCGCTCTACCGGCTCGTCGATCGCGGACTGCTGTCGAGCGAGCCGGGGGTCTCCGCCGAAGGGCGTCGCATCACCCTGTACAAGCCGACCGCGGCGGGCCGCCGGCAGCTCGACCAGAAAATCGACGCATGGGAGACGTTCGCGACGGCGGTGCGACACGTGATTCGGTATGCGTGACCCGACTTCGTGGTGGCCCGTGCGCCTCGTGCGTCGCGCGCGCGCGATGCTCCGGCGCGGTTCCGTCGAGCGGGCGATGGACGACGAGATGCGGTACCACATCGAGGCGGAGATCGCCGAACGCGTTCGGCGCGGGATGAGCGCCGACGAGGCGCGCCGGTCGGCGATGCGAGACTTCGGCGGCATCGAACGGCACAAAGAGGATGCGCGTGACGCGAGCGGCTTCCGGCCGCTCGACGACGCGGCGCGGGACGCGGTCTATGCCCTGCGCGTGCTCCGTCGCAATCCCGGGTTCGCGGGCGCCGGCGTGCTGACCTTCGCGCTCGGCATCGGATTCGCGTGCGCCATCTTCAGCCTGGTGCACGGAATCCTCCTGCGGCCGTTGCCGTATGCCCGACCCGCGGAGCTCGCGGCCGTGTGGGAACGCAATGCCGCGCGCGGCGCCGATCGCAACGTCGCATCGGTCGCCGCGTTCGAGGCGTGGCGGGCGCGCGCGACGTCGTTGGCCGGGATCGCCGCAATGGTACCCAAACCCGCGACGATCGCCGGCACGCCCGCGGAGCGAATCACCGCGGCGCAGGTGTCGCCGGCCTTCTTCCGGGTCCTCGGCGTGCGTCCCGCACTCGGTCGCGATTTTGCCGACGACGACGAGACCAACGGCGGCGCGAACGTCGTGATGCTCAGCGATGCGATGTGGCGCACTCGATTCGGCGCCGATCCAGCGGTCGTTGGACGACGGATGTCGATGGACGGGGAAATGTGGACCATCATCGGAGTGATGCCTCCCACGTTCGAGCCGCCCCGGTTCGGCTGGATGGCGGAGCAACCGATGTGGTTGCCGTTCGCGCCGACAGCGGGCAATCGCAGCTGGGGACGGTTCCTCCACGTGATCGCGCGTCGCCGCGCTGGCGCGTCGGTCGAACAGACGCAATCCGAGCTGGCGGCGATCGCGACGCGGGTGTCGCGCGAGAATGGCGGGAGCGAAGAATGGAGCGCGACGGTGGTTCCGCTCGACCATCAAATCACTGGCGACGTCCGCCGGCCACTCACGGTGCTGTTCGGAGCGGCGTTGCTGCTGTTGCTCATCTCAGTGGTGAACGTGGCGAGTCTGGTGACGACGTTCACACGACGGCGCCGACACGAGCTGAGCGTGAGGCGCGCGATCGGTGCAACGCCATTTCGGCTGCTCCGGCAACAGGTCGCGCAGAGCGGCGCACTCGCGCTTGTCGGCACCGTTGCCGGCCTCGCGGTCGCGGTCCTCGGGACACGCGGCTTGGTGCTGCTCATGCCGGCAAGTGTGCCGCGAGCCGACGGGATCCACGTCGACGGCGCGGTGCTTCTCTTGGCGTCTGGTGTGGCGACGGTGACAGCGCTGTTCGTGGCATGCGTGGCGACGCTTCGCGCGGGGCGGCGGCGCCGCGGGGTTGGAGCTCACGTCG
This sequence comes from uncultured Gemmatimonadaceae bacterium, assembly GCA_963705025.1. Taxonomy (GTDB): domain Bacteria; phylum Gemmatimonadota; class Gemmatimonadetes; order Gemmatimonadales; family Gemmatimonadaceae; genus JAQBQB01. Next base: position 336,415 of record CAVPIP010000008.1, on the reverse strand, counting down.
TCGGCGCGCACGACCTCGCGCCTCAGCGGCGCGCGCATCGTGACGGTCGAGGTGGCAATCGGTCTGGTGCTGGCCGTGCTCGCCGCGCTGATGGTGCGCAGTCTCGCCAACCTTCGCTCGGTGGATCTCGGATTCCAGACGGGTTCCGTTGCGAGCGGACGCGTGTCGCTTCCGGGAAGCCGGTACCCGAACGCGGATCGGCAACGCGCGTTCTTCGACGAGCTCGTGTCACGAGCGCGAGCGGTTCCCGGCGTCACGGCGGCGAGCGTCGCGACGACACGCCCGTTCGCCTGCTGTGCCCCGGCGACGACGGTGTGGGATGCCGCGCGCGCCGATTCGGGCGCCGGCGCCCCGACCACCGACGTTCGTTTCGTCGATGCATCGTACTTCTCGACGTTGCGGATTCCCGTTCGGCGCGGTGCGTCGTTCGACGCGCGCGAGGCAAGCGAGGGGCCGGCGCGCGCGATCGTCTCACAATCGCTGGCGCGACAGCTCTGGGGCGACCGAAGTCCTATCGGGCGATCGGTCTCGATGCAGCTCTTCGGAACGACGACGGCGCTCGTGATCGGCGTGGTGGGCGACGCGCACCTGGCCGATCCACGCACGCCGGTGCGTCCGGCGGTCTATCTGTCGGCCGATCGCTTTCCGAGCTCCGAGCGCGACCTCATCGTTCGAGGCAACGGCGACGCGGCGGCGCTCGTCGGCTCGATGCGCGCCGTGTTGGCGTCCATGGACGCCGCCGTGCCGCTGTACCGCGCCACGACGCTCGAGGAGTCCGTTGGCGTCGCGCTGGCGCAGGATCGGTTTACGACATGGCTCCTCGCCGGGTTTGCCCTGCTGGCGATCGTGCTGGCCGCGGTGGGCGTGTATGGGGTGCTTTCGGGAGACGTCGCGCAGCGGCGGAAGGAGATCGGCATTCGCGTCGCGCTTGGTGCCACTCGATCATCCGTGCGAGCGTTGATGATTCGCCGAATGCTCGCGCCGGTGCTGAGCGGTGTGGCCATCGGGATCGTCGTCGCGCTCGGCCTGTCGCGATCGCTGGCGTCGCTCGTGTTCGGCGTGGGCACGTTCGACCCGGCGTCGTACGCGGTGGTGGCATGCACGCTCGCTGTCGTCGCGCTGTGCGCGACGCTGATACCGGCGGCTCGCGCGACACGCGTGTCGCCGATGGAGGCGATTCGAACGGACTAGGGGCAGCGGTCGGATGACACGGGTCAAGCGGCAATGAGCGCCTTCGCGGCCTCGACGATCCGGCGTGCCGCCGCAATCACGGCGCGGCCGCCGGCCTCATTGGGGATCGGCGCACGCTCCGGATACCGAATGGTCACGGCGTACGGATTGAGCAGCTTCGATTCCTCGGTGAACAGCGGAAAGTCGTAACCGCAGTCACGCACCAGGCCGATCAGCTCATCGATCTCATGCAGCTTCGGCGGATGAATCCCACGCTGTACGAGGAGGATCTTCAGGTACTTCTCGGCAGCTTGTTGGGCGTGAAACCCCGCGGCTCCCCACGCCGCACTTTCACCGGCGTTGAGGTTCAACTCCACCATTCGAAGATCCTGGTCGATCCGTTCTAGCCAGCCCCCGATCGACTCGAACGGCTGCCGCTCGCGCACCCGACCACGCTCTCTCGGCTGCGGTCGAAGCGCTTCGCTGCTCGCGTCCGGCGGATAGACCACGACGCCCTCGCGCGCGATCGCCCAGTCCATGTATCCGGGGTCGTCGCGCTTGGCCTCGAGCTCTCCCGGTTGCCGAATGAGAACATCGACGGAGACGCCGTCCTTCACTGGTCCCAGCGTCGCGGAGACGCGGTGGTACGTCTCCCAATACTCGGACCGATCGAATGCGAGCTCGACGACGAGATCGTAGTCGCTGTCCGGCGAAGCCTCACCGCGCGCCCGACTGCCGAACAGGATCACACGCGACGGCTGAACGCCATCCACGATGGCGCGAACCATCGCCTGGAGCCGTTCATCGACTGTGGCTGACTCGGGTGTGCGGTCGATCATCCTTCACAATACGCTCGGCTACGCCGCCGAGCCAAATCATTCGGTTGCATCCGGCCGAAAAAAACCGCACCCGCGCTCTCGCTGGCGCGCGTCGATGAATCGCCGAACGTGGCAGCGCCGTCCCTTGTTGTAGCATGGGGCCAGAAGTATTGTCACGATGCGCAGGCGAGCGCCGCGGCCTCTCTTGCCCCGATATTCGGATCAGACAGGCAGGTTTTCATGAATCGTCTTCAGAGGATCGCAACACAGGTGCGATCGGCCTGCGGCTTCGGATTCTTGCTTCTGCTGTTGGCCCCCGCGCCGGCAATCGGCCAGCAGTTCCGCGAGGTTGCCGCCGGATGGACAACTCTCGGGCCAATCCCGACCGAGTCCGGCACCACGTACACCGGCGGAACGAGTCTTCGCACCGCGATCGACGGCGCTGTTTCACGGAGATTCCGGCTTGGCGTCGACGGCATGGTCGTTTTCTTCGATCGCAACGAGCTATCCTACCCGCCTTGCCCGGCGCCCGGGTGCCCACACCCGTTCTATGACAAACAGGTCACCGCACTGATCGGCGTTGGCGGAAACGGTCAGTTCAACGTCGATTCTCGAGGACGGTTCTTTTTGGATGCTGGTGCTGGTGAATACGCGACGTTTCTCCAGATGACAGAGTTCCGATTTGGTGTTTCCGCGGGCGCCGGCTTTACGGTGCCGATCGGCACTCGATTCCTCGCCGCAGTGCAGGCCGATTGGCACGCGCTCCTTGGCAAGACATTAGGTCCGCGAAACCTCTTTCCAATCACCGCTGGTTTGCGCTTCTAGTCGCCGTCCTCAACGATCACGCCGGTCGCCGGTCGCCGGTCGCCGGTCGCCGCCAGGCCAGAAACGAAAGGGCCCGAGCGTTTCGCTCGGGCCCTTTCGTTTCTGACCTCTCTTTCACGTTCCCGTTTTCCGCTTTCTCGCCACCCGCTTCGCGGCGGTCTTCCGCGGCTTCTTGCCGATCTGGTGGATCGGGAGAACGTCGGACTGCGCGGCGGCCGCGTCTCCGCAGGCCGAGGCGGCGATGGCCGGCTGGCGTGGCTGCTTGTAGACGTACCGCTCGCCCGCGTAGTTCCGGAAGATCACCTCGTCCTCGTTGATCTCCTCGACGTACTCCGGAAGCAGCGGAACCTTGCCGCCGCCCCCCGGCGCGTCGATCACGAAGTGCGGAACCGCGAGGCCCGACGTCCAGCCGCGGAGCGCCTTCACGATCTCGAGACCCTTCTCGACGGTCGTCCGGAAGTGCTCACCGCCCGCGACCTGGTCCGCCATATAGATGTAGTAGGGCCGAACTCGGGCCTTGAGCAGCTTCTGCATCAGCTCCTTCATCACCACCGGGTCGTCGTTCACGCCCCGGAGCAGGACCGTCTGGCATCCCAGCGGGACGCCGGCGTCCGCCAGCCGGGCCAGCGCCGCCACCGAATCGGGCGTGAGCTCGGCCGGATGGTTGAAGTGCGTGTTCATATAGATGGGATGGTATTTCTTCACCATCTCGCAGAACTCGGGCGTGATGCGGCTCGGCAGATGTGACGTGATGCGGCTGCCGAGGCGGATGATCTCGACGTGCGGGATCTCGCGCAGCTTCTGGAAGAGGTACTCCAGCCTCCGATCAGAAAGCATCATCGGGTCGCCGCCGGACATGATGACGTCCCTGATCTCGGGGTGCTCGCGAATGTAGGCGAACGCCGAATCGTACTGGTTGAGCGGAATTTTTTCCGGGTCGCCGACCTTGCGGCGTCGCGTGCAGAAGCGGCAGTAGCTCGCGCACACCGGGCTCACCAGGAACAGCACGCGATCTGGATAGCGGTGCGTGATGTTCGGCACCGGAGAGTCGCCGTCCTCGTCCAGCGAGTCGATGACGCCGTCGACGATGTCGAGCTCCTGTGTCGTGGGCACATACTGCTGCCACATCGGGTCGCCAATCTCCTTGATCGTGGCCATGGAGTTCGGCGTGATCCGCATCTGGAAGTTGTCGAACGCGGGTTGGAGCCCCTCGACGTCGATCACGTCGCTGCCGAACTTGCCAGCGAGCTTGTCGAGCGTGTCCACGCTCTCGTGGAGAACCTTCTGCCAGTCACTCATTGCGTGACGACTCCGCGTTCTGTCGTGAGTGGGTGAGGACTACCGAGTCAACTGATCCCGAAAAACGCTTTGCGTAGATGACGCGGTGGTCGCCCGGCGCGTAAAAGTCCGTTACCGTTGCTGCCGCCGTGTATCCGCGTACTTCATAGAATCGGCGCGTCGCCATGTATTCTGAACGCGACGACGTTTCGACAACCAACATCCGCGCCTCCCGCTGGCGAAGCCGTCGTTCGACTTCGTCGAGCAGCAACGTCCCCGCCCCACCGCCCTGAAACGCCGGATGCGTCGCGATCCAATACAGATCGTAGACCCGATCGGTTCCCGGTGTCGCGCCGTAACACACGTAGCCGACCAACTGCCCGTCGCGCGAAAACGATCCCACGAACTCGTAGTTGGCGACGCCGTCGCCAGGATCGTATGGAGCACGCGCCGGTCCTGCCGCGAACGTCTCGTCGAACAGCTCGAGCGCGACCGCCACTTCGTCGTCGTGAAAGACCGACGTCGCGTCGAGAATCTCGCGAATGCGATTGCGATGCCCTCGTTGGAGGGCGCCAAGCTTTACCTGCATCAGTCCTGGCCAACGGCGAAAAGATCGAGCTCGGAGGGTTTGATGGTCACGCCGGACAGATCCCTGGCGAGGTTCCATTCGTCGGGGAGTGCCGACACTTCAGCCCGCGCCTGCGCGAGCCCGAGCTGGCAGATGTCGCGGATCAACGTCGGATATTCGATGCCAGCGACGCGCGCCATTCGCGCGAGGCCGGCGTCGGGCGCGATGTCGGGATTCGCGTTGACCTCGAGGATCCAGGGCTGGCCGTTGGCGTCGATGCGCATGTCGACACGCCCATAGCCGAATCCGCCGGCGAGCTTCCACGCGTGCAACGCGACGCGACGGACTTCGGTCGCGAGCTTGGCCGGCATCCGGGCCGGACACCGCGGAACCGCGCCGAGGTCCTCGGCGCTGCCCGTCTCCCATTTCGATTGATAGGTGACGATGCGCCAATGGCCGGCCGGCATCCGGCGGAAATCGATCTCGGAGATCGGAAGCACCGTATCGCCGAGGATGCCGACGTTCACTTCACGGCCGTCGATATAGCGCTGGATGATGATCTCGTCCCACAGCTCGAGCATCGACGTGACGCGCGCCGCGAGCTGTCGCGTGTTGCGCACCACCGACCGCTGCTCCACGCCAAGCGAGGCGTCCTCGGCGGCTGGCTTCACGATCGCCGGGTAGCCGACGGTCACGAGCGGATCGCCGCGACGCATCGACGCGAAGCGCGGAACCGGCAGTCCCGCCTTCTCGAGGTGCGAGTTGATGATGTGCTTGCGGAGGCAAACCGCCGTGCAGTACGAGGACGCGCCGGTGAACGGGATGCGGAACAGCTCGAGCACACCGATGACCGACGATTCGAGCGAGGCGACGCCGTCGATTCCCTCGCACATGTTGAAAGCGAGGTCGAACTTGCCGCGGCGGAGCTTCTCGATCCACTTGCCGTCGTTGAAGACCGGGATGTACCCGACCTCGTTGCCCTCCGAGACCAAGGATTGCTCGATCGCCTCGACGGTGCCGAGGATGAGCTGGTCGGGGTTCGTCGCGTACGCGGACGCGCCGTCGAACAGGAGGGCGACCTTCATGCGACCATGGTTGAAGGGCGACGGTCGGCCTCGGCATCGAGGGAATCGAGCCGAATGCCGGCGCGCTCCGCCGCGTGCAGCAGCGCGGCCTGAATGAGCGCGTCGTAGCTCAGCCCAACGGCGCGAGCGGCCTTGGGCAGGCACGAGTTGTCCGCCGGATCGGGGAGGATCCCCGGCAGCGGATTCACTTCGACGATGTTGGGGACGCCGGCATGGTCGAGCCGGACGTCGATGCGCGACCAATCGCGACAGCCGAGCACCCGATATGCGCGCAGGACCACGTCCTCGATCGCGAGTTGGAGCGAGCGATCGATGCGGGCCGGGCATTCGAAGATGTCGAGCGGGTTGCTCGGAACGTCCCAGATCCACTTGGCTTCGTATCCATATATAGGAACGGAGCCGGCTGGGAGTGAGCCAAAGTTCATTCCGACGAGCGGCAGCACGCGCGCGCCGGAGCCGTTCCCGAGGACGCCGCACGTGAACTCGGCGCCGGGGAGAAACGCCTCGGCGATCACCGGCTGCTCGTAGCTGTCGAGCAGGAACTGGACTTGGGCGTCGAGCTCGTCGGGCGTGCGGACGAAGTTCCGCTCGGTGATTCCTTTGGAGGAGCCTTCCTGAACCGGCTTCACGAACAGCGGGAAGCGGGACGATGGCAGCGTGAAGCGGGGATTCTCGTTGCGAAGGAGCGTCTCGAGCGCGCGGCGTGAGTCGATGAGCGTATAGGGCGCGTTCGGAATTCCATGCGCCGTCAGGAAGTCCTTGGTCTTCGCCTTGTGCAGGCACAGCGATAGAGTGAACGGATCGCTGCCCGAATAGGGGACATCGAAGAACTCGCAGATCGCGGGGACGTGGGCCTCGCGATTGGTGCCGTACAGGCCTTCGGCGATGTTGAAGACGATGTCGGGTCGTTCGGCGCGAAGGCGCTCGGGGAAGTCTGCGGTCGCCTCGAGGCGGATGACGGTGCCGTAGGCGGAGAGGGCGGAGGCGACGGCGTCGATCGTGGTGGCGGAGTCCCACTCCGCATACGCGTCGTCGATACTAGGAGGCTTGTCGTCTGAGCGCGGGTCCGCCGCACTCACCAAGCCCACCGCCGACTCAGGTTTTTGGTTGTACGCGAACCCGATGCGCGTCATCCAGTCTCTGTGTGCCGTCCGCAGCCATCACCACCGGCGGAGTCTCGATCCCTTCGAGAAGAAAATGCATCGCGTGGATCTCATTGCGGGCGGCGCAAGACAAATGCCACCCATCAGCCGTTCGCAAAATACGAACGGAGAAAAGTTTAGGCAATGATTTTCTTTGATCTCGCGTCATCCTGAGCGAAGCGAAGGATCTGCTTGTCGTCATCCTGAGCGAAGCGAAGGATCTGCTTGTCGTCATCCTGAGCGAAGCGAAGGATCTGCTTGTCGTCATCCTGAGCGAAGCGAAGGATCTGCTGCTCTGCTGTGATCCGCTGCGAAAGGGATCCTTCGCGCTTCGCGCTCAGGATGTGAGCGTCGCTCGCGCTCCGCTCACACCTTGTGGTACGTGATCCGCGCCGCCTCTCGACGATCCTCCGCCGTGTAGATCTCGAAATCCGAGAAAAACCCCGGCGCTTCGCGCTGGAGCAGACGCAACGCCGCGACCGCCATGCGCCGAATCTCCAGCTCAGCCCCTTCGCTCGACCGTAGCTCGAGCATGGTGCGCCACGCGCGCGCGTTCGCTGTCACGACGATCTTCGTTTCGGTGGCGTTCGGCAGCACCGCGCGAGCCGCTTCGCGAGCCAGCTTTCGCCGATGCACCTTGTCGGCAACCCAGCCGTACCGCTCCATCAACTCGGCGACGAGACTCACGTAGACGGTCTGCGCGCTCTCGACCTGATCTCGCCACGCGCCCTCCAGCTCTTGGTCGCCCACGATCGCCGGCGGAATCACGAAGCTGGCCTGCGACTCGTCCACGTACCGCTGCGAGAGCTGCGAGTACGCAAAACCCGCTCGGTGTCGTACCAACTCGTGCGTCAGCGACCGGCTGACGCCCTCGAACAAAACCGAGTAGTTCGCGTGCTCGAGAACGCTCCCGTGTCCCTGCTTCTTGATGTTCTCGAGGTATTCCCGCGTCGGCCGCTTCGCGGGATTGTGCTGGCTCATGTAGCACAGCCGCCCGGCGAACTCCGCCAGTCGCTCGCCGTCGGTGCTCTCGCCCATCCAGGCCACCGGAAGATGCTCGGGACCCGAGAAGCTCGGACGGGAGAGAAGCGTGAGAACAGGGTCTGAGTAATAACGCATCGCGGGAGGCGGGAAGCGGGAAGAGAAAGCGGGGCGATCGGCTGCGGGGAAGCGAGAAATCAATGAGATCGAGCGGCATCGTACAAGCCGCCCTCGATCACGACGTGGCGTCGAGAAGTTCGAGACGCGAGCTCGCGTACGCGCGATCGCGTTCCACGCGATCGAGCACTTGCTTCGCGCGCGAGGGAAGCGCGGGCAGCGCCGGATCGTATTTGACGTCGGCGATCGGCCGCTGGCCTGGCTGTGGCAGCTTGGCGCCGGGATTCAAAATGTCGTCCGGATCGAACGCCGACTTCACGGCACGAAAGGCGTCGAGCACCGCCGCGGGCCACATGCGCGATTCGAGTGGAGCGCGAAGACGCCCGTCGCCGTGCTCACCGCTGAGCGTGCCGCCCAGCGACGCGGCGAGCGTCACGACCTCATCGAGGATCGCGTCGACGCGCGTCCGCCACCCGGGTCGGCTCACGTCGACCAACGGATTCACGTGCACATGAGCGTCGCCCGCATGGCCGAAGATCACGCCGCGCGTTTCGTATGCGGCAAGAATGGCCCGGACGCCCCGCACGTACGCGGCGAGGTTCTGCGGCGGCACCGCGCAATCCTCCACGAACTGCATCGACCGAAGGCTTGGGTCGAGACGCGCGAGGATCGGGCTCGCGGCGTGGCGGAGCTCCCACAGCTCCGTCTCCGTCGGATGATCGAGGGCGACACGGACGGTCGTCGCGCCCGATTCGCGAAAGATTCGCTCGATCTCGATCGCCCGAACGCCCGCCTCTGTCGCGTCCGCGCCTTCCACCTCGGCGAGCAGCGCGCATTCGGTACCCGACGGAACTTGCCGTGGCGCACCACCAGAGGCCGCGACGTCGAGGAAGGTCCGATCGAGCAGCTCGCAGGCCGCGGCGCCGGCGGCGCGTGTTGCGACAGCAGCTTGCACCGCGGCTTCCAACGAGTCGAACGCGCCGAGAATGCTGCTCGTCGCCGCCGCGGTCGGGATCAGATCCAGCTCGACCCGCGTGAACAGCGCCAGCGTTCCTTCGCTGCCCACCAACAGGTCGACGAGGTCGCCCGATTGGAGGAACGCGGCGACGCCATAGCCCGACGAATCCTTGATCACGCCTGCATGGGCCTGCCCAAGCGCGTTTCGGGTCGCCGCGAGTCGAGGTTCGATTGCTCGGAGTCGATCGACCGCGGCGACGCCGACGGGCGGCGGAGATCCTCGCCGAACCTCGAGAGAGGATCCATCGGCGAACACGCAGTCGATCGCTCGCACCCAACGTCGCATCGAGCCAAAGTGCATCGAGTGCGCTCCAGCCGCGTTCGTCGACGCCATTCCCCCAACCGTGCAGAATGCGCCACTTGATGGATCGACGGGAAATCGGAGCCCGTGTCGTCGCGCCGCCGCATCCACTTCAGCGCGCAAGACACCCGGGCCGACACGGATCGTCCGCGCGTCGGCGTCGACGTCGCCCATCTCTCGCCAACGGCTCAAGTCGACGATCACGCCGTCGCCAACGGCGCCGTTGGGCATGCTGCTCCCCGAACCACGCGGCACGAGCGCAACCTTGCCGGCATTCGCCCACGCGACGAGCATCGAGAGATCGGCGGCATCCACGGGCACGGCGACGGCCCTCGGCCACATGCGCGCAATCCCCGCGGATTCGGCGTAGACCGCGCGTGCGTCGTCGTCCGCGCGAAACGCGCCTCGAAATCCTGGTGGCGGTGAGATGGTCGGCATGGCGGCGGCGCGGGAACGCGGGTGAACGTCTATCTTCTACTCTCCGCGCACCACGAAGTGTAATGCGCTTGGGCACGCGAACGATCTTGGGGGGCAATGGCGCGGTCGGAGACTCGACTCGTTGAAGCGAAGGAGTTCTGCCGGGAGATTCTGCCGGCAGTCTCACGCACGTTCGCGCTCAGCATTCGGCTCCTTCCCGGCCAGCTCGGCGATGCTGTCTGCAACGCCTACCTCATCTGCCGGATCGCCGACACGATCGAGGACGAGCCCCTGCGTCCGGCCGAAGAAAAAGCCGCGATGTTCGACGCTCTTGCCGCGTGCTTCGACGGCGCCGACGCCGCGGCCGCATTCGTCGCCCGCGTTGCGTCGATCACCGGTGATCCAGCGCACGTCCGTCTGACCGGGAACGCGGACCTCGTCTTCGAGGTCCATCGCGCGCTCCCGGACCAGACGCGGCAGTGCGTGCGGCACTGGGCGCGCGAAATGATCGCGGGAATGCGAAAATTCTCGCTGGCGTATCCTGCCGGCGTCCGCATTCAAACCCTCGAGGAGTACCGCGAGTACTGCTACTACGTCGCCGGCACTGTGGGCTACATGCTCACCGATCTCTGGCGCGAGCACGCGCCGAGCATCGGGCCCACCGAGTACGCCGCGCTGCGCGAGCGCTGCGCCGCATTCGGTGAAGCGCTGCAGACGGTCAACATCCTCAAGGACGTCGCCCGCGACGCCGAGCACGAGAACTCCATCTACGTCCCCGAACAGTTGTTGCGGGCGCACGGCAGCGCACACGATACGGTGCTCGCGACCGATCGGTCCGACGCGAATCGCGCCGCGCTGGCGACCCTCGTGCAGCTCGCCTGGCGGGATCTCGAGCAGGCCACGCAATACTTGCTCGCCATTCCACGGCGCGCTGTTTCCATTCGCCTCTTCTGCGCGCTGCCCTTGCTCTTCGCCTACGCAACGCTGCGCGACCTCACACGCAAGCCCGGCGCGCTCGCGGGCAAGGGCGTGGTGAAGATCTCGCGGTCCGAGGTGAAGTCGCTCACCGCGCTCAGCATGCTCGGCGTTTTCAGCAACCGATGGCTCGCGCGACTCGTCGACCGCACCAGAACGAAGCCGGTCGCCGTCAGCTGACCGATTAGAATCGCCGCGGGGGAAGCGTGGTAGCAGCCGCGACGATGGCGCCCAGCAACGAGTCCGTGCCTCGGCGGCCGAGCTCACCACGCTCCAGTTGATCGAGGAGCTGCTCGAGCGCGAGCTGTGCGCGACCGACGATGCGCGCCTGGAGCGCGCGCGCACCGGCCAACCCGGCAAAGGGCAAGACGACGACGGGCGCCACCGCGACCGCGGTCATGACTCCCATCACCATCAGCGCGCCGGTTGCCGCCGCACCCATCATGGTCGATCCGGCCATCTGACCGGCCGACCGCCGACGACTCGTTCGGAAGTCCGCATCGAGACCGACGTGCACCCGCGCGTCGTCGACCTGAACGACCGTCGCCGACGCCTCGAACGACTGCGAGAGCGCGTAGTCTCGCCCGCCGACGCGAAGCGCCCGCTTGACGCCGACGAGGAAATCGTGACGCGGCTCCCACACGATGCGATCCGTATGGTGGCGCTTCACGATCAGCAGCTCCGTGCGTTGCATCCACACGTCGATCGATCCGAGGACGTCGGCTGCCTTTCCGGGAACAGTTCGGTCCGCGCGCACCCGGCTTGGTCCGAACAACGACGCCGCGATCCCGGTCTCATCGTCCGGAACGATCGATCGCGTTCGATCCTCGGCGAGCGCCTGCCGGAGGTGTTGCGGCGACAGCCCGACCTCCTTTCCGAGGTCGAGCAGTTGTTCCTCGGTGAACTCGTCCGGCGTCTCGCCCGACCCCGCCTGTAGCTCGGCGGCGCGCGCGAGTACCCGCTCGAGCGACGCGCGATCGATGCGGCGCGCGGGTGGTTTGGGGTTCGACGAGTCGGGCATGATTGTATTCTACTCGCCTTTCGGCGCGCTGACGACGCGCGGCGACACCGCCCGTCAAATACCGCCGAGCACGATGTCGATCTGGCGCGTCATGCCGTTGAGGATCGCCGCCGGGAGGGGAAAGGCGTCGGCGAATGCCGCCGCCGGGTCGCCAGCCGGGACCGCTCGGCCGAGCATGCGGAGATAGTACCGCATGTAATCCTGCGAGAGGTTGGGGAAGAGACGTTGGATGAGCACCGCGCCTCCACGAACCGATCCGTTGCCGACGTATTCGTTCGAGGCTCCCGAGCGCTGTTCCGCCGGCGTCGTGTTGTCGGTGATCGCTTCCTGGGCGAGTTGGCCGACGGCTTCGTGGACGAACACGAACAACGCCTCGGGGGCCGCGTCGGCCGTCTTCGGAAACGCGACCGCGATCAGGTTCGACTGCTTGCTGTCGTTGATGGTGCGTCCCTCGCCGCCGAGCGGAATCGAGAGCACCAATTGACCGGCGGACTGCTGGGTGTTGTTGAGAAAGCGAGACAGCTTCGTGTAGTAGCGCGACGCCCACGCTTCGCTCACCGCGCCGAACGCCGCGCCGCGCGTCTGTTGTTCGCTCGTCCAGTACGCGTGGAAGAATCGGGTGTTCTCGTCCTGCAGGCTCTGCACGAACAAGCGCAGCCAATTGCGATCGGCCGGTTGCCGGAAGATCGACGCCAGGATTGCGATCTCCTGCGCGACCTGCGGGTCCCTCGCAGCGCGGGGATTTCCGTTCGATCGAATGAAGAAATCCGTCGCGCTGACGATCTCCTGGAACGACGGGAAGTACATCGCCACGAACTGCCCGTTCGCGGCGATCGCGGGATTGGCCGCGATGCGTGCCTGCAGCTCGGACTGATTGGCGTCGAGCGCCGTATAAATGTTCTTCTGCCGTTTGAGCGCCGTGACCTGCTGCTTGTATCCGCGGTCGAAGAACGGCACGTGACCGGTGTCACTCGTCAGCAGCGCGTAACCGTGAAGCCACAGGTCCACGTGCTCGAGCGTCGTGACGCGCCAGCCGGGCGGGGCGACCCGAGTGACACCCGTCGGCGCCGGTGACGCTGGCCGCGCGTACGCCGGCGCAACTTGGATCGACGCGGTCCCGAGGAGTGCCAGCACGCCGGCCGCCGCGAAGCGCTGCGTGCGTCGCCCGGAGGGCCGCGATTGATGAATCATGGTCGTTTTCCGCTCTGGTTGTCATCCCTCGCTTCGCTCGGGATGACGGGTGCTACCCCACTGCGTCGGCCAGAGTTCGCTTATGGAGCGACAGCCGGTCGCCCACACGACGGACAAAACTTCCAGCCGACCTCGAGCTCTGATCCACATGCGGGACAGTTCATGGTCGTGACGTTCTGCCCGCAGTGCGGACAGAACGTGATGGCTCGACCGGGCGGTAGCGCCTCGTTGCAAGAGCGGCACCGCTCGCCAGCTTGCGGCACGACCGGCCTCGGCGAAAGCGCCGGTTCGGGCGCCGGCGTCGAGACCGGGGCAGGATTGATCGGGGGAGCCGGCGCTCGAGGGGCGACAGCGCTGGCGCGAGGTGGGCGCGCCACCGGCGCCGCGTCCAACGCGGCGCTGGACGTACTCACGCGCGGGCCATCCTCGTCCGGGCCGATCGCTAGAGCGCGCAACGCGTTCGGCGAGAGCGCGACGGACGCCGTGGCGAACTGTTTGAACGCCGTGGGATCAGGATTCGTCGACGTCAACTCAGCCCGCAGCGTATCGCGCATTCGGTCGTCGACGATCAGATACTCGCGCGCGCCGGACAGCAGCTCGCTGAGCACGATCTCATAGTCTTCGTTCGTCTCGAGACCGAGCTCTCGGCGGTGGTGCCGGTAGGGCAGGATGTTCTGATGGAGCTCGGCGACGTCGAACGGCTGCGTCAAATACTGAGGAAAGCGCGAGCGAATTGTCCGCACGAGATGGCGGTACATGCGGTCGAGACTGTCCATCGGATCTCGCGAAAGGGCTAGCTCATTCTAAGAGGGAAGAGGGAAGAGGGAAGCGCTACGGTCTCGACGCCTCCTCGACCCGCTTGTCCCGCGCTCGCTGCGCGTCTCTGACTTTCGAGGCTCCGAACTTGTCGAGCGTTCGCTCGACGATCGAGGGGCCGCCGTTGGTGCCGTCGCCGAAGCCCCACTTGTATCCGACCGCAACGCCGATGATCAACGCCAGGATCACGCGCTTCATGGTTCCCCCATTCTCGCGCGCTCGTGCCTCCACGCGCTCAGGTAATGAGTGTCGGCCGCGTGAACGCCGGATACTGCCGCGCGCCCCGGAACCGCTCACCCACCGGGAACGACTGCGGCTCCATCGTCATCCGTCCGCACGCACGCTCGGCCGCCAACCACTCGTCGAACTTCGAGGCGACGATGCCGCCCGAGGTGGTTTGCTCGCGGGCCGCGCGCGTCGCCAGATGATTCGCGTACTCGTTCTGCGGATGCCCTTCGTGGCCCCGCACCCAGCGCCAGTCCACCTGATGTCCGCGGACGGAATCGACCGCGTCCATCCAGAGCTCGAGATTGAGTATCGCCCCTTCTTTCCGCTTCCAGCCGCGACCGATCCACCCGTACACCCACTCACTCATCCCTTTGACGAGATACTGCGAGTCGCTCGTGAACGTGACCCGGAAGCGCGATCCCTTGCGCGAGATCCCGGTGAATGCCTCGATCACGCTCCTGAGCGCCATGCGATTGTTCGTCGTCGCCGGCTCCGAGACCCAGTAGTCCCGCCTAGTGAGATTCCCGGAATCAGGGTGTACATACTCGATGACGCCCGCCGCGCCGCCGGGGTTACTGCCCTCACGACCGTTGCCCAGGCAGGATTCGTCCGCATAAATGGCCAACAAGGGGAGATCGGGCCGTGCGGGGCCCGCCGTGTGACTCACCTCACAACCTCGAGGTGCTCGATTTCGTCCACGTCGATCTCCAGCTTGTGCCCGGTCGTCGAGTTGAGCGCGTCGATGACCTCGCGTCCGTTCTTGAGCCCGAACCGGAGCGGAATGATGATGTGCTCGCGCCGGCCTCGCCGGCGAATGGCGACCCGCGAGCCGTCGACCACTGCGCGTTCCAAAGCGTCGTATTGAGCGTGCGTCAGTTGCGACATCAGTCTCGTATCCCTCCCGGCCACGTCAAAGCTAGCTGTGTCAGCACGCGCGTGGCCCGCTCGATCTCGTCCACCGACACCCACTCTTCGGCCGAGTGCGCAAGCGACATGTCGCCGGGGCCGAAGCAGATCGCCGGGATGCCGGCGCCGTTGAGGAGCGCCGCGTCGGTCCACGCGCTCATGCCCTCGATGCGCACCTGCTCTCCCGCCTTTCGCAGCTCGTCGGCAAGCGCGCGAACGATCGGTGCGTCCACGAGGACGTCGCTCGGTTCCTGCGCGATCGTGACTGACACTTCCGCGTTGAAGTTGGGTCGCCCGGCACCCGCTCGCGCGCACACGGCGTTGATCTCGTTCAGAACTTGATCAGGAGTCTCTCCAGGGATCGTTCGACGCTCGAGACGAAGCGTGCACTTGTCCGGGTACGTCGACATGCCCGTGCCGCCGTCGATCAGCGACGCGTGGATCGACGGCCGGCCAAGCAGGGGATGGTTTCGTTTCGGCAGCTCGTTGCTGTCGTACCGATCGAGCTCCGCGAGCACCAGTCCCGCGTGCCGAATCGCGTCGACGCCGATATCCCAACGACTGCCGTGCGCCGCGCGCCCATGCGTGACGACGTCCGCCCAGACGAAGCCACGGTGTGCCGGCATGATCGCGAGGCCGGTCGGCTCCGTCACGATGGCTGCCGACGCGCGCGTGCCGCGCGCGAGCACGGCGCGAGTTCCGAGGCTCGCGAATTCCTCGTCGGCGACGGCGGCGACCACGATCTCGCGGTCGAGGTGCAGATCGGCGGCGCGGACGGCGGCAGCGCACATCGAGGCCACACCCGCCTTCATATCAGACGATCCTCGTCCGTAGATCCGCTCGTCGCGCACCGTCGAATCCCACGGCGCGTGCCGCATGCCAACGACGTCGACGACGTCGATGTGTCCGTTGAGCATCAGCGACGCACTCGCGCCGTCTGCGCCGATGCGCGCGACGACGTTCGGTCGTCCGGGCGCCACCTCGTACGTCTCGACACGAAATCCCCACGCCGCGAGCACCTCGGCGAGCGCGCGGGCGACGCCGCCTTCGCCGGGCGCATTCGGAACCAACGACGGATTTCGTGAATCGATCGCGACGAGCTCGCGTGTCAGCGCGACGGCGTCGCCGCGCGCTACGTGCATCGCTCCACGCCGGTCTGGTCGATCTTGAACGAGAGCATCTCGCCGAGCGGCTCGACGGCCGCACGAACCTGATCGACCTTGTTGGCGCGTGCGATCACCAGCACACACCCGCCGCCCGAGGCGCCGAGCGCCTTCCCCCGACCGCGCCCGCGTCCGACGCGCGCGCGAGAATCTCGTCGATCGCCGGCGTAGGAATCGCCGAGTGGAGCGACCGCTGGTGTTTCCACTGTTCCGCGACGAGTGCGCCAAGCGCGTCGACGTTCCCTTGCGCCAGCGCGTCCGGCATCCGTTCCGCGGTCTCGCGCATGCGCTCGAGCGATTCGAGCACGTGCGGATCCCGTTCCCGGTACGCGCTCATGACCGCGGTGATCGTATCGCCCGAGATCCGACTCTGCCCGGTGTAGACGATCATGCAACGGCGCTCGAGCTCCGTTCGCGTCCGAGCGCCAAGCGGAATGCCGCGAACGTCGACCTTTCCGGCAGAGAAACGGAGACCGAGCGCTCCGCCGTACGCCGCCGCGTAGTGATCCTGTCGCCCGCCCGGCACGCCGAGATCGGCGATCTCGATCTCGCGACTCAGCTCGGCCAACGCCGTCGGGCTCATCTTTTCACCGCGCGCGGCGGCCAGCGCCGCGACCGCGGCAACGCCCACGGCGGAGGAGCCGCCGAGCCCGGCGCCGAGGGGAAAATCGCTGCGCACGCTGACCGACGCGTCGGTCATTCGAAAGCGACGAAGCGCCGCGGCGGCGATCGAACGGTCGCCGAAGAACTCATCGCTGTGAGACTCGGCCGTGACGCCCCGGCTCACGGTGACATTGGCGTATCGCGTGATCGCTAGATTGCACACGAAGCCGCCGACTTCATCCGAGTACGGAGGAACGTCGGTCCAGCCACCGCCGAAGTCGATGCGCGTGGGCGCGCGGGTCACGATGTCGGGCACTATCGGAGCCGTATCATCCCGAGCTAAACGAGGGATCTGCAGTTAGTCCCGAACGCGTAAACGTATTCGTCAGGCCGGTTTTCGCCAATCCACGATCCGCTAGCGCCTGCTAGCGGGCATGGCTGTTGCTCCCAATCGTCCGTCTGATGGTCGACATCACGCGCTACCTGAATGACTGCAAGTTCATTCTCGTGTCGAATCGTGAACCGTACGAGCACATTCGTCACGATCACGGCATCGAGGTAAAGCAGCCGGCGGGGGGCGTGGTGAGCGCCCTCGATCCGACCATGCGTCGCACGCAGGGCACTTGGGTCGCGTGGGGCTCCGGCAACGCCGACCGCGACGTCTCCGACGAACAGGGCCGGATCGCCGTCCCCCCTGGCGACTCGTGCTATACACTGCGGCGCGTCTGGCTCAACGACGCCGACGTCGACGGATACTACCATGGATTCGCCAATCGCGCGCTGTGGCCCCTCTGCCACATGCTCATCCAGCACGTCGAGTTCCGCACGGAATACTGGGAGCGATATCGCACCGTGAACCTGCGCTTCGCGCACGCCGCCGCCGACGAGGCGGAGCGCTGCACCGGGCGCGTGATGGCCTGGATCCAGGATTATCATTTCGCGCTCGCGCCCGAGTTTCTCCGCGCGATGCGGCCGTCGCTCTTCATTCACCAGTTCTGGCACATTCCGTTTCCGCCGCCCGACATTCTCCGGCTGTTGCCTGCCGGTACACACGAAGCCGTGCTGCGCGGACTGCTCGGCAACGACCTGATGGAATTCCAGATCGACCGGTACGCGATGAACTTCCTCGACTGCGTCGACGCGTACGTGCCCGATGCGCAGGTCGATCGCGCCGGGCAGACGGTCAGCTTCCGCGATCGACTGATTCGCGTCGACGCCTTTCCGATCAGCATCGACGTCGAACGATTCGAGTCGATGGCCAACGCGCGCACCGCGCGAACGCATGTCGATACGCTCCGCGAGCGCTACGCGAAAGACTCGCGCCAGCTCGGCGTATGCGTCGATCGCGTCGACTACACGAAAGGAATTCCCGAACGGATTCGCGCGCTCGACACGCTGTGGACGGAATGGCCCGAGCTGCGCGACCGGTTCAGCTTCATCTTCGTCTGCACGCCGTCGCGGAGCGACGTTCCCGCGTACAACCTCCTCGAGCAGGAGGTCACGCAGGCGGTGCACGACGTCAACGGCAGGTTCGGCCACCCCGGTTGGACGCCGATCGTGCTGATCAACGAGAACGTCGACGCCGATCTGCTCGCGGCCGTCTACCGCGCGGGCGATCTCTGCATCGTCTCATCGCTGCAGGACGGAATGAACCTCGTCGCCAAAGAGTTCGTCGCGTGCCAGCTGGACGAGCGTGGCGTGCTGATCCTGAGCCGCTTCACCGGCTCCGCCGAGGAGATCGACGGCGCGCTGCTCATCAACCCGTTCAACATCGACGGCTTCGTCGAGGCGATTCGCACGGCGCTCGACATGTCGGCGGACGAACGCCGCCGGCGAATGCACCGCATGCGCCGCCGGCTCAACAACGCGACGATCTTCGACTGGCTCGATTCGATCCTGGCGCGAGCGACGCGAATCATGGACGCCGACGCCGACGACCGCGCCCGGGTCGGCCACGGAATTCCATGAACCTCTCGGCGCCGCCACCGCCGCTCACGCCGTCCATCGCCGAACGTCTGTCGGGACATCCGTTCGTCGCGTTGCTCGACATCGACGGAACGTTGGCCCCGATTGCCCCGCATCCGTCGAAGGCTGCCATCCCTGACGAGACACGCCGGATCGTGACCGATCTGGCCACGCTGCCTCACGTGATCGTGGCCGCGGTGTCGGGGCGCGCGGCCGTGGACGCCGCCCAGATACTCCGCGTTCCCGGCTCGTGGACGATCGGCAATCATGGTTTCGAGATCGCCGCGCCGGGTCAGGACCCTCAGCCGCGTGCCGACGTCGCACGCTTCGACAAGACCATGACCGCGGCGGCCGACGAGTGCCGGGCAATGGCTGTAGGTCGGCAGGGTGTTCTGGTCGAAGACAAACATTGGACCGTCAGCGTCCACTACCGCCTCGCCGACGCCGAGACGTCGCGCGCCGTCCTGAGCGCGGCTCGCGAGATCGGCGAGCGTCTCGGATTGCGGGCGACAACAGGGAGGCGGGTGCTGGAGCTGCGCCCGCCGGTGGACGTCGACAAGGGAACCGCGTCGGTCGATCTGCTACGGCGGCTCGGTGCACTTGGTCCGGAGGCGTCGATCTTCTGCGCCGGCGACGATCGCACGGACGAGGACATGTTTCGCCGGGTTCGATCGGCGAATTCGCGAGCCCTGACCGTTCGGGTCACGGCCCACGAGGAGGGCGACGTCGGCCGATCGGACTATGAGAGCGTCGCGGAGCTGACCGTTGCGGACCCCGCAACGCTGGCGTCGCTGCTTGCCGCGATCGTCGCCATGAGACAGGGCTAACGCGACGGCCCCACCATGTCATCCTGAACCCTTCCTCGCTTTCTCTCCTCGAGGGCGGGCTCAGCGAAGGATCTGCGTTTAGCGCTTTTTCGGCTTTTTCTTGGTGGCGCCGTCCGAGGATTTGCCGGCGGTCTTCGCGGACTTTCCATCTGCCTTTGGCGACTTGGCGACGGGTTTCGCCGCCTTCGTCACCGGCTTCGCTGCTGGTTTCGCGGCGGGCTTCGGCGGAGGCGCCGGCGCGGGCTTGGCCGCCGGTGGCGGCGGCGCCGATGGGCGGAGCATCGGCCGAAAAGGCGACGGCGCCGGCGGCAGTGCAGCCGCTCTCGCCGCCGCTTCCGCCTTGGCGATCGCCGCCTTTTCGGCGGCGATCTTGGTGGCGGTTGGCCGGCCCTTCTCGCTTGCCGGCCGTTTCTCGTGCGCGGCCTCGGCCTCCCGGATCAGCTTATCGGCTTCCTCCGGCGTCATCTGGCCGCGCTTTACCATGTATTGAACGAGATCCCGAGCGCTTTCGATGGCGAACCCAGCGATGCCGGCGGCCGCGCTGATCACGTCCTTCATGGCCGCGGCGACTTTGCTTCCCGCCTCCTGGCTGATGAGCTGCGCGCGCTCCGCCATTTCTGCGACGGTATCGCGCATATCGGCCCCCCGATGACCAGGTCCGCGACGCGGCGCGACGGGACTGCCGGGTGCGCTCGGTGTACCGGGCGCATCCGGAGCGCCAGCAGGCGGGTCAGCATCGGTCGGTTGGGACTTGTCCACCATATTGTAGTGGCGGGGGCGGTTCGAGTGGTGTTTCCCGGCGGCGGGCTTCGCGTACTAAAGGGCTCTCGAGTGCGCGGAAGTATATGATTTTCCAGCAGCTACGCAAGCCAGGCCACCGGGTTGCGCATTCATTTGGAAACCCGTTGGGCGGGCTGTAGGTCACGGGCAGGTACCACTTAGAATAACGCAGCAACGGAGCCGATAGCTGAGGCAATGGGCTGGCGGTCTTCAGGCCTCATTGATCTTGGTTTGAGCTATACTAAGATCACTAATGCGACATCAAGCCAACATTATCAATGCTTGAAGGCGTTAGAGTACTCGATCTCACTCGCGTCCTCGCCGGTCCGCTCTGCACAATGCTCCTCGGCGACCTCGGCGCCGACGTCATCAAGGTCGAACGACCAGGCGTTGGAGACGAGAGCCGAACCTGGGGACCGCCGTTCGACCCAGACGGCCGAAGCGCGTATTACCTGAGCGTCAACCGCAACAAACTTGGCCTGGGTGCCGACCTCGACCGCGAAAACGACCGCGCCGCCATCGAGCGTCTCCTGACTAGCGCCGATGTCGTCGTCGACAACTTTCGCCCCGGAACGCTCGAGCGCCGAGGCATTTCGCCGGACGCCTGGTGCCGCAAGAGGCCCGAGCTGGTGTGGTGCACCATCACTGGTTTCGGACTCTCAGTCGATCGGCCCGGGTATGACTTCGTCGCACAGGCGGAAGCGGGCTGGATGGCGATCACCGGGGAGCATGACGGCGAGCCGATGAAAGTCGGGGTCGCGCTTGCGGACGTCGTCGCCGGCAAGGACGCGGCGGTGGCGATCCTCGGCGCATACGTCCAACGGTTGCGCACCGGGCGAGGCGCGCGGGTCGCGATCTCACTGATCGACAGCGCGCGAGCGGCCCTCGTCAACGTCGCCCAAAACGCGCTCGTCAGCGGCGACGATGCGGGGCGCTGGGGCAACGCCCATCCGAATCTCGTACCGTATCAACTTTTTCAGGCCGCGGACAAGCCGATCGTCGTGGCGGTCGGAAGCGATGCGCAGTGGTTTGCGTGCGCGCGTGCGTTGGGACTGGACCATCTCGCAAACGACCCGACGCTCGCGACGAACGCCGACCGCCTGGCCAGCCGACAGCGCATCGTTGCCGATTTCTCGGAGGTTCTCGGCACGCGGCCGGCCGATGTCTGGCGCGCGCGGCTCGACGCCGCGGGCGTTCCGAATGGAATCGTCTACTCGGTTTTGGAGACACTCCGACAAACCAACGGTTCGGCAGTGACCGGAATGCCGTCGAGCGTGGGAGGTGTCGTTCGCTTCGCGCCGCCCGCGATCGATGAGCATGGAGACTCGATTCGGCGGCTTGGATGGGATGCGTTTCCCCGGGAGAAATCCTGACGGGAGCTTCGGTCAGGACGACCGGCGAAGTCGGTCATTTTGCGACTCGAGAATACGCGCGAGGGCCTCGTCGGGGCGATCGAGAAAATCGTGTTACCCACATCGACCGACTCTCGTCTAAGAAACGTGACAAGACTTCTCGAGCGAAGCGGAAGGGTCAGTGGCCTGTCCGAAGCGAGAAAAGTGAGTTACTCTGTTGTCGTGAAGACGACGGAGCCGGCTCTGCGGGCCGATCAGGGAGCAGTTGATCAGGACAACACTGATCAGCTCATTATCCAGCGCGTTCTCGCGGGAAACCGCGACGCGTTCAAAACCTTGATTCAGCGGTACACTGATCCGCTTTACCGTCACGCCCTGTGCATGACGGGCAGTCCCGATGTCGCGGAAGACATCCTGCAGTTGAGCTTCATCAAGGCGTATCAGCATCTCGCCGAAGTTCGTGGCCGATTCGACGCGTGGGTCTTCAGAATCGTCGCGAACGGCTGCAAGGATTGGTTGAAGAACATTCGGCGCTCGCATCTGAGCTACGATGAGGACGACCAACCGTCTGGCTACGCGACACCAGATGAAGAGCTGGACCGTACGGAACTTCGCAGCGATCTCGACCGCGCGCTCGCTACGCTGCCAGCGTCGCTCCGCGAAGCGTTCGTGATGAAGCACGTGGAAGGCCGCTCCTATGAGGAGATGGCGGATTTACTCGGTACTACAGTCGGGGCGCTGAAGATGCGCGTACACCGCGCGCGTGAAGCACTCCAAGCACTTTTAGAGGAGAAGTACGCCTAACATGGTTGACGATCTCCGCTCCGACGACGGCTTGGGCGGCATGGAAAACCACCCGCATCGGCCTCTGCGCCGCCCCGAAAGGGAGCGTCCGCTCGCCGATCGTGAGGTGCCGCTCGGTCATCAGGAGCACGATTCACGGGTTCTCGCGCCAGCTGTGCACGCTTGGTTGGATGGCGAGCTTCCCGAGGCGAGCGTTCGCAAAGGCGATACGGCTCGTGACGTGGAGTTTTGGAAGAACATCAACGTCGAGGTCGAGCGCCGTCGCCGCATGGTGACGCCGACGTACCTCGAAGCGCGAATCATGTCGGCGCTGCCACAGTCGGCTCCGCAGTTGATCACGCCGTGGTATCGTCGTGAGTTCGTCATCACGCCGACCAGAGCGGTTGCGGCAGCGGCGGGATTGATCGCGGCAGCGGCAGTCGTCACGGCACTGATCATGGCCGCGCTGAGATAGACGCGCGTTGTTCCATAGCAAAACACAGCGGCCGACCCCAAGCGGGGTCGGCCGCCCGTTTTTCCGGCGCCTTGACCGCGAATCAAGGCGCTAGATTCGATCGGGTGACCCCGAGGCCCTTTGCCGTTCGTTGATCCGTGCGCCGCTTGATCACAGGCTGGCGGTCGATGGTGGTGACCGTCGCCGCCGCGACCATCGTCACCGCGACCGCAAGCCCGGTCCGCGCCAGACTACACGGGCGCGCCGCGCCGGACACCTCGTTCGCTGCACTCGTCGCCAAGCTGTCCGAGGCCCCCGGGTATTTCGACTCGGACAACATCATCACCAACGAGGCATCCTACCTCCAGATCGCGAGCCAGCTCGCGAAGGTCGGCACGCGCGGAGGCGCATACATCGGCGTCGGCCCCGATCAGAATTTCTCGTACATCGGGATCATTCGACCGACGGTCGCGTTCATGTTCGACATCCGGCGCGACAACCTGCTCGAGCATCTGCTGTTCAAGTCGCTCTTCATGATGTCGAGAAACCGGCTCGAGTATCTCTGCCTGCTTCTCGGCAAGCCGGTGCCGGTGAACGTCGACGAATGGACCGGAAAGCCGATCGGTGCCGTCGTGGCGTACGTCAGCGAGACGCACACCGATTCCGCCGTCGTCGCCGCAACGCGCCGAGCGAGCAACGAGCGCATCGCGAAGTTCGGCGTGCCGCTCGACAATCGCGATCGAGAGATGATCGATCGCTACCGAGCGCAGTTCATCACGGAAGGGCTGGATACGCGGTACTCGAGCCTCGGCCGCAACAACCGGTTCGACTATCCATCCTTCGGGCGCCTGATCATGGAGTCGGATCGCGCGGGACACCTCCTCAGCTATCTCGCTGACGAAGACGAGTTCCAGTACGTGCGGTCCCTCCAGCTCAATGACCGCATCATTCCGGTGGTCGGCAACGTCGCCGGCCCCAAGGCGCTCAAGACGGTCGGCGCATACGTCGCCGACCACAAGCTCGTGGTGTCGGCCTTTTATCTGTCGAACGTCGAGCAGTATCTCATGACGCGCGACGGCGGATTCGACGACTTCGCGAAGAACGTGAAGCTCCTGCCG
Source organism: uncultured Gemmatimonadaceae bacterium (assembly GCA_963705025.1). Taxonomy (GTDB): domain Bacteria; phylum Gemmatimonadota; class Gemmatimonadetes; order Gemmatimonadales; family Gemmatimonadaceae; genus JAQBQB01. The sequence goes on along the minus strand of CAVPIP010000008.1, from coordinate 312,514 downwards.
CACGACAGCACGAGCGTCATCATTCGCAGCTACTTTGGCCGCTTTGGCATGCCACATCCGCTCTTCGTACCGACGGCAGGCAACATCAGCACGTCGATGATCGAGCGGATGGATTCGTTTCTGCATGCGTTTGCCGCCGGCGAGCTGACGAACTACTCCGAGCTGGTGTTCAAGCGGTACGTGACCCCGTGACGGACGGCGCACCACCCGCCGAGGTCCGGTTTCTGGCCCTCGGCGACTCGTACACGATCGGCGAAGCAGTTGGTGCAAACGACCGGTGGCCGGTGCAGCTCGCGGCGCTCCTTCGCGAGCGGGGCATCGCGGTGGCCGATCCCGAGATCGTCGCACGAACCGGGTGGACCACGGACGAGCTGTCCGGCGGCATCGACGCGGCCGAGCCATGCGGCCCGTACGACCTCGTCACGCTGTTGATCGGTGTAAACAACCAGTATCGCGGCCGCTCCGCGACCGAATATCGCGAGCAGTTCCGCGGGCTTGTGGCTCGGGCCGTCGCGTTTGCCGGCTCCAGGACCGATCACGTCGTCGTGCTTTCAATCCCCGACTGGAGCGTCACTCCATTCGCGGCGGGACGAGATCGCGGGCGGATCGCTCGCGAGATCGACGAGCTCAACGCGATCAATCGCGAAGAGGCGCTGCGCGCCGGTGGGCGCTACGCGGACGTGACGTCGATCAGCCGCCGCGCCGTTCGGGAACCGAACCTCGTGGCCCACGACGGTCTTCATCCATCGGCCGCGATGTACGAGGCATGGGCGCACGCGGTGCTGCCCGTCGCGATCAGTGCCCTGGGGGCCTCACAAAGACACTAGGGCCGGCTGCGGGATGACAAACCCCGTATCATTCGACATGTTGTAACAATCCCTCATACCGGAGCTCAGGATGCGACGCATTGTCCTCCTGCTCGCGTTGACCGCGTGCGCCAGCGCCGCGCCAGGCCTCGAGGATACGACGCCGCGGCAAGCGACGATTCTCGCGGGTGACAGGAACACCCCGACGATTCTCGCCGACCGCCCGGTCGCCGTGTCCAGCACGATCGCCGCTCCGCCAGCCGCCGTCTGGCTCGCCGCGAAGAAAACGTACGCCGATTTCGAGATTCCGCTCACCGTCGAGAATCCGTCGACGCACCAGATGGGCAATCAGAACTTCTACAAGTCGCGGCAGCTCGGCGGGCGGCCGATGGTGGAGCTCATCGATTGCGGTTCAGGAATGACGGGACCCAAGGCGGCGTCGTACCGGATCTACATCTCGCTGCTCACCGAGATGATGACCGACGGCGCGGGCGGCACGAAGATCCAGACGACGTTCGTCACCATGGGGCAGGACATGTCGGGCAATAGCACGGACAGGATTCCATGCGGATCCACCGGACGCCTCGAGCAGCTCTTTCTCGACCACGTGAAGACGCAGCTCGGAAAGGCCTAGAGCTCGAGGCGAAGGAACGTCAGGGCGACGCCGTCGCGGTAGAAGTCCGGCACGCGCGCCTCTTCCTGAAAGCCGTGCTCGCGCAACAGCCCGAGCACGGCGCCGATCGCGGGATCGTCCGGCAACTCGGCGAGCAGGAATCGCGCGCCCGCGGTGCGCGCCGCCTCGCTCACGGAACGCATGAGCCGCACGCCGACGTCGTTCGTCTGCACGCCCGGTGCGAGGACCGCGGTGTAGAGCCGCGCCGCGTGTTGCGTGCCGGCGATCGTTCCGAACATCGCGAGTCCGGCGACGGTGCCGTCGCGCGCGATCACCAGCGCGCGATGCTCGGGGTCGTGTCCCCGCTCCGCGAGCGCCAGAACTTCGAGCGCGCGGTCGATGTACGGCGTGACGCCCAAAGAGCCGAGCAGCAGCACGCGCGTGCCCTGGGAATCCTCGGGCAAGAGCGGGCGCGGGTCGAGGGCGAAGTATCCGGACACAAGGTCAGATGTGGAGCGCGCGCCCGAGCGCCGCAAGCGCTGCTTCCTTTGTCGTCTCGGACAGCGTCGGGTGCGCGTGGACCGTCACCCCGATGTCCTCCGATGAGCCGCGGTACTCGAAGGCGAGCACGACCTCCGAGACGAGCTCTGACACATTGGGACCGATCATGTGAGCGCCGAGCAGCTCGTCGGTCTTCGCGTCGGCGACGAACTTCACGAACCCGGCGTTTTCTCCCATCGAGCGTGCGCGCCCGTTCGCCGAGAATGGAAACTTCCCGACGCGATACTCGCGGCCACTCGCCTTGACCTGCGCCTCCGTCAAACCGACGGACGCGATCTCGGGCCAGGTATACACGACGCCAGGGATCGACTTGTAGTGCATGTGCGCCGGCTTTCCGGCGATGACTTCCGCCGCGACGACGCCTTCCTCTTCAGCCGCGTGCGCGAGCATCGGCCCCGGAACGCAATCACCGATGGCGTAGACGTTCGGCAGATTCGTGCGCATCTGATCATCGACCAGAATCTCGCCGCGCCTGCCGACGTTCAGTCCGAGCGCTTTGACGTCGATGCCGGTCGTGACCGGCCGTCGCCCAACGGAGACGAGCACGAAGTCGCCCTCGATGCGCTCGGTCTTGCCGTCGCGTTCGACCTCGATGAACACGCCGTCGGCGGTGCGGCCGCCGTTGGTCACGCGCGTGCCGGTACGAATTTCGAGTCCCTGCTTTTTCAGAACGCGGTCGGCCTCCTTGACCACCTCGTCGTCCATGCCCGGGCAGAATCGCGGGCAGCAACTCCACCACAGTGACTTTCGCGCCGAGGCGGTTCCAGACGGACCCGAGCTCGAGGCCGATGATACCGCCGCCGATGACGATGAGGTGCTTGGGGACCTGCGGGATGGTCAGTGCGCCGACGTTCGAGAGGACGCGGTCCTCGTCGAATTTCAGAAAGGGGAGCTCGATTGGTACGGAGCCGGTCGCAATGATGACGTTCTTCGCTTGATACGACGCGATCTTCTCAGCGGGGGGGCCCCCCGCGTCCCCCGGCGCGCTAACCGCCACGATGTTGCCAGGCTCGAGCGTTCCTAGACCCCTGGCCCACGTGATCTTGTTCTTTCGGAACAGGAACTCGATGCCCTTGGTGTTCTGCCCGACGACTTCATCCTTTCGCTTGAGCATCGTCGGGAGATCGAGCGTCAACTGACCAATCCCGATGCCGTGCGCCGCCGCCGAGTGCGCTGCGAACGCATAGTGCTCCGACGACGACAGGAGTGCTTTGGAGGGAATGCAGCCGACGTTGACGCATGTGCCTCCCAGCGTCTTGTCCTTCTCGACGCAGACCGTCGAAAGACCGAGCTGAGCGGCGCGGATGGCGGCGACGTAGCCGCCTGGACCGCCGCCAATGATGACGACGTCGACCGGCGTGGGTGTCGAGCCTGCAGGTGATGCGGAAGTGCCCATGGCGGGGAAAAACGGGAGTGAACGAGACTGACGAAAGTTAACCCGCCCGCCTGGGCCGACTGCCGGTCACGCCGTTCAGGAGATCAGCATCGAGGCCGGATCTTCCATCAGCTCCTTCACGCGCACGAGGAACAACACGGCCTGTTGGCCGTCGATGATCCGGTGGTCGTACGAGAGCGCGACGTACATCATCGGTCGGATTTCGACTTTGCCGTTGATCGCGACCGGCCGGTCCTGCGTCTTGTGCAGGCCGAGGATGCCGACTTGGGGGTAGTTGATGATCGGCGTCGACACGAGCGAGCCGAAAACGCCGCCGTTCGTGATCGTGAACGTGCCGCCGGTGAGGTCGTCCATCGTCAGCTTTCCGTCGCGCGCGCGCTTGGCGAGGCCCTGGACGTCGCCCGACACCTCGAGCATGCCTTTGCGGTCGGCGTCCTTGATGTTCGGCACCACGAGGCCGGCCTCGGACGCGACGGCGATGCCCATGTTCACATAATGCTTATAGACGATCGAGTCGCCGTCGATCTGCGCATTGACCACCGGATACGCCTCGAGCGCCAGACACGCCGCCTTCACGAAGAAGGGCATGAACGAGAGCTTCACGCCGTGCTCCTTCTCGATGCGCTCCTTGAGCCGCTCGCGCACCGCGATCACCGCCGACATGTCGATCTCGTTGAACGTCGTGAGATGAGCGGTCGCGTGCTGCGCCTCGAGCAGATGCTCGGCGATGCGCTTCCGGCGGGTGGACATCTTCTCGCGAGTTTCCCTCTCCGACAGAAGAGGGGCGGGGGAAGCGGGAAGAGTAGGCGAGGCGGTTTTGGGGGCTGGGGGCTGCTCGGCAGGCGCCGGTTTCGCCGGCGCCGCCTCGAGGACGTCTGGTTTGCTGACGACACCGCCGCGGCCCGTGCCCTCCACTTTCGAGAGATCGACTCCGCGCTCCGCGGCGACGCGCTGCGCCGCGGGTGATGCGCGGACCTCAGCCGGCGCAGGTTTCGGCGCCGAGGGTGGAGGCGGCGCCGCAGGCTTGGCCTGCGGCGGTGTTGGGGCAGCCGCAGGCGCCGGCGCGACAGGTTTCTCCGCCACGGCCGCGCCTCCCTCGTCGATCTCCGCCAGCAGCTCATCCACCTTCACGACATCGCCTTCCGCGTGCGAGCGCTTGGTGAGCACACCGGCGCTCATCGCCGGCACTTCGACGGTGATCTTGTCCGTCTCGAGCTCCACCAGCGTGTCGCCCGGCACCACCGCATCGCCTTCCTTTTTCAGCCACCGAGAGACGGTTGCTTCGACAATCGATTCTCCCAGCGGTGGAACTTTGATGGCGGTCATGAAGCACTCAGCGGAGCGGTGGACGAACTACCTTTCTTCTCGACCCAATATAACGGCTCGCGATGCGCGCACTGACGATTTCCGGCCACGGCGGGCTCGATCGCCTCGAGGTGCGTGACGACGTGCCGGTGCCGCGACTGGAGCGGCCCGGCGACGTGCGGGTGCGAATCCGCGCTGCCGCGCTCAACCATCTCGACTTGTTCGTCGTCGCGGGGCTTCCGGGCGTCACGATCGTTCCGCCGTGGCCGCTCGGCGCCGACGGATGCGGCGTCATCGACGCCGTCGGCGCCGATGCCGGCGATCTCGTCGCCGGCGACTATGTCGTGATCAACCCCGGCATTAGCGATCGCACATGCGAGTACTGCCTGCAGGGGGAGCAACCGCTTTGCCCGCGCTTCGGTATTCTCGGCGAGCACCATCCGGGCACCATCGCCGAGTACGTCGTGGTCCCGGCGGCGAACGTGCGCACGATTCCGTCGAGCATTTCCCCCGAAACCGCCGCCGCGTTTCTGCTGGTGACGCTCACGGCGTGGCGCATGATCGTCACGCGCGCGCGGGTCCAGCCGGACGAGAACGTCTTGATCTGGGGGATCGGCGGCGGCGTTTCGCTCGCCGCCTTGCAGATCTGCAAACAGTTCGGGGCCCGCGTGTGGGTCGTGTCCTCGAGCGACGGCAAGCTGCGTCGCGCTCGAGAGCTTGGTGCCGATGAAACGCTCAATCGTACGACAGTCGACGTCGCGCGCGTCATTCGCGAGCGAACGGGCAAACGCGGAATGGATGTGGTCGTCGACAACGTCGGCAGGGCCACGTGGAGCCAGTCGCTCCAGTCGCTCGGACGTCGCGGGCGGCTGGTGACGTGCGGCGCGACGTCGGGACCGATCGTGGAGACCGACGTGCGGCGCCTGTTCTGGAATCAGTGGTCGATCCTCGGCTCGACGATGGGGAACGACGAAGAGTTCGATACGGTCGTGAATGAGCTGCGCCAGGGACACCTGCCCGTGACCATCGACAGCGTCTATCCCCTGGCGGAGGGCCGGTCGGCCTTCGAGCGGCTTGCGAGCGGCGAGCAGTTCGGGAAGGTCGTGGTGCGCGTGTCGTGAGCGACGCCAGCGCACGGTTCGAGCCGGGCGAAGAGCGGGCGATTCGCGACGCGTATGCCCGCGGTGAGACGCCGACGTGTCCGCGCGACGGCACCACCATGACCGTGCGGAGCATCGGCGGCGGCTCGTTCGGGTTGGGCTACGCGCGCCGGCGGGAATGGCTCATCTGTCCGTCGTGCAAACGGAGTGCGATCTTCGACGTGAAGCGGGGAACACGCAACTGACGGCGGTCAAACCGGCCGGTGTAGATTCTCCCTCATGCAACAGGTTCCAGTTGCGGGCGACAGCGCCAACTTCACGAACCGGCTCCAGTCGAGCTTCGAACGCGTGTTCGGGCAGACGCTGCCGGCGCTGGTCGGTGCCCTCGTCATTCTCTTCGCCGGCTATTTGTTGGCGAAAGTGCTGCAGAAGCTCGCCGAGCGCGGGCTGCGACGCATTCGACTGAATCAGCTGCTGGAGCGCGGCGGCGTAACACAGGCAGTCGAGCGATCGGGGACGCACATCAATCCCACGCGCGTGCTCGCCAACCTCGCCTTCTGGTTGGTGATGTTCACGGTGATCCTGCTCGCCGCGAACGCGCTCGGATTGGATTCGCTCGCCGACGTCGTGTCGACGCTCGTGAGCTACATCCCGAGCGTGATCGCGGCGATCGTGATCATTCTCGTCGGGATCGTGCTCGGCGGATTCGTGGGTGGATTGATCGCGGCGTCGGCGGGCGCGGTGCACGGCGGTCGCGCGCTCAGTCGCATCGGCCGCGGCGGCGTGATTCTGCTCGCGATCTTCATGGCGCTGCAGGAGCTGGGCATCGCGACGGACATCGTCACCACGGCCTTCGCGATACTCTTTGGCGCCATCGCGCTCGCTCTGGCGTTGTCGTTCGGGCTCGGCAATCGCGAGCTCGCCGGCGAGATCACGCGCGAGTGGTATCAGCGGTATCGCCAGGAGCGCGCGGAAGCGATCGCGCGCGAGCAGCAGGAGGAGGCAGAGGCGGAAGCGGAGCTCGACGAGGCGGAGGGAATTCCGCGTCGTGGGGCGCGTGCCGTGCCGCCTCAGGCACCATCGCCAACGCCGCCGGCAAGTACTGACCCACGCGCGGACTGAATCACGTTCGGGGTTCGGCCGCGCCTGCGCCGCCCACGATGAGTTCGGATTTCGCGGAGCTGGCGGATTCGTTTCGTCATCGTGGCGCTGTCTGTGACCCTTTTACCGGCGCGGAATTCTGATCAGTGTAAGTGATTACAATGCAATCGCTTACAAGCGCTGTGGCCCGTTGCTTTTCGCTCTATTTTCGGGTAAATTTCGTGGTCTCGGAAACATGATCTTTCCCGACCGCTGACTTCGCGCGCTCCCGCGCGATTTCCCGGTTTTTGTCCGTCGCCCGCCGCCCTGTGTTATGACCGCTCCGAACAATCGCGAACGCATCCTTCCGCGCCTGATCGACGACGAGATCAAAGAGTCGTTCATCAACTACTCGATGAGCGTCATCGTGTCGCGCGCGCTTCCCGACGTGCGCGACGGCCTCAAGCCCGTGCACCGCCGAGTGCTGTACTCGATGTTCGACACGGGGCTCATCCCGGGGCGCGCGTACAAGAAGTCCGCGACGGTGGTCGGCGACGTGCTCGGCAAGTATCACCCGCACGGCGACGCGAGCGTCTACGACGCGCTCGTGCGCATGGTGCAGGAGTTCTCGCTGCGCTATCCGCTCATCGACGGCCAGGGGAACTTCGGATCCGTCGAAGGCGATCCGGCGGCCGCGTATCGGTACACCGAAGCGCGGCTCATGCCCATCGCGATGGAGATGGTCGCGGATCATCGACAAGAACACCGTCAATTTCATTCCGAACTTCGACGATCATGCCCAGGAACCGGCCGTTCTTCCGGCCGGCGTTCCCAATCTCGTCGTCAACGGATCGTCGGGCATTGCCGTCGGCATGGCGACGAACATTCCGCCGCACAACCTCCGCGAAGTCGTCAACGCGCTCGTCCATCTCGTCGACAGTCCGGACGCCACGCCGGGCGAGATCAGAAAGTTCATCAAAGGTCCTGATTTCCCGACCGGCGGCTACATCTACGGCCGCGCCGGCATCAAGGACTATCAGGAGACGGGCCGCGGCCGCATCATCATGCGCGCGCGCGCGGTGATCGAGGAGAAGGAATCCTCGAACAAGTCCCAGATCGTCATCACCGAGATCCCGTACCAGGTCAATAGCGCCAAGCTCGAGATCGACATCGCCGATCTCGTGCGCGACAAGAAGCTCGACGGCATCGCCGACATCCGCAACGAGTCGAGCGGCGAAGGCATGCGGATCGTGGTCGAGCTGAAGCGCGACGCGATCCCGCGCGTCGTGCTCAACCAGCTCTACAAGCACACCGCGATGCAGTCGACGTTCGGCGTGATCATGCTGGCGCTCGTCCCCGACGAGCGCACCGGCAGCCTCGTGCCGAAGGTGATGCCGCTCAAGGAGGTGCTCGAGCACTACCTCAAGCACCGCCACGACGTCATCGTCAAGCGCACGCAGTTCGACCTCGACAAGGCGCTCGAGCGCGAGCACATCCTCGAGGGCCTCAAGATCGCCGTCGACAACATCGACGCGGTCATCAAGGTCATTCGCGCCGCCGAAGACACGCCGACGGCCAGCGCGCAGCTCCAGAAGCGCTTCAAGCTGTCCGAGCGGCAGGCCGAGGCGATCCTCAACATGCGGCTCGCCAAGCTCACGGGCCTCGAGATCGAGAAGCTCGAGGAAGAGCTGAAGGAAGTGCGCGGCATCATCAAGGAGCTCAAGGCGCTGCTCGACTCGAAGGACAAGCGCATGAAGGTGCTCAAGGACGAGCTCGCGGACGTCGCGAAAAAGTACGGCGACGAACGCCGCACCGAGATCACCAGCGACGAGGGCGAGTTCACCATCGAGGACTTGATCGCCGAAGAGGAGATGGTCGTCACCATCTCGCACTCGGGCTACATCAAGCGCACGTCGGTCTCGACGTACAAGAAGCAGCGGCGCGGCGGGCGCGGGAACAACGGCGCGTCGCTCAAGGAAGAGGATTTCATCGAGCACCTCTTCATCGCGTCGACGCATGACTACGTGCTCGTGTTCACCGACGACGGGCGCTGCTTCTGGCTCAAGGTGCACGAGATCCCGCAAGCGGGACGCGCGGCCAAGGGCAAGCCGATCGTCAACATGATCAACGTGTCGCCGGAGACGCAGGTCTCGGCGATGGTGGCCGTGCGTGACTTCCCCGACGATCAGTTCCTGCTCTTCTCCACGAAGAACGGCACGGTGAAGAAGACCGCGCTGTCGCAATACTCGAACGTCCGAGCCACGGGCATCAAGGCGATCAAGATCGAGGAAGGCGACGAGCTGATCGACGTGCAGGTGACGACCGGCACGAGCGACATCGTGCTCGCCACGCGCCACGGCCTGTCGATTCGCTTCCACGAGTCCGACGTGCGCGAGATGGGCCGCGACACGACAGGTGTGAAGGGCATCGAGCTCGGACCGCGCGACCAGGTCATCGGCATGGTGGTCATCAAGCGCGAAGCGAACCTCCTCGTCGTGACCGAGAGGGGCCTCGGAAAGTGCTCGCCGATCGACGACTACCGCGTTCAGAAGCGCGGCGGCAAGGGCATCATCACCGTGCACCGCACCGACAAGACGGGCGACGCGGTGTCGATCAAGGAAGTGCTGCCGGACGACGAGCTGATGCTCATCACGAAGCAGGGCGTGGCCATCCGGATGCCGGTCAAGGGCATTCGCGTGGCGGGCCGCAACACGCAGGGCGTCCGCCTCGTGCACCTCGACGAGAACGACCTGGTGATGGACGTCGCGCGCGTGGTGCCGGATGACGACGCCGAACCCGGCGAGCCAGGCGAGGAACCGGCGGGCGTTGGCGGGCCCGAAGAGGACACCGAGGAGTGAGACGGTCAGCGAGTTGACGCCGCCGCGATCCGGACACATTGACGGATCGCGCGCGGCGCAACCCGCGAATGAGCGCCACAAGCCTCCGGAGCCGTAACACAGTTTTCCAACCGGGCAGGCGAGCTCAATCTTTCGGGCGGTGCGGCCACGGCGTAGCTTAGACTCCCGCCGCCACGCGCAATGACATCGCCCGCACGCCTCGAACGCGACGAAGCAACGCCGCTCGCGCCGCCACGGACCTCGCTGACGGCGGACCATCCGGCCGTTCCCGACGTCAGTGCGTTGATGCGGGTCGAGCAGGCCAACCTCCGCCGCGACGTTCTCCTGTGGCAGCGGTGGGTGCGGTACCTCGCGATCGGCACGATGGTGCTGCTGTCGCTCGCCTTCGGCTCGACCATCCAGAGCGCGGTCATCCAGATCACCCTGATGGCCGCCTGCTATTTCGGCGTCGTCATGGCCACGTCGGCGATCGTGGAACGGGCCCCGTCCACCATGGTCGGCCCGCTCTTCCCCGTGCTGCTGCTGATCGCCGACATCGCGGCCCTGGCCGCGTTCTGCTATCTCACGAGCGCGCCGCAGGAGCTCTATCGGATTCTGTTGCTCGGCTTCCTGTCGATGCAGCTCGGCGTCTTTTACTTCGGCCGGCTCCACGGATGGATCGCCCTGGCGCTCACCGTCGCCGCCTATCTGCTCTTCTCGCTCGGCGTTGGTCCGCACGTGCCGGGTCCGCCGCCGAGCGTGATGTCGGTCGCGTTCAACGTCACCCTGTTCGCGATCATCAGCGCCGTGCTGGTGCAGACGATCGGCAGCTTCCGCGAGCGGATGAACGCGCTCAGGTCATACTGCAAGGTGATCGAGCGGAGCGACTTTCATACGCCGCCGCCGCTGCCCATCGACCGCTGGCCCGACGACCTCACGCTCCTCGCCGGCAGCTTCCAGTCGATGCACGCCCGGTTGGCGGAACAGGTCGGGAGCGACGCGCTCACGGGCTGCCTCAACCGTCGGTCGTTCGAGGCGCGCCTGCGCTCCGACTTGCGTCAAGCGCGGCGGCGGGGCTCGACGGTCGCGATCGCGGCGGTCGATCTCGATCGCTTCAAGGAGATCAATGACACCCGAGGTCATCTCGTCGGCGACGTCGTCCTCCAGCAACTGGCGACCATCATGAAGTCCACCGCGCGCGATACGGACGCGGTGGCCCGCTATGGCGGCGACGAGTTCATCGTCATATTGCCCGACACGGGATGGCAGGGCGCGCTCACGTTCGCGGACCGTCTCCGTCGCCGGGTGGACGAAACCACCTTCGGTCCGCCGAACTCGACGCAGATCGAAGTGACGATCTCCGTCGGCGTGGCGCTCGGTCGCGGCGCCGAAGCCATTTCCACCGAGGTGCTGCTCCAGGAAGCAGACGCCGCGCTCTATCGCGCAAAAACCGCTGGCCGCAACAGGGTGTTCTCTTGATCGACATGGGTTTGGTAACTCTCGGCGACCTCGAGGCCGCCGCTCGGCGGCTGGCTCCCGTGGCCGTGCGCACGCCGCTCTTGCCGGCCGACGTTCTTTCGGATCGCGTCGGCGCGCCGGTCTGGATCAAGCCGGAGATGTTGCAGCGCGGCGGCGCATTCAAGTTCCGGGGTGCGTACAACTATCTCTCGCTGCTCGACCCGGCGGAGCGCACGCGCGGCGTGGTGGCGCCGTCCTCCGGCAATCACGCGCAGGCGGTGGCACTGGCGGCGAAGCTGTACGGTGTCCCCGCGACGGTGGTAATGCCCACGACGGTCACCGCCGCCAAACGCAGCGGCGCCGAGCGGCTCGGGGCGCGAGTCGTTCTGGCGGGAACGACGACGTACGACCGATTGATGCGCGCCGAGGAGCTGGTGCGCGACGAGGGTCTCACGCTGGTTCCGCCGTACGATGATCAGCGAATCATCGCGGGGCAGGGAACGGTCGGCCTCGAGATCGCCGCCGACATGCCGAATGTCGAGACGGTGCTCGTCCCCGTCGGCGGCGGGGGATTCAGCGCCGGAGTGGCCGCCGCGATCAAACAGCGGCTTCCCAAAGCGCGCGTCATCGGCGTCGAACCGACGGGCGCGCCCAAGCTGACGCGCGCGCGCGCGGCCGGCCGGCCCGTGAAGCTCGAGCACTCCGGCGGGCTGGCGGACGGCTTGCTCGCGGTGGAGATCGGGACGGTCACCTTTGCCCACCATGAGCGCTTTCTCGACGACGTCGTGCTGGTGGACGACGAGGCTTTGCGCGGGGCGATGCGCCTTCTGCTCGATCGCATGAAGCTCGTCGTGGAGCCGAGCGGCGCGATCACCGTGGCCGCGCTGCTCGAGAAGGCCGTCGTGCCGCATGGTCCGACCGTTGCGATCCTCAGCGGGGGCAACATCGAGTGGAGCGGCTTGCTTGACCTCCTTGGCGACTGACACGCTGTCGGCCACCGGGCGAGTCATCGTCGCCGAAGGGCACCCCGTCATTGCCGGGGCGCTCTCTTGGCTATTGCGAGAACAGGGCTACAGCGTGGCGACCGTGGCGGACCGGGGCGAGTTGTTCGAGAGCCTGTCGGTGGACACGCCGGATGTGGTGCTGCTGGATGGCGACGTCGTGGAGCGGGATTCCGCGTTGCTTGGCGAGTTGCGCAGCGATCAGCGGTGGCACGACGTGCGTGTGATCGTCACGGCTCCGTGGGGTGATCTCGAGGAGGGGTCCACGACGCTGCCCTGGGGAGCGGACGACTGCGTGAGCAAGCCGTTCCGCGTGCCCGAGCTGCTCGGCCGCGTTCGAACGCAGTTGCGCGCGAGCAGCCAGCTTCGCGCGGCGCGCAGCGCGCTTCGCGATACGGCCGCTGAGCTCGAGCGCACGCGTGTACACGCCGCGAGCAATCGCCGGCTCGTCGACATTCTCCACGAGGTGACCGGGGAGCTCAGCGCATCGGAGATCTACCGGCTGCTCGTGCAGCGAGTCGCACGGTCGCTCAACGTCGCGCACTGCTCGGTGGTGCTCGCGCGGCCTGGCGACGAGATGGGCACGGTCGCCGCGGCGGCGGAGGATCCGACCATTCAGGACGTCGAGATCACGCTGTCGGCGTACCCCGAGATCGGCGCGGCGCTCGAGACCGAGCGCCCGGTGCTCGTGGAAGACGCGAGAGTGCATCCGCTGTTCGAGTCGACGCGCGAGCAGTTGGCGCGAGAAGGCCGAAGCTCCGACGTTCGCTCCATCGCGACGGTCCCGTTCACGGTCGATCGCTGGCGGTCCGGCGTGCTGTTCATGCGCACGAGCGTCGACGAGCGCGGGTTGACGACGGACGACGTGGAGTTCGCCGACGTGGTGATTCGCGCGGCCGTCGCGGCGGTGCGTCGCGCGCAGGCGATCGAGACGACGCGCGCCGACAACCGGCGCCTCGAGGCGCTCGCGACCACCGACCCGCTGACCCGTGTGCTGAATCGTCGCGCATTGCTCGACCGGTTGACATCGGAGGTCGATCGCGCGCGGCGCTTCAACTCGGCGCTCACGCTGCTCCTGCTCGACGTGGATCACTTCAAGCAGATCAACGACACGGCGGGTCACCTTGCGGGCGACGCCGTGCTGCGCCAGCTCGGTGCTCTGCTCGAGGACGCTGTGCGAAAGGTGGACGTCGTGGCGCGCTACGGCGGCGAGGAGTTCGTCGTCATCCTACCCGAAACGGCGAGCGAAGGCGGCATCATCTTCGCCGAGCGCCTCCGCGAGCGCATTCAAGCGCAGTCGTGGATCGTGGGGACGGACCGACCCATCCATTTGACGGTGAGCATTGGCGTCGCCACCTTTCCATCGCCGCGCGTTGCGACCACCGAAGACTTTTTCGCGCGGGCGGACGAGGCGCTGTACCGTGCGAAGTCCGGCGGCCGTAACCAAGTGCGCATTTGACGAACCGCTGCCCGACCTGTGGAACGACGTATCCCGCGGACGCGCGATTTTGCACGCGGGATGGGGCACGTTTGTTGGGGGCCACGTTTCCGGTCGATGGCGGCGCCCCTCCGACGCCCGCGCGCGCGGAGGCAACGACACCCGGCCGAGTGACGGCGGTGCCCGCGCGCGGCGATGCCAGCGCCCCGATCAGCCATCAGAACCTCGTCGGCAAGACGCTGCAGGGGCACTACGAAATCGTCAAAAAGATCGGCGAGGGCGGCATGTCGTTCGTCTACCTTGCCAAGGACGTCGCGACGCGCGAGCGCTACGCGATCAAGGTGCTGTCGTCGGCTCTGTCGCAGGACGAGAATGCGATGGCCCGCCTCCGCCGCGAAGCGACGCTTGGCATGCGGCTGGCGCACCCGAACGTCTGCCACATCATCCGGCTCGGCGAAACCGAAGACGGATTGGTGTACGTCGTGATGCCCTTCGTCGACGGGGAGATCCTCGCCGACCGAACCAATCGCCGCGGCCAGCTCCCGCTCGCCGAAGTGGTGTCGTTGCTTCGCGACATGGCGATGGGCCTGCACGTCGCGCACGAGCTCAAGATCGTCCATCGCGATCTCAAGCCGGAGAACGTGATGGTGTGCACGCGACCCGACGGCACCGACTACGCCGTCGTGATGGACTTTGGGCTGGCCAAGGAGCGAAAGGCCGGCGCCGAGCTCCAGAAGCTCACGGCGACCGGCATCATTCTCGGAACCCCGGAGTTCATGAGCCCCGAGCAGCTACGCGGCAAGCCGCTCGATCCGCGCACGGACATCTACTCGCTCGGACTCATGACGTACGAAATGCTGACCGGCAAGCTGCCGTTCAACGGGCGGACACAGCAGGAGATGATGATCGCGCGGCTTCGCAACGACCCGACGCCGCTGCGGAAGATACGTCCGGAGCTGAACCTGCCGGAGTCGATCGAGCGCGTGCTGTCGAAAGCGATGCAGCGGAATCCCGACGACCGGTATCAGACGACGCTGGAGTTCTCGGACGCGTTCGCGGCCGGCGCCGTCCTCGAGCGAACGATCATCCGCCCGTCCGAGCCCGGACTGTTCGGAAAGCTCTTCGGCCGCTGATGATCACCGAACGGCGCAGTCGGACGTGGGCGCGATGCGCGTTGATCGCGGCGGTGTGCGTCGCGCGGCGCGCGGAGACGCAGCAGGTTCGACCATATCGGCCGTCGTTCGACGTCTCCAACTACGACATCGCGATCGATCTTCCAGACACCGGGCGGGCGATCCGCGCGAGCGTGACGCTGGACGTCGCGCGCACGGCTCGAGCGGACTCACTCGTGCTGGACCTGCTCGATCTCACGGTGGATCGCGTGACCGTGAATGGCCGCGCGACGAAGTTCAATCAACAACCGGAGACCGTGGCGATTCCGCTGCCGCCGCGCGGCAACTCGTTCTCCGTCACGGTCGAGTACGGCGGTTCGGTGAAAGATGGACTCATCGCGCGCGTCGACAGCGCGGGGCGATGGACGTACTTCGGCGACAACTGGCCCAATCGCGCGCGGCACTGGATCGCGAGCATCGATCATCCGAGCGACAAAGCGACGGTGACGTGGCGTGTGCGCGCGCCGTCGTCGCAAACGGTCGTCGCCAACGGAAAGCTCGTGAGCACGAAGCCGCTGCGCGACGCGAGCGGCGGCGACCGGACGGAGACGGTGTGGCGAGAGAGTCGGCGGATCCCGGTGTACCTCATGGCCATCGCGGCCGCGCCGCTCGAGAAATACGACCTCGGCGATACGGCGTGCGGCCTGGCCGATGGTCAACGCTGCGTGCCGCAGTCGGTCTACACGGCGCCCGAGCAGCGCGGCCTGCTTCCCGGACCATTCGCGAGGGCAGGCGAGATCGTTCGCACCTTCGCCGGATTGGTCGGCCCGTTTCCGTACGAGAAGCTCGCGCATCTCCAATCGTCCACGCGCTTCGGTGGAATGGAGAATGCGAGCGAGATCTTCTATGCCGACGGCGCGTTCCGGCGCCGGACGATGAACGACGGTCTGATCGCGCACGAAACCGCGCACCAGTGGTTCGGCGACGCTGTCACCGAGCGCGAGTGGCCGCACGTGTGGTTGTCGGAGGGATTCGCCACGTACTTCGCCGCGCTCTGGACCCGCGCCGCCCGAGGCGACAGCGCGTTTCGCGCGCAGATGGCCGGCATCCGCCGCACCGTGCTCGCCGACACGATCGCCGTCACGCGACGGCCGGTCATCGATACCATCGAGACCAACCTGCTCTCGTTGCTCAATCGCAACAGCTACGAGAAGGGGGGCTTCGTGCTCCACATGTTGCGCGCGCAGGTCGGCGAGCGGGCGTTCTTCGACGCGCTGCGCGCCTATTACTCGAAGCACAAGCATGCCACCGCGGTAACGGATGATCTCCGCGTCGAGATGGAGCGGGAGTCGAAGCAGCAGTTGGGCTGGTTCTTCGATCAGTGGCTGAGGCGTCCCGGCTACCCGGAAGTGACGGCGGATTGGTCGTATGACTCCACGGCGCACGAGGTCGTGATCACCGCGCGGCAGGGATCGCGCTTCGGCGCGTATCAGTTTCCGCTGACGGTGGCGGCGGTCGACTCGGCTGGATCGCTCTACCGAGCGACGATCATGATGACGGCCGACGGCGCGACGCCGCGCCCCGCTCGAATTCCACTCGCGAGCGCGCCGGCGAGCGTCGTGCTCGATCCGGACGTGGAGCTGCTCGCGGCGCTGTCGACGGGGAAACCGTGAACCGAATCGCACTGGCATGTCTGGCGATCGCCGCGAGCACGGCGACGCACGCGCAATCCGTTCATGTCGCGGATTCGTTGCTCGAGCGCGGCAGGCTGGATCGCGCGGAATCGCTCTACTACGCGGCCGCGCGCGCGCGCCCGCGCGATCCCGTCGCGCGAGCGGCCCTCGGCCGATTCCTGGCGGCGCGTGGCGCACAACGGGTTGCGGTCACGCTGTTCGAGGAATCGCTGCAGTTCGGCGGACCACCCGCGACGGTGAGCGCCGACCTGGCGCCGCTCTATCTCGATCTCGGCGACTATCACGCACTTGGGAGCCTGCCATCGTCTCCGCTCAGCAGCGGCGAAAAGGCGCGCGTTGTGTGGCTCCAGGCGCATCCAACGCGCGTGATCGCGCCCGACTCGATTCTCACGGCGAGCTTCCGCGGGCTCACGGAGGGCTACGTCGGCCGCGTGCCGATCAGGATCAACAGCCACATCGTCGAAGCGCTGATCGACGTGTCGAGCCACGGCATCACGGTGTCCGATTCGATGGCGGGCGCCTCGAAGGTACAGATGTTCGTCGAGAAACCCGCGCCGCGCTCGCCAGGGCCGATTGCCGCGGCCGCCGACTCGATCGGCATCGGCCGACTGTCGATCACGAACGCGCCGCTCACGGTCGCGCCCATCAAAGTGCCCGCGCTGATCGGGCTCGATGTGCTCGGCCGCTTCGCGGCAACGTTCGACGCCGCGGCGCAGCGACTGACACTCCGCGTATCGGGGACGCTCGATCAGGTTTCACCCACGGCGACGGTGCTGTCGACGCTGGCCAAGCCGTCCGATTGGTTCGTGCTTCAAGCGAACGGCTGGGTGTCGTTGCGTGATCCGGCAATCGCGAAGCTGCTGCACGATCATCGGTGGACGCTGGATGCGAAGCGAGGACAGATCGTCGTCGAGTAACAGCGCGAACTGAGAAGAAACGAGGAGGGGAGCTGGCAGCTCCAAAGCTGTCAGCGCCCCTCCTCGTTCTGTTGATCAGTTCCGTAGTTCACTCGCCTACCGCCCGACTCTCCTCATCTCGATCAGCAGGCATCGATCCTGGACGACATCGATGCCCGCGCGAGCGAGCCGCTCGGCCGCTTCATCGTTTCGAATGCCGAGCTGCATCCAGACCGCCTTCGGCCGCTTGGCGATGATATCGTCCACGTGCGGTGGCACGTCCCTGCTTCGGCGAAACACGTTCACCATGTCCACGTCGCCCGGGACATCGGCGACGCGACGATACACGCGCTCGCCCATGATCTCGGTGACGTCGGGATAGTAGACCGGCACCGGCACGATCGTCATGCCCGTGTCGCGCGCGTACTCCGGGACGTAGTACGCGGGCTGATCCGGATCGATCTTCATGCCGAGCACGGCGATCCGGCGCGTCTCGCCGATGATGCGGCGAACGCCGGCGTCGTCGTCGACGATGTGATGGCGCCACTCTCCGTCGTCAACCATGTGCGTTCTCAGAGCGAATCGTGTGGCAATCGCAAGTGGTGACGGCCCGTTCGAGGGCCGTATAGCTTTCAGGCCTGTTCACGCCTTGAAAAGGACGCTTTTGCATGCGAATGCTCGTACTTGGTGCTGGGTTACAAGGGTCGGCGTGTGCGTACGACCTGCTGCAGGATAAGGAGGTTGCACAAGTGAGGCTCGCCGACGTTCACGTCGGCCACCTTCCGGAGTTTCTCGCGCCGTTCTCAGGCCCTCGCCTGTTGCCGACGCCGCTCGACGTTCGCGACCACGCCGCCGTGCTCGGCGCGATGCGCGACAGCGACGCCGTGATGAGCGCGATTCCGTACTACTTCAACGTCGACATGGCGCGTCTGGCCGTCGACGCGGGCGTCCACTTCTGCGATCTCGGCGGCAACACCGAGATCGTGTTCAAGCAGAAAGAGCTCGATCACGCGGCGCGCGAGAAGAACATCACGATCGTTCCCGACTGCGGCCTCGCGCCCGGCATGGTGAACATCCTCGCCGAGTACGGCATCCGCCAGCTCGACAGCGTGGATTCTGTCAAGATCTTCGTCGGTGGGCTGCCGCAAAAGCCGGAGCCGCCGCTCAACTACATGCTCGTCTACTCGCTCGAAGGCGCGCTCGACTACTACACGACGCTGTCGTGGGTCGTGCGGAATGGCAAGCGCACCCAGGTGAAGGCGTTGTCGGAACGTGAGCCGGTGCACTTCGACGCGCCGCTCGGAGAGCTCGAGGCGTTTCACACGGCAGGCGGTCTGTCGACGATGGCGTTCCGGTACGAAGGCAAGATCCCCGCGATGGAGTACAAGACGCTTCGCTATCCGGGCCACGCCGCGCTGATGGAAGACATTCGCTCACTCGGCTTGCTCGACCTCGAGCCGGTGGACGTGAAGGGTATCAAGGTCGTCCCGCGCGACGCATTCATCGCGACGGTGGGTCCGAAGCTGACGAAGCCGCAGGGACGCGATCTCGTCGCGCTCCGCGTCGTCGTGAAGGGAAAGAAGGACGGCGCTCCCGCCGCGCGCACGTTCGAGCTCGTCGATCGCTATGACGAAAAGCACGGCGTGAGCGCCATGATGCGCACGACGGGCTATTCGCTCTCGATCACGGGGTTGATGCAGGTGCGCGGCGAGGTGAAGCCCGCGGGCGTGCACACGCCGGACGAGTGCGTTCCGGCTCGCGAGTACATCGACGCGCTGAGGACGCGCGGAATCGACATCAAAGAAAGCTGATACTCGATGTTCTACTGCCGAACGAACTCCGCCATCGTCGCGCCGATCTGATCCATCGCCGCTTTCGCGTTCCATCGATCGGAACCGTTGTAGATGAGCGAGAAGGCCAGCACTTCGCCGTTCTTGGCGGTCACGTAGCCGCCGAGGGCGGCGACGTCGTTCGTGGTGCCGGTCTTCGCGTGCAGATTGCCGCGTGCAGGCGTGCCCTTCGATCGGCGCTTGAGCGTGCCGGACTCGCCGTCCACCGGAAGCGCCGCGTGGAACTCCGGCGCCCAGTCCGAGTGGTGCGCGTAGCCGAGGAGCTGCACCATCGACCGCGGGGTGACCCGGTCGAGCTGCGAGAGCCCGCTGCCGTCCGCGACGTCGACGAAGTTCGCCGACGTGCCGACCTTCTTCGACATGAAGTTCCGCAGGTTCGCCAGGCCCGTCTCGGCCGAGCCCTGCTGCTGCATCCCCGCGTGCGCGGCGGCGCGGAAGAGCAGCTCGGCGTAGAGGTTGATGCTCTCGCGATCCATCTCGCCGATGATCTCGGACAGCGGCGGCGATGAGATCGTCGCGACTTCGACCGCATTGGCCGGCGTCGGGGCGAGCCGTGTCTGTCCGTCGACCGTCACGCCCGCCTTCTGCAACGCGGCCCGGAATGCGCCCGTGGCGAACAGCGGCGGATTGTCGGCGACGAGCGAGTACTTGAGCGGCCCGGAGTTCGCGCCGATCGATCCGCGCACCGAGATGCCGCCGTCGGCCCGGCGCGACGCGGAGATGTTGCCGCTCGAGCCGCCGACCAGACGCACGTTGTTCTCGAGCGGAATCGTCGTCGACGGCGGCTCGAGGGTCACGCTCGCGTGGCCATTCTCCGGACGGACGGCGACCCAGATGAGGTTTTCACCGAGCGACAGCGCCGACACGCGCGCCGCGTACGCGGCGCCGAGGTAGCTCGACTTCCACCCGTCGGGCACGAGCTTGTCGTCGAACGCCGTGGCGTCGCCGACGATGTCGCCGCGAACGTGCCGGATCCCCGTCGCCGCGACCTGCCGCGCGAGCGCATCCATCGGCGGCTCGTCACGCCAGAAGCGCGAGCTCAGTGACGGATCGCCGACGCCGCGCAGATACAGATTGCCGTTGAGCGTTCCGTCCTGGCCGACGGCTGCGTCACGCAGCACCGGCGTCTTGAAGGTGAAGTCCGGACCGAACTGGTTCAGCGCGACGGCCGATGTGTACATCTTCATCGTCGACGCCGGTTGCATCATCGCGTCCGCATTGTGCGAGAACAGCGTATCGCCGCGCGTCAGCGACACGACGATCGCGCCCCACTCACCACTCCGCGTGTGGCTCGAGAGCGCCGAGCCCACGGCGTTCGCCAGCGCGTTCGTGCCGTTCGTCGACGACCACGCCGGCTTCGGCGGATCGGCCGGCCGTTTCGCCGACGCCGAACGGGTGCTCACGCGGCGTGCCTGACAGAGCGCCGTGGTGCTCAGGGTAGCGAGGCAGGCGAGAGAAACGGCGGATCGAAATGTGTGTGCGCGCATGCTCGGCAAAAAGGCAAACTTGGTACCCGCACTAGACCTTCAATACGATGTTTTTCCGGTACAGCAGGTAGAGCACGCCGAACCAGAACAACACGAAGGTCAGCGCGAACGCCAGCGACGCGTTCACCGGCTCCATCCACGAGGCGAACAACGTCTGATAGATCCCGGCCTCGAGCGGAATCGTCTTGCCGTGATAGTTCACGGTGAAGATCGAGTAGATGCAGCGCGCCAGCACGCCCGACCCGACGAACGCGACCATCGGGTTGAGGCCGTAGATGACGAAGGGCTTCGTCCAGCCTTTCACGTTCTGCACGTCGACGATCCACATGATCGTCGCGATCGCCAGCGCGGCCATCCCGGCGCAGAACACGACGTACGAGCTCGTCCAGATGCTCTTGTTGATCGGGAACGACCAGTTCCACATCAGCCCGACCATCATGCCGAGCGCGCCCGCGGCGAAGAGCCCGTTGAGTCGCTCGTTGAGCGGACGCTTCGAGGCGATCCACTGCCCCGTGAGGTTGCCGAGCATGCAGGTCGCGATGGCCGGTATCGTCGAGAAGAAGCCTTCGGGGTCCCAGGTCTTGCTGCTCACCCAGAGGTGATTGCCGAAGCGGCCCCAGTCGAGCAGCAGACGGTCCCACCATGCGGCCATCGTATGTTCCGGGCCTGCGATCGCGAACTGGCCGAGCACACCCGTGTCCGGCACCGGCAGCAGCGTCATCGCGAACCAGTAGCCGTAGAGAAGTACCGCGATTCGCGTGACCTGTTGCTTGACCGTTGCGCCCTGTGTGAGCAGCGCTGCACACAGATACGCGAGACCGATGCGCTGCAGGACGCCAAGGATGCGCCAGTGGTAGAGCCGGTCGACGACGCGCGTCAGGAACGACGGATCGGCGACGCCGGCGACCGAGCCCCACGTGAAGAATGGAAATCCGTTGACGAGAAAGCCGAACAAAAAGATGAGCATCCCGCGCCGGATGATCTGACGACGGATCGCGTGCTCGTCGTCGCCGCGGCCCCGCCGGGCCTGCAGAGACAGGTGCGTCGTCACGCCGGCAATGAACAAGAAGAACGGAAAGATCAGGTCGGTTGGCGTCCACCCGTTCCACGCGGCGTGCTCGAGCGGTGGATAGATCGAGCTCCACGTCCCGGGGTCGTTGACGAGGAGCATCCCGGCGACGGTGAGGCCGCGGAAGACATCGAGCGACAGCAACCGCTCGCGTTTGGATTTGTCGTCGGGCTTCGTCGCCGAGGCCGGCTGGCCAGCCTGCGCTGGGGCTGGCTGCTCGACGTCGAGATCGGGACCGTGGACAGTCGTGCTCACATGAACCGCCCTGTGAGGGACAAACGCATCAAATCGAGGCCCGTGCCACTCAGCAGCCGGACACCCGAGTACCGACTCCTATAGTACCGCTAAAGTATCGGAAAGAGCCGGCGGCGGGCGGCGGGCGGCGGGCGGCGGGCGGCGGGCGGCGGGCGGCGGGCGGCGGGCGGCGGGCGGCGGGCGACGGGCGACGGGCGACGGACGAAGTACGTTGGTGATCGGCGATGCGTTGTCTAGAGTGCTTGTTCGCCCGTCGCCCGTCGCCCGTCGCCCGTCGCCCGTCGCCCGTCGCCCGTCGCCCGTCGCCCATCGCCCGTCGCCCGTCGCCCGTCGCCCGTCGCCCGTCGCCGCTACACGGCCCTCCAATCCACCTGAGCCCCCGCCCGACTCTCGACTCCCCCTCGTTGCTGCCACCGGAAAAAGACAATCGAAATGATCGCGTAGAAGAACAGTCCGCCCGGGATCCACATGATCAGCCCGCCCACGAGCTGGTCCGTCATCGGCGTGATTCCCCAGATCCTCGGCGCGCTGGCGTACATCGGATAGAGCAGACCGTCCGCGTACGAGATGTACACCGCGACGATCGCCATCGGGATGCTCAAGAGAAACAGGTAGAGCATCTGTCCGGGATAGTTCAGCCTTGGCAACTCGGGCAATGGGCTCAGCACCGGCCACCACATCAGCACCGACGCGGCCAGAAACATCAAGTGCTGCACGATGTGGACGTTGTGATGCCCGAGCGCGTAGTTGTAGAGCGGGGGTAGATGCCACCCCGCGAGGACCGCGTTGAAGATCGCGAAGCACCGAATCGGCCTCGTCGACCAGCGGGCGACGGGACCGATGCCTGGAAGCGCGAGCACCGGCCGCAGCATGCCGCCTGGTGTCCCCATGATCATCAGCGGCGCGACGGCGAAGGTGAGCAGGAGGTGCTGCACCATGTGCGCCGAGAAGAGGTAGTAGTCGCTCAGGTCGTGCAGCCAGCCGTTGAGCGAGAAGAACATCGTGACCAGCGCCCCGTAGTACCAAAAACGTTGCGCGGAGCGCGGCTTCTCGATCCGCGCCCCGCGCTCGTACAGTGCCGCCAATCCGATGATTCCGATGACCGTGCTCGCGTGCACGGTGAACTGCCCTGGGCTCACGCTTGCGCCGGTGTGCAGCAGAGCGGCAAGCAGCGCGACCATGGGGACCGCCGACGCCACTAGCGCCCCGCGAACTTCCCGAACACCAGGAGCAGCGCGAGCAACGTGGAGATCGCGATGATGAGGGGTCCGGTGAACAGCGCCTTGAACAGGCGATGGTCGTACTTGAGGTGCATGTAGAACAGCACGACGATCGCGAACTTCACCGCCGACATGAGCAACAGCACCGGCGCGAACATCGGCGACTTGTTGAACGGCGTGTAGTAGACCCACACCTCGACCACGGTGATGAGCGTCAGGATGATCGCCACCCACTTGTACTGCTTCCAGGTGGGATGCTCGTGCACCTCGCCCATGGCGTGGACGTCGATGTCGGCGTTCGTGTGCGTGAAGGTATCGTGGTCGGCCATTAGCAGTCGCTCCGAGGCGTCACTTGATCAGGTAGACGAGTGTGAAGATCGCGATCCAGACGACGTCCACGAAATGCCAGTACAGCGCCGAGATGTCGACCAGGAGCGCGTCCTTCGGCTCGAGACCGCGCTTGACGTCGATCGCGAACAGCGTCAGCAGCCACAGAACGCCGGCCGTCACGTGCGCGCCGTGAAACCCGGTGAGCGTGAAGAACGACGACCCGAACAGGTTCGTGCGAATCGTCAGTCCCTCGTGCACGAACGACGTGAACTCGTACGCCTGGAAGCCGAGGAACGTCGTGCCGAGGATCGCCGTCGCCATCAACCAGAACTTGGACGATCCGAGAATCCCCTCGTATCCGGGCTTGCCCCTGTTCTCGACCGCCGCGAGCGCGAGCACCATGGCGAGCGACGACATCAGCAGCACGAACGTCGAGACGGACGTGACCGGAATGTTCAGGATGGGCTTGAGCGGCGTGGCGCAGAGCGGCGGATTGCACGCCTCGTGCGGAAACGGCCCGACGACGCTGCGCCCCTTGTAGATCAGGTAGGTCGAGATGAGCGACGCGAAGAGCATGCACTCCGAGCCGATGAACGCCCAGATCGCGATCTTGCGGTGATCGAGGCCGGTCGAGGTCGGCGGATGTGCGTGGCTGGCGACGGCAGTAGACATTGATCAGGAGAAGGGAAGTTGAGCGGTCACCCCGAGCGAAGCGCCGTCATCCTGAGCGAAGCGAAGGATCTGCTTTCCCGTTGAATGACAGTAGGTCCTTCGTCGCTTCGCTCCTCAGGATGACTAGTGATGCGCCGGTTCGAGCGGCGACGTGAGCCAGAGATAGAGGGACGTGGTCATCGCGAACGCGAAGACGATGATGCTCGCGACGCCGAGGTGCAGCTTGTCCTCGTGGATGAAGATCAGGCTCGCGAACATCAGCGTCATGAACAGCGCGACGAACAGCGGTTTGATCGTCGGGTACGGAATCGGGATGCCGAGCTCCTCGGCCGTCTTGAGCGATACCTTGCTCGACGACTGGCGAGCGTTCGGGTTCACGCCACCCTCGGGTGTTCCCGCGGCCAGGTGGTCGTGGAAGGCGCCCACGCGCTTCCCCCCGACCGAGACGTCGCTGCGCTCGTCGCCGTGCCGAGTGTGGGGCACGTCCGTCGTGAGCCCGGGCGACTTCGAGTCCCACATCGGATAGCGCGACGTCACCGTCGGGATCACGGCGAAGTTGTACTCCGGCGGCGGTGACGGAATCGACCATTCGAGCGTGCCGCCACCCCACGGATCGTTGCTGGAGACTTCGCCGTTCTTGCGGCTCCACAGAATGTTGTAGAGGCCGATGAGCGCGGCGACGGCCTGAATCAGCGCACCGATCGTCGCCAGCAAGTTGAAGATCTCCCACCCTTGGCCGGCGTCGTACGTGTAAACTCGGCGCGGCATTCCGTAGAGTCCCGACCAGTGCATCGGCATGAACGTCAGGTTCACGCCGATGAACGTGAGCCAGAACTGCCAGTTGCCGATCTTTTCGCTCAGCAGCCGGCCGGTGATCTTGGGGAAATAGTAGTAGATGCCGCCCGAGAGACCCATCATCGAGCCCGCGACCAACACGTAGTGGAAGTGCGCGACGATGAAGTAGGTATCGGTCTGCTGCAGGTCCGCCGGCGGCGACGCGTGCATGACGCCGGAGATGCCGCCGATCGTGAACAGCGCCACGAGCGAGATCGCGTACTTCATCGCGACCGTAAAGCGGATGTTGCCGCCCCACATCGTGAAGATCCAGTTGAAGATCTTCACGCCGGTCGGGATCGCGATGAGCATCGTCGTGACGGCGAAGACCGAGTCGGCCACGGGGCCCATGCCCACGGCGAACATGTGGTGCGCCCACACGCCGAAGCCGAGGAAGGCGATCAGGATGCCCGAGTACACCATGACCGGATAGCCGAAGAGCGGCTTCCGTGAGAACGTCGGCAGAATCTCCGACACCAGACCAAACGCCGGCAGAATCAGGATGTACACCTCGGGATGGCCGAACACCCAGAACAGGTGCTGCCAGAGGAGCGGGTCCGCTCCAGCCGACATCGTGTAGAAATTCGTCCCAAAAAAGCGGTCGAACTGTAAGAACACGAGCGCGATCGTGATGACCGGGAACGCGAGGATGAGCAGGAACTGCACGATGAACGCCATCCACGTGAACATCGGCATGCGCATGAGGTTCATCCCCGGCGCGCGCATGTTGACGATCGTCGTGATGAAGTTGAACGCCGCCGCGAGCGACGAGATGCCGAGGATCTGAAGACCCAGCATCCAGAAATCGATGTTCAGCCCGGGCGAGTACAACGTCGTCGTCAGCGGCGCGTAGCCGAACCATCCACCGTTCGGTGCCATGCCCACGAGCCACGACGTGTTCATGAACAGCGATCCGAACAGATAGACCCAGTAGCTGAACGCGTTCAGTCGCGGGAAGGCGACGTCGCGCGCGCCGATCTGCAGCGGAATGAGAAAGTTGAAGAAGGCCGCGGAGAGCGGCATGACGACGAGGAAGATCATCGTCGTGCCGTGCATCGTGAACAGCTGATTGAACGTCTCGGCCGAGACGACGTGGCCGTTGGGTCCCTTCAGCTGCCAGCGCATGATTTCCGCTTCGAGCCCGCCGATGCCGAACCAGGCGAGGGCGGTGTACATGTAGAGCGCGCCGATCCGCTTATGGTCGACGGTCGTGAGCCAGCTCCAGATTCCGCTCTTCGACGCCTCGTAGGCGCCTGCGTAGGCCGGGCTGACGGCGGCGGTTGCCATTCGTATCAGTCTCCGATTCGGCGGTTCGTTATTTGAGCGTCATCAGGTACGCCACGATGTCGGCGATCTGCGGGTCGAACAGACCCGCCTTCATCGACGCGTGCAGGACCGGATCGTATTGATCGTGTCCGATCGTGTACATCGTGACGCCTGGCTTCATCTCGCGCGCGTTCTTGATCCACAGGGCGAGATGGTGGGCGTCGTTCGGGAACAGCCCCGCCCCGATCGTGGTCCGCGACGCGATGTGCGTGAGGTTCGGCCCGATGATGCCCACCATCATCGGATTGCCGCGGACGGAATGACACGCGAGACAGCCGCCGGCTCCCTGCATCAGCTTCGCTCCGTTCGCCGGATCGCCTTTGGCGAGCAGATTGTCGTCGAAGGTCAGGCCGGGCGGGATCGGCGTCTGCGGAATCGTGTGCGCGGGGAGGTTCTCCCGCGGGAACGCGATGAATCCCGCTTGCGCGACCTGCATCACCGGC
Source organism: uncultured Gemmatimonadaceae bacterium (assembly GCA_963705025.1). GTDB lineage: Bacteria > Gemmatimonadota > Gemmatimonadetes > Gemmatimonadales > Gemmatimonadaceae > JAQBQB01. The sequence goes on along the minus strand of CAVPIP010000008.1, from coordinate 285,731 downwards.
ACTGTACTGGCCGGCACACCGGCGCCTGGCTGGTTGGCCGCGGGAGTCGACGGACGCAGCGCGGGCGCGTGTCCCGTGTTGGCGGGCGTCGGCTGCGGGCCCGCCGGAATCGCGCCGGCGGCCGGTACTGGAGTCGGCGGCGCGACCGGGGCGATGCCGACCGCCATCTGCTTCTGGTTCGCGATCCAGCCCTCGAACTCGGCCGGGGTCACGGTGAACGTCTTGAACCGCATGTTCGCGTGGCTCGTGCCGCAGTACTCGACGCACGCGCCGTTGAACGCCTCGGTCCCGACCGAATCCGGCGTGTACCACAGGAAGTTCGTGTGGTTCGTGACGAGGTCGCGCTTGCCCGCGAGCGCCGGAACCCAGAAGGAATGAATGACGTCCTTCGAGTGGAGCGTGAAGTTCACCGTCTTGCCGATCGGCAGGTACAGCTCGTTCGCCGTCACGACCGTGTCGGTCCTGCCGCCGAGCCCCGGCATCGTGTACTGCGGGTAGCGGAACTCCCACCACCATTGATGGCCGATCACCTCGACCTGGAGCGCATCGGAGCGCGCCGTGGCCTGCGTGCGGATGATCGTGCGAATGGTGGGGATGCCGATCAACACGAGGATGATCAGCGGAATGACGGTCCACGCGATCTCGAGCGTCGTGTTGCCGTGGACGTGCTCAGGCTCGGGCTGGCCGGGACGCGCGCGATACTTGATGAGCGTCCAAATCAGGATGCCTTCCACGAAGATGAAGACACCGGTCCCGAAATAGATCAGAATCCTGAAGAGGTAGTCGACGTCCCGATTGAAGTCCGTCCGTTGATGGAAGATCGAATCGGGATGGTTTCCACCACAGGCGGCAAGCATCGCCGCCATGGCGACCGTCAGCGCTGCCGCACCCGCTTTGCGGGTACCCGGCCGGCGCAGGCGGGATAGAAATGGCATGCGGTTTCCCTTTAACCGGGCGTTCGGAGCGCGACCCAAAACTGCGCTCGAGGCGAATTGTGTGGAGCAAGCGGAACCTACCGGCTCCAAAGAGCCAAATCAACCCAGCCGTCTCGGCAGTAGTCGCTTTCCTGACAGCGGGTTAGCCGACGACGACTACTCCTTGGCGCGGTCTCCCTTTTCGTCCGACGCCGCGTGCTTGTCCTTGGTCTGCGTGATCGCGATGTCGATCGCCTGCTTGATCTGCGCGACGCCCTCGCGCAGCACCCGCACCCGCATCTGCTCGCTCGCGCCTCGAGTCGCTTGAAGGTTCAGCGACAGAATCTGATCCGAGATCAAGCCGAACTGACTCTTGAGATTCTCGGCGAGCGACGGGAGTGTGCGCCGAAGGTTTTGCAGAAACGGCGCCGCCGGTTGATTCCGCTTCACCGCCATCGCATACGACTCGACGAGCCCGTGAACGCGCTGCACCAGCAGGACCGCGTCATCCAGGGTCCGCATCTTCGCGATGCCGGCGCCGTCGAGCTTCGGACCGGCCGCCACTACTTGACCCTCTCGAGGCGTGGGTTCTCGCGCAGCTTTCGCCCGACCTTCGCCTCGGGTTTGCCGTTCAGCTGCACGACGTCGGCCGTGAAGTCGAATCGGCCGTCGAACATGGCGGCGCCGACGCCGTACGCATCCACCGGCACTTGCGATTCCTCGAATGCCGTGATGCGCGGCACGTCGAACCCGCCCGACACGACGATCTTCACGTCGCCGAACCCCTCGGCGTCGAGCGCGTTGCGCACGTTCCACACGAGGTTCGGGTTGACGCCCGTTGGGTGGAAGCCGCCCATCTGGGCCACGACCGACTTGTCGACCATGGTCTCCGAGGTGTCCAGCCGCACACCCCAGAGGCGGTCCTCGAGCGCGCGCGCACAGTCGACGGCCGTCTTCACGCAATCATTGTCGTAGTCGACCAGCGCGATCACTTCGACGTCGGGGTAGAGCTCCGCGAACTTCTTCGTCGCCTTGACCGTGTCGCCGCCGAACGCCGCGATGAGCGCGTGCGGAATGGTGCCCACCGCTTTGCCGCCGAAGAACGACGCCTGCGCGTCGGTCGAGACCATCTTCACGCCGCCGACCATCGCGGCGAACCCGTCGCCGGGCTGCGTCGTGAAGACGTCGTCGCGAGCACCGAAGAAGATCACCGGCTTCGATGTTGCGGCGTCGCACAGGCGCTTGGCCGCGGTGCACACCCGCGTACGCCGGCACAGCGCGCCGAGCAGGATCGTCTCGAGATGCCCGAACGAATCGTACGGGCCCTCGACCGTCATCACGGTGTCCCAGACGTCGTAGCGATCGCCTTCGTACAGCGCGTTCACCGTGAGCGCGCTCCAATCGTCGGAGCAGGTTTTGAGGATCGCGACACACTCGTCGACGCCGCTCAGCCAACCGTCGTTCTTGGCGGTGAATTGCATGGTGACGACGGCGCTCCGCTTTTCCTGCCGTACGATCTCGCGCGCACGAACGAAGTACACGTCCGTGTAGTAGCCCTGCTTGATCTGTTCGACCGGCAGGTTGAACACCGACGGATCGAGACGCTTGCGGCGGCGGGGAGGCATCAGCGAGGAGCGCGAAGCACGACTTTCCTCATGTTTCCCGTTTCCCGCTTCCTTCCTCCCGCGCCCCGCGACTTCCGCCGATCATCGTCTCCGGATCCAGTGCTCGATCCAGCTCCGCGCGCGTCATGAGTCCGCGCGCCACGACGACGTCGTACACGCCGAGCCCGGTCTCCAACGCCTCCTTCGCCACCGATGTCGCCTGCTCGTAGCCGATCTGGGGCGTGAGCGCGGTCACGATGCCGATCGAGTGCTCGACGAAGTAGCGCATGCGAGCCGGATTTGCCGTGATGCCCTCGACGCAGCGCTCACGCAGCACGCGGCAGCCATTCTCCAACGTCTCGATGCTCCGCAGCAGCCGGTAGGCGATCACCGGCTCGAAAACGTTGAGCTGGAGCTGCCCCGCTTCGGCCGCCATCGTCACCGTGACGTCGCCGCCGATCACGTCGAAGCAGACCTGGTTCATCACTTCAGGGATCACCGGGTTCACCTTGCCCGGCATGATCGACGATCCCGGCTGCATCGGCGGCAGGTTGATCTCTCCCAGCCCAGCCCGCGGGCCGGAGCTCAGCAGCCGAAGGTCATTGCAGATCTTTGACAGCTTGACGGCGCATCGCTTGAGCACGCCGGAGAGCTGCACGAACGCGCCGGTGTCCGCGGTGGCTTCCACGAGATCGGGCGCGGTGATCAGCGTCAGCTTCGAGACGCGCGAGAGCTCGTGACAGACCAGCTCGGCGTATCCCGCCGGCGCGTTGATGCCGGTCCCGATCGCCGTCGCGCCCATGTTGATCTCGCGAATCAGCGCCTGCGCTTCGCCCAGCCGGTCGACGTCCTCCTGAATCGTGTGGCCGAAGGCGCTGAACTCCTGGCCCAACGTCATCGGCACGGCGTCCTGCAGCTGCGTGCGGCCCATCTTGAGATAGGCGTTGAACTCGGCGCCTTTGGCGAGAAATGCCGCCACGAGATCGCGCATCGCGCCCCGAAGCGCCTCGATCGCGTTGTGCAGCGCGATCTTCACCGCCGTGGGGTACACGTCGTTCGTCGACTGGCTCAGGTTCACGTGATTGTTCGGGTGAACCTTCGAGTAGTCGCCGCGCTCGGCGCTCATGAGCTCGAGCGCGCGATTCGCGATCACTTCGTTGGCGTTCATGTTCGTCGACGTCCCCGCGCCGCCCTGGATCATGTCGACGACGAAATGCTCATGGTGGCGGCCGGCGCGGATCTCCTGTGTTGCGCGCACGATCAGGTCCGCGATCTCCCGGTCGAGCAACCCCAGATCCGCGTTGGCGAGCGCCGCGGCTTCCTTCACCGCGGCCAGCGCCTCGATCAGCACCGGGAACTCGCGCAGCGCGATGCCGGTGATCGGAAAGTTTTCGAGGGCTCGGAGCGTCTGGACTCCATACAGCGCTTCGTCCGGCACGTCGCGCTCGCCGAGGAGGTCGTGTTCCTTCCTCGTTCGCGCGCCGGTGAAGCCGAGCGTGCGCCGGTGGCCGACGAGCGTCGCGTCGGTGGCCGCGAGGCGCTGCGAGATCGAGCGCGCGGCGCGGCTGACGAGCGCCGCGTAGAGCGCGGGGTACTCCTTCAACATCTCGCGAACGTTCTCATCGGTGACGACGAACGCCTCCGTGCGCTGGAGCGCTCGAGCGCTCGTCCCGTGCGGAGAGTCGTCGAGGAGAATGCCTTCGCCGACGGCCTGGCCCGCGCCCAACGTCACCAGGCGGACCGGGCGCGCGTTCCGTCCTTTCTCGATCGCCACGGCGCCGGACGCGATGATCGCCATGAAGGTGCGCGATGCGCCCTCTTCGAACAGCACGTCGTCGCATTCGTAGGTGCTGCACGTGACGAGCTTGGCCAGCTGATGCAGCGAGGAGTCCGTGAGGCCGTCGAGGAAATCGGCCTGGCGCAGACGGTCGCGAACGGAGGCTGCGGTCATGGCGGGTAAGCTATCAGCAGCGAGCCCGGCGAGGTATGATTCGGCACCCGTCCTTCCGGAGCGCTCGATGTCCGTTTCACGCCGTGATTTCCTTGGCGCCGGCGCCGCAGCAGCGGCAGGCCTGGCGATCCCGAAGCTTGCCGACGCGATGCCCGTGATCACCGTTCGGGACCGCGCCGAGCCCCTCACCAGGAGCTTTGCTGGTCGCCCGGTCATCATTTCGGCGGCCAACGGCTACAACCGGGACAACTCGGGCAAGCGCGGAATCGAGGTCGCGTGGGACTTGCTGTCCAAAGGCGCCGATCCGCTCGATGCCGTCGTCGCGGGCGTACAGATCGTGGAGCTCGATCCCAAGGATCAGTCGGTCGGCCTGGCCGGCCTGCCGAACGAAGACGGCGTGGTTCAGCTGGACGCGAGCGTCATGCACGGTCCAACGAAGCGCGCGGGGTCTGTTGGGGCGCTCGAGGACGTCGCGGAGGCGGCCGCCGTCGCGCAAAAGATCATGGAGTACACGGACCACATCATGCTCGCCGGCGCCGGCGCCAAGAGGTTCGCGCTCGAGATGGGATTCAAAGAGCGCAACCTCCTGACCGAAGAGAGCCGAATGGACTGGCTCCGGTGGAAGTCGCGGCTCAACTCGCAGGACAACTGGCTCGACCTGCCGCCCAAGGGCGCACGTCCGACTCCTTCGGCGCGTCCAAAGGACGAGGACGACGATCACCGATACGTCCACGTCTACTACGATTCGCACGGAATCCCGTACACGTACGGCACGATCAACATGAACGCCGTCACCGCCGCCGGCGACATCGCGTCGGTGACCACGACGAGCGGGCTGTCGTGGAAGATCCCCGGCCGCGTGGGCGACTCGCCGATTATTGGAGCAGGCCAATACTGCGATAACGAGGTGGGCGCCGCCGGGTCGACCGGCCGCGGCGAGGCGAACATCAAGGTCTGCGGCGCGTTCCTGGCCGTGGAGTTCATGCGCCAGGGCATGACCCCGGAGGCGGCCTTGATGAAGGTCATGGAACGCGTCATCGCCATGACCGAGAAGCGCCTTCTGAACGACAAGGGGCGGCCGTACTTCCAGCTCCAGTACTATGCGGTGAACAAGAAGGGCGAGTACGCCGGCGCCTGCGCCTACGAGGGCTCCGACTTCGCCGTGGCAGACGCGAAGGGCGCGCGCGTCGAGAAGTGCGCCTACCTGTTCAAGAAGGACGAGGAGCCGAAGGACAAGCCGATCAGCGGCGTGATGATCAAACCGTAGCCGGCGCGTCAGCTCCCGCGATTCCGAGCGACGCAATGAAGTGGAGGGAGCGATCGAAGATCCAGCGTGCCGGCACCGGGTACAGGTCGAGCGACGACTGCCATTGCTGGACCACGAGGCCCAGGTGATCGAATGCCTGGGCCCATTGCGCTCGAGTCCAATAGTTGTATGGCAATCGTACTCCGTGCCGGGCATTTCCCACCCAGTCCATGCCGCGCAGCGTCAGGCCAGCCGCGAACCCGTCGCGCAGATGGTCCTTGATCAGCACCGCCGAACGCGCGACTCGTACACACTCGCGTAGCAGCACGAGCGGATCGTCGGTGTGATGCAGCACGTCTACCATCAGCACGGCATCGACGCTGGCGTCGTCGAAGGGAAGATGCGAGCCGTCGAATTCCTGTACGGGGATCGCGGCGCACGGCCGGACCAGCACGTCGACGCCCTCGATGCGTGTGTCGCTCCGCAGCGTGCCGAGTCGCGCCGAGAGCGCACCGTCCCCGCAGCCGACGTCCAGCACGCGCGCGTGGCGCGGGAGCAGCGGGGCGAAGTGTCCGGCCAGAACCTCGACCCGCCGTCGATGGACGGCGTCGTGAGTTCGGGCGAGCAGGCTCATCGCCGCTTCATTCCGAGCACACTCAAGAAAAAGCTCGAGAGTATGGTTTGAAACCCGAGCGTCGAGAGCATGACGCCCGGAATCACCCACCGCATCGTGTGGCTGTAGTCCAGCGGCCCGAAATTCACGGCCCACCACTGGCTCACCGCGCTTGCCAGTAACCCGAGGCCCGTCAGCATGGTGATCGCCCCGGCGATCAGACCGCGCTCCAGATTCACGAACGCGCCCAGACGCGTGAGTCGCGGGTCTTCCGGCAGCAATCGCTCGCTGATGGCGAACACCTTCGTGAACAGCGCAAAGACGATGGACTGATAGCCGGCGATGACGGCCAGACTGGCGAAGAGCAGCGTGTGGACGTCGAACGTGACCCGCCCGATGCGGATGCCAGGCAGCGCGATGCCGTAGCCGATCGCGCCGAGCACGATCAGCAGTGCCCCGGGAACGAGAAACAGCCAACGCGGGCTGTACAAGACGTAGAAGCGGAGCGTGCGCCAGCCGTCGCGAAACGTACGCAGGTGTGGCCCGTGCGCCTTCCGGCCGTCCACGTGCAGCGTGATCGGCACCTCGGCGATCCTCGCGTCGATGAGGCTCGTCTTGATGATCATCTCGGTCGCGAACTCCATCCCCGTGCACCGCTGGCCGAGTCGCTCGTAGTGGGCCTTAGTGAACGCGCGGAGTCCGCAGTTCACGTCGCGAATGGGTGCCCGAAACCAACCGCGCGCCAGCCATGAGAACATGGGATTCCCCCACCAGCGGTGGAGAAACGGCATGGCCCCCGGCATCACCGTTCCGCCCCCCGACGGCAGCCGGCACCCCTGCACCAGCTCATAGCCTTCGCGGAGCTTGGCAACGAATGCCGGAATCTCGCGGAAGTCGTAGCTGTCGTCCGCGTCGCCCATGACGATGTATTTGCCGCGAGCCGCCGCGATGCCGCCCATGAGCGCGCTGCCATAGCCCTTCTGTGACACCGGAACGACGCGGGCGCCGTGCGCCGCCGCGATCTCCTGTGAGCTGTCCGTGCTGCCGTTGTCGGCGACGATCACTTCACCGGAGATCTGGTGAGCGCGCATCGCATCGATCGCTTTCTCGATGCAGGATGCGATCGTGTCCGCTTCGTTCAGACAGGGCATCACGACGGACAGCTCGATGAGCGGCACGCCGGTCGGCGTGTAGCGGGGACCGCGTCTCGTGGTGGGTGTCGTCATCGGTGTAGTTCTATGCTTTCGCGATCGACCCGGTAACCACGCCGCGTTTGATCGCCAGCTCCGAGGGCCGCTCGGGCGTTCCGACTGCCGGCGCCTCCTGGGTGTGCGCATCGTTTGGCCGCTCGTCGATGCGAAGATTCCCGACGAGCTTGCCGAGCCGCTCCGCTGCACCAGCCAGCGTTCCGGCGGCGGCCGCAATCTCCTGCGTGCTCGCGCTCTGCTCTTCGCTCGACGCCGCCACTTCCTCCATTGCCGCGGCGAACGACTCCGTGCCGGTCGCCAGCGTATCGAGCTTGGACCTGAGGTCGCGCGACAGATCGTTCGTGGACACCGCCGTGCGCTGAATCGACGACGTCCATCCGTCGGCCTCGGCCACCGCGGTCTCGATCTGTCCGAACGACCGCGATCCTTCCTCCGTCGCGGTCCGTACCGTACGCACGGTGGACATCGTACGCTCGCTCGACGAGCGCGAATCAGCGATGCCTCTCAGCACGCCGCTCATGACCCGATCGGTGCGCTCGGCGGCGTCCGACGACATCGCCGCGAGGCGACGCACTTCTTCCGCGACCACGGCAAAACCGTGGCCGTGCTCGCCCGCGCGCGCGGCCTCCATCGCGGCGTTGAGCGCGAGCAGCTTGGACTGCCGAGCGAGCTTTTGCACGAGAGTCACGAAGCTGCGGACCTCTTCGGACGCCTGCGCGAGCTGGTCGATCGCCGCGGCGCTCGCCTCGACGTCGTTGCTCAGCGTGACGAGCGACTGCGAGCTCTCGTCGAGACGCGCCCGGTTCTCGAGCGCCAGGGCTCGGAGTTGGGTGTTCCGCTGCACGCCCTCCGTGGCGCCGCCGTCGAGATCGGCTGCGAGCGTCACGAGCTGTTCGGACGACCCGGCGAGCGTCTGAATCGTTTCCGCCATCAGGTTCGCCTGGTGGCTGAGATCCGACGCGGTGTGCGCGATCTGACCGGCCGATGCCGCCATCTCCTCGGAGCTGGCGTTGATCTCCGCCGTCATGTTCGCCGTCTCGCCGGCCGACTGATTGAGCGCGCCCGCGAGGCGGCGCAGCTCCTCGATCATCGCGGAGACGGCCTTCGCCAACCGGCCGATCTCGTCGTCCGCTTTGATCTGGTTCACCGACTTCGACAGGTCGCCACCCGCGACCGATTCGGCGACCTTCGCCAGCTCCAACGCGGGGCCCGTGATGCGACGATGAATGAACTGGCCCGCGAGCACGAGACCGCCCATGACTAGCAGCATCATGATGGCGACGCCGCCGACCAGCGCGGCGCGCGCGACCTTGTACGAGTGTCCGGCGTCCACGTCGTTCATGTGTGCGACGACGCGCCAGCGCCCATTGTTCGTCAGGCCGACGGCGCCGCGCTGCACGAGCGAATCGCCGTTGAACGCGAACGATGCTCCCGGATCTTTCGACGCGATCGTGCCGAAGGACGTGAATGGCCTGAGTCGCACGGACGCCGCCGAGCTCGCGAGGATCCGGCCGGCCGAGTCGACGAGGTCGACGCGCATGCGGGAGTCCGCCGTGCTGCCCTGCGCGAGCACGGAGTCGACCCACGACAGGCCGAACTTGACCTTCACGACTCCGACGCGGACACCACCGTCGCGAATGGCGGCGGCCAGCTCGACGACGATGCGCTGCGTTGCCGGGTCGGCGGTTGCCTGCGCGGTCGTCGAGCCAGCGGTCCATGCCGTTTGCCACCACCCTTCGTCGCTTTGCACGAAATCCGACGACGGCGACGTCGTCACCGCGTTGAAGCCGTACTCGTCGGTGACCATCACCTCGGCGATGTCGAACTTGGGAACGAGGTCGGAGAGGAACGCTTTCGCGGCGGGGTCGATCTGTTGCGACCGCGTCACTTTGAACATCGACTCGAGCTGGTCGATCGGGAGCTTGGGGAGGCCCTTCTCGCGCGACACCTCGGCGCCCTTTTTGGCGGCGGCGATGGTCGACGGCGACGAGGCGATCAGATCCACCTGTCGCGTGCGCTCGGCCAACACCCGGTCGACGAGCTGGCGGGACAGGGTGGCGGCGTTGACGATCCGCGCATCTTCGTCGCCCGCCAAGGTCTTCTTGAGGACGACGAGCCCGGCATACGTCACGGCGCCGAGCACGAGGACGGCGGCCGCGCCGGCGATGAACACCAGGCGGCCGCGCAGCGATTGGTCGGCGCGGTCGCCCAGAGCGGCGCGCAGCGTCAGGATCGTCGTACTGGGACGGTTACTCATCGGACGCTAGATTTCGCTAACACCATGACAGAATCGATGAATCGCACCCCGGCCCAGGAACCGGCCGGCTACGATCCTGCCGCCATTGAACACAAATGGCAGGAGCGGTGGGAACAGCGAGGGACGAACCACACCGACATCGATGCCGGCGTGCGCCCGTTCTACGCGCTGATGATGTTCCCGTACCCGTCGGCGGAGGGGCTGCACGTCGGCAACCTCTTCGCGTTCACCGGGAACGACATCTATGGACGATTCCAGCGGCTGCAAGGGCACACGGTATTCGAGCCGCTGGGCTTCGACGCGTTCGGCATTCACTCGGAGAACTTCGCGCTGAAGGTCGGAACGCACCCGGCCCGACCTCATTCCCAAGAACATCGACAACTTCCGGCGCCAGCTGAAGCGCGCCGGACTGATGATCGATTGGCGGTACGAGCTGTCGACGACCGACCCGGCGTACTACAAGTGGACGCAGTGGGTCTTCCTGGAGCTCTTCAAGCGCGGCCTGGCGTACAAGAAGCGCGCGGCGGTGAACTGGTGCCCGAACGACAAGACCGTGCTCGCCAACGAGCAGGTCATTGCCGGGGAGTGCGAGCGCTGCGGCGCGAAAGTCGAGCAGCGCTTTCTCGAGCAGTGGTTCTTCCGGATCACCGATTACGCCGGGCGCCTGCTGGCGAACCTCGACTGGCTGGATTGGTCGGAGTCGACGAAGCTGGCGCAGCGGAACTGGATCGGCCGCTCCGACGGAGCCGAGGTGACCTTCCGCGTTCAAGATCTCGAAGAGCTGGCCGGTGCGACCACCGCGGAAAGCGGCCTGACGGGTGAGTACACCGCGCAGACGCTGGACATTCGCGTCTTCACGACGCGCCCGGACACGGTGTTCGGCGCGACATACCTCGTGCTCGCTCCCGAGCACCCGCTCGTCGACGCCCTGACGACCGACGAACAGCGCGGCCGGGTGGCGGAGTACAAGCGGGCCGCGGCGAATCAGGACTTGGTGACACGGAAAGTCACCAAGGAAAAGACCGGCGTGTTCACCGGCTCGTTCGCGTTCAATCCGGCGACGCAGCAGCCCATCCCGATCTGGATCGCCGACTACGTGCTGATGGAGTACGGCACCGGCGCGATCATGGCCGTGCCCGGCCATGACGAGCGCGACTTCGAGTTCGCGAGCGGGTTCGATCTGCCGATCGTGCGCGTCGTCGCGGAGAACGGCTCGCACGAGCATGCGCCGTTGACCGAGCCCTTCACTGGGACGGAGAAAGCACATCTCGTCAACTCGGGCCAGTTCAACGGCCTGCCGGTTGGCGAAGGGAAGACGGCGATCACGGCTTGGCTCGAGGCGAACGGGCACGCGACGCGGCTTCGTGAACTACCGGCTCCACGACTGGTGCATCTCGCGCCAGCGTTACTGGGGTCCGCCGATTCCGATCATCTACTGCGACAAGTGCGGCACAGTCCCGGTGCCTGAGAAGGACCTGCCGGTCGAGCTGCCGTTCGTCGAGGACTTCAAGCCGGACGACACGGGCATTTCTCCGTTGGCGCGCGTCGAGTCCTGGTATCGCGTCACGTGCCCCTCGTGCGGCGGCAACGCGCGGCGCGAGACCGACGTCTCCGACACGTTCCTCGACAGCGCGTGGTACTTCCTGCGCTATCCGAGCACGGACGTCGATGACGATCCGTTCGACGACTCGCGCACGGAGAAGTGGCTGCCCGTCACCTCGTACATCGGCGGCAACGAGCACGCCGTCCTGCATCTGCTGTATTCGCGATTCGTGACGATGGTGCTGAAGGACGCCGGCTATCTCGAGTTCGAGGAGCCGTACAAGCGGTTCCGCGCCCACGGCATGATCATTCGCGATGGCGCCAAGATGTCGAAGAGCCGCGGCAACGTCGTCAATCCGGACGACTACATCGAGAAGTGGGGTGCGGACACCTTCCGCACCTACTTGATGTTCCTCGGCCCCTACGAGGAAGGCGGCGACTTCCGCGATCAGAGCATCGCCGGCGTCCGTCGCTTTCTCGACCGCGTCTGGACGTCCGCCGTCGGCGCGACGACCACCGGCGCGCCGGACCCGCAGGTCATGCGCAAGCTGCACCAGACGATCAAGAAGGTGACGGCCGACATTCCGGCGCTGAGCTACAACACGGCCATCGCGGCGATGATGGAGTACTTGAACGTCGTTCGCCGCGGCGAGCGCTCGGCGCACCGCGACGAGATCGAGCCGCTCGTGCAGCTGGTGTCTCCGTTCGCGCCGCACGTCGCCGAAGAGTTGTGGGAACAATTCGGCCACACGGAAAGCGTGTTCGATGCTGGTTGGCCCGCGTTCGACGAAGCGCTCGCCGCCGAGGAGGTGATCACGATCGCCGTGCAGGTGAGCGGCAAGACGCGGGGAACGGTTCAGGTCCCGCCGGGCGCCGGCCAGGACGCGGCGCTGTCAGCCGCGATGGCGGATCCCACGATCGCCAAGTTCGTGACCGGCACGCCCAAGAAGGTCATCTTTGTGCCGGGCAGGCTGCTCAACATCGTGGTCTGAGCTTGATACCGGTAGGCTTCGCATGAAAGCACTCTAGTCGCCAGTCGACCGTCGACAGTCGCTAGGCCTGTCGCCTGCCGACTGTCGCCTGACGACTCGAGTGTTGCGGCCGCGCTTCGATCGGTATTAGAGGCGCCGCCGGCGGCGCTATCCGAGCCACGCGGCGATCTTGTCTCCCACGACGTATCCGACGAGCGCGACGCCGAGTCCGACGACGAACATATCGAGCCCGGACCGGAACACGCTGCGTCCCGTGAACACCGAGCGCGCGGCCCCAACGATCCAGTGTGACGTCATTGAAACGACGAACGCGACGACGATCGCCGTGACGCCCGACCAGAAGAAGAACGGAAACACCGGGATCAACGCCCCGATCGCCGTCGCCGCCCCCGTCACCCAGCCCTCGCGCAGCGGGGACATGTGCGGGTCGCCGATGCCGAGCTCCTCCTGGACCTGCTCCTGAAGCATTCGCTTCGGATCGCCCATGACCTCCGTCGCCAGCGCGCGCGCCGACTCGGTCGTCATGCCTTTCGCCTCGTAGATCAGCGCGAGCTCGTCGCGCTCGACTTCGGGCATCAGCGCGATCTCGTCGCGCTCCATGGCGATCTCGTTCGCGTAGACCTCTTGCTCGCTCTTTGCCGCGAGATAGCCGCTCGAACCCATGGACAGCGCGTCGGCGATGAGCCCCGCGACGCCCGCGAGGATCACCGTGTGGTGCGCGCTCTCCGGCGCCGCGCCGATCACGCCGGCCACGAGGCCGAAGTTCGCCGTCAGCCCGTCGTTGAATCCGTAGACGACGTTCCGCAGCAGACCGCCCGATGACGCGCGGTGCCATGGTTCCCCCACCTTCCCCGACATCTCGCCGAGCGTCGTCGCGTGCTCGGCGGATTCGCGGGCCAGCGTCAGCGACTCGTCCGATCCTGGTGACCCGCGCGTGGTGCGCCGGTGCATGTCGAGGTAGGCCCGAACCTCTCGGCCTTCTTCGACGAGCAGCATCGGCAGGAGGAACGTCGGCCCGAAGATGCGGCCGAACATCCCCAGCATTCGAGTTCTCGCACTTGGCGTGAATCGACCGGGGTCGCGGCCGTGCTGTCGCAGCAGACCCGCCCAGATCTCGACGTGCCGGTCTTCAACCTCGGCGAGCCGCTGATACAGGTCCTTCTTGCGAGGATCCAGCTCGGCGTTGGAGAGAAGCCGGTACAGGTACGCGGCGTCCGCCTCGTCCTGCCAATGGTGGAGGAACGTGTCGAGATCCGGCGGCGGAGCGGCGGTCACTGGAGGCGCTGATGCCATCGCCGAAAGGTAAAGACATCCGGGTCAAACCGGGGACGGGGCGGTCGGGCGCCGCGTAAACCCTTCCGCCGGCGCCCGTGTCACATGAGCGGACACCATCAACACACCGCTCGAGGTCATATGCGAGTTCCCGCGCTTCTTCCCACCGTTTTCATCGCGAGCGCCAGCGCATCCGCGCTCCTCGCGCAGCAGCCCATCATCACCCGGATCGGGCCCGGCACCATCTTCAGTCCGGGCGCAAGCGTCGTCGGCGTCGGTCCAGGCGGCTACCGCTGGTACGCGGGCGATTCGCGCGCCGTGATCGGCGTCTCGACGACCAACTCGTCGTCGTCGCGAGACACGCTCGGCGTGCTCGTCGCGACCGTCCGAACGGGCGGCCCGGCAGACAAGGCCGGCATCGAGGAGGGCAATCGGATTGCCTCGATCAACGGCGTGAGCTTGCGGCTCGCGGCCGCGGACGTCGGCGATGATCAGATGGCCGGCGTGCTGTCGCGCCGGCTGACGCGTGAGCTCGACAAGCTCAAGCCTGGCGACGAAGTCGATTTGCAGATCTACGCCAACGGGCAGATGAAGAACGTCAAGATCAAGACGATCGCGCCGGAGGACCTCGACGACCGCATGCGCCGCATGGACGATCGCCCGACGCTCGGATTGAACCTGGCGTCCACCGGTTCGGCTCGCGACACCATCGGGGTGTTCGTGATGGGTGTGGAGGACGGCGGTCCCGCGGCCAAGGCCGGCATCGAAGAGGGCAGCCGCATTGCCTCGATCAACGGCGTGGACCTGAAGGGGCGGAAGGTCGAGGATGAGGACTACGTGTTCCGCCGCTCCAACGTCACGAAGCTTGGCGACGAGGTCTCGCGCCTGAAGCCCGGCGACGTCGCGGATCTGCGCGTCTACTACAACGGGCAGTACCGCAACGTGAAGGTCCCCGTGGGCAAGATGGGCGACCTGCCGCGGCACAACCGCACGGTCCGCGTCATCGGGGGCGACAACTTCACGATACCGCCCTCGAGCTTCAATCTCGACATCAACGGAGTGGACATCGGCGACAAGGTGCGCCGCGCGCTCGACGACGCGGGCGTGGGAACGGCTCGTGGATTCGACAAGCTGAACCAGGCGTTCTCACGGTTCGGCCGGCGGGTCGATTGGTAACCATCGACGACAGACGTCAGAACTCGACCTGCGCGCCGAGCTCGACGACCCGATTGGGCGGGATGCCGAAGAACTCCGTCGCGGACCGCGCGTTGCGCGACATCACGACGAAGAGCTTCTTTCGCCACCGCGCCATGCGCGGCAGCACCGCGTCGTCCGGCGCTCGGCGCGTCCCCGGCTTTCGCTCGCCGTCCGAGATGATGATTCGCTCGCGACCCAGGTAGAACGTGGTGTCGTTGGGCCGCGCTTTGATGCCGGACTCGCGCGCCCATTGGAGGATCTCCGGCACGTTCGGCGATTCCATGAAGCCGTAGTGCGCGCTCACTCGATAGAAGCCGTGCTCGAGCTTCTCGACCTCGACGCGCTCCGATGCCCGCACCTCCGGCACCTCGCGCGTCACCACGGACATCAGGATCACCTGTTCGTGCAGCACCTTGTTGTGCTTGAGGTGATGCAGGAGCACGACCGGCACGCCGTTGTTCGATGACGTCATGAAGACCGCCGTGCCAGGCACGCGGACCGGTTTGCGCCGCGCCACGTCGCCGAGGAAGAGGTCGAGCGGCAATGAGCCGGCGTGGAGCGCCTGATTGAGCAGGCCGCGACCGCGCTTCCACGTGCTCATCAGCGTGAAGACGCCGAGCGCGACGACGATCGGCACCCAGCCGCCCGACTCGATCTTGATGATGTTGGCCGCGAACAGTGCGATGTCGATCGCGAGGAACGTCAGCGCGATCGGCAGCGCGTGAACGAGCGACCAGTTCCACTGCGAGCGCGCGACGACGAAAAACAGGATCGACGTGATCGCCATCGTGCCCGTGACGGCGATGCCGTACGCCGCGCCCAGCGCGTTCGACGATTGGAAGGCGAGCACGAGGATGAGACAGCCCACCATCAACATGCGGTTGATCTCCGGAATGAAGATCTGCCCCGCCTCGTGCGCCGACGTGTGGACCACGCTCATGCGCGGTGAGTATCCGAGCTGCACCGCCTGCTGCGTGAGCGAGAACGCGCCCGAGATCAACGCCTGCGACGCGATCACGGCCGCGATCGCGGCCAGCACGACGAGCGGAATGAGCAGCACGCGCGGCGCGAGCAGATAGAACGGGTTCGTCACCGCGCCCGGGTTGTGCAGCAGCAGCGCGCCCTGGCCGAAATAGTTCATCAACAGCGCCGGGAGCACCAGACTGAACCACGCAATCCGAATCGGCCGCTTGCCGAAGTGTCCCATGTCGGCGTAGAGCGCCTCGGCCCCGGTGACCGCGAGCACCACCGCGCCGAGGGACAGAAACGCGAAGCGACCGTTCGCCATGAAGAACACGACGCCGTGCCACGGGTTGAGCGCCGCGAGGATCCTGGGCTCGCGTATGATCGCCGCGATGCCGAGCGCCGCGATCGTGGCGAACCAGACCGCCATGATCGGGCCGAACAGCGCGCCGATGCGCCCCGTGCCGAAGCGTTGCACGGTGAACAGCGCGAACAAGATGATCAGGGAGATCGGGACGACCATGTGCGAGAACGCCGGCGTCGCCACGCTCAAGCCTTCGACCGCGCCGAGCACGGTGATGGACGGCGTGATGATGCCGTCGCCGTAGAGCAGCGCCGCGCCGAACAACGCGAGCATGATCAACACCCAACGCCGCTTCGAGTCGGTGGCGCGCCGTTCCTGCTGAAGGATGAGCGCCATGAGCGCGAGAATGCCCCCCTCGCCTCGGTTGTCGGCGCGCATGATGAAGACGATGTACTTCACCGCGACGACGAGCACGAGCAGCCAGACGATGAGCGACAGCACGCCGTAGACGTTGGCCGGCGTGGGCGCAATCGAGAATTCCTTGGAGGTGAAGCACTGCTGCAGCGCGTACAGCGGGCTCGTGCCGATATCGCCGTACACGATGCCGAGCGCGGTGACCGAGAGGAAAGCGAGTCGCTTGCCGGTCGGATGCAGCTCGACGTGCTGTCGCTGCGGAAGGGCGGCGTGAAAGCCGCTCGTGGTAGTCGCAGAGGGAGGGAGAACCCCGGAGGGCCGTCCCTCTGAGGTGGGCTGCGCCTCGGCGGGCGGGGGATCGCCCGCTCCATGGTCGGCGCGGCGTGGCTGAGCGGTCATGTATGTGCTGCGGGGAACACCCGCCGAAAACGCAACGAGAGCAGCGCGCACGCGCGCTCCATGAGAACACGGAGCAGACGAGCGCACGCTGTAATACGCAAAAATGGGTCGCGGCGACAGGCCGCGACCCACCTCGAAAGCTAGCGTGTTCGTATTGCTCGTTCCAGCGAGGTGAACGGTTACAAGTTCCCGCGCGACAACTACTTCGCCATGGCCTCGACTTCGTCGGCGGCTCGCTGGATGGCCTCGCGAATGCGCTGAATCAGCTCCTTATCGTCCAGATGTGTAGTTGCTGTCTTGTAAGTGGCGCGTGCCAGTCGCTGAAACGAGGCGTTCAGCTCACGCATCGGCGAGTCGGTTATGCCCTCTACAAAGCGTGCGATGCGCTGGAAGATGTCGTCGACCGTGTTGCTGTGCTCTGCCAGGTGCTTCCGCCCTTCATCGGTGATCTCGTAGATCTTCTTCCCGCCTTCCTCCGGGACCACTCTGGCGAAGCCCAGATCCTCCAGCATGGTGAGCGTCGGGTACACAGTGCCCGGGCTTGGCGCGTATGACCCTCCAAAGCGACTCTCGAGCTCCTTGATGATCTCGTAGCCGTGACGGGGCTTTTCCTCGAGTAGCCGCAGGATGACGTACTTCAGGTCGCCTTGCTCGAACATCCGGCCTCCGCGGCCCCGCCAGTGGCGCCCGCGCCCTGGACCGCCCCAGTCGCCGAAAGCGTCCCAGCCCCAAGCCCCGCGTCCACGCCCTTCCCAGCAGCCGAGGGGACTAAACTCGAAAATGAACGGCCTGCCCATAAGTAATATCTCCGATATATCGTTCTTGGCCAAAAGATATATCACGCGTTATATCGGCGCAATACCCGCAAACCCGCAAACCCCCAAACTTCAGACCCTTGAACCGTCAGCTCCAAACCCCAAGAGAACCAACTGTCAGGAGTTCGCAGTTGTGAGTTCGGGCGGGGAGTCGCAGGCACGGCCGTTGCCATTCCAATCCCGTGGGAACTCCCAGAAAGGGTGGCCGAGGCGGGGGCTTCGGCGCCGATAGCAAGTCGATCTTGAGGTGAGGGACTGATGGCGGACGACATGCGGCGCGATGGCGTCGACAAGCAGCTGAAAGGCCTCGGCAACGAGATCGAAGGACGCGCGCGGAACGTCGCGGGCGGCCTCCGAGGTGACAGCCGAGAGCAGATCAAAGGCAAGGCGCAGGAAGTGAAGGGCAAGGTCCAGCGACGGATCGGCGAAGAACAGGAAGACGCCGACCTGGACGCCGAGGACTGACGCGCTTCGCCGGTACGCCGGCGACAATCGTCTTTCTGCACGACACTGCCGCGCGGCGGCGGACCATCCGGTCCGCCGCCGCGCGTCGCGCTGTCGCCTGTCATGAAATCCTCATGTGTCCGTCACCCCGCCATCATCGATCGTCCAGCGTCTCCTCATCGACGGCTCACGACGCGCTCACGGCGCCGCAATGAGCGCGCAATCGGGCGATGCTAGTGTAGCGTCGAGCGGCGGTTCCGGTCGCCGCGCGACCCTGTCACCGTGGGAGGGCAGCATGCTGGGAGTCCTGCTCGAGTCGAAGGCAAAGCGGCAGCGGCGCACGGGCGGCGCCGCGATGAGCGTTGCCGCGCACGTCGCGATCGTCGGCCTCGTCACGGCGTTCACCGTCCCGAAGCCGCGTGTGGCGCACGCGCCGCCGGAGGTGGTGCGTGTCACGATCGCGCCCGAGTCGCCACCGCCCCGAGCCGTGGAGCATCGGACGTTCGGCGGAAGGCCGATCGGGCCGGTCATGGATCGCATCGACGTTCGCTTGCCCGTACCGGTGATCAGCACTGAGCTTCCGAAAATCGAGGCCGCGCACGGCCCGCCGCTGGACAGCCTTCTCGAGATCGGCGCGCGTTCCGGCGGTGGCACGCGCGGCGGTCTCGGTCGCCTCGACCTCGCGGACGATTCCCGCGGCGGCAACGACTGGCGAGGCTCGGAGGCGCTGATGCGCGTCGTGACGCAAGTGAAGCCGCGCTATCCGGAGAGCCTTCGCCAGGCCGGCATCGACGGCCGCGTGCTCGTGCAGTTCACCGTCGACACGCTTGGCGCGGTCGATCCGGCGAGCGTGAGGATTCTCTCATCGACGCACGATTTGTTCAGCCGCGCGGTGCGCGACGCGCTCGGCGGGTTCCGCTTCCGGCCCGCCGAGGTCGACGGCCATCGCGTCGTCGCGCTCGCCGAGATGCCGTTCGAATTCTCGATCCGGCGCTGACGACGGCGCGCCGCCGGCGCGAACCTACTCGTACCGCAGTGCGATGATCGGGTCGAGCACGGCCGCGCGCCGTGCCGGCCACACGCCGAACGCGACGCCGACGAAGGCCGAGAACGCGAACGCCATGATGATCGCGGTCGTCGACACTTGCGTCGACCACCCCGCGGTCTGGCTCATCACCTGGGCGCTCGCCGCGCCCAGGCCGATGCCGACCAGACCACCGAGCACGCAGAGCACCACCGCTTCGATCAGGAACTGCAGCAGGATGTTGAACCGCGTGGCGCCGAGCGCCTTTCGAATCCCGATCTCGCGCGTGCGCTCGGTGACCGACACGAGCATGATGTTCATGATGCCGATGCCGCCGACGAGCAACGATACCGCCGCGATGCCCGACAGCAGATACGTCATCACCTGCGTCGTCTCTTCCGTCGTCGCGAGAATGTCGGACTGATTACGGATCTGGAAATCGTCGGGCATGCCCTGGCGTATGCGATGCTGCCGCCGGAGCACGCGCTGAATGTCCGCCATCGCGTCCGGGATCTTGTCTTCGCTCTCGGCGAGGGCGCTGATCGACTGGAGTCGATCCGATCCGTTGACGCGGAAGCGCGCCGTCTGAATCGGGACGAGGATCTCGTCGTCCGGGTCCTGGAACGCGCTGGCCGCGCCCTTGGGTGCCATCACGCCGATGACGAGGAACTGCGTGCCGCGAATGCGAACGTTCTCGCCGATCAGCGCTTCGGGCGTCGTGACGCCAAGGTTGGTGATGACGGTGTTGCCGACGACCGCGACGCGCTGGCGGCCTTCATCGTCGGCCGCGGTGAACATGCGGCCGGCGCGCAATGTGTACTTCCGCACCTGCAGGTAGTTCGGCGTCGTGCCGATGATCTGCGTGCTCGCGTTCTTGTTGCCCCAGACGATCTGCTGCATCGAGCGCATCTCGGGCTGCACGGCGAGCAGCGTCGTCGCGCGCTCGTCGACGGCTTCGGCGTCCGCGATGACGAGGCGCTGTTGCGCCCCCGCGATGGCGATGCCGCCGCCGCCGCCGCGCTGCTGTCCCGGGCTCACCGTGAGCAGCGTGGTGCCGAGCGCCGCGATGCGATCCCGGACCGCCTTCTGCGCGCCCGTGCCGAGCGCCACGACCGCGATCACGGCGCCGACGCCGATGACGATGCCCAGCATCGTCAGCGCCGAGCGCAGCTTGTTCGCCCGCAGCGCGCCGAGCGCGACGCTGATGATTTCTCCAATGAGCATTTGATCAGCCCCCGCGGCCGCCGCCGCCGCCGCGCGGCCCACCGCCGCCCGGTCCTGGCCCGCCCGGCTGCCCGCCCAGCGGGCTGGCGTTCTGCCGAATGCGATCCTGCTGCTGTTGCCGCTGCGCCTGCAGCGCGAGCGCGCCGAGCATGACCACTCGCTCACCGATCTTGAGACCGCTCACGACTTCGGTGTAATCGAGGTTGCCCTGGCCAAGCTGCACGATGCGCGGATGAAAGTTCAGCTTCGCGCTGTCGGATACGAAGACCAGCCCCGCGCGCGGACGAACCGGGCGCTGGCCCATCTCGTTCGCCGGCGTCAGCTGGCGACCGCCCTGCCCGGTGGCCTGACGGTTGCCGCCGGTGGCGCCAGTCGAGGCCTGCGCGCCCGTCTGCCGTCGCCGGCACGCGCCGGCGTTCCGCGCGTCGATGTTGAGCGTCGTGTAGATCGCGCGCATCTGCTCATTGATCGCCTGCATCTCCGGGCTGCCTCCACGACCGCCGCGGCGCGTCGTGTCGCCGGGGGCGCGATTCGGGCGCGCGCCCTGGTCCCCGGTGGCGCCGCCGCCATTGCCGCGGCGGCGCGTGCTGTCGCCAGGCGTGCGATTGCCAAAGCCCGCGGGACGGAGCGCCATCAACTTCGCCGACAGATCGTCGAGCTGCTTCTTTTCCTTCGGGTGCGCCTTCAGCACGTCGTCGATCTTCTTGCAATCGGCGTCGGAGACCTGAGGCCCGCCGAACCCGCCCTGGCCACCCTGCTGCATGGTCGAGACGACTTCACCGCCGGCGGCGCCCGCGCCGCCGGCGCTGCCGGCACCCGGTCCGGCGCCACCACCGCCAGTCCCACCGCCTCGGTTTCCGCCGCCACCGCGGCGACCGCCGTTGCCGCCGCCGAAGCCGCCGCGGCTCGTCGTCGGATTGTAGCCCTGCGCGACCAGCTCCTTGGTGACGCTGTCCGCCGACATGCCGAGCATCGCGCCCGTCGTCACGGCTTCGCGCGGATTCTTGATGGCGTCGTTCGGAATCGCGATCACGCCATCGTGCTCGTCGATGAGCACCGCGATCGAGCCGTTCATGCCCGGCTTGAGCAATCCCTCACGGTTCTCGAGGTTCACCAGCACCGGGAACATCGTCACGTTCTGCTGCACGACCGCCTGCGGCTCGATCTTCTCGACGACGCCGGTGAACCGCCGATCCGGATAGGCGTCGACCGTGACGTTCGCGGGCTCGCCCGCGTGAATGTTGCCGATGTCCGACTCGTTGAACAGCGCGCGAATTCTGACCACGCCCAGATCGGCCATCTGGATGAGCGTCGTGCCGCCGCTCACCGAGCCGCTCGCCGACGCGATGACCGTTCCCTCGGAGACGGTCTTGTTGATGACGGTTCCCTCGGCGGGCGCCTTGACCGTGGCGTCCTCGAGAGCGAGGCGGCGCTGGTCGAGCATCGCCGTCGCGCTGACGACGTTGGACTTCGCCGTCTCATAGTCGACCGTGACCTGCTCGAACTCCTGCGGCGTGATGACGCGGGCCTTGAGCAGCTCTTCGCTCCGCTTCTTGTTCGCCTCGGCCGTCTGCAGCTTGACCTGCGCGGCATCGAGCGACGCCTTCGCCTGGTCGAATTGGTTCTGCACGTCGCGCGTGTCGATCTGCACGATCAGATCACCGGGATTCAAGTGCGTCCCGGTTTCGACGGGCATCTTGGTGATCACGCCGGATGCCTTCGACTTGACGTCGATCACCGTGATCGGCTCGATGACACCGTTGGCCTGCGCGTCGATGATGATGTCGCGCTGGGTGACCATGGCGACTTGCACCGACGGTGCTGTTGCCTTCTTGGCGCAGGCCGCGAAAGCAACGAGCAGGGCCGCGCTGAAGAATCGTTTCACTGGAAGGTTTCTCCTGAGATCGGCCATGAGGGGGCCTGGCCGAGGGCTGGGCGAGCTTGTCTGTCAGTCTACGTATTCGGGCGATGAACTGCTGGCGTTACCCGGCTGTCAGCTTGTCATGGGAGCCACACGGTGCGAACGCCGGAAGCGTGCGCGGCGGCAGAGGTTAGCGGTGAGCGGTCCAGACCAAATGAACGAGGCCGAGAGCGCCGCTCTCGGCCTCGTTCATACGCGCCGAGCGGCGTTATGGCAAGTCGCGTCCGATGACCTGCTCGATCTGTGCGCGGGCGTTGCGGTAGTCGAGCCGCGCCTGGATCAACGACTGCTGCGCGCTGATCAGGCTCGACTGGGAATTGAGGACGTCGAGGAACGTTCCGGCGCCGAGCGCGTAGCGCTGTTGGCTGACGCGAAGGTCTTCGCGGCTCGCGGTCACGGAGATCTGCTGCAGGCGGATGCGCTCGTCGGCGTTGTGCAGCGCGCCGAGCTGTGTGACGATCGTCTGCTGCGCGACGAGCTTCTGCTGTTTGATGTTCGCCTGCGCGTTCTCGGCGCTGATTTGTGCTTGCGCGATGTTGTTCTCACGCGTGTAGCCCGAGAAGATCGTGTAGTTGAGGCTCACCCCGATGTTGTAGCTGTACGGATACGGGTTGGAGTTCAGGCCGTAATAGGACCCAACGCCGTTGCCGTTTTCGCTGCCGTTCAATCGAATCGACGGGAGGTAACTCGACTTCGCCGAGCGTTCGGCGGCGTTCGCCGAGACGAGCGAGGCCTCCTGTTGCTTCACGGTCGGACCGTCGATCGCCATCTGCACCAGTGTCGCGCTGTCGATGGTGAGCTTCGGGAACTCCACCGTGTCGGATGCCACCGCGGTAACGGGGTACGGCGTACCGACGAGCTGCGTGAGCGCGGCGTTCGCGGCGCGCAGATTCTGCTCACCGGTGAGGATCGCGATCTGCGCGGTGCCGACCTGCACGACGCTCTTGAGCGAGTCGGACACGCTCGCGGCGCCGGCGTTCACCTTGGCGATCGACATGTCCAACTGCGCCTGGGCAACGGCGAGCTCCGCGCGGCCGGCGCTGATCTGCTCCTGCGCCGCGAGAATGCTGTTGTACTGCTGCTTGACCTGCGTCGACAAGCTGGCGTTGGTCGTGGTTTGCGACGCCTCTTGGACCGCGACGTCGGCCTTCGCTTTGCGAATGTCCGCGAAGCTCTTGCCGGCGTCGAAGACGGTCATCTGCGCGCTCACGCCGGTGCTGTAGCTCCAGCCGGCCGCGTTGAACGGCACGAGATTGCCGCTCTGTCCGATCCGTTCGCCGCCTTGCTTGCTCTGTCCGGCCGATGCGCTCAGGGTCGGATAGAGCTGCGCGCGACTCGAGCGGATCGACAGGTTGGCGGCGCGGATCGAATTCTGCGCGTTGATGGCCTGGTAGTTGTTTTCCTTCGTCAGGCGAATCGCTTCGCCGAGCGAGATCGCGCGCGTGGAATCGCCGACGACCACGACCGGTTGCTGGGCGAGGAGCCCCGCGGGGACCAGGGCAATGAATGCTAGTTTGGTGAACATTGTCGTTTGGGTTCCTTCGCCTGCTCTGCCTCGAGTCGCGACTGCATCTCCTTGCGGCGCTGCTCGAGCTTGGCCATTTGTTCTTTCGTGAACACCGAGTCGCGCTGCGCGCGGAAACGTGTGCGAATCACCTTCAGCGCCGAGTCGTGCGGCACCAAGACGGCTTTCACGGCGCACTCCTGCGCGAAGGCGAGGGAGTCGAGCGTCCCGCGCTGTCCTTCGGTCAGCCCGATGGCGTCATAGAACTTTGCCCGCGGGCCGAACTGCGAGACGACCTTCTCGTGGACCATGTAGCGGTCCGCCGAGAAGCCGAGGGCGCCACCGACGAGGGCGGCGCCGAGGAGGAACATCAGCGCTTGCTGTTTTGAGCGCTGCATGAGGGCTCCTGGGTAGAACATCCAAACAGATAACGAATGCGAGCTTCCCGATCATTGTCCAACGCCGGGCGAATCGCGGTCGAGACGGGAACGGACGGCGAGCCAAGCATGGTCTCGACGGCCAGATCCGACTCGTCCTGATGCGCGCGGAACATCGCGACGCCGGCCGCCAAGAGCAACGCGGCCGCGGCCACGAGCGCTGGGCGGACCCAGCGATCGAGCTCCGTCCACCATCCCAGCTCGACGTCCGCGACGCGCGCCATGATCCGGGATTCGAGCTCGTTCCAATACGCGTCGCCCGCCGGGGCAGCGTACAGCGAGCGAAGCCCGCGCACCACCTCGTCGTCGTCGCCTGAGAACAGCCGAAAATCGGTCATAGATCGCTCCGAACGTCTTTCAAGATCTTACGTAACGAGGCCCGCGCGTGATGCAAATCCGAACGGGCCGTGCCCTCCGGAATGCCGAGCATCTCGCCGATCTCGCCGTGCGTGAATCCTTCCACATCATGCAATACGATCACCGACCGCTGCCGGTCAGTCAGTTTCGTCAACGCCAGATTGAGCCGCCGGCGCAACTCGTCCGCCTCGCCCGGATCCCGAAATGGCATCGGGATCGCTTCGGGCAATTCGTCCGCGTCGCGAACCTTCCGACGCCGCACCAGATCCAGCGACGCATTGGCCATGATGCGGTATAGCCACGCGCCGAACGGTTGATCGGGAAGGAAGCGGTCGAGCGCCTTGAAGGCGTGAAGGAAGCCCTCCTGCACCGCGTCCTCCGCGTCCTCGTGCGTGAGCACGATCGCGCGACACACGGCGTACGCCCGCCGCTGATGCACGCGAACGAGCTGGGCGAATGCCTCGCTCTCTCCGCGCTGTGCCGCGACCACCAGCGCTTTCTCGTCCGGCCGTCCGTCACTGAGTGACGTCATGCCGTACGGCAACTCCATCGAGGTCGCAGCGGTCATCAGGGCGTGGCCGGTGTCCACTCTCATTTACGGGGCGCTGGGCGGGAGCGTTGATGGCGAGGGCGCTGGTCAGGCGGACGGCTCCCCGCCGTCCGGCACACCGGTCCCATTGAGCCCGATGGCCTCCGCGGCGCCTTTCATCGCATCAATGACGAACTGAATGTGCCCATCGAGGTCGACGCCCAATTCCTGCGTGCCCAGCAGCACATCCTCCCGGCTCACACCCTTCGCGAACGCTTTGTCCTTCATCTTTTTGCGAACCGATTTTGCCTCGACGTCGTGGACGCTCTTCGTCGGCTTCACGAGCGCCGTGGCGGTGATGAGTCCCGTCAACTCGTCGACGGCGAACAGGGCGCGCGCCATACGCGTCTCGCGCGGCACGCCTGAATACACCGCGTGGCCGAGAATGGCCTGCAGTATGTCCTCGGGCCACCCGAGCTCTCGAAGATGACGAACGCCCCACGCCGGATGCTCGTCCGTCGCCGAGTGCGCGGCGTTCGGATAGCGCTCGTAGTCGAAGTCGTGGATCAGACCGGCGAGGCCCCAGCGTTCCGGGTCTTCTCCGAAATGGACCGCGTACGCGCGCATCGCGGCCTCGACGGAGAGCATGTGCTTCCGAAGGGACTCGCTCGCCGTGAAATCTTCCATGAGCGAAAGCGCGTCGGTCCGGGAGGGGAGGCCGGCGGGTACGGGGGGCATCCTTGAAATATACCGAGGCGGCGAGCGGCGAGCGGCGAAACTGCCGATCGCGGACGGGCACGGTCAGAGACTGATAGACACGGAGACCGCGCAACTGATTCCTTTTGACGACTCCCCCTTGCGACGCCACGATCCTCCGTGCCGTCGGGCTCAAAAAGAAAAGACCACGTTTTGTCCGTGCCGGTCAGTCTCTGACCGTGCCGTTCCGTGATATGCTTTGCTTTTTGTCTTAGCTGGCGATTCGCGGAGCGGTCGGAGCTCGACGGTTGGCGATGTCGTCGGACAGGCTGGCCAGCGTCCGCAGATCGAAAGGCTTGAGGAGCACCCGGCAGTTCGTATCTGCCACGAACGCCGAGACGGCTGCGGAATCGACTTCGCCGGTGCAGAAGAGCAGGCGATCGACGAGATCCGGCCGCACCTCCTGGATCGCGGCGTGCAGATCGATCCCGGAGATGCCGGGCATCTTCATGTCGGAGATGACCAGGTCGAACGGTTCGCATCCGCCCACGAGCTGCTCGAATGCCCGCGCGCCGTCTTCGGCCTGCGTGACGACCCATCCGCGCCGTTGATAGAAGCGCGTGAGCGCCTGCCGAATCGTCGCCTCGTCATCCACGATCAGGACTCGGCGCGCGCCGTCGGCATGCGTGTCCGGGGCGCTGTCGGCCACGCTGTCGGCGACGGCGATGACCTGCGCCGGCAGCGGAATGCGCACGATGAACTGGGCGCCGCGGCCACCGTCAGCGGCGTCGCGATTGCGCGCGACGATCCACCCGCCATGCTGTTCCACCACGCCGCGCGAGACCGACAGGCCGAGCCCCGTGCCCTGTCCCATCGGCTTCGTCGTGAAGAACGGCTCGAAGATTCGCGGAAGCACGTCGTCGGCGATGCCGCGGCCGTCGTCGCGCACGTCGATCACGAAGTGCGCGCCGTCGCGGCGCGCATCGAGCCAGACGCCGCCCTTGGGCCCCGCCGCCTGCGCACCGTTGATCACGAGGTTCGTGATGACCTGTTCGATGCCCGCGCGATCGATCGGCAGCACGATCGACTCCTCGCAGATGCGCGCGTGCAGCGAGACGCCTTGTTCCCTGAGCTGCGGCTCGAGTGCGCGAACGACTTGGTCGAAGAACGCGCCCGATTCGACAGGCTCACGGACGGCATCTCGATTGCGCGCGAACGACAAGAGGTCGCGCACGATCGCGCGCGATCGGCGCGCCTGTTGCGCGATGATCCCGAGCGCGTCCCGCTCCTCCGCGCGCCGCTCGTTGAGCAGCAGGTCCTCCGTGAACAGCAGGATCGCCGACAACGGGTTGTTCAACTCGTGCGCGACCCCCGACACGAGTTCGCCGAGCGCGGCCAGCTTCTCCGCCTGCCGCAAGGCCTGTTCGGTCGCGCGAAGCGTCGTCACGTTCTCGACGAAGCCATCCAGGTGCGTGATGGCACCGTGCTCGTCGCGTTGGCCGTAGACCCAGACGCGCGCGGTGATCGACTGGCCGTCCTTCCGACGCCACGGGATCTCGACCGGAACGCCGTGCTGGCGGATCTCGAAGTCGGCCAGCCAACGCGCGCGATCCGCCGGATCGGGGTAGAGCGCGATGATTCCCGACGCGAACAGCTCGGCCTCGGTGTACCCCACCATCGCACACAGCGCCGGGTTCACCGTGACGAATTGCCCGTCGGCGGTGACCCGATAGATCCCGAACGGTGAATTCTCGACTACCGAGCGATAGCGGTCGTCGCTCACGGGCGGGGAAGAAGGGGCGGGGGCCGACATACAGCCATAGCGAAGCAGCGCCGCCCCGCGGATCAGCCTGCTCGGTCTGTTAGACGATCCGTCCGTATCCTAGGATACGGCCATGCCGCATCTTCGATCCGTGTCGCTCCGTTCGCGCCCGAGCGACGACGACACGGGATTCCCGTTCAGCGTGCCGGTGGTGCGGCACCTCGAGCCCATCGAGCTGAGTCCGACCGTCACCTTTCTGGTCGGCGAGAACGGCTCCGGAAAATCGACGTTGCTCGAGGGCATCGCGCTGGCGGCGCGGCTGCCCGCCGTCGGGTCGGAGGAGTCGGCGCGCGATGCGACATTGAACGCGCAGCGCGCGCTGGCGAAGTCGCTGCGGCTGACCTGGAACAAGCGCGTTTCGCGCGGCTTCTTTCTCCGCGCCGAGGACTTCTTCGGCTTCACGAAAGCGCTGTCGAAGATGCGGACCGACTTCCTCGCGGAGATGGGCCGTATCGACGAGGAGTACAAGGATCGTTCGGCGTGGGCGAAGGGGCTGGCGAAGGGACCGATGAAGGCGTCGCTCCAGGATATGGAGCACCGGTACGGCATCGACCTCGACGCCAACTCGCATGGGCAGAGCTTTCTCAAGCTGTTCCGGTCGCGCTTCGTGCCCGACGGACTCTATCTCCTCGATGAGCCGGAAGCGCCGCTGTCGCCGCAAAGCCAGCTCGCGCTGATGGCGATGATCGGCGACATGCTGCGTGAGCGCGCGCAGTTCGTGATCGCCACGCACTCGCCGATTCTGCTCGGCTTTCCAGACGCGACGATCTACTCCTGCGACCGCGCTCCAGCGCAGCGCGTGGAATACGAGGAGCTCGACCACGTGGTGATCACGCGGGAGTTCCTCAACGGGCGAGAGCGGTTCCTGAAGTATCTCTAGCCCACGAGGCGCGAGAGAAGAGAACGGCGTGCGGCGAAGCAGATCCCTCGCTGCGCCCGGGATGACGCCGACGACGCCGGCGTCACTTCGTCGATTCGGCCGCCGGCGCCTCGCGCGAGTATTTGGCGTTCGTCAGCGCGATGATCGTGCGGACGATGCCGAACAGCACGATCGCGCCGATGATCAGTCCGAGAAACGCGGCCTTGGTGTCCGAGCCGTGCGTGGGAGTCTGGGTGTGTTGATCGTGGGTCATGGGTGCGCTCAGGCGACGCGGACGGAGTTCATGACGTCGTTCTTCTGCAGCTTTTGCATGACGTCGAGGCCGGACGTGATCTGTCCAAAGACGGTGTGTACGCCGTTCAGGTGCCGCGTGTTGGCTTCGCTCAGCACCATGAAGAACTGGCTGCCGCCGGTATCCTTGCCGGCGTGCGCCATCGACAGCGCGCCGACCGCATGCTTGCGCGGGTTCCCGGCGGTCTCGCACTTGATCTTGTAGCCCGGACCGCCCGTGCCGATGCGCGGATCGCCCGCGGGCAGCTCGCGCGAGAGCGGGTCGCCGCCCTGCACGACGAAATCCGGGATGACGCGGTGAAACTTCACTCCGTCGTAAAACTTGCTGTTCGCGAGCTTCTCGAAGTTGGCGACCGTGTCGGGCGCCTCCGCGTCGAACAGCTCGGCCGTGATCGTGCCTTTGTTGGTGTCGAACGTCGCGGTTTTTGACATGGCGCGAAAGCTAGCGAAGGATCGGGTCGTGTAGCTAGCTCGGCGGCGGAAGCGGCGCAATCCTAGACCAGCGAGGACGGACAGATGTCGTTGAGGAAACAGTCCTCGCACTTCGGGCGGCGCGCGTCACAGATCTGGCGCCCGTGCTCGATCAACAGGTGAGACAGCATCGTCCACCGCTCGCGCGGGAAGAGCTTCATCAGATCCTGCTCGATCTTCACGGCGTCCGTGCTCTTCGTCAGGCCCAGTCGCTGGCTGAGCCGGGTGACGTGCGTATCGACGACGACGCCTTCGTTCGTGTCGAACGCGTTGCCGAGGATCACGTTGGCGGTTTTTCGCCCGACGCCCGGGAGCTTCACGAGCGAGTCCATCTCCCTGGGGATGCGACCGCCGTGCTGCTCGGCGACGGCCGTTGCCATGCCGATGAGACTTTTCGCTTTGTTCCGGAAGAAGCCCGTGGACCTGATCAGGTCCTCGAGCTCTTCGGGCTTGGCGGCCGCCAACGCGGCGGGGGTCGGATACCGCTTGAAGAGCGCCGGCGTGACCATGTTCACGCGCTTGTCGGTGCACTGGGCGCTGAGGATGGTCGCGATGAGGAGCTGGAACGGCGTCTTGAAGTCGAGCGCGCAATGCGCGTCGGGGTAGTGCGTCGCCAGGCGGTCGTAGACGACCGCCGCGTTCTCGGGCGTGGCGGTTTGTCGGCGCTTCGCGGGCTGTTTCTTTGGCATTAGAATATTATAACGACCGACGACGGGCAAACGCCAACACGTCCTCCACCGACCGCGCGTTCAGGACATCGGCGCGCGTGAGCCACCCCTTTCGCGCGAGTCCCACGCCCACCTCCACGTTATCGAGGGCGGCGACGGAATGGGCGTCCGGGCCGATCTCGATCGTCGCGCCGCGCGCCACGGCGCTCCGCAGATGGCGCCAATCGAGATCGGACCGGCGCGGCTCACAGTTCAACTCGACGGCGACGCCCACGCTCGCGGCCTTCTCGATCACCGCGTCGAGATTCACCGGATAGGCCTCGCGCCGGAGGAGCTGCCGGCCGGTCGGATGGCCGAGGATGGTCAGCCGTGGATTGTCGAGCGCGCGGAGGATGCGCTCGGTCATCGCCCCTTCGCCGATCGCGAACTGTGAATGGACCGAGCCGACGACGAAGTCGAACATGGCGAGCAGCTCGTCGTCGTAGTCGAGACGCCCGTCGACGAGGATGTCCGCCTCGACGCCTTTCAGCACGCGGACGTCCTTCGATGCGCCGTTGAGCGCATCGATCTCCTCGTGCTGCGCGAGAATCTTCTCACGCGTCATGCCGCCGACGTAGAACGCGGCCTGCGAATGGTCGGTGATCCCGAGGTAGCTCCAACCGCGCGCTCGCGCGCCCGCCACCATCTCGGCGACCGACGCGCGGCCATCCGAATAGTGCGTGTGGCAGTGCAGCACGCCGCGGATGTCCGCTGCGTGGACGAGATCGGGAAGCCCACCTCGCGCCGCCGCTTCGACTTCGCCGAGGCCTTCGCGCAGCTCGGGCTCGATGAACGACAGCCCGGCGGCCCGATAAATTCCCGCCTCGTCAGCGTTCGCCGGGAGGCGGAGGGTTCCATCGTCACCGATCGTGCCGCGTTCGGCGAGCCGCGCGGTGACCGCCGCAACGTGGTCGTCGCTGCCGGTCGCGCGCCACAGCGCCACGCCGAAATCGTCCGTCGACGCGCAATGGATGACGAGCCGCGCGCCGTCGACGAACTCGATCGAGACGTTCGCGTCGTCGCCCGCGGCGGCGCGGACGCCCGGCAGCCGGGTGAACGAGTCGGCGACCCGCACCGGGTCGCCGGCGCACTCCGCCACGATCTCCACGCGCTCGACCACCTCGAGCCGGCGACGAAGCGCTCCCGCGACTTCGGCGCGCCGAATGTCCGGATGACTTCGGATTGCATCGAGCAGTTGACGCGCTTCCGCCATCGCGTGGGGAAACAGCCGCTGTGAACCCCTGGCGCGTGCGACCGCGATGCCGTCGAGGATTCGCTGCGTCGTCTTCGGCCCGATCTTCGGGACTCGGGCGAGGCGGCCGTCGCTGGCCGCGGCCTCGAGCGCTTCGACCGTCTCGATGGCCAGCGCCTCGTGAATCTGTCGAATCCGCGCCGCGCTCAGGCCGGGGATGTCGAGCATCTCGATCAACCCGCGCGGCATCGCGGCCTCGAGCTGCTCGAGATAGCGCGATTCGCCCGTCTCGACGAGATCGCCGATCACCGCGAGCGTCGCGGGCCCGAGTCCGCGGATCTTGCCCAGCTCGCCGGTGCGATACAGCGGCGCGAGATCGTCGGCGGCGAGCGCGCGAATCTCCTTCGCGGCGCCCTCGTAGGCGCGCGACTTGAACGCGCTCTCGCCTCTCAGCTCGAGGTAGGCCGCGATGCGCGAGAGCACGTGCGCGGCGGTGCGGGAGTCCATCGAACGATCTGGAGTCAGTCTCCTTCGACGCCGACGAAATCGCGCAAGCGATTGATCAGATCGTGCAACTGCTTCTCGGTCAGCTCGATTTCCTGGTTCCCGCCTTCTTCGTCGATCCAGCCTTCACGGACGGAGACGGCGATCTGATTCAGATAGCGAATCTTCGTGAGAATGTCCTCGGTCGCGCGGCGCAACTTGAGAAATCGGCGCCGCTCGGCCAAGGCACGGCGGTGCCGGAGCCCGAGCTCCTGCGGCGTGAGACGGCGCGCCTGCTCGAGCACTTGTTCGCGCGTTCGGCCGGGAATCGCCGCGCGATCCGGAAGGCCCGCATGGACGAAGCCCTCTTCCGCGAACCAGAGTCGTCCGACGTACTCGATGCCGTCGAACGTCACTCGACACGTTACGCTGTACCGCTTGCCGAGGTGCTCGAGTGTCGAAATGTGAGGCTGTGCCGAAGAATCGGACAATTCCATAGGCAACAGCTAACAAAGGGGTGCGTGCACTCGCAAGGGACGAGCGCGCCGGAATCTCGGAGTCGTCATTGCGAGTCGTCGAGGAAGGATCGAATCGCCGAGAACAGTGCGTCGGGTTGCTCGACATAGGGAACGTGGCCGGAGCGATCGATGGGAATCAGCTCGGCGCCGAGCGCCCGCGCGGCCGCCGTCGACGACGCGAGCGGAATCGGATCCTGCCGGCCATGGATCACGACCGCCGGCACGTGCACGGAGTCGAGCTGACCCGGCGACAGCAGATCGAAGTCGCCAAGGCTCTCCCAGACGGACTGCTGAACGCGGCCTGTCACGCGAAACGGCGTGAGGTGGTGCGATGCCGATGGATCGGCGAAATAGCCGGCGACACTGAGCTCGAAGTTGCGCTGGCGGTACGCGTCGGGGTCACGCTCGCGAAGACCCGACGCGGCCAATTGTGCACGGAGCGTTCCAACCTCCGCGCTCGACTGCCGCCGCGCGAACTCGTGTTCGAACGCGAGGCGGAACTCTGCCGTCACCGGCGCCGGATCGATGAGCACGAGCCGCGACGGCCGCGCGCTCGTCCGTTCCGCCGCCGCCTCGATGGCGAAGAGCATCGCGAGGAGACCGCCCCACGAGTAGCCGACGATGGTCGGCGTTCCGAGCGACAGTTCGCCGATGACACGATCCAGATCGTCGACGTGCGTGCGCCACGTGATCGGCGTTCGGTCGTCGGTCTTCGACCGGCCGCCACCGCGCTGATCGTAGAAGAACAATTCATGATCGCGCGCCAGCTCGAGCATCTGTGGCAGCAGATAGTCGTGGTGCGCGCCGGGTCCACCGTGCAGCACGAGGAGCGGCGAAGTGTCACGCGCACCGTATCGCACCCAGTACAGCGGCACCTTCGTTGTGGTCGTGAATCCGGAGGCAGTCGGAGGCGGCGTCATGGCATCGTCGTGAATGGACAGGAAAATAGGCCTGAAGCCGCGAGGCCCCAGACCTACTTCCCCCCCTTGGTACCCCCTTCGGTGGTCCGAAGAGTGCGTCGCTCCTCGGAGCCACCGTCCTGCAACTGCGTCCGTCTTTACTTACAAGCCGGCTCGCCTTCCGCCGCGGCCGTACCCACCGTCGGATTCGTCGTGTTGATACCGACGCCGCAGGTCGTGGTCGGCAGCTGCGTGTGCGTCACCGTCGCCGTCCAGTAGCCCGCGCCCGTCACGATCGCCGGGGCGTTCACACCCGTCGAGTTCTGGTACTTCAGCAACGACACCGTCGGCGTGTAGTTCGAGCTGTCCGCGAAATACGCCTCTTCCGCGGTGACCAGGTTGCGAAGGTCCGACTTCATGGCGGTGATGTACGCCTTCGACTTCGTGTTCGCGAACTTCGGGATCGCGATCGCGGCGAGAATGCCGATGATCACGACGACGATCAAAAGCTCGATCAGCGTAAAGCCCTTGCGGAGTTTCAACATGCGTTTCCTCGACGGTGAGTGGTTCTGACAGCGCCGGGGAAACGGCGCCTTTCGGTGGGAAAGCGGTGAGGGTGTGCCGACCTGAAAGGCAATCACCGGACCCAAGGGCGTCTGACACAGTAACTCGAAGAATTATAACGAGTTATGTAATGCGTCCGATCGGAGCGCGCCCCACTCCGCTGCTGTCGAATGCACGATGCCCTGCAAACTGCGAGATGTCGAAGGGGCCCGACGAGAACCCGAAGGGATCCCGCAGATCAGGACCGGGCGAAGCTGCTGGCGATTTTCGCCGTTGCCGCGTGTGCGCTGACCGTGTGATCGATGGGATCCGCGTATCCGCCCGCGATCGTAATGACGATCGGGAGACCGATCTCGGCGCACTGCGAGAGCACGAACGCATCGCGGCGCGCGAGGCCGTCGAACGTGAGGGCGAGCC
The DNA here is from genome assembly GCA_963705025.1 of uncultured Gemmatimonadaceae bacterium. GTDB lineage: Bacteria > Gemmatimonadota > Gemmatimonadetes > Gemmatimonadales > Gemmatimonadaceae > JAQBQB01. The sequence goes on along the minus strand of CAVPIP010000008.1, from coordinate 251,660 downwards.
GCCCGAGGCGATCGAGGACGAGCGGATCGGCGCCGGCGAGATAGAAGACGATATCCGCGTTCGCGCGGGCGAGGACTCCCGGCAATGCGCCCGAGAGCCGCGACAGGTATTCGTCATCCGACGTGCCGTCGGCGAGCTCGATGTCGAGGCAGCCGGCCACCTTGTGGAACGGGTAGTTTCGCTCGCCGTGCATGCTGAACGTGAACACGCTCGCGTCGCCGGCGAAAATGGCGTGCGTGCCGTTGCCCTGGTGGACGTCGAGATCGATCACGGCGGCGCGATCGATGAGCCGATCGCGCTGCAACGCGCGGATCGCGATCGCGACGTCGTTGAACACGCAGAATCCTTCGCCGTGCGACGGAAAGGCATGATGCGTTCCGCCGGCGAGGTTCATCGCGATACCAGCCTGACGCGCGCGGCGCGCGGCCTCGATCGTTCCACCCGCGGCGCGATACGATCGTTCGACCAGCGCCTCGGACCACGGAAACCCGAGACGCCGCACCTCCGCCTCGGTCAGCTCGCCGCGAGTAAACCGACCGACGTAGTCGGCAGTGTGGACGAGCAGGAGATCGTCACGCGACGCGCGCCCCGGATCGTGCAGGTGCTCCGGCGCGACGCTTCCCTCGGCGAGCACGCGTTCGCGGAGCAGCGCGTACTTCGCGATGGGAAAGCGATGTCCACTCGGCAGCGGAAAGCTGTACTTGGCGTTGGACCAGGCGTGGAGCATGGAACCGCAGATCCCTCGCTCGCCTCGGGATGACGACGTCGGCTCAGCCGCCGCGTCTACCGAGCGTCGCGGTGACGGTGATCCGTTGCCCGGCACGGATCACGACGATGCCCACCTTGTCGCCCGGCTTGTGCGAATAGAGGGCGTCTGAATACTCGTACAGATCCTTCACCGTTTTCCCCCCGAGCTCCACGATCACGTCGCCGGCCTTGAGTCCGGCGGAGTCGGCGGGGCTCCCGGCCCGCACGCCGGTGAGACGCAGGCCCGGCGTGTCGCCGCCGGCCATGTCCGGGATCGAGCCGAGATAGACGTCGGATCCTTCGCGCGAGTTCGTCGCGACCGGCGCGGCGACTCGCACGTACGTGAGCCGTTGCGGCCGATCGGCGATGCGGCGCACCACCCGCTCGGCGAATGCGACGACGCGCGCTTCGCCGGCGGCGTTGATCTTGTCCGGCGTGTCGCTCGCGCGATGGTAGTCGTCGTGCAGGTCCGTGAAGAAGTGCAGGACCGGAATGTCCTTTGCGTAGAACGAGCTGTGGTCCGACGGCCCGAAGCCGTCGCCTTGCCCGGCGACCTTGAGGGGATCGACGGCGTTTGCGCTGTCGAGCAGCGCGACCATCTCCTTGGCGGTGGCGACGCCGTAGACGATCACCCGGTCGTTCCGCATTCGGCCGACCATGTCGAAGTTGATCATCGCGTCGACGCTGTCGATCGCGACGGGCATGTGATTCACGAAATACTCGGAGCCGAGGTCGCCCTGCTCCTCGCCGCTGAAGTTGGCGAAGATGATCGAGCGCTTGGCCGGATGGCGCGCGAACAGCCGCGCGAGCTCGAGGACCGCGGCCGTGCCCGAGGCGTTGTCGTCGGCGCCGAGGCGGACGCCGGTCTTGTCGTTCGGATCGAGCGCGCCGTCCGTCGACCTACCGAGGTGGTCGAAATGCGCGCCGACGACCACGAACTGCTCGCGCAGCCCCTTGTCGGTTCCAGGCAACACCGCCATCACGTTCTGCGTCGGCAGCGAGGGGCTGGGCGCGTTGTGCACCGGCGGCCGCGCGACGAAGTGCTGCTCGAAGTCGGCCGCGAGCGCTGTCAGCCCGAGCGTGTGATATCGCCGCGCGATGTACGCGGCGGCGGAATCATTTTCGGGCGTACCGGTCAACCGACCGGCGAGCGCCGGGCTCGCGAGATATTCGATGTCGCGGCGAATCGCCGTCGAGTCCGGGCTCGAGGATGCCGAAGGCCAGCCGGTCGGCTGGTGGCACGCGCTGCCGGCTAGAAGAAGGAGCGTAACGAAACTGACGCGGGCTGACATCATATAGAAAAGTCTAATTTCGCGCGGGCGAGACGCGCGTCTTGCATGGAAGCACTTCGGAAAAGTAGTGACGCCGATCCGTGCCGATCAGCCTTCGGCCATGCCTGTCCGTGGCGAACGGCCCGGCGCGCCGACCGCCTAGCGCGCAGTGAAATCTGTCGACGCGCTCACCTGCCGGCACACCTCGGCGAGGAGCGTCGAGGTCTTGTCGACGTCGTCGAGGCTCACCAGCTCGTTCGGCGAGTGCATGTACCGGTTCGGGATGGACACGAGGCCCGTCGCGACGCCTTCCCGGGCGATGTGGATCGCATCCGCATTGGTGGACGTATCCCGGCCCGCGGCATGGACCGAATACTTGATGCTGTTCCGATCGGCGGCACCGCGCAGCAGCTCGAAGACGACGGGGGAGATGATCGCGCCGCGGCTGAGCACCGGTCCGCCGCCGATCCGATGATCGCCGATCTCCTTCTTTTCCATGTTCGGGTGATCGGTGGCGAACGTCACGTCGACCACGATCGCCATCTTCGGGTTGACGCAGTTCGTGCAGACGAGCGCGCCGCCGCCATGCCAGGCGATCTCTTCCTGTGTCGTCGCGGCGGCGACCACGCGCGCCGAGCCGGGGTTCTGACTGTAGCGCCGCAGCGCCTCGAGCACGACGAATGCGCCGATGCGATCGTCCACCGAGCGCGATACGAGCCGATTGTTCGGAAAATCGAGCGTCTTCGAATCGATCACGCCGGGATCGCCGACGCTGAGCCGTCCTTCAGCCTCCGCGCGGCTCGATGCACCGATGTCGACCCAGAGATCCGTCAGCTTCGATGCCTGATCGCGGTCCGGCGCTTTCATGAGATGGATCGGCTTCTTGCCGACGACGCCGAGGACGTCGCCGCCGCGCCCGAGAAAACGAATGCGCTGGCCGACGAGCACCTGCGCGTCCCATCCGCCGATGGCGCCCGCGTAGACGAAACCGTCGTCGTCGATGTACTGCACGATCAACCCGATCTCATCGATGTGGCCGTCGAGCATGATCGTCGGCGAGCCGTTCGGATTGATCTCCGCCATGCTGTTGCCGGCCACGTCCGTGGTGACGTTGTCGGCGAACGTGGCGGCCTCTTCACGCCATACGCGAGCCGCGGGTCCCTCGAACCCCGAGGGCGCTGGCGTATCCAACAATCGCTTCAAGAATGCGAGCGACGACGGGCTCAGCATGTCGTATCAGACGGAGTGAAAAAAACAGTGGGGAACCGCGTAATGTGGGGTCTCTTTTCCAATGAGGGAAGAGACACGCGCGCGAACGGGGAACGGCGAACGGAAATCAGCGCGGGCGCCGAATCGGAAACGCCAGAAAGCTCACGCCAAGAATCACGAGGCCCGCGACGTACCAGCGTAGATCCTCGGTGATCCCGTAGTAGACGATGCCGAACCACGCCAGCATCTGGCCGAACAGCCAGCCGTGGAGGCTGTCGGGAATCCTGGTCGACATGCGCCGTCGCTGAGCCCAGCGGCTGTTGTAGAAGCGCATGTCGACCATCTGCACCAGCGCGTAGATCCACGTGAGCACGCCGACGCCGCGCAGCTTCCTGACGAGCAGCGGCTGAACGACGCGCGTCTCGCCGAGTGTGTGGAAGACGTAGACCGCGAGCCCGAAGAAAAGCGTCAGGCCGAAGAGGATCGCGCGGAGCCGCGTCAGGCGCTCCGGCGTCAGCCAGGGATGTCGGTCGTCGATCGATTCCGTGGCGGGCCCGAGGCCCGCGACTGGTGGAACCATGCGTCCGCCTGAAACCTGAAAGAGACAGCCGCCAGTTCGAGTGAACCGAAAGAGCACAGCAGATCCTTCGCTGCGCTCAGGATGACACAGTGCTTACCGATCCCGCTCGAACACGGCTCGTCCTCCAATATAAGTGGCGGTCACGCGAGTGCCGAGGATGTCGGAAACCGGCACGGTCATAATGTCCCGGTCGAGGATCACAAAATCAGCATATTTGCCCGGTGTCAGCGACCCAGTCACTTGTTCCTGGAAGCCGGCATAGGCCGCCCAGATCGTCATCGCCTTGAGGGCTTCCTCGCGGGTCATCTTCTGCTCCGGGAACCAGCCTCCGGGCGGCCAGTTGTCGTCGTCCTGGCGAGAAACCGCCGCGTGGAATGAGAAGAGCGGGTTGACGCGCTCGACTGGAAAATCCGACCCGTTCGGAATGATGACTCCGGTATTGAGCAGCGATCGCCACGCATACGCACCGAACGTCCTTGCGTAGCCGAGGCGCGTGGCGGCCCAGTACATGTCGCTGGTCTGGTGAACCGCCTGCATGGACGGAATCACGCCGAGCTGAGCAAAACGCGGCACGTCCGCGTGGTCGAGCACCTGGACGTGCTCGATTCGAAAACGGTGATCCGCGGTCGGCACCGCCTTGAGCGCGGCCTCGTACGCGTCGAGCGCGACGCGGTTGCCGCGATCGCCGATGGCGTGCGTCGCCACCTGGAAGCCGTGCCGGAGCGCCTCCGTCGCGACGCTGCGAAGATGCTCGGGCGGCGTCCGCAGCAAGCCCGAGTTCTTCGGATCGTCGGCGTACGGGTCGAGCAGCGCCGCCCCGCGCGATCCCAGGGCGCCGTCCGCGTAGAGCTTGATGGCGCGAATCCACAGGTGGCCGTCGTAGAGACGCGCTCTGCGGGCCGCGCGCGAAATAGTGAGCGATGGCGGCGCTGTCGTCGCCGACCATCACGTATGCGCGCAGGCTGAACTGCCCGGCTTTCGCAAGCTCCTCGAAGACGTCGATCACCTCGCGTGGCTCGCCGGCGTCGTCGAGTCCGACGAGGCCGTACTTGTTCGATTCCGCGACGGCGGCGAGCGTCGCCGCGCGCATCTCGTCGTGCGTCAGCGGCGGGATGACGCGATCGATCAGATCCATCGCGTTGTCGACGAACACGCCGGTGGGCTCACCGTTCGCGGCGCGCTCGATCCGGCCGCCGGACGGATCCTTCGTCGCCGCGGTGACGCCGGAAGCCTTCATCGCGGCGGCATTGACGAGGAGCGCGTGTCCGTCGATGCGCCGCAGCGCGACCGGATTGTTCGGCGACACGCGCGACAGCGCCTCGTGCGTGGGAAAGCGCGTATCTCCCCACTTGTTCTGGTCCCAGCCGCGACCGATGACCCACTGTCCCCCGGGCCTGCTTTTGACGCGATCTCCTACGCGAGCAACGATCGCGTCGTAGGAGCGTGTGTCGGTGAGGTCGATGTCGCGAAGGAACGTGCCGAGCCCGAACAGGTGGGCGTGCGCGTCGATCATGCCGGGGATGACCGTTTGCCCGGCGGCGTCGATCACCTTGGTGGTCGCGCCCTTGAGCACCATGGCTTCGCGCTCGGATCCGACGAACGCCACGCGCCCGTCGCGCACGGCGAGCGCCGAGACGAATGGATGCGAGTCGTCGACGGTGTAGATGCGCGCGTGCGTGATGATGAGGTCGGCGGGGCGAGCAGCCTGAGCGCCGAGGGACGAGGCCGCGAACAGCAGCGAAGCGGCGAACGGCGAGCGATGACGGATGAGAGCGACCAAGTCAGGTGCCTGTGCCTGGAAGACGGGTCCAGATGACGACCACGCCGCACGCCTGAACCCCCGTTTGCTTCATGAATTCGGGCGGGAGGCCGGCGAGACCAGCATAGAGCTCGACGCCTTCGACGTCGCGCGCCGGTACGTCATCGATGTTGAAGTTGGCCATATAGAGCCCGTCGAGAAAATACACGGGCGGACAGTCGGGGCGTCGCGAAAAACGCAGCGTCACCCGGCCTGTGACATTCGTCTGAACCAGCTGTGCGCCGGGAACCATCCGCGCCATCTCGCTCAGCTGGAGCGGACTTCGCGCTTCGATCTCCGCGCGCGTGATGAAGTGACCGAAGCCGAGCTTTCGACGCTGCTCGAATCCGTCGAGTTGCCGCTTTTGCGCCTGTTTGCCTTCGACGACGACGGTCTCGAGATGGTCGGACGCGATGGTGAGCGTCACGTCGACGTCGGTCGTGTCGTTGGCGGTGACCTCGAGGCTCAGGGTCATCGGCGAATAGGACAGCCGCCGGAAGCTGATGTCGAAGACACCTGGCGTGAGTCGCGGAACGAGAAATCTGCCCAGCGAATCGGTATGGACCAGGACGCCGGCCTTGGGCACCGCGACCTCGACGTTCGGGACGCGCGCCCCGTTTTCATCCTTCACGGTTCCGGAGATGACACCCGGACGTTGCGCGAGGAGGGTGGTCCCACCGAACGCGAAGACGAGTGCCCCCCACGCTCCACGTCGGAGCGCGTCACCCATTGCGCGGGGGACGTAAGGAGAGTGTACGACTTCGTGCATGACCGGGCGGCGAGGGCGCACACGGGCAATATGCTGTACGGTACGACGCGGGAACAGGTGGACGCGTCGACTCACATGAATAGGTTATCGCACCATGCGTCGAACCCTCGTCACAGCCGTCCTCTCCGTCTCGTCCCTGCATACGCTCCGCGCGCAGGCGACGCGCGCCGACAGCACGTCGGCGCCGATTCACGACGTGCACTACGACGTCACGTTCACGAGCGAGACGGCGCAACAGCGGGCGGTGGCGGTGGGCATGACGTTCACCACGACGGGCACGGCGCCGGTGCTGCTGTCGCTGCCGGCGTGGACGCCTGGCGCGTACGAGCTGGCGAACTTCGCGCGCTACGTGACGGATTTCGAGCCGACCTCCGAGGCCGGCAAGCCGCTCGGCTGGGACAAGCTCGATTTCGATACGTGGCGCATCAGACCCGCGGGCGCGAAGACGGTGCGCGTCGAGTTCGTGTATCACGCCGACTCGCTCGACAACGCGAACACCTGGGCGAAGCAGAACTTCCTGTTGTTCAACGGCACGAACCTGTTTCTGTATCCCGAAGGCAATCCGCTCGATTTCCCGAGCACCGTGACCGTGCACACGGATCCGGAGTGGGCGGTCACGACCGGCCTCGCCGCCGGCACCAAGCCGCGCACGTTCACCGCGACGAACTATCATGACCTGGTCGACATGCCGTTCTTCGTCGGCCGGTACGATCTCGACAGCGCTCGCATCTCGGGCAAGTGGGTGCGCTACGCGACGTATCCCGCGGGTTCCGTCGGCGCCGCCGCCCGTGCCAATGCGTGGGAGCAGCTGAAACGCGTCATCCCCGTGGAGGTGAACGTCTTCGGCGAAGTGCCGTGGGAGAACTACACGGTCATGCAAATCGTCGACTCGGCGTTCGGCGGGGCGAGCGGTCTGGAGCACCAGAGCTCGCACGTCGACGTGCTGTCGCCGTCGTACGTCGGCAACGAGTTCCAGCCGTCGCTCTACGCACACGAGATCTTCCACGCGTGGAACGTGAAGCGGCTCCGGCCGTCGGACATGTGGCCATACCAGTATTCTCATCCACAGCCGACGGCGTGGCTGTGGGTCTCGGAGGGCATCACCGACTACTACGCCGACCTGGCCATGGTGCGCGGCGGCGTGGTGAACGACCACGGCTTCTACGCGATGACCGCGGAGAAGATCAACGAGATCATGAACGCGCCGCCGGTGTCGCTGGAGGATGCGTCGCTCAGCACGTGGATCCATCCGGTGGACGGCACCGGCTATCTCTACTATCCGAAGGGGTCGCTCGCCGGTCTGATGCTCGACATCGCGATCCGCGATGCGAGCGACAACAAGCATTCGCTCGACGACGTGATGCGATCGCTCTACCAGACGACCTACAAGCACGGCCGCGGCTTCACGTCGTCGGACTGGTGGGCGGCCGTGAGCACGGCGGCCGGCGGGAAATCGTTCGCCGCGTTCAGCGCGCGCTACATCGACGGACGCGAACCGTTCCCGTGGGACAGCATTCTGCCGATGGCCGGTATGCGCGCGCGTCAAGAGCGCGTCCCGCGCCTGGGTGTGAGCACGCAACCCGACTCGAGCGGCGTGCTGATCGTGATGATCGCCCCCGGCAGCTCGGCGGCGGCAGCGGGCGTCAAACCCGGCGACTACCTGCTCAGCGTGGGCGACATCTCGGTGGAGGATCAGCAGTTCGGAGCGCGCATGCGCGCGCGCTACGGCGCGTCGGCCGAGGGAAGCCCGCTGTCGATCAAGGTGAGGCGCGGAGCCGAGACGCTCACGCTCGCCGGGAAGCTGCAGTTCGCCGCGGGCGATGTCGTCGTCGAACCGCTGCCCGGCGCGAGCGCGAAGGCGCTCCGCATCCGGGACGGGATCATTGCGGGGCGGACGGACAAGTAGTCATCCCGAGCCGCGCTCGGGATGACACCGTATCGACTCAGGGCGGAAATTCCGACGCGAACGCGGCCCACGGGCCGCTCGACTTCGTCGTTCCACGAATCAGCTTCGTGACCGTGTTCAGCGCGTCGTCATCCTCGATCGGAATCGAGAGCCCCGACACGCGGGTCTTGAGCGTGTTGTACGACATCGGCTCCTGCGACGCGTAGATGAGCAGGTAGCCGTGCGCGTTCATTCCCACGCCCAGTGAATCGAAGGGGCGGCTGTTGTTACGGTTGCCGCGCTGCGGCGGTTGCTGCGACGTCGGCGCCGGGGCTGGCGTCGGGCGTCGAATCAGCCGTGATGAATCGTTGAGCGCCGCGTGTGCCCGCGACGTCTCGACGAGATGCGATCCCCCCTCCATGTACTGGCTTTGCACGGAGTCGGCGGGGAAGAGCAGCTCGCTGCCACGGCCGGGAACGACCAGAAACACCGCTACATTCGCGGGACGCGCGAGCTGGACGGTGAGTCGCCGCGGCACCCGGTCGCCCTGCTGCGGCGCGACCTTGGGCGCGAGATCGTTGTATTGCCCGAACATGTGCGGGCCGCTGGACACACAGGCGCCGAGGATGCCGAGAAGCAACCCGAGCCGTATTCTACCTGAGCGCACGGAACCCTCACGAAAACGTTGAGAGAGAAGACCCTCAAATGATACCACGACCCCGGCGACTCCTTGCACTGCTGGCGATCTGGTGTTTCCTCGCGGCGATCCCAGACGCGCTGTTCTCGCAGGCAACATCAGCGCCAATCGCCACCTCGATCGCCGCGCGAACCACGGGAATGGAGCGGCGGGACGGCTTCCTTCCAATCTACCTGGACCCTCGACAGGGACGCATCCTGCTCGAGCTTCCTCGCGATTCCACCCGGGTTCTCTTGATGATATCCCAGGCGACCGGATTGGGGTCCAACCCGATCGGAATCGACCGTGGGGCCAGTGGTGAGACACACGTCGCCCGCTTCGACCACGACGGCGACCGTGTGCTGGTGGTTCTCGAGAACTGGTCCTACCGCGCGACGTCCGGAAACCCGGACCACGCGCGGACGGTGGCGGAGGCGTTTCCGCCCAGTACGGTCTCGGCGCTTCCGCTCTTGGCGGAGGAAGAGGGCCGGCTGTTGGTCGATGCGACCGACCTGGCGCTCCGCGATTGGAACGATGTCGTCGGCACCCTCGCGCGGTCGCAACAGGGCGCGTACACGGTCGCGCGCGACAGATCTACCATCTATCGGCCGAACACCAAGGCGTTTCCCGAAAACACCGAGATCGACGCGGCCCTCACGTTCGCCGCGACCGGCCGGCCCGGCGGCACGGTCGGCTCGATCGTGCCCGGACGGCCGCGCGTTCACGGTGCACCAGCATCTGAGTCTTCTCAAGCTGCCGGGCGACGGGTTCCGGCCGCGCGCGCAGGATCCCCGCGTCGGCTATTTCGGCATCTCCTTCCACGACTACGCGCGTCCGATTCAGGAGCCGCTCGTGGTCCAATGGGCCGCTCGGCATCGCCTCGAGCGCGTGAACCCGAGCGATCCCAACTCCCCGATCAAAGAGCCGATTCGCTACTACGTCGATCGCGGCATCCCGGAGCCGATTCGGTCGGCCACGCTGCAGGGCGTCAAATGGTGGGAGGAGGCGTTCGATCGAGCGGGACTCAGGGGCGGGTTCAAGGTGGAGCTCTTGCCCGAGGGCGTCGATCCCATGGACGCGCGGTACAACGTCGTGCAATGGGAGAACCGAAACGAGCGAGGGTGGTCGGTCGGCGGGGCGCTCACCGATCCGCGCACGGGCGAGATGGTCAAAGGCATGGCGCGGCTGGACTCCCATCGAGCGCGGACCGATTACAACCTGTACGCGGCACTCGTGGGCGCGAGCGCGTCGGCGGCGGACACGGCGTTCGTGCTCGCGCGCGTTCGCCAGGTGAGCGCGCACGAAGTGGGACACACGCTCGGTCTCGCGCACAACTACATCGCGTCGACGTACGAGCGCGGATCGGTGATGGACTATCCGCCGCCGCGTGTGCGCGTCGACCCCGCGGGCAACATCGATCTGTCGAAGGCGTACGCCGTAGGGCCCGGCGCGTACGACGTGTGGGCGATTCACTGGGGCTATGGCGTGTTTCCGCCCGCGAGCGAAGCGGACTCGCTGCGCGCGATCGTGGCCGACGGCCTCAGGAAAGGTTTTCTCTACCTGAGCGACGCCGACGCGCGTCCAGAGTACGGCTCCGATCCCCGCGTGAGCCTGTGGGACGACGCGACGTCGCCGCTGCAATTCTTGAAGGACCAGACCGCCGTGCGGCGCGTGGCGATCAGGAACTTCGGCGAGCGCAACATTCGTCCGGGGGAGCCGATCGCGCTGCTCCAGGAGCGGTTTGCGGCGCTCTACTTCTTCCATCGGTTCGCGCTGAACGGCACGTCGAAGGCGATCGGCGGCATGGAGTACAGCAACGCCGTGCGTGGCGACGCGCAGCAGGCAACGCGTCCCGTATCGTATCAGCAACAGGCCGATGCCCTGCGCATGATGACCGAGGCGCTGCGACCCGAGGAGCTGGCAATTCCCGACACCGTGCTGACGCTGATGGCGCCCGGTGCCACGAGCGTCACGCCGTCGGTCGAGCTCTTTCAAAGCAAGACCCGCCCGGCGTTCGACGAGCTGGGCGCCGCGGGCACGCTCGCGCAGATGGTCCTCGACATGGTGCTCCAGCGCGACCGCGCCGCGCGCCTCGTCGAGTTCGCGACGCGCGGCACCGGGCCGCATCTCACGCTCGGCGCCACGATCGACGCGCTCGTTGCGGCGACCTGGGACGCGCCAGTTCCGTCGACGCCCAAGCTGGCCGCCCTCCAGCGCGTGACGCAGCGAGCCCTCGCCGAGCGACTGCTCTGGCTGGCGGCCGATTCGGAGGCGGCCCAGCCGGTGCGCGCGATGGCAGAGCTCAAGATCGCGGACCTGCGCGTGCGCGCCCGTGGAAAGCAAAGCGCGGCGAGGTCCGATGAGGAGCGCGCGCACTGGCTCTCGATCGTCACGGACTTCACACGGTGGATCGATCGCCGTGAGCTGCCGAAATTCTCGACGCGTCTGACTGCGCCGCCGGGGGATCCATTCGGAGAACCATGAACTGAGAACTGACGAGGAGGGGAGCTGACAGCTGTGAGCTCCCCTCCTCGTGCGTTCTCATTTCGCGCCGTTCGTCGTTACCACGACGCCAAGTTATCGACCCAACTGTTCGGCATCGCGACGTACCGCCGCATGCGCGCCGCGGCGCTGTTCACGTTGCACGAGTTGTACACGTAGGTCTTTTGCCCGTTGGCCGTCGCGTCGTCGATGCTGCTCGTCTGGGGCGTGCCACCAATCAGGAAGTTCAAGCCGCTGAGCGTCGCGCCGGCCGTCGTGTTGTTGCCGTTCGACGTGAGCATGCCACCAACCAGCACGATGCCGTCCCACATGTTGCTGCCGGAGATCGTGAAGTTGCTGTCGGCGATGATGATGCCGCGGCCGTGGTTTGGCAGCGAAAAGCCATTGGTGTGGATGCGGATCACCGGCCAGAAATTCGGGTCGGCGTCGAAATCCGAGCTGGAGGGGAATGACTGCCCCGGGATCGTGAAGTCGGGTGTGATGCTGCCACCCAACACGCCGGCCCAATCGATGCCGACTTTGGGCTTGAGCTGCGCGAACGTGTTGGACGTGTCGACCGGCGGGTTGCCCTGGGGGTTGAAACTGCCGCCCTGAATGTGCAGGTCGCCCTTGTCCACCATGACGCCCGCGACGGACGGGTGCACGACCACATTGGTCGATGCCGCTGATGACGCCCGTGCCGTTCTTGTTCAGACCCGAGAGGCTCAACCAGGCGGCCTGCACGTTCATCACCGCGGTGTTCCAGCGGGCGTACACGCCGACGGTGCGCTCGGCGCTGGTCGCCAGGCCGGCGCCGCTCAGCTTGACCGTCGTGTCCACGCCGCGTGAGCGAATGAAGAAGACCGCCTCGTCCGTTCCGACGACGGGCCGCACCTTGACCGCGACGATGTCCGCATAGCCGCCGGGGAGCGACACGCGCGTCCACTCGGAGTCCGCGGTCACCGGGTCCGGCGCGCAGTTCGTGCACCAGCCCGACGTGTTCCGCAGGACCATGAATTGCTCGAGGCCCGTCTCCGCGAGATGGTACGCGCGGTTCTGGCTGCGCTCGGCGGCATTGGTCGTGTATTCGGACGCGGCGCCGGCGAAGCCGGCGGCGATCGCGGCCGTCAGCGCCGTCATGACGAGGATCGTCAGCGGCAGTGCCATGCCATCACGGTTCTTCAATGAGAGATGCAAGCGTTGCATGAGTGCTCCGGGCTTAGAACGCACGAACGTTCTTGAAAAACACCGACGTGACGATTCTCGACTGGCTGGGCGTCGAGTCGTTCGAGACGGCGCGCGGGCTCACCGCGTTCAGCACGAGATCGACGCCGCGAATGAGCTCCGGCGCCGGCGGGACGAGCTCCGGCACGTCCGTGCCGGTCTTGTAGAAACGGAACCCGGCGCTCGTGTCGAAGGGCGACATGATCTCTTCGTTGCGGCCGCCCTCGACGTTCCGCCACAGTCCCATTCGCCCCGGGTAGACGCCCGACGCGCGGAACGAGTAGGTGATGCGCTGCCAGAGAAACGCCGGCGAATTGGCGCGCGCGCCGGAGCTGCCGGAGGTCTTCAAATCGAGAATGTCGCCGGTCCGCCCGTTGACTGACAGCGTGCGAATCTGCGCTTGGCCAGCGCCATTCCCGGTACAGAGCGTGGGGTCGGCGGCCGCGACGGGGATGTCCGATCCGGTCGCGTTGCTGGGCCAGAGGTAGGTGTAGAGCCCCGACACTGAATCGCGCCACGCAAATCCGCGATACACCGAGACGGCGATCGTGCCCGAGTCCGTGGGGAGCATGCTCACCGTCGTGGTATTTCCGTTGGCGCTGCAGACGAGGCCGAAGCGATACGGAACGAGAATGCGAATGAGCTTGCCATTGGACCCGACCGAGTCGACACCGCCGGAATCCTGCACCATGCGAAGGTCGGACAGCACGATGTTGCTCGCGCTCCGCGCGACGCTGCGCGCGTTGCGCAGGTTCATCTCGTGACTGAAGTAGCGGTTCTGGTTCATGAGCAGCCGCATGAACGCGCCGCCGATGATGCTGGCGATGACGAGGGATACGATGATTTCAGGCAGGGTGAATCCGCGACGGTTGGCGGTCATGTCAGCATCCAGTCGTGCACAGTGGTGTCGTCGACGGCGGCTGCGACCGGTCGATCATCACGGAATCCTTCTTCGTCGAATCCAACGCCGGAATGACGACGATCTTGACCGAATAGCGGGTGATCGACGCCTTCGTGATCACGAGGTGCCGCGTGTACGTGAAGTTGCCGCGCACGACCGTCGTGTCGGCCGTCGGCCAGCCGGCGAGCGACGCGTACGGCACGGCGCCGAACTTGTTCGCCTCGAGCTGGAGCGACGCGGTGCGCTTGGCCAGGATGTCGTTGCCGCGGCTTCGCAGCGCGAGCGCGGTGGTGACTCTGGCGAGGCTCAGGAGGACGAGCGACAGCACCGACATCGCCACCAGGACTTCGATGAGCGAAAACCCTTTGCGTGATGTCATTGGACGAGCACCAGTCCGGCGCGAGACATGCGAACGTGCCTGACGGAGCCGCTGCTGCTGAACGTGATGTTCAGCGTGTCGCTGGCCATGCCGTTCGGATAGACCTCGATCGGCGAGCGCGAGAAGCTGACATCGCTCGCACGCAAGCCGTAGCCACCCATCCCGAGCGTGGTCCGGCGATATGCCGTGACGTCGGAACGATCCATGACCGCGAGCTGCATCGCCGACGAGTTCCACTCGATGTGGACCGGACGACGATTGCGGCTCGCGAGCGCGAACGCGGCTTCGAGATCGCTCCGCACGGCGGTCGAGGCGCGTTGTATGCGACTCTGAATGATGAGTGCGTGCACGCGGCCGGCCGTCATCGTTCCCGTGATCCCGACGATGACGACGACCACCATCATCTCCAGCATCGTGAATCCGGCGCGGCGCCTGCGTTGGAATGCTCTGTGGAAGTCAGCCATCGTTTGGTTCAGCATAGGGTCCAGGCCGAGCGGTGCCGTGGATGTACGAATGACGCGACAAATGCCGTGCTGTCACGTGAGCGGCACAGGGTATCACTAACCCAGCATCGGCACCCCGTGCTGTACGCTTGATCACCAATACGCTTTGCCACTCTGCACGTCCGGTTGCCAACGTTTGTAACACGTTGCCGGAAAGTCGCTTATGCGGCGGTTGGCGAGGCCATTGAGACGCGCCGTTCCGGGGTGCGCTATTTCTTAGCAAGGGACCTGAAGGCCAAAAAAGCGAGGGCACGGAATGCGAATCAGGCGACTCGGGGTGGTTGGGGCGGGAACGATGGGCAGCGGGATCGCCGCCCTGGCCGCGTCGGCAGGAGTCCCGGTGGTTTTGCTCGACATTCCCGGCACGGGCGTGGATCGAGATGCGCCGGCGCGCGCCGGTGTCGAGCGGGCGAAGAAAGCGAGACCGGCGGCCTTCATGGATCAATCGCGCGCCGCCGCGATCGAGATCGGCAACACTGACGACGACTTGGGAAAGCTTGCGTCCTGCGATCTCGTCGTCGAAGCCATCATCGAACAGCCGGCGCCCAAGCGCGCGCTGTACGAGCGCCTCGAGAAGATTCTCCCTGGCCACACGATCGTCGCTTCGAACACGTCGGGTATTCCCATGGCCACGCTGCTCGAGGGCCGCTCGCCCGCGTTCCGCGAGCGCTTTCTCGGGATGCACTTCTTCAATCCGCCGCGGTATCTCCACCTCCTCGAGCTCATCCCGACGGCGGACACATCGAAGGAGACGAGTGCCGCCGCGCGTCGCTTCAGCGATCACGTGCTCGGCAAGGGGATCGTCGTCGCGAAGGACGTTCCGGGGTTCGTGGCCAATCGGCTGGGCGTCTTCGGGATGGTGTTGGCGATTCGCCTGATGGAGCAGCACGATCTGTCGATCGACGAGGTCGATCTCTTGACCGGCGTGCTCACCGCGCGATCCAAGTCCGCGACCTTTCGGACCGCCGACCTCTCGGGGATCGACGTCATCGCGCACGTCACGAAGGAGCTGTCCGAGACCACCGGCGAGAATTTCTCGCTTCCGGCGTGGGTGCTCGGCCTGGTCGCGAGCGGCCGCAGCGGCGAGAAGAGCGGCGCCGGGTTCTACAAGCGCGTCCAGAAAGAGATTCACACGCTCGACTGGCGCGCCGACGCGTACGCGCCGCAGGCGAAGGTCGCGTCGGCGGAGCTCGCGCGGCTGGCCAAGGCGCCGATCGCGGAGCGCTTCGCCGCGTTCGACGGCTGGACGGATCGCCACGGGGCGTTCGTTCGAGAATACCTACTACGGTTCTCTCATTACGTGCTCACCACGACGCCGCTCGTGGCCTACGATCTCGTCGGGGTCGATCGCGCGATGGAGTGGGGGTACGCGTGGGAGGCCGGCCCGTTCAAGCAAATGGATCTCCTTGGCGCGGACGTGCTCGGCCGCGGATTCGCCGAGCTCGGGCTCGACGAGCCGGCGTTGCTTCGCGAGGCGAAGGGCGGATTCTACTCCGGCGACGGGAGTCAGGTCCTCTCTCTGTCCGGCGGCTACGAGCTGGTGCCGACGAAGCCGGGCGAGCTTCGCCTCGCGACGTTCCACGCGCCCGCGAACCGCGCGCGTCGCGTGCTCGAGGAGTCGGACGACGCGTCGGTGGTCGACGCCGGCAACGGCGTCGCCGTGCTCGAGTTCCACAGCAAGATGAACACGTTGAGCGATCGCGTCGTCGCGATGACGCATCGGGCGCTCGACCGCGTCGAGCGTGACGGCCTCGCCGGACTGGTGATCGGCAACGACGATCCGCGCACCTTCACGGCCGGCGCCGATCTCTCGTACAGTCCTGCGGTTGGTCGCCGCGGGCGACTGGAACGGGCTCGAAGCCGCGGTGCGCGGATTTCAGGACACGTCGCTGCGCATTCGACAGTCGCCCTATCCCGTGGTGGCCGCGCCGTTCGGCCTCACCCTCGGCGGCGGTTGCGAGTTCTCGCTCCATGCCGATCGAATTCAAGCCCACGCCGAGCTGTACATGGGACTGGTCGAGGTCGGGGTGGGGCTCATTCCAGCCGGCGGCGGCACCACGGAGCTGCTGTTCCGGTTCGCCACCGAGCTCACGCCCTACGTCGAGGCCGATCCGTTCGAGGCGGTTCGGCGCGCGTTTCAAGCTGATCGCGACGGCGGCGACGAGCACGAGCGCGCTCGACGCGCGGCGGCTCGGGTTGTTACGCGCCAGCCGACCGCATCACGATGAATCGCGATCGCCTGCTTGCCGACGCGGCGGCGCGCGTCGTCGATCTCGCGCCGGACTACGTGCCACCATTGCCGAGGACGATCACGGCGATGGGGAACGAGGGGCTGGGCAATTTGATGTATGCGGCGTGGGCGATGCGCGAAGGAGGGCAGATTACGGAGCACGAGACGCGAATCGCGCGAGAGCTTGCCTACGTGTTGACCGGCGGCGACGGTCCGCCGCGTACGGTGACGGAGGCGGACATTCTGGATTTGGAGCGTGAGGCGTTCTTGAAGCTGCTCGGAACCAAAGAGACACAGGAGCGGATGCAGTACACGCTCGAGACGGGGAAGCCATTGAGGAACTAGTCGTCGGCAGGTCATCCTCCGCCGCGAAGCGGCGAGGATCAACTGTCGTCGCGCGTGAGGATCGTTCGGGGGAGTGAAGGTAGATCCTCCCTCGCTTTGCTCGGGAGGATGACGTGAAAGAGGTCGTAGTCGTATCGGCCGTCCGCAGTGCGGTCGGCAAGGGGAAAAAAGACGGCGGGCTGTCCACGGTCCACGCGGCGGACTTGTCGGCGTACATGATGCGAGCCGCGATCGACAAGGCGGGCGTCGACCCCGCCATCATCGACGACGTGTTCTGGGGATGCGCGATGCCCGAGGCCACCCAGGGCCTCAACGTCGCGCGCCTCGCGTGGCTCCGCGCCGGACTTCCGGTGGAGGTGCCGGCGGCGACGGTCAACCGATTCTGCTCGTCGGGCTTGCAGACCGTGGCGCTGGCGGCGCAGGAGATCATGAGCGGCATGGCCGATGTCGCGCTTGCGGGCGGCGTCGAGATGATGAGCCAGGTCCCGATGTCGGGCTATCACACGCGACTCGATCCGGAATTGACCGAGTCGTACATCGGAATGGGCTTCACGGCGGAGCGCGTCGCGACGCGCTGGAAGGTCACGCGCGACGATCAGGATCGTTGGGCGCTCGGCAGCCAGCAGAAAGCAGCGCGCGCACTGTCGTCTGGAGCATTCGACGGTCAGATCGTGCCCGTGCCGGTCGAGCGTGCGACGTGGCATGGCGCCGAGAAGCACGCGTCGACGTCGGACTTTGTGCGCGACGAGCTGCCGCGTCCGGACACCACGATCGAGGGCCTCGCGAAGCTGCGTCCTGCGTTCAAAGTGAACGGCACCGTCACGGCGGGGAACGCGAGCCCGTATTCTGACGGCGCTGCGGCGCTCCTGTTGATGACCGCCGATCGCGCGAAGGAGCTCGGTCTACGGCCGCTTGCGCGCTTCATCATGTTCGCGGCGGCGGGTGTCGAGCCGGACGTGATGGGTGTCGGGCCGATCAAAGCCGTGCCGAAGGCGTTCAAGCGCGCGGGTATGTCGATGAAGGACGTCGACCTCATCGAGTTCAACGAAGCGTTCGCCGCGCAGGTCGTTGCCGTCGTGCGCGATCTCGAGATGCCGGAGGACAAAGTGAACGTCAACGGTGGCGCAATTGCGCTGGGGCATCCGTTGGGCGCGACGGGGGCGAAGCTCACGACGCAGCTGATTCACGAGCTCGGGAAACGCGGCGGAGGCACCGGGCTGGTGACGATGTGCATCGGCGGCGGCATGGGTGCGGCGGGGTTGTTCGAGGTGTTCGCGGGTTGAGATCGTGCGGGCCGAGTCCGGGATCTAAGAGTTTGGAATTGCTGATTGGTCGGATTTACGGGATTGATCGGATGACAACATCAGCGACTTCCGCGTTCATCGGCGGCATCCGCGGCACTTCTCATCGGTTCGTCGTCGTAGAGGCAGCACTCGGGTTTTTGTGCTGGTCTTGGGAGATCGCCTTTCCCGGAATTCCCCGAAAAGCCTTTCTTGAACGTCTGATCAGCGCGGGGTTGCCGAGCGCAATTCATCGCGATATCGTCTGCGCGTCGCTCTCTGGGACCTTCGATGCGTTCGATGTTCGCACTCGCCGCGCTTGCGGCCTCGACTCTGGTTCACGCTCAATCCATGACGAACGACAAGCCGATCGTCATTCGCGCCGACCGCATTCTCGACGGGCGCGGGAAAGTCATCACCGGCGGCAGCGTCGTCGTGCAGGGCGGCAAGATCACGCGGGTGAACGCCGAGTCGACTGGCCCGGTGACCTACGATCTCAAGGGCTTTACCCTCATGCCCGGGCTGATCGACGCGCACTCGCACCTGACGTGGTACTTCAATCGCCAGGGGCGCTACCACCAACGCGGCGACGGCGACACGGAGGTCGAGTCGATGCTGTCGACGGCGGCGAACGCGTACGCGACCTTGATGGCAGGGTTCACCACGATCCAGAGTCCGGGATCGCCGGAGGACAAGGATCTCCGCGACTGGATCGAGAACGGCGGCATCCCCGGCCCGCGCGTGCTGACGTCGCTCGGTCCGATTTCGAGCGCCCGCCTCACGCCGGACAGCATGCGCGCGATCGTCCGCCGGCGGAAGGCGGAAGGCGCCGACGTGATCAAGATCTTCGCGTCGGGCTCGATCCGCGACGGCGGACAGCAAACGTTGAGCGACGCGCAGCTGGCGGCCATCTGCGGCGAGGCCAAGGCGCAGGGCCTTCGCACGATGGTGCACGCGCACAGCGTGTCGAGCATCAAAGCGGCGGTGAACGCCGGCTGCAACCAGATCGAGCACGGCGTCTTCGCCGATGAGGAAACGCTCAAGCTGATGGCCGAGAAGGGCGTGTACTTCGACCCGCAGATCTGTCTCGTCTTCCGCAACTATCTCGACAACCGCGCGAAGTACGAAGGCATCG
This sequence comes from uncultured Gemmatimonadaceae bacterium, assembly GCA_963705025.1. Lineage (GTDB taxonomy): Bacteria > Gemmatimonadota > Gemmatimonadetes > Gemmatimonadales > Gemmatimonadaceae > JAQBQB01. Next base: position 232,247 of record CAVPIP010000008.1, on the reverse strand, counting down.
GGAACTACAACGAGGCCGGCTTCGCGGCGATGGAGAAAGCGATCCCGCTCGTCGACCGAGATGTTCAAGAAGGCGATCAAGACGCCGGGGCTCAACGTCATCTTCGGCACGGACGCGGTGGCGGGCGCGCATGGCCGAAACGCCGAAGAGCTGGTGTGCCGCGTGCAGGCCGGCGGGCAGTCGCCGATCGACGCCATCACGTCGGCCACGTCACTCGGCGCGGCGGCCCTTCACATGAGCGACAAGATCGGATCGATCGCGCCGGGGCTTCAGGCGGATCTCGTCGCGGTCGAGGGCGATGCCACCAAGGACGTCACCGCGCTCCGGCGAGTCATGTTCGTCATGAAGGGCGGAAGAGTTTACCGGAACGAACGGCCGTAGGAAAAGAACGACGGAACTGATCAACAGAACGAGGAGGGGCGCTGGCAGCTCTCAAGCTCTCAGCTCCTAGCTTCACTGCATCCGGACGCCACTCGGCGGATGAAGGCGAGCCCGGGCGGTGAACCGCCGTAGAGACGTTTGACCGTTGTGACGACTGTCGTGAACCGTTCTCGTTGCGTCCGGAGGTCGCTGCGGTAGCGCGAAGCTGGCCGCTTCAAAGCTGCCAGCTCCCCTCCTCGTGAATTCTCAGTTCCGCAGTTTCCGTCCTTACCGGGACTGGATGCCCTCGAGCCACCTTCTGTACGCGAATGGCGATATCTCCGACGGCTTGATCTCGCTCCGCCCGCCCCAGAACACGTTCGTGTACGTCACCGGAATCCCGACCGACTCGAGATGCGCGTCGATCGCCGCCTTGTGCGCGAGCACGAGCGCCTTGTCGGTGCCGTGGGCGACCGCCATGACGTTCACGTTCGCGAATTCGGGCCCGCCCTCGCGCCAGTAGGCGTGTGTGAGGATGTGGAACCGGCCGATCTCGCGACCCGCCTCGATCTCGCGGCCTTCGGGAACCCGCCAGTGGAACAGCGCGTTGTAGCGCGTCACCCGCGTCCCGCCGGTCGAGGGCTTCACGTGCTCGAGGAACGTGGAGAACCGACCGATGACGCCGCGCTCGTTCAGCGAGCGCGCGACGCGCGTGAACTCGTCGAGTGAGAGATCCGGCTTCCGCCGCGCGCGACGCCCATGGATTCGCGCGAATCTCGTCGACCGCGAGCTCGCGCTTGAGCGGCTCGAGCACTCGCCAATCCAGATCGCTCAGCTCCACGATGTTCGTGTCGATCACGACGCCCGGCTCGTCGGATTTGCTCCCTGGCTCGATGCCCTTGCGCCGCATGTGCCCGACGCCGAGCGCGAACAGGCGCTTCGCGGGCATGATGCGATAGTCCTCCGCGCCGATCCGCTCGCGCAGCAGCTCGCAATGCGCCGCCATGGAGAAGCCTTGCGGCACCTTGAGCGTCGTCCATAGACGATAGACCGAACCCGGCGTGTTGGTGTCCGTCGACCGGATCACGATGTGGCCGGAGAACGGATCGTCCTTCCACATGAAATCGAACGCGGCGTCGATCCGATCGTTCGGGACTCGCCACGCGATGAGGGCGCCCGGCGCCAGGTTCGTCGCCATCAGAGTCTGGCGAATCCGGCGGATCGTGCCCGCGGCCAGCATCGCGCGCAGTCGCTCGTGCACGAGGCTCACGTCGAGATCGGCGAGCCGAGCGATCTCTACGAACGGATCGACGAGAAACCCGGCGATGCGATCCTCGGAGACGGCGAGGATTCGGGCATTCGTGGGATCGGTGATCTCTGTCGGGACGGCAGCTTCAAGCATCATGTGGTGGCGGATAGCCCTCTCGAAGTTTAGCCGGGGACGCATGCCTCTGCCTGGCGCGCGGTCTGCACCTGTCGCCGCCATGCGAAGGCTGGTGATCGACGATCCACCGGGGATCGACTTTCTGGTCCGACGCGCCGCTCGCACGCCGGCGGGGCGCGCCGCGGGGCGCGCGCTTGCTCCGCTGTTTCCGATCGGCCTTCCAGGCGGCTATCTCGTCATCGCATACTCGACCGCGCATTGGGTGCGCCGTCGCGGCGGCCGCGGGGCCCGCTCGATCGTCGCGTCGGCGTGGCTCGGCTGGGCGCTGCATCGCGCCGTGAAAATCGTGCTCCGTCGCCGACGTCCACAGCGACCGGGTGCGCGCGTGCGCTACGACAGCTTTCCGAGCGGCCACACCACCGGCGCGACCGCGCTCGCGTTGACGACCGCAATCGTCCTTCGGCGCCAGCGACTGGTGTCGCCGCGGTCCGCGGCCGTCATCGGTGTCGGTGCGCCGCTCTTGATGGGATTCTATCGCGTCGTCGCGGACGATCATTGGGCGACGGACGTCGCCGGCGGATGGGCACTCGGCACGGCGATCGCCCTGCTGTCGCTTACGGATCCACCGAAAATGCGACGCGGACCGCGCCGTGTCCGTCGGGCAGCACCGAGGTTCGAAGAATCACGCGGTCGATGAGATTGTGCGGATGGCCGTGCGCATACTGCACGACCTTTCGACCGCTGAACGTTCCGATCGCGGCTCCCAGCACGACGTCGCTGCCCCAATGCCGGTTGTGATACATCCGCGACAGCCCGACCGCGGTGGCGCCGGCGTACATGATCGGTCCGACGATCCATTCCGATCGTGGCCACCAGCGCGTCGTCTCGTTGGTGACGGCGGCGGCGGCGGCGAAGGCCGTCGTCGTGTGACCCGAAGGAAATGATGACCAGTCTCCGGACTTGAACCCCTTTCCGAAGACGAAATCGTCCGGGTCGTGGCCAGACGAGAGGAAGGGGCGCCCGCGTCCCGCGAGGCCCTTGATCACATAGGTCACTCCTTCTCCGAACAGCACCGCCTCGGTGCCGTGCCAGCCGAGGTCGGCGATGCGCGGCTTGTTGGCGAGCTTGCCGACGACGTAGAGCGACCCGCCGATGACGTACGCACCCGGGCTGGCGATGAGCTCGACACCCGTCGCCGCGTGCTTCAAAAAGCGATTCGCCTGCGTCGCTGAGTCGAGCAGCCGCGAAGCGGCGTGCTTGTCGATCGGAAACATCACGATCGTGCCGACGGCGAAGCCCGTTCCGAGGACGAGATCCTTGAACGTGAAGAAGGGCGCCTGGGTCTGGGCGTGCGTCGTGTCTTTCGGGTCTTTGACGACCTGAGCCGCGGTCACCGACGGTTGTACCGCGGCCACGGCGATCGCGACCGCGACGACGCTCCGCCTACGCCGCCGCCGGTCGATGGAGGCGTGACGTCGTCGCATAGCGAGCTCCGCAAATGACTCTCATGCGACGGTCGTATTGCACGAATCGGGCGAAGGCAGCCACAAGGTGAAGCGAGAGCCTTGGCCCAGCGTGCTCTCGACCGTGATCGCGCCGCCCATCATTTCGGCAAGCTTGCGGCTGATGGCCAACCCGAGGCCCGTGCCGCCTTGCGCGCGCGTGTAGCCCTCGTCCACCTGCACGAACGGATCGAAAACGCGATCCATGTCGGTCGGCGAGATGCCAACCCCCGTGTCCTCGACCGCGATCGCGGCCCAGTGTACGGTGCCGTCGATTGCGCCCACGTCCGGACGCTCGCCGAAGCTCCAGCGCACCAAGACCTTGCCGCCGGACGGCGTGAACTTCACCGCGTTCGAGAGCAAATTGGTGAGCACCTGTCGCACGCGCTGCGGATCGCCGACGTATTCGACGCGGTCGCCGTTCGCCGCAGCGCTGTCCACCTCAACGCCTTTGTTCACCGCTTGCGGCCGAATGAGCGCGAGCGCGGCATCCACGGCGTCGCTCGCGATCCCGTTGGCGGCCTCGATGCGCATCCCACCCGCTTCGATCTTGGCGAAGTCGAGGATCTCGTTGACGAGCCCGGTCAAATGCTCTCCGCTGACGCGAATGCGAGCGAGCTGCTTGGCCTGTGACATCGTGACGGGTCCGGAGATGCCCATCTCCAGGAGCTCGGCGTAACCGACCATCGCGTTGATCGGCGTGCGGAACTCGTGGCTCATCTTTGCGAGGAAGTCCGATTTCGCGCTGCTCGCCGCTTCGGCCTCGAGGCGGAGTGCGAGCGAGCGGCGATAGATCAGCGCGTTGTCGACCGCGACCGCCGCGCGGCGAGCGAGCTCCATCGCGAGGTTCATGTCGTCCGGCGTGTACGTGCGGCCGGAATCCGTCATCGTGAGCGAGATCGCACCCACCGAGCGTCCGCGAGCCACGAGCGGCACGCAAAGGAACGATGTGGGTCGCACGATGCGAAGCAGGGCCTGGGTCTCTTCGTCGGGAGCCGTCGCGAGCGTCGACGCCAGATCGATCTTTGGCACGATGAGCGGCAGCTGCGACCGGATGACGCTCGGCACCTCACCGGGGCCGTCGAGGCGATAGCGGTAGTGGGTGAGCAGCGCGCGGACCGGCTCGAGCTTGTCCACGTCGCGATGCGCCGTCTCGACGCGCCGAATGGCGCCGTCGTCGTCGGCCAGGTGAACGCTGCAGTAGTCCGCGATCGTGGGCACACACAAGCGCGTGACGTCCGCGAGCAGATTCTGATCGGACAGCGACATCGACAACAGCCGGCTGGCGTCGGCCAGGAACTGTTGCGTCGTCACGGACTTCGTGAGCTGCTCGACGGCGCGCGACGACTTGAGCGAGGCGTCTTGTACTTGCTCCGCCATGCGGTTGAACGCCGAGCCGAGCCGGCCGATCTCGTCGCCGTGGCCGCCTTTGACTCGCTTGGAGTACTCTCCCTGCGCGATGGCCTCGACCGCGCCGGTCAGCTCGGTGAGCGGGCGCACCAGTTGACGGCTCATCGCCCAGGCGATGAGGCCTCCGACCACGACGAGCACGATGGCCAGCACGGCGAGGACGCGGATCATCGCGCGCGGGCGAGCGAGGATACCGTCCATCGGCTGCTCGAGCGTGACGAGAAAGGGCGTTCCGCGCACGGCCGTGGTCGACGCGAGGCTTTCGCGCCGCCCTTTGGTGAGAACCTCGAGACTGTCGTTGAAGGCGACGACGTGAGTCGGCGGCGCTACGATCAGACCCGAGAGCTGTGTCCAGACGCTGTCCGATGCGTTGCGAATGTAGAAGTCGATTCCGCCGCCGATCAGATCGCGGAACGGCTGCAGCGTGCGCGGCGACGCGGTAAACCGTCGCTCCTGCGCGAGGAAGCCAAGCAATTTGCCGTCCTTGCGCACGGGAACGGACTGCCACATTCCGGCGTGCCCGTTCATCGCCGTCAACTTGCCGATATGCTGGCTGTCCGACGGCGCGGCTTGCTCGGAGAGCGTGGCGCGAAACCGCTCGATGTCCGCCGACTGCTCCAGGCGCAAGTTACTGATCAGCCGGCCGTCCGCGGTCCAGAGCATCGGCGGCGTCAGACTGTCGCCCGGCATGGTGATCGTGGCCATCGCGCGCTTGGCGGCGAGACTGGGTTCGCGATCGGGCGTGGCGAACGCGCTCACCACCGCGGTGTCGAGCGCGATTCGACGCATCGCCCCGAGTCGGGTCGCGGTCTGCTGTTCCAGCAAGGACGCGAGCGCTTGCGAGATGCGTGTCAGGCGTTCGCCGGCCGACAACTGCGCCGTGCGTCGCACCTCGTAGTTGGAAATTGCGAGCGACGTCGCGAGAACGAGTGTCAGAACCGCCAGAATGAGCAACGGCAGCTTGCGCTCGAGCGGCAGCGAACCGCGGCCTACCGACGTCGTCGTCGCGCGCTGAGGCGATGCTGCCACGGTCGTCATTTCGCGCCGAGCTGGCCGTCACCATTCTCGAGCGACCGCCACAGATACCAGCACGCGACGGTACTGTGGGGGCTCCACTTGGCGCCGATCTTCTTCACCTGCTTCGGCGTCGGCCGCTTTCGCATCCGGTACGCGGCGCGAATCGCGTTTTGAATGCCCAGGTCCAGCTCGGGCAAGACATCCTGCCGGCCCAGGCGGAACATCAAGAACATCTGGGCGGTCCAGCGGCCGATGCCCTTGACCTGCACGAGGTGTGTGATGACGTCGTCGTCAGCCATCGCGTGAACGTCGTGCAGCGGAAGGGAATCGTCGGCGACCTTCGCCGAGAGATCGCGCAAGTAGCCGATCTTTTGCCGTGACAGGCCCGGCCGAGCGCAGGCGATCGTCGGTGGTGTCGAGCACGGCGGCCGGCGTCGGCGTCGTCTCGGGATAGATCGCGTGGAAGCGCGACAGAATCGTCGATGCCGCTTTGCCGGAGAGCTGCTGAAAGACGATCGCGCGCGCGAGCGCGTTGTAGTGCGTCCCTTCTGTCCGAAGCTCGAGCCGGCACGGACCGACACGTTCGATGACTTGCGCGAGGACAGGATCGGCGCGCTTCAGGAATCTCACCGAGGGTCCGTGATTCGGCATTCAGAGAATGTACAGGCTCGACACGATGTCCGCCTCACCTCGCCGCGACAAAACCGAGCGCGGCGCCTACGGTATGCAAATCGGCGATTCGAAGACCGACTAGCCGTTGCACCCGCGTCCGACTAGAGATACTGAGCGTGTCGTACGGTCGCGCTCGCTGTTCGGCGTTGGCGGCGAGGTCCTACGTTTCACTCCACATGTCTCGCCTTTTCAACTATTTCCTTCGCGGCCTCGTCGTCGTGGTGCCTCTGGCGCTCACGGTGTACGTCTGCTTCATCATCTTCACGACCATCGACAGTTGGCTGAGTCTGCCCATTCGGGGCGTCGGCTTCCTGTTGGCGCTCGTGCTCATCACGCTCGTCGGCGCGCTCGCGTCGAGCCTCGTCACCAGACAGCTGTTGAGCACCGTGGACAGGGTGTTCGACCGGCTGCCGTTCGTGCGACTGCTCTACTCGTCGGCCAAGGACATGCTGAACGCCTTCGTGGGCGAGAAGCGGCGGTTCGACAAGCCGGTCCTCGTCTCGCTGTCGGAGGATGGGGCGGTGAAGGTTCTGGCCTTCCTGACGTCGGATTCGCTGGCGACGCTGGGCGTCGCGGATCACGTCACGGTGTACATGCCGCAGTCGTACGGGTTCGCTGGGCACATCATCGTGGTGCCGGCCGACCGCGTCCGGCGCATCGATGCGGACGCTGCCGAGGTCATGGCCTTCATCATTTCCGGCGGCGTGACGCAAGTCGAAGCCAAGGGGAGCCTGCCGCGGTAGCGCAGCATGACGCAGCCGTCGCACGATCTGCCATTCGAGATTCGGCCGTCGCCCATCCAGGGTCTCGGCGCGTTCGCGACGCGCGTGATTCCCGCGGGCACCCGCGTCATCGAGTACACGGGGCAGCGGCTCACCTCGGCCGAGTCCGACGCGCGCTACCCCGACGCGCCGGGCGAGCGCCATCACACGTTCCTGTTCGCGATCGACGACGAGGTCGTGATCGATGCGGCCGTCGACGGCAACGAGGCGCGCTTCATCAACCACTCCTGTGAACCGAACTGCGACGCCGTGATCGTCGACGCGCGCATTTTCATCGAGACCGTTCGCGAGATCGCGCCTGGAGAGGAGCTGGCGTACGACTATCAGTACACCCTCGAGGAGCGGCACTCGCCGGCACGCAAGCGCCAGTATCCGTGTCGCTGCGGTTCGGCAAAGTGTCGCGGGACGATCCTGGCGAAGAAGCGGTAGTCGATGACCGTTAGCGCTCCGGCTTTGCCGGCGCCGCCGGTGGCGCCTCGCGCGGCCACACGTTGTTCTCGCGGTCCGTGTCCGGAAGCCGCTTGTCTGGATCGAGCTCGACCTTCACGAGCTTCTTACCCTTGAACTCGTACTGCCGCACGTAGAACGTCGTGTTCGTGCTCCAGACCTCCACGGGGTAGTCGAAGTCCTGCTTCGAACCGTCGGAGAAGGTGAACCGCGCATGAATCGGCAGCACGCCGCGCGCGTGGTTCGTGTACAGCACGAACGCCGAGTCGACGTCACCCGACTGCTTGTGCGCGACGGTGTCGACGGCCTGATCGAAATGTGGATTCTCGAGGAACCACTCGCGGAAGAAGAAGTCGAGTCGCTTGCCGCTGACGTCTTCCATCGTGCGGAAGAAATCGGTCGGCGTGGGATGCTTGAAGGCCCAGCGGCGCGTGTATTCCCGGAAGGCGTCGTCGAACGCCGCCGGTCCCAGGATCTCGTCGCGCAGCAGCCCGAGCCCGACGGCCGTCTTCACGTAGGCGTTCTCGCCGAGCAGGCCGGGGTTGATGCGATCCGGATTGATCTCGAGCGGCTCGTCGACGTTGTGCTGCATGAACTGCACGACCTGGTCGCGATCGTGGCGAATGCGGTCGGCGTACGAGCCCTTTTCCGGAAAGCGGCGCGCCTCCGAGAAGTAGTTGATGAACGTGTTGAAGCCTTCGTCCTGCCACATGTGCATCCGTTCGTTCGACCCGACGATCATCGGATACCACATGTGGCCGATCTCGTGCGTCACCACGTTGTAGAGATCGTACTTGTCGGCGCTCTTGGTCTCCATCGCGACCATGGGGTATTCCATGCCGCTGATCGGACCTTCCACGGCGCTGATCTGCGGGTACGGATACGGAAACCACCGCTCCGAGTATTCTTGAATCGACATGCGCGACATGTCGGCGGCGTCCTTCCACGTCTCGATCGCGCTGGGGCGGTAATACGCGAACGCGAACTTGCCGTTGTAGCTGGACGCGTCCCACATGTAGTCGGGTGACGCCGCCCAGACGACGTCGCGGACGCTCTGCGCCTTGAAACGCCAGGTGAGCGTTCCCGTCTTCTTCGGGCGCGCGGCGCCGCTTTCGAGGTCCGCCTTCGTGACGATGGGCACCGGCGTGGCCGAGGTCGACGCCTGCTTGAGGCGAGCGATCTGCGCGGACGTCAGCACCTCGGTCGCGTTTTGCAGCTGCCCGGTCGCGGCGACGATGTATCCCGCCGGCACGGTGACGCTCAGCGCGAAGTCGCCGTACTCGAGATAGAACTCACCCTGGCCGAGATAGGGCTCGGTGTTCCAGCCGCGGACGTCGTCGTACACGCAGACGCGCGGATACCATTGCGCGAGCTCGTAGAGCGAGCCGTCGCGTCCCATGCGATCGGCGCCGTGCTCGGGGATGTTGAAATGCCATGCGACGTCGAACGTCGTCGTTTGTCCAGGCGGGAGCGGCGTGACGAGATCGACCTTCATGATCGTGCCCTCGACCCGCATCTTGACCGGCGCCTTCTTACCGGCCGTCACCTGATCGAAGTGGTCCACCACGTCGCCGCCCTCGAAGTTTCGCGCCCCGAACCGCGACTCGGACGGAAAGACGAAGGAGTTCAGCGAACCACCCTTGAACGCGTTCTGCTCCACTTGGAACCAGACGAAGCGGAGCGTGTCGGGTGAGTTGTTCGTGTAGCGCAGGGTCATCTGACCCTGGAGCGCCTTCGCGGCCGTGTCGAGCGTGCCGTGCAGATCGTAGTCCGCGCGCTGCTGAAAGTATTTCGGGCCCGGTGCCCCGGACCCGCTCCGATACGTATTGCCCGGTGGGAGATTCAGCGGCGCGAACATCGATGTGTCGCCGACACCGGTCGGGTCGATTGTCGGCTCTTTCGGCGCCGGGCGCGCTTGCGCCGCGAGCGGAGATGCGAGGGACGCGGCGATGAGCGCGGCGACGATGAAACGCGAAGTGCTGATCATGGTGCGAATGCGGGCTGGAGACGTGCTGCACGACCTGCCAGAAGCGGCCGAGGCCGCCCGACTCAAATCAAGCAGCCTCTATCGGACGAGCAAGAACGACGCCCGCTAACGATTTGTAAGAACCCTGCCGCCGACGTAAGGAAATGGCGGCTTTCTCGATGCGATTCAGCGTTTTGCGAACACGCGCTGTTTTCCGTCCCGGTCGAACTCGATGATGTCGAAATGATCGAGGCGCTCGCCCTCCATGCCGGGAGCGCCCGACGGCATGCCTGGAACGGCCAGCCCCAACGCCGCGGGCTTCGCTGCGAGAAATTTTTTTACCACGTCGGCCGGCACATGTCCTTCGACGATGTACTTGCCGACGACCCCGGTGTGGCAGCTCTGCAGCGGCGACGGCACGTTCATCGTCCGCTTGATCTCGTCCATGTTCTGGACGTCGCGTACCGACACGACAAAGCCGTTCGACGCCATGTGCTTCGCCCACTTCGCGCAGCACCCGCAGCTGGGGTCCTTGTACACGGTGAGCACTTCCGGCGGCTGCGCGACGATGGCGCGCCGCGTGGCGACCATGGCCGCGGTCGCGACGAGAAATTGGCGTCGAGAGATCATGGTCCCAATGTACGAGCTCGACACTGGATCTCGCCACGCCTGGGCGCCTCCTCGTCCTGGCGCCGCGCGCCATAGATTCCGGACACAGCATGCCCGCCTCTTCCACGCGCGACCGTCTCGCGCTCGTCGCGCTGGCGCTCGGCGCCATCGCCGTCGTCCTCATCGCCGCGACATACAAGGCATTCGAGCTCGACCGCTACTTCGTCCCCAAAGAGCTCGTGCTCCATGCGACCGCCGTGGTCGCGGCCATCGCGGTGCTCGGTCGTGCCGACCGCGCGACGCTCACAGTGGTCGACTGGCTGCTCGCCGCGTTTCTGCTCGTCAGCGCCATGTCGGCGACGAGCGCGACCAATCCCTGGCTCGCCGAGCGTGCGCTCGCAATCTCGCTCTCGGGCGCCCTCTTGTTCTGGACCGCCTCCGCGCTGCGGCGTGCCGGCGCGTTGAACGGGCTCGTCGTCGTGCTGGCGGCGAGCGTCGTCCTCGCGGCCGCGACATCGCTCGCGCAGGCGTACGGCGTCGAGACGGAGCTGTTCAGCGTGAACCGCGCGCCGGGCGGAACGTTCGGCAATCGAAATTTCATCGCGCACTATGTTGCGATCGGCATGCCGGTGGTCGTGCTCGTCGCGCTCACCGCGCGGCGCGGACTCGGGAGCATCGTCGGCGGCGTCGGCGTCGCGGTGCTGTCCGCGGCGCTGGTGATGTCGCGAAGCCGGGCCGCGTGGCTGGCCGTTCTCGCGGTCGCGATCGTCGCGGGCCTCCTCGCATTCACCACGCGGGATCGTTGGCGAACACCGACGACGGCGCGGCGATCGTTGGTGCTGGCGCTGGCGGCGGCGGCGGGCGCCGCGGCCGCGGTGGTGTTGCCCAACCGGCTCCAGTGGGCCAGCGAATCGCCCTACCTCGACTCGGCGACCGGATTGGTAAACTATAAAGAGGGCAGCGGCCACGGCCGCCTCGTCCAGTACGCCAACTCCGTGCGAATGACCGAGGCGCACCGGCTGCTCGGCGTGGGTCCGGGGAATTGGGCGGTGGCCTATCCGCGATATGCGTCGCGCAACGATCCCTCGATGTCGCAGGACGACGGCCTCACGTCCAATCCATGGCCGAGCAGCGATTGGGTCGCGCTGCTCTCGGAACGGGGCGTCATCGCGTTCGGCCTGTTCGTGGCGACGCTGCTCGGACTGTTCGGCCGCTCGGTGCGCGACGTTCGGCAGGGGCGAGCCGGCGATGGCGAGCGCGCCCTCACCGCGGTTGCCCTCGTGGGCACGATCGTCGCAGTTGCCGTCGTGGGCGCGTTCGACGCGGTCCTGCTGATTGCCGCGCCGACGTTTCTGTTCTGGACCCTTGCCGGCGCGCTCTCGCCGCCTCCCTCGCGTACGGGGCGGGGCATCGGTGGCGTCAGGGTCTGGGGAACAGTGGGCGTGCTGACATTCGGCGCGATCGCGATCATGCGCAGCGCGGCGTCGCTTGCCGCGATGGACGATGTCAGCGCGAGCACTCGCGTGACGTCGCTGGCGACCGCGGCGCGGCTCGATCCGGGGAACTACAGGATTCGCGTCCGGCTGGCGCAGGCCTATCTCTCGCGGGGCGACTGTCCGCACGCCAAGACCGAAGCGCGCGCGATTCGGGCGCTGTATCCGAGCGCGGCGGAGCCGCGGCGTGTGCTCGCGGCCTGCGGAAGCCGGTCGTGAACGATCGCGTCGACAACATCGAGGCGGGTGGCATTCGACGTCGCCGCACCATGGGCATCGCCTGCTTCGTCGTTGGCGTGGCCGCCGCGGCGCTGCTCGTCGGGTTCCGCGCGCCGCATCTGTGGAGGCTCATGCTCGTGTTGCCATTCATGGCCGGCGCCACGGGATTCCTCCAGGCCCGCGAGCGCACGTGAGTGCGCATGGCCGCGCTCGGGAAGCGCGAATGTGATGACGGAACCTACGCTCCCGCGTCTGCCGGCGAGCAGGAGGCCGCACGCCGGCGGGCGTCGTCGATCGTATTCCGCTCGGCGTTGATCGGCGTCGTGCTCACCGCGATCGTTTGGTTTCTCTAAAGACGACCACGCGATGGCGCGCCACCTCGTCCTGCCGGCGGCGGCGGCTCCGGCGGCGCGCCGGGCTTCCCGCGCTCCGGCGCGAGATAGTCGCCCGGCGGCGGCTCGTTGTATCCGCGATGACACGTCGCGCACGTGACCGACGGCGTGTCCTTGGGATAGAGCCTCGGGAGCTGCGCGAGATTGATGTCGTTCACCATCTGCTGCATGAATCGCGCGCGCTTTTTGTCGTTCGACGTGTCGCTCGCGAAGTTGCCCTGCGGCGCGAGCCGGTGGCAGTTCGTGCAGTTCCAGCTCAGCGCTTCGGCGTAGTCCTTGTCCATTTTGTGCACGAGCTGCACGGCGGTGATGCCCTTCAGCACTTGCACGTTCTTGAAGACCTGATCCGCCGGCTCGTTCTCGTGCCCGGCGATGCTCTTCAGCACCGTCGCGACGTACGCGGCGCGCAGCTTGGCAAGGCTGTCGCGCGGCGGCGGGGCGCGCCGGGCTCGCGGAGCTGCGGCGGTCGTGGCAGGAGCACGCGCGCCGGGTGTCGTCGCCGGTCCCGCGCCGGGCGCCGGTGACGATGTTGCGGGCGCTCGCGAACACGAGAGCGCGGCCAACAGGGTGCCAGCGACTGCGGCGATTCGACGACCCACCATCACTCCACCTCGCGTCGAGAATGAAACTCCGTCACGGTTTTCACGACCCACTTCGCGATTCTACCTCGCGGACCTGCCGCCCAGCCGGCGTCCTTCGATGCGAACGACACGCTGTTGTACGCCACGCTGTCGACCATCGCCCAGCTCGTGCCGCCGTCCGTCGACCGCGCCGTTCCTCCGAGCCCGACCGCGACAAGAAAACGACCATCCGTGCCCGGAAGATACGCGACCGCCGACATGAACCCCGCGGGCAGTGGACCACTCGCGAGCGCCCATGTCAGCCCGCCGTCATCTGACAACGCCACGTTGGGGAAGATTCCTTTGGCTTGGGCGTAATCGCCGCCCACGACGACGCCGTGTCGCGCATCGGCGAAGGCCACTGAAAAGATTCCCGAGCGACGCGTTGCCCGCGTGAATCGGCGTGTCGGCGACGGACCAGGTGCGCCCGCGGTCCGTCGACCGAAACACACGCGCGCGGGCGCCGCCGCCGGTGCCGATCCACGCGTTCGACGAGCCGAGCACGGCGAGGCAGGTTCCGCTCGCGGCGAACGACGCCTCACCCGGCAACACGGACGGTGAGCTCGCGGTCGGGACGCGCGCCCAGCTCGCGCCGCCGTCGTCGGTCGTGAGGATGAACAGTTTGCCGTCGATCGGATCGCCAAGAGCGACTCCATGTTGATCGTCCCAGAACGCGATGGCGTCGAGAAACGCGCCCTTCTCGCGCGTGTCGAAGCGTTGCGTCCAATGCGCGCCGTCGGTCGTCCGATAGATCTTCGCGGCGCCCTTTTCCGCTTCGCCGGCGACCATCGCGACCGCCATCGTCGCGCTGCGTGGCGCGACGCTGCGCAGGTCGAGCGAATCGGCGCCGGGAATGGTGTCCAGCCGCCACGTCGTGCCGCCGTCCGTGGTCCTGGCGACACGGCCGCGCGTGCCGCTCGCCCACACGACGGCCGGGCTCACGGCCACGAGGCCGCGAAACTCGGCCGTGGTGTTCGACTGCTGCGGAATCCACTGGGCACCCGCCGTCGCGGGCATCGCCAGTAGAGCAAGGCATCGTGAGAGTTGTCTCATGGACCGATTCTCCAGTCGGGTCATCCCCACCAGAATGCCGCCGCGATGATGCAGTACAGCCCGATCAACGCCACGCCCTCGAGCCAGATCGTCTCGCCGTCGTTCACGATGATGGCCGTCGTGAGCGTCGTGAGCAGCAGCGCGGCGATCAACAGCGTCGGCAGCACGAGCGTGAGCACCGCGCCGCCGAGAAAAAAGGATAACAGGACCAGCGCGGGGATCACGCACAGCGCGATGACGAGCGAGCTGTTGAGGATGACGCTCATCGCGTAGTCGGGCCGGTTCTTGGCCGCCAGCCGAATGCCGGCGACGTTCTCCACGGCGTTGCCGGCGATCGCGACGACGACGATCCCCGCGAAGGCCTGCGAGATGTGCAGCGTCTCGATCGCCGGCTCGAGCGCCGCGACGAACCACTCCGACACGAGCGCCGCGCCGAGCGATGCCAATACGAGCACGGTCACGGCGAGCCCGAGGGGCCAGGGCTCGTGGGTCGCGACCGGCTTCTCGACCTTGCGCACCGTCTTCGTGGGATCGGTGTGGAGCGAGAACGGCAGGCTCGCGACGAACACGATGAGCAGCAGGATGGCGCACGCGGCGCTCAGGGCGCTCTCGTGTTCCGAGGCCGGCGTGTGCAGCTCGGCGGCGAGCGTCGGAATCGCGAGCGCCGCGACCGCGAGCATCATCAGCGACGCGATCATGCGCGGCGACTGCGCGTCGAAATGCATGTGTCCATGCCGAATGCCGCCGACGAGAATCGCGATCCCGAGCACGAGGAGCGAGTTGGCGAGGATCGAGCCGATGAGCGCCGCCTGGACCACCTGCAGCAATCCGGCGCGCAACGCGAACGCGCAGACGAGCACCTCGGGCAGATTGCCGAGCGCGGCCTGGAGCACGCCGGTGGGACCGGGACCGAGATAATCGCCCACGTGCTCCGTGCCGCTCGACACGTTCATCGCCAGCAGCGACAGCGCGACGGCGGCGGCAATGAACTGAACGACCGGGGTCGCCGAGAACAGCTTCGTCGCCGCCGCGCAAAGCACGGCGAGTATGGTTATCGTGAACGTGATCTTGTCTTGCCGCGCGAGGATGACGTCCTCCGTGTGAAGCATTCTCAACCGCCCGCGAATTCTAACCAGCATGGTCTCCATCGCCACCGTCCGCGCCGCCCGAGAGCGTCTGCGCGGTCACGTGCATACGACGCCCGTCATGACGGCCACCCGGCTGGGAGATCGGGTGGGCGTCCGGCTGCTGCTCAAGTGCGAGAACTTCCAAAAGACGGGATCGTTCAAGGCGCGTGGGGCGTTGAACTACCTGAGTCAACTGTCCGCAGCCGATCGGGCGCGTGGCGTCGTCACCTTCTCGGCGGGGAATCACGCGCAGTCGCTCGCGTGGGCGTCTCGCGCGACCGGCGTGCACGCCACCGTGGTCATGCCGTCCGCGGCGTCGCCGCTCAAGGTCGCGGCGAGCCGCGACTATGGCGCGGAGGTCGTTCTCGCCGGCGCGAACGGGATGGAAGCGTTGGCGAAAGCGCAGGAGCTCGAGCGCGACCGCAACCTCGTCTTCGCGCATCCGTTCGACAACGAGCAGGTGATCGCGGGGCAGGGCACGGCGGGCCTCGAGCTTCTCGAACAGGCGCCGGATCTCGATGCCGTCGTGGTGCCGGTCGGCGGCGGTGGGCTCATCGCGGGGATGCTCGTGGCGATCAAGGAGTCGAATCCGAAGATTCGCGTCTACGGCGTCGAGCCGACGGGCGCCGCGGGAATGCGCCGCAGCCTCGACGCGGGGCGCGCGGTCACGCTCGATTCGGTGAAGACGATCGCCGACGGACTCGCCGCGCCGATGGCCGGCGAGCTCACGTTCGACGTCGTGAAACGCTACGCCGACGACGTCGTGGTCATCGACGATGACACGATCGCCGCGGCGCTGCGCGACCTGTTGACGAGCGCCAAGCTGCTGGCCGAGCCGGGTGGCGCCGCCGCGACCGCGGCGATCCTCGCTCGCGCCGTGCCCCTACGACAGGGTGAGCGTGTCGCCGCCATCGTCAGCGGCGGCAACGTCGACGCCGCGCGACTGGCGACGCTCCTCGGGTGACGCGGGCCGCCGATCGCGAAACGCGTACGTCGTGACGCCCAGCCACACCGCGCCGACGACGATCCCGGCGATCACGTCCGTCGGCCAATGCACTCCGAGATACAGCCGTGAGTAAATGCTCGCGAGCCCGACGGGAATGAAAACGTAGAACGGCCAGCGCCATCCGCGCACTTCGTGCAACAGCAGCATGATCGTGATCAGCACGGACACGGTCGCGATGGCGTGTCCGCTCGGATAGGAGCTCCACGCATACCACCCGCGCCGCTCGAACAACGTCGGGCGCTGCCGTTCGTAGAGCGCCTTGAGCGACGGATTCAAGAGGTAGCTGCCGAGCTGCACCACCGTGAGTCTCGCTGCCGCGTCGGGACGCCGACACCGCACCCACAGCCACCAGCACACCACCCCGACCGCGGGGAGCAACACGAGGTTGGTGCCGAACCAGGTGAGCGCGACGACCGTGGAATCGATCACATTTGGCAGCGGCGTGTGAAGCCGAATCATCAGCGCGCGCTCCCACGCGGATCCTCGATTCCAATGTCCGCCTTCGCGCGCCAGCGACGCGATCGCAATCCCGGCCAAGAAGGCGAGCATGAATCCGATCAGCACACTCCGCCATGGCCGCCACCAGGCGTGAGGTCGCGAAGAAGTCGGTGAGGCCATTTCGGCGCGGCGTTGCGTCATGCCTACCACCAGAGGCAGGGAGCCTGCCACGATCTGTGACTCAGCCCGCGTCGAGCCCGGTCAGTCGGCCAACCCGCGTCCGTGGACGGTCATCATGGTCGCGACCATGGTCGCGACGAGCTTCTCGCCGCCGGACGAGTAGGCGGTGACGTCGCCCCAGCATACCGTCACCGTCTTGCCGGCGCGGATCACGCGCCCCCGTGCGACGATTCGGTCGCCCGCGGCGGGCGCGAGCATGTTGATCTTGAATTCGACGCTGAGCACGGCCGCGCCCGGCGGCATGAGGCTCAGGGCAGCGTATCCGCACGCGCTGTCGGCCGCCGAGGCCAGGACGCCGGCGTGCAGAAACCCGTGCTGCTGCGTCAGATCGTCGCGCGCGCGGAGCTCGATGTCCACCTCGCCGGGCTCGACCCGAACGAGCGACGCGCCGATCGTCGCCATGAAACGCTGGCGGTCGAAGCTTTGTCTGACGCGAGACTCGAAGGCGGGATCCTGCGCGGCGTGCGCCGTCACGCGTGTGCCGTCACGCGGGCGCGGTCACCCGCTGCTCGCGGCACCGGCAGCAGACCGGCTCGGCGCCGAAGTCCACCATGAGACGGCGAACCCACGAGCCGTGCAGGTGGCGCGCGCAGAGCGCCCGCCGGCACTCGATGCACGCGCCGCCCGCGACGAGATCGAACCGCACGCCACACTGGTCACACTCGGTGGCCATCTCCGTGTGCATGAAGACGCGAAGCGGTCGGGTCATCGATCGGTCATGGGGTGCTCAGGGCTTCTTGTCTTTCCGGTTGGCGATCGTGCTCATCTTCGCCTGCGTCCACACGACGATGACCGCACAGCTGCTCTGGCCCGCGACCTGGTACTTCGGTGGCGTGCCCGCACCATGGTACACCTCGACGGCCACCATCTCGTTCGGTCGAACATAGTCGTCGATGTCGCCGGGCGTCATCGTCGTCCACGGCATGTCGTCGACGAAGTAGTTGACGCACCCGTTCGACGCGCTGCGCGAGTCCGTGATCACCGACGTCCGTCCATCGCCGCTCGGCTGGATTCTGAGGCCGTTCACGGTGCGCATCACGTCGCTGAACATCATCGACGCATGATTGATCTGATTGCCGTCGAGGAAGCTGCCGAAGCCCGCTTGCTTTCGCTCGAGATAGCCAACGGCCGCCAACGCCTTGTCCTGCTGCGCCTCGACGCGAACGGTGGCGAGCGTCGGGACGAAGTCGGCCATCGTGACCGTGGTGCGCGCGGGTGTCGCCGACGACAGCTCCACGGCGGCCTCGGTCACACCGTAGCCGAGCTTGCGGACGACGAGCGCTTGCGTTCCCGACGGCAGACTGTCGAGCGAGAATTCGCCGTTCGCCTTGGTCAACGCGACGCCCTTGCCGTCCTGCAGCATCACGCGCGCGCCCTCGAGCGGTCGTCCGTGCTTGTCGACGACCTTGCCGGTCACCTTCGCCGTGCCCATCGCGACTTTACGCACCTTGCCGCTGTCGTTCTTGACTTCGGCGACGATTTCGTGATGCGCGACGATGGTGAACGCGCGCAGCGCGATGCTGCGGCTCACCTCGATGGGCACCTCGCCGGAGCTGACGCCATTGCGGAAGACCTGCACCTTGCCCGACATGTCCGCCGGCAAGCTGCAGATGTGGTAGAAGCCGGTCGAATCGACGACGATCTCGCGGACCGTTGCCGGCTGCTTGCGCCCGATGATGTCCGTCGTCACGTACACCAGCGACACCTTCGCTCCTTTCGCCGGCCCGTTCGTATCCGGATCGCGGACGAAGCCGACCATCACGGCGGGACCGCGCTGTCGTTGTGCCGGCGAACACAGAGCGGCGGCAACGCGCTCGCCGCTCGGCACGACCGGATCGAAGTTGCTGAGGGGCTGCGTGAAGTTCACGTCCTGGTACCGCACCACCGCGCCGAGCCCCAGCGTGTCGAACACCGGGTGCATCACCATGATGCTGTGCTTGCCCATGGGAATGCTGTCGATGCGATACCGGCCGTCGGCCTGCGTGACACCCTGACGGCCCGTGCCTTCGACGATCACGACGGCGTTCGCCAGACCGCCATCGTGGATGCTGTCGATTACGAATCCCTGAAGAACGCCCAGCTGTGTGGGTGACGCCGGCGCGCTCTGCGCCGCGAGTGGCCGACTCGCGCCGAGCGCGAGCACGCACGCCGTCGCGGCCACGAGGCGGCGCGCCAGGCGATTCGCGGATGGGTTCGCTTGCATCATGACACCTGCGGGGGATCGGAGGACGGGTGGGTCGTTCCAACTTATGGATTGGCGGCCCTCGTTCTACCCCTGCTGTCGGGTTCGTGAGTTCGAGGTACTCGGCAAAAGCAAGCCCGTCAATATCTTAAGGCCGCTGTCGATTTTCGCCGGTCCTGTTCGACTAGATGCTGCGATCAAATCACTTCCACTCCTTCACCCGGAGACGACCATGCAGTACCTCTTGCTCATCTACGAGAACGAACAGAATTGGGCGACCATGCCGCCGTCCGACGCGGGCGCGGTGATGACCGAGTACCGCGGTTTCACCGAGTCCATCGCGAAGAGCGGCCACTACAAGGGCGGCAACGCGCTCCAGCCGACCAAGACCGCGACGACCGTCCGCGTTCGCAACGGCAAGCGGTCGACGACCGACGGCCCCTTTGCGGAAACGCGCGAGCAGTTGGGCGGCTACTATCTCGTGGACGCGAACGATCTCGACGAAGCCATCGGCATCGCCGAGCGCATCCCCGGTTCGCGGACGGGGTCGATCGAGGTGCGGCCGATCATGGCGACCGGCGCGTGACGGAAGCGGTGACGGCGGGCGACGACGTTCAGCAGCACATCGCCCGCATCTACCGCGAGGACTCGCGCCGAATCCTCGCGACGCTCATCCGCCTCCTCGGCGATTTCGATCGCGCCGAGGAGGCGATGCAGGATGCCTTCGCCGTCGCGGTGGAGTCGTGGCGCGCAGACCGCCATTCCGTCGAATCCGCGCGCGTGGCTCATCAGCACCGGCCGACATCGCGCGATCGATCGAGCGCGGCGTGATGCGCGCACCACCGCACTGAGCGCGCTCACCGCGCCGCCGGCATCACCCGAGCCCGCTCGCGATCGCCGCGCTCGAGGAGGAGAGCGGCGTCGAGGACGACCGGTTGCGGCTCGTCTTCACGTGCTGTCACCCCGCGCTCTCGCCAGAGGCGCAGGTGGCGCTCACGCTGCGCACGATCTGCGGGTTGACGACGGAGGAGATCGCGCGCGCGTTTCTCGTTCCCGTGCCGACGATGGCGCAGCGCCTCGTGCGCGCGACGAGCAAGATCCGCGACGCGGGCATTCCGTATCGAGTGCCCGCCGCGCGACGAGCTGCCCGAGCGTCTCGATTCCGTGCTCGCCGTCGTCTACCTCGTGTTCACCGAGGGATACGCGGCGACGAGCGGCGACGAGATGGTGCGTCACGATCTTGCACGCGAGGCAATTCGTCTGGCGCGCTTGCTCGTCGAGCTGCTGCCGTCGGCGAGCGAAGCGAATGGTTGCTCGCTCTGCATGCTCCTCCACGACGCGCGCCGCGCCACGCGTCTATCGCCGGAGGGGGAGCTGCTGCTGCTCCAGGAGCAGGACCGCTCGCGATGGGATCGCGAGCAGATCGCCGAAGGTCTCGCGCGGGTCGACGCCGCGTTGCAGCGCGGGCGCGCGGGGCCGTACGCGATCCAGGCGGCGATCGCCGCGCTGCACGCTGCCGCGCCGAGCGCGGCCGAGACCGACTGGCGGCAGATCGCCGCGCTGTACGCGCTGCTGCTTTCGCGCGCCGCCGACGCCGGTCATCGAGCTCAATCACGCCGTCGCGGTGGCGATGGTCGATGGAGCGCAGGCTGGTCTGCTGCTGATGGATGCGATCGCCGCGCGCGGCGAGCTGCGCGACTATCATCTGCTGCACGCGGCGCGCGCGGATTGCTGCGCCGTCTCGGACGATCGACGACGCGCGCGCGGCATATGAAACGGCGCTCGAGCTCGCCAACGTCGAGCCCGAGCGCCGGTTTCTCGAGCGCCGGCTCAGCGAATTACCCTCGCGGTGCTCGCCGACAGCACCTGCGAGACCGTGAACTCGAATCTTGTCGCCCTTCGACGCGCGTCAGCGGACCCGAGATCGCGCGTCCCCGTCCGTCCGCCGGAATCGCGACGACGTAGAGGAAACCCGCGCGGGAAAATCGACGGATCGAGCAGAATGCTCGTCGTGTCGCTCGCGCTCACGGAGCCGACGAACGTCGAGCGACCGTCGATCACCGTTCGAAGTTCCATCGACTGCGGATTCTGATTGTCCACGTGCAGCACGACGGTCTTCGCCGCCGCCGCGGCGGTCGATCACCTCGCCCGACGCGGAGCTTTCGAATCCGTGCGCGCATCCACCCAGAATCGCCGCCATCGCCACCGCGCACGCCATGCGTCGCTTCAACACAGGTTCCTCCTGCCAAAAGCCTCAGCCGTCTCCGTCCGCACGATGCGGCCAGAGTCAAACACATGTGGCGAAGCAGAGCACGTTCGGTGCCCTCGAGCCCGCGAAGCTCAGGGCACGCGGCGTGCGGGCGCAGAGGTATCCACCAGTGTCCTGGAGCCTCCATGGACGAGCAGAAGCCTCGCGACGGTGACGTCGAGCCCCGCGCGTGGCACGCGTCCGACGACGACTCGCACGAGACGGCGGTTCGAGAGCGCTCGCCCTCGACGCACGACGAGCTCTCGCGCCGGCGCCAGCAGCTTCATCGCGCATTGACCGACAGCGAACGCGCCGAGCGGTGGCCGTGCGGGTGACGCAGCTCACCCTTGATCGCGCCGCATGAATTGGATGAAGTCGACGTAGGGTGGTTCACGTCCGGCGGCGCGCAGCCGCTGCAGGATCTGCCCGCGGTGGTGGCTGCCGTGCATCGCGACGTGGGTCACGATGTCGGACACAGCGCTCTGGTAGGCACGGCCGGCGCTGTTGCGATAGTGCACCGGTCGCGCAAGCGCGACGTCGTCGGCCGACTGCACCAATCGCTCGAACAGATCCGCATGCTCGGTAGCGAGCGCGCGAGACTCGGCGACGGTGAGCGACGGCCAGACCGCGAACGCCGGCGTTCGGCCTGAATGCGCGCGTACCAGAGGTGCTCGACCGACGCGATGTGGGCGAACAGCGCGACCGACGTCTGCCGGAGCGTCGTCGTCGAGCGCATCGGCGACGAGCGTGTCCGCCCAGCGCATGTGCTGCATCAGATTCAGCAGGACGTCGTTCATCGAGCGTCTCGGGCTATCGGTCTGGCGAAGCGATAACGGCCCCGAGTCATACTGTGTCATGGATATCGCCGCGCGCCGTGATGACCCCGCCGTCGAGGAGATGGCCCGCTCCATCTATGCGCTGTTTCCGCGGTGCATGCGCTGCGGCGAGCCGATCGCTCGCTACGAGGATGCCGACGTCAGAATCCTGAGCCACCGCGTCGTGCACCGTGGCGCGTGTGCCGAGGCCGAGAACGACGATCCGAGTCGTCGGCGACGCCGGTGCGCTAAGGTCGTTCAGCTCGGCAGCGGCTCCTCGCCTGGTAGGCCGGCGACGGCAGCGTCGGCGGCAGATCGATGATGATCACCGGCGTCTCTTCCGGGTTCGGCGGTGCTGGCGCGGGACGCGGCATCGGCTCCGGGCCACCAGGCCTTGGTCCCGGATCGGGTATTGGCGAAGTCATAGCGTCCTCACGACTGAGTCCCAAACCGACAATTGCACATTTCGCGCGCGGCGCCTTGCCGCGTCCGCGAGGGCAGTGCGACAATCCGCGCCAGTCTCGTGCTTGCCTTGCACCATCGGCCACTTCTCAAGAGGATCGACCGTGCGCTCGCTCGTTCGCTCGTCCCTGCTGGCACTGATCACGTCGTCGACGCTTCTCGCGCAACGCGTCGATCCGCGCGCGTACTCCGAGCTGCGCTGGCGCATGATCGGCCCGTTCCGCGCGAGCCGCACCAAAGCCGCGGTCGGCATTCCCGATCAGCCGAACGTGTTCTACATCGGCGCGGTCGACGGCGGCGTCTGGAAGACGACCGACTACGGCCGCACGTGGAACCCGATCTTCGACGACCAGCCGAGCGGCTCGATCGGCGCGATCGCCGTCGCGCCGTCGAATCCGAACATCATCTACGTCGGCAGCGGCGAGGGACTGCAGCGCCCCGATCTGTCGACGGGCGACGGCATCTACAAATCGACCGACGCCGGCAAGACGTGGACGCACCTCGGCCTGCGCGACGGCCAGCAGATTCCGCAGATCGTCGTCGACCCGCGCGATCCGAACCGGCTGTTCGTCGCCGTGCATGGGCCATCCGTACGGCCCGAACGCCGAGCGCGGGCTGTTCCGCTCGACCGACGGCGGCGCGACGTTTCAGAAAGTCTTATACAAGGACGAGAACACCGGCGCGATCGACGTCGTGCTCGACCCGGTCGACCCCGACATCGTCTACTGCGGTGCTCTGGGAGTCGCGCCAGGGGCCGTGGGAGAACGGGCAGTTCTCCGGTCCGGGCAGCGGTCTGTTCAAGTCGACCGACGGCGGCGACACGTGGCGCAAGATCGGCAAGGGCCTGCCGACCTTCGAGCAGGACGGCCTGGGCCGCATCGGCATCACCGTCGCGCCGAGCGATGCCGTCGCGCATGTTCGCCACCGTGGACGCGACGCGCGACGCCGGGCTCTATCGCTCCGACGACGCCGGCGAGACACTGGTACCGCGCGACGACCGACAATCGCGTCGTCGACGCGCGAGTCCGATTTCGCCGAAGTGAAGGTCGATCCGAAGAATCCGGACATCGTGTACACCGCGAGCGTCGTCACGTGGAAGTCGACCGACGGCGGCAAGACGTTCAATGCCTTCCGCGGCGCGCCGGGCGGCGACGACTATCATCGCATCTGGATCAACCCGAACGATCCGAACGATCATCCTGATCGCGAGCGACCAGGGCGCGATCGTCACGGTGAACGGCGGCGAGTCGTGGAGCTCGTGGCTCAACCAGCCGACGGCGGCGTTCTATCACGTCGCCGCGGACAACGCCTTTCCGTATCGCCTCTGCAGCGGCCAGCAGGAGTCCGGCTCGGCGTGCGTGCGACAGCCGCGGCGACGACGGACGCATCACTCGATTGGAACTGGCACCCGGCGGGCATCGAGGAGTACGGCTACGCCGCGCCCGATCCGCTCGATCCCGAACATCGTCTACGGCGGCAAGGTCACGCGCTACGATCGCCGCACCGGGCGAGATCCAGCAGGTCGGCCCGCACGCGGCGGCGCGCGCGGCGGCGGGCGATTACCGCTCGCTGCGCACGGCGCCGCTCGTCTTCTCCACCGTCGATCCGCACGTGCTGTTCTTCGCCGAGAACGTCGTGTGGAAGACGATCGAACGGCGGCAAGAGCTGGACGCAGATCAGCCCCGATCTCACGCGCACCGACTCGATCGTTCCGCCGAGCGTCGGCGATCTACTCGAACTCGCGCGACGGCGCGCGCGCGGCACGGTGGCGTGGTGTACACGATCGCGCCGTCGTACGTCGACATCAAGCGCATCTGGGCCGGCACCGACGACGGCCTGATTCAGACGACGGCCGACGGCGGCGCGCACTGGACCGACGTCACGCCGCGCGGAGCTGCGCGCGCGTCCGTGGAGCAAGATCTCGATCATGGATGCCGGCCGCTTCGACGCCGCGACGGCGTACGCGGCCGTGAACACGATGCGGCTCGACGATTTCCAGCCGCACATCTATCGCACGCACGACGGCGGCAAGACGTGGACGCAGATCACGAACGGCATCGCCGACGGCGCGATCATCAACGTCGTGCGCGAAGATCCGAAGCGAAAAGGCCTGCTGTTCGCCGGATCGGAGACGCAGGTGTGGGTCTCGTTCGACGACGGCGACCACTGGTCGTCGCTGCGGCTCAACATGCCGGCGACGTCGATCCGCGATCTCATCGTCAAGGACGACGACATCGCCGTCGGCACGCACGGCCGGTCGTTCTGGATTCTCGACGACATCGCGCCGCTGCGGCAGATCACGCGCAGCCACGGCGTCCGCGCCGGCCACGCTGTTCAAGCCCGCGGCCGCCTACCGCTTCCGCTGGAGCAAGTATCCCGACACGCCGATTCCGCCCGACGAGCCGTGGGCGCAGAATCCGCCCGACGGCGCGATCATCGACTACTACCTCGGCGCCGGCACGCGCGGCGACGCGAAGCTCGAGATCGTCGAGCCGAGCGGCCGCGTGATCCGCGCGTACTCGAGCCGCGACACGTCGATGGCGCCGGCGGACATCGGCAACACGCCGGCTACTGGATTCGTCCGACGCAGGTGCTGTCGCGCCGCGCCGGGCTTCCATCGGTTCGTGTGGGATCTGCACTACGCGCCGCCGGCCGGCACGAGCTCGCAGCCCGGGCAGCTATCCGATCTCGGCGACGCCGGGCGACACGCCGCGCGAGCCGCGCGGTCCGTGGGCCGCGCCGGGGCAGTACACGGTGCGTCTCACCGTCGGCGGCAAGTCGTATACGGCAGCCGCTCACGATCAAGATGGATCCGCGCGTCAAGACGCCGGCGGCCGCGCTCGCGCAGACGCACGCGATGGCCGTTCGCCTCTTCGACGCCATCGCGCGCGACTCGGCCGTCGCCGACCGCGCGCGCGTGGCTGCGCGACCAGCTGCGCGCGATACGCGATCGTGTCGCCGGCAATGCCGCGCTGATCGACGCGATCAACGCGTTCGATCAACAGATCGTCGCGGTCGTCGGGCAGGGCGGAGGCGGTGGCCGGCGCGGAGGCGGTGGCGGCCGCGGTCGCGGCGGCGCGCCTGGGCAGCCGACGTTTGCGTCGATCAACGGCGAGCTGATGCAACTGCTCAATCTGCTCGAGGACGCCGACGTCGAGCCGACGACGCAGGCGGTGGCGGCGGTGCGAAAGGTCGAGCAGCGACTATGCTGCGATCGTCGCGCGCTGGACGTCATTGAGAACGACCGAGCTTGCGGCGCTGAATGCCAAGATCAAGGCGGCCGGCCAGCAGCCGATTTCGATCGCGCCTTAATAGGCTTGAACTACTACGCACGCGGATAGGCACGGGCACAGACGGATCGACACGGAGGAGCAATTCCTTTTCTTGAAAAGCGACAACCGCTCGGATTCCCCTCATAGCGTCCCGAGCGGCCTCATTAAAAGTGCCTTCCACTGTTCCGTGCCCGTCCGTCTCTGACCGCGCCGATCCGTGGTCAATGGCCCAGCCGCGATCAAGCCCTGCGCGCAATCCACGCGATCGCCAGCGCCGGCGGCAGTGCCAGAGAGATGATCGCCAGATTGTCCTGCGCCGAGAGTCGAACGACATGCGCGACGAGCGCCAATGTCGCGAGGCCGGCCAATCCGAACGCCCACTTTCGAAACCACGCGCTCTTGCGACCTGCCCACGAGCGCGGGGATCGCGACGACCGCCAGCACCAGCCACAGCGGATTGAACAGCAGGAGATTCTCGTTGGCGTGCGCGAAGACGTGATCGGTCACGGCCCAGAGCAGCGGTCAGCACGACGCCGAGCAGCCCCGCGACGAGCGCCCAAATGCTCGACTCAGCACTGCCGCGATTACGCTCGCCGCGCGGCCGCCCGCCGCACCGCCGCGCCGAGCCACGCGAACAGCCCGGCGACGACCAACCCGGCGCCGAGCAGCCAGGGCCACAGCGTCGGAGGCGCTCTCGGCTCTGGCGCGCGAGTCGCCTGAAACAGGACGGTCTCTCGCTTGACCAGCGGCCGCGTCGCGCCCGTGCTGTCGCGGATCTGGAGCGTCGCGACGAAGTCGTGCAGCAGCCGCGGAAGAAACATCTCCTCCCACTTCGTCATGTCCCGATCCGCCGGACGACCGAGTCCGATGTCGACGCCGAGCATGATCGGCTTGTTGCCCTGCATCAGTCGAAGCGAGTGCCAACGATATGCTCGTGCCCGACAGGCCGCCCGCCTTTGCGCGCATCTGTCCGCCGATCGCGTTGTCGATGATGTCGCGCACCCGCGTTGCGCAGTTGTCTCGGTAGTAGTCGTACCGGTAGTTCACGTTCTCCGGCCGCGCGTACCACTGGATCTGATGCAGGATCGAGTCGCGCTGCGGCGACGGTGAGGTCCAGCTCCTGGGAGACCACGGTGCGGTTGAGGTACCGATAGTCCGGCGAGTTGCAAGTCGAGCGGGTCGCCGCCCATCGCGTACCACATCGTTCCCTTGAGAAACCGCTGGATGAACCGCGGCTGGTTGAAGTTGAACACGCCCCAGTTGAAGACCGTGTCGCGCCCGGTGACGTTGTCGTGAATCCAGAGCGCGTCGTGCCCGAAGAGCTCCCAGACCTGCTTCCGCCGCCGCCCATCGTCAGCAGCGAGATGGTGACGTTCTGGCCCGTCTGGTGCAGCGGATCCACGGCGGTGCCGGCCGCGGAGCAGGTGACGGCCGTTCGCCGCGGCTTGGGCTTGGAACAGCGCCGCGGCGCATATCATGCAGCGCCGCGCGCAAGAGGGCGCGAATCATGGCGAAAAACCTAATGCGTCTCGTAGCGCCCAGCGGAATCCCGGCGGTAACGTCCGCCGATCTCTTCGCCCACCATGCCGACTCGCATCATCGACGCCTTCGTCGCAACGTGGCCACGCGACCGGACGCTCCAGCGCTGCACTTTGCGCGGGCTGGACGCTGGGAGATCGCTGAGCTGGCGCGAGTATCGGCGAGCAGGTTCGGCTGGCCGCGCAGAGCGTTGATTGCGCTCGGCGTCGCTCCCGGCGAGCACGTGACGATCATCGGATTCAATTGCGTCGAATGGTTCGTCGCCGACTTGGCCGCGATCGCCGCGGGTGCGATCCCGGCCGGGATCTACACGACGAACACGCCCGAGCAATGCCAGTACGTCGCGCATCATTGCTCGGCCCGCGTGGCCTTTGTCGAGAACGCCGAACAGCTCGCGAAGTTCCGCGAAGTTCGCCACCGGCTGCCGTCGCTCGAGGCTGTCGTCGTCATGCGAGAAGACGCCCGATGCCGGCGACGCGCTGTCCTGGTCCGCGTTCCTCGAGCTCGGCCAAACGGTCGACGAGCGCGAGCTCGACGCGCGTATCGACGCACAGCAGTCAGGACGACGTCTGCACGCTCATCTACACCTCCGGCACGACCGGCGCGCCCAAGGCGGTGATGCTGTCGCACGCGAACATCACGTGGGTGCTCGAGCAGGCATCGGCAGATCGTCGAGATGCAGCCGGGCGACGACATCGTGAGCTACCTCGCGCTGAGCCACGTCGCCGAGCAGCTCTTCTCGCTGCACAGCAACGCGGTGCTCGGCACGTCGATCTGGTTCGCCGAGAGCCTCGAGACCGTCGCCGACGCGCTGCAGCGGTCGCGCGGCCGCACCATTTCCTCGGCGTGCCGCGGGTGTGGGAGAAGATGCAGGCGAAGATGGAGGCCGCCGGCGCGAAGAATTCGCCGCTTCAAGAAGCGGATCGTCGCGTGGGCCCGGAGCGTCGGCCTCGCGGCCGGCTACGCCGACCAGCAGGGACGGCGGCGTCCGCTGCTGTATCCGCTCGCCGAACCGGCTCGTGTTCTCGAAGGTTCGGCGAGACGCTCGGCCTCGATCGCGCGCGAAGCCTCGTCACCGGCGCGGCGCCGATCTCGAGCCGCACGCTCGACTTCTTCCTCTCGCTCGGCCTTCCGATCCTCGAGGTCGTACGGCATGAGCGAGTACGACCGCGCTGCACGACGTGCTGCTCGCCGAAACGATATCGCACGGGCAAAGCCGGCTACGTGCTCCCTGGCACCGAGGTCCGCGTCGCGGGCGACGGCGAGATCTGCATGCGTGGCCCGCACGTCTTCAAAGGGTATCTCGGCGACACCAGCAGCGACGGCCGCGGCGATCGATGCCGAGGGCTGGCTGCACTCCGGCGACATCGGCGAGTTCGATGACGAGGGCTTCCTCCAGATCACCGATCGGAAGAAGGAGCTCATCATCACCGCCGGCGGCGAGAACATCGCGCCGCAGCTCGTCGAGAGCCAGCTCAAGTCGATCGCGGCGATCAGCCAGGTGGTCGTGGTCGGCGACCGGCGACGCCATCTCGCCGCGCTGCTGACGCTCGATCCGGACAAGGTCGTCGCCGTGGCCTCGTGGCGAGCAGCCCCGCGCGCACGGCGCAGGAAGCGGCCGAGTGTCACGCGATTCGCGCGCTTCCTCGCAGCGCGAGATCGATCGCGGTCAATCAGCGGCTCGCGCGCGTGCAGACCGTGAAGCGGTTCGCCGTGCTCGCCAACGAGCTGTCGGTCGAAGGCGGCGAGCTCACGCCGACGATGAAGGTCAAGCGAAAGGTGGTCGTCGGAGAAGTACGCGTCGGTGATCGAGGCGGATGTACACGGACTAGCCACGCCTCGCTCTGATATCTGCGAGCTCTCAGCTGCGCGGCTCGAATCTGGACTCGTTCAGAGACGTCGAGATCTCGGACCCTCAAAGACATTGTCATTCGCTGTCTGATATCTCTACCCTGACGGCGAGTCCAGTTTCGAGCCGCGCAGGTCCGAGCTAAGAGGCGTGAGCCTACGAACAGCCGACGACAATCAGAGCAGCAGATCCCTCGCTGTGGCTCGGGATGACCGCGTGGCGCTCGGGATGACAGGCTACTGGTAGAGATCGTCCAACCGCAGCGCCGCGAGCTCCACGAGAAACCCCGCGATTCGTTCGACGGCCGCCGCAACGTACGCCGCCCCCTTCTCCGCGGTCGCCTTCGCCGGATTCCCGATGCCCGTGTCCGCAGTGACCTGGGTCCATCGCCGCGGCGCCCAGGCCCAGCCCTCGCGAACGCCGGTGAGTCGCGACGGGCGCGCGCGACCCGGCCCCGCCTCATCGAGCGGACGCACCAGCTCGGGCGCGAGATGCATCATCGCCGCGGTCTCGGCCTCCCCGGCGTGATCGCCCGGCTCATCCACGAACTGCGACGCCTTCACGCACGACCACCAGCTGATCGTCGAGAGAAAGACCCGCGTCTTCGGCTGCAGCTCGCGAATCATCTGCCGAAAGTCGTTGCCGCCGTGCGAGTTCAGAATGAGCAACTTGTGAATCCCCTGGCCGTCGAGGCACGCGACGAGGTCGGCGAGTAGCGCCGCCTGCGTGGAGGGATTCATGTTGAGCGTGAGCTTGATGTCGAGCTGCGTCGTGTTGACGCCGAAAGGCACCGCCGGCAGCGTCACGGCCCGCGCACCGCGATCCCAGGCGAGACCCGCGGCGCGCGCCGCTATGTGCTCGGCCTGGATCGTGTCGGTCGCGTACGGCAGGTGATAGTTGTGGGCTTCGGTGGCTCCCCACGGTAGAATCGCGACGTCATAAGGCGTCGCGTCTACCGTCTTCCATGTTGTTTCAGCGAGGACGTACGGTCGGGTCATGCCGCGTGTTCGATGTGACTCCGGGGAGTTGGCCCCGGCGGAGATACCGTCGTCGTGTGCGCCAGCAGTGAGTCGATGCTGAACGATCCCGCGCCCGCGAACACCAGGTACAAGTAGAAGAAACAGTAGAGGACGGCAAGCTCGCCGCCGTTCGCCAGCGGAATCGGGCCGCGCGGAAAGTGCTGCGTAAAGTATGCGACCGCCATCTCACCGGCGAGGATGAACGCAACGACCCGCGTGAACAATCCGAGAATGATCGCCGAGCCGCCGATGATCTCGACGACCCCCGCCACGCCGAGCTGTGACATCAGAGGCACCGGCATGTGCATCATCGGGTTCGGCGGATAGCCGAAAGTTTTCTGAATGCCGTGCGTGACGAAGAGTATTCCGGCCACGATGCGGAAAAGGCCGAGCATCCGGCGGTTCCACTGTGGCGATGCGGATTCGAAGACCGACATGAGACCTCCCGCGTTCGTCGATTGCCATGGGCCGCGCGCCATCGCGAGACATCAACGGCAGTCTGCGACTCTCAAGCGAAGAGAGTGCCACGGCTGGCTTCGCACGAACGGTCGAGTCCGTCGCCCGGTGTCACATGTCGCGCGCTGAGGCCTCGACGGCAGAGTCCGTCGCGTCGTCCCCCGCGGTGGGCTTCGGCGCCATCGTGAGCGTCCACAATCCGCCGACGATCGCCACCAGATACAGAACGACGCCGATCTCCCACACGGCGTGCCCGATCGCCTGATCCTGTCGCAGCCGCCCGAGTCGACCGAGCAGATACGCCCAGTCGTGCTCTCCGCCGCCGACCAACGGCAGATCCTGCGACCGCGCGTCGCGAATGTAGACCGAGATGTTCCAGCAGTTCTGCGCGATCCACCACAACGTCACCGACGCCGCGTGTCGGTCCGTTCGCCGGAGGAAGTAGACGAGGAACGCCGCCGGCATGATGAGCTGGAACAGCGTCCCGCCGAGGAACTGCACGAACTCGCCGAACGGAGAGAACACGAGATGGCCCGTCTCGTGGATCGGCAGGTCGATGTTGTCGACGATCGAGCCTGCCTCCGGATGCCGCAGCAGGACGAATCCATACACCGCGAGGATCAGCGTGAGCGCGAGTCGCCCAGCCTTCACTGCTTCACCCAGCGGTTGTTCGACCGGTCGACGTCTGGAAAGACCTTGTCCGGATCGATCTCCACCGCGGTGATCGCCGGCACGGCTGGGAGCGACAGCGTGTACTGCTTCGCGCCCTTGAGCCAGACGTCGACCGGAATGTCGATGCGCTCGACCTTGTCGCCACGCGTCACGGCGAGTCGCACGGGCATCGGCGCGAGCCCGCGGTCTTCGATGGTGATCATGACGGTCTGACCATTCGGCGTCACGGACGCAACGGCCTGATCGAGCGTCCAGGTCTCGTACCACCAGGTCCGCCAGAACCACGAGCGGCTTGTCCGCGAGCGCGTTGAACGTATTGAAGAAGTCGTACTGGCGTCGGATGCTTGTATTGCCAGCGCAGCCCGTAGGTGCGATACGTCGACAGAAACGCCTCGTCGCCGAGAATCGCGCGGAGCGACATGAGGTTCGTCGCCATTTTCTCATACGTCGCGATCTGATACGCCGGCGTGCCGAACGGATACTGGTCGCCGTGCCGCATCAAGCGGCACTTCGCCGTCCGTTTTCGCGAACGCGATGTATGCGTCGCGCGAGACCTTCTCGCGGTCGTAGCCCTTGAAGTACCACTGCATGCCCTGCGCTTGATTGAAGCGCGTGAGCCCTTCGTCCTGCCACGCGAACCGCCGTTCGTCGGAGCCCACCTGCATCGGGAACCACATGTGGCCCGTCTCGTGGACCTGCACGGAGAAGAGGGAGAGCGTGTCGCGCGGACCGCCGATGCAGGTCAACATCGGATACTCCATCCCGGAGCACGACGTCGGGCCCTCGAGCGCCGTCATCTGTGGCCAGGGGTACGGCCACAGATAGCTCGACAAAAACTCCACTGCATTTCGCTCGTACTCGGCGGATCGGTCCCACGACCACCGACGAGCGTCTGGGCGATAGAACGTGTTGATCGCGGTCGTGTCCGGCCGCCCGTCGCCGTCG
The DNA here is from genome assembly GCA_963705025.1 of uncultured Gemmatimonadaceae bacterium. GTDB lineage: Bacteria > Gemmatimonadota > Gemmatimonadetes > Gemmatimonadales > Gemmatimonadaceae > JAQBQB01. The sequence continues at coordinate 200,051 of CAVPIP010000008.1, read as the reverse complement.
CGATCGCCGACGACCGCGGCGGTCGCATCCCAGAGGAATTTCGACGACGCACCCCAGTCAAAGTCGCGCACGTTGCGCGCGCGAAATTTCCATGTGAGCACGCCGTCGAAGCCCGTGTTCGTGGCCTTCGTCGCGCCGGTGCCGCGATCCTGCTCGCGCACGACGTGCACGACGCTCGCGCCGCGCTTCGCTTCGGCGAGTCGGTCGCGTGTCTGCCGCGAGAGCACGTCGTTCGGGTTCGTGAGCTCGCCGGTCGCGCCGACGAGCCAACCCTGCGGCACGTTCAGACTCACCTCGTAGTCGGCGTAGCCCATGTAGAACTCCGCCGTTCCGAGGTACGGATCGATCTGCCAGCCGTTGACGTCGTCGTAGACCGCGAGCCGCGGATACCAGTACGCGACCATGAACACGTCGCCGGTCGTTCCCTCGCGCGGCGCACCGTCTGGCGGGACTTGAAACGCCCACGAGAGGTCGAGCTCCACCGAGTCGCGCGGCATGAGCGAGCGCGGGAGACCGACGCGCATCACCGTGCCTTCCACCGAGTACGTCGACGCCGGTGTCGCGCCTTCGACGAGCGCCAACCCGCCCACCGCGACGCGCAGCAGCTCCGTTCCGCCGGTCACCGGCGTCCAGCGTGTTCCGCGGCGACCGTGGCGCGAAGAGGTTCTGGTCGACGAAGAGATACAGACTCGCTGAGCGTGTCGGGCGAGTGATTGAAGTACCAGACCGTCTCGCGTCCCGTGACCTGGCTCGTCGCCGGCACCAGCTCGGCGGTGATGCGATAGCGCGCGAACTGCTGCCAGTAGTTCGGCCCAGGCTCCCCCGTCCGCGTGCGCGTTCCGCGCGCGACGGCGCGAGCGAATGCGTCCGACTCGGGCACCGGATAGGGCACCGGCCGCGACGGCGGCGGCGGGGCGGCCGCGGGTGGCGGTGGCGAGGATCTCAATCGCGGCACGATGCCGCATCCGACCGAGACGAGCGCGAGGACCGCCGGCAGAAGTCGCATCGGCGAAATATCGCCGCATCCGGATGCGACCGGCAGTAAGAGCTCGTTCAGTCTTCGCGCAATGCGGTCAACGGATCCACACGCGTGGCGCGCAGCGCCGGAGTCAGCATCGCCACGACGGCGACGAGGCCCAGCACCACAGGCGCGGCGATGAAGACGCGCACATCATGCGGGTCCACTTCGTAGAGCAGCGCGCCGACGAATTGCGACAGCGCGAATGCACCGGCCAAGCCGATCGCGATGCCGATCCCCGACAGCACGGCGCCTTGTCGCACGATCAGCCGCACGACGTCGCGCCGTTGCGCGCCGAGCGCGACGCGGACGCCGATCTCGCGCGTCCGCTGTGTGACGCCGTACGACAACACCGCGTACACGCCGACCGCCGCGAGCACCACCGCGAGGCCACCGAACAGCGTGAGCAGCACCGTGTTCGTCCGCCGCGGCGCGACGCTGTTCGCGATGACGTCGCTCATGCTCTGAATCGAGTAGACCGGTTGCGTCGGATCGACGGCGCGCACCGCGTCGCGGAGCCGCGCGGTCATCGCGGCCGTGGGCGCTGAGCTCCGGACCACGATCGACGCATAGCTCTGCGGCTGCTCCGCCATCGGCAGGTACATCTGCCCCTCCGGCGCATCGTCGAGCCGTCTCGTCCGGATGTCGTTGACGACGCCGATCACTGTCCGGTAATCGTCACCCCAGCGAATTCGGTGCCCGATGGCGTCAGCGTTCGGCCACAGCTTTTTCGCCACGGTGCTGTTGATCACCACCACCTTGCGGGCGGTGTCTACGGTCGTCGGAAGATCATCGCCGCGGAGCGTTGCGCCCATCGCCGCGAAATAGCCGGGCGTCGCCATCAGATACAGCGCCATGACCGCGTGCGCGTCGTCGTACGCTTCGTCGGCGCCGATCTTGAGGCCGATTCCGCCCACGCCCTCCATGGGCAGCGCGCTCACCGCCCCGGCCGCGGCAACGTCGGGCGACGCGCGGAGCCGTGCCACCACCGCGCTGAGGAAGACTGCCTTCGGCACGTTGCCGGGGAACTTCGCGGCCGGCAGCACGAGACGTCCGGTGACGACATGCTCGGCGCGAACGCCCGCGTCCGTGGCGAGCAACGTTCGCAAGCTCTCCACCATCAACCCCGCGCCGACGAGCAGCATGACGGCGAGTGACACCTCGGCCACGACCAGCAGTCCGCGCGTCGCGGTGGTTCGACGTCGCGTTCCACCGCCGCCCGCACCCGCCGCCTTCATGGCCTCGCCGAGGTCGGTCCGCGACGAGCCGAGCGCGGGCCAGATTCCGAACAACAGGCTGGTCACCAGCGCGATCGCCAGCGTGAATAAAAGGACGCGCGCGTCCACGCTCGGTGGCGCGACGCCGGCGAGCGACGGCGGCAGCGTGGCGGCGAGCGCACGAACGGCGAAAAGCGCAAGGACAAGCGCGACGGCGGCGCCCGCGAGCGCGAGCAGAAGACTCTCGACGGTCAACTGCCGGATGATGCGGACGCGCGTGGCGCCGAGCACTACACGAACCGCGATCTCACGCTGCCGCGCCGCGGCGCGCGCGAGCAGCAGGTTGGTGACGTTCGCGCACGCGATGAGTAGGAGCAGCCCGGCGCTCGCGGCGAGGACGAGAAGGGCCGTACGGCGGTCGCCCACCAACATCGTTTGCAGCGGCCGCACGAGGTCGGCGGCCGGCGTGTCGCCCGCCTGAATCGTGCGGAAGCGGCGGCGAAGCACGTCGGCGTCGTGAGCGGCTCGCGCCACCGGGACGCCGGGCGCGAGTCGCGCGATCGCTTTTGACGGCAGGAAGTTGCGAAATGCTTCCATGACGTCGAATCCCCACGGCAGCGCGAGCGGAATCCAGACGTCGGTTCCAGCGGGGAAGCGGAAGTCTGCTGGCATCACGCCGACGACGCGGTAGCTCTTTCCATTCAATGCCACCGTTCGGCCGATCACCGACGCCTCGCTACCGAACTCACGGCGCCATAGTCCATCGGACAGCACGACCGTCTTCGGACCGTTCTTCGTGAATTCCTCCGGGACTGGAACACGCCCTGTCGATGCGCTGCGACCAAGGGTCGCGAAGAACTCGCTCGTGACGTACGCGATGTTCACACGCGCCGGCTCGGAGCCGCCGGTGAGATTGAGCCCGCCGCTCGCATAGGCGGCGACACGCGCGAACACCGCGCTGTCCGCGCTGAAATCGCTCAGCATCGGCTCTGACTGCGGGTGCCCTTGGGAGGCTTCGAAGGGAAGGTCCCCGTCGACGACCGACACGAGACGGTCCGCGTTGGGAAACGGCAACGGCCGGAAAAACGCGGCGTCGATCGCGCTGAAGATCGCCGTGTTCGCGCCGATGCCGAGCGCCAGTACGAGCACGACGGCGATCGTGAACCGCGGAGCGGCGCGGAGCTGGCGGACGGCGTAGCGTAGATCGTAGATGAGATCCTGCAGCATGTCTGCTCTCCTCTCTCGGATCAGCGTGCGACGATCGTGGTTTCGCAGCGCGCGCTTCACGGCCGCGACGTCGCCGAACGCGTCGAGCGCGGCTCGGCGCGCGGCGTCGGGCGGCAATCCCCTCTCGAGAAACGACTCGATCTGCAGCTCGATGTGATACCGGACCTCATCGTCGACATCGGCGTCGACGTTCGGGCCCCAGAAGCGCAGATACCGTCGCCAGCGTTCAGACAAGCGATGGCTCCGCTTGGAGCACGAGCGTGACGGCGCGCGCGAGCTCGAGCCAGCTCGACGCTTCGTTCTTGAGGTGCGCGCGTCCCGTGCGCGTCAGGGAGTAGACGCGGACACGGCGACCGGTGTCGGACAGTTTCCACGACGACTTCACGAGCTGCTTGTCTTCGAGCCGGCGCAGCGTCGGGTAGAGCGAGCCCTCGCCGATGGCGAGCGATTCCTTGGTGACGTCCTCGATCCAGCGGGCGATGCTGTAGCCGTGCAGATCGCCGGCGGCGAGCGACTTGAGGATCAACATCGCGAGTGTGCCCTGCAGGAGCTCGGCTTTCGTTCCAGGCATCGGTCGCTCATGGGAAAATCCGCATGCACACTATACAACCCGATGCATCGGAAACGCAAACCTCAGCGCGCGGGCGGCCACGCCTCGATGAGGGCGAGCGTCACGCCGTTCGTCCACCCAAAGCCGTCCTGCGTCGGATACTCGCCGCCGCCGGCGCGTTTCGTCAGCTCGACGACATCGTACTTCTCGGTCAGGCGGCGCGTCGCGTCGTAGGTGCGGCGCACGTGCGCAAGCCACCGCTCGCGCGCGGTTCGCGCGAGGTCGTCGCGCCCGTAGCGCCGCACGCCCTCGATCGCGAGCCACTGAAGGGGCGGCCATCCGTTGGGCGAATCCCATTGCTGTCCCGACGCGATGAGCGTGGTCACGAAGCCGCCGGGCTCGAGAAAGTCGCGCTCGAGGCGCGCCGCTACCGCACGACCCTCCGCCGGCGTCGCGAGCGCGAAATAGAGCGGCGCCACCGCGGCAAGGGTGGGACGATCGCGGACGCGCGCGCCGGTGCGCCAACGGACGTCGTAGAAGAAGCCGTCGGTCGAGTCGTAGGCGGCGGCGAGCAGCGCGCGGCGGCGGGCATCCGCCTCCGCCGCGAAGACGCGCGCCACGGAATCGTCGCCCGGCCCGTGACGGAACCGGCGCAGCGCCGCGATCGTGCGCTCGGCGTGAAAGAGGAGACTGTTCAAGTCCACCGGAACGAGCGCCGTCGTCTCGAGCGTGCGCAGGTCCGACGGATCGCGCATCCACCGGCTCGAGAAATCCCACCCGCTCTCCGCGGCGGCCCGGACGTCGCGATAGAACGAATCGCGCTTCGCCGCGGCGAGCGTCGCGCCGAGCTGGTAATCGGCCTTGTACGATTCGGGCCGCGGGTCCGCGCGGTCGTCCCAGTAGCGATTGAGCAGCGCCCCGCTCGCGAGGCGAACGACCCGCCGGTGCGCCGTGCCCGGCGCGAGCGCCTCGGCGCCTTCCATCCAGAATGCGTGCTCGCGCTCGAGCGCGTCGAGATACGCCAGCGCACGAGCCGTGTCGGTCGCGCTCGCGTACAATCCGACCATCGCCGCGAAGTACGGAGGTTGGCTGCGGCTCAGATAGTACGTGCGGTTGCCGTTCGGGACGTGGCCGGTCGTGCGGACGAGATAGGCGAAGTTGTCGAGCATCGCTTTCACGAGATCGTCGCGGCCGCTCGCGATGAGCCCGAGCATCGTGAAATACGAGTCCCAGTAGTAGACTTCTCGAAAGCGCCCGCCCGGCACGACGTATTCGTTCGGCAGCGGGATGAGGGTGGAACGCGCCGTCACCGTGTCGGCCGCGCGCGTGAGCGCCGGCCAGAGCGCGCGGATGTGCGCGACCAGCCCGAGCGTCGTGTCGACCCGCGCGCCGGCGCCGGCGTCTCCCGGGAGCCTGAAGTTCCGCTCGACGAACGCGCGCAGGTCCGGAGACCCCGATGTCCGGCGCGCCGAGTCGTACGAGGCGGCGATCGCCGTGACCGGCCGCTGCGGCACGGCGTCGACGAACGTCTTCGAGTCGGCGAAGACGCCGGCGAGCTGGACGTCCTGGAACAGCCGGCCGAGATCGCGTGACGGATCGTACAGCGCTTCGGCCGAGGGCGTCGTCGCAGGACGGGCACCGCAGGCGGCGCCGAGGACCGCGGCCGCGGCGAATGCCCAGCGGCGGCGCGCCGACGTGCACGGGCGGGCGGGACGGGCGGTCATACGGCGGAGAATGCGGGGTGCACCCCGCATGTGGCAAGCCGTCGCCCGTGAGGCGGTGTGCGTGAGCCGCATCGGTCGATGGACGGAGTGACGTCGCGAGGGATCATTCGTTGGGACGGCGGTTAGTATCACGTATTCCGGCATTCCAGCCTACGCAACCGCCGGACCTCGCCCGAGTTTGCCTTCCATGAGTGTTCTCCACACACCGCTCGTCGTCGCGGCCCGCGCCGCCGTCGCCTGCGCGCTGGCGGGCGCGCCGTGCGCCGCCCAGTCGCTGCGCGGATCCGACGAAAGCGTCGCTCGCATGTATCGCCACGCGCGTGCCGAGCGCCTGCCGTTCTACGAGACGTCGGGCGGGGTGCGCCGCGCGGCGGCGCGCGGCGGCCTCGAGCGCCTCGTGCCAAATGAGGATTTCACGCTGCACGAGGTCGGCTACCCGTTCGTGCAGGCCGCGACGCTGACCTTCGTCCAGCGATTGGGCGCGCAGTACCGAGCGGCGTGCGGCGAGCCGCTCGAGGTCACGAGTGCCGTTCGCCCCGAGACGCGGCAACCACCGAACAGCGTGGCGCATTCCGTCCATCCGACGGGGATGGCGGTCGACCTCCACAAGCCCGAGGACGCGGCGTGCCGTCGCTGGCTGCGGGAGACGCTGCTCGAGCTCGAGGGCGCCGGCGTCCTCGAGGCGACGGAGGAGTTCGCGCCGCCGCATTTTCATGTGGCGGTCTATCCGGCGCCCTACCGGCGCTATGTGGCCGCCCGACTACAAGTCGCGCAGGCGGGGCTGACGTCGTCGGGCATGACGACGTACCGCGTCCGCCCCGGCGACACGCTCTCGGAAATCGCCCGCGCCCACGACACGTCGGTCAGCGCGATTCGAACGGCGAATCACCTCGAGACGACGCTGATCAAGCCGGGAGACGAGATACTCATTCCTCCGGGCTGAGACGGCGTCGCGCGCCGCAGTGGAGCAGGGTCGAGCACTCCGACGGCCTGCGGCGTATATTCGGCAACCCCATATGGTTGCTGGAGATCACATGCGTCGCACGCTCCTCACTCGCCTCGCGACCGCCGGCGCGCTGGCGATCGCCTCGTTCCTGCCCGCTCAACAGAGCACGCGCCGACAGGTTTCGCAGGGCTCCGCCGCGCCACCCGCGGGCGCGACCGACAAAAAGACTCTCGGCCTCGCCGACATCGGACGATGGAACCGAATCGGCAACGCGGCGCTGTCGTCCGACGGCAAGTGGATGACCTACACCTACACGCCGAACGAGGGCGACGGCACGCTGTACATCCGGCAGCTCGACGGCGGCAAGACCTACTCGATTCCCATCGGCTCGGCGCCGGTGTTCTCGGACGACGCGCGCTACGTCGGCTATTTCGTGAGTCCGCCGACGGCCGGCGCGGGTCGCGGTGGCGGCCGCGGCGGTGGAGGACGCGGCCAGGCTGCGACGGCGCTGATTCCCGGCGCGGCTCAGCGACGCTTCGAGCTGCTCGACCTCGCGAGCGGCGACAAGTACACGGTGCCTGACGCGGCGTCGTTCAAGTTCTCGAAAGGCTCCAAGTTTCTCGCGGTCCGCGCGAACAAGGCGAGCGCCATCGCGAAGCACAACGGCGCGGACTTGGTGTTGCGGGAGCTCGCGAGCGGCATCAGCCAGAACATCGGCAACGTGAACCTCTACGACTTCGACGACGCCGGACGCATGCTCGCGTACACCGTCGACGCCGCGGAGCGAGTCGGCAATGGCGTCTACGTCGTCGATCTCGCCACGAGCCAGTCGAAAGTGCTGAGCTCGGCGTCGCTGGACTACGATCAGCTCTCTTGGGGCGACAAGGGCACGTCGCTCGCCGCGCTGCGCGGCGACAAGAAGAAAGAGGACCTCCAGCGCGACAACACGCTGCTGGTGTGGCAGGACGTCAGCGGCCAGAAGCCCCGGGCCGTCGAATACGATCCGTCGAAGGACACCGGCTTTCCAACGGGATTCGTGGTGAGCGAGTTCGCCGCGCTGCGGTGGACGCGTGACGGCTCGAGGATCTATGTCGGCCTGAAGGACCAGGAGCCCGATCCGGGCACGCCGGCGCCGAACGCCGAACCCAAAGCGAACGTCGACGTTTGGCATTGGAAGGACAACGAAGTGCAGTCGGTGCAGATCGTTCGCCTGGCGCAGGAGCGGCGCGCGACGCTGCCGGCCGTGTTCAACGTCGCGAGCGGCAGGCTCGTTCGCGTCGCGGACAGCGTGATGCGCAACGTGACGCCGACGCCCGATCCGAAATGGGCGATCGGCCGCATCGACACCACCTATCGTACCGAGGTGCAGTGGGGCGGGAGCAAAGCGGACTACTACCGCGTGAGCACCGAGACCGGTGACCGTACGCCGATCGACAAGGCGCTCTCGCGAACGATGGGCAGCTCGCCCGACGGCAAGTGGTTCCTGTACCTGAAGAACAAGATCGTCTACGTGTACAACACGGAGACGAACAAGACCGTGAGCCTGGGCAGCGGCGACAAGCTGAGCTTCGTCGACGCCGACGACGATCATCCGTACGAGAAGCCGACGTACGGCGTGGCCGGCTGGTCGAAGGACGGCAAGTCAGTGATCCTGAACAACGAGTTCGATTTGTATTCGGTTCCGCTCGACGGCGGGCCACCGGTCGATCTCACGGGTGGCGTCGGCGCCGCGCAGCAGATCGTGTTCCGTCTCGTGCGGCTCGATCGCCCCGCCGGCGGCGGGCGTGGTGGCCGCGGCGGTGGTGGCGGCGCGTTTGGCCAGGCTGGGGGCGAGGACGACGAGGGCGTCGATCTCACGAAGCCGCTCTTGCTGTCGGCCTATGGCCAGTGGACGAAGAAGTCGGGCTACTACACGGTCGCGCCGGGCGGGAAGCCGACGGCGCTGGACTATGAAGACGCGATGGTCGGCGGGGCGATCAAAGCCGAGAAGTCGGATCGGGTCGTGTTCACTCGGCAGACCTTCTCGCAGCCGCCCGACTACTGGATGTCGAATACCTCGTTCGGGTCGCCGACGAAAGTGACGGATGCGAATCCGTTCATCGGCGAGTACGCGTGGGGCAGCAAGGTGCTGGTCGATTTCAAGAACTCGAAAGGCCAGCGCCTGCAGGGCACGCTCACGCTTCCGGCCGGCTATCAGGCGGGTAAGAAATACCCGATGCTCGTCTACTTCTACGAGCAGCTCTCGAACACGCACCATCAGTTCCCGATGCCGATCTTCGACGACCGGCCGCACTTCGCCGAGTATGCGAGTGACGGCTACCTGGTGTTCGAGCCGGACATCGTGTACGAGACCGGCAAGCCCGGATCGTCAGCGCTCGACTGCGTGACGAGCGGCGTGAAGAAGGTGATCGAGATGGGCTACGCCGATCCGGCGCACATCGGCATTCAGGGCCACAGCTGGGGCGGGTACGAGACGTCGTACATCCTCACGCGCACGCACATGTTCGCCGCCGTGGTCACCGGCGCGCCGCCGACGAACCTCGTCAGCTTCTATGACGAGACGTATCCCGGCACCGGCACGCTGCAGCAGGGCATCGTCGAAGTCGGCCAGGTGCGCATGGGGACGAACCCGTTCGACAACCTGCAACTGTTCGAAGATCAGTCGGCGCTCTATCACGTCCGCGACATCACGACGCCGTTCATGATTCTGCACGGCACGGCGGACAACGCGGTCGATTGGCACCAGGGGCTCGAGCTGTACGGCGCCGCGCGGCGCTGGGGCAAGCAGGTGATCCTGCTCTCATATCCGGGTGAGCCGCACCATCTCGCTCGCAAGGAGAATCAGAAGGATTTCCAGCAGCGGATGAAGCAGTTCTTCGATCACTATTTGAAGGGGACGCCGGCGCCGAAGTGGATGACCGACGGGGTGCCCCAAACCCGCAAGGGTGGCCCCATCGAGTGATCTGACGCCTGAGGCTGGATGCTGCGCCGCTCGAAACTGGACTCGCCCGGAGACGTCGAGATCTCGGACCGGCAATGACATTGTCCTTCGCCGGCTGAGATCTCGTCGCTGATTGACCATCGAGGCTGGAGGCGGAATGGTCGCGCTCACGCCCGCTCGCCGAACCTGGCCGTTCGCAGCATCGCTGCTCCTCGCGCTTGGCACTCGAGCGCCGGCGCAGTCTCGTCTCTCCGGCACCCTCGACGGGTTCGTGAGTGACACGGCGCTCAGGCCATTGGCGAGCGCGACCGTCTCTGTCCTGGGCACCAGCGTTCGCGTCACCACGGGCAGCAATGGCCGTTTTCGAATCGTCGACCTTCCGGCCGGGAGCTACTTCATCGTGGTACGTCGGATCGGCTACGCGCCTCTCTCGGCCGTGATACGGATCGTCGATCGCGATACGTTGCGTTCATCATTCGCGCTCCGCGGCGTTGCGACGGCCCTGGACACGGTCGTCGTCTCGGAACGATCCGCGGGAATGCGGCTGTCCGAATTCGAAGGAAGACGGCGCCTCGGCTTCGGACATTTTCTCACCGAGGCCGAGATTGGAAAGAGAAACGCGGTGTACGTCGGCGACCTGATCCGAATGATCCCGTCCGTTGTCGTCAGCAAGAAGGGGTTTGATCAATTCGCGGTGAGCACGCGGGATGGCTGCGCGTTCAGGGTGTTTGTCGACGGGGTCCGCATGCCATACCCAACCAATCTCGCCGATCTGCCCCGACCGGTGGAGATCGCGGGTATCGAAGTGTACTCGGGGCCGGCGACGATTCCGCCAATGTACGCGGCCTTGAGTGGAGGGTGCGGCGTCATCCTTCTTTGGACGAAGGGCGGATGACACTTCAATCGTCGGTGGGGAAGTCTCAGACCTGAGGCTCGTCGCTGCGCACCGCAGATGAGAGGTATGAGCCGTGAGCTTTGTTATGGTCGCGCGGCCTGAGCCACCGACCCCTTCACATACTTGTCGATCCACGCACGCTCGTTGAGCATGCGATGGATGTTGTTCCACGACCCCGCGATCCCGTGCGGCTGCCCCGCATACTGAATCATCTTCGCCGGCACACCGTTCTTCTTGATCGCCACGTAGAGCTGCTCGTTCTCCGAGAACGGCACGCGGTGATCGATCTCGCCATTGATGAACAGCGTCGGCGTGCGAATGCGGTTTGCGTACGTGATCGGTGACTGCCTGATCATCGTCTCGCGCGCCTTGGGGTCGGACGGCGGGCCCCAGAACTCCGTCTCTTTCGTGCGGGGAATGTCCGAGTTCGCGTAGTCGCTCGTCCAGTTGGCGATGCCGGCGCCGGATGCCGCGGCGGCGAAGCGGTCGGGGTACTGCGTGATCAGCCAGTTGGTCATGAAGCCGCCGTACGAGTGGCCCATCACCGCCACCTTTCGCCGGTCGATCGGGAAGTTCGCGATCGCGTAATCGACACCGGCCATGACGTCCTGGCCGTCCTTCGTCCCCCAGGCGCCCCACGTCGCCCACAGGAACTTCTCGCCGTAGCCGGTCGAGCTTCGGAAGTTGACCTCGAGGACGAAGTACCCGTTCGCGGCGAGATACTGATTCTTGAAATCGAAGCCGTACTGGTTGGCGCTGTGCGGGCCGCCGTGGTTGCTCACGACCATGGGCCACGAGCCGCGGTCGCCCTGCTTGTAGCCGTGGGGAAAGAGCAGCCATCCTTCGACCGGCGTTCCATCGGCACTCGTGAAGCTCAGACGCTCGGCGCGGCTCAGCGCGATTTCGTGCGTCAGCCCGTCGTGCACGTGCGTGAGCTGGCGTTCGGCGGTGCCATCGAAGTTCGCGACGAAAATCTCCGACGGCGACTCGAACGTGCCGACCTCGTACGCCATCTTCGTGAACGCGCGATCGTAGCTGAAGCCGCTCAGCCGCCGCTGGCCCGCCGTGATTTGCTCGACGACGCCACCGGGCACCGAGACGCGGAACAGGTGTGTCGTGCCGCCGATGCCGCCGGTGAAGTAGACGTATTTCCCGTCCTTGCTCCAGAACGCACCCTGCGGGAGATAGTCCCAGCTCTCCGTCAGGTTGATCTCCTTTCCGCCGCTCGCCGGAATGACGACGAGGTCCACTGGGCCGCCGTTGTTCATCTTCTTTCGGATCACCGCGTCCGTCGAGGTCGAGCGGGTCGAGAGAATCCAGCCGCCGTCGGGCGAGAACTGCGCGCCTGCATACGAGTGCTCGTCGCTGTTGGTGAGCACCTTGATCGCGCCGTCCGGCGTGATCGTATAGACGTCGCTGCGACCGTAGAGCATTTCGTTGCGATACGTCGAGTCGGCGGTGAACGCGATCAGCGTCCCGGCGCGGTTCCAGTTGGCGCCGGCCGGACGAAGGCCGAAGTGCGTGAGCTGACGCTCCGCGCCGTCGCTCGACGCGATGAAGATCTCCTGCGGTGGGCTGACGTCGGGATCGACGCGATTCGGAAGCGGGAATGGCGCGGCGTCGCGCTGGAAGTCCATCCAGTCGAACTCCACGCCCTTGAACCGCTCCTCATGCCGCTTTGCGAAATCGGATTCGTAAACGCGCTCGCGCTTCGGCGGCGGAACGTCGCGAACGACGGCGGTCCATCTCCCATCCGGACTTCGAAGCGGGACGCCGCTGCCACCGCCCCGTCCTCCGCCCCGTCCCCCTCGACCACCGCTACCGCGAACCGCCCCGCCGGGCGCGTTGGTTGGACGGTCTGGCGTCGAGGGATCGACGATGAGCGCGACGCCGCCGCTCGAGTAGCGGAGGCGTCCGTCGTCGAGCCATGCGGGGCCGGCGGCATCGTCACCCGGTGTGCCGACCAGTTTCGGTTGCGACGATCCGTCGACCGCGGCGATCCACACTTCGCTGGTGTTGCCGTTCGTCGCTTCGACACGCGTGCTCACGGCGTACGCGACCCATTTGCCGTCGGGCGACATCTCCGGCGCGCCGACGGTCTTGACGCGATAGTAGTCCTCGATCGCGAGCGGCCGGCCGATGGAGCTCTGCGCGACGGCTGCGGCTGGTGCGAGCGCGAACACCGCGGGAACGAGAACGCGAACGGAGCGGACGAGCGGCGACATGACGGTCTCCCAAAGTGCGGATGACGAGGGTAGGGCCTGATATTGACCATCCCGGGCGCCGCTGTCCACATTCGACGGCTACGAGATCCCTGTCGCACAGACGCCGTCAGTCGCGATCGCGACGACTCTTCTCGCCTGCCATTACCCCATGTCGAGCACGAGCGAGACCGCGGTGGTGAGCTTGCGCCACGCGTCGGTCTCCGTCTCGAGCTGCTTTCGTCCGCTGCGGGTGAGCTCGTAGTACTTCGCGCGCCGATTGTTGTCCGACGCCCCCCACTCGGCCTTGATCCATCCACGCCGCTCGAGGCGGTGCAGGGCAGGGTAGAGCGAGCCCTGCGGAATCTGGAGCGTCGCGCGCGAGACTTGATGCAGACGTTCCGAGAGCGCCCACCCGTGCTGCGGGTGCAGCGACAGCGCCTTGAGAATCAGCAGGTCGAGCGTTCCCTGCGGTAAATCGAGCTTGTCGTCGGCCATGGCTTCCCTTGTGCTTCTACAAGAGTATGCGTCGATGGGGGAGGTGTCAACGACTGACCAGCCACCACGGACAGGCACAGTCACAGACTGACTGACACGGAAGCGCGGAACTTCTTCTTCACACAAAAAAACGGGTCTTCGTGGATTCCAATGGGTAGAGTTGGGCCGATTGCGACTTGGCGAGCAGTTCTTCAGAGTGAGCCACGCGGACTTTCCTGTTACCCCGACGCCTCCTCGTGAATCCGCGAAGTCCGCCAGGTCCGCGTTCGAATCTCATGGTGGCTTGCCAGGCGAAGGTCGTTCTGCGGTTGCCGCCGACATCCGACATCGTTCCAGACGATCCGTCGCGGCGAGCCGGCCACACCGACTCTTGAACACGCGGACGTGCCTTTCCGTGCCCGTCTGTCGGTGTCGGTGTCAGTCCGCGAGCGTCGTTTCGGCGGCGATCAAGCTGGCCGCTTTGTATCCCCCAAGTCGACACTCGGAGCAAACGACGGCTTTCGACGCGCAGGAGCAGCCTGCTCGAACGCGTACGCCAACTTCAGCAGCATCGACTCGCTCCACGCCGGCCCGACGAATGAAAGACCGACGGGCAGTCCCCACGCGAAGCCCATCGGGACCGTGATGTGGGGATATCCGGCGACCGCCGCGGGCGACGTGAACGACGCCAATCCGCCGGGATCGCCGTTCACGAGGTCGATCAGCGCGGCGGGCGCCTGCGTCGGCGCGACGATCGCATCGAGCTTGAATTTCTTCATCGTCGCGTCGATGCCCTGCGTGCCCATCAAACGGTGATTTTTCGCGAGCGCGTCGAGATACTTCTTCTCGGTGAGCGGGCCTTTCGCCTGCGCCTGCTCCATGATCTCCTGCCCGAAGTACCGCAGCTCACGCGACGCATTCTTCGTGTTGAACGCGATCACGTCGGCGAGCGAATGGACGCCGACGTTCGGCGACAGCGCCCCGAGATAGGCGTTGAGATCCGTCTTGAACTCGTAGAGCAGCACCTCGAGCTCCGAATCATCGGCCTCTCCGGCCGTCGTGATGTCCGCGGGATCGACGATCGTCGCGCCGTGCTGCTTCATGAGATCGAGCGCCGCGGCGAGCAAGCGATCCGTCTCGAGGTGATATCCGGTGAATCGCTTTCGCGCGACGCCGATGCGCGCGCCCCTGAGCCCATTGCGATCGAGCGCGGTCGTGTAATCCGTGCGCGCGTGTCCGGCGCTGGTCGCGGTCGCGGGATCGCGCGGATCGGCGCCGGTGAGCGCGCCGAGGAGGATCGCGGCGTCGCGAACCGTGCGCGCCATTGGGCCGGCCGTGTCCTGACTGTGCGCGATCGGAATGATGCCGGCGCGGCTCACGAGTCCCACGGTCGGCTTGATTCCGACGAGCCCCGCCGCGGCGGCGGGCGACGTCACCGACCCGTCGGTCTCGGTGCCGATCGCGACGGCGCAGCAGTTCGCCGCGACCGCCGATCCCGATCCCGAGCTCGAACCCGAGGGCGTGCGATCGAGCGCGTAGGGATTGCGCGTCTGTCCGCCGCGACCGCTCCACCCGCTCGACGAATGCGTCGAGCGGAAGTTCGCCCACTCGCTGAGATTCGTCTTGCCGACGATCACGGCGCCCGCCGCGCGCAGCCGTTGCGCGACGGACGAGTCGCGCGCCGCGACGTTCTCGGCGAGCGCGAGCGATCCGGCCGTCGTGTGCATCTTGTCGGCCGTATCGATGTTGTCCTTGATGAGCACGGGAATGCCGTGCAGTGGGCCGCGCAGCTTGCCACTCTTTCGCTCGGCATCCAGCTGGGCGGCGATCGACGCGGCGTCGGGGTTGAGCTCGATGACGCAGTTGATCGTGGGACCGCGCTGATCGATGGCGTCGATGCGCGCCAGGTATTGGCGCACCAGCGACGCCGACGTTTCCGCGCCGGAGCGCATGCGCGATTGCAGATCGTCGATCGTCAGCTCCTCGAGCGCGAAACCGGGCACCTGTTGGGGCCGCGCGTCGGTCGCGGAGTCGCCACGCCCCACGTTGGCGTGCACGTCCGTCGCGGAGAGCGCGACGAGCGCGCCACCGATCGACGTTCCGACGAACGCGCGACGTGTTAGCGATTGTGAGAATTCAGTCTCGGTTTTGTCTCTCATATGTCCTGGCGCGGGAAGTCGCGGCAGCAAAGTGCCTCCTGGCCGTGGATTCGTCCAGTTCATCACGATGCATGCAGGCGTCTCATGAAGATCGGCCGGATATTTCGTTTGAATGAATTCGCGCGCCGTCCTATCGATTGGTTGTCCCTCACAGGAAGGCACTCGTGGTCGCGGTATCGTGCTCCAGCCAACGAATCATCGCGATCGCCGCCGTGTCCGTGTTGGCGGCATCGCTGCGCGCGCAGACAGGTCGTACGACTGAATTCATCCTCGCCCCGCCGACGGAAGGCGTCGTTGCGGCGCGAGTCCGTGCCCCCATCCGAATCGACGGCGCGCTCGACGAGCCGGTGTGGCGCGCGGTCAAACCCACCACCCACTTCGTCCAGCGCGAACCCCAGGAAGGCGCGCCGGCCTCGATGGCGAGCGAAGTGCGCATGCTGCTCACCGACAGCGCGGTGATCATCGGCGCGCGAATGGACGACGACTATCGCGCTCGGCTCGCGGCGTTCGGCCCGCCGAGCGACGGCGCGGCGGGCGGATACCTCGACGACTACTTCGAGGTGCAGATCGACCCGCACGCGCAGCATCTGACGGCGCTCGCGTTGTCGGTCACGCCGAACGGGACCAAGCGGTCGTATATGGTGAGCCGCGACGGCTCTCGCGACCCGACGTGGAACGTGACGTGGGAAGTGGCGACGCACATCGATGCGAAGGGATGGAACGTCGAGATTCGAATTCCGCTGTCGGAGTTCCACATCGAGCCTGGAACCGAGCACTGGGGCGTGCAGTTCGTCCGCTTCTCGTGGCGCCGTCAGGAGACCGACATCTTCCGCGCCGCGGCGACCACGACCACCATCCTCGGCGACGCGTCGCGGGATCGCTAGCGCCATGATCCTCGAGGTGAAGCATCTGCAGCTGGTCGAGGCGATCGCGGAGTTCGGATCGCTCACGAACGCCGGCAAGCACCTCAATCTCACGCAGTCCGCGCTGAGTCATCAGCTGGTGGAGCTCGAGCGGCGGTTGGGCACGCCGCTCTTCCACCGCGTCGGCCGGCGCCTGGTGCCGACCGTCGCCGGCGATCAAGTCCTTCAATCGGCGACGAGAACGCTGAAGATTCTGCGCCGCACCGAGTCCACGCTCGAGCGGATCGCCGCGGGCCGCGAGGCGGTGCTGCGTTTCAGCACCGAGTGCTACACCGCGTACCACTGGCTGTCACCACTGCTCGCCGAGTACGGCCGGCGCTGCCCCAAGGTCGAGGTGCAAGTAGTTCCCGAGGCGACGCGCCGACCGATCGACGCGTTGCTCGCGGGGCGAATCGACATCGGCGTCGGCGTCGGGTTTCGAGCCGACGAGCGGTTCGACATAACGCCGCTCTTCGAGGACGAGCTGGTGCTGATCACCTCGCCCACCCACCGGCTCGCGTCGCATGCGTATGTCACGGCCGCCGATCTCGCCAGCGAGCACCTGTTCGTCTACTCCGATCCCCGGGACGACAATCCGGTCTTTCGCTACTTGCTCGAGCCGGCGCGCGTGCTGCCGCGCCGCGTGTCGACGGTGCAGTTGACCGAGGCCATCATCGAGATGGTGAAGGCGGGGCTGGGTGTGTCGGGGCTCGCGTCATGGGCGGTCCAGCCATACGTCTCCGCGGGTGCGGTGGCGGCGCTTCGCTTGACGCCGGACGGCGTGCGCCGGCGCTGGCAGGCCGTGACGCTCAGGCAGCAGGCAACGCCGCTGCACATTCGTGAATTCTGCCGGCTGCTCGCCGCCGGCCCGCCCCGGCTCGACGCCGCAGTTCACGACGTCGGGCACAGCGCGCGCGCGTAGCTCTCGCCGCGAGTCTTACGGTCGTTCGACGTTCGTGGCCGCCTCGACCACGAAGCTGCCGACGTCCTGCTGGTACACGACGCCCGGCTTGAGCTGGACGAAGATCGCGTTGTTGCTGCCGACGGTCCCGACCGACGTGTCGAAGCAGTCGTGGTACATGATCTCCTGGATGTGCTCCGGCGCGATCTCCGAGAGCACGACGAGGGGCACGTATCCGAACCGCGCGTTGGGCGGCGCGCCGACGCGCGCGCGTTCACGGACCATCGGCGTCGGCAACAGGGTCAGCCGAATCCATTTTCCGTTCACCCACACTTCGCGCACGCCGGTTTCGCAGCCACCGCGACTCGTGAGAATGTCCGGGCGAAGCCGCTTGATGACGTCCCACGCGTTGTCGGCCGGATTGCCTCCGGCCGCTTCGATCTGATCGGCGTTGAGGTAGTAGCTCTTGATCCGGAGCGACGCCTCTTCGGTGATCTTCACCGGAGCGAGCAGCGGGCGGCCGACGATGATCGTGACGTGCGCCGTGTCCTTCGGACCGAGGGCGAAGAAGTGATCGCCGCGACGGTAGCCGATCTTGCGCATCGTGACTTGCAAGTCGGTCGAGTCATTCACCTGGATGGGAATGACGCTGTGGCCGAGGCTGTCGGTGATGCCGGCGCCGACGACGCTGCGCAGTCCTTTGGTGACGACGAGCTCCGCGGCGGGCACCGGCGCTCCGCTGGAGTCGCGCGCGGTGACCTTCACGAATCCCGTCGGCAATTGGGCGCTCGCCGCGAGCGCGAGTGAAACGCTCGCTGCCGCGGCGCGAGCGAACGATTGAACGATTCGCATGGTGGCCTCCGAGACACAGGAATTGTATGCAATAGGGCGGCCAGAAGCAATCCTGGTCATCCTTCGTCGCGATCGCTCCTCAGGATGACGGCGGATCGAGGATGACTTTACCTGTCGTTTCCCGCCCGGCCAGCGCGCGATGCGCGTCGGCGGCCTGCTCGAGCGGGAACTCGGCGCCGATCCGAACGGCGAGCGTGTGACTGCCAACCCAGCCCAGGAGCTCGTTGGCGCGCTCGAGGAGCTCCGCGCGCGTGGCGATGTAGTGGTTGAGCGTTGGGCGCGTGAGGAAAAGCGATCCTTTGCGATTCAGGATCTGCGGATCGAACGGTGGAACCGGTCCGCTCGATTGGCCGAACAGCGCCATGAGCCCGCGCGGCACGAGGCAGTCGAGCGATTTGTCGAACGTCGTGCGGCCCACCGAGTCGTATACCACGTGCACGCCTTTGCCGCTCGTGATGCGCTTGGTTTCCGCGGCGAAGTCCTGCGTCGTGTAATCGATGACGTCAGCCGCGCCGGCGTTACGGGCGAGCTCGCGCTTCTCGGGGGTCGACGCCGTGCCGATGACCAGCGCGCCGCGCCGCTTCGCGATCTGGCAGAGGAGAAGTCCCACGCCGCCGGCCGCCGCGTGGACGAGCGCGCGGTGGTCGCGTTCCAGCGGGAAGGTCGACGTCGCGAGGTAGTGCGCCGTGAGACCCTGCAGGAACACCGCGGCTGCTTGCTTCGTGCTGACGCCGTCGGGAACCAGCACGGCGCGGTCGGCGAGCACGGTCGCCTGCGCCGCATACGCGCCCTTCACACTTTGCGAAACGACCGGGTCGCCAACCTTGAACTCGGTGACGCCGTCGCCGACTGCGCGCACGATCCCGGCAGCCTCCGATCCCGGTGTGTACGGACGCGGAACGGGGTAAAGCCCTTCGCGCTGGTAGATCTCGATGAAATTGACGCCGACCGCTTCGACGTCGATCAGCAGCTCGCCGGCGCCAGGTGTCGGCGCGTCGACATCTTCGAGGCGAAGGACGTCGGGACCGCCGGGTTCGTGGACTCGAATTGCTTTCATTCTTGTGCTTCCTCGACTTACGGAACAGCCCACCACGGACGGGCACGGGCACAGACGGACGGACACGGAAAAGCGGAAAACTCTTTTTAAAGAAAAACCGCCCGGGAAGCCAATCGTGGCGACGCGGGCGGTCAAAAACAAAATACTCTCGCTGTTCCGTGCCGGTCCGTCTTCGACCGCGCGCAGTCCGTGATCAACGGGGCCGGCGGGACAGTCCGATCATCGGAGCATCGCTTTCGCGATCGTCTGCAGCTGCATGTTGCTCGTCCCCTCGTAGATCGTGCCGATCTTCGCGTCGCGATAGAACTTCTCGGCGGGATAGTCCTTCGTGTAGCCGTATCCGCCGAACAGCTCGAGCGAGATCGACGTCACGCGCTCGGCGACCTGCGACGAGAACAGCTTCGCCATCGCGCCTTCCATCGCGATGTCGTTGCCCGGCGTCCTTGAGCCGCGCGGCGTTGTACACCATGAGGCGCGCCGCCTCGAGCTCGGTGCGCGCCTGCGCGAGCTGGAACTGGATGCCCTGGAAGTCGGCGAGCTTCTTTCCGAACTGCGTGCGCTCCTTCACGTACTCGGTGGCCGCGTCCAGCGCGCCCGCTGCGACGCCGATCATCTGCGCGCCGATGCCGATGCGGCCTTCGTTCAGCGTCTCGATCGCGATCTTGTAGCCCTGACCCACCGGGCCCAGGACGTTCTGCGCGGGCACCTCGACGTCGTCGAGAATCAGCTCGGTGGTGCTCGACGCGCGAATGCCGAGCTTGTCTTCCTTCTTGCCGACGCTGAAGCCCTTGAAGCCGCGCTCGACGACGAACGCCGTGATGCCCTTGTAGCCGGCCTGCGGATTCGCGTTCGCGAAGACGACGTAGACCTCGGCCTCGGCGCCGTTCGTGATCCACATCTTTCGGCCGTTCAGCACCCAGCAGTCGCCGCGCTGTTCGGCGCGCGTCTGCATGCCGAACGCGTCGGAGCCGGAGCCCGGCTCGGAGAGCGCGTACGCGCCGACCGTCTCGCCGGTGAGGCTGCGGCAGGTACGTCGACTTGATGTAGTCGGTGCCGTAGCGTGCGAATCGGATAGTTGACGAGCGTGTTCTGCACGTCGACGAGGATCGCCGCCGACGCGTCGACCTTGCTGATCTCCTCGACGGCGATCGCGACCATGAGCAGCGACCCGCCGGCGCCGCCGAACGAGTCGTCGACCTCGATGCCCATGAGGCCCATCTCGAAGAACTTCTTGATGAGCGAGGGATCGAGCTTGCCGGCGCGCTCCATCTCTTGCACGCGGGGGCGCACTACCTCGTTCGCGAAGCCGGCGACGGCGCCGCTGAAACATCGCTTCGTCGTCGGAGAGAATCGTCAGTGGTGCGTGGGTCATGCGATGGACTCTGCCACCTTTCCTGTGCACGCCGCGCCACATTCGCCGACGCGGCCGGCCGGATCCCAGCAGCGGCATGCGTCGGCGTCGGTCGCGGGATATGCGATCTCGATGCCCGCTCGCTGCGCGACCACTTCGCATAGGTGCGAGCTCACGCCGAACGCTTCAGTCACGCGGAACGTGACCTGCGGAAATTCTTTCGCCGCCTCGGCGACCATGCGGGGGATGTCACGCGTGGAATGCTTGCCGGGGGAGAGCATGTACGGGAACGCGACGACGTCGGTCGCGCCGTCGCGCACGCAGGCCGCGACCCCGGCGGCGATCGAGGGCTCGGCGAGCTCCATGTGCGCGTACCGAACGAGCACGCCCTCGCCGACCATCTGTTGAAGCAAGCCGGCTACGCACGCCAGCATGTGATTCGCCTCGGGCTTCACGGAGCCGTGGTCGATCAGCAGGATCGAACGCATGCGGACAATATAGCCGTTGGGGGGGCGTGCCCGCCCACGGCGGTGTTACGACCTTACCCCAGGCCCAGGGGCTGCGGCGCCATCGCCGGGAACCGACACGCCGTGCGCGCCCGGTGCACCTGCGCGGACGCGCGGGCGGCGCTCCGGAGCGTGACCAGCGTCACCTCCGGCCGTGCGCCGATCCGAAACGGAATGCCCCAGTATCCCGTGCCCGGGCTGATATACAGCACGGCGTCGCCTTCGGTGTGCGCGCCCATCGCATGTTCGAGAAACGGGGACGCCAGGCTCCAGCCCAATCGCGGCAGGGCGAACTGGCCCCAGTGCGTGTGGCCGCTGAGCGTGAGCGCCACGCCGCGCGACGCGAGCGATGGCCACAGCGCCGGATTGTGCGCGAACGCGATGACGGTCGTGTCCACCGGCACGTTCGCCAACGCGCGGTCGATGTCGGGCGCCGCGCTCGACGCGCCACGGCGTCCGCCCGCGGGATCGCCGGTGCCGACGACGGCGATCGTATCGGTTCCTCGACGGATCAATCGCGCTTCGTTCACGAGCAGCGTTCCGATGTCGGCGGCGCGAAGCCCGCGCTCGACGTCGTCCCAGCCCGCGTACACGTCGTGATTGCCCGGGATCATGAACACGCCGAGTGCCGCGTCGAGATTCCCGAGCACGTCGGCATAGATGCGAACGTCTTCCGCGCGATCGTCGACGAGGTCACCGGTGACGGCTATGAGATCGGGCGCCAGGGTGTGCGTGGTCTCGACGACCCGGCGAAGGAACTTGCGCGACGTGTGCGGCCCGACGTGCAGGTCGGACAGTTGCGCGATGCGAAGGCCGTCGAAGCTCGCGGGAAGGTCGGGCACGAAGGCGTCGACGCGACGGACGACGAGCCACCGCGACCCGACATAGCCGGCGACGAGCACGAGACCCATGGCGCCGAGCACCGCGATCGCGGCGATGCGTCCAAACAGGAGCGCGCGGCCGAATGGTGCACCGGCGAGTGCGCCGATCACGCCCGCGCCCGCGACCAACGGGAGCAAGAGGTTCGCGTACAGGAACGGTCGCACGACGACGAGCCGAAACGCGGCGCCGGGATAGAACGGCCAGCCGCGCCAGCGGAGATAGACCAGCAAGGGCAGCGTGCTGTATGCCGCGAGGCCGAGCACGACGATGGCGGCGCCCGGAAACGAACCAGCGGCGAGCAGCGCGAGCGTCCCCCATGCCGCCAGGAAGTACGCTGCCGCCCGAAGCGCGACGACACGCGCGCCGCGACGAGCGCGGGGTCGAGATGAAGTAGCCATGTCGAAATCTAGGACCCTGCCCAGTGGCAACCGCCTCTCGCGGTCAGTGGAGCGATCGCGATTTCCCGAGCAATGCGAGCAGCTCCTGATCGGACATCGACTTCCAGTTCTTCGGGCAGGGCCAAAGGCGGCGCCGATCGCGCTTCGACGAGAAGATCAAGCCGGGCTTGTCGCTTTGCGGCAGCACTTCCCAATCGAGAGCGAGCTCGAGGCTCCAGGTCGCCTCGTCGTAGACTTCCCATTCGGCGCCGACGTCGTCGATGACGAGGCGCGGCCGGAACTCAGGAGTTGCCCAGTAGGGCATCTCACAATGTATCGGCGAACACCTCGAGCGCCAATTCAACTTTTCCAAATGGCGCGGACACCTGAATTCCCTGAACGAGCGGTCGGATCCGAGTGAGCATCTCGCGCGCGATGGCGATGCCTTCGGCGACCGCGTGCTCCTTGGATTTCTCGTTCGCCGCGCGCATGCGCGCGATGATGGCATTCGGCACCGACACGCCAGGCACTTCGTTCGCGAGGAACTCTGCGTTTCGGACGGAGACGAGCGGCCAGATGCCGGCGATGATCGGGATGTGCGACGCGCCCACGCGCTCGAAAAACCGCTCGAGCTGTGCCGCGTCGAACACGGGCTGCGTGATCGCGAACTCGGCGCCCGCTTCGACCTTCCAGAAAAAGCGGCGGAGCTCGTGGTCGGGATCGATCGAAACCGGGTTGACGCCCACACCAATCGCGAAGCGCGTCGGTTGGCCGATCGCGTTTCCGCCAGGATCGAGACCACGGTTGAGGTGGCTGACGAGGTTCGTGAGACCGATCGCGTCCACGTCGAAGACCGCGGTCGCGTCGGGGTAGGGGCCCATCTTCGGCGGATCGCCGGTGACGACGAGCAGGTTGCGAAGTCCAACCGCGGACGCGCCGAGCAAATCGCTCAGCATGCCGAGGAGGTTGCGGTCGCGACAGGCGTAGTGGGTGACGGTCTCGATGCCGACCTGCTGCTCGATCAGCACGCTCGTCATGAGCGCGCCCATGCGGCTCTGCGCACGTGGTCCGTCGGGCACGTTCACGGCGTCGACGCCAGCGGTCTTGAGCCGCGCGGTGTCGTTGAGCATGCGTGTGGCGTCCACGCCGCGCGGCGGCACGATCTCGACCGACGAGACGAACTGTCCGCGCGCGAGCTTCGCGGCCCAGCGCGACCGCTCGGCAAATGAGACGGGTTCAACGCCGAGCGTTTCTTCGGCCTCGGGTGACGTCACCGTAGCTGTCGCCGCCCCGCCTCCCGCGTCCCTCTTCCCGCTTCCCGCCAGTCGAGGCGTCAACGGCCGAATGCCCTCGACCATCGCGTGAATGTGCTCGGGCGTCGTGCCGCAGCAGCCGCCGATGATTTTCGCGCCGGCCTGCACGAGGTGGCGCGCGTAGGTCGCCATGTACTCGGGGCTGGCCATGTACATGCGCCGTCCGCTCACGTCGCGCGGCATTCCGGCGTTCGGCTGCGCGCTCAGCTTGCGCTGCGAGAGCGGCGCCATCTTCTCGATGCACTCGAGAATCGCCTGCGGCCCGACCGAGCAATTGAGCCCGATGACGTCCGCGCCCCATCGATCGAGGACGCGCACGACGTCTTCGGGCGATGCACCGTACGGCGTCCGTCCATCTTCGCCGATCGTCATCTGCGCGATCACAGGCATTCCCGGATTGACCGCGCGCGCGGCGAGAATCGCCTGCTCGATCTCCTCGAGATCCGAGAACGTCTCGATGATGATCAGATCGACGCCGCCTTCGGTCAGTCCCTCGATCTGCTCCTGGAACACCGCGCGCGCTTCGTCCTTGCTCGTCGGTCCGTACGGCTCGAGGCGCACGCCAAGGGGCCCGAGCGCCCCGGCGACGAGCGCCCGGTCGCGGGCGGCCTTTCTCGCGACGCTCGCGGCGGCGCGATTCAGCTCGCGCACCTGATCCTGCAACCCGTACTGCGTCAGCTTGATGCGGTTCGCGCCGAAGCTGTTCGTCTCGATCACGTTGGCGCCGGCGTCGACGTACTGCCGGTGGATCTCGCCGACCATCTCGGGCGCGCGCAGGTTCAGCTCATCGTAGCACTGATTGATGAACACGCCCTTGCTGTAGAGCATCGTGCCCATCGCGCCATCGAAGACGATGATCGCCTGGGGATCGAGCAGACGCTCCAGCGTCGCGTTCATCGCGCGCCTTCACCGCGGACGGCGTAGTACTTCGCCTGTGGGTGGTGAACGATGATCGCCGCGGTGCTCTGTTCGGGAATGAGCTGAAACGCGGTCGTGAGCGATATGCCCAGCTCACGTTCGGCCGGCACGATCCTGAAGAGCTGTGCATGGTCTTCGAGATCCGGACATGCGCCGTACCCCCACGAGTACCGCTTTCCCTGGCCAGCAGGAACGCCGAGGTCATGACGCAGCTTGCGATGGAGCCATTCGGCGACGGCTTCCGCGGTTTCGACCGCGAGGCCGTGGACGTAGAACGCCTCGGTGTACTCGTTGTTCGATTGGAGCGTCTGGAAGCGCTCCGTGGCGACGTCGCCGACGGTGACGATCTGGAACGCGACGACGTCGACGTCCGACGAATCCGTCGAGCGGAAATAGTCGGCGATGCAGAGGCGCTCGCGTCCCTCCTGCCGCGGGAAGTGGAAGCGCGCGAGCTCGGTCGTCGTGCCATCCTTTGTGTACGCATCGGGCTCGTAGACGATCAGGTCATTTCCCCGCGTCTGCACGGGGAAGAAGCCGTAGATCGCGCGCGGCTCGAGCCAGCCGTCGCACTTCGCCGACTCCTTGAGTCGCGCGAGCGTCGGCTCGAACTCCTTGCGGACCATCTCGTCGAACTCGGGTCCTGACCCTCGGCCGCCCCACTGGAGGCGATACAGCTCGTCGAGGTCGAGAAGCGAGAACACTTCGTCGATCGGGATGTCGAGCGCGCGCGTGCCGAAAAACGGAGCCGCGGGCACCGGGTTGTCGGCTGTCACCGCGCTCCGTTCGCCGCTCTCCGTTCCCGATCGAATGTCCTTGCCGACGTTCGTGTGCAGGAACTTGTCGTCGAGCGCGTCCTGAATGAGCTTCGCCACGAACGACGAGCGCGTGTCGCGGTCCTGCAGGCGGTCCATCGTCTCCAGGCCTTCGAACGCGTCCTTGCAGTAGAACACGCCCGGGCCGTAGGTGCGATCGCCGTCGACGAACAGCGCGCGGCGGCCGAACCGCCGATTGATCGCCGCGCCGCCGATGAGCACGGGCAGCGTGAGCCCGCGGCGGTCGAGCTCCTGCACGCACAGCGGCATCTGCTTCGACGTCGACACGAGCAGCGCCGAGAGCCCGATCGCGTCGGCGTTCACCTCGAGCGCCTTCTCGACGATCGTGTTCACCGGAACTTGCTTGCCGAGATCGTAGACGGTGTAGCCGTTGTTCGAGAGAATCGTGTTGACGAGCGACTTGCCGATGTCGTGCACGTCGCCGTACACCGTCGCGAGCACGACGCGGCCCTTCGTGTAGCCTTCCGCGCGCTCGAGGAATTGCTCGAGGTGCTTGACCGCCTTCTTCATCACCTCGGCGGACTGCAGCACGAACGGAAGAATCAGCTCGCCCGCGCCGAACTTGTCGCCGACTTCCTTCATCGCGGGCAGCAGGACTTCGTTCAGCACGCGCACGGGGTGTTCGCGGACGCCCGTTTCGTCGAGCGCGGCTTCGATCCCATCCTTTTTCCGGTGGACGACCATCCAGTGCACCTTCTGGTCGGTCGTCATGCCGGCCGTCGGATCTTCCTTTTCGACGGCGGCGCCTGCGTCTCCCTTTCTTCCTTCGAAGTGCTCGATGAACCGCTGCAGCGCGTCGGGCCGGCGGTTGAACACGAGCTCGTCCGCCAGCGCGCGTTCGTCCGCTGGAATCTCGGCGTACGGCTGCACGTGGGCCGGGTTGACGATCGCCATGTCGAGGCCCGCCTCCACGCAGTGGTGGAGGAAGACCGAGTTGAGCACGGCGCGCGCTTCCTGCGCGAGCCCGAAGCTCACATTCGACACGCCGAGGCTGGTGAAGACGCCGGGCAGCTCGCGCTTGATCAGGCGGATGCCTTCGATCGTCTCGACGGCGGAGTCGATCCACTCGGCGTCGCCCGTCGCGAGCGTGAACGTCAAGTCGTCGTAGATGAGATCGTTCGGATTCAGTCCGTACTCATCCACGACGATGTCGTAGATCTTCTTCGCGACCTCGAGCTTTCGCTCGCGCGTCTTGGCCATGCCGATCGGATCGATCGTCAGCGCGACGAGTGCCGCGCCGTGCTTCTTGGCGATCGGCACGACCTTGTCGATGCGCTCGCGGCCATTCTCCATGTTGATGGAGTTGATGATCGCGCGGCCGGGAATCGCCTCCAGCGCGCGCGCGATGACGCTCGCCTCGGTGGAGTCGATCATGATCGGCGCTTCGACGGTCATCGAGATCAGCTTGACGACCTTCGCCATCTGCTCGGCTTCGTCGGCGCGCTCGGTGACGGCGACGCAGACGTCGAGCACGTGCGCGCCCGACTCCACCTGCTCGCGCGCGACGTCGCCGATCGCCTCGTAGTCCTCGGCGAGCAGCAGCCGCTTCACCTTCCGTGAGCCCTGAGCGTTGACGCGCTCGCCGATGAGAAGCGGCTTCGGGTTCTGGTCGAAGTCCATTGCGCGCATGGCGGAGGATGCGCGGGGGACCTTTGATCCGTGCTTGGCGCCGGGGGTGCTGTCATCCTCTGGGCGCGAAGCGCCCGGAGGATCTATTGTCGTTGCGCGCGTGGCTTGGTCCGCGACCGCGACAGTAGATCCTCCGCTCGCTGTCGCTGCGCAGAGGATGACTGCGGCGACCACTGACCCGCGCCAGCAATCGCCTCCAGATGCTCCGGCCTCGTCCCGCAGCACCCACCGACGATCCGCACGCCGAACTGCTCGACGAACTCGCCTAGCATGGCGGCCATCGGCGCCGGCTCGAGCGGATAGACGGCGTCGCCGGTGCCGGTGTTGAGCGGAAGGCCAGCGTTCGGGATGCACGAGACCGGGCGCGTCGAGTTGCCGGCGAGATACCGGATCGGCTCGCGCATGTGCTCGGGACCCGTGGAGCAGTTGAGTCCGATCACGTCGATGCGCAGCGCCTCGAGCGTCGTCATGGCGCTCGCGATGTCGGTGCCGAGCAGCATGCGGCCGCTCGTGTCGAGCGTGACTTGCGCCTGCACCGCGACTCGGCGGCCGAGCTCGGCGAACAGCCGCTCGAAGCCGGCGACGGCTGCTTTTACCTCGAGGATGTCCTGCGCGGTTTCGACGAGCAGAACGTCGACGCCGCCCTCGACCAGGTACTTCGCCTGGATGTAGTAGTTCTCCTCGAGCTCGGCAAAGGTCGTGTTCGACAGAACGGGATCGCTGCTCGATAGCAGCAGTCCTGTCGGGCCGATCGACCCCGCGACGAACCGCGGCTTGTCGGGCGTCGAGTACTTGTCGCATGCCGCGCGCGCGAGCCGCGCGGCGGCGACGTTCAGCTCGCGGGTCTTGGGCTCGATGCCCCACTCGCGCAGCCGGTGCGGCGTCGACTGGAAGGTGCAGGTCTCGACGACGTCGCATCCGACGGCCAGGAACGACTCGTGGATGGACTGAATGATGTCGGGGCGGGTGAGCACGAGGTGGTCGTTGCAGCCCTCGAGCGACTTGCCGCCGAAGTCTTCGGCCGTGGGATGGTGCAGCTGAATGTTCGTCCCCATGGCGCCGTCGAAGACGAGGACGCGGTCAGCCAGGGCGGACAGATAGGCGCTCGCCGGCTGGTCAACGCCAATGAGTGGGCGAGGCGGGGAAGCGCTGGTGTGCGACATCGATGGTCGTTCCAAAGAAAAAATGCCCGCAACGCAAGCGCTCGGGCTGGCGCTTTAGCGGAATGTTTTACGTGGCCGCAAGTTGCCGGAAATCGCCACGATCTATTGTAGATGACAGTCTAGCACCCTACCCGGTCACCGGCAATTGGACAGAACGTTCCGGGCCAGGTCTGCCGCTCTAGTGGCCCGGCCGAGACTCATCTTCCGTCGAGCCGCCGCGTCCGGTTGCCCGAGCGCGATCCTCGAGGTGCTGCACGAGCGCCATGAGGCGGTTGCGCTCCAGGGGCAGCGTCAGATCCGCGAGCACCGACCGCTGCATCGTCGGCGAAAGAGTCACGGGATCCACGCGACCGGTCGAGTAGAGCACCAGCGCGCCGCCGGCCGATAGCGGAATGCTCAACGTGTCGGCGCTCGACTCGGCCGCCAGCCGACGACTGACGACGGCGACGAGGGGCGCGTGCGCGGCGGCGACTTCACGTGCCTCGTGGAGCGATTGCGCGACGATTGGTGCAAAGCCGAGTGCCGCGAAGGATTGGGACAAGCCCTCGAGTAACGGCAGCTCGCTGCCGACCAAAAGAATCTGCGGCATGGTTTCCGGGATCAGCGATCGGTGTCTTGGGCGAGTCGGTACACATCGCGTTCCGTGACTCCCTCGATCTCGACGATTTTCGTTCGAGAGCTTTCCCCGGCGAGAATCTTAATCGCACGACGCGGCACTGCGAAGATGTCGGAAAGAAAATTCACAAGACGCTCGTTCGCCGCGCCTTCGACCGGCGGTGCCGTCAAGCGGATTTTGAGCGCCGTGCCGTGAATCCCGACCACCGCGTCTGTCGACGCTCTCGGTTGTACACGAACCGAGAAGCGAACTCGGCCACGCTCTTCCCGGACGTCGAGGGGGCCCGAGCCCTGCTTCACGGAATGCCGAACAGCCGCTGCACGATGATGAGCAGTATCCAGGCGACGATCGGCGTGATGTCGAACATGCCGACGAGCGGAATCACTCGGCGGAGCGGCGCGATCATCCACTCGGTGAGAACGAACGACCACCGAATCCATTTCGAATGTGGCGAAATCGGAAGCCAGGACGACAGGACGCGCACCAACAGCGCGAACTTGAGGATCGAAAACGCCCAGGAAACAAGCAGCAGCGGGAGCTGCTTCGGCTCAGCGAGCCCGAAGATGACCTGCGCGAGAGCTCCTCCGAGCAGTTGCAGAAGGCTGATGAGCAGAATCCCGCCGACTACCACCGCGGCGAGCGTCCACCACGGCGCCGCCGACGGGAGGCCGCCGGCGCGCACGACCACGCGTTCGACCGGCTGCATCAGGGGCTCGATGCGGCCTCGGAAGAAGCGCGCGACTCGGTTGAACGGATTGATGCGCCGCGTGCGAACGGCCCAGTCGAAGACGCACACCGCGGCCACGACCAGCGCCACGTAGAACAACACGGACCGCACGATCCCGATAAAGGCGCCGTAGCTGGCGAGCATGCTCATCCGCGTAAAGTGACCGGCTGGTCGAACGGCATCAAGGCGACGAAGTCAGCGACCGAGGTGCAAGACGGTCGCGAGGAAGGTCAGGCGGTCGGCGTCGCGCGCGAGCACCTTCGACGTCGGAAGTCCTGGGCCGAAGCCGATGTCGTAGTCGACGCGCAGCAGCGCGATACCAGGCGGCTCCGCGTGCTGCAGAGCCGCCGCGAGCTTGTAGCCGTGCGCGGGTGAAATGACGTCGTCATGATCGGCCACGGTCAGCAGAACCGGCGGATGGGCGCCGCCCGTCGCGGCGGCCTGGAGTGGCGAGTAATCGATGAGCGCACGGAGGTCGGAGTCGCGTTCCGGCGAACCGTACTCTGCCGCCCAGCTTGGGCCCCCGTTCAGTCGAGCAAACCGTACCATGTCGAACAGACCGTCGTCGATCACGGCGGCGCCGAACAAGCCAGGCTGGTGCGTGATCGCCGCGGCGACCACGAGCCCCGCGTGGCCACGTCCCGTCGTGCCGAGAAGCGGCGGCCGCGTGTAGCGCTGGCTGACCAGGAATTCGGCGGCCGCGATGAAGTCGTCGACCGCGATTTGCTTTTTGGGGCCGGCCGCCGAGTCGTGCCACGCGCGTCCGTACTCACCGCCTCCCCGCACGTTGGCGACGGCGTAGATCCCACCAAGCTGCAGCCACGTCGCCACGTCGGGTGAGTAGACCGGCGTCATCGAAGTGTTGAAGCCGCCGCCGGCCGTCAGCAGCGTCGCGTGTGTGCCATCCAGCGTGATCCCACGCCGCGCCGTGATGAACATCGGCACGCGCGTGCCGTCCTTGCTCGTGAAAAAGAGCTGGGTCGTCTCGAACTTGGCGAGCGTCGTGTCGGCACGGACGTCGCCATAGGAGATGAGATTCCGCGCGTCGAAGTCGTAGCGGTACGGCGCCGGCGGCACGAGGAAGGAGCTGTACGTGAAGTACAGCTCGCGATTCTCCGCGCGCGGACGGAGCTCGCTGACGGTTCCGACGCCCGGGAGCTGTACCGCGCCGCGGCTGCCGCCGTCGAGCGCGTACAGCTCGAGCACCGAGTGCGCGTCGTGGAGCCGATGTGCCACGAATCGATCGTCGACGCGAACCACCGCCACGAGCGGGTCGTACGTCTCGCGCAGCACCGTCGTCCACCGGTTCGGGTCGGGCGTGTTGATGTCGACGGCCACGAGTCGGGCGCGCGGCGCGCTCTTCGTCGTGCGGAGATAGAACACCGGCCCGCTGTTGGCCACGAACTCGTAGAGCGCGTCGTTGGTGTCGAACAGTTTCACGAGCGGCGCGCGGAGATTCGGGCGGCCCGGATTGTCGAGATCGATCAGGTACAGCCGGTTGTTCAGCTCCGACCCGGACCGGACGTCGATCAGGAGATACTGGCCGTCGTCGCTGACCCGAACGCCGTACTCCCAGTCCGGCCGATCAGCGTTCTCATAAATGACCTGGTCGCTTGCCTGCGTGCGGCCCACGCGGTGATAGAGGATGACCGGCCGCGCGCCCGGCGGCCGTCTGACGTAGAAGAACCCGCGCTCGTCGCGCGTCCACGCGATGCTCGAATCCTTGACGTCGCGCACTTCGTCGCCCAGGTCCTGCGCGGTCTTCGCGTCGCGGATCCGCACGATGCCCGCGGACGCCCCGAGGGTCGACACGCTGTAGGCGAGGTACTTGCCGTCGGGCGACGGCACCTGATCGACGATCGCGATCAGGCCCTCGTTCGAGAACGCGTTGGGATCGATCAATACCCGGGCCGGGAGCTCCGGCCGATCGCGGACGTAGAGCGTCGGCTGGTTTTCCAGCCCGCCGTTCGCGTAGAAGAACATCCGCTCTCCGGCCGAGAAGGGCGCGCCGACCTTGGGATAGCTCTCGGCGGTGAGCCGGTCGCGGATCTCTTTTCGTCGCGGCGCCTGCGCGAGAAAGGCCTCGGTCAGCGCGTTCTGTGCGGCAATCCAGCTCCGAACCTGCGGCGACGCGAGTGATTCCAGCCACCGATATGGGTCGGCGACGCGAAAGCCGCCGAGGTCATCGACCTGAGCGCCCCTGGGCGACGCTGGATAGGCCAACGTGGTCGCGGCGTTCTGGGCAAGCGCCGCCGGCGCCACGCCGGAACACAGGGCGGCGATCACCCGAAGGAGACGCTTGGCTCGCGCGACCGCGAAGGTCCTCATACGATTAAGAGCTAAACCGCGCCCGTTCCCCAACCGTTCTTTCCGCCATGGCCTCGCCACAATTCTGGCTCGTCAAGTCCGAGCCCGACGTCTTCTCCTTCGACGACCTCATCGCCGCTCGCAAGAAGGGCACCCAGTGGGACGGTGTGAGGAATTACGCCGCGCGCAATCACCTGCGCGCGATGAAGACCGGCGACCTCGTCTTCTTCTATCACTCCAGCGTGGTACCCTCGGCCATTGTCGGAGTTGCCGAGGTCACTCGTGAGGCCTATCCGGATTCGACGGCGCTCGATCCGAAGGACCCACACTTCGACCCGAAGAGCAAACCGGACGAGCCGACGTGGTTCATGGTGGACCTGCGCGCCGTCGAAGCGCTTCCACGACCGGTCACGCTCGACGAGATCAAGAAGACGAAAGGTCTCGAGAACATGGCGCTGGTGCGACTAGGACGGCTGTCGGTGCAACCCGTCACGGCGAAGGAATGGGAGATCGTGCGGGAAGTCGGAAGCGGAAAGAGGGAAGCGGGCCGAAAATGAAAAGGCTCGTCACCGCCTGGTCGGCCATGACGAGCCCTTCGGGGTCGCTCCCGGTTCCTGCTATTTGGTCAATGCGTCCTTCTTCGCGCTCGGGAATCGATTCGTGAGCTGGCTCTTGTATGGCCGCTCGCCGTAGCCGACGTAGATCTGCCGCGGCCGCGCGATCTTCTGCTCCTTGTCGTTGAGCATCTCCTGCCACTGCGACAACCAGCCCGCGGTGCGCGCCACGGCGAACAGCACCGTGAAGAACTCGGTGGGGAAGGCCATCGACCGGTAGATCAGACCAGTGTAGAAGTCGACGTTGGGGTACAGCTTGCGCGAGACGAAGTAGTCGTCGGACAGCGCGACCTCCTCGAGCTTGAGCGCGATCTCGAGATCCTTGTCCATGCCGACCTGCTTGAAGACTTCGTCGGCCAGCTTCTTCACGATCTTCGCGCGAGGATCGTAGCTCTTGTAGACGCGGTGGCCGAAGCCCATCAAACGGCTGCCCTTGCCGGCCTTCACCTCGTCGATGAAGCCGGGGACGTTCTTCGGATGGCCGATCTCGTTGATCATCCGAAGCACCTGCTCGTTCGCGCCTCCGTGGAGGGGACCGTACAGCGCCGCGATGCCGGCGGCGACCGCCGAGAACGGATCGACGTGCGATGAGCCGACGGCACGGACCGCGCTCGTCGAGCAGTTCTGCTCGTGATCGGCATGCAGAATGAACAGAATCTCGAGCGCCTTCACGAACACGGGATTCCCTTCGTACTTCGACTCGGACATCCGCGCCACCATCGACAGGAAGTTCTCGACGTAGCTCAGATCGTTGTCCGGATAGATGAAGGGCAGGCCCTTCACGTGCCGATAGCAGAAGGCCGATAGCGTCGGGAGCTTCGCGAGCAGGCGAATGATCGAGATGTGCCGCTGCTGCGGATCGTGAATCGCTTTGGCTTCGGGATAGAACGACGACAGCGCCGCGACCGCCGACGTGAGCATCGACATCGGATGCGCATCGTACCGGAAGCCCTGGAGAAACGTCTTGATGTTCTCATGGACGTACGTGTGATAGGTGATGTCGCGCACCCATCCACCGTACTCGGCCTGAGTGGGGAGCTCGCCGTTGAGCAGCAACCACGCGACCTCGAGGAACGTCGCATTTTCGGCGAGCTGCTCGATCGGATAACCTCGGTACCGGAGGATGCCTTTGTCGCCGTCGATGAACGTGATCGCGCTCTTGCACGATGCCGTGTTCATGAACGCCGGATCGTACGTCATCAGCCCGAACTCTTCGGGCGTCGTCTTGATCTGGCGAAGATCCATGGCGCGCGCCGCGGTATCGCCCTCGACGCCGCCCTGCAGAATCGGAACGGAGTAGCCCTTGTCGGTACGCGAGTCCTTGATCTCGAGCGTGCCGGTCGTCCGTAGCTCGCCGGATGGCGGCGTGTTGCCCATGCTGTCGTTTCTCCCTGGGGAATCTCGGGCGGAGCGCGTGCCCCGCCTCGCGTGGCTGGAAATCTACATCCCCATAGGTTGTCGCAACGGCGGCCGCTCGGCTCGACCTCAGTGCGGCGTCGTACCGGTTCGGCCGCGCTCAGGGAGTACGCCCGCGCCGGAACGATCCGCCAGCACCTTCGCGGTGAACCGCTGGGCCTCCGAGATCCGCTCGACCTCCACGGCGATGGTGTCGACCGACGTATCGAGCCGGTTGAGACGGTTGACGATGTCGTCCAGACGACCGGTCAAATCGGACGGCAGCGCCCTTCCTCGGCGCTTGAGCAGCGTCACGATGATTCCCGTCAGGCATCCCATCCCGACGATGATCGAGACGAAGAGGAAGACGTCATCCAAAAGCAGGCGATCCACGGTACCTCCTATTGTACAGCCAGGCTGAGTCCAACGAAGGTCCCTACGTCGGGGGAGCGCCTCGCGGTTTCGGCGCCGATCGACAGACGGACCGGACGGGGCAGCGACCGCAATGGGCGACGCGAGCCGTACAGACGAGCGCCCCGAGCTCCATCAGCGCCTGGTTGTGCGTCCACGTGGCGCGTCCCGTTCTCGGCAGCAGCGCGCCGGCGATCTCCCAGATCGCCCGCTGACCTTTCGTGCTCTTCACGTCCACTCGCGGCGCGAAGACCCGCTTGATGACGCGCGCGACGTTCGTATCGACGAGCGCCGCGCGTCGCTCATATGCAAACGACGCGACCGCGCCGGCTGTATAGGCTCCGATTCCCGGCAGCGCGCGAAGCGCCTCCGGCTGAGAGGGTAGCGGCTCGTCGGGGCGGCTCGCATTGCTCGTGACTGTCCGAGCCAGCCGATGGAGGTTTCGAGCGCGGGCGTAGTAGCCAAGTCCTTCCCACGCTTCCATGACGCGACCGGGGCGCGCGCGGGCGACGTCGCCGAGCGTCGGGAACTGCTCGAGAAACTCACCGTAGCGCGTGACGACGCGCGAGACCTGCGTCTGCTGGAGCATCAGCTCCGAGACCAGGATGTGGTAGGCGTCGCGTGTGCGGCGCCACGGCAAATCGCGCGCGTTGCGGCGATACCAGGCCCTCAGCATTCGGCCGAAGGCGCGTCCGACGACGGGATCGATGGATTTCGGCATTCGTCGGAGCGCAATCTAGGGACAGTTATCGAGCTCGGGATGACAATGGGGCGCTCGCGGCCCATTTTGAGGTCGTGCGTACTTCTCCCCGTCTTCGTGCGACCGCCGTAGCTCTGGCGACGGCTGCGGTCATTGCCACGCCGGCGCTCTTGTTCGCGCACGCGCGACTCGTGCGCAGCACGCCATCGGCCGACTCGACGCTCACGACCGCGCCGGGATCGTTGACGTTGTGGTTCTCGGAGCGACCCGAGCTCAAGTTCTCCACGCTGCGTCTCCTCGATTCGGCGGGGCTGCCCGTATCCCTCGGGGCCATCGCGAAGCTGGCGGGTGACCCGGCAGCGCTGACCGCGCCGATCTCGGCGCCACTCGCGAACGGGCGGTACACCGTGCAGTGGCGAACGGCCGCCGACGACGGCCACCCGACTTCCGGTGCGTACTCGTTCATGGTCGCCGTGGCGGGGCACGCGACGATGGCGACCGTCGACACGGCGCATGCCCTCCGCCGCCCGGCGTCCAACGTCGTTCTGGAAACAGCGCCGACGACGACCATGTCGACGGCGATACGGTGGGCCGACCTCGTCGCGGTGTTGACGCTCGTTGGCACCGTCGTGTTTACGCTCTTCGTCGTCCCGCGCGCTCAATTGCCGAAAGAAGTGGCGAGCGAAGTGAACGACCGAACGCGCCGGCTGGCGAACGCCGTGCTGTTCCTGTTCGTCGTGACGACGCTCTGGCGATTATCGGCGCAGGCGGACCTCTTGCCCACCGCATCGACCGCGCGCGTTGCCGCGATGATCACGGTCGTTCGCGAAACCAAATGGGGTGCCGGGTGGCTCGTCGGCGCGGCCGGCGCGCTGCTCACGCTCCTCGGATTGATGGTCGCGCGCTCAGGACGAACGGGATGGTTCATCGCGGGTATCGGCGTGGTCGCGGTCGTGTTCAGCCTGGGACTCACCGGACATCCGGCCGCGTCGAGCAACGTTCCGTTCGCCGCGGCCGTCGACGTCGCGCATGTGTTGGGCGCCGGCGGATGGCTTGGCGGATTGGCGGCGGTCGTGCTCTGCGGCCTGGTCGCGACGAAACGCGCCGACGGCGGCGGCACGCAACTGTCGCAGCAGCTCATCCGTTCCTATCACCGGGCCGCCGTCGAATGCGTCGCCATCGTGCTCGTGACGGCGATCGCGGCGATCGGCGTCGCCTGGTACCGGCTTGGACAACCGACGGTGTTCTGGACGAGCGCGTACGGACGCATCCTGCTCATCAAGATGGCATTCGCCGCCGCGCTGCTCGGGTTCGGGTTCTTCCACTGGCGCACCGCCGTGATCCCCGAATGGACGGACGACACGGGGTTCCGCTTCAAGCGGAGCGTCGTGTTCGAGCTGTTGATCGGCGCCGGAATCGTCGGCGTGACGGCGCTGCTCATCACCACGGGACTAACGCGGAGTTGATCCGAGCATGACGACGACTGTTTCGTCGCGACCAGCGACCGACTTGCCGATCACGTTCGACGACATTCAAGCCGCGCGCACGCGGATCAGCGGCTATCTGCCGCCGACGCCGCTGCGCGCATATCCGCAGCTCGGCGAGATCGCCGGCCACGGGATCGAGGTCGTCGTGAAGCACGAGAATCACCAGCCGACGAACTCGTTCAAGATTCGGAACGGGTTGTCGTTCATGACGGCGCTCAGCTCGGCCGAACGAAAGCGCGGCGTGGTCGCCGCGTCGACGGGGAATCACGGGCAGGGGATCGCGTTCGGCGGACGAATGCTCGATGTCGCGGCGACCATTTGCGTCCCGGCCGGAAACAACCCGGAAAAGAACGCCGCGATGCGGGCGCTCGGCGCGACGGTGGTCGAGGAGGGGCGCGATTACGACGAGGCCGTTCAGGTCATGGAGCGCCTGTGCGCGCAGCACGGCCGCGTGCTCGCGCACTCGACGAACGATCCGCGGATCATCGCCGGCGCGGGGACGATGACGCTCGAGATCCTGGAGGAAGATCCGCGGCTGGACGCGATCGTGATCGCCGTCGGCGGCGGATCTCAGGCGGTGGGCGCGATGACTGTCGCGCGCGAGATCGCGCCGGGCGTCGAGGTGTACGGCATTCAGGCCGCCGGCGCTCCGACGCTCCATGATTCGTGGCACGCCCGGGAACGCCTCACCGCGCCGAGCGTCGACACCTTCGCCGATGGCGTCGCGACTCGCGTGACGTACGAGCTGACGTTCCCCGCTCTGTTGTCCGGTCTCGCGGACATGGTCACCGTGACCGACGCGGAGATCGCCGAGAGCTTGCGGACGATTCTCTCAGTGACGCACAATCTCGTCGAAGGCGCGGGCGCGATGGGATTCGCCGGCCTGTGTAAGCTGGCGCCCAAGCTCGCCGGCAAGCGCGTCGGCATCATCTTTTGCGGCGGCAACCTCGATACCGCGGTGCTGCGCCGAATTCTTCTTCGAGAGATTTAGACTCGACGACGGTCTGAGGGATTCAGCGTCGCGTCGCCGCCGCGGCCACGACGACCGGCGGCGTGCTCGGCGACTTGCTCGACGCGACGTTGACGTCGATCGTGAGCGTTACGCCGGCCCATGACTGCGTCACGTCGAACATGCCTTGCCATGCGGTGGCGAAGCTCAGGCCGACGTCCGCGGGTTGAGCGACCGTGGTGAACCCGGCACTGCTCGCGATCCAGAACGGCGGCGTGTCGGTTCGCCCCGCGGCGCGGAATTCGTCGAGCGCGGCGTCGTACAGCGTCGTCGCGTTCGATTTCGCCGCGTACACGCCGGGCGAATACCGTCCGTCGGTGAGCACACCGCGGATCCACGCGCGATAGTAGTCGAGCAGCGCGGGCGTCACGGTCGAGACGAACTCGACGTCGAGGAACACCGTGCTGAGCACGGGGAACTGATCGGCGCTCATCTTCAGCACTGCGTCAGCCGCTTCGATGAGGCCCTGGCTCGCGCTGAGCAGCGACGCCGAGCAGACGGCGGCGGTCGACGCGCTGCTCGCCCGTGCAGACTCGATCGGCGGCGGAGCAGGAATCTGCGTCCAGTCCTGCTGTCCGACGTAGATCGCGGTGATTCCCCAACCCATCGCCGCGAGCGTGGAGTATCTGCCGGTGAACGTGGTGTCGCGGTGACAGGGAGCAGCGAGGTAGTAGCCGGCCCAGTAGTACGGCGACGCCGGTCGCAACCAGGCGCGCATTGCGGCGTCGCCCGGATAGACGCCGATGTCGAATCCGGCGAAGGACGTCGTGGACCCTGGCGGCGTGCCCGAATCGGGAGGCGCGGTCATGCTTCCTCCGTTACAGCCGGCGACGACGAGCGCGCAGATGGCCGTCATCCTGAGCGCGGCGAAGGCCCTGGGAGCGCCAGCGACGTAGGGATCTGCTGCCGTGAACAACAGATCCTTCGCTGCGCTCAGGATGAGTTGATCGCCTTGCAGCGCTCAACTCACCTTTTTGGTCTTCCGCTTGAGGAAGTCCATCAGGATGAACTGGCCGAGCGTCATCGTCGACGTGAAGTACGCCTTGCCGCGGCTGATCTCCGATACGCGCTTCACGAACTCGACGAGCGTGCGGTCGCGGGCGAGCATGAACGTGTTGATCATGATGCCGGCGCGCCGGCAGTTCGCGACCTCGCGAATCGTCTGCGCGATGACGGTGGTGTCGAGCCCGAACGAGTTCTTGTAGATCTGCCCATTCGGCATCGTCAGCGCGCTGGGCTTGCCGTCGGTGATCATGATGATCTGCCGCATGTCTTTCTTCTGCGCGAGCAACAGCCGTCGAGCGAGCTTCAGGCCTTCCGCGGTGTTCGTGTGATATGGCCCGA
Organism: uncultured Gemmatimonadaceae bacterium; assembly: GCA_963705025.1. Taxonomy (GTDB): domain Bacteria; phylum Gemmatimonadota; class Gemmatimonadetes; order Gemmatimonadales; family Gemmatimonadaceae; genus JAQBQB01. Next base: position 161,402 of record CAVPIP010000008.1, on the reverse strand, counting down.
CCTGCGCCGTGGCCAGCGTCGCGAGCGGAATCTCCTCCGCGGAGTCGTGAAAGAGCACGACCTTGAGTGTGTCGCCGGGGAACTGCGTGCGGATCAGGTGGGTGAGCGCGAGCGCGACCTTCTTCGCGGGCGTGAAGCGGTCCTCGCCGTAGAGGATCATCGAGTGCGAGCAGTCGAGCATCAGCACCGTCGCGCACGACGAGCGGTACTCCGCCTGCCGCACCATCAGATCGCTGTAGTCGAGGTCCATCGGCACTTCGATCTTGCCGGTGCGCGCCAGCGAGTTCTTCAGCGTCTCGTTGACGTCGATGTTCAACACGTCGCCGAACTCGTACTGCTTGCTCCACCCGTCGGACTCGATCCCCGTGGCGAGGTAGGCGGTGTCGTGGCTGCCGAAGCTCGACTTCCCTAATGAGCCGAGTAGATTTCGTAAAGTCTTATAGCCGAGGAAGTCGATGCCTTTCTCGGTGAGGTTGAACTGGACGTCGCGGGCGGCGGCCTTCGCGAGACTGCCGGGGCCGGTGACGGGCTGGTGGCCGGCCGGCATCTTGGGCGCGTTCTCGAGGTTGAGGTAGCCCTCCTCCATCAGTCGCTGGACGAGCTCGTCGAGCAGCTTCGCGAGCTTGGCCTGGCCCTCCTCGTCGTCGCCGCCGCGGAGCGCCTCGAGCATCTCGGGCGTGAACTGTCCGCTTTCCATGAGCGCGTCGAGGATGGCTTGCTTGAGCGCTTCGAGCGATCGGTTGTTCTCGTCGCCGGCGTCCCAGCCGTAGTACGACTGGTTGTCGCCGCTGTTCGCGAATCCGGACTGCAGCAGGAAGTCGGCGAGCTTGTCGAGCAGCGACTGCAGGTCGATGGCGTCGGCGAGCTCGGGGTTGTACTTGCCGTACGTGTGAAAGCGCATGCGAGCCTCCTTTGGAAGGATACCCGCGAGCGTGCGACTTCGGCCACCAAGGCGCGGGCCGGACCAGTTCGCGCCGGCCCCGGAGCGCGGGGGGATCGCGTCCTCGCCGCGACCTATGGCAACATTGCCGATACTGCCGGCAATGTTGCCCCGGTTCGCGGGTCGGCCCCGACCCTCCCGCGCTCCCGAGATCCGTGACGCAGCAATTCGATGCCAGGCGTCTGCGCGCCGCACGCAAAGTGGTCACATGCGCATCGATCCCATTCCACAACTCAAGCTCGACGCCGCGAGAGCGCTGGCCGAGCTGCTCACGGAGTGGAGCGCACACGAGGCCGCAGCTCTGCTCCGCACGCACGCGCAACGCATCATGGAGATTCGCCGCGGCAAGCTCGAGCGCTTCTCACTCGAAACGCTGATCCGCTATTTGACGTGGCTGAATCGGCGCGTGGAGCTGCGCATCACGCGGCGCTGACCGTCGTCGCTCGACTGGACAAAGCGAACCGACCCGGTGCCCCGAGCGCGATCCGGGCGCAATGCTGCCGGCAGTATCGGCAACATTGCCATAGGTCGCGCGGAGGGGCATCGGGTCGGTGAGCATTGGGCGCGGAGACAGACCGGCAGATCCCTCGCGCAGCCTGTCCTCGAGGAGCGCAAGCGACAAAGAGCTCGGGATGACAAGGAAGAGATGACAGACTATTTGAGCGTCGTCACCGCGATGTACGACGCCTGATCCGACGTATGCCAAACGCGATGTGTCTGCGCCTTGAAGTCCGTGGGCTTCGCCTGGAAGATGTTCGCCACCCACGTCTGCGGATTGCGATCATAGAGCGGAAACCACGTGCTCTGGACCTGCACCATCAGCTTGTGGCCTTTCTTGAACGTGTAGCTCTGCTGATGGAGGTCGACGGTGAAGGCCAGCGGCGTGTTGGGTGCGATCGGCTTCGGCGCCGAGAACCCGTCGCGATACCGCCCGCGCATGATCTCGTGTGCCACCATGAGCTGATAGCCGCCCTGCTGCCAGTTGTCCGGGATGCTGTCGGGGAAGACGTCGATCAGCTTCACGACCCAGTCCGCGTCCTGGCCCGTCGTCGACGCGACGATGTGGGCGATGACGTCGCCCGCGATCGTGACATCGGACGCGAGCGTCGCCGACGTCCAGGTCAGCACATCCGGACGGCCCTGCACGAACCGCTGATCCTGCGTCTCCCACGTGCGCCAGCGCGAGCCGTGCGGGTCGTAGGTCTGCTCGACCGGCCGCGGACGATACGGCACCGGGTGCGCCGGATCGGACACGAACTCGTCGAACTGCGGGAGCTCGCCTTTCGGCGCGTCGAATGAGACCACACCGCCCGCATGGAGATAGAGCTTCCGCGCGACGCCCGTCTTCGGCGGCCACACGTCGAACGAGCGCCATTGTTTGGTGCCCGCGTCGTAGAGGTATGCGTCGGGCTCCGTCAGCTTGCCCTTGTCATGCAGATAGTACGCGAACCACGGCGCTTCGACGTCGCGGAGGTACGCGTCGGCCGTGCCCGGGTCGACGACCGGCATCGCGCGCGCCGCGTTGCGCCAGCCGCCGTGATTCCATGGTCCCATCACGAGAAAGTTCTGATGCTTGGTGTCGCTCGGCTCGAGGGCCTTGTACGTCGCGAGCGGACCCCAGCGGTCTTCCTGGTCCCACCAGCCGCCGACCGTGAGCGTGGGAACCGCCGGCGTCTTGAGCACGCGCTCGACCGCGCGCGCCTGCCAATAGGCGTCGTAGGTGGGATGCTGGATGAACGCCGTCCACGTCGGCACGCGGCCGTGAAAATACTTCGCGTCGACGTTGGCGAGCGATCCGAGCTCCAGATACCAGTCGTACGTGTCCCAGTGCGTGATGGGAAGCGGGACTGACTGATTCTTGCTCAGCTCGAGGTCGCCCGCGTACTCGAAGCCATAGGAAAGTCGAAACGCGCCCTGGTGGAAGAAGTCGTCGCCCATCCAGGTGTCGGTCATCGGCGCTTGGGGCGAGATGGCCTTGACCGCCGGATGCGGGTTGATTCCGGCCATCGTAGCGAGAAAGCCCGGGTACGAGACGCCGAACACGCCGACGCGGCCGTTGTTGTTCTTCACGTTCTTGATCAGCCAATCGACGGTGTCGTACGTGTCGGTGCTCTCGTCCGTGCCCTTGGCGTCGGCGGGATTGTGGAGCGGGCGGTTCATGAAGAACTGGCCTTCACTGCCGTATCGCCCGCGGATGTCCTGCGTGACGAACACGTAGCCGTCCGCGGCGAGAAAGCGGCTGGCCGGTGACACGACGGTGTCGCCGGCGATGCCGTAGGGCGTCCGTGTGATGAGGATCGGCAACGGCGGATGGTCGCCTTTGGGCTCGCAGATGCTCGTATTGAGCTTGACGCCGTCGCGCGCCGCGATCTTCACGAAACGACAGGCGAAGCCCGCAGGCGATTGCGGCGGCGGAGTTTGCGCCGGCACCGGCGGCGCCGGCATGAGCGCGACGAATGCGAGCGATGCAGAGCCGACAATGAGAGACTGGCGCACGCGGGCCTCGAGGCGAGTGTGGCGGAGGTGAGACGAATTTGGTCGCTCAATTTGCAAACTCACGGGCGCGACTGATAGGACCCGACCGGCTACGTTTCATTCGTGCCAGCGCCCGACATCGCGTCCCTCAATCCGTTCAAGACTCTTCAGCGGCATCGGAACTTCCGGCTCTTCTGGTTCGGGCAGACGCTGTCGCTCATCGGCACGTGGATGCAGTCGATGTCCGAAGGGTGGCTGGCGTTAGAGCTCTCGAATAGCGCGTTCCTCGTCGGCCTCGTCGCCGCCGCGCAGTCCTTTCCCATTCTCCTGTTGTCGATGCACGCCGGCGTGGTCGTCGATCGCGCCGACAAGCTGCGCATCGTCAAGACCGCGCAGTCGCTCCTCGCCGTTCAAGCGTCGGTGTTGTGGTGGCTCACCTGGTCGCACCACCTGACGATCGGCTGGCTGCTCACGATGGCGACGGCGAACGGGCTCATCGTGGCGTTCGAGATCCCGGCGCGCCAGTCGTTGGTCATCGAGCTCGTCGGACGCGAGGACCTCCCGGGGGCGATCGCGCTCAACTCGAGCGGATTCAACCTCGCCCGCGTCGTGGGCCCGAGCATCGGCGCGATCATCATCGCGCGATTCGGCATCGCGTGGTGCTTCGGCGTGAATGCGCTGAGCTACATCGCCGTGCTGATCGGCTTGTTCATGATCCAGCTGCCGGCGTGGCTCCCGCCGGAGCGCCTCATCGCGCCGCTCGAGGGCATTCGCGAGGCCATCGACTACGTCCGCGACACGCCGACGGTCTCCTCGCTGCTCTGGCTCGTGACGGTGTTTTCCGTGCTCGGCGTGCCGTATCTGACGCTCATGCCGGTGGTCGCGCGCGACAAGCTTGGGCTCGGCGCCGGTGGATATGGCGGGCTTCTCGCGTGCGTGGGGATCGGCGGGCTCGCCGGGGCGCTGTCGCTGGCCGCGGTCGGCGACCGTACGCGGCGGGGCATTCTTCTGTTCACGGCCGCCTTCATGTACGCGACGATGCTCATCGTGTTCTCGCTCGTGCGGAGCGCGGCGCTGGCGTATCCGATGCTGTTGGGCGTCGGCTTCACGATGATCGCCAGCAACGCGACGGGGAACGCGACCCTGCAGCGCCTCGTGCCGAACGAGCTCCGCGGGCGCATGATGGCGGCCTACTCCTTCATCGCGGTGGGGCTCTCGTCGGTCGCGGGATCGCTCATCGGGGGGAGCGTGGCGCACGCGGTCGGGGTGTCGTGGGCCATCGGTGGCGGCGGGCTGATCATGCTTGCATATACCGCATGGGCCTTTCGCAACCATCGCGAGCTCGCGGCGGTATAACTGCGAAGAGAGCAGATCCTTCGTTTCGCTCAGGATGACATCGCGTGTATTCGACCTGCCTTTTCTGCCATTCCAACCTCGGCGCGAACGAGGCGGTCGAGCATTTTCCGATCGGCCGGCGGCTGGCGTTCGACGCGGCGAAGGGACGGCTCTGGGTCGTCTGCCGGAAGTGCGAGCGGTGGAACCTGTCGCCGATCGAGGAGCGCTGGGAGGCGATCGACGAATGCGAGCGCCTGTTTCGCGATACTCGCCTCCGCGTGTCGACTGACAACATCGGGCTGGCGCGGATCGCCGAGGGGCTCGAGCTCGTTCGCATCGGCTCCGCGCTTCGGCCGGAGATCGCGGCGTGGCGCTACGGTGACCAGTTCGGCCGGCGGCGTCGCAAGAATCTCGTGCTGACGGGCGCCGGCGTCGCGGCCGTCGCCGGGTTCATCGTCGCCGGTCCCGCGACGGGCATCGTCGCGGGAGGCGGCTGGGGACTCTGGAACGTCGCGACCACCGCGCACAACCTGTATCAACAGCGTCGCGTTCGTGCGCGCATCGCGATTCCCGATCAGCCGCAGCCCGTCGGCATTCGTCTCAAGCAATTGGGCAAAGCCGCGATCGTTCCGGACGGCGAGAGCTGGGCGCTGCGCGTCGCGTTCGAATCCGGACGGCCGCACGACATCGCCGGCATGCCGGCGAGCTGGGCGATGCGGTTGAATGGGAGCGATGAAGTCTGGACGATGATTCGTGGAGATGCCGCGCTGCGCGCCGCGGGCAAGCTGCTTCCCGCGATCAACCGCTCGGGGGCGAAACGCGGCGACGTGGACGAGGCGGTCCGCATCATCGGCGGCGCGAGTGAACCATCGGAGCTGTTTGGGCGTTACGCGGCCCAGGACGTCCGCTTGTCGAAGCGACGAGCTCCAAGCCCGTGGGGGCATGTGCTCGCGAACCTTCCGACGGAAGTGCGGCTCGCGCTCGAGATGGCGTCGCACGAAGAGAGCGAACGCCGCGCGCTCGAGGGGGAGCTGGCGCTGCTCGAGACGGCGTGGCAGGAAGCCGAGGAGATCGCGGCAATCGCCGACGATCTGTTCGTCCCCGACGAGACGCGCGCGCGGCTGTCGGCGCTGAAATCGAACGACGACTCGTCATCCTGAACGACAATCCGTCATCCTGAGCGAAGCGAAGGATCTGCTGTTCGAGACCGACGACAGCAGATCCTTCGCTCCGCTCAGGATGACACGAAGGGGTTCTCGCGATGACGATCAAGGCGCGACCGCCGCGCCGAACTGTCGTCGCGCCGCGTCGAGCACGAGCTCCGCGGCGCCGTCCACGCCGAGCCAGCCGGTGTTCACGCACAGATGATAATTCTCGAGCGCGAGCCAGCTGCGGTTCCAATGCCGCTTCACGTAGTGCTCTCGCTGCCGGTTCTGATCCGCGATCAGGCGATCGGCTTGCGCGGCGTCGAGCGTGAACTTCTCCATCGCGTATCGGCGCAACGCCGAGCGCGTCGCGTAGCAGAAGACGTGCAACGCGTCGGCGCGCTCCGCGAGCAGACATTGCGCGCCGCGGCCGACGAAGACCGCCGGCCCTGCCTGAATCGCTTCGAGGATGACGCGGCGCGTCACGGCGACGATGCGCTCTTCGGTGGTCTCGATCGGCCCTGCGGGCACAGGCGGCATCACTTCGGGAGAGCCAAGCGACAACACCGACGCCAGCCGCTCGGCCATCGAGGGCACGCGTTCGTCCTGGCGCGTCACCTCGGCGCGCGTGAGCCCCGAGCGTTCGGCGATCGCGTCCACCATCTCGTTGTCGAACAGCGTCCACCCGAGCGCGGCCGCGACGCGCTCGGCGACTTCCGATCCGCCCGAGCCGTACATGCGCGAGACCGTGATGACGGGCATCAGCGAGCGGCGGCGTGCGTTCGAGACGCGGAGCGCGACGATGGTGCCGATGGCAGCACGCGGCGACGCACCTCTTCGACGATGTCGAAGCCGAATGCGCTCCACACCGCGGCCGCCGTGCTGGACGTCGCGCTGTTGTGCAGCCGCATCTCCCCGAGCCCGCGTTCGGCGCACCAGAGCTCGGCCGCGGTGACGAGCTTGCGAAGCACCCCGCGCCGTCGCTCCGCCGGCAGGACATAGACGGACGAGATGTAGCAGTAGCGCTCCGGCAGCAACAGCGGCGAGCCGGGCGCGTCCACACAGCGCAGCAGGCCGATCGCATGGCTCGATCGCTCGGCGAGAAAGATGGTCTCGTCGGGCGCCGTGAGCTGCGTGTAGTAGAGCTCTCTGGCGCGCGCGGGCGCATCCTCGCGCAGATCGGTGTAGAGCGGGTGGTCGACGTACTCTCGGAGCAGGGCCATGCGAAGCGCGACGATCTGGTCGAGATCGTCGAGTCTCGCCGTCCGCACCGAGAGCTCGCTCATCAGGCCATGCCGCCGCCGAAGAGATCCTGATTGGGGCGACGGCGCGGCTCCGGATGCGCCCGGCCGTATTGGCCGCCGTCGGAGCGTGAGATCTTTTTGCGCGCGACCAGCGCTTCGAGCACGAGCTCGCAGGCCGCGACGGAGATGGCCGCGTCGTCGTCGGGCGCGAGCCCGGTGTGATGCACGATGCGCAGCAGATCGGGCACGATCTCGAAGCCCTTGAGCGCCGACTCGCCCCGGGCTTCGTCGACGACCTGCAATGCGCCGCCTTCGTCGAACCACATGATGACGTCGTCGACGTTCACACCGCCGGCGCGCTCCTGGAACGTCGCGTCGGCCGCGCGACGAATCAGCTCGCGCGCGATCGTGGGGCCGCCCACGAGCTCGCCCTCGTACTCGAGCTCGATCTTGCCCGTGATCGCCGGCAACGCGGCGTAGATGTCGGAGATGCGCGGGACGATCTCCGAGTCGCCAGAGACGATCGCGCGCCGCTCGGCGTTGGAGACGACGTTCTCCGTGACGGAGATCGGCATGCGCTGCGACACACCGGATCGCTTGTCGATCCGGCGATCGTTGCGCGCCTCGAACGCGATGCGCTCGATCACCTCGGCAACGAAGTCGGGGATGCGCACCGTGCGGCTCTCGCGCGCCGTCCATGCCTCCTGGCGCGTGATGTCCATGCCGAGATCGACCGTGGCCGGATAGTGCGTCACGACTTCGCTGCCGATGCGGTCCTTGAGCGGCGTGATGATCTTGCCGCGCGCGGTGTAGTCCTCGGGGTTCGCCGTGAAGCAGAGCTGCACGTCGAGCGGAAGGCGGACGGGATAGCCTTTGATCTGGACGTCGCCCTCCTGCATGACGTTGAAGAGACCGACTTGCACTTTGCCGGCGAGATCGGGCAGCTCGTTGAGCGCAAAAATGCCGCGATTGGCTCGCGGCAGCATGCCGTAGTGAATCGTGAGCTCATCCGAGAGCAGATGGCCGCCCCGCGCCGCGCGAATCGGATCGAGGTCGCCGATCAGATCCGCGATCGTCACGTCCGGCGTCGCGAGCTTTTCGACGTACCGGTTGTCGCGGCCGACCCAGGCGATCGGCGTGTCGTCACCTGCTTCGGTGATGAGGTTACGCGCATATTTCGAAATCGGCGCGAACGGGTTGTCGTTGATCTCGCTGCCGGCTACGATGGGCATGGCCTCGTCGAGCAGAGTGACGAGCGCGCGAAGAATTCGCGATTTCGCCTGCCCACGCAGCCCCAGCAGAATGAAGTTGTGACGCGAGAGCAGGGCGTTGACGACCTGTGGCATCACCGTCTCCTCGTAACCGAGGACGCCGGCGAACAGAGGGCCGCCCTGGCAGAGGCGTTCGAGGAGATTCTGCCGCATCTCATCCTTCACCGAGCGAAAGGCCCGGTCGGGAACGCCGTATGTGGAGCGCTTGAGGGCGCCGAGTGTCTCTGGGTGCGACTGCACGATGCCACCGCCTCCGATAGTCCGATCGTCATGACCCTTCACTGCAAATGAAGGGGCCGGGAGCCGACGGACGCAAGGCTTGTGCGCTCGGCTGCCCGCCAGTCGAGCATGAACTACCAGCCACTCCGGGCAATGGATCCGAAGCGACAGTCCGGAGAGTCGTTCGTCTTGCGCCCCTACGTCGATTTACGTACAGCCGGGTTCCACGCCGGTTCCTATGTTGTCGCGTCCGCTTCGAACTCCCACTCGCCGAGCGAGGCAGAAATGCGCCGCAACGGACGCATGTTGCCGATCGGATTCTCGACGTTGCTCGCCACATTGGTTGCGGCGGTCGCCTACGCCCAACAGAGCCGGCTCGTTCCCGGCACGAGAGTACGCATCGTGGCCGCTGATTCGGTCGATCAGAATCGCAGGCCCGTCGGCCGGACCATGGACTACGTCGGCGTCATCGTATCGCTTCGTGGCGATTCAGTGGTTCTCAACGTCGATGACGCGGCGAATCACACCGTGATCCCGACGTCCCACATCGCCGAGGTGTTCGAATCGGCGGGAACGGTTCGGCACATGGTGGGGGGAGCTCTGATCGGCGGCGCGGTCGGGATCACGCTCGGCGTTCTGGCGACGCGAGCCGGTCACTGCGAAGGCAGCGGCTGCGACAACCCGCTCGTGACTGCCTCGGTGCCTCAGCTCAAGGCGACGCTCGTGGCAATGATTGGCGCTCTTGGCGCGGGGGTCGGCATGCTCATCGGCGCGATTCCCGATGAACGATGGACACCGCTGAACGAACGCGTCGGAGCCACCATCGTTCCGGTCAGGGGCGGCGTCGGCGTCACCGTGCCATCAAGCCGGGCGCGAGACCAGTCAGTCCGCCAGCCCAACCTCGACGAGATTGTCGTAGAAGACCGGGCCGTGGCCCATGTCGGTCTCGCGTTGCGACGTCGTCTGATTGGCGTTCGCGCCGTCGGCGGCGTACTTCCCCCACCAGATCGACGGCGCCCAGACGACGCCTTCGCGGATCGAGTCCTCGACGCGTGCCACGGCGGTGAAGGCGCCGCGGTCGTTGTGCACGACCACCCGCATCCCGATGCCGATGCCGCGCCGCTCCGCGTCGGCGGGATGCAGCAGGCACTCCGGCTCGCGCGCGCCGCGGCGGAGCGCGTCGACGTTCACGAAAGTAGAATTGAGGAACTGATGTGCCGGTGACGAGATCAGCGTGAGCGGGTATCGTGCCGCGAGATCCGGCACCAGCTCGGGAAACTCGTAGGGCGGCGTGAAGGCGGGCACCGGATCGAGTCCCATCGCGGCCATGCGCGGTGAATAGAGCTCGCATTTGCCCGACGGCGTCGAAAAGCCGCCGTTGGCGTACGGGAGATAGGGCGTGGGCAAGTTGAGGCGCATCCAGCCTTTCTCGAGTAGTTCCTCCAGCGTCACGCCCCGCATCTTCTCGTGCGTCGACGCGAGCGCTTGGCGAATCATCGTCAGATCGTCGTCCGCGAGCGCCGGATGGTCGAGGCCCATCCGCGCCGCGAGACGGCGGAAGATCTCGCTGTTGGGCAGCGACTCGCCGACGGGCGCGATCGACGGCCGGTTGAGCGAGACGTAGTGATGGCCGTAGGACAACAGCAAATCCCAATGCTCGAGCTGCGTGGTCGCCGGCAGCACGACGTCGGCATAGTCCGCGGTGTCGGTCTGAAAGTGCTCGAGCACGACGGTGAAGAGATCGTCGCGCGCCATCCCGCGCAGCACGGCGTTGCGATCCGGCGCGACCGCGGCGGGGTTGGAGTTGTACACGATGAGCGCGCGGACCGGCGGGCCGCCCACGCCGCCATTCGGCGCCGTGAGCGCCTCGCCAAGCCGGATCATGTTGATGGTGCGAACGGGCGGCGAGAGGTCGGGGCGCTCGAGGGCCTTTTTGTCGAACTGGAAGTTCGCGCTCGACGAGAGCTGCACGCCGCCGCCGGGGCGACGCCAATGTCCGGTGAGCGCGGGCAGACAGGCGATGGTGCGCACGGCCATGCCGCCGCCGGCATGGCGCTGGAGGCCGTAATTCACCCGAATGAACGCGGCGCGGGATCGTGCATAGCGTTCGCCGAGCGACACGATCCGCTCCGCGGGAAGGCCGGTGATCGCGCTGACGCGGGCAGGCGAATACTCGCGGGCGCGCTCGCGAAGCTGCTCGATGCCGACGGTGTGCCGTGCGATGTAGTCGGCGTCCTCGAGACCGCGCTCGAAAAGAACGTGCATCATGCCAAGCGCGAGCGCGGCGTCGGTTCCGGGGCGGATGCCGAGCCATTCGTCGCACTGCGCGGCGGTCCGCGTCCGGATCGGATCGATTGCGATGATCGCGGCGCCGCGCTCCCGCGCCTCGAGCACGAACGGCCAGAGATGCGGGTTGGCGGTGAGCGTGTTCGTCCCCCACAGGAGCACCAGGTCGCTCTCGGGAATCCCTTCGGGATCGGCGCCGATGCTGGCGCCGACGGTCATTCGCATGCCGGCGCCGCCGGCGGTGGAGCAGATGGTGCGGTCGAGCAGCGAAGCGCCGATGGTGTGGAAGAACCGGCGATCCATCGACGAGCCCTGAATCATCCCCATCGTACCAGCGTACGAGTACGGCAAGATGGCCTGCGGGCCGTCCGGCGACTGTCGAATGTCGTTGAGCCGCGACGCGATTTCGTCGAGCGCTTCGTCCCAGCCGATCTGCTCGAACCGGCCGGAGCCTTTGGGGCCGACGCGTCGCATCGGGTGACGCAGCCGTTCCGGATGATACGTCCGCTCGACGTATCGATTGACTTTCGCGCAGAGGAACCCGCGTGTGAACGGGTGATCGGGGTCGCCAGCTACCCGGACCGCGCGACCGGACTGCACGGTGACGAGCATGGCGCACGCGTCGGGGCAGTCGTGCGGACAGGCGCCCCTGACGATCTCGGTCGTGCCGGACGCTGGTTCGGTCGTCGCGCGGGGCATTTGGCGCTCTCTCTCGCGTGGTGCAAAGCAAACTATGATCGATCGCCCGGACCAACCAGTCCGCCGTCGGGCCGACGCCGGCGGCCAAGCTCTTGTTGGGTGCGATGGCTCACAGTCGCGAAACTCATTGTGCCGCGCCAACTTGGCATCTGACGCTCGAGTCCTTGACAGGTCCCCTGGCAGTGGTAGGTTTCAAGCCGCTCGCCCCCGAGCCCCTTGCTCGCGTGCACGGCACACGCGTGAGAATCCTTGGACCTATTCAGGAGACTGTCATGAAGCGCCTGGCTTTCGTCGCTGCTGTGCTCGCGATAACCGCATGCTCGAAGTCCGAGAATGCCAACCAAGATACGAGCAAGCCCGCTATGGCAGCGCCGCCTGCGGCCGCTCCGGCCCCCGACACCGGCATGAAGATGGGCGCCGACACGTCGAAGAAGATGATGATGGACACGACGAAGAAGGACACGACGAAGAAGAAGCCGTAAGCTTCGTTCTCGTTCGTCTCTTGGAGGGCGCGACGATCTCGTCGCGCCCTTCGTCGCTTCACGATCCGGCGCGCTCTCGCCACCAGCGAAACGCGTCGACCACTCCCTGTTCGGGGCGCACGCGCGGATTCCATCCAAGCTCCGTGCGTGCCCGCGCCGACGTGTACGGATTGTCGCGCGACACCATGTCGATGGCGCCGCTCGAGACGATGGTTGCGCCGAACAGCCGGACCACGCGCAACCACGTGCGGAACGCGACCGTCGCAACGCCGAGCGGAATGGTGAAGGTCCGGATGCGCCGCTCGAACGCCACTTCAGCGTAGTGGTAGAGCTGGCGCAGCGTCAGGTCGAAATCATTCGACAGGTTGTAGGCGCGGCCGCCGGCGCCATCGTGCGTTGCGGCGAGCAGCGCTCCCTGAGCGACATTCGCCGCGTTCACGATGGGCAGCGTCGTCGTTCCGCTGCCGATCACGGGCGCGACGCCGCGCCGGAGCGTGCGCGCGATGCGCGGAATGAACTGCCGATCGCGCGTGCCGTAGATGACGCACGGCCGCACCGCGGTGGCCCAGATGCGGCCTCGCGCGTGAGCATCGAACACCAGGATCTCCGACTCGCGCTTCGATCGCGGGTAGTACGCGTGGGCGGGCAGGGCCTCGAGCGGAGCGTCTTCATCGATCTTCTCGGACGGGTGCTCGTACCGTCGTGAATAGACCGCCACGCTGCTGAGATGCATGAGGCGGGCGCCGGCGCGCTCCGCGGCATCGATCGCGTTCCGAGTTCCGTCCACGTTCGGACGAAACGCCTTCCACCCCCCGCCGCGCGAGGTGACCACCGCGGCCGTGTGAAAGATCACGTCGCAGCCGGCGGCTGCCCGCGCGAACGACGCGGCGTCGAGCACGTCGCCGCGCACGACGTCGACGCCGCGGCCGGCGAGCTCCGGCGCCGCGCGGCGAACGAGCCCGCGCACGACCCAGCCGTCCGCCAGCAAATGATCTACGATGTGCGAGCCGACCAGCCCCGTCGCTCCCGTGACGAGGGCGCGCGGCACTTAATCCGGGAAGGGAAGCGTCGTCACATCGACTCGCCGCTCTCCGCCCTCCCACTTCGCCGTCAGCGCGGCGCCGGGCGCGACTTCGCGGCGCACCATCCCCATCGCGATCCCGCCCAAGCGCGGCGACGCCACCGAGCTCCGAACATCGCCGACATGATTGCCTTGATCGTCGGCCAGCTGCGCGCCGGTCGGCGGCGGGTCGCTGCTCGACGCGCGCAATCCGCGCAAGTGCCGGTTCACGTGGCCGCGAAAGTGCACGCGCGCCACGACCTCCTGCCCGATGTAGCACCCTTTGGTGTAGGAGATCGCTTCGAGATCGTCGAAGTTGGCTTCCTGCGGGATCGTCGTCTCGTCGATGTCGATTCCCCACTCAGGACGGCCGGCCTCGACCCGCGCGATCTCCCACGCGGCCAGCCCGGCCGGAACCGCGCCGGCTTTGATCGCGGCGCTCCACACCTGTTCAAAGATCTCGAATGGGATGAGGAGATCGAATCCCTCGACGCGGATGTCGGGCGACCGCACCACCGTGACGGCCGCGCCGCCGATCGTCGCGCCGGCGTGCCGGTACGATCCCATCTCGTCGAGGGTTTCCACCGTTACCCCGCTCAGGTCCGCGACGATTTGCCGAGCGCGCGGTCCGAAGATACCGATGTCGCGCAGCGAGTGCGATTCGTCGCGATAGCCGGCCACACGCGGGTTCACGTACTTTCGCATCATGCCGATGAACCCGGGCCACGCGCGGGCGGAGGTGTCGACCAGATACGAGCCCGTGAACGCAAACACGCGAATGTCCGCGATGATGCGTCCCTTGGCCGTCAATGCCACGCCATACTGTCCGTCACCAGGTTGCAACGCCAACACGTCGTTCGTGACGAGCCCGGTGAGCGCTTCGCCCCCCTTCTCACCGAATACGCGCAGCCGTCCGCGATGGCTCCGATCCACGACGATCGCGCCGGACCGCAGCGCCGCATACTCCGCGGTCGCGTCCGCGTAGGCAACCACGACGTCCTGTCCCGCGATGTCGAGGGTGCCCCCACGGGGCTGGTGCGTCGGTGCGATGTCGGGGGTGGTCATTGGGGATAAATAAATCGCGCGTTTCGGGCCGCGCCACCCGGCGCCGGGGCTATTTGCCCTGCGCCCCGCGGGCTCCATAGCTCTCGTCGAGCAGCTCGACTGGATGAATGGCCTGCTGTCGACTGCCGGCGCGGACGAGTCCGGCGCCAATCTGCATCATGCACCCTGGGTTTCCCGTGACCACGAAGTCCGGATTCGCCGCCGCGATGTGCGCGAGCTTGCGCTGAAGCACCACATTCGATGTGTCCGGCTCGACGAGATTGTAGATCCCCGCGCTTCCGCAACAGACGTCGCTCTCGGTGAGCGGCACCAGCTCGAGCTCCGGAATCGCGCGCAGCACGTCCATCGGAGGCGTCGACACGCGCTGCGCGTGCAGGAGGTGGCACGGAGCGTCATACGACACCCGGCGCCTCACCGGAGCACCACGAGACGGCCCCGCTGCGGAGAGCAACTCGCTCACGTCACGCACTTTCGCTGCGATTGCCACGGCGCGGTCGCGCCAGGCCGGGTCGTGCGCCAGCAGGTGCGGATACTCCTTCATCATCGCTCCGCAGCCGGCGGCGTTCACGCAGATCTGTTCGACGCCCGCCCGCTCGAACGCCGCGATGTTCGCGCGCGCCAGCCGACGCGCGGCCTCGGCGTCGCCGGCATGTGCGTGGAGCGCGCCGCAACACTGCTGACCGGGCGCCGGTCGAACGGTGTAATCGTTTGCCTGAAGCACACGCTCGGTGGCGCGATTCACGTCGGCGAACAGACCCTCCATCACACAGCCTGTGAGCAAGGCGACGGTACCGTGCGCGCCGGTCGATGCGGACGTTGACGGCGCCGCCTTCGCGCGGCGCCCTCGCCGCGTCGAGTGCAACATCGCCATCGCGAAGCCGGGCCGTCCCGAAAGGCGGGACAGTGCGCCCGCCGCGCCGGTCGCGCGCATGACCCGTCCGCCGGCCATCGCGAGACGCGTGAGCCATGGCGACTCGAACACGCGCAAAATCATGCGCGCCACGGCGGGAATCGGCCGATGTTGAGCAAGCGTCGCCCGCGTCGCTTCCAGCAAGTGTCCATACGGAACGCCAGACGGACAGACCGTTTCACACGCACGGCAGCCCAGGCACCGCGCGATGTGTGTCTCCACGCTGGCGTCGCGCGGCTCGATCGTGCCCTCGAGCATCGCCTTCATCAGCAGGATGCGGCCACGCGGGCTGTCGTTCTCGTCCTCGAGCGTCAGATACGTGGGGCAGCTCTGCAGACAAAACCCGCAGTGAACGCACGCGTCGATGCCCCGTCGCTCGTTCGCGAGCGGGCTGTCCGGCAGCGCGCAGGGCGGCGCGGCGATGGGCGCGCTCATGTGACCGCTCCAACGATTCCTGGATTCAAGATCGCGTGGGGGTCGAACGTCGCCCGGACGCGAGCCGCCAACTCATCGCTCGGCGACGGGCGCGTGACGAACGACCAGAGCGCGGGCTCGAGACGCTCGCCCACTCGTGTGACCGTCGTCGGCGCGCTGAGCTCTTCAGCCAGATGCGTGCGCGACACGGCGTTCCCACGTGGCAGGATGCAGCGGACGACGCCGCGCGACGGTGTCGCGTGCATGAACGCCGCGCCGGACCCGACGGTCTCGCCGACCGACTCTGCGTCGCTCCACGTCAGGCCGATCTCCGACGACAATCGTGAGAGCCGAACCACGTTGGCGGACGCGGGCTCGCACGCGCGCAACGCCGGCCAGACGTTCTGATCGACGTCCCGGACGTCGCCCAGCTCGTTGAAGGCGGCTCGCTGCGCCAGCACGGACTCACGATTTCCTCCCAGCCGCACGAGGACGGTGAGGCCGCTGCCAATGGCGAGATGTCGGGCGAGCGAATCATTCACGACCTCACATACATACGGAACGAACGGCAGACGACGAAGCAGTTGGCGCGTTCGCTCGGCGGCCGCGGTCGGTCGCTCGTCGAGCGAGATCGCGATCGATTCGTCCGCTTCGGGCCGTGCGTGGAGACGAACCGCCACCTCGGTGATGACGCCGAGCGTGCCCCACGATCCCGTGAACAGCCGCGTGAGATCGAATCCGGCGACGTTTTTCACGACCCGCCCGCCGCCGCGCGCGACGACGCCGGCGCCGGTCACGAACTCGAGCCCGAGCACGAGATCGCGCGGGCCGCCCGAATGACGTGACCAACGGACCAGCCGACCCGGTCGACACGGTCGCGCCGATCGTTCCGTCGTCGTCGCCAAAAGGATCGAGCGCGAGCCACTGGCCGTGCGGCGCCGTCGCCGCGCGAATCTCGCCGAGCGTCGTGCCCGCGAGGGCCGTCAGCGTGAGATCGCCGGGCACGTACTCGGTGATGCCCGCGAGCTCTCGGACGGACAGCGTTTCGCCGGCCGACACCGGCCGGCCGGCGTCGAGCCACGTACCGCGGGCCGCGATGCGCAGCGTTCGTCGCGCGTGCGACGCGTCGAGCACCGCGTCGCGAACCGCGGCGACCGAATCGACCGCGGCCACCGTCATGTCGACGCGGGGCGCGCGGCCGGCGCCATGTGCCATTCCCGGCACGAGTGCATCGGAACCACTTTCCCGGGATTCGATCGCCGATCGGGGTCGAAGACCTGGCGCAGCGCACACATGGTGGCGAGCGAGTCGGGCGAGAAGATCATGTCCATGTAGCCGATCTTGTCGAGTCCCACGCCGTGCTCGCCCGTGATCGTGCCGCCCGCCTTGACGCAAACGCTCATGATCTCCTGCATCGCTTCGTGCACGCGATGCGTCTCGTCGGCGTCGGCTGCGTTGTAGGTGATGTTCGGATGCAGGTTGCCGTCGCCGGCGTGAAACACGTTGCAGATGTTGACGCGGCGCTCTTTGCCGATGCGATGCATTTCGGCGAGCACGTCCGGGCAGCTTCGTGCGCGGCACCACGGCGTCCTGCACGACGAGGTGCGACGACACGCGGCCCATCGCGCCGAAGGCTTTCTTGCGGCCCTGCCAGAGGCGCACGCGCTCGACCTCGTCGCGCGCGACGCGAACCGTTCGGGCGCCGTGAGAACGGCATAGCGCTTCAATCGTCGCGACGTCGGCCTCGAGCCCCGCGAGCGCGCCATCGACCTCGATCAGCAGCGCCGCCGCCGCGTCGGTCGGATAGCCGGCCGCGTAGATCGACGACTCCACGGCGCGGATCGTCGCCTGATCGATCATCTCGAGCGCCGCGGGAATGATGCCCGTTGCGACGATCGCCGTCACGGCGCGCGCCGCGGCGTCGAGGCTCATGAAGTCGGCGAGCAGCGTGCGAATCGCTTCGGGATTTCGCGACAGCCGTACGGTGATGTCGAGCGCGATCCCGAAGCAGCCCTCCGACCCGACGAAGGTGCCGACGAGATCGTAGCCGTCGACTTCGCCGTTCGGATTGCCGAGCTTCACGACCTCGCCGCTAGGCAGCAGCACGGTGAGCGCGAGAATGTGGTTGGTCGTGACGCCGTACTTGAGACAGTGCGGGCCGCCGGCGTTCTCCGCGACGTTGCCGCCGATCGTGCACGCGGCCTGGCTCGACGGATCGGGCGCGTAGTGAAGCCCGTGCGCGGCGACGGCACGCGACAGCGCGACGTTCACCACGCCCGGCTCGACGACCGCCATTCCGTTTTCGGCGTCGACCGAGAGAATGCGCGTGAGCCGATTGAGGCCGATCAACACGACGCCGTCGGCGAGCGCTCCGCCGGACAGCCCTGTCCCGGCGCCGCGAGGGACGAAGGACACGCCCCGCGCGGCGAGCTCGCGGACGACGGCTCACGACTTCGTCGCGCGATCCCGGGAACACGGCGAGCGCGGGAGCCTTGTTGTACGACGGCAGGGCGTCGGCCGTGTATGTGAGCAGCTCGCTGCGCCGAAACAAGACGCGCTTGCGCGCCGACGATCTCGGCGAGACGGTCGGCGAGCGCCTGATCGATCAGGCCCGAGGAGGGAGACGGCGAGGCGACAGAGGCCACGTCTGAAAGCTACGCCTCGGTAGTGCGAGAGGGGTAGGCGTCACGCGGCGTCCGTGCGGTCGGAGGGCACGACGATGCGCAGCGCATTGGCAAGCAGGCGGTACTCCAGCACCGGTGCGACGTGCACGAGCTCTCCGTCGATCGAGACGACGTGCGTGCGCGGCTCGATCCGAAGCGAGTCGACGAAAAAGGCGTCCATGGCCGGCGTGGCCGCCACCGCGTCGACTCCCCGCGCCGCCGCGGCGAGCCCGAGCGCCAACGTGCGCGCGCCGGACCGACGGCGAATCACCATCACGTGCAGTCCGGTTCGCCCGCCGGCGATCCGTGCGCCGAGCGCTGGCAGCTTCAGCTCGCGCTCTCCGACGCCGACGAAGACGAGCGGCGTGAGATACTCGCGCGTGAGGTCGTCGATGCGCACGGTCACCCGGTAGAGCGGCAATCGAACGAACAACCGTGTCGCGGCCACGAACGACGCCATGTGGTACCCGACGGCACGCTCCAGCCGTTCGCGGGCACGAACGAACGTGGCGTACGCGCCGACGGAGCTCGTGTTGAGAAAGATCCTGCCGTTCACCGAGCCGGCATCGATCGAGATTGCGCTTCCTGTTCGCGCGACGCGCGCCGCCGCTTCGATGTCGAGAGGAACCGAGAGATCCCGCGCGAGATGGTTGAGCGTGCCGACGGGAAGAATCGCGAGCTCCACGCCGCTCCGCGACAGCGCGCTCGCCGCCCCGCCGATCGAGCCGTCGCCGCCCGCGACGAGCACGCGCGTCGCACCGCTCGCGACCGCGCTTCGCACGCGCGCCGCGAGCGTGTCGGGCGTGACCTCGAGAATCTCGAATCCGCCGACCGCGCGGAGAGCGTCGCATGCATCGCGCGCCTTGCCCGCCTCGGGATTTACGAACGCCGGAATGAGTGGCTGCGCATCGTCCGTCATCTCCGTGCCGAGCTAGACAAGAAGCGTTCCATTGGCGTCGCGCCGGGGCCGCTGATCACGGATCGGCACGGTCACGGACTGACGGGCACGGAACAGTGAACACACCAGAAACACACGTCCTTTGATAAAAAAACGGGACGCATTTCGCGTCCCGAGCGGCATTCATTCAAGAATTGTCGTTCCGCAATCTCCGTGTCCGTCCGCCGGCGACTGTGCCTGTCTGTGATCTTGCCGTTCAGTAGTTGCTAAGCGCTCACCCTCTGACGCATCCGGTTCACGAGCGCTTCGAGCGCACGCAGCTCGAATGGCTTCTGAAGCACGGTGCAGCGCGTCCGGCGCACGAACTCGGCGGCGTCGCGCGACGCAACGTCGCCGGTGGAGAAGATCACGCGCTCGAGCAGCTCGGGCGCCACGCCGGCCACGTGATCGTGAAGCTCCATGCCGGAGCATCCGGGCATCTTGAGATCGGAGATCACGACCGAGAACGCGATCCTTCGCCGCCAGCAACACGGAGAGCCCGTCGGCGCCGTCGGCTGCCTCATCCACCTGCCAGCCGCGGCGCGAGAAGAAGCGCTTCAAGGCGGCGCGGATCGACGGCTCGTCGTCGATGATCAGCACGCGCGGCCCGCGCGCCAGCTTGACCTCGCCGTGCGCCGGGGTGAGCGGCCGGCTCGCGTCCGCCAGCTCGATCAGGCCCGCGCGCTCGACGGGGAGAACGACCATGAAGCGCGCGCCGCCGCCCTCCGCCGCCGCGCGATTTTCGGCGCTGATGCGACCGCCCATTTGCTGCACGATGCCGAGCGTGACGGAGAGGCCGAGACCGGTCCCTTCGCCGACGGGCTTCGTGGTGAAGAACGGCTCGAAGATGCGATCCATCACCCCCGGCGGAATCCCGGGGCCCGAGTCCTCGACGACGACGATCAGCTCGTTCGCCGCGACCCAGGCGCGAAGTCCGACCGTGCCGCCTTTGCCCGACGCCTGCGCCGCGTTGATCACCAGGTTCGTGACGATCTGCTGGAGCCCGGCTCGATCCGTGTTTCCGACGACCTCGCTCGGCGGCAGGTCGGCGACCAGCGTCGCGCCGATCTCGGCCACGACGGGATGGAGCGCCCGCACGCTCGTGGTGAGGGCATCGGTCAAGCGCACCCGCTCGCGCGAGACCTCGCGGAAGCGCACGAACGACAGCAGGTCGCGCACGATGGCCCGCGAGCGACGCGCTTGATCGCGAATCACCGACAGGGCCTCGAGATCGTCGGCGGTACGTTCGTCGTCGAGCAGCTCCTCGGCGAAATGGAGAATCGCGGCGAGCGGATTGTTCAACTCGTGCGCGACGCCGGACACGAGCTGCCCGAGCGCGGCGAGCTTCTCCGATTGGCGGAGCGCCTGCTCCGCGGCGCGCAGCGGCGTGATGTTCTCGACGAACCCTTCCGAGAACCACATGAGGCCGCGGTCGTCGCGGTAGGCGCGCGCGCTCACGCGCACGGTCAGCGTCGTGCCATCCTTGCGCATCCACTCCATCTCGGCGCTGCGGAGCTCGCCCTGCGTCTCGAGGTCGCCGAGCAAGCGCTCGCGATCGCCCACCGACACGAACAACCGCCCCATGTCGATCTGCAGCAGCTCGAGCGGCGACTCGTAGCCGAGCAGCGCGACGAGCGACGCGTTCACGGCGAGCAGACGTCCGGAGCCCGTCGCGCGATAGATGCCGATCGGCGAGTTCTCGACGAACGATCGGAAGCTCGCCTCCGATTGACGAAGCGATTCGGCCGCATGCGCGCGATCGACGGCGATGCCGGCGAGCTGTGTCGCCGACTCCGCGACGCGCCGCTCGTTGCCGGTGGGCGCCCGCGGCTCCCGCGCGTACAGCGCGAGCGCGCCGAGGAGCCGCCCCTGCGGCGAGACGATCGGCGACGCCCACGAGGCGCAATAGCCTTGCTCGATCGCGAGCGCGCGGTAGTCGTTCCATACCTTGTCGGTCGCGATGTCGGTCGTGACGATCGATTCCCGCCGGTAGGCGGCCGTGCCGCAGGTCGCGGCGCGCGGGCCGATCACGATCTCGTCCATCGCGTCGATGAACTCCGGATGAATCGACGGCGCGCACGCCGCGCGGAGCGTCAGGCCGTCGTCGTCGATGAGATGCACGGCGCAGTCGATGCCCGGGCATTGGATCTCGGGGAATCGCGCGATCGACACGAGCACGTCTCGGCAGCTCGACGCCCGTCGCGACCGCCTCGAGCACGCCGCGTTGCCACTCCGACGTCTCTTCGGCGCGCTTCCACTCGGTGACGTCGCGCACGACGATCGTGAGGTGCGGACGGTCGTCGACCTGCGTCCGGGATACGCTGACGTCCATCGGGAAGGTGGAGCCGTCGCGCCGGCGCCCGGCCGAGTACCGCTCGCTCCGCAGCACAGGTTCTTCGCGTGACGCGTGCAGCGCGTGCTCGAAGGTGCGGTGAAGGTGGTCGATCTCGGCTTCCGGCAGCAGCTCCAACACCGATCGTCCCACGGCGGTCGCGGCGCCGTAGCCGAACATCGCCTCGGCGGCTCGATTGAGCTCAGCGATCTCGTACCGCTCATTGACGATGATGATGGCATCCATCGCGGTGTTGACGATGGCGGCGAATCGCGCCTCGGTCTGCGCGCGCTCCGTGACGCGGCGCAGATGCGCCGCGCGGTCGTACGCGTAGAGGCCGAGCCCGACGACGAGCAGGATCGCAACGAGCACGAGCGACTCGAACTGCAGCCGCTCTCGCATCGGAGCGAACTGCGCGCGCTCGTCGCCCGCAAAGTAGACGCTCCATGGCAGCAACCCGATCTTGTGCGTTGCGACGAGGACAGGATTGCCGCCGCGCGGCGCGATGGCGACGAACGTGTCGCGCGCGCTGAGCGCGAGTCGCGCCAGCGTGTCGACCACGGGCAAGAGGCAGATCGAGACGGTCGGCGTGGGACAGAGCGAGATCCCGAGGGCGTGGCCGTTGCCCGGAACGACGATCACCGGCGCGAGCTCGGGACGGACCGCCGGCGTCGCGGACGAGAATCCGTGATTGAGGTCGGCGCGCAAGACAGCCGCCGCTTCGACGCTTGGCCCGGCGGCGCCCGAAGTAAAGATCGGATTTGCGATGCCGACGGTGATGGTGCTGTCGCGCGCAGCCGGAACCGCGAGCGAGACGGTTCGCGTGGCGATGGCGCGTGTCGCGGCGTCGCGCTCCGCGGTGCTGATCGATCGTCCACCGACAGATTCGACCACCCGTCCGGTGGTGTCGACGATCCAGATGCCGGTATAGTTGCCGCGACGCCGCAGCGTTTCCATCTGGAGGCGCAGGAGCCGCGAGGCCATCTCGGGCGAGATGGCGGCCGAGTCGCTCGCCGGAATGCCGACGGCTTGGGCGAGCGAGCGCGCGTCGTCGTTGCGCTCGGCCATCCAGGTGTCGACCATGTGTGCGGCGCCAGCCGCCCCAGCGACGAATCGACGTCGGGCGGCGGCGTACGTGCTCGATCGGAGATCGGACGCGTGCACGGCGATGGCGATCATCAGCGCGACGCCGATCCCGCCGGCGCCGATCACCGCGACGGCGCGACGGCGCTGAGTGTGGTCACGTGAAGGCACGCAGAAAGACGAGCCAGTGTGACCCACGTTACTGTCGATTTGGGGCGGAAGAAGAGGGCGATGGGCTCCTCACGGTCTCCGCACCCCGCCCCCTTCTCCCGCTCCCAAAAAAGAAGGCGGGGTGAACGCGTGTCGCATTCACCCCGCCGCAACTCTGACTGGCGCGCCGACTACGCGGCCCAGAAGCCGCAGAGGGCTTTGCCGTCGGGACTCTCGCGGAGCTTCTCGAACGCGCGCTCGCGAATCTGGCGGATCCGCTCGCGTGTCACGCCCATGAGCGCGCCGATCTTCTCCAGCGTCATCGCCTCGGAGCCTTCCTCGAGCCCGTAGTAGAGATAGAGGATCTTCCGCTCGCGCGGCGTGAGATACTTCTTGAATACGCGATCGATGAACTCGCGCATCAACTTGTAGTCGGTGACCTCCTCGATCTCCGTGCCGTCGACGCCGGCGAAGCGCTCGCCGAGCGTGGAGGCTTCACGGTCGGAGCGGTCAATGGGCGCGTCGAGGGAGACCTCGGTGGCCGACATCTGCTTCGCGGCGCGGACGACTTCCGGCGTCTCTTCGAGCAGGCGGCTGACTTCGTCTTCGGTGGGATCGCGCTTCAACACTTGCGCGAGAATCGTCTCGGCGCGGGCAAGGCGGATCAGCTGCGAATTCTGATTGAGCGGGATGCGCACGGAGCGTGTTTGCTCGGCGAGCGCCTTCAACACGGCTTGGCGCACCCACCACACGGCGTATGAAATAAATTTGACCCCCTGGTCCGGGTCGAATTTCCGGACTGCTTTCAGGAGGCCTTCATTGCCGATGGCGACGAGCTCACTCAGGTCGAGTCCGTGCCCCTGGTATTTCTTGACGTAGGAGATGACGAATCGGAGGTTGGCGGTCACCAGTCGTTCCGCCGCTTTTTCATCTCCCTTTTGCGCCCGCCGCGCCAGGCGTCGCTCCTCTTCCGGGTCGTCGATCAGGGGAAGCTTTTGTATGTCCTGCAAGTACTGATCGAATGCGGTGGACGGAGACGATCGGAAGTATCCCTTCGACGATCTGGTCTCGGTCACTTGCTCCATACACGCTCCTTCCTGGTGAAGGTCGGTTAGTGGAGCGAGCGTGCGTCCGCTCGCGCGATCTGGCAGGGACGCGCAGGATAATGGTGGGTCTGAAAAGCGTCAACAGAAACTTGTGCCGATCCGCGAGCACGATCGTCGGATCGTTTCTATCTCGTTGATTTGATAGAGATTTAAGGGTTACTTCGGATCGACCGATACTGACGCCGCGAATCGGTCACATTGACCGGATATGCCTCTGGCGTACGGTCGAGTCAGGTTGGATCGCAGGTCGCGCCGAAAATCCAGCGCCTTGTCACAGCGACAGGACGTGCTGTCACACGCACCTCGGTGCGCACGTCGGCCGCGAGCACCTGCTCACGCGTTCGGGCTCGTCGGTGGCCGCTTGGTCGGAGTCGACGTTCCAGCCGTCGGGTCACGCATCTTCGTGCGACTGGTCGCGCTCAGCACGCCGGCCCCGATGAGCACGACGATGCCGACGATGATCCATGCCGCCGGGATGTTGAGCAGGTACGCCGCGGCCGCGAGCCCGCCGATCAGGATCAGGTATCCGATGAGGTACGTCGCGAAGGATGACATGGTCTCGCGCCTACGCTGAAGGGCCGTTGAGGCTACTCAGGCTCATCTAGCAAAGCCCGAGCCGAAGGTTACTCCCGCGAATGCTCCGATCGCGCTGTGTTCGCTTTGTCGGCGCACATTCGCCTCACGCCAGGACCGCCCGCACCGCGGCGTCGCTCACCGGCATCGCCCATCCGCGATTCGCGCCCGCCATCGCGCCCACCCTCGCCGGCAGTGCGTACTCGACGCGCCCGGCGCGCGCCTTCTTGTCGCCGCGCGTTGCCTCGAGAATGGCGTCGACGCTCATCGACGCTGGGCGCGTGTCGGGCAGGCCAGCCGCGCGCACCGCGTCGCGAACGCGCGCCGCGGTGCCGCGGCTGCGCGACGCCGAGTCGTTCCGCGAGCAAACTCTCATAGACCATGCCGATCGCGACGGCTTCGCCGTGCAGCATGCGAGTAGCCGCTGCACGATTCGACCGCGTGGCCGATCGTGTGGCCGAAGTTGAGCGTCTTTCGCGCGCCCGCTTCGCGCTCGTCGCTGCTCGCACCACGTCGGCCTTGATCTCCACGCTGCGCGCCACGAGATCGAGCATCCGGTCCCCGCGCACGTCGAGCGCTCTCAGCGTGCGATGCGCGCATCGCACACGCGATCGAAGTATGCCGCGTCGGCGATGACACCGTGCTTGATCGCCTCCGCGAAGCCGGCGCGCAGCTGTTCGGCGGGCAGCGTGGCGAGAACAGCTCGTGTCCGCGACGACGGCCGCGGGTTGGTGAAACGCGCCGACGAGATTCTTTCCCGCGGGCGTGTCGACGCCCGTCTTGCCGCCGACCGACGCATCGATCATGGCGAGCAGACGTCGTCGGCACCTGCACGTAGGGCACGCCGCGCATGAACGTCGCGGCGACGAAGCCCGCGAGATCGCCCACGACGCCGCCGCCGAGCGCAATGATCGTCGAGTCGCGGCCGAAGCTCCGCGGCGAGCAGTCTGGTCGGTGACGTCGCGCCCACACCGCGCGCGTCTTGTGCGCTTCGCCGGCGGGAATCGTGATCACCACCGTGCGCGACGGGTCGATCGCGTCGAGCACGGTCGACGCGTACTGTGGACCGACGTTGGCATCCGTGATCACCGCGTAGCGATGTGCCGGCGCCGCCGAGCGAACGATCTCGCCCAGCTGCGTCGCGACACCGCTGCCGATCACCACGCGATAGGAACCGCAACGCGACTTCCCGGGTCGAGTCTACCACGGCGCTTCGTCCGCCCCGGCGCGCCGGTTCACGACGCGCGCGAGCGTGAACAGCAGATCGGACAGGCGGTTCAGATAGATGACGACGACCGGCGGGATCTCCGTGTCGGCCGCGAGCTCGACGACGCGCCGCTCGGCGCGGCGACACACGGTGCGCGCGACATGCAGCGCCGCCGCCTTGGGCGTGCCGCCGGGAATGATGAACGCGCGGAGCGGCTCGAGCTCGGCGTCGCCCGTCGTCGATGGCGTGCTCGAGGTCGGCGATGCGCGCGTCGTCGATTCGTCGCCTTGTCGAGGTGCTGCCGCATCTTCTCGAGATCCGGCGTCGCCAGCAGCGCGCCGATCGCGAACAGGTCGCGTTGAATCGGGAGCGACGACGTCGTCGATGCGCGGCATCGGATCGGTCGCCCGCACCAGCCCGAGCACCGCGTTCAGCTCGTCGACGTCGCCGTATGCCTCGACGCGTGGATGGTTCTTGGCGACGCGGCCGCCGCCGAACAGTCCGGTGTCGTCCAGCGTCTCCGGTCTTCGTGTAGATCTTCATATCGGCATCCAATGTACAGACGGCGCGGCGCGTTCGCCGCGCCTGGCCGGCGTACCTTACCTTCCCGGTATGGACATCAAGGACATCACGATCATCGGGGGCGGCCCGACGGGGATCTTCGCCCTCTTCTACGCCGGAATGCGCCGCGCCACGGCGCAGATCGTCGACGCGCTCCCGGAGCTTGGCGGCCAACTGACGGCGCTGTATCCGGAGAAGTACATCTTCGACGTCGCGGGCTTCCCCAAGGTGCTCGCCAAGGATCTCGTCAAGTCGCTCGCCGAGCAGGCGCGCCAGTTCGGGCAGCCGATCCACCTGAGCCATCGCGTCGTCGGGCTCGAGGAAGAGAACGGACACTTCGTGCTGGTGACCGACAAGGATCGCTTTCCCACACGATCGATCGTCATCGCGGCGGGCATCGGCGCGTTCTCACCACGGCGGCTGCCGCAGGCCTGCGCGCAGCCCTGGTACGGCCGCGGGATCTACGACGTCGTCACCGATCCGGAGGCGTTCCGCGGCAAGCGCGTGATCATCATCGGCGGCGGCGACTCCGCGTTCGACTGGGGTACGCAGCTGCTCGATCGCGCCACGCGCGTGACGATCGTCCACCGCAGCGACCGGTTCCGCGCGCACGGCGCAACCGTCGCGCAGTTTCAAGCCGCGGTCGACAGCGGCAACGGCCGGACTGTTCACGTTTCACGAGCTGCACGACATCCGGTGCGAGGACGGTTCCGACTCGTTCACGCACGTCCATCTGCGCGACGTGAAGGCCAAGACGACCCGCGAGCTCGATGCCGACGTCGTGCTGCCGATGCTTGGCTTCGTGAGCGACATCGGCCCATTGGCGGAGTGGGGGCTTACGCTCGAGAAGGACGAGATCATCGTCAACAGCCAGATGGAGACGGGGCGCGCGGGCATCTACGCCGCGGGCGACGTCACGATGTATCCAGGAAAGCTCAAGCTGATCGCGACCGGCTTCGCCGAGGCGGCGGCGGCGGTGAATCAAGCCGTTCACTGGATCTACCCAGAGAAAAAGGTCGCGCCGGGGCATTCGTCGAACATGGCGATTTTTGGACAGACCGACGATTGATTCGCCTGGCCGGACCGCGACAACGGGCTGTCATTCCTTTGGCGAGCGCGACCATCCTTCCGGATGCCGAGCAGTGAGCTTCGTCTGATTCTGCTCGGCGATGTCCGCGAGCGAAAAGCCGAGCGAATCGGCCGTCACGGCGAGACACCATAGCACGTCGCCGAGCTCTTCGATGAGCTGCGTGTCGGTGATGTCGCGCTGCTGAAAGGTGCGCTTTCGGACGAGTCCCAACACTTCGCCGGCCTCTTCGGCGAGCCCGGCGGTTGCGTCCAGAAGTCGGTCGCGCGCGTCGAGCGTCGGATTCACGGTCCGCAGCGCGGCTTGCTGATATTCGTCGAACGTCATGGTCACTCCTCCGCTCCCCTCGCTCCGCTCGGGGCGCATCAGGACTAGTCATAGCTGACTCGCGGATCCGCTTTCGCGTACGCGAGGTCGGTGAGCAGGTTCACGAGCACGAACACGACACTGAGAAAGAGCACGCAGCCTTGAATGGCAGGCAAGTCGCGACGCGAGATGGCGTTCACCACGTAGCGTCCGATGCCCGGCCACGAAAAGATCGTCTCGGTGAGAATGCTGCCGGTGAGATACGATCCGAAGTCGAGGCCGAGCACGGTGATCACGGGGATGAGCGCGTTTCGCAGCGCGTGCTTCGCCGTGATCGTCCATTCGCCGAGTCCCTTGGCGCGCGCCGTCCGAATGAAGTCGGCGCCGAACGCGTCGAGCATCGCGGAGCGAGTCATGCGCGCGAGAAACGCGATCGACCGCATGCCGAGCGTGAGGGCTGGAAGCACGAGAAAGCGCAGTCCTCCATAGCCCGACGGAGGCAGCCAGTGGAGCGTGACGGCGAAGAACAAGATGAGCAGCAATCCGACCCAGTAGACTGGAAACGAGATGCCAAGGTAGGCGACGCCGAGGGCGAAACGGTCGGCGAGGCCGCCCGGGCGTCGCGCGCTCAGCACGCCGAGCGTCATGCCGAGGACTGTCGCGAGGAGCATCGCGGCGCCGGCGAGCTGCAGCGTTTTCGGAAAGCGTTCGCGGATGTCCTGCGAGATCGGGCGGTTCGTGATGTACGAGCGCCCGAGGTCGCCGGTCACCGCGCCTTTCACGTACAGGCCGAAGCGACGCGGCAGCGGATCGTCGAGGTGGAGCTGCGCGCGCAGCCGCGCGATCGTCGCGCTGTCGGCTCGTTCGCCGACCATCGACTCGACAGGATCGCCGGGCGCGACGTACAGAAGCAGAAAGGCGACGACCAACACGCCGAACAACGTCGGGATCGAGAGGAGCAGACGCCGCAGAATGAAGCGCGTCATTTCGGCGGCGCGGCGATCGTGACGTCGGTCCAGCGCTGGCCGTTGAAGATCACCGGCGGCACGAAATGCTTGATCCACGGCTGCACGGCGTACAGCTCGTCGTAGAAGTACAGGAAGAGCATCGGCGCGTCGTTGAACGCGATCGAGTCCGCCTGGCGGTACATCGCGTTGCGCTTCGTCTCGTTCAGCTCGCGCCGGGATGCCGCGACGACCGAGTCGAACGTCGGATTCGAGTAGAACGAGATGTTGCCTCCCGCCCCGCGATTCGCCGAGTGGAGCAGGGGGTAGAGAAAGTCCTCGGCGTCGGGGTAGTCGGCATACCAATCCTTGATCAGCATGTCCGTCTGCCCCTTTCGAGCGGCGCCGCGGGCCGCGGCAGCTTCGCGCTGTACGAGCTTCACACGAATGCCGACGGCGGCGAGGTAGGCCTGAACCGTCTGCGCGATGGTGAGGTAGAGCGGAACGGTCGAGCTCCAGAGCTCGATGTCGATGCCGTTGGGGTGCCCCGCGGCGGCGAGCAGCTCCTTCGCTTTCGCCGGATCGTACTTGTACGGCCTCCGCGTGCTGTCGTAGCCGCCGAGGGCGGGTGGGATCACGCCGGCGGCGTGCGTGCCGCGGCCGCTCACCAATCGCTCGATGATGCGATCGGTATCGACGGCGTAGTTGATCGCCTGGCGCACGCGCACGTCGGTGAGAGGGCCGCGCGTCGTGTTGATGCCGATGTACACCAGCTCCAAGGCCGGCGTCGACATCAGCATCGGCTTGCGGCTTTCGTCCTCCAGCCAGTCAGCGGCTTGCGTCGCGGGGATCTGGAGGATGTCGACGTTGCCGCTCTCATACTCGGCGACCGCGGTGCTCGGCTCGGCGATGATCCGGGCGCGAAGGGAATCTGTCTTCGCCGGGCCGCCGTAATACGAAGGATTCTTCGCGAAGAGGAGATAGTCGTCGTGCTTCCACTCGACCAGCTTCCACGGGCCGGTACCGACCGGGTGCTCGCCGAAGTCGGGAGCCGTTTTCTCGGGCACCACCGAGGCGACCGGCATTGCCAACATCTTGATGAAGATCGCGAGCGGCTCGGCGAGCGTGACGACGAGGGTCGAATCGTCGCGGACCTCGATGCCCGAGATGGTCGTGGCCTTCCCACCGTTGAGCTCCCGGGCGCCCTTGATGGGAAAGAGGAACTGGGCGGCGCCGCTCTTCGTGGCGGGATCGAGCGCGCGCCGCCAGCTGTCGGCGACCGTACGGGCGGTGACGGGCGAGCCGTCGGTGAACGTGACGCCCTGGCGCAGATGGAAGGTGTACGTGATGCCGTCGGGTGTGACCTCCCAGCGCTCGGCGAGCGCGGGCTCGACGCGGGCCTCGGGCGAGAAGCGTGTCAGTCCATCGAACAGGTAGCCAACGGCGCGACCCGTCGGCACGTCCGTCGACAGGGCTGGGTCGAGGGACCGTGGGTCGTAGTTGTCGCGCGAGTCGATGAGCTCGTGGCGGTGCGGCGCGCCGGGCGATCCGCATCCGGTGAGGGCGCATTCCGCCAGCGCGAGCGTCGCCACCAGAACGAGGATCGGTCGTGTGCCTTCCATTGACACTGGCAAAGTCGCGCGAGAACTTACCCGATCCCGCCGTCAAGCGTCAATCAGATGCGCCCGCCGGAGGTTGTCCGCGCGGGCGCATTGTGCGTTGATGCGGGTTCGGTGCCGGGTCGACGCTCTCTTGCCGTGCGACTCGAGCACCTGGCGAAGCCCAAGAGCATTCGAGAGAGCCATGCTTGCAAAGACTGATCCGCGCGAGGAGCGAGCGGAAGCGCGAAACTGTCGAGCGCCGCGGCGCGCACGATGGATCGTCGCGTTCGTCGTCGCGGGGCTGACCGCACGCCTCGGCGGTTGATGCAAGCACGACCTGGCGCGGCGCGCGCACGATGGCTCGGTGCCGTCGCGTTGTCCCTGTTGACCGTCGCCGGCCCCCGAGTCGCTCGCGCGCAGGAGGTGGATTGCGACCGGCCCGGCGCCAAAGAGGTCCACGCCCTGAACTTCGAGGGCAACGACACCTTCAGCGACGACGAGCTGTCGACGCACGTGATCGTCACCGCGTCGTCGTTCACGCACCGCTATTTTCGCTGGCTGTTCAACGCCGGCGCGGCGCGCTGTCTCCCCGAAGAGGGCTTGACCGCGGACATCGATCGTCTCAAGGCCTTCTACCGAAACAACGGCTTCTACGAGACGAAGGTCGACGCCACGGTCACGCCCGTGCCGCCCGACCAGGTGAACGTGACGTTCAAGATCACGGAAGGTCCGCCGCTCCGCGCCACGTCGTTCACGATCACCGGACTCGACTCGGTGCCGGATTCGGCGGCGATCGTGCGCGATCTGCCGATCGGCAAAGGCCAGCCGGTCGGCCTGCAGCTCGTCGGACAGGCCATGGACACGATCACGGCCCGGCTTCGGAACGCAGGCTATCCGTATGCCGAGGTGCTGCGCACTCTCGCCGCGAACCCCACGCAACGGACGGCCCGAGTCGAGCTCTCGGTGGAGACTGGCGCGCGCGCGCGCATCGGCACGATCAACATCACGCGCGCCGGGCCGACGGCGGACAAGTCGCCGCAGATCGACAGCGCGGTGGTCCTTCGGCTGCTCGGATTTCGGAGCGGCGACTGGTTCAGCGACCGGGCGCTGCAAAACGGGCGGCGCAACTTGTACAACCTGGGCGCGTACCTTCACGTCGGCATCGAGCCGGATTCGGCGTCGGACCCGGCGGATCCGTCCATCGGGATCAACGTCGATCTCCGTGAGGACTACATGCGCCAGCCGCAGTTGGAGGAGACCTGGGCGCAGCTCGACTGTTTCCGGGTCAACGCGACGTACACGGACAAGAACTTTCTGAACCGCGCGCAGCGGATCGACGTCACCGGCCGTGTCTCCAAGCTCGGCTTCGGCGACCCGACGCACTGGGGACCGCTGTGCGATCGCGGGCTGCTCGAGCAGGACAGCATCGGCAGCTCGAAGCTGAACTACTACGCCGGCGCGACGGTTCGGCAGCCGACGTTGTTCGGCGGCAACTGGGTGCCGGCGTATTCGGCCTACACCGAGCGGCGCGGCCAGTTCAAGGCGTATCTCCGCACGACGTACATCGGCACCGACATTTCGGCCACGCGAAACATCGCGATCACGACGCCGTTCCGCCTCGGGTACACGCTGGAATTCGGGCGGACCGAGGCCCAGCCGGCATTCTTGTGCGCGCTCTTCACGCTGTGCAACTCCACCGATCAAGCGACCATTCAGCGGACGTTGCCGTTCGCCGTTGCCAGCGCGTCGTTGCAACAGGTACGAGTCGACAACGTGACGGAGCCCCGCATCGGCTATATCGCGAGCGGCGAGCTCCGCGGCTCCTCGCGTTTCATCGGGTCGAACGACCAGCTCGAGTTCTTCAAGGCCTTCGCCGACGGGGCGCTCTATCGGCCAGTGACGGCGCGGGTCACGCTCGCGCTTCGCCTGCGCGGCGGTGTGATCGGCGGCACGAATCTGCCGCCGCCGCAGGAGCGGCTGTACGCGGGCGGCGCCGCCAGCGTTCGCGGCTTTCAGCAGAACGAGCTTGGTCCGGTCGTGTACCTCGTCGACTCGGTGAAGACCAAGGCGATTCCGCAGCCGGACGGGACCGTCGCGTTCGTTACGACCGATTCGACCAGAGCGACCCGAACCATTCCGACCGGCGGCAATCGGCTCGTCGTCGCGAACATCGAGCTTCGGATTCGCGATCCGTTCATTCCGAATTTGCTGGAGTACGTTCCCTTCATCGACGCGGGGGACGTCTACACGAGCCACACCGGGAGCGCCCGCAACGAGAAGTTGGCCATCACCCCGGGTCTCGGGCTGCGATATTTCACTCCGATCGGCCCCATCCAAGTGAACGCGGGGTACAACCCACAACGTACGCGCGTCGGTCCGGCGTACTTCACTCCACCCGTTCGGGCCAATGGGTCCGCGCCGCAGATCTGCGTCACGGTCCCAGGGGCGCCGTTGGCGCCAGTGAGGTACGCGGCTGACTCGACGACGCTGCTCGGCAACGTCGATTCCTCCTGCCCGGCGAGCTTCGTTCCGGGAGTCTCAAATCGCTTCTTCAGTCACTTCGTCCTCACGTTCTCGATCGGTACCGACTTCTAGGGAATGAAACGCCGTCGTCTCGTGGCGCTCGTCGCCGTCATCGTGCTCGTCTTCCTGGGAACCGTGGCCGTGGTCTCGGTTCTCGTGGTGACGCGCACGGACATGGGACGGGCGAAGCTTCGCGATATCGTCGCGCCATTCATTGCAAGAAGCATCGGCGGCGGGAACGTCTACATCGGGAACGTCAGCGGCCCGCTGATCAACGAGCTGACGATCGACAGCATCGCGATCCGTGACAAGCACTCGAACGAACTGTTCGCGAGCACGGGCCGGGTGACGGTTCGCTTCGACATCCGCGACATCATCGACGGCCGCATCTGGATTCGCGCGGCGAGCGTCGCCCATCCGTACGTGCACATGGTCCAGCACGAGAACGGCGTCTGGAACTTCAAGGAGATCTTTGCGCCGGCGACGCCCGAGCCTCCCAAGCCGAAGGACGAGAAGGCGCGCGGCTTCCTCAACTACCTCGTGTTCGATTCGACGCGCGTGGCGGACGGGCAGTTTCTGCTGACCATGCCGTGGAGTCCGGACGAACGGTTCAAAGGCGCTGCGCGCGACAGCGTCATTCGCGTGCACCTGAGCGATACGACGAAAGGCGTCGCGCGACGATCGGATGGATTCGGACGCACGTGGACGTGGAAGAACGCGCACGGCCTCATCGCGCACGCCAGGCTGGTCGATCCGGACAGCGACGTGAAGTTCGGGCGCCAGTTCGTCATCGATACACTCTCGGTCGACGAATACGAACCCACGTTCAAGTTCCGGAAGCTGAGCGGCCAGGTGAAGCATCTTGGCGACTCCGTGTGGTTCCAGGTACCCCACTTTCAGCTGCCCGCGTCGGTCGGATCCGGCCAGGGCAGAGTGTGGTGGGGCAGCAACCATCCGGTTCACTACGACATCGCCGTCCGCGGCGACTCGGTCGCGCTCGATGACGTGAACTGGGTCTATCCACCGCTTCCGCGTACGGGCGGCGGCAGCGTCAACCTCGCGATCAAGAACGATCCGAAAAATCCGCAAATCCTCGAGTTCAAGCTCAGCAAGATGGACCTTCGCACGACCAGATCGCACCTCACGGGCGATATGAGCTTCGGTACTGGCGAGCCGGTGCTGCTCGTGCGGAACGTCGATCTGAAAGCGGATCCGGTGAACTTCGATCTACTGCGAACGATCAATCAGAAGCCGTTCGCGCAGGACTGGCAGGGCGACCTCGTGGGCACCGTGAAGGGACGCGGCGGCCCACTCACGAACTTCATCGTCGACGACGCCAAGGCGGAGTTCCGCGACGCGCACGTGCCGGGGGCGGTGTCGCGCTTCACGGCGAACGGTGAGCTCGACATTCTGTATCCGGCGTTCACGGCCTTTCACGGCTTCAACGTCGATGCGACGTCGCTGGATCTCAGAACTGTCGAGTATCTGTTTCCGAACTTTCCGCGGCTGAACGGCATTGCGTCCGGCGTCGCGACACTCGATTCGTCGTGGCTCGACGTGCGGTTCGCGAACGCGGACATGAAGCTGCAGGATGGCCCAGGCGAGCCGTCGCGCTTCACGGGCAACGGGCGGATCACGTACGGCGACGAGATGACGTACGACGTCACGCTCGAGACGCAGCCGTTGTCGCTCACGATGCTCGCGCGATCGCCGAAGGTGTTCCCGCTGCCGCTGCGCGGCCTCGTGAGCGGGCCACTGCGCGCGCGGGGAACCACGCAGGATCTCACGGTGCAGACGTCGCTCCAGGGTCCGGGCGGCGCGCTCACGTTCGACGGCCGCGTCGATCTCGACTCGCTCGGCGGCTACGGTGTTCACGGCCATGGCGAGTTCAGCGCGCTCAATCCCGTGGCGCTGGCCGCCGTCAAGGCGACCATTCCTCCCGGCGTGTTCAGCGGCCACTACGACGTCGACGCCGCGGGCGAGACGTGGGCGAAAACGGTCGGCACGGCGGACGTCGCCCTCGAGCGAACGATGTTCGACGGCGTGCGCGTGTACGAATCGCAGGGCCGCGTGCATTTCGGCGGCGGCAAGATGACCGTCGATTCGCTGCGACTGCACACCGCCGCGGCGACGCTGACGGCGACTGGTGCGATCGGGCTTCCGAACGGCACGCCAGACTCGATCTCGTTCAACGTCGAGATGGACTCGCTCGGCGGACTGCGGCGGTACCTGGCGACTCGGGACAGCATACTGGCCGACGGAGAGGCCACGACGCCGGTCGACTCCCTGTCGGGCACGGCGAAGCTCCACGGCACGGCGTTCGGCACGATGGATCGGCTGAACGTGGGCGGCCAGTTGGACGCATTCAATCTCTACCTCAACAAGGACCGGGGCGATCGCGTGAGGGTCGCGTTCGACCTGCGCGACGTCACGACCTCCGCGTTGGGCGCGGGAAACATCGGCATCGATTCCGTGACGCTCGGCGGCATCGCGCTCGACACCATCGGTGCGTCGTTCACGCTGAGCGATTGGCGCCACTGGACATTCTCGGGCGCTGCGGTGAGCCGGAACGGGCCCACGGCGGTCGCGCACGGCGTTTGGAACAGCGCGCCAGGGGTGGACACCGTGTCGATCGATTCGCTGCAGCTGGCGATCGGCGACGATCGCTGGCGGCTCATGTCGCCATCGCGAGTACTGCGCGATTCCGCACGACTCTCGATCGACTCGCTGCTTTTGCGCAACCGGGACTCGGCGGTGGTGTCGTTTGCCGCGAACGTGCCCGATCTTGGAGCGGCGAGCGCGCGGCTTCGCGCGACCAACGTGTCGCTGCGAGAGCTGGGGCTCGTCGAGCAGTTTGCGGACTCGCTCAATGGCCTCCTCAACGGGACGCTGACGGCGACCGGGACCAAGGTCGCGCCGGAGATCGTTGCCGACGCGACGCTCACCGGCA
The DNA here is from genome assembly GCA_963705025.1 of uncultured Gemmatimonadaceae bacterium. Classification (GTDB taxonomy): domain Bacteria; phylum Gemmatimonadota; class Gemmatimonadetes; order Gemmatimonadales; family Gemmatimonadaceae; genus JAQBQB01. Next base: position 125,834 of record CAVPIP010000008.1, on the reverse strand, counting down.
TGCGTCTGCGCGGCGTGGACGTCGATCTGATGAAGGTGGGCGGCCGGTATCGCGCGGGACGCGTGTTGGCCGACCTGGTGCTGACCCGTCAGGGAAAACAGGCCGTCGTTGCGAACGCGAGCCTTCCGGCGACCATCACGCTGTTCGGTCTCCGCGAGCGCGAGGATTCCGTGAGCGGTTCCCTGACCGCGGACACGACCGACCTGTCGATCATCAAGACGTTGCTGCCGCGGAACAACTCACTCGACATCGGCGGCCACCTGACCGCCCGGGTGACCCTCTCGAATACCTGGCGGAACAAGGTCCTTGCGGGCGACGTCAGGATCAGCGACGGAACGATTGCGCTGAAGCAACAGGCCGGCATCACGATCTCGAAGATCAACGGGTCGATCACGGGAAGCGGAAACGCCGCGCGCGACAGCATCGCGGTGGAGCTGCATGCGATCGACGACGGCAAGAAGCCCGTTGGCGATCTCTCGTTGACCGGCTACGTGAAGAATCTGCTGCAAACGACCAACACCCAGGTGTTCGGTCTCAAGCTGTACGCGAACAACTTCCACGCGTTCAACAAGCGGTCGCTGGCCGAGGCGTACGTTTCAACCGCCTTCGACAGCCTGGGGCGACACTATCGAGACACCCTGCGGCTGACCGGATCGCTCCTCGCTCCTCAGCTGGGCGGCCGGATTTTCGTCGATCGCGGCTCGATCTTCCTCGCCGATCGGGATATCGCGCGCAAGCAGTCGCTCGATTTCATCGGCGACACCTTGGACGTGGCCGATAGCGTTGCGCGCAACCGTCCGCGCAGCCGATCGGCGCTGATCACCGCGCTGTACACGAACCTGCGCACGCGCAACGCCACGATCACGTTGGGCGACAACGTCCGGCTCAAGTCGGCGGAGGCGGACGTGAAGCTGGTCGGGTCGATCAATCTGTTGACGTCGAGCCAGGCGACGCGGTCGTCGGCGACGGTCGGTCCGCCATTCCAGCTCGAGGGCACGCTCCGCACGGCTGGCGGATCGTACAACCTGAACCTCGGCCCGGTGCAGCGTGAATTTCAGGTGCTCCCCGAAGGCACCGTGACGTTCGACGGACCGTACGACAATCCGCTGCTCAACATCGCGGCGATGTACAACCTGAAGCGGCCGCCGGACAAGGATCTCGGCATCATCGTGAAGCTCCAGGGACCGCTGGTGCCGTACCCCGGCATCACGTTCTCGAGCAACTCCGATATCGAGATCGCGCAGTCCGACCTCGTGAGCTACATGCTCACGGGCAAGCCGGGCTTCGACTTCGGAGCGAACGCGCAAACGAGCCAGGTGGTGGCGGCGTTGCTCGCGCCGACGGTCAGCGCGTACACGGCCGACAAACTTCGAGGGGCGCTCGGGTCCGCGATCGACGTCCAGTTCCAGCTCGGCGCGGGGGCGCAGCAGGGACAGGGCTTCTTCGATCCCAAGAATCTGCAGTCCTATCTGACCAGCTCGACGATCGGCGCTGGGCGGACCTTCGGCAATCTGTCGTTGAACGTGAGCAGCGGTTTTTGCCAGTTCGCCAACCAGCAGGGCTTCCGCGCGGCGGACATGCTCGGCGCGGAGGCGCAGTACCGGTTCAACACGAAGATCTCGACGAAGGTCGGCTACGACCCCGGTACGCAGGGGCGAGTCTGCGGCGCGAACCAGGACTTCATCAACTTCGTGCGCACGCCGAGCCAGTTCAGCTTCTCGCTCTTGCAGACGTGGCGCTTCTGATCGCCCGGGCGGTCGTCATAACGAACCCCGCCTCACGCCGCGGCTACCGGCTCGCGGAGCATGCGCGCGAGGCATTGGCGGCCCGCGGAGTCGAGTGCGACGTCATGTTCACGGAGCGTCCCGGGCACGCGGCGGAGTTGGCGGTCCAACACGCTCCGCACTACGACGCGGTCTTCGCGCTCGGTGGCGACGGCACCGTCATGGAGGTGGCGGGAGCGTTGGCCGGCGGAACGACGCCCGTCGGGATCCTGGCGGGTGGCACCGGGAATCTCCTCGCGCGCGCGCTCAAGATCCCGCTCTCGGTACGGCGGGCCGTGTCCGCGTTGCTCGACGGCGAAGAGACGCGAATCGATCTGGGTCGATTCGACTCGGGACGTCGCTTTGCGATGGCCGCCGGTGTGGGCATCGATGCGCAGATGGTGGCTGAAACGCCGAGTTGGCTCAAGCGTCGATTGGGAGTGCTCGCGTACACGATGATGGGCGCGCGAGCGGCCGTGCGATGTGTGGTGCGCCGGGAGTATTTCTTCGGCCGGGTTGTGATCGACGGCACGGCATACGAGCGGCCGGCGGCTGCAGTCATGGTGGCCAATTTTGGCGCCGTGCTCGGTCGTCGGATCACCCTTGGTCCCGGAATACGCTCGGATGACGGCTGCCTGGACGTCTGCGTGTTCTCGCCGCAATCGCTGCGCGACGCATTCCGCATCATGTGGCGTCTCGTGCGCGGCGACTTCGCGCCCGATCCCTGCATGCTGTACCTTCGCGGCCGCGACATCCGGGTCGAGACGACGCCGTCGCTCGCCTGGCAAGCGGACGGCGAGTTGATGGGCACGACTCCGTTTCACCTGGTCGTCGAGCCGGTCGCCGCTCGACTTCTCGTGCCCCGCTCCGTCGCGTGACGCCGCCGTCGATTCTCGCACAGGCCCGGCTCCTTCGCGAGCGCGATCAGCTGTTCTTGCTGCACGAGGCGTTGGCCGACGTCGAGCGAGCGCGGACCCTCGAGGAGCGCATGCGTATCCTGGTCGACGCGATTCGCCGCGTCGGCTACGGGCGCGTCGACACCATCGACGCCTACACGCTGCCCGACAGCGCATCGGTGGTCGCCTGGATCAGTCATTCGGTATTCTTGAATTCGAATGATCTGATCGTTCCCGTTCGGACCGCCGGCGGCACGACGGTCGCGACGCTCATCCTCGGCGAGCCGGACGAGCCGGGGCCGCCGGTGCTCGCCCAGGTGCGGACGGTGGAGCTGTTCGCCCAGCAGGTCGCCTCGATCATCGAGAACACCCGGCTCTACGAGGTGAGCGAGCGCGAACGGCGGCGCGGCGAAGCGCTCGCCGAGATCGCGCGCGCCGTCAACGGGTCGCTGCGGCTGACCGACGTGCTCGAGCTGAGCCTGCGCCACACCGTCGCGCTGTTGCGCACGCGCGGCGCCGCGCTCGGGCTGCTCCGCGACGATCAGATCATTCTCGTCGCCGGAACCGGCGCGGCCGAATTCTTCATCGGCGCGCCGATCCCGGTGAACGCGAGCATCAGCGGGCGCGCGATCCTCGAGCACCGCACGATCATCTGCAACGACGTCGACGTCGCCGAGGCGTATGCCCCCACGCGCATCGCGGCGAGCGTCGAGCGCACGCTGGTCGCGCCGCTCCTGTCGGGCGACGGCGTGCTGGGCGTGCTGTCCGTCGTCGACGGCGTCGAGCCGTTCACCGAGGACGACGCGCTCGTGCTGCAGCGCCTCGCCGACCAGGTTGCCGTCGCCGATCGCGAACGCGCGCCTGTACGAGGACGCGCGGAGCGCGGCCGAGCGCCATCGCCAGACGTCCGAGGACGAGCGGCGGGCACGCGAAGCCGCCGTGGAGTCCGAGGCGCGCTACACGCGTCTCGTCGAGTCGGCTTCGGACGCGATTTTCACGGTCGACGCGAACGGCGATCTGACGGCGGTGAACCGGTCCCTCGAGCGCGCGACCGGCAAGGCGCGCGCGAGTTTGCTGGGCATGCCCTTCCACGCGTTGGTCGACGCGCGCGATCAGGTGACGGTGCATCAGGCATTGGACGCGTCGGTCGCGGGCCAGCGAACCCGCGTGGAGCTCCGATATCCCAGCGCGACTGGCGAGGTCCGGTTTTGCTCGCTCACGCTCACACCGATCGGCGAAGGCGACGACGTCTCCGGGGCGCTGGGCGTCGTTCGCGACGTCACCGACGAACGGCGTCTGGCCGACCAGCTGATGCAACAGGAGAAGCTCGCGGCGGTCGGCCAGCTCGTGAGCGGCGTGGCGCACGAGCTGAACAACCCGCTCGCCAGCGTGATGGCGTTCGCGCAATTGTTGCTCGCGGCGCCCGAGGGCGCGGCGCTCGACCGCCCCGCCGTCGACGCGATTCATCAGGAAGCGAAACGCGCGGCGAAGATCGTGTCGAACCTCCTCACGTTCGCCAGACAGCACCAGCCGGAGCGCCGCGTCACCGATCTGAATCGCGTCGTCGAAGACACGCTGGAGCTGCGGCGCTACGCGCTCCGCATCGCCAACGTCGACATCGAAGCGCGCCTCGACGAGAACTTGCCGTTGACCTGGGCCGACCCGTTCCAGCTCCAGCAAGTGATGCTCAACCTCGTCGCGAACGCGGAGCATGCGCTCGCCGAGTGGGACGGACCGCGCGCCATCATGATCACCACGTCGCACGAGCACGGCTACCTCGTGGTGCGCGTGTCCGACAGCGGCCCCGGCGTGCCGATCGAGCATCAGCGACGAATCTTCAATCCGTTCTTCACCACGAAGCCCGTGGGCGAGGGAACCGGACTCGGTCTGTCGATCTCCGACGGCATCGTGCGCGAGCACGGCGGTCGCATTCGGCTGGAGTCGCGCGCCGGCGGCGGCGCGTCGTTCGTGATCGAGCTTCCCGTGGTCGACCCGATCTCCGGCAACACGCCGGCCGAGCCGCTCAACGCGATCTCGGCGCACCGCAGCCGGCGGCTGCTGGTCGTCGACGACGAGCCGTTGTTTCGCCAAGCAGTCGCGACGTACTTCCGATCGCTCGGCCACGAGGTGGATACCGTCGCCACGGGGCGCGACGCGCTCGACCGCGCCGCGGTGCTCGACTACGACGCGGTGCTGCTCGATCTGCGGCTGCCCGACATCGCCGGCGACGAGGTGTTCGCGCAGCTCCGCCAGATGGCGCGAGCGCCGGAACGCGTCGTGTTCATCACGGGTGACATACAGAGTGAGCCGGTTCGCCGCGTGCTCGCAACGCGCGGCCTTCCGACGCTGACGAAGCCGTTCGAGCTGGACGAGCTGGCGGCCATGGTGCTCGCGGAGGAAGCCGCATGACGGCTATTTTACCAGCATGAATCAACTGCAAGAACGCGACGCGATGGTCTGCCGCTCGTGCGGGAATGAAGAACGCGCGTCCGAGGGCTATCCCTGCGTGGATTGCAGCACGTTCATCTGCCAGATGTGCGACATGCGCGGTGTAACGCGCTGCCGCACGTGCCAGGTCCGGCGTGCGTCCGCGGTCGGGCCAGCCGCTGAGACGTCGTCGGCCGCGAAAGCGCCCGGGTGAGCGAAGGCACCGATCTCACGCGCCTCGGGTTGGCCGTCGGTCACGCGACGGACGACGCCGGCGCCACGGGACTCACCGTCATTCGCGGCATCGACGGACCGCTCCGCGCCGCGGCGGCGACGGTCGGCCGCGCGACGGGATCGCGCGAGCTGCACGCCGCAACCTCCGAGCACGGCGGCGGCGGACGCATCGACGCGGTGTTGCTCACCGGCGGATCGGCGTACGGGCTCGACGCGGCGGCGGGCGTCATGCGCTGGATGGAAGCGCGCGGACGCGGCGTGTCGGTCGGACCAGGCGTCGTGCCGATCGTTCCGGCGGCGGTGATCTTCGATCTCGCGCCCCTCGGCCGATATGACGCGCGTCCCACGGCGGACATGGCGCTGCTCGCAAGCGAGCTCGCGAAACCGTTGGGCTTCGCGGAAGGGTCGGTTGGGGTTGGCACCGGTGCGACCGTCGGCAAGATTCTCGGCTCCGCGCGCGCGATGAAGGGCGGTTTTGGATGCGCCGTGGAGGCGCTGCCGGATGTGGCGGTCGCGGCGATGGTGGTCGTCAACGCGTTCGGCGACGTGCGCGATGCGAGCGGGAACATCATCGCCGGCGCGCGCTCGCCGGGCGGCGGATTCGCCGACGCCACGCGCGTGTTGCAGCATGCCGACCTCGCCGCGCCGATTCCGCTCGAGGCGGCGGTGCAGAACACGACGCTCGCCGTCGTCGCGTCGAGTGCCGCGCTCACGGCGATCGAGTTGGGGCAGCTCGCACGCGCGGCGAGCGCCGCGCTCTTCCGCCGCATCACGCCGTGCGGATCGTCGGTCGATGGCGATCTCGTGTTCGCAGTGTCTCCGGAATCCGGAGAACGGTGGGACTTCGAGGTCGCGGGGCGACGGCGGCCGCTGGCGCCGATGATCATCGAAGCGCTCGCGGTCGCCGCTCTGGAGCGCGCGATCGAGCGCGCCGTGCGACTCGCGCGCGGGCGCGACGGCGTTCCGGGGCTCGCGGACGCATGGTGACCCTGCTGAACGGCGAGACCACAGTCGACCACGAGCTGCCGCTCTTCACGGCGATGGTTCGCTCTCCTATCGCACCGATGCACGGCGAGCCGAGCATCGCGAGCCAGATGATCTCGCAGCAGGTGGGCGGCCACCGCGTCGAGGTGCTCGACGAGGAGGGCGATTGGGTGCGCGCGCGCGGCGCGGACGCCTACGAGGGCTGGATGCACGTGGGCTTTCTCGCGCGGACGCCGGACGGAAGCTCGCGGCGGAGCCGCCAGCCGTCGCGCGTCTCGCTCGGCTGCGTGACGCGGAGCTCGACTGGAGATCGACGCTCACTCCCGCTGCGCGCGATCCTGTCGCCCGACGAAGTGGTGAGCGCCGGCGAGGCGGTCGAAGCGAACCGGCTCGCCGAGCGCTTCCCGGCGGACGCGCGCGCGATCACGCGCAGCGCGCAGGAGCTGTTCGCGGGCACGAGCTATCTCTGGGGCGGCGTCACGCCATGGGGCGCGGACTGCTCGGGTCTCGTGCAGAGCGTGTTCGCGCTCCATGGCATCCAGCTCCCGCGCGACGCGTGGCAACAGGCCGAGCGCGGCGGCGACGCGGGCCGAGACGTGGGCGAGCTCGTTGCCGGCGATCTGCTGTTCTTCTCGGATCGCGACGATGGTCGCGTCACGCACGTCGGCATCGCGATGGGCGATCGCCGAATGGTCCACTTGGCGCTCGCGCGCGGCGGTTACGCGATCGAGCGATTGGATGATCGGCGCGATCCGTATGTCGATCGTCTTCGTCGTCGATTCCTGTTCGCGCGTCGAATGGTTTGAACCCCTGGCGCTCACGGACAGCCACGGGCACTGACGGACGGACACGGAACTACAAAAACCCTCTTTAGAAAAACCGCTCCGCTCGCCACGAGCGGACGGCCCGGCCACTAAGACAAAGGTCCCCTCGGATCGGCCGGATAAACTCGGATTGTTCGGATTGCTCGATCGGGCTTCGACCGTTTCCGGAAAATCCGGTTAATTCGCCCAATCCGTTCCCTCAGTCTTCTTAGGGGCGAATCGGCGCATCACCTCCAGACGGCCGCGACGTCGCTGAAAACGACGATAGCCGATTCCCGGAAATTCCCGAGAGCCGAATAAAGAATTGCTGTTTCGCCTTTCCGTGCCGATCGGTCTGTGTCCGTGCCGGTCCGTGGTAAAGGGCCCGCCGCGACTCCAGCCTAGCTGAGCATCGTCCCGGACGGCACCTGCGCCGCTGGGCGAACATGCACCGGGACATCGACCGTCTGTTGGCCGTCGATCGCGATCGACATCCGGAACGAGCCCGCGGCGTCGATCGGCAGATCGATCTGCGCGATGAGCGGAAGATCCATCTCCATCGCGCCCGGCGGCGGCGCGCCCACGCTCAAATCGCCCTGGCTGTTCCACAGCTCGCTTCCGCTCGGATTGATCCAGCGGAAGTTCACCGTGTGCGAGCCGACATCCTGGCTGGTGCCCTTGATGTGCATCACGAGATGCGCGCGTGGATGCACCGCGGGCAGCGCCGCGACCTGCAGCGCGTCGAAGACGCCGAGGATGTTCAGCTTCCCCTCTTGCGAGAGATTGGCGGCGTCGGCGAAAAGAGCGAAGGTGACGTGCATGCTGCAACATAGACAGGTCGGGAGTCATGCGCCTACTTTTCACACATGGGTTCGACAGCGGGAGAACGCATCACGCCCGGCCGCGAAGCGTCGCGACCGGGCGTTTGGTTGACGGACGCAACGCTCATCGCGATGGCGGTGATCTGGGGCGTCAATTTCAGCGTCGTGAAGTTCGGCACCTCACTCGTCGACCCGCTCGCCTACAACGGCGTCCGGGTCACGCTCGCCGCCACGCTCCTGTCGGCGATCGTGCTGTTCGGCTCAACGCCGTTGCCCTCGCGCAAGACGATGCTCGCGCTCCTCGGGCTCGGCGTGCTCGGCAACGGCGTCTATCAGTTCTTTTTCGTCGAAGGCATCGCGCACGCGCGGGCGAGCGACGCGGCGCTCGTGATCGCCGCGTCGCCGGCGTTCATCGCCATCATCGGCCGCGTTCGCGGCGTCGAGCGCGTGAGCCGGCGCGGCGCGCTGGGCATCGTCTTCTCGATCCTCGGCATCGGGCTCGTCGTGCTGTCGACGGCGGAGTCGGCTGACGCGCGCGCGTCGCTCGTCGGCGACCTGCTCGTGCTCGTGGGATCGCTCGCGTGGGCGGTCTACACCGTTTTGCTCAAGCCGTACACCGAGCACGTACCCGGCCTCCAGCTCTCGGCGCTGACCATGACCGGCGGCGCCCTGTCGTTGCTCGTGATCGCGGCGCCGGCGATCGCGCATGCGCCGTGGGCCACGATGCCGTCGATCGGGTGGTTCGCGCTCGTGTATAGCGGCGTCTTCGCGCTCGTCATCGCATACTACTTCTGGTATCGCGGCGTCCGCGTCATCGGCCCAACGCGCACCGCGATGTACTCCAACTTGCAGCCGGTGATCGGCGTCATCATGGCGTGGGTGCTGCTGCATGAAACGCCGACGGCGTGGCAGCTCGTCGGGGCGGCCGCGATCATGAGCGGCCTCGTGTTGACGCGATCGTGAAGCTCGTTCTCTTCGACATCGACGGCACCATCCTCTTGACCGACGGCGCCGGCAAGCGCGCGATTCATCGCGCGCTCATCGAGGTGTTCGGCGAAACCGGCCCCGAAGATCACCTGTTCGGCGGCAAGACGGACCCACAGATCGTCCGCGAGCTGATGCGGCTCGTCGGTCACGGCGACGACCACATCGACGACCGAATGACGGAGCTGCTCGACCGCTACGTGGTCTACCTGCACGAGGAGTTGCGCGCCGGTGCCGACGGCGTGCGTGTGATGCCGGGCATCTCCGAGCTCCTCGACGCGCTCGACGCGCGCGACGACGTGATCGTCGGCCTGCTCACGGGAAACCTCGAGGAGGGTGCGCGCGCCAAGCTCCGGTCCGCCGGAATCGATCCCGATCGGTTCAAGCTTGGCGCGTACGGCTCGGACCACGAGGAGCGCGGCGAGCTTCCGGCGGTCGCCCAGCGGCGGGCCAGAGAGCGGTTCGGCGTGGACGTCTCGGGGCCGGATGTCGTCGTCATCGGCGACACGCCGGCCGACATCCACTGCGGACGCGGCGTTGGCGCGCGCGCGATCGCCGTCGCGACCGGCCACTACACCGTTGTCGAGCTCGAGGGGCACTCGCCGGCCGCGGTGTTTCCTGATTTGTCGAGGACGGGCGACGTCCTCCGCGCCATCCTCGCCGGGCCGTAGATTTCGCGCATGACACCTCGCGTGCTCGGTCCGGTCCCGGTGACCGGCGTTCGCGTCGGCCGCACGAGCCTCGGCGCCGGAACCGTTCTGCTCGACGACGACACGATCATCGTCACCGTGCGATCGCCGGCCGACGACCATCCCGTGCGGGTCGGCGTCGACTCGGTCGATTCGATCGCCGTCGCCGGAAACGAGCTCCTGTTCGCGCTGCGCGACGGCACGCGGATCACCATCGAGTCGCCGGCCGCGTCGCAATTCGCCACGGACGTGCTCACCCGGTGTCGCGCGCTCCCGGAGCTGACGCACGCGCTCCGAACGTTCGGCTCGCGGCGCGGAACTCGGAGCCGGCGGGACTCAGCCGCGGCAGAGCAGCGCCGCTTCCTTGCGCCGTTGCTCGAGGCGCGAAAGCTCGCCGGCGCGTCGGACGCGCCGACGGCGACGATCGCCGCCTTCGACGGTGGCGCGCTGAGCCAGGCGTTCAGCACCGCGCTCCGTGAATTCGCCGCGGAGCGCTACGCCGAGCCGGGCCCCGCGCGTCGCGCGCTCGAAGCGGAGTTGGACGAGATCGCCGAGCCGCTCATGACCGCCATCACGGCGCTCGTCGATGCCGGGAACGGGGCGAGGAGCGCGGTCGACGACCTCACGCTGTGGCGGGGGTGGGCGAGCCAACTTCGGTCGACGTTCGAGATCGCCGACCGTGTCTGGATCTCCCTCGACGTCGCGCTCGACGCAGCTCCGCTCACTCGATGATCCTCGGCGTCGGAGTCGACGCGGTGGACATCGCGCGTATCGAGCGGATGCACGAGAATCACGGGGATCACATGCTCGAGCGGCTCTTCACTCCCGCCGAGCTCGCCTTCCTGTCGAAGAAGGCGTTCCCGGCACAACACATCGCCGTTCGCCTGGCGGCGAAGGAAGCAGCCTACAAGGCCCTCTCCGGCAACGACGACGCTCGGGCGATCGGGTGGCGGGAGATCGAGGTGCTGTCGCGCTCGGACGGCGCTCCGGAGCTGCGGCTGCACGGCCGGGCCCTGGCGCGATTCACCGAGCTTCAGGCCAGCAAGACGCACGTCTCGCTGAGCCACAGCCAAGCCACCGCGGTTGCCGTCGTAATCATCGAAAGTCAATAGAGTTGCGACGCCTGGCTATGGCAGTCCGTGGAATTCCGATATATTCCATCGGCAATGAGTCTCCGAATCCGGCTCGACCGCACCGTAGCGGTGCTTGCCCTCGCTGGGATGTCTGCGTCCGCCGCGGCGCAGGAGCCGCAAGTCCAGCGCGTGGCGAACATCGTCACTGTCGCCGTTGAAGAATATGGGAAGGGAATCGACGCCAAGGGCAAACTGATCTCGGCCGACGAGTATCAGGAAGCGCTTGGATTCGTGAAGGACGCGCGGGTGGCAGCTTCTCGTCTGCCGAGCGACCGCGCCGCGGCCGCGACCGCGATGGTCGATTCGATCATCGTGGCGATCACGGCAAAGAAGCCGCCGGCCGCGCTCGGCGAGCTGGCTGAGCGTTTCTCGGCCATGCTTGGACGAGACGCCCAGCTCTCCCTCCCGCACGGTCCTCTGAACGTCGCGGACGGTGAGAAGCTCTTCCAGGCGTCGTGCGCGTCGTGTCACGGGCCGCGCGGGATGGGAGACGGACCGGCCGGAGCCGCGCTGTCACCGAAGCCGCCGGCGATCGGCAGCACGACCGAGATGCAGGCATCGACCCCGGCGATGATGTTCCGAAAGATCTCGGTCGGCGTCACGGGCACCGCGATGCCTGCGTTCGCACCGCAGCTCACCGACGAGCAGCGCTGGAACATCGTCGGCTACCTGGGAGCGTTGCAGCACCCGGCCCCGCGCGTCGCCGAGGGCGAAGGTCTGTACATCCAGGGTTGTCTCGCCTGTCACGGTTCCGCCGGTCTGGGTGACGGTGCCGCGTCGCGGACGCTGTCGCGGATGCCTCCCGAGGTTGGATCATTCGCCTGGCAGGCGGAGCGCAGCGACTCGCAGCTCGTCGACGCTGTGCGCGAAGGAAAGATCGGAACGCCGATGCCGCCGGCTCAGCTCACGCCGGTGCAAGTCCAGAGCATCGTCGCCTATGTGCGCTCGCTGCCCGGCCGCCAACGCGCGACCGACCTCCTGCCCGCGATCGCGAGCGACGACTCGGCCGCCCTCGCCGGGCGGCGTGCCGTCTCGCTCCTCGACCAGTCGTTGACCGCGGCGCGCAACGCGCAGATGAACGACGCGGAAGATCGCGCGTTCGACGCCTATCTCGCCTTCGAGCCGATCGAGGGCACGGCGCGCGCGCGCGATCCGGGCGTCGTGTCGTCGATGGAGCGGCTCTTCGCCGAGTTCAAAGCGGCCGTTCACGTGAACGATCTGCGCGGCGCCGAACGGGCACGCGACGCGATCGACGCCGGGATGCTGAAAGTGGTGCAGCTGACGCGACCCGCCGGCAGCGGTTGGGAAGCGTTCATGCAGAGTTTCCTCATCATTCTGCGCGAGGGGTTCGAGGCGATTCTGGTGATCGGCGCGGTGGTCGCGTTCCTGCTCAAGACGGGACATCGCGAGCGCCTTCGCTCGATCTGGTTCGGCATCATCTGGGCGCTCGCCGCCAGCGCGCTCACGGCGATCGTGCTGCGCACCGTGCTCAAGGCGATCCCGGCGAGCCAGGAGATCATAGAAGGGCTCACGCTGCTCGTCGCGGTGGGCGTGCTGTTCTCCGTCAGCTACTGGCTCATCTCGCGCGTCGAGGCGGCCAAGTGGCAGCAGTTCATTCGCGAGAAGGTCAACAGCGCGCTGGATCACGGCGGCGGGCGAGCGCTGGCATTCGTGGCGTTCCTCGCCGTGTATCGCGAGGGCGCCGAGACGGCGCTGTTCTACCAGGCCCTCTTCAACGAGGGCACGAACGTCGCGCTGCCGATCACGCTCGGCATCGTCGCCGGGTTCGCCGCGCTGGCCGTGATCTTCACGCTGTTCTATCGCTACGGGGTTCGGATTCCGCTGCGTCCGTTCTTCAGCGTGACGAGCGTCCTCCTGTACTACATGGCGTTCGTCTTCATGGGGACCGGCATTCGCGAGCTCCAGGAGGGCAACGCGGTGCCGATCGCGCCGATCCGCAACTTCCCGACGGTCGAAGCGCTGGGGTTGTATCCGACGTGGCAGACCGTGCTCGCGCAGATGGTGCTGCTCGCCCTCTTCGTGTTCGCGCTCGCCAAGACCTTTTGGCCGAAGCGGTCCGTCACGCTTCCGACTGTCGTAGCCGGGCCAGTCGCGCCGCCGGCGCGCGACGAGTCGGCCGGACTCGCCACGCAGCTCGACGAGCTCCGCGGCGAGAACGAGGACCTGCGCCGCCGGCTGGCCGAAGTCGAAGACGCGCTCCAGGAGCGTGCCGCCCGCGGCGATTCGCTGCGCGACGCGTAGCGCCGGATCGCGCTAGCTTCACCGGATGACCGCCGACGCCATCTTCGCCTCCCCGTGGGGCGCGCTGGTCATTTTCTGCCTCCGCATCGTGGACGTCTCGTGCGACACGATGCGCGTGATCTTCGCGATCCGCGGCAAACGAGCGATCGCCGCCACGCTCGGCTTCGTTCAGGCGCTGGTCTGGATCGTCGCCGTGGGCGCGGCGGTGAAGCACCTCGACAGCATTCTTCACATTCTCGGCTACGCCGGCGGCTACGCGATGGGCACGTACGTCGGCATCACGATCGAGCAGAAGATCGCGTACGGTGTCGCGACGGTACGCGTCGTCAGCACGCGAGCGGGCATCGAGATCGCCGAAGCGCTGCGCACCGCCGGCTACGGCGTGACGGAGTTTCCCGGGTTCGGGCGCGACGGCGCCGTCGAGATCCTCAACTCTGTGGTACTGCGCAGGCACATCGCGGACGTGCTCAGGATCGTGACCGACCACGACGGCGACGCGTTCGTCACGGTCGAAGAGCCGAAGGTGCTGCGCGGCGGAATGATCGCGCCGACGGATTGGCGGCTCGGGGAGCCGCTCGTTCGGTGGATGAAAGGGAGAGCAAGGGCTTAGTTCTGAACTACGGAACTGAGAACTCACGAGGAGGGGAGCTGACAGCTTACAAGCTGACAGCTTCGAGCCTCACCGCACCCGGACGTCACGGGCGCATCGATGGCGAGCCCACGACGTAGTTCTCTCGCGCCGGTAGTGAGGTCCCGATGATGGCCGCTAGCAGCTGACAGCTTCAGAGCTGTCAGCGCCCCTCCTCGTTCTTTCTCTTTCCGTCGTTCTATGCGATAGCCGGCTCGGCGTAGATCCCCGGCCGTCCTGGGGCCGTATCCCGCCGCGCTCGCATGACGAGGAACCCGACGATCATCACGCCGAGCGCGATGAGCTGCGCCATGCTGAGGCCCATCGCCCACGCCACGCGGTCGTCTTTCGCGCGGAAGAACTCGACGATGAATCGCTCGGCACCCGCCAGCACCGCCCACACGCCGAACAGCCAGCCCTCGGCGTGCTTGTGGTCGCGCATGCGCCAGAGGACTGCAAACATCAGCGCGCCGAGCGCCACCTCGATGAGCTGCGTCGGGACGACGGAGAGGACGTCGCCGGGATTCGCGCCCGCCGGCGGCGTGATGTGAAAGTTCGACACCATCTCCTGAACCGTCGTCGGCGGCGTTCCGCGTGGGAACGCGACGGCGAGCGGTCCGCTGTACGGCTTGCCGTAGTCGTCGCCGACCGCCCAGCAGCCGGTGCGCCCGACCGAGTAGCCGGCGGCGAGCGCGATGCCGGCGACGTCGGCGAAGCGCGCGAACGAGAGCTTCTTCCAGCGGATCGTCGCGAAGCAGAGCAGCACCGACCCCATGAAGCCGCCCCAGAACACGAACCCGCCGCGGCTGAAGAGATCCCGGAAGTTGTGCGTGATGACCGTGACGTAATAGAGCTTCGCGCCGACCATCGTGCCGACGAGCGCCGCGAACAGCACGTCGCTCACCGCCGCGGCTTCTTTGTCGTGTCCGCGCCGCGCGAGCTCGCGCTCCGAGATGATCTGCGAGATGAGGAACGCCAGGAGCACGGCCAGGCCGAACCCCGTGAACGTGAACCCGCCGATGGTGAACTGAAACGGCTGATGAATGATCGGAGATGACGCGAGGGTCATGCGGCCACGAGTCCGGGAATTGGCTGGGAAGCGAAAGCGTTCAGGTCGAGCGTCGAGCGCTCGCCGCGCTCGAGATGGAAGAGTCCGGCGCGCGCGATCATCGCGGCGTTGTCGGTCGCGAAGCGAGGCGCGGGCGCGAATACTCGTACCCCGCGCGGCTCGAATCGAGCCCGCATCGCCGCGGCGAGTGTCCGGTTGCACGCCACGCCACCGCCGAGCACGACCCGGTCGCGGCGGTACTCGCGGGCGGCGCGCACGGTCTTTTCGACGAGCGTGTCGATCAGAGAATCCTGAAAGGCGTGGGCAATCGCGGCGCGATCGGCATCGAGATCTGCCGCCGCCTTGGTGGCGTTGAGCACGGCGGTCTTGAGTCCGCTGAAGGACACGTCGTAGAAGTCGGGGTCGCCCGGGGCCTGGTCTCGCCGCACCATGGGACGGGCGAACCGGTAGGAGCCGCTGTCACTCGTCGCGGCGAGCCGCTCCAAGTGCGGACCCCCAGGATACGGCAGGCCGAGGAGCTTGGCAACTTTGTCGAACGCTTCGCCGGCGGCGTCGTCGCGCGTGCGGCCGAGGAGCCGGTAGCGGCCCCATGCCTCGACGTCGAGCAACATGGTGTGACCACCCGAGACGAGCAGCGCCGTGAATGGCGGCACCGCGTCCGGCTGCTCCAGCGCCGTCGCGAAAAGATGCCCTTCCATGTGGTGCACGCCGAGCACTGGAATTCCGCGCGCGAACGCGAACGATTTGGCGTAGCTGACGCCGACGAGCAGCGCGCCGACGAGGCCGGGCGCGTTGGTCACCGCCACCGCGTCGATCTGGCCGGCGCCGGCGTCGGCGAGCGCACGCTCGACCACCGGGACGATGGCCGTGAGGTGCGCGCGCGACGCGATCTCGGGCACGACGCCGCCGAAGATCCGGTGGACGTCCTGCGACAGGATCACGAGCGACTCGAGCGTCACGTCGTCGCCCGACCCGGAAAGGACCGACGCCGACGTCTCGTCGCACGACGTCTCGATTCCGAGAACGCGCATCAGCGCTTCGTCACTCCGGCCGGAACGACCATGACCTTGACCTGGTTCGGATGAAGGCGCACGCCGGGGCCCAGGCCGCCCGTGTCGAGATCGACCAGGTGCGGCAGCGAATCGGGGAAGGGAATGGTCGTCTTGATCGTCCGCACGAACGGAATCTTCGCGACGAGGTTTCGCGGGCCGCCGACCTCGACGTACTTCGGATCGATCCTCATGTTGATCGGCCCGAGCAGACCCGCCGTCATCGCGACGTCGATCGCGGAGTGCACCGGCACCCTTCGCGTCCACGTCGTCTCGAAGCGCAGCGTGAGACTGCGGGGCGAGACTTCGCGCACGACGGCGTCGACCCCGTCCGGGAGCGTGACGTCCTGGGGACGGAGATCGACCACGAGCGTGTCCGGCGCCCCGGCGGCGATCGGACGGCGAATCGACGGAAGACTGGAGTTCAGCTTGATGAGCTCTTTCGGAGATCCGGCCACGAGCGCCTGAATTGGTGGCAGCGGATCGCGCAGCACGAGCGAGCTGTCGAGCACGGGCGTGAAGCGCACGGGCACCAGCTCGATCTGCGGCTCCTTGGCGTTCACGACGAACCAGATGACGATCGCGACGAACAGCGCCGTCGCCTTGAGGGCCAGCCGTTCCGTGAACACGGCGGTGACGCGCTTGTACGGCGCGTTGGGCGGCCGTGGTGCGGGCGTGACCATGGCGGCTGCTCAGCGCGCGCGTGTGCCGCGCAGCGGGGCGTCGCTCGCCTCGTCGCCGACCTGGGTGGCCGGACGCGGTGTGGGAAGTCCGAGCAGCTGGGCGACGAGCGCCCGATTGCCCAGCGAGCTCCAATCGTCGGGGCCGATGATCTTCTTGCGAATCGTGCCGTCCGGTCCGACGACGAACGTCTCCGGGTACCCCGTCGTTTGAAACACGCGCTCGATGGCGTGCGTGGGATCGTGGAGGATCTCGAACGTCACGCCGAAGTTGTTCGCGTACCGCCGAATGGAATCCTCGCTCACGTAGTCGTCGATGCTCACCGCGACGATCTTGAGCCCCTTGTCGCCGTACGCCTTCTGCAGTCGCTCCAGGCTCGGAATCTCCTCGCGGCACGGCTCGCACCACGTCGCCCAGATGTTGAGCAGGACGACCTGGCCCTTGTAGTCGGCGAGCGTCTTGTACTTCGGCGAGCCGAGCTCCTTCGCGCGGAAGTTCGGGATCGGTCGAGCCGACGAAGACCGGGATACAGCTCGTCCTTCATAGAGTACGACGCGGCCGCCGAGCCCGACGCCCAGCACGAGCAACACGGCGCCGACGATCGCCCACTGTTGCCGCGACGTCATACCGTCACCCCGCAGGCCGACCGGAGCGCGCCGATCTCGGCGCGCGGATCCTGCGCCGAGAAGATCGCGTTGCCCGCGACGAAGGTATCCGCGCCCGCTTGCCACACGCTGTGAATCGTCTCCCGATTGATGCCGCCGTCCACTTCGAGCGCCGCGTTGCTGTTCTCTTCCTCGAGCAGCAATCGCGCGCGCCGGATCTTGTCGATGGAGTACGGAATGAACTCCTGTCCGCCGAAGCCGGGGTTCACCGACATGATGAGCAGCAGATCGACCTCCGGCAACACCTCGCACGCGTGGCTGAGCGGCGTCGATGGGTTGAGCGCGACCCCGGCGCGGCAGCCGAGCTCCCGAATTCGATCGAGTTGGCGGTGCAGGTGCGGCGCGACCTCGGCGTGGATCGTCAGTCCGCTCGCGCCGGCGCTCGCGAAATCGTCGAAATATTTCTCCGGCTGCACCACCATGAGGTGGACGTCGAGCGGCAGCGCGGTGCGCTTGCGAATCGTCTCGATCACCTTCGCGCCGAACGTGAGGTTCGGGACGAAGCATCCGTCCATCACGTCGATGTGCAGCCAATCGGCTCCGCCGGCTTCGCACATGGCGACCTCGTCGCCGAGCTTGGAGAAGTCGGCGCTCAGGATGGACGGCGCGATTCTGACGGTCATTCGGGACGCCCTGTCCCGTCGCTCACTGTGATCGATACTGCGCTGGGCACCGCCACTTTGGATCCGGGCGAAGGTTTGCTCTCGATGACCTGTCCTACGGGCGCGCCACTCCGCGTCTGCGACACTTTGCCCACCTCGAAGCCCGCGCCCTCGAGCGCGGCCTCGGCATCCTCCTGCGTCATCCCGACGATCGACGGCACGCTCACGACCTCCTGACCGGCGCTCACCACGAGACGCACCGTCGTTCCCTCGGCGTCGCGCGTCCCGGCGCGCGGGTCCTGCTCCAGCACCGTGCCCTTGGGCGCGCCGACATGAAAGCGCTCTTCGCTGCGTTGGGCGTCGAAGCCGACCGCCGCAAGCCGCTTGGCAGCGTCATCGAGCATGAGTCCCGCCACGTTCGGAACCTTCGCATTTCCGGGAACCAGGCCCGAGGGAAAGACGAAGAACGCGACAATCAGGTACGCGACCAGAAAGCCGCCGATGGTCGCCACCGCGTAGGGCAGCGACGACCGCAGCTTCACGCGAACGCTCACACCCGTCTCCGCAACCGCGCGGCGAACGCGCCGTCGGTTCCGTGGCGGTGCGGCACGACACGAAGCAAACCGTCGTCGAGCACCGCGGCCGGCACCGCGCCCTCGGGCGGCGGATCGAGACGGAAATCGGGATGCTCCACGAGGAAGCGGCCGATCTGCTCGTCGTTCTCCTCCGGCTCGAGCGAGCAGGTGCTGTAGACGAGCAGCCCGCCGGGGCGCACGATCGTCGCGGCTGATCTCAGGATCGCGCGCTGCGTCGACGCCATGACGGCGAGATCCGACACCTTGAGCCGCCATCGCGCGTCGGGATGTCGCCGGAAGGTTCCGGTTCCGGTGCACGGCGCGTCCACGAGCACCAGATCGACGGGGCGAATCGCCGGATATCGGGCGTCGGCCACGTACGCGTGCAGCGAATCGATCTCGAGCCGGTTCGCGTTCTCGATGACTCGTTGCAGTCGCGCGAAGGACATGTCGCTCGCGAACACCGTCTCGGCGTTGCGCGACAGCTCGACCGCTTTCCCACCCGGAGCGGAGCAGATGTCCGCGACGGTCGCTCCTGTAGGAACGCACGCGTATTGCGTGACGAGCGTCGAGGCCGCGTCCTGCATGTGAAACAGCCCCTGCCGGAACGGACCGAGCTCGGTCAGCGACGACACCGGGCTGGACAGCACGATACTGTCGCGAGCGAGCGGCGCGTCGTCGACGCGAATGCCGGCGGTCTCCAACATCGCCTCGAGCTGCTCGCGCACGACGTGGAACGGACGCGCGACGAGCGGCGCTTCACGATTGTTGGCGTCGAGCAGCTTGCGCGTCTCGGCCAAGCCCAAGCGAGCGACCCATCGGGCAACGAGCCAGCGCGGATGCGAGCCCTCCAACGCGAGCGCGTCGATGGGATCTGCCGCCGACGGCAGCACGAGCGATTCACGTTCGCGATCGAGGCGGCGCAACACGGCGTTGGCGAGCTTGCTCGCGCCCATGCCGTGACGGCGCTTGGCGAGCTCGACGGTTTGGGCGATGGCGGCGTATGCAGGCACGCTCTCCATGTGCAACAATTGCGCACCACCCAGGCGCAACAGGTCGAGAAGATCGGCGTCGAGGCGCGCCATGCCGCCGCGGACTCGCGCGTCGAGATACGCGTCGAGCCGCGCACGCCGGCGGAGCATCCCGTAGACGAGCTCGCGCACCCAGCGACGATCGCGCGCGTCCAGCCGCGCGGTCCGGCGATCGAAGGCCGGATCGAGAAGGTCACCGCCGCGGATATCGGCGCAGATTTCGGCCGCGGCGACGCGTGCGTCGGTCACGCCACCGCCGCCTCGATGGAGGGCGACACCGCCCGGTGACCCGGAGTCGCGATCTGTCTCGGGCATACGCTCTAAACTAGTCGCTCCCCAATGCCGATGCCCCGTCCGTTGGCCCAAGCCACGGGCGAGACGCGACGCTTTCCCGCGGGGTGCACGGCGGACACGAGCACGCAGTCTCTCCCACATCCGACCATCATTCCGTCCGCCGTGATCCCAAGCACCTCGCCCGGCGCGTAATTGGTCGTGCTGGTCACCGGTCGGGCTCCAAACAACTTGACTTCGCCGCTGGGCGCCCGGGCGACCGCGCCAGGACGTGGATCGTACGCGCGAATGACGCGGGCGACGGCCGGCGCGTCCGCCGACCAATCGATCTGCGTCATCGCGCGATCGACTTTGGGCGCGTACGTCGCCTCGGCGTCGTCCTGCGGGACCTCGACCGCTGTGCCCATCGTGAGCAACGCGAGCGCTTCGATCAGCGCCATCGCCCCCATTTCGGCGAGACGCAGCTGCAGCTCGCCGTAGGTCTCGTCCTCGGGAATCGGCGTTCGCGCCTGCAGGATCACGGGCCCGGCGTCGAGCGCCTTCACCATCCGCATGATCGAGATGCCGGTCTCGGCGTGGCCGTCGCGGATCGCGGCCTGGATCGGCGCCGCGCCGCGGAGCGCCGGCAACAGCGATGCGTGGATGTTGATCGTGCCCAGCGTGGGAAGGGCGATGACGTCCGTCGGGAGAATGTGACCGTACGCGACGACGACGGAGATGTCGGGTTCGAGCGCGCGGACTTGGGCGAGGAACTCGTCGCCTCGGGGCCGTTCGGGCTGCAGCACCGGGATCGACTCGTCGATCGCGATGCGCTTCACCGGCGGCGGCTCGAGCGTCGAGCGCGATCGCCCGACGGCTCTATCCGGCTGCGTGACGACGCCCGCGACGTCGAACCCTTCGCCGATCAGCGCGCGCAGCGGCGGCGTCGCGAACTCCGGCGTCCCCCAGAAGAGGACGCGCATTCACAATTCCTCATCGGGATGCTCGTGCGACCGGGCGGGATCGGTCTCGAGCTGGCGAATGAATCCCGGATACTTCGCCTTTTCCTTGCCCCACTTCGCGATCGCCGCGCGTCGCTTCAGCACGCTGAGGTAGTCGAGGAAGAGTTTGCCGTGCAGGTGGTCGATCTCGTGCTGCAGGCAGCGCGCGAAGAGCGCGTCCGCCTCGACCTCGAACTCCTTGCCGTCGAGATCCGAGCGCGCGGACGCGCACCTCGCTCGGGGCGCTCGACGTCGCCGTAGATGTCGGGTATCGAGAGGCAGCCCTCTTCCGCTTTCGCCTTGCCTTCCGCGTGCACGACCTCGGGATTGATGATCACGAGGCGGTGCTCGTCGACCTGCACGACGGCCATTCGCTCGGTGCGTCCGACCTGCGGCGCCGCGAGGCCGATTCCCTTGGCGACGTGCATCGTCTCGAACATGTCGCGCGCCAGCGCTCGGAGCTCGTCGGTGATCTGCTCGACCGGCGTCGTCTCCTCTCGCAGAATCGGATCGCCGAGGACGCGGATGTCGAGGATGCTCACGTCTTGGCGTTGGCGTCCGGCGAAGCGCTCACACTCGAGCCGGTGGTGATTCGCGCGATGCGGCCGCGCTCGACGATGAGGCGCGATTCGCCGGACTTGATCGTCACGCGATCGTCCATGCGATTGGCGCCGCCTTCCTTCGCGCTCTCCTTGATGTGAATCACTTCGCCGACGATGCCGCCCGACGTGACGATCTCGTCGCCCCGCTTGAGCGTCCGGAGAGCTTCGTCGTGCTTCTTGCGCTGCTTCTGCTGCGGGCGCCAGATGAGGAACCAGAAGAAGAGAACCGCGGGCCCGAACGTGATGATGAGCTGCGTGATCGGGCTGACGACGGCGATCGGCTTCACCTGGAGGAGAAGCGCGACGAGGTGCCCGGGGATAGTCATTCGGTGGTTTCCGTTCGAAAGTGATAGCGCGAGAGCCACTCACGGGCCCACGCATGAAGCGTCCCGGCGCGGATCGCGGTGCGTGCGTCGCGCATCAGACGAACGAGGAAATGTACATTGTGCAGAGACAGCAGGCGAAGGCCGAGGATTTCGTCGGCGGTGAAGAGGTGGCGGATGTACGCGCGCGAAAAGCGCGTGCACGCGGAACAGTCGCACTCGTCGTCGAGCGGCTTGGGGTCCGTGCGGTATTCGGCGCGCTTGATATTCAGGCGGCCGTCGCGCGTGAACGCGGCGCCATTGCGCCCCATGCGCGTCGGCGCGACGCAGTCGAAGAGGTCGACGCCGCGGAGGACGCCTTCGACGAGGTCTTCCGGAAAGCCGACGCCCATGAAGTAGCGCGGGCGATCGCGCGGCAGCTCGCCGTCGACGACCTCGAGAATGCGGTACATGTCGGGCTTCGACTCTCCGACGGAGAGCCCGCCGATGCCGAATCCCACCCAGTCGTCGAGGTCGCGAATCGTGCGCGCAGCCTGGGCGCGAAGGGGGTCGTGGATGCCGCCCTGGACGATGGGAAACAATGCTTGGGGCGGCGGCGATGTCGACGGCAAGGAATTGATGCTGGCGGGCGACGACGGCGAAGCGATCGTAGTTGTCGGGGGGGGCCCCCCAGCCTCCTGCCGCAACCGGTCGAGCGCCGCGACGCAGCGACTCAACCACCGGATGCTCCGCTCGCTCGCCTCCCGCGCCGCGCGCTCCTCGCTCTGTCCCGGAATCACGTGATCGAACTGCATGATCACGTCGGCGCCGAGGTTCCGCTCGATGCTCATCACGCTCTCCGGCGTGAACACACGCTTCGAGCCGTCGAGGTGGCTGCGAAACTCGACGCCATCTTCGCTCACCGTGCGCAACCCCTCGAGCGAAAAGACCTGAAAGCCTCCCGAATCCGTCAGGATCGGCCCATCCCATCCCATGAATCGGTGCAGGCCGCCCAAGCCGCGAATCACCTCGTCGCCTGGACGAAGGTGCAGATGGTACGCGTTGCCGAGGATCATCTGCGCGCCCATCTCGTGGAGGTCGTCCGGGTCGAGCGCCTTCACGGTCGCCTGCGTGCCCACCGCCATGAACGCCGGCGTGTCGACCGGGCCGTGCGGCGTCGTGAAGCGCCCCGCGCGAGCGCGACCCTCCTCCGCGTCGATGAGAAAATCAAAATGTTCCGTGCCGAGACTCGGTGCCATGATTCGGATCTGCTTCGACGTCAGAGAATCGCCATCGCGTCGCCGTACGAAAAAAATCGGTACTTCGCGTCGACCGCCGCGTGATACGCGCGCATCGTGAGATCGTAGCCGGCGAACGCGGCGACGAGCATGATGAGCGTCGAGCGCGGGAGATGAAAGTTCGTCACGAGGTGATCGACGACGCGAAACCGGTACGGCGGCCGAATGAAGATGCGCGTCTCGCCGCTCCCGGCGCGAACGGCGCCGCCCGCATCCGCCGCGCTCTCGAGCGTCCGAACACTCGTGGTTCCCACGGCCCAGACCTTCCCGCCCGCTCGCCGCCGCTGCTCGATCGTCTCCGCGGCTTCAATCGGAACCGCGTACCACTCTTCGTGCATCACATGCTGCGCCGGATCGTCGACCTCCACCGGCTTGAACGTTCCGGCGCCGACGTGCAGCACGACCTCGGCCCGCGCGGCGCCACGAGTCGCGATCGTCGACAGCAGCGCGTTGGTGAAATGAAGTCCCGCGGTGGGTGCCGCGACGGAACCTGATTCACGCGCGAAGACGGTTTGATATCGCTCGGCGTCCGACGCGACGTCGGCCCGCTCGATGTACGGCGGCAGCGGCACATGCCCGAATCGCTCGATGGCCTCGTCGAGCGGACGATCGGCCTCGAGGCGCACCACTCGCGTCCGACGCTCGGTGATCTCGACGATCTCCACGGTGAACCCGGTCGCGATCGTCACACGGCGACCCGGCTTGAGCTTGCCACCGGGCGAGACCAGCGCTTCGTAGCGCGAGTCGCCGAGTGGCTTCAGAAGCAGAATCTCCGCGGGCGCGCCGGAGTCGCGTGTGCCGAGCAGTCTCGCGCGCAGCACGCGCGTGCGGTTGACCACCAGAACGTCGCGGGGATCGATGAGCTCAGGCAGATCCGCGAACGTGCGATGAGCAATCTCACCGGTCGCGCGATCCACGACCATCAGGCGTGACGCATCACGCCGCTCGAGCGGTTGCTGCGCGACGAGCGACGGTGGAAGCTCGAAGTCGTAGTCCGCGGTGCGGTCGCCGGGTGGATTCACGCCGCGAAAGGTAGGAGCGGCGACCTACAACCCAAGCGACTCTTGATCGCCCGGCGTCCTCGGCGAGAACCCGAAATGTCGGTACGCCGCCGCCGTTGCCACTCGTCCACGCGCCGTCCGCTGGAGAAACCCGTGCTGCACGAGAAACGGCTCGTACACTTCCTCGATCGTATTCGTGTCTTCGCCGATCGCTGCCCCGATCGTGCTCAACCCGACCGGCCCGCCATCGAACTTCTCGATGATCGTCTTGAGAATGCGCGCGTCCATGTCGTCGAGCCCGAACATGTCGACGTCGAGCAGTTGCAGCGCCTGGTTGGCGATCGACTTCGTGATGGCGCCGTTGCCTTTCACCTGCGCGAAGTCGCGCACGCGGCGCAGCAGTCGGTTGGCGACGCGCGGCGTGCCGCGCGCACGGCGCGCGATCTCGTTCGCGCCATCGTGATCGATGTCCACCTTGAGCACGTCGGCGGTCCGGCGGACGATGAGCTCGAGATCCTCGGCGGGATAGAAGTTCAGCCGTTGTTCGATGCCGAAGCGGGCGCGCATCGGCGGCGTCAACATTCCGAGCCGCGTCGTCGCGCCGATGAGCGTGAACGGCTCCACCGCCATCGTGATCGTCTGCGCCTTGGGCCCGTCGGACAATCGAATCTCGATCTTGTAGTCCTCCATCGCGGGATAGAGGAACTCTTCGATGATCGGCTTGAGGCGATGGATCTCGTCGATGAAGAGGATGTCGCCACGCCGGAGATTCGTCAGCGTGCCGACGAGATCGGCGGGCTTCTCGAGCGCCGGCCCCGAGCTCGTTCGAATGTTGACGCCGAGCTCGCGCGCGATGAGCTCGGCGAGCGTCGTCTTGCCGAGGCCTGGCGGGCCGAAAAAGAGCGTGTGATCGAGCGGCTCGCGACGCGAGAGCGCGGCGTCGATGAAGATCCGAAGACTTTCCTTGACCTTCGGCTGCCCGATGAACTCCTCGAGCCGCCGTGGCCGAAGCGACAGCTCGACGACCGATTCGTCGGACAACACTTCCGGCGTGGTGATCTCGGCTCTGGCCATCGCTTGAGACTATTCGGCGGTCGCGAAAGGGCCAGCGCACGGCCCCTGGGAAGCACCAGAATCTAGCCCGAAGAGAGGCCGAATTGCAGCGCTCGGCTGGTTACCGTGACCAGACAAGCAGCTTCGACGGTTACTCGGGTAGAACGCGCAAGTGTTCAGGTGACGACCGCACGAGCCGAAACTTTCTACGTGGCTCCTGGTCGCAGTTCCCTCCCTCCGTCACCCACCAAAAGCCGTTTATGCGATGTTCCGGACCCGGGCTCTACCTCGGCGTTCTTGTGCTATCCGCCGGTTGCGACGTTCCCACCGCACTTCCGATTTACGAGACAACCTGGAGCGTTCCCGCCAAGACGACGACCATCTCGGTCAACTCCCTCCTTCCGTCGAATCAGGTCACGGTGACCGCCGACAATTCGGCCTTCCAGGTTACGCTGTCTCCATCCACCACGACGATCACTCGGTCGCTCGATCAGGACTGCTCTCCGTGCGTCGCCAGCAACGGGCTGTCCGTTCCCAAGCCGTCGTTCTCCGGCGGTGGCAGCTCGACCCTCGGATTCCCGAGCACCGTCGCCGGCGCAACGCTCGTCAATGACACGCTGACCGTCACGATCTCCAACGGCTACAACTTCGATCCGCTGCGGCCGAGCGCGAACGCGCGTGGACATCTGATCCTGACGGTTCAGAATGGCACGGCCATCGTCGGACGCGATTCTGTCGATGGCGCGACCGCTGCGCTGCCGGCGTCCGGAACGCTGATTCGCAAGATCCCGCTGGCCGGGACGGTGTCCGCGGCCGGCGGGCTTCAAGTCTCGACGCAACTGAGCTCGCCCGCGGGCGATCCGGTGGTGATGGACGCCTCGCGCACGATCAGCGTGTCGGGGTCCGCCGGTTCGGTGCTCGTGTCGTCGGCGCAGGTGAATCTCTCGAACCAGGACGTCGCGGCGACGCCCAGCACGATCGATCTCGGCGGCCTCGATTCGTCGATCACGAGACGCGTGAATGGCGCGACCCTCGAGATGACGGTGACCAATCCGTTCGACGTCTCGGGCACGCTCGACATCACGCTCACCGGCGCGTCGCCGATCACGAAGTCGATCGTGCTGACGGACGGAATGACCAAGCCGAGCATGACGTTCACGCAGGACGAGATCCAGAACCTGCTCGGTCATACGGTGACGATGACGGTCGCCGGTACCGTGAGCGGGTCGAATGTCGCGGTGCGGCCCGGGCAGACGGTTTCCGTGGCGTCGCGCCTCGTGTTCACCCTCAACGTGGGAGGCAAGTGATGCGCATTCGGTTCGATCTTCGCGCGCCGATCGCTGGCGCGCTCACGCTCGCCGGATCCGTCGCGACGCTCGTCGCGCAGGTCCCGAACGCCAGCGCGGCCGCGATGGGTCTGAGCGGCGCATACGTCGCGCGAGCGCGCAACTACGACGCGATCGCGTGGAATCCCGCCAATCTCGGCCTCAAGGGAAACTCCGACTTTTCGTTCAGTGCGTTGGCGCTGTCGGGATCGTCGGGGCTCGCTCCCATCACCCTCGCCGACGTTGCGCCGTTCTCCGGCAAGCCGCTTCCATCGACGACGCGCGATGAGTGGTTGCGGACGATCACGGCGAAGGGCAGCGAGAGCGGCAGCGTCGACGGCGGCGTCACGCTCTTTGCGCTCGGCGGCGGGCCGATCGCGTTCTCACTCTCGAGCTCTGTCGCGGGATCGACGCATCTCGCACCGGATGCGTTCGAGCTGTTGATGTTCGGCAACGCCGGCCGCACCGGAGCGCCCGCGAATTTCGATCTCGCGGGATCGACCGTGCACATGGGCGCGTTCACGACCGCCGCGGCCAGCTATGGCCTCGGGGCCGGGGGGTTCGCGATCGGCGTCACCGGCAAATACGTCGTCGGCAACGCGATGACGATCGCGCAGGATCAGGGGTCGTCGTCGAGCGCGACCGGGCTCGCGCTCGACTTTCCGGCGGTGCTCGCGTGGCCCGACAGCGGCATCATCGCCGGCTCGGGAATGGGGCTCGACGCCGGCCTCGCATGGTCGCACAAACGGTTCACGATTGGTGCCGCGGTGCAGAACGTGATGAACACGTTCGCGTGGGACGAAACCAAGCTTCGCGCGCGGAGCGCGATGGCGATCTTCAACGAATCGACGGACACGACCGACTTCGCCGATCACCCGTACGCGACGGCGCCAGCCGCGCTTCGTACGCTCGTGGCGAACGACAAGTTCAAGCCGATCGTGACCGCCGGCATCGCGCTCGACCTGACGGACGCGGTGACCTTCTCGGCCGACATGCGGCAGCGCGCGGACGACGGCATCGTGATCGGACCCAAGACGCAGATCGCCGGCGGTCTCGAGCTTCGCGTTCCGCACCTGGCGCTTCGCGGCGGCGGCGCATACGTGACCGACGGCTGGGCGGCGTCGGCCGGCGTCGGCTTCTCGTTCAGTCAGATGGACATGGGCGTTGGCGCGTCCGTCCGCCGAGTGAACGGGAGCTTCGAGCCCGGCATCACTCTGAACATTCTCTCATTCCGGTAACAACTCACCGCGGATCGGCACGGGCACGGACTGACGGGCACGGAAAAGCGAAAGACCTCTCTTTTACAAAACAAGAGAAACGCTCGGGATGCCACTCGAGGCTCCCGAGCGTTTTTGCAAGAAAGAGACCTGGTTGGTTGCGCGACTCGTTTTGGTTGCGGGCAGTTGCAGTTCCGTGTCAGTCCGTCAGTGTCGGTGTCTGTCCGCGGCCCGCCCGTCGTTACAGCTTTCCTCGAAGTCGCGACAATCGCTCGGCCGCGTGGTCGAGCGTCTCCTGCTTTTTACAGAACGCGAAACGCGTGAACGACCGGCCGTCCTCTTTGTTCGAGTAGAAGCTCGAGCCGGGGACCGTCGCGACGCCGATCTCCTGCGTCATCCACTTCGCGAACGTGACGTCGTCGAGATCGCTCAGCTTCGAGAAGTCGGCGAAGATGTAGTACGCGCCCTCGGGCACGGCGAACTCGAAGCCCTGCTCCTTGAGCACCGAGCACAAGAACTCGCGCCGCGCACGGTATTCGTTCGTGAAGTGGTTGTAATACTGCGCATCGAACGCGAAGCCCACCGCGGCCGCCGTCTGCAGCGGTGCCGGCGCGCCGACCGTGAGGAAGTCGTGCACCTTGCGGATCGGGCCGGTCTGCGCCGGGGGCGCGACGATCCAGCCGATACGCCAGCCGGTGCAACTGTACGTCTTCGAGAGCGACGAGATCGTGATCGTCCGCTCGCGCATGCCCGGCCACGTCGCGATCTCGTGGTGGTGGCCGGAGTAGACCATGTGCTCGTACGGGCCGTCGGTGATCGCCCACGCGTCGTGTTCGATGCAGAGCTGGGCGATGAGATCGATCTCCTCGCGCGTCAGCACGCGTCCCGTGGGGTTGTGCGGCGTGTTGACGATGATCGCTTTCGTCTTCGAGTTGAACGCCTTGCGCAGACGATCGGCGTCGAGCGTCCAGTTCGGCCGCTCGAACGGCACGAACACCGGCTTCGCGCCGGCGAGAATCGCGTCGGGGCCATAGTTCTCATAAAACGGCTCGGGAATGATCACTTCGTCCCCGGCGTCCATGAGCGCCATGAACACCGTCGCCATCGCCTCCGTCGCGCCGCACGTCACCGTCACGTCGCGGTCGGCATCGACCTCCATGTTGTACCAGCGCCGATATTTCTCGGCGATCGCCTGCCGGAGCACCGGCGCACCCCACGTGACGGCGTATTGATTCACGTCGCCGTTGATCGCGGCGCACGCGGCCTCCTTCATGGGATCCGGCATCGAAAAATCCGGGAAGCCCTGCGCCAGGTTCACAGCCTGGTGCATGCTGGCGATGCGGGTCATCTCGCGAATGACCGACTCGGTGAACGTCGCGGTTCGTTTGGCTGCAAGCACTCGGATTATCCTCGCATTCTGGCCAATGCGCCGCGAATCAGCTCCGCGGCGTCTCCGTTCTTCGCTCCACCATCGATCACGTCGCGCACCGCCCGTTCGGCATCGCCCATCGAATACCCGAGCGAGACCAGCGCGCGCGCCGCGTCCTGAGCGGCTGCGCCGCTCGCCGTTCCCCGTTCGCCGCTCGCCGTTCCCGAAACCTGAAGATCGTCCACTTTGTCCGCGAGGTCGAGAATCAACTGTTCCGCCTTCTTCCGCCCCACGCGGGGAACGCTCTGCAACGTCGCGATGTCCTTCTCCCGCAACGCGCGAATCAGCCGATCCGCTGTGAGCGTCGACAGCAGACCGAGCGCGAGCGCCGGACCGACGCCCTTGGCATTCAGCACCCGCTGGAAGACTCGCCGCTCGAACGAATTCGCGAAGCCGAACAACTGCCAGCCGTCTTCCTTCACCACGAGATGCGTGTAGAGCAACACCGGCTCACCGGCGCGCGGCAGCGATTCGTACACGCCGAGCGGAATGGCCAGATCGTACGCGACGCCGCTCGCCGTCATCACTTCGACGCGATCGAGCTCGCGGCTGACGAGCGTTCCGGCGACTTGCGAGATCATGACTCCGTCGGAAGGCTCGCCAGGTTCCGCGCCCCCATCACGCACGCGAGCGCCGCTGCGACGCCGTCGGCCGCGTCCGAGGGCTGCGGCGCCGCCGTGAGGCGCAGGAGTCGCGTCACCATGAACTGCACTTGTTCTTTCGTCGCCGCGCCCTTGCCGACGACCGCCTTTTTGATTTCGGCCGGCGGCAGCTCGTGGATGTCGACGCCTGCCTGCTGTCCGGCGAGCAGCACGACGCCGCGCGCGTGACCGAGGACGACCGTAGTGCGAACGTTCTTGGCGTAGAACACGTCCTCGACGGACAGTGCATCGGGCCGGTGTCGCGCGAGCAGCTCTGCCACGCCGTCATAGATCTCGTGCAGCCGCGACGCGAGTGGATCGCGCGAGCGCGTTCGAATCACGCCGCATTCGACAAGGGAGACGGACCCGAGCCCGTCTCCCTGCACGACACCGTATCCGGTGATCGCCGTGCCCGGATCGATGCCGAGGACGATCACCCCTCGACCTTCGCCATCTCGGCGACGTCGATGTCGAAGTTCGCCCAGACCTTCTGCACGTCGTCGAGCTCCTCGATCGTCTCGAGCAGCTTGAACAGCGACTCGGCGTCCTTGCCCGCGATCTGCACGGTGTTCTTCGGCACCATCGCCAGCTCCGCCTCGGCGACCGTGACGCCCTTCGCCGTCGAGCGCCGCCTGCACGGCGTGGAAGTCGGTGCGGGCTCGTCGTCACGAGGAAGCGCTCGTCTTCGCGCGCGACGTCCTCCGCGCCGGCGTCGAGCGCCTTCTCCATGAGCGAATCCTCATCGATCGTCGAGGCGTCGACGTAGATCTGGCCCTTCTTCTCGAACATCCACGCCACGGAGTTCGGCGTGCCGAGGTTGCCGCCCAGGCGCGTCATCTTGCTGCGAACCTCGGCGACGGTGCGCGTCGGATTGTCGGTCACCGCGTCGATCAGCAGCGCGACGCCGCCCGGGCCGTAGCCCTCGTACGTCACTTCCTGATAGTCGACGCCCTCGAGCTCGCCCGTGCCCTTCTTGATCGCGCGCTCGATGTTCTCCTTCGGCATCGAGTTGGCCCGCGCCGTGTCGATCGCGAGGCGGAGCCGCGGATTTCCCGTCGGGTCGCCGCCGCCGATCTTGGCGGCCATCGTGATCTCACGAATGAGCTTCGTGAACAGCGCGCCGCGCTTCGCGTCGGTCGGCGGCTTTGTAGTGCTTGATCTGCTTCCATTTACTGTGGCCAGCCATAACCCGATTCGGACGAAGGTTCACGGTCAATATATGGGACGCGACATACGGCCGCTCGCGGAAACGAAACGCGGCGAGAGCATTGCTCTCGCCGCGTTTCCCATGCGTTCACGTCAGCGCAGACGAATCGCGAGCGTGCCGTGAAATCCCGTGAGCGTCGCGCTCTGGCTGCCGAGCGCCCCCGTCTCCGCGGCCAACTGCCCGACGGAGAAGCCGCCGCTCGGCACGATCACCATGCCGCCCATGTTGAGCTCCAGCCGCAGACCGAACGTGCCCAAGTAGCTCGTGAGCCGCGCCAGGCTGATACCACGTGCGTCCCTCGATGGTCGGCTCGAGCACCACGCCGCCCATCGGGATGCCGTACGCCAACGTGCCCGACGCAATGTTCTCGTGGTCGAGGGTCGTGCTGTCGGCGAGCGTGCCGCGCGTGCGGTACAGATTCCAGCCCGTGAGCGACACGCGTCCGGGTCCGAGCGAGTTGTTGTAGTCGAGCTGCGCGAAATACCGATTGCCCGTGTTGTAGATCGAGCCGCCGAGGTTGTCGTCGCCGAAGGTCGAGTACGTCACGCCGAGCGTAGAAGCGGCCGGTGCCGACCGGATGATCGAGGCCGACGCGCGCGCGGTACTCGTTGCCGGGCTGATAGTGCAGCACCTGCGCGCCGGTCACGTCGAACGGATCGTATTGCGACGAGTGACGCACGCTCACGCCGAAGCCGAGGTTCCAGTCTTCGCTGAGCGGAAGGGCCATTGCGACGCCGCCCGTGCCGCCGAATCCCGTCCCCATGTTGGTGATCGGAAACGACAGGAAATCGCTACCGATCAGGCCGGCCGCGACCCGCTCGATCGGGTGAAACCGTCGACTTGCCCGTCGGAAGATTGACGCCCGCCGGTCACCACGACGAAGTCGTTCCCCAGCACGAGATTGCCGCGGATCTGCGTGTCGGTCAGCCCCGAGATCGTGCTCGTGATCTTGGTCGACCCGGTCTGTTCCACGCGGGCCTGCGTGTACGACGAGCCGACGTCGAAGCTCAGGCGCGACGTGATCGGCACGAGCACATACAGCGGCAGCGCGAACTCGCTGATCGTCGATGTTCGTCGGCGAGTCGATCTTGTACGAGTGATACTGCGGCGCGAGCCGCGCACTGATGTCGGTGATCGATTGCGCGCCGGCCGGCGAAGCGACGGCGAGCGCGACGAGAGCGATGAGGCGACGGGGCATGATCACAGTCTCCTGGCTATGGCTGTCTGACCGTGATCGTGACCCGCGCGGTCTTGGTCGTCGGGTTGTTGCCGCCCGTGCCTGCCGCGGCGTCGCGCACCGGTTGCGTTCCCGTCGTCGATCCGCTCGACGCCGAGCCGGCGACGGAGGGATTCAACCCGTCTGCGATCGACGACGCGCCGCCGCCGGCCGGGCCGCTCGTCGACGCGCCCTGCGATGCGGCGGCAACGACCGCCCCCTCCGTGGTGCCGCGCAGGCCCGACTCGACGCTGGTTGCCGTCACGCCGTTGCCCACGACGAAGTTGCGCGCCTCCTGCGCCTTTTGCTGCGCGGATGTGAACCCGGGGTCCAGGCGAAGCGCGTTGTCGAAGGAGCGGCTCGCGTCGTCGTACCGCCCCTGATCCTCGAGCTCGAGACCGCGGCTGTAAGCGAGGAACGCCGCCATCGATCGGGTGGGTCGCTGCTCGATCGAGTTCCGCTCGGCCGTCGTCAGCGTGACGTTGAGCGCCGCGAAGAGATCGAGCACGAGCCGCTTTTCCATGTCGAACAGCTGGTCGATCGCCGCCTGTTGCGTGGCCGGATTGCCCTGGACGGCCGAGGTCTGGACGTTCGTGACGCTCGCGCTCGTCCGCAGTTGATTCGGACCGAGCTGTGAGATGCTCCCGCCGACGAGCCGGCCAGCCTGGAGAATCTTGCCCGCGCGGACGCCGGTGCCGGACTGAACGCCCGCCTGTTGCTGCACCTGAATCTCGTCGAGCAGCGCCTGGAGCTGCGTTCGCTCCAACACCTTGAGCGACGAAGAGCGGCTCAGGTCCGTCGTGACCAGATCCGCGAATCCGCGCTCGAGCGGCTTGAGCGACGTGTCGGCGCCCGAAAAGGCGAAGGGCATGACCGCCACCGTATTCGCCGGTCCGGCGACGGATGACAGCTGCCGCTCCTGCGCGATGGCGCGCTTGGCGCGCTCGTCGTCCACCTTTCGATCGATGACGGCGAGCCTCGCCGAGATCTGATCCTTCACGCCGCGCGTCTTGCCGACCGCGAGGT
Organism: uncultured Gemmatimonadaceae bacterium; assembly: GCA_963705025.1. Lineage (GTDB taxonomy): Bacteria > Gemmatimonadota > Gemmatimonadetes > Gemmatimonadales > Gemmatimonadaceae > JAQBQB01. The sequence continues at coordinate 92,950 of CAVPIP010000008.1, read as the reverse complement.
ACGATTCGTAGGCGGTCTTCGCCGCCGGGAGGTCGTTCTGCGCTTCGGCGGTCAGACCGAGATACAGGGCGGCGACTCCATCTTTGCGGTCCAGCTCCACGGCCTGCGCCAGCGCGAGCCGCGCGTCGTTGTACCGGGGCGGCGTCGCTTTGAAGTACGCGATTCCGAGGTTGCGCAGCACGGCCTGAGAGTTGGGACTGGCGGCTTTCGCCTGCTCGAGCCTGGCGATGCTGTCCGCACTCCCCGAAATGGCCGTCGCGCACGCGCCAACCGCCAGCGCACAGGCCGCCATCGTCCATCGAGCAATTCGCATTACGATCACTCCTAACGGTCGGGATCGAGCATGTCTTCGAATCGCATCCACTGCGCGTAGAAATAGAGGTCCACGTAACCCGTCGGACCGTTGCGATTCTTTCGGATCAGCAGTTCGGTGGCACCCTCGATGTCGCGCGAGGGCTCGTACATGTCCGGGCGGAACAGGCCGAGGACCACATCCGCCAGTTGTTTGACGCTTCCGAGCGCGCCAAAGTCATCGAGGATCGGCCGGCGGTCTGCCCGGGGGGCCATCTGTGGGAGCGACGCCGTGGTCAATATGGCAATGGCCCTGTCCAACGCCAGGGCCTTGAGTTGCCGGGTTGCCGAGGCCAACTCCTCATCCGTCGCTTGCTCCCCTTCGCCGAACGCGGAGAGCGAGTCGACGACCAGGCAGTCGGTCGTCGGAAACTCGTCGAGAAACGCCGACAGCCGCGCAATGCCCCCGAGCGGCGACAGCCGTTCGATGACCGGCAGACGGTCGCGGAGCCTGAGGGCCACCGCACCGGCGCTCGCCCGCGTGACGTCGTCGAGCGTGCCGTGCCGAAGGTCGTCGATACGCGCTCGGGCCTCGATTGCGATGACCCGCTCGAGCACTCGCTCGACGGACATCTCGCTGGTCAGAAAGGCGGCCCGGGCACCCTGAAGCGAGGACCGAAGGGCGAACGCCAGCGCCAGGGCCGACTTGCCGCTCGCGACATCTCCGCCGAGCACCACGAGGTCCCCACGCCGGAAACCTCCGCCCAGGAGGGCGTCGACGCTCGGGAAGCCGGAGGCGAAGGTGTCGCGCGACGGGGTTCCGTCAGTCGCGGCGTCGACGCGGGACAACAGCACTGAAAGAGGCGAGATGTCGGCGCTCCGAGACATGGGCCAAGATACGGCTCTGAGCGCCAAAGTCGCAAGCCACAATAGTTTGCATTGATGAGCGCTACCTCCGCTCGAGCGACTCCGCGAGCTGGTCGAGCTCCGAGCGGGCCGCCTTGTCGAGCTGCGGCGCGGTGACCGCAATGACTCCTCGAAGGGCCGTGGCCGTAGCGTCCCTGCCGGAGCCCGTGGCTTCGACCAAGCGGACGAGGGCCGGCCGAACGTTCGCGGGAAGCGTCACGGTGGCGAGCCAGGTTTTGGCTGCTGCTGCCCGCTCGACTCGCACCGGCGGCTCGAGCTCATGGTCCGGGAGGACGTCGTGCGCGAGTCGAACGGCCATGTACGTGGCCAGGGCGACTTCGCGCTGCCCGCCAATGGACGAGCGTCCGGCGAGCGCGGCAAGCGCGCCAAACCGGAATGGCGTCGGCGCCAGGGCGTAGGGCGGAAGGCTTGCGAGCACGTCTGGAACATGCGGCCGCCGGCCGCGTAACGCCACCGCCTCGGCGCGCGTCTCGAACACCGGCGCACTACATTTCCCCCATGGCGCAACCCGCGAAGTCCGTACTCTGGATCGACGACGAGGCGGAGCTCCTCGAACCACACCGCATGTTCTTGCGGGACAAAGGGTTCGACGTTGAGACCGTCACGAACGCGGACGATGCGGTGGCGATGGTCCGCCGGCGCCCGTACAGCCTCGTCCTGCTCGACGAGCAAATGCCGGGGAAACGCGGGCTCGATGCGCTCCGAGAGCTCCGCGAGGCCGATCCGAATCTTGCGATCGTCATGGTCACGAAGAGCGAAGAGGACTCGACCATGACCGAGGCGATTGGCGCGGCGCTCGAGGGCTATCTCGTCAAGCCAGTGACGCCGCGTCAAGTCTACGCGGCCATCACGCGTCTTCTGGATGGCGCGAGAATCCGGCAGCAAGCCGTCGCCCGCCGCTTCGTCGAGCGATTTCGTGATCTGCAGACGGAGCCCTTCCGGGGGCTCGGATGGCGCGACTGGATCGATCGCTTCAGCGAGTTGACGCAGTGGGATCTCGATCTGGTTGCCGCGAACGAGACCGGCCTTTTCGAGTCGCTGCAGGGGCTCTATCCCGATCTCCGCCGCGAGTTCGCCTCGTTCATGAAGGCCTCGTATCCGGCATGGCTCAGGAACCTCGAAGGCGACCGGCCGCCGCTTTCGATCGACATCGTGCCTGAGTTTCTGATGCCGATCTTCAAGAGCGACAAGCAGGCGCTGTTCGTCGTCATCGACTGCCTGCGTCTCGACCAGTGGCGCGTGCTCGAGCCGCTTCTGGCGCCGTTGTTCGACGTCGAGACGTCGCACTATTTCAGCGTGCTGCCGACGGCGACCCCGTTCTCGCGCAACGCGCTGTTCAGCGGGCTCTTCCCCGGCGAGATCGCGGCGCGCTTCCCGGACTGGTGGGGCGAGCGCGAAGACGAGACGCTCAACGCGCACGAGCGCGAGCTGCTCGAGGCGCAGCTGGTGGAGCTGAACGCCAAGCTGCCGGTGCGCTACGAGAAGATCTCGACCGCCGCCGAGGGCGACGACATCGAGCGCCGGCTCTCGCGCGTCATCGCTCCCGAGGGCATTTCGGCGTTCGTCTTCAACTTCGTCGATCTGCTGACGCACGGGCGCTCCGAGTCGGCCATTCTCTACGAGGTCGCGCGCGACGAGATCGCGCTGCGACAGCTCACGCAGCAGTGGTTTCGTCGCTCGGCGCTGTTCTCGGTGCTCCAGGAAGCGGCGCGCCGCAACGTGAAGGTGCTCGTGACGAGCGATCACGGCTCCATCCACTGCCGCACGCCGGCGACGGTGTTCGCGAAGCGAGACGCGACGCAGAACCTGCGCTACAAGTTCGGCGAGGACCTCCGGGCCGAGAATCCCGAGCAGGCGCTCCTGTTCACGAAAGAGGATTCTCTCAAGCTGCCGCGGCGCGGGCTGGGGGCCAACACGCTGCTCGCGTCGGGCGATTCGTTCTTCGTCTACCCGACCAAGTTGCGCGAATACCAGAGCCGGTACCGGGGGTCGTTCCTGCACGGCGGTGTGACACCCGAGGAGTGCATTCTCCCGGTGTCCCTGCTCACCCCGCGTCGATAGCGCATGGCCGCCGCCGCGCGCCCGCGTCCCCTGCCAGCCAGAGCCGTCTATCGCCGGCTGTTGCCGTATCTGCGGCCGCACGCGTGGAAGATGGGCGGCAACATCGCGTGCAACATCATCGCGGCCGGTCTCGACGTCTTCTCGTTCACGCTGCTCATTCCCTTTCTGGCGGCGCTGTTCAACGAGAAGGATTTTCTGCCGAAGTCGGCGGGGTGGGTCACCGATCTTCAGGCGCGCGTGGTCGGCCCGCTGCTCGATGTGAACGATCCGCGGGGATCGCTCAGTGCCATGATCGTCGTCATTCTGGTCGTCGTGGCGGTCAAGAACGCCTTCGTGTGGCTGGCCGGCCAGTTCGGCGCGTCGCTGCAGGAATACGTGACGCGCGATCTGCGCGACGGCGTGTTTCGCCACATGGAGCGGTTGCCGCTTCGCTACTTCCAGCAAACGAAGGTCGGGCAGGTCATTTCGACGATTCTCTCGGACACCGACCAGACGAAGGCGCTCATCACCGAGCTCGTGACGCGCACGGTGCAGAACGTCGCGCAAGTCATCGCGACGTTCGCCGCGCTGTTCGCGCTGTCGCTCAAGCTCACCCTGTTGTCGCTGGTGATCGTGCCGCTGCTGACCGCGGCGCTCCAACCGATGCTGCGCCGGCTGCGCCGTGGCTACAGCCGCAGCCGAAACGATTTCGGCGAAGCGACGAGCGTGCTGCAAGAGGTCGTGAGCGGCGTCCGTATGGTGAAATCGTTCGCCGGCGAGCCCTACGAGGACGGCCGGTTCGGCTCGGCCAGCCATCGGTACTCCGAGGGAATGGTTCGCGTCAATCGAGTCTCCGCGTTGTCGCAGCCGCTGACCGAGATGATCGGCATGTCGATCGCGGTTCTGATTCTGTGGATCGGCGCGATTGGCGTTCTGAACAAGACCGGCATGAGCGCCGCCGGGCTCATCGCGTTCATGACGATGGTGATGCGGCTGCTGCCGCCCCTCAAACAGATCTCGCAGGCTCCGAATACGGCGCAACAAGCGATCGCCGCCGCGGAGCGCCTGTTCGACGTGCTCGATCGGCCGACCGAAGCGCAGACCGATCGCGGCACGCGCACGGTTGCGTCGCTCGATCGCGCGGTGGAGTTCCAGAACGTCTCGTTCGCCTACGACGACGAGCCCGTGCTTCGCGACATTTCCTTCACCGCCCGGCGCGGCACCGTCGTCGCGTTGGTCGGCGCGAGCGGGGCGGGGAAGACCACGCTGGTCGACCTCATCCCGCGATTCTATGAGCCGACGAACGGCTCGATCCGTATAGACGGCATCGACACACGCGATATCGAGCTCGCATCGCTGCGCGCGCTCACGGGCATCGTCAGCCAGGACACCGTGCTGTTCAACGACACGGTGCGGAACAACATCGCGTACGGCGCGGCCGGCAAATACTCGCAGGACCAGATCGCAAGCGCCGCGCGCGCCGCCAACGCGCACGACTTCATCAGCGCCCTTCCCCTCGGCTACGACACCATCCTCGGCGAGCGCGGCACGCGGCTCTCCGGCGGGCAGCGCCAGCGGCTCGCCATCGCGCGCGCGCTGCTCGTCGATCCGCCGATCCTCATTCTCGACGAAGCCACGTCGGCGCTCGACACGGAATCGGAACGATTGGTCCAGGAGGCGGTGGATCGTCTGCTGACCGGCCGCACGGTGTTCGTGATCGCGCATCGCCTCTCGACCATCGTTCATGCCGATCTCATTCTGGTGCTGGATCAGGGCCGGATCGTCGAGCGCGGCACGCACGCGGGGCTGCTGGCCGAGCGAGGCGCCTATCATCGGCTTCATTCGCTGCAGTTCCGCGACGACGCGGTCGGAGACAACGGCCCGCTGCAGCGCGACGACATCGACGCGGCGGTGCCCGGCCTCGGCCGGGCTTGAACCATGCGCGTGCTCTTCTATAACAGTGAGGCGACGTGGTCGGGCACGTCGCGGATCGCGATCCAGGCGGCGCGGGGGCTCGCGGCGCGCGGACACCACATCACGTTCGCGGCATGCTCGGGCGGCCAGGTGGAATGGGCCGCGCAGGGCGCCAGTCTCGAGACGACGCCCCTCGATTCCGGCGCGAGCGCCGTCGGCGGCGCCCTCGATCTCCGCAAGGTGCTCGCGGACAAGTTCATCGAGGTCGCCGTCGTCTCGTCCGAGCGCGATCAGTTGATCGTGGGTTCGGCGCTCCGCTTCGCGGAGCGTGGCGCCGTGCTGCGCCGCGTTCCGTCGTTCACGCGGCTCCACGTGCAGCGCGGCGGGCGACTTGCCCTCAAGCTCGCCGCCGCCGGCGCCGTGGTGTCGACCGACCGCGAGCTCCAGACCGTGACGCCGCGCGGATGGGCGATCCATCCGATGGTCGCGCCGCTCGGCCTCGAGTCGGCCTCGTATGACACGCTGCAGCCGGCGACACGCGCGGAAATCGGCGCCGTGTCGCACGGGCCGATCATCGCCTGCGCGTACGATCCGAGCGGGCGCTACCGCTTCGGCGCCGTGCTGCGAACGCTGTCGCTGCTCGCGCCGCGACACCGGCCGATTCATCTTGCCGTGTTCGGCCCGGGCGCGAACGACGACGAGCTACGGCTCCACACCGCGGCGTTGGGCGTCAGCTCGCTCGTCACCTTTCTCGACGACGCGCGAGATCCGGCCCCGGTGATGCGTGCGGCAACGGCCGGGTGGGTGGTGTCGTCGGGCGACGCCGCCGCGCTCGCCTGCCTCGATTTCATGGCGATGCGCGTACCAGTGATCGCGGACCGAAACCCGCTCACGCAGCACTATATCGCCGACGGGATCACCGGCCTGCTGCTCTCGACGGAGGAGCCGTCGCAGACCGCGTCGGCTGTTGCCGCGTTCTTGACGAACGACGAGAAGCGCGCCGCGATGGGGAATGCCGGACGCGCGCGCGTGCAACGCGAGTTCACCGAGGGTTCGATGATCGACGGCTTCGAGCGCGCGGTGAACGCGGCCGGTGATCGCGACAAATGGGTGGCGCGGTGACGACCGTCGGTGCGGTCCAGGGTCCTCCCGAGCGCAGCGAAGGATCTGCGGTGCCACGCCGCGCCACGTTCGCGCACCGTGCGGAATACGCGGCGCTTCGCGGCGCCGTCGCGGCCGTCGAGCGGCTGGGGTTCAGCATCGCCGGCCGGTTCGGCAACCGCGTCGGCCGGCTGGGCTACGCTCCGCTCGGCATTCGGCGCGATGTCGTCATGCGCCAGCTCGCCGCCGCGATGCCCGAGCTGAGCGCGAGCGACGTCGAGCGCGTTGCACGCGAGGCGTACGGACATCTCGGCCGCACCAGCATCGAGACCGCGATCCTGCCGTCGTTCAGCCCCGCGGAGATCATCGATCTCTTCGAGGCGGTGCACGGCTGGAACATCGTCGAAGAGCGATTGGCGCGCGGCAAAGGGCTCATCGTGGTCACCGGACATCTGGGGAACTGGGAGCTCGGCGGCGCGTACGTCGCGGCGCGCGGCTTGCCCATCGACGCCGTGGCCCGGCACATGGCGAATCCACTCTTTGATCGCTACCTCACCGCGACGCGGCAGCGCATCGGGATGACGGTGGTCCACGACGAAAATGCCGTGAAACGTGTGCCGCGCTCGTTGCGCGGCGGACGCGCGGTGGCATTTCTCGTCGATCAGGGCGCCGTGGGTCTCGCCTCGACGTGGGTGCCGTTCTTCGGTCGCTACGCGAAGACGCCGCGTGGTCCCGCGGTGTTCGCGCTCAGGCTCGGCGCGCCGATCGTGTTCGGTGCCGCGCTGCGCCAGCCGTCGGGACGCTACACGCTGACCTTCGAGCCGATCGACGCCACGGACACCGGTGATCGGGAGACCGATGTCGATCGAATCGTCGCCGACTACACGCTGGCGCTCGAGCGCTGGGTGCGTCGCGCGCCGGAACAGTATTTCTGGCATCACCGGCGCTGGAAGCATCAGCGGCCGGATACGCCACGCGAGCTCGGAGATCCGCTCAAGTGAGTCGCACGAGCGAGCGGCTCACGACGGATAAGCGCGCCTGGTTCGGCGGCGGCGTCATCGTGCTGCTCGCCGTCGTCGCGGTCGCGGCGCCGATCGTCGCTCGGCACAGCCCGACGGGCGTCGATCTGATCAACTCGCTCCAGCCGCCCTCGGCGAGCCATTGGTTCGGCACCGACATCCAGGGGCGCGACATCTGGGCTCGGCTGGTGTACGGCGCGCGCGTCTCGCTGACCGTGGGGCTCGTCTCGCAGTGCATCGCGCTCTCGCTCGGCGTGATGCTCGGCTTGATCGCCGGCTATTACGGCAAATGGGCCGACGAGCTGGTCATGCGCCTGGCGGACGTCACGCTCGCGTTTCCGACGCTGTTGCTCCTCATCGCGCTCGTCGCCGCGCTGCAGCCGTCGCTCACGGTGGTGTTTCTCACGATCGGCGTCGTGGGGTGGGCGAGCATGGCCCGGCTCGTCCGCGGCCAGGTGCTCGTCGTCCGCGAGATGGAGTTCGTGCAGGCCGAGCGCGCGCTCGGCGCGCGCGATCGGAGAATTCTCATTCGACATATCTTGCCGAGCGTGGTGGCGCCGGTCGTGATCGCGGCGACGCTGGGTGTCGCGGGCGCGATCATGGCGGAGTCGTCGCTCTCGTTCCTCGGGCTCGGCGTCCAGCCGCCGACGCCGAGCTGGGGCTCGATGATCGCGGATGGGCGCGATCTGTATCAGCTGCGGCACGCGCCGTGGACGTCGGTGTTCCCCGGCCTGGCGATCGGTGCCGCGGTGCTCGGGTTCAATCTGCTGGGCGACGCGCTGCGCGACGCGCTGGATCCGCGCACGGTGCGAGTCACGATGCCCGGCGCGGCCGCCGGCACCTCGGCGCGCCAATGAGCTACGACGTTCACGCGTTGCGCCGCGAGGAGTTTCCCTGGGCCGACGCCGGCGAGACGATCTTCCTCAATCACGCCTCGACCGGACCGCTCCCCGTGCGCACCGTGCGCGCGGCCGAGCAGTGGGCGCATCTGCGCGCGAATCCGCACCGCATTCCGCACGACCTGCAGTTCGGCACGCTCGCGCGCAGCCGGGCATTGGCGGCGCAGCTCATCGGCGCCGACGCGTCGGAGATCGCGCTGGCGACGAATACGACCTACGGGCTGAACCTCGCCGCGTTCTCGCTGCCGCTTCGCGCCGGCGACGTGGTGCTGACGCCCGACCGCGAGTTTCCGGCGAACGTCTATCCATGGATGGCGCTCGCCGAGCGGCGCGGGGTGGAATACCGGCGGCTCGAGTGCCATGAGGGCGTGCTCGATCCCGAGCGACTCTCGCGCGAGCTCGAGGACGACCGTGTCCGCGTGGTCAGCGTGTCGTGGGTCCAGTTCGCGTCCGGCGCGCGTGTGGACCTCGCGGCGCTGGGCGCCCTCTGTCGCGACCGCGGCGTCTACTTCGTGGTCGACGCCATTCAGGGAGTGGGTCCGCTCACGCTCGACGTCGCCGCGCTCCACATCGACATCCTCGCGTGCGGCGCGCAGAAGTGGCTGCTGTCGCCGTGGGGATCAGGATTCGTGTATGTGCGTCGCGGTCTGATCGACCAGCTCGAGCCGCACGACGTGAGCTGGCTCGCCGTGCGGGGCGCCGACGACTTCTCGCGGCTCACCGACTACGAGCTCGCCTGGCGCGCGGACGCGCGCAAGTACGAATTCATCACGCTGCCGTTCCAGGACATGGCGGGGATGAACGCGAGCCTCGAGCTGTTCTTCGAGCTCGGCCTCGAGGCGGTGTCGGCGCATACGCTGGGGTTGGCGGATCACATCGTGCGGTGGGCGTGCTCTCGGAGCGACGTCGAGCTCGTGACGCCCGCGGCGGCGACGCGCCGCGCGGGCGTCATCTCCGTTCGGCCGCGTGAGGCACGCGCCGCGAGCGAACGGCTCTCCCAGGCGAACGTCGCGCACTCGTTTCGCGAAGGCGCGATCCGCCTGTCGCCGCACTGCTACAACACGATCGATGAAGTGCAGACGGCGTTGGACATGATGGTCTCCGGCTAGATCGTTCTTTCGGCTTCGGCTCGTCCTCACCTGCACCGGGTCGGGCTGACGGAAGTCACGACAAAAAAGAACCTCCGCCGAATCCGCTACCTTCGCCCGATCCGCCATTCCCTACGTCGTAGGAACCTGGCCGAGTCATGTCGATCCGTTCCCGCCGAGCGGGCCTCTAAGACTTTTTCGATCTCTGATCGAACGGATTGGGCCGATCGTGTGGATTCTTTTTTCAGTTCGCTTTTTGGCGCCGGTCGTTGGTGTTTCCGCGCCATCGGCGTTCCTCAGCGCCCTCTGCGGCTGTGCCAATCGTTCCGTCTCGACCGCCGGAGTAACCTGAGTACCATCTCGTCATCTGACTTCAATGAGCGTGTAACTCCTCGAGCCTTTTCGCGCGAGCAGAAAGCGGCCGTGAATCAGCTCGGCGCCCTCGAGCTGCTGTTGATCGGGACCGATCCGCTTGGTGTTGACGTAGAAGCCGCCCTGCTGAATCGCGCGCTTCGCGTCCTTCTTGCTCTCGAACATGCCGGCGCCGATCAGCAGCTCGATCAGCGCCGAGATCTGCTGCCATCCGTCGATGGCCACGGTCACATACGGGATTTCGCGCTCGAGCACCTCGAACGCGTCGACGGACAGCCCATCGAGGCTGCCGCCGAACAGGATCTGCGTCGCTTCTTCCACGGCGCGAAGGGCGTGATCGCCGTGCACGACGCGCGTCACGTCGCGCGCGAGCCGCCGCTGCGCTTCGCGCTGCTCGGGACGATCGGCGACACTCTGGTCGAGCGACTCGATCTCCTCCTGGCCGATCAGCGTGAAGTAGCGGAGGAATTTCCCAGCGTCGCGGTCGTCGACGTTCACGAGAAACTGATAGAACGCATACGGTGACGTGAGCTCCGCGTCGAGCCAGATGGCGCCGGCTTCGGTCTTTCCGAACTTCGTGCCGGCCGACGTCGTGACGAGCGGCGCGGTGATCGCGTGCGCGTCCATACCCGTCGTGCGGCGGATGAGCTCCATGCCCGCCGTGATGTTCCCCCACTGATCGCTGCCGCCCATCTGCAGCGAAACGTCGTAACGCCGCCGGAGCTCCAGAAAATCGTACGCTTGCAGGAGCATGTACGAGAATTCGGTGTAGGAGATACCGGCCTCCATTCGGCCCTGCACCGAGTCCTTCTGCAGCATGTAGTTCACGGTGAAGTGCTTGCCGACGTCGCGCATGAACTCCACCGCCTTCAGCTCCACGAGCCACTCGGCGTTGTTGATCATGCGCGCGGCGTTGGGGCCGCTGAAATCGAGAAAGCGCTCGAGCTGGCGCCGGATCGCTTCGGCGTTCGCCATCACCGTCTCGGCGTCGGCGAGCGGGCGCTCCGAGCCTTTGCCGCTGGGATCGCCGATCAGCCCCGTTCCGCCGCCGACCAACGCGACCGGGCGATGTCCGGCTCGCTGCAAGCGAACGAGCAGCATGATGACGAGCAGCGTGCCGATGTGGAGGCTGGGCGCCGTCGGGTCGAAGCCGATGTATCCGGACAGCTGCCGGCTCGCCAGCGCGTCGGCGACCTCGTCGGTACGCTGATAGAGAAGACCGCGCCATCGAAGCTCGTCGAGAAGTGCATGAGATCGCATGGCACAAAAATAGACTATGAAGGAATGATCCCATATGCCGACGATCCCGTTCAGCAAGCGCTTTCGACGACGCCACCCGCGGGCGACGCGCGGGCTGCTGCTCGCGATCTGCTTCGGCACCGCGTTCGTCGTCGGGTTCGCGTACGCGAGCTGGGCCATGGTCTGCCGCGCCGGCCGCTGTCCCTCGGCGGCGGCGCTCGACAGCTACGAGCCGCGCCAGACGTCGAAGCTGTATGCCGCCGACGGCCGCTTCATCGCCGAGCTCGGGCTCGAGCGCCGCACGATCGTCAAGTTCGACGACATTCCGCCGCTCGTCCGGCAGGCGTTCGTCGTCACGGAAGACCGCCGCTTCTACCAGCATGCCGGCATCGATTGGTGGCGCGTGCCGGGCGCGATCCTCGTCGACATTCGGAATCGCAGTTGGAGCGAGGGCTTCTCGACCATCACGATGCAGCTCGCGCGCAACATCTTCCCGGAGCGCATCTCGCGCGACAAGAACGTCGTCCGCAAGCTCAAGGAAGCCAAGGTCGCGCGCGCCATCGAGCGGCGGTACGACAAGAACCGCATCCTCGAGCTCTACCTCAATCAGATCTACCTCGGCAGCGGCGCGTACGGCATCGAGGCCGCGTCGGAGCGGTACTTCGGCAAGACGCTCAAGCAACTCGACGTCGCGGAGACGGCCACACTGGCCGCGCTCCCCAAAGGCCCCGAGCGGTATAACCCGCGCAAGTTTCCCCAGCGCGCCAAACAGCGCCGCAATCTCGTGATCGGACTGCTGCGCGACGCGAACCTGATCGACTCCGCCAGCGCCGCCCACGCGCAAGCGTCACCGCTGCGGCTCGCCGAGCACGCGCAAGCCGAGGCGGCCGCGCCGTACTTCGTCGATTGGATCCGCCAGCAGCTCGACGATCGGTTCGGCCGCAAGCTGTACGAGCAGGGGCTCAAGGTCTACACGACCCTCGATCTCGATCTGCAGGCGGCCGCCGAGAAATCGCTCGAGGGGCAGATTCGCGACGTCGAGGCAGGGAAGTACGGCGCCTTTCCGCACATGACGTACTCGCGGTACATGCGATCGTCGGCGAGCGGCGACGACCAGGAGAACGTCAACACGCCATATCTGCAGGGGGCGTTCATCGCGATGGATCCGCGCACCGGAGCCGTGCGCGCGCTCATCGGCGGACGCGACTTCGACGACAGCAAGTTCGATCGCGCGGTCCAGGCGGTTCGACAGCCTGGCTCGACCTTCAAGCCGATCGTCTACGCCGACGCCATACAGAACGGCCGCCCACTGTCGTACATCCTCGACGACTCGCCGCTCAGCGTGGACATGGGCTCCGGCTCGGTGTGGACGCCGCAGAACTACGAGGGCGACTACACGGGGAAGATTCCAATGCGTCGTGCGCTGTACCAGTCGCGCAACGTGCCGACCATTCGTCTCGGCATGGAGCTCGGCACCGCGAGCGTCATCGACGAGGCGCGAAAGTTCGGTCTCACCACGCCAATCCCCGGCTATCCGTCGATCTTCATCGGCGCTGCCGAGGTCCTCCCGATCGAGCTCGTCGCCGCGTACAGCGCGTTCGCCACGCTCGGCACGCGCGCCGAGCCGATGGCGATCACCCGTGTCGAAGATCAGAAGGGCGCCGTGCTCTGGTCGCCGGAGCCGACGACCGTTCCCGTCATGACGCCGGAAGAGGCGTGGCTGATGGTGAGCGTCATGAAGGACGTCGTGCAGCGCGGCACCGCGGCTGGAAGCGTCGGCGCGGAGATCGACTACCCGGCGGGCGGCAAGACGGGCACCACGAACGACGGCACCGACGTCTGGTTCATCGGATACACGTCCGACCTGGTCGCCGGCGTGTGGATGGGCTTCGACAAGCCGCAGAAGATCAAGGCGAACGCGCAGGGCGGCATTCTCGCGGCGCCGGTGTGGACGTCGTTCATGAATCAGGTCTATCGGCACAAGCCGCCGCCGAGCGATTGGCCGATGCCGCCCGACATCGTGACGCGCCAGATCGACGTCACGACCAACATGCTCTCGACGCCGTATTGTCCGCGTTCGTCGGTCGGGACCGAGTTCTTCGTCGCGGGAACCGATCCCGTCTCGCTGTGCAACGTGCACACCGGCTTCGGCCTGTATCCAGATACATCCGGGATCGGCGGCTATCCGCCGTACACGCCGTACCCGCCAGGGGCGCAGCCGGGCTCGACGTACATTGTTCCGCCTCGCCCGATCGATACCGCGCGGTCGAGTCCGACGGCGGGTCGCGCCGGTCGGCTACTCGATTCGCTGCATCATTTTCTCGATTCGCTGCGTCGCTCGCGCGACACCTTCATCTATGAACCGCCTCGTGACACCGTGATGCGGCCCAGGCCCGTGCGCCCCATCGATACGCTGCTTCGGATCGACACGACCCGCGTCCGGCGACCCGACAGCGTGCGGATCCGTCCACCGGACACGTCGCGCATTCGTCCGGACACGTCGAGGACCGACTGAAGTAGTTTTCAGATCGGCCCGAACCGGCGTGACCCGCGCCTTCGGCGCGCCTCGCTGTGAGATTTCTCCTCCTCCTCCTCCGACCCGTCCTTCATGACCTGGCGGCCGGTGGACTGCCACGCGCATTCCACCTTTTCCGACGGTGAGCTGGCCCCGGCCGCGGTTGCGGCACGCGCCGCGGCACTCGGCATCTGCGGCTCGATCTCCGACCACATCTCCCGCGACGTCGCGCGCAGCATCACCGGCGTCGATCAAGTGCGCGCCTACCTTGGCGCGATCGAGTCGCTCGACGTGCTGCGAGGCGGCGAGTTCTGCTGGCACGATCATCTGTGGCGTGAGCTGCCCGAGGACGTCGTTCGCCGCTTCACGCACCGCCTCGGATCGCTGCACGCGGTGCGGATGCCCGACGGCTCGCTCGTGCGCGCGTTCGCGCGCAAGCTGCCCTCCGGCTTGACCCTCGATGCGTACATGGCCGCGCACGTGGCGTCGTTCGAGCAGCTGACGCGCGACATGCCGGTGGACGTCTTCGCGCATCCGACGCTCGTCACGCTGCCGTTTCGGACGCACGACGTCGACGAGCTCTGGACCGATGAGCGCGAGACGCGCATGGTCGACGCGCTCTACGCCGCCGGCATCGCGTTCGAGATCTCGTCGCGCTATACGCCGCACGAGCGAATCGTGCGTCGAGCGATCAGCCGCGGCGTTCGCATCTCGCTCGGGTCCGACGGGCACACGCCCGCGCAGGTCGGCGACATCAAGCGCCCGCTCGCGATGGCGCGCGCGCTCGGCGTTCGCGACGAGGATCTGTACGATCCGACGCGGCACGGGTCGAAGACCGGCGGGGTGACCGTCGCGCGCGCCGAATGATCCGCTACCACGCCGCGTGGGTCGTGCCTATCTCCGCGCCGCCCATCGCGCGCGGCGTCGTCGTCGTCGACGGAGATCGCATCGCCTACGTCGGCCCCGCGGACGGCGCGCCCGAGGGACGCGACGAGCAGCTCGGCGACGTGATTCTCATGCCGGGGCTGGTGAACGCGCATTGTCATCTCGAGCTCACGGCGATGCGCGGGTTCCTGGAGGATCTCGAGTTTCGCCGCTGGATTTTGCGTCTCACCGCGGCGCGGCGCGCCGTGCTCGATCGAGACGCGTTGCTCGATTCGGCGCGCTATGGATTGGAGGAGGGCATTCGCGCTGGTGTCACGACGTACGCCGACACGTGCGATTCCGGCGTGGTCATGCAGGCGATGCGCGAAGCGGGCGTGCGCGGAATCATGTATCAGGAAGTGTTCGGTCCCGATCCGTCGCAGTGCGAGGAATCCATCCGCGGGCTTCGCGAGCGTGTCGCCGGGCTCCGCTATCTGGAGACGCCGCTCGTCCGTGTGGGCGTGTCGCCGCATGCGCCGTACACGGTGTCGGACGATCTCTTCCGCGCGACGGCCTCGCTCGCGCGCGAGCAGCATCTGCCGGTCGCGATTCACATCGCCGAAAGCGCGCTCGAGCACCAATTGGTCGTCGAGGGCTCGGGCGGGTTCGCCGACGGCTGGCGCCGGCGGGGCATCGCGGTGGCGCCGCGCGCGCGTTCACCCATCGCGCTGCTCGCCTCGCTCGATGTGCTGAGCGCGCAGCCGCTTCTGATCCACTGCGTGCGCGTCGATGCCGACGACATTCAGGCGATTGCGGGCGCGAGGTGCGGCGTGGCGCACTGTCCCGCGTCGAACGCCAAGCTTGGGCACGGCATCGCCCCGGTAGACGAGCTGCTCGCCGCGGGCGTGCCTGTCGGCCTGGGCAGCGACTCGATGGCCAGCAACAACCGAATCGATCTCCTCGAGGAGGCGCGTTTGGCGCTACTGGCGCAACGCGCACGCCTGAGCTCGCACGACATGCCCGATGCCGCGACGGTTTTGGAGATGGCGACCGTGGGCGGCGCGGCAGCGATCGGACTGTCCGACACGATCGGTACGCTCGACCCCGGAAAGCAGGCGGATCTCGCGGCGTTCGCGATCGGCGGTCGTGGGCCGACGTTCGACCCCGTGACCGCGGCGGTGTTTTCGATTACAGGGGCTGCCGCGCGGTTTGTGACCGTGGCGGGGCGTGTACTAGTCCATAATGGCGAGATGGTTGCGAGCAATTCTGGACTCGCCGCCAGGATGCAGGTTCTTGGTGGCGCGCTGGCTGATTGGCTCGATGCTGGGGGCGAGCTGTTGGGAGCCGTCTGAAGTGACGTGATCGAGGCAGTATCTTGTCGCCTCAGTGACACCTGTATAGCTTGGTAGTAGAGGGACTTACACCTTCCGACACGTGCGTTTCGCACGCGATCGGGAGCGCGGCGCCGCTCACCGTTCCGCTCCCGCCCGATCCTTCCAACGGCGGGAGTTCGTGTACCGGGCCCCGGAGGCGTACGTGGTAGTTGGCTGCTTGGCACTGAACGCGTCCTACGAACCGCTGACGATGGTTCCCATGCGTCGGGCGCTTCGTCTCGTGATCGACGGCAAGGCTGAGATCGTCGAGGCGGATTTCGATCGCGTGGTCCGCTCGGAGCGACTCACGCTTCCGCGTCCGGCGGTCATTCGCCTGACGAAATTCATCCACGTGCCGCGGCGTTTCCGGCGGCAGGTGACGAACACGTTTCTGTTCGCGCGCGACCACTATCGTTGCCAGTACTGCGGCCGTCACATGACGGAGCTGAAGCACCGTGAGTCGCTCACGCGCGACCATCTGATTCCGCTCTCGCGCGGCGGCACGAACGACTGGACGAACGTGGTCACGGCGTGCAGTCCGTGCAACACGCGCAAGGGCAATCGTCTCCCGGAAGAGATCGGCATGCATCCGTTGTCGCATCCGGTCGAGCCGCATTTCGTGCATCTCAGCTGGGCGGTGCGTCGCCTGACGCCGACGCAAGCGCGCTACATTCGCACGTTCTACGGCAGCGAGGTGCTGCATCATCTCGAGCAGTTGGAGAATCGAGGCGGGCGCGTTCATTCGCACGGGCACTGAAACGACGGAACAGCCGCTCGCGGACGGGCACGGCCACCGACGGAGGCGTACGGACAACTGCGGAAGCTTTTTCTTTTGCAAACGCCGCTCGGGACGCCCATCGTGGCGTCCCGAGCGGTTGTTCATTAAAGAATTGTAGTTCCGGTCTGTCCGTGCCGGTCAGTCAGTGACCGTGCCGCTCCGTGGTAAACGGCCCCGGTGCCCAATTCTCTAGGGCACTCCGAACAAATCCGACTGCTGCGCATACTGACGCGTATTCCCGCCCAGCACGCGCGACATCAGCTTGCCCAGATTCTTGCCCAGCCACGACAACGGCTGGCTCGTCGCCTGCGGCGTGCCGCGCAAGAACTGCTGCAGCGCGGCGAGGTCCGTCTCGGTGAGCGTTCGCACTTCGACGATCAGATTGTAATAGTAGTGTCCTGATCGATCCGGACGCAGCGGGACCCGAAACGGCCGCGCGATCTGCAGATCCGCCGCCGCGATCGACGGAAAGCCGCCGAAGTCCTCGAACTGATTCTCGAGCTGGCGAACCACGTTGAACACCTGCCGCGTCGGGTCGTACGACACGAGCATGTCCCACTCCGTGCGGCCATCCAGATCGTCGAACACGCCCCCCTTCCGCCACAGCTCGAGCCGGAAGTGCATCCGCTCCGGGAACGCCCCGTTCACCAGCAAGTCGCGCGTGTGCGCGTCGGCCAGGAGATTCGTCGTCACGACCGACGGACCGTCCTGGCCGGGCGCCGCTCCCAGCACGATGGCCAGGCGCGGCCGGTACTCCTGCGCGGAGAGCGGCGCCGCCAGCAGTGCGACCAGAAACGCGAGGACGATTCGCACGACTAAAAGCGATGCCGGAGGCGAACGAAATAGTTGATCGGCTCGGCGGGCGTCGACACCGATTTCGCCGCGTAGACGCCGATCCCGCTGACGTCGAGACCGAGCCCGAGATCGGCGCGGAACGTCGACAGCGGCGGGAGCGCGCCCCGCGAGTACGTGAGGTCGCCCGACGGCGTCCCCACCTTCCACCCGCGGCCGGCGTCGGCGAACAGCACCCACGTCGCGTCACCGTGCGCGCCGCGATAGCGGAACGGCCATTCCTCCCAGTTGCTGAAGATGTCCAGCGGCAGATCGCCGCGATATTCGACTTGTGTCAACACGATGCGGTCGCATTCGGCGGCGCGGCTCGGCAGCACCGGGGCCTCGTTGCACGTGCTGACGTCCAGGCCGCCGCGTCCACTCCGGAAATCGAAGCCGGGCAGCGCGCCTGGTCCGTCGACCGACAGTCGGCGCTCGAGCGGAAGCGGATCACCGCCAACCCATCCGCCCACGACGAGCCGCATGTTGAGCTGCTCCGAGGGATTGATCCGGTTGTAGCGGCGCAGATCGACGAACGCGCGCGTGTAGGTCACCGGCCCGGCCGGATCGAGTCGCGGCGACGACGTCGGCGCGATCGACGTCTCCGTGCCCGCGCCATGCTCGACGTCCGCATTCGCAAACCAGCCGGACCACGGATCCACGGGATCGGTGCGCGTGTCGAGGCTCACGCGCACCGTCGCGATGTGGAAGAGTCCTTCGTCCATCGGCGGGTTGTCGCGCCACGGCCGCTCGCCGTTCAGGATGCTGAACGGATTCCGCGCGACGCGCGACGACCAACGCTCGACCGCGAACGCGCCGCTCACGTTCAGGTCGTGCGCACCGAACGCCGTGATGTATCCGCTCGCTCCGTGCCGCGCGAAGTAGTCGCGGTAGTCGCGGCGTGAGACGAACGCGGCGAGCGCCGTCTCGAGATCGGAGAGCTGCCACGTCTCGACACCGTCGACGATGTTGTACGCGCCCGCGCCGACGCCGATGCCGTGGTCGCGCCCGAAGCGTACTTCGCCGCGCAGCCGCTGCCCGACGTCGCTCCGCTCCGACGAGAAGCTCGTCGCCGTCCGCACCGTCGCCGCGGTGTTCAGTCGCACGCTGCCCCACGGCGTCGGGCGTTGGAGCAACGGCCCGAGCTCGATCGGCAGACCCTCGGCGCGATTGTACGGACCGGCCTGCACGACGCGCAAGAATTCGCTGCGTGTATCCGCGCGACTGCGCTGCTCGAGTCGCCGCCACCAGCTTTCCTCGTCCTGGATGTCGTCGTCGAGCGCGGCGATCTTGTCGCCGTCTTCGCGATACGCCAGCGACTGCCGGTAGATGCGGATGCTGCCCTCGACGTGCGCGCTCGCGCTGCGATCGAGCTGTCCGCCCACGATCAGCACGTTGCCGTCGATGCGCGCCGTGGCGCGGAGGGTGACGTCGGCATTCACGGCCAGGACGTTGCCGGTGACGTGACCGCCGATGACGAGCGGCCCGCGCAGCACGGACACGTCGCCTTTGACGTCGCGCCCGGCGTCGAGCTCGAGCTTGTCGGCCGCGCGCACGCCGCTCGCGTTCGACGCGTTCCACCGCGTCACCACCTCGCGACGAATCTCGCGCGGGAGCGACTGGCTCGATTTCGGCGACTCCTGGCCGCTGACCGCGGCCGGAAGAGTCACCAGGAGCAGGGTCAGAAGGGCCCTACGCATGTCCCACTCCAGGCGAAAGAAGGCCGGCGATCACTCGGCGCCGACCGGAATGCCGAGGCGCCGCATACGGCGATAGAGATTCGGCCGATCGGTCTTGAGCCGTCGCGCCGCCTCGGCGACGTTGCCGCCGGTCATCGACAGCGCGCGAGCGATCAGGACGCGCTCGTACTCATCGAGCGTATCACTCAACGAATGCTCGAGGGACGCGGGATCGGGAAGGGGAGTCGTACGCTGCCGGGCCTGCCGCTCGATGGGAAGCACCGTCGCGACGTCGGTCTCCGTCACGCCCCGCCCGGCGTGCACGATCGCCAGCCGCTCGACGATGTTCGCGAGCTCGCGAACGTTACCCGGCCAGGCATATCGCGTGAGCGCCCCGATGGCGTCGTCGCTCCACGACAGCGCGGGATGGCCGGTTCGCATCCGATGCAGCACCGAGAAATGACGAACGAGGAGCGGAATGTCGCCCGGTCGCTCGCGAAGCGGCGGCAGCGGAATCGGAATCACGTTCAGACGAAACAGCAGATCCTCGCGAAAGGTGCCGGTCTCGACCGCCTGCGCGGGATCCTTGTTCGTCGCCGAGACGATCCGGACGTCGACGCCGATCGGCTTCGCGCCGCCCACGCGCTCGATCTCCTTCGCCTCGATCGCGCGCAGCAGCTTGGCCTGCGCCTCGGCGCCCAGGTCGCCCACCTCGTCGAGAAACAGCGTGCCGCGATGCGCGAGCTCGAAGCGTCCGATTCGGCGGTCGGTCGCCCCCGTGAACGAGCCGCGCTCGTGGCCGAACATCTCGCTCTCGACGAGATCGCGCGGAATCGCCGCGCAATTCACTCGCACGAACGGACGGTCGCGGCGCGTACTCGCCGCGTGGATTGCCGCGGCGACGAGCTCCTTTCCGGTGCCGGACTCGCCGGTGATCAACACGCGCGCATCTGTCGGCGCGACGCGCGCGATCATCGCGCGCACCTGCATGATCGCCGGGCTGTCGCCGATCATCTCGCCGGTGAGGCCGAGATCGGCGCGCAGCGCGCGTGCTTCGCGGCGCGCCTGCCGGAGCTCGAGCGCCGACGCAAGCGCCATCAGCACGCCCTCGGGACTCAGCGGCTTCTCGAGGAAGTTGTAGGCGCCGAGCTTCGTCGCTTTCACGGCGTCGCTGAGTCCAGCGCGGCCGCTCATCATCACGACCGGGACGTCCGGCTGTGCTTCGCGCACGCGCGCCAACGTCGCCAATCCATCGAGCTCGCCCGGCATCATGAGGTCGAGCAGCATCACGTCCGGCTCCGACTCCGCGACGCGAGCCAGCCCCGCGGCGCCGTCATGCGCGTCGCGGACCTCATATCCTTCCGCCGCGAGCAGCGCGCCGACCATGCGTCGGATGTTCGGCTCGTCGTCGACGATCAGGACGCTGGGCATGTCGCCTAGGACGCCGGCGCGTCGGCGCGCGGCAGGCGTTTCTGCTGCTCGGCCAGCAGCTTCGCCGAATATCGCTGTGCTTCCGCGATGCGTTCGACTTCGATCGCGACCGCTTCGACCGCCTGTTCGATTCGCTCGAGCCGCGACGTGACGTCCGGTGACGCCGGCGGCGGAAGCTGCGGGCTGCGCTCCCATCGCCGGATGACCGCGCGAATGATCGGAATGCCGAGCGCGAGAATCCCGACCATGACGAAGAACGAATCCGCCATGTGCACGACTTCGGGCGGCATGTCGTCCTGAACGACGAGCATGACGCTCGATCATGTCGGCTTGCTCGGAGTCGCGACGGCGACGTGCGCTCGGAGAGCAGTTTGGTCGTGAATCGCTGCCCTTCCGAGATGCGCTCGACCTCGATCGCGATGCTGTCGATCGCCTGCTCCATCCGCTCGAGTCGCGCGGTGACGTCGGGCAGATGGTCTGGTTCGCGCGTGCGGCGATTCGAGCCGGCGCGCGAACGCGCGAGCGATCGGCGTGCCGATGATCGTCGCGGCGATGCAGACGAACAGCGTGATCGGGATCAGCTCACCGGGCACTCGCATCACTGCCTCCATTGCGTCTGCTCGTTCACCGGCAGCACGAAGCGAATCTCGGTGCCCACGCCGACGGTGCTGTCCGCGGCGACGAGCCCGTGGTGCGCGAGCACGGTCTGTCGCGCGATCGCGAGCCCGAGCCCCGTGCCGCCCGGCTTCGACGTGACGTACGGATCCCAGATGCGCGCGAGCCGGTCGCGCGGAATCCCGCAGCCCGTGTCCGACACCGCCACCTCGACCGACGTCGCGGCCCGCGAGGTCCGTCCGGCGAACGCGAACGCCGACGCGTCCGCCGCCGCTTCTCGGCACGCGTCGACCGCGTTGAGCATCACGTTCGACAGCGCGCGCGCCAGCGCCTCGTGATGTCCATGAATCATCGGGACGTCGGTCGCGACGTCGACGCTCGACGTCCATCTCCGGCGGAATCGTCGCGCGCGCCGTGTACCGCACCAGCTCGCCGACGTCGACCTCGGCGCTCGGGCCCTCCGGCAAGCGGCCGAACTGCGCGAAGCTGCGCGCCATGCGTCTCGAGGCGCTGCGACTCCGTTTCCAGCACGTCCACCGTCTCGGCAAGCTCCGGCGGCGCGTCGCGCCGCAGACGCGCGACCGCGAAGCGAATCGGCGTGAGGGGGTTCTTGAGCTCGTGCGCGACCTGCCGCGCGCTCTCGCGCAGCGCGGCCGAGCGCTCCGCCTCGAGGGCGCGCGCGCGGCCGAGCTCCAACTCGCCGGCCATGTCGCGCATGCGCGTCCGCAGCACCTCGAACTCCGGCGCCCCGCGTCGCGGAGGGCGTCACCGGCAGCGACTCGCCGCGGCCGATCCGCGCCGTCCATCCGACGAGCTCCTGGAGCGGTCGACTCAGATTTCTGCTCAGATGGCCCGCCACTCGCGATGCGACCACGCCAATCACCACGACGACGAGGAGGGTGACGAGCGCCAGCCGACGGGCCGCGCTTCGGAAGCACGAATTCAGTCTGACGAGAGAGCACGACGCTCTGCCGCAGCATTTCCTCGTGCACGTCGAGCGCGTGCCGCTGCTCGTCGGTCAGTGGTGCGTCGCTGAGCGCCGCCGACCGCGTGCTCACCGCTCGCCGCGGCGCTGTCCCACGCGCGGTGGCGCCGACGAGGGGCAGCACGACCGAGCCGGAGACGCTCCACGCGAGCGAGGTGAGAATCGACGGGATGAGAGCGAAGCCAAGCAGGATCAAAAAGAGGCGGCCGCGGAATCCGACACGCTTCACAGACGCTCCATACGAAAGGCGCGCGACAGCGGTTTCGGGGTCAAACATACAGATTGTGCACAGCCCCAACCACCCTTGCTCCACGGCTCCCATCGACTATGAAGACGCATACCGACTATCTCACCTTCGAGACGAAAAAGCGCCAGGAGATCATCGACATCACCGACGAGGTCGACCGCTGCCGCGCCGCGGCGGGCATCCACGAGGGCATGGTGCTCGCCTCGGCGATGCACATCTCGGCGTCGGTCTTCGTGAACGATCACGAGTCCGGGCCTGTGGAAGGACATTCTCGATTGGCTCGAGGGGACCGTCGCGCCCTGGGACCCGGAACGGTATCGGCACAACAGCGGCACCGGCGAGGACAACGCCGCCGCGCATCTGCGCTCGATCACGATCGGCCACGAGGTGATCGTGCCGGTCACGGCCGGGCGCCTCGATCTTGGGCCCCTGGCAGCGCGATCTTCTACGGCGAATGGGACGGCCAGCGCCCGAAGCGGGTCATCATCAAGGCGATGGGGGACTAGCTGCGATCCCGAGCGAATCCCCTCATCCAGAGCGCAGCGAGGGATCTGCAGTACGAAAGTTCCCCCAACTCCCCGAGACGAATGGCTTTACGTTCGCGGAACGGTCTAAATTGCCAAGTCTGATCCGCAGAGCCTTGCATGAACTCTCGACACTCGCACACACCCTCCCGCGCGCAAACCGCGCTCATTCATCGCGGTCCGCAGGCCATGACCGTGCCGCGCCGCACGTTGCGGCGCCGATTCACGCGCCCAATGCCGCGCTCCTCATCGACTTCGACAACGTCACGATGGGGATCCGCTCCGATCTCGGAAAAGAGCTTCGCAGCCTGCTCTCGTCGGAGATCATCAAGGGAAAGGTCGCCGTCCAGCGCGCCTACGCCGACTGGCGCCGCTATCCCGCAGTACATCGTCCCGCTCTCCGAAGCGTCGATCGACCTCATCTTCGCGCCGGCCTACGGGTCGTCGAAGAAGAACGCGACCGACATCCGCCTCGCCATCGACGCGCTCGAGCTCGTCTTCACGCGGCCCGAGATCGGCACGTTCATTCTGCTCTCCGGCGACTCCGATTTCTCGAGCCTCGTCATCAAGCTCAAGGAATACGGCAAGTACGTCATCGGCGTCGGCATCCGGAATCGTCGAGCGATCTGCTCGTGCAGAACTGCGACGAGTACTACAGCTACAACGCGCTCGCCGGCCTGGTGAAGGCGTCCGACGACGAGCCGGGCGCGCAAGTACGATCCGTGGGAGCTCGTCACCGAAGCCGTGCAGCGCATGAAGCGCAACAACGACGTCATGCGCTCCGATCGCCTCAAGCAGGTCATGCAGGAGATCGACAGCACGTTCGACGAGAAGAATCTCGGCATATCGAAGTTCTCACGCTTCTGCCAGGAAGCCGCGCAGCGCGGTCTGCTGACGTCACGAAGCTCGAGAACGGACAGCTCGAGGTCGATCTCCCGCCGGCGTACGCCGGCGGCGAGACCGCAGCGGTGCGCTCCGACGCCGCGCGGCTGCCGGCCGAAGCGGCCGAAGCGCCGTCGCTCCGAGGAACGTGGACCGCGTCGCGGCCGTCGCGGACGCGGCGGACGCGGACGCGATCGCGAACCGCGTGAGCCGCGCGAGACCGGTGAGCCGCGAGAAGTCGCGAGCCGACTCCGTGGCGCGGTCGAGAGCCGCCGCGATCGTCGCGCCGCCAGTGCCCGGAGCACCCGGTCGTACGGCAGCTGAGCTCCGCACGCTCCGCAGCTCGCCGGCGGTCGCGCCGCCGCGTCCCGTCGCGGACGCCGGCATCGGTTCCGCGGGTGAGCGCCTCACGCGCGCCGAAGCGTTCGATCTCGTTCGTCGCACCGTCGACGATCTCGCGCCGGGCGACGAGACCGTGCGCGCCAGCGACGTTCGCCGTCGCGCGCGCCAGCTGCTCGGCCGCGATTCGGAGAGTCTGAGCGATCGCATGTTCGTGCGAATCCTCAAGGACGCTCACGACGCGGGCATCATCGACCTTCGCCGCCGCGGCGACGACTTCGAGGTCGCGCGCGCGGCCGAAGCCGCGCCCGTTGTCGGAGCAGGTTGCGCAGAACGAGCGCGCGGCCACGCCGCTCCGCGCCGGGCTGACTCGTCGACCCCGGCGCCGCGCATCGGCATGGGCCATCGCGGCGCTGGGTCCGCGCGGCCGACTCGCCGCGCCGCCGCCCGGACTGCTGTCGATCGGCGTCGTCGAGACGCGGCGTCCGCCGCGGCACCGCACGCCGCGCCGGCTACCGAGCGGCAACGGTGGCCGCCGCGAGCCGGCGCACCGCCAGCGCACGGCCGGCTCGCGGCCGGCCGAAGCGGGCTCGCGCGAAAGCCGCCAAGCAGCCGCCGTGCGCTGCCGAGGCGACGCCAGTCGCCGCGGCATCACGCGCGGCGGAGGCCGCCAAAGCGAAGCGCGCGGCAGCGCGGCGAAGAAAGCGACGAGCCGACCGCGCGCGAAGAAGAGCGCGGCGCACCGCAGGAGTCGTGACTCGAAGAACGCCGCGCCAAAAGCGCGGCGTTCTCGTCTCGGCGCCGCCGCTTCCGCAGTCGTTCTACGATCGCCCCACCGAGCAGGTCGCGCGCGACCTGCTCGGCGCCGTGCTCGAGCATCGCACGCCGAGCGGAGTCGCCGCCGGCCGCATCGTCGAGACGGAGGCGTATCTCGGCGAGCACGATCTCGCGTGTCATGCGGCCGCCGGCAAGACCGAGCGCACGGCGCCGCTCTACGGGCCGCCAGGCATCGCGTACGTGTACTTCATCTACGGGATGTACTGGTGCGTCAACGCGGTCACGCGCGCGCGAGGGCGAGCCGAGCGCGGTGCTGATTCGCGCGGTCGAGCCGGTCGCGCGGCATCGATCTGATGCGCGCGCGCCGGCCGCGCGCGCGCAGCGACGTCGATCTCACGAACGGGCCGGGAAAGCTGTGTCTCGCGCTCGCCATCGGCCGCGACGACAACCTCGCGCGATCTCCGACGCTCAGCGCTCGTGATTCGCGCGGGCGACGCCGGTCGCCGACGACGAACGTCGTCGTCACGCCGCGCATCGGCATCACGCGCTGCGCCGACTGGCCGCTGCGGTATTTCGTGCGCGACAATCCGTAGGTGTCGAAGACGCCGGCGCAGCTTCGACGCGAACCATGCGATGGCCGCGATGAACGAAAAAGGCCGACCCTATCGGTCGGCCCTTCGTCATCGCTCGCGAACGCCGCGCAGTCAGTTTCGATCGATCGACGTTCCGACGTTGTACCGCAGCCCGACCTCGTAGCCGAAGTTGAACGGCTTGCCGTTGTACAGCATGAAGTTCTTCTGCGCCGGGCTCAGCGTGAGCTGGCCGAACACCGAGACGCGCGTGCAAGCGCTACTGCGCGCCGCCCATGAACAGCGGCGTGAACGACGCCTTGCTCGTCGTGGATCACCTGTTCGCGAAGATGAGCTGATCGTCGTTCGAGAACACGCCCTCGGCGACGACCGTCGCCACCTCGCCGAGCGTGAAGCCCGCGCCGGCGTACGGGTGGAAGTTCAGGTACTCGCCCGGGAAGCCCATGAGCGCCACGTCGAGCCGGCGCAGATTCTTGATCGAGATCGGCGCAAGCCCGCTGTCGGCGCTGACGGGATCACGCAGCGTGAACGTGTGCTGCGAGAAGAACGTCTGCGACGCCGGCGATGTACAACGCCGCCGTGCGTCGCGTGATCAGCCAGTCGACGCCGACCATCGGCGCCTGGACGTAGTTGCTGGCCGCTGTCGGCGAGCGTGAAGCCGCCGGTCTTGATTCCCCAGAACCACGAGTCCTTGAACGGCGCGCCGCGCTGCGCGACCACCAACGTTCGGAAGCGCCACGACGACCGCGGCGGCGATCGTCAAAGCACGGAGCGTTCGCATACGATTCCTCGGCGATCGATGTGAAGGCGGTCTACTCGCTTCTGTGAGTCGGACGACAGACCCTCGACAACAGTCACGCTCGCTTCGGCCTTCGACGCGCGTTGTTCGCAGGGTTGCCGCCGTAATTCGCCACCCCGAAGCCCTTCAAGTGACGGACCTCACAACTGCGTCGCAACGAGCCTGTTTACTCGGATGATGCCCGAGCTTTGCTCCCGACCGTCTTGAAGGCCCGGATCGCCTGGTCGAGATCGTCGCGCGTGTGGCCGGCCGAGATCTGGCAGCGGACGCGCGCCTGGCCGTGCGGCACCACCGGAAAGCCGAAGCCCGTGACGAACACGCCTTCGTCGAGCAGCATGTCGCTCATCCGAATCGCCGCCGCCGTTTCGCCGACGATGATCGGGACGATCGGCGTCTCGCCCGGAAGCGGCTTGAAGCCGGCCTCGGTGATCTGCTCGCGGAAGTAGCGCGTGTTCTCCCGCAGCGTCTCGCACGCGCTCCGGATGCTGCTTCGACGATATCGCACCGCGGCGAGCGCGCTCATCGCGACCGTCGGCGGCAGCGCGTTGGAGAACAGCTGCGGCCGCGAGCGCTGCGTGAGATATCCGCGAGCGCCGCCGAGCCGGCGACGAACCCGCCCGCCGCGCCGCCGAGCGCCTTGCCGAGCGTCGACGTGATGACGTCGACTTCGCCGAGCACGCCGAAGTGCTCCGCGGTGCCGCGCCCCGTCTTGCCGAGCACGCCGGTCGAGTGCGAGTCGTCGACGCACGACGATCGCGTCGTGGTCGCGCGCGATCTGCAGAATGTCCGGCAGCTTCGCGATCGCGCCTTCCATCGAGAAGATGCCGTCCGTCCAGATCATCCGCCGCTTCGCGCCCTTCGCCTCGACGAGCTTGGCGCGCAGATCGTCCATGTCGCCGTGCTTGTAGACGGCGGTCGTGCACTTCGAGATCGCCTTCGCGAGCCGCATCGAGTCGATGATCGACGCGTGGTTGAGCGCGTCGGACACGATGAAGTCGCCTTCCTGCGCGACCGTCGCCGTGAATCCCTCGTTCGCGTTCCACGCCGACAGAAGCTGAGCGACGCCTCGCAGCCGACGAACTTGGCGAGCGCGTCCTCGAGCACGCGATGGATCGTGAACGTGCCGCAGATGAAGCGCACGCTCGCCGTGCCCGCGCCGTACGTGTGCAGTCCGTCGATGCCCGCCTGGATCGACCGACGGCTCGTCGCAGAGGCCGAGATAGTTGTTCGACGACAGGATCAGCACCTCGCCGCGCCCTTCCATCTGCACGCGCGCGGATTGCGGCGAGTCGAGATAGTTGAGCCGCTTGTAGACCTTGTCGGCCTTGAGCTGCTCGATCGTCGCCTCGAGCGATTTCGTGAATGCCTGATTCAGTGACACGTGCTATCCCTCAGCGATTCGATGGGCAAAATCGGAACTCCGCACACGGACTGACACGGGCACAGACGGACGGACACGCGACGTTGCGTGACTGTTTCTCTTTTCGCTCGAAGTCGGCTGCAGATGATCGAATTGTGCCAAACGACTCCCGGCGCCGCGCATTTTTGAAGGAGGGGTCTTTCGCCGTTCCGCGCCCGTCCGTCTCTGACCGTGCCGATCCGTGGTAAGCAGTTACGAAATTTCAAAGATGACCTTTCCTGCCTCGCCGGACTTGATCACGCGCATCGCCTCGTCGCACGCCTCGAGCGGAAAGCGATGCGTGATCACCGGCGTCGGATCGAACTGGCCCGAGCGCAGGAAGCGGGTCATCGCCAGCCACGTGTCGTACATGCGGCGGCCGACGACGCCGTAGATCGTCAGGCCCTTGAAGATGATCTCCGTCGCGAAGTCGATGTCGATCGGCTTCGACGGAATGCCGAGCATCTGCACGCGGCCGCCGACGCGGACGAGCGCGAACGCCTGATGCACCGCCGCCGGCACGCCCGACATCTCGAGCACGACGTCGACGCCGAGCCCGTCGGTGTGCCGCTTCACGACGGCCTCGGCCTCGCTCGGGTGCACGACGTCGTCCGCGCCCATCCGCTTCGCCAGCGCGAGCCGCGTGTCGTTGATGTCCGAGGCGATGATGCGCGACGCGCCCGCGGCCTTGCAGATCCCGACGGCGAAGATGCCGATCGGTCCGCATCCGGTGACGAGCACCGTCGCGCCCGGAATCTCCGCCGTGAGCACCGTGTGGAACGCGTTGCCCATCGGATCGTGAATGCCGCCGACGTCGAACGAGATGTTGTCGTCGAGGTGCCAGACGTTCGTCGCCGGCATCGCGATGTACTCGGCGAAGCATCCGTCGCGGTCGACGCCGATGATCTTCGTGTACGGGCACACGTGCGAGTTCCCGGTGCGGCAGAGCAGGCAACGCCCGTCGACGATGTGGCCCTCGGCGGTCACGCGGTCGCCGACGCGAACGTCGGTGACGAGGCTGCCGACGCGCGCGACTTCGCCGGCGAACTCGTGGCCGACGACGATCGGCGGACGAACGCGGCCGCGCGCCCACGCATCCCAGTCGTAGATGTGCACGTCGGTGCCGCAGACGCCGGCGCGGCGCACGCGGATCAGGACTTCGTCGTCGCGAATCGTCGGCTCGGGAACGTCCTTCAGTACCATTCCCGGTGCCTGCTGTCTCCTTCACAAGCGCTTTCACGCGCGCGATGGCTCCATGCTGATGTCGATGTCGCAGACGTGCGCGCGAATCGCGTCGCGCGCGCTGAAACCTCGCACCGCCCGCTTGGCGATGGAAGCGCATCGTCATCGTTGTCATACCTTCGCTGCGCTCAGGCTGACACAACTCGTCGCGACGACTTCGTGCCGTTTCGAGCTTTCGTCGACAGACCAACACGGTGACGACATGGCTCCGACCCGACGCGACTTCCTCAACTTCGACGGCGAGCGCGGCGGCGATGGCGGGATTCGGCGGCCGCGTCGTCCGCCGACGTCTACGCGTCGACGCTCTGCGTCGCTCGCGCCGGGCGACGCGGCGATCGCAGCGGCGGAGCCCAACGTCCATGAGCTCGCGACGCTCGCGCTCGAGGCCGCGAAGGGCGCCGGCGCCGACTACGCCGACGTTCGCTTCGTCCGCAACCGCAGCCAGAACCTCTCGACGCGCGAACAGCGCGTGTCCGGCGTCTCCGACAACGAGACGTACGGCTTCGGCGTCCGCACGCTCGTCAACGGCGCGTGGGGATTCGCCGCGAGCCGCGATCTGACGCGCGACGAAGTCGCCGCGTGTCGCGAAGCAGGCCGTGGCGCAGGCGCGAGCGAATCGCTCGGCGCTCGTGCGGCCGGTCGTGCTCGCGCCCACGCCCGCCGTGAACGGCACGTGGAAGAGCCCGATCGAGATCGATCCGTTCTCGGTCGCGATCGAAGACAAGGCCGCGCTGCTGCTCGCCGCGAATCAGGCGGCGCTCGCGGTGAAGGGCGCGCGCTTCGTCAACTCGAGCATGTTCTTCCTGCGCGAGGAGAAGACGTTCGCGTCGACCGACGGCAGCTTCACGGTGCAGACGATCTACCGCACGCAGCCGTCGATGACGGTCACGGCCGTCGGCGAGCGGCGATTTCGCCACGCGCGAGTCGAACGACGTCGCGCCGCGAGGGCTTGGCTACGAGCACGTGCGCGACGCCAAGCTCGTCGAGAACGCGCCCAAGTGGGCGTCGGACGCGGTCGAGAAGCTCACGGCGAAATCGGTCGACGTCGGACGCTACGATCTCGTGCTGCATCCGTCGCATCTCTGGCTCACGATCCACGAGTCGGTCGCGCACCCGACCGAGCTCGATCGCGCGATGGGCTACGAGGCGAACTACGCCGGCACGAGCTTCGTCGCGCCGCCGGAGAAAGTGCTCGGCACGCTCAAGTACGGCTCGGAGTTGATGAATATCCGCGGCGATCGAACGCAAGTCGGGTCGCTGTCGGCGTGCGGGTGGGACGACGAAGGAGTGAAGCCCGAGGATTTCGACATCATCAAGAAGGGCATGTTCGTCGACTATCACACCACGCGCGAACAGGCGCTGTGGCTCGACTGGTACTACAAGAAGCTCGGGCGACCGACGCGCTCGCACGGGTGTTCGTACGCGCAGACGTGGGCGGCCGTGCAGTTCCAGCGCATGCCGAACGTCTCGCTGCTGCCGGGCGACAAGGACCTCGGCTGGGACGATCTCATCTCGGCGACGGACCGCGGCATCGCGATCATCGGCGACGGATCGTTCTCGATCGACCAGCAGCGGTACAACGCGCAGTTCGGCGGGCAGGTGTTCTACGAGATCAAAGGCGGCAAGATCGTCGGCATGCTCAAGGACGTCGCCTATCAGATGAAGACGCCGGATTTCTGGGCGAGCCTCGACATGATCGGCGGGCCGAAGAGCTACTACCTCGGCGGCGCGTTCGGCGACGCGAAGGGCCAGCCCGTGCAAGTGAACGCGGTGAGCCATGGCGCGCCCGTCACGCGCTTCCGCAACGTCAACGTCATCAACACCGGGCGGACGGCATGACCCTCCGCTCTCTCGGCGATCAGCGCGCGCTATCTGTCGCGCGAAGAGTGCGAAGCGATCGCCAAGCGAGCGCTGTCGTTCGCGACGGCCGACGAGACGCGCGTCCTCATCAAGAGCACGAGCCTCGCGAACACGCGCTTCGCCGTGAATCAGATCTCGACCGGCGGCGATTCGTTCGACTCTGTCGTGACGGTGATCAGCAAGTTCGGAAAGCGCAGCGGATCGTCGTCGACGAATCAGCTCGACGACGACGGACTCCGCGCCGCCGTACAGATGGCCGAGCGCGTCGCGAAGCTGAGCCCCGAAGATCCGGAGTCGCTGCCCGAGCTGGGTCCCGAGACCTATCGCGCCGGTGTGAACTGGAGCGACGTGACCGCGTCGCAGGATCCGGCGACGCGCGCGACGGCGGTGAAGAAGATCGCCGATCCCGCGAAGAGCGCGGGGCTCGTGTCGACGGGCTTCATGGAAGCGATCACGAGCGCGCAGGCGGTCGCCAACAACAAGGGGCTGTTCGCGTACAACCGGTCCACGTCGTCCGTGCTCACGACGACGGTGCGCACGGCAGGACGGGACGGGTTCCGGCTGGGCCGGCGCCACGCATCACGATTGGAGCAAGATCGATCCGGCGGCGCTCGGAAGCCGCGCGACGCAGAAAGCGAAAACGTCGGTCAATCCCGTGGCGATCGAGCCTGGGCGCTACACGGTCGTGTTCGAGCCGACCGCGGTCGGGAATCTCGTGCAGTTCATCGCGCGCGCATTCAATGCGCGCGCGGCCGACGAGGGTCGGTCGTTCTTCTCATTGCCGGGCGGCAAGAACAAGATCGGGCAGAAAGTCGTGGACGAACGCGTGACGATCGTCTCCGATCCGTTCGATCCGGACGTCGCCAGCGCGCCGTTCTCGTGGCGACGGCTTGCCGACGCAGCGCGTCATGTGGATCGAGAACGGCGTCGTGAAGAACCTCGACTACGATCGCTACTGGGCCCAGAAGCAGGGGCGCGCTCCCGACGGGCGCGAGCAGCGCCATTCGCATGAGCGGCGGCACGGCGACGCCTCGATGATCTGATTCGCTCCACGAAGCGCGGATTGCTGGTCACGCGCTTCTGGTATCTGCGGCCGGTGGATCAGCGGACGATTCTCTACACCGGCCTGACGCGCGACGGAACGTTCCTCATCGAGAACGGCAAGATCACGAAGCCGGTGAAGAATCTTCGGTTCAACGATTCGCCCATCTTCATGCTCAACAATCTCGAGGCGATGGGCATTCCTGAGCGGGTGAGCGCGAGCGAGGGCGGCGAGCCGGGTCAGGCGATCATGGTTCCGCCGATCAAGGCGAGAGACTTCAACTTCACCAGCCTGAGTGACGCAGTCTGACGCCGGCAACCGGAGCGTCGCGCGTTACGCGAAGAAGCCGACGCTGTTTGCGCCGGCTTCTTGTCGTTCCAAGCGAGACAGGACCGCGTTCGAACCACGCTGGCTTATGCGACCCTCTCGGACGAAGACTCGTTCGGGGATTCCGGCGCGGGTGCCCAGACATAGGCGAACATGACCGGAGGATTCTCTCGATCGGCGCCGCGTGAGATGACGATGCCAACAGGCTCATCGCTCACTACGGGAGCCGCCTTTCGCTTCACCTTCATATAGAACCGTCTTGGGTGTCTGCTGACCAAACGTGGGCGAGCTCATCCGAGCTCGCTGTCCACGAACACCGCCGACCGCCGGCGGCGCGCGGCGGTTGTTAGCACCGCCAGTGCCAGCACAGGCCACTGCGATAAGTGACTATCGAGTAACTATTTACGAGATCGGCCCACGGTCGGTGATGGGTTCGCCGTGTCCTTGTGAGACACACGAAACGACACGGATTGTCGTCTTGTGACACCCGAGCCTGTCATACTTCGGCGCGCCTGACCTTTAGGCCGCTCCCTTTCTGGCGAGGAAGGTCTTCGCTCTCCCATCGCCGCGTTCCACGGTCACCGACCAGCCCCGATAGCGCGACCGCAGCTCGTCGAGGGAGACCGATCCGTCCGGTCGTCCGGCCGCCGCGATCGTGCGCACGAGATGGACGCCGCCGTCCATCGTGGCGCTCTGGAGCGCTTCGATGACACGCGCGCGCTCGTCCGCCGAGAGGCCGTCGAGTGCGACCGGATCGACGATCACTGCGTTCAGCGGCAGCGGCGGCGTCCACGAGCTCAGATCGCCGAGCTGCGTGGTGACTCGGCCGGCGAGCCCCGCGCCGATCGCTGCCTGCCGAACGCGCTCGAACGCGTCTTCTTCAGACGTCAACGTCGTCACGTCGCATCCATTGGCGGCGAGATAGAGCGCCGAAACGTCGTCCGCGCCTCCCGCGACCAGAACGCGCCGTTCGCCGCTCGGCGACAGGGCGCGGACGAGAATGTCGTCCGGACGCAGTCCCCAGTGCTCGGGACGTCTGAGCTCGTCGATCAGCTTGATGTGACGGCGGCGCCAGGTGTCGTAACTCGGCAAGCGAAGCCGCTTGAAGATGAGCCGGTCGACTTCCTGGCAGAGGAGGAGCTCGGTGAGCGCGAACTGCGGCGCGGAGGTCAACGCGGCGACGGCGTCGTCGCCGATCCCGAGCAGGACCCCTCGGGGCACCGATTCCTTGTAGTTCTCGATTTCCTGCTCGACGAACAACTCGTACTCGTGCTTGAGGGAGCGAGTCGGTCGATGCGGAGGGGCCATGCCCGGGCGCTGAAAAAGTTGCCGCGTAAGCTAGACGCTATGACTAAATGCGCAAGTGGTTATACGGGTTCGACGTGCACGGTGACTTGCGAAGTTCCAAATTCGCGTTCGATCGCGGCTTCCACGGCGTCGGCCAAGCGATGGGCGGCGTCCACCGGCGTCGCGCCGGCGACGGCGATCGTCACTTCGGCGAAGAGCTGGCCGGACGGCGTCGAGCGGGAGCGGATGTTGCGCACGTCGCGGATGTCCGCGACGCCGAGTACCACGGCGCGCAGCCTCCCGGCGTCGATCGCGCGTTCGTCCACGAGCACCGGGATCGATTGCCGCAGCACCTCGAACCCGCTCCAGGCGATGATCAGCGCGACGGTGATCGCGAGCGTGGCATCGATCCACGGCCGCTCGATGCGCGAGACCACGAGCGACGCGAGCGCGAGGAGCGTCACCAGGATGTCGCTGCTGGTGTGCGCCGCATCGGCCATGAGGAACGCGCTCCCGAGCTCGCGGCCGCGCTTTCGCTCGTACCACACGACGAACGCGTTGACCCCGAGCGTCGCGACGACGATCCACATGTCGCGCGGGCTCGCGGCGCGAGGCACCCGCTGCGTCATCATGGCCGAGACGCCCTGACGGATCAGCTCGAAACAGGAGATCGACAAAAAGACCACGATGCCGAGTGCGCCAAGCGTCTCGAACTTGTCGTGGCCGTAGGGGTGATCCTCGTCCGGCGCGCGGCTGGCGACCGCGATGAGCATCACGCCCACCACGTTGTTCAGCATGTCGAGCCCGGATTCGAGCGCTGCGCCCAGCACCGTCAACGTCCCGGTGCGCGCGCCGACGATCAGCTTCGCGGCGGTGACGACGGCATTGAGCGCGAGGACGACGAGCAGCGTGCGCCGCACCGCCGTGAATCGCTCGTCGGGGGAGCGCGAGTGGCCGACGGCGGATTGAGGGGAGGCTGCCACGCGTGCAAGTTGTGCTGGCACACGAAGCCCGGTCAACCGCACTTCACCCCACAAATGCCAGAGCTTCCCGAGGTCGAAAGCGCCGTGCGTCGTTTGCGCGCGGCAGCGGACGGAAAGTCGATCGAGCGCGTCGAGCTCTTCCATCCTGCGTTTCGCCGTCGATTGTCACCGGCCCAGCTTCGGTCCCTCAGAGGTGCTCGCGTTCGTGCGGTGGAGCGCCGGGGGAAACACCAACTCTTTCTGCTCGAGGACGGCCGTGTTTTGCATGCCCACTTTCGCATGACGGGCGACTGGACCGTCGATGCCGCCGCGGACGCGCTCCCTCGCTTTGCGCGCGCGGCGATCGTGTTCGACGATGGCTCTCGCGTGGTGCTCGACGATCCGCGTGCCCTCAGTACGCTGGACCTTCATGCGGCCGACGCGCCGCCGGACTTGGGGCTCGGCCTCGAGCCGAACGATCCTCGGCTCACCCCCGACTCGCTGCGCGCGCTGCTGGCGAAGCGACGCGGACCGATCAAGCCCGTGTTGCTCGATCAGCGTGTCATCGCCGGGCTCGGCAACATCTACGCGGCCGAGGCGCTCTGGCACGCGAAGATCTCGCCGCGAGCGAAGGCGTCGGCGCTGACCCGCGACGAGGTGGCGAGACTGCTGACGGCAATCCGTCGAGTGATCGATCGCGCGACCGGCGCCCGCTACACGGATTCGTCGGTCACTCGCCTCGCTGTGTATGACAGGGCAGGGAAGCCATGCCGCCGCTGCAAGACGCCGATCGAGCGCATCGTACAGGCCGGGCGATCGACCTACTTCTGCCCACACTGCCAGCGCCTTCCCCGCGCGTCCCGTAGTTCCCCGCGCCGCCGAGTCTCACCCTGACCCAGCTTTCAGTCAATCACCTCCAACAGCGCTCCTTTCAAGTATCCAGTTTCCGGAATCGTCACGACCTCCGGATGATCGACCGGCTGCGCCGTGATCGCGCGGAGCACGACCCTCCGTCCAGAATCCGCCGCCGCGTCCTGCAGCATCTCGAGGAACAGCGGCTTCGTGAGATGAAAGCTGCAGCTCGCGGTGAAGAGGAGGCCGTTTTTGGAGAGAAGCCGCAGTGCGCGCAGGTTGATGTCCTTGTACCCGCGAATGGCCGCCGGAAGCGCCGCGCGTGTTTTCGCGAATGCCGGCGGATCGAGCACGATCGTGTCGAACCGATCGCCGGCGGCGCTTCGGTCCGTGAGATACTGAAACGCATCTGTTTTGACGAGCTCGATATTGGTGAAGCCGTTGAGGGCCGCGTGAACCCCCGCGCGCTCGAGCGCCGCCGCCGAGACGTCCAAGGCGATGACGCGCTCGGCGCGCCGCGCGAGGTGCAGCGCGAACGAGCCGTGATAGCTGAAGCAGTCGAGCGCGCGCCCGCGTGCGAGACCACCGATCAGCGCTCGATTCTCGCGCTGATCGAGAAAGGCACCGGTCTTTTGGCCGTGTCTGAGCGCGGCGATGAAGCGCACCCCGTGCTCGCTGACCTCGACGTCGTCCGGCACGTCGCCCAGGAGCAGCTCGACGGTCTGCGGCAAGCGTTCTTTCGCGCGTAGCGGCACGTCGTTGCGCGCGAGAATCCCGGCGGGGTGCACGAGATCGTCGAGCACGCCGACGATCGTGTCGCGAAACGCCTCGAGACCGGCGCTCATCAGCTGGATGACGAGGTACTGATCGTAGCGGTCGCAGACGAGG
Source organism: uncultured Gemmatimonadaceae bacterium (assembly GCA_963705025.1). Lineage (GTDB taxonomy): Bacteria > Gemmatimonadota > Gemmatimonadetes > Gemmatimonadales > Gemmatimonadaceae > JAQBQB01. Next base: position 56,972 of record CAVPIP010000008.1, on the reverse strand, counting down.
GAGGGGCACCCATCGCCTTCGCCGTGCAGGAGACGATACGCCGTCGCGACGGTGCCGACGGATTCGCGCCGCGCGATCGCATCGCCGATGCGCCGCGTCCACCACGCATGATCGAGCGCGGCGCGCGCGTCGCGGTCGACCATTCGGAGCGAGATCTCCGACGCGGGACTCCAGAGGGCGACGCCGATCGGCTTGCCGCGATGGTCGTGGACGCGTACCGGGCCAGCCGGCGCGGTGGGGCGAGTCGTCACGTCACTTCTATAGATCCATGGATGGCCGAGCTGCCATCGTCTGGCGCCTTTGGCGGAGACGTGCGCGACGTCGTCGGGGTGCGGCTTCATGGTAAGGAATCTCGCATCCCCTGGAGCGGGTTTGGCTGGACCGGGTTCGGAAAGGAGCGGCGCGGTGTTGCGCGGTGTCGACACCTCGCGCCAGCCACCGCGTCCCGCGCAGCCGCCAACGGTCGAACCTGCGGGGCGCCAGTTTGAGGCGGGATCATACTCTTGCGGCCCCACGGACCCGCCGATACGTTAGCGCCCGTCGCCGAGATCTTGGGCGGCTCATCCCGGATTTGGTACTGCCGGCGGCTTCGATGTGACCCTTCGTCATCGAAGCCGAGTTAAGAATTCGTAGCTTTCCCAGATTTCTCGCCTGATTCGCCTTTCCCGACCCGCCCACACGCCGCCCTGACCCTCCGGGTGGTATTGACAGTTTGCCGTAGGTCTGGGCCACCGGTGCATCGGTTGCCTGGGCGAAGTCGCAGTTGAAGTCGAGCGGCTCCATCCGACGTGCTTTTGTCAGCGTGCAGTACCGCAGTTCCCCTTCTCATTACGGGAGTGAGATGACCACCATGATCAGGCTGAATCGTGTTCGAACGATCGCCGGGGCATGTCTAGGTACGTTACTAGCCCTGCCAGCCGTCGCCGGTGCACAAGGACGAGGCGGCACAGCGCCGCGCGCAGACAGCGCGGCGGTGATCACCGGCCGCGTAGCGAGCGAGTTCGGCCAGCCAATTGACCAGGCGAACGTCTACATCAACGAGCTCACGGTCTCGGTTGGGACGAACGCCCAAGGTGTCTTTACGGTCACGGTTCCCATTGCCCGCGTGTTGGGGCAAGCGGTCAACCTGCGCGTACGCGCCATCGGCTACCAGCCGGGCGTTTTGCCGATTCGAATCACGTCGGGCACGCAGACGCAGAACTTCAATCTGAAGCAGGACGTCAACCGACTGAACGAGGTTGTCGTCACGGGCGTCGTGGGTGAGGGTGTCGAACGGTCGAAGGTGCCGTTCGCGGTCGGTCGAGTCACGTCGGAAGACCTGCCGGTCCCGGCGCTCGATCCGGTGACTGCACTCGAGGGCAAGGTGGCCGGCGTCCGCATTGCGTCGACGAGCGGTCAGCCTGGAACGACTCCCGAAATCATGCTCCGAGGCCCGACGTCGATCAACGCGCAGGGCCGCAGCCAGAGCCCGCTCTTCGTCGTCGACGGCGCGGTGCTCAACATCGGCAGCTTCGACGAGCTCGGCGGCCTGGACATCGAGTCGGTCGAGGTGGTGAAGGGCGCGGCGGGCGCGTCGATCTACGGTGCCACGGCGGCCAACGGCGTCATCGTCATCAAGACGAAGCGCGGCGCAAATCAGGACGGCGTCAAGGTCACGGCACGAACCGAATACGGCTTCAGTGACCTGAACAGCTTCAACTACGGCATGCCGCTGTACCACGGCATTCAGCTCGACGAGACCGGCACGCGGTTCTGCGTGTCGGGCTCCGGTCCGGTGTCCGCGTGCTCCCGTACGGTGAACTGGATGTCGGAGGTGATGCGCATCAACAGCGTTGCCACGGACACGGTCCGAACGGGCTTGGGACTGCAGTACGGACAGCCGGGCTTGGGCGCGGGCGACATTCTCAATGTGTTTCAGGCGAACCCGTGGCCGGGCCAGCGCTTCAATACGATGTCCGAAATGGCGTCGCCTGGTGTGGTCGCGCTCCATTCGCTGGATGCGACGGGACGGGTTGGCGGCGTTCGCTACTACGCCAGCGGCTCGTACTCGAACGATGAGGGAGCGATCAGCGGGCTCACCGGCCAGCAGCAGCGGCGCGCGCGCGTGAACCTCGATTACGACCTTCGCAGCAATGCGCAAATCTCGATCAGCACGTTGTACGATCGCAGCACGACGGACCTGCACAACCCGAATTTCGGCGGTCTGCTCCGCGGCGCGACGCCGGGCACGGACTACATGGCCCGCGACACGCTCGGCCGTCCGATTCTGATCGGGTTCGGCGGCGTCTCGCGGCCGACCACGAACGGCCAGGGCGGTTTCTTCTACAACCAGGAAAACGAACCGAACTTCCGAGTCTCGGACCGGTTCCTCAGCTCCGTGACCGCGACGTACTTCCCGGCCGACTGGATCACCATCGACGGCACGGCCGGCTACGATAACCGGACGCGCCTCGATCGCGACTTCCAGACGAAGGGCTATCGGACGGTCACCGTGAGCACGGCGTCGAACTTCGGCAACGCGGATATCGGAAATCGCCGCGAGGAAGCGCTCAACGGTGCTGCTGGCGCCACGATCCGCCACGCGTTCAGCAGCGATCTGAACGGCAAGCTGAGCGTGCGCGGCAACTACGAGCAGGACTTCGTTGCCGCGGACGAAGGATCGGGCCAGCAGTTCATCGTCAAGGACGTGTTCACGCTCTCGAATACCAGCGTGAACGTCCAGGCGTCGTCGAGCAGCCAATTGATCAAGCGCGCGGGCGCGTATGCTGGTGCCAATCTCGAGTACAAGGACCGCTACATCCTCGACGGCACGTATCGCTACGACGGCAGCTCGCTGTTCGGCTCGGGCAACCGGTGGGCGCCGTTCGGCCGCATCTCCGGCGTGTGGCGCGTTTCCGAGGAGCCGTGGTTCCACGTTCCGCACCTGAGCGATTTCCGCCTTCGTGGATCCGACGGTACGGCGGGCAACTCTCCGCAGTTCACGGCCCAGTACGAGACCTATAGCTGCGGCGTATCGGGATGCAGCCTCGGACAGGCGGGCAACCCGAACCTCAAGCCCGAAACGACGCACGAAACGGAGCTGGGAACGGAGTTCACGCTGTTCGATCGTCTCGGCATCGAGCTGACGCACGCGCTCACGACGACGCACAACCAGATTCTGCCGGTTCCCACCGCCGCGGCCCTCGGCTTCGGCACGCAGTGGCAGAACGCGGGAACGCTTCAGAGCCACACGTGGGAATTGGCGGCGAATCTTCCGGTGTTGACGCGTCGCAATTTCTCCTGGTCGATGAAGGGGACCTGGGACAAGACCAAGTCGTACATCACCCAGCTGTTCGAGCCCGAGTTCTTCACGAACGGTGGAACGGGGCAGGGCACGGGCAGCGTGTTCTTCATGACGTCGAACACGCAGAAGCAGGATGGCTACCAGATGAATCAGTTCGGGAACGTCTGGGGTCGCATGTTCTACAAGGGCTGCGGCGCGCTGCCGACGTCGGTGCAGGGCGACTGCGGCGACGGCAAGACGTTCCAGGTCAACAATCAGGGCTGGGTCGTATACGCCGGTGCCGGCAACAGCTGGAAGGACGGCATCACCAAGAACCTCTGGCAGACGAAGCTTCCGGCGGCACAGTCTCCGTGGAACGTACCGCTCTACTTCGGTATGCCGATCGTGGACCGTCCGCTCAGGGGCCAGACCTGCTCGAGCGTCGGCGTGCCCGATGGGGCGAAGACCCAGATTCCAAACTGCACCGGTGAGAGCGTCGGAGCGTTGCACATCATCGGCAACTCGCTTCCGGATTTCCGTCTCACGTGGACGAACACCCTGCAGTACAAGCGCGTCACGTTCTACGCGCTGCTCGATGGAACGTACGGACACTCCATCAACAACCAGGGTGAGCAGTGGGGCCTGCTGGACTTCAGTTCGTCGCACTTCGATCAGTCGGGCAACTCCGTCGAGACGGCAAAGCCAGAGGGATATGGCTGGCGCGTCGGCGCTCCGGAGTCGAGCGGCGCGGGCGGCTTCTACGACATCCTCGGCCCCAACAACTACAGTGTGGAGAAGGGCACGTTCACGAAGGTTCGTGAAATGAGCTTCACCTACCGCATCGGCCAGATTCGCGGCATCGGCGGTGATTGGACGGCAAGCGTGGTCGGCCGCAACCTGTTCACGTTCACGAACTACTCCGGTTACGATCCCGAAACGGGCGCCGGCACTGGAACCACGGGCTCAGGGCTCATCAACCAGACCGACGCGTTCGGCTTCCCGACGCTGCGCCGGTTCACGTTCTCTCTCTCCTCGCGCTTCTAGGAGCTGTCGATCAATGAGACGCTTACTCCCGTTGACGCTCTTGGCGGTGTTCGGAATCGCCTGTAGCGACAACTCCATCGCGGTGACGAATCCAAACGCCGGCGAAACGAAGCGTGTGCTCGGCACCGCGGACGATGCTGAGAAGCTGCTTGCCAGCTATTACAGGCGGTGGTACCAGGGACTGTACGGCAGCCCCACAAACAACCCGCCACCGACGCTCGAGGGCATGGCCAACATCATGTCGGTGCAGAACTACTCGAGCTTGAACAACGAGTGTCAGAATTCGCGGTATCCGTTCTCCGGCGCCGCCAATACCAATGCGCCAGGAAACGGCTGCGGCGGCGATCAGGCGAATCCGTATTTCCTTCTCAACGAAGTGGTCCGCGTCGAGTCGAACTTCATCTCGAACGTCGCGGATGGCTCGCTCGAGTACAACAACGACGCGCGAACGAATCGCGACAAGTCCTTCGCGGAGTTCCTCCGCGGCGTTTCGCTCGGGTATCTGGCCCTGATCTACGATTCGTCGTCGGTCGTGCAGGTGGGCCAGGACGCGCTCGATGACGGCAAGCTCTTCGACTACAAGGCGGTCGCGGAGTCGTCGTACACGGCCTTCCAACGGTCGATCGATCTGGCGAACGCCCCGGTCACGAGCACGACGGGCGGGTTCCCGATTCCAACCGATTGGATTCCCACTCCCGCCGCGATGTCGGCCGCTGATTTCGTGAAGCTCGCCAAGTCGTATCGGGCGCTGATTCGCGCGAACGTGGCTCGCACGCCGGCGGAGCGGGCGGCGGCAGACTGGACGTCGATCATCGCGGACGCCCAAGGGGGTATTACCGCGGACCACTACAACGTGACCAGCTCCACGAACGGCCCTGGTGGTGGATGGCGCCGCATCTATGACGGCGGCAACACCTGGCACCAAATGCCGGGCTTCATCATCGGGATGGGTGACACGTCCGGCAGCTATCTGGACTGGACGAGGACCGCTGTCGGTGAGCGTGGAGCCGGCAACGTCGGCTTCTTCATGGTGACGCCGGACCTGCGTTTCCCGCAGGGAACGTCGCGGGCGGCGCAGCAGGCCGATTTCAAGATTGCTGATTGCGAGAAGTCGGGCGGCCAGGTGCCCGGTGAGTTCCGATGCCTCCGGTATTTCACGAACCGGCCGAACGGTTCCGACCAGTACACCGGCAATGGGTGGGGCTGGTCGAACTACGACTTCAACCGCTTCCACTGGTGGGTGAGCAAGGGCGAGAGCTCGGCGCGCAACGGAACGCTGCTCATCTACCCGAAGGCGGTGCTCGACATGACGCAAGCGGAGGGATTGATCCGCAAGGGTCAGTATGCGGCCGCCGCGGCGCTCATCAACATCACGCGTACCAAGTACGGTCTCCCGGCCATCACCGCCAACGACAACACGTCCCCGGTCCCTGGCGGCAACGCGTGCGTTCCGAAGGTGCCATCCGGCACCGGGCCGAGTGCGACCCTGAACTGCGGCAACATGCTCGAGGCGATGAAGTGGGAAAAGCGCATGGAAGGCGCGTTCGTTCAATTCGCGAACTGGTACTTCGATTCGCGCGGCTGGGGCGACTTGCCGGAGGGGACGGCGCTGTTCTGGGCCGTGCCATATCAGGAGCTGCAGGCGCGAAGCAACGCGATTTACGGCGCCGGCTTGGGAGCTGGCAACGCGGCGAATTCGGTCGCGGCCAAGGGCACGTACGGCTGGTAGCTGACTGACGTGCGCGCAGTTCTTCGAGTTGGAGTCCTCGCAGCCGGAACGCTCCTGGTGGGTTGCTACACACTGCAACCCACCGGGGGCACCGTTCCGAAGCCCGGGACGGTCATGGGATTCGACATCACCGACGCTGGACGAATCGCGCTCGGTGGACCGATGGGGCCGGCAATCGAGCAGGTCGAAGGGATGTTGCTCAGCAGCGACAATAGCGAATACACCGTCGGTGTCACGGCGATACACCTGTTGCACGGCGGTGAGCAGGTTTGGCATGGCGAGACGGTTCACATCAAATCCGAGTACGTGTCGCGGTTGTACGAGCGGCGGTTTTCCGCCACGCGTTCATTGGCAATGGGAGCTGCTGGCGTCGGGGCGATCGCAGCTATCGCCACCAAAACGCTAGGGGGTTTGGGCAGCACGGAGCGGCCCGAACCTGGTTCTCCCGGTGACACCGCGCATACGCAACGACGCCCGCGGCGCTAAATCGGCGCGGCGTACCAACCTCGAGGGAGTATTTCATGCGACGGATCCTTCAGCTTTCGATGCTCTCGCTCGCCGCGGGTGTCGCGAGTGCCTGCAAACCATCCGAAGTCGAAACAATTCCTCCGCCGCCGGCGGCCGGAGTTCGGTTCATCAACGCGGTTCCGGACACCGGCGCCACCTTCGGCCTCGACTTTCGCTTCGTCGACATCGTCGAGAACAGTGCGGCGTTCCGCATCACGTTCCGGAATAACCCGCAGTCCTCGGGGGGCGTAACGGCGTCAGCGGCCATTCAGTACAAGCCTGCCGCCGCCGGGGCGCGGCATTTCCGGATTTTCCTCGACGACACGCTAGCCAACATTGCGTCGGTCGTTCTGAAGGATTCGACCGTTCAACTCGAGGACAAGCACAACTACACGTTCATCCTCTGGGGGAACGCGCGATCGGGCGGCTCGGACAAGATGCGCCTCACGGTGATCGACGAGACGGTCCCAGATCCCGCCGCTCAGGTTGCGCTGCGCGTGATCAACGCCACGAACGCCCCCATCGACGCTCGCCAATACGTCTCGACGGCATCGCCGCCGGGGAGCGCGACCTGGGCGAACGTGCCGGCCTACAGCGTGTCCACGTACGTGAACACCGCGCCGGCTCAGATCAAATACAACGTCAGACCCGCCGGGGGCTCGACTGCGCTGTTCACCGATCCTCTGGCTCTCATCGGCCAGCCGATCGGAACCAAGACCGCCGGATGCACCGTTGGCCTCGACTGCGACGTCGTTCCGGGAACCACGGTCCCAGGATCGGCCGTCACGCTGGTCGTGTTTCCGCCGTCGGTGGCCGGAAGCAAGGCGGCGAGCTTCACGACGCCAGGCGGCTCGTTCATGTGGGACCGGCGTCCGGCGCGCTCCTGCACGGTGTCGTTCGGTTGCTGACGCTACATTGAAGGTTGTTGGGTGAAGTCGTCGGAAATGGGTCGCCTGGCGTCGCTCGGCGGCCCATTCCTTTTCTGGGAGTACGACAGATTCGGCGGAAGAGCAGTGCGGCATCATGAGTAGCACACGGGCGCGCGCGAGCGCGCGCTCATCGGTGGCATCGATCATCACCCCGCTCGTCGACCTGCTGTCCGCGGGCGGGTTGTCCGTGATCGTGTTCGTGCCGCTGCTGCTGAGCGGCCGCACCGATCTCGTGTTCGTAGGAGCCGGCGTTCAGGCCTGGCTCGCGGCCACGATCAACATGCCGCACTTCATGGCGTCGTACCGGATCATCTATCGCAGTCGCGAGATGATCCTACGGCACCGCTGGGCGTCGATCTACGTGCCGGCGATTCTCGTCGCGTACTCGGGCCTCGCGCTCTGGGTCGCACAGAGCTCACCCGCGCTCGTCATCGTCCTCGTCTCGGTCTCGAGCGCATACCTGGCCTGGCACTACACGGGGCAGGTGTGGGGAATGATGGCCTCCTACGCCTTCCTGGCCGGCTCGCGCTTCGACAAGTCGGAGCGGCTGCTGATCAGGACCGGGCTTCGCATTCTCCTCGCGTGGCACGTGACGTGGTTCCTGTACACCCAGCTTCGGGATCCGTCGATGGTGCAGCCGGCGTACGCGGTGATCAGCGCCGGCACCGTTGTGGCGTTCCTTCTGGGCAGCGTCGGGATCTGGAAGATGCGGCGCCGGACTGGTGCTCTCCCCCCCGCGCGCGCCCTGGCGGCATGGCTTGCGATCTTCGTGTGGTACGCGGTGATGGCGCGCGACCCCAAGGCCATCTTCTGGATTCAGATCGCTCACGCGGTGCAATATCTCGCGTTCCCGATCCGTGTAGAGATGAACCGCAGTGTCGCGGAGTCGCGGGCGTCTCCGAGTCGCGCCGCGTGGCACATGGTCGCGTACGGCACCGCGCTCCTCGTCGTCAGCCTGATCGTCGCGCGGGTCGTTCCCGCGAGTGCCATGAGCGTCGTCGGAAATGCGTTCGGCGAGGATTCCGGCCGCGCCGCGCCGATCCTCATTCTCATGGTCATCAACATCCATCACTACTTCACCGACGGCGTCATCTGGAAGATCAGCAATCCAGAAGTTCGGCGAGAGCTATTTGCTCACGTCGCGGCAGCCAAACCGGTGGAGGCGGCTTCTGCGGTGCTACCGCCGGCAGTCAAGGCAGCGGGGTCGCGGCGGGCGGAAGCGTCGCGGCGCTGATCTACCTCACGGCCGCTCGAGTCGACTCATCGCGCGCGCGAGGTAATCCTTTCCTTCCACATGGTTGGGGTCGATCGCCAACGTCGCCCTGAAATGGTCGGCGGCGTCGGCGAAGCGGCCCTGTTGCGCCAAGGCGACGCCCCAGTTGAAGTGCGCGTCGGCATCGAGCGGGCGGATGACCAACGCTTCCTGATAGTGTGGAATGGCGTCCGCCGGCCGGTGCGCGCGGACCAGCGCGTTGCCCCAGTTCACATGAGCATCCGCGTAGTCCGGGTTCATGGCGAGGGCGCGGCGGTAGTCCTGAATGCCGGCGTCGATGTCGCCCTGCCGAACCAGAACGACGCCGAGGTTGTTCACCGGCTCTTCATCGGCCGGATCGAGGGCAATCGCTTCGCGATACGCTTCCGCCGCCTCGGCAAGCTGGCCGCGAGTCGCGAGCCCGACGCCGACATCGTTGTATCCGCGGGAGAACCGCGGTGACAGGGCGACCGCCCGACGGCTATGCTCGAGTCCTTCGTCGACGCGACCCTGCTGGTAGCGGACGTTGGCCATCGCGCTTTGGCCGATCGCCGAGTTGGGATCTTCGTCCAGCACGCGCGTCCACAGTTGCTCGGAGTCGTGCCAGACGGATGTCTGCCTCCACGTGAGCGCGATGAGCGACGCGAGCACGATCGCCGCCACGGCGCGCCTCGCTGCCACTCGCTACAGGCACGCCGAAGAAGAGTAGACTGGCCGCGAGCAGCGCGAGGGCAGGCCCGGAGTGGTACGTGTAGCGGTCCGCGGCGATCTGCGGGCCATTCTGCACGATGCCGAGCATTGGAAGGCTGACGAGTCCGAACGCGACGAGGGACGCGGTCGCAGCGGGCCAGCGGCGCGCGAGACGCCAACCGGCAAAGGCAAGGGCAATGCAGGCGAAATAAGCGACGAGAAACCTTGCCGCCAGCGGGTCGACCCGGGCCGGCATTTCGTACAACGGCGAGAGTCCGAACGGCAACGCCGTTTTCCCGATGTAGAACCCGAGGCTGTAGGCCGATACGGCGACCTTGGCCGCCGGTCCGAGCTGCGCCGGTGGATGAAGCGCGAACACCGACAAGAGGCTGAAGCCAACCGACAGCACCGCGAACGGCGCCAACTGGAGCAGGAGTCCCCGGCCCGCCGGCCCGCGCCAGTTCGTACCGTCGATCCGCCGCAGAGGATAGACGTTCAACAATGCGAGCACCGCCGGCAGCGTGACGGACGTGCCCTTCGACAGAAGGGCTCCGGCGAAGGCAGCCAGCGAAATCCAGTACCACCGCCTTGGTCGCTCAGGTGTGGCGGAAAACCGGAGATAGGCGAGGAGGCTCGTGAGATAGAACAGCAGCGACAGGGTGTCGCGTCGCTCCGTGATCCAGGCGACCGACTCGACTCGAAGCGGATGAACGGCGAAGAAGAGCGCCGCAAACACCGCTGGGGCGATTCGTTCGGTCGTGGAGGCGAGCGCGAACAGGCGCCGCGCCAGGAAATACACGAGCACGGCGTTCACCGCGTGCAGCAGAGCGCTCGTCGCGTGGTATCCCGCGGCGTCCATCCCCCAGAAGAGATAGTCCAGTCCCAGGGTCATCCACGAGAGAGGGACGTAGTGGCCCATGTGGAAGGTCGACCACATCCACTTCAATTGTGCGAGCCCTAACCCGCGGTAGTGCGGATTGTCGAGAAAGTTCTTGGCATCGTCCCAGCTCACAAATCCGCTCGTGAACGCAGGTCCGAAGGCGAGCAGCGTGACGACGGCGATTCCGAACGGAACGAGCCAGCGAGCCCGCCTCGATTCGACCGCGGCGGCGGGCGCTGATTCCTGCCGATGACCGGCGCCAATCCTGGCGCGTCGACGACCTGTCCTCGATTCGCCGACCCTCGGCGAGTCGTCGACGTGTAACCGGCCGTTCGCCATGAGAGTCCCCCGACGCAGTTGCTCGCGCGGCCAAAGTCACCAGGCGGAGGTGAGTTTCAGCTGCCGGCCGAATCAAGCCTCCGGCGCACAGGACCGCCAGAGAGGTTGACCACGCCGCACCGCCCTACGTCACCGGCCGAGCCGAGCCTGCAAGAGGTCGACGATGCGCTGCTCGAGCACGCCCTTCGTGCTGCAATGCGAAAACTCCTGCGCATAGTTGATCGGCCGAGCGAGCGCTTCGAGCGACGTCGTCACGGTCGCCCCGCCATCTCCGGCATGGACGTCCGTGAACACCGTGAGGCGCACGTCGTAGTCGTCGGCGCTCGGGCCCATCTGGGACGTTCCACAGTCGATGAGCCGGCTCAACGGAACGTTCTTGAGGCGATGTCGAACCGCGAACCCGGAGATCCCGATCGTTCGCTTCGCGCCATCGAGCGTCTGGACGCGAATGCCCAGGGAATCGAACACCGCGGGCAGCGCGCGCCAGACCTGGTCGGCGGTGAATGGCAGCGTCTGCACGTGCGCCGCGTTCTCTCCCGACGTGCTGATCTGCGCGCCGCCACCGGCGCCGATGACGCTGATCGTCTGCGAGGCCGGCGCGCCCGGCGCACCCGACGTTCCCGCGCTGGCGCAGGCGCCGAGCACGATCCACGCAACCGAAGCGATCGAAACGAACGACATAGCTCTCATCACAGTTCTCCAATTGCCGAGTCGCTGTTCAACGATTCCGAAATCCGTACTTGGTCCAGACGAGGATCATGCCGCACGCCGGCCGGATGCCCGGAGGCACGAAGCGCGCGGGAATCTGCGACGCGCGCGGGTAGACTTCCACTCCGCCCACCTCGTCCGGCATGAGGTCGATCAGGTGGCCGAACGCCGCCTCCGCGCCGTCGATGAGCACCTCGGGCATGCAGAACCCGCCTTTCCCGTCCGGCACGGTGATGGTGAGCGTCGACGAGCCGTAGCGAACGTTCAGGCTCGGCACGTCGCGAAAGACGTTCAGGAACTGCGCGTACTTCGCGATCTGCGTGGAGTCGCGCGAGTAGCCGAACCCCGATCGCCGGCGGGCATCGAACTCCGCGGCGAAGACGCGCGTGCCGCGCTCGGCCATCGTCCGCATGGCGTCGAGGGTGAGCACCTTCTGAAGGCGCACGTCGATCACCGACGAGTCGCCGGGGACCACGTCGGCCGCGACCGTCGCCGGGGCCACGCCGACCGCGAGCACCTCGATCTGGCGCGTGCCCGCGGGTACTCCAGTCAGGCGGAATTGCCCCTCGAGGCCCGTCCGGACCTCGGGAAGGTTTTCTACCCTCACCCGCGCTCCCGCCACCGACTGGCCATTGGGGTCGGTCACGAGACCGACGATCGTTCCCTGCTGGTCCGGGCGCTTCGCGGATATGGGTCCGACCAGCAGATCCCGGCGCTGCACGCGAATGCCGGTCGGCGCCAGGTCGATGAGACCGCTCGCGTTGGAGTCGGCGGACGCCCGAACCGAGAGCCCGGTTCGCGGCGGCACGCCGCAAATCGCGTAGCCGCCGTGGTCGTTGGTGCGGGTTTCGACGTGCCATTGTCGCTGTACGACGTCGTGGCGCTTGCCGAGCGCGAGGTCGGTCCACGAGAGCTCGACGGTCGCGTTGTGCACTGGCACCCCGCTCGCGGCGCTCCGAATGCTCCCGAAAACGATGCCGCTGTCGCGCGGCGCACGCCCGTTGCACGACAGCCGCCACAGCGTCTCGAACGACGGCACCGCAAGCTCGACCTCGCGACCACCATCCACCACGGTCGCTTTCGCGGTCAGCCCGGACAGGCCGATCGAGTCGAGCACCGGATGCTGCGCCGTGACCATGTACGTGCCCGGCGCGACGCTATCGAATCGAAAGCGCCCGCGCGAGTCCGTGGCGCTCGTCTGAGCCTTGCCGGCGATCGTCACGAAGGCATTGGCGAGGGGCTTTCCGCGAAGGCTGTCGAACACGACGCCACGGACCGGCAATGGCGCGCCGCGCTGCGCAGCAGCGGTCCGACCGGCCGCGAGTTGCGCAACCATGCACGAGCCGAGCAAGATCGAGAGCAAACCGCGGCGCGTCGTCATCGGACGGAACGCAGGGGTGGGCGGGCGCACTGGATCAACGAGCCGGCACATTGTATACATCTAACGAGGCGCAGGCGCAAGGCGCCGAACGGCGAGGCCGCGGGGATGATGGAGGTCGGATGACGCATCGTCTGAGCAGGCTTGCTGGTGGAATCGTGAGCGCGATCATGCCCGCCCTCGTGCATGCGCAAAGCGTGCGAGGCGTCGTGGCCGACGCCGCTGACCAACCCGTGGCCGGCGTCGTCGTGATGCTCGTCGACAGCGCGTCGCGCGTAGCGGCGCGGTCGTTGAGCGACCAGCGCGGCGAATTCCGCCTCGCGGCCGACCATCCTGGAACGTACCGCTTGCGCACGCTGCGCATCGGCTATCGTCCGGTTACGTCGGACTCAGTCGTTCTCATCGCGGGAGGCGCAGTCACTCGCCGCATCGTGCTCAGCGGCGTTCCGGTGGCGCTCGACGGAATGCACGTCGTGGATCGCAGCGAGTGCCGCGCCTTCAGCGACTCGGCGGCCGCGACGTTCGCGGTGTGGGAGCAGATCCGCGCGGCGCTCACCGCGGCGCAGCTCACGCAAGCGTCGCGCACCGTCGTCTCCACGACGGTCGTCTATGATCGCACGCTCGACGGCCCCGGATCCAAAGTGCTTCGGCAGAAATCTTCGGTCTCCACCAGCGTCGCCACGCGGGCGTGGCGAACGCCGCCGCCGGATGCGCTCCGTCGCGCGGGCTATGTCGTCGCCCAAAAGGACAACACCGTCGACTACTACGCGCCGGGCCTCGACGCGCTGCTGTCCACCATATTCGTCGAGGATCACTGCTTCCGCCTGGCGAGCGACCGCAAACAGCCCGCGCTCATCGGCCTGGTCTTCGAGCCGACGCCGGAGCGAAAGAAAGTCTCCGAGATTCGCGGCACACTGTGGGTCGACCGCGCGTCAGCGGAGCTCCGGCGTCTCGAGCTTCGATACGTGAACGTCTCGTCGCTGCAGGAAGACCGGGCCGGCGCCGAGCTCGAGTTCGTGCGCATGCGCGACGGCACGTGGGCGGTGAACCGGTGGAACATTCGCATGCCGGTCATCGAGCAATTCGTCATTCCCGGGCACGGCGCCGAAGACCGTGTCACGTCGATGCAGATCACTGGCGGCTCGCTCGCGATCGCGCGCCGCGGCGCGGACACGCTCTGGGCGCTGCCCCCGCGCGCCGTCACCGGGGAAGTGCTCGACTCCGCGTCGGGCAGGCCGGTTGCCGGCGCGCGCATTCGGGACGCGGGGACGTCCATGGAGGCGACGAGCGATGCGCACGGCCGCTTCACCATCGGCGGGATCATTCCCGGCGAGCACACGGTGGACGTGCGCACGCCGTCGCTCGATTCGCTGAACGCGACGTCTCCGATCTCGTTCGTCACGACGGACGCGGACGAGCCGCTCGAGCTTCGCGTTCCGAGCGCCTCGCAATTCGCCGCGTCGGTTTGCGGTTCGTCGCAAGATCGGGCTGCCGGCATCGTGATCGGGCGCGTCATGCTCGCCAACGACTCGGCGGCGCCGCGCCCGGTCGGTGGCGCGCGCGTCGCCGCCGAGTGGTCGCTCGACTCAGCGCGCACGCAGCGCGCGGAGGTGCAGTCCACCTCGGATGGCAGCTTCAGGCTCTGTCGCCTGCCCCTCGGCGCGACGGTGACGCTGCATGCCGCGAACGACAGCGCGGAGACCGCCGATCGGTCGACGGTTCGACTTTCTCCGGCGTCTCGCCTGATGCGATCGGTGTTGGTGCTCGAGTCGAAAGCGCGCCTGGCGCTTCGCGGCGCCGTGTTCTTGGGGGTCGTCGTCTTCGATTCGACGCGCACTCCGATCAGCGGCGCCGAGGTTTCGCTGCCGGACATGGGCAAGAGTGTGCTCAGCGACGAGAATGGTCGCGTGCGAATCAGCGACATTCCGCCGGGCGACCATCAAATCGTCGTGCGCCGGATCGGGTACGGCGCGGCGGACACGCATCTGACGTTCCATGGCAACGAGATGGTCGAACGGCGCATCGTGCTCGGCCGAGCGGTGACGCTCGAGCCGGTGGTGGTCTCGGATGTGGCGGTCGACCGCTTCATGCCGGGCTTCGAGGAAAACCGGCGTCTGGGGCTCGGCCACTTCATGACGCGCGCCGAGTTGGCGAAGCTCGAAGGTGTCTCGGTCGCGGCGATCCTCGAGCAGATGCCGGGGGCGACGATCATTCGAGGGCACGGCAACGCCGCGTGGATTCGGTCGAACCGCGTGATATCGTTCCTCGGCGTCGGGCCGGATCGCCAAGATTCGGCGCGTGGCGCCCCGGCCGCGGCGTGCTACTCGCAGGTATATCTGGACAACGTATTGGTCTTCTCCGGTCGCGTGATCGCGGGTCATTTGGAGCCGCTGTTCGACTTGAACAGCATCACTCCGTCGCAGATCGAGGCGATCGAGTTCTATGCGAGTCCCGCGGAGACTCCGCTGAAATACAGCAGAATCGGGTCGCACTGCGGCGTCGTGGTCATCTGGACGCGCCGCAGTCCATGAAGCATCGTCATGTGGTCCTCCCTCTCCCGAGAATCCGACACATGCTGACCTCGAGACGTGTGCTGACTGCATTGCTCCTCATTCCCACGATCGCAGCCGCGCAACGAGGCGGTGGCGGCGGCGGCGGCCGCGTTCGCGGCGACCCGAAACCGGACTTCGATGCCATCGCCGGCAAGAAGGGCGGCATCCAGCTCTCGAATCGCGACGTCGAGGACATGAGTCCGATCAAGCTGCTCATCGACAGGCGCAAGGATCTCAAGCTCTCGGACGACCAGCTCAAAAGCCTGAAGGACATCGAGTCCAAGCTGAAGGAGAAGAACGACCCGTCGTTTCGCGCGCTCGACTCGTTGCGCCGCGCCGCCCAGCCGCCGTTGCACGATCCGAGCGATGACGAGAAGGCCCGAATGATGGAGGCACGTCGAACCGCGGGCGCGGTGGTGGCGACGATCCGCGAGAACTACGACGCCTCGTTGAACGACGCCCTCACGGGGCTCGACGAGACGCAGCGAGGCCGCGCGAAGGAGTTCCTCGACAAGCAGCGGAGCGAGGCGCAGGACACGCTGCGGGAGAAGCTCGGATCGGGCCGGGGCTGAAACCGATATAGAACGAAGCAAACGGGGCGAGCGTCGCGACCGCAGCGTAGATTTCTCGGTTCTTCGGGGAATTCCGGGGAAACGCAAGGCTCCGATCAGCGCCCAACCTTCAAAGTCGCTGGTGTCTCCGCGCGATCGGCGTGCGTCAGCGCCATCCGCGGCTGTGCCAATCGTTCCGTCGCGAACGGCGGATAATCGGGGGCCATGTTCAATTCTCAGCCGCCTCGGTCCCGAATTTCCCGTTTCGATGGTCCTCCCGAGGATTTCATGCCCCTGAAACGGCTTCCCTCGCTCGTTCGCTTCGTTGGTTTCGCGGCATTCGCCGGCGCTGTCGCGTGTTCGGAAACACAGCCGACAGCGTGGCATCAGGAGCCGGGATATCGCTGGCGCGAGCTCCGCGTGAACGGCGGCAAGGCCGGCTTCACGCCGGTCGACGCGGGCAAGAGCGGAATCCGCTTTCAGAATGAGGTCAGCGACTCCGTCCTGCTCGGCAACCGCATGTTGGGGCAGGGCGCCGGCGTCGCGCTTGGCGACGTGGACGGCGACGGCAAGGCCGACGTCTTTCTCGCGAAAACGCAGGGCTGCAGCGCGTTGTATCGCAACCTCGGCAACTGGAAGTTCGAGGACATCACGAAGTCGGCGGGCGTGGGCGCGTGCGATCGACACTCGAGCGGCGCCGCGTTCGCCGACATCGACGGCGACGGCGATCTCGATCTCATTCTGCTTGCGACGAGAGGCCCGAACGCCGTCTTCATCAACGACGGTAAGGGACACTTCACCGAGCACCGCGACCTCGGTCTCGACTCGGCCGGCAATGGCGGCACTACGATCGCGATGGCGGACGTCGACGGCGACGGCTGGCTCGATCTCTTCGTCGCGAACTACAAGGCGTACGACATCGACGACAGCCTGCCGCCGCAACGGCACAGCTTCAACCAGATGGTGCGCCAGATCGGGCCTGGGAAGTTCGAGGTGGTGCCCGAGTTCCGCAGTGAGTACAAGCTCGTCGTGCGGCCGGACCTGGGCGGCGTGCGCCTCACCACGCGCGGCGCCCGCAACGACTTCTATCGCTTCGACGGCCACAAGTTCGATCGCGTCCCGATGACGTCGTCGAGATTCCACGACGCGTCCGGACGCCCACTCGCCGAAGAAGCCGAGTCGTTCTCGCTCGGGGCGAAGTTCGTCGACCTGAACGGCGACGGGGCGCCGGATCTCTACGTCGCGAACGACTTCGAGGACACCGACCAGCTCTGGTGGAACGACGGCCACGGCAACTTCCGGCTGGCCGACTGGAAGTCGCAGCGCGAGATGAGCAACGCGACGATGGGCGCCGACGTCGCCGACGTGAATGGCGACGGTCTGCCCGATCTGTTCACCACCGACATGCGTGCGAACGACTCGCACCGCCTGAAGACGCAGATCCCGACGACGACCGCGTTTCCAAAGAAGCCAGGCGAACAGGATCTCCAGCTTCAACAGCAGCGAAACTCGCTCTTCATCAATCGCGGCGACGGCACGTTCGAGGAAGCCTCGGCGTTCGCGGGCGTCGGCGCGAGCGGATGGTCGTGGGGCACGATGTTCATGGACGTCGATCTCGACGGTTGGCAGGACATTCTCGTCGCGAACGGCCACCTCTGGGACATCATGGATGCCGACGTCCAGGAGGGTTTGCAGAATCGCCTCAACTCGATTCCGTGGCAGCGCACGCGCTGGGAGTTTCCGAAGCTCAAGCTCGAGAACGTCGCCTTCCGCAATCGCGGCGACATGACGTTCGAGGATGTGAGCGCGGCGTGGCACTTCGGCCTCGAGAACGACGTCTCGCACGCGCTCGCGGCCGCGGACCTCGATGGCGACGGCGATCTCGACGTCGTCGTCAATCGCCTCGGCGCGCCGGCGCTGGTGTTGCGCAACGACGCCTCCGCGCCGCGTGTCGCGGTGCGTCTCGTGGGCGACGCGCCGAACACGCGCGCCGTGGGCTCGAAGATTCGACTGTTGGGCGGCGCGGTGCCCGAGCAGGAGAAAGAGGTCGTCGTGGGCGGGCTGTACCTGTCGCACAGCGACTACGAGGCGTCGTTCGCGATGGGAAAATCCCAGAGCGCGACGCTGGTCGTCGATTGGCGCGACGGCCGCCGATCGACGATCACGGATGTGCGTCCCAACCGCGAGTACGAGATCACGGCGCGGACCGCGGGGCGCAAGTCGCCCGAGGACACCGCCGCCGCGCCGGCGTTGTTCGAGGATGCGACGGCACAGCTCAAAGGACACACGCACACCGAGAACACGTTCGACGACTGGGATCGTCAGTACCTGCTGCCCACGGCCCTCTCGCAGCTCGGCCCAGGCGTCGCCTGGTTCGATCTCGATCGCGACGGCGCCGAGGATTTGATCGTCGGAACCGGCAAGGGCGGGCGGATCGGCGTATTTCACAACTCTAAAGGCCGCCTGGCTCCGGCGCCCCAACCGGGGCCGGTCGCCGCCGCCGACTACACCGCGGTGCTGGGTCTGGCGGAAGGCGGCCGCGTGTCGCTCATCGCGGGCGTGTCGACGTGGGAGGCGCGAACGCAGGCCGATCTCACAGGGCAGCCAGCGGCCATCGAGCTGCCGGTATCGCGCGGTTCGGTTTCGAGTGCCGTGAAATCCGTCGTCGGATCGCACGAGTCGGCGACCGGCCCGCTGGCGCTCGGCGACTACGACGGCGACGGCAGGCTCGATCTGTTCGTCGGGTCGCGCGCGATCCCGATGAAGTATCCGGTTCCTGCATCGTCGGGCCTCTTCAAGAATGAAGGGGGCGGGCACTTTGTGTTCGACACGGCGAACGCCGCGGTGCTCCACGACATCGGCCTCGTGTCGGCGGCGACGTTCGCGGACATGAACGGTGACGGGCATCCCGATCTCGTGCTGGCGTGCGACTGGGGATCCATCGTGCTCCTGCTCAACGACGGCAAGGGACACTTCTCGCGCGCGCTGGATTCGTGGGGATTGGCACGCTGGACCAGCCGCTGGAACGGCGTCGCCGTCGGTGACCTGGATGGCGACGGCCGGCTCGATCTCGTGGCGACGAGCTGGGGGCGCAACACGGAGACACCGGCCGACAGCGCGCGGCCGCTGTACATGATGGCGGGCACCTTCGGCGCGGCGGGTGAAGAGGAGATGGTGCTCGCCCGTCAGGATTCTCGGATCGGCGCGCTCGCGCCGCTCACCAGCTACGCGCGTCTTCGCGTGGCGATGCCGAGCTTGTCGAATCGGATTCGCTCCTTCGCGGCGTATGCCGACGCGACCATCGATCAGGTGCTGGGGCCCGCGGCGGGCAGCGTCACGCGCACGAGCGTAGTGACCATGAGCCACATGGCGTTCCTGAATCGCGGCGATCACTTCGAGGCGGTGCCGCTGCCGGCGGAGGCGCAACTGGCGCCCGCGTTCTACGCCGGCGTCGCCGACTTCAACGGCGACGGGTTCGAGGACGTCTTCCTGAGCCAGAACTTCTCGCCGACCGAGGTCGGCGTGCCGCGCTACGACGCGGGCCGGAGCCTGCTGCTCGTCGGCGATGGAAAGGGCGGTCTGACGCCAGTGCCCGGTGCGAAGTCGGGCCTCGTGATCTACGGGGACCAGCGCGGCGCCGCGTACGCCGACTACGACGGCGACGGGCGGCTGGATCTCGCGGTCTCACAGAACGGCGACACGACGCGGCTCTTTCACAATCGGGGCGCGAAGCGGGGACTGCGCGTTCGCGTTCAGGGCTCGTCAGAGAATCCTGATGGCGTCGGCGTCCAGCTGCGATTGGTCTACGGCGATCGAATGGGTCCGGTGCGCGAGATTCAAGCCGGCGCCGGATACTGGTCGCAGAATGGCGCGGTCCAGGTGCTCGGCATGTCGGGAACGCCCACGGCGGTCTGGGCGCGTTGGCCCGGCGGCGGCGAGACGCGGACGCCGGTTCCGGCCGGCGCGATGGAGATTGCCGTCAGAGCGCCGGCTGCACCGGACCCTAAGAAAAAGAACTAGGGTTGGAGAGCGACGAGCCTGCGAACAACACGGTTCCTCAGGCGTTTCACGGTGTGCCGGGAACCCGCGTCCAGACGACGACGGCGCCGCACTGGGACTGGCCAGCGCGCCAGAACTGCGCGGGCGTGTTCGAGGCGCCGCGATAGAGCTCGATGCCCTCGATATCGCTGAGCGGAATGTCGTCGAGCTCCATGCCGGGCGCGCTCTGTCCGTCGAGCCAGACCACCGGTTGGCAGTCGCCTCGGCGCGCGATGCTCGTGTTGCCGGGAAAGCGAACGCCCTTGCCGCTTGGCACACTGACGAGCCGCACGCCCGCCGTGGCTCGCATCAAGTCGCTCGGAGTGCTGGCGCGCTGCTGGAGAATCTCGTCGCGCGAAAAGAACACGCCGGACAGTCCCTGCGCGCGCCGGAAGTAGAACTCTTCGACCCCCTGGCGGCGGTGCCGTTCGGTGACCGACATGGCGTCCATCGATTGGGGCAGGTCGGCGAGCATCACGGTGAACGAATCGACGCCGGTCTGGGGAATCGTTCGCTTGAGCGTGACGGGCTCGAACCCGATGCGGCGGATGGAGAGCTCGACCTCGCCGACCGGAAGCCTCGAGAGCGAGAACCGGCCCTGCTGGTCCGTGCGCACGGCTTGATGCGCGGCCACGACCGCGACGGCGACTTCCGGGATCGGAGTACGTTCGGAATCGAGGACGACTCCACGCACCGCGCCGGTCTGCGCGCCGGCCCGTTCCGCGGCGACCGTCCCCGACGCGAAAAGTGCGAGGGAGAGCATTCGAAGAGCGGCCAATCGGGTCTTGCGCATCGGGCGTGTCCCGGGGGCGGGCGGGGCGGACCGTCTGATTCAAGCTACGATCCGGTTCGAGGGGCCGCCAGCAACATCGTGTCGAACGGAGCGTCGACCGGGATCAGCCGTTCTCGCGTGTCCTAAGACATTGGGCCCCCCACCCTCTCAGAACCGATCCCCCAGGTCACACCAGACTCGATTCTCAGAGGATCCATCAATGCGCAACTCTCGACTCGCGATAGTTCTTCTCACACTCATTCCGGCCACGCTCACTGCGCAACGGGGCATGGGCGGCGGTGGAATGCGGGGCGGCCGCGGTGGCGGTCAGGAAGGCGGCAGCCGCGGCGGCGGCAGCTCGACCCTGCAGCTTTCGAACGGCGACGTCGAGGAGATGAGCCCGATCAAGCGGCTCATCGACAGGCGGAAGGATCTCCAGCTGTCCGATGCGCAGGTCAAGCAGTTCAAGGATCTCGAGGCCGAGATGAAGGCGCGCAACGAGCACATGTTCAAGCAGCTCGACTCGCTGCGGAAGGACATGACGTTCTCGGGCCAGCCCTCGGATGACGCGTTCACGCGCATCGCGAACGACCGCGAGGCGGTGACCGACTTGGTCGGCAACATCCGCTTGAGCTATAACGAAACGCTGAAACGGGCGATGGAACGCCTCGATGAAGGGCAGAAGCCGAAGGCTCAAGCGCTCGTCGACCAGCTCAACGACGAAGCCGATCAGACGCTCGAGAAGAAGCTCAACCCGCGCGGCGAGGGTCGTGAGGGTGGAGGGCGGCGAGGCCGGCCTCCGGCTACCGGCTGAAGCGACTCGCTGTCAGGGCGACCGCCGCGTCCAGATCACCAACACACCGCACTGCGATTCCATCGCGCTGTAGCGGAGCGGTGTCTCCGCGGCGCTCGCATAGTATTCGATCGCTTCGATCTGCGCCGGGTTCATGCTGTCCAGGTTGCACAACGGCGGCCAGTGTGGGGCGGCGACAACAGGATCCGCGATTGTCTATCGCGGCGGCGGCGCGTACCCCATCGTCGACAGCCGCACGCCCGTCGCATCATACCCATCGCGCGACAGCTCATCGACGCCGTTCAGGTCCACCCACGTGTTATAGAAATTGAATAGCGCGATCACGGAGCTGGCGAGGTAGATCTCGTCCGGCGTCAGCTGCTCCGCCGCCCGAGCCACGTGCGCGTGCCGACACGTCTCGTCGCGCTCGTGCGTCGCGTCGACCAGAGACCAGAAGCCGATCTCGCGCGGCGTCAGATCGCGCCGCTCGAGAACGCGATCGACGTCAGGCTGGCCGAGAAACTGCGCGGCGACCGCCGCGTGGCAGCCGATTCAGAAGAGACACTGATTCGCCTTCGACGTCATCGCCGCGAGCAGCTCGCGCTCGCCCGGCGACAACGGACCCGGCCCCCGCATCACACCCTGTGTGAAACGCAGCAGATGCTGGGTGCAGTCGGGGTCATAGGCGAGCAAGTGGCGCAGGTCGGACTGGCCATTCGCCTGCGGCGTCGCGTCCTTCAGGTGGCGGATGAACATGGCGCGATGATCGCTCCAGGGGCGTGGGGCGTCAACCGGCTTTGGTCGATTGTAGATCCCTCGCGAAGCCTGCCCTCGAGGAGCGCACGCGGCGAAGGGCTCGGGATGACCCACGGTCTAGCCGGCTTCTTGCACTCGTAGGCCCCATGAGCAGACGATTGCCGGTCGCATTGGGTCTCGCCGCCACTGGGGCGCTGCTCGTCCGCGCGCACCGGAAAGAGAAACACGTCGAGCGCCTTGCCGCCGCCGTGCTCGAGGCGCTCCTCAACGCGATCGAGGCCAACGATCCCGACACCGGCATGCATCTCCGGCGAACGGCGGCGCGCGCGCTCGTCATCGCCGACGCCGCGGGCCTCGACGCCGCGGGCCAGGCGGCGGTCGAACGCGTCGCGCTCTTCCACGACATCGGCAAGATCTACGGCGCGATGTTCGACATCGTCCACGGCAGGACCAAGCTGACCGACGCGCAGCGTCGCCGAGTGCTCACGCACCCCGCGCGAGGAGCGAACGTGCTCGCACCGCTGGCTGCGTTCTATCCGGAGCTTCCGGCGGGCGTGCTGGCGCATCACGAGCGATGGGACGGCACCGGATATCCGCGCGGGCTGCGCGGTCGCCACATTCCCATCGAAGCGCGCATCACGGCGATCGCCGACACGTTCGACGCCGTCGCGCAGACGCGCAGCTATCGAAGGGGAAGGGGATCCGAGGTTGCGCTGGAGGTCATCGCGCAGGGCCGCGGCACGCAATTCGATCCGGACCTCGTCGATCTCGCGCTGCTGCCGCCCGTGGCCCGTCGCGTCGCGCGGGTTCGGTTGTCGCCGCACATGCTGCACGGTCGTCGCCGCTCGCACGAGCTCGAGCGCGTGCCCGACATCAGCTTTCGGTGGCGAACGCCGTCACTTGGCGCGCGAGGGGTCGCCGCGGTGGGTCGCGTCGACTGAATCCCACGCCTTGCGCGCTTCGAGCTTCGCCTTCTCGTGCGCGTTGAGATCGAGGCGGAATTCGTGGTGCCCATCCGGGAACGCGACGAAATACTCGTACGACACGTTCGCCGGATAGAGCGCGGCCTCGATGCTCGGCTTGCCGGGCGAGGCGATGGGACCCGGCGGCAGTCCCTTGTGCTTGTACGTGTTGTACGGCGAGTCGACTTCCAGATCTTTGTAGTAGACGCGCGCCACGTGCTTGCCGAGCACGTACTGGACGGTCGGATCGGCCTGGAGCAGCGCGCCGTGCTTCAGACGGTTGAGATACACCGCGGCGATGACCGGGCGTTCCTGCGGCACCTTCGCTTCCTTTTCGACGATCGATGCCAACGCCATCACCTCGTTGCGCGACATCTGCACGGTGTCGAGCCGCGCGGTCCACTCCGGCTTCCAGATCGCCTGAAAACGACGCACCATCGCCGTGACCGCGGCGCGCGCGGTCGTGTTCATCTGGAAGGTGTACGTGTCGGGGTAGAGATAGCCCTCGAGCGTCGGCGTTGGAACGTCGAGCTGGTGCAGGAGCGCGGTATCGCGGACCGCGGCGTCCATCGAGTCGACGGGCACGCCAAGCTTGGATGCGACCAGCGGCTCGATCTGGCTGAGCGAGAAGCCCTCGGGGATCGTCACGATGTGCACGAGCCCTTTGCCCGCTCGCAGATCCTCGAGCACGGTGCCCCATTTGGCGCCGCGATGAAGCTGGTACGTCCCCGCCTTGATCTCGCGGTCGCGGCCCCGGACGAATGCGTAAACTCTGAACATCTTCGCCGAACGGATCACGCCGGCGTTGGCGAGCGAGTCCGCCGCGACACGCATGCTCGCGCCCGGCGGAATGGTGACGCGCACGGGCGCGCCGCCATTGCCGCTGCACGCCCCTCCAAGGGCGAGCACGGCCACTGCCATGATGCGAGCGGTTCTAACCGACCCGAGCAAGCGCATGCTGAAGAAGGACCGTGGCGGCGAGGGCATCGACATCGCCCTTTCGCCCCCGTGTCGACCCGCCCATCTCGCGCACCGCACGCAGCGCCGCGGCGGTCGTGTAGCGCTCGTCCACCAGCTCGACGGGCAACCCTGTGCGCTTGTTCAAAGTATCGGCCAGTGCCCTCACTTCCCGAGTGCGGGGCGTCTCGTTGCCGTCGCCGTCCAGCGGGAGCCCAACCACGAAGCCGCGCGCCTCGAGCGCTTCGGCCCGGCGAATGATCTCGGCGACAGGGGGACGCTTCCCGATTCGGCGCACGATCACGCCGGCCGGCGACGCGATGGTCCCGCTCGGATCGCTGATGGCGAGGCCGATGCGGCGCTCGCCGTAATCCACGGCGAGGAGCCGGCCGCGGTCGGTCGTCACGACGAGACCGTCAGGGCTACCCCTGCACCATTTGCTGGAAGAACTCCTTGTTGTCCTTCGAGCGCGACATCTGCTTGATCAGGAACTCCATCGCTTCGGCCTCGGGCATGTCGGCGAGGAAGTTTCGGAGCAGGTACACGCGGTTGAGCTCCGACTGCGAGAGCAACAGCTCTTCCTTTCGCGTGCCGGACCGGTTGATGTCGATCGCCGGATACACGCGGCGCTCCGCGATCTTGCGATCGAGGATGAGCTCCATGTTGCCGGTGCCCTTGAACTCCTCGAAGATCACCTCGTCCATGCGCGAGCCGGTCTCGATGAGCGCCGTGGCGATGATGGTCAGCGACCCGCCGCCCTCGATGTTCCGCGCGGCCCCGAAAAAGCGTTTCGGCTTCTCGAGGCCCTTCGCGTCCACGCCGCCCGAGAGAATCTTGCCCGACTGCGGCGCGACCGCGTTGTGCGCGCGCGCGAGCCGCGTGATGGAGTCGAGCAGAATGACGACGTCCTTCTTGTGCTCCACCAGCCGCCGCGCCTTCTCGATCACCATCTCGGCGACCTGCACGTGCCGCGTCGCCTCCTCGTCGAACGTCGACGCGATCACCTCGGCGTCGACATTCTCGAGCGTGTCGGTCACTTCTTCGGGCCGCTCGTCGATCAGGAGGATGATGAGCGTCACCTCCGGGTGATTCTCCCGAATCGCGTTGGCCATCTTTTGCAGCAGAATCGTCTTGCCCGCGCGGGGCGGCGACACGATCAGACCGCGCTGGCCTTTTCCGATCGGCGCGATCAGATCCATGATCCGCATGCTCAGGTCGCCGTCCTTCGTCTCGAGATGAAGGCGACCCTCAGGGTACACCGGGCGCAGGTTGTCGAACGCCGTCCGCGCCTTGGCGACTTCCGGCTCGTCGCCGTTGACCGATTCGACCTTCAGGAGCGCGAGATACCGCTCCCACTCTTTCGGCGGACGGACTTGACCCGAGACCGTGTCGCCCGTGCGAAGATCGAATCGCTTGATCTGCGACGGCGAGACGTAGATGTCGTCGGGCCCGTACAGGTAGTTCCAGTCCTGGCTGCGCAAAAAGCCGTAGCCCTCCGGCAGGATCTCGAGCACGCCCTCGCCGATCAGCGTGACGTGTTCGTCGAGCAGCTTTTGCTCGATGCGGAATATGAGATCCTGTTTTCGGAGACCGAGGGCGTCTTCGATGGCGTAGCCTTCCGCCATGGCGTGCAGCTCCGGCGACGACTTGCGCTTCAGCTCGGCGATGTTCACGGAAGGTTCCGCGACCGCGGTGTGCGCCGGCGTGCTCGCGCGAGACACTCGAGGTGCGGTCGACGGCCAGGCAGGTGCGGCTGGCAAGGGGTGGTGGGAGAGAGGAGCGGAATCTTCGGTGAGGAGGGGGGCGTCGCCGGGTGCGCGGAAGGCTGGCGGGGCAGGCGGGGTCTCGACGCGCGTCGTTGCGCTGTCGTGACCTGCAGCCTTGGCGCGAAAGCGCTTCTGTGCTTTCGCCGAGCGAACTGAGGCGGGGGGGCCCGATTTCATGCGAAGCTACCGATGCAACGGAGGGGGGTCAAGGGCGGCGCGTCATCCAGTCGCGCGCGAGGTCATCTGGTGTCGCCCGGCTAGCGTGCGGGTGCAATCGCCATGCCTTGCGGATGGGTCAGAAGCTCAGAATGCGATGTACCGCAGCGGGTGCCGCTTCATGTTCGCCATCAGTGAGTCCAAGGCGATCCGATCTCGACGAATGGCCAGCACGATTGCCGAGTCCGAGCGCAGCCGGCCGATGGTGCCGCCGGCGCTGTCGGCGATCGCCTGTACCTTCGCCAGCTCGTCCCGCGCGCGCTTCACGTCTCTCGCGAGCGTCGAGTCGCGCCGAAAGCGGCCGAGCGAGTGGTGCTCCGACGTCACGAGCGCCCGGATCGAGTCCGCTGACCCGAGAGCTTCCGCCGCCGCCGATCGCCACGTCTCGGTGTCGTGCAGCATCAGATCCAGCGTGCCATTCGCGTCCATGAGTCCGTCGATGATCCGTTTGGTTCGCGCGCGTGTAGCCGCGAGGTTTGTCGTTCGCCCGTGGTCGAGCCCGAGCGCGCCCAACGTTCCTTCGGCGCTTTGCAGTTGGGCGTCGAGAAGCTTCACGTTCTCGATGATGCCGGGGAACTGCTTGGCGGCCATGGCGGCATCAGAGGTGAGGCCTTCCATGTCCTTCTGATCGATCGCGCGAAGCGTGTCGCGGTCAGTGATCGCCGGCTGGTCCAGCGTGCCGCTTGCGAGGTAGACCACCTGGTCGCCGAGCAAGGTTCCCCCGGCGCGAACCTGGACCCTGGAATTTCGGCGGATGTTCAGCCGCGTGTGCTCGAGCACGTGCAACGTCAAAACGAGTCGGTCCTTGCCATCCAGCTCGGGCGGCAGGAAGTGGATGCCCGTCACCTCACCCACGCGCTGTCCGTCGAGCCAGACCTCACTACCGCGGATGAGCCCCCGCGCCGCGGTAGCCGTGACGTAGACGGTGAACTTCTTCCCGTGAAGCTGACCGACGCGGCCGAATACGAGAATCAAGACGGCGAGCGTGGCGACAGCCGCCGTAGCCACGATTCCAAAGCCGAGCTCGGTCCATTTGATTCGGCGAGCCATGACGCTCACCAGCGGGCAAGACCAGTGCTACAAAAACAGGACTGAACGGCGGAACTGAGAAAGGACGAGGAGGGGAGCTGCCAGCTTTGAAGCTGATAGCTGCTAGCCTCACTGCATCCGGACGCCACTCAACTCGGCAAAGCGAGCCTCGCCGTCGTCTCGGCGGTTGGGGTTCCGTTTTTTGCTGGGGCGTGGCGTCCGGAGGTCGTCGCCGTAGCCAGGAGCCGGCAGCTTCAAGGCTGGCAGCTCCCCTCCTCGTTCCTTCTCGGTTGCGCCGTTTGTCGTGTACGCGCGCGACAGGATTCGAACCTGTGACCTTCAGCTCCGGAGGCTGACGCTCTATCCAGCTGAGCTACGCGCGCAGTGCCACTCGTTCCTAGAGTAGCGATCCCCCTGCCGTGCGTCCTGTCGGTCGCGGGCAGGGGGACGATTTCAAACGAAAGATGCCATGACGGAGGCCGCCGCGCTACCGCATCCGCTACGGCCGTCCTCCTGGGCGACCGCCGGACGTGTCGGCGCGAACCGGAGGCGGCGGTGAATTCCAGAAGCCCGCGGTGGGCGTCGCCTGACTCGCCGTCTCCTTTCCGAAGAAGATCGAATTGAAGATCATGCGGAAAGAACCCGTCGGCTGACCGCGCCAATCCGGATTGAACGCGAACAGGACGACGTGTCCGTCGCCGTGCTTCACGTCGAGCGCCGCGGCGTAGCCCTTGAGGTACCTGTCGCCGCCCTGCGTGATGAACCCCGAGCGAAGCGGCGACACGTCAGCCGGGAACTTCGCGATCACGGCGCCCGTGAACCCCGCGTTCGTGGTGAACGCCGGCGGCTGATTCACCGTGACGTCCGCTCGCTCCGGCATGCCAGCCATCACCGGATGCGCCGGATCGACCTGGATCTGCATGATCGACGTGCCGGTGAAGTAGTCCTTGCGAGACAGGCCGGTCGTCGTGCTCTGCACGGGCAGCTGCAGTGCCTGCGCGATGCTCGACGCGCCGTTGCCCCACGAGACCACTGTGCCGCCACCGCGGACGAATTCGTCGACGGCTTTCACTGCGTCGTTCGCTCCACCCGGTGCGCCGCCCCCTCGACCTCCTCGGCCGCCGCGACCGCCGCCGCCACCACGTCCGCCGCCGCCGACGCCTGTGCCCGCGAGCACGAGCACGTCGAACTTGGAGGCAAGATTTCCGGCGGCAAGATCGGTCTGGTTCACCACCGTGTACGTGATGCCGAAGGTGTCGAACAGCCACTGCGTCCAGTTCATGCCTTCGAACGCGAGTCCGATGCGCGGCGGCGATCCGGACACGCTTGCACCGCTCGCGCCCGACGTGCGCTCACCGGTCACCCACAGCTCTTTCGCCCAGCCGTCGAGCGTGGCGGGAGCCACACCCGAGAGCACGTAGCGGCTCTTTCCGTTGGTCGCCGACTGGAAGGTTACTTTGCCTCCCGCGGCCATTGCACGCGCGAGAAGCTTGAACGAGTTGTTCTGCGCGGGATCGATCAACACCTGGTCGCCCGTGCCGGTGAAGCCGCCGGCGCGCGGCACGATGCCCGCGGCTTCCGCGTTCGTCGTGAGCGGCGCGTCGGGCGCGGTCTTCCAGTCCACTGCCTTGCCCGGCGGCACCGCCTTGAGGGCGGACTTGAAATCAGCGGAGAGCGGCGTCGACGCCTCGATCACGTTCACGCCCATCTGGAAGGGCAGCGTCCAGCCCGCGGCGTCGTACGGATTGTCGTCCGCGTCGTCGGGGTAGTGCTGCACCTCGAACACTTCCTGCACGAGCGAGGCGAATTCCTGATTCATCGGGATGACCCACGTGCCCTTGGGGTACGTGGTGCCGTTGTACGCCGCGTCGTGATCGAGCTGGCTCACGTGTATTCCGTGAAACGCGAACCGGCGCAAGAGCTCGACTGGCGCGACGGGATCGCGCTGGTCCTGCGGAACGATGTACGCGAACGGTCCCTTCGTGCTGTAGTGCTGGATGACGTCGCGTCCCGACTGATAGCGATTGTAGATGACGTCTTCCTTGAACTTCGCGGCGTACCGGAGCGTCGCGATGGACGCGGTCACCATGTAGTTCACCGCGTCGCGCAGGCTCCACTTGCCCTCGAGCCACGGGCTCAGGTAGAGCGGCGTGGGGCGCTGGTCCTGATACTCCTTCGGCAGATCGGCGAGCGTCGTCGTGCGCGTGGTCGCGCAGCCGCCGCCCTGCGTCTCCGTCCACCACGACGGGATGTTCTGGTACACCGGCATGTAGTCGATGTAGCCGGGATAGTACGCGTCGTACGTCGCGAGCATGTGCGTCGCGCCCGGCTGCTCGTGCGCGTCGAGCTCCTGCGCGATGAAGGTGCCGATCGTGTTGATCTCGCGCGCGGGAATCGCCGGCGCACGGAGTCCGACCGGATCCGCGAACGGCGGAATCCAGATGCGCGTCGGGAACGGGGACGATTGATGATGGACATAGATGATGTCCGGCTCCCACTCGCGCCACACGCGCTGGCGCACGCGCGAGTCGATGCCGTTCATCATATAACTGTCGCGGTTGTTGTCATGGCCCATGTATTTCTCGTAGGGCTCGTTCGTGCCGGGCCGGCCGAACATCGTCTCGCGACAGTTCTTCACGACGATGTCCTGTCCGTCGGGATTGATCGTCGGCCAGAGGAAGAAGATCACGTTGTCGAAGATCTCTTTCATCTGTGGGTCGTTCGCGTGCGACAACAGCTCATATGCGAGCTGCGGCGTGTGCTGCGAGCCCGCGATCTCCGACGCGTGAAGCCCGCCCGAGATGTCCACGATCACTTTGCCCTGGCGAGCGATGGCGTGCGCCGCCGAGTCCGTGAGCCCCTGCGGATGCGCGATGCGCATGTTGAGCTGCCGGTAGTGATCGAGCCGGGCGTAGTTCTCGGGCGACGTGATGATCGCCGCGGTCCATGGGCGACCGAACGATGTCGTGCCGACGTTGATGAGATGAATGCGATTCGTGGCTGCCGCGAGCTTCTTGAAGTAGTCGATCGACTGCTCGTAGTCGACGAGATTGCTGTCCTTGCCGATCGGGAATCCGAACACGGACTCCGGAGTCGGAATGGCCTTCTGCGCGGCGGCGACGCGCGGACGCGTCGCGGCGAGCGCGAACACACTCAGGAGCGCGGCCGTAGCCGCGCGACGGGCGCGCGCATCCGCGCGGGGGCTCCGCAGCATCACGTACTCCTCGGGAACGGTGAAGTGGACCGTTGCAAAATGCCGGGTGTCGCTTGATCCCACAATGCGGGACATCCCGAGCGGCCTTGCACTCCGCGTACAAACCCCGCGGCGTGTGACGCTTTGGCCCGCGCCACGGTTATTGACGTAGCTGATACCCAGCCGTAGCGTCAGCCGCGACAAATGATTCTTTTTCGACGCTGGTTGTCGAGTCGAGCCGCCCCGCGCACGGTTTCCCCGCGCGATTCCCGCAGGCCGACGCATCGTGTCGTCAACGCAGTTCAGTCAGCCCGTGCAGTCCGCCCCACTCTCTCTGCAGGAGCCCCAAATGAGATTCGGACGCTGGAGATTGTCCGCGGCACTAGGCGCCGCTCTTACCCTTCTCGCTGGTGCGGTGCACGCTGCTGGTGCCCAGGCGACCATCAGCGGCCGCGTGACGGCGCAGGGATCCGGACAACCGCTCGGTGAAGCGCGTGTCCTGGTCCTCAGCTCGACGCTGTCGGCGACGACGGGCGACGACGGCCGGTTCACCATCAAGAACGTCACCGCCGGCAACGTCCAGCTGCAGGTGCTGCGCGTCGGATTCAAATCGGAGAAGCGCACGATCGCCGTCGCCGCCACCGGGACGACGACCGCCGACTTCGCGATGGCCGTCGCCGTCGCGCAGCTCGAAGAGGTCGTCACCACGGCGACCGGCCAGCAGCGAAAGGTCGAGCTGGGCAACGCCGTCTCGACGCTCGGCGATGTGTCGAAGCGCGTCGAAGAGGTGCCGACGCACAGCCTCAGCGATCTCATGATCGGCAAGACGCCTGGCGTCACGCTGCTTCCGGGCACGGAGCTCGGCGGTGCGCCGACCGTCCGCATTCGCGGCGTCTCGTCCATCAGCTTGAGCAACGCCCCGATCTGGTACGTGGACGGCGTGCGCTATTCCGCCGGCGGCCTGGGCACCAACAACTCGCTCAGCTCGGGCACCGACGTGGGCTTCTCGCTCCTCAACTCGCTCAATCCCGAGGAGATCGAGGACATCGAGATCGTGAAAGGCCCCTCCGCCGCGACGCTGTACGGGACCAATGCGGCGAACGGCGTGGTCGTCATCACGACCAAGAAGGGCCGCGTGGGCAACGCGCGCTGGTCGTGGAACGCCGAAGGGCGCACCGTCGACGACCGCGTTCCGTATCTCGACATGTACGCGAACTTCGGGCACGATCCCAAGTCGGGCTCGGTGAAGCGTTGCCAGATCGCGACGATGGTGACGACGGCAAACCCCGGTGGTGACTGCGTGTCCGACAGCCTCACGAGCTACAATTGGCTGAAGGATCCCGACAACACGTTCGTGCACCTCGGTCACGGCAGCCTGTTCGGCGGCAACGTGAGCGGCGGCAGCGACCTCGTTCGCTACTTCGCGAGCGCCGACGTGGACAACGAGACGGGGCCGATCCAGATGGAGAAGTGGGAGGTCGCGCGCTTCGATGCGGCGCACGTTCCCGTGCGCGACGAGTGGTTCCATCCCGAGGCGCAGCAGCGCTCGTCCTTCCGCGGCAATCTGTCGGCGTCGCTCAGCCCGAAGTTCGATCTCAACATCTCGAGCGGCTTCTCGAAGCTGGACAACCGCATTCCGCCGGAGAGCGATCTGATCATCGCGCTCTACTACGTCGGCATGCAGAACTACGGCTACAAGGGATGCCCGGCGGGGACGGAGACGAAGGGCTGCGGTCTCGACAAGACGCCGACGCAGTCCGACGGCGTGCCGCTCCACGACGCGTATCAGTGGGCGCCCGGCGACATCATGCAGGTGACGCAGAACTCCGACATCCAGCGCTTCACGGGCAGCGCGACCGGCACGTGGCGTCCGTTCGCGTGGATGCAGAACGAAGGCACGGTGGGTATCGATCTCGCGTCGGTCGACTTCTTCCAGCTCTGCCACGTCGGCGACTGCCCGCCGCAGACGTCGACCGCCAAGCAGGGCCGCGTCACGGACAACCAGGGGCGCAACCGCAACTTCTCGGCGAAGCTCGCCAGCACGTCGTCGTGGAACTACCGGCCGTGGATGAACCTCAAGACCAGCCTCGGCGCGGACTACACGAACCTCGAGAACGACGCGGCGAACACGAACGGCACCATCCTGCCGCCGGGCGCGTCCACCGTCGGTGCTGCCTCGACGCGAAGCGCGACGCAAACGCAGCCCACGGCCGTGAAGACGCTCGGGTTGTACGTCCAGGAGCAGGCCAGCTTCCGCGACCGCATGTTCGTCACCGGCGCGATCCGCACGGATCAGAACAGCGCGTTCGGCACGAACTTCCAGCAGGTCTACTACCCGAAGGTCAGCCTCTCGTGGATTCTGTCCGACGAGTCGTTCTTCCCCAAATTCTCGTGGCTCGACCAGTTCCGTCTGCGCTCGGCGTATGGCGCGAGCGGCGTGCAGCCCGGAGCCACCACGGCGCTCATTCTCTTCTCGCCGAGCACCGTCGCGATCACCGGCCGAAACACCACGGCGGAAGTGGATCAGCCCGGCCTCACGTCGAACCAGCCGGGTAACGCGGATCTCAAGCCCGAGCGGTCGTCGGAGCTCGAGGCCGGCTTCGACGCGCAGGTCCTCAGCAACAAGCTGCACCTCGAGTACACCTTCTGGAACAAGAAGACCACGGACGCGCTGGTGCAGATCAACCTCGCGCCGTCGTCGACCGCCTCGCTGCTCAACCCGCTGCTGAACGTCGGCTCGACGCAGGGCTGGGGACACGAGTTCCAGGCGAACGCGCAGCTCGTCGACCGCCGGAACATCGGCTGGGAC
Organism: uncultured Gemmatimonadaceae bacterium; assembly: GCA_963705025.1. GTDB lineage: Bacteria > Gemmatimonadota > Gemmatimonadetes > Gemmatimonadales > Gemmatimonadaceae > JAQBQB01. The sequence continues at coordinate 23,860 of CAVPIP010000008.1, read as the reverse complement.
GTGCTCGTCAGCGCGTCGCACTTCAGCAACAAGGTTCTCGCGCTCGGCGCGGTGTCCGGTCTCTGCCAGACGTCGCCGGGAACGATCGTGCCGTGTCTGCGCACCGGCAGCGGCAGCACGAGCGGCGAGGCGCGCCAGATCGTCGGTCATCCGATCAACGAGCAGTGGTATCGTCCGTACACGTATTCGGACGCCAACGGCGACGGCGTGCTCCAGGTGAGCGAAGTGCACGTCGATTCCGGCTACGCGTCGTTCGGCTACCGCGTGCCGCGCGACATCATCTCGATCCAGAACGGCCTCGATCTCTTCGGTCGCAAACTGCGCATTCAGGCGCTGTTCGACTACAAGGGCGGCGCCAGCATTCTCGACGGCGCGAACAACTTCCAGTGCAACACCAGCCCGCAGGCCTGCCGCTCGACGCAGGATCCGACGGCGCCGCTCGCGCAGCAGGCGGCGGCGATCGCCAAGACGAACGGCAGCACCGTCGCCGGCACGAACTACAAGAGCTCGGCGGGCTACTTCGTGAACAACCAATTCTGGAAGTTCCGTGAATTCTCGGCCACGGCGCAGCTGCCGAAGCTCGTCAACGACCGGCTGCGGTCGGGGACCGGCTCGACGATCGTGTTCGGCGCGCGCAACCTGCACACGTTTTCGTCATGGCTGGGCGTCGATCCCGAGGCCAATTACGGCCTCACGCAGTCGGACGCGCAGAACGAGTTCCAGACCACCGGGCTCCCGACGTACTTCACGCTCCGTCTCAACCTCAAATACTGATTTCCCCATTCGAGGACGATGATCATGCTGATGGAAACGAATCGCGCTCGAGGGGTCATGCGTGTGACGGCGGCGCTCGCCGGCGTCGCGCTCATCTCGGCGTGCAACATCAAGAACGAGCTCCTGCAACCGCAGAACCCGGGCATCGTCGATCAGTCGGCGGTCGGCTCGCCGGCCGCGGCCGCGGCGCTCAAGGTCGGCGCGATGGGGCGGCTCAAGTGGGTCGTGAGCGATCCTGGCGTGTCGGGGTTCGCTGGCTCCTCCATCTGGGAGGCGGCGGCGCTCATGACCGACGAGTTCATGAACTCGGATTTCCAGAACTCGCAGAACGACCTGGACGCGCGAACGATCTCGCCGGACAACAGCGCCGCGAACTACACGCACACGACGCAGGCGCGGGGCTACATCCGCGACGCGATCAACGCCGAGACGCAGTTCGAGCCGCAGAAGACCGCGGACATCGCCGAGCTCTACATGGCGATGGGCTTCATCGAGATGACCCTCGCGGAGAACTTCTGCAACGGCATCCCGCTCGGCACGAACAACGCGGGCGTCGTCGACTATTCACTCCCCGACTTCAAGCCACGCACGAACGACGAGGTGTACGTGGTCGCGCTCTCGCACCTGGATAGCGCGTTGAGCATTCTTGGATCGGCCTCGGATGTGAACAGCACGGCGGTTCGCCAGGCGACGCAGATCACGAAGGCGCGCATTCTCGTCGACCAGGGGCAGTTCGCGGCTGCGGCGGCGCTCGTGCCGTCGTCCGTGGTGGCGACGAGCTATCAGTACGCGTTCATCACGCAGGCGTCCAGCAACAGCGACGACCTCGGCTTCTGGACGCTCAACAACTCCATCGGTCGCTACTCGGTCGGCGACAGCTCGGTCGTCTTCGCGAGCAAGACGTATCAGACGTTGAACGCCATTCCCTTCGCGTCGATGAAGGACCCTCGCGTTCCGGTCATCACGGGAGCGAGCCTGGGCCTCCAGGCCGAGGACGGCGCGACGCCGTTCTTCATTCAGCAGATCTATAAAGGCCGCGACGATCCCATCCCGATGGTCTCGGGCCTCGATGCTCGCCTGATCGAAGCCGAGGCGAAGCTGCAGACCGGCGATTACAGCGGCATGATGTCGATCCTCAACGGGCTGCGCACGGCGCCCCCGAAGATCGGCAACTTCCAGCCGGCCACGATGACCGCCATCGCCACCACGCCGGCGACGAAGGATGCGGCCATCGACGTGTTCTTCCGCGAGAAGGCGCTCTGGCAGTACGCGCGCGGCTATCGCTTGAGCGATCTGCGCCGCCTCGTTCGCCAGTACCAGCGGTCGCAGGACAAGGTCTTCCCGGCCGGCCAGCAGTACAAGGGCGTGCCGTACGGCAGCGACGTGAACTTCCCGGTGCCCGACGCCGAGCGCGTGAATCCGCAGTTCTCGGGCTGCATCGATCGCAAGGCGTAAAGCGAATCGAAGTCCAACAATTCTCGCACGACAACGCGGCCTGTGTCTCCGACACAGGCCGCGTTGTTCTGGGCTCTTCGCGCGTTCGCTCGTATCTCTTGGACTCTTCAGCGACGTCGAGCCTTCAGACCCGCCAAGGCATTGTCAGTGCTGGACTGACATCTCGACGCTGACGGCGAGTCCAGTCTCGAGGTCGTGAGGGTTTTCGAAGTGCTTCCCGGATGTGCCCAATCCGGGAAGTCCTAACACCAGCCACATCCACGAGCACACAAAGAACGGTTCTGGTTCTCCGCGCAATCCGCGAGATCCGCCAATTTCGCGTTTGCCCAAGGCGTTGTGGCTGGACCGGCCACAATGACGATTGGGATCGCGGATTCGGCGGCCACAACGAGGTTCGAACGCGGACCTGGGGGACTTCGCGGATTCACGCGGAGGGCATCGGTGCAACAGCAAAGTCCGCGTGGCCATCAGGCGTAAGGCCGTGTCATAGCGATCGTCGTGCGTGATGAATTCCGACGTCGTGGTCGCGGCCGCTCGATCGTTCGACGCGACGGTCACCCCGCTGCTGAACGATTTGGTCGATGCGATTGTCTATGAGAATGTAGTAATCGGTCGCTCGATCGCCCCGCGTCGATCTCGTCGAGAGTCCGCGGCACGTGCGCGCAGCGCCGAATGGCCTGGAGGCCTCTATGAGCGCTCGACGTCAGCGGCAAGTTGGCGTTCTGGTTGTCGCGTCGCTGTTCGTGATCGTGATCGACGGGTGTGCGTCGGCCCCCGTGCGGCAGGACCCGGCGGATTTCGCTCTCGACGCGGCCGGAGCAAGCTCCGAAACCGGGATCAAACTGCGAGTGGGCGGCACGCGATTGACCGGCGCGCAGCTCGCATCGACGAATGCGTGGTGGACGGCGGATGCCGTGAGCAGGCTACGCCCCGATTTCTTGCTCGGCTCGGCGCGGGTGCCGCGGACCGGGCAGCCCGAGATTGCGCTGTACCTCAACGGCGCGCGCGCCGGCGACGCTTCGATGCTCAACTCGATTCCGCTGCGGGCAGTACGCGAGGTCGTCTTTCTGCATCCGACCGAGGCACGCCTGCAATTTGGCCCGAGCTGCCCATGTGCAAGCGGAGCCATTCTCGTGACGACACGGACGGTGCGCGACCCATAAGCGACGGCGTCGGTGCCTCGGGATTGTCAACCGATTTTTCGCGCCGTATGATGTTCGTCTCACCGTCCCTTCTCCCGAGGCGTTCAATGCCGCGCGTGCTCCCCGTTCTCGCACTTCTCGTCGCTGGCGCCGGTGCGCTCACTGCGCAGCAGCCGCAAGGCGCAGCCGCGAAACCGACGCTCACAACCGCCGACTATGGCAAATGGGAGACGCTCGGCGCTGGGGCGCTGTCGCCGGACGGCAAATGGGTCGCGTACGATTTCCGGCGCGGCAACGCCACGGTCGAGCTCCGGTATCGCGCGGCGGATGGAACGACCGAGACGCGCGTGCCCTCGGGCACGACGCCGCAGTTCACGAGCAATTCGCACTGGCTCGTCTACACGCTCGTGCCCGATACGGCGGGCGGTCGTGGAGGGCGAGGCGCCGCCGCCGGTGGTCGCGGTGGCCGCGGTGGCAACACCGGCGCGGCAGGCGCGGCGACGCCGAACCGAAACAAGGTGGTCGCCGTCGATCTGCGCACCGGCCATTCGTCGACCTTCGACGACGTTCAATCGTATTCGCTGAGCGGCGACGGGTCGCACGTCGCGCTGCGCCGATATGGAACGGCCGGCCGCCGAGGCGCCGACGTCATCGTGCGCGATCTCGACGCGGGCACCGATCTCACGTTCGGCAACGTGTCGGAGTTCGGTTGGAACGACTCGGGCTCGCTGCTCGCGATGATCATCGACGTCGAAGGACACACGGGCAACGGCGTGCAACTGCTCAACGCGCAGACCGGCGCGATTCGCTCGCTCGACGCGGGCGACCTGCACTACACGGATCTCGTCTGGCACGGCTCTGCCGACAATCTCGTCGCGCTTCGCAGTCGTGCCGACAGCGCGTTCGCCGACACGAGCTATACGATCATCGCGTGGCGCGGCCTGTCGCAAACGCCGAGCAAGCTCGCGTACGACTTCGGCAACGACGCGAGCTTCCCGAAGGAGTTGCGCGTCGCCAGCTACCGCACGCCGCAGTGGTCGGAGGACGGCAACACGATCTTCTTCGGCCTCGCGCCGCGCGAGCCACGAGTGACGCCCGAGCGTCGAGCGCCGGGAGAGATGCCGCCCGCGCGCGTGCAGGTCTGGCACGCGAAGGATCTTCGCGAGTTCCACCAGCAGGAAGTGCAGGCCGGACAGGACCGGACGCGCACGACCCCCGCCGCGTGGCGCGTTGGCTCGAGCTCCATCTCGCGACTGTCGGACGATCCGTACGAGACGGTCCAGTTGGGCGAGAACGGCAAGGCGGCGCTGGCGATGGACGAGAATCCATACGTCCGCGAGGTGATGTCCGGCCGCCAGTATCGCGACGTGTATCGCGTGGACGTCGCGACCGGCAAGCGCGACAAGATTCTCACGAAGTCCGCATTCGGCGCGACGCTGAGCCCGAGCGGGAAGTACGCGGCATACCAGCAAGACGGGCAGTGGTGGCTGCTCGACAACGCGACCGGCGCGCGCACGAATCTCACCGGCAAGATCAAGAGCACGTTCGTCAACGTGGAAGACGATCATCCGGTGGCGGAGCGACGCGCCTATGGAATGGCGGGGTTCACGACGGACGAAAAGTCCGCGATCGTCTACGATCGCTTCGATCTCTGGCAGGTGAACGTCGACGGATCGAATCCGGTGCGCCTCACGCGCGGCAAGGAGGACTCCACGGTCTATCGCTGCGTGGGCGGCGGCGGATTCGGCGGCGGGCGGGGTGGACGTGGAGGCCGCGGTGGCGGTGGCGCCGCCGCCGCAATTGCGCCGTGCTCGGTCTCAGCCGAGGGCCGCTCCATCGACGCGAGCAAGCCGCTCGTGCTGTCGGCGACCGGCGAGTACAACAAGAAGAGCGGGTATGCCTCGGTCACGATCGGCCAGCCGGCGCAGCGTCTCGTCTGGCTCGACAAGCAGGTGACGGGGCTTCGCAGAGCCGAGAACGCCGACGTCTTTCTGATGGAAGAGCAGACGTTCGACGAGTCGCCGAATTATTTCACTTCCGGGCCGACCCTCTCTGACGCGCGGCAGGTTTCGCACACCAACGCGTTCCAGAGCCAATACGCGTGGGGCAAGCAGGTGCTGATGCCCTACACGAACAAGCGCGGCGACAAGCTGCAGATGATGCTCACGTATCCGGCCGACTACCAGCCGGGGAAGAAGTATCCGATGGTGGTCTACTACTATGAGAAGCTCTCGCAGGGCTTCCATCAGTACGTGATCCCGAGCGAGCGGTCGACCTACAATACCTCGGTATTCAGCCAGAACGGCTACTTCGTGCTGCGGCCCGACATCGTATTCCAGGCACGCAACCCCGGCTATTCCGGGCTCGACTGCGTGACGTCCGCGGTCGCGACGGTGCTCTCGAAGGTCGCCGACATCGATTCCAAGCGTGTCGGGAACATGGGACACTCGTGGGGCGGATATCAGTCCGCGTTTTATGCGGTGCATGGGCACGGTGTATTTGCAGCCACGATCGCCGGCGCGCCGCTCACGGACTTGATCAGCTTCTATGGATATACGTCCGGCAACTCGGGTCTCCCGGAGACGGGGCACTTCGAGACGGGCCAGGAGCGAATGCAGGTCTCGCTGTGGGAGGACCCGCAGGCGTACATCCGCAACTCGACCGTATTCGCGATGGACTCACTGCAGACTCCCCTGCTGCTCGAGGAGGGCGACATCGACGGCAACGTGAATCCTTTCCAGAGCCAGGAGGTCTACAACTTCGGCCGGCGGTTGGGAAAGAACGTCGTGTATCTCGTCTACGAGCAGGAGAATCACGGCGTCGCTCGCCCGGAGAGCCAGGCCGACTACGCGCGGCGCCAGCTCGAGTGGTTCGCGCATTATCTGAAGGGCGAGCCGGCGGCCAGTTGGATCACCGACGGCGAGACGTATCTGACGCGCCAGAAAATCCTCAAGGACGGCGCGCCTGGTGGTGTGGCGGTTCAAGCGGGCGCGCCCGGAAGGCCGTGAAGCGCGGCCAGGGTCTCAGGAACCGGACGGGTCACGTCGTACCGGCGACGACATCGAGAGAGTCCAATCGCGCCCCGGCCTACCACGGCCGGGGCGTTCGACTTTCATGCTGCTGCGAGCAATGAGCAGGTGAATCCGCTCTTCACGTCGTGTCTCGATCGGAAGGCGTAGATCCACGCTTCCATGCGCAATGGTGAAGGAGCGCGACAAACGTGAACCGCGGCGGCCGCACTTCTTGTGAAGTGCGGCCGTTTGCGCTGGATCAATGTCCATCGGCGCGTTGCCGGCCATGTACTCGCCGAGGCTTTCATCGGGTCGTCGGGGCAAGAAAAGGATGTGACTGGACTCCTGGGCGAATTGGTTCCAATATTGGAGCCAATCCACTCCAGGCGCTCAAATGCGCCCGGAGCCTACCCACCAAGGAGGCAGCCATGCGGCCGAGGGCCACCCACCTCGCGTTCGCCCTGGCAGCTTCGGCCTTCGTGCTATTTCCAGCACGAGGCCAAGCCCAGGGAACGATCACCGGACGAGTGATCGAGCAGGAAACCGGACAGCCACTCTCTGACGTCCGTGTCACCGTCATCGGCACCAGTTTGATCAGCGCTACCGCAGCCGATGGGCGGTATTCGCTTCGCGGAGTCCCGGCGGGGCAGCGGGACCTGCGCGTGTTGCGCGTGGGCTTCGTCGAGCAAAAGAAGTCGATCGTCGTGCGAGCGGGGGCATCGCAGACGGTCGACTTCGCGATGACCCGCGCGATCGTGAAGCTGCAGGAAGTCGTCACCACGGCGACGGGCGAGCAGCGACGCGTGGAGCTCGGCAACTCGATCGCACAGATCGACGCGAGCGACCTTGCGGCGACGGCTCCGATCACCAACATGCAGGACCTGATCAACTCGAGAACGCCGGGCGTGACCGTGACCAGCGGGTCGCAAACCGGCGGAGGCGCGCGCGTCCGCATTCGTGGAACCGGAAGCCTCAGCCTCTCGAATGACCCGATCTACATCATCGACGGCGTGCGCATGACGTCGAACGCCGGGTCGATCTCGCTCTTCACCGGTGGCGCGTCACCGAGCCGCGTCGGCGATCTGAATCCGGATGAGATCGAGGATATCGAAATCGTGAAGGGACCGTCGGCGGCGACGCTCTACGGCACCGATGCCGCGAACGGCGTCATCGTGATCACGACCAAGAAGGGACGCGCCGGAGCGCCGCAATGGTCCACGTACGCCGAGGGCGGCATTCTCGACGACATGCACACCTATCCGACGGCGTACACGATCGCGGGGCATTCCCCCGGATCGACGACGTACCGCGAGTGCGGCCTCCCGCTCGTCTCGGCCGGATCGTGCATCCTCGACAGCGTCCGAGCGCTCAACGTCTTCAATGAGAGCGATCTCACGCCAATCGATCTTGGGTACCGGCATCAGTTCGGCGCGCAGGTGACCGGCGGCACGGAAGCCTTTCGATACTTCCTGTCCGGCGAGCGAGAATCCGAAACGAACGTCATGCACCTGCCGGAGTTCGAGCGGCAGCGACTCGACAGCGCGGGTACGAACATCGCCGACTATACGATGCGGCCGAACGCGCTGCAGAAGCTCAGCTTCCGCGGCAACATGAACGTCACGGTGAATCCGACGCTCGATCTATCGCTGGCGTCGGGCTTCACCGATCTCGATCAGCGCTTCTCGCTCGAGTCGAACGCGACGGCGGGACTCGGCTCGCAGGTGTTCGGCGGACCGGGCTACCGCGGGAACGGCACGGTGCTCGGCTCTCCCAAGAACGGCTACCGCGCGTGGACGCCGGGCTACACGTGGCAGGAGGAAAACGGGCAGCGCGTGAATCGCCTGATCAGTGCCTTCAACGCGAACTGGCGTCCCGCGTCCTGGATGCAGAACCGGGCGAACATCGGCCTCGATTTCGCGAGCCGGGTCGACGACAACTTGCTGCTGCGCGGCCAAGGCCCGCCGATCACGTCCAACTATCGGAAGGGGTTCAAGGACAACAACCGCACCCAGCTCGACAATCTCTCCGCGGATCTTGGCAGCACCGGCACATGGCAGCCGCGCCCATCACTTGGCTTCAAGACGACGGTTGGCGCCCAGTATGTCTCATATCAGTTGGATCAAGGAGACGCGTTTGCCAGCGATCTTCCGCCGGGCACGCAGACCGCGGGCGCCGGCGCCGTTCAATCGGCGGGCGAGTCGACGACGATCACCAAGACGCTCGGCCTGTTCGTCGATGAGCAACTCGCCCTCCGCGATCGATTGTTCTTTGGCGTTGCCGCGCGGACGGACCAGAACAGCGCGTTCGGTACCAAGTTCCAGCGCGTCGTGTATCCGAAGGCGTCGCTCTCGTGGATCATGTCGGACGAGTCGTTCTTCCCGCGTCCCGACTGGCTCACGCAGTTGCGTCTGCGTACCGCGTACGGCGCGTCCGGCGTGCAGCCGGGTCCGAACGACGCACTGAAGACGTTCTCCGGCACCGTCGCGAATCTGAAGGGTGTCGACCAACCCGGCGTCGTGAATTCGGCGCTTGGCAATGCGGATCTGCGTCCCGAGCGGTCGACGGAATTCGAGGGCGGGTTCGACGCGCACGTCCTCGATGGGCGCGTCTCGCTCGAGGTCACCTACTATAACAAGACGACGAAGGATGCCCTCATCAGCGCGACGCTGCCACCGTCGCTCGGCGCGGCCACGTCGGTGCGCCGCAATCTCGGCTCGATCAAGAACGACGGCTGGGAGGGCCTGCTCACGACGCAGCTCATCGAGCGTCGCGCGCTCGGCCTCGACATGACGTTCAACGCGTCCGCGAATTCCAACGACCTCGTGAACCTCGGCGGGACGCCGCCGCAGATCGGCACGACGACGCGCGCCGTGGAAGGGTATCCGATCTTCGGGCTGTGGGCACGTCCGATCACGGGATGGCAGGACAAGAACGGCGACGGCATTCTCACGTACAACGCCGACCCCGCGAAAAACGAGGTCTTCGTCGGAGATTCCGTGATCTTCCGAGGGTATCGTGAGCCGCGATACACCTTCACGTGGAACACCGGCCTCGATCTCTTCAACCGCCGGCTGCGACTGACGTCGCTCGTCGACTATCGCGGCGGCCACCTCTGGTACAACAACACCGAGCGCATTCGCTGCGTCAGCCGTCAGAACTGCAACGGGCTGATGAATCCCGACGCGTCGTTCGAGGACCAGGCCATGGTCGTGGCGACGCGCGACAATCCGGCCAAGACGCTCGATGGATTTTTCCAGCCGGGCTGGTTCTGGAAGCTGCGTGAGATCACCGCGACGTATTCGCTCGGTCCTCGGCTTTCGTCGCGCCTGTTCCGCGGTCGCGATGCGTCGCTGACGTTTGCCGCGCGAAACATTGGCGTCTACACGAAATACCGCGGCGTCGATCCCGAGATCGATCGAACCGCCGGCGACTCCGGGGACAGTCCAGACGAATTCCAGACGCTTGGTCCGCCGAGCTACTTCATTCTTCGCCTCAACGTCCACTTCTAACCGCGAGCGACCCTACCATGAGACGATCTTCTCATCAGGCGCGACGCGCGCTTGAACTTGGCGCCGTGATCGCGTGCGCCGCTCTCGCCGGATGCAACGCGCGAGAGACGCTGCTCGAGGCGCACGACCCGGACATCATCAACCCCGCCGACGTCGACAGCCCCGACGGCGCCGAAGCGCTTCGCGTCGGCGCGCTCGACCGGTTCGCGTCCATCACGGCCGGCTCGGAGAGCACGTGGCTGTTCGGCGGCCTGCTCGCCGACGAATGGGCCACGAGCTCCACATTCGTGCAGAACGACGAGACCGACGAGCGCCAGATCAAACTCGACAACTCGTCGATCACGAATCAACTCCGCTCGCTGTATCGCGCGCGACTCTCAGCGAACCAGGCGATCGCCGCGCTCAAGAAGTATGCGCCGACCGCTGGAGTGAACATCGCCGAGCTGTATTTCGCGCGCGGTTTCGCGGAGATGCAGCTGGCGTCCGATTTCTGCAACGGCATTCCGCTCAGCGACGCGTCGACGGACAACCTGGTGTACGGCAAACCGCTGACCGGAGCGGAAGTGTTCACCGTCGCAGTCGCGTCGTTCGATTCCGGCCTCGCGGTCGTCGGCACGGACCAAACGATCGGGAATGCGCTCAAGCTCGGCAAGGCACGCGCGCTGCTCGGCTTGAACAACATCGCGGAGGCGGGCGCGCTCGTCGCCGGGATCCCCACGACGTATAGCTACAACCACACGTTCGCACTGACATCGGGCACGAACACGATCTGGGGACAGAATCCGAGTGCGAGGCGATACAACGTGGGCGACAGCTTGGAGGGGAACTCCCACAGTCTTCTCGTGAAGAACAACATTCCGTTCTTCTCGGCGAAGGACCCGCGGATCCCGGCCTCGTACAGCGTCGCGACGGTCAAGGGCAAGCCGGACACGACCCGGTCCCAGGATGGACTGACGTTTTCGCGAACGACGACCCTCTATGATGAGGAAACGCCGATTGCCGTGGTGAACGGCATCGACGCGCGCCTGATCGAGGCCGAGGCGAAGCTCAAGGCAGGGGACGCGGCGGGGATGCTGGCGACGCTGAATACGCTTCGCGCGACGCCGCAAACGATCGGTACGGTGACCACGCCGGTCATGGCGCCGTTCGCCGACCCTGGCACGCCCGACTCGCGTCTCGATCTGCTGTTCCGCGAGAAGGCGTTCTGGACTTTCTCGCGTGGTCAGCGTCTCGGCGACATGCGCCGCCTGATTCGGCAGTATGGAAGGAGCGAAGACACCGTGTTCCCCGTGGGTACGCACTATCGTGGTGGCGATTACGGCACCGACGTGAACCTGCCCATCGTGACGGCCGAGCAGAACAATCCGAACTTCACGCAGTGTCTCGACCGGAAGGCGTGAGCATGCATTGGCCGTCGCAACGCTGATCGGGCTGTGCGGCCGGAACCGGAGTCGACTGGGAGACAAAGGCCGCATCTCACAGGATGAGATGCGGCCTTTCCATTGGGAAGGAACTCGGCCGGCCCTGCTCCCAGATGGAGGCCGAAGAGATCTTTGACCTGGCTCGACAGAATGATGACCGCGATCCCACTCGTGAATCCGTGATCACGGGATGCGGAATGAACTTGATCGCGCTTCCGAGGCCGGCGATTCCCATCACGATCAGTAGAGCACCGGCCAGGAGCGTCGCGACGGTGCCGACGATGATGCCGGCGAGCGCGTCTCGCCGGAATCCCCGACATGCGACGGATTGGCCCCTGCGACGCGCCATCAAGGAACCGCTCGCGGCCGTCCCATGCGGCGCGGATGGGGCGGCGCTGTCAGTGTTTCTCCCACACGAGTCGCCGCAAGCAACTGACAAAAGTTCGTTCGACTCCCCGACAGAGCGCCGGCGCCTCCTTCCCGATGTTCATGCACAGATCGATGCAACGTGCGACGCCGACTGGCCTCGGGCACGCATCGGACTTTTCGGGAGGAAAGGATGACCAGAGCCCACGTCGCAGCCGTCGCGCTGCTTGCAATGATCGCCGGAGTCGCCGGCGCCCAGGAAACCGCGCGCGTCGCGGTGTCGCCGGACAGCAAGCTGTGGATCGAGGGCACCTCCAATCTTCATGGCTGGAGCTGCAAAGCGGAGAAGCTGGACGCCGCGATCGATCTCGATGCCGCGGCGGCCGCGCAACTCGGCTCGGCGGCCCCGAAGGCGCTCAGGCGCGTCGAGGTCAAGGTCGCGGTGAAGTCACTCAAGTGCGGCCACGGCGCGATGGACAACAACCTTTACAAGGCGCTCAACGCCGACGCCACACCGGATGTCAGCTACATCCTCGCAACGTTCGAGGCGGCTCCGGGTGAGGCGAAAGACACGTTCACGCTCCACACGATCGGAACGCTGTCGGTGGCCGGCAAAGAGAGGAAGATCGAAATGGACGTCGTCGCGTCGCGGCTTGCCGACGGCACGGTCAAAGCGACCGGCATGGTCCCCATCAAGATGACGGACTACGGCATCTCGCCGCCGACGGCAATCTTCGGCCGGCTCAAGACAGGCGACGAAGTGAAGGTGAACTTCGAGTTGACCGTCGGTGGCAAAGCGATCGCGACGGCGCTCGGTCTCGGCCAGCCATAGGCCTCTCGTCGCGACCGCTGCGGTCGCATCGGGGAATCCCTGACACGTTGAAAGGGATTCCCCGCCGCTTTTTCCTCTCATTTCCGACATGGCCGGCGCCCGAAGCGTCCTAGACTCCATCCCGCGGAGGCCGCCGCAAACGGCGATGCTATCATGGCTCTTCCAGTTCGAGTGACACTGAAGCGAAAGGAGAGACCGGTCGCGATCGAGCGCGCGCCGGCGCGCGAGAGGGATGGGCGCGTGCCCGTGCGGCTCGCCGCGCTCCGCGCACCGCTTGCCGTAAAGGTCGTCGGCGCGAACGTGTTCGTGGTCGTCGTGCTGCTCGCGGCATGGCTCCTGTCGGGTGGTGCAATCAGCGCCGTCACCGCCACTGGTATCGCCGTCGTCTTGGGCGTGCACCTCGGTCTGGTGTTCGTCGCGCTACGGCCGATTCGCGATCTCGAGGTCGTCGCCGCGCGGGTCTGGCAGGGTGACCTTGGCGCGCGTGTCGAGCGATCGAGCGTTGCCGATACGGAGGTCCTGCGCGTCGGCTCGATGTTCAACGTTCTGCTCGACGGCCTCGCGTCCGATCGAGCGGAGATGCGAGCGCTCGCGGCCGAAGTGATCGCCACGGGCGACCGCGAGCGAGCCGCGGTGGCGAGAGAGCTTCACGACTCGATCGCGCAGCACATTTCCGCGCTGCAACTCCAGCTCTTTGTCGCAGCGCGCGACGCCACGGAACCCCTGCTGGCGGAACGGTTGTTCGCCGCCCGTGAATCCGCCGAAGCGATTCTGGAAGAAGTGCGACAACTCTCCCATGCGGTGCATCCGGCGGTGCTCGATGCACTCGGGCTCGAGCCGGCGCTGCGCAAGCTCGCACGCGACGCGTCGCACGGCAGCGGAATCGATATCGACGTGAATGTCGACAGGGTCGCCGGACGGCTCGCGGCGCCTGTGGCGGCGGCGCTGTATAGGGTCGCCGAAGAGGCCGTGCGCAATGCGGCGCGGCATGCCTCGGCGCGGCAGATTCAGATCGTGCTGTTCGTTGAACGGTCGTCCGTGACCCTCGAAGTCCACGACGACGGTGTCGGGTTCGACCTCGCCGCCGCCGAGCGGCGGCGCGAAGGGCGCGGCCTATGGTCGCTGCGCGAGCGAATGACTCTCATCGATGGCTCGTTGGCCATCAAGACTGCCCCGGAGGGTGGGACGACAATTTCCGCCTCGGTCTCTCTGGACACCGGGGCGACCGCCGTACATTAGGAGAACGATGACCAGCGATCTGATCCGGGTTATACTCGCCGACGACCACGCCGTCGTCCGCGCGGGGCTCCGCGCCGTGCTGAGCTCGGCGAAGGACATCGAGGTGATTGGCGACGCCAAGACCGGCCGCGAAGCCATCGCCATGACCGAGCGATTCAAGCCCGACGTCGTCGTCATGGACCTGGACATGCCGGAGCTGGACGGCACGTCGGCGACGAAGGAGATCGTCGCCAAAGGCCTCACGGCGCGCGTGATCATTTTGACGATGCACTCGGAGGAGGAGTATCTCATCCCTCTCCTGGAAGCGGGCGCCGCCGGGTATCTCGTCAAGAGCGCGGCAGACCGAGAGCTCGTGGATGCCGTTCGCGCCGTGGCGCACGGCGACACGTATGTGCGTCCGTCGGCTGCGCGCGTGCTCGCGAAGAATCTGACCAAGAAGGACCCGGCTGCCACCGAGCGTGAGCGGTTCGACAAGCTCACCCAGCGCGAGCGCGACGTGCTCCGGTTCGTGGCTCAGGGGTACTCGGCGCCGGAGATCGGCGAGAAGCTGTTCATCAGTCCCAAGACGGTCGACACGTACAAACAGCGCATTCAGGAAAAGCTCGGTCTCACCCACCGCGCGGACTACGTGCAGTTGGCGCTCAAACTGGGGATCTTGTCGGAGGTGTGATTCTGGGCGCAACACTGCTCGTGGCAGGCGTGGCAATTGCGCTGCTCATCGCGCAGCAGGTGTACCTCCGCTCGCGGTTGGGCGTTCAGCACCGCGAGACCGAAGCATCGCGAGCGGACGAGGAAAAATTCGCCGGCATTCTGGCGATCGCGGCCGACGCGATCATCAGCGTCGACCACACGCAGCGAATCGTCCACTTCAATCGAGGCGCCGAAGAAATCTTCGGGTATGCCGCCAAGGACGCGATCGGGCGACATCTGGCCGTGCTGTTGCCGCCGCGGTTTCGTGCGTCGCACGACGGCCACCTGGAGCGGTTCGCGAAGTCGCCGACGACGGCGCGTCGCATGGGTGAGCGCCGCGAGATCTTCGGGCTGCGGTCGGACGGCACCGAGTTCCCCGCCGAGGCCTCGATCTCCAAGCTGGTGACGCCCGACGGCCTGCTGTTCACCGTGGTGCTTCGCGATATCACGAATCAGAAGCGTGCGGAAGAAGACGAGCGCTTTCTCGGGGCGGCGGCGAACGAGCTCGGTCAAACGCTGGCTGTCGACGCGACCCTCCGGGCGATCGTCGATCTGCCGATTCCGCGCCTGGCCGACGCATGCCTGCTCGACCTGGTTGGGTCGGGCGACGCGTTTCGGCGAATCGCGAGCACTCGACAGCGTACCGAGTTGAGCCCAGCGCTCTTCGCCCTCGAGGGCCAGGCGCTGACGGAGGACTCGCCGTCGCCGATCGTGGATGCGGTGCGCCGGAACCGCCGCGAGCTGGTGGATGCGGTCGACGAGGACTGGCTCGAAGGCAACGCCGATCCCGAGGCGATTCCGCACTGGCGCGCCCTGGGTGCCCGATCGCTGCTCATTCTGCCGATGCATGCGGCGGGCGAGACGTTCGGCGCGCTCACGCTCATTCGCACGGACGACACGGGCTTCGACGCGGGACGGCGCACGTTGGCCGAGAAGTTCGCGCACAGCGCCGCGACCGCGTTGGCAAATGCACGCCTCTATGACGCGGCGCGCGACGCCAACCGCGCGCGCGACGAAGTCCTGGGCGTCGTTTCCCACGACTTGCGCAACCCGATCAGCGCGATCGCCATGTGTGCGCGCGTGCTCGAGGAGAATCCGCCGGCGGACGAGGCGTCCCGTCGCGAGCTGCTCGCGACGATCCGCGAATCCACCGAGTGGGTGAACCGCTTGATCGAAGATCTGCTGGACGTCGCGAACATCGAGCGCGGGCGGTTGTCGCTGCACGTGACGCCCCAGGAGCCGTCGCAGCTCGCACTGCAGGCGCTACACATGTTCGAGGTCGAAGCGGGCGGGCACGGAATTGGGCTCGACGCGCGCCTGCCGACCAACCTGCCGCTCGTCAGTGCCGACGGCGCGCGCATCGTGCAAGTGCTCGGCAACCTGGTGCGGAATGCGATCAAGTTCACCCCGCGTGACGGGCGCGTCGTCATCGCCGCCGAGTCGCGCGACGGCGGCGTCGCGTTCTCGGTCAGCGATACGGGAACGGGCATTGACCCGGAGCGTCAGCCGCGCGTCTTCGACCGGTACTGGCAGTCATCGGAGGGCGCGCGAAACCGCGGATCTGGTTTGGGCCTCTCGATCGCGAAAGGCATCGTCGAGGCTCATGGCGGGCGCATCTCGGTGGAGAGCGAGCTCGGGAAGGGCAGCGTGTTCACATTCATCATTCCCCAGGCGTCGTCGCACGACGGCTGAACCGGATGCAATCATGACGACCCACCGGCAACCAGTCTTCTCGGAGTTATCGCGCGACGATTCGATCGCGCTGCTCGAGCGCCACCATGTCGGTCGGCTCGCGTTCACATTTCACGATCGCGTCGACATCGAGCCGATCTCGTACGTCTATGCCGACGGTTGGCTCTACGTCCGGACGTCGCCAGGCGCGAAGCTCGCCACGGTCAAGCACCATCCGTGGGTCGCCTTCGAGGTCGACGAAGTCGAGAGTCGATTCGATTGGCGGAGCGTGGTGGTTCGCGGCACGATCTACTTTCTGGATCCGGAGCGCGATCGAGAAGACTATCATGCCGCCGTCGCGGTGGTCAGAACGATCGACGCCGACGCGCTGAGCGACGCGGACGCAACGCCGCATCGACAGGCGCTGTTCCGCATCCACGCCGACGAGATCACAGGGCGAGCGGCGGCGCCGAGCGCTGCGCGGAACGGACGAATCATGACGACGGCAGTCTCCGCCAGCGGCACTCCGCACCTGGCGCAACCGGGCCTCAATCCCTCGTTCATCAAGGGGCTGTTTCTCGGGGAGATTCGAGAGGGGCTCGTCCTCCCCTATCCGACCCTCCCCGATGACGAGCGGGAGTCGCTGCGTTTGGTGTTGGACTCGCTGCGTGAATGGGCGGCGGACAACGTCGATTCGGCGCGATTCGATCGAGAAGGCGCGTTTCCGGATGATGTGCGAACCGGGCTGCGCGACCTCGGCGTGATGGGTGTGAGCCATTCCGGAGGCGTACGGCGGATTCGGCGCATCATCGAAAGTCGCGACTCGCGTCTTCGGCGAGATTGGCGCCATCGATCCGGCACTGGCTGTCTACTTCGGCGCACACCAGTCGATCGGGTGCAAGGGCATCGTGCTCTTCGGCTCGGAGGAACAGAAGCAGAAGTATCTGCCGAAGTGCGCGAGCGGCGAGATGATCGCGGCGTTTTGCCTTACCGAGCCCGGCTCGGGGTCGGACGCGCAGGCGATGACGTCCCGCGCCATGCTGAGTGCGGACGAAACGCACTACGTGCTCAACGGGTCGAAAATCTGGATCTCCAACGCCGGCTACGCCGACATCTTCACCGTGTTCGCCAAGGTGGCCACCGACGTGAAGGGCGTGATCAAGGAGCGCGTCACGGCATTCATCGTCGACGCGCACGCCGAGGGCGTGCGGCTGGGCAAGCGCGAAGAGAAGATGGGGATCAAGGCGTCGGACACGCGGGCGGTGTCGTTCGAGGACGTACGCGTGCCGGTCGCAGACCGGTTGGGCGACGTGGGGCAGGGCTTTCACATTGCGCTCGAGGTGCTCAACTCCGGACGCCTCGGCCTGGCGGCCGGGTCGGCCCGAGGCGCGCGGCGAATCATGGGAATCGCGCTGGCGTATGCGCGCGAACGCAAGCAATTCGGCAAGCCGATCGGCTCGTTCGAGATGATCCAGCGCAAGTTCGCCGTGCTGGCGGCCGAGGTGTACGCGGCCGACTCGGCGGTGTTGTTAGCGGCCGACATGGTGGATCGAGGCGGCGTCGACTTCTCGCTCGAGACTGCCGCCTGCAAGGTGTTTGCATCGGAGCTGGCGTATCGCGCGGCGAGCGAGGCGATGCAGATCGCGGGCGGCATCGGCTACTCAAAGGAATACCCATACGAACAGGCGCTCCGCGATTCGCGAATCAATCTCATTTTTGAAGGCACGAACGAGATACTGCGCGCGCTGATCGCGCTCACCGCGCTGCAGGAGCCCGGCGACCAATGGCGAGCCGCGGGCGCCGCGCTGAAAGATCCGATTCATTCCGTGGCGGCGATCGGGAGCTTCATCGCTGAGAGCGTGAAGCGAACGGTGGTGACGCCTCGCTTCGAGCAGGTACACGCGACGCTCGAAAAAGAAGCCCAGATGGTTGCGAAGGTCGTTCACGATCTCGCGCTTGCCGTTCGAGTGGTGCTCCTCCGCCACGGCAAGAGCATCATCGACAAACAGTTCTTGCAGGAACGCATGGCGAACGCGGCGATCGACATCTTTCTCGCGACCGCCGTATTGTCGCGGACCACATGGGAGATCGAGCGCGTCGGCAGCGTGGCGGAGGCGGATGCGCATATCGACTGCGCGCGGATCTTCGTGCCGATGGCGTGCCGCCGCGCGCGCCGGAATGTTCGCGCGCTGCGCAAGAATCAGGACCCGCGGATGAAGCGGCTCGCCGAACGCGCGCTCATGCGTGGCGAGCTTGCTCCGGAGGCACCATCGGACGAGTAGTCTCAGGCCGGAGCGCGGATGCCTGGTCTGCCCACGACAGCCGCCGTCCGACGTCCGTCGCGCGAGCAGAGCGCGGTGGCTATCGCGACGTTGGACTGCGCGACCGGAAGCAGCTGGCGCATGATGGATTCCGCGGTCGGCCCGGTGGCGCTTCCAATCACCGGAGGAGGGTGTCCCGCCGCGCGCCAATTGGCGCGACGCTCGATGGTGAGCGTGCCGCGGTATGTGGGACGCCGCCACAGCGGCGCGTCGACCGAGATGTCGATCGCGGCAAAGCCGCCTCCCGGCAGCTCGCGAAGAAAGGCGCGTTCCGTCGAACTCTGCTGGTCAGCGTTGCGCATCGTGGGTCTCGTCTGTGAAGACAGTCGTGAGAGCGGCGCGACGCGGTGGGCGCCGTCGTCGGCGCCCACCGCGCATCGAGCGTTCAGAACCACTGCAACCCGATCACGATCGGGGTGAAGCTGGTGTAGGTGCCCACGCCGCCGTTCATGTGGTAAGCCAGATCGGACTTGACCTGAATGAACCGCGATTCGACGAACAACTCCGCGGGTCCCCACGCCATCGAGACGCCGGCGCCGACGTTCCAGCCGAACGATGTTTTCGCGTTCTCGAATGACAGGTTCTGACCGGCGTTGACTCCCGCCGATCCGTACACGCCCTGCGTCACGCGATGGACGCCGATACCGCCCAGCGCATAGACGTTGGAGCGCGACGGGGTGCCCGGCGTGTGCGCGCGGAGCTTGAGGTCGGTGTTCAGCGACCAGATCGTGATGTCGCCGCTCGCCGCCGTCGTCGCGGCATACGGGTCTTCGAGGCGCGTGCCGTTCAGGTGGTCGACGCCCAGGTCGGCACGGAATCCGAGCGGGGAATCACTCGCGTCCCAGCCCACCGGGATTGTCGTGTTCCAGCCGCCGGTGTAGCCGTTGCGAAGCGCGCGCTGCGGCGCACTCGCGCCACCAGCCACGCCAACATACATCCCGCGAGCCAGCATTCGTGCGCGCGCGAGCTCGGCTTCTCGTGCCGCTGCTTCGGCGCGAGCGATCGAGTCGAGGCGCGCGTGCTCACGCTCCGAGACTATCCTGGCGCGCAGACGTTCCACCGCGTCGCGAACGCGAGCCGCCATCTCCATCGAATCCAGGCGCTGCTGCGCCTCTCGCGCATACGCCTCACGGTCATACTGTTCGGCGCGGACGGCCGCGACGGCGCGAGCGACCGAGTCGTCGTCGATGCCGCAGCGGAGCGGCAGGCAGATGTCTCCCGGCTCGGTGCGGGTGTTCTTCTTGATCGTGTCCTTATGGATCGCGATGTGCTTCGCCGGGGCCGCCGGCGCCTTCTTGATGGTATCCGCCGTCGGCTTCGTCGGCGTCGCTTGACCGGCCGATTGGGAAATCGGAGCCAGCGTCAAGCCGAGCGCGACGACTGCTGCGGCGCAACTGGTTCTCCAGCGATTCAACATAGTTCCTCCCGCGTTGACACTTCTTGCGGGTTCTGCGCGGCATGCGCGTACCCGACTCAACGTGTCGATTCGGCGTGGGCGCGGCAGTCGGCGCTCTCATGGTGAGATCGTGAGGGAATGCGCGACGCGCCCGGTTGCCCGGGCGCGTCAAACATCGTGACTGGGATCCATCAGATCTGAACGGTCAGTTCGTCTTCGACCTTGGAGACTCCCGGCGCGGACCAAGCCGCGAGCTCCGCATCCTGCCGCTCGGCATACGAGCGCACCTTTCCGCGAAGCGTCACGCGTCCATCCACCGCTTCGACGCTGATCTGCTTCGAGTCGAGCTCCGCATGTCGCTTCAGTGCGCTCTCGATCCTGCCCTTCACGTCCGTCACGGACGCATGCTTTGTGAGCAGAATGAGGTTGCTCACGCCGCGGACGCCGGTGAGGTTGCGCACCGCGCGCTCGGCGGCGTTGCACTGGTACTGCCATTCCACCTCTCCGTCGAGGGTCACCCAGCCGTCCTCGATGCGCGCTTTCACCGTCTCGTTCGGGACCTGAACGTCCCACGTGAGCGTGCTGGCCACGGCGTGCGCGAGGTCCGTATCCGTTCGGTTGTAGGACGACGGCAGAACCACCTTGAGATCTTCCGCCAACGCACGGACGCCGGCGACGCGCTCGGCGGCGCGAGTGGCCGCGTACTTCTTGGCGAATGTCGGCACTTGTCCCGTGAGGGTCACGACGCCGCTCTTGGCGGCGACGCCGATCTCCGCATTGCCGACGGCTGGATCCCAACGCAGCTCGTCGATCACGTCCTTCTGAAGCTGCCCATCAGTTTTGATCATCGTTCCCCCGAGGGTTTTGTCCGCGGCGGGGTCGACTCGTTGTCGCGTCGCCGCCAGACGTGAGCCGCATTTGACAATGCGGGATCGGGGGACCGCGGTCTGTCGGTCAAACGCGCCGGTGTCTTCGAAGAATCCCCGATGGGGATTTGTCGGACAGCCGGGCCGGCAAACCGAGAGCCTTCGTCAGGCCCGTGTCCGCGGTGGCGCGACGAGGACCGAACAGCGAGCGCCACGAAGCACCTGCGTCCGCACGCTGCCCAAGAGTATTCGATCCATCAGCCCTTGTTCGTGTCCGCCAAGCGAGATCAAGTCACAATCCGTCGTGCGGGTGTAGGCCAGAAGTGCTTTTGCCGGGTCGCCGTCGAGCATCACGCTCTCGACTTGCACGCCGGTGCGCACTCGCAGCTCTTCAGCAGCCTCTTCGAGCTTGGCCTGTGCGCCCGAGCGGTAGACGTCCACCAAGTCCCCCGCGTGAGATTTTACGCCTGCGAACGCGCAGACGTGCGCGATCGTGACGACGCCGATGCCGGCGACGAGCGCGGCCGCGGTCCCGGCCGCCGCGATGCTTGCCGGCGTAAAATCAGTTGCGACGAGCGCGTGATGTGGCAGTCCGCGAGCACTTGGCGGTACCGCCAGGACGGGCACGCACGCGCGCCGAATGACGGAGACCGCGGTCTCACGTCCGAACACGCGGTCGACGCGACCATGTCGACCGATCCCCAATACGATCATCGAAGCGCGCCAGGCGGCGGCCGAGTCGGCGATCGTATCGGCGGGAAGTCCGACCAGAACTTGCTTGGTCCACCGGTCGGCGGCCGGCACGCCATGAAGACTGCGCCGAAGCCGCTCGGTCGTGTGCCGCCGGGCTTCCTCGTCAATCTCCGACGGTGCTTTCATCGACATCATACCTGAGAGTTGGTGCGGAAACGGGACCGCGACCCCGAGCGCCATCACCTGGGCATCGTCGCGCTCGGTCAAGGCTGCCGCGACCAACAGCGCGCCGCGCGTTTCCGGCTCACCCGCGGTCGCGACTAGGAGGCGCGGACAGTCAACGGCGGCTGCCGTGGTCGCCGAGTCGCTGGCGACCTGGCCAATTTGCGTTGTCATATGCCAACTCCCAAAGTGAG
Source organism: uncultured Gemmatimonadaceae bacterium (assembly GCA_963705025.1). GTDB lineage: Bacteria > Gemmatimonadota > Gemmatimonadetes > Gemmatimonadales > Gemmatimonadaceae > JAQBQB01. Next base: position 2,058 of record CAVPIP010000008.1, on the reverse strand, counting down.
TCAGTGATGACCATTCCGACCGCTACGGCAAGCCGCCAACAGCGGGAAGTTCCGCGGCGACATCGGCCTCGGTGAGCTCCGTGTCGCGCGCGGAAACCGCAGGTGGGCGACGCAGGAGCACTGGCAGCCCGCAGCCGCGCAGCACCTTGTCGGCGACGCTTCCGAGGAGCCAGCGTGTCGCGCCGCGCCCATGTGTCGACATGGCGATGGCCTCGACATCGTGAGTTTGCGCGAACTCCACGATCGCGTCGGCGACTTGGCCGCCCACGACCACATTCGCCGACACGTTCAGGCCGGTGTCTCCGCGCAGACGCGACGCGATGGTTTCGATGTCACGCCGAGCATCGGCCGCGAGGCCCGCGGTAGCCTGTTCATCCGGGATCATCGGCTGATAGGCAAGCGGAATCGCCGGGTCGTACGCCGTCACCATTGGCACCGGCAGAACGACGCGAAGCAGGGCCAACGTGGCGCCGGTTGCGCCGGCGAGATCGGTTGCGGGTCCGAGCGCGTCGGCGGCGAGGGCTGATCCGTCGAGCGGGACGAGAATCCGTTTGAACGGATGGCGCGCTGCCGTCGGTCCACGCGACGACTTCGCCGGCCGAAGCAGCAGCACGGGGACGGTCGAGTGGCGGATCACGGAATCGGCAACGCTGCCGAGCCAGAGGCGGCTGAAGCCGGTCCGGCCGTGCGTCGTCATCACGATGAGATCGGCGCCGACGTCGAGCGCGCGCAGGCGAATGTGGTCGGCCGGTTCGCCGTTCAGCACGACATAGGTTGCCGATACGTCGGATCCTGAGCGCAGCTCTGCCCGGATCGTCTCGAGATATTTCGCCTCCGCTGCCGCTTCCCTGTCATCCCACGGCTCGTTGGAAAAGCCGGCGAACGGGAAAGGGACGTGCACAGTCACCAAGTCGATCGCAGCATGCGCACGCCGCGCGATGAGGGCAGCCTGACCGACGGCCTGTTCGGCAATCACCGAACGATCGAGTGGAACGAGAATCTTCTTGAACATGGGTCTCTCCGAGTAGGCGATTCGCCGCACGTTGAATGTTCGCGGTCCTCCCACGCCGGAGAGTCGGGCGAGCGCCACGGGCGGGTGGGGGATTCGCCGACATCGTTCAGTCGTCGATGTAGACGCGAGTCCCGACCGGTACGTGGCGGTAGAGCCACTCGATGTCGGGATCGCTCAAGCGCAGGCAGCCGTGCGTGACCGCGTTGCCAATGGACGCGGCATCCGGCGTGCCGTGGATCCCGACCCCGTTGCCGATGGAGAGACGGAATTGGCCGAGCTCACCGGGCACTTTGCGGTTGTCGCTGCCCACCGGCGGAACGAAGAGCACGTCGTCGATGACGACGTGCTCGCCGCGCGCGAAGGCGTCGGACCCTCCCTCGGTGACGAAGCGAGCGGAGCCGGCCTCGAGGATCAGCCGCGAGCCGTCGTCAAAGACGACGGTCGTGTCGCCGCGCAGCCACGCGATTCGCAAATGCTCCTTGCGCGCGACCTCGACGTAGTGCCAGTCGGGCGGGATCCAGACCGGCGCCGAATCCTTGCTCACGACCGTATGCACTCCGCGCGGTGTCTCGAACGTCCAGCGATGGCCGCCGTACGCCACCGATCCGCCCGAGCCGACGGCGACGCGTGCCACGAGCAACGTATCGTGAGCGCCGTCGAGCACACGCAAGCGTCGCTCGCGAATGGATACGAAAATCCTCATTGTCGTGTCGCGCGCGGCCGCGAGCCGCACCTCGCGCGCCGAGCTCTGCGCCGCGAGCGGCGAGGCGACCGACGGTGCCATGGCCAGCGCGGCCGCTGCGACCCACCGGAATCGTATCGTCACACGTCGATCGTGCCCTTCACCACGAGCGGCAACTCGCTGTCGCTTTCGCTGGCGGGCCCTCGGTCGATTGTCGTCATCGCTTGCTCCGCGCACCTTGAATTGTCGCGCGACCATCGCGCCTCCGTTCGGAACAGTGCGTGTGGCGCTGGCGACGATCTGTCGGGGCGGTGTCGGCATCGCGTCCCGGAAAACGACGACGGGCAACTCTCGCACGACGCCT
>CAVPIP010000007.1:0-368364 GCA_963705025.1 uncultured Gemmatimonadaceae bacterium | reverse complement strand
CTCGCGCGGACGACACAAGTGTCGCTCATGGCGCAGCTCGATGCGCGCGTCGCGCCGCTGGTGGAGACGCTCAAGCGCGAGGTGCTGGCGAGCGGATATGTGCATCTCGACGCCACGCCGATCGAGGTGTGCGATCCAGAGCGGCCGGGAGCCGCGCGCTCGGCCACGGTCTGGGCGTATCGGGCACGCAGTCCGGATGCGGCGCGCGATGGCCTGGTGTGGTTCGACTATCGCGCGACGAAATCGCCGGCGGAACCGAGCGCGATCTTACGCGGGGCGCGGTATCGCGGCGTCGTGCAGACGGACGGCGCGGCGGGGCTCGAGACGCTCGGGCTGCCGGAGCATATCACCCATCTGGGATGTTGGGCGCATGCGCGGCGCTACGTCGCCGAGGCCGTCGAGGCGGGGGAGCACGGCGCGACGTGGTATCTCGCGCGAATGGATCGGCTGTTTCGCATCGACGCGCGGGCGCGGCGTGTGATGAGCCGCCTCCCCGACGACGCCCCGCGGCGCGAGGCGACACGGGATCGCATCGCCCAGTGGCGTGAGCGATTTAGTATGCCGGTTCTCACAATGCTCTTCACGCGCGCCGCGTCGGAGATCGTGACACTGCCCCCGAAAACGGCGCTGGCGACGGCGCTCGGGTATGTGCTGGGGCAGCGCGCGCCGTTGACGCGGTGCGTAACGACGCCCCGGTCCTCGCTCGACAACAATCCGGTCGACAAATGCGATTCGCCCGCTCAAGCTTGGAATGCGCAATTGGCTGTTCATTGGGCATCCGGACGCCGGGCCGCGCTTGGCGAATCTGTTCACGGTGCTCGAGAACTGCCGACAAGCCGGCGTCGAGCCCGAGGCCTACTTGATCGATCTCATCGCGGCCCCGGCGTCTCGGACGTCGTGCGCGATCGCGGACTGGCTGCCGCGTGTCTGGCAGCGACGTCGCGCCGACGGTATCGCAACCAATTGAGTTGTCCTCTACGCCCTCAGACGGCGAGATGCGCCCACCCCTCAGATCTGAACGCTCTACCCTCAAGATCCACTTCTTCGCGTCATGGCTGGTACCACTGTTGTTCACGACGTCTTGCACTGACTCGGGGACGGCACCATCGGCTTCCCCAGCAGGATCGACTTCGAGCCAACTGCACGGCTATCCAAGGCTCGCCGTTACACGACTGGACGGACCGGTTCTGGCGCCGCTGCGGAGGCTGAGTTGCGCCGCAATTCGTTGTTAGAAGCGGCGATGGGCGATTCATCACTGCTAAAATGGCTCCAGTCGCGTGATCTCGCAGCAGATCGAATCGCTGCCACGATTCGTAGTCCGGGTGGTACTATGCACAACCCCGGTGGTGCAAGTCTCGACGAGACGCCCACACTGCAAAATGCTGAGATCTTCGACAGCGGAACACAGCCTTCCGTCATCTCATCCCAGGTTTCGTACTTCCTCGATTACTTGGGCGATAAGAACAGAACGAACGCCGATTATAAAATCACCGATCACAACGCACCGATGGGTGACTGGGCGCCATTGTCAGAGGACAACACCGTAGGAGACTTGCATTACCAAAGTCTCAGCGAGTGCAACTCCAGTTCGATGTGTACTTGGCGACATGCCCAAGCCGTCTGGCGGGTGTCTGTTGCAAGTTGTGGCAAGGATCTGTACGCGCGGGGCAATCACTCGGTGTGGTTTTCGGGAACGTCAATCTCAGTATTCGGCATTTTTACCGTCGACATCGTCGATCCAAGCTTACAGGTTCCTTCGACGGACGTTGCGGCGAGTGCGGCTGGGAGTGCCTGCCCTCCGCCTGATCAGTACATCCAAGGGTCGGGATCCGGCGGCAGCGAAAATGGTAGCTGCCCCGAGGAGGACGTGTACATGTGGTTTCACAACGGTGTGTACGTGCAGGATGTCTGCTACCAGAATGGCATTATTACACCACTCGGAGGACTCTAATCATGTTGACCTTCTTGGCGCGACGAATCATTGCGATACTCGCGGTTGGATTCATCGGGCTTCCCGCGCTTTCAACTACATCGGTCTCGGCTCAGTCAAGCAGCAATTTGAGTGATGCGGGCTGGAGGGTGACCCTTGTCGCGACCACCCGTTTGCCGGAAGGAACCAACGTTGCCGTTGCTCGACGAACGAATGCTGCGCCGCACCAACTTATTCTTGTCGGGCCCAAAGCGACGAGCAATGACATTGTAGCTGCTGTCGGGACTCTCGGTGTTCTTCGAGCCCGGGACGGTGACCTCCCGGTGGGCGATGTCCAGGCCGTGCCGGCCACCACGCTCCATCAGGGCCCAGGATTTTCGGAGATGGCCTCGAGAATGCAGCCTTACCTCGACCAATTGCGCGCGGCACCGGAACGTGATATTGCGCACTCGGCCTGGTCCGCGCGTTGGATCTCGATCTTGGCCCGCGACCACGCATCGGTCGGTAGAAAATCGGCTGACGCTTCTGCCCCAGCGCAGAAATGAACAGGGAACGGCCGCGTATTGGCCGGCCGTTCCTCCGTGTTGGAGGCGCTCCAGTCGCTGTCGATGGCTTTTTGGCTCGCGCACGCGATGTCGCCGATATAGCGTTCGAGCCGGTCGTCCATGAGTGGGGCGCGATCGACACCGTAAAACAACTCGCGAGACTGGACACAATGTCGCTGGAAGTCCGCGACGCCACAGGGCATATAATCTTTGGCGCAGTGTCAGGCGACTGTTTCCGCGAGGTCATACGACCCGTTGGCATTTTAGGGGGCTTTCAGTCACAGTTGGGCTTGCTGCGAGCCAACTCCCCGAAGTGTTTCTGCCCCTCGCCCTCCAAAGAGAACTATCGCATCTCGGTCTCCTAATTCTGTCCCACAATGCTTGTATTCGCCGCGGCTGCGCGGCTGGCGCGCCGTGACCTCGCTCTTGCAACGGCCCGTTCTGATTTCGTCGCAGGTGTCTCGCACGAGCTTCGCATGCCGCTGGCGCAAGTTCTTCTCGCTGGCGAGACACTCAGTATGCAGCCGCAGCGAAATGTGTGCGTTCTCCAAAATATGTCGCACTTTTTCTCTAAATTCTGTCGCAGCTGAGAGCCTCCCTGTTTCATTGGGCCGTTCACGGTGGGATGTGACATCCCGTCACCGGAGGCCCGAGGAGGATGCTCAGCATGTTAGATCGTCATGCGGTACAAAAGCTGTTGGATGCCGGGGTGAAGCCTCGCGCAGTGGCCGAGCAGTTTGGCGTGTCGCGGCGTACGATCGAGCGAATCGCGCACGAGGCCGAGATTCGGAGTAGCGCCGACGGCATGCTGCGGCGAGTGGGTGAGCAGCCGAGCCGCCCCGTGGGTCGCCCGCGGGTTACCGACACGCTGCGGGCGCGCGTGCAGGCGCTCGTGCTCGACGACCCGGAGTGTCCGCCGGGTGAGATTTCTCGATTACTGCGAGCCGACGGCACGCCGCTTGGCCTGAGCACGGTGTATCGGGTGCTCCGCGACGTTCGCGCCACGATTCCCGCCGTGCTCCAGGTGCGCTTCGAGGGCGTGGCCGGCGAGTTCGCGCAATTCGATTTCGGCGAAGTGAGTGTGCGCTTGCCCGACGACAAGCGCCGCACCGTGCACTTCGCGGCATACCGGCTCAAGTACTCGCGCTGGATCCACGTCGTCCTCGTTCCCAATGAGCGCGTCGAGGCCTTGATTCGGAGTTTGCTCGAGAGTTTCGCCGCGAGTGGTGGCGTGCCGCTGCGCGTGGTGTTCGACAATCCGAAGACGGTGGTCGTGCGCCATGAGGATGGCCGGCCGGTGTGGAATGCCGTGCTCGCCCCCGTCGCGATCGACTACGGCTTCACGATCGAGCTTTGCACCCCGCGGCAGCCGCAGCAGAAAGGCGCGGTCGAGAATCTCGTCGGCTTCGTGAAGCGCGCCTTCTTTCGCGCGCGGCGCTTCACCGATCTCACGACCGATCTGCCACGGCAGCTCGCCGAGTGGCTCGTCGAGGTGAACACGACGCGACCCAATCGGGCGACGAAGGAGATCCCGGCGGTCCGACTCGCCGCGGAGCACGCGCGCATGAAGCCGCTGGCGATCGTGCCGAGTGAGTATGGCCTGCGCGTGGCGGTGACCGTGGGGCCGACTGCCATGGTGACGCACCAGGGAATCCGCTATGCGATGCCGGCAGCGGCGTGCGGGATTCCGGCGACGCTGTGGCTCTATCCCGAGCGCGTGAAGATCGTCACGGCCGGGAGCAAACACGAGGCGATCCATCCGCGCTTCCCGTCGCACGGCACGGTGAGCTATCTGCCGGGGCAGCGCGCCGCGCAGCTCGCGGCGGTCGCCGGCGCGCGAAAGAAACTCTACTTCATGCGCGAGCGAATTCTCGAGCTGGGTCCCGTGGGCGAGGGGTATCTCACCGAGCTGATTCATCAGCGCCCGCACACGTGGAAGGGCGACGTCGAGCGCCTCTTTGCGCTGCTCGAAGAACTGGGGGATGGCCACTTCCGCCTCGTGCTGCAACGCGCGCTCTTCCAGCGCCTCATCGGCGCGGAGTATGTCGTGCGCCTCGCCGCACGCGGGACGGAGGCCGTCTCATGACGCCACAGCCTGTGAACCGGCGGCGCCGCCGCGGCCCGAGCACGCCACCCGCGCCCGTCCATGATCTCGACGGGATGCTCCGTCGCTTGCATCTCCCCACGGTGCGACGCTTGTACACCGACCTCGCGACACGCGCCGAGGCGGACGGGATGAGCTACCGCTCGTATCTCGAGACGCTCGTCGCCGAAGAGATCGCGCACCGGGCCGAGACCCGCCTCACGCGCGCGGTGCGCAAAGCGCGCTTCCCGTTTCTCCGCACGATCGACGACTTCAACTTCACCTTCCAGACGACGCTCAAACTCCAAATGCTCGGCAGCTACCTGGGCCCGGAGCTCGTGAGCGAGGGGAAGAACGCGATCTTCAGTGGCCCAAGCGGCACGGGGAAATCGCATCTCTGCATCGCCATCGCGTATCGCGCCATTCAACATGGCTACGAGGCGCGCTTCGTCGGCGCGGACGAATTAATCGGCGAGCTCTCCCGCGCGGCGACGAAAGCCCGGCTCGCCGCAGCCCTCGCACCGTACCTCCATCCGCACGTTTTGATTATCGACGAGCTGGGCTATCTCTCGCACGCTGCCGACGCGGCGAACGTGCTCTATCGCGTCATCAACGAACGGTATCTCCAGCGTCGGCCGATTCTGCTCACGACGAACAAACCGCTGGCGGCCTTGGGCGAGGTAGTGCATGATGGCGACCTCGCCGAGGCGATCCTGGATCGCCTCCTCGAGCGGGGCGTGCACTTCGCGCTGCGCGGCCGCTCGTACCGGACCCGTCACCTCACCGAGGAGGAAAGCCCACCCCGTCGCGCGAAGTCCGCCTAACCCGCTCTCGCTGCGACAGAATTTAGAGAAAAACAGCGACGGAATTTAGAGAACGAACAAAATGCGCGCGATGGACAGCGGCTGGCGACATCAATCGTCCGCGAAGCCAAGCGCCTCAGTGTACTAGTAGAAAATGTCCTAATCTTCTCTCGGTCCGGCGCCTTTGAGTTCTCACCGACCATCCAACCGGTATCGGTTCAGAGACTCTTTGACGAAGTGGCTGAGGCCGTGCAGCTCGCTGTCGACGATGCAGGACAGATGCTCGAGGTGAGCGAATCGTCGTCCCTTGTCGTCTCTGGTGACGGTTCACTGCTGCGCCAAGCAGTCATCAATCTGATCGACAACGCTGTTAACAGACCGTTGAAATACTGGCGGTGGACAGAGCTTTAGTAAAGTGTAAATTGGGGCCGACCTCAACACGAGACGCGCCCGTGTTCCGGAAGAAGACGCCGCAGGAGCCAGGGCTCTGGATCGCGACGAGCGATCTGCCCGCCACGCCAGCCACCGGGTTCTACCAGAAGCTCGATGCGGTGCTGCGCAAACGCCAGTTCGGGGACGCGGTTCGTCGCCTCTGTGCGTCGTACTACGACATGGATGCGAGCAAGGGCGGCCAGCCGGGGATCGATCCCGAGGTCTACTTCAAGATGCTGATGGTCGGGTTCTTCGAGAACTTGCCGGCCGAGCGCGCGATCGCTGCCCGGTGCGCGGACTCGTTTTCGATCCGGGCCTTCCTGCACTACGAGTTGACCGAGCGCACGCCGCATCACTCGAGCTTTACGGTGATTCGGCAGCGGCTGCCGCTCGAGGTCTATGGGCAGGTGTTTGATCTCATCCTGGTGGCGCTGCACGAGGAGAAGCTATTCCGCGGGAAGCATCTGGCCATTGACACGTCGGTGCTCGAAGCGAATGCGTCGTTGCGCTCGCTGACGCATCGGCTCACGGGCGAGAAATATCGGCAGTACGTGAAACGGTTGGCGAAGGAGGCGGGCGTGGACACGACCGATCCGCGGGCGGTGAGCACGTTTGACCGCAAGCGGCCCGGGCGCACGACGTCGAACGATGACTGGCAGAATCCGCATGATCCCGACGCGAAGGTCGGCCCCGACAAGAAGGGCGTCACGCGGATGATCTACAAGCCGGAGCATGTCGTCGATTTGGAGACCGGAGCGATTGTCGATGTCGACCTCAAACCGGGTGACGAAGCCGACGCGGAGGGATTGACGGATCGCGTGCGGCAGGTGGAAGAGAGTCTGAATGCCGCGTTGGGTGAGCCTCGACGGGTCGCTCGCATTGAAACGCTCGTCGGCGACATGGGCTATTGCGCCGTGGACGCGCTCGTGGAGTTGCAGACGGCGGGCGTGCGAACGGCGATTCCGGATCCGGTGAGCAATCGTCGCGTGGACAAACTGCCGCCGGAGCAACGGCAAGCGCTGCAGGCGGCGAAACACACGTGCCGAAGCGCGAGTGGCCGCTGGCTGATGCCGCACCGGGGCGAATTCGCCGAGCGAAGCTTCGTGCACGTGTTGGACTACGGCGGCGCGCGACGGACAACGTTGCGCGGTCGCGAGAATATTCTGAAACGCTATACGATCCAGGCCGCGTGTTTGAATCTGTCCATCCTGCTGCGCACCACCCTGGGCATCGGGACGATGAAACAAGCCTGGGCGGCCTCCGCCGCTGTCCTCGCGACCTTTGTCCGACGCCTCGACACCAAGTGTCCCCGCACGAACCAGCTCGCCCGCTGCGGACTTCGCCTCGTCTTGACGCTCGCCAACATGCAACTGTCGCGCGACGTGTTGATTGGCACCGTGGTCATACCTACTTCAACGGTCTGTTAAGTACTCATGACGGCCGAGTTGTTCGCCGTCGTGCGCGCGAAGGCGGCGGAAATGTCAGCGACGGCCGAGCTGTTCGTGTGCCTGCTGTGGTTCACAGGTCATCGCGGGGCGAGTGTGCGCCAGCTCCGGTGGGATGACATCGATCTCACCGCGAAGACGGTTCATTGGCGCGCCGATGTCGACAAGGTGGGGTACGATCATCGGAACCCGCTGCACTCGGAACTCATCCCGCAACTGGAGCGGGCGCAGGCGGTGGCCGAGATCACCGGCGAGGTCTGTCTCTTCTCGTCGACGATCGAGCCGTCCGAGTCGATGACGCGAGACATGGCGGCGTTGTTGTGGCGTCGATCGCCGACGCGGCCGGAATCCAGGAAGGCAGCCGCATCGGCACGCACAGTTTCCGGCGTGCGTTCGCCAACCGGCTGCGTGACGTCCCACTGCGGGAGTTGAAGGACCTGGGCGGTTAGAAGACCGAACAGACGGTGATCGGGACGTATCTACAGCCCGATCAGGAAGCACAGCGCAGCGCGCTCGAACGTTTGACGACCGGAAACAAATGAACGGGATCACTCAACGGGATCAGTGACCGAAAAAGCACAGCCCCGGGCGCACCGCAAGTGCGCACAGGGCTGAGAGATGGGCCCGGGAGGAGTTGAACCTCCGACCTCACGCTTATCAGGCGATGAACTAGGGGTCGGGAAGTCCGACGAAATGCCGTCTTTCCCTCGGCAGCTCGCGCACTCTGCCGGCATTCCCTTCCTCGAAAATCGGAGCCTGCTCCCGCGAACGGACACAGTAACGGACACAGTCCAGAACCGGCGCGAACAGGCCGACCCCTGCCCCCGATTCGCAACCAGGGAACTCATCTCCTAAAGACGACGTCGACGCGAACGACGCTCGACTTAGACCGGACCGCGACTTCATGGACGTCGCGCGCTTGCCAACGCGCTTCGCCACCACCCGAGCAGTCCGTCGTACGAGACTACCGGCGGGCGTCAAAGTAGAGATTGTCGTGCAGCACGTTCACGGTCACGCTGTTACGACGATCTTCCCCTGCATCTTGGGGCGCAGCGAGCGGACACCTGTGTGCCATGGGAGTTCTTGAAAGCTCATGGCATTCGGCCGTGGAGTCAGATGATCGTGTGGCATCAGCCCGTTCGCGCGACGCAGGCAGCGTCGAAGCGTGGGAAGGGGTCGCGAAGGGCCACCCTCCGGCCGCTCGCCGTCATCGCGAAGGACGCACTCGATTGGAACGAGACCCGTTCGCAGGAGCAGCAGGATGCCGCTCAAAGCAAGCGTAGTACGGTCTAGCGATGACGAAGGAAGCGGGGGCCGTGGCGGCGCGCAAGCTGTCGCTCAGGCACTGACCTCCGCGACCGTACCGCTACCGCGCGCAAATTGGTGGCGGCCTCACTCCGCGACCGGCGAGGCGGGCAGCGCCGCACCGAGGCGGCTTACGGCGTGATTGTCCCAAGGCGATAGCCAGACCCGTATGTCAATCCATCAAAGACGGCTTGCAAGGGCCCACCACTAGCAGTGACAATCCAGGCTGCCACGCCCCCGACTTTGAGACCCCAGTTGAGGTCGAACGCGGAGACCGCGGTAAGGTCTGGGATGGTCAGCGTGACCGTGGACCCGCTGGCGTACGCACGCGTCTGCGAGATCCCGTAGACGACAAGAGGACCTCCTAGCCCAGTCGACTGTTCAAGTAACAAACCAAAGGAGCTGTTGTACTCCGCCGGTGGCGTGATCACGGCCTGAACTCGACCGGTGCCGGCGATCGCGGTGACCGTCGGCGCCGCGAGCACCGGCCCGAGCGCTACTGTCTGATCCACTGCATTCTTGAACACGGAGGTGACCAATCGCTGGCTCTCGGTCGCGCCGCTCTGATGTGACTGCACCACAAGAATGTGTAGGTCGCCTGCGACCTGTTTCGCTCCGGGTATTCCCGCGTAGGTCAACGTGCCTCCGGTACTGGCGGCCGTTCCCGCGGTGAGAGGCGCCGTGAACGCGCCGGTGGGCGTGACGTTGGTGGACGTGGCGTAGTAGCTGATCACCCCGGCGGAGTCTGAACCGAGGTTGGCGATAGTCACGGTGTGCATGACAGGATCGAACGCCTCCGCCCCGCCGAAATCGATGGGGGCGAGCGCGCTGCCGGCGGCGGGCGTGAGGCCACGGCGAATGATGACCTTCTTGATCGCGTAGCTGGTGGGATTGACCGTCAGCTGGGCTAAATTCGACGCGACGAGGTCGACCGGCGCGTTGCCAACGCCGGAAAACGTCGCGGTCGACGACTGCGAGAGGAACACGCTGGTGTGCGACCGCCCAAGCGTCGTCTGCACAAGGTCGGTCGGGTTGGCGCCGGCGATCGCCGCCGTGACCGTCTTGCCGGGTCCCGCGAACCCACCACATTGCGCGTCGCTCATTGCCTGGAGCTCGCTCGCGGTGCCATAGACCACCAAGGTCGTCACCGCCACTCCGGGCGACACGACGACATAGGCAACGCCGCCCCGCCCCGAGCTCAGCGAGAATGAATAGGTGTCGTTCACGCCAACGACGCGCGTCCACGCGCCTGCGCCGTCTTGCACCGCGAGCCATGCCGCCAACGTCGGGCCGCAGGACCGCCATGTGATATTGCCGGAACTCGCCGCGGTGATCGTGACGGGGAGCGCGACCGTCTGATCGGCGACTCCCGTGCCTGAGCCGCGGATCGTGACGGTAACCGAACCCGGAGCCGCGGTGGCTGCGAGCGCGACGGTCAGCGTCGCCGTGCCTCCCGTGACGGTCGCTGGAGAAAATGTCGGTGTCATTCCCACAACCGAACCAGCGACCGTAAGGGTAACCGGGCCCGTGAACGTGCTCGAGCGAGTGATGGTGATCGTCGCCGTCCCCGAGGCGCCCGCCGCAACCGACAAGGACGTTGGCGAGATCCCCATCGCGAAGCTCGGTGTTGCGGTCTGCGCACGAATCGTCAGCGCGAGACTCGCTGTCACGGACGCGATGCCGCTGCCCGACGCTTGAATGACCACGGACGTCGTGCCAGGCGTGGCCGATGCGCCCGCACTGAGCGTGACAGACGCGGACGTCTGACCCGCGCCGATGGTCGCCGTCGACGTTGTGACGCCGGCGGGGAGGCCGTTGACGGCGATCGTGACGTCCCCGGCGAATCCGCCGCTGCGTGTCAGCGTGACGGTGATGCTTCCCGTCGCTCCGGCCTGGACGTCGAGCGCCGAAACCGACAACACGATCGAGATTGCCGGCGTGGGGGGCGTCTGCTGGACGACGGTTTCGCTCGTACTGCCGCCGCAGGCGGCGAAAAGCGCGGTCGTGACGAGAGTGGCGGCGCGCACTGCCGCTTGGCGGAGAGTTGCGCTTGCCATTCGCTTCCTTCCGCGGGTGGCGGATCAGAGAAAGGGGCTGACACCGGTCGGCCACACGGAGATCACGTAAGGGGTTGGTCGCGGCCCGCGATCCCGGTGCAACCATACGGAGTCCAAGTCGCCGATGCAAGGACGCTGTTCAACTTTTGCTATTTGTCTGTGCTGATCAACGGCTGCACGACGCGAGGCCGCCCCGGCAACGCGGCCAATCGCCGTCGGGGACTTGCGCCCGCGAATGAGGAGAGTGAACATGACGGCCAAGAGTAACGGGAATCCATCGGCACGGTCGGTACCAAGAGGAACGGGAGGAGGAGCGAGAGGACGACGCTCGCCGCGACGATGATCTCTCTGTGAGGCCTCCGTCCTCACAAAAGCCGCCGCGTCTGGCGGCGGGCATCTACTTCAGAACTCTCTACTTGATCGGGGGGAGGTTACCTACGGCCCAACACCGGCACTCTTTCCGTTATGTGAGCGAAGAGATTTTATTTGACTTTTCTCGGAAGGCTCCCCACTGTGGGACGCCTCAGCGCCTACGATGCTCGGGGTGCGCCGTAGACGAGTCGTCAGCCCGCCAATATCCCGAGCTGAGCAAATCGCGAAACCCGCCAGATTTCTTTGTTTCGAGATCCCGCTTAACCGGTTCTCTTTCAGCTATTTTGCTCCACGCAATCAGCCGGGTTTCTGACCCGGCGACTGCGCGCGCGTTCGGCGAACGACGCAACTGACGCTGCCCCTTCAGTAGCGAATATTCGTTGCACTCACAGCAGGAGCCGTCCCATGAAGCGCCTCGCCCTAGTTCTTTGTGTCGCTACGGTGGCCACGCCCGCGCTTGACGCTCAGGACGCCCCTGCCACCTCCGCGAGGAGGCGAGTGGCCGTCCTTGATTTCGACTACGCCACCGTGCAGAACTCCGTGACGGCCCTCATGGGCTCCAGCGTGGACATCGGCAAAAGCATCCACATCCTCGTCGAGTCCGAGCTGGCGCGGAATGGCACCTACACGGTGATCGAGCGTGCGCAGGTCGACCGTATCCTGAACGAGCAGAACTTCCAGCAGAACTGGCGAGCGGATGCCTCCTCGGCCGCCAAGCTCGGGAGATTGCTTGGCACGGACGCAATCATTATCGGGGCCGTCACGCAGTTTGAGCGTGAGAACAACAGCATCGCGTTCGGCTTGAAGAAAGAGTCCAAGGCAACAGTGGTGATCAACGCTCGGGTCGTGGGTATCAAGACCGGGGAGATCCTGGCCGTAGCCGAAGGAAAGGGCGAGTCGAAGCGGTCCCAGATGAACACTGACGACAATAACAGCCGCGGTGTATCCAGCCGGCCCGGAGATGTCTGGGGCGCGAACTTCGGTAGCACTATCCTCGGCGAAGCGGCACGGGCAGCAGTGGATAGTATCATCGTCCAGCTGGCGGCGGCGGCGCCGAAGATTCCACAATCGGATGCTGCGATAGCGGCATTGGTCGCCGACGCCGCCGGAGACCAGCTGATCATCAACGTCGGGACGGCCGGCGGCGTGCGGGTCGGTGCTGAGTACGCGGTTGCACGTCCAGGGCGCGAGATCAAGGATCCTGCGACCGGAAACGTATTGCGCCGCGTGACCACGCCGGTGGGGAAGATCAAGATCACCTCGGCGGATGAGGGCTCCGCCACCGGGACGCTCACCGGCGACCCCGCGCACGTCGGCGACTGCGTGGGCGTGTGTCCGACCGCCCCAGTCGCTCGGCCGCTCGCGCAGCAGGAACAGGGTCCGGCGCTCGCCGGTTCGACTGCCCCTTCGAGCGCCCTCAACGCGCCGCTACCCGGGAGCGATAGGAGTCCAGTCTCCGGACCCTTTACATGGAAGGCGTACTCATTCGCGGGCACGGAGCATTTCCGATACGACGCTATCCTGAGCGTGGGAGAGTCGCAGTCGGGGTTCTACGAGATCGATGCGTCGCCGGCGGGCAGCGGTCGTGCACAGTTGCGGATTGTGGGCCAGGTGGGCGTGAGGTCGTACTCCACAACAGTGACACTCGCGCCGAACGAACCGTTCCCCGCAGCGCAATTGTCGCAGCTCGGTCCGGCCGGGATGCTCCTGTTCACCTATGGCCGCATGTTCATCGGACGCCAATGGCAACTGGGCGAGGATCTGTCGAGCGGCTCGGCGGGTCAGCCCTACTCGATGAAGGCGGAGTCGACGTGTCAGTACGCCGGCGTGCAGGGGCTGGACGGCGTCATGCGGCAAAATGGCAACCGCATCGTCGACGTATGCGTCTCGCCTAACGTGGCGCTCCCGTTGGCGGTCACGATGGGGGGCTACGCGGTCAAGCTGACGCAATTCCGGCCGTAGGCAAAAGCGTTCAATTGCCGTGGACTTGAGCGGCGCCTAGCAGACACCGGCATCTCAGTTTGTGTCCGGCGTTTAGAACGTTCTCTAGGACATTCTTGGAATTGGTCGTTCGCCTGCGACGGCGGGAAGTACCCTATCCGGAGTCGCGATGACGCGGCATGTGGCTGCAGTGATGCTCGTCTTGCTGGGTGCGTCGTTGGAGCTCGGGGGATGCTCTGGCAGCAGCGCTGGGCCGGTCCAACCGACCGTTGGGGCGGCGGCGAAGCTCGTCTTCACCGTGCAGCTCGCGTAGACACGCGCCGAGCGAGGCGTTCCGGACGTATTCATCCGCTCGTATGCGGACGGTCGCGAGGTCGGCCAGGTGTCGCACGGGGCGGGATCGAGCCGCGCTGGAAGCCCTCGGGCGTGTTGTTCTTCCGCAACGGGCACCGCTGGTTCGAGACGAGGGTGACGAGCGGTCCGGAGCCGCGCTGGGACCCGCCGCGTCTCGCGTTCGATGTGGACTTCATCGACACGCAGGGCGTGTCATACGACGTGACGCGCGACGGCCAGCGTCTGCTCGTCGTCAAGCGCGATCATCCGATCCAGACCTCGCAGATCGAAGTGATCACGAACTGGACGTGGCTCCTCGAGCAGAAGCGATGACGGGCCGCGACGGCGCACGATCGACGCCCGCGCAACAGGCTCGAGCGATGCTGGCGCCCGTGCCAATGAAAGAGAAGCCCGCCAGAGGTGGTAGCCTCAGGCGGGCGAATCACTTCCAGAGTGGGCCCGGGAGGAGTTGAACCTCCGACCTCACGCTTATCAGGCGTGCGCTCTAACCACCTGAGCTACGAGCCCTTACGGGCTTGTTCAGAGCCTGGAAAGTTAGCCATGCACTCGCGACTCGGTCAACCGACGCTACTTCGCTCGCGCAAACCAGCTCATCACGTCGAACGCCTGCGACACCTGCATCGCGAACGCCGGCCCGCCCTGCCCTTGAACCCCGTCGCGCCCGGCGCGATCCACCACCGGTCCGCGCGCACCGACGCCTTGAGCAGCGTCGTCTTCGACCAGCGGTATCCGACGCCGACCTCGCCATCCACGAAATCCGTGAGGCGAGCCGTCCAGTTCGTGCCGAACGCCCGAATGAACGGGTAGTTGTTGCGCTCCGCGCGCGCCGCGACGAAGAAGCGCGGCGTCAGCGTGTACTTCGCCTCGCCATAGTACGTCCAGCCGACGATCGCCGCTGACCCGCGCCCGGCACATCGTACGACTCCGCGCGCCGCTTCGGCGTGCGTCTCCAGGTAGCCGTGCGCGTACGCAAGGTCGACCGCCACGACGCGCTGGTGATACGTCGCCCACGCGACGTTGCGCAGCTGGTCGGGCGTGTAGCTGTCGTTGAGATACGGCCCCACCGAGAACGAGCCGCCGATGCGCAGACCGACGATCGGCGTGATCCCGCCGCCGATCGCGGGACGCAGTCGCGGCGTCGGCCTTCGGCGTGTAGTTCTCGTGCGTCGGCGGCAGCGTCACCATCGCCGCGCGGTAGTCGAAGTGCCCGCTCTCCCCCGACACCTCGACGCCGAGCGGGTACTCGAGCGAGTAGCCGTCGGGCGCGCCGATGAGAGGATTCCGATTCGAGAAGTGGCGCGGCGTGAACGTGCCGACGACCGGCTGCAGCCGTCCCGCGTCCACGACGAACGCCGGCGACGCGACGTAGCGCACGCCGAATTGCTCGGCGTACATCTCCGCCCCGGTCGTGTCGACCCGCGCCGAGCCGACCTCCGCCGCGTCGTCGCGCCGAAGAAGACGAGACCCGGCAGCGGCTCGATCGCGCCCCACAGCGACACGCGGCAGAGCCCGGCGGTGCGGCCGCTGTTGCGCGTGAGCAGGTTCGAATTGGGCGTCGTCGACCAGAACTCGCCGTCGGCCGACTCCCTCGAGAAGAATCGGGACCTGGCCGTGGACCGTTCGCGCGCCGAACGCGAGCATCGCCGCGGCCAGCGCCGCGATCGCCAGGATGGCGACACAGAGCCGCTTCGCCGAGTGGCGCCCGCTCTCAATCCGCCGCACTGCTCACACTCGCGGTTCGTTCGCCGCGGCTGGCCGCGTCGTCGATCGCGCGCCGCACCGTGCGCGCCAATCCGGCCGGCGTGAACGGCTTGCGCAAGAACACCGCGCTCGGATCGAGCTCGTACTGCTCGAGCGCGTCGTCCGCGTAGCCCGACATGTAGATCACGAGCGGCGCCCGGCGCGTCGCGAGAAATTCGGCGACGAGCTGCGGGCCGCTCGTCTGCGGCATCACGATGTCGGTGAGCAGCACGTCGCACGTCGCCCGCCGCCGCGATCTCGAGCGCCTCGGCCGCGTTGCGCGCGACGCGCACCGCGTAGCCGCGCTCCTCCAGCGTGCGCCGCGCGAGGATGCGGACGTCCTCCGCGTCCTCGACGATGAGGATCGACTCGGTGCCGCTCGGAAGCTCCGCGTCGTCGATCACCTGCAGGTCGTTGCCCACCAGCACTTCGGCGGCGGGCAGCGTGATGGTGAAGCCGGTGCCGCCGCCGACCTCGCTGTCCACGGTGATCGAGCCGCCGGACTGTTGCACGATGCCGTAGACCATCGACAGGCCGAGGCCCGTGCCCTTGCCCGGATCCTTCGTCGTGAAGAACGGCTCGAAGATGCGGTCCTGCACGTCGCGCGACATGCCCGTGCCGGTATCGCGAACGACGAGCGAGACGCCGCTCGGATGCGTGCGGCCGCGCTCCATGCGGCCGATGTTGGCCGTCGCGATGGTGAGGTGGCCGCCGGCGGTCATCGCATCGCGCGCGTTCACGGCGAGGTTGAGCAGCACCTGCTCGATCTGCCCGCGGTCGGCGCGAACGCGCGCGAGCGACGGCTCGGCCTCGATGCCGAGCTCGATGTGCTCGCCGATGATGCGGCGCAGCATCGGGCTGATGCCGTTCACGACTTCGCCCAGATCGAGCACCGTGGGCTGCAGCACTTGCTTGCGGCTGAACGCCAGCAGCTGATGCGTGAGATTCGCCGCGCGGTCCGATGCCTCGACGACTTGCCGGAGATCTTCCGCTTCGGGGCTCTCCTTGTCGGCGCGCATGAGCGCGAGCTGCGTGTAGCCGGAGATGACGGTGATGAGATTGTTGAAATCGTGCGCGATGCCGCCCGCGAGCGTGCCGATCGCCTCGAGCTTCTGCGATTGGCGGAGCTGCGCTTCGCTCTCGCGCAGCGCCTGCTCGACGCGCGTGCGCTCGCTGATCTCGTCGGTGAGCACGACGTTCGCCGCGGTCAGCTCGGCGGTGCGCTCCTCGAGCGCGCGCCGCTTGACCGCGATCGAGTCCATCAGCTGGTTGAACGACTCGTTGAGCGTTCGGACCTCGGCCGCTTCGTGCTCGGCGTCGAACCGGCCTTGCCGCTGCTCGGTGGCGGCGCCGGAGCGCATGTAGGCGACGAATCGCTGGAACGGGCCGAGCACGGTGCGCGCGGTGAACGCCGCGCCGACGGCCGCGATGAACGCCGCGATCGCCCCGTAGATCAGAAAATCGTTTCGGAGCGGCGCCATCATGCGCGCGACGCGCGGCGTGAGCGGCTGCAGCATCCACAGGCGAACGGGCTCGCGGTCCTGCGACGCGCCGAGCCGGACGGGCGCGGCGACGTACTCCTCGGACCCGAGATTCACGGGCGTCGCGCGGTCGTAGATGGCGCGCTCGGCAAGCGCGGCCGCGGTGCTCGGAAGCGCGAGCGCCGGATCGCTCGATGCGAGAATCGTATTTCCGGCAGTCAGCAAAACGCTCGCGTCCGACGCGGCTTGCGCGGCCGCGACGAATCCCGAGTCGAGCCGTTCGCCGAGGACGAGCGCGCCGAGGGTGAAGCCGTCTTGCACGAGCGGATAGACCGCGATCTGGAAATACGACGAGTCGGTGTGGAGAACGGCGAGCTTGCCGGAGTCCGCCGGCGCATTCGGGTCGAGGACGTGCTGCATGGCGCGCACCGCCCCCAGGCGCATGCCGCGACGCAGCGACGCGCCTCGCGAGCCGGCCGCCGAGAAGACGCGGCCGGAATCGTCGGTGACCGCGAGCAGCTGGGCGTTCACGTTGCCCGCGAGCTGGCGGAGCTCGTCCTGAATCTCGCGGACGTACGCGGGATCGGGCGTCGCGCCCCGGCTCGTCTCGACCTGGAACGTCTTGAGAGAATACTGAAACGTGGGCGCCTGCGAGAGGAGCGACGCCGTCGCCAGCATCTGGCGCGCGCTGCGCTCCTGCAGGCCTTCCAGCGTCTGCTGGTTGCGCGCGAGCTGCTCGGCGAACACGTCGCGCGTGTTCTGGCGCGTCGCGTTGTTGAGCCCCCAGAACGCCATCCACACCACGGCCGCCGTGACGACCGCGCTCAACGCAGCCAGCTTGACCTCGAGCGAGCTCCGGCGCAGGCGCGCCACGACGCCCGTCACGGGGCCCCGCCCTGCGGCAATGGAATGTTGAAGTTGACGGTCGCGGTCTGTCCGGCGGTGACGTGGACGTGCCGCGAGATGGGGAGCCTCAGGCGCTCGTGCCAGCCGACGATGGTGTAGTCGCCTTCGGGCACGTCGTCGATCGCGTAGCGGTGGTTCTCATCGGGCGTCGCGAAGAAGGGATTCGCGAGCACGAGCACGAGGGCGCTCATATCCCCATGAATGTGGCAGAAGACCTGAACCGTTCCCGGTTTCGGAAAGGTCCAGGATCGCGACGAGCCCTTTGGGTAGCGGCCGAGGTCGAAGCCGCCACGACCGGCCGCGGCCGAGAGCGAGTAGACGTTGTGGTAGATGTCGTCCTGATTCGGGAAGTCGACGGTCGCGCCCTGCATGACGGCGAGCACGTGCGGAACGAATCGCTCGTCGTGCTGCGCGATGCTGCCGTGCCGGCGGCGCGCGATCAGATCGGCCGAGGCCGGTAAACGGTGGCGGAGTCGCCGTCGAGGTAGAGGACGACGTTGCGGGCCTCGGCGGCCACGGCATCGCGCGGCGGTGGCGGGCGGCACCGCGCCGGAGCCCGGGTCCGCGTAGATGCGGATCTGCGGGCGCCTCGCCGTGAGCGCCGTGGAGATCTCGACCGTGCCTTCGATCCGCCCGGTCGCAGTAGCGGCCGGCGGAGTGTCGGGGGTCTGGTCGCCCGGCGTCGCGTCCGCCGAGCGCGGGGCGCCGTAGACTGCGGTGGCGAGCGCCATCGTGGCCGCCACTGACGCAACCATCGATCGCGTCGCGGGAAAGCGAGGTTTGCCTTGCGTGGCTTCGGTTGGAGTCACGACCGCGCCGACGGATGGGGAACGAGTGGGAGGGCTTCCGCGTGGCCGACCGCGGCGATCGGGGGCCGGGATTCGCCGCACCACTTTATACCCCTGACGTTGACGCATGCACCGCCCAAATGCAACGCTGGCCCGACGGGGGAAAGGGCGTCGAGCCAGGGCATCAAGAAAACCGAATATGGCGGCGGCGTGGGCCTTCGCCGAGCGCGCGATAGCCGGCCAGGAGGACTACTCCTCGTAGCGTCCCGGCCGACCGGGACGCTCCTCCTCGTCGGACTCGTCGTACTCGTCGTCGAGGTCGACCAACTCGTCGTCGAAGTCGTCGAGATCATCCTCGTCGTCTTCATCGTCATCGTCGTCGTCGTCGTCCTCGTCGTCGTCTTCGTCGTCTTCGTCGTCTTCGTCGTCGTCGAAGTCGTCGTCGTCATCCTCGTCGTCATCATCGTCGAAGTCGACGTCGTCATCATCGCCGTCCTCGTCGTCGTCATCGTCGTCGAGATCATCCTCGTCGTCGAGAGACTCATCGTCGAGATCGTCATCATCGCGTCGAGGTGACAGCGACAGATCCGACGACTCGAACATGGCCGACATTGCTCGGTTCTCCTTGCAGAGCGAAATGGTGTGGGACAACGAGGAAGAAAGGGGCGATGGACGACGTCATCCGGAGGCGCGCTCGCGCTTCGCTTCGCGCGAGAGCCGCTTGCGATCGGACGTGCTCAGGAACCGCTTGCGCAGCCGAATCGTTTGCGGCGTGACCTCGATCAGTTCATCGTCCTCGATATACTCCAGGGCGGCTTCCAGAGTCAACTCCCGCGGCGGCTCGAGCTGGATGTTCTCGTCACTGCCCTTGCTGCGCATGTTGGTGAGCTTTTTCTCTCTGGTCGGATTGACGTCCATGTCGCCCGGCCGCGAGTTCTCGCCGACGATCATCCCCTCGTAGACCGTGTCGCCCGGCTGCACGAACAGGGTCGAGCGATCCTGCAGGTTGAACAGCGCGAACGCGACGATCGTGCCCGCCTCCATCGACACCAACGAGCCGCGCGTCCGCCCCTCGAGCGGGCCGGCCCACGGGCCGTAGTCGAGGAACCGGTGGTGCATGATGCCCGTGCCGCGCGTGTCCGTCAAAAACTCCGAGCGATAGCCGAACAAACCGCGAGCGGGGATGCGATACAACAATCGCACCAGGCCCTGGCCGGGGTTTTTCATCTCGATCATCTCGCCGCGCCGAGGGCCCAACTTTTCGATCACGCTGCCGAGGTATTCCTCCGGCACGTCGATCGCGAGCTCTTCGTACGGTTCGAGACGCTCGCCGCTCGGGCCTTCGCGCGTGATCACGCGCGGGCGCGACACCTGGAATTCGTACCCCTCGCGACGCATGGTCTCCATGAGAATCGTGAGGTGCAGCTCGCCGCGGCCGGACACGGTCCACGTGTCCGTGGAATCGGTGTCCTCGACGCGGAGCGCGACGTTCCGCTCGAGCTCGCGATAGAGGCGCTCGCGCACCTGGCGCGACGTCACGAACTTCCCTTCCTTGCCGGCGAAGGGCGAGTTGTTGACCATGAAGTCGACGGAGATCGTCGGCTCCTCGACGGCGATGCCCTCGAGACGCTCCGGGTGTTCGACGTCGGTCACCGTGAGTCCGATCTCGACGCCCTCGAGCCCGGCCAGCGCGACGATCTCGCCGGCGTTCGCCTCGTTGACCTCGACGCGATCCAGTCCGTCGAACGAGAAGAGCTTCGTGACGCGCGCCTGCTCCGCCTTGAGGTTCGGGTCGAGCGGCAAGAGCGACACCACGTCGCCGACATGCGCCGTCCCGCGCTCGATGCGGCCGATCCCCAAGCGCCCCAGATACGGCGAGTGATCGATGGTCGAGATCAGCATCTGGAACGTGCCGCCGCTGTCGCTTGGCGGCGGCGGCACCTTGGAGACGATCGTCTCGAAGAGCGGCGTGAGATCCTGCAGCGGCTGGTCCAGATCCATCGTGGACGTGCCGTCGCGTGCCGACGCATAGACCACCGGAAAGTCGAGCTGCGACTCGTCGGCCTCGAGCTCGATGAACAGGTTCAGGACTTCGTCGTGGACACGGTGGCCGTCCGCGCCGGGACGGTCGATCTTGTTGATGACCACGATGGGTGTCCGGCCCAGCGCCAACGCCTTTCTCAGCACGAACCGGGTCTGCGGCATGGGCCCGTCGAAGGCGTCGACGACCAGCAGCACGCCGTCGACCATGCGGAGGATGCGCTCCACCTCGCCGCCGAAATCGGCGTGCCCCGGGGTGTCGACGATGTTGATCTTCGTGCCGTGCCAGCGGACCGCCGTGTTCTTGGCGAGGATGGTGATCCCGCGCTCGCGCTCGAGCGGGTTCGAGTCCATCACCCGCTCCTGCACAACCTGATTATCTCGAAACGCGCCCGCCTGTCGAAGCATCTTGTCGACAAGAGTCGTCTTGCCGTGATCGACGTGCGCGATGATAGCGATGTTACGGATTTGCATAGCCTTGTAGTATAACCGCGGGGTCAAAATGCATACAAGCGAACGGGTCTGGCCGGTGTCAGTGTTCGGTTGAAACGAAGTAACCCTTGCGTCACGGCCGGGTACAACGCACAATCACCTAGTATCGGGAAGATCCCGTGCGATCGGATCAGGGTGACAACACCACAACGCAGGAGGTGGCCCCATGAATCAGTCCGACTTAGCCGCGCTCGAGAATTATCCCCACGGACGCGGTTACGGACACGACTACATGCGCGGCGGAGAAGTGCTCGGCGGATACGGCTATGCCGAGCGGGACGAATACTCCAAAGCCCGCGGAGACCTCAACGAGAACGAGCAACAGCTCGAGTCGAGTGAGCAGGAACCGCCCGGAGATGTTCGCACATAGGCGCAACAGGGCGCCAACAACTCTTTGAAGCTTTCAGGCCCGCGAGTGTCGCGGGCCTTTGTGTTTTCTGGGGGGCGGGACGGCGGGAACGACGGAGCTCATCGCGCGGGCTGAGGCGGCCATGTGCCCTCCGACGCGACCAGTCAGCATTGCCGATACTGCCTGGCAATGCTGCCTCGGCTCGCGCTCCGGGCACACGGCCGTCTCAGCTGATCGAGTGGAGCTCCGCCACGCTGATGTCAGCGCGGTCGCGCGCACGCCACCGACGCGGCGCTGAGCGCCGTCACGCGAGTCGCGCGGAAACGGGCACCGTGCTGCCCGAGCACGAGCCGAGGCAAAACTGCCGGCAGTATCGGCAGTTTTGACTGGTCGTGCGGAGGGCAGCATGGTGCCCGTTTCCGACGTAGTTCGCGCACTCCCGCACGCGATCACGGATGCAAATGCAACTCGCGATCGGCCATGTCCTCGCACTCGAGCTGCACCGTCGAGTGATGGATCCCCATGTCGAGGCAGACGTCGTGTGCCTGCTCGAGCACCGCCTGATGGTTGTCCGCGTTCGGGACGACGGCGTGGACGCTCATCGCGACCATGCCCGACGTCACCGTCCAGACGTGGAGATCGTGGATCGAGTCCACGAACCGGATCGACTCGAGGCGCTTCCGCACCGTGTCGAGGGCGATATGCGCCGGCGCCGACTCGAGCAGAACATCCACGGACTCCTTCACCAACGACCACGCGCCGACGACGATCAGCACCGTCGTCACGAGCGACGCGATGGGGTCGGCGTGGAGCCAGCCGGTGTAACGAATCACCATCGCGGCGACGACGGTGCCGCCGGATGCGAGCATGTCGCCCAGCACGTGGAGATACGCGCCGCGCACGTTCAGGCTTCCCTCGCGCACGCCGTGGAGAAGCCACACCGCGACGCCATTCACGAGAAAGCCGAGCAGCGCGATGACCAACATCAGTCCGCCCGCCACGGGCTCCGGATGGCGAAAGCGCATGACGGCCTCGACCACGATCCACGCCGAGATCAGCAGCAGCGTCGTTCCGTTGATCAGCGCGGCAAGGATCTCCCATCGGAGGTAACCGTACGTCTTGGCCGCCGACCCCGGCTGCCGAGCCAACCACGCGACGAACAGCGAGAGGCCCGAGAGCGCCCGCGTCGGTGAGCACGTGGCCAGCGTCGGCGAGCAGGGCCAGCGAGTTCGACAGCCATCCGCCGACGCCCTCGGCGACCAGGATGATGAGCGTCAGGCCGAGCGACCAGATCAGGGCGCGCGTCGAATGGTTGTGGTCGTGGCCGCGAATGCGCACCATGGTGATGGTGTCATGTCCTGGGCCGTTCGAGTGGTCGTGCGCGTGCGAATGCGAGTGCGCCATGCCGCTCCGGTCAGGTCGACCAAGTCGACCGTGGGTCGTAGATTGTGGGAGTGCTCCCCCGCCTCATTGCCATCGCCGTTCTACTGCTGGTGAACGGCTACTTCGTTGCCGCCGAGTTCGCGCTGGTACGCTCACGGCGAACCCGCCTCGAGGCGATGGCGCGGTCTGGCGACTGGTTGGCCCGCGTCGCGCTGCGGGCTTCTGGAAATCTCGCTCGCATCCTTTCGGCCAGCCAGTTAGGAATTACGCTCACCAGCCTCGCCATCGGCGCGCTGGCCGAGTCGGCGCTCGGCAGCTGGCTCACCGGGCACCTCGTGTCGCTGCCGATCGAGCTGGAAATTGGCATTCGCACGGCCATCGGAGCGGCGACGGCGCTGACCGTCGTCACGTACTTCCACGTGGTGTTCGGCGAGCTGGCGCCGAAATGGGCCGCGCTCGCACACCCGGAGCGCTTCGCCCGCATGTTGAGCCCGCCCCTCGTCGCGTTCGCGTGGGTCACGAAGCCGTTCACGGCGCTGCTCAACAGTTCGGCTGCCCTGGTCGTTCGCGCATTCGGCCAAACGCCCGCCACGTCCGAGGAGAACGTCCACTCGGCGGAGGAGCTCCGGATCATCGTGGAGCAGAGCCAGGAAGGCGGGGTGCTGCAGGCGCGGGATGCCGACATGCTCGAGGG
Source organism: uncultured Gemmatimonadaceae bacterium (assembly GCA_963705025.1). Taxonomy (GTDB): domain Bacteria; phylum Gemmatimonadota; class Gemmatimonadetes; order Gemmatimonadales; family Gemmatimonadaceae; genus JAQBQB01. Next base: position 345,224 of record CAVPIP010000007.1, on the reverse strand, counting down.
CGTGTTCGAGTTCTCGGAGAAGAAGGCGCGCGACGTCATGACGCCGCGCACCGACGTGGACGCGTTGCCGATCGACGCGACGCTCGAGGAGACGATCGCGATGGTCGAGGAGAGCGGGCGGTCGCGCTATCCGGTGTACGAGGAGACCATCGACAACATCGTCGGTCTCGTGCTCGCGAAGGATCTCATTCCCGTGCTGCACGCGAAGCCCGGGGACTTCTCGCTGGCGGCGATCATGCGCCCGGTGCACGTCGTGCCCGGCACGCGTGAAGTCGAAGAAGTGCTCGCCGACTTCAAGCGACTCAAGGAGCACGCGGCGATCGTGCTCGACGAGTACGGCGGCACGGCCGGGCTGGTGACGATGGAGGATCTGCTCGAGGAGATCGTCGGCGAGATTCTCGACGAGTACGACGAGCCGCCGGGGCATCCCGAGCGCGAGGGCACCGATCTCGTGATTCTTCCCGGGAACACGAGCATCGCGGAGATCAACGAGCGTTATGGCTTGGATGTGTCGGACGACGATTACACGACGATCGGCGGGTTCGTGTTCGGCGCGCTTGGCCGCATGCCGGTGGTCTCCGACCGCGTGACGGCGGGCGGCGCGGTGTTCACGGTGCGGGAGATGGACGGCCGGCGCATCGAAACACTCGCAGTCGATCTCCACTCCGCCGGCGACCGCCGAGCCAGCGAGCGAGCTTCGTAACCTCCGTCATCACCGAAAGCGAGGGATCTGCAGTGAGACGGAACTGCAGATCCCTCGCTGTGGCTCGGGATGACAAGAGACTCGTCCTGAGACGTCGAGACCTCAGCCAGCGAATGACATCGTCATTGCCGTTCTGATATCTCGACGTCTCTGAGCGAGTCCAGTCTCGAGCGACAAGAATCGAGCTGACAGGCGTCAGATTCCTTCATTGCTTCTGCCCGCGCGGAAGCAATTGCGGCAGATTCGCCAAGCTGCCACGCATTCACGGCCATGATCGTCGCGGCCTGCGCGATGTCGCCCGGCACGGTGTGATCGTAGTCGTCGACCTGCGAGTGGTGCGTGTGATTGTACCCGCGCGTCAGCTGATCGTAGTTGAACGACGGCACGCCGCGCACCTGGAACGACAGATGGTCCGTTCCCGTCTTCATCGCCGAATGAACGCCGAGCGGGCCGAGCTCTCGCAGCGGCTCGAACAACTGGAGCCATAGGTCACGAAGCTCGTCGCGACCCTGAAGCGCCATGCCGGTGATGCGGCCGGTTCCGTTGTCGAGCACGAGCACCGCCTGGATCTTGTCCATCTCCTTCTGGTGCGCCTCGACGTACGCCTGCGACCCGAGGAGGCCCTCCTCTTCTCCGCTGAACAGCACGAACCGGATCGTCCGCGACGGCTTCGCGCCCGACGCCGCGAGAATGCGCGCCGCCTCGAGCACGGCGATCGCGCCGGTGCCGTTGTCGGTTCCGCCCGTCGCGAGATCCCACGAGTCGAGATGAGCGCCGAGCAGCACGACTTCGCCGGGCTTGTCGGCGCCGCGGATCTCGGCCACGGTGTTGTACTGCGTGAGCGCGTCGCGCGTGAACGAGTTCTTGACGTCGACGTCGATCGCGACGCGCTCGCCGCGGCGAATCAGGCGCTGAAACTGCGCATAGTCGTCGTTCGAGACGACGATCTGTGGAAACGGCAGAATTGCCTCGGGCGTTCCACTCATCGTGAACAGCCCGAACTCCTTGCCGCCGTCGCGAATCAGACCGTCGAGCTTCTCGTTCCAGAGGAACGTGTCGCGATACCGGGCGAACTCGCGCTCGTCGTTGGTGCGAGGCTGGTTCGCCTTGCGCAGCGAATCGAGACGTGCCGAGTCGGCGTGCGTCAACGGGCCGTCAGGATTCACCTGCGGAGATGCCGGGCCGACCATCACCCATTTGCCGGCCAGCTTCCCGCTGAACCGTTTCTTCCAATCGGACTCCGTGCGCGCGTCCATCAACACGACGTCGCCCGAGAGCGGACCGTTCGTACCAGGCGCCCACGCCCACGAGACGCCGAGCAGCTCGCGCTGTTGCGGCGCGGTCATGCGAATGGAGATCGGCCCGCGCGTCCAGCCGACGCCGAACTTCCACGATTCGAGATCCGCGCGGTCCGCGCCGTACTCGCGAAACTTCTGCTGCGTCCACTCGTTCGCGCGGCGCATCTCCGGGCTGCCCGTGAGGCGCGGGCCGATGACGTCGAGCAAATACTCGAGATCGGCGTCGACGTGCGAGCGCTGCGTGCCCTCCTGAATCATCCGCGCGATGATCGTGTCGGTCGCGCGCGCGACCGGGATGACTGCAGATCCCTCGCTTGGCTCGGGATGACTAGTGAGGACCGCGAGCGTCCGCTGTGGGGAACGCGCACATGCCGCGACCAACGCCGCGGCTATGAACGCCGCGACCCTTCGATTCATGTCGTCTCCGTGACCCCGCTCGCGGTGCGCCGCGCGATCTCCGCGCACAGCAGCACCGACTCGATCATGCTCGCCGGATCCGCGGCACCGGTGCCGGCGATGTCGAGCGCGGTGCCGTGGTCCGGCGAGCAGCGCGGAAACGGCAGCCCCAGCGTGACGTTCACAGCCGATCCGAACGCCGCGACCTTGATGGCCGTCATCCCCACGTCGTGATACGGCGCGATGACCGCATCGAATGCGCCACGCATCGCGCGCACGAAGACCGTGTCCGCCGGAAATGGACCAGCGATGCCGGCCTCGGCGGCGGCGGGGCGCAGGAGCTCGTCGTCCTCGCGGCCGAAGCGACCGCCGTCGCCCGCGTGCGGGTTGAGCGCGCACAGCGCGATCCTGGGCTCGGCGATGCCGAACCAGTCGCGCAGTCCGGCGCGCGTGACCATGGCTGCCGAGAGGATCGCCTCGCGCGTGACGGCCCGGACGACATCGCGCAGTGGGATGTGCGTCGTCGCCAGCACGACGCGCAGCGGATTCGTCGCGCCGGCGGTCGGCCGTGTCGCGGCGAGCATCATCGCGACGCGCCGGCCCGTCAGCGTCGCCAGCATTTCCGTGTGACCGGGAAAATCGTAGCCGCCCGCCAGCAGCGCTGCCTTGTCGAGCGGGGCGGTGACGATGCCGTCGACGTGGCCCTCGAGCGCGAGCGCGACCGCGCGCTCCACCGCGCGCCCCGCGAGCCGACCGGCGTCCGCCAAGCCGGATGCCTGCCATGCTCCCGTGCGTTCGTCGACGTCGATGCCGGCGCCGGAGGGACCGACCACAACGAGATCGGCGGCGTCGCGCACTTCGCGCGACGCCGCCGCCTTCGAGACGATCTCCGGTCCGATGCCCCGAACGTCACCGAGCGTGACGGCGAGGCGTGGACGCGCCTGCGCCCTAGCGCTCACCGGGCGGCGAGGCCGCGCCGGGCTTCGAGGCGCCGGCCTCCACGGCATCGAGCTTGATCGATACGAACGATTTCTTCTTGAGCGCATCGATGTACCGGCGCACACCGCCGCGCTGAGCGAGCTCGCTGCGCACCGCTTCGCGCATCTCCGACAGCGTCCGCTCGCCGCCTTCGTCGACCGTCAGCAGCTGCGCGACGACGAACTTCGGAACGTCGGGTCGCTTGGCCGAGCCGGCGATCTGGAAGTCGACGATGTCGCCGACCTTCTTGCCCTCGAATCCCTTCTGATAGGTCACGGGCAAGCTGTCGCGCCAGAACGGCGGGATGTTCGTCTCCTCACGGCCGAGATAGTCGTGGTACTTCTTGGCCAGCGAGTCGAACGGGGTTCCCTTGCGCAGCAAGTCGGCGACGCTGTCGGCGAGCTTGCGAGTTTTCGCAATGTCGTTCGAGTCGATCTTCGCCGTGATCAGGATCTGGTGCACCTTGACTTCGCCGGCGCCCTGCGAGCGGTCGACGCGAATGATGTGGAACCCGAACGGCGTCTCGAAGACGGGACTCAACTGGCCGGGCGCGACGGCCGACTGGAACGCCGAGCCGAACAGCCAGCGCTCGAACTCGGGCAGCTGCGTGCCGCGGCGAATCCAGCCGAGATCGCCGCCGGTCTCCTTCGTCTCGAGATCCATCGACTCGCGCTTCGCGATCTTCTCGAAGTCCGCGCCGGCCTTGATCTGCGCGAGCACGGAGTCGGCCTTCGCTCTCGCCGCATCCTTCGCGGCGGCGGTCGGCTGAGGCGCGATGACGATCTGCTTGAACCCGACCGTCGGCGGCTTCTTCGGCAGGAATTGCTTGGCCTTCTCGAACTCCGCCGTGATCTCCGGCTCCGCCACCGACACCGGGACGATCTTGCCGTCCTGCGTCAGTTTCTGAATCACCCGCTCGCGCGTGTAGCGGCGGCGAAGCTGCTCCATCAAGAACTTTCGATAATCCTCGGGCGTGCCGAGGCCGGCGTTGGCCAGCTCCGTGCGAAACTGGGTCTCGGACATCTGCAGCTTCGTGTTGCGAATCTGCGCGTCCACCTGCGGCGAGATGTCCGCGTCGGCGATGGTGATCTTGAGATCCTTCGCCGACTGAATCAGGAGCTCGTCCTGGATCATGTCGTTCAGCGTCTCGCGCTCGAGCGTGACCATCCCGGCGCTGTCCTTGGGCTCCTCGACCTCTTTGTTCTGGATCCTACCCAGCACGGCGTCACGCAAGTCGAAGCGCGTGATGACCTGGTCGTTCACGATCGCCACGATCGCATCGAGCGGCCTGTTCGCCGAGGTCTGGGCGACGGGCGTGGCAGGCGTCGCTTGGGCGGCCAGCGTCTGCGACGCTGCCACCTGCGCGGCGATCAGGACCAACGGAGCAAGGATTCGGTTCATACGACGGGATACCCACGAACGAGGGCCAGGGGTCCGACCCCTGGCCCTGCAAACGAGAGACTACGGCTTCTTTGGTTCCGGTTTTTTCGCGTCAGCCTTCGGCGGTGCTGCCGGCGCGGCCTCGGGGGGCTTGCCCGGTGCTGCAGTCGGCGCCCCGGGCATCGGAATGTCCGACTTCGGCTGGTTCGCCGTCCGGGCCGAGTCCGCCGACGACCGCACGCGCTGGGCCCGCTCGGTGGCACGATCGAGTCCGGCCGAGTTCACCGACGCCGCGTACTTGTCGTCGAGAATCTTTCGCAGCGGCAGCGGCGGCGAGATCGGCTGTGCTTGGCCGGCCATCATCTTGTCGAGATACGCATCAGCACGCGACGCGGCGAGACGCTCCTTCTCCGGCGTGCTCTTGGCGCTGTCCGCGAGCTGCTTCGGATCGACGCCCAGGGCCTGCCAGATGTTGGTCACGAGCTGGCCGACCTGCGTGTACATGTTGTCCTTGTCGGGCTGCGGGATCTGGATTTTCGCGCTGTCCGCCTTCGCGAGCAGAACCTGCTGCACCGCCATCTGCTTGATGAACGGCTTGAGGGCAGAGTCCGGCGCCTGCGGGATGCGCTGCGCCATCTGCTGGTTCGGCGGGAAGGTCTCGACCCAGCCGAGGAGATCGCCGATCGTCAGCGTGCCACCCTTGTACGTCGCGGCGGCCGTCTTGTCGTTGCGGTGCTTCGCCTGGTCCTTCACGGCGGTCTTGAGCGCGGCGGCGGCGCCGTCCTTCACCTCGATGTTCGCGGCGTTCGTGAGCTGCGCCATGTAGGTCGAGTCGGCGATCTTGACCGAGGCCTCCGCGTACTTCGCGGCGAACTCCGTCTTCACCTCGGGATACGTCAGGCGCTGAATGATGTGGTAGCCGTACTGGCTCTCGACCGGCTGCGAGATCTCGCCGGGCTTGAGGGCAGCCGTCGCATCGGAGAACTGCGGAACCATTCCGCCGCGCTCGAACACGCCGTAATTGCCGTGGTTCTGCTTCACGCCCGGATCGCCGCTGTACTTGTCGGCCATCTGCGTGAAGTTGGCGGTGGTGACCTGCGCGCGAACCTGGTCCGCCTTCTTTTTCACCGAGTCCTTCTCGGCGGCGGTGACGGGCACGTTGGGGTTCTTGAACGCGATGAGAATGTGGCGCGCGCCGAGCAGTCCGCCCGCGGCCTGGTTGTACTGCGCCTCGCTGCCCGAGTCGACCTTGAAGGTCTTCTGCACCGAGTCCATGAAGCGCTGGAGCTTCTGCATGTTCAGGATCGGCGCGATGGCCGCGTCGATCGCCTTGTGGTCGGCCAGAGTATCGTTGTGGGCCGCGGCGTACGCGATCTGCTGAAACCCGGTCCAGATGTCGGCGACGATCCCGGCCGTCTCGCGGCTCACGGGAACCTGAATCTTCGCGTTGCCGAGCAGGTCGCCGAGCCGCGTCACCGACAGCTCCTGCGAGCCGGCGCGCGCCACGACGTCGACGTGCGCGGTCAGAGCTTCCTTGAGCCCTTCACACGCCGTGAGCGTAAGACCGGCTGCCGCGATGCCAATGAAAAAACGAGAGCGCATAGACCCGATGAAAAGGAGGGAGTGAAGAAAGCGAAATGACGTCAGGCCACCAATCCGCGCAGGGCGCGGACCAGGCCGTCGAGCATTGGGGCACCGCCGAGGCGCGTCAGTTTCAGAGACAGCGGAACCGCTCGGCGAACCTCCGCCTGGAATTGCACGTCGTGAAAGGCCGCGGACAGCCCCTTGATTCTCGGGGCCGCAGAACCTCTAAAAGTAACACGAGCCTCTTCACCACGCACCAGGATTCCTTCTATCCCCAGACCGCCCCCAACGATCCGTAGTTGAGCGAGCGCGAGCATCGCGTCCGCGGGCGGCGGCAGCGGGCCGAACCGATCGCGCAGCTCCGTCCGGAGCGCCTCGACGTCGCGCGGCTCGCTGAAGCGAGCGAGACGTTTATAGACGTCGATCTTCGCGTCCTGCGAGACGACGTAATCGTCGGGCAAATAGTTCGGCGTGTCGATCGTCACCTCGGCGGGCGTGAGCTTGGGCGCGGCGTCGCCGGACATGAGGCGGCGCACGGTGTCCTCGAGCATCCGCAGGTAGAGATCGAAGCCGACGGCGTGCACGAAGCCCGACTGCTCGGCGCCCAGCAGATTCCCCGCCCCGCGCATCTCGAGATCCTTGAGCGCGATTCGGTAGCCCGCGCCGAGCTCCGTGTGGTGCTCCAGCACCTGCAAGCGACGCTCGGCGTCCGGATCGACCGAGTCGGGAACCATGAGATAGCAGTAGGCGCGGCGGTGCGACCGGCCGACGCGCCCCCGCAGTTGATAGAGCTGCGCCAACCCGAAATAGTCGGCGCGATTGACGAACATCGTGTTCGCGTTCGGCACGTCGAGGCCCGACTCCACGATCATCGTGGAGACGAGGACGTCGACGCCGCCGCTCACGAACCTGTGCATGACGTCTTCGAGCTCCTTCTCGCGCATCTGCCCGTGCGCGACGGCGATGCGCGCGCGCGGAACGATGCGCGTGATGTGGTCCGCGATCGCCTGAATCGTCTCGATGCGGTTGTGGACGAAGAACACCTGCCCGCCGCGATCGAGCTCGCGCGAGATGCCTTCGTCGATCAAGCCGTCGTCCCAGGGCTCGACGTACGTGAGCACGGGCGAGCGGTCGCGCGGCGCCGTCTGCATCAACGTCATGTCGCGCAGTCCGGCCAGCGACAGGTGCAGGGTGCGCGGAATCGGCGTTGCGGTGAGCGTGAGCACGTCGGTCTGCAGCTTCAGCTGCTTGAGCCGCTCTTTGTGCTTCACTCCGAACCGATGCTCTTCATCCACGACGATGAGCCCGAGATCGGCGAAGTCGACGTCCGGGCTCAACAACCGATGCGTGCCGATGACGATGTCGACTTTCCGTTCCTTGAGCTCGGCGAGGATCGCCGCCTGCTCCTTCGCGCCCTGAAAGCGGCTCATCGCGGCGACGCGCACCGGAAAGTCGGCGAGCCGCTCCGTAAATGTCCGGTGATGCTGATCGGCCAGGATCGTCGTCGGCACGAGCACGGCGACCTGCCGGCCGGATTGCACGGCCTTGAACGCGGCGCGCACGGCGATCTCCGTTTTGCCGTAGCCGACGTCGCCGACGAGCAGACGGTCCATCGGCCGCGTGCTCTCCATGTCGCCCTTCACCTGCGTGGTCGCGGTGCGCTGGTCGGGCGTGTCCTCGAACAGAAACGCGGACTCGAGCTGCCGCTGCCACGGCGTGTCCGGCACGTGCTGGGGCCGAGTTGCGATCTTGCGCCGGGCATACAAGTCGAGCAGCTCGACCGTCATCTCCTCGATCGCCATGCGCGTCTTCTCGCGCTGCTGCGCCCACCGCTTGCCGCCGAGCCTGTGCAGCCGCGGCGGCGGCGAATCTTCGGAGACGTCGTCGCCGGAGCGATAGCGCTCGAGCTGGTCGATGCGATAGAGCGGAACATTCAGCCGGTCTCCGCCCTCGTACTCGACGACCGCGACCTCGATCGTGCTCTGACCGACGAAGATCGTCTCGATGCCGCGATAGATGCCGACGCCGTGCTCGAGATGGACGACGAAGTCGCCCTCCTTGAGCGACATCGTATCGAGCGCGGTCGCGGTGATGTAGCGACGCGCGCGCCGAATGCGGCGTTCGCGGCGGAAGATTTCGTGATCCGTCAGGATCCTGAGCGCACTGGCGCCGGTCCCGCTTCCCGAGATCACGAACCCGCCATCCAACACGCCAATGCTCAACGCGGCGGGCGACGGCCCCCGGTCCGGATCGCCGAGGAGCTCGTCGAGTCGCTCGGCCTGTCCTTCGTTGTCGCACAGAATGACCGTCGCCGTTCCGTCGCGAACGAGGCGGCGCAGCTGCTTGATGTCGCGGTCGATCGCCTCGGGCGCGCGGATCGGAAAGGCGACGTCGACCTCCCCCTCCGCCGCGGCGTCGGTCGCGGCGAGGGTGCCGAAACGGCGGAGTGCCGCGAGGGTCGTGGCGGGCGACTCGAACAGCTCGTCGCGATTGGGCACGTCCTCGCCCCGGCGCCGCGCCAGATCGATGTGGTGCTGCGCGTCGTCCCACGTTCGCTTGAGCTCGGGCTCCATGTGCGAGCCGCGCGGCATCACCACCAGCGTATCCGGCGGAAACAGCGAGATGATCGACCCGCGATCGAACGCGCCGGCGTCTTCGGCCACCTGGCCGTCGACCGGCAGCACGAGCGCCATCTCCACGGCGCGGCTCGATCGCTGGCTCCCGAGATCGAAATGACGGAGATCGACGATCTCGTCGCCCCAGAACTCCGCCCGCACCGGCTCGGCCATTCCAAAACTGTAAACATCGAAGATGCCGCCGCGGATGCTGAACTGCGCGACGTCCTCGACCATCGGAACGCGCTCGAAGCCGATCGACTCGAGGTGCCGGGTCAGCTCGCCCAGCCGGTGCGTGTCGCCCTTCCGCAGCTCGACGCGGAGATCCTGCAGGGCGCGCGGCATGCGCGTCTTCTCGAGGAGCGCGCGCGCCGTCGTGAGGAGGATGTGCAGCTCGCCGCGCGTGAGCCGCTCGAGCGTCTCGACCCGCTCGCCGGCGACTTCCATGTGCGGCTCGGCTTCGCCGAATGCTTCGCGAGCGGGATAGAGCGCGATCGCCTCGTCGGGCGCGAGCGTCTCCAGATCGGCGAGCCACCGTTCCGCTTCGGCCACGCCCTCCGCCGCGACGACGAAAAATCTCGTCGGCAGCCGTCGCGAGAGCGACGCCACCAGCGCGGCATCGGCCGAGCCGGGAAGCCCGCCGATCGACAGGCGGGCGGCGGGCGCCGGCAGCGTGTTGAGCACACGCGCGAACGCCGGCAGACGCTCGATGGCGTCGAGGAGTGCGTCCAGCGCCATCAGGCCGCTCGGCCGCTGCGGGCTCCGATCGCGAGCGCCTCGAGCGTCAACAGCACGAGCGCCGCGATCAACGCGGGCTCGAGCAGCGAGCGTCGCGCCGCGGCGCGAAAGGCCATCGTCACCCACGACGACGGGTTCGCCGCCGCGAGCGTGCGCTCCGAGTGGATGTGGTCGCGAAGCTCGTCCGGCGTGTAGCGCTCGAGCACCGACTCCTCGGCTGGCGGATTGACGACGACCGCGCCCACGCGTCGTCCACCGCGCGTCAGGAACAAGACGCCGCTCCGCGTGGGCGCTTCGAGCACATCGCCCAACGCCGTTCGTTGGCCGTCGGCGGCCTCGCTGCCGTCCGCCCAACGAGGCCGCGCGATCTCCTCTCCCGGCGCGGCGGTGATCACCTGCCCCGGCTCGCCGACGAGCCGCGTCGTCAGGACGTCTCCGAGCCACGGAACGAACCCGGCGCGAATGGGCAGGTTCGTTGCATCCGGCGTGATCGGCGACGCGACGAGCACGTAGCGCGGCCCCGCCACGATCCACGCGTCGCGGCCGACGACGGCGAGCGTCTCGCCCACGGCGCCCGCCTGCGCGACGAGATCGTAGCGCAGCGACGCCGTCACGCCGTCGAGTGCCGCGCCGCGAACGGTCGCTTCTCCCGTGCGGCGCGCGCCGAAGCGCCACGGAATTCCCGCGCGCTCGAGCGCGCGGTTCGCCGCGCCGACTTTGACCGGATCGGCCGGCGCGACGATGAGCGCGGGAAGCGCCGACAGCTCGTCGCCCGGCACGATCGCGATGTCCTTGCCATCCGCGACGCGTTCCGTCGTGCGAAGCACGTCGACCGCGTTCTTCATGAACGACCCCGTCGCCGGCGAGACCGCGAGCCCCGGCGCCGGGCCGATCCACACGGCGAAATGACGGACGTTGTCGCCCGGCAGCTCGTCGGGCTCGAGCTCGACGGTCCCCTGCACCCATCCTCGCTCCGGCGGCGCCGCGCGCACGATGACTTCCTCGTTCGGCGCCGCGGTGCCGCGCGCGAACGTCCGGCCGTTGAGCGTGATGCGATAGGTGGTCGAGTCGTGCGAGAGGAATCGCGCGGCGACGGCGCCGCGCGGCGTCCACCGCACCGGCCTCGCCTCGGCGAGAACGACCGCGCGGTTCGACGGCGGCTTCGTGCTCGGCGCGTACTGCATCAGCTGCACACCGACGATCGCCGGCACGCGCTGCCACTCGGTGCGTTGGCCGTCGGTGACGAGCGCCACTTGTCGTGCGTTGAGGCCCGACGCGCGCACGAGCCCGGCCGCGCGGGCCAGTGCGCCGCCGGGATCACCGCTGCCCGCGACCGGCTCGAGACGACCGATGTCGTCTCTGAGTGTCGCCGCCGATCCGCCGTGCACGCGTCCGTCGATCGTGACGAGCCACAGCCGGTCCGCGGACGTCGATGCGTTGACGACGGACCGCGCCATCGATTTGAACTGGTCGAGCAGCGGCCGCCCGTCGACGACCACGGACGAGCTGAGCGAGTTGTCGATGACGATGGCGATCGCCGTCGGCGCGTGGCCGGCGCCGACCCAACTCGCGACCGGCCGCGCCGCCGCGACGGCGATCGCGAGCAGCGCGAGCACGCGCAGCAGCATCAACAGGAGGTTGCGCATGCGCAGCGTGCGACTGTGCTCCTTCTCCGCGCGCGCGAGGTATCGCGCCGCCGGAAACTCGACGCGCGCACCGACGCGCCGCCGCAACAAATGAATGATCAGCGGCACGGCGATGAACGCGCCGAGCGCGAGGTACAGGGGCGCGAGGAAGCTCATGGGAGCTGCTGTCGCGCCGCGAACGCGCGGCGAAGCGGAACGCCGAACGGCGCGTCCGTCGAGACGACTTCGTACCCGATGCCGAGCGAGCCGAACATCGAGCGCCACTCGCCGATGACTTCTTCGACGGTGTTGCGATAGGCCGCGCGGACGTCCGCGACGCTGGCCGGCACCATCAACTCGCTCTCGGGATCGACGAACAGCGCCTCGCCGCTCGACGGCAGCTCCCGCTCGGCCGGATCCATCACGTGCAGCACGGTGATGTCGTGCCCTCCGGCGCGCAGCGCGCGCATCGCGCGCTCGACGTCGGGTTGGTCCATGAGTAAATCAGAAATCAGCACGATGAGGCCGCGGCGATTGATCAGCCGCGCCGCCTGGCGCGAGGGCCTCGGGCGCGCTCGAGGCCTTGCCGGTTCCGGGCTCCTCGAGCGCCGCGATGACGCGACGCCACTGGCCTTTGCGCGCGCGCGGCGCGACGGCGCTTCGAATGCGGTCGTCGAAGCGCACGAGGCCCACGGCGTCGCGCTGGCGCAGGAGCAGCAGCGCCAGCGCGGCCGTCAGCCGCTCCGCGTAGGCCAGTTTCGTGAGTCGATCGGCGGCGGGCGCGTCTTGCCCGACGCGGAGCTGCGCGCCGCTCCACGCCATCGATCGGCTGACGTCGAGCACGACGCTCGCGCGGAGGTTGGTTTCTTCTTCGTACTGCCGGACGACCCAGCGGTCGGTACGGGCCGCGATCTTCCAGTCGATGTAGCGCAGGTCGTCGCCCGGCTGATATGGGCGATATTCGGCGAACTCGACCGAGAAGCCTTTGCGAGGCGACCGATGCAGCCCGGCCAAGAACCCGTCGACGATCCAGCGCGCGACAATCTCGATCCGGCCGAGTGCGGCGAGGCTGGCCGGGTCGAATAGGTCCGCGCGGTGTCCCACACCCCGAGCGAGTTCCATATGGAGTGCGTAACCTAATTGAGGCCGTCTGCGTCGGACGGCATGGGGGCAGGCGATCGGCATGGCAGGATGAACCCGCCCCTTGCGCGATGTGGAAGTTTGTCTCTAATTTGTATACATCGAACAATCGGAGATGCGGCGTATGCGGGGCGCTATTCCGAGCATCTGTTTGCTGGCGCTGTTGGCTGCGTGCCAGACACCGGGACCATCCGCCGGCACGCCACAGGTTGGCGTCACTCCGCAAGCGCTGACACCAGCGCAGGCGCTTGTAATGCGCGACTCATCGATCGCGCAGCACTTCGCCGAACAGGTGGGACCCGGCGCGTCGATTCGCGCCGAGTTCGCGAATCTGTCCGGCATTCGCCGGGCGGTCGCGTCGTTCCACCTCGACGCCGACGCGTACGTGCTCGTCGGCCACATCGACGGCGACGGCGTGCTGCGCATCGTGTTCCCGGTCGAGCCGGGAGACGACGGCTTCGTGCGCGGCAACCGCGACTACCGCACGCCCGAGTTCTTCGCCGGGTTCACCGACGCGTACACCGCGCGCAACCGGCAGTCGTTCCGCTATACGTCGCGTCCGATCGACGCCTACGACGGCGCCAACGGCTACGCGTTCATCATCGCGAGCTGGCGGCCGATGCGCCTCGATCAGATCTCGACGGGCGGCGCCTGGGATACATTCGAGCTTGCTGATGACAAATATCTGAACGACCCGCGCCCGGCGATCTACGAGCTGGCGGCGCAGCTGGCCGGACAGAACCGCGAGGCGTACACGGTGGAGTTCGCGCGGTACACGACGACGATGCCGCTCTACGCCGGGTTCGGAAGTGGCTCCGCGTTCGGCGGCTACAGCGGCCTCTCCTACTGCTCGAGCTTCGGTTCAGGGTTCGGCTATTCGTTCATTCCGATCTCGACATTCGTCCCCATGTCGGCGTTCTCGCCCAACGGGTACGCGACCAGCTTCTACTCGCGCGGCCAGTATTTCTTCTACGACGAGCTGTCCGACTGCTACCGGTCGGGATACGCGCCGGGCTACTACCCGGGCTACTACGGCAATGGCTACGGTTACCGCATCGCGGGCACCGGCTCGCCGGTGACGCCCGTGCCGCTGCGTGGTTTCACTCCGCGTGACCGCGCGCCGGTGGCGCCCAACGGACTGGAGTCGCATTCGCTTCCCGCGGCTCACTTCACCGCGACGAACGTCGAGGGGCGCGAGACGCCGCTGCCGTCGCCGCAGTATCGGCAGCGCGGCTTGATCACGGCGGACGATCCGACCACGCTCCCGAACCGCCGAACGCCGACGACCGAGCCACGCTCCGGCACCGACAACCACGCGCGCCCGAGCATTCAGGACATGGTTGGCCGCCGGCCGCAAAACGCAGGCGACCAGTCGGGATGGTCGCGCGCCCAGGCGGCGCAGCCGACGGCCGGAGCCAACGACCGCCGCAACTTCACGCCGGCGAATCGCCGCGCCGAGCCCTCCACGTCGCAGCAGCGCGGACAGGAGCAGCGCGGTTCGGAGTCGCGCGGATATCAAGCGCCGCAGAACGACCAGCGTCGCTTCCAGCCGCCGGCGCAAACCGAGCAACATCGGAGCCCGCGGCCACAGACCGAAACGCGCGTCGCGCCAGTGACGCGCGAGGCGCCGTCGCGTCCCACGCCGCCGGTCGAGATGCGCACCGAACGGCCGGCGCCTCCGTCGTCACCTCCGCCGGCGTCATCGAGCTCGTCGTCCACGGGTTCCCGTCCTCCGGGCCCGCCGTCGCGACACTAGAGCGATCGTCGCACACTCACGAGAGCGCCGCGCAAGCCCCGCGCGGCGCTCTCGTTTTTGTGCTCTTCGGCGTCGCTATATTCCGACGGCACAACATTTTCCACCCTATTGTGTCATCCCGAGCCAGCGCGGGACGACAAAAGCAGAGAGTGTCTTGAAGCTCGATCACATCCGCAACTTTTGTATCGTCGCCCACATCGACCACGGGAAGTCCACCCTGGCCGACCGGCTGATCGAAGCGACCGGCACCCTCCAGAAGCGCGAGATGAAGGAGCAGGTCCTCGACACGCTCGACCTCGAGCGTGAGCGCGGGATCACGATCAAGCTCAACGCTGTCCGCATGTCGTACCGGTCGCAGGCCGGCGAATCGTACGAGTTCAACCTCATCGACACGCCCGGGCACGTCGACTTCACGTACGAAGTGTCGCGCTCGCTCGCCGCCTGTGAGGGCGCCATTCTGGTCGTCGACGCGTCGCAGGGCATTCAGGCGCAGACGCTGTCGAATCTCTTTCTGGCGATGGACGCCGGACTCGAGATCATCCCGATCCTCAACAAGATCGATCTGCCCGGCGCGGAGCCCGAGCGGCGCAGGCAGGAAGTGCACGATCTGATCGGCGCCGACCCGGACGACATTCTGCTCGTGAGCGCCAAGGAAGGCATCGGCATTCCCGCGCTCCTGGAAACCATCGTGAAGCGCGTGCCGCCGCCGGCGGGCGACCCGGATGCGCCGCTCCGCGCGCTCATCTTCGACTCGTACTACGATCGCTATCGCGGTGCCGTCGCGAGCGTGCGCGTGGTGGACGGAACCGTCCGCCCGAAGATGCAGGTGCGATTCGCCGCGGGGTCCGGTCTCGCGTACGAAGTCGCTGAAGTCGGCTACAACCAGCTTCGGCAGGTGCAAGCCGACGAGCTCGGCCCCGGCGAAGTGGGATATGTCGTCGCGAACGTCCGCACGGTGAAGGAGACGCGCGCGGGCGACACGATTCTGGACGCCACGCGCCCCGACGTCGCGCCGCTGCCCGGGTACAAGGACGTCCACTCGATGGTGTTCGCGGGACTCTATCCCACGGACACGCAGCAGTACGAGACGCTCCGCGACGCACTCGAAAAGCTCCAGCTCAACGACGCCTCGCTGCACTACGAGCCGGAGACGTCGACGGCGCTGGGCTTCGGGTTCCGCTGCGGCTTTCTGGGTCTCCTCCATATGGAGATCGTCCAGGAGCGGCTCGAGCGTGAGTTCGACCTCGACCTCGTCACCACGGTGCCGAACGTGGAGTATCACGTGCATCACACCGACGGGACGATGGAGCTCCTCGAGAGTCCGGCCAAGCTGCCGGATCCCGGCGTCATCGCGCGCATCGAGGAGCCGTACGTGAAGGCGCGCATCATGGCGCCGGCCGACTACATCGGTCCGATCATGACACTCGGCACCGAGCGTCGCGGCATTTACAAGAACATGACGTACCTCGACACCCAGCGTGTCGAGTTCGACTGGGAGTTTCCGCTCGCCGAGATCATTCTCGATTTCTTCGACAAGCTGAAGACCATCAGCCGCGGCTACGCGAGCCTCGACTACGACGTGCTCGAGTATCGCGAAAGCGATCTCGTGAAGCTGGACATGCTGATCAACGGCGACCAGATCGACGCGTTCTCGGTGATCATCCACCGGGACAAGTCGTACGAGTGGGGCCGCAAGATCGCCGACAAGCTGAAGGAGCTCATTCCGCGGCAGCTGTTCGAGGTGGCGATTCAGGCCGCGATCGGCAACAAAGTGATCGCTCGAACGACGGTCAAAGCGCTGCGCAAGGACGTCCTGGCGAAGTGCTACGGCGGCGACATCACGCGAAAGCGGAAGCTCCTCGAGAAGCAGAAGGAAGGCAAAAAGCGGATGAAGCAAGTGGGCGCCGTGGAGATTCCACAGGAAGCGTTTCTCGCGGTCCTTCAGGTCGAGTAGCTCGGTCGCTCCGAGCGTTCCCTCCGCGTCATCCCGAGCGTTCCTTCCACCGACAACGGTCGGATGCTCGCTCTCGGTGCGCCCTTCACGTCACGAGATCGGGAGAATCAAAACCGATCACGCGAATCGAACCACAACAATCACATCCAACCGCGTGGCGCCTGATGAATCCTGATCCCGGCACCAGGCGTAACGCCGAAGGCCATGGCCAGGAGATTGCCTCCGGCCACCGCAGATTCGCCCGCCGAGTAGATTTTGGGGCGCGTGCCTCCTTCCCTCGTCATCCAAACCAGCTTTCTCGGCGACATGGTGCTGACGACGCCCTTGATCGCCTTTTTGGCGGAGCAAGGGCCGGTCGATGTCTTGTGCACGCCCGCGGCGACCGCGTTGCTCGCGAACAACCCGGCCGTCCGCGAGGCGATCGTCTACGACAAGCGCGGCGCGGACCGCGGCGTGTCAGGCTTTCTTCGCATCGGGTCGGCGCTCAGAACGCGCGCATACGCCGCGGCCTACTTCGCGCAGGGCTCGGTGCGAAGCGGCGCGCTCGGGACAGCAGCCGCGATCCGCGATCGAGTGGGCTTCACGACGTCGGCCGGCCGCGTGTTCTATACGACCCACGTCAAACCGCGCTCCGGTCTGCATCACGCGGCGCGGCTCATGTCGCTCGGACTTCGGCGGGCGGACGTGGAAGTTCCGCAGCGCGACTTGCGTCCGCGCTTGTATCCCGGTGCCGCGGAGCGTGCGCAGGTCGACCAGGTGCTCGGCGATGTCGTAGTTCGACAAGCCAATCATCGCGCTCGCGCCGGGCAGCGTCTGGGGCACCAAGCGATGGCCGTACTACGCGCAGCTCGCGGCGGAGCTCAGCGAGATCGGCCGAATCGTCGTCGTCGGTTCGGATGCCGATCGCCCACTCGCGACCGAGATCGTCGCCGCCACGGGGGGCCAGGCGATCGACGCTACAGGACGTCTCTCGCTCCTCGCATCGGCCGAGCTCATCGGCCGCGGCGCGCTCGTCGTCTCGAACGATTCGGCCCCGCTGCACCTCGCGTCGGCCATGAACACGCCGACGATCGCCGTCTTCGGACCGACGGTCCCGGAGTTCGGCTTCGGACCGTTGTCGGACCGCGCGCGGATCGCCGGGCACGCGAGCCTGGACTGCCGCCCGTGCGACAAGCACGGCCCCGAGCGCTGCCCCCTCGGACATTGGCGCTGTATGCGCGAGATTACTCCCGACATCGTGGCACAACTGGCGCGCACGCTGTTGTCCTAACTCCTACTCATCGGGCATGCCTGCGAAGAAGCGGCAGCAGTACATCGTCGGCGTCGACCTGGGCGGCACCAACATCGTCGTGGGCGCGATGTCGGCCGACGGCCAGCATCACTTCGCGATGCGCTCGATTCCGACGGGCGCGGAATCGGGCGCCGAGGCCGTCGCCGACCGGATCGTGGGGTTGATCGAAGGCGTCGTCCTCGACACGATCGCGCAGACCGACGCGGCGCGTCGTGACTTTATTGGAGTCGGGATCGGAGCGCCCGGCCCTCTGGATCGCGAGAAGGGCATCGTCATCGTCGCGCCGAATCTGGGGTGGCGCAACTTTCCGCTGCGCGACCGGATCGCCGAGCGGCTCAACTTGCCGGCGACGCTCGACAACGACGCGAACTGCGCGACGGTCGGCGAATGGTGGCAGGGCGCCGCGCAGGGCGGGCGCAACGTGATCGGCATGACGATCGGCACCGGCATCGGCGGCGGATTGATCATCGAGGGCGAACTGTTCCACGGTGCATCGGATGTCGCCGGCGAAATTGGCCACACGACCATCGATCTCAACGGCCGGCACTGCAAGTGCGGCAACTACGGGTGTCTCGAGGCATACGCCTCCGGTCCGGCGATCGCCGTACGCGCGCGCGAGGTGCTCGTGCGCGAGGAGACCGCGTCGCTCTTGCCGTCGCTCGTCGGCGGACGGCTCGACGAGATCACCGCGGAGATCGTCTATCGCGCGGCGCAGCAAGGCGACGCCGTCGCCAGCGAGATCGTGCGCGATACCGCGCGGTACCTCGGCGTGGGCATTGCGAATATGCTCAACATCCTCAACGCGGATGTCGTGGTCGTCGCCGGCGGCGTGACCCAAGCGGGCGATGCGCTGTTCGTGCCGTTGAGAGCGGAGGTGCGGCGGCGGGCGTTTCGGCCGGCGGTCGACGCCACCAGGATCGTGGCGGGGGAGTTGCCGGGAACGGCGGGCGTCGTGGGGGCGGTGGCGACGTTCAAGATGCAACACCTTGGCGAGTTGTGAGTCGTCAGCAGTCATCCTCCGCGCGCAGCGCGAGGATCTACTGTGAATAACGCGTGGCGTCCCCGTCGCGACCCCAGCCGAGGCCTCACCTTCGATGCGCACTCTCAGCGTTCGGATTAGTGAAAGTAGATCCTCTGCTCGCTTCGCTCGCGAGGATGACGGTACTCGCTTCGCTCGCAGAGGATGACCAAACGGCTCGGCGTCATAGGATCCATCGTCTGGGACGTCATCTACGGCCGCGACCGTCGCGTGCCGGTGGAGGAATGGGGCGGCATCAGCTACGCGTTGAGCGGTCTCGATGCGGCGCTCTCGGATGACTGGGAAATCGTCCCGCTGATCAAAGTCGGCAGCGATCTCGCGCCGCGTGCCGCGCAGTTCCTGTCCACACTGAAGCATGTCGCGCCCGACGCGCGCCTCATCGAGGTGCCGCAGCCGAACAATCGCGTCGAGCTGCGCTACATCGACGACGAGCGCCGCAGCGAGATCCTGCGCGGTGGCGTGCCCGGATGGAGTTGGCTCGGCCTCAAGCCCGTGCTCGACGCCGCAAAGCTCGACGCCCTCTACATCAACTTCCTGAGCGGCTGGGAGCTCGACCTCGAGACGACGTCGCTGATCCGCCAGCACTTCCACGGGCCGATCTACTGCGACCTCCACATGCTCGTGTGGGCCGTCCAGCCTGACGGACTTCGCACGCTCCGCCCGTTGCCCGACGTCGCGCGGTGGTGCTCCTGTTTCGACTTTTTGCAAGTCAACGAAGACGAGATGAGCATGATGGCGCCCGATCCGATGGCGCTCGCGGCAACGGCGCTCGCGCAGGGCGTCCGCAGTCTCGTCGTGACGCTCGGCAAACGCGGCGCCGTTTACTTCGCCCCGCACGACTTCGACCGCATCGGCGACCTGCGTCGCCCTCGCCCGCTCGGCGCAGCGATCGGGCCGCTGCGCACGGGACTGGTGGCCGCCGATCACATCGTCGACAGCGGCGATCCAACCGGCTGCGGAGACGTGTGGGGGTCGACGTACTTCTCGCGGCTCCTCGCGGGTGAGGCGCTGAGTGACGCGATCGTCGCGGCGCATCGGGCCGCGGCACGAAACGTCTCGTTTCGCGGCGCCACCGGGCTGGCCAATCATCTGCGAGGTACGATCACGCTGGTTTGACGCGGGGCCGCGTCCGGTGTGCGCGGCGCTCGCGTGTCTCTTTCGCGACACCTTCCCGCTCGAGAGGACTGCATGAGCGACGCGGTTGGCCGCTATTCCCTGTTCGAGCTCAGCCGGCGCGCGGCGTTCGCGGCGATGAGCGTCGGACGCGACCTCGCCTTCGCGGTGCGTTCACTCCGCAAAGCACCGGCGTTCGCGGCAACCGTCGTACTCACGCTCGCCCTCGGCATCGGCGCGACGACGGCGATGTTCAGCATCGTCAACGGCGTACTGCTCGCGCCCCTGCCGTTCGGGAACGCCGACCGGCTGGTGTGGACGGTCAACCGAGGCACGCGACCGTACGACGCGATGTCGCAACCCGACTTCGACGATTGGGCGCGCCTCAACGACTCGTTCGAGGCCGTCGGGTCGTACCTGATCGCACAGGTCGGTCTCGCCGGGGGCGCGACGCCGGTGCACCTGACCAGCGCCGAGGTCACGGGCAACTGGTTCACGATGCTCGGCGTGCGGATGGACGTTGGACGCAGCGTCGTGCCGGCGGACGAGGGAGTCGGCCTGCCGAAAGTCGTCGTGCTGAGCCATCGCATCTGGCAGACGCAGTTCGGCGCGGATCGGTCGATCGTCGGGCGAACGGTGTTGCTCGACGGCACGCGACACACCGTCATTGGCGTCGCGCCGGCCAGCTTCAACCTTCCGAGCGGCGTCGACATCTGGCGGCCGCGGATCCCGCGGAAGGAGTTGGGGATTCGCGGCAACCGCTTCTATCGCGGGCCGGTTGCGCTGCTCAAGCGTGGCGTCTCGTTCGATCAGGCTCGCCAGAAGGCCCGGCTCGTCGCCGCACAGCTTCGAGCCGCGTATCCAGCTGACGAGGCGGGGCTCGAGTTCGACATCGAGCCGTTGCGCGATTATCTCGTCGGAAATTCGACGCGGCTGGTCGTCGTTCTGTTCGGCGCCGTCGCGGCGCTGTTGCTCATCGCATGCGCCAACGTCGCAACGCTGCTGCTGGTGCGCGCGACGAGCCGGTCGACGGAGATTGGCATTCGGCTCGCCCTTGGCGCCGGCGCGCGGCGAATCGCGTCGCAACTGATCGTCGAGAGTTTGCTCCTGTCGGTCGTGGGCGCGGCGCTCGGAGTCGTTCTCGCCGAGCTGGTCGTCGGCGCCGTCGTCGCGGGCCAAAGCGCCGCGCTACCGCTTCTCACGAACGTCGGGATCGATTGGAGAGTTCTCGCGTTCGCCGTCACGGTGACCGTCGCTGCCGGTCTCGCGTTCGGGCTCGCGCCGGCGCTGCACTCGGCGCGGACCGACGTCGTGTCCGCGCTCAAGTCGGGCAGCCGCGGCGCAAGCGCGCACCAGGGCGCGAGCGGCGCGCGGAGCATGCTGGTCGCGCTCGAGCTCACGCTCGTCGTTCCGCTTCTCGTCGGCGCGACACTCCTCTCGCAGAGCTTCGCGCGCCTCGTGCGCGTCGATCCCGGATTTCGCGCCGATCATATCGTCCGGTTCGATATCGCGCTGCCGAAGTGCGGCACCATATGGAGCCCGGACACGACCTGCGTCGGCGTCGAAGGACCGCGCTACATGACCGACGCGTCCGTCGAAGGCTTCGCGCGCGAGCTCGACGCGCGACTACGCGCGTTGCCGGGAACGGAGCAGGTCGCGATCACGTTCGGAGCGCCGTTCACCGAATGGGCGAAGCAGGGGTCGACGATCACCGTCGACGGCGTCGCGCCGCCACCCGTTGGCGTATCGAATCCCGTCGAGATGAAAGCCACCACGCCCGGCTACTTCGCGATGCTCGGCGTGCCGATTTTGCAGGGTCGCGACTTCAGCGCCGCCGATCGACAAGGGACGCCGCGCGTCATCATCGTGAGCGAGGGGACGGTGAAGGCCTACTTCGCCGGTCAAGATCCGATCGGCAAGCACCTACGCGACGACCCGATCGACTTCGGCGAAGTGATCGGCGTCGTGGGCGACACGAAGACGCAAGGGCTGAGCACGCGACCCGAGCCGGCGGTGTACCAGGCGTACTGGCAGTCGCCCGTCTACTACCTCACCGCGCTCGTGCGATCGCGCGCCGGCGCGGGGACGGTGATGGCCGCCGCGCGCACGCAGGTTGCCGCGATCGATCCGACGCTTCCGCTGTTTCATCTCATGCCGTATGGCGACGCGGTGGACGCGTCGGCGGCACCGGCGAAGCTCGCGGCGAGTGTCGTAACTGGCTTCGCGGCGAGCGCGCTGCTCCTTGCCATGATCGGCATCTACGGTGTGGTGTCGTACACCGTGCGCGAGCGGCACCGCGAGCTTGGCATTCGTATCGCGCTCGGCGCGCCACAGGGCCGGCTCGTGCGGCTCGTCGTGCGCGACGGCATCGTGGTCGCGACGGCCGGACTCGCCGTCGGCCTGGTCATCGCGGTTGCCTCTGGACGATTGCTTCGCGGCCTGTTGTTCGGCGTCACCGCGACGGATCCGTCGTCGTACGTCATGGTCAGCGTGGCACTCATCGCGCTCGTCGTCGCCGCCGCCTGGATTCCCGCGCGTCGCGCGGCGAGCATCGACCCGCTCGTCACCATGCGACCGGAGTGACCCGAGGAGCGAGGAGCGGAGTCCGAACTCGGTCCCTTTCTCTCGCTTCACTAGCTAGACTTATGCGTCGCCGGTTTCTTCCCGCCTCGCTCTCGTGACGACTGTCATCACCGTTCCGCCCTCGCTCGACGACTACTCCTTCGAACAGGTGCTGGAGCAGGTGGCTCCGCTCCCCGCCGACGCCAAACTTCTCGTCGACGCGCGGCACACGCGGTGGTCGTCGCCGTACGGGCTTACGGCCCTCCTCACGCTGGCCCAAACGCGCACCGAGCGGCCCAGCTTCGCCGTGCCCGAACACAGCGACACCGCGTCCTACTGGGCGCGCGCCGCGTTCTTTCATCACGCGGAGTCGCTCTACGACCTGCACGGCAGCTACCCGCCGAGGCGCGACAACGCCGATTCCAACGCACTCCTCGACATCACACCGGTCACAAAAAGTGAGGATGTGCATAACGTCGTCGGCCGCGTCCAGGAGCGCGCACAGGCCATCATCAAGAACGAGCTCAAGCTCGACCCCAAGGCGATCATGGGCTTCGCGATGACGTTGAGCGAGGTCTGTCAGAACATCATCGAGCACGCGGGACAGGGCGGCTGGGTCGCCGTGCAGAGCTACCGGTGGACGAAACGACTTGGCCGGCGCGTCGTCGTCATCGCCGTGACCGACGCGGGGCTCGGCTTCCGCAAGTCGCTCGAGTCGGCGCCCGGCCACTTGCCGAGCGCCCGTTGGGACGACGCCGCCGCGCTCGAGGAGGCCGTCATTCGCGGCGTGAGCCGGTTTCGTGAGCGCGGTCGCGGCCAGGGACTGGCCGGCACGCGCAACTATGTCAGCCGCTGGAACGGCAAGCTCTCCGTTCGTAGCGGCACGGCGCGGATCGGAATCGTCCCCGCGTGGGACGAGGACGTTCCGCTCGCCGAAGGTTTGCCGCATTTTCCTGGCGCGCAGGTGCAAGTCATCATTCCGGAAGCCGTCGCTGGAGGAACCGATCGATGATGCACCACATCGATGTGAGCAGCGTGCTGCGCCAGACGCTGGCGTGCGATCTCTACTCGAACCTCGTGACGCGGCCCACGGGCGCCGCGGTGCGCGGGCAGATCGAGACGATGCTCGGCGAGTCGCCGGAGCGTGCGTTCGCCGTGATCGACTTCTCGCAGGTGTCGATGATCGACTTCTCCTGCGCGGACGAAGTCATCGCGAAGCTGCTGATGCGATACGCGGCCGACGATTCTCCCCAGGAGGCGTACTTTCTGTTTCGCGGCGTCAGCGAGTTTCATCGCGATGCCATCGAGTCGGTGCTCGAGCGGCACGGATTGGCGCTTGCAATCGAAGAAGCGGGCGGCGTTTCCCTTCTCGGCGTCCTGTCCGACATCGAGCGACGCGTCTGGACCGCGACCTACCAGCTCGGTCCGGCGCCCACCGCTGAGATCGCGCACGCGATCGACGCGGGCGACGAGGAGACCGAGGCGACGCTCGACGCGCTCGACCGCCGCCGCCTCGTGATGCGCGTGAGCGGGCGATACGTCGCCGTCGGGAGTCTGCGTGCCTAACCCACTCGATCGACCCTCGGAGGATCGGTCGATCGACCGGCCGCTCCGCGTCGCGGAGCTGATCGCGACCAAATCGGGTGACGAAGAGCGCGGGCCGATGGTCTTCATGCATCCGACAGACGCGAGGACGCGCCTGTTGACCGACGGCGAGTTGGCGTGGGTGTACGGACCGCGGCGGCACGAGCTGGCCACGGTCCGCATCCACGACGCGCTTCGCCTCGGCGACGTCGTGTTGCGCGACATCGCCGGCGCCTCGCCGTCGGAGACCGTTCGCGTCGTCAAACCCGACCTCGACACCCGGGGACGCCGGCCGCCGAACACGGCGCTCGGCTGAGGAGATTCGTCGTGGCGCCACGCAAGCACCGAACGATCGATCTGGCCACGCTCACCGTGCATGCCGGCACGGAGTCGCGCGATCCGGACACGCCGGTCGTCTCGCCGATCTACCAGTCGGTCAACTTCATTCAGGAGATCGGGAGCGAAGAAGGGCTGCGCTATCCGCGGTACGGCAACTCCCCGAACGCCGAGGTCGTGCAGGCGCGGATGGCGGCGCTCGAGGGCGCGGAGGCGGCCGTGTTGTTGTCGAGCGGGATGGGCGCCACCGCGTGCGCGCTTCTGACGCTGCTGCGGCCGGGCGACCACTTGCTCGCGAGCGCGTGGATCTACGGCGGCGCCACTGCGCTGCTGCAACGCGAGTTCGTCGCGCTCGGCATCGACGTCTCGCTCGTCGATCCGCTCGACACGCGCGTCTGGCGAAAGAAGATGCGCAAGGAGACGCGCGCGATCTTTCTCGAGACGCCGGTCAATCCGACGTGCCGCGTGCTCGACCTCAGGCCGGTCTCGTACATCACGAAGCAGGTCGGCATCGCGCTCGTCGTCGACTCCACGTTCGCGAGCCCCGTGAACTTTCGCCCGCTCGAGCACGGCGCCGACGTCGTCGTGCACTCGGCGACCAAGTATCTCAACGGACACCACGACGTGCTCGGCGGCGTGGTGTGTGGCACCACGTCGTACATCGAGGAAGTCCGGCAGAAGATGATCATGTGGGGCCAGGCGCCCGACCCATTCGGCGCGTGGCTGCTCGAGCGCGGGCTGAAGACGCTCGACGTGCGCGTCCGCCGGCACAACGAGAACGGGCTGCAGGTCGCGGAGTGGTGCGCCGGTCGAAGAGAGATTCGGCGCGTCCATTATCCGGGTCTTCGCGATCATCCGGACTACGACGTCGCGGTGGCGACGCTCGACGGATTCGGCGGCATGATGGCGATCGAGCTTGCCGGCGGCATTCGCGCGACCGAGCGCTTTCTTCGAAAGCTCAAGCTGATCCGCCACGCGCCCAGCTTGGGCGGCGTCGATTCACTCGTGTCGGAGCCGCGATTCACCTCGCACGCGCACCTGACGGCCGAGACGCGCGCGCACATGGGAATCCCCGACGGCTTCCTCCGGCTGAGCATCGGCATCGAAAGCGCGCAGGACCTGATCGGAGACATCGAGCAGGCGCTGCGGTAGCGCAGGTCGGCGCGGCAGCCGAACGTGAACCTGCTGCCCGTCCAGATCACGACCGAACGCGGCGCTCGACCCGGGCCGTCAATGCCGCCGAGCCGACAGCGGCGAGCGCTACAAACGCGAGCGTGGCGGCGGAGACGACGACCGTCCACCATCTCAGCGGCACCAGACCGGGCATCACCACCCAATACGTATCGACGTAGTGAAACACGATCAGCAAGGCGCCGAGCGCGCCAAGCAGAACGCCGCTTCGCTTGACGCGCAACACCAGCAGCAGGACGAACGGGATGGCAACACTTCCGAGCAACAGCACGAGCGCCACGCCTCCCCATCCGCCCCGATTTCGCGGCACATACCACGCGACTTCGCGTGGGATGTCACCGCTCCAGATCACGATGTACTGGGCGAACCCCGCGTAGACCCAGAACATCACGAACGTCAACAGCAGCTTGCCGAGCGCCTGGAGCTCGTCGGCGGTGACGTGCGCCGACGGACGACGCGCGAGGACCGCCAGCAGCGCGAGCGCGCCGACCATGCCGCCGCCGAACCAGTAGACGCCGTAGACCGTCGAGTACCACTCCGGCGTGAGCGACATCATCCAATCGAACGAGGCGAACGTCATCGTGAGCGCCAGCGCGATGAGACCCGCGCACGAGATGATGCGGAACCGTCGTGCGGCGTCCGTCGCGTTGCCGGCGTCCTCCATGCGCTGTGCCGACCGCAGGCGGGCCGCGATCGTCAGCCAGACGATCCAATAGACGATGAAGCGCGCGATCAGGAATGGCATCGCACCGTAGGTCTCGCGAGCACTGCCCGGTGCGGCCGGCTGGTGCAGCACGGGCATCGCGACGATGAGCGGAACGCCAAGGATCGCGAGCACCGGCAACGCGCCCGCGACCGCATCTGCCGAGCGGCGAAACGCGGCGAACCACGTCGCCGTCGTCAATCGCGCGATCATTGTCAGCGCGAGCATCGCGAGCGTGACGCTCAGCGTCGCCGCGTACGCGACCAGGAACGCCGCCGCCACCTCGCGCACGTCGATGAAGAGCCCGACGACGGCGACGACGGCCGCGACCGCGCCAACCACGACCAGCGCGCGTCTCGTCATCGGAGCGACGCTCGCAGGCGAAGGATCTCCCGCACGTTCGCGCCGCCGGCAAGCAGCGAGTCGACCGCGCGGAGGTATGCCGCCATCGCGGAATCCGCGCGCGTGGCGTCGGTGGGAGGAAGCGTGCCGAGCGTTCGCACGTACCGCGCGACCGCGGAGCGCGCGCCGGGCATCAGTTGCCAGCCAAGCGCCGGCATCCGCCCGAATCCCCCCGTGACGACCGCAGTCAGCTGACTGTCCGGCAGCGACGCGACGACACTCGACCGGAGCGACGGCGGCCGCTTGTCGGTCAGATTCGGCGCGATCGGTCCGCCGCCGAAACCGCCCGCGCCGTGACATGGCGCGCACGAAATCGCGAATTGTGCAGCGCCGAGGGAATCCTCGACCTGTCCGTCGCCGACGACGAAACCCCGACTGATCGTGTGCGCCGGCGGCGCCTGCATCGTCGCGCCGTTGGGGAAGAAGTTGCTGGCATCGTACGCGTTGTAGCGCTGTTGGCGCCGCATGCGCTCGAAGTCTCTCGACTCGCGGGCGCTCGAGGCCCGACACGCCGACCCGAGCACGGCGACCGCGACGGCCAGCACCTCGATACGTCTCATGCGAGTGCCGGTACGCGCACCGCGCGATGTGCATGAAGCGCGTTCAAGAGTAACGGAGTCTTCGTGCCGTCCGCGGCCGGATCTGTCGCGTCGATCGCGATCCAGAACCGATCGATCGACGCGCGCTCGAAGTCATGTGCTTCGAACATCGGATGCCACGGACGCGGGAGACGCATCGTCCAGAAGAGCCCGAGGAACGCGGCGCCCGCCGCGAACAGCACCGTCGCCTCGAACGTCGCGATCACGAACGCCGGCATCGCGTGCGGCGGCCGTCCACCGATGTTGAGTGGGTAGGACACCACGTTGGCAAACCATTGGATCGCGTATCCACACATCGCGCCGAGTACACCCGCGCCGAACACGACGACCGGCAGTCGCGATCGGGGTTCGGGCAGCAGCTTCTCGACGCGCGACACCGGGTAGGGCGAGTAGGCCTCGACTCGCACGTAGCCCTGCTGTGCCAGCTCCGTCACCGCGGCGACGAATCCGTCCTCGTCGCTGAACTCCGCCGCGTAGGCACCCGACGGCCAATGCGCGTCACGCATGGGGCAGACCGATCTCCTGTCCGCCATTCGCCGCGAGCTCGTGGCGAAGGCGCTTCATCTCGCTGATCGCGACGAACGGCACGAAACGCACGAACAGCAGGAACAGCGTGCCGAAGAAGCCGATGCTGCCGAGAATGAGCCCAGCGTCCACCCACGTCGGCCGGTAGTTGTGCCAACTCGACGCCAGAAAGTCCCGGTGCAACGACGTGACGATGATGATGAACCGCTCGAGCCACATGCCGCCGAGAATGGCGAACGCGGCGGCGAACAGAATGCCCGCGCTCCTGCGGCAGCGCTTGAACCACAGGATCTGCGGCGTCACGACATTACAGAGAATCATCAGCCAGTAGAGCACCGCGTAGGTGCCGAACGGCCGCTCGCGAAGAAACGTGAACCGCTCGTGTGGATCGCCGGAGTACCAGGCGGTGAACAGCTCGACGACGTAGGCATAGGTGAGCATGAGCGCCATCGTCAACGTCAGCTTTGCCATCGCGTCGAGGTGTCGCTCGGTGATGATGCCCTCGAGCCCGTACGCGCGCCGGAGCGGCAGCAAGAGCAACAGGACCATCGCGAAGCCGGAATAGATCGCGCCGACGACGAAGTACGGCGGAAAGATCGTCGAGTGCCAGCCTGGCAGTTGGGAGATCGAGAAGTCGAGGCTCACCACGCTGTGCACCGACACGACGAGCGGCGTTGCCAGCGCGGCCAGGAGCACCGACGCGATTCGATGTTTGCGCCATTCGGCGCTGGCCCCACGCCAGCCGAGCGCGAACACGCCGTAGATCGTTCGCGTCAGCCTCGACCGCGTGTAGTCGCGCGCGGTCGCGAGATCAGGAACCAAACCGACGTACCAGAACAGCAATGAGACCGTGAGATACGTCGTGACGGCGGCGATGTCCCACGGAAGCGCGCTCTTGAAGTTCGGCCAGACGCCCATCGTCGCCGGATATGGGATGAGCCAGTAGAAGAACCACGGGCGGCCGAGGTGCAGCAGCGGAAACAGCCCCGCGTTCATCAGCGCGAAGATCGTCATGGCCTCGGCGATCCGATTGATCGACGCCCGCCAGTGTTGGTTGAGCAGCAGCAGAAACGCCGAGATGAACGTGCCCGCGTGGCCGATTCCGATCCACCAGACAAAGTCGGTGATCGCGAACGCCCACGCCGTTGGAATGTTGTTCCCCCACGTCCCGATGCCCTTCGCGACGGTGTACCAGATGCAGAACACGAACACGGCCGTTCCCGCGCAGGCGATCAGGAACAGCGACCACCAGGCGATACCAACGCCTCGCAGCGGCGCGAGCAGGCGATCGGTCAGCTCGCGATCTTCGCCGCTGAACGTCAACACCGGATATTCGGGCGGCGCCGGAAACACCGGGCGCGCGCCAACCGCCGGAGACTCGAGTCGCGCGCTCGTCACACGCCGCCGCCGATGTCGGGATTCGTATTGCGGATCCGCGCGAGATACTGCACCCGCGGCCGCGTGCCAAGGTCGTGCAGCACCGAGTACGCACGCGGCTGCTCACGGCGTCGGACCATCTCCGACTCCGGCTCGCTCAGCGACCCGAAGACGATGGCATTCGTGGGACACGATTGCTGACATGCCGTGCGGATCTCCGAGCCGCGCACCTCCCGGCCGTCGCGCGCGGCGCCGATCTCCGCTTCGCGAATGCGCTGCACGCAGAACGTGCACTTCTCCATCACGCCGCGCTCGCGCACGGTGACGTTCGGATTCTTCACCATGAGCTCCGTCTCGGACAGGTGCTGGTTGTAGTCGAACCAGTTGAAGCGGCGCACCTTGTACGGGCAGTTGTTCGAGCAGAAGCGCGTGCCGACGCAGCGGTTGTAGACCATCTCGTTGAGCCCGTCCGGACTGTGGACGGTGGCTTCGACCGGACACACGTACTCGCACGGCGCTCGCTCGCAGTGCTGGCACAGCATCGGCTGGAGCAGCGCGTCGACGGCGGCTTCGTGGTCGCCGAAGTAGCGATCGATGCGCAGCCAATGCATGATGCGGCTGTTTCGCACCTCGCTCGCGCCGACGACCGGGATGTTGTTCTCGGCCTGACAGGCGACGACGCACGCGCCGCAGCCGATGCACGTCGCGAGATCGATCGTCATCGCCCATTGATGCGGGCCGGTCGGGCCGATAGGCGGCGCCGGTTCCGGATACAGCGACAACACGCGCTCCGGCCGAATCCCGACGCTCGCCGGCGACGCACGATACTCGGCCAGCGTCGCATGTCGTACCGGCTGGCTCGTCTCCATTATGGGCTGTGTCTGCGCGATCGCGAGCGCGGTACGGGCTCCGCCGCGAACAACGGATACGCCGCTTTCGCCGCGCGCGAAGAGCGACGGCAGAAACGCGAACACGTTCACGCCGACGTTCCGCGCGACGGATTCGGCGCCGGTGCGGCCGTAACCGCAGTGCACGGTGATCGCCTCGTCCGCGTGGCCGGGAACCACGAGTGCCGGAATCTCGAGGCGACGATCGCCGGCCGACAACCGAAGTCCATCGCCGGTGCCGACGCCGATGCGGTGCGCCGTCCCTGGGCTCATCAGCGCGGCATTGCCCCACGTGAGCTGCGTGATCGTCGACGGCAGCTCCTGCAGCCATGCGTTGTTCGCGAACGCGCCGTCGTGAAGCTTTGGATCGGCGGCATAGACGACGTCGATCGTTCCATTCGCCGGGCTCGCGGCCGTCGCGATCGCCGGCGGCTTCGCCGGCGCCGCGGTGGACGGCGGGAACGCGCTGTCAGCGATCACGCCACGCTGGAGGGCCTCGGTCCACGCCCCGTGCGCGTCGTCGGTCACTCGTCGACCCCACGATGCACGCAGAAGGTCGTATGCGACGATGCCGGGTTGTCCCGCCATCGTCGCGTAGAGCTCGGCCGGGGTGATCGACGCGTAGAGTGGATTGACGAGCGGCTGAACGATCGACTGCGTGCCGTCGTACGCGCGTGCATCGCCCCACGACTCGAGATAGTGCGACATCGGGATGAACCAGCGGACATCGCGCGCGGTCTCGTTCTCGTACAGACCGAGGTAGCCCGCGTTCGGAACGGCGCGAATCAGCGAGGATAGCCCCAGCGACGCCGGCGTCGCGTACGACGGATTGCCGCCGACGATGACCAGCGTGTCGACGGCGCGCGATCGGAGCGCATCGACGAGCTCGGCGAATGGCCTGACACGCGCCGACCGGCCGATGAGCGGCGACGGCGCATACCAGGTCGTGTGGCCGAGCGCGCCGACAGCGTCGTTGATGTCGTCGACGACGCCGCGCACGCTCGCGGATGCGTCGCGCGCGATCACGACGGCGCGACCTCGATGTGTCGAGAGATCGTGCGCGATGGCGCCGACCCACGCCGGCGCCGTCGATCGAACGCTGGGATCCTTGACGGCCGCGAGAAGGGCTTGCGCGACGGTGAGAACGTCGCGCGGGCGCACGGCGAACCGGTGGTCGGCCGCCGTGCCCGTCGACGTGAATCCCGACTCGATCACATAAAGACGGTTCATCGGATTCGACGGACCGGCGATGCGACGATTGTCGGCGAAGTGGCGCGCGTACCGAAGACTGAACGGCCCAGTCGCCAGAAAATCGCTGTCGATCGCGACGATGACGTCCGCAAGCCCGATGTCGTAGTGCGGCACGACGTCGTTGCCGCCGTGCTCGGGTGCGAACGGCGCGTACATGTGAATGGCCGCGTCGGGATGGGCGTCGAGCATGCGCGCGAGAACCGTTTCGTCGAGCGGAGACGACGTCGGCTCGATCAGAAAGCGAAGCCCCTTCCCCGTTGCCCCAACGCGCGAGCGCAGCACGGCCGGCGCCAGGGTCGCAGCAATCGCGCTCCACTCGGCGCGCGCCGCGCCACTGCGCGAGACCTTCGCCCGGTCCGGATCGTAGAGCTGCAGAACGGACGCCTGCTCGATCGCGCCGCTGGCGCCAAGGCTGGCCGGATGATCGGGATTCCCCTCGATCTTCGTGGGGCGGCCGACATGACTCTCGACCAACAAGCCTGTTGCGCAACCGTCGACGCACATCGCGGTCGCATAGTACTGCGCGCGCCCCGGCGTCAGCTCCGGCCGGTTGTCGACGTACGGCAGAATGTTCTCCGCCGGCAGTCGCGTGCATCCGTCGAGGCCGGCGAGGGCAATGCTCGCGCCGGCGAGCCGCAAGAACTCGCGCCGGTCGATTGCCGACGGCAGCTCGTGGTCGTGATGGTCGCTCATCGATGGCACGTCGAGCAGTTCGTGAGGCTCCGTACGTGATTCTCGCGCATCAATCGCTCGGCGAGTGCCACTGAGTCGCGCGGCGGAGTCCATCCCATCGTCGTGATCTCGGAGCGCGGTCGAAGGTTCGGCGCGGGATCACGATGACAGCTCACGCACCACGCCATCGACATCGGAGTCGCCTGCGAGACCTGCGCCATCTGATCGACGCGTCCGTGACACGTCTCGCATCCGACGCCCTTCGCGAGATGCACCGAATGATCGAAGAACACGAAATCGGGCACCGCGTTCACCCGTCGCCAGGGAATCGGACGCCCGCTGGCGATGCTCGCGCGAACCGGAGCGAACGTCCTGCTCTCCCGCAGTCCAGGATTGTGGCAGCCGACGCATGCGGTAGTCGGCGGAAGACCAGCCGGCGCGGCCACCTGCGCGCCCGCGTGACAGAACCGGCAGTCGATGCGGAGCGCGTGCGCATGGACACGATGGTCGAAGGCGATCGGCTGCTTCACATCGGCGTGCTCGCCGGTGGCGAACGACGTCCGCACCCACACCATGAGCGCGACCGGCACGCCGACGGCGATCGCGAGGAGCGCGACGAGCGACGCGCGCGCGACGGAGTTCGCCCACCACGGAAAGAGCGCTGGCATCAGTCGGGTGCGTCCAGGAGTCGCGGCGCACAAGCTCGTCCGCGTCTCATTTGAGGCTCGCGACGTACGCCGCAAGCGCGCGCAGCTCAGGGCCAGTGTATGCGTCGAGCGTCGGCATCGCCGCTCCGGGTTTCAGCGCCTGTGGATTCGCGATCCATCCCTCGATGCTCCCGAGTGACGTCGGCAGCGTGCCCGCGGCGATCGGTCAGCCGGCTGCCGACGTGCGTCAGATCCGGGCCCACTTCAGCCTGCGCGCTCGTTCCGCGCACCGTGTGACAGGCCGCGCATGCCGTCGTGGTGAACAGATGCTGTCCGGCGACGGCGATCGAGTCCGCGGGCGCGGGCGCCGCGCTCAGCTGCCCCACGACCCATGTCGCGAACGCCGCCGAGTCCTCGGCGACGACGGTGATCGCCATGTGCGCGTGCTGCATTCCACAGAACTCGGCGCACGCGCCGCCGTACGAACCGGCGCGACGGACGTCGAGCCGGAGATCGTTCGTGTCGCCCGGCACGAGATCCATCTTGCCATCCAGCCGCGGCACCCAGAAGCTGTGAATCACATCCGCGCTGGTCAGCAACAAGCGAACGGGTCGGCCCACGGGCACGTGCAGCTCGTTCGCTCCGCGAAATCGCGCGCCTCCGATCTCATAGTCGAGCTGCCACCACCACTGATGCCCGGTCACGTGAATGGTCGCGACGGGCGCACGGCGGTTCTCGGCGCGCATCGCTCGAATCGCGATGACCGACAGAGTCCCCAGAACGGCGATCGGCATGATCGTACCGCCCCAGAGAATCCATCCGTTGCCGCGCTCGTCGAGCGACACTTCGCGCGGATCGATCCGGCGATGTCTGATGATGGCAACGAGGACAATCGCCACCACGACGACGAAGATGACGCCGGACGCAATCACCATGAACCACGTCAATCGAGTGATCCGCTCCGCCGAGTCGCTGGACGTGGAGAACGTCGTGAGCGGCGTCGAGCAGGCCGACAGCCAGAGCGCGAGCGACGACACGCGCGCGAATCGCGTGATCACTGAGTCGCGCACTACTTGAGCGTGTAGAGGTACGACACGATGTCGCGCGCCGCCTGCGGCGTGACGCCGAGATTGGGCATCGCCGTGCGTGGAGCGAGCGACGGCGGATCCTCGATCCAGGCCATCATGTTCTCCGGCGTGTTCGGCAGCACGCCGCCGATGATGCTCCGGCTGGCGACGCCTGCGAGCGGCGGGCCGACCGCGCCGTGCGCGCCCGGGATCCCGGAGATGGCATGGCAGGCGCCACAGCCCATCGCCTCGATCGTCTGCTTCCCGCGCTTCGGGTCGCCACCCGCGACGACGCCTGCTTGCGCGCGCTGACATGCTGCGAGCGGCAGCGAGAGGATCATTCCTCCGACGATCACCGCGCCCCGGCATCGCATTCAGAATCTTGGGGAGAGATACAGCGACGTGAGAATCACGAGCCAGACGGCGTCGACGAAGTGCCAGTACAGCGACGCGTTCCTGATCGCCAACGAGTGTGGCGGCGTCGCGGTCCCCGCGATCTCGCGGGCCATCGCCCACAGCAGCACCAGCATGCCGAACGCCACGTGCGTGCCGTGCAGCCCGGTGATCGTGTAGAACAGCGACGCGTACGAATTGTCCGACGGGTGCAGGCGAACGAGCTTCTCGCCGTATTCCAGCACTTGCAGAGCGAGAAAGCTCCCGCCGAGCACGACCGTCACGACGACGCCGACTCGATAGCCGACCCGGCGCCCGCGCCTGAACAACCACTCCGCCGCGACGAGCACGACGCTGCTCGAGACGAGAACCGCCGTCATGATCAACGGACGCTGGAGCGTCGGCTTCGCGACTCCAGCCGGCGGCCAGGTCGCGTGGTGATGTCCGAGATAGAAGTAGCTGGCGACGAGACACGTGAAGAGCGTCGCCTCGTTCACCACGAACAGCAGCATGCCCCACCGCCCCACTTCGACGCTGCCGGCGCGGCGCTCAGGCGCGACGCCACGAGGAATCTCGATTGCCGTCATGCCTCGCCTCCGACGGCCGCCGCCGCCGTGGGCCAGAGCCACCGCGCGAGACTGAACAACGTGAGCACCCCGCCGGCCGCGCTCACCCAATACGCGCCGGTCAGAAGGGCGACGACGGCGACGAGCATGCCGACGGCGATGATCACTGCCCATACGTTCTCATTCGGCAGCTCGACGGGTTCTTCCGCCCGCGCGGCGATCGGCGACGTGACCGGCGTCAAGCGCGCGGCGTCCAGGGCCGGTCCCAACTCGAACGTCTCCTCCCACAGCGGCGATCGCCCGGACACGAGCGGGATTCGCGCAAAGTTGAAATGCTCGGGCGGCGACGTCGTCAACCACTCCAGCGACGCGGCGCCCCACGGATTCGGTCCGGCGATCGCGCCTCTCGTCCGGCTTCGATAGAGATTCCATACCGCCACGGCGATGCCGATCGCGAAGACATACGCGCCGACGGTCGACACCGCGTTGAGCGCGAACAGTCCGCTCGACACCGAGTACGTGTAGATGCGCCGCGGCATGCCGAGCAGGCCGCTGATGTGCATCGGAAAGAATCCGACGTTGAAGCCGACGAACATCAACCAAAAGGCGAGCTTTCCGAGCCGCTCGCCGGGCATTCGTCCGTAGGCTTTCGGCGCCCAGTAGTACATGCCGGCGAACAACCCGAACACCGTTCCGCCCACGAGCACGTAGTGCAGGTGCGCGACGACGAAATAGGTGTCCGTCGCCTGCCAGTCGAACGGCACGGCCGCGGTCATGACGCCGCTCACGCCCCCAATGACGAATTGCAGGATGAACGCGAGCGCGAAGAGCATCGGCGTCGCAAGCACCACGCGGCCGTACCACATCGTCGCGAGCCACGCGAAGATCGTCACCGCGCTGGGGAGCGAGATCACCATGCTCGCGTCGCCGAAATAGGTCATCTCGGCCTGCGGCAGTCCGCTCGCGAACATGTGGTGCACCCACACGCTGAATCCGACGACGCCGGTGAACACCGTGGAGATGGCAACCACCATGTGGCCCGCGATCGGACGACGGCAGAACGTCGGAATGATCATCGACAGCATTCCGGTCGCCGGCAGAAACACGACGTACACCCATGGATGCCCGAAGACCCAGAACAGATGCTGCCAGAGGATCGGGCTGCCGCCGCGCGACGGATCGAAGAACGAGAAATGCCAACGCCGCTCGAGCTCCAGAAAGCCGAGCGCCACGGTGAGGGACGGCATCGCGAAGATCACGGCGAACGACACCGTGAGCGAGCTCCAGAGGAACAGCGGCATGCGTGAGAGCGACATACCGGGCGCGCGCAACCGCAGAATCGTGACGATCGAGTTGCACGCGCCGGCGGTCGTGGAGATGCCGAGGAACAGCAGGCCGAGCGCGTAGAAGTCGATGTTGAGGCCGGGCGAATGGGCGGCGTCGGAGAGCGGCGTATAGTTGAACCACCCGGCGTTCGGCGCCTGGCCCACGGCAAAGCTCGCGTACATGAACACGCCCGCGAACAGGAACGCGAAGTAGCTGAACGAGTTCAGCCGCGGGTACGCCAGCTCGCGCGCCCCGACCATGAGCGGCGTCAGATAGAAGCTGAATCCGGAGAGCACCGGCTGGACGAAGAGGAACATCATCGTCACGCCGTGCATCGTCATCAGTTGGTTGTACGCGGCGGGAGAGAGCAGCTGACTGTCTGGTCGCGCGAGCTGCGCGCGAATCACCGCCGCTTCGAGGCCGCCGAGCGCGAAGAAGACGAACGCGGTGTAAACGTATCGCTTGCCGAGCGTTTTGTGGTCGACGGTCGCGAGCCATCCGGCCCACGTGTGGGGCGTTTCCCAGAGAGCCGCGAGACGCGCTCGAAGCGCCGCATCTCCTTGGGCGATCCGCTCAGCGGCCGACGCCATGAGACCCGGAGACGATGCACTCGCACCGCGCGAACGCGCGTGCGCGTCCGTTCATAGATGTCACGATCACGTTGGAGCCGAACGGGCTGCATCACGCGTGCCGCTCGACCCCCGGTGAACGCCGCCCGTGGTCGCGCGTAGAGAGATTTCTTATCCTGCCCCGGATCGGCCGTGTGGCGGTACGGTTGTTGAACACGACGATCGCCCGACTCCGTGGAGGTTCGAGATGGCAGCGACCGTGGCCGACCTGCTGGTCGATCGTTTGTGCGTGTGGGGCGTGGATACGATCTTCGGGCTGCCGGGCGACGGCATCAACGGCATCTTCGAGGCGCTGCGCAAGCGCCAGAAGCAGATCACCTTCGTGCAGGTGCGCCATGAGGAAGCCGCGGCGTTCGCGGCATGCGGCTACGCGAAGTACACCGGACGCCTCGGCGTCTGTCTCGCGACGTCGGGCCCCGGCGGCATTCATTTGCTCAACGGACTCTACGATGCGAAGTGCGACGGCCAACCGGTCCTCGCCATCACCGGACACACCTTTCACGACCTGATCGGTACGCACTACCAGCAGGACGTCGACCTCGACAAGCTCTTCATCGACGTCGCCGCGTTCAATCAACGCATCATGGGACCGGCGCACGTGCACAGTGTCGTCGACGAGGCCATCAAGACCGCCCTTTCGCGGCATACCGTCGCGCACATCACGGTGCCCAAGGACATCCAGGATTGGACCGCAAAAGAGGAGCTGCCCTCGCCTGGGAACGTCAATCGCCACAGCGCGAGCCTCTACGCCGCGCCGCGTTCCGTGCCCCCGCAGGAGACGTTGCAGCGCGCCGCCGATCTCATCAACGACGGCTCGAAAGTCGCCATTCTCGTCGGTCGCGGCTGCCTCGACGCGCGCGATGAAGTCCTCGAGCTCGCTGACCGCGTCGGCGGTCCCATCGTCAAAGCGCTGCTCGGCAAGGCCGTGGTGCCCGACGACAGCGAGCTCACCACCGGCGGCATCGGCCTGCTCGGCACCGCGCCCTCGCAAGACGCGCTCGACGAGTGTGACACGCTCGTCATCGCCGGCAGCGGATTTCCCTATCTCGAGTTCTATCCCAAGGCCGGCCAAGCGAAGGGCGTGCAGATCGACATCGACCCCAGCCGCATCGGCCTTCGGTTCAACGTCGACGTGGGCCTGGTCGGCGATTGCCGAACGGTGCTGCGCGCTCTCCTGCCGCTCGTCGATCGCAAGAAGAAGCGAAGCTTTCTCGATCTGTCGCGCGACCGGATGAACGACTGGCGTCATCTCATGAAGGAGCGCGGCACGCGCCACGACATGCCGATGAAGCCGCAGGTCGTCACATACGCGCTGAGCCGGCTCCTCGACGACGACGCGATCATCTCGGCAGACAGCGGCACGATTGCGACATGGGCCGCTCGCTACGTCGACATTCGGCGCGACATGATGTTCTCGCTGTCCGGATCTCTCGCCAGCATGGGCAACGGCTTGCCCTACAGCATCGGCGCGGCGATCGCGTATCCGAAGCGGCAGGTCGTCTGCATCGTCGGCGACGGCGGATTCACGATGCTCATGGGCGAGCTCGCGACGCTCGTGAAATACGACCTGCGCGTCAAAGTGATCATCATCAAGAACAACGTCCTCGGCATGATCAAGTGGGAGCAGATGGTGATCGAGGGGAATCCGCAGTTCGGCGTCGAGCTCCAGCCGATCGACTTCGAGGCCTACGCGAAGGCGTGCGGCGCCGGCGGCTTCACGATCGAGGATCCGAAGGACGCCGAGAAGACGCTCGAGCGGGCGCTCGCCCATCCAGGCCCGGCCGTCGTCCAGGCGGTGGTCGACGCGAACGAACCGCCGATGCCCGGCAAGATCACCACGAAGCAGGCGATCAACTTCGGCAAGGCGATCCTGCGTGGCGAAAAGGACGGTTGGGAGATCCTCAAGACGGTCTCCGAAGACAAGGTGCGCGAGGTGGTCTGAGCGATGGAACGGCACGCGGGGTCGGACGCGGTTCGCCTCGACGATATTGCCGTGTCGACGTATCGAATTCCAACCGATGCGCCGCAGGAATCCGACGGCACGTACACGTGGGACGGTACGACGCTCGTGCTCGTCGAGGCCACCGGCGGTGGCGTTACCGGCACCGGTTACACCTACGCCGACACGTCGACGGCGCGATTGATCCACGACACGCTCGCCGGTGTCGCATGCGGCCGGAACGTGATGGCCACCTCGGAGATCTGGTCGGCGCTCGTCGCGTCCGTTCGCAATCTCGGGCGCACGGGAATCGCCTCGATGGCAATCTCGGCGGTCGACGTCGCGCTGTGGGATCTCCGCGCGCGCCTTCTCTCGCTTCCACTCGTCACGCTCCTCGGCGCGGCACGAGCCGAGGTGCCGATATACGGTAGCGGGGGCTTCACGTCGTACACGCCGGCGCAGCTCGCGTCGCAGCTGTCGTGCTGGGTAAGGGACGGCATCCCCAGAGTGAAGATGAAAGTCGGCCGCGATGCGACCGCCGACGTCGAGCGAGTCGCCACGGCGCGTCGCGCCATCGGCGACAGCGCCGAGCTCTTCGTGGACGCGAACGGGGCGTACAGCCGCAAGCAGGCGCTCGCGCAGGCCGAGCGTTTCGCCGGCGCGGGCGTCACGTGGTTCGAGGAGCCGGTGTATCATCGCGACGTCGACGGTCTGCGATTCTGTCGCGACCACGCGCCGCCGGTCATGGAGATCTCGGCCGGAGAGTACGGCTACACGCCCGATACGTTCGTCGCCCTCGTCGGCGCCGTCGATGTGCTCCAGGCGGACGCGACGAGGTGCGAAGGCATCACCGGCTTTCTCGTCGTCGACGGCTTGTGCGAGTCGACGTCGACGCCGCTCTCCACGCACTGCGCGCCGGCGTTGCACACACATGTCGCGTGCGCCGCGAAGCGCGTGCGACACGTCGAGTATTTCCACGACCATGCGCGCATTGAACGGATGCTCTTCGAGGGCACTGTCACGCCGTGCCATGGCGCGCTGCATCCGGATCTTTCGCGCCCCGGACTCGGCCTCGAGTTCAAGCGTGCCGACGCCCGCCCGTTCGCCACGTCATGACGCTCATTCCACAGAAGGCTACCGGCCGCGCGACTCCGCCAGGCGTTCAATCGCCGCCGGCCACGCCACCGCGTCCGGATGCGGTCAGCGGCCTGTCGATCGGCGTGGATCTGGCCGCCCTCGAAGCGGCCCTGCGCCGCCGAGTGCGTGGCGAGGTCCGATTCACCGCGGGCGATCGCGCGCTGTATTCGACCGACGCGTCCAACTATCGGCAGATCCCGATCGGCGTCGTGTTGCCGCGCGACGCCGACGACGTCGTGGAGATCGTTGCGGTATGCCGCGAGCTCGGTGCGCCGATCGTGTCGCGCGGCGGCGCGACCGACCTCGCCGGCTCGACGTGCAATGCCGCCGTGGTCATGGACATGAGCAAGTACATGAACCGCGTGATCGACGTCGACTACGACGAACGCTGGGCGCTCGTCGAACCGGGCACGGTGCTCGACGACCTGCGGAATCGCGCGGAGGAGCGACAGCTCACGTTTGGGCCCGATCCCGCGACGCATGCCCGCAACACCCTCGGCGGCATGATCGGCAACAACTCGTGTGGAATGCACGCGCAGATGGCCGGGAAAGTCGAGGAGAACACGATGGCGCTCGAGATCCTGACCTACGACGGCCTTCGCACGTGGGTTGGTCCGACGCCGGAGGACGAGCTGGAGCACATCATTGGCCAAGGCGGCGTTCGCGGCGAGATCTACTCGCGCCTCAAGGCGATCCGCGATCGGTATGGTGACGCGATCCGCAAGCGCTTCCCGAAGATTCCTCGGCTCGTCTCCGGATATCCGCTCCACCAGCTATTGCCTGAGAATGGATTCGACGTCGCGCGTGCGCTCGTCGGCACCGAGAGCACGTGCGTGACCGTCCTTCAGGCCAAGCTGCGCCTCGTGCCCAGTCCGCCGGTTCGCACGCTCGCCATCTTCGGATTCCCGGACATCTATACCGCCGGCGACCACGTGCCATTCTGCAATCAGTTCGAGCCGATTGCCCTCGAGGGCATCGACGACAGCATGTTCACGTACATGCACGACAAGGGCATGTCGACGTCGGGCCGCACGATGCTGCCCAAAGGCGGAGCGTGGCTCATCGTCGAGTTCGGTGGGCAGTCCAAGGAAGAAGCCAATGCGAAGGCGCGAAAGCTCATGGACGCGTTGTGTGCGACCGAGCATCCGCCGACGTCGAAGCTCTTCGACGACGTGAAGCAGGAGCACGTCATCTGGCAGATCCGCGAGGCCGGGCTCGGATCGACGTCCAAGATTCCGCACGACCCGAACTTTTATCCGGGCTGGGAGGACTCGGCGGTGTCGCCGGAGGATGTCGGCAAATACCTGCGAGACCTCGAGTCACTGCTCGACAAGTATGGCTACACCGCCTCGCTCTATGGCCACTTCGGCCAGGGCTGCGTCCATTGCAGCATCGACTTCGATCTCTACACCGCCGAAGGCATCGAGCGCTGGAAGCAGTTTCTCGATGAGGCCGCGCACGTGGTGACGTCGTACGGCGGCTCGTTGTCGGGCGAGCATGGCGACGGACAGGCGCGCGGCTCTCTCTTGCCGATCATGTTCGGCGACGAGTTGATGCAGGCGTTCCGAGACTTCAAGGCGGCGTGGGATCCGCGCGGGCGCATGAACCCCGGCAAGGTGATCGACGCCTATCCGGTCGACCGCAATCTCCGCTGGGGAACACACTATCATCCGTGGGAGCCGGCGACGCATTTCTCCTTTCGAGACGATCGCGGCAGCTTCGCCGTCGCCGCGGACCGCTGCGTCGGCACTGGCGCATGCCGCAAGCACGACAGCGGAACGATGTGCCCGAGCTACATGGTCACGCGCGAGGAGAAGCACTCCACGCGCGGCCGCGCCCGCCTCCTCTTCGAGATGGTGGAGGGCAATCCGCTTGGCGACGGCTGGCGCGACGAGTCGGTGAAGGAGGCGCTCGATCTCTGCCTCTCGTGCAAAGGCTGTCGCGGCGAGTGTCCCGTCAACGTCGACATGGCAACGTACAAGGCGGAGTTCCTGTCGCACTACTACGACGGTCGCCGGCGTCCGATCGCCGCATACGCGTTTGGGCTGATGCCGTGGTGGGCGCGCGCCGCCGCGATCGCGCCCGGTCTCGCGAATCTCGTCACGCAGACGCCCGGCCTGCGCGCGATCGCGAAAGGCGCGGCGACGATGGCGCCCGAGCGCCGCATTCCCGTCTTCGCGCCGCGAACGTTTCGCTCGTGGTTCAGCAAGCGAACGGTTATCGCGTCCGGAAAGACGCGCGTCCTGCTCTGGCCCGACACCTGGAACAATCACTTCCATCCGACCACGGCACAGGCGGCCGTG
The DNA here is from genome assembly GCA_963705025.1 of uncultured Gemmatimonadaceae bacterium. Classification (GTDB taxonomy): domain Bacteria; phylum Gemmatimonadota; class Gemmatimonadetes; order Gemmatimonadales; family Gemmatimonadaceae; genus JAQBQB01. Next base: position 303,518 of record CAVPIP010000007.1, on the reverse strand, counting down.
GAGGTACTCGAGGCCGCCGGATTCACCGTCACGATTCCGAAGCGCTCACTCTGTTGCGGCCGCCCGCTCTACGATTACGGAATGCTCGGCCTCGCCCAGTCATGGCTCCGGCGCACGCTCGACGCGCTGCGCGACGACATTCGCGCCGGCGTGCCGGTCGTCGGCCTCGAGCCGAGCTGCGTGTCGGTTTTTCGAGACGAGCTGGGCAACATGCTCCCCGACGACGACGATGCGAAGCGATTGCGCGATCAGACTTTCCTGCTGACGGAGTTTCTCGCCAGGCGGGCGCCGCACTTCTCCGCCCCGCATCTCGCGGCCACGGCGGTCGTGCACGGCCACTGCCACCAGAAGGCCGTGCTCGATTTCTCGTGTGAGACGTCGGTGCTCGATTCGCTCGGCATCGATTACACCGTACCGGATTCGGGATGTTGCGGAATGGCGGGCGCCTTCGGCTTCGAGGCCGGCGACCACTATCGCGTCTCGATCGCGTGCGGCGAGCGCGTGCTGTTGCCGGCGGTTCGCAAGGCGTCGGCCGACACCCTGATCGTGGCGAACGGCTTCAGTTGCCGCGAGCAGATCGCACAGACCACCGATCGGCGCGCGATTCACGTTGCGGAGGTCATCAAGCTCGCGCTGGATCAATCGTCCCATCGTCATCCTGAGCAACGCGAGGGATCTGCAGTCGAAGGAGCCGTCACATGAGCGAGGTCATCGTGGTCACAGGCGCATCGGCTGGACTTGGCCGCGCCATTGTCGAGCGCTTCGCGCGCGACGGGGCGTCGCTCGCGCTCATCGCGCGCGGGCGCGAGCGTCTCGAGCAGGCCGCCGAGAGCGTGAACGCGCTCGGCGGACGCGCGCTGATTCTGCCGTGCGACGTCGCCGATGCCGGCGCCGTCGAGGAAGCCGCGGATACGGTCGAGCGGATGCTTGGTCCGATCGACGTCTGGATCAACAACGCCATGGTCTCCGTCTACTCGCCGATCAAGGAGACGACCGCGGAGGAGTTTCGCCGCGTGACGGAAGTGACGTACCTCGGCTACGTGCACGGAACGTTGGCGGCGCTGAAGCGCATGCTGCCGCGCGACCGCGGCATCATCATCCAGGTCGGGTCGGCGTTGGCGCACCGCAGCATCCCGCTCCAGGCGGCGTACTGCGCCGCGAAACACGCCATCCTGGGCTTCCACGAATCGCTGCTGTCCGAGCTCATTCACGACGGCAGTAGCGTTCGCGCGACGATGGTGCAGATGCCCGCGATGAACACGCCGCAGTTCGAGTGGGCGAAGAGCCGGCTTCCCAACCGCGTGCAACCTGTCCCGCCCATTTTTCAGCCGGAGGTCGGTGCGGACGCGGTGCACCACGCCGTTCGCCACGACGCCGGACGCGAGCTCCTCGTGGCATGGCCGACGATCAAAGCGGTCGTCGGGGAGAAGCTCGTGCCCGGATACATCGACAAATCGCTCGGGCAGAGCGGCTACGAGGGTGAGCAGACGTCAGAGCCCGCGGATCCGAACCGCGCCGACAATCTCTGGGTCCCGGCGCCCGGCGCCTTCGGCGCGCACGGCCGCTTCGACGACCGCGCCAAGGAAACGAGCACGGAATTGTGGCTGTCCAAGCGACGCCCCTGGATCGCGCTCGCCGGCGCCGTCGCGCTCGGCGCCGCTCTCGGTGGGTTGGGCTCGCGCGGCCAATGAGCGACGAGCGCTCGATCGCGCCCGGACGGCCCGGCATCGAGCCGCGGTGGACGTCGAGCAGCAAGAGCGGCATCGGCACGGCGATCGCACCGCGCAGCCGCGTGTGGTTCTCGATCTCGCACGGCATTCTCAACGAGATCTACTACCCGCGGGTCGATCAGGCCAACACGCGCGACATGGAGTTCCTGGTTGCGAACGGCACGGACTACTTCTCCGAGGAGAAACGCGACACGACGAGCGTCGTCGAGCTGCTCGCGCCCGGCGTGCCCGGGTATCGCGTCGTCAACACGAGTCGCGACGGGCGATATCGCATCAGCAAGACGATCGTGACCGATCCCGATCGCGCGGTCGTCCTTCTGGACGTCGAGTTCGAGGCGCTGCGCGGCGCGCGCGACAGCTATGGCGTGTACGCGCTCCTCGCGCCGCACCTTGGCAATCAGGGCACCCGCAACACCGCGTGGGTCGGCGACTACAAGGGCATACCCATCTTATTTGCGCGCCGGGACAATGTGGCGCTCGCACTCGCTTCCTCGACTCGTTTTCTGGCGACGAGCTGCGGGTACGTCGGCGCCAGCGACGGCTGGCAGCAGCTGAACAGGGCAAAGCGTCTCACGGACTGTTACGAGAGCGCCGTCGAGGGGAACATCGCGCTCACCGCGGCGCTCGACGTCGAGGGCTGCGACGGCCACTTCATCGTGGTCATCGCGTTCGGACCGACGGTGGCCGAAGCGGGCGAGGCGGCGCGTGCCTCACTCCTCAGGGACTTTCGCACCGTGCGCGGCGAATTCGTCGACGGATGGACGGCGTATCATCGAAAGACCACGTCGATCCGCGAGGATAGGGCGGATGAGTATTTGCTCAGTGTCGCCATGCTTCGCGCGCACGAAGACAAGATGCACCCCGGTGCGATGATCGCGAGTCTCTCGATTCCATGGGGAAGCACCAAGGGCGACCACGACATTGGCGGATATCACGTGGTGTGGCCGCGCGACCTGGTCGAGTGCGCCAGCGCCCTCCTCGCCGCCGGGCACGACGACGGCGCGCGCAACGCCTTGCACTATCTGATGGTGACGCAGGAGGCCGACGGCCATTGGCCGCAGAACATGTGGCTCGATGGGACGGCCTGGTGGTCGGGCACACAGCTCGATGAAACTGGGCTGCCCATCCTGCTCGCCGATCAGGTGCGCCGCCACGACGCGCTGGGAGAGCTGCGCCCGTGGCACATGGTCCGCCACGCCGCGTCGTATCTCGTGCAGAACGGCCCGGTCACGCCCGAGGATCGTTGGGAAGAAGACGGCGGCTATTCGATCTTCACGCTCGCCGTAGAGGTCGGCGCGCTCCTCGCCGCGGCGGACTTCGCCGACGCCGCGGGCGACACGATCGCCGCCACATACTTCCGCGAGACCGCCGACGTGTGGAACGCATCTGTCGAGCAATGGACGTACGTGAGCGGCACCGACCTCGCCCGAGCGAACGACGTCGACGGATACTACGTGCGGATCGCGCCAAAGGGTGCGAGCGTCGACTCGGCGCATCCGCGTTTTGTTCTTGTTCGGAACCGTCCGACGGCCGAAGCCCGCATGCGATTCGATGAGATGGTCAGTCCCGACGCGCTGGCGCTCGTTCGGTTCGGTCTTCGCTCGCCGGCCGATCCACGAATTTCGAACACCGTGCGCGTCATCGATCGCCTGCTGCGAACGGAGACGGCGAACGGGCCGGTCTGGCACCGGTACAACGCGGATGGCTACGGCGAACACGAAGACGGTTCCGCGTTCGACGGAACCGGCATCGGTCGCGGCTGGCCGCTGCTCGCGGGCGAGCGCGGCCACTATGAGCTCGCGAATGGCAACGCTGCCGAGGCGCGCCGGCTGCTCGACGCGATGCGCTGCCAGTCCGGGAAGGGCGGTTTGATCCCCGAGCAAGTGTGGGACGCCGCCGACGTGCCCAGCCGCGAGCTCGTCAACGGATGTCCCTCCGGCTCCGCGATGCCTCTCGTCTGGGCCCATGCCGAGTATGTGAAGCTGTTGCGGTCGCTGCACGACGGCCGCGTGTTCGACACGCCGGCGCAAACGCGGGAGCGCTACGTCGCGCGAGGCCAATCGAGCGAGCTGGCGGTTTGGCGATTCAACAACAAGGCGCGCAGGATGGTCGCGGGACGTACGCTCCGGATCGAGACGCTGGCTCCGGCCGTCGTCCATTGGACCGCCGACGATTGGAAGACGAGCGCCGACGTCGAATCGCGCGATACAACGGTGGGCGTCTGGGTCGCAGACCTGCCGAGCAGATCGCTGCCGCTCGGCGCCGCGATTCAGTTCACGTTCTACTGGCCGCGTGCCGATCGGTGGGAGGGGCACGACTGGACCGTCAGTGTGGTCGCCGACCGGCCTGCTCTCACCCCTTCATCCTGAACGGTCGCGGCCGATCGGCGCGACGCCTACGGCTGAGCATCGGCACCGAAAGTGCTCAGGGAACCTGAATGGGAGATAACGAGCGAGCACTGCAATCTCGTAATGGCTGAGCCGATCCCTATGGCGTCGGACCGACGCCGCGTCGAACGGCGAACCGATCCGACCCTCGCCGAGCTGACGCTGCCGGAGCTGCGGCGCATGATGGTCACGACGATTTTGTTCGTGATCGTGCTCGTGCTGTTCCTGTGGATGGTGCGCACGGTGATCATCGCCGGCATTCTGGGCGTGATCGTCGCGATGTACCTGCGGCCCGTGTATCTCTGGATGCTCGCGCGGATTCCGTCGCCCGTGATCGTGGCGGTGCTCACGCTGACGCTGCTGATCGTTCCGATCTTCGCGCTCACCGCTTACAGCTACGAGGAGATCGCCGACCGCGCCGCCTACATCCGTGCGCATCAGGAAGAGATCGCCAATCGCATCGATGTCGCGGTGCACCGCCTTCCCTTCCTCCATTCGGCCAACACGACGACCAACGTCAAGCAGGCCGTGCTCGTCGCCTCCAACTACGGCACCAACATCCTCGGCAGCCTGCGCTCGGTGCTTGCCACGCTGGCGATCGCCGCCACGATCTTCGTCTTCACGGCGGCCTACGTCATCGTCGACGCCGAGCGCATCATGGCGTACATCCGGGCCCGGATTCCCCCGCGATACGGCGAGCTGTCCGTCGCGCTCGAGTCGAATGTGCGCGGCGTGCTCTATGGCGCGATCTACTCGACGTTCCTGACCCAGACGATCAAGTCGCTGATCATCCTCGGGATGAACCTCGCGTTCCACGTGCCCCTCGCCGGCGTGCTCGCGATCCTCTCGTTCATCATCGGTTTCTTTCCGATCGTCGGGTCGTGGAGCGTGTACGTCCCCGTCGCCGCCTGGCTCGCCGTGTTTCGGGACGCGCCCGGACAGGCCGCGACGATGCTCGCCATCGGCTTTTTCGTGAATACGCTGTACGTCACGACGTTCCTCCGCCCGAAGATCGCCGCCGAGCGGTCGCGCGTGCTCAACTTCTATTGGATGCTGGTCGCGCTCATCACCGGCGTGTACACGTTCGGGCTCGTCGGCATTCTACTCGGTCCGATGCTGATCGGCCTGCTCAAGGCGATTCTCGACACCATCATGTCGGCGCCGGCGTGGCAGTGGTCCGACCACGGCGATTTGGCAGACTCCTCGGTGTAGTGGAGGCTGGTTCCGATAGCGTGACACGCGACTAGGCGTCGGACCGGCTCTTCAACGCCATCCATCGATCGACGGCGTCGTGCAGCAGCGTGATCTGTCGCGAAAGCCGACGCACTCGAACGTGAATCGGTGAAACCCGCGCGGCGCCTGGCGCCGGCGTGATGAGCTCTGGAAGCGGCGCGGGCGCGCGACCCTCGACGATCGCGCCGGCGAGATCGTCGAGGACAACGGCCGCATCATCGGCAAATCGCTCGACATCCGGACCAGGCGGGGCGTCGATTCCACCGGCGAGCGCGAGCCCGGCGGTCGCCGCCGCGAAGCGTCGCGTGTACACGAGGCAGGCCATGATCGGCTCGAGCTCTTCCGACGGACCCGCGTAGTCGCCGATCAATCGTTGAAACGAATCCTCGGCGTTGGCGGCGGCGAGCGCGATCGTTCGGCGAACGTCTCGCAGCGAGCCGAACGCACGGCTGCCGCCCTCGCGCGCGACTCGAGCAGCCTCGCGAAGAAACGCCGCGTCGGCACGAATGGCCTGCGCGACGAACTCCGGCAGGCGATTCCATTCGTCGACTGGCCAAAGCAGCCGAGCGCCGGCCAATGCAAGCGCTCCGCCAATGAGTGTGTTTACCACTCGCAATCCTGCGAGATGCCAGTCCCCGGCGCTCGATTCGGCGAGCAGAACGAACGCCGGCGTGCCGAAGATCGCGTACGCGCCGTAGTTCACCGGCAACAGCGCGACGCACAGCGCGGTGAACAGGAAGATGAAGACGATGATCGCACCCGTTCCACCGAAGGCCGCGCTGAGCGCGGCGGCGACGATGCCGCCGAGGATCGTGCCGGCAACCCGCTGAAACGCCTTCTGTCTGGTCGCCGCGCCGTACGGCTGCAGAATCACGACCACCGTGAGCGTCACCCAATAGCCGTGGTTCAAATGCAACAGCGTGGTGACGAGAACCGCGATGGTCGTGACGAGTCCGACGCGAAGCGCGTGCTGGAGCACCACGGAATCCGGGCGCATGAGCGCCGACAGCGAGAGCAGCGCCGTCGCGCGCCGCGGCGACGCGGTGATCTCGAGCCGGTCGTCGACGTCAGGCACCGGATCGCCGCTCGTGAGCTTCGACGTGAACGCCGCCGCGAGGTCCGCGTACTCCGCGATGCGATCGAGCAGCGCCGCGATGTGTCGTCGATTGATGTCGGCGACATCGGCGGCGGCGGGCGGCGGGTGCAACGCGTCACGGCTCCAGTCCGCGTGAGCCTGCGGAAGATCGTGCTCCGACTCGATGCCGTTGGCGAGCGCTCGCAGCATCGATGCCGCCCGGCTGCCGGCCGCGGACACCGCGCTTCGGACGTCGGGCGCGATCGACGCGGCGCGCGCACCGTCGACGATCTCCGCGAGCGCTATGACGTGCGCGTAGAGCTGATCGGCGATCTCGTGGAGCATGAGCAGTCGCTCGCCGCGGCGAGTCTCGCCGGCCCGTCCGCGCCGAACGGTCGCAAGCGTGGTGCGCGCCGCTTCGAGCGCTTCGCGGACCACGACCAGGTGCGACTTGAATGCCCACGGATCCTGGCGACCACCCGGCGACGGCGCGACGATCGCGTCCTCGATGTAGTCGGCGATGGCGCGGTAGCACGCCGCGACGGCAAGTCGTACCGGGCGATACGGGCGCAGCGGCCAGACGACCACGGCAATGAGCATCGCCCACGAGCCGCCGATTGCGATGTACACCGCGCGCATCGCGGCCGCGCCAATGCTCGGCGCCGGGATCGCGACGGCGAGTGAGAACGTCACGAGCGTCGTCACGCCAAAGCTCTGCCCGAACTCCGGCCACATGCGCATCAAGCCGCAGATGGTGGCCACGGCAAACGTCGCGGGAAGTGCGACGGCGAGATGGCCCGCGCTCGCCGTTCCGACGAACACGGCGATGGCGCTGACAATCGCCGCCGCGCCGAGCACCATGGCGCGTGTTCGATACGGCCCGCCGCGGTCGATGAGCGCGCCGTTCAGGCCCGCGAGGCTCATCCACGTGCCGCCGCCGGTGCCGAACGCGTGATCGACGAGCAGGGGCACGACGGTCGCAATGCCGGCGCGGAACCCCGCCGCGTATGCGGGACGCGCGCGCGAGATCTGCGTCGCGGCCCGCACGTCGTGCAGTGGACGTCGCGGTGGCGGCGGATGCGCCGCCGGATGTTCGTACGTCGGTCCGGTCACGCCCTCAATATCGCAACCAGATCAACAGGACACCGCACGCCATGGTCTGGTGGCGGTATTGCACGGGCACGTTCACGTCGGTGTAGTACTCGACGCCGGCGACATCTCCGCCGAAAAGCGATCGGAGATCAGTCTCGTCAGGCGTCGGCTTATTCGAGAGTGAGTACGCCGGTGTGGAGACGCGCACACCGTCGATATACGTGTCGAACCCTTTGCAGTCGCGCAGATATGGGTTCAGGACTCGACGTACGACTCGCCGTCCGTCATCCACGGCGATGAGCCCCGGAATCCGTCGCTCGATGATGCTCGCCAAGGGTTGCGTCGAGTCTGCGCGCAAGATGGAGTCCGTTAGGAATCGGCCGATTCCCATTCGCCGACGCATCTCGAACTCACCCATCAAAGGTTGAGCGACGTCTTCGCGGTCGACGTTACCGCCGGCAGCGACTGCGGGCGCGGCGAGAGTAAGAAGAACACGCCGACAGTATCCCGAACGAATGAGACGTCGAGCTCCGCTTCGACATAGCCGAGCCGCCGCACGCTGACGTGATGCCTGCCGGCGGGAACGCCGGCGACCACGCCCTCTCCGATCCAGTTCGTCCGAGCCGTTCGCGAGCAGATCCGTAATCGACACCTCGGCGTCGGTGACCGGCTGGTTCGTCACTGCGTTCGCGACGGTCGCGACAAAGATCACGCTCGCGCTGTGCCCAGAGCGTCAGCCATGGCGCGAACAGCAGAAGGAGATCGACGAAGCGTGGTCAATGCGCACGCCCTTCCCGGCTTACCGAGTCCAAATGAGGAGAACGCCGCACGGCAATGGACTCAGCCGCCGATATTGAACCGGCGCGCTGACGGTCCGATAGTACTCGACGCCAGCCACGTCGATGCCGCCGTCCATGCGAAGATCGATCACGTCGGGCGTCGTGCGGACGCCATTGAGCTAGACGTCCGGCAGGCCGCGAAAGGCTCCCCCTCGATGCAAGCGCGACGCAGTCCTTGGCAGCCAAACCGAAGCAACGTCTTCCCTTCGCCGATGGCGCGAAGCCCAGGAAGTGCTCTCGATGATCGTTGCCACGGCTGAGTGAGTCGGCCTGAAGATGGAGTCGCTGAGGAAGTAGCCGATTCCCATGCGGCGGCGACCTCGAACTCGTCCAGCATCAGATTCTGGTTCACTTTGCCAAGTGACCTCACCGTAACGATTCCGTCGGCGACTGGCCCAAGGCGAAAGAACACGCCGACTGTGTCGCGATCGAAAAGGACGTCCAGCGTCGCCGGCGATAACCAAGGCGACGAACCTCACGTGGTGGCGGCCCGGCGGGATGCCGGCGATCGTCGCCTCACCAATCCAATTCGTCCGGCCGATCGAGCCAGATCTGACACGGCCACCTCGGCGCTAGTCATGGGCGCGTTGGTGTTTGCGTTGGCGACCGTCGCGACGAAGACACTCTCGCGGAAGCAGGGAGCGGGAGAGGAAAGCCGGGATCAGAAAGAGAGTTCTGACATGGCGACCGAGGCCTCGGCCCAGGAATGACGACCCCTTGCCGTTCGTTTCCCGCTTCTCGCGTTTCATCGTGTCCAAATCAGGAGCACGCCACAGCCATTCGCCCGATATTGGGCGGTGCACCGCTTGCGAGTAGTACTCCACGCCCGCGACGTCGGCGCCGCTGAAGAGGCGGAGATCGGTGACGTCTCCGCTGCGCCGGCTGAGGGACGTGGGCAGGCCATCGATGTAGACCGCGGGCGTGCCGCAGTTGAACCGCTTGACCGTGCGGTCATCGCCGATCGAGTTCAGCCCAGGCAGCCGCTTCTCGAGAATTCTCGCCAGCGCCATGGTCGAGTCGAGCTGGAGAACCGAGTCGGTCAGGAATCGGCCGAGTCCCAGCAACGCTCGTCGCCGCACCTCGAACTCGCTCATCCTGGCATTGAGCGTTGCTTTTGCGGTCGTATTCACCGCTTTCATCGACTGCGGCTGCGGCGACAGATCGAAGAAGAGTCCGACCGTATCCTTCTCGAACGCGACGTCGAGCTCCGCGTCGACGTACCCGATCCGCCGGACCCTCACGTGATGCCGTCCAGTCGATACGTCGGCGATCGTTCCCTCGCCGATCCAGTTCGTCCGCACGGTCCGCCGCAGGTCCGTAATCGTGACGTCGGCGTCGGCCACCGGCCCGTTCGTCACGGCGTTGGCGACGGTCGCGACGAAGACGCTCGCGCGGGAAGCCGGAAGCGGGAAGAGGGACGCTGGGATCGCAAGAACGGCCAGGAGATAGCGACGCACGCTCTCGTTTTGGCGCGCCGAACCTGTCGCGTCGAGGCCCCGCTTCCCGCTTTCCTCTTTCCGCCTCCCGCAGAGGTGACCCTCACCTCTCGGCAAGCGTCCCAGTAGTGTCATGATACGCTTCGATCACGTCACCAAGATTTACCCTCGCGCGGCTGCCGGCGCATCAGCGCTCCATAACATCAGCTTTCGGGTCGCCAAGGGCGAGTTCGTTTTTCTTACCGGGCCCAGCGGTGCCGGCAAGAGCACCATCCTCAAGCTGCTCTACATGGACGAGCGGCCGACGAGCGGCGAGGTCGGAATCAGCGGCTACAGCTCGGAGACCATCAAGCGCGGGGACATCGCCAAACTCCGGCGGCGGCTCGGGATCGTCTTCCAGGACTTCCGTCTCCTCGAGGACCGGACCGCGGAGCAGAACGTCGCGTTCGCGCTCGAGGTGATCGGGACCCAAGCCTCCGCGATTCCGGGGCGCGTGTCGCGGGCGCTGACCCAGGTCGGCCTCGCGTCCAAGGCCACCGCGCTCCCGAAGGAGCTCTCGGGCGGCGAGCAGCAGCGGGTCGCGTTCGCGCGGGCGCTGGTCAACGACCCGTTCGTGCTCATCGCCGACGAGCCCACGGGCAACCTCGACGACCGGGCGACCCGCGGCATCTTCCAACTGCTGCGCGAGATCAACGCGTCGGGCACCGCGGTCATGATGGCCACCCACAACCTGGATCTCGTGCGCAGCTCCGACTACCGCACCCTCGAGCTCAATCACGGCGAGATCGTGTTCGACTCCGCCGAAGCCGCCCGCTTGGCCGTCGAGGTGGAATGATGCTGGCCATCCGCACGGCGCTCACGGCGTTCCGGCGCGCCCCCCTGCTCAGCGCGCTGAGCATCACGACCATCGCGTTCTCGCTCTTCGCGTTCGGCCTGTTCGGCCTCGTGGCGCTCAACATCAAGAACGCGCTCCAGAAAGTGGAAGAGCGCGTCGAGGTCCGCGGATTCATCGCCGACGGCACCCCGATCGAGACGGTCGCCGCCGCAGCCGACGAGATCTCCAAATACGCCGAGGTGCTGAACGTCGACATCGTGACACAGGCGCAAGCGCTCGAGCGCGCGCGCACCGAGCTCCCGGAGTTCAAGGACGTCTTCGAGTCCGAGGTGCTGCCGGCATCGCTCGACGTGAAGCTCAAGCCCGGCTCGCGCGATCCGGCGACGGTGAAGAAGGTCGTCGACAAGATCCGCACGTTCGACTTCGTGGACGACGTCCGCTACGGCGAAGAATGGATCTCGCAGCTCTACCGCCTGCGCAACATCGCCGGCGTCGCAGGCGTCGCGCTCGGGCTGGCGTTCGCCGCGGTCGCGGTGATCATCATCGGCGCGACGATCCGCATGGCGGTGCTCTCGCGCAGCCGCGAGATCTCGATCATGCGACTGGTGGGAGCGACGGACGGGTTCATCCGACGGCCATTCATCATCGAGGGGTCGATCACCGGCGTGCTCGGCGGCGTGCTCGCGCTGGTCCTGACGTACGTCGCGATGCGCGTCCTCGGACAGTACCTGCACTTCGAGACGGCGTTCTTCGATCGCCGCATCGGCACGCTCGGCCTGTTGTTCGGCGCCGTGATGGGATTTCTCGGGAGCGCCGTGAGCGTCGGGCGCCATTTGCGAAAGGTATGATCGGCGATAAGTGCATTCGCGGGATCGCCTTCCTCGTCGTCGCGTCCGCGGCCCACGCCCAAACCCAGGATCCCAGAATTCGGGCGCAGCGAGACACGCTCGACAGGATTCGCCAGGAGCGCGCGGAGCTCGAGCGGCGCGCGACGGAGCTGCAGACGACGGTTCACGATCTCAATGACGAGGTCACGAACCTGGACCAGCGCGCGGCGGCCACCGCGAGACTCGTGCAGGCGCTCGACACGCAGCTGTCGACGATCACGCGCGCCGTCGACTCGACGTCGTCCAAGGCCACGCACGCGGAGCAGGAGCTCGCGGAGAAAAAAACAGCGCTGCAGGGGCGGCTCGTCGCCATCTACAAGCGCGGCCCGCTCTACTCCACCGAGGCGATGCTCTCGGCACGGACGTTCGGCGAGCTGATCGCGCGATACAAGTATCTCCATCTGCTCGCCATGCACGACCGCGCGCTCGTCGCTCGCGTCGAAGATCTCAGAAATCAGGTGGCGCTCGACCATGCGAATCTCGTCGCGCTGCAGTCGTCGCTCGAGGACAGCCGGTCGGACAAGATGAAGGAAGAGAACCGGCTCCGCGGGCTCGAGCACGAACGCGAGGCCAGTCTCGCGAACACGAGACAGCAGTTCAAGCAGACGTCCGATCGCCTGGAGCGCTTGCGGCAGACCGAGCTGCAACTGACCAACGCAATCGCCTCGCTCGACGCGGATCGGCGTCGCACCGAGAGCGCTCGTCCGACGACCGCGCGCCCCGGCAGCGCGATCAAGACCAACGACTACGGGCGGCTCGATTGGCCGGTCGACGGCGCGCTCGTCTACACGTTCGGAAAGGCGCAGACAGCCAGCAACACGACCATCCGTTGGGACGGGATCGGCATTCGCGCGCCGGTGGGAACTCCGGTCCGCGCCGTGGCTCCAGGTCGCGTCGTAAGTGTCGGACAGCTTGGCACATACGGGCTCACGGTGATCGTCGACCACGGCGGCGGGGACTATTCTATATATGGCTCGCTTGCCCGTACCGACGTTCGGCCCCAGCAGACGGTGGCCAAGGGCGACGGCATCGGCGCGGTGGGGATCTCCGATCCCGACATCCCGCCGCACCTGCACTTCGAGATTCGCCACGGCACCGATGGGCGGCCGATCGCGATCGATCCAACCAGGTGGCTGAAGGATCGTCCCTGACCTACCTCACTAGGTTACTCCGCCGATCGAGACGGAACGATTGGCACAGCCGCGGATGGCGCTGACGAACGCCGATGGCGCGGAAACACCAGCGACTTTGGAGGTTAGGCGAGTCTGAAGTCGCGCGCCGGGAATTGCCCCGTCGAGCCGCGGACTGCTTCCAAAGCGATCACGTTGTTTCAGCGGCTTCCGCGTTAGCCGGCGGCATCCGCGGCAGTTCTCTCGCGTTCTTTCGCGAAGGCGCGATGGGCTGCCTCGGCGATCGGCCACTACGACAAAGGTCCCTTCGGATCGGCCGGATAAACTCGGATTGTTCGGATTGCTCGATCGGGCTTCGACGGTTTCCAGAAAATCCGGTTAATTCGCTCAATCCGTTCCCTCAGTCTTCTTAGGGGCGAATCGGCCCATCACCTCCAGACGGCCGCGACGTCGCTGAAAACGACGATAGCCGATTCCCGGAAATCCCCGACGAACCACAAAACAGAACTCGGGATGACAAAAAGGAGCTCGGGATGACGAGTGTTAATTTCGCTATTGCGTCAATATTGGATACATTTTAGGATACATCACAGCATATGTTGGCCCGGTGACGTAGACTCGTTGGGCCCACTCGCATGAGGGGATATGCAACGACGCGCCCGCTCCATCGCGGTTTCCTTCGGCGCCATCGCGCTTGCGATCTCGGCGCCGGTCGCTTCGCTCGCCGCACAAGTCGCCGGCGGAAACGGCTTCCTCCTCGGCGCGCCGGACGGCAGCCTCACCATCCGAGGCGGGTGGGCACTCGCGTCCGCGGGCAGCGACCTGTTCTCCTTCACCACCGACAACCTCACGCTCAACCGGCGCGACTTCAGCTCACCGCTGATCGGCGCGGATCTCGCGTTTCACGTGCTGTCGCGGACGGACATCGTGTTGTCGGCGTCGTACGAAGGCGCGAACAAGCGATCTGAATTCAGAAAATTCGAAGACAACAACCATCAGCCGATCGGTCAGACGACGGGATTCCACCGCGTGCCCCTCACGATCTCGGTGAAGCAGTATCTCACCGATCGCGGACGATCGATCGGACACCTGGCGTGGATCCCCGCGAGATTCTCGGCGTACGTCGGCGCGGGCGGCGGCACGACGTGGTATCGTTTCCGACAGAACGGCGACTGGATCGACTTCACCGACATGAGCGTCTTCCCCGCGCAACTGATGACGGAAGGGTGGACGGCGTCGGCAAACGCGTTCGTTGGCGGCGAGTGGTCGATGAACGCGCGGCTCTCGCTGGTGACCGAAGCGCGCTACGACCGAGCGCACGCCACGATCAACTCCGTCGACTTCCAGGATTTTGGTCCGATCGATCTCTCGGGTTTTACGACGACGGCGGGCATCGCCGTCCGCTTCTAACCGGTCAACGGGTGACATCATGATCTCCATTCGTCGCGTTGCCGCGCATCTCTCCATGAGCATGGTCGCTCTCGGAACTCTCGTCGTCGCCTCGCCGAGCGCGGGTGCGCAGGTCGCGGCGTCGAGCGGGCGGTGGCTGGCGTGGGTTGGCTGCTGGCGACCGGACGATCCGACGCAGCTCCCACTCGTGAACGCGCCGGTCGTCTGCGTCGTGCCGACCTCGACGGCGAGCGCGGTCGACATCGTGACGGTCGATTCCGGCAAGGTCGTCTCCCGCTACACGGTAGACGCCTCCGGTGCGCAGCGAAGTGTGAACCGCGACGGCTGCACCGGCTGGGAGCGCGCGCGATGGTCGAGCGACAGCCTTCGCGTGTTCCTCAACTCCGAGCTCGCCTGCGGTGCGTTGAAGCGATCGTCCACCGGGATCATGTCGATCACGCGCGGCGGCGAGTGGGTCGGCATCGACGCCGTGACGGCCGGCGGCAATGAGGCGGTACGCGCGACGCGGTATCGCGATGTCCAACCATCGGCGGACCTCCCCGCGGACGTCACGACCGCCGCGACGCTCGGACCCCAGCTGGGCCGCCGCGCGGCGGCGCTCGCCGCCGGGGCGGCGCTGACGCCATCGATCATCGTCGAAGCGACGCACGCGCTCGATACGGCCGCGGTGCAAGCGTGGCTGGTCGAGCGACACGAGACCTATGAGCTCGATCCAAAGACGCTCATCGCGCTGGCCGACGCCGGCGTTCCCGGTTCGGTCACCGACGTCATGGTCGCGGCGAGCTATCCGGACGAGTTTCATTTCAATCGCGGTCCCGCTCCGGCAATGATGGGCGACTTCTCCGCGCGCGACTCAGCGCGCATCGCGGCAGACTACCTTCTGAGCCGCAACTGTGATCCGCTGTCGTACTACTCGCCGTACAGCTGGGGCATCAATCCCTGCAGCAGCTCGTCCTACTCGTATCGCTACGGCTATCCGGGTTATCGCTACGGCGCGTACGGGTACGGCTACGGATACGGTGGCTACGGGTACGGCTCAGGATACGATCCGTATTATTACGGAGGCGCCTACGGCGGACCCGTCGTGATCATCTCGAACGGCAGCAACAACGACGCCGGCGTCGGTCACGGCCGCGCGGTGAAGGGCCAGGGATACACGCGCGGCGGCAGCTCGTCGGGCAGCAGCGGCGCGAGCGGCAGCTATGCGCCGTCGTCGTCGAGCCAACCGTCATCGGCATCGTCCGGATCGTCGAGCGGCAGCGGGTCGAGCGCCGGCTCGAGCTCATCGTCGGGGCGCACTGCGATTCCGAAGCCGCCGTCGCTCTAAAGCGAAACGCTCCATCGCACCGTCGGATCTTCACGCTCCGACGCGAAAAGTGAACATCATGATGAGCATCTCATGATGGTCACTTTTTGTTTCGGGGTCACGCGATGAGAAACCAGCTCTCGAAGACGCCGCCGCTCAGGATCAATCCGTCGATGTTCACGATGCCGCTGATCGTGGCGGAGAACTGACGACCCTTGGCGTCTTCGAGCGCGCCGCAGTGGACGCGCACGAGCACGCGGCCGGGACGCAGCGTCGCTTTGAGTCCGGCCTGGCTGACGCCCGACACCCACGTGATCGTTTGCGGCGTGACGCGCAGCGTTCCGAAAATCGACACCATTGCGAGCGGCACGTCCTGCCCCGTCGGGTTGGTGCGCGAGTCGGGTTGGAACCAGACCTCGAACACGTTCGGCGGCGTTTGTTGCTGCGACGGATCGAGTGAGCGCGACAGCGTCACTTGCAGCCCGCCCGAGAGGAGCGTGCCCGCCTGTCCGACCGACACCGTCTGGTCGTGCGGCCAGCTCACTTTCTTGATCTGACCCCAATCCTCATCGATCTGGCCCGGTGGTCCCTGTGCTCCTGGCGCACCGGCCGGCCCAGGATCTCCAGCAACACCCTGCGGTCCCGTTGCGCCGACTGGTCCTTGTGCACCGGCGTCGCCCGGCGCGCCTTGAGGTCCCGCGACTCCGGCTGGACCTGCAGGTCCGATGTCGCCGGGAT
Organism: uncultured Gemmatimonadaceae bacterium; assembly: GCA_963705025.1. GTDB lineage: Bacteria > Gemmatimonadota > Gemmatimonadetes > Gemmatimonadales > Gemmatimonadaceae > JAQBQB01. The sequence continues at coordinate 287,420 of CAVPIP010000007.1, read as the reverse complement.
CGCCCTTCACTCCCGGAGGTCCAGGATTTCCAGGATCGCCCTTCGGACCCTGAGGTCCCGCGGGCCCCACATCACCCGTTGCACCCGGGGGGCCTGCGGGACCCGCGACACCTTGCGGGCCCGCTGGACCATCCGGACCAGCAGGACCTTGCAGGCCAGCTGGTCCAACCGCGCCCACAGGACCCGCCGGACCAGGATCGCCTTGTGGACCGGCGGCCCCCGCGGGACCAGCGTCGCCGGTATCGCCTTTCGGTCCTTGTGCTCCGGCAGGACCCGGATCGCCGGGATCGCCCTTCGGACCCGCGGGACCTGGCGTGCCGGTCGCGGCGATTGCCGAACCGTCGAAGTGCCAGCGACCATCGCCGTCCTGCACGTGCGTGCCGGTGTGCCCGTGCGCTCCCGCGGCGACGAACATCGCGTCGTCCTGCGCGAGCGCGAGCGCGCCGTTCGTGCGAGTGATGTTCGCCACGACGAGTGAATCGAGATCGCTCGGCGCCGGCGGCGGGCCGACGTCGGCGTGCGTCTCGAGCGTGTAGATCGTCGGGACGCCGTTGAACCGAAGCGTATCGCGATCGCCCGAGACCGCGTGCAGCATCAGCGCGAGCGATCCATCCGGGCCATCGGGGACCGCGACGGACAGCGGCGATTCCACGGACAGCCGCACGCCCGAACGAGCAAACGCGACGCCGGGTGTCACGTCGACGCTCGTTCCGTTGAGCGTTGCTTTCAACCCCCACGCGACGCGTCCCAAGCCGATCGCATTGCGGACGTCGAGCACGGACTCGCGAAGGCGATCCTGCAAGTGCTGCAGATGATCCGCCGTGACGCGAAGCCCATCGATGAACTGCGTTCGAGCATCGTCAGCCATGATACCTCCGTGGCACCGCGGCGCGGTGAGCCTTTGGAACTGCAGATCTCTCGCTTCGCTCGGATGACGGCGAAGACAACTTTTTCCGTATCACTGCGTGGCGACGACGTCGACGGCGCTCAGCGCAATCGTGCCCGTCATGCGGCTCGTGATGCGCAGCGTGACCGACCGCGCTGACCCAGCCACGCTCGGTGGAATCACGCTCGGGGCGATCCACGCACCGTTCACTCCTTTCGGCGTGGGCGTGGCGTCGACCTGCGTCGTGTCGTTCCCGACGACGCTGACGGTGAGCGGGGCCACGGGCGCCGTCGGCGGCGCTTTGCCCACGGCGCGAATCCGCGCGCCGAGGTTCATCCCAGCGCCAATCGCGCTCGGCAGTGCGTGCCATGGACCGGTGGCCGCCCCGCGAAGCACGGGAACGACCGACTGTGGCGTCGGGAACGTTCCCAGGCTCCACGAAACACCGCCGCGTCCCACCGCGACGACGACCCAGTACGTGAGCTTGTGATCGAGCTTCACCGGCTTCGCCATCGGGAAGCTGGTCCACACGTCGTCGACGGTCGCCGCCGCAGGCGCGAGATCGACGGGCGCGGACGTGCCGCCGGCGACCGGCGTCGTCGGACCATCGACAGTGCCTTGATACAGCACGGCGCGAACTTCCGCGCCATCTGGTCCGGCGCGAAGCGGCAGACGTACCGCCGCCAGCTCGGCGAGCGGCGTTGCCGGATCGAGTCGCGCGACGCCGGCGTGATCGACGTCGAGCAACAGGTCGTACGCGGATGCGTCGCCGCCCGATCGCATCGCGCGCACTGGCCCAACCGGATCGAGAATCCGTTCCGGCGGCACGGTGCCGGTCATCGTGAACCGAACCTCCTCCACACCCGTGACCCATGATGGAAGCGGCAAAACGACATCGCGGATGCCTTCTTGCTCGAGGTCGAGCGTTGCCGACTCCGCTCCGCCTTCTTCAGGACCAAAGGTGACCCGCGCGAGATAGGCGATGTCGACCGCACCAGTTACCGTGTCGTCGAGCGTCAACAAGCCCGGCACTCGCGACGCGAGCACGATCGTGGCGTCGAACAGCGAGGCGTCGTGCGGATCACCCGTGAGCGACGCGAGCGCGGCGGTGAGATCGACAGTCTGCTGCGTGTCGTCGTCCCAGCCGCGCGTGTTGGGCTGCGCGACGCCGGGCGACGTCCACGCGGGCGCGCCGCCGTTGATGCGGATGTCGAGATCGGTTGGCAGATCGGGAAACTGCAGCGACAGCGCGTTCGAGATGTCCGGCAACGGCGCGTCAGACTTCACCATGATGCGCACGCGGTCGGTCCGCGTCTCGAACGTGTTCGCGTCGATGCCGCTGCGCGGGGTGGGCATTCCCGCCCCACCGCAACTCTCGACGTAGAGATCATTCGTGTCGAACGCGTCGCCTTTGTACGCGCGCAGCGAGCAGATCGTCAATGCCGCGGCGACAGGGTTGTCATCGACGCGCGCGATTCCGGACACGGTGCGCAACATTCCGAAGTCGACGACGATCAGCTTCGTGTGCGGATCGTTGTTCTGCAGCCTGACCTGCCCGGAATTCGCGAGCGTGGTCGCCTGCGCGCGACCGGCGCCGACGCGGACGGCGAACTTTCGGACCAGCGCGTTCTTCGCGAGGTGCCGCACGATCGTGCGCGAGGCGACGCCGTCGGCGTCGACCCATGGAATCCAGCTCACGTCGCGGACGTAGATCAGCTCCTCCGAGATGTTGACGGTCCCCAACTGCGACAAACCGCCGATGCCGGTGTTGATCATCAGAAATTCACGAAGCCGATGTTGTTGATCGACTGCACGAGCGCCGAGGCATCCGTCGCCGAGATCGTTCCGGACAGGCCTTTGTTGGCGAGACCGGTGTTCAGCGTTTGTACGACCGCCTGGAGGTCCGTCTGCGGAATCACGCCATTCTTCACCGCGGCTTTGAGCGTCGGATCCGCTTCGACGACCGCCTGGAGGTCGGCCATCGAGACGTTCTTGACGGCCACCGGCGCCTGCACGTCCACGACGCTGAACGGCACGTCGGAGAGCGAGACCGCTTGCAGCTCGATGGTCATGCCCTGAATGACCGGCGTGCCGGGCGCCGGCGTCTGCTTGATCACCGTGGGCGGCTGCTTGATGCCGATGTACTGGCCGATGTTCACGACGCTGCCGGCGCTGAGATTCTTCGTCGCCGCGATCAGGAATGCGTTGGCCATGATGGCTCCTCGAGATGCGCGATGGGTTGTAGTCTCAAAAGTCTTAGACGAGCTTGATCACGAGTCCGGCCTGCACCGCCGCGGCCTGCGCTTCGGCGACGGTCATACCGATGAAGTTCGGCGTCGGAATGAGCACGGCGGGCTTGACGATCGTCGCGACGATGACGTACGGATCTTTCCCGGCTGGCACGATCTCGTCGGGATCCGGCCATTGGATGAGCACCGGAACGTCCTTGTAGTCCGGATCGAATCCGGTGAGCGGAATTCCCTTCCCCGACGCGTCGAGCACGCGCGGATTGATCGTCGCCAAGGCCGCCGCGGCGTCCGACCACTTCGCGCCCAGCACGTTGGGCATTCGCTTGCCCGCGAATGCGAGCGCGATCGGGACGGGATCCGGCGTCGCGCTGCCGTCGCTGGCGATGGTGACGCTTCCCGTGCCGGTCGTGCACGACGGCGCCGACACGCTGATCGTAAACGCGCCGGCGGTGAGCTTCGGGAAGACGAATGGATCGCCGGGCGCCAACTGCTGAACCGCCTCGTAGCGGACGCCGGCGGCGTCCGTCGCCACGACGCGCGCCGCGTCGATGTCGCGCTGGTCGCCCGCGACCGTCACGTGCACCGTGCCACTGCCGGTGGCGAGGATGCTCTGCACGTCGAACAGCCCGTCGACGATGGCGTTCCAGGCCTGCGCGGTCACGGGCTCGCCCGGCTTCACGTTCGTTTTGGTGAAAGTCAACGGCATGAGAGTTCTCCTATGACGGTGGAGCGGGCGGCGCCCAGAGGACGCTTCCGCCGCGAAGACTCAGAATCGGATCGGCTGCCGCGCCGGCAGTCACGTCGCTGGCGCCAAGAATCCATCGATCGTCGACGTACTCGACGCGGACGTCGACGCCCGCTGGCCGGTGACGCTCGAGCGCGCGCCGCACGAGCTCGGACATCGGCGGCTGGCCGGTGACGTCGAACGACGCGAAGCGCCGCGGCAGCACAACGCGGAGCGCGTACGCCTCGTGCTCCAACCACGACAGTCCCACGGTCGCGGCCGGGGTTTGCTCGCTGTCCAACGGCGGCGCGAAGACCGAGCCGTCGAGAAATCCGACATGCGTGCGCGGCGAGATCGGCACCGGCAGCGACGGAGTGACGCTCGCGTCGACGTCCGAGAAGTGCGCCTCCTGGACGAAGAACGCGAAGCGCGTCGGCCCGACATTGATGCCGGGCACGGGCAACGGATCTCCGGCCGTCGGAAACGCGAACGTACCGTCGAGCGCGTCGAACGGCGTGGCCACGGCGAACACCGCGCGGCGCTCGTCGCCAACGCCGGGACCGTCGAACACGAAGTCGTGCGGCGCGGCTGGATTGTCGTCGTCTGCCGCGAAGCACGCGCCCTGCCAGGCGAACGCGCTCGACGTCACATCCGCGCCGTCCAGCGTCACATGACCCGCTTCGTCGATGACGAGCATCTTGCCGTCGGGCACACTGCCGGCGAACCCGATACCGAGCCCTTCGTCGCGATTCACGAGCATCGGTCCGATCGTGCGATTCCCGATCCCCGTCACGTGAATCTGAAGCAGCGAGCGGCCGAACCCTCGGCGGTACACTTGGAACAGCTCGCCGCAGGTGCGGTCGGTGCCGAGCGGTGGCGGATCGTCCTTCGACGGAGGCGGCGGCGAGAACTCGCGCCGCACCGGATTCTCTTCCATCCCGATGATGTCCGCCGCGGCGGCGTCCGCCGGCGCGCCGCCGACGACAGCGCGCTCTCGGACGAACGCGGCGTGCCAGAATCGATCCTGGCTGTGGAAAACCGATCGTCGACTTCGGGATCGATGTCGCCGGCGGTGACAGCCTGTCCGGTATCGGTGAACGTGGTCGTCGTCGCGTCGAGCCCGACTGGCGTGAGCAGCCCGACCTGCGCGGCGTCCGCGCCATTGGCGACGCGGAAGACGAGGAAGTCGCGCGCGTCGGGTGGGAGCGTCCAGGCGATGACGTTGGCGTCGGTCGTACTCAGCGTCGCGTTGCCCGTCACGGTAGTCGCGACGGCACTCTGCCGGTCGACGCTCTTCGAGAGCGAGCGCGCAATGACGACGTACGAATAGGGCGTCGTGCCCGCCGCGCCGGTCTGAGCGATCGAGACAACGGGCCGCAACTGTTCCTTGAACGCGTCCGTGCGATCGTCGTCGATCTCGAGGTCCAGTGCCGACGTCGCCGACTCGAGCAGCGCGCTCACGGTGCCGTTGCCGCGCGAATGGATGCCGCACTCGGTGACCACGCGCGCTCGATACGCCTCGCGCGTTCCGGTGTAGCTCGTCAGCGCGAGGGTCGCGGCGGCAAGCGCCTGCGCGGCCGCGGTGAGATCGGGTGGCGCGCCGCCGCTCACGGGAGGAGCGAAGAGCGCGAGCCGTGGCGGCGGCGCCGAGATCGCGAGCAAGTCGCACAGGGCCTCGGCCGCGGCATCGCGCGCGGTGTCGTCCGCCGCGGCCGTAAGATCCGCGGCGGCCTGGTGCAGGCGTGCGACCCGAAGCTCGAGCGGCGCGAAGTCGTCGATGCCGATTCGGTGCAGCGCGCCGTGCAACCGAATGTCGCTCGTCGCGTCCGCGTGGCCGATGCGATGCGAGCGACGCACGCCCGCCAGCGACGTGGACAGGTCGTCCAGGCTCGACGAGGCCGAGTCGGCCACGACGCGCAACTGCTTGCCCGGGCGCGCCGCGTCGAGGTGCGCCGGGAATCGCGACAGGACGACGATCGAGCGTCCGCTCATCCCGACGCCTCCGTCGTCTTCACGCTGCGAATCCACGGACGCTCGAGCTCACCGAGCGTGATCGGCGGATCCGGCTCGTTGACTTGCAATCCGGCTTCCAGATACTGCACGGTGTAGCTGAGCGTCGTGACGGTGTAGCTGAGCGTTGGTGGAAGTTGTGCGAGCAGCGCACTCGGACTGATTGGCGCGGCGACCGCGCCGACTCGATCCTGCAACAGCCCGGCGACCTCGAAGCGCGCATCGGCGAGATTGTCGGCGAGGTCGCCCGTCGCCTTCGCGAAGTCGGTGAGCTGGATCGTGACGGTGACGTCGAACGCCACGATCTCGCTCGCGATCTCGATCGTGAGATCCTCGTCGGCCAGCTTGGGACGGAGCGTCTTCGGCGGCGAGAAATTCTGGAATCGCGGTCCGGTCGCGGTCCCGGACGCGGGTTTCCCATACAGCTCGAGCGCGACGTCGAGCACGCCGTCCAACGCCATGAGCGCGGCGACGATCTTGTTGTACACGAGCGTCTCGCCGATCCCGGCGTCGGCGACCAGCTTGGACACCACGTCGCGCGCCTTCGACTGCAGTGTCGCTCGATCGGCGCTCGGCAACGATGGCAGCGTGGGGAGAAGCACCGCGCGAATGCGCACGAGCTGATAGAGGCCTTCCACGACGCTCGGGGGCGGCGGTCCGGCGAGCGGATCGTCTCGCACGTTCGGCGGAACGCTGGTGATGAGCGCCGGCGGAGCGTCGATGTTGTGCAGGAGCCGAACGCCGGCCGGCCGCGTGTCCTCCAGCAGTTGCACCGCTCTCGCCGCGTCGGCGGACGTCATCGGCGCCGCGACGTTGACGATGACGACGCCGGGCCGCGTGAGATGATCCTCCTCGATTCGCGCGAACTTCTCCTTCATGTTCGGCAGCTCGCCGAGCGCGGACAGCAGCGCGCCGCGTGTGGCGCGGCCGGCGCCCTCGAGCGCGCGCGACGCGCGGGCGCGGAGGCCGTCGTCGGATTCATCTTCGCCGGCGAGCGTGGTTCCCTGCGCGTTGGAGACCGAGTCCACGCCGCCGATCGGGCGGTGGATGACCGCGATGGCGCGCGCCGGAACGATGCCGCCCGGGCCGGAGACGATCGCGCGAATGGGCGCCTCGACGGTGAGATCGCCGCGACGCAGCGTCCGGTTTTCGCTCGTCTCGAAGACGACGATCGGCGCCTGCGCCGTCGAGAGACGCGTTCCCGCGTTGATGGCGATATCGCCCGTCGCGGGCGCGTTCGACGCGAAGATGACCGATCCGGTGGCGAACGACCGCGTGCGCCGTTCGACGCCGACGAGGCGCACGACCTGATCGAGATCGCGGCCGCCCGCCGTGTCCAGAAAGCCTGCCTGATACACCGATTCGAGCTGGCGCGACAGCACCGCGAACTCGCGCGCAAAGCTCTCGGCGAGGAGGCGCGTGACCGAGCCGGGGTTGCGATCGTTGAGCAGCGGAACCGCGCTCGCCACGCCGACGGTGTCGTAGTTGGCAAAGAACGTCGTCGCCTCATCCGGCCACGTCGCGTCGGGCGCGGGCGAGCCGTCGGGCTGCGCGCGCCACTCGATCGCGAGGTCGGAGCTCAACGTGAAGTCGCGCCCGGCTTGAAATCGGAAATACGACGAGTCGGCGAGCCCGAACACGGTGAGCGTGCTCGGCACGAGAGTGCCGTCGGGCGCGAGCCGATACGGGGCGAGCTCGGGCAGGAACGTGAAACGGGTTCGCGCGACTCCGCCGGTCAGCGACATCAGCAGGTCGTCGACGAACTGCGCATAGGGTTCGGCGGCGTACGTCACAGCGCAACCTCCAGCGAGAACGGAACGACGAGATTGAGCGGCGTCGCCGCGCGGACGAGGCGCACCGAGAGCGTGATGCGCACGGAGTCGCGCGGCGGCGAATGCTCGGCGGCGACGTCGGCGCGCAGGACCTTCTCGATGCGGGGCTCCTCGCGCAGCGCTTGCAGCACGTAGAGCTTGATGAGGTCGCGCGTCCGCTCGACGTTCGGCTCGCCGATGAGCTCATGGTGCCGCGAGCCGTACTCGGGATGGCCGAGCGATGCCAGCTCGCCCTTACGGGTCTTGAGGCGATTCGCGATCGCCTGCGTGATCGCGTCGATGCCGTCGGCGACCGAGAGATCGCGCGTCGTCACCGGCGCGCCGGCGCGCGTCGCGCTCGCGAGGTCGGCGTCCTCGAAGAACCCGCCGCCGAAGGTGTAGTCGAGTCGCAGGTCGCGCCCCATGTGCGGCGTGACGAGCTCCAGCTCCGTGGGTTTGCTCATGGCGACCCCGTATCGGTGATGAACGGCGCGGCCGGCGGCCCGAGGATCGTGAGCATGCCCGGACCGGACGGGATCGTGTCGCCGACGCGCACGAGTGCCTGGCCGCCGATGGTCACCGACGTCGAGCCGCCTGGACCGATCGGCAGCGGATACGGCGCACCCGAAACGGAATTCACCATTTGACAAATCGATCCGGCCGTGGCGAGCGGCAGTCCGCTCGCCATGGCGTTGGCTTGCAAGACGGCGACGATGACGCCGGAGTCCGGCGGCCCCGCCGCCCCCGGCGACAAGACGACCGCGCATCCGATCGAGACTGGAGGTCCTGGCATTCTTCGGCGTCCTCACGAAGGACTGAACTGCGTGATACCGGCGAGCGTGACCTGCGCGCCCTTCACCTGCGCCTGCCCAGTCCCTTCGAGCGTCGCGGCGCTCGAGCCCTTGAGCGACAGGTTCGTCCCAGCTTCGATGTTCACATTGCCGCCCGACTTGATCGAGAAGTCTCCGTCGGACTCGAGCGACACTTTTCCCGCCGACTTGATCTCGATGTCGCCGTCCTTGTGCACGGTGACGGTCGTGCCGCCCATCACGATCTCGAGCGTTTCATCCTTGATCGTGAACGTGTTGCCGTTCGCGAGCTCGAAGTGCATGCGGCGGAGCGACGAGTCGTCGGCGTCGGGCGCGAGGTAGACGATCTCGTGTGCCTTGGCGACCGGCGGCTGCGCCTGATCGGAGTACAGAGAGCCCAGCGCCACCGGCGCGTTCAGATCGCCGCCGAGGAACGTCACGAGCAGGAGATCGCCGACGTTCGGGAGCGTGGACCAGCCGGCGCGCGACACCGTGATCGGAACCCGTTGGAGCTCGACCCCGCTCGCGCAAAGCTTGAGGTTGACCTGGTGATTGCCGTCGTTCGAGTCGTCTTCGCGCGGATAGGCACGCGTGACGACGCCAAGCTCCGGCGTGCGCACACGCGACAGCTCGTCGCGCACGACGGCACGGAGCGCGGTCATGACGTCCGCGCTCACGCCGCGACCTCGAGTGTCACGCGGCTCACCCAGCCGGAGTCGCCGTCCAACACGTGGTCGACCGCGAGGATTCTCAAATCGCCGCCGGCGTCGCCGGGGATGTCCGCGATCTGCGTCGTCTGTCCCGGCCGGAGCGTCGCATCGCCGACGACGACCACCTGCGTACGCCGCTTGGTTCGCTTGGCGCGAGCCGCGATAGCATCGGACAGCGCGGTCGCGGCGTCACGGCTTTGCGCGCCGTATGCCACTCGAACCGGCCCGCTTCCCGCGGCGCTCGGATCTCGCTTGATCCAATGCCACTTGTCGCTGCCCGACTCGCTCGCCGAGCCATATGACGCAACGCTCAACGCGTCGGCGGGACGGACGGTGGCCGCGCGCCAATCGATCACGTTCGCGCCATGCCGAAGGCCCGACGCGCCACCGGCGCCGGTCAGTGCGGCCAGCTGGCTGGCAACGCTCGACACCACGCCGGCGCCAATGCTGGAGATGGCGCCTCCCGGCGACGACGCGGGCGCCACGAACTTGAGCGCGCCGGCATCCGTGACCGTGACGTCGGCGCCGATCAGTCGCGCGAGGTCGTTGATGTGCGCCCATGCCGAGCGACGGTCGTCGACGGCGTACGACGAGAGCGACGTGTCTCCACTCGCGCTGTCGACCGTAACGCCGGCGGCCGACGCCATCTGCTGAACGATGTCGGCGACCGAGACGCTGATGAACGACTGCGACGTGAACGTCCGCGAGAGCGCGATGCTGGCGGCGAGTCCCTCGAGCGCGACGGCATCGGGCGTGAGGCGAACGCCCGTCACCTCGCCGGTCCAGACGTTCTTCTCGCCGCCGACGGTTCCGAGCGAGACGGACAACTGTCCACCGACCGCTGCACTCTTCAGCTTCGACGAGGGCCAGCAGAAGATGTCGACGGCGTCGTGCGCCGGACCCAGCCCGAGACGGACGCGGACGCGCAGGACCGCGCCCTCCGCCGAGGTGAGACGCTGGCCGTCGAGCGTGACGACCGCCGAGGGACGCACGAGTGTCATGCGCCAGCCTCCGAGAGGTCGATACCGTGCCGGCGTGCCTCTCGCTCGAGGACACGCGCGAGGCTGTCGGCGACTCGGGCGTCGAGCGTGTCGGCTGCGAGATCCGACGATGTGCGCGCCTCGGGTTCGATCCGCGGCGCGCGACTTCTCTCGACGGCCGTCGGCTGCGCCAAGGTGCGGTGCGCCAACCCGCGGAATCCTCCGAGCTCTTCGGCCGATGCGACGACCGGCAGAGCCGCGACACGCGGTTGGTCGAACGGCGCAGTAGACTGTCCGCTCGAACCGGAGCGCACGCGCTCGAGCGGGGCGGCGCTCGCGTCGGCCCTCACCGCGTTCACTCGATCCACGGCGTCGGCAAGCAGCTGGCCGACGTCGCTCGGTGTCGACACGGACTCGGATTGCCGCGGCGATCGGTATGCGCGCGGCGCACCCGGATCGCTGCCGGTCGCCGAGAGCAATCGATCGACGTTCACCACCGGCGAGTCGAGCAGCACGCGAGCGCACGAACCCGTGCCGGCTGCCGACGACAGGTTGCGCCGACTGATCGCGTTGCCTGCTCCGGCGAGCGGCATCTCGCGACGCGATGGCGAGTCAGCTCCGCGCGGCGCAAGTGGACCTCCACGGCGCGCTTCGGGTCGGGGCGCCGCGAACGACGTCGCCACCGTCGCGGTCTTCGTGGCTTCAGTTGGAAACACCGCGCGCGCGCGCGACGACGTCGCGGACTCCCCAGCTGCGACAGACCGGCGGGCCGGGACGTTCGTTTGAGTCGGCGCGTCTACTCGCGGCCGGCGCGCCACGACGTTCGGGAGATCTCCTGCCGGCGCGTCCGTTGCAGTCACGGCGTCGACCACCCGAGACAGGACGTTCGCGACGTCGATGGGACGAGCGAGCGCGTCGAGCGACGTGTCGTTCACGACGCGGGCCTCGCGCAGCGGATCGAGCAGCCGGTCGGACGACGGCGCACGCGACAGCGCCGCATGACTCGCCGCCGGCGCACCGCCGATCGCGAACAGCGGTCTCCACGCCGCGAGGGGAGCTCGCGTCACGACACGGTCTCCGGCCGCTCATCGCGAGCGATCATCTCCAGGTACAGCAGCACCTGCCCCACGGTGAGCTCCGAGCACTCGGCGGGCGTCCAGCCGAACTCGCGCGCAAGAATGAAGCAGGCGCGCGCGAGCGGCGCGCGAACGGCTTGCTCGAGCTCGTCCTGGTTGACCGACAGGCCGCTGATCGCGTTGACCCGGTCGGCAAGAAACTGAACGACGCCCGCGGGCAGATCGCCCACCTGCTCGACGGTCATCTTCGGCGCGACGAGCGCCTGCTGCACCATGAGCACCGACGCGAGCACGCGCTGCTCGCGCGACGCGCGCACGACGCGATCGACGTCGCGCACGAGCAACGGCCGCAGCGTCACTTCGCCGGCCGGCGCGTCGTCGGCCTCGCCGGCCGATTGCCCCCGGAGAAGCGATTGTGGTATTCGCACGGCGTGCGTCGCCGTGCCCGACGCGAGCAGCTCGTCGGCGGTGAGTTGCGTGGCCATGGTCTACGCTCCGATCGAAGGCATCACCCGGTCTCTTCCGTCTTCACCCACAGCGCGCGAAAGCTGACGTTCTCCATGACGAAGTCGTCCTCGGGCATGCTGTAGTTCCACTCGCTCACCTGGACGCCCATCACCGTCACCGTCGCACTGGCGTCTGGCACATTCGGATTCTGCAGGTGCAAGCTCAGATTGAACGACGGCGCCACGAACGCGCCTTGCGGGCGCGCGTCGCCCGCCGCGCCGAGCATCAGGCGCAGGAGCGCGCCGTTGATGTGCGCGCGGCCGATGGTGCCGGTGACGTTGATGTTGCCCGGGCGCAGCTCGGTGGCGAACCGCTGGCCGAGCTCGTGGAACGGCTTGATCTCGTTGGTCACGCGCACGGTCACGCCGGTCGCGCGCCCGATCGGGGTCAGCGAATACTTCTCGGACACCGCCTTCGCCGCGTCGCCCGCGGGGCCCGCTTCGACGGCGACCGAGATCGTGCCGTCGGCGCCGGTGTAGACTGTCGTTGCCATGGATCGCGCCTCTCGCGGTTATTGGAGGTTCATGATGACTTTCACGAAATCGATCGAGAACGTCGGCTGCAGCGTCATCGTGACCATCGCCTGGCCGTTGATCTCCTCGGAGCGGGTCGCCGACACGTCGAGCGTGTAGCCGACGAGCATCTCGTCGAGCACCATCTGAGACAGGAAGCCGTCGAGCGTCGCCTTGAGCGCGGCGCGCACGCGCACGTTGTTGAGCCGGCCGATGTACGGATTCGAGCCGATGCGCACGCCGGCCTTCGCGTAGTCGACGATGCGGCGCACGGAGATCTGCCTGAACGCGCCGGTGTCGGTCGTGATGCCCTTGAGCACTCGAATCCCCAGCTCGTTGCGCAGCACGAGCATCTGCTTGCCGAGCAGCTTCTTCTGCTGGCCGCGCGTGTACGCCTGCGCGAGTCCCGCGGCGGCGATGTCCTTGTTCGTGAGGCTGATGTGCAGCGCGAGCGTCGACAGCCTGCCGGCGACGAGCGCCGCCGCATAGGCTGCCGGCAACGTCACCTGCGCTCTGAGCACCGCATCGTCCGCGACGATGCCCGGCGTGACGAGAATGATGCGTGGGTTCGACACGATGTCGTCGGGCAGGAGGTCGGTGAACGCATCCTTCGTGACGCCGAGGACGCCCATGCGCTCCTTGCCGTCGTTCTCGGTCGACTCGAGATGCGCCAGCATGTTGGCCTTGGCGTCCTTCGCGCCGATGCCGCCGACGATGATGATGTTGACCGTCTCCGGCGCGAGCAGATCGAGTCCGGCGGTCACCGACGTGCCACCGCCGGCGTTCTCCCCGTTGGAGGCGACCGGCGTTCCCGGCGTCACGGTCGTCGGCACCTTCGAGGCATCGGCGGGCGCCGCGGTGACGACGAGGAGCCGGCTGTCGGCGGTGATCGCAGCGGCAAGGTTGCCCGCGGTCGACGCGTCGTGCGTCTCCTTCTGCGTGCCGAACACGACTTGGAGCGTCTTGTCGGTCGCGTTGAGGGTGAGCGTGATCGCGTTCGCCCAGGTGCCAGGCGAGCTCGCCTGAATCCCGAGGATCGAACCGCCGCCGTCGTCGATCGACCAGGTCATGACGGGCGGCGCCGCCGCGAAGTCGCCGACGCGCACGGCGTACACCGTCGACCCGCCGCCGCGGAAGATCTGCTCGATCGACCGCGTGAGCGTGAGCGCGTTCGCCTGATCGGCCGCCGCGGCGGGCCACGCGTCGTAGGGGCCGAACGGGTCGAACGCCTCCGAGTAGCTCGAAATGACGAACAGCTTGTTCACCGGCCCCCGGCTCGCGGTGCCGACGACGCCGATGTTGCCGGTCGAGATCCCGCCGACGCCGATCAAGCCTTCGGCCCGAACGTCGATGTACGTTCCCGGGAGGATCATTTCGGTGATCGTCTCGCTCATGCCCGTCTCCTGTCGTTGAATCCTGCGGTGCGCCTCATGTGGGAATCGTGAAGAGCTCGATGCTGTCCGGCAGCACGCCGGGTGGAGTGGCCCCGTCGGGCATCTGCGACGTGACGGGGATGCGCGCGATGATGCCGCCCGACGAATCCGGACGGTTCACCTCCTGCTCGAACGTGAACGTCAACCGCGCGGAGCGTCGTCGAACCGCCGGCGACGTCTCTGGAAGCCCGATGCTGCCGATCGACGATGGGGCGAGCGCGATGAGCCGCCGCACGGTCGTTTGCGCCGCGGGCGCGAGGAGCACGTCGACGACGGCGTCGGAGAGCGCGAGCGTGTCGCCGGCGTTGTCGGTGCAGGTGTCGACGCGCAGCACGCCGGCAATGCGCTGGAGCCGCTGCTCCCATTGTCCGAGGAAATAGGTAACGGAGACGATTCCGGTCGCCGGCAGTGCCGCGCCGAACGTGAGCAGGCCGATACGCCCATCGGCGCGGACTTCATTCGGCCCCGGCGCACCCGTCACGACCGTGCGCGCCGCTCCGCCGACACTCACCGTGATGTCGGCAGGTCCCAGCGGCGCGGATCCGGGATCGGTGCCGTCGTGACGAACGAGCCCGCCGTGCGGAAGAACGAGCTGCGTTCGCGTCGGGTCGAGCAGTCTGAAGGTCGGTTCCTCCGGGAGAACCGGGTTCGCCAGATCGATCGACGCGGCCCACGGGAGGACGCCGTTCGTGATGACCTGAGCACGCTCGCCCACACCGGGGTTCACGCGCGCTGTCGTCTCGAGCGAGAGCACGATCGCCGGCAGATCCGCCTTCTTCGACGGCTCGGCGCCGCCGACGAGCACCGGTGCCGGCGTCAGTCCCGCGCCGGACAGATACGAAGCGATCTGCGAGAGGAAGAACGTTTCAGCCATCGTCATTCCCCGAACAACGACTTGAGCGGCCCGAGCAGACCAGCGGCTTGCGACACGACGGTTTTGAGCGCTTCGGCGGCTGGTTTGAGCGGCTCGAGGATTTGTGGAACCTTCGGCACGCCTCCGAGCACGGCCGGGAGGTCGAGCGCGTCGAGCCCGAGCGACGCCAGCGAGTCGAGATCGAGTCCAAGGTCGGCGCCCAGGTCCAGCGACGGCGCGGGCGGCTCCGGCGGTTCCGTGTACTCGCGCAGCACGATGCGATAACGGAACATGTCCGGGTCGTATGCGACTTCCTCGAACCGGAGCTCTTCGATGAGCACGCGCTCGAGCTCCGACTCCTTCGCGATGTCGGCGACGAAATCGACGGGATCGCCGGCGAGGAACTTCTCGCGCACATCCTTGAGGAACTGATCGCGCGTGTCGTCGGTCGCGAGCGAGCCCGTGATCTCGATCGCGAGCGCGCCGCGGCCCATGTCCTGGTGCAGATCGCCGGACAGGCCGGGAACCGGAAGCACGGCCAGCCGCCGGCGCTCGAACGACGCGATGCGTTCGATACTCGGTGGCGACCATCCTCCGATCAACGGCCTGACGAGCATGTGAGCATTCTCCTATGGCGTCCAGGGCACCGCCCGCGCGGCGGCGTTGTCGCTGTCGACGTAGTGGGAGACGAGATCCCAGAACGCATCGGCGGTGTCGACGCGGTCCTTGTTCGGCAACGGGTCGGTGTCGTCTTCCGACTTGACCAGCGCGAGGAGCAAGTAGGTCTTGTTCGTGCCGGTGGCGTTTGGATCACTCGCATTGGGAAACTCGATGCGCGCGTAGCCAGCGCCCAGCGGAGGCACCGTGACATCGGCGAACGCCGCGGCGGACGGCAGCTCGGTCCAGGCCCCGACGTTCGTATCGGGTGCATTGGCGTCGTCGAGATGGATCGCGAAGACCTTCACCTTGGCTTTGGTCTCGAAGCGGCGCCGATTGTGCACGCGAACGTAGATGACGTTGGTCCCGGTGCCGGCCACCTTATCCGTCGGCCGGCGCGATATGAAATCCTTGAAGGCCTCCTCGGGTGCGACGGAGATGTCGGGCTGCGCGACCATGATGTCGGGGCTGCGGCCCGCGACGGGGTAGCCACCGATCCGCGTGTCGTCGGCCACGCCATCGCGGATGTAGACGGACGCGAGCGGCCGCGGCGCGACATGCACGATGCGCAGCGCGGCGCGGCGTTCGGCGAGGATGAATGCCGAGAGTGTCGCGGCCGCCGGAGCGTTGGGGAGAGCGTCCCCGGTCGCGTCGCAGAGGGCAAGCAGCGCGACATTCTGATCCTGCAGCGAGGCATCAGGAGCCCACGTGAAGCGCACGACGCGTGGCGCGTCGGGTGGCAGTTGCGCGACTTGCGCCACACCGACGCGCTTCCATGCGCTCGTGGAAATCGGGTCGCGGTTCGGTTGGCCGTAGAAGTCCGCGATCGGCGCGCCGGCGTCGAGCGACGCGGGAAATGATGTGGCAATCGGGCCGACGGGGTTCACGACGTCGCTGCTTGCGCACGGCGCGGCGTACAGGTGCACGGTGACGTCGGAGACGGCCGACGTGCCGCGGTTGTGTACCTGCACATAGACGTAGTTGTCTTCCGTCGGCACCGGGTCGCCGGCCTCGAGCTGCTCGTCGAACTCCGCGCCGTCGACGACATCGTCGAAGAAGGTGAACGGCGGCGCATCCACGCGGATGTCGAAGGCGTGTGTGTAGTCGAGCGCGACCATGCCGCCCGGCAATCGCGGATCGTCGGGTAGCGCGGGCGCGGCCGGCCGAGTATCGCTGCGTCCGTCTTCGAGCAGTGTCTGCCGAATGTTGAGGCGCTGGAGAGGAGCGCCGTTGGTGACGCACTCGAAGATCCCCAGCCCGAACGTGGAGGCACGGATCGCGTTCGTCGCGCCGACACGCTCGAAATGCGTGACGAGCAGGTGCGGCAAGCCAGCGCCGTAGCGTTGCCAATCGGCGGTCACCGGCGGCGCAATCGTCGTGGGCCCAGTTCCGAGTGCCGGCGGCGTTGCGGTGCCTGCCTGCACCTTTACCTTTGCTTCGGCGGTCACACCGCCGCGGTCGACACGAATCGTCGCGTCTCCCGCCGTGCCGAACGTGAGTTTTCCCTGATCCGGCTCGACATTGCTCACCGCCGCGGTGCCGTCGGCGTTGCTCGACCAGTCTACGTCGCGCGTGGCGTCGACCTTCGTCCCGTCGGTGAAGGTCGCGACGCAACGGAGTTGAAACGCCGCAGCGCCGGTCTGGACCGTGAGGGCCGGCACCGTCGGCTCGATCACCAGCGAGGCGATGACGGGAACGCTCGGCAGGGCATAGACACCGGCGAGCGTGCCGGCGAGCAGCGTCGTCGCCGATGCCGCCGGCGGAGCGGGATCGAAGATCAGAGAACTCAGAGGTCCGGGCGGAAGACTGCCCGGGACGATCGTGCGAGGCGGTGTCTGGAACGGCACCTCCGGCGTCGCCGCGTCCGTAACGGTCACCGACTGTGATGCCCTGGCGGTCGCAGGTCCGCGAACCAGGCGCGCAGTGACCGTTGCCGTGCCCGCGCCGACAGCGATGGACCGGCCTTCGACGCCGAATGTCCTGACCTCTCCTTCCGGTGTCAGCCGCGCCGTGGCAATGAAGAGCACGTTCTGGTTGTTCGAGAACCACGAGGCGCGAGCGGTCACGTCGAGCGTCGTCGCGCCATACGTTGCGTGCGCGGTGAAGCCAAGTCTCTGCTTGACGCCCAACGTCGCGCCCGCGGGGAGGACCTCGACGGACGTCGGCACGGGCTCAGTGACGTCGGTCCATGTTCGCCCTTGATTGAACGAGATGAACGCGCGACCCTGGAGGCCGGTGCAGCTCACCGCGACGATGCGGCGATCGAGTGGGTGCACCGCGATGTCGCTGACGCGCATCGCCGGGCCGGGGAACGGGAGCGCGGCGCGGAACACCGGGGGCACCGGCAGGGGCGGTGTGGGCGTAACGGGACCGAGCTGCAGCCACGTGCCCGCCGGCGCATTGGTCGTGAAGAACAACGTACCTTCCGACGTCCCCACCCAACCGTCGACGGCGCCTGCCGTGAAATTGTGCGCGTCTGGCGGCCCAAACGTCGCCGCGGAGACCTCGGCGTCGGGGGTTGGCGCGACCGGCGACGACGTCAGCGCGTTCCATGTCGCGCCGCCATCGACGCTGCTGTACGCGTCGCTGACGCGTCCGGCGAGCAGTTGGCCGGCGATCGTGGGATGCTGTTCCAGCACCGCGAGGAACGTGGGTTTCGTCGCCAGGCCGGCCGCCAACAAAACACTGCGGTACCGGATCAGGTGACCGTTCGCGAGTCGATCCGGGAGATCTCCGCCGGGAACGAGAGCGTCAGCGAAGTTCGACAGCAGCGGGTGCGGTGCATCGGCCGCGACTGCCTCCACTCGCGCGATCCCGCCCTGACTCGTCGCGAACAAGCGTCGCGCGCTCGGCAGATCGAAGGCGGACGCGCCGCCGTCGCCACCATAGACGAACTGCCATGTCGGCCCGCCGAGCGAGAGCCACGTGCCGTTGTCCTGCAATCCGGTCGTGCTCATGAACGGGAGCAACGGATTGACGGCGACGTCCTGGCACTGGCCGGCATAGATGCCGTGACTCCGCTTGCGCCAATAGCCAGGGGCCTGCGGTGTGAGGCGGAGATCGCGCGCGAGCACCAACCCGCCGTCGTTGCCCACCCAGAGCTTTCGGTGATCGCCGCTGTCGAACACCGCCCCGTGCTGGTCGGAATGCTGCGCCGGATCGCCCTGGTTGAACCGGAGTCTATCGAGGATTTGAGTAAGAGTGTTTCCGAAATCGCGGCTGATCGCGACTTCGATCTCGCCGAGCACGACGACGCTCGGATCGTCCGGGGCGGCCTCGAGGAAGAGATTGAACGTCGCCTGGCCGTCTTCCTGGCCTCCGCGCTCGATCGCTTTCGTGCCCTTGGTCCAGTGATTCCCGTTGTCGGCCGAGTGGTAGATCTCCGACGCGAACGCTTTCTCTCTCGCGAGAAGATTCTCCTGCACGACCTTGGCGAACACGGCGTAGACGTGCTGCGGCTGGCGTTCGCACACCGCGAGACGCACGCGACCGAACCTGTCGGGCAGGTTCGGAAGGCTCAGCGGCTCGTCGTCGAACACCGTCGTGGTCGTGCTCCGGTCGAACCGCCCGCGAAACACACCGACGCCGTCGATACCGACATAGAGGATCAGGTACCGCGGCACCTGCGCATCGCCGACCGTGACGAGTGTCGCATCGCGCGGATCGCGCGCGACCACCAGGTCAGTACAGTGCCCAGGCCACAGTCCGCGGGCGGTCAACGACGAAGGAACCGGGGCTGCGGCCGGTTTGTTGTCGCTGTTGGGCAGGTCGCGCGTAAAGTGCGGCTTCGCCGGTTGCGCGAGCGGACACTCGCAGCGCCAGAGCCCCGATTGGCTCGCCGCCCAGAAGCGTGTGGCGTCGTACGGATCCACACGAATTCGCGTATACCG
Source organism: uncultured Gemmatimonadaceae bacterium (assembly GCA_963705025.1). Lineage (GTDB taxonomy): Bacteria > Gemmatimonadota > Gemmatimonadetes > Gemmatimonadales > Gemmatimonadaceae > JAQBQB01. The sequence continues at coordinate 268,313 of CAVPIP010000007.1, read as the reverse complement.
AAGCGCGGCACCGGGATCTGCATTGCTCGGCGCCTTCGCCGCCGGATGCGCTCCGGCGAGTAGCTCGACGCCGCGTGGATCCCCGGGACGACGGCCGACCAGCACGCGGAAGAGGCCACGGCCCGAAACGTCCGGCGGGTACGGCGCGCCCGTCCCGAAGTACACGACGTTGGGCGCGGTGGGCGCCACGCCGATCGCGCCCACGGGGAAGACGTGTTCGTCGTCGCCGACGCGCTCCCATGTGTCGCCGGCGTCGATCGAGCGCCACAGGCCTCCTTGTCCTCCGCCCGCGTAGAGTATCCGCGGATCCTCCGGGTCCTGGCCGACGGACAGGATGCGCCCGCCAAGGTTGCGCGGCCCAACGAAGCGCCACGCCGGGGCGCCAGGAAACGCCTTCGCCGCCTCGGCGTGATCGATCGCGAGCTGAAGGAGCTCGCTGTATTCGTCTTCGTTGATGCCCTGGCTGAACGCGAAGTCTCGGTCGCGTTCGTCGTATGCGTCGACGTCGCCGCCGAGCTCGTCGAACTCGACGAGAAGGTCACTCGAGAAATCGACTTGAGTGCTCATCGCAGGCGGCCCCAGGGCGCGTTCACGGCGTCACACCCTCGGATGCGTCGATCAAGTACGCCATCGCTCGGCTCAGGTCCCGATTCGACGGCGTGCCTGGCCGGAACACCTCGTCGCTCGTCGTGTCGGTCCGTGAACGGCCCGCCATGTCCACCCACGCGCGGAACACGCCGAGCCATCCCAGGTCTCGCACGACTGTGTCCGCCGCGCGACGTTGCTCGACGAACGCGTCGGTAAACTGCTCGCCCGCATCAAGCGGGTCGATCGACACCGCCTCCTCCGTCGCTTGAAAATCGCCGCGCCGCTCGCTCGCAGCACCGCCGCTCACAATCGTTTTCCACTCGTCGACACGGCGGCGGTCGAGATTCCAGTTGCGGAACACCTGCGACACGCGGTGGATCGGTTTCGTCGCACGCTCAGGCGTCGCCGGTGCGTTGTTCGGCGCCATCCGCGACGCCGCGCCGAGGCAGAGTAGCGCGGCGAAATCGGCGGCGTCGTTCATCACGCTCTCGCTATCGCCGAACACGTCGCTCGCATCCGCCACAAACGCGAAGCCGTCAGCCTCGTCGTCGCTCAACCTGTCGAGGAACGCCCAGCCACTGAACGGCGGCGGCGCCGCGTCGAGCTCCACCAGTCGCGGCTCGATCTGCGCAGTCATGGTTCCGGTCGAACCGGCGGTGAGGTGCGGCGTTACCGTGACGTCGGGATCGACGATCCAGTGATCTCCGGCGTTGAACACGCCGGCCGAGGAGAAGAACAGCGTAGTGAGCGTTCCGAGGATCGGCACACTGCTCGCCGTAGTGAAATATCCGATGACAGGCCCCATCTTCGGCGTGCCCGTCGACGTGTTGGTGGCTGCCGCGTGGACGTTCCCCTCCGCAGAAATCGTCCAGCTGTCTCCGGCCACATAGTTGCCGCTCGAGAACGTGAGCGTAGCAAGCGTGCCACTCACGGCGACGTCGACTCCTGTCGCCGCGGTTGGCGACACTGGACTGGCGCCGACCTGCGTGTGGAACGTCGACGCACCGAGCGAACCGGCGCCGTCGATGGTGACGATGACCGCCTCCGTGGTTCCGATCCGCAGGCTGAAGTTTGCCGTCCCAACCGCTCCGGCCGCCGGCCCCAGCGTGAGGATGAGGCGCGGTGTAAGCGAGGGGAATCCGGTCGACGTGTTGGTGGCCGGCTGCACGACGGCCGCGCCGGGGGTGATCGTCCAGGTGTCTCCGCCGGCGTAGTTGCCGGAGATGAAGTAAATCGTGATGGACGTGCCCTCGACCAACACGGCAGCGCCAGTGGGCCGCGCCGGCGACACGGGACCAGCGCCGACCTGCGTGGTGAACGTCGCCGCGCCGACGGCACCGCCCCCCACGATCGCGACGACGATTGGCTCGGGGTCGTGGATCGCCGTGATCGTCCGCCGTGCGAAGACTTCGCCCGGATTCTCGGCTCTCGCGAACTCCACGACGTCGCCGACCCTGAACTGCGCGCCGATCGCCGGAGCCGCGTTCGGCGGCGACGGCGGCGGTGGCACCACGACCTGCACGGTGTTCGGCCCGATGCCTGCCGTGAACGGCGCGATCTGCACCTGCGCCGCCTTGGCCAGCCGCACGCCTCGGTCGCTCGCCGCCCGCGCGAACGGGATCCCCGCCGCCGGAATGGTTGTCGTGAACGTCGACGAGACGAGGACGTCCGTCTCGTTCGGCACCTGCTCGACGATGCGCTGCTCCTTCGGTCCGGTCGCGGGCGTGATCTCGATGGCATCGCCTGGCGAGAAGAGACGGCGCAGCATCGGTGACGTGCCATCCGTCGCCGGGTCGGACCGATAGAGCCGCCCCGACACGAACTTCAGGAGGCAGCCAGGCTTGCTCTCGCTCCTCTCTCGCTTCCGCGCGGCCGCCGCACCGCTCCGGCCCATCGCGATCGCGAGGCTCGGCCGCTTCGCATGAAAGATCGTGAATGCCGTGGCGTCGCTCGTGCCGACGTCCTTGAACTTCGCGGCTTCGGTGTCGTGCAACGCGACCGTCGTCTGATCGTCGCCGTTGTCCGAGAACATCGCGCCGGGCGCGAGCTCGAGATCTTTCTCGTCGTCGCGCGCGGGCGACACGTGGAGCGTGCCGCGCGTGCCATCGAGCGTGATCGCCTTGGCCAGTTGCTCGCCGTAGCGCTCGATGGTAATCGGCGCGATCGGCGCGAAGACGACCTGATTGACGATGCCGGCCGGGGCGGGCCAATGAAACTCGAGGCGATCGTGCTTGATGTTGACCTGCACGCCCGCCGCCGTCCCTGCCTGCCACCAGATCTTGAATAGCTCGCGTCGTGCGGGAGGGTACGACAAGTCGGTCAACCGATCCGACGTGACGTCTTTCTTGGCGTCATGGATCAGCTCCATGTCGTCGTACAGCCGAAGGAACTGTCGCGGCCCACCGTTGGCGAAGACGTTCTGATCGTCCGGTGTCGACGACGAAAACACGTAGCGCCACAGCAGCGCGTGCACGAACCACAGCACCGCGACGATCCCCAGCCACGCCGCGAAGTCGCCGAACGCGCTCAGATTGTTTCGCTTGTCCGAGTCCTTCTGCAGCTCCTCCACGCCGTCGTGCAGCCAGACGTGATAGAGGAGCATGAACACGAGCGCGAGCAGCACCTGAACGAGCGGTCCCACGAACAGGAGCTTTCGCGAGTTCTCTCTTGCTCCACGCGCGAGGACGAAGATGATCTGCGCAACCGCCAGCGCGAGTGGCAGAGCGAACCAGAGCGTCCAACGTGCGCCGCCCGCACCGCCAAGCGTTGCGAAGAAGCCGATCGACGCGACGATCGACAGCCCGGCTTGGATCCAACCCGTCACTCCTTCCGCGCGGAGTCCGCGTCCGCTCGCCGAGACGATGATCATCGACACCAGCGGCCCGAGCGACGACACCGCGACGGGATAGACGATGCTCTCGTACGTTCGCCGCGCCGGGGCGTCGTCGCCGTCCGCGGGCGTGAGCGGGCGAGTGAGATCCTTGCCGATCGGCAGCGCCAGCGCGCCAAAATACGCGAACCCGAGCGGGAGGAACATCGCGGCGGTCGCCCCTAGCCAATCCGCGAGCGTCCAGACGCGCTCGATCTCGACGATCGTGCGGAAATAATCGATCGACTCGCGGATCAGATCGGCGCTGAGCGGCAACGGCGCGGGATCGATCTTCTTGAAGGCCTCCTCGAACGCGGGCAAGCCCTCGGCGCGAGCACCATATATGAAGGTGATGCTGTCAGCCATCGCCTGACCGAACGCGGCCGGCACGTCGCCCGGCGTCGGGAACCAATCCGCCCACTTCTTCGTGTGGGTGTCGGTTCCCCGGCCGAAGAACTTGTCGGCGATGCGGACGTCGAACGCGCCGGCGACGTCGTCCCGCGTCATCAGCCGGACGGTCGGCGTGACCGTGGAATCCGCGAGACGGGCTTCGATGCTCTCGAAGTACGGATGCGACAGCACGTCCGCCGCGATGTGGCACAGATGGCCCAGCACGTAGGCTTGCATCTGCTGCTTTGCGGCTTTCGCCTTGTCTTGATCCTTGATACTGCCGTCGATCAACGGTCCAACTCGTGTCCAGAAGTCGAACACCAGATTCGTGGTGTTCGCCAGCACTCGCTCGCGATCGCCGTCGGGCGTGCCCTTGTGCAGCGTGTCGAACAGCCAGCGCTGTCCCGGATTGAAGTACGCCCCGTAGCGCGGAAGATCAGGCCCAATGGCGCCGAGCAGTAGAAAGCGAGAGACCTGGTCGGTGAGCGGCGGTCCATACATTCGCACCGGCGGCTCGATCACCGGCTCGGTCGCCTTCATCATGGCTTCGGCCTGCGTCGCCAGCTCCAGGACGTGGAGCTCGAGCTCGTGCGCGGTACCAGCCGCCTTCTTGTTGGAGAGCGCGCGCCTGATCTGCCCGATCCGATCGCGCGCGAGGAGTGTGATGGCCGCGTAGGTGAGTGGTCCGGGCATGGTTATCCCACCGCGACGTTGACGTTCGCCGAGCTGCCGCCGCCGCTCGGCAGCGCCGCTTGGAGCCGCTGGAACGACACGACCGTTTCGTCCAACCCGGTATCCACCTGCTTCGCGATGTCGTCGAGTTGGGCGCGGAGCGGCGCGATCAACGCGGCCACGTCCAGCCGCGACAGCTCCTTCAGCAGCTCGTCGTAGACGGCCAACGGCGTCGCCAGGATCTCCTCGAGCGACAACTTGCCCAGCACGCGAGCGATCGTGTCGCGGACGTTGTTCAAGATCTGTAATACCGGCGCCAGTGGATCGGCGGAGCTCAACGTCTGTTTGAGCGCCTTCACCTCGTCCAAAGCCGGGCCCAGGAGCGCGTCGGGTGAGACGAGCTCGATCTGATCCAGCACTTCGGCGTGGATCGCGTCCAGCGCCTGGATGAGGGGCGCGAGGTCGATGGCGTCGAGCGCGGACCGGACGCTCGCGACGCCCGCTTTGAGCGGCGCGAGCACCGCGTCGACGAGCGCCTGGATGCGGCCGCGCAGGGCATCGAAGATCGGCCGGACCAGACCGACGAGCCGCGACGGCGGCACCACGGCCAGGAAGGCGCGCAGCACGCCGCCCAGTCCGAGCTCGAAGCCCGACAGGCCGATGCGCTGCAGCAGCTGACGGACGTAGGTGCGGGCCGGATCGAGCGGCGCGATCGCGGCTTTCAGGTTTCCTGCGCGAACGTCCGCGTCGGAGAAGCCCGCTTGCGCGATGACTTGGACGCGGTTGGTCGCGCCGGCGAGCGAGGAGGCGAAGCGCCTACGATTCGCATCGAGAAAGCCGAAGATGGCGGACGCGTCGAGACCAGCGTCGGCGTTCGACAGCGTCAGCGCCGATGCCGTGCCGCCGAGCTTCATCACGAGCGGAGCGATGTTTGCTCGAGCGTTGACGATGCGTCCGGTGACCGTCGCGACGCGCGACTGGAAATCGAGCGAGCCGACGAGCGCCTGGGCGCTGGCCACTGCCGCGCCGGCGTTCACGACGCGCGCGTTCAGATCCGCGGACGCCGACTGGCCGCCGAGCCATGCCAGCACCGACTCGAACGAATGGGGGTACGTGCGAAGCCCCATGCCGGTGAGCAGCCCCGACACCATCGCGCCCAGACCACCCATCATCTGAAGACTCGGCGTGTCGTCGGCGAGCGCGATGAACTCCTGCATCGCCGCCTCGAGCCGCTGCTGGATCAGATCCGCGTCGTATCGATCGAGCAGATCGACTGCGCGTGTGTGGACGTCGTCGAGTGCCTGATCCATCTGGTCGAGCCGGAGCAGCGACGTGACTTGCGCGCGAGCGGCGACGATGCGGTCCTCGATGCCGCCGATGAGCGTGGACGGCTTGAATCCGTCGACCGTCGAGATGACCGTCGCGAACGCGTCGCGCACCGGCTGGAGCGGCGAGTCGACGTCGAGCGACGCAATCGATTGTTGTACTTTCGCGATCGCGTCGCTCACCGGCTCGAGTGTGAGCGCCGGCGAGATCTGGGAGATCTGGCTGGAGAGCTCCTTCAGTTTGGCATCGACGTCGGCCAGCGCCGCCCGAGGCTCGTGGGCCTTCACCTCGGCGATGAGCGCGTCGTAGCTCTGCTGAATCGTGGCGACCGCGGCGTCGACGTCGGCGAGAATGGCGAAATGGCCGTCGGGCGTGACCTCGAGCAGTGACTCGAGCTCGGTCTCGAGCTCGGTCGCGTCGGCGTTCTTGATCGGCGCGACGGCGGCGTCCACGTCCGCCTTCATCGAGTCCGGGAGCAGTCCGAAGGGCACGGCGCCGATGACGTCGGCCGCCGTATCGATCGCGTCCGCGGCGGTCTTGAAGTACGGCTCCATCCGCGCTTGCTCGAGCGCCGTCGCCAGCGTGCGAATTCCTTCCTCGACCGCCGCCAGCGCCGCGTCGATGTTGATCGAGTCGAGGAACTGTTTGACCTCGCCGAACAACGCGTCGACGTTCTGCTTCAGATCGTCGACGACCCCTTCGATGGTTCCGAGCGCGCTCGTCGTCGCGTCGGCCGCGGTTTGCAGCGCGCCAAGAATGGTGGTCACGAGCTGGCGGATCGCGTCGATGACCGTGGAGATCGGTTGAAGCAGCGCGCGAATGGCGTCGGCGATCGACTTGATGGGCAGCGCGGCGATCGCGTCTCGCACGGACCCGAGCGCCCCCTGATAGCCGACGCGAATCTCATCGAGCAAGTCGCGTAGCTTGTCGACCGGCGCGGTGACTATGGCCATGCCGTCGGCCAACGGCTGCACGAAGGACGCGACGTCGATCGCCGTGACGCGATTCGCGATGTCGGCGAGTCGCGCTTCGGCGTCGCCGAACAGGGCGTCGAGGTCTTGTATCGGTCCCGCGAGCAGATCCTGGCGCAGGAACGGTTGGAGTCCCCCGGCGAGCGTCGTGCAGATGCGATTGAGCGGCGCGAGATCGCCCGTGCGAATGAGCGTCCGACCCGTCTCCAGCTCAGCCGACAGCGCGTCGACGTCGAGGTAGACGAGCGTTGCTTCACCGAGCCCCATCGCGGAAGCGTATTCGTCGCGGATTCGCGCCAGCGCCGCCGCCGCGCCGACGACCGCGCCGACGATCTGTTCAACCGCGACGAGATTCGTCGGATCGACGGCAGCCATGGCATCGGCCAACTCGACGCCGTCGACTGACAGTGTGCCCTCGAGCGACGTGAGCTCGCGGTCGAGGGTTTCGGCGTCGATGCGATCGGCCATCAAGCGCGTGAGACGCTCGACATCCGACGTGACGGAGTCGAGCACCATCAATCCACCCAGCACCCGCACCGCGCCGTCCAACGCCTGGATCGCGTCGGTGATCGGGACAGAAGGAATCGAAACGCCCGACGATCCGGTGAAGCGCTGAAGGAGACTTTGGAGAACGGTTCCCTCCTTCGCTTCACCGAGCGCGAGGGCCGCCGCGTGCAGCGCTCCCAACACGCCGTTCTCGCGCGGACCTTCGAGAACACCCGACAGATTCGAGAGGAGTCCCTTGATGCCGGTCTCGATGTCGCCAACGTCGGGATTCGCGGTGACCGATTCGATCAGCGCCAGCGCGTCCGTCACCGGCTTGACGACGTCACCCGCGAGCGGCAGCGCGCCGACGATCGACGTGGCACGCTTGGCCAAGACGCTCACGCCCGTACCGAGCGAGTGGAGATCGAGGCCGTCGAGCTGGCCGTTGAGATCGGACACCGCGGAGGGCGGCGTCGGATCGGAGATCCCTTGCAGCGTTCCGGCGGGACCGGCAACGTTGCTCACGAAGGTCCCGACCACCGTCGATACGTCCAACTTGTCGGCGAACTGCGAGCGCAGCGACGGCATGTGCTACCGCCGAGCCTTCGACACGGGCGCCGCGTGTTCGTCGTCCGCATCGCGTGCGCGCCGCACCGCGTCGACGATCGCGGCGGGCGACAGCTCGGCCACGCGACAGCGGCGGACGTACAGGTCGTGGATCGTCGCCGCGCGGGCGTCGTCGGCGACCGCGAGGATGTGGAGCCGCGGATGTTCCACGAACAGCTCGACGAGGCCGTCGGCCCAATCCGGCCGCTCGACGCTCACGATGAGCACATCGGGGCGATGTGCGTCCACGGCCGCCGACACCGGCGTCGATTGAAGTTCGGGAGGACCGACGAGCGTCATGTCGGGTTGGGTCGCGAACACGTGTTCGAGGATGCCGCGGAGCATGGCGGGCATCGCCCCGAGCATCACGCGGATGGCCTCCACTCCGTTCCTCAGGGAGCAGTCGATGTGCCGAAGATCGTCATGATGGACGTCGCGCGAATGAATCGCGCGGCCAAGAAACGATTCAGTGAGGAACTAGATCCTCGGATTCATGAGCCGCGGAGGCGCGAGACCGCTTGGCCGCGTCGCTCCACTTGCAGCTTCTCGAGGATTCGGTGCACGTGGTTCTTCACCGTGGCCACCGAGATGTGCAATCGCTGCGCGATCTCCTTGTTCGACAGACCTTCGTCGAGCAGCGACGCCAGCTGCCGTTCACGGGCCGTGAGCTGTGCGGCCGGGGCATGAAACCCGAGACGAGCGCGCGTGGCCAGACGCCCGAGCAATGCGGCGATGCTCCCGGAGGATACCGTCATCCCGCCGCGCAACGACGACAACACCGTTTCGATCAGCTCGTGCGACGTGACATCGCGCGAGACGAACGCCGCCGCGCCGGCGTCGATACAGTCGAGCAAATCCTCATCGCGCTCGGGAACGCCGAAGAGCACGATCGGCTTTCGCGGTGCCACGCGCCGGGCCACATCGAGCACATCGCGCACACCGCGCATCGCGGCGTCGATGACGAGCGCCTGCGCGCCTCCGAGCGCGATGCACTCCGCGGCCTGCTCGGGAGTCGCCGCGACCTGCGACACGCGAATGCGACCGTCCGCCGCGAAGACGAGGGCCAAGCCTTCGCCATACAGCCGAACGTCCGAGGCCACGACGACGGTAGCCACGTCGTACGCCTCGGCCCGTTCCGCGCGCGCGCGGTCGTCGCCGATTCGACCCTGCTGCGATTCATTGTGCACGAAAAGCGGCTGCCCATCCGGCGGGTTACCACGCCGGCACTCCATCTCCGCCGGCCTCACCACGACGTCGTTGTCGTACCGCGTTGGCGGCGACGCCACATTGCTCCGAAACGGATCGGTGCGCAATAGTTGTTCAATCGTTTGGTGTATCACGATCGTCTCGTCCGCCACTAGAGCTTGCTAATCGCGCCGGTTGACGATACTCTGCGCGCCGCGACGAGCCACGATGCCGGACTCAGTCGGACACTACACGCGTTTTTCCCAGTGCGTGGAGATGACGTGATGAGCGTCACGCTCTTTGGAACGACATTCTTGGCGGTGCTGCTCGCGGAGCTCGTCGGCGACAAGCTCTTTTATAGTACGGGCGCCCTCGGCGCCCGATTCGGGCCGTGGAGCGTGCTCAGTGGAGCGCTCCCGGCGCTCGCCGCGAAGTCGTTGGTTGCGGTTGTGCTCGGCAGCGCCGTCGGACGATTGCCGCGGAGCGCCGTCGCAATTTCCAGCTGCATCGCATTCGCGCTCGCCGCGATTTCCATCTGGCGAGAATCGGCGTCGGAACACGAAACGCTACCCGAGCCCAAGGCGTCCGGCTTCCACCTTCGCGGCGCCATTGCCGGATTCACGACCATCTTCTTTACCGAATGGGGCGATCCCGGCCAGATGGCGACGGCAGCGCTCGCGGCTCGCTCCCACTCACCGGGCGTCGTGTGGCTCGCCGCATCGTCGGCGATGGCGACGAAAGCGGTGGCGGCGCTGACACTTGGCTCGATGTTGCATCGCTACGCGCCGCGGCGCGCCATCCGATGGGCGGGGGCCTCGCTCGTCGTATTCCTCGCGATCTCCGCCGCCGTCGACCTTCGCGGCTGACTGGGGCCAAGCCCGGCGCGGCTCTGACCGCTTACCTTTCGCAAGTGCCCCCGTCGATCACCAAGCGTTGCGCCGTGTGCGGCCGCTTTCGCGCCTACGACCCGGAGGATCGCTTCTGCGTTCTCTGCGGTCACGAGGCCCTCGAGGCCGAGTGCGCCTGTGGACGGGGTTTCGACTATGCGCTGAACGAAACTGGACCCATCCATTGTCCGCGGTGCGGCAAGGCGTTTCATGGCAAGTCGCCGGAATTCGACACGTAAATCCCGAACGACGAAGACGAAGAAGGCGGGTGCGCGGACACTGCCGCGAAAAAAGGTCGCCAAGACGCCGGCAGGCGCGAAGAGCAAGCGGCCCCCGTTCAATCCCAAGAAGGACAGCGCCAACAACCCCAAGTGGATGGCACCCGTCTGGGACGACGACGTCCTCCTCGGCGCGCATGTCTCCACCGCCGGAGGAACTTCCAACGCGCCGCCTCGAGCGCGCGCGATCGGCGCGACCGCCATGCAGATCTTCACGAAGATGGCGAACCGATGGGCCGACCGAGTCTGTGACCCTGCCGAGAGCGCCGTGTTTCGAGAAGCGCTGGCGTCGACTCGAGTGGCGGCGACCATCGCGCACGACTCGTACTTGATCAACCTCGCGAGCCCGGACGTCGCGCTGCGCCGCCGGTCGATCGAGTCGTTCGTCACGGAGCTCGAGCGTTGCGAAGCGCTCGGGCTCACGTTTCTCGTGTCGCACCCCGGGAACTACATCGACGACCGCGCCAGCGGCATCGCGCGCAACGCCGACGCGATCACCGAAGCGTTGAGCCGCGTGCCGGGCCGCACGGTGCTTTGCATGGAGACGACCGCCGGCAGCGGCACGGCGATCGGCGCATCGTTCGAGGATTTGGCGGAGCTGATCGACCGCATTCCCGAACCCCACCGCTCGCGCATGGGGATTTGCCTCGACACGTGCCACGCCTATTCGGCCGGTTACGACCTCGTGACTGCGTATTCCGATGTCTGGAGCCGGTTCGACGATCTCATCGGCCTCGCTCGCTTGCGTGTGATGCATCTCAACGATTCGAAGACGCCGTTCAACTCGCGGCGCGACCGGCATGAGCTGATCGGCGAGGGGTCGATCGGCGAGGCCGGGTTTCGCAACGTGATGAACGATCCAAAGCTTGCGCGCGTGCCGAAGGTGATCGAAACACCGAAGGGCGCCGACCCCACGGCCACGGACGCCCGCATGTTGTCGCGACTCCGCGGCTACATCGCGACGTGACGGTCCACTTCTCTTCTCTCTCGCACGAGGTCGTTTCGTGATCACGCTCGACCCATGTACGCTCGACGGACAGGGAGTCAGGCTGGAACCGCTCACGGCGGACCACAAAGACGACCTCGTCGCCGCGGCGTCGGATGGCCGGCTGTGGGAGCTCTGGTTCACCTCCGTGCCGGCACCGCACGAGGTGGGCGCGTACATCAAGGCGGCGCTCGACGGACAGCGGGCCGGACACATGCTGCCATGGGTCGTCAGGGAACTGTCGACCGGCACGCTCGTCGGGAGCACGCGCTATCACGACATCGTGCCGCAGCTCGATCGTGTCGAGATCGGCTACACGTGGTATGGGAAGCGCTGGCAGCGCAGCCATGTCAACACCGCGTGCAAGCTTGCGCTGCTCGGCCACGCGTTCGACACACTGGGGTGCAAGGTCGTGGGGCTGCGTACGGACAACTTCAACTTCGCGTCGCAGCGCGCGATCGCCGCGCTCGGCGCCCACAAGGACGGCGTTCTTCGACATCATCAGGCGCGGCGCGACGGCTCCGCCCGTGACTCCGTGATGTTCAGCATTCTCGTGCACGAGTGGCCCGACGTGAAGCGGCATCTCGCGCTTCGACTCGCGCGGCACGGCGAATCCGAGCGCGACTGACTCGGCGCACCGCGCACGCCGGTGCCCTAGCACGAATGTCGCGTGCGAGGCCTTCGCTCACGCCACCGTCAGGAGGACCTCATGAAGGCGAAAGACATCATGACCGCGAGCCCGTGCACGTGCTCGCCGGATGACACAGTGCAGGACGTCGCGCGGACGATGCGCGATCATGATTGCGGCGCCGTCCCGATCACGGACAAGGGCCGTTTGGTCGGCATCGTCACGGACCGCGACCTCACCGTGCGCGCGATCGCGGCCGGCCTGGATCACGAAGCTCGCGTCGCGGACGTGATCACGCGCGAGCCGAGTTCGTGCGACGTCGACGCGGAGTTGAGTGAGGTCGAGCGCGTCATGTCGGATCAGCAGGTCCGCCGCGTGCCGATCGTCGACGCGGATAAGCGCGTGGTCGGCATCGTCTCGCAGGCGGATCTGGCGCGTGCGCTGAACGACGGCCGCAGCATTAGCGAGCATGAGGTGGCGCTGGTGATGGAGCGCGTGTCGATGCCACGCCACCGGCCGTTCGACCATGGCGTCAACATGAATCTCGAGCAACCATTGTAAGCCACGGGACTGGTGGCGTTCCAACGGGCGCGGCGCGACCTCCGCGCCGCGCCCGCCTGCTTTCACCGGCGCGGGAGCAGCAGATTCACCGAGCCGGCCACATCGATGGCGACCCGGTGAGGTCGACGTCGCGAATCTCGAGGCCACAGCTCGTCGTCCACGTGCGTGTCCGAGTCGGGCCAGTCGAGCTCGATGCGCCGTGCGGATCGCACGACGATCGGTGGAGCGCTCTCCCGCGTCGAGGCGATGTGATCCGCCAACGCATGGCGGTCGCTCGACCGAACCAGGACCAGGTCCAATCGTGCGTCGCTCGGGTCCGCGCGCGCGGCGAGCACGATGCGTGGGCCCACGGCCGGGATGTTCATGACCTCGACCGCGACGTACTCGCCCGAGAGATCCGCGCCGTCCGCTCGCACATGGATGAATCGCGCGTCGGCGCGCCGGACGCGTTTGGCGACGGCCCGATGCGATCGTGTGCGGGGATCGCCGCCGCCGGGAAACCGGTTGCGGATCCGGCGCCACCAATGCCGCCAACGGTGCTCGTCTTCGCGGAGCATGACGCCGATGAATCCCATGCCCGCGCCTTCGACGAACCATTTCTCGTGTCCGTCGCCCGCGATTCGCCCGATGTCGAGTCGCACTTCGCGCGCCCCCGACAGCTGCGCGATGAGCATCGGGATCGCGGCGTCGACGCCGACCGCGCGGGCAATGTTGTTCGACGTGCCCGTCGGCAGGATGAACAGCGGCGTGATCGACCCGCGGAGCGCGATCGCCGCCTTCGCCACCGTCCCGTCGCCGCCCGACGCGACGAGCACGTCGGGTCGCGTGCGAATCGCCCGGTCGACGTCCCCCTCGTCACTGGCGAAATGGTGCACCTCGTAACCCGCGTCCTGGAAGAGGCGGACGAGGTCGGTGACCGCGTAGACGCGATGCCCCGCGCGTTCATTGTGAACGAGAGCGATGCGCACGCTGACCGGTGAACGAGCTGAAGATGTTGTGACGCGTGGTGCAGTTGTTGCCGCCCGGACTCGCACCAACTCGCAAAACGCATGCGTCTTCTTTTGGCCAACGATGACGGCATCTACAGCCCGGGGCTCGCCGCCCTGGCCGCCGTCGCGTCCGACTTCGGCGAGCTGCACATCGTCGCGCCGGACGTCGAACAGTCGTCCATGGGCCAGGCGATCACCCACTCGCGCCCGATCGCGATTCGTCGCACGCCGATCAACGGGTACGACGCGCACCGCGTGAACGGAACACCGGCCGATTGTGTCGCGCTCGGCGTCGATCTGTTCAAGGGCATCGACGTCGTGTTGTCGGGCATCAACCTCGGGCCGAACATCGGCAGCGGGATGTGGCATTCGGGAACGCTCGCCGCCGCCAAGCAGGCGGCGCTGCTCGGCCTTCGCGGCATCGCGCTGAGCACGCCCACCGGCGAATCGGACCCGGATTTCGACCGCCTGCGGCCCTGGGTCGCGAAGATTCTCGAGCACCTGCTGTTCGAGTCGACCGTGCGCCTCGCCAACGTGAATTTTCCGCCCGATCCCGTCGGCATCCGTTGGACGCGACAGGCGGTGTCGCAATACGACGGGCGCGTCGTGCCGATTACCGACCCGATGGGACGATCGCTCTACTGGCTCACCGTGCGCCGCGTCGAGGAGTTGGAGGAAGGCACGGACCGATGGGCGATGCGGAATGGCTACGTCTCCGTCACGCCGCTCCGACTCGACCTCACCGACGACGACGCGCTCGCGCACGCGAATCGCGTCCGTCCAATCGCGTCGATCAAGGCGTGACGAGCGTCGCGGCGTAGGGCATGTGGCTTGCGGCGTCGAACGTCGCGAGCTCGCACACTGCGCTCGCGACTCACGACCATGAGCACTGCTCGAGACGCCAAGGAGGAGCAATGTCCGCCGATCCACGAATGACGCAACGAGATCCGAACACCCCACATTCCGCCGCGTCCACGTCCGCTTCGACGTCGGCCCGATCGACGCCCGATACCGACCGAGAGCGATCGATCGCCACGGAACGAGAAACCGGACGAGCTCCGGGCTCGACGCGCCGAGCGACCAACGCGCCGGTTCGCAGCGTCGGCTACAGTCCGTTCTCGCTGCTCCGGCGAATGACCGAAGACATGGATCGCCTCTTCGAGGATTTCTCGCTGGGTCGCGGCTTGCGGACCGCCGGGACGCTCGACCGCGATTTGTGGAGCGGCGCTCAGGCGGCGTGGATGCCGCAAGTCGAGACGTTCCGCCGCGGCGACAAGCTGGTGGTGCGCGCCGATTTGCCGGGCATGAAGCGCGAAGACGTCACCGCCGAGGTCGAGGACGGCGTGCTCACGATCTCCGGCGAGCGCTCGGATGAGCGGGAGGACAAGAGCGACGAGTTCTATCGCAGCGAGCGCAGCTACGGCCAGTTCCGCCGGACGATCCCGCTGCCACAGGGTGTGAACGGCGACCAATGTGAGGCGACGTTCAAGGACGGCGTCCTCGAAGTGGCGTTTCCGGCGCCCAAGGAACAGGAGCGAAAGTCGAAGATTCAGATTCGCTGATGTAACGCGTATCGGCTCGCGCGCCCGCGGCGCTGCCGCGCGATCGCGGCCGACGACGCCTGGTTTCGGTGGCGGCACGGCGCTCATGGTCCGCGCCGTGCGACGGTTCGCCGCGGCCGGCCGGACCCCGCGCACGCGTCGTCCGGCCGGCCATTCACATCCAACGGAGACCAGCACATGCCGGAACGTGCCACCGTTCGCCGTGCGCGTCGTGACGCGGCGCAAGGCAAATCCGCCTCGACGCAGGCAGGCGAGTTCGTTCGCGAAGAGATGGATCACATCCGCGAAGGCAAGCACGGCGCGAGGTCCACGAAGCAAGCGATCGCGATCGGACTCTCCAAGGCGCGCCGCTCGGGCGTCAAGCTGCCCGCGAAGAAAAGCACGTCGGCGCGCACTCGGACCCAAGCAAAGCGCGATCTCGCGAAGGGTCGGAAGCGAACGCGCAAAGTATCGACGACGCGATCGCGGGCGACGACCGGCGCATTGCGACGCGAGGGATCGCGCTCGGCTTCGCCACGATCGCTCGCCCGCCAGGCGCACTCGAGCGCGCGTCGTCGCAGCGCCGCTTCGCGCTCGGCCGCGGCACGGAAAGCAGCTCGCACGAAGGGAGCGGCTGGTCGCTCGGCCGCCGCGAAGAAGGCCGCCCGGACGCGAGCCGCGCGTCGCCGCTGATTTCGGCGCGAGAGCTACATGCCGGTCGGATAGGTCTCGGGCGCCTCGCCGTCGACCACCACCGGCATGTGCAGCGGATCCACGGCGCGTGATTCGTCGATGAACACGAACGCGTCGTAGCGCCGCGGGACGATCGTCCGCACATAGTTGCCCAGGCGCTCGGCGTGCGGTTCGTACACCACGCCGATCGCGCGGTGGTCGAGCGCCTGGTCCAACCCGCTGATGCCCCCGTTCGCGGAGCCGTCGAAGATGAAGAGGCCGTCGCCGTTCACGGCCTGATGCATGAGATCCTCGAGGCTTCCGTCGCGGCCGACCGGAACCCGCATCCGCTCCATCGTTTCCCCCCACTCGGGACCCGCGATCACCGTTCCGCGATGGGTCCCGAATCCGACGAGGACGACGCCGTCGCGTTCGCGGGGCCCTTCCCCGTGCATCTCGCGCACGAGCTGGCCGACGTTCACCATGCCGTGGCGCGCCATGTCCGTGAACCGCGCGTCGCCGACGTGGGTGTTGTGCTCCCAGACGATCGCCTTCGCGTCCGGACCGTGGTGTGACATGAGACGGTCGAGCGTCTCGCCCATGTGGTGATCTCGCACGTTCCACGACGTCGGGCCGCCGCGAATCATCGTCCGGTAGTATCGCTCCGCGTTCCGCGTGATCAGGGCATTCTGTTCGGCGTCGAAGTAGCCGCCTCGTGCATCTTCGGCGTACGCGGCGGCGTTGACGCGCAGCGCGCGCAGCATCGACACCGCTTCGTTCTCGCACGACGTCGGCACGAGCGCGGTCGCGTGCGCGTAGGCGTGCACGTCCTCGCGGTATGGATCGAAGCAGCCGTAGGCGCGGCGTGCGGCGCGCGCCGCATCAGGATCCACACGATCCAGGTACGTCACGACGGCCGCCATCGACTCCCACAGCGAGTAGACGTCGAGGCCGAAGAAGCCCGCTCGCCGGTTCGCGTTGCGTGATCGGTTGTGATCACGGAGCCACTCGACGAACTCCACGACCTGCCGGTTCGCCCACATCCACGTCGGCCATCGTTCGAATGCGTGCAAGACGTCCTCGGTGCGCTCCCCCGCGCCATCCATCCAGTGGACGTGCCGGTTCACGCGATAGCAGTCCGGCCAGTCGCCCTCCACGGCGACGAACGAGAATCCCTTCTCCTCGATGAGGCGCTTCGAGATCTCCGCGCGACTCTCGTAGAAGTCGGCGGTCCCGTGTGTGGCTTCGCCGAGGAGGACGTATCGCGCATCGCCGATCGCGTCCAGGAGCGGATCGAGGTCCGCGGGTGTCGCGAGGGGCTTCGCCGAGCGGCGGAGGCCGTCGATGAGGACCGCCGTCGGATCAGTCGCGACCGAACGCATGGCGGAGCTCCCCTTTGGCTTGCTCCAGCACGCGGCGTTGTCGCGCGCCGACATTGGTGCCCGCGCGGTTGATGTAGAAGGTCAACATCGACATCGCGGAGCGATACGGTTCGCTCTTCCGCCGCCGGCTCTGCTCGGCCGAGCGCTTGAGCGATCGCGCGATCCGCTTCGGGTCGCTCCACGTGAACACGCTGCGGTCGAGATCGAGTGCATTGCTGTGCGCGGTGACGCGCGCCGACCATCGCCGCCGGGAGTGCGCCGTGTGCCGCGTGGCACGTTTGGACGATGCTGTCATGATTATGCGTCTTCTCAACTTTCGTTCCGACGACACAGCTGGATCACGAGTATGCCCCCCCGTGTGGCGTCATCGCGGCCGTGCTCGGACTGCTTCTTGCCCCTCAGCGCGACTCACCCGCTCAGCCAGTCATGCCAGCTCGTGATCCTGACGTCGTGATCGTCGGCGCCGGCGCGGCCGGGCTCGCCGCTGCCGCGGATCTCTCGGACGCCGGGCACGACGTCGTGGTGCTCGAGGCGCGCGACCGGATCGGCGGCCGCATCTTCACCCAGCGCCTCGCCGATCTCGCCGTGCCCGTCGAGCTTGGGGCCGAGTTCGTTCACGGGGAAGCGGAGCCCATTCGACGCATCGCGACGCGCCATCACCTCGCGATGGTGGACATCGCCGAGACTCGCCTGCTGACCTCGCGCGGACGTTTGACGCCGATGAACGATTTTTCCGCGCGGATCGCGCGCGTCATCCGGCGCCTCGCACGCAGTCGCTCCGTCGACCGCTCCTTCGCCGAGGCGTTGCGCGCGAACCGCCGGCATCTCTCGGCGCTAGACCGCGCCCTCGCGCGGCAATTCGTCGAGGGATTCGACGCTGCCGATCCGGGCCAGATCAGCGCGCGAGCGGTCGTCGAAGGCACACCCGACGACCCCCGCGAAGCGCGCATCGGCCGATTGCTCGGCGGCTACGGATCACTCGTCGATCGTCTCGCGGATCCCGTGCGATCGCGAATACGTCTGGGCGCCGTCGCGTCGGCCGTGCGCTGGAAGCGCGGCCGCGTCGACGTCGAGTGGCGGAACGCCGCCGGCGCCGCGCCGACGACGGTGTCAGCCCGTGCGCTCATCGTGACCGCGCCCGTCGGAGTGCTCACGGCGCCGGCGGGCACGCCCGGCGCGATCGCGTTCGATCCTCCGCTGCCATCCGTCGAGCACGCGCTCGCCGGACTGGCGATGGGCAGCGTGATTCGGCTGGCGCTCCGCTTCGATCATCCGTTCTGGATGAGCCGTCGCATCGCCGAGCGTCTCGCCTGCCCGGAGCTCGATCGAGCGTCGTTCATTCTCGCGCGACGACGCCTGTCGTTTCCCGTGTGGTGGACGACGTATCCGGTGCGATCGCCGCTGCTCGTCGCCTGGGTCGGTGGACCGAACGCGGGCGCGATGTCGCGACTCTCGCCGCGCGAGCTCGAGGCGGAAGCGGTGACGGCGCTCGCGAGTCTCTTCGCGACGACCGCGCGATCGCTCCGCGCCATGCTCGTGGAGTCGTTTTTTCACGACTGGTCGAATGATCCGTTCGCGCGCGGCGTGTACTCGTATTCCCGCGTTGGCGGTCACAATGCACCGGGCGAGCTCGCGAAACCGATTCGCGGCACGATCTGGTTCGCCGGCGAAGCGACCGACAGCCAGGGCGACATCGGCACGGTACACGCGGCGCTTGCATCCGGTCAGCGCGCGGCACGCCAAATCATGCGTCGCCGCGGCACGTAAAAACCGGCGGCACATCTTAGCGGCGATGGCACGGCGATACTCGCGTCATCGCGTGCGTGTTGGCACGCGCGCTGCACCCGCCTCCTGAATCGCGCGGCCGTCCGGCGGCCGCAACAGCATTGGAGGAGTTGGATATGACTACACATACGCCATTCATCAGGCTCGCGATCGCGGCGGTGGTCGCGACGGTGGGCTGTGGTCGAACTCAGGCGGTGTTGACCCCCGCCCCCACCGCGACGCCCGTCAACGGTCCGGGACAGGGCGCCGTTGCGACGACGTCCGGTCTTCGCGTCGAAGCCCGCGCGCAGGCATGGCAGTGGGGACCTGAGGATCTCGATACGAAGGTGACGCCGATCCTGCTCGATCTGCACAACGACGGTCCGGCGCCGATCGCGATTCGCTACAATCGCATCGCGCTCACGGACAGCCTCGGTCATCACTTCGCCGCGATGCCACCGTACGACACCGACGGCAAGCTCACCGAAGCGTACACCGTGCAGAACCCGTTCTACGGATTCGATCGGTTCGCGATCGCGCCGTACCTTTCGCGCTGGTATCCGCGGTTTCTCCGCTACGACGGCGCGTTCGCGTACGATCCGACGTACTACACCCCCTACGTCACGCGCTATCGGAAGGTCTCGCTCCCGACGGTCGACATGGTGCAACGCGCACTGCCCGAAGGCGTGCTGTCGCCGGGCGGGCGAGCATCCGGATTCGTCTATTTCGAGCCGCTCGATCGTGACGCCCGCACGGTGACGCTCGCCGTGGACGTGATCGACGCGCGCTCCGGCGCGCGCCTCGGCGTCGTCCGGATTCCGTTTCTCGCGCACTAAGACTTTGAGCATCCCAGCGTGGAGGCCGGTTCCCCGAACTACCGCCCGGCACATGCTCTGCGATCAGGTACTCCCGCCACCTTGAAGGATTCGGAGCTTATGGAACAACCAGATATGCGCGCGGCCAGCGACTCGCCGGGGACGAACCCCGCCTCGCCGCCACCGCCTGACCCGGAACGTGAGGATGGACGAGGCATCTCGGATCGCGCGCGCGACATCGCCGGCGTGACCCGCGAGCGGCTTGCCGACGTCGGAAGCACGGTGCGTGACCGCGCGGGAACGCTCAAAGACTCGCTCGCCGGCGCGCTCGAGTCCGGAGCGGACCGGTTGCGCAAACGCATTCCTGCCGGCGAGCAGGACGGCGTGGCGCTGGCCGGCGAGGCCGGCGCCGTGACGGCGACGCGCGACGAACGTTTTGCCCAGATGCCGGCGAAAGTCGCCGGCGGAATGGATGCGACGGCCAGCTGGCTGCGCGAGGCCGACCTCGACAGTCTGAAGGCGAGCATCGAGACGCAAGTGAAGGAGCACCCGGGCCGAACGCTGCTCATCGCCGTCGGCGTCGGCTATCTGCTCGGCAAGGCACTGCGGAAATAGACGATGGGTCTCGATGGAGCCGATGGCCGTCGCGCCATCGGCACCCTGGTTCGTGATCTCGTCGAAGAGAGCACGTCGTTGGTGCGAAGCGAAGCGCGCCTCGCGAAGCTCGAGGTGTCGCGCGCGGCGAGCGCCATCGGCCGTGGGTCCGCGCTCGTGGCGCTCGGCAGCGTGCTCGCGATGCTCGGTGCGCTCGCGCTCGTCATCGGCCTCATCCTGCTCATTGGAGACCAGTGGCTGCCGGCCGATCGCTACTGGCTCGCCGCTCTCATCGTCGTCGCGGTCATGGGCGTGGTCGCCGCGGTGCTCGCGAGACGCGGCCTCACACGCATGGCGCTCACACGGCTCGGACCGGCCGAAGCCGCAACGTCGCTCAAGGAGAACGCGACATGGGTGAAACAGCAGCTGACGTCCGGCGCGAGATCGAAGTGACGCGCGAACGCATGTCGGACACGCTCGCCGAGCTCGAACGCAAGCTCAATGTCGCGGAGATCGTTCGCGATCATCCATGGGCATCGCTCGCGCTGGCCGTGGGCGCCGGCGTGCTCCTCGCCGGCTCCGATCGCGACGTGCGAGCGGCCGCGGCGACGGTGGCCGCGACGAAGGGCGCGAGCAGCAAGGTGGGCGAAGCGCTCGACGACATGGTGGCCTCGCTCGTCGGCGGCGTTCATCAGGCGCTCGACGACCGCGTGACGACTTGGGTCGGCGAGTTGAAGGGGGCGATCGGCGCGCCCAACGACGTGCCGCGCGCCGCGCCCCTCGTCGCACCGCGCGCGGACTGACGATGGACGGCGCCAGATCGTCGGTCGCGCGACGCATCACTCCGGACACGACGATTCCGGATCTGGTGCGTTCCCTCGGCGACGACTCGAAGCAGCTGGTCGGCGACGAAATGCGACTCGCCAAGCTCGAGATGCGCGAGGCCGCGCATCACGCGAGCGTGGGCGCCACGTTTCTCGCCGTCGCGTTCGCGGCGGTCGTGATCGCCGCTGTTGCGGCCACGGTATTCGTCGCCACACTCATTGGCCGCTTGATCGGCGGACACATGTGGCTCGGATCGCTCGTTGCCGGTGTTCTCGATCTCGGCGTCGGCGCGGTCTGCGTCAAGAAAGGGCTCGACGAATTCGCCGAGCCCTCGCGCGCGCTCGAAGAGCTCAAATCAGCTCAGTGACCGCGGATCGGTCTCCGCTTCGACGGCTCCGTCACGCACCCGCTTCCACCGGCAGCGGCGGCGCGAGCGCCTTGACCAGAAGGCCGATCACCGAGCTCCACTCATAGCCCTGCGCCGTCTTTCTCGCTTGACGGCGAATTCGGCTCGCCACGTCGGGCGACGCCGCGAGCTCGGTCGACCGTTGGACGATCTCCGCGGGATCGAGCGTCTCCAACACCACGGCGTTGCGCCCTCCAATGGCGTAGTCTTCGCCCGTTCCACCGGTGTACGCCACACCGCCCGCGGCCATCGCCTCCAACCCGACGAGGCCGAACGGCTCGGAGACCGAGTTGGCCAACACGCCGTCTGCCGCGGCGAAGAGCGTGCGCGCGAGCGCCGGAGACACGCCGAAGCGAAGATCCACGACATCGGCCTCACCGCGCACGGCCTGGCTCATGTCATCGAGGAAATCGCGCTCGGAATGGAACGGCACGACGTTGAGGCGCCGGCGCGCCGCCTCGCGTTGAAGCTCGCCGCCCACGCCTGTGGGGCCCCCCGCGCGAGCGACGAGCATGAAGCGGCGCTCGGCCGCGCGCGCCTGCGCGACGGCGTCGAGCGCTTGCGTCCAGCCCTTCTCGCGCTCCCACCGGGCCATCTTGAAGAAGAGGCCCATGTCCGGACGTTCGGCGACGGACGATCGCAGCGCCGCAACCTCGCGGCGCGCCACCGGAACGAGCGCCGCGCTGGGAATGCCATTCGGAATCACGCGCGCGTCGGTTCCACACGCGCGAACGATGCTGCGCATGTGACGGCTGACCGTCGTGATCGCGACGGAGGCGCTCAAGCGTCGCCAGTCGATCCGATCGAATCCGTAACAGTGATTTGCGTTCCACGAGATGCGCGCGCAGTCGCGCACGCCGAGCGAGTCCAGCGCGTCGCTGACACGGCACGCGCACTCGGCGGTCTGCCATTCCTCGAACATCACGACCGGCGTTCGGCCGGCGTGGATGGCCGGGACGAGAATCTCGTCGACGAGATATGGGGGAAGCGACGTCGTCCAGTCGTGGACCTTCCCCGCTTCGCCGTCGTACACACCGCCGCGACAGTTGGCGCTGATCCATTGCGACCATCGGTGCAGCGACAGCCGGCCGTCGGCGCCGGTCTGCACGGGCGGCAAGTCCGGATCGCCGATGAAGAACTGATGCGTCTCGTACTCCAGATCCACGAGCGCGTGAGCCAGCCCGGTCATCCGGACGCCGAGACCGCCGGCTTGTGAATACGGATCTGGTCCCTCGAAGGACACGAGAATGAACAGCGTCCCATCGGGGGCCAGGTCGTCGTGGTCGATCGGCGGATCGGCGATGCGTCCGCCATTCGTGCGAGACCAAACCGGCATACGATTCCTTCTCAGGCAGGGATAGTACCGCGGGCAGGATTGCGGTGGGCGAAAAGGTGCCGCACGATGCGTACCATGCGCGGCATCGCTCGCGTGTGACTAACGATTCCCAATGTCACGTTGTACTCGACGGTGTGATCACACGCGGCCATCTGAGTTTGCTCAACATGTCGCTGCCGCCCGCCGCGCTGAGCCCGCCGGCCGTCGCCTCGGCACCAGCACGATTGATGCACCACGCACGCGCCATGTTGGCCGAGCTGAGTATCATCCCGCTGGGCAAAGGCACCAGCATGAGCGACGAGCTCGCGGAGATCCTGAAGCTGATCGACGCGTCCGGCCTCGCGTATCAGCTCACGCCGAGCGGCACCTGCATCGAAGGCGACTGGGACGCGGTCATGCGCGTCGCCCGGCAATGCCACGACCATGCGCGCAGCGTCTCGGCGCACGTCATCACGACGATGACGATCGAGGACGAACAGGGCGCGACCGACAAGATCACGGCGAACGTCGCGGCGATCGAGGAACGGCTTGGCCGCAAGCTGAAGCGCAGCGGCGCCACGCCGTCGTGAGCCCGGCCAGGGCGCACGCGGCTCGGAAGCCTCGCGCGCCGACCGGCTCCGCCGCCGATTTCATTCCCGCGCGACCGACCTTGCCAAAGCTCCGCGCCGCCGCGCGTGACTGTCGTGGGTGCGCGCTCTACAAGCTCGGAACGCAGACGGTGTTCGGCGAGGGTCCGAAAGACGCCACGCTGTTCGTCATCGGCGAACAGCCCGGCGACGCGGAGGATCGCGCCGGCCGGCCGTTCGTCGGTCCATCGGGTGGGCTGCTCGACCGCGCGTTCGAGGCGGCGGGCATCGATCGCGACGAAATCTACGTCACGAACGCCGTCAAGCACTTCAAGTGGGCGCGCGAAGCGCGGTCGACGCGCCGCCTGCATCGGACGCCGAATGCCGGCGAGATCAAAGCGTGCTTTCCGTGGCTCGAGGCCGAGCTCATGCTGATTCGGCCGCGCGCGATCCTCTGCCTCGGCGCAACGGCGGCGAAAACGTTGTTCGGCCGAACGTTCAGCGTCATGAAGCGGCGCGCGGTGCCGCTCGCGTCCGAGTGGGCGCCCGTCGCGTTCGCGACCGTGCACCCGTCAGCGGTTCTCCGCGCGCCGGACGACGAGCGCGCTCGCGCGGAGCGCCAGTTCTTCGCCGATATCGCGCGCGTCGCGCGACACTTATAACTGCTCTAACCAGAAATCTGGAGCGAGCAGCGTGGGCCGGCCGCCCAGCTTGTCGGCGTGAACCCGATCGACCTGGAAGTCCAATGTCACGCCTTGAATTCGATCGCCGGCTTTGCGCTCCGCCTGCTTCATCTGGAGACCGCGAACCGCCGGCGCTTGATCGGCGTTGAGATTGTACGCGCCCCAATAATGCGTGAACCGCAGCGATCGATACAACTGCGCCGGACTCAGTCCCGCATGATAGCCGACGTACAGCCCGGGGACGAATCCGGCGTGCGCCACGGCCGCGTGCCAGTGGTTGCAGTAGTCGATCACCGCCTGCGCCGGCGTCGCGACGTCGACGCCCTCGAGATCGCACCAGACGGTGACACCGGCGGGCACGCCAAGCCTGCCGGCCTCCGATGCCGCGGTCGAACCGTTCGCCACTCCTTTGTCGGCGCTCGGCCGCCACGCGCTCTCCGATTCGACGTACTGCACGAGCATCAGGCCGAGGCCTGCGTCGAGCAGCACTGTGGCTTCGTCCGCCGTGAGGTCCGCCGGGTGATGCTTCTCGCGGCGAACGTACCGCACACAGAATCGATAGCCATGCGCGCGGAACGCGCTCGCGGCGCTCGCGCTGATCGTCGCGTTTGCGTCGAAGCCGGCGACGCCGTCCGGCACTGAATATACGTGTCCTTGCAGGGGCATTGGCGATAGGTGTTGAGGAGCGTCCTCGGCAGATGCCACCGACTCGAGTGCGTGCGTTGAACGATACGCTCAACGACACGAAGTCGCGTCAAATCAAGGCGGCGCCGCCGGCGGCGCAATCCTTGGCTCGCCCAGCGGCGGTAGGACCACGACACGGCCGATGGCCTCCGAAATGCCCTTGATCGGTCCGATCACAGCCGGGAACCCTTCGGTGACGTCGGATTCTACCCAGCCACCCGCGAGCTGCGCGCTGACGCAGACGCTCGCCGCCAAGCTCCGAGAGTCCCGCACCGACCTCGCGGAACGCTGGCTCGAGCGGATCACGTCGCGCGTCACGCTTCCGGCCGATCGGGTGTTTCCGACCGACAAGCTCTTGGATCACGTTCCGTCGCTGATCGGAGAGATCGCCGATTACCTCGAGAATCCCGCGGACGACGTCGAGGGCGACACGCCCGTGCTCGCGGAGGCAGTCCAGCTCGGCGAGCTCCGGCACCGGCAGGGATTCGACGCCTACGAGATCCTGAAAGAGTACGAAATCCTGGGAAGCATCCTGTTCCATTTTCTCTCGGAGGCGGCGAATACGCTTCCCCAACCGTGCGACCCAGGCGAGTTGCTCGTCACCTCCAAGCATCTCTTTCGCGCGCTCGCGATCATTCAGCAGACCACGATGACCCACTTCCTGCGCCGGGCGGACGAGCGCGTCGCCGAGCGAGAGGAGCGGTTGCGCGCCTTCAACCGGATGATCTCGCACGAGATCAGGAACGACATCGGAGCCATCCTCAGCGCGGCGGATCTGTTGTCGACCCTGGACGAGGACGCCGCCAAGCGGCGCGAGTTCGGCAGCCTCATCCAACGGAAGGCGCGCGGCATGACGAAGACGGTCAACAATCTGGCAGCCTTGTCGCGGTTGGACGGCCCGGACCGCGAGCACCGGCACGTCCGTCTTCCAGAGGCGGCGGCCGAAGCCGCCCGCCAGCTGCGCGACGCCGCCGCCGCGGCGAAGGTCGACGTGCGCATCGCGGAGCAGCTGCCCGACGTCGAGGTCAATGCTCCAGTCGTCGAGCTCGCGCTCAACAACTATCTGGCGAACGCCATCAAATACGCGCGGCGCGAGGGCGAGGAGGCGTACGTCGAGGTGAGCGCGAGCGAGGTCGAAACGGACGCGGGGCGCGAAGTGATCGTACGCGTAGCGGACAACGGTCCGGGCGTGCCGGAGCAGAAGCGGGAGCGTCTCTTCCAACGGTTCTTTCGGGCGCACGACGGCGAGGAACGGGCCGTCGAAGGCAGCGGCCTCGGCCTCAGCATCGTCCGGGAAACCGTCGAATCCATCGGCGGCCGTGCGTGGGCGGAGTTTCCCGAACGCGGATCCGCGTTCTGCTTCGCGGTCCCGATGCCGCAGTCGAGCGCCCCGAGCGGCGTCGACTAGCGCCGATAGCTCAGCTCCAGAAGCGCATCATCCGGCAGCTCGAGCCAGTCCACCGGAAAATTTCGCACGCGGCGCATCACGCCGTCCGTCGAAAAGACAAGCGAACGCCCGTCTCGGCGGTCGTACGAGGCGTTGCGAATCTCAAAGACCACCCACTGGGAGTTCGTGGATCGATCGACCACCACGCGCGACCCGAATCGCGCGCCGGAAATCTCCTGGCGCATTGTCCTTCAACCTGCGGCTGCTGGTCACGCGCGACTGGCGTCGTGCGTCCAATCGAACAGGTTCTACGTTGCAACGTTCGGGCCAGTCCCGTCCAACGGAGGCAAGTCGGCTTGTCGGCGATCCGCACCGCGCCGGCGCTCGCCAATGTCGGCCGCCAGATCCGCCATGGCCTCGCGGCCACTCTCGTCGAACTTCGACCAGACCCACTCCAGCTCACTCGGCGAGACATAGTCCGGCGAACCGGCCATGATGCCGGTGACCGTGCGGAACGGCGCGCCGAGATGCATGCCGGTCTGGTCGATTCGGAACTCACGAATCCGCTTGTCGTGCAGCGAGCCGCGCATCTTGAGCACGGTCATCCCCCGTTTCATCTCGCCGAACATCTCGACGTACCGCAGCAGAATGATCGAATCCGTGAGCGTCGAGATGTGGGCTTCGGTGATCGACGTCCCGCCCATCAACGACGCGGTCGTCGCCGTGAACAGACCGGTGACCTCCCGGTGCTTGATGAACGACGTCAAACCGATCACGAACTCACGAAACGCCTTGATCGTCCCCACGCGCTCGAGCGCCGACAGACTGTCGAGCGCGACACGGTTCGGCTGGAACTCGTCGATCATCTCCTGAACGGAGTGAAGCCGGTCCTCGAGGCCTTCCGTCTCCGGGTATTCGCACACGACGCGCAGCAGGCCGTCGCGCTCCATCTTGTCGAAGTCGATGCCCCAGCCGATCGCGTTACGAAACAGCTGCTCGCGGCTCTCCTCGAAGGCCAGGAGCAGACAGCGCTCGCCGACGGCGGCGCCGCCCTCGAGAAACTGCGCGACCGTGAGCGTTTTTCCGGTTCCGGTCGCCCCGGACACGAGAATCACCGAGTCGCGGAAGAAGCCGCCGCCGCACATCTGATCGAGCTCGTCGTTGCCCGACGAGATGCGCACGTCCGACGATTTCTGTCGCAACTGCATCGCGGAGAGCGGCATGACGACGACGCCCGTGCCCGCGACGATCGTCAGCGGCACTTCCCCTTTCTGGTGGTCGGTGCCGCGAAACTTCAGGATCTCCACGGTGCGACGGCGGTTTTCCCCGTCCAACACGTTTCGAAGAATCATCACGTTGTCCGCGATGAACTCCTCGACGCCGAAGCGTGCGACCGACCCGTAGTCGTCGGTGCGCTCCGCGGTGAGCACCGCCGTCACGCCCATGTCTTTCAGCGACCACGCGATACGAAACAGCTCGCGTCGCACCATCGACTGGTCCGTGAACTGCGTGAACACCGCGCCGAGCGAGTCGAGCGACACGCGCTCGGCGCCGACGCGCTCCACCGCGCGCCGCACGCGGGCCAGCAGCGCGCCCAGGTCGAAGCTGCCGCTTTCGACCGTCTCGATGTTCGGATCGGGCGACGCGTCGACGACTGCCAGCCTGCCCTCCCGCTCCCACGCTCGCGAGATCCCACCCGAACCCGCGCATGTTCGCGCGAATGTCGGCGATCGACTCCTCGAACGTCACGAGAACGCCGGTCTGGCCGGCACGAATGCCGGCGGCGAGGAATTGCACGGCGAACGCCGTCTTGCCGCTGCCCGCGGTCCCCGACACGAGCGTCGTGCGCCCTTTGGGAAGGCCTCCTTTCGCGATGACATCGAAGCTCTCGATGCCCGTCGGAAGCTTGACCAGCTCCGTGTCGACGGCGTGGCTCATGGCGATTGCGTGTGCGAGTTGGGGAGCTCCGCCGCAACGGCCGACATCGAGTCCGACGAGCAGTTTTTGCTTGTCGGAGAGATCGCCGATGACGCGTCTGAGCGGCGGCGGGAGCAGCTTGATGAGCGTCGGCGTCGCGAGCACCTTCGACTCCTCGGCGAGGTCCGGCTGTTCCAGGACGTCGATGATCTCCAGCGTGTAGCGCCCGCGGAGATCGTGCTCGCAGATGTGGCGCAGGTTCGCGACCGCCGAATCGGCGCGCGGGCTCGCACCGCAGATGAACAGCTTCAGGACGAACGGTTCCTCGGAGCCGCTCGACGATTGCGCGGTGCTCACGTCCGACGACTCCGGCGTGACGAGGTTGTCGACGTTATCGACGTTTGTCTCGTGATCGATCTTCAGCGGGAACGCAGTTTCCGGACCATCACCGTTGCGGGCGAGGCACGGAGTTTGACAACCAGTGCCCCGAGGAGCCGCACCCCGACTTCACGAAACGGCGAACCCGATGGCGAGGCATCGACGCAGCGAACAAACCGTGGATCATCGATCGGATCGCGAGCGATTGCGATCCATCATCGACCGATTGCCCGACGGCATCGCGATCGTCAACGCCGACGGCATCATCCGGTTCGCCAACGAAGCCGCGGTGCGGCTGTTCGGCCGGTCGTCGGCCGATCTGTCCGGGCAGGCGCTCGGGTTTCCGGTCGTCGCGGGCGACAGCGCGGAAGTCGAGGTGGTTCGGCCGGGAGGCCGCCCGCCCGTCACCGTGGATCTGCGCGTCGTCGATACCCAATGGGAGGGCGGCGCCGCGCTGCTCGTCTCGTTGCGCGACGTGTCCGATCGCAAGCGCGCCGAAGAGCGGTCCGCGATGCTCAATCGCGAGCGCGCCGCCCGCTCCGAAGCGGAGGCGGCGAGCCACGCCAAATCACAGTTCCTCGCGTTGATGAGCCACGAGCTCCGCACACCGCTCAACGCGGTGATCGGCTACGCGGAGCTCCTCGACCTCGGCATCGGCGGGCCGCTCACCGACGGCCAGCGCCGACAGGTCGCGCGCATTCAACTGAGCGGGCAACACCTGCTCGGCCTCGTCAACGAAGTGCTCGACCTCGCGCGCGTCGAGGCGGGACGGCTGACGCTCCACCAGGGCGTCGGCGATTCGCGCCGAGTGATCGATGGCGCGCTGACGCTCGTGCTGCCGATCGCCGAGAGCCACGGAATCACGTTGACGTCCGATTTGCCCCCCGATTGCGACATGACGTTCGAGGGCGACGAGGATCGCGTCCGCCAGGTGCTCGTGAACCTGCTCAACAACGCGATCAAGTTCACGCCGAGCGGCGGACGGGTGCACGTGGAATGCGGCATGTCCGGCAGAGCGCCCACCGACACGAAGCTCATGGGCTCGGGACCATGGATGTTCTTTCGCGTCACGGACACGGGCCGCGGCATTCCGCGCGAAAAGCTCGCCGCGATCTTCGATCCGTTCGTGCAGGTCGAGAAAGGCCATACCCGATCGAAGGACGGCTCGGGGCTCGGGTTGACGATCAGTCGCCGGCTCGCGCGACTCATGGGCGGCGACCTGGTCGTGGCCAGCGAGCCGGGACGGGGCGCCACCTTCACGCTGTGGTTGTGCGACGCACAAACGTCCGCCACCCGCACCGCGCGATGGCACGCCGCGTCGCCCGACGTCGCGGCACGGCTCCATGGCCTGGGCGACATCGGCAAAGTGCTCGTTCGCGATCTCGAATCGTTGATCAACGCGTTCACCACGCGCCTGCGCGAAGAGCCGATCGTCGACGGCGCGAACGCGTTGCGCGCCTGCCAGTTGTCGAATCACCTGATCGAATACGTCGCGGTGATCGCGGCGACGCTGATCGCGCTCGAGGAGATGCGCGGCGACACGTCGGTGGAGATCGCCGACGCGACGCGCATCCACGCGTCGATCGCGGAGTGTCACGGGCGCCAGCGATCGCAGCTCGGTTGGACGGTCGAGCGCCTCGAGCGCGAGTGGGCGATTCTTCGCGAGGAGTTGGACCGGCTCGTCCGCCTGCACAGCCGCGAGCTGCTCGAGCCGGCGCTCGCCGAGGCGATGCACATCGTGGAGCGGATGATCGCGCAAGGCGCCGAGATCAGCTCGCGCGCGCTCCAACGGGCGGCCATGGACGGCCTGACGCCGGTGCCCGCGCACACCCCGGGATAACGCCGGTCCCCGGTGTCAGGGGTGGGGCGCGCGAGGCAGCCCAAGGGTGAACGCCGAGCCCGCGCCCTCGAGACTCTCGACCGTCAGCTCACCCGCCATTCCGCGCGCGAGATCGCGGCTGATGCTGAGTCCGAGCCCGGCACTTTTCCGATCTCCCTACTTCAGCAACTGTGCTAGTCGATCTACCGCGAGGCTCGAAGATCAAGGCCAATAAGAACCTCGCCGGATTCAGAACTACGTATCTGACGACGACGTCTGGCCGGATTCGCTCGCTAGCCTCGTGGGCTAGCACGAGCCGCAGGGACACGCTCAGGGGGCGGCTTGAGGGTACCCCGCAGAATCATAAAGACCATGCGGGCCACTGGTTGTTCTGGCATCGTATCGGACGACGGAATCGCCTGCGGCTCGTATCTCCGCGTCCTCAACTGGGCCCTCGTTTCCGCCGTACACGATGCCGATCACAATGGCGCGATTCGCAGTCGGAGACCCACAGAGAAACTGCGTTGCAAAGCTTTTGCTAGACGGAACGGCCACGTAGACGGAGGATGAATCGCCTAGCGACAACGGAACCAGTTGTTGAGTACGAGTCCGGAAGGAGTCCAAGTTTCGGGTGCGAGGCGACGAGCGTCTGCCATCCGCCACTGTCCGACCGGATGGTGAAGCGACCACTGCTATCAGTCACTGCCGAGTCGCGTTGATTTGCAAAGCGAACAACCGCGCCAGATAGAAAACTCATCGTCGTGCTGTCATAGACCGTACCTGAAACCAACGCAAAGGGCAAAAGGTCGCGTGTGCTCGCCAGATCCGCGCGACCGCCCTGATCGATGTAGCCAACAATGTGAGAGGTTTCAGCTTCACCCGTCCAACCTTTTGCCTCGGACGCAGGCGTCACGGCCATCCGAGGCATCCGCACGTACCAATTGCTCACGAACCACTCTCCGGCGGCTAAATGTCGGAAGTCGAGTCGGCCTCCGAGTTTCGCGCGAGACAAATTGCCTGCTAATCCTGCATATGAGAATTCGAGATACTGTAGCGTGTGCGCATTGCGGTCGATCCACATCGTTCCGTTGATATCGACAAGCCGAGTTTTGGCTGCGGGCTCGAAATGCAGGCCAAGCATGCTTGTGTCAGGGTCGGGAGGACGAACTAGTTGAAAGCAGTGGCTGTGGACAAACCATTCGGAGACTATCAATCTGGCGTCGGGAGCGGCGAAGCTAAGATCCCTTCCACTTTGAAAAACAAAGCCACGGATTGTGAGTGTCTCCGGAGCGATGGTCATGAACGGCGTACCAGTGGCGATGAAAGTCTTCGTCACGAGTCGGGAACTCGTATCACCTGCGAGCGTGGCCTCGCGCTTGAACAAGGAAATCCGTAAGCGAAGGTAGTTTTCCTGCTCCGTGAGTGTAGTCGCAGCGAGCGCGGCTCGAATCTCCTCCCAGACTACCGCCGCTGGTCCGTCGCTGATTTGTGATTCACAAAGAGCCTTCACTTGTACCACGGCGGTCGGTAATACGATCGGAACCGCAGTCAAATCCATCCGCGTCACCTTCACCGCACCAGCTTCCAGGACCATCGGCTCGCTCAACACGGGCCGGTAGCCGATTCGCTTAACCTGTACGCGGTAAGTGCCTGGTTCACGAGCAGTGAGGCGCGCCCGACCATTGCCACCGCTCAGTGCCTCCACAACTGAGGGCGCAGACTTGCCGTCCGCAACGAGACTCAGGAGCGCGCCGGCAACGGGAGCACCAGCGCGAGCCTCGCGCAGCTCAACGACGACGACCTGGCCGCTAGCTCCAGATGCGCAAACGCACAATAGCGCCGCGCCGCAACAATTCAGACCAAGCCTACCGCTAAGGGGCATGCAGGGCGTGTAGGGAAAGATACAAATGATTCTGGTCGCGCCACGCCAGCATCACATAGTCTGTGGCTATCGTCACAAGATTCACACGCCCATTGCCCAGGGACGGGAGCAGACTTTCGCGTACAGGCGACCCGCCCTGTCGAAAACGACCCACTCATCACGATCCGAGCTAAGACGCATTTGGACCCAGGCGCGCCCCGCCGGATCAGTTTTGATTAGTCCGAACTTGGGACCGACGTCTCCAGTCGGCGGCAGCCACCGAACGAAGCGAACTAGGCGTCCGCTCAGAGCGAATTCGGCGAACTGTGGCTCAGACCCGTTTCCCACAAAAAAACCCTCCCGACCCGCCGCAACATTTTCTATGAGCGGCGTATCTGGCGGAAGTCGGCGCGTCGTGTAGGACATAGGGGCTCCCACCATCGACCCGTTTGGGCGAACACGAACAAGCGTCCTCGAGTCGAGTTCGTCCGCGGACGATTCGGCACGAGCGGGCGGCAGCCTCACGAGTATCGTGCCATCGGCAAAGCACGCGTCGGACCAAACGTACCCTGGAAGTTCGCGAGACTCGAGGAAATGCCCGTCACGATCAAAGGAACTGATGTTTCGCCGATTATAGCTGATAGCCACTATCGTATCGCCCGGCATGACGCACACGTCTCGCAGCTGCCCAAAGCTTCTCGACTCTACCTCCGAATTCCCAATCGTGCGTAAGAATCTGCCACGTTCGTCGAAATACTTTAGCGCTTGGAAATCGGCTGCAACGAATCCTCCGCTGGAAAGCCGTTTTGCGATCGCGAAGGGATTTCGCACGTCGAACCTCGCCTCCTTCGCAGATCCCCCTCCGAGGACAAGCGATGGACGCGCCTCGACAACCAATCTGGTTTCCAGTTCCCGCACGGACGCGTTGATAACAATGGGTGTGCCGTCCGCGTGCGGGATTGGCGTTTGGCCGCGCGAGTGAGCGACGAAAGCCAATGAGAACATCCAGCTGGAACACAAAGTAAGTCGCATGCGGACCGTCATCAGGGCGGTGTTCAGTTTCGATGAGTCCAGATAGCAAGTACACCGCAGCTCATGTCAAGCGATGAGTACTGGATCGGCGCCTCAGCCGGTCCGGTGTAGTACTCGATGCCCTCGATCTGATCAACCGAGAACTCGTTGAGATCAAAAAGGGGCTCGCCATTTCGTCCGTGATAGACCTGGACGCCATTGAGGAAAACGTTGGCGTAGCAACCCGACGTCGCCCCGCGGGCTCGATCCGACGCGTCAACCTGGATCGAGCGTCGTCCCGACCGACTGCTTGAGATCCACGCGTGATTCCCGGTACCACGGCGAACGTTGACCGACGCTAAACCCGACATGACATCCGCGAGATGCGTAGCGTGTAGCCTATCCAGATCGTCGCGTGTGAAGAAGTGGCCCAACCCAACACGTCGGTTGTCGTCGAAGGTGCCCATGCGACCCTTTCGTGCAACCGTGTGCATCGAATCGAGCTCCACGGCCGCACGTTCCAGCGTGAAGTCTCGTTCAATAGTGTTCGGTGGAGCGACGAGGATTACCCCGCTCATAGACGCATAGCCGATCAAGCGGACTCGAATCAGCGTCAAACCAGCCGGGACATTGGACAACGAGTAGCGGCCGCCTGAATCCGTTCTAGTCGACCAGCCGAGGGACTCCACCGAAACCTCTGCGCCGCGAAGCGGACGCCGAGAAGAATCGGCGCGCACCGTACCTCGCACCACCGCCTGCGCGCTTAGAGTATCGAACCCCGAAATGACAACGTGAAGAGCCACTAGAAAAGGTACAAAATGGCTAATCCGGCACATTCGGCACGAACCTCGCAGGTTTCTCAACGCAAGGAACCCAGAGCTTTGACGACGTCAGGTCATTTGGCGGTGAGAACGCTATCGGCGATATGGAACAGCTCATCCGGCGCCGGCGCACCGTCGAAGCGCAGCCCATTGATGAAGAACGTCGGCGTTCCCGTCAAGCCCTTTCGGCGCGCCAGTGCCGATCCCGAATCAATCCGCGTTGCCAACTGGACGGAGCCGACACATCGCACAAATTCCAGCGTGTCATTGATGCCGGCGTCATGTCCATATGACGCCCAGGACTTCAAGCCCAACGAATCCTGTTTCGCGAATGCGACGTCGACGAATGGGGCGAACCGCCCACGTGACGCGGCGCACTCAGACGCTTGCGCTGCGAGCCGCGCAAACCGATGACCAGACAAGGGGAAGTGAACATACCAGATCGCAAGACGACTTCCATACCTCGCCTTCGCCTCCCGCAGCACCGATTGGTGCACAGCTCGGCACACAGGGCATTCGAGATCGACGAATTCAATAATCTTGATGGGTGAGACGGAATCCCCGACGAGAATACCGTCGTGGAGCATGGCGCGCCACTCGGGGTCGAACACACCGCGAATCTGAGAACTCGCAAGTGGAAGCGATCGAGACGATGAGAATAATTCTCGATGCACAAGAATGATAGCCATGACCACCGCCGCCGCCGTGAGCAACAAGGACGTCAGCCGATCAAGTTTTGAGGGGTTCATTAGTCCTCCGTTGGAAGGCGGGCGTCATCGCAGGTCGTACAATCGCCTTGTCGACGCCCCAACGTGAAAGTCGTGTGCACGCTACGGTGCGCCTGAATCCGCTGCGATTCTCAACGAGTGGGCCGATGTTTCAAACCACGCCGGATCGTCCGCTCACCATCTTATCACGTCCGTAGCGACCGAGGCATCGGACACGATCGAAGCCACGCGTCGATGCAGATCGGGCGGCCACCGCCGTCGGCGGCGGCCCGAGCGTGCATGCGGCGGCTCTGATCGTGAGCGGATTGCCCTTCACCCCTGTCCGTTATGGGGATGGACGCGTCTGATCTTCGCCGCAATCGACCTGATACCAACCTGGAGGGCAGAGTTGTCCCGCACCCGCCGACCCGCACGTAGGCGTTCCCTCGCACTCCGGATGAGACGCACACGCGACTTCCGGATCCGGGCAAGTAAACTGATTGCATGCGCCAGCACAGCTCAGGCGGGTCGCACTCGCCGACGCAGCGGGCGGGTTCGCAAACAGGAAATAGCCGCCCATCGCGCAGACGATGCCTGCTTTGATAGAAATGGGAATCTTCATCTTCGCCTCCGTGAGAGTTGCCAAATGAGTAATCGTGACCTGAAGAGGCCGCCATCCCACGTCCCCGTAAGGTCGATTGACGCGAGCACATTGTCGTCATCCGCCTCTGTCGTCAAGAGTAATCCTATGTAAGTAACCAGTATTTACAGGTTACCCATTCAATCTACACGCTATGAACACGTGTCGCAGGTGTCATGTCTCGGTCTATGCTGACCCCAGACGCGCGGGCCGTTCAGTCCGCCGCGACCATACTTGTCGACCGCCTTGCGCGGGCGAAACGTATAGCCAAGAAACGTGAACTGGACCGTGGGGTACGTGCCCTGCCGATTGATGTCCTGGCAGTACACGATCCTCGTTTTGTCCGGGTGCAACTCGAGCCCGCACTCTCTGCAGCCGTGTTGCGAGTTTCCTCAACACCAACTGCGCCTGCGCTTCGCTTTTGCAATGAATGACGGCGTCGTCCGCATAGCGGCAAAACCTGACGCTCGGCATCTTTCGTCGCATCCATGCGTCGAACGCGTAGTGCAGGAAGAGATTGGCGAGCACCGGGCTCACGACGCCCCCTTGCGGGGTTCCTCGCTCACGCGCCACTCGTTTTCCGTCCGCAGTTTCCATGGGCGCCGTCAACCAGCGTTCTACGTACAATAGCACCCAGGGTGTCGTGCAGTGTTTTCGGACTGCGCGCATCAGCAACTCGTGATCAATGTTGTCGAACAAGCCTTTGATATCGAACTCGACAACCCAGTCATAATCCCAGCTCCGCCGCCGCACCAACGCGACTGCATCCAACGCAGAACGCCCTGGCCGATAACCAAATGAGTCGCGGTCGAATACAGGCTCGAGCACCGGCTCGAGGACCAGCTTGACCACTGTCTGTGCCACTCGATCAGCACCGTGGGCACGCCCAAGATCCGGACGCCCCCACTCTTCTTTGGGATCGGGACGGCTTTCACCGGCGGCGGGAAATAGCTTCCCGACGCCCATCCGATTCCAGAGCTTGTACAGATTGTTGCCGAGATTCTCTTCAAACTCTCGCGATCGACTCGCTGATCGACCCCCGCACTGCCGCCATTTGCTTTGACGCGCTGGAATGCGTTCCCAGACCAGCGCTTTGGGAACCGCACACGACTTCGTCATGTGATCACACTCCTCCTGCTCGCGCAGTTGGTCTGACCGCCTGACTCGATAACGCGACCCCTTCGCTCCATCGCCATTACAGCGACTTCATCGCTACTACGAGCCGCTCCGCCCCTTGATCGCGCACTGGTATTCTCGGCCTCGCGTTTGGCGCTTGTGCCTTTCCCGTTGCACCTCGCGATCGAAGGTTCCCGCAGTTCACCGTAGGAGCCCGAACCAACCTGGCGCTGCCTCTATGCCGGACGCCGCATGGCCAATCAGCAGGCTCTCGCCATGCTTGTCCCGGGTTAACATCAACGCCCGGTTTTGACGTCATCTGAGCAGTTTCGACAATTGAACGGCAGTTCACGTGTGTTCGCCTTGCTGGTTCACACCTGATGCCTTCCGGCACCTTTTCCGAAACGTTCACGACCGAGGCTTTTGACCCAAGCCGCTTCCGGTGGTTTGCAACCCGCTCCTGCAAGCCGATTGCGAGAGGCCAGAGTTATTGTCCATCTCTCATCTCCTACGCTGCTTGCTGCGGCACACTGATATCGCCCACCCACACCCGGTCGAGCGCCGACGCCGTTCACATCGAACTGCTGCGCCAGCAGGTTCGGCGCGATCGGCTCGGCGTGCGTCGAGTCCGTGGTCTTGAATGCGCCGACTCCGGCGCGGGCGCGCCCGCAGCCCGGCCTCGCGCATGAGGCGCGCGACCCGCTTCTGGCTGGTCGGCAATCCTTCCGCCTGCAGCTCCTGCCACACCCGCGGCGCCCCGTAGGTCTCCGCCGCTCTCGGCGAACGCGATCCGGACGTGGGCCATCAGCACTTCATCAATCACCCGCCGCCACGGCCAGCGGGCGCTGGAGATACGCGTAGAAGCCCGACACCGAGACGTCGAGCACGCGGCACATGAGTCGCACAGGAAACTCGTCGCGGTGACGAGCGATCACGGCGCACCTCATCGCGACTCTTTCGCGAAGTACGCCGCCACTTTTTTTGCAAATGCTTGCTCTTGGCGCGCGACGGCGAGTTCACGCCGGAGCCGTCGATTCTCCTGCTCCAGGGTTTCCCCGGGGACCGCCGCCTCGGCGCCGGTCCGCTCGCGAGCTTGCCGCGCCCACGCGCGGAGCTGGTCGGCTCGGACATCCAGCTCGCGGCTCACCTGCGCGAGCGTCCCTCCCACCGCGCGCCGCTCCGTCATCAACCGAACCGCTTCGGCCTTGAACTCCGCACTGAACGTGCGTCGTTCACGCCGCACCACCTGCTTGCTCGATTTCATGTGCCACCTCCGCCCGGAAACTAGGGCGAGTGAGGCGTCCATCAAATCGGGTCAAGCCCAGTTTGGTGGCCCTCGCGTGCAAAGACCGAGCAGAGGTCAGAAGGATGTACCCGCGACATTCACGCCGATTGCCTACGTGCAACCGCTCGTGCGGCGCCAGTGGTTATTGAAAGCCCCCCCCGACGCATCCACGCGTCGATCGCCGAGTGTCACGGGCGTCAACGGTCGCAGCTCGGTTGGACGGTCGAGCGCCTCGAGCGCGAGTGGGCGATTCTTCGCGAGGAGTTGGACCGGCTCGTCCGCTTGCACAGCCGCGAGCTGCTCGAGCCGGCGCTCGCCGAGGCGATGCACATCGTGGAGCGGATGATCGCGCAAGGCGCCGAGATCAGCTCGCGCGCGCTCCAACGGGCGGCCATGGACGGCCTGACGCCGGTGCCCGCGCACACCCCGGGATAACGCCGGCCCTCGGCATCAGGGATGGAGCGCGCGAGGCAGCCCGAGGGTGAACGCCGAGCCCGCGCCCTCGAGACTCTCGACCGTCAGCTCACCCGCCATTCCGCGCGCGAGATCGCGGCTGATGCTGAGTCCGAGCCCGGTGCCATCCTTCCGGGCCGCGAGCGTGCGGCCGAGCTGCACGAACGGCGCGAAGATCGCCTCGAGCTTGTCCGGCGGAACGCCTTCCCCCGTGTCGCGCACGCAGACCCAGATGCGGTCGGGGTCCGCCCCGCACGTGAGCGTGATGCGTCCACCCGTCGGCGTGAACTTGACGGCGTTCGACAGCAGGTTGAGGAGGATCTGCTCGATCTTCATGCGATCGCCCATCACGACGATGGACGGCGGGCAGCTGCCGATCTCGAGCGCGAGCGCTTTCGCCCGCGCCTGCGGCCCAATCATCGACGCCACGCCGTCGATGATCTCGCCGAGGGCGACGCGCTCGATGTCGAACCGCACATGGCCCGCTTCGAGGCGGCTGAAACTGAGCAGATCGTTGATGATGCCGAGGAGATGCTGCTGGCTCCGTTGGATTCGCTGCAGTTGCTCGCGCTGCTCGTCGGTCACCGGGCCGCTCAGCCCGAGATCCATGAGCTGCGCGTAGCCGCCGATCGCGTTCAGGGGCGTCCGGAGCTCGTGCGACATCGCGGCGAGAAACTCGCTCTTTGCCCGGTTGGCGTTCTCGGCGTCGGCGCTGCGCCGTTCCAGCTCCGCCGCCTGTGCCCGAAGCTGGTCCGCGAGCAGCCGCAGCTCACGGGCGTTCAGCTCGGCGGCCGTGCGGTGCGCCTCCTCCGCGGCAATGCGCCGCGCGTTTTCCAGCGCTTGGGTAACCGCGCTCCGCCGCTCCGTCAGGTCACGCGTGACTTTGGCAAAGCCGACGAGCTCGCCGCTGTCGTCGCGAAGCGCGGTGATCAGGACATTGGCCCAGAAGCGGGTCCCGTCCTTTCGGACGCGCCAGCCTTCGTCCTCGACGCGGCCCTCCCCGATGGCGATCTCGAGCTCGCGGGCCGGTTTGTCCGCCGCCTCGGGCGGGTAAAAGATAGAGAAATGTTTGCCGATGATCTCTTCGCGGCGATACCCCTTGAGCCGTTCGGCGCCCGTATTCCACGTCACGACATATCCGTGGAGGTCGAGCGCGAAGATCGCATAGTCCCGAACGCGATCCACCAGGAGTCGGTGGAGCTCTCCGGTCTCGCGAGCTATGCGCTCGTGCTCGGCCGTCACGGCGAGCACCGAGTCCGATCGGGGGGAAGTCCTTTCTGACATCTGCTCGAAGCGCTCTGAGCGCTGGTCCCCGGAAAAGAGAGGCGGTGCGCTCCAGGCGCGCAAGGCGGATTGACAACGGCGGGTCTACGCTGCCCCTTACGGGTCGGAGCCACGCCACGTCGGTGCGCTGATGTGCTGATGTATCGAATCGGCGACGAATCTCGATACGACGACCATGGGCGCGAACGCTGCACCGGCGCTCCACATTAGAAAGGATCTAATCCGCGACGGACAAAAGACTTCCGCTAAGTTTTCGGACGTAGGACCAACGTCCAACGTCGTCGTGCGCTAGCAAACACCATTCCTGGGTGACAGTATGTTTATCCCGGTTCCAGGATCGTGCGTCTTTAGCTCACAAGTCGAATGACCGGAAGCAGCGGTGACACCGGCGGGCCGTGGCGCATCGCGCTCGTGGACGACGATGCAACTGTCCTTCGATCGCTGTCGCGCATGCTGACGTTGTGCGGATACGACGTGTCGACGTATCCATCCGCGGACGCGTTTCTCGCGTCGCTCCGCGACCAGGTTCCGGAGATGCTGCTCGTCGATCTTCGCATGCCGGTGACGGACGGGCTCGCGCTGCAGCAGTTGCTCGCCGAGCGCGGCGTGCGCATTCCGATGGTCTTTCTCTCGGGCCACGGCGACGTGTCCACGTCGGTGCGCGCGATTCGCGGCGGCGCGATCGACTTTCTCGAGAAACCGTGCGACGAGGCGACACTGCTCGTCTCGCTCGAGCGAGCGGCCGACGTGGCGCGGCGCGAGCGCGAGAAAAACGCGACGCTTCAGACGCTCCGCGCACACGCCGCGACCCTGACACGTCGCGAACAGGAGGTCTTTCGGTGGGTCGCGTCCGGTCGGCTCAACAAACAGATCGCGGCCACACTCGGCACGACCGAGAAGACGATCAAGGTGCATCGCGGCCGCGTGATGACCAAGATGCACGCCGAGTCGCTTGCCGAATTGGTGCGGATGTACGACATGCTCGAGGCGGCAACCTCGAAGGCGCCCCGCAGCTCTGCCCCGGCGCCCAGCCTCTGGCGTCCGGGGGTCACGACCTAGCGTCGTACGTTAGAGCTCGACAGATGAGCGGATTGGCATCCGCCGTTCAGCAGGAGCGGCCCGCGGCCGGCACGGGCAACCCGACGTAGCGTCGAACGGTATCCAGCATCGTCGTGGGCGGCACCGGTTTCGTGAGCACTTCATCACAGCCGGCGAGCAGCGCGCGATCGTGATCCTCGGTCGACGCGACGGCGGTCACCGCGACGATCACCGCATCGCGCGTCGACGACTCCAGCCGCAACAGCCGCGCGATCTCCCAGCCGTCCACGCCCGGCAGCACGAGATCGAGGAGCACGACGAGCGGCTTCGCGTCGAGCGCGAGACGCAGGCCCTCGAATCCCGTGCGCGCGTCGATGACGCGGAATCCCGCGCTCTCCAGGACGAGCCGCGCGATCGTGCGACTGTCGTCGTGATCGTCGACGACGAGCACCAAGGGTGGATACACGTCCGACGTCGACAGCGAGCGCACCGTCGCCGAGCTGCCAGCCAGAGGGGAGTGAGGGCGTTTGGTCAGCGGCGAGGCGGCCGGCTGGACCGAGTCGAGTGTCTGCATGGGGAGAGAATTCTAGGAGCGCAATAGTCGTCTCTCGCCCTACTTCTTCAATAGTGGATCAAAGTCCTAGAAAACGTGGGACGACGTCTCACGCCGCACGTGCGCCCGGACCAAGCGAACGAGAAAGAGCGGCGGTACCGGCTTCGCCACGAACGCGTCACAGCCGGCATTGAGGGCGTCCTGCCGAACCTCCGGGCTCGTCGACGCAGACACCGCCAAGAGCGCCGCGTCGCGCGTCATCGGATCCGCGCGAAGCATGCGCGCCAGTTGGCGGCCGTCGATCTCCGGCAGCACGAGGTCGAGCAGAATGATGCGCGGCCGGCTCGCTTGCGCGATCGCCAACGCGTCGAGTCCCGTGCGCGCCTCCTTGACCACGAACCCGAACGCTTCGAGAACGATGCGCTCCGCCACGCGGGTATCGTCGTGATCGTCGGCGACGAGGACGACACAGGGTGACCGGCGGCGAACGAGCTGCACCTCCTCCGTCATGCGGGCGGCGGGGCCTCCAGTGGCTGCGGCGACGGCGCCGAGAGGGCCGTGCCTTCCGGCGACGCTCGTGGCAGCCGCAGCGTGAATTCCGATCCGCGACCCGGCGTGCTGGTGACGGTGAGCTGGCCGTGCATGCCGCTGGCGAACTCGCGGCTGATCGCCAATCCGAGCCCGGTGCCGCCATACCGGTCGAGCAGCGGCGTCTCGAGCTGCACGTAGGGCTCGAAGATCTCGCGGAGCTTCGCGGCGTCGATGCCGGGCCCGTTGTCGCGGACCTGGAAGTTCGCGATGCTGGAGTCGGCCCGGCACGACAGGGTCACGACGCCGCCGCGTTGCGAGAACTTGACGGCGTTCGCCGCCAGGTTCACCAGAATCTGCTTGAGCTTGTCGCCGTCGGCGGCGACGAAGATGCCGGCGCACGCTCCGACCTCGAGCGTGACCCCGTGATCCGTCGCGAGCGGCGAGATCACCGATTGGGTGATTCGCAGGACCTCTTCCGCGGGCACCGGGCCGATGTGGTACGTGAGATGGCCGGCCTCGAGCCGCGAGAACGTGATCAGATCGTCGATGACATGCACCAGGATCTCCTCGCTATCGTGGACGCGCGACAGGAGCCGCGCTTGCCGCGGCGTGAGCGGCTCGGCCGCCCCGACGCGGAGCAGGTCGATGTAGCCGGCGATCGACTGCAGCGGCGTGCGCAGCTCGTGACTCATCCGGGCGAGAAACTGAATCTTTGCGCGTCCCGTCTGCTCGGCGGTGTCGCGCGCTCGCTCCGCCTCCACGCGCCGGCGCGCGTGCTGAATCCCGACCACGACGAGCCGCGCGCAGTGCTCGATCAACTTGATCATGCGCCGCGACGAGCCGCCGGACTGCCGAAACATCATCACGATCTCGCCGACGATCTGCCCCTCGAGCCCAATCAGTGGAATGATGTCCATCGATCGAAAGCCGAGCGACTGCGCGAGCGGGCCGAGCGAGTCCCGCTCTTCCCAGGCATCGCGAACGTACACGCGGCGCCGCTCGGCCATCGCGACGCCAAAGGGATCCGTTCCCGGCCGGTGCTCGCCGATCAGCGCGACCTGCTCCTCGCTGATACCCTGGGCGAGCGCCGGGAGGAGCGCCCCGATCGTTTCATCGTGGAGCAGCAGCACTGCCATGTCCGCTCGCGCCAGCGACATTGCGAGGTCGAGCGCCGGCATCAGCTCGTGTGTCGGAAGCGGCCACTCGCTGTGCGTCTCGGAGTACATGTCGACCCCTCGCTCCTGGGTGTACTGCCATGCTACGACCGCCGCTACATGCGAGGCATTGTCCGTTGGTCCACAGGGTTGTCCACGAGCGCGGTCGACGCCGCGTCCTGTTGCATGGACAGAATGTCGATGATGATGTCGACCGTGCGCGGCCGCACCACGTCGACGCCGTCCAGCTTGATCGAGTGCCGTGCACGTTCGGCCTGCACCGCATCGACCAGCCGGATCAGCTCCGCGAGCGACGCCAGATTCAGCTTCTGCATGACGCGGCCGCGATGCACCTTGACGGTTTTTTCTTTGGTGCCGATGCGCGCCGCCACGCGCTTGTTCAGCAGGCCGCACGCGACGAAGGCACACACCTCCGCCTCGCGCGGCGTCAGCCGCTCGAGACGGTGCCAGACCTCCGCGAGCGCGCGCCGCTCCTCGCGAATCTTTCGGCCCGAGTCCGTCGCGGTCGCGATCGCGGCGGAGAGCGATTCGGCCGAGAACGGCTTCGCCAGCAGGTCGAGCGCGCCCTCCTTCATCGCCTCGACGACGGTGGGGATGTCGCCGCTTCCAGTCATGAAGACCGTGGGGATGTCGCCGCCGCCGTCATGCATCGTGCGGATGAATTCCAGTCCGTCGACGCCGGGCATGCGGATGTCCACGAGCACGCACGCCGGACTGGCCGCGCCGGTCTCGTCGAGGTATTCGCGCGCCGTGGTGTAGGTGCGCACGCGATAGCCTTCGCCCCCGAGAAAGCGCGCGACCGCACGGCACGTCCCTTCGTCGTCGTCGATCACCGCCACCAGCGGCGCGTCATCCCGCATGGGCTGGCCACGTCGTGACCACCGAGACACCTGCCTCGGCCGTTCCCGCCAACGCGATCGTGGCGCCGTGCGCTGCGACGATCGACCGTGCGACCGCGAGGCCCCAGTCGTCGAGTCCACCGCCGGTCGCGCGCATTCCGAAGTGACTCACGGCAATCTCGACGGCGGCGTCGACGCGCCGGACGGTGATGGCAATCGGCGCGTCTGTGCGCCTGCTCAGCGACGTGGCTTCCAGCGCGTCGATGAGAACATTGACGAGCGCCTGTCGAATCAACACGGGATCTCCTGACACGGCCGGCACCGATGGATCTACGTCGACGTCGAGGAACACGTGGCGAGCGAGACTGTCGCCCTGCACGAGCGCGACGGCGTCGCGCACGGCGGCGGCGACGTCGCACGCCTCGCGCCGAGGCGCGCGGCGGATGACCAGGTCCTGCAGAGCTTGAAGCGCGTCGCGCATCTGCCGCTCTTGCACGAGCGCGTCGTCGAGCGCCGCGAGCGCGTCGGGAATCGCCGGCGTCGCGCGCCGCAGCAGCGCCGTCGCGGCCGAGATGTTCATCTCGATGGCCGTGAGTGGTTGCCGAAGATCGTGCGCCACGGCCGTGACCAATTCGCCGGCGAGCGCGAACCGGGAGGCTCGCTCCAGGTCGCTCGTCGTCTCACGCGCCGTGTGATCGGTCCCTCCGGCGGCGTCCGACATCGAGACGTTTTCGAGCTCCATGAGCAACGAGTTTGTCATCGGCGCGTCGCCGTCAGCATTGGCTCTTTGGCCAATAGGATTCACCCTGCGTGCCGGCCAACCTCCGAATCGTTGCGATTCACCAGTCCCATCGAGGCGGCGCATGCGCGGTCACTTCGCTTCGGTCGATCAGCATTCTCGCATTTCCCTGACCGTCGTCGGCGGCGCGCCGGGAGCCGGCAAGACCACCCTCATCCGACACTTGTTGGGGGAGGCGACGGGGCGCCGGCTCGCGGCCGTCATCGCCGACGAGGACGCCATCGACGCGTCGATGATCGCGCGGCGCGACGGCCATCGCCTCGTGCTGCACAACGGGTGTGTGTGCGTGTGCGCGGACGACGATGGCGCCGCGGCGCTCGCCGCGCTGGCTGATGAGCGCGAGTGTCCCGACCACGTGTTGCTCGACGGCGCGGGATGGACCGACCCGCGGCGCCTGAGCGGGTACGGCTACATGCCGGGCTACTGTCTCGACGGCACCATCGTCGTGCTCGACGCGACGACGCTCCGCGCGAGCGCGAGCGACACCGCCACCGAGACGCAGCTGCGCGAACACGCGCGCGTCGCCGATATCGTCCTGCTGAACAAGATCGATCGCGCCGGCGACGACGAAACAGATGCCGCACAGCGAACGCTCGAACGCCTGGCTCCGGGCGTG
Source organism: uncultured Gemmatimonadaceae bacterium (assembly GCA_963705025.1). Classification (GTDB taxonomy): domain Bacteria; phylum Gemmatimonadota; class Gemmatimonadetes; order Gemmatimonadales; family Gemmatimonadaceae; genus JAQBQB01. Next base: position 223,394 of record CAVPIP010000007.1, on the reverse strand, counting down.
CGCGTCGTCTCGTGCGATCACTGTCGCATCTCGCCCGCCCTGCTCCTCGGCGCGCCCGACGGCCCCGACGCCATCGACGGACGCACCGTCGTCGCCGAGTGGACGCCGGACTTCGTGCCCACGCCGCTTCGGACCACCGCGACGTTGCGCGCCGGCACGCCGCGCGGCGAACAGCACCGGTCCTGGTGCCTCGTCACGGAGGCAGCCGTCGACGGGCTCGAGTTTCGCGATTGGGTGCACCGCCTGCCCGCGACGATTCTCAGCGGGCGAGGCACGGTGTATCTCCGCAAGGAGCCGCAGCACCGGCAGACATTCCATTTGCTGGGCTCACATTGGCGACTCGAGCGGGGAGCCCCCTGGGGACGCGACGTCCCGTCGACGCGACTGCTGCTCGCCGGCGTCGGGATCACCCGGCGTACCCCGGCGCGCATGCGCTCCGACGCCGACGGCGAAAACGGCTTCGCGTCCATCACCGGAGAGACCGTATGATCGATGCGCCACGTGACGCGTTTGGCTCGCCCATGCGTGTGCTCGTCGTCGACGACCAGGTCGATTGCGTCCTCAGCATCGGACGCCTGCTCGAGGTGCTCGGCTATCGTGTGCGGGTCGCGCTCGACGGACTCGGTGCGCTCGCGTGCGCGGCCGAGTTCCGGCCACGAGTCGCGCTGCTCGATCTCTCGCTCCCGTACCTCGATGGATTCGCCGTGGCCGAGCGCCTGCGAGCCATGCCGGAGACGCGTGAGGCCTACCTCATCGCGATGACGGGTTGGGGAACGGACGATGTTCGCGCGCGGGTCGAGGCCGGCGGCTTCGACCGCCATCTCGTCAAACCGCTGACGGCCGACACCTTGACCGGCGTGCTCGACATGGTCCGGCGCGCCTGAGCCTTCTACCATGAGGAGACGCGAATGGCGAGTCATGCTCCCCACGTGATCGCGCCCACGGTCGCACCGAATCCTGCGACGCTCGCCCCGCCCGGCCCCGCGCCGGCCCCGAACATGGTCTGGATTCCCGGCGGCGCGTTCAACATGGGCTCGAACCATCACTATCCCGAGGAGCGTCCCGTCCATCGCGTTCACGTCGACGGCTTCTGGATCGACCGCGCGCCCGTGACCAACGATCGGTTCGCCGCGTTCGCCGCGACGACGCGTCACTCGACCTTCGCCGAGCTCCCGCCCAATCCGGCCGACTATCCCGGCGCGCTGCCGGAGCTGCTCCATCCCGGATCGCTCGTGTTCGTCCGCCCGCCGCGACCCGTCAGCCTGAGCAACATCGCGAACTGGTGGCAGTTCGTGCTCGGCGCGGACTGGCGGCATCCCCAGGGCCCGGCGAGCACGCTCGCGGGGATCGGCGATCATCCCGTCGTGCACGTCACGTTCGCGGATGCCGAGGCGTTCGCCCGCTGGGAGGGCAAGTCATTGCCGACGGAGGCTGAATGGGAGCTCGCGGCGCGCGGTGGCCTCGACGGCGCCACGTACGCCTGGGGCGACGAGCTGATGCCAGACGGCCGGCCGATGGCGAACTTCTGGCAGGGCGACTTTCCTCATGAGAATACGCTCACCGACGGGTGGGAGGGCACGTCCCCGGTCGGCACCTATCCGCCGAACGGGTATGGCCTGGACGACATGACCGGCAACGTGTGGGAGTGGACGACCGACTGGTACCAGCCGAGCCATCCGGCCGATGCCGCCAAGGCGTGCTGCGTGCCGAAGAATCCACGCGGCGGAACCATGCTGGGCAGCGTCGATCACCGCGTGCGTGGCGTTCGCATTCCGCGGCGGGTGCTCAAGGGCGGCTCGCACCTCTGCTCGGCGAACTACTGCCAGCGCTATCGTCCGGCCGCGCGCTTTCCGGAACCAATCGACACGTCGACGTCGCACGTCGGCTTTCGCTGCGTGATTCGGCCGACGCCGTGAACGGCGGCGGCCGCCACCGCCTCGAGCTGTTCGGGACGGTGCTCCTGTCGGTGGCCGCGCTGGCGACGTCGTGGGCCGGGTTTCAAGCCACGCTCTGGAGCGGCGATCAGATGGTGTACGCGAACGAGTCGATCGCGCTCCGCTCCAAATCGACGCGCGCGTCGACGCGGGCCGGACAGCTCGTCACGATCGACGTCGGTCTCTTCAACAGTTGGATGACCGAGCAGTTTCGCGGCGATTCGGGGCTGCGACGGTTTCTCGAGCAGCGCTTCCGGCCGGAGTTCAAGGTCGCGTTCGACGACTGGCTGAGGAGCAACCCGCTGCACTCGCCGACCGCCGCTCCGACGCCGTTCGTGCTGCCGTCGTACCACGTGAGCGCCGCCGACAGCGCGAACATATACGAGGCACGGGCGGACTCGGCGGAGCAGCTGAGCGCGCACGCCAACACGACGGGCGACGCCTACGTACTCACGGCCGTCATCCTGGCGACCGTGATGTTTTTCGCCGGCACGGCGCAGCAGACGGAGGGGCAGCGGCTGCGTTGGTTTCTGCTCGGACTCGCGGCCCTGGCGTGCGCGGGCGCCGTCGTTCGCCTCTTCACGTTGCCGCGTGGCTGACGCGCTCCTGCTCTTCCGTGATCTCGCGGCTCAGGAAGTAGTTGAGCCCCGTTCGAATCGCGGCGATCGCGGCCAGCTGTCCGATCTCGGCCCACTGCGGTGCGATGGCCGTCTCGAGGATGTCCGCGGCGAGCTGGAACTCGAGCGCGAGCACGAGGTAGCGTGACAACGACGATCGCGCCGCCGTGAAGCTCACCCGTTCGTGCGCCGCGGTCTGCCGCACCATGTGCACGATCGTGGAGATCGCGCCGATGGCGATCGTGACGGCGCCCGCGGTCTCGAGGCCAAGGCGCACCCACTGCGCCCCGTGGAACACGATCTCGCGCGCCGCGTCGACCGATGTCATGAGCAGACGGTCCAATGGTTGCCCATCGCGGCGGCGGCTATCCATTGACCAGCGCGTCTCGCGGTCGTGAGTCGATCTCTGATGTCGAATTCGGTTTCCGAAGTCTTCCGCGGTCCGGTCTTCTGGCGAGTGGTCGTCGCCGCGGTGGTCATCACCGGCCGCTGGTACGCCGAGCGCTGGGTGCCGCGTGGGCGGCCACACCATCGGCGTCCGTGGCGGCGGGCGTAGCGCGCGCCGCGCGCGCTCATCGCAGCTCCCATTGAAAACGCGTCGTCAGCAAGTGCGTGCGTCCCACGACGCCGCTCTTGCGGAGCGTCGCGTACCCGTAGTCGACTTGCGCGCGAAGGTCGTACGGGCCGTACAGTGTGACCGCGATGCTCGCGCGATCGAAGACGCCGCCGTCGACATCCCCGTCCGAGAGATCGACGCGCGTATACCGAGCACCAAGCTCCACGGCGGCGCGATGCCTGCCCAGGCGCACTCGCCCGAGCGAGCCGGTCTCGTCGTCCCACGCGCGCGGCTCGCCCCCCGGCCGCCACCCGGCTTGCATGTACGCGCCGCTGAACGACAGGGGACGCGGCGGTGCACCGGTCACACGCACCGGCAACACCTCGACCGTGAGCGACACACTGCCCTGTTGCAACAGCAGCTCGGCGTCGCCGAGCGCGGCGCCCGACGCGAGAACCTTTCCCGTGTTCACGAAGTCCGGCGCCTCGAAGACCTCCGGCTTCGCGTGAAATCGGATCGTGCTGTCGCGATCGTCCGTCCATCGTCCGCTGAGCGCGAGCTGCACCACGTGCACGGTGTCGTCGCTGACGAACGGCGCCCAGAACATCCGGCCAGACAGCTGTTCACCATTCTCGGGCACCGGTAGACCGTTGAACAGAAAGTCGTTGAACACGCCAACGGTCCACCCGCCGCGCCCACTCGATTGTGTGGTGATGGTGCCCCAGAGGCGGAGGCCGTCGTTGCGAGTCGGGATGAACGCGAGCACCGCCGCGGACCGTTCGACATCGGGAAGGATTCGCGTGCTCGCGAGCATCTGGTTCGAGATGCCCTCCTTCTGACGGCCAAGCGCCAACCATACGGGTCCGGCGGGAATGCTCACCGCGAGATCCTGGACGGTGATCGCCGGCTTGTCGCCGGCTTGGATGCCGCTGTAATCCGCCGCGAGCAGGTAGCGCGCAGGTCGGGAGCGGCCGACGGTTCCCTCGACGATGACGCGGTCGGTGCGCACCTGGCCGACCGTCGGGACGTGACCCACTTGCGACGCGCTGGACGAGTCCTGCCGAAACCCGCTGACGTCGTACAGCAGCGCGATCTCGAGGCGCGCCGTTCCCGACGCGCTCTCCGCCACGTTCCATTTCCTCGGATGGCCGCCGCGGGTCGTGTCCGACGCTTGCGCACGTCCGGCGTGCGCCCCGGTCACCAACCACGCACCCGCGAGGCCTCCAAGAACGATCGTGCGTCTCAGTGCGCTCCTACCATGCGCTCCGCACACGACTCCGATCCGCCGCACAGGAGTGCGACGAGTCCTTCCTTTTGGAGCTCGTGCATGACGTGCCGGAGCACGGAGTCGCCGAGCTTGTTGACCGACTTCGGATCGGTCGTTTCGCTGCGCGCGGCCCACACCAGCTTGTCGCTCTTCAGATTGAAGATTTGCGTCTCGATGGAAACGACGACGTTGTTCGAGACGTAGCCGGGATCGTAGGGGTACCCCCACGCGGACCCCCAGTAGCCGGCGAACGTGGCGTAGGGCGGACCGTACCAATAGGTACCCGGCGTATAGGTCACGACGTTGGACACGTTGACGACGTCCATCATGATCGCGCCGTCGAAGCCGCGTTTGTCGAGATCAGTCAATACGCGTTTGCCGTCGCCGAGCTCGCTCGATCCGACGACGCGATACGATTGCACGGCGTTCGGGAAATGCGACGCCATTTTGTCTTCCATCGTGCGACGCAGAAGATCGTCCTTGGTGACGAAAACGACGATCGGCTGGCGAAAGCGCAGTGGACCCGCGCCCGGGTCGCGCCACGTCGCCGCGAGGTGCGTCGAGTGATAGCACCCGGACAACGCGACAGCGCCGGCAATCGCCGCCGACATCGATGTGGATCGGAACATTCGTGTGCGAGACATCTACTTCTCAACCTCACTGCAGGAGCAAAACAGGTGTCGCCACCAGCCACGCTACGTGCGCGTGAGCCGCCGGCGACAGGAACGACGTCGTGCATGTACGCACGGGCGCGGCGACGCGGCGGTGCCGGACCACGCGGGAACCGCCGCTTGCGGCAGAGCGACGTACGGCGTCGAGATGACCGCCGTGGCGGCGAGCAGGCCTCGTCTCCCTGCCGCAAGATGCGGTGCCACGAAGCGTCTCCAACTCATCGGCGATGGTACAGTTTCGCAGCGTGGCATGGCGTTCCCGAAAGTCCGCGGTGCGGCGCGGTGATCACTCACGACGACAGCCCGCGTCTGTTCCACCTCGAAGCTCGTCGAGATTTGTGCCGCGAGACATTGGACCTTCGCCCATGGGCCCGACGTCGTATGCGCGCGCCGCCAACGCGCGCGGCCACGCCGCAGTCGTCACCAACGCGCCAGTCGTTCGATGCGCTACCGGCTCGGCGGCGATTGCATCCCACGGCTCACCAGCACGCGCAACTCGACCCGGCGGTTCAGCGCGCGACCTTCCTCCGTCGAGTTGGTCGCCGCGGGACGCAGCGCGCCGACACCCGTCGGACCGACGATGCGCCGCAGAGGGACCGAGCGTGACACGGTGAGATACGCCGTCACGACGTCCGCGCGCCGAGCGCTCAACTCCTCCTGGGCCGCCGCGGTGCCGACGTCGTCGGTGTAGCCCGTCACTTCGATCACGTATCCTTCGAGCCGCTGGCTCTTGTCGACCACGTCATCGAGGATCGCCTCCCCCTCGCTCGTGAGCGCGGCGCTGTTCGGCGCGAAGTACACCGTGCCGCGGACCCGCAGGTCGTACACGTCGAGTCGCGCGATTCGCAGATTCACCGCGTCCAGGCTGTCACGCGCGCGCTCCTTCGCGTGCGCGAGGCTGTCGCGAGTCGCGGCAGCGACGGCGGCGGTCTGGCGCTCCCGCGCCCGCAGCTCCACTTCGCCGGCGGCGATCTGCCTGGCGACGCGAAGATCCTGCGCGCGGAAGCTGATCGACCGCGCCATGAGCGTGCCGCGCGACGCGCCGGTCCCGTTGATCGCGATGATGAGGCCCGCGATCAACGTCGAGGGTTCCCGGGGCGTGTGCCCGAGGTTCAGGAATCCCGACGGGGAGCTGATCGTTGTTTCCGCCGTGAACGTCACGCGGCTCACCCGGTTCGTCGTCTCGTCGCGCACGAGCAGCTCGTCGCTGTCGCGGCTGATGATGAGTCCCGTGAGCTTGGCTTTCTCCCCCGCCGTGTACGACACGGTCGGCGCCGGCAGTCGCGCCGGCTGCGCGACGCCGACACGCGCCGCGGCGGCGAACACCATCACCGCTACTCCACTTCGAACGATCAGCCGCTTCACGCTGTGCACCACTAGAGAGAATGGTGCCAATCGGCGTGAGCGACTCGGGATTGGACCAACGCCCACAACGGGCAACAGTGGTTGACCCCGTCGTGCGCCGCGCGGCATGGAGCGTGGCGTGCCTCCATGTGTTGGTCGATTGGTCGGCGCGCCGCTCGGACTGCGCGATGGTCGTCGCGGCCGTGTAGCGCCCAGGTGTCGAGGTGGAGCATGGGGTGGGGGCTGGGAGGAGGCAGGGTCGGGAGCGCATCGATCGCGCTCTCGTGCATGCTCGTGGGGATCACCGGCGTCGCGCGCGCACAGTCGTCGCGCGCCGGAGGCCCGCCACGCTTCGTTGAAGTACCATGTGCCGCCGGCATGTGGGGCACGAATCCCGGCGTGCCCGCGGACGCCGTGAAATGTGGAACGGTGACGGTGCCGCAAAACCGCAGCACTCCGAACGACGCGCACCTGGTGAACGTCGTGCTGCCGGTCGTCGTGTATGCGATGCCCGGCGCGAAGGGAACGCCGCTCATCTTTCTGCCGGGCGGCCCCGGAGAATCCGGGATCGACGCGGCGCAGCACGTGCTGCTCAACACGTCCACGGGGCAATTGCTGCTGCGCGAACGCCCGATCGTCGCGTTCGATCATCGCGGCTACTCACCGACGTACGGACGCGCGGTGCCCGACCTCGGAACGATCACCTTCGAGCCGCGCAGCAAGCGCGATCTCGCGATCGCGCCGTTGCGCGACTCGCTGACCCGGCTCGCGCGCGAGCTGCGCGCGCACGGTGTCGATCCGCGCAACTTCATCACGCGCGAGGCGGTGGAGGACATCGCCGACGTCGCGAAGGCGCTCCACTACGACAAGATCATCCTGTTCGGCGCGTCGTACGGCAGCCACGAGGCGCTGCAGTTCATCGCGCGCCATCGCGAGATGGCCGAGGTCGCGGTGCTCGACGGGATCGCGCCGCCCAACGCGCCGCAGGTGCTCGACTCCACGTACATGGCGCGCATCGGGCGCACCATCGTCGACCACATCGTGGACGAGTGTCGCACCGACGCGATCTGCGCCGCGCAGTACTCCGATCTTCCCCAGGCGCTCGCGACATTGTCCGCGGCGACGTCGGTGCCGATCCGGCGCACCGCGCACTATCCGGTCGTCGGCGAATGGCGCACGATCGAAGTCGCGGGATCGTCGGTCCTGAGCGTGCTCGGCGTCGCCGCCACGTCGGAGGATGTTCGCGCAAGCATCCCGCGAATCCTCGTCGAGTTTGCCGCGAAGGACACGTTGATCGACGAGCTGTCGCCGCGCGTGCTGCTCGCGGCCGCGATCGATCCGTCGCTGCAAACGACGGCCCGCGAAGTCTCGCCGATCGTGCAATACGTCGCGCTGTGCGGCGATCGGCCGCAGGGCGAGCCGAAGGCTGGCAATCGCCTCCTCTGCGACGCGCTGGGCGTGCCGTTCGGCGGGCCCGAGGCGATCGCGCCGGTGACGAGCGACATCCCGGTGCTCCTGATGTCGTCCGGCTACGACGCGCAAACGCCGGCCGAGTTGGCTGATGAAGCCGCGAAGACGCTGAGCCACTCCCAGCGGGTCCACTTTTCGAAAGCCGGCCATGTCGCGTTCGCTCGGCCGCTCGTCACCGCATGCTCGGCGATCATCATCGAGTCGTTCCTCCAGCGTCCCGACCAGCCGCCGCCGACCGGATGCATCGGCAACGTCTCGCCGGCGTTCGTCCCACGCGGCGATGGCGTGCCGTTCTCGAAACCTCGGTGAGGAGACGAGAATAGGAAGACTATAAGGAAGTTCGCGTCACGATCTGCCACCTGCGGCCGGTTCACCGTCGCAGGTGGCCGTTCGCCGTTCGCCGCCCGCCCGTCGGCAGGATCAGGGGCAGCCGGCCCGGCGCGACCACGGACTTCTTCGCCCATCTCGTGTACGGCAGCGATACGAGCGACGTCGTGAGGAGTGTGAGCACTATCGCCGCCGGAGCGAGCTTCGCGTCAGGGTACATCGACGACGCGATGGCGATCGCCACCGCGGGATGCCGTGAGGCCGTGGCCAGCGCGAGCACCGAACGGTCCTTCGGCTCCGGCCCGCCCAGTGCATGGCCGACGCCGAGACCGACCGCGGCGATCGCGACGATCGCGAGGATCGTCCCGTTCCCGATCAGCGAAACCATCGGCAGAAACGCGACGACCAGCAGCGGCACGAAGCCGACGAGCAACAGCACGATCGTCGCGATGTTCACCGGCCTCGCGATGCGATCTGCCAGCCGCGGACTGAACCACCGGAGACACGCGCCGAGCGCGAGCGGCAGCAAAATTCCCGTTGCGACGATTCGCGCCACCACACTGCCCGGCACGTGAAGCGCCGTCTGGAGGATCAGGCCCAAAAGCCACGTGGCGAGCGGGACGAGAAGCATGGCCAGCACTGATTCGGCCGCCAGAAGCGCGACCGTATACGACACCTCGCCGCCCGCCTTGGCCACGGACAGCGGCAGGAAGGGCGGCATCGGCGACATGGAGAGCGCGAGAAGCCCGAGCGCGACCGGCGGCTTGAGCGAAAATACCAACGCCACCCAGAGCACGAGCACCGGAAGGATCACGTTGATCGACAACACGGACCGGGCGAACAGCGCCGGGTGGCGGAACAAGAACAATGCGTCGCCGGGCCGCGTGTCGAGGCCGATGCCCAACACGAGAAGGGCGAGGCTCAGTTGCAGCGCAACCATCACCACTGTCATGGCGGGGAGGCTACGAGAGCGCATCCGCGCCCTGCATTGGCTCTTGGTCTGACCGCCATTCCGCGACCCGAGCTCGTTCATTCATTTCAGACCCGCGGGGCTGCGTTGGACCAAAGTCCAATGGGGACCGCTCTGTCCCGCACGCACGCTCAACTGCTCGGCTTTGTAGGCGCACATCAGTGTGCAACCGGCTCGCGCGCCTCGTGCGTGGCCGCGCATTCATATAGGACGGGTGTCTCGTGGCAACGAGCGCAGATCGTCTGCGGACCGGTCACACCGGAGCCGACCGGCCGACGCCGCCGGGCGTCCCCTCGGACACGCACACGTCCGACCTGCCCGACGGCGTCGTCGGCTCGATTGCCGGCGACGAGACCGCACCGTGGCTCTGGATCCGGCCGACGACGCGCATCTGGACGATCGCCCTCGTGACCGCGATCGGCTATTACGTCGGCGCGAAGATGGGCTTCGCGCTGACGCCGAGGACGGCGCCCGTCTCCACGCTCTGGCCGCCGAACGCGATTCTTCTCGGCGCGCTGCTGCTCACGCCGCCGCAGTCGTGGCCCGTCCTCCTCGTCGTCGCGTTCCCTGCGCACGTGATCATCGAGCTGCAGAGCGGCGTCCCGCTGCCGATGGCGCTGTCATGGTTCGTCAGCAACGCGGCCGAAGCGCTGATCGGAGCGGCCTTGGTTCGCCGCTTCACCGACGGCCCGCCGCGGCTCGACAGCGTGCGGCGCGTCGGCATTTTCGTTCTCTTCGCGGCGATCGCTGCACCCTTCCTGTCGTCGTTTCTCGACGTCGCGTTCGTCAAGCTGAACGCCTGGGGAACCGGCACCTATTGGGAAATCTGGCGCATTCGCTTCTTCTCGAATGTGCTCGCCATTCTGACGTTCGTGCCCGCGATCATTTCGTGGGGCGACCGAGGTCTCGCTCGGCTGCGCAGCATTCCTCCGGCCCGCGCGCTCGAGGCGGCCGTGATGGCGTCCAGTCTGCTCGTGGTCTGTACCGCGGTGTTCGCGCGTCCGGCCTCGGCGGGACTCACGACGCCGACGTTGCTCTACGCGCCGCTCCCGCTCCTGCTCTGGGCCGCGGTTCGTTTCGGTCCCTCCGGCGTCAGTGGCTGCCTCCTCATCTTCGCCGTGCTCTCGATCTGGGGCGCCATCAACGATCAGGGACCGTTTCGCGACCGCGACGTGCGCGAGAACGTGCTCGCGCTCCAGCTCTTCCTCATCGTGACGTACGTCCCGCTCACCGCGCTCGCCGCGGTCATCCGTGAGCGCGAGCGCGTCGAGGACAACGCGCGGCGGAACGAAGAGCGGCTCAACCTCGCGTTGAGCGCCGCGCACGTCGGCACCTGGGAGCTCGACATCGCCGGGAGCGGCATGACGCTGTCCGACAAGTCGCGCGAGATCCTCGGCGTTGCCTCCGGCACGCACACCATCGAGCAACCGCAGTTCGCCGACTTCGCTGTTTCCGACGATCGTCCTCACGTGCAGGCTGCCATCGCCCGCGCCATCGAGCTCGGTGAAACGTGCGAGATGGAGTTCCGTGTCCCCCACCCCGATGGCAGCCTGCACTGGGTGCTCGGCAAAGGCAACGTCGCTCACGACGGCGAAGGCGCGGGCCTTCGCATGCTCGGCGTGATCGCCGACATCACCGAGGGCAAGCTGGCCGAGGGCGCCCGTCGCGACGAGATGGCGCTGCGCGAAAGCGAGGCGCGCCTCCGCGAGCTCGCCGACGCGATGCCGCAGATCGTCTGGACCGCGCGCCCCGACGGACAGATCGACTACTTCAATCGGAAGTGGTACGAGATGACCGGCACGAGCCAGACGATCATCACGAACGACACGTGGCTGCGCATCATTCATCCCGACGATCGGCCAGGCTGTGTCGAGTCGTGGTGGGCGAACGTGCACAACGGACGGCCGCACGAGCACGAAGGCCGATTCTGGTCGGCCCAGACGCGATCGTACCGGTGGCACTTGAGCCGCGCGCTGCCGATGCGCGACGACACCGGTGCCATCGTGCATTGGTACGGCACGGCGACGGACATCGACGATCACAAGCGCGCTGAGCAGGCGCTGCGCGACAGCGAGAGCAAGCTGCGCCTGCTGGGTGAAGACCTCGAGCATCGCGTCGCCGAACGCACCGTCGAGCTGTCGCGCGCGAACTCGACGCTCCGCGCCGAGATCGACGTTCGTGTCCGCGCCGAGCGCGCGCTGCGCGCCACCGAGGAACGATTCGCGAAGGCGTTCCGCGCGAGCCCGGACGCCATCTCGATCGCGCGTCTTCCGGAGTGCCGGATCATCGAGATCAACGAGCGCTGGGAAGCGATGTTCGGCCTGTCGCGCAGCGAAGCCCTCGGCCGCACGATCGAGGAGCTGCGCGTGTACGCGCATCAGACCGACCTCGACCGGCTCCGCGATCTGATGGCGACGCAGGGATTCGTACGCGAATTCGAATTGGACATGCGGAATCGCATCGGCGAGTCGCTTCGGGCCGTGCTCGCCGCCGAAACGATCGACGTCGGCGGCGAGCCGTGTCTCATCACGCTCGTCCGCGACATCACCGAGCGCCGCCGCGCCGAACACGAGATCGTCGCGCAACGCCGGCAGCTCGCGCACCTCGGCCGCGTGGCCGTCGTCGGCGAGATGTCGGGCGCGCTGGCGCACGAGCTCAATCAACCGCTCACCGCGATTCTCGCGAACGCGCGCGCCGCCCAGCGCATGCTGGTGCGCGATCGCGTCGACGTCACCGAGCTGCGTGCGATCCTCGACGACATCGTCGCCGACGACCTTCGCGCCGGCGCCGTGATTCACCGCGTGCGGGCGTTGATTCGGAAGGGCGACGCGGGGCCGCAGCAGGTGGTGGCGAACGAGATCGTGAGCGAGGTCCTGGAGCTCACGCACAGCGATCTGATTCAGCGTGAGGTGCGCGTCACGACGCGGCTGGCGGCCTCGCTGCCGCCGGTGCCGGGCGATCGCGTGCAGCTGCAGCAGGTCGTGCTCAATCTCATCGTCAACGCGTGCGACGCGATGGCCGACAATGCGCCGTCGGAGCGGACGCTGTCGATCTCGACCTTCGACGAGGGGATGGCCGTCCGCGTGTCCGTGTCCGACCGTGGCACCGGCATCGCCGGCGATTCGGTCGACGCGGTGTTCGAGCCGTTCGTCACGTCCAAGGAACACGGGCTCGGCCTTGGCCTCGCGATCTGTCGCTCGATCGTCAACTCGCACGGCGGGCGGATGTGGGCGGTGAACAATCCCGATCGCGGCGCGACGTTCCATCTGCTGCTGCCGCAAGCGCAGAACACGACTCCGGTCGACGCGGCATTGGCCGCCATCGAGTCCACCGCGCTCGCGGCGTTGCATCGCACCAGCTTCTCCGGCGTCATCTAGCCGCGGCGGTCGCCCTACGCCTGAGCGCGGCTAGGGCTTCGGTCCAATTGGTCGTCGTCCGCCTCGCTGCGTGATTGGCGAGGATGACAGACGGACCCGAGGAACCTCCCCGCGCCGTTCCTGCCGGCGTTCGCGCCGACGACACGACCGACGCATCCGTCGAGCTGTCGTCGCGCCGCACCGGCATGTCCTTCCAGCGAACGCGCATGAGCGCGGATCGCACGCTGATGAGCGTCATTCGCACGTCGCTCTCGCTGATCAGCTTCGGCTTCACGATCTACCAGTTCTTCGAGCACCTGCAGGAGACGAAGCTCATCGGGGGTTCACGCGCGCCTCGCAACTTCGGCGTTGCGTTGATCTATCTCGGCGTCGGAATGGTCATCGTCGGGATCATCTTTCACCTCCAATTCATGGTTGGGCTTCGCCATCTGCGTGAAGCCCTGAAGCGCGAGGGGCTCATCCACGGCGAAAGCCACTTCCCCGGCTCGTTCACGCTCGTCGTGGCCATCCTGCTCCTCGTTCTCGGCATCGCGGCCCTCATCAACCTGAAATCGCACAGCGGCCCATTCGGATGAGGCGCGGCATCGTCGTGCGAGCTGTGAAGCACGTCGTGATGGTCGTGATCGCCGTCGCGCTTCTTTTCGGCCTGCCGAGCGGATCGCTCGCGCAGTTGCGCGGCGCCATCACGCCGCGGATCACGTCCGTGCTCCTCGCCGGCAGCGTGTCATGGGTGACGAACGTCAAGATCCTCGACGCCAATCTCGGCGGCAAGGTGATGCCCCTGCCCTTCGGAGGAAGCGAGGCACCGACATCACGGTCGGCAACGTCCTCACGTTCGAAGGTGGATTGGAATACGCATTCTATAAAAAGCAGAAGCAGAAGCACCCCATCCCGATCGACCTCGGGATCGTGTACTATGCGCAGTCCAAGCTCACGTCCGACAAGGTCAACGGCGACAAGCATCCGGCTGTGCAGACGCTGCTGGCCGGGCGCAAGGATCGCGTGTACGGCCTCGGCGGGGAGCTCGACTATTTCATCCCATCGGCCAATCTGGTCCTCGGCGCTCAACCGCCCGACAACCCGTAGGCGCTCAGGGATGCGGGAGGAAAGGACCTGTCTCGCCGTCGTCAGAGGCGATCGTACACGACGGATCGAATGGTTCCGGTGAAGGGGAACGGTGGCTCGTACAGGCTCGAGACCGACGAGCCGGGATTGCGGCCGACGGTCGTGAGCACGGCGCCGCGTCCGAGCGCGAGTGGAATCGTCACCGGCAGCGCGCGTTCACCAACGAGGCGCTCGTCGAAGAAGAGTCGGCCGACGCCGGGCGCGCCGATGTCCTGCGACGGATCCGGATGCCCCGTGGCCTCGAACTCGAACCGGATGCACACCGTGCCGTCCGGCACGTCGTCCCTCGATTCCACGCGAATCTCGACCACGCCGAGATAGTTGTTCGCGTAGTACGCGCGACGTCCCTGGATGAAGAGCGAGTGCCCCCCACGCGCGCTGCCGTGACACACGACCACGCCCTCGGCGCCGCCGGACGGGATGTCGAGAATCGAGGAAATCGTGAAACGGCCGTCCAGAACCTTCACCGCGACATTCTCGGGTACCGCTTGAGTCCCGGGAGCGTAGACGTACGTCGCGCGAGCCCGTGTGCTCCGCCGGTGCTCGTCCATACCATCCGGTCTGTACTGCGGGAGCGCCATTCGGCCGGTCCTTTAGGAAATGTCGAACCTCGACGATATCCGGCTGCCCACACCGCGCCCATACGACCTTGGGCCAAGGCGGCGCTGTCCTCGATCACCGTCTGAGCGACCACCCGACCACGACGCCATCCGGCCGCGGCACCGCGTACACTCCGAGAAGAACGCGATCGAGCCTCGTCCGTCGCGCGTGCGCGTACCGCACGATGCGAGCGCCGAGATAGGCGCCGAGAAAGCTGCCGGCGACGATGTCGCTCGACCAGTGCTGGTCGAGGTAGATGCGCGTGAAGCCCGGAATCGTTGCCGCGGCGTAGAGCAACGGCGCGACGTAGACCCGCGCCGGCACGTTGCGCACCCGCAGCTCCTCGCTGAGCGTCGCGGCCGTCGCGAATGCAACCGCCGAGTGCAACGACGGAAACGACCGGTGATCGAAATGCGCCAGGCCGCTCCCCGGATGAAAGACGAACGCGTTGCCGGGACTGGAGCGCGGACGCACCCGCCCGATCGTAATGCGTAAAGTCTCATCGAGCGCGACGGTCGTGATGAGCGCTTCCGAGAGATGCGCGCCCACGTCGGTCACGACGGCCGACCCCGTGAGCCGCCCGATCCCGTACGTCGCGAGCGCACCGAGCGTCAGCGGCACCTCGTTGACGACCGTCAGCGCGTCGACGGCGTCGTGCCGGTTGGAGTCGCCCTGCACGGATGGCGACCGCGCCCAGCGCGCGATGCGCTCGTCGAAGACGGCTGTCACTGCCGTGGCGGCGACGGCGCCAATCGCGAGCTTGCCGTCGTTTTTCTGGAAGAACGTGCTGTCTTTGGTCGCCGGCTCCTGGAGCATGGCGGTGCAGAAGACCAGGAGCGGCGTGATCATCGCTGGCGAGCTGAAGTCTCTGGGAGATGGTCGAAGCGTGCCAGGCCGCGTTCATGCAAGGACGCGGCCGACGCGCTCGCCAGTCCGGGCTCAGCGATTCGAGCCCGCCACCGCCGACATCTTCTCCATCGCTTCGTCGATCGTGAACGACGCCGCTTTCTGGCGCGGTGGAAACTCCTTGAACGTGTCGACGAACTCGCCGACCACGCTCTGGGCCGCCAACGCGATGTAGTCGTGATCGAAGAACCAGTCGTAGTACGTGTTGGACGTGATGTCCGCGCGCTCGTATGGATCCGTTCGCAGGTTGAACAGCTTCGGAATGCGCAACGACGTGAACGGCTCGGCCCAGATGCGCATCGTCCCTTGGGCCCGCTGTTCCATGAACACGCATTTCCAGTTGTCGAAGCGCAACGCGACGAGCTGCCCGTCGTCGTCGAAATAGATGAACCCTTTGCGCTCGGGTTTCTTCGTCTCGCCCTTGAGGTATGGCAGGAGGTTGTAGCCGTCGAGGTGCACCTTGAACGTCTTGCCGGCCGCCAGGTGTCCCCTGAGCAGCTTCTGCTTGACGTCGGGCTCGCCCGCGGCCGCGAGGAACGTCGGCAGCCAATCGTTGTGCTGCACGATCTCGTTCGAGACGACGCCGGCGGGAATCACGCCGGGCCATCGCAACAGCAGCGGGACGCGGAACGCGCCTTCCCAGTTGGTGTCCTTCTCGCTGCGGAACGGCGTCATCCCGCCGTCGGGCCAGCTGTTCATGTGCGGCCCGTTGTCGGTCGAGTACATCACGATCGTGTTGTCCGCGATGCCGAGCTCGTCGAGGCGATTCAGCACGTCGCCGACCAGCTTGTCGTGGTCGATCATCGTGTCGTGATACGGCGACTGCCAGCGCCCCGCCTGTCCGATGCTCGACGGCTTCGGATGCGTGCGCAGGTGCATGTGCGTCGTGTTGAGCCAGCAGAAAAAGGGTGTCTTCGCGGTCGCCTGCCGCGTGATGAAGTCCATGGCGGCGCCGGCGAATTCGTCGTCGCAGGCCTCCATGCGCTTCTTCGTCAACGAGCCGGTATCCTCGATCTTCTGCTTGCCGACGCGGCCAAAGCGGGTGTCGACGGTGCCGTCATCGGTGTCGCTCGCCGCGCAGCGGAGCACGCCGCGCGGCCGGAATCGCGTGTTGAACTCCGGAAACTCCCTCGGGTCCGGCCAGTCGGGCAGCTCGGGCTCCTCTTCCGCGTTGAGATGATACAGATTGCCAAAAAACTCATCGAATCCGTGCACGGTCGGCAGATACTCGTTCCGGTCGCCCAGGTGATTCTTGCCGAACTGTCCCGTCGCGTAGCCGTGATTCTTGAGGAGCTCGGCGATCGTCGGATCTTCGGCCTTGAGGCCCGCGGTCGCGCCCGGCACGCCGACCTTCGTGAGACCCGTGCGATAGCCGCACTGGCCGGTGAGGAACGACGCGCGGCCCGCCGTGCAACTCTGTTCGCCGTAGGAGTCGGTGAACCGCATCCCCTCGTTCGCCAGACGATCGATGTTCGGCGTTCGATAGCCCATCAGCCCGCTGCTGTAGCAGCTCAGATTCGAGATGCCGATGTCGTCACCCCAGATGACCAGGATGTTGGGCTTGATGGCACCGTTCCCGGGAGTCTTGCTCGGTTTGTTGCTGGATTGTGTGCTCGCCATCGCGACCTCTCCGTCTGACACTGCTGAGAATCCTGCCGCCGGCCGCGACGGGCCGGCGTGAGCCTACCGGCGCCGTCAGGCCGCCTCCGAAACACAGCGCCTGATCAGGGGCCGATCCCCCGCTCCCATCACGAGCGGCGGCACGACGCCAGCAGCGCCGGCATGGAGTGGACGACGAGCGCACAGATGCGCGGCGCGCGGCCGACGCATGTGGAAGCGAGGACGAATCGCGCATCGATCGCCACCATCGATGTCAGGAGAGCGGTTCGGACTGCCCGGCGGCCGTGGACCATGCGTCAGTGCGAGAGCCAACGGAAGCGTTCGTGTGAGCGCACGTGAGCGATGGCCCGTGATACGAGATTCCCATGTGCACCGCCGGGCAGAGATCACCGAACCGCAGGACCGGCGCACGGCTGAGTGAGCGCGCGGCTCGCGTGGAATCGTGACCGCAGGATACCTCGTCGCGCCGTAGCGAGGGCATTGGACCAAGGGTCATTCGCGACGATGTGCCGTACGCGGCACGCGTCTCGCGCTCGCCGTGGCCGCAGCACTGGTGCTCGGAGGGAGCGAATGATGGCGACTACACAGGCGCGGCGGCGAGCGCGAACGCTCGTGCCGCTCGGGGGACTGCTGGTCGGACTCGGCGGCCTGGCCGGACTGACCGCGTGCAACGACGACAACAACATGGTGCCGCCCATCGCCACCAAGGTGATCGCGGTGTTCAAGGACTCGACGTTCGACTTCGCGACGCTGCACACGTTCGCGATGCCGGATACCGTAGTGCATTTCACGCCGCTCACGGGCACGCCGCTTCCCGTCACGCGCGACTTCGATCAGTCGACGCTCGACCGCGTGCGGCAGGATTTCATCGCTCGCGGCTACACGGAGATCACGAACCCGCAAGTCGTGCGTCCCGACTTCGTCGTGCTCGTCGGCGCCACCGCCACGCAGAACTACAACGCGTTCGTCGGCTACTCGTGGTTCACCGTGTGGGGGTTCTACACGGGCTGGGACTGGTTCACGCCCGGCTTCAACACGACCTGGGGCATCGTGTATCCGTGGTTCGGCGTCGCCGGCGTGACGGCCTACCAGCGCGGCACGCTGATCGTGGACTTGATCCCGACGCCGGAGGTCGACGTCACCACGCGCACGATTCGATCGGCATGGACCGGCGTGGCGGCCTCGCTGCTCGACGGCGACATCAACGCCAACACGATCAACACGGCAATCGACGAGATGTTCCGGCTGTCCCCCTATCTGACGGCGCCGGGAACGACCCCGTAGCGACGCCGACACCGTCAACGACGATGGCCCGCCGGTTCCGGCGGGCCATCGTCGTCGTGCAAGTGATTCCTCGTACGAGATTACTTACAGGCCGGCTCGCCTTCCGCCGCGGCCGTACCCACCGTCGGATTCGTCGTGTTGATACCGACGCCGCAGGTCGTGGTCGGCAGCTGCGTGTGCGTCACCGTCGCCGTCCAGTAGCCCGCGCCCGTCACGATCGCCGGGGCGTTCACACCCGTCGAGTTCTGGTACTTCAGCAACGACACCGTCGGCGTGTAGTTCGAGCTGTCCGCGAAATACGCCTCTTCCGCGGTGACCAGGTTGCGAAGGTCCGACTTCATGGCGGTGATGTACGCCTTCGACTTCGTGTTCGCGAACTTCGGGATCGCGATCGCGGCGAGAATGCCGATGATCACGACGACGATCAACAGTTCGATGAGCGTGAAACCTTTCCGCATCCGTTGCATGGGGGGTCCTCGAGGTAGGGATGGGCTCGTGTCGTCTTGAAGACAGCGACGTCGCGTCCTTGCCTCAGGGACGAGCAAGACCGCGTTTGCGTCATCGCGAATGGGACCCGACGAACGTGAACGCACCGATCGGATCCAATCGCGCCGGTTTGGGCCGCCGCCCGCCGTACGGATCGGTCACGTCGTCCGATTTCTCGCATGCGAGTGTGATCTGGCTCACCAACGCGAGTTAGAGATTCCTCGTCTGGCATTCCGAGCACGCGAGGAATCTACAGTCTCGAGTTCCCCTCAGCCCGGCGTACAGGCGAAGTTCGACGCGTGCGCGAGATCGAGCGAGCAGTGTTGCACCGCCGTGCCGGCGCCGAGCACGATCGTCACGACGCTCGTGCCGTTGAAGGTGACCACGGCGTGCGAGCTCGACGTGAACGGCGCGCCGCTGCCGAGTGATTCCGACGTCGAGGCATCGCTCGTGATCGTGCCGGCCGCGGGGAACGCGCCGGCGGCCGTTGGAATGTCGAGGCTCGCCACGGTCGTCGTCGCCGAGATCGCGAGCTTCGTCGCGAGACCGCTGAAGACGGACGACAGGGTGTCCCGCTCGGTCGTCAGACCATTCAACGTATGCTGCGTGGTCAGCAGACCACTCAGCGTGTTGTCCGCGTGGCTGTGCAGCGTGGTCGTCGACACCGTGCCGCTCGTCGACGAGACGAGCGACGTCGTGCCGTCGATGTCCGTGATGACGCGGACCGCGGCGAGCGTCAGCGCGCCCACCGTCGACAGCGGGTGACCGCTCGCATCGAGCAGCTGATACGCGGTCTTCGACGTGATGCCGTTTCGCACGACCGGCGTGCACACGAACGCCTGATCCTTGCTCGAGTACGGGCAGTCGCCCGTGTTGATCGGCGACGCGATGAAGGCCGGCAGCAGCACGAGCGAACGCGCGACGCCGCTGAATGAGCCATTGGACGCCGCCGTGACGAGCGCGGACACGTCGACCGGCGTCGGCGTGAGCGTGTGAGGTCCCGTGCTCGAGTCCGAGCATCCGGCGAGCGCGGTCAGCACGACGAGTGAAACGACCGCGGCGGCTTGGAACGTGGCGCGTGCCGGAGATCCACGATGGCGACCACGCGCGAGCACGACGAATGAGATCGGCATACGACACCTGCGGAAAAACGAGGCTCAGGGAGAGCGACGGCGCTCCCGGCGTTATCCGGAACAAGCTATTGTCGAGACACGAGGTGGTCGAGGCTGGACGTAGGTCACAAACCTGTGAACATCTGCCGCAACACCATCGAATCGCGATTCCCGAGCCATCGCTCGAGCCCCCAAGGTCACGCCAGACCTAGAATCTGCTCGGCGGCGCGGTGCGGTGCGTTGTGGTCGATTGCGCGTGGTAGGCGATCGCCGCGGCAACCTGTCCGCGGAGCCGATATCCAGCGCGGGCCAGCGACGGAACGCATTCGATCACGAATTGCGCGAGGCACAGCTGGCGATCGAGCGGCATCGGCGTGGACTCGGCCAGGTAGGCCTGCAGCACGGCATCAGATATTACTAATGCGCGGGCGAGCGCGTCCCGTGCCAACCCGCCTGTCGCGACCACGTCTCGCAACAATCGCACTGCCGCGGACTCGTGGGCCCGCCGTGCCCTATTGGGCACGATCGTGTCCATCCGGCGCAGCCTCCCCGTAGTACGCCCGAATCGCCAACGACACGACGCGCTGCCTGATCGAGTCACGCACCGAGGGAGGATCGATGGACCGCACCGGCAGTCCGTCGAGTGCCTCTTTCACGGCGACGAGCAAGCGTTCCGGCGGCAGATGCTCGAGACGAGCGCTCGCACAAAACCGTCGCAGCGCACCTCGGAGGTCGTCGATGTTCGTCAGGCCGCGATCGTGATGCTCGATCGCGACGCGAAGCTCGCGAAGCGCATCGTCGGCGTCGTTTCGGGTCTTCGCGCTTTTTGCCGGGCCGTCTGGCTGCGCCGCCATGTCAAATCGACTCCACGTAGCAACATCGTTCGAGGCGTCACGCGCCTTCGCGTGCATCGAGCGGACCGGACGCCATCGCGATTGCCGAGCGTCGGGCTAGACAAGCTAAGGCGCGCCCATCGCGGCACAAGTCATTGCAGGATATCATGATAGAGACTTAACGCTGTACGTAACCGTACCACGCGCCGAGCCGCGGTTCATCCAGCAGTCGCGGCGGCAGGTACTGCGTCGTCGACTCCGTCCCTCCCGTTCGACGCGAACGGCGCCCCTGAATGTTCGCGCACGATTGCGTAGCATTCGCAACATGCCGCCTCGAGGCCAACTCGATCCACAATGGCGATGCGACCGTTGACGGACTTGATGAGTCCAGAGAGCGTCAATCCCCCGAGCGCCTCCGTGACACCGGCCCGGCGAACACCGAGCATGAACGACAAAAAGCGATGGGTCAACGCAAACGTGTCGGCCCCGCCGACGCGATCGTGCGTCAGCAGCAGCCACCGCGCGCACCGTTGTTCGATGCCGTGCAGCCGGTTGCACGCCGCCGTCTGCGACACCTGCGTGATGAACGCGTGCATGCACTTCGCAACGATGGATCGAAACGCCGGCAGTCGCTCGATCGCCGCTCGAAAGTCGGCCGACGTCATGTGCCGCGCGTCTCCCGGAACTTGAGCCAGCGTTTCGGGAACTGACACGTCGGCGCCAAGAAAGAGGCTGAGTCCCGCGGCCCCCTCATTGCCGATCGTGCCGACCTCGACCACCGCGTCGTTCGACATTCGGCTGAGGAGGGAGACGACGGCCGTGTCGGGGAAATACACTCGGTCGATCCGCGAATGCTGCTCGTACAGCACCTCGCCCGACGCGAGGGCAATCGGACTCAGACTCTTGCTGATGAGGATCGACTCATCTGGCGGAAGCGCCGCGAGAATGCGATTTCCGCCGGACCACAGACGGGCGTTGGTCGCGTGATCGTGGTTCTGTGAACCGGACGGCGTCTGTGGCGCGAGTGGATCGCCATTCGGCGCGCCCTGGCTGTCGACGCCTTGCCGCTTGGAGCGGCCGGCGGCGCCCCGCCGCGGTCGGCCCTGCGCTCTCGATCCGTCGCCTCGCAACGCCATGGCGTTCTCGTCCATCGAAAGAGTGCAAAGCACCCATCAATCGACAGACGGAAGAGGACCGAAGGCTCGCGGGGTCCCGCATGGCGGCGGATGAATTGGCCTACAAGGCCGCGATCGCTCAAGGAGCGACCAAACGAGCGAGAAGATACACTCGGCGCGCGCACATGTAAGTGCAAAACACCATCGCGACTTCGAAGTCGCGAGTACGTAATCGTACAGCAAAGTGACGCGACGTCCGCCGCGCGACTCGGCTACGTCGTCACTTCTTCGGCTTGCGCTTCGAGCGCTCCGTATCGTCGCCCGCGAGATCTGCTTTGTGCTCGTCGGGCGTATCGTGCCCGTGGATGTCGATCGTCGGCTCGCCATTGGGGCCGGCTGTCAAGCCGCCCAGCAGTTGCCCATCGCGCCACACGAGCTCGGATCCGCCGGCGTCGTTGTAGCCTTCCGCGCCGCGATCACCCTGGCCCCACTCCGCGGGTGTTCGAATCTCCGGGTGCTTACCAGGCGGCAGTCCGCCCGACATCGGATATACGCCCGTCGGTCCGACCTCGTCGCGCCGGCCGGCGCCTCCACCGGGCTGGCCACTCTCGCGTCGGCTGTCGTCCACCGGCGGATCGCCGGAAGCTTTCCTCTTCTGTCGCTTGCTCATCGTCACTACCTCGTACGGCGGATTGCCCTCGTACGGTGGAGATGGGCAATCAGTACGCCATACGACGGCGGCATGGACGCTTGGCCGTGGCGGCCCCGAGCGGTTTCGCGAGCGTCACACGCCCGACACGATCAATGCCACATCCGCCCACTCGAAATCCGCTTCGACGGCCTCCGGGATGTCCGACGCGCAGTCCAACACATCGAGCCACTCCGGCGATGTCGCGCCGTCATGCGGTGCCAATGGTTCTCCAATCCGCCGAACCCGAACGTCGGCGCCAGTATCCCAGGCTTTCGCGGCGATCTCGGCAGCTATGCTGTACGAAGTCGGGCCCGCTCCCGCATACACGATGGCGACCCGCGACTTTGGACTTATCGAAACGGACATGCAACGCCCTCCACTGTCGGTCGGATGTGTTGTCTCATCCTATCGACGAATGGAGCATCGCAAAATCGACATCGGAATGTCGAACCTCGCGGCGCTCGGCGCCGGCTCAGCTGCCCGAGCGCTTGCGGCTCGGTGCCCCGCGGGCCGCGGATGCAGGTGGGTTCACCGCCCCGCCAACCTTCGCGTTGGGACCGACGCCTTTTGTCCCCACCATCACGTCGACCAGCCGCATGAGATGCTGCCCGACCCGCTTGAGCCCGATGCAGGCGACGCACGACCGCGCGCCCTCGAGCAAAAAGTAGAACTGGTCGGCCATGAGCTCCGGCTCCGCGAACCCCGCCTCACGGCACAGCGCGAGAATCCGCTTGTGCTCTCGCTGGCGGTACTCGTCGATCACGCGGCGCGCCGGATGATCCGGCTCGGGCAGCTCGGCCAGCGCGTTGTGCAGCGGCGAGCCCCGCTCCTCCAGCTCGGCGAGCGTCGCGGCCGTTCTGCGGCTCCATTCGACGAGTTGTGCCGACGGATCGCCCGGATGCGCCGCCACCAATTCGTCCCACGACTGCTCTTTCCCCGCGATGATGCCGCGCACCCACTCCGCGATGAGCGCGTCCTTCGATTCGAAGTGACGGTAGAGCGTCATCTTGTTCGTGTCCGCCGCCGCCGCGATGGCGTCCACGCCGACGCCGCGAATGCCGACCCGCCGAAACAAATCGTCGGCGGCGGCAAGGATCCGGTCGCGCGGTGGCTGTGCTGGCATCGTCGCGGGGCACGAAGGTTCTGACTTGACTCTGATGTTACTGGTCGGTAACATAGGGATGTTACCGATCGGTACCACCCGTTGTTCCTTCTACGGGCTCGGTCGGTCGATCGCTGAGCTCACGTAAATGAGACACGTCGCGCGCGGTTTCACCAGTGTGCTTCAGCCCGCCCCGGCCGCTCGAAGGAAGGAACAGTTCGCTGCTGTATTCACTCGAGGTTCAGATTCGACGATCGTGTCGAAGGAGATCCATCAGATGTCTCGCAGCATCAATCCCGATTCCTCGGCCGTGACTGCTCCGGCCGCGCTCCGCCCAACCACCCTCCGCCACAGCCTTGCCCTCGTGGCGCTCACGGCGCTCGCCGCCTTCGCCCTGCGCGCCGGAGCGCAGACGCCCGTCCAGCACGCGATCAACGTTCGGCCCGTCGTCGGCGCGCTGGTCGCCACCGGTGACGAGCACGATGTGCTCGAGAATGCCGTGCTCGTTGGCGGACAGGCGTCCTACACCCTCAACTCGAACTTTGCCGTGCTCGGCTCGTTCGCCTGGTCGCCGAGCGAAGACAAGACGACCTCGCCGCGACCCAAGCTCGATCTCTATCAGTACGACCTCGCCGTCGAGGGCCGGCTGGACGATTTGACGTCCGGATCGCCCGTCGTGACGCGGCCGTTCGCCGCGGTCGGCGGCGGCGCGCGGACGTACGATCTTCGCAACGTCCCGGGCTCGAGCGCCCAGACGAATCCACTCGCCTTCGGTGCGATCGGGCTCGACGTCGGGCCGTCCAGCGGGCGAGTCGGGGTTCGCGTCGAGGCGCGCGACAACATGACGTGGTTCAAGGGGTTCCGCGGTGAGCTCCAGGACCGCCACACGCGGAACGATGTCCAGTTCGCGGCCGGATTGACGTTTGGCTTCTAACGGCAGTTGAGCGACCCAGGGAGGCGCTCGACGCCGGGCGCCTCCCTGCCCCCGTTTCGCACGTTCCATGTTTCGCCATCATAGTTTTCTCATGCGCGCCGCGACGATCTGTGCGACAGCGCTCTTCATAGCAGGGCCCCTTTCCGCGCAGACCGCGACGGCCGAGTCGGGACCGCCGTTCGCTCCCGTGCCGTTCGCGGTGGGCGAAGAGTTGGTGTTTCACGCGAAATTCGGCGTGATCCCGGCCGGCTCGGCGCGAATGCGCGTGGAAGGAATCGACACGGTGCGCGGGCGCGCCGCATACCACGTGACTTTCGCGGTCGATGGCGGCATTCCGCTCTTCCGCGTGCACGATCGGTATGAAAGTTGGATCGACGTGGCGACGTTGTCGTCGCTCCGTCACCGACAGCAGATCTCCGAAGGCAGGTACTCGCGCAACACGACGTACGAGATCATGCCGGAGAGCGGGCTGTATCGAAAGAACGACGAACCCGCGAAGCCGACGGTTGCCAATCCGCTCGACGACGGCTCCTTCATATATGCCGTGCGCGCTGCGGGCGTGCGCGTCGGCGAAACGCGGCGCGACGACCGCTACTTCATGCCCGACCGCAATCCGGTCGTGTTGACGGGCCTCCGCGAAGACACGGTGTCGGTCGGCGCCGGGACGTTCGTCACGACCATCGTTCGGCCGACGATCAAGACCGGCGGCATCTTCTCGGAGAACGGCGAGGCGCAGGTGTGGTTCACGAACGACGAGCGCCGGCTGCCGGTCCTCTTGAAAACGAAGTTCTCGCGCTTCTCGCTCACGCTGTCGCTCGAGTCGATCACGTACGGCGACGTCGCCGTCACGCGATGAGAGTAACGCTCCGGTCAGGCCAGCCTTTCGGAACGAAAGCGGGGCGTTATGATGGAGCGCATCTTAGAAACGAGGCGCTCATGCCGGCCGACGCACTGCCGCTCGCTCGCTGGGAAACGTTCTACGTCATCGTCGGATCATCCGGCGGCGCCCTGACCGGCCTGCTGTTCGTCGTCGTCGCGCTTGCCGCCGACCGAATGCGCGCGGCAGCGTCCCGGGGACTGGGCGCATTCACCTCGCCATCGATCGTCCATTTCGGCTGCGTGCTCCTCATCTCGGCGATCATCATGATGCCGAGGGACGGACTGTCGAGCCTCGCCGCTTTGCTCGGGCTGTGCGCGCTTGGGGGCGTCGCGGTCACGATCATGGCCATTTGGCGGATCGCGCGATTCGACCCCTACCAGCCGGTGGCGGAGGACTGGTTTTGGCACGGAATCCTTCCGTGCGCGTCGTACGTCGGCTTGCTCGTCGCCGCGATCATCCTTCAACGCGCGACGCAGACCGCACTCTATGTCGTTGCGTCGGTCGTGCTCGTGCTCCTGTTCGTCGGAATTCACAACGCCTGGGACGCGGCGCTCTACAGCGCGATGTATCTCCCACCGGAGCAGGGCGCGACAGGGCCGCCGTCACCGTCTGCGGCCGCGTCTCGACCCACCGTGCCGCACTGACGCCGGCCGAGTGACCACAGCCGACGCTGTGGTTTTTTAGTGACGTAGATCACACCGGCTGCACGGGTTTTGCGCCGCGGGCGGGGCCCTTTCGTGCGAGGTCCGATGCCCACCGCGAATGCAGGAGACGTACTCCAACAGGCGCTGCGCGTCATCCGGATGCCGCCGGATTCAGCCGACCGGGGCGCGCTGCGCGAGCTCGTGTTCGCCTTCGTCGACGAACAAAAGCGGCTCGGCCGGGCTCCCGAACGCGTGATCGTCGGCGTGAAGCAGCTCGCGCGCGACGCCGGCATCCGGCCGTCTCGGTTCGTCATCGACCGCGACGCGCGACTCACCCCGATCGATTCGCTGCTCGTCCAGATGGTTCATTGGTGCATCGACCGGTACTACTCATGCCAATGACGACGATGTCCGTACCGTTTGACTCTTAGCGTTATTGGCTGTTGACCATCCCCGAGCGCGACCCTAGTCTCACACCCATGCGCCGCTCGCGCGCGTCTCGACTGTTTGCACTGCTCTTCGCACCCTGGTTTCTGGCGGTCGTCGCCGCCGGTTCCGGCAATCGGCTCTGCCCGTACTCAGAGCGCGGGGAGCACGCGATGCACCATGGTGGCGGCCGCGCGCACGACGGTCTCGGCGCGCATGCCGCGGAGCACGCGGCAGCGGCGGCGCCCCACGAGTCGGGCGACTCACACGGCGCTCACCATGAGTGCACGTGTCTCGGCTGTTGCTGCGCCGCCAGCGTCGGAGTCTTGTTCGACCCGACGGGGATCGACTTCGCGTCCGCCGTGGCCGCGCGAGAGGATGCGATTCCGGAGCTCCGCGAGTCCATCGTCGGCCGCGTCGAGCACTCGCTGCCCTTCGCCACTGCGCCGCCCGGAGCTCTCTCGTAAGTAGCTGACGCCGCGACGCGCCTCGATTGGCGCGTCGGCGATCTCGGCCCGTCCTCGACAATCGACGACGGGCTCGATTCCGGTTCGAGACGACACCGATGTGTCCTCGATCCGTATTCGTCTTCTCTTACAGAGGTCTCGATGCCCACCGCATCTACTTCCGCGCGTCGTCGCACGGCGACGACGGTGGCTCTTCTGATTTGGATCGCCGGCGCGGCACATGGACAGGATACCGTTCGGGCGACTCGCCGCGACTCCGCTCGCGCCGACTCGGCGCGCCTGCTGCACGCGGTTTCGATCGTCGCGACGCCGGCGCAGCGCTCGGAGCCGCTCACCGCGACGCATGTCGACGCCGCGATGATTCGGCGCACACCCGCGAACAGCCCGTACGAGCTGCTTCGGGAAACCGCGGGACTCGAGGTGCACCAGCAGGGGCAAGGGCCCGGCTTCGCGTCGGATGCGTCGCTGCGCGGCTTCAGCTCCGATCACGCGACCGACCTCGCGCTGTGGGTCGACGGCGTCCCGATCAACGAGCCGATGAACGGCCACGCCGAGGGATATAATGATTGGTCGGTGCTCTTTCCTGGAGGGATCCAGGACATCGACGTGATTCGAGGGCCCACCAGCGCGCTCTTCGGCAACTTCGCGCTGGCCGGTACCGTGAACGTGCGGACTCTCGAGCGTATGCGCGGCACCGAGATCACGGCGTCGGGGGGCTCGTTCGGACGCGCGGATGCGATGCTGCTGACCGGATTCGATCACGGCATCGACGGCGGCGGCGTTTTGGGAGCTCGCTACGAGCGTGAAGACGGGTTTCGGCCGAACGCGCGCAACGACGTCGCGCAGGGACACGCGCGCCTCGTGCACGACCTGGGGCATGGAATGACGGTCGATGCCGGCGCGGAGCTCTATGGCGGGAACTGGAACTCGCCGGGTTTTCTCAGCGAGGACGAGTTCGCGGCGCACCAGTACGACATCGTCTCGAATCCCACGGACGGAGGGTACAAGCGGCGCGCGCAAGAGCGCGTCAGCCTGCGTGTGCTCACCAGCAGCGCCGTGTGGCGAACGACGGCGTACGCGACACAGGGACGGTGGCAACTCTTCCTGACGATTCCGCCCGCGGGCGGGCGCTTCGAGGGGTCGGGCAGCCAGACCGAGGAAGAGGATGCTCGCGCCGGCGCCGGCCTGACGAGCGCGATCACGTGGTCTCCGTCGCACGGCGAGGTCACGGCAGGAATTGAAACTCGCTGGGACCGTTCACACTACGAGAACTACTTCACGACGAGCCGCGCGCGCGACTCTGCCGCGTCGCTCGTCACGGGCCGGCAGCTCTCCGGCGCTCCGTTCGTGCAGTCGTTCTGGAACCTCACGGACCGATTCCGCCTCGACCTCGGCGCTCGATACGACGTCCTCGGGACGCGATCGGCCCCCGACGGCGACGTCGTGACGAGCGCCACGCACGGCGTCGTCTCGCCCAAGGTCGGCGGGCTGGTGCGATTGTCATCGCTCGTCGGGGCGTTCGCCAACGTCTCGCGGGGATTCCGCTCGACGGATGGTGTGATCAGCGATCCGACGCTCGCTCCGATCACGGAGATGGCGTACGAGGTTGGCGTGAAGCTCGATCACGGCGACGCCGGCGCCACCGCATCGCTCTTTCGGATGGACGTCAGCAATGAGCAAACTTTCAACCCGGTCACGTTGGAGGCGACGAATGGCGGCGCGAGCCGGCGCCAAGGCCTCGAAGTGGAATGGCGGGCGCCCGTTGCGCCGCGGCTCCTCACCATCTCCGGCGATGTGACGTTCAACGATGCGCGCTATCGCAGTCTGGCCGCGGTTCCCGAGGACGGCGGCGCTCCGGACGTGCTCGATGGACTCCGCGTGTACAACACGTCGAAATATGTCGGCATCGCCGCGCTGGACCTTGCCCCGAGTACGGCGCCGTGGCGTCTTCGCGTGGCCGGCAACTGGGTTGGACCGTACTCGCCGTTCGACGAACCAGGGGTCGTGCTGGGCGGGTATGGCCTGGCGCACGTCAGTGCTGCGTGGACGTTCCGCGCGGTGGAGGCCGACGTAGGCGTTCGCAACGTGTTCGATCGTTCCTATCCGGAGCTTGTCGCGGGCGACGTCGTCTCGCCCGGACAGCCGCGAACGCTGTACGTGTCGCTGCGCGCGACGGCAATAGGGCGCACTCGCTGCACATCGTCCAGCCATCGCGCGAGTGGTCTGGTGGTGCCGCCCGCGTGGCCGTCCGTGAGAATCCGGCCACGCGCGGCGCGCGCGACGATCAGCTTCTTCTCATGCACGCCGATCGTCTCGACCGCGCCGGAACCGGAACCTCACTCGCGTGTGCGGTCCATTGCGCACTGTCGCCGTTCTTGCTGCCACTGCTTCCACTCGCCAACCGCCACTTTGTCGGCGCGACGCTCGAATGGGCGTTCGCGCTCCTTTCTCTCGCGCTCGGCGTCATCAGCCTTGGTCACTCCTATCGCGCGGTACACCGCGATCCGCGCACGCTCGTTTTGTTCGTGACAGGCTTCACCGCGCTCATGGTCGTGCGCGTGCTCGAGCCTCCGGCGCGCGTCGAGTGGATCGCGGTCCTCGCGGCAGCATCGTTCATCATCGCGGCGCATCTCCTCAACGTTCGCTTGCGTCGTGGCGTGCATCAGGGACACTGTCGTTGCCCCTGTCACGACTGCTGAGGGAATCCCGCGCGTACACCGCGATGAATGTGAGGACGCCGATCAGGATCATCAGCGATGAAAGGAGCTGCCCCATGCTGAACGGCCCGAGCACGAACCCGAGCTGGACGTCGGGCTGGCGCGTGAACTCCAGTGAGAATCGGATCAGGCCATAGCCGACGAGAAACGCACCGGTCAATAGTCCGGGGCGATACCAGCCGTTGCGTGCGCTCACGCGCTCCAGCGTTCGCAACAGCGCGAAGAGCACGAGCCCTTCCAGGATCGCTTCATACAGCTGCGATGGATGTCGCGGAAGGTGTGCCGGATCCGACGGAAACACCATCGCCCACGGGACGCTCGTCGGACGACCGTACAGCTCTCCATTGATGAAGTTGCCCAACCGGCCGAAGAACAACCCCGGCGTTCCCGATAGCGCAACTGTGTCGGCGATCGTGAAAAAAGGAATGCGCCGCCGTCGCGCGAACACGGCCGCTGCGATCGCCATCCCGGCCGCTGCGCCATGGAACGACAGCCCGCCGTGCCAGAAGGCAAACGCATCCAGCGGATCCGCGGCGTAGTGCGGCCAGTCGTAGACGAACACGTACACCAGGCGTGCGCCGAGCAGCATTCCGGCGACGAGGTAGCCGATGAGTGCATCCACCGCTTGCTCGTCGAAGGGCACCATGCCGCGCCGAACCCGGCCGCGCGCAACGGCCGCGCCCACGACGTAGCCGATGACGTACATCACGCCGTACCAGCGAATCGCGAACGGACCGATGCGAATGATCTCGGGACGGATGTGCGGATACGGAATCGTCACACGCCACCGTCACCTCGATTGATGGTCAGGCGCCCTGCTTAGCGGCTGCCGGCAACAGTCGCGCCGAGTTGAGAATGAAGGCCAGCTCAGAGGCCACATGAATGACGGCGGCCATGACCGGATTGAGCACGCCGAACGCGGCCAGCGCGACGCCGACGGCGTCCACGGCAACGGTCCCCGCGACGTTGAACCGGATGATCGCGTGCACGCGACGGGCGATGCGAATCGTCTCCACCAGCTTCGAAAGATCGTTGCCCAGCAGCACGACGTCCGCGCTCTCGCGCGCAACGTCCGTGCCCGATCCCATCGCGATGCCGACCGCGGCTTCGGTGAGCGCGGGCGCGTCGTTGATGCCATCGCCGACCATGGCGACGACGCGCCCCTCGTCGCCGAGCCGCGCGATCGTCGCAACCTTTGCGTCGGGCAGCAATTCCGAGAACACGTCGTCGAGTCCGAGCGAACTGCCAACCGTGTCGGCGATCGCGCGACTATCTCCCGTCAGCAGGATCGTTTTGATTCCCATCTCGCGCAGCGCGCGCGCGGCATCCGGCGCCTCGCGGCGGATCGCGTCGGCCACGAGAATGGTGCCGAGCATTTTTCCGCCGCGAACGATCGTGACCTCCGATTCCGTCGCCGGCAGCAGCTCCGGCGACGGCGTCTCGAAGGCGCCATGCCCCGACGCGTGCGCGCGGTTGCCTGCCACGATCTCGTCGCCGTTGATTCGCGCGACGATGCCCCGCCCCGGCGTGTAGTCGAAGCTGTCGGGATGGACGATGGCGATGCCGTGCTCGCCGGCGCGTCGGAGAATCGCGCGCGCGAGCGGATGCTCCGAGCGCGCTTCCGCAATCGCCGCCGACTCCAGCACGATCGACTCGGAGAGACCGCGAGCCGGGCGAATCGCGGTCACCGTCGGACTCCCGACGGTCACGGTGCCAGTCTTGTCGAAGGCCACGACGTCCACTGCCCATAACGCCTCCAGGAAGCGACCACCCTTGATGATCGCGCCCTCGCGCGCCGCGCGCCCGATGCCGCCCAACACGGCGAGCGGCGTTCCGGCGGCGATGCCACACGCACCCGCGACGATGATGACCGAGATCGTGGACCGTGCGTCGCGCGTGATGACGAACGTGAGCACCGCGCACGCGAGGGCGAAGTACACGAGGTAGCCGGCGTATCGATCGGCCGCTCGCTGAATCGGCGCGCGTGATCGCTCGGCCCGCTCCACCGCGTCGATGATCTTTCCGAAGCTCGTCTCGCCTCCTACGCGCTCGGTCATCACCTCGAGCGCGCCGGTCTGATTGATCGTTCCCGCGAACACAGCGACCCCCGCGACCTTTTCAGCCGGCGTGGACTCGCCGGTGATCGCCGCTTGATCGACGAACGAGCGACCGGTCACGACGACGCCGTCCACTGGGATCAGCGCGCCCGGCGCGATCATCACGAGCTCGCCCGTTCGGACGTCGCCGAGCGGGATCTCGGCCGGCGGCCCGCCGCGCAGAACCGTCGCCGTTCGCGGAAGCCAATCGAGGAGTTGGCGAATCGCCCGCCGCCCGCGACCCACCGTGAGCTCCTCGAGAATCTCGGCGGCCAGTACGAACGCGGTGATCAGCAACGCCGTGAAGTATTCGCCGATGGCCAGCGCCGCGAGGAGCGCAATGGTCATCGAGAGCTCCATCGTCATGCGAAGCTCTCTGATGCTTTCGATCGCTTCGACGAAGATCGGCCACCCGCCGGCGATCGTGCCAACGAGGCCGATTACGCTCACGCCAGGCCAGGGCTCCCACACGTGCGCGGCGACTGCCATGGCACATGCGAGCACGGCAAAGACTCGGCCGATGTCTTGCGGATCGACGGCCCCGGTGTCGTGCACGTCGTCGTTCCCGCCGACGCTCGTCGCCGGGTTGGTCGATGGGGCCTGCTCGCGATCAGTCACCGTGCGATAGGAAAAAGGTAGCCCGAGCTGCGTGCACCGTGGGGCGCCCCTTCAACCTCGAACCGGCGAACATAAGGAAAGCGATAAGTCCAGCGGACGGCGCGATCCGGCCGATCAACGGCTGTCGGCAGCCGTCCACCGGCACTCGCCTGCGCTTCACCCAGCTGCCCTTAGACTTCGACGTCGCAATGACGAGCCCGCATTCTCCTTGGCGCCTGCGTATCAGCTGCGCGATGATTCTCGTCGCGATCGTCAGCACGAGCTGCGCGCTCGAGAACCGCGTCAGCATCTTCCCGATCGCATGCGATACGGCCAGGTGATTCCAGGATTCGGCGCGACGGTCGGACCGGAACGACTGAGCAGCGGCTGCTACCGAATGATCGTCTCGGAGGCACCAGCCCTCTCGTTTGAGGTCACGCCCCAGGGCGCGGTTCGGCTCAGCGGCCAGGCGCGACCATGATCGCTCTGGCTCTCACCATTTCCTCCACTCTCCTCTGAGTATTCCATGATGCTCACGTCCGTACGTTCTGCCGTGTTCCTGTCCGCGATCGCCACGATGAGGCCAATCGCGCCCGCAATGCACGCGACCTTGACGCGTGCCGAGCCACCGATCGACGGTCGCGTGACGACAATCCCCACCCGCCTGCGGCTCTGGTACTCCGAGTCGCCGGAGCTTCCGTTCACCACGCTGGTGCTCGCGGACTCGACAGGAAAGGTGGTCAAGCTCGGCGGCATCGAGCACGGAGACACGAAGCTCGAGATTCGCGCAAAGATTGCAACGACCCTGTTCGCCGGCAGGTATACCGTGAAATGGCGAACCGCCGGGCCGGACGGCCATGCGACAGCCGGCACCTTTGCGTTCACAATAGATCCGCCACGGCACGCGCGGTGAGCGATCAGGGACCATACCGACGGATCGGCGTGCCGCTCGACGGCACTACGGAGAGCCAACACGCGCTCCAGTGGGCCGTCTCGCTTGCCCGCCGAGCGCACTGCGACATCGATCTTGTCCATGTGATGGTTCCTGCCCCGCTCGGCGCCGAGATATACGGCGCGCCGGCGGTGCCGACGGGGACGACGGAGCAGGCGCGGGCGGTCGTGCGAGAACGCCTCGGACGACTCGCAGACGCGGTTGCCAAGCTGGGCGTGCGGAGCAGCACAACGATCCTCGACGGCACGGTGCCGTCGGCGCTCGCCGAGCATTTCCACGAAGCCGGCGTCGATCTGATCGTCATGGCGACGCACGACGGTGCGCGCCTCGACGACCTGCTGTTCGGGAGTGTCGTCCGCACGCTCGCGCGACGGACGCACGTTCCGGTGCTCGTCGTCCATCCGGAGGCGAGCGTTCCCGCCTTCGACTCGCCGGTCGAGATCAGGCGCGTGCTCGTCCCGCTGGATAGCTCTGCCTTTGCGTCGCAAATCCTGCCGTCGGTGTCCGCGCTTTCAGTGCTCCTCCATCCAGAGATTACGGTGTTGCGTGTCCTCGACCCCGCGGAGGTCGGAAAGACGTCGACCGAGCAGCTGACAAACATGGCGAAACACCTCCGGCAACATGCCGCGGCCGTGCACACCTTCGCCGTCGTTGACGGGCAACCGGCAGCCGCGATCGTCGACTACGCGAAGCATCACGACATCGACCTCATCGCGATGACGACGCACGCGCATCGGGTGCTGGAGCGGGTGATCGTCGGCAGCGTGGCCGACGCGGTCAGGCGCAATTCGCGCGTGCCGATGCTGTTGCTTCGGCCGCGGGACGACGAGCTCCGTTGAGCAAGGGCCTCAGTCCGCGTCGCTGAACGCTCGCATACTTACTGCCCTGGCGGCAGCCTGAAGATCGCAAGCTGCGGCTTCAGACGAGACGACAGCGCCACAGCACCCGGTGCGGCGAATTGCACGGAGACAGTCGCCGTGCCCGCGGGCGTATCGAGCCGAAAATATGCGTTCGTGCCGGGGACCATCGTGCGGCGTGTCGTGTCGGCCGTCATCGCGGCGATCGCGATTGGAAACGGGCGAGGGATCAGCGTACTGGCTGACGTCGCAAATAATCGCGACCAGACCTGACGCATGTTACGCGTAACGAATCGGTCGGCGGACGGTGCTGTCGTGCGCGGAAGCCCTGGGAGACTGTCTGTCACCAGAGCCAGACCGAAGTTCGCGAAGAGTACTGGAAACGACTGCCCCGACGCGCTCTCGATGTTCGCGACGCCGGTCGCGGTGTTTTCGTCGAGCTTTCGATAGAGGCTCTGACCCATTTGGTCACCGAGCCAGCGCATGAGCAGCCAGTCCCCGCCGCGCCACGAAAAACCCCCGTCCGAATCGCTATGGAGTGTGACGCTCGCGGTGTCCGGGAAAAGACCATATGAGTAGGAGTCGAACAAGAATCCCTGCACAAACCCCTGCGATGAATCGGGAAAGATCTGCGACGGGTCCGTGCGACACGCGGTACCCGGGCATTGCTGCTCATAGTGAACCGACCCCAGCTCCTCCGCGACGATGCTCAGTCCTTCGTCGAGCCAGCCATCCTCGGGGAGGCCGCGATGCACGACGAAATGCTGCGAAAAAGAGATGAGGTGCTGGAGCTCGTGCATGAACGTCGCCGGCACCGTGAGGCCGACGACTGCGGCAGTGTGAGCGCAGCTGCTCACAGCGTTGGGGTCCGGAACGATCGAGTAGAAGATCTCGCCGTGATTCGAGTTGGTGTCGGCCGCGGCTCCGCCGAGATCCTCCTCGTCGAAGAAGCCGGCCACGAAGCCATTCGTACGGCAATCGGCCGCCTTGGTGAGTGCGTTGACGGTCGGCGTCATCAGCATGATCACACGCCCGTTCTGATCGACATCAGTGGGCGGTCCAAAGGCGGCTGTGTCTATGGGATAGAGCGTCTGATCGAAGAGCGTTCCGAACGCCTGCAATTGAGCGGGCGTGAAGCCTCCGCCCGGGGCGAGGGTATCGATGTACAGCAGCACGTTGTTTCCCGCGAACGCCAACTGCGCCGTCACGGATGTGAAGGCGGCTCCCGTCGTGCTGGCGAGAACGCGAAACGCGCGAGTTGAGCCGAGCGCGGGAACCGCGGCGGAAGCGAGGCTGGCCCGAACGCCTGCGACGTGTGCGGGCGAACGCCATGCGCCGGAGGTCGTTTGGAGAACGGCACGCTCTCGCAGTATTCGATCAAAGGTGCGCTGCGCCGCCCCGGGCATCGGCGTTCCCAGAGCAGGTTGAATCGCGGCGAAAGGGCTTGACGATGCCGCGAGTGAACTGATGTTGGCTGATGCGGCCGAGACGGAGCTGAGGCGGTACGCAACCAGGTTGTTGGGAACCAGGTCGACCGCGAACTGTGGCACGACCAGATAGCTCGCCCCGTTCCCGGCGAGCGAAACCGTCGTTCCGCCCTGACTGCAATCGACGCGCGCGGCTTGTGCGACGGCAAGCTTGAGCGTACCGCCTGGCGCGCACGGCGCACCCGCCATGCCAGGTGACCCGCCTGGCGATGTCATATCGCCGTGCCCACACGCGGACAAGCCGACCACGATCGTGATGAGGGCAGACGGAATGCGCGACATTGAGCGGCGAAGCTGAGACAGAAGCGCGGAACATCAGATGGAACGGACTTCGTGGTCCGCTGCATAAATGACACCCACATCCCGGCTTCCACCGATTCCACGGATTTGGCGTTTGCAACTGCCACGAACGCTGACGTCTCACGCCTGCCCGCTTGTTCTCTGCCCCGCGCCGCTCATTGAATTGACCGGTCGCGCGTCGGCGCCAGCGGTAGGCTTCGGTCATCTACATCAGCTGGTCGTTGCACCCGGATGGGGCTCTGGGCACAGAGCGAGAGGGCCGGGCGCAGCGGCCAGTTGCTCGTTACGTAACGTAGGTCGGCGGGCCGGAGGGGAGTTGGTTGCGTAATGCTTCACTGTCGCAGTCGTTGCGTTCGCGATCCGCCGATCGGTCCGCACGCGTCAACAATTGAAATCCAGACACCGGAAGGCCGTTGATCCGGTATTGGTTCGCACCTTCCAGACGGTCAATTGGTCGTCGCGCGGCACTCCCGTACATTTTGCCAGCGATGGCCAATTGATTTTCGTGAACGCCATAGTGCGCGGATCCGCCGCAGTCATGGCGACGACACTCATGGCGTGTGCGATCGAGAACCGGATTCTTGTGGCCCCAGGAAGCACGCGCGACTCGCTCGTGTTCATCATCGAGGGCGCCGACGGCACCAGCGCGCACGGGTTGATCTACGGTTTGAGCGTCCTGGGTTGTGGCGACGATCGCGCGCTATGGGTGATCGCCGCGGATGGAAGTCGAACGATGCCCGTTCGCGTTCGCTACGGACAGATCTTGCCCGGTTTTTCGATCCGCGCCGGTCCCGAGTCGCTGCAACCTGGCTGTTACAAGGCAGTCGTCTCCAGCGCCAACCCCTTCGAGTTCGACGTCAGCCCGTTCGGCAACATACGTCCTCGTGGCGAAACCCGGCCCTGATCCGCACTCCATTTCACGCGCTCCTTTACCGCAGCGCGCGCTGCTGACCTGCCGCAAGCAGATTGATGAACAGACGCGCCGCCCCCGGACTCGCGTTCGGGAGCTGCCGAAAAAAGGAGAGTGTCGTATAGATGTACGTCCCCTTTCCGACGTGAGCGACCAGCACCGCGGCGTCGTTGGGCGGATCGCCCGCGTCATTCAACGAGAGAATGGCGTGGTACTGTTTGTCAAACGTTCGCGGCATGTAGAGCGCGCGTTCCTGAATCCAGCCGTCGAAGTCCGCGGGCGTGATCGCGTTCGGCGCCGAGAGCAACGGCGATCGCGGATCGAGCACCCGCACGGCGGCATGTTCATCCGTGACGCGATCGGCCGTGCGCCCCGCGTAGCTGATCGGGTACGGAAGAATCCCCGGTTGCGCCATCTCGAGCTGTCCATACTGCGCGACGATGGTGCCGCCGCGCGCGGCGAAGCGCATGAGCAGCGGCGTATTCAGGAGCAGCGCCGCGGAGTCCGCCTCGTACGCGCGTGGTCCGAGCACGATCGTCGTGAACGTGGAGAGGTCGAGCTGAGGGAGCGCGCTTCGATCCAGCTCGACGACTGGGATCCCGAGCTGCTCGAGCATCGGCATCACGTTGTCGCCGACGCCGCGGACATAGCCGACGCGGAGATTCGAGTACGCCGCGTGTACGGCCTCGATCCGCATGGTCGACGGACGATAGAAACGCTGCGGGCGAATGTGCTCGTAGTCGATCGAAATGAATCCGGCGCGAAACTCGCGGCCATGGCTCTTGGCGATGGCGACGATTTGATGCCGACCTGCCGCAAGTCGACCGGTCACGCGGAAATCGAGACTCGCGTGCCCCAGTGGCCCGAGCGCGACATGCCGCGCCGCGGTGTCTGCCCGAAGGCCGCTCGGCAGCACGAGCGACACCTCCACATCGCGGGGGTTCGCGCCGCCATTGGCGACGTGAACGACGATCCTTCGGTCCAACGGAACATCGGCGCGCGCGTACTCCGCTTCGCGTTCCAACGACACCGCAATCTCGGGAACCGTCGCGAGCTGCCGGCGAATCTCTCCTCGCGCCCGATCGGCAAATCGAAAGACCACGGGTCCGGTGTTCACCACCACTCGCGTCCCGGCGATGCTCAGCGTCGCCTCGGCGCCGGAGTCCTGCAACCGGTCCTCGCCGGCAATCATTTCGGCGAGCGGCTGTTGAAACATGTCGTCGCGGAGCGGACGACGAAGCCACCAGGCCATTGTCGGCGACGTGTCAGCGCGAAAGGTGAGCACCTGGCGCGCGATGCTGTCCGGAAAGACGATGCGTCGCTCCGGTTGTGCGGCGCCGCCGTTGGAAATGAGTGTCACTCGCTCGACGGCAAGCGCGGTTTTTCCCGCGTTGTAGACCGACACGGTGACCGGAATGGAATCGCCTTCTGCCACGAGCGCTCGTGGCGCTGTCGCCTCGACGCTGACGGCAGCTGCGGTGAGCAGCGCTTGCGTCCCGCGGCGCCGCGCCGATTCCAGCGCGAGTGCGAAATCGCCCGTTGCGGCGTCGCAGGACGATCTTCCGGAGTCCGGCACCGCAGGGTGCGCGGTACAGGAGATGTCTGCCGCGGCACGAGCCACCAGCCGCACGTACGCGGCGAGTGGCGCGACCATCGTCGACGCGCCGGCGAGATCGATTCGTCGCCTCACGTCGCGTTCGGCGATGCCGAGCGAATCGAGCGCGTTTCTGGCCTGCGGTCGCAGAGCAATCGACTTGAAGCGTGACCAACCCGTGTCAATGCTGGCGAACAGCGTGGTGTCGCCCTCGACGCGAGAGACGCGCGACGCCTCGAGTCGCGCACCGTCGAACCGAGGTCCGCGCTGCGACACGGCCCCCTGCCCCTGCGACCGGTGCTGCGAGCGACTGTCCGTCGCGATCTCCGCGTAGGAGCGGCCGACAAGTGGGTCCCACTCGCCAACGTTCATTCGAACGGCGTCACCGAGTCCTCGGCGCAGCCGGTAGAACTTCGAGACCGCCCACGGCCTGAGTCCGCCGACCGACGACGGCGGGAAGCGCACGGAGTCGGCGGCAGCGTCGAACACTTCGCGCGCCAGCACGCCGGAGAATTGATGATGGCCGTGGCCGTCCGCCGGCGTTCCAGTGAACACGGCGATGATGACGTGAGGACGAAAGGCCCGGACGATCGCCACCATGTCCTCGAGGATCGAATCCCGCGCCCAGTGGGCGAACGTCTCGTCGATTGTCTTGGAGAATCCAAAGTCGTACGCGCGGGTGAAATACTGCCGGCCACCGTCGATTCGGCGCGCCGCCAGCAGTTCCTCCGTGCGGATCATCCCGAGCGCGGGTCCGAGCTCATTGCCGATGAGGTTCTGTCCGCCGTCACCGCGCGTGAGGGACAGATAGGCCGTCTCCACGTGCCTCGCCTTTGCGAGATACGTAATGAGCTGCGTGTCCTCGTCGTCGGGATGCGCTCCGATCATCAACACGCGCGACGTCGTGCCGAGACCCTCGACCAACTCACCTAATTGGGCGATCCCCTGTGCCTGCTGCGCTCCGAGGCGGAGTGCGACGACGAGACCGAGCAATGTCGCGAATCTCTTCATCAACGCTTCGCCTTGTCGTGCCGGTGTTCCGCCGCTCGAGGCATTCGCCAAACTTCATCACGCATGGCGACGACACGCCAGGCGCTTCAGCGAATGGACGCTACCGCGTGTTGAATGGGCAGCCCCATCCGGCGAACTGTCGTCGCCATCGGTGGCGCCCGCGCACGGTCGCAGCACGTGTTGCTGTGGCCGTCGTCCACTCAACGGACCAGATCGACAATCCATGCGTCAGCGCGAACCAACCGGCGGGTCTCGTCGACCACTCGTGGATCTTGTCGTCTTTCGATGCTCCCCCGGTCTAGCGTTTGCGCGAGGGGCCGGAAGCATTGCTGTCTCATTTGGCCTGGGAGCACCGTGATCCGTATTGCTCGGGTGCGTCGCCTGCTCGCGCTCTTGTCGATGGTCGCACCGCTCACGATCGCGCGTGGCGAGCCGCGGCTTCGGCACCGCGCGGCGAACGTCGACGTGACGGGAACCGTGACCGACAGCGCCACGGGCGGTCCGCTGCAGTCGGCGGAGATCAGCGTGACGACGCCAGCCGGAGGCATCGTCGCCAACACGACCGCCGACGCGTTCGGCCGTTTCAGGATTCACAATCTCGCGCCCGGCTCATACACGGTCAGTGTCCACTTCATCGGGTACGCGCCCGTCTCCCGGCCACTCGTCATTCCGGCGACGGCGACGGCGACGCAGCAGATGAACTTCGCCATGTCGCCGATCGGGTTGAACCTGGCCACGTTCCACGTGATCGCGTCCGTGCCGATCGCGATCGATACGCGGACCGGCAACCAGGTCTTCAAGCAGAACGACTACCACGGCGCGCCGACGACCACGACCTCGCAGATTCTCCAGGAGTCGATCGCCGGCGCGGCGCGCGCGCCCACCGGCGAGGTCCACATTCGCGGCCAGCACGCCGAGTACACGTACTACGTCGACGGCGTTCCCGTGCCGCCGGGCATCTCCGGATCGCTCAACGAGCTGTTCGACCCCGGCGTCGTCAACTCGATCAATTTTCAGACGGGGGGCTGGGACGCCGAGTACGGCGGCCGGAACGCGGCCATCGTCAACGTGACCACCAAGATTCCCGCCGGGGGCTTCCACGGCACTCTGAGCTCGAACGGGGGCTCGTACGACCCGGCATCGACGCTCGGCCCGCGCGGATACAACGGGCAATCCGCGAGCGCGAGTGACAACGTCGGAGCGTGGGGATTCTATGCGGCGGGAACGCGGCAGTTCTCCAACATGCGTCTCGAGCCCGTGGCCACCGACTCCTCCGAGTCGAAGGTCCTCAACTTTCACAACGACGGCACCGACTACTACGCGTTCGGGAAGGTGCAGTACGCACCGAGCGTCAGCAATGTGGTTTCGCTCGAGATCAGCGATTCGCGCACGCGCTTCGCCGTGCCCTTCGACTCCACCGGTGGTGGATTTCAGAATGATCATCAGAGCGATCTCAACGCCTTCGTGAACCTCGCGTGGCGCCATCAGATCGGCACGACCGACAGCGGCCGCACGCGGTCCGACCTGTTCGTTGGATTGTTCTACCGCCGAGCGAGCCTTCGCTACGACGCCGACCCGCGCGACGAGCCGCAGTTCGTCTTCTTCCCGGATTTGACAGACACGTTCAACCTGGCCGAGCAACGCGACGCGAACATCTACGGCATCAAGCTGGACTACGCCTACCGGCCCGCCGATCCGGTCGAGGTCAAGGTCGGCACGTTGTCGTCGTTCGTCACCGGACATGAAAACTTCTCGACGTTCAATGCGAGCGGCGCGCGGGGTCCGCAATCCCTCTCCGATCTGACCGGGCACGACATCGGCGTTTATGCGCAGGCTGCCTACACGCCGACCGAGTGGTTCGAGCTGCGCACAGGCCTTCGCTATGATGCGCACACGGCGCCGTTCACGGGCACCGCGACGCAAGTCAGTCCGCGCGTACGATTGAACTTCTATCCGTCGCCCGCGACGACGGTGTACGTCTACTACGGCCGCCAGTTCATCCCCACCAACACCGAGGACCTACGCGCGGTCACGAGCGCATCGCAAGGCGGCGAAGTCAGCGAGGGCACGGTGCCGGAGCGGGACGACTTCTTCGAGGGCGGCGTCATCCGTCGCTTCTTCACCGGCGGGATCGTCGCCAAACTGTCGGCGTATCACAAGCGAAGCAATCCCGGCATCGACGACAACACGGTCCCCGGCTCGGCGATCGTCACGGATGTCAACATCGCACACGTCCGCATCACCGGCATCGAGGGCGTCATGGAGTTTCGGCCCGACTCGGCGGTCGCCGGATACATCAACGCGGCGCTCAATCACGCGTATGGGTTCGGCGCGATCACTGGGGGGTTCTTTCCCGATTCGCCGCCGTCGTCCGCGTTCGACCTCGATCACGACCAGCGGGTGTCGCTCGTCGGCAGCGCGACCTACACGTTCGGCCGCACGTATGTGAGCGGAACCGCGATTTACGGAACCGGATTGACCAACGGGGTGGATCCGTCGGAGTGCGGGTGCTCGTTTGGCACCGGGCTGTTCGACTTCAACCGCGGCATCCACGTCGCGCCGAGCACGATCCTGAATGCGGCCGTGGGTTACTCCCTTCCGGTGAGGGGCGCCGTCGTGGAGCCGCAACTCTACATCGAAAACTTGCTCGACCGGACGTACCTCCTGAAGGGAGCATTTTTCAGCGGTCCGTCCGTGGGGCGACCGCGAACTGTCCAGTTGCAGGTGAAAGTGGCATTCTAGTCGAACCGCAGGCCTCGCCCAGCGACGCCGGTGAGCCATGCGGACGTCGTGAGGCCAAGGATGGCGCCGCCGACGACGTCGCTGAGAAAGTGTGCGCGCGCGAGCACCCGCGTGATCGCGCATCCGGCGGCGAGC
Source organism: uncultured Gemmatimonadaceae bacterium (assembly GCA_963705025.1). Classification (GTDB taxonomy): domain Bacteria; phylum Gemmatimonadota; class Gemmatimonadetes; order Gemmatimonadales; family Gemmatimonadaceae; genus JAQBQB01. The sequence goes on along the minus strand of CAVPIP010000007.1, from coordinate 181,238 downwards.
GCGAGCCACACCCATCGCGCTCGCGGAAAGAGATGGATCAGCACTCCCGCGGCACCGAAGGCGACCGCCGCGTGACTGCTCGGCGATCCGATGCCCGCGCCGGAAAACGGCCGGTCCGCGAACGCGCGAAAGACGTACTCGCCGTGGCGTGCGTCCGGTCGCTCACGGCGAAGGAGAAGCTTGAGCAACTCGTCCGCAATCCCTGCCACCGCCGGCGACGCCACCAGGAGCGTAGCTCGCCGGCGGGCCGAGACAGTCACGTCGCGCTCGTTCAGCCACAAGCACAGCCCGGCAATGATCCACGTGGGCCAGAACCCGAGAATGCGAAGCAGGCGGCCCCAGTCCTGCTCGTACACGTTCGTGTACACCATTGACTCGTACGCCCAATGATCGAGCGCGAGCGCCGCGAGACACGCAGCAACGCCGACACCGACGAGGCGGATGACGGGAACAGGCGTCCGATCGGCGCCGCGCCGCTTCTCTCCAACCGCCCACTCGCGATACGCCGGTTTGCGGCTCAGTCTGAGATTCATCATGAGCATCGTGACGTGGATGGTGCCGCGCCGGCCTCCTCGCCAGCGCGTCTCTGATCGAATCGGCCGCTTTTCGGTTCTGGCTCGAGCTCACCGCCCCGTTACGAGATGGTCACCGGGAAGTCGATGCTCAGGTCGGTGTCGAACGTGCTTCCGAGACCATCACCTTTCGCCGCCTCGAAGTGGTGGAGCTCGACGTGCAGATTGCAGTTCGTAGTGCTCGAGGCCGTCGCGTCGACGACGACTTGAAAATTCAGGCCAACGGGCTGTGCGGGCGCCTGCGTATCGAGGTCGAGACTCGCCACCGGCACGCTCGCGCCGGTGCACGTGAACGTGTAGAAGAAGCGATGGAAATTCGCTTCCTTGCGCACTTCGGCCGTGATGTCGACGACGTTCTTCGAGTCGATATCGTTGAGCAGCGAGACGCTTCCGCTGTATGTCTTGCCCTTGCCCAAGGCGAGTGTGCCCTGCGCGGCGCCCACGGGCTGCGGGAGTTGCGTCCCGTCGGGATCGATGCGGACGGACGACACGGCGTTGCCGCCGCCGACCGGCGAGAGCGTGACCGTGACGCGCGAGATGTTCTCGGGATCACCTGCGCCCTCGATCGGCGCCTCGGGGTTGTCACTGCAGGACGCGGCGAAAACGGCGGCGGCGACCAGACCAACGCCGGCGAGCCGGCGGACGACGAGTGGCGCGGGCATGAACTTCGTCTCCATCTGAATGGTGGGTGGGTGCCGCGGCAGCGGTCTCGCTACCGCGGGAGGACGGCGTCACTGGCGAGCGGCGCCGAAGGGGATCGTCATCCGAAGCACGACATCGCGCCCCGGCTCATCGACGAACAGGCGATAGCGGCTCAGATAGTCGCGGTAGCGCGTGTCGAGGACGTTGCGCACTGCAAGGCTCGGCTCGAGGCGAGTGTGGCCGACGGTGAGCGCCGTGGCGCCGACCTCGAGATTGATCAGGCCGTAGCCGGCCGTCGGCAGCTTGTAGATCGTGACCGGCGGCACTTGGTCCTGACGGCGAACGAGCGTGGACCCGAGCTCGACGTATGGACTCGTGAGATGCCGCGAATTGGGACCGAACAGGCGCGCTGACAACGTCGCGCGATCGGCGGGCATGTCGAACAGCGGATCGCCCGACGTTCGGTCGATGCCGCGCAACACGTTCACGTTGGCGTAGAGCGACACCCACCACACAGGCTCGAGCTGCCCTGTGATCTCCACGCCGCGCAGGCGCGCGTCGGTCTGCGCGTAGTTGTAGGCGGGATAGGCGCCACGAACGGTGCTGATCGGATCGCGCGGACGGAGGAAGATGAATCCGTCGAACACGTTCTGAAACACGCTCGCCTCGAGCCGCGTGCGGGCGCCGAGATGCCGAAGCGTCAGGTCAGCGTTCAACGACCGTTCCGGCGTGAGCGAGCTGTCGCCGATCTCGTATTGCGCGGTCCCGTGATGCACGCCCTGGCTGAACCGCTCGTTCACGTTCGGCGGACGCCATGCCTCCGCGGCGGTCGCCGCAAGCGACCACGACTCGGAGAGTTTGTACGACGCGCCCAGCGATCCGGACGGACCGACGTAGTTGCGTTGATCCTCCGGGCTGATCACCACCGGGGCGCCGTACTGATACGCGTGCTGCCAGCGATCGTCCACACGCGCGCCCACCGACAACGTCAGACGCGAAAGCGTCAACTCCTCCAGCCCAAACACGCCGCCGGCATACAAGCGATACTGCGGGATCAAGAACGAGCGGCCGGGGGACAAATTGCCCTGCCGCATCGCCGACACGCCGAGGGTGCCGGTGAATGGCCCAAACGGCGCGTGGTGAAACTGGACGTCCAGCGAATGCGTGAAGAGACGAAGCGCGAATGCCGGACGGTCGCCGACCGCGAATCCATGGTTGTCGTACTCGCGCCGGTCGTTGTCCTGAAAGCCGTAGGAGATCTCGAGCTGCGCCGACTTCGGCAGGTCGACGTCGGTGTGCCATGCAATGAAGTCGTGCGAGACCTTCTGGTCAGGCCGTGCGAGATCATATGCGAACTCTGATGACGTGAACGGCGTCTGCATCGCGCGATTCAGGTCGTCGAGGTTGCCGACGTGGGCGCCGACGTAGAGCCCGAGTGTCGTGCCGAAGTGGCTGTAGTCGAGCTCCGACCTTCCCCACGACCGGCTGAGACCGAGCGCCGCGTTGTAGTCGAGCTCCTTGAAGCCGGTGTTCGGCAGGTAGTAGTCGGGTGCTTTCGCGTCCCCCGCGCGGCGGCCGCTCACCTGCGCGCGCCACCCGAGCGCGCCGAGCCAGGGCAGGGGCAGATCCGCACCCTCGAAGAGCATGGATGCAGCGCCCTGGCGGTTGTTGCTGAATGCGTTCGTCGAGAGCTCACCGCCGACAGCGCCGCTCGTCGGGAGCGGCCGCGGCGTGACGCGCACCACGCCGCCGATCGCGCCGGATCCGTAGAGGATGGTACCGGGACCGCGCACGACCTCGATCTCGTTGGCCGCGAACGCGTCGATCTCGGGCGCATGCTCACCGCCCCACTGCTGCCCTTCTTGCGGCACGCCCGCGTTGATGGTCGCGATTCGCTGCGAGTGCAAACCGCGAACGACCGGCTTGGCGATGCTCGGACCGTATTGAATCACGGAGACGCCCGGCAGCGCCCTGATGGTCTCGCCCAACGTCTGCCCTCGGCGTTGCTGGACCTCTTCGTGGCTCATCGACGCCGTGGCCTGTTCGGCTCGCAGGAACTTCGCCGCCGAGTCGGCGCGAATGGTCATTCCCTCGAGGGACGCGGCGCCGAGCGGCAACGCCACGTCGAGTGTCACCGCGCCGCGCGAGAGATCCACGCGCCGCTGGACCGCGGCATAACCGATATGGCGAAAGACGATCGTGTTGACCGCCGGAAGCGCGCCGATCAATCGATAGTGCCCAGCCGAGTCGGTGACCGTGCCGAGCCGTGTCTCGCTCACCGCAACGTCGACGCCGCCAATTGGCTGCCGGGTCGTCGAATCCGTAACGATCCCACGCACCTCGCGCCTAACGAACGCGCCCGGCTGTATCTCTTGGGCATCGATGGTGGACGACCCCCAAAGCGTCCACGCGACCAGCGCGGCGCGGACGAGACATCGTGAATGCATCTATGGAACTTTGCCGCGGCCCCGCACGCCATGCCGTGAGCTTTCAGTCAATGGACGTTCCCGTTGGTCGACTGGTCGTGCGCGTCCGGCGAACTGTCGTCGCGGCTATCACAAGCGAGACCGGCGCCAATGAACCGACCGGCGGAAGGCAGGTGACGACCGACCGTTAGCGGACGAGGCGGCGAAACCCGAGTTGGATCGCGCCGTCCGGACGCGGCGCGACGAAGAAGTCGTCGTAGTGACTGTCGCGGCATATTCTGAAAGTGTGAATCGCGGCCACGCCGCCGTAGATCAACGTGATCTGCGTCTTCGTGAGTGCGTGCGTGCGCGCCATGAAATCGACATCGCTCACGGAGCCCGAGCGGCCGATCGTGAGGTAGAACGCGGTCGTCCCGATGCCTCCGGCGAGGACGCCGCGCTCGAACGCTCCGCCACGCCAATGCGGGATGTCGAGAATGGCTTCGTCGATCAGAGACTGTGCGGTCAGTCCGGCCGCCGAGAACAGAAACTGCTTGTGCGGCTCGACGTGTGAGCTGATGCCGGAATAGATCGTCGGCCGAAGCTTGTCGAATCCAAAGCTCGGGTGCTTGCCGAGCGCCAGTGCCACGGTGATGTGCGCGAGCTCGTGCGCCAGAACGCTCGTGGCGGAACCAAGGCTGAAGTCGCGCCAGTATCTCGGTGACGGCGGCGCTATCGTCGCGTCGCGCGCGGTGGAGGAATCAGCGGCCTGCGCGCCGAGCATGGCGGGCGAGAGCAGCGCGGCTGCGAGCGCCCAGAGCGACGCCGACCGAAGTACGATGTTCGAACCCGTCCGGTCGTCGCGCCCACATGGCCGCTCGTTGAATGGCGCGCGCGCACCCGCTGCTACGGTATTAGCATTCTCGTACCTCCGAACGATCGATTGGTCGGTGCGTCGGTGCGCCATTTCCTCCCCGGCGTGGCGGCCAGTCGATCGTTCGGAGCGTCCAGCCGATGTCATGGAGGGGGCAGGAGCGAGCATGCGTCGTGGTCCGATGAGGCCGAGCATTTCTTCAAAGATTCGCTCACTCGCACAGCGGCCGACGTGACGACCCAGCGGGCGGCTCGCGGGGCGTCACGAACGGACGATTTTACCCGAACGACGGCGGTCCTCGGGACTTCGCTGGCACGGGCTGACGACTGCGGCATCAGGAGTGCATGAAGGCCAGCACGCTCGCCGCCGGCGAGTCGCTATTCGAGATGCCGTCCATCTCGTCGACCGCTTTACTTGCCCTTCGCGGATGAGGCTGATCGCAGCGGTCGTCGTCACAGCGCTGTCGTGCGGGACGCTGCGAGCCCAGGCGTGGAACGGCGCGCGGGCCCGGCAGATCGTCGAGCGCGCCGTCGCCCGGCGCAGCGCCCAGCTGTCGGATTCCGGACTGGCCGGCTATTCCGCGATGGCGAGAGGTACGCTCGAGTTCCTCGCACAGCTCGGCGACACCGCGCTCACGTCACCCCGGATCGTGCGTAGCGCCGAGCTCGCGGTGGAGATCCACTGGACGGCACCGAACATCTCGCGGCAGGTCGTCGTCGGTGAGCGCGACACGACGCTCGTCCCGATGGACATCGGCTTCTACAGCGATCGCTACGGCGTCGTGCAGAGCAACTTTCCAGACGTGATTCGGTTGGGCGACGGGCAGGACGTGAAGGACGTGACGCACCCGGTGAGCGCGAATGGACTGCGGGTCTATGACTTCGCCCTGCGCGACTCACTGGCCATGACGACCGCCGGGCGTCGCGTGGACCTGTACGCGGTTGCCTTTCGCCCGCGTGATGCGGCGGCGCCGCTCGCGGTCGGCACAGTCTACCTCGATCGGCAGACCGCCGACATTGTCCGCCTCGATCTGGCATTCCCACGCGCCGCGATTCGCGACCAACGCATCGAGGTGCTTACAGTGGTCCTCGAGAACGCACTCGTCGACGGCCGCTTCTGGCTTCCGCACCGACAAGAACTGGAAGTGCAGCGCGGCGGCACGGTGCTCGACTTCCCGGCGCGCGGCATCGTTCGCGGACGCTGGACGGTCTGTTGCTACGATCTGAGCCCCGCAGCCGCCAAGGTCGCCGCGGCCATTCCCGGCGGCGCGATCACGTTTCGCTCGCCTGCGCTACTGCACGCGTACGCGTTCAACGACTCGGTGTTCGCCGATCTCCGCGATTCCACGCGCGCGGTGCGCCCAGCCGACATCGCGAGAGTGCAATCGCTCGCTCGTGACGCACTCACGCGCAAGGCCTTCGCTCGAACCAGCGGAGCCGCTTTTGCGGTCACGGGAGTCAGCGACTTCGCACGGTTCACGCGCGCCGAGGGGTTCGCGTTCGGCGGCGGCGGAGTTCTGCGTCTCGGAAGTTCCGACGTCCGCGGTCGCGCGCGCTACGGCATGGATGACGAGCGGGTCAAAGGCGAAGTGGCGCTCGGCATTTCCCTGGGAGCGCCGACGATCCAGATGTTCGCCGAACGCGAGTATCGCGACGTCGCCGACGTCGCCGAGGTGAGCGGAGCGCGCAACAGTCTCGCCGCTCAGGAATTCGCGTACGACGCGACCGATCCGTACGACGTTCGCGCGGTTGGCATGCGCGCGCGTCTCGGACGCGCCGTCGGCTTGCGATGGAGCGCGGAGGGTTCGTACGAATCGCAGCACGGTCTGGCGGTCAGGGCCAGGCCGCTTCAGGGAACGTTCGCCCCCTTGCCGAGCGTCCGCCCCGTCCACGGCATTCAGGTATCGCTCGCCGCGGACGCCGCTCGTCTGATGGTCGGCGATGCGGGCAGCCTTCGCGCCTCCGCGATGCTTCGCGCCGGATCACTTCACAGCGATGACGACGCGCACGACGTCTCGCGCTTCGCTCGCATCGCCGGCCAAGCCACCACCGCGTTTCCCTTCGCGCGCGGCATTGTGATCTCGCAGACGCAGGTTGGCATCGTGGCGACGCGCGGGCCTGCTTTGCCACAACAGCTGGTCTACCTCGGGGGACCGGTCACGGGTCCAGGGTACGGCTACCATCAGTTCGTCGGATCCGCCGGCGCGACGCAGCGAGTGGAGTGGAAGCGTGACATGTCGGTGTTTGCGTTTCCGCTCGGACGCTACGGTTCGACGCCCGTCGTGACGGCGATCATCCCGTTCGGCAACGCCGTGTTCATTCACGACGACTCGGCGCAGGGAGCGAACGAGCACGGCGTGTTCCCGTCGCTCGGCGTTGGACTCGAGCTGTTCTCCGGAACGCTTCGCGCGGACTTGGCGCGCGGCCTGCGAGGGCGGCGATGGACGTTCGCCATCGACGCGGGCCGCTCGCTCTGGAGCATCCTCTGATCTGCGCGCAACTACGACGGAACGGTGCTTCTCACCGCCTCGACCGCAACGTCATGATCGCCCGCTCGACCGCCGCGCGCGTGTCGGCATGCGTCATCTTCGGCAGCGCACTCTCGAGCAGCGCGAGCCGGCGGGTCGGCTCGATCGATCCGAGCGCCGCGACCGTCCACCTCCGCACCCACCCGCGATCGTCGTTGAGGTTCGTCGCGAGCAAATCGAGCGCCTGTTGGTTGCCGCGCGCGGCGAACGCCGCGAGCACGCGCGACGGTAACGCCTGGTCGCCGATGACGCGCTCGACGTCGCCGATCATGCTCGTGTCGTTGCTCCGCGCGATCGCGCTCAGCGCGGCGTTCTGGATCGCGTCCTGATACGACGGGGTCGACAGCGCCTGCCGCAGGATGTCACGTCGCCCGGTCGGATCGAGCCGCGCGACGGCCGTCACCGCGGCTGCGCGAACCGCATAGCTCGAGTCGTGCTCCCATGCAGTGCGCGCGAGCGTGAGCGCTTCGGGTCCGCTCAACCCTGCGAGCCCGCCCGCCGCGGCAGCCCGCACCTGAGCCGACGTGTCGTGCAGCGCACGAGCGAGCGCGGGCAGCGCTACGTCCGCGGGAAACGCGTCAATCGCACTCGCCGCGATCGCTCGCGTGTACGGATGGTCGGCGCTCGTGACCGCATCGGCCACCGCGCGTGCCGCCGCCGCGTCGGTCGGTCGCTGGGCGAGCTGGCTCAGCACCCATTCTCGGTCCCACAGATCCGCATCGCGGCGCAGCTGCGCGGCGAGCCACGCCGTCGGTTGATCGAACGTCAGCGACTTGAGGATGCGGTTGCCGTCGTCGAACACGACCATCGTCGGCTCGGACGTCACGTTGTCGACGGCGATCGTGTCCTCACGCTGGCGGATCCACGCCTGCCGCACCACGTCGCCCGCGGCGGTGCCGACGCGAACCGTCACCGGCATCGTGAACGTCTCGGGGATGACGAAGCGCATGCCCGTGCTGTCGGCCTCGAGTGAATCGCGCTGCGTTTGTCTCGCGACGATCGTCACCCGATGCGCCGTCGCGTCGAAGTGTGACGTGACGGTGAACGACGGATACCCCGCGCTGTAGATCCACTCGCGCCAGAACCAGTCGAGGTTCTCGCCGGTCGCGTCCAGGAACGCCTGCCGCAGATCGTCGGTCGTCGCCACGCCATACGCGTGATCCGTGAGATAGCGGTGCACGCCCGCCCAGAAGCGCTCGTCGCCGAGGTAGCGATGGAGCATCTCGAGGACGAGGGCGCCCTTGGGATAGATGTTGTTCGATCCCATCGACGCGAGCGGCATCGGCCGGCGGCGCTCGATGTTCATGAACTGGTGATACTCGTCGGCGTAGTAATCCTGGCCCGCGCGCGCGCCCAACTTCTGCGTCCAGTACTGTCCCGGCATGAACTCGGCGAAGCCTTCGTTGAGCCAGGTATTGGCCCAGTTCTCCGTCGTCACGTAGTCACCGAACCACTGGTGCGCGAGCTCGTGCGGAATGAGGATGTGCTGGTACCACGGCCGGTCTTGATAGGCGCGCACATCGGGCAGCCAGTCGACGAGGGTGGTCGCGCTCACGTTCTCCATGCCGCCGAAGAAGTCGGCGACCGTCGTCTGCGCGTACTTCTGCCAGGGATACGGAATGCGCGTGAGGCGCGAGTATACGTCGATCATGTCGGGCGTGACATGAAACAGACGCCAGGCGAGCGCGCTGTCCTTCGCGTAGACATAGTAATCCACCGGCACACCGCGCCACGCATCGTGCACCTTCACCAGCGGCGCGACGACGAGCGACACGAGATACGTCGCGCTGGGGCGGGCCTGGCTCCAGTTGAGCCTACGCGCACCGCTCGACTCGGGAATGTCGCTCACGAGCGCGCCGTTCGAGACCGCCATGAACCCACGCGGCACCGTTGCCTCGAGCTCCCACGTCGCCTTGTCGTTTGGAAAGTCGTATGTCGGAAACCAGAGGTGATTGTCCATGGACTCACCTTGGCTCCAGATCTGCCGCGGCGTGCTCGGACGCGGGTCGATGAACGTGAGGCCGCGGCCATTGTCGATGCGGCCGTCGTAGTCGATGGTGAACCCAAGCGTGTCTCCAAACGCGGCGGACCGGGCGAGGTGCACGACGAGCGTGTCGCCGTGCCGATCGCCGCGCAGTGACGCGCCCGACGCCAATGTGATCGCGCGCAGCCCCAGGCGCGAGCCCATGTCGAGGATGACCGAATCCATCGGCGTGCGCCGCGCGACGAGTGTCGTCACGACGCGACCCGTGAAGGACAGCGAGTCCCAGTTGAAATCGCGCACGCTGATGCGCTGATGCACGAGATCGTAGTCATGCGAGCGCGTGTAGGCGTCGTTGGTGATCCGCTCGAGATTGGGATTCGCGGGCTGCTGCGCGAACGTCGGCGCGGCCGTGAGAACAATCGCGAAGATGGCATTCAGTTGACGCATCGAGCCGGCTCGATCGAGGGGAATCGTGGAATGTAGAGCTCCCGTCACAGCGAGCGCGCCTCCCCAGCGTTCCGCTCGGCCCGCCTCTGCGGCGGCCTCGTCGCCATTTCGCTAGGCGGCCGACCCCGCCAGCGTCAGGAGTGAGCCGCCGTCCACATGCTCCAGATACTTCGAACAGCGATACACATGAGAATGACGGCGACGATGATCATGACCGCCGTGAGCGTCGAGCTCTCGATGCGCTTCAGCACGGTGCGCGGGTCGCGAGGTGGTGGACGCGCAGCCTACCGAACGCGCCGATCCGCAGCACGCACCATTCAACGAATGGTCATGCCGGCGTTGCGGACGGGCGGGCACGACAATCGACTACCCGCGGTGCGTGGCGCGCCACGGAGCGTTTCCGGTCGCTCGGCGTCGGTGCCGAGGTGTGCATCCTGTCATACGTCTCCCTTCGGTAACGGAAGCGCCACGCCAATTGAGCCGCCCAAAACTCGTGGACATCTTCGAGCCATGAGAGCCCGAGCCTCCGGCGCCTGGCTCGTGATGAGCGGCCCGCTGGCCGCCGCCATCGCTTGCGCCGTCGCCAATCGTCACCGCGCGCCGGTCGCGCGCGCGACCGCGACGCCGATCACACACGTCGTCGTCATCTTCGGCGAGAACATTTCGTTTGATCACTATTTCGGTTCGTATCCAGTGGCCTTGAATCCCCCAGGCGAACCGGCATTCCGCGCGGCGTCGAACACTCCGGTTCCGAACGGGCTGCGCGGCGATCTGATGACGAACAACCCGAATGCGCGGAACCTCGAGAATGGTGCTGGCGCGGCGAATCCATTTCGCCTCGATCGCACGCAAGCGGCGACCGCCGACCAGTCTCACGCGTATACGCCCGAGCAGCGCGCCTACCACAACGGCACGGCGGACCTCTTTCCGAAGTACACCGGGCGCGCCGGCAGCGGCGGCACCGGCGCGTTCGCCACATCCGGACTCGTCATGGGCTACTACGACGGCAACACCGTGACGGCGATGTGGAATTACGCCCAGCGCTTCGCGATGAGCGACAACTCCTACGGCGACCAATACGGCCCGTCGACTCCGGGCGCGTTGAACCTCGTGTCCGGCCAGACGAACGGGCTCGCGACCGACATCGAGGGGCGTGTGTCCTGGGCCGTCGACGACGGGCACGGTTCGGGCACCATGATCGGCGATGCGGATCCGGCGGGCGATGTGTGCTCCAGGACGAATGGAAAAGGCCTCGCGTCGATGCGCGGCCGCAACGTCGGCGACCTCTTGAACGATGCCGGCGTGAGCTGGGGATGGTTCCAGGGCGGCTTCGATCTTACCATCACGAACGCGAACGGCACGACCGGCTGCGCCCGCAGTACACATTCAATCGTCACCGATCGCGACGTCCACGATTACGTGCCGCACCACGAGCCGTTCCAGTTCTACGCGAGCACGGCCAACCCCACGCACGTGCGTCCGGCGTCGATGGCGGTCGTCGGCACGGCCGCCGACACGGTCGCGAACCACCAGTACGACATTCGCGATTTCTTCGCCGCCGTGGCGAGCGGCAACTTCCCCGCGGTCTCGTTCCTCAAAGCCCCGGCATATGAGAATGGTCATGCCGGCAGCTCCGATCCGCTCGATGAGCAGCGCTTCGTCGTCGACGCGATCAACTTCCTTCAGCAACAGCCGGCGTGGCGCGAGACGGCCGTCATTCTCGCCTACGACGACTCGGACGGCTGGTACGACCACCAGATGGCGCCCGTGAGCAATGCGTCGTTCGATTCGACGGCCGATCAGCTCACCGCTCCCGGCCGGTGCGGCGTTCCGCGGAAGACGCCGCAGGCGCGCGGCGTGTTGGGCGATTATCCGGTGAACGGCCGCTGCGGCCCCGGCGCGAGGCAACCATTTCTCGTCGTCTCGCCGTGGGCGCGCACGAACTACATCGATCACCGAGAGATCATCCAGTCGTCGATCATTCGATTCGTCGAAGACAACTGGCTGGGCGGTCGACGCATCGGCGGCGGATCGTTCGACACCGCGGCCGGCAGCATCACCGGCATGTTCGACTTCACGGCGCCGCCGCGACTCGCTCCACTCTTCCTCGACGCCGAGCTCGGCGTCGTGATCAGCCGGCCACGCTGACGACTCGACACCCCTCGCGATCAGCCCGGCGGAGCTCGACTGGTTTGATGCGCCGTGTCAGTCGACCAGCATGGCGAATTTGATCGTCGGCGCGTTACGGACACGGCGCTTCAACCGCGCGCAAGTCTGGCGATCGTCAGGCGTCGGTACTGAACGGAACGTCGGGGCATCGCTGTCGCCACGCGGCCGTTCACTGGCCTGTTTGCGACCGTTCGTTGAACGATCCGTACTGCTCGACGGCTGATCGGCGAACGTGGTAGGTGGCGACGAAGGTCCGCGCCCATCAATCGTCGAGATCGCTCATGCCGCGCGAAACATCAGAAGGCCGATCGTCCGCCGCGTCGCCCAGCGGCGGTGAATGGGATCTCCGCATGTTCGTCGATGGCGTAGATTGCGCGGATTGCGCCAACCGACTGCACGCAACGGTGCTGGCTCTACAAAATGTCGACGAGGCCGAGGTGCTGTTGGGAGCGGGGCAGCTCCAGGTTCGATACCGTCGCGACGCACGGGTGACGGAATCGGCCGCTGCCGTGCGCCGCGCGGTCGAGCAGGCGGGATTCCGCGTCAGAAACGGGGCGACGAGCCGCGGCACCCCAATACCACACGCGAGACCGGCGCACGCTCGGACTGCCGACGGAGCGCTGCTGGCCGTCGTGGCGCTCCTCCTACTCGGCGACCGGCTTGGCGTGATCGAGGTCGTCGATCGACGTGTCCCGCGGGTGGTGGGCGGGCTGGTCGTGCTGGGACTCGCGTGGCCGGTGCTGCGCCGGATCGCCGCGGACGCGCGAGCGCGCCGAGTGTCGGCACATACGCTTCCAGCACTTGGTGCAGGCGCGGCGCTCGTCGTCGGCACGTGGACGGCGGCGGCCCTTGTCCTCGTTCTCGTTCGGCTCGCCGGTCTCGTCGAACGCGCCGCCGTCCGGCGTGGGCGCTCAGCGATTCTGGCGCTCGAGGAACTGTGTCCGCATATCGCCAATGTCGAGCATGGCGACCACCTGCACGCCGTGTCGGCCGACGCCGTGTCGCTCGGCGCGATCGTCGTCGTTCGTCCGGGAGAGCGTGTGCCGGTCGACGGCGTGATCGTCGGCGGCACGGCGACGGTCGACCACTCGGCGTTGACCGGCGATCCCGTCCCGTCGCGGTTCGGACCGGGGGATCGGATCTTCGCAGCGTCGATCACGCACGACGGCGTGATTCGTGTTCGCGCCGAAGCCGTCGGCACGAACAGCGCATTCGGTCGTGTCGTGGGCGCCGTCGAGCGGAGCTTGGCTCTTCGGGCGCGGCGGGTCGGCAGCGGCCAGTGTGTTGAACATCGCCTGCTCCTGTTCGTTGATCGTCACGGTGCCGATCGCGACGCTGGTGTCGATCGGCACAGCGGCACGGCGCCGGCTGCTGATCAAGTCGGGGCGCGCGCTCGAATCGCTAGCGCGAGTGGATGTCCTGCTCATCGACAAGACGGGCACGGTGACGGCGGGTGCGCCGGTCGTCGTCGGCGTGACTGCGATTGGGGGCATTGACGACGCCAAGCTCCTCGCGCTTGCCGCCTGTGCCGAACAGCATGTGCTGCACCCGCTCGCGCGGGCCGTGTGCCGCGCTGCGGGCGAGCGAGGCGCGACGATTCACGCCGTCGAGGACTTCGTGCTCCACCCGGGCGCCGGCGTCGTTGCGACCATGGCGGGCCACGTGACGCCGGTTTTCGCGGCCGCGGCACATGCGATTCCCGATCTCGGGGTGCTCGCCAATTCCGCGCGTCTGATGCGCAACCCACGCCGCGTGCGACCCGACCACCGTCGTCCAGAGGGCACGGCGTCGTGATTCACGCCTATCTTGCGACTCCACTCGCCCTTTCCGGGGGCGCGATCGTCTCGACGCTGACGGGCGGACTGTTCGCCCTGCGTCTTCGCGCGCGCCTGCCGGTCATTCTCGCGTTCACGACAGGCGTCGTCCTCGGCATCGTCGCCTTCGACCTGTTGCCTGAAGTGTTCCAGCTCGCACACGGGCACGACCTGGACGACATTCGTCCGATGACCGGCCTGGTCGCGGCCTTTCTCGTGTTTCGCGCAAGCGAGGAGCTGCTGCTCGCGCCGACAACCGCGGGACCCGGCACGCGACGTAAGCGGCGACGTCATCCGCACGCGGGACTGCTCTCCGCGTGGGCGCTGATTGGCCACAGCACATTGGACGGCGTGAGCATCGGCCTCGCTTTCCAAGTCTCTTCTGGCGTCGGTCTGGTCGTCGCGGTCGCGGTGATCGCCCATGACTTCGCGGACGGCATCAATACGGTCAGCGTCATGATAGCGCACCGCAATCAGTTGGGACACGCCACGTTGATGCTCATCGCGGACGCGGTCGCGCCGGCGATCGGCGCCCTCTCGACACGGTTGTTTCGGTTTCCGCCCGATCTGCTCGCGCTCTTCCTTGGCTTCTTCGCGGGATTCCTCCTGCATGTCTCGACGTCGGCGTCACACGCGATCGTGCCCGGGCAATCACGCCACCGCGTTGCGCAGCTCATCGGTGTGACGACGGCTGGTGCCGCGTTCGCGTTTGTCGTGACGCGTCTCACGCGGTGACGCGGCGGCAACCGGCGGGGCATCCGCGCCAATGCCGAGCCTGAGCGTGACAATCGTGAGCGAGGTGAACAGGGCGGCCGGCGCCTGAGTGCCAATCGCCTCTGCCGGACGAGGCTGGCAAATGAGAATTCCAGCAACGCCCCTACTTCCGCGGGCGATTTTCGATTCTAGACTGCATCCCGTTGGTTGTTCGGTCGACGCGGCGACCGTACTCCACGAGTTCGCCCAGTTGGCCTTTGCCACGGGGGCCCAGATGCAGCACGAGACGCACGAGAGTCATTCGCATAGCCACGGGACCGGCTGCGGTCACACGGCAATCATGCACGACGGGCATCGAGACTACTTGCATGACGGTCACTTGCATTTCCCACATGACGGTCATTTCGACGAGCACAGGGTGAGCGTAAGCAAAGAGAATCCGGACGCATGTACGCCGAGCCACCGCTGCGACGGGCACAACGCAGATCACCATCACGGACCGGGCTGTGGCCACGAGGCGGTTCCACATGGCGATCATGTCGACTACCTCGTTTCGGGTCATCTGCATCACGTACACGGGTCGCACTGCGACGATCACGGGACGCTCGCCGTGGCAGCAACTCAGGCCTAGCAAGGCGCGACGATCGAGTCGAGGGCGGACAACCGCCAAGACCGCTATACGGTCTGGCCCATTGCGGGGTCCGTGATGCTCCAGTTGCCCGTCTCGACTCGGCCCGCGTAGCGGTAGGCGAGTTCGGCGACGCCGACAGTGAAGTCGTACCAGCCGTGGGTGGTCGCGACGTCGATCGTGAGCGTCGTCGTGCCTCCAGGAGACATGCGGAGACGCCTGGCGGGCGCACCATACGCCTCGTCGCGAACGTCCACCAGCTGGGCGTCGTGGCCGCGGTTGACGAGGACGATGTCCAGGCGCCCGCTCGCTGCGCGGCGCTCGGCGTGGTCAACCATGATCACGACGTCGGCGCCGTCGGCGCGGGCGGTGAACTCGCGCATGAACCCGTTGGGCCCGTCGACGCGCACGCGATACCCGGCGGTGATCGGGATCGTATCGTTGAGTGTGTCGCCGGCGCGAACCGCGTAAGCGCGGCACGACATGTCACCCGCGCCGCGATATGAGTACACGTTGAACGCCGCTCCCTGCGCGGCCGTGCCGAATGCGTCCCGGCGAGCGGACATCGAGAGCGTCAGCATGCCGTCGCGCGCTTTGCCGTTCACGACCAGCTCGTACGGCAGCGGACACGAGGGGCGCGTGCCAGTCTCCTGCGCCGCGCCGACACTCGCGGCTGCGATCTCCTCTTTCGTGAGCGGCGCGCCGCCGTGCGGGCGCTCACGGAACTTCGCGCTATGGATTCGTTCGACCGTCTCGTCTCGGTCGAGCGGCGTCGGCAGCTCGATGCGCTCGCCGTCGTACGGGCGAAACGCGGACGTCAGATCGCCGCACACGACACGCCGCCAGTCGGTGATGTTGGTCTCCTTCACGTGCTTGCCTTTGCCGGCCAGCCAGGTCTCGACGAACTGAATGACCGACGTGTGATCGAACACTTGCGAGTTCACGGCGCCACCGCGACTCCACGGCGACGCGATCACCAGCGGAACCCGGTAGCCGAGCCCGAGCGAGCTCTCGCGTCCGTGCACGTTGGCCCACTCCGCGGTCGTGTCGAGTCCCGGCGACGCACGGCCGGTTTCCGGACGCGAAGGATGCGGCGCGACGAACGGTGGCACGTGGTCGAAGTAGCCGTCGTTCTCGTCGTAGCAAAGAATGAAGACCGTCTTCTTCCAGACCTCGGGGTTCTTGGTCAACGCGTTGAGCACTTCGGACACATACCACGCGCCGAACCACGCCGAGCTGGGATGGTCGGAGAAGTTCTGCGGCGCAACGATCCAGGAGACCGCCGGGAGCGCGCCCGTCTCGACGTCGTGGCGAAACTGATGCAGCACGTCGCCCGCCGGCACGCTGGTCTCGCGTTGCGGAGATGCGCCGTTCTGGTAGGTGAGCTTGCCGAGCGACCGGAATGCCGGGTCACCGGTGTTCGTCGTGAACGCTTTTCGGTGAAGCGCCTTGGCTCGCGCCGAGAGCGCGTTCCACGCGGCATCGGTGTGCGTCGCGCGCTCCGCTTCGGCGCTCGTGACAGCCGCACGCAGCGCATTCACCTCTTTCTGCAACTTCGTTCGTGCGTCCGCCGCGAGATTCGGGGCTCGTAGCGCGCTCGCTTTCTCCTGAAGGAGCGCGGGGGCTTCCGCGAGGAATTTTGGCAGATAGTCGCGCCGGCTCTTGGCGAAGCGAATGTTGTACTGCGTGAACCACTCGATCGGGTTGTCGCCGAAGCTCGAGAGCCACGCGTCTTCGTCGCCCGTGAGTCCGGTGTCGATGCTGATCTCGTTTTGATAGATCCGCCACGACACGCCAGCGTCCTCGAGTCGCTCGGGAAACGTGGGCCACGCCGCTTCGCGATCATAGACCGTGTCTTCGTTCATCACGCGCGCGACGTCGCCGGCGTCGCGACGGACAGTGCCAGTCCAGAGATAGAGACGGTTGGCCGTCGTGCCGGTGAGCGACGAGCAGAAGGCTTGGTCGCACACGGTGAACGCGTCGGCGAGCGCATAATAGAACGGAATGTCGGCGCGCTCGTAGTGGCCGAGCGTGAACGGCAGATCGCGCTTCGGTTTGGCGATCAGCCACTTATCGTATCGGCCGCCGTTCCGCGCGTCCACCTGGTCGGGCCACGTATGCGGCAGTCCGCCGATCCACGTGGCGTTCGTCTGCGTGATGTCGAGCCGGAACGGGGCGTAGGTGTCGCCCTTCGCGTCGGTCTGGAACCAGGCCGGGTTGCCGTTGGGTTGGACGTGCGCGCGCGGGTCGCGAAAACCGCGTACGCCGCGAAGCGCGCCGTAGCTGTGATCGAACGACCGGTTCTCCTGCATGAGAATCACCACGTGCTCGGCGTCGCGGAACGTCGTGCCGGCGGCGGGGTTTATCGACAGCGCACGGTCGATCGCATCCGGAATCGCTCCGCGGACGAAAGCAGCACTCGTCAGGAGCGCGGCGCTCTGGAGAAAGTCGCGTCTTTGCATGATCCCAAAGAATGTCGAACGCGTGAACGTTGCGCGAGCGATCGGCAGCGCCGAGCAAACGTCGTGTAACGAGTCCGTCGCCGGGTTGACGCCATGAGCTCGCCTGGGCGCTCGTGACCGTGGACGCTGGCGCCCGAGCGCCCCAGACAGACCGCTCATGTGGCGTTGACGACCGTTCATTGGCGTCGGTCGCCGCGCGGAAAGTCCACCACTAGACTGGCAAGGAAACCTTCGAGGTGGGAGTGGAGCAGATGATCGGATTCCCGCGTCCTCGGGGCGCTTTCGTCTATGTCGCCTTGCTTGCGTATCTCGCTGGCTGTGGGGGCGGCGAAGCTGCGACCGGCATGCCGGGGTCGACCAACCTGTCGCTTACCACACTGGTAGTCACGCTTTCCGCCACGTCGCTCCAAGTCGGGCAGACCGAAGTAGCAAGCGTCGCCGGCCTGGATCAGAATCGTTCGTCCATCGCAACCGGCGCCGTCACTTGGACGTCGTCGAATCCGGCGATCGCCAGCATCTCCGCGGCCGGGGCGATCGCGGCGCTTTCCCCCGGCCAGACCCAGATCGTCGCGTCAGCAGGCGGAGTGACAGGCCAGACGGCGCTGACCGTCGTCGCGGTCGGCGCGCTGACTCCTTTGACACTGAGCACCGTAGGACAGTCGACGGCCTTCTTGAGCGCTGCTGATCCCAGCGTGGCGCTCTCGGTTCAGCCAAACGCGCAGTATCTCATCGCCGTCGTCAACACCAGCCCCAGCGCCTCGCTCCATGAGGACTTCACGCTCGCGCTCACAGTCGCTGGCGTGGCTACCGCGAGCGACGCGCGCGCCGGCACAGCCGGAGGCGCGCCACCCACCGTTGCTGCGCCGGCACTGTCAAGTGGCGTTCCGCTGCTCTCCAACACATCGATCCCACGACTGCCCGATGTGAGCACGCATTTGGCAATGCTCGATGAGAACCGGCGAGTATTCGCCAAGTTCGGCAGCGCGCGGGCGCGCTGGGCAAGGGCGGCCGCCGCACAGGTCGGCGCGCGCACGGATGCGGCCGCGGCGAGCGCCGGTATCGTCCCGACCGTCGGGGTGGTCAACAAGGTGTACGTGAAGCACGCGATCACCGGCTCCTGTACGTCGGTCGACTCGATCGGCGCACGAACGGTCGCGGTGGGACAGCACGTGATCGTGCTCGCGGATACGAATCTGACGACGTGGCCTCCGTCGCTACGGCCGGATTCGTCGTTTTACCAGGCGTTCGCGACCGAATACGATCAGGTCACATGGCCGCACATCATCGCCAACGTGGGTGACCCGCTGGCGTTCGACCAGAGTCTGTCGCACCTCGGCAAGGTCACGGTGACCATCACACCGATCCTGAACTCGTTTGGTGGATCGGGCGGCGCCTCCGTCGTCGCGTTCGTCAACGGCTGCGATTTCTTTCCCTTTGCGACGACGGGTTCTGAGGCTGACTTGAGCAACCAGACGGAGATGTTCTACTCCTGGACTCCCGGCTCGAACGGCTTCGACGTGGCGACCTGGGAGAAGGGACTCCGCGCAACGGCTGCGCACGAAACGAAGCACATCGTGTCGTATTCCGACCGGATCCTCAACGACAGCCCGGCGCTGGAGGATATCTGGCTGGAGGAAGGACTCGCGCAGGTCTCGTCTGAAATCTGGGAGCGAAACTTCAGCCAGGCGACGTGGAAGGGACAGGCGACCTTTCTCCAAACCGTCGCGTGCGAATTGAACCTCGGCGCGAACGCTCCGTGCGATCTCCAAAACGACAAACCGGTAAGCCTGGCGGTCGCCCACCTACCCTTCCTCTTCGAGTATCTGCAGACGGAGAGCGCGTCACACACCGAGGGGCTCGGCGTGGATACGCCGGCGAACTATGGCGCCGGCTGGTCGATCGCCCGCTGGGCGATCGACCAGTACGCGCCGTCGGGCGGTGAGGCCGCGTTCATCAAATCGCTCATCAACGAGCCGCAGCTCGCTGGACTCGCCAACCTGAGCCTGCACACTGGGCAATCGGTTCCGACACTGCTCGTGTACTGGAACCTCGCGACGGGGATCTTTCAGACGCCGAGTTATACAGCGAGCGATGTGCGCACGACCACGCCGAGCTTCGACTTCGCCGACATCTTCCGCATTGGGCAGACCGGGCTGACCTGCAGCGGCACGCCTTGCGGAATCTTCACGCGATCGGGAACACCCGTCTATCCAATCACGCCGATTCCGCTCGCCGGCGCGACGTCGCAGACGATCGCCGGCGTTCCCGGCACGTCGGCGGTCTTCTTCCTGTTGAGCGCGTCCGCAGCCACAACGGAGCAGTTCCATTTGCTCGGCGGGACGGGAACGCCGCTGGCCGCATCGAGCGGCCTCCGAGTCGCCATCCTTCGCGTGCGATGACGCACGCCGCTCGAGGGCTGCGACTCGTGGTGGCATGCGTCGCCCTCGCGTCCATCGCCGCGTGCGGAGGTCGTGCCCCAGCGCGAGGCGCGCCGCCTGTGATCGCGCCGAACGACTCCCTCGAAGGAATCGTTCGTGTGGTTGGCGTCGAGGCGACTCCCGAGACGGTTCTTGCGACCGACGACGGCTCGCGATCGCTGCGGCTCGTCGGCCCCGACGCGCTTCGTCACGTGGCTGGTCTCCGCGTCGCGGTGATTGGCCTGCGCGACAAGCAGTCTTTCTTCGTGTGGCGATTCGCTGTCGTCGCGGCGAATGGGGTCGCGGCGTCGGACGGTCTGCTCGTCGCGCGCGGCGATTCGCTCGTCCTGGTCACCCAGCGTGGAGCGCTCCTTGTGCGGGCGCCATCCCCTGGATTGCGCGCGGCGCTCCGACATCGCGTATGGATTTCCGGACCGCTCGACGCTGCCACCGTCGCGTACGGAGTCATCGAATAGCTGCCGTCGCTCGGCACCCACCAGATCAGTCACTCGCCGGTCACTGAACCGGGACGTCGATCGACGGCAAACCGAAGGATTCGTGCGCTGTTCGCGACGACGAGGAACACGGCGACGCTCTGAGCCAGCGCGCCGCGCAGCGGGTCGAGGACGCCGGTCGCCGCAAAGACGATGAGCACGATCGACAGCCCGAAGGAGAGCCACACGTTCTCACCGATCACGCGGCGAGTCATGTCGCCGAGCGCGATGAGTTTCGGCAAACGCGTGAGGTCCGTGCCGAGCAGCGCAACGTCCGCGCCACCGAGCGCGACTTCGTTGAGCTCCGCTCCGATCGCCACGCCGACGTCCGCTCCACTGAGCGCCAGTGCGTCGTTCACGCCGTCGCCGACCATCATCACCACGCGCCCGTTCGCTTGCTTCGCTCGCACGACGTCGAGCTTCTGCGCTGGGAGCACTTCGCTGATCACCTCGTCCATCTCGAGCATGCTGCCTACCTCGTGCGCCGCAACCGCCCGGTCGCCGGTGAGGAGCACGAACTGATCGACGCCGAGATCTCGCAACGCGCCGATCGCGTCACGCACCTCGGGCCGTGGCTGATCGCGCAGCGCAAAGCGCCCGACGAGCTGGCCGTCGCGCGCCACCCATACCTCGGACGCTTCGTCGCTTCCCGACTGGGCGACGTCGACCCCGTACTGAATCAGCAGGCCCCGGCGACCCAACATCGCCTGCCGCCCACCAATCGTCGCCACGACGCCCAAACCGGGAAGCTCGCGCGCGTCTGAGGGCTGCCGCACCGCGATGCCCCGTCGCTGCGCTTCGGCGACTACGGCCTTCGAGACCGGATGCAACGATCCGAAGCCGCACGACGCCGCGGTTGCCAACAACGTCTCTTCCGATTCGCCGCGCTCGGGCCGCACGTGCGTCACCGCCGGCGCCCCGACCGTCACCGTTCCCGTCTTGTCGAGAATCATCGTGTCAATGTCCGACGCCCGCTCGAAGAAGTCCGCGCTCTTGATCAGAATTCGGAGCCGGGTCGCGACGCTCATCGCGGCGACGACTGCGGCGGGGCCCGCGACCACGAGCGCCGTAGGGGTCGCGACGACGAGCACGGCGATCGCGCGCGACAGCTTCTCGGTGAAGAATAACGTCGTCGCCGCGATCGTGAGCACCACGGGCAGCCACACGCCGGCTCGGCGCTCGAACAGTCGGAGCACCGGCACCGACGTTCGCTCGAGCTCGGCGAGCAGATGCACGACGCGCCCGAGGACGGTGTGTTGCCCGGTGCCGCGAACCTGAATGCGCAGCAAGCCGTCCAGGGCAACGGTCCCGGCGAAGACCGCGCTGCCGGGACCCACGTCTTCGTGCAACGACTCACCCGTAATCGCCGATTGGTCGACCGCCGCGCGCCCATCGACGACCGTGCCGTCGACTGCGATCCGCTCGCCCGGACGCACGAGGATCTCGTCGCCAACCGAGAGCGCGGACGGATCCACGCGTTCTTCTCGCCCGTCGCGCATGCGTACCGCCTGGCGCGCGCTCAGCGCACGAATGCCGTCAATGGCCGCGCGCGCCCCGAGGGCGCTCCGTTCCTCGAAGAGACGCCCGAGCTCGAGGAATAGCGGAATGAGCGTCGCCGTGACGAAGTCTCCGGTCGCTGCTGCGGCGAGGATCGCAATCGCGACAAGTTGATCGGTCGCTCGGCGCGTGTCACCGGCGACGACGCCCTTCACGCCCGACACGAGCGTCGGCACTCCTACAACGGCCGCCGCCAGCCCGCGCGCTAGCTCGCCAATCTGCCACTGGTCCGGCACCGACCGGACGATGATCGTCCCGAGGCCAAGAAGTCCGAGGCCAACCAATCCGGCGCCGAGGCGCTGCGTGATCCGACGCCGCTCCTCGGGCGCGAGCGATCCGAGCTCCGCGCCGTCGGCGACGCGGTCGCTGGGTAAGGCGAGTGTCGTCATGGGTGCTCAGGCTCTCCGCCCCCGGCCTTTATTGCCTGGCCAGGCGCTCCGACGGTGATTCGCATTCCGTGATAACTGCCACCGACCGGAGGTGGCACCCATCGGACCGTGCTGGCGCTGATCGCTCGCTCGACCGCGTCCCGATACAATCGCTCGCGGACCACGACCGGACTGGCGCGGTACTCTTTGTCGAGCGCAATGAAGGCCGCGGCCTCACCGTGCGCGATCGCCAAGTCGGACGCAGCCGACGCGCGAGCCGCCTGCAGGTCGGCGTCCACGCGCGCCGTTGCCTGCGGAACCGCCGTTTCGGCGTAGGCCTGCGCGTCCTTCTTCCTCGTCTCCGCGCTGATGAATGCGCTCTGCACCAGCGAGAAATCGTAGACGAGCGCCGCGGGCGGTCCGAGACGCGTGAGCTCGAGCGACGACAGCTCGAGGCCCGAGCCCGCCGCATCCAGACCGGCCTGCGCGCGCTTCGCCGCCGTTGCGATGAGATCCTTGCGGCCGTCCGACAGCACGCGGTCGACGCCCATCTCGCCAATCGACCGCACCATCGCCGCCGTCACTTCGGTCCGCAGGACGTCCTCAGGCTTCGCGCCGTAGAATTTCCAGACGCCCGGATCCCGCACGCGGTAGTGCGCGACCATCGAGACCTGCACCACGTTGTGGTCGCCAGTCAGCGCGTAGCCGTCTTGGACGGGATCGAGTGTGGGTCCGCCAGCCGCCGGTTGCTCATCGTCTTCCGTGGGCCCCGAGCCGGCGCCGGCATCCAGCGTCGCGACTTGAATCTGGGCCACGCGCTTGGTTTGCACGCGAATCACCTCGTCGATCGGCCGCGGAAACGCGAACAGCAGACCGGCCCCATGCTGCTGCAACGCAGGCGTATCTCCGACGAGGCGTCCCCACCGGAGCACCATCGCGACTTCTTCGGGCTTTACGATCGTGATACCCGACAACGCGTAAAGCAACGCCATGGTGCCGATCCACCAATGCATCCGCTGCCAGGCGCCGTCGAGCAGTCGTGCGATCGGCGCGGCCATGCGCCTGATCTCGGACGGCGGACCTCGTCGTCTCACGGCTGGCCCTTGCTCTGCAGCAATGAGAATGGCTCTGCATCGGTCCGCAAGATCAGTGAGGTGTTGCCGGTCACGAGTTTCGACAGCGACTCGAGCGATCGCGTGAACCGGTACAGTTCGGGATCAACTCGATGTGCGTCGGCGTACGTCTTCGCCACCTGCGCCGCGGCTTCGCCGCGAATACGCGCTTGCTCTTCGGCGCCCTTCGCGCGGATTTTCGCCGCGGCGAGCTCCGCTTCGGATCTGATGCGGCTGGCCTCGAGCTCACCCTCGGCCTGAAACTTCGCCGCAAACTGTCGTCGCTCGGCGCGCATTTGCTCGAACACCGCCGTGATGTTGTCCGACGGCAATGCGAGCCGCTCGATACGAATCTGCTCGACGGCGACGCCGTAACTGCGGAGCGCCGTTGGCGCCGTCGATGCCTGCAGCTCGGATTCGATCTGATCGACTTGGAGATCTTCGGGATTGGTCGAGACGAGCGCCGACAGATCGTGTCCGCCGAGCGTGCTGATCGCCGCGTTCGTCATCAAGCCGTTGAGCTTGTCCTCGGCCGCCCGCTCGTCTCCAATCGCTTGCACGAACGCGAGGGGATCACCAACGCGCCACACGACGAACGTTCGCGCGATCACGTTCTTCTTGTCGCGCGTGAGCATCTCCGTGAGACCAGTCTCGTACACTTTCCGGCGCATGTCGATCAGCACTGCCTGGTCCACCGGCCACGGCAGCTTCCAATGCAGCCCGGCCTGCGTCGTCACGCGCACGGGATGGCCAAATCGCGTGATCAGCAGCGACTGCCCCTCGGTGACGACGACCGCCGTCGCGCTGAACACGATCGCCGCGAGCGCCATGGTGCCGACGATGGCGCGAAGCCAACGTTGGACGTTCAGGGTGTCATCCATATCTCGCCTCCGTCCCGGACAAATCGCGCATCCAGAATCGTGAACGGCTTGCCGGCCAGGCCTTGCTCGAGCGTCTCCAGCCGGCGCCGGAAGAAGTATTCCGCGGGTGATGCCCGGTACTGTGCCTCGAGCACTCGAAATGCCCAGGCGTCTCCCGCGGCTCGCGCCAGATTCTCGAAGCCATCGGCGCGGGCGGCGTTCGCCGCCACCAACACCGAGCTCTCCGCCGCGGGAAGCGTCTCATTGCGGAAGACCTGCGCGTTCACCACGGCGGTCGCCTTGCTGATCTGCGCGGACACCACGCCTTCGTACGCTGCAGCAACCATCACCGGCGGATGCATTCCACCGACCGTGAAACCGACGATCTGAACGCCGAGGCCGAGAGCGTCTGCTTCCTGCTGGACCATCGAGCGCATGCGCGACGTCAGCGCCGCGACATTTTCAGAGAGCGCATCGGACAGCGTGCGGTTGACCGTATTTCGCATCACGGCGCGGTAGGCGAGCGCACGAATCGCAGCCGCCGGGTTCTGGCTATGGTATCGCCACGCCGTGGGATCGACGATGCGGAACTGCACAGCCGCGTCGACCGTGATGAGATCGCGGCCGTTGCCGAGGAGCAACGTGAACTCGTTCTCCGCGTGCTGAACCGACCACAGCACGTTTTCCGGGCCAGGCGCCTCCTCCCCCTCGTGGCCGATGCCGAGCGATTGAACCCGCCGGACCGGCATTCGGTACACGCGATCGATCGGCCAGGGCCAGTGCAATCGCAGACCCGACGATGCCGGCGGGCCGCGGACTGGGACGCCGAGCCGCTCGATCAATCCCTGTTCTTCGACTCCGATCACGGTGAGCGACGTCGACAGCCACGCGAGAACGGCGAGACAGATGGCTAACGGCTCCAGTCCGCGCCGAACCACGGTCAACGCCCATGTCGACCGCAGATCGATACCGAGTTGCCGCTCCGCCGCATCCATCAAGCCCGCGACGATGTTCCACCGGCCGCCGAGCACGCGCAGGGTGGGCAGGTCCACGCCGGGCGAGCCGGACACCGCCGAATGCCGCATCGCCAGAATGCTCACGGCGACGGCGACGTTCACGACTAGGACCGCGACGTGGAGCACTCCCAGCGGGACGACTTGGACGAACCATTCGGCGGCCACCGCCGACGCCGCCGCCAGCAGCACCCACGTCATCACTCGCGCGCCCCGCGCGAGACCGGTCGCCTCGGGAAACGCCTTCGCGTCCGCGTCGCTCAGATACCGCGCCGCAACCGCACAGAGCGCACTGGCCAACACACACCCGCCTCCGACCACCGACGCGATCACGGGTGTGAAGCGTCCGATGAACTGCGTTCGAAAGAGCAACACGGCAATAGCGATGAGCGCTTGCGCCGCTACGCCGAGTTCAATGAGACGAGGCGCACCGTTCGCCTTCGCCCACGTTGCGACACGCGCGCCGACGTCGGACAACGCCGGCAACATGTTCGCGCGCGGAGGATCCGGCCATTGTATCGGAACCGCGTCCTTGTCCAACTCCTGGCGTTGGAGCTCCCGCTCCCCGCTCTCTGACGGAGTCTGCGTTGCAGCGTCCGTCGTGGAGGGCGTCGCCGCATCGGTCGCGATCGGCGTTGCCATCGGGGTAAGCGGCTGCACAGGACGCGCGCGTTCGACCCGCCGCAGCAAGACCGCGAGCAGACAACCGGCGGCGAGTCCAAGGCTGACCGCGGCTTCGAGCACCACTTTGTTGCCGATGATCCGACCGGCAACAATCGCCGCCACCATGCCAACCGACGCCGCTGCGAACAGGAACGCGACGACGCTCGCATAAGGGTCCGCCCTCGCGTGCTCGGGGGACGGCACGTTCTCGTGAACCGGCGAAGTGGCGACATCTGTCGCGCCCGGCGCGTCACCGCGCGGTGGACTGCGATAGTCATTCGGCCGGTCGGTTTTGATGACCCGCTCATCCATTTCTGCGACCTCGCGCAGGGATGTGGTCGAGCTTATAGCAAACGCGACCCACGGAGAGCGGAATCACACTGACGCCCTCATTTGACGTATGGGCGGCCTGCACGACGTCACCGATGGTCCTCAGCACGCGCCGTCAGCGGTGCAACCATGCCGCGTTGCAGGCGTTCAGGGGATCGCGAATCGCCTCGAAGCACCGCGTCCGCTCGTTGGAACTCAGCAACCGTCGATGAGTCGAGAACGACCACACGTTGATAATTGCGGCTTTGCGACAGCGCTCGCCCGTAGGATTACGGCCAAGACCGTCGTGGTCATTTCCTTTCCATCGCCAGCTCGGAGCATCGATGTCTCTCCGGTCAAACGCGTGGCGCCTCATCGCCCTCGCGACCCTCCTGCCGTTCACCGTCGCCCGCGGCGCCGGTCTCGCGCACGACGTCCGTCCACTCAGCGCCAATCTCCACGCCAACGTCGACCTCAGCGGCACCGTGACGGACAGCACCACTGGGAATCCGTTACAGTCCGCGGAGATCGCGGTCGCGCGAGCCGCCGGCGGGTTGGCGAGCAACACGATCACCGACGCCTTCGGGCACTTCACGATTCACAATCTCGCGCCCGGCTCATATACGGTCAGTGTCCACCTGCTCGGGTTCCGCCCGATGACGCGACCGCTCACCGTCAACGCCGCCGCAACCGCCGCGACGACGATGAACTTCGCGATGGCGCCGATCGGGCTCAGCCTCTCGGCGGTCGAGGTGATCGCCACGGCGCCGATCTCGGTCGACACGCGCACCGGCGACCAGGTGTTCAAGCAGAACGACTACCACGGAGCCCCGACGCAAACGACGTCGCAGATCTTGCAGCAATCGATCGTCGGCGCGGCTCGCGCGCCGACCGGCGAGGTCCACATTCGCGGACAGCACGCCGAATACACCTACTACATCGATGGCGTCCCGGTGCCGCCGGGGATTTCAGGTTCTCTCAACGAGCTGTTCGACCCGCAGGTCGTCAACCAGATCAACTTCCAGACCGGCGGGTGGGATGCCGAGTACGGCGGGCGGAACGCCGCCGTCGTCAACGTCACGACGAAGATTCCGACCGGCGGCTTTCACGGCAGCGTGAGCTCGTACGCCGGCTCCTACGACGGCTCGACCACGCTCGGGGCCAAGGGCTACAATGGCCAGTCACTGTCGGCGAGCACGAACAGCGGGCCGTGGGGCTTCTTCTTCTCCGGCGCGCGGCAATTCTCCAACATGCGTCTCGAGCCGGTCGCGACGAACGACGCCGCCACGAAGGTGCTCAACTTCCACAACGATGGCACGGACTACTTCGGCTTTGGCAAGATCCAGTATAGTCCCAGCACGAACGACGTGTTCTCGCTCGAGCTGAACACGTCGCAGACCCGATTCGGCGTGCCGTTCGATTCGACCGGAGGCGCGTTTCAGAACGACCATCAACGCGACCTGAATAGCTTCGCAAATCTCGGGTGGCACCACCAGATTGGAACGACCGCCGACGGCCGCTCGCAATCCGATCTCTTCGCCGGCCTGTTCTTCCGCCAGGCGAGCCTGCACTACAATCCGGATCCAACCGACGATCCGCAGTTCGTGTTCTTTCCCAACGTCCAGGACACCTTCAACCTCTCCGAGAACCGCGACGCGAACATCTACGGCATCAAGCTCGACTACGCATATCGTCCGGCGAACGAGTTGGAGCTCAAGTTCGGAACGCTCTCATCGGTCGTCAGCGGCCATGAGAAGTTCGCGACGTTCAACGCCGCGAATGCCGTGGGTCCTCAGTCCGACGCCGACTTGACCGGCCATGATATCGGAGTGTACGGCCAGACGTCATACTCGCCCGTCGAGTGGGCGGAGATCCGGGCTGGACTTCGCTACGACAGCCACAACGCGCCGTTCATCGCGACGCAGTCGCAGCTCAGCCCGCGGGTGCGGCTCAACCTCTTCCCCTCGACGTCCACCACCATCTACCTGTATTACGGCCGGCAGTTCATGCCGACGAATACGGAAGATCTGCGCGACATCACCAACGTGGCCCAAGGCGGCGAGGCCACTGTGGGTACGCTGCCGGAACGCGATCATTTCTTCGAGGCCGGGCTCGTGCAGCGCTTCCCCGACCTCGGCATCGTGACGAAGCTCTCGGCGTACCACAAGCGCAGCTCCCCGGGCATCGACGACAACACCGTGCCGGGATCGGCCATCGTCACCGATGTCAACATCGAACAGGTGCGCATCACGGGCCTCGAGGGCGTGCTCGAGTTCCGGCCCAGCGGTCCGCTCTCGGGCTATGTCAACGCCGCGCTGAACCACGCCTACGGTATGGGAACGATCACGGGGGGGTTCTTCCCGGACTCGCCGCCGAGCACGCCATCATTCGACCTGGATCACGATCAGCGGCTGTCCCTCGTGGGAAGCGCCACGTACTCGTTGAGCCGATTCTATCTGAGTGGCACGGGCATCTACGGCTCGGGTCTCACCAACGGCGTCGACCCCGCGGACTGCCAGTGCGGCTACGGTACCGGCCTGTTCGATTTCAACAAGGGCACGCACGTCGACCCAAGCACGATCTTCAACGCGTCCGCGGGCTACACGATCATCGCCGGCAACACGCTGCTGCAGCCCGAGGTGTACGTCGAGAATCTGTTCAACAAGATGTACGTGTTGAAAGGCGCCTTCTTCAGCGGGCCGTCAGTCGGTCGCCCGCGCAGCATTCAGTTCCGGCTCAAGGCGTCGTTCTAGTCGTCCTGAGCGAAGCCCCGTTGTCATCCTGAGCGAAGCCCCGTTGTCATCCTGAGCGAAGCCCCCTTGTCATCCTGAGCGAAGCGAAGGATCTGCTTTCCGTCCGGCGAGAAGCAGATCCTTCGCTGCGCTCAGGATGACATTCAGGCTCGCTCAGGATGGCATGCGAGCCGCACTCACGACATACGCTAGAGCTTCAGCAGTTGATCGCGCAGCACTCGACCGCGAATCCGGCTCACCTGGTGCTGCGCGCCGCCCTGCATCACGGCGACGTACGTTCCGCCCGGCATCGGCGTCACCTTTTGAATCATCGCGATGTTGAGCAGCGTCCCGCGCGAAATCCGGACGAAGTGCGCGGGATCGAGCCGCGCCTCGAGATCCTTGAGACGGTAGGTGATCGTGTGCCGGTCGCCCGTACGCGTCGAGAGATGGAGCAGCTCGCCGTCCGCGACGACGGAGACGACCTGCTCCACCGGCACGAGAAAAATGTCGTCGCGCTTGCGCACCGGAATGCGGCGGAGCACGGCTGGCGGCTGCAGCGCCGCGTATTCCGACGCCGCCGCGCGCACGCGGTCGGCATCGCCGGGGCGTACCTCCGCCCGTTCGAGTCGCTCCATCGCCCGATTGATCGTCGCGCGAAGCCGCATTGGATCGACGGGCTTCAGCAGATAGTCCACCGCGTTCATCTCGAACGCCCGCACGGCGTATTCATCATACGCGGTGACGAATGCGATCAATGGCAGTTTTTCTCGGCGTACGAGCCGTACCACACCGAGGCCGTCGAGCTCGGGCATTTGAAGGTCCAGCAACACCAAGTCCGGCGTGAGCGTCTCGATTTGCTCGACGCACTCCGCGCCGCTCGCAGCCTCCGCGATGACGTCCACGTCCTCGAATCCGCGCAGCATGCCCGCGAGAAACGCGCGCGCCGGACGCTCGTCGTCGGCGACGATCACTCGAAGGCGCGTCATCTGATCGGCGCGACCTGTGGAAACCAACGTGCGTGGGTGGGGGAACGCATGATCTGAGCGCAGAATAGCCGCTCGCTGCTGTAACGCCAATCCGCGCCAACGAACGGTCGATCCGACCGGCTCATCGGCCGAAATACTCCGCCGAATGGTCGTCACGAGTTCGCTCAACGCCGAGTCGAGATCCAGATCATCCGCAGACCCAGCACGAGCAGGACGAGCGCGATGGCGATGGTGGCCCCGGTAATCCCGAGGCCGGCGAGGCGTTTCGACACGGCACCCCATTCTCGTCATGGAAGACTCGCCATGTTATGACACCGGGAGCACACGCGCCCCTGATTTCAATGAACGGTCTCGGGTCGACCGAAAGCGGTTGCGCGCCGAGACGGCTAGTCGGCCGCTTCCCCTGTGACGGGTTGTGGACCGCCGTCGGTCGCGATCCAGGGAACGCACACCTCCACGGTCGTGCCCCCGCCGGGCGTGGGGCGAACGCTCAACACCGCCGCGGGACCGAAGTAGTGCTGCAATCGACCCCGGAGATTCGCGAGTCCGACGCCGTTTCCCGCCGACGCCGCGCTCTCGACGAACCCGCGTCCCGTATCGATCACGGAGAGCCGCAGAAATCCCGCGGTGTCGTCGGCTGTCGTATCGCGCATCGCTCGAATGGTCACGTAGCCGCCCGCTCGCATCGACCCGATGCCGTGCTTTACGGCGTTCTCGACCAGCGGCTGAAGGAGCAGAGGGGGAATGCGCCCGTGACGCAGCTCCGCGGGCACCTCGATCGAGACGCCGAGGCGTTCCTGAAATCGCTCCCGCTCGATCGCCAGGTAGGATTCGACGATCTCCAGCTCTTCGTACAGCGCGACGAATTGTCCGTTCGTGCGTCGCAGCACGGCTCGGAGCAGGCCGGTAAGCTGGTAGAGGGTTGCCAGCGCCCGGTCGGGCGCGGCCTGCATGAGGTGGCCGAGCGTCGTCAACGCATTGAACAGAAAATGTGGGTTGAGTTGCGCCCGGAGGGCTCGCAGCTCAGCCTCGGCAGCAAGGCGCCCCATTTCCTGCTCACGGGCCTCGCGCGCGCGGCGGTCGCTTTCGACACGAATTTCGTCGATGCGGCGGCCCACCAATGCGGCGACGCCGTCGATCAACATCAAGTCGTCCGACAACATCGACCGGCCGCCGCCCAGCTCGGCGAGCCGGATCTCGTACGCGGGTTCCAGTGCCGTCGGAATGGCGATGCGCGCTTCGGTGCGCCGTGCATCGAGCACGATCGTCGGATGCGCCGCGATCCCGTGCCCCGTCGTCGAGGACCAGGTTGCGCCCTTCGCGCCCATCGCGTCAGCGAGCATCGCGCACGTCGCGTCGAGCGCCGCCGCCACGTCGGCCGCGCTCGTCAAGCGGCGTGAGAGGTTCCCTCGCAACTCGCGGTAGTCGGCGCGGCGCAACACGACGCGGTCCACGAAGCGGTAAATGCGTCGTTGGATGATCGGGTAGGCGAGCGCGGTGACGATCCACAGCGATAGGAGCACACCCGTCGTGAACAGGTGCGAGCCTTGATCGAGAGCATGCCGAGCCATGATCGCATGCGGATCGACGAGCGGCGCGGCGAGCTCCGCGTAGAGAAGTGATACCCCGATCACGAGGACAAGCAGAGCCAGCGCGCGCTTGAGGAACACGTCTGCGAACGCAAACCGGTAGTCCTGATACAAGATCGCGAGGGCCAACGGCAGCGATGCGTGATGGCCCAGGAGCTCCACGAGCCAGGGGTCCTGGTCAGCGCCTCCAGCGTGCCGACTCAGGTGCAGCGCGGAAACCGCAAACGCCGCGAGCGCGATGGCGACGATGGTGCGCTGAAAACCCGGTCGCCGCCGTTCAGTGACGGCAAGAATACCGAGCAGCCCCGCATACGTCACCGTCAGCAGAAGCAGTCCGAGCGGCGACGGCGTCTCGCCCCGCAGCGCATCCACACCGTGCATCACTGCCGCGACCGTGCTCGCGCCGTAGGCGACGACCAGGAACCAGCCGAAGTTCTCGCGCTTCGAGCGTCGGAGTGTCGAGTGAACGACGACGGCAGGCAGGAAGCCGAGGGCCGCGTAAGCGACGGCGGCAACCCACGTGAGCGGAGCGCCGAGCCGGAAGTCGCGCGCCGCGAAGACCACCATGGCACCCACGTTCCAGACGACGCCGAGCGCCGCGGCCGCGAGCGGAACGCGATCGTTGGCCCCCTCCTCGCCGGTGGCGACGACATTCGCGAGCCGCCGGCGCGTCATCACGCCGAGCATCGCGTACAACACGATGCCGGTCATGAAGCCGAGCAGGTGGACGAGCGCCGTGAGATCGCGGGCGCTCATTGGCTCGGAGGGTTCGGCGAGCGGGCGTGTGCCATCATTTCAGAATGGGCAGGTGTCGCGCAACCGGCAAGCGGTCCACGAAAGCGCTGGCGCGCGCCAGGCCGGAGTCGCGCTCGGTGGGCGCCGCACGACGGCGTTACAGGTCCGTTCATTTGGCTCCAGAGACCGTTCATTGGAACGGAGGGCGAGGCGCGCTCAGAATCGCGAACGCTGCTTGGTCTTACCCGGCCCGGACGCTATGGTTCGCACATGGCGCGATGCCGGGCGATCCCATTGCCGATTCATAGTTTGCTCATTGTTGTTGCGCTTTCGCGCGCCGGAACCGCGCGGGCGCAATACCGCAACCTCGACGCGGGTCGCCCGGGCCGCGTCGAAGACGCGGAGCCAACGCCTCGGTACGCGCTGGACATCGACCTCGTGCCGTTCCAGATCGAGCGGCTCACCGGCGGCACCACGCGCTATCGCGCGGAGCCGCGTCTGGCGTACGGCATCCTGCCGTTCACGGACCTCGAGGTCCGCCTGCCAATCGTGCAAGTGAATCCACCAAGCGCGAGTGGCGCCACGTCCGCCGCGGGGTTGGCTGGCGTGTCGATTGGCCTCTTGCGCGCGCTCAACATCGAGACGACAAACATGCCCGCGTTCGCGCTCGCGGCCGAGCTGTCCCTGCCGCTCGGCGGGCTCGCGCCGGCTCGCGGATCCTATCTGGCGAAGGCGCTTCTGACGAAGACAACCAGTGTCGGGCGGTTTCACCTGAACGGTGGCCTCGGCACGTACGCGATTCGCACGGTTTCGTCCGCGACGAGCGGATCCAGCGGCTGCTCTTCGTTGCGAATCCTGCTGCCGGGCGATACGACCTGCAACGCCGGACCGCCTATCATCATCGACGTTCCCTGCTCAGTGAACCCGGCAACGTCCGGAACGCTCGCGGCGAGCTCGCGCATGTGCGCGCCACCGGTCACCGCCTCACTCCCCTCCGCTGCCGCCACTCCGGAACCGCGGTCGGCGGGCAACCGTTGGTTCGCCGGCGCTGCTTTCGATCACTCCTTTGCCCTTCGGTCCACGCTGCTGAGCGCCGACGTATTCGCCGAACGTTTCGTCGGCCTCTACGCAAACACTGACTGGACCGCCGAAATTGGCCTTCGCCATCAGTTGACGCCATTGATCGTGCTCGATGCCGGCGCTGGCCGGCACTTCGCCGGGACCATTCGATCTACGTTCGTCGCCATTGGTGCGACGTACGAGCTCGCGACGCCACCGTTCCTCGGTCGATGACCGTCACGCGGCCTCGCGCGCTTCACTGGATTGCGGCCACGGTCTGCGCCACGCTCGCCGTTGGCTGCTCAGGAGGCGTGCTAGCTCGACATGCGTACGAGCAGAGCTATCTCCCCGGCGGATACAATTGGGCGTTTCGGAATCGATTCCCGCATGCCGACCGGCTGTTGAACGCGTTCGACTATGGACACGCGATCCTGTATCAGACGCTCATCGCAGACCGGGATGCGTCCGTACGGCTCGAGGGCCCCGAGTTCACGTTCATCACCGGACACCTCCTGCCGCACCCGCCGAACGTCCCGCTCGACGAGGCCGCCGTCGGGCCGGACTACGCGAAGCTGGTGCCGGAGCTGGTCGCGCTCTTCGACTGGGCCCATGTCTTCCATCGGCAACTCTACGACATCTGGAGTGCGCCGGGCGTCACCGACGCCCGCCGTGATGACCAAGTCGCCGCCGCCCTGCGATACTATCGATCGCGTCCGGACCTCGCCCTCAGCACCAAGCCAAAGAGCATGGCGCTGATGGAAGGACAAGCGTATTCGCGTGTCTTTCGGCGCCAAGATCCCAAGTTCAATGGCCTTCTCTGGTCGTATCATTGGTATCAACTGGCGTTGTACGATGCACTCATCGTCGGACGAACGGAGAATCAGCTTCAAGCCGGGGTCGACGGCGTCGTTGACCGGTTTTTCGCCATGATCGCCGACGCGCCCTCGCGCATGCCGTCGACCATGCCAATGGCACCCGTCGCGGCTCCGACGTTCGCAGGGCGATATCCAGAAGCCGCAATCGTGTTCGACAACCTGC
Source organism: uncultured Gemmatimonadaceae bacterium (assembly GCA_963705025.1). GTDB lineage: Bacteria > Gemmatimonadota > Gemmatimonadetes > Gemmatimonadales > Gemmatimonadaceae > JAQBQB01. The sequence continues at coordinate 147,065 of CAVPIP010000007.1, read as the reverse complement.
ACGCACTGCACGACGTGGTGTCCGACATTCTCGTCTCGCCTCTCATCCCTCCGGACCAGAAACGCGCCGCGCTGTTGACCGCCGCGGCGCAGTACCGGGACGACACGACAGCCGTCACCTCGATCGAGGAATGGCGCCGGATGGCGGCCATGATGGCTCGCACGGCGTCAGGCAACCCTTGATCGTTGCCGGCAGGACAGTAGGCAACCCAAGCGACAGCCCGCCCTCTCGATGATCGCCGAGTGGTGACCGAGGTCGCGACTCACGAGCCCTGAATCCGCCAAGCTGACGCGGGATCGATCTCCCGCGGCGCCGATCGTGTTTAGGAATCCAAATGGCACGGTCGACTCGCAGGCGGGTTGCACAAGAGTACCGCCTCGCGATTCCGAGTCGCTTCGTCGCGCGACCGGGACCAGCCTTCGCCCTTCCAGGATCGAGATCCAGGCAGACGAGCGGAACATTCCGGCCGGTGAGCGGCCGTAAACAGCGTGTGAACGGAAGAAAACGCTAGCGTTTCAGCGACCTCGCCCGTACGCTTAAGTAGCATGCACCCCCATCCCGCCGCACGGCGCCGATCTTGGCTTTTCGTCGTCATCGCCTTGTTGGCGACGACGGCGCAGCTCACGGTCGCCCTGTCGCCGCTGATCGAGGGCCGGGAAGGGCGCGCGTCATCCCACGTGGAGTCGCGCGGCGCCCGCGGGCATGTCAACCACGACGACGCGACCTGCGCCGCGTGTCAGGCGCGCTCGATTCACGGCACCGCGCCGCGGTCCCCCGCGCCGCTCATCGAGACCGAGCAGCACGCGACCGTCGCCCTCGCGACCGTCGAGCGAATCGCCTCGGCCGACGTCCGAACCTCGACCAATCCGCGCGCACCGCCCTCGGTGATCTGAGACAGCAGTCGCAGTCGCTGCACCATCTCGGATCCACCATTTAGGGACAACATGCGCCTATTACCAGGGATGTGCGCGCTCGCCGTCGTGGCGGGCGCCGCGTCAGCTCAGGCACCGGACCCAACCCGTCCGTCCGCCGGAGCCACTCGTTCATCCGACACGTTGCGCCTCTCGAGGCGCGAAACCATCGCCGAAGCGCTCCAAAAGAACGCGCAGATCGACGTCGCCAGGGAGCAGATCGCCGAGGCCCGCGCCCGTCGCGTGACCGGCAACGCGATTCCCGACCCGACGCTCACCGCTGCGTTCGATCAGGCGACGAGCCCGTTCTCGCTGTCGGGCGCGGCGTCGCGTCCGGTCGGGCTGGGCCTCACGATTCCCTTCCCCGACAAGTTCCGGCTCAACAACCGGATCGGCCTGGCGGACATTCGGACGAGCGAGTCGAATCTCCGGCTGCAGCAGCAGACCATCGCACTGCAGGCGTCGGCGTCCTACGACTCGCTGCTCGTGGCGCTCAAGCATCGAGAGAACCTGCAGGAGGCGCTGACGCTCGCGTCGGACTTCCTCAAGCGGACGCAATCGCGCTTCGAGGCCGGCACTGTCGCCAAGCTCGACGTGATCCAGGCGCAGGTCGGCGTCGCGCAGGCGAACAACGATCTCATCGGCAACGAGCGGGACATCCTGACGGCGCAAGCGTCGCTCAATCGCACGCTCGGTCGCGTCACCGCCGCGCCGATCGTGCCGACCGACTCGCTCGACGTTCCGCCGGCGCTGCCCGACTCCGCGACCATCGAGCAGATCGCCCTCGCGAACCGCCCGGAGCTCGCGATCGTTCAGCATCAGCAGCAGTCGGCGCACGCGAGCACGAGCCTCACCAAGGAATTCTGGCTTCCCGATCTCGTGTTCGCCGTCAACCGCGACTACGCGTCGACGGGATCGCCGCTCTTCACGACCGGGGTCAGTCTCCCGCTGCCCGCGTTCTACTGGCAGCATGCACGCGGCGACATCGCCCAAGCCGAGCATTTCGAGCGCGAGCTCGACGCGACGTACCGCGATGCGCGCGCGCAGGTGACGCAGGATGTTCGCACGGCGTACGCGAACGCGAGCACGTCGATGCGACAAGTCGTTTTCATTCGCGATCAGCTCGTCCCGGCCGCGCGCGAAGCCTATCGCGTCTCGTCCACGAGCTACAGCCTCGGCGGCTCGTCCGCGCTCGAGGTGCTGACCGCACGCAGCAACCTTCTCTCCGCCCTCAGCCAACTCGCCGACGCGCTCGCCGACGCCAACACGGCTCGCGCCGATCTCGATCGCGCCCTCGGCGCGACGACCACTGGAGCCCCACGATGAACTCCCTGTCATCCCGAGCCCTTCTGTCATCCCGAGTGCAACGAGGGATCTGCAGTTTGGCCTGCGCGCTCCTCATTGCGGCGTGCTCGAAGTCCACGACGCGAGGCGGCGAAGCATCCGAGCAGGCGACTGCCCCGCAGAACACCACACTCACCGAACAGCAGCGCGCGAAGATCCAGATCGTCACGGTGCAGCCCGTGTCCTTCCGGCCCGTCGTGCAGGCGACCGGCAACGTCGCGTTCAACGGCGACCGGTCGACGCAGGTGCTCTCGCCCGTGTCGGGACCCGCGACGCGCGTCGTCGCGGCGCCGGGCATGGAAGTGCACAAGGGCGAGCCGCTCGCCTATGTCTCCTCGCCCGACTTCGCGAGCGCTGTCGCCGACTATAGAAAAGCGCAAACCGCGTTTCGCAACGCCAAGCGCATCGCCGACCGCGACTCCGCGCTGTTCAAGAACGACGCGATCGCGCGCGGCGATCTGGAGCAGGCGCAAGCCGACGTCGCCTCGGCCGAGGCGGACCTCGATGCCGCCGTTCAGAACATGCGCGCGCTCGGCGTCGAAGAGTCGCAGATCGACGCCGTCCAACAAGGAAAGACCGCGTCGATCCAGGCGATCGTTCGCTCGCCGATCGACGGCACCGTCGTCGAGAAGTTGATCGCCGACGGCCAGCTGTTGCAGGCGGGAACGACGCCGGTGGCCACGATCGCCGATCTGAGCACGATGTGGGTGATGGCCAACGTCTACTCCGATGATCTGCCGGACGTCGGCGAAGGGCAGTCGGTGAACATCATCACCGATGCGAGCCGAACGCCGATTCCGGGAAAGGTGGACTACATCGCGTCGCTCGCCGATCCGGGCACGAAGGCCGTGACGGTGCGCATCGTCGCGCCGAACACCAATCGTGCGCTGCGCCGCGACATGTTCGTCCGCGTCGAGATCAAGTCGAAGGCCGAGCATCGCGGCGTGCTCGTGCCGCTCGCGGCCGTGATGCGCGACGACGAGAACCTGCCGTTCGTGTTCATCGAAGCCACCGCCGGCGGTTTCGCTCGCCGGCGGATCGATCTCGGCACGCGCGTGAACGATCAGTACGAGGTCACGAAGGGTCTCGCCGCGGGCGATAAGGTGGTCGCGAACGGCGCGCTCTTCCTTCAGTTCGCGGAAAGCCAATGAGCGCGCCGACCTACACGCCCCCCGAGACGCCGCCATCGCACAGCGCCTCGGGGCGCCGAGGCGCGATCCAGAAGCTCGTCGACGCCGCCGTCAGCCAGCCGCTGCTCATCTTCACGGTCACGCTCGCGCTCGTCGCCGCCGGTATCTACTCGCTGACGCGGCTGCCGGTCGACGCCTATCCGGACGTGTCGCCGACGCGTGTCGGCTTGACGACGCAGTGGCCCGGCCACGCCGCCGAGGAAGTCGAGCGCCTGATCACGATCCCGATCGAGACGGAGCTCAACGGGCTCCCGAACTTGGTCGTCACTCGGTCCGTGTCGATTTACGGGCTGTCGAGCATCGACGTCACGTTCACCGACAACACCGATCTCTACTTTGCCCGACAGCAGGTGTTCGAGCGGCTCGCCGGCGCGGAATTGCCGGACGGTGTGTCGACCGAAGTCGAGGCGCCGTTCTCACCGTCGGGCCTCGTGTATCGGTACGTGCTGCAGAGTACCGACCGCTCGGCGATGGATCTGCATGTCCTGCAGGACTGGGTGCTCGACAAGGCCTATCGCGCGGTTCCCGGCGTCGCCGACGTCGCGTCGCTCGGCGGCGAGACGATGCAGTACCAGGTGCTGGTGGATCCGACGAAGCTCGCCGGCGCGGGTCTCTCCATCGGCGACGTGAGTGACGCGCTCGGCGCGAACAACAGCAACGGCGGCGGCGGCTTCATCTCCGAGGGCGGGCAGTTCATGTACGTCCGCGGCCTCGGCCGCTACGTCACGCTCGAGGACATCGGCAACGTCGTCATCGCGGTGAAGAACAGCGTACCGATCCTCATCAAGGACATCGGCACGGTGGAGATCGGCTACGCGCCGCGCCTCGGCCAGTTCGGCTTCAACAAGCAGGACAACGCGGTCGAAGGCATCATCCTGATGCGCACCGGCGAGCAGGCGCAGACGGTGCTCAAGCAGGTCGAAGCGAAGACCAAGCAGCTCAACGATCACGTCCTGCCGAAGGACGTCAAGGTCGTGCCGTACTACGACCGGAGCGATCTCGTCGCGCTCACGACGCGCACCGTGGCGGACAATCTTCTCCGCGGCATCGTGCTCGTCGTCATCGTGCTCATCGTGTTCCTGTACGATATTCGGTCGGGGCTCGTGGTCGCGATCACGGTACCGCTTTCGCTGCTCATCGCGTTCATCTGTCTCGATCTCCGCGGCATTCCGGCGAATCTGCTCTCCATCGGTGCCATCGACTTCGGCATTCTGGTCGACGGTGCGGTCGTGATGGTCGAGAACATCTATCGGCAGCTCGCCGAGCGGCATGGCACGCCGTACAGAGTGAAAGACGTGATTCTCGACGCCGCGTCCGAGGTGAACCGTCCGATCGTGTACGCGATCGCGGTGATCGTCGCCGGTTTCCTGCCGATCTACGCGCTGACGGGGCCGTCGGGCAAGCTGTTTCGTCCGATGGCCGACACGACGATCTACGCGCTGCTCGGATCGCTCGCGCTGACGCTGACGCTGATCCCGGTGCTCTGTCTGTTCGTGATGCGAAAGGGCGTCGTCGAGCGAACGAACAAGCCGTTCGAGTGGATCAAGGCGCGATATACCAGCGGACTCGATTGGTGTCTCGCGCATCGCGGCGCGACGATGATCGGAACGATCGTGCTCTTCGTCGTCTCGCTCGGCATCGCGCTGACGCGCGGCGGCGAGTTCATGCCGAAGCTGGATGAAGGCGCCCTCTGGGTGCGCGCGACGATGCCGTACACGATCTCGTTCGAAGAGTCGTCGAAGATCGTGCCGCAGATCCGTGCCATTCTCGCGAGCTTCCCGGAGGTGACGGACGTCGCCTCCGAGCATGGTCGTGACGACGCGGGAACGGATCCGACCGGCTTCTTCAACGCGGAGTTTTTCGTCGGCCTGAAGCCGTACCGCGAGTGGAACGGCAACTATCACTCGAAGGACGAGCTGATCGCCGCGATCAACTCGAAGCTGACCGCGTTCCCGGGCATCATCTTCAACTACACGCAGCCAGCCGAGGACGCGGTCGACGAAGCGCTCACCGGCCTCAAGGCGTCGCTCGACGTGAAGGTCTTCGGCACCGACCTCGGCGTGCTCGAGCAGAAGGGCCGCGCGATCAAGGCGGTGATCGAAAAGGTGCCGGGCATCAACCACGTCACACTGGTTCAGGAGCTCGGACAACCGAGTCTCACGATCACGGCCGACCGTGCAAAGATGGCGCGCTATGGCCTGACCGCCGACGCACTGAACAACCTCATCGAGGCAGCGGTCGGCGGCGCCGCCGCGACGCAGGTCGTCCAGGGTGAGCGAACGTTCGATCTGGTCGTTCGGTTGCAGCCGCAGTTCCGGGGAACGCCGGAGCAGATCGGCAACGTGCTCCTCGCGACGCCCGACGGCTCACAGGTGCCGCTCCGCCAGGTGGCCGACGTGCGCCTCGCGAACGGCGCGGCATTCATCTACCGGCAGGACAACTCGCGCTACATCGGCGTGCAGTATTCGGTCGAAGGACGCGACCTTGCGAGCGCGGTGAAGGAAGCACAGGCCGCGGTCGACAAGCAGGTGAAGATGCCGATCGGCTACTCCACGCGTTGGGGCGGCGAGTTCGAGGAGTACACGGCGTCGCGGGCGCAGATGAACGTCGTGCTGCCGGTCACCGTCCTGCTCATCTTCGCGATCCTGTTCGTGTTGTACCACAACTTCAAATTCCCGCTCATCACCGTCGGGGGCGTGATCCTGTCCGCGCCGCTCGGCGGGCTGCTGGCGATGCTCGTCACCGGCACGCCGTTCTCGGTGTCGTCGATGATCGGCTTCCTGGCGCTCTTCGGTGTGTCGGTGCAGACGGCCGTCGTGTACATCTCGTATGCAAACGAGCTGCGGTTGAGTGGCCATGACATCGCCGAGGCGACGCGGACGGCGGCGGTGCTGCGGTTGCGGCCGATCATGATGACGGCGCTCGTGGCGGCGCTTGGCCTGTTGCCGGCGGCGTTGTCGACCGGCGTCGGATCGGACACGCAGAAGCCGTTCGCGCTCGTGATCGTCGGCGGGTTGTTCTCGCGCCTCCTCATCAGCGTGTTCTTGATGCCGGTGCTCTACGCCATGACGGCCAGGGAGGGCGATCACCTCGAGGTATAGGCGGTCGAGTCTTCGGATTTGACGAGGCTCGCGTCTCTCTCCTCGAACCTGGGACGCTCGAGACTGGACTCGCTGTCAGCGTCGAGATGGCAGACCGGCAATGACAATGCCTTTGCCGGTCTGACGTCTCGACGTCTCTGAACGAGCCCAGAATCGAGCCGCACAGTTTCGAGCCGAGAGACGTCAGAAAAGAACGGACGATCGCAAGTGGCAGGTCGATCTTGGGGCCGACGCCGTCGGAACCCTTCAACGATGTGTTTGGCCGGGACGTAGGCCCGGTAGTCACAGCGGGGGCCCATCCGTCGCCCGCTGGCTTCCGACCCTCTCCGCGTGATGCCTAGACCCGCTCATCTCGTGATTCTGCCGCTCGTCGTCGCGGCGGCGTGCCAGTCCGGCTCACGCACGCCGCCGACGGTTGCCATCGCTCCCGGCGCCGGCGTCGTCACCGCCGGCTCCGCGGCCGCCATCGCCGCGGCTGACCGGGCGGCCGCGGCCTTTGCCCCCGCCGACGTCGAATTCATGTCGGGCATGATCCCGCACCACGCCCAAGCCGTCGTCATGGCGCGCTGGGCCGTCACTCACGGAGCCCGCGGAGACGTTCGGGTTCTCTGTCAGCGCATCCAGATCGCCCAGACGGACGAGATCCGGATGATGCGGCGCTGGCTGGGCGAGCGGCATCAGGAGGTCCCGGACTCCACATCGATGCGCCACACGATGCGGATGAACGGCATGGTGCACGAGACCCTGATGCCGGGCATGCTCACCGACGAGGAGCTGCACGCGCTCGACCAGGCCCGCGGCTCGGCGTTCGACCGCCTGTTTCTCACGGGCATGATCCGCCATCACCAGGGCGCGATCGACATGGTGCGCGAGCTGTTCAGTCACGGCGACGCCGGGCACGACGAGACCGTGTTTCGCTTCGCGAACGACGTCGATGCGGACCAATCGGCCGAGATTCACAAGATGCAGTTGATGCTCGAAACCGTCCCGAACTGACTTCGAGACTCTTCTCTCACCCACATGATGCTCATGAAGCACTCTCGATGGTCTTCCTCTCCGATCACGGCCGCGGTGTTCGCCGCGGTGTTCGCCGCGGCGTCGCTGATCGTGGCTGCGTGCGCGACGTCCGGCGGCGGATCGTCGACGGCGTCGGACATGGCCGGCATCACGCCGGCGGGGGCGGTCGCCAACGGCACCGTGAGCGGCGACGTGTCGCTCACGAATTCGCCGCCGTTCCGCTATCCGGCGAACGCGCCGGTGGCCTCGCCCGATCCGCGCGTCGGGCTCAAGCCCGGCGCCGCCGTGGCCGACGCCGGCGAGGCCGCGTGGAACATGAGACTTCTCTCAAACTCGCCGGCCTCGAACGGATTCACCGGACGCGGCGCGACCGGCTCGGACCTCGCGTTCACCGGCAAGTACGCCATCCAGGGCAACTATCGCGGCTTCCAGATCTGGGACATCTCGAACCCGAAATCGCCGTCGCTCGTCGTCGGGTTCCTCTGCCCGGCCAGCCAGGGCGACCCGACGATCTTCGGGCACCTGGTGTTCGTCTCGGGAGAATCGCAGGGATCGCGCAACGACTGCGGCACGACGAACATCACCGACACGGTGAGCATGGACCGGTTCCGCGGCATTCGCGTCATCGACATCGCGGACATCGCGCACCCCAAGCTCGTCGCCAACATTCAGACGTGCCGCGGGTCGCATACCAACACGCTCGTGCAGGATCCGCGAGACCGCGACAACATCTACATCTACGTCTCCGGCTATTCGGCGGTGCGCTCGGCGACGGAGGTTCCGGGATGCGTGAGCGGCCCGGCAGGCGACTCGCTGAGCGCGCAGTTCCGCATCGAGGTCATCCGAGTGCCGCTCGCACATCCGGAACAGGCGAAGGTCGTCAACTCACCGCACCTCCTCGCCGATTTGAGCGGACGCACGGTGCACGCTCCACCCCCGTCGGACACGGGGGCGCGCGCAGGTCGTGGCGGCGGCGGGCGGGGCGGACGCGGTGGACGTGGCGCGGCGGGCGTGCCCGACTCGGCCCGTGGCGCGGCACGCGGTGCGGCGCCGGCGCGTGGCGGCGGCAATCGCGGCAACGGCGTCGGTCAAAGCGGCTGTCACGACATCACCTCGTATCCGGCCATCGGCTACGCGGGCGGCGCGTGCGCGGGCTACGGCTTGCTGTTCGACATCCGCAATCCCGTGAACCCCAAGCGCCTGACGTCAGTCGCCGACTCGAACATGTCCTTCTGGCACTCGGCGACGTTCAGCAATGACGGCACGAAGCTCCTGTTCTCCGACGAGTGGGGCGGCGGCGGCGCGCCGCGTTGCCGCAAGACCGATCCGCTCATCTGGGGCGGCAACGCGATCTTCACGCTCGACGGCGGGCAGCTGCATTTCAAGAGCTATTACAAGATGCCGGCGCCCCAGGCGGACGATGAGATCTGCACCGCGCACAACGGCAACCTGATCCCGGTGCCGGGCCGCGACATCATGGTGCAGGCCTTCTATATGGGAGGCGCCACCGTGTTCGACTGGACGGATCCGTCGCACCCCATCGAGATCGCGTTCTTCGACCGGGGACCAGGCGGTGGCTACTGGTCCACCTATTGGTACAACGGCGTGATCGTGTCGTCCGACGAGCAGCGCGGCATGGACGTCCTCGAGCTGGTCGCGAGCCCGTATCTCTCGCAGAACGAGATCGACGCGGCGAAGAGCGTGCACGTCGATCAGTACAACGCGCAGGAGCAGACCCACATCGTCTGGCCGCCGACGTTCGCGCTCGCGCGGGCGTACCTCGATCAGCTCGAGCGGAACAGCGGCCTCGCGACGGCTCGGATCGCCGCGGTGAGGACCGAGCTGACGAGTGCCGAACAGGCGAACGGCGCGGCGCGTGCGAGCGCGCTTGCGGCCACCGCCACCTCCCTTTCGACGGACATTTCGTCGGCGACCGACAAGGGGCGCGTCACGCTGCTGCAGCGCGCGATTCAGGATCTGGCGAAGAAGTAGCGCGCGGCGAACGGCGAGCGGCGCGAGAGGAAGACTGGGTGCGCGGACGGTAAAGAGTGAGGAGACTGCGTACGGAGGAAACACCGAACGCAGTCCGCACTGCCTCCGCACCCAGTCCTCCTTCCCTTCACCGTCTCCGCACGCCGTCCTCTTCTCCCCTCCCCTTCCCGGAGGGTACGTTTGTGCGGTGCCGCCCTCCCCGCGCCGATTGCGCGACCCTGCGCACGGGACCGTGCTGTCTCGCTAACCCCCGTCACAATGTCGACCTCCGTCACCGGCTCGCGAACGTCGCCCGCCTCCCCGGATCTCACGCCCGGAGCGATGCGGCCCAAAGAGCTCACGATTCGCGGCCTGATCCTGGGCGCGCTCATCACGACCGTCTTCACCGCCGCGAACGTCTATCTCGGCCTCAAGGTCGGCCTCACGTTCGCCTCGTCGATCCCCGCGGCGGTGATCTCGATGGCCATCCTGAGCGCCGTCAAAGACTCGTCGATTCTCGAGAACAACATCGTGCAAACCGTCGCGTCCGCGGCGGGCACGCTCTCGGCGATCATCTTCGTGCTGCCGGGCCTCGTCATCGTCGGTTGGTGGACCGGCTTTCCGTTCTGGCAGTCGTTTCTCATCTGCGTGAGCGGCGGCGTGCTCGGCGTGCTGTTCACGATTCCGCTGCGCCGGGCGCTCGTGACGACGTCCGATCTTCCATATCCTGAGGGTGTCGCGGCGGCCGAAGTGCTCAAGGTCGGTTCGGGCACACGCGGCGAAACGAAAGACGAGACTGGCGAGGCGCGCGAAGGGCTCGTCGCCGTCATCCTCGGCTCGGTGGCCTCGGCGGGTCTCGCGATTGTCGCGGCGACGCGCGTCTTTGCCGCCGAAGTCACCGGATACTTCCGTATCGGCGCGGTGGCGTCGAGCGGCTACAACGTCGCGTGGTCGCTCGCGCTCCTCGGTGCCGGACATCTCGTCGGTCTGTCGGTGGGCATGGCGATGTTGACCGGCCTCGTGATCTCGTGGGCCTTCGCGGTGCCGATCCTCACGTCGCTGCAGCCGGCCGCTGCCGGCGTCACTCTGGCCGCGCACACGGCCACGATCTGGCGCACCGAAGTGCGATTCATCGGCGCCGGCACGATTGCGGTCGCCGCGATCTACACCCTCGCGACGCTGGCGAAGCCGGTGCTCGGCGGCCTGGTGACGACGCTCGTCGCGTCGCGCTCGCGCGCCACCGCCGACGACAGCGACCGAGACCTCGCGCCGCAGTGGATCTATGTGCTCGCCGCTGGCTGCCTGCTCATCGCCGGCGCGCTCGCATACACCTTCGCGCGGTCGACGGTGCTCGCGCCGCACGCGATGACGCTCACGCTGATCGCCATTCCGTTCGTGCTGATCGGCGGATTCCTCATCGCCGGCATCTGCGGCTACATGGCCGGCCTCATCGGGGCGTCGAACAGCCCGATCTCCGGCGTGGGAATTCTCTCGATCGTGTTGTGTGCGTCGGCGCTCGTCGCCGCCGTTCCGGTCACCGGCGAATCACGGTCCGCGCTCGTCGCGTTCGCGCTGTTCATCACCGCGATCGTCTTCGCCTGCGCGACGATCTCCAACGACAACTTGCAAGATCTCAAAACTGGCCAGCTCGTCGGCGCGTCGCCGATGCGCCAGCAGATCGCGCTGATCGTCGGAGTTGGTGCGGGCGCGGCGGTGATCCCCTCGGTGCTCAACCTGCTCGCGAAGGCGTACGGCTTCGCCGGAGCGGCCAACGTGGGCGTCGTCGCGCCGAATCCCCTGCCGGCGCCGCAGGCCACGCTGATCTCTGCGCTCGCGCAGGGTGTCATCGGCGGCAAGCTCGATTGGAAGATGATCGGCATCGGCGCGGTCATCGGCGTCGCGCTCATCGTCCTCGACGCGGCGCTCGGCGCGACGAAGAAGCTGCGGATCCCGCCACTCGCCGTCGGCATCGGCATCTATCTGCCGATGTCGGCGACCTTTGCCGTCGTCGTGGGTGCGGTTCTCTCGCACTGGTACGACAAACGCGCTCGCGCGACGCCGAACCCTGAGCGCGCCGAGCGGCTGGGGACGCTCGTGGCATCAGGCTTGATCGTCGGCGAGAGCATCTGGGGCGTGATCAACGCGGGCCTCATCGTCGCGTTCTCGAAGGACGCGCCGATCGGGATCGTCCCCGAAGATTTTGCGCTTGCGCCGTGGCTCGGACTTCTCGGCTTCGTCGGCGTGATCGTGTGGCTCTACGGGTGGATGTTGCGGCGCGCTAGAGCCGCTGTCGCGCATCCGTAGACCGTTGCACGATCTCCCATAGCCACTCCGCGTACGCGGCGGTGCCCGTCCACGGAAAGTCGGGGCGCCACTGATCCGACGGTTGATGGTAGTGATCGAAGCGGCGCATCGCGTCGTCGCGCTGGGCTTTGGTGTAACCGCGCCACACGGCGCCGGGAATCGGGAAGACGATCGGCACGCCGCGTTGGGCGAACACGAACACATCGTTGATCGATCGCGGCGCGGACGACGTCGTGGTCCATCCGTGCGCGCGCGCGAGCGAATCCGCGATGCGTGCGCCGGCGTTCGGCGGCTCGGCGCCCATGATCTGCCACGTCAGCGCTTCGCCCGCTGGTGAACCGGCGTCGACGCCAATCAGCAGCTTGAGGCGATCGATGAACGGCGCGGCGTCGGATCGCGCCGCGAGCGCCTTCGCGCCGAGCAGTTCCTGCTCCTCGAGATTGAAGAACATCACCACGAGGGGACGATCGCCCGGCGCCTGTACGTAGCGGCGCGCGACGTCGAAGATCATCGCGATGGACACGGCGTCATCGAGAAAGCCGTTGTAGATCGAATCGCCAGTCGCGTCCGGCGGACCAACGCCGAGGTGATCGAGGTGCGCCGTCATTCCGACCAGCTCTCCCGATGTGCGGCCGCCGCGAGCCGGAATCACTCCGACGACGTTGTAGACCGTGTCCTTCGGGCGCGGCTCCGTCGTGAAGGGCACGAGCGTCGAGGTGCCGAACACCGGACGCGCGCCGAGGGCGTCGAGCATCCGCGACAACTGGCGCGCGACGCGCTCGTTCTCGCGCGTCCATGGTCCGCGCCCGCGGTTGGCATCCGACGAGAGATCGCGCGCGAGCGCCGCGATCGCGACGGTGTCGGGTGCCGCCTGTCGCCGCTGTGCGACGACGGTCTGCGCCGGGATCGCGAGCACCGCGATGCTGGCCGCAAGTACGATCAGTCCCGACCGAGCCATGCCGGCATCCGGTCTCCCCGAGCACGCGAACATGATCCTGGAACGTAACCGCCTTGACGATCATCAGCTCTGGCGGCCTCGTCATCGTCACCACGCGGCCTATGGCGTCACCTTGATCGAGGCGCGCCCCGAGATGCCACGTGCCGTGGCAATCACGGTGTCGCCGAACACACCGTCGATCGCGCCGGCGGTGAATACGCCGTCCGGGGTGATCGTTCCTCCGTTGCCCACGACGGACCATCGGGGCGCGATGTTGACGATCCGGTTGGTCGCGTCGAGGCCCATCGCCCGCATTTGCCGCCGGGACGTCGTAGCGAGCGTTGTCGCCGGTGTCACGACAATCGTCGCCAACGAATCGGTGTCGGACATCGTGTGGACCGAGCACGCCGACGCGACGACGGCGGCCAGGGCGATCGCGGCACAGAGCCTGGTCCGCACCCGCGGACGGCGCAGCCATTGGACGATTCGATGCATCGTGATGCTGTTCATAGGATCCTCGTCGAATGACTGCGGTGAACGCGAGTGTGACCGGTTGAAGAACAGTTCCTCCCGGCGGGACGACGGCAGCGGCTATGGTGCCGCAATGCTGAGCGCTTTTGAGAGCGTGAACGCGATCGGCGTGCCCGCGGTGACGATTACATCGCGATAGGCGTAGTGCACCGCGACGGCGGTGCCCGCGATGGCACCGGCTGCGCCACCAATGACGGCGCCCTTTGTGCTCTTGCCGATGACCCGACCTGCGACCGCGCCGATCACCGTGCCGGCGCCGATCCGCTCCGCTTCGTCTTTTGTGATGCCGCGCCCCTGGAGATGATGCGTCACCGGCTCGAGCTCCGCGGTCAGCGCATGTGCTTCGCCGTTCACCGTCACGGAGTCGACGACGAGCGCGAGCCGTCCCTCGGGGCGAATCTGATCGTTGCCCGGGTCGAGTTGCGCAACGGTGAGGAGTACGCTCGATCCGGCGGGAATCACGACGACGTCGCGAGCATTCGTCACATCGCTCGTCACGATGGCCCGCACTGACTCACCGGCCTTGTTGATGCGCGACGACAGCGAGTCCTGGAGCGTGGCCTCGATTCTCGTGCCACCGGCAAGCGTTCGCGTGGGCGAGGCCTCGCCGCCCGCGCTCCCCTTCGGTACCTCTCGCGCCGCGCTGCTGCTGCACGCAACGGTGCCAAAGGCCAGCAGTCCCATGACCATCGATCTCGACATATGTACTCCGTCCTGAGGGGTGGAGGGCGAGCGGTTGGGTCACCTTGCGGTGAAGCGCCTCCGAGACTCTTCGGGACACAGAGGCACATCGAGGAGAATAGACCTGATCGTTCCGCCCCCCTATCGCACGAACGGATGAAAGAATAGGTAGTCGAGACCGAAGCCGAGAGTCCGGCGCCGCCAGCTAGCACGAACGTGCGATTGTGCGCCGTCGACGCAATCCGGTAGTCTGCGCAATGCCCTACATCCAGGTCTCTCCACAGGCGGCCGGTGCGCGCCTTCCGGACGGTGCGCGCGCCGCCGAGGAACTGCTGATCGACATCATCGACGCGGTGCGAGAGCCGCTGCTCGTGCTCGATCCAGACTTTCACGTGACGCACGCCAATCGCGCGTTCTTTCGCGCGTTTCGCGTCGACGCGCGCGACACCATCGGCAAGATCCTGTTCACGATCGGCGACGGCCAATGGGACATTCCACCGCTCCGCGAGCTGTTGCGCGAGCTCGTGGGCGAATTGTTGGGAACCGCCGTCGGCGCGGCGCCGCAGCTGCGCGACGTGGACGTCGACCACGTGTTTCCTCGCATTGGCCGAAAGACGATGTTGCTCAACGCCACGCTCGTGTCGCGCGGACCTGACGAGCCTCGGATCATTCTGCTGGCGATCGAGGATGTCACCGAACAGCGCGCTGCCGAGCGTCGCTTGGGCGAGCAGCGACGCGAGCTCGAGCGCTCCAACGCGGCGCTGGAGGAATTCGCCTCGATCGCATCGCACGACCTGCAGGAGCCGTTGCGCAAAATCCTCGCGTTCGGCGAGCGCTTGGAGACGTCGGCCGGGCCGGTTCTTCACGGCGAGGCCCGCGGCTATCTCGACCGGATGCTTGGTGCGGCCGCTCGCATGCGCACGCTGATCAGTGATCTCCTGACCTACTCGCAGGTGACGGTGCGCAGCCAGCCGTTCGTCCCGACGGATCTCGCGGGCACAGCGCGCGAAGTCGTCGCCGATCTCGAGGCGGTCATCGCCGACGCGGCTGGCCGGGTGGAGATCGGCGAGCTGCCGGTCATCGACGCAGACCCAATGCAAATGCGCCAATTGCTCCAGAACCTGGTCGCCAACGCGCTCAAGTATCGTCATGCGGATCGACCGCCGGTCGTGCGGATCAGCAGCTCGGGCCCCGACGCCGCGCATTGCGCGATTGCCGTGGCAGACAACGGCATTGGCTTCAACCCGGAATATACGGAGCGGATTTTCAAGATGTTTGAACGGCTCCACGGCCGATCTCGGTACGACGGGTCCGGCATCGGTCTCGCGATTTGCCGCCGCATCGCCGAGCGCCACGGCGGAACGATCACCGCGACGAGCAGTCCCGGTCAGGGCGCGACCTTTACGGTCACGCTGCCGCTCACCCACGCCGCGCGAGGCCCGCTCTCATGACGCTCGACAAAAACAAGATCCCGATCACGATCCTGATCTGCGACGACGATGAGGACGACCGGCTGCTGACCCAGCAGGCGCTGGAAGGCGCGCATATCTCGAACGCGCTCCGCTTCGTCGAGGACGGCGAGCAGTGTCTCGACTACCTGTACCAGCGCGGCGAGTTCGCCGGCGAAACGGGACTCGCGCCGCGTCCGGGCCTGATCCTGCTCGATCTCAACATGCCCAAGCTCGACGGCCGCGAGGTGCTGGTGGCAATCAAGAGCGACCCCGCGCTCGCCGACATTCCCATCGTCGTCCTCTCCACGTCACGCCACGACGAAGACATGGTCCGCAGCTACCAGCTCGGTGTGAATATCTTCATCAGCAAGCCGGTCACGTTTACGGGACTGGTCGCCGCGATGAATCTGCTGGGCCGGTACTGGCTCGAGATCGTCGAGTTGCCGCCGGTGCACGCCTAGTGTCGCGAGGAAGGCGCCCCCCCTCGTACCTGCGGGACGCGACCAATCCGCCGGCTCTCGCCGCGCCGGTTGCGGCAGCCGACGGCGGCGCGCGGTCGTCGTCCGCGATGTTGATCGTCATCGGCACGCTGATGATCATCGCCGCGCTCAAGCTCGGTCACGCACTCGTGCTGCCAGTCGTGATCGCGCTGCTCTTGACGGTGATGCTCAGCGCGCCCGTGCGATGGTTGCGAAGACGACATATCCCGGAACGGCTGGGCGCGGCGATGGTCGTGCTCAGTGCGCTCGGCGCCGCCGTCGGGTCGACGATGCTCCTCGTCTCGCCCGCCGCGCAGTGGATCGCCTCGGCGCCCGCGACGATGCGCAAACTCGAAACACGGATCCGTCGCCTCGCGTTGCCCCTCACGACGCTGCAGCGGTCCGCCGACCGCGTGCAGCAGGCCACGGAGCCGGCGGCGCCTGACGCTCCGACGACCGTCCAACTCGCGACGCCGGGGATCTTGGCGCGAGTGTCGCTCCAGACGGCGGCATCCGCCCCCGTGGTGCTCAGCGTCGTCTTCCTCACCTACTTCCTGCTCTCGAACGGGCCGCTCTTCCGCCGCAAGCTCGCTGGTCTGCTGCCGGGACGCGACGAGCTGCACCGCCGCGAGCATCTCCTCGGCGAGATCGGAGTCGCCGCGTCGCACTATCTCATGACCGTCACCGCGGTCAACGCGGGCGTCGGCGCGCTGACCGCTCTCGCGCTGTGGCTCGTCGGAGTTCCGAGTCCGCTGCTCTGGGGAGGCGTGGCGGCCGTCTTCAACTTCGTGCCCTACCTCGGACCGGTCGTGACGGCGGTGATCATCACCCTCGCCGCGCTGGTCAGCATCGACGTCACGGCACACGCGCTGCTCGCGCCTTTGGCCTTCGTGCTGATCCATTTGACAGAGAGCAACGTCGTCACGCCGACGGTGTTGGGACGTCACCTGCCGCTGAACACGGTGGCCATCTTTGTGGGTTTGCTCTTCTTTGGCTGGTTGTGGGGCATTCCTGGCGCAGTGCTGGCGGTGCCGCTCACGGTCTGCGCGAAGCTCGTCTGCGATCACGTGCCGGCGTTGGCCGATGTCGGCGACATCCTCGACAACTGAACGCGCGCCGCAGATCCGCGCGACTCCGGACTCCTCGCTGCAAACCCGCTCCGTGTATCGAAGCGGGTTTCGTGTCTTTCGCACGTCGCGAGTGGACCAGCCGGTCGCACTCGCCAGTCAACGGCGAGCGACCGACATGCACGAGGCCTATCTCGCGTACCTCCAGAGTCCGATCAAGCCAAGGACACCGCCGCCGACCATCATGACCGTTCCTGCTTTGCCACTCACGATGGCGCCAACGAGCAGCCCGGCTCCGCCGACGATCATCATCGCGGCGCTCTGCGAGCTCTCCGGCTCCAGAATCCCACGAACCGAAACCGCACTGGCTTTCGTCTGCACTCCGGCGTTGACGTTCGTCCATGCCGGAGCCGACATCGGCAACTGCAAGGCCGACGCCTCGGGCGCCGAGGGCGTGACGACGGGCGTCGCGGTCGGTGTGACCCTGACGGCCAACGTGTCGGGTGACACGCCTTGCGCGGCAAGCGGCGAGGCGAGAAGCAGCACGGCTATGGCCGTGGCAAGGCTACGATGACGTGGCATGGTGAATCCCTCCGGGATTCGAGGACGCTGCGATGCTTCATGCATCGTAGCGTCCGCGCACGCCCACGACCATCGCACAGATGGGGTACTTCCTCGGCGCCCGCGGGCGGATTGGGGCGCTGGCGCTCGTGTGCCAGCGCTATCGGCGCGAATAGGCGGCGATTTGCAAGCGCGTATGCAGCGCCAGTTTTTCCATGACGTTTCGCACGTGACTCTTGACGGTGTGTGCCGCGATATTGAGCCGCTGCGCGATCTCTTTGTTGCTCAGCCCCTCGCCGATCAGCTCGATCACTTCGCGTTCGCGGCGCGTCATGCGCACGTCGTCCAACACATCGTCCTTGGCGCCGTCTCGGTGTCCGCTCGCGTCATTCACGATTTGTGAAAAAAGCGATTCCGTCATGCGGGGCGGCAAGACCTTCTCGCCGGACGCGACGGACCGGATCGTGGCCACGAACTCGTCGAGCGTGGCGTCCTTCAGCACGAACCCACACACCCCGGCGTTCACGAAATCCATGATCTCGTCATGCACCGGAATGAGGTCCATCACGATGATTTTCGTGTCCGGCATCTCCGCGCGGAGCGCGACGGCCACGCGGAGGCTCTCCTGCTCGAGTAGACCGACGTCGAGCAGCAACACGTGCGCCGGCGTCTCGGCGAGCGACGGCGAGTACGCGGCCATGGACGCAACCACTTGCATGTCGGGAAGCCTGTCCAACATCGCCGAAAGCCCGTCGCGCACCAAGCGATTGTCGTCGAGGATCGCGACCAAAATCGTCTCACCGGTATGGCCGGAATGCATGGATCTCCGTCGTTCAAGTGGGCGACCGTCGCCACTCACCGGGCGGTGGGTCACAATGGACCCCACGCCGTTCGTTGAAGTTGATTGGTGTTTCGCGGATTCCATAGTAACTTTACTCACGCTGGGGATCGCGGGCCCGGTGGTTTCGCCGCGGGAGCCTTTCTGGCGTCACCATGACAGCCGGCAGGCACATGTTCGGAACTCCGTAACGAAGATGCGCTGCTCTTCGAGCAGCTTGGCCGCATCACGCGAGACCTCGATGGCTCGGCGCGCCTGCTCGAGCGACTGCTCGCCGAACCGAGAAGCGCGGCCGCCGGTATCGCTCTCGAAGCCCAGGCGCTCGCTGCGGAACGCTGGCGCCGCCGGCGCTCCGGCGCGCAGTACCCTTCGCCGGCGAGGGGAGCGACGAGGTCCTTCGTGACGGCAGTGACGTCCAACGTCTGGCCGACCTCGGCGAGACGCTTTACTTCGACGGCGTCACAGCGCTGTTCGCCGGCGTTCCCGATGTCATGCATCTGCTACGGTGGAAGGGAATCTACGAGAAGGTCTGGCACAGTCTCGACCGCTGCGCCCGCGGCGGAGCGACCGTTCTCGACCAATTGGCTCGCGCTAACGCTTAGCCTGCGTCCGTCGACGTGCGCAGGCGGTCGCACGGCGTCGGCGTGCGGAAACAAATTCGCCAACGACGTCAAGCTTGCCGCGATCTGTGCCTCCAACTGGATCGCCCATGACGGATTCGCTCCGCGGTCGCTGCGATGATATCCCTGCATCGCCGAGGATCGAGCAACCCACAGCACATGTTCGACACGGATCGCGGCACTCAACCCTTTGTCGCTCACTGCCGTGTCGCGCAATCGATTCCTGAGCGCGATCTTCAGTGCCTTGTATTCGCCAACGAGTCCGCCCGTCTCGACTCCCTGGAGTCGGCGCTGATCGCCGTGCCCCGCGGCGGTCCGCACAAGTCGCTCATTGGCATCCGCGCAGATATCCGAGCTGAACGCGACGTCGAGAATGGCGGCGATCACGCCGATCATTGGATCATCGCCGAATCGCTCTGGAGCCCGGTGCCATGGGTGCGCCGCTGCCGCGTTCGTCCAAGCGCAAAGCATCCCTTCGGCGCAGTGCCGGTTGGGCTGGTCAACCTCCATATGCGCTCCGATTAGGTCGGTCATGTCGATGCGCGCCGTCGTCACGCTTGCCTTGATTTGCCTGAACGGCGAACGGATACTGGAGGGATCGACTCGGTGCGCCAAGTCGCGACGTGTCTCGACGCCGGCTCCTCGAAGTAGGCTTCGATCGCCCACTCGGCGACTTCACACGACCGCTTCGCCAGGGTCGTGCTCTCCGGCGCGGCGTCGCGAACCAGATCCTCGAGAACTTTGATGACCTCTTGCACTGTATCGCCGTGCGCGCGCGAGCGTTTCGCGTAGTTCCGAACGGAGGTCGTCAGGAGGAGCGGGGACTCTTGAGCCAGCGCGGCTGCGACACCACGCCACCGAGCCTCAGCATTTCCCGCCGTCAACGGCGGCACCTTCGCATCGCGCACAGTCCCCGGAACGCCTGCATCGAGCACCCGTGTCGCCCTCGCTGTCATTGGCATTCTCGTGTCCTCTCCTTAGGAGGAGTCGGCAGAGCAAGCGTGAATTGCGAGCCGATTCCGATAGTGCTCTCGAGGCTGAGATCGCCCGCCATCGCACGAGCGAGGTCGCGACTGATGGCCAAGCCGAGGCCAACGCCGCCGCGCCGATCGGCCAATCCCGCCGCAAGCTGGACGAACGGCTCGAAGATGGAGTCGAGCGCCTCGCTGGGGATGCCGGGTCCGGTATCCGCAACGCGCGCCAACACTCGGTCACCCTCCACGGCGCACGAGAGGGAGATGATTCCACGGTTCCGTGGCGTGTACTTCACGGCGTTCATCACCAGGTTCACGAGGATTTGGCGGACGCGATCGGGGTCGGCCCAAGCGATGGCGTCGCCGTTCCCGTGAGGACCGTCGAGGATCAGTCCTTTGTCGGCGATCGGCGCGCTCAGCATTCCCGCGACGTCGGCGAGCGCCTGCGTCATCGATACACCGGTGGAGCGGTATTCCATGCGGACGCTCTCGACGCGCATGAAAGTCTGCAGCTCCGTGATCAAGACGAGCAGGTGTTGTTGATTCGCTTTGATGCGTGCCAGTGCTACGCGCTGGTTGTCGGTCACGGGACCGGAGACTCCCATCTCGAGCAAGTCCACAAACCCGCCGATCGCATTCAACGGCGTGCGAAGCTCGTGGCTCATGTTCGCGAGGAACTGGCTCTTCGATTGATTTGCCAACTCGGCGGCGCTGGCGCAGTGCGTCCGCCTCGCGATACAGACGGGCATTGTCCAGCGCCATCGCGCAACGACGCGGCGACGTCGGTGGCGAGCGCCATCTCGTCCGGGGAAAACGTCGGAGTCCCCTTCCCGGCTGACGAACGTAATCGCGCCATGAGCCTTTGCTCGAGCGATGAGGGGCACGACGAGGAGAGCTCCAAACCCGATCTGGCGGAGAATGCGCAGATTCTCTTCGCCATGCGCCAATGCCAGTGCGTCGCCGGACTCCGCCGTCACGATCGTCGGGCGCACCGAGCTCACGACGCTTCCTGGGCGGATCGCGATTCTCTCTCGGGCCGGCGATGACTCCTCGAGCTGTCGAGCCAGCGCGTGCTTGGCCGGATCGGGGTGCGCCACCGGAAGGCGATGGACCGCGCCGTTCGACTCGAGCACGTCGACGATGCACCACGTTCCACCGCGAGGCAGTGCCAGTCGCCGGATCGTGTCACGCGTCACGTCTTCGTCGAGCGACATCGCGAGGTCGAGACTCGTGTCGGCGAGGTAGACCGCACCGCGGCCGCACCGTCTCGGCGTGGCTTGCGAGATCCTGCTCGCGAAGCGTACCCAGCAGCAGGCCGTCACTGACCGCACGCTGCCGAGCCTTGGCGCCCGCGATCAGATCGACATGACGAAAAATCGTGTTTCCGTGATCATGCGTCCACGGGACTCGAGATATCCAAGGTCCGCTCCGGGAAGGAACACGGCTGCGCGCACCGGCAGACATCGCAGCGGCAGCGCACGCTGATTGTCTCGCCCTAGCGCCTACTCGCGCGAGCTTTCGTGTTTCACCAAGAGTGACCCGCCGCGCGGACAACCGGTCAGCAGGGAAAACGGCGGATGAGGCGGGTTTGTCGGGGAAAGACCGGACAACGGCGTCGCTATTTGGCCGCGCCGCCCGACGCTGCCGAATCCGCGGTCGAGCATTCCCGACTCGGTGGCGAAGCGATACAGCTCCGCGCGGCCCTTCAGGCCGAGCTTCTCGCTCACCCGCGTGCGGTACGTCTCCACCGTCTTCACGCTCACGTGAATCCCGTCGGCGATCTGTTGATTGGAGTGCCCCTGCGCGAGCAACCGAAGTACTTCGCGCTCGCGCCGACTGAGCGTTTTCGGTGGCTGCGCCGCGTCCTCACCCTCGATCGCGAGCGGTCGCTCGGGACGACGCGGACGACTCGGTCATATCGACAAACGTGCGTCCGGCATGCACCGCTCGAATGGCGGACAGCAATTCGGAGTCGGCGGCCCGCTTGACCAGGTATCCCGTCGCGCCGGCCGACAGCGCCGAGCGCAGATACGCCGCGTCGTCATGCATCGTGAGGATCAGCACGCGGGTTTTCGGACATGCCCTCAACACGCTGCGAATGACGCTGCCGCTGCGCGGACCGGGCATCGAGAGATCGAGCAGGACGACATCCGGTCGCAGCTCTCGGGCTTGCCGCGTGACGTCCAGCCCGTCCGCCGCTTCGCCGACGACGTCCATGTCGCGGTGCGCGCCGAGCAGCATGCGGAGGCCGGCGCGCAACACGGCATGATCGTCGGCGATCAGGACGCGAATCGGCGATCATGGTGTCACTGCGTCACGACGCGCGCGACGCCCGCGACGCACGGCGCGATCCGCGGGAATCCGAACGCGCACGGTCGTCCCATGCCCCGGCTTCGACGCGACCTCGATCGTGCCTCCCGAGAGGGCGACGCGCTCGCGCATGCCGCGCAGTCCCAACCCAACGTCGCTCCCGCGACCGGTCTCGAACCCGATGCCGTCGTCCCGAACCACGAGCTCGATGCGCGTGGCGTCGCGCCTGAGTTCCACCTCGGCGCGCGTGGCGCGCGCGTGTCGCGTCACGTTGGTCAAGCATTCCTGCAGAATTCGATACATCGTCGCCGCCGTCAGCGGCGGAAGCCGCGGTGAGTCCAGTCGCCCGACCGTAGCGTCGACCGTCATGTCGAACGCCCGGGCAAAGTCCGCGACGTAACGCCTGGCGGCCGCGGCGAGTCCTTTGTCGTCCAGCACGGCAGGGTGTAGTCCGCGGGCGAGACGTCCGATGTCGTCGACCGTATGTGCGGTCACATCGCGCAGACGCAGCACGGCGGATCGAACGTTCGCGGACAGTCTCATGTCCGCGATGGCGCGTAGTCCCACCATGATGGCGGTGAGCGATTGCCCGGCCTCGTCGTGCAACTCGCGCGCGATGCGACGACGCTCCTCGTCCTCCGCGGAGATCAGTCGCTCCAAGAGGCGGGTGCGCGCGGCCTCGGCGGCTTTCCGGTAGGTCAGGTCGGTGAACACCGCCATCAGCACGCCGTCACCGCGTCGCGAGCTCGACTCCATGTCGTCCGCGGCGGCGGCGCGGGAGACGGGAGAGAGAGCGATGGTGACCGGTGTCGCCGGCTCGCCGCCGCGCTCGAGCCAGAAGTCGCGCGATGCCCTGCACCGTGCGCCCTCCAGCAGGAATTCCCCGACGGCGGTGCGGTCGGCCGGAATCACCATGTGCCCCAGAGCGGTGCCGCGCAGCGTGTCGGCGTTCGCGCCGGTCATTGCGCCGAGGCCACGGTTCGCAAACAGGATTTCGCCGCTCGGCGTGAGCAGCGCGGCGCCGTCGCTCATGGCGTCGAGCAGCACGAAGTACGGAAGCGCGGCGCCTTCGATCGTCAGCGTTTGCTGCGCCGCGCGGCCCGGTGACGACGAGCGCGTCGACGCGCCCGGTGCGGATCGCTTCGAGCGTTGCCTCGGCTTCGTCGAGGCGATCGCGGATCTTCGCCGTTGTGCGCCGCCGTTTCGGGGCACGACCTCGTTGGCTGCCGGTCACGGCGATCGCATCGCGCTATACGCTCGCCGGGCGTATCGGGCGCAGGTCCAATCCGACGAGCGCGCGCTCGGTATCGGAGAGATCGCCGACCAACTTTCGAATCGGCTCGGGGAGACGGCGCACCAACGTGGGAAGCGCGAGGATCTGGTCTCCCTTCGCCAATTGCGGATGTTTCAGGAGATCGATCACCTCGATCCGGTATCTCCCCTGCAGGTGCTCTTCGCAAATCTGCTTGAGGTTCGCGAGCGCCGCGAGCGACCGCGATGTCTGCCCGGCGACGTAGAGCCGCAGCTCGTAGAAATCCGTGGGCTTTCGACCGGCGGGTCGGCGGGCAGGCGCACGGCGGCGCTTCGGCGTTGGACTCATCGACGCCTCGACCCGCGACCGTTCGGGCGCGCTACCGTATCATCGGGGCTATGGGCGGTCCGCCACGACCCCGTCATCACACCGCCACGAGCGTCGCGCACGGGGTCGACCAACACCAGGCCGCGCTGCGTCAGCACAAACTCTCGCAGCTGATTGGAGTGGGCCATGCCCCGCGATTTCAGCACGCTGAGCACGCGATTCCGCTCGCCGTTCGCTTCGATGTTTCGGAGCACCAGCCACGCGTCCATGAATGAGGAAATTCCAATGTCTGTGCCTTCGGGATTGACCTCGTCGGCGGCCAGCGACGTGAACAGCGCCGTCATCCGCTGGTTTTTCATGAGGTCGATCAGGCGCGCCAACATGGCCTTGACCTCGACCGATGTGCCGACCGAAATCAGGTTGCTGATCGGGTCGACCACGACGACGTCCGGTTTCGATGCCTCGATCAAACGGCTCATCGCATTGAGATGTCCTTCGAGCCCGCTCGTCGTCGTCCGCTCGGCGTGAATCGTGAGTCGACCGTTCCGCACCCACGGAGCGAGATCGAGGCCGATCGATCGCAGGTTGCGCACGACCTGGGCGGCGGACTCCTCGAACGCGAACAGCAACGCCGACTCGCCACGCCGGCAGGCCGCATCCACGAAGTAGCCGGCGAGGCTGGTCTTGCCCGTCCCCGCACTCCCGGACACGAGAATGCTGCTCTCCCGGAAATAGCCCTTGCCACCCAACATGGCGTCGAGGGCGGGAATGCCGCTCGAGACGCGCTCGGTTGAGCCTCGATGCTCCAACTTCAACGACGTGATCGGAAGGACCGAGATGCCGGATTCGTCGATGAAGAATGGCGACTCGTCGGCGCCGTGCGGCGATCCGCGGTACTTCACGACGCGAAGCCGGCGCGTCGCGTTCTGCTCCACGACACGATGATCCAGCAGGATGACGCAGTCGCTGATGTATTCTTCCAGTCCGTGCCGCGTCAGCCCGCCGTTCCCGCGCTCTCCCGTCACGATCGCCGTGACGCCCTTCACCCGCAGCCAGTTGAACAGCCGCCGCAACTCGGCGCGCAGCATACGCGTGTCGGACAATCCGGAGAAGAGCGTCTCGATCGTGTCGAGGACGACGCGCTTGGCGCCGATCGAATCGATCGCGTGACCCAGGCGGATGAAGAGACCATCCAAGTCATACGCGCCGGTCTCTTGAATCTCGCTCGGCTCCACTCGCACATAGTCCAACACGAGCTGCTTGCGTGCCGAGAGCGGTCGTGCGTCGAATCCGAGCGACGCGAAATTCAACGTCAAGTCCTCGACGGTCTCCTCGAATGACATGAACACGCCAGGTTCGCCATACAGGCGCGCGCCATTCATCAGGAATTCCATCGCGAGGATCGTCTTGCCGCACCCGGGACCGCCGCAGACGAGTGTCGGACGCCCCCGCGGCAGGCCGCCACCAGTGATCTCGTCCAACCCCTGAATTCCCGTCAGAGCTTTGGGAACCGGATGGAACGAGGTGGGGCGCGGCGCCGGCTTTTTGCTCATGGGCGCCCGCCGTCGTGGCTCAGAAGGGTGTCTCAAGACGCCTCCCAGTCGCGGGGGCGAGGGAGTGCGGCCGCCTCGATCTCTCGACCAGATATCGAGCGCCGCCGCGTCTCCGAATGAATGAAATCTACCACAACGGACGCGCATCCGCGAATCGATCACCCGCAAGACCGATTCACTCGTGTCACTCAGCCACTCAGTCCCGAGTGATGCCTCGACTCGAGTTTGCTGCTGCCGTCGCATCGATTGTCGTGCGATTTGCTGCGCACGACGTTCATGAGATCCTATTGCAAGATATTGCTCGCTACAGCCGGCACCGCCGCTGCAGGCGGCGCCGGCTTGTACTCGGCGGGCGCCGGCTGGCGGCTAATCCAGCTCAATGAATCGACTGCAGGCCGAGAATGCTCGACACGACGGTGCCCAAGATCGAGCCCGATCCGTTCGATGAGCTGCCGTATTGCGACCGTCTGTTGAATCCGTCGTCGTACCCGCGACGGAAGCCCTGGCGGAAGTAGTAATTGTAGTCGTCCCGGTCGACATAGTTTCCGGCGTAGCCAAAGTTCGCGTCGCGATACGCGATGGAGGTACGGTAGTTGGACTTCCAATGGTCCTGCCGGTCGGCTTCCCCGGCGCGGAACCCCTGCTGATAGCCAACGTTCACCGCCTGCCGCAGCACGTCGACGCCGTATTGGTTGGTCTGATGACTGGTACCGCTGATGACGTAGCGATACGTACGGGGCGCGTTGATGAAGGGATCGCTCGCGAAGTCACGCGTGGTCTGCAGGTGCTGTTGCTGCTGCACCAGTTGCGCCGTGTACTCTTGCTGGACGTGGTACTGCGCGGAGCGCCGCTGCTCTTGCAGATGCTCCGTCTGCTGCTGTACGACGTGAACCTGTTGATCGAGGTGTTCCTTGTACTGGGTGGCGCGCTGTTGCTGTTCCTGAACACGTTGGTGTTGCTCCTGTGGCGTGACGGCTCGCGGATCCGACCGTTGCTTTCTGTCGTCCTGCGCTTGGGCGACGGTGTGTCCTGCGACCAGCAGGAGGAACAGCGCTGTCATCATGACGGGCGTGCGTTGTCATCGGTCGATCTCCATTTGGGGAATTCTCTCCGAGCGCCGCGCGACGCAGTCCGAGTGACTGCGCTCGTGCCTTCCGCGCTCGGCATGCAGTCAGAGATCGGCGACTCTACTTGCCCGGCCACTGATGTATTCGAAGAGCAGCAACTCTGGGACCTGTCCGAACAACGTTCTGAATTCTCATACAACGGTGTCGCCCGGCGCCGCACCACGCACCGTGGACGGGACGGGCGGCGACACGGCCATGCCATCGTCGTCGGCCCGTGCGTTGTCCAAGGCGTCACTGTCATCGTTGCGTGCGGACTCTCGGTGCCCCGGCCCCGACCGGCCGCGCCGCGCGGTCGGCAGGATATGCTTCCTGACGTCAGTGGCGTGTTTGCTTCCGCCACGCTCGTGGGCTCGCCGGCTACGGCTCGCGGTCGCCCACGGCAGGAGCCGGTCGAGCATCGAGCTAAAGGCTTCCGGCGATACGGGCAACTTGAAGCGCGCCACGCGCCTCGGCTGGAGCGATCGCGCCTTGAGGGAACGACCCGTCGCCGACACCAGCACCGGGACGTGGCGCGCCCACGCCTCGAGGACCAAGCCCTCGATGCGCTCGACCGGAACGTCGCAATCGCAGATCGCGATGCAGGGATGGGTTCGCGCCATGGAGACCCACGGTGATTCGTCCTCTGCCGGATACGCCGGCGTGAAGCCACTATCGGCGACCATCTTGCCGATGACGCTGAGCCACGCGCTGTTGGCCGAGGCGACGAGAATCGTGCCACGATTTCGCGTGTGCGCGCGCTCGCGCGCATCCGACGCGGCGGCGGAGGTCAATGACATTTGCCACCACTCTGATCCCATACCCGTCCGCCGATCTCGAGAAATGCGGATCGATACTCCGCCGCGCCGAGCGTCAGCAGCAGCACGCCAGCTCGCCCCTCGATTCGATAGTTGCTGTTCGCGCGGATATCGTCGTCGAACGCGCGAAGCTCCTCGCCACCCGTTCCGGCAACGATCTCCGTCATCCCTCTGCACCGTATCGGCGATGCCCGTCGGGGTTCATTGGCCCAAAGCGCTCGTAATCGTGATCATGGCCGTTGAGCACGAGATCGACGTCGTGGTCGTAGAGCAGCTGCCAGATCGGCCCGAGCTTGTCGTCGCTCCCGTGCCACCCCGAGCTGAATCGGGGCTGATGCCAATACGCGATCGTGCACAACTTCTTGTGCGCCGTGAGATCCTTCGCCACCCAATCCATCTGTGCGTTGCGGTCGGAATCGGCAAACACGGGGTTGACGATGATTTCGCTGTTGACGACGACGACGTGCCACGCGCCGACGTCGTAGCTGTAGTAGCCCTTGCGAGCCGTCCCGGCCGCCGGTCCGAAATACTTGTAATACGGATCGGCGAACGGCGTGTAGTACTCGTGATTGCCGGGAGCGGGGTGCAGCTTCTTCATGATTCGCTTGTTGGGATCACCCCACGTTGGTCCGAAGCAGTTGGCGAACTCCGCCGTCGTGCCCTCCGTATACGCGTTGTCGCCTAACGTGAACGCCGCGTCGCTCACATTGGATATGCTGTCCGCGCGAAGCACGCTGTCGACCAACACGGCGGTGCCGCTGCTCAAGTGGGACGAGCAACTGGCGATGTCGCCCGCACCGATCATGACCGACGCCCCACTCAAGCGCGACGATGGGCGCCGGCGAAGCCGCCGGCGGCGGCGTCAACTGGACGGCCGGTTTGCACGCGACGGCCGCCGATAGCGCCGCGAGTGTCGCCGCGTATGGTCTGAACTGCATGATGATTCCTTGATGCTTGAAGATGACGACGCTCCTCGCTGAGCGAGCGCGTTTAGAAGTTGAGTCCGAAGCCGAGCTGGAGACCGCTGCGACCCTGTTCCGTGGTTCGCACGAGCGTGACGACAGGCGACGCGTCGCCGCGGCCGAACCAAATGCCTCCGCCGGTGCGCGAGTGCCACCCACCGGGCGAGGCGCCGTCGAGATACACGCGGCCCGCCTCGGCAAGTCCCATGATCCCCGCGCGCAGCGGCATCAGCGCGTTGAACCGCACGAGCGGAATGCGAAGCTCCGACGTCCCGAAGAGCGACGCGTCACCTGCGTATTGTTGCGTGTCCATGTAGCGCATGGTGCCGTCGCCGCCAATCGTTGCCGCTTCATAGAACGGAAACTCGCCGTAGATCTTCTTCCCTCCGGCGCGAACGACCAGGAACGGCTCGGCCGGCAGCGGCAGCGTGATCGAAGCGCCAAGCGTGGCCGACGCCACTTCGAATGCCGAGCGCACGTCCATCGCGGCCGGCACGTAGAGCCCACGAATTTCGGCCAGCACGCGATGGTGGGTGTGCTCCTCGCCGATGCGGACGTCGCGCCACTCGTACCGCGCATCGAGCTGCATCCCTACCTGGTCGAACGAGCCGGCCCCGTACGGACGAGCGCGCGACAAATACGGGCTTCGCGCGCTGTCGCTGACCGAGTGTTGGATCGCGGGGCCGAGAGAGATGTCCGTCGTCGAGCCGAAGGCGACGGCAATGGCTGGATGGAACAACCATTGTCGTTGATGGACGGCAAACAGTGGGTTCGAGCCGCCGGAGTCGATGTTGACGTTGCCGAGCCCACTGAAGTGGACGACCTCGAGATCGGACATCCTCGCGAGGTCCGTGAAGTGGACGGGCGACGACTCCAGCCGTTCGTCCAGGACGATGTCGACTCTGGCGCCCTGGAATTTGGTCGCGTACTCGCCATCGATCTTCACCATCGACGCATACGGGCGTTGGTCAAACCCGTATTCGTACCTGGCCACGCCGATGCGCGGCGTGATGCCCATGCCCCGATGGAAGCTCACGCCCACGAGCGGCTTGTAGCTCGTTCCATTGTCGGCTTGGGGTGGCTCCAGCGCGCCGAACGTCCTCTCCCAGGGTCGCCGGTCGAACATCGTGTCCGGCCCATACGGCACGCCAACCACCGCGCCGTCGTCATAGAACCGAGCGATGTGCTTCTTGCCCGCCACCGTCGACGAGTCGATGAGCGTGTTGGCGCCGTTTCCCCCGATGATGCGCACGGAGATGCTTCGCTGCACGTGGCCCGTGACGAGCGCGCTGTCGTCGCCGCCGTGCAAGTACACGAGGATCTCCGCTGTCTCTCGCGCGTCGAAACGTCGCGAAAAGAACGGCTTGCCTTCGGATTCGAGACGGACGTCGACCAGGTCGTCGGCCACGCGCTCGATCCGTACTCGATCAGACGCATCGGTGCCGTGGACTTCCGCGCGAGCCGCGAGCAGGCGATAGAACTGCGTCGCGGCCTGTCCCAGCGCGTCGCGGCGCTTCTTGAGAACCGCTTCCAATCGTGGAGCGGACGCCTGATACTCGATCGGCATCGCCTGCGCCGCCGAGTCGATGACCGCGTCCGTGATCCGCGCTTGCAACGCTCTCGCGACCGAATCCCACACAGGCTTCTCGAGCCCGCCCAACAATCGCGCGTCGAACATTCTCGGCTGCGTCAGTCCCTGCACGACCGGGGCATCGCCCAGCGTCACGAGGCTCGGCTTGACCCAGCGGGCGATGCTCATGAGCACACCGTCATAGGACACGAAGGCGTGGTCGCGGTCGCGCGCGATCGGCTCCCATTGCGTCTTTGGCCCCGCCTCCAAGCGAGCCCACTTCCAGTTGCCGGGGTGGCGATCGTTGTCATTGATCAGGAAGTCCGTCAGGCGCGCCGCCAAATACCCACGCGCGTCGACATGCTGCCTGGCGTCGCTGTTGAGGAGTCGCAGCAGCTCAGGGCTGTCGATGATCTTCGTGGTGTGGCCGAAGCCGACCCCGTCCTTCGTCACGTTGGGGTACTCCTCGATCATGCCGAGACGGTCGGCGAAATCCGCGCGATACTTGCCGAGCGCGGAGTCATTGCCCATGACCATGAGGGTCGCCGTCGGATGCAGCACGCCGCTTGCTTCCAGGATCACCGCCGAGATCGCGGCAGCCGCCGGATGGAGCGAGCTGATTTCGTCCTGGAATATTCCGACGACGGGCGTGTTCTGGACCTCCTCCGGTGTGCTGAGGACGGACTTGTCGGCAAGGCGAAAGACGTATTCGGTTCCGTCGGCCGTCTCGAATCGGAGCGACTTGGTCTGCATCCCGCCGCCCACCTTGGTCGGATGGAGGCCGCCGGCGTAGGTCGCCCAGTCGAAGACGGGAACGCGAATCGGCATTGCCCACAGATCTCGATACGCGCTGCCGGACAACCAGCGGTGCATCGTTCCCGCCTGATAGCGTGTGCCCGCGGCGATGGTGACGCTCTCCGCCTTGATCGGTTCCACGATGATCGGCGCGGCGCCTGCAAGGCCATCGCCGGACGACGGGAGCGCGAGTGCCGCGAGCGCCAAGTGCGGCGCGGAAGGAGCATGTGATTCGACGCATTACGGCCACCGATACAGTGTGATGAGCGCCGGCCCTTCTCGAGCCTCGTCGCTCACGATGAGAATGCCGTCCTTCGCGATCGCGACGCCCTCGGGTTGGTGGTGCAAGGCGGGGAGCGGACGGGCGAACACCGCCGCGCCGGCCGGCGTGATCGCGATCAACGCCTTCTCCTCCGACGCGACGAGGACGTAGTTGCCCGTCAGCGGATCGATGGTGATGTCCGAGGGATGCACGCTCTTCCAGCCATTCGTGCCGACGATGGCGGCGAAAGGCACGACGAGCGGTGATAAGCTCGCCGAGCTGTCGCGCGTCAGGCTCCAGCGGAAAATGACGAGCGCGTCGTGAAACGCCTTGTCGTGGACGTGCTTGCATGCCAGCAGCAGCGCGTTGATCGCGGGATCGAAGGCGATGCCCTCGAATTCGCATTCCGCTTTCAGTCCGGTGTCTTCGACTGTGTAGTCGACCTGCGCGCCGTTCTCGCCTTCAGGGAACCGGTACAGTTTGCCGTTGCTGGCGAGGAGGAACACCGTGCCGTTCGCGATCGTGATGCCCTCGAAATCTCCCTTCACCACGCCGGGCCCGATGGCAAACCGCTTCACCAACACGCCGCGACGATAGTCGACCTCCCACACCTGGCCGAGCTCATCGTCGTGCACGAGCAGCCGGCCATCGCTCGTCAACGCGAGTCCGGAGATCTCCTGAAGCGCGTGTGGGAGCAGCCATTCGGCGAGCGGGGCGCCTCGTCGCAACGGCGGTGTCGTGGTCCGCGAGCTCCTTCTCCAGACGTTGCTCGCGCGCGACCGCCGTCGGACCGCCGATCAGAGCAGACAACTCGTCCGTGGAGGCCTGACATGCCGAGCCCACCAGAACGCACACGGCCAACGACTGCGGCGACTCGCGCGGCGGTCATGCCGGCTGCTCGCGCTTCTTTCGATCTTGGCGCTGCTCGCCCGCCTCTTTCGCGAGCGCGTCGCCGATCTCGACGTCGGCGCCGGCGATGAAGCCATTGCCGCTCGCTCGAATGGCCGTGAGCATCGCGTCGCGGTCCACCGACTTGCGCGTGCGGACGAGATAGTAGAGCTCCGACGGCTTGCCCGTGTTGGTGACGACTTCGTCGAGCCTCCACCGCTTGGTGATCCGATCCAACGCAGGCCCGAGATTCGTCTGCGCTTCGTCGAGATTCGTCGTCGTCACGGTGACGATCGCGTCGAACCTCGGCTTCTTGCCGTTCGGTCCGAGCATGACGCGCACGCGCTCGAATCGCTCCGCGAGCGCCTCGACCTTCTTCGGGCGTGAGCGCGAGGACGAGATCGCGATCGGGAACGGTGTTGCCGCCCTGATCCTTTCCGGCGAGATCGCCAAGCGGCGCCGCCCATTGCGATCCGGCCGTCGGCTCGAGGACGGTGCGTCCGAAGTCGTACCGCCAGATCAGGACGAGGACGAAGTTGAACAGAACGGAGAGCAGCAGGGCGATCGAAATCTCCTGCACGCCGGCCGCGAACCCGACCGCGATTGCCAGAAAGATGAAGACGACGTCGCGGGCGTCACTCAGGTTCGTGCGGAATCGTACCGCCGCGACGACGCCGCCAAGGCTGAACGCCAGCGCGAGGCTGTTGCTCACGATCAGCACGATGCCGGCGACGATCATCGGCAACACGATCAACGCCTGCACGACGGACTGATTGTGGCCCTGGCCGTGCCGCGCCGACATGTACACCCACGTGACCGGCAACATCAACGCGAGCGTGCTGAGGAGGAGCACCGCGATGTTCGCGCCAAACTCGAGGCGCGGAACGAGACCGGTTGCCGGCGACTGGATTTGGCCGGCTGGCCAGTCCGTCCTGCAGCAACGATGGCGTCTTGGCGAGTTGCGCGAGCCGCTCACCCGACAGCAGCCCATCGAGTGCCGGGACGAAACGGAACAGCAGAATGCCGATGACGGCGAGCAGCCACGTAGTACGCGGCGAGTCGTCGAATCGGCCGGGCCGATCCGAGCGTGAATATGGAGATCAGCCGCGTGAAGACATTCATAACGGTACGCTCGCAGGTGTGAGACGACATCATCGCCTCGACTCGCTACGAGGCCTGACACGTCATCACGGAGAGTGGGCGACGATGGCACCCGGCGATCCATCGCACGAACGGATGAAGGAGTAGCTACGCCATTCGAGGTAGCGTCGTAGCTCGCGTGAAGAGCGGCAGATAGTGACCGACCGCCCCGACGCGTTCTGCTGCGGCGTGCCGCCACTCCGTCAGCCTATCGACTGTCGCGTCGAATCCCCGGGGTTCTCCTGATCGGCGACCGCGCGGCGGTGATTGCCACAGTGCGCGATGATGTGCCGCCGGTCGGAGAGGGCAAGGAGTTCACCGACGGCTTCGGCCACTTCGTGGCGCCACGGTTCCTGTTGTATTGCGGCACAACCGTGCTTTCTCTAGTCACGGGTGTCGTGGGCACCGTCTTCTCGCCCGAACGTGGCGTTGGGTGTTGGGTCAAATGACCCACCACCGCTTGTTGAGTTCGATTGGTGTTTCGGAGATTCCAGAGTAACTTTACTAACGCTGGGGATCGCGGGCTCGGTGGTTTCGCCGCGGGAGCCTTCTGGCGTCACCACGACCGCCGGCAGGCACATGTTCGGAAACCTCCGTAACGAAGACGCGCTGCTCTTCGAGCAGCTTGGCCGCATCACGCGAGACCTCGAGGGCTCGGCTCGCTTGCTCGAGCGACTGCTCGCCGAGCCGAGAAGCGCGGCCGCCGGTATCGCTCTCGAAGCGCAGGAGCTCGCTGCGGACGTCGCCCTGCCTCGCGACGATGTGAATGTCCGCGCGTTCACGGGCTTCGCGATGCGCCTCGACGCAACTGAGTATCGCGAGCTCGCGATCGCGCTCGACGGGGCCGCCGAGGCCGTTCATGAGGCCCTCGCGCACGTAAGGAGTCTCGACGGGAGCGATGCCCCCCAAGGACTTCAGGCGCTCGCCCACACGCTGTCGGCGGCGGCGGCGGCGCTCCGGCGCGCGGTGCCCTTCGCCGGCGAGGGGAGCGACGAGGTCCTTCGTGGCCGCAGTGACGTCCAACGTCTGGCCGACCTCGGCGAGACGCTCTACTTCGACGGCGTCACGGCGCTTTTCGCGGGTGTTCCTGACGTGATGCATCTGCTACGCTGGAAGGGAATCTACGAGAAGGTCTGGCACAGCCTCGACCGCTGCGCCCGTGGAGCAGCCGTGCTCGACCAATTGGCTCGCGCCAACGCGTAGGCTACGTCCGCCGACGTCCGCGCGCGGTCTCGGCGGGTCTCCACGACGGCTCCTCGAAGTAGGCTTCGATCGCCCATTCGGCGACTTCGCACGACCGCTTGGCCAGCGTCCTGCTCCCCGGGGCGGCGTCGCGAACCAGATCCATGAGACATTTGATGACCGCTTGCACCGTCTCGCCGTGCGCACGCGACTGCTTTGCGTAGGTCCGAACGGCGTTCGCCAGGAGAAGCGGAGACTGTTGAGCCAGCGCGGTTGCGACGCCATACCCCGAGATGTCGGCGCTTCCCGCCGTCGACAGCGGTACCTTCTCCTCGCGCGCCCTCACGACCGGCCGACCGGACTGCGTGCGACGGCGGCCGGCGCCGCGGCATCATCGTGCTCTCGTCCATTTCCAAATCCGGCGAGCATGCGGGCCGCCGTGTCGACGTGCTGCTGCACGCTGAAGGCCTTCGGGTCGATCACGGCCTGAAGGGCGCAGCCATGGATGACGCTCACCGCCACCGCGGCGACGCCGTCCGGCGTTCCCGTCACGACATCGCGCGGGCTGTTCCTGCCGCGTCGCCGTGTCGTGGCTCCGTCGTGTGCGACGGCCTCCCCAATCGCGCGAAACGCCGCGCGGTAGCGCTCGAGCGCCGCGCTCACTCTCCGCCGAATGATCGCGTTGCGAACCCCGAGCGCCCAATACTCGAGAAAGAGGCGAAACTGACGCGGATCCGTGGACAGTCGTTCCATCTCGGCGCGCAACAGCGCGCGCAAGCGTTCCGCGGGCCGCGCGAGGCGCTCGACCTCCTCGGGAACGCGGAGCACCGTCGTCGCATCGAGGACGCTGTCGAGCAGCGACACGACCAACGCGTCGCGGCGGTTGAAATGGAAGAGGACGGTCCCGTGGCTCACCGCGGCACGAGTCGCGACGGCCCGGACGGTGAGCGCCTCGACGCCCTGGCGCGCGGCGACCTCGTACGCCGCGCGCAGAATGTCCTTCCGGCGGTGTTCCTCAGGAGCCTTTTGACCGGGCATGAGAATTATCGCAATTTCGACGGTCGCCGGCGTGCGTCAGTACATCCCATTCATGGCGCCGGCCTGGCCGCCGCCCTTCTGTTCCCTACGCTCCACCACCGTGCATTCCGTCGTCAGCAGCAGTCCCGCGATCGAGGCCGCGTTTTGCAGCGCCAGGCGCGTGACCTTCGTCGGATCGATGACACCGGCTTCGATCAGGTTCTCGAACGTGTCGGTCAGGGCGTTGTACCCGAATGCATCGTCCTTCGACGCGCGGACCCGCTCGACGACGATCGACCCCTCGCCGCCGGCATTCTGCACGATCATGCGCATCGGCTCCTCGATCGCACGGCGCACGATCTCGACGCCGATCTGCTCTTCCGGATCCTGGAGCTTGAGGCGCTTGAGCGCGCCCTGTGCTCGAATGAACGCCACGCCACCGCCGGTCACGATGCCTTCCTCGACCGCGGCCCGCGTCGCATGCAAGGCGTCTTCGACGCGCGCCTTCTTTTCCTTCATCTCGCTTTCCGTCGCCGCGCCGACATTGATGATGGCGACGCCGCCGGACAGCTTCGCGAGCCGCTCCTGGAGCTTCTCCTTGTCGTAGTCGGAGGTGCTCTTCTCGATCTCCGCCTTGAGCTCCTTGATGCGTCCCCGAATGTCGCTTTCCGTGCCGGCGCCGTCCACCAACGTGGTGTTGTCCTTGTCGACGACGATGCGCTTGAACCGGCCCAGGTCTGCAATGGCCGTGTTCTCGAACTTGAGTCCGATGTCTTCGCTCACGACCTTGCCGCCACTGACGACGGCGATGTCCTGGAGCATCGCCTTGCGGCGGTCGCCGAAGCCGGGCGCCTTCACGGCGCAGACGCGGAGCGCGCCACGCAGCTTGTTGACGACGAGCGTCGACAGCGCCTCACCCTCGATATCCTCGGCGACGATGAGGAGGGGGCGACCCTGCTGCGCCACCTTCTCGAGCACCGGGAGCAGATCCTTCATCGACGGGATCTTCTTGTCGTGGATGAGAATGAACGCATCCTCGAGCACGGCTTCCATCTTCTCCGGATCCGTCACGAAGTAGGGCGAGACATAGCCGCGGTCGAATTGCATGCCGTCGACCGTCTCGAGCGTCGTGTCCAACCCGTGCGCCTCCTCGACCGTGATGACGCCGTCTTTGCCGACTTTCTCCATCGCCTCGGCGATGAGGTTCCCGATCTCCGCATCATTGTTGGCCGAGATGGTGCCGACCTGCGTGATCTCCTTCCTGCCGCCGGTCGGGACGCTGATCTTCTTCAACTCCTCGATGACGGTGGCGACCGCGCGATCGATGCCGCGCTTGAGCGCCATCGGGTTCGCGCCCGCGGTGACGTTCTTGAGTCCTTCGCGGAAGATCGCCTGGGCAAGCACGGTCGCGGTGGTGGTCCCGTCGCCGGCGTAGTCACTCGTCTTGGTCGCGACTTCCTTCACCATCTGCGCGCCCATGTTCTCGAGGGGATCCGTCAGCTCGATCTCCTTCGCGACGGTGACGCCGTCCTTGGTGATGGTCGGCGCGCCGAATCGCTTATCGATGACGACGTTTCGTCCCTTGGGGCCGAGGGTGACTTTCACCGTGTCGGCCAGTTGATCGACGCCGCGCTTGAGCGCCGCGCGCGCATCGGTATTGAAGTGCAGCTCTTTGGCGGCCATGACGAGTCCTTGTAGAGAGAGTGTGAAACGCCGGCGGGGTCAGGCTCTGGCGCCGAGCGTTCGTCGCCGATCGGCGAGCGGCGCCCGCCACCCCGACGCGTTCAGTTGATGACCGCGAGGACGTCGGACTCGCGGAGGATGAGCAAGTGTTCTCCATCGATGGTGACTTCGGCGCCGGTGTATTTCCCGTACAGCACCGTGTCGCCCACTTTGACGTCCATGGGCACGCGCTTGTCCTTCTCGAAGCGGCCCGGGCCCACGGCGATGATCTCGCCCTGCTGCGGCTTCTCTTTCGCGGTATCGGGGATGTAGAGCCCGCCGCGCATTGGCGCCGCCTCCTCCAGCGGCTTGACGACGACGCGATCAGCGAGGGGGGCGACGCTGACGGATGTCTTTTGTGTGGTGGCCATGCGAGTGCCTCGGGCAGGGGAACACAGCGGGCAGCGTCACGCGGTGTATTGACCAACTGGTCAAGGACGAATAGTAGTCCGTATTGACCATGTGGTCAACAAACACTTGCGCGAGCACAGCACGGGCCGATCCATCGCGCGGTTGACTTTACGCGCGTGCACGAGTAGGTTGAGGAATCTCAGATGCTGTGATCCTCGAGGCGCATGCAGAAGCATGCACGGTCGCCAGGCCTCGGGAGGAGCAAATCGCGAAACCGGCTGAGCGGAGATCCACACAGTGGAGCTCCTGCCCGGCCGGTTTCGTTTTTGTCTGCACTCCACCGGCCGCTCCGACACGCCGATGATTGAACGGCACGACGGCGACCATGCGAAGACTGCAGGCCATGGACAGGGCCAGGTACGCGTGCACTAGATGCTGGAGGCCATCGGGACCCGGTCATCCAGGCTCGGCCAGTCGGGGCCCCCGATAGCACAAGAGGCAGTATGAACACCACGTCTTTGCCAACGATGCCCGCCTCCCGTCTGTTGCTCGAATTCGAGCGCCTGTTCGACGTCAACTTCGGACTGCAGACCATGAAGGGAAACGCGCAGACAGCGTTGAACGAGTGGAGTCCCGCGGCGGACATCCACGAGACGGAGGAGGCGCTGACCTTCGCCGTCGAGCTGCCGGGGATCGCCCCGGATCAGGTGCAGGTGACGGCCGAAGAGAATGTGCTCACCATTCGCGCGCCGCGATCGCCGCGGCACGAGGGAAAGATCGACGCGCGCTTCCATCTCATCGAGCGGCATGATGGAACGTTCGTACGCCGCTTCCAGCTTCCGCCAAATGTCAACGCGTCGATGATCACCGCCGAGTATGCAAACGGCTTGCTCGAGCTCCGCATACCGAAAGCGGCGCTCCCGCAGGCGACGGTGATTCGCGTGACGACCGCCTCGGATCATGCCGAAATCGCACCGCGTGTGGTGCCGCGCGGTGAGGTTCGCGGTGCACTCAAGCCAGGCACGGTTCCGAACGGCTCGAGCAAGACGGCCCGGACATCCTCGTAGCATCTCGTCCTCGGGCAGATCGGTTCGAAGACCGGACCGGCCTGCACCGAGGCTCCGTCGACGCGGCCCGACCACTGAGGAGAGATGAGCAATCTCTCACGCGTCGAGGAGCGGGCAATCGTCGCGCGGCCGGATTCGTCGGTCATGGCTGCCGAAAGGCGTCGAACCTCACCCATGAAGCTGCTCGTGTTCGTCGAACTGGGCCTGCCACGACTCGCCATCCTGCTCCTGTCTCGGCGGACGGATCATCTCTGAAGGCACGCGGAATATCGTTGGGGCCATGGAACGGGGGGGGACGACCGCCTCGCGTCGTTTCGAATGAACGTCGCCAGACGTCGCTCCGCCGCCGGTCACCGATTCGACACGAGCACCGGCCCCGCCTCGGCAGCGTCGTACGGCGCGGCCTCGCCGCCCAGCTGGCCGAAGTATGCTTCGACGCACCACAAGATCACGCGACGCGTCAGCGCCTGATCAACCGACGTCGGACCGATTTCCGCCGCCTCGACCAGTTCAGTCAGCGACACGATGACGCTCCCCGGTGACCTGCCGGCGTCTCGCTCGGCGCCCACGTACGTCCACACGGCGCGCCGAAGAGACTTATCGTAGATCGGTCGCGCGGCGAGCGCGGTGGCAATCGCCGACCGGAGATCGTGCACGTCGGCGAGCTCCGACGCGGTGTCGCTCACCTCATGATCGCCGCGAGGCCGATCCATCGTTCCCTCCGAGGGGAGTGACGTCGGCCGTGCCGGTGGAACGAGGACCAACAGTCGCGCGCGCACGTTGACGACCGGCGGTATCGGTGCCCCGGCGACGCCCGACGTCACGCGTCGCACGACATCGGCCGGCGACGGCAAGAGCGCTTGGAGCATCGCGGCGAATGCGTCACGCGAGACGGGAAACGTCAGCCACGCGACTTGCTCCGGTGGAACCAGCGAGCCTTCGTCCACCCGCTGTTTCATCCGCGCGTCGGAGAGGACCAGCGGGATATGGCGCGCCGCTGCTTCGGCGATCAGGCGCTGAATGCCGTCGGCGGGAGCGGAGCAGTCGCAGATCACGATACACGGTTGCGTTCGCGTCAGGGCAAGCCACGCCGCTTCTTGGCCCACGAAATACGCCGGCGCGAAGCCGCACGCGGCGACCATTTCACCGACGATATCGGCGAAGAGAGCGTGGCTGGAGGCCACCAGGATGCCGCCGCGATGCTCCACGCGTTCGTTGGTTTGCCAGTTCATCGTGCCTCCGCATGGTGCGATGGAGGATGCTGACCGGGACGGCTCTCGGGAGTCCGGTGCCCGACGATGCGGCAGAAGACGCGGGAGGGAGCGGTGCTACGACCACTCACCAGTTTTCTAAATATAGCACCGAGCGCGTGCCGCCGCCATGTTTCATTCGACCACACACGCGCCGCCATGACTCCCGCACGAACGGATTACAGCCGTCTAGCACGAACGTGCGATTGGATGCTGTCGGCGACGGTCATCGATTCACGCTCCCGCGCTCATGAGCCGACGGCGGCGGCAACGGGATTGAGCAGGACGGCGAGGCTCACAAAATCGTGGCCAGTCACATCTGGTGCACTGTCCTCGACCAGCACGCTCGACGCTCGCCCAGTCTCTCGCACCTGCGCGGCCGCTCGCGAGATGTTGGGCTCAAACAGAGTCGCCAGCGACAGCGAGCTCGTCGCGATGTGCGCCTCCAATTGGCTCGCCCACGACGGCGTCGATCCGCGATCGCTTCGGTGGTATCCCTGCATCGCCATCGCGATCACCACCGTCATCACGTGATCGATCCTGATCAAGGCACTCGGCGGCGCGGTCACGCGCAATCGACCACGGAGCGCGGTCGTCAGGGCTCGGTATTCGTCGAGGATCCTGTCCTTGTCGCTGCCCTGCAGGCGGCGCTGATCGCCGTGCGCCGCGGCGGCGCGCACGAGCCGCTCATTGGCATCGGCGGAGACGTCCCTCGCGAGCACGACGTCGAGAATCGCGCCGATCACCCAGATCACCGAATCGTCGCCAAATCGCGCGGGAGCCCGATGCCACAGGTCCCCCTGCGCGATTCTCGACCAGGTGAACACCATTCGCTCGGTATCGTACCGGCTGCCCTGGCGACTGTTCATGGGACGCTCCGCGGTTGCCGATCGTGCAGCGTCATGACGCCGATGGCGGCGCCCGAGCGATGGTCGAGCGCGGCGTCGCTCGCATGATTGAAGTACTCGTCCACGCCCCACAGGATCATGCCTCGCATGAGTGCCTGACGAACCGAGGTCGGCGTGATGTTCGCCGCTTCGGCGAGATCGGTCAGCGTCACGATCACCTGTCCGAGCATGGCACCCCGATCACGCTCGGCATCGACGTACGCCCACACGACGCGCCGGAGCGATTGTTCGTACACCGGCTTCGCGGCGAGCGCGATCGCGATGGCCACGCGAAGATCGCCCACGTCTGGGAACACGACCGCGTCGCGGCCGACCGCTCGATCCGTGCGGGGCCAGTCCAGGGTGCCGTCCGATAGCCGCGGACCGGAGTGGTCGTGTGGAACGAGCACCAGCGGCATCGCGCACAGGCTCGCCGCGGCGGCGATTCGCATTCCTGCAATGCTCACGGCCGCGTGCTCGCTCGTGGCGATCGGTGACGGTAACAGGCTCTCGAGCATCGCGCCGAACGCATCGCGCGAGACGGGAAACGTGAGCCGCGCCACCTGCTGCGGCAGCGAGAGTGCTTCGTCATCCACCGGCTGGTGCATCCGCGCGTCCGACAACACCAGCGGCGTGTGCGTCGCGGACGCCTCGGCAATCAAACGTCGCGTGCCGTTGGCGGGAGCCGCGCAATCGCACACGACGACGCAGGGCCGCGTACGCGCGAGTGAGACCCATGACTCTTCGTCGCCTGAGGAGAACACCGGCGTGAAGCCGCACGAGGTGATCATCTCGCCGACGACGGCGGTGAACACGGCATTGCAAGACGCCACGAGGATCGTCCCGCGGGTCGACGCGGGTCCGTGGTTCTGACTGGGCATCATGCCTCCGATGGAACGTTGGAGGAAGCTGACCGGGACGGCGCTCGAGAGTCCGGTGCCCAACGATGGCGGCAGGAGACGCGGGAGGGAGCGGTGCTACGACCGGCTCACCAGTTTTCTAAAAGTAGCGGCAAGGGCACGCGGCCGCTATGTTTCATTCAAGCACACACGCGCCGTGCGCGTCGACAAGTCCGATGTTCCCGGGGGCCTGCCAACTTGCGAGCAGGCCCTTTTTGCGTTCGGCAGCAAGAGATCCCGCGAGCTCGAGGGCAGCCTGAGAAACACCGTGTCGCACCACGCAAAGCGGCGCCGCGCGCCCGAGCGATAGGCGCGCGATGCCTCGGCACGCAGAGCTCTTTGGCGCAACGCGACTGGCAGCGCACGCCGGCGTCCTCGCGCGGCGCCAAACGATTGCCGCGACGCAACGAACCAGCTGGCTCGGGCGCCGACGGCGCGGACCCCTGCTTTCGCGGTTGACCGCGACGGAGCGGGCGCTCGTGACGGCCCGCGACACGGTCGCGCGGGCGTCGGCGGCCGGAACTGAAGTCAGTCCCGCAGGCGCGTGGCTCCTCGACAATTTTTTCGTCGTGCTGGAGCAGGTGCCCGAGATTCGGACCACGCTGCCGGTCGGATACTACCAGGAGCTCCCGAAGCTCGATGGCGACGGCCCGTTCGCCGGCTACCCGCGGATCTACGAGATCGTCAGCGAGCTCATCGCGCACACGGATGGGCGCCTCGACGAGCCAAGCGTCACCCTGATGATCCGCGAGTACCAGCGGGTCACGGCGTTGACGCTCGGCGAGCTCTGGGCCATTCCGGCGATGCTGCGGATGGGATACCTCGAGAACATTCGTCGCATGGCCCTGCGGGCCGCCCGAGACGTCGACGACCGAGCGCTGGCTGACAGCTGGGTGTCGCGATTGCTGGGAGTGCAGGATGCCGCCGACACGACGGGCGGCTTGTCCGCGTTCGTGCATCGTGGGCCGCGGCTCACTCCGGCATTTCTCACCCGCTTTCTGCAACAGATCCGCAGCCGGCGATCGGACTTCACGCCGCTGCTCTGGCTCGAGCAGTGGGTGGCCGAAGATGTGATGACCGTCGAAGACGCGGCGCAGCGATCGGCCCAGGAACTCGCGCTCACGCAGCTGGTGATGGCCAACTCCATCGCGAGTCTCCGTTCCGTGGCGCGGATCGACTGGACGGCGTTCGTCGAGTCGGCGAGTGCGAC
The DNA here is from genome assembly GCA_963705025.1 of uncultured Gemmatimonadaceae bacterium. Classification (GTDB taxonomy): domain Bacteria; phylum Gemmatimonadota; class Gemmatimonadetes; order Gemmatimonadales; family Gemmatimonadaceae; genus JAQBQB01. The sequence goes on along the minus strand of CAVPIP010000007.1, from coordinate 104,523 downwards.
CGAATCGGTTCTGCGGGGCGACCCATCGGGGACGTACGGCCACATGACGCGTGCGACGCGCGACCGATACCGCCACGCGGTCGAACGCATCGCGCGAGGGACCGGGCAGCCGGAACCCGTGGTGGCCGATGCGGCGATCGTCGCGGCGCGCGCGAGCGCGGCCACCTCTGGACCGGGCGTTCGCGAATCGCACGTCGGCTATCACCTCGTCGGAGACGGACGGCGCGCCTTCGAGCGCGTCGCCGGCTACGTCGGCTCGCCCGGAGCGCGAATCAGCGATTGGGTTCTCGCACATCCTGGCCCGTGCTACTTCACGGCGCTGGTCGCCTGCGCCGCCGTCGTGCTGACGTTGCTCGTCGCCCCGCTCGTCGTCACCGGGCTCGGGAGCGCGCACGGAGTCTGGCTCGTCGCCGCGCTCCTGTTCGCGCTGCTGCCCGCCACCGACGTCGCGCTCGCGATCGTCCATCAAGCCGTGAACTTCTTCGTACCGCCGGCGCGACTCCCACGACTCGACTTCGAACGGGCTGTGCCGGAGCGGGATCGCACCACGGTCGTCGTCCCGCTGCTCGTCGGCAGCGTCGAAGCGGCCGCGCAGGCCCTCGCACACATAGAGGTCCAGTACCTCGCCAATCGTGATCCACAAATCCGATTCGCGCTGTTGAGCGACTTTCTCGATGCGCCGGCGGAGATCGAGCCAAGCGACGAGGCAGTCACGACGGCGCTCGTGGACGGCATTCGCGCGCTGAACGTCGTCCACGGAGGCGACACCGAGACGCACGATCCCCCATTCTATCTGCTCCATCGACAGCGGCGCTGGAATTCGGTCGATGCGACCTGGATGGGATGGGAACGCAAGCGCGGCAAGCTCGTGGACTTCAATGCGTTCATCAGAGGGGCCGACGACCGCGCGTTCTCGATCGTCGAAGGCGACGTGGCATGGCTGCACGGAGTTCGCTGCGTCATCACGCTCGACGCCGATACGATGCTGCCGCGCGGCGCCGCGGCGGCGCTCATCGGCACGATCGCTCATCCATTGAATCGCGCCGAGTACGACGCCACACGTGGTCGCGTCGTTCGCGGCTACGGAATTCTGCAGCCGCGCGTCGGCGTGTCGTTGGCGAGCGCGAGCCAGTCGCGCTTCGCGGCCATCTATGCCGGGCAACCGGGGGTCGATCCCTACACGACGGCGGTCTCCGACGTCTATCAGGACCTGTTCGGCGAAGGCTCGTTCACCGGAAAGGGCATCTACGACGTCGACGTATTCCGCCAGGCGACGGACGGCCGCTTTCCCGAGCATTCGCTGCTCAGCCACGACCTGATCGAAGGCGCGTTCGCGCGCGCCGGTCTCGTGACGGACATCGAAGTGTTCGACGACTACCCGACGCGATATCTCACGTCGACGCGACGCGCGCACCGCTGGATTCGCGGTGACTGGCAGCTCATGCGCTGGTTGGCATCCCGGGTGCCTGGAGCGAGCGGCTCCAATCTCGACCCGTTGTCCGCGTTGTCGCGGTGGAAGATCGCCGACAACATGCGGCGAAGCTTGACTCCGATCACGATTCTCGCATGGCTCGTGGCCGGCTGGACCGTGCTCCCCGGATCACCGCTGGCGTGGACGTTCGCGGCCATCGCGGCGCTGAGCGCACCGTGGATCACACCGCTTACTGTCGCCGCGCTGCGGCCGCCCCGCGGCCAGAGCTGGCGGCCGTACTACATCGCGCTCGGGCGCGACACGTGGCGCGCGCTCGTCCAAGTCGCGCTCTCGTTCGTACTGCTGCCTGACCAGGCGCTGCTGGCGAGCGATGCCATCCTCCGCACCTTCGCGCGACTGGTCGGTGGCCGACGCCGCATGCTCGAGTGGCAAACCGCGTCGCACGCCGAACGAACCACCGCGTACGGCAGGGCGTCCGTGTGGCGGAGAATGTGGCCGGCCGTCCTCGGGGGTGCCGCGATCATGACATTCGTCGCATGGCGCGCCGGCCCCAGACTCGTCGGTGGACCAGTCGCGTGGATCAGCGCGGCCGCGTGGACCGGGCTGTCGCTCGCCTGGCTGCTTGCGCCCGAGGTTGCGATCGCGCTCAGCGCGCCGCTCACGCGGGCGAAACTCGTGCTCGACGCCGACCAGCGTGCGACGGCGTTGCGGTACGCGCTGCGTCACTGGCGCTTCTTCGATCGCTTTGCAACGGCGGACACGCACTGGCTCATTCCGGACAACTTCCAGGAAACGCCCGAGCCGGTCGTCGCGTCGCGAACGTCGCCGACGAACATCGGCCTGCAGTTCCTCGCCACGATGTCGGCCTGCGACCTCGGGTTCCTCACGCGTGCTGAGATGCTCGACCGGCTGGAGCGAGCGTTCGATTCAGTGGATCGGATGTCTCGCGTCCACGGACATCTATATAACTGGTATGACGTGGGTGATCTCCGCGTGCTCGATCCGCCGTACGTGTCGACGGTGGATTCGGGCAATCTCGCGGGCCACCTCGTCGCGCTCGCGCAGGGCTGCCTCGCGCTCGCCGACGCGCCCGTCGATGACGACACTCCCCTCTGGGCCGCACTCGACGCCGAAGGAGTCGAATACACCACTCCGGAGTCACTCGGCCGCGCCCCGGACGGCGCCGCGTGGGTCGGTGAACGATTGGTCGCGTACGAGACCGTCATTCTCGACCTGCGCCGCCGAGCGACGGCAGTCGCGAGCCCGCCCGACATCGTCGCGACGACGCTGTGGGGACGACACCGCCTCGAGGCTGCCTCGTCGGCCTTGTCGGCACTGCAGCTCAGCGCCGACGACGACGCGGGAATGTCGCTGCGGATTGCCGCGCGCACATCGCTCGGCGCGGGCGCGTTGGTCGATCGCCTCGAGGCGGTCGCGCGGCGCGCGCGCGACCTCGCGATGAGCATGGACTTTTCGCTCGTGTACGACCCGCATCGCCGGCTGCTCTCGATCGGTTATGACGCGCGCTCGGGACGACTCGATGGGTCGTCTTACGATCTGCTCGCATCCGAGTCGCGGCTGGCGAGCTTCATCGCCGTCGCCAAGGGCGACGCCGCCACGGAACACTGGTTCCGCCTCGGCCGGTCGCTCACCGTCGCCGACGGAGCGACGGCGCTGGTGTCGTGGAGCGGAAGCATGTTCGAGTATCTGATGCCGCTCCTCGTCATGCCGCCGCGACCGTTCTCGCTGCTCGATCACACGTGTCATGCGGCCCTCAAGCGACAGATCGCGTTCGCCCGCGCTCGCGGCGTGCCGTGGGGAATCTCCGAGTCGGCGTACAACGTGCGCGACCGGCACGAGACGTATCAGTATCGCGCCTTCGGTGTGCCCGACCTCGCCCTCAAGCGCGGCCTGGCATCGGACCTCGTGGTCGCGCCGTACGCCACCGCACTCGCCGCGGCGATCGACGCGCACGATGCGCTGCGAAACCTGGCGCGCGCTCGAACGACGGGGCGCGCTCGGCGACTACGGCTTCTATGACGCGCTCGACTACACGCGCGTCGCCCCGGGTGAGCGCGTGGCGATCGTGCGGACGTTCATGGCGCATCACATCGGCATGAGCCTGGTCGCGCTCGACAATGCGTTGAGCATCGGGCCGTCCGAGCCGGACGGGATCTGGCAACGGCGCTTCATGGCCGACGCGGTCGGTCCGCGCCACTGCCCTGCTGCTCGATGAGCGCGTCCCGCGGCGCTATGTACCGCGGCCGCCGCAGGCAGATACGCCGGCGAGAGCCATCCGACATCGCGACGTCGGTGCACATCAACGTGCACGAAGTGGACACGCCGCACACGGCCGAGCCCCACGTCGCGCTGCTCGGTGGCAGCCGGATACAGTGTGTTGCTCACGAACGCCGGCGGCGGCCACAGTCGCGCGAACGGCGTGGACGTGCTGCGCTGGCGCGCCGACGCGACGCAAGACGACACCGGGCAGTGGATCTACGTCAATGATCTCACGGCCGGTGCGCTCTGGTCCGCCGCGCACCAGCCGGTGCGTGCGACGCCGTCGTCGTATCGCGCCGCGTTCGCGAGCGATCGCGTCGTCTTCACGCGTCGCGACGGCGCCGTCGATACTCGCACCGAAATTGTCGTCATGGCCGGCGACCGTGCCGAGATCCGGCGAGTGACCCTCGTCAACCGGTCCCACGTCGTGCGCGACATCGAGCTGACCAGCTACGGTGAGGTCGTGTTGTGCCCCGCAGCCGCCGACCGTGCGCATCCGGCGTTTCAAAAGCTGTTCGTCGAAACCGAATGGGTACCGGGGGCCACGCTGCTCTCCAGTCGGCGTCCGCGATCCGGCGACGAGACGTGGCCGTGGTGCGCGCACGTGGTGGCGGCAGGTCCCGAACGCATCGGCGAGGTGAGTTACGAGACGGACCGCGCGCGTTTTCTCGGGCGTGGCCGCACCGTGCACGCACCCCAGGCGCTCGATGCCGGCGTGTCGCTCTCCGGAACCATCGGTGCCGTGCTCGACCCCATCGTCGCCCTGCGCGTGCGCGTGCGCATCGAGCCCGAGCGTTCAGCGACGGTGGCCTTCACGACCGCGGTGGCCGACACGCGCGAGGCGGCCCTCGAGCTGGCGGACCGGTATCGCGATGTGACCGCGGCGCAACGCGCTCTGAGCTTGGCCCGCACCGAAGCCGAAATGGAGCTGCGCGATCTCGATATCGCGCCGACCGATGTCGCGCTGTATCAGGAGCTCGCCGGCGCATTGGTCTTTCCCCACGAAGCGCTTCGCGCGTCGCCCGCCGAGCGACTCACCGTCACGCGAGGTCAGCCGGCCTTGTGGGCGCAGGGAATCTCCGGCGATTTGCCGATCGTGCTCGCGACCGTGCGAGCCGCCGTCGGGTTGGCGAGCGTGCGACAGCTGCTCGCAGCCCACAAGTATTGGCGCACGAAAGGAATTCGGTCCGATCTCGTCATCTTGAACGCGAAGCCGCACTCGTACGCGCAGGAGTTGCACGACCGGCTCGTGACCATGGCCATGGCGTCGAGCGAAGGCGGCGTGCTCGAGCGACCCGGTGGTGTGTTCATCCGGCGCGCCGATACGATTTCGGCCGACGACACAGCGCTGCTCCGCACGACGGCGCGCATTCACGTGCTGTGTGATGGCGTCGGTCTGGGAGAGATCGTGGCCGCGAACATCCTCAGCTATGCCGAACGCACGCCCGCGGCAACGACGACGAACCTGAACGCCGTCGCCGGAGTGTCACGTCCCCCGGGGATCTCACCTTCGCCTGCATCGCGGCCTGCGAATGGATACGGCGCGCTGACCGACGCGGGGGATTTCGCGATCGTGGTTGCCGGCGAGCTCGTTCCGCCAGCGCCTTGGGCCAACGTCATCGCCAATCCGTCGATGGGGTTTTGCGTCACGGAACGCGGCGGCGGATTCACCTGGGCGGAAAACAGCCACTTCTTCCGATTGACACCGTGGTTCAACGATCCGGTATCGGACCCGTGCGGAGAGGCGCTGTACCTGCGGGACCTCGAGAGCGGCGCCACCTGGACTCCGACGCCTGGTCCCGCGCCAGCCGTCGGCGATTCGGCGCGCTCGCCCGAGTATACCGTCACGCACGCGCCGGGGATGACACGGTTCGTGCATGCGCGCGCCGACATCGCGACGGAGTTGACTCTCGCGGTGCCACGCACCGACCCGGTCAAGATCGCGCATTTGCGCATCACGAATCGCGGCGCCGGGCGCCGATCGCTCTCGCTCACGAGCTACGTCGAGTGGGCACTGGGAGCCGAGCGCGAGCAAACGCGTCACCAGGTGCACACGCGACATGACGCGGCGAGCGGCGCGATCTTCGCGCAGAATTTCTATGCGCCCGACTTCACGACTCGCGTCGCATTCTCCTGGATCAGCGAAACCGTCACGAGCTACACCGCGCGACGCGACCAGTTCATCGGCCGCAACGGCGACCTCGCCGCGCCGTTCGGCCTCGGCGAGGAGCCGCTGTCCGGCGCAACGGGGGCCGGATATGACGCATGCGCCGCGCTTCGAGGCGGCATCATGCTCGATCCGGGCGAAACGCGGGAGATCGTCATCCTCCTCGGCGCGGCGTCGAGCGCCGACGAGGCGCGGCGTCTCATCGCTCGGCACGGCACGCCGCGAAGCGCCGAACAGTCGATCGACGATGCGACCACTGCATGGAACGCGCGGCTCTCACAGATCGGCATCCGCACGCCGGACCCGGAGTTCGACGCACTCGTGAATCGCTGGACTCTCTATCAGGCGTTGTCCTGCCGCATGTGGGCTCGCTCCGCGCTCTATCAATCCGGCGGCGCCTACGGCTTTCGCGACCAGTTGCAGGACTGCATGGCGTTCGTGTACGCCGAGCCGGAGATTTGCCGCGCGCACCTGCTTCGCGCGGCCTCGCGCCAGTTCAGCGAAGGTGATGTGCAACATTGGTGGCACGAACCGTCGGGTCGCGGCGTTCGCACGCGGTTCTCCGACGATCTCGTGTGGCTGCCCTTCGTCGCCGATCACTACGTTCGCGTCACCGGCGACGTCGCCGCCTGGGACGCGACTGCGCCGTACATCGCGATGCGGTCGCTGCGCCCGGACGAGCAGGAGAGCTACGACCTGCCCGGCGAGAGCGCCGAGAACGGTACGCTCTACGAGCATTGCGGACGCGCGCTCGATCGAGCGTGCACCGTCGGCGCGCACGGCCTCCCACTCTTCGGAGCGGGCGACTGGAACGACGGCATGAATCGGGTGGGCATGCAGGGCAAAGGCGAGAGCGTGTGGCTCGCCTGGTTTCTCACGGTCACACTCCGCCGATTCGCCGACCACGCCGACGCGCGTCACGACGCGGTGATGGCCGCGCGCTGCCGATCGCGCGCCGCCGCCTACGCCGCCGCCGCCGAGCGCGCGGGATGGGACGGCGAATGGTATCGTCGCGGCTATTTCGACGATGGCACGCCACTCGGCTCCGCGACGAACGACGAGTGCCAGATCGACGCGGTGGCGCAGAGTTGGGCCGTTCTCTCCGGCGCGGCGGATCCGGCGCGAGCGCGCGCGGCGATGCGCGCCGTCGACGAGCGACTCGTTGAGGCCGATGCGCGGCTGCTGTTGCTATTGGCGCCTCCGTTCGACCGCACGCAGCACGATCCCGGCTACATCAAAGGCTACCCGCCGGGCGTTCGCGAGAACGGAGCGCAGTACACCCATGCCGCGTTGTGGACCGTGCTGGCCATGACCGAGCTGGGCGAAGGCGATCGCGCGGGCGAACTTATGAGAATGCTCAACCCGTTCTCGCGCGCGCGGACGCGCGACGACGTGGACACGTACAAGGTCGAGCCCTACGTCACGGCCGCCGATGTGTACGCCGTCGCCGGCCACGAGGGACGCGGAGGCTGGACGTGGTACACGGGCTCGGCCAGTTGGAGTTACCGTGTGGCCCTCGAAGGCGTGCTCGGTTTCGAGAAGCGCGGATGCCATCTGCGGATGGATCCGTGCATCCCGTCGGCCTGGCCGTTCTTCACGCTCGAGTATCGGTATGGGACCACGGTCTATGTCATCGAAGTCCGAAATCCCGGCCATGTATCCCGCGGCGTTGCCTCGGTCACGGTCGACGGCAGCGTCGCGCCAGAGGGAATCATCGAGCTGAACGATGACGGATTGCGCCACGCCGTCATCGTCACCCTGATGAGCGCGGCCGGCGCGCGGTCCGTCCGCCCCGACGGATCAGGCGAATCATCTTCGACAGTGACAGTGCACTAAGATCGACTCGAAGGGCTTTGCACCCGGCACGGAGCTTCGCATGATGTATGACGGGACCTGCTGATTGGGGTGGACACGTGTGCTCGCTGGGGCGACTGGCCGTTCGCTCACAACTCGCGGGAGCGCTGTTGGGAACGGCACTCGCGGCGCTCTCGCCGGCGTCACGCGTCCACGCGCAGGCAGCACCGGCGCCGGCGATCGTCCCAACGTATCGGTATCGCATCCTCGGCGTGTTCGATGAGGCGAGCGGAGTGCCCGTCGAGGGCGCCGAGGTCATCGATATCGCGAGCGGGACGAAGGCGACGACCACGTCGACCGGCACGGTCAGTCTGATCTTTCTGCCCGACGGCGGCAGTCTCGTGCGGATTCGCAAGATCGGCTACGAGGTGCAGACGTTCCCCGTCGCGATCAGCCCCAATGACAAATCTCCAATCACGATCCTCCTGAAGCAGGCGACGACGCTCCCCACGATGGTCGTCACGGATACGGCCGCCAGGAGCCTCACGCCCAAGCTCCGCGAGTTCGAGGAGCACCGAAAGGCCGGGTTCGGCCGCTTCATCGGCGAGGACGTGTTTCGCAAAAGCGACAACATGCGGATGTCCGATCTGCTATTGGCCCACATGCCGGGACTGCAAACCGTGTACACGAAAACCGGTGCGACGCTGTTGGTGTCGTCGCGAGTCGGGTGCAAGGGCCTTGCGTTCGGCAGCTGCCAGGCGCCCAACTGCTTCGTCACGGTGTACGTCGACGGCGTGCGCGTGTACGATGCGTCGATGGCGCCGTCGCCGGCGAACGACATGGGCCGCTTGTCGGCGATGGATTTCTCCGCCGCGGAATTCTACGGCGGCGGCGCCACACTGCCGGGCGGCATCAGTCCGACGAACTCGCAGTGCGGGACACTCGTGCTGTACACGCGCGATCGATAGCGCCTCTCACGGCCGTCCCGGCGCGACCCCACGGATCGGCTTGTACGTGAAGTCGTACGTCCAGTAGGCGACGAGCCAGCAGTCTTCCTTCCCCCAGGTGTACCGCGCGAACTCCTTGGGAATCTCCTCGCGCGTCTTGTAGACCTCGATGCCCGTGATCATGTACGGCGCGTCCGGGATGTCCCCCCACCCGGCCAACACGCCGTTCATCAGCACGACGGTGCAGCGGCGACTCGACACCGTGCGCGTTGGACCATCCCGGGCTCGTGAAACGACCGTGGTGAACCCGCCGACGTCGCGCAACAGATCGGCGGTGTAGTACACCTCCATCGTGTCGATGTCGGTGTAGTCGATGAATCGTCCCTTGGCCGTCGCGCGGCGACACATGAAACCGTCGTAGGTGTCGCGCGGGCACGGACGACCGTCGGCGACGTAGACGGTGTCGAGCATCGCGATGTGAGGGCCGAGCACGAGCGGCACGTCCACCCGTCCGGCTTTCGCGAGCTTGACACTCCACTCTGCCGGACCATAGCCGACGCGGCGCGCGCGGACGACGTATTGGCCGTCGTCGAGCGCGCGAAACTCGAAGCGCCCGAGTGAATCCGTCCGCACGTGGCGGATGGCGGGAATCAGGACCACGTCGACGCCAGGCACGGGCTGGCCCGCCGAATCGCGCACCGCGCCGGCGATCGTGCCGGTGGATTGCGCCATCGTCGCGCGCGTGATCAGCGCGAGCATCGCGAGCGATAACCGGCCGGCCGTCGGCATGCGCGAAATGTATGCAAACTGTCGGACCTGCGTAACTCGCCTTCCAACCCTTTGCTCCTTTTGGTAATCTAAAAGACCATGCCTATCGACCGCAGCCAGAAGCCGCGTGCCGAAGTCGTGCGCGGCACCCTCGAGATGCTGGCGCTCACGCTGTTGAGCGAAGGCCCGCTGCACGGATGGGGATTGTCCCTCAAGCTGCGCGAGCTCTCACGCGACGTTTTCGACGTCAACCAGGGCTCGCTGTACCCCGCGCTCCAAGCCATGCTGCGGCGCGGGTGGATCCGCGCCGAGTGGCGCGCCAGCGAGAACAACCGGCGTGCACGGTACTACGAGATCACCGCGCACGGACGCGAGCAGCTCGGCATCGAGATCGAGGAATGGAACCGCACGTCGGCGGCGGTCAATCGCGTGCTTCGCTACGCCTTCACGGGAGCCTGATCATGGCCTGGTATCATGAAATCGCCGCCTCGCTTGCCGCGCTCATCGGTCGCCGGCGCCAGGACGCGGAGATGAAAGAGGAAATGGCCTTCCATCTCGACATGGAGGTGCGGCGCAACGTCGCGAACGGCATGTCGGAGCTCGACGCGCGGAGGCGTGCGCATCGGGACTTCGGCGGCATCGAGCGCCATAAGGACGATATGCGCGACGAGCGCGGCGCAGGACGATTCTTCGACGCGTGGAGCGACGTCCGCTTTGCGCTGCGGTCGCTTCGGCAACGCCCGGGTCTCACCACCGCGGCCACGTTGACCCTGGCGCTCGGCATCGGCGCGACGAGCGCGGTATTCGGCGTCGTGAAGCACGTGTTGCTCACGCCCCTCCCGTACGCACAGCCGGACCGGGTCGTCGCCGTGTGGAGCGCCTGGAAGGGCTTCGACCAGACGTGGCTTTCCTATGACGAGTGGGAGGGCTGGAAAGCCCGAGTTCCCGCATTCGCCGACATCGGCCTGTACACCGACGGCGCCAGCACCATCGACGGCGATGCGCCGGAGCGCGTTCGCTCGATGAACGTGCACGCGAGCGTCTTTTCGATTCTCGGCGCGCCACCGGAGCGCGGTCGCGGGTTCACCGCCGACGAAGACCGTCCCGGCGGCCCCAACGTCGCCATCCTGAGCCACGAGCTGTGGGAGCGACGCTTTGGCGCCGATCCGTCGATCGTCGGCCGTCGCATTCAGATCTCCGGCACCGCCACCACCGTGGTGGGCGTGCTACCGGCCGGCTTTCAGATGCCCCTCGATTACGCAACGGGCGAGCGCACCGAGGTCTACATGCCGCTTGGCCTCGATGCACAGACTGCGGGGGCGGTTCCCGGTCCAGCGTTTCCTAAAGGAGGCTCGAGTCACGGGTTCTACGCGGTGGCACGCCTGGCGCCGAATGCGACGGCAGCCGCGGCGAACACGCAGCTTCGCACGCTCGTCGCGGAGCTCGAGCAGTTCGGCTACATGGCCAATGTGAACTTTCACGCGTTCGTCGTGCCGATCGAGGAACAGATCACAGGTCGCGTGCGTCCGGTGCTGCTCGTGGTGTTCGGCGCGGTGGTGCTGGTGCTCGTCATCGCCTGCGCGAACGTCGCCGGTCTTCTGCTGGTGCGCGGCGAAGCGCGCCGCCGTGAGCTGGCCGTTCGCGTCGCACTCGGGGCCGGCACGAAACGGCTTGCGCGACTTCTCATCACGGAGAGCGCGATCCTCGCGACGTTCGGTGGGGCGATGGGCATCGCGCTCGCGACGATCACCGTGCGACTTCTACGCGCCAACGCGCCCGCGGGACTTCCACGTTTGACCGAGGTGTCGGTCGATTGGAGCGTTCTTGCATTCGCGCTCGTCGTCGCGGCGCTGACCGCGCTCGCGACCGGCGTGTTGCCGTTGGCGCACGCGACGCATCTCGCCCCCGCGGGCGAGTTGCGAGAAGGTGGCCGCGGTGCAACGAGTGGGCGCGCGCGGCTGCGCTGGCGACAGCTCCTCGTCGCGGTGGAAATTGCGCTCGCCGTCGTGCTCGTGGCGGGCGCGGGCCTGATGATCCGCACCGTTCGCAATCTGCTCACGATCGATCCAGGCTTCCGAGCCGACGGCGTGCTCACGATGCGAGTGTCGACGCCGTCGCTGTGGTATCCCGATTCCATGCGGGTCATCGCGTTCTGGGACGACGTACAGCGTCGCATCGCGGCGCTCCCCGGCGTCAAGCATGTCGGCGCCGTGCGGCTCCTCCCGCTCGCGACCGAGATGGGCGACTGGGGCCTCGTGATCGACGGCTATACGCCGCCGCCGAATCGCGGCGCGCCCGGCGATTGGCAAGTCGTGACGCCCGGGTATTTCGAAACGCTCGGCCTCGCGCTGCGCGAAGGCCGTGCCTTGAACGCCGGCGACGACATACGCGCGCCGCTCGCGATGGTCGTGAATCGCGCGTTCGAGGAGCAGTACTACGCCGGGCGCCGCGCCTTGGGTGGACGCCTCCGCATCGGTGGGTCCGATACGACGCGCTGGTACAGGATCGTCGGCGTGGTGGACGACGTGCACCACAACGCGCTCGTCGGAACGGTGAAGCCGCAGTTCTACGCGACGCTCGCGCAGTTCGCGCTGGCACCGGGCAGCACGCGCCGCTCGATGAGCCTCGTCGTGCGGACGGATGGCGACCCCAAGGCGCTCATCTCCGCGGTTCGCTCGACCGTGCGGGCCGTCGATTCACGCCTGGCCGTCTCGGAAGTGCGCACCATGCGCGACATCGTCGACGCGGCGATCGGTGGACAACGCTTCGCCATGGAGACGCTCGGCGTCTTCGGATTGGTGGCGCTGCTGTTGTCGGCGATCGGCATCTTCGGCATCGTGTCGCAGGTCGTCGCGTCGCGCTTCCACGAGCTCGGCATTCGTGCCGCGCTCGGCGCGACTCCGAACGACCTGATGGCGATCGGCCTGCGATCCGGACTTCGACAGGCGACATCGGGACTCGTTGCCGGCATCGTGGCGGCGCTCCTCCTCACGCGCGTCCTGCATTCGCTCCTGCACGGTGTGACGGCGACGGATCCGATGACCTTCGCGGCGGTTGTAGTCGTCACCGGCGTCGTCGCGGTGGTCGCGAGCGTCGTGCCGGCGCGCCGGGCCGCGCGAATCGATCCCAACGCGGCGCTCAGGGTGGACTGAAAGCACCTATTGCGGGAGGGCGCGGCTCAGCACCGGAGCAGGTTGCGCGTCGTCCGCCGACGGATCGCGAACGGCGCTCTCGACCTCCGCGCGCCGATACCACGCCATGATGGCGACGGCTGCCGCGAGCAGCGGCAACCAACCGCCGAACTGGTCGAGCGCGTACCGAGACCAGCGGCCGGTCACGGAGAGCGGTCTGAGGACATCCTGCACGAGCAGGTTGTTGGCGGCGTGAAGGATGACGGCCGGCCAGATGCTTCCCGTCTTGAGCCTGAGCCAGGCGGAGATGACGGACGCGGCGAGCAACAGCGTCGTGAAGCACACGATGCTGTACCAGAGCTGCCCTCCACGATCGTAGTCGGCGACGATGAACATCGGATAGTGCCAGACTGCCCAGATGCAGCCCGTGATCAACGATGTGGCGGTGAAGCTGTATCCGCTCGCCAGTCGGGGCACGAGGTAGCCGCGCCAGCCGATCTCCTCGCCCAACGCGCTCGTGATCGCCGGCACCATGCCGAGCGTCATCGTGAGCATCGCGTATCCCCCGACGATGAACGAGGTCGGCATCGTTCGCCATCCGAAATCCGACGCGATGCTCGCGACGGCGGCCGGGTCTGGAAAGCCGGCGACGCCGGTGATCCACGCGAGCGCGTACACGGACACGCCGGCGCATATCACCGCGACGAAGGCAATCCATTCCCAGCGGCCTGTCCAGCCCCAGCCGATCTCGCGCCATGACGTCCCGCGACGCCGCAACATGAGGAGCGCGGCGAAACCGGGCGACCACATCATCCCGCGCGTGAACAGCGAGCGGCCGCTCGCCATGTGCCCGGCGCGGATGATGGCCATCGCGAACACCGAGCTCAGGGCGATCGTGAGAGCCACGAATTGAGCAACGTCGATCAGGATGGCGCGCTGGCGACTGGACAAGACGTCACCTCGAGTGATGACGTCCAAAAACGCGAGAACAGTGCCGACGACGACGTATCCGGATTAAGGCACGGCGTCAATCTTCAGGCGGTGTCACGAGCATCGATGCGGGCGAGCGACCACGGTCTCTCGCCCGAGTCGACCGGAGAAGTGCTCCGCAGCCGTCGAGATCGCCCGCTACGGAGTGACGCCGCGTCCTCGCCCGGCCGGCTCCGGCGGCCGCGGCAACTTCTCATCGCGCTGGGCAGCCTGCCAGGCAAAGCTCGCGACGACGGCCGAGTTGAACTTCATGTCGTCGGGCTGCAGCCGCTCGTACACGTCCTGGTTCGTGTGGTGCGTGACGTTGCCGTAGTCGAGCGGATCCTGAATGAACTGAAAGCCGGGCAGGCCGGCGCCGATGTACGACAGGTGATCCGTGCCGCCTGTGTTGCTGATCGTGAGCGTCTTCATCCCCATGCCCTTGAACGGATCCATCCACGCGTCGAAGATCGGACGCTCCGCTTCGATTCCCTGGAGGTAGACACCGCGGATCTTGCCGCTGCCGTTGTCGACGTTGAAGTAGGCGGCGAGCTTCTTCTGCTCGTCGGTGGGATGGAAGCCGGTCGAGTCGGCGGTGCCGAAATGCTTGGTGACATACGCCCGCGAGCCGAGCAATCCCTGCTCCTCGCCCGTCCACAGTCCGATGCGGATGGTGCGGCGCGGCTCGAGGCCGAGCGTTTTGAGAAGTCTCATCGCTTCGAGCATCACGCCCGAGCCCGCGCCGTTGTCGGTCGCGCCCGTGCCGGAATGCCACGAGTCGAAGTGCGCTCCGATCATCACGACCTCGTCCTTGAGCCTGGGATCGGTTCCCGGAATCTCGCCGACGATGTTGAACGACGCCTTGTTCTCGGGATAGAACGTGTTCTGCATGTTCAGCTCGAGCGTCACCGGCACCTTCTTCTGCACCATGCGCGCGATGCGGCCATAGGATTCCTGCGCGACGTGCACCGCCGGCACGCGCGGCGCTCCGGGCGCGCGCGACGCGCCGTTGTTCGTGCCGATGTCGCCGCCGACGTGACTCGCGTCGCCGAGCAGGATCGCCGAGATGCTTTGCTGCTGCAGCCAACGCACCGTCGCCGTATCGCCGGCGTTCACGCCACCGCCTCCAAACCCGCCCCGTCCACCTCCACGGCCGCCACGCGCGATGGCCGCCGCGGCGGCGATCGAGTCACGCTGGTCCTGGCGGTGGCACGTGGGCGAGCGCTGCGGAGCGTTACCGCCTCGGCCTCCGCGCCCACCACCACGACCGCCGCGACCGTCTGCCGCGACCGGTTGCGCCGCCTGCATCACTGCCAGCGCCGAGTCGCTGAGCCGGCGCGCCGTCGGCGTGAACTGGTTGACGGCCGAGTCGCGCGGGGGCGCCAACATGACGAACGCGCTTTTCAGTTTGCCGGCGTATTTCTCCTTGAGCTCGTCCGTGCAACCCGCCTGCACGAGCACGGCCGGTCCAGTCGCGGTCCCCACGGTGCTGGCCGACCACGCCTGAGGCACCGCCTCGACGATGAACGGCACCGGCGCCGTCGCCATGAACGAGAACTTCTGGTTTTGCCAGCCGAGTCCGGCCGGCGTGTCCCACGTCTCGGCATGGACGTTGGCGAGGCCCCATTGCTTCATCTCGCCCATCGCCCAGTCGCGCGCGCGGATGATGTTCGGCGACCACGTGAGGCGCGGGCCGTACACGTCCGAGAGCCAGCTCATGATCTCCATGACGTGCGAGTTGTTCATCTCCTCGGTCTTGATCCGTTCGATCGTGGCAAGATCGACCTTTTCCTGCGCTCCGGCTGTTTGAAACGCCAGCGCCGTGGCACAGACACCGATGAACACCCGTGCGATTCGACGTGCGAGAAAAGACGACGGCATTGAAATC
Source organism: uncultured Gemmatimonadaceae bacterium (assembly GCA_963705025.1). Lineage (GTDB taxonomy): Bacteria > Gemmatimonadota > Gemmatimonadetes > Gemmatimonadales > Gemmatimonadaceae > JAQBQB01. Next base: position 89,147 of record CAVPIP010000007.1, on the reverse strand, counting down.
TCCGTGATTGTACGACCCACCGAAAACTGCCTCGAGCTAACGATCGCCCGACGGAGCCTCGTTGTCACGGGTGGAGGCCCGATCCTCGTGACCCTCGGTCATCGGTCCGCGCGCGGCATGGATCGGCAGGGACAGCGTGAACCGCGACCCAACGCCGACCGCGCTTTCCACCTTGAGATCACCAGCCATGGCGCGAGCCAGGTCGCGACTGATCGTCAGACCGAGACCGACACCGCCCCGGTGATCCGCCAATCCCGCTGTGAGCTGCATGAACGGCTCGAAGATCTTCTCCAGCTTGGCGGATGGAATTCCGGGCCCGGTATCCCCGACGTGCGCGAGTGCCCGGTTCCCCTCGACGGTGCATTCGAGAGAAATCGTGCCGCCCTCCGGCGTGTACTTCACCGCGTTCATCACGAGGTTCACGAGAATCTGGCGAACACGATCGGGGTCGGCCCATGCTGCTATCGTCGGATCGCCGCGTGGGCCCTCGAGCTTGAGCCCCTTTTCGGTGATCGCTCCGTTCAACATCTCCGCGACGTCGGTGAGGGCGTGCAGCATCGGCACACCGCTCGACTGATACTCGACGCGGCCGCTCTCGATGCGCGCGAAGTTGAGAATCTCGGTGATCAGCGCGAGCAGGAGCTCCTGGTTGGACTTGATGCGCGCGAGCGCGGTGTGCTGCTTCTCGTTCACCGGACCAGGAATCCCCATGTCGATCAGCTCCACGAAGCCTCCGATCGCGTTGAGCGGCGTGCGAAGCTCATGGCTCATGCTGCCAAGGAACTGGCTCTTCGACTGATTCGCGAGGTCAGCGGCCACGCGCAGCGTTTCCGCTTCGCGGTACAGACGCGCGTTGTCGAGCGCCAGGGCGCACCGCGACGCGAGATCGGTTGCCAGCGCGATCTCTTCGGCGGAGAACGGGTCGTCGCCCTCGGGCGAGACGAACGTGATCGCGCCCTCGACCCTCGCTCGAATGACGAGCGGCGCGACCAGGAGCGCCCCGAAGCCGATCTCGCGGAGGATGTGCAGATTCTCTTCGCCGTGAGCGACGGCCGTCAGCGCGCTGCTCGGCTGCGGGGTCAGTACCATCGGGCGCGCCGAGGCGAGCACACGTCCCAGCGCGACCGCGCCGCTTCCTTTGGCCGACGAATGGTCGGCCAGGCGCAGAGCGAGCGCCCGCTTGCCGGGGTCGGGATGGATCGGCGGAAGACGGAGGATCTCGTCGTTTGAATCGATCACGTCCACGATGCACCACGTGCCGCGCCTGGGCAGCGTCAGGCGCCGGATCGTGTCGCGGGTCGCGGACTCGTCGAGCGACAGCGCGAGCTCGCGACTCACCTCCGCGACGTGCAGCGCCCGTTGGCTCGTGCCTTCGGCGTCACGCGCCACGTCCTGGTCGCGAAGCGCGCCAAGGAGCAGTCGCTCGGCGATCGTTCGCTGGAGAGTTCTGGCATCCTCGGCCTGGCCGACGTCGCGCAGGTCGATGACGAGCTCGGCCGGAGCGTCGCTCTCGTCTCGCACGGGCCAGACGGTACAGCTCCAGCGCGGCGGCCCCATGCCCGACGGTTCGACAATCTCCTCGCGGAGCGCCTCGGCGTCACGAAACGCGCGATCCAACAGCGGAGTGAGATCAGCCGCCGACCGAGATCGGACGCCGCTCCCGTTGCCCACGGCGATTTCGCCCGCCGAGAGAAGACGGCGAAATACCGCGTTTGCGTACAGCAACGCGTGTGTCGGTCCCTGTGTCACAGCCAACGCGACCGGGGCAAGCGCAAGATGATCTTCCACAGAACCACGCATGACCAGCTCCTCCGCGGCACCTGCGGGATCCACTACGCACCGTCTGGCGGGTTGCTCGTTCGGGTTGGGACGCCCGTTGTGATCCCCTGATAGCCTTGAAGCGGTGCGCCAACCGCCGCGCCGGCGGACGTCAATTCGTAGCGTCTGAAGTCCGTCGTGTGCGGGCTACCACGCATCTTGACCACGGTGAGCACCTTCTCGAGTCGCCCATCGATCTCGACGTAGCGCTGCACGACGATGTCGTCCGTGACGAACGACAAATGCTCGGTCGAGGAGAGGCCACTCGGAGAGTTTCCTGGAACCTCGGCCGTCATGAAGATCGTGACTCCCATCGCCGTGAGCGCTCCGACCAGACGGTACAACGATTCGCGGAAGTCGGTCCGGAAGGTCGGTGCGAGGGCGATCTCGAACCCCGAGAGCGAATCGATGACGACGCGCGTTGCGCCAAGCCGGCGCACCGCACGGTGAATCTCCTCCAACATCTCGTCGACCGAAAGGTCGAGCGGACGCAGGTAGATCACCGCGAGGCGGTCGGCCGCGAGCATCGCGCTGAAGTCGATCGGCACGGTCTTCGCCCGGGCGAGGTAGGCCTCTGGAAACTCCTCGAAGACGGCCACGACGCACGTTTCGTTCTGTCGGAGCCCCTCGGCGACGAACTGGGAGGCAAACGTGGTCTTTCCACTCCCCGCGGGACCCGTCAGCATCAGCACGTCGCCTTCGGGAACGCCGCCGCCCATCATGTCGTCCAGGCCGGGAACTCCCATCCCGAGGCGTCGGTCATTCCGCGGCACACGCTCGCGGTGTTGCTCCGGAATGCGCGGAAAAACGCGCGCGCCGTCACTCGTGATGCGAAACGTATGCAGACCGGGCATCGGTGAGCGGCCGCGGACCTTCACGGCTCGGAATTTTCGCACGGCGGAATTGCGATCGACATCCTCGGACAGCCAGAGAATGCTGTCGGCCACCGTGAACACCGGATGGCGGCGGTCGGGGTCGGCGTATTCGCCGAGCAGAAACGACGTGATCTCCCAGGACGTCAGCTGCAGCGCGAGGCTCTGGACGAATTCGGCCAGCGCGACCGACGAGTCCTCGCTGCCGGGGTTCCGGCCGCGGATCGTGCGAAAGGAGTCGATCGCGACGAACCCGGGCTCGGCCGAGCTGACGTCGGAAACGATGCGCTCGAGGACCGTGTTGAATTCCCCGCTCGTCGCTTCCTTGCTCAAGTTGATGAACCGGATCGCGTCGGGGACCTTGGCGCGGTCGAAGAACGCGAACTGCTGCTGGTAGCGAACCATCTTGACCGTCGGCTCGCCAAGGACGGTGAAGTACAGAGCCGGCCGCTCCGGCGTCGCGTTGGCGAACAGGATCTGCTGCACGAGCGTCGTCTTGCCCGACCCGGGCGGCCCGGCGATGAGATTCAAAGAATACTCACAGAGGCCGCCGCCGAGAACCGCGTCGAGTCCGGGGACGCCGGTGGCGATGTTGCCGATGATGGATGGGACGGGTTGCGTCATGGCGCGCGCGCTCCGCCGTCGCGACCTGACCGCGGAACGTCCTCGTCGATGAGTCGAATCGCCATGTCTTCTCCGATGAGCCGGCTGAGTATGTCGATGAACGCGGTGAGCAACGCCTCGATCGCCGCGGTGGCGGCGGGCACGCCGTGCGTCTCGATGCTCGCGTGCAGGTCGTCCACGTGAATCTCCGCGGCGTTGCGCGGGCACGCGGCCGTCAGCGCGGGGTGCGCTGGTTCGGCTCGCGCGACGGCCCGAGCCAGCAACGCATCGTATCCCGCCGGTCCCATCGCGTCGCGCAGATTGCGCGACAGGCGGGTGCAAACGCGCTCCAACGCGGCGGCGACGTCCGCCGGGGGCGCCCCCGCGATCTGCGCGACTTCGCGATCGAGGACGCGGCGCGCAATCCGCAGAGCTGGCGGGCCCTCGCTGCCACTGGCCGTCATCCGCCGCCGCGACCGATTCGTGTCAAGGAAGAACGCGCCCCCGTCTCTCGAGATTCCAGACAGCGCCATCCAGGTCGTCGACCGCCGAATGGACGGAGCGCGACTCCGTCTGTCTTCTGAAGTCTCAGAACCTACCACGGCAGGGCCGCGTCCGCGACCACGGGTCGTGCGACGACCGTAGCGGCGACACGCATGCCGCACGCGCCCGTGGCGCTCCCCTGAACGGTCGTCGTTCCGCTAGGTTCCGATCGTGACGACGCCAACACCTCGCGCCACGACTACCCACCGGCGCCCAACGATCGCTCTCTTCGCGCTACTCAGCGCGGCGAACGTGGCGGCATGGGTCTGGGCCCTCGCGGCGTTTCGGCATTACCCTTTGCTGCTGGGCACTGCCCTGCTCGCCTACGGCCTCGGGCTGCGCCACGCGATCGACGCCGACCACATCGCCGCGATCGACAACGTCACGCGGAAGCTGATGCAGGGCGGCGACCGGCCGATCGCATCCGGCTTCTTTTTCTCGCTCGGCCATTCGACGGTGGTCGTCCTCGCCTCGCTCGCGATCGCCGCGACCGCCACGGCCCTCGAGACGAATCTCACCGCGCTCCGCGACGTCGGCGGCATCATCGGCACCTCGGTCTCGGCGGTGTTCCTGCTCGCGATCGCCGCGATGAATCTCGTGATCTTCGCGTCCGTCTACCGCGCGTTCCATCGCGTGAAGAACGGCGAAGCGCTCGCCGCCGATGACCTCGATCTTCTCCTGAGCGGCGGCGGTGTGCTCGCGCGCGTGTTTCGCCCGCTGTTCGGCATCGTGCGCACGAGCTGGCACATGTACCCGCTCGGCCTCCTCTTCGGACTCGGGTTCGACACGGCAACCGAGATCGCGCTCCTCGGCATCTCGGCCGCCGAGGCGGCGAAGGGGTTGCCGATCTGGTCGATCATGGTCTTCCCCGCGCTGTTCACCGCCGGCATGTCGCTCGTCGACACCGCGGACAGCGTGCTGATGGTCGGCGCGTACGGCTGGGCGTTCACCAAGCCGATGAGAAAGCTCTACTACAATCTCACCATCACCTTCGTGTCGGTGCTGGTCGCGCTCCTCGTCGGGGGCATCGAGGCGCTCGGGCTCATCGGGCGCCGCGCCGGACTGCACGGCCGCGTATGGGACGCGATCGCATTGCTCAACGACAACTTCGGAATGTTGGGCTACGTGATCGTGGCCCTGTTCGTCGTGGCGTGGGGCGTGTCAGCGCTCGTGTACCGCGCCAAGGGTTACGATTCCCTCGAGCTCGACACGGCGTGATCGTTGGAGCAGCGGCGGACCAGGCGCTCAGGCGGGCGCCGACCGCACGAGGTCATCATCGTCGTCGACCAGCCGGCGGATCGGCTTCGCGCGCCAGCTGGCGACGCGTATCGACTCGGGCTCGTCGAAGTAGGCCGCGATGGCCCACTCGGCGACGGCACATGAACGCTTCGCCACCGCGGTCCGCTCCGGCGTCGTGTCGCGGACCAGGCCCATGAGAACTTCGAGAACCTCTTGCACCGAGTCGCCGTTGGCGCGCGCGCGCCTGGAATAGGTCCGAATCGATTCGGCCAGGTGTAGCGAGGTCTCCTGAGCCAGCGCGGCCGCCACGTTCCGCGCCGGGATGTCCGCGTTGGCCGCCCGTCGACTTCGCGAGTCGTCGACCGCCACTCCAGGAGCGCGAGGCGTCCGCGCGTCTATCGCCGTCACGGGCACTGCCATTGTCATCTCCTGTCTTTGGCGAAGGCGCTGGCGCCCGCCATGCCCACACTAGCGGTTCGACGGTTCACATTCGGTCGCGTTAAGCACTGCCTGCATGAGCAGTCAGCCGCGGTCGGACACCGTCGCCCAGGGCTGTATGCGAGCGTCGTTCCCGTGTTGGTTGTCCGCCACGAGACCAGGAATTCCCATCTCGGAGCACCCATTATGACGGCACTATGGCAGCTCAGGATGCTCCCGGCCGTTCGCCATCGGATGACTGGCGGCGCTCCTCGTGCCGGCGATCTCCACCTGTGCGCGCGTGTAGCGCGTGCCAGAGTGCGTAGACGAGCACCCCGGCGACGGCCGGATAGAGCGGCCGGACGAGCGAAGACATCGCCGGCGCGAGCTTCGCGAGGCCGAACAGCGCGGCCTCGGCCGCGATCCCCATCATCGCCAGACGCGCGACGCGCCACCATCGGTGCTGCGCGGCCTCAGACAAAGTAGATCTCCTTCGTAAGAGTCAAGGCCCCGTCACGGACTGACTTACGCCCCAGAATCGGCTATTGTTCATGTTCCCCATGACCAAACGCCAGGACGCTCTCGACTACCACTCGAACGGCCGCCCGGGAAAAATCGCGGTAGTTCCGACCAAGCCGCTGACCAATCAGCGGGATCTATCGCTCGCCTACTCCCCCGGAGTTGCCGAGCCCTGCATCGAGATCAAGCGCGACCCTGATCTCGCCTACGCGTACACAGCCAAAGGCAATCTCGTTGCCGTCGTGACGAACGGCACGGCTGTGCTCGGACTGGGCAACATCGGGGCCGTGGCCGGCAAGCCGGTCATGGAGGGGAAAGCGAATCTGTTCAAACAGTTCGCCGACCTCGACGTCTTCGATCTCGAGGTGGGATCGGAGAACCCCGACGACGTGGTCAAGTTCTGCCAGCTCCTCGAGCCCACCGTCGGCGGCATCAACCTCGAGGACATCCGCGCTCCCGATTGCTTTTACATCGAGGAGACCCTGCGGAAGACGCTCAATATTCCCGTCTTCCACGACGACCAGCACGGCACCGCGATCATCTCCGGCGCGGCCTTGCTCAACGCCCTCGAGTGCATCGGTAAAAACATCGCCGAGATCAGGGTCGTCTTCTCCGGCGCCGGCGCGGCGGCCATTTCCACCGCCGAGCACTACGTGCGCCTCGGCGTGAAGCGCGAACACATCATTCTGTGTGACCGCTCCGGCGTCGTCTACAACGGCCGCGAAGGCGACATCGATCCCTACAAGGCGCGCTTCATGTCGGACACGAAGGCGCGCACGATCGCCGAGGCGCTCGTGGGCGCCGACGTGTTCGTCGGCTTGTCGGTCGCAGGCGCGATCACGGGCGACATGCTCGAGCCGATGGCGAAGACGCCGATCATCTTCGCCCTCGCCAACCCTGTCCCCGAGATTCTGCCGGAGGAAGTTCGCGCCGCGCGGCCGGACGCGATCATCGCCACCGGGCGCAGCGACTATCCGAATCAGGTCAACAACGTTCTCGGGTTCCCCTTCATCTTCCGCGGTGCGCTGGACGTGCGGGCCACGGAGATCAACGAAGAGATGAAGATGGCCGCGACGCGCGCGCTCGCGCTCCTGGCGAAGGAAAACGTGCCGGACAACGTCGCGTCGCTGTACGGACTCCGCGAAGTCCAATTCGGGCCCGACTACCTGATTCCGTTCCCGTTCGATCCGCGCGTGCTGCTGTGGGTGGCGCCGGCGGTGGCGTGGGCGGCGGTGGCGTCCGGCGTGGCGCGCGACTTCGTCGACATCGAAGAGTATCGCGAGCGGCTCGAGTCGCGACTCGGGCGCGCGCGCGGGGTCATGCGCGGCTTGATCAACCGGGCAATCGGCAACCCGAAGCGCGTCGTCTTCCCCGAGGGCGACGAGCCGAAGATCATCCGCGCCGCGCGCATCTGCGTCGAGGACGGCATCGCCGACCCGATTCTGCTCGGCAACCCGAAGACGATCGAGGAGTACGCGCGCGCGTTCAACATTCCGCTCGAAGGGATCGAGATCGACGATCCCTCGACGTCGAGCAAGCGCGAGGAGTACGCGCGCTACATGTGGAACCGCCGGCAGCGCAAAGGCATGAGCCTCGACGAGGCCAGGCGACGTCTGTACAACGGCAACTACTTCGGGTCGTGCATGGTAGGGTGCGGCGACGCGGATGCGCTGGTGTCGGGCGTGAATCTCCACTATCCCGAGACGGTACGTCCCGCGCTCGAGGTCATCGGCGCGCACAGCAAGGCGGGCCTGGTGAGCGGCATGTACATGCTCGTGTTCGAGAAGGAGGTCATCTTCTGCGCGGACACGACCGTCAACATCGACCCGACGGCCGAGCAGTTGGCGCAAATCGGTTACGCCGCCGCGCGCATCACGCGCACGATGGGCATGGAGCCGCGCATCGCGATGCTCTCGTTCTCGAACTTCGGCTCTGTGCGACACCCGGACGCCGAGAAGATGGCCAGGGCCGTGGCGCTGCTGCGGCACCGGGACCCGTCGCTCATCGTGGACGGCGAGATGCAGGCGGATACGGCGTTCGTGCCGGAGATCATTCAAAGGGACTATCCGTTCAGCACGCTGAAAGAGCGGGCGAACGTGTTGATATTTCCCAACTTGAGCGCGGGCAACATCGCGTACAAGTTGCTCAATCATTTGGGGGGAGCGACCGCCATCGGGCCGATTCTCGTCGGCATGGCGAGGCCGGTCCACGTGTTGGAGCGTGGCGCGAGCGTGCAGGACATCGTCAACATGGCTGCAGTGGCCGTGATCGATGCGCAGGAGCGTACCTCTTCCGTGGAGCCCGAGCGGTCGACAACCAACGGGCCCACTCCGACGATCTACTCGAGGTTATGATGGCGACGAGAACCACGCCGCAGGGCGACGAGGGTTTGGAGGGCAATGCGGGACTGGCGGAGCAGGGCCTGACGCCGAGCGGGACCGTGCATTGGAATCTGGTGGCGCCGGCGCTGATCCAGGACGCGATTCGGCGGGGCGAAGGACAGCTGGCCGACATGGGGCCGTTCTGCGCCGTGACGTCGCCGCACACGGGCCGCTCCCCCAATGACAAGTTCCTGGTCAAGGAACCATCATCGGAGGCGGATGTCGACTGGGGGAAGGTGAACCAGCCCTTCACGGAACAGCAGTTCGAGACGCTCCGCGGCGACATCCTCACGTATCTGAATCAGCAGAGCGAGCTGTTCGTGCAGGATCTGTATTGCGGCGCCGACGCGAAGTACCGGTTGTCCGTGCGCTACATCTCGCCGAACGCGTGGCAGATGGCGTTCGTGCGGAACATGTTCATCCGTCCGGACGCCACCGAGCTGCCGACCTTCGATCCGAACTTCACGGTGCTGCACGCGCCGGAGTTCACGGCCGACCCGGCCAAGCACGGCACGCGCACCGGCACGGCGATCGTGCTCAATCTCGCCAAGCGCATGATCCTCATCGTGGGCACGCGCTACGCCGGCGAGCTGAAGAAGTCGATGTTCACCGTCATGAACTACTACATGCCGAAGCAGGGTGTGCTCTCGATGCACTGCTCGGCGAACGTCGGCACCGCGGGCGACACGGCGCTCTTCTTCGGCCTGTCCGGCACGGGCAAGACGACGCTCTCGGCCGATCCCGAGCGCTCGCTCATCGGCGACGACGAACACGGCTGGTCGCCGACCGGCGTGTTCAACTACGAGGGCGGCTGCTACGCGAAGGTGATCAATTTGTCTCCCGAAGGGGAGCCGGACATCTACAAAACGACGCAGATGTTCGGGACGATCCTGGAGAACGTCGTGCTCGACCCGCTCACGCGGAAAGTCCGCTTCGAGGACCAGTCGGTCACCGAGAACACGCGCGCGTCGTATCCGCTGCAGTACATTCCGAATCACGTGAAGTCGGGCCGCGGCGGACATCCGAAGAACGTCGTGTTCCTCACCGCCGACGCGTTCGGCGTGCTGCCGCCGGTCGCCAAGCTCACGCGCGAGCAGGCCATGTACTACTTCCTGTCAGGTTACACGGCGAAGGTCGCCGGCACCGAGCGCGGGGTGAAGGAGCCCCAGGCGACGTTCTCGTCGTGCTTCGGCGCGGTGTTCCTCGTGTGGCACCCGACGAAGTACGCCGAGATGCTCGGCAAGCTCGTCGATGCTCACGGGTCGGACGTCTGGCTGGTGAATACCGGCTGGACTGGCGGCCCGTTCGGCGTCGGCGCTCGCATGAGGCTGTCGCACACCCGGACGATGATCAACGCCGTACTGCACGGTGATCTGCATTCGGCGCCGCTCACCACGGATCCGGTGTTCGGTCTCAATGTGCCGAAGCACATCGCCGGCGTGCCGGACGAGGTGCTGAACCCGCGGAACACGTGGAGCGACAAGACGGCGTACGACGCGCAGGCGAAGAAGTTGGCGTCGATGTTCCGGGAGAACTTCGCCAAGTTCGAGAAGTCGGTGCCGACGGCGGTGACGGAGTCCGGCCCGCGAGGCTAGCGGATCGCTCGACGGCCCAATCAAGCAAGTAGGTCAGAAAAAGAACAAGACACGAATTGGACGAAAACTCACGAATCGAACCTCGCGCGACGATAGTGTCGCTGCGCTTGGTTCGATTCGTTTTTTTTCGTCTACTTCGTGTTCGTTTTCTTTGATTCGTCTCTTTTCGTCGGATTCGTGTCGCTCGATTTCGATGCGAGCTCAGTGAGGTGTCACCGACTGCTTGACCGCCTGCCTCTCCGCCGCGCGGATCGGCTCCATCGGCCCGGCGCCCAACGCGAGGAACGGCTTCCCCTGTTCAAGCGCGGCGGCATCAACCGCCGCCATCGGCGGTTGCACCGCGGGCCGCTCGGCAAGCACCTTCGCGACGAACCGCTGGCTTTCCGAGATCCGTTCGACCTCGATCGCGATGGCGTCGACGGCTTGCTCCAGCCGGTCGAGTCGTGGCGACAATCGATCTTCGAGCGGCCTCGCCGGTGCCAACGGGCGACGCCAGAGGCGCCGCGCCAGGCCGATGGACAGCGGCACCAACACCGCCAGCGCGGTGAGAACGAACACCGCGGTGATCGCATCGGGATCGATCTTGTCGGCCCACGTCCCCGGCAGCGGCGGCGGCGGTGGTGGCACCAGCGTGCCACCCGCCGCCGACAGCTGCGACTGGATGCCGGACACCTGCGCGCGCTGCGTCGCGATGTCGAGATCGAGGTTGTACAACTGTTGGCTCGCGTCGGTGGCAATCGCGCTGTTGCCCGACCGCGTGCGGTCGAGAATCACCGCGCGCCTGCCGGTCAGCACGTTGAGCGCCGTCTGGGCGTCGATCAGCTTGACCTGTAGCGCATGAATCGTCGCTTGCGCGTCAGGCGTTGGCGGTACCATGCGCACCACGATCGGTTCCGTTCCCTGGCCCAATGCATCAAGCATCACTCGCTCTCCCCTAGTGAGGCGTGACCGACACGCGCATCGACTGCCGCTCCGGCGCATGCACCGGCTCCATCGGCCCAGCACCGAGCGCAAGGAATGGCTTCGCCTCGCCGGAGGATGCCGCATCACGAGCATCCGGCGCGCTGGCGGGCGAAGGCGCCGGCCGCTCCGCGAGAACTTTCGCCACGAAGCGCTGGCTCTCGGACACGCGCTCCATCTCGATCGCGATGGCATCGACGGCCTGCTCGAGGCGGTCGAGGCGCGGTGCGATCTTGTCGTCGAACGGCGGCGCCGATGGCGCCACTGTACGACGCCATAAACGCCGCGAGATTCCGATCGAGAGCGGCATCAACACGGCGAGTACCGTGACGATGAACGCCACGGTGAGTGCGTCGGGGTCGATCCGATCGAGGAGTCCGCGCGGGGGCAGCGCCGGGACCTCGATGTGCGTCACGGGCGCCGGGCGCTCCGCCTTGCGAGCTGCGAGCGCCCCCTGAACGGTTGCGAGCTCCGCCTTGTTACTGGCCAGATCAAGATCGAGCTGAAGGCGCTGTACCTCCGCGCTCATCCGAAGCGCCGGCGATCCCGTCTGCATCTGCTGCGTCAGAACGGCGCGCTGCGCCGTGAGCTCGTTGACCTTGGCCTGGAGCACGAACTCTCGGGTCTGGAGCGCGTCGATCGTCATCGGAGCCGCGATCGGTGTCGCGGGAGGCGTAACCTGAGGCGTACTGGCCGGTGCCGGTGTTTTTTGCATCGTCAAGCTCGCGAGCGCCTCAGTGAGGAGTGATCGATTGGCGAACCGTCTGCCGCTCGGCGGCGCGAATCGGTTCCATGGGGCCCGCCCCGAGCGCGAGGAACGGCGCCGGTTCTGCTGCCGCCTCCTTTCCCGCCGGCGCGGCCGGCGACTGCGCTGGCCGCTGCGTGAGCACCTTCGTGACGAACCGCTGTCCTTCGGAGATTCGTTCGATCTCGATGGCGATGGCATCCATCGCCTGCTCGAGACGATCCATGCGCGCGTTCATCGCGGGATCGGACACGGGCTGCGCGGCTCGCGGCGATCCTCTCGTGAGTCGCCGAACGATGCCGATCGTGATCGGCATCAGGATGGCGCAGATGAAGACGATCGAGACGACGGCCATATCTCTGCCATTCATGTCGAAGCTCGGTGCTCGCGGTGGTGGGACGATGATTTGCGGTCGACGCGAGACGTTGATCTGCGCGATGCGGTCGTTGATGTCGGCGAGCCTCACCTGCAACTGCGCGATCGTCGCGTCCAGCTGGCCGATCTGGGCATTCAGCGTACCGATCTGGGGGCCGGTCGCATGGCTCAATTGCCCGACCCACTCCTGTCGTTGCGCGAGGGCACCCTGAATCCGCTGCCCGATCTCGCGCGCCTGGGCCTGCAGGACACGCACGTTCAGGTCGGAGGCCAGCCGGCGAGCGTCGAACGGCCCGACCGACGGCGGAACCGGTGCCGGCAGCGGAGGGAGCGGCGTCGGCGGCGGAACGGGCGATCCCTGCATCATCGTCGCGATGAGCATTCTCTAACTCCAGCGAACGGGTCCAACCGGCGGCTCAGTGCGGGGTGATCGACTGCCTGACCGCCTGACGTTCGGGAACGCGAATCGGCTCCATCGGGCCAGCGCCGAGCGCCAGAAACGGCTTCGCGTCGCCGACCGCCGGGTCGTGCGCGACGTGTGCGTCGATCGAGGGCGACAACGATGCCGCCGGCGCCGGGACCGGCCGCTCCGCCATGATCTTCGTGACGAACCGCTGCCCCTCCGCGACGCGCTCGATCTCGATCGCGATCGCGTCGACCGCGTGCTCGAGTCGCTCGAGACGCTGCGACGATTCGGTCGTCGCCGCGACCGCTTCTTTCGGCCTGCCTCGCCAAATGCGGCGCGCGTATGCGATCGCGAGCGGGAGCCCGACCATCATCGCCAGCCCGAAGGAAAGCCCCACGACCATGTCGGGATCCGCGCCGTGGCGCGGAATGTACGGCGGCGGAACCACCACGTGTCCGGTCGAGCTGATCATGTCGCCCGAGACGCCGACGCGGGCGCCGATCTGCGCTTTCGCGGATTGGAGCTGCAACTCGATCTGCTGGATCCGCCCATCGACCTGGTCGCGCTGCTGAGCGACCTTGGCGCCGCTTTCGATCCGTTCGTCCAACACCTCGCGCTCGGCCTTGAGCCCGGCCAGCTCTTGCGACAGCGAGGTGACGGCGGCCTGGAGTGCCTCGAACGAGGCGCCCGTCTGCGCCACAGACGCGGCGGCGCCAGGGCCTTGGAAAAGGGCGATTGGGGGCATGAGGGGGCCTACGTTCCGCCAGAGTGGGATGTTTCGCGCTAAATGCTTTTGGTCCGGGCGCTTCCGGGATGGCCCAAGTATCATACGCCAACGCTGCATGCCCCTGATAGACCAGTCCCGAATCCTCCGTGTCCGTCGAGATCATCCGCGACCCTCTCTGGAACAACATCCGGCTCGACCCGCTCAGCTTCGAGCTGATCGATACGCCGGGCTTCCAACGATTGCGGTACGTCCGCCAGCTCGGCCTCGCGTTCCTGGTCTACCCCGGGGCGACCCACACGCGGTTCGAGCATGCGCTGGGCACCTATCACCTGGCCCGACGAGCGCTCGGGCTCCTCGAGGAGCATGCCGAGTATCGCTCGATCGATCCGCTCGATTGCGCTCTCATCCGCGTCGCGGCGCTTCTGCACGACATCGGGCACTACCCGTTTTCACACGCGCTCGAGGAGATCGGCGCGCTCAACCACGAGGCGGTAGCGCGACCGCTGATCGGCCAGGGCGAGGTTGCGGCGGTCCTCCGCCGAGAGCTCGGTGCGAGCGCCCCAGATCGGATCGTCGCGCTCATCTGTGGCGAGTCCCCGAGCCCGTTGCAGGGGCTCATCTCGGGCTCGATCGACCTCGACAAGCTCGACTATCTGCGACGCGACGCCTTCATGTGCGGCGTCAGCTACGGCGAGATCGACGTCGATCGCCTGATCAACGCGCTGACGCTGGTCGCCGACCCCGACACCGGCGCGCCGCGCATCGGAATGATCGAGAAGGGGCTTTCGGCGCTCGAGTCGCTGTTGTTCGCGAAGTATCAGATGTACCGCAACGTGTACTGGCATCACGCCGTGCGGAGCGCGACGACGATGTACAAACGGCTCGTCGCCGACGCGCTCGACACGGGCACGCTCGACGCAGCCACGCTCGCGGGCTTCACCGACGAAGGACTGTTGCACGACCTCGGCGCCCGTGCGCCCAGTCCTCTGCTGCGCGCGCTGCGCGAGCGTCGACTGTACAAGCGCGCGTTCGAGTGTCCGGCGGCGCATCTCCCGCTCGAGGCGGCCGAGTGGATCGCGGACGACCGGGCGCTCACGGTCGCGGTGGAGAACACACTCGCCGACGAGCTCGGGTTGGAGGCGGGAGAACTGCTGCTCGACTATCCGGTGAAGACGCAGATGCTCGGGCTCGACCTCCTGGTGCAGCGATCGTACGGCGAGGTCCGACGGCTGACCGCGGCGGGCTGGGAAGGCGCGATCAACCTGCCGAAGCTGTCGGAGGAGTTTTATCGGTCGGCGCGGTGGCTGCGCGTGTACACGGCATCGCGTGTGGCGATCAGATCAGAAAGCGTTCACAGATTGGCGGCACGCACCGCCACGGAAGTCCGCGCTCGCCTCAAAAGCGGAGAGGGACTCTTGAATTGGTAGGTGGAGTAGGGGACCGCGGGCGGAAGAGAAGAGGACGGCCTGCGCCGTCCTCTTCTCTTCCTCCGACGCGTCTCTCCCCGCTCGGAGCGCTCTACTTCTTGATGATCGCGTCCGTGCGGTAGTAATCCCCGAGCAGGTGCTCGGCGAAATACTCGAACATGAGATGGTTGGTGTACGGCGTCATGTCTCCGTAGCCGTGCGGCTTGCCCGGCAGGAGCATGAAGTCGAACCGCTTGTTCGCCTTGATCAGCGCTTGAACGAGGCGAATGGTGTTGGCCGGATGGACGTTGTTGTCCATGTCGCCCGTCTCGAGGAGCAGATTGCCCTTGAGATTCGGCGCCAGGTCCACCGTGGTCGGCACGTGAATCTGGAACGTGTCGAGCGAATCGTCCGCGCCGACGGAGCCGTCGACCAGCCGGCTCGCGACCGCCGCCGCGCTCGCCGCGGCGGCGGCGCCGCGGCCACCGTTGCGCGCGCCGGTGCCGGCGTTGCCGTTGCCGTTCCCGTCAGCCATCGGGCCGCCGGCCTGCACGACGCCGCCGCGGCCGTTGTCCTTGGCGATGATCTTCAGCCCGTGGTACTGCTCGCTCCAGTTCTGGTTGTAGATGTTGTTATCATGATTTCCTGATTCGCTCACGCCGACCTTGAAGAACTCGTTGTACGGCGGCAGGAGCATCGCGGCCGCGGTGAGGAATCCGCCGCCCGAGTGGCCGTAGATCCCGACCTTGTCGAGATCGATCCACTTGTGCCTGGCCGCCAGCTGCTCGATGCCGGCCTTTTTGTCCGCGAGCGCATAGTCACGCAAATTGTAGTAGCTGAAGCCCTGGTATTCCTGCGACCGCTGCGGGCTGCCGCCCCGGTTGCCGATCTGGATGACGATGAAGCCGAGCTGCGCGAGCTGCTGCGGCACGGCCGTCGGCGCGAACGGGAAATTCACCGTCTCGGTCTGGGGGCCCGGATACACGTTCGCGATGATCGGATACTTCTTCGTCGAGTCGAAGTCGAACGGCTTCCAGAGATTGCCGTAGATGTCGGTGACCCCGTCCGTCGCCTTGGTGATGAAGCGCTCCGGCGGCTTCCAGCCGAGCTCCTGCAGGCGGGAGACGTCCATCGTCTCGAGATCCATCACGACCTTGCCGGTCGCGTCGCGCAGCACGGCCTTCGGCACCATGTCGATGCGCGACGAGTTGTCGACGATCCATTTCTTGTTCGGCGAGAGCTGGGAGTTGTGCGTCGCCTCGCCCGGATCGAGCAGCGCGAGCCCGGTCCCGTCCAGATTCACGCGGTACGTGTGGGTGTAATACGGATTCTCGCCCGGCTCGCGGCCGACGGCGTCGAAGAACAGGACGTTCTTCACCGTGTCGACTTCCGAAATTCGCTCGGCGCGCCAGGCGCCGGACGTGAGCGCGCGCTTCAGGTGGCCGGTGTTGTCGTAGAGATAGTAGTGCCCCCAGCCCGTGCGCTCGGACCACCAGATGAAATCGCCGCCCGCCTTGACGTAGCGGACGTTCTGCCGTTCGCTCGAGTTGTTGTCGATGTCTTCCTTGAGCAGTTGCGTCACCGTTTGCGACGGCACCGCGATGTCGATCAGCTCGAAGTGCCGCTGCGTGCGATCACGCCGCACCATCCGCAGGTGGTCGGAGCCCTTCCCGTCCCAGTGAATGTCGAAGAGGCGCTGGTCCTTCCATTTCTTGATCGACACGGGCGAGAGCTTCGTTTCGCCCGACGTCCACATGTACAGCTCTTCCTGTCCAACACCGCTCTCGCCGGGCATGGCATAGTTGTACTCCATCAGCTCCGGCCGCGGCTTCGCCGTGTTGTTGACGAGGTACAGCGGTTTCACTTGCCGGTTGTCCATGCGCGTCACCGCGAAAGACTTCGAATCCTGCGACCAGATCACCTGGGCGCGCACTCGAGGATCGCGATTGGCGGCGCCGCGACCGCCGCCACCGTCGCCGTTGTCGTCCTGCTGTCCGTTCTGCCCCTGGAGCGTGAGCTCCTGCTGCTGTCGCTCGACGAGCGTGTCGCGGGCGCCGAAGCTGTAGTTCTTGATGCCGTCGCGCGTCAGCTGAATCGTGTCCTTCGTCGCGACCTTCACGATGAAGAGGTTGTGATCGCGCGCGAACGCGAACAGGCTGGAATCGGGCGAGTAGTTGTGGAAATCGCCGCCGGCGCCGCCGCGGCCACCACCGCCGCCGCCACCGCCACCCTGTCTGCCGCCGCCGGCGCCGCCACACGTGTTGGCCGTGTCGGCTTGGGCGCCCGGCTCAGCGGTCCCGCCACCGCGTCCACCGCGTCCACCACGACCCGCGCCGCCCGCCGGCGTCGCCGGGCCGAGCCGCTTCAGAGTTTCCGTGGCGAAATCCCACTCCCACCGCGAGCTGTCGGCGTTGAACGCGAAGCTCTTGTGGTCCTTCGAGAACGTGATCGCATTGAACGGAAGATTCTGCGGATCATGCGCGTGATGGCTCTGATCGGACAGCTGCGCCGCGAGCTTCACCTGATCGAACAGCGGCTTCTTCGACTTCGTCATCGGCTGGACGATGAAGAATGTCGAGCCGGTGTGATCCTTCCAGTTGTAGCAGAGCGAGTCGCTCTGTCCGAGCCAGCGTGGGCTCACGGCGCTGGTGTAGACCCGCGAGCGCAGATTGGCGGTGGAGAATTTCTCGGCAAGCTCCCAGTTGGCCTTGGGCGTCTTGTCCTGGGCGACGGCAGACGCCGTCGCGAGCGTGAGCAGACCGGCCGCCATTCGGATGGCGCGAGCGGCAAGCGAAGAGCGCATGACGACTCCCTCAAGAAGGAAGGATGGGCAGGGATCGTCTAGTTATAGCGCTTCGACTCCCGAACGGCGAGAGGAGACCGCCGCTCGCCGTTCGCCGCCTCGCACGCCGCTAGGCCTTGTTCGTCTCCGGCATCTTCCCGCCAGCGCCATCGTCCTCGGGCGCAACTTGCACGACGATCGCCGTGATGTTGTCCAGACCGCCGCGGCCGTTCGCCTCCGCGATCAGCGAGTGCACCTTCCGCTCCGGCTCAGCGCGCGACATCAGCAGCATCTGCAGCCGACGGTCGTCGACCATGCCGGTGAGGCCGTCGCTCGCGACGAGGAACAGATCCCCCAGGCGAACGTCCCCTTCATAGATGTCGGGCTGCACGTCCGGACTCGCCCCCACGCACCGTGTGATGACGTTGCTATAGGGGTGATAGCGCGCCTGTTCCGGCGTCAGAAATCCGGCGTCGACCTGCTCTTGGACGTACGAGTGGTCCTTGGTCAGTTGGTGCAGCGCGCCGTCTCGGAGCAGATAGACGCGGGAGTCGCCCACCTGGCCGATCAAGTAGCGACCGCCGGAGACGATGAGCACCGAGGCCGTGGTGCCCATGCCCTGTTTGTCGACCTCGGTGATGGTACGGTCGTGGATGCAGCGATTCGCCAGGCGAAGCGCGTCGGTCACCCGCTGCCCGGCACCACTCTCGCCGAGGTCCCTGACTGCCGCGAGCTCGCGCTCGAGCGTCTGGACCGCCATCTCGCTCGCGACCTCACCGGCGGCGTGACCGCCCATGCCGTCGGCGACGACGAACAGTCCACGGTCGCCGGCCGCGTGTGCCGCGAAGTTGTCCTCGTTCCCGGACCGGATCATACCCACGTCGGTCCGAGCGGAATGACGCAGCACCATTAGCGATTCAGCGTGTAGATGGCCCCTGCCGCCAGGATGGCGAGCACCACGACGATCCACACCCAGGTCGAGAGGCCGCGATTCGGCCGGACCGAAGGTGATACAGTGGCGGACGCCGATTCCGGCGTTGGAACGCGAGGCGAGCGCGCGGCCGGACGCGAACTCATCCGATCGACGTTCGCGATCGGGCGAGTCCCCGGAACCGCGTCGCCCGGGATCTCCGCGGCTCGAAAGATCACCTTCACGCCGCCGAAGCGCACGTCCGGCGCGCCTTCGAGTCGCCGCTCGGCGCTCAGGCGCTGACCGCCAACATAGGTGCCGTTCGTCGAGCCCGCGTCGACGACGTACCATCCGTCGTCGCGTCGCTGGAACTTGGCGTGTGTCTCGGAGACGCTGTCGTCCGTAATCACGATGTCGTTGTGGGAGCCGCGGCCGACGTGCGCCAGCGGTACGTGAATCTCGTAGGTCGTTCCCTTCGTGATACCGGCGTTGGTCACTTCGAGCGTGGCCAACACCGGCCGACGGTCGCGGTCTGCCGCCGGCGCCGACGGCTCAGGAACCGCGAGGCCCGATCGTCCGTTCCCAGCAGCTGTCGCCGGAGGAACGACCGGTGTCGCCGCCGCCGGCGCCGAACGAACCAACGGGACCGCCACGGCTGGTCCCGGCGTTGGAGCGGTCGGCCGCACGTCGGCATAAAACCGAAACTCCTCCGTGCCGACGCGAATCACGTCGGCCCTGGACAACACCTGCGCCTTCTCGATCCGCGTTCCGTTGACGAACAAGCCGTTCGCGCTGTAATCGCGGACTTCGTAGCCCGCGTCGACAGGAACGATCTCCGCGTGCTTCCGGGAGACCTCGTTTTCCGCGACGACGACGTCGGCGCTCGCGTCGCGGCCGATCGTGATCCCCGCGGAGGAAATGGAATACTCCTTTCCGTCGACGAGCGACACGAGACGCCCACCGGTCGCCGAGGTGGCGCGCGCCGCGCCGGGCCGCTTCTGAACGATCGACGCGATCTCCGCGGCGGATATGAACGCCGTATTGCCCGACTTTCGCATCCTCGGCGAAGAGGAGCTCCTTGCCGGCGATTTCCACTTTGTCTCCGTGCATCAGGGGCGTCGGATCGACGAGCGCAATCCCGTTCACCCGCACCGCGGACGCCTGACCGGCGCGGTCGAATCACCGCCTGCGCGTCCGCGCCCAGCTCCACGATGGCTTGCACGCCGATCTCGGAATCTCCGTCCACTTGCAGGTCGACACCAGCGCCGGCACCGAGCCGATTCTGCCCAGGCCTGAGCGCATACTGCTGGTTGTCGACCTTGATGACCGGCATGAGGTTCGCTCGGCGCGACGGTCCGAAACGGGGAAACGCGGCGCGGGCGCTGCTCGCGACGCCGTCATCGGGGAACGGAGCTACTCCGGCAGAAACTACCCCAGCGCCCCTGCGGCTGGCAAGCGTCATGCGCCCTTGCGCAGCGCTTGCGCGGCGCCGGTTTGCAGTCGGTAGAAGCGTTCATATAAGCCGCGCTTGGCGAGCAGCTCCCGGTGCGTTCCGCGCTCGCGGACATGGCCGTGGTGCAGCACGAGAATCTCGTCGGCGCCGACAATTGTACTCAATCGATGCGCGACGGCGATCGTCGTTCGTCCGAGCATACAGCTCCGCGAGCGCCGCCTGGATCTCCGCTTCGATCTCGCTGTCGACGGCGCTCGTCGCCTCGTCGAGCACGAGCAGCGCCGGGTCGGCCGCGATCGCGCGCGCGAACGAGAGCAGCTGCCGCTCACCGACGCTGATCGACGCACCCGCGCTCGCCGAGCTCCTGCGCGTAGCCGTTGCGGCAGGCGGCGAATGATTCGGTCCGCCCCGACGCGCGCCGCCGCGACCGCGACCTCGTCCTCCGAGATCGGATTGGACAAGTCTGATGTTCGTCAACACGTCGCCGGCAAAGAGGAAGATGTCCTGTTGGACGTAACCGATCGAGCGCGCGCAGCTCGTGGAGCGGAATGTCGCGAATGTCGACGCCATCGACGAGGATTCGTCCGCGCTGCGGATCATAGAAGCGCAACAGCAGATTGATGATCGTCGTCTTCCCCGCCCCGGTATGCCCGACGAGCGCCAGCGTCCGTCCGGGCTCGACTTTAAACCGGACGCCCTTCAACACCCACTCCGGCGACGCAGACTGGCCGCTCGCCACGGGCGACATGGCCGAGATCGTACGCGAACCACACGTCGTCGAACTCGACGTCACGCCGGCGGCGCTGTCCCGGCGTACGCTCGACGGACTGTGGCGTCGGCGAAACAACACCGTTCCCGGCGCCCCGTCCGATCGCGTCACGCGCTCCGGTCGCCGCTCGCGCGCCGCCGCTCGCCGCTTCCTCATCCAGCAGTCTGAAGACTCTCTCGCTCGCCGCCATCGCCTGCTGGAGCGTGTTGAACTTGTCCGACAGATCCTGAATCGGCTGAAAGAACCGACGGACGAGTTGGAGGAACGCCGCGACGGTCCCCACCGTCAGCGAGCCGACCTCGACGCGATGCGCGCCCGCGACGATGAGGCTCGCCAGCGCGATCGACGTCAGCACCTCGATGGCGGGATAGTACAGCGCGTAGTACGTGATCGACGACAGGTTCGCGTCCAGGTGGCCGCGGTTCAACGCGTCGAACCGCCGCGCTTCGTCCGCCTCGCGGCCGAAGAGCTGCACGACGCGCATGCCGGTGATGCGCTCCTGCAGATACGCGTTGATGCGCGCGATCCGCGCGCGAATGTCGCGATACGAATCGCGCACCTTGATCTGAAACAGGCGCGACACCAGCGCGACGAACGGAATCACCGCGAACGCCGCGATCGCCAGGCGCCAATCGGTCGCAAGCATCAGCGCGCTGATCGCGAGGAGCGTGAACAGATCGCCCAAGCCAGCCACCACGCCCGCGGTGAACAGCTCGTTCAGCGACTCGACGTCGGAGGTGACGCGTGTCACGAGCCGGCCGACGGGATTGCGGTCGAAGAACGTCGACGGGCAACGGCTGCACGTGGCCGAAGATGTCGCGCCGCAAATCGCG
The DNA here is from genome assembly GCA_963705025.1 of uncultured Gemmatimonadaceae bacterium. GTDB lineage: Bacteria > Gemmatimonadota > Gemmatimonadetes > Gemmatimonadales > Gemmatimonadaceae > JAQBQB01. The sequence continues at coordinate 67,794 of CAVPIP010000007.1, read as the reverse complement.
CATCACGCGCTGGCCGAGAAGACTCGTGAGAATCGTCTCGCCGTACTGACAGCCGAACGCGACGACGAGCGAGCCCGCGAGCAGCATGCGCTGATCGCCAGACGAGCGCGAGGTCGTGCGCCGGCAGGGCGACGTCGATCACGCGCTGAGTCATGAGCGGTCCGACGAGCTGCATCAGCCCGTCGACCATCAGACAGCGCGACCGCGGCGGCAACCAGCCACATGTATGGGCGCGCGTATACCGACAGGCGCCGCATGAGCCGCGCGTCGTACGCTTTGCCGACGTCATCATCGGTGCGTGCGGAGCGGCATACGCGAAAGCTATCGTTGACTGCCGACGGGTACGGCGATGTCGTCGCGTGGTAATCCTCACGGGTAAAGTCGAGGACCGTGCCGCGCTTGGAGCCGCGTTGCGTAACTCCGCACGTCGTCCGATCCCTCTGAGGAGGCAAGGCTATATGGGTATCATCGCGTGGATCGTGCTCGGCCTGATTGCTGGTGCGATCGCTAAAGCGCTCATGCCGGGACCCGACCCGGGTGGAATTATCGTCACCATTCTCATCGGTATCGTCGGCGCGTTCCTCGGTGGTTTTCTCGGGAACTCATCACGGGCAACGGCCTGAACGGCTTTTCTCTGTGGAGTATCGTGCTCGCCATCGTCGGATCGATGATTCTGTTGTGGATTTATCGAGTGACGACCAGTCGGCACCAAGACGAATCTGCAGCCCGACGAAGCCGCTGTAGCCACGTCGGCCGAAACGGTCGTCGCATGCTGAGCGCGCCGCCTGCGTTGGCGCTGGCGGCAGCGCCGCGCGTCTGTCCCTTCACTCGACGCCATAGCTCGCTAGTTTCCCCTGCATGTCCCTCTGGCTCTTCTGGGTGCTGCTCGGTCTCATCGCCGGCTCGCTCGCCAAATTCCTCGTGCCGGGACGAGATCCCGCGGGCTGCCTCTTCACCATCGTGCTCGGCGCCGTCGGCGCCATCCTCGGCGGCTGGATCGGCACGCAGCTCGGCTGGGGCAAGGTCGATCAGGGCACGCTCGACCTCCGATCGATCGGCATCGCCACGTTCGGCGCGATCATGCTGCTCCTCATCGGACGGCTGATTCGGCGCGAGAAGAAATAGCGTCATCGCGAGCGGGCCTCCACCTCGCTTTCGCCATTTCTTCGGGACCCCCGCTACATTTCGCGTCATGAAGGACACGATCATCGTCCGCGGCGCACGACAGCATAATCTCAAAGGATTCGACCTCGAGATTCCCGCGCCGCGCCTTCACGGTGATCACCGGCCCGTCGGGATCCGGCAAGTCCTCGCTGGCGTTCGATACGATCTACGCCGAGGGCCAACGCCGATACGTGGAGTCGCTGTCGGCCTACGCGCGGCAGTTCCTCGAGCGCATGGAGAAGCCCGACGTCGACTCGATCGATGGGCTCTCGCCGGCGGTCGCCATCGAGCAAAAGAACCCGACCAAGACGTCTCGGTCGACCGTCGGCACGGCGACCGAGATCTACGACTATCTGCGCCTGCTGTGGGCTCGTGTCGGTCGCACGTTCTGCCCGCTGTGCGGACGCGAGATGCGGCCGGACACCGTCCAGTCCGTCTCCGACGCGATTCTCGGCGCTCCCGGAGGGAACGCGCTTCTACGTCACCTTTCCGCTGCACCTGTCGGACGAGGTGACGCACGAAGTCGTCGTCGAAAACCTGCGCGCGCAGGGATTCGTTCGCGTCGTCGTCGACGGCGCGATCAGGCACCTCGACGAGCTGATGACGCAGCCCGTCGACGTCACCTTCGCCAAGCAGCTGCTCGTCGTCGTCGACCGGCTCGCGGTGACGCGGATGCGCGCGGGCGCACGGCCGACGCGGTCGGCACTGCGTTCCGCGAGGGCGATGGCGATTGTGATCGTGATCATGAACCGATCCAGCGCGCTCACGCAGCCTCGACGACGCTGCGCTTCACCGAGCGCTACGAGTGCGCCAACGACGGCACCCGGGCTCCGACGCCGACGCCGCAGCTGTTCTCGTTCAACAGTCCGCGCGGCGCGTGCAGGCGATGCAACGGATTCGGCGCCACGCTCGAGTATGACGAAGCGCTCATCGTTCCGTACCCCACGCGCACCCTGCGCGAAGGCGCGATCGATCCGTGGACGAAGCCGCGGTACGACAACAAGCGGCGCGCGCTCGCCGAGTTCGCGAAGCGCGAAGGCATCTCGATGGACACGCCGTGGGAAAAGCTGGCCGCGAGCGCGAAGCATAAGCTGCTCCACGCGCGAACGAAGGGCTACAAGGGCATCCTCCCCTTCCTCGCCGATCTCGAGGACAAGAAGTACAAGCAGTACATCCGCGTTTTCCTGCGGCAGTACCAGACGGCGCAGGAATGCCCGGAGTGTCACGGCACCAAGCTGCAAGCGGAAGCGCTTCAGGTTCGCGTCGCCGGGCGCAACATCGCCGAGGTGAGCGAGCTGCCGGTCGATCGCCTGCTCGAGTGGCTCGAGTCGCTCGAGCTGAGGGACTTCGAACGGCAGGTCGCGTCGCACATTCTCAAAGAAGCACGCGACCGCGTGCAGTTCCTCTGCGACGTCGGGCTCAACTACCTGACGATGAATCGCGCCACGCGAACGCTCTCCGGTGGTGAGGCGCAGCGCATCGGACTCGCGAACTCGCTCGGCTCGCAGCTCGTCGACACGCTCTACGTGCTCGACGAGCCGTCGATCGGCCTGCACCCGCGCGACATGGATCGGCTGCTGCGGCTGCTCCACCGTCTGCGCGAGACCGGCAACACGGTGCTCGTCGTCGAGCACGATCCCGAGGCGATCCGCGCCGCCGACTACATGGTGGAGCTTGGCCCGGCGAGCGGCGAGAAAGGCGGCCAGCTCGTGTTCGCCGGACCGATCGACGCCGCGGCGAAGCCCGCTGACCGGCGCGTATCTGACCGGCGTGCGCGAGATCCCCGTGCCCGCCGAGCGGCGCCGGCTCGGGCCCCGCTGGATCACGCTCACCGGCGCGCGCGAGCACAACCTCAAGGACGTCGACATCAAGATCCCGCTCGGCGCCGTGACGGTCGTGACCGGCGTTTCCGGATCTGGAAAGAGCACACTCATACACGATGTGCTGCTCCGGGCCCTCGAGACGCGCTTGCACGGCGAGCACGGCGCCAAGCAGCACCTCGGCGAAAAGGTCGGATCGTTCGCGGCCTCACGGGCGTCGAGGCGATCGACGACGTCGTGAGCATCGATCAGAGCCCGATCGGCAAATCGCCGCGCTCGAATCCGGTCACGTACGTGAAAGCGTTCGACGAGATCCGGCGCATCTTCGCGGATGCGCCGCTGGCGCGCGAGCGCCGCTACAACGCCGGGACGTTCAGCTTCAACGTCGCCGGCGGCCGATGCGAGACGTGCGAGGGCGCGGGCTTTCTCGAGGTCGAGATGGTGTTCATGGCCGACGTGTTCGTCCCGTGCGACGACTGCGGTGGCAAGCGGTTCAAGCCGGCGGTGCTCGACGTGCGCGTCCACGGGAAGAACATCTACGAGGTGCTCGAGCTCACGATCGACGAAGCGATTCGCTTCTTCCCGCGCGAGGAGAAACTCGGCCAGGCGCTCTGGCAGCTGCAGCAGGTCGGACTCGGCTATCTGCGACTCGGTCAGCCGGCGACGACGCTGTCGGGCGGCGAAGCGCAGCGCCTCAAGGTCGCGCGCGAGCTCGTCTTCACGACGAAGAAGACCGGCAAGAAGCTCTATGTGATGGACGAGCCGACGACGGGCCTGCACCTCGACGACATTCGCAAGCTGGCGCAGGTGTTCGATCGGCTGGTCGACGCGGGGCACACGCTCGTGCTGATCGAGCACAACCTCGACGTCATCAAGCTGGCGGACTGGGTGATCGACCTCGGACCGGAGGCGGGCGACCGCGGCGGCGAGGTCGTGGCGACTGGGCGGCCCGAGGACGTCGCGCGCACCGAGGGCTCGCACACCGGCGAATGGCTGCGCACGGTGCTGCCTGGCTTCGCCGAGCACGACGCTCGCCGCCCGCGCCGACGAGCGTCGCGCGAGGTGGTGCCGCAGGCGGTTTAAGTCGATGCCACGGCTAGGCTTGAAGATGGCCGCGCCGCATTGATTCCGGGCCGCGGCTTGCTACTTTTCGCGGTCTGATCCCCGATAGCTCAGTTGGTAGAGCAGGCGACTGTTAATCGCCGGGTCGTAGGTTCGAGTCCTACTCGGGGAGTTTCATTGCGGGCGGCCTGATCACATCAAGGCCGCCCGTTTTTGCCAGGCGAAGGCTCTGGGGTTCCCGCCGACATCCGGCGTGGTTCCAGCCAGACTATCCGTCGCGGCGAGCCGGCCACACCGACTCTTGAACCCGCGGAGGTGGCGGATCAGGCGGATCACGCGGACTCCTTTTGTCTCACGTTTGTCTCACGTCGCGGCGCGAGGCTGCGTCGCTCGATGCTGGACTCGGTCAGAGCCGCCGGGCCGTCAGACTCGCTGCAGCAACAGACGACACCGGCTCGCGCAGCGAAGACAGCCACAAATCGCCTACACAAAATACGCGAAGACCCTTTTTTCAACCGCGGCTCTCGACGAGTGTGCTGTTCGCTCCTCCGTGCTCGTCCATTGGGGACGGCGCGACGACAGCAAATGAAACTGCGAGACTGATTACAATTCAGCCGCGCCGCGGCTTGGCACATACGGTGCGCCTCGAATCCGCACGATTGTCGGTGGCCCAAACACTGCGGTGGAGCTGATGCGGTTCAGCTTGTCGTTGTTCACGTGTAGTCTCGTCGCGTTCGCCGCGTGCAGCGGCAAGCACGACGCGAATGCGTCGTCGGGATCGGACTCCGGCCAGCCCGCAAACGGGGAGGTCGTGAAAGCGCCGCCCAAGCCGAGGCAGCCCGCGGATTCCACGATCCGCAGCGCGCCGACGACCTCCAATTCGGACAAAGGAACCGTCACGGCGGCCGACATCACGGCCGACACGGCGCATCCGAAGCTGAGCTCCGGTCGCACGGCGCACGACAGCGTGTCGTACGCGTCGGCGATTCGCGCCGGCGGTCGCATGATGGCGAAGTGGCCCGCGGGGCCGAGCGCCCTGCCCGGCTCCGTCTTCCCGGCGAGCCGCATCGTCGCGTATTATGGCAATCCTCATTCGAGAAAGATGGGCGTCCTCGGTGAATACCCCGAGGCCCAGATGCTCTCGATGCTCGACAAGACCGTCGCGATGTGGAAGGCGGCGGATCCGTCGACGCCCGTGGTTCCCGCGATTCATCTCGTGACCGTCGTGGCGCAGGGCGCGCCGGGACCCGGCGGCACGTACAATCGCCGCGAGAGCGCGAAGACGATCGAGCAGGCCTACCAGTGGGCGAAGAGCCGCAAAGGGCTGCTCTTCATCGACATTCAGGCCGGCCACAGCACGGTGCAAACCGAGCTGCCGCTGCTCCTCAAGTATCTCGAGCGACCCGACGTGCATTTGGGCGTCGACCCCGAGTTCTACATGCACTACAAGCGCGAGGGCCTCCGGCCGAGCACGAAGGTCGGGCAGATGATGGCGTCCGACATCAACTACGTGATCGGTGAGCTCGACAAGCTCGTGGCCGAAAAGCAATTGCCGCCGAAGATCCTCATCGTGCATCGCTTCCGCGCCGACATGGTGCCCGACGCCGAGCAGATTCAGTCCGACGCCGCGTGTGCAAGTCGTGATGGATATGGACGGCTGGGGTCCGCCCTGGCTCAAGTTCGATTCGTATCGCGATTACATCGTGACGCATCCCGTGCAGTTCACGGGATTCAAGCTGTTCTATCACAATGACGTCAGAAAAGGCGACGCCGTCCTGACTCCAGTCGAAGTCCTCCGGCTGCTTCCCGCGCCCGTTGTACATCCAGTATCAGTGACGGTCCGCTTCGCGCGGCTCAGCCTGTTCGTGCTCGTCGCCGCTCTCACCAGTGCGGCGACCGTGGCGCGCAATCGCCGCAGAGCCTCACGCTGCGCGTCGACAACGACGCGTTCGACTTCTGGATGATGCCGTACAACCGCCCGGACGAGGAGTACACGAGCGGCGTGCACATCACCTACGACCGGCGGGCGCGCGCCGTGGTGGGCTCGTCTCATGATTGGCGACGGCGGCGCATGCGTCTATCGCGCGGTCACGTGCCGGTCGTCGCGCGCCGAGCTCGGACAGGACATCTACACGCCGGCAGCGGACGGCGATCGATCCGCAGCCGGCGCCCGGCTCCCGAGCGAACGCGGGGTGGCTGTATCTCTCGCAGAGCGCGCGATCGCTCGACGCGTCGCGCTCCGACGAGCTCACGCTCACGCTCGGCGTGACCGGACCGCCGTCGCTCGCGCACCTCACGCAGAATCTCTTTCACAGCATCGGGCCGTCGTTCAATCGGCCGACCGACTGGAGCCGCCAGATTCGCTTCGAGCCGGGCGCGATCATCGGCTACGAGCAGCGGCGACGGCTCGTGGCGTATGACGCAGGCCGGCTCGGCGTCGATCTGTTGCCGAGCGTGTCGCTCAAAGCGGGCAACGTGGAGACGAGTGCCGGCGCGGGCGTCGAAACGCGGATCGGTGTGAACCTGCCGCATCCGTGGCTGCCGCAGTCAGTGCCGTTCTCGATGACGCTGACGGCAAGTGCGTCGGGGCGCGCCGTGCTGCGCGACATCTTCCTCGACGGCAACACCGTCCGTCCGGCCTATCGCGTTGGCCACAACGTCGGGGTCGGCACCGGCGAAATCGGCGTCGAGCTGCGCGTTCGCGCGCTCATGCTGGCGTACCGCGTCGTCGACCACGACGCGCTCGTATGCCGGCGGACCGCAGTGGCATCCGTGGGCGTCGATGGTCGGCGGCGTCACGTTCGATCGATGATCGTCGCGCGGATCAGGTGGTCGAGCTTTGGCCACTCGCGGTCGACGTAGGCGTTCCCACCGTCGAGGAGCGGGCCTTGTTTGCCCGCGCGCACGCCGCCGCCCGACGTTTCGCCGTAGCCGTTGTAGAGGCTGATCGACGACGTCCATCCCCTCGACGACGTGCCCCATCGGCGAGAAGCCTTGCGGATCGTTGCGAGCGTTGTTCACGAGGTTGATGTAAACCTGCGTCGTGCGATCGTTCGGTTTGCGCATGGCGAAGGCGAACGTCCCGCGCACGTTGCTCGTCTTCGCCGAATCGTCGGGGAAGGTGTTGGTGTACCAGAGCCGCGCCAACACGGAGTCGCGCGGCACGCCGAATTGCACGATGTAGTTCGGCAGGACGCGCGTGAATCGCGAATCGTCGTAGTACCCGGCGCGAACGAGATTGTAGAGCCGGTCCGCGCCCAGCGGTGAGAGTGCGCGCGTGACCTCGAGGACGAAGTCGCCCTTGGTCGTCTCGAATCGCGCACGGTAGACGTCCGGCGCGCGCTCGCGCCAAAATGCCGAGCTCGGATCGTGCAGCGCGCGATCCTTCTCGGCCGCCGATTGTGCCGAGATGCGTTTGGCGCCCGCCACGAACGCAAGGCTCAGCGTTGCGATAGAAAGTATGCGTCGCACGGTATTGTGATTGGCCTTTCCCGTTCCCAATTTCGCTTCCCTCATTCTGCTCGCAGCGCCGTTGCGGGATCAACACTGGCCGCGCGCCAGGCTGGCACGAACGAGGCAAGCGCTGCCACGAACAGCATGGCGATCGCAACGCCGGCAAGCACGCCCGGATCCCGCGGCGACGTGTCGTACAGCAGTGCCGCGACCAGCTGCCCCGCGACCAGCGCGAGGCCAAGACCTGCTGCCAGCCCCAGTGCGACGGTCCGAACTCCCTTCCCGACCACCAATCGTATGACGCCGGCGCGACGAGCGCCGAGCGCGATCCGAATGCCCATCTCGTGCGTGCGCTGGCCCACATCGTACGCAATGACGCCATAGACGCCGAGGGCCGCGACGACGAGGGCGAGGATGCCGAGCGCCGAGAAGAGCGTCGCGCCCGTTCGCCACGTGCGGAACTGTTCCTGGAGGGAGCCGCGCATCGGCGTCACGTTCGGCACTGCGGAAGGCATCACCTCTCGCATCGTCCGTTCGACCGCGGCCACGGCCGCACCGACACGGTCACCGCGCGCACGAACGACGATGCTCGAGGCATGCCCCGCGCCACCTTTGGTCGTGGATTGCGCGAGCGGCACGTAGAATTGCATCAACGCTTGCTCGACGACCTTCGTGCGGTGCGCATCCGCGACGATGCCAACGACCGTATAGCACAGCCCGACGCGCCCGTACGGCTCGACGCATTTGCCGATCGGATCTACGCCGGGCCAGATCGTGCGCGCCATCGTCTGGTTGATGAGCATCACCGGTGGCGCTCCTTCTACATCGAGCGTTGTGAAGCGTCTGCCGCTCAGCAGCTTCATCCCCGTGACGGTCGTGTACTCAGGCGACACCATGCTGATCGTCGGCTCGTCGCCGTTGAGCGTCGGCGTGGAATCGAGACCAGGAATCATGACGCCCGTCATGGCGTAGCCGCGCATCGGTCCCTGGTACGCCAGCGCGACACCGTCGAGGTCCGGGTTCGCCGCCAGCCGTCGCGCGACCTCCGCGAGATCGTCTCCGAGTTGCATGCGATGCGTCTCGTCGACTCCACCGCGATCGTCGACCAACATCGGCTCCGCGTGCACGACGCGGTCGACATCGTAGCCGAGATCCACGTCGAGCACGTGGCGAAGGCTGCGCACGAACAGGCCGGCGCCAGCGAGCAGCACGACGGCGAGCGCCGTCTGCGCCATCACGAGGAATGTGCGAAGGCGTCGTCCACGAATCGCGGTGTCGCGGCCCGTTTTGAGCGCGTCGGTCAGATCGAGCCGGCGCGCCTGCGTCAGCGGCGCAAGACCGGCGGCAAACGCCGCGACGAGGGCGACCGCCGCGGTGAGCGCCATCACGCGCCAGTCGAGCATCGTGTCGCGCCAATGGATCTTCGGCATCAACATTCGGCGCAGCGCAGCACCGGTCCATGCACCAGCGAACATCGCCGCGACGCCCGCGCCGAGCGCCAGCAGCGTACTCTCGATCATCGTCTGCGCGGCGAGCCGACGGCGCGAGATGCCGAGCGCGAGTCGCACCGCGATCTCACGACGGCGCTGCACGGCGCGCGCGAGAAGCAAGTTCGCCACGTTCGCACACGCGATCAGGAGCACGAGCATCGACACGAACGCGAGGCGCGTCGACAGCTGAACGGCGCGATCCGGCTCCATCGGACCGAGCGCCGCGAGGATGGAGCCGGTGGAGATGACGGCCGCCGTGTCGTTTCGATATCCGTACGCGACGGCCCCCGGCCGATATGCCGCGGTCAGCCGAGCGTCGAGCGGGCGGAGATCGACTCCGTTCGGCACACGCACGAGACCATGAAGCATTCCGCTGCTTCGAACCTGATACCACGGCTTCGTGGAGAAGTGCGGCATCGGCATCGCGCCGAGCGGAAGCCAAAGCTCTGCATCGTCGAGATCGACGCCGGTGAAATCGCGCGGCGCCACACCGACGATCCGATATCGCAGAGGTCCGAGCTGGAGCGTCGTCCCGACGACGTTCTGCCGCGCGCCGAGCTCGCGTCGCCAAAACGCATCGCCGACGACGGCGAGATTCGTCGGGGTGTCGATGCGCGATTCGTCCGCGGTGAATCCGCGGCCCACGGCGACGCGGGTCCCCAACACGCGCCAGTAATCCGCGTCGACGTACGCCGCGACGACTCGTCGCGCGTGCGTGTCGTCGCCGAGGCGAATGCTGTCGAGGCCGTACGCCGTGGTCGCCAGACCACCGGCCGCCGCGGCGGCGCGCAGATCCTGCCACGCCGGCCAGTCGAGCGCGTCGTACATCTGGCGATTGCCGGAACTCCAGGTCCGTTGGAAGTAGACGCGGTGGAGCTCGCCGGGCAGCGCAACGCCCGCGGGGGGACGCGAAAAGAGGCGGTCGAGGAGCGAGAACACCGCCGCATTCACGCCGAGGCCGAGGGCCAGCGTGAGAACGACCACCAGCGTGAAGGCCGGGCGCTTGACAAGGCCGCGGATTGCATGCCGCGTATCCTGCACGAGCGCTTCGGCGCGGTGCCGGCCCCAACCACTGCCCGCGCCATCGGCGCGGCGGCGCCACATCCAGCCCACGTCCATATCCTCCGTGATGGCAAGACAGAACTATGTGCGCCATGCGACACCGTCAACCCGCACGACGTTCAGTGACCGTCTGGACGCGCCGCGCAACGCGGGCGATCGTTTCAGTATGCGATCCTCTCTGCTTCACGCCGCGGCGCTCGTCGCCTTCGCCGCCACGACCGCTTCGGCGCAAATGAAGGCGCTGCGCTTCGCCGCCGTCGTCGACGGCAACGGACGCGTGATCCCGAACGGCGTCGTGATCGTCGACGGCGACAAGATCGCGCGGGTCCTCGGCCCGCGCGACGCGATCCCATCCGGCGCGCCAGTCATGATCTCACGCGCTACACCGCGATCCCGGGCATGATCGACGCGCACACCCACATGACCTACTACGTGGGACCCCGCATCCGGCACCGATCCGTGGCGGCAGCCGCAGCGCGCGCCCGCGGAAGTGTCGCGTCTCCAGCGATTGAACGCGCTGCACACGCTCGAGACGGGCGTGACGACGGTGCGGGACTTGGGCGCGGGCAACTATGCCGACATCGCGATGCGCGACTCGATCAACCACGGCGCGTTGGTCGGGCCGCGCATGTTCGTCGCCGGCTCGGGACTCCAGCGCGCGCGTCCGCCCTTCCGCGCCGGCGTCGATACGACGCGCACCGTCCGCGGACGCGTGTACGACATCTCGCAGATTCCCGACGCCGTGAAGCAGCAGGTCGACGCCGGCGCCGACTACATCAAGATGTACGGCTCTACGGGGAGCGGCGCCGACGTCACCGGCAACGAGACGTTTTCATTCGACGAGATGAAGGCCGCGGTCGACGCGGCGAAGTCGTTTGGCAAGCGCATCGCGATTCACTCGTACGGGGCGCAGGGCGGACACGACGCCGTCTTCGCGGGCGCGACGACGGTCGAGCACGCGATCGATCTCGACGCCGAGACGCTCGCGGAAATGGTGAAGCGCGGCACGATCTACGTGCCCACCATCGATCACAATCGCTACTACGCCGAGTACAAAAAGGATTTCAGCTATACCGACCAACAGGCCGCGGCGCTGGACTCGTTCCGGCTACTCGAACTTCGAGACCGCCAAGCGCGCGTTTCAGGCCGGCGTGAAGATGGGTATGGGGTCGGACGCGGTCTTTCACATGTTCGGGCAGAACACGCGCGAGCTCGGATGGTTCGTAAAGCTCGGAATGACACCGGCGCAAGCGCTGGCAACGGCAACGACGAACGGCGCCGAGCTGCTCGGCATGTCGAGCTCGCTCGGCCGGATCGCGCCGGGATACTACGCGGACATCGTGGCAGTGGAGGGCGATCCGCTGAAGGACATCAATGTGGTGTTGAACGACGTGATGTGGGTGATGAAGGGAGGCACAGTCGTCGTCGACAAAACGAAGTAATCGCTAGGCGCTCGCCACTCGGCCGGGTCCGGCTATATTCCGCGCGTGACCAACCAGGTATCGTGAGCGACTCCTCGACCTCCGCGCGTCCGCTCGTCGGTGTGATCATGGGCAGCACCTCGGACCTGAAGTATCTGCAGCCCGCGATCGACCTCCTTGCCTCGCTCGACGTTCCATACGAGGCGAAGATCGTGTCGGCGCACCGGACCCCCGACTGGATGTTCGAGTATGCGTCCACCGCGGAGTCGCGCGGGCTGGAGGTCATCATTGCCGCGGCCGGCGGCGCCGCGCACCTGCCGGGGATGGTCGCCGCCAAAACGATGCTGCCGGTGCTCGGCGTGCCGATTCCGGCGACGATGCTCAACGGGCTCGACTCGCTGCTCTCGATCGTGCAGATGCCGAAGGGAGTGCCGGTCGGGACGCTCGCGATCGGCGAGCCGGGCGCGGTCAACGCCGCGCTCCTCGCGACGTCGATCGTCTCGACGACACGACCCGAGCTGCGCGAGCGGCTGCGAGCGTGGCGCCGCAGCCGAACCGACGACGTCCTCGCGAACACGAGCATCGCTCCGACCTCCTGATGCCGCCCATTGCTCCGGGTTCGACGATCGGCATTCTCGGCGGCGGACAGCTGGGCCGAATGACGGCGATGGCCGCGCGCACGCTCGGCTACAACGTGCACGTGCTCGACCCGGACGCGAACTGCGCGGCGAGTCCAGTCGCCGATCGGGTGATCGCCGCGCCGTTCGACGACGCGGACGCCGCCGCCGATCTCGCGCGCGGGTGCGACGTCGTCACGCTCGAGATCGAACATCTGGGAGTCGACGCGCTGGCCGCCGCCGAGCGGCACGCGCCCGTGCGTCCGAGCGCCGACATTCTCGCGATGGTGCAGGACCGCTCGGCGCAGAAGCGGTGGCTTGCGGCGAACGGCTATCCGATCGGCGCGTACCGCGAGATTCGCCGCGCGTCCGATCTCGAGGCGGCCGCGCGCGAGCTTGGCCCGCTCTTCGTCAAGGCGAGTCGCGGCGGCTACGATGGACGCAGCCAGGCGCGCGTCGCTCGCGCGCGCGGACGCCGGCGCCGTGTGGACGGCGCTCGGCGAGCGGCATTCGGTTGCCGAACAGGCGCTCGGCCTCCAGGCCGAGCTTCAGCGTCATGGTCGCGCGGCGGCCGTCGGGCGAGATTCGCGCGTACCCGGCGGCGCTCAATCATCACGAGCGGCAGATGCTCGCGTGGTCGGTCATTCCCGCGCCGCTGCCCCACCGCATCACGCGCCGAGGCCGACGAGATCGCGCGCGGCATCGCCGAGAATCTCGCGCTCGAGGGCATTCTCGCGGTGGAGATGTTCCTCCTCGCGAACGGCACGCTGCTCGTGAACGAGTTCGCGCCGAGGCCGCACAACTCGTATCACGAGACGGAAGTCGCGTGCTCCACGAGCCAGTTCGAGCAGATCGTTCGCGCCGTGTGCGACCTGCCGCTTGGCGACCCGACGGTGCTTCGTCCCGGCGCGATCTTCAATTTGTTCGGCGAGCTCTGGGAGCACGGCGCGCCGCCGTTCGAGTCGGCCCTGTCGAAGCCGGGCGTTCGGCTTCATCTCTACGGCAAGCGCGGCGCCCGCGTGGGCCGCAAGATGGGACACCTTGTCCGCTGTTGGCAGCAGTCCGGAGGACGCGCTCGAGCGCGTCCGCGCCGCCGCCGCCGCCGTAGGCGCGGTTGCGTGAGGTTCGCCCATTCTCTCGCCTGAGATCGCCATGCGTCATTCTGCTCCGACTCGTTGTGCTCGCGACTGTCGTCGCGGCGTGCAGCTCCCCTCCGGTGCAGACCATTGGCGTCGCGACGCCGGCCCCGCCGGCTCCTGCGCCCGTCGTGCGTGCGGCGCCCAAGTCGTCGGCGAACTTTCGCACGGCCGTCGCGACCATCCGCGACGCGGCCGGCGTGCGCGTCGGGACGGCCACGTTTTCGGACAGTTACGCCGGCCTCATCGTGACTGGCTCGGTCGAGGGCCTCGGGATCGGCGCGCACGGCATTCACATTCACGAATTCGGCAAGTGTGAACCGCCGTTCGCCACCGCGGGGAGCCATTTCAATCCCGACAAGCACAGGCACGGGTTCAAGAACGCCGACGGCCCGCACTCGGGCGACCTTCCGAACATCGACGTGCCGGCGTCCGGACGGCTGCAGTTCGAGTTCCTGCTGCCGGACGTCACGCTGCGCGGCGGTCCCCGTCACATCCTCGACGCCGGCGGAGCGTCGATCGTGATTCACTCGACGCGCGACGACTACCTCACGGACCCGGCCGGCAATTCCGGCTCGCGTCTGGCCTGCGGCGTGATCGTTCAGAACTGATCGGGCGTCGAGCGCGTGCGGATCGCGGAGTTCGCGCTGGAGCGGTATTTCGCGCGATGGGAGTTCGCGGCGCGACACGTGCTCTGTGCGTCCGACGCGGAGCCGATCGCGCTCGCCGACGTGCTGGCGTTGGCCGACGACGACGCACGGCGGCGCTGGGAGACGCTCCACCTCGGGTACACGGAATCGCTCGGCCTCCCCGCGCTTCGCGCCGAGATCGCGGCGCTCGTATCCGGGACTCGACGCCAGACGACGTCATCACGTTCGCGGGCGCCGAAGAAGCCGTCTTTCTGTGCATGCATGCGCTGGTTGGACGCGGGCGATCATGCCGTGGTCGCGTGGCCCGCGTACCAGTCGCTGCACGAAGTGGCACGATCCGCCGGCGCCGAAATCACGCTCGTGCCGCTCGATGCGCGCGACTGGTCGCTCGACGTCGATGCCGTCGCGGCGGCGATGCGCCCGAACACGAAGGTGATCGTGGTCAACTCGCCGCACAGCCCGACGGGCGCGCAGCTGTCGCCGGAACAACTTCATCGGCTCGTCGCGATCGCCGAGCTGCACGGCGCGTTGTTGTTTTCCGACGAGGTCTATCGCTTTCTCGAGCACGACGCCGCCGAGCTGCCGCCCGCCGCATCGTGCTCGGCGGCGCGCGATCAGCCTCGGCGTGATGTCCAAGGCATTCGGCCTTGCGGGCATCCGCATCGGATGGCTGGCGCTGCGCGACCCAGCGCTTCGCGCGCGCGTGGCGAGCCTGAAGGACTACACGACGATCTGCAGCAGTGCGCCGAGCGAGATCCTCGCGCTGATCGCGCTCCGGGCCAAAGATGAGCTGCTCGCGCGGACGCGCCGCATCAGTCGCCGACAATTTGGCGCTGCTCGATCCATTCTTTGCCCGAAACGCCGACCGGTTCTCCTGGGTCCGGCCGCGCGCCTCGAGCGTGGGCTTTCCCAAGCTCCTGGCCGGTGACGTCGACGATTTTGCGGCGCGGCTCATCGAGCGCGAGGGCGTGCTCATTCTCCCGGCGTCCCGGTTCGGCTATCCGGGCAATTACTTTCGGTTGGGATTCGGCCGCCGTGACATGCCCGAAGCCCTCGCCAAACTGGAGCAGTTCGCCGGCTGAGCCGCGGCACTTCCCTTGCGCTGCCCTTGGAGCGTGGCGCACTCGTCCGAACCGTCTCGTCAGTCCTTGGCCCCGTTGGCGCTGGGCGCGCTCGGCGGCGCGCTGCTCGCGTCACGGCCGGGAAGCTCCGCGGCGCGCGCGCTGCTTCGCGGCGCGGGCCTGGCGCTCGTCGCGTACGCCGCGAGCCCGTTGCTCGAACGGGTGATCATCGCCGTCGGCGAGCGACGACGGCGCGTGGCGCTCCGTTCGTCAGTGGAGATCGACCGTCCGCTCGCCTCGGTGTTCGCCTTCTTCAAGGACTTCGAAAACCTGCCGCGCGTCGTCGGCGCGCTGCGGTCGATCACCGACTACCAGGACGGTCGCTCGCACTGGGAGGCGTACACGCCGGCCGGCCAGCTGATCGAGTGGGACGTCGTGGTGACGAAGTATGTCCCGAACAACGTCATTGGTCTCGAGAGCGTTCCGGGGAGTCTCGTCGACATCCGCGCGCAATTCCGGTTCACCCGCGTCTCGCCGACGCGAACCAAGCTGGATGTCGAGGCGTACTTCTCGCCGCGCACGACAGGGTTCCACGACGCGCTGCGCGCGCTCATGAGCGTCGCGACCGAGCGCCGGATCCGCGGCGACCTCGATCACATGCGCTTCTATCTCGAGTCGGCGTTGCCTTCGGAGCCTGAACCAGAGCCGGTTGGGCCGGCGCCGGAGTCCGTCACGCCACCGGACCCTCCGCACCATGATCCGTCGCACGGCGAGCCCACCGGCGCTCGGCGATCGGAGTGACGTCGCTCGTGTCTTGCGGATGCACCTCGAACAACCGAAAGGGCGGGCGGTCGGCGTAGTTCGATTTCAGGACCGGATACGAAACGTTGTACACGGGAATCCCCGTCTGCGTCTTGCCTTCCGGCGTGCCCTTGTGCGCATGTCCGTGGAACACGGCCGTCACGTCGAAGCGCGAGAGCGGGTCCTCGAGCCGGCTCGATCCCAGAAAAGGATAGATCTCCGCCGGTTCGCCCTGCACCGTCGCGGCGATCGGAGCGTAGTGCATGAGCACGATGCGCTGGGGGGCCGTCAACCGGGCGAGTGCCGCCTCCAGCTTGAGCGCCTCCTGCACTGCCTCGTGGACGAAGTCCTTGATGATCTGCTCACCCCATGCCGCGAGCGCACCTCGGCCAAACCCGCCGCAAAACCCGCGCACGCCGGCGAATCCCACGCCGCGAAACTCCCACGTATCCCCGTCGAGCATGTGCACGCCGACGTCGCCGAGGATGTCCACGATCTGACGCTGCTCGTCGGCCTCGAAGTCGTGATTGCCGAGCACGGCGACGATCGGGACCTTCACGGCCGCGAGATCCTTCGCGAGCAACCGCGCCTCGTCGGCCAGACCGTAGTCCGTCAGGTCGCCGCAGAGCACGAGCACGTCCGCCGACTCGGCGATCTCCAGAAACAGCGGCTGTAGGGTGGACGGCACGCTCTTCGAGTAGTGGATGTCGGCAAGCGCGGCGAGCCGGACCGTTCCTTCCGTTGTCGGAGTGCTCATGGCGGCTTCTACGGAAGGAATCGGGCCAGCCGCGTAGCCCCGCTCTTGCACTCTCAGGCTGTGAAGAAACGACCCGATCAATGGCCTATCAATCGACGCTGAGTCATCCCGCACGCGACACCAACGCCTTCTATCGGCGCACGTTGCACGTGCTCAGCGACGCCCAGGTGCCGTTCCTGGTCGGGGGGTCGCACGCGCTGCTCAACTACACGGGCATCGTTCGCGAAACGAAGGACTTCGACCTCTTCCTGCGGCGAACCGACATCGAGGCCGGCCTCGCCGCGCTCGACGAGGCCGGCTACGACACCGAGATCACGTTCCGGCACTGGCTCGCCAAGGCGCGGGACGGCAACGACGTCGTCGACCTCGTGTTCAACTCCGGCAACGGCGTGTGCTCGGTCGACGACGAGTGGTTCGCTCACGCGCTCGAAGCCGACGTCCTCGGCATGCCGGTGAAGATCGCGCCCGTCGAGGAGCTGCTCTGGCAGAAAGCGTTCGTGATGGAGCGCGAGCGCTACGACGGCGCCGACGTCGCGCACATCATTCGATCGTGCGCGGAGACGCTGGACTGGGATCGCGTCGTGCGGCGCTTCGGCGAGCACTGGCAGCTCTTGCTGTCATACATCGTGCTCTTCGGATTCATCTACCCGTCGGACCGGCACCGCATTCCGGCGCGCGTGTGGAACGACCTCACCGCACGCTTGCAGCTCGACATCAGCGACGCTCCCAGCAACGACCGTGTCTGCCGCGGCACCCTGACGTCACGCGGCCAGTATCTGCTCGACATCGGCCAATATGGATACTCTGATGCGCGCCTCGAGCCGCGCGGCAACATGTCGGCCGAGGATCTCGTCTACTGGACCTGGGCGATCGAGCACGTGGTCTGAGCGCGCTCGCCCGCGCGGGCTAGTGCGTGCCGAACGGCCGTGGTGGAACCGAACGCAGATAGAGCCACACCGCGTGCAGCTCGTCGTCCGTCATGCGACCGACGACCTTCCACGGCATTGGACTCTTGAGCGCGATGCCGTCCGGCCGCTTGCCGGTGCGGAGCGTCTCGACGAACTGCGCCTCCGTCCAGGTGCCGAGATTTCCCGAGGGCGTGAGGTTCGCGGCCGGCCCCCATGACGGATCGCCCGCCGCGATCTTGCCGCCCGAGAGATTGGGTCCATGGCATCCCTTGCAGCCGGCGACGTTCGCGAGGTATGCGCCGTAGCCCGCCGTCGCCGAGGGCGTGATCGTCATCGGCTTCCGCGCGGAGTCGCGCAGCAGCTCTGCCGGCAGCAAGGGCATCACGCCGGCAACCATGAGCGCTCGCGGCAACAGTTGGAGCGCCGACGGCGCCAGCGTGTTGTTGACCGGCGAAATGCTCAGGACATACGACACCACCGCGCGCAGATCGTCGTCGGTCATGTACTGATAGTCATTCGACGGCATGATCCGAAGCGCTCGGCCGCTTCGCCCGACGCCGTGGCGCACCGCGCGCTCGATGCTCTCCGGCGTGAGCTCGGCGCCGATGCCGCCCTCACCCTTCGTCAGGTTGAGCGCGACGAGACGGCCCATCGGCGGCCCATCGATCACGGCGTTGCCCTTGAGCCCCTCGCCGTGACAATCCGCGCACCCCGCGATCGCCGACACGATGTGCTCACCGCGCGCGATCACCGCGCTGTCGGATGACACGGCGACCTGCTCCGCGGGCACGGTATAGGTTCGCCGGAATCGAACTTCGCTGATCGTGTATACTGCGCCGAGCGCGACGATCACGAGCGCCACGAGAGCGCCGACGGCGTAGCCGATTCGCTTGAGCCAGCGAGACATTGCGGAGATTGTAGGGGATGAGCCAGGCGGGACGACCATTCTATCCCTTGGAACACATCCTCGCTAGGCGAGATTCGGCGAACGACGAACGGTGACCCGCGCAGTTTCTGTAGTTACGCCGCACGCCGCACTCGCTCCGATCGCCGATCCCCGCTCGCCGTTCGCGCTCCGCCGCGCCAAACCTTTCACCCGCTCCACCTGTCAGATCCGAGGGTCCCACCTCACCCACGGAGCTTTCCCGCAATGAATCGCTCGCCCTTCGCTATTTCCGCACGCCGAGCCGCCGCGCTGCTCGTCATCGCCTGCCCCGTCGCTCTGGGCGCGCAGACCGAGCGCCGTTCGATCACCGGTGATCGCGTCGCCATCTACAACCTCGCCGGCCACCTCCGGCTTCAACCGGCCACCGGAAGCGACGTCACCGTCGACGTGACTCGCGGCGGGCGCGACGCGAATCGGTTGAACCTCGCCACGGGCCCGATTCGTGGCGCGCAGACCCTCAGAGTGCTCTATCCGTCCGACCGAATCGTCTACTCCGAGCTTCGGTACCGCACGCGCACGCAACTGCGCGTCAACGAAGACGGCACCTTCGACGACCGGAGCTCGGGAAATCACGGATGGTTCGACCGCGGGTCGGTCGAGATTCGCGACTCGGGATCGGGCATCGACGCGCACGCCGATCTCGTCGTCGGCGTGCCGAAGGGCCAGCGCATCGTGGTGCACTGGGGCGTCGGCGACGCGACCGTGACGAACGTCGACGGTGACATTCGCGTCAGCGTCGCGGCGGCGACCGTCACGACGGAACACACGCGCGGCACGCTGTCGCTCGATACGGGCTCCGGCGGCGTCACGGTGACCGACGCCCAGGGCTCGGTCTATCTCGACACGGGCTCCGGCGGTCTCACGCTCACCGGCGTGCACGGCGACGAGCTCGATCTCGACACCGGGTCC
The DNA here is from genome assembly GCA_963705025.1 of uncultured Gemmatimonadaceae bacterium. Lineage (GTDB taxonomy): Bacteria > Gemmatimonadota > Gemmatimonadetes > Gemmatimonadales > Gemmatimonadaceae > JAQBQB01. The sequence goes on along the minus strand of CAVPIP010000007.1, from coordinate 48,537 downwards.
GGCTCGGTGCGCGGCGGCGACATCGATGTGAAAACGCTCAAGGCCGACGTCGGCTCCGGCGGCTTGCGGCTCACGCACGTGAAGTCAGGCCGCGTGAACGCGGACGTCGGCTCGGGCGGGCTGGACCTCGATCTCACGGCGCCGGTCAGCGATCTCTCCGTCGAGTCGGGGTCGGGCGGCGTGACCCTGCGCCTTCCCGCCACGCAGGGCGCGGAGCTCGACATCGACACGGGCAGCGGCGGCATCGAGACGGACTTCGCGATTCAGACCAACCGGGTTTCTCGAAACCATCTGCGCGGCAAGATCGGCGACGGGTCGCGGACGCATCCGCGTCGACGCCGGGTCGGGACAGGTCCGGTTGATCAAGAACTGACCGTGAGCAGGCCGGCCTCGCGCGCGAGGTCGGCCAGCTCGCCGCGCGACGTGACGCCGAGCTTCGAAAAGATGTTCGAGAGGTGCGTGCTCGCCGTTCGCGCCGAGATGCCGAGCGCGGAGCCGATCTCCTTGTTCGACCGCCTGGCCGCGACGAGACGGACGATCTCGAGCTCGCGCCCCGTGAGACCGGCCACGCCCTGCGTCACCGAACGCGTGGGCGGCCGCGCGCCCAGTTCGCGCAGCTGCTCGCGCGTCGCGTCGAGCTCACGCTCCGCGCCGAGATGCGCGAACACTTCGTGCGCTCGCCGCAGCTCCCGCGTCGCGCCCTCGCGGTCGCCCGTCTCGGCGAGCGCGCGCGCGAGCTGCCGGCGAAGACGCGCTGCGTCGGACACGAATGGAATTGCTTCGAGCGCCTCGACCGCGCCTTGAAGCAGCGCAACCGCGCGCTCTTTGCTGCCGTGCAGCATCTCGACGAGCGCGTCGCACGCGTCGGCCCACGCCAGCCCGAGACGCTGGTCGAGCAGCTTCGACTGGTGGCGCAACCGCTGTGCGAGCGCGGTCGCGCGCTTCATGTCGTTCGCCCAGAGCGACGCTTCGGCGAGAACCGGAATGAGGCGGTGCATCGCCCACACGACGTATCCGGTTCGATCGGCGATCTTGAGCCCGTGCTCGCCGACGCGGATCGCTTCGGCGTAGTGTCCCATTGCGAGGTGATACGCGGCGCGACCGATGTGCGCGGGCACGACCGCGAACACGTCGCGACCCACGTCCGGATCGCCGCCGACGCTCAGCGACCACGCTTCGTCGACGCACGCCTTCCCGCGTTCCACGTCGCCGCGCCCGAGGTACAGCAGACCGGTCCAGACGAGCACGCGCGGCAGCAGCGTCCGCTGTCCCAGCGCGCGTGCCATGGTGATCGTCCGCTCCGCGAGCGCGACGCCGTGATCCCAGTCGCCGATGCCGGCCGCGTATTCGATCTCCACTTCCGACGCCCAGAGCCGGAAGAGCGGCGAGCGAAGCTCGTCGGCGACCCGATGCGCGTCGGCGAGGTGTCGGCGCACCTCCTCCGACTTGCCGGTGAGGCCCGCGAGGACCGCGAGCGCCCAGTGCCCCGACCACGCCACGGCGCGCTGGCCCGATGCTTCCGCGAGCTCGATGGCGAGAGCACCCTGCTCCTGCGCCCGTTCCGCCGGGCCGGTCCACAGATACAGGAGCAGCAGCGATCGGTGCACGCGAGCCAGGAGCGCATCGTCGCCGAGCTCCGACGCGATGGTGACCGCCCGCTCCACCTCGTCGCGCGAATCTGCCGATCGGCCGACGGCCTGCAGGCAGATCGCCTTCGCGATGAGCACGCGTGCTTCGAGATGACGGTCGCCGGCGCTCCGCGACGCGTCCGTGGCGGCCTCGTAGTGCTCGAGCGCCTTGTCGAACGAACCGCTCCAGTAGCGCGCGAGCCCGATGCTTCGCTCGATCGCTCGCCACGTGCGCGTGATCGTTCGCGGCGCGCGCGGCATCGAGCGCGCGCTTCCAGAGCGTCACCGCGACGGCGTAGTCGCCGAGCCGCTGGCGCACGCGCGCGAGCTCGGTCACCAGCTCGAGCGGCGCCGCCTGCGTTGTCCTGGTCGGCGATCGCCAGCGCCGCGGAGAGATAGTCGGCGGCTTCGCGGTTGGCGTACTTCGCCGACGCGTCGCGCCCGGCTGCGCGCAGGTATTCGACCGCCTTCGCCGCCAGCCGGCGCGGATCGCCCCGTGAATAGTGAAACGCGAGCTCGCCGGCGTGGTCCATGGCGCGCGCGCCGTACAGTCGCTCCAGCGATTCGGCGACTGTCCCGTGCAGCGTTCGCGTGCGCGCGAGGCCGAGCTCCGAGTAGAGCGTCTCCTGCAGCAGCGGATGGGAGAAGTCGTAGATGATGTCGCCGGCATCCTCGCGCTCCGTGAGGACGCCCGCGCCGCGCAGCTCGTCGACGGCGGTGATGAGTGTTTCGTGATCGAGCCCGCTCACGGCCTCCAGCTCGTCGTGCGTCGCGCGCATGCCGAGCACCGCGGCGATGTCCGCCAGCGGCCGCGCGTGCGGCGACAGATCGCTCGAATCGGGCAAGCACGGCCTCGCGGATCGTCGACGGCACGCGAAGCTCCTCGACGTCCCACCCCACCCAGCCGCCCGGCGTCGATTGCAGCTGGCCGCCGTCGACCAACGCCTTGATCGTCTCGTCGATGAAGAAGGGATTGCCGCCCGTCCAGCGATGCAGGCGCTCGGCGAAGTCGCGCACGCGCTCCGGCGGCGCCTCGAACCGGCGCTCGAGAATCTCGATGATCGCGGCCGCGGCCAGCGGCGCGAGTCGCACGCGCTGCGCGTTGCCGAGACTGCGCAGCGACTGATCGGTCGCTCGAAGCGCCGGACTGCCGCGATGCTCGGGATCGTTGTGCGTGCCGACGAGCAGAATGCGATCGCCGGAGATCTGTCGCGCGACGAAGTGCAGCATCTCGAGCGACGCGCTGTCGGCCCACTGGAGGTTCTCGAGCATCGAGCAGCAGCGGGCGCTTGGCCGCGAAGCGCGAGAGGAACTGCGAAAAATTCCAGAGGAGTCGCGCCTTGAGCTCCGTCGGATCGCCGCGCGCCGCGGACGATCGCTCGCCGCCCGTTCCGAGCGCGGGAAAGAGCTGCGCGAGCTCCGCCGTGCCGCCGCGACTGAGCAGCGTGAGCACCGACGGCTCGATCCCGCGGAGCACCGGCAGCAGCGCGTCGGAGAATACCGAGTACGGCACGCCGCGCTCCACGGGATACGCGCGTCCAACCGCGACCGTGAACCCGCGCCACGCTGCTTGATCCGCCAGCGTGTTCACGAGGTGCGTCTTGCCGATGCCGCTCTCGCCGACGACGAAGACGGTTCGCCCGTGGCCCGCGTCGGCCTCGGACAGCGCCGCGGAAAGCGTGGCGAGCTCCGCCCCGCGGCCGACGAGCGTCGGTGCGGGTTGAGCGGCGGCGACGCGCTGAGGTGGGCCCGACGTCCGGGCAGCGCGATGGGCGGAAGGCATCGCGTGAAATTTCCCGCCAAGAACGCCAGCCGGCTAGAAGCGTTCTTAAGATTTCTTAATCCGTACGCCGGAGCACCAAGCCAGGCCGCGCCAGGGCGGCGCGCCGGTCAGCTCGCCGCTTGGGCCGGCACCGCGCCGAAACGGCGCTCGCGGAGCTCGAATTCGCTGAGCGCCCGCAGGAATTCCTGGTCCGTGAATTCGGGCCACATGCACCGCGTGAAGTAGAACTCCGCGTAGGCGCATTCCCAGAGCAGGAAGTCGCTCAGGCGCTGCTCGCCGCCAGTCCGAATCAGCAGATCGACGTCGCGGATGGCGAACGGATCGTGCGTCACCTGGGCGAGCAAGTGCGCGAAGCGCTCGCGCGAGAGCGGCTCGCCATGGGCCAGCGTCGCCGCCTGCATGATCGACTCGCGCGACGAGTAGTCGATCGCAACGCGCAGATGCAGGTTGCGTCCGTGAGCCGTGAGCGCCTCGGCCTCCTGGATGGCCATGACGAGCGCCGTCGGAAGCCGGTCGCGTCGACCGACGATGGAGAGGCGAACGCCGTTCTCGAGGCAGCGCTTGGACTCGACCAGCAGCGACCGTCGCAACAGCCGCATCAACGCGCCCACTTCGGGCGTGGGACGGCTCCAGTTGTCCGACGAGAACGCGTACAGGGTGACGGTCCCGACGAGCGGCGACCGGGTCGCGGCCTCGACGATCTTGCGCGCCGTACGAACCCCGCTCCGGTGGCCCGCGGTGCGCGGCATCCCGCGCGCCGACGCCCAACGGCCGTTGCCGTCCATGATGATTCCGACGTGGATTCCCTGGAACGGAGAGCCAACCGCGGCCGTGCGCTTCATGTGAGGAAGACGATTAGGAAAGAGGAAGGTTAACGATCGCGGGTCGCGCGAATGAGCGCTTCCATGTGATCGAGATAGCGCTCCAGCGCGCGTCGTCCGGGGGGCGTGATCGTGTATTCGGTCTTCGGAACACGGCCTTCGAACGACTTCGTGCACGCGATGTACCCGGCCTCCTCGAGCTTGCGCGCATGCACGCTCAGGTTCCCATCGGTCGTCTGCATCAGCTTCTTCAAGTCGTTGAACGTCAGCGAGTCGTTCACGGCGAGCGCGCTCAGAATGCCAAGCCGGAGTCGCTCGTGAATGAGCCGGTCGAGGGCGAGCGGCCCTTCGGATGGCGCCTTGCCTCGTACTGGTCGGAGTGGACCTGCGACGTCCTTTGCCGGTTCGGGGCGGCGCCCATGCTGTGGTCTAGCCACCGTGCCTCCGTGCGATCCAAATGCCGAAGACGACGTGCAGTCCGCCGAACCCGATGATCATGAACGCCGTCGTCCAGACTGCCGGCGCGAAGAGCGCCACCGTGCCGAGCGCCATGAACGCCGCGCCCATCACGGGAACACTGCGCACCGAATACGTGCCTCCGCTCACCACGGCGGCGCCGTAGAGCAGCATCCACGCGCCCGGCAGGAACACGTACGCGTTGTGCTGCGCGAGCACGGCCGTGAGCACCGCGCCGGCGATCATCGCCGGCGAGAAGGTCAATACGAGCTTTCTCATTGGCCCCGTCACGAGGGGCACGTTCGCGAGGTGCGCCTTGATCGCGAGCGACGCGACCGAGATGCCGGCGGCGATGCCGCCTTCGGCCAGCCATGTCGCGACCCAGTTCCAGGGCGACGCCTGCCGAGCGGCGACGAGCGCGGCGCCCACGGCGGTGAGCCCAATGACGACCTGTCCCCACCCCGAGACCGCCGTGAACGTGCCGGCGGCCTCCATCATGCCGCGGATATAGCGCAGATTGTCCATCGCCCGAGCTTGCATCTCGGGCGCGTCGGGTCTGGGGCGCCGTGGCCGGAGCGGAATCACAGGAGGCATGCCCCGAGTCTAACGCCCGGCGACAAGAACAGCAAGTACTTTACGGCGTAGAGTTCCCTTAATGGGGGATCCCAGCCCGGCGCGGCAGCCGAACGGTGCGGACAGCCGAACGGCGCGGACAGCCGAAGGCGCGGCAGCGCAAACGGCGCGCACAGCCAAACGGCGCGACAGCCAAACGGCGCGGACAGCCAAACGGCGCGGACAGCGGCAAAGGCGGCGCCGCTTCAAGCCCGTTCAACGCGGCATAAATCCTGACCCTTTTGCCTTTCTCTGTGGGTGAGGAATTCCCGATGTCGGACAAGCGATCTGAAGCAAAGCAGGGCCTGAGTCCGGCCGAACGCGAGCGCCTGAAGCGAAAGGCGCGCGAAGCGGCGGAACAGGGGGCCAAACAGGTTCGTGACCGCGACGAGGACGATCAGGTGGATGAAGCTTCTCGCGACTCCTTTCCGGCGAGCGATCCCCCGGCCCATTCCTGACGGGTAAACGCAGGGCTCTGTCCGTGCCCCGGTGCGGTCGATCGGGAGAGCCTTGATTCGAGAGCTGTTCGCGCCGTTCAGCTGACCCGCCGTTCGCCTGTTCGCGCCGTTCGGTGTTCGCGCCGTTCGGTGTTCGCGCCGTTCGGTGTTCGCGCCGTTCGGTGTTCGCGCCGTTCGGCTGTCCGCGCCGTTCGGCTGTCCGCGCCCTTCGGCTGTCCGCGCCCTTCGGCTGTCCGCGCCCTTCGGCTGTCCGCGCCCTTCGGCTGTCCGCGCGCTGCTTCGGCTGTCCGCGCCCTTCGGCTGTCCGCGCCCTTCGGCTGTCCGCGCCCTTCGGCTGTGCGCCTCGGCGTCGCGCTTCGGCTGTCCGTCGCGCCCGTTCGGCTGTCCGCGCCCTTCGGTGTCTCGCGCCGCTTCGGCTGTCCGCGCCCTTCGGCTGTCCGCGCCCTTCGGCTGTCCGCGCCCTTCGGCTGTCCGCGCCCTTCGGCTGTCCGCGCCCTTCGGCTGTCCGCGCCCTTCGGCTGTCCGCGCCCTTCGGCTGTCCGCGCCCTTCGGCTGTCCGCGCCCTTCGGCTGTCCGCGCCGTCATCGATTTCCAACTCGATACTTGTCGAGAATCGTTTTCACTTTGTCCAGCGGCAGCGCTTCGATCGTATGTCCGTTGCCGGTGGTTGTCGTCGCCATGAACATCGAGTTGTAGATCGCCTCTTCCGTCGCCTCGACAGCGGCCTCGAACAGGGCGGACATCGGCTCGTTCGCGAGCTCCTCGATCTCGAGCCGCGTGGCGGTCACCGGGCGCCGGACCTTCTCGTTCGTCGAAAACGCGAGCACGTAGTCGCCTGAGCCATTCGACGCCGACGACCCCGTGCGCGCCAGACCCATGATCGCGCGGGCCGCCAGACGTTGCAGGTTGCGATCGGAGAGCGGCGCGTCGGTCGCGATCACCATGACACACGAGCCGTCGCCGCGTTCGCCCGGAGACTCGGCCTCTCGCTTGAACGCGTACTGACCGAGCTCTTTGCCTACGGGCGCGCCCATCACCTGAAAGACGCCCCCGAAATTCGTCTGCGTGAGCACGCCGACCGTCCATCCGCCGAGCGACGCCGGAAGCACACGCGACGACGTTCCGATGCCGCCCTTCCAGCCGAATGCCACCGTGCCGGCGCCGGCGCCCACAGCACCTTCCGTGACCGGTCCAGTCGTCGCGGACGTGAGCGCGCCGCGGACATCCTCCGCCGTGATCGGACGCGACCGAATGTCGTTCAGCGTTCCATCGTTCGTCTCGGCGACGACCGGGTTGATCGACCGCACGTTGCCCATTCCCGGTTGCTCGAGGAGCCACTCGACCATCGCGTCCGCCGCCTTCCACACGCAGAGCGTGCACGTCAGGAGGATCGGCGTCTCGAGCTCGCCGAGCTCGCGCAGCTGCGTGACTCCCGTGATCTTCCCGAAGCCGTTGCCGACGTGCACCGCCGCCGGAACGCGATCGGTGAACAGGTTGCCGCCGTGCGGAAGGATCGCCGTGACGCCGGTGTGAACTCGGTCACCGCGAATGACCGTCGTTTGTCCCACCCGGACGCCCGCCACGTCGGTGATGCCGTTCAGTTTGCCGGGCGGGAAAACACCCGGTTTAACGCCGAGGTCGCGGGCGCGCGCACGCTGTGCATCGGACGCGGAGGAGCCGAAACTCATAGCAAGGAGCAGGAGAATGGAGAGACGCATGGCTGGGGACCCTTGCCGGTTTCTGTGTTGAATGCTGGTATGACCGTACGCGCTCTCGGACCAATGGGCAACCGACTTCGATGATCGAGATCGTCACCGCCGACATCACCGCGCTCGAGACCGACGCGATCGTCAACGCCGCCAACGGCGCGCTCCGCGGGGGCGGAGGCGTGGACGGCGCAGTCCATCGCGCGGCCGGACCGCAGCTGATGACCGAGCTGAAGCTGTTTCCGGGTTGCCCGACCGGAGAAGCCGTGCGCACGCGCGGCTACAAACTGCGCGCACGCTACGTGATTCATGCCGTCGGTCCCGTGTGGCATGGCGGCGCGCAGTCCGAGTCGGCGCTGCTCGCGCGCGCGTACGAGAGCTCGTTCGCGCGGGCCCAGGAAGCGGGCGACATCACGTCCATCGCTTTCCCCGCCCTGTCGACGGGCGCGTACCGCTTCCCCAAGCCCGACGCCGCCCGCATCGCGCTTCGCTCCATGCTCGCGCACGAAGGCGAGTATGAACGCATCGTCGCGTGTCTCCATGAAGCGGCGGACGCCGAGCTGTATCGGGACACGCTCGTCATGCTTCGAAAATCGCGCTGAGCGAACCTCGTCGGGCCCGCCGCAGAGTAGCCGGACCGGCGCGGCGGCGCGTATTCTTCAGGGCGATGCCCCTCGTCCCACTTTACGGTCACACCGCCGTTCGCGAGCGCCTGCGCACTGCTGTCGCGCAGGGCACGCTTCCTTCCAGCCTGCTCTTTCACGGCCCGCGAGGCGTCGGCAAACAGCAGCTCGCTCTGTGGCTGAGCCGACTCCTGTTGTGCCAAAATGCCGATCGCGCGCCGTGCGGCGCGTGTCAGTCCTGTCGCATGGCGAGCGCGGTGCAGCATCCGGACCTGCACTGGTTCTTTCCGCGCCCCCGGCCCAAGGACTCTGTCGATGCGGACGACGCGCGCGAGGACATGGGTGAGGCGATCATCGAGCGAATGGAGGCGTCCGGCATCTACGAGGCGCCAGGCGGCGAGGAAGGCATCTTCATCAGCACGGTCCACGCGTTGACGCGAGTGGCGGCGCTCTCGCCGGCGATGGGACGTCGCAAGGTCTTCGTCGTCGGCGATGCGGACCGCATGGTGGCGCAGGAAGGCACGGAGCACGCGGCGAACGCATTCCTCAAGCTCCTCGAGGAACCGCCGGCTGACACGACGATCATCCTCACATCGAGTGAGCCGGGCGCGCTGCTACCGACGATTCGCTCGCGCGTCGTGTCGGTGCGCATTGCGCCGCTCAGTGACGACGAGGTCCGAGCGTTTCTCGCCGACCCGACGGTGTCGGGTCACCTCGATTTGGGGGCGGCGGCACGTGTCGACGAGCTGGTGGGCCTGGCGGGCGGCGCCCCGGGCCGGCTCATCGGACGCGAAGTCTGGGAGGCGGCCATGGGACAGGCGAGGCGCATTCTCGACGCCGTGTCGGCGCCGGACCGTGGCACGCGGATGCGCGTCGCGTTGGCTCAGGGCGGATTCGGCGCGCGCGGACGGTTCAGCGACACGCTCGACGCCCTGACCATGCTTCTTCACGAGCGATCGCGGACCGCGGTCAAACGCGGGAACGTGTCGCAGGCGTCGGGTGCCGCGCGGGCAGTCGCGATGGTCGAGGAAACCAAGGAGCTGGCGTCGGGCAACGTGAACCCGCAACTCCTCACGGCGTCGCTCATGCGGCAGCTGGCGGCCCTCCCATGACCGATAAGCTCTCGCACGTCGGCGAGTCCGGCGAGGCGCGCATGGTGGACGTTTCCGCCAAGCCCGAGTCTGAGCGAGTGGCGCGAGCCACCGGCAGCATCCGAATGCAGCCGGAGACGCTCACGGCGATCGTCAACGCCGAGGTGAAAAAGGGCGACGTGCTCGGTGTCGCGCGAATTGCGGGGGTCATGGCCGCCAAAAGAACTGCGGAGCTGATCCCGCTCTGCCATCCGCTCGCGCTCACCGACGTTCAGATGACCCTGACCCCGGACGAATCGCTGCCTGGCGTGCGCGCGGAGGCAACGGTGAAGACGTTGGGCCGCACGGGCGTCGAAATGGAAGCACTGACCGCGGTGTCGGTCGCGCTGCTCACGGTATATGACATGGCGAAGGCGATCGACCGAGGAATGGAGATCTCCGATATATCGTTGGCCTCGAAGTCAGGTGGACTGCGCGGCGATTTTTCAAGACTGGATGGCACGGGCTCTGCCACGTATCGTGAGGGCGGTGGGACTAGGTAGTTTTGTAGTTAAACCGTTGCTATTCAAAAACTTATGCGCAACCTACGTGGGACGTACGTCCACCGGGGGGATGCGGCGCGGCGTCGGAGGCGAATGCAGCAAAGCCTCGTAGCCGCTGGTTCGGTCGCTTTGACCGTAATCATTCTGTCTAGCCGCAAGACCACCACGGCGAACGCCGAGCCTGCGGTGACCGAATCCCGATCGCTGTTCGAGATCGGCGACTCTCGGAAACTGCGCAACGAGCTCGAAACGACACAGGGCGAGTTGAGCCTCGTTCGGGCCCAGTTCGAGCGGGCCAGCAAGGTCATTCAGTATTCCACGCAGTACGGGATCACGGCCGGAATGGCGGGCAGCGTGTTCGACGCCTCCATCCGGGAAGGCATCGACCCCGAGCTGGCATTCCGGCTCGTGCGGCTCGAGAGTGATTTCAACGAGCACGCGATCAGCAAGGTGGGAGCGATCGGCCTGACCCAGGTGATGCCGAGCACGGCTCGGGTGTTGGACAAGGTCATGACTCGCGATTCGCTGTTCAACGGAAGCACGAACATGCGGCTCGGCTTCAAGTATCTGCGAAGCCTCCTCAGGCTGTACAAGGGCAACGTGCATCTCGCGCTGCTCGCGTACAACCGTGGCGAGGACGCCGTGTCCCGCGACGTCAAAGCAGGCGTCAACCCGGGCAACGGCTACGACCATTTCGTCATGCGTGACTATCGGGGGAAGGGCACGATCGACTGATGAGTTGTCAGCTCGAGAGCTACGAAAAGGGCGCCGCACCGCGGCGCCCTTTTTCATCCGTCCAAAGACCGGCTACCGTCCGCGTGTCGTCCCGCTCGTCGCGGGCTTCTTCTTCGCCGGCGCCTTCCCCGCCACGATGAGCGTCTGTCCGGGAAGGATCAGCGCGCGCTTGAGGCCATTCGCCCGCATCAGTTGCGCGGTCGTCATGTGATACTTCTTGGCGATGCCGCTCAGCGTCTCGCCGGACCGCACGACGTGCGTGCTGGATCCGCGCGACGAGCCATAGCGCTCGATTGCCGGATCAGGCACCGACACCGCCGCCGTCGCGACCGCCACCGTCGGCACGAGCAGGGACTGACCGGGCACCAGGTTGCCGCTCTTCATCAGCTTGAGCTTGGGATTGTAGAGCGACAGCTGATGGGTGCTGATTCCCTCGCGCACCGCGATCGAGCGAATGCTCTCTCCCTTCTTCGAGGTCATCGTGCGAATGCCCAGTCGCTCGCTCTTGGGGAGCCGTTCGAACGCCACGTCGAAGCTGTCGCTCGCGCTCGCCGGTAGGCGCACGATGAACGAGTCTTTGGGCGGCGTGATGCCGCGCAACAGCTGCGGATTGAGCTCGAGGATCGCCGGGACGGTCGTGCCGGACGCGTGCGCGATGGCGGCGACCGGAGTCGCCGGTCCGACCTTTACGGAGTCGTAGACCAGAGGCGGCTGCGGATCGAGCGTCATCCCGTAGCGCTGCGGCTCTTTCGCGATGAGGGCCGCGGCGATGAGTTGCGGCACGTACTCCCGCGTCTCGTTGCGAAAGTAGTCCTTGTCGGCGAGCGCGAAGAACAGATCGTCGCCGCTCGTGCCCTCGAGCGCGTCCGCGTAGTGGGATAGACCGCGCGCGACGCGGCCCGGACCACCGTTGTACGCGGCAGCCGCGAGGTACAGCGACCCGAACTGGTCGCGAAGATCCTTGATGAATCGCACCGCGGCCGCCGTCGACTTCACCGGATCGCGACGCTCGTCCACCCACCAATCGACGCGGAGTCCCACGTCGCGCGCCGTCGACGTCATGAACTGCCACATGCCGACGGCCGCCGCGCGCGAATAGGCGTTGGGATCGAACCCGCTCTCGATCAGGGCGAGATAGTAGAGATCTTCCGGCAGGCCGCCGGCGCGCATCTGCGCGCGGATCATCGGCTCGTAGCGCGTTCCGCGTTCGAGACGCGCCACGATGCGTTCCTTCGCGGGTCCGGAGAAGTATTGCACGTAGTGCTCGACCCGCGAACGCGATGCGTACGATTGGACATCGATGTCCCAGGACGGTCCTGTCGCGGAATCGGAGGGCGTCGAGACCGCGGAGTCACCAAAGAGCTCGGCTGAGCTCTTGCGGACGCTCGCGGAGTCGACGCCCCGCGCCGAGCCGGCGGGGCCGATCCGCACCGAGTCGCCTCCGTGCGGCATCTGCGAGCTCGACGATGGCGCCGATTCGGATTGCATTGGGGACGTCGCCGGGCCCCTGGTCTCGCTATCCGGGCGCGCGGACGGAATTGCCGCGGCGGTCCGCAGAGGCACGGGCTGAATGCTCGGTCGCCCCTGTCGTACGCAGGCCGTCGACAGCAATAGCACCCCAGCTGCCCGTGTGATCTTCGTCACGTCGCTCCTCCAGGTTCCCGAAAACGCGAAACGCCGCCCACGCCGGGCGGCGCTCGCTCAACGTATCATGTGGACGGATCGTCCGTCGCTCGGGTCACCCCCAAGCCGCTCAGCGCGTCGCGATGTAGTTCCCCAGTACGCGGTTCGTGGCGTTCAGCACCGCCATCGCGGCGCCGCGCCTCGTATCCGTCTCGGCAAGATAGCATCCGACCAGGCGCGTCAACTGCGAGTCCTGCCGCAGCGACACCGAGACGATCAGCAGGTTCGCGTCGAATGCACGCACATGGCGCACACCCAACAGCTCGAAGTGCATCTCGTCCTTGGCAAAGTCCTCGAGGGCGCGGAGCGTCGCCTCGGCGGCGACGCGAAAATCACCCAGGGGGCTGGATTGGCCGATGGAGCGTCCGACGTGGAGCTGGCCGTCCCATTCCAGCGAAACCTCGGCGGAACACTGACCCGACTGCGCCCGGGTGAAGGCGAAATCCGCGAAGCGCAGCCGCTCGCGGCGGGTGCTGATCGGAATGACCGGGGTGGAACCTGCGGTGCGCTGTTGCTCAACGAATAGCGACATTGTTTGCCTCTGCCGGAGCTCGAACCTGGGGCGACTTCGCACCCTCAGAACGCGAGCGAATTATGTGGGACGCAACAGCGCCCTGCTTGTAACGTGGGTCACCTGATCTCATATTCGCGCCATGCCGTCCTCCGTTTTTGCCGTCGGCGCGGTCCTGACCGTGATGCTTCCCGCGACGAACGCTCCGGCCCAGGCCCATCCCCTGGCGCGAACCCATCTCCAACCAGACTCCCTCGAGATGAGGATCGTGCGCCAGGTCACACAACATAAGGACGCTGTAATAGGTGTAGCGTTTCATGACTTGGCGACGGGCGATACGCTGTTCCTCAACGCCGACGACAGCTTCCACGCGGCGAGCACCATGAAGGTGCCGGTGATGATCGAGCTGTACCGGAGTGTCGACGCGGGGCGGCTGCGGCTCGACCAGCCAGTTCCGCTGGCAAACCGGTTCGCGTCGATCGTCGACGGGTCGCCTTTCACGCTCGATCCCGCCGACGACTCGGACAGCGCGGCCTATCGGCTCATTGGCAAGCGGGTGACGGTCGCCGAGCTGGTCGAGCACATGATCACCCGGTCGAGCAACCTGGCGACGAACGCCTTGATCGACCTCGTCGGCGCAAACGAGGCCAATGCCACGGCGCACGCCCTCGGCGCGCGCGACATTCGTGTTCTCCGCGGCGTGGAGGACGGAAAGGCGTTTCGAGCCGGCATGAACAACACGACCACCGCGCGCGATCTCGCGACGCTCATGGAAGCGATCGAGACGGGACGCGCGGCGTCGCGCGCGGGCTGCGACTCCATGCGGAGCGTGCTGCTCCGTCAGGAGTTCAACGGCGAGATTCCGGCGGGTCTTCCGCCGGGGACGAAGGTGGCCCACAAAACGGGCTGGATCACCGGGGTGCTCAACGACGCGGCCGTGGTTTACCCAACGGGCAGCCGGCCGTACGTTCTCGTCGTGCTCACTCGCGGCATTCCCGATGAAGCCGTCGCGCGCCAACTGATCGCCGACGTGTCGAAGCTCGTGTACGAGCACGTCATGACGAGGGGACACGAATGAACGTCGCCGTCGGCACGGACCACGCCGGATTCGTCCTCAAGATCCCGGTCGTCGAGTCGATCGTCGCCGCGGGACATACGGTCGTCGACTGCGGCGCGTTCGAGTTGGTGGCCGGCGACGACTACCCGGATTTCGCCGCCGCGGTCGCGCGCGCAGTCGCCGGCGGCTTGGCATGGCGCGGCGTGTTGCTTTGCGGCAGCGGAGTGGGCGCGTCCGTCGCCGCGACCAAGGTGCGCGGAATCCGCTCTGCGCTCTGCCATGACACGTTCTCCGCGCACCAGGGCGTGGAGGACGACGACATGAACGTGCTCGCGCTCGGCGCGCGCGTGATCGGGCCGTCGCTCGCCGTGGAGCTCGTGCGCACGTTTCTCGCCGCGCAGTTCTCGGGCGCGGAGCGACATCGCCGCCGCCTCGAGAAGGTCAAAGCGCTCGAGATTCGAGCGGAGTAGCCGGCGCGGCGGGCAGCTCGATGCGGAAGGTGCTGCCGACATACGGCTCGCTGCGCACCGTGACATTGCCGCCGAGCAACTCGGCGAGCCGGCGAGTGACGCTCAGCCCCAATCCGCTGCCGCCGATCGTGCGCGTCGCCGTCTGTTCGACTTGCCAGAAGGGGTCGAAGACGTGCTCGAGATCTTCGCGGTCGATCCCGATGCCGGTGTCACGCACCTCGAACACGACGATGTCGTCGCGCAAAAACGCGCTGACGACGATGTCGCCGCGCGTCGTGAACTTCACGGCATTCGAGAGCAGGTTGACGAGCATTTGACGCAGCTTTCCCGTGTCGGTTCGGAGCATCAGCGCCGGATCGATCGGCTCGGTTCGCAGCCTGAGCCCGCGTTCCGACGCGATCGGCGCGACGAACGCGACCGCGTCGTCGACCGCGCCCTTGGCGACGACCGCCTCGAATCGAACCGCTTCGCTCCCGGCGTCGACGCGAGCGTAGAGGAGGATCTCGTCGATCAATGACAGGAGTTGCATCGCGCTCACGCGGATGCGATCCAACTGTTGCTTCTGCTCGTCCGTCACCGGGCCGGTGATGCCTTCGGCGAGCAGCTCGTCGTATCCGATGATGGCGGTGAGGGGCGTGCGCAGCTCGTGGCTCATCGTCGCGAGGAAGTTGGTCTTCGCGTCATTTGCCGCGAGCGCGGCGCGATAGAGCCGCGCGTTGTCGATGGCGAGCGCGGCGCGGCGCGCGAGATCGAGCGCGACGGAGAGATCCACATCGCCGTAGCGCCGCACGGGCTGCGTCGACACGAGCATCAACGCGCCGAGCGTGCGCTCGCGCGCGGTCATCGGGACGATCATCGACGACCGGATCTCGAGGCCGCGCAGCATCGCGAGATGCTCCGGGTCGCGCGCGACGGCGGCCAGCATCTCGTCGGTCACGTCGGAGATCATCATCGGCTCGCCGGTGCGAATCACGGCGGGGACGCCGGTCGCCGGATCGAGCGTGTTGGGATACTTGGCGTTGAGCTCGCGCGCCCATCGCGCACGCACGGGATCGACGTGCGCCACCGCGAGCTGTTTGATCTCACCGTCGACGACGAGATCGACGGTACACCAATCGGCGAAGTTCGGCACCGCGAGCTTCGCGACCGCGGCCACGGTGGTTTCGTAATCGAGCGACGACGCGAGCACGCGGCTGGCCTCGTCGATGAGGCGCATCCGCGCCTCGCCGGCCAGCGCGACGTCGCGGGCGCCTTCGGCGGAGATCATCGCGCGCTCGAGCTCCTCGTTGGCGTGCTCCAGCTCCCACGTCAGCGCCTTCGATTCCTGCTGCTGCGCCTCGAGCTCGACCGTCTGCGTGCGCAGTCGCGCCGTCGCGGCGTCCGCCGCCTCGCGATGCCGGCGCGCGCTCGCCGTCATCGCGACGACCCAGATGGCCAGGAGGACGTACGAGAGCACGGCGAAGGCGATGATCGCATTGGTCCGCGTCACCGAGCCAAGCGTCAGCGTCACGCCGAGCGCGAGGATCGCGGCGATGACGACGACGCTCGCGCGCCGCGCGAGTCGCGTGGGAGTCGCGGGGGCGTCGAGAACGGATGGAGTCGGGCCGAGAGCGGCGCTCAATGTTCGCTCGGAATGCTGCGCGCGGAGCGAGTGGGCCCCGGCGCCATGAGTTTGGCGTGTGTCGCGCGAATTGTCGAGACGCCGCGCCCGCGAGTTGGCGCCGTCGCGCCCGAGGTTCGAGATTGTTGCGTATGTCCGGAACCGATCCGATTCCTCTTCTCGCCGACCTGCGCGCGCTCGCCACTCGCGGGCTGGCGGACACGCTCGGCATCGAGCTCGTCGAGCTGTCGCCGTCGCGCGTCGTCGCGACCATGCCGGTGGATCAACACACGCTGCAGCCCTTCGGGATTCTCCACGGTGGCGCGTCGCTCGCGCTCGCGGAGACCGTGGCGTCACTCGGCGCCACCGCGAATGTGGACCGCAAAGAATTCTTGGCCATGGGCCTCGAGCTGAACGCGAATCACCTGCGCGCGAAATCGGATGGGACCGTCACCGCGACGGCAACGCCTATCCACATCGGCAGGACGACGCACGTGTGGGACGTCCGCATCGCCGACGAGAGTGGACGCCTCGTGTGTGTGTCGCGCTGCACGCTGGCGATTCGGCCGCGCGGTTGACGCGCCCGGCCGGGTGCGGGTCCCTCAGCTTCGGAGCTCCGCGGCGCGCTCCCACGGGTCGTCGGCAGGATCGCGGCGCGGATCCATCACTTCGGTCGTGTCGGTGCTGCGGGCCGCGAGCACGCGTCCGCGGAGTCGCAGCGCGTGCGGCGTGAAATCCGGTGCCAGCACGGCGGCCGCCTCGGAGAGACGGAGCTGCTCGGACAGCGACAACAGGATCGAACCCGACATCGCGGCGTTGGCACGTTCCGCGCTGAGGCCGGCGGCTGATGCCACGGCGTCGCGGAGCGCGGGGGATTCGGAATGAAGGCGTTCGAGCAAGCGACCGGCGGTCGAGACGTTTGGCATGTGCGTCTCCCCTGGACCAGCGGGTTGTGTTCGAGGCAGGCGGGAAGCCGCGGCGTTGTGCAGCAAGAGGTGTTCCCGTGCCATCCTAGAACTGACGCCAATCTTCGTCGAGAATCTTTCGGTACACCTTCGTTTCCTCGACCAGCTCCACGAGATTCGCGTCGAGCAGCCCTGCTCCGGCTTCATCGCGAAGAATTCTGAGCGCCTCTTCCGCGGACACCGCCGGTTTGTACGGCCGATCGGATTCCGTGAGCGCGTCGAACATGTCGGCGATCGTCATCATCCGGCTTTGAATGGAGATGTCTGGGGCGCGCAATCGTCGCGGATAGCCGGAGCCGTCCAGCTTTTCATGGTGCGCGTACGCGTAGTCCGCGAGATTCTTCAGATCGTCCGTCCACGGGATGCGCGCCAGGAAACGATACGTCTCCTCGACGTGCGACTCGATCTCCGCGCGCTCCGCCGCGTCCAGAGTGCCCTTCGGCAGTCGCAAATAGTGGAGCTCGTCCTCGGTGAGGTACGTGGCCGTCGTGCCGTCGGGGCGGACGAAGGTTCGCGACGCCATCTCCGCGAGCGCGCCGTCCGGCTCCCTGGGTAGCACCTCGGGCTGATTCGCCGCGTGCACGATCGTTCGGAACCGCTCGAGCTGTTCGAGGTCTGCATCCCTCTGGCGTTCGAGCGCGGCCAGCGCTGCTTCCGCTTCGGCCCCGCACGACGCGACGGCCCGTTTGCGCTCGTAGTCCAACTCGATGGTGCGGTAGATGAGGTCGAATCGCGCGTCGATTCGTTCCCACATCACGGGGGGCAGCTTCTTCGCTTTGAGCAGCACGTCGTCGCGCACCGTGATCTTGCCGAAATCGTGGAGGAGCGCGGCAAAGAACAGCTCTCGCAGCTGTTGGCGAGTGAAGTGGACGTTCTCGAACACGCCGTTCCTCGCGCGGTCGACCGCCGCCGCGATCTCCACCGTCAGCGTCGCCACGCGAATGGAATGGCCCGCCGTGGTCGGATCGCGTTCGTCGATCGCCGTCACCGCCGCCTTGACGAAGCTTCGCAGCGTGCGCTCGATGCGCGCATAGAGCTCCGCGTTCTCGATCGAGACCGCGGCGTGACTGGCGAGCGAATGCGCCAAGCGCACTTCGCGACTCGTATACGGCAGCACGTACCGGTCGGCCGCCGCCTTGTCGGTGATCTTCGCCGCGGGATCGGTCTTGCGATTGACGAACATCAGAACGCCGACCAGCTGGTCGACGTGATCGACCATCGGCACGATCAGCATCGACCGCCGCCGGTAACCGTACTGGATGTCGAACGTCGGATCCTGCCCGAATCCGGCGCCGGCCGGCAGATCGTACGCATCGTCGATGACCGTCAGCGTCCTCGATTTGGCGGCGTGACCGAAGATGGTCGAGTCGTCGATCGGGAACGCCTGGGCGGTGACCTCCGACAAATCCGGGATGGAGTCGACCTCGTACAGCACCATGCGCAAATGCTGGCCGAGCTGCTCGTCGGGCTCGGCCAGGACGAGCACGCCCGCGTCACTTTCAGTCAGGCGCTTCCCGAGCTCGAGAATCTTGTGCAGCAGCGCGGTGCGATCGCGCTCCGCCATGAGCGCGATGCCCACTCGGGTCAGATCGCTCAGCTCGTCGTCTCGTTGGTGGACGTCGCCGCGGCGCCGGAGGGCGCTGAAGCGCGCGCACGAGAGTTGGCACGCGGCGCGAAGCAGGCGGCGGCGCGCGACGCCATCGGGCACGTCCGCGACCGACATGTGCGCGCGGCGGCCAAGCGCCGCCTGCGTCTCGGCGTCCGCGGCGACCACCACGACGTGTTTCGGAACGGCGTGCAGATCACCGAGCGATTCGAGCATCGACGCGTCGACGAGTAGAACGCCCGGCCGATGTTCCCCGTCGTGCCGCAGCACATCAGCCGCCGGTCGCGGCCGTACCGGACAGTCGGCAACGAGCGCGGCGGCGCTGCTTCGGGCACCGTGGTACACGACGCATGCGGTGGTGCGGTGTGGCCGTCGCGCGCGGCTGGCCGCGGCAATCCTGGGCCCGGGCGCGCTCTTACTTCGTCGCAATGTTCGTCCAGAACCGTTCCAGGCTTTCGTCGACGCCAAAGAGCGTGGTGAAGATCGTCGAGTCGGCCAGCAGGATGTCTCCCGCCCGGTCATCGCGTGGCGGCATCCACAAGAACATGTTGAACTCGCGGTTGCCCGCTTCCGTGAATGGATGCGGATGCGACAGGTCGATCGGCTGGCGTGCGAGCACGTGAATGCGCGACGGATCGTCGATCGTCACGGCGTAGTGGGGCAGGTGCGGGTGGAAGTTGAAGGTGGCGACGCCCTCGAGCCACCCGCGCGCGTCGAGGTCCGCCGCCTTCGTCAAGGGCTGCAAGCGGGTCGTGCCCTTGGTCGTCGCGGGTCGCAGGCCGTACTGATTCTCCACCGGTACGTCGAGTCCTTTCATCAGGGATCTGGTATAGCGCCCGAACCGCTGCTGTCGGGGCACGAGCGGATCGCCGTGGTGCTCATACTCCATCTGGCGCTGTTGCAGGTCCGGCGACATGCCCACGTCGTGGTGCGGGCCGAGAATGAGGCACGTACCCTCGCGAGCGAGGAACTCGCGCAGCGCCGCGATCTCCTCCGGAGCCGCATCCTGTTCGGTGATCATGTGATCGAGACCGAACACCATGAGCGTGTCCGCATCGTCCAGGACACCCTGGTCGAGCCGCAGCTTCTGCCCCGCCTGGTCGATCCGCTGGTAGACGGCGACGGGATGGCCGGTCAAATCGCCGACCGCCTGTTGAAACGCCAAGAGGCCGATGTGAAACAACTCGAGCGTGCCGGCGATTCCTTGCAAAAACATCTTCTCGGAGTACTCGATGGTCTCATACTCCGGCCACCCTACGCGCCGAACTTCCGTCATCGTGGAGAACCGGTTGTCCAGCTCCGTGACGTCGCGGTTCGCTTCCCACGGATAGCTCCACGTCCAGTAGATGCTGAACCGTCGCTTTCCGCGTGTGTATTTCCGAGGCACCTGGACTTGATTGTAGGTGCGCGGGTGCGTTTTGAGTTGTTTCATGACGCCGCTGGTGCTCCTGGGTTGCCGTTCGAGTCGCCGGCGAGAAAGCGGAGGGCCTTGATCCCGGGAAGAAAGAAGTACGCGCCACCACGCACCGTCGTGAACGCCGGCAGGCTCGTGATCTTCTTCCGAACCGGGCGTTTCGGTATCGTGAAATCGAAGGTGCCGTCCTGCGTGCCGATGATTGGATCGCGCTCGTTGTCGAGCTCCTTGAACGTCGGGTTGTTCGCCCAGACGTTCATCGCGAACTCGAACTGCCGGATCAAGCTCGCGCCCCCCATGAATGCGGCAATTCCGCGATCGGCGCCGTCGTCGGGCGCGTTCTCCGGCAGGAGTGGCCCGTAGGTTCCGCCGCGCCGGATGATCTGGTGCCGCTCCATGCTGTCGCCGGTATCGCGCGGGTTCATGCGGCGAATGTGCGCGCCGACCGGACACGCATAGCCGCGCGGATCCATCGTCGCATAGTTGAAGTCGTTCGTACGCAGCAGGTCCGCGCCGAGCGCCGGGTCGTCCTCGTCGGGTGCGAGGACGAGCGGCGCGCCACTGCGCCAGCGTCCCATCAGCTTCGCCGCGATGAGCTCCTGCGCGTCACCGGTGTCGCCGTGGCGTCGCAAGAAATCGCGAAAGGCGCCGACGTGCTCCTGCAGTCTGATGTACGCCAGGTAGCTCCCGTTGCGCGACAAGACGTCCGGCTGCGGCCGAGCCGGCTCCGCGCCGGTCTCGTCCGCGTAGCCGAGAAAGAACTCGCCGGCCTTGACCGCTCGATGCGATCCTGGCGTCGGCACCTCGTCCATTCCGTCGATCACGGGATGCGTCAGCCGGTCCAGGTAGCCGAAGTGCTCTCGCGGCTCGCCGTACGGCGGCAGGGCCTCCAGATCGAGCGCCGAGAGCATCGAGACCCCGCCGATGCGCGACAGATACTGCTCGTGCTCGTGCTTGCATCGGTCGCGCTCCGGCACGTCGCGAGCGAACAGAATGACGATCGCGTGCAAGGCCGGATCCGCGAGCCGTCCCTCCCAGTGATCCGGATGCCCCGCGCCCGTCATGCCGAGCATCTCCGCGCGAGTCGTAAGGCCCTCACGAAACTCCTCGGGGAACGTCATGAGCGACGCATCGTCGACACCCAGGGCGCGAAGTCCGGACCACGTGAACGCCACCGTCACCCACCGGGCGTCCGGCGATTCCGCCCCAACGGAGCGCGCGGTCCCGACTTTGTCGATCAATCCGGCCAGCCACGTGCGTCCGGCTTCCGGGCGCTCGAACGACAGAAACTCGTAGCGCGCGGCGAGCGCCGGCGTGCGCGTCACGAGAAAGTGTTGAATGTCGTCGAGCTCGAGCTGCGCGGGCATGTCGCGGATGACTCGTCGTCGTCGTCGTCGAGTGGCGTGCGCTACTGCGACTCGTCGAGCATGACGCCGAACGCCTGCTTCATCCGCAACGCCTTCTTGATCTCGCCGGCCGTCACATACGGGTACTCGCCGTACTCGAGGAAGCTGGGACACTGATGCTCGCGCACGAATTTGACGAATGCGGGCGCGTTCGTCTTCCAGTCCTCGGGAAAATCCTCCAGGTTCGTGAAGACCGTCGTGATTCCGCTCGCCGTGAACAACGCGACGGCATCCTCGGTGTACTTGTCGAAGTCCGTGTCGAAGATGCCTTGGTACATGAAGTACGTATCGCCGCCGATCTTGAAAAGCACCCACCGCAGGTAGTGCAGTTGCAATGGAGCCAGGAAGTCCGGCGTTGTCTCGATTGCCTCCTCGATCGTCTTGCCGTGCGCCCGAATCGCCTCTTCCGTGCCCGGCTTGATCTTCGCGATGATCGTGAACCCGTAGTTGGCCGGCGTGCGCGGAAACACCGGCCCGTACCGTCCTTTCTCCTCTTTGAAATAGCCTTCCGGCGGAATCGCCTTCGCCCGGGGCCGCGTCCAATCCTGTTTCTCGGCCATTGCCCTCACCACCGTCGGACTGCCAAGGGATTTCCTCCGAGCACATTCGAGATGTCGGTGATCGCTTTCTGCCCGCGCACGCTGTTCCCTGCCGAGTCGAGCGGCGGCGACACCACGGCGATGCCGAACTTCCCCGGGGACACGGCGATCAGTCCGCCGCCGACACCGCTCTTCGCGGGCAGACCGGTCGCGTACAGCCACTCGCCGGAATTGTCGTACAGCCCTGCGGTGGCCATCACCGCGAGCAGCGGCGAGACGTGTTTCGCATCGAGGACCTGCTTTCCTGTGACAGGATTCTTCCCGTTCGCCGCGAGCGTCGCCGCCATCACGGCGAGATCCTTCGCATTCACCGACACGGCGCACTGCTTCGTGTAGAGATCCGTGGATTGCAGCGGATCCGCCGTGATCGTGCCGTACGCATACATGAGCGCGGCAATGGCGCGGTTGCGCTGATTCGTCTCCGCCTCCGATTTGTAGACGGGCTGATCGACGGAGAGCGACCGGCCGGCGAAGTCGTTGTAGGTCGTGATGATCTTGGACCAGATCTCGTCGGCCGTGCCGCCGTTGATCATGCTCGTGGTCGCGATGGCGCCCGCGTTCACGAACGAGTTCATGTCCTTGCCCTTGTGCTCCTCGATCGGAAAGATCGAGTTGAACGGGCGTCCCGTGGCGTCGACGCCGATCCGTTTCCGAACGACCGCCTCGCCGGAATCCTCGAGAATCCTCGCGAGCGTGAAGACCTTGGAGATCGACTGGATCGACACACGCGACGACGTGTCGCCCGCCGCGTACACCTTGCCGTCCGGCGTGATGAGCACGATGCCGAAGATGTTCGGATCGACCTTCGCGAGCACCGGGATGTAGTCCGCGTTCTTGCCTTCGCGCAGACTCTTGTATTTCTCGTAGGTCGCGTTGATGACGCCTTGGATGTCGTTCGCGGACTGCTGCACGGTGGGAGCAACCTGCGCAAGGACGTCGCGTGGCGCGGACGCCGCGACGGCAAGCGCCAGCCCGGTTGCGGCAGTGCACCCAACGAAGCGATCGATCACGATGCTGCGCATCTTCACTTCTCCCATTCGAATTTTCGTGAGTAGCTGTACTTGAACGAGAACTGCAAGCGGAAATCGTTCACCCGAAACGGGTCGCCGTTCACCTGCACCGCGCCGAAGTTCGCGCGGCGCCCCCATTGGAGCTCGCCACCGATCATCACGTTCGGCACCGGCGTGCTGAGCAGGTTGATCGTGCCGTACTGCCCGGTGCGAAAATCCTCGGGGATCTGGCCGTCGCTGTTGTCGATCGACACGCGCGAGTAGCCGATCGAGCTCGTCCACACCTTGTTCCAGGTGTGGTCGAGGAACGCGACGGCGCCCCACACCGGCAGCGCTTCGCCGAGCAACGGTCGCCGGCGATTGCTGAAGTTGGTCACGACGCCGATGTCGATCGGCGCGTCGTTGAAGTAGTTCTGGATGCCTCGGCCACCGACGTACTGCAGCCGGAAGACGTCGTTCTTTCCAGCCTTCAGCACCGCGCTGATCGTGCCACCGGCACCCGTCGTTCCACCGGAGAGGTCGAACGTGTCCGGCAGGATGTCGTCCCAGCGAATCGAGCGGACGATCCCGGCGATCTTCACGTGTCCCCACTTGGGATCCTGATACCAGACGCCGGCCGAGAGATCCGGCCATGGGAAGCGCCCGACGATGTTCTGGAGCTCGATGCGATCGGCGAATCGGCCGCCGTCGCCGCTCGCCCCCGGACGCTCGAGCGCGATCTGCACCTTGAAGCCCTTCTCCTCGTTGATCGGCTCGACGAACACGAGGACGTTGCGGAAGAAGATCATCCCGTTCGGTCCCCAATAGTCGAGGATGTTCGGAAAGACGTCGAGATCCATGAACGGCGTTTCGAGTTGGCCGGCCCCGACCATGCCCCACTGGCCGTACGCGTGGCGCAAGCGAATCGTCGTCTGCCCCGCGTCGATGCCGACGCCGAACAGGTCGAAGTCGAAGACCGTCTTGAGGTCCGCGTTGCCGGCCGGCACCGACGACTTCACGCCGAAGCGCGTCTGGCGCGCGCTGAACCACGTGTGGTTGTCGCCGCCGAACTCGTGCCTGAACGCGGGAAGCTTCGTCGGCCGGTTGACGTCGAACCAATCGGGATTGTTCTGGTCGAAGTCGAAGATCGCGTCACCCTGCGCGAACCCGAAGATCTCGAGCCACGAGGTGTCCTTCTTCGCCAGCTTGCCCTGCTGGAGCTGCGCGCCCGCGCTGCCGATCGCGAGGCACGCGAGCGCGCCCGCCTGAAGAATTCGTCGAAGTCTCATGGTGTGTTTGCGCGTTCCCAGGCCCGTACGCGACGCCTCGCTTGATCGAAGAGGGTGAGGTAGTTCCCGATGCGAATCTTCTGGCTCGCGTCGGGGGTGAGTCGCTTCCAGAGCGGCGCGTACTCGTGAAACACCTCGAGATACGCCGCGGTGTCCGGGGGCGACAACGCGTCGGTGCCGAACAGGAACCGGTCGGGGTATCGGTTGAGCAGGTTCGCCGTGGCCGTCAGCGACGAATCGCTCGCCGTCACGTAGTCGGACACGACCTTCCACGAGATGTCGAAATAGAGATTCGGTAACTTCGGATCGCCGATCAGCGCGGCCAACATCGTCACGTGGTCCGCGATCGGCCGCACCGTGCGGCCGAGGCCGGTGTGCGCCCAGATCACCGTCGTCGTCGGATGGCGCTCGAGCAACGCTTTCATTTGCGCGAGGTACTCGGGCACCGCGGGCGCCGACGGCAGATTGAGCGACGCCTCCGCGGACCCCGGCTTCGCGAACGGCACGTTCACGTCGTTGTGCATGATGACGACGAGCCCGACTTGCCCCGCGAACGACAGAATGCTGTCGAGCGCGGGATCCATCAGGCTCGCCGTCCCGCCGGCCACCTTCGGGGAGACGAACTCCTTGTGGATCGTGAATTCGCCGATCCCCGTGAACACGCCCGGGAACGTCTTCAGGACGCGCCGAATGTGCGCCGCCGCATACATGTCCGCCGGGTTGAACCCGGTGATCATCGGATCGAAACGCGCTCGACTCTCGGCCGGAAGCGCGCGATACGCCATCGCGATCATGGCGTCGGTGAACGAGTAGTAGTAGAGCGGCGAGTCGCTGCCGAGGTAGTAGGTCGGTCCGTTGTCGCCGTCCACGCGATGCGACCACTCCTGCTGCAATGGAATGCCGAACACCGCCACGCGTCCGACCGTCTTCCCCATCAGCTGGAGAAACTGCGTGAGCGTGGGTCCTTCCTGGATGTAGTTGGTCAGATGGAAATGCGAATCGTTGAACGCATACGCGGTCGGATCCGCCGGCGGATCGCGCGGTGACGCCTGCGCGAGGAGCGAACGGGTCGCCGCGCCGACCTGAATCCCGAGGACGATCCCCAGCGTGAACTGCCGCCGCAGCCGCATCGCGCTCCGAACGAAACAGACGAGTTGCACTATCTCGACGCCGTGCTCCACTGACCATCGGACGAAGGGCGCACCATCGAGCGAGACCGTTCGCCCCACGAGCCCGGTCCTTGGACCAACAGCCAGTGTGGTGACTCCTCGCACGGGCATAGCCTGCACGATCACTCACCCGGCACGACGGTCCTCCAATCGCGCACGCAGCTCGAGTTGTGATGAATCGCGGACAGTCGGCGACGACACCGGCCACGTAGCGCAGTGCATCACCTGCGCTTCACGCTCCTCGCGGTCGCGATCGCCGTCGGGCTCTTCGTGGGCATGCTGGTCTTCCTCGAGCTCGGCCGACGACTGGGGCTGTACCAACTCGAGCGACATGGCGCCGAATCGCGAGGCAGTGTCGGCATCGTCGACGCGGCGGTCTACGGACTGCTGGGGCTTCTGATCGGCTTCACGTTCTCGGGCGCCGCCACCCGATTCGACCATCGTCGCGAGATCATTGGAAAGGAACTGAGCACCATCGGCACGGCGTGGCGGCGGATCGACCTGCTGCCACCCGACGTGCAAGCGGCCATGCGTGATCGATTGCGAGCGTACCTCGATGCCGTCATCGCGTCGTATAGCGAGCAGGAGAACTTTGCCGAGGCGCTCGTCGAACCGCCGGCGCTGGCACGCGCCGCGAACGACCTCTGGACGAAAGCCGTCGCCGCGATCCTCGCGCCGAGCGGCGAGCCCGCGCGCGTGCTGCTCGTCAACTCGCTCAACGACATGTTCGTCGCCGTCGAGGAGGAGCGGCTCGCCCGCCGCATCCATCCGCCGCTGGTGATCTTCGCGACGCTCGGCATCGCCGCGCTCGTCTCCGCGCTCTTCGCCGGATACGCGATCGCGAACAAAGCGGCTCGCAACCGGTTCTACATGATCGGCGTGGCCGCGACCATCTCGATGGCGGTCTACGTCATCATCGAGCTCGAGTATCCCCGCCTTGGCCTCATTCGCGTGAACGACATGGACCATGCGCTCGCGGAAATGCGCGCGACGATGAAATGAGATCTCGTCGCGTCAAAAGAAGATCGACGTCGACAGGCCGATGACGGTCCCGGTCAACCCGGCGGAGTAGTATCCGAAGGAGCTTCCGACTGGCGAGCGGTCCGCGTGCCCGGTATACAGGTTGACGCGCATGTTGCGCGTGTTCGCGGGAAACCAGTTGATGCCGCCGACGGCATCCCAGGCGTTGTTGAACTGACCGTTGATCTTCGACGTCTCGGCAAACAGCTCCAGTCGTTTTGGAATCACCATGTATGCGCCCGTCACGTAGAACCCGCTGTCGTACACGTGCGCGACCGGAAGCAGGCTGTCGGCGGTGAAGCGATTGAGGCGGCGCATGTAGATCTCGGTCTGCAAGAACGCGCCTCGGTACTTGAACCCGACGTCGAACGCGTTGAGCTGATACGTGGCATCGATGATCGTGATGCCGGGAGCCAGGGCGCCGGTCTGGAACAACAGCGTGCCGTCGGAGATGCGGATCTGCGTGTTGTCGGGACTCAGTTGGTTGAGCTGCGCAAACCGGTTTTCACGGCTGTGCGTGTACGACGTCCCGAAGCGAGTCGCGAGCTTTTGGTGATCCTCATAGTCGCCGAACGCGCCCCGCGGACCGAACTCGCCGGTCGTCGGCATCCACCAGATGCTCGCGCCCGTCGCGAGGTACCGAGTGAGCTGGTTCGCGGTGATGCCGAGCTGCGAGATCGTGTTGCCGACCATGGCCTTGTAGTACAACCCGCGCGCGATCTCGCCTTCGGCCCAGAGTCCGCCGGTGAAGCCGGGCCGAAAGTATTCGTCGGCGAGAAACCGATCGGTGCCGAGCCAGTAGGGGTGCGATCCAAGGAGTGAGCGCGTGCCAGGCAGGCCGGTGATCCCGCCGCTCAGCTTGAACGCATTTGAGATGTCATACGAGAGTACGGCGATCACCGCGACCTGGCCGGTCGAGTTGACCGTCCAAACGGTGACGACGTAGCTCAGCTTCGGAAGGTACACCCAGCCGAGAAACGACAGCAGGATACGATGGAGCTGCAGATCATTGCGCGTCTTGACCTGGAGCCGTTCCCCGAGGTGGTTGTCGTAGAACTGCACCACCGGCAGCTGATTGAGATAGCGCCACATGACGTACGCGCTGATGGCCAGCGTGCCCTGGTCCGTGGTCGCAACCGTGAAACCCTTGCCCGGATCGATCGACCCCCAACGCTCCGACGTATCCGGCTTCGCACGCGTCGAGTCACGCGTCGAATCACGCGTCGACGCCTGCGCCATGAGGCGCTCGCCATCGGTCCCGCCCACAGTCCAGAGCGCCGTAGCCAGCAACAACCGCCGAACCAGCCCCATGACCGACCTCAATCGACACAGACGGGCTCAGTTTGGTCGGATGGAGAGGCTCGCTCTATGGGCCAAAAGGCCCAGCGTCGAACGCGGCCGTCAGCGCGCCGAGAACGCCTTGCGCCGCGCGTTCAGCTCCTGCTCGAGCCGGCCGTGCATGGTGTCGCACAGCTTGAGCACCGATGCGTCGGCGAGGAAATAGTAGACAAAGAGTCCCTCCTTCCGGCGACCGACGAACCCCGCGGCGTAGAGCGACTGCAGATGCTTGGAGACGTTGGCCTGACCGAGACCCGATTCCTCGACGATCTGCGTGACCGTTTTCTCGCCGGGCGCGAGACTCAACAGGATTTCCAGCCGCGCGGGCTCGGCCAGCGCCTTGAATCGCTCGGCGATGAGGCCAACGACCTCCGCAGACAACTTCGTCCGTCGCACGAGCGGGCTCTCCTTGGAGACGTCTAACTGTATTCCGAGACAGTGATATAGCCTCCGTCGCGCACCGGCGCAACAAAGCGGTCCGCTGCCGCGCGCCAGCCGCAGCAAGTCTTGATACGGCGGGTTGTCGGACACGTCGGCGACCGTGACCTGGGTTTCGGTCGCGCCGCCTCACCGTACATTGTCTGTCGTGATACCATCGACCCGCGCGATCGGGCTCGGATGCATGCGCCTCTCGACCGCTCCGGAGCGGAACGACGACCACGCCGTCGCGGTGATTCACGCGGCGCTCGACGCCGGCGTGACGTTCGTCGATACCGCCGACGCCTACGGCCATGACGAGCGCGACGCGGGCCACAACGAGCGGCTCGTCGCGCGCGCGCTGGCCACATGGGCGGGCGACCACACGCGTGTCACGGTCGCCACGAAGGGCGGCATCCGTCGGCCCAAGGGTGCCTGGGTGAACGACGGGCGCGCCAAATACCTGCGCGACGCCTGCGACGCCAGCCGTCGTGCCCTCGGCGTCGATGTGATCGATCTCTATCAGCTCCATGCCGTCGACCCGAAGACGCCGATCGAGACGAGCGTCCGCGCGCTCGCCGCGCTGCGGCGCGACGGCGCCATCAAGCAGATCGGCCTGTGCAACGTGACCGTCGGGGAGATCGAGCGCGCTCGGAGCATCGCGGACATCGCCGCTGTCCAGGTGAGCGTTTCGCCGTTCGATGATGAGAACCTTCGAAATGGCGTCGCCGAATATTGCCGCGATCACGGCATCCGGCTCATCGCCTACCGGCCGCTGGGCGGCGAGCGCGCGGTTCGGCTCAGCCGCGATCCGGTCCTGACGAGCGTCGCGGCGAAGCACGGCGCGACGGCGCAGGAGGTCGCGCTGGCCTGGCTGGTGAGCTTCGACGGCGTCGTGCCCATCCCCGGCGCCACACGAGTCGAGACCGCACGCTCGATCGGCCGCGCGCGCACCCTGAGCCTCGACGACGATGATCGCCGCCGATTGGACGATCGGTTCACCGGCCGGCTGCTCCGCGTGCCTCGCGGTCAACGTCGCGCGCCGGCCGGCGCCACTGGCGACGTCGCCCTCGTGATGGGCATGCCCGGCGCCGGCAAGTCGACGCTGGCCCGCCAGCTCGAAGCCCAGGGTTACGAGCGCCTCAACCGCGACACGCTCGGCGGGTCGCTCGCCGATCTCGTGCCGCGGCTCGATCGCGCCCTGGCCGCCGGCGCGCGAAATGTGGTGCTCGACAACACGTACGCCACGCGCGCCTCGCGCAACGAGGTGATCGAGTGCGCATGGACGCACGCCGCGCCGGTACGATGCGTCTGGCTAGCGACCGAGCTGCCCGACGCGCAGCTCAATGCGATCGAACGAATGCTCGACGCGCACGGGTCGTTGCCGTCGCCGGCGGAGATTCGCGCGCGCGGCAAGTCGGATCCACGCTATCTCGGGCCCGATGCGCTGTTCCGGTTCGAGCGCACCGTCGAGCCTCCGGTGGAGGATGAAGGGTTCACGACGGTCGAGCGACTTTCGTTCGTTCGCGCGCCACGCGCGACGACCGGAGCACGCGCGCTGATTCTCGATTTCGACGATCTCATCGACGACGCACGACATTCGACGCTCGCGCGATTGGCCACAGATGGTTGGCTGCTGTTTGCCCAGGCATGGCGTCCGCGGATTGGGCGAGGAGAGCTGTCACAGGGCGAGCTCGATGCCGAGTTTGCGCGCCTGAAAGCAGCACTCGGTGTAGCGATCGACCTCGCATGCTGTCCGCACGACGCCGGGCCGCCGATTTGTTGGTGCCGCAAGCCGCTGCCGGGGTTGGTCCTGGAGTTCGCGCGCAAACGCGGCGTGTCGCTCGAACAATCGCTCGTCGTGGCTCACTCGGCGGCCGATCGCACGATGGCCGAGCGGCTTGGCGTTCGCTGTGAGGATGCCAGTCAGTTCTTTCGATGATCAGCCGAAATTACCGGCAGCGAGCGTGCGTCAGTCTCCACCGAACTTCGACCGGTTCGCACGAAACGATTTACGGGTCTTCGTGGACTCGAATGGGTAAAGTTGGGTCCGTTGCGACTTGGCGAGCAGCTCTGCCGAGTGGGCCACGCGGACTTCCCTGTTACACCGACGCCTCCGCGTGAATCCGCGAAGTCCGCCAGGTCCGCGTTCGAATCTCAGTGTGGCTTGCCAGGCGAAGGTCGTTCTGGGGTTGCCGCCGACATCCGGCATGGTTCCAGACGATCCGTCGCGGCGAGCGGCCACACCGACTCTTGAACACGCGGACGTGGCGGATCAGGCGGACAGGCGGCACGTCAAGCCAAAAACTATGACATCCAACCGCACGAGGTCCGACTGGCGTCATGGCGCGACGCCACTCTCGTTGCGGTTGGATGCGTTTTCGTCTGATTCGTGTAATCAGTTTCTCCTTTCCCGATCTCGTGGCATTCCGGGGGCGGCGCAAGCCCGATCGAGCAATTCCTACGGACGCTGCGTCGCCGAAAAGCTGCGCGGCGGCGTGCCGCACGACGGCACACGCTGGGGCTGGCCCGTGCGCGGATCGGTCGGCGGCACGCGGCGCGTGCGCGACACGAACGCCGGATCCTCCGACGCCTGATACGCGAACATCGCGACCAGCGTCGCGTTTCGCTTCACGTTGTCGAAGTTGATCTTGTCGTATGTGTCGCGGTTGGTGTGCCAGGTATAGTCGGTGTACGACCAGTCGGACGACGTCAGGAAGAACGCCGGCGCGCCGCGGCAGTCGAACGCGTCCGAGTCGGTGCTCTCGTCGTGCGCGACGCCCGGGAGCGCGAGCGCCACGTTGCGTGTGAGGTCGGCCGGCATCCGCGACATCCAGCGCGCGAGCGACGCCGCCGCATCGACGAAGCCGTTCGTCTGCACGGTGTCGATCTCGCCGGTCCCGTTGTCCTGGTTGAACAGCGCCTGCAGTCCCTTGAGAATCTCGGGATGGTCGGCGGCGAACGCCGATGACCCGATGTCCCCCTCCTCTTCCCCGCTCCAGTGGCCGACGAGGATCGTGCGCTTGGGGCGCGGATACACGGTCTTCAGGATGCGCATCGCCTCGAGCATGGTGATCGTGCCGGTGCCGTTGTCCGTCGCGCCGCTGCCCGAGTCCCACGAGTCGAGATGCGCCGAGAGCATGACGTACTCGTTCGGCTTCTCGGATCCCTCGATCCGCGCGATGGTGTTGAACACCGGCGACTCGGCGGGGGCGAGCACGGCGTCGGCGACCGCGTGCACGCGCGGGTGCTGATCATTGGCCGCGAGACGCGCGAGGAGCGAGTAGTCCTCGCACGAGACGTCGAATGACGGAATCGTCCGGGCGCGCGTCGACTGAATCTTGTCGACCCCCCAGCCGCGCGACCACGAGTTCGACAGCACACCGGCCGCGCCGGCGCGCTCGATCAGCGCGGCCGCGGTGCGCGCGTTCGCGCGTCCGACCGCCCACCGCGCACTCCAGTCCGACACCGCGCTGTCGCGCTGCGCAACGGCGTGGTGGTAGACGGCGGAGTCGGCCCACGTTTTCGTGTCCGAGTCGGGACGACAGCTCGGCAGCGGCGCGCTGACGAGCACGAGCTTGCCCTTCACGCTCGCGAGCCAGCGTGCAAAGCCCGCGCTGTCACCGAGCGCTGGACGCGGCTGGAATCATCGCGACTTCCGCGGTCACGCCACCGGCGGGCGTCGACGCGCTCCACGCGTGCATGGTCGCCTCGAGCACACGACGGCGAGGCGCGACCAGCTCGAGACCACTGGCCCCGCGAGTCCAGTCGCGCCACGTGCCATACTGCTCGTTCTTGACGTCGACACCCCACGCTTTGTACGTGCGCAGCAGCCAGTCGTTCGCGGCGCGATTGGCGGGCGAGCCGGTGAGGCGTGGGCCGATCGAATCCATGAGCACTTGCGCAAGGCGAGCCGCCTGCGAGCGCTTCATGCCTTCGTCATAGATCCTCTGCACGACCGGATCGCCGGTCGGATTGTCCTGCGCGCGAACGGGCCGCGCGATGGCGGCGAGCACGAGGAGACACGCGATGAGTCGGTTTGGTCGCATGCCCGAGGATAGTCACCTCCGGCCGCGCGTCGCCAGTGCGCCCGCGCGGCCGGAGGATGTGCTCGGCGACGGCCCGCGGCCGTCAGGGCTTCGGCATGTCGGCCGGATTGACGTACGTCATCGCGAATGGACCTTCCGCGCGGACGCTGACCGTCGTCTCACCTTTCGCGATCGCGAAGTGATGCATCTTCGCCGGCATGGTTGCCGTATCGCCGGCGGCCAACGCTTTCGACTTCGCGGGGTCGAGCTTGTCGCCTATGCCGACGAGGAACGATCCCGACCGAACGCGTATGTGTTCGTCCGTCGGATGGAAGTGCGGCGGAATCTTGTAGCCGTCCGGGAACTGCAACCGGACGACGAACTCGCCGGCCTTCGACGGATCGCCGCGTTCGACGGCCATCTTCGCGCCCGCCGGAAAAACCGCTGGCGCCGGCCCCCAGGTCAGCGACGCCCCCTTCTTTTCGCCCGCTTTCTTGCCGCCCTGTGCGTGGACGGTTGTCGCCGTGCTGGCAACGGCGATGGCGAGAACGGCGGCTACACGCAGCGATGTCCGATAGCGAAGCGGTGAGCGCATGGGAGTCTCCCGGGAGACCGGTGGCAGATGAGACTCGAACGTACGACGGTATGTGCCGCAGGGCCAGCGCGCGGTCTGCGGCTTGGCGGCGCCGAGCCTTGCGCTGTTGCGTCCTGACAGCCGCGCCTGTTGCGCTTCAGTGCGCTGTATCGTCGTGACCAACGTTGTGCAGACGGCACACGGTCGACGCAGGCTGGTGCTGTTCCTTCCTCCCCGCAGATCACGCCACCTGATGAAGGGTCCTCGCCCGCACACCCGCTCGAGCGGTCCGACGCTCATTGTCGTCACCGACGACGGGACCGTTCTCGAGTGTACGCCGCACGACATCGACAACGCGCGATCGACGCGTGAAACGCGCTGGGTGTTCGTCGCGGCCGACGGCGCCGAACACATCGGTCCGCACTACACCGGCTTTTCGTCCGTGGGAGACATCCGCCTCCTGGCCAACCAATGGTGGGAGTCGCGAAAGTGACGCGTCATCCGCACGCTACCGCAACGATTTGAACGAGGCCCGCACCTCGGCCACGAAGAGGTCAGGCTGCTCCCAAGCCGCGAAGTGACCTCCGCGATCGAGCCGGTTGTAGTGAATGAGCTTCGGGAACGCGCGCTCCGCCCAGCTTCTCGGTGCTTGATAGAGCTCGTCCGGAAAGACGCTCACAGCGACCGGGATCGCCACTCCCTTCACGTCGAAGAAGCCCAGCTTGTTCTCCCAATAGAGACGCGCCGAGGAAACTCCCGTGTTCGTCAACCAGTACAGCGTGATGTTGTCGAGAACGTCGTCGCGCGAGAGACCACCCGGCTGTCCGTCGAAGGCGCGCGCGATCAGCGCATAGCTCGCTTTGTCGTGGTCGAGAATCCACGCCGCCAGGCCGACTGGTGAGTCCGCGATCCCGTAGAGCGTTTGCGGACGATTAGCCATCTCGAGGCCGTAGGCAACGTGCTTCGTGTAGAAATCCTCGAGCTGCTCGTACGCGCGTTGCTCGTCGGCTGAAAGGCCGGCCGGCGGCGGTCCGCCGCTCGCGAGTGCCTTCGACACGTCGGGCGGAACCGTGGCGGGCATGTTGGTGTGGATGCCGAGCAGTTCCGGAGGCGCCTGCTTCGCCATCAGCTCCGTGACCATGTCGCCCCAGTCGCCGCCTTGGGCCACATAGCGCGTGTAGCCGAGACGTTTCATCAGCACGATCCACGCGCTCGCGATGCGAGTTGGCGTCCATCCGGCAGCGGTCGGTTTCCCGGAAAAACCGTAGCCCGGCAGCGATGGAATCACGAGATGGAACGCGTCCGACGCACTCCCGCCGTGCTCCGTCGGGTTGGTCAATGGCTCGACGATCTTCATCTGCTCGATGACCGAGCCGGGCCAGCCGTGCGTGACGAGGAGCGGCAACGCCTTCTCATGCTTCGAGCGCACGTGAATGAAATGAATGTCCAGCCCGTCGATGTTCGTGATGAATTGCGGCAGCGCGTTGAGCTTCGCCTCGCATTTGCGCCAGTCGTAGTCGGTGACCCAGTATGCCGCGAGCTTCCGAACCGTCCCGAGCTGGACGCCCTGTGTTGCATCCGCGACCGTTTCTCGCTCGGGCCAACGCGTCGCCTTGACGCGCCGGCGAAGCTCGGCCAGCTCGACGTCCGAAAAGCTCACGTGAAACGGGCGAATCTCCGGCGATTCGGCTCCGGCGTCCCTGGCAACTTCGGGCATTACGTCAGTCACGGCGTCCAACCTCCTGGAAATACCAAGCAACGGGCCCGCGGCAACGGTCGCGGCCACGCCGCAGAAGCGGCGCCGAGTGAGGTCAGGCGTTCTTGTCATTGAACTCGCTCCACGTTCCGGCCGGCCCGGAATGAAAGCCCGATGGGCGTCGCTGCGGCATTCGGCCTTCGTCCAACGCGGCGATGGAGTGCTCGCGATGCTGCGGATCGACGGCGGCGTTACAGCGGAGACAGCCGCGCGAGCGACGGGCCACCGCATCTTGGCGGATCTACTACAAGATTAGTTGACAACAACCCCGGCGGCGGCAATATTCTACTAGCATCCTAGTAGATCACGTTGTTGGCGCGCGGAGGTCCTGGACATGATCGCGTCGTGGATGGCCTACGCATCACTGGTGAGCGTCGTGCTCGCGATTGCCGGCGCGGCGCTCGAGCGCCTCGCCTCGGACACGCGATGGCCGTTGCGATGGATTTGGGCGGGCGCGCTCGCTGCGTCGGTGCTCTGGCCGATGGCGACGATCGCCGTGTCCGCTCGCGAGCACCGTCGCGCCATCGATACCGCACAGCCAGCCGCGGTCGTGCTTCCCTTCACCATCACGATCGGCGTCGGCGCGCCGATGACGTCTTCGAACGACTCGGCGGATCGTCGCGGCGACGAGCCCTCGGAATCGAATCCTTTCGATCGCGTGGATCACGCTGAGCGCGTTGTCGCTCGCGCGCCTTGGGGCTGTCCGTCGTCACGCTTGGGCGCCGCGCGCGCACGTGGGAACGCGGCATCGTCGACGGCGTCGCCGTTCGTCTCTCCGCGAGCGACGGCCCGGCGGTCGTGAACCTGCGGCCGATGGACATCGTGCTGCCGCGGTGGATTCTCTCGCTCGACGCACCGCTTCGTCACCTCGTCCTCCGGCATGAACGAGAACACCGCGCCGCGCGCGATCCCTATCTCCTCCTCGGCGCGTCGCTCCTCATCGCGCTCTTGCCGTGGAACCTCGCGCTCTGGTTCGCCGCTCGACGCCTGCGTCTCGCGATCGAGATGGACTGCGATGCGCGTGTCCTGCGCGCTCATCCGTCGCCGGAGCGATATGGCCTCCTGTTGCTCACAGTCGCGCAACGACAATCCGCGGCATGCCGCGCTCTTCGCGACCATGCTGTCGGAATCCACCTCACATCTCGAGCGGAGAATTCTCGCCATGCAATCCATCCGTCACGTCGCGCGCCGGACGCAAGCCGCGGCGGCCGTCGTCGCCGCCGCCTGCATCGCCCTGGCATGCACCTTCAAGCCGGCGATGGCGCAGGCATCTGCCGCGGGCGGGGCCTTCGAGGCGTTCATGAAGTCGCAAGGCTTCAAGAGCTGGACGACGGTTCACGCCGCGCGCGGCAACTCGCCGCCGCGCTATCCCGAACAACTGCGCGCACGCGGAGCGGAAGGCGCCGTGCTCTCGTCCTTCACCGTCGACACGGCCGGGCACATCGACGCGGGCAGCATTCGAATCCTCGAATCCTCGAACGAGGCATTCACGAGCGCCGTTCGCGCGGCGCTTCCGTCCATGCGGTTCGTCGCCGCCGAGGTCGACGGCCGAAAGGTGAAGCAGATCGTCCAGCTTCCCTTCGTGTTCGGCGTTGGCGACCGCGCGGTGCTTCCGGCCGCTCTCGACACGGCACACACGATGACTCCGTGCAGCCAGGGCACGTGTCCGGTGTACCGCCTCGCGACGGTCGTCACGACGATCGCGCCCTGAGGCGCAGGCGTCAGGAAGCAATTCGCGCGACGCGATGCGATGCGTTCGCGATCTGCGCGCGAAGTGAATTGAGGGTCGCGGGAAGATCTCCGAAAAGGTCGGGAACGGCTGGATCGTATCGCGGAGCACGTCCAGCGAAACGCGCGCGCGAATCGCCAGGGTCGCCTGCTGCAGCCACTCGCCGGCGTCCGGTCCAAGCGCGTACGCGCCGGTGAGACGCTCGCCGTCGCTCAACAGCGTGAGAAACCCGTTGCTCTCCTTGTAGGCGCGGGTGTACGTCGCCGTCCTCGAGATGGCGCGGAGCGAAGCGGTCGCGGTGAAGCGGCCCTCGGCCGCGCCGACGGAGGCGGCCTGTGGATCCGTGAACACCACGCGCGGCACCGCGTCGTAGTTGGCGTCGCGACGCTCCCCGAGAATGTTCGACGCAACCACCTCGCCCTGATATTTCCCGACGTGGGTCAGCTGCCAGATGCCATTGATGTCGCCGATCGCCCAGAGCCGATCGCAGACGCGGAGACGGGCGTCGACCGGAATGCCATGCGCGTTCGCCTGGACGCCGACCGTGTCGAGACCGAGATCCTTCACGCGCGGCGCGCGGCCCGTCGCTACGAGGAGACGATCGCCTTTCAGCTCGCGACCACCCTCGAGCACGAGCACGTAGTCGGAGCCGTCGCGTCGCGCCGCCGTGGCCTTCGCACCCAGCACGAGCTCGATGCCATCGCGGCGCAGCGCGTCAGCGAGCGCTTCGCCGAGCTGTTTCGCCTCGCGCGGCAGCAAATGGTCGGCACCCTCGACGATCGCGACCTCTCCGCCGAGGCGGCGGACGATCTGCGCCATCTCGACGCCAACCGGCCCGCCGCCGAGAACGAGAAGACGACGCGGGACGGCCTTCATGCCGGTCGCTTCACGATTTGTCCAAATGCCGTCGAGCGATCGAAGACCTTGAATGGGCGGAATGATCGGATCGGAACCGGCCGCGAGGACGACGTGCTCGGCGGTGAGCTTGTCGCCACTCACGCTCACGACGCCGGTTCCGGCGAGCCGGCCGTATCCGCGAACGAGTCGGATGCCGCGCTTTGCCAGCCAGTCCTCCTGGCTCGCATCGGAGTAGTTGGAGACCATCGAGTCTCGCCACGCGAGCGCCGCGTCGACGTCGACCGTCGCGTGCGCCGCGGCATCGTTCGCCGCGTGCACAGCCTCGCCCGGGCGCAGCAGCGTCTTGGACGGGATGCATGCCCAGTACGAGCACTCGCCGCCGACGAGCTCGCGCTCGACGAGCGCGACCCGCAGGCCGCCTTCGGCCAGCGCGCCGGCGCAGTGCTCGCCGGGGGCGCCGCCGCCAATCACGATTACGTCGTAATCACTCATCAGGGGCAACTCCGTGCCGGCCCGATCACGCAACAGCGGGGCCAGTCGAACTGCCGGAGTCGCGGCCTAGACGCTCAGGGGATGAATAGGGTCAGCTTCGCGACGAACACGGTCGGCCCCGGAACAACCGACACAGCGACATGTCGCGCCTCGAGTGTCGATAAGACGGCGAAGGTCGTCGCGTCCAACACGCTCAAGGCGGCGAAACTTCCGGCGACGATTCCCCCGACGAGCAAATTGGGTCGCCCGGTCGTCACGCGTGTCGACGTATAGGTGTACGGGTTTCCAAACGGATCGGTCGCCGTTGCCTGGAAGGATTTTGTCTTCTTCTTCTCCAACAGCGCATACCACCCTGCGCCGCCGACGGCCGCCAGCGTCAGCAAGCCGCGGATGGGGCGGCGCGTGTAGAATTCTCCGGCGCCTGGTAGAAACACGCCGAGCGCGAAAGTCTTGTACGGAGAAAACGTCGGAGCGCTCAGCGCGGCAATGCGGGACGCGACCGTGGCGCGATCCGCCGCTGCCGGTTTCAACGTGAGATATTGCTCGAAATCGGCTCGGGCGGATGCGCGGTCGCCGCGCGCCTGGCGGACGTACGCGCGGTTGTAGTACGCGTCCGCCCAGGTCGAGTCGAACGCGATCGCTCGACTGAAGGCGGTGTCAGCCACGGGCAGTTGGCCGTGCTCGTACGCGGCCACACCGGACCGGAACCCCGCGAGCGCCGACTCCACGGCCGGGTCCACGCGCGGCGGCGCGAGGATCCTCACCTTCTCGAGAATCTCGCCTGCCTCCAGAGTGGTCGGCGACAGCACCAGAAACCGGCAGTACTCCTTCGCGGCGTTCGCTGCGTCCTTCGCCGTTTCATACGCGCGCGCGAGCTGATAAGCGAGGTCAGGATCTGACGGATCGAGCGCCGAGGCCTCGCGCAGGTCGCGCAACGCCGCCGGACTGTCGCCAAGAATCGCCGCTTGCTGTCCGCGCTGCGCAAGGTCGCGCGCTCGCTGTCGCTGCTCGTCGGTCGGGACACTCGCGGGCCTGACCGCCGAACACGCCCCCCGAGGCGGCGTCTCGATCGAGCCCGGTTTCAGCGACGCTCTCGAGGCGCCTCCCTGGGCGACAGCGATTTCAGGGACGAGCAGGGCCGCCACCGCCGCGATGGATCGTGCCGCTCGCCGCGTCCCGCGCATGAAGACGCTCTCCGCGTGAGCGAATCTCATGGGACGGTCACCGTCGCCGTTCCGCTCTTGCCTTCGCTGGTCGCCGTGATCGTCGCACTTCCATGATTCACACCGGTGACGACACCCGCCGAAGTGACGGTGGCGATCCCCGGATTGTTCGAGCTCCATGTCACCACGCGTCCCGTCAGCACATTGCCGCTCGCATCTCTCGTGAACGAAGTAAGCGTCGTCGTGCCGCCCGCCGCGACCGTCGCGTTGGACGGCTGAATCGTGACCGTGGCGACGGGAACCAGAGTAACGGTGACGATCGACGTTCCCGATTTGCCTTCGCTCGTGGCGGTGACCGTCGTCGTTCCTGCGCCAACGGCGGTGACGACGCCAGACGCCGAGACCGTGACGATCGACGCATCGCCCACGCTCCATAGCACCAGCCGGCCGATGAGCACGTTGCCATTTTCGTCTCTATTGACTGCCGCCAACGTCGTGGTACGCCCCACGACGAGCGTGACGGTCGGCGGCTGGACGGTGACCGTGAAAACGGGCGGCACGATGACCGTGATGCTGGCGGTGCCGGACTTCCCTTCGCTCGTGGCGGTGATCGTCGAGGTTCCGGCCGTGACGCCGATGACGACGCCGGTCGTCGACACCGTGGCGACGGCGGGGGCGCTCGAGGTCCACGCGATGACGCGGTCCGTGGTCACGGTGCCGTTCGCATCTTTCACCGTTGGGGCAAGAGTGAGGGTCAATCCAACGGGCAGGTTCGCCGTCGCCGGCGCGAGCGACACGGATCCCACCGGCACGCCCACGTCGACCGTCACGGTGGCGTTGACTCCTTCGCAGGTCGCGGTGATCGTGGCGCGTCCGGGTGCGACCCCGGTGACCGCGCCAGCCGAAGTCACCGTCGCGATCTGGTTGCTGCTCGACTTCCACGTGACGACGTGCCCGGTGAGCGGAAGACCTGATGCGTCCTTCGGGGTCGCGGTCACCGTCATCGTGGTCCCCACTCGTATGCTCGCCGGCGACGGTTGCAGCGTCAGCGAGATCACGGTCGCTTTGACGACCGTCACATCCGCTGTGCCGGACTGGCCGCCGCTCGTGGCGGTGATCGTGACGGCGCCCGGATTGAGACCGGCGACGACGCCGGCCGCCGTCACCGTCGCGAGACCGGGGTTGCTCGTGCTCCAGGTGACGAGGCGCGGCAGGATCTGATCGTCGACGTCACGCACGACCGCCGAGAGCTGCTGGCTCGTGTTTTGAGTGAGCGTGAGCGTCGTTGGTTGCACGGTCACGCTTCCGACGGGACTACTGGAGATCGTCAGCGTTGCGCTGCCGGCAACGCCGCCGATGTTCGCCGTGATCGTGGCGGTCCCGTCGGCAATGCCGGTCACTTTGCCGGCGGAAGACACCGAAGCGACGCCATTGTTGGAGCTCGACCACGTCACGAGCCGCCCGGTGAGAACATTCCCGGCGGAGTCGCGCGCGACCGCGGTAAAGCTCGTCGTTTCCCCCGGGGACATCGAAAGAACGGGAGGCGTGACCGTGACGTTCGCCACCGGCGTCAGCGTCACCGTGATCGTCGCCGAGTTGCTCTTACCCTCGGCGGTCGCCGTGAGCGTCGCGGACCCGGGCGCGACCGCCGTGACGCTGCCCGCCGCATCGACGGTGGCGACGGCCGTGTTGCTCGTTGCCCAAATGAATGTGCGGCCGGACAACTGAATCCCCGCGCCGTCGTACGCGATCGCAGTGAACGTGGTCCGTGCGCCGACGAACGCATCGACGTGAAGGGGGAGCACGACGACACTGGCCACGGGTGCACGTTGCACCGTGATCGCCGCGATGGCCGACTTTCCGTTGACGTTTGCCGCCACCTCGGTCGCGCCGATCGCGAGCGCCGTCACCACGCCCGTCGGCGAGACGCTGGCGATCCCGGCATCCCTGACCGACCACACCACGGTGGCGCCGGCGACCGCGTTTCCCGCGCCGTCACTGACCGCCGCTTGCAGCGGCTGTTGTTGGCCGACGAGAAGGGTCGCCGCGGTCGGGGTCACGACCACCGACGCCACGGCGCTGGTGGTCGGCCCGTCGGTCGCGCTCCCGCAGGACCACGCGGCGAGCGCCGCAGCCCCCGCTACGGCTGAACGAATGACGAATCGATATGAGAAAACTCTCAATGCCGTTCCGCTCATCGTCCGGCGCTCGGCGGTTCGACGGGGACGGGGCGCGTACGGTGGATCCGCGTTCCGTCGCCGACCTGACCCTCCAGGTTGTATCCCCAGCAGAACGCCTGGCCCGTCACCGTCGCTCCGCAGGTGTGCGATCCGAACGCGTGCACCGAGCTGAAAGTGTGTGCACCCGAGACCGGTGTCGGTTGCGACTGGTCCGTGTCGGTGCCGTTGCCCAACTGGCCGTACGTGTTGCGCCCCCAACAGTACGCCGCGCCGTCGTCGGCGACCGCGCACGTGTGAACGGCTCCGGCGGTGATCGAGGCGAAATGCACGCTTCCGCTGACGCGCACGGGCGTGGTCCGGTCGATCGTCGTGCCGTCGCCCAGCTGGCCGTTCGTGTTGCGCCCCCAACAGTAGACCTCATGCTGTGCCGTCACACCGCACGCATGCGCGCTGCCGGCGCCGATGGAGATGAACGCGAGATCGGATCGGACCGGGGCGGGTCGGTCGCGATCGGTCGTCGTGCCATCCCCGAGCTGGCCGGCCGAATTCTCACCCCAGCAACTCGCGTGTCCGCTCGTGCCGATGCCGCACGTGAAATTCCATCCGGCGGCGATGCTCGCAAACTGTGTTTCGCCTACGCCGGCGGGAACGGGGACGGCGCTGTCGCGGTTGATGCTATCCCCGAGCTGGCCGTGCGAGTTCGACCCCCAACACCAGGCGATTCCGTCGGCGTCGAGTCCGCACGTGTGCGCGGCGCCCGCGGCAATCGTCCGAAACCGGTGCGGGGCCGCCGCGCGCACAGGACCGGATCGCTTACCGGCCGACGCATCGCCGAGCTGGCCGTGATCGTTGCTTCCCCAACACCATGCCGCTCCGTCGCGTGTGAGGGCGCAGCTGTGGGACAACCCGGCGACGACCGCCGCGAACCGGGCGTCCGCCCCGACGAGAAGCGGCATCGCCGCTCGCGCGGTGCTCCCATCCCCGAGTTGTCCGCGATCGTTGTTGCCCCAGCAGAATGCGCGGCCGTCAGCGTTCATGAAACAGCTATGCATTCCCCCCGCGACGATGCTGATGCTCGGGGCAAGTGGAGGTGGAGCAACGGGGGCGGCAATTACCGGCGGTGTGACTCGCGGCGAAGCACTGTTCGGCGTCGCGCGGTTCGTCGTCGTCGCGCGCGCCTGCGCGGGGCTGTCCACGACGATACTCCGCGGGGCCGGCGCCGGATTCGACTTGGGAAGGGGCTGAGTGGGCACGACCTCGCCGGTCGCGCGCACAGGCGCGCCCGCGGTGTTCGGCGCGGCGCGCGGCGCGGCGGGAACGGTGTCCGCCGCCGCCGGATGCGTCGTGTCCGTAACGACTGGCGGCACTATCGGCGCGCCCATCTGAACTGGCTTCGGGGCATCGGCGGGGACCATCTGCGGCGCGGGGACGACCGAGTACCGCGGCGGCACCTCGCGAGGCCAGCCTCGGATGGCGGCAAACGTGATCGCAATGGCGGCGAGGACGGACCCGGTGCCGAGCGCCACCGCAGTGCGCCGGCGCGAAGGAGACGGCGCGGGGCGGAAGCCCAGAAACCTCCGCTTTCCGTCGAGCTCGCCGGCGATGTCGAGCAGTGCTTGTTGCGTCCGCGCGGACGCCAGCGGCACCGACGCGAGCATCACCGGAGTCACTGGCAACACTGGCGGCACTGCCGTCGCCGGCGACGCCGGCGTCGGTGGGCGCACGAAGCGCGTCGTGTCCACGCTGACCGGCGTGCGGCGCGGCAAGGGGCGCGGCAGCGGCGACTCAACGAGTGCGTCGAGCATGGCGCGCATGCTCGGCCAGCGGGCGTCCCGATCCTTCTCGATCGCGCCGATGATGACGTCGGCCAGGCGGTCGGGAACGTCGTCGCGTAAGTCGCGCACGTCGGGGAGGAGCTCGTGCTTTTGATGATACAGCACGCTGTACAGACTCTGGCCGTCCCACGGCCGATGACCGCTCAGCATCTCCCAGGCGACGAGACCGAGACCATACACGTCGGCGCGAGCGTCCAGATCGCCCCCCTCGATCTGTTCCGGCGCCATATAGGCCGGTGTCCCGATGGCGATGCCGGTCATGGTGAGCTGCGTGTCGGCCGTCATCGATCGCGCCAGCCCAAAGTCGGCGAGCAGCGACCGCCCACCGGCATCGATGAAAATGTTCTCCGGCTTGACGTCGCGGTGGACGATGCCTTTGGCGTGTGCCGCCCCGAGCGCGCTTCCAATGTCGCGCAAGACCTGCTCGGTGCGCGCCGCGCTGAGGCGGCCTTCGGCCCTGATGATCTGGCGCAACGTTCGGCCGTCGACATGCGCCATCACGAGCGCCATGCCCGAGCTCCCCAAATCGAGAACCGCGCGGACCGGTACGATGTTCGGGTGATCGAGCTGCGCTACGAAGCGCGCCTCTCGGTCGAAGCGCGCGACCGCCTCTTCGTCTTCGATGTATTTGGAGCGAATGAGCTTGATGGCCACCTCGGCGCCCGTGGAACGCTCTCTCGCCAGGTAGACGAGGGCGGTTCCCCCGCGGCCCAATTCGCGGAGGATCTCAAAGTCGGCGTCGAGTGCGGCGTGTTGTGCCGGTGAGGGTTCGGAGCTCATTCCAGGGATTGATCCGCGACGGGAAAGCGTCTTCCGCGTCGTCGTTTTCCTATTGCGTGTGGAACCGGAGTACGACTTCGCCAAGCTCGAGTCGGTCGCCGTCGACCAGCGGCCGCTCATCATCCTTGTTGGACAACTCGTCGTCGTTCACGACGAGCGGATTGGTTTGTGAAAGGTTTTTCACGAGCCATCGGCCATCGGCGTAGGCAAAACGCGCGTGGCGACGGCTCACGGTGGGGGAGCCAAGTCCAACGTATTGCGGTGTGGGACCGGCGTCACGCCCGACGAAGAGGTGCAGCGGCTTGCCGGAAAAGCGAACAAACCGAATCTCGCGGTGGAGCGTCGTGCCCGCCAGCACTTCGAGGCGGCCGGGGAGGAGTTGTACGGGCTCATCCGCAGGTCGGACGAAACGTATGGTCTCCATCGGCGATGGCATTTCTTCGTCGATCTCGTCGACCGGCGGCGGGAAGTCCGCCAGACCTCGCCGAAGCGCCTCGCCCTGCGCGACGCGCTCCCGCGCATCCGCCCGGCGCAACTCCGCCAGGCCGAGCGAATCGCGCTGCCCGACAGGGGTGACCGGGATGAAAAGCGGCGGAAGCCGGCGCGTCGCGGCATACCGACGGTCGATGATCCACCGGATGAGCCCAACTGCGGCGAGAACGGCGGCGACACCCAACAGTACGAGAACAGTCGTCATGAGACTCTACTTCTGCCCGCTTCTGCAGTGGGCGAGCGTGGTTGCGCGACCCGCCGACAGGCCCGGGCAATTCGGGCAGCGAAGCCGGCTTCCATGAATACACCGCGGCGCGGCGC
Organism: uncultured Gemmatimonadaceae bacterium; assembly: GCA_963705025.1. Taxonomy (GTDB): domain Bacteria; phylum Gemmatimonadota; class Gemmatimonadetes; order Gemmatimonadales; family Gemmatimonadaceae; genus JAQBQB01. The sequence continues at coordinate 4,341 of CAVPIP010000007.1, read as the reverse complement.
CCGTCTACTCAGCGGCCAGGCCTCGCCCAATCATCCGCCCGAGTCTTCTGTCGCGGACATTCCCTTCTCGCGGCATCCCTCGGTGTTGGACAGTCTCAACTCGGCTGATTCTCGATTCGAGCCAGCCGTTGCGCGGTGTTTGACCGTGGCCGGCGATGACGTTGCGAGAATACTACTTACGCGAGGGACCGTCGAGAGGCGGCCCCTCCTTTTTGTTGAGCGTTGACGAGCGTGTCGGCACAATTCCGGCACACCTTGCACAGCGGCGGCGCTGCGCTTCGACTCGGACGCGGTGCCGGCTCATCCATTCGCGATCGACCGCTTCCAGAACGTCCTGTTCGAAATCGAGTCGTTCGACCAGCTTTTCGAGGCGGCCGAGACGATCGACCGGCGGCGTGTCGATTCCTGGCGTGCTCGTTCGACGCCTGTACGAACCGGGTTGGCGGTTGGCGCGGCGACGGGTTGGCGACAGGCCAGCCCGGCAGCCTCGCCATCCGACGGCCCGCCAACCTGAGGAAACCACAATGCGCTTCATGGTCATCGTAAAGGCGTCGAAGGAATCGGAAGCCGGCCGCATGCCCGCCAAGGAAGAGCTCACGGAGATGGACAACTTCAACGACGAGCTGCTGAAGGCGGGCGTGATGCTCGCCGGCGAAGGGCTTCAGGCAAGCTCGAAGGGTGCCCGCGTGCGGTTCGACAAGAACGGAAAGAAGACGGTCATCGACGGGCCGTTCGCCGAGACGAAGGAGCTGGTCGCCGGCTTCTGGATCTGGCAGGTGAAGTCGAAGGAGGAGGCGATCGAGTGGCTCGAGCGGGCGCCCTTCCGCAACGGCGAGGAAGTGGAGATCCGCCAGGTGTTCGAGGCGTCGGATTTCGGCGAGAGCTTCTCGCCCGAGCTCGTGGCTAAGGAGGAGGCGTGGCGTCGGCAAAGCGGGTATGCCGAGAAGAAGTGACTCGTGGCTGGCGCTCAGTGCCTGGTGTCGGCAACTGGCTCCCAGGCACCAGGCACTAGCCACTGCGCCGGACAACCAGGGCCCGACCGTCGGTCAACGAGTTGTCTAGGTAGTTCTAGCAGGCGAAGTTTGATGCATCACCGACCCGGTAGCTCAGCTGGTAGAGCAACGGACTTTTAATCCGTAGGTCGCGGGTTCGAGACCCGCCCGGGTCATTGTATTTCATCGACTTACGCCCCCTCGCTTCAAGTTCTTCTTTGAGGTAGTAGCGGATTTGGTAGCGGACGGCCGCACAGTTTCCCGCACAGCCGCTTTCGCATAGTCGTACTTTGTCGGCTTGAACCGACCGTAGTTCTGACGCACGAGCATGGTGTTTTTATGGCCCAGATGGTCGGCCGCGATCTGCTCGTTGTAGCCCCAGCGCAGCAGCGCAACGGCGTGCGTCTGTCGCCAATCGTGGATCGAGTGCGGCCCAAAGTGCTCTTCGCCGATCGCGACCAGCTTGAGCATCGCCGCGGCCGCGCGCTGTTCGTCGATCGCGCGCCACTCGGGCACGCCATCGAACACCAGCGCGCCCTGGAACTTCCCGACGAGGAGCGGCTTCAGGTACTTGAGCGCCCAGGCGAGTTCAGGGACCAGCGGCACGTACCGATCGCGCCAGCTCCGCTTCTTCCCGCGCACGTGCGCGATTACCGGGTCGTCGGTCAGCGCGATGTCGCCGATGCGGAGCTGATCGATCGCCGCCCACTCCGCACAGAACGCCAGCGCGAACGCGGCGATGCCGGCGTATGGCTGCGCCAACGCTTTGATCAGTCGCTTCGCATCATCGATCTCGTAGTACACCAGTCGCGGATCGTGCTCGCCGTAGCCGTCGATGTCGCGCACGAAGTTCCGCTCGAGCAGCTCGCGCTTCACGAGGAATTTTGCGAGCGAGCTCGCGGCCGAGCGATACCGGTTCTTTGTCGGCGCTTCGACGTTGAGCGCGTCGATGCGCGCCCACACCTCTTTGCGTGTGAACATCGCGAGCGTGAGCGGCCGCTGGGGAAACAACGTCAGGACCTGGTCCTTATAGACCGATGCCTGGCCACCGCCGCGGCGCGCCTTCGCCTTGTCGTCGTGCCAGGCATCGATCAGCGGCAGCAAGTCGACCGACGGCTCGGTCGCCGGGTGCGCGCCGAGCAGCTGCTCGAGCGTGCCGGCGATCGATGCCTCGTACGCCTCGATCAGCCGGATGCGTTTCGCGACGAGCGCGTCGATGACGTCCTGGCGCGCGTACTGCTTGCCCTTCCGGCCTTGCCATCGACGGACGATCGTCTCGACGTCGTCGGCGTCCTTCTCGAGGATGCATCCGGTTGATAGCGTCGCGCTCCTCCCGTCGGCATGCTCGACGCGGAGCTTGAACGTTCTCGATCCCTTCGCGCGGAAGACCATGCGATCAGCTCCCGGTGCGCATGAGGGCGATCGACGCCGCGGCGCCAGCGCTCGAGGCGATCAGCTGCGCGCGGCGCACTTCGGCCGGCGTCCACCGGCGGCCGCGTTTGCCGACGCGCCGCGAGATGCGCATGAGCCATGGCGTCACGTAGATCGTCGAGATCGCGCAGTCGAGCACCGCGGCGACGTGATGCGCCCGCCAGTCGGCGCCGGCGGCCTCGAGGCGCTGCGCTTCCTCGGCGATGGCGATGCGTTCGTCGAGCGTCATGCAGCAACTCCGTGATGCGCGCGAACGATCCGTTCGGCCTCCTGCAAGAGGGTCCAATCTTCGTTGCGCCCGCCGGCGTCGGGATGCGTTTTCGCCTTCGCGAGCCGGAGGCAAAACTCCGCGTTCGACGGATTGGCGAGGATCTCACCGGCGCGCGCCGACGCGTCTGCACTGCCCACAAGTCGCGCGATCAGTGTCGCCGCTTGATTGGTCGAGAGCGTCGGTACCGTGGCGCCAGCGGCAGGGAGTGCCTTAAAGCCCGCGCGCAGCAGTGCGGACTGCACGCCGTAGCGTTCCGCGCGACGGAGATCTTCGAGCACGATGGCGATCGCGTAGAGATTGTCCTGCCACCACGCGAACGTGTCGCACGGATACGCCTGGCGGTGGCCATCGCGATCCAGGAATGACACGATCACCGCCGGGCCAGGTCGCGCGTCGGCGCGCAGCTGCCCGTCCTGCCGGAGATCGCCCATCCGGATCGCGCATGCGAATTCGACTTTCCGCGCGCCGAGGTCTTCAGCTCGCGCTCGAGGAGCTCGATCGTGCGCGCCCATTGCGTCTTGAACGGGGCGCGTTTGCGAGAACTCGTCTTCTTGCCAGGCCAGACCGCCGGCAGCTCGGTGATGGAGTACTCGAGGGCCATCAGCGTGCGCCTCCGTCCGTCATCCGAATCGTCGGCGGATCGAAGTCGAGCGAGGCGAGGAGCACGGCCGCGAAGGCTTCCGCGTGATAGTTGACCGGCGAGCGGACGATGAACATAGCACCATACCGTTCGGCCGTCATTCGCCCGTATTTCTGCTGATGGGCGAACGCGATCCGCGTATCGCGCACGCGATACGTGAAGGACCAGTCGACCGGCTCAGGCACGTACGCTCGCTCAGCCATGGGCGCGTCCGTCCGGATTCGCGACGTGAGGCTTTGGACTCATTCCCTGGACCCCTCTCGCTGGGGACCGCGATACCGGGCAGCCGCCCGAATCCTCAGCCATGCGGTGGATCGTTTCGGGCTGCGCCGTACTCCACGGCCATTGGCGAGATCGGGGTCGTCCATGCGCCACATGGACCCGTCGTCCGCGAGCGCGTAGAGTCGCTCGCGATACTGGGTGCGCTCGACCGCGCCCGTCACGACGAACTGCACGATGCGTCTCCGAATCACGTTGCGTCTCCAGTGGGGTCTCGCGGGAGGAGCGAGCGGCGTCGATGATCTCCTTGACGGTTGCGTCGGATTTCTTGAGGCCCGGAATCTTGAACGTGTATGCTGTGACGTCTGTCCAGCCGGGTTGCCCCCACGTATTCTCATGGAGAATTTGTCGGATGTACGCCCACCGTTCCGCGTCTCGCCGGCTCGCCTCTCCCTCCTCGCGGAGACGGGCCAACGAAAGCGCGTGCAAGTCGACCTCGGCTTCGAGGTGCCCGATCAGCGCATTCGCATTGTTTAGCGCGCGATTGCAATCGTCCTCGCGGATCTCCGTATGCTCAAGGTCGTGGCGGGCGGTGGCGAGTTGGTCGAGGATCTCGCGAACCCACGGAATCGACTGCCCCATAGTCGCTTGGCACTCGGACAGCTTCGCGTAGATCGTGGCCACGGCCTTCCGGTGCGCCTCAAAAGCCTTCGGCGAACTCCTCCATCCGTCGCTCTACTGAGTCGGGCGTGTCTGCCTCAACGTCGTCGCGACGATCCGGAACGTCA
>CAVPIP010000006.1:0-245632 GCA_963705025.1 uncultured Gemmatimonadaceae bacterium | reverse complement strand
AAATGTACAGCTACCCGTCAAGCTCCTGAGCGCTCTCGTGCGGGATCGCGGGCGAGACATCGAAGGTGTTCGCCGTTTGGCCGAGCAGACGTCGACGAACGTCATATGTCGTTTTGGCCGTTTGCCGGATTGTCGCGCGGGATCGGCCGGTGACAACATACGCGCCAGTCGCGAGCCAACGATCACGTGCCACGGAGGATGCCGTGAAAACACTGCCCGAAACGCAACCTGCGAAATCGGCGACGCTGGGCGCTCCCAGCACTCGGGACCTGCCGGACTATGCGCCAGTTCCGCGATCGGCGCTGGGCCCAGCGCTCAACGAGCAGGGGTTCTACGCCGGCCGCGTCGAGCGAAACCTGTACTGGATCACGGACGGGGTTTACCAGTCAGCCTTCTTGACGACGCGCGACGGCGTCGTGTTGCTCGACGCGCCGCCGACCATCGGCGGCAACATCCAGCGCGCGGTGGACCAGATCGCTGCCGAGAACGGCGTGAGCAACAAGGTGACGCACCTCGTGTACTCGCATCATCACGCCGACCACGCCGGCGCATCGTCGCTGTTCGACAAGAGCGTCACCCGCATCGGCCATGAGGAGACGCGCCGGCTCTTGCTGCGCGACAACGACTCGGCCCGGCCCGCGCCTGAGGAGACATTCCAGGATCGCCGCACACTCGAGATCGGTGGCGAGCGCATCGAGCTCGCCTGGCTCGGCAGCAATCACTCGCCGGACAACATCTACATCCACCTGCCGGCGCACGACACGCTGATGCTGATCGACATCGTCAACGTGGGCTGGGCGCCGTTCGCTGTGGCCAATCTCAGCGAGGACATTCCAGGTTACATCGAGGCTCCGGCCAAAGCACTGGCCTATCCGTGGAAGCACTTCATCGGCGGTCACCTCGGCAAGCTCGGCACCCGCGAGGACGTCACTCTCCACCAACAGTACATGGCCGACGTCGTCGCCAACGTGAAGACGGCGATCAGCACGGTCGATCCGACGCGGTACTTCCAGAAGTACGGCGAGAACGCATGGGCCGGGGTAAAGGGATATCTCGACGAGGTGACGGAGACGGCCGCGGCGCCGGTCGTCGCCAAGTACACGGGCGTGTTGGCCGCGGCCGACGTGTACACCGCGAATACGGTGTTCTGGGTGATGGAGTCGGTTCGCCTCGACCTTGGCTTCGGTTCCCAGGTTCATCCGTGAGAGACAGCACAACGCAGCCTCGGCCGCTCGGTGACGCGGCCGCGAAACCGCCTTGGCTGGCCGTTCATCCGCTCAGCCAAGAGGATTCCGTCGTGGCGACCGCTCTCCGAGCCGGCGTCGCAGCAGTGAAAGGCAAGCTCGCAGGCACGGCTGCCCGCGGTCCGTTCGACGACATCATGGAGCGAGTCGCGACTCCCGCGGATGTGACCTTCGAAGCCGATACCGTCGGGGAGATCTCTGGTTGGTGGGCGAAACCAGCGCGGCCGAGGAAGGGCGCGGCGATCATTCACGTGCATGGTGGCTGGTTCAACTTCGGAACCGCCGGCGCGTACCGGAACTACGTCGGGCACCTCGCATCGAGCGCTGGAGCTGATGCGTTCATCCCCGAATATCGGCTCGCCCCCGAGCATCTCTTTCCCGCCGCGGTCACGGACGTCGAGGCATGCTATCGAGGACTGGTCGACACAGGGATCAGCAAGATCGCTGTGACCGGCGATTCGGCCGGAGGCAATCTGGCCCTTGTTCTTCTATCGATCGCCTCCGCGCACGGCTACAAAGGGGCGTCGCTCCCGTCGGCGCCGTTGCAATCTCGCCGGTGACCGACCTCGCACTGACCGGCGAGAGCTATCAGACTCGAGCGGAAGCGGATCCGTACTTCACCAAGTCCCAGGCCGCCGGACTGGTCGCTTCGTATCTGGGGAACGCCGATCCGAAGAATCCTCTGGCGTCGCCTTTGTATGGTGATTTGAGCGGCCTGCCTCCAATCCGCGTTCACGTTGGAGACGACGAAGTGTTGCTCGACGACTCGCGCCGTTACGTGGAGCGCGCCGTCGCGGCGGGCATCGACGCCGAGCTGGACGTATGGATGGGAATGCCGCACGGATTCGTCACCGGTATACGCGAATTCGACGCGGCTCGACAGGCACTCGCCGCAATCGGAGCCTTTCTCACCGAGCGGTTGTTTTCATGAGCACTGGAACACGGCGCGATCCACGCGCGGATCATCTCATCACGCCGGACAATGCGGCGCTGCTCGGTTCATTCGACGATCAACGTGGCATCCGGCCGCGGGACGCCCACCATTCCAGAGCTCGCTGCGCTGCTCGACGGCAACGTGCCGATCGATCGGACGAGCATCAACTCATGGGAAGACGGCGACTTTGTTGCGGCTGTGCGAAGCACCGGTCGGCGGAAACTCATCCCCTGCGCCTTGTGGACCGAGGTCTGCATGGCGTTTCCGGCGCTCGACGCGCTTCGGGAAGGCTTCGAGGTCTATCCCGTCGTCGACGCGATCGGCGGCACGTCGGTCGAAGCGCATCGCGCGGGCCTCGAGCGTGTGGCTCTTGCCGGAGGACAGCCGGTAAGCTGGGCGGCGCTGGCGTGCGAGCTTCAACGCGATTGGGCGCGTCTCGAGACCGTCCCACAAGTCATCCAGATCGTACTCACGGAACGCCTACTTCAAGAATGAGTAAACAGACATGTCTAGCAAATTGAACGTGCTGGTGACGGGCGCCACGGGGAAACAAGGCGGTCATCTGGTCCGCGAACTGCTCGCGCGAGGGCACTCGGTTCGCGCGCTGACCAGGAAGCCGGAGTCGCCTGCGGCCGCGGCCCTCGCGGAGCGCGGCGTCACGATTGTTCCGGGGGACTTCGAGGATCAGGGAAGTCTCGATCGCGCCGCACGTGGCGTCGACACCGTCTTTGCCATGTCGACGCCGTTCGAGAGCGGCGATAAAGCGGAAACACACTGGGGCATCAACATCGTTCGCGCGGCGTCGACCGTGGGCGTCAAGCATCTCGTCTATTCGTCCGTGGCCGGCGCCGACCGGGCGACAGGCATTCCGCATTTCGACAGCAAGTTCGAGGTCGAGCAGGAACTACGACGGTCGGGCGTGCCGTTCACGATCGTCGCGCCGGTCTTCTTCATGGAAAACTTTCTGGCCGACTGGATGGCGGCCGGCATCGCAAACGGGTCGGTCGCGCTGGCAGTGCCGGCGACGCGTCGGCTCCAACAGATCGCGGTCGCGGACATCGCGCAGTTCACCGCGCTCGTCATCGAACGCCGAGACAGCTTTCTCGGCAAGCGAATCGACCTCGCGTCGGATGAGCTGACGCTCACGACGACGGTTGCGGTCATCAGTGAGGTGGTAGGCCGGCACATCGAGTACACGGCGCTTTCGCTCGAGACGGTGCGACCGTACAACGAAGATCTCGCGCGGATGTACGAGTGGTTCGACCGCGTGGGATACGACGCGGACGTGGTCGGCCTTCGATCGCTCTATCCCGAAGTCGACTGGCACCGTTTCAGCACCTGGGCTCGCGGGCAGGACTGGTCCGCCGTCGCCGTCCCGGCGGCGACCGTCTAAACCGACTATGCGCCGCTCGGCATGATCCCGACGTTCTCCGGCGACCAACTCGCAACGATCGTGGTGCCGGCGCCCGGCTCCGTGACGAACGTGAGCGCGACGCGACCGCGAGCTGCGCGTTCCTGCATACTGACCAAGCCATACGAGTCCGTGCGGACGGCAGTCGGATCGAAGCCGATCCCGTCGTCCGACACGACCAAGCGCACGGCGCCGTTCTTCGCGAAGTCGAGCTCCGCCGCAATACGCCTCGCGCTGCTGTGTTTCACCGCATTCGTGATCGCCTCTCGAGCAATGCCCGTGAGCGCCGACTCGACGGCTGCGTCGAACATGAGACCGTCCCCGTTGACGGTGAGACCCATCGAGCCTCCAAAGTGCCTGGCGAGACTGTCGACGACATCGCGAATGGACCGCGCCACCCCGCCAGTGCCAATGTTCGGCCGAAGCATATTGACCGAACGTCGGGCATAGGCCAGGCTCTCGACCGCAAGCTCGCGGACCATGGAGAGCGGCTTCTCCGCGCGCGACCATTCCGGCCCAAGCTTGGCCTCGGCATCCGCGAGCTGCATCACGATCATCGCCAGGCCTTGGGCCAGCGTATCGTGAATCTCCCCCGCCAGGCGAGTGCGCTCGCTCACGATCGCCGCTTCGCGTTCATTCTCGAGCCGCTGTACTCGGTCTCGTTCCTCCTCGACGGTCTTGCGCTCGGTGACGTCGACGAGGGTGCCGACCCATTCCACGATCCCACCCGCCTCATCGAGAATCGGGTGTCCGATCTTATGGAGGTGCTTCGTTGTGCCGTTCGCGAGCACGATTCGAAAATCGACCGAGAAATCGTGTCGCGCGCGAAGCGCTTCGCCGACGGCAGACCGGTATCCCGCGCGATCGGCGGGGTGCATCAATCCCAGCAAGCCCTCATGGTCCAGCAGGCCAGCCGAGTGGGACCGTTCGAATATTCTAAACGTCTCCTCCGACCAGTACGTCGCGCGCTCTGCCCCCGGGCTCGCGGCCCAACTGCCCGTATGCGTCAGCCGTTGTGCCTCGGCGAGGTAGGTCTCGCTTCGCTTGAGCGCGTCTTCGGCCCGTTTGCGTGGCGTCAGGTCGAGCACGAAGGCGACGATCTGGCGCCGCGCCTCGTCGATCGCGGCCGAGGCCATCAGGATGGGGACGCGAGTGCCGTCCTTCCGGAAATATTCCTTCTCGAAGAGTGAACAGCGGCCGGTGGCCTGTATCTCGGCTACGGCTTTCATGCTGACGTCCTCCCACTCGGGCGGCGTCAGCTCGCGCCAGGCGAGTCGTCCTGACGCGAGATCGTCGCGGCTGTAGCCCAACATGTCCAGAAAGGCCTCGTTGGCCTCGAGGATGCGGCCCTCGGCATCGCACGTCGCGACGCCGATGATGTTCGCGTCGACGAGACGGAAGAGTGTCCGGTCGGGGTTCGCGAGACCCCGCGTTCGGCGCGAACGTCTCCATTCCGCGACTCCTCATGATCCGAAGCGGATCAGACCCGCGCTCGACGGCTTTGGCAACGGCTTCCGTCCGGCTCGTCGCCCCGAGCTTCTCGAAGAGATGCGTCAGATGAATTTTGACCGTGCCCTCGCTGATGCTCAGGGTCTCGCCGATCTCCCGGTTCGACTTGCCGCCCGCTACGAGTCGTAGGACTCCCATCTCACGCAGCGTGAGCTGCACGCGCGTCATCCGCGCGACAAGCTTGGACGCGACGGCGGGGGAGACCCACGTCCCTCCGTTGTGGACGGTCCGGACGCAGGCGACGAGATCGGCCGGTGAAACGTCCTTCAGTAAATAGGCCTTCGCGCCGGCGCCGAGTGCACGGTCGATGTCGTCGTCGGTGTCGAATGTCGTGAGAACGACGACCACGGCGTCGGGATAGTCCCGGCGAATCTGCTCCACGACGTGAACGCCGTCGAGCGCCGGCATCCTGAGGTCGACCAGCGAGACGTCGGGCCGCTCACGTCGGAAGAGCGCGACGGCGGACGCGCCGTCAGCCGCCTGCGCGACTACCTCGATGTCCGGCTGGTCGTTGAGAATCTGTGACACGCCGCTCCGCACGATCGTATGGTCGTCGGCGAGCAGGACACGAATGGACGTCGGTGCAGCCTCAGCCATCAGACCCAGACCGGCACGACGAGCGCGGATGCCTCATACGAAAAGAGTAGCGCTCGATCATCCCGGCGGCCATACGCCGGATGTCCGGTCCCCACTATCACTTTCGAGGGATGCCGCAACGACAAGCGAATCACTGACGGACACGGTCACCGACGGACGGACGATACTGCGACAAAGAGCCGAGAACCTTCGTCGCGCGGCGAGCCTCGGCTCGTCATTTGGGGCGACTCGCCTCCCACCAGTCGCAGATCAGTCGATGAACGTCGGTCTGCGAGCTGAATCCGTGGTAGGGCGGTCCGGCGTGCTCGTGTCCCGCCGCGTCGGCGATCATCCACCGGATGCGCCGCGCGTCGGGCTCCCCGATCTGCTGCGGAGTACAGCTGAGTACCGTCCCATCGTCCATCGTCACCACGACGGTCGGCGTGCTCGGGCGCAGTTGCACGATAGCTACCGCGGCTCGAGCGACAGCCCCGTTCGTCGAAGCAACGCCTCGACGAAGAAGTAGTCGGCGTAGACCAAGCCCACGTCGACCTCCGACTCCGCCGGTCGCGCGCCAGTGGAATGCGCGAGGATCGCGCCCCGCGGCGTCGGTGGCGCCATGTAACTGGACGCGAGTGACGCGACGATCCGATCAGCTGTCGCGCGATAGCGATCGCTCGCGCCGGCATCGACATATCGGGCGAGATCGTACAGCCCTGACGCGGCAATCGCCGCGGCGGACGCATCGCGCTCTGTCTGGGGAATCGTCGCGGGCGCGAAAATCCCAATACGGCACACCGTCCGCCGGCAGATGAGCAATGAACCAATCCGCCGTTCGCCGCGCGGCGACGAGCAACTCCGGTCGTTTCGTGCGGCCATAGGCTGCGGTGAACCCGTGAATCGCCCAGGCTTGTCCGCGTGCCCACGCCGACGTGTCCGAGGCGCCCTGCCACGTGACCGTTCGCTCGAGCGCACCGGTGGCCGGATCGAAGAGCGCCACGTGCGCCGTGCTGCCGTCGGCGCGCACGTGTGCCCGGGCCGACGTGAGCGCATGACGCTCGGCAATGCGAAACCATGCGCTGTCGCCGCCGTGCCGTGCCGCCCAGAACAGCATGTCGAGATTCATCAGGTTGTCGACGATCACGGGATACTTCCAATCCCGTCTCGCATCGGGTGCGCGCTCGGTATCCCATGACTTGATGGCGCCGACCCGCGGGTTGTAACGCGTCACGAGCGATCGGCTGGCCTGGAGCACGACGTCGCGATAGTGCGAATCACCGGTGAGAAGAAATCCGCGACCGAAGCTGTCGAAGATCATGAAGCCGAGGTCGTGGGACGTCGTGACGTTCTTGTTGCCCTCGAGTCCGTTCGTCCACCGCTCGGCCAGCTGGCGCCACTCGGGCGCATGAGTGTCCTCGTACATCGACCAGAGGGTTCCGGCGAAGAGGCCGCTCGTCCATTCGCTGGCGGCGCGCTGGTCATAGTTGCCGTCGGGACGGGTCGAACGCGGATACCCATTCGCGGGATCGAGCGCCGTCGCCGTCCGTCTCAATTGGTCCGCGGCGCGGTCGAGCGCACGCTTGGCCACGGCATCGAGAGGGAAGTTCAAGGCCTCGGGATCTTTGGTCCGGAGCTCGATGGGCACCTGGTCGATGGCGCGCGCAAACGCCGAGTCGCCCAGTTGCGCCGCGGCTCGTCGCAGCGGAGGAAGGAACTCGCCAGGTCCTTGCTCGGCGACGTCCGCCTTCGGGAACTTCACCGCCGGGTCAGCATATGGCGCGACGAACAGAATCGCCTTTTCGATGCTGCCGCCTTCTGGCGCGGTGTAGTGCCAAAGGTCCACACCGACGTGACGGCCCATCTCGGCGAGCATGGTGAAGGCTTCGAGATTGAAAAGGGTGTAGTGGAGGGGACGCGTGCGGTCGAGCTCACGCTTCTGTTTCCCGTCGGCGTCAATCTGGCTGGCGATTCGGGCTTTTCCACTCTCTCCAATGGTCTTTGTGGCGAGCGCGGTATCGCCGACGAACAACGCGAGGGCGGCCACCTGTTCGTCATAGAACACGCCATGGTTGTTCGTGGCCGCGCGCTCGTCCGTTCCATTCTTACTCTCTAACAGCCACGTGAGATAGGCGCGGCACCACGCCACCATGCCGTTCATGTCCCCCCGGCTCCAGCCGGGCGCGTTCTCGAGTAGCCGGAGCGCGTCGACGAGCTCCGGCATGTCGCGGGTGTCGATGATGCCGTAGCTGCGGCCCTCGGTGACGCCGAGCACCGCCTGCGCGAAACGCAGGTTGGGGTTCATCCGCGTGGCGGTGTCGAGAAAGAAGACGTGGAGATGCTTGGCCGCCCCCTCCGAGTAGCGCGCGTCGCCGGTGAGATACCACGCGAGCGCCAGCGCATGAACGCGACTCACCGTCTGCTGCAACCGCAACCCATCGTGGTCCTTGCGACTCTCCGGATACATCTCGCCGTCGCGCTGCACGAACGGCAGTCCATTCGGTGTGGCGGGATTAGGCCAAAAGTAGGGCGCCATGCTCATGTAGTCGTGCTTGTCGCCACTCGACGGGATGCGCCCTTTCTGCATGACCGAAAGCGGCGCCGCCGCCAGCGCCGAACGCGCCGACGCGATCACGGCATCGAAGGTTGCTGTGAGCGACGGTTCGTGGCTCGCGAAGAGCCGCTTCGATTCGGCGAGGCGATCTCCACGCATGAGGATCGTGCGGGGAACGCCTTGTGCGCTCATGCGTCGCGCGTCCGTGAGCGTTGCAAGACCGAGCAACGAACAGGCGGCCAAGAGACAGGGAAATCGCGTCACCATTGGTTTCGCTCCGAATGACAGCAGATCCTTCGCTTCGCTCAGGATGACGGCGTGTCCAGCTCAGGATGACGGCGTGTCCAGCTCAGGATGACGGCGTGTCCAGCTCAGGATGACGGCGCGTCCAGCTCAGGATGACGGCGGGTCGCGCTACCAGAGCCCCGGCATGAGAAAATCCTTTCGGACGGGCGTGAAGACGTCGATCAGCGCGCCGTCTTCCAGCGCGCGCACGCCGTGCACGACGTCCCCCGCCGCGTAAAAACAATCGCCGGCGACGAGTTGAGACGTTTCGTCGCCCACAGTGACGTCGAACCGTCCGGCGACGACATACGTCGCCTGCCGGTGCGGATGCTGGTGCAGCGCGCCGATCGCTCCCGCCTTGAACTCGACGCGAACGATCATGAGCTCCGTGCCATGCCCCAAGACTTGCCGCCGCACGCCATCGCCGGTCGCGTCCCACGCGACGTCCGCGGCGGACACAAACCATCGGTTGTTGGGCGTCACTTGGCTGCCACGTCGACGGGAGTCCCGGTCGAGGCGCGGATGATGAGCTCCGGCTCGAGCAGTTGGCGCACGGTCGGGCGTTCGCCGCGAAGCCGCGCGAGGACGTTGTCGACCGAACGCGCGCCGATGATGTCGACCGGTTGCCGTACCGTCGTCAACGGTACGCGCGCGCGCGCCGCGAGCTCGATGTCGTCGATGCCGACGATCGCGACGTCGCCAGGAACGCGAAGCCCGGCGTCGAGCAGCGCGTCCTCGAGACCGAGGGCGCCAAGGTCATTGAAGCAGTACATGGCTTCGGGCCGCGATGCGAGTTGTGCGATCGCCTCGCCGGCCGCGTAGCCGGACTTGTAGTCGTTCCACTCGCCGGGGAAGGCGTGCTCGAAGATGAACGCTGGATCGATCTCGAAGCCGGCGGCCTCGATCGTACCACGATACCGGCTCATTCGGAGCTCGCCATTGAGGCTGCCGACGCGATCGATGAGGTAGCCGAACTTGCGGCAGCCGAGTGACAGGAGATGCTGCGCGGCGAGCTCGCCCGCGGCGGCCAAGTCCAAGCCGACGAACGGCACGTCGTCACCGGCCGTCCAGGACACCATGGTGTACGGAAAATCCGTGTCGTGCAGCGCCTGAATCGCTTCGTTCAGCCGAAACGTGCGGCTCATCGAGACGATGATGAAACCATGAACGCCGAGCAGGCGCAGTCGCTTGATTTGCTCTTCTTCGCGGTCGAGGCGATTGGAGCTCGACGCGAACAGAAGTCCGACGCCGAGGGCGTCCGCGCGCTGCTGTGCGCCGTGCGCGACGAGCGAGAAGAACGGGCTGCTCAGATCTCTGAGCACGAACCCGATCGTCGTTGGCGCCGCGATGCCCGACGTCGACGCTGGGCGGACCATGACAAAGGTGCCGCGTCCAACGTGACTATAGAGAAGCCCTTCGCTGACGAGTCCGGAGAGGGCCTTGTTGATCGTGATGACGGATACGCTGTACTCGGTCGCGAGGTCCTTGTGCGGCGGAATCTGCACGCCGACCGGCATGTTGCCCGAGACGATTCGCCGCCGAATGTCGGCGGCGACCTGTTGGTACAGTGGTACCGGGGCGTTGGCGTCGAGTCGCAATGGAGCGGGGGCGGCGGGGGGAGGCCTAGACGGGAAAATAGGTGGGACGTTGTGGCGCCGGAATTGATATTGTCAATGATTTCGAAGGTGTTACGGTCGAGAGTCTTCGATGGTTGCGCGAACCGGCGCGGCAATGCGCTGTGCCATCTCGTCGAGATAGCGCCACCATGACTGCGGGGTGGGAAAATCCCCGCTGTCCGTCCAGCCGGCGCCGATGTAGTGCACGACCGGTTTGCCCGACGTCGCCGTGCTCACGGCCAAGTAGTGCCCGAACGCTTCTTGCCATTGGGTTACAGTTCGAGCCTGAATCAGAACGGCGGTTCCCATCTCACCGTGGCCGCCGTTGCCCGGCGCGACCGGTCCCCAGCCCGTGACCCACGCCCACGTGTTGTTGCTGCTCATGGTGCCGACCATCCCTGGTCGCTTCACCGTGCCAATGACGTACGCGATGGCTTCCGCCCTTCGGCGTGCTGAAGATGCTGGTTGCCTTGTAGAGGTTTGAACCTGCGTCGATGGCGATGCGCTTGATCTCGGAGACGGGCGTGCCGCCGACGTTCCACGGATCGTACTTCAACTCGAACACCGCGCGGATCGGACCGGTGGCGATCACTCGCCATGCCTTGAAGTTGTCGGCGCGCCAGATGGTGTCCTTTGCCCAGCCGGCAGTCCCGCCGTTGCCGAGCGTCTCGCCGACGTCGTAGAAGTCGGCGCCTTCGCCGGTATCGATGTGGTAAGACTCCTTCTTCGTGTACCACTTCTCGACGATCAGCGCGCGCGTCCTCTTGTTCCAAACGTCGATGCCGCTGCTCGACATCGCTTGCGGCGTCTTCTTCAGTCCCTCGCCGTAGATCCGGAACGCGACGCGATCGCTCTCCCACGCCATGTCGTCGCGCGGCTCATCGTGCCGAACCGCGACCTTCGACTCGTACTTCCGCGTCGGCGCCGCGGCTTCGATGGTGAAGTGGCGCGTTTCCTTGGCGCCGAAGTCGCCCTGGAAGATGATCGCGTCGAGCGTGCCGTCGCCATCGTCGTCGACGACCTGCGACGCGATCTCGCGATGTTCCGCGTCGAGCACGCGAACGTCGGCCGCGGAAATTCCGGTGAGCTTCCGCGTGAGGTCCGCCCATGGGACGCTGACGGTCTCGTCGCGTCGCACGAGAGCCAGCGGGTTGTCGGCGCGAATGGTCACGTGCGCCGCCAGTGATCCTTGCGCTCGGGCGGCACCCGCGCCGGCAGCGGCGAAGAAGATCGCGCCTCGAAGAGAGATCATGAGGTTGCTCATCGAAGACTAGCTGGGGCGACGGTCTGCATATCCGCGTAGTCCTGATTCTCGCCGCCCATGGCCCAGCAGAAGGCGTAGCTCGTCGTGCCGCACCCGGCGTGAATCGACCAGCCAGGCGACAGCGCGACGGTGCCCTCGCGGACGACGAGATGCCGCGTCTCCGCCGGCTCGCCCATCAAATGAAAGACGACGGCGTCCGCGGGCAGATCGAAGTACAGGTAGACTTCCGTGCGCCGTGTGTGCGTGTGCGGGGGCATCGTGTTCCACACGCTGCCAGGTTCCAACGCCGTCATACCCATGACGAGCTGCGCGCTCTGAACGCCGTCGGCGTGGACGTAGCGCGCGACGCGTCGGCGATTCGCCGTCTCGGCGGCGCCAATCGCAGCGCCCTGAGCGACCGCCGCGGTCACCGCCGCGGTCGGATGGATCGCGTGCGCGGGATAGCTGACTATGTAAAAGCGCGCCGGCCGCGCCGGGTCGGCGCTCGAGAACAGAATGTCCCGACTGCCGCGGCCCACATAGACGAGATCTCGCGGGCCGAGCGGATACGCGACACCGTCGACGGTCACCGTACCCGGCGCACCGATGTTCAGGACGCCGAGCTCACGCCGCTCGCAGAAGGTGCCGGCGCGCAATTCCTCAGGTGCCTCGAGTCGCAGGGAGGCGGTCGTTGGCACCACACCGCCGAGGACCACGCGATCGAGATCGACGAGCCGGAGGTTGACGAGTCCAGGCTGAAACAGCCCCTGGATCAGAAAGCGCTCGCGCAGCTCGTCCGTGGTCATGGTTCGAGCTCGACCAGCGTCCGGGAGCCAGTGCATCACCGTCATTTCTAGTGTGTTCGGGTTACCGATGCTCTCATGAGCACGACCTTGGACAGGAAAGAAAATCGACTCCTCAGCTGGGTCGCCGGACGTCGGAGTCACTCCGTCGGTCCCTAAACTCGCCCCCAACCATAACATTGGATATTGACAATATCAATATCATCGCCTCTATTGTCCACCCAATGAACAATGAGGGCATCCCACCTGACCTCGCCTCCGATCACGTGCCGCACTCAGGCTGCATGACCTTCCACGGAGTATCCAGGATGACAATATCGAGACGATGTGCCGTGGCCCTCTCGGTTCTCATGGTCTGTTCTCGCGGAGCTCAGGCCCAAGGAGGAACCGGAACGATTCAGGGAACGGTCCGCTCAGGGAGCGGTGTGGTGGAGGGCGTGACGGTGACGATTGTCGGCACCACGCTCGGCGCCCTGACGCGGGCGGACGGCCACTACACGATCGCGAACGTCCCCGCTTCCGCGCAGACCGTGCGCGCAAGCCGCATCGGCTTTGCGCGGCAAGATCAACAAACGACGGTCGTCGCCGGACAGACGGTCACCCTCAACTTCGAGCTGCAGATCGCGGCAGTGTCGCTCGAGCAGGTCGTCGTGACCGGCTACGGATCCTCGGCGCGGCGCGACGTGACCGGCTCCATTGGGTCCGTCTCGAGCGCGGATATCCAGTCGCTGCCCGTGCCCCGGGTGGATCAAGCGATCTCGGGCATGGTCGCCGGCGTGGAAGTGCAGACGACCAACGCCCAGCCGGGATCCGAGATGCGCATCCGGATTCGAGGCGGCAACTCATTGAATGGAAGCAACGATCCGCTGATCGTCGCCGACGGCGTGATCGGCGCCGACCTGGATCAGATCAACCCGAACGACGTCGAGACCGTGGACGTGCTGAAGGACGCCTCGGCGACGGCGATCTACGGCGCGCGCGGCGCCAATGGCGTGATCATCATCACCACGAAGCGCGGAACGCCGGGATCCATGCGGGTCGCCTACACGGGCTATACCGGATCCCAGAACGCCTCGAAGCACATCAGTCTGCTCACGGCCGACGAGTTCGCGAAGCTGTTCATGCGGAACCCGGGTCACGACAAGACCGTCACGCTGGACACGACGGTCTCGCATCCAACGACCGACTGGCAGGACGCGGTTTTCCGAACCGCGCCGATTCAGAGTCACGATGTGCGGGTGAGCGGCTCGACGGGCGGCACGAGTCTCATGGCGGCCGGGTCGCTGTTTCAGCAGGACGGCATCATCACGAACTCGAGGCTGAATCGCGGCGCCGTGCGCTTCAACCTGGATCAGCAGCTCGGGAACCGGCTCGTCGCCGGCACGCGCGTCACGTATAGCCGCTCGACGAGCAACGCGGTTCGAGTCAACGACGGGTATGGCACGCAGGGCGGCCCGATCACCATGGATGCGCTTCGCTGGGCGCCGACGATTCCTATCCACACGGCCGACGGCAGTTACAGCCCGCCGCTCCTGTCCTCGCAGACATTCGACAACCCGGTGGCCGTCGCCAATTTGCTCGACAACCGGTCGACGGTGGACTACCTGCTGGGCAACATCTACTCAGAGCTCGAGATACTTCCGAGCCTCGATTTTCGCTCGAGCCTCTCGTACACGTCGAACGACGCAAAACAGCAGATCTACACATCGGCGCTGCTTCGTGCTGCCCTTGGATCGGGGCGGGCGAACGTCAACACCGCGGCCGTGACGACGTTCCTCACGGAAAACACGCTGACGCTCCACAAGAGCAAAGGCCAAAACGCGTTCACGCTGCTCGGCGGCGTGACGGCCCAGAGCAGCAATCGAGACAGCACGACCGCACAGGGTGTCGGCTTCACGAGCGATCTGCTCGGCTACAATCGCTTGAACCTGGCGCAGACGGTGACCGCGGGCTCGAGCTCGGCGAGCGACCGCCTGCTCTCCGGGCTCGCCCGCATGAACTACGAGTATGCGGGAAAATACTTGCTCACGGCGACCTATCGCGCGGACGGAGCCTCGAAGTTCGCCACCAACAACAAATGGGCGTACTTCCCGTCGTTCGCCGCGGCGTGGCGGGTCAGCGACGAGGAGTTCTTCCGAAGAAAACTTCCGGCGATCAGTGAGCTGAAGCTCCGCGCGAGCGTCGGTCGCACCGGCAGCGATGCGGTCAACCCATACCAGTCGCTCGCCGCATGGAGCGTCGGCGCGCCGTACGATCTCGGGACCGTGACGTACAACAACGGCGCGAATCCGAGCCGGAACGCGAATCCCAACTTGAAGTGGGAGACGACGACGCAGTCCGACGGCGGCTTCGATCTGGCGCTGTTCAGCAATCGGATCAGCATCACGGCCGACGCATACAAGAAGACGACGAGAGATCTGCTCTACGCGAAGCAGGTGCCGTACTACACGGGATACGCCAGCTACATCACGAATGTCGGCTCGGTCGAGAACAAAGGTCTGGAGCTCGGCATCGACACGCGACACAACATCCGCGCCTTCGACATCCAACTCGGCGGCAACGTCGCGCTCAATCGGAGCAAAGTCCTCGATCTCGGCGGCGACAAGGAGTTCTTCGTCAACGGCGTGAACACGTCACTGCCGACGTTCATTCCGGCCGGAATCGTTCGCGTCGGCGAACCGCTGGGCAACTTCTTCGGCTACATCTGGGACGGGATCTTCCAGACGGCGGCCGAGGCGGCGGCGAGCGGGCAATCGGGCGCGGTGGCCGGGGGCATGAAGCTCCACGACGTCGACGGCGACGGAAAGATCACGACGAACGACCGCGTCATCCTTGGCAACGGGCAGCCGAAATACACGTTCGGGCAAAACGGACGAGTGACGTATCACGCGTTCACGCTGACGTACCTGCTGCGCGGCGTACAAGGGAACAAGGTCGCCAATCTGAACCGCCAGGGCATGGAAACGCCGGGCGATGCGGTGAATACCCTGCGCAAGACGCTCAACTATTGGACGCCGGGCAGCGGGATCAATGACATGACGGGACTGGGTATCGGCCCCTTCAACGCGATGACGTCGCGATGGCTGGAAGACGGGTCGTTCGTCCGCCTCCAGAACGCGACGTTCGGCTGGCAGGTGCCACAGCGTCTCGCGGCGCGGGTGAACCTGGCGAGTCTGAGGCTGTACGTGAGCGGACAGAATCTGAAGACCTGGACCAAGTACTCGTGGTACGACCCCGAAGCGAGCTCGCGCGGCACGAGTGACCTCCAAATCGGCTGGGACGATTCCAGCTATCCAGGCGTGCGCACGTTCACCTTCGGTCTGAATCTGGGCTACTAGGAGACATGACCATGAGACTCAGACTTCTCGGTGCGGCGCTCGCCGCCGTCGTGCTGCCGCTCGTGTCGTGCAAGGATTATCTGACCGAAAAGCCGGCCGACTTTTTCACGCCGGCCAACTTTCCGTCGACCGAAGCGGATCTGAAGATCGCGCTCGGCGGGATCGACAATTGGTATACCGGCGGAGCCAACCAGGCGTACTACATCCGTGGCTGGCCGATGCTGACGGAGGTCCCGTCGGAGCAAACGATTCTCATCAACAACACGACGGATTCCAAGTACGAGCAGGATACCTACATCTACAACTCGAACAACGAGTGGCTCTTCCGCGTCTGGGCGCAGATCTATGGCGCGATCGGCCAGGCGAATCTGCTGATCGACCGCATTCCGCAGATGACGACGGTGTCCGAGGACGTGAAGAATCGGTACCTGGGCGCCGCCAAGTTCCATCGTGCGCTCAACCACTTCAACGCCGTTCGCGTGTGGGGTGACGTTCCGCTCATGACGGCGCCGGTCACCGATTTCTCGACCGTCGGCTCGATCGTGCGGAGCCCGGTGGCGGACGTCTATGCGTCGATCGTGGCCGATCTCACCGATGCCGTCAAGCTGCTCCCCATCAAATGGCCGGACTCGGCGACGCCGGATGACGGCCGGCCGACGCGGGGCGCTGCCGGAACGATGCTCGCCGATGTCTACGCGAATATGTCCGGCGAGCCGCTCAAGCAGAATCACTGGGCCGACGCGGCCGCGGCCGCGAAAGCCGTCATCGACAGCAAGGCGTACAGCCTGGTGCCGGACTTCTCGCAGTTGTGGCTGGTGAAGAACAAGAACGGCCCGGAGCACGTCTTCTCGATTCAGTTCGAGGGGCTCATTCGGAATCTGTTCACGTCGCAATCGCGTCCGAGCGGTATCGGCGTCGAGAGCGGCTCCAACTACTGGTGCTCGACGCCGGAGTTCATGGGCACGTTCGCCGACGCCGATCTCCGAAAGAAGCCCACGTTCCTGACGTCCGTCACCGTGGGGACGACGACGTACAACTACGCGACCGTTGGCACGGTGAAGGGATTCGGCGACAAGAGCCCGCGCTTTCCCAAGCCGCTGCCGTACTACGGCAAGTTCTACGACGACGGCGGCCAGTCCATTGCAGTCAACTCCGGCCGCTCGAACCTCAACTGGCCGGTCTATCGCTACGCGGAGACGCTGCTGCTCCACGCCGAAGCGGAGAACGAGGCGAACGGGCCGACGAACGCGTATGCGTCGATCAACGCCGTACGGGCGCGCGCGGGTCTTCCGGCGCTGGCGGGATTGACGCAGGCGGCCTTCCGCGACGCCGTTCGCCAGGAACGGAGTTGGGAGTTGGCGTTCGAATCGAAGCGGCTCTTCGATCTCAAGCGGTGGGGGCTGTATACACAAGTCATCGGCGCGGATCCCGTCTCGAAGATCGGGTGGAAGCCGACGAACATCTGGGCGGCGATTCCGCAACACGAGATCGACATCAATCCGGGGATGAAGCAGAACCCGGGCTACTGATTCAGCCGCGTGGCTTGGTCGTGCGAACCCTTCGGCACTGTGTGCTGGCCCTGACGCTGAGCATTCCCTGCTCAGCGCAGGCACCAGTGCGGCCGGCGGATCTGTCCAAGCTCTCGCCGTCGGCCTTTCGCGACGACGAGCTCGATCTGCCGTACTATCTGGCGCACTTCTCCCGCATCGCGAACAGTGTCGCGCTCTCCGGTCCTCGCCGCGGTTTCATCGACATTCCGGTCTGGCGCGACCTCAAGGACAATCAGCCGTACAATGCCAGGATCATGGAGAGCATCCTGTCGTTGGCGTATTTCTATACGCTCAAACGCCCGTGGAATCCGTATCGAGGCGATCCGGCGCTCCGTGCACGGCTCGAGGCAGCGCTCGACTTTTGGAGCAACAGTCAAAACACGGACGGACGGTTCAGCGAGTACGCGGTTGGGCAATGGAGTCTCGCACCGACGGCGTTCGCGACGAAGTTCATGGGCGAAGCCCTGCGCCTGCTGCACGACGGCCCTCCGATCGACTCGGCGATTCATCGCCGAGCCATTGTCGCGGATCGCAAAGCACTGATGGCGGTCTTTACGCGGCCCGCCATGCAGGAGCACGGACGGGTCTACACGAATCAGTTTAGCAACGCATTCGCCGGTGCGCTGGCGTATCTCGATCTCTATCCCGACGCCGAGCTGTCGGCGACGTTGCGCGAGCAGCTCGCCGCGACGACGGATCACCAAAGCCCCATTGGATTTTTCTATGAGGCCGGCGGTCCCGACTGGGGCTACGACCTCAACACGCACCACAGCAACTTCATCATGGCGTGGAACTACACGCACGCCACGCCCCTCGGAGCGGCGTTCAGCGATCCGATGGTGCGATGGTACGAGTGGTTCGCGTACAACGCGGTGCCCGAGCCGACGGGCGCTCGCGCGCTCACTCTCAATCGCGCCATCGAGACGCGCCAGCGTACCCCGACGGTGAGCGATGCCGGCGCGAGCGAATCGGAGTCCGGCAACCCGATCGCAGAGGCGGTGCCCGGTGCGCGTGTCCTCGGCCCAACGCGCGAAGAATTGGCGGCGCGATACGCCGCACGCCGGGCCGAGCTGGTGAAGCGCTGGCCGCACGTGGACTCGCTGCCGCTGGGATCGTTCCGAGCCTTCTCGCCGTACGTGTTTCTGCACCGGAGCCATGTGCGTTGGTTTCCGACCGACGCCCAGTGGGCCGCCGCTCGCGCGGCCATGCGCCCACAGAAGGAGCAGCGATTCACGCATCAGCGTGTCGACTCGCGGAAGCCGATGACCTTCACGTTTGTGCGACGCCCGGCGTACTATGCGGCGTTCGCCACTGGCGACATCGTGACGGCACAACAACGCTTTGGCTTGGGGTTGGTCTGGACACCGCGCGGCGGAACGTTCCTTCAGTCACAGACGGCCGGAACGACCACCGCGTGGGGAACTCGCGGCGCGGACACGTCACTCGTATACGAGGCCGCGACGCTTCCCGCGACCTTCAGCGTCGCATCGCACGCGGTCGCGGCGCAAGTGGGCGCGCGCGATCTGCCGGCCGGCGATCTGAGCATTCACTACGCGTTGGGATCGGCCGGCAGCAAACGCGTCACGTTCGACGAGACGGGCGTGCACGTCGCGATCGCACATCGCGGCGCGTTCGTCGAGCAGATTCCGTTGCTCGTGTTGCCGACTGATTCGCTTTCGTCAGGGCCGAGCGAAGTCCTCGTGCGCCGCGGCAACGTGCAGTTTGTCGTTCACTGGTCGACGCCGGCCAAGGCCGTGGTCACTCGAACGAATGAACGGGTCGGGGAACGGAACGTCGTCGCCGTCGCGATTCCGGGTGTGGACGGCGTGAGGTACGACATCCGGTTCAAGTGACCGCGTGAAAAGCAGATCCCTACGTCGCTTGCGCTCCTCAGGGCAGGCCTTCGCTACGCCCAGGATGACCAGAGGGGCTTGGCTCGGGATGACTAGACCGGCTCAACGCACGATCAAAGTTGTGACGCTGTCGACACTGCTCCCTGCGGCGTGCACGACATCCGCGCCGCGATCGGCGCCGAGCGCGTCGGCGTCGTCCGCGCTCATGCGGTTCGACGCGCAGGCACGCGCCGTCGTCAGCCGCATGACATTGGCGGAAAAGATCGGCCAGATGACGCAGGTCGATCAGTCGTTTCTGAAGGACCCGTCCGATATCGAGCGGTATGCGCTTGGCTCGATTCTTGAACGGCGGCAGCTCGGATCCCGCCGCCGGCAACTCGATGCAGGCGTGGCGCGCGATGATCGAGACGTATCAAGGCCACGCGATGCGCACTCGACTCCGCATTCCGCTGATCTACGGCGTGGACGCGGTGCACGGCAACAACAACGTCATTGGCGCCGTGATCTTCCCGCACAACATCGGACTCGGCGCCACGCGCGATCCGGCGCTGGTCCGACGCATCGCCGAGATTACGGCCGAAGAAACGCGTGCCGTTGGCGCCAACTGGTCGTTCGCTCCCTGCGTGTGCGTTCCACAGGATATTCGCTGGGGACGCAGCTACGAGGGCTTCAGCGAGAACCCTGAGCTCGTCGCCACGCTCGGCGCAGCCGCGGTGGCCGGGTTGCAGGGTGGAACTCCCATCAGCGCCATGCACGTCGCGGCGACCGCGAAACATTTCGCCGGCGACGGCGGCACGTCCGTTGGAACGGGCATCGACAAGGGACTGGATCAAGGCGACACGCGCGTCGACTCGATCACCCTTCGGCGGATTCACATCCGTCCCTATGTCGCGGCGATCGGCGCCGGCGTCGCGACCATCATGCCGTCGTATAGTAGTTGGAATGGCGTGAAGGTGTCTGGCGACCGCCATCTGCTGACGGACGTGCTCAAGGGAGAGCTCGGATTCACCGGCTTCTTGATCTCGGACTACAAGGCCGTCAATCAGGTCCACCCCGACTACAAGGCGGCCATCGCCATCTCGATCAACGCCGGCATGGACATGGTGATGGTACCGGACCACTACCAGGACTTCATCGAGAATCTCACGGAGCTCGTGCACGAAGGACGCGTTCCGATGTCGCGCATCGACGACGCGGTCACGCGAATCCTTCGCGTCAAGTTCGCGATGGGACTCATGGAGCCGGGATACGATTCCACGCCGATCGCTCACTCGAGCAGCGCTTCGGCTCGGCGGAGCATCGCGCCGTCGCGCGGCAGGCCGTTCGCGAATCGATGGTGTTGCTGAAGAATGAGCGACGGGCGTTACCGCTCTCGAAGACCGCGCGACGTATTCATGTTGCCGGAAAGAGCGCCGATGACATCGGCATCCAATCCGGCGGATGGACGATCATGGCAGTGGCAAGGACAGTCCGGGGACATCACTACTGGCGGCACCACGGTGCTCGCGGCCATTCGCGCGGGCGTGGGGCCGCGAAGCGGAGGTCACGTACAGCGCCGACGGCACCGGCGCCGCCGGCGCTGACGCGGTCGTCGTGGTCGTCGGCGAACAGCCGTACGCAGAGATGAAGGGCGACCGGCTCGATCTCACGCTCGACGCGGCTGATCGACTGGCGCTGGCCAATGCGCGCGCGTCGAACCGCCCAGTCATCGTCGTCATTATCTCGGGGCGCCCGCTCGACATCGCGCCAGTCATCGGCGATGCTGACGCGGTGGTCGCAGCGTGGCTTCCCGGCACGGAGGGGGGCGGCGTCGCCGATGTTCTGTTCGGCGACTATCGTCCCACCGGAAAGCTGTCCTTCACGTGGCCGCGTTCCGTCGATGGGCGGTCACAAACCGCGGGCACTCGCAATGCGCTCTTTCCGTTCGGGTTTGGTCTCACTTACTGAGGACGTCATGAGGATCCGCTGGCATTCGATGAACTGGGCGAAGACCGGCTTCCTGTTGGCGCTCGGCGCATTTACGCCGCTGCGTGCTCAGCTACAAGCCGCGGATTCGGCAAAGGAAGCGCGGCTCAAGTGGTTTCGCGAGGCCAAGTACGGCCTGTTCATCCACTGGGGACTCTACGCGATTCCCGCCGGCGAGTGGAAGGGTCGGACGATTCCCGGAATCGGCGAGTGGATCATGAATCGCGCGCAGATCCCGGTGACCGAATACTCCCGACTCGCCAAGCAGTTCAATCCGGTCAAGTTCGACGCCGACGCGTGGGTGAAGCTCGCCAAGGATGCGGGCATGAAGTACATCGTGATCACCAGCAAACACCACGACGGGTTCGCCCTCTTCAAGTCCAACGCGAGTCCGTTCAACGTCGTCGACGCGACGCCGTTCAAGCGGGACGTGCTCAAGGAACTGGCCGCCGCCTGCGCGAAGCAGGGCATGCGCCTTGGCTTCTACTACTCGCAGTCACAGGACTGGCATGAACCGAACGGCGCCGGGAACACCTGGGACTTCGGCGCCGACTCGCTCAAGAACTACGACGCCTACCTGCGCGGCAAGGCGGAGCCCCAGGTGCGCGAGCTGCTGACCAACTACGGTCCGGTCGCGCTCATCTGGTTCGACACGCCGCGGATGATGGTCGGCGATCGCGCGAGCCGGTTTACGCAAATCGTCCGCACGGTGCAGCCCAACACGCTCATCGACGGACGGCTCGGTGAGAACGGCGACTACGTCAGCACGGGCGACAACGTCATTCCCGGCACGGCGAACGCCCAGGCGTGGGAGGTGCCGGCGACGCTCAATCACACCTGGGGATATCGCAAAGACGATCACGATTGGAAGTCTCCCGGCGACGTGATCTTCAAGCTCGTCGACGTCGCGAGCAAGGGCGGCAACTACCTGTTGAACGTCGGCCCGATGGCGAACGGCGAAATGCCCAAGGCCGCGCAGGACGTGCTTCGCGCGGCGGGAGCGTGGCTCAAGGTGAATGGCGACGCCGTCTACGGAACGTGGGCGACGCCGTTCGGCGAGGAGCTCGGTGAGCCGAGCGCGAAGGGAACGAAGGATCTTCGAGGCCAGCCGCTCTTTCTGTCGCGCAACGAGTATCGCGTAACCGCGAAGCCGGGAAAGCTATACTTCACGTTCTTCGCTGGTCCGCGCGTGCCGTTCGCGCTCCCGCGATATACAGAACGCCGTCACGCGCGCCTACCGTCTCGCCGACCATGCGCCCTGTCGAGATTCGGGACGTCAATGGCGAGAAGCAACTGCAGTTCAACAACGCCATGATGATCGACCCGCTCGCGACGGTCGTCGTCGTCGAGATCGAAGGGGATCGGGCGCTTCCCGTGGCCGCGGCAGCCGGCACCATCAACGGCAACTGGGCCGTCGACAACAGCAACGCCGACGGAGCGATTCGCAAGCAGTACTTCGCGCTGGCGCAGCAGGGCGATCAGATTCGCGGGTCGATTCGGAGCACCCAGTTCTTCTATAGAATCAGCGAAGGGTCCGGCACCGCTGAGCGGTTCACGGTCACCGGGACGATGATGGACGGCACGAGTCCGCGGACCGTGACATACGAAGGAAAGCTCGTCGGCAACGAGCTGCAGCTATTTACGCGCCGACGTCCCACCGATACCTCGCTCACGATGTCCGTTGCGCGACGCGTGCCCGATGGCGAGGGCGCTATGCCGGTGCGCCATCCGCTGCCTGCGCTCCACAAGGTGCCGTACAACGGGCTCGCGAAGACGCCGCCGATGGGATGGAATAGTTGGAACAAGTTCGGCGGGCGCGTCGACGACGCAGCCGTGCGCGGCATGGCCGACGCCATGGCGGCGAATGGGATGCGGGACGCTGGCTACCAATACATCAACATCGACGATACCTGGGAAGGGATGCGCGACGCCGGCGGAAGCATCACGACCAACACGAAGTTTCCCGACATGAAGGCGCTCGCGGATTACGTGCACGCGAAAGGCCTGAAGCTCGGGATCTACTCGTCGCCGGGGCCGAACACCTGCGCGGGCTACGAGGGGAGCTACGGCCACGAAGTGCAGGACGCGAAGACGTATGCCGCGTGGGGCATCGACTACCTCAAGTACGACTGGTGCGGCGCACGCACGCTATACACGGATGAGCAAATGCCCGCCGTCTACCAGATCATGGGGGACGCACTGCTCGCGACGGGCCGCTCGATCGTCTACAGCCTGTGCCAGTACGGGCGGCTCGACGTGTGGAAGTGGGGGCCGGACGTCGGTGGAAATCTGTGGCGCACGACGGGTGACATTCGAGACGCGTGGGACTCGATGACGCGCATCGGATTCGGGCAGAAGGATCTCGCGTCCTACGCGGCGCCCGGACGTTGGAACGATCCTGACATGCTGGAGATCGGAAACGGCGGGATGAGCGACGACGAGTATCGGACGCACATGTCGTTGTGGTCCATCCTCGCGGCGCCGCTGCTCGCGGGAAACGATCTACGGAACATGTCTCGGTCCATCCACGATATCCTCACGAACCGCGAGGTCATCGCGGTGGATCAGGATCCATTGGGCAAGCAGGGCACGAAAGCGTGGGGAACCGGCGACCAGGAGATCTGGACGCGCGCCCTCGCCGATGGTTCGACGGCAGTTGGCGTATTCAATCGCGGCGCCGCAGACGCGGTCATCGCCGTGCGGTGGTCGGACATCGGCCTGTCGACGCACGGCGCGGTGCGCGATCTGTGGGCCAAGGCGAGTGTCGTCACGAAAGGCCCCGAGCTCACGGCGACGGTGCCCGCGCACGGTGTCGCGTTCTGGCGCGTGGCGCGCTGAGATGCGTCGACGCGTAGCGAGTCGGAGCGGTCGCACTTGCCATCGCGATGAGCGCGGCCGCCGGCGCGCAACTCACGCGGAAAGAGCTGATTGCGATCGAGCGGCATCGAGTGATCGAGCAGGCCGACCGATACCTTGCCGAGCAGCCGGTGACGATCACGGCGACACGAGCGCCCCGCGGCCAGGGCGGCCCGCACGACTTCTATTCGGAGGGAGACTATTGGTGGCCCGATCCGTCGGACTCGACGAAGCCTTATGTCCGTCGCGATGGAGAAACCAACCCGGCGAACTTCGACGCGCATCGCGCCGCAATGCGTCGACTGAGCATGATCGTCCCGGCGCTCGTCGCCGCGTATCGAGATCACGGGTGACGAGCGCTACGCACGACAGGCCGTCGCGCATCTGCGCGCGTGGTTCGTCGACGCGAGAGCACGCGAATGAATCCGAGCATGCTCTACGCGCAGGCGATCCAAGGCGTCGCGCCGGGCCGGGGCATCGGAATCATCGACACCATCCATCTCGTCGAAGTCGCGCAAGCGGCGCTGGTGCTCGAACGACTCGGCGTCGTTTCCGCGCGACGATCTCGCGGGCACGAAGGACTGGTTCCAGCCAATACGTCGAGTGGATGACGACGCACAAGTACGGCCTCGACGAGCGGAACAACGGCAACAACCACAGCGCGGCGTGGGCGCTCCAGGTGGCGGCGTTCTCACGATTCACTGGCGACACGGCACGGCTCGCCGAGATGCGGACCTTCTTCAAGGAGACGCTGATTCCGGGGCAGATGGCCGCGGATGGCAGCTTTCCGCTCGAGCTCGCGCGCACGAAGCCGTACGGATATTCCCTCTTTCAGCTCGACGTCATGGGGATGCTCGCCGAGGTGCTCTCGACGCCGCACGAGAATCTGTGGACGTTCGCCACTCCCGATGGTCGCGGTATGCGCCGCGCGCTCGCGTTCATGGCGCCGTTCATCGCCGACAAGTCGAAGTGGCCCAAACCTGCCGACGTGATGTACTACGACGCGTGGCCGATCCGGCATCCGTCGCTGCTGTTCGGCGGACTCGCCCTGCACGAGTCTTCATACGTCGCGCTGTGGAAGCGTCTGAATCCCGACCCAACGATTGAAGAAGTCATACGGAACTACCCGGTCAGGCAGCCGTTGCTCTGGGAGCACTAGACCGTACTCGAGGTAGTCGATGCCCTGAGCGGTCGGCCCAAGGTCTCATGGCGCTCGGCGCTATCGTTGGCGCAATTCGACTCGGCGGCGCCGCCGATGCCGGCGAATCCTGTTTATCTCGATCACCTGTTCCCTGTCGATGCACAGCGTCGCGAGTCTCCCGGTCGCGGTACTCGCGATCGCGACATTCCTCGTGGGTGTGGGTGGCGAGACAGACGTGACCTCGGCCACACATCCGTTCGGCTACATCGCCGCGGTGGCGAGCGACAGCTCGGGTGAGGAGATCTTTCGCACGACGTGCGCGGCCTGCCACGGCGTCGATGGGGCGGGGAGACCGCAGACCATCGTCGGGTTCGCGGTGCCGCTCCCCGACTTCACAGACTGCTATGCCACCAGCCCGGAGATGGAGGTGGACTGGGCGGCGACCATTCGCGACGGTGGACCCGTGCGTGGCTTCAGTCGCATCATGCCGGCGTTCCGAGACCTGCTCACGCCTGAGCAGATTCGAAGCGTCGTCGCGTATATCCGCTCCCTCTGCCGGGATTCGCGATGGCCGCACGGCGAGTTCAACGTGCCGCTCGCTCAGACCGTCGAGAAGGCCTTTCCAGAAGATGAGTGGGTTCTGACGAGCGCCACCGCCTCGCCAGCAGCGGGATCGGTGGAGAACCATCTCATCTTCGAGAAGCGCTTCGGGATCCGCAGCCAGCTCGAGGTCGACGCGCCGTTCGGATTCGCCCGTCGACCGGACGGAGGCTCGCGCGAGGCTGGACTCGGCGACGTGTCGGTCGCCGCGAAGCACGTGTTCGTTGCCAACCCTGCCAGCGGAACGATCGTGAGCGGTCTGGCTGGCGTCGTTGCTGCCGACCGGCAACCGAACGTTGGGACTTGGCACCGGTGCGACCGCATTCGAGGGCTTCATTCTCGGGGCGCAACTCCTGCCGTCGCGAAGCTACTTCCAGTTCCAGGGCGGCGCGACGATTTCGACCGATCCCTCTGGCGCGCCGGGGGCGGCGTTCTGGGGAGGCGTGCTCGGCACGACGGTGGCGTTCGGACCGATCTCCCGGATCTGGTCGCCGATGGTCGGAGTGACCGGTACGCGCGACCTCGTCGCGGGTGCCCCTGTCGACTGGGACCTCGCGCCCCAGTTCCAGCTGTCCCTGAGCGCGCTGCAACACGTGCGCGCAAGCGTGGGGGTCAACATCCCGCTCACACAGCGTGGCACACGCTCCGCGCAACTCCTCGCCTACATGCTTTGGGATACGGCCGACGGCCCGTTCCTCACAGGCTGGAAAGGATGGTGCCCCGGATGCCAACACTGAATCGTCTCGGCGCTTCGTTCGCCGGCCGGCTCGGCGCGCCACTCGCGACGGTTGCGACACTGGCCGTTCTCGTCGCGGCGATGGGGTACAACACAGCGCCGCGCGGCGGTGCCGGCGTGGGTCCGGCCCATTTTCTCACGTCGGACCGGTGCATGCCCTGTCACAACAGTCTTACGACGCCGTCCGGTCGGGATGCGTCGATCGGACTCGACTGGCGTGCCTCGATCATGGCCAACTCCTCGCGCGACCCGTACTGGCAAGCGTCCGTGCGGCGCGAGGTACTCGATCATCCCACGGCATCGGCGCTGATCCAGGACGACTGTTCCACTTGTCATATGCCGATGCAGCGCTTTGCCGCGCGAGCGGCGGGCGGAAAGGGGCTCGTCTTCGACCGCTTCCCGACGAAGCGAGGGACCGATCTGCTCGACAGCCTTGCCGCCGATGGCGTCTCGTGCACCATGTGCCACCAGATCCAGAAGGAGCGCCTCGGCGACTCCTCCAGCTTCAACGGAGGTTTCGTGATCGACACCACGACGCCCGTCGAGCGCCGGCCGGTCTTCGGTCCGTACGAGGTGAATCGCGGACACACGACGGTGATGCACTCGTCGAGCAGCTTCGTGCCGACGCAGGGCGACCATATTCGGCAATCCGAGCTCTGTGCCACTTGCCACACGCTCTACACGCCCACCCTGGATTCTGCTGATCGTCGAGTGGGCACGCTACCGGAGCAAATGCCATTTCTCGAATGGCGGCATAGCGCGTATCGCAATGAGCGCAGCTGCCAATCCTGCCACATGCCCCTCGTCGTCGCGAAAGGGGACAGCGTTCCGATCACGTCTGTGCAGGGCCAACCGCGGCCTGACGCGCGGCGGCACTGGTTCCCCGGGGCGAACTTCTTCATGCTCGGCATACTGAAGCAGTACAGCTCGGAGCTGGCGGTCGAAGCGCTCCCTCACGAGCTCGATACCGCTGTGGCCCAGACTCGGGAGATCCTGGCGCATGCGGCAACGGTATCGGTGACTACCGGGCCCGTGGCGGCGGGACATCATATAGTAGCGGACGTCGAGGTGACGAACCTGACCGGCCACAAGCTGCCGACCGCCTATCCGTCGCGTCGTGCGTGGCTGCACGTGATAGTCCGCGACCGGTCGGGCACGACGGTGTTTGAATCGGGCGCCCTCACGCCGGAGGGCCGAATCGTTGGCAACGACAACGACGATGATCGGCTCAGCTACGAGCCGCACTACCGCGAGATCACCCAGCCCGGTCAGGTGCAGATCTACGAATCGATCATGCGCGATGCCTACGGCGCCGTGACGACCGGAATCGTGTCGGGTCTGGACTATGCGAAGGACACGCGCATCCTGCCCCGCGGCTTCGACAAGGCGACGGCAAGCCGAGATATCGCCGTCGTTGGCGATGCGGCGAGCGACCCTGCGTTCGTCGGCGGCTCGGACCGGACTCGCTACGACATCGACGTCGCGCATGCCGAAGGCCCATTCCGGATCGTCGCGGAGCTCTGGTATCAACCGATCGGTTTTCGCTGGGCGCAGAACCTCCGCCTACGCCCGGCTAGTGAAACGGACCGGTTCGTCAGGTACTTCGAGTCGATGGCCGATGTTTCTGGCACCGTGCTGGCGCGAGACAGCGTGATCGCGCGGTGATCAACGCCCTGGGACAACGCGAAATTGGCGGATCTCGCGGATGGCGCGGAGAACCAGAACCTTTCTTTGTGTCCTCGTGGATTTGACGGGTGTTGGGACTTCCCCGAATTGGGCACATCCTGGAAGCGCTTCGAAAACTTTCACGAACTCCGAGTCCGTCCTGCCCGCCTTGCAATGGCGTGATTCTCCTCTGAATGCGGCCACATCGGCTCACGCCTGCATCATGTCCCGTACGCGCTGCGGCTCCTCGCCGAGCCACGCCGGATTGGTTGCGGTGGAATCAAAGAGCGACGTCGTCTTGAACAACTCGAACTCACCGCGAGCGGCGGCCGACTTCGTCTTCGCCAGAAGCCTGTCCACCTCCACTTCGCTCATTGCGCGAAACGTCTTTCCCACCTCGAGCGCCTGCTCCAGCACACTCATGCTGTCGCAGCCCGCGATGACGACGGACGTCGGGAGGTTCAGTGCATAGCGGAGGCATTCGACCGCGCTCACTGTCTTCGATTTCAGAATGATCCCGTTGCCGATGCTTTTCATGCCGAGCACGCCGATGCCGCGCTTGACGAGCTCGGGGACGACGAGCTTCTCGAAGCTGCGGTAATGAGCATCCATGACATTGAGCGGCATCTGGGCAGCATCGAACGCGAAGCCGTGCTCGCTTGCCACATCGAGCATATGGAGGTGAATCCGCGGGTCTTTGTGACCCGTGAAGCCGATGTACCGCAGCTTGCCGGCCTGACGCGCCTCGACGAGAGCCGCGTTCGAGCCCTCCTCGTCGAACACCCGGTGCGGATCGTCGAACCGGATCACCTCGTGATGCTGAACCAGATCGATGCGATCTGTTTGAAGGCGGCGGAGCGATTCATCGAGCTGTCGCGCGGCCTCACGCTTCGAGCGACCGTCGATCTTGGTCATCAGGAACACCTTGTCCCTGTACCCGTCACGGAGGGCTTTGCCCATCCGGATTTCGCTCGCGCCCTCGTTGTAATCCCAGGAATTGTCCAGGAAGGTGATGCCCTCGTCGATCGCACGCCGAACGATGCGAAGACACAGCGGCTCGTCCACATGCGGGAGAGCGAGGTGCCAGCCTCCGAGCCCGATGACGGATACTCGCTCTCCTGTCCGTCCGAGAATGCGGTATTGCATGATCCCGGCGCACTGCATAGCCAAGGCCAGCGTCATTGGCAACGCCATGCGCGCTACGTCCGCGCGCGGCGGTGTGGCGCGCGCGAATTATGCAGCCTTCGCGCGGGTGCGCATGAGCGATCGACTGAGGGGCAAGGTGGCGGTCGTGACCGGCGCGGCGCGTGGCATCGGACGTGCGGCAGCGGTCGCGATGGCGCGCGAAGGCGCCGACGTCGCCGGCATCGACATCTGCGCGACCGTCGATCCGCAGTCGGGAGTCTCGCCGGCGACTCCGGACGATCTGCGACGGACCGGCAGACAGATAGAAGCGACGGGACAGCGTTGGACGAGCATCACCTGCGACCAGCGTGACCTCCGCGCGCTGCGCGAGGCCGCGGCGCGAGTGGCCGACGAGCTCGGCGGAATCGACATCCTGTTCGCCAACGCCGGGACGCAGGCGTTCCAACCGTTGCTCGAGATGGACGACGCACACTGGCACGTCCACGTCGATGTGAATCTCACGGGGACGGCGAATGCGATTCGCGCCTTCGCACCTCACATCGTCAAGCGCGCCGGCGAAGGAAGGGGAGGGGGAGGGCGCATCATCGTGACGACGTCGACGCAGGGCAGACACGGCACACTGCACGGCGCGGCATACTCGGCCACCAAGTGGGGGATCATCGGCCTGATGAAGTCGGCGGCGCTGGAGCTCGGACGCTACGGCATCACCGTGAATGCGCTCGTGCCGGGCCTCATCGACACGCCGCTCACGCGCCACGAGGAGCGATACGCCCAGGTGCTGGCGATCTCAGGGAAGCAAGAATCAGAATCGGACGAGGAGATTGCTCGGCGGATCCTCATCGGCTCGTCGCCGCTCGGCGTGCCTTGGATCGAGCCGGAGGACATCGCGCCGGTGGTTGTCTTTCTCGCGTCCGACGAGGCACGAATGGTTTCCGGCGCGACATACGATGCGACCGCCGGTGACAGCGCCCACTACACGGCGTGAGCGCCGGGAGCAAGGTTAACGTCTTCGACGAGCTATGACCGGTTGGTCGGTCAGCGTCTTCATGAATGCGACCAACTGATCCTCTTCCCGCGGAGTGAGCCCCAGCTTGCCGATCGTCGTGTCGACGTTGGCCGCAACCTCGGGCGCCGGCCAACACGACACCTTTTCCCCCGGGTCGCCATCGGCACGACAGCGAGGCAGCGCATCGCGCGTGTTGTAGAAGTGGACGACTTCCTTCAGGCTTTTCAAATACCCGTTGTGCATGTACGCCTTGACGAAGTCAGGGCGAGGGCGGCGATCGACGTTCCGAACGGTGGGCACGCGCATCGCCCCGTCCAGTTGAGTCGCGAGCTGCGTCCACGACGGGTTGGGATTGTCCTTGGACCGCAGGAATCCGGCGACGCCGTGATCCACGTACGCGGACGCCGCCGGATTCGGGGTGAAACCCGCCGAGTCGGGCTTGTTCTCGCAGTAGAAACGGAGCGCGGGATTGCGCGGAACGCCGATGTTGGCCGATGTGAAATCCGTGAAGAGCGGTGCGACATCCGCCGCATCGCCGGGGCGGAGTTGATCCGAGCTGCCCGACGAGCGGGCTGCACCGCGGTTGTCGGTCCCATCCAGATGGCAGGTGTTGCACCGGCCCTTGCCTCGGAAGAGCGTCCATCCCGCCTGCTCGTCGCTCGAGAGAATGTTCTGATCAGGATGCGCAAGCGCCGAATCGAACTTGGAAGAGAAGGGGCTGACCTCGGGCGACGCCTCGAACAACGCGATGGTCAACGCCATGAAGTCGTAGGTGGTCGACGCAATGCCGCGGTCGATCGCGCTCAGGTGAACCGGCCACGGGTCGCTCGCCGGCGCCGGTCCCGGCGTCGCGCAGACCTTGTCGACATTTGCCGGCCAGTGGATCGCGAACGACTGCGCACCTCGGACTCGCTCGACATACGCACGGTACGGTCCGCGCGAGACTCGGTAGACCGCGCACGCCGCATCGGACAGCGCCATCTCGACCGGATTGAGCGGTGGACCCTGTGCCTGCTCAGCAGCAGGATT
This sequence comes from uncultured Gemmatimonadaceae bacterium, assembly GCA_963705025.1. Taxonomy (GTDB): domain Bacteria; phylum Gemmatimonadota; class Gemmatimonadetes; order Gemmatimonadales; family Gemmatimonadaceae; genus JAQBQB01. The sequence goes on along the minus strand of CAVPIP010000006.1, from coordinate 214,575 downwards.
GTCGATCGAGGCGCCGGTCGCGCGCATGTCCCAGAAGTTGCCGCCGTAGAGCGTTTTCTGCGCCTCGTTGTAGTGGAGTATGGGCGCGAACGCCGCGTAACCGTAGCTTTGCGGTTTGCGCGCGCCGGTGAGGCCACCGCTCGAGCCTGGGTAGGCGACCGTCGTCCGGTTGATCGCGTCGACCGGACCGGTGAATCCGGTCTCGGGCGCGTGACACGTTACGCAGGCCACGTTGCGATTCACCGACAGGTTCTCGTCGAACAGGAGAATCTTGCCCAGCACCGCGAGCTGTTCGAACCGATCGCTCGGCGGTGATGCCTTCACCTCGGCGACGAGAGCGGCGAACGTCGAATCGATTTCCCGATCGATTCGCCCGAAGTCCGGATCGCTCTTGGCGAGCACGGACAGGTCGATCTCCGGCGAGCACGAGGAGGCTGCGAGTTTCGATCGCCGGCCGGTCGAATCCGCGGCCCATCCGGCGACTACGGCGAGGGCGAAGGTCATCGCCGGCCGCGTGAGCCGGCGAATCCGAACGGGAAGCGCGGGGTTCATGCCGCCCTCGAATCGTCTCTCTGTTGGGGACGTTTGGCTCCCGCGTCGAGCGCCGCCAACTCGCTGATCGCCGACCAGTCGAGGTGCTCGCCTCCCCGCGCGGCCAAGGCCAGAAACCGATCGCGAAGGAGACTGGCGATCGGCAGTGGCACACGGAGCTCTTCACCCGCGGCGAGCACGAGACCGATGTCCTTTTGACCGAGCGCTGCGGCGAAGCCGGCGGGCTCGAATTGTCTCTCCGCGACGATCGGTCCGTATGTATGGTATACAGGTGCATTGAACAGCATCGACGTAAGGACCTGCACGTAGCGACGCCGGTCGACGCCTCCCTTGTCGATGAGGGCGATCGCCTCGCCCAGTGATTCGATCACCGTGGCAATCAGAAAGTTGCCGCTGAGCTTGACGAGATTGGCGGCGCTTGGCGTCTCCGAAACAATGAAGGTCTTCTGCGCGAGTGCATCGAAGAGCGGCTGCGCGGTCGCGATCGCATCGGGCGAACCCGCCGCGACGACGTACAGCTTGCCCGCGGTGGCGGCATCGGGGCGTCCGAACACCGGTGCGGCGACGAAGCGCTGGCCGGCGCGTGCGTGACGTTCCGTGAGGTCCGCCGAGCGCGCCGGGCTGATCGTACTCGAAGAGATGTGGACCGCGCCCTTGGACAGGCTCGCGAGGATGCCGTCCGTTCCAGAGACGATTTCATTCACGGCCTCGTCGTTGGCCAACATCGTCAGGACGGCGTCGCCTCTACATGCGTCGCTCACGGAAGCGGCCAAGTGTGCGCCCTTCGCAACGAGTGGCGCTGCCTTCTCGCGCGTTCGATTGTAGACGGTCACCTCGAAGCCCGCGCGCAAGAGGCTGGTGGCGATGCCGCTTCCCATGTGCCCCAGTCCGACGACGCCGACGTTCATCGCGTTTGGCATTGGATGCGTTGGTCTCGTGTGCGTCGCTGCGCCGCACGATCAATGCCCTGACGTTCTCCCGAGCGAACGCGACGAGGTGAGGAAGACTCGACGATGAACAGCAAGGGGATCACGGACAGGACGGTCACAGGCGGACGGACACGGACACTGCGACAAATACCCTGCAAGCTTCTTCGCGCAACGAGCCGCATTGTTTTTTCGGTTCTTCGCGGAATTGCGGGAGCGGAGCTTTTCGCCGCCTGCGGGGAAGAACGCATGAGAACTGCCGCGGATGCCGCCGATGAACGCGGAGGTCGCTGAAACAACCGACCGATATCAACCGCTCCCGGGTAGCTCGGCGAGTTGTTGCGGACGCTCGAAGAGCCGCGTTGCGACGGCGCCGAAGACGAACCCACCGACGTGGGCCGCGTAGGCCACGCCGCCCGTCGACTGCTGCGCCACCGCGCCGAGATTCAGGAACTGCATCAGGACCCACACCCCGATCAGCGCCGCAGCTGGGATGTAGGCAACACGCACGAAAACGAAGATCACCAGAAGCGAACGAATCCGGTCACGAGGATAGGAGACCAGGAATGCCCCCATCACAGCCGCGATCGCGCCGCTCGCGCCCAGGTTGGGAACCGTGGAGCCGGGACCGGCCGCGAGCTGCCCGAGCGTCGCTGCCAACCCGCCCACAAGATAGAAGATCAGGTACCGTCGCGGCTTCATCAGGTCTTCCACCTCAGGTCCGAACGCCCACAGAAAAACCATGTTGCCGACGATGTGCGAAACGCTGCCATGCATGAACATCGCCGTCAGGATCGTGATCCAGTGGTGGCCGGCGACGATGTCCGCAGGGATGACCGACCAGCGTGTCACGAACACCTCCCCGCCCGACAGCTCGAGGAGAAAGACAATCACGTTGACCGCGATGATCGCGGCCGTGACGAACGGGAATCGACTGGGACGACGGGAGGCGTCGCTGAGCGGAATCACAGTCATGGCAGCTCCTCGGATCGTGAGACGTCGACATCAACGACCATTTTCGAACGTACCGCGCGCCGGTGTGGACAGCCAGTGCTGTCGAGGGGCCACGCGCGGCGGCACGCTCACAGGAGCCAGTCGATGGGCAGCACCGACATCACGGCAACAGCGAACCGCAGCCCCAAGCCGGCACCCGGCTCCTGATCGTGCACGACGTCGCGACCATCGCGCGATTCGGTCCACTGCACTGTGGCGCCGTCCCGCAGCCCGACGCTGTACGCTCGCTGAGGGATGGTCTCGACAAACGCATCCGCGATCGCCTGGGCCAGCGCCGGGCTGTCCATCACGAACCCCAACTCCGTATTGAGCCGCGCGGAACGTGGATCGAAGTTGAACGATCCGACGAACACGCGGGAGCGATCGATCGAAAACGTCTTCGCGTGCAGACTCGAATGGCTCGAGCCGGAGCTGCCGAGCAGCTTGCGTCGCCGGCCTGAGCGGGCCGTCGATACGCGTTTCAGCTCGAACAGCGCGACACCCGATGCCAGCAGCCGCCGGCGCCGCTTGCTGTAGCCCGCGTGGACGGCGGTGACGTCCGTCGCCTCGAGCGAGTTGGTGAGCGCCACGACCTTCACGCCCCGTCTGGCGAGGCCCGCGAAGTAGGCGAGAGCCGAAGCGGCGGGGACGAAATACGGCGAGATGAGATACATCTCGCGGCCCGGCGCGCCCATGAGGTCCTTGAGCCGCGGCCACAGGAGTCCGTCCCGCGTTGACCGGCCAACGGCCTTTGCCGGATCGTCGCTGAGCATGGTCGTCGCTGCCCATTCGAATCGGAGCGTCCCGCTCAACAGCTCGCGCACGAACGGCTGCCTGGCGAGAGCCTCGACGTACGCCACGGAGTTGGGGTCACCCGCGACGCGGGCGGTGGCGGCAGATGCCTTCGCGATCGACTCCGCGCTTGCCGCGGGAAGGACGCCGGCCGCGGGCTGCGCCGAGTCGCTCGCCCAGTAGCGTTCGAAGTCTCGCGACACGTCAGCCACGACCGGACCGATCGCCAGCGACATCGACGTCGACGAACGCCACATCATGGCCGGTGCCGAAATACTCGTCGCCCATGTTGCGGCCGCCGACGATCGTGACCTGACCATCGGCGGTGAACGACTTGTTGTGCATGCGGCGGTTGAGACGAGCGAAGTTCGTGAGATAGTCCAGCCAGCGCGCCCGCCGATGGCGGAACGGATTGAACAGCCGCACTTCGATGTTGGCGTGCGCGTCGAACGCGGCGAGCGTCTCGTCGAGCCCCGTCGTGTTGTTGTCGTCGAGGAGGAGTCTGACGCGCACACCGCGATCGGCGGCGCGCCAAAGCGCATCGAGGAGCAGCGTCCCCGACATGTCGTTGTGCCAGATATAGTACTGCACGTCGAGAGTACGTTCGGCCGCGTCGGCGAGGAGCGCGCGCGCCGCAAACGCATCGCGCCCATCGGTGAGCAGGACTAGGCCGCACAAGCCCGGATGTGCGCTCGCCAGTGGCAGAACCGCCGCTTCGAGTCGCGTTGCGCTCGTATCGGATAGCTGCGCGCCCGTGGTCACGTGACGACCGTAACACCCGCGATCGGCGCGGGCGCCGGGGATTGCGCCCCGGCAGGGACGTCGATGCTGGAGCCGTATTCCTCGCGATAGAAGCGCAGCAGCTCGAACAGGTACGCGATGCCGAGCGGGCCAAGCAGCAGCCCAAGCAGACCGAAGTAGCGCACGCCGGCGAACGCGCCGACGAGGGTGATCATCGGGTGAATGTTCGACACCCGCCTGTAGACGAGCGGGCGGATCACATTGTCGACGTTGCTCGCGATACCGGCGCCGATCACGAGGAGAGCGGTCGCCGCGCCATATCGGCTTTGGGCAAGGAGGATGAGCACCGCCGGCAGCCACACCAGTCCACTTCCAAGCACAGGGAGAATCGACGCGAACGCGGTGATTGCTCCCCAGAACAGTGGATTGGGGAGATCGACGACCCAAAACCCCAGCCCGATGAGCGTTCCCTGCGACACGGCGACGATCGCGGTGCCGAGGAGTGTCGCCTGCGTCACGCCAAAGAACCGATCGCGGAGCGCATCCGCCGTGTGCGGCGAGAACGGGATGTAGCCACGCGCCGCCACCCACATCTCGCTCCCCGACCGCAGCATGTAGTACAGCGCGAAAAACGCGATGACAACGTTCAGCGCCGCGGACGTGGCTCCGCCGGCGAACGCGATGAGCTGCGACGACAGCCACGAAACGAGTGTACCGCTCGCGTTCGCGATCTCGGCGCCTACCTGGAAGCTGCCGATGCGCATCTGCGCGACCCGCGCGAGCACGTCGCTGCTCTGAACGCGTCGCAGCGCCTCGGGTGCCTGCTCGACCATGAGGCCGATCAGCCAGGCGGCCGGGAGTGCAATGACGGCGAGCGCCGATACGAGGACGATCACCGCTGCGATTCCCGGCTTCAACGCGCGCGCCAGCCAGCGATACGGATTCACGGCGAGGACGTAGAGCACGGCCGCACCAAGCAACCCGCTGAGGAACGGGGTCAGGGCAAGCGCAACGGCGACCGCGAGGACGACGATGAGCGCGACCGCGCGATCTCGCGACGTCTGAAGAAATGGCATTGGGGTGGGGGCTCGGCTGTGGGCGAGCCAAGTAAGAACGCACCCGGCGTGCGCGCAAGTCCACAGCCGAACGGCAATGGTTGATCTCCTCGCGCGAGCGCCCGTAACTCTGCATTCAGCCTCGGCCCACAATCGAGTCGAGCCTCACCATGGCCTCCGACGATGTGCCCGGAATGAGCAGCACGTTGGGCGCGCGATGAAGCAGCCATGCGAGCACCTTCTCATCGCGCTCGAGCATCAGCGCCATGCCGACTCGGTTCAGCTCGTAGAGCTCGCGTCGCGTGCCGAGGGTCTGGCGGTGCTGTCGCGCGAGCCTCAGACGGGCGACGGACAGCAGACAAGCGGCACGCAGCGCGCCCTGTCCGGGTGCCGCCGACGCATCCACCAGGGAAATGTCCGCCCGTTCGCCGAGCGCCGCGTCGGACGCGGAGTTGGCCCCGACGATGATGACGTGCCCCGCTATGCCGAGTACGTCGTCGACGTGCTCCAGCATCGTTCCGTCGATGATCAGCACCGTCGGCTGTTTGAGGGGACGGTCCTTCGCGAAGAACTCAGCTCCTTGGTTGGCGACGGGCACCGGCGCCCTCGGTCACGGGCGTTCCTAGCGTCCTGAATGTGACGAGTGGGGAGCGCGGGACGATTGCCGGCGCTCCGTTCGTCGCTTCGACCTCGGCTCAGTCGGCGGGTGAACGAGTGGCGCGCTGCGCGACGCCTTTCAACGCCCACGCGTAGTCGTCGAACGCTTCGTCCAACTCCAACGCCGACGCGTTCAAATGACGAATCGCGGCCTCGTCGGCTCGACTCGCACGCCAGCTCTCGAACCTCTTGCGCGTGGAGGCCAGCTTGGCTTTCACGTCGTCGCGTGCCTGCGCGATTTGGACGCGAGCGTCGGCCGCGACCTCGGTGTCTTGCGCGCCCGAGCGCCGGACGGCGGCGTCAACTTCGTCGAGGTGAGCGTTGAACCGCCGTTCACGCGCTTCGTCCCACGCCGACCGGCTCACCGCATCGGCGAGCGATCGCCGAAAATCGATCCACTCGTCTTCGAGCCCGCGGCCCATCGCGTCCCCCGAGCTCGCAGACGTGTCGCGCGCGTCATCGAGCCGGCGCTGAAATGACTTCCGCTGCTCGCGCAGTCGCACGATCTCGTCCATCTCGGCGCGCGCATTTCGCACGCGCGCGGATGCCTCGAGCTCGTCGAGTCGAGCATCGGCAGTTCTGACCCGCGCTCGAAGCCGCTCAGCCTTCGCCTGATCGGTGTCCATGATGCCTCCGTTGCGAGATACAGCTGAGCGTGTCCGCGCAAACCGTCCCGCTGTTCAGGCTCGCGAACGCCACGAACCACCGTAGTCGCAAAACCGGGATGACAACATTGTACTTAGGTGCTACGCTGGGTTTCGGCGCGCTACCGGCCTCCGGCTTGATCTCCCTCGCTCCGCAGCGTATCATGAATTCATGACCAAGCGTCATGACCATAGCCAGCGGCGGCCGACGCGCGTCGGCGAGCCCGTGCAGGTGTATCTCACGGCTCCGGAGCGCGAGCGCCTCGAACGGCTCGCCGCCGAGTTGGATGCCACCAAGTCGGATGTCGTTCGGCGCGCGCTGGAAGCACTCGAGGCCGCTACCCGACGCGCGTCGACAATCGCACGAGTCTCGGAACCTCTCCCCACCTACCGCGGCAAGGGACTGCAGCCCGGCGTCGACCTCGATGATGCGGCGAGTCTCCTCGACCTGATGGACGGGCGTGATGCGTCTCGTTGACGTCAACGTGTTGATCTATGCGTTCCGAGAGGATGCGCCGGGTCACGCGGACCATCGCGACTGGTTGAATGCACTTGTCTCGTCCGATGAGGCGTATGGCGTTTCGGATCACGTGTTGAGCGGCTTTCTTCGTGTCGCGACGCATCCACGCGTGTTCCACCCGACCACCCCGCTCGCGCGCGCGATCGCGTTTGCCGACGCCTACCGAGATCGACCCAACGCGGTCCCGATTGCCCCGGGCGCGAGGCACTGGCACCTGTTCACGACGCTTTGCCGGAAGGCGGGGGCGCGCGGAAATCTCGTTCCCGACGCATGGCTCGCCGCGCTGGCGATCGAACGGGGCTGCGAGCTCGTGACCACCGATCGCGATTTCGCGCGATTCCCCGGCCTCCGCTGGCGTCACCCGCTGCACTGATCGCGACCGGCCCCTCAGCCCTCGATCCGCGGTTCGTAGCGAGAACGCGCGGCTCACATCGACGCGGCCTACGTGACCGATCGATCGGTCGTACCCAGACTCGCGGACGCCACGACCCACCGTAGTCGCAAAGCCACGGTGGCAACATTGTCCTTGGTGCCACGCCGTGGCGGCGCGCAGCTTGCGGCGCGGCGCGTATCGCCAGGAGGCCAGACTTGTTTCGTTACGGGTGTCGGCTGTGGAGCATTGCGCTCGCCGCTGCGATCGCGACCGTCGCATGCGGGCGGCCATCGCAGGAGGAAGAGCGTGAGATCGGCGCCGCCGACGCCGCTCATGTCGATTCACAGCTGCCGATCGTCCACGACAGCGTGATCGAGCAATACATCAACACGCTCGGCCGCTCGATGGCATCGCGCACGAGCCGCGCCGACCTCGATTGGCGATTCGCCGTGGTGAATTCCCCCGAGGTGAACGCGTTCGCTCTGCCCGGTGGCTTCATCTATGTGAATCGAGGCGCCATCGAGCAGGCGGACCGACTCGACGAGCTCGCCGGCATCATGGGCCACGAGATCGGGCACGTCGTGAGGCGGCATTCGGTCGAGCAAATGCAGAAAGCCAAGAAGGACGAGCTGGGCTTGATCATGGTCTGTACGATGACCCACATCTGCCGGTCGCTTGGCGGCAAAGTCCTCGTCGGCATTGGCGCGGAGCGAATGCATGCGCGCTATAGCCAGAAGGATGAAGCGCAGGCGGACTCGGAGGGTGTCGTCAACACGACTCGGGCAGGCATCGACCCCGAGGGGTTGCCGTCGTTCTTCGAGAAGCTTCTCGCCAAGCGCGCCGAGCAGCCGACGGCCGTCGAAGCATTCTTCTCGACGCACCCGACGGATCAGTCGCGCGTGGCCGAAACTCGCAAAGAGATCGCCGAGACACCGGCGGCGCATGCGCAAGGCCTCGTGCGCGACTCGCCGGAGTTTCATGCGATTCAGGATCGCGTGAAAGCGCTACCGGCACCGCCTGCTGCGAGCTCGGCAACTTCGGGTTACGCGATGCGTCGCGCTACGCCGAAAGGCCAATGACGCAATGCACGACGCGCGACTAGCATTGCGCCGGCGCACAACCATGTGCGCCGGTGCTCGCCGCCGCCTGCCGACCCAGGACGCGAAACACATTCACACCACCGCGATCGGTGGAAGGAATGCTCATGGCCCAAGACCTGATCGTCGTCGGATTCAAGGGAACCCGACGTGCTTCCGAGGTGCTCTCGGAGCTTCAGAAGCTGGATGACAAGTGGGTGGTCGATCTCGACGACGCGGTATCCGCATATCGCACGGACGACGGCCAGCTGCGCATCGATCAAAGCGTGCAGCCGACGAGAATGCAGGGCGCGGATTTGGGCGTTCTCGTCGGTGGCATGCTTGGCGCGTTGATCGCCGCGCCGTTCACCGGGGGACTCAGCGCGGCGGCGGCAGCGGGGGCAGTGGGCGCCGGCGTCGCGGGCGGCGGGATGGTCGGTGGCGCCGCAGGGGCCGATGACGCGACCGACTGGAAGCGCCGGTATGGCATCTCCGATGATTTCGTTTCGCAAGTTGGAAAGATCATCAACCCCGGAGAGTCCGCCGTATTCGTGCTGCTGAGAACGGCGACGCCGGATCTCGTGATCGAGAAGTTCCGCGGCTACGGCGGCAAGGTTATACGCACGAATCTGTCGATTCGCGAAGCGGAGCGAGTCCAGCGAGAATTGGAGCGTTAGAGCGCTCGATGTGACTGCACGACATCGCCGCCGGACCTCTCACGATCCGGCGGCTTGTTGTTTGTCAGGGTCAGCTTTGCGTTCGCTCGCCTTGGCCCAAGGCAAACCGTACTCGCGGTCGTACAGATCGATCAGCGCGAAGCTGGATTGAATGATGGTGGGGCCAATCAATACGCCGACGGCGCCCACGAGACGAACTCCGGCGAGCGCGCCGAGCAGCGTCACCATCGGATGTACGTTGCCGACGCGGCGCGAGATGGTGGTCTTCATGATCTGGTCGAGCAGCGACGGAATCAGCTTGCCGAAGACGAGCATGAGCACGGCTGCGCCAAAGTGGCGCTGCACCACTTGAGTGATCACCGCCGGCACCCAGACGATCGCATTGCCGATGACGGGCACGAGTGTCGTGAACCCCGCCACGATGCCCCAAAACGCCGGCGCCCCGTTGCCGATCAGGCGAAGCCCGAGCCCGATCGAAAACCCTTGAAGCGCCGCGGAGGATAGGGTGCCCAGCAGCGTAGCACGCGTGACGTTGACGAAGACGTCCCGCAATTCATCGCTCCCTTCAGTCGAGAACGGGAGACGTTGGCGGACCGCGAGCCACGGCGCGTCGCCGCCAACGAGCAGGAAGTACAAGCCGAGCAATGCAATCGAGAGGTCGACGATGCCGTGCGCTATCGTGCCGAGCGCCGGTCCCACCGTCGACGAGATCCAACCCAACGACGTCGAGCCGAGTCGAGCCACGAGCGTGTCGACGTTCGTATTGAGGAGAGGATTGGGGAGAAGGGCGGGCCTCACGCGGAGCTGGTCGACGGTGTGCTGCACCTCGTGAATCGCACCTGGCACTTGCTGGATCGCGAGCGTCGTCAGCCAGGCACCGGGCACGACGAGCACGACCCAGACGCCAATGAGAATGACGAGCGCGGCGCCGCGCGAACCCAAGCGTGACGACAAGCGAGTGTGTAGCGGCCGGCAGATCACCGCCAGCGCGGGAGCGGCGAGCAGCCCAGCGGTGACCGGCAAGACGCCGATCAGTACGACGGCGACGCCCGCGGCGACGAGAAGGAGCGCCGCGCGGCTTGCAGCGGCAGAGAGATCCGGATTGACGCCCGGTGCAGAGGGGCGAGGCACAGGGCTCGACCTTGAAGTTGACTCGGCGCGCTGCAAGCGTCGCGCCTGCCGCCCTGGCTGCGACAACGCGTAAGTAACCGGTTGCGCTATTGCACGTCAGGCCGCGCTATATAGGATGCATCAACACTGTCTGCCGCGCACGCGGCAGGAGGCGACACATGTCGGGGCTAATCCGGACGGCGTATCGTCGTGCTTGGTGGGCGCTCGCGCTTCGTGGCGTTTTCGCGTTGGCGATCGGTGTGTTCATTCTCTGGCGTCCGTTCGACTCGATCGCGGCATTCGCGTTGGTCATCGCGTGGTGGGCGCTCTTCGGCGGCATCATTCAGGTCGTGCACGCTACCGAGCTGCGCGCAGTCTACTCGCACTGGTGGCTCCTTCTCCTGAGCGGCTTGGTGGGCATCGTGTTTGGCGTCGCCGCTCTGTACTACTATCCGGGACTCTCGTTGGCGTTCGCGGTCTTGTGGGTCACGTGGTGGCTCTTCGTCTCTGGAGCAGTCGCGATTGTTGCCGGAGTCATGGAGCGCCGCATCGGTCTCCGGTGGGGTTGGACACTCGCGTTCGGAATCCTGTGCATCGTCGCGGGTGTGTTCGCGCTCATGTCGCCGCCAGCCACACTCGCGGCGATCATGGGCCTCATCGCCGCGTTCGCCATCATCAGCGGGGTGCTTCACCTCATGGGGGCGTTTGCACTTTCGTCATTGAAGGCCGACGCGGCCGATGCCGCCGACGCGCTTCACGGTGCGAACGCTTGATTGCGGGACAGTTCAATGATCCTCGTCGGTAGCGCCCGGCCGAGAGACAACCGCCGCGTTGAACACCCTGGCGCCGTGCAGCACGGAGGGATGTGACAACGAGGCGATTGGGCAGCGTGCAACTCGAAGTTTGACTGAACACGTCTGTCCAGTCGCCAACGGTCGTAGCTTGATCGTATGCGTCTCAAAACAGTCTGCCTGACCTTCGCGAGGCTATCGTCGCCGCCGCGGCGTCGTGCGGGGCGTCCGAGGTACGGGTTTTCGGATCGGTGGCACGGGGCGAGGAGCGCGCTGATAGCGACGTCGACTTCCTCGTGCGTCTCGAGCCTGGTCGGACGCTCCTCGGCCTCGTACGACGCGGCCAACGCAATCGACTCGTATGTGTGCCGAGGGCGTGCTGCGTTTGACGGTGATTCAACGGTGCGGGACGTGATCTTGTACCAAATCATCGTCATCGGCGAGGCAGCCAAAAGCTGCGGTCGCAGCTGATGATACGATTGCGGCAGAGGTACCGGCCCGCGCCACACGGAGCCTCGGCGGCCCACACGTAAAATCTTGAAGGCCCATGCGCTCTCGGTCGAGGCCGGGATCGTGAAAGAGAACGTGCTGCCCTGACTGAGAGTGCCGACATGTTGGCATCGAACGTTGCATCGCGCGGTCGCGTCAACGGAGTGCATCCGCGACGAAGATAAGAACGCTTGCGATTCCGACGCAGATGACGACGAGCCAGAGCAGCAAGATCTCCGCTACGCGCGCGCCGATTCGCGGTTGCTCATCTCGATAGAGATGTCCGGCGCCAACACCCGGGGCGAGAAGAAAACACCACAGGAAGAGCAGCCGACACCTCAGTGCGAAGCCGTGCTCGGTGATGACGCGAGTACTCGCCTCACTTTGCATCGGTCACGCCTGTCCGCACGCACGCACGATCCGCCGAGCGACCCCACGACGGCCGACATGTTGCACGCGACCATCGGGCGCCCCATCCAAGAAGCGAACAGTTCCGTGACGACCCCCGCCGAGCTCTCGTATCACGCATGTCTGATAGGCGACAATGAAGCCAACGACGAGGGCATCGCGACGCGTCCGCAGCCCCGCCGAGCCTCGCGCGGCCGAGCTCGAACGGCTCAACGACGAGCTGAGACGCGTGGCGGCGCGGGCGACGAGACTGCTGCGAGTCAGCACCGCGCTCTCGGAGGCAACCTCCACCGATGACGTCGTCGGCGTGGTGATGGACAAGGGTCTCGCGGTGATCGAGGCGTCCGGCGCCATTCTCCTGCGGAGCGAGGGTCATGATCGGCTCGGCGTGCTCGGTTCACGCGGATTCTCCCCTGACGTTCTCGAGCGCGTCGTGCGCGACAGTGAAGGGCCACTGAGCGAGGCCATGCGCACGGGCGAACCGATATGGTTCGAATCCATCGCGGAAGTGCAGCGGCGATTTCCCCGATCCCTTGCTCATCCGGACGACGTGAGCGGGATGCATTGGGGCGCCTCAATGCCGTTGGTCCACTCCAACGAGACCATCGGCGCGTTGGGATTGGTCTTCCAACATCCCAGAGCCTTTGGTGCCACCGACCGGGCGTTCACCCTGCTCCTCGCACAGGCAACGGCCGCGGCCCTCCACCGAGCGTTCAGCTACGACGCGGAGCGACAAAAGCGTCGCGACGCGGAGCTGCTCGCCCAAGGCCGCGAGCAGGTGCTCGGCATCGTTGCCCACGATCTTCGCAATCCGCTGAGCCTGATCGCGATGACCAATCAGCTTCTACCCGAGCGCGCACCATCGGCGGAACGGCGGAAAGTGATCGAGATCAACGCGCGCGCGGTCAGGCAGATGAACCGTCTCATCGACGATCTGCTGGATACCGTGCGCCTGCAGGCGGGAGGCCTCTCGCTCAACATCGAGAACGTGAGCGTGGACGAGATCTTTCGTCAGGCCGCCGCCGCGGCGCGGGCGGCCGCCGGCGCACGAGACATCGATCTCCAGGTGCGGATGCCCAGACCGGACCTCTCGGTTCGCGCCGATCCGCTCCGCGTGTCGCAGATCGTCGGCAACGTGCTTGGAAACGCCATCAAGTTTGTTCCGGACCACGGGCGAGTGACGCTGCGTGCCGGGCGCGACGGTCCACAGATTCTCTTCCAGGTAGAGGACAGCGGACCCGGGATTCCGCCGGCCGACGTCGACCATCTGTTCGACAAATTCTGGCAAGGACGGAAGGGCGACCGCCGCGGCCTCGGACTTGGCCTCACCATCGCCAAAGGGCTCGTCGAGGCGCACGGCGGGAGAATCTGGGTGGAAAGCGTTCCCGGCGCTGGAAGCACGTTCTCGTTTACGCTGCCCATCGCGGCCAGTGCCGCCGAACCGGAGGCCGGCACACACGCAGGTTGACTGCCGGCCTCGACCGTCATATGTCCCGACGTCCCGCTTACTCATGTCGTTCTCTCCTCTGGAGCCTGGCCAATGCGCGCTACTCGCAGCCTTCCGACCGTCGCTTTCGTCGTCCTTGCCGCGGTCCCCTCGCTGAAGGCGCAATCGCTCCCGGACGCCGACCGGATCGCCCTGTCCAAGCTGGCCGCGGACTATGCGACTGCCTGGGGGAAGGGCAACGCGAAAGCAGTTGCCGACATGTTCACGGCCGACGCCCTCGACATCAACGCGGCCGGCGAAGTGCACATCGGGCGCGCCGCGATCGAGAAAGATCTGGCGGCATCGTTCGCTGGTCCGCTGAAGGGAACGACACTGAGAATCACGGTCGCACCGGACCGCGCGCTGAAGCCGGACGTCGCCATCGGCCACGGCACCTTCGAGGTTCGCAAGGGCACCGAGGTGGTTCAAGCCGGACACTATAGTATCGTCGACGTGAAGACCGCCGCCGGGTGGCAGATCACGTCCCTGACGGGCTTCGTGCCGCAGCCACCGCCGCCTCCGGCCGCCGCGCCGACAAAGAAGAAGCCGTAAGGCCCGAGGCGCGGCTAGCGAACCGAGAGGCGAACCTTGCCCGCGCGCCCGCGCGATCGGCGGATCGTGATCTCGACGTCGCGGCCGAGCCGTGTGAGGGTGCGCAGCAACCGCTCCGCCGAGAAGCCTCGGAGCTTTCCGGTCACGATCAGCGACAGCTGCGACGGGGCGTCGCGCACGATGTACGACGCCTCGGTCTGCGTCAGGTCGCGTTCGTCGATGATACGCGCGATCTCGCGGGCCAACGGAGCCTTCTTGATCAGTTCTTCAGCTGGGGCCTTACCACGACGTGTCGCCATTGTCTGCTCGCGCTCGAGTGAACGCGAAAGCTAACCTGTCGATGCCAGATGTCCGAGGACAAGATTCTGAAACGCCGAATGGCTCGCGAGCTCGGACAAGGACCGATGATCCAGAGGTCTCTGCCGGTCAGCTCGTGAACGGCGCCGTGTCGAGATCCAGGAGCGCCGAGGTCCTCGTCGTCGGCGCCGGTCCGACGGGTCTCGCGTTGGCGTTGGTGATGGCGCGGCTCGGTGTCGCGGTCCGCATCGTCGACCAGAAGGCTGGCGTCGCGCCCTATTCGCGCGCGCTCGGCGTCCACGCCCGCACGCTCGAGTTTTATCGGCAGCTGGGATTCGCTGACGACGTCATCGACGCCGGCGTGGTCGCGACGACGGCGAATCTCTGGGCACGGCGCCAACGCGTCGCGCGCGTTCCGTTCGACGACATCGGCGCCGGCTTGACGCGATATCCGTTCGTCCTCGACTTCGCCCAGGATGCGCACGAGCGGCTGCTCGTCTCCCGACTCGCCGCGGCGAACGTCCAGGTCGAGTGGGGCACGAGCCTCGTTCGGCTCGAAGAGGCCGGCGACGGCGTGCGCGCGGTGCTGCGTCGTTCGGGCGGCGACACGGAGACGTGTCAGGTGCGGTACGTCGCGGGATGCGACGGCTCGCACTCGACGGTTCGCGGCAGTCTCGGCATCGACTTCGGCGGTGGAACGTACCAGCGCCTCTTCTACGTCGCCGACGTCGTCGCGAGCGGTCCGACGGTGGACGACGGCGTGAACGTCGCGCTCGACGACGTGGAGCTGCTGGTGGTGTTCGACATGAAGGGACCGGGTCGCGTGCGCCTGGTGGGAACGATTCGCGCCGAGAGCGCGGAGGAGCGGGAACGCGAGTGGACGTTCGACGACATTGGCCGGCGCCCGATCGATCGTCTCGGTCTCGAGGTGACGCAGGTGAACTGGTTCTCGACCTACCACGTTCACCATCGCGTCGCCGGCCGCTTTCGCGCCGGCCGCGCCTTCCTGCTCGGCGATGCCGCGCACGTGCACAGTCCCGTCGGCGCGCAGGGCATGAACACCGGCATCGGCGACGCGGTCAACCTGGCGTGGAAGCTCGCCGACGTTCTTCACGGCCGGGCGTCACCGGCGCTGCTCGACACCTACGAGCCGGAGCGCATCGCGTTCGCGCGGCGGTTGGTCGCGACCACCGATCGCGCCTTCGAGATCGCGACGCGCAGGGGCCGCGCGGCGGCGTTGATTCGAACGCGCATCTTCCCAGCGATCGTGAGCATCGCGTTCCGCATCCCCGCCGTCCGCCGTTTCGTCTTTCGCACCGTCTCGCAGATCGAGATCAACTATCGCGACAGCGCGATCAGCCGTGGGCGAGCCGGCGCGGTGTGTGGCGGCGATCGGCTGCCCTGGGTGCCGCCCCCATCCGGGCAGCAGAACGACAATCATTCACCGCTCGCATCGTGGCGCTGGCAGGTCCATCGCTACGGACAGCCGGCGGCCGACCTCGAAGCGTCGTGCCGGGAGCTCGGCCTGGAGTACTACGAGTTTCCCTGGCGGCCGGCGATGGGCTCGGTGGGGCTGCGGCGCGACGCGTTGTATCTCATTCGTCCCGACGGACACGTCGCGCTGGCGGACCCCACGCCATCAGCCGCGAGATTGCGGTCGTTTGTCGAGAGAATCAGGGCGAACGGTCACCAGTGATTCTCCGACTCGCCCAGCGTGCAAAGTCGCTGGCTTGGTCGGCCCGGACCATGCGGTAAATGGCCGTCGATGCAAGGTCATTACGACCCCTTCATCGTCTGCCTCTCCGTCCTCGCGTCGATTCTGGCGGTGTACGTCGCGCTGGACCTGACGGGCCGGATCGCGGCGTCCGGTGGCGCGGTTCGCTTCGCTTGGATTCTCGTCGGAGCGCTCGTCACCGGTGCCGGCATGTGGACCACGCACTTCACCGGTATGCTCGCGCTGCGCCTTCCGGTGACGATGACGTACAGCGTCAAGGACGTTCTCCTGGCGCTGGTGATCGCGGTGGCCGCGCCGATCCTCACGCTGCTCGTCGCGGCGACACGGGGATCGATGAGTCTTGCGGCGCTGCTCGCTGGAGGCGTGCTCGGTGTCGGCATGGGAGCGATGCACATCGTCGCGATGAGCGCCATGCGCATGGCCGCGGCGCCGGTGTTCGACCGCCCGATGATCCTGCTGTCGGTCGTCATCGCGATCATCGCAAGCGTCGCGCTCGTGACACTCGCGTCGCGTCTCCGCTCAGACGAAGGGTCCGGCGGCCGGTTGCGACGGCTGGCTGTCTCGCTGGTACTCGGTGTGTTCGTCGCGGCAATGCACTACGCGGCAATGGCCGGCACGACGTTCCGATCCGCGCCAGCGACTGCGGCGTCGGCGTCGGCGTCCGGGCGGTTGCTCGCGACCCGTGCCGTGGCCTACACGGTCGTTGCGGGTTTCGCCTTGATGGTGTTGCTCGCGCTCGCCAGCGCGGCGGTCGGCCGCGAGCTGCAACGGCGAACGCGCGTCGCGACCGAGCACGCTCGTTTGCGCGCCGACGCCGAGCTGGCGCGCGATCAGGCCGAGGCCGCGAATCGGGCCGAAGAGCGCGTTCCTCGCCGCGATGAGCCACGAGCTGCGCACCCCGCTCAACGCGATCGCGGGATATACCCAGCTTCTTCAGCTCGGCGTGCATGGCCCCATGACCGACCAGCAGCAGGATGATCTCGCGCGCATCGAACGGTCCGAGAAGCACCTGCTCGGACTCATCAACGACGTGCTGAACTTCGCTCGCCTCGAAGCGGGAGGCGTGCACATGGACTCGCAGCGGGTGAGCGCCGATTCGCTGATGTCGACGGTGGAAGCGACCATCGCGCCTCAGATGCAGTCGCGCGGGCTGCGGTTCATGCGTCACCGTGCCGGCGACGACCTCACCCTGTACTGCGACCCGGACAAAGCCGAGCAGGTACTCCTCAACTTGCTTTCGAACGCGCTGAAGTTCACGCCGTCAGGAGGCATGATCGAGGTCCGGTCCTGTGCCGCTGACGGTGTGGCACGCATTTCCGTGCGCGATTCCGGCGTCGGCATTCCAGAGGACAAGCTCGAGGCGATCTTCGAGCCGTTCGTGCAGGTCGAGCGGACTCTCACGTCGCCCTCGGAAGGTACCGGGCTCGGTCTGGCCATCAGCCGCGATCTCGCGCGCGCCATGGGCGGCGACCTGCGCGTCCGGAGCAAGGTGGGCAAGGGAGCGGTGTTCATTTTCGAGCTTCCACTGGCGGAGCAGTCAGTCACCGTGGACGCGACGCCCCACGGAGAGGTCGGCGCGCTGAAACTCGAGGGCTGAGGCTGGCCGTCCCCGGCTCCTCACGCCGCCGCGCGAAGCCGGCGAAGCGAAATCACCGGCTGCTGCTTGGGAGGCTCGGGCTCGGTTCTCGGCGGCTCCGGCAGCCCCGGCCCGGGCTCGGGCGGAGGCTGCGGGCGCGGAGACGTCGGCGGGCGCTCGGGAGTCGGCTCGTACGGGGCGGGAATCGTCATGAGTATTCGCTGAATCATCGGACGACGGCTCCCGCCGCGGTCTTCGGGGCGTTCTTCGCGGCGTCGATGATCACGGCGGCGACCGCCTGCGGTTGCGACAGCATCGCAACATGACTGGACGTCAGCGTCGTCGTGGTTGCCCCGATGTGTTTGGCGATCGCGCGCTCATACTCCGGCGGCAGCATGCGATCGTTCACTACCACGAACCACGACGGTTTGGTCTTCCACGCCGGGGTCATGACTCGATCGGCAAGGGCCTTCGAGTTCCAGGGTCCCTGGGTGGCGAAGACGATCGCGCGCTCGGCCGGCGGAAGATCAGGAACGAAGTCTTCGTCGATCCCCTGCCGTGTCATCCAGAGATATCCCGCGGAGTCGGGCTTCGCCTGTTTGAGCCCCGGCGTCGGCGGATAGGCCTTCGTCACGTCGGACGCGGATTGACCGGCGTCGGGAACGAGCGCGGCGATGTACACCAGGCCGGCCACTCTGGGATCGTTTCCCGCTTCGCTGATCACCATGCCGGCCCACGAGTGGCCGACGAGAATGACCGGACCGGTCAACTGCGCGATCGCGCGCTTCGTGGCGGCGACGTCGTCCGCCAGCGACGACAGTGGATTCTGAACGGCGACGACAGTGTAGCCCTGCCGCGTCAGTAGGGGAATCACTTTGTCATAGCTCGAACCGTCGGCGAACGCGCCGTGCACGAGAACGATGTTCCGGATCGCGGCCGTGCTCTGCGGGTGAACGATCGCCGGCCCCGTCGCGAGGGTGGCGGCCACGAGCGGCAATGCGAGTGCTCTCATCGGCATAGGTCCTGTGAGTGCGTCATCGGTTGACCTGCTGCGCCTCCGACGCATGAACATTGCGAGCCAGCACGCCCGATCCATCGCAAAACCTTTGTCCCATCGTTGCTGCACCGTCCGTTTCGTGGCGACGCTTGCGAAATGACGATCCCAGCCCCAGACTGAAGTCCATGCGGGCATCACCCCTCTCGTCCAACTTCTTTAGCCGCTTCCGAGCTCTTGGGAGCGTTGGGCGACCGCGCGCGTAGAAACACGACCGTTGCGCGCCTCGCAAAGCTCTCGAGATCTCTCGGGAGCTTTTTTCTTCGTGCTCTCCCCCCATGACACTCTCCACACTCCGCGCAACCATCGACGACATCGACGACGCGATCCTCGACCTGCTGGCCAAACGCGCTCGCCTCGTCCACGACGTCGCGCGAGCGAAGCAGGCCAACGACGTCGCGACGTACGATCCCGAGCGCGAACGCGCCGTGCTCGCGCGACTCGACGCGAAGGGCGCCGGTCTCTTCCCGCGCGAATCGATCCGCGCCGTGTTTCGCGAGGTGATGAGCGGCTGCCTCGCGCTGCAGGAGCCGGCGCGCGTCGCGTTCCTCGGGCCCGCGGGGACGTTCACGCACGCGGCCGCACGCGAGCTGTTCGGCCTCGCCGCGCGCTACACCGAAGCTCCGACCATCGACGGCGTCTTCGACGCCGTGCGCCGGAACGACGCCGCGTACGGCGTGGTGCCGATCGAGAATTCGACGGAGGGATCGGTGACCAACGCGGTCGACGCGCTCATCGACGGCGACGGTGTCGTCATCCGCCGCGAGCTCCTGCTCGGCGTGAGCCAATGCCTCATGTCGCGCGCGCCCGGTCTCACGCATGTCGTTCGCGTGTACTCCCACCCGCAGGCGCTCGCGCAGTGTCGCGTGTGGCTCGCGACGAATCTACCTGGCGCGCAACTCGTGCAAACGGCGTCGACAGCGACCGCGGTGCGCGAGGCGGCGGCCGATGCCTCGGGGGCCGCGCTCGGGAGCCGGCTTGCGGCCGACATCTACGATCTCCCCGTGTTGCGCGACAGCGTGCAGGACGTCGCCGAGAACGCGACGCGCTTCGTGCTGCTGGCCACCGAGGATGCGCCGCCGACGGGCGACGACAAGACCACTATCGCGTTCGCCGTGCACGACGGCCGCGGCACGCTCCGTCGCGTGCTCGACGTCTTCGACGATCACGAGATCAACCTGACCCGCATCGAGTCGCGGCCGAGCCGGCAAAAGGCGTGGGACTATGTGTTCCTCGCCGATCTGGCAGGGCATCGCGAAGACGAGAACGTCCGCATCGCGTTGTCGATTCTCACCGAACGCTGCCCGATGCTTCGAACGCTCGGCAGCTATCCTCGGTATCGATGACCCTCACGCTGGCGGCGGCTCCTCGACGGCGATGAACGTCGTGCCCGACACGTCGATCCGCAAACACCCTCGCGCTCGGACCATTCGCAGCATCGCCGTGTTGCACCCCGGACACCGGAGAATCAATCCCATCGTCTGAGCGTACTCGAGCAGCGTGCCCATCGGGCGTGTGACGCCGCAGCCCGAGCATGTCACGCGCGCCGCGGTCATGTCCGGAATGAAGACGTCCGCGAGGGTGCCACCTGCCGCGTTGCCGTCCAACCGCATCTCTTCGGTCTGCATGTCGCTCTCCTGATCGGTCATCCTGTTGGACCGAACCGCTCCGTTTTCACATGTTCGGGGTCGTAGCCCATGTCGACGAGCAGCGACGCGACCGACTCGACGAGCGGCGTCGGCCCGCAGACGAACGCGCGCGCTCCGTCCGCGCCTGGCCATGCGATTTCGTCGAGCATCGCGCGATCGATGCGCCGGCGGTACCCGCTCCACTCGGTTGGCGCCGTACGCGTCAGCGTGAAGGCGACTCGCGTGTTCGCCGTGCTGGCGACGGTGTCGAGCTCCTGCCTGTAGATGACGTCGTCGAGCGAACGCGCCGAGTAGAGCAGACGAACTGCCGTGCGTGAGCGCGCGTCGGGACTGGCGTGCGAACGATGCCGGAGCATCGATATCAGGGGAACGATGCCGGAACCGCCCGCAACGAGCAGCAGTGGCCCCTCCTGCATTGCGCTCCAGACGAAGTAGCCTCCGATCGGACCGCGGATCTCGAGTCCATCGCCGGCGCGCAACACATCGCACAGGTACGGCGAGACCTCGGCATTCTCGATGCGTTCGACGGTGAGCTCGACGGACATGCTCTCTGGCGGCGACGCGATCGAATAGGAGCGCTGCGCTTCGTAGCCGTCTTCGGCGACGAGACGGACGTCGACGTGCTGGCCGGCGCGATGGCCGCGCCATTCCGGAACGTCGAGCACGATCGTGCGCGCGTGGGGCGTTTCGTCGCGGACACTCGTGACGGTCGCGACGCGCCACTCGAGTCGCGGAGGCACCGCGGTGGCTTGCGTGGCGCTCATGTCACGGATCGCCCTGGTATCGCTGCTCGCGCCACGGGTCGCCGCGATTGTGGTAGCCGAGCTGCTCCCAGAACCCCGGCTCGTCGCGCGGCAAGAGGCGCAGGCCGCGCACCCACTTTGCGCTCTTCCAGAAGTACAAGTGCGGCACGAGCAGGCGAGCGGGTCCGCCATGCTCGCTCGGCAGTGGCGCTCCCGCGTAGCCGAACGCGACCCACGCCTTGCCGTTCGTCACGTCCGCGAGCGGCAAATTGGTCGTGTAGCCGCCGTCGCTGAACGCGACGACGAACGATTCGTCGTCGGCGGGACCGCCTGCGAGCTGGAGTAGTTGGTCGATCGACACACCTTCCCAGGCCGTATCGAACTTCGACCACTTCGTGACGCAATGAATGTCGACGGCGGGCGTCTCGCGCGGCAGCGCCATGAGCTCGTCCCACGACCAGCGGCTCGAGCGGCCGTCCGCGTGGTGAATCGTGAAATCCCATGCGGCGAGCGGCGTACGCGGCGTTGGACCAGCCGACAACACCGGAAAATCACGCGTCTCATACTGACCTGGCGGGAGCCGACCAGCCGGCGCCGCTGCGCGACGTCCGTGAAAACCGCGGGCGATGAAAGGTCGATCCGCCATGATCACCTTCGAGTCAGCGATGAAAGCGAAGTTAGCGCGGTGTTCAAGGCCGCCGAGCAATCAGGCCGCGGCTACCGTATCACTGGCTCGCGGCAACAGCCATGCCTATGTGCCCTCCTCGATCTCACCGGGCACATCTTGCGGGTGTGGCGCCACCGGTTGCCGCGTGTCGAGCAGCAGCGCCTCGAAGTCGAGATCGCGCTGCACGCGGCGCATCACGTCGTCCGGAATCTCGTCGCGATCGCGCATGGCGACGAGCGCGTGGTGCTCGGCGTCGATCATCCGCTGGCGTAGACGGCGATACTCGTCGACGCGCTCGTCGTCGATCGCACCGGCGTCGCGCGATGGCGCAACCGTGTGGTGGTCGTGTGCAAGCTCGGGTAGCGTCGTGCCGGCTTCCTTGAGTGCAGCCTCGCGCGCCGCCCAGAGGCGCGCCCGCTGCCGCTGTCGTTGGCCGAGATAGCGCACGACCTCAGGACGCGAAGACGACTTCGCGTCGGGCGAGCTCAGGACTGCGAGCGCCGCCTCGGCGGCGCCGAGCCGTGCGTGGATCTCTTCCTCGGCCTCCCGGCCGTCGCCGCGCACGCGCAGAAAACGGGCGAGCGGGCCGAGTGTGGTGCCTTGCACCACGAGCGTGACGAACGTGACCGCGAACACGATGAACAGGATCTGCTCGCGCGCGGGGAAGGGCAGCCCGGCGGCGGTCGTCTTCGGAAGCGCGAGAGCGATCACGACCGAATCGCCGCCGCGGAGTCCCACCCAACCGACGAAGACGATCCACCCGAATTGCGGAACCGGATCGCTCGTGCCGCGCACGATCCGGCCGATCCATCGACCGACGTATGCGCTCGGCACGACCCACACGAGACGCACGATCACCACGCAGAGCACGATCACCCCGGCTTCGCGGAGGATCATGCCGCGCGGATAGGTCTCGAGGGCGCGCGACACTACGGGCAGCTCGAGGCCGACGAGAATGAAGACCAGGCTCTCGAGGAGAAACGTGATCACGTTCCACATCGCGTCGCGCTCGAGGCGCGCTTCCGGCCCGGCAATGTCGGGCAGGACGCGCGCGACGTGCATGCCCGTCGCAACGACCGCGAGCACTCCCGAGGCCCCGACTGCCTCGGCGGCGAGATATGAGGCGAACGGTGTGAGAAGTGAGACCGTGTTCTCGACGACCGAGATGCGGCCGGTCAGCCGATGGGCGTAGGCCGCGACATATCCGATGCCGATGCCGATCGCGACACCGCCGACGCCGCCGAGGACAAAGCGGATCAACGCGAGGTGGGGAGAGAAGCTGTTCGTCACGGCAGCGGCGACGGCGAACCGGTAGGCAATGAGGCCGACGGCGTCGTTCAGCAGACCCTCGCCCTCGAGAATGCTCTCGATCGACCGCGCGATGCCGCCCGAACGAAGAACGGAAAGCACGGCCACCGGATCCGGAAAGGAGACGATCGCTCCGAGCGTGAACGCAGCCGGCCAGGTGAACACGGGATCCGTCGCGTGCGCGGTGGCGGCGACCGCGGTGATGGAGACGAGCGGCATGAGGATCGCGAGCCGGAGAATTGGGCCGAGCTCGCGGCGGAAGTCGCGCAACGCAAACGATGCGGCGCCCCAATAGAGGAGCGGCGGCACGAAGACCAGGAACAGCACGTCCGGCGGCAACTTCGGCTTCGGCAGGCCGGGAATGAGCGCCAGCAGCAAACCGCCGACGACCAGGAGCGCCGCGTACGGCACGGCGAGGCGCGCCGCGAGCATGCGCAACAGCGCGGACGCAGCGAGCAGAAGAAGGATCAGCTCCAGCGCGGGCATGACCGAGCGGCCAGAAGGGTTCGTGCCGCCTCATCCGTTGTTCCGGAGGCGGCTTCGACGAGAGTATGCAATGTTCGTTCGATCAGCTCAGCCGATGCCAATTGGGCCGCGCACCTTCTCGCGCGCCGGCGTTTGACAGAGCACGGTTGCCCGTCGTACATCTCCGGCTGTGACTTCGGCCTGGCCCCTCCGCCTCACGTCCGAGCTCGATGCCGCCGACGCGCGCGCGACTCGCCTCGCGAAGGCTCTCACCGCTGCTCAGCTCAACTGGAGGCCGCGTCCCGATGCGTGGAGTGTCGGTCAATGCCTCGAGCACCTCTGCATGACGAATGAAGTCTACCTCGAGCCCATCACCGAGTCGCTACGCCGTTGTTCCGCGACGCCGGTGGACGAGATCACTCCGGGCTGGCTCGGACGTTGGTTCATTCGTAACTACATCGAGCCGGCGACGCAGAAGACTCGCGGCCGCGCACCGGGAAAGATTGCGCCCATCGCGACGCACGTCGGCCCCGCGATTCTCGACCGCTTCATCGCCGGCAACGCGAAGGTCCGGGACGTCATCGCTCGCGCTCGTGACTGCGACGTCAATCGCGTGCGATTCAAAAATCCGTTCGTGCCCCTGATCCGATTCACCGTCGGCACCGGGCTTCAGATCATTGCACGACACAATCACCGTCATTTGCTCCAGGCGGAGCGCGTTCGGCAATCGTCGGATTTCCCAACCACTTAGTGTGGAGCGAAGGACACGCCACCGCTGCTCGAGAAACAACGGGCCGACGGCAGCTGGTTTGTCGCATACAGCCGACCGTGGCCGCCGCATCGCCGATCGCTAGGCGCCAATCAATCGCGTTCGCAACTTCGCGTGTCCGCCTTCGGTGCCGCCGGGCGTTCTTTCATGAGACCCTAGATCAGGTACCCGTTCCGCGGGTACCTGCCCCCCCACCGAGGCTCCCATGAAGCGGACTACACTGTTGCTTGCTGGATTTGCCGTTGCACTTGCCGGATGTGATTCGGGCACTCCCCTCCAGACCGAGAATCACACGATGCATCCGGGTGGTCTGATGCTCTCCGACCTCTCCAAGACCCCCGGCGGCGCGCAAACGATCGATGCGCTTGGCCGGCTGACCGACCAGTACCATAGCCTCCACAATGCGCTGGCCGCTGGGTACGGTCTCCTCACGGCCCCCCCGGCGACGGCGCCGGACGGCTGCATCTCGGACATGCATGAGGGCGGCATGGGTTATCACTACACGCGCGGCAACAACCTCGCCGACGACTCCGTCGCGCTGCTCGATCCCGAGTTCATCGTCTACGCGCCGCAGAAGGCCGAGCCGAACCAGCACGACGCGAAGCGGTCACTCGCGGCCCTCGAGTACTTCCTTCCGTTCGACGCCCGGTGGCCGGCGCCGACCGATCCGACGTTCCAGCGCGCGCCGAGGCTGCACGACTTCGCGAACATGGCGAACTTGCCCGATCTCGCGTTCGTGCCGACCACCCGATTCGGCGGCTGGATGTTCCACATCTGGCTATGGCAGAACAACCCGGGTGGAGAGTTCACGAATTGGAATACGGCGGTTCCGCTCTGCCAGGGGTCGACGTTCTAGGAGGCATCGACGTTGATGTGATCGAAAGCGCGACGGTAGCCGTGTATGCCATGCGAACCGTCGCGCTTTTGGCGTGACCGGCACACGCGAGGCTCGGACTTTGCCCACTTGGATGTCGGCGCCGCCAGTGCGCGCGCGCGACACTCTCAACCATTTTCGGTTACGCGACTCATGAGCCAGGCTTCGGCAGCAGCGGCTGGCACGTTTGCCGTCGGTGGTGACATCACCATCAACCGTCTCGGGTTTGGCTCGATGCGCCTGACCGGTCGCGGGATCTGGGGCGAGCCCGAGGATCGGGCGGAATGCCTTCGGGTCCTGAAACGGCTTCCCGATCTCGGGATCAACTTCGTCGACACGGCGAACTCGTATGGTCCGTCCGTGAGTGAGACGCTGATCGCCGAAGCGCTGTTCCCGTATCATGGAATGCTCATTGCAACGAAAGGCGGGTTCACACGGCAGGGGCCGGACCGTTGGGCGCCGGTCGGACGACCGGAGTACCTGCGGGAGTGCGTGTTGATGTCGCTGCGCCGACTGAAGATCGATCGCATCGATCTGTGGCAACTGCACCGGATCGACCCCAAGGTGCCACGCGACGAACAGTTCGGCGTCATCGCCGACATGATGAAGGAAGGCCTCGTGCGACACGCGGGGTTGAGCCAGGTCACCGTCGAGGAGATCGAAGCCGCGCAACGCGTTTTCCCCGTGGTCACGGTCCAGAACCGCTACAATCTCGCGGACCGCGAAGACGAGTCGCTCGTCGACTACTGCGCGGCGCACGACATCGGATTCATTCCGTGGTTTCCACTGGGCGCCGGCGCCCTTGCGAAGCCTGGCGGTGTCGCAGACCGAATCGCGAAGGCCCACGGCGCGACGGCCAGTCAGGTGGCGCTTGCGTGGATTCTCATGCGAAGTCGAACGGTGTTGCCGATTCCCGGGACGTCCAGGGTCGCTCACCTCGAGGAGAACGTCGCCGGAGCGGCGCTGAAACTCTCCGACGGCGAGCTCGCGACGTTGAACCAGGCGTCGCCGCCGCCCAAGGCGAGAGCAGCCTGACCTTCTCTCACCCGGCGCGGAGAGCTTGCACGGCCGGAATCGACGCCGCGCGCCGCGCCGGAACCCAGCACGCCAGGACGACGGCGGCCGTCAAGACCACCGCGATTCCCGCGAGCGTCACCGGATCCGTGGGGGCGACGCCGTACAGCTTGGACTGCATCAGCCGGGTTTCCGCGAGGGCGCCGACGAGCCCGATCGCCGCGCCCACCGCCGCGAGCGCCAGTCCCTGACCGACGACGAGTCGGATGACGTCCGCCCGCTCAGCGCCGAGGGCGATGCGAATCCCCATCTCGCTGGTGCGTTGCGTGACGGAATACGAGATCACGGCGTACGTGCCGATGGTCGCGAGCACCAGCGCGAGCACGGCGAACACCGACAGGAGCTGGGCCAGAAACCGGGATTGGCCGAGTGCGCCGCCAATGCGCGTCTCGAGCGTCGCGACATCGGAGACGGGGAATCCAGGCGCCACCTCGCGCAGCGCGCGGCGCGACGCCTCGGCCAGGCCGGCAGGGTCCCCGTTCGTGCGCACGAGCAGCATCATGCGGAAGCTCATTGGAAACTGATAATACGAGATGTAGACATCCGGGCCGGGCGGCTGCTGAATGCCGAAATATCGGACGTCGCCGACGATGCCGACGACGCGCGCCGTGTCGTGGCCGTGAACGATCAAACGCTTGCCGAGGGCATCGTCATTCGGCCAGAACGCGCGCGCCGCGCTCTGGCTCACGACGGCGACGACCGGCGTGCCCGTTCGATCGGTCGGCTCGATCGAACGTCCGCGAACCAGCGGCACCCGCAGCACGCTGGTCCAGTCGGGCGTGATCCAGTGCAAGCCGGCGAACAGACCTTGTGCGCCGGCCTGACGATCGAGGACCATGATCTCGCCCCCGGCGCATCCGCCACTTTGCGGCGCGCAATCCGCGACCGCCGCCTGTGTCACGCCGGGAAGGGACCGTAGCCGATCCACTGCCACGTCATAAAAGCGCGCGATGGAGTCCCGCGACCACGCCGCTGCCCGATTCACCCGCATGGTGAGCACTCCCCGTGGCTCGAATCCGGGACGCACTGCCGTGAGATGAACCAGACTTCGCACCAGGACGCCCGAACCCGCAAGCAGCACGACGGCGAGCGCGATCTCGAACGCGGTGAGGGCGTCGCGCATCGAGAGACGCCGCGACATGGCCGACCGCGCGCCCGCGCCGGTCTCGAGGGGCACCGTCAAATCGGGACGCGTCGACTGCATCGCGGGAGCGAGCCCGAACAGGATCCCCGTGACAACGGCAATCGCTCCGGTGAACGCGAACGCCGCGGCATTCAGGTGGATCGGGTCGACGAACACCGTGCCGATCCCGCTCGCGCTCTGCCCGCTCCACAATGCCGGTCGTGCCGCGGAAATTATTCGTACGCCGACCGCCGCCACGGCGAGGCTGGCCGCGCCGCCGGCCAGCGCGAGCAGCACGCTCTCCACGAGCAGCTGGCGTACCACACGTCCGCGCGAGGCGCCGATCGCTAGTCGAACGGCGATCTCTCGGCGGCGGCTCGCCGCGCGAACGAGAAACAGGTTGGCGACGTTCGCGCATGCGACGAGCAGCACCATGCCGACGGCGCTGAACAAGAGGAAGAGCGTGCGGCGGTCGCCGTCGTCGAATCGCGTCGCGTCGAGCGTGCGCGCGGCAATCCCCGGGTGTCGCGTCTTCGGACCGTGTTCCGGAAAGCGTGCGTCGATTCGCGGGCCGATCTCGCGCGAGATGGCCGCCGCGCGTTCGGGCGCCATGCCGGGCGCGAGGCGCGCGATGAGGAAGAACGTGTGATTGTACGGGTCGAGAAAGTCGACCGCGTCCCACGCCGCCGGTGCGCTGAGGAACGGAATCCAGAAGCGCGCTTGGCCGCTCACGCCGGCGAACCGTGGCGGCGCCACGCCGATGATCGTGAAGACCGCCACATCGATGGGGAGGGGTTTTCCGATGACCGACGGATCCGCGTTGAATGCCGAGCGCCACAAGTCGTCGGAGATCACCACCACCGGCGGACCGCCGACCGTGTTCTCGGTCGGCAGCATCGCGCGGCCGAGCGCCGGCACGATACCCAGCGTCGTGAAATAATGAGCATCGATGAACTCGCCCGAGGTGCGCAGCGCGTCATCGCCGACGCGCAGGGTGCTCTGCACACCGAACCAGGCGGTGAGGTCGCTGAACACCGTTTGGCTTTGGCGGAACGCTTCGAGCTTCGGATACGACCAGACAAGATCAGTGTGCGCGCTGCTCCCGGCGGTCGCTGGCAGCGTGAGCGCAACGCTCATGAGCCGCTCGGGCGAGCGAAAGGGCAGCGGGGTGAGAAGCAGCGTGTCGACGGCGCTGAAGATGGCCGTGTTCGCACCGATCCCGATGGCGAGCGTCGCGATGGCAACCCCGGTGAACACGGGGGTCCGTCTGAAGGTGCGGAACGCGAAGCGCGCGTCCTGGGCGAGCACGTCGAACACGTCGAGGCCCGAGACGCGACGTACCTCCTCGCGATAGTACGTCGAGTTGCCAAACCGGCGCCGGGCTTCGTCGCGCGCCCCCGTCGCCGTCAGCGACCCGCGCGCCAAATGCTCCCGCTGGCGCGCTTCGGTGCTGACGAAGAATTCCACCTCGTCGGCCAAGTCCTGCTCGTGCTGCCGCGATCGCGTGAGCACGCGCAGCCGGTACCGGATCGAATCGAGAAGCGACATAGTGGCGATAGGTAGGACTTCTATCGGTCCATATGTAGAAGTCCTACACGTCACCTGTCAAGTGGAGCGGCACGAATCGGCGCTGCCGCGAGGCCGCCGTCGACGGTACGCGTTTTCCAGTTGTCCGCGCCCTGTCACTCAGAACGCATACCGGCTTGTCGGAAACGGCCACCGCTGATGCTGCTCAGCGTGCTCGTTGCAGCCGATCGTCAGGGTTTCTTCGGTGGCGTGTTCGGCTTCTTGCCGAGTCCGGGCGGTGACGTTGGCTTCGCGCCGGCGCCCCCGTTCGCTGGAACACCCGCCGGGGGGCCGCCGGCCCCGCCGCCGTTCTGGCCAGCGCCGCCGGCACTGCCTGGTCGCTTCGTTTCGGCGAGCTCGCGACCCGTCTCAGCCGGCCGGTTCCCGCGTCCGTTGGCCTGCGCCGGCACATCGTCGGGGATGCTTTCGAGATCTTTATCCGACGCCCGAAGCTGCAATCGCGCCTCGACACGCGCGAGCGCCGAGTCGGACGGAAGCCCGCGGTCCACGAGGCTTCCGATGACATACAGTGGCACGGCGAGGGAACGACCCGACGGAGCGCTCTTCGCGAGTGCACTCACCTTCGAGCCATCGACGCCCTTTCGCATCGCTTCCGCACCGGCGTCGATCTCATCATCGGTCGGTTTGCGCCCTCGCGCGTGCTGCAGCGCATCGCGCACGCTCTCCATTCGCTGTTCCTGGTCGACGATCGAGCGCTCGATCGACACCGGCGCCACACCTTTCGCCGCAAACTTGAGCGCGCGATTCTCCAGCGCGTCGCCGGAGAGCCCGTGCGCACGCGCTTTCGCGATCACCGCGAGCACGCGATTCGCGACATCACCGGGCAAAACGTCCTTGAGGCGCGCCGATGGATCTGCCGGTGTCGCTTGGGCGCGCACCGCGGTCGCGCCCGTTACCAGGGCCACCGTCGCGCACAGAGTTCGAAACGTCGCGAATCCCATATTGTCACCTCGTTCAGCCGTAACGACCTGCTGTCTGATTGACTACCACGACCAGTCGCCGGGTCACTCCACGACGAGAATGCCGACCACCCCGCCAAATTCGTCGGCCGTTGCAAGCAGACCGGGCGGCGCGATCCAGGCGCCGCCGTCGATTCTAATGTTCATCTGATGGGTGCCCGCGGCGATGGACCGCGTGATGGTCCACCAACCGCCATTCCCGCGAGTCAGCGCAAGGGCCTTCCACTGTGTGAAATCACCATTCATCTCGACCGTCGTTGCCGACGGAGCGTATACGCGCACCACGCGCTGAGTCCCGCTCATCGTGCGAAGCTCGAACTGGCTTGCGCCGGCGCCGTGGGCCCCGCTCGACACGTCGCTCGCCGAATTCGCCGACGCGGCCGCCGAGCCGTCCGCCGCGTGAGACTCTCGTGTGGCGATGCGCAACGCGAGGGAGATGAACCGTCCGCCAGGATAGCCCTGTGTGAGATCGACCGGATACGCTCCCGCGCTTGCGGCGAGCGCGAGCCGCGGCTGAAGCCACGCGACGACGCTCACATTGCCCCAGACACGCGCTGTGCCGCCAACGGCCGGCCCCACCGATCCGGCGCGCGCACCCAGGGCACCTCCGAAATCGATCGCCGCCAGCGGATAGCGCAGTGCGACTTGTACGTCCGTGTATCGAATCGAATCTGCAACCTCTACGGGAGCGACCGTCGCGAGCCATATGCCGCTGCCGCGATCGAGCCACGCTCCCAGTTCGCCCTGCTGAACGTTTCGCCAGACGGCGCCGTCCCATGTGCGCCCGACATCGACGCCGAGATACGCGCCGGCACCGCGCGTCATCAAGTGCATGCGTCCGACGGCGAGGAACTGACCCGTGCGCGTCCCATCCTGATGATTGCTGCCGCCGAGCGAGCCGGCGAATTCGCCGACGACCGGCCCCGCGTTCGGCGTAAAGACAGAGGGCGCGATGAGTCCTTCGATGCTCGAGCGACCGTTGCCGAGACGTGACAGGTTCGTGAATGCACTCAGGGTCGCGCGCGGCCAATCGAGACGCAGCGCGGGGCTCAGCGATCCGCCCCCCGCCTGCAAGCTGTCCGCGTACCATACACTCGTGCCGGACAGATCGAGACTCGTCACGACGCGCTGCGCGCCGAGCGCGCCAGGTGCGACGCCTGTAGCCAGGTACGCAACGACCAAAGTGCAGACCCTTCGCGCAGCCTGCCCTGAGGAGCGGAAGCGACGAAGGGATCGGGATGATAGGGTGGAGCTGATGCGCCGCACTTACGTCCCGACCGTCACGATCGAGCTCTTCGTGTCGAACTCGTCGGAGCTGCTCGGCGCCAGCGGATCCGGCGTCCAGCGCGCACCGTCGATGATGAACGCGTACTCGTGCCGCCCATTGTGAAGGGGAATCGACGCCGTCCAGACGCCATTGGTGCCGACGAGCGGCGTTGGCTCGGCGCCCCAACGATTGAAGTCGCCAACCAGCGACACGCTCTTCGCCTGACCGACGAACACGAATCGGACCAGCGTCACCGTGTCGTGAACAGCGCCAGTCGCGGCAATCGAACTCGGCTCATGCGCGCCACGCCGGTTTGCTTGGAGCGTGCCGAGGACCGCGACAGCGGCGAGTCCCGCGGCGAGCGCAGTCGCGGCTATAGGGGAGAGGCGAACCGTCGCCGGAGTGTTCCACCACGTCGGCGAAAAGCGGCGCGCGCGCGGCACGAGCCGCAGGCGCATCGGACGATCCGCGCGGATCGCTGCGACGAGCGACCGCTCGAACTCGTCGCCGAAGCGCTCCGCTTGGCCGAGCACTCGGGCCAGTCGTTCGGCGAAGATGTCATCGTGATCGCGGCGACGCTCAGACATCGTGGACCTCCTCGAGCAACAGGCGGAGCCGTGCGCAGGTTCGTTTCACTCTCATCTTCAAGGCCGAAATGCCGTCACCCGTGATCTCGGCCATCTCTTCGTAGCTCAGCTGTTCGACGTGCTTCATCAAGAATGCTTCGCGCTGGTCGGCGTCTAACTGCTGAAGCGCGTACTGGACGTCGTCCAGCGTCTCGTCTCCGTCGGTCGATGGCGCGGCGGGGGCGTCACGTAATGTGATCTCGTCGTGCACCACGCGCCGTGCGCGCCGATTCCGCCGTATGACCCACGACCGGCACTCGTTCGCGACGATCTGATAGAGCCAGGCGCCAAAGCGATTCGGGTCGCGGCACTGATCCAGCGCCCGGTACGCCCGGATGAACGCCGACTGCATGACGTCCTCGGCGTCGTCGCGATCGCCGATCATGCGGACGGCGAACCGCGAGTACGTATTGCGGTACCGCCGACTCAGTTCGGCGAACGCGTCGACGTCGCCACGAACCGCGGCACCGACGAGATCGGGATCGGAACGATCGTCCACACCAATGAGACTGCCGGGTAGGGGGGCGGCGTCACCGGGGTGACTGGCCATCGCGTACTCTCGGCTGGTGATGTCCGTCACAAGTGTGACGCAGCCCGGTTTCAGGGCAGTCAATGTGGTGATTCACACCCCAAGACGCGTGAATGTGGCGCGACGAATGCGCCCGAGATGCAAAACGCAACCTCGCAGAGAGAGACACCATGATCCGTTCGAAGACTAATCTGCTGATCGCGCTCGCGGTCGGAGCCACCGCGCTCACCGCGGCGTGCTCCGATTCTGGCACGACGGGCCTGACGCCGTCGAACGCCGGGACGATGATCGTGCGCCTGACGGACGCGCCGTTCCTCGCCGATTCGCTCAAGAGCGTCGATATCCATATCGTCCGCGTCGACGCGCGGCAGTCGGACGTCGACGACACGCAAGCGAACAACTCGCTCGATGACAACTCCTCGTCGGCTGGCGGCTGGAAGAGCATCGCGCAGCCGAACGCGTCGTTCAATCTCCTCGACTTGCAAAACGGCGTCTCCGCCGTGTTGGGCCAGGCGACTCTGGCTCCGGGGACGTACAACGGTTTCCGCCTCGTCATCGATCCGTCAAAGTCCAGCGTGACCCTCAAGGGCGGACAGGTCCTTTCCGGCTCGACAAATCCGGGCG
Source organism: uncultured Gemmatimonadaceae bacterium (assembly GCA_963705025.1). GTDB lineage: Bacteria > Gemmatimonadota > Gemmatimonadetes > Gemmatimonadales > Gemmatimonadaceae > JAQBQB01. The sequence goes on along the minus strand of CAVPIP010000006.1, from coordinate 181,807 downwards.
TCACGTTCCCGAGCGCGAGCCGCTCGGGGATCAAGATCGTGCTGTCGCAGCCGGTTCAGATCACGGCCGGGACGACGACCTCGTTGCTTGTGGACTTCGACGTGAACAACAGCTTCGTGATGCGCGGCAACACTATCGATAAGAACGGCCTGCTCTTCAAACCGGTCATTCACGCGACCATCACCAACCTCGCGCTGACCAACGCGAACGTGCGTCTGATCAACGCCACGGATAACCCGCTCAATTTCCTCCTGAACGCAGCGGCACTCGCCGGCGGGAGCAACATCGCGTTCGGCACGTCGTCCGCGTGCAGTAGCGTGAACGCGACAACGCCCGGCCTGACAGCGACGCAGCCGCCGTCCACGACGCCGCTTGCCGGTTTCGCGCCGACGTTGACGGCGGGCAACAGCTTCAGCATCGTGGCGTATCCGTCCGCCAGCGGCGTGCAGTTCTCGACACTGTCGAACAGCTTTACCGCGGCGAGCGGCCAGGCTGGTCTCCGCGTGTTCAATGGCAGCGGAAGCGCGACGGGCCTCGATGTCTTCGTCACGGCGCCAGGCGGCCCGCTCGGTACGGCGACGTTCGCTAACGTGGCGTCAGGCGCGAGCTCGACGTTCTCCAGCATCGCGGCGTCGTCACAGATTCGGGTGACTGCGACCGGCAACGCGACCGTGTTGCTGGACCTTGGGACGCAGACGTTGCCCGCCGTTCAGAACACGACGCTCGTCATTGCGCCGCCCGCGAGCGGTTCGACGGCGCTCCGCGGGTTCCTCATTCCCGGCTGCTAGACGCGAGAAAATCCGGCGGCGTGCGTTTGCCAGTGCTCCGCCATGCGTCACGAGTAACTGATGGACCTCGACGGCCATTTTCGGAGGTACGGTTGCCCCGAGAATGGCTGTCGCGGTCCATCTGTCACACGTAACGGACGACGGTCAACTGGAAACACACACCGTCAACGTGCGCCGTTACTCGCAGTTCTCAATCGCTGCGGAGCGACTCGATCGGATCCACATTGCTCGCGCGCCGCGCCGGCATGTAGCTCGCCAGCACGCCCACGGCGAGCATCGTGACCGACATCGCCGCGAACACCAGCGGATCCACCGACTTCACCTCGAAGAGCAGCGTGCGCATGAGCCGCGTCGACGCGACGGCGACGCCGACCCCGACCGCGACGCCGATGAGCACGATCGTCGCGCCCTGCTGCACGACCTGCCGCTGCACCGCGCCGGACGTCGCGCCCAACGCCATTCGCACGCCGATCTCTCGCGTCCGTTCGGCGACCACGTAGGACAGCACGCCGTAGAGCCCAACGGCGCCCAGGACGAGCGCGAGCGCCGACACGACGCCGAGCGTCAGCATCGTGAATGACAGTTGCACCATCGACCGCTCGGCCAGCGCCTCCATCGTGAATTCGCGGTACACCGGCGCTTCGGGTGCGATCTGGTGAACCAGCTCGCGCACCTCGCGCTGCAGGGTTTCCGCGCGCGCCGATTTCACGACGTACGCGGGCGAGCCCATCCCCCAGGCCGTCGGCGTCGGGCCGGTCAGCGGGAAGTACACGATCGCCTCGCCGGGGTCGCGCCAGTCGTACTGTTTCACGTCGTTCACCAGGCCCACGACGGTGAACGCCGTGACGGCGTTGTTCGCGCCGACGCGGCGGAGCTGCCGCCCCAAGGGGTCCTGGCCCGGCCAGAGCTTCTCCGCGGCCGACCGGCTGACGACGGCGCTGGTGTTCGGCGACTCGGCTTCAGCGTTCGTGAATATGCGGCCTTTGAAGAGCTGGATGCCCATCACGCGGAAGTAGTCGCCGGCCGTAAAGTTCGTCTTGAGCAGCACACCGGTGGCGTCCACGCTCATCGCGTCGCTCAGGAACCGGCTCGTGCCCGTGCCTTCGTCGAGCGGGATGTTGTTGACGATGCCAACGCCCGTGACGCCGGGGAGCCCTCGCAGCCGATCCATGAACATGAGGTGCAGCCGCCCCCACGACGGGCCGTCGGTGAGCTGCGGCTGGTCGGGCGCGTACTGGAACGTGTAGATGTCCTTGGTCGTGTATCCAGGATCGACGTGGCGCAGCTTGTTGAAGCTCTGCACGAGGAGCGCGGCACCGATCAGCAGCACGAGCGCGAGCGCCGACTGGCCGACCACGAGGGCGTCACGTCCCCAGTGTCTCGCGCCGGTGGCGCCGCGACCGCCTTCGCGCAGGCGCATGAGATCCGGCGACGATGCGCGGAACGCGGGCACGGCCCCGCACGCGAGCGCGGTAAAAAGCACGAGGATGAAAACGGTCGCGACGGTTGGACCGTCGAGACGCACCGAGCCTAGGCGTGGAATGCCTCCCGGGGCGGCGCCGATGAAGAGTGGAAGCGTCACGCCGCTCAGGAGCACGGCGACCACGCCGGCCGGCAATGCGACGAGGAACGCTTCCGCCATCTGAAGACGCACGAGCTGTGCGCGCGAGGCGCCGATCGCGCGCCGCACCGCCATATCGCGACGCCGTCCTTCGGCTCGGACCAAGAACAGGTTCGCGACGTTGGCGCAGGCGATGAGGAGCACGATCGACACGGCGCCGAGGAGTACCCAGAGGGACGTCTTCGCGGTGGGACCGACGATCTCGTCGAGCAGCGGCGTGACGAGCGCGCGATACTTCGCAATGACGCGCGCGTAGTTGGGCGAGCCGCCGAACCGTCCGGGCAGCTCCTTCGAGAGAGTGGTCAGCTCGGCGGACAGCTGCTCCCGGGTGACGCCGGGCTTCATGCGGGCAACGACCGGCAACCCGAACTGACCGGGCCGAATCTGGTCGAGCCGAATGTCGCCACTCGACACCCACAGCATGGTGTTGTCGCTCGGGAAGCGGAACTCGGCCGGCAAGATGCCGACGATCCTCCGCATCTTCTCGGAGACGAAGTACGATTTCCCCACGACCGACGGGTCACGTCCGAACCAGCTGTCCCAGAGGCGGTCGCTGATGACGACGACGGCGTCGCCATCCTCCGGAACGGGCAGACGACCGAGTTGCGGACGCACGCCGAGCGTGGCGTACATGTCGTTGCTCGGCCAGGCCATCGAGATGCGCTCGACGCGATTGTCGGTGCGGAACGTCGACGTGCCGCCGCCGAAGAAAAAGATGCCGTCCAGCAGCTTGGAGCGTTCCCGATAGTGGACGTAGAACTCGGTGCCCAGACCGAAATGGTCCGGGAGATCCGTCCCCGGCGCGGCGCCGTTGAGGGCGACGAGGCGATCTGGGGTGGTGAAGGGAAGCGGTTTGAGGATGACCGCATTGATCACGCCGAACATTCCGGCAACGGCGCCGATGGCAAGCGCAAGCGTGCCGATCGACGTGATCATGAAGCCGGGCGTACGGCGGAGCGCACGCCACGCGTACCGGAGGTCCTTGGTCGATTCCACGATCGCTCGCTCGCCTTGGGGTGGATAGGCGTTTGACAGTCGTGACGATCAAACAGTTGGCCTACCGCCGTACGTGAACGGCCGGAGGCGTGTTTCGCTCTTACTGGGCGCGAAGGGCGATCGCCGGATCGACGCGGGGCTCGGGAGTGACTGGCAGGAGCAGCGGCTCGGGAGCATCATTCGCCTTCCATATCGTGGGACACACCCACCTACTGTCGGGTCGGTTCGCCCCGAGTGACTGGTCGTCGAGATGGCATCGTTTCAGGATCTGTGGTTGGAGTACGGACGCGCGCGGCGGCCGGCGAACATCGGAGACCGGGTCGACGGTCTTCTCATTGGGGACGACTGCATCACCGCGCATGAGCGATTCGTCAACTCGCCATCTGGCCGCCGCCGACTGAACATCTTCTCTGGTCCGTGCCCCGACGCGATGCCGCAGGTGCTCGTCGAGTTCGATCGAGGGACCGGCGGGTCAGGCGTATTTGCCGTCGACGACAGCGCTGCCGCCATCAGCGGCCGATGGATCACCGAGGACACCGTTCAGATCACCTATCCTGCTGGCGCGCATGTCTCGAAGCGCCTGGCCGTGGCTCAATACCGACGGCATCGGCGACGCGCATCTCAGTGAGACGGACCCGCGTTGGCAGTCGCCCTGCGTGCGTTCAGCGACCCTCGACGCGCGGAACATCCTGAACGTCGGCTCGCCTGGCGTGAATCGTGCCTGAGCGCCAAACATGCCGAATATTGGCGTCTTCCATCCGCAGATCGTTCATTTCGTCGTCGTCCTGCTCTTCGTGGGCGTCGGCTTGCGATGTTTGTCGCTCTTTTTCCGCGGGCCGTTCATCACGACCGCGGCGGCGCTGTGTCTCTTCTTCGGCACGATGGCCGCGGTCCTGGCGGTGACATCGGGCACGCAAGCGCACGGCCCGGTCGAGCGCATCCCCGGCGTTCGCCAGCAGGTGACGGATCACGAGGAGCACGCCGAAGATGCGCGCAACATTTTCCTGGTCGTCGTGGCGCTCGAGGTGATCGCGCTGATCATCGCCAGAGAGTCGAGGCGCCAGCGCCAGACCCGGTGGGTCCATGCCGCGTCGGCACTCGTCGGACTCGGTGGCGCGTTCGTGCTCTTCGGGGCGGCCGAGCGCGGGGGAGATCTCGTCTACTCGTACGCGGGCGGACCCGGTCTGCGCTCGGGGAATCCCAGGGACGTCGAGCGATTGCTCATCGCTGGCTTGTACAACGAGTCGATCCAGGACCGGAAGGCCGGACGCTCCGCCGATGCCGCGGCGCTCGTCGACGAATTGGCGCGTCGGAAGCCGGACGATCCCGAAGTGCGCCTGCTTCGCGTCGAGTCGCTCATGCTCGACCGAAAGAACTACTCGGGGTCGATCGCCGCGCTGGACTCCGTCCGGATCGATTCGTCGAACGTGCGGTTGCGCGCGCGCGCTGCGTTGCTCGAGGCGAATGCCTACATCGGCCTCGGAAAACCGGACAGCGCGCGAGCGGTTCTCGCGGCTGCGGTTTCGGCGATGCCGCAGCAGAGGAGCCTCAAAGCGAAGCTGGACTCGCTCAAGTAGTCGTCAGTCCGACCCTGACCCGGTTGCTCGCGACGCCTATGGCTTCTTCTTAGGTGCCGTCGGCGGCGGTTCGCTGGCCTTCGCGGCCGGTGGAGTCGGAGCTACTTTCTCGAGCGTCGCGCCCCGGCCCGTATCACCAGCCGGCGCGGCGAACTCCTGCTCCGCGCCGCGCACGAGGTCGTCGAGCCGAACGATCTGCGCGATCTGTTTCGATTTGTCGAAGACTTTCCGAGCGCGCGCGGCGTCGCCGCGTTGCTTGAGCGCCTCGGCGAGCTCCATCCCCGTCGCGACGTAGAGATACGGAATCCCGACCGACGGACGGTCGATCCAGTCTCCGGTGTTGATCACCGATTGCGGGCCTTTGAACACGCTCATCCACAGCGAATCGCTGCGCGGGATGTCGAGCCACCCGTCGCCTTGCACGTAGACGGTGTCCTTGGCGGCGCTCGCCGTGGCCGGCGGCATGAACAGCTTCGACGCGAGGCCCTGCGTCAGCACGTGATCACCCATGCCGAGCGAGCGCGCATAGCCGCCGGACGTGCGCGCGAAGTAGATCGGGCGCTGCGGCCAGGAGTCCTGGATCATGCGCAGCACGAACAGGTCCGCGCGCTGCAGCACGCCGTGATCGAGGTTCTGTGGATCGATCGTCGCTTTGAGCGCACCAGACTGGAAGCTCATCGGCGCGTTGAGCGGATAGTACGGCGGCACCGAGTCCGCGTCCTGCATCGACATGTGGATCGGCGAGGTGGTCGGCTTCTCCCAATGCTGATTGCGGTAGATCGCCGGCCCCTTCGCCGCGTCGTATTCGTAGATCGGCCGGCGAATGATCTGCCGCACGTACCAATCCGTGTTGAGCAGCGACGTGTTGGCGACGATCACGTCGCGACGGATGCCTTCGACCTCCTGCGCGTACCACAACGGGAAGGTGTCGTTGTCGCCGACGGTCACGAGCACGCCGTACGGCTCGACGGAGTTCAACAGGTCGGCGGCGAAGTCCGCGGTGTCACGATGGCCCGCGCGCGATGCCCAATGCCAGTTCGCGAAGAGCGGCACGAGGGCGATGAACAGCACGGGCATGCTGTAGGTCCACGACTTCTGCGTCGGCAGCGCGATGACCTCGCGCCCCATCTTCACCTGCTCGGTGCCGAACAGCGCCGCGACCGACTCCCAAACGAACAGCAGTCCGAGCGCCGCCCACACGCCCCACGCCGAGAAGCTCCAGAGGAAGAAGTAGTCTCGGTCGCGCACTTCGTGCGGTGCCTGCGAGTTGGGATCCTGTGACGCGCCGAGCTTGAAGTTCAGGTAGTAGATGAGCAGCAGCGTCATCGTGAACATGAGCGGCCCGAAGTACCAGAAACTCCGCCGGTCTCGCTGGAAGTGGACCCAGCCGCCGAAGAGGCCCAGTACGAGGAACGCCGCCGCGAACAACGCCTGCGGGAATGGGTGGTCCCCGTGCGCGTCGCGGACCCACTGCCACTTGAAATACATCCACCACATGCCGAGCTGCTCGACGAACGTCGCCTGGCGATCGGACAGCTCCGGCTTGCCGTACTGGCCGCGGTTGAAGTTGTACATGAACGCGTCGTACGTGCCTTTCGAGAACGTGCACGACGCCTCGAGCTTCGTGCGGCACGCCGTCGGCTCGCCTTCGTTCACCGCGGGGAAATACGCGGCGCGAATCGGCTGCGTCGCGAAGGGCGTGAGACCGACGAGCAGCATCGCGACGCACGCGGCGAGGAGCTTCAACCGGAAGATCGTGCGCGGGCGGATGATGAGCACCGCGAGACCGACCGCCGGTGCCGCGAGCATACCGGCCATGTGGTTCGCGTAGCCCAACCCGCACAGGTACGCGACCAGCACGAGAATCCGGTCGGCCTTCGGGCCGTCGGGATCGTCGGACCAACGGATCATCAGCCAGGAGATGATCGCGATGCCGACCAACGACACCGTGTAGACCTTCTCATTCACCACCGACTGGTTCCACACCGTGAACGCCGTCGCGCCGATGAGCGCGGCGATCACGCCGCCGAGAATGCGCTGCCACCGCTCCGGGAACCAGCTCACCAGCACACGCTCGGTGATCAGGAACCACATCCCCGCCGAAACGGCGCTACAGATCGCCGCGAGGATGTTGATGCGGATCGCGACGGTGCTGGCGATCGGCAGGATCGAGAATACGCGGCCGAGGATGACGAACAGCGGATTGCCCGGGGGATGCGGAAGGCCGAGCGTGTACGCCGCGGCGATGTATTCGCTCGTGTCCCACATCGCGGTGGACGGGGAGAGCGTGACGAGATAGAGCACCAGCGTCGCGAGCGAGACGAGCGCCGCCGCGAGATAGGACGGCCGGTAATCCAGCTCGGTGGTCGTAGAGGTCGCCATGAACGGTCGGAAGGTTTTGCGACAGCAAGCGCCCCGCTGATTCAGCGGGGCGGGGAAACCTAAAAGATGATGGAAGCGAAGAGGTTACGCTACCTGGGAGCGGGGGCAGAGAACTGAGTGCTGAGGCGGGGGCGGGAGAAACGGGCCGCGTTTCGCCGCTCGCCGCTCAGTGCCTGAACTGCCTCTTCCCAGTGAAGACCATCGCTACGTCCCTCTCATTGGCCGCGGCGATGACCTCAGCGTCCCGAACCGAGCCGCCGGGCTGCACAATGGCACGTACCCCGGCGTCCGCGGCCTGGTCCACTCCGTCGCGGAACGGGAAGTACGCGTCGGAGCCGAGCGCGGCGCCCGCGGTCTCGTGGCCCGCGATCTGTGCCTTGTGCACGGAGAGAAAGGCGGCGTCGACCCGCGACATCTGGCCGGCGCCGATGCCGATCGTCGCCCCGTCGCGCACGAGAACGATCGCGTTGGACTTGACGGACGCGACCGCACGCCAAGCAAACAAGAGATCGCGATACTCCTCGGCAGTCGGCTGCCGGGTGGTCACCACCTTCCAGTCGGTGTCGTCGATGACGACCGGCGCGCGCTCCTGGACGAGCACGCCGCCGCGGACCCGCTTGTAGTCGAGATTCGTCGTACCGCTGCCCGTGCCCCACGCGGCTTTTCCCTCGAGCACGCGAAGATTTCTTTTGCGGCCGAGAATCTCGACCGCGCCGTCACTGAACGACGGCGCGACGATGCATTCGACGAACAGGCTCGACACGACGTCCGCCGTGATGTCGTCGACCGGCACCGTGAACGCGATCACGGACCCGAACGCAGACATCGGATCGCAGGCGAGCGCCTTCTTGTAGGCGTCGAGCGCCGAGGTGCCCGTCGCCAATCCGCACGGCGTCGTGTGCTTCACGATGGCGCACGCGGTCGCGCCCGCGAATGGATCGACCGCGAGCAGCGCACCCTCGAGGTCGAGGAGGTTGTTGAACGACAGCTCCTTGCCGCCGCGCTGCTTGAGCGCGGCAAGGCCGGCGCCTGGCCGCTCGGTATAGAATGCCGCGTCCTGCCCGGGATTCTCGCCGTAGCGCAGCCGCTGCGCGCGCTCGAACGACACGACGATCGTCTCGGGGAACTTGTCTTCGCGCTGGATCGCGAACCACTGGGAGATCGCGGCGTCGTATGCCGCGGTGTGCGCGTAGACCTTGCCCGCCAGCAGGCGGCGGAGGTCGCGGTCGTCGTCGCCGGCGCGAAGCGACGCGAGCACACGCGCGTAGTCGTTGGGGTCGGCGATCACCCACACCGACTCGAAGTTCTTCGCGGCCGAGCGCAGCATGCTCGGTCCGCCGATGTCGATGTTCTCGATCGCCTGGTCGGCGGTGACGTTCTTCCGCGACACGGTCTCGCGGAACGGATAGAGGTTCACGGCGACCAGATCGATCGGGCCAATCTCGTGCTCGGCGAGGGCGGCCATGTGCTCGGGGACGTCGCGACGCGCGAGGAGCGCGCCGTGGACAGCGGGATGCAACGTCTTCACGCGGCCATCCATCAGCTCGGGGAAGCCGGTCAGCTCGCTGACGTCGCGCACCGAGAGCCCGGCATCGCGGAGCGCGCGCGCCGTGCCGCCCGTGGACACGAGCTCCCAGCCGAGCGAGGCGAGACCGCGGGCGAATTCGGCGAGACCGGATTTGTCGGAGACGGAGAGAAGGGCGCGCATGACGACGGGAAGAGGGAGACAGGCTTCGCGGGGAGCGAGCTACGGTTTGGACGCTGGACGAGTCGGGGCTCGTATCACGGCTGTGACGATTCTCGTAAGTGAACGCAGATCCCGAAGATCGATGACCTCGGCCGGAGAATGACTGTAGCGCAACGGCCACGAGAGCGCGACATCGATCGCGCCGAAACGGGCGAGCTCGGAGCCGTCGTTGCCGCCGTTGGTGACGCCGCGCTGCAGTGGAATTCCGTTGGCCTTCGCGATCTTCAAGACGCGATCGACTTCGTCGGGCGGCGTGACGCTCGAGGGGCTGGCGGCGCTCGAGTCCTGCGTGTGCGCGATCGCCGGCAGCGCCAGCGCGACGACCGCGATCCGGAGATCAGCAGCCCAGCGTGAGCTCGATATTCTCGGCAAGGCGAGACTCCTCGTGGGCCAGAAGAGTGAAGGCCGGTCGCGCGTCGACGGGCGCGTCCGTCTGCACGAGCGCGCAGTTGTCGAGCGTGGTTTTTCCGCCGGCGACGGAGTTCACGACGCGCGGATAGAGAATGTGCTCGACGCGGAGCACCCGCGCGGCGAGCGTGCCGGCGTCGTCGCCCGCGAACACGGGCACGGGCCACTGCGCGATGATGCGTCCACGATCATAGTCCTCGTCGACGAAATGCGCCGTCACGCCCGTGACCCGCACGCCCGATTCGATGACCGCATGATGCACGCGCTGTCCATACATGCCCGGTCCGCCGAACGCCGGCAGGAGCGCGGGATGCACGTTGATGATGCGGCCGCGGTACTTTGCGACCACGGGCGCGGGAACGAGCGTCAGGTATCCGGCGAGCACGATCAGACCGACGTCGTGTTCCTCGAGAAGCTTGCTCAACGACGCGCCATCGGGCCGCTTCGTCGTGGCCAACACGGCGAGCGGAATGCCGCGCACCATCGCGCGATTGAGCGCGCCCGCGTTCGGTTGATTGCTCGCGACCACGACGACGTCTCCCGCGCGATGTTCGCCGAGGCGGTCGAAGTGGTCGAGGATGGCCTGGAGATTCGACCCGCCGCCGGAGGCGAGCACCGCGATGCGCGATCTCATCGCGCGGATCTTATTGCCTCCCGTCGCGCGCGGGAAGCGCGGCCAGGAACTCGTCCACGGCGTCGCCGAGCGACGGTGCAGTCGCGAGGCCGTCGGCGCGTGCGCGCGCGAGATCGTCGGGCGGCGTCGACGCGACGTCGAGGAGGATCGAGCGGCCGCCAAGCGCGCGACCCGGCGCGACATCGCGCCATCGATCGCCCGTGAAGAGCGACTGCGATGCGTCGAGGTCGTACGTCGCGATCGCGTCACGGTACAACTTCAGCCCCGGTTTGCGACACTCGCACGATCCGGTGATCTCGGGCAGATGCGGACAGAAGTACGTCCGGTCGATCCGCGCGTCTTCGGCGGCGAGCAGGGCGTCGAGTTTGGCGCGGACGCGGTCGTAGTCGTCCGTCGTCAACCAGCCGCGCGCGATGCCCGATTGATTCGTGACGACGATGACCGCGACGCCGGCTTCGTTGAGGCGCCGAATCGCGGAGGCGGCGCCGGGCAACAGCTCGACGTCCGCGGGATCGCGAACGTATGCCGCGTCTCGAATGATGGTGCCGTCGCGATCGAGGAATGCCGCGGGGCGCTCGCCCTGATGCGAAGCGGAGGGCTTGCTCATTTGACCGCGGCGCGCACGGCGGTGGCGACGTCGGGGTCCTCCGAGGGAAATACCGAGCGCAGGTCGATCAGGACGCGGGCGTCGACGACGCGCGCGACGACGGGTGGATCGTTGGCGCGCAACCGTGCTTCGACTGCCGCGGCCGGACCGTCGATCGCCAGCGCGACCGACGGAATGCGCGCCGTCGGAAACGCGCCGCCGCCGACGCTCGCGTCGCTATCCACGACTTCCGTCCGAACGCCGGCGAGCTCGCGGCGCAGTCGATCCGCGCGATGACGCAGCTCGTCGAGCGGGCACGTGAGCTGTGCCAACGCCGGGATCTCCCGCAGCGCGCGCGGCGGGTCGCGATAGAGCGCGAGCGTCGCCTCGAGCGCGGCGAGGGTCAACTTGTCGACGCGGTATGAACGCGTGAGCGGATTCTTGCGCACCCGGTCGATTTGGTCGCGCGGCCCGAGGACGATGCCTGCCTGGGGACCGCCGAGCAGCTTGTCGCCGCTCATGGTGACGATGCCCGCGGGTCCGGCCGCGCGGAGCGCGTCGCGTGCCGTCGGCTCGCCGCGGAGCCCGTACTCCTCGAGCGACAGGAGCAACCCGCTCCCGAGATCGTGCAGCAGCGGGACTCCGAGCTCCGTCGCGAGCGCCCCGAGCTCCGTTGCCGACGCCTCGGCCACGAATCCGGCGACGGCAAAGTTGCTGCGATGCACTTTCACGACGATGCCGGTCATGCCCGTCGCGCGCTGCTTGTAGTCGCTGAGGTGCGTGCGGTTCGTCGTGCCCACCTCGGTGAGGCGCGCGCCGCTCTTGCCCATGATCTCCGGAATCCGAAAGCTGCCGCCGATCTCGATCAGCTCGCCGCGCGACACCAGAGCATCGCGTCCGTCAGCGAACGTGTTGAGCACCAGCACGAGCGCCGCCGCGCAGTTGTTGACGACGAGCGCGTCCTCGGCGCCGGTGAGCTCGCGGAGCAACGCGGCACAATGCGTATAACGCGATCCCCGCGCGCCCGCCTCGAGGTCGTACTCGAGATTCGAGAATCCTGATGCGACTCGCGTGACGGCGTCGATCGCGGCCGGCGCGAGCGGCGCGCGGCCGAGATTCGTGTGGAGCACCACGCCCGTGCCGTTGATGACACGCCGCAAGGACGAGCGCTCGGCCTGGACGACGGCGGCGGAGATCGCGTCGATCCAGTCGCCGTCGCTCGCCGGCGCGGTCGCCGGCGCGGCGCGCGCGGCGTCGATCGTTCGACGAATCGCATCCACGACCACGGAGCGCGGCGAGCGATCGAGCAGGGCACGCACGCCGTCCTGCTCGAGGAGCGAGCTCACGCTGGGCAGGGACCGGCGAACGTCGGTCATTTGCGCGACAGAGGCGGCTTCGCCGGAGTTTGCGTTGGCGGCCGAGCCGGCGGCTTCGCCGTGTCGGCCGGAGGCTTTTTCGCCGTGTCAGGCTTCGGTGGCGGAGGCGGTTTGGGCACGGTGAACGTTCGGTTTTGTTCTCGTGCTTTTCCGACCAGGTTTCGAAAGCCGAGCACGGTGAGCCGGTAGGTCTCGAGCGGAACGAACGTCGCCGGTGGCGCGATCGTCACGACGATGCCGTGGTCCGGCGGAGGCACGCTCGGCTTGGGAGGCGGGGGCGGCGTTCGCGCGGCTGGCGCCGTCGGCGGCGCGGCGGCCGGCCGTTGCGCCGGCTTCGCGGTGTCGCCCGGAGCTGGCTTCACCGCCTTCAGCGAGTCGGCGCGGTGCGCGGAATCGCGCGCGGCCTTCTGGTGCTCCCAGTCCGACTGCCATTGCACGCGCGCGACGTCGATCGCGGACGAATCCGCGTGCTGCAGACGCACGAGCGCCGGTTGCAGCGGGAGCCGAGGATCGAGCGCCTTGTCGAACGTCACCCGCAGCGAGACGCTGTCCAGCGCCGTGATCGTCTCGAGGGCGGGGGGCGTGGAATCGCGCTCGATCGCCAGCATCTCGAAGTGGACACGCTGATCGCGAACGACGACGGTCGCCGAGTCCCACTTTTCGTTCCGGTCGAGCATCCGGTTGTTGTTCTGATCGATCAGCGCGCGGACGGTGTACGGGCCGGGCGGAAGCGGCCCGACGTCGAACTCGCCGAGCGAGTCCGTGGCGCCGAGGTAGACGACCGTCGTATCGGTGCGGAGCGTCGCTTCGATGTACGCGCCGTTCGCCGGACGTTGCGCGACCCAGTCGAACACGCGCCCGAGAATGCTGAACGGCGGAAAGCCGGCACCGGTGGAGAACACGATGGACGTCGTCACCTTCCGAACGTTGGACCGCGAAGATCGACGAGTCCGGGCAGCATCGTGACGCGGTACGTCGTGTTCGCGCGAAAGCCGTTCTTGGGCCGAACGTCGATGCGCGTGCGGTGCCACGAGATGTCCGGTTGGCCGTTGCGCGGCGAGATCAGAAAGATCTGATCGAGTTGCGCGGCGCCGACCGGCCGGTCGCTCACCACTTCGTCGAACTTGAACTCGACGTGCTTGAGATTGACGTTCGTCTGCCCCGAGTCGGGCGAGATGGAGACGATCTGCGGTGGGGCATGATCCTCGGGGCCGCCAGGCGGCGTGCCGGCCGACGCGCACGCCACCACGGCGACCGCCGCCGCGCCGGCGATCAAGCGCCGCACAGCGACCGTACCTTGTCCACGAGCTGTTCGCGCTTCGACTTCATCTCGTCCAGGATGGCGCGGTCGTTCGCGACGACGGTTGCAGGGGCGCGTTCCACGTATTTGGGGTTGCTCAGCCGGCCTTCGCGCGACGCGATCTGCTTCTCGAGGTCCGACACTTCGCCGCGCAGGCGTGCGCATTCCTTCTCGACGTCGATGAGACCCGCGAGCGGCACGATGAGTTCCGTCCCGCCGCCAAGCACCGCGTGCGCGGCGGCGCCCACGCTCGTGCCGTCCGCCGCGCGAACTTCGGATCGGGTGAGCCGGCCGATCGTCGCGCTTTCGCGGTCGAACAACTCGCGTGTATCCGCCGGCGCGCGCACCAGCACGTCGATCGCCTTCCCGGGCGGCACGGCGTTGTCGCCGCGAATCTGCCGGATCGCGAGCACCGCCTCGCGCACGAGCTCGAACTCGCTGCGCTGCCGCGGACTCGGGCGTTCCGCGCTGCTTCGGCCACGCCGCCACGGCGAGGAATGCACCGGCTTCTCGTCCGGGAAGTTTCTGCCAGAGCGCCTCGGTCACGAACGGCACCGCCGGATGCAGCAGTCGCAGCGCGTTGTCGAACGCGTGGACGAGCACCGCCCGCGCGACTTCGCGGTCGGGTCCCGGCACGTCGAGCCGCGCTTTCACGGATTCCAAATACCAGTCCGCCAATTCATTCCACACGAAGCGCCGGGCCGACTCGGCATACTCGTTGAGCCGCAGTCCGGCGTACCGCTCGTTCTCGCGCCACACGCGCGCGTCGGGGGAATCGTGGGGCACGACGGGGCGGAACGGCCCGAGGGCGCGGTCGCATTCGTCGATCGCGGCGTCGAGGCGCGCGAGAATCCATTCGTCGGCCCGCGTCAGCGACGTGCGATCGACGGACGTCGAGCGGCGCCACCGGATCGCTTCCCACACGGTCGAGCAGGAACCGCCCGATGTTCCACAGCTTCGTGCCGAAGTTCCGTCCGGTGGCGAACGACTTGTCGATGTCGTTCGGATCGAGGATGACGTCCGCGCCCATGCCCATGCCGGCGATGAGCGTCCACCGCAGCGCGTCGGCGCCGTAGAGCTTCACCACGTCCAGCGGATCGATGCCGTTGCCGAGCGACTTGGACATCTTGCGATGCTGCGTGTCGCGCGCGGTGCCGGTGAGGTACACCGTGTGGAACGGCGCACGGCCCATGAACTCGTAACCCGCCATCACCATGCGGGCCACCCAGAAGAACAAGAATCTCCGGCGCCGTCACCAGCGTGTCGGTCGGGTAGAATGCCGCGAGATCCGGCGACTGCTCGTTCGGCCAGCCGAGCGTGGAGATCGGCCAGAGCCACGACGAGAACCACGTGTCGAGCACGTCTTCGTCCTGTCGCACCGGACACTCGCAGTGCGGGCACTTCGTGATGTCCTCGCGGCTCACGATGATGTTCTGCGGCGGATCGCACTCGTCGCAGTACCACACCGGCACGCGATGGCCCCACCAGAGCTGTCGCGAGATGTTCCAGTCGCGAATATCGGTGAGCCAGTTCACGTACACGGCTTCCCACCGCTCCGGCAGAATGCGAATCGCGCCGTCGCGCACACCCTGCAGGGCAGGCCGCGCGAGCGGCGCCATCTTCACGAACCACTGATCGGACAGGCGCGGCTCCACCACCGTGTCGCATCGATAGCAATGCCGCACGGCGTGTTGGTGCGTCTCGACCTTCTGGAGCGCGCCAGACTGCTTGAGCATGTCCACGATCTTGTCGCGCGCGGCAAAGCGATCGAGGCCTTCTATACCTCTAGGCACTCGACCCTCGGCATCCGTTACCTCGCGCATGACCGCGTGCTCGTCGATCACCACGGGCATCGCGAGCGAGTGCCGCATGCCCACCTCGAAGTCGTTCGCGTCGTGCGCGGGCGTGATCTTCACCACGCCGGTGCCGAACGCCGGATCGGCGTACGCGTCGGCGATCACGGGGATCGCGCGGTCCACGATCGGCAGACGCACGTGCTTGCCCACGAGGTCGCGATAGCGTTCGTCCTCCGGATTCACTGCCACGGCGACGTCGGCGAGCATCGTCTCCGGACGAGTCGTCGCGATCACGAGCGCCCGCGCCGGATGGCCGTCCACCGGATACGCGATGTGGTACAGCTTGCCCGTCTCGTCGTTGAACTCGGCCTCTTCGTCGCTCAGCGACGTGAGGCAGCGCGGACACCAGTGAATCACGCGGTGCCCGCGATAGATCAGCCCCTTTTCGTACAGGCGCACGAACGCTTCGCGCACCGCGACGGACAGCTCGGGCGACAGCGTGTATGCCGTGCGCGACCAGTCCGCCGACGCGCCGATCGCGCGCAGCTGCTCGAGGATGACGCCGCCGGTCTCGCGCACGAACTCTTCGGTGCTTCTTCACGAACGCGCTCGCGGCCGAGGTCGAAGCGCGTCTTGCCTTCGGCGGCGAGCATCTTCTCGATCACGTTCTGCGTCGCGATGCCGGCGTGATCGGTGCCCGGCACCCAGAGCGCCTCGGCGCCGCGTCATCCGCGCCCAGCGAATGATCACGTCCTGAATCGTGTTGTTCAGCCCGTGGCCCGACGTGCAGGATCGCCGTCACGTTCGGCGGCGGCATGACGATCGTGTACGGCTCGCGGTGGCCGCCGACGCGCGACGAGTGGTTTCGGTGTGCGCGTTGAAGCAGCCGGCGTCAACCAGGCGCTGTAGATCTCGGGCTCGGTCGCGGCGAAGTCGAAGCGATCGGGAAGCTCGGACATAGTGGTGAAAGATAGTGTGTCGAAGGAGTTGGCCGGCGAAAAAGAAAACGGGCCGCGATGTGCGCGGCCCGTGAGGTTGTGAGAGAGGAGCGTCGACTACATGCGATCGATCTGCTCCGCGCCCCCCACGTTCGGGCTCACGTCACCTCGTGCGACTTCACGGTCCGCCTTGAGCGGTTCAGCAACATGGTCCCCCTTGGGGACGCCGGTCGGCGCGACCGGGCCGCCGCCCGTCCGATCGCCGCGGACGCCGCGCTTCGCGCGTGCGCGCCGGTCGGCCAGGCCTTCGATGTCATCCGCGGCGTTGAGCACCGCGTCGTCGGTGCGCTGCCACCGGTCCTCCAGCTGACTCTTCGGCGTCGGCGTGACGGTCGGATTCGTCCGACGTGCCCTGACGTCGGCGGCCCGTTCCCACCGCGCCGCCCTCCCAGCGCGCTTCGGTCAGCGCGGCGTCGCCGTCGCGAACGCGGCGCGCCGCATCCTCGAAGCGCTCGCTCTTCGTCGCCGATCGCGATGCGATTGACGACGGTATCCACGCCCGGAACGCCGCGCGCGATCGTCACCGCGTGGTGCGATTCCTCTTCGTCCTCCACCCAGCCGGCGAGCTCGATCACCCCTTCGCCGATCGACCCGATGTCCATGGCGCGCTCGGCGAGAATGGGATCGTTGCGGAACGCCTCGAGCACGCGCTCCTCGAGCGTCTCGTCGTGATCCTCGGGCTCGAGCTCGTCTTCCTCGATAGTCCTCGAGCTCGTCCTCTTCCAAGGCGCGCGCGTGCCGGACGTCTCGGCAGTGACGCCCTCAGCCGCGGCGACGCAACTTCGACTTCAGACCGCTGAACCCACCGACGCGTTGCGCGACGAACATGCCCGACCGCGAACCCTGCCACGGCGCCAAGCAACACGCCGAGGACCGTACCGTCGACGACGACTCGTCGTCGCGATAGCGAAACGGTGACATAGCGGGTGAGCCCTGTGGCGGAGGTTATTGCAGAATGATAAGTTACGCAGTCGACCGCGCGAGTGTCGCTCTCGCTCGGCGTGCAAGAAAAAGGCCACCTACTAGTGCTCGGCGAGTGACGAAATCTCGCGCCGAATCCGCGCTCGTAGATGGTCATTCTGCTGTCGGAACCGCTCGAACCCACATGATCGATCGTCCATCTGATAGTCGACGCTCACGCTGACGCTCCCTGACGGATCCGAGCGCACCGTGGCGGCGGGCACCCTGCCGTCCGATGTCGTGAGATCGATCGGCGAGCGGCTGCTGCAGGCCGCGGTCGCGGTCGAACTCAACGGCACGATTCAGGACCTCGTTACGCCGCTCCGGACCGGGCGGCACTTTCCGCGTGCTCACCGACCGCGACGCGCGCTCGCTCGACGTGCTGCGGCATTCCGCCGCGCACGTGCTCGCGACGGCCGTGCGACGTCTGCGCCCGGACGCGAAGATCGGCTTCGGCCCCGCGATCGATGACGGCTTCTACTACGACTTCGAGGTCGACCGAGCCGTTCACGCCCGAGGACCTCACGGCGTTCGAGAACGAGATGCGGAAGGTCGCGGCGGAGAAGTATCCGTTCGTCCGCGAAGAAGTAAGCCGCGCCGAAGCGCGGAAGCGCTTCGCGGACGATCCGCTCAAGCTCGAGCGGCTCTCCGAGCTCGGCGACGACGAAGTCATCTCGACCTACACCGACGGTCCGTTCATCGATCTCTGTCGCGGGACCGCACGTGCCCGGACACGTCGCGCCTGAAGCACTTCAAGCTGACGCACACCGCCGGCGCGTATTGGCGCGGCGACTCGAAGCGCCAGATGCTGCAGCGCATCTACGGCACCGCCTTCTTCAAGAAGGAGGAGCTCGACGCGTATCTGCTCGCGCATCGAGGAAGCGAAGAAGCGCGACCATCGCGTCCTCGGCAAGCAGCTCGACCTGTTCATCATGCATCCAGTTCTCGCCCGGCGCCGTGTTCTGGACCGAGCGTGGAACGGTGCTGTTCAACGCGCTGAACGACTTCATTCGCGAACGGCAGCGCGACGACTTTCAGCGAGATCAAGACGCCGCTCCTGTACAACAAGGCGCTGTGGGAGATCTCGGGACATTGGGGCAAGTACCGCGAGAACATGTTCCTCGTGCTCGACAACGAGACGGGTGAGCACGATTTCTCGCTCAAGCCCATGAACTGTCCGTCGCACTATCTGCTGTATCAATCGAAGAAGCACTCGTACCGCGAGCTGCCCGCTTCGCTACGTCACGTTCGACGTGCTGCATCGCAACGAGGTGACCGGCGCGCTCTCCGGGCTCACGCGCGTGCGCCAGTTCCAGCAGGACGACTGCCACGTCTTCCTGCGCGAGGATCAGATCAAGGACGAGGTGGCACTTCCTCGTCAAGTTCATTCTCGACTACTACCAGTCGTTCGGCCTCACCGCGAAGCTCAAGTTCGCGACGCGCCCGGAAGTGCGCATCGGCACCGACGAGATGTGGGACAGCGCCGAGTCGGCGCTGCGCGCCGCGCTCGAGGCGACGCGGAATGGAGTACGAGCTGAAGGAAGGCGACGGCGCGTTCTACGGGCCGAAGATCGATTTCGACGTCACGGACTCGATCGGCCGCCCCTGGCAGCTCGGCACCATTCAGCTCGACTACAGCAACCCCGAGCGCTTCGATCTCACGTACGTCGGCGAGGACAACAGCCGCGCATCGTCCGGTGATCATTCACCGCGCGGTGAGCGGTTCACTCGAGCGCTTCATCGCGATTCTGATCGAGCACTTCGCCGGCGCGTTCCCGGTGTGGCTCGCGCCGGAGCAGGTGCGCGTGCTGCCGATCACCGACGAGTATCGCGACTACGCCGCAGCAGGTCGACGGAGCGGTTGCACGACGCGGGCATCCGCGTGCACCTCGACGCGCGCTCCGAGACGCTCAAGTATCGCGTCGCCGAAGGCGCGCGAATGAAGATGCCGTACATGGTCGTCGTCGGAAAGCGCGAAGCGGAGCAGGGGACGGTCGCGGTCAACGTGCGCGGCGCCGGCAAAGAGCAGAAACCGAACTCGGTGCCGCTGGATGAGTTCGTCTCGCGAGTCGTGTCGGAGAATCGATCGCGCACGCTGACGCTGGCGGCGCATGCGGAGTCCGACACAGCGAAATAGGGTAGGGCGGGAGGGTGCCATGGTCTCGGGCATACGCGGTCGAGCAGCGGTCGGATTGATGATGGTGGTGGTGGCCGGCGCGCTCTCCGCGCAAGCCGCCGCGGGCACTGCGCTCCCGCGGTACCGCGCGCGTCTGCTCGGCGTCTACGACGAAACGAGCGGCGAGCCGATCGAGGGGGTTCGCGTTCTCGACATCGCGACGGGTACGTGGGCCCAGACGTCGACGAGCGGCGCCGTCGCGCTGTTCTTTCTACCGGACGGCGGCAGTCTCGTTCGGCTGCAAAAGATCGGCTACGAGGTGATGACGCTGCCCGTCGCCATCTCGCCGCGCGACACGACGCCGCTCACGATCGTGATGCGTCGCATCACGGAGCTTCCCGCCGTCCTCACCAAGGCGACGGAGACCTCGCGCTACATCTCGCCTCGTCTTCGTGGCTTTGAGGAACGGCAGAAGCGTGGCTTTGGGAGTTTCATCGGCGACAGCGTGCTGCGCGCCAACGAAGGACATCCGTTGGCGAACGTGATCATGAGCCGCGCGCCCGGTATCAATGTGATGCAGGGTGCGGGCAACGCCACCTATCTGCTCAAGTCACCGCATTGCGTCGGCGGTGGGCCGCCGCAAGTGGTCCTCGACGGCGTGCCGATGAGCCCCGATCCGCCGCCGAACCTCGGCGTCAGCGGGCGACGGACCCGACCCGTGCCCATGGACAACGTGCCCTTCGACCTCACCAAGTTCGACGTCAGCACGCTCGCCGGCGTCGAGTGGTACCCGGACAGCGACATGGCGCCGATCGAGTTCGCGCACTCGTCGGCGCGGTGCGGCCTGCTCTTGCTCTGGACGCGCGAGCGCTGACGATCAGTCCGCGCGTATCGCCGTCATCGGGTCGACGGCAAGCGCGCGGCGCATCGGCACGACGCACGCGACGAGCGAGATCGCGACGAGCACCAGGGCGCCGACGACGAACGACGCCGGATCGAGCCGGCTCACGCCGTGCAGCTGGCTCTCTACGATCTTCGTTGCCCATCTGGCGCCGCCGAGGCCAAGCACGATCCCGGCCACGGTGAGCGCGAGTCCGCGCGCGATCACCGTTCGGCCGATGCGCGAGCCGCTCGCGCCGAGCGCCACGCGAATGCCGATCTCCCGCGTGTCCTGCGCGACACGGTGGCTCATCACGCCATAGAGACCGATCGCCGCCAACGCCACGGCGAGCATCGTGAACGCCGTGAGCAGGAGCATCACGAAGCGCGGCGCCGCGATGGTCCCACGCATCGTCTCCTCGACGCTCTCGATGGCCGGCGGGCGGCGAATGCCCATCGTGCGCGCGATGTCGAGAAGCGGCGCGAGCGCGCGAGCATCCGAGTTCGTCCGCACCAACACCACGGCCGAGGAGTGATTGTTGTCATACGCCGTGTACAGCAATGGCGCGGAGGATTCGGCCATCGGGCCGCTCGTCGATGCCTCGCCGGCGACGCCGACGATGGTGTACCATGGCGTACTGTCACTCTGTGCGACCCGCACGCGGTGGCCGACGGCCGAACCGGCCGGCCAGTGCTTGCGAGCGAAGCCCGCGTTCACGATCACTTGCCGCGCTGCGGGCAGCGTATCGGTGAACAGCGTGCCTTCCTTCATCGGGATGCGCATCGTCCCGAAGAACGCGGACTGGATCGAGTTGATGTCGACGAGATCGGTCTTGTTCTCCGGCCCGGGCGGCTCGCCTTCGACTTGGAAGCGGCCGACGCTGAACCATCGAGAGCCCGGCTGCACGCCGGTGAGCGACGCCGACACCACGCTCGGCACGCCGCGGGCGCGGCGCATGAACTCGGCGACGAACGACGCTCGCGCGGCCGGCGTCGCGAACCCATAGTCGGTGAGCGGGAGCGACAGCGCGTACAGGCCCTGCGGTGTGAATCCGAGATCGGTGCGCTGCAGATTCACGACGCTGCGGACGAGCATGACGGCGCCGACGATCAGCGTGGCCGACAACGCCATCTCGCTCACGACGAGCCCCGCGCGCAACCGGCGCTCACGGCGCGAGTGCGACGACGAGAGCGCGGACGCCTTGAGCGAATCGTTCGTCGACGAGCGCGCCGACTGCAGCACGCCAAGAATGCCGAACAGCACGCCGCTGGCGACGGCAACGCCGACTGCGATGGCGAGCGTCGTACCGTCGAGGCGAGCTAGCTGAAGCGGGTCCAGCGACCCGGGTCTGAGGGCAATGAGTCCCTTGAGTCCCACCCAACCGATCGCGATGCCGGCTGCCGCGCCCGAGGCGGTGAGCAACATGCTTTCAGTCAGGAGTTGCCGGAGCAATCGGCCACGTCCGGCGCCGAGCGCGGCGCGAATCGCAAGCTCGCGCCGGCGGCTCGCGGAGCGTGCGAGCAGCAGATGCGCGACGTTGGCGCACGCCACCAATAGGACGAGCGCCACCGCGCTGGTGAGCATCACGAGTGAGTCGCGAAACCGGATGCGCTGCGAGGGCGTCGTAATGCGCGCGCGGAAAAGAATCCTGCCAGTGGTCGTGCTTCGTGCCCAGACGGAGTCGAGCTCGCGCTCAGCTTGCGGGATGCTTGCGCCCGGCCGGAGTCGACCGATGAGGCCCCAGACGCCGAGATTTTCGGTGCGGATGTCGAACGGAATCCAGAAGTCCGGCGATTTCGGCACGTACGGCGGCAACTGCACGGTCGACGGCAGCACGCCGATGATCTGATACGTGGAGTCGCCGAGCGTGACGACCTTGCCGAGCACCGAGTCGCTCGCCGCGAAGCGCGTTCGCCACATCGTCTCGCCCAAGAGCACGACGTGGCCGCCGTCGACGATGTCGGCCTGCGAGAACATGCGGCCCCGCAGCACGCGCTGTCCGGTGAAGCTCACGAACGTTGGGAAGATGGACGCGACGCCGACCTCGCTCGGATCGCCGCCGATCGTCTTGAGCTTCTTCTTGACCAATTGGCCCGTCTCGAATGTCTCGAAACTGTGCGCGTTGCGCATCCACTCGCGGACGACCTGCGACACCGGCGTGATCGTCACCGTGATCCCGGTGTTGTTGCCCTCCGTGGGCTCCTGGGCGACGTAGACGATGCGCTCCGCGTTCGGATAGGGCAGGAGGTGCAGGAGCAGCGCGCTCACGACGCTGAACACGGCCGTCGTCGCGCCGATGCCGAGCGCGAACGTCAACAGCGCGACGGCCGTCCACGTGCGCTGCCGGCCGAGTGAGCGAAGCGCGAAGCCGATGTCCTGCCGAAGGTCGCTCAGGTATTCTGTGCGCTGCATGCGTTTCTCACGGTTACGCGCGGCCTCGATGAGGCGCGCACGGGATTCGACGAGGGGACCGAATTTCCGGACTGCTTCCTCATAGGCGTCGTTGGGCGACGCCCCCTGCTCGACGAGCTGCTCGGCGCGGAGCGCCAGGTGCAGCTTGATCTCGTCTTCCACTTCGCGCTCCCACCGGTCGCGCCGGCGCAGCGCGAGCCGAAAGACCCGTTTGATGCCGGACCGAATCACGTCGCGCTCGAGCTGGCTGGAGTGTTCGTCGCGACCGTGAGGATGTTCGTCACGGTGTCTGCATAGGCCACCCAGTTCTTCGTTTCGGCCCGAAGGTGCGCTCGCCCCGCGGCGGTGATCTTGTAGTACCGCGCGCGGCGATTGTTTTCGGTGACGCCCCAGTCGGCTTGGAGGAGTCCGCGCTCCTCGAGGCGATAGACGGCCTGGTACAGCGCGGAGTCTTCGACGTCGAGCGAGCCGGCGGCGGCGCGCTCGAGCCACGCGACGATCTCGAAGCCGTGCATCGGCGTCCAGCTGAGGGCGCGGAGCACGAGCAGGTCGAGGGTGCCTTTCAGAACGGGAAGTCGGGACACGGCGTTCCTCCGAGACGTTCTATCGAGAGTCTGTATAGAGAGATGGCACGGGGATCGCCCACCGTCAATGCCCAACTGCACTTTGCTGGACTTTTCGCCGCTACTGTCATCCCGGAGGCGCCGGGGATTCACGATTCCCGCCCTCCGTCGCCCTCGGCGCCACGGCCCCACCGACAGATTACTTTTCGTGGTCGGCCGCCGTTTCGCCGTTCGCCGTTCGCCGTTCCGTCGCCGTTCGCCGTTCGCCGTTCGCCGCTCGCCGCTCCCCGTTCCCTTCCAGGTATGACCGATCTCTCGCGTCAGGCTGTGATTGTTTCGGCGGTTCGCACGCCGATCGGCAAGTTCCTGGGCGGCCTCGCTCCGCTCAGCGCGCCCGAGCTTGGCGCGGTCGCCATTCGCGCCGCCGTCGAACGCTCGGGCATCGATCCCCAGCTCATCGAAGAAGTCATCATGGGGAACGTGATTCAGGGCGGCATCGGGCAGGCGCCGGCGCGCCAGGCGGCGATGAAAGCCGGGGTTCCCGCCACGGTCTCGGCGATGACCGTGAACAAGGTGTGCGGCTCCGGCCTCAAGGCGGTGATGCTCGCCGCGCAGGCCGTCAAGGCCGGTGACCGCCAGGTGGTGATCGCCGGCGGACAGGAGTCGATGTCGAACGCGCCCTACTACAACTATGGAATGCGCGGCGGTGTGAAGCTCGGCGATCAGATGCTGGTGGACGGCATGATCAAGGACGGGCTCTGGTGCGCCTTCTGCGACATCCATATGGGCGGCCACGCCGAATACACCGCGAAGAAGGCTGGAGTGACGCGCGAGGCGCAGGACCA
The DNA here is from genome assembly GCA_963705025.1 of uncultured Gemmatimonadaceae bacterium. GTDB lineage: Bacteria > Gemmatimonadota > Gemmatimonadetes > Gemmatimonadales > Gemmatimonadaceae > JAQBQB01. The sequence continues at coordinate 157,822 of CAVPIP010000006.1, read as the reverse complement.
GTTCGCGGCCGAGTCGCATGCGAAGGCGTTGGCGGCGATCGAGGCGGGCAAGTTCAAGGACGAGATCGTTCCGGTGTCGATCGCCGGCAAGAAGGGCCCGGTCATCATCGACACCGACGAGGGTCCGCGAAAGGACACGACGGCTGAGTCGCTCGCCAGGCTGCGCCCGGCGTTCCCGGGCAAGGACAAGAGCGCCGATCTCACCGTGACGGCCGGCAACGCGTCGAGCTTGAACGACGGCGCGTCGGCGCTGGTCGTGACGTCGGAGGAGTTCGCGACCCGAAACGGTCTTCCGATTCTCGCGCGCATCGATTCGTACGCGACCGGTGCCACCGCGCCGGAGGATCTCTTCTTCGCGCCGATCCACGCCGTGCGCAATCTCATGGCGAAAGACGGCACCACGATCGACGACTACGATCTCATCGAGGCGAACGAGGCCTTCGCGTCCCAGGCGCTCGCCGACGGTCGCGGGCTCGACTGGGATTGGAATCGCGTGAACGTCAATGGCGGCGCCATCGCGCTCGGGCATCCGATCGGCGCGAGCGGCGCGCGCGTGCTCACGACGTTGCTGTACGCCATGCGCGACCGCGGCGCCAAGCGCGGTCTTGCGACGCTGTGTCTCGGCGGCGGCGACGCCGTCGCGCTGAGCATAACCCGGACGAACTGACATGACCACTCTTGCTCGCCGCACTCCGCGCTCGTCGCTCGTCGCAGCCGTCGGCCTCGTCGGGTTCGCGGCGGCGGTGGCCGCGGCGTCGCAGATCGCGATCCCGTTGCCGGGAACGCCGGTGCCGCTCACGCTGCAGCCGATGCTCGTCATTCTCGCCGGCATGTGGTTGGGACCGCGTGCCGGTGCGGCGAGCATGGTGCTGTATCTCTACGCGGGCGCGTCCGGTCTTCCCGTGTTCACGCCGATCGGCCCGGCGGGGATCGCCCGCTTTCTCGGACCCACCGGCGGATACCTGCTTGCGTATCCGTTCGCCGCGTATGTCGCGGGTGCAATGAGCTCGCGCGCGACGTCGCTGACCGGCCGCTGGATCGCGGGCGTGGCGGGCGTCGCCGTGATCTTCGTCGGCGGCTTGGCGCAGCTCTCCGTCCTGTCGGGAAGCGTGAGCCGGGCTGTGGCGATTGGCATCACTCCCTTTGCCGCGCTCGATCTCGTGAAGGCTTGGATCGCGGCGGCGATCACCGGTTCGCGAACCACTCGACACGACGCTTGAACGCGCGGGACCTGGTCTTCACGCACGACGGAGCCATTCGCGCTCCGTGGAGAGTGGTGATCTTCGCGGGCGTGGTCTTGGTGTCGTACATCGTGTGCGCCGGCGTGCTGGGTCCGATGATCTCGTGGACGTTTCGGCAGGTCGGGCTCGGCGGCGTGTCGAATGAGCCGCTGGTGTCCGTGATCGCATTGCTCATCGCGACCGGAATCTGCCTGACCAGCATCGACAAGCGGCCGTGGAGCGACGTGTGGTTGAACGCCGCTGCCGCGCGCCCGCGGCTCGTGGTGATGGGCTTTGTGATCGGTGCACTCGCGATCGGTCTGCCCATTCTCGCGCTCATCGGCGGCGGCTGGCTTCGCTCGGCAGCCAGCGCGCCTGGCTCGTGGTGGGGCGCGACCATCCGCGTGTCGGCGCTGCTCATTCCCGCCGCGCTGAGCGAGGAGCTGCTCACGCGCGGCTATCTCCTCTCGGTCTTGCGCGGCGCATGGGGCTGGCCCTGGGCGATTGCCGCGACCAGCATCGGCTTCGGGCTCTTGCACCTCCAGAATCCAGGAGCCACCGCGGCGTCGGTGACGCTGGTGACGCTCGCCGGCTTTTTCCTCGCGTCGATCGTGTACAGCACGCGAAGCCTCTACGCGGCATGGGCGGCCCACTTCGCCTGGAACTGGACGATGGCGGCGGTCTTCCACGCCGCGGTCAGCGGACTGCCACTGGAGTCTCCCGGCTACCGTTATGTTGATGCGGGGCCGGATTGGGTGACGGGCGGGCCATGGGGTCCCGAAGGCGGCGTGCCGGCTGCACTGGGAATGGCAGGTGGCATCGCGCTCTTAGTCTCTCGCCGCCGAGCTCAATCCTCGGGAGGCGAAGACGGCCGCGCGGACGCACGCCGAACGATCGACAACACTCAGGAGAACGCGTAGCGATGGCCGAACGAGTGGCCGTGATCGGAGCGGGACAGATGGGCAACGGCATCGCCCACGTGTTCGCGCAGAACGGTTTCGACGTGACGATGATCGACGTGTCGCCGGACGCGCTCATGCGCGGCCGGTCGACCATCGCGGGAAACCTCGACCGCCAGATCAAGAAGGGCACCCTGCAGGCGGGCGACAAAGACGTGATCCTCGCGCGCGTGTCGACGGATCAGGCGCTCAGTGCCGCGTCGGAGGCGTCGCTCATCATCGAGGCGGCGACGGAGAATCGCGACCTCAAGTTCAGAATCTTCGCCGAGCTGGACGACATTGCGTCGGCGGATGCGATCCTCGCGACCAATACGAGCTCCATTTCCATCACCGAGATCGCGGCGCGGACCGACCGTCCCGAGAAAGTGATCGGCATGCACTTCATGAACCCCGTGCCGGTGATGCAGCTCGTCGAGGTCATTCGCGGTCTCGCGACGTCCGACGAGACGACCAAGCGAGTGCTCGAGCTGACGTCGGCGGTGGGGAAGACGCCGGTGGAAGTCCAGGACTATCCCGGCTTCGTGGCGAATCGGATTCTGATGCCGATGATCAACGAGGCGGTCTATTGCGTCATGGAGGGTGTGGGGACGCCCGACGCGATCGACGCGGTGATGAAGATGGGCATGAATCACCCGATGGGCCCGTTGGCCCTCGCCGATCTGATCGGCCTCGATACGTGCGTCGCGATTCTCGAGGTGCTCTACGACGGTTTGGGCGATCCGAAGTACCGCCCGTGTCCGTTGTTGCGGAAGTACGTCGCAGCGGGTTGGCTGGGTCGGAAGTCGAAGCGAGGCTTCTATTCGTACTGAGTCCCGCGTCCCGCGCGCCGCCGTCCGCGCATGAGTTGGGCCCTCACTCCGCTCACCGAAGAGCAGCGCGAGATTCAAAAGGTCGCGCGCGAGTTCGCGGAGCGGGAGATCGCGCCGCACAGCGCGCAATGGGATCACGACGCGTACTTCGAGCCCGCGCTCGTCAAACAGCTCGGTGCGCTCGGCTTTTTCGGGATGATGATTCCCGAGCGCTACGACGGCCTGGGCCTCGACACGCTCACGTACCTCGTGGCCCTCGAGGAGATCGCGACGGTCGACGCGTCGGTGGCCGTGACGCTCAGCGTCCACAACTCGTTGCCGACGCAGATGATCCTCAAATGGGGATCAGACAGGCAGAAAGAGTGTTTCTTGAAGCCGATGGCCCGCGGCGAGCTGCTCGGCGCGTTCGCGCTCTCGGAGCCGGACGCGGGCTCGGATGCGGCGTCGCTCCGGACGCAGGCGGTGCGCGACGGCGACGATTGGATCCTGAACGGGACCAAGGCGTGGGTGTCGAGCGGCACGAAGGGCGAAGTCATTCTCGCCATGGCGCGTACGGACTCGCCCGAGGATCGGCGCGGCGCGCGCGGGATCAGTGCGTTCATCGTGACGCCGGACCTTCCGGGGTTCGCGGTCGGCAAGAAGGAAGACAAGATGGGGCTGCGCGCGTCGCCAACGGTGCAGCTGCACTTCTCGGACATGCGCGTGCCCGGCGACCGGCTGCTCGGTCAGGTCGGGAGTGGTTTCATCTACGCGATGCAGTCGCTCGACAACGGGCGACTCGGCATCGCGGCGCAAGCGGTCGGCATCGCCGAAGCGGCCCTCCGCGCGTCCGCGGCCTACGCGGCCGAGCGGAAGCAATTCGGCAAGCCGATCAAGGAATTCCAGGCGATTCAGTTCAGGCTCGCCGACATGGCGACGCGCGTCTCGTCGTCACGCGCGCTGTTGCACGCCGCCGCGACCGCGAAGGACCGCGGCGAGCGGATCACGCAGTTCAGCTCCATGGCCAAGCTCCAGGCGAGTGAGGCGGCCATGTGGGTGACGACGCAAGCGATCCAGATCTTCGGCGGCTACGGCTACGTGAAGGAGTATCCCGTCGAACGATTGTTCCGCGACGCCAAGGTGACCGAGCTGTACGAAGGGACCTCGGAGATTCAGCGGATCGTGATCGCGCGCGAGCTCTACTCGCACACCTGACCGTGCCTTGCGCCCTCCAATCCTGATCCCTCCACCATGAAGCTTTTCGATACTATCGCCGGCATGGGCCACGAGCAGTTGGTCCTCTGCCAGGACGCAGCGTCCGGCTATCGCGGCATCATCGCCGTCCACAGCACGGTGCTCGGGCCCGCGCTCGGCGGCACGCGATTCTGGAACTACGCCACCGACGAGGAGGCGGTCGTGGACGCGCTGCGCCTCGCCCGCGGCATGACCTACAAGAACGCCGTCGCGGGGTTGAATCTCGGCGGTGGGAAGTCGGTGATCATCGGCGACAACAAAACGGTCGACCGGGAGATGATCTTCCGCGCGCACGGGCGGTTCGTGGAGAGCCTGGGCGGCCGCTACATCACGGCGGAGGACGTCGGCACCAGCACGGCGGACATGGACTACGTGCACATGGAGACGGACTACGTGAGCGGTCTCGCGGGCCGCTCCGGCGATCCGTCGCCGGTCACAGCCCATGGCGTATTCCGCGCGATCCAGGCGTCCGCCAAGGAACGATGGGGCAGCGACGACCTCGCCAACAAAGTCGTGGCGGTGCAGGGCTGCGGCCACGTCGGCTACTATCTCGCGAAGGAGCTGCACGAAGCCGGAGCGAAGCTCGTCGTCAGCGACATCGACGCCGAGCGCGTGAAGCGCGTGGTGTCGGAGTTCACGGCGCGTGGTGTCTCGTCGGACGAGATCTACGGCGTGGAGGCGGACATTTTCGCGCCATGTGCGTTGGGCGCGATCGTCAACGACAAGACGATCCCGCAGCTCAAGGTCGAGATCGTAGCCGGTGCGGCCAACAACCAACTGCTCGAGGAGCGGCACGGCGACGCGCTCGAGTCGCGCGGTGTGCTCTACGCGCCAGATTACGTCGCGAACGCCGGCGGCGTGATCAACGTCTACAGCGAGCTCGCCGGATGGACCTCTGCCCGGTCGTTCCGAAAGGCGGACGAGATCTACGAGACCGTGCGCAAGGTGTTCGAGATTGCGCGCGACGAGCGGATCCCGACCTATCTCGCCGCCGATCGCCTCGCTGAGCAGCGCATTCGGGCGGTGGGGTCGATGATACGGACGTGGCCGCAGTGGCCGAACAAATGACCCGCGCGAGCGCAAGCCGCTCGGGTCATCCTGAGCGAAGCGAAGGATCCCTATCCCGGCGGAGGAGTCTCTGTTCCGGGTTTTCGCTGAGCTCGGGAGAACAGCGTGACACAAAAGCAGATCCTTCGCTTCGCTCAGGATGACCACTAAGAAAATTCTCATCGCCTCCGACCACGCCGGCTTCGAGCTCAAGGAAAAGCTCGAGCACGCGCTGGAAGAGCTTGGATACGACGTCGACGATCTGGGCACGAACAGCCTCGAATCGACCGACTATGCCGACTACGCCCATCCGCTGGCGCGCGAGGTGTCCGAAGGGCGCGCCGAGCGCGGCGTGCTGCTCTGCGGCACGGGCCTCGGCATGAGCTACACCGCCAACCGCTATCCGCACGTGCGCGCAGCCGTCGCGTGGAACCCCGAGATCGCGCGCCTCGCGCGCGAACACAACGACGCAAACGTGCTGGTGCTCCCCGCCCGGTTCGTCTCGGACAGCGAAGCCGCGGTGATTCTCACGACCTGGCTCGAGACGCCGTTCGAGGGCGGACGGCACGCCCGTCGCGTCGACAAGATCGAACCCGCCGACCACCATCCATGACCGACTGGAAGCAGCACCGCCTCTGCTCGCCCGGCGACGCGCTGCGCGAGACCGACCCCGAGATCGCCGCGTTGATCGACGAGGAGACGGCTCGCCAGAGCGACGGGCTCGAGCTGATCGCCAGCGAGAACTTCGTGTCGCCCGCCGTCCTCGAAGCGATGGGCTCGACGCTCACGAACAAGTATGCCGAGGGACTGCCCGGCAAGCGCTACTACGGAGGCTGCGAGGTCGTCGACCGGGTCGAGCAGATCGCCATCGACCGCGCCAAGCAACTCTTCGGCGCCGAGCACGCGAACGTGCAGCCGCATTCGGGCGCGCAGGCGAACTACGCCGCGATGTCGCCGTTTCTCAAACCCGGCGACACGTTCCTCGGCATGGACCTGTCGAACGGCGGGCATCTGACGCACGGTTCGCCGGTGAACTTCTCGGGCATGCTGTATCACGCGGTCTCGTACGGCGTCACCGACGAGGGCTTGATCGACTACGAGGACGTCAGGCGGAAAGCGCGCGAGCACAAGCCGAAGCTGGTGCTCGCCGGGTATAGCGCATATTCGCGCGTCGTCGACTTCGCGTGCTTCGCGAACGTCGCCAAGGAAATCGGCGCCATCTTCATGGTGGACATGGCGCACTTCGCCGGTCTCGTGGCCGGCGGGGTGTATCCGTCGCCGGTCCCACACGCCGACGTCGTCACGACGACGACGCACAAGACGCTGCGCGGGCCGCGCGGCGGGCTGATTCTCTGCCGGGCCGAGCATGCGAAAGCGATCGACAAGGCGGTCTTTCCGGGGAGTCAGGGTGGACCGCTCGAGCACGTCATCGCCGCCAAAGCGGTGTGCTTCAAAGAGGCGCTCGCGCCCTCGTTCAAGGACTACGCGAAGCGCGTCGTCGCGAACGCGCGGGCGTTGGCGGCGGCGATGTCCGAGCTCGGCTTCACCGTCGTGTCGGGCGGCACCGACAACCATCTCATGCTCATCGACCTCCGCAACCGCGCGTTGACCGGCAAAGCGGCGCAGGCGGCGCTCGACGAAGCGGCGATCACGGTGAACAAGAACACCGTGCCGAAGGAGACGCAGTCGCCGTTCGTCACGAGCGGCGTTCGCATCGGCACCTCCGCGGTGACGACGCGCGGCATGGGGCCCGAAGAGATGAAGCACATCGCGACGCTCATCGATCGCGTGCTCAGCGCCGTCGGCGACCCGGCGGTGACGAGCGCGGTGCGCGAGGACGTGCGCGCGCTCGCGCGCGCGTTCCCGCTCTATTCCTGAGCGGGGACGGGCAGCCGGCGCACGACCGACGCCACGCACTGTTCGGCGAGATCGCGCGTGGTGTAGCAGCAGAGGTCGAGATCCGCGCGGCGCCACTGCCAGTCCTCGGGGCTCGTCGCGTGCGGCTGCAGCACGTGTTCGAACGCCGGCATCGCTTTCGTCGACGTGGGCGCCGACTGCCGCTCGCCAAGCTGGCCGCTCCACTCGATGACGAGCAGTTGGCCGTCGGCGATCGAGTTCGACCGTCCGCGGATCCACGAGAAGCTCAATCCCACCGGGCCGATCTGCACCGTGTAGCGGTCGGGCGTACGCCGGACCTCGGCGGCGATGCCGTCGGGCAGCGTGCCCGGCGTCTCGCACAGGCGAAGGACCGTGGCAGACAGCGAGTCGAGCTCGCGGTTGATGAGCGTGAGCGCGCGCTGCGAGGTGAGGAACGACGTGCGGGCGCGGGCGCGCTGCTCTTCGTCGGCGATGCGCGCGGCACGCGCTGCGTCGGTCACGCGCTTCGGCGTTCCACCCGAGACGGCCACCGCGTCGACGATCGCGTCGATGACGACGGCGCTGGTCGGTCCGCCGGGTGAGCGGATCACCTGGCCCTTCAGCCAGGACGGGACAATCGACGTATCGAGCGGAATGACGACGACGTCCTTCCGCTTGACCTTGCCGATGCGCGCTTTGACGGCGGCAACTTCGGCTTCGTTCGACGGCGTGGTTCCCCAGAGCCGCTGAAAGAGCACGACGACGACGCGGGCCTCTTTCTCGATCGACTTGCGGAAGGCGGCGGTCACGGCAGCGGTGTGCGGGCCGTCCTTCGTCCGCGGAATCGTAAACACCGGCTTTGACAGGCGCTGCTCCAACCGGCGCTTCAACTCGGCGACCGCGAGAGCGTCGAAGTCGGCCGCGGAGATCGCTACATCGTACTTGAAGGCGCGCTTCATTCGCAGTCGGAACCGGAAAAGTGAGAGGCACGGCGACAAACGAAGCGAGCAGGCGCAGCGGAGCAGCGCTTCACCCCCATAATCTAGCAGCGGACACGGCCGGCCGCTTCCCAGCGGGGCACGCCGGGGGGAGTTGTGGCCCGGCTGTCCGACGATCATCTTCTTGTCGTCGGCGGGGCGAACTTCGGCCCCGCCGTCCTTTTTGAGCCAATGGGCCGCAGGTCCAAGGAGCGCGGTGGCAGAACTGGCGTTTCGAGACGGGATTATGGACCGAATCCGGCTCCGGGAGCCGCGATTCGACGAGCGCGCCTACCTTTTCGTGCTCGCCGCCCTCGAATACTGCCAGCAGCGCCTGGACGAACGGCGCCACATTACCGGCCGCGAGCTCGCGCTGGCCTGCCGCGATCTGGCCCTGGAGCGGTTCGGCGTCATGTCCCGGCTGGTCCTGGAGCACTGGGGCGTGCGCAGCAGCGCCGACATTGGCGACGTCGTATTCACGCTCGTCGATTTGGGTTTGTTGATGAGCCAGCCCACCGACACGCGCGAGGAGTTCGCCGAGGTCTTCGACTTCGACCGCGCGTTCGAGCGGGAGTATCCGTGGTGCGGGGCGCTCACCGTCTGACGATCACGGGCGGAGCGGAGGCGAACGGTGCAATGACGTACGTCGGCTGACGTGGGAAGGGAGGAGGAACGGGGACATGGACAAGCCGATGGAGTGGCCCGCGTGCAAGAAGTGCCAGACCGGGCTTCTGCTCCCGCTGAGCGACTATGGCCGCGACGGCGCTCCGATCACCTACAAGGCCTGGGCGTGCAGCAACCCCGAGTGCGGCTTCAATCTGCGCATCGACAACGGTGAATTGAGCTACGGGCGCACGATCGGCACGTCGCACAAGTAGCCTTTCGTCTTCTTGAACGTGCGTTCGCTCATTCGCGTCGTCTCGGCATCGGAATCGGCGGCGCGTGACGGCGCCGCCATCGCCGGCGGCGTGCCGTCGCGGGCGCTGATGCAGCGCGCCGGCGCCGCGGCGGCCGCGGAGATCGCGCTCCGCTATCGCGATCGGCTCGCCGCGGGCGTCCTGGTGCTCGCGGGACCGGGCAACAATGGGGGCGATGCCTGGGTGGTCGCGCGCGCGCTGCGCGCCGTGGGCACCGCCGTGCGCGTCGTCGAGCCGGTCGAGGCCAAGACGCCCGATGCCCGCGCCGAGCGGGCGTTGGCGCTCGAGCGCGGCGATGCCGAGCGCGCGGGCGATCTCGCGACCGAGCTCGATCGCGGAGAGGCGCTCGTCATCGACGGGCTCCTCGGCACGGGCGCGGGCGGCGCGCCGCGCGGGGCGATCGCCAGCGCGATCGATGCGGTCGCGCCGATGCGTGAGCGCGGCGCGATCGTGGTGGCCATCGACGTGCCAAGCGGTCTCGATGCCACATCCGGCGCGGTGCCCGGCGGGGTCGTCGTCGCCGACCTCACGCTGACCTTCGCCTCCGTCAAGCGCGGCCTGCTCGTCAACCGCGGGGTCTGCGGTTCCATCGTCGTGATCGACATCGGACTCGGTGGCGACGACGCCCCCGACGACGGCTCGGCGCGACTGGTCGACGAACGGTGGGTCGGCGACCAGGTGCCGCCGATCAAGGCGAGCGCGCACAAGGGCGATCGCAAGAAGCTCGTCATCGTCGGCGGCGCGAGCGGGATGGCCGGCGCCGCGGTGCTCGCCGCGCGCGCCGCGCTGCGAAGCGGCGTCGGGATGGTGAAGCTGGTCGTCTCGAGCGAGTCCCTTCCGGCCGTGCAGCAACAGGAACCGTTCGCCCTTGCCGCGAGCTGGCCCGATGACGACGCCGGAGTGGATCGAGACATCACGTCGTGGGCGGACGCGATCGTCATCGGCCCGGGGCTTGGCCGTGGAGACGCGAGTCGAGATGTCCTCACGCGCGTGCTGCGCACATTCCGCGGACCTGTCGTGCTCGACGCCGACGCAATCACGATGTTCGAAGGGCGCGCCGGCGAATTGGCAAAACTTCTCGCGTCGCGGCCGGCGTTACTCACGCCGCATCCCGTCGAGTTCTCCCGCATCGCGTCGCGTTCGGTCCAGGATGTGCTCGATCAGCGATTCGAGGTCGGCGCCGAGCTCGCGTCGGAGCTCGGCGCCGCGGTGCTGCTCAAGGGAACGCCAACGGTCATTTCCGATGCGAACGGACGGAGGCTCGTGAGCGCCGCTGGGACGCCGGCGCTGGCAACCGGCGGAAGCGGCGACGTCCTCAGCGGCATCGCCGGGACGCTCGTTGCCCAGCTCGGCGATCCGTTCACCGCCGGCGCGGTGGCGGCGTGGATCCACGGCCGCGCTGCCGAGCGAGTACCGATGAGCGCTCGAGGTGGCGCGCGCGGGATCGCGTTGGAGGACGTGATCGCCGAGTTGCGAGACAGCTGGATGTTCGACGAGCGCCCGACTCGCTATCCCGTTTTGGTGGAACTGCCGAGCGTCGCCGAGACACAATGACGACGATCCCGCTCGGGCCGGGCGCCGAGTTCGACGCGATTCGACGGCTGCTCGACCGCTGGGGCGAGCTCGCGCGTGGAATCGGCGACGACGCGGCCGTGCTCAGCGTGCCGCGCGGCGACGCGCTCGTCGCGAGCGTCGACAGCGCGATCGAGGGCCAACATTTCCGTGAGGAGTGGCTGTCGCCCGCGGAGATCGGCTATCGCGCCGTCGCCGCGGCACTCAGCGATCTGGCGGCGATGGCCGCGAGCCCTCGCGGAGTGCTGATCGCGCTCGGCGTTCCGCCGGCGTGGCGCGATCGACTCGATGACGTCGCGGACGGCATCGGCGAGGCGGTCGCCGCGACCGATACGAGGATACTTGGCGGAAATCTCTCCGCCGCGGGCGAGCTGTCGATCACGACGACCGTGCTTGGATCGGTCTTCGTTCCGCTCACGCGTCGCGGCGCCAAGCCGGGCGACCGAGTCTACGTCACGGGGCACCTCGGCGGGGTCGCGGCGGCGTTGTCGCGGCTGGGCGCGAACCAGCCGGCGGGCGCGCATCGACAACGGTTCGCGCATCCGGTTCCGCGTATCGCCGAAGCGCGCTGGCTGGCCGACGCCGGCGTATCGGCCGCGATCGACATCTCCGACGGCCTGGCCGCCGACGCCCGGCACCTCGCGACGGCGAGCGGTGTCGCGCTCTCGCTGGAATCCGCGCGCCTGCCGGTGGCCCATGGCGTCGACCAGACGCTCGCGGTGCAGAGCGGGGAAGAGTATGAGCTTTTGGTAACCGCGCCGCACGCGCTGGACGCGAAGGAGTTCGAAGCGCGCTTTCGACTCCCGCTCACGGAGATCGGCAGCGCGGTAGCTGGCGGCGCGGGTGACGTTCACATTGTAGGGATGCCTCACTTGCACATTGCTGGCCACGATCACTTCTCGGGTTGATGCGTCTCCCGTTCGTCGCTCTCGTGGCAATCATCATGACGGCCATCCTGGGACCGACCGTCATGATCGCGCGCCTCCTCGGCGCGAAGCAGGGACCCAACTCGATCTACGCGCGTTCGATTCGACGATGGGCGAGGGCGATCAACTGGGCGGCGGGCGTCGACGTGCGAGTGCATGGGCGCGAGCATCTCGAATCGGCCTCGGGCGCGGTGTTCATTTCGAACCACGTGAGCTGGTTCGACATCTTCGCGCTCGCCTCCGAGGTTCCCTGGTGCAGCTTCATCGCGAAGTCGGAGCTGCGCCGCATTCCGTTGTTCGGCTTCGCCGCGGAGTGCGCGGGCATCGTGTTTCTCGACCGGGACAATCGCAAGCAGGCGTTCGAGCAGTACAAGGTTGCCTCGGCCGAGGTGCAGCGCGGTCGCTCGATCATCGTGTGCCCCGAAGGCACGCGCGGCCATGACTATCATCTGCGGCCGTTCAAAAAGGGTCCGTTCGTGCTGGCGATCGCGGCGCAGTCGCCGATCGTCCCGACGATGGTCTACGGCACCCGTGAAGTCATGCCGAAGGGGACGTTCTGGATTCGATCCGGTACGGTCCACCTGCATTTTCTCACGCCCGTGCCCACGCGGGGCCTCGCGTACGACGATCGGTCCGAGTTGATGTCCGTCGTCTGGAATGAGATCGCGGACGAGATGCGCGCGGTGTACGGCATCGGCACGGCGGAGCGCCCGATCGCCCCCGAGGGGGTCCGGACCGAATAGGCTCGCGCGTTACGCCCGGTTGTTTCCTTCGTCGCGCCACGGCGGCGTCTCACATTGCCCGCCCCAGCGCTATTTTCCACGCACCCCTACCTCCGAAAATGGTCACCATCTCCGACATCGCTGCGCGCGAAATCCTGGACAGTCGTGGCAATCCCACTGTCGAAGCCGACGTTCTGCTGTCGAACGGCATGACGGGCCGCGCGGCCGTGCCAAGCGGCGCCAGCACCGGCGAGCACGAGGCGGTGGAGCTTCGCGACGGCGACGCCGAGCGATATGGCGGGAAAGGGGTGCAACAGGCCGTCCAGAACATCCTGGAGACGATTGGGCCGGGGCTCCGCGGATACGACGTGACCGATCAGCTGGGGATCGACGCGTCGATGATCGAGCTCGATGGAACGCCGAACAAGTCGAATCTCGGTGCGAACGCGATCCTGGCGGTGTCGTTGGCAACCGCGCGGGCCGCGGCGCAGACCGTCGGCCTGCCGTTGTACCGGTACCTCGGCGGCCCGCTTGCTCGCGTCATGCCGGTGCCAATGATGAACATTCTCAACGGCGGCGCGCACGCGACGAACACGGTCGACTTTCAGGAGTTCATGATCGTGCCGGTCGGAGCGGAGTCGTTCGCCGATGCGCTGCGCATGGGCACCGAGGTGTTTCACGCGCTCAAGAAGGTGCTGGTCAAGCGCAAGCTCGCGACCGGCGTCGGCGACGAGGGCGGGTTCGCGCCGGACCTCAGGGACGATGAGGAAGCCATCAAAGTGATTCTCGAGGCGATCGACGCCGCGGGCTATGCCGCGGGCAAGGACATCGCGCTCGCGCTCGACTGCGCCGCGAGCGAGCTGTTCGTCGACGGGGCCTACGTTTTCAAAAAGAGCGGCGCGGGGAAGCGCGACGCCCAGGGCATGGTGGCGCTCTACGAAGCGTGGCTCAACGAATATCCGATCGTCTCGATCGAGGATGGACTCGCCGAAGACGACTGGGACGGCTGGGCCAAGCTCACCAGCACGCTCGGCGACCGGTGCCAGCTCGTGGGCGACGATCTGTTCGTCACCAACACCGAGCGGTTGGCGCGCGGGATCGAGAACGGCGTCGCCAACGCCATTCTCATCAAGGTGAACCAGATCGGCACGCTGAGCGAGACGCTCGAGGCCATCGAGATGGCGCGCGCCGCCGGCTATCTGTCCGTGATCTCACACCGGTCGGGGGAGACGGAAGACACGTTCATCGCGGACCTCGCGGTCGCGACCGGCGCGGGACAGATCAAGACCGGTTCGGCGAGCCGTACGGATCGCATCGCGAAGTACAACCAACTGCTCCGCATCGAAGAGCAGTTGGGCGGCGCCGCCGAGTTTCCCGCTGGCGCGCTCTACGGCATCTGAGATGCGTGGCGCGGCGCGAGGTCTCATGGAGTGGGAGGCGGCAGCGCCGTGCTAAAACGCCTTGGCGTGGGACTCGCGGTCGTATTCGCGCTCTGGTTCGCCGTGGAGGGTGGCGAGTTCGGCACGATGGATCTCTTGCGGCAGCACCGCCAGGAGGCCACGATCACTCGCACGATCGATTCGTTGCGGCGGATCGTTGATTCGCTCAAGCGGTACGAAACGGCGGTGGAGCGCGATCCGGCGACGCAGGAGCGAATCGCTCGCGAGGTGTTCGGGATGGTTCGCGGCGACAAGGAACTGCTGTATCGGTTCACAGATTCCGTGAAGGTCCGCCCGGACGCTCGCGCGCCCTGAGCCACGTGCGGGGACCTCGAGGGTCGTCCACGTGCCGATACTCAACATGTTTTGCGTTGCCGGCGTTCTTCGAAATGCACGCCTGCGGGGTTGAGGGACGCTCAACCGTTTTTTTGGGGGGGGGGGACGGCTCGAACGACGAGATGGAGACACAGATAACCTCGGAGAGTCGGCCCATTGCGGCCGCCGCCGGCGGCGCCGCCGGCGCACGTCGCGGATTCGACATCGCGTCCCTGTGGTCCGTCGAGCGGATTCCGGCGGCGGTCACGTCGTTGGTGTTCGCTGTGCTTTTCCTACAGCCGATGACCACGCTCGTCCACGATTGGTGGGTGCTCCCGGAGGCGGGCCACGGGCTGCTGCTCGGTCCGGTGGCGGTGTGGCTCGCGTGGCGCGCCGGGATCAGATCGGACGCGGCGCCCAATCCGGCGCTGGGAATCGTGCTCCTGGTGCTCGCCGTGCTCGTGCGATGCGCCGCCGGGCTCGCCGCTGAGCTGTTCAGCATGCGGGCATCGATCGTGATGGCGCTCGCGGCGTTGACCGTCTACCACTACGGCTTTCGACAGTTGATGCACTGGTGGCTTCCGTTCGCGCTCGCGAGCCTTGCGATTCCGCTGCCCGAGCTGGTGACGCAGGCGCTGGCGCTTCCGCTGCAATTCCGCGCGTCGCGCATGGGCGCGGCGCTGTTGCATCTCCGCAGCGTTCCGGTGCGTTTGAGTGGTAACGTGATCATGCTGCCCGGCCACGAGCTTTTCGTCACCGAGGCCTGCAGCGGGCTCAGGTCGCTCACCGCGCTGCTCAGCGTGGGCGTGCTGATGAGCGCGTTGACGCTGCGCACGATCGTGGGCCGCGTGCTGCTCGTCGGCATGGCGATTCCCATCGCGATCGTGATCAACGGCATTCGCGTGTTTCTGACGGGCTTCCTCGTTTTCTTCGTGAGCGCGGAGTTCGGCAAGGGGTTCATGCACCTCACCGAAGGCTGGCTGCTCTTCCTGGTGTCGCTGGTGTCGTTGGCGGTCGTCGCGATGTGCGTGGGATGGATCGAGCGCCTCGTCGTCGCGAAGTCCACTCGGCAACCGGAGACGGTCGGTGCCGATGTCTAACTCGCGCAAATACCTGCCGGCCGTCATCCTGCTCGCCGGCTGTCTCTTCGTTCTCCGGGCCCGCTCTCAGGCGGCGATTCCGCTGGCGGCGCCGCTGACGGGCATCCTGCCGCAGTACGGCGACTACGACGTGCACGACCAGCCGCTGAGCGCCGACGAAGCGCGCGTCGCTGGCATGAAGGACTACGTGATGCGGATCTATTCTCGCGACTCGGTGGCCGCGTTCAGCGCGTTCGTGTCGTACTACGACCGCCAGACGCAGGGCAAGACGATCCACTCGCCGCGCAACTGTCTGCCAGGGGCCGGGTGGGAGATTACGAACGCGGGCACGTCCACAGTCACCGTCGACGGCGTGCCGTACGTCGTGAACCGAAACACGCTGAAGAACGGCGGGTCGACGGCCGTGGTCTACTATTGGTACCAGGGGCGCGGCCGTATCGTCGCCAATGAGTATACCGTGAAGTGGAATCTGCTGCGCGACGCGGCGGTGCGCGGCCATACGGAGGAGGCGCTGGTGCGCGTCGTCGTTCCGGTGCGGCAGGCCGGGGCGGCGCGGGATTCTGCTTCGGCGGCGCGAGCGATCGCCGATGCCAGCGCGTTGGGGGGCGACGTCGCGGCCCGGCTCGTAAAGGACGTCGCACGCGTCCTGCCGCGCGCGTGAGTTGCGCCGCCGTTCAAAAGAGATGGATGCCGGCGGGTAGATGCTCGGTTTCGTGCCTGAATCGCATTGGCCGGCGGGTCGACGCGCAACACACACCCACCAAGGACACCCCAGAATAATGCCGCTCGAGGCACGTCGCGAGACTCCGGACTCCACTACTGAACCGGCTGTCGGCAAGCCCAGATTCCTTGTCGCCATCGCGAATGCCGCGCTGGGGACGCTACGAGGAGCATTGCGGCACGCTCGCGATCTGCCGGATCGTCTTCTCCATCGTCAGAGACATGAGCGCGCTCGTGAGACAGTGAGGCAATTGGCTCCACTTCGATCCGTGGTGTTTCTCTGTTACGGCAACGTTTGTCGCAGCCCGTTCGCGGCCGCGGTCTTCGACCGTCTGGCGCGCCAGTCGCCCCGAATCAAAGCCACGGTGTCCTCTGCCGGTTTCATCGGACCAGGGCGGCAACCGCCGTCGGAGGCGCTGGCCGCCGGGTTACGCCGCTCGTACGAGCTGGATGACCACCGGTCCCAGCTCGCCACCCCGACCATTCTCCGCGCTGCTGACTTGATCGTCGTCATGAGCATCGAACAGGCACGGGCGGCGTATCTCACCGGCGGCGCGCCGCGCGCGGCGATCGTAGTGCTCGGCGACTTCGATCCCGCGCCGATCGACCGTCGGACGATTCTGGATCCGTGGGGCATGCGCAGCTGGGCGTTCGATCAGAGCTATGACCGGATCGAGCGCTGCGTTCGCGAGCTGGTTGCCGCGATCGATGCCGGGTGATCTCTCGCTTGGCGCTCGGGCCCAGCCTGTCGTCAGCCGACCGTGTCCGGCGATCGAACCTCGGGGACCGCGCGGCGGGTCGGCTCCCAAAGATGGTCTTCGTGTCCGGCGCTCACGCGTAGCAACGCATGGATGACGGCGACGTTCGCGGCGGTCGCGAACGTAAGGAGGGAGAGTGCGCGTGGCAGATGCCGATCCGAGGACCAGATCGACCCAATCCATGCGGCGATGACAAGCAGGAGCCCTATCGCGAGAAGGATCCCCGCCCACGTATACCGGCTGGCCAAAAGAAGGAGGCCAACTACCGCGAGGATCGCCGATGGCGGAACGAGCCACCGGCAGACCTTGTGGCTCAGCAGCTTCCAAGCAAACGCGCCGTGTCGGATAGGGTCCAGCAGCCGCCGATTGTGCAGAAGCGTCTCCATTCCACGCGCAATCGTTCTGACCTTTCGCCGGTATTCAATCGCGATGGATGGCGTTCGCGGAACGTAGCAAATCGCGTCCTCGACCGACACGGTCCTGTAACCGTGCGAGTGCGCGGTGAGCGCCGCCGAGAAATCGCGGCTGAGATCCTCGCGAACGGGTAACCGGTGTAGCTCACTCCGAATGGCATAGCCGGAGCCGGAGGCGCCAACGATTCCGCCGCATTCTGTCTCGAGCGCCCGAATGCGCATCTCGTAGTCGACATAACCGGCTTCCGCAGCGTTCGTCGTGTCCGCCAGGTTCGTCACACTCACGTCGCGCGTCGACGCCACACCAACGCTCGGATCGGCCATCGCCGAAATCAATCGCCGAACGGCGGTTCGCTCGAGTCGAACCGACGAATCGGAGTTGACCACGATCTCACCGCGAAGCCCAGAGCACGAAGCATTCTCGGCCGCTGTCTTCCCCCCGCGCACAGGCATTCGTAGGAGCTCGACGCCCCGGTCGCGGTACTCGAGAACGATCTCGTCGGTTCGATCCGTTGACGCATCGGAGAGAATGACGATCTGACGTCGGTCGGCTGGGTAGTCTTGTGCAAGCAATGCCTCGATGGCGCCACGGATCTGCCGCTCTTCGTTGTACGCCGGCACGACGATGCTCACAATGGGCCAGGAACGCAGCGCGCGTGGCGCGGGAGTGCTGGGCGACCGAGGCAGCAGTCGGAGAATCAGTGGATAAGCACCGTAGGCATAGAGGGCGAGTGCGATCGGAAGCAGCAGGAGAAACCACCCGGCCAGCATCGTCATGCGTTCTGTCGTTGAGTGGGAGAGGGGCTGTAGCGAGTGACTGCCGGAACCAATGATCGTCACGAGCACCGCATGCGCCATTCCGGTGCTCACTGTTGTGCTCCACGGTAACTTGCATGGCAGCGACAGACCAACGTCAGCTCGCGGCAGCGTCCGATACTCATCGAGCACTGCTCGGCGATCGTCACGCGCATCGATGAGACGACTGACAAATGCTGCCTCCGGACTCCCCTATGTTGGCGTCGACGACGGGATCATCAAACCCGGGTTTGGTGGTGAGCCCTCACGAGGGCCCGGCGGCCGTTTGGGACGAGTTCGTTCGAGCGCAACCTCACTGGACGCACTTCCATCTGTATGGCTGGCGAGCTGTAATGGAGCGCGTCTTCGGACACGACTGCATCTACTTGATGGCCCGAGACACGGCGACGAACCAGGTGGTCGGCGCGTTGCCGCTCGTCCGCGTGCGCAGCTTGATGTTCGGTCACTTTCTCGTCTCGATGCCCTTCCTGAACTACGGTGGGCCACTCGGGAGCGCGAGCGCGATCCGCGCGTTGGCCGGTGAAGCGGCTCGCATTGCTGCAGCGACGCGGGCGAAAACCCTGGAACTGCGCAGTCGTGTCGATCTGCCGTTGGACTTACCAGTTTCGCACCGCAAGCTGACGGTCGTCCTCGACATGCCGTCCGAGCCGTCCGCGCTGTTGGCGTCGTTTCCCGCGAAGCTCAGAAGTCAGATCAAGCGGCCGACCAAGGAGGGCGTTGTCGTGCGACTGGGGCTCGAAGAGATCGAGCCGTTCTACGCCGTGTTCGCTCAGCACATGCGCGATCTTGGGACGCCCGTCCTGCCTCGACGCTTCTTCGAGGCCCTGGCGGAAGTATTTCCAAACGATGTCGCGTTCGCGGTCGCGTACCACCAAGGCAAACCGGTCGCATGCGGGGCTGGTTTTTTGTGGAACGCGGAGTTCGAAATCACGTGGGCCTCGGCGCTGCGCTCGCACAATGCGCTGTCGCCGAACATGCTCGTGTACTGGCATCTGATGGAGCAAACGATCGCCAGGGGGGCTCGTCGTTTCAATTTCGGGCGGTGCACGCGCGACAGCGGTACGCACAAGTTCAAGCTGCAGTGGGGTGGCCGGGAGGAGCCGCTCTGGTGGTATCACAATGCATCGGCTAGCGGCGAGTCAACGGATTCGGCAACACCGTCGCGAGATCAGGGCGTCTTCGCGATGGCGACGCGCGTCTGGCAGCGCTTGCCCCTGCCAATTGCCACGCGGCTCGGGCCGAGGATCGTTCGGTTCATTCCATGATCGGCCGGCGACAGCTCGCAGTTGCGTCGCCCATTTCTCCGGCCGCGCTGGTGCGTGCGGCGTACGAGGCATTTCACTCTCGAACGGAGCTCGAAGCTCGCGCCGCGAAGCTGATCGGAGAGACGTTCGACGCCTCGACGGTGCTGTTCACCGACAGTGGAACGTCCGCGCTCGTCCTGGCGCTCCGGTTGATCCGAGCGCGTCTCGGGGACGCCGCATGCACCGTTGGGTTTCCCGGCTACGCATGCGTCGATCTTGCCGCGGCCGCCCGATTCGCAGGAGTCCGCGTGCGGCTCTATGACATCGATCCGGAGTCGTTGAGCCCCGACCTCGACTCTGTCGCGGAAATGCTCGGCCGCGGTGTGAACGCCGTCGTGGTGTCGCACTTGTTCGGATACGGCGCGGACGTCGAGGGAGTTCGATCGCTCACCGCTGGGCATGGGATCCCGGTGATCGAAGATGCCGCGCAAGGGGCCGGCGGGACGATTCGCGGTCGGCGGCTCGGTTCCCTCGGCGACCTCGCGGTGCTGAGCTTCGGACGAGGGAAGGGACTGTGTGCCGGCGGAGGTGGGGCGCTTTTGACCTCCGTCCAGGAATGGGTTGGACGACTCGAATCGCTGGCGTTACCGCCCTCGGGCCGCGGATGGCCAAATCTCCTCACGACCGCGGTGCAGTGGGCGATGGGTCGTCCGTCGATCTACGCGCTGCCGGCTGCCATTCCTTGGCTTCATCTCGGGGAGATGGTGTATCACCCGGCGACGGAACCAACGGCAATGCCCGGCGTCAGCGACTCGCTGCTCGTGTCCGCGCTCGAGATGGAGCGCGCCGACCTGGAGGATCGTCGGCGCGTCGCAGCGACGTTGGTTGAGGCCGCGCAGAACGCGCGCGATCTTCGGACCATCCGGCCAATCTCGGGAATGCTGCCGGGATATTTGCGATTCCCGGTCCGCGATCTCAGCGGTCGGAGAGCGTTACGACGAGACCTCGGTGTTACACGACCGTATCCGACTCCTGTCGGCGAACAGGTCGAGATGCAACCAGTCCTCGCGAGTGGTGAGCCAAGCCTGTTAGGCGCCAGCGATCTTGCTCGATCGTTGCACACGCTGCCAACGCACAGGTTGGTCACGCCGTCGGATATTGCCGCGATGCGCAACTGGTTGGTGATGTAGGACCGCGTCGGCAGGGGCCGAGGGCGGGCCCTTGCCGCGAAGCGCCGGTGGGGTTGATGACCGACACGGCACTCGTTCATCGCGATCGCGAGAACCTGTGATCCTTCTCACACTCGTGATTGAGAAACTGGCGAAAAGCGTGACATCGCAGTGAAAGTTTTTTTCCACTAGTCCTTGCACGCGCGCGCCAACGCTCTGTTTGCGTTACCGAGCAGCACTCTCCACGTCATCTAAACGTGGGCGCCAGCGATCGACCCAGCTGCTCACACGCGCTCTGTTCGAGCCGCCAAAAAAAACGCTCCACGGCGCTGTCGCCTCTGTGAGTCGAATTGTCGTAACCGAGGGGTCATTGCATGAGCCGTGTTCGTCGCCTGTTTCGATTCGGCGTTCTCGCGATCATCTCCAACGTGATCGCGTGCGCGTCAGACGTAACGACAACGTTGCAGATCCAAACGGTCGTCAACAACATCGTTGTCACCCTGGGCCTCGATCATCTCGTCTCGGGTCAGACGCTGCAAGCTGACGCGATCGCGCGCGACGCAGGCGGCGCGGCGCTGAATGGAGTGAGCATCGTGTGGAGCTCATCGAACCCCACCGTCGCGAAAGTGACGCCAGCGGGTTTGGTGACGGCCGGTGCCCCAGGTCAGGCCGACATCATCGCCACGGCCGGCAGTGTCACTGCGAAGGCGTCGATTACCGTGGTCGCGTCTCCGGCGGCCGGCGTCTCCGTGGCGCTGAGCGCGAGCACGGTGCTCTCCGGCCAGGCGGTGGCAGCCACGGCCACCGTTCGCGACTCGAACAATGCGGTTCTCGCGAATTCGCCGGTGACGTGGAGCTCCAGCGATCCGTCGGTGGCGACGATCGTCGACAATGGCGTCATCGTCACGATCGCTCCGGGAACGACGACCATCACGGCAACGAGCCAAGGCGTCTCGGGAAGCGCGACGCTGACGGTGCAATCCGATGTGGCCTCGGTGACGGTACGACTCATCGCGACTACGCTGTCGGCAGGCGACTCCACCACGGCGCTGGCAACTGTTCGTGATGCGTCGAACAACATTCTGATCGACAAGCCAGCTACCTGGAGCTCGAGCGACATTTCCATCGCGACGGTGACGGCCGCTGGACGGATTGTCGCCATCACTCCGGGCACGGTCTCGATTACGGCAACGGCGGAAGGGCAGTCGGGGTCTGCGGCGCTCACGGTGGCGTCGCCAGTCGGGTCCGTGACGGTCACGCTCGCGGCGTCGACGATCGCCGCCGGCTCGCTGACGACGGCGACAGCGGTCGTCAAGGATGCGAACAACAACGTCCTCACCGACCGGGGGATCGCGTGGACGTCCAGCAATCCGGCCGTCGTGCAGGTACGGCCGGGCGGTATTGTGGTCGGCGTCAGCGGCGGAACAGCTAATGTCATCGGCACGGTTGAATCCGTCTCGGCCTCGGTGCCCGTGACGATTACTACGACTAGTGGCGGTGGTGGCGGTGGTGGTGGTGGCGGCGGTGGCGGCGGTGGCGGCGGTGGCAGCACACAGACGCCAACACAGCTCGCGATAGCGACGCAGCCGGCGAACGTCGTGAGCGGGGTTGACATCGCCCCGCCGATGGTCGTTGAGGTTCGCGACGCGTCCAGTGCGCTCGTGACGACTTCGGCAGCGGTCGTCACGGTGTCTCGCGCCAGTGGGACCGGTACGCTCGCCGGAACGCTCGCCGTGCAAGCAATCGGCGGCAAGGCCACGTTCTCGGACGTGCAAATCAATGGCTCCGGTTCCCACTCGCTCGCGTTCAACGCCACTGGGTTGACGGGAGCGTCGTCGACGACCTTCACGGTTACGCCTGCCCCCGCAACCCAGCTTGTGATCACAGCGCAGCCGCCGTCGACTGGACAGGTCGCGGCAGCGTGGTCGCAGCAGCCGGTGATTCAGCTGCGCGACGCAACCAACGCGGTGGTGAATCAGCCGGGCGTGGTCGTCACCGCGAGCATTGCGACCGGAGGTGGCGCGCTCGGAGGCACGACGACGGCGATGACGAACGCGTCGGGCACGGCGACGTTCACTGACTTGTCGATCAGCGGTGCCATCGGACCGCGAACGTTGGTGTTCATAGGCGCCGGGCTGACGTCGTTGGTGTCGAGCACGATCAATATCGTCGCCGGTACACCGGCGCAGCTCGCGATCGCGACGCAGCCGGCGTCGTCGGCGGCGAGCGGCGTTGATCTTGCGCGGCAGCCCGCGATCCAACTTCGCGACATCTCGAACAACGCGGTGAGTGCCGCGGGGGTCGTGGTCACGGCATCGATCGCCTCGGGCAACGGGACGCTGGGTGGAACCACGACGGCAACGACGAATGCCAGCGGACTTGCCACCTTTGCGAATCTCAGCATCAGCGGCAGCGCGACGTTTACCCTGCGGTTCACGGCGGCGGGACTCACCCCGGCGACGTCGAACACGATTGTGGTCGGCGCCGGCGCCGCGAGCAAGCTGTCGATCACCGCGCAACCATCGTCCTCGGCGGCGAGCGGTGCGGCGCTCGCACAGCAGCCCGTCATTCAGCTTCGCGACGCATCGAACAACGCGGTGAATCAGGCCGGTGTCATCGTGACGGCGGCCATTGCGACGGGCGGCGGCGCGCTTGGTGGTATCGGGAGCGCGACAACCGACGCGAGCGGCGCGGCGAGGTTCACGAATCTCTCAATTAGTGGAACGACGGGAACGCGAACGCTCTCGTTCAGCGCGGCGGGTTTGACGAGTGTCACGTCGGGCTCGATCGCCATCGGCGCGGGGGCGGCCAGCCAGCTGTCCGTGTCCACACAGCCGTCATCAGCGGCGCAGAGCGGCGTGGCGTTCGCCCAACAGCCGACCATTCAACTGCGCGATGGGGCGAGCAACGTCGTCAGTCAGTCGGGCGTCGTCATCACGGTCGCGATCGCCTCTGGCACCGGTGGGACACTCGGTGGAACGACGACCGCGACGACGACGAGCAGCGGCGGGGCAACGTTTGCGGGGCTGAAAATCTCAGGGATTGGCGCGTATACGCTGCGATTCACCGCCACGGGGCTGAGCGCGGTCACGTCCTCGACGGTCACGGTGAGCGCTGGCCCGGCAGCCGCGCTTTCCATGACGACGCAGCCGTCCGCGTCAGCCGTGAGTGGTGCGACCTTCGCCCAGCAGCCAGTCATCCAGTTGCGCGATGCGGCGAACAATGCTGTGAGTCAGGCGGGCGTGGTGGTTACCGCGTCCGTTCTGACCGGCGGCGGCACGCTCGGTGGGACCGCGACGGCGACGACGAATGCGAGCGGCGCAGCATCGTTCAGCAATCTCTCAATCGCGGGCGCCGCGGGGAGTCGGACGCTCAGCTTCAGCGCACCGTCCATGACATCCGTGACGTCGTCGTCGGTTGCCATCAGCACTGCCCCCGATACGCAGGCGCCAACCGTCACGATCTCGAGTCCGGCCTCTGGCACATCCGTCAGCGCGAGTCCAGTCACTGTGACTGGCACGGCGAGCGACAACGTCGGCGTGACGCAAGTGACGTGGTCCAACAGCCGCGGCGGCTCGGGTACGGCGACCGGCACCACGAGCTGGTCGGCGAGCGGCATCGTGCTACTCTCCGGATCGAACGTCATCACGGTGACGGCGAGGGACCTCGCGAACAACACGGCGACGGCGACGCTGACGGTGACCTACACGCCGTTGACGCCGACGAAGCTGACCATTAGTACCCAGCCGTCGCCGACGGCTACGAGCGGTGCGCCGTTCGCACCGCAGCCGAGCATTCAGCTCCGCGATGCATCGAACACTGCGGTATCGCAGGCGGGCGTCTCGGTCACGGCCGCTATTGCTTCCGGTGGTGGCACGCTCGGTGGAACGACGACTGTGACGACCAACGCCAGTGGCGTGGCAACCTTTACCAACTTGTCGATCACGGGCACGGCAGGATCGCGGACCATCAGCTTCACGGCTGCGTCGCTCGCCGGCGTTACATCGAATTCCGTCCTCGTGACGGCACCGGCGGCTCCCGCGATGTACTTCAACTCGTCGGAGGCGGGCTGTGGGACTGACCCGAGCATCGTCTTGTGTGACGATTTCGAAAGTGGGTCCTGGTACTCGAAGGATTGCGACCAGGCCAATGCGTCTGGTGGGCTTGCGCAGACCAAGGGGTGGTGTGGGACGATCTTCTCGAATCCCATCACGCCGACGGGTGCGGCGGTGTGCGGTGGGGCTGGCGCGGCCGGAACCAACTGCGCCGCCAGCGGCGGGCTGCACACCGGCGGCCAGGGTGGTGTGAACATGGCCGACCATAATCTCGGCCCGAATGCCAACGGGTACAACGAGATCTGGCTGCGCTATTACATCAAGCCCTCAGCCGGGTATCAGTACGGCGCGCAGAAGATGATCACCTTCAACTCAACACCAGCAGGGTCCGGCGGCATTTCGATTGGCGGCTCGGGTTCACCGTTCTCGGATGGTGCCTACGACACGTGCCCGGTTTATGACTGCAACACCACCGGCGCCGTCTACTACTATCGCCAGAACCAGGGGTCTAAGCTCACGCTGTCACAGATTACCGGACACTGGGCCTATGTCGAAATGCACGTGAAGCTCAACACCCCGGGCCAAGCCAATGGCATCTGGGAATTGTGGCTCAACGACTGCGGTACCAACGGGGTGTGCACCGGGACGCCGACCCTCCGGTCGCACTACACCACGGTGCAGTGGCAGAGCCCGACCGACAACAAGCAGATCAAATCGATCTGGTTCGAAAACTGGGCCAATCCGGGATCGGTCGGAACGGAGCTCTACGACCAGATCATGGTGAAAACCAGCGGACCGATCGGATTCGCTCCGTAATCGAGTATCGAGCGATGATGGTCAGCTCGTGGCGGACGGGAGCTCCGGAAACTCGGGTTCCCGATTTCGCATCCGAATAAGCAAGGCGCCGAGTCGGCTTGCCTTCAGCGCAGTCTTTCCAGGACTCTGCTCGCGTACCAGACACAGGCGAGGGATGGTGTCCGGACTGGAAGTCCTGGCCACGAGGGGAGAGCCCGCTAACGTAAGCATGGCGGTCATCCCTGCACGCCGAGCCAGCTCGAGAGTCGTTGGGGTGAACAGCCCAAATGGGATGGCAAGGTAGGAACGGGCGTTCGAGAACCGCTCGCGCAACTCGGTGTACCCTTGTTGAATCTCTGCCACCACCTCGTCATCGGCGAGGAATGGCAGCGCCGCATGCGAGCGTGTGTGGACGCCGATGCCAGCTGAGACGCGAGATGAAAAGCCTGCGAGCTCGTCTCCCCGCATTGGCCTCTGTCCCGTTCGACTGTCAGTCTCCTGCTCAAGCCGTTGAAGCGGATCTTCCAGGTGCTGTGGCCATCGTCCCGCCTGGTCAGACAGGATCCACTGGCGCAGTGGGCGAGTCCGTTCCGAGTTCGCCGAGTGCCCGATTCGAAAGGCCTCCGGCAGGCCGCATTCGTCCTCGAAGCTTCGCCATCGGCCTTCATCCGCGCAGACCACCGCATGGTCCAGGCGATCCCACCAGAACGCCGACCCGGACGTGAGCGCACTAGCCACTGCGAACATCGTTATGGGCGCCTGGTGCCGTTTCAGCAACGGTTCCGCGTCGAGCCACGAGACGTACGCATCGTCTGCCGTGAGCGCGACCATCCCCGAGGTGCTTCGTCCTTCCAGATGCCGTTCGACGATGTCTTCGAGCGGAACAAGCTCTGCGAAATGGCCGGCGATTTCTAGAGTGGCGTCGAGTTGGGTCAGGGAGAGGTGCATCGATGAATCGCCAGGCTCTCCATCACGATGCAGTCCGTGGAAACACAGAATGGCGCCTCGGGTCCCAGATATTCCACCGACAACTCGGGCTAGCCGGTCTTCCCAACTCATGCAGGCGCCGCAGACATCGAAAGTCCAGACTTGATCCCGTTCGTCATGCGAGAGGCGACCGCATCCCAGGAGAACCACTCGAGCGCCCGCTTCCGGCCCGCGATCCCCATTCGGTGTCCCAGCTCGCGATTCGTGAGCAACTCCGTCAGACGATCAGCCAGGGCGGTCGCGTCCCCACGGGGGAAGGTGTAGCCGGTCTCTCCATCGGCGATCATCTCGGGAATTGCCCAAGCCGCCGTTCCAAC
Source organism: uncultured Gemmatimonadaceae bacterium (assembly GCA_963705025.1). Classification (GTDB taxonomy): domain Bacteria; phylum Gemmatimonadota; class Gemmatimonadetes; order Gemmatimonadales; family Gemmatimonadaceae; genus JAQBQB01. The sequence continues at coordinate 131,455 of CAVPIP010000006.1, read as the reverse complement.
GCAGGGGAGTCCGAACAGCATCGCCTCGAGGATGACGATCCCGAAGGGCTCGAAAAGACTGGGAAGACAGAAGACATCGGCGTCGAGATAGCTCTGCAACAGCTTCGCCTTTTCAGCGGGGTTGTTCTTGTCCAGATGTCCCAGCCATTCCACTCCTGGCTCAGACGACGGAGCAGTGGGTGGGCCGATCAGCACCAGCCGCGCCTCGGGAATTCGCGCGCGGACCTGCCGAAAGGCTTCGAGCAGCGTCGCACCGCCCTTGCGCTCGAACTGCTTTCCGACGAAGAGCACGGTCGGTACGCCGGTCCGCGCGGCGGTCCGAGGCTCGGGGATTTGCGTGACGTCGAGGTTGGGGGCCGCACCGACCGTGTGCACTCGCTCCGGAGCTAATCCAAAATCATCGATGAACGAGCGACGCAGGTACTCACTCATCGTGAGCACTGCGGCGGCGCCGCGATAGATAGCCGTTTCACGGCGACAAACGTCGTCGAACTCCGAGGGACGCAGCCACGCCGAATCGGAAACGCCGAACTTCGCTCCTTCGACGGAGGTCTGGATGTTCGAGTCGCAAAACAGGAAGTAGGGGAGAGAGCTTCGCTCGGGTGGTTTGAAGGTTGCGCCGATCTGCAGGATGCATTCGGCCGAGCGTCCGAACTGGCTCGCGGCATTCGAGGCCTTACCGGATCGCAGCCGGTAGCCGACTGGGCCAAGATGGTAACGGACTCCCCATCGCTTTCGGTTGGGGCTGAACGACAGGGCAGCCCCCAGCATGCGAGTCGGGCCGTAGAGGTCAACATCGGCCGTCATGACCTCGTGCCCAGCCTTACGCAGGTGGTCGACGACGCTCTTTGCGCTGCCGGACCAGGAGTCCCATCGCTCGGCGTCTCCCTCAGTCAAGAGCAGAATTCTGGTCATCGGGCGATCATTTCCATTGCCATCATGCGCGAATTTGTCACGAACTCGAGTCTGCGGGAATCCCGCAGCGTTTCACGCTACCGCCGAACGCCTCCAACAGTTGGAGCATCTGAGCGGCGCGATCAACGCATCACGTTTGGGAGGCGACGCGAGATACGACGTCAAGGAGTACCCGCGTGTCCGACTCCCAATTGTACTCCGACAACACGGCCTTCTGCCCCGACCTTCGACACCGGTCCCACGCTTCCTCATTCAGCAGCTGCCGCAGTTGTTCCGCGAGATCTTTAGGATCCCCACTCCTGAACAGGAGCCCTGCGCCCGTCTTGCTGACGATCCGAGCAGCCGGTGCGGCATCCGAGCTGACAACTGCGAGGCCGGCCGCCATGTAGTCGAACAGCTTGTTGGGAATCGTCGTGTTCCATGACTCGCGGGCATGATGCGGCACGACCCCGACGTGGCCGCGGCGCAGAACGTCGATGGCGTCGCGGTGCGGCAAACGTCCGTGAAACACGATGCGAGGCGCGGTCAGGCCGAGTTCCTCGGCGCGGCGGCGGAAGTACGCGTAGTCTCGGCCGTCGCCGACCATGTCGAGCACAAACTCGACACCCGCAGTTGCCAGCTGACTCGCCGCCTCCAGCAACTCCCCGACACCCCGATGCTCCTCCATGAGTCCGAGATACACGAGTCGAATCGGACTGCCGGGCACTCGCGGGCTCAGCGCGACGACACTCTTGACTGATGGAGTATTGGAGACGACCGAGACTCGATCGCCGGGCACCCCAAGCCGCACGACGCGCTGGGACGATTCCTCGACGACCGTGATGATGTGGTCTAGGTGGGGCAGGGTACGCCGCTCGACGGCCGCCACGATTCGCGGGTTGCGCACCAATGCATCCAGCGGCTTCGCTTGACCGTCCGTCCAGATGTCGGCCATCATCGCTGGATAGTTCTCGGCCATGTCCATCACGACGGGCCACTTCCCACGCGATGCGAGCACCGCCGCCGGAGCTAACGGGAGGTCTCGTACGATGACGACGTCGACGCGGTGTCGCAGCCCAACCCGCCGCACGTGTCGCAGCCAGATCGGATTGAGAAATGCCGGAAAGGAGAGCCAGCTTCCGCCAGGTACGCGAAACGCCGGCAAACGCTCGACGAATCCTTCGGGAAGCGCTTCCGACCGAGGCCTTCCCTGCTTGTTACGCGCCGCAATCACGACGCTGTGACCAGCCTGCGTCATCGCGAGACAGACCTTCTCGGTGCGTACGTCCCAGGGATAATCGGCGTCCCACACGTAGAGCACCCGCACTATGTACGATTCCCAGGCGTCACGTGGCCTTCCAGTGCGCCTGCCAGTCGAGGAACGACAGGAGCGCCCAGAGCGCCGGGCCCGCAGGACGGCGCCGTGCAAGCATGTCTCGCCAGGCCGCCATCACTGGATCTGACCGCAGGAACGGGAGCGACGGCAGCGAAGCCAGCAGATCCTCCGCCCAGCCGCGCAGAGGACCTCGCAGCCACGCGTCAATCGGCACGGAGAAACCAGTCTTCGGTCGATCGATCAGACTCCGCGGCACACGACGGTAGAGGACCTGTCGCAGGACCCACTTGCTCACGCCATCTCGGAGCTTCATTGAGGCCGGTAAGCGCCAGGCGAGCTCCACGACGCGATGGTCGAGCAGAGGTGCCCGCACCTCGAGGCTCACAGCCATACTCGCACGGTCCACCTTGGCCAACAGATCGTCGGGCAGGTACGTCTGCTGGTCGGCGAGCATCATCCGATCCACCAGCTGTGGTGGCCACCCACTCCGAAGGACACGCAGCGTGCCGTCGGCCACATCCTCGCCATCGACGAGCGCTTCGGGGTGCTGCCATGCCGACATGAGCGATCGATACCTCTCCGCTTCAGCCGGCGCGTCCATTACAGCCGCGAGCTTGTGCAGCTTTTCACCCACGAGGCGGTAGCCTTTTGCTCCAGGCAGGGCACTCATGGGACGAAACATGCGGTCCCAGGACCCCGGTCCGAGGGCGTTGATCCCCGCCGCGGCAAGACGTCGCACCGACCGCGGCAACGCGGCAACGCGGCTCAGGGATCGCGGGCCGTAAGCGTAACGATTGTAGCCACCAAACAACTCGTCTCCACCATCGCCAACGAGTGCGACCGTCACATCTCGACGGGCGAGCTGAGACACCAGGAACGTGGGGATCTGCGATGGGTCGGCCAACGGCTCGTCAAACATCGTCGGCAACCGGGGCACGATGGCGAGTGCGTCCTCGCCAGTCAAAACCAGCTCCGTATGATTCGTTCCTAAGTGACTCGCAACTGCCCGAGCGTGCGGAGCCTCGTTGTGCGTGGGGTCATCGAAGCCGATGGTGTACGTTCGCACGGGCCGATCGGCGGCTTCCTGCATCAGCGCTACCACCGCGGACGAGTCGACACCGCCCGACAGCAATGCTCCGAGCGGTACGTCAGCGATCATTCGTGATTTGACTGCATCAGTGAGCAGAGCGTCGAGAGCGTCCACCGCCTCGTCATCGGATCCGCTGAACGGGTCATTCAGTCCGGCGTGAGCGGCCGCGTCGACCGACCAGTAGGGTATGGTGGCGGGCAGCGGCGCACGCGGGTCGCGGATGGTCAGAAGATGGCCCGGAGGAATCTTTGTGACGGCTCGATAGATCGAGCGCGGAGCGGGCACGTACAGGTATCGGAGATAGAGTGCCAGCGCCTCGCGATCCAGCTCTCGGTCGAAGGTGGGACCGGCTGCGAGGGCCTTCAGCTCCGAGCCAAACGTCACCAATCCGGGTTTGTGATAAACGAACAGAGGCTTCTTGCCGAGCCGATCACGAACCAGCGTGAGCGTGCCCTCGGTCCTGTCCCACACGGCGATCGCGAACATGCCGATCAGCCGCTCCAGAGTTCGGCGAATACCCCATGCCTCGAACGCGGCGAGGACTATCTCCGTATCGGAGTGCCCGCGAAACCGCGCTGCATGTCCTTCCAGTTCACGACGAAGGTCGAGGAAGTTGTAGATCTCGCCGTTGAACATCAGCGTGAAACGCCCCGAGGCGGACGCCATCGGCTGGTGACCGAGGGGTGACAGATCGATGATCGAGAGTCTGCGGAATCCGAACGCGACACCGTGCGTCGAGGCGCACCACGTCCCCGCATCGTCAGGACCGCGATGGACGATGGCTCCAGCCATGCGCGCCGCGGCGGCCAGCAACTCCGCTTCGCGGAGAGGCTCTGAGCTAAAAAGTCCGGCGAGGCCGCACATGACGTCTTCGCATCGATGGGTCGTGAGGCCTGCCACGCGTCCAGGAACGACTGCTGTGGCGAAGGAAGGCAACGGATTGATGAACCGGCACGCTGCGACAGTTTGGCTGCGCTGCCGATAATATGGGAATATATTAGGAACCGTACGTCAGCGCGCTCCGGGCACTACGCTGCCGTCCTTGAGGCCGACCCGCGGCACCGCCGCCTGCTCTCCTCCATGTCTCTCGCCGCCATAACCACGTCATGAGCGCAACGACCCCTGCGGTTCCGCTGTCGCGTCGGAAGCAGTGGATTTTCTGGCTCATTCTGATCGCAATCGTGGTGGGGGTGCTGCAACTGGGTGCATACACCTACCTGCGCCTGGCCCGCGGCTACGACGGGCAACACCTCATGCAGTACGAGTTCGATCCCTACAAGAACATCCTTCCGACGCGCAACTACGTGGATACACGCGGAGTCCGGCACAATTCTGTCGGATTCCGGCGATCCACCGAGGTGAGCCGGGTCAAACCCCCCGGCACGATTCGCATTTTTCTCATGGGGGGTTCGACTGCGTATGGCCTGGGGAGTCAGTGGCCTAACATCGAGCGGGACTTCGCTGTCATTCGAAACGAGGACACGATCGATGCCTATCTCGAGCGCCGCCTTTCGGCTGAGTTTCCGGGGGCCAAAATCGAGGTCATCAATGCCGCCATCACGAGTACCTGGACTCACCACAGCCTGATCTATCTCTACCAGACGATCCTGGGCTATGACCCGGACATCGTGTTGTTCCTCGACGGATTCAACGACTTCTTCTTCACGGATGGCGGTCACGATCAGTTCGCGAGCTATTCTTATAACCAGACGTCGTTCATGGTCGAAGGGGACCCAACGTTCAGCAATCTCGTCGCGATGAACGGCTGGTGGCTCTTCCGGAAGTTTTCGTTAGCCAACGTTCTCGGACGAGCGGGACGCGAACTGAAACTGATCGTGTCGCACCCAGGCGCCAATCGCAAGCCGATGAATCCGGAACGCGAGTTCGCCGGGCTCAAGGAAGTGTTCCCGCGCAGCGCGGGCGCCACACACGAGCGAATCGGCGTCCTACTCCGACATGAAGGAGTCGATGCCGTGTTTATGCTGCAGCCGATACTGATTCTCGAGCGCGGACGTTCGCAGACGACCCCCGTGGAGCGCGCGCTGTTCGATTTCTACGCGAAGGAGTATCTGCCGAACTACGAAGCGTTCATGCACCTGGCCACCCCCTGGATCGTGCAGTGGGAGACCGCCATGGCGCAGCGCGTCGGCGGCACGTTCCTTGATCTGACTGGCATATTCGACAGCGTGCCGGGCCAGATGTTCACGGACTACTGCCATCTGACGCCTCTCGGCAATGAGGTATTGGCCGCCGCGATCCAGCCACGAATTGCGGAGCTGATCAAGGCACGGCAACAGCGCGCGGCGGCAGGCAGTATTCCGGTTCGCGCTCGGCCGGCGCACTGACATACCAGCATTTCAAGACGCCGGCAGCCGAATTCGGGAGTCAAGCGAGAGAGCTCCGGTGCGATTTGTCTTCGACCCGCGTCTTCAGTTATCTTACAGCTATCTTACAGCGCCGCACAGGTTTGGTTGTGAAGCCCTGAGTGGTTTGCTGGAGCCCGTTAATGGCGCGTTCAAAATTGACGGCCTGTCTAGGTCGGTTGACTCGCTACTCATTTCCGGCACTGGCCCTCGTCGCGGTCGTGCTGTCGGCTTGTTCGCACGCCGGGATCGACGGACCCAATAGACAGCTTCTGCCGCTGGACGTGGCTTCGGTATCTGTTGCGCTGAACCCGACGTCGATCAACGTCGGCGCCGGTTCGCACGCCACGGCGACCTTGCGCGACGCAAACAACAACGTCATCGCTGGCAGCGCCGTCTCCTGGAGCTCGAGCGATACCACCATCGCAGCTGTGAACGCCTACACCGGCCTCGTGACGGGCGTGGGCGCCGGTAGCGCGTCGATCACGGCGACGGCGGCAGGTAAGGCTGGCGCGGCGACGATCACGATTGGTGGTCCGCCGCCACCGCCGCCACCGCCGTCGACCGCCCCCAAGATGTACTTCAACTCGTCGGAGGCGGGCTGTGGCACCGACCCGAGCATCGTCTGGTGTGACGATTTCGAAAACGGGTCCTGGTACTCGAAGGACTGCGACACGGCCAATGCGTCTGGTGGGCTTGCGCAGACCAAGGGGTGGTGCGGGACGATCTTCTCGAATCCCATCTCGCCGACTGGTGCGGCGGTTTGCGGTGCGGCTGGCGCGGCTGGAACGAACTGCGCCGCCAGCGGCGGGCTGCACAACGGTGGCCAGGGAGGTGTGAACATGGCCGACCACAACCTCGGCCCGAATGCCAACGGGTACAACGAGATCTGGCTGCGCTATTACATCAAGCCCTCAGCCGGGTATCAGTACGGTGCGCAGAAGATGATCACCTTCAACTCGACGCCGGCAGGGTCCGGCGGCATTTCGATTGGCGGCTCGGGTTCACCGTTTTCGAACGGCGCCTACGATACCTGCCCGGTCTACGACTGTAACACCACCGGCGCCGTCTACTACTATCGCCAGAACCAAGCGACCAAGCTCACGCTGTCACAGATTACCGGACACTGGGCCTATGTCGAAATGCATGTGAAGCTCAACACCCCGGGCCAAGCCAACGGCATCTGGGAATTGTGGCTCAACGACTGCGGTACCAACGGGGTGTGCACAGGGACGCCGACCCTGCGGTCGCATTATACCACGGTGCAGTGGCAGGGCCCGACCGACAACAAGCAGATCAAATCGATCTGGTTCGAAAACTGGGCCAATCCGGGATCGGTCGGAACGGAGCTCTACGACCAGATCATGGTGAAGACCAACGGACAGATCGGCTTCGTCAAGTAGGCGCCGTCTGCCGCGCGCCTATGCCGGCTCGGCCAGCACCCACGCAACGTCGTTGAGATCCTCGACGGTAGTGAGTGTGCCATCTTCCCGCAGACGTTGCGCTCGATAGCCGGCTTGGCGCAGCGCTTCCAAGATATCGGCGAACTTGGCGCCAAATGACGGAAGGATGTGCGGGTGTACCTCGATCACCAGTGTCGGTCGGCCGAATCCCAGCAGTCCCGTCAGAACTGCGAGTTCCGCTCCCTCGACGTCGATCTTGACCAGGTCTACGCTCTGGAGGCTCATACTGGGCAGGTGTCGGTCCAGGCGAACCATGGGGACATCGACCGTCACGCCATCGTCGGTCCGTGGCCGAAGCGAGCCGAGACCGAAATTGTGTTCTGCACGGTTCCGATGAAATGGGACCATTCCATCGGCATCGCCCGCCGCAGCCTCAACGATGGTAACCTTGCCTGCGAGAGCGGAATTAGCCTGCACATTGTACCGCAGAATCGGCGTGACCATCGGATTGGGCTCGAAGCAAACCACTTTGGCGACATTTGTTCGAGCCGCCGCCAGCAGAGAGTAGTAGCCCATGTTTGCCCCAACATCCAGCACGACCAGCTCCTCTCCCCGAGTCAAGAGCCGCTCCCACAGCGCGCGCTGCACGGGCTCGTAGTCGCCGTAATAGAAGAGGTGATGTCCCAGGTTATCCTGCGGACTCACGGCCATCCGAACACCGGCAGTGATGTCAACGACGGCGAGACGACCTCTCACGAGCCACCGATGAAGCCGGATCACGACTCGGGCGGCGAGTGTCGGAATCCGTCGGGTGAGCGCTCGGACGAGGACATCGTGCCGCCGCGATGCGACGACGAGCTGCTGAGGGGTCGAGTTCATCGCGCCGTGAAAATCGTGGGACAGCTCACCACACGCAAACCACCAATCGTCCAGTATCGGACTCGCTGGCTGTGCCTCAAGTTACATGCTCGTGCTTGGGCGTACAGACTACGCGATCGAAGGATGGCGGATCCGCACGTGGGAAAACCGATGAGGGTTACACATCTCGCCTCGGGTGATCTCTGGGCCGGAGCCGAGAACCAGCTGCACAATTTGGTGTTGGGTCTCCAGCGAACGGAGGATGTAGATGTCGATGTCATTCTCCTGAACGAAGGCTTGCTCGCGGAGCGACTGCGCCAGGCCGGTGTGATGGTGACCGTCTACCCCGAGAACCAGCTCAGCGGCATGGAGCTTCTCGCCACGATCCGGCGACATCTTGTCGCGCGTCGGACAGACATCCTTCACACTCATCGATACAAGGAAAACGTTCTGGGTTCCTTTGCGGCCGCGCTCACAGTCGGCGCGCGTAGCACGCGGACTCTGCATGGAGCTCCCGAATTTCACACTCGGGTCTGGCAAGTTCACAAGAGCGTCCCACAGTGGCTCGACTGGTTCACCGCGCGTTTCATGCAGTTTCCGATCGTGTGCGTTTCGATCGAACTGCGGGACCGATGCGCGCGGACGCTGCCCACGGCCCGACTCAGTGTCGTTCCCAATGGTGTGGACATCGAGGGACTCAAGAGCGGCGCGGCACAAGCGATCGATGACGTGCGCATTGGCGCGCGGCCTTTTCGCATCGGGTTCTTCGGCCGGCTTACGTCGGTCAAGCGCGTGGATCTGATCGTGGAAGTCGCGAACCTGCTCGAACGGGAGTCACCAGGCCAGTATGGCGTCTATCTCTTCGGTGAGGGCCCGCTCCGTTCAGAACTGGAGGACCAGGTCCGGACGATGAATCTCGCAGACACGGTGCACTTCATGGGGTTTACCGCCAACCCGGCGCCGTGGCTTCGGAACATGCACGCGTTGCTGCTCACATCGGATCACGAAGGGCTGCCCATGATCGTCCTTGAGGCCATGGCGCTGGGCGTCCCGGTGGTCAGTCACGCCGTCGGAGCAATTCCGGAAGTTCTGGGTGGTGGGGCGTTGGGAACGCTGGTGCCAAATCAGGAGCCATCGCAATACGCTCGCGCCATCACGGTCCTGCGCGATGCGCCCGAGGCTACACGCGCGCAGGCGGCGAGGGCAGCCCACCACGTCGGCAGCCGGTATTCCGCGGAACACAGCGTTCGGGAGTACGTCTCGATCTACCGGGAGCTAGGGAGAACCCGTAACAGTGCTTCCGCTTCGGCTTGACCCACGAGTGCGCTAGCAACGGGGAGCAGGTGATAGTCGAAGTCGTTGTACAGTCGGCCAGAGCCCTCGTACGCCTGAAGGGCTGCCAGGTTGTCGACGAACACCCACTGTTGCTCGCTCGCCAGCTGGCGAAGGCTCTCGTACAACCCCCCCTCTTGTTGTCGGCCGGCTTCATACGTTATCGGTAGCCGCGTCAGGGTTCGCTGCAGCGAGGCGTCGACCGAGTGAGCACCGACTAATTCGTAGGATGGTATCGGGCTCATGACCAACGTGAGACCGGGATTCTCGCGGCGGACCATGCTCATGAGCTCGCGCATTCGCCGAATGCTTTCTTCCTTGGCTGATGGGAAGTGCAGGAAGAAAATCTGCTGGTTGAGCATCTGGGCGGAAAACGCGTCAGGATACCCGATCGAGGGATCGCGCGCTTTCCAGACGTCGCGCAGGTAGCTGACGACGTCGAGTATTCCACCGCCGTGCTGCTTGCTGAGGCGACGAAGCTCGCCGACCCGGAGCGGAATCCGCCGGATTCCAGTGCGGTCCCCCAACGTTCGAAGTAGGTGGAGTACTCGGCTTCTCGGGCGATTCTTTGGATCGTCGTAGACATACCAGATCGGGTCGGCGATCCGATACCCGGATTGTGTCTGCTCGAAATGCGGGCGGTCGTCCGAGCGGAGGATGTCGTACAGGTCGTTGCCCGTGTACACCTGCAGGATGAACACGTTGGGACGGTAGGGCACCAGGACTTTGCGGAAGGCCAGATACTCCTGCAGCGGGGAGTAGCGTCCAGCGCCGTACGTGAGCACAGTGGCCGGATGCCCGTGTGAATCGAGCGTCGCCTCGAGCACTCCTCCGGGGATCTGGTCATTTGGAGCACAAAGGTCGGTCTGCGAGTCGCCGCTCACGCCAATGCGCAAGCGGGTGGTGTCCGCCAATACGGCGGAGCGCGTCAGCCCCGTTCGAACGGCATCGTCGTTTCGCTGGTAAACGATAGTTTCGCCCGTTGAGAATTCTGTGCATTTCCCTTTCGCCATCTTTCCAGTGGCGGGTGCTGGCCGCCATCCCAGATCGGGATCGCCGTAGTTCATCGCGGGCCGGAAGAGATTGAATGCGACGCAGATGCCGTCCACCGCCAGCAGGGTGACGGCGATGATTGCGCTGTACGTCAGCACAGTACGTAGGAACCGGCGGGCTTTGGACCTGGCCATGATTGATCGCGTCTCTAAAGTCGGACTTCACTTTGCTCGATCGGCGCTCCGCTCGGAAGCGTGACGCCTTCAGTGCTCACGTCGTTTCAGCAATTCGCGGTACAGCGTCGCGTGCCTCTCGACCATGAGGTGCGCAGAGAAGTGCTCGACCACCCGCTTCCGGGCTAATTGGCCCATTTGCGTTCTCGAGGCAGGATTGCTCAGGAGACGCTGCCAGAGCGTCGCCAGCCCTTCGACGTCGTTACTCGACACCAATAAAGATGACAGATCGGGACCGAGTGCCGCTCTGTTTCCTCCGACATCCGTAACCGCGGGGCATACGCCCGAACTCATCGACTCGAGCAGACTGATCGAGGTCCCCTCGCTGAGCGAAGGCAAGGTGAACACATCGAAGCACCTGTATAGGCGATCCGGATCATTCCGCCAGCCGAGAAAATTCACTTGGTCGTCCACGCCCAACTCCCTCGCCAACGCATCGAGTCCGGCGCGCTCGCTGCCATCGCCGGCGAGCACAAGGAGGGGCCGCTCGGCTCCCCCCGTGATCTCACCCAACCTGGCCAGCGCGCGCAAGGCGAGTTGGTAATTCTTGATCGGCTCGAGCCGGCCGATGCTCCCGATAACTAGCGCATCGGACGGGAGATTGAGGGAGCTTCGCACCGCACCTTGGTCTTCCACAGGGCGAAACCGCTCAACATCAACACCATTGGTGATGATTTGCAACGCCGACGGGTCATGAACCACTTGGGTTCGCAGGACCTCAGCGAGCGGCGCGGATACCGCAATCACGCAATCGGTCCATCGGCTGGCGGCATTGTCGATCAGCCGATCGGCGAGCGGCACTGGATCGGGCCTTCCATGTTCGGTGTGTACCACGGCTGCGACGCCGGCTGCCCGCGCAGACCGCGCTGCTTTGAACCACACCCCGGTGTGCGAGTGAACCACGTCCGGCGCGATCGTGCGCAGCGTCGAAATCAGAGCTCCGGGGTGCAGCAGCGACCAGCGTGGCATCGGCGGGACTTGATGAAACGTTACCTGCTCCTCCAGGCCTTCAGCAAAGCGGCCGAGGTACTCGAGTACGACGACATGAACATCGAAGCCGGCGGAAGGAAGACCCTGCGCCAGACTGTGCAGCACCTGCTCCATGCCTCCGTAATTGAGATTCTGTATGAGGTAGGCCACGCGCAGCGGCCGCTTCGACCGATGCATCATGTCAGGGCGCGGAACCAGGCCACTGTCTCTCGCCACGCGGGCAATGGATCCGCCCAGCGGAACACGTCGCTCGTCTGACGCGGACGCCATGGTGTGAGTATCTGAAACGCCGTGGAGAAGAGACCAGGGGCGTCCGTCGGCAGGTCAAGCGTCGCCGGCGTGTGCCGGAGGCGAGTCAGCAGGTGATCCACTTCTCCCCAGATCCAGCGACTCCGTCGGCCAACCTCCCAATGCGGGATCGGGGTCACTGGGTCACCCTCAATTGCCTGGTAGAGAAACCAAGGGAAATCCACCCCTGAATCGATTGCCAGTTGCAGCGAGCCCCAGAAACGCGGGTTGACCTCCATGAGGTAGTGGCGGCCAGTGCGGCGATCCTGCTTGAACTCCACCATCGCGACCCCTTCCCAATTGAGTGCCTCCAGCAGACGGGTCGATTGTCGCACGAGCTCTGAGGGTGCGGCGATGCTTTCGCAGCAAACACTGACACCACCGGACGGGGGCTTCTCCCGAATTCGCCGGTGGGCGAATGTAGCGAGGATGCTACCGTTCCAGCGGAGCAGGAAGATGCCGACGCCGGGGCCGTGGATCCTTGTCTGCAACAAAAAGGGCCCAGCCTCAGGTCCTAACTGGCGAATGATCTCGGCGAGGCCTTTGCCGTCACGTGCGTATCGTACGCCGACTTTGCGGCGGCCCGCGACACCAGTCACCACCGACCGCGCTGGCTTGACCACGAGGGGATAGCGTTCCGTCGGGACTGTGTCGATGTCTTCGAGACCTTTGAGGGTGCACTGAGCTGGAACATCCATGTCGAGCTCAGAAGCAAGTGACAAAACCGCTGCCTTGTCCGTCGCTAGGCGAAAGCGAGCGAGATCGGAGCTCGCAATCCGCACCGATCCCAACAGATCCCGATACTCGAGCAGAGCCATCGTCGATGCTTCGGTACTCGGAAGGATTATGAGCGTCTCGCGGTCGGCGGAAAGTCTCGCAATGGCGGTGGCGTATCGCTCAGCTCCTTTGATCGGATCCGGTACCTGGGATTCACTGGCGGCAAAGCGCGACCCACCCGCTAAAGATCGGCGAAGATGGGAAGCGACATGGACTTTCACGCCGTGCCGACCCAGCGAACGAACCACCGCAAGAGCAGCCCGCTGTTCGCCGTCTGTAACCAGAACGGAGGGCTTCATGAGCCACAAATGTCAGGCGGAGCGACGTCGCGCACAGTAACTTGAGCATCGGGCGGAAGGGGCATTTTCTGAACCTGCGGAAGTAGGCGTGAGCCCCGGCCGAATGGTATCCTTTTTCTGAATTTGCTTCCAGACCATATGGATTCACGCACTCTCGCACATGCTGGCCTGCCTACGTCGCCGGTGGCTCGTCCGTCGGCGCCGTCGCCTGGGGGCAGGATGCGTCGGATCGGAACGCTTGCGCGTAAGGATCGCCTCGGAGTGGTGTTTTGGGCGTCGCTCGCATGGCTCCTGTTCGACCTTGGTCGTCCGTACACACCACCCGGTCTCGCGCTCGCGATTACCGGCGTGATGTTCATCGACTGGACGCAGAAGAAGGAGAGACAGCTTGGACCGCGATGGATCTCGTGGTTCGTGGTGCTCGGGGTGAGCGCGTCCGGTGTTCTGTTGGCAGAGAACACGTTCTCTGCGTTTTTCAACACTCGCCTGCTAGGCATCCTGTTCCTGGGCTTTTGCCTGCCGTTGCAGGCCTTGCTGACCTCGTTGCGGCACGTGCGCGCCTGGCTATACGCCATGATCCTCATCGCCTTCTATGTCGGGGCCTGGGCCACAACTCATGGGGGCTACGGCCCGGCTGCCGCGAACGGTCAAGACGAGAACTATGTCGCGGCACTCATGACCCTAGGCGCGGCTTTAGCGTACTTCTGCTTCTTCACGGACAAGCGCCTCTGGTTCCGCATCTTCCTGGGCGTGGCGATGTTCTCTTTCATCGCAGCCATGGCACGCGCGCAGAATGCATCGCGTGGTGGTTTCCTCGCGCTCGTCGCGGTGGGACTGTACTGTCTGTGGCGGTCGCCGAAGAAGGTGATGGGCCTCTCCATTGTGGGTGCCGTCAGCGTGGGCATGTTGCTGTTTGCGGGAGACCGCTTCTGGAAAGAAATCGACGGTACCACTGACTATGAAGACGGTACAGGCGATATGCGACTGGAGCTGTGGAAAGCCGGCCTTCGAATGTGGGAGGCCAATCCGGTCCTCGGCGTTGGATCCGGCAACTTTCGCTGGGTGATTGAGAAGTACCAGACCCGCGAGCAGTTTGAGAAATTTGGCCGCGGTCTGGGCGGCAGCATCATCGCGCATTCGAGCAACGTGGAGATGCTTGCGGAGCTCGGCTCTGTTGGCGCACTGGCGACGATCCTACTGGTGTGGTCCACGTGGAAGGGCTTGGGCAAGATCCGTCCACCCAGGCGCAAACCCGGTGAGCCGCCGCTGCATCCCGATCTGGTGGAGCTCGGCCATTACGCCGATGCCGTTCGGTGCGCCATTCTCGCCATGCTCGTCAACGGGACCTTCCTATCTCTTTTTTATTACTCCCATCTCTGGGTCCTGATCGCCGCGGGGACTGCGCTGCCTTACGTCCATCGGCGAATCCTGCAGCGAGAAGCGGCGCTCGCCGGCAACGCTCCATCGCCTGTAGTCGTGACTAACAACGCCATCGCGTCGCGGGGGAGGCCATTGCGCCGCGGGCGCGGCCTGTTGCCGAGACGAAACGCGTGACCCGCGTGCGTTCGTGGCTGCTCAACGCCGTGCTCGGGCTCGGGTCACTGATTCTTGCCCTCGCGGCGGCCGAGTTGGTTGTGCGCCTGGTTGCACCGCAACCCGTCGGGTTGTCGCACCAGGATCGATACGGTCTTGCCCTTCACTATCCCAGCATCACGCGCTTCCTCCCTCAGTATGGCCACGAGGTTTCGTTCAATTCGGTGGGGATGCGGGACAGGGAACACACGCTCGAGAAGCGCGCTGGGACGTTTCGCATTCTGCTCCTTGGCGACTCCTTCATGGAGGCGCTACAGGTACCAGCCGACTCGATGTTGGCGACGTTGATGGAGCGGGATCTTACCCGGGCGGCTGGACGTCCTGTCGAAGTGATCAACGGTGGCGTGAGTGGTTGGGGGACGGGCGATGAACTGCGCTATCTAACCCGGTATGGACGCGCGTATCATCCCGATTTGGTTGTGGTAGCTATGACCCTACACAACGACATCAGCGACAACCTGCGACGCGAGTGGTACACGATGCGCGATGGTGTACTGGTCGATCGCGATCCTCAACCGATGTCCTGGTTCCAGTTCAAAGTTCTCGAATGGAAGGCATTCGTCGCGACCCGATTCCAGCTTTATCAGATCTGGCGCCGAGTGCGGCACGGACGGGAGATCCGGCAGATTGGCGCGGCGCTGAATTCACACGTGATCAAGCTCTTCACGGTGCCCAGTCCTCCCGACATCGCGCTTGGATGGGAACTGACCGACCGCCTTCTTGCGGCGATCAGGGACACGTCGAAAGCAGCAGGGAGCCAGATGGCTGTGGTCCTTCTTCCGCTCAGGTATCAGCTCGCCGATACCACGTTCGCGAGTTTTGCGAAACACGCTGAAATGCCGCCGGGCCGCATGAGCATGTACCAGCCCCAAACCATGATCCGGCGCATGGCCGACAGTCTCCAGGTCCCGGTCGTCGACCTCTTGCCTGCCTTCCAACAATGGACGGCGGCAAACAAGGCGCCCCTCTATCTCAACTGGGACGGCCACTGGAACGATGCCGGACACCGTCTGGCTGCGGACGTGGTGGTGCAGGATCTCGTCGCCGACAGCTTGGTTTCCAAGCTTCGCTGATGACTGGCCTGACGGCGCCGTTGCCGATCGCCAGGTCTGCAAAGGGAGAGAGCCGCCCGGGCAGAGTCCAGTCGATCGATGGGCTTCGCGGAATTGCCGCCTTCCTGGTGGTTCTGTTCCACCTTCACGGAGCTGTGTCGCGGACCGCGACGGATTGGCTCTGGCCTCCGATCGACTGGATTGCCCGGAACGGAGCCAAAGGCGTCGACATTTTCTTCGTGATCAGTGGGTTTGTGATCGCCCTGAGCGTCAGCAAGGGTGCTGGGACGGTCGGTTACTTCGGCCGCTTCATCCTGCGTCGCTCGATCCGCCTCGATCCTCCGTATTGGGCGGCGATTCTGCTGGAAGTAACGCTGCTGTTTCTGACGCTGCGCTTTTTCCCTGGGTATCCGGTGACGCTGCCGAGCGGGCCGCAACTGCTCTCGCACCTGTTTTACGTGCAGGACCTGCTCGGGTACGGCAACGTCGTCCCCATCTTCTGGACGCTCTGCTACGAGATCCAGTTCTATGCGTTTTTTGTGGGGCTCATCGTCTTGCGAGCGCACCTGCCGACCACGGCCCAATCGCCGCGGTGGTCGTTCGTCTTCGCCGGGGGGCTATTCCTGCTCTCCCTCTGGATCCGGTTCATCGCTCCAGGATCTGCGCCGCACGGACTCTTCATCGACCGCTGGTATCAGTTCTTCATCGGCACGCTGACATACTCCGCGCTATCCAAGCCGGATCGCCTGAAAGCGCTCTACCTCGCCTGGGCTGCGATGGCCGTGTTCCTGGTTTCAGCATCGGCGTCGCTGATGCAGTTGTTGCCAATAGTCGTGTCGGCGTGGATCGTGTTCGAGGCACGCCATGTGACATGGGGTCGGCTGTTGTCCGCCCGTCCGGTCCAATTCCTTGGAGCCATCAGCTACAGCCTGTACCTCTACCACGCCTCGGTGGGGTGGCGCTTCATCTCGCTCCTGCAGAAGCTGATTCCGGGAAGGTGGAGTTCAGGAATGGCAATCACGGGATTTCTCGCCGGCATCACCGCGAGCATCCTGTTCTCCACGCTGATGTGGCGCTTCATCGAGCGGCCGTTTCTGCGGCTCTCGCAAAAGATCCGAATGCCACTGCGAGACGCGCCGGTTCCGTATTCGACGCCGCTCCCTGAGGCAGCGCCGGCGCAGTCTTGACCGCGCCTCTCAACGCGCGTTGTTCTACCCACCTTCTCTCGCTGTAGCCACGATTCCCGGACGGCCAGCGCCGAGGGTTGCTGCCGATTTCACCAGTCGCCCCGATCAACAGGTGATCATGCTGCCGAACGGAAGTACCATCGCTGGCGGCAGACGCGCGCTGCTGAGGCCGAAGACGATGACGCCAGGAGCAAGCCCGCGTCGAGCGTCCGTGCCGTTCGCTTAACCGCCCCAAGCAGCCGCAATTTCTGATATCACGTCGGCTGGATCGAGCAGAAAATCCGAAAGCCAGCCGACTTCGCGGCTGGCTTTCGGATTCTTGCAATCGGGAGTCTGCGTTTCCGGTGCTCCGGCCGCTACGAGCCGGCCATCATCGCCCCATTACTCCACTAGAATCCGATCGGTCCGCTGGTCTTCACCATGATCTGGTCGTAGAGCTCCGTTCCGACCGATCCCGGATTGGCCCAGTTTTCGAACCAGATCGATTTGATCTGCTTGTTGTCGGTCGGGCTCTGCCACTGCACCGTGGTGTAGTGCGACCGGAGGGTCGGCGTCCCGGTGCACACCCCGTTGGTACCGCAGTCGTTGAGCCACAATTCCCAGATGCCATTGGCTTGGCCCGGGGTGTTGAGCTTCACGTGCATTTCGACATAGGCCCAGTGTCCGGTAATCTGTGACAGCGTGAGCTTAGACCCCTGGTTCTGGCGATAGTAGTAGACGGCGCCGGTGGTGTTGCAGTCATAGACCGGGCACGTGTCGTAGGCACCATCCGAGAACGGTGAACCCGAGCCGCCAATCGAAATGCCGCCGGACCCTGCGGGTGTTGAGTTGAAGGTGATCATCTTCTGCGCGCCGTACTGATACCCGGCTGAGGGCTTGATGTAATAGCGCAGCCAGATCTCGTTGTACCCGTTGTTACTGGGCCCGAGATTATGGTCGGCCATGTTCACACCACCCTGGCCGCCGGTGTGCAGCCCGCCGCTGGCGGCGCAGTTAGTTCCCTTCGCGCCGGCCCCAACGCAAACTGCCGCACCCGTCGGCGTGATCGGATTCGAGAAGATCGTCCCACACCACCCCTTGGTCTGCGCAAGCCCACCAGACGCATTGGCCTGGTCGCAGTCCTTCGAGTACCAGGACCCACTTTCGAAATCCTCACACAAGACGATGCTCGGGTCGGACCCACAGCCCGCCTCCGACGAGTTGTAGAACAGCGAGGTAGCCCCCGTCGGTGGCAAAGTCACTGCGTTGATCGTGATCGTCGCCGTGCCAGACTTACCACCCGACGTGGCGGTGATCGACGCGTTGCCGGCTGCTTTGCCCGTGATGGCTCCCGTCGACGCATTCACGGTCGCGATCGCGGTGTTGCTCGAGCTCCACGCGACCGCGCTGCCCGTCATCACGTTGTTGCTCGCGTCACGTACCGTCGCCGCGCCCTGTGAACCAGCGCCGACGTTGATCGAGTTCGGGTTCAGCGCCACGGACACCGAAGCTACCACCGGAGCCGCGGCCGTCGTGATCGTCATGGTCGCGGCGCCGCTCTTTCCGCCGGACGTCGCGGTAATCGACGCGCTGCCGGCGGCGACACCCGTTACGACGCCGGTCGAGGCGTTCACCTTCGCGATTGCAGTGTTGCTCGAGCTCCAGGCGATCGTACGGCCCGTGAGCACGTTGTTGGCCGAGTCACGTGTCGTCGCGGTTGCCTGCGACGTGCCGCCGATGTTCATCGAGGTCGGGTTCAGCGACACCGACACTGACGCGATCGAGGCGTTGCTCGGCGCGGTGGCGGACGTGATCGTGATGTTCGTCGTGCCGGTCCGTTCGCCCGCTCTCGCGCTGATTGCCGCGGCGCCTGCTGCGACACCGGTGACGACGCCCGTCGAAGGGTTGACGCTTGCCACGGCCGTGTTGCTCGAGGTCCACGCAACTGAGACGCCCGTAACCACGGTGCTGTTCGCGTCGCGAGCAGTGGCTGTTGCCTGCGTCGATGTACCGACGTTGATCGAGCTCGACGCGAGCGAGACGGAAACCGTGGCGACCTTTGGAGCGCCGACGGTGATCGTCGCCGTGCCCGAGATGCCGGATGCAGTCGCGACGATGGCTGCCGTACCCGCGCCCGCGCCCGTTACGACGCCGGTCGTCGAGTTGACCATTGCGACCGATGTGTTGGCGGAGCTCCAGGTGACCGCACGACCCTGGATGACGTTGTGGCTTGCGTCGTACACAGTGGCCGTCGCCTGAGTCGTGCCGGTGACATTGATGGACGGCAGCGCCAGGTTGACGGAGACAGAGCCCACCGTGGCCGCCGTCGTCGTGACTGAAACCGTCGCGGCGCCAGTCTTCCCGCCCGACGACGCGGTGATCGATGCGCTGCCTGCACCAACGCCGGTCACGATGCCTGTCGCTGGATCGACGGTCGCGACGGCTGTGTTGCTGGAGCTCCACGACACCGTGCGGCCGGCGAGAACGTTGTTATTCGCGTCGAGCGCTGTCACCGTCGCCTGCGTCGTGGCGCCAACGCCAATCGAGTTGGAGACGAGTGAGACGACGACCGATGCAATCGGCGTGATTGGCGCGACGACAGTGATCGGCGCGTTGCCAGTCACCGTGCCGCTCGTGCCGACGATGTTCGCGGTGCCCGCACCAATAGCCGAAACGACGCCTGTGCCGGACACCGTTGCGACGCTCGTGTTCGACGAGCTCCACGTGACGGATCCACCGACGACGGTGCCGCTTGAATCACGCAGCGTCGCCGACGCTTGCGCGGTATGCGGTATGGTAAGGGAGGAGGAGTCGAGCACCACCTTCACGCTTGCGACCGGTCCCGGCGTCGACGACGAGCCAGCGGCGACAATCGTGAACGCGTGCTGTCCAATCACATCGTCGACATTCGCGCGAACGATGTCGCTGCCAGGCCGCTTTGTCGCAATGGTGCCTCCCTCGATCCAGGCCAGCGAGGTGTCGCTGATCGACCACTTGATGGTTTTCCCGGATAGCACGTTGCCGCGCGAATTCTTCACGACGGCACTGACGTGGATTGGCTGGCCGACTGTGGCACGTGCGGTGTCGAGCGACACCACGACAGTTGCCGCGATGTTGCCGCCCCGTGTAGCGGTGGGGTCGTCGCCCAATCCCAGGTCTTTCGGCGATGAGGCGTCCGTACATCCTGGCGCGAGCGCGGCCACCAGGAAGACGAGTGAAAGTACCATTCCACTCAGTGCTCGCCTTGACTGCATGCTTCCCCCTGCATCGGTGAAGGTTCGGCGGCTCGACTGGCATGGCCCGGAGAGACACTCCGTGCTGTAGCCTCGTAGCTTTGCGTCCCCGCCTTTCGACGGGTTTGCCGTTGTCGGTCTTCCTCCGTTAGCGTGAGGAAGTTGGACGATTTGTTGGACCGAAACAAAACGTAGCAGCATGTATCGTTCTGTCCAAGGGGCAGACGATAAGATCTGGGATCCGGCAACTCTCCCTAATAAATCACTGGAACCCGGTGACGCACGGCACATTCGTTTCGAACGCCAGCGGGACGACGATGTGAGTTTTATAACAACCGCGTAACAGCCGGTATCGGCCGGGAATGCGCCGTTCGCGAAAAGGTGTGATCTTCGTCTCGAGCACCAGGCGCACGGCCCCATGTCGCTCGACCTCCACCGCCATCGTCGATCTCCTAAGTCGTGCCCCGCGAAGATTCCGCTCGCCGAATAGCGATCGTTGCGTGCCTGCTGTTGGTCGCGGCGGCCACGCTCGTCCCCAACGCGGACGGGCCGTGGCCCCGAGATTTCTGGGGCTGGCATGGGAACACGATCGAATTCGCGCTCAACGTCTTGCTCTTTGCGCCACTCGGCGTCGCGCTAGCACCGAGCGCGAACGTTCGAAGAGGGTTGCTCGCGATCGCGGCGACCACGATTGCAGTCGAGCTTCTTCAATACTTCGTCGTGGCGGGGCGCGACGGGTCAATTCGCGACGTCATCGCCAACTTCGCCGGCGGGGCGGGAGGATTGCTCGTCGCGCCGCACCTTCGATCGCTGTGGCGTCCCGACGTGAGAACGGGGCGCCGGCTCGCGTGGAGTGCCTCCGCCCTATGGATTGCGCACGCCGTGTTCGCGATGGTTGTGTTTCGCCCATCGATGACGGACAACCCACTCTTTACGCATCTTGCGCCGGAGCTCGGGCAGTACGACACGTTCGGCGGGACCGTCACGAATGCGTCGGTCAACGGCGCGACGGTGTTCATTGGAAGATTTCCCGCCGGAATCGCCGTGAAGTCGTGGGAGTCTCAGCCCCTCGAGCTCGCGGCGACAGCAACGACCGCGGCGCCGACGACTCGCCCCGCGCCGGTGATTGCGCTGCTCGACTCGGCCGCGATCGAAATCGCGCTCCTCGCCGAGACGCGCGGCGACCTCGTGTTTCGTACGCGAATGCTCGCTGACGACTTTGGTCTGCGACTACCCGTGCTGGTGATCGACGACGTGTTTGCGCCCAGCAACGGAACCTCGCGCGAGCCGATTCGTGTCACTGGGTATCGCAACCGTTACACGCTTTCGGCGAGCGCCGCGCGCGCCGGCGGCGACCGTCGCGCCAAGTCGATCACGCTGACGCCGTCGCTCGGGTGGAGCCTCTGGTGGCCGTTCGCCGTCCCGAGCTCCGCGACAATAACGTGGATGACATGGCTGTGGCTCGCCGTCCCGATTGGCGCGATCGCGTTCTGGGGCGCGGCGTCGGCGACGAAACCTCGCGCTTGGACGGCGTCGCTGCCCGTTGCAGTTGCCGTCGTCGTCGCGCACCTACTCGTGCCGCGGGTGTTCAGCGTTGCGCCGCTGGGCACCAAATCCGAGGCGCTAGCGCTCGCGATAGGACTCGTGGTTGGGCTTGCGGTTGGCGCTTGGCGAAAGTCAGTCGGAGCCGTGCCGGCGCCGTCTTGATCGCGCCTCTCAAAACGCGTCGTCCGAACCACCATCGCCTCGATGTAGCCACCAATCGTGGACGCTCGGGCCGAACTCCATACTCGATTCACCGCTCGGTCGGAACAGAAGATGGATGGTGCCGCCAAGAGGTAAGTACAATTGCCGGCGGAGCAGGCGGACTGCCGAGACTGACGACGAGGACGCCACGATCGCGTCCGCGTCGAGCTTCCGTGCCGTTTGCTCAGCGGCCCCCAGCAGCGCCAATCCTGACATCACGTCCGCGGGATCGAGCAGCAGATCCGACAGAGTCGCCACGCGAATGCCGCGGAGCCGCTCGTCGCTTGCGTCCCGAGGCGTCCGAACGACGGCGAGACCTGTGAGCGACTCTCCGCGCCTCACTCCCACCCAGTGGTAGTGCCCATCAGGCTCGGTCGGATATCGCGGGATGAGGTAGTCGGGATTCCGCACGACAGCGGAGCGCAGAGCGGCCGAGCAGCGCCGCCACAATGCCGCGACGTCATGCGCGTGTTGCGCCGGATCGAGAATCTCCCTCGACAGTCCTCCGGTCCCTGCCCGACGCACAGCCGCCGTCAAACGAAGCGCCCCTCCCGCGCTCAAACCGGCCGCCGCACCAAGCCCGGTGGCCCGCGCCACTTTCACGAGCGTCGGCATCCATGATGGCATGCGAGAAAGCCCCAGCTGCGTCATGTCCACGCGTTGCACGATGCGAGCTGGGCGCAGCGGACGGAGCCAGTTGTCGATCGCGCCACAGTCCCTGTAGCCAAGTGCGGTAAAAAGCCGCCGGGCGGCGGGCGCTACTGCAAGCCCACCGGAAAGCGGGAGCGCCTCTGCCGCAGCCTTCAGAACGTGATAGCCAATCGGGCCGCTCTGGAACTCGGGTAACACCATCAATCCCTTGATCCAGTAGCCCGGCCAGTCGCGCGTCCCGTTCCAGAATCGTGCGGAAAGCGTGGTGACGTATCCCAGCACCTGCCCGCCCCGGATCGCGAGCCACGTCGGCGGCGCAACGCCCGGCTCGGCCACGTTGTGCCGGGCACCGACGGCACGAGCTGCGAGCACAGACGCCGCGGTGGCCGCCGGGTTCCACACAACGCGGATGAATGCCGCCAGCGCATCCGCGTGCGTATCCTCGGCGCGCACGATCTCGAGCTTGCGGGCGCGGTCACTCACTGATGGCCGACGGGTGCCGCCAACGGCTTGGCTGCGTGACGTAAAATGCCGTCCACGATGAGTCGGGCCATCTGGTCGGCGCCAGCATCGGTGAAATGGAGGAAATCGGCGAAGTACGAGGGCGAAGGTGGTATGTGTCCCGCCGCTTCTATCACGATGGCGCCTTGGGCCGGCCCACGCTCACGTATGACAGCGTTGGCGACCGAGTCAAAGCCGATCATCACTTGAGGCGTGGCCTGCGGATAGTACAGTGACATCAGATTCACGAGAAGTCGCCGCGCGGGCCCTGTGGTATCCTGCATCGCTCCCGCGA
Organism: uncultured Gemmatimonadaceae bacterium; assembly: GCA_963705025.1. Classification (GTDB taxonomy): domain Bacteria; phylum Gemmatimonadota; class Gemmatimonadetes; order Gemmatimonadales; family Gemmatimonadaceae; genus JAQBQB01. Next base: position 108,362 of record CAVPIP010000006.1, on the reverse strand, counting down.
ATCGGTTCGCATGCGTCACCAGCACAGGCTGCAGCCCCTCAGCGTTCGCGCTGGCCAGAAGCCGATCGAGGTGAGTCGTCAGAATCTGCATGCGGTCGGTTGGGACGGTTTGCCACACCCAACTACCGTCGTGTTTAGAGCGGCGGGCCGCCAGTCGCATTTGCCGCACTTCCATTACCACGACGTCCGGAATCAGTCCCTTCAGGACGTCTCGCGCTTTCGCGGCGATTCGCGGTATCAATGCATCGCGTTCGATTGTCCAATCGCCGAATTTCAAGACAACCGGCGGACGATATCTCGGCGGTACGTAATCCACGAGCAGCGGCTGCACTTCGAGATAGAACATCGGCGTCGGATAGATCACTAGAATGCTGGCCCCCGTAGGTACGACGGCTCGCCGGATGTACGGGACCATCGACGCGAGGCTGAGCCCGGGAAGTCCGACGTTGATTACTTCGTATCGCCCCGGCGCGATCGAATCGAGCAGCGCCTGCATCCGGGCCGGATACTCGTGGCCTTCACTCTCGTACAGACCGAAGGTTTCTGAGGCACCGATGACCGCGATTCTGGTGACCCCCGGGGCGGGGGATGGAGCGATGTCCGGTCCGCGAAATCCTAGGTTGTTCATCCGCCATTTCTGGTACTGAAAGTTCGGGCGGCCGCGGAACCCGACGGAATCCTGACGGACGAGGTATTCCTCGTTGTACGGACTGAGAAGCGGCGCGCCCCACGTGAGCTTGTCATCCAGCCGCGTAAACACTTCTGCCGCGATCAGGAAGACCAGCACCACTGCAAGCCAGCGGACGCTCGCCAGCAGGAGTCGGTGTGTCCGGGGTTCCCCAACGCGAGGTGTCGTCGCGGGATGAAAGGTGGTGACATCGCTGGAGGTTCCGGTTATCTCATCCATCAACCACGCCGCCTCGGTGTTGCTCCGTAGAATCAGAACTGGAAGTAGAGGAATGGCGAACTGCGCGAGCCAGCAATGATCGCGACACCGGCGCCAAGCGCCGTGGCGAGGGCCAGCTCCATTCGGAAGCTGCGCTCGTGCTTCATGTCGAAGGCGTTGGGGCCGGCCGTTGACCAGACAGCGGCAACTGAGAGTGCCAGGACTGCGAGCGATGCGTTGGGGACGAGGGATCCGGCCGCGGGCGAGAACATCTTCCCCAGAATGGCGGCGGCCATCCCGAAACTGTGAGATCGGAAGAGCACCCAGCCTACCACCGCCGCGATCCACATCGACGGACGTCTGACCCACGTCGGGAGGCTATCCCATGTCGGCGCGATGCGTCGATAGCCAGCGAGCAGCAGGCCGTGGTAGGCGCCCCAAGCGACGAATGTCCATGATGCACCATGCCACAACCCGCCGATCAGCATCGTCAGCATCAGGTTGCGGAACGTCTGCCACGCGCTGCCGCGATTGCCGCCGAACGGGATGTACAGATAATCCCGCATGCACGTGGACAGGGAGATGTGCCATCGGCGCCAGAAATCGGAGGGATCCAGTGACTTGTACGGCGAGTTGAAATTCTGCGGGATCCTCAGCCCGAACAGGTATCCCAGACCGACTGCCATTGTGCTGTAGCCAGAGAAGTCGAAGTAGAGCTGACAGCTGTAGCCGAGCATCGCGAGCCAGGCGCCAGCCGTCGACAAGCTCTGATAGTTGGCCAGCGCCGGATCCACGAAGGCGGCGAGCGTATCTGCGATGAGCACCTTTTCGACCAAGCCCACAGCGAAGAAGGAGATGCCGCGGTAGCGCCACCGGCTTTGGCGTGCCTCTCCCAACGCCTCGAGATCCTCCTCGATCTGGCGAAAGCGTACGATCGGCCCAGCGACCAGCTGGGAAAAAAGTGAGACGTAGGCACTGAACTCGAAGAGATTCCGCGTCGGTCGGATGACGCCGCGGTAGCTGTCGACGATGTAGCTGATGGTATGGAAGGTGTAAAAAGAAATGCCGATCGGGAGGATGATGTTGTAGTGCGGGACGTGAACGTCCGCCCCCATCCACTGGACGACCGTCCGATATGAATCCAGTCCGAAGTTGGCGTACTTGAAGAAGCCCAGGAGCAGCAGATCAACTGTGATCGGCAGAACCAGGCACAGCTTGCGGCGCTTTGGATCCGTCCAGCGGAGAAACCCCAGCCCGGCGGTGAAGCTCACCAGAGTGGAGAACGCCATCAGCAGACAGAAGCGAGCGTCCCAGTACCCGTAGAAGACATACCCTGTGATGGTGAGCCAGACGTACCGGGCGTGCGCAGTCCTGAGACTCCAGAAAACGACGTACGTGATCGGAAGGAACAGGACGAGAAAAACGAAGCTGTTGAAAAGCATCTAGCTCCATGCACGACCACGCTGACCAGGCCGGGACCGGGGACCGGCCCCTCGGGAGCTCCAGCGCGTGCGGTGAGTGTTAGTGGGTCGGCTTCAACGAACCAAGGCGGGACGGGTGGCCCGGTGCGCGCGCTGGGCGAATCCTAAACACGCGCCACGCGGTTGAAAACCGCAGCCAGCTGTTGTGACAGTCGGTCGTGGCGGAACGCCGACACCACGCTAGCGTCCGGAACAATTGGATCCTGGCCATGGATGCGGCTTTGAATGAGCCGCGCCAGGGCCGCGGCGATACCATCCACGTCGTCAGGACGAAAGACCCATCCAGCTCGGCACTGATTGATCAAATCCTCGACACCACCAGGGAAGGCAACGGCGAGGATCGGCCTTCCCACCCGCAGATACTCGTACAGCTTCCCGGGAATTGACGCGCGAGATGTGTATTCGTGCCCATAGAACAACAGCAGGCCATCGGCAGCCGCCATGACGCGTACGACCCTGGTGTGAGGGACGAACTTGTGCAGCACGAGCACGCGCTTGAGCGTCTCATGACGGGTCATCTGCTCGACGACGGTGTCAGGATAGCCGATCACATGCAACCGCACTTTTTGCCCGAGCTCCGGATGCCGTTCGAGCAGAGCCGCGGCTGCCCGGAAGAACTGACCGCTGAAAGTCGGGTAGACCGTTCCAAAGTGCGCCAGGTTGATGAACGCGGGGTCGAACACCCCATCGCCATCGGGCGTCAGTCCCTGGAAGTCATCTTCATCAAAACCATTGGGAATCATCGCCAGCTTCTTGCTGTCGACACCGAAGTGCTGGCGCAGTTCGTCGGCATGACGCTGCGTCACCGTTACGACGGCACTGGCCTTCCGTTGCATCAATTGATGGAGCAGGGCATTTCGACGTGTGGCCGGTCTCCAGTACAGGGTGGAAACGTCTTCAGCAGGTATGGTCCACGGGTCACGAAACTCCATCACCCAGGGAACACGAAACAACGTGGAGAGCAGAAGACCGACCGGATGTGCGGACTTGGGAGGGTGAGTGGTGTAGACGACATCGAAATCGTGCTTCAGGTGAAGCTGTATCGCCCTGGCAAGGGCGAACGGGATCCATCCGGCCGTTTCGTCTGGAAAATACAGAAACGAACGAAGCAGCCTGGCGGCCTGGCGGAGTGCACCGTCGACAAGCCCATGCGCTCGTGCGACACCAGCCCCCTGTGCCGGCGCTGCGGGTTGAAGACCGCCGGCGGAGCGAACCGCTTGCAAAGCCCTGTCCTCCCACCAGTCCAGCCGGATCTCGCCCGTTCGCTCCACTAGCACCGAGGTTGGGACCCTCATGAGCAGTCCCTGATCCAGAACCGCGTTTGCCGGGGAGTTGATTGTCAGCACGGTCGGTTGCCACCCATGCTGCGGCAGGTATTTCGTGAGCCCGGTGGGCCGGTAGACGCCGCTGGTACGTCGGGGCGGGAAGTCATAGGCCACCAGCAGCACGCGCCTCAGCGGCCGCGAGCCCGCATTGGGCAGGTCTTCGCCTCGCCCGTCGCGTCGGCCCGCCTCGGATTGCACTGTATCGGACATGTCAGTGAGGAACTATTGCGATGCTGACGATCCGATTCAATCCCTGCGACCATTCTGTGCGGCGGCTGCCAACCCGAGCACGTGAAACGACCTTTCGGTGCAACGCATCTCGGCCTATGCGATGAGTGCTGCCAGTTCGCACCTCAGATCGGTCAGGTCGTGATACTGCAGCCCACGCGCCTCCAGCTTGGCTCGAAAACAGTCACTGCTCGCGAAGATCCGATGGGCCTGTTTGGCGGCTGCCAGCACCGTCGCGTCATCCTCGACGTGCGCGTATCGAACTCCGGGTCTGTTGAGCGGTGACGACCTGACGACGTCGTCGAGTACGGTGTCGACTTCGGCAGGTGAAACGCGATCCAGCACGAGCAGCACCGGCGCAGCGAGACTCGCGTGGTAGGCGGCGGCTATCAGTCCACCCTGCAATGTCCCGTCTGGCTGCCGTCCAACCTCGAGAACTGCGATGAATTCGGCTGAAGATCTGATCAAAACACCCGTCCGCGCGTGAATGTGGTTCGCTGCGAGCAGGGGGCGTGCTAGGCAGTGGATGTTTCTGGCACCGCTGTTACTGCAACGGGCACATTCACTTAGGCAAGTCACCGGGGAGGTGCGCTCCACGCAGCTCAGCGAGGATTGTTGCATTCGCGCAACATGTGATGCCCGGCGCCGCACCGTGAGGTCGGTGACCTCCTATTGCAAGTCTGGCCGGATTGTCCGGCCATCGATATGCTTCGACCCGAAAAACTAAACTATGGAAACGACCGAGCAGCGCTTGCAGGCCATTTTCCGGGGCGTTCTGGAGCTGCCCCAGGACAGCGATCCCACGGCGGCGGCCCAGGGCCAGACCCCCTCATGGGATTCACTGGCTCACGTATCACTGGTGGCCGCCATCGAGGCGGAGTTCGGTGTAACCATCGATGCCGGCGACTCCATGTCGCTGACATCCTACGAGGCGAGTCGTCAGTTTCTCGCCGATCTCGATGTGTAGCACGGGACTTTCGACGCCCATGAGCTTTCTGGACGCCAAACGGATCGTAGCGGAATTCAGCGGTGGCCCGGAGCTCCGCTTGCTGCTGGCGCTGTCCGGCACCGGCGAACCGTTGGAGCTGTTTGTGAAGGCAGCGGCGGCGGAACGTGGGCTGGCGGCGAAGCTTCGGCTGCTCCCGTTCAACACGCTGCAGCAGGCGCTGCTCACGGAGGCGATTTCGGGCGAACGGGAAGTTTTCCTTCTCCTGCCATGGGATTTGGTGCCGGAGCTGGACTGGCGTTCGGGCATACCGGCCGAACGCCTCGATCCGGCGGCTGCGCTGGAATCCGCGGACCGGGTTCTCGCCCGCATTGGCATGCGTCCCGCCGCCGCTATCGTCTATTTGCCCGCGCCAATACCGGCGGCCTTCGCGGACCAACCGACGCATCAGATGCTGGCGTCCGCACTGGCCGCCCGGGCTGCACAGGCCGGCGGCCACGTTCTCTCCGCTGACAGTTTTTCGCTAGGGACGTATTTCGCGAGCGGAATGTCGGTCGCTGCTCGCTCCATGGGTCCTGTGGGCAGGGTGGTTGTTGAGCTGGCCAGCGCGCCGAAGTTAGAACCTGCCAAGCTCCTGATTTCCGATCTCGACAACACTCTGTGGAACGGCGTCATCGCCGAAGACGGCGTGGATGGCATCAGCTGGGGAGCGGAAGGTGCGGGGTACCGACATTTCGTCTACCAAACCTTCCTGCGTCGGCTCAAGCGCGAAGGCGTACTTCTCGCGGCCGTGAGTCGCAACTCGCCGGAGGTGGCGTTCGCACCGCTCATGTCGGGCCGCATGACCCTTCATGAGAGTGATTTCGTGAGCGTTGTGGCGAGCTATCACGCGAAGAGTGCGCAGATCAAAGAGCTCGCCCGGCAACTCAACCTCGGACTCAACGCCGTCGTGTTCGTGGACGACAACCCCGTCGAGCTGCAGGAGGTTTCCCAAGTGCTCCCGGAGGTGCAGTGCGTGTCGTTCCCCAGGCACGACGATGAACTTCCTGCCGTGCTCGCCGACCTCAATCGACGCTTCGGCCGTCGCGAGTTGACTGCCGAGGACCGAAACCGGACCGAGTTGTATCGACGCCGATTGGAGGGGATGGTTCCACAGGCCGCGGAAGGTGCCGACCTCAACGCATTTCTGCGCGACCTCCGTATGCGGCTCATTCTTCATGATCGCTCCACCGGAGACCGGGCTCGTGCCGTCCAACTGATCAACAAGACGAATCAGTTCAATCTCAACGGACGGCGCGTGACCGATGAGGAAGTGGGAGCCGCTCTCGCGTCCGGCGGTCGTCTGTTCACGGCAACCCTCGAGGACAAGACCGGCTCTCACGGCGAGATCCTGGCAGCGCTGATCACCGGAGAGGGACGAATGACCTCATTCGTGCTGTCCTGCCGCGTTTTCCAGCGGCGCGTGGAGCACGCGTTCTCCGCCTGGCTCGCCGAACAGTCCGACTCGCCCGTGTCGATGGAGTACGCCCCCACCGAACGCAACGAGCCTTTTCAGATCTTCCTGCGGGATCCGGCGTTTGGCGCGGCAGTAGCAGGGCCTGTGACGTGGGACGCGTACCGGTACGCTCGCGAGCACTCGGGAGATGTCGCGCTCTTCGAGCTCGTGACGCAGGTGCAGGCATAGGAATGGAGAGTCCCGGTCGCTATCCGGGCGGTGCGCGCTTCGCCTTCACCATTTTCGACGATACTGACGACGCCACACCGGAGAATGTCGGCCCAGTCTATGACCTGCTCGCCGAGCTCGGGATGCGGGCCACCAAGACCATCTGGCCGGTTTCTTGTCCCGAAGGCAGCAAGATCTTCTTCGCCGGGCAGACGCTCGACGATCCGGGATACCCCGAGTTCGTTCGGAAGCTTGCCGCCACGGGCTTCGAGCTCGCCTTTCATGGAGCCACGATGGAGTCGAGCCGGCGTGAGCGGGTCGTGGCGGCTCTCGAGCGCTTTCGCGAGTTCGCCGGGACGTGGCCCCGTGCCCATGCCAATCACGGCCACAACCGCGACAATCTGTATTGGGGCGTCGATCGCGTGGATCTGCTCCCCGTGCGCTGGTTCTACGCCCTGACGAACGGGCATCCGCGCAACTGGTTTCTGGGCCATCGGCAGGACTCGCCCTACTGGTGGGGAGATCTGTGTCAGGAGCGCATCGAATACGTGCGCAACCTCACGTACGACGAGGTGAACCTGCTGCGAATCAACCCTGGCATGCCGTACCGGGATCCGAAGCGCCCACTGGTCCGCTGGTGGTTTTCAGCCACGGACGCGGAGGATTGCGCCGCATTCAACAGTCTCTTGAACGAAGCCGCCCAAGATCGTCTCGAGGCCGAGGGTGGGGTGTGCATCGTCGCAACGCATCTCGGCAAGCGCTTCACACGCGATGGTAAGGTGCATCCGCGGTTCGAAGCGCTGCTGCGGCGACTGGCTGGCAAGCCCGGGTGGTTTCCGACGGTCAGCGAGCTGTTGGACTGGCTGCTCGCGGCAAAGCAGCAGGAGACATTACCGCAGCGTGAATGGCGGCGCATGCAGGTCCGCTGGGCCATCGACCTCGTCCGTCGCCGCCTTCGTACTTCGAATCCTACCTGACGCACCCGGGCATCTGTTCGCTTGCGTTCGAGTGGCGTCCAGCCGGCTTAGGCGTCCACCGCGTGCGCCGCACGCTTGCGCGTTCGCCGCGATGCAACGATTGTGGCATGGGGGTCCGGAAGTTCGGCCACCTACCGTTCTTTACCTCGGGGCCATAGGATGCGCGAGGTGGGTCCCACCACGTCGCGCCAGCGATCCAACAGTTTCCACTCACTTCAAGGTGCGTCTGACTGATCGCGATGCGGCTGCGCTGCGGCCGAAGGAGTCGTATTCCGCGGTGGACGGTCATAGCCAACCGTCGAACGTGGCCGAATCGAGCACGGTCGGTTTCAGCATTTCCGTCGACACGGAAGAGGACAACTGGGAGCCGGCGACCAGCAATAACACGACGCAGAACATCCGCGAAATCCCGCGCCTTCTGCGCCTTTTTGAGCGGCTCGGCGCGCGGACGACCTTCTTCGTGACCTATCAGGTGGCGAGCGACCCCGCTGCCGCCGCGATCATCCGGGAGACGGTCGCCGGCGAAAACGTCGAGGTCGGAGCGCACCTGCATCCGTGGAACACGCCGCCCGTCGAGGGACGGGAGGAACAGTGTTCGATGCTCTGTCAGTACCCCCGGGATGCGCAGGGCAAGAAGATCGTCCGCCTGAAGCGGATCCTACGAGAGAACATTGGTGTGGAAGCGACGGCTTTTCGCGCCGGCCGGTTCGGCCTCGGCAACACCACGCTCGGCGCGCTCGAGCAAGCCGGGTTCTGCGTGGACAGCAGCGTGACCCCACTCCTGTCGTGGCGCGAGTACGGTGGTCCGTCATTCCTTCGCGCCCCCTTGGGCGTCTATCGACCGAGCGCAACCGACGTGTGTGCACCAACGTCGGACGGGAAGCTCGTGGAAGTCCCCCTCACCATTGGATTCACGCGGTTTCGGCAGTCGCATTGGAAAGCGCTGGCGAAGTCTCTCTACGGCCCCTTCGCGCAACAAATGCATCTCCCGGGTCTGGTAAACCATGCGCTCGACCTCCGACGCGTGATTCTCAGCCCGGAGACGGACACGGTGCCAGACATGCTGGCCGCCAGTCGCCGCATCATCGACGAAGGCGGTCGTCACCTGCACATGTTTTTTCACAGCAACAGCCTCGTGCCCGGCCTCACACCCTTCGTGCGAACGACCAAGGATCTGGAAGTGATGTACGCGAGCATCGAGCGCTACTTCGAAGGGCTCTCCACGTTCGCGCGCGTCGTGCCCCGCACCGTGTCCGAAGAAGCCGCGGCGTTCCAACTCCAGACGGCTGTCTGAGACTCAGGACCGGAGCGCCGCGATCGCGCGCTCAGCCGCTCTGCCATCCCATCCATTCGGCGAGCACGCGCCAACAGCCATCCTTCCACGGCGAAGCGCATCCTCCAGGGCGCCGACGATACCAGCGACCGTTAGCGGCCACGGCGCGAGCCGGTTGGTCCCCTGTTCCACCGTCACCGGACGCTCCGTGCTTTCGCGCAACGTGATGCACGGCACGCCGAGGACGGTAGTCTCTTCCTGAACACCGCCGGAGTCGGTCACCGCGACGGCAGCTGCATCCGTCACCGACAACATTTCGATATAGCCAAATGGCTCGACGACCCGCAGTGGTTCGAGCAGCGATCCCAGTCCGAAAGTCTCAACCTGTTTGCGGGTGCGCGGATGCAGTGGAAGCACGACCGGCATCGCCTGCGCGATCGCACCAAGCGCTGTGAGACACACCTTCAGCGTCGCCGCGTCATCGACGTTGGACGGGCGATGCAAGGTCGTCAGCACGAATCGGTCGCGCGGCAATCCCATCTGTTTTGCCACGTCGAGCGTTCGCGCGGCAGGCAGTCGGGTCAGCAGCGTGTCTATCATGACGTTGCCGACGAAAGCGACGCGATCGTCCGGGAGGCCTTCTGCCAGCAGGTTCTCGCGTGCCTCCGGACTGGGTGTCAGCAGGAGATCGGAGCAGCGGTCCGCGAGTACGCGATTCACTTCCTCGGGCATGCGCCAGTCATTGCTGCGCAGTCCGGCTTCCAAATGCGCCAGCCGAACGTCGAGCTCCTCCTTCAGCTTCACCGTCACCAGCGCGCACGCGAGTGTGGAGTTGACGTCGCCGGGCACCACGACCCACGATGGGCGAACCTCGCGCAGCACCGGCTCGAATTCGGTCATGATCCGCGCGGTCTGGGCCGCGTGTGTGCCGGAGCCGACACCCAGGTTGAAGTCCGGTCGCCGGATGTCCAGATCGCGGAAGAAAGAATCCGACATACGCTCGTCATAGTGCTGGCCGGTGTGCACCAGCACCGAGCGCCAACCAACACGCTCAAGCGCGGTAAGCATCGGGGCGACCTTCATGAAGTTCGGTCGCGCCCCTGCGACCAGCATGACGGCACGCGTCGAATCACGTTCGGTAGGTAACATGTCCTCGTTGCGGGGTTGCGCGACCACAGCCATTCCGCGGTCAGTTTTTGGGACCGCCCTGAGTGCATTCAGGCCGGTTGTGAGTGGTGCAAATTTGGTCTATCAGCGCTGCCTCGATACGGTCCAAGCCCCGCATCGGATGCCGCGATAGTGGCGAAAGCGGGTCAAAAACGAAGCGGGCACGCGAGGCCTGCAGGCATAATCCTGCGAACCTGATTCGGGTCGCTCGACAGTCGGGACGCTAGGGTGCTTCGCCCCGGCGGAGACGGGCCTTGAGCCATGCGCGCAAGCTAGGGGCAATGACCGCTCGGCCGAAGCTCTTGGTGAGGGCGACGCCCGTGCGCACGCGAAGGTCCAGCGAGTCGCCGACGGCGACTTCCATGAACAGGGGCCCTCGTCCGTCGCGAAGCAGCTCCGCTGTCCGGCTCAGCGGATTGGCATCGAATCGGACATACGGAAGCCCGAAGGACGCCGCGAGGGTCTGGTAGTCGGGGTTCGCCAAGCGAACCGCGTGGCTTCGTCCGTACTCGGAAAGTTGCTGGAACCGAATCTGATTCAATTGGCCATCGTTGAAGACGATTACGACCATGGGCAGCCCTTCTCGTTGCGCCGTCATCAGCTCCAGCCCCGACATGAGAAAGCCGCCGTCACCCATAATCGCGACGACGTCGCGTTCGGGTGCTGCGACCCGGGCACCAATCGCCGCCGGCAAACCAAAGCCCATCGACTGAAAATCACTCGGGAATACGAGCCCACGAGGCGCGCGTACCTCATAGTGCTTCCTCGTGAGCACCTGGTGAAGTCCGGAATCCGTTACGACGATGGCGTCGTCGTCGAGGCACGTCCGAAGCCACGAAAAAAACTGAGCCGGCTGCATCGATCCGGAAGGACCATGAATCCGTGGCTCCGGCTCCGGCGTGACCGACCGAATGGCGTCCCGAAATGCCCGAAGCTGCGAATCCTGCCATGAGGTGGTATTGGTGCGGCTAGTGAGAAAAGGCACCACATCCTCGATGCGTGCGCAGATGGCCAGTTCCGCCTCATAGTTCGCGTTCAATACCTCGTGGTCTGCATCGACGTGCACGAATTGTTCGCGCGTTAGCCGCAGTCGATATCCCGCACTGCCGTTATGGGTCAGCTTGCAGCCCAGACCAAGGATCAGATCCGATTCGGCAAAGAGCCGATTCACTTGATCGGTCGTCCCGCGTAGCGGATCGTAGCCCATGGCCAGCTCGTCGTCTTCGCGCAACAACCCTCGCGCCGACGGCGTCGTGACAACCGGAATCCTGAGGCGACGGGCGGTCGAAGACAGATCCTGCGCCGCTCCCGTTGCGCCAGCGCCGAGTAGCAACACCGGACGTCGGGCCTCCGCGAAACGCGCAGAAAGGCGTTCGAAATCTCGCAGCTGCACGTCGACGGGCGCTGGGGAATCGGCTTGCACGCGCAACGCGATCCGGTCGGCCAGGTCTCTTGCATCAAACTCCATCACGACGGGACCTGGTCCGCCGGTTGTCGCGAGCTCCGCGGCGTGATGGACCGCCGCCACTACGTCCGCTGCGCCGTCGATGAGCATGTAATGCTTCGCCAGCGCACCAGAAATCGCGCGTTGGTCGACGGCCTGCAGCTGAAACGCGTGCTTGTCGTCGGGTCGTGGTGTCGGCACGAGATGCAGCAGACCGACGGAGTCGTGTCGGGCTTCTGCCAGGCCCGTAAGAGCGTAAGTGAAACCGGGGCCGGAGATGGTTGCCAGCGCGGCAATCCGGCCGCTCGCGCGGAAATACCCGTTCACCATGAATGCGGCCGCCAGCTCGTCCGTCGCGAGAATGGTCCGAATTCCCGCGCGCCTGATTTCCTCGAAAAGCGCCACGCTTTGAGTGCCCGGAAGACCGAATACCGCGTCAATTCCGATCTCACGAAGCGCCCCAACGAGAGCGGTGAGTCCCGTCGTCATTGCGACCCTCGAGTTGCGCTGCGCGGAGACCGTGACAGACGTCGGCCGAGAAACGCGGTCAGAATCTCGATGGCGCCAGCGGTCGCGGGGAGGGGATCCGACCACTGGAACACCGTTTGTGTCGCACCAAACCACGATCGAAACCACGACCACAAGCTCAACTCTCCTCGGCCCCGCATGGCCCTACAGGCAAAAAAATCAGTGTACGGGTACACCTCGCGACGACCGACTTGATACGTATCGACCGAAGGCACGTCCTGCTCCAGCGCGTCGGAGTACGCCATGGAGCATACGTCGACGCCGCATCTGGCGGTGAAGTCCACGAACCACCAGGGCCGCGCATTGACCTCGAGGATTTTGAACATGCCATCGCGCGCATCGAGCTTGAATTCGGAGCTGAAAATCCCGCGGTAACCGATGGTCGACAGCAATTGTTGGATCGACTCGACCGCCTGAGCGGCTGCGCCGGGCACGACACTTATCATGGCCGTACTGTTCCCGAAATCCGCCGGATACATGCGCAATCGCTGGCGGACCAGCAGTCCACGCATGCTGCCGTGGCGATCCACAAACCCATCAAGGAAGTAGTGGTGTTTCGCCGGACCCGGGACGTATTCCTGTAGTATTGCGTCCAGCCCCTCAGCGCGGATGGCCTGAAGCCGTTCGGCAACCTCCCCAAGGCCACTGACGTGAAAAGCCTTGACGCCGAACTGCTCTTGAAAACTCTGGGAATCCCGGGGCTTCACTATGGCTGCTTCGAATACGCGGTCCGGGATGTCGACCAGATCATCGTGGCTATCCAACGTCTTCGAATACGGGTGCGGGATTCCGATCTCCTTCAGTCGTCTCGCGAACGCGCCCTTGTCGACGAGATGGCGCAGGACCTGCGGTTCACTGAGACTGGCCGGAAAGCGATTCCTCAATTGCGGCGGCAGTTCGGCGATCCGGGTGATCCATCTGTCGGAACACGGCATTAGCACGGCGCGTTCGAACGGCAGACGTTCGAGCCACGACTCGACCGTCTCGTCCTCCCTCTGCACGTCATGATCCGGCAACGGTCGGTACCAACGCGAACGTTTCAGAAGCGGGTCGGCCGGCTGGGCGAGGTACGTCGGGATACCAGCGCGCCGGAGAATCCGGAGTACGCCCAACGGCGTTATGCCGGACCCCAATATGATGACAGGAATCGACTGCGTCATAGTACTCTGAAGTTGTCGTCAGGAACCAACTCTCGGCACGCGCCGATCAGAACCGCCGCCGGTGACATGGACGGCCGAGCCGAAAGTTGATGCGCTACGCCGAAGCGGCGACTTTCACGTGCTTTGCAAGGCGCTCCGCCAACTCGGAGGGCGTGCCGTCCCGCAGGCATTGCTCGCCCCACGCCTCCAGGTGCAGCAGGCGCATTCTCAATGGGTGACTTGCGTTTGCGAGCAGATATCGCAGGCGGCGATGTGTCAGTCCAAAAAACTCCTGCATAAAGCCACCCTCGAAGAAGGCATCCTCAATCCTGGTTCGCTCGGAAGCGTTGGTGAGAAACATGAGCTTCTTGCGCTGGCTCAGACTTGCCGGGACGTACCGATCCGCGATTTGTCGTACGATCCACTTGTCCCGGTAGAACGGGTGCTCGGGGTCACCCACCTTCGAGGAAAACCGGATCTTGTACGAGGACGGAAGATTCGCGGCGATTCGCACGACGCGACTGTCAAGAAACGGAAACCGTGACTCGACGCTGGCCGACATTCCTTGGGTGTCGTTGCGATGGAGTAGCAGCCGCAGGATGTAGGAAAGTTCGCCGCCTCTGGCAAAGTCCGTGGTGGGACCGGCGCCCGCCGATCCGTTCTCCGATTCTCCGAAGGATGCGGGACCAATCGCCAGCTCGAACCCGTTCACCATGCCCCGCGCAAGGGCTGAATCCCGATCGGCAGGCGACGCCTGACGGTTTGCGCGAACCATGCGCTTCATCCGGCCGACAATGCGTCCGGGGATGCTCGATACGGTCGCGCGAAGGTTCGGCACGAGCCACGGATAGCCCATGAAGCACTCGTCGGATCCCTCTCCCGTGAGCACCGCCTTCACCCCGTGCTCGTGAACCAGGTGCGATACGAGGCGCACCGCCACCGTGTTGGGGTGGACGAAGGCCGGAAACTCGTAGTGTTCGACCACCGCGGGAATGGTGTCCACGAAATGGTGATCGCGTACGGCGACGGTTCGCAAATCGAGCTTGAGGTGACGAGCGAGCGTTTCGGCGGCGCTCCGCTCACTCAGCCGGCCTTCGACGTCCGCGTGAAATACCTGGAGGTCACCGTGCGAGCGCGCGGCCATGGCCATGAGGAGCGACGAGTCGACGCCGCCACTACAGAAGGCGCCGACCGGCGCGTCGGCGACAAGTTGGCTGTTCACTGCCGCGAGCAGCGCCTGCTCGACCGTGTCGACGACATCGGGCTCCGACAGCCGAGCCAATGACTCGGCCAGCGCCGGATCCACGAGATCAGGAAGCTGGAAGTACTGGCTACGCTCGACGGCTCCGCCACGCTTGACGCGGATGACCGCGCCCGCGGGTACAAAATCGATTCCGTCGTAGAACGATTGCCCGGACACTGGGCCGTTGAATCCCTGAAGAAAGGACGATACCGTCAGCGCGTTGGCACGCAACGGGATCCAGGGCGCCATCGAACTGACGGTCGAACCAAAGAGAAATGCATCGTCGCTCTCGTGGACGTAGAGCGGTTTGATGCCGAAGCGATCTCGGGCCAGCACCAGCAGTTGGTCCTTGGTGTCATAGAGCGCAAACGCAAACATGCCTTCGATCTGCTTCAACGTCTCCTCTACGCCGAGCCGGATCAGGGCGGCGAGCAGGACCTCGGTATCACTCGTCGTATGGAAGCGCGCCCCCAATCCCGCGAGCTTCGACTTGAGCGCGCCATAGTCGTACAACTCGCCATTGTAGATCAGCGCGTACCGGCCAGTGTCGTCCCAGAAAGGCTGATTGCTCCGCTCATTCAAGTCCACCAGCGACAATCGCGTGTGCACCAGGCCCACCCCGTCCGCCGCGAATACGCCCGATCCATCCGGCCCGCGATGACGCATGCGGTGGGCGGTCTCTCTCAATCGCTCCGCTGGGGGCGGCGCTCCAGCCCGATGCTGCACGATGCCGAATATTCCGCACATCCGACTCACCTCGAAGCCGCGAGAAGACAGTGGCCCACAGGCACGACATAGCCCGCCCTTGGATCCAGGCCGGACCGCAACCTAACGAAAGGGCAGATCCCTCCGCGATGTGCCTGATCGAGCCGGAAGCGCCACACGTCAACGCCGGCAATCGCGAAATCGAGGCGGGTACTGCGCCCGGCAATGGTGCCGTCAACCGTTCGTGTCATGGGCCGGAAGCATCATCGACACTATCATACACGCATCTCTGATGGGGCTGCCATTGCTGTTACACGAGGCGTTCGGGCGCCAGGCATCGCAAACGCCCGACACAATCGCGCTATACGACCACGACAGCTCGATCCGATTTCTGGATCTCGACGCACGGTCGAGCGCCGTGGCGGCCGGATTGGTGCGTCGCGGGCTGCAGCACGTTCCTGTCGGAGTCTGCCTTGAGCGTTCGATCGACTATGTCATCGCCGTGCTGGGTGTGCTGAAAGCCAACTGCTTCGTGCTGCCACTGCCGCCATCCTATCCCGATGCCCGTCTGAATCAGATCATCACGTTCGTCGAACCCGCAATGGTCATCACTGACCGGACGGACGCCACTACCGGACTCACGACGGATTCCGTGCTCGACTTGGCAGCGTTGGCTCGGGAGACCGCACGGGTTGCACCGGATCCGCCAGGGCCGGACCAGCCTGCGTTCGTGCTTAGCTCCTCCGGATCGACCGGCCATCCGAAGATGATCGTGCGGAGTCACCGATCGTTCTTTCATCGGTTGCGATGGACGTGGGACCAGCACCCGTTTGCCGCCGGCGAGGTGTGCGTACAGAAGTCGCACATGACCACGACGCACGCGATCTACGAGCTCTTCGAACCGCTGCTGCGTGGCGTGCCGACCCACATCGTCGGTGACGAGGCGGTCCGCAAGCTCGATGACTTCTGGCGATTCATTCGCGACCGGCGGGTCACGCGGCTGCTCGCGGTCCCGTCGATGCTGCAGACATCGCTCGACACGGCGTCCGTCGCGGCGCCCGACCTGAAGGTGCTCGTCCTCATGGGCGAGCGCGTACCGACGCGACTCGCCGAGCGGACGATCGAGGCCTTCGGCGCCGACACCCGCCTGTACTCGATCTACGGCAGCACGGAAGCGAGCTCGGTCCTGGTGTGCGACATCCGCGCCGCATACCGGCCCGGGTACGAGCTCGCTCTCGGCGAGCCAATCTCCCCGGAGGTGCAGGCCGTGGTGCTCGACGAGGCGCTGGAGCCAGTGCCGAATGGAACCACGGGCATGCTGTTCATCGCCGGGCCCGCCCTCTTCACGGAGTACTACCGGGATCCCCAGCTGACCGCTTCCGTGATCGCCACGCGAGCTGGCGTCCGCTGGTACAGGACCCAGGACGAAGTACGGCGGCTTCCCGGGGAGACGCTCGAGTTCATCGGACGGATCGACGACACCGTCAAGGTGCGCGGATTTCGCATCGACCTGCGAGACGTGGAGCGCACGATCGCGATGCATGGTGACGTCCAGCAGTGTGTCGCGCTGCCGACGTCGAATGACGCCGGCGATTCGTCACTCGTGGTATTCATCACGCCGTCCAGTGTGTCCCCGGGCACCGTGCTGCAGCATGCGCGCTCGGCGCTTCCTGCGCACATGGTGCCGTCGGCCGCGGTGTGCGTGGACACGCTGCCGCTGACGCCCAGCGGCAAGATTGATCGGCGGAGGCTGCTGGCGGATTACGGCGCGCAACCATCGGCCGGGACGGCGTCCTTTGAGACGGAGATCGAGCGAACGGTCGCCGACGTGTGGCGCGGAGTTTTGGGGCACGCACGCTTCGGTCGCGAGAGCAGCTTTCTCGAGGTCGGCGGCACATCGCTGACGGTGTTCGCCGTCGCGCATCGGTTGCGCGGAGCGCTCCATCTCGAACGCGATGTCCTTTCGGATGGCTCGATCTATCAGCATCCGACGCTGGCCGGCCTGGCGTCGTACATAGGCGATCTGCGCACGGGACGCCCCGTGGTCGCCGCGGCTAATTCCGTTCTCGTGACGCTGAAGCAGGGAAGCGGTCGCGATCTCCCGCCGCTGTTCGTCATCGCGTCGGCTGGTGGAACGCTTGGCGCGTATACGAAGCTGGTGCAGGCGCTGCAGACACGCCGCGACGTTGTCGGCGTTCGCGATCCGTTCCTGTGGGGAGCGCGCGACGCGACACAGGGCTTCAGCGCCTGGGTCGGTGGCTATCGCGACGCCGTGCTGGAGCGACAGCCTGTCGGACCCTTCCATCTCGTTGCGTATTCGTCGGCCGGCGCGTTCGGCTACGAACTGGCGCGCCAGCTACGCGCCCTCGGACATCGAGTCGACGTCCTCGCTTTGATCGATCCACTTGCGCTTGATCGCCGTACGAAATCACGCTTCGGGTACTGGGCGCTGGAAGCGCGGTTCAACCGTCCGGAAGTCGCGCGCATTGTTCGCCTGGCAGGCGTGGCGCGCCGACTGCTGCCCCGGTGGCTCCTCGATCGTGCGAATGACGCAGGCGATATGGCGATCTCCGCCGATGAATTCCGGCAGCTCTGGGAGGGGGCGCGGAGCAATTGTGCCCACATCGCTCGAACCGCTGCGTTGCTGGAGCTCAACACCGGCCTGCCGTTCCGGCTCAATCCGTCAGAGACAGCTGCCAGCGGAAATGGATGTCTCGATGCGTTCCTCGAGAAGGTTCGTACCATCGCGCCGGAGACGGATCTGGAGATGATGGAGCGGCTATTGGTGCAGTATGAGCTGCAGGTGCGTACGCAACACCGGTATCGACTGCGGCCATACGATGGCGGCGTGCATCTGTTCGAACCCGAAGGACCATTTCGCGGCCTCGAGGCGGCACAGCTCGCGCCGTACGTCTCCCGGCTACATGCCCGGGGGTTTCCGCTTGGCGAGCGCGGCGCGAGTTCCGTGTTGGACGATACGTTCCCGGACCGCATTCGAACGCACTACCTGTGCATGAGAGACGATGTGTTCGTCGGTCATCTTGCACGCGCGCTGGAGGAACTACTGCAGGACCAGCAGTTGGATGCGTCACGACCATCGCTGGGCGGATGAACCTCTTGTCTGGGGATGCTGCGCCCGCTGCCGTACACGAGCCTCACGGATCGTCTAGCTCCAGAGATCCGGCGTCGCCTCCGAGAAATTTAGAGTTTACACAACGGCCAACCGCGCATCCGGCGGATGCGCGAGCACGATCAGCTGCAACTCCGCCACCTATCGGCAGCAGCGGCGGCTAGAAAATCGTGTAGATGAACGGGGCGAGTGCCGAGCCCTGTGCGAAAGCGATCAGGAGCCCGACGGCGAGCATCGTGACGACGAGCGGCACCAACCAAAACTTCTTGCGCACTCGCATGAACGCCCAGAGTTCACCCATCAGTGTCGACTTGGCCATGACTGTCAGCTCGTATGAGGATTGCGTTCGGAAACTGTCTGTTAGAACTGCCGTTCGAGGTCGCTGCGTCGCTCGCCAGACGCGCGCATGAACCACACCGTGTCACCCTTGGATTTCAGCTTGTTGCGTCCCGCCGCGCGCATCAGCAAGCCAATGGGGCTGATGACGACGAAGTAGATGACCCCCATGAAGATTGGCGTCGTCACTTTGCTGAGCAGCGCCGCCAGGCCCATCCAGCCTGCATAGACCTTCGAAAGCACGGCAGGCACCGCGAGGCCGGTGAGGATCAGCGATGCACCGAGCGCTCCGAAGATGCCGTACACGAAGGTGGGTTTGTGCCGAAGGAAGGCGATAGCCGCGAGCACTCCGAAAGCACCGCCGACGAGCAATCCGAACTGGCGGAGTTCCTTGATGGTCGCTGGTCGCTTGGGGTCGAGATGACTCATCCGTTGATTCTGGACGTGAAGGTTGGATCGTTGCGTATCGCTGTCGGTCGACGAGGATCGATATCAGTCGAGCTGGAATTCCTTCTGCCATGCCTGGGCATTCTCGGTCCACTCGCCCTGGCTGGTCTTGCTGAGCAGATACGGGCCGAGGACGAGATAGTCGATCTGCGTGCGCATGAAGCAACGATACGCGTCCTCCGGAGTGCACACGATCGGCTCTCCACGGACGTTGAACGATGTGTTGATGATGACCGGGCATCCGGTGAGCGATTCGAATGCCTTGATCAACGCGTAGTAATCGGGGTTGGTATCCTCGGTGACCGTCTGGATGCGCGCCGAGTAGTCGATGTGCGTGATTGCCGGAATGTCGGACCGAGGTACGTTGAGCTTGGCGATACCCCAGAGCTTTTCGTTCTGTTCGCGAGTCATCGGGATCTGCCGCTCTTTCTTCACGGGCGCGACCAAGAGCATGTATGGCGAATCGCCATCCAGCTCGAACCAGTCAGCCACGCGTTCACGAAGGACGCTCGGCGCAAACGGCCGGAATCCTTCGCGGAACTTGATCTTGATGTTCATGTCCGCCTGCATCTTCGGATTCCTGGGATCGCCGATGATGCTGCGCGAACCAAGCGCACGAGGGCCGAACTCCATGCGGCCGTTGAACCAGCCGACGATCGCGCCCTGCGAAAGAACCTCGGCGACGCGCATGGGCAGCTTGCTCGCCTCGATCTTCTGGTAGGGAGCGCCCGTCTTTTCCAGGAACCGCTGGATCTCGTCGTCGCTGAACTCGGGGCCGAGATAAGCGCCCTTCATTGCATCGCGTGGCTTGCCGTCACGGCCGACGGCCACCTTCCGCGGCTGCTTGAAGTGGCGATGCCAGATGAGTTGCGCGACACCGAGCGCGCCGCCGGCATCTCCGGCGGCCGGCTGAATCCAGATCTGCTCGAACGGCCCCTCGCGGAGCAGGCGTCCGTTGCCGACGCAGTTGAGAGCGACGCCACCCGCCATGCACAGCGCTTTGGCGCCGGTCTCTTTCTTGGCCGTGCGCGCCATCCGCAGCATGATCTCCTCGGTCACCACCTGAACGCTCCGGGCGAGGTCCATCTCCTTTTGCGTGAGATCGGTCTCGGGCACGCGCGGTGGTCCACCGAATAGCTCGTTGAATGCCTCGCTCGTCATCGTGAGGCCGGCGAGGTAGTTGAAGTACTTCTGGTTCAACGTGAATGAGCCGTCCTCGCGGAGGTCGACGAGGTGCTTGTACATGAGATCGACGTACTTGGGCTCACCGTACGGGGCCAATCCCATGACCTTGTACTCACCAGAATTCACCTTGAACCCGGTGTAGTAAGTGATCGCCGAGTACAGAAGTCCCAGGGAGTCCGGCCAATGGAGCTCTTTGATGATCTCGAGGTCCGCGCCACGCCCAACGCCGATCGATGCTGTCGCCCATTCGCCGACGCCGTCCATCGTGAGAACTGCTGCTTCTTCAAACGGAGATGGAAAAAACGCGCTTGCGGCGTGGCTTTCGTGATGCTCGGCATACAGTAGCTCGCCTTCCCACGGTGCAGGGTCTGCCGATCCCGTGTCACCCAGCAGGCCTACCGCGGCACGCAGCTCACGGTCAGTGTAGAGCTTCTCCTTCACCCAGAGCGGGCCAGCCTTGAGGAAGCTCCCGAACCCGCGAGGCGCCACGCCGATGTACGTCTCGAGAATGCGTTCAAACTTGAGAAGCGGCTTGTCGTAAAACCCCACGGCGGCAAGGTCGCCGACCGCGACGCCGGCCGCGCGAAGACAATACAAAGCGGCGTGGTGCGGGAAGGCCGCGTCGCCCTTTTTCCTCGTGAAGCGATCCTCTGACGCGGCAGCAACGACCTCTCCGTCGCGCAGAACGCAAGCAGCGCTATCGTGATAGTAGGCCGAGATGCCGAGGATGACGTTCGATTTCGGAGACATCCGATTGGTTTGAGAGGTACAGGGACTAGCCCGCTACGGACTCCACCGGCAGTGGCGGAAGCTGCAAGGGCGGGACCCCGACGCGCGGCGCTCGCCAGGCCGGTCTGCAGAGCCAAGTTCCTTTATTGCAACGACCTGAGGTCGGTGGCATGGTCCGAATCGTCAGACGATCTGGCATTCATGTGGTAACTGCGCAGCAAGTGTCACATCCACGCTACACGGATCATCGAGTCGTGCTCGCAACCAGCAGCAGTCGCCGACACGCTTTTGTTCTGTTCTGGCTTCTGACCTTACTTAGATCGCCTATCGGGCGACAGTGGAGAGCCCTCCTTCAGGCAAGAAAACTCAGCGAAATCGCGCTTGTGAAAGATAGCTGTCAGTGAGTCACGCATGACGTGTCGCCTGAAGGCCTCAACTATCGAAGAATCGGGTTGACCAACACCAGCGCCAGCTCGGATGACGTGCCGTACCTGAATGCGCTGGGAATCGGGAATCAGGTAGCCTGCTAAGCTCATCCGTGAGGTGACCGCATCTTGCGGCGCATGCAATCCGGCGGCCGGCGCGAAGCCAGGCCCACGGCGGGACACGACGTCCTGCCTTGAGCGACCCAACGCCGATTACCGAGCCAGAGCGTTTCTTCCGGCTCGGTCGACCACGTCGAGGAGTACCTGTTCCAGCCGCTGAGCGCTGCTCTCCCATGTGTAGCGCTCGCGAACAAAGGCACAGCCGCTCTCTGCCAGACGCTGCCCGTACTCCGGGTTCTCGATCAGCTGCAGGACCTTCGCGGCGAAATCGGCCGGCTCGTCGGCGACGAGCAGGTCGCGTCCCTCGACGACCTCCAGGCCCTCAATCGTCGGCGTCGTCGCAACCACGGCTTTCTTCATTGCCAGCGCCGCGAGCAGCTTATTCTTGACGCCGGTCCCGAAGCGCAGCGGAGATACGACGACACCGGCCGACCACACATACGGCCGAATGTCCGGCACGCTGCCCGTTACGTGAACGCCAGGTCGGGACGCCAGCGCCTTTACCTTGGGACCGGGATCCTTGCCGACGACCCAAAACTGAACCTCGGGCCGGCGTTGGTGAATGACTGGGAGGACGGTCTCCGCGAAGTGGACTGCTGCGTCTTCATTCGGCCCGTATGTCATCACGCCGGTGAAGACGACTTTCGACCAGTCAGGTTCGCCGCCGCCCGGCCCGAAGAAATTGCTGTCGACGCCGTTGCCGATGGTGAACGTGTTCGCCGCCGGATTGAGCTTTCGGAGATAGGCCTCGTCGACATTGGAATTGACGATCACGGCGCCGAACGTCCGGCTCAACTCCGCCTCAATTTGGCCGATACTGCGGATTGCGAAGGACAGGCTCAGCCGACGCAGCCAGCTCCGCTCACGCCGCCGCGTTCGAACGGTGAGCAGCGTGATGCTATCGTGCAGATCAATGATCGCGGGACAGCCGAGCCCGGCGCCTTCGACATACTGCGCGGACCAGAGATTGTCGACGAAGATGGCGTCGAAAGCACCGCGCAAATACATGTCGCGAATGCGCGCGCACTGCTCGGCGTAGAACTGCGGCGTGCGATGGCGCGTGATGAAAAACGGCGCCTGATGGATGCGGTGCTTCTGCGCGCCGAGCCATCCGAACGCCGGCGCGTTCGGGAGCAAGACGACATCGTCGAAGACGTTCTCGACCTCAGGATCGGCGAGGAATTCTGCTTGACGCTCCGGTGACCGCGACAGCGTCGCAAGCGTGAGGTTGTGCCGCCGAGCGAGATGCCGGCACAGGCTGAAGAGTCGCGGAGACCCCGGCATATTCGACGTCGCTGGGATCTCGCTGCCGACGACCAAGATCTTCACTGGGGCGTCCGAGCAGCGGGGCTTCCGCGCGCGCGCGGCTTCGATCCCATCACCAGCAAATCCCTTCGTAATGGGCTGGCGTGTCGACTTCCTTCGCGAGACGCGCGAGATCGACGACCGTCTGCTCAGGGCGTAAGCGCCGCAATGCCTCGGCGAATTCCGGCGACTGATACCCGACGACGATGACTTCGGCGCCCGTGATCAGTGAATCAGTGTCCCCCACGAGCAGCGACGACAGGTGGGGAATGTGCTCATCGATGAAACGACGGTTCGCGCCGATCAAGCGACTGGTCGAGACGTTTCGGTCGTAGATCCGCACCGCATAGCCCTTACCGAGAAGCGTCTCGATCACCTCGACGAGCGGGCTTTCGCGCATGTCGTCCGTGTCCGGCTTGAACGCCATGCCGAGAAAGCCGATCCGCTTCTTCCCGAGGGCCATGATCATGTGGAGTCCGACGCGCACCTGCGCCGCGTTGCTGGCGAGAATCGCGTTGAGAACGGGGGTATCCAGATCTAGCCTCTTCGACTGATATGTCAGCGCTCGCAGGTCCTTCGGCAGGCACGAGCCGCCGAACGCGAAACCGGGTTTGAGATACGCGGGCGATAGATTCAGCTTCCGGTCCTCGCAGAACACCGACATCACTTCGTGGCCGTCGAGGCCCATTCGCTTGCAGAGGTTCCCGATCTCGTTCGCGAAGCTGACCTTGAGCGCGTGGAATACGTTGTCGCAATACTTCACCATCTCTGCGACGCGGATCGAGCTGCGGATCACCG
The DNA here is from genome assembly GCA_963705025.1 of uncultured Gemmatimonadaceae bacterium. Taxonomy (GTDB): domain Bacteria; phylum Gemmatimonadota; class Gemmatimonadetes; order Gemmatimonadales; family Gemmatimonadaceae; genus JAQBQB01. Next base: position 84,882 of record CAVPIP010000006.1, on the reverse strand, counting down.
GCGCATCGATGCCGGCGTAGAGCTCCATGAGTCGGTTGCCCGCGTCGGGGCTTGATTCGCCGACGACGATTTTCGGAGGATTGTAGAAGTCGTACACCGAGGTGCCTTCGCGCAGGAACTCGGGGTTGTAACAGACTTCGAATCCTTGGCCAACTTTTTTTCCCGAGTGCTTTTCGAGAATGGGAACCAACACGTCCTCGGTCGTGCCCGGCAGCATGGTGCTGCGCAGCACTACGAGGTGCGGCGTGGCTTTGTCATGCAACGCGTCGCCGATCTCTTCGCATACGCGCTTCATGTACTTCAAATCCAGGTTGCCGTTGGCCTGGCTCGGCGTGCCGACGCAGACGAGCGAGATGCTCGTCGCCTTGATCGCCTCGGCGGCCGAGGTCGTCGCGCGGAGCAGTCCGGCCTTGTGGCCCTCGGCGATAAGTTCCGGCAGCTTGGGCTCGACGATCGGCGCGACGCCTGCGTTCAGCTCGTCAACTTTCGGCTGTGCGACGTCGACGCCAATGACCGTGTGCTTCTGCGAGACGAAACACCCCATGCAGACTGTTCCCACATAGCCAAGGCCGAAAACGCTAATATCCATGGAGCTCGAATGTGTTGTTGGGAGTTGCCGCCACGACTGATCGACACAATCAGACGAGCCGCCGTGACGCTCAGTCACGCGCGATCCGCGGCGGATGGACGAGCGTTTTACATCGAGAGATTGTCGATGGCGGCGCGTTCTGGCGCGCAGACGTGGCGCAGTACAGGTGGCTCGCAGGCCCTGAAGTGGCCGTGCGCGCGCGAAGTGCTCGAACATCGACACCGACTCAATGTGCCGCGAAAGGGACGAGACTGCGATAATTATGGGCAGTTGGCGTGCAGATCCCAAGGGCCCGCGAGCGTGTCGGCGCGGTCCGAGCGTCGGTCGCGAATCGTGCCCGTGGTCGACGTTCCGTCATTCACCTTCCAGGCATGAGCCTGGACAATTTTTGGTCGTTGTCATGGGCGTGGCATCGGTCTCGCGCCGGCACGCGCTCTCGCGGGGCGATCCGTCGCGCGCGCGGTCACGCTATTCGAAAAGGAGCGCGGCGTGGGCAGCATCACAGCACGCATTCCGGCGATGACCGCGCGCCTGTTTCGTCCGACCCCGTCCGGCCGTCCTCGTATGCGTCTCGGCGGACTCGAGAGGACTTGTCGCAAGATAGTCGACTGCTTGCGAAGTTACAGCCAATCGTACGAACCTACACTCATCGAGCACCAATCAGCGAGCAATGCGATCAGGGAAGCTCGCCGCGCTCTTGTCGATCGCGCAGGTCGGCGCACCCGCGGCAAGGTCGTCCGTGTCTTCTCCGATTCTTTTTCCCTTCTCCTTGTCTCCGCGAACGAGGCGAGGCGACGAGACGATTCTGTCCGCAGCGACGATGAAGTCGAGCTCGGGCCGCGTTCGGATTCGCGAAGTGCCGCGACGTTGTCCGGTGAGAGACACTGATCCATCGCGCGCGACTCGGAGCCACGCTGCTGTCCGTAGTGCGATTTCCGGTAGATACGCGCGAGTACGCCTTCTCGGCAATCAGATGGAGGGACCGCGACGCGCCGTTGCCAGCAGGATGCGCCTACGCTCCGGCGCGGCGGGCGCGATCGGCCTCGTGCCGATCGTGAAAGCTACCCTTTGGAGGAGTCACGCATGAAGATGCTCTCGCTCCGGCCATCGGACGGAGAGACCCTGCGCGTGCTATGCCTGGGCGCGCATTCCGATGACGTCGAGATCGGTTGTGGGGCGACGATGTTGGGCCTGGTCAACAGCGATTTGAAGGTCGACGTGCACTGGGCGGTGTTCGGCGCGACGGGTGACCGTGAGGCTGAAGCCCGCCGGAGCGCTGGCGTCGTCCTGGCCGGCGCCGCGTCGCAGCAGGTCGACGTCTACGGGTTTACCGACAGCTTCTTTCCGTACGAAGGAGCTGCCATCAAGCGCGAGTTTCAGGAGATCAAGGCGCGGTTCGTCCCCGACGTGGTCTTCACTCACCGCGGAGACGACCGCCATCAGGATCATCGCGTGATATCGGAGCTGACCTGGAACACGTTCCGCGATCATCTCATTCTCGAATATGAGATACCGAAATACGACGGAGATCTGGGCACGCCCAACGTATTCGTCCCGATCGATGACGAGATGCGGCAGCGGAAAATTGCGGTGCTGATGGACGTCTTCTGCACGCAACGCGACAAGCGCTGGTTCTCACCCGAGACGTTCGAGGGGCTGATGCGTATTCGCGGCGTCGAGTGCGCCTCTCCAACGGGATATGCCGAGGGTTTCCACATACGGAAGCTCTGCCTCCGTGTGTAGGCGATTCACATCTGACCGGCGAGGCATGGCGCGCCGGTGCATAGTGGCACGAATGGATACATCCTTCGACATCGTTTTGCTGTCGGGCTGGCGGCCAGATCGATGTATTCTTCGCATCCCTCGATCACGGTAAGTGGCGGCCCGACCGGTTGCCGTGAGACTAACCGGGCAGCGATGCCGCCCAGCCGGAAAGGACTGATTTCGTGCATTTCACGCAGACGCCGATTTCGGGATCGTGGACGATCGATCCGACGCCTCATCTCGACGATCGCGGCCGATTCATGCGTAGCTGGTGTACTGACGAATTCCGGGCACACGGCATCGCGTTCGTTCCCGTTCAGGCCAACATGGGCCTGAGCACCAGGAAAGGCACGCTGCGCGGGATGCATTATCAGGTGGAACCGCACGGCGAGGCGAAGCTGATGCGGTGCACCCGGGGAACCATCTTCGACGTGCTGGTCGACCTGCGACCAGACTCCAAAACCTACGGTCAGTGGTTCGGTGTCGAGCTCAGTGCCGAGAATGGGCGCATGCTCTATATCCCGCCGCTCTGCGCGCACGGCTATCAGACGCTCGAGGACAACACCGAGATCTACTATATGACCTCGGCTCGCTACGCGCCGTCTTCAGCGCGTGGACTGCGATTCGACGATTCGACCGTTGGCGTTCGATGGCCGCTGCAGCCGATATCGATGTCGGAGCAAGATCGAAACTGGCCGCTTCTTCATCCCGATCCCAATTCTTTCAGACAATGACAGTCGATACCGCACTAAAGCGACGCCAGGCAGAGGAGCGACCGATTCGCGTCGCCCTGATCGGCGCGGGCGCCACCGGAAGGGCGATCGCGCTGCAACTTGGCACTCCCGTCCCCGGAATTCGGCTCGCCGGCATCGCCAACCGTACGGCGAAAAATGCGGAGCGGGCCTTTCGCGAGGCAGGCATCGAGAGCTGGGCGACCGCCGATTCGGCCGATCGCGCAACCGATGCGATCCGTCGCGGGGTTCCGGTACTGACCGACGACCCGTCGGTGCTCATCCGGTGCGCGGAAATCGACATCGTGCTCGAGGTTACGGGTACGGTCGAAGTTCGGCGCCGCGACCACTCTCGACGCAATCGAGCACCGCAAGCACACGGTCATCGTGAACGCCGAGCTCGACTCGCTTCTGGGACCGATCCTCAAGAAGAAAGCCGATGCGGCGGGCGTTGTCCTGACGAACACCGACGGCGATGAACCGGGCGTCGCCATGACGCTGTTCCGCTACGTGAGCTCGCTCGGGCTGCGGCCAGTCGCGGCGGGCAACATCAAAGGAATGGTCGACTACTACCGGAATCCGGACACCCAGGCCGAGTTTGCGCGGAAGAACGACCAGGACCCGTGGAAGGTCACGTCATTTGCGGATGCGACGAAGCTCTCGATGGAGACGACTGTTCTCGCCAACGCGACCGGTTTTCACGTCGGGCGGCGCGGGATGTACGGACCGAAGTGCGCGGACGTGAAGCGAAATGGCCGAACGTCTGCCGGCCGAAGCGATGCTCGACGGCGGAATCGTCGACTACGCGCTGGGCGCCGCGCCGCACACGGGCGCGTTCGTCGTGATTCACGAGGACAACCCGCTCAAAACCGCGCAGTTGGCCTACTACAAGATGGGCGCGGGGCCCTTCTACGTGTTCTACACGCCGTTCCACCTTCCGCACCTTCAGATCGCGTCGACCATCGGCCGGGCCGCCCTGTTCAACGATCCGACGGTCACGCCGCTCGACGGCCCGCGTTGCGAGGTTGTCGCGATGGCGAAAAAGGACATGCGCGCCGGCGAGCGCCTCGATGGAATCGGCGGTTTCACCGCCTACGGCCTGATCGAAAACTTCTCGACGGCCCGCGCGGCCAACGCGCTGCCGATCGGCCTTGCTGAAGGCTGTCTGCTCAAGCACGACGTCAAGAGGGATCACATGCTCACTGTCGACGATGTCACGATGCCGGCTGAGCGTCTGAGCGACAGGCTCTGGCGGGAGCAGTTGAAGGCGTGGCCCCTCGCCGGACGGGAGCGGCCAACGATGTCGGCGGTGGGGGCCCAGTGAAGGTCGTCCTCTTCGCCGGTGGACTCGGCACGCGCCTGCGCGACTACGACGAGAACATCCCGAAACCCATGGCGACGCTCGGCTATCGGCCGATCATGTGGCATTTGATGAAGTACTATGCGCACTTCGGGCACAAGGATTTCATCCTCTGTCTCGGATACCGCGCGGACGTGATCAAGCAGTACTTCCTCAGCTACAACGAAGCGCTGTCGAACGACTTCGTGCTTCGCGAGGGCGGCGATCGCGTGGAGCTTCTCGGAAGCGACATTCATGACTGGACGATCACGTTCGTCGACACAGGTTTGTCGACGCCGATCGGCGAGCGGTTGCGCAAGGTTCGGCATTTTCTCACAGGCGAAGAGATGTTCCTCGCGAACTACACCGACTGCGTGAGCGATCTGCCGCTCGACCGGTTCATCGAGGCGTTCCGGGCGGAAAAGCGCACCGCGGGTTTCATTAGCGTCACACCCAGTCAAAGCTTCCACTATGTGACGGCGACCAACGGCGTCGTGAACGAGCTCACCGACATTCGCAGCACGAATCTGCGCGTCAACGGTGGATTCTTCGTCTTCCGGCAATCGATCTTCGATTATCTCCACGACGGCGAAGAGCTCGTCGACGCGCCGTTTCATCGCCTGATCGAGAAAGGCGAGCTGATGGCGTACGAGTACAACGGATTCTGGCAGGCGATGGACACGTTCAAGGACAAGCAGCAGCTCGACGCTCTGGTCGCGAAAGGCTCGCCGCCGTGGGAGATCTGGAAGGACAACGGCAAGACGAATGGCTGAGGTGGCGATCGGCCGGTCTTCGGGTGATCTGAATCGCGCGTTCTGGCGCGGTCGGCGCGTCTTCCTGACGGGCCACACCGGCTTCAAGGGAAGTTGGCTCTCGCTGTGGCTTCAATCGCTTGGCGCCGAGCGTCACTGGTTTCGCGCTCGCCGCGCCAACGGAACCAAATCTGTTCGAGCAGGCGAGTGTTGCCGCAGGGATGCGATCCATCGAGGGCGACATTCGCGACTATGAGCTGCTGAAGGGCGCCATCGACGAATGCCGGCCGGACGTCGTCATCCACATGGCGGCGCAGTCGGTGGTGAAAGCAGGCTATGCCGATCCGATCGGCACGTATTCGTCGAACGTGATGGGCACGGTACACCTCTTCGAGGCAATTCGCCGATTGGGAAGGCCATGTTCGGTCGTGAACGTCACGAGCGACAAGTGCTATGAGCATCGCGAGTCGGGTCCTGCGTATCGCGAGGACGACAGGATGGGCGGAGACGATCCGTACTCGAACTCGAAGGGGTGTGCTGAGCTCGTGACGACGTCGTTCCGTCTCTCGTACTTTCCGCCGGGAAGTCCCGCGACGCACGGCGTGGGATTGGCGAGCGCGCGCGCCGGCAACGCCATCGGCGGTGGCGATTGGACGGCAAACCAGTTGATCCCGGATCTGATTCGCGCGTTCGTGGGCGGCCAGCCCTGTCCGATCAGAAGTCCGGGCGGCATCCGTCCATGGGAGTTCGTGCTCGAGCCGCTGCGCGGCTATCTGATGGTCGCCGAGCGCCTCGCCGGAACGAACGGGGGTACCTTCGCAACGGGCTGGAATTTTGGTCCGGCGAGCGAGGACGCAAAGCCCGTCGCATGGATTGCCGATCACATGGCGAAGCGCTGGGGGAATGGCGCATCGTGGGTACGCGATGACGCCGCGCATGACGCCGAGGCTGCGACCCTGCGGCTCGATATCACGAAGGTCATGGCGCAACTCGGGTGGCGCCCGGTGATGGGCCTCGAGCAGGCGCTCGATTGGATCGTGGAATGGTACACGCTCTGGAACGCGTCCGGGGACGTCGGCCGTCGCACGCGCGAGCAGATCGCCCGATATGAGGCGATGCTCGTCTGAGCTCGTCGACTGACTGAATGGTCTATGAGGAAATATTAATGCAAAAAATAGCAGTCCTCGGCACCGGCATGGCGGGCTGGGGCGCCGCCCATCAGTTGCAGAGGGAAGGCGTGCGTGCGACGATGTACGACAAGAACTCCTACTACGGCGGCCACACGGCGTCGTTCCGCCACGATACCGGGTTCATCTTCGACATCGGCCCACACATCTCGTTCACGAAGGATGAGCGCATCCAGCAGCTCTTCGCGGAGAACGTGGATGGGCAGTTCGAGACGGTACAGATCAATCTGAACAACTACTGGCGCGGGTACTGGCCGACGCACCCCGTGCAGCTGCACCTGCACGGTTTGCCGACCGACGTGGTCGTGAAGGTGATCGAGGACTTCGTCGGAGTTCAAAACGCGCCGGAACAGCCGATTCGCACCTATGCCGACTGGCTCCTCGCCAGCTTTGGCAAGACGTTCTCGGAGCTGTTCCCGATGCAGTACGCGCGGAAGTACCACCTGACGACCGCCGACAACATGAGCACGGACTGGCTCGGGCCTCGTATCTACAAGCCGAACCTGACCCAGGTGCTACAGGGCGCGCTCTCGCCGGCGGCGCCGAACGTCCACTACATCACGCACTTCCGCTATCCCAAGCAGGGCGGATTCGTTTCATATCTCAAGAAGTTTCCGCCGGCGGCAGATCTCAAGCTCGACCACAAGCTCGTAGCGCTGAACACGCGCACCAAGGAGATGACGTTCGGCAACGGCCGCGTCGACAAGTACGACGAGGTCGTATCGTCGATTCCGCTCGATAAAATCGTTCCGATGATGGCGGGAACGCCGAAGGACGTCCTCGAGGCGGCCGCGAAGCTCGCTTGCTCCACCTGCGTGCTCGTCAACGTGGGCGTCGATCGCGAGGATCTGTCGAACGCGCACATGACGTATTTCTACGACGACGACATCTGTTTCACGCGTCTGAGCTTTCCGCACATGCTCTCACGCTCGACGGTGCCGGCTGGAAAGGGCAGCATTCAGGCCGAGGTCTACTTCTCGAACAAGTACCGTCCGCTGATGCAGTCGCCGGAGAGCTTGATCGAGCCGGTGATCGCGGACCTCAAGAAGTGCGGGCTGCTGCGCGAGGACGAGAAGATTCTTCACAAGAACGCGATGCTCGTTCCGTACGCGAACATCATCTTCGATCTCGATCGTGCCGAGGCATTGAAGACCGTCCACGGCTATCTCAGAGACGTCGGCGTCCACTTCTGCGGGCGATACGGCGACTGGGGCTACATGTGGACGGATGAGAGCTTCATCAGCGGGGAGCGCGCCGCGCGCGAGGCGCTCGCCCGATAGCTCGTGCGTTCTTGCCCTCACGGGGAACGGCCGCCGGCAACTTCAGTGTTCGTTGGCCAGCGGTGGCGAAGAATCGATCTGAGAATATTGCGTAGCGGTGGGCAACAGCCTTGAAAAACGGCTGCTCACCGTTCGTCACATGGCAGGTTCCGGCGTCAGCTACAGGCCCGCGAACGGAGGCCCTCAGGTCATGAGTCGGCCGGGCGTGCACCGACTAACGAACGTCCCAGCGCGAGCCACCCGCGAACCATCGCCAGGATTCGCTTGCGCTCTGCTGGATCGAGGCCGACAAACCAGGCCCCGACCGCTGCGAGCGGCAGTATCGCGGCGACCCATGCAAAATAGCCGATGAGGCCGTGGATAGGTGCGAAGCGCTTGACCAGTAGCGTGCCGATGGTGAACGGCACCATGGCCAGCAGTGGGCGGATTCGAGTCTCAAGATTGTACGACCACACCCGGATGCCAAGAAGCTTCCTGCTCAGTAACGGGAAGAGAATGAGCGAGGAAATCAGACTCGGAACGGCCGTGCCCCACGCGACGCCGGCAATGCCGAACGGCCGGATCAGTACGACGCTGAGGGCCATGTTGACCACTGCCTCGGCGACCACGAGCGGGACGACACTCCGCTGATGACTCAAGCCAAAGAGCGAGGCACCCATGATGTGCATCGTGGGCTGGAAAATCAGGGCGATCGTGAGGATCCGCAGCACCACCCCTGACGGCCCGGCAAAGCCTGCGCCCATCCAGAGACCGATGAATTCTGGTCCCCGGATCAGAAAGGTGATCCCGACCGGCAGAATGATGAGGGTGGTCAGGCGTGAAGCCTGCAGAATGACAGCAGCGATGACCCCCAGGTCGTGGCCGACTTCCATTGCGCCGACTCGGGGGGTCATGGTCATCGAGACGCCGCGAGTAATCGAACGGGTGTAGTCGGTGAGCATGCTCGCGATCGAAAAGAGCGCGATTTGTGCGGCTGGCAGGAACGCCCCGATCACGAGCGAGTCGCTATAGAGGACGAGCGTCCCCGAAAAGTTGATGAGCGTCGAAAGTGCGCTGAATGAGAAGATCTCCCTGGCCCACTCGCGATTCCATGCAGATTGCATGCGGAGCTCGGGATACAGCCGCCTCGCAGCGAGATAAGTGGCCACGGTTCGCGTCACGGCCTCAACGAGCTGGATGAGTGCCAACGCAGCGATCCCAAAGCCGGCTTTCAGAGCAACGTAGACTACCGCGGCGCGCGCGAGCCCGATCACGACGTCGATTGTGGCGGTGATATCGAAACGCTGAAGACCGATGACAACGCCACCGAATGCACCATTGACCATGGATCCGGCCAGCGTTGCACCGCTGATCAGAACTAGGATGCGGGCGAGTTTGAGTTCGTCCGGCCCGAAGTGGAATCGCGGCATGATGAATCCCGCGATCACGCCCGACCCGACCAGGACTGCCAAGCCCAGCACCCCGAAGACCCTGACTGCAGTCGAGACGAGGCTCGAGGCCTTGTCGTCCGCATGCTCGGTGTGTAGACGCGCGATATATCGCGTCACGGCCGAGCGAACGCCGAAGTCGAGCAGTCCAAGGTATCCGACGAGAGACCCGACAAGGACCCACAGGCCGTAGTAGGTGTTCCCAAGGCTGCGAACGATGAACGGCGACTGAAAGAACGTCACCGCCAACGTGATTACCAAAACTCCCCAGTTGGAAAGCACATTTTTCAGCCCAGACGCCCGCGACGTCCGTCGTGGGGCAGTGGCGCCTGCTTGGTCTGGGCCGAAGCCGGAACTCGTTCTCGCTCCTGCCTCGGCGGCGGTCGGAGCGGAGGACTCGCTGCTATGATTTCTGGCAGACATTCAGGACTGCATTGAGGAAGCGGCCGATTCGCTGGTACGGCTGACTGCGCGCTCATAGGTGGCCCATACGAGGGAGGCGCTCAGCGTAATGTATTCTAATTTCTTGTCTTTACTGTCGCAGTTCGGCGAGAGACATTGAATCCGACGCAGCGTTGCATGCGCCCGTAACACGTCGTCACAATCTGAGTGGGATTTGAGTGATGAGTTGCCGACACTATAGGTGGTAGCCGTCGCATTGCGCCCAGGATTTGCGACCGCACCAGCCAGCGCAGACGGCATTACCCCACCGAGAGAACCGGATGAGCAAACGCAAAGTGGTCGTTGGCCTTCCCGTGTACAACGGCGAGCGCTTCCTTTGCGCCGCGATCGAGAGTCACCTATCCCAGTCCTACTCGGACTTCGACCTGGTTATCTCCGACAACGGGTCAACTGATTCGACGCAGGCTATCTGTCTGGAGTATGCCAAGAGAGATGACCGAGTCATCTATTGGCGCTCCCCCGAGAATCGCGGCATCCTGTGGAATCACCGCCGAGTGATGGAGGGGATCGAGCGGCCTGATCAGTATTTCCGCTGGGCAGCGGCGGATGACATCATAGAGCCAGGACTTCTTCGGGCGATGGTGGACGTCCTGGATACGCGCACTGATGTCGAGGCGGTCGTCCCCGATACCCAAAACATCGATGACGAAGGGAAGGTCACCGGTTCCATGCAGCGGGCACTCGACCTTCAGCAGGACGACGTCGTGGAACGCGCCCATGGGGTGCTCTTCGGCAATTACCAGATGGTGATCGCCTTCGGACTTTTCCGCGCCGGGACCCTTCGGAAGATCCGGACTTCGGCAGACTACATTGGCTGGGACTTCGTCTTCAACTGGGAGCTCGCGCTGTGGGGCAAGATGGTGCAACCGACCGGTCCCGTGTTGCTGCGTCGCTACCACAAGGGCGCCATGCACTTCGTGAAGACGACGAAGGAAATGAAGAAATGGGTGGAGCCCAATTCGAACGCCGGGCTCGTATTCCCGAACTGGAAATGGTCCTTCGAGCGTCTGCGGGCGCTCATGCACGCCCCGATTTCGAGGCAGAAGAAGCTCGAGGTGCTCCGTCTCCTTGGCCGCAGCGCGCGTTGGGGTCGCGACGTTCTGGTTCGTGATATCACGCTCGCAACGGAGCGCGCTTTGGGGCTGTCGGACAAGTACAATTTTTGACAAGTACAATTCTTAGATGGAAGAGATTGCATCGCGCGGGGGCCGGCCGGTGCTGACGGTCGTGATCGCATCCATGTGCAACGAGGCGCGGTTCGAGCAGTTGAAACGCGCCTGTGACTCCGTTCGCGACATGGCCCGTGGTCATGCCTATAGAATCATCGTCGTTGCGAACGGTGCCCGGGTCAGTGACGATGTGATGGAGTGGCTCGGAAGCCGTGCTGACGTCCGTTCGGTTCGATTGACGTCGGGCTCCTATCCGTTGGCGCGCCGCGTGGGCGCTGAGCTGGCGGACAGCGAATTCCTCGCGTTCCTCGACGATGACGACGAATTCCTGCCGGACACCTTCGCGGTCAAGCTGGCGTATTTCCGCGAGCACCCCGACGTGGATGTACTCGTGACAGATGGACTCAGGGTGGATGGGTCGATCGTCACGCCGATCTTTCCGACCCCCGGTCAATTGCCGCCTGATACGGTCGATGCAATGATGTCGCTGGCGTGGGGAGCATGCTCGCTGACGCTCAGGGCCAAGGCGATCGACCTGTCGGTATTCGATCCGCAGTTTCGGCATTTCGAGTGGACTTTGGCCGCGCTGCTGCTTGCTCGAACGTACCGCTTTGGATTTCTCCAGACGCCAACCTATCGCTACTACGCCGACACGCCTAACTCGTTGTCGAAGCACTTCGAGTTTGCGACGGCCAGTCCTGACCTATGGAGCCGGTTGTTGGAAGCGTATACCCGTACGCCATACGTCGCGAGAATTGGCCGTCGCTATCGGTTGGAGTGCCACTATGTATCTTGGGAGTTCGCCAAGCGTGGCTTGTTCGCGAAGGCGTGGTCGTACCATGTGAGATCTCTAGCTGGCCCTGATGGGGCGCGGTATCTGCCGTTCACGCTCAAACTGTTGGTTTATCCCGTTTGGAACGTGTTTCATCGCACTGAGGCCCACGCGCCCGCGGTGAGGCCGTCCCTCTAGCCGTGGCGTTCGTGCGGTCCCCATCACCTTTGGAAGAGGCGTCCCTCGGCTGGGGTGGGTTTCCCCCATTTGCCACCAGCTATCTCAAGACCGTACTCATCGCTGCTGTGGCCGTGTTCGGCGCCGGCGGTCTTCAGGCGGCGACGATGCACGGGCTCTCACCGGTGCTCTGGCTACCGTTGGGCGTGCTCACTGGCGTTGTTGCGGTCATGGGTCTAACACTCGCGGTTGCCGGCAGCCTCGTGCTGTATCGGTGTCACCGCGATGCTCAGGGCGATGCGGACCTGTTTCTGAAGCTCAATGCCAGCCGCGCCCCCCGAGCGATCGAACGCGCCGGCTTGCCGAAGCGCAGCAGGCTGCGCCGCTGGCTTGCCCGACGAACCCTGGGCCACGATCTCATCGTCGGCGACGTTGTAGCCGTCAAAAGCTGGCCAGAGATCGAGGCAACGCTGGACGCAAGCGGCCGGCTCGAAGGGTTGCCGTTCATGCCGGAGATGCGAGTGTTATGCGGTCGGCGCTTCCGAGTGTTTCGCGCAATGCACCGCCTGTTCGACCATCGGAAGACGCGGGGCATGCGCTACATGCCTGGTGCGGTTCTGCTGCTCGGCGCCGTGTGCGACGGCGGCTGCCACGGTGGATGCAGCGCAGCTTGCCACATGATCTGGAAGTCGGCATGGCTCGAGCGCCTTGAGCCAGACGACGAACACCGGCCTCGTGCACCGACGGGCGCACTGGCCCCGGTCACGAAATTCGTTCAGCTCTCGACCACGGCCGACGGCCGTTACACCTGCCAGTTGACAGAGCTTCACGACGCGTCGCACCCGCTGGCGCGATTCGACGTCGTTGACAGGCTCCGACCGCTGATTGCGGGTAACGTGACGGTGCCCGCGTTCATAGTTGGCTGGCTGACGCACTTGTTCGTCACGTTTCAGTATCGTCGCGGCGCGGTCCCCTATCCGTGCCTCGGCACCGTCAAACCGAGAAGCCGCCCAGCAGATCCCGGTTCGCTTCAGCCAGGAGATCAGGTCGTCGTTCGGTCGCCGAGAGCAATCTGGTCGACCCTCAACGACGCGCTCATGCATCGTGGCATGTGGTTCGAACCCGATATGATGAAGTTCTGCAATCAGCCGTGCGTCGTGCAGTCGGAGGTTCGCGACTTGATCGACATCGTCAGCGGCGAGATGCTGACGATGAAAACACCTGCGTACATTCTTCGAGACGTACACTTCTCAGGTGAGCGGCAGTTGTTCAACTCTCAGTGGGAACCGCTCTTCTGGCGGAGTGTCTGGCTCGAGCCCATGGTTGGCCAGACCGACCCAGCTGGTGCGTCGACTTAAGGCTTGGGCTGCTTGGGACCTTCGTTCTCGGCGGGTGCGCCGAGCAGCGCGAGGCTCCCAGCCTGGTAGTCCGTCCAGCCATAGGCGTCAATGGTCGCACCGGGCTTCGGCCAGAAGCCCATACCGGGTTGTCCATCCTTCCACGTGCTGTCGGATGCCATCAGCACCAGGGATCCGTTTCTGTAAACTCTAATCATAGTTCCGAAAACTTCGGCGCGAAGTCGATCGCCCTCGCGGCCCGGCCCCATATCTGCGCGCCCTGCGAGCGCCGCGTAGCTGTTGAGCGGACCATTCCAGCGTACGATATAGATCTCTCCGTTCATTCCCCAAAGGACTTCGTACCCGCGGGCGCGATGCGGCTCGATCTTGAATCGAAGTAGTAGCTCGATCTCATGCTTGACCGTCGGGTTGTAACCCGGGGCGCGTGTCACGGTACCTTGCGCGAATTGATTCGGTGAAAGCGACGCACTCAGGACGGCGACGGCGTCGTTATAACCGGTGGCGAAGTCCGTTGCGAACGCCTTGCCCGGTACGGTCCGCACATTCTGCCAATCTAGGCCAGCGTCGCCGCCATTGATCCACCGACCATTGTCGGAGAAGGGATTCTCTGCCCTCGGAAAGCCCGTGACGTATGCGTCGCCTGCGGAAACCACCGACGGCGGGGTCGTATCGACCCCGGACGCGCCAGGGCAGCTGCTGGACCAGCCCTTTTCGTTGCTGAAGCAGGATTCCGAGTGACAGGCTCCCAGCGAGAACGACAGTACCGTGAGGGCTGCCAAGACGCCCGGTCTGCGCCTGGTCGAACGCGTTCGGGCGGCTGGATGTGAGATCATCTTGCCACCGAGCCCGCCACTTGGCCCATCCGACCCAAGGCCGTCTTCGCCGCCGGCTCGCCGCTCAGGAAACTCTCATCCATTTCGCAGGTACGCCCGATCACGCAACGCGAATGTGTTCACAGCACGGAAATCCGGGTTGGGATATGGATGTGCCAGCAGCAAGCGCGGGGCATCTACAACGTAGCGTGTTCAGCCACTCGAGAACGAGCTAGTCGCGCCCCGGCGACAACTCGAATACGAACTGTTCCGGCGTTCGAAACCACGTCGCCGGAGGGATGCGCTGCAGCCGGAAAGGGTCGGTGCCGGCTCGCGCGGTACCGCCGTGACAGGATGCGCACGAGGCGAAGCCGGCCTCACGCGAGCGTTCACGGTTCGGCTCGAGGATACTCTTGATCCCGCCGTACGGATAGGCGAAATGTCGTGGCGCCACGCCGGATGCGAGACCTCGCCCAAGCAGCGTCTTCGTTCCATGGCGCAATGACCTCACCACCGATCTGATCTCGGCGCCAAAATCGGTTTGCACCTCTCAGCGCCGTCCTCACAAACGATGGGGGCACATTCCTAAGAGTACACGGGCGTACGACAGACTGCCACAAACGGCCAAAAAGAACACGCATTCTCACGAACAAAGAACGTTTGACCAGGAAAACGAGGCAGAAGCTGCGGTCCTACTTCGGCAACACGCCGCACCCAGTGGTCGGAGCACGGCATGAGGACGGATCGATCACCGGGCATTGTTTCGAGCCAGTTCTGGAAGACGCCGTCGTTGAACGCGCCCGGAGCGTTCGGTGCAGGGCGGAACCAACGGGGCCGGCCCAGCAGAGGATCGTTGACTTCGGCGACGAGCGGCTGGAGTCGATCACGGCCGATAATTCGAAGAATGCCGAGCGCGCTGCTGCCGGTTCCCAGAATGATCGTCAGCGCGTCGTCGTATTTGTTCAACGGCGCCAGACCGGCAATTACCTCGGCGCCCTCATCGGCCGCCGTTCATCGTCGATGCGAACGGTGCCCGTCACAGGTCGCGATGGCTTAGATTCACTAGCCGGCCTCGAGAAGGCGTGCGGCGAACCCAGCGCGCTTGTCCGGGCTCAGACAAGTGCAAGAGCGCCAATGGCAGCCGTGGCGTTCGTCCTAGCTGTCTTTTGATTTCTTTGATCGTTGAGGAGACGAATGGTGCGTTCCCCGGCGCTGGAACCGTTGGCAGGTCGCGGATCCGTGAATATCACGTCGAGGACTGTGCACCACTTCACGGTGGACGTGGAGGAATACTTTCAAGTCTCCGCATTGGCGCCGCACGTGCCGCGACGCTCCTGGGAACAGATTCCGAGTCGTCTGGAGCGCGGGATGACGAGGCTCATCGACATCTGCGCCCAAGGTAATGTACTCGGGACGTTCTTCACTCTCGGGTGGATAGCACGGTACCACCCGGCGATCATTCGCCGGTTGTCGGAGGCCGGCCACGAGATCGCCTCTCACGGTTGGGGGCATGAACGGGTTTCGACCTTGACCCCTCAACAGTTTCGGACATCTGTGCGCGATTCAAAGCGCGAGCTTGAGGACCTCACTGGGCGACCAGTGATTGGCTACCGCGCGCCGAGTTTCTCGATTGTTCGTGGCGGCGAATGGGCGCTCGACATCTTGGTGGAAGAAGGCTATCGATATGACTCCAGCCTATTTCCAGTTCGCCGGCGCGGCTATGGATTCCTGAACGGCGCTCGCGATCCACACTGCATCGCGACGGCAAGCGGGCCGTTGGAGGAGTTTCCGCCCGCCACGCTGAAGGTCGGATCCATGGTGCTCCCAGCGGGCGGAGGTGCGTACCTACGCCTCTTCCCGTATTCGTTGGTGCGCTCGGCGGTGCGAGCGGCGTCGAAGCGCGGTCAGCCGGCGACGCTCTATGTTCATCCGTGGGAGCTCGATCCAGAGCAGCCTCGATTGCGCGTCCCGCTGCACACTCGAATCCGCCACTACGGTGGACTTACGCGGACGACGCCTCGCCTCACGAGACTGATGTCCGAATTCCAGTTTCAGACGATTGCATCGACGCTGGGCGCCTGATTGGCGGATCCCATTGCGCAACCCGTCGAGATTGCGGAACTCGCAAGAAGCGATTTGAGCCGAGCGCCTGTTGCGGGGGCGCCCATGGCGAACTCGAGCGTCTGAACGACGCACGGTTCAACCCGTCCAACGTGGCGAACCGAGTGCTCCCGCCTAGCGCGCCTTAGCAAATACTCCCTCAAGATTACTCAAGTCCTCGGGCGCACGACGACAGCGAGGGCGTAAAATGCGGTTGTGCGTCGCGGTTTCTCGCGTTGGGGCTCTGCAGGCATCTCGTACCGCCAGTCGACTTCGAATGCCGAAACGGCGCCCCCGGAATTGAGGCGCGGGGCGCCGCTCGTGTATGATCCTGCCTCGGCAGTTTGCTCGCCCATCCCGTCGCTGAGAACCGACGCCAGACGGTGGCGGACACGTCTCGCGACGGTGAGGGCGAAGTCTGAACTCCTGCGGTCTACCAGCCGCCCTTTCGAAAGAGCATCACCGGGAGCGTCATCGACATGATGCGGAGATCGTGCGTGATGCTCTGGCGCTGGACGTACTCCAGGTCCAGCCGAACCTTGCTGCGAACGTCGTCGAGGCAGGAGTCGTACGCCTGATTGATCTGCGCCCAACCAGTGATGCCCGGCTTCACACGCTGGCGCTGTTGATAGAGCGGGATGTCCTTTCGAAGCTGCGCGAAGATCGTCGGGCGTTCCGGCCGCGGGCCGACGATGTTCATGTCGCCGCGGATCACGTTGTAGAGCTGCGGCAGCTCGTCGAGGCGCGTCTTGCGCAGCACACGGCCAACGGCCGTCGTGCGCGGATCGCACTTCTGCGCCCACACCGCCTTGCCGTCCGCTTCAGCGTTCACGTGCATCGAGCGGAACTTGTACATCTTGAACAGGCGGCCGCCGTGATCGTACCCGCGGCGATTGTACGCCGTCTTCAAACGAAACCGCCGATCGACGCCGACGCGAACCTGGGAGTATAGCACTGGGCCGCGCGACGTCAGCTTGATGGCGAGGGCGACCAGCGCAAGCAAGGGGAGAAGCACCACGAGCGCGACGACCGCGATCGCGCAGTTGAGGACGCGGTTGAGCGTCTCCGAACGCTCACGCGGATAGACCTGATCGGTCTCGACCAGCGAGATGCGTGCGTCGGCAAACTGTGTCGGGACGAGTTCAATGGCGACATCGCGAATAGCGCCGGACGTCGCGTATTCCAACGCATTCCCGCGGGGCTTTGACCCGCCGAAATGTGTAACGGCTGTACCCATTGCCCACCGCCTCCGTCCGGCTGGTTTCGCTGCCACGCGAGGCGAGACCCCCCCGCGGAACGAAGGCGGCCTTATGCACCGCCCGTGCTACGGAGTCGAAGCCGTGCTATTATGCATAAGTGTGTGTTGGGCAACGATTTGCGCTGCTTTGATCAGGAGCAAAATCCTGTTACACCACCCCGAAGTGTTGCGCGAAGTCCACAGAGTACGTGTGTCCTCGCAACAGGCGCGCAGAAGCCGAGCGCACGCAATAGGCGAAACGGCGAGCCGACCACTCTTGGTCGAACTCGCCGTTTGCAGTCAAATCGTGTTGCGAAAACGTCTTGCGCCGCTACCGCGCTGTGACAATGTCGGTGCTTTCCGACTCCTCCACGGCCTCGTATCCGGGCACGTAGCCGTAGTACCCGTAGCCGTCCGAGAATTGGATGCCGTTCAGCACGGCGCCCACGATGTCGACCGGCAGCCGTTCGAACAGTCGAAGCTTTTCTCCGGCCATGCGACGCGCCGTTGAGCCGACGCGCAAAACGACGAGAAGGCTTCCCGTTGCGGTGGCGATCGAATACCCGTCGATCCCGGCGGCCAGCGGCGGCGTGTCGAAGATCACGACGTCGTAGTTCGCGCGAAGCTCCGCGACAAGTTGCGGGAGCCGAGACGACGTCAGCAACTCCGGACTCCGGCGGCGGCGTCGACCGCACGGCAGCACGTATAGCGAATCGTGCGGCGTCTGGTGAATCACTTCTGCGGTCGTCGCCGCGCCGCTGAGCAAGTCGGTCAACCCAGCGGCGTTCGGCACCCCGAAGAGGTCGTGCAGCGCGCCACGCCGCGTATCGCCGTCGACCAGAATCGTGCGCAGGCCGGCGTCGGCAAACGACATCGCCAGATTCGCGGCGATGAGCGACTTGCCTTCGTTGGGCGACGGGCTCGAGACTGCGACGGAGACCGCGCCTTGGTGATTCGGATTCGCCTGAATCACGCTCATGCGCAGCGATCGGAAGGATTCAACGAGCTGGAACATCTGCTCCGGCGAATCCTGGTTGATTCCACCCTTCGGGAACCGCGGTACCGTGCCGGCGATCGGAAGTCCAAGATCGCCCGTGGCCTGCTCCGGATAACGCAGGCGACCGTCCAGACGATCGAGCAGAATGGCGAGCGCCAGCGCGAGGCCGATGCCGCCGCCGACCGCGCCGAAAATCAGCCTGGATGCGGTGTTCTTCGTGGGCGACAGTGGCGCGATCGCCGTGTCGAGCACGCTGATGTCGGGCGTCGCGCTCGCCTCGGCAAGTTGCGCTTCGGCGAACCGATTCTGGAGGTTGCCGTAAAGGGACGCGTTCACGTCGCGGATGCGCGTGAGCCGTTCTTCCTCGATCGTCCGCTCGGGAATTTTCTGAAGGTTTTCGCCGGCGGCCGCGATACGCACGCTGTCGTCGACCGCTCTGGTCTTGAGCGACGCCAATAGGTCGCTCGCGTAGCCAGGGATCTTGACCTTCTTCAGGCTGTACAGCTGCGAGACCAGCAGCTTGACCGATGGATGATCGTCGGTCAATGCCGTCCGCTGCTCCGCGAGCTTGTTCTCCGTCATGTGGAACTCGGCGATGGTCGTGCGCAGCGTCGCCGTCTCCGGCGAGTTGGCCGCGCTGCGAATCTCCAGGAATGCATCGCTCGGAATGCTGTCTTTCGCCGCGCTCGCGATCAGCCGCTCGAGGAGGCTGATGTCGTGTTTCAGATCGTCATAATCGATCTTCCTCGTGAAGAAATCGCGCGTCACGGGGTCGTTGGTCTGTGCGATGCCTGCGGCGATCGGAACACCGCGCTGCTCGCCGCCGAGGGTGATAGTGTTCACCCGGTAGCTTGAGAGGGCCACTTCGGAGGCCTCGAGCTGCTGCTTCGCCGTATGAAGCTGGTCCTCGAGGGTGTTCGCGTAATCGACGAGCTTTCGTCGTTTGATCGTCGCCGCGACGTCCACGAATTTGTGGACCCACGTGTTCACGACCGTGGCAGCCAGCTTCCCATCTGGATCTTGCAGCGACAACCGCAGGAAGTTGCTCTGAGGGCTTCGGGAGGTGTTGAGGCGGAAGATGAGGCCGACCGCGGCCTCGCGCGGCGTCGACACGGTGAACCGTGCGGTGCGCTCGCCCGTGCCCGAAAACGCTGCCGGATCCAGCTTCCACAGGAAACCGTTCCGGCGGCCCAGCGAGTCCGCGACCGTGCCGCTGTCGGCCGCTGTGCCGGCCGGCTCGTTGACCAACGTCCATCGCTTTCGTGTGCGATCGATCGCGAGCTCGTAGTCGCCTGCGCTGTACGACTCCGCGAGCTTGAAGCCCTTGAACAGCTCGGCGTTCAGCTTCGAGTTGTCGATCTGCAGATACAACGAGAGCTCGCGCACGACCGCGTCGGTGATGACGAAGCTGCGCAGCAGGCCCGCCCAGTCGTCCGCGTTCAACAGTTCGCCGGCGCGGATCGGTCCCGTGCGTTGGTTGTCCATCGGACTCTGCGCGGCGATCATGATGCTCGCGCGAACCTCGTATTGCGGTGTCACGACGCGCGTGGCCGCGACGCCGGCACCCGCCGACAGAATCATCACGGCCAACATCAACCACTTGTAACGGCGGATCGCGGCGACCGGACGCTCGAGCGGCGACTTCGCCAGCGCCGGAAGCTCGGGGCTGGCCTGCCACGGCTGGAGCTGCGTTTCGCCAAATTGGCTCGCCGGCGCTGCGGGAAGCAGTTCGTCAGACATGGTGAATCACGAAACCTTGAATTGAGGGGCGGCCATGCGTTCCCTAATGAGGATCGGCTAATAGCGGCGCCGAATCAAATACTGGACGATGAAGGCCGACACCACCGTCGCGCCGATCTGAAACACATACGTCCAGGCGCCCCGACCGCTGATGCTCGCGTCGGCTCCGATGTTGATCTCGTCGCCCGGCTCGAGGTTGAGTTGCTCTACGGTAAGTCCATCGGAGAACGCGGTCTGCACGTCCGCATTCGACCAGACGGTCAGCTCACCGCGTTTTACGACGACATTCTTCATGTCCGCGTTCGGGCCTTGCCCGGCGCGCATGATGACGGTGCTGAGCGGGTCATCCGGCCGCACCTGGTAGAAGCCCGGCGATCGTGCCGCGCCGGACACCGTCAGCCGGAGCAGGGGCACCACGCGCACGACCTCATCCTTGAAATACTTGGCAACCCGCTGCGTGATGATGTCGGCGACCTCGGCGCGGAGCACGCCACGCAGGTCGAGATCGCCAAGCGGCGACTGCATTGAAAGCACGCGGCCGGCGGCGACGACGAGCGAGTCGCGCCGATTGAGGCCGAGCTGCGGTCCTTCGTAGGTGGCGATGATCACATCGCCGACTTCGAAATCGCCTTCATTCAACCGCGTTCGAAGCTGGAATGCTTCCTCGCGGCGACCAAGGCTGTCGGCGACGCGTACACGCGCCATGAGCTGCACGCGCGAGTCGGTCACCGGTTTCTCTCCCGGCGCCTGGCCGGCGACGCGTTGGGTGAGGAGCAGAGGACCCAGCGCACCAGCGAGTGCGACGCGCCGACGAACCACAAACGACAACATGGGAATGGGCTGAGGAGAAATCGTGCGGGAGTGAACGGATCGAGGAGGTGCCGCGTTTCAGACGCTGCCGCGGTGCGCATCACACCCTCGAATGCCTAATAACCAAGGACGCACTACCGCAACCTGCGTTACTACGGCACAGTGTGTCACCGGCGCCACAGTGTACCAATGTACAATAGCGCGCGCCAACCGTTCCTTGCTGTCATAGAACTTTCGTGTGGCGAGCACTAAAGTTAAACATTCGCGTCCCTTGGATCGTCATCGCACGGTCGTTTGATTTCGGTCCGCCCGGCGCCGACACTTCCACCGATCGTGCGCCGGTCGTCGTCGTGGTGCCGATCGCGGTGCCAAGAGCCTTCCCCCTGCAACTGCGGAGCGCGTCATGTCGTTGAAGTGGCGAGCAATCGCCTCGGCTCTGCTGAGACACCCATTGTCCTCGAGATCCAGTGCGTTGGCCACAATCACGTGTGGCGCGCTCATCATCATCGCCAGCTGCGGCGGCGACCTGACCCAACAGACCACGCCGCTCAAAATCGCCACGATCACGATCAACGGCGGCCCGCGAGTGCTCGAGCGAGGCACCGTGGACTCGCTGACCGCCGTCGCGAAGGACGCGTCCGGCAAGGTCGTGTCCGTCCCGTTCGCGTGGCGCTCGACTCCCGATTCCATCGCGAGCATTGACTTGAACGGCAAGCTCACCACGGGCGTGCCTGGCAACGCGGTCGTGACCGCGTCGGCGCTTGGCGTCACCTCACAGGGCATTCCGGTACAGGTCGTGTGGCTCGGCGCGGCCGACATCGCGCCGAGCCAGTTCAACCCACCGAACGCGATCATGCCCGGCGCATCGCCCACCGATTCCATTCGAGTGCTCGTCAAGAATCCGCAAGGTGCCCCTGCACCGGGCACCAAGGTCGCGTTCAACGTCACGGCGGGCGCCGGCACGGTGAACCCATCGGTCGCCACCGTCGGACAGTCGGGCATCGCCGCGGCGAAATGGATCTTGGGGCCGAACGTCGGCGTCAACACGGTCACGGCAACGGTCGTCGGTGCCGATGGCACGACGCCGGTCAGCTGGGTGACGCACAACCCGGCCACGTTCACGGTGAAGTCGTACAACGCGCTCACCGTCGTGCAGGGCGACAGTCAGTCGGGCAGTGTGCTTTCGACGCTGCCGGTCGCTCCGACGGTCAAGCTCGTCGACTCCGCCGGCAAGCCGCGCGCGGGCATTCCCATCACGTTCACCGCAACGTCGAATGGCCGTGTCGCGAACGCGGTCGCATCGACGT
The DNA here is from genome assembly GCA_963705025.1 of uncultured Gemmatimonadaceae bacterium. Lineage (GTDB taxonomy): Bacteria > Gemmatimonadota > Gemmatimonadetes > Gemmatimonadales > Gemmatimonadaceae > JAQBQB01. The sequence goes on along the minus strand of CAVPIP010000006.1, from coordinate 62,872 downwards.
CCGTGGACGGGGTCGCCAGCCCCGGCGTGTGGACGCTCGGCGACACGGCTGGCGTCGAGCAGCTCTTCGTGACGGTCGAGAGCGCGAAGCTGGCGCTCAAGGCGACCGCCACCGGATCGACCGTCCGCTTCGCCGCCGCGCAGATCGCGATGGCGCAGGCTGCGACCTGCGCGATGACCAGCGATCAGTTCGTGAGCTGCATGGGACAGCCGCCGCAGATCGGGACGGGCGACACGACGAAGGCGCAATCGAGTCCAACGCTCACGAAGGGCGGCATCCATCTGACGTCGTTCTCGGGTGGGGGCGCGCATTTCTGCGGCACCGGCACCGATCTCTCCATCTATTGCTGGGGCATCTTCGCGCTCGTCGACACACTGAATGGACTGACGCCGGGCGGGAACTCGCCTCCGACGTACCAACCCACGCGGTTGCAGAGCAACATCGGGTGGCTGCAAGTCACGTCGGGCGGACAACACAACTGCGGACTGGCGAACGATCAAACGGCGTACTGTTGGGGATCCGACACGTCGGGGCAGTTGGGCGACAACAACCTGACGCGGCACCTGGTGCCCCAGCCGGTCACCGGTGGATTCAAGTTCTCGCGACTTGCGGCGGGAACGTCCCACGAGTGTGGAATCACCACCACCGGCGACGCGTTCTGTTGGGGACTCAACACCACCGCGCAGTTGGGTGACGGCACGACGGCGTTGCGCAAGACGCCGACGGCAGTTGCCGGCGGGTTGCACTGGAAGACGCTCGGCGCTGGCGTGGGCTGGACCTGCGGCCTCATTGCCGACGGCACGCCATACTGCTGGGGGGCGGGAACCACCAGTGCAAGTCCGGCGACTGTCGGCCCGAGTCCGCCGAAACTGTCGTCGCTCAGCGTCGGATCGGCACACGCCTGTGGACTGGACAACAGCGGGGTTGCCTACTGCTGGGGCGACAACGGCTCCGGGCAGCTGGGTGACAGCACGACGGTGACCCGAAACACGCCGACACAGGTGACCACGACCCTTCGGTTCAAGACGATCACTGCCGGCAACCTGCAGACGTGCGCGGTCACGACCGATGACCTGCTCGCGTGTTGGGGGCGAAATACCGTTGGCGAGATCGGACTCAGCACGCCGTTCATTCAACTGACGCCTCGCTATGTCGTCGTAGGAGTCCTCCCGTGAGAAGTGAATCGACGAGCAGAATGACACGCAGCGTGCGCTTCGCGGCGGCGCTTCTCGCCGGCCTGACCACGAGCGTCGCCGCGCAGCAAGCGGTGAGAGTCTCGGGTCACGTCACCGCGCAGGGTGCTCCGCTCGCCGGTGCCAAAGTCCGCATCGACGAGCTCAAGATCGAACGCACCACCGGCACCGACGGCGCGTACAGTTTTGTTGTGCCGTCGAGCGCCGTCCGTGGACAGATGGTCACGATGGTCGTGAGCGGCACGACGCGACGCGGACGATTCGTTCCCTCGACGACGAAAATTTCGCTCACGGGCGGCGCAATCGTGAAAGACTTCGATCTTGCGCCATTCGGCCGGGGAGAGTTGCCTGACGTGTCGACGGCGGGAGCGGCGGCGACCGCGGCGCCTGGCGCAGCGAACAATGTCACCACGCTCGTCGCGCCGGGCGGCGACAACGTGCAGCCCGACGAGTCCGCGGGAGCCGTCGACATCGCGAGCGCGATCGCGGGTCGCATCCCGAGTCTTCTCGTGAGCAGCGCGTCGGTGCCTGGAGGATCGTCGCTGCTGCAGTATCGCGGACCGCGCTCGCTGCTGTCATCGGGACAGCCGCTGTTCGTCGTCGACGGCATCGTCGTCGACAACACGGTCTTCACGTCGGCGGCGCAGCGTTTCGGCGCCGGCGGTTTCGACTACGGCAGTCCGATCGGCGACCTCGACCTCGCGAACATCGCGAGCGTGGACTTCATCGGCGGTGCGGAGGCGGCGGCTCGGTACGGCGGACGCGGCGCGAACGGCGTCATGTCCATCACGACGCGTCGCGGAGCCACGGTCGTGCCGTTCTCGGTGATGGCGAGCCTTCAGCACACCGGTGAAGCGGTCGGACGTCTCCCCACGTTTCAGAATCAGTATGGCCAGGGGCTGAACGGTCAATTCCAGTTCTTCAATGGTCGCGGCGGCGGTATCAACGATGCGACCGACCAGAGCTGGGGTCCCCCGCTCGATGCACGCGCTGTTTCACAGGCCGGCTACACCGAGGCCGGCCGGTCCGACGTGCGTCTGTGGACGCCGCGGCCGAACAACGTCGACGACTTTTTCCGCAGCGGTGAGACGACCAACTTCACGGCCGGTGTTCAGGGCGCCAATCGTCTCGGCGCGTTCCGCGCGCTCGTCGGCAGTCGTACGACGACGGGCATCATCCCCGGGGACCGGCTGGCGCGCCTGACCGGCGACGCCCACGTGACGTTCGTTCCCACGCAGCGCCTCGCGATCGACGGGCACATTTTCGGAGCGCAGAACAAGAACGATAACGCGCCGGGCACGGGCTTCGACGAAGGCAACCCGGTGTCGCAGTTCGTTCGCATGGGCCGACAGGTCGATACGGATTCTCTCAGACAGCATTTGCGTGACGCCGCCGGAAACCAGGTCAGCTGGAACTACGCGGGCCACAACAATCCATTCATCGCGCCACTCGCAGACAGCAACTACTCGCATCGCTATCACGTCGGCGGCGGCGGAACGGCGCGCTACGCGATGGCGCCGTGGCTCGACGCGACGGCTGGCGGCGGCGTCGACTACGTGCGGGATGGTAGACTCTTCACGATTGGATCGGGGTGGATGGGTGGATTTCCGTTCTACGCCGGTGCCGGCGACTTCTCGAAGGGCGGATCGGAAGGCGATTTGATCTTCGCGCAGCAGAACACGGCGCTCGTGCGATTCGACGCCAGGCGCGCGCTCCCGACAGGCTCGCGCTTGGCCGTCGGCGTCGGCGTCGATCTGTCGAGCACCACGCAGCGCGTGCAGAGTCTCGGCGTCGACAGCGCGGTGAACGTACCGGCGGCAGGCGCGCCCGATACGGCGACGCTGCCGGGCGTGCAGTCGTGGAGCGGCCGAACGACGAGGAACAGCCTCTTCGCCGAAGGAGGGCTGTCGCTCAAGAACGGCGCGACCGTGGCGGTCACGCTGCGCAACGAGTGGCTCTCGATGTTTTCTGGCCAAAGCTCGATGTCGTTGTATCCCGCGGTGCGCGGGACGTTCGATCTGCTGCGTGCACTCACGGACTCGGGATCGCGTCATGCTGTCGCGAGCGCGGTGGCGCACGCGGGATGGTGGCAGTCCTCCGCCGACCTGACGGCATACGACATCGGAACGATGTACGCCGGCCGCCCGACCGCTGGCAGCGTCGCGCCGGCCGGTCTCGGCTTGCTTGGCGCCGATTCGAGTCTCTCTCCGCAGGTCACGTCGTCGTGGGAGCTCGGCGCCGATCTCACGTTCCGACCGGCTCGCGCGTCCGTGGGCGCGTCGTACTATCACGAATCGACGTCGGATCTCATCGTCCCCGTGCTGAACGCGCTCGGAACGCCGATCGCGCGCAATGCCGCGGCGATGTCGAACCGCGGTGTCGAGGGTCGTGCCGGCGTCTCGTTCGGCGATGCGTCTCGCGGCGGCGTTCAGTGGGACGTCTCCGCGACGGCCGCGAAGAACTCGAACACGGTGGACCGTCTCTTCGCGAACGTGACGACGCTGCCGCTCGGGCCGCAGCTCGTGGGACTCACCGTTGCCGCCCGCCCCGGACAGCCGCTGGGGGTTCTGCTCGGGCGCAAGCTGCTGCGCGACAACTCGAGCGGCGCCTTGCTGCTCCGGAATGGCTTGCCGCTTCCTGACTCGGTTGCCGGCGACCAGGTCCTCGGCTCCGCGCAGCCGCGGTGGCTGCTCGGCGGGCAAAGCACGATTCGTTTCCGCTGGTTCACCGTCGGCGCAGCCGCCGACGGCAGAATCGGCGGAGACGTGTTCAGCCTGACGAATCGGTGGGGGAACTATTCTGGGACACTGAGCACGACGGCATTTCGCCCTGATTCCGGCTTGCTGCTTTCAGGCGTCGATGCGGTCACTCATCAGGCGAACTCGCAACACGTGTCGACGGAAGCCTACTACCACGCGCTTGGTGCCGTGCAGGAGCCGTGGGTGTACAGCGCCAGCTTCTTCAAGCTCCGTGAGCTGCGGGTGAGTGCCGATCTTCCCCTGCCCGCGCCGTATGGGATGTTTGAGACCCTTCGGGCGTCCGTCGTGGCGCGCAATGTCTACATGTGGTCATCTGCACCGAACATCGATCCGGAAGGCGTGTTCAGTCCCTACCAGTTGATGGGTGTCGAGATGGGTCAGCTGCCCCAAACGAGAACGCTCGGCATCCAGATTTCTCTGATCCCCTGATCTTTCGGACGCGCGTAGGTGCGAAATTTCGAAAGGGCCCTTGTGAGGGGGCCCTTTCGTCGTTTCGACAACAGATGCGGTCCAGGTCAAAAAAATGATCTGACCCTGCCACAAATGTGGAGTGTCCGCGACACATCTGCGGCGCAACCCCAACACTCGTTGCAACTCTTTTCCGCGTCGCGACGATCGTTCTGCGGCAAAGCCACTGTCGTCAAACGACTTGAGATAATCGTCAGCAGAGGCGCTGCCGGAATGGAACCTGCTTTTGACGCCCAACCGAAGTGGGCTGGTCTCTGGTCGCTCGGCAGTAGGTCTCGGAGCAGGTTTCGGCATGCTTGCTCGCGATTTCAGCCCGTCGACACGTGCTGGTGCGCGACGGCCCTCAAGCGTTCACGTCGGCGCGAACGTATTGCGCCAGGACGGAGTGTGATGAGCCAAACGGTTGTCGCGTTGGGGGAAGGTCGGTCTCGGTTTCCCGTAGCCGCAGGTTCTTACCTTGGTGCCCCGAACAAAGATGCCAGCATGGCCGAGTCACAGAGTCAGGCGCCGCTCGTTTTAGTCGCGAGTGGGGGAGAGTGGGTGGGCCGATCGCTCGAGAACGTTCTCGAGTCGAATGGCTACACGGTCGTCCGCGTCGAGTCTGGTCGTCGCGCTCTGGAGCTTGCGCGGCGAACGAATCCCGACGCGCTCCTTCTCGACGACTCGCTGCCCGATATCGGCGCCGTCGACGTCTGCCGTGCTTTGCGCGACGATCCGTTGTTCAACCGCGCGACGCCGGTATTCATCACGGCAGCCGCGCAGCAAGCCAGCCGTGTTCGTGCCTCGGCGTATGCGGCGGGCGCGTGGGACTATTCCACGCTGCCGGTGGACGTGGAGACCTTGCTGGCGAAGCTGGGCACATTCGTGCGGGCGCGCCATGAGATCGACACGATTCGATCCAAGGCCCTCTTCGACCGGCTGACGGGCTTGTACACGGAGTACGGCCTGCAGCATTGGGTGGAGCAGCTGGGGGCCCGTGCGCTCCGCAAGCGCGAACCGATCGCCTGCGTCGTGGTGGCGCCTGACGTTGCCGTCGCTGACGGCTCGTCGGTCAGCGCCGAGCAGTCGAGCGAAGCGCTCGCCGAGATCACGGACATCTGTCGTGCGCACGCTCGACGGTCCGACATCCTCGGGTACCTTGGCGACTCGCGCGTCGCCATTCTGGCGCCAGACACCGACGTGGCAGGAGTGCAACGTCTCATCGACCGGCTGCAACAGGCTCTAGGCCAGACGCCAGCCAAGGCTCGGTCCGGCCAGCGGACGTCCTCGTTGAGAGCCGGTTACTGCGCCGTGTCGAACATGGCCGCCGCCAATCTCGCGCCGGCCGAGTTGGTCTCGCGCGCCGAGACCGCGCTCGCGTACGCGCCGCGCGGCGGGTTCGACTCGACAGCGGTCAACTTCGACGAGGTCTTGCCGAGCTAGACGGCGCGCGCCTGGCGGACCACTTGCTAGGCGCGCGAAGAGGCTGTTGCGTCGCCGCGACACGCGTAACCACTACAGCCACGCGACCGCAACAGGCTTCGGAAACGCGTGAGTTGCCTAAGCCTAAGATGGCAAACAACGTTACAAGAGCTTGCGCTATGCCCGGCGGACCTCCAATATGTCCGTCCGGGGAGTGTTGCATCCGCGCGCAACGTTGATGTTGGATTCCGGCAACACCACCTGTCTGTCGCACCGAGTCGACGTTCTTTCTCCGCCACAACGCATCCGGGTTCCCCCATACCCGACGTAGGGTAAACCAGGGCACACCATGAAATCCGCACGGTCTGAGTTGGGCCTGTATGCGCAGTCGCCATCGAGCCCGGGCAGAAGTCCCGAGGCCGAGGTTCCTATGATTCAAGGGGATGATCCGTTTGCCGACGCAGTCGTCGTTTCGGCGAAGACGCGAGCCAGCATTCGGATTCTGGTCGTGGATGACGACCGCACGCTGCGCGAAGGGTGCGCGAGCCTGTTGCAGGTCGAAGGTTACAGCGTGACCGTGTCGGGCCGCGGCGACGAGGCGGTCGAGCTCCTGCGTCGCGCGCCGTTCGACATCGTGCTCGTGGATCTGTGCATGACGCCGGTGTCCGGCGTCGCGATCCTCAAGGCCGCGCTCGAGGTTCGCCCAGACACCATCGTGGTGATGATGACCGGCAACCCGAGCGTCGCATCGAGCGTCGAAACGCTGCGGATGGGCGCATGGGACTACATCCCGAAGCCGTTCTCGGGCACGCATCTCCAGGTGCTCTTCGGTCGCGCCGCGCACGCGGTCTTGGCGCGCCGCGAGGAGGATTCCGAGCGCGATACGATGCTCGAGCGCAACGGCAACAGCGACAAGATCACGCTGCTGGGCGCATCGCAGTCGTTCCGGCGCGCCGTGGACCTCGCGCGAAAGGTCGCTGCCACGGACGCGTCGGTGATGATCGTCGGCGAAAGCGGCACGGGAAAAGAGCTCATCGCCCAGTTTCTCCACCAGCACAGCCGGCGCGCGGGCCGCAGCCTCGTGCCGATCAACTGCGCCGCGATGCCGGAGCAGCTCCTCGAGTCCGAAATGTTCGGTCATCGAAAGGGCGCGTTCACGGGCGCAGACCGCGACAAGACCGGTCTGCTCGAGATGGCAAACGACGGCACGTTCTTTCTGGACGAGCTCACCGAGATGCCGCTGCCGCTGCAGGCGAAGCTCCTTCGCGTGATTCAGGATGGTGTCGTTCGGCGCGTCGGCAGCGAGCAGCACGACGCCGTCGTCGACGTGCGTTTCGTATCGGCGACGAACCGCGATCCCCGCGATGCCATCAAGAGCAAGCACCTGCGCGAGGATCTGTACTACCGGCTGAACGTCGTGCGCATCACGCTCCCGCCGCTTCGTGATCGCGTGGAAGACATCCCGATTCTCGCGAATCATTTCCTTGCGACGTTCTGGGTGCGCCACCACTCGATGCGCGACCCGCGGCCACGCCTCAGCGAGTCGGCGATGGAGTTCCTCATGTCGCGCCCGTGGCGCGGCAACGTGCGGGAGCTCCAGAACGTCATCGAGCATCTCGTCGTGCTCGCGGAGCCCGACTCGGAGATCGGCATCAACAACCTCCCGGTGGACCAGGAGTGGGCGCGCGGCGGAAGCGTGGGCGAGTCCGCGACGTCGATGCCGACCTCACTCCTCGACAACGCGTACCACGTCGCCAAAGACCACGTGCTCGCGACCTTCGAAGAGGAGTACGTCACGCGCCTGGTGGCCCGCGCCTCGGGCAACGTGTCGCGAGCGGCGCGGCTCGCGAGCGTCGATCGCACCACGCTCTATCGATTGCTGCAGCGCCACGGATTTCGTCGCGACGCAGGTGATGCGTCGCTTGCATGACGGCCGATGTCGGCCGGCGATGTTCCATCCGCCGAACGGGCGGGCTCAATCGAACGACCCTCAGCAAGCACCGCTCTTCGGCCACACGCCGCACGTAAGCGCTTGATTTCGACGCGCGCGGGAAGCAGTGGCGCACTGTCCACCCCGCTTCGCCGTGCTCTCGCCGAAGCGGCGTTGCGGTCGTCGCGCCTGCTCACCGAGTCGGCCGGAAAGACCGCCGAGGAAATCCACGGTCAGCTCTCGACCATCGTCGAAGTGATTGCGGAGCTCGTGACGAGCGAGGACGACTTTGACGATGCGCGCTACAACGTTCCGCGCCGCTTCATCGACGTCCTGCGCGCCGAGCTGCTCGACGTCCTCGCCGAGCAGTCCGTGCCGCCCGACAGCCGCGAAATGATCGCGGTGCTGGAAGCGCTCGAGGAGGTGGTTCGCCGCGTCGAGCTGACGAGCACGGGCCGCTTCGTCGGCCGTCTGTCGGGCGAGGACTCGGTGAACGCGGTCGTCGAAGTCGCCCACGACATTCGCTCGCCGCTGTCGTCGATTCTGTTCCTCGTCGACACCATTCGCCGCGGACAGAGCGGCGCCGTCTCGCCGATTCAGGAGCGCCAGCTCGGCCTCGTCTACGGCGCCGCGCTGGGCTTGAGCAATCTCTCATCAGACCTGATCGACGCGGTCCGCGGCGAGCGTCTGGTCGACGGGCGCCCGGTGCCGTTCTCGGTCACGGAGATCATTCTCAACGTGTGCGCGATCGTGCAGCCGATCAGCGAGGAAAAGGCGCTGCCGCTCAACGCGACCTATCCCGCGGTGGACGGGCGCATCGGCTATCCCTCGGCGATCAATCGCGTGCTGCTGAACCTGACGACGAACGCGCTGCGATACACCGACGCCGGATCGGTCTCGATCGGCTGCACGGAGCTCGACGAGCAGTGCGTCGAATTCTGGGTGCAGGACACGGGGCGGGGCATTCCCGAGAGCGTCCTCGCGATGTTGTTCGACGGATTTCGGCCCGGGTCCGTCGGAATCCGCTTCTCCAGCGCCGGCCTGGGGCTCGCGATCTCACGCACGCTGCTCGAGGCCATGGGTAGCTCCCTCAAGGTGGACACATCGGAAAACGGAACGAGGTTCTCGTTCCTGATTCGTCTGCCATGCGTGTGACGCGCTTGACCCGGACTACGACTGTCGATCGTCACCGACAATACTGTTGCGTCACCGCAGCAGTCTGCCCATGAAGACGCCCCTGGCTCGTTTCTTTTCTCTCACATAAGTCGTTGTCCGCGAAGTCGATAGAGCAGAGACGTCGTGTGATTCCGACGTCGCGGACCTCTGCCGACCTGGACTGAAAACTGCTATTGAGCCTGTCAGCTAGCTGACAAGCATCCGAATCACCCTCAGCAAACGCTCATGATGCCTCGGTATTTCCTTTCGGTCGCCTTGGGAGCCTCGCTTCTCGCGGGGCCGGCGCTCGCGCAAACGACGGTCACGGCTACGCTGACATCGCCGGCCGCGCCAGGCGGCACCGCGATCGCGTCGCCCTTCGGCTACTACATGAGCCCCTACACCGGGACCGTCGACAACACGGCCGGTTTGCGCTTCAACTGCGTCGACTTCTTTCACGACGCGTTCGTCGGCAAACCGTGGTCGGCGTTCCAAACGAATCTCGGCGATCTGCTGGACAACCCGTCGCTCCTCGCGTTCACGCGACAGGGAAGCAGCGGGCTGTACTCGGTCCCGAGCGCGCTCGCGCTGTACGAGCAGGTCGCGTGGTTGTCCGACCAACTGCCGGCGAACCCGGGCGCGAACGCGAACACCGTGGCGCTCACCAACGCCATTCAGACCGCGATCTGGGCGATCGCCGACAATCAGCCGAACAACGCCTTCACGCAGCTGCATCAGTACTACGGGCCGTTGAATGTCGCGACGAGCAATCAGTACGACACCCAGTTCTGGATCGACAAAGCCAGTGACGCGTACGACGACCAGGCGGCAAACTATTACGACAAGTTCTATATCCTGACCGACCAGGAGACCATTCGGGACGGTGATGGGGTCCAGGAATTCGTCTATTCGTCCACGCCGGAGCCCGGCACGTTGATGCTCTTCGGCTCCGGAGCAGCCGGCTTGGCCATGACCGCGGTCCGTCGTCGTCGGAAGAACGATCCGGATGCGATCGAGTCCGACGAAGTCGCAGTGGTCGGCTAGGATCTCGCTTCGGATAGCAGATAGCGCGAGAGCTTACGGGGGCGTTGGCTCGAGACGCGACAAGGGCGCCGAATGAAATCACTCGGCGCCCTTCGTCATTGGCGTCGGCCTGGGGGCGATCTACCGCGCCGGTGTTTCCGGCATCGTCGACTCGTCGCTGGCCGTCCGATTCGATCGCGGTGTGACGCCGGGCGACTGCGTGCCGATGATGAGCGAAGGTCCACCCTTGCTCGATTTCGAATGCCGCACCCCGCGTGGTGCCTTGAACGACGCCCACGCGAAGCCCGCCAACGTCAGCGCGCCGATGAGCGCTTTGACGAATGCCGTCGCGGTCGCGATTCGGAACGCGAGCCGCGCCTGCGGATTCAAGGTGCCGGCGACTTGCAGCGTATCGAGCGCGAAGGCGGCCACACCGGCGAGCAAGGCGAACAACGCGACGAGCGCACCGGCGCCCAGCACTCGTTGTGTGCGACGATGCTCGAACAGCGCGGCGACGATGCACGCGATGAGGAGCCCGGTCAACGACAGCATGAGCGCGTTGCTGATGAGACCGAAGAACCCGAAACGCCACCGCACGTCGTTCGGACGTACGGGCAGCACTTGCGCCACCGTGTCGATCGGCGGAATGAACATCAAGGACAACGCGACGAGGTAGGCCGGTGCCGCCAGCTGGCGTTGGGGGGACATGATCAGCTCGGAAATCGGTGAACTACGAAGATCGAACGAACAATGACTCCAGGTCGTCGTTGCGAGTCACGCGTCCGCGAGCCGGCGGGGCCGACGCAGGAAGATGAGTCATTGCACAGACGAACGCGACATCGCCTGTGGGTTGACACTCGGGCCCTTGTCTTTACCTTATCAGTACTATCGCGGGGTGGAGCAGCCTGGTAGCTCGTCGGGCTCATAACCCGAAGGTCGCGGGTTCAAATCCCGCCCCCGCTACTGATGGGCCGGCCCCACGGGGCCGGCCTGTTCGTTTCACGACATGGTACGACACGTCGAGCGCGTCGCTGATGCTCCAGCACGTCTCGCGTTCGAACGGGGCAGGGTAGCTCAGGTGGTTAGAGCACGGCACTCATAATGCCGGGGTCGTGGGTTCGAGTCCCACCCCTGCTATCGACGAGCCAATCACGCACCCGTGGTTGGCTCGATTCGTTGAGGCTCGTCCGCGTACAGCGCCGTCGTGAGATACCGCGCGCCGGAATCCGGCGAGATCGTCGCGACACGATGTCCCGGGCCGAGCTCGCGCGCGATGCGCAACGCCGCCCAGACGATCGCGCCGCTCGACATGCCGACGAAGAGCCCCGCATCGCGGGCGAGACGGCGGGCGAGCGGGAATGCATCCTCTTCCCAAACCGCGATCACGCGATCGACGACCGTGCGATCAAAATTCGGCGGCACGAATCCAGGACCCATCCCCTGGAACTGGTGCGGGCCGCGCTCACCGCCCGAGAGTACCGGCGAGCGCGCCGGCTCGACGGCGACGACGAGCGTGTCGCGTCGCCGTTCCTTGAGATATCGGCCGACGCCGCTGATCGTCCCGCCAGTGCCAGAACCGTAAACGAAGGCGTCGATGCGCCCGTCCATTTGCCGCCACAGCTCCGGACCGGTCGTCTCGTAATGGATACGGGGATTCGCCGGATTCTCGAACTGATTCGGCATCCACGCGCCGGTGCGATCGCGAATCGCTTCGGCTTCCTTGATCGCCGCGAGCATCCGAAGCTCCGGATCGGTGAAGACCAGCTCGGCGCCGAACGCGCGCAACGTGCGCTTTCGTTCGTCGCTCATCGACGACGGGAGACACAGAATGAGTCGATAGCCACGCGCCGCGGCCACCTGAGCGAGCCCGATGCCGGTGTTTCCGGACGTGGGCTCGACGATCGTGTTGCCAGGACGAAGAATACCGCGCTGCTCGGCATCGAGGATCATCCCGAGCGCGGTCCTGTCCTTGATCGACCCCGCGGGCTGCATGCCTTCGAGCTTGACCCAGACCTCCGCCATGTCGGGCTCGACGAGGCGCTCGAGGCGCGTCACCGGCGTCGCGCCGATGGCGGAGTCGATTCCGAAGCCGGTCGCGACGAGCGTGCGCGTGGGCGGCAACGATTCGGCGATCGCGCGGTTGGTGCTCATTGCCATCGAAGATCCCCGCTGAAAAAACACGAACGTCGGATTTCACCAAACAGCGTCGGTACAACGAAACGGCCGCTCGAGCGAGAGCGGCCGTGAACAGTTCTGGAGGTCGAAGCGCGATCAGTCGACGTGCTTCCCATCCGGCCGCGAGAGTTTGCGAACGAGGATGATACAACAGCAGGCCGCGACGCCTCGCGCGGCGTCGCTGGACGGTCTTGTCGTGTTCATATGGGAGAAGGCGCGCCTATGCATGTCGACTCCGGTTCAGCCGAGCGGTGATTTCAAGCGAAGCATACGTCGGGCGGGAAGACCGTCAAGCGTCGAACGGCGGCCTCGGCCTCGGAACCTATTCAGAATCCGCACGATTCGTCGGGTGTTGCAGCTTCATTGAGGAGGAGGAGGAATGGTTCGATCGAGAGCTCTCGTGGCGATGTCGCTATGTGTTGCGTTGGCCGGATGCGGTGGAGCCGGCGGTGGGTACGGAACCAGTCCAAGCGGCACGAGCGGAGGCAACCCTGGCGGTTCAAATCCTGTCGTTCAGGGAACGACGGTGAATCTCATGGACAACAACAGCTTCAGCCCCAGCAATCTCGGAATCCAAGCTGGGCAGAAGGTGACCTGGAAGTGGGGCGCGTGCAGCAGCGACGGCTATGCCGGCTGCGTGACACACAACGTCACGTTCGACGACGGCAGCAACGAGGCGTCGCCCACCCAGGGAACGGGCGAATACAGCCGCACGTTCAATACGCCGGGGACGTACAAGTACCACTGTACGATCCACGGCACCGGCATGTCGGGGCAGGTCGTGGTGCAGTAAACCGGCGCATGCCTGGTTAAGCTTCATCCTCGGGAGACGTCAGCCCGAGTCCCGAAACCCTCGCGCGAAGGCGCGAGGGTTTCGGTTTTGTAAAGACCACCCGCCGCGATTTGCGTCCGCATCGGTAGCGCCTGTCCGTTCTTCTGTTCAAATTTCTCAACGTTTGCCGGGCTTTATCCGGCCGAGCGCCCACCCGCGAGCACTGTCCAGGCGATGCCGCTTCGCGCGATGATGTTGCTCTTCGTGGCCGCGTGTGCCACGGCGGGCGCCCAACAGCAACGGTTCACCACGCAGGTGATGATCGTCCCCGCGTTCCACAGCTCCGAGAGGGGGTGGGGCGGAAAAGCGGCGGATATCGTTCGATCGCGCGTGGGCCGCGGGTTTCCGCGCTCCGAGCTCAAGGTCATCTCGGGCGGCGACGTCGACGATTGGCTCCGGCGGTCCGACTTCGAGCAAGATGCCGAGCTCAGCGAGGGTGAGCTGAAGGAGCTCGCGAAGAAGTTCCGCGCCGACGAGCGCATCACGGGGACCGTCGCTCGCGCGGGCAATCAGGTGCGAATCGACGCGCTGTTGACTCCCGTGCGCGACCTGCGGCTGTCCCAGCCGGTGAGCGCGACGGGCACGAACCTGGACGCCGCCGGGGACGCCGTGACGAAGGAGATCATCGCGGCTCGCCGACAGTTGATCCCGCTACGGCAGTGTGAGAACTCTCTCCGGGCCGGCAACGCGCAAGAGGCCGTGAGCTTCGCGACCGCCGGCATTGCCGCGTACGCTCGCGCCGTGCCGGCGCGCCTGTGCCTCCTCAACGCGCTCTCGCATCTGGACGTGCCGCCGGACTCGATCGTCAACGTCGCCCAGGCAGTGCTTGCGGTGGCGCCGACGAGCTCGATCGCGCTCGGCGATCTCGCGATGGCGCTCGACGCGCAGGGCAAGAAATCGCTGGCCGCGCCGGTGTGGGTACGACTGCTGGCGACCGACTCGTCGAGCGAGGATTTGCTCGAGCGCGTCGTGAACGCGTTGTCGGCCGAAGGGAACGCCGCGATGGCGGCGCCGATCATCGATCGCGGCACCACGGAGCATGAGGACAATCTGATCCTGCTCAAGCTTCGTTGGATGGTGCATTCCGCGGCGAAGGACTGGAAGGGCGCGGTGGACGCCGGTGCCAAGCTGCTCACGCGCGACATGGGTGCTCAGGCGGAGCCCGAGTTCTACGCGAAGCTGGCGACCGCCTATCAGGAAGACAGCGAGCCCGCGCGGGCGCTCGCGACGGCCGCCACCGGCGTCGCCAAGTTCCCCAAGGATGCCGGGCTCTATGTCGTCTACTTCCAGCTGTTGCGTGCGGAGAACGACGTCGCGCTGACGCGCGGGCTCGCCGCGTTTCCGGAGAACCCGGAGTTGCACGCGCTCGCCGCGCAAAGTCTCAAGAAGGCGGGAAACGCGAAGGCCGCCCTGGCGGAAACGAAGCGCGCGCTCGCCGCGAACCCCAAGCTCGTCCACGGCGACCTGCAAGTGGCGCAGCTCGAGTTCGAGATCGGGGAGATGGACAGCGCGTACGCCGCGATCGAGCTCGCGCCGAAGCACGGGGAGGACGTCAAGCAGGCCGGTGGCTTGGCGCTCAGGTTCGGGCACACGCTGTTCGAGGCCGCGAGAACGGCGACGTCGCAACAGCGCGACGACTTTCAGCGTGCGATCCGCTTTCTCAATCTCGCGTTGACGCTGTCGCCGAGTCCGGAATCGAAGTTTCTGATCGGCGCGTCCTCATTCTCGATCGGTCAGTTGGCGGCGACCGAAGCGTCAGCGACGAAGAGCTGCGATCTCTCGAAGCTCGCCGACTCGGCGCTGACCGACGCGGAGATCAATCTCGTGGCCGGCGGGTCGGCATCGCCGGAAGCCGCGAAGCAGCTGCTCGACTATTTGCCAAAGCTGCGGCCGTCGATCGCCGACGAGCTCAAGGCATTCTGCAGCAACAAATCGGGCGGCTCGCGCTAGCGAATCGAGGCGGGCGATGATGCCGCGCAACGTGACGCCACGCCAAAACGAATCGGCCGTCTCGCGCTCAGAGACGGCCGATTCCATGTGACGCACAGCGACTGCACACTCAGTTCACGCGGCTGCGCCCTCGAACGACGCCGACCGCCTCGCAGCTTCGGTGCCCCTCTCGCGGTAGGCCGTGAGCAGCATCGTGATCGACGCGTACGCCACGACGAAGATCACCACGACTTTCACCCAATACATGTTCAGGTCCTGGAACCACTTGAACGCGAGCGGAACCGCGAACATCCCGGCGATCGCCATCGACAGCATCGCGGGCGCGAAATACGCTCGCGCGCGAATGAACCGAACCACGGCAACCGGCATCAGGAACGCGCAAGCGCCCATCATGATCGGGTAGCCGGATTTGTCGTTCATGCCGAGCAGAGTCACGAGAATCAGACACGGGGCGTAAAGACCGATGCCGAGCGTCATGAGCGCGCCAAGCCCGAACAAGCCTACGATTCCGATGACCAACTTGATGCCGGTGAGACCGGTGGTTCCTGCCTCGAGCGAATGGAAGACCGTCAAACGCACGATCATGATGATTGCCGCCGCGGCGAGACACAGGCCCATTCCCAATTGGATCTTGCGGCGGGGCCAGCGCGACACCACACCGGCGCCGAGCCAGGCGCCGAGAATCGCCGCGGCGATCAGCAAGATGAGCGTGAGCGGGTCCACTTCGACGGGAGGCACCGTGACGCCGAGACCGCTGACGCCGTGGATGGTGACGTACGCCTGAATCATCGTCGGGATCACGTAGCCGACGTTCAGCGAGCCCGGGATCTTCTCGTCGGGGATGAGCTTGAAAAAGCGAACCATCGACGTGGTGGTGGCGTACGAGCCGACGCCAAGGGTGTCGAAGAAGTTCGCGATGAAGCTGACGACCGACATGAGCGGCTTCGGGGCCAGCGGCTGGCCGTCCCTCGCATCTCGCACCAGGCCGGCGACGAAGACGTAGAGGTAACCCGCGGCAAACACACCGAGGGCGATGAGCAGCACGCTGATAGGATTCATCGGAGGGTTGGGAGGGGGGTAACGGGCCTGTGGGAAGGCGTGCGACAGGTCAACCTACACGATGCCACGCGAACCGCGAGGGCGATAGGCGGGGAGCCAGGGCGATGGAGCGGACCGTCGCTCTGGGGCCAACAGGCCGCGCGCTGGTTGCAAAGAGATCCTTTTTTGCTTGCCGGTGTCTAAACACTAGGATACTGTATCCCGCTGTACCAATGCCTTCAATCGTTGGGGTTTGATGACTCGTCGCACCACGCCTGCGGCCGGCCTTCCGTCCGTGTATACGCCCACGCCGACTGGCCCGCGCCCGGTGTCATTCCGATTCAGCGCCAGACCATCGCGAGCCTGACGGTCGAGGCGTTGCGCGAGCGCATTCTGCGCGGCGACTATCCCGGAAGGAGAGCCGCTCCGGCAGGACGCGCTCGCCGACGAGCTTGGCGTGAGCCGGATTCCGGTGCGCGAAGCGCTGCGGCAGCTCGAGGCTGAAGGTCTCGTGACGTTCAGCCCGCATCGCGGCGCGGTCGTGTCGAGCCTGTCGCTCGAAGAGATCGACGAGCTGTTCGAGCTGCGCGCCGACATCGAGTGCGATCTGCTGAGCCGCGCGATTCCCCGGATGACGAGGAGCAGCTCGATCGCGCGACGTGACGTGCTCGACGAGTTCGAGGATGCGCTGCGCGCCGGCGAGGCGACGCGTTGGGGTCCGCTGAACTGGCATTTTCATGCCGCGCTGTATGCGCCCGCCGACGCGCAACTTCACGATGGGCGTGCTCCAGAAGCTGCATCAGCACAGCGATCGATATTTCCGGATGCAGGTGTTGCTCGCCAATGGCGGCATGCGCGCCAACGAGGAGCATCGCGCGATCGCGGCGGCGGTGCGAAGTAAGGACGTGCCGATGGCGTGCGAGCTGATGCGCATCGCACATCCTCGGCGCCGGCTCGTCGTTGCTCGCGCTGCTTCACGAGGAGCGCGCGAAGAACGCTCCAGTGGTGCGGTCCACGACGCCGTGAACGCGCGCGTCAGCGCTATCGACACGCCGCTCGAGATTCGCGTCGTCGACTCGCATACCGAAGGCGAGCCGACGCGGGTCGTGCTCGAGGGCTGGCCGCGCACCCAGGGCGCGACGATGGACGAACGGCGCGACGACCTGCGCCGGCGCTTCGACCACCTGCGGCGCGCGGTCGTCTGCGAGCCGCGCGGCCATGCCGCGATCGTCGGTGCGCTGATGACGCCCGCCGTCAACGCCGACTCGCAATGCGGCGTCATCTTCTTCAACAACGAGACGTACCTCGGCATGTGCGGCCACGGCCTCATCGGCCTCGTGACGACGCTGGCGCACACGGGCCGGTTGTCGCGCGGCATCACGCGGTTCGATACGCCGGTGGGCACGGTGTCGGCGGAGCTGAACGCCGACGGGACGGTGACGATCGAGAACGTCGCGTCGCGGCCGCACGCGCTCGACGTCGAGGTCGACGTGCCGGGCGTGGGGCTGCGTGAAGGGCGACGTCGCGTACGGCGGCAACTGGTTTTTCGTCACGCACCTGCCGCTGGCATTAGAGATGTCGAACGTCGCCGAGCTCACGCGCGTGACCCGAGCCATTCAAACCGCGGTGACCGCGCAGGGCGTCGCGGGCGGCGTGCCGATCGATCACATCGAGATCTCGGGCCCGCCGTCGCGCTCCGATGCCGACGCGAAGAACTTCGTGCTGTGCTCGGGCGGCGAATATGATCGTTCGCCGTGCGGCACGGGCACCTCGGCCGTGATGGCGATCCTGAACGCCCGTGGACGTCTCGCGGTCGGGAAGGAGTGGCGACAGGAGAGCATCACGGGGAGCCGGTTCGTCGGATGGCTGTCCAAGGGACCGCGCGGGGAGCTCCTGCCGCACATTCGCGGCCGCGCCTACATCACGGCTGAGGCGACGCTCCGGTTCGATCCGGCAGACCCATTCCGGCTCGGCATCGGCGGTCCGTGACCGCGACGCCGCGCGCGGAGGCGCTCGCGGATGCGATCGTCGTCGGCGCGGGGATCGTCGGCGCGGCGTGCGCCTTTGCGCTCGCGAACGACGGGTGGCGCGTCACGATTCTCGACGCGGAGTTTCCGTCTGCCGGGACGACGTCGGTCGGCATGGGACACATCGTCGCGATGGACGACTCCCCGGAACAGCTCGCGCTGACCGCGTACTCGTCCCGGCTCTGGAACGCGCTTGCTCCACGGCTCGACGCCCGCGCCGAGCGAGAGACGTGCGGCACGCTGTGGGTTGCGGAGGACGACGCACAACTCGCCGCCGTCGACGCGAAGCGCTCGGTCTACCGGTCTGCGGGACTCGTGGCCGAGCTGCTCGATGAGCGGTCACTCGTGGAGGCAGAGCCCCAGCTACGTCGCGGCCTCGCCGGCGCCCTGCACGTGCCCGGCGACAGCGTCGTGTATCCGCCGGGCGCGACGCTCTGTCTCCTCGATCTGGCTCGCGCGCAGGGCGCGACGGTGCGTGAACGTACGCGCGTTCGCGAGATTGGCGCGCATCGCGTCGTCAGCGAGAAGGAGACGCTGCATGCGGAGATCGTGGTCAATGCCGCGGGTCCCTCGGCGTCGATGCTCACGCCCGGCCTCCCGATCGTTCCGCGCAAAGGACATCTCGCGATCACCGATCGCTATCCGGGGTTCTGCCGGCACCAGGTGGTGGAGCTCGGCTATCTGACGAGCGCGCACGTGATGACGACCGAATCCGTCGCATTCAATCTGCAGCCGCGCCGGACGGGGCAGGTGTTGATCGGCTCATCGCGCGAGCTCGTCGGGTGGGATGCGACACTCAATCATGACATGCTGCGACGCATGCTCGCGCGCGCCGTGGCCTTCGTGCCGGCGTTGCGCGATCTGTCGATCATCCGGTGCTGGACCGGCTTTCGTCCAGCGACGCCGGACAAGCTGCCTCTGATCGGGCGCTGGCCGCCGATCGACGGGCTATACATCGCTGCCGGCCACGAGGGCCTCGGCATCACGCAATCGCTCGCGACGGCGCAACTCATCGCCGATGAGATCGCGGCGCGGCCGTCCGCGGTCGACCGGGCGCCCTTTTCGCCGTCGCGGGTCCTCGAGGCGACGGCGTCTCTGGAGTCGCACGCGTGATCGACGACACGGTCGAGCTCCGGGTGAATGGCCGCCTGATGCGCGCCGCGTACGGCAGCAGTGTGGCCAGCGCGCTCATGGCGGCGGGCGTGACGCGCTTTCGGTCCTCGACGACGGGAGAACCTCGCGCACCGGTTTGCGGAATGGGCGTCTGCTTCGAGTGCCGCGTGACGATCGACGGCGTGCCGCATCAGCGGGCTTGCTTGATTGGCGTCCGCGCCGGCATGAGCGTGACGACGGGCGACGACGCATGAGCGTGAAGCTGCAGCGGGCCGACGTGCTCGTCATCGGTGCGGGGCCCGCGGGCATCGCCGCGGCGACACGCGCCGCGGAGGTGTCGCGAGGCGCGCGCATCGTACTCGTCGACGAAGGGTTCTCCCCCGGCGGCCAGATCTGGCGCACCGGCCCCGGCGCGCGACCGGCTCGACTCGCGCGCCGGTGGACTGATCGCCTCGCCGCCAGCGGCGCCTGGGTGCAATCGCACTGCTCGGTGGTCGATGTCCGTCGCGATGGGACCGCGTTTCATGCGCTCTGCGAGATGGATGGCGCTTCGCTCACGGTGTCGGCTGCGCGAATCGTGCTGGCGACCGGCGCACGCGAACGCTTCCTTCCGTTTCCCGGGTGGACGCTGCCGAACGTCCTGGGCATCGGCGGGGTGCAAGCGTTGCTCAAAGCGGGAACGTCGTTTCGCGACAAGCGGATCATCATCGCTGGATCGGGGCCGCTGCTGCTGCCGGTGGCGGCGTCGCTGACAACCGCCGGCGCGCGCGTCCTGTTGGTGGCGGAACAGACGGCGGCCGCGCGCCTCGCGCGCTTTACGGCATCGCTCTGGCGATCGCCCGCGCGACTCGGCCAGGCCGCAGTGTTGCGCGCCAAGTTTCTCGGCGCCAGCTACGAGACCGGCACGTGGGTGAAATCGGCGATCGGCGACTCGGCGATGCGCTCCGTGATGGTCACCGACGGCCGCCGCGAGCGAATCATGGATTGCGACGTGTTGTGCACGGGGTTCGGGCTCGTTCCCAACTCCGAGCTCGCGCGGTTGCTCGGCTGTGCCGTCGACGGGCGTCGAGTCGTCGTGGACGACTCGCAGGCGACGACCGTCGCCGGCGTGTACTGCGCCGGGGAGCCAACGGGTATCGGCGGCGTGGAACGGTCGCTGGTGGAGGGGGAGATCGCCGGGTTGTCGGCGATGGGCGCCTCCATTTCGGGGCAGGCGAGGAGCCGACGCGTGCGGCTTCACCGCTATGCGGACGGCCTCGCCCGAACGTTCGAGCTGCGCGACGAATTGCGCCGGCTGGCCACCGGCGATACCGTCGTGTGTCGGTGTGAAGATGTGCGAATGCGCGATCTGGACCCCGCGTGGACGTCGCGGCAGGCCAAGCTGTACACGCGGGCCGGGATGGGCGCGTGTCAGGGGCGCATCTGTGGCGCGGCGTTAGACTGGGTGATGCGGTGGACGCCCGACTCGGTGCGGCCGCCGATCGAGCCGGCGCGCGTCGCGACGCTGTTGGATGAAGCTACGCTGTGAACTCGACGAACTGGAGCGATCTGGTATGCAGCAACAGGACTGGGCCGGTGTCTTTCCCGCCATCACGACGCCGTTTCTCGACGATCTGACCATCGACCATCGCCGGCTGGCCAAGCACGTCGCGTGGCTCGTCGACCAGGGCTGTCGCGGGATCGTCGCGCTCGGGTCGCTGGGCGAGGCGTCGACCCTCACGGCGGACGAGAAGATCAGCATTCTCGAAACGTGCAAGCGCGCGCTCGGCGACCGCGCGCCACTCGTCGCCGGCATCGCCGGGCTGAGCACCGCGGACTGTGTCTCGCTCGCCAAGCGCGCGGCGGCGGCGGGTTGCGACGGCCTGATGGTGCTGCCGCCGTACGTCTACAAGGGCGACTGGCGCGAAAGCAAGGCGCACTTCGAGGCAGTCCTTCGGGCGACGCCGCTTTCGTGCATGCTGTACAACAACCCGATTGCCTACGGCACCGACGTCACGCCCACGCAAGTGCGCGAGCTGTCGCGCAACGTGAATCTCCACGCGGTGAAGGAATCGAGCGGCGACGTGCGGCGCGTGACCGCCATTCGCGAGGTGAACGGCGACCGGCTCATGGTGTTCGCCGGCATGGACGACATGATTCTCGAGTCCATCCCGATGGGAGCGAGCGGATGGATCGCGGGGTTGGTGAATGCGTTGCCGGCCGAATCCGTCGCGCTGTTCGAGCTGGGCCGCGACGGCAGGTTCGACGAGGCGCGCGCGATCTACGAGTGGTTCCTGCCGTTGCTTGAGGCTCGACACCGTCACGAAGTTCGTGCAGCTGATCAAGCTGGTGCAGACCGAGGTGGGGCAGGGCAACGCCGTCGTGCGTCCTCCGCGACTCGAGCTCGAGGGTGCCGAGCTCGCGGAAGTGCGGGCGCTGATCCGCGAGCAGCTTGCGTCTCGGCCGAGTCTCGATACGGTCGGTGCGAGCGACTGACGCGTCGCGCGGCGGATGGCTGTCGCTTCGAGCTCCTACGAGCGCATCTATCGCGCGGTGCGCAAGGTGCCGCACGGCCGTGTGACGACATACGGCGCGATCGCACGGATGGCCGGCCTTCCACGACAGGCGAGACTCGTCGGCTACGCGCTGAGCGCGCTGCACAATGGCTCGTCCCTTCCGTGGCATCGAATCATCAATGCCCAGGGCCGGCTCAGTCTCGAACGCGCGGGGCGTGCGTCTGGGTTGACGCAGCGCATTCGCCTCGAGCGTGAGGGCGTGAAAGTCGACGCCGGTGGAAAGGTGTCGCTCGCGCGCTTTGGCTGGCGCGTGAAGTCCGACCGCGCGTAGCGCCGCATCGCGAGGACGCGCGGTCGTCCGCTTTCGCGGACAATCGCGTCGCGTGTGATGGTTTCTTTGCGCCATGTAAGGCGATCTGGCACAACGAGTTCTGTGCGCGTACGGCAAACGTGCACGCTTGGTCCTGTCCGTGCCTTCCACGAGAGCGAGGCAGGTGGGTCTCAACTTTCAGCTCTCGGTCCTATGCGCACACTTCGTCAAATGCTCATCGCAGCGTCGGCGGTCGCGGCCGTCTCGGCAGCGCCTGTCGTCGCGCAAGACCCTGGCGGCGGCACCGTGCTGCACGTGTCGCCTTACGCCGGCTACATGATCTCCGGAAACTTCCTGAGCGGGCCGCTCGGCACCACGCTGAGCAACGCGCCGGGGTTGGTCTACGGCACCCAAGTCGGGCTGTCGCTCGCGCCGCAGTTGTCGCTGATCGGCAACATCGGCTACAGCACGTCGGACATGAAGGTCGGCATCCCGTTTCTCGGCGGCGTGACCGTCGGTCACAGCGGGATGTTGATGTATGACGCCGGCCTCGAGTACAATTTCGGCGCCAGCCAAACCAGATCGCTCGGATTCTCGCCGTTCGTACAGGCTGGCGTTGGCGCGATGAAATACGACGTCACCGCGTCGGTCATCGATACGCACGCCACCAATTTCGCCGGCAACGTCGGCGTCGGCGCCGACGTCAACATCAGCAAGGGTATGGCGCTGCGTCTTCTGGCGAAGGACTACATCGGCAAGTTCAACTTTCAGGATGCGACCGGACTGGGCATCACGGGGAACACCGCGCACAACGTCGCGCTGAGCGCGGGACTTCGATTCGATTTCTGACGAGGCGGGTGGGGCGGGGTGGGGAGCGCACTCACGGGAGCATCGCGACGGCGATGCTCCCGTGTGCCTTTCGAGACATCGACCGGCTAGTTTTCGCGGACGTTTCCGCCGACTCCGATGTCGCCACAAAAAACCAAAGCCAAACCCAAACGCTCGTCGCGCTCATCACCGAGTGCTTCGAAGAGCTCGCGACCGGCAAAGCGCCGGCGCGCGAAACCGTCGCCGCCTGGACGCGCGGGCCCCGTGAATGAATGGATGGAACTCCGCCGGTCCGGCATTCACGGGCTGGGCGGCTTTGCCATTCGCGACATTCCCAAGGGGACCCGCGTCATCGAGTACGCGGGCGAGCGAATCAACAATGCCGAGGCGGATCGCCGATACGACGAAGACGGCAAGGGCGATCATCACACGTTCCTGTTCATTCTGAGCAGTCGCACGTGCGTCGACGCGGCGTTCGACGGCAACGAGGCACGCTTCATCAACCACTCGTGTGCCCCGAACTGCGAGACCGGCATTTGGAACAGCCGGATCTGGATCACGGCGATCAAGCGTATTCCGGCCGGGACCGAGCTCACGTACGATTACATGTATGACGATGATCCCGAGTACACCGACGAGGATCTGCGGTACTACAAGTGCGAGTGCGGGGCGCCGAATTGCCGCAAGACCATGGTCGACACGAAACGGCTCATGACGTGAACGCGCTGCGGGCGCTGCTGGGCGGCATCGTGGACTACGCCGGGCTGTTCCCGCCGGCGGCCCTCGATATGGCGTCGGCGGTCCGCAACTACGCGTCGTATCTCGCCGAGCGCGACGCATGGATGCTCGGCCGGTTCGTGATTCCAGTGGCACGGCTGGGAGAGCTGGACCGCATTCCCGGTGGATTGCCCTCCGCCCCAGAGCGAGCATGGCGCTTGGCCGCGTTGGGCGGCGCCTCGATCGAAGCGGACGTTGAACGCGCGCGTGCGTTCAACGCCGAGCACCGTCGAGCGATCATCGACGTCCTCGAGGTCAAGGCGACCTCGGTGGAAGAGATCGATCGGATCGCGATGGCGGTCGGTAGCGACTTCACGACGTTCGTCGAGCTGCCATCCGCAGCGGATCTCGCCCCGCTCCTCGCCGCGATCAAACGGCGCGGCTTGTCCGCGAAGATTCGCACCGGTGGCGTGGTTGCGGACGTCTTTCCGTCGGCGGAGCTGGTCGCGCGATTCATCCGTGCGTGTCTTCGGGCTGGTGTCGCGTTCAAGGCCACGGCCGGACTCCATCATCCCGTACGCGCGAGCTATCGACTGACCTATGACGCCGGCGGGCCGACCGGAATGATGTTCGGCTACCTGAACGTGTTCCTCGCCGCCGCCTTGATGGCGTCGGGCCTGAACGACGACGACGCGATTCGACTGCTCGACGAGCGGGATCCCGACGCGTTCGACCTTCGTGCCGGCACGGTCGGGTGGCGTGGCCGCGTGATCACGGTCGACGACGCGCGTCGCGTTCGGGAGCATGTCGCCGTCTCGTTCGGCTCGTGCTCGTTTCGCGAGCCCGTCGACGAACTGAAGGCGCTGGCGCTCACGTCGGCGTCATGACCGACCGAACGCTCGATCCGTCGCTTCGTTCGTGGGTCGATTCGGCCAACGATCCGGCGACCGATTTTCCAATTCAGAATCTGCCGTTCGGAATCTTTCGCCCCGCGGACAGTGACCGCGGACGCATCGGCGTTGCGATCGGCGATCACGTGGTCGATGTCGGCGCGTGCATCGAGGCCGGCTTGCTCGGCGTTGGTTCAGAGATTGCCAATGCCTGCGCCGAGCCGCGACTGAACGCGCTGATGCGGCTTGGCCGCTCCGCGGCGACGATGCTGCGTCGAGCGTTGAGCGAATTGCTCGACACCGAGGCGCCGGCGGGATCCGCGCCGCTGGCGTCGCGCGTGCTCGTCCCGATGCGCGACGTCGAGCTGCTCTTGCCGGCGGAGATCGGCGACTACACCGACTTCTACGCATCGATTCATCATGCGACCAACGTCGGGAGCATGTTTCGCCCGGACAATCCATTGTTGCCGAACTACAAGTGGGTGCCGATCGGATACCACGGCCGCGCGTCGTCGATCGTGCCGAGCGGCACCGATGTGCGCCGTCCGATGGGCAGACGCGGGATGGCAACGACGGCCCACCGACGTTCGGTCCATCACGACGCGTCGACTACGAGCTCGAGATCGGCGCGTTCGTCGCACGCGAGAACGCGCTCGGCACGCCGGTCGGCGTCGATGACGCGGAGCAGCGCGTATTTGGTCTGTGTCTCCTCAACGACTGGTCGGCGCGCGACATCCAGGCGTGGGAGTACCAGCCGCTCGGCCCGTTTCTCTCGAAGAGCTTCGCGACGACGATCTCACCGTGGGTCGTGACGCTCGATGCGCTCGCGCCATTTCGATCGCCGGCCGCCGCGAGGCCGGCGACGGATCCACAGCCGATGCCGCATCTCACTTCACTCACGGTCGCCGAATCCGGAGCGTTCGACATCATGCTCGACGTTTACCTGTCGACGCCGAGGATGCGTGACGCGCGGATGCCGCCGTTTCACGTGAGCTCCGGCTCCTTCGCGGACATGTACTGGACGGTGTCGCAGCTCGTTGCGCACCACACGAGCAATGGGTGCAACCTCCGTCCAGGCGACTTACTCGGAACCGGCACGGTGTCGGGGCCGATGAAGGAGTCACGCGGCTGCCTGCTCGAGCGAGCCTGGCGCGGAACGGAGCCCCTCCAGCTGCCGAGCGGCGAGACCCGCGCGTTCCTGCACGACGGCGACGAAGTCACCTTCCGTGGCTCCTGCGAGCGCGACGGCTTCCGCCGCATCGGGTTCGGCGAGTGTGTCGGGCGCGTGGTGGCCGCGATCAGCGGTTAGGACTGCAGTGCCGTCGTCGGATCGACCGTGGTCGCTCGTCGTGCGGGAATCATGATCGCAACCGTCGCAACGAGCAGCAACATCACGGTCACTGCCACGAACGTCATCCCGTCGGTCGGTGTGACGCCGTAGAGTGAGCCGCGCAGCAGGCGCGTCGCCCATGCGGCGAGGACGCATCCGATCACCGCTCCGCCCACGACAGGCCGGAGCCCTTGAAGCGTGAGCAGCCGAACGACGTCGCGCGGCGTTGCGCCGAGCGCCATTCGCACGCCGATCTCGTGCGTGCGCAAGGTGACGAAGTAAGCCACGACACTGTAGATGCCAGCTACCGCGAGCAAGAGCCCGACGGCGCCAAGCGTCGCGAGCAGCACGAGGTGAAAGCGCGCCGCCGCCATCGACTGTCGAAGCCGCATGTCCATCGTGGCGACGTTGTACACGGGAAGCTCGGGATCGACGGCGCGAACTGCCGCGCGAATCGCCGGCGTCAACGACGCGCCCTCGCCACTCGTCGTGCGCGCAACGACGGTCATGGTTCCGTTGATCCATCGCCACGCGTCCTGCGGCGCCTGCGCGATCGGGATGTAGAACTCGGGACGGATGTCCTGGGTTGGCCCGCCGGTGTGCGTGTCTGCCGCGACGCCGACGACCGTCTTCATCCGCGGATCGTCTGGCGCACCCTCGCAGCACCGCATCCGCTTACCGATCGCGCTCTCGTTTGGCCATGCCGCCTTCGCGAGCGCGGCGCTCACCACCATGACGCGCACGCCACCGCGGAGATCCTGAGGCGTGATGTCACGCCCGCTCAGGAGTGGAATTCCCATTGCCTTCATGTAGCCGGGCGACACCATCCGAAGGCGCGCATCGATCGCGCTGCTGATGTCCGCCGGCCGACCCTCGGGGACGAGTCCATTCGAGCCCCCACCAGGGCCAAGCGGCGCGGCCGAGGTCAGCGCCGCCGCGGTCACACCCGGTTGCGCACGGAGCTCCTCGAGAATGCGAGCGAAGGTCTGCTCGGCGCGCTCGGACCCGCTCGCAAAATCCGCCGGCCGAAGCGCGACCCGCGCCGATAGTGTGCCGGCGATCGCGAAGCCCGGGTCGACTCGATTGAGATACATCGCGCTGCGAATCAAGAGGCCGCCGCCAACGAGCAGCGTGAGCGCGATCGCGACCTCGGTCATGATAAGCATCGTGCGAACGCGATCGCGCGTACCGGCGATCGCCGTGCGACCGCCATCGCGAAGCGATTGTTGAACATTCGCGCGCGCCGATCGCCACGCCGGCACCGTGCCGAAGAGAATGCTGCATAGAACCGACAGGCCGAGGGTGAACAGCAGCACGGGTCCGTCGATGCGTGTGGCGGCCAGGCGAGGAATGGTGGTCGGCGCGGCACCGAGGAGCAGGCGAATACCCAACCAGGCCAGCAAGAGGCCACCGGCCGACGACAGACACGACAGCACCAAGTTCTCCGTGAGCAGCTGGCGCGCGATGCGAGACCGGCCGGCACCGATCGCCGTCCGAACGGCGAGCTCGCGGGAGCGTGCGGCTCCGCGCGCCAGGAGCAGATTCGCGACGTTTCCGCAGGCGATCAGGAGGACACAGCCGACCGCGGAGAGCAGAACCAACAGGCGCGTCCGATAGTCGCCGACAATCGTCTCGGAGAAACCCGCCAGGCGCACGCCATTGGTCTTGTTCGTCTTCGGGTAATCGAGCGCCATCTGCCGGCCGATGGCATCCATCTCGCGACTCGCGGCCTGAAGCGTCACGCCCGGCGCCAGGCGACCGACGACAGTGAGATAATGCTCATCGTGCTCCGCGATCTGTTGGGGCGTGAAGCCGATTGGCGTCCAGACGTCCTCGTGCGAGTCGGTCGGGTCGAAGCTGGGCGGCATCACGCCGATGATCGTGTGCGGTACGCCGCCGAGGAGAATGGATCGGCCGAGCACCGTGGAATCCGCGGCGAACGCACGCCGCCAGAGACCATCACTCAGCACGACGACATTGTTCCGCCCCGGTTGATCCTCGTCCGGCGTGAACGCGCGCCCAAGTCCTGGGGCGATGCCGTACGTCGCGAACATGCTCGCCGTCGCGGCGGCCTTCGTGATGCGATCGGGCGTTCCGCCGTTCGTCATCGTGACGCCGAGAAACTGGAACGCCGTAAGATTGGCGAAGGACTTCGATCGCGTGCGCCAGTCCATGTAGTCGCCGACGGACACGCCGCCGTCGCCGAACGACCAGTGCGTCATCGCAAAAACGAGACGGTCTGGCGCCGCGTAGGGGAATGGACGCAGCACCACGGCCTCGACCGCGCTGAAGATCGCCGTCGTCGCGCCGACGCCGAGCGCCAACGTCAGCGCGGCGACCGCCGTGAATGCGGGCGCTTTGACGAGCTGTCGAATCGCGAAGCGCGCATCGTATGCGAGCTCGCTCAGGTATTCCGTGCGTCGCATCTCTCGCTCTCGTTGGTTGCCGATCGATCGGCAGGTAGCGTAGACGGTGCGGATATCGCCGAACCGCGCGACGGCCGTGGCCCTGGCAGCGGCGGGATCCATTCCGCGAGCGATCAGCTCGCGGGTTCGCATCTCGACATGAAAGTCGAACTCGGCATCGACCTCCTGATCGACGGAGGCCTTCCATAGCAGCGACGCCAGTTGGCGCCGCCCGCGCCCGAGCGTCGGCATGCGCTACACGCCAGGTGCGAGCACGAGGGAGACCGCGCGCGCGAACTCGGCCCACTCGGTCGTCTCGACACGAAGCTGACGGCGCCCCTGCGCGGTGAGCTTATAGAACTTCGCCTTTCGTCCAAGCTCCGACGTCCCCCACTCCGCTTCGATCCATCCGCGCCGCTCCATGCGATAGAGCGCGGGATAGAGCGAACCCTCTTCGACCTGGATCGCCTGGTTCGTCGTGTCTTCCAGCCACCGCGCGATCGCGTAGCCGTGGCGCTGCCCGGCGCTCAACGACTTGAGCACGAGAGCGTCCAGCGTGCCGTGCAGGCGATCCTTGGTGGGCTCTTGAGTCGGCATGTGAGTCGATTGCCTAGACTGTCTTTGCATACGGTACGACTGAATACCAAGACTGTCAAGGTATCGACGCTCGAACCCGCGATGCGTGGTGACCGCGTCGGGCTCCTGACGGCGCGAACGGCAACCCCAGGCTCGAGACCTACTTTATCGCCGGGCGCACGAGAATCACCTGTCCAATCCGAATGCGATTGTCGGGCAGCTTATTCCATGCGCGGAGCCGCTCGGGGGTCGTGTTCCACATCGTCGCGACGGTGGCGAGCGCGTCGCCGCGTCGCACCGTGTAGTACTTCGCCGCCTTCCGCGCGACCTCTGCGGCCTTGCGCTGCGCTTCGGCTTTGTCGAGCAGCTCCTGCTGTACCACGCTCGCGACGAGCGCTTTGTCGCGCCGCACGTTCATGCCGATGATCATGAGATCGGCCTTGGGCCACGCGCCCGACGGGACGCCGAGGTCGAGGCGTTCGTTCGGCGTGAGGATGACGATGGCTTTCGCCGCGCCGAAAAACGTTCGGCCGGCGCGGAGTCGCACCATCGTGTCGATGGGAAAGTCGCGCTGCTCGAAGGTTGGCGGCAAATCGGGCGCGGCGAGCAGATCGCGCGGTTCGAGCCCGAGATAAAGCAAACGCTGATTGGTGAGCACCAGGAGACCGCGCGTGGCGCGGAAATAGTTGATCGCGGGACGGCGAAACACGGACACCATTCGAATCACGTGCTCGCCCGGTTGCAGCGTGTTCAGCTGCAGCTCGCGCTCGGCGATCGCGCGGGTGTCTCTCGGATCGGTGCGCGCCATGTGGACGAGGAACTGCGCGAGCACGACGAGGCCGATGACCGCCGCGAACAACAGCGAATATCGAGCGCCCGGCTGCAGGCGTCGCTTGCGGCGACGAATTCGTCCCGGCCGCTGTGGCGGAAGCTTGGCCTCCAAGGTGGAACTCGCTGGAATCGAACTTCCCATACGTGTTGTGGACACTTGCTGAAGCTTTGTGATCTTTCGCGCTGCCGGCATCATTGTACGTGACAAGAAGAGTGCCGAACGGATCTGCAACAATGTCACGAAACGGGTTGCATGATCCGGTCAAAATGCGTAGCGTTGAACCGTCGGCCCGCCCTTGGGAGGCGTTTGGCCGAGTTTGGCGCGCGCGAATGGAACAGTCGCCTGCTGCGCCTGGTACGAATTCTCGGACTGGCTCGGGTCGATGCTCCCGCGCCCTTCGTCTTCGATACACCTCCTTCAAGGAGAGATCGCATTCGTCCGTCGCGCTCCGTCTGGTCGCAACTGATCGTCGCCGTTGGTTCAACGGCGGCTATTGTCGCGGCTACGCACCTGTCCAAGCCGTACTACGTCAGCCGGCAGCCGATCGGGCAGCAGCTGGCGGGACACGTGTACATCGACACGACGGAGACGCGTGCCCCGTGGGAGACCCGCGCGCCGTGGATCGACGGCGAGCCGGAAGTCTCGCTCAAGACGCCGCAGTTCCTGCTCGACCGCGAGCTCTTCGCGATGGACCTGCTGCGCACGGGGCACGTGACCCAGGCGCGGGCTCGTGCGCTGGCCGACGTCGCGGTGCGCGAGGCGTACACGCGCAAGCTGCCGCCGGCCTTGGTGCTGGGCGTGATGCTGACCGAGAACGACGAGCTCAAGACGACGGCGCGCTCGCGCGTCGGCGCGATCGGCTTGATGCAGGTCTACCCCAAGCCCTGGGAGACGCTGCGCAAGAAATTCGGCGCGAACGTCCACACGGATTCGACGAATCTCAAATACGGGATCTTCATTCTGGGCTGGGCGACGGGGAAGGCGACCGACCACGTCGGCGACCGCGACGACGCGTGGCGGCGCGCTCTCTTGCACTACAACGGGTGCGTGCGAGGCACGAACACGCCCGACTGCAGCCGGTATCCGGAGATCGTGCGCCAACAGGTCCAGCAGGCGGCCCGCTCGACGTGCCGCGGCGCCAACTTCGATCAGTGCGTCGTCACGCCGATGTGGCTCGCGCGGCGCGACGACGATCGGGTCGTGTCGCAGCGACAGCACTAGCTCGAGCAGCCATTCGACACGGCGGCACGCCACGCGGCGTGCCGTTTTTCTGTCCGGGACACTTGTCGCGAGCGTCCCTGCTTCGGATCTTCCGCGCATGCCATCGCCTCGAGCCGCGCTGAGCGCCGTCGATGTCTCCAAGAAGTTTGGCGGCGTCCTCGCGCTGGACCGCGTGTCACTCGACGTCTCCGACGGCGCGTGCGTCGCTCTGGTGGGCGAGAGCGGCTCCGGCAAGAGCACGCTGTTGCGCTGTTTCAACCGGTTGATCGAGCCCGACGCCGGCACGATTCGGGTCGGCGACGTCGACGTCATGGCGGTCGATCCGATCGTGCTCCGCCGCGGTATCGGCTATGTGCCGCAGGACGGCGGGCTCCTTCCGCATTGGACCGTGTTGCGCAACGTCGAGCTGGTGCCGCGGCTCAACGGCCGCGCGAATGTCCGCGAGCGCGCGCGGGCGGCGCTCGAGCTGGTCGGCATGGATCCGTCGGAGTTCGGCGGGCGATGGCCGCGCGATCTCTCCGGCGGCCAGCGCCAGCGCGTCGCGATGGCCCGCGCGCTCGCCGACGAACCGAAGGTGCTGCTGCTCGATGAGCCGTTCGGCGCGCTCGACGCGATCACGCGCTCGGATTTGCAGGAGATGTTCGCGACGGTCCGTGCGCGACTCGGCACCACCAGCGTGCTCGTCACGCATGATCTTCACGAGGCGACGATGCTCGCGACCTGCATCGCGGTGCTGCATCGCGGTCGCATCGAACAGATCGCGCCGCCGCCGACGCTCGTCGCGGAACCCGCCAACGCGTACGTGCGAACGCTGCTCGAGCGTGCTCGCGTGACGGCGGGCGTTTGACGGCCGCGCTCCTCCTGCTCTGGCAGGTGACGACGGCGGCCGCCCCGAACCGGCCGGTCGTCGTCGCCTCCAAGCCGTTCGGCGAATCGTACCTCCTCGCTGAGATGTTCGCGCAGCTCCTCGAGGCGCGCGGTCTGCAGGTCGACCGACGGCCCGGGCTCGGCGCGACGGAGATCGCGTTTCGAGCCCTGCGCGCGAATGCGATCGACGTCTATCCCGAGTACACGGGAACGGGTCTCCTGGCGATTCTCGGTGAGCCTCCGGTCGCGAGTCCGGGTGCGGCGTATCAACGCGTGTCCAGCGAGTTCGTCGCGCGATTCGGAACGCGTTGGCTGCCGCCCCTGGGATTCCAGAATACATATGCGATCTCGGTGCGGCGGCCGACGGCCGACTCGCTGCACCTGGCGACGTTGAGCGATCTCGCGCGCGCGGGGGCGGCGCTGCGCGGCGGCTTCACGCCGGACTTCCTCGGGCGCGCCGACGGGCTGCCTGGACTCGAGCGCGCATATGGTCTCCACCTGCGCGACACGCGTGCGTTACTGCCGGCGGTGAAGTATCAGGCGCTTGCGGAGGGCAAAGTCGATGTGATCGACGGGTACTCGACGGACGGCCTCATCTCGCGCTACGGCCTCGTCGTGCTGACGGACGATCGACACTTCTTTCCGCCGTACGAGGCCGCGGCCCTGGTCAGTCCGCGTCTTGCGGCGGAGAATCCGCGCGCCATCGCGGCGTTGAGCGAGTTGAGCGGCCGCATCGACGAACGGCAGATGCGTGAATGGAACCGTCGCGTCGAAGTCGATGCCGCCCCGGTGGCGACCGTTGCGCACGATGCGCTGACCAGCCTCGGCCTCCTGGGACGCAGCGCCGCCGCCGATCAGACGCCGACACGCTCGTCGAGATCCGGCGTTCTGGAATACGTGAGAGCGCAGCGCAGCACGCTGCTCCGTCTGACGGGCCGGCATGTCGAGCTGGTGGCCGTCTCGCTCGCGGTGGCGATCCTCATTGCCGTGCCGCTCGGCCTCGCGCTCGAGCGAACGTCGCGACGCGCGGAAGGCGTGATCCGCGCGGTCGGCGTGCTGCAGACGCTGCCGGGCATCGCGCTGCTCGCGTTCATGATCCCGCTGCTTGGCATCGGCGTGGTGCCGGCGCTGGTCGCGCTCGTGCTCTATTCGCTCTATCCGATCGTCCGCAACACCTACACCGGTGTTCGCGATGCCGATGCCGCGGCGGTGTCCGCCGCTCGTGCGCTCGGGATGACGGACCGGCAGATTCTTCGCGACGTGCGTCTACCGCTCGCCGCGCCGGTGATCATGGCCGGCATTCGTACGGCGGCCGTGATCGACGTCGGCACCGCGACGCTGGCGGCGTTCATTGGCGCCGGCGGTCTGGGCGAGCCGATCGTCGCCGGGCTCGCGCTCTCCGACACGCGAATGATTCTCGCCGGCGCGATTCCGGCGGCGCTCCTCGCGATCGTCGTGGACGCGTCGCTCGCGATGCTCGAGCGGACGATCCGGCCGCGAGGCCTATGACATGCCTCGCCGCGTCGCGAACGCTGCGCGGATTCGCACAGTGCGCTCGAGATCATCGCGCGCTTGCAGGATCTTCTGACGCAGGTCGAGCGGGAGCGACGACCGCCGAGCGAGGAAGGCGTCGATCTGCTGGAGCGCATCGGGCGAGCGCTGCCCGCCGATGAAGCCGCCCAACCAGGAGCCGAGGAAGAAGATCCGCCGGTTTTTCTGAATCCACGGCAGGCTGTCGAGGGCGGGGACCAAGTACTCCAGCGTGAGCCGGCTCTGATCGCCGGCGTTGAAGGCGCGGAGACTCGCCGTCGCCCAATCCTCATTGAGCGTCGAATCGCCGAAGTAGCGCGTGAAGTAGCGCCGCTTCACCTGAGCGGACGGCGGCGCGGCACCGGCGACGAACGCGCTGCGCTTGCCGCTCGCGGTGGTGTCGCGGCTCGTTTCGGCGGCGATCAGGGCCTCCGCGTTCGGCGCGCCGCGTTCGACGAGGTGCGTGACGATCGACCAGCGCGTCGGCTGTCGCAGCGGGATGCCCGCGGTCGACGCGCTATCGAGCCACGCGGCGAGGTGCGCGAGCGCCGCCGGCGTTCGCGCCAGCGAGATGTACGCGTCGAGCTGACTCTTCCGGAGCCCGTAGCCAAGCGCTCCGTTCGACGCTCCCTGGAGCAGCATCGCTTCCACGCCGCCGATGACATCCGCCTCCTGCGCGTCGGAGAGATACGTCGACACCGCGCGGCTCAATCGCCCCACGATGCCCGCCGCGATCTGTTCATCGCGTTCCGCCGGAAGCTCGCGAACGGCTGTCGCGATGAACTGCGCGGGCGCGAGCCGCGCATCGCGGACGAGATCCCACAACGCGCCCCAGAGCATGGCACGCAAGAACGGATCGTGCACCTGGCCGATGCGCGACTCGAGCCATTTCGCGCTGATCGGATCGAGCAACACGAGGCCGTACGCGTTGTCATTCAGGTTGGCGAAGACGAAATCCGGCGCCGCGAGTCCCGTCGCCGCGGCAACGACCGTCGTCTCCGCCCGCACCTCGACGGGAATCTCTGTCAGCGCGCGGCCCGACGTCCACAGCGCGACTTCCGTCTTCATCGGCCATACGCCGCGGCCCGACAGCTTCTGCGCCGGCCGCTGAATCAACGCGAGCCGCTTGATCTTGCCGTTGGCGACATCGAGCTGTTGCTCGACGATCGGCATTCCCGGTCGCAGGATGTACTGGCGTCCCCATTCGGTGAGCGACCGGTGCGACGCGTCGCCGATCGACGCGAGGAGATCCTGCCACGTCGCGTTGCCGTAGGCGTGCGCCACGAGGAAGTTGTGCACGCCCGCCTGGAACGCCGAATCGCCGACGAGAAAGTTCAGTTGCTTGAGGATGCCGGGCGCCTTGTTGTAGACGATCGCGCCGTAGTTGCTCTTCGCTTGATCGAGATTGGCGAGTCGTTGCCAGACAGGCGTGGTGCCGGCGGTCTGGTCGACGTCGTAGGCGGCCGGTTTGTTCCGCAGGTAAAACGACAGCCACGGACTCGGCGCGTTGGCTCGGAGCGGATCGTTCTTCGCTTCGATCTCCTGCATCTTCGCCGCCATGTAGGTGGCGAAGCCTTCCTTCAACCAGAGATCGTCGAACCACTTCATGGTGACGTCGTCGCCGAACCAGTGGTGCGCCACCTCGTGGTAGATCGTCGAGCGGCGGCCGAGCCGCTGATTGAGCGTCGGCGGCTCGCGGTAGATGAACGACTCCTCGCTGAACATCGTGACGCCGGGATGCTCCATGCCGCCGAAGGGAAACGCGGGAGCGAGCATGTACTGGAACTGCTGGAACGGATACGGCACGCCGAAATACTTCTCGAGCGAGTTGAGCGCGGACCCGACCTGGGCTTGCAGCGAGTCGTTCTCGACTTCACCGGCGCGAGTCGCGCGAACCAGGAAGCGGGTGTGTCGCGGACCGCCGACGACGCTCTTCCACGGACCCGCCGCAAACGCGAACAGGTACGTTGGCAGCGGATCGGTCTCCCGGAATCGATACGTGGCGGCGCCAGGCCCAGCGCTCGAATCGACCCGGGTCGTGATGCCGTTGGCGATCGCCGTCCACGCGGACGGGATGGTCAGCGCGAGCGTCAGCCGTGCCTTGAGATCGGGTTGATCGAAACACGGAAACAGCAAGTTCGCGTCCGATGGAACGAGCAGCGTGTAGAGGTAGTCGCCGCCATCCTTGTCGTCGTGGAAGCGAATGATGCTCGCGCCGGCGGGGGCGACTGGCGTCGTGAAGCTCGCGGTCAACACGTTCGCGCCAGCGTGAATGTCCGCCGCGTCGAGCCGAATGTGCGCGCCATTGAACGTCGATCGGGGCGCGCCATTGATCGTCACGTTCGACAGGTGCGGCCCGCGAAAGTCGAGGATGACGTCCGCCGAGCGTTTGGCGTCGAAGCGCACCGTGATCGATCCGAGCGCGGAGTCGCGTGCGACGAGTGACAGCGCGAGGTCGTAGCGAATGCCCGAGACGAGGCCGGCGCGATTGGTTGCGAGCTCGCGCGACACGCCGGGTCCCATCAGGCGATCGGGCGGTGCGTGTGCGGCCCACGCGACGGACGCGGCCAGCGACGCAAGCTTGAGGTGACGGAGCGAAGTGACCATACCGGACGCTATCGCGGCGCCACTCTGGCAGGCAAGGCGCGGGCTCTACATTTCCGCCATGCCATTCATCGTGGAACTGCTTCACCAGGACGCGCAGGCCCCCCGCCGCGCGACGGAGGGATCGGCGGGCTACGACCTCTGCGCCTATGTGCGGGGGCGAGCGATTCGTTGCTCGGACGGTCAGCGCACGTGGGACACGGCGGCCGACGACGTTGCCGGCGACGCCACGTTCGAGCTCGCTGCGGGCATCACCGCGCTCATTCCGCTCGGTTTCAAGGCACGCATGCCCGAGGGATACGAGGCGCAGATCCGGCCGCGAAGCGGCACGAGCTTCAAGAAGTGCCTGCAGATCCCCAATGCGCCAGGCACGATCGACTCGGATTTCCCGGATGAATGGATGGTGCTCGTGCGAAACCCGATGACGACGCCGATTCGCATCGACCACGGCGAGCGCATCGCGCAGATGGTGCTCTCGCGCTACGAGGTGCTGTCGATCGAGCGGGGCAGCGTCGCGGTTACGACGAGCCGGGTGGGGGGATTCGGCAGCACGGGCCGATGACGCGAACGGCGAACGGCGAACGGCGACGATTCAAGGCGAAATGGGGTGCATCACGGGCAAGCCGCGATGCACCCCACAGTAGCTCGACCAGGCGGCTAAGGGTCGCCGGTCCCTAAAGTCGTGTAGCTTAGAAGCTACGGCGACCCTCGCCAGCAGTTTGGTCAGCAGACAATGGATCACCTCCTCGTTTGAAGGTTCAACTCGACGTTCGCGCCATCGGCGCAACGACAATCGTACCCTATCGCGTGGAATCGAGTTCCGCAACACCGTGCCCGGCGGCTTGCCAGAACTTCTGACCGCCACATGCCGTAGAGTGTGGTGATGCCAGCCACGTCGCGCACTGCGCTTCCACGCCGCACGTCGTACTTCGCGCTCAGCCGCGCGCCGCGTTACAGCGTGCTGTTCGCGCTGCCGCTGCTCGCGGCTTATGAAACGCTCGCCGCGCTCCTCGCGAAGCCTGGTCGCGGCGAGCTCCGAAATGGTGCCGACGTAATGCTGCGCCAGGCCTTCACGGCGGTCGCCGGCACGTGGGGCCCGACGATCTTCATGGGCGCCGTGATCCTGCTCGGCCTCGTGCTCGTCGTGCGTGATCTGCGCTCGACCAAGGCCGGTCTTCGCCCAATGGTCTTCGGCGGAATGTTGGTCGAGTCGGCCGCGCTCGCGGCCGGATTCGGTGTGGTGATCGGCGTCGTGACGGTAAAGCTTCTCGGTTCGCTCCAGATGCTGATGATCGGTCAGGGCACGATCGAGTCGATGGGCTGGCCGACGCGTCTCATGCTCTCGCTCGGCGCGGGCTTGTATGAGGAGTTGTTCTTTCGCGTCCTGCTGGTCGGCACGCTCGCGATGGCTGCGCGCGCCATCTTCGGCTTCGGGACGCGCGCCGCGGGCGTGTTCGCCGTGATCGTCGGCGCGCTCATCTTCTCGGCGTTCCACTACATCGGACCGTTCGGCGATCCCTTCAAGATCCAGTCGTTCACGTTCCGCATGTTGAGCGGCGTCGCGTTCAGCGGGCTTTATTTGCTGCGCGGGTTCGGCGTCACGGCGTGGACGCACGCGCTCTACGATTCCTTCCTGTTGCTGCTCTAGTCAGCGAATCCCGAGCAGCTCGGCATAGAGATCGGCGGCGCGCGCGTCGCCTGATTGGCTGAGCCAGAAGATCGCGGAGCGTCGCGCGGCCGCGTTCTTCGCCGATCGCGCGATGTCGATGAGCTCGGGCACGCTCTCGCTCTTCGGCAACCGCGACATCGCGAACACCGCTTGTTCGCGCACCTCGTCGTCGTCGCTCGACCGCGAGGCTTCCGAGAGGCCGAGGTGGTCCGTGGTGCCGAATGAGAGCCACTGGAGCGCGGCCTGCCGCACGTTGCGAGGGCGATTGTCGTCGCGCGCAAGCTTGAGCAGGAGGGGCCAGGGGTCCGGCGCGTCGGCGACGACGAGCGGCACGATCGCATCGCTCGCCACGCGCGACGAGCTGCGCGACGCGATCCCCGTGAGCCAATCGACGGCCTCCTTCGCCGATACCGTCAGCGTTCTCGCGTCGCTCGTCTCGACCGGGCCGACGTACAGTCGAAGCCGCGTGACCTCGCCATCGATCACGGTCGCCGCGATCCGGGCCGGCCCATGCACGCATGCGCGCATGCGGCCGTCGCCGTCGAACGAATACGAGCGGTTCGTGCCGAAGATATTCTGAATGGACCCGCGGCCGTCGCCGCACGCGGCCGGACGGCTCGGATAGATGACGTTGACGATCCCGTCCGACGCGGTGATGCGCTTCGCCAGATCCTGGGCGCCAAGCTGCGTCGAGAACGACACGGCGAAGCTCGCGAGCGCGAGTCGAAGTGCGTGTCTCATGGCGTGAGCACCTCGCGGAAGAATTTCGTGGCCTTTTCGCTGTGCGACTGGCCGAGCCAGAACATCGCCTGCTTTCGAACCTCGGCATCGCGGTCGTGCTTGGCGATGTCGATCAGCTTGTCGACCGCCTGGTCGTCGCCGCGCCGCTGTGTCAGCGCGAACGTGTATTGCTCGCGCAGGTGTGGTGACGAGAGCTCGGAGTAGAGTGCGACGAAGCTCGCGATCGGCGTCTCGCTCTGTCCGATCCAAAACAATGCTTGCTCGCGCGCTTGCATCGGCGCGTCGCCATCGAGCACGAGCCGCCGAAAGTCGGGCCACACGTCGTAGTCGTCGGCGACCACAGCCGCGACCACCGCATCGTCGCCGCTGCGTCCGCCGATGTGGTGCGCGAGCGACGTGAGGTATGCGGCAGCCTCCCGCGACGGCACTTCGCCCAGGTCGGCGGTGACGTCGCCCGGCCGGACGCCGATGCGAAGGCGAATACTTACGACGTCGCCATTCGCGCGCGAGATCGTGACCACCGCGGGACCGACCATACATGGTCCCCGCGTCCAATCCGCGCCGCGGTCGTTTCGGATCCAGCGAAGACTGCCGTCTTCGTTGCCGCAGACGCCGGGGCGGGGGCGGAAGCGCATGACGACAGTTCCCTCGCGCACGGCGCCGACGCGATCGCCGAGGGACTGAGCCGTTGCCGGCGACGCCGCCGTGAGGGCGACGACCGCCAGCGCGAGGACGCGCATCATAGGGAATCCGGTTTCATGATGATGTCGCGGAGCAACTGCTTGACGCGCGGATCGTTCTTCTGACCGAGCCAGAACATCGCCTGCTTCCTGCGCTCGGTGCTCTGATCGGTCTTGGCGATGTCGATCAGCTTGTCCACGGCCGCGGGTTCTTTACGGGTCGAGAGCACGAACATGATCTGATCTTGCATCTCGCCCTCGCCCTTGGACTCGTCATAGAGCGACGAGATCTGCGCAAAGTCGATCATTTTTCCCTGCGCTGCGTCAAAGACCGCATCCTTGCGCAGGTCGATGTCGACCGATTTATCGCGCGCTATGTCCAGCAACCAGGCGGCGACGGTCGGCAACTTCGTCTGAGTCACGGAGAACATGATGTTCTTCTTGAGCTCGACGTCCTTGGTTTTCCGGAAGAGCGCCTTGAAGTACTCGAGGTCGGCAAGCCCTTGTTGGCCGAGGTAGAAGATCGCGTCGTTCCGAACGTCTCGGGACATGTGCTCGTCCTCGGCGGCTCGCCGGATTGCCGCGCGAGCGCGCTCGTCCTGCTTCTGGCTCGCGAGCGCGAAGATCGCGTTCTTGCGGATTTCGTCGTCGGCGCCGGAGAACAAAACGGAATCGAGGGCGGTCACAGCCGCGGGCGAGCGCGTCGACGACAGCCAGAAGATGGCGTCGGTTCGGACATCATTGCTCGGATCACTCCGCGCGACGTCGAGGAGCACGGACATGGCGTCCGGCGCCCGCTTCTGCGAAATCAGCCAGACGGCCTTCTTGCGCAGCTCGACGCGGCAGGGGCTGCGTTGCTTCAGCACCTCCTTGAGGATCGGCACTGCGTCGTCGGCGTTCATGCTCATGAGTCCATCCAGCGCCGCGAGACGCATGTCCTCGTCGTTCTTCGAGCCGTTGCACGACGTAGACTGAGTCAGTCCCTTCGCATCACGCGCCCGGTCGCGCGCGGCGTCGGCGTCGCCGAGGTTTGCCTGTGCGTTGCGGATCTGTGCGCGCAGTGACACGGCGTCTGTGGTGGCCGCGGAGCTCTTGGCGTACGACGACTGCAGCTTCTCGATCGACGCCAGCGCTTCGTCGAGATCGCCCTTGGTGTGCTGATCGAGCCCGATGTGGTAGAGCGACCACGCGCGCCAGTAGAGCGCGTCCGCGGCGACGTTCGCTTGGGGGTATTTGTTCACGACCTGACTGAACAGCGTCGCGGCGCGGCGATAGTCGTTGTCGTTGATTGCCGCCTTTCCGAGGCGGAAGAGGGAGTCCGCCGGGTCTTCGGCCGGAATCGTGAACACCGCGGCCGGCGTCGCGCGCAGCTGTCGCGACTGCGCCGCGGCCGAAGCGGCGAAACAGAGAGTGAGCAGGAGAACCTTTCTCATCGTTCGTTCCTCAGGTGCCCGCCGGAAGAGTCCGGGCGGGAAGGGTGCTGCGCAGCTTCGTCATGACGCCGCGCTTTTTGATCGACTGCTCGATCAGATCGAGGTCGTCGGGATTGTGTTTGCCGGTCGTGGTGTACTGCGCGATCTGCACGATGACGAGATCGAGGTCCTCGAGCAGCCGCTTCATCACCGGGTCCTTCGTGACGGGAGATGCCTCGAGCATTCGCGTCGTGCCGAGCAGCTCGCGCGACCAGTCGGCGATCTGCGCGTCGACTTCGCCGCGGCGTGCCGCGGTGCGGAAGGCCGTGATCATCGCCTCACTGCCGGCGATGTGCCGAAGCATCACGAGCCGGTACGCAAGGTCGTCGGAGTCGGACGTCGTGGCGCCCGTCGGCGACTGCGGACGCTGGGCGAGCTGGTTCAAGCTCTTCTGTGTTCCACTGGTCTCGCCTCGCAGCGCCGTTACCAGGGACTCCGGCGGCGACGTCCGAGGAACCTGCGTCGAACCCGCTGAATCGCGCGGGGTGACGGCGACGCTCGGACCGCGTGTGACTATGCCTCGCTCGAGGCGTCGACCGATCGCGATTCCCGCGGCCATCATGAGCGCCGCAGCGAACCCGCCTGCCACCCACGGCAAGCGAGTCCGGACCAGCGATCCTCCGCCCGAGCCATGGCCTTCATGGAGCTGCCCGTGGCGCTCTCGCTCGATCCGCGTCCACATGGCGTCGCGCGCCACCGCGCCAGGTTCGTTGTAGTCGCGAGTGCCCTGAAGGAGCACCTCGTTCATCTCGTCTTCGTTCATGCGATGTGATCTCCCGCGAATGCTGCCAGCGCCAGCCGGAGCTTCGCGCGTGCGTCGAACAGCCGTGCTTTCGACGTTCCCACGGGTATGCCGAGCGCGCCGGCGATCTCCTCGTGGGTGTAGCCCTCCACGTCGTGCATCACGAACACCGGACGGAGCTTCTCCGAGAGCGCGTCGACCGCCGAATGCAGCTTGGCCTTGAGATCCGCGGTGAGCCCCTTCGGCTGCACCGCGAGGCGTGGCGAGTCCTCGATCGGCTCCATCCTCAGGCGAATGCGTTTGACCTTTCTCAGTCCATTCAGCGCCACCGAGACCGCGATCGCGTGCAGCCAGGTGCCGAGCGCGGAATCGCCGCGGTACTGGTCGAGGCGGTTGAATGCGCGAATGAACGTCTCCTGCGTGAAGTCCTCCGCGAGCTCCGTTTCCCCGGCCATGCGGAACATCAGCCGATAGATGCGATCGACATGCGCGTCGTAGAGCGCCCGCTCGGCGATCATGTCGCCGGCGATGCACCGCGCCACCAGTTGTCGGTCGGCAAGACGGGGATCTTCGATCACTGCGAGAAGCTTGGCCAAGAGCCCAGGACTGTCTGAAACCACACCCTAGACACGAAAACAAACGATAGGGTTGGGTTGGCAAGCGGGACTACGGCCGGCTTGATACCGATTGCCTTGCGGCCTGCTGGTTTAGGCGACAGTCGGCGGGCGTCAGTCGACAGGCGAGCGCGCGCCGCCGGTCGCGCCTCAGGCGTCCAATGCTGCCGCGAACTCGCGGATTACGTCCCCAGCGCTCATTACCGAGGCGATGCCTGCGACGCTCTTTCCGGCCTGCCAATAGTCGTTGGCGCCGGCAGAGCTGAGCGACGTCTTCTTGAGCCGCCGGGCCGACTGGAGGGCGTACAAGGTCCGCATCCAGTACTTCATCTTCCGGTGCCTGAGCATGTATCGAGCGATCGGGCCGGCGCGGGTGCCGAGGCGCTTGATGTAGTCGTTGTTGATGACGGACACCGGGAGGCCGGTCAGACGCTCGGTCAGGACGATGTCCTCCGGGGCGGAGTCCACGATGGCCTGCTTATAGTCGGCGTGGGCGCGGCACTCGACCGTCGCGATGAAGCGCGTGCCCATCTGAACCCCGGCGTACCCCAAGTCCATCACGCGCCGGAATGTGGCAGGATCGCCGACGCCGCCAGCGCAGATCACCGGCAGCCCCAGGTCCGCCAATTGGTCGAGCAGGGCCTCGGGCGACAGCTTGCCGGCATGTCCGCCGGCCACGTTGTTGACGGCGATCAGACCATGGACGCCACCCTGAATCGCCTTCTCGGCCCATTTCCGTTCGGTTACGTCATGGTAGACGATGCCGCCCACCTGCGCCGCGCGGTCGACGACCCATCGCGGGTTTCCGAGCGACGTGACGATGAACCGTACCCCCTCCTCCAGCGCGACGTCGACCCACCGTTCGACGCGTTCGCGATACAGTTTGGACGACTGCTCGATGAGCGCGTTCATGCCAAAAGGGCGCGACGTCGCTTGCTTGATCGACCGGAGTCCCTCTCGGAAATCGTGGCCGTAGACGTACGTCATCGACACCGGCTGCACGATCCCGATCGCTCCGGCCTCCGACGCCGCGGCGACGAGCTCCGGGTTGGTGCACGGGTACATCGCGCCGCAGATGATCGGCTCGCGAATGCCGGCTTGGCGTGTGAAAACGGTGTCGTGGCGGTTCATTTTCGAGCGTGAAACGATCAATGCGAGGGACGTTTGTCGCGGATTGCCGATGTGGATAACGAATTCATAAAGTACATCATAACTGCAGCTCTATATGCCGACGAAGTAATTCACTTACGGCGATCTCACAAATCGTTGAGCATCAGAATCACGGCCGGTTTTCGTCGCTCCAGTTCGCTGCCTCCAGTTCGGTCGCGCTCGTCGCACACGGTGACGACCTTCCCGACGTACCAGAAACGCGAACGGGGCGCACCAGCGTGTGGCGCGCCCCGCTCGTACGGACCGAACCGATCGATTCTCAGCCAGGCGGCTGAAGCGACGTGCTGTACTTGGCGTTGATCACCGCGATGAGATCGTTGGCGATCTGAATGTGCGCGGCGGCGCTCGGATGGATTCCGTCCAACGTCACGAACTGCCCAAATGTCGCGGTCGCGCTGGCGAGATTCGGCACGTGGGTCGCCAGAACCGGGTCGGTGGTCGCGAGCCGCGCGAGCGTCGTGTTGGGATCGTAGTAGCGCGAATCCGATGCTGTCCGCCTTCGCCTTGATGTAGCCGTTGTAGCCGTCGATGATCGCCTTGACCTGCGCCTGCTCGGTTGCATCGAGCACGAAGATGTCGCCAACAGGCGGCGTTGGGGTCTTGGCGCACGCAATGATCGGCGGAAGCACCTTCGCCCTGATCTGAGCGATCAGCGGGAAGCCGATCAACGACTTGTTGCTCGTCGTGCAAGTGTTCTGGTCGACGATCAGCGTTTGTCCCGCCGCCTGCGACAATCCCGCAACGAATTGGCCGATTCAGGAACGCCTGTGAGGTGATCATCACCGGAGCGTTCGCGACCTGCACCACGCCGATCAGCACGCCCTTGAGCCCTGGGGCGCCGGCCAGCAGGTCGGCAATCATCTTCGAGTAGTTCTGGACGAACGCCGCCTGCGTGGTGGGCTGCGCGGTCGCGAACTGCGACAGTCCCTGAATGGCCGGGCTCAGGATGTCGTTATTGCCGATCCAGACCGTCGCGAAGGTCGGGTGCGCGTCGAGCGCCCGCTGGACCATCGATTTGCCGCCGAGGATGATCTGCTCGAGCGCATTCGTCTTCTGACCCGGGGGCGCTTGCGCGTCGGGGTCGGCTGTCGTGACGCCGGGGACCGCCACGTTGTTGAGCGCGTCCGTGATCGACGCCGGCGTGCGGAAGTTGCAAGTCTGGTCCGTCGACGCCGGCTGACCCGCGAGCGTCACCCGAGCCTGCGTCTGGAAGTTGGCGATGGGTGGCCGGCAGCCCGGCATCTGGAGCCCGGGATAGGCATAGCGCGTCCCCATCGAACGCGCGAGAAGCAGCGCGTACGACTGCTTCTGCGTCGAATCGTTGATGCCGTCCGACTGGAAGCCGGCGGTGATGCTGTTCCCGATCGCGACGTAGCTCGTAAAGATCGGGCTGACGGGTCTCGGAAGAACGATGTCGTTGCTGCCGTTGT
This sequence comes from uncultured Gemmatimonadaceae bacterium, assembly GCA_963705025.1. Taxonomy (GTDB): domain Bacteria; phylum Gemmatimonadota; class Gemmatimonadetes; order Gemmatimonadales; family Gemmatimonadaceae; genus JAQBQB01. Next base: position 18,685 of record CAVPIP010000006.1, on the reverse strand, counting down.
CGCAGGCAGCCATTGCCCAGAGAGTGCCGAGGGCAAGGGCGCCGCGAGCTGCGAAGTGCGTGCGTGACATGCGCTGGTCTCCTGGTTAGAAGTTGGCCTTGAGCGTAATCGCGAAGATGTTCGCCGAGATGCCGAACACCCCCGTGTTCAAGTCGGCCGGCTGGGTTGGCGACGTCCGTTCGATGATGCGACCGCGCGCGCCGTTGGTGAACACGTGCGAGTACGTGCCGTCGGCCGTGAAGTGTTTTCCGATCGGGATGCCGACGCCGAAGTTCCAGTAGTACCTGTCCTGCTCGGGTAGCAGCGGCGTGACCGTTTCTGGCGGTGCCGCGCTCGATGTCCCGACGAATCCCCCGCGCAGCTTCCATCCATCAGTTGGGATCGTGTACTCGGCGCCCAGCCGGATGGAAGACGAGTTGTTGTAGTTCTCGACCAGCGTGTCGCTCGGCGCCGGGCCGTGGAAGGTGATGGGCAGCTTGTCGAACGCCTGCCACGCAATCCACGCGTAGTCGGCTTCCAGCAGCCAGTTCTTGAACCCTGTGTAGGACGCACCGCCCTGGATCTGCGCCGGATGCGTGATCTTCGTCGAGACCTTTTGGGCGACCAGCTTGCCGCCGGTTGTGAACTGCGACGCGACCAGCCCGTCGATTGGCGTCCCCTGCTTGATCGGCCCCGCCGGCGTCGGCAAGTCGGCGCCGAGGAGCAGGCCCGTCGGGACCTGCACGAACGTTGCGTCGGCGTCGTCGTACGTGAACTTCAGCGGAGACAGTAGACGAAGTCCAACGTTCCAGTGGTCGTCGAGCTTTCCCCACACGCCGATCTGCGCTCCCCAGGTCGATGCGCTGCCCTTGAGCCGTGCGGTCGCGAACTGCGTTCCGGTCGCAACGCCGAGTTGGCCGAAGGTCACGCCCGGGAGCGGCTGCTGCGTGGACAGGTCGACTGCCTGAATCAATTCAACTGAAGAATGACCGTAGATCGGTCCACCGCCGACCGACCACTTCGAGTTGATCTGGTACGCGATGTTCGGCTGGATGTAGAACGTCTCGAGCGACGCCTTTTGCGCCTCGAATCGCCCCGGAAAGTCGCTTCGCCACTGCGACGTGAGGCCGTACGGGACGTAGAAGCCGACGCCGTACGCGATCTTGCTGCCGGCCTTGTGATAGTTCAGAAATCCATGAGGAACGGCCCGCGCTGGCGGGTTGGCGCCGAACAGGCGGCCCGTGGTATCCTGGTGGAAGTCGGCGCTGAGCGCGATCGACGCGACGCCCAGCGACAGATTCCAACCGTCGATCAAGGTTGCGCCCGCGGGGTTCCAGAAGATCGTCGACGCGTCTCTGCACGGTGTCGCCGTCGTGGCAAAGCCGCGGGCGATCGCGCAGGACCCGATCTCGTTCAGTCCGAACGCTTGGGCTGAGAGCGACGCCGGAATCGTGAAACTCGCCAGCGCCGCGGAAGCGAGCAACAACCGTGAAGCACGGGAAACGCTCATCTCCATCCTCCTGAGAATGCGCGGGCAATCGCCTCGACAGCCCGTCGCGTGGGACTGGTCGGCCGCAACAAACGGCCTCGGACCCGTCACTGCTGGGGTGTTCGCCTGACTGTCACAACGCCGTAACACAGGGGACGATCAATATAGGTCGACGCGTACGGAGTTCCGCCAGGGAAGTTCCCACCGATAGCGAACCTAATTTGGGCAACTCGTCGTCTCGTCATATTGGACAACTAAGGATTCGTAACGAGCCCGCCGCCTACGGATTGATTACGAGACTGACATAGGCGCGGACTTTCCGGCGGAACGGCGAATCGAGCGACTCCCCGATCCCGATCTGTCCACGCGCCGACGGTGTTCCGGCCGGGACGATGGCGGCGACGGATTGACTCCACTCGACGCCGACGACACGGTGCCAGGCGTGAAAGGCCTCGCCCGCCTCGGCGACCGACCCCGACCACCAATACGCGACCAGGGGCGCGAGGAGAAGATTGACCCTGTAGGCGAGCGCCGACGTACCGACGATTGTCTCCGCGGGCAGCACGGGCATCGACCAACGCTGCGAGAGAAGCATTCGATCGAGCACCAGCGATGGGCCGCCGCCGAGCGCGAACCGCTCGAAGAGCGGCGCCCGATCGCTCATGCGACCGTACGTGACGGACGCGGACACCGGGAGCAGCGCGTTCGGGCCGCTCACGCCGATTCCGGCGCTGGCGCTTCCGCGAGTGAACGTCGAGCCGAAGGTACTTCCACTCGTGACGGTCGAGCCGAGCGATTCCGTGAGACTCACGCCATCGCCGCGCTGGACGAACGCCACTCCTGCGTCGGCGAAAGCCAACATTCGGCTCCCAGTTCGCGCCACAGTGTCCGGGAGCTCGTCACGAAGCTGGCCGGCGCTTCCGCCGATCCGGTAACGAGCAGCCCACGTCTCGAACGAGCTCGTTCCGTCGAGGTACGCGAGACTGCCGAGGAGTCGTGTGTCGAGCCGGCGGGCCGCGGAGTCGAGCGACACCGGCGAGAAGGCGAGGGAAGACGGACTGTCGCTCAGACGCTGAACAGCTCCGAATCCTTCCACGCGAATCGCGGGCTTCACACCGTGCCACGTTCCGCTGATCGACCCTCCGCGCCACGTTGCCGCGTTGCCGTAGGCCCCGGTCGCCATGATCTCGCTGCGACCGATCACGTCGCGCGTGGAGAGCGTGACACCGACGCTCCCGCCGTCGGCATCGGCCGCCGGTTGAGGAATCCAGCGAAAGAGTCGTGGACTGAATCCGAATGGCTTCGGTTGCGACACCGCATTCGTTTTGAACGACGGCACGCTGGGCGCCGACGGCGGCACAGCGGGCGCGAGCGAGGCCGGAAGCGACAGCGGCGCCCGAGGCCGCGACGTCGAGGCGTCCACTTGGCGCACATCGTAGCCACGCGAATAGAGCGAGAGAAACCACACGTTGTTCGAGCGCGGCTGGGGCTCCGGCGCGACCGCGGCTCCTGTCACGTTCGTGAGCGGCACGGGATGCAGTTCCGACATATCGAACGTTTCGATGTTGGCGACGTCGCCGCGTTCCGAGACGTCCACGATCTGCGTAGCCGACATCCAAGCTGCGTCGTAGCGGTTCGCGCTGTCGGGAAAGTCGAGCGTGCGCATCGATCGTGTCGCGGCGTCGAACAGCGCGAGCCGCCACCCCGAGCCCTCGTGCACCGAGATGATGGCGTCGGCGCTGCCGGGCCGCACACGCGGCCGGTAGAACGAGCGCGCCGCGCTTCCGTCGGCGATGGTTTGCACCGCTCCCGTGCGCAGGTCGACGGACACGAAGTCGCACCACCCACGGCGGCAGCGCGTCGCGTAGGCGAATCGGCCGTCCGGCGCGGGGTCGGCGTCGATGACCGAGGCGTCGTGCGTCACGCGATGCACCGAATGCCGATCCGGATCCCAGAGGTAGAGATCCGACACGAAGGATCCGTCGCCGCGCGGCGTGCTTTTCCAGAGGAGCACGCGGCCGTCGCGCAGAAAGCGCGGGCTTTCGTACGAGGCGCCCGGCGAGCGCAGCGTCGCGATCGCGCGCTTGGACGGCGGAAAGATCGGGCGAGCGGGAACGTCCTCGGGATCTCGGCTCCGAAGCAACGAGTCACGCCGTGCACGACCCGTGTCCGGCTCCGCCGCTGTTTTCCAGATGACCACACGCGACGGAAGCGTCGCCGAACGGAGGACGATCGCGACTCGCTGTCCGTCGGCGGAGATGGCCGGGTCGCCGGTCCCTCGAGCCAACCGCTGGACGATCCTGCCGGTGTCGGCGCCAGCCGCGCGAATCTGGTGCGCCGCTTCTTCGGACTTCGCGACGACATCGGCGACGAACCGTCCATAGAGCGCCTGCGGCGACTCGCCGAAGACTCCGGCAAACGCCTCGTCGAACGTGCGGTTCTGACGGGCGCTCAAGCGGCGCCACACGTCGACCAGGCTCGAATCGCCGTGCCGTTCAACGAGCCACTCGAGAAACGCCGACCCCGCGAGGTACGCGAACTCTCCGCCGGCGAACGCGCCCCAGGAGTCGAGCTGCTCGTAGCGTGGGAGTTGGCCCTCGAGCGCCCACTGCCTCAGGAACGCGGCGCGCCACATGCCGAATGGCCGTCCCGATCCGCTGACTTTGCCTTCGACATACGTGGCGTAGCCCTCGATGGCCCAACGCGGCGAGCGAAGCGCGATCGGCCCGACCTCGACCGGAAGCGCTTCCCAGAGCCGTCGCATTCCCGGATTTCGCGACGGACGCGTGAGATGCGCGATGTGCGCGAACTCGTGCGAGACGAGCATGTCGCCCCATGTTCGGAACTCACCGATGTCGTCGCGGGGCGACGGCGCGCTCGCCCATAGCATGATCAGCGGCTCGTTCAGGAACGGCCACGCCGACCCGTTCGGAACCTCATACGGGTCGTCGACGACGATCTGCGTCTTGGCGGCGGCCGGCGTGTACCCCACGACGCGCGAGACCGCGGAGTCGATCGCTTCGATCCTGGATGCGATGGCGCTCGTCCACGCCTCGAGCTCCGTCGGGTAGTGAAACGAGAAGTGTTCAGTTTCAATGGTCTGCCACGGCAGCCACGCGCGCGTGATGAACTGCGCGTCGGCGCGCCGGGCGGCGAGCGCGAGCACAAAAAAAAGGACGGGGGCGAGCCCCGTCCTTCGTCGTGCTGTCATGAGTGGCACCGACGCGCCGCTGGCGCGGATCAGGACCGCGGCGTCTTGCGCTGCATTCCGAGCGCGTCCATCAGCCACGTGACCGGAATCACAAACAGCGGCGTGAGGAAAAACCCGAGCAGGGTGTTCAACCAGACCAGCGCGATGTAGAAGCAGCCGAGCCCAAGACCGACCCACAGGGTGCCCAGCGGTCCGTGAGTTTCCAAAAGAAGCGCTCCTGAAGGGTGACCGAACCCCGGAACTATAGCGGACTCGAATCGCTCGTTCCAGGCCCGCGCTCGAGGCATGTCCTGAGGAGCGACAGCGGCGTAGGGCGCGCACGCGAGAACGGGGGCGGCGCCCCTCTCGAAGGGCCGTATCTTATGCAGAGATGCCCACAGGGGATTGGCGCTCGATTCCGCACGTCGTCCGTGATACGCTCGCGAGCGAGCGGGTGGTGCTTGCCGTGTCGGGCGGAGTGGACTCGATGGTGCTGCTCCACGCAGCGGCGGCGTCGCTTTCGCCGCGACAGATCGTCGTCGCCACGTTCGACCATGGCACGGGGCCTGTGGCAGCGCGCGCTTGCGAGCACGTTGCGCGCTGGTGTGAAAGCGCAGGCATCCGCTGCGATAGCGACCGCGCGACCGGCGATCTCTGGACTGAAGAGGCCCTCCGTGATGTGCGGTGGCGATTTCTCCGCAAAACGGCATTTGCGCGCGCCGGCGTCATGGCAACCGCGCATACGGAGGACGATCAGGTCGAAACGGTGCTGATGCGGATTCTTCGCGGCGCCGGCGCACGCGGCATCGCGGGACTGTATGCCGCGAGCGATGTGCGCCGACCGTTGCTTGGATTCTCTCGCCGACAGATCGCCGCATACGCGGCGGAGCATGGCGTCGTGTGGATCGAGGATCCGTCGAATGCATCGCCGCGCCACTTCAGAAACCGGATTCGCCGCGATCTGCTGCCGGCGCTGCGCCGCGCGAGCCCAGAGTTCGATCAGGACCTCCTCGCGCTGTCGCGGAAAGCCGCCGAGTGGCGAGCGGATGTAGAGCGGGTCGTGCGCCATGAGCTTGGAGTGCAGGCTCGTCCCGGCGGGCTCGACGTTCCGTTTCGATCGCTGCGCGATTTGAGCGAACCCGGCCTTCGCGTCTTGTGGCCGGCCATCGCCGCCATGGCGGGCGCGAGGTTGGATCGTCGCGCGATTGCTCGGCTCGCCGATTTCACCGGGGCGGGTAAGGTCGGCGCGCGCGCGCCGTTGGCCGGCGGTTGGGAAGTGGTTCGCTCACGTGACGCCCTTCAGCTTCGCGCGTCGGGGCTGGAGGCGCCGAGCGAGTCGGTTCTGGTCCAGTCGACAGGGATTCGTTGGGGCGAATGGTGGATTCGTCCCTCGGAGTCGGTGGGACGGGATGCCTGGAGCGCCTGGCTGCCGCGCGATGGGATTTTGACGATTCGCCCCTGGCGTGCTGGCGACGTGCTCGCGGGGGGCGGTGGGAGGGTTGGGCAACGGAAAGTGAAGCATCTGTTGTCCAACGCTGGAGTCACCGGACACGAAAGGGCGGCCTGGCCCGTAGTATTGTCAGGGGACGAGATCATCTGGGTTCCCGGAGTAGGCCGCAGTGACGCGGCGACCGTTCGGTCCGGCAGGCCGGTGCTAGGTTTCGCGTGTGAACACAACCGCTGACCCGCGTCTCCTCGGCCGAGCCGTTCGCCGAATTGTCTATACGAAGGAACAAATCGCCCAACGCGTTCACGAGCTCGGCAACGAGATTACCGGCGCGTATCAGGACGGCGACCTGTTGGTGCTGGGACTCCTCAAGGGGAGCTTTATATTTCTCAGTGACCTGGTCCGAGAAATCGGCCGGCCGCTGCAGGTCGACTTTCTGGTGGCGTCGAGTTATGGGGAAAGCACGGTGTCGAGCGGCAACGTTCGTCTGCTGTACGATCCCGAGACCGAGCTGGAGGGAAAGCACATCCTGTTGGTCGAGGACATCGTTGATACGGGTCGCACACTGAGTCGCCTCATGGATCTCCTGTGGGCACGGAATCCGCGTTCCCTGGAGATTTGCGCGTTGCTACATAAGCACATAGCCACGGAGCTCAGGTATCCAACTCGATTCATCGGATTTGATGCACCAAATGAGTTCCTTGTGGGGTATGGATTAGATCACGCGGAAAACTTTCGGCACATTCCGTACATAGCGAGCCTGCAGTAAATGCCAGTTCCAACTCCTCCGAAAAACAAGAAAGAGTTCAGCTGGGGGCGCTTTTCCAAGACGCTCTCCTTCTGGATTCTGATTCTGCTGATCCCGGTCGTCCTCATTCAATTGACGGGCGGCAAAGCGGACCAGTCGAAGACGATCACCTATACGCAATACCGCGACGCACTCGACCGGGACAACATCCTGAAAGTGCAGATCGTGGGCGGCAAGGTGATCAACGGCCAGTTCCGCACGCGTGAAAACATGGGCGGGCAGGACGTCCGCAACTTCACGGTGCGGCTGCCGGTCGAGAACTCCGAGGTCGAAGTCGAGAAGCTCAATGCGAAAAACGTGCAGATCGACGCCAAGGACACCGGTGTCTCGGTCACCGCATGGATTCTCAACTTCGTGCCGTGGCTGCTGCTGATCGGCTTCTATCTGTTTCTGTTCAAGCAGATGCAAGCGGGCGGCGCCAAAGCGTTCTCGTTCGGCAAGTCCAAGGCGAAGCTGCTCACCGGCGACACGCCCAAGGTGACGTTCGCCGACGTGGCCGGCGCAGACGAAGCCAAACAGGAGCTGCAGGAGATCATCGAGTTCCTGCGCGACCCACAGAAGTTCACCAAGCTCGGCGGACGTCTGCCGAAGGGTGCGCTGCTGGTCGGTCCTCCGGGCACCGGCAAAACGCTGCTCGCCAAAGCAGTGGCGGGTGAAGCCGCGCGGCCATTTTTCTCCATGTCGGGCTCCGACTTTGTCGAGATGTTCGTGGGCGTCGGCGCCTCTCGTGTGCGTGACCTTTTCGAACAAGGAAAGGCTCATGCGCCGTGCATCATCTTCATCGACGAGATCGACGCCGTCGGCCGTCACCGCGGTGCCGGCTTGGGCGGCGGTCACGACGAGCGTGAGCAGACGTTGAATCAGCTGCTCGTCGAGATGGACGGCTTCGAGTCGAACGACGGCGTCATCCTCATCGCGGCGACGAACCGTCCGGACGTGCTCGACCCGGCGCTGCTGCGCCCGGGCCGGTTCGACCGGCAGATCGTCGTCGATTCGCCGGACCTCAGGGGCCGTGAGGGTATCCTCAAGGTCCACCTCCGCAACAAGCCGATCGCCGACGACGTCGACATCACCACGCTCGCGCGCGGCACGCCGGGTATGGCCGGCGCCGACCTCGCGAACATGGTGAACGAAGCGGCGCTGCTCGCCGTCCGTCGCGCGCACGAAAAGATCTTCATGCCCGATCTCGAGGACGCGAAGGACAAGGTGATGCTCGGCGCCGAGCGGAAGTCGATGGTGATGAAGGAAGAGGAGCGCCGGCTCACTGCGTACCACGAGGCGGGCCACGCAATCTGCGCGATGCGCGTCAAGGGCAACGACCCGTTGCACAAGGTGACGATCGTGCCGCGCGGCCGTGCGCTCGGGTTGGCGTTCACGCTGCCCGAAGACGACCGGGTGTCCGTGACGCGCCAGCAGCTCGAGGCGAATCTCGTGATGTCGTACGGCGGCCGCGTCGCCGAAGAGCTCATCTTCGGGCACGATCGCGTGACGACCGGTGCGGCGAGCGACATTCAGAAGGCGACGGCGATCGCGCGGCGGTACGTCACGCAGTGGGGTCTGTCCGACGCCATCGGGCCGATTCTCGTCGGCGACAACGAGCAGGAGCTCTTCCTGGGTCGCGAGATCCAGCACCGTCGCGAGGTCTCCGAGCAGACGGCGCAGCTGGTCGACGCCGAAGTGAAACGCGTGATCGACCAGGCATACCAGCGTGCGATGGCAACGCTCCAGGCCAACCTGGACTTGCTGCACAAGGTGGCCGAGGCGCTGCTCGAGCGCGAAACGCTGACGCGGGACGACATCGAAGCGATCTCGCGCGGCGACCCGCTCCCGTCTCGTTCGTCCGGCTCGCCGCCGCCGCCGATGGCGCCGGTGCCGCAGCCGGTGCTCGAGCCGCGTCGCGCGAATCCGCCGCTCCTTGGCGGTCCGGAGCCAAGCCCGGCGTGACGACCTGTCATCCCGAGCCTACCGCGAGGGATCCAGTTTGGTAGGAAAGGGGAGCCGACGGGCTCCCCTTTTTGCTTCGACTCTGACCCGATGATCTGGCACCACGCGACAGGCGCGCTCTCACTCGACAAGCCGCGCATCTTCGGCATCGTGAACGTCACGCCAGACAGCTTCAGCGACGGTGGACGTCTCGCGGTCCGTCGACGATGCGCGCCGATTGATCGACCGCCTCATGGCCGACGGCGCGGACGCCGTCGACGTCGGCGGCGAATCGACGCGACCGCAAGGCGCGGTGCCGGTGAGCGTGGACGAAGAGCTCCGCCGGGTCGTCCCGGTGATCGCGGCAGCCGTCGCCGATCATCCGGGGCTGCTCATCTCGGTCGACACGGTCAAGGCGCGCGTGGCGACCGAGTGCGTCGCCGCCGGCGCGTCGATCGTGAACGACGTGTCCGCCTTTCGGCTGGACCCGGAGATGCCCGCGGTCTGCGCCCGTGTGGGCGTGGGGGTTGTCCTGATGCACTCGCGTGGCGACGTTGCCGATATGGCGACCTTCGCGCACGCGACCTACGGCGACGATCCGGTGAGCGAGATCGCAGGGGAGCTCTGCTCGGCCGTCGAACGAGCGACGACAGCGGGGATTCCGGTGGAGCGGATCGTGCTCGATCCCGGCATCGGCTTCTCGAAGCGGAGCGCACAGTCGATCGCGGTGCTGCGCGAGCTGAATCGAATCGCGGCGATCGGCCGGCCAGTGATGGTCGGCGTCTCGCGAAAACGGTTCATCGGCGAGCTGACGGGCGTCACCACGCCCGCCGATCGCGTCGCCGGGACTGTGGGGGCGAACGTGGCGTCGCTCGAGCGCGGCGCGCGCCTGTTTCGGGTGCACGACGTCAAGCCCAACCGCGAGGCGCTGGACGTCGCGTGGGCGATTCTGGGCGGCAGGCCATGAGCATTATCGAACAATTGCGACTGCTGCATCCCGGCTGGCGTGATCTGCTGGAAGTCGTGGTCGTGAGCGTCGCGGTCTATCGCGTGCTCGTACTGATCCACCGTACGCGGGCGATGCAGATTTTGGCGGGCATCATCGTGCTGGCTGTCGCGTACGGGATCGCTTACTTCATGCAGCTTGCGATGATCGTCTATCTGTTGACGCTCATCTTCAGCTACGGCGCCATCGCGTTGCTCGTCGTCTTCGCGCCGGAGCTTCGCGCCGCGCTGGCGCAGATCGGCCGGTCGCCGATGTCGCGCCTCTTCGGCCGGATGGCGCAAGGCGAGATCGCCGACGAAGTCAGCGAAGCCGTCGAGCGGCTCAGCCGGTCGGGGATCGGCGCGATCATCGCGATCGAGCGCGAAGTCTCGCTCCAGGAATACATCCAGTCGGGATCGGAGATGCAGGCGAAGGTCTCCGCCGATCTTTTGGCGACGATCTTCACGCCGTACTCGCCGCTCCACGACGGCGCCGTGATCGTGCGCGGCGACATGATCGTTGGCGCGGGATGCATTCTTCCCCTCTCGCAAGCGGCGCTGATCGATCGCTCGCTGGGCACGCGGCACCGCGCGGCCCTCGGGCTCAGCGAGGACACGGACGCGCTGGTGCTCGTGGTATCGGAGCAGACGGCCGCAATCTCCGTCGCGGCGAACGGACGGCTGGCTCGCGACGTGACACCGGCGCGCGTGCGCGAGCTCGTCGCCGGCGGCGCGCTGCGCGAGGTGGCGAGCCCCCGAGGCGTCGACGTCGCGACGTGACGCCGCGACGCACGTCGTTGCTGGCCGGCGGCGTGATGCTCGTCGTGTACGTCGCGACGCTGGCGCCGAGCGTGACGTTCTGGGACGCCGGCGAGTTCATCGCCTCGGCGCGCGTGCTCGGCATTCCGCACCCGCCGGGAACGCCGCTGTTCGTGATTCTTCTCAATGCGTGGGCGCGGCTGTTTTCGTTCCTGCCCTTCGCCGTCGCGACGAATCTTTTTTCGGCCGTGTGCACCGCGAGCGCTGTCGCGCTGACGGCGCTGTTCGTGGCGCGCGCGGCGCCGTCGGCCACGTGGGGGCTCGCCGCGATCACCGCCGGAGCGATGGCATCGGTGTGGCAGAACGCGACCGAGACCGAGGTGTACGCCGCCTCGCTCGCGCTGTCGATCGCGATCGTCGTCGTGGGCGACGTCGCCGGGCGCACGGGAGAGCGGCGGTGGCTGGTGCTCACGGCGTATCTGACCGCGCTGTCGATCCCGCTGCATTTGAGCGCGCTCGTCGCGGCGCCGGCGGCGATCTATCTCGCGGCACGACGGCCCAATGGCGACGTGGACTGGAGCGCGGCGGCGATCGTGTCCGCGGCGGCGGTCGCGACGTTCGCCGTGAGCCGCACGTCAATCGCCGGAGGCGTCGTGGCGCTGGCGCTCTTTTTCGCGCCCGCGCTCGAGCGAAGACGCGTTCCGGGACGTGCGAGGCTCGGCACTTCGGCGATCGCCGCTGCGTCGACGACCATCGCGTTCTCCGGCGTGCTCTTTCTTCTGCTGCGCGCGCGCCACGATCCGGCAATCAATCAGGGAAACCCGGCGACGTGGGCGGCACTCGGCGACGTGCTCGCACGCCGCCAGTATGCCGTCGCGGGCTTGTTGCCGAGACAAGCGCCCGTGTGGATTCAGCTCGCCAACTGGTTCGAGTACGCGGACTGGCAGTTCGCACTGTCGCTTGGGCCAAGCGTGATTCCCACCGTTGCTCGCGTTCTCGCGACGATGGCATTCGCGGCGCTCGGCGTCGTCGGCATGCGGTGGCACCGCGCGACCGATCGACGTACCTGGGTCGGCCTGTCGCTGCTGTTCCTGAGCGGATCGCTCGGCGTTCTCGCCTACCTGAATCTCAAAGCGGGATCGTCGTTCGCCTGGCGATTCGTTCCGAACATTGCCGATCACGAGGCGCGCGATCGCGACTACTTCTTCGTCCTCGGATTCTGGACGTGGGGGATTTGGGCTGGGCTCGGTGCGCTTGCGATCGCACAGCGGGTTCGCTGGTCGCCGTGGGTTGGCGTCGCCGCGCTGGCGGCTCCAATTGGTCTCAACTGGACGGCGGTGGACCGTCGTCGGGAGCCGGAGTCCGGCATGGCCCGCGAAGTGGCTGCCGCGTTGCTGGATTCGCTTCCGCCGAAGAGCGTTCTGTTCGTTGCGGGAGACAACGACACGTACCCGCTGTGGTATGCGCAGCAGGTGGAGCATCGCCGGCAGGACGTGACCGTGGTGACGTTGCCGCTTCTGGCCGCCCGCTGGTACGTCGAGGAGTTGGGTCGTCGGGACGGGCTGGCGGTGGCGCCCGGCGCCGATGCGGCGCTCAGCCGTTCGATCGCCGAGTTGGCGCGCGCGCATGCGCGTCCGGTGGCGGTTGCGCTGACTGTGCCTGACAGCGAGCGGAACCTGTTAATTGGACCGTGGAAGGTTAGTGGAATCTTTGCCGTCAGTTCTTCCAGACAGTCACAGATAAGTCACCTTGAAAACGTAGGTTCGAGAGTTGTCTCGGTTGACAGCGAGCGAGTTCGCGGGGCGCTGCGTGCGGTAGAAGGCTGGCGGCGCGGGCGACAGGTTCAGCCGTCGACCGATCCGGCGTTCGACTACTTCCTGCACACGCTATCTTGTCCCTCGCTGATCCTCGCAAGAACGGCCAACGGGCCCCCGCTCGCTTCACTTGATTCGACTTGTAACCCCCGGTAAGTTGCTGCGTTATGCCGTTTCCTGACCTCCCGGACCGGCTGCGCGAAGTGCGTGATCGCATCGAAGCCGCGGGACGACGCGGCGGTCACGGCCAAGCGGTGAAAATCGTAGCGGTAACGAAGACGCACGGCCCAGACGCGGTGCAGGCCGCGTGGGATGCGGGGTTGCGCGACGTGGGGGAAAACCGCGTGCAGGAGGCGCTTCCGAAGATGGATGCCGTGACTGTCGGGGTTCGGTGGCATCTCATCGGGCATCTGCAGCGGAACAAAGTGAAGTCCCTTCCTGATTTCTCCCTGTTTCATGCGCTCGACTCGAGCCGACTGGCTGATGCCGTGCACGACCTCGGCAGGGCGCTCGGCCGTCCCGTGCCGTGCCTTCTGCAGGTCAACGTCGTCGGTGAGGAATCGAAGGGCGGCTTCGGACGCGGCGACTGGGCGGGCGAGAGCGCACGTCTTCGCGAGCTCGACGGCCTTCGGATCGAGGGCGTCATGACGATGGCGCCGCTGGACGCAAACGAAACGACCCTGCGGACCGTCTTCGCCGGCGCGCGCGCGGCGCGCGAGACCTTGCGGGCCGCGGGCCACGACGCAGCGGAGTTGTCCATGGGCATGTCGAACGACTACGAGATCGCAGTGGAAGAGGGCGCGACGTTCGTGCGCCTTGGTACGGTTCTCTTCGGAGCGAGACCCGCATGATCGACGAGACCTTCCATCTCACGCCGCTCGACGCGCGCCGGTACGAGTTCGGCAAAGCTCTGCGCGGCTACGATCCGGAGCGAGTGAATCAGTTCCGCGATCAGGTTGCCGAAGAGCTCGAGCGTCTGGCGCGCGTCAACCAGGAGCTCGAAGCGAAGGCGAAGGGCTTCCACGAACAGCTCCGCGCGTTTCGCGAGCGCGACAAGGCGATCAACGAAGCGCTCGTCTCGGCGCAGCAGCTGCGCAACGAGATCCGCGAGCAGGCGGAGAAGGAAGGAGGACTCATCATCCGTGAAGCGCGCGCCGAGGCCGAGCGGCTGCTCGAGGAAGGGCGCAATGAAGTCCGGCGCGTCGAGGATCAATGGAAGGCGCTCGACCGCGGACGTCGCGCGTTCCTTGCCCAGCTGCGGCTCATGATCGAGCGGCAGCTCAGCGAGGTGATGGTGGCTGAACAAACGCCGGTGACGAGCCCGCTGTCGCCCGACGGCGTGGGTGACCCACTGCCATTGCTCGGAGCGCCCGGGAAGGGATGAGCGCCACCAGCACGATCCCGCTGGTCGCGAGCGACGCCGAGCTCGCCGTGCACACCGTCGAAGCCATCGAGCGCGCGGCGTCGGTCGTTCGCGCACGGTTCGGCGGTCGTCCCGACGCCGCGATCATATTGGGCACCGGTCTCGGGCGCCTGGCGGCGGACATCGACGCCAGCGCCGTCGTCGAGTATGCCGACATTCCGGGCTTTCCGCTCTCGACCGTCGAGTCGCATGCCGGCCGGCTGCTGTGTGGAACGCTCGGCGGCAAGCAGGTCGTGGCGATGCAAGGCCGCTTTCACCGGTACGAGGGCTATTCGCTGCAGCAGGTGACCTTTCCCGTGCGCGTGCTGCACGCGCTCGGCGCCGACACCTTGATCGTCTCGAACGCATGCGGCGGCCTCAACCCGTTGTGGGGGGCCGGCGACGTGATGCTCATCGCCGATCACATCAATTTGCTCGGCGACAGTCCGCTCGTCGGCCCGAACGACGACCGTCTGGGGCCGCGCTTTCCAGATCTCTCACAGGCGTACGACCCGGCGTTGCGCGCGATCGCGCGCGACGTCGCGGCGCGCGCAGGGGTGACGTTGCGCGAAGGCGTGTACGTCGCGGTGCCGGGGCCGAATCTCGAGACGCGCGCCGAATACCGGTTTCTCCGCGGGATCGGCGCCGACGTCGTCGGCATGTCGACGGTGCCGGAGGTCCTCGTCGCCGTGCACGCGGGCATGCGCGTGCTCGGGCTGTCGATCGTGACGGACATGTGCCTCCCCGATGCGCTCGAACCCGCGACGGTCGAGCGTATCCTCGCGGTCGCGGGGCGCGCCGAGCCGACGTTGACCGAGCTCGTTCGCGGGGTGTTGGCTCGCCTATGACCGCACCGACCGTGGACCGCTATCAGCTGTTGCCGCCCGATCGGTCGGCGGACGAGATGGAGCGCGAGCTCCTCGCGCGGTGGGACGCCGAGGAGCTCTTCAAGCAGACGCTCGCGGCACGCGAAGGCGCGCCGAACTTCGTGTTCTTCGAAGGGCCGCCGACGGCGAACGGCAAGCCGGGCATCCATCACGTCTTCTCGCGCACGATCAAGGATCTCTTCTGCCGCTATCGCGCGATGAAGGGCTTCCGCGTTGCGCGAAAGGCCGGGTGGGACACGCACGGACTGCCGGTCGAGATCGAGGTCGAGAAGCAGCTCGGCATCAGCGGCAAGCAGCAGATCGAAGCACTGGGTGTCGCGGAGTTCAACCGGCTCTGTCGCGAGAGCGTGTTCAAATACCGCAGCGACTGGGAGCAGCTGAGCGCCCGCATGGGCTATTGGCTGGACTACGACCATCCGTACGTCACGTTCTCGAACGAGTACGTCGAGAGCGTGTGGTGGTCGCTGAAGACGCTCTTCGACAAAAACCTGTTGTATCGCGGGCACAAGATTCTGCCGTATTGCCCGCGATGCGGCACGGCGCTGTCGAGCCACGAGCTCTCGCTCGGGTACCAACAGGACGAAGATCCGAGCGTGTTCGTGGCACTCGGACTGAGCGACGAGGGAAGCGGCGGGGGAGAAGCCGGACGGCGGATCCTGGTCTGGACGACCACGCCGTGGACGTTGGTCTCCAACGCCGCGTTGGCCGTGCATCCCGACCTCGACTACGCCGAGCTGCGGCGCAAGGAAGAAGGGAAGGATAAGAGAACGCTCATCCTCGCGGAGGCGCGCGTGCGCGGCGTGCTCGGCGATGATTACGCCGACCGTTGGGAGCTCGTGCGGACGCTGCGCGGCAGCGAGCTCGTTGGCCTGCGATACGAGCGTCCCTTCGATTGGGTCGAATATCCGGCGGGAACGAATCACGAGATCATCGTCGGCGAGGATTTCGTCTCCGCCGAGGATGGGAGCGGCGTGGTGCACATGTCGCCCGCGTTCGGCGCGGACGACTACGCGGCCGGCAAGCGCCACAACCTGGCGTTCCTGCAGCCGGTGGACGCGCGCGGCGAATTCCCGGCCGCGATGCCCGTCGTCGGCGGCTTGTTCGTCAAGGATGCCGACGCGCTGCTCATCGAGGAGCTCAAGCGGCGCGGCGTGCTGTGGAAGTCGGCGCGGGTCACGCACCAGTATCCCCACTGCTGGCGGTGCGGCACCCCGCTCATCTACTACGCGCGGACGTCGTGGTTCGTGCGCACGACCGAATTCCGCGACTCGATGCTCGTGCGCAACGCGCGCGTGAACTGGAATCCGCCGTCGGTGGGCGAGGGGCGGTTCGGCGAGTGGCTGACGAACAACATCGACTGGGCGATCTCGCGCGACCGCTACTGGGGCACGCCGCTCCCGGTGTGGATCTGCGACGCGGACTCGGCCCACGTCGAGTGTGTGGGCAGCTACGCCGATCTGAGCGCGCGCGTCGGCATGCCGCTGCCGCACGACTTCGATCCGCACCGGCCGCACGTCGATCAGTACCACTGGAAGTGCACGACGCCGGGCTGTTCCGGGACGATGCGCCGCGCCGCGGAAGTCATCGACACGTGGTATGACTCGGGCTCGATGTCGTTCGCGCAGTGGCACTACCCGTTCGAGAACCGCGACAAGATCGCCGATCAGTTTCCGGCTGATTTCATCGCGGAAGGCGTCGATCAGACGCGCGGGTGGTTCTATTCGCTGCTCGCGGTCGCGACCGGATTGGGCGAAGCCCTGCCCAACAATGCCGACCCCGGTGAGGGACACAACCCCGACCAGTCAGCGTCGATCGCGAGCTTGGCGTCGCCGTATCGGGCCGTGGTCGTCAACGATCAGGTGCTCGATGAGAACGGGCTCAAGATGTCGAAGAGCCGCGGGAACGTCGTCGATCCATGGGACGTGATGTCGCGGCACGGCATCGATGCGGTCCGGTTGTTCTTCATGGCGTCGAGCGCCGTGTGGGTGCCGCGCAGCTTCGACGAGAAGATTCTCGCCGAGCAGTCGGGGCGCTTCATGCGCACACTCAAGAACGTCTACTCCGGCATCTTCGCGCAGTACGCGAACTTCGGGTGGGAGCCGTCCGACGCCGATCCGCCGGTTGCGTCCCGGCCCGTGCTCGACCGCTGGATGCTGAGTCGGTTGACGACGCTCGAGCATACGGTTGACGCGGCGTTCGCCGCGTACGACGCGACGTCCGCGGCGCGCGCGCTCATCGAGTTCGTGGACGACGACGTCGCGAACTGGTACGTGCGACTCAGCCGCGCGCGGTTCTACGACACCGAGCAGGATGAAAACCGCGCCGCGTTCGCCACGCTGCACGCGGTGCTGGTGTCGGTGTGCCGGCTGCTGGCCCCGATCGCCCCGTTCGTCAGCGACTGGATCCACCGCGAGCTGACCGGCGAATCCGTGCACCTCGCGCCCTTCGTCGAGTCGCGCGACGAGCCTGGCGACCCGACACTGAATGCGGCCATGGACGCGGTTCGTACCTTATCCCGTCTGGGACGAGCTGCCCGGGAGGAGGCGAAAATCAAGGTCCGGCAGCCCTTGCCGAGAATGGTGTGTGTCGCGCCGGCCGTGGACGAGACCGCTCTCGAGCCGCTGCTGCCGCTGCTCGCCGCCGAGCTGAATGTCAAGCGGGTCGAGATCGCCTCGTCCGGCGACGCGCTGGTGTCGCTCGAGGCCAAGCCGAACTTCCGGTCGCTGGGGAAGAAGTTTGGCAAGTCGACGCCGTTGGCGGCCCAAACGGTTGCCGCCTTTTCGTCCGAACAGCTCCTGGGCTTCCTGCGCGGCGACGCGCTGGTCGTTAGCGTTGAGGGGGCTTCGCACGCGCTGGATGCGGATGACCTCACCATTATTCGGCGTGCCGCTGGGTCGCTGGTGGTGCAAGAGCATGGTGGACTCTTCGCCGCGATCGATCCGACGATCACGCCGGAGTTGAAGCTCGAAGGGTATGCGCGAGAACTGATTAGCCGGGTACAGCGTATGCGAAAAGAGTCGGGGTTCGCGGTGAGCGATCGCATCGCTATGACTGTCGCTGGAGGATCCGAGGTGAAGGCCGTGCTCGACGTTCACAGAGCGTGGATCGCCGATGAAGTGTTGGCGACCTCGCTCGCGTGGAGCGAACGCGGCGAGCAGGACGAGCAGGCGCACGCAATCGATCTCGATGGGATCACGGCCTACGTGGCCATCACCAGGATACAGTAGCGATGCCGACCACCAACAGCGCGAAGAAGCCCAAAGGCATGAACAAGAAGATGCTTCAGCATTTCGAGAAGCGTCTCATCGACGAGCGCAAGCGCGTGCTGAAGGAGCTCGGGCGTGCCGACGAAGCCTTTGGCGCCACACCGCAGTCCGCTGACGGCGATTTGAGCAGCTATTCGTTCCATATGGCGGATCAAGGCACCGACGCCATGGAGCGAGAGAAGGCGTTTCTCTTCGCGAGCCAGGAGGGTCGATTCCTCTGGCACATCGACGAAGCGCTGCGCCGGCTGTACCGCTCGCCGGAGACGTTCGGCCGGTGTCACCAGTGCGGCAACGAGATCGCGTTCGACCGACTCGATGCGTTGCCGCACGCGCGCTACTGCATTGACTGCAAGCAGCGTGAGGAAGATGCAAAGAAGTAACTCCGGAGTGTTCTGGCCGGTGCTGGTGTTGGTCGCGACCGTCGACTTCTGCACCAAGGCGCTCGCCCGCACGAAGCTCGTTCCCGAGCGCATGCCGCACGACGTCTACGGCGAGTGGTTGCGCTTTACGCTGGTCTACAACCCCGGCGCCGCGTTCGGCCTTCACGTCGGCCAATACTCGCGCTGGATCTTCATGGCGCTGACGATCGTCGCGCTCGTGATCCTCGGCCGGCTGTACATGGCGACGCGGGGCGGCGACATGATCCGCTCGCTCTCGCTCGCGCTGGTGTGTGGCGGCGCGGTGGGCAATCTCATCGACCGCATCATGTCGTCGGAAGGCGTCGTCGACTTCATCGA
>CAVPIP010000005.1:0-740825 GCA_963705025.1 uncultured Gemmatimonadaceae bacterium | reverse complement strand
AACCTCAGCGACGTGGCATCCGCGTGCTCGCGGTATGTCTGGTCGCTCAGCCACAGGAATATGACCGTCGTCCACCGCAGTACGTGCAGAATAGAAAACAACGGCCGCCGTAGATTCGAACGCGGACCTGGCGGACTTCGTGGTATCACGCGCAGGCGTCGGATCATGACGGGACGGAGCGTCCGAACGATTGAGTCTCTATCGCCGCGATCCGAGGGATGCGCGATCCGAGGCGAGCCCTCTTCTTAGTGGCCTGCGCGGTTGGTTCGGAGCGTTGGATGGGGCGACACTCCTTGTCAGGCCTGGGCCGCCTATTCCCGGTCCTGCCTTATTTCAAGTCGAACTTCAAGCTCTGTACGAGCGAGACATCAATGCCCGACGCTTGTGCTCACATTCAGGCCGTCAAGTCCGTTCGGCATCCCGTTCGCCAGGAATGCGCCGAGTGCGTGAAGATCGGCTCGAGCTGGGGCATCTTCGAACGTGCCAGGAGTGCGGCGTCACGCTGTGCTGTGACAACTCGCCGAACAAGCACGCCTCGAAGCACGCCCGCGCCGCCAATCACCCCGTGATCGCCTCGGCGGAGCCCGGAGAGCGTTGGCTCTACTGCTTCCCCCGACGACGCGTTCGCGGAGTATTAGCTGGTCGCCCGCCGTCGGGCATTCGAGCCGTGTCGTCGAGTCGTAGTGGTTGGCGTCGGTTTCGTCGTGCCACGCGAGGCCGGGGCCTCTTCGTCCATCGAAACAGCCTGCGTTGCCAACTTCGCCTGTTGCATATTTCTTCGCGTTTGCAGATTATATAGCCATGCCCAAGGGAGACTTTCTCGGCGAGTTCGAGGTCCTCGTCCTCGCCGCACTGCAGCGGCTCGGCGACGACGCCTACGCCGTCACGATCAAGCAGGATATCGAAAACCGGGCGAAGCGCCCGCGTCGCTCGGCGCGATTCACGCGGCACTCGCCCGGCTTGCGGACAAAGGCTTCGTCGTCTTTCGACTCTCCGATCCGCTGCCGGTTCCCGGCGGCCGGTCGCGCAAGTACTCGAAGATCACGCCCGCCGGCGTTCGCGCGCTGCGACGGTCGATGGCCGCGCTGGCGCGCATGATCGATGGGCTCGAGCTCGAGGTCGGCTATGACGCGCAAACGCTGGCGCGACCGCCTCGCCTCGCCGAGCTCGCCATCTGCTCGTGGCCGCTCGCGCCGAACGCCAATTCGTGCGTCGGCGATTTTCGCGAAGCTTTCGACGATCGCGTCGGCGCGCTCGGCGAATCCGCGGCAAGAACATGGTATTGGCGGGAGGCGATTCGCTCTCTGCCGTCACTCGCGCGACAACGGTGGCACGCCGCGCGGCAACGCGGACCCGAGCCGCAACGGATACAGGAGGCTACGTGTTCGCGGACGTTCGATACGCGCTTCGGCTCAGCCGGCGAAGTCCCCTCGCCTCGATCGCCATCGCGGCGACGATGGCGCTCGGCATTGCGGCGACGACGGCGGTCTTCAGCGCGACCAACGCCGTTCTGTTGCGGCCGCTTCCCTTCCCGGCGTCCGACCGAGTCGTCGCGCTGAACGGGACCATTCACGGCGAACAGGAAATCGGCTCGCTCGCCTATCCGGATCTGATGGACTTCCGGCACGGCGTGCCCGGGTTCGCCGATCTCTCCGTCTTCAACCTGAACGAAGTGACGCTGCAGCACGGCACCGATCCGCAGCTCCTGCAGTCGCTGCAAGTCGACGACTCGTATACTCGAGTCTTCGGCCTGCGCGCGGCGCTCGGCCGGCTGCTGGCGCCGAGCGATTCGGTGCTTCACGCGGCCAAGGTGACGGTGTTGTCGTACGAGCTCTGGATGCGCGAGTTCGGCGGCGATCGTTCGATCGTCGGAAGCACCATTCGCCTGGACAACGAATCGGTGCAAGTCGTGGGCGTGCTGTCGGCGGACGCCTACCTCTATCCCCGCGCGTCGATCGACCTGCTCGTTCCTCTCGCCATTCCGCCCAATTCCTTCATGCACAATCGCGGCGCGATGTGGGCGAGCGCCGCGGCTCTGCTGAAGCCGACCGCATCGTTCGGGCAGTCGCAGCGTGATCTGGCGGCGGTCGCGACCCGCATCTCGCGCGAGTTCCCCAACTCGAACCAGTTCATCGGCGCGCGCGCCAGGCCGTTGCGCGAGCAGGTCGTCGGGTCGGTGCAGTCGATGCTCGAGCTGCTCGCGGCGGCGGTCGCGGCGGTGCTGCTCATCGCGTGCATCAACATCGCGAATCTCATTCTCGGGCGCGCGCAGACGCGCTCACGCGAGTTCGCCGTTCGCTCGGCGCTCGGTGGAAGCCCGTCGCGCGTGCGACATCAGGTGCTGACGGAGAGCCTCGTGCTTGCGTCCTTTGGAGGCATCGCCGGATTGCTGCTCGCGCCCGTGCTCACGCACGCGCTCATCGCGGTCTACCCGGACGCGCTTCCACGCGCGGAGGAAGTCGGCGTCAACGTGGCCGTAGTGCTCGTCGCGATCTCGGCGACGATCGCCGCCGGCGTACTCTCGGCGATTCCAACGGCACGACGCGTGGCACGACTCGACCTCGCCGACGATCTCCGCGACGGAGGTCGCTCGGGCGGAGGACGCCGCGACCGGCGCGCCGGACGCGTGCTGGTCGTGATGCAAGTCGGGGCGTCGCTCGCGCTGCTCTTCTCGGCCGCTCTGCTGCTACAGACGTTCTGGCGCCTCACGCAAGATCAAGCCCGGCTTCGAGCCACGCCATGCGCTCGCCTTCCATGTATTCCCCACGAGCGTGCGGTATAGGACGGCGGCCGACATCGCTCGCTACTATGACGGGGCATTTGGCGCGCTGCGCGTCATCCCCGGCGTGCGCGCGGTCTCGAGCGTCACGCTATTTGCCGTTCAGCAACCGCGGCAGCTTCGACGTGTTCGTACAGGAAGAGCGAGGTGACCAGGGTCCGAACAATCCGGCGGCGGCGATCTCGATGAACACCGCCGACTTCGAGCGGGCGCTCGGCATTCCGGTCATTCGAGGGCGCGCCTTCACGCCGCAGGACGATTCGGCCAGCGAACACGTGGTGATGATCAACGAAGTCATCGCCAAGCGGAACTATCCGGGGCGCGATCCCGTCGGGATGTTCATCAACTGGAATGGCCAGCCGCACTGGCGCATCGTCGGCGTGCTCGGATCGACGCACCTGACGTCGCTCAACGACGAGTTGATGCCGGTGCTGTACGTGCCGGTCTCGCAAGCGCCGCGGCGATCGCGATATCTCGTCGTGCGAGCCGACGCGCCGCCGGACCAGGTGATCGCCGCGGCGCGCGTCGCGTTGCGCGGCATCGATCCGACGATCGCGCTCACCGACATCGCGACGATGGACCAACGCGTCGAGCGATCGCTCGGCGCGCAGCGATTTCGCGCGGCGTTGATGGCGACGCTCGGCGCGCTTGCGTTGGTCCTCGCCGTGATCGGGATCTACGGCGTCGTCGCGTACTCGGTCAGCCGCCGCACACGCGAGATCGGCATCCGCATGGCGCTGGGCGAAGCGTCGCACAACGTGCGTCGGCGCGTGATGATGGACGCGTTTCGGACCGCGGGCGTCGGACTTCTCGTGGGTGGCGCCGCCGCGCTGGCCTGCGGCAAGTGGCTGACCGCCTTTCTCGTCGGCGTGAGCCCGTACGACGGAGCGATGCTCGCGACCGCTGCCGGACTTCTGTCCGCGGTCGTGTTCGCGGCGGCCTACGGCCCGGCGCGCCGAGCGGCGCGGGTGGATCCGGTGACGGCGCTGCGCGCCGACTGAGCGGGTTCCCAAGACCGCCGTCGGGGTGTCCCACCCGGCGGCGTGTCTCTGAAATGGGACCACCGGGGGGCGGGTCCATCACCGTCAATCGGGATGGTCATGTTCCTTCGACTTCGCGGGCGCCGCGCGTCATACGGCGTCATTCTTTCGTCCGCCTTCGCTTGGTTCGCGCTTGCCTGCGCCAACGGCCCGGACGCTCCTCCAACGACGTCGACCGGCGTGTCGTTCAAGAGCGCGCCGTGCTCGGCCGCGACGACGGTGCAGCTCACCGTCGCGCAAGCGACTCGAATCGACTGTGCGAACGGCGGCAGCACCGTTACCCTCGCGGGCAACGGCGCCAGCTACCTCGTCGTTGCGGAATTCGCGAGCGGCCAGGGCCCGGACGCTTTCGTGCCCTATCGGTTGATCTCGGGCGACGCCGTGCCCGCGGCCGCGGCGCAAGCCACGCGGATCGGCTCGGTGTCGTCGCGATTGGGCGCGTTGGCCAACGTCGTGTCGACGTCGCTCGTCGCTCCACGGCCGGGCGCTCGGCAAGCGGCCTTTTCGCGCGCGCTTCGAGCGCGAGCGCGGCAGATGGTGCGCTCGGGAGCCTGGCGTCCATCGACGCGACTCGCGGCCTCACGGTCGGTTCGGGCTGCCAATGTCGCGGCGGTTCCGACGGTCGGCACGACGCGCCAATTCAGCGTTCTCAAAAGCGACGACGGCTCGGCGTTCACCAGCGTCGCGGCGCGACTCGCCTACGCCGGGAACAGCGTGCTGGTCTACATCGATACGCTCACACCCGCGAATGGCTTCACGACCGCGCAGCTCCAGGCGTTCGGCGCGCTGTTCGATCAAACGCTCTACCCGATCGATACGGCGTCGTTCGGACAGCCGTCGGACGTCGATCAGAACGGGCGAGTGATCATGCTGATGTCACCCGCGGTCAACGCGTTGACCACCAAATCGGACTGCGCCGTCGAGGGGTATGTCGCCGGCTTCTTCGAGGAGGAGGATCTCGACGGGGACAGCGGAGATCCCGACTCCAACCAGGGCGAGATCTTCTACTCGATCGCGCCGGATCCGGCGGGCACGGTGAGCTGCGCGCACACCGCGGACGACGTCGGCTTCTCCGTTCCGTCGACGTTCCTCCACGAGCTTCAGCATCTCATCTCGTTCTCGCAGCACGTGGTGATTCACGGCGGCCAGCCCGAGGACGGGTGGCTGGACGAAGGCCTGAGCATCGTCGCGGAAGAGCTGGGCTCGGTCTACTACGAGCAGAAGTGCCCCGGAACGGCATGCCGGACGGACCCGACGCAGGTCTTCCCCGATTCGTCGCAGGGATTCGTCTCGGATTTCCTGTACGACTCATATCAATACGCGCTGCTTCCCGACACCGCGAGCGTCACGTTGCACACCGACGCGGACGACGGCTTTTCCTGGCGCGGCGGAGACTGGCTTCTCATGCGGTGGCTCGGCGATCAGTTCGGGAG
Organism: uncultured Gemmatimonadaceae bacterium; assembly: GCA_963705025.1. Lineage (GTDB taxonomy): Bacteria > Gemmatimonadota > Gemmatimonadetes > Gemmatimonadales > Gemmatimonadaceae > JAQBQB01. Next base: position 735,573 of record CAVPIP010000005.1, on the reverse strand, counting down.
CGGCATCTACAAGAAGATGGATCAGAGCACGGCGATCGGCATTCCGAACATCGAAGCCGCGGCGGGCAAAGCGTTCCCCGATCTCTTCGCGGACTTTGGCCTTGCGCTCGTGACCGACAGCCTGCCCGGCTATCCGCGAACGATCGCGCCCGCGGCCGATCGATTCGTCTCGCGCAACGTCCGGCAGCTCTGGAGTCGCCTGTACACGACATCCGGTGGGCGCGACGGACATCCCGTACTCGTATCCCATTCAGGTCTTCTCGATCAGCGCCGACAGCACCGTGTCCGTGATGGATCCTGGGACGATGTCGTTCTTCCGGCTCGATGCGCCGCCGAACGCGCCGACGGTGTCGTTGCAGTTCGCCGGACCGGGAGGTGTCGCGCTTCCAGCGGCGGCGAAGCCGCAGCTCGCGATCTTCCGGCTTCCGCCCGGCCTGTAGCTCACGCCGCGAAACACCTGGACTGGACATGACGAAGGACGGGGCGCATCGTTGCGCTCCGTCCTTCTTCCTTTTCGGTAATCACGATGAAGCGTATTGCCGCTCTTTTGCTCTGTCTTCTCGCCCAGCTCGCGCCCGCGCAGGAGCGCGACGTCGTCGTCACCGGCGGCTGGCTGTTCACGTCCACCGGGAACGACCGCGTTCGGAATCCCGGCATTCTCATTCGTGCCGGCAAGTTCCTTCGCGTCGGCGGAGATCTGTCGATCGCGGCGGCCGATGCGCAGCGCGTGCAGCTCGCGGACACGGAGACGGCGATCCCCGGACTGTTCGACCTACACGCCCACTATGCGATCGAGCTTTTCAATGCAGGCCGAAAGGACGAAACCGTGGCATATCCGTCGCTCTTTCTCGCCAACGGAGTGACGTCGACGTTCCCGGCGGGCGAGATGGACCCGAACGCGATGCACGACCTCCGCGTGCGGATCGAGAATGGCCAGCAGCCGGGACCTCGGCTGCTCAATTCGGGCCCGTACTTCGGCAGCGCGCGCCCCAAATGGAATCGCGAGATCACGACGCAAGAGATCTACGCCGAGGTGGATCACTGGGCGGAGTTGGGGGTGAGGGGCTTCAAGGCGAAGGGCGTAACGCCGGAAGTGCTCAAGGCGCTCATCGAACGAGCACACTTTCACGGACTGACGGTCACCGGCCATCTCGACTCGGGGAACCGGAACAGTGTGAATCCGCGCGATGCGATCCTGATGGGCATCGATCGCATCGAGCACTTCATGGGCGGCGACGCGTTCACGCCGGACAAATCCGCGTACGCGTCGTACGAGCACATGACGTTCGACACGCCGGAGTTCAAGCACATCGCGGCGCTCTACAAGGAGCACCACACCAACTACGACGCGACGCTGAGCGCGTACGGCTACTACGGCAAGAAGGATCCGGAGGTCTTCACCTACTTCGTCGACGAGAAGTCCTTTCTCACACCATACATGCGCGCGATCGTCGACGCGCGGCCGCCGCGGCCGGTCAACCAGCAGTTCGAGAACATCTATTGGACGAAGCGAAAGGAGGTCAAAGCCTTCTTCGATGCCGGCGGCGGCGATCTCATCACGCTCGGCACCGACCATCCGAGCTGGGGTGAGTACTTCACGCCCTTCTCGGTGCATCGCGAGCTCCTCTCGTTCTCGCTCTCGGGCATTCCGAACGCCGCGGTGCTCCGAATCGCGACGATCAACAGCGCGCGGGCGATGGGATTGGGCGACCGCTTGGGCTCGATCGAGACCGGCAAGTGGGCCGACCTCGTCGTCGTGCGCGGCAATCCGCTCGCCGACATTCGTCGCACGCGACTTCCGCGCGTCGTGATCAAGGCTGGACGAGTCTATGATCCGGCGGCGCTGATGGAGTCGGTCAAGGGCAAGATCGGTCCCGCGAGCGCCGCCGATTCGGCCGCCTGGGCGCCGACGCCGCCGCGCGGGCGAGGCGCCGGGGGCGAGTAGAGCCGTGTCACCCCCTTCCCATTGCGTCGCGGTGGGAAGGACAGTATACAGCCAAACCGCTGCGTCATGTCTACATTCCACTCGATGCTCCGCGCCACGCACAGGGGTTTGTTCTGTTGGCGCATGTCGATGGCGATCCCTCGCGGCTCGTCGCGCCAATCCGAACGGCGCTGGGGGAGATCGATCCGACGCTTCGCAGCGAAGCGCTGCCTCTCGAGCAACTCGTCTGATCGCGTACGCGACGTCGCAGCGGACGAGTGAGCTCGGCCTCCGCATCGCGCTCGGCGCCGAGCCGACTCGGGTCGCCGGTATGGTCGTGAGCGACGCGCTCATCGCGAGCTACGCGCCAGCGCGCCGAGCGGCGCGAGTGGGCCCGCTCGAGGCGCTGCGTGGATTGATCGAGCCCGGTTTCGGGCTTTGTCGGCGCGCCCGCCCTGGCGTCGGGCTTATCGATTGATGACACGCCGATGTCACCGCCGCAACAGGTACCGTTAGCGTACTTGCGACCGAGAGTGTGCGGACTTCGTACCTGGTCGTTTCGAATTTTCCTATGTTCCGTCCGAACCGCGTCCTGCAGTCGCTCATCGCATTCGGGACGCTGTGTGGCGTTCCACTTCACCGCGCGCGCTCACAGACACAGATCAGCGGCGACAGCATTCACGCCGCCAAGATCTTGTTCACCTGGCGCGATGCCGAGCTCGCCGGCGGCTTCACCGGTCTCACCGTCGCGATGTTTCCCGTCGACCGTTCGCTGGCGCACCGGCTTCAGGATTCGAGCGCGCAGGCCAACCGGTTCTTCAAGAACGCCTCGAAAAACATTCAGTACTTCGCCGATCCGGGATCGATCGTCATCGGCGTCTCCCTGTACGGCGTCGGCCGAGTTGCGCATTGGCGAGAGGTCGCGGATCTCGGTCTTCATGGTACCGAAGCCGTCGCGGTGTCGGGTCTCATCACGGCGTTGCTCAAGGGTGTCGCGGGCCGCGCGCGACCGTACGTCTCGGCGGATACGAGCCCACACGATTTCCATTTCGGGCGCGGCTTTGCGCGGGGAGGCGGATACCAGTCCTTTCCATCCGGTCACTCCACAGCGGCGTACGCGGCGGCGGCGGTCGTGACGAGCGAATCGCAGCGATGGTGGCCGCATGCAATCTGGCTCGTCGCGCCGGCGATGTACGGCGGCGCGACGCTCGTGGGACTCTCGCGCATGTACAACAATGCGCATTGGGCGAGCGACGTCGCGCTTGGCGCGGCGATCGGTACGTTCAGCGGCATCAAGGTCGTTCGCTACAGTCACGGGCACACGAACAATCCGATCGATCGCTGGCTCCTCGGTATCGAGGCGATCCCGACGACGAATGGAATCGGGCTTGGATGGTCCCTCGCCCCTTAGCGTTGGCCGTTCACCCGGTGCCGACGCGACGACGTTGGGCGAAGCGATATCCGATGATGCACGTGTACAGCCAGACGAAGCCGGCGGAGAACCCGGCCAATACGTCGCTGATGTAATGCACGCCGAGGTAGAGTCTGCTGAACCCAATGGCGGCGCACAGGGCGAGCCACGCGAGTCGCACGACGCGCCGGCGCGCCGGCGATCGCTCGACGAGCAGGAACGCCAGCACGCCGTAGATGACGATCGATTCCATGGCGTGTCCGCTCGGAAAGCTGAACGAGCTGTCGGTGACGAACTCCGACGCGACCGAGGGCCGCGCGCGATGGAATTCGATCTTGAGCAGCGCGTTCAACGGCCACACACCCAGCGACGCGACGAAAAGGAGCGCGAGCCTTCGCCACGCCCTGACCCGAACCAGAACGATTGCGACCACCGCGACGAGAACGACCAGCATCTCCGACCCCAACCAACTGATCGCGACAAACACCGACTCCCCCGCTTCGGTGCCGTGGCGCTGGAGCCACGCCGCGACGCTCGTATCGGTGCGAACGAGTCGGCCGGCCTCCGTCATCGCGTCGGCGATCGCGACGAACGCCCAAGCACTGGCCACCGCGAGCACGAGCCCGACGAGACTCTGCGCGGCCAGATAGGTCCTGGGATGGCGCCACGCGAACCGCGAGCGACCGGGCCGCGTGGCCGTGTCTTGAACGATGGTCTCGAGCGAACGCATAGGTTCCGACAGAGCGAGCGCCATGCCACGGAGCGTCATGCTCCGGACAGGTGCGATCGGTAACCTTCGGAAAGTGACCTCTCGCTCACGCCTCTGGCCTCGCGTTCTCGGAATCGGCGCCGTCGTCGGAATCGCGGCGCTATGGGTGATTCCAGTCGGCGGAGAAACCGTCGGCAGCGTGTTTTTCTCTTCGCTGCGCCTCGCGAAGCCGAAGCCCGATACGGCTGGCACTGCTCTCAACGCGCCGCTCAATGGCGGACGCCGACTGCAAGCTCTCCTCGCCGCAATCGTCGCGGAATCGACGGTCACGGTTCGGGACGACGCGAATCAATCGGTGACGAGCGCCGCCGCGGCGGAGAAGACGCTGAGTTTCCGTCCACGCCTGCTCACGGGCCGGTCGGACATTCCGTCGGTGTTCATCCTCGGCGCGCAGCGCATCGAGGCGGCAGTCAATCCATCGCAGCTGCGAACACTGCTCGTCCAAGCCGGCCACCGTGACGCGTCGGTTCAACCTGCGCTGGCCCACGCCGCGGTCTCGTTCGAGGCCGCGCGCGGCGTTCGCGTTCAATATGGCAACTGTCCCGCGCCGATCGCCAACACCATACAAGGTCAGATACAGGGTCCGCCTCCTCCATCAACCGACAACGCGAGCTGCATTGCCATCAACCAGGTGCCGATCGCCTCGATGAGGGTTCCGCCGGCGCTCGACACCAGCGCGGTGATGGAGCTGGCGCTCGAGGTTGCGGGGATGAGTCCAAAGCAGGCGGGCGACTTCCGCCGGGTCTTTCCGTGGCCGGCGGCGGCGGTGATCGCGCCGCCGCGCGGCGTTCGATCGTACGAGGTGGTCCGTGTCGGCGACACCGACGGCATGCTCGTGATCACGAGCGGCCGTCGCGGTCCGACCTACGCGCTGTCGTGGGTGCGGGATGGCATCGTCTTCACGCTGACCGGCTACGGGAGCTCGGCCGACGCCGAACCGCTCGCCAGATCGCTCGAGTGATGCCACACACGGAGGCGGCGTCGGGCTTCGCCATCGACGCACACCATCTGCGCAAGACGTTCGGCGCGCGCACGGCCGTTCGAGATCTCTCATTGACGGTCGAGCGAGGCGAGATTTTCGGGTTCCTTGGTCCAAACGGCGCGGGCAAGAGCACGTCGGTCAAGATGCTGCTCGGGCTGGTGCATCCGTCGGGTGGTGACGCATTCGTGTTGGGAATGCCGATCGGCGACGTCTCGGTACGCCGGCAGATCGGATTTCTTCCCGAAGACTTTCGCTTCTACGATTGGCTCACCGCCACCGAATTGCTCGTGCTGCACGGCCGGCTCGCCGGGATGACCTCGCGAGATGCCGCTCGGCGAGCGCCGGAAGTGCTCGAGATGGTGGGAATGACACCGCATGCCGATCGCCGGCTCCGCGGCTTCTCGAAGGGCATGTTGCAGCGCCTGGGGCTGGCACAAGCGCTGATTCACGAACCAGCGATCGTCTTTCTGGATGAGCCAACCTCCGGTCTCGATCCGATGGGGCGCCGCATGGTCCGCGACGTCATTCGGGCACAGCGCGATCGAGGGGCCACCGTATTTCTCAACTCGCATTTGCTGAGCGAGGTCGAGGTCACGTGCGACCGGGTCGCGTTCATCAAGGATGGCCAGATCGTCGCAAGTCAGGACCTACGCACCGGCAGCGCCGCCACCACGAGTCAGCTGGTCGTGCGTGGACGCGGGCTTGGCCCTCGCACCGCTGACTCGCTCGGTTCGCTCGTCGGCGGACTCGCGATCGAGAACGACCTCCTGCGCTGCGAGGTGGCGTCGCCGGACGTCGTTCCGGAAGTCGTCCAGCGGCTCGTGGCGGCCGATGTCGCCATCTATGAAGTGTCGCACGCGTCGACCTCCCTCGAGGACACGTTCGTGCGACTCGTCGGCGAGGATCGCGGGCTATGAACGCGCTCACACCGATGTGGATCGTCGCCGGTGTCACGCTGCGCGAGGCTGCCCGGCGCAAGATCCTGTGGACGGCACTCGTCGCCGCGCTGCTGCTCCTCATCGTCTTTGCGATCGCGCTGCATCTACAAGTCCTCGAGTTCGAAGGACGCGCGATGTCGCCGTTCGTCCGCTATCAGGTCGAGACCGGCATGCTCATGGTCGGCCTCTATACGTGCGACCTATTGGCGATCGTGATGACGATCCTGACGTCGATCGACACGATCGCCGGCGAGATCAGCTCAGGTACGATTCACGCGATCGCGACGAAGCCGATCGCACGATGGCAACTGATGACGGGCAAGTTCGTCGGGTTCGTCGCGATGATCGTGCCGTACGTCGCACTCACCTTTTTCGGAACGGTTGCCGTCGCGTATGCGACGACCGGCGTCCTGCCCGAGAATCCGATCGCCGGGTGTGCACTGATCGTGGGAGAGTGCGTTCTGGTGCTCACGGTAACGCTGCTGTTGGGAACGCTGTTCTCGACGCTCACGGCCGGCGTCGTCGCCCTCGGGATTCAGGGCGTGGCGTTCATGGGCGGGTGGCTCGAGCAAGTGAGCGGCTTCTCACAGAGCGATCATATCGTCACGCTCGGCGTCATTACGAGCTTGATCATGCCGAGCGAGTCGTTGTGGCGTCGTGCCGCGTACATCATGCAAACTCCGCTCGCGGCGTCGCTCTCGTTTTCCCCGTTCGCGAACGTCTCGGTTCCCAGCCAGTCCGCGGTCTTGTATGCCGCGGGCTTTGCCGTCGCCGCGCTCCTCGCGGCCGTGTGGCGGTTGCGGGTCCGCGACCTCTAGCCGGGATCCCGCGCAAGAACGTTCAAGAACGACGCCCCTCGTGTGCCTATGAAGGGTCATGGCACATATGATGTCGAAGCCCGGCGCTGCCGCGCTCGGGCTCTGGATGCTGCCCCTGTGCGTCGGGGCGCAGACGCAAGCGATGGAATCGGTCCTGACATACAGGACCGCGCGGGTCGCCGGCGGCGTGTATGCGTTCATCACGCCGGAGGAGCGCAGCGGTTTTCAGTCCGGCAACTCGATCGCGATCATCGGCGACGACGGCGTCCTCGTTTTCGACACCGGCAACATCCCGTCCTCGACTCGCCGCCAGATCGCGGAGATTCGGAAGTTGACGGACAGGCCCGTGCGTTACGTCGTGAACAGCCACTGGCATCCCGATCACAACCTCGGAAACGCGGAGTACCGAGCAGCATTCCCGAACGTCGTGGTCATCGGCACGTCGGCGACACGCCAGGGGATTCTCGAGCGCGTCCCCGGCTATTTCGACCAGATGAAGTCGTTTCAGCCGTCCGATTCGTCAATGCGCGCCGCGCTGGCCCGCGGAACGCTGCGCGACGGTCGAACGATTCCAGAGAACCTGCGCACGATGTGGGAAGTCATCACACGGGACTACGCCGAATTCCTGCCGCAGGCGCTCACCGCGAAGCCGTCGGCACCAGACATCGTGTTCGACGACAGCCTCACCATCGACCTCGGTCACAAGGTCGTGAAGATCGTTCGGCCCGGGCGCGGGAACACCGCCGGTGACGCGTACGTCTATTTGCCGGATTCGCGAACGCTGCTGACGGGCGATCTCGTCACGATGCCCTGTCCATTTCCCGGGACAGCCTTCTTCAGCGGGTGGATCGATGCGCTCGACGAGCTCGCGGCCCTGCACGCCGCCGCGATCGTTCCTGGACACGGCGACGTGCAGCACGACGACACCTACGTCCGCCTCGTCCGCGAGCTCCTCGCGTTCACGCGCGCCGGCGCGCGCGACGCGGTTCGCAAGGGACTCACGCTCGACCAGGCCACGAAAGCCATCGACTTCTCGGACTTCATCAAGCGGTTCGGTGGAGGGGACGTCGTACGAACCGAGTCGTTCACGAATTTCTACGCGCAGCCGGCGGTGCAGCGAGCGTACGAAGAAGCGAAGTTCGAATCCGAAGGGCCGATCAAGCCTGGTCAGTAGTGGAGGTTGGCGCGGAGGCTGAAGTACGTGCGCGGCGCGGTCGTCGAGAAGGTCGTCTGAACGTCCTGGGCGCCGAAGTTCGCCTCCGGATCCACGCCGGTGTATTTCGTCCATACGTGCAGGTTGCGCGCGGAGAAGACCACTTGTACGTCGCGCGACCGCAGGCGATCGGACACTCGCTTCGGCAGCGTCCATGCCGCCGACACTTCACGCAGCCGCCAGAAGCTCCCGTTCTCGATGTAGCCGATCGGCGTCGCCGGATTCTTCGCGCTCGACGCCGCGACGTTGCGGGCTTGATCCCAGAGCGGCGTATCCCGCAGATTCTCGGAGTACCACGTGGCGAAGTTCGTCGCGTAGAACGACCCGCTCGAGTTGTTGAGATTGTATCCGCCCTTGTAATCCGCGAGCAGCGACAACCGGAGGTGGCGGTCGAACAGGTCGAAACCGTTCGTGACGGCGACGATGTCGCGCGGCTGCGAGTAGCCGTGATAGATGAAGCCGGTGCCCGGCGTCACCTCGTCCGGCGTGATGATGCCGTCGCCGTTGGCGTCGTTGTACGTGAAGGGCCGCAGCACCCAGGCGTTGACCGGCAGCCCGATCGAATCGCGAGTGGTGCCCGTGCCGATGTTCGTACGCGCCTTTCCGGTCGTCGGATCGATGCCGAGGTTGAGAATCTTGTTGCTGTTGTGTGATGCCGAAATATTGATGTCCCAGCCGAGGCTGCGGCGATCGAGCAGCGTGGCGTTGGCGCCGAGCTCGACGCCGGTGTTCTGCACCGAGCCGAGGTTCTTGAGCACCGAGAGAGCGGCCGCCCCGGACGACGCCGCGATCGGCTCCGAGATGATCGCGTCCTTGGTCTTTCGCGTGTAGTACGTAACGTCGAGGTGCACTCGGTTGCGGAGCAGGTTCGACTCGAAGCCGCTCTCCCACTCCGTCGCTGTCTCGGGTTTGAGATTCGGGTTGCCGAGTGCGTTTTGTAGAAGGCCGGGTTGGTCCGTCGATGTCGCGGAGCCCGCGACCGCTGCGATGTTCGACGTCGACGACGTGAAGGTCTGCAGCGCGACCGTGCCGCCCGGTTGCACGCCCGACGCGCCGAACGCGCTGCGCAGACGGAACTGATTCAGCCAATCCATCTGAGGGAAGAAGCTTTCGTCGGACAGAATCCACGATAGCTGTGCTTTCGGGTAAACCACCCTCTGAAACTTGGTCCCGAACGAGCTGTTTTGATCGGTTCGTTCGGCAATCGTGAGGAACATGCGGTCACGGAAGGCCGCTTCTTCTTGCACGTAGAGTCCGAGCGTCTTGTTCACGGTCTGCAGGTTGGTGATGTTGTTGCCGACCGACTTCACCGCGGCCTGGAAGGGATTCTGCGCGCCCGGCGGGAGGTTCGTGCCGCCGTCGGCGACGCCGTCGGTCTCGAGGTTGTTGTAGTCGGCGCCGAACGTCGTCTTGAGACTCAGGTTCGACCGCGCCTGCCACGTCGAGTTGCTGATCACCTTCGCCGAGAAGTTGCGGACGTTCGTCTGTGAAGCGGTCACGGCGCCCTGTCGCGTCACGCCGGAGTTCGGGCATTCGTTGAAGCGGCACAGGCTCAGCCGGTCGTCGTTCGACAGGTCGATACCCGCCGAGCCCTGGTTCTGCATCCACGCGAACGGACGCCAGGTTGCGTCGGTGGACCCCGTGAAGCGCTGCAGCGTGTTCTGCTGCAAGAGCTGGAAGATCTGCGCGGGGCTGAACCCGCCGTAGCCGTTGCGATACTCGTTCAGCGTGCCGAGCTCGTTGTAGTTCAACCCATTGTGATTGAAGCCCGGGTTGTTCCAGGCGCTGTAGTAGACGCTGAAGGTGTTGTTGTCGACCTGCGGCAGGCGCTGGTTCGTAGTCGAGAAGCCGGCGTTGCCGTTGAAGTCGAACTTCGGCGAGAAGGCCGCCGAGATGTTGGCGCGAAAGCTCTGCGACTGAAATGCTTCCGGATTGACCCATTCGTCACGAATCGGCGTCCCCAATGAGTCGAGCGTGCGCTGCGCGAACTGCGGCATGTGGAGCGGGCCCATCTCGTTGCCCAGATCGCCGCTGACGAAGAAGCGCACCGCGTCCGAGCCGCCGCTCGCGTTCATGCCGTAGGCGTCGCGATGGCCGAGGCGGATCGGGGTCGTCGAGTCGTTGCGGAGCGGGTTGAACGACGTGAGGCTGTCGAAGGAACACGTCTTCTGGCTGATCGTGATGAGCGTGCATCGGATGGTCTTGTTGGTCGCCGGGTCGCGGCCCCACGATGCGTAGTCGGTCGGATAGGGGTTTCGATCGGAGATCGCCTCGCCCTGGCCATACCACGTCCATCGCGTTGCTCCGGCGTGACCCTTCTTCGTCGTGATCACGATGACGCCGTTCGCGGCGTCCGTGCCATACAGCGTCGCGGCCGAAGGGCCCTTCACGATTTCGATGTCTTCGATCTCGTTGGGGTCGAGCGTATTGAGCATGCTGCCGGCCGTGCCGCCCGTGCCCATGTTGATCGTCCCGGCCGCGAGCCGGACGCCGTCGATCACGTAGATGGGATCGTTGGTGATGCCACTGCCGGTGGTGGCCAGCGAGCTCAGACCGCGGATGCGAACCGTCGCGTTCGCGCCGGACATCGCGCCGGGAAGCACGATCACACCCGGCGCCTTGGCGACGAGCAGATCGGCGAGGTTGGTGACCGGCGTCGTCTCGACCTTCTGCGTGATGTTCGTGAGTGCCGTGACCGCGTTGCCCAGCTCGACACGGCGCTGCTCGCCGGTCGCCGTGGTCACGACGTCGGGCAGCAGGATCACCGCCGGCGTCATCGAGAAGTCGATCATCGCGGTGCCGCCGGCCGACACCTGGACCGATTTCTTTTGCTCCTGGTACCCGACGCGAAGCACGCGTACGTCGGCGGTGCCCGCGGGAACGTTTCGCACCGTGAACTTGCCTTCGACGTCGGTCGTCGCGACGCGGCTCGTGTTGATGATCAGAATCCGTGCGTCGCCCAAGGGCTCGTTCGAGCCGACGGCGGTCACGCGCCCGCTCACCATGCCGACCTGCGCGACACTCGCCGCGGGCAACACCAACAGCAACGCAGCGTACCACTTTATACATTGGCCTACTGGCATGGTATCGATCTCGCGAGGAAGTGAATGGGATGAACGCCGAAATGGCTCGACCTGATGCCATCGCGTTCTCAACCTCCACCGCCGCTCGCGCTGTCACGACGTCGCAGGGAGCGCTCGCTCGATGCAGGGAGTGGCGCTCGTGCGACAACCGGCGAGCGCTCGTCAGCCGTCGACGATGCCCACCACGCGCTGTCGAACGAGCTGCTGCCGGCGCTGACTCACCGGGATCTCGACGCCCGAGCGCAGCACGAGCACCGTGCCGCCGCCCGCGCAGCGCTTGAGCGCCTGCACGCGATCGACGTTCACGACCGCCGACCGATGCGGGCGGAGAAACGCATTCGGATCGAGGCGGCGCTCGAGGGTGCCAAGCGTCTGTCGAATGAGAAACGAGCCTTCGTCGGAATGGACGCGCGAATAACAGTCCTCGGCGCCGACCCATTCGATGGCCGCACTTTGAATGATCACCGACCGTGATCCGATCGGGACCGAGAGTCGTGTGAGAAATCGGTCGTCCGGCGGTGGCGACGGCGTGAACGACGCGAGCGCCTCGACGGCACGCCGCGACAGCGCGATCGCCTCGGCCTGATGGACGTGTAACTGCGCTCGCGTCACGGCGACACGGCATCGCGCCAAGTCCGCCGGCTTCAAAAAACAATCGACGACCTGCTCGGCGAAGGCGCGAATGCCGTCCGCCGGATCACGAGTGGTGAGAATCACCGCGACCGACGCCTGGCGGCTCAGCTCACGGGCGAGCTGAAATCCGTCGACGCCGGGCAACTGCGCGTCGGCGACGATGGCGTTCGCTCCGTGACGCCGAACGAGCCGAAGCGCCTCGTGGCCGTCGGCGCATTCGCCGATCACCGAACCGCGGACGACGAGCTCGCTCGCCCGGCGCACGATCGCTCGCAGGTCGGCATCGGAGTCGGCGATGCAAAGACGCAGGGTCAGAAAACAGCCAGGGTCGTCGAGATGACGACATAATCGGCGTTCAGGGCCAACCAGGCAATTTTGAGAGGACGAAACGTTGAATGGCAGGGATGGACAGCCGAAAACGGCGTCAACTGCCGAACGGACCGGGGCTACTGGCGCGTCGCGCGCTGATACGCGCCGGGTGGAAAGCCGTACGTGCGCTTGAACGCGCGCGTCAGGTGGCTCTGGTCGCTGAATCCGCATGCGTACGCGGCGCGCGCGATCGGAGCTCCTCGCTGTAGCATCGCCATTGCCTCCGCGACACGGCGCTGCTTGAGATAGGCGTGCGGCGGAACACCCACGCTCGCGCGAAAGGCACGAATCAGGTGAAACGGGCTCACCTCGCAGATGCCGGCGAGCGTGCCCAGTTGGATGCGCTCGGCGAAATGTGCGTCGATGAATTCCCGCGCAATCGTCGCGATGGCCGAGGGTCTCGGCGCCACACCGTCGCGGACCGACCATGATGAATGCCTGGTCGAAAGCAACCGAAGAAAGCGCAGCATGGCTTCTTCGGCCGCGAGGTCGCAGCGCTGTGTCCGAAGCTCGTCGTACGCCGACTCGAACGCCGCGCGGACGTCGGCGTCCTCGACGAATGCGCGGCGAAACAGCGGCGGCTCATCGCCCGACTCGTCGAGCGCGAGGCGAAACATGCGGGACTGCGGGTAGATCATCCGATATGACCACCCCGACTCGGCGTCCGGTCCCCCGGTGTGCGTTTCCCCGGCCGAGATCGTGACGAGCGCACCCGCTCGCGCGCGCTCGATGGCGCCGCGATATCGCACTCGCGAGGCACCGGCGTCGATCACTCCGATCGCGAAGTACTCGTGCATGTGCGGCGCGAACTGGTGATGCAATTCGGTGCCGCGCAATACATCGACCGCGCCGATCGATAGTGCGGCGCGCGAGACCTCGAATCGCTCCTCGCCATCGACTGTTGACGTCATGATCGACTATACGACCCGTCCCATGCGGCTGCGTGTTCGCGATTTGCAAAGATCTGTCCTGCCTCGATGTGGCGTGCCGCCGACTCGTGTCTGGCGCTTGACGAGTCGCGCGCCGGCAGGTAGCCTACCTATGTAGAGAACGATATAACACGCGCCCATGCCCGCTCCCCTCCGGATCACCTACCCCACCGCCATCGTCCTGCTCGCCGTGACTCGCGGCTTCCGTCATGGTTTCGACATCATGGATGCCTCCGGCCTGAAGAGCGGGACCGTCTATCCAATCCTGCGACGGCTCGAGGATGCCGGGATGCTTCGCGCGAAATGGGAAGCGGTCGCCGACGCGCGCGACGCGCAGCGTCCGCCGCGGCGCTACTACCAGGCCACCGGTGCCGGCATGAAAGCCCTCGCCGGCGCCACGGAACGATTTCCCGGCTTGACGCGAACGCTCGCGCCGGGCGCGACGCCGGCGCCAACGTGACCGACCCCACTCGCGCCGGCCCGCCCGGCGCGACGCTCCTGCGTTTCGTCGCGCGGCTCGTTCCCGTCGACCACCGCGACGATTGGCTCGCCGAGTGGATGGCGGAAGCCCACGCGTCGAGCGATTCGCCCGCTCGCGTTCGGCTCCGCTGTATCGGCGCCGTGGCCGACGCACTGTGGCTGTGGCGGCGACATGGACGATCAACCTCGAGGTCCAACATGCTGACCGGCGATCTCCGCTTCGCAGTGCGCTCGCTGCTCCGCAAGCCGGCGTTCACCACCATCGTCGTCGCCACGCTCGCGCTCTGCATCGGCGCGACCACGTCGGTCTTCAGCATCGTGGAATCCGTGCTCCTGAATGGGCTCGGCTATCGACACCTCGATCGGCTCGTCGCCGTGTGGTCGGACAACCCGAAGGAGAAGACGGATCGCTATCAGGTCTCCGTCGGCGACTATTTCGATTGGCGGCAGCGAAGCCATTCCTTCAGCCAACTCGCGGGCTTCTTTCCGATCTGGAATACGATCTACAGCGCGCCCGACGGCGTAGAGCGAATCGACGTCGGCGCCGTCTCGGCGAACTTCCTCACCACGCTCGGCGTCGCGCCGAAGTTGGGCCGAGGCTTCGCCGACGGCGAGGATCAACGTGGCGCCGCGGGAACGGTGATCGTCACCCATGCGTTCTGGTCGAGCCGACTGCAGGCCGATCCGGCCGCCGTGGGTAAGACGCTGACGCTCGACGGCAAATCGTTCACCGTGATCGGCGTGATGGACGAGCGCTTCACGTTTCCGCAGTCCCGGGTCGACGTGATCATGCCGCTCTCCGTGCTCGGATCGTACTGGGACCGGCGCGGAGTGCACCTGCTCTCCGTCATCGGCCGGCTGCGCGACGGCACGACTCTCGAAGCGGCGCGCCGGGAAATGGACCCGATCGCCGCGCAGATTCGGCAGGAGCATCCGAAAGAGGACGGCGGACTCGGCATCAGCGTCAAGCCGCTCACCGACGATCTGCTCGGCGACGTGCGCCGGCCAATCCTCGTGCTCTTCGGCGCCGTGTGCGCGGTGCTGCTCATCGGCTGCGCGAACGTGACGAACCTGATGTTCGGCCGCGCCTGGAGCCGACAGCAGGAGCTGGCGGTGCGTGTGGCCATGGGGGCCGAGCCGCGCGCGATCGTCCAGCAGCTGCTCGTTGAAAGTGGGCTGATCGCGTTCGCCTCCGGCGCCTTGGGTGTGCTCATCGCGCTGGTCTCGACGCGCGCGATGGCGACGCTTCTGCCGGCGTCGATCCGAACCATCGGCGACGTGCGGATCGACGGCGCGGTGCTCGCGTTCACGCTCGCGGTGAGCGTGGTCGTGACGATCATCTGCGGGACCGCACCGGCGTTCGGCGCGGCCCGGGCGACGACACGACGAACGTTGGCCGACGCGGCGCGAGTCTCGCACGGTCGGAGTGCGCGGCGCGTCTATCGCGCACTGGTGGTCGGCGAGTTGGCGCTCGCGCTGGTGCTCGCCGTGTCGGCTGGTCTGCTGATCAACAGCTTCGCGCGGCTCACCGGCATCGACCCGGGGTTCAAACGCGATCACGTCGTACGAATGAAGATCGAGCTGCCGACGACCTACGCCGCGGCGGCCAGGCGCTTCCAGTTCGATCAATCGATGCTCGATCAGGTGCGCGCTTTACCGGGTGTGCGCGCCGCGGGGCTCATCAATCGGTTCCCGCTGCACGACGGGACGCTGACGACCGCGGTCGTCGTGGAAGGAGATCCGCCGGCCGCACCGGGCATGGAGGCGAGCGCGGACTATCGTGTGGCAAGCGTCGGCTACTTCAAGGCGATGGGTATCCCGATCCTCGCGGGCCGAGACTTCGGCCCGACCGACAACACGGACTCCACGGCGCGGCCGGTGGTGATCGTCAACGAGACCGCCGCGAAGACGATTCTTCACTCCCCGAACCCCGTTGGCAGACGCGTGCAGCTCGGCGGTGAACGATCGCCGTTCGTCACGGTCATCGGAGTCGTTCGCGACGTCCGGGGCGCGGCGCTCCGAGAGCCGCCTCGCCCGCAAGTGTTTCTGTCCGCGCAACAATCGCCGCAGGGCGGCGGCAACGTCGTCGTTCAATACGAAGGGGCGCTTGCCCCGGTGGTGACCGAGACGCAACGCATCATCCGCGGCATGGACAAGTCGGTCCCGGTGTTCGACGTGCAGACGATCGAGGACGTTCTCGACAAGGCGAGCGTGAGCGATCGGTTCACGATGGTACTCCTCTCCGGATTCTCTTCGCTCGCGCTCTTGCTCGCGACGCTCGGCACCTATGGCGTGATGGCATACGGCGTCTCGGAGCGCACGCGGGAGATCGGCGTCCGAATGGCGCTGGGCGCGCGAACGCAGGACGTGCTGCGCATGATCCTGCGCGAAGGCGCTCTCCTGTTCGCGATCGCGCTGCCCATCGCGCTCGGCGGCGTGTGGGCGACGACGCGGGCGCTGCAAAGTCTGTTGTTCGGCGTCGAGCCGACCGATCCGACGACCGTGCTGCTGTCCGTGCTCGCGCTCGCCGGCGCGACCGCGGTGGCGTGCTACGTTCCGGCGCGGCGCGCGGCGGGCGTGGATCCGACGACAGCCATTCGAGCCGCCGACTGACCGCGCATCAGTCGGCGTTCAGGCTTCCAGCGGCGGAAGAAACGGGAGCAGCTTGTCGAGCGTGATCGGAAACTCCCGCACGCGCGCGCCCGTCGCATTGAACACGGCGTTCGCGATCGCGGCCCCGGAGCCGCACACCCCGAGCTCACCGATTCCCTTCACGCCGAGGATGTTGGCCTTGTCGTCGAACTCGTCGAGGAAGACGACGTCGATCGCCGGAATGTCGGCGTTGACCGGAACCAGATACTCGGCAAAGTCACGATTGGCGAATGCGCCGGACCGCGTATCGACGACCGCCTCCTCGTACAACGCCGCGCTGATGCCGAACGTCATGCCGCCGATCAGCTGCGAGCGAGCCGTCTTCTGATTGAGGATTCGCCCGGGTGAGAACACCCCAAGCATCCGGCGTACACGGATCTCGCCGGTGACGGCATCGACACCGACTTCCGCGAAGTGAGCGCCGTACGTGTTGATCGAGTACGCCTTGTAGTTCGGATCTTTTTCCATGAAGAGCGTTTCGCCTTCGGCGTCGACGCCCTCCGCGGGAATCGCCGACAGCGTCTTCAGCTTTTCCCGAAGCGCGACGCACGCCGCATGCACCGCGATGCTGGAATTACCGGCGCCCCACGAACCTCCGGAGCCTGAGCTCTCAGGGAAGTCGGAGCTCCCAAGGTGAACCGACACTCGCGAGGCCGGAATGCCGAGTGCGTCGGCCGCGACCTGCGTGATGATCGTATAGGTGCCGGTGCCGATGTCCGTCATGTCGCTTTCGACGACGGCCGTTCCGTCCTGATTCATGCGAACGCGTGCCTTCATCGGCCCTTGAAAGTGCATGCGGATCCCGCCGGCCATGCCATAGCCGACCAGGAAGCGCCCTTCACGAACGACACCCGGAGCACGCGGCCGATGCTCCCAGCCGAAGCGCCGAGCGCCTTCGCGCATGCACTCGACGAGATTGCGCTCGGAGAACGGAACGTTCCGCTCGGGATCCACCGTTGGCTCATTGAGAATCCGAAACTCCACGGGGTCCATCTCGAGCGCGTGCGCCATCTCATCCATCGCCGATTCGACGGCGAGCAACCCCGGCGCGTCGCCCGGCGCGCGAACGTCTTCGCCGCGCGGAAGATCCAGTCGCGTCAGCCGATGTCGCGTCAGCCGATTGGGAGCCGCATACAGACTCCGCGTCGTCGCCGCGGTTTGCTCCGCGTACTCGGCGACCGGGCTCGTGGACATCGTGACTTCGTGTCCGAGGGCGATCAAGCGACCATCGCGACTCGCGCCAAGCCTCACGCGCTGGTGGGTGATCGGCCGAACGCTGACGGCCTGGAAGACTTGCTGTCGCGTCAGCGCGATCTTGACCGGTCGATCGACGGCCCGGGCGCCAAGAATCGCGAGAATCGTTTCGAAATGGATGCCGAGCTTCGAGCCGAAACCGCCGCCCGTGAACGGACTCACCAGATGCACGCAGGACGGATCGATGCGCAGCGTCGCCGCGATGGCCTTGCGCGCTTCGCCGACGATTTGACAGCTCAGCCATACGGTGACGTCCTCACCGTTCCACGCCGCCATGCACGTGTGCGTCTCCATCGGCTGCGCGAGCTCGAACGGCGTCGTGTAGTGCGCATCGATCTTGATTGGCGCGGACGCGAACCCACCCTCGAAGTCGCCGACGGCCGTGTCCGTCGCGATGCCGGCGTTCACCGCCGTTGGCGCATAGGCGTGGTCGAGGCACGCGGTGAAGTCGAACCTCCCGGGCTCCCGCACGTACTCGACATCAACGAGATTCGCGGCAGCCCGCGCCTGCTCGAACGTATCGGCAACCACCAGCGCGACCGGCTCGCCGAAGTGGTGCACCTCCGGTCCCGACAGCACCGGAAACGCGCGCGAATACGCCGACGGCACGGAGCGGTCGGGCGTTCCCTGTGGAGGTGCGTTCTCATGCGTCATGATGAATCGCACGCCCGGCGACGCTCCGGCATTCGAGCAGTTGATCTTTCGGACTCGACCACGACCGATCGTGGCGCCGGCGATGACTCCGTACAGCGGCTGCCCGATGTCGTCGCTCCAGTGCTCGTATGCGTACGTCGCTTTGCCGCTGACCTTGAGCGGCCCGTCGACGCGATTCATCGGCTGCCCGATCATCGCGCGCCGACTCATACGGACTCCACCGCGCGCGCGAGCGTGTCGCAGAGCGTGCGCTTCGCGAGCTCGATCTTGAAGTCGTTGTGCCCTCGGCCAACCGCGCCGCCGAGCGCGTGTTCGGCGGCGGCGCGATACGTGTCCATCGTCGCCGGCTTTCCGACGAGCGCCGTCTCCGCGGTGATGGAGCGCCACGGCTTCGTCGCGATGCCGCCGAAGGCGACTCGCGCCGACGAGATTCGGTTGCGATCGGTCCCGACCACCACCGCGACCGACACGAGCGCGAAGGCGTACGACGCGCGATCGCGCACTTTTCGATACCGCTGCCGACCCGGCGGCGGCGGCGGCAGAACGACCGCGGTGATCATCTCACCAGGCTCGAGCACCGTCTCGACGTGCGGCGTATCGTCCGGCGGGAGATAGAAATCAACGATCGGAACGAGGCGCGTCGTCTGATCGCCTCGGAGCAGCTCGATCTCCGCGTCGAGCGCCGCGAGCGCCACGGCCATGTCCGACGGATGCGTTGCGATGCACAACTCGCTTCCGCCGAGGATGGCGTGTGACCGGTTGAAGCCATGAAGCGCCGAGCAGCCGGAACCCGGCTGACGCTTGTTGCAACCCTCCGGTCCGTCGTAGTAGAAGTACGGACAGCGCGTGCGCTGGAGCAGATTCCCGCCGACGGACGCCTTGTTGCGCAGTTGGGCGGAGGCGCCGGCCACCAACGCCTCCGCGAGCACTGGATAGCGCGTGCGCACCTGGAGATCGGCCGCGAGCTCCGAGTTCGACACCTGCGCCTCGATCCGCAGCCCGCGATTCGGCGTCGCTTCGACGTGCTTCAGCGGCAACCGGCTGATGTCCACCAAGTGCGATGGATGCTCGACCTCGAGCTTCATGAGGTCCAGCAGGTTCGTCCCACCGCTGATGTACTTCGCGCCATCGGCGGAGGCGGCCTTGATCGCGGCGCGCGCGTCCGTCGCTCGCTCGTACGTGAATGCTCTCATCGCTGCGTTCCGTTGGCGGCGTCGCGGATGGCCGCGACGATGTTCGGATAGGCGGCGCACCGGCAGATGTTGCCGCTCATGCGCTCGCGGATCTCGTCGTCGGTCAACTCGATCTCGGTGACCGAGACGTTCGCCGTGACGTGGCTCGGCCATCCCGCCTTCACTTCGCCGAGCATGCCGACCGCCGAGCAGATCTGGCCGGGCGTGCAGTAGCCGCACTGAAAGCCGTCGCACTCGACGAATGCCGCTTGCATCGGGTGCAGCGTGCCCGGCGTTCCCAGGCCCTCGATCGTCGCGATCTCGTCGGTCTCGTGCATGACCGCCAGCGTGAGGCACGAATTGATGCGCCGGCCGTTGATCAGGACCGTGCATGCGCCGCACTGTCCGTGGTCGCAGCCCTTCTTCGTTCCGGTGAGATGGAGGTGCTCGCGGAGCGCGTCGAGCAGCGTGGTGCGCGGATCCAGCTCGAGCTGTTCCGCGTGGCCGTTGACGGTCAGCGCAACCATGTCGCCCGTTCGTCGTGAGTGGGCCGACAAGTGTAATTGGGCCACCAGCGACGCCCCATACGACTTTGGACCGACACGGTCCATGAGACATTACTCATGTCCCGGCACGCGGTGCGGCGCAATGGATGAGTGCGTACCGTTGCGCGTTGGCAGTTGGTCCACTGACGCGGACTCGTCGCGTCTGGCGACAATGAACCGCTCTGCGCTCGTCGACGATGAGCGCCACCGCCGCCAACCCCGCTTCCCAAAGGTCCTCCTGATGAGCGGCACGACGAACGACTCCCGCGCGCGGGATGTTCTGCCCATTCCGGACATCACGCCGGTCTCGGCCACGACGTACGACGCGAAAGATCCGGAGACCAAATACCCGCCGATCGTTCCGCTCAGGCCGCCGGCGCACGCGCCGAACGTGCTGATCGTGTTGATCGACGACGTCGGGTTCGGCGCATCCAGCGCGTTCGGCGGTCCGTGCGCGACGCCGAATTTCGAGAAGCTCGCGGCCAACGGTCTCAAGTACAATCGCTTCCACACCACGGCACTCTGCTCGCCGACACGCGCCGCGCTCCTCGCCGGACGCAACCACCACACGGTCGGGATGGGCTCGATCACGGAGCTGGCAACCTCGGCGCCCGGACAAAACTCGATCCGGCCGAACACGTGTGCGCCGTTGGCGGAGGTTCTCAAGCTGAACGGCTACTCGACGGCGCAGTTCGGCAAATGCCACGAGGTGCCGGTGTGGGAGACGAGCCCGGTCGGGCCGTTCGACCATTGGCCGAGCGGTGGCGGCGGCTTCGAGTACTTCTACGGATTCATCGGCGGCGAGACGAATCAGTACTATCCCGCGATCCTCGAGGGCACGACGGCGGTCGAGCCGGCCAAGACACCGGAGCAGGGCTACCACTTCACGGCCGACATGACGGACAAGGCGTCGAAGTGGATCCGCCAGCAAAAGTCGCTGACTCCCGACAAACCGTTCTTTATCTACTTCGCGCCCGGGGCGACACACGCTCCGCACCACGTCCCGAAGGAGTGGGCCGACAAATACAAAGGAAAGTTCGATCAGGGGTGGGACAAGGTGCGCGAGGAGACCTTCGCGCGACAAAAAAAGCTCGGCGTCATTCCAGCCGAGTGCGAGCTCACCAAGCGCAGCGCCGGGATCCCCGCGTGGGATGAGATCAAGCCGGAGATGAAGCCGGTGCTCGCGCGCGAAATGGAGATCTACGCCGGATTCCTCGAGCACACCGACCATCACGTCGGGCTGCTGGTCGATACGCTGCAGGATCTCGACATCCTCAACGACACGCTCATCTACGTCATCATCGGCGACAACGGCGCGTCCGCCGAGGGGTCGCTGCAAGGGACGTTCAACGAGATGATCACGCTCAGCGGCTTCGGCGCGCTCGAATCGGCGGAGTTCCTCACCGAGCGCCTCGACAAGTTCGGCGGGCCCGAGGCGTACAATCACTACGCCGTAGGTTGGGCGCACGCGATGGACACGCCCTATCAGTGGACGAAACAGGTCGCGTCGCATTGGGGTGGCACGCGGAACGGCACCATCGTGCATTGGCCGCACGGCATCAAGGGCAAGGGCGAGATCCGATCGCAGTTCCACCACGTGATCGACGTCGCGCCGACCGTGCTCGAGGTGGCGCACCTGCCCGAGCCGACGATCGTGCACGGCGTGCTTCAGCACCCGATCGAGGGCGTGAGCATGGCGTATTCGTTCAACGATGCGAAAGCCGGCGAGCGCCACGAGACGCAGTACTTCGAGATGTTCGCCAACCGCGGGATCTATCACAAAGGGTGGACGGCGGTCACGAAGCACCGCACGCCGTGGGAGCCCGGCACGACGAAGATGCCGGCGTTCGACGACGACACGTGGGAGCTGTATGACACGACTAAAGACTGGTCGCAGGCTCGCGACCTCGCGAAGGAACAGCCCGACAAGCTGCACGAGCTCCAGCGGCTGTGGTTGATCGAAGCCGTCAAATACAACGTGCTCCCGCTCGACGATCGCATGATCGAGCGCGCCAACTCGGACCTCGCCGGCCGGCCGCAGCTCGTGAAGGGCGACCGACAGCTTCTCTTCGGCGGCATGGGGCGGCTCACCGAGAGCTCCGTGCTCAACCTGCACAACAAGTCGTACGCGATCACGGCCGACGTCGTCGTGCCGAAAGAGAATGCCAATGGCGTGATCATCGCCCTGGGCGGAATCACCGGCGGGTGGAGCTTGTACGTCAAGGATGGGCGACTCAAGCACTGCTACAACTTCTTCGGGTTGCAGCAGTACTACGCCGAAGGAAAGGGCACGCTTCCAGCGGGTCGCCATCAGGTCCGCGTGGAATTCGCGTACGACGGCGGCGGTCCGTCGAAAGGCGGCAAGATCACGCTGTACGTCGACGGCAAGGCCGTCGGCGACGGGCGCGTCGATCAGACCGAGCCCCAATTGTTCTCGGCCGACGAGACGTGCGACGTCGGCACCGAGAACGGATCACCCGTGACGACCGACTACAACACGAAGGAGTTCAATGGCACGGTGAACTGGGTGGAGCTCGCGTTTGGCGACGACGCCAAACAGGCCGACCACTACCTCAAGCCGGAAGAGCGGCTTCACCTCGCGATGGCGATTCAATAGAGGAGTTGAGACGACATGCCGGCCAAGAAATTCAACGGTGTCATCAAGCTCGACGTTCGCGACTCCAAGCCGGACTGGACGCCCTACGAGCTTCCGAAAGCCCCCAAAGGGGCCCCGAACGTTCTCATCGTCCTCTACGACGACACCGGCCTCGCCGCCTGGTCGCCGTTCGGCGGCCGCATCAACATGCCGACGCTCCAGAAGCTCGCCGACAACGGGCTGACGTACTCGCAATGGCACACGACGGCGTTGTGCTCCCCGACGCGATCCACATTCCTGACCGGGCGCAATCATCACGTCAATCGCTGCGCGTCGATCACCGAGGCGACCGACGGATTCCCCGGCGCGGCGGGACGACTGCCGGCCGAGTGTGCGACGATCGGGCAGGTGTTACAGGACAACGGGTACAGCACGTTCTGGGTCGGCAAGAACCACAACGTTCCGGTCGAAGACATCTCGGGCGGCGGCAGCAAATCCGAGTGGCCCACGCAGAAAGGCTTCGATCGCTTCTACGGATTCCTCGGCGGCGAGACCAACAACTGGTATCCGGACTTGGTCGAGGACAACACCTTCGTCGATCCGCCGGAGACGCCCGAGCACGGCTACCATCTGTCGAAGGATCTCGCGGATCACGCACTCCGGATGTTACACGACCAACGGGCGTCCAATCCGTCGAAACCATGGTTCATGTGGTTCTGCCCCGGCGCGAATCACGCGCCCCATCACAGCCCCAAAGAGTACGCCGACAAGTACAAGGGGAAGTTCGACGACGGCTACGAAGTCTATCGTGAGTCGGTGCTGGCGACGATGATCGAGAAGGGGATCATGCCGAAGGACACCGCCCTCACGCCGATCAATCCCCTTCCGCAGGCGGTCGCGGACACGAATCCGGGCGACCACGTGCGTCCGTGGGGCGAGCTCACCGCCGACGAGAAAAAGCTGTTCGCGCGCATGGCGGAAGTGTATGCCGGCTTCTCCGAGTACACCGACGCGCAGGTCGGCCGGATCGTCGACTACCTCGAGAACACCAAGCAGCTCGACAACACCATCATCTTCTACTGCGCGGACAACGGCGCGTCGGGCGAAGGAAGTCCCAACGGCTCGGTCAACGAGAACAAGTTCTTCAACGGCTGGCCGGACGACCTCGAGGAGAACATGAAATACCTCGACAAGCTCGGCGGACCGGATACGTACAACCACTATCCGACCGGCTGGGCCGTCGCGTTCAGCACGCCCTTCCAGATGTTCAAGCGCTACTCACAGTTCTCCGGCGGCACGTGCGATCCGCTCGTGATCCATTGGCCGAAGGGCATCAAGGGAAAAGGCGAGATCAGGCATCAGTATCATCACTCGACGGACATCGTGCCGACGATTCTCGACGTCGCCGGTCTCGAGATGCCGACGACTTATCGTGGTGTCAAACAGCATCCGCTGAATGGCGTCTCGATGCGGTATACGTTCGGCGACGCCAAGGCGAAAACCCAGAAGCAGCGGCAGTACTACGCGATGCTCGGCACGCGCGGCATCTGGGAGGACGGCTGGAAAGCGTCCGCGCTGCACACGCCGACCAGCGGCGCCGGCCATTTCGACAAGGACGAGTGGGAGCTCTACCACGTCGACGTCGATCGCTCCGAGTCGAAGAATCTCGCGAAAGAACACCCGGACAAGTTGAAGACGCTCGTCGACGCGTGGTTCGAGGAAGCCGACAAGAATCTGGTGCTCCCGCTGGACGACCGGACACCGGTCGAGCTCCTCGGAATCGAGAAGCCGAGCTCCGAGCCGCCGCGCGAGCGCTACATCTACTTGCCCAACACGTCGCCCGTCCCGGAGGGCGTCGCCGTCAGCGTTCGCGGTCGCTCGTACAAGATCATCGCGGACGTCGATCTCACGTCCGACGCGCACGGCGTGATCTTCGCGCACGGCTCGCGCTTCGGCGGGCACACGCTGTTCATCAAGGATCGCCGCTTGTATTACGTCTACAACTTCCTCGGCATCGAGCCCGAGCAGAAGTTCGTTTCCTCCGAGCAGCTGACGAACGGCAAGCACACGCTCGGCGTCACGTTCGCGCGGGAGAAGTCAGGCAAGAGCGGCGAATCGCTCGGCAAGACCCAGCTCTTCATCGACGACAAGGTCGTCGCCGAGGGGCCGATGCGCACGCAGTCGGGTCACTTCACGCTGTGCGGCGACGGGCTCTGCGTGGGCTTCGACAGCGCGGATCGCGTGAGCAAGGAATACGAAGGCACGTATCCATTCGCGGACGGCACGATTCTCGGAGTCGCCGTCGATGTCAGCAAAGAGGTTTTTCTCGACTTGCAGAAGGAGGCGGTCGCGGCGTTTGCACGCGATTGACGGATAGCCGCTGAGAACGAAAGCATGATCGTGGATGCACGTTGACTGAACGGATGGGCCGCGGATTTGTCTCATCCGCGGCCCATCATCGTCCATCTGCTCGATCCGTGATTGTGCTTTTTGGTGCGCGCCGCTACTCTGCCCCCGCCGTCGACGGCGTGTCCGCCATCTTGCCGACCCGCGCAGCCGCGACGAGCTTGGGCACATAGTCTCGCGTCTCCTTCGGCAGCTTTGGCGAGATCCGATAGAAGTCGGCGTCGGTGCCCTTCGTCTTGCCCGTGACCTTCTTGAGCGCGCGCGACACGGTACCGGGTCCCGAGTTGTAGGCCGCGGCGGCGAGATACCAAGAGCCAAAGCGGTCGTACAGCTGCGACAGATACGTGAGCGCGGCGTCGGTCGACTTCGCCGGACTCGTTCGTTCATCGACATGTCGCCCGACGGACAGCCCGAAGTGTCGCGCCGTGCTCGCCATGAACTGCCACATGCCTACCGCCGCGACGCGCGACTTCGCCTTCGGCTTGAACTCCGACTCGATCATCGCCAGGTAGTACAGCTCCTGCGGCATGTGCCGCTCGGCAAGCTTCTGCGAGATCATGTCGCTGTACTTTTCACCGCGATCCAGCGCGGCGCTGATGTCGGCGTCGAGCGACGTGGTGAACTTCTTCACCCATTGGTCGACGCGCGGGTTCGCGATGTTGGCGAGCTCCCAACGCGGGTTCGTCGGGTCTGGAGACGCATCGGCAACCGTCCCGACCGACGACGCAACTTGATTCCGGACTGCGAGCGGCCTCGACGACGCAAACACGGCAGACGTCACAGCGAGCGCGGCGGGTCGGGCCGCAACCGGGCTCGGGTGGGTGACGGTATTGGCGACGACCAAACCGGCCGTCGAGAAAAGAGCCACACAACCGACGCACCTCGCCAGAATTCTCTGACGGCGCGCGATGGCACGGCGCATGGTCGACTTCGACATGCGTCTCCTATCGTTGGCGTTGCTTGAGGTGTGGGGAGTTGTACCCCGTTCCCCGACTCGGGGTGCCTCTTTGAAGCAGGCGCGGCCGAAGAAAAAGCGCGACCGGCGCGAAACTTTCTCTTCGGCTCGGTATGCGATTCGTCGTCCCTGTGACCTTTGCGGCACTCCTTGGCAGTGCGCGCGTTGCGCCGGCACAAGCAGCGCCGGTCTTCTCGATGGGGCAGCCGCCACGCTGGCTGCCATACGCGTCGGCGCTCGCTCTCGCGGGCGATCGCTCAGGCGCAGGCGCGACTTTCGGGATCACTCATCCCGTTTTGAATCCGATCACGGGTCTCTTCGCGGTTCGCGGTGAGACGTATGGCGAGTGGCGCCCGGGCGGTGCCGATGCAGGCCTCCGCGCGTTCGCCAGCGCGCCCGCGGTGGGACTCAGCGCCGGCATCGATTGGCGCGCGACGAACCGCGCGATCGATCCGATCATCTCGTTTCAGACGGCGGTGCGCCGCGGTGGGCTCGTGGGCAGCGGATCGATGCTTCGATTGGATTGGCTGCCGACGCGATCGACTTTCGGCATCGGCGTCAGCGTCCCGCTTCGCCAGCCGTTCGCCGGTCGCACGCGGCCGCGCGCGACGCATGTCAGCGTTCGGTCGCCAGCAGGCTCGGTTCCGATGGCAGGCGCCTCGACGCTACCCGACGCCGCCGAGCGTGCGCTTCGCTCGATCGACACCAGCGCGGCGCTAATCGCGGCGTTTACAAATCTCTATACGAGCGCCGACCAAACAGCGCTGGCGTCCGACGCGTTACCAGATGGCTACTCCGACGCGATGAGATCATACCATGAAGCATTGACTGCGGCATTCAACGCCGTGCTTCCCGAACATCACTTGACGCACGATGTCGCCACACGCGCTCGTGCGATCGTGCTGGACAAGTCCATCCTGCCGTTCGACGCGCTGTTCGGCCAGAACAAAGACGGCCGCGCTGCAAGCACGCTGTTCGGGATGGCGCGGGTGGACTTCGCGCGGTGGCTTACCGATTCGTCCGGCGTTCCGCCATCGTCGCGACCGGCGGTGCTGGGCGTGTTCGACCGATGGACGTCGTCGCTCATCGACCTCTCGCGCCGGCTGCTCGACCGCTGGCATGACTCGCGACTGCTCTGGCTCCCCGCGCAGCTTGCGCTCACGCCCGACCAGTTCGACGACCAGCGCGAAGTCGACGACCTCGTGGGGCGCGCGGTGGGTCACGCATTCTCGGACAGCAACGAGGTCGCGTACCTGCGCACCGCGGACCTTCCGCTCGAGATCGCGCGCTCCATCATGGCGGCACGCCGCTATCACGTGCTGTGGACGCACGACTTCACCGGGCGAACCCCGTCGAAGCAGCTCGACGACATCTCGTACACGATCGTGGCGGACGCGTATCTGCCGGCGCTCACCGCCGCCGTCGAGCGCTACGACAGCAGCGGCGTCTTTCCGCAGTACATGCTTCTGCTCGACGCCTTCTACTATCACGCCCGGTACGGACGCATGTGGATGACGGTGCTCGAACGGCCGCTGACCTCATCCAATCCACTCGGCGCCGGCGAGGAACGTGAGGCGCGGCATCTCCAACAGCGGCTCGACGCGCTGCGCACGGCCGTCGCGCACTCCGCGCGCCTTCAGCGCGACGCAGCCGCGCACGGCGGCGCGGCGTGGCTCGCGGCGATCGTGAAGGTGAACGTCAACGTGGTGTTGCCGAGCGATTTCTCGTTTCGCAGCGCGCGTACGCTGCCGCCGCTTCCCTTCACCGCGGACAACGTCACTCGCGACCATCGCAAGATGGTGCTCTACGACTTCACGGAGAGCGATCCGTACGCGGGCGAGCTGCTCGTCACCGGCATCGGCATCGGCGAGCACTATGCGAGCGCGACCTGGGAAGACCGCGGCTATCGCGTGCGCGGGCCGGGCGCCCTGGAAGCGCGCGCCGCGCTGCGGCGAACGCTCGCCTCGAACGGATTCACGGCGGACCAGATTCCGACGTCGCTTCGTGCCAACGCGGCGGTGCGTTCGGATCCTGCGGCCGGAGCGCCGCACCGCGGCGCGCGCGTGCTCGACGTCGACAACGAGCCGGGGTTCGGCGCGAAGCGATCGTCGGTCGCACGCGCGATGCTCTATACGTTGGCGCCGCCGGGAAGCGAGATCGTCGTCCCCGACCCGCTCTGGCTGAGCGAGTCGTGGGCGGGGATGTTGCTCGGCGCGGCCGCGCGCGGGTGCCGGGTCGCGATCATCACGCCCGCCATCGCCAATTCACCGAATCCGGAAAAGGGCGTCATCGCGCTCCAGCACGATGTGCTCGAGCAGATGCTCACCATCCGCGATCGATTCGCGCCGCGCATCGGCGACGCAGGAGGAGCCTTCCATATCGGGATCTACGCGTCGCATACGCCTGTGACCGATCCGCGCGCACGCTTCGCGGAAGTGCGTGCCGGCCTGGCACGCTATCCGTGGATACGCGAGATGATTCCATTCGACTCGACGACGCTCGCGTCGATCGACCGCGCCACGATGACCGCCGATCGCACGGCGGCCGGAGCGATTCTCACCGGGGATGAGCGGCCGCGCGAGCCGCAGCTGCATCAGAAGACGCAGCTCATCGCGCGCCCCGGCGCGATCGCGGCGCTCGTGCGACAGCCGGGCTGGGAAAACATGCTCGCTCAGACGTTGCTCATGCAGTCGCGCGAGACCGCCCGTCTCGCCGAAGCGCTCGGGGCGCCCGCGCCGGCCGCTGACACCGCCGCGGTGCGCGCCGCCGATCGGCTGCTCCAGTCCTACGAGCGCTCGCTGTCGCCCGACGAGCGCACCCGGCTCAGCTTCTACTTCACCGTCGGCACGCAGAACCACGACTCGCGCGGACTCTTGATGGACGGCGAGGCGAGCCTGGTCGTCTCCGGTTTCGAGGCGTCGGCCGGCCTCGTGGACCTCTTCTATTTGATGGCGCGCACGACGTGGATCGATCGATCCGCCGACATCGACCGGCTGGTGCCGTCGCCGGGCGGGCTCACGGCGAAGCTCGTCCGTCTGATTCGACTGGCGATGTGAGCTCGGGCGGTCGCGCAGGGTTTTTGCGAACCGTACGCGTCGGTGTGCGAACCTGGGGAGAGACTTGAATGGCCGCACCGGCCGCGACCGCGGCAGCGAATGCCGCGTATCAGGACGAGGTCAATCAATATCGCTGGATCATCCTGTTCGGCCTGATCACCGCGGCGATCATGGAAGTGCTCGACACGACGATCATCAACGTCGCGCTCCCGCAGATGGCCGGCAACCTCGGCGCGACGATGCAGGAGATCGCGTGGGTCAGCACCGGCTACATCCTGTCGAACGTCGTCGTGCTGCCGATGACCGCGTTCTTCACGGCGACGTTCGGACGGCGCAACTATCTCACGGCGTCGATCATCATCTTCGTCGGCGCGTCGTTCATGTGCGGCACGTCGCACAGCCTGGGTGAGCTCGTCATGTGGCGAATTCTGCAGGGCGCGGGCGGCGCGGCCCTGCTGTCGACCGCGCAGGCGACGATCCGCCAGATCTTTCCGCGCAGACAGCAAGGGCTCGTGCAGGCGATCTTCCTGCTCGGCATCATCGTCGCGCCGACGCTTGGGCCGACGCTCGGCGGATGGATCACCGACAACTACAATTGGGGCTGGTGCTTCTTCATCAACGTGCCGATCGGGATCGTCGCGGCGTTTCTCGTCAGCGCGTTCCTGCAGGATCCTCCGAATTCGCGGCGACGGCTCCCCGTCGATTGGCTCGGCATTTCTCTGCTCATCGTCGGCCTCGGCGCGTTGCAATACGTGCTCGAGGAAGGACGCCAGAACGATTGGTTCAACGACGCGACGATTCTACGGCTGAGCGTCGTCGCCGGCGCGTGTCTGATCGTGCTGCTCTGGTGGCAACTCTCGAAGCGCAACACGCATCCGGTGATCGAGCTCCGGGTGCTGCACAACCGCGATCTGGCGGGCTCGATCTTTCTGTTCGTCGCGCTCGGGTTCGGTCTGTACGGCGGCACTTTTCTGTTCCCGCTGTTCACGCAGAATCTGCTACGGTTCACGCCGACGGAGACCGGGCTCACGCTGATGCCCGGCGGCATCGCGACCGCGATCACCGCGCTCATCTGCGGGCGGCTGCTCAACGGCGAGCGGCCGCTCGCGGATGCCCGGCTGCTGATCTACATCGGCATGTTCATGTTCATGCTCGCGATGTGGCGGCTCGGACACCTGACCACCGTGGCGGGCGAAGCGGACGCGCGCTATCCGCTGATTCTCCGCGGCATCGCGCTCGGTTTCTTGTTCACGCCGATCAACAACGCGGCGTTCGCCAACGTCGATCCTCGCGAAGCGCAGCAGGCGGCTGGCCTGGTCAACCTCTCGCGCCAACTCGGCGGCTCGTTCGGCATCGCGATTCTCAGCACCTTTCTCGACCATCGCATCTCGGTGCATCGCGGCGACCTCATCGCGAACACGTACACGGCCAATCCCGAGTTCGTCCAGCGCCAGGCGGAAGCGGCCGCCGCGCTCGTGGCGCATGGATACAACGCGTTCGACGCGCATCAGGGCGCGCTGGCCTTGGTGGACCGCGCGGTCACGCAGCAGGCGTCGATGCTCGCCTACAACGACGCCTGGATGTTCCTGCTGAAGACCTTTCTGGTGGTCTCACCGGCCGTGTTGATTCTCCGAAGGCCGTCGGGACGCGGGCCAGTCGGCGAGATGCACTGATCGCGTCAGACGTGTGAGCGCGGGCGGCGAGGAATGACTCGGTTGATCGAGACCCGAGTCCTGCTCGGCGACGCAATGGCGGGCGGCGACTTCGCCCACGGCGCGCGCAACCACGCGATGTCCTCGAGTGAGCTCGCTACGATCCACGCCGCTCCGGATACGGCGAACGTGACGAGCATCGCCGTGGCCGAAAGGCGATTCGTCGGAGCGCTGGCGACGCGTGGCGCCCAGACCAGGAGGCCGAACGCGGCGAGCGCGCTCGCCTCGAGCGTCGCGGCGAGCCGCGGCAAGACGCCGAGCAGAATCGCGAGCCCGGCGGCGATCTGCGCGGCGCCGGTGAAGTAGGTGATCCCGACGCGAAATGGCAGCCATGCGGGAACGAGCTGTGTCGTCGGCTGCACATAGGCGAGGTGCGCGAGCCCGATCGGCAGCAGCGCGACGCCGAAGAGCGATCGCGCCACGCGGAGACGGTCGCCGCCGAAGAGCGGCGCCACCCGGCTGGTTGGAGGCGCGAACGTGACGATCAGAATCCACGCGGCGGCGACCAGCGTGAGATTCTCACCCAGCCCGTTCCAGGCGATCTCAGTGCCGAGATTCTTCGCGACGCGCGGCACCTGAAGCAGCAGAAGCCACAGCGCCAGGTTCGCACCGAGCACGACCGCCGACACCGCGGCCGTGCGCTTGAACAGAATGCCGAGCCCGCTGGCGAGCAACATGAAGCCGGACGCATACGCGAGCGCCGAGCGCCATGGCACCCACGCGGGAACCGGCTGCCAATTCAGCGCGAAGTCGCCCGAACCGAGGCTGAGGATTCCGATCGCGGCGAAGCTGAGCGCGAACAGAATCCGTCCGGCCTGTGTCATGGCGCCTCCGCAGTAGAATTTGCTATATCATGTTGATGGGTCGGCCAAAGCATGGCCGCCCGGTGCGACGATGCGCCCCCTTGGAGTGACGAACGGTTCGCGCGGCGGGACAGAATGAAGATTGGTGATCCGACGACGGTGCTGCGCTGGTGCGGAACGGTGGGAGTGATCGTCGCGCTGTTTGCCGCGATCGGCTGTCACCGAACTGCCCTGCCCGAGTGTGTACCCTTTCCGCAGCTCGGACCGCCGAACGTTCCCGTGGCCTTGCCGACGGTCGCCGATGGAGCGAAGGGTGATGCGCTTCTCGTCGGGACGGTTGCGGATTCGCTAACTGGCCGAATTCTCCACGGCGCGGTATTGCGCCTGCTTTCAATCGATCCGCAGCACCCAGATTCCAACTTCGAGTACTCGACGGACGCCGGTCAATTCACCATGCGAGGCCTTCGACCGGGGCGTTATCGCTACCGGGTTCTGGCCGTCAACTTTCACCCAACTCAGGGAATGGTCGATCTCAGGCCAGGGACGGACACTCTGCAGATCAGAATGAGACCGTCGGAGGTCCAGATCTGCAGCGTCCGTTTGACGGGCTAGGAATCCGCCAGTGGCGTGTAACCGACGTTCGTGGCGCAGCGATGCGGTGCCCGGTGTTTCCCTAAGAAGATTTGATGATGCGGATTGGGCGGATGAGCCGGATCCGTCGGATACTCGTCGCCATCATATGCATCCAGAGCGATCCGAACGATCCGATCAATCGGTTCGATCCGCAGCCTTGTTCTTAGTGGCTTGTAACAGAATTCATCCTGTACGCGAACATGCCAAGCTGTATCGCGGGTACAAGCCACCGTCATTCTTTGACGATCGACTACGCAGCCGATTGGCTTCGCCCCTGCGACGTCGCCCACTGCAACGCCTCGAGATACAGCGGCTGTAGCGCGGCCGGCGCCACGCTGAGCGTCGGCGCGAGTGCTTCGACCTCGGCCCACTGGGCGGCGACGTACGCTTCGACCAAGCGCAGCGCCGACCCGAAGAAGTCGGTTCGCTGGAGCAGCGCCTTGCGAAGATCCGGCGCGAGGTCCATCGCGTCGCACAGCGTCGCCATCGGCACCTCGAGCAGTTGATCGAGCACCGAGACCAGTCCCACGAGGAACAGCGACCCGCGCGCCTTGGGAACGCCGGCGAGATCGCCGAGCCCTTCACACATTCGAGCGCGCACGATGGCGAGCTGCATCAACTCGGCGCGCACGCCGGCAGTGCCCGTGTCGCTCACCAGAAGCACGCTCAGCCAACGCGCGACCTGCTCTCTGCCCAGCACGCGCAGCGCGTGTCCGATCGACCAGATCTCCCGGCCGCCCATCGCCGCCGAGCTCACCATTCGGAGCAGCTTGTACGAGAGGCCGACTTCGCTCTGGATCTTCGCTTCGATCTCGCGGTCGTCCGACTTCGGGTCGCGAAGCAGCTTCAACACCCGAAACGCCTGCAGATGCTCGACGCCGATCTCTTTCCGCGCCGGCACTTCGGGCGCCGAGAAGCGATAGCCCTCGAACAGGTCGAAGCCGAGCGAGGCGCATCGGTCGCGCTCGCCGCGATGCTGGACGTTGGCGGCCAACCGACGAGCGGGGAATGCCCGCACGCGATCGGTCACGCTCGTCAGAACGGCGGGTGCCATCCCGGCGACGTCGACCCTGAGCACGTGCGCGGCGCCGAGCGGCGCATCGGGCGCTGTTTGCTCGTCGACGTCTACGGCAAGCCGATAGCCGCCCGACGCGAGATCCCGGCAGGCGGCGACCAGGTCCGCGTCCGACGACCGGATCGGGGGCACCTGCAGGATGACCCGATCGGCGGGCAGCGCCTTCATCGTCCCGCCCACCAGGAGATCGCGACTGGCGGCGACGAACACGGGGTGATCTCCCGCCACCGTCTTGATCCCAGTATCGAGAAAGACTTCGGCGAGCAGTTGTTCGGGATGCACGTCTCGATCGATCCCGGACGCATCGGCGTCGCGCACCGCGAGATCGTAGGCAAAGAGCGCTTCCCGGCTGTCGAACACGGGTCGGCGGACAATCAGCAGCGTCATCGCAGGATAGTATCGGTCGCTCACCCCGATCCGAACACCGAGTGATGCGGTCTGGCCGCATGCGCCGCGACACGAAGCAAGATTAGAGCGCTCTAATCTTTCCGGCCGGAGTGCCATCTTGTCAGCTTGGCGCAAGGATCGAGCTCCGCAACTCGTTGGGCCAGCGAAGGATGACGGCTGGGCCTGTCATAGGGTCAGTTCTCTTGACGGGCTGAATGGTTCGGCTTGGCGTGTCCTATTCACGCGTCCAGGCTTCGTGCCCGTCGCGCCGAGCTGCCCAGCCTCGACTACTACGCGGCGCCGGTGTAGCCCGTCGGGCCGCGACGACTGCCGCCGCGCGACGCGCCGATCCCATGGCGCTTCATTCGGCGATACACCGTCGCCCGGTGGACGCCCAGGAGCTCGGCCGCGCGTTCCGTGTCGCCGGACGTGCGCTCGAGCACCGTGATGAGCTCCCGCCGCTCGGCGTGGCCGACGACGAGCCGAGGCACCGACGTGCGGCCGCACCGATGCGCGAGCGCGAGCTCCAAGGCGCGAACATCCAGCTCGCCGTGCGCGAACGCGACGCCCGCTTCGACCACCTGTCGTAGCTCGCGGACGTTCCCCGGCCACGGCGTCTCCTGCAGCAAGACGATCGCTCCCGAGGTGACCGGCATGTCGTGACCCGCGAGCCGGCGAACGAAGTGCCGTACCAGCTCCGGAATGTCGTCCACGCGCTCGGCGAGCGTCGGCATTCGAAGCGTGATGCCGCTCAGACGGTGCATGAGATCGTCGCGGAAGCGACCCTCCGCGACCAGCTCGCGCAGCTGTTCGTTCGTCGCGGCGACGGTTCTGAACTCGCTCATCACGTCGCGCGCCGCGCCGATCGGCCGAAACACGCCCGTCTCGATCGCGCGCAGCAGCTTCGCCTGGAGCGTCAGCGCGAGACCGCTCAACTCGTCGAAAAACACGGTGCCGCCGTTCGCCTCGCGGAGGAACCCGAGCGACTCGCCGAGCGCGCCGGTGTAGGCGCCTTTCACGTGGCCGAACAGCGCGTCCTCGAACATCGATTCGCCGACCGCGCAGACGTTGAACGCGACGAAGCCGCCCGTGCGTTCGCTGTCGCGATGAAGCAGCGCGGCCGCCACTTCCTTCCCGGTGCCCGTGGCCCCCTCGATGAGCACCGGAATTCGGAGCGGCGCGACGCGCGCGATCAACGCGCGCAACTCCCGCATCGGCGACGAGCTGCCGACGAGCGCCACGTCGTGCATCGATGGTCTCACGGGCGCACCTTGTCCGCTCGCCCGCGCAGCGGTGCCGTGAGCCGCTCGGCGTCTTCGTCGGTGCGAATCACGCGCGGGGTCAGGAAGATGAACAACTCGGTTTCCGTCGTGGTATGGGTTTGGCGCCCGAACAGGCCGCCGATGATCGGAATGCTCGAGAGAAGCGGAATGCCCTCGGACTGCGTGTTGCGTTCGCGGTCGGTCAGCCCGCCGAGGACGATGGTCTGTCCGTCATGAACGAGCAGGTCGGTGCGAACGGATCGTGTCGAGATCACCGGCGCGTTGAACTCCGACTCGCTCGTGGCATTGCTCACTTCCTGCGTCACGTTGAGCTGCACGGTACCATCGAGGCTGATCGTCGGCCGCACCGTGAGCTTCGTGCCGACATCTTTGTACTGCACGACCTGGTCGCGAACGCCGTCGCCGGCCGGCAGCGCGCGCGACACCTGCACGAACGGCCGCTGGCTGCCCACCACGACCTCCGCTTGCTCGTCGTTCGCCGTGAGCACCACGGGCCGGCTGATGATCTTGAGCTCACCGCGCGCGGCGGCGGCGGTGATCGTCGCATCGAGATCGAGGCCGCTCACGCCCATCACCTTGAGTGTGAAATCGCCGAACCCCGCGTCGCCTGGCGTGAACGCGCCGCCGATCGTCGAGTTCTCCGTGTGCGCGATGCCCTTGTCCGCGACGGACGCGCTGATGCCAAGACTGAAGCTGCGGTCGTGACGCGCTTCGACGATGAGCACTTCGATCAGCGCCTGCGCCGGCCGGACGTCGATCTGCGTGATCGCCGATTGAATGAGCTCGAAGTCGGCCCGATTCGCCCGCAGGATCAGGCTGTTCACGCGCGCGTCGGGAACGATGGTCAGCTCGCCCGTGAGGGTCGCGGGACGGTTCACAATCGGCGACGGCTGCGCGGCGTCGAATGGCATCTGTGCGCCGCGCAGGTCATCGGTGAGGGTGCGCGCGACGATTGGCGTGGAGCCGCCGGAGCTTCCTCGGCCGAACAACGTATTGATCGTTTGCGCGACGTCGGCCGCGCGCGCGTGACGCAATGGGATCACGAACAGCTCGGGCGTGCCGGCGGGTCGTACGGTTTGCACCGGCGGCTGCATCGCAAACGGTGACAGCGATCCCGGCGGCAGATTCGGTCGCGCGGGCGGCTGTTCTTTCACGCGCGCTCGATACGTTCCTGAGGCGGTGTCGCTCACCAACTCGTATCCTTGCGAATCGAGCAGACCGCGCAGCAGTCGCGGTACGTCGGCGAGCGCGACGGGATGCGGCGTCTCGAGCGTCACCTGCGGTCCCGCACCCGGGCCGCTGAAGATGATGGGGCGATCGATGTACTGCTGAATGATCTGTACGGCCGAGCGAAGCTCGATGCCGACGATGCGAATCGTCACGCTGTCGGGCTGCGATTGAGGGAGGCGCGGCGCCACCTGCGCGCGAATCGGCGAAGCGAGCAGCGTGATCGCCGCGACGAATCTGAATGCTCGGCGCATGTCTACCGCGCTGCGCGAAACGACAAGACCCACGACGTGTCGGCGCCCTGCACGATCACGCTGTCGCGGGTGACGACACGCACGGTGAATCGATCGAACTTGCTGCCCGCGCGCGCGACCGTGCCCGCCGGCTGTCCGGGAATGCCGTCGATCACCGCTTGCCATGGCGGTCCGCCGACGATCGCCTTGAGCACCAGCGTCGGGCGAAGTTGGGCCGGTCCGGCAAGTATTCCGGTCGTCGTGCCGTCGGTCGCCGGGTCGTAGCGCACCGCCGACGGGGAGTTGGAGAGTCGAAACGGATCGTTGGTCACGATGGCGTCTTCCGCATCGGCGAGCGAGTCGGCTGGTATCGGCGCGGCGAGCCCTCGAAGCCGCGCGACAGCTATACGATCCGGAATGCCGGCCGTGCCGAGTTGTTGCCATCGTAGCCAGGCGGCGCCGCTCGCACACACCGATGTTCCAATGAGCGCCGAGACGATGACTTTCGTCTTCATGCGGCGCGCGTGGCAAGAATTCGCGCCAACCCTTCGACGACGACATCCACGTGCAACGCCTCCGGCTTGCTCTGCGGGGCCGCCGGCTCCGACTGCGACACCGTCAGCTCGCGAACGACGAGCGGCGTGTCGTTCGTCTCGACGGCACGAAGAAACGCCGCCAGTCCCGCGACGTCGGTCGTTCCGCTCACTCGCACCGCAACGGTGGTGAGCGCGCCCGCGGCGGCGCTGTCGGCGCGGAGCTGCATCGACGCCACCTTGATTCGTGACGCCGTCGCGAGCTCGTCGATCGTCGACGCGAGATCAGCGGCCGCCGCGGCCGCCGACGCCCCGCTCAGCATCGCGGAGTCGAGCGCGGCGAGCGCCTGCGACCGCGCGCGGAGGCTGTCGCGCAGCACGCCGAGCATTCTCACGCTCGCGCGCGCCGACGAGGCCTTCGCGGTCAGCTCGCTGGCCTCCGCGACGCGCGTTCGTTCCCATTCGCGAAATGCGGGGAGACCGCGCGACAGCCCGATCAGCGTACCGACGACGACGATCCCAAAGACCGCCGTCCGGCGATCCTTCGCCGACAGTCCGAGCTGCATCATCGGCGGCCGGTCCGGGAAGGCGCCGACGCATTTCGACGAAAGCGAATCGAGGCTCGTTCGACGCGCGCGGTTCCTTGCACCTCGCGCGTGACCGATCCGACGATGCGCGGCGCGACGACGCCCGGCACGTCGAACAGCGGCGGCAGCACGTTCGCGGCGTGCGGCGTCAGCGTCACCAAGTTTCCCTCGACGCTGTCGACGCGCAGGCTGACCAGCGCCGTCGAATCGGGCAACGCCTCGCTGATGGCGCCGAGGAGCGCGGTCACTCGGCCGCGGTTGGCCTCGAATCGATGAATTCGATCCAGCTCGACCGTCGTCCGACGCAGCTCCGCGTCGACTCGCGCCGCGGTCGCCTCCGACTTCCGGAACATCGCAAGCTCGCGCGTCGCCGCTCCGGCAACGCGGTCGGCGTGAACGCCCCGAGCAGCGACCGCCGCTCCCGCGGACGCAACGAGAAGGAGCGATGCCGCCGCGATGCGACGGGCTTCGCGCGCGCGCACTCGCGCGGGATCAGGCGCCGGCCGCCATGCGACCAGAGCGTGCGCCGGCGCGATCGCGGCCCCGTAGGCCGCGAGGAACTCCGGCCCGGCCGCGCCCAAGTTGCCGGGCGTCGCGACGGTGCGCGCGCGACTGTCAGTCGCTTCGCCGCGGACCACGCGTCGACGGCAGGACTGAATGATTGCTCCTTCTATAGTAGTGAGCTCCACCTCGAGGTCCGCGTCCCGGGCGCACCACGTTCCGGCCGGAGCGGTGCGA
The DNA here is from genome assembly GCA_963705025.1 of uncultured Gemmatimonadaceae bacterium. GTDB lineage: Bacteria > Gemmatimonadota > Gemmatimonadetes > Gemmatimonadales > Gemmatimonadaceae > JAQBQB01. The sequence continues at coordinate 697,523 of CAVPIP010000005.1, read as the reverse complement.
GACACGGCGACGGCGAACGACATGACGCCGGCCGGGAAAAGGCGCCGGCGCCGTAGTATGCCGAACACCTCGTCGAGCAGCGCTGCGTCGAACGCGGACGCCCACTTCGATCCATCGGCCCGATGATCGACGTTGGCCACGAGCGTTCGCGCGCCCAGCCGAAGGAAGAAGGCGTCCGCATTCTCTTTCACCAGGCTATTCAGAATTCTCGGATCGCGTGCTGGCGGCAGCCCGTCGACGCGCTTCGTGTCGCTGTGCGCGAGACCGAGGGCGACTCGGACCGTCGTACCGCCGATGCGCGCCGGCGGCAACGTCGACAGCACGCGATCGAGCGCCCTGCCAGCCTGTCCCGCCTGCTCGATCGCAACGTGTGCATGCCACGTCACTCGGCCGCGGCGCACGAGCAGCGCGCGGACGGCGTCACTCGAAATCAAGATTCCCAGACGTCTCATGGCTCGCTCCGGCTGCTCGTCACCACTGACCGCTTTCCGGCGCGCAGCAATCGGTGCGACAGGGTCACGGCGACCGGCGGCGTTCCCACTGACGCGCGCACCGTGAGAATCCATGCGTCCGGATCCGGCGTCGCGGCGCGAACGATCTCCGGAAAGTGCGCGAGCATTGAATCGGCGGATGCTTGTGACACGAGCCCGAGGAGCGACGCGAGGTCGGACACCGGCGTGCCGGCGTTTTGCAGCGCGACGATCCGGTCCGCCGTTTCCGGCGTGAATCCCGGAACGGCGAGTAGCACGCTCGCCGGCGCCGTCGCGAGCGACACGCGCCCCTGCTCCGCGGTCATTTCCGACGCAAACGGCTCCAGGTTCTCGAACCCGCGCACGAGTGCCAGCTCGCGAATGTCGGCGAGTGGAGCGTTGCGCGGCAGCTCGCGGCTCGCGGCCGCGTACCAATCACGTTCCGCTCCGGCCGGGCGTACGACGTCATCCGAGTCGCGCCAATCGACGATGGCGGCCGCGAGCGCGTCAGCATCGGCTGAGAAGCCAAGGCCTGTGAAGAACCGCCGTAACATCTCTTCCGTCGCAGCGTTCACATCGAGACGCGTCCCTGCCGCCTCGAGCACGATCGCGCATTCCGAATCGACACCAGCCAATGGAAGCACTGCTCGCTGGACCACGCGCCACGTGTCGGCCGCGGCCTCGAACGTCCTGCCGGCCGCGAGTGCGGTGTCGACGGCGGCTTGGCCGCGAGCCGCGCACCCTCGAGCGAGCCAGAGCGCGCGCTCGAGATGGACGCGATTTGCGGCGCCGTTGAGCGCGTTTCGGCCGGCAAGCTCGCCCGCCATCGCCACGATGGCGGCGACCGTCATCACCCAGAGGACGGTTATCATCGTGAAGCCGCGACGCGATCGACGCTCAGTCACGCGCTGGCCCCACCGGAAATACGATCGTATCCGCCCCAATCACGAGGCCGATCGCACTCGGAAGCTGAACGTTCGACGACCATTGCCGAACCCACAGCGTGTCGTTCGGGGCCAACGGGTTGTAGTAGCGAAAGCGCGCTGTTCCCTTCTGCCGACGCGCCGAGAACACCCGGTCATTTGGCAGGCCCGCGAGCAACGCGCTGCTGTCGCCGCGCTGATCGATCGACAGCGTCGCCCGGCAATCCTCCGCCCACCCGCCGGGGACGTCGCACAGCGTCCACAGCTCCAGACTGTTCTCGTCGCCCCGAAAGCGCTTGGTGCTGTCGGTGCTGCTGCGCGCGTCCATCAAGAGTCGCGCGAGCAGCCGCGCCCCGTTTCCTTCGCGCGCGACGCGGGCGCCCTCCGTCCCGATCCGCGCCGTGCCGTCGCCGAGTTGATCCAGTAGGGCGATCGCGCCGCCGATGGCGAGGCCGAAGATCGAGATCGCCGCGAGAATCTCGACGAGCGTGAACCCGCGCGCGCTATGGTGTCGCATTGGTCGAATCAGGCAGCGGGCGGTACAGCGTCGTTCTGAGCAAGACGATCGTCGTATCCGACTCCGCGATCCGGATCGCGAAGAGCCCCTGGCCGAGCGGGTCGACGTCGAGCGTGAAGCCGTGCGATCGTGATCGGCCGGCGCGTGACAGCAGCGCTGCGCGATCGAGCAGCACGAGTCGATTCAACTCCTCGGATGCGCGACGTGTCAGGCGCTCCGACTCGAGCGTCGTTCGCATCGACTGGGACGTCTGCCCGAGCAGTGTCACGAGGCCCGTGCCGGCCGTCGCGAGAAGCACGATCGCGATGACCACCTCGATGAGCGCCGAGCCTCGGCGCATCCGACTAGCGCGCATGTGCGGGCGCTCCCGTCAGCCAGTCGATGTCGAGGATCGAATCGGCGACGATGCTGCCGTCCGCGCGCACGGTTCCCGACGCCGGCCCACTGTCCGTCACGAGACGGATCACCGTTGGGCGACCCGATGCGAGTACCGCGCGCAATGTGTCGGCGAAGATCGTGCGCGGATCGGTTGGCCGCGGTGGATCGATGCGGCGTACGGCAAGCACGGTCACCCCGCTGATGACGGCGAGTATGACGAGCGTGACGATCAGCTCGATGAGTGTGACGCCGCGGCGTGCCGCTCTCATACCGTTGGCCGTACGCTGTAGATGGCCTGCAGCAGCGCGGCCGCGACGAGCGCGACGACGCTGGCGAACGTCAGCAGCAGAATCGGCTCGAGCATGCGGACAGCGGTTCGCACAGTCTGGTCGACGCGTTTCTGTTCGATCTTCGCCGCGTGACTCAGCATCGATGACAGTCGCCCCGACTCTTCGCCCGCCCGCGCGAGCTGAATCGTCGTTTGACTCGCGGCGCGGCTCGCGTCGAGCGCGTGCGAGAGCGACTGCCCGCCGCCGATCTTCTCGCGCGCGTCGGTCAGTCGCGCTTCCATTTCCGCGTCGCCGGTCGCGCGCGCCGCGTGGCCCATGGCGGTCGCGATCGGCACGCCACTGTCGAGAAGCGCCGCCAGCGAGTGCGCCATGCGCGCCGTGGCGACGCCGCGGCGCAGTGAACCGAGCACCGGCAGACCCAGAAGCACGCGATGCCATTGGATACGCCCAGCCTCCGTGTGAACCCACGATCGCCACAGCGCCAGCCCGATCACGGTCGCGACCAGACTCGGCACGAGCCCCGCGCGTCCGAGCGCCGCGAGGTGCAGCACGAGTTGCGTCGATGCCGGAAGCGCTTGCCCCAGGTCCGCGAGAATCTTCGCGAATCGTGGGAGCACCACGGTGATCAGCACCGCGATCGCGGCGACGCCCGCGACGGCGACCACCGCGGGATACGCGAGCGCCGAACGAACCGCCGATTGTGTTTCCGCGGTGGCTTCGCTCAGATCGGCGGCGCGACGAATCGCGGGACCGATCCCCGCGCCGGCTTCCCCGGCTTGCGCGATGCCGATGACGAGCGCCGGAATCTCGAGCGGCGACGCCGCGAGCGCCGCGGCGAAGCTGTTTCCCTCTCGCACCGACTGTGTGATCGCCGGCAGCGCCGCGCGCCACGCACGCGGCGACAGGTCATGGAACGTCTGCAGCGCGCGCGTCACGGGCAGGCCCGACTCCAACAGGTCGCCGAGGATGCGAAGACCCAGCGCGAGATCGGCGGAGGAAAGCGGCATCGCGCCGTTCTCGCCGAAGCCCACGCTCTTCCATGGAGAGCAGGAGCAATCCGCGCGACGCCACGGCGCGCCGGGCCTCGACGGCGTCTTCGGCGTCGACGGTCGCTCGATCGACGGAGCCGTCGTGCCCAACTGCCACGTACGCGAAGACTCGTTGCATGATGGCCTATTTCACCGGGCCGTTCCACGACGTGATGTCGGCGTCTTCGCCGCTCCCGCCGATCTTGCCGTCTTTGCCGAGCGTGTAGAGGTCGTACGCGTTCGCGTTGGAAACGCCGGGTGAGACGTAGACGTACGCTCGATTCCATGGATCGATCGGCACGAGCTGGCGGAGATACGGTCCCTTCCAGTTCGGCGGCGGCACGTCGACCGTGGGAAAATTCCGAAGCGCGTCGAGCCCCTGGCCGGTCGTCGGGAACATGTCGTTGTCGAGGCGATACGCGTCGAGCGCGAGCGCGAGGATCTGGATTTGACTCCGTGCGGTATTCATGCGCGCTTCGCCGACGTTGCCGAACAGCGTGGGCGCGACGATGGCCGCGAGGGTCGCAATGATGGCGATGGTGACGAGGAGCTCGATGAGCGTGAATCCTGCCTTGGTCATCCTGAGCGCAGCGAAGGATCTGCTGTCCTTGCACCGTGGCCGGCCACTCGGAACGCATCGTAGCTGCTTCGTCGCTGCGCTCCTCAGCATGGCGTAGTTAGTCTTGAACGACACGCATCACCTCCTCGACCGTGGTGAGTCCCGATTCCACTCGATGCCAGCCGTCGGCGCGAAGCGGAGTGAGCCCTGCCTGGTTCGCCAGCATTCGGAGCTCCGCTCGCGACGCGCGTCTCGCGATCGCATCGCGGACCTCGTCCGAGATCGAAAGCAGCTCGAAGATCCCCACGCGCCCCCGAAACCCCGTGCCTCGGCACATCGGACATCCGGCTCCGCGAAACAACCTCATCGGCCCTGCGGCGCGACCCGCGACGGCCGCGACATGCTCCGGCGGCGGCTCGTACGATTCCCTGCAATCGGGGCACACGCGCCGCACGAGACGCTGCGCGAGCACCCCCTCGAGCGTTGCCGCCACCAAATAATCAGGGATGCCCAGATCGAGCAGTCTCGGAATCGCGCTGATCGCATCATTCGTATGCAGCGTGCTGAAGACGAGGTGCCCGGTCATCGCCGCCTGCACCGCGATCTCCGCGGTCTCCTGATCGCGCATCTCGCCGATCATGACGACGTCCGGATCCTGGCGCAGAATCGCGCGCAACGCGCTGGCGAACGTGACGCCGGCCTGCCGATGCACCGGCATTTGCGTGACGCCAGGCAGCTGATACTCGATCGGGTCCTCGACCGTGATGATCTTCTCCGTCGACGCCTCGCGCCGCTGGAGCGCGGCGTAGAGCGTCGTCGTCTTGCCGCTGCCGGTCGGGCCGGTAACGAGGAACATGCCGTGTGGGCGCGTCGACAATCGCTCGACGACGTCGAGAATGCCGCGCGTCATCCCGAGCTCGTCGAGCGTCACGGGACGCCCGCCGTGATCGAGCAATCGCAGTACGACACTTTCGCCGTACATCGTGGGCACGGTTGAGACGCGCAGGTCGAGCTCGCGCGCCTCGAGCCGCACGCGAATGCGTCCATCCTGCGGGCGCCGTCGCTCGGCGATGTCGAGCTCCGCGAGGAGCTTGATGCGCGAGACGACCGCGAGATGCAGATGACTCGCCGGCTCCGGCGCCGGAACGAGCACGCCGTCGACTCGAAAGCGCGCTGCGAGGCCCGTGCGCGTGGCTTCGAGGTGGATGTCGCTCGCAGCGACGTCGTACGCGTCGCGAACCAGTAGGTTCACGTAGCGGATGACCGGCGGCTGGTTGGCGAGATCGCGGACGTCCGTCGTCGCGTCGTCCGGCGACGTTCCAGCGCGCGCGAGCTCGATCGTTCGCTCCGCGCGTGTGGTCAAACGTTCGATGAGGCGCTCGAGCTCTTCGCTCGGTACGGTCTCAGTCGTTACCGGCCGGCCATACGCAAACGCGACGTCGTCGATTGCGCCGAGCAATGAGCTGTCGGTCGTTGCGACCAGGAGCGAGCCGTCGTCCGCGAACGTTCTCGGACAGACGCGGTGATGCAGGAGGTAGTCGCGCGTGAGCGCCGGCGCGAGCGTGAGTGTCGTATCCATTGGCGGCCACGATCGCACACCCCGATCGGACCACCAGCATCAAGTCATTGCGCTCACACTCGGCTGATTGCCGCTACTCGTAGCGCAGCGCCTCGATCGGATCGAGCGACGACGCGCGACGCGCGGGCCACACGCCGAACAGCAGTCCAACGGCCGTCGCGAACACGAACGCGAGAACCACCGACGCCGGTCCGAGCTCGGCGGCCCAGCCAAACGAATTGCGCAACACGACCGCGCCGCCGACACCCACGGCGACGCCGAAGAAGCCACCGAGCAGGCAAAGGGTGACCGCCTCGATCAGAAACTGCGAAAGGATCTTCCGCTTCGTCGCGCCCAGCGCCTTGCGGATGCCGATCTCACGCGTGCGCTCCGTGACCGACACCAGCATGATGTTCATGATGCCGATGCCGCCCACGAGAAGGCTGACGGCCGCGATGCCCGCGAGGAGGCTCGTGAAAACCTGTGTCGCCTCGCCAAGCGTCTGAAGAAGATCGGACGGGTTGCGAATGCGGAAATCGTCCGGCTGATCCGGCGTGAGCCGGTGCGAGCGACGCAGCGCGAGCGTGATCTCGGTGATCGCGTCGGGGATGTCCGCCTCGCTCGCCGCGAGCGCGAAGAGATCGTCGAGCCGGTCGGTCTTGAAGACGCGATAGCGGCCGGTGCCGAACGGAATGAAGATCTGATCGTCGGCGCTGCCGAAGCCGGCGCCGGCGCCCTTCGACTTGAGAACTCCGATGACCGTGAACTGGATGCCGCCGATTCGGACGTTCTCGCCGAGGATCGCATCGGGATTCCGAACGTCGAGCATCGTCAACGCGCCCGACCCGAGCACCACGACGCGCTGACGGCCGATGTCCTCGGCCGTCGTGAACAGGCGTCCTCGGTCGATCTCGAAATGCTGGACCTGCGCGAAGCTCGCGGTCGCGCCGACCACCTTGACGCTGGCGTTCTTCTCGCCCCAAAGCAGCTGGAGATCCTTGTCCTGCTGCGGCTCCACCGCCAGGACGTGCATGGCGCGCTCGCTGATGAAATTGGCATCATCGATGGTGACGCGCTTTCTGACATTCGTCTGAATGCCGCCGACGCGCACCCACTGGGCGTCGATCTGCAGCGTGGTCGTTCCAAGCTTCGCGATCCGCGCGCGAACCGACGCCTCGGCGCCGTCGCCCAACGCGATCATCGCGATCACGGCGGCGATGCCGATCACGATGCCGAGCATCGTCAGCAGCGACCGCAGTTTGTTCGCCCGGAGCGCGGCCAGGGCGATGTGAACCGCTTCGAATCCCATTTTCAAGCATATCGGCGAGGACCTGTCACAACTGTGACAGCGCGGTCCTTTGGCGCGCCGCGTTCCGCGATTCGAAAGCGCAGCCGGCGCTACTCGTAGCGCAGCGCTTCGATCGGATCGAGTGACGAGGCGCGCCGCGCGGGCCACACGCCGAACAAGAGCCCGACCGCCGTCGCGAACACGAACGCGAGCGCAACCGACGCCGCGCCGAGCTCCGTGCTCCAGCCGAACGATTCGCGCAACACGACGGCGCCGCCGATCCCGAGGCCGACGCCGAACAGGCCGCCGAGCAGACAGAGCGTGACCGCCTCGACCAAAAACTGCAGCAGAATCTTTCGCTTCGTCGCGCCGAGCGCCTTGCGAATGCCGATCTCGCGCGTGCGTTCGGTGACCGACACGAGCATGATGTTCATGATCCCGATCCCGCCGACCACGAGGCTCACCGCCGCGATGCCGGCGAGGAGACTCGTGAACACGTCGGTCGTCTCGCCGAGCGTTTGCAGGAGATCCGCCTGGTTGCGAATGCGGAAATCGTTCGGCTGGCCGTCTTTCAGCCGGTGCGAGCGACGCAGTGCGAGCGTGATCTCCGCGATCGCGGACGGAAGATCCGCTTCGCTCGCCGCGAGCGCGAAGATGTCGTCCAGACGATCGGTCTTGAAAAGGCGATATCGCCCCGTGCCGAAGGGAATGAAGATCTGATCGTCGGCGCTTCCGAACCCGGTGCCCGCGCCTTTCGACCTGAGCGTCCCGATGACGGTGAACTGAATGCCGCCAATTCGCACCTTCTGGCCAATGATGTCGTCGGGATTCCGAACGCCGATCATCGCCAGCGCGCCCGATCCGAGCACTGCCACGCGCTGGCGGCCCATGTCGTCCGCGGTCGTGAAGAGGCGCCCCCGGTCGATCTCGAAATGCTGAACCTTTGCGAAATTCGCCGTGGCGCCGACGATTCTCAGGTTCGCGTTCCTGTTCCGCCACAGGAGTTGCAAGCCCTTGTCCTGCTGTGCCTCGACGGCCATGACGTGCTCGGCGCGATCGTTGATCGACTTGACGTCGTCCATCGTCACGCGCTTTCTGACGTTGGTCTGAATGCCGCCGACGCGCACCCAGAAGGCGTCGATCTGCAGTGTCGTCGTCCCGAGCTTCTCGATGCGCGCACGGACGGACGCTTGCGCCCCGTCGCCCAGGGCGATCATCGCGATGACGGCCGCGATCCCGATCACGATGCCCAGCATCGTCAACACCGACCGCAGCTTGTTCGCCCGGAGCGCCGCCAGGGCGATCTGGATTGCTTCCAGTCCCATATATCTGCTTACGGACGGCCGGGACATACCGTTGGCAAGCCTGATTCATGGTCGGGTCCGCTTCAGTCAGACCTCGAGCCGCAACGCGCCATCGCGGTCGACGACGCCATGGCCGAATCGCCGGCACTCGCGATCGAGCACGCCGCGGAGCCACGCGCGATCCTCGAGCGAGGCATGCCGCAATCGAAAACGATGGATCTGGAGCGGCAGCATGACGAGCCGAACGAGCGCGCCGGTCGCGGCGTCGATCGTCGGGAAGTACGTCAGCGCGAGATCGTCGCGAAACTCCTCGTATCCCGGGATCCCCTCGTAATCGTCGAGAAGATCGCCGCATCCATAGAGGACGAGCCGACCGCGATGGATCTCGATCGCTTTCGGATGGTGCGACGAATGCCCGTAGACGACGTCAACTGCCGCGCGGTCGATCAGACCGTGCGCAAAACGCCGGTGCGCGTCCGGAATCTCGTACCCCCAGTTCGGTCCCCAGTGAATCGATGCGACCGCGATGTCGCCCGCGCGTTTCACTTGCGCGATGGCACGGCCGATGTCGTCCGCCGCCGCGTCAGAGAAGTCAATCAGAGCCTGAATGCCCGGATGTGATGGTCCGGCGCTCCATCGCAACGGGATGCCGCTATCCAGCGCGCCGAACGAGAACACGAGCACCCGGCCGCCGCTCCCAAGCGCGATCGCCGCCGGCGCGCGCGCCTCGGCGAGGTTTTGTCCTGCTCCGGCGACCCTCACGCCCGCGGCCTCGAGGACGTCGAGCGTCTCGCGCAAGCCTGTTTCGCCCCAGTCGAGCACATGATTGTTCGCCAGGACGCAGCAGTCGATGTTCGCCGCGGCGAGCACCGGCACGTTCGCCGGATGCATGCGATAGTTGATCCCCTTCGGCTCCGCGGCGTCGCTCGTGGTGACGCTCGTTTCGAGATTGATGATTCTCACATCGGGCTGCACGCGCGCGAAGACCTCGAGCGCGTCGCCCCACACGTACGCGTGGTCCACGGGTTTCGGAATCGGACCGTTCGACCGTTCCGCGAGCTCGACGTACTCGAGCGCGGAGTGCACCAACGGTTCGTGCAGACGCGGCGGGCAGGAGCGCGCGAAGATTTGATCGACGCCGCGCCCCGTCATCAGATCGCCGCCGAGAAACAATGTGGCTTCGCTCATGACGTCGGCGGCGCCGCCGTGTCAGGACGCCGACGGATCCCCTTCGAACACGCGCGCGACGTCGACGACCAACGGCGATGTCGTTCCCGCCGGCGACCAGACGACTCGCTCATGCGCCACTTCATTCGCCACGCCAGGCTTCACTACGATAATCTCCCGCCGCTCAGGATCGACGATCCAGTACTCGGGAATCGCGACGTCGTCGATGTAGAAGTCTCGCTTGTGCTCGCGGTCGCGACGACGTGTAGTCGGCGATGCGATCTCGACGATCAGGATCGGCAGCGGCGCCGTCGCCCATCCTCCCGATGAGCGAGGATGTCGGCGCCGAACCATGAGGTCAGGCTCTACCTCCGATCCTCGGTACTCGACGACTGCGCGCGGGCGAAAGACGTAGCCCAGCCCGTTCGCTTCGACATAAGGATCGAGAATCCGGCCCAACCGCGCCGCAATTTCCTCGTGTTCATTCGTCGGCGCCGGCGTCACGAACAGCTCGCCGTGAATGAGCTCGTACGTGTTGCCGTCGTCTGGCAGGCTGTGAAGCTCGTCGAGCGTCCACACCTTCGTGTTGGCCGCCATTCGTATCGCCATACCTTCCTCGGCGGGATGGAAGACTCGCGCATGTGCCGAGGCTAGCCGCGCAAGTCTCCATCGACGGCACCATTTCGTTTCGCTCTGAAACATTGCCGTGCGATGCTGCCGCCGAGCGTACGCTCGGCGATAGCGCCGAGTCAAGAACCGAGCGAGCGGGTCTATTTCCCGCCGACGATCCTCGCCGTCTTGATGTAGTCGAGCTTCGGGAACTTGGTCGTCAGGTATGCGTTGCCGCGCGCCTGAATCGAGTCCTGATCCGGGCTCTCGCCGTAGCCGCCGTAGAGCGAGTCGACGATCTTGAGCCCCAGAACGACGCGACCGATCGGCGCGAACCCCATGCCGTCCAGCTGCGGGTTGTCGCGGAGATTGATGAACAGCTGCTGCGATCGCGTGTTGGGCACCATCATGCTCGCGAACGTGATCGTCCCGTGCACATTGCTCTGCTTGACCCGATCGTCCTTGAGCGGCTTCTTCATCCACTCATTGTGTTTCGGGTCGGCGTTCAGTCCGAACTGCGTGACGAACCCCGGCAGCGTGCGGAAGAACCGCGCGTTGTCGAAGAAGTGCTGCTGGACGAGGTCGTAGAACCGGTCGGCGCCCACTGGGGCCCACGCGCGCTTGATCGACACCACGAACCGTCCGCGGCTCGTCTCGAACGCGACACGAAACGAGTCCGGCGCTGGACTGATCACGCGCGCGAGCACCGGCGTGCCGGCGCTCAGCGTGGCGATCGTGATCAGGATGACGAGCGCCGGCAGAATCACACGCCACTTTCCGGTTTTATTGAGAAGCCACGTCTTCATATGGATTGCTCGGGAATCGCGATTGAGTCGAATCGGGTTAAGATAGTCAAGCGCGTCATCTTCGCGGAGGCACACCGATGTGTGATACCGGTCACTCCCACCACCATGATCGCTTTGGGTTCCTCGTCGACACACCGCGCGTCCGCGCGCTGATCGACGAGGCGCAGCGGCAGATGGCGCGCGACGTCGATCCCGCGTCGCGCATCGAGGCGATCACGCCCGCGTTCGGCGATCTGCTCGCCGAGAATGATTGGCTCCCCGACGAGTACGCGAGCCCGGATACGAAGAGCCGAATGGGCGACGGCATCGGACAGTACGCGCTCTATCGCGCCGAAGACGGATCGCTCTGTCTGTTTTCACTCGTCGTGCCGGTAGGCGCGTCGACACCGGTGCACGACCATCTCGCCTGGGGACTCGTCGGCGTCTATCGGGGCGAGCAGGACGAAACCGTCTACCGCCGGCTCGACGACGGCAGCGACCCGGCGCGAGCCGAGCTCGAGATCGCAAAACAGCAGCCGCTGAAGCGCGGCGACTGCTATCCGCTGATCCCGCCCACCGACGACATCCATTACGTGAAGACGACGTCGTCGTCGGCATCGGTGTCCATCCATCTCCTCGCGAACGACACGGCGTGCGTCTGGCGGCACAAGTTCGACCCGGGTTCTGGCGTCGTGACGCCGTTCCGCTCCGGCTACGCAAACGCACCGTGCGCCGAGGATCGGTAGTCCTACTTCGCCGCACGGTACGAGAGTCCCACGGCCAGCACCTGCCCCTGCGGTCGCGAGCGCACGGCAATATCCCATTCATATCGGAGCTCGGCCCGCAACCCGAGCTTCGGAAGCGTGACGTCGATCTCCGGACCCAGCCCGTACGCACGTGTGCGCGCGCCGGCAAGCGCGGGTGGAAGATCCGACCCGCGATCGTCGCGCACCTGCCACAAAGCGTAGCCCGCGAGACCGACGACCACCGCGCGAAACACGGTCACGCCGGCACCGCCCTGCACGTCGAGCATGTCACCGCGCGTGATGTCGATGCCGCGCTTCTTCTGGTTGATCTCGTAGTCCACGAGCGCCGACACCCGCCGCGCATGCGTCGTATCCGAGTACAGCGCGCCTCCAGCCGAGAACTGATGCGACCAGCTGCCGCGCCCCACGTTCAACCCTGACTTCGGCTCGAACTTGCCAGTCGGCGCATAGAACGCGTACGACGCGACGAGATCATACGCTGGCTCGCGCCATCCGATCTTGATCGGTTGCACATACATGTCGCCAAGCCCGAACCGGTCGAGGGATACGACCGGTTCGTCCGTGCTGAGCGAAGCGCGAGCCCACGGGAAACTTGCCGCAACGGTCAGAGACGGTGATCGGCGCTGGGCGAGCGTGTACGCCACGCCAATCGCGTTCGCGCGCGCCAGTACGTCCAGACCGGGAATGGGAACCAGGTCGCCATTCCGGTCGCGCGCCTTGTCGGCCGTGAACTGCACGAAGCGGTCGATCACATAGAGGCCGGGCGGGCTCTGCGTCCCGGCATCGATGCCGAGCCCACCCATGACTTTGGTGCCGAGTTGTTGCGCGGAGCCCGGCGACGTCGCGACCGCCATGCCGGCTATCCACAGTCGAAGTCGAAGCATCGCGCAACCGGGCGCAAGACCCAAGCCGCCCAAAGCCTGCGTGTGAGAACTCGAATCACGCGACTTCTACGTCACCAGACGTATCGCACGCGTCCGGCTTCACGGCTTTATTGGTCACACCTTACCGGACGGGACGTATGCGGCACCCTGCGTTGTTCGCCATCGCGGCCCTGCCCCACACCGTCGACGCGCAGATGATCGATGTGCTCCCCGGCGCGCGCGTCCGCGTGGTCGTGCCCGGCGGACCGATTCGGCGTCGGTCTCACGCTGCGTTGAGCGCTCGTCGTCACGCCGCGGATCCACCTTCGCGGATCGAAAGGCCCGCTGGTCAAGCGCCTCTTGCGGCGATCATTTCTACAAAGTAGAGTGGGTCGATGCCCCACTCGCCACTTCCCCTTCGACTCCTCCTCCGCTGCCTTCCGCTCGCGGAGCGCTCGGAAGCGCGCGCCGATCTCGACGCCGAGTACGGCGACCGCGTCCGGGCCCGCGGTGTGATCGCGGCGCAAGGGTGGATCTGGACGCAGCTCATTCGTTCGCTGCCGGCACTTTCCAAGCGCACCTGGTCGCGCGCCAGCACAGGGTTCGAGCCGCGCGCGAACATCATGAGTCCGGGCGGACCACTGGTGGAACGGTGGATCCTCGACGCTCGCTACGCCGCGCGGCGTCTGCGAACACGCCCCGTCTATGCAACGCTCGCCGTGCTCACGCTCGCCCTGGGCGTCGGCGGCATGTCGGCGATCTCCGGCATCGTGCGTACGCTGCTCGTCGATCCGCTGCCGTATCCTCGCGCCGACGAGCTCGCGCAGTTCTGGCGACCCGGCGATTGGCGCGCGCGCGAAGTCAGCGCGTTGCGCGGTCACTGGGACGGCTTCAGCGCCGTCGCCGCGTATCGTGCTGCCGACGCCACGCTCGAGCGACCGGGCGCGGCGTCGCGTCTCGTGCCCGGCATCGCGAGCTCGTCGGAGCTCTTTCAAGTGCTTGGCGTCGCGCCCCTCATCGGACGCGGATTCGTGCGCGGCGAGGATCTCCCCGGCGCATCGCCCGTGGCCGTGCTCAGCTACTCCCTCTGGCGCGACCTCGGCGAGGACCGAAACATCGTTGGCTCCACGCTCGTGTTGGACGGAACGCCGCGCACCGTCGTCGGCGTGATGCCGCCATCGTTCTGGTTCCCGGATCCGACGGTTGGCGTTTGGACCACCGACACGATCAGCGCGACCGGCGGCGTCGGCTTTTTTACGCTGGTCGGCCGAGTGGCGCCGGGGCGACGCGTCGACAACATGCAACCCGCGGTCGACCGCGTGACGAAGCTGCTCGCGTCGCGCTTCACGTACACCAAGCAGTGGGACCTCACGAAGAACGCGGCGCTCGCTCCGCTCCGTGAGCCGATGGTGAAAGAGATGCGTCCCGCGCTCTTTGCCACACTGGCCGGCATGGCCGCGATTCTCCTCATCGCGTGCGCGAACGTCGCCGCGCTGGTGCTCGGACAGATCGAGAGCCGATCGGGCGAGCTGGCCGTACGCACCGCGCTCGGCGCTGATCGCTCGCGATTGGCGACGCAGATTCTGATCGAGATGATCGTGATCGGTCTCGCCGCGGGCGTGATCGGCGCGCTCGTCGCCGGCGCCGGCTTCGGCATGCTGCGCGGCACGCTTCCGCTGGGCGCATGGCGCGCGCGCGCGACGATCGATTGGACGCTGCTCGCCGCGTCGGTGGCCGTCGCGACGATCTCGTCGCTCGCGATCGCGCTCTTTCCCGTCCTCGCGCTCTGGCGGAAGGATCTCCAGCGCACGTTGGCGGGCGCGCGCACGAACGGTTTCCTGCGACGACGCGGTGGATTGCAGGCCGCGATGATCGTCGCCGAGGTCGCGGTCGCCGCGCTGCTCGCGTGCACGGCGGGCTTGGTGGTGCGCAGCGTGGGTCGATTGTACGACCAGCGCTCCGGTGTCGACGTGCGCGGCGTCGCCGTCATCGATGTCGCGACGCCCACGGGGATGATGCGCGATGCGCGCCTGGCGATGACGAAACGTGTACGAGACGAGCTCGCCGCGCTTCCGGGCGTGCGATCGGTTGGGGCGACGCAGCGACTGCCGCTGCGCGGGCCAGGCTGGTCGATGGGCCTGCGGCTGCCCAACGCGCCGGCCGATGCGCCTTCACCACGATTCCGCATCGTGACGGGCGACTACTTTGCGTCGCTCGGCATTCCGATTCGGCGCGGCCGCGCGTTCGATGCCACCGATCTCGCGGCCGACAGCGTCGCGTCGATCATCGTCAACGAGGCGCTCGTGAAAACCTATTTCCCCAACGTCGATCCGATCGGCCAGACGATGCTGGGCGGCTTCGGGAAACCGGAGCGCATCGTCGGCGTGGTGGGCGACGTCGCGGAAGGCACGCTGACCGAGAAGATGCCGCCGGCGCGCTACTACCTCGGCGACCAGGTCTCGTTCGTTCCGCCGGCGCAGTCGATCGTCGTGCGCATGGAGCGAGTGAACGACGTGGATCGTTTGCTCGCCGACACGAGGCGAATCGTCGCGCGGGTCGCCCCCAACGTGGCGGTTCAAGAGGTGACGACCATGCAACGCGTGCTCGACACGGCGGTCGGTCCCGCGCGCGACGTGATGAAGCTCTTAGGCGTGCTCACGACCGTCGCGCTCGTACTCGGCGCGATCGGGATCTACGGCGTGATCTCGCAGTTCGTCGCGCGCCGGCACCGCGATTGGAGCATTCGCGTGGCGCTCGGCCTCTCGCCGGCGAGCGTGGTGGGCCTCGTCGTCCGTCATGGAGCGACGCTCGTCGTGGCGGGCCTCGCCGTCGGAGTCACCGCGACACTCCTCTCGGCGAAGCTGCTCTCGGCGTTCCTGTTTGGAGTTTCCGCACACGACCCGCTGGCGCTCTTCGTGGCCGCGGCGAGTCTCATTGGCGTGGGGTGCGCGGCCGCGCTCGTGCCGGCGCTCCGCGCCGCGCGCACGGATCCCGCGCTCGTGCTGCGGGAACAGTAGCGTGGCGGCGCGCGACGAGATTCCACTTGGCACGTTCGAGGAGCAAGTGCTCCTTGCGGTGATCCGAACCGACGACGACGCGTTCGGGATGGCCGTGCGGCGCGAGATCGAGTCCGTCACAGGCCGCGACGTCGCCGTCGGTGCCGTGTACGCGACGCTCGACCGTCTCGAGGCGAAGGGACTCGTCGCATCGAAGCGAACGAACACCGCCGGCGTATCACGACGCCTCTTTGTGGTCACCCGCGCCGGCGCGGAAGCGCTGGCCGAGTCGCGCGCGATGCGCGACGAGCTCTGGCGCGGCGTCAATCTTCGCCCGCTCCTCGGCAGCTAGCCAAGCGCGTCAGGGTCGATCCATACTTCGGGTCCGCGCCGGTTCAGCTCACCGGACTGCGATTCGATTCACGCAGCACGACCCGGAACAGAACGCTATGCCGCAGACCTGGAGAGAGATCGTCGCGTCGGCGCTCGATTGGGAACAGGCGCATGCGGGCTTGGACGCCGCGCTCGCGAACATGCCCGCCGAGCTCCGCGGGCAACGCCCCGCGGGTCTACCGCATTCGGTATGGGAGCTTCTCGAGCACATTCGGTTCACGCAGCGCGACTTGCTCGAGTTCTGCACGAACGAGAAGTACGAGGAGCCAAAGTGGCCCGACAACTATTGGCCGTCGTCGCCTGGGCCGAAGAACGACGCGGCGTGGACGGCGTGCATCGCGGCGATCCACGCGGACGCCGACGAGCTTGCCAAGTTCACCGTCGAGACCGACATCGACCTCACGACAAAGATTCCTCACGGCACCGGGCAGACCTATTTGCGAACCGTTTTGGTGGCGATCGATCACACCTCTCACCATCTTGGACAGATCATCATCACCAGACGTTTACTGGGCAGCTGGCCGCCGGCCAAATAACCCTGGCGCGGCTCGCGCCCCGCTGACATGCTTGGTGCCCAACTTTTCACCAGGCGCGATCATGAGTCCCGATACCGCAACCGTCGCGAACGGCTACACCGTCGCGAAATCCGCCAAGCACGGTTTCCTTGAGAAATACGAGCGGAATCACGCCACCACGGTGAAGGTGCTCGAGGCCTTTCCGGGCGAGCGGTCGGAGTTTCGCCCACACGAGCGCTCGAGCACCGCGATCAAGCTCGCGTGGACGTTCGTCATTGAGGAAAGTCTCATGCTCAAGGCGATCCGCGGCGAGCACATCCTCGGCGGCGGATTTCCTCCGGCGCCCGAACGATGGGACCAGGTGCTGGCCGCGTTCGACAAGGTGAGCGGCGACCTCGTCGCCGAGCTGCGCGATCCCAAGAACGGCGAGTTGGAGGGCAGCGTCGGCTTCTTCGTCGGACCGAAACAGCCCGGCGAGTACCCGACCGTCGACTTCCTGCAGTTCATGCTGGACGATCAGATCCATCATCGCGGGCAGATGTCCGTCTACGTGCGCATGGCGGGCGGGAAAGTCCCGTCGATCTACGGACCGTCGGCCGACGAACCCTGGTTTTGATGTTCCTCGCACGGCTGAAGCACTTCCACGTGGCGGTGTGCGTCGCCGTGTCGGCGACCACGGGAGCAGCTCAAGGAACGCCACTCCGCCTTGGGCTAGGGCAGCGGACAGTTCGCGAGCATCAGAGGGGCGTGGTGTCCCTCGCTCGTGAACGCGAATCGTCCGCGGTTGTCGGCCCACGTCACGCCCTCGCCCTGCGGCTCGCCGAGCGGGACGATGTTGCACACGCTCGGCGGACCGCGGTGATCGACCAATCCGCGTGCGACCGTCGCGAACACGAACAGCTGCGCGTAGGTGCGCACCGCGAGGTGCTTCGCGTCGGGTGACAGAGCCGCGTCGGTGATCAGCCGAAGCGGCGCCGAGCCCGGAACGATTGGAAGGCTGTCGACGAGTGTAGCGCGCGCGAGCCCCTTCGCGCGCCACGCGCTCGCCGCGATCGAGAAGACGAGCGCCGGACGCAACCGTCCACCGCCGCCGGCCAGTGGACGTTTCGTGATGAGAATGACGTCTCCGCCAGGTGCGACGTACATCGCTTCGACGTCGTGCGCGCCGTCCTCGTAGACGTATCGCAATCGCTCGGCGCGGACGGTATCGCGGCCGCCGGACGCGACTGGTTCGCGAACGCGATAGATCGCGCGGTACGGATGACGACTGTTGTTGTCACCCGTGTCGCCGATGTAGACGCAGCTGGCTGTCGGCGTGGCCGGCGCGCAAGGCGCCACGGCGGCGGACTCCCAGTCGACGTTCGTCGCCCCGAGCACGCGCCACACGCCGCGGTTGGCCCCGGTCGTATCGAAGGCGAACAGCAGCGCGTCGTTGCCGGAATCGTTGATCGAGAACAGCACGCCGGGCTGCTTGACGCTCATCGCCGCGGCGGAATTCTCGACGAGCTGCGCCGCCGCTCTGAGCGGCACCGTCGTGATGCTCTTCGGTGCGGCGCCCATCGAATCGGTCCTGGTGTACGCCCCGGATTGGACGCGCTGGCGCTCGTCCGCATAGCGGTCGCATGCATTCGTCGCCGCGAGAACGACCGCGATGGCGCCGCACGCGATGCGCGCGATATGATTCCTCACTATGACAAGCGTCCGTCTCCGATCCTGCACGTTCCTCCTGGCGTGTACGTTGTGCTCCGCGCTCACCGCGGCGCCGGCGCGCGGGCAGTCCACGGCGGGCCTCACCGCCGTCGAACGATCCATCACCACCGCGGTCGATTCGCACAACGCCGAGGCGCTCGCGCTGCTCGAGCAAATCGTGAACATCAATAGCGGCACGATGAACTTCCTCGGCGTGCGTCAGGTAGGGGACGTGCTTCGACCGAAATTCGAGGCGCTGGGGTTCACGACGCGGTGGGTGGATGGCGCGGCATTCCATCGCGCCGGCCACTTCATCGCCGAGCACACCGTCGCCGGGCCAAAGATACTGCTCATCGGGCACCTCGATACGGTGTTCGAGCCGAACAGTCCGTTCCAGAAGTACGAGCTGGTGAACGACTCGACCGCGAAAGGACCTGGCGTCATCGACATGAAAGGCGGCGACGTCATCATCCTGCACGCGCTGACGGCGCTGAAAGACGCCGGGCTGCTCGACCGGATGAACGTCGTGGTCGTGATGACGGGCGACGAAGAGGATTCGGGCACCCCGCGCGACATCGCGCGAGCCGCGCTCGTCGCGCAGGCCACGGGCGCCGTCGCCGCGCTCGGGTTCGAGGACGGCGCGGGCGATCCGCGCACGGCGGTCGTGTCGCGCCGCGGCGCCGGATCATGGACGCTGGTCACCACCGGGATGCCCGCGCACTCATCGCAGATCTTTAAACCGGATGTGGGAGCGGGCGCCGTGTACGAGGCCTCGCGCATTCTGCGCGATTTCTACACGCAGCTGCACAACGAAGCCTACCTGACGTTCAACCCGGGCCTCGCGTTGGGCGGCACGCTGGTGAAAACCGACAGCACGGGCACCGACGGCTCCGCGTCGGGAAAGCGGAACGTCGTCGCCGAGCACATGACCGTGTCCGGCGATCTCAGAACGCTGTCGCCCGAGCAGCTCGCGAAGGCGAAGGCGATGATGCGGCAGATCGTGAGCAAGCATCTGCCGAAGACGACGGCCGAGATCACGTTCGACGACGGCTATCCGCCGATGGCTCCGACGGCGGGCAACCGCCGGCTGCTCTCGATGTACGACAAGGCCAGCCGCGAGATCGGGACCGGTCCCGTGGCCGCGGTCGACCCCTCGCGCGCCGGCGCGGCGGATGTCTCGTTCGTCGCGAAAGAAGTCCCGATGATCATCGACGGGATCGGACTCATGGGGCACGATGATCATACCGAGAAGGAGACCGCCGATCTCCGAACCCTTCCGACGCAAACGAAGCGTGCGGCACTCGTGATCTACCGGCTCAGTCAAAGCCCGGCGCGGGTCCAGCCATGACCTGTCATCCTGAGCGCAGCGAAGGATCTGCTGTCTTCGTGTCGTCCAACGTCCGACTTCGCTGTTAGCGCGCCAACGAAGGCCACGAGGCCGGGACAAGACCAACCGAAGAAAAGCATCAAACCAAAACAATTTCATCCAACCAATCGCCGGCAGAGCGGCGTCGCGCCGCGACGCCAACCCGACCACAAGCGGTTGGATGTCATTGTTTTGGTCTGATGAATGATTCCTTTGTTGGAGTCAGTCGAGGTCGGCGACGCCGGCCCGGCCCATCCTTCTTGTCATCCTGAGCGCAGCGAAGGATCTGCTGCCTTAACGTTCCCGATCCGTCGGGGTCCATCAATCAAGGATCGCGCGACACGCAAGACGCTCGACGCTTCAGCATGGAATGGCTGGGCCCCTGACATTGTCTATTCTTGGCAGCCCTCATGTCGCTCTCGACCTCCGACGCCGAGTTGATCGCTCGCGCCCGCGCGGGCGATGATCGGGCGTTCGCGACGATCGTCGAGCGATATGAGCGTGCCGTCGCCGCGACCGCCATCGGGATGCTCGGCGATGGCGACGATGCCGACGACGTTGGACAGGAGACGTTCATTCGGTTTCATCGCGCGCTGGAGAGCTTTCGAGGGGAGTCGTCGCTCAAGACCTATCTGGTCCATATCGCCATGAACCTGTCGCTCAACGCATTGCGGCGCCGGCGGCGGATCCTCACCAGATTCGTTCGCAGCGAGAAGACGGAGTTCGACGCGCCGTCGCCAAGCCTCGGTCCCGAGGGTGAAGTCGATGCAACCGAGCTGCGCGCGTTCGTACGCGCGGCGGTGCGCGCCTTGAGCGAGAAGCATCGGGCGGTGGTCGTTTTGCGAATGTTTCAGGAATGCTCGACGCGCGAGACCGCGGCGATCCTCGGCGTGCCCGAGGGGACGGTGTTGTCACGGCTCTCGCGCGCGATCGTGGAACTGGAACGGCGGCTCGCGCCATATGTCCAGCGAGGAGGCGAGATCGGTGTCTCGGAGACCGCACGATGACTGACCACGACGCGAGCCGGCCGGACCATCGAGTGGCGTCGCTCCTTCGCGATGCCGCGCCGGCCGCCTTCGAGCCGGGATTCGCGGAGCGCGTCCGCGCGCGGCTGATCTCGCAACGCACGCAGACGCTGCCGCTCGCGCTCGAGCGACACTTCGTTCGCATCGTGCCGCTCGCCGCCGCGGCGGCGTTGCTGCTCGCGGCGTTCAACTGGTGGGGCGCACGCGGCACCGCCTCGTCGACCCTCGACGCCGCGCTCAATCTGCCGCAGGTGAGCGTCGCCGCGGCATACGCGTCCTCGTCGCTGTTCGACGCGCCCGGCGCGAATGGCGTGAGGACGGAGCTGCCATGAGCGCCGGGATCAAGTCGCTCATCCTCTTGGCGGCCACGCTCGTCGTCGGCTTCGCGTTGGGTCTCTTTGCCGACGCGACGTTGGTGCGCAACCGGCGTGAGAGCCTGCGCGAGATTCAGCGGCCGCCGGGGTTCGTCGCGCGCATGGAGGACGTGATTCGGCCGCACAGCGAGGCGCAGCGCGACTCGATGCGCGCCATCCTCGAGCGGCAGGCGGCGCGCAACGACACGATCATGCGCGCGACGCGCGAGAATCTGCGCGCGGAGCTCGACTCCATGGGCGTGGCGCTCTCGCCGATGCTCGACGCGGACCAGCGCGACCGTCTGGCGCGCGAGATCCAGCGGGGACCGCCGCCGTTCGGGCGCGGCGGACCTGGTTTCGGGCGCGGCGGCCCTCCGTTCGGCGGACGACACGGTGCTCCGCACGGGGGACCGCCGCACGGGGGACCGCCGCGAGGTGGGCCGCCGCCGAGCTGAGCACGCCCGGCGACGGGCTTCGGTCAAAAGAGAGTCACGGCGAGGCGAGCTTGACCATCACCGACTTCGTGGCGAGCCCGCCGTTCGCCTGATCACTGACCTGAATCTGCAGTGTGGCGGAGTCCGGGAAAAACGTGCCCTCTCCATCATTGGCGTTGTTCGCGAAAAAGAGCGCCGTGAACGTACACATGCCGACGGGCAAGTTGCCTGCTCCGCTGCCGCAGTCCAGGGTCTGTGGACCAGGGACTGCGCTGCGGTGCGTGAAATTCTGGGCGAGTGTGGCCGTCATGAAAACATTGGTGAAGGCTGGTCCAGGGTTGGTGATCGTCGCCGTATAGGCCGCGAGCGGCCCGGGCGTCCCGATGGTGACGGAGCTCGGCGGCGTGATCGACGTAATCGTCGGCCCGGGCGCCAGCGTGATGGGAACCTCCGTCGAATCGAGCAAGCCGACGGGAAACATGGTCTTCAGTGGCAGCACGAGGATCGCCGGACCGGGGACGAGCGTTCCGCTTCCCGGATCGACGTTGTTCGCCGAGTAGGTCCCGTTGATCGTACACGCGCCGCTCGACAGCAAGCCGGCACCACCGCAGTTGATCGTGGCGCGCGCGTATCCACGCTGCGCGGAGCCCTGTCGGATGTATCCGTTCAGCACCGCGTCCTGAATCGCGGGCCCGACGTTCGACACCGTCGACGTGAAGTTCTGAATTCCGCCGATCAGCGCCGGGCTCGTCGTCACCGCTGCGGAGGTGAAATGCACGTCGACTACCGTTCCCGACCAGCTCCTCGTCGAGATCACGGTCGTGCCCTGGAGGAGCGCCACCTGGAACGTTGCGGGTCCAGCCACGAGCGAGCCGCTGCCGGCATTGTTGTTTGTCACCGAAAGTGCCAAGAGCATCGCGCAGCCAGGCGTGGGAGGCAAGTTTCCCAAGCCCGAGCCACACGAAAGCGGGGTGGCTCCAGCGGAGCGACGCGCAGCCCCTTGGATGACGGTCGCCTGGTAGCTCAAGCCGCCGACGGTTTGCGATCCGTTGTTCTGGGCGACGAGACTGACGACTCCAGGCGCGCCGCTCAGTGTCAGAATAGTCGATCCGCTCGCGATGAAGCTGCTTGGAATGAGATTCACGCCAACCGTGCGCGTGGCGGTGAATGTGCCGGCGGCGAGATCCAGCTCGAGCGTCGCGAAGCCGGGGACGAGCGTTCCACTTCCGCTCGTGCTGTTCGATGCGACTGCGGTGAACGACACCAGACACGTCCCATTGGGCAGAACGCCGGTCCCGGCGTGGCAGTCGACCTGTAGTCCCCCCGCGGCGCGGCGCGTGGATCCCTGCACGATCCAGCCCTGCACGGTGACGCCCGAGAATGCCGAGCCGGTATTCGTCACGGTCGCCGTATAGCCGACGGACACGCCGTCGATCGGAAGCACATTGTTGGGCAGCGAGACCGAGGCGATGGAAACCGGCGGGGGTGGAGGAGGCGGCGGCGATCCACCGCCTCCGCCGCCACCACAGCCCGGACCGCAGACGATGAAGCGACTCGGGTCTTGTGGGATGGGCCGCGTCGCATCCGTGCGATCGCCGCACGCGGCGAGCGCGGCGAGCGTGACGATTGCGGCCGCCGTTGGCACTGAGAATGGCTGCTTCATACTCCTGGAGTGAGACGGTGAACCAGCTCGCGGAGGTGGAGCGCCGACCAGGGCACTCAGCCGCGTGTCACCTCTACGCGATCGCTTCCAGGAGCAGGACAGGCCGGCTGGCGGTCCGCCGCATCCCGCCTCAGAATCAGGGGTTGCCGCAACGTCGAGGCGGTCCAGGACGTTGCCTCAACGGCACCACCGACGCCCCCAGTCCCCCCTCTGAGGTTCCTGGTCATGTCACCGTTCCGCCTGTCCCTCGCCGCGCTTTCACTCCTCGCGCTTCCGGCGGCCGCCCAGGTTCGCACCGACGCGCCAGCCGGCTCGGCCAAGCTCACGCAGGCCGGCACGACGGCAGCGAGCGCGAAGCGCGCCGCTCCGGCCAAGGCGCCGGGTGGCTATACCATCGACCAGTTCCTCTCGCCGTCATCGCCGCTCGAGATCAGCGCCGCGAAGAAGGCCGAAAAGGTCGCGTGGGTGTCGTACGAGAAGGGCATGCGGAACGTGTACGTCGCGTCCGCTCCCGACTTCAAGGCCGTGCGCATCACCAAGTTCATGGATGACGACGGCATCGACGTCGGCTCGGTGCGTCTCTCGGACGACGGCACGATCGCGACGTTCATCCGCGGCTCGGGCCAGAATCGCGTGGGCTGGGTGGCCAATCCGTCGCACGACCCTGACGGCGGTGAGCGCGCCGTGTGGGCCGCGAAGACCGACGGCTCCGGCGCGTGGCGGCTGGCGGTGATCTCGAATACCGAGGTCGCCGCGGGCGGAGGACGAGGCGGCGGCTCGCCGGAGCTCTCGCCCGATGGGAAGTACATCGTGTTCGCGCGCGACGGCCAGCTCTATCGCGCTCGGACGGCGCGCGGCGCCACGTCGCCGATGGACACGGCTGGCGTGCCGTTCATCAAGGAATGGGGGCGTCAGAGCAATCCGTCCTGGTCGCCCGACGGCTCCAAGCTCGCGTTCGTCAGCACGCGTGAGAACCACGCGTTCATCGGGCTGTATGATATGAAAACTCGGAAGGTCGAGTTCATGGCGCCGAGCACCGACATCGACGGCAGCCCGACGTGGTCGCCCGACGGCAAGCGGATCGCGTTCACGCGCCGTCCCGGAACCCCGTTCGGGCAACAGGTGGCCAACGGCGCCGCGTTCGGACAAACGCCGGCTCCGGGCGGCGCTCCAGCTGGACGTGGCGGCCGTGGCGGACGGAATGGTGGAGGTGGGGGCGGCGGCACCGTCGCGCAGGCCGGCGCGCCAAGCGGCTGTCCCGCGAACGTCGGCGGCGGCGGTCGCGGTGGATTCGGCGGCGGACGTGGAGCACCCGCCGATTCGACGCCGGTTCATATCGACGGGTTGTGCCGGGCCGCATTCCCGGGCGGCTACACGCTCGAGCTGATGGTGGCCGACGTCGCCACCGGCAAGGCGCAGGCGTTTTGGCATAGCCAGCCGAATGACCGCGTGTTCAGCACGATCAACAACATCACGTGGGCGGGCGATCACGTCGTCTTCACCGCGAACGTGCCGAACGACGAGTGGGACCGCTACTACTCGATGAGCATCGATCATCCGCAGAACGAGCCGACGCTGCTCACGACGACGGACGGTTTGATCAACGACGGGGTCGCGGACCGCACGTTCACGACGACGGCGGTGTCGCGCGATGGCAAGACGCTCTTTTACGCGACGAACGCGAAGGACATCGAAAAGCGGCACATCTGGGCCGTGCCCGTCGCGGGCGGAACGCCGGTGCGCATCTCGACCGACGACGGCGTCGAGGTCTCGCCGACGCCGCTCGCGTCCGGAAAGAGCCTCGCGGTGCTGTACTTCGGACCGCGCACGCCGGCGTCCGTCGGCATCGTGCCCGTCGCGGGCGGCGACACGAAAGTCGTGTTCCCGACCGCCGCGATGCTGAAGAGCTTCCCGACGGACGCGCACGTCGTGCCGGAAATCGTGATCACGCACGCGGCAGACGGCATGGAAGTGCACAACCAGCTCTTCCTGCCGAAGGATCTGAAGCCCGGCGAGAAGCGCCCCGCGATGGTGTTCGTGCACGGCGGACCGTCGCGCCAGATGCTGCCCGCGTACCACTACATGCAGTTCTACCACTGGGCGTACGCGTACAACCAGTGGCTGGCGTCGCAGGGCTACATCGTGATGTCGATCAACTACCGCAGCGGCATCGGCTACGGCAACTCGTTCCGCCGCGCGCCGAACACCGAGGGTCGCGGCAACTCGGAGTATCAGGACGTCTTGGCGGGTGGGAAGTATCTCCAGAGCCGCGCGGACGTCGACCCGGCGCGCGTCGGCATCTGGGGCCTCTCGTACGGCGGTCTGCTCACCGCGGAGGCGCTCGCACGCAACTCGGACATTTTTGTGGCGGGGGTCGATTTGGCGGGCGTCCATATCTACGGCAACGCGCAGGACACGACGAGCCTCGCGTTCCGCTCGTCGGCGGTCGGCGCAATTGATGGATGGAAGTCGCCGGTGTTCCTCGAGCAGGGCGACGACGACCGCAACGTCGACTTCGCGCAGATGGTCGGTCTGGTCGATCTCCTCCGCGCGAAGGGCGTGTACTACGAGCTGACGGTCATTCCCGACGACGTCCACGAGTCGCTCGTTCACAAGCGGTGGATCGACATCTTCAGCCGAGGCAGCGACTTCCTGCACCGCTTCGTCTGGGACAAGCAGACGCCGCCGGTGATGACGTCGAGCAGCAAGCAATAGTGGCTGTGGTCCTGACCACTATCGTGTCATCCTGATCGCTCAACGCTGTCATCCTGATCGCTCCACGCTGTCATCCTGAGCGCTCCACGCTGTCATCCTGAGCGCAGCGAAGGATCTGCTTCCCTGTTTCCACGCGGTCATCCTGGCGCTCAGGATGACCGCGTCGCATCTCCTCTCATGCCGCCGACGACTCGTTTCGACTGGAAGGTCTACTCCGCTCTGATCGCGTTGACGGCAATCGTCGTTCTGCAAAACACCAAGCAGGCGATGCTGCCCGCGAAGCAGACGCCCGTCCTCTGGGCCGCCGAGATCGCGGTGCTCGCCGGCGTGCTGGTGCTTCGCTCGGGCTGGGGACGTGACCGCCTTTGGACCGACGCGCAGGCGGAGCTTGGCACGCTGGCCAACAACTTCTACGAGCCGCGCCGCGAGATCTTCAGCAACGGATTCGCGATCGCCGGGGGCGTGTTCTGCTCGTTGTTCTGGGCGCTCGCGACCTGGTCGGTGGTCCTCGGCGGCATGCGGCGCGGCTCGATGACGCGCGGGCTCGTCGACTTCGAGATCTCGGCGCTCGCGGGCGCGATCACCGGCGGCGTCGTGGGCGCCGTCGTCGGCCTTGCCGCGGGCCACATCTGGGAAACCCGGCATCGCCGGCGACGTATGGCGAGTCATGCACACCATGCCTGATCTCACGATCCGCATCAAGAAGAAGACCGACGGCAACGCGGCGCTGAGCTGCACGCGCGCCGACGGCACGACCACGTGGCAGCGCCAGGAGGGATCCTCGGGCGCGTTTTTCCCGCTGCACGATCTCACGCACTACTCGGTCGAGACCGTGTTGGGCCTCGACCAAGCATTTTATGGGCTCGTCGCCCACGGGTGGGATATCTCGAGCTTCGAGGCGCCAGGAGCGAGGGCGCGGATTCCCGAAGATGCGCTCTTGGCCGAAGTGATCGTCGGATTCTTCGACGTCGAGCGGGCTACAGGAGTCGTCGGCTCGGCCGACGACTTCAATTGGAAGATTCGCACCTACTTCGAGAACGCGAACGGACCGGTACCGGCGTTCACCATGACGGATGAGGCGCTCGAGCGGATTCGAGTCCGTGGCGCGGCGAATTGTTCGCGCAGTGGCGTGCGCTCCCGCCGGGGATACGATGGCGCTTCGGTTTCCCACCAAACACACGTAGGGTCGGCCGTCTTTCGAACGAACCCTACAACCCTCGGGCAACTTGTGGGGTCGCGCGCAACGGCTTCCGTTGGGCATGGTCGTCACCGCAATGGGCGAGTCACTGCGTCAGGCAAGGAAACCACTATTGGAGCTTGATAATTCAGCGGCTCCGCCGGACGTTTCCCGCTATGACACCAAAACGCGAAAACGACTGGGTAGTCGCGTCTGACGACCTCCGCGCGCGAAAAAATGGCATCTGGGGGAAGGAGAAGTTGTCATTCTTGGACGAGTTTGTTCCTGCCGCGCTCCAGGCAACCGGAGCCGGGAAGCACCCCAAACTCCAGCGCTGGTACGTTGACTTGTTTGCCGGACCAGGCCGTAACGTCGACACGAAGGCAAACGAGGAGTTCGAGGGATCTGCGATTCGGGTTTTGCCGATGTCCGCGCAGTCAGACGCTCGAGTTCACTTCACGCACGCCGTTCTCGTGAACAAGGATAAGGAGGACCAAGCTGCGCTTGCGGCACGCGTAGACCAACTCCGCGCAACCGACCGTTGCCCTGTGCCACAGAAAAATCTCGAGATGCTCACCGCTGACGCGAATCGCGTTGTGCATCGAATCATGCGCGGGATCGATCAGAGCGCATATGTGCTCGTGTTCGCGGACATCACACGACCGAGCCACTGGCCATGGACATCGGTCCAGGCGCTAAAAGCGCATCGGCACAAGAGCGTCGATTTCTACATGCTTTTTCCGTCAGGGATGGCACTGCAGCGAATGCTGTCCTACAATGATAGAACTGTCGAAGAAAGTAGTGAGAAGCTTGATGCGTTTTTCGGTGTCGATTCGTGGCGTCAACTCGTCGCCGACCGCAAAACCGACGCACAGTCACCCGAATTGCGGCGCCGCGTGCTCGAACTCTACGTCGATCGGCTACGTTCTTTGGGCTGGTCGCATGTGCTCGTGGCACGCGAGATCAAGCGTACGGGAGAGGCACTCCTGTACCATATGCTGTACGCCTCAAATCATCCCGCCGGCGGCCGTATCGCGACATGGTCCGCTACGCGGACGCGAGCCGGCGACCAACCAGATCTCTTCGGCTAGACCGCGCCGGCCAAAGCCACAGGGTACTCATTGTATGTTCGCCCGTCGAGCTCACGCCCGCCGGCCTTCGGTGTTCGACCACCCCATTGTTTCCAGAAGAATGCGGCGCCGATCTGCTCGCAGCGGTCGCGCAGGCCAGTCGCCCATTCGGGACGACACGGCCGCGCGCCAATACCGCTTTCCCCGCCTCCAATCACCCAATCGATGTGGGTCAGATCAAGCATCTCGAGTGGGCCCAGGAGTGGCTCCGCGGAAATAAATCGAACGGCTGCGGCGTCTATTGCGCGGATCGCATCGGCTCGGTTGGCGACGCTCATGTTCTCAATCGATGTGCCGATCCAGATGTTCGGCGACCATGGCAAACGATCAGCATAGCGGAGGGCGCGTTCCGGTCGCTTCGTCAATACTTGGAACTGATGCCAGTGCGCCGCGTTCATGACGTCGAAGACGCGCTCGATCATTTCGAATGTGAAGTGAGCATGAAAGACATCAGACATGCTGTTGACGAAGATCCGCCGCGGTTCGCGCCACGAGAGTGGCCTCATCAGCCGCTCTTCCCAGAATCGTGGCGCGAACGGATCGATGCGATTCGCGGCGACGTCGCGCACAGGCAGCTGGCGGAGATAGACATCTCGAGTCTTTGTGTGCGCCACTGTGTGCGCATAGCAATGATCGCAACCAGTCGAAATCTTCGTGCACCCAGTCATGGGATTCCACGTTTCATCCGTCCACTCAATTCCCGTCGGCATTTAGATCCCCTTCGGCGAACGGTCCGGTCGTCATGCGATGCCGAAAATAAGCCGAAAACCCACAGGAATCCAACTTTGGCGGGCTTCTCGAACTGTTACTGGCGTGGTCCGGAGAACTGTTGTGGCGCGAATTCCGCGAAAACCGCCGCAAAAGAGATCAACCTGAACCCGGCGAACCCGGGCAAGACAAATGCGCCGTCCTGCAGTCACTCTGGTTAGGCGGCAGGCGGTGTCTTCAATGACTCGACGCCCTGCGACGTCGAACTCGAATGGGTGCTTGGTGGCATCAGACCTTTGGCTGTCCCTCGGCCGCCGTGTATCCGTCCCGCGTCACTTCGAACACCTCGCGCGCGTCGCTCGCCGCTTTGACATAGCCTCGCTTCTCGAGCTCCTCGATCGCCCCTTCCCAGAGCGCGATCGTTCGCGGGCTCATGTCGCCGTTGAACGTCGTGTCGTTCGAGCTGATCTCGACGCCGCCGCCGAATCGCTCGAACAGGATCGTGCCCGCGGCGTCCTTGGCTGCCGCGGCGAGCAGCGCCACGGCCTCGGGCGACAGCACCGGAGTCGTGGCGCCGCCAACGACACCCGTCGTGGTCGCCGGCTGCGCCGATGCGCTCAACACCGCGATTCGATCGGAGTTCATCACGAGCTGAAGGTCCCTCGAGAACTTCCGGCGAAAATCCTCGGCGTCGGCGTACGTGGCGAACAGGCCGCGCGGCTTGCACGAGTCCTGGAACGCCTTGAGGGCGCGATACTGGTCGGGGTCGATCGAGTCCAGCGGCGCCGGCGCGGAAGAGAAGTACAGCATCGCCGGCCGTTTCACCTTGAGGTGCTCCTCGATCTCCTCGACCGCGCCGCTCGCGTACCCGGTCGTGGGCGTGCCGAGTCGCGTCCAGAACATGCCGACGAGGAGATCGGCGTCCGTGAGGATTTGCTGATCGATGATGCTCTGCGGCGCGGCGCCCATCTCCGGCGCGACGTCGGTTTCCCACCCGACCGCGAGCAGCATGATGCGACGGTGCGCGCCGTTTGCCGAGTTCCATTCGCTGACGACGTCGCGAACGACGGCGCGTTCGGTCTGCACGTCGCCAGGCGAGGCGATCATGAGCCGGAGGACGGTTGCGGTGAATGCCATACGGATAGTGACCCAAAAAGAATGAGTGCCGCACCCAAGGTAAACGGAAATCCAGCCCGGCGCAGCAATCGCGCGGGGATCAACGGTCGTGATCCGACTAGCCGAACCGGCGCCGGAACGCGATTTTTCGCGCGTGGCCATCGTCGTCTTCCTCCGAGGCGTGAACGTGGGCGGTCACCGGACGTTTCGTCCGAGCGTCGTGGCCCGCTCGCTGAGCAGCTTCGACATCGTGAATGTCGGCGCCGCGGGCACGTTCGTCGTCCGGAAGCCGCGGTCGCGCGCGACGCTCCGCTCGGCGTTGCAGCGTCATCTGCCGAGCGAAACGGAGATTGCGGTGTGCCACGGCTCCGACGTCCTCCGCCTGGCGGAGCAGAATCCGTTCGAGTCGACGGCCACGCGCTCCGACGTGGTTCAATTCGTGAGCATCCTCTCACGGGCCGCGAAGGCCACGCCCTCGCTGCCGCTCACACTGTCCTCGGACGGTGAGTGGCTCGTGCGCGTGCTGGGGTCGACGAACCGGTTCGTCTACGGACTGTATCGCCGGCGAATGAAAACCATCGGCTATCTCGGGAAACTCGACACACTGTTCGGCGCGCCCGCGACGACGCGCAGCTGGAGCACGATGCTGTCGATCGCGCGAGTCCTCGGTCATCCGCCGGACGCGCCGACGGTGTCGAATCGATGACGACGCGCGCGGCGACCAGCGCCGGGATTCTTGTCTTCCGCCAGGGCGCATCCGGTCTCGAGGTGTTTCTCGCGCACCCTGGCGGCCCGTTCTGGGCCAGGCGCGACGCCGGCGCGTGGACGATTCCGAAAGGCGTCGTCGCCGAGGGCGAAGATCTGCTCGACGCGGCGCGCCGCGAGCTGCGCGAGGAAACCGGGCTCGCACCGGACGGTCCGTTCATCGCGCTCGGATCGATCAAACAAAAGGGCGGGAAGACCGTGCACGCCTGGGCGTGCGAGAGCGACGCCGATCCGTCGGCGATCACGAGCAACGATACGCAAGTGGAGTGGCCGCGGGGGTCGGGACGATTCCTGACGTTCCCCGAGGTCGACCGCTGTGAGTGGTTCGCGCTCGGCGAAGCGCGCGCGCGAATCAATCCCGCGCAAGCCGAGCTGCTGGATCGCATCTCGGCCACCGCGCTAGATCGATGACCAACATGTCGGCGGCTGCGCTGGCCGTGGCGTTTGCGATGTCGGCCGTCGTGTGCGGCGCGAGCGCACAGCCGATGCGCGCGCAGACGCCCGCCGAGGCCGCAACGGCCGCACGCCTCGATTCGATTCGCGGCGATTCGGCGCGCCTCGTCACGTTTCTCCGCGCGATGCCGAAAGGCGGCGATCTGCACAACCACATCTCGGGCGCCATTGCCCCTGCGAGTTGGGCTCGATGGGCTGCGGCGGACGGGCTGTGCTTCGCCGTCGCGACGGCGAGCCTCACGCGGCCGCCATGCGACGGGCGGAATAGAGTCCCGGCCGCCCGGCTGCTCGCCGACTCTGCGCTGTTGGCACGTGCGGTGGATGCGTGGTCGATGCACGGCTTTCGCGCAGGCTCCGAGTCGGGCGCCGACCATTTCTTCGCCACCTTTGCCAAGACCGCGGCCGTCGGAAATGAGCATTTAGGCGAGATGCTCGCGGAGGTGACGTCGCGTGCCGCGAAAGATCACGTCTCGTACCTGGAGCTGATGCTGAACGCCGACGACCGTCTCGCCGCACGGCTCGGCGCACAGCTCGGCGCGAGCGACGACTTCGCCGCCATGCGCGCGGCGCTCGAGCGCAGCGGGCTCATCGCGTTGCTTCGAGGCGTGCCCCGCGCGCTGGATGCCGCCGAGCAACGCCAGCGCGAGCTGCTGCGCTGTGGCACTCCGGCCGCGGACGCGGGATGCGGCATCACCGTTCGGTACATCTATCAGATCACCCGCAGTCGCACGCCGCAGCAGGTGTTCGCGCAGATCCTCGCCGGCTTCGAGCTCCCGTCGATCGACCACCGGTACGTGAGCTTCAACCTCGTGGCGCCGGAGCACGGCGACGTGGCCACTCGAGACTTCGATCTCCACATGCGGATGATCGACTTCTTGCGCGCCACGCATCCCGGCGTTCCGATCACGCTGCACGCGGGCGAGCTGTCCGATCGCGTGACGTCGCGCGCCACGATGCGCTCGCACATTCGCGAGTCGATCGACCTTGGCCACGCGACACGAATCGGGCACGGCGTCGACGTCCTTCAGGAGGACGGCGCCGATTCGCTGCTGCGCGAGATGGCGGCGCGCCACGTCCTCGTGGAGGTCGCGCTCACGAGCAACGACGTCATCCTCGGCGTGCGCGGAGCGGCGCATCCGCTCGCGGCCTATCTCGCCCACGGCGTTCCAGTCGCGCTGGCGACCGACGACGAGGGCGTGTCCGTCTCGGACATGACGCTCGAGTATGCCCGCGCCGTGACCGACCAGCACCTCGGCTACGCCGCGTTGAAGACGATGGCGCGCAATTCCATTGCGTATTCGTTTGCCGACGACTCGACCAAGAGGCGCCTGCGCTCGGAGTTGGAACGGGCGTTCGACCGGTTCGAGCGAACGCCGCCGCGGTGAGTTGACCGCCGAGGTTGCGACGGGCGGCTGACCCTCGTAATTCTGGGCGCGGTCCGACCGCGACACTTTGGAGGCGCCCATGCCGCTGTACGACGAGCTGGATCTGCTGGACCAGGCACAGACCGATGCCGGGCGTATCGCCGACGAGATGACGTTCACGAGCGATCTCGATCGCCGGAAGTTCGTCTTCATGTCGCTCGCCACGGCGGCCGCGACCACGTTCGGGTTCGGCGCGAAAGTGCTCGCCCAGGGTTCCGGCAGCGGTGGAGGCGGAGCCCGCGGTGCCCAGGGCACATCGTCGCCGCCAGTGCCTCTCGACAACATGGAGGCCGTGTCGTGGACGTTCCAACCCTACCCGGGCGGCACCGGCGCTCTGTTGGAGAAGACATATCGCGAGAAGGGTGTCGCCGCGTTCGCGCGCCAGGCTTTCGCGTGGAATTCCACTACGGCCGGCGCCTTCCACCTCGCGCCGTGGGGCAACGCGCCGCTCCCGGCGACGGACGAGGAGATCGCATTCCTTCCCGCGCACCGGCTGGCCGCGGCGATCAAAGCGGGCAAGCTCACGTCGACGCGCATCACGACGATCTACCTCGAGCGGCTCAAGCGGCTCAACCCGACGCTCCTCTGCGCCGTGACGATCATGGAGGAGCAGGGCCTCGCCGACGCGGCGAAGATGGATGCCGAGCTCAAGGCCGGGAAATATCGCGGCCCGCTGCACGGCGTGCCCTGGGGCGTGAAGGATCTCTTCGCGGTGAGGGGCACGCCGACGACCTGGGGCGCGGCCGACTTCGAGAATCGCGTCATCGACGACGACGCCGAGGTCGTCGTGCGGCTGCGCAATGCCGGCGCGGTGCTGATCGCGAAGCTGTCGAGTGGACAGTTCGCGCAGGGCGCCAATTGGTTCCGCGGCACCACGAAGAATCCGTGGAACACGTCGCAGCCGTCCGGTGGATCGTCGGCCGGCCCCGGTTCGGCCACCGGCGGCGGGTGCGTCGCCTTCGGCATCGGCACCGAAACGTCGGGCTCGATCGTGGGACCGGCGAGCACCTGCGGCATCAGCGCGCTCAGGCCGACGTTCGGCCGCGTGAGTCGCTACGGCGGAATGGTGCTCGCGTGGTCGCAGGATCGAGTCGGTCCGCTGACGCGAACGGCCGAGGACGCGGCGATGGTCTTCAACGTGATTCACGGCGCGGACGAGAAGGATCCCGGCTCGATCACGATGCCGTTCCACTTCAACTCGAACATCGATCTCGCGCATTTGCGTATCGGCGTTCGCCGCCAGCAGAACCCGGATCCGAACTTCACCGCGTTCGTCGACAAGCTCAAAGTGCTCGGCGCGAAGCCGACCGACATCGACGATCCGCCGACGGTTGCGGGCAGTCAGGGTGGTCTCGATGTCGAATCGGCGGCGGCCTTCGACTCCTACGTGCAGTTCAAGGCGAAGGAGCTCGGCATGGACATGGATGCCGTGCTGGTCGCGTACGGCCGCGGCGGTCGTGGTGGCGGCGGCCGGGGCGGGCGGGGCGGGGGCCGCGCGGCTGACAGCGCGACAGTCACCGAAGCCGGGCGCACCGCGACGCCGCCGGCCAACAACGGGCAGCTCAATCGTTGGGTGCCAGGCCGCACCCCGACGGCGATGGAGTTCGTCCAATCGCAGCGCCGCCGGCAGATGCTCATCACGGCGTGGCAGCGGTATTTAAAGAATACTGATCTCTATGTCGGCGCGGCCGATACCGGCGTCCACGCGCAGACGGGACATCCGGTGGCGGTGGTGCAAATGGCGTTCGGGATTCGCACCGGACGCGGTGGCGGACGCGGTGGGCGTGGCGGCGCCGATTCGACGGCGGCGCCTCCGGCGGCGCCGGCCGCTCCGCCCAATCCCCAGCCGATCTGCACCCAGATCGCGGGAAACCTCTACAACGACGACGTCATTCTGTCGGTCGCGCACAAGTACCAGATCAACACGGCCTGGCACCTGGAGCGTCCGAAGCTGGGCTGAGCTGCGCTCAGGTGCGCTCAGCCCAGTACTCGTCGTCCGAGATGAGCACGTCGAGCGAGATCGCTTTCGGGCCCTCCTCGATGGTGTAGTCGGCGATGTGGATCGTGCTCGCGCGAATGGCACGACCGTTGGCGTCGACCAGCTCGAGGTCGAGCTTGTCACGTGCGGAGTAGTATCGCTCGAGCAGCGCGTTGTCCTTCGCGCCGTCGAGCGGCACCGCTTGCGCGAACAGCCGGAACACGGGCTGCACGAGCTCGTAGCCGAGTCCGGGGCGAAACTCCCCCCACGCGCGGCCAACGCCGGGTTCGATGTTCTCGAGCTCCGAGTGGCCGACAATCACTCCGTGCAGGCGAACAGTATGGCGCATGGGCGCAAACTAACTGAGCGCCGTTCGGCCTCTACGGCTTTTTCGCCTTAGGCGCCACCACGGCGGTGTCCGTGATCTTGAACGTGAAGGTCTGCTCGACCAGCTGCCGCACCTTCATCGCGCCGATCTTTGCCGGCCGAAAGCGCATGTACGGCAGGGCCTCGCGCACGGCGTCGACGAATCCCGGATTGCTGGCCTTCACCACGCGAAATGACGCCGTGTCCGCGAAGCCGGTCGTGTCCACGACGTACTGGGCCGACACCGCTCCGGTGATGTGTGCCTCGAGCAGCTTGAGCGGATAGGCCGGCGCCGCGCTGCTCGCGGATCGGACCACCGCGGTGTCGACGTCGATGACGGTGAATACCGAGTCTTCGCGTCCCGGAGGCGGAGCGGGCGCGGTGACCGGCGCCGGATCCAACACCGTATCGCGCTCGAGCCGGCCCGCCGCTTTGTCCGCCAGCGATGGCGCGGCGTTTCCCTGGGCACGAGGACCTTGGCCCGCCTCGTCGCCCGGCGCCTTGTCGGCGAGGGTCACGAAATGGACGACCTCGTGCACGGCGTTGGGCGCGCCGGGCACCTTGTCCGGCGGTGGGATGTAGTAGAGGCGATTCGCGATGCTGTTGTCGGCGACTTCCGCCGACGGCAACGTGGCGATTACCCACAGCGCGATCACGACGACGTGCGCGATGCTGCTGAAGATCGCCTGGGGAAACGCCGACGACCGTCGTACATAGGACTGAAACCACAAGCGCATCATAAGCCCCCCTTGTCTCGGCGATGCGCAAACCGCGATCGGGATCTAGTGCGACAGATACCGTTCGCGGAGCAAACCAACGTGATGACGTTCGTGTCCAGCGATGATGTAAAACAGCGCGCGGACGCTGATGACGTGTCCGCTCGCCGTCCCCCGCAGCGCGAGCGTCTCGGCGTCCATGCTCTTCGCGAGATGGATCGACGACGCGCGGACCAACTGAAACTCCTCGAGCAAATCCGCCAGGCCTCGGCTCCCGAAGTTCGCGTGCGCGACGTAGGCGTTCTCGTCGAACGACGCGAGCGGCGTCTGATCCTGACGGCCGACGCGCAGCGCGCGATACGCGAAAATCCGTTCGGCGTCGCAGATGTGGCCCACGACTTCCTTGACCGACCACTTCCCCGGCGCATACGCGTAGTTCGCCTGGTGCGGCGACAGATCCTGCAGCATCGTCACCGTCTCGACCGCTTGCTCGCGCAGCAGAGAGATCAGATTGCCGTCCGGGACCTTCGCGATGTACTGGTCATAGTACTCGTAGAACTCGTCGGCCTCGGGCCGAGCGATCGTGATGGCGGTGGTCGCGGTCATGTTGCAGCGCCTGAAGGAGAGGCCAACGGTGGCTCCGGCAGCGGATCCATTTGAGTTAACGGGTTCGGGCGCGAGCCTGTCAATGCCTTGGCCAACGCCACCTGTTTCCATCCCAACCACAATCCCAGCGTGAGCCAGACGGCCGACAGCGGAACGGCCACGAAGGAGATGCCGGCCATGCTGAGCCCGGCCGCCACCAGCCCTCGGTATGCCCACGCCCCCACCTGGTCCCCACCGCGGTAGACGAACGTCTCGATGATGTTCTTCGCCTTGTACTTGTCTTCGCGCGGCACGACCGTGAACAACACTTCCATCGCCGGATTGGTCACGGCGAAGTTCGATCCACGCCGCGCGACCGTGAACCACGCGAGCGTTCCGAACACCGGCACCGCGCCCAGCGCCCCGAACCCGATGACGCTCAAGAGCGGCTGCAGCGCGAGCGCCATCGCCAATCCAACCCAACGAATCAGCCGACCGGTCAAAAAGATCTGCGTCACCACGGTCAGGACCTGCGCCGCGAGCTCGAGCTTGGCCAGGATCGCCGTCCGGGCCGTGGCGGTGGCGTAGTACCGTCCGACGATGTCTGCCTGCTCGAAATAGAGAAACGTCGAACCGATGGTATACAGGATCATGAAGGCACAGATGCCGAGCAGGTACGGCGACTTCAGCACGGCACTGAACCCCGCCCAGACGCTTCCGCCGATCGCCTCCTCGTCACGCGCCCCGCGTCGCGCGGCGTCGCGCGGGTGTCCGTGCGCCACCAGGGGGAACTTGACGATCGTGAAAATCGCGAGCTCGAGCAGCACCGCGGAGACGAGGAGCACGTTCACGGCGCCGATCGCGTTGGCGAGGGTCGCCGTCGTCGCCGATCCGATGATCGATCCGAGCGTGCCGCCCACGCCGATGAACCCGAACAGCCGCTTCGCCTGCTCGCTCCGGAACGAGTCGGCCATCAGGCACCAGAAGATCGACGTGTTGAACAGGGCGAACACGGTCGTCCACACGAAGAAGACGCGCCCCATCCAGACGTCCGTCACCGATCCTTCTCCGGCGGACGCAAAGCGGAGCACACCGTAGAAGATGAGAATGTTCGCGACGAAGAAATGATATGAGATCGGAATGACGCGCCGGACCGGGAAGCGGACGACGAGCCAGGAGAAGAACGGGTTGAGCAGCAGCGTCGCGGTGAGCGTCGCCGTGAAAAGCCACGAGAGTCTGGTCACGCCCGTCGCCGCCGCGACCGCGTCCCGGATCGGGCGCAGCACGAAATAGCTGCTCAGCAAAAAGAAGAAGAACGCGAACGACGTCACCACCGCGCGCACTTCCTCCGGGCGGATGTCCACCGCGCGCCGGAGCAGCCCGTAGAGCGGCGTTCTGGTGTCGTTCGTCGACGGCTGCGGTGTCATCCTCCTGCCTGCTTCGCCTTCCACAGCTTGAGGAGAGCGGCCTCACGCTCGGCCGACATGCCCGCGAGCTTCCCCTGCGAGAGTGCTTCGAGCTCCGCCGCCGGACGCGTCTTGCACCATGCGAGTGTCTCTCTCGCCGTCACGTCGAGCGGGCGGAACGTCAGGCCGGCGGCCAGCGCCCGATCGATCTTTCTCCGCGACCACGCGGGATTGTCGCCACGATCGGGCACCCACACCGGCATCGAGCCCAATTCGACGGCGTTCTGCGACGTCACCCACGCACGTACCTTGTTCTCCTGGAGAAACTCGGGCGTCACCCAGGTGAACGTCGCTTCGCTCCTGAGCGCCGCTCTGATGCCCTCGAGCATGCTCTTCATCGTGTACGGTTCCTTCGGACCCGTCGCGTTGAAGACGCCGAACGTGTGGTTCTCGGCCATGCGAATCGTCCATTCGGCGAGGTCGCGGGAGTCGATGATCTGCACCGGCTCTTTGCCCCCGGGCGCGAGCACCTCCCCTCCCTTGTCGATCCGATACGGCCAGTAGGTGAACCGGTCGCTGCGATCGAGCGGTCCGACGATGAGGCCCGGGCGGATGATCGTGAACTTGGTCGCGTAGATCTTTTGAACTTCACGCTCGGACGTCGCCTTGAGCGGTCCGTAATAGCGCCCCGCATTCGCGGGCACCATCGCGAACGGATCGATCGCCGTCGGCTCCGGATGCGTCGGATCGGTCTCGTCGGCCCAAGCCGTCTTGTCGTTCGCGTACGCCGAGATCGTCGAGATGAAGATGTAATGATCGGTGTTGTCCTTCATGTACTGCGCGACGTTCCGCACCCACCCGGGCAGCGTCGTTGGATTGTCGATCACGACGTCGAACGTGAGGCCCTTGAGCGCG
Source organism: uncultured Gemmatimonadaceae bacterium (assembly GCA_963705025.1). GTDB lineage: Bacteria > Gemmatimonadota > Gemmatimonadetes > Gemmatimonadales > Gemmatimonadaceae > JAQBQB01. The sequence goes on along the minus strand of CAVPIP010000005.1, from coordinate 659,129 downwards.
CTCATGTCGCCGTTCAAGTCGCCGATCAACTGCTCCACGCGGCCTTTGAAAAAGTCCGGGCGTGTCTTGTTGCGATTGATGAGCGTGACGGAGTGGCCGCGCGCGATCGCGTACTCCACCTGCTCGGGCCCCGTGAACCCGGTGCCGCCCAGGATCAGAATCTTGAGCGGCTTCTTCGCGCGGTCGACCGTCCGTTCTGCAAAGCCGACTGAGGGAATAGCGCCCAGCCCGAGGGCGCCGCCGAGGGCGGCAGAGGCCTTCAAGAACTCGCGTCGAGAGGTCATGAGACTGAAAGTTGAGGGTGGAGCTCAACCGAGCGGCGATAGGCGAGCCTTTCCCTCTGAAGATGCCTCCCCTGCCAGACCTTCGACAGCCTGTCCCCCTGTATGGATTCTGTCGTAGTTTCTGGGTACAAATCTCCGCCATGGTCGCCATGCGCCTCGCCTACTGGGTCGTCGCCCTTCCATTCGCCGCCGCTACAGTCCGCGCGCAGCAGTCCGACACCGGCGTCGTCTCGTCGAAGTCGGGCATGGTCATTTCGACGTCGGCTCCGGCCTCTGACGTCGGCGCTGCAATCCTCCGTAGAGGCGGCAACGCAATCGACGCGGCGGTCGCCACCGCGTTCGCGCTCGCCGTCACGCACCCGAGCGCCGGCAACATCGGCGGCGGCGGCTTCATGGTGATCCGGCCGGCCAAAGGCGCGCCGATCACGATCGACTACCGCGAGCGAGCCCCGTTGAAGTCGACACCGACGATGTACCTCGACTCCGCCGGCAACATCGCGCGACAGCTCACGGCCACGGGATACCTGGCGCCCGGCGTTCCAGGCACCGTCCGCGGGCTGGCCGCGGCACACAAGCGCTTCGGCAAGCTCTCGTGGAAGGCCGACGTCATGCCAGCCGTCGAGCTCGCGGAGAAAGGATTTCCTCTCTCCGACGCGCTCGCACGCTCGCTCAATCGCGAGGTGTCCGGCGCGATGGCGAAGTACCCGACATCGGTTGCGGCGTACGGCAAACCCGGCGGCGGCCCATGGCAGGCCGGCGACACGATCGTGCTCCAGGACCTCGGCCGCACGCTGCGCGCGATCGCGACGAAGGGTCCCGACGCGTTCTACACCGGTTGGATCGCCGACAGCATCGCCGCGTCGATGGCGCGGAATGGCGGGCTGATCACCAAGCGCGATCTCGCGGCGTATCAAGCGAAAGTGCGCGCGCCCGTGCGCGGCAAGTATCACGGCTACGAGATCATCAGCATGCCTCCGCCGACGAGCGGCGGCGTCACGATGATCGAGATGTTGAACATCCTCGAAAACTTCGATCTGTCGAAGCTCGGGGCGCTCTCGCCGCAGGCGATTCACTACGAGATCGAAGCGATGCGCCGCGGCTACCTCGACCGGGCGCGCTTCCTCGGCGATCCTGACTTCGTGAAGATGCCGCTGGAGCGGCTGATGTCGAAGTCGTACGCGAAGACGCTCGCCGCCGCCATCGACTCGGCGCATGCGTCGAAGAGCGTCGAGTTGGGTCGCGACATCGTGACGCAGATCGCGTCCACCGAGCACGACGAGACCACGCATTTCTGCATCGTCGACAAGAGCGGGAACGCCGTCTCGAACACGTTCACGCTCGAAGGAGGGTTCGGCTCGCACGTCGTCGTGAGCGGCGCCGGCTTTCTGCTGAACAACGAGATGGGCGACTTCAACAAGAAGCCGGGCGAGACCAATGCGCGCGGCGACATAGGCACGCCGGCGAACGTGATCGCGCCGGGCAAGCGCATGCTCAGCTCGATGTCGCCGTCGATCGTCACGAAGAACGGCAAGCTGTTCATGGTCGTCGGCTCCCCCGGCGGCCGCACGATCATCAACACCGTGATGGAGATCGTGCTCAACACCATCGACTTCGGGATGGACGTTCGTCAGGCGGTCGCCGAGCCGAGATTCCACCACCAGTGGCTCCCGGATGAGGTCGTGTTCGAGCGAGACGCAATTCCGGACTCGACCGTACAGCGACTCCAGGCGATGGGGCACACGATCCGCTTTGGCGGCCAACAGGGCGACGGGCACACCATCGTCATGAAGGACGGTGTGGCCTACGGCGCGAACGACCGGCGGAGCGCGGACTCGAAGGCGAGCGTGCCCTGACACATGTCAGCCCGAGCGGCGCTCGGGCTGACGGGCTAGAACTCGCGCTTCTTCATTTGCTCGAACAACTCTTTTGCTTCTTCGTCCTGAGCGGAGTGCGGTCGTCGCGTGACGTCGAGCGTCGAGTCGTACGTCTTGCGCGGTGGCGTCTTTGGCTTGGAAGCCTTGGCCACCGTTTTCTTCACGAGTTTGGCTAGCTGTTTTTCATCCATGGTCGCTGCTTTTCCTCGAGCGGGGAGCGAAGGACGTTTCAGTAAGCTATTGTTCGTGATCTGTTCCAAACAGACCCGCTTCGCAGTGCGGCATGGAGCCAACTCTGGAACGAACGCGCGCGCTGTCCGCCGCGCGCGCGCATCTCGACCGTGGCTTTCGATTCGAGCAGGCCGGTGGCCTCGCCCGCGCGCTCGACGAGTACCATGACGCGCTGGCGTCGCATCCGCAGCCTGGCGAGGAGATCGAGGCACGGCTCCGCATCGCCCGCGTCTACCGCACGATGGCCGCGTGGGACCTGTGCCGCGCCGAGTCGGAGACCGCGATCCGGCTCGCCCACCATCACCATGAGGACGACCTCGCCGCTGAGGCGATGAATGTTCAGGTCGGCGCCTTGCAGGTGCAGGGGTTTTACGATCAGGCGGACGAGCTCGGTCGCCGGGCGGTCTCGCTGCGCCCGATCGGCTCGCGTTCGTGGGATCACGCTTCAGAACCTCGGGCGAAGCGCGGCGGAACGGGGCAGGTTCGCTGAGTCCGACACGCTGTTCGCGCAGTCGATCGACGCGTTTCGGTCGGCGAACTACGACATCGGATTGGCGGTCGCGCTGACGAATGCCTCGAAAGCGGCCTTCGACCGAGGAGACGCTACACGAGCGTTGGAAGTCGGCCGGGAGGCGGTCGGGATGGCCCGCCGGTTGAACCTGCTGGACGTTCTTCTGACGGCTGTCCAGAACCAAGCCGCCGCGTTCGCGGCGTCCGGCGACCACGAGTCCGCGGAAGCGCTCTTGACCGAAGCGCTCGGTCACTTCACGAGCGCACGCAATTTGGTGCGTCAGGCCGAGTGCCTCGAGATCATGGGGCAGATGGCCGCGACGCGATCGGCCGATTCGGAGACAGCCCGCCGATGCTACGAGCGCGCTCGCGAGCTGGCGAACGCCGTCGGCGACCGTCCGCTGGCCGACCGGCTCACCAAGCGGCTGAGTGAGTCTCCCGGCAAAGGAGTGTCCCGAATCACCGAGTAGACGCGTTCGTCAGCTACGGGCGCTTTGGCCGAGACGTAGAAGGAAGACCAGCGGATCGTACGGCCGGATCGGGCGAACAATAGGGATTGCCGCTTTCATCGAAGGCAATGACGTATCCACTGAAACACGCCATATCGGCGCTCGCGCGGCCAGTTGGTGCCGCCCGCACAGGTCCCTGCGGTGCTGTCGATGTCTCTGAGCAGGCCGCCATGAGCATCGTCGCGCCGGCGAGCAGCAACAGCTTTTTCACAGAAACCTCCGCGGGAATGGCTGGCCGTCGGAGTCGACTTTAGCACAATCCGTGCTCACCCCCTCCCAAGCGCGCACGGCCGACCGCCTGGGGTGGCGCGTACGGCCGCAACCCGATGTATTGTTTAGCGGCAAACCTCGGTAGAGACCCACGAAATGGCACGTCAGGGACGCAAAGGAAGGCCGCCGACTCGGAAGCAGCGCGCCCCCAAGACCGACTACTTCACGCAGCCGGGCAAACGCGGCGCCGTCATAGTCTTACGGAAGCCGATCGGGAATCGCGCGACCGCCAAAGTGTGCGGCGTGATGCCCAGCCGTGTGCATGCGAAGATCCTCATCACGCAGCTCGAACGCGCGGAGTCCGTCGTCAAGGACTTGTTCATGGAGGCGACGGACGACGGCATCGAAGCGCTCGAGGCCGTCTTGGCTGCCTGTTGCAAGGAAGCGCTCGAGCGCGGCCCAAAAGTTCGCGAAATGGCTGAGGTCGCTGAGGACGCCGGCGAAGGCGAGGATACCGACGAAAACGGCGGCTGAGAACGCTGCGTTTTCGCCTATTTCGACTTCGACTTCCGAGGCGGCGCGAACCCGGCGAAGTGCCCCGTGTGATGCCAGGTCGAGGTGCTCGACCAATCGTTGTCCGCCGGTTCGGTGTCGCTCAGCTTGCGCACGTCGATGCTCACCGTGCCTTCGTCGTCGGTCGGGTTGTAGATGTTGACGAAGCGGTGGCCGAAGTGAATCTCGTCGGCCTTGTACGACGACCGCGCGTGGACCATCTGCGAGAAGGTCTCGTCCACACCGGTGACGAGAATCATGAATTCGGCTTCGCGGCGCGTGAGGTCCGAGTGGGTCATGCCCCACATGGGGCTCTTCTCGTCGATCGGGTGCACGATCGTCCAGCTCAGCGGAAAGAACACGACTCGCGTGCGCTCGAGCGAGAGCTGGTAGTACTTGCGCGCCGCCCCGTCGATGTAGCTGAGCAACACCTTCGCCTCGAGCTCGACGAGCTGGTTCGTGCGGGCGTTCGTCGTGCGAAACATGAACGCCGTGACGCCGCGGTATGGCGCGACGACCGCGCGCGAGCTGAACATCACCGCGGCCGTCGGGCGAGAGAACCGCGCGAAGAGAATCCCGGTCACGAGCGCGAACGACATGAGGCCGACGAGCGACTCGACGGTCATCACCAAATGCGGCGCCATCCCATTCGGCGCGACGTTGCCGTACCCGATCGTCGCGAGCGTCTCGACGCTGAAGAAGAACGCCCGCCAGAACCCGCCGCCGACCGTCGACGGCGCGATCCCCGCCAGTGATCCCGGGCCGCAAGCCAGATACACGAGCGCGAAGATCGTGTTCGTGCCGAGGTAGCCGGTCACGATCAGCCCAAAGAACTTCGGCCAGCTGATCGTGAGCAGATTGTGATACAGGCTCAGCGACGAGAGAAACGGCAGCCCGAGACGGCGCGAGTTGAACGTGCCGTCCCGGTTCAGCAGCCGCTTCTCGTTGGCGCCGCCGACGACGCTGCCGAACCCGAGATCCTTCGGTTCTTCGACTGGCTGGAAATCAGGTGCCGCCATATGACACTCTTTTGAGGAACTCCGGAAACTGAGAGGGAACGAGGAGGGGAGCCGACAGCTTCGAAGCTGACAGCTGCTAGCTACGGCAACGACCTCCGGACGCAACGCGACCGTTCAAAAACGGCTCACCATCGCAAGCTCGCCGGCGCCGGCGAGTGGCGTCCGGATGCAGTGCGGCTCGTCGTTGGCAGCGTGAAAGCTGGAAGCCCCCTCTTCGTCAGTTCTCAGTCACGTAGTTCGCAGTCGCGTTACGGCACGATGCTGCTTGCTGCGTCCCGCCTTGCCTTGAGCTCGTCCTCCAGCTTGATGCGCGGGATGCCCTTCGTGATCCAGTCTGGCGCGGTCGCGCCCTTCAGGTAGTGATCGAACCACTCTTTCTGCCGCGCGACGTAGTCCTTCTGATTCACCGGCCGCGCGAGACCGTGATTCTCTCCGACGTACTCCAGGAGAATCACGTTCTTCTTCAGCTGGGACAGCGTGTTGTAGTAGGTGATGCCCTGGTTGAAGTCCACCGCGCCGTCCTTGTCGTCGGCGAGAATGATCAGCGGCGTCTTCACCTTGTCGGCGTGAAACACCGGGGAGTTCCGAATGTAGGCTTCATAGTTGTCGATGAAGTTGCCCTTGAAGCGGCCTTGGCTCGCCTCGAAGATCGACGCATCCGAGTTGCCCGTGTTCCAGTACACGCTCGCGTACATGCTCACCATGTTCGTGAGCGGCGCTCCGGCGATCGCCGCCTTGAAGATGTTCGTCTGCGTGACCAGGAACGCCGTCTGGTACCCGCCCCACGAGTGGCCCCAGAGTCCGACGTTGGTCGAGTCGACGATGCCCGTGGCGATCGCCGCCTTCACCGCCGGAACCACGCACCAGACCGCCGACATGCCCGGATCGTTCACGCGATACACGATGTCCGGATCGAATACCGCGTAGCCGCGGCTCGTGTACACGCTGCGGTTCGACTGGCTGGTCTCGGCCGGACCGACGTACGTGTTCGCGAGGTTCGATCGCTTCTCGTAGATCGTGACGAGCATCGGATACCTCTTTCCCGGCTGGTAGTTCGCCGGCAGATACAGCGCGCCTTGCAGCTTGTCGCCCTTCGCGCTCGTGTAGTTGATGAGCTTCACGCCGCTCGTCCAGGCGAACTCCTTTTGCTGCGGATTCGCATCCGTGATCTGGCGGCCGTCCTTGAAGTCCGGATTCGCGACGTAGTAGTTCGGGAAGTCGATCGACGTCTGCCGGGTGTAGAGGTAGACGTCCGCGTCCTTTGCCTTCTCGAAGTTGAAGGTCGCGTCGTCCCAGACGAGCGGCTTCGCACCTGCCGTATTCGGATCGATGCGCGACAGGCCCGCTTTCTTCGTCCACTCGCCGTACGCCGCGACATACAGCGGCTGCGACAGGTCGATGCCGTCGGCGCCGCCCGCGCCGCCGCCACGACCACCGCCGCGGCCACCGCGACCGCCGCCGGCGGCCGCGGCGCGCTCGAACGCGTACAGACGCTGATAGCGGATCTGATCCTTCTTGCCGTTCACGGTCAGGTTCACGGCCGTGCCCGAGCCGCGCGTCGGAACCTTCCAGATGTCCCAGCCGTCGCTCAGGAGCACCGCGCTGCCGTCTTTCGCCCAGCCGAGCGGAAAGCGCGGCGGCGTCACGAGGTTGTTGTGATCGTCTTCAGTGTTTCCGAAATTGACCCCGGTCGCCTTCGTGATGTTGCGCTTCTGCCCCGTCACGAGATCCAGGACCCAGTACTGCGCGTCGTCGCCCCAGAAGAGCAGCTCCTTGCCGTCGGGCGAGGCCACCTGCGCGCTCGGGATGTGTCGCTTTACGAGCAGATTGCGCGCGCCCGAGTGGAGATCGACGCTGTAGACGTCCTCATAGCGACGGCCGGTGTACGCAGCCGGCTGATCGTAGTCGCGCGTGTCGATACCGTACGCGAAGTGATCGTGGCCAGTCGTGTTCACCGTACGCAACGCGTCGTCCACCAGGCGCACGAACTTGTTCTCGCCGAAGCGATATTCGGACAGATACGAGAAGTTGCGGTCGGCCGACTCCTGCACGAGCTGCTGCGACTGAAGCCGCGCGTCCTTGTTGTGCCAGAGCACGAGCGACGGCAGATCGTCCGGCCCAGGCTGATTCGCGGGCTGATTGCGTGTTCCGCCTTCGCCGGGCGCGCCCGCCTGTACGACGCTGTTGGCCCGTCCTTGCGCCACGGTCGCCGGCGCGCGCGGGTTCACGGGACGAATCCCGAAGAAAACGGCCGAGAGATCGTCGGCCAGGCGCGGCGCTCGGTCGGCCGCGATCTTCATCGCCGCCGGAAATTCGGAGTGCGCGGCCGGATCGAACACCGATTTGACCGGCGTCCCCGACGTCACCTTCGTGAACGTCACGACGGAAAAGAGCGTGTCGCGTCCGAGCGAATCGGCTTTGCCGCGCAGCACCGCGAGCGCGCCAAGACTGTCCGACCAGACGAGGCGGCGATAGAGGGCGCGATCGGAATCGATGCCGCGCACGACGTCCGTGCGCATGTTGCGCAGTTGAACGCCGTTGCCGATCTCGTCGCGCGCGTCGATCGTGTACGCGAGCCAATCCCCCGAGTCGTCGAAGCCGAACTCCGCGACGTTGCCGACGTTCGAGATCTCACCAGTCGAGAGATTGTAGAGCACGAGATCCGTGCCCTCGGCGCGACCGGCCGCACCACCGCCGGTGTTCGGCGCGGCGCCACCGCGACCGCCCCGCCCGCCGGTCGGCGTCGCCGCCGCATCGCCGGTGGCCGCGGTTGCTTCGGGATAGCTCTGCATCGCAAGCCATGTCGGCTTGTCGCCGTTGAACGCGAAGCGGCGCACGCGATCGAATTGCTTCTTTTCGCCGGTCGCAATGTTGACGAGACCGAGCTGGTTCTGCCGGGGCGCGGCCGGCGCGGCGCCCTGTTGGGTTGCGCCGCCCCGGGCGCCGTTTCCACCTCGTCCGGCGCGGCCCTGTCCGGTAGTCGACGGCGGATAGATCGTGAACGCCAACCATTTCGAGTCGCCGCTGATCGCGAGTGGCGCGCCCGCTCCACCGGCATCCGCCCCCGGCGGGGCACCGCCGCCGCCTCGGCCGCCACCGGCTTCACCGATGGGGAACTTCGTCTCTTTCGCGTCCGTACCCGTCGACCGGAGCACGAGCGTCGCGTTGCCCTCGTTCGGCGCCAGGACGTAGGCGAACCATTTGCCGTCGGGCGACAGCGCCGACTGGCGAATCGTTTTCCAGGCCTTGAGGTCCGCGGGCTCGAGCTGTTTGGTCGGCCCGCTCGCCGCGGGCTGCTGCGCGCCGGCCAAGCCGGTGAACGCGACGAACATCGTTGCCAGGATGGCGAACCGTGTTCGCCAGGTCGATTGGAGACGCATGGTGACTCCCGTCGGAAGACGGCACTACGGGGGAGGTGGAACCGAAGAAGCTACGGCGCTGTCACTTACCTGTCCATCAAACGGCCTCCGCTCAAGTCCTTCGCGCTCAGGGCCGATACTCGGAAGTGGATCATCTCGTCCGGCCGAATCGGGTAGGCGTCAACAACTGGAATTGGAAGCAGAGAGACCGCCATGCGAAAAACGATCATTGGAGCCGCGGTGTTGGGAGCCGTCGCGGTCTTCAGCTACGGTTGCTTCAGGGCGACGCATCCGAGTCACAAGCCGGACGCGCAGGGCAACGCCGCGCCGATCAAGGATGTCGCCACGGAAGCGCACGCGCGCGACGTCCGGCAGCTCGAGCCGTACGACGCGGTCGATCACCTCTATAGGAATGCGAAGAGCTCGCTGCCGACATCGGTCCGGCTGGCGGTGCTCGATACGGCGGACTGGACCGCGATCTGGAAGCGCATCGTCGGCACCGGCTCGACGGCTCCCGTGCCAATGGTCGATTTCTCGCGCGAGATGCTGCTCGTCGTCGGCATGGGCCAGGCGCCGTGCATGGGCTATCAGATCAACGTCGACACGGTCTTTCGCGACAAGGACAAGCGGATCTACGCCGTGGTCCGCGAGCGCCACCACGGCGCGCGCTGCGGCTGCCTGAACGAGGTCGTGTCGCCGGTGGACGTCATTCGCGTGCCGCGCACTGTGCGGCCGGTGACGTTCTTGGAGCGTCAGGAAAGCAACGTCTGCGAAGAGCGGCAGGAGCGACGCTAGCAGAAAACCTCTTCTTGTTTTCTAAAAAAAGGATCTTTCGGGAACGAGGCAGCTTGGAATTGAGCACGGCCTCGGGTTACTCCCACCGATCGAGACGGAACGATTGGCACAGCCGCGGATGGCGCTGACGAACGCCGATGGCGCGGCATCCGCGGCGGTTCTCTCGCGTTCTTCGCGAAGGCGGCGATGAGCTTCGCCCTGATGATCGGAGTCTCGCTTTCCGGGAATTTCCGGAGGAAAAGAACCGCAGTCCAGTTCATCGGCCGTTTCGCGGTTCCCGTTCGTTGCCCGTATCTGATCGTTCCCAGCGTCCTCGGCACGACGTCACGTACCGAGTTTCACAACTCTGGTGCCCACTCGTCACGGCGAGGCGCGCCGACGTCGCTTTTGAGCTACTGACGATGGGTCCCTGCGAGAGTTAGTATCGAAGGCACCCTTTCACGAGCGATCGTTGGAGCTCGTTGCGTCGCTGAATGCCGCGCTGGCCGGCCGCTACGTTGTGGAACGCGAGATCGGCGCTGGCGGCATGGCGACCGTGTATCTCGCGCGCGACCTCCGGCACCAACGTCCCGTCGCGCTCAAAGTGCTCGACCGCGACTTGGGCGCCGCGCTCGGCGCTGAGCGGTTCCTGAGCGAGATTCGCGTTACCGCGAATCTGCAGCATCCCAACCTGCTCCCACTCTTCGACTCGGGAGACGTGACCAGCGGCGACGGATCGGTCTGCCTCTTCTATGTCATGCCGTTCGTCGAGGGCGAGACGCTGCGGCGTCGATTGATCCGCGAAAAGCTCCTTCCCGTGGATGAGGCAATTCGAATCGCGACGACGATCGCCGGTGCACTCGACTACGCGCATCGCCACGGCGTCGTCCATCGCGATCTCAAGCCCGAGAACATTCTCTTTCACGACGGACAGGCGCTCGTCGCCGACTTTGGGATCGCGCTCGCGGTCTCCAACGCCGCCGGGCCGCGCATGACCCAGACAGGTCTCTCGCTCGGCACGCCGCAATACATGGCGCCCGAGCAGGCGATGGGCGACCGCTCCATCGACGCGCGCGCCGATATTTACGCGCTCGGCACCATCACATACGAAATGCTCACCGGTGAACCGCCATTCACCGGTCCGACCGCTCAAGCCGTCGCCGCGAAAGTCATCACCGAACGCGCATCGGCGGTAATGTTGAGCCGCGCGTCGGTCCCCGCACATGTCGACGAGGCCATCGCGCGAGCGCTCGAGAAGCTTCCCGCGGACCGCTTTCAATCCGCTGCGGATTTCGCGAAAGCGATCTCGGCGACGACGACCGGCGAGCGGAGAACGAGCCGCGCGAGCTGGGTGCGCGATTGGCGATCGATCGCGGCGCTGACGGTCGCCGCCGCGGCGTGCGCCGCGTTGGCCGTCGCCGTGCAAGGACGCAGTTCGGTCGGTGCGATTCCGGTCATCACGTCGTCGCTCGTCTTCCCCGCGGCCGAAGCGCCGAGCGTCGATCGCCACTTCGCCGTCTCGCCCGATGGATCGCGACTCGCGTACGTCACCGCCACCGCGGTCGACGGGGCGCGGTTGTGGATCAGGTCATTCGCCGACGGCGCGGAGCATCCAATCACCGGCAGCGAGGGTGCGCTCGATCCATTCTGGTCGCCGGACGGCGCGTCGATCGGTTTCTTCGCGAATGGGCATCTGCATACGGTACCGGCGAGTGGTGGCGTGCCCGCCACTCTCGGGCCCCCCACGCCGATGCCGACCGGAGGAGCGTGGAATCGAGATGGGATCATCGTCTTCAATCCGTCGTTCGGAAGCCTGTTCAAGATCCCCGCGACCGGCGGCGCCGCCACGCTCGCCGTCGGTTCCATTCCCAACGTCGCGGAGCGGCGCCCGGTCTTTCTCCCCGATCAAAGACACGTCCTGTTCTGGGATTGGATCGCGGGCCAAGGGAAAGTGTGGCTCGGCGACATCGTTGCTGGCACGTCCGAGCCTCTCCGCGACGCCGTCTTCGAGCCGGCGTACGACAAATCCGGACTTGTGCTCTTCAGCCGCGCCGCCAGTCAGGATGGAGTCGCGCCGTTGTTCGTGCAGCCGTTCGATCTCGCTAGACACGAGGCCACCGGAAAGCCGGTGATGATCAGCGCACTATTCGAACGGTCGAACAATTGGGGCGCATTTTCGTTTGCCGACAACGTTTTGGTATTCGCGAACCTCGACACCGTGGGAATGCGCGACCACAACCAGTTTACGTGGTGGGGACGCAGTGACCGGAAATACGCTTCGATCGCGGGAGAGCCAAACCTCTGGTCGGCGCGCCCCTCACACGACGGGCGACACGTGGCATTCGGCGGCTTTGGCCTCTGGATCACCGATGTCGCGCGGAACATGTCGGTGCGTGTGCCCACGAAGCTCGTCGTGGCGTTCTACCCGGTTTGGTCTCCGGGAGACTCGGTGCTCGCCTACAGCAACGGCGAGGAAATCCGAATGATGTCGGTGAACGGTGGATCCGCGGAGCGCGTGATCTCCGTCAAGCCCGCTGGCGCCGGCATCGCCCCAGCAGACTGGTCGCCCGATGGTCAGACGCTCCTGTTCCTCCAGTTGCCGTCCGACGCCGTGCCGTCGTTCGAACTTTGGGGATACTCGATATCGGCGCACAGCACCCGACGCATGCTCGACGCGCCAGGCAGCGTGTTCGACGCACGCTTTTCGCCCGACGGCCGGTGGATCGCGTACGAGTCGGATCAAAGCGGCTCGAATGAGATTTATCTGGCGCGGTACCCGCAGAGCGGGGCGGCGATTCGCGTCTCGAGCGCCGGCGGTGGCACTCCGCGGTGGCGTGCCGACGGCCGCGAGCTGTACTTCATCGCGCGCGATGGACGCATCATGGTGGCGTCGATTCAGCTCGCGACCGTTCCAACGATCGGGCCGCCCGCGGTGTTGATCGCCGAGCCAGTCGCACCGGAGCCGTTTATCGGCTCCGTATTTGAGCCGATGCCGGACGGGAATCGCTTCCTGCTGCGGCGGCAGAGCTTTACGCCCCCGGTTCTTCAAATGATCACGGGGTGGCACGGGCTGATTCAACGCGACGCCGCGCAGGCAGCGCGACCGTAGAGAGATCAACGACAGATACGGCCAAACAAACGGGTTTGAAACTGCACCGCTCTTAACGGGACACCGGAACCTTCTTCTTGGTTTTCGAAAAAACCGCAGTCCAGTTCGGCGCCCGTTTCGTGGTCCCGTTCGTTGCCCGTATCTGATCGTTCCCAGCGCCCTCGGCGCGACGACGACTGCCGAGTTCACGACTCTCGCGCCGCTCGTCCCCCGCTGAGACCGTGCCGTCATCGGGGTAGGCATCCTTCCGCCGTGTCTCTTGTCGACGTCTCCCGTGAGACACGATGCCTCGTCGTTGGATCATCGCATGGCTGATGATCGCTGTGCTCATTGCTCGCGCCGGAGGCGCACAATCGCGCTCGACCAGACGCGCTGACGCTGGTGAGATTCGTGGCCGCCTCGTCGACGCCGCGACCAACCAGCCGATCGACGCCGGTGTCGTCACTGTTCTTCGGTTCCGCGACAGTGTCGTCGCGCGCGAGGCGCGCGTAGACTCGAGTGGCGCATTCCGCGCCGAGCGTCTAACGGTCGGCCGCTATACCGTGCGGCTTCGATCGCTCGGGTTCTCGCCGATCGTGCGCGACGATGTCGTCGTCGCCCCGAACAGTCTCGTCGTCGACCTCGGCACCATCGCGATGTCGGCGACGGCGGCGCAGGTCGCCGGCCAGGTCGTGACGGCGGAGCGGGCCGACGTCGAAACGTCGCCCGACCGAACGTCGTACGCCACGAAGAACATGACCGCCGCGAGCGGCGGCACCGCCGTCGACGTGCTGCGCAACGTGCCGTCGGTCGAGGTGGACGCGACCAACCAGGTGAGTCTTCGCGGCAATCAGGGCGTGGTCGTGCAGATCAATGGACGCCCTTCCCCGCTCAAGGGCGAACAGCTGGGTACTTTCCTCGCGCAACTCCCGGCGAGCGCCGTGAAGCGAGTCGAGGTGGCACCGAATCCGTCGGCGAAGGACGACCCCGACGGCGCCGCTGGCATCATCAACATCGTGCTGAACGAGGACACGAACCTCGGCTGGAGCGGCGGATGGAGCGCGGCGACCGGCACGACCGGACAGGCGAACGCGTCGGCGAACGTCGGCCATCAGGGCGGGCCGTTCACCGCGTTCCTGTCGTATGGCGTGTACCGCAATCATCAAGACACCGAGGGACATTCCCAGCTCGAGAATCTCCAGGGGTCGGTTCCGGCACTCGTCACGTCCCACGTCGACGGCTCGCTCGAGCCGCTCTGGCAGAATTCGACGTTCCGCGCCGAGTATCTCGTCGCTCCACACGACGCGCTTTCGCTGGATGGCACGGTGTCGGGTGGCTCGTTCACGCGCGACAACGTCTCTCGCTCGACCGACGTCGACGATATGGGAATCGTGATCGGCCGGTTCAGCCAGTCGAACGACCAGCGCACCAACTACCTGACGCAGGATTACGCGCTCGCGTACCGGCATACCGGCGAAGCCAAGGAGCGCGCCTTCTCCACGCAGGCACGGTTCACGGAGACGGACGGCACGATTCGCACGATGCTGTCGGGCAGCGTACTTCAGGGAAACACAGCCAGTGGAGCTGAAGTGATTCCAGCCGAGCGCGATCGCTCACTGGTGACGTGGCCGGTGTGGAGCCTCCAGACCGATTACACGGAACCGTTCGGCGGAGCGACCGGCACGAAGCTGGAATCGGGGCTCAAGTTGGATGGACACCGCATGAGCAACGGTTTCTCCGCGGCGTCTCTGGATTCGGCGTCCGGCGCATTTCTGCCCATCGCGGCGCGAACCACGGCATTCGACTATCGCGAACGGATCGGTGGCGCGTACGCGCTGCTGACTCAACGGATCGGCAAGCTTCAAGGACAGAGCGGGCTGCGACTCGAGCAGGCAGCCACCAGGTTTTCGGTCGCCGGGCGCGTGGTCGACGATCGGTACGCAAGCGCGTTTCCGAGCGCGCTCGTGTCGTACGACTTCACGGCGACGCGTCAGGCGAAGATCAGCTACTCGCGCCGCATCACTCGGCCCGATCCATTTCAGCTCGATCCGACGGATTACCGTGTGGATGCGCGCACGCTCTATCGCGGCAATGAGCATCTGCGGCCCGAGTACACGGATGCGTTCGAGCTCGGATGGCAGGAGACGCACGGGTGGGGGTCGGTGCAGCTGAGCCCCTACGCGCGCCGTACGGCGCACGCCGTGCGCACGATTCAGTCGGTGGACTCGAGCGGGACATCGGTGTTCACGTACGACAACGTCGCGAGCACGCACGAGGTCGGAACAGATCTCAGCTCGACGATTCACGCCGGCCCGACGACGCTCACGGTCGGCGGCAATGCATCGCACTACCGGAGCGACGCGACGAATCTTCCGGGCGACCTCTCCGCGCGCGCGTTCGTGTGGTCCGCGCGAGTGAACGCAACCTGGCAAGCCACGCGCACGGTCGACGCACAGGTCTCGACCAACTATCGCTCGGCGTTCGCGACGGAGGGCGGTTCGCGGAAGGCCTTCGTCTTCATGAACGTGTCCGTGCGCAAGAAGCTGTGGAACGATCAGGGAAGCATCACGCTCCGCGCGCAAGATCCGTTCAATCTGCTGACGTTCGGCTCCGTGAGCGAAAGTCCGCAGGTCATTCAGTCGAGCGAGCAGAGCTACGGCATCCGTGGGCTTTTCATCGCCATCACGCGGAACCTCGGGCAGGACATCAAGCTCAGGCCGGCGGACAATCAGGGCGCGCCCCCGACGCCTACTCCGCCGGCGAACGGTCGCCGCTAGGCGGGTCGGAGAGTTCGGAGTTTACGGTTCGTAGTTTATGGTTCGTAGTCTCCGGTTCGTAGTCTCCGGTTCGTAGTCTCCGGTTCGTAGTCTCCGGTTCGTAGTCTCCGGTTCGTAGTCTCCGGTTCGTAGTCTCCGGTTCGTAGTCTCCGGTTCGTAGTCTCCGGTTCGTAGTCTCCGGTTCGGAGTTCACGGTTCGGAGTCTGGGTCTGGTGTAGTACGCCAAACACCGAACGTTCCCCGCGTAGTCAAGGGCGACGAGCGCGTGCCTCGATGCTGACCGAATCGCCGATGACGTGAACCATCACCAAAGGTCCAACGGCCGAGAGCGGCCCTTTGGGGCTCGACACGCGGACGTGGACAGACCGGGCTGGGTCCTCACTCAGAATGGTCATCGTCGAGGTGTCACGGGTGCTGAGGACGAAGCTCGCCACACCCGATCCGCGAAGCCGGGGCAGACCGCCCGTCGCCGTTGTGTCAGCTCCGCGGATGATCTGATAGCGATCGACGCCCGCCGAATCGCCGATCAAGACGCGAACGGATGATCCGGCCTGGCCGAACAGGCAAGCGACCGGTAGCAGCGTGAGCAGCGATGCCAGACGAAGCATTTTTTGCACCTAAAGGTGAGCGAACTCGCGCGCGGAAATGACGGAGCGGCACGTTACGAAGACACCGCCGCGGTTGTGAAAGATCCAGTTCTAAACCGCAGTCCGGTTAGATGCGGTGCAGTCTCCGTTAGTGCCCGTATCTCATCGTTCCTGCTTGCCAACGAACACGCCGTCAACGCGCCAGCTTCGCTCCCGCCAACTCCGCGACCGCGCTCAGCGTCGTCTGCGCCGCGTTCAACCCGAGCCGAAAATCCTTGTCGCTGAACGTCGAGAACACGTCGATCGGCTGATGCCACGTCGGATTCCACCCGGTGCCCGTCTGCGACAGCCGCTCGTTCTCGCGGAGACTGATCGCCGGACAGACATCCTGGAACGACCCGGAATCGGTGTTGCTCATCCGATCACCGACCGCCGCGGGATAATCGGTCGCGTACTTGTCGTTCGATCGCCGGAAGAACCACGCCATCTGCCCCGCCTCGGCCGCAAACTTCGACGAGCTCGCGAACTCGATGTTGACGTCCGCTTCGCGGCGCTGCTCAGGCGACACCTTGCCGTCCGGACCAGGCATCCCGTGATCCCACATCATCATGTCGTGCTGAATCATCCCAAGCCACTTGGGCTCCGGATACTTCCCCGACCCCGCGGGATTCTCGACGCCCTGGAGCGGTGAGCGCTGCCTGACGTACGCCGCTGCACCGCCGCCGGTCTCTTCGTTGTTGAAGAGAATGAAGCGAATCGACCGGTCCGTCTCGACGTCCGGCGAGCTGAAGATGCGTGCAAGCTCCATCACGAGCGCCGTGCCGGAGCCGTCGTCGTTCGCCGCGGATCCGAAGCCGTGGCCGTCCATGTGCGCGCCGACGATGTACATCTCCTGCGGATGCGTCTTTCCGATCTTCGTGCAGTACACCTCTTCGCGCGGCCCCGGCGTGTCCCACTGCGCGTCGATGCGCCTGAGCGCGGTGTCGGGTTGAAGAGTGGGATCGGTGTTCACGCCGGTGCGCGCAGTGTAGCCCTTCACCGGATTGTTGCCGCGCCCGCGTCCACGACCGCCGCCGCGCCCCGCCGCCGGCGGATTCGCGGCGTTGCGAATCGAGTCGACGCGATTCGTCGAGTCGTTGCGCAGCTGGCGCCCGTTGTACTCGTACTTGATTCGCTCGGTGTTCGTGCAGCCGTAGCTCTTGAGCTGCGCCTCGATCCAATTCACAGCGGCGCGATTGCGGTCCGTGCCCTGCCGTCGATCGCCGAATTGCGTCAGTCCCTTGATCGTAGCCTTGTAGCGTTCGAGGTCGAGTCGCGCGACCATGGTCTTGATCTCCGCGAGACCGGTGTCGATAGGAGCGCCTCGCTGCGCGAGTAGCGGTGACGAGATGGCGGTGATGAGAACGGCCGTGACCAGTGAGTGACGCATGATGCCATGTCGTGAGAGGTTCACCTGCAGATCCCGTGGAGATATTGCGGGCCGGTCGGATCCCCGCCCACCTCGACGGGCACCAACAAAGAGAACACGAATTGGACCAAAACGATTAAATCCAACCGCTTGGCTTCTGATTGGCATCGTGTCGCGACACGTCTCGCTCCAAGCGGTTGGATGAATTTTCTTGGTGTGATTCGTGTAGACGGTTTGGCCTTTCCCGACCTCGGGACCTCGGCTGCGCGCCGAAGCCGAATCGTTGGTGGCAGAAGATGCAGATCGCTCACGTAGCCTGCCCTCGAGGAGCGCGAGCGACGAAAGGGCTCAGGATTGACAGAATTCATTTCGACGCCGCAACGCGCTTGAGCCGCGTGCGCAGACTGTCGACTGCCTGCGCAGACAGATATCGACCATCGGTCACCACACCCGCGATCGTCCGAGTGTTCCTGATGTCGGCGAGCGGATTGCCGCGGAGCAGCACGAGATCGGCGATCCGTCCGGCCTGAACGCTTCCGAAGTCATTCAAGCGATCGTAGTAGACCGCCGGATTGAGCGTCGCCGTTTGCAGCGCCTCGAGCGGCGTGAACCCGGCCGCGACGAAGCGCTGCAGCTCGAGATGCAAACTGATCCCCGGCAGCACGTCGACGCCGGCCGGCGTATCCGTGCCGGCGAGAAAGGGCACCTTCGCCGCGTGCAGCTTGCGAACGATGTCGAGCTCGTGGTCGACGAACTTCGCGCGAACGGCGAGCGGATCCGAGCTCAACCCCTTGAGGATCGACGCGCGCGAGCCGGGCCACGTCTTGATCCATCCCTTCGCGGCGTAGGCGAGATCAGGATCCTTCATCACGCTGACCGTGTCGACCAGCCATTGCCCGCGCTCCCAGAACAGCGTCGGACACTGCCACGTCCTCGTCGTCGCGATCCGCTGGATGATGCGCGCCTCGCGCGCCGGGTCGTACGTCGCGAGAAACACGCCCGGCCGCTTCGTGCCGCCGTCGTACTTGTCCTTGATGTACTTGTCTTCGTCCGGCGAGCTGGCCTCGAAGATCCCGATCAGGTGCTCGAAGGTTCGCTGGCCGGCGGTGATGGCTTCCGTCGCGCGAATGGCGTCGGGGACATGCCCCTCGAACGGAATGCCAACTTTCTTTGCCTCGTCGGCGATCGCGAAATACGCGTCGCGCGGCACACCCGATTGGACCTTGATGAAGTCGACGCCGCGCCGCTTGAGTGAATCCACCGCATGGCGTCCGACCTCGGGCGTCGTGATCGCGATCGACGCCGGAAACGAGACCTTCGGCCCGTCGAGCATCGGACCGGACACGATCATCCGCGGCGCCAGCAGCGTGTGCGCCGCAACGTCGGCGCGCGCGCGCAGAACGTCATCGAGCGCGCTTCCCATGTCGCGAATGCCCGTAATCCCGTTCGCGATGAACAACGGCAGGATGAGATCGTTGCCATCCCGCGCGCTGCCGCCGAAGTAGACGTGGGTGTGCATGTCCCACAGTCCGGGGATGACGTACAAGCCGGTCGCGTCCACGACCTGAACGCCGCGATCGGGTTTCTCGGCGCCGACGCTCGCGATCCGGTGTCCGCGAATCACGATCGTCATGCCGCGATGGAGCTCGCCGTTCGACACGTCCACGACCGTCGCGTTCGCGATGGCCAGCGTCTGCGCCGCGGCGCTTCGCGCCGAGATGAGACAGGCGAGCAGCAGGGCCGTCAGTCGTGGCACGTCGGTCTCCAGGACGGAGGAAGCGTTGGTTGGGCGAAGATATCGCCCGCGCGGTCCCTTGTCATCGTTTGGGACCGGCCCCCATACTGGCGCATGAAGAGCCCGTCCACCAAACGCGCGGCCGACGCTCCCGCCTACACGCCGCCCAGCCTCACGTCCGCCGAGGCGAGCGTCGAAGCGCACAGCGCGGAGCTCAAGAAGGAGCTTGGCGTGCGCGACCTCGCGCTCACCCAGATCCTCTTCATCGTCGGATTGTCGTGGATCGGCGTCGCCGGCAAGCTCGGGCCATCACACGTCGTGTTCTGGCTCGGCGCGATCACCCTGTTCTATATCCCGTCGGCGGTCGTGGTGATCTTTCTCAACCGCCTCATGCCGCTCGAGGGCGGTTTGTATCAATGGGCCAAGCTCGGCTTCAACGAAGCCGTCGGCTTTCTGGTGGCGTGGAACCTCTGGCTCTTCGTCATCGTCAATACGTCCGAGATCGGACTGCAGTCGGCGACATATCTCGCATACGCGATCGGGCCGAGCGCCGCGTGGATGACGACGAGCAACTGGTTCGTCGCCCTCGCGACGCTGATCGTCATGGCGTTGCTCGTCACGGTGGCGACAATCGGCTTGTCGGTCGGGAAGTGGGTGCACAACGGCGGCGGCGTCATCATGCTGACGATTTTCGCCGCCGTGCTCGTGATTCCGGTGTTGAGCCGCCTCACCGGACACCTCGCCGAGTATCACCCGCTTCGCACGAGCGTGCCGGCGCTTTCGCTCTACAACCTGAACATTCTCGGAAAGCTCGGGTTCGGCGCGCTGGGCGGCTTCGAATACGTCGCGATTCTCGCCGGCGAGACGAAAGCGCCCGATCGCGCCGTCGGCCGGTCGGTGTGGATCGCGGCGCCGCTCATCGCGCTGATGTTCGTGTTTGGCACGAGCACGGTCGTGGCGCTCGTGCCGAGCGATCAGATCGATCTCGTCGGACCGGTGCCGCAGGTGTTGCGCATCGGCTTCGGGCCGTTCGGCATCGCGGGCCAACTCGTCACCGTCGCGATCGTCCTCACGCTCGCGATGCGACTGGCGCAGACGAGCGTCAGCTTCACGGCCGTCAGTCGTCTGCCGATGGTCGCGGGCTGGGATCGGCTCCTGCCCGAATGGTTCACGCGGCTGCACGCGAAGTACCGCACGCCGGCGAACTCGATTCTCGTCGTCGGCCTCATGTCGGGCGTCATGGCGCTGTTGAGTCTCATCGGCGTCGGCCAGGCCGAGTCGTATCAGCTCCTCAACAATGCGAGCGGCATTTTCTACGCGCTCACGTACGTCGTGATGTTCGCGATTCCGCTGCTTGGTCTGCGCGGTGTGCAGCCGCGGCCGCCGGTGTGGCTGCGCGTAGCGTCATTCTCCGGGCTCGCGATGACGCTGCTGTACGTCATTCTCTCGGTGTTCCCGATCATCGCCGTGGCGAGCGTGGCGGGATTCGCGCTCAAGATCTCACTGGTCATTCTTGCGGCGAACCTGCTCGGCGCGGCGCTGTTCGTCGCGGGGCGACGAACAGCGTCCTCGCGCGAGACGATTGCCGCTTGACGTGGCGGATACAGGCCGGCTCGCACCGGCCCTCTTGCGCTAATACATCCGTCACGGATATAGTCGTTCCATGGCGCGCGATCCGCAGGCCCAACTCCCGCTCACGCCCGTCGTGCTGCACATCCTCCTCGCGCTGAGCGACGGGGACCGCCACGGCTACGCGATCGCCCAGGAAATCGAGACGACGACGCAGGGGCAGATCCGCATGGGCCCCGGCACGCTCTACGGCTCGATTCAACGCATGCTCGCCGCGTCCGTGATCGAGGAGGCGCCGGCGCGGCGCCGTGCAAGCGACGCGAACGAGACCGATGATGCCCGCCGGCGCTATTACCGCATGACCACGTTCGGGCGACGCGTGCTCGAGCTCGAGGTCGAGCGGCTGAGCGCCGTCGTTCGACTCGCGCGACAGAAGCACCTCGCGGGCGGCGCGCGAGCATGACGTCGCGAACGTCGTTTTCCGAGCGCGCGTACCGCGCCGCACTGCTGATTTTCCCGCCATCGTTCCGCAATCGCTTCGCGGACGAGATGATCGACTTCGCGCGTTCACGCGCGCACCTCGCGCGCACGCGAGGACCGTTCGACGTCGCGAGGCTCGCCGCGCGCCTCGCCCTCGACCTGGCAGTGACGGCACCACGCGTCTGGCTCGCGCTCGTGACGCATCGCGAGAACGACGCGAGCGAGAACGATCTCCCCAGAGACAACATGGACATCCTGGCGCAGGACCTTCGCTTCGCCGTGCGTTCGCTCGCGCGACGGCCGGCCTTCACGCTCGTCGCCGCGCTCACGCTCGCACTCGGCATCGGCGCAAACACCGCGATCTTCTCGGTCGTCGATGCCGTGCTGCTTCGTTCCCTTCCCTATCCGCACGCGGACCGCCTCGCCGTGGTGAATGGCGTGCAGGGCACGCAAGGCGGCCAGGGGGTGTCGTACGCCGACTACGTCGACTGGCGCCGCCTCAATCGAACGTTCGACGAGCTGGGCACGGTGCGTGGACAAAGCGTCAACCTCACCGGCGGCGACGCGCCCGACCGGCTCTTCGGCGTGTTCGTGTCGGCGAGCTTCATCCGCGTGATGGGCCCGACGATTGCGAAGGGCCGTTCGTTCACCGACTCGGAGACTGAGGTCGCGACCGCTGCTCCGATCGCCATTCTCTCTTCGGAAGCGTGGGAAACGCATTTCGGCAGCGATCCCGCGATGCTCGGCAAGACGCTCGTGCTCAACGGCACGACGTTCACCGTCGTCGGGATCATGGCGCCGAAACAGGCGATCGCGTACAACGCGGTTCCCGACGTCATGGTGCCGATCGGGTACTACCCGAATGCGAACGGCCTCGCGCGCGGCACGCGCGGCGTGGGTGTGGTGGGTCGGCTCAAGGCTGGTGTCACGCTCGACGCCGCGCGCCGCGATCTGTCCGCGCTCGAAAAGCAGCTCGCGGATGCCTATCCGACGACGAACGCCGGCACGAGCGCGGAGGTGTTATCACTGCGCGAGACGATCATCGGTCCGAGCCGAACGCCGCTGACGATTCTTCTCGGCGCGGTCGGTGTCGTTCTGCTCATCGCGTGCGCGAACGTCGCCAACCTGCAGCTCGCGCGAGGCGCGTCGCGCGTGCGAGAGCTGTCGGTGCGCGCGGCGCTCGGCGCCGGACGCCGCCGCATCGCGCAGCAGCTGTTGACCGAGAGCGTCGTGCTCGCGCTCTTCGGTGGCGTTTTGAGCGTTGTCCTCGCCGTGGAAATGACGAAGGGCGTCGTCGCGCTCATCGGCGCCCAACTTCCCGTCGATGCGGCAACGATTGGAATCGACGGACGCGTGCTCGCGTTCGCGCTCCTGGTCTCGATTCTCACCGGAATTCTGTTCGGGCTTCCGCCGGCGCTGAAGGCGTCGCGCGCCGATCTCGCCGACATGTTGCGCACGCGCGTCGGCTCGGGTCTTGGGCACCGGGTGACCCGCAACGCGCTCGTCATCGTCCAGCTGGCGTTGTCGCTCACGCTGCTCGCCGCGGCGGGTCTGCTCACGCGGTCGCTGATCGCGCTGCAGCAGGTGAACCCCGGTTTCGACGGCGACCACTTGCTCACCGCGCAATTCCGCTTGCCGGCCGGCAAGTACGACACGCCCGAGAAGATTGCGACGATGTTCGAGCGCACGACCGCCGAGCTTCGCGCGCTGCCCGGCGTCGAGTCTGCGGCGCTCGTCCGTGCGTCGCCGCTCAGCGGCAATGGCGAGATATATCCGACCACCATCGAGGGACGGCCGCCGGTGAAGCCGGGCGACGAACCGCAGCTGCAGCTCAACAGCACCACGCCAGGCTATCTCGGCACGATGCGAATTCCGCTTCTCGTTGGGCGGGACCTCGCCGCGTCGGATCGCGCCGGCGCGTTACCGGTGGTGATCGTCAACCGCGCCTTCGCCGACGCGACGTGGCCGGGGCAGTCGGCAATCGGCAAGCGGCTTCGGATCGGCGACTCGACGTGGCGCACGGTCATCGGCGTCGCGGGCGACACGCGCCACTTCACGCTGAACGAGCATCAGCTCTTTCAAGCCTACATTCCGCACGCACAGCGGCCCCAGATCTTCACGAGCCTCGTCGTCCGCGCGAAGGGCGATCCACTGGCACTGGCACGCGTCGTCCGCGAGGCGATCTGGCGCGTCGATCGCGATCAGCCCATCTGGCGCTTTCGCTCGATGGAGCAGGATCTCGCCGGCTCTGTCGCGTCATCGAAGACGACGATGTGGTTGACCGGATTGTTCGCGCTCGTCGCGCTCATCGTGGCGTCGGTCGGCATCTACGGCGTGCTCAGCTACACGATGACGCAACGCACCCAGGAGGTCGGCATTCGGATCGCGCTCGGCGCCGATGCCGGGCAGGTGAGGCGGATGGTGATTGGTGACGCGCTGCGCGTGATCGCCGTTGCCGTCGCCGCGGGCCTCGTGGGGTCGTTCGCGATGGCCGGTCTGCTGCGCAGCTCGCTCTACGGTGTGGGGCCGCACGACCTGCCGACCTTCATCGCGGTGACCATCGTGCTCTCGGGCGTGGCCCTCGCGGCCTGTTATATCCCGGCCCGACGTGCCAGCCGAGTC
Organism: uncultured Gemmatimonadaceae bacterium; assembly: GCA_963705025.1. GTDB lineage: Bacteria > Gemmatimonadota > Gemmatimonadetes > Gemmatimonadales > Gemmatimonadaceae > JAQBQB01. The sequence continues at coordinate 635,541 of CAVPIP010000005.1, read as the reverse complement.
GACCCGATGGTAGCCCTCAGGGCTGAATGACGGGCGGGAAGGGGAAAGGAATGGCGATTGTCGATTCCCCCTCCCCTCGTTCGACGTGAAGGTAGAGCGGAGATTCCAGACCTACACGTCACAGTCGAGCGGAGTTACGGCAATGCGTTTCGTCGCGATGGTTCGGGCCACCAAGGCGTCCGAAGCGGGCGAGCTGCCCAGCCAGGAGCTGCTGGCCGAGATGGGCAAGTTCAACGAAGAGCTGGTGAAGGCGGGCGTCCTGTTGGCCGGAGAGGGGCTGCAGCCGAGCTCCAAGGGCGCGCGCGTTCGGTTCTCGGGAAAGAACCGTTCGGTCGTCGACGGCCCGTTCTCGGAGACGAAGGAGCTCGTCGCGGGCTTCTGGATTCTTCAGGTGAAGTCGAAGGAGGAAGCGATCGAGTGGATCAAGCGCTCGCCGAATCCCTTCCCGGCCGGAGAATCGGAGATCGAGATTCGTCAAATCTTCGAGGCCGACGACTTCGGCGCGGAATTCACGCCGGAGCTGCGCGAGCAGGAGGACCGGATGCGTGCGGAGATCGCCGCGCGTAAGTGACATGAGCGTGCAAGCGCTCATGTCATCCTGAGGCCACAGGCCGAAGGATCTGTTCCGCTAGACGTGGACTTGTCCGAACCGCGGCACCCGCGCTTGATTGCGCGATGTGACGGCTACCGAGACACATCGCGCGATCGACGCGGTCTGGAGAATCGAATCGGCCAAGCTCATCGCCGGGCTCACGCGGATCGTCCGCGACGTCGGCGTCGCTGAGGATCTCGCGCAAGATGCGCTGCTCGCGGCGCTCGAGAAATGGCCTGAGACCGGAATCCCGGACAATCCGGGTGCGTGGCTCATGGGCACTGCCAAGCATCGCGCGATCGACACTCTACGCCGCAACCAGCTGCTCGAGCGCAAGCACGAGCAGCTGGGGCACGAGCTCGAGGCTCAGCAGGAAGCCGCGGTGCCGGATCTCGACGAGGCGATCGACGACCGCGTGGGCGACGATCTGCTTCGCCTCATGTTCATCGCGTGCCATCCTGTGCTCTCGACGGAGGCGCGCGTCGCGCTCACGCTTCGCCTCCTCGGCGGTCTCACGACGGTCGAGATCGCGCGCGCGTTTCTGGTGCCCGAGCCGACGATCGCGCAGCGAATCGTGCGCGCGAAACGCACCCTCTCCGACGCGAAGGTCCCGTTCGAAGTTCCGCGCGGGGCCGAGCTCGAAGCGCGGCTCTCGTCGGTGCTCGGCGTCATCTACCTGGTGTTCAACGAGGGGTATCTCGCGACGGCCGGCGACGATCTCCTTCGACCCACCCTGTGCGACGAAGCGTTGCGACTCGGCCGCGTCCTGGCCGAGCTCGCGCCCGCGGAAGCGGAGGTTCACAGCCTGGTCGCGCTGATGGAGATCCAGGCCTCGCGCGCCCGCGCGCGCGTTGGGCCGTCGGGCGAGCCGGTGCTACTGCTCGATCAGGACCGGTCGCGCTGGGATCAGATGCTCATTCGCCGAGGGCTCGTTGCGCTGGATCGCGCGGCGCAGCTCGGCGGTCCACCAGGATCGTATCAGCTCCAAGCGGCGATCGCCGCGTGTCACGCGCGCGCGCGCACGGCCGACGACACCGACTGGTCGCGGATCGCCGGCCTCTACGCCGAGCTCTCGGCGCTGGTGCGGTCGCCGGTGGTGGAGCTCAATCGCGCGGTCGCCGTGGGCATGGCGTCCGGTCCGTCCGCCGGCCTCGAGATCGCCGACCGGTTGATGTCTGAACAAGCATTAAAGAACTATCACCTGCTGCCGAGCGTGCGCGCGGACTTGCTCGCGAAGCTCGGCCGTCACGACGAGGCGCGCGCCGAATTCGAGCGCGCCGCGTCGATGACGCAGAATGAACGCGAGCGCGCTCTATTGCTGGAGCGCGCTCGCCGTCGGTAGCCCGTCAGATGTTACTGCTGACACCGCGCGAACGGACTGTCCGGCTTGCCCTTGTCGACCACCACGCGATGGCCGAGGTCCGCCACCTTCACGGCGATGTCGAAGACCAGCTTGTCGACGCGGGCCATGTGCTGGTATTGGATGTACTCCGGCTCGTCCGTCACCTGGTGATAGTCGGCGTGGCCGCCGGTGGTGAAGAAGATCACCGGGATGCCGTACCGCGCGTAATTCGCGTGGTCGCTGCGGCAATAGATGTTCTGCGGATGGCCGTTCGCGTCCATCGAGTAGTCGAACTTGAACGGCATCGGCTCGCTGGCGCTCACCTGCTCGGCGATGTCGCCAAGCTCCGTCGACAGGCGGCGTGAGCCGACGAGCTGGAGATAATTCTCCGCGCCCGAGAGCTCGTGGTCGTCCTTGTCTCGGCCGGTGATGTCGGTCGAGGCACCGCGGCCCACCATGTCGAGATTGAGATCGGCGACGATCGAATCACGCGGCACCGTCGGATGATTCGTGAACCACTGCGAGCCCCAGAGTCCCTTCTCTTCGCCGATCTGCCAGATGAAGATCAGCGACCGCTTGGGCTTCACATTGCCCTTCGCGAACGCCTCGGCGATCTCGAGAATCGACACGGAGCCTGAGCCGTCGTCGTCGGCGCCGTTGCTGATCGAGTCGAGCCGCGCCGGATAGACCTTGCGGAGCGAGTCCTTGATCGCGTTGATGCGCGCCCACTGCTCGTCCGTGGGGCGCGGCGCGTTGCGCGTGTCGGCGCCCTCGACGCGCGCGACGATGTTGTACGCCTTGAGCGAATCGTGCTCCACGATCGGGCGCACGGCGGACAGGCCGACGTGATCCGAGTGCGCGCCGATCACGATGTACTCGTTCTTGAGCACCGGATCGGTGCCGGGCAGAATCCCGACGACGTTGCGCGTCGGCGCCGGCGTGGTCTGCATCTGGACGTCGACCGAGACGGAGCCGCCCTTGTCGCCGCGCGCGGCTTTGTCGGCCGGCTTCCCCAGCATCGCCGCGGCGACCCGCGGGGTCACCGTGAGGTTGATGGCGTTGCCGCCGCCGAAGGCGCCCCGACCACCGCGACCGCCGCGACCACCCGCGGGCTGCGGATTGGCCGCGTTGTACGCCTCGCGCCCTTCGTTCTGCGCGGTGTCGTTCAAGACGAACTGGGCGCGCGACGGCGGCAGCACTCCGCTCACGGTGACGACCGCCTCGGCGCCCGCGAGCGGATTGTTTCCGCCGCGCCCGCGTCCGCCGCCGAAACCGCGGCCACCGCCACCGGCTGGCGCGAGCAGAACGACGACCTTGCCCTTCACCTCATCGGCCGAGAGCGAGCCGGTGGTGTCGCCTGCCGTGCCGCCGAAGATCGCTTCACCGGTGACTTTGCGATCGGCGTTGCCCTGCGCGACGAAGTCGACGCCAGAGTGGAACGTCTTGCCGCCCGCGGTGATCGTCGACGCTTTGCTCACCGAGCGTGCAGTCACGGGCAGATACTGGAAGTACGTGCCGTTGTCACCCGCGGGCTTCAGGCCGAGTCGCCGGACTTCACGTTCGACGTACGCCGTGGCGCGGATCGCGTCGGGCGTCCCCGCCTCGCGTCCACGCATCGAATCCGCGGAATAGATGTAGAGGCGAGTCATCAGGTCGCACGGCGAGATCGCCGCGACCGTCGGGCCGCCCTGGTAGTCACGCGGCATCTTGGCGCCCGTGACGGCGGGACACTTCTGCTGTGCGGACAGCATCGGCGTGGCGCACGCGAGAACGAGCACCACCCGCGTCGTCGCGCGTGCCATGGAGGAAAAGTTCACGAGCTTCTCACTGGTTCGCGTGGAACAAGCCGCGTCGCAGCGTGCGATGCGCGGCCGAGCGAGCGCGGACGCCGGGGTGGGGTCGGACGGCCAGCGTTCCTCGTGTTCTGATGATATCCGTCGTGCTCGCCGGTCGAAAGGCGCGGCGGGGAGGTCCCGTCATCGCCGCCCCGGCTTCCCTCGTCCCGCTCGTCGCGCTCAGCCGAACGCCACCTTGTGCTTCTCGCGGCCAAACCCGGCGACGATCGCGCCGATCACAAACACCGTGATGGCCGTGAAGCTCATGGCGTAGGCGTACGACATGTGCTCGGCGAAGACGGCCTCGATGTACCCGACCAGCCCCGCCGCGGCGACCCCGCACTGGTACGCGAACCCCGGCAGGAAGCCGCGCACCGAATCCGGCGCGAGCTCGTTGATGTGCGCCGGGATGACGCCCCACGCGCCCTGCACCATGAACTGCATCAGGAACCCGCCGGCGATCAGCAATCCCATGGTCGGCGAGAGCGCCCAGAGCGGCACGACGAAGATCGCCATGATCAGCGCCGCGACGATCGCCTTCCGACGCCCGAGGCGGTCGGAGAAGTGGCCGAAGATGATGCCGCCCAGGATCGCGCCGATGTTCGCGATGATGCTGACCATCGCGACGCGCTCCGTCGAGAAGTGCCAGTCGCGCTTCAAGAACGTCGGATACATGTCCTGCGTGCCGTGCGAGATGAAGTTCATGAACGTCATCAGCACGAAGATGTACAGAAAGATCTTCCAGTGCGACGCGAGCGCGCGCCCGTACTGTCCCCAGTCGCGGTGCCGCGTACGTTCCCACACCTCCGATTCCTTCACGAACGTGCGCACGTAGATCGCGAGAAGCGCCGGAATGCCGCCGATGAAGAACATCGCGCGCCAGCCCCAGTGCGGAAACACCAGAAAGTAGACGACGCCAGCGAGCAGATTGCCCGCGGCGTAGCCTTCCTGCAGCAGACCCGACACGATGCCGCGCTTCTCTCTCGGCGTCTTCTCCATGGCGAGTGACGATCCCACACCCCACTCGCCGCCCATCCCCACGCCGAACAGGCCGCGAATGATGAGGAACGCGGCATACGTCTTCGCGAAGCCGGTGGCGACGCCGAAGACGGAGAAGAAGAGCAGGTTCGCCATCAGGGTCCGCTTGCGGCCGAACCGGTCGGCCATGAGGCCGAAGATCAGCGCGCCGATCGGGCGGCACCACAGCGTGACGCCGTTCGCGAATGCGATTGCCTTGTCGGGTTGGCCGAAGTCCTTCGCGATCGCCGTGAGCGTATAGGCGACGAGCCAATAGTCGAACGCGTCGAGCGTCCAGCCGAGGAAGCTCGCGGCGACTGCGGCCTTGTACCCTTCTGGCGCCGGCGCTTGGTCGGGCGGCCGATACGGAGGGGGCGCAACTGTAGTCTGCTGTGGGTTCGTCAACGGCTGATGCGTCAAAGGGTGGCAAAAGGAAGCGGCGCTCAAGTTGTCACTTGGGCGCCGCCATTGCTAGGAACTCTTGCCGCGGAATGTCGGACCGCCGCTCGCCGTTCGCCGTTCGCGCAGTTCTACATCCCTTTCATCGCCATGAAGTTCGCGACATGGACATCGAGGTTGTGGTTGACGCGAATGCCCGTCTGCCCGCTCAAGTCGATTCCCTTGCGCGGCAGCGCGTGCACCTCTTTGCCGTTGACCATGAAGCGCACCGAGTCCATGCCCGCGCGAATTTCGAGATCATTGCTGGCGTTCGGCTTGTCGTCGAACTTCACGATCGCGGGGTTGGCCGTCCAATCGACGATCTTGTGGACCGCCGCGCCCGCGCGGTGGTTGATCAGGAACATGCCGTCCTGACGCACGAGGAAGTAGTAGTACGTCTGCTTGGCCGGGTCGTCGAGATCGTGGCCGCCCGCGAACAGACCGAACGCTTCGCCGTGGTCGCCGTGGCCGACGTTCTTCTTCGTCTGACGGAAGTTCGCCATCGTGCTGAACTTGTCGTCCGCCTGGGCGTCCTTCGCGTTGAAGTAGACCGCGGCGCCGCCCGAGGTGACGTGATAGCCGCTGCCCATCGTGACGAACTTCGCCGTCATCGATTCGGAGCCCGGATCCATCTTCTGCGTCCAGCCGGCAGGCAACGGCGCGCCTTGCACGGTGGTGGTGGGATCTTTGCTCTGCGCGGCCAGCGGCGCGGCGACGACGAGCGCCAGCATCGAGAGGGTCTGCATTCGCATGTGATGCTCCTGTGGTCGAATCGGGATCGTGGGGAAGTGAAGTATACCGCTGGAAGCGAAAGATGGGTTCGATTTGGCGAGCTCGGCGGCGCTGTTCTAGCGTCGATCAAGACGGAACGAAAAAGCATCGCCGAGCAGGACATTCCTTGCGCTAAAGTCGTTCACCACGGACAGACCGGACACAAGCTGACAGACACTGAACTGCGCAACGCAATCTCTTTACACGGCCGCTCGGGACGCAACGAGGACGCATTCCGAGCGGCGGTTTTTAGAAGATAGTCGTGTCGCTGTTCCGTGTCCGTCTGTCTGTGCCCGTGCCTGTCCGTGGTAAATCGGTTCGAGTAGTTCAGTACCCTGCCGCGTGACCATCCTTTCGCGGATCGGAGCCCGCCACATAGCCATGTGCCAGCTTGATGATCGCCTGGCTCCCGCCGAACGACGACGGACGCGCGATCGACACTTCATGCCCCATCGCCTTGAGCTCGGCGATCACGCTCTCCGGGATCACCGGCTCCACGATCACGCGCGCATTGCTCTCGTGCCGGAACCGGCCCGCGTCCATCGCCTCCTGTATGTTCATCCCGAAGACGAGATGATTGATGAGGAATTGCGCATGGCCCTGCGCCTGCATCGCGCCCCCCATCAACCCGAAGCTCATGTACGGCTCGTCGCCGGTGCCGTCGGCGGCGCTGGTCGGACCCGGCTTGGTCACGAAGCCCGGGATCAGCGTGTGGAACGGCCGCTTGCCCGGCGCCACCGTGTTCGGCAGCCCTTCCGTCATCGTGAACCCGAGCCCGCGGTCCTGCAGCGCGAAGCCGGTGCCGGGAACCACGACGCCTGACCCGAACTCGTCGAACAAGCTGTTGATGAACGACACCATGTTGCCTTCCTTGTCGGCAACGGTGAGGTAGATCGTCTCGCTCGACGTCCGCTCGGGTCCGGGGGCGACCTGATTCTGGGCCGCGTGCTTCGGATCGATGTGGCTTCGACGTTCATTGATGAACGCGTCGGACAGCATCCGGCTCGGCGGAATCGTGAGATGATCCGCGTCGCCCACGTACTTCGCCAGATCGGCGTAGGCGAGCTTCTTCGCCTCGATCAGATAGTGGAGGTACTGCGCCGAGTTCTGCCCCATCGCCTTGAGGTCGAAGGGATCGAGGATGCGCAGCATCTCCAGCGTCGCGATGCCCTGGTTGTTCGGCGGCAGCTCCCACACCCGATAGCCTTTGTACATCACCGAGATCGGCGTCACCCAGGTCGGCTGATTCTTCTCGAGATCGTCGACGGTCAGGAATCCGCCGAGCTCTTTGAGGCGCGCGACGATCTTCTGACCGAGCGCGCCGCCGTAGATCGCGGAGGGCCCTTCCTTCGCGATCTCGCGGAGTGAGGCCGCCATGTCGGGGTTCGTGAACCAGTCGCCCGCCTTCGGCGGTTGTCCTTCTCTCAGGAACGTGACCCTCGCGCCCTCGTCGCGTGAGAGAACCTGCGACGCGCCAGCCCAGTCGCCCGCGATCACCGGCGTCACGACGAACCCGTGCTCGGCGTAGCCGATCGCGGGTTGAAGCGTCTGCGCGAGCGTCATCGTGCCGTACTTCTTGAGCAGTGCGTCCCACCCGGCGACCGCGCCCGGCACGGTGACCGACTCCGCGCCGCGCGGCACGCGCGTGCGTCCACGCTTCACGAGCTCTTCGCGCGTCATGAGGCTGCCGGCGCGTCCGCTCGCGTTGAGCGCGACGAGCTTTTTTTCCTTGGCGCTCCAGATCAGCGCGAACATGTCGCCGCCAGGACCGGTCATCATCGGCTCGACGACCGCCAGCACCGCTGCCGCGGTCACAGCGGCGTCGATGGCGTTCCCGCCGTGCTCGAGCACGTTCACGGCGGCCGTCGTCGCGAGCGGCTGGCTCGTCGCCGCGATGCCGTTGGGCGCATAGACCGGCGACCTACCGGCCATGGTCGGCACCCGTTGCTGAGCGACGACCATCGTCGGCAGCAGCGTGGAAAGCACGAGCGCCGCTCGGGGCGCACGAAAACGCGTCATCGGTCATCTCCGGATCATGAAGTGAGCTGCGACTCTCGCGCGGGCGCCTGAGCAGGCGCGGACGTCACGGTGAAATAATCGCGATACTGCTCGCGCATAGCGAGCTTGTTGAACTTGCCGACGCTCGTTCGCGGGATCGCCGCCACGAACTCCACCGCGCTCGGCAGCCAGTACTTGGGAAAATGTGGGGCGAGGTGGTCGAGAATCTCCTCGGCGCGGCACGTCGACGAGGGGCGCGTGACGACCAGCGCGAGCGGACGTTCATCCCACACCGGATGGCGCAACCCGATCACGGCCGCCTCGGCGACGGCCGGGTGTCGCATGATCATGTTCTCGAGCGCGACGGAGCTGATCCACTCGCCGCCCGACTTGATCACGTCCTTCGAGCGGTCGCGAATCATGATGTACCCGTCGGCGTCGATGCTCACGATGTCGCCCGTGCGAAACCAGCCGTCGTCGGTGAACCGGTCCGCCATCTCCGGCGCGTCGTAGTAGGCGCGCGATACCCACGGACCTCGCACCTCGAGCTCGCCCATCGCGTCGCCGTCCCACGGGGCGAGCCCGGTTTCGGCGCGCACGCGCGTCTCGACGAACGGGAGCGGCCGCCCTTGCATCGCGTGGCGCCGGTACTGCTCGTCCTCGCTCGACCCGTCGAGCGTCTCGATGAGCATCGAGATGCTCGCGACGGGAGACGTCTCGGTCATTCCCCACCCCTGGATCACCCGAATCCCGTGCCGCTCGGAAAATGCGCGAATCATCGCCTCCGGCACCGCGGCGCCGCCCGCCATCATCGCGCGGAGTGATGAGATGTCGAACCTCGATGGCTCGGCGTCGAGCGCCTGCAGGAGCGCGTTGCAGACCGTCGGCACGCCGTGCAAAATCGTGACGCGCTCGCGCGCCACCAGATCGAGAATGTTCGCGGCGTCGAGATGCGCGCCGGGCAGCACCTGCGAGGCACCGAACATCAGCGCGGTGTACGGAATGCCCCACGCATTGGCGTGGAACATCGGCACGATCGCGAGCACGGTGTCTCGCTCCCGCATGAACTCGAGATCCCATCCGCCGCACGCGAGGGAGTGCAGCGCCGTCGACCGGTGCGAGTAGAGCACGCCCTTCGCACGGCCGGTCGTGCCCGATGTGTAACACATGCCCGCCGCTGTGCGCTCGTCGAGGTCGTCGAGGAAGTCGACTTCCGGCGCGCTCGCGAGCAGCGTCTCGTAGTCCTGCGCCCACGCGGGGATGTTGCCGTCGCCGACGACGATGATGTGGTTCGCCGGAGCTCGATCGCGAAACTTCTCGAACTGCGGCAAGAGCACCTGATCGACGATGACGACCTTGTCGCCGGCGTGATTGACGATGTACGCCAATTCATCCGCCTGCAGGCGGATGTTGAGCATGTGCGCGATCGCGCCCATCGACGGCACCGCGTAGTAGGCCTCGAGGTGTTGATGATGATTCCAGCAGAAGGTCGCGACGCGATCGCCGCGCTCGACACCGAGCGACCGTAACGCGCCGATGAGCCGCCGCGAGCGCGCGAGGACCTCGCCGTACGTCGTTCGATGCAGCGTTCCGTCGGGCCGGCGGTCGACGATCGTCTTGCCCGGATGCAGGCGCTCCGCCCGGCGAGCAATCGCCGGAATGGTGAGCGCGTAGTCCATCATCAGACCGTGCACGTTGATCGCCTCCGAAGTGGGCGCTCAACCATATCGCGCGATTACTGCTATCGCTACCGACGTCCGCCGTTTCGACTGTCGCTGACGACTCGAGTGCCATGATCCGTGGCCGTCGGTATCAGTCCGGCCGTCGTTCAAGACCTCAGCGCATCCAGATCGCCGGGCGAATCGACGTCGCGCGGCACGTCGCTGTCCACGTCGACGTACCCGACGCTCTCCGGGTGCAGGTCCATGACGGCCTTCGCGCCGACGTCGCCGACGAGCGCGGCCACATCTCGAAACACCGGCCGGCTGAGAAGCACCGGCGGCGCGCGCACGCCGCGATAGCGCGCGGTCACGATGAGATGTCCGGTCTGCCGCCAGCCATCGATGAGCGCACGGATGATCTCCGGACGCACGTCGGGCTGGTCGCCGAGCGCGACGACCACCGCTTCGGCCAGCGGCGACACCGATGCGACGCCGCGCCGCAACGACGTCGAAAGGCCGTCGCGCCACTCCGGATTCTCGACGATCTCGGCGCCGGTTCCTTTGAGTGCCGCGCGCACGATCAACGCGTCGCTTCCGATCACCGCGATCACGTGGTCGGTCGTCTGTCGGAGAAGCGTCGCCCCGTGTTGAATGAGCGGCATTCCCCGGATCGGCGTCACGAGCTTTTGTGTTCCGAATCGCCGCGACCCGCCGGCGGCGAGCAGCACCCCAACGATCATTCCTGGTTCACTTGATGGCGTTCCCCACGGCCCGTTTCAACGTGTCGAGAGGAAGTATTGCACAACGCGTGCGACCAGGCGGCGGATCGCCGTCCAGCGCCGCGCGAATCCAGCGCTGATCCACCGCCGTCACCCGCGTCGCCGGCATGCCGCGAACGTGCTCCGTGAGGAGCGACGCCGTGGCGATGCACAGCGCGCAGGCATCGGCGGTGAAGCGCGCGTCGGCGATGGTGTCGTCGACGACGCGGAGCTGGATTCTGATCCGATCCCCGCACAGGGGGTTCGCACCTTCGGCGGCGCGATTTGCGTCCGGCAGTGCAGCTCGATTCCGCGGGTGGCGAAAGTGCTCGAGAACGATCGCCCGATACGCGGTCACGCACGTTTCCCGCTGCGCACGGCGACGATCTCGGCGAGGATCGAGAGCGCGACCTCCGGCGGACTTTTGCCGCCCAGATCCAGGCCGACCGGCGTTCGAACTCGTGCGAGCTCCTCATCGGTGAATCCCTCCGCTCGCAACAGATCGCGCACGGCCGCCGCGCGCTTCTTGCTTCCCAGCATGCCGAGGTAGCCGACCGGCGCTCGCAGCAGCTCGCGCAACACGGGCAGCTCGTACTTGTAGTCGTGCGCCACCAGCACGACCGCCACGCGCTTCGTCGGCGCAACGCCGGCCACGATCTCCGACGGCATGCCGACGCGAATCGAGTCGGCGTGCGGGAACCGCTCGCGCGTCGCGTACCGCTCTCGGCCGTCGACGATGATCGTCCGCATGTCGAGCTCGCGCGCGAGCGCGGTGAGCGACATCGCGATCTGCCCGGCACCGACGATGACGAGCGTCGTCGGCGGCGCGTATCGATCGAAGAAGACGCGACGCGTGCCCGCCGGCGTCGTCACCGCCGCGTCGCGCGAGCCGGACGCCAGCACGTCGTTCGCGATCGTGCGCGCTTCCGCGTCGAGCGCCGAATCACCGAGTGATCCGGTGGACGCGCCGTCGTCGTCGAGCGTCAGCGCGCCCGGGGCGCCGTCGATCGACGTCGCCACGACGATCGCTCGATCGCCCGCCAGCGCGTCGCGAACGGCCGCGTACGCGGCGACGATCGGGTCGCCGGTGTCGGTGGGCGCGATGCGCTCGACCATCACCTCCACGTTGCCGCCGCAGGTCAGTCCGATCTCCCACGCTTCGTCGTCGTCGAGCGAAATGTCGAGGAGCCGCTTCCCGCCGCGCGCGATCACCTCGTCGCCGGCTTCGATCACCTGCGCATCCACGCAGCCGCCGATCGTCACGCCCCCGAGCAGCTTTCCGCTCGCGCCGACGAGCATCTTGGCGCCGATCTTCTTCGACGAGCTGCCGCTGGCGGACACGAGCGTCGCCTGCACGACGTGTGGTTCGTCGCTGCGAGTGAGGGCGTCGATCAGGAAATCAGCCATGGGCGAGTGCGTCCTGGCGCAAAAGCACGGCGACCGCGTCGCCGATCAAGTCTGATCGTCCAGCGCGAGCGCGTCCAGCCAGGCATGCCGAATTTCGCTGGCCCCGACGCGCGTTCGGCTCGATGAGGGACCGCGACCAGTACCATCGATCGGTTTCAGCGGCGGACACTCCGTGCCCCAGGAACCTGGCGTAGAGCATCCGCGACCAGCACACCGCGGAGTCCCGCGCGCCAGCATTCGAACTTGACCGTTGAACACGATCGAGCATCTCGAGCGGCAGCGGACCCGAATCGTCGTAGACTCCCGGAATCTTCCCGGTACGATCGGACGGATCATAGACGGTGGCGAGAACGAGCGTCCCGTTCGGATACGAGCGACGGATGCTGTCGACCAGAAACTCGTACGCTTCGGCGATATCGGCCGCGATGTGGTCGCGAAGCCGGGGCCGGCTGCCGTACGCGCTCAAGAGATCGTTTCCGCCGATCGTCAGCGTCACGAGCACCGGCTCCTCAGACTCCTCGAGACGCGTCAGCTGTTCGCCGAAGACCTCCCCGATCGTCGCGCCGTCCGATCGCATGGTTCTCGAACGTCAACCGCGGATGGTGCGACGACCAAATCGTTGCCGGCCTCCTCGGGCCATCGCTCGTCGGAGTTCTCGGTAGAGCAGCGACGCCGCGCCGAGCGGCGCGACGCGTCCCGCCGATGGATCCCGCTCGAGCGCGACGGCGACGTCGATGTCGCCGGCATCGAGCGCCGGATAGAGATCCATCGACACCGAATCGCCGAGCGCGATGTAGCGCGTGAACGATGCTGTCATCCCGAGTGAGGAGTGGATCTGCACTCTGAGACGCCGCAGCCGCTCGGCGCGCAGTCCTCGCGTCGCGAGGATGCGCACGACGACGTCGCCGATCTTGTTGTTCGGCGTGCTCGCGCCGGCGGTGACGCCGACGCGCACCGGCCCCGCCGGCAGCCAGTCCGTCGCGTCGGCCTCGGTGTGATGAACCTGCGCGAGACGATAGTGGATGCGCGCCGAGTCCGGATCGATCGCCGCCGACGTCTCGATGTGATACGTCGGCACTCGCTCCGCGCACAGCGCCGCGAGCGAGATCGTGTTGCTCGAGTTGAACCCGCCGATCACGACCATGACGTCCACGCCGTCGTCGAGCAGCTCGCGCACCGCGTCCTGTCGCTCCTGCGTCGCGCTGCAGATCGTGTCGAAGCTGCGGAAGCTCGAGGCGCGCGCGTCGGCGCCGCGCGCGCGCGCGATCGACGCGCCGACCTCGTCGGCGATCGCGAGCGATTCGCGCGCGAGCATCGTCGTCTGGTTCGCGACGCCGATGCGCTCGAGATGGCGCTCGGGATCGAATCCGGGCGAGACCGCGCGCGCGAACGTCGACATCAGCTCCGCGGCCGACATCCGGCCTTCGATGTAGTCGCAGACGAGCCGCGCTTCGTCCATGTTGCGGACGATGAGGTAGTGCCCGTCCGGATACTTGCCGCACCTGCGACGCCGTCGCGCGCGTCTCCTCGTGGTAGTACTTGCCGTGGATCAGCGCGGTGAAGCCGTCGCGCGCGTACGTCTCGACGCGCTTCCAGACGTTGAGCACCGAGCCGCACGTCGTGTCGACGAGCACGCAGCCGATCGTCGCGCAGCGCCGCGAAGTCATCGATCGTCACGCCGAACGCCGGCATGATGACGACGTCGTCGGCGCGAATGCGGCTGAAATCGAACGCGCCGGTGGGCTCTGGGCGCTCGAGGATCTCGACGCCCATCTCCGTCAGCCGACCGTTGACCAGCGGATTATGGATGATCTCGCCGACCAGAAAGACCTTGCGGTCCGGGAATTTCCGTCGCGTCTGGTAGGCGTATTCGACCGCGCGCTCGACCCCGTAGCAGAAGCCGAACTCGCGCGCGAGGCGAATCGTGACGTCCCCGACGGTGAGCGTGTAGTTCTCAGCCTTGAGGCGGTCGACGAGCTGCCCGTCGTAGTCCGCCGCAAGGTCGTCCTGGACCTCGGCCTTGAGGCCGAAACCCTTTCGGAAATAAGTAGATGGCTCGCTCGACGGCGGCGGCGTCATGCTGTAAATCTAGCCCCGATTCCAGACTGGAGACCATGACTCAGCCCTCCGCGTTCTCAATCGGCGGTCCCGCGCCCGACGAGCTGTTCGTTCAGGTTCAGGCGGCCCTCGCCGGGCAGTACTCCCTCGACCGTGAGCTGGCCCGAGGCGGCATGGGAGTCGTCTCTCTCGGGTCCGATCTTCACGTGCGCGCTGATGCCGTGGCGGAGGTTCGACGCGTGCTCGGCGCGCCGCCACTCGCTCCGCGCACGTCGTTCCCGTGACGACACCTGCGCCGGCTCGACCGCCGCTCCTTCGCCCGCCGACCATCGCGAAAGGCGACACGATAGGCGTCGTCTCGCCGTCATACGCGCCGAAGCACAGTTGGCTGTTCCGCGGCGTGCACGCGCTCGAACGCGCCGGGTTCAACGTCCTCATCGATCCGGAGATCGAGAAGCTGCCGCGCTTCACGCGCGCCGAAGACGAGCGGCGCGCGGAAAACCTCATGGGGATGTGGCTCAACCCCCAAGTGAAGGCGATCATCGCGAGCACCGGCGGCTACGGCGCGGTGCGACTGTTGCCACATCTCGATCCGACCGTCTTCCATAACAACCCGAAATCGCTCGTCGGCTACTCGGACATCACCGTGCTGCATCTATGGCTGATGCGGCAGGCGAATCTCAGGACCTTCCACGGCCCGACGGTGGACGACCTGATACCAAGCTTACGCGATCCGACGATGGCGTCGCTGATCACCGCGCTCACGACGCCCTGTCCGGCGAAGCCGATCGGGCGTGAGCTGTCACGTGCCATCCGTCCCGGGAAAGCCACGGGACGGCTCGTCGGCGGCAATCTGGCGCTGGTGCAGCAGACGATCGGAACGAACTACGAGATCGACATGGACGGCGCGATTCTCTTCATCGAGGAGACGCGCGACCCGATGTCCGTCGTCGACGAGAAGCTCGTTCACCTGCGCGCCGCTGGACTGCTCGAACGGGTGACGGGCATCGTGTTCGGCCAACTGTCGCTCGATCGTTCGGAGGAGGACGAGTTCGAGGATTTCCTGCTCGACCTCATCTCGGATCTCGACGTTCCGGTCCTGATGGATTTTCCCGCGGGCCACGAGAACCCGAACTTGACGCTTCCGTTTGGCACCGAGATCGAGCTGACGGTCGAAGACCAGCATGGGTGGATCGCTTATCGCGAAGACGCGCTCACGGCGACCGCCAATGGCTGAGTACTACGATCTCGTCGTCATCGGCGCCGGGCCGGCCGGTGAGAAGGGCGCCGCGCAGGCCGCCTACTTCGGCAAGCGCGTCTGCATCATCGAGCGCGCGCCGAAGCCCGGCGGCGCCGCGATCAACACCGGCACGGTGCCGTCGAAGACGCTGCGCGAAACGGCGCTCTACTTCTCCGGCCTGCGCCAGCGCATGGCCTCTACGGCGTCGACTACTCGATCAAGCGCGACATCACCATCGCCGACTTCATGTTGCGCGAGCGCTCCGTCGTCGACGCCGAGTGGAAGCTGATCGACGACAATATCGAAGCGGCACGAGATCACGCAGGTGCAGGGCACCGCGCGCTTCGTCGACCGCGCAAACCGTCGAGGTGTCGCGCTTCGGCGAGGCGTCGCGCGCGATCAGCGGCCAGGTCTTCCTGATCGCGACGGGCTCGCATCCCGAGCAGCCCGAGGGCATCGCGGTCGACGGCGCCGTGGTCCTCGACAGCGACACCCTGCTCAGCTCGAGCGCATTCCCGCGTCGATGGTCGTGGTCGGCGGCGGCGTGATCGGCTGCGAGTACGCGTGCATCTTCGCCGCACTCGGCGTGCGCGTGACGCTCGTGACGAACCGCGCGCCGGCTGCTCACGCACCTCGACGCCGAGGTCAGCGACGCGCTGCGCCAGCAGATGACGTCGCGCTTGGGCATCACGGTCTACGTCGACACCGACGTCACGCACATGACCGTGGACCAGCACCGTGTCGGAATGACGATCGGCGAGAACGAGCTGGCCGCCGACTGCGTGCTCTACTGCGCCGGTCGCGTCGGGCGCGTCGGCCGCGCTCGGCCTCGAGGAAATCGGCGTTGGCGTGAACGCCCGCGGCTTCATCATCGTCGACCGACAGTATCGCACCGCCGTGCAGAACATCTACGCCGCCGGGCGACGTCATCGGCTTTCCGGCGCTCGCGTCGACGTCGATGGAGCAGGCGCGCGTCGCGATGTGCCACGCGTTCGACCTCCGCTACAAGCAGGCGGTGGCGAACGTGCTCCCGTACGGCGTGTTCACGATTCCCGAAGTCGCGACCGTCGGCATGACCGAGGAGCAGCTGCACGCGCCAACAGATCGACTTCGAGTGTCGGACGCGCGCACGTTCCGCATGAACGCGCGCGGGCAGATCATCGGCGATCTCGACGGCTTCGTGAAGCTCATCTTCCGCGCCGACACGCAGCAGCTGCTCGGCTGCTCGATCGTCGGCGAGGGCGCGGGAGAGCTGATCCACATCGCGATGGCGTGTCTGTCGTACGAGGGGACGATCGACTTCTTCATCCAGAGCGTCTTCAACTACCCGTCGCTCTGCGATGCCTACAAGTACGCGGCGTACGACGGCTTGCAAGCGATCGCCAAGCGCCATGCGCGAAAACCTGGATTGTCGTCGGGAGGAACGCGCGCCGTAACGACGTGAGCCGTTCGCCGTTCGCCGCTAGTAGAGCTCCGGAGTCACAAACCTCGCCAAAGCGTACGTGACGAGCACTTCGTACGCTCGCTGCCTGTCCACGAGTCCCGCGGTGAGGATTCCAACCGCTCCGGCGCCACGCTTCGTGTCGTGCTCGCCGATGAGCGCGTCCATCGCGTGCCCGAGCTCGGCGCCGTCGCGGATCATCGATGCGACGCGCGCCGGGAGCGCCATCGCCAGCGAGCCGCCGACGCCCGACGTCCCGTTCGCGTCGACGATCGCGGCCCATGCGCAGGTGCGCATGGCACCGTCGCGTTCGTACACGACGCCGCCTTCGATGCCCACGCCGAGATCGGCGCTCCGCTCGGCGAGCGCCGCTCGCGCGCGCGCCATCGCGCCGCGAATCGTTTCCTCGTCGCCGAAGGGCTGATCGGGCACGGTCGATTCCACACGCACGCCGTCGATCGTCGCCGCCGGCGAAAGCGGACCGAGCACTGCGCGAACGGCGCCGATCTTCACTGGATTCGTCGAGCCGACGACGATCGTGCGCACGTGATTAAGTATCGTTTGGCTCACAATTCAGTTCGGCAAAGGCGGCAAATGTAGTCAGCGACTTCGTGGCACGTTAGTGTCCGTGTCAGGTAACCGCCAACGTATTCACATCGGCGACGTCGCTTGCTGCGCGTCGCGCCGCGCGATATGCTTGTCGCTCCTCGCTGCCGACGATGCTCACACTCACCCCACCCCAAGATTCCGCGGCGTTGACCACCTTCGCGCCGCCGCGCATCACGACCGAACGCTCGCCGTTCGTCTTCGTGGGCGAGCGACTCTGGTTGGATTTCGTCAACTGCGAGCAGGGGCTTCGCCGCTTCGATGCCCTGCGCGATTTCGAGACGCTCGTCCGCTGGCTCGAGGCCGCCGGAGTGCTCGATGGAGAACGCGCCGGCGGAATTCGTCGCCGCGCCGTGCAGCAACCTGCCGGCGCGGCCGCGGCGCTCGTCGATGCTCGTCGTGTCCGGTCCGCGCTTCGCGCGCTGGCCGAGCGTGGACCCTTGAGCGAGCGCGCGCGCAGCGAAGGACTCGTCGAGATCAATCGTGTCCTCGGTCGCAGCGCGGGCACACGGCGGGTCGAGCTCCGCGCCGACGGCACGTTCATTCGTTCGTTCGTTCCGGTGGGCGACGCGTTCGCGGGCCTCGTGATCCCGGTCGTCGAGTCCGCCGCCGACGCGCTCATCCTCGGCGAGCTCTCGCGCGTCCGCCGCTGCGCCGATCAACGCTGCCAGCGCGTCTTCTTCGACAACACGAAGAATGGCCGCCGCCGGTGGTGCGACATGGCGACCTGCGGCAATCGCGCCAAGGCCGCGCGGCATCGAGAGAAGCTCAAGTCGCACTGAGCGTCGCGCGGAGACGGGTGAGTCCCGTCGTCGAAGTCACTCGCACGTATCTGGAGCTGCGCTCGCCCGCGCAGCTCCGCCCCGCGCCGGCGAGCGATCCCGCGGTCGTCTTCGTTCGCCGCGACGGCCTCACGGTGAACGACTATCGCCGCCTCTATCGTGTCGTCGGCGAACGGTGGTATTGGAAGGACCGCACCGCCTGGTCGGACGACCGCCTCGCCGCGCATCTCGCGTCATCCGCTGTCACGATCTGGGAGTGTCTCGTGTCCGACGAGAGCGCCGGTTTCTTCGAGCTGCAGCGCTGCGACGACGGATCGGTGGAGATCGCGTACTTCGGGCTCGTCGATCGGTTCATCGGCCGTGGACTCGGCAAGGCGATGCTGACGCGCGCCGCCGACGAGGCGTGGGCGCTCGCGCCGACGCGCGTGTGGCTGCATACGTGCACGCTCGATTCGCCGCACGCGTTGCCGAACTACGAGGCACGCGGGTTTGAAGAGACTCACCGCGAGACGTTCGTCTATCAGCTTTAGGCAAGTCGTCCTCATGAGCGGCAAGTCGTCATCCTGAGCGGCAAGTCGTCATCCTGAGCGCAGCGAAGGATCTGCTGTCTCTGACGCCTGTCGTCTCACATCTGCGCCGCTCGCCGGAAGCGTTTAGTGGCGCCGCCGACGCCCCTTCTTCCCTCCACCGGGAGCATGAGATCGCTTCTGCAGCTGTTTCCGCTCTCGACGCTCCCGGCGACTGTCCTCATAGGATCGCTCCAGCCGATCGATCTCCTCGTTCGTGAACGGCCGGTCGAGCTCCTCCTGCAGAGTCTCGAGCGTATCGCCGCGCGCCGCTCCACGCTCGCCGCGCGGAACCACGAACCGCAGCGGCCGATCCAGCGCCGGCAGCTCCTCCTCCACGAGCGTGCGTGCCAGTTTTTCCGGAAGACGAAGTCGCGCCACGCCGACCGGCCCGTGCTCACCGTCCTCGACGTCGTACTGAATCTCCACGTCGCGCCCGCGCACGGAAACCGTCGACGGCAGCGCGGCAAACCGCTCGCGCACGTCGCGCGGCACGATGGCATCGGCGTCGATGTTCAAGCGCGCGTGCCGGAACTCGTCGACGGACCCGACGTCGGCGAGCTGCTGTTCAAAGAGGGCGGTGAGATCCGCCTGGGTGAGCTTCGGCGTACGGCCGCCGGAGCGGCGGTACGTCTCGCGAACCGATTCGATCGCTTCCTGACTGCGCCGCGCGCCCGGATGCCGCGCCTCGCCGCGCGCGAGCGCTTCCGCGAGCGCGCGTCGCGCCCGCGCGGCGAGATCGGGCGGAAACTCATGAACCGGCTCGACCTCGCGCTCCAGCTCGAACCCGTGGTACGTCACGCGTCGGCGCACGAGCAGTGGCGATCGCTTGCCGTCCGCGTTGTACACGAGCTCTCCCTCGGAGATCGTGGCGAACGGACGGATCACGTCGTACGGCACCTGCGTCCCTTCGATCGACGCGCGCGGGTTGCCGAACTTGTCGGCGAAGTAGCGCAGCACGCCGGTGATCGGTCCCCAGCTGCCGCAGACGCTCGTCTTGGAGACGCGCGCCTCGTCGCCGCCGGCGGTCTGTTCGTCGATCACGAGGGTGAACGGCATGTACTGCGCGAGCAGCGTCTGCAGCTCGCGGAGCGTCTCGTCGCGCGCGACAGGCATGCGCTCCGGCAACGGAAGCCCGATCGCTCGATAGACGCTCGCCATCCCGAGCGCCGCATCTTCGATCGCCTTCACGAGCGCGCCGCGCCGCTCCGCCCATCGTTCGATGCGCTCCTCGTCGAACACATGACGCGGAAGTCCATAGACGCTCCCCATCCGTCCCGACTGCGCGTACGCCTCGGCGTAGAGGTTGTACGCGGTGAGATGATCACTGCCGGGAATGACGAGCCCCGTGAGATCGCGCTCCTCGCGCGTCATACGGTGCAGTGACTCGACGGAGCTCATCACCGCGAGATGTGGGACGAGCTCGTCGCTCGCGTTGACGAGGAGCTCGGCCCACGCGCGCTCGACCGGCATCGCTTCGACGGCGCGGCCGTAGCGCGTGAGACGGCCTCGGTCCACGATGCCACGCTCTTCGAGCAACCGCAGTGCGTTGCGATACGCGAGCGCGTCGAGCGGCACCGGAAGTTCCAGCTCGTCGGCACGCACGCCGAGCGCCGCGCACGTGATCGCGACGCGCTCCGAATCGCCCGCGAGCTGGAACTCCGGCTCCGTCGGCTCGAGATGCTCGAACTCGATCTGCCGGTCGGAGAGAATGAACACGCGACCGCCTTCGACGCGACCGTGCACGCGGCCCGCCATCTGCAGAATCTCGTTCGCACCGAGATGTTCCTGCGTCAACACGTTCCGCCCGCGATTGATGACGTTGAAGAACTTCACGTCGTCGATGATCACCGTGTCGAGCCCGCGCACGTTGAGGGCGCTCTGCCCGGCGGCGGTCATGGCGAGGAAGTACGGCTTGCGCTCCCCGCCCTCGAGAAACGGCCGGAGAATTCGGATCGGCTCGCCCCCGTGGTAGAACGCGGTGTTCACGCGGGGCGCCATGTGCCGAACGTGCTCTGCGGCCTCCTCCACGCCTCGGCGCGTGGGGACAAAGAGCGCTACGCCGCGGCGCTCCTTGGCGAGCTGGCGGAGAAACCGGTCATCGAGAAACTCTAACGCCCGCTTCCGCACCACGCGCACGTGCGCGGCCTTTCGCGGATCGAAGTCGAACACCTCCAACACATGCGCCGAGTCGAGGTACCGCGCATAAAAATCCGGATTCACGGTGGCCGACAGCCACACGAACCGGCACCGTGCCCGCTTGCCGAGCGCAAGGCAGAGCTCGAGCTCCGCCGAGGTCTGGTGGATCTCGTCGACGATGATCGTGTCGGTGGCGAGAATGTCGCCCTCCTCGAACCAGCGCCGCGCGATGCCGGTCGTGACCACGATGACGTTCCAGGTCGGCGTCTCCGGCGTCGCTTCGCGCTCGCGGTTGACGACGCCAGCCTTGAGCTCCGTGGTCCCGAGAACCTCTTCCGCGATCGGACGAATCGCGAGTGTCTTGCCCGTGCCTGTTCCCGCGACGATCCCGAAGCCTTTCCCGGAACGCGCCAGCTCGCGAACCCGCTCGCCGTGCCGTCGCTCGAGGAACGTGTCGATGTGCAGGCCAAGTGCGAGCTCGATCGTCTCACACGCCGCGCGCGTCGGAGCGATGACGATGATCCGGCCGGAGGGCGGTTCGGCGCGAACGAACGACTCGTGATCGGGAAGGTACGGTTCTCGAACGTCTCTCATCACGCTGGGCGCGAAGCACGGGAAGTAGCTCCGACGAGCTCGGCCGATGCGGCCGTCCGGAGTCTACATCGGATCGATCGATGGCGCTGCCATCCGACTAGTGCCGGCTTCGTGCCGTGCTCTCGTGGAGCCGGATCACGATGCGGCAGGGGCCGCCCGGTCTCCCGAGCGGCCCCTGATGTCGAACGCTTCGATGAGGAACTGCTAAATCTCGGGCGGACGCTTTGGCTTGACGTCCGTGAATCCCTTCACGCCTGGCGGAAGCTTGCCCTTGTCGCTCGCCTTTGCCTTCGAGGAATCGGCGAAATCGTCCCCGAACAGCACGCGGCTGTTGGGCGGCAGGTTCTTCACGGCCGTGCGACAATCGGTCGCGGCCGGCTGCTGCGCAGGCGGCACGTTGTCGATCCACACGCGACACATGCCCTTGGGCGGGCGTGCGTCGGCCGGGATCTGTGCGGACTTGCGCGCACTATCCTTCGAGTTCGCCTGCGCCGCAACGGGCACCGCGCCGGCGAGCACGGCAAAGAGCGTCCCAACAAAAAAACCCTTCATTACTCCTCCAGCTATCGCCCGGTCGTCGGGCGACGAGACCAGTCACGGCAGGGCCAGTGCCAGCCCACGAATCCGGACCCGTGAGTGGAAGACTAACGATTTCAAGCACTTACAGGAAACACTGTATACATATTGGACGCTCCTGTGTCCGTGCCCGAGGAATGGGGTGTCCCCCCGCCGGACGCAGGGATACAAACTGCGGGACTCAGCAACGAACTACGGAAACTGAGCAACAGAACGAGGAGGGGCGCTACCAGCCTTGAAGCTGCCAGCCGCTAGCCTGTACTGCACCCGGACGCCACCCGCGCAGCGATGGCGAGCTCGCCCTCCTTCGACTCGCGGCGTCCGGATGCAGTGAGGCTAGAAGCTGGACGCTTGTAAGCTGGCAGCTCCCCTCCTCGTCGGTTCTCCGTTCCGTCGTTTCTAGTCGCCGAAGCTGATCCCAGTGGCCCTTGCCGTGAGCACGACGTCGTGTCCCGGATCCACTCGTTTCGGCTCTCGAAGCGCTTCCTCGATTGGAATGGTCACGATGTGCGGCGACTGGAGCGCTACCATATGGCCCCAGCGCCCGTCGGCGATCGCGCGCACCGCGGCACCGCCGAAGCGCGTCGCGAGCAAACGGTCGTAGCCCGTCGGCATGCCGCCGCGCTGAAGATGGCCGAGCACCAGCGAGCGCGTCTCTTTCCCCGTCATTCGCTGAATCTCTCGCGCGATCGGCTCGCAGATGCCGCCGAGCCGCTTCGCCTCGCCCGGCAGCGACTCGCCGATGATCGACACCTGCCCGCCGCGCGGATAGGCGCCTTCGGCGACGACGACGATCGAGAAGTGCCGGCCCGCGCGATTCCGCGACATGATCTTCCCGCAGACCTTGCGAAGATCATAGGGAATCTCGGGGATCAGAATGACGTCCGCCGTGCCCGCGAGCCCGGAATGCAGCGCGATGAATCCCGACTCGCGCCCCATCACCTCGAGCACGATCACGCGATCGTGGCTCTCCGCGGTGGTGTGCAACTTGTCGATTGCCTCGAGCGCGGTGTTCACCGCGGTGTCGAAGCCGAACGTCGTGATCGTTCCGCTGACGTCGTTGTCGATCGTCTTCGGCACGCCGACGATCTTCATGCCCTTGTCGCAGAGGCGCTTCGCGATCGTGAGCGATCCGTCGCCGCCGATCGAGATCACGGCATCGATGCCGAGCCGGCGGGCCGACTCGATCAACTCGTCCGAGCGATCGACCTCGAGGATCGCGCCGTCGGGCTGAGCCTTCGGGTAGTGGAACGGATTCCCGCGGTTCGTCGTGCGCAAGATCGTGCCGCCCAGGTGCGCGATGCCGCGCACCGAATCCTTCGTGAGCGGAATGACTTCGTCTTCGCCTAGCAAGCCGGCGAACCCGCGCTTGATGCCGAGGACGTCCCATCCAAGGTTGATCGCCGACAGGACGGCGGCCCGAATGACGGCGTTCAGGCCGGGGGCGTCGCCCCCGCCAGTGGATAGCGCGATTCGCATTCTCGACAGAAAAGGTTTAGCCGGGCGATCCCGACGACGGTCGCCCGCTCAACAGCGCGATGATTTCTCCCGGCTTCGCATGCCGGCCGGTCTTCGACTTCTCGTACACCGGCGCGCCGTCTCTCGATACCTCGAATCGTCCGCCTCGCGACGGGACGAGCTCGACCTGCGCGTCGGGAAACCGCTCACGAATCTCGGCCGCCAACCTGGTGGCCCGAGGCTCGTAGTTTCACATCGTGCAGTATTCGATCGTGATCGTCATGATGCGATGCGAGGAAGAAATGCCCGGTCGCCCGCCGCCCGACGCGGACGGGTCACACCGGACAGCTCATATATGAAAAAAGATAAGCCGGCTCGGGGCGCCGGTGACGTCAGCGCGCGATCGGAATGTGGTTCGCGTCCGCGATCCGCGAGATCGTGGTGTCTTGCTTGGCCAGGATCGTGCGCAACGAGTCCATCTGCGTCTGGAGATCGGCGAGGTCGCCCTTCAGCCCGTTGATCTCGGAGGCGGCGTCGTTGAGCGCCTGAGCGACGGCGGCTTCGCTGCGCGGGTTTCCGCACGCCGCGAGGAGCACGGTCATCCCGAGCGCGGCAACGAATCTGCGATGTGAACGCATGACAATTCAGTAGAAGGGATCGGTGGCGAGGGAAGCAAAATGATGCCGCTGTCCGCGCGCGTCGAGGCTCGATTGTGCGCGTGCGCATTCGCCGCGTTGGCTTCACGCTCCTCGAGCTGCTGGTCGTCGTGCTGGTCTCGGCGATCCTGCTCGCGCTCGCCCTGCCCAGAATCTCGGCGCTGCGCGACGGCTCGGCCGTACGATCGGCGATGGGTGAGCTGGGCGCGTCATTCTCGACGGCTCGCGGCGCGGCGATCTCGCGGCGCGCGCTGGTCGCCGTCGTTCTCGATACCGGCGGCGGCGCGGTCGAGGTTCGGTCCGCGGGACAGATACTGCTGCGGCGTCCGCTCCGGTCGATCTACGGGATCACGCTGGCATCCAATCGCGACTCGGCGGTGTACGACGCTCGTGGCCTGGGATACGGGGTGACCAATCTGACCGTGGTGGTTCGCCGCGGGACGATGGTTGACACGTTAACTATGTCTCGACTGGGACGGGTTCGGTGGTAGATCGCCGGTCTGTCAGTAGAGGATCGCAGTAGAATTGGGAGGAGCGCGCGTCGCGATGCCACGGTTGGAACACCAGGCGTCATGCGGCAACACGGGGCACCACCGGGGCGCGCGACGAATCGGGAACGAGTTTGTCCCAATTCTGATATCCGCAGGTTGCGGCGTGTGAGGCGCTTGCGGCTAGTGAGATCGGTCACAACCGTATGTGACGCGTCGTCCCAGGGGGTGGGTTATAGGA
Organism: uncultured Gemmatimonadaceae bacterium; assembly: GCA_963705025.1. Lineage (GTDB taxonomy): Bacteria > Gemmatimonadota > Gemmatimonadetes > Gemmatimonadales > Gemmatimonadaceae > JAQBQB01. The sequence goes on along the minus strand of CAVPIP010000005.1, from coordinate 610,877 downwards.
AAGGAGATGAGCGACGATGCCGCCGACGTTCAACGCGTGCTGGCAGGCGACGTTGACGCTTACGCCGCGTTGGTCGATCGGTACTACGATCGCTGCGCACGTTTTGCGATTCGAATGCTGGGCAACCGCGATGATGCGGAAGACGCGCTGCAAGCCACGTTCTTGCGCGCGTACAAGGCGCTCAATCGGTATCAGGAGCGGGACCGGTTCAGCGCGTGGCTGTACCGCATTTTAGTGAATCAGTGTCGCAGTATCGCGGCTCGTCGAGCGCATCGCGACAGGGTGTTCGTGCGGGAAGAAGCGCTGCTGTTGAACGCTCCGGACCATGCAGTCGTCTGGACGGGAGAAGACGAAGAGTTCGTTCAAAGAGTGCTGAGTGAGCTGGACCCGTTGTTGCGAGAGGCGTTCCTCCTCAAGTACATCGAGGAGCTGAGCTACGAGGAGATGTCGGCGCTGACCGGCGTTGGCGTTTCCGCGCTGAAGATGCGTGTGAAACGAGCGTGTGACCGGCTGCGTGAACGTTGGGAACGAATCAAGAATGACTGACTCCGAGCGGCACCCATACGTGGAGTTGATCGCGCGCGAAGCGCGGCGGCCGGTCCAGACCGACCCGGCCGCGCGAGCGCGGATCATGGCAGCCGTGCGCGCGGAACCGCTTCCGCGCACGCGCTCCTCCATTTGGGAGCGCGTGATCGCGCCTCGCTCGTGGACGCTGTCGCCCATGACCGGCTCGCTGCTCGCCGCAGGGTTGGTCGGAATCGGCGTGATCGCCGGGGCGTTGACGACAAACCGGGGCGGCCGCCCGCCGGTCGAACGGCCTCTGGCCGTAGCCGTAAGGCCCCCGGTTGATACCGTCTTCAAGTTCGTCTTTGTCGCCCCGAAAGCGGGAAAAGTCTCCCTCGTGGGCGACTTTAACGACTGGGACGAGACGAGGTCGCCGATGGTGCGGGCCGCGAAGGACGGCGTGTGGACCGTGACGATGCCTCTATCGGTGGGCCGGCATGTCTACGCCTACGTCGTCGACGGCAACTGGCTCCCCGATCCTAGCGCCCCAATCACCGACGACGGCTTCGGCCACGTGAACTCCGTCAAGCTCGTCAGCAAGGGGCCGACGCTGTGAGTCGTACGGTACTGGGCCTCCTGAGACTGGTCCCCCGCTCGCTAGGGGCGGCTGCGCTCGTGCTCTACAGCATCGGCGCGGCCCCCCTGGTCGCGCAGTACTCCGACCCGTACGCCGCGGCCCTTGCACGACTCGACGCGAATAGTCGGTTCACCGTCGAGGTCATGATGGATTCCGCGCGGTCCCTTGGACTTCCCGACCTGCCGCTCCGCTCCCGCGTTCTCGAGGGCGTGCAGAAAAAGGCGTCGGCGCAAAGAATCGTCGAGTCCGTGCGACTGAAGTTCGGCTTCCTGCGCACCGCGCGCACCATGCTCGGCCAGGTCAGCAACGAAGAGTTGGATGCCGGCTCCGCCGTGCTCGAGGCCGGCGCCAAGCCCGTCCAGTTGCAGTCCTTCAAAACTCGACAGAAGGGACGCGAGGCCCTCGAGGCCTTCACGGTCTGGGCCGATCTCATTCACCGCGGCGTGCCGGGCGAAGAAGCCTCATCCGCCATCACCAAGCTGTGGCAGGACGGGGCGGACGACGTCACCTTCCATAGCTTGTGGAACAACGTCCAAGCGGATATCTCTCAGGGGTTGAATCCGGGCGCTGCACTGCAGAACCGGATTCGGGAGACGCCTCCGCGGACGGTCACGCCGCAAGCAAAGCCGCCCGAGGGGCAGGAGATCCAAAGCTCGAGATGACATGAACGAGCCGAGGCTGGCCATCCTGTTCGCAGCTGCGCTGCTGGTTCCCGCGCCACGGGAGCTTGCAGCGCAGATCGTCTCCAAGCTGGAGGCGGGCCAGTATTCGGTGTCGGACGGCTCTCTCCCGGCGAGTGTCCTCCGCCTCGCTCCCACCTTCCAATACCAAACGCCGTACGCGACGATCAAGGCTCGCGGCTCGGCGTTTCTCTCCGAGCAAGCGCTCCAACTCGCCGACGGAATCGTCTCCGGGACCTTCACGTCCCCGACGGTCTACGGTGTGCGCGCCGAGATGATCGGCAACGCCAGCCGAGCGATGGACGATCGCTCGCTCGGCACGGACCAGGTGGACGTGCAGACGCGCGTCCACCTGCTCTACCACCAGCGCGCCGGCCTGTGGTTCGGCGGCGGGGTGGCCCGGCCGTGGCGCGTGGCGGTCGTGTCCTCCGCCGACGTGACCGACTTGGGCGCGTGGGCCAAGGTCGGTGACGCCACGCGCGTGCTCGGTGTCGCGACATTCACCGCGACCTTCACGAATTTCTCATTCACGAAAGTCGCATCGGTGCACGACAGCGGCTCGGCGTCGCTCTCGTGTGCGGGTTTGGCCATTGCGTCCCAGCCGGATGCCCTCCCGATGCGCGCCGCTCTTCTCCGAGGCCGCCCCGGGATCGAGCGCGTGCGAGCGACAGTCGCGCTTCGGCGACCTCGAGGGAACGCTGCATTGGGATTTGGGCACGCTCGAGCTGACCGCGCAGACCGGTCGCCGGTTCGGTGATTCGTACGACGTGACGGCCGATTCGCGGCGCTGGTCTGCCGCGACGGCCACCGTATGGCTGAGCGACCGCATCGCCATCGTGGCGGGCGGCGGACGCCAGCCGGCGCTTCCGCTGCGTGGACTTCCCGCGCGGAGCTACGGGATGGCCGGCCTCGAGCTCGCGTATTGGCCGCTCGCCAAGAGCTCGGTGCCGGTTTCGCTTCCGCACTCCCCGCTCGTCCGCAGCTTCGAGTACCACGTGGCTACGACGGGCATGCAGCGCATCACCATCCGTGTCGGCGGCGTCGAGACCGTGGACATCATGGGCGACTTCAGCGACTGGAGCCCGCTCACTCTCGTCCGCCACGGTCGCGACTTGTGGGAGCTGTCCATTCCGATGTCCCCGGGCATGCACCAGATCAACGTGCGCGTCGACGGCGGCCCGTGGACGGCTCCGCCCAACATGCCCACCATGAAGGACTCGTTCAATGGTGAGGTCGGGCTCATGGTGGTCGGGGCGCCGAAGGCGTAGTCATCCTATGCGCGCGGAGCGCGCGTAGGATCTCCCGTGCATCACGCGGAGCGTGCCGCGTGATCAACCTCCGAGACGGACGAAAGTAGATCCTCCGGCCGCTATCGCGGCCAGAGGATGACGACTAGTCCGCGGCCACGGTCCCGAAATCGAACCCGGCGACCGAAATTCGCGGGATCGGCTGCCCGATCACTCGCTCGATGGATTTGACCATCGAGATCTCGTCGGGAGACATGAAGGTGAACGCGTCGCCTTCCTTCGCCGCGCGACCCGTGCGGCCGATGCGGTGCACGTAGTCCTCCGCCTGCTGCGGGACGTCGTAATTGATGACGTGCGTGATGCCGGAGATGTCCAATCCGCGCTGCGCGATGTCCGTCGCGACGAGCACCCGCACCTTGCCACTCTTGAAATCCTGGAGCGCTTTGGTGCGCTGCGGCTGCGTCTTGTCGGCGTGCATCGCCGTCGACGCGATGTGCTCGCGCTCGAGGTGCCGCACGACGCGATCCGCGCCGTGCTTCGTGCGCGTGAACACCAACACCGAGTCGAGCGTCGCTTCTCGCAGAAGGCGCGCGAGCAGCTCGCTCTTCCGATCGCGCGGCACCGGATACACCGCGTGCGACACGGTGTTCGCCGCCTGCGATCGCCGCCCGACCTGCACGACGATCGGCTTGCGCAGATACTTGCGCGCGAGCGCCTCGACTTCGGGTGGCATCGTCGCGCTGAAGAGCAGCGTCTGACGGTAGCTCGGAATCTCTGCGACGATGCGGTTGATCTGCGGCGCGAACCCCATGTCGAGCATGCGGTCCGCTTCGTCGAGCACGAGCACCTCGAGATCGTCGAACACGACGTTCTGACGCTCCAGGTGATCGATCAGGCGGCCGGGCGTAGCGACGACGATGTCGACGCCGGCTCTCAGCTTTTTCTGTTGCGGCTCGATCGGCACACCGCCGTAGACCGACGCGACGTTGAGCCGCGAGTGCCGCGCGTATTTGTGCACGCTCTCTTCCACTTGCACGCAGAGCTCGCGCGTCGGCGTCAACACCAGCGCCCGCGTCCGCCGCGGGCCGCCGACCAATCGTTCCACGATGGGCAGCGTGAACGCCGCCGTCTTGCCGGTGCCGGTTTGCGCGAGTCCCATGACGTCGCGCCCTTTGAGAATCAGCGGAATCGCTTCTGACTGGATCGGCGTCGGGACCTTGTAGCCCGCATCGCGCACCGCCTCGAGAACCTCGGGCGACAGTCCGATCGTGTCGAACGTCTCGGTCGCCGAGGCTGCCTGCTCTTCTTCAGTTGTGTCTGTTACCATGATCCTATCGCTACGCATCGGGGCCGCGCACCCGGGACCTTCCCGGGACCGATGACTTCTAAAAGTGCCGGCGAGCAGAGGGCGCACCGGTCCAGCGACGAGGCGTCGGCCTCGACATCACGAGGAAGTTGCGGCCCGCGCACTGTCGTCCGTTCATGCGCGCATCCCTCGTGCCCGCGACCGTCCTGGCGATTCGCTCGGAGGAGCAATCCCTGCCGCGGTATCTAATTGACTTAATTTAACACTTTGAGTCACTAAATGATATACACACGCTCGCTTTCCGACTCACCCCACGACGCGCCGCTCGACGAAATCCCCCAGGACGCGATAGACCTCCTCCGGTCGCTCCTCGTGGACGCAGTGGCCCCCTGCGAGCTCGTGCACCTCGGCCCCGGCGAGTCGAAGGGCGGCCGGCCGCGCACGGCGCACTAACCGGTCCTTGGTACCGAGCACGACCGATGCGGGAACAGCGAGCGCGGCGGCCTGAGCGTCGGAGAGCGGCCGCCAATCGAATTCGGCGAGCGTTCGTCGCGCGGCTCGGACGTATCCGGGGATCTGAGTCGGCGCCCAGTACTCGTCGACGTCGCGCGGCGTGACGAGAGACGCGTCCGCGTACGCGACGCGATCGAGCACGAGCTTCACGAGCCATCGCGGAACCAGTCGCTCGCCGATGGCTTCCACCACGGGGCGCGGAGTCGCGCGCATCGCGACGAGGGCGGGGATCGCGACGAGCTCCGTCGGATTGATCAACGCGAGCGCGGTCAGTCGGCCGGCATGTCGAAGCGAATACTGCAACGACAGGCCTCCGCCCATCGAATGCCCCATGAGCGTAAATCGCTGGAGCTCGAGCTGATCGACGAGGGCGTCGAGATCGGCGAGATAGGCGTCGAGGGAGTAGGCGCCCGGCTCGAACGGACGGTCGGACAACCCGAAGCCGCGCATGTCCACCGCGATCGCGCGAAAGCCACGCTTCGGCAGCGAGTCGAGCCCATGACGAAACGTGTATAGCGAGGCGCCCCAGCCGTGCAGCATGAGAATGACCGGGCCGGCCGGCGGCCCCGCGGTCGCGATGCGCACGCGCACTCCGGTCCGCAGCGCGATCGTCGCCGCCGAGACGCCGGCAGCGGACGCCGGGTACACCTCGGCGGGTGTGAGTGGGCGGACCGTCATTGCCAGAGAAGACTAACGCACGCCGGGGAGCGGCTCGGCCGACCGACCGGACGACCTCAGACGACCTCGATCGTGCGCCCCAAGAGCCGGCCGATGAGTCCGAGCCGAAACGTGATGTCGGTCCATCGCTCGTCGCCGCTCATGTGATCCTCGAGCGGATACATGGGCCAGAGGATCGGATTGGAGGTGCGCGGGACGGTCATTCCCTTGTGCGGATGCCACACGCCCTCGGCGTCCCGGTCATCCAGGAACCGATCGTAGAGCTTCGACCAGCTGTCGTTCTTGCGCAGGAACCCAAGCCGGCCCATGAGCTCGAGCCATGTGATGGAGAACACGACATCGGTGTCCGCGACGTTGCGATTCGCGAGCAGATCGCCGAGCACGAGGTGCGGCTGCGGCAGGACTTTTTTCCCCACTACCTGCAGCGACTCTTGTCGCGGCAACGGCTGCGCGAGGTAATGTGAGAGCAGCGCCATCGCCTCGTGATGCTCGTTTCGGAACAACGGCATGTACGCGAGCATAAAAAGGAGGTGCATCGACGGCGGCGCGGCTTCGGCCGCGAGCACATGCTGATTGCCGACGCGTACGAACGGTTTTTGCGCGAGCGGGGAGCGAAGAAACGTCGTAACCCGCTCTAGGATGCGTCGCGCGGCGCCTCGCAGGCGAGGATCTCCCTCGTAGCCAGCCTGTGCGAGCGTCGCGGCAGCGGCTTCGCGAAGGGTCGCGCGTGCGCGACGAGCCGTGTCTTCATCGACGGTTCCCTTCGCGCCGCCGAACTCGAACAGGTAGTCGGGATCATTGTCTTCCGCGAGCAGTCGAAAGAGCACGCGTCGTGCATGTATCAGCGGGGGTGTGTCGCGATCCCACCCGTACTCGAGGAGTCGTCGCACCGCGGTGATGGTGCCGACGCCTTCGAAATGTTCGGCGCGAGAGGTCGGCACGGTGAGCATCGAATGTCCCCACGTCCCATCTGGCTGTTGCATCGACGCCAACGTCAACGCAGGGCGATGCGTAAACGGGAGAGATCCAACTTGTTCTGGAATCGGTGTAGCGAGCTTGGCGACTTCGACAATCGATCGGAATTTGATCGGAGCCGAAGCATGTTCCATGAGCCACGCGAGCGGAAAATCGACTGAGGGTGACGGCAAAGCCGTAGCCGGAGTCAGTGGCGTTGCGAGTGAGCTTGGCGATGCTTGCGGTGAAGGCGGCAGGGTCACTGAGCGCTCAGTTTCTGGCCGGGAAATAGTACCGTGCTCGTCGCTGTTGAAGACTTCCGGCGGAAAGGCGGGTAAGCATAGCAGTTTTGATTCGTTGCGCTAGAGGGCGATGACTAAGTTGTTGTCGCCACGTCGGTTGTCGTTGCGCGGGTCTTGGCGCACCCGCAAGCAGATGTCGCAGTTTTGTCGCAGTGGTGCGCAAAGCCGCGTCGGATGCGCGCACGATGTTCAATTCCCCAACTCCCACGAGGGTACGCGAATGAAGAAAATGATTCGAATGGCGTTGATGGCGGCCGCGATGTTCATGACCGTGACGACAGTCGCGAAGGCGCAGGGTGGCGGCGGTGGCCGCGGTCGTGCCAACCCGGTGACCATCCTCAAGGATTCGCTCAAGGTCTCTGAGGCCGTCGCCGCGAAGGCGGATTCGATCTACAAGGCGTATCAGACCGAGACCGCTCCGCTCAACGAAGCGGCGCGCGGTGGTGATGCCGATGCCCGTTCGAAGAGCATGGCGGCCCGCACGAAGATGATGACCGAGATCAAGGCGCTCCTCACGGACGAGCAGAAGACGAAGTTCGACGCGCTCATGCCGCAGGGACGTCGCGGCGGCGGTCGCTAAGACTCGCTCGTCGCTCCACGGTTCAGAACGCGGGCCGCCACATCGTGGCGGCCCGCGTTGCGTTTCCATCGCTCACCATCGCATCTTCCGCCCCCAATGCGAATGAACACGCATGCGGGGTGAGTTTCTCGATCTCTCAGGCGCGCGCCTCTACTACTACGCCGCGGGCACACGCGGCGCGGGCGATCCGGTCGTGTTCATCCATGGATTTCCGACGTCGGGACATCTGTGGAACGACGTCGTCCCACTCGTTCCCGCCGGCCATCGCATCGTCGTCCTCGACTTGCTCGGATACGGGCGCAGCGATCGGCCACTCGCGCGCCCGGTCGACGTACGCGCGCACGCCGAGCGCGTCGTCGAGCTGCTCGACGAGCTGCGTGTTCCGCGCGCATGCATCGTTGGACACGGCGTCGGCGGCGGCATCGCGCAATCGCTCGCCATTCGCCACCGCGAGCGCGTGTCGTCGCTCTGTCTCGTCGACAGCGTCGCGTTCGACCGGTGGCCCACGATCGAAGGCCGCGTCGCGCGCGCGTCGCTCCCCGTGACGCGCTTTCTTCCGCCGCGCTTGTTGCTCGCGATTCTTCGTCGCGACCTTCGTCGCGGCTACGGCGACCCCGATCGCGCGACGCGATCACTCGACTTGTACTTGCGTCCGTTCGTCGGTCCCGACGGCCGAGCGGCGCTCGTCTCGCACATTCACGCGCTCACGACCGACGAAACGCGTGAGCTCGGCGGCCAGCTGTCGCGCATCGCGGCGCCGACGGCGATCGTCTGGGGCCAGCAGGATCGCGTGATTCCGCTGTGGGTCGGCAAGCGGTTGCAGCAAGCCATTCCCGGCGCGACCCTCGACGTCGTGCCGGATGGGCGGCACTTCACTCCGGAGGAATCACCCCGGCAGGTCGCAGATGTGATCGCGCGACTGATCGTCTAACGGACGATTCCGACGGGCGCGCACACAGACAATCGAGTGCTTCCCCTCGCGCCCCATCGCTATCAATGCGCGCGGCTACAGTTTCTTCAGGTCGTCGCTCGCCTCGACGAGCAATCCAATCTCACGCGACAACGCTCGCGCTTCCTGCGTCGCGCTCGTCTGATCCTCGATCGCGGATCCAATGCCCGACGACCGGAACTTGAGCAGATCCAGTTTCAAGTTCTGTAACATGAGCCCGGCGCTCTCGAGCTGATTCGCGAGCGACCGCCGCCGCTCCAACAACTCGTGCAACGATGAGCGCTGGCGCTGCAGCAGCGACAGCCGCCGTTCGCGTTCCGCCGTCGCCGGTTCCGTCATCAATCCCGCGATCCGCTCATCGAGGCTGCCGAGCGACGCGCCGGAGACGTCGGCGTCGAGCCGGTGCAGCGTCGTAGCGACCGACCCGGCTCGTTGCGCCAGCGCGTCGACGGTCGGACGAATGTCCGGAATCATGTCGCGCTCCACCGGGCGCAATGCGTCCACGATGCCGATCATCATCGCACGATCGGCGGCGGCGCGACGCACGGCGTCACCATGCGGGCCCGCCAACACGTCCGGCGTCGCGAACTCCGCGGCGAGCTCCTCCGGCGTGCGGACCGCCGGAGGCGCGACGTGCTGGCCACCCGGCGCAAGCGCCGCCGCGCCGTGCTCCGCGCGAATCTTCGCTCGAATCCCTTTGCGAAAGGCCTCGAACGGACCGACGCCGTCCGACCAGATCGAACCACCCTTCCGCAGAACGTTCATGAACATGATCCCGCTCGGAATGAAGAACCACGGCACGCCGCCCATCGCCGCGTTGATTCCGAACAACCCCGCGCTCCACACGAGCCAGCTCACCACGCTGCGACGAAATGCGATCACTCGCTCCTCGAGCGGCCGCTGGTCGAATCCGCGGTACGGATACACGGTCTGGCCCACGACCACGCCGACCGAGTGACCGTGCAGCGCGATCCTGCGCTGCGCGCGATACCATTCGCGCAGCTCGCGGCGGCTCAGCCCCGGCGGTGGCGCCGGAAACGGTGCGGGTGCGGGGAGAGGTGCCGCGGGCACGGGTGCTACGACCTCGGGCAGCGGCGCGGGCGGCGCCGCCGCCTGCGAGAGTCGCCGGCCGTGCGGCGGCGGTGACATCGCGCCGTCGAGCGCGTCGCGAAACTCGGCGGCGTCGGCAAAGCGATCGTCAGGCTTCTTCGACAGCGCGCGGTCGATCGACAACGCGAGGTATTTCGGAACTTCTGGACGGCGCTTGCGAATCGGGAGCGGCCGCTCGGACACGTGCTTCACCAGCATCGCGGGCGTGTTCGCCGCCTTGAACGGCGTGTCGCCGGCGAGCATGTGATAGCCCACCACGGCGAGTGAATAGAGATCGCTGCGCCCGTCGACCTCGCGCTCACCGAGCGCTTGCTCCGGTGACATGTAGGCAGGCGTTCCGACCGCGACGCCGGTGACCGTCAATCGCGATTCGCCGGCGGCCGCGCGCGCGATGCCGAAGTCCGTGACCATCGGCCGGCCGCTCGCCCGATCGATCAGAATGTTGTCCGGCTTGATGTCGCGATGCACCACGCCGCGCGCGTGCGCGTAGGCGAGCGCGTCAGCGACGTCGCGCAGCACGCGGACCGTGCGTTCTATGGGCCAGGCTCCTTCCCTCGACAGCCGTATGCCGAGGCTCTCGCCGTCGATGAACGCCATGACGAAGTAGACGAGGCTGCCGCCGTCGTTGTCGTCGACGGCATAGATCGGAACGATGTTCGGATGGCTGAGCTGCGCCGCGGTCTGCGCTTCGCGAATGAATCGCGTGCGGACGTCCCCGTTGAACGCCACGTCCGGCGGCAGCACTTTGATGGCCACGGTGCGGTGCAGGCGAAGGTCCGTGGCACGATACACGACGGCCATGCCGCCGCGTCCGACCTCACTCTCGATGAGGTAGTGGTTGCCGACCGCGACGGTCACGCGGTCGCGCAGATAGTCATTCACGGGAGCAAACCGCTACCGCGCGGCCTGGCGGCTCGCCGTGCGCGTTCCCGTGTTGCGCATCTCGTCGGCCACGTAGAGCGCGCTGTCGACGCTCTCGGCAAGGTTGAGCGCGTCCATCGCCAACGACGTGATGTGTTGCGGCGTCTGTGAGCCCGCGTTGAGCCGAATGAGGTCGAGTTTGATGTTCTGGAGCGCGACGACGCAGGTCTCCAGCTTGGCCGCGACGGCGTCGCGACGGCTGACGACGTCGGCGAGGGCGCGCCGCTGCCGCTTGAGAAACGCGAGCCGCTTCACGCGCTCGTCGCTGCCGCTCTCGTCGAGCGGATTCGCCGCATTCTCGAGGCGCGCGATCTCGGCCTCGATGGAATCCGCGCCGCCGGCGGACGCGCTCCGATCGAGGTCGGCCAGCGCGATCGCGAGATACTTCACCTTTTCGGCGAGCGCGTCCGCGGAACGTCCGACGTCGGGAATGCGCGATCGCTCCGCCGACGGCATGCGTTCGAGAAGACGCAACACCTCGTTGCGATCCGCCTCGGCTCGACGAACGCGGTCGCCGTAGCTCCCCGCCGCGGTGACGACGTCGTCGCTGGCCATTGAGCCGCCGTAGCGCGGAAGCGCCGTCGCCGGCGGCGTCGATCGCTTTCCGAGCCGGGCGCGGCGTTGCTCGCGCATCACCTGGCGCTGGTTGCGGTCGAACATCGCGCGCACGTAGGTGAGCGCGTCGTCGGCGACATCGATCAGGTCGCGGTCGCGCGGCTGCCGGAACACGTCGCGCCAATCGTAGCCGTCGGCCCAGAGCTTCGCGTACTTGAACGCGAGGTAAATGCTCCACAGCACGGTGATGCCGAAGAAATCGCTGTCGCCGACGAGCGACGCGATCACGATCACACCGTTCACGAAGAGGTATGGCGCGAGCTTGCGGCGGAACTTGACGACCTGCGGCGCTTCCCAGCGGCGCCATTCTTCAGGCGTCGGCGCGGGCGCGGCGTACAGATCCTCCGTGCGCGCCGTGGCATACGGCGACGACGTTCGGCGCGGCGTCGTCTCGAGCGTCGCGTCCGTCTGCACCGGCATCGACGGCCGAGAGAAGCTCGGCACCGTGCCGCTGTCGAGCGCCGACACGACCGAGGACGCCGATGGGAAGCGGTTCGCCGGGTCCTTCTCGAGCAGCAGCATGATGACGCGCGCGAGGTCCTGCGGCACGTCGGCGCGGCGCTGCTCGAGCGGTGTCGGGCGCTCCGAGATGTGCTTGACCAGAATCGCCGGCGTGCTGTTGGCGAGGAACGGCGGCTCGCCAGTCAGCATCTGGTATCCGACGATGCCGAGCGAATAGAGATCGCTGCGGCCGTCGATGGTGCGTTCGCCGGCGGCCTGCTCCGGCGACATGTACGTCGGCGTGCCGATCGCGATCCCGGTGGCGGTCAGACGCGAGTCGCCGTCGGTCACCGCGCGCGCGATGCCGAAGTCCGTCACCATCGGACGTCCGCTTTGCGCGTCGATCAGAATATTGTCGGGCTTGATGTCGCGATGGATCACGCCGCGCTCGTGCGCGTAGGCGAGCGCATCGGCAACATCACGCAGGGTTCGGCGCGTTTCGTCGACGGACAACGCGCCGTGATCGTGCACGCGCTTGGCCAGGTTGTCGCCCGTGATGTACGCCATCACGAAGAAGACGAGGCCTTCGGCCTCGTCGACGGCGTAGATGTCGACGATGTTGGGGTGATTCAGCTGGGCCGCGGTTTCGGCTTCGCGCAAAAAGCGCGTCTTGATCTCGCTTCGAAATGCGAGCTCGGGCGGCAGGACCTTGATCGCGACCGTCCGCTTGAGACGGCGGTCTTTGGCGCGATAGACCACGCCCATTCCGCCGCGTCCGATCTCTGTGTCCAATTCATAGTGCGGGCTGAGCACGCGCTCCACATGCGTGCGCAGCTCGGAATCAGAGGACGGAACGGCAGGATCCGACAATCGACTGGCTCGGGTTCCGGGGGCGGACGGGCGGGGATGAAGCATTTTAGCACCCGGCTAAACTTCCGGAAAGGATGCGCGCCGGGGCGGCAGCACCTCCCCACGGAACGGCAGATCGAGCGCCGGAATGCTGCCAGGGTGACGGGGCTTCATGGAATGGAGTGTGCGCATTACCTCGGCAACTGGTGGGCGGCTTGAGCGGTTTCCCGGTCCGGCAGTGCGACTCGACGCTGAACAGTTGATTCGCCCTGCGCGGTTGGGGGAGCGCTGGCCGTCCATCGCTTGTTGCTGCAGGTTCTTTCTTTCTCGGAAATCCCCATGGCTAATCGCCAGACTCTACCGGTTCTCCCCTTACGGGGTACCGTCATCTTCCCTGGCCTCACCGCGCCAATCGCGGCGGGGCGGCCAGGGACGCTGCGCGCGATCGAGTCGGCGCTGAAGGGCGACCGGCTCGTCTTCGCGGTCGCGCAGCGAGACAATACCGACGAGCCCACGCCAGACATCCTGTATTCGATGGGTGTGATCGCGCGCATCGGACAGATCCAGCGCGGCTTGGGCGGAGTGCAGTTGCTGCTCCAGGGCGAGCAGCGCGCCACGTCGTTGCAATACAACACGACCGAAGGCTTCTTGAGCGCCGTCGTCATGCCGGTCGACGAGATGAAGCCCCTGAGCGAGAACGACCCGTCGTTCGTGGCGCTCCACAAGGAGCTGCGCGAACGGGCCGCCGAGCTCGGTGAGCGTCGCGGCTTGCCGGAGGAGGTGGTTCACCAGGTGCTCGATGCGGTGACCGATCCTGGCCGCTTCGCCGATCTCGTCGCGGGCTACATCGAGCTGCCGCCGGCTGAAAAGCAGGGCCTCCTCGAAACGCTGAGCGTCGAAGAGCGCCTGCGGCGCGTGCTCGTCCATGTCCAGAAGCAGATCGGCATGCTCGAGATGCAGGAGGAGATCAAGTCGCAGGTGCAGGAAGAGCTCGGCGAGCGCCAGCGCGAGATGTATCTCCGCGAGCAGATGAAGGCGATCCAGAAGGAGCTCGGCGACGACGACCAATCCAAGGAAATGGTCGAGCTTCGCGAAAAGCTCAACAAGCTCGATCTACCGAAAGAGGCGCGTCAGGAGGTCGAGCGCGAGCTTGGCCGCCTCGAACGCTCCGGCCGCGAATCCATGGAAGCGCAGGTGATCCGCACGTACCTCGAGTGGATCGCCGAGCTGCCGTGGAACAACCGGTCGGACGACAATCTGGATCTCAACAACGCACAGAAGGTCCTCGATGAGGACCACTACGGGTTGCCCGACGTGAAGGATCGCGTGCTCGAGTTCCTCGCGGTGCGCCAGCTTCGCGCGCAGCAGATGGAAAACGAGCTCAAGCAGACGGGCGAGATGTCGATCTCGAAGCTCAGGGCGACGAAGGAAGACGCGACGCCGCAGCTCGGCAGCGGAAACAACCAGGAACGCTCGATCACCGACGCGAAGGAAGCGAAAGCGCGCGCGATGGCGAAGGGGCCCATTCTGCTGTTCGTCGGACCGCCCGGCGTCGGCAAGACGTCGATCGCGAAGTCGATTGCCCGCTCGCTCGGACGCGAGTACGTCCGCGTCGCCCTCGGCGGCGCGCGCGACGAGGCCGACATCCGTGGTCACCGGCGCACGTACGTCGGCGCGATGCCCGGTCGAATCGTTCAAGGCATGAAGCAGGCAGGCACCAAGAATCCCGTCTTCCTGCTCGACGAAGTCGACAAGCTCGGCGTGTCGTTCCAGGGCGATCCCGCGAGCGCGTTGCTCGAAGTGCTCGACCCGGCCCAGAACGACAATTTCACCGACCATTATCTCGGCGTGCCGTTCGACCTCAGCGAGGTGCTGTTCGTCGCGACCGCCAACTTCATCCAGAACATTCCCGGCCCGCTGCTCGACCGCATGGAAGTCGTCGAGTTCGCGGGCTATACGGAGCGAGAAAAGGCCGAGATCGCCAAGAAGTATCTGATCCCGCGGCAGATGGAGGAGTCGGGTCTGGGCGACAAGAACGTGTCGTTCACCGACGACGCCGTGACCGCGATCATCAGCAAGTACACGCGCGAGGCGGGCGTCCGCCAGCTCGAGCGGCAGGTCGGTGCCGTCGCGCGCAAGGTGGCGCGTCGGATCGCCGCCGGCGATCCCAAGGTGATCGAAGACGGCAAGATCGACGCGCATGAAGTGCGCGACCTGCTCGGCCGGCCGAAGGTGCACCCCGAACGCGCGGCCGAGGAGAACGAGGTGGGCGTCGCGACCGGCATGTACTACACGCCGGCGGGCGGTGACATCATGTTCGTCGAAGCGGCGATTCGCCGGCTCTTCGGCTACGGACAGCGCTCCAGCGACGACGACAAGTCGCAGGTGAGCGGGTGGGGCAATCTCTCGCTCATTCTCACCGGACAGCTCGGCGACGTGATGAAGGAGTCGGCGCGGGCTGCGCTGACGTACGCCGCGACGCACGCGTCGACGCTCAAGATTCCGGAGGAGCGCCTCGGCTCGATCGAGGTGCACATCCACGTGCCGCAGGGTGCGATCCCGAAGGACGGTCCGTCCGCCGGGACCACGATGTCGACCGCGCTGGTGAGCGCGATGTCCGGTCGGGCGGTACGCAAGGACGTCGCGATGACCGGCGAGATCACCTTGCGTGGCCGCGTGCTGCCGATCGGCGGTTTGAAGGAGAAAGTGCTCGGCGCGCATCGCGCTGGCATTTCGACGATCATTCTGCCGAAGGACAACGAAGCGGACATGGAGGACATCCCGGAGGAGGTCCGCAAGCAGCTCACGTTCCACTGCGTCTCCACGCTCGACGAGGTGTTCGAGATTGCGTTGGTGCCCCTCGGAGAAGCCCAGAATCTCCACCCGACGCTCATGGAAGAGATGGAGAAGAAGGCGGAGCAGCCGAAAGTCGCCTAGCCGGAAGAAGGAAGCGGGAGGGAAAGAGGGGGACGGGATTCCAAATCCCGTCCCCCTCTTCCCTTCCCGCTTTCCCTCTTCCCGGTTTCCCCCTCGCGTTGTAGTGTATGCAAACAAGCATACCAAGACACTCTCGCGGAGGACCTCTCGATGATGCTGCGAACTCGCTGGGCCCTCGTCGCCGCGGCGATAGCCGTCGCTGGATCGCTCGCCTGCGGATCCGACACCATGACGGGACCAAGCATCCTCACGATCGACGCTGGGATTCCCACCGGATGGTTTCGCGTCGGCGGCGCTCAGGCCACATACGTCGTCGGCACCGACGGCCATGCCCACGGCGGTCGCTATGCATTGGCGATTGGCGGCACCGATACGAGCGTGCTTCGCTTCAACGGCGTCGCGCAGGAGCTTCGAGCCGATCCGTATCGCGGAAAGCGTCTCCGCCTTCGTGGTTGGGTACGACAGGTCGGCATCACCGGTTCCGACATCGGGCTCTGGATGCGAGTGGACGGCCCCGGTGTAATGCAGGCCTTCGACAATTTTTCGACGCGACCATTGCTCGGCACCGCCGACTGGCATCAGGTGGAGATCATTCTCGACGTTCCTCCGGACGCCCTCGGCATCCTGTTCGGGGCGCTGATGAGCGGACGCGGTGAGTTCCTCGTCGACGACATGACGTTCGAGGTGATCCCGGCAACCGGACCAACGACGAATCAGCTCGTCGGCTATCAGGATCTCGGCGTGGATTCCGTGACGGTCGCCAATGCAGTCGCGGGGCTACCGACCGGCCCCTCGAATCTCAACTTCGAATCGAAGTAGTCATCCGTCTCTCGTACGGGCGACCGAGTGATGCCACGCGTGAACTGCATCGTGGGCGGGAGAATCATCCGGCGAAGCATTGTTCCGGCCGTGATGTTCCTTGCGGTTGCCGGCAATGCGTGGTCGCAGCAGCCCGCCACGTCGGCGCGCGTACCGATCGTGGCGGGCGTCGTCACGGACACCGCGGGCATTCCAATCGACAGCGCGGACGTCAGCATTGCGTCGCTCAAGCGTCGCACCATCACGGGCGCGGACGGTGCATTTCGCTTCAGCGACGTCAAACCCGGGCGCTATTCCGTGAGCGCGCGGCGCATCGGATTCGCGCCACAGGTTCGAACGGTGGTGGTTGGACCCGACGGCGGAATGACCCGCTTCTCACTTGTGCCGACGGCGCACGTCCTCTCGCCGGTCGTCGCGTCTGCGGTATTGGGAGGGCTGAGCGGAGTGGTCGGGGACACGGCGTACAACATCGTCGCGGGGGCTCAGGTGACTGTGCTGGGAACCGACCGGCGCGCTGTTACCGACTCGTTGGGGCGATTCTTCATCGATCTGCATTCGGGACGTTATGTCGTCCGCGTGACGCGGCCAGGCTATGACTCCCGCATGATGAGCGTGACCATTCCGCCGGACAGCGGGCGGCGCATCACCATGTGGCTTCAGCCGGGAAGCGATGCGGGCCGCCATCGCGACGCCGCCGCGTTCGAGGCGCTGAACGGTCGCCTCATTCGCCGCACGCCAATGTCGAAGATCTACACTCGCGAGGTTCTCGCGAAGACCAGCATGACCGAGTTGAGCCAGCTCGTCACGTCGGGCGTCGGCATGCCGGTCGACGGCGATTGTCTCGCCATCATCGATGGCGGCCCGCGCGTGCACCCGATCTGGGACATCGAGGCCGCCGACATCGAGCTGCTCGAGCTCTACCCGCCGAAGTCGATAATCACGAGCGACGAGACGTCGCTGCGCGTGCCGACGCCCGGTACGCTCGACATGAACGGTCAGCGCCTGCCCTCGCTTCCTACGCACGGCTACGGATGCGACGTGCGGGTGTGGGTGTGGCTCCGGAAGTAGCCGCGCCGACGCAGCTCCGGAAAAAACGGCGGCCCCGGCGAGCGCCGAGGCCGTGATCATTCGAGGAGCGTGAGCGAAAGTCGCTAGTCGACCGCCGATTCATCGACGTCGCGAATCGTTCGCCGTCGCCGAG
Source organism: uncultured Gemmatimonadaceae bacterium (assembly GCA_963705025.1). GTDB lineage: Bacteria > Gemmatimonadota > Gemmatimonadetes > Gemmatimonadales > Gemmatimonadaceae > JAQBQB01. The sequence goes on along the minus strand of CAVPIP010000005.1, from coordinate 593,634 downwards.
TCCTGACGGCAAGGGCTGCGATCCCGGTGCCCAACATCGTCAAGGTTGCCGGCTCGGGTGTCGAGGTCACGGGAGGCGACGTGCACTGCAGCCCGGACGCGACGTTCGTTCCGGTTTCACACTCGGTGGAACCCAGTTGGCCCTGCGCCTTGATGTACACATCGCCGACCTTGGTCGGATCGAAATCTTTGTTGACGTCGAACGAGATCGTGACCGGTGCCGACCCAAGGCACGTGTAGACGTATTTGTTGGCGCCCGAGCACTGACTGGAAACGGAAAGATTGACGCCGTTCGACGTGTTCGCGAGGAGGTCGACGTTGATGCCGCCGGCGGCCGACTGATTCGTCGACACGTTCCAGCACTTCGCATTGCCCTGCTGGCTGTTCGACGCGTTAGAGCAGATCGTCGAGCCGCCCTGCGTCACGAGAATGTTGGTGGGGTTAGCGAACGTGTTGAAGAGATTGTCGATGCCGATCTCCGCGAAGAGCGAACCGGAGTACGACCCGTTCGTTCCGGACAGGTTGGCGATCTGCATGGCGACGTTCCACACGTTCCCGCCCTTGGCGATGACACTCACCTGCACCGAGGCACAGAACGCGAATCCCGTCCAACTGGCGTACGACCCACCGCAGACGTTGTACGTCTGAGTGCCGACCGCCCGTGCCGAAGCAAACGGCGCGGCGAGGGATGCGGCGAGCGCGATAGATAGGAAGCGTGTTTTCACGAGCGACAAATTACGGCGGCGACAAGAATTCTCAAAAACAATCGCATCCGATTGTCAGCCAACGACTTATGAAGTCTCATACACGTTGGATCCAATAGTTTGGAGCTAAAGTGTAGCGCGAACGCATCACTCAGCGGGCCAGACCTCTCATACCAGCCAAGACAAAGAGGCAGATGTACGACACCAGCAACACGGCCGCTTTTATCATCGCCTTCTGCATCCCGAGGAGCAGCGTGGCGTTCTGCTCGACCGACTTGAGGGCAAGCGGAATGGCCGTGGCGTACAGAATGGCGAGCGCGATGAGCAAGCATGCGACGAAGATCGCCACGATCCCGACCACACGGGACCAAATCACTTTGCCTGTGGCGAGCAGCCACGACAGAAGGAGATAGGCGCCCATCGTCGGAATCGCGAAGCCGTTGAGAATGGACGAGATGACGCCGAACTCCCACTCGGGATCTCCCATAGCCGTCGGAAAGATGCCCAGCAGGATGTCGGCGAGGCCCATGAGCACGAACGCTCCGCCGAGTACCCCCAACAAGGCCCACGCTGGTCGGGCAACTGCGGTATCTGGTCGCGCGATTTTATCCCTGACGCTGGTCGATGGCTTGGCCGCCCCAATGATAGGCATGACGAATGTTCAGCTCGGTTGGATTGCGAGCGGGCGCTATGCGCCCAGGAGTGAGTCTACCGACCGGCCTAGTTCCGCGGGCGCGGCCGCACGGGCATGAACAACGGACCCCATTGCGGAACCGTCCACGGGTTGTTCCGCAGTTGGGCGGGCTCCGTGCCGGCGAGGAAGTACTCGACGTAGCGGTCACTCGGCAGGGTCTGCGGCGTAGCCAGTTGCGCCGTCGAGCGATCGAGCTCCGCGTATACGAGACCGTCGGGTGCAGGCGCCCACGCGTTCGCCGATCTGCCGGCATAGTAACGGCCGATCATCTGGCCCCAGATCGGAGCGGCGAGTCCGCCGCCAACGGCGCCCTTCGCGATCGTCTTCGGCTTGTCGAAGCCGAGCCACACGCCGGCCACGACGTCGGGCGTCATGCCGACGAACCAGACATCGACGTTGTCGTTCGTCGTGCCCGTCTTTCCGGCGATCGGAACGTCGGACGGAACGAGCTCGCGCGCCTTGTATCCCGTGCCGTGTTCCGCGCCGTCGCGCATCATGTCGCGCACGATGAACGCGACCCGCGGATCCAACACTTGCTGCGGCGTCGAGGCCGGCCGCTCGAACATCTTCCGTCCGTAGAGATCTTCGATCCGCGTGATGAAGCGCGGCTGCACCACCTGGCCGTTGTTGGCGAACGCGGTGTACGCGGCGACGAGCTCGATGGGATGCACTTCCGACGCGCCGATCGCGCTCGACGGCACCGGCAGCATCGGCGTCGTGATGCCCATGCGCTCCGCGAGCGCTGCCACCGAATCCATGCCGACGCGCTGGCCGAGTTGAATCGCGACCATGTTGCGTGAGTGCATGAGGCCTTCGCGCATCGTCATCGCCGTCGTCGTCGGCTTGCCTTCGACCCACGTCGTCATGCCCCAAAACTTCGAGTCGTTCTCTTCCGGCTTATAGTCGTCGCCCGACGGCAGCGGGATCGTCAGCGCCGTGTCTGGAATGATCGTGTTCGCCGGAATGCTGTCTTCGATGGCTTTCGAGTACACGATCGGCTTGATCGAGGAGCCCGGCTGGCGGATCGACGTGATTGCGCGGTTGTACGGCGCGCGCGCGTAGTTGCGGCCACCAACGAGCGCGCGAACGTCGCCGGTGAACGGATCGATCGCCACGGCCATCGCCTGGAGATAGTCCGACTCGACCCCTTCGCGGCGGCTTGCGTGAGATGCTTGTATCCCTTCTCCGCTTCGATTCTGTTCGTGCCCTCGACGATCGCGGTGACGGCTTGCCGCTGCAGCGCCGGATCGAGCGTGGTGTAAATGCCGATAGCCGCCGTTCATCATCGGGATGCCGGCCCGCTCGGCCTGCGCCTTCACCGCGTCGACGAAATAGCCCGACTGCGCGGACATGCCGGCGTTCGGCGCGGTGACGACGGGCTCGAGCTTCGTCTTGTCGGCGAGCGCCTGGGTGATGAGGCCCTGCTCCGCCATCTTCTGCAGAATCAGATTGCGACGTTCCTTTGACGCGGCCGGCTTGCGAAATCGGATCGTACTGCGGCTGGGATTTCGGCAACCCCGCGAGCGTCGCGGCTTCGGCCAGCGTGAGCTGGTCCGCGTGATGCCCGAAGTAGTGGCGCGCGGCCGCCTCGACACCGAACCAGCCGCGGCCGAGGTTGATCTGATTGAGGTAGGCCTCGAGGATCTGCTTCTTGGTGTAGTGCCTCTCCATCTCACGAGCGGCCTGCTGCTCGTGAAACTTTCGGCTCACGCCTGACACGCCGCTCACCTCGCGGCGATCGATGATGTCGGGATGCATGTACCCGACGAGCTGCTGCGTGATGGTGCTGCCGCCGCCGCGGTTCTGATTGAGGATCTTGCCCTTGATGGCGCCGAGGACGGCCTTCACATCGACGCCGTCGTGCTCGTAGAAGCGCTGGTCCTCGATCGCGATGAAGGCCTGCGGAACGTACGCCGGAAGCGACGCGAGAGGCACGCTCGTGCGAAGTTCGTGGCCGATCTCGCCGATCAGCGTATTGTCGCGCGCGAACACGAGCGACGACTGTGGCAGCTGAATGATCTGCCAGGCTTCGCCGGTCTTGTGCGCGGTGTCCTGCGCGGCCGCCGCCATCTGGGCGGCGAGCGCGGCGATGAGAGCGAGTCGGCGTAGCATGGGGTCGCTGTAAGATACCCTGTTCCCTATTTGACGATCCTGACCGCCGAATGGGTGCGGCGCTACTTTTCGTCCATGGCTCCGCTCGTTCACCTGGCGCTGGCGCAGCTCAAGCCCCGAAAAGGCGACTATTCCGGTAACCTCGAACGGCTGAGGGCGGTATTCGCCCAGCTCGACGAGCTCAGCCCTCGTCCCATGGTGCTCGCCCTCGCCGAAAGCGCCCTGACGGGCTACTTCCTCGAAGGCGGCGTCCGCGACAACGCCGTGACCGCGGGAACGCTGGCGCAGGACCTGGACGCCGCCTATCGCGCGTCGGTTCGCGCACCGAAGCCGCTCGACGTCGTCGTCGGCTTTTACGAGATCTGGAACAACAAGCTCTACAACAGCTCGATGTACGTGACGCTGGGCGAGGGCGACGCGGACGTTCGGCACGTGCATCGCAAGGTGTTTCTCCCGACCTACGGTCTGTTCGACGAGGAGCGGTTCGTCGAGCGCGGTCGCGAGGTGCGCGCGTTCGACACGCCATGGGGCCGCGCCGCGATGCTCGTCTGCGAAGACGCCTGGCACAGCATGACGGCGACGATCGCGGCGCTCGACGGCGCGCAGATCATCTTCGTGTGCGCCGCGCCGCCGTCGCGCGGGGCGTGGCCCAAGCCTGACGACGTTCCCGGCCCCGCCAGCGTGAGCCGATGGGATCGTCTCATCCGCGACATCGCCGACGAGCACGGCGTGTATGTCACCCTCACGAGCCTCGTCGGCAGCGAGGGCGGTAAGCTCTTTCCCGGCGGTTCGTTCATCGCGGGGCCGAAGGGCGACTCGCGCGGACGGGCGCCGCTGTGGGAGGACGCGATTCTCTCCGCGACCGATCGACCTCGCCGACGTGACCCGCGCCCGCGCCGACATGCCGCTCATCGCCGATCTCGAGACGATGGTTCCGCATCTGCGCGTGAGTCTCGACGCCGCGACGAACGGCGCGCCGACGACGCTCTCGTTCGACCCAGCGCCGATCGCGCCTCCTCGCGACGCGCGCGAAGAGCGGCGGTGGCGCGGGACCGTTTCCGGTCGTGCGCCTCGGTCCGTCGTGCGAGAAAGCGCCCGTGCCGCTCGAGATCGACGGCGCGCTGACCGAGGAATGGCTCACGCAGTTCCTGCGCGATGAGATGGAGCGGCGCGGCTTCTCCTGCGCCGTCGTCGGCGTTTCCGGCGGCGTCGACTCGGCCGTGACCGCGTTTCTCGCGGCGCGGGCCCTCGGCCCCCAGAACGTGCTCGGCGTTCGCTTGCCGTACCGAACGTCGAGCAAGGAAAGCCTCGAGCACGCGCAGCTCGTCATCGACGCGGCCGGCATTCAGTCGCGAACGATCGACATCAGCGCCGCGGTCGACGGCTATTTGTCGAACGAACCGGACGCCGAGCCCGGACGTCGCGGCAACGTCATGGCGCGAATGCGTATGATCACGCTGTTCGATCTCGCGGCGAAGCATCGGGGCATTCCGCTGGGCACCGGCAACAAGACGGAGCGCCTGTTCGGCTATTTCACCTGGCACGCCGACGATTCACCGCCGATCAACCCGCTCGGCGATCTCTTGAAGACGCAAGTGTGGGCGCTCGCGAAGCACCTCGGCATTCCCGACGTCATCGTCAGCAAGCCGCCGACCGCGGATCTTGTCGTCGGTCAAACGGATGAGAGCGATTTCGGGATCAGCTACGCCAAAGCGGACGAGATTCTGAACTGGCTGCTCCACGGCTACACGGCCGACGAGCTGGTCGCGCGCGGGTTCGATCCCGAGGACGTCGCGACGGTCAAACGCCGAGTCGAGAGCACGCACTGGAAGCGGCGACTGCCCACCGTCGCCATGATCAGCGGAACGGCGATCGGCGAATCGTATTTGCGACCGGTCGACTATTAGACTGCGCGGCGAACGGCGAACGGCGAACCACCGCGGTTAGCAGTTACGCCGCACGCCTTCTCCTCACGCGCTCCGATCGCCGCTCGCCGTTCTCCGCTCGCCTCTCGGCACTACGCTGCGTGCGCGTAAGCGAGACTGACCGCGCGTCGCGCACATCGCTTGAGCGCGCGATGCACCGTACGCGCGTACAGGATGAAGTTCATGCCGGCCCACGGAAATCGGCCGAAGAACTCCGTCGGAAGCAGGTCGCCCTTGAGGCGATTGCACCGCGCGCAGGCGAGCACGACGTTCCCGGGAACGTGAGCGCCGCCGCGCGAGAGCGGATGAACGTGGTCCAGCGTGGCAAAATCGAATTCAAGCGGCGCCGCGCAGTAGACGCAGCGGCGGCCGCAGTCGCGCATGGTGGCGCGTTTGATCGCTCGTTTTTGATGCCCTGAGGGAATCGGCTTGGCCCGGCGGTTCGTCCGCGGCAGGCGTTGGAGGGAGCAGCGGTGAAAGTGCCGACGTCGTGACAATGTCACCTCGCTAAAAAGGCGACACCCCGCCTCGGGAGATTCCCGTGGCGGGGTGTCGCGTCGATCAGTGATGTCGCGGCTCTTGGGGAGACGGAAGCTCTCTCGCCGCTCGCATGATCGCGGCGCTCGACATGGAACTCGATGTCGGACGAGTGGGCTCATCAGCCTCCTGTGGGCGCGCGGTGCGATCGCGCGCGCCATACAGATGCATTCTTGTTCACGGACGCGCAAGTGGGCGGCCGCGCAACTTTCGTCATCCACTACCCCGAGCTTCTCTGGACGATCCGTTGCGCACCAGCTCACCCTGTGCGCCTTCCTCGAGCGGCAGCTCGGTTTCCTTGAGCGGGGTGTCGATCGGCGACGCGTTGCCGGGCGCGCCGCCGGGCGCGCTCGCGCCGCGGTGTCCGGGCCACACCGGATCGTCGAGCGCCGCGATGATTCGTGCCGCATACGCGTCCAGCACGGTGCGATCCGGCATCGACGAGCCGTCGAACGGCAACGGAATGTCGAAGCCGTCGCCCGACGCGTCGCGGAATGAGATGCACGTGGAAATGCGGCTCATCCTGGCCGGCTTCCGCGCCGCTGCTCACGACGATGTTCAAATCCGTACAACCCGAGACGTTCGTGATGGCGTTCGCTAATCGCATCGTGACCTTGAAGAGATGCAGCCCGATCTCCTGCGGCACCTCCTGCAACGACTCGTAGTGCTCGCGCGGCACGATGAGCACGTGCCCGTTGTTCACCGGCTGAATGTCCATGAACGCGATCGCATCCGCGTCCTCGTGGCAGACCGAGACCTCACCGGCGCCGTGAATCAAGTTGCAGAACGTGCAGTGGTCCAAGTCGCGAGTCATCGAATGCCTCCCGGCCCAGTCGCTCGCATGGCTGGTGCCAGGAGGCGGCGGCTTCAGCGGTACGCCCGGTCCGCCGAAACTTCTCTGAATGAGGCTATGGTCGGCGCACCTCGCTCTCCCGGTGCACGCGTGGCTGCCGCTCGGCCTCGCGGCGCTCGCGCCGCTCGTGCTCGTCGCCGTCGTCATCCCGGTCTCACGCCGCCGCGGACGCGGCATCGCGACGGTGCTCGCGCTGCGGACGGTCGTCGTGCTGGGCTTCGGATTCGCGATGCTCGCCGCGGTCGCGAGCGTCGCCGTGGTACACACTGGCCTCGGCGAGCTGACCAAGCGTCACGCGGCCGACGTTCGCTCGCTCGCCGAGCTCGTCGATCGAAATCCGCTCGGGTCTTCTTGGCGGCGACGCCCAACTCCGCCTCGGGCTCCTGCGCGCCAAAGATCCGGCATTCGGATTCGTCGTCGACGGCACGGACGCCTGTCAGCCCCGCTGTCTGGTCGCGTTCGCCGAACGCGCGCGTCGATGCGCAGACGCTCAAGCGAGAGCTGAGCGTTGGCCTGGCCGTCGCAACCGAGCGACGAGAATCACGATCTCGGCCGGCGGACTCCGTATCTGCTCGTCGCGGCGCCCGTTCGCGAGCCTGTCCGGCAAGCCGCGGTCCGTGGTCATCGTCGGCGTCAACGCCCAGGCGCTCGCCGACCAGGCTGCGCGCACGGCGTGGCTGCTGCTCGCGCATGTCCTACGCGTTGCTCGTCATCGTGGGCTGGACCTCGTGGCAGCAGGTGAGTCATTCGCTCGCCAAGCGCATCGAGGCGATCAAGACGCAACTGCGCTCCGGCATCGCCGACGAGTCGCACGAGAGCTTCGAGGTCGCCGGCCACGAGTTGCGCGAGCTCGCCGACAGCGTCTCCGCCTACATCAAGCGCACGCTCGACGAGAAGAGCTCGAGCGACGAGCGTTATCGCAAGCTCGTCGAGCTGGCGCCGGACGCGGTGTTGATGTGCGCGGACACGCGCATCCGCGTCCGTGAATCCCGCGGCGATCGCGCTCGCCGGCGCGAAGAACGCGAACGGACCTCGTCGGATCGCCGATCGATCGGTTCCTCGTCCTGGAAGAGGGTCGGCGCGAGACGGACAAGTCCGGCGGCGTTGCGTCCGGGCACCTTCACGCGGCTCGACGGCGCGCGTTCGCCACGTCGAGGTCGCGGAGATCACCGATGCGAGCGGCGGCGAGCTGGTGCGGCAGTTCCTCGTGCGCGACGTCACGCACCGCCGAGCGCGCGAAGCGGCGCTCGCGCATCGCGCCGACCACGATCCGCTCACGGGGCTGGTGAATCGTGCGCGCTTCGAGGCGCGCTCGACGAGATGCTCGCGTCCACGCGTGCGCCGCGAAACCCGAGCGACGAGCGCCACGTCGTGGCGATCTATCTCGACCTCGACGGCTTCAAACCGGTGAACGACACCCACGGCCACGCCGCGGGCGACGCGGTGCTCATGGCCGTCGCCGACGCGACTTCGCGAGTCGACGCGCGGCACCGACGTCATCGCGCGGCTTGGGCGGCGACGAGTTCGCCGTCCTGCTCGAGGTTCGTGATCTCTCGGAAGTTCGAAGCGTCGCCGACCGCATCGCTGGCGGCGATCCGCGAGCCGATCGCGACGGACGACTCGGCGGTATCGGTCGGCGCGAGCCTCGGCATCGCGAGCACGCAGAACACACGGCACGATCCGGCACCGCCGAGCAGCCCATGACGGCCGCGGATCTGCTCAAGGCCGCGGACGCCGCGATGTATGCCGCAAAGTCCGCAGGCGGCGACGGTTATCGCGTTTCGACGCCCGAGGACCAATCCCCGCCGGATCGATCGGACGTTAGTTTTCCGGCATTGGTCTGACACCCCGGAGAACCATGGCGACAACGACGCGTGCCGAGCGGAAGAACACCGCCGGCCTCACCCGCGACCAGCTCGTGGGCGCGTATCGCACGATGCTCCTGTCCCGTCGGCTGGACGACAAGGAGATCCAGCTCAAGGGTCAGAACAAGATCTTCTTTCAGATCTCGGGCGCCGGGCACGAAGCCGTGCTGACGGCGGCCGGGTTCATCTTCCGCCCGTCGTACGACTGGTTCTACACGTACTACCGCGACCGCGCGCTTTGCCTCATGCTCGGCATGACCGGCGAAGAGATGCTCCTCTCCGCTGTCGGCGCCGCGAAGGACCCCAACTCCGGCGGCCGCCAGATGCCGAGCCACTGGGGGCACAAGAAGCTCAACATCGTCTCGAGCTCGTCGCCGACCGGCACGCAGTTCCTGCAAGCCGTCGGCAGCGCCGAAGCGATTCTCCGCGCCAAGCAGCTCGGGATCACCGAAGGGTTCGAGAAGGACGAGGTCGTCTTCTGCTCGACCGGCGACGGCACGACGAGCGAAGGCGAGTTCTGGGAGTCGCTCAACAACGCGTCGAATCTCAAGCTGCCGATCGTCTATCTGGTCGAAGACAACGGCTACGCGATCTCCGTTCCGGTCGAGGTGAACACGGCGGGCGGCAGCATCTCGAAGCTCGTTCGATCCTTCCCCGACCTGTACGTCGAAGAGGTCGACGGCTGCGATCTGATCGCGAGCTACCAGACGCTCCAGCGCGCCGTCGAGCACGCGCGCAAGCGGAAGGGACCCGCGCTCGTCCATGCGCACGTGATTCGGCCGTACTCGCATTCGCTCTCCGATCAGGAGACGAAATACCGAGCACCGTCCGAGCGCGAAGCAGGAGGCCAAGCGCGATCCGATCGTGACGTTCCCCAAGTGGCTCGTCGCCGAAGGGCACGCCACCGAAGCGGAGCTCGCGAAGATCAAGGAGGAGATCGAGGCCGAGGTGCAGGCCGCGACGGACGCGGCGCTCGCCGCCGAGCAGCCGGGGCCGGAGACGGTCGAGAACTTCGTCTACTCGCCCGACGTCGATCCGACGAGCGAGCAGTTCGACACCGAGGACGATCCGCAGTTCTCCGGCAACGAGACGACGATGGTGGATCTCCTGAACGCGTGCATGCGCGACGAGATGCGACGCGATCAGAAGATCCTCATCTTCGGCGAAGACGTCGCCGACGCGTCGCGCGAGGCGGCCCTCGAGACGCTCAAGGGCAAGGGCGGCGTGTTCACCGTGACGCTGGGCCTGCAGAAGCGAGTTCGGCGCGTCGCGCGTCTACAATTCGCCGCTCGCCGAAGCGACGATCGTCGGCCGCGCGATCGGGCTCGCCCTTCGCGGCTTCAAGCCGGTCGTCGAGATCCAGTTCTTCGACTACATCTGGCCGGCGTACATGCAGCTCCGCAACGAGCTGGCGACGATGCGCTGGCGGTCGAACGGGGACTTTTCGTCGGCCGTCGTCGTGCGCACGACGTACGGCGGCTACATCCGCGGCGCCATCTATCACTCGCAGACGGGCGCGTCGCTGTTCACGCACTGCCCCGGCCTGCGCGTCGTATGCCCCGCGACCGCGCTCGACGCCAACGGCCTCCTCCGCACGGCGATTCGGTGCGACGATCCGGTCATCTTCCTCGAACACAAGCACCTGTACCGCCAGACGTACAACAAGGCGGCGTATCCGGGGCCGAACTTCATGATTCCGTTCGGCAAGGCGAAGCTGGTGCGCGAAGGCACCGACGTCACGATCGTCACGTACGGCGCTACGGTACAGCGCGCCTTCTCGGCCGCGAACCAACTCGCGGAGACCGGGCTATCGGTCGAAGTCATCGACCTGCGTACGCTGTCCCCGTGGGATCAAGACGCGGTCTACTCGTCGGTCAAGAAGACAAATCGCGCGATCGTGCTGTACGAGGACTCGATCTCGTGGGGCTATGGCGCGGAGATCGCCGCGCGGATCGCCGATGAGTGCTTCCCCTGGCTCGATGCGCCGGTCAAGCGCATCGCGTCGACCGACACCTTCGTCGGCTATGCGCCGCGCCTCGAAGACGCGATTCTGCCGCAGATCGACGACATCAAGAAGGCCTGCATCGAGATCGCGCAGTTCTAGAGGCTCGAGGGTGAGGAGGTGACAGGTCGGCGTTCGGAGTTCGAGGCCATACCGCAAACTCCAAACCCTTCAGGCTCGTCGGTGAACGACGCGTCCGCCCACCACCGTCATCTCCACGCGAGCCTCCGCGATCTCGTCCGGGGGAATCCGCGTGATGTCGCGATCGATCATCACGAAATCCGCCAACCGCCCCGCGGTGAGTGAGCCCGTGTGCGAGTCTTCGTACGAGGCGTACGCCGCATCGCGCGTGTAGGCGCTCAACGCTTCTTCGACGGTGATGCGCTGGTCCGGAATCCAGCCGCCCGGATGCTTTCCGTCGATGGTCCGCCGAGTCACCGCGGCGTAAATCCCCTCGAGCGGCGTCGGAGGGGCGACGAACCAATCACTGCCGAACGCCAGCCTGGCCCCCGCGTCGAGTAGCGCGCGACACGCGTACGTGAGCCTCGCTCGCTCGGCGCCGATCACGCGCTCCGCCCATCGGCCATCGTCGATCGCGTGATACGGCTGCATGCTCGCGATCACCCCGAGCGCCTTGAAGCGCGACACGTCGCCGGAGTGAAGATGCTGGGCGTGCTCGATCCGAAATCGTCGATCACGTGTGCCGTTCTCCCGGACGACGCGCTCATAGATGTCGAGCTGCGTTTTGATCGCCAGATCGCCGATGGCGTGCACGATGAGATGCAGTCCATTCGCATCGCCGCTCTTGGTCCACGCGTAGAGATCGTCGATCGAGTTCACGAACAGTCCGCGATCGTTCGGCGCGTCGTCATAGGGTTCGAGCATCGCCGCCGTGTGCGAACCGAGCGAGCCGTCGACGAATCCTTTGAGCCCGCCGATCTTGAGCCAATGATCGCCGAGGCCCGTCGCATGCACGCGCTCGGCGAGCCGCTGCCATGTGTGGATCGGCACGGCGGCGTAGATGCGCGTTCCGAGACGATTCGCCGCGTGCGCGCGCTCGAAGACCGTGAGATCCTCCCACGTACCCATGTGGTGCACCGACGTCACGCCGTGGCTCGCGACGAATCGCATCGCGGCGTCGAGCGCCTGATCGAGCTCGCCGGCGCCCGGTGGCGGTGCGACGCGCAACACGAGTTGCTCGGCGTTGTCCTTGAGGATGCCCGTCGGATCGCCGTTCGCGTCGCGCACGATGGTGCCGCCGTCGACATCCGCCGTGTCGCGCGTGACACCGGCCGCGCGGAGCGCTGCGCTGTTGGCGAGCGACATGTGCCCGTCGAGCCGGTTGACCCAGACCGGGTGATCCGGCGTCTCGGCGTCGATCCAATCACGGCGCGGGAGCTCGCCGCCCCAGAGCTCGTGGTCCCAGTCGCCGTTTCGAATCCACGTTCCCGCCGGTCTCGTGCGAGCGAACTCGGCAATGCGTCGCGCAAACTCTTGCGGCGTCTTCGCGTCGCGAAGCTGAACCGACGACAGGCCAAGCCCACCGGCGAGAAAGTGAATGTGCGAGTCGATGAACCCCGGCACCACGAGCCTGCCGCCCGCGTCGATGACGGGCGCTGAGCCCGCTCGCTTCATGACCTCGGCGCTGGATCCGACCGCGGCGATTCGCTCGCCGTTCGTGAGCAGCGCGTCCGCCCATCGGCGGCGATTGTCGCCGGTCCAGATGCGCGCGTTGACGACCGCGGTCGATTCGGATTCGGGAGAGGCGCGTTCGGCGGTCATGGGAATCGAGTGGTAGGTTAGTCCCATCCGCCCGGGACGGGAACGGCTCATCCCGGCCTGCGCGCGCCCGGCCCCCGCCCCGCCGACAACCCCCGGTCCAGTCGCGAGCTTTCACCTATGCCTGACGCTTCCAGCGCACGGATGAGCCGAGCTCGTTTCGGTTTGATCGGGCTCGCGGCGTGGTTTGCGTTCTTCGGGTTGGAGGGCGCGGTCTCGCACGAGCTGAACCCGTCGCCAACCTCCGGACTTCACCAGGTGCTCGCCTTCGACCTGGCGATGGCCTTGTTGTGGACGGCGTTCACCGCGGGGATCATCTGGTGGCACGGACGCGTTCGCGCGCGGGCGCGAAATCTCCTCGGTGCGGTCGCGCTCCACCTGCCGTGGCTCGTCGTCGCGGCCTTCCTCGACACGTACATCTCGCGAGTGGCGGCGCTCGCGATCTTTCAGATGCCGCCGCGGATTCCGTTCTGGCCATATCTCGTCTACTACGTCGACCTCGACATCGTCTGCTACCTGGCCGTGGTCGCGATCGGTGAAGCGCTCCTCGTTCGGCGCGCGCTGCTCGCTCGCCAGCACTTGGCCAGGCGTCTCGAGACCTCGCTGAGCCGAGCGCGCCTCGACTATCTCGAGGCCCAGCTCCAACCGCATTTCCTCTTCAACTCGCTCGGCGCGGTCTCCGAGCTGGCGTTCGACGCGCCGGCGACCGCGAGTCGCGTCCTTCAGCAGCTGATCGACATCTTCCGGACCGCGCTGGCGCGCAAGACCGACGAAGTGACTTTGGGCGAAGAGATCGTCGGCATCGAGCCGTATCTCGACATCCAGCGAATTCGGTTCGCCGACTGGCTCACGATCGAGTACGACGTCGACGATGCCGCCGTGGACTGCCTGCTGCCGCGGTTCGTGCTGCAGCCGTTGATCGAGAATGCGATCCGCCACGGACTCAGTGGGCGGACGTCCGCCGGTACGATCGACATCACGGCGACCGTGTCCGACGGCGTGCTGCTGGTTCGCGTCTCCGACAACGGCGCCGGGCTGGATCGCGCGACCTCGTCGGCGGGACGTGGCATCGGGTTGGCGAACGTCCGGGATCGGTTGGCGATTCTGTACGGGGAAGACCCCGAGCATCTTCGGCTGTCGAACAGCGCGACGAAAGGCGCCATCGCGGAACTGGCGATTCCCGTGCGACGGCGCGGCGAACCGCTCGGCGCCACGATCAGCGAGGCCCCGGTCGTGTCGATCGGAGATTCGGCATTCGTTCCTCTCGAGATGCCGGCGCCGTTGCGCAGCCCGTGGATCGCCATGCCCGCGGTGTGGTTCCTCTGGGGATTGGTGTGGACGCAGCAGAGTTGGCTGTACGATACCTTGCGTCACCAACTCGATCGCACCTGGCTTTCCCTCGCGAAGAACGACATGACGTCGGCGCTCGTGTGGATGCTGTTCACGCCGATCATCCTGGCCGTGGCCAAGCGGGCGCCGATACGCCAGGGGCGAGTCGCGGGCGGCGTGGCTGCTTATTCCGTCGCCGGGATGGCGGTCGCCATATCGCACATCGTACTCGTGCAACACCTCACCAATCGCGCCGGCAGTCCGTTCGAGCTGGCGTGGCTGCCCATTCTGTTCGTCGATTGCCTCATCTTTTTCGTGCTGGTGTCGCTGAGTCATCGCGGCGTTCTCCTCGCGTGGCTACGGGCGCGCGAGGCCGATTCGGCGTCGCTCACGGCGGAGGTCGCCGCGGCCCAGGAGCGAGCCGCGAAGCTGCAATCGATTCCTCCGGTTCTCGTTCGCTCGCTCGACGGCATCGCGGGCACGGTCCGCCGAGATCCGTCGCTCACCGAGCGCCAACTGATGCGACTCGGCGACTATTTGCGCCTCGCGCTCGAATGCACGGACGAGCGAGGTGTCACCCCCGAGCGCGAACGCGCACTCGATACCGCCGTCGCGGCGCTGCGGGATAGCGGCGCGTACAGCGTCACCCTGATTGCCTGATATGTTGACTGTCATCGTCGCGGACGACGAAAAGATTGCGCGACGCCGCCTCGTACGACTCATCGAGGAGACCGGCGAGGCCGAAGTCGTGGCCGCGTGCGCGGGCGGTCGTGAAGCGGTCGCACAGACGCTCGCTCTGTCGCCCCAACTGCTCTTTCTCGACGTCCAGATGCCCGACCTCGACGGCTTCGGCGTGCTGCGCGAGCTCGCCGGGAACGCCACGCCGGCGACCGTCTTCGTCACCGCGTTCGATCAATACGCCGTGCGCGCCTTCGACGTGCATGCGGTCGACTATCTCCTCAAGCCCTTCGACACCACTCGGTTTCGCGAAGCGTTCGAGCGCGCCAAGGCGCGGCTGAACGGCGGCTCGAGAGCCGGGGGCGGCGACGATGAGCGCATCCGCGCGCTGCTCGCCGACTACATGTCGAGCGCGGCGCCGCAGACGCGCCAGCCGCTCGATCGCATCGCGGTGAAGGTCGACGGCTCGCTGAGAATCGTGAAGACGGCCGACATCGATTGGTGGGAGACCGACGGCAACTACATGCGCTTGCACGTCGGGAATGCGAATCATCTCATCCGCATGACCGCGGCGAGCATCGAGCCGCAGCTCGATCCGCGCGTGTTCCTGCGCATTCACCGCCGCTACATCGTGAACGTCGAGCGCATCGTGGAAGTGCAGCCGTGGTTCGCCGGCGACGCGATCGTCATACTGCGCAACGGCGCGAAGCTTCGGCTGTCACGCACGTATCGCGAACGCTTGCACGCTCGCCTCGGCGCGCGGACGGAAGTCGCGGAGTGACCCGTCGCGGTTACGGTTTCACGCCGCTCGCCATCGACGGCGCGATCTTGAACGTGAACGGCTGCTCGACCATCTGCCGGACCTTTTTGGTGCCGATCTTGGCGGGCGAAAAGCGCATGAAGGGCAGCACGTCGCGAACCGCGCGCGCGAAACCGGGATCGGTCGTACGCACCACGCTGAATGACTCCGTGTCGGCGAAGCCGGTCGTGTCGACGACGTAGCGCACGACCGTCATGCCCTCGATGTGCTTCGCCAGCAGATCGAGCGGGTACGCCGGCGCCGCGCTCAGCTGCGAGCGCACGACCGCCGAGTCGACTTCGAGCTCCGTGAACACGGAATCAGCGCTGTGCTCCGGCTCGGCCACGGGCGTCGACGGCGGAGACGGCGGCGTCGAGTCGACCTTTCCCCCACCGGCGTCGATCGGCGGCGGCGCCGGCGTGAACGGCTTGGTCGCATCGATCGTCGGCTGCCCTGGACCGCGCCCTGGCCCGTCGAGCGCGACGTACGTGACCGTCTCGCGACTCTCTCGGCTGGGCGGCGGCTTGTCCGGCGGCGGGATGTAGTAGAGGCGGTTGGTGAGGCCGTCGGACGGCAGCAGCGCCGATGGGAGCGTCGCGACGACCCACGCGGCGATCACGAACACGTGCGCGGCCACGCTCGCAATGCTTGCGAACCCGGCCCGCTCACGCCGCGCGTACGACGTCGTCCACAGCCTCATCATACGGTTTAAGGATCGCGGCGGAACCGGCCCCCCGATACCCTTCAGGTGCGAGGCGTTCAATCCCGAGGATGAGACGATTCGGCCCGGGTGTAGCCCCCGCAACCCGGCCGGCTCTCGGCTCATCCCGAATCGGTGTCCGCATCCCCGCGCACAGGCATGATGGGCCATGATCGATTCGGCCCGTGGCCCCCTCCAATTCGTTGCCGCGCTCGCGCTGGCCGCGACTTCGGGCGCCGCGCAGACGGGAATCCCGCAAGTCGACTCGGCGAGCGCCGCTCGCGGCGCCTGGGCGCGCGCGGTCGCCGAGCTGCAGCAGCACGATACGGCGGCCGCGCGACGGGACGTCGAGCATGCCGCCGCGGCGTGGCCGCGCCAACCCGCGTATGTGTGGGCCGCGGCCGTGCTGGCGGCGCGAACCGGTGACTCGCGCAGCGCGCTCGCGGCGCTCGCCGAATATGCGGACTTGGGGCTCGGTCGCGATGTGAACAGCTCGACCTTCACGGCGCTTCGTGCACTGCCCGCCTTCGCCGAGCTTCGCGCTCGACACGATGCCAACCGAGCGCTCATCGTGAACAGTCGAATGCGCGCGACGCTCGCAGACTCCACGTTCTGGCCGGAGGGCATGGACGTCGATCCGCGCAATGGGCGTATCTACATCGCGAGCGTTCGTCACCGCACCGTCGCCGTCATAGATCCGGATGGGGCCACGCACGAGCTGTGGCCGCGCGACGGCAGGGGCTCGAGCTCCTTGCTTGGCGTTCGCGTCGACACGGCGCGCGGTGTGCTGTGGGTGACGACGTCGCCGGTTCGCGCGAATCCTGACTTCTCGCGCGGCGACACGACTGACGCCTCGCTGCTTCGCGTGCGACTGAGCGACGGACACGTCGAACGTCGGTGGCGTCTCGCGCCCGGCGATCATGCGCTGGGCGATCTCGCCGTGGGTCCGCACGGCGACGTCTTCGTCACCGACTCGAATGATCCGGTGCTCTATCGGCTGCGCCCCGATGGCGACACGCTCGAATCGATTCGAGACGCGCGCTTTCATTCCTTGCAGGGACTCGCGCCAACGCCCGACGGCCGCTTTCTGATTCTTGCGGACTACTCGCACGGCCTGCTGCGTGTCGACCTCCAGCGCGGCGCCGTGAGTCGCCTCGACGATGCGCCACATTCGACGTCGCTCGGCTGCGACGGAATCGCGTGGGACCGCGGCGCGATCGTCGCGGTTCAAAATGGTGTGATGCCGAATCGTGTGATGCGCTTCATGCTCGACTCCACGCTGTCGCGCATCACGCGCGCCGAGGTGCTCGACCAGAATTGGCGTGACGCCGACGAGCCGACGATCGGCGCGGTCGTCGGACGACAGTTCGTCTATGTCGCGAACAGCCAGTGGGAGAAGTTCGACGACAGCGGTCGGCGGATCGCCGCGAAGCAACTCAGCGCGCCGCGCGTGCTCGCCGTTCCCCTGCCCTGAGGCAGCGAGGTTCCTGGCTCTCGGATAGGTTTCCGAAAGCCATGATTCCAACGAACATTTGGTTCTGGGTCGGCTTCATCGCGTTCGTTCTGGCGATGCTGGCGATCGACCTCGGCGTCTTCCACCGCGAGGCGCACGAGGTTCGGCCAAAGGAAGCCGCGATCTGGACCGCGGTCTGGGTCGCGCTCGCGCTCGCGTTCGCCACCGGCCTGTACCTGCTGTACGGGCACGAAGTGGGGCTGACGTTCCTCACCGGCTATGTGATCGAGGAATCGCTCAGCATCGACAATATCTTCGTCATCGTCCTGATCTTCGAGTTTTTCCGCGTTCCGAAGATCTGCCAGCACCGCGTGCTGTTCTACGGCATTCTCGGCGCCCTGGCGATGCGAGGAATCTTCATCGGCCTTGGCGCGGTGTTGCTCGCCAGGTTCCACTGGATTCTCTATGTGTTCGGCGCGATGCTCGTCTTTACGGGCGTGCGCATGGCGTTCAAGAGCGACGACGAGTTCGACGGGAACGACAATCCGATCGTTCGGTTGGTGCGGCGCCTTCTGCCGCTCTCACGCGACTATCACGGCAAGCGGTTCTTCGTGATCGAAGCCGGCCGACGCGTCGCGACACCGCTTCTCCTCGTTTTGATCCTGGTCGAGTTCACCGACCTCGTGTTCGCGGTGGACTCGATCCCGGCGATCTTCGGCGTGACGCGCGACCCGTTCATCGTGTTCACCTCGAACATCTTCGCGATTCTCGGGCTCCGATCGCTCTACTTCCTGCTCGCCGCGGTGGTCGACCGGTTCCATCTGCTCAAGTACGGGCTCGCCGTCATTCTCACGTTCGTCGGCGTGAAAATGCTCGGCGAGAAGTACTTCAAGATCGACATCGCGCTGTCGTTGCTGGTGATCGTCGGCGTGCTCGCGGCCGCCGTCGCCGCGTCGATGATCTGGCCGAAGAAGGAGGAACCGGCGGCGACGCAGGAGACGAAGGATACCTGAGCCGTCGGCTACCGCTTTTCGATCGCGTCCCTGACGTCGAGCAGGATCTCGAAGTACAGCTGCTCGCGGCGGTAGCCAAAATCCAGCGCGGCCATCTGCGCGTCGTCGCCCGTGGCCTTCGCCCGTTCGAACGCTTCGCGATACATCTCATCGAGGTTGGCAAGAATGCGTTCGCGCGAACGGGACATACGGATCTTCTCGAGAGCTTTGAGGGTCAAACGCGGAGGGTCGTCGTTGGCGCTGGCGGGCTTGTCGGGATCCAACTGATCCAGCAGATACTTGCCCGCGCGGTCCATCAACATCCGTCGGGACTTCGGGAGATTGTCCATTGAAGCGAAACCAGATCTTCGAGCGCGACGGATACCGATGCGTGTACTGCGGTGAGCAGTTCGCCGCTGACGAGCTGACGCTCGACCATGTGCAGCCCCGCGTAGGCGGAGGCGACCACTCGGAGGGCAACTTAGTGACCGCGTGTAATGCGTGCAACACGCTCAAAGGGCACCGCCGGCTGAGCCAATACCTCCACGAATCCACCGTGGCGCGGCGGAGCTTTCTCGAGCGAGCCACGCACGTCTGGCCGCGCCTCTTGCGGATCGTCGAGCACGAGCTCGCCGATCTGGACGCGGCCGCGAGCGCGGTCAAGAAAGTTTAGCGAAGCCCCTTGGCGTGGAGCAGCTGGATGACCATGCGATCGTCGCGGGCCTGCGACTCCAGCATCGCCATCGCCTCGTCTTCCGTCGGCGCCTCGCATGTCGCCAACGCCGGCGGCGTCCCCTGACCCTCTCGTGGAGTTCCCGCGCGCCGGTCCACCTCGAGCACGAGCGCCACGGGCGTGACGCCAACCCCCGTCGTGCGGCGAATCCTCACGGCTGGGCCGTGGGCCATGACTCGCTCGAACAGAACGCTCTCGTTCATGGGGCAAAGGTGTCGCGCCGCATCCCGTCCCGCAACGCTACAGACGATGAAACACCGCCTCGTCGACGACACGACCATCGCGCAGATGTTCCACGACGATGCGCTCGAGGAGCGCCGGCGTCACACCGCCATACCAGACCCCCTCGGGATACACGACCACGACTGGCCCGCCCGCGCACACTCCGAGACATGGCGTCTCGCCTCGCTTCACGCGGCCCGCCCCAAAGAGCAGACCCTCGCGCTGCAGGAGGGCCGGCAACAGCTGATACAGTTCGCGCCCGCGATGGTCCGGCGAACAGAATCCTCCGACGCAAACGAGCACGTGACGCGAATACGGCTCCATGCTCGGACCAAGCCTCGCGGACCTCATGCCGGAAACCTAGTCTACTCTCGCTCGAGTCCTCACACGACATGCCGCGATGATCGACACCATTCGCGCCGGCCACATCACCGTGCTGCGTTCGAATCCGAGCGAGGCGACCCACGGCCCGGTGTTGTTCGTGCACGGCTATTTCATTGACGGCTCGATCTGGACGCGGTGGCTCGAGCGCTTCGCCGCGCATGGCGTTCCGGCATTCGCGGTCCACCTGCGCGGTCGCGCGGCAAGCCGCCCCGGTACGAAGCTCGGCACTGCTTCGATCGAGGACTTCGTCGACGACGCGGCCGCGGTCGCGCGCGACATCGGCGCCGCGGCGGTCGTCGGCCACTCGATGGGCGGCCTGATCGCGCAAAAGCTCGCGGAGCGCGGCGATATCGCCGCCGCGGTGTTGATCACGCCGGCGCCGCCGCGCGGCATCAGCGTCCTTTCGCCGCGAGTGGCGCTTCGCCAGCTCAGATACATGCCGGCCATCATGCGATCGCGCGTCGTGCGACCCGGACGCGAGGATCTGCGTGCGCTCACGATGAATCGCGTTCCTCCCGACGAGCAGGAGGCATTGCTCGCGGCGACGATCCCTGATAGCGGCCGCGCGGGACGCGAGATGTCGATCACTGGCGTGCCCGTCGATGCAGCGCGCGTACGCTGCCCGCTCTTGGTGGTCGCGGCAGAAGACGACCGTTTCATCCCGGCGCGCGTCGTCGAGCGTGTCGCCCGCCGGTACGGCGCGCCGCTCGATGTCGCGCCCGCGCATGGGCACATGCTCATCGTCGAACCAGGGTGGGAGCAGCTCGCGGATCGCGTCGAGCGTTGGATCCGCGAGCATGCCTGAACCCGGCTGTTATCTTTTTCGCACGGTCACCGAACGACCACTTCTTCGCCGTCCGCAGCGAACGCAACGCGCATCGGATAGGACCTGTCAGTGACGAACACATGGAACGGATGAACGAAGATCTCCCGCCCCCGCGGCCGAGCGCTGCGGTACCCGGTCCCGTGATCACACGGAGCGAGGTAACGTGGCGCGGCAATCGTCTGTTCGACGCCGGTCCTGCGGGGCGCACGCATCGCATCGATGCGAGCGCTAAGGAGGCGCCGGGTCCGGTCGAGACGCTCCTCAATGCGCTCGCGACCTGTTCGGCCGTCGACATCATCGACATCCTCGCGAAGCGAAAGACGCCGGTCGAGCGCATGACGATTCACATCGCCGCGGAGCGCCGGCCACAGGCTCCACGACGCGTCATGCACCTCGACATCGAGTATCGCATCGAGGGCGCCGGAATCGAGCGCGAGCACGCCGAACGCGCCGTTCAGCTCTCGTACGAGCGCTACTGCTCCGTCGCGGCGTCGCTCGCGCCGGACATCGTCGCGGAAACGCGCGTCACTCTCAACGGCGACGCTGGTCCGGCCTCGCGCCGCGAGCAGTGGACGCCCGTTTCCTGACGCGCTTCAGTAGACGGACGTACTAGCGACCGCTGGCATCGCGCAGCTCATGCTGCGCACCAGCCCCGCGTCCATCGCGAACGTGCGCAGTTGTTCCTGCATCAGCCGGCGCCCGCGGAACAGGCGCGACCGCACGGTGCCGATCGGCACGCCCAGCGCTTCGGCCGCCGCTTCATACGACTGATCTTCGACGTCGACGATGATCAGCGTCGAGCGAAATGGCTCCGGAATCTTCGCCAACGCGCCGTCGATCGCCGGCCCGAGGTCGAGCCGCGCCGAGGCGTCGTCGAACGCTTCCCTGGTGGTCGTCGCGTACACCGAGTTCGTCGCGGCCACGTCGACGTCCGTACCGTCGAGCTCCACCGTGGGCCGCGCGCGCTCGCGCGAGCGGAGGAAAACATTGCGGCAGATGGTGAACAGCCACCGGCGACAGTCGCTTCCCGGCAGATAGGTATGCCATGAGCGGAAGGCGCGCAGGAAAGTGTCCTGCACCACGTCGTCTGCGTCGGACTCGTCCCGCGTCAGCGAGAGCGCAAAGCGATAGACGTCGTCGATCCACGGAATCGCTTCGTGCTCGAAGGCAGTGTGACGCTCAGCGAATGCGTTATTTGCGTACTGCACGTTAGTGAATAATTGATGGGTAAAGTAATGGGGCGAGCTTTTGGGCAGATTGGAGACGTTCCGAGCCGTCCTAAGACGCTACACTATAATCAACCCTCTGGCTAGGACTTTGGTCATATCTTGCCAAACAAACCGTTAAAGTGGAAACAGAGCACTTAATGTCGGACAGATGCCTGTGTTTCGCTCCAACGATTGACACGCTAATCTTTCCCGACCCCCAGCCCACGATTCTGCCGTCTTTCGCCATGCAACTCGATCGTCCTGACGCGCAGAATCTGGTTTCTGAATCTCACGATTTGGCCGAACACTACCGCTCGGCGCTCGCGCGGAGTGAAGCGCGCTATGCCTCGCTGGTCGAGCGCATCGGCTATGGGGCCTATCGATCCACCGTCGACGGCCATTTTGTCGACGTGAATCTGGTGCTCGTTTCGATGCTCGGGTACGCGAGCGCCAATGAGTTGATGGCGCTGGATCTCGCGACGGACCTCTATCTCGATCCAACCGAACGGGCCCGACTCACGAGCCGCCGAGCCCCCGCGATTCCGGAGTGGGTGACCACGCAATGGAAGCGGCGTGATGGCAGTGCGATCATCGTCCGGGTGTCCGTACGACGAGTGCTCGACGAGCACGGCACGCTCGAGGCCTACGACGGCATCGTCGAAGACGTCACCGAGCGGCGCCGGCACGACGAGCTCCTTCGCCGCAGCGAACGAATGGCGAGCCTTGGAACTACGCTGGCCGGCGTCGCGCACGAGCTGAACAACCCGCTCGCCGCGATCATGGGCTTCACGCAATTGCTGTTGCGAAAGCCATGGCCCTCTGAGGACCGCGCGGCGCTCGAAACGATCAACCACGAAGCGATTCGCTCCGCGGCGATCGTGAAAGACCTCTTGTCGTTGACGCGAAAGCGAGATGTCGAGCGGCGCGTCGCGACCGACGTCAACGACATCGTGGGATACATCGCCCGCACGCGGCGATACGCGCTCGAGACCGCCGGCATCGGCTGCGTCGTCGAGCTTCAGCCGGCGTTGCCGCCGGTGTTTGGCGACCGCGCGCAGCTCGAGCAGGTGATCCTCAATCTGCTGAGCAACGCGGAGCACGCCTTGACGAACACCGATCGCGAGACGCGCGCGGCGCCTCGCGTCGTCATCCGGACGCGCCACGCCCGCGGCCAGGTCGTGATCGAGATCGAAGACAACGGCCCGGGAATTCCCGAGGCGGCGCAGTCCCGAATCTGGGATCCGTTTTGGACGACGAAGGACGAAGGTGAAGGAACAGGGTTGGGACTGGCGGTAGTGCACGGAATTGTTGCCGACCACGGGGGAACGATCTGTCTCGAGACCACGGCAGACACCGGCGCGCGATTCGTGGTTAGTCTGCCGGTCGCTACGGAAACGCCGGCTTCGCCTCAAACCGGACAGGCGGTGCGGGCACTGGATGTTCTCGTCGTCGACCCCGGCGCGTCCGACCTCGTATTCATCGAGCGCTTTCTGGCGGCTCGAGGACACGCGGTCGTCAACGCGGGGAGCGGGGAGATCGCGCTTCGCTTGGCGAGCCAGAGCTCGTTCGACGCGGTGCTGTGCGACGCCCGCCTGCTCGGCCGCGACGGCACTCCAATCGCCGCGGCGCTTCGGGCGACGGACGGTTGCATGGAAGCGCGATTCGTCCTGTCGGCGGTCGGACCCGTGGAGGAGAAACCGCCCGCTCCAATCGAAGGCGCGGCCTTCGTTGCGCGTCCCTACGACGTCGAAGAGCTCCGTCGTTTGATCGAAGGAGAATGACGATCACAACGACACGTCGCTGATGACTACGCTTCAAGCGGACGCGACGGCGCCGTCGTCGCGATCGCGCGTCCTCGCCGCATTCGCCGCCGTGTACGTCGTGTGGGGCTCGACGTATCTCGCGATCCACTACGCGGTCGAAACGATGCCGCCATTCCTGATGGCGGGTGCTCGCTTCGTCGCCTCCGGCGTACTGCTCTATGCGTGGGCTCGCCGGCGGGGCGCGCCGATGCCGACGGGACGGGAATGGCGGGACGCCGTAGTCACCGGCGTCCTCATGCTCTGCCTCGGCAACGGCGCCGTCGGCTGGGCAGAGCAGCGAGTGCCGTCCGGACTTGCGGCGCTGCTCGTCGCGGTGGTGCCGCTCTGGATGGTGCTCATCGATTGGGTGAGACCGAGCGGCGAGCGACCGCGCGCGTTGGTCATCGCGGGCGTTCTTCTTGGGCTGGCCGGGCTCTACGTGCTCGTCGGGCCAAACGCGCTGAGCGGCGGCGGCGCGGCCGATCTGGTTGGGGCGCTGGTGCTCGTCGGCGCGTCGCTCGCGTGGGCCTGCGGATCGATCTTCAACCGCTACGGCGCCAGGCCGGAGTCGGCGGCGCTGTCCACCGGGCTGCAGATGATCGGGGGAAGTGTCGCGCTTCTCGCCATCGGCATTGCCCGTGGCGAGGGCGCCCAGCTCCACCTCAGCCAGGTCTCGATTCAGTCGTGGATTGGCTGGGTGTATCTCGTGACGTTCGGTTCACTCATTGGATTCACCGCGTACATCTACCTGCTGAAGACGGTGAGTCCCGCCAAAGCGTCGACCTACGCGTACGTGAACCCGCTCGTGGCCGTGTTTCTCGGCTGGGCGATCGCCGGGGAGTCGGTCACCACGAGAACTCTCGCCGCGGCCGCGATCATTCTCACGAGCGTCGCGATGATCACGGTGAGTCAGACCAGCGGCGAAGCGGGGTGAAGCTCGGAACGACCGGCCCGGAAATTCCGTGTCTGGCTCGTACTCACACGCGATCACGTCCCGATGCCGCGCAAGCAACCGCTCACCGAATACCGGCGAAAGAGAAACTTCGCGAAGACCAGCGAGCCCGCCGGCGGCGCTACGCGCCGTCAGACCAAGCGGCTGCGCTTCGTCATTCAAAAACACGACGCGAGGAACCTGCACTTCGACCTTCGTCTCGAGTTGGACGGCGTGATGAAGAGTTGGGCAGTGCCCAAAGGCCCGAGCTACGATCCCAAGGTTCGCCGGCTGGCCATGGAGGTCGAAGACCACCCGATCGAGTACAACGCCTTCGAGGGAACGATTCCCGAGGGCGAGTACGGCGCGGGAACCGTGATGCTCTGGGATCGAGGAACCTATGAACCCGAGGAGGGCGGCGGCGCAGCAGCGGTACGCGAAGGCCTCGAGCACGGCAACCTCAAGATTCTCATGCACGGGAAGCGGCTCGAGGGCGGGTGGGTGCTCGTGCGAACACGCCGGGATGCCCGCGGCCGCGCACAGTGGCTCTTGATCAAGCATCGCGACGAGGTCGCGACGGACGACTACGACGTCGTCGCGGACGTGACGACGTCGGTCGCGAGCGGCCGAACGATGGAGGAGATCGCGGAGGGGCGCGCTAACGCCCGCCGAACTGCGGCCGCCGCTTCTCGGAAAAAGCGGCCAGCGCCTCGGCGGCGTCGCTCGACGCGAAGCACGTCTTGATGTAGGCGAGCTCTCGCTCGAGCTGCGCTTCGACCGGTGTCTCGAGACTCGTCGTCAGCAAGCGCTTCGTGAGCGCCATCGCGTTCGGCGGACCCGCCGCGAGGCGCTCGGCGTACTCGTACGCATGGTCCGCAAAGCCATCGTCCGCGATGACCATGGCCGCGAGCCCGATGCGCTCGGCTTCCGCGGCATCGATGTCTCGTCCAGTGAAGAGGAGCTCGGTAGCGCGCGACAGGCCGACGATACGCGGAAGGAGAAAGCTCACTCCGGCATCGGGGCTGAGCCCGCGACGCACGTAGCCGGCGGTGAGTCGCGCGCCGGCCGCGACGAGCCGGATGTCGGCCGCCAATGCGAGTCCAAACCCTGCGCCCGCGGCCGGACCATTCACGGCGGCGATGACCGGCTTTTCACACCGCATCACGGAGAGCACCCAGCGCCCAACCCACGCGAATGGGTCGAGTCGCTCCGCGCGCGTGGCGTCCGGAAGATGCGGGGGCGCGGACAGATCGAGGCCCGAGCAGAAGCCTCGGCCGGCGCCGGTGATGAGCACGACCCGCACGGCATCTTCCGCCGCCGCTGCATCGAGCGCACGAGGCAGCTCGTCGGCAAGCGCCTGGTCGACCGCGTTCAACCGCTCCGGGCGATTGAGCGTGATGGTGTGGACGCCCGTCGGCGACGTGCGCTGAAGCAGAGAGGGCATCAGTCGCCAGCGGCCGGGAGGCGAGAGCGCGGGTCGCTCTGACGCTTCGTCACGCGAACCGCCATCATGCCGCGATCGGCGCGATCGAGCATCCGTTGCACCGTTTCACCGGGTTCCCGCGCCGACCAGCCGAGCGAGAACGGCACTGGCGCATGCTCGAGCGCTTCGGCCCGGAACCGGTCCGCTACGACTTTCGTCTCCGCCGCATCGGCGCCATGCAGAATGACGACGAACTCGTCGCCGCCGAGGCGAATCACCGCCTCCTCGCTGCGCGTGTAACGCATCAGAAAACGCACGAGACGCTTCAACACTTCGTCCCCTTCCGCGTGGCCGTGCAGATCGTTGTAGAGCTTGAAGTGATCGATGTCCACGAAGACGCACCCGCACCGGAGCACCGGATCGCGAGTGAAACCCTCCTCGATCTCCATCAGATAGCGCCGATTCAGCGCGCCAGTGAGCGGATCGTGCGTGCTCATCTCGCGCAGCTGCGCTTCGAGGCGTTTGCGCGCGCTGATGTCGACGACGATCCCGTGGATGAACTCCTCGCCGGTTTCCGGATCGCGAATGAGATAGCACGTGTCGAGGACAGTCCGCTGCTCGCCATCGGGGCGCGTCAGCGTAACCTCGAACTCGCGCACCGACCCATCGCGATCGAGGAGGGAAATCTCTTCCGCGCGCCGCCGCGGATCGACGATGAGATCGGACGCGTTCGCGCCAAGCTCGTCGAGCGAGGAGACGCCAAGCATCGCCAGAAACGCCGGATTCGCGTCGAGAATCCGGCCGTCGCGCGAGAAGATGTAAATGCCTTCTCGCAACTTGCTAGTGAACTCCCGGAGACTCTCGGGATCGGAAAGGCTGCGAAAACGTGCGTTGGTCACGAGGCGCTGCTTTGGTGTTTCTTTGGTACCAGCCCGAGGGTGGCTCATGTCGTTCAGTATCGACCGTCAATCGGTGCGAATTTCCCTGACTGATTAATACTCGATCGTCGTGCCGTCGGTTCATGCGGCTTATTCGACGCAAACTGCAAGGGCCGCCGCAAAACGCGACGCTAGTCGACCAGTCTCGCCGGAAGCAGCCCTTTGTCGCCGAACCGTGCGCGAACGCGGTCGACGGCGTGAGCGAGCACCCGGTCGCGGTCGGTCTCGTCGGTCTTTTCGCTCCGCGACTCGAACAAGACCAATTGCGTTGCGGCCGCGTCGACGGCCAGCGACGACAGTCCAACGCCGAGTAGACGCGCGGGAACCCGGCGGGCGGCTCTCAACTTGGCGAGCAATGCTCGCGCCACCTCGAGAATGACGCGATCGGAAATCACCGCGGTCGGCAGCGTGCGACTGGCCTGCCGGGTCTTGAAGTCCCGATCCCGAATTCGCACGGTGATCGTGCGCGCGGTCAGTCCGTCCCCCCGGAGATCCGTCGCCGCGCGGGTGACGAGGGCGAGCAGCTCGCGGGCCAGCTCGTCATCGTCGTCGATGTCCACCGGAAACGTCTCGTCGCGGCTGATGCTCTTTGCTTCGCCGTGTGACTCGACGTCGCCGTGGTCGATTCCCCTCACGCGGGCGAACAGCCACTCGGCCTCCCGAGCGCCGAGCCACTGCGTGAGCGCCGGCACGTCGTACGGCAGCACGTCGGTCACGCGGCGCATGCCGAGCTTGGCGAGCCGTTCCTGGAAGCGCGGCCCGATGTGCGGGATGTCGGCGAGGTCGAAGGTCTCGAGAAACGCCGCTTCGTCGCCGGCTGCAACGACATGGACACCGGTCGCCACGGAGCCCGGCCTCGGTTTCGCGCGCTCGACGGCGAGCTTCGCGACGAGCTTGGATGTTCCGCCGCCGATGGACACCGAAAGTGTGGTGCGCTGGACGACGGCGTCCCGGATTGTCGCCGCGGTCGCGTCGAGGGGTTCGTGATGGTAGAGCCCTTCGGTTCCGCCCAGGTCCATGTACCACTCGTCGATACTCGCGCCCTCGACGACCGGCGCGAACCGCTCGAGCGTCGCTCGGATCTCCCGGCTTTTTTCGGCGCAGGCGCGCCGCGGAACGGGCACGCACATCGCTTGTGGACACAGCCGCAGCGCTCGCGCGATGGGCATGGCGGAGCGAACGCCGAACTTTCTCGCCTCGTAGGACGCCGAGCAGACGACGCCGCGGCTCTCGCGGGTGCCACCGACGATGAGGAGCGGCTCCTTCCCCGCTCCCTCTGGGTCGACCATCCGCGCGACCGCCACGAAGAACGCGTCGGCGTCGGCCAGCAGAATCCGTCGCGCGCTCACCGAACGTGCAGGTCCTGGATGAAGCGGGAGGTTTCCGAGTACCGCGTGACGCCCAGGGTTCGGGCCATGATCTCGCCGATGACGCCGGCGACGTGGTCGCGGAACTCGTCGGGGGTCATCCCGTCCGTCGGCGACGAGTTGTCCGTGACGAAGTCTATGACGGCGCCGGGGGTCTCGAGATAGCCTTCATCCGAATCGCCGACCGCGACGCCGAACTCATCTTCGACCGCCGCGAAGAACTCCTCGAGAGCCCAGCTCATCGCCGTTCCGGATGTTGGCGTGGGTGGCAGATGCGGCATCGCATAGTCGGGTTGAATGTCGCGGTGGGCTGGGGGCGGAGCAACCACGCTCGACTTGTCGTCAGGCGTACAGTGCGGCTGTATATTGCGGGTGCCATGAGCACCCGAAAGGGCCCCTCCCGCGGTTCCCCCCCAACGATTCTGCCGGCGTCCGAGCTTCCGATGGGAAGCGCGGCGGACGCTCCGCACGGGTCCCGGCCGGAGCAGGTCTACGTCCGCTTGCGCGATCTGATCGTGCAGGGATTGCTGGCGCCTGGAAGCCGAATCGTCGAGACGGAGATCGCGACCCGCCTCGGCGTGAGTCGCACGCCGGTGCGCGAGGCGCTGCAGCGATTGCAGCAGGAAGGCTACGTCATGGGCTCGCCGGGCGCGCAGCAGTCACGGCTGACCGTGGCGCCGCTCACTCGCGACGACGTCTACGAGCTCCTGAACATCGTTGGCGCGCTCGAGGGCATGGGGGGTCGCGGCGCGGCGCTCGTCGCACCGGCGGATCGGCGCAACCTCGTCCGAGATCTCAAGACGCTCAACGCCGAGTTCCACAAAGCGGGCAAGACCGTTCCGATCGACCACGGCAGTCTCTACGACGCGGACCAGCGCTTTCATCGTCGCATCGTCGAAGCGAGCGCCGGACCGAGGCTGCTCGCGCTGCACGACGCCGTGAAGCCGCAGGCCGAGCGGTACATCCGAATGTACATCAGCATGTTGACGGGCGACATTCGCGCATCGGTCTACGAGCACGACACCATCATCGCGGCGATCGACGAGGGCCGGGCCGACGATGCGGAGCTCGCGATTCAAGTGAACTGGCGCCACGCCGCGGACCGCCTGAGCAAGGTGATCGCGATGGCGGGGGAGCGAGGGAGCTGGTAGAGGCCGCCAACGGCGGGCGGCGGGCGGCGGGCGGCGGGCGGCGGGCGGCGGGCGGCGGCGGGCGGCGGGCGGCGGGCGGCGGGCGGCGGGCGGCGAAAACGATCCGCTACGGTTTTAGCGCCTCGAGCATTTTCTTCGCATCGGACTTCGGATTGAGGTTCACGGCGAGCTGATACTCGGCGCGCGCGCTGTCCTTCTTCCCCTGCTTTTCATAGATCGTCCCGAGCCGCAGGTGTGCTGCGGACTGGGACACCGTCGGCGCGGCCGGGCCGGCGGCGGCGAGCCATTCCTTCATCTCGCGCTCGCCGCGCTCGAGGTTCTGGCCTGAGAGCGCTGACGCTCTGCCGTAGTAGAAGTACCCGACCAGCTCCGTCGGCGGCCGCTCCTTGAGCGCGCGATCCAGCAGCGCGAAGGCTTCCGGCCACTTTTGCTGATTCTGATAAAACAGGTCGAGTTGATACCACGCGTTCGCGGTATCAGGCGCCGCCTCGAGCGCGCCCTCGAGCGCGCGCTGTTCTCCCGCGACGTCCTTCTCGTGGCGCGCGATGGACGCGGCGGCGACGTGGCCTTCGTAGGCATTGATCGTCGCAATGATTTGTGCTTGCTCTTTCGCTTTCTCCAAACTTCCGCCCATGAAGCCGGGCGCTTGCAGATAGAACTCCATGAGGCCCTCGTGCGCATCCGCAAGCTTCGGATCGCAGGCGACGGCCAGCTCGAACTCCGTCTTGATGCGTCGAGCGAGAAAGGGCTGCCGCAGCTTGCTGGCCTTCTCAGCTTCGGTACCGAGCGCGTTGCCGAGCTGCACGTGGTGGAGCGCGTTCTTGTCGTTGACTTTGACGGCTTTTTCGAGCCAGTCGACGGCATCGCTCGATTTGCCTTCCGCGGCGGAGATGCGGCCCATGCAGTGCAGCGCGGCGTCGTCCGCGCTGTTCTTGTTGATCAGCGCCTGCGTTGCCGCGCGCGCGTCGTCGTATTTCCGCTCGCCGATGAGCTTCCGGATGGGAGCGGAGCACTGCGCGCGGAGGTCGCCGACTGTCGCGGCGACGAGCGCCGCCGCGAGGAGATGAGCACGCATCGTCAGGGCTCGAGCGAGGGGTGGGTACGGCGTGCGACGATCGAAGTACCTGCGCGACCCTCGATTGGTTCCGTGCGCCGCTCGCCGTTCGCCGCTCGCCCTTCTCTATCTCGCCGTCTGCATTTCCTCGAGCAGGCGGACATAGCTGTCGTACCGCGCTTCACTGATCGCGCCGGTGTGAAGCGCCTCGCGGACACCGCAGTCGGGCTCCGCGACGTGACGACAGTCGGCGAAACGGCACGCGTCGCGATACGGACGCATTTCTGGAAAACACCAGTCCAACTGCGCCGACGGCAACTCCCACAGGCCGATCTCGCGCAACCCCGGCGTGTCGATCACATAACCGCCCTCGGGATTGGGCAGCGGCAGCATCAGCGCGCCGACGGTCGTGTGCCGACCCTTGTTCACCGATTCGCTGATGGCGCCCACGCGCAGGTTCGCTTCCGGAAACAACGCATTGAGCAGCGACGATTTCCCCACGCCCGACGGACCGGTGAACACCGAGCGGCGCCCGGCAAGCGCGCCGCGCAACGTCTCGAGCCCGATCCCGGCCTTGACGCTCGTGTGAAAGACAGGGTAGCCGGCGCGCTCGTATGATTTGAAGCGATCGTGCGCGGCGGGCTCACCGACCAATTCCACCTTGTTGATGACCACGCGCGCCGAGAGATCGTTGCCTTCGGCGATCACGAGGAAGCGGTCCAACATGCGCGGGTGCGGCTCGGGCTTCGCCGCGGCGAACACCACGACGACCTGATCGACATTCGCGGCGACGATTCGCTCGCCCTGGCCTCCTCCGGGCGCGCGCCGCGCGAGGCGCGAGCGCCGCGGAAGGATTTCGGCGATCGCCCACGCCTCGCCGCGCTCGTCCGTCTCGAGCAGCACGTCGTCGCCCACCGCGAGCTTGAGCGTGGACGCGGCGGCACTCACGGTGTCACGGCGCAGCGAACCATCCGCGCGCTTCCCGCTGTTCGACTTCTTCAAACGCCCGCGCATCGATGCCTCGAGCGTCTCGCCGCTCTCGGTGCGCACCTGCCACGCGCCGCCGGCTCCACTCAGAACGACTCCCCGCACGCCGGTCATCGCTCGCCGCTCTCGTCATTCATCGCGTCCCACCATCGGCGCTCTGGCTGGCCACGCCGCTCGTCGATGAGGTGATCGAGCAACGCTTTCACGTCGCCGAGCGGCATGCGCCCGAGCGACGTGCGCGCGGCCGTTTCGGATAGGGCGCGCGCGAGGTAGTCACTCTCGAGATGGCCTTCGGGCGTCTGCGCGCCGATGCGCGCCCACTTGATGAAGAGGAAGAACGCCCCCCACTCGCCCGGCGCGTCGCCGGTCTCCTCGGCGATGATCTCTACACTATAGGAAAAGCCGTCGCTCCCCTCGAACGCGGCCGGCCGGTCGTGGACGGCCATGTAGCCGCCGATCGTCGACTCGTCGCCCTTGGAATGATCGGGCGGCCGGTACCGCGCGTGTGACATCACGCCTTCCTGCGGCCAATCATCTCGCGCATGACATTCCCGGTGATGAATGCGACGTTCGCCGGACGCTCGGCGAGACGGCGCATGAGATACGGGTACCACTGCGTGCCGAATGGCACGTAAACGCGCATCCGATACCCGTCGCGCACCAACTGCGCCTGCACGTCGCGCCGAATGCCGTAGAGCATCTGAAACTCGAACCGTGAGCGATCGATGTCGTGCGACGTCACGAACGCCTTGGCCTGGTCGATGATCGCGAGGTCGTGCGTGGCGATGCCAGGATAGTTGCCCTGCTCGATCAGCAACTGCATGCATTTCACGTAATTCTTATCGACTTCCCCCTTCTCCGGAAAGGCGACCGCTGCCGGCTCCTTGTACGCGCCCTTGCAGAGGCGGACGCGGCACTTCGCCTGAATGGCGCGCTCGACGTCGGACGAGGTGCGGTAGAGGTAGCTCTGGAGCACGATCCCGACATTCTCCTTGTACGCGGGATAGAGGCGATCGTAGAACAGCGCGAGCGTACGATCCGTGTACGCGCTCGACTCCATGTCGAGACGCACGAACGTGCCGTAGTCGCGGGCGCGGTCGAGCACGTCATGCATGATCGAGATGCAAAGCTCCTCGGAGATGTCGAGGCCCATCGCCGTGAGCTTGAGCGAGACGTTTGCGTCGAGCGACTGCTGGTGAATCCGATCGAGGATCCGGACATACTCGGTTCCCGCCGCCCGCGCTTCGCGCTCGTTCGTCACGCTCTCGCCGAGCAGATCGAGCGAGACGGTGATCCCCTTGGCGTTGAGGTCGCGCACGGCGGCGAGCGCGTCGTCGAGCGTCTCGCCCGCGACGAATCGCGACGCGAACTTCTTCGCCAACCTGTTGTTCCGAACGAAGCGGAAGATCCGGGGCTGATTCGAGAGGTACAGGAGGGTCGAGCGAAGCATCAGTCGTGGACGTCGTGTGTGCGAAGCGTCGCCGCCTTGGTGAGGCGCGCTATCGGAAAATCGGCGTGCGGCGCGACGATGCCGTCCAGGAAGCTCCACTGCGTCAGTCCGTCCTCGCTCTGCGGCTCGAGCAGATAGAAGGCCGCCAGCCCGTACGGCTGCCCGGCGCGAATCACGTACGTGCCCTTCGGCAACGATCGGCTCGCTGCCTCGTTCCAACGGCCCGTTACGTCCTTCATCATGCGCGACGTCTCCGACCGCCCGCGATCGAGGACGCTGTCGACCGCGAACGTTTGCGCCGTCACGGTCGCCGGCGCGTCGAGCTGTTCCACCGCGATGCCGTGCACCTTCAGTATCGGCAACAGAGCCTGCGCCGTCTTCTCGTCGAACGCATAGGCGAACGGCAGCGTGCTCGTCAGAGTCGGGGTGAAGCTGTCCATCACGGGCATTTTGACGAGCTTGATGATTCCCGTGCGCTCGCGCATGCCCATGCCCGGTTCGCGCTTGACGCTGCTGTCGGTGATCGGCTCGAGCACTTCGACGCGAACGTCTTCGATCCGCGTCGTGTCCATTCTCGACTTGAGCGACAGCGGCGGCGAGGTCCCGGGGTTCTTCCCCCAGGCGATGACCTTCGCATCGCCGTCTCGCCCGAGCTTCATGATCTCGGCCTTGTGCTCGGCGAGATACGAGAGGATCTCGCTCACGAAATCGTACGTCGACGCGACGCGACGATCGAACGGATCGTGCGAGAACGCCTCGCTCAAGATCGCGATGCGGTTGCGCAAGCCGTAGTAGTTCGTGCCGTAGCGCGCGAACGGTTCGTACGTCGTGAACGCCCAACCGCTCGGGATGGAGTCGGCGAGCATCATCTCGAACGACGGACCGCGTGCACCGCCGAAGCCACGTCCACGCCCACGACCAGCCGCGGAATCACCGCCGCGGCCGCGAGCTCCCGGCGCGCCGCGCGCCGGATTGAATCCCCCACGCACACGCCCAGGCTGGCTGAAATCGCCGTAGTCCTGAACGTAGAAACCATCGCGATCGAGCATGCGCCGGCGAATCTCCGGCATCATCGTCTTTTGCGCGTAGGGAATCACGTTCACCGCAGTCGGCGTCAGCGGCGGCGCGTACGTGAGCGCGTAGCCGTGCAGGCTGCCGTCGGTGGTGTGGAGATCCATGAAGAGATCCGGATTCCATTTCGTGAGCATCGCGAACGCGCCTTTGGTCTCCGGCGCGTCGGCGCCGATGTAGTCGCGGTTGAGGTTCCAGCCTTGCGCGTTTTGTCTGGTGCCCACCATCTCGGGCCCGTTTTGGGCGCCGCGGTTCCGCTCCTGCGGTCCCCATTTCTCGTTGCCGTCGGCGTTGTAGATCGGCTGCACGATCAGCACGATCGAGTCGAGCACATTTTTCCTTTTGTCGAA
Organism: uncultured Gemmatimonadaceae bacterium; assembly: GCA_963705025.1. Taxonomy (GTDB): domain Bacteria; phylum Gemmatimonadota; class Gemmatimonadetes; order Gemmatimonadales; family Gemmatimonadaceae; genus JAQBQB01. The sequence continues at coordinate 559,316 of CAVPIP010000005.1, read as the reverse complement.
CAGGAGGTCGCGCAGCATCGACTGCATCGCCTCTTTGCCTTCGACTTCGCCGGCGTGGATGTTCGCCTGGATGTAGGCGACCGGCCGGTTGAGGCGTCGCGCCTCGGCGGGCGACGTGACGAGCGGCCGCGACGCGATCACATATGGTACCTCGCGCCCCTCGGCGGTCTTGGCGATCGAACCCGTCGCGATCTTCGCCCCGAGAAGCTTGAGCGAGTCGATGAACGTCACGACGTCGTCGTAGTGCGACGTCTCCGTGAAGTTCGTGCGTTCGGCGCGCGTCAGCGGCCGTTTGCCGGCAAAGCTCTGGAGGTTGTACTTGCTCTTCGCCGGGATGGAGTGCGTGTCCTCGACTTGCTGTGCCGGGAGCACTCCGGCGAAACAGACGGCCGCGAGACAGAGCGCGACTCGATGCATGAAGTCCCCGAATGCAATAGACGGCGAATTGTACCCGATCTGTCAGCCGGGCCGCTACTGCGCGGGTTTGTTGTTTCCGGGCGCGCCGCGCTGCATCAGCCCCCTCGCGCGCGTGGTCGCCGCGGCGCTCGGATCGGCGCCGCGCTCGATATCCGCGCGCACGTTGCGCTGAAACAGCGACAGCTCACTGTCCTTCACGCCCGCGCGCTCCAGTTGCAGCACCAGCGAGGTGGCCGTGGGAATTGGCACCTGGCGTCCGATCAGATCCGTGAGCACCGCGAGCGGCATGGTCACGGGGCGCTTGCCGGTGGCGGACTGCACGAGCGCCAGATCGCGTGGCGAGACGCCCGCTTGGAGTGCGTCGACGGCCGCCCTGATCTCGTCGGCGCTGGCGCGCGAGTTGAGCGCCCGTCTGGCCGAGCTCATGCGAATCGACAGCTGGCGTACGGCGGCGACGATCTTCGGCCCGTCGGCGCCGGTCGCCGCTCCCTCGAGCGCTTTGTCGTTGAGCGGCTTCGTCGGCAGCTTCGCCGCGCGCGCCGAGTCGATGATCGCGGTGACCGCGACCAGCGTGGGCTTGTCGAGCTTCGAGGAAAGCGGTGGGTCCTGCGCGCGCAGCCCGGGGGCCGCGAACAGCAGCGCGACCAACGCGCGCGCAAACCGAATCATTCTTGGCTCTGCACCACGATCGCCGAGTTCGGCACTCCGAAGTCGTTGTCCGCCGCACGCGGCGCGATCGGATCGGCCACCCAGAGGCTGTCGTCGACGAGGAACGAGTAACGGTGGTGGCCCACCGGAACCTTCGCCGTCACGGACCACACCCCGCCACCCTTGTGCGTGGCCTGAAAGTCGGCGTGCGATGCGTCCCAACCGTTGAAGTCACCCACCACGGCGACCTTCTTGGCATCGGGCGCGACGAGCACGAACTGAACGCGCTGCGCGGCCTGTGGCTTCGGCGACTGCGGAAAGAATGCTTTGGCGCTCGCCGCGGCGCGGTGGACATCCTGATAGGCGTGCGCCGCGCCCAGCGTGGCGAAGACGACCAGCGACGCGGCGAGAATGCCCCACGAGAGCGGCATGATCGTCACCCGGCGCGGCGTCGTGAGGCGCGCCCAGAGACTCGAGTGACCATAGCGCGGCAGTTCGCGGACCGCCCGCATGATCCTCGCGTCCAGCGATGAGCTCACCCGCACGGGCTGACGCAGCTCGTGCGCGATGTTCTTCATTTTCAGATCGTCGTCATGCATGGTGCACCTCGCTCAACAGCTCACGCAATCGGTCGCAGGCGCGCATCACTCGCATCTTCAGCGCCGAGACACCGATGCCCGTGAACTGCGACATTTCGTCGTAGCCCATTTCTTCCACGTACTTCAGCAGAAAGGCTTCCCGTTGGTCCGGGCGCAGTTGCTGGAGCGCACGTTCGATCTCTTCGCGCCACGCATTGCCGTCCGCCGGGTGATCGATCGCCGCGTCGAGGACCGCGCCCTCGTCCACGACAAAAGTTTTTGCGCGCCGCCCACGTCGCGCACCGATCGTTCGGCACCGGTTCACGAGAATCCGGAACAACCACGCGCCGAAGCGCTCCGGATCTTCGCATCGCGACAACGAGCGATAGGCGCGCGTAAACGCGTCCTGCAGCGCTTCTTCGGCGTCCTCGTGATTGCCGAGCATGTGAACAGCGTACCGTGCGTACCGGTCGCGGTATCGCTCGACCAGCACGCGGAACGCCTCCACATCACCCCGCAGCACGCGGGCAACGATCACTGCGTCGGAACTACCTTCCACGGAGGACAGACCTGGGGTGGTTGGGGACAGTCACATTAAAGGGGCTCAACGATAACCTCGACGCGGCGAGCCAGGGCCGGAGGGCCTAAGGCCTGGCTCCCGTTGGTATACCCCCTCGGCTAATAAAAGCTCAGCCGCGCGGTTGCGGCGTGGAGCAGGACCTCCGCCGGCTCGAATCGACCCACGAACCGATCGTTCAGCTCCTCGAGTTGTTCTACGATCCGCTGCGCTCCGATGCTGTCGACGTACCGGAACGGCCCGCCCCGGAACGGTGGGAACCCGATCCCGAAGACCGCTCCGATGTCGCCGTCGCGGGGCGACCGCAGGATGCCGTCGTCGAGGCAGCGGGCGGCCTCGTTGACCATCGCCAACACGCAACGCTGGGCCATCTCGTCCGCGGGGAGCTCGCGTCGCTCGCCTCCGAGGATCTCGTAGATCGTCGGGTCGACGCCCCCCTTTTCCCCGTCGCTGTCGTATCGATAGAACCCGTTGGCGCCCTTCCGGCCGGTGCGGCCGGCCTGAACGACCCGGCGCAGCGCGTCGGAGGCCGCCATCCGTGCGCCGAACGCTTCCGCCAAAACGAGGCCGACCTTGCCGCCGACGTCGATGCCGACCTCGTCGAGGAGCGTGATCGGTCCGACTGGAAAGCCGAAGTCGACGAGCGCCTTGTCGAGCGCTTCGATCGCCGCACCCTCTTCGAGCAGATGGCCGGCCTCGTTCATGTATGCCGACAGTGTACGCGTCGTGTAGAAGCCAGGTCCGTCATTCACGACGATCACGGTCTTGCCAAGCCGCTTGCCGAAGGCCACGGCGGTCACGGTCGTCACCTGCGACGTCTGCGGCGTCACGACCACCTCGAGCAGCGGCATCTTGTGCACCGGTGAGAAGAAGTGCATGCCGATGACGCGATCCGGACGCTTCGCCGCCTGGGCAATCCGCGCGATGGGAATCGTGCTCGTGTTCGACGCATAGATCGCGGCCTTGTGGAGCACCGGCTCCACTTCGGCGAGAACGCGCTGTTTGAGCCCGAGATCCTCGAACACGGCTTCGATCACCAGATCAGCCGCTTCGAAGCCCGAGTAATCGGTCGTTCCTCCCACGAGGCTCATGATGTCGTCGAACTGCGGGCGAGTGATTTGCTTCTTCGTCAATCGCTCGGCGACCACACCGTGAACGGCGGCGAGTCCCTTGCCGACGCGCGCGGTGTCGGTGTCCTTGAGACGGACGAGCGCATCGTGCTGCGCCGCGATCGCCGCGATTCCAGCGCCCATGAATCCCGCTCCAAGCACCCCGACGCGGTACACGTGGCTCGGGGCCGGTCCCGGCGGTGGCACGCCCGGGTCTTTCTTCAGCGCGTTGCTCGCGAAGAAGAGAAACACGAGCTGGCGCGACACCTGACTCACGGCCATCTCGCCGAACAGGCGAGCTTCCTCGCCAAGCCCTGCGTCGAAGCCGCGCGTGTACCCCGCCTGTACGGCGTCGAGCGCGGCCAGGGGTGCGGGATAATGCCCGTGCGTCTTTTCCATGACGCTCGCGCGCGCCTTCTTGAACACGACGCTGCGACCGACCGGGTTGTGCTCGAGCAGAAGGCTCGTCGGGCCGAAGCCGCGCGAGCGCGCCGGCTTTCGCGCGCCGTTCGCGAGACCGCGCGCGCGATCGATCGCGATCTCGCGCAGGATCGCCGGGTGCACCATCTCGTCGACGAGCCCTATCTGGAGCGCCCGCTTCGCGCGAATCGTTCGCCCCGTGAGAATCATGTCCAATGCAGCCTGCAGCCCCACGCGACGCGGCAAGCGTTGCGTGCCACCCATGCCCGGGATGACGCCCAGTTGGACTTCGGGCTGCGCAAACGTCGTCTTCGGATGATCGGTGCAGATGCGATACGAGCACGCGAGCGCGATCTCGAGACCGCCTCCCAAGCACGCACCGTGGATTGCGGTGATCACCGGGACGCGCAGCGCCTCGATGCGAGCCAGCATGTCCTGCCCCACCCGGCTCACACGCTCCGCTTCGCCCGGCGTGCGAAAGGTGAGGAACTGCTCGACGTCCGCGCCGACGATGAACGTCTCCGGTTTTCCGGAGATCAGGACGACGCCCCTGATGAACGTGTCGTCGTCGACACGGAGGAAGACGCCCTCGAATTCGCCGACGAGCGACGTGGTGAGCGTGTTGACGCTCTCGCCCGGACGGTCGATGCTCACGATCAGGATGTCCTGATCGACGTCCATCGAGAGCGTGGGCTCGGTGGCCGCCGTCGTCATCGCTCGATCACCATGGCGTGACCCAATCCCCCAGCGGCGCAGACGGTCATCAGTCCGAACTGCCCGCCGCGCCGCACGAGCTCGTTCGCCAGCGTGATCAAGATGCGTCCGCCGGTGGCGCCGAATGGATGCCCGATGGCGATCGATCCGCCCATCACGTTGAGACGTGACCGATCGACCTCTCCGACCGCCTCCGTGAACCCGGCCCGCGCGGCCCACTCGCGCGACTCGAAGCCGTTCAGGTTGCAGAGCACCTGCGCCGCGAACGCCTCGTGCATCTCGACGAGATCGATGTCGCGAAGCCGCAGACCGGCGCGTTGGAGCGCGACCGGCGCGGCCAGGACCGGACCCATCAACAGCTGTTCGCCTGGATCGAGCGCGGCGTACGCATATGACCGGATGTAGGCGAGCGGGGTGTAGCCGAGCATCCGAGCGCGCTGCTCGCTCATGAGCAAAACCGCACTCGCCCCATCGGTCAACGGCGACGAATTGCCTGCCGTGACCGTTCCATACTTCTTGTCGAACACCGGCTTGAGCGCGCGCAGCTGCTCGATGGACGTGTCCGTGCGAATCCCGTTGTCGCTCGTCAGCACGGCGTCGTAGCGCGGCGGCATCCATAGCGGAGCGATTTCAGCGGTGAGACGCCCGTCTTCTGTGCCGACGGCGGCCAACCGATGCGAGCGCAGCGCGAACTGATCCTGCTCTTCGCGCGCGATGTGGTTGATCTTCGCCATCTTCTCGGCGGACTGACCCATCGTCTCGCCCGTGGACGGCTCGGCGATCGCCGGAGTGATGGGGACGAAGTCGCGAGGGCGGATCGATCCAACAATCCGAATTTGCTGGGCGGGGCCTTTGGCCTTCGAGAGCGCGACGAGCTTGTCCGACATGCCGCGCGAGTGGAGAATCGGCACGTTCGACAGCGACTCCGCGCCGCCGGCGATCACGACCTCGTGGTGGCCGAGGACGATCTGGTCAGCGCCATCGGTGATCGCCTGGTTGGCTGACGCGCACGCTCGGCTCACCGTGTACGCCTGGCAGCTCTTCGGCAGCATCGGCATGAGCGAGATCTCGCGCGCGATATTGGGCGCGAGCACCGATTGCACGACGGTGCCGTACACGATCGCCTCGACCAGCTCGCCGTCGAGATTCGTCCGCTGAATCAGCTCGGCGACGCAGCGCTTGCCGAGCTCGATCGCGGACAGTCCCTTGAACGTCGTGCCCGCCCGAGCGAACGGGGTACGTACTCCGGCCACGATCGCGACGCGTCGACCGGAGCCGCCGAATGTGGGCATGGGCGAAAGGTGACAGCGTCAGGCTTACTATTCAATTGTGCTGACATCGCCAGTGGCGGCGCGCGCCGGCCGTTGGAGAGCGCTGGGCGAGCGCGCTTTTGACGTGCTCGTGATCGGCGGCGGCATCACGGGCTGCGGGATCGCGCGGGCGGCGGCGCTGCGCGGCCTGAGCGTGGCGCTCGTCGAGAAAGGCGACCTCGCGAGCGGAACCTCCAGCCGGTCGTCACGCCTGGTGCACGGCGGAGTGCGCTATCTCGAACACGGCCATGTGCACCTCGTGTTCGAGTCCAGTGCCGAGCGGCGACGACTTCTTCGTCTCGCGCCGCATCTCGTGCGTCCGCTGGAATTCACCTGGCCAGTGTATCAGGGAGCGCGGATTCCCCGATGGAAGCTCGGCGCCGGGCTGACGCTCTACGACGTGCTGGCGCTCTTTCGAAACGTGGGGCGCCACCATCGATTGAGCCGCGCGGCGGTTCTCGAGCGCGAGCCCGCCCTGAACCCCGCGGGCCTGTTGGGCGGCGCGACCTACTTCGACGCGCGAACGGACGACGCGAGGCTCACGCTCGCGAACGCGATCGGCGCGGCGGAGGCGGGAGCCGTCGTGCTGAACTACGCGGCGGCGAGCGAGCTGCTCTCCGTCGCCGGCCGGGTCACCGGAGCGTCGGTCACCGACACGCTCTCCGGAGCTACCCTCTCCGTGCGCGCTTCCGTCGTCGTGCGTGCCACGGGACCGTGGACCACCGACGTTCGCGGCAGCAAGGGGGCGCACATCGCGGTCCCGCGCGCCCGCACCGGCAACCGTCAGGCGCTCACGCTGCTCTCGCCGACCGACGGCCGGGTGTTCTTCACCCTTCCCGCGGGACCGCACACGATCATCGGCACGACGGACACGTTCACCACCGCGTCGCCGGACGAGGTGCGCGCGTCGAACGAGGACGTGCGCTATCTGCTCGCCGCCGCCAACCACTTTTTCCCCGCGGCGAGCCTCGGCGCAGACGACGTAGTGAGCGCATGGGCCGGCATTCGGCCATTGATTCCGACGACGCACGACACGCCGGGAAGCGCCACGCGCGAGCATCTCGTGTCGACCGACGTCGAGGGAGTCGTCACCGTCACCGGCGGCAAGCTCACGACCTATCGCGTCATGGCGAACGACACGATCAAGGCGGTTGCCGCGCGACTGGGCCGAGCCATGGCGCGCGACGCGACCCGATCGCTCCCGCTGCCGGGCGGCGACTTTTCGTCGCTCGGAGAGTTGACGGAAATGGCGGCGCGAACGATCGGCAATCGCTCGCTCGCGGGCCATCTCGTCGAGACATACGGCACGCGCTGGCGCTCCGCATGGCACGACGTGAGCGAGCCCGGCGGCGGCGAGCGTCTCGACGATTTGCTGCCGTACGTCTCCGGCCAGCTCCGCTTCGCCGCTCGCGAGGAGATGGCGTGCACGCTCGCGGATCTGCTCGTCCGACGAACCCATCTGGCGTTCGAGACGCGCGATCACGGCGCCGCGGCGGCGGAGCGGGCCGTGTTGATCGCGGCGCCGTTACTCGGATGGGACCGCGCCGCGCGAACTCGCGCGCTCGACGATTACGCGCGCGAGATCGAGCGACTGTTCGCGATCGACTCCTGAGTCATTCCAACCCCCTTTACAATCCCGAGCCACTCTCCGTCATCCCGAGCGCAACAAGGCATGACAACGTGGAGAGATTGCAGGCCGGTCGGGGTCCGCCCACCTCGACGAGCATCAACAAAGAGAACGCGAATCAGACCAAAACTATTACATCCAACCGCTGGCTTCTGATTGGCATCGTGGCGCGACGCCTCTCTCGCACCAAGCGGTTGGATGAAATTTTGGGTCTTCGCGCGTTTGGGTGGGTGATTCTCGGGGCCTGCGCCGACAATCGTGCGTCGGTTCGCGAAATCCGCGAGCTCCGAGTCCGTCCTGCCCGCCTTACACTGGCGTGATTCCCCGCTGAACGCGGCGTTTGAATCCCCGAAAACCGGCAGCAAATCACCCACTCAAACACGCGACGACTCAATTTTTTTGGTGTGATTCGTGTAAACGGTTTGGCCTTTCCCAACCTCGTGGCGTCGGCGGCGCGCCGAAGCCGAAGGCTACTAGTCCCCGCGCATCGCGACCAGCGGATCGACGCGCGCCGCGCGCCGCGCCGGCAACCAACTCGCCAGCACGGCCACCACCGACAGCGTGCCGACGACGCCGATGAACGTGAGCGCGTCCGCGCCGGTCACACCGAACAGGAACGTCGAGAGGAGCTTGCTCACGCTCGCGGCGCCCGCGATGCCCACCACCAATCCCGCTGCCGTGAGCCCAACCCCTTCGCCGATCACCATGCGCGAGATGCGCGATGCGCTCGCGCCGAGCGCGACCCGGACGCCAAGCTCGCGGGTTCGCTGCGTAACCGCGTAGGCGATCACCCCGTACAGACCGACCGCCGAGAGTATCAGCGCAACCCCCGCGAAGACGCCGATCAGCGTCGCGAAGAAGCGCTCGCGTCCGAGCGAGCTCGCCACCCGCTCCGACATGGTCTGCACCGAGTAGACCGGCACCTCGCGGTCGAGATCTCGCACGATGTTTCGCAGGCTGCCGGCGAGTGACGCCGGATTGCCTTCCGCTCGAACGACGATGGACAGCGATGACATCGGATGCTGCGCCATCGAGAGATAGGCGGTGGGTTCCGGGGCCTCGGCGAGCGCGGTACCCCGCATGTCGCCCACGACGCCGATGATCGGGCGCATCACGGCGGCGCTGTCTTCGCCCCACTCGAGGACGATCGCTTGGTCGAGCGGGTTGTCGTTCGGGAAAAAACGCGCCGCGAACGCCTTGTTGATCACGATGCCTTCGGCCGAACCGGGCCGATCGGCCGTGGTGATCGCACGTCCCTGAAGCACCGGCGTGCCCATCGCGGTGAAGAAGTCCGGCGTCACGACGCGGACTTCAGCGGCCGGATGGTCGCTGTCGCGCAGCGGCGGTCGTCCCCGAATCACGAACGTGAAGCCGTAGCTGCTGCCGTCGAGCGGAATCATGTTGGCGATTCCGACGACCCGGACGCCGGGCAACCCGCGCGTGCGCGACTCGAGCGCGGCGACGAAGCTCCGCGTTCGCGTGCTGTCGTAGGTGCGCGCCGGCAGCGACAGCTTGAGCGACAAAGCGCCCTCCGGCTTGAAGCCGGGGTCCACGGACAGCAGCTTCGTGAAGCTGTGGAGCAGGAGTCCCGCGCCGGTGAGCAGCGTGACGGCGAGCGCAATCTCACCGACCACGATCAGGCGCTTGGTGCGGTTGGCGGAAGGGCGCGATCGAACGCCGCCCGCACCGGCACGAAGCGCCGACGTGAGGTCATTCCGCGCGACCTGCAGCGCGGGCAGCATGCCGAACGCGAGGCCGGTCACGACCGCGATGAGCGCGGTTGCCGCCAGCGTCGTCGCGTCGATCGTCGCGCGTGTCATGAGCAACACGCTCTGAGGAGCCCGCGACAGCAGCTCGGTCATGCCTACTTTCGCGAACGCAAGGCCGAGCGCGGCCCCGCAGATCGAGAGGAGCACGCTCTCGGTCATCAGCTGGCGCACCAATCGCCCGCGTCCGGCGCCGAGCGCCGTGCGCACGGCCATCTCGCTCTCGCGCGCCGACGCGCGGACGAGCAGCAGGTTCGCGACGTTGGCGCAGGCGATGAGCAACACGAACGCGACCGCGCCGAGCATGATGAGCAGCGGCTTTCGAATGTCGCCGACGGTGTATTCCTGCACCGTCGACAGGTGGGCGCGGCGCTCGCGGAACACCTCGGGGAACTTGGTCTCCATGAGCGCCGAGACTTGTTCGATGTCCTTGTCCGCGACCGACACGTCGACGCCGTCGCGCACGCGGGCCAACATGCTCAGCCAGCGAGCGCCACGACTCTGGTCGTTGAGCTCACCGGGCGTGAAGACCTTCGGAACCCAGAGCTCGGCGGAGAACGGATAGCCGTTGTCGCGCGCCGCGACGCCGACGATCGTGAACGGCGTCGAGTTGATGCGCACCATCTTACCGACGACGCCGGGCGACGCGGCGAAGTCGCGGCGCCAGAGCGCCTCGGAGATCACGGCAACCCTCGGCGCACTGGCCTGGTCCTCACCGTCGGTGAAGAAGCGACCGGCCAGCGGCGCGACGCGGAGCAGCGAGAACCAGTTTGCGCTGACCCGAACAGCCGGCACGCGCTCGGCGTCGGCGCCGTCGCGCACGAGGTTCGCCGTCATGCCCTCGATGATCGAGAAGCCGACGAACTTGGTGGCGTGCGTGCGGTCGTCGACGATGTCCATCGGCGTGCTGACGTCGGGATGCCCTTGCTGCGAATAGCGAACGCGCACCAGGTGGTCGGCCTGCGGAAACGCCGGCTCGCGCAGCAAAACACCGTTGACGATGCTGAAGATCGCGGTGTTGGCGCCGATGCCCAACGCGAGGGTCGCGATCGCGGCAAGCGTGAACGCGGGGGCCGCGCGAAGCTTTCGCGCCGCGTATCCGAGGTCTTGCCAGAGATCTCTCATGTAGTCGTTCCGTCGTTGTGCGGCTTCAATGTCGCGGTCCACGGCGCCGATGTAGCGCCGGGCGTCCTCGAGATCGCCGAACTCGCGCAGGGCGCGAGCGCGCGCGGCGTCGGGCGCGACGCCGAGCGCGATGAGGGCGTCGACGCGCATGTCGAGGTGAAAGGCCAGCTCGTCGTCGACGTCGCGCCTGATCTGCTGCGACGTCCGCCAGGGCAGGCGGAAGAGGCGTCCCCAGATCACGCGGGCTCCAGCACCTTGAACACGGCTTCGGCGTAGCGGCGCCAGGCCGTTTCCTCGGCCTTGAGCTGGCGGCGCCCGGCGGGCGTCAGCGAGTAGTAGCGCGCGCGGCGCTTGTTCTCCGAGACACCCCATTCGGCGGCGACGAATCCGGCGCCTTCGAGGCGATGGAGCGCTTTGTACAGCGGGGCGTCTTCGATTTCGAGCACGCCCTCCGTGCGCTGGTGAATCGATCGCGAGACCGCGTAGCCGTGCATCGGTTCCCACGCCAGTGTGCGGAGCACGAGGACATCGAGGGTCCCCTGCAGCAAATCCATCGGCTCTCTGACCATGGCTCTCTCCCCATACCAAGTACGGGGTAGTCTGTCCGGCGGACACGATGCGGTCAAGTCGCATGGGCCAGCGCGGCGCAGCGCGTGCGCGAGCCGGCCAGCGCGGATCGCGGCACCGAGGTTGCTGGACGTAAGAGCAAAGTTCCTTGACCTGGGTGATGAAGGACTTTGCCACTCGGCGCGCTCCCCGTCGGTCAGGACGACGCAGTCCTCGAGGGCAACCTGTTGGCCCGCCGTGCGATGGATGGTTTGGCACGGTCCGCCGCGCGTTTGCGCGTCTCCGCCAAGGAATTTCCCCGCCAACGAGGAAAAAACCGTGCGTTTGAATCAGGCTCTGATTCGCGTTGTGATCATCGTCACCGTTGCCGCCGCGGCCGCGTGTTCGGGCGACTCTCCGTCGTCGCCAGGCGGCGGCCTGCCAGCCAGCGCATCGTCGAATGGAACCAGGCGGCTCCTGGCGCCGATCACGGTCGTCCCGCTCCACCGCACCGTGCCGCTGGCGACCGCGCAGTCGGCGTCGGCGCGGGTCGGCGTGCTTGGTGGACGTCTCTCGCTGCCGGACGCGGGGCTCGTGCTGATCGTTCCTCCGCTTTCCGTCGTGACGCCGGTCACCATTACGGCGACGGCGCCCGCGGGATCGGACGTTGCGTACGAGCTCTCCCCGCACGGGATGTCGTTCCTCGTCCCGATCGTCGCGACGCAGAGTCTCCAGAACACCGACGCGAGAATCGGCGGACTGATTGATCCACTGACCCTGTACGTCGGCTATTTCCCCGACTCGAGTCAGGTCACGAGCGTGACCGAGCTCCTCAACCTGCGCGTGGACTTGTTGGGCCAGACATCCACCGCGCTGCTCTGGCATTTCTCCGGCTACGTATGGGCCAGCGGCCGAGAAGGCGACTCGATCGACGGCGCTGCGTCGGCGGTGCGCCCGCGCGCCGACGGCAGCATGACGCGCGGAACCGCGCCGAACCGGTAGGTATCTCATGAACGAGCTTCAGCGAAGCGGGACCCCGTCCCCTAGAATCGCCGACGCGATGCGTCTCGTCGAAGACGCGCGCGCGGCGGAGCTCGGCCACGCGCCTGAGGATGCCGCGAGAGGATATCGGGACGCCTTCGCGCTGCTCGGCGAGCTGTTCACGCCCATGCACGCCGACGTCCTGAGGTGGCACGGGACTCTCCTGCGCGATCGGGGGCGAACGACCGAGGCCGAACGGCTGTATCGGCGCAGCATCGAGATCGCGCGCCAGGTGGGATACTCCATGGGGGTCGCGCATGCGTTGAACTGCATCGCCGGCGTGGACCACCGTCGCGGCGACCTTCGGCATGCGGCGCGCCTCCTGGCGGACGCCGCTCTCATCGCCGACGCGGCCGGCGATACGCGACTTCTCACGATGATCCACTCGAACCTCGGTATTCTCGCGGACGTTCGAGGCGACATCGACTCGGCGCTGAGCCACTATCGCGCCGCGCTGCTCGTTTCGGAAAACGCAGGCAACGAGCAGGAAGTCCTGTGGGTGCTGATCAACTTCGGAGTGTTCCTCGGCCGGCGCGGAAAGCCCGATGAAGCCGAGCGGACGGTTGCGCGTGCGTTGTCGATCGCGCGCGCTCGGGGCGACATGTACTCGGAAGGCGTGCTGCAGGAAAACCGCGCGGAATTGCTGCTCATGCGCGGCCATCTGGACGAGGCATCGGTCGCCGTCGGTCGCGCGCTCGAGGTCGCGACAGCTCGGCGTGACGACGTGCGCGCCGCGGGCGCGCTCAAGCTGCGCGGCGCGTACGAGCGCTTGCGCGGGTCGCCAGAAGCAGCGGCCAATACGCTTCGTCACGCACTCACGCTCGCCGCGGTCGGGGAGGATGCCCTGCTCGGCGCCGAGTTGCTCCATCAATTCGGGATCGCGCTTCATGAAGGCGAGAACGAGCCGATGGCGCGCGAGGTGTGGGCCGCCGCGCTGGATGCGTTCGAGCGGATCGGCGCGCGGGAATGGGTCGACCACGTGCGTGGATGCATCGACTCGGGACCGAGCGGCCGGTACCTCTGACACGGGACGAGAAGATTCTTCGCACGTGCGAGAAAACAGCGTCAAGAAAGTTGACGAAGGGCCGTTGTCCACCCGTACACAAAAACTCTAATACACGGCTGATCAACGAGTTGGCACGGTGGCACGTGCGATGCTTTGGAACGGGCTCGGCAGCGGTATTCGCCCGTCACACTCCAGAGGATCGCAACGATGCGCCTTCGCTCCCTTCGCACCTTTACCGTCGCTCTCGCGGCGACGTTCGTGGCTTTCGCGTGCTCGAACGACTCACCCGCAGCGCCGCAGTCGGCCGCGCCGCAGGCCGTCGTTCCGCCGGCCGCGCCGTCGCAGAGTCTACTCGGCGGTCTTCTCGGCGGCGGCAAGACGACGACGCAAGACGGTCATTCCGCTGACTCGCACGAATCCGCTCGCGTCAGACGTCACGGTCTCGCGGACGATTGGACCGCTCGGCGGCATGATCGTGATCCCGAGCGCGGGCCTGACCCTCGTCGTGCCGCCGCTCGCGGTCGGGCGCGCGACGAATTTCTCGATCACGGCGCGCAAGGGTGCGTACGTCGCGTATGACATGGAGCCGCACGGGACGAAGTTCCTCATTCCGCTCGATCGCGACCCAAAACCTCGTGAACACGAGCGCGCGCGGGCTCGTCAACGTGTCGCTGTCGCTCGGCTACTACCCCGATGGCGATCACGTCACGAGCGTGTCGGAGCTGCTCGGTGTTCAGGTCGATCTGCTGCGATTGACGGCCATCGCCACGATTCCGCACTTCTCCGGCTACATCTTCGCCGGTGGCCTCGAGGACCAGTAAGCCCGGGCCAGCCATATCGATTGGTATGCCGACCGCGGGCGCCGACAACGCAGGTAGCCCGCGGCGGCATCGACCAAACCTCGCATTCATACGCGCGTAAGCGCGCGCGATCATGCGGAAAAAACGAGCAAAGTACCGAGCCAGACCACGCACCACCGCGGAAGCCCGGCAGCTGGCCGAGTTGGCGCGCGCGGCGGGATTCGGCGACTCACCCGACGAGGCGCTCGAATGGCATCGAGAGGCACAGGCATTCCTCGAGATCGACGAGGAGACGCCCCTCCTGGCGGACGTGCTTCGATGGCAGGCAGTGGTGCTGCGCGACCGCGGCCGGACGAGCGAAGCGGAACCGCTCTTCGCGCGTAGCCTCGCCGTCGCGACGCGAATCCAATACGAGGCCGGGCGCGCGCACGCGCTCAATCAAATGTCTTCGATCGCGCTGCGACGCGGCGATCTGGTGGCGGCCTCCAACACCTTGAGCGACGCGCTCGATCTCGCCGGCCGTGCCGGCGAGTCGCGGCTCGTCGGAATGATTCAGCAGAACCTCGGCATCGTTGCGGATATTCGCGGAAACCCCGCGGCGGCGATCGCGCACTATCGGCTCGCGCTGCGCGTGCTCGAGGAGACGAACGATCCCCAGGCGACGTGCTGGGTGCTCAACAATCTCGGATATCTCCTCGTGCGCGAGGGCCACTTCGATGAAGCCCGCGACGCGTTCGAGCGCGGCCTTGGCCTGGCCCGCGCGCGCGGCGACCTGATGTCCGAGGGCATTCTCGAGGGCAACCGCGCCGAGCTCCGATTCATGATCGGCGAGGTCGACGAAGCGTACGCCGGCATCACGCACGCGCTCGAGATCGCAGAGCAGCGAAACGACGACGTTCGGCGCGCCGGAGCGCTGAAGCTGCTGGGCGCCTATCAGCGGTTGGCGGGCAGGCCGGCGGAAGCGACCGAAACGCTGGAGCGGGCCTTGACCCTCAGCGCGGTCGGCGAGGACGCCCTGCTCGGCGCTGAAATCCTCTACCAATTCGGGCTGGCCCTTCATGATCGGGGCGACGAGGACCCGGCGCGCCAGATCTGGGGAGCAGCCCTGGAGGCCTTCGAGCGGATTTCGGCCCGGCAGTGGGTGGGGCGGGTAAGGCAGCGGTTAAGCACCGGTGGAACGAGCCGATACTTGTAAAAACAGTTAGCACGTCGACCGACGTGTACGCTGGAGGCACTTCACCGCTCCCCCGAGGTCGGTTTGTCTACCGCCGAAGTCGGCGTTCCAGGCGCCCCCCCGGCCGAACATACGTTCGGATTTCAGAACATCATCGGCGAGAGCCCGCTTCTTTCCGACGCGCTCAAGCTGGCGTCGCGCGTTGCGGG
The DNA here is from genome assembly GCA_963705025.1 of uncultured Gemmatimonadaceae bacterium. Taxonomy (GTDB): domain Bacteria; phylum Gemmatimonadota; class Gemmatimonadetes; order Gemmatimonadales; family Gemmatimonadaceae; genus JAQBQB01. The sequence goes on along the minus strand of CAVPIP010000005.1, from coordinate 544,249 downwards.
GACTCGCCGTACGACCGTTCTCCTGATCGGGGAAACGGGAACGGGCAAAGAGCTTTTCGCGCGCGGCATTCACTACGCCGGTCCGACGGGCGACGAGCCGTTCGTCGCGATCAATTGCGCGGCGATCCCCGAAACGCTGCTCGAGTCCGAGCTGTTCGGCCACGAGCGCGGCGCGTTCACCGGCGCACACGCCCGCAAGCAAGGCCTGCTGGAGCTCGCGGCTCGCGGCACGCTCTTCCTCGACGAGGTGCACCATCTTCCGCGCCAATTGCAACCCAAGCTCCTTCGAGCGCTCGAATCGCGGCGCGTGCGGCGTCTGGGCGGCCTCGAGGAGTTTCCGATCGACTGCCGCATCATCGCGGCCGGCAGCCCGCTGCTCGAGCAGGTCGTCGCGGCCGGCGAATTCCGCGAAGACCTCTACTACCGGTTGAACGTCTTCTCGATCACGCTACCGCCGCTGCGAGAACGTCTCGAGGACGTGGAGCTCACCGCGCGACACTTCCTGTACGAGGAGACGCGCGAGCATCAGCAGCCGAAGCGATTCTCGGACGACGCCATCGCGGCCCTGCTCGTGCATCGCTGGCCGGGCAACGTCCGAGAGCTGAAAAATGTCGTGGAACGCGCCGCCATTCTCAGCGGCGACTCCATGATCGTTCGCGCCGAGCACCTCATGATCCAGCGGCGCAGCGCGCGCGTCGCGCCGACCGAAGAAGGGGTCGGCGAGATCAGGATTCCGCGAACGGGGAAGCTGCTCGAGGACATCGAGCGCGAGGCGGTCGCGCTGACACTCAAGATCACCGGCGGCAATCAAGCCGCGGCATCGCGATTGCTCGGCATCTCGCGTCCGACGCTGGCGAAGAAGATGCCGCGGAACGGTCCGCCGAAGGCGACGCACGCGCGCACACCGAGACGCCGCCCGAGCGTTCAGAACAGTGAAGTGGTTGCTTGATCCGGCCGCACTGCCGCCGGCGATCGCGACCCTCATCGAAGAAGCACAACGGTCGGATCGCGCCGGACAGCGGGAGATCGCGCGCATGCGCTATGAGGCCGCGCTCTACTTGCTCCGCGCGGGCGATGGCGTGATCGCGACCGCGATCGTGCGCCGAGTCGCACGCTCGTTCATCGACGAGGGCCAATTCGACGCCGCGCTCGACTGCCTCACCGCAGCGCTCGCCGGCGCCGAAGCGCTCGGCGATGCGAGCGGCATCGCCGCACGCGATGAATTGGATGGCGACCGCGCGGGTGCTGCGCGGCGACGTCGACGAGGGCGAGCGGCTCTACGCAAGCGCGCTGGCACACGCGACGCCGCAGACGACGCGTCTGCTGATGGCGATGATCTCGCAGAACCTCGGGATTTTCGCGAGCATGCGCGGCGACCTGCATTCGGCGCTGGATCACTATGCTTCGAGCCTCGTCACCTATCGCTCGAGCGGGCGGCGCGAGTCCCTGGGGCCGCTGCTGAACAACATGGGGCTCGTCTACACGCAGCTGGACCGGCTCGACGAGGCGCATGCGGCGTACGACGAAGCCCTCCAGCACTGCGATGCCAGCGGCGACGCGATGAATCGGCTGCTCGCGCTCATCAACTCGACCGATCTGTGGCTCGCGCGCGGCGAGCTGCGTCGCGCCGCCGCCCTGTGCGACACGGTCTTGCTTCGAGGCGACCGCTGCGGGCGACCAGCGCGCACTCGGCGAGACGTACCAGTACATGGGCGTCATCGCGCGGAGGCGCCGCGATCTTCGAGAGCGCCGAGCGTCACCTCGGCCGCGCGTTCGAGAACGCCACGCGACGCGAAGACCTGCTGCTCGCGGCCGAGACGTCGCGCGAGCAAGCGGAGGTGTACGAGCTGATGGGAAAGAACCGGGAGACGCTGCAGTCACTGTCGCGGTCGCACCAGTCGTACACCAAGCTGCGCGCCCAGTCGCATCTCGCGGATCTGAAGAAGCGCATCGGCCGGCTGGAGACACGCTTCTACGACCTCGTCGCCAAGTGGGCGGGATCGATCGAGTCGAAGGACGCATACACGCTCGGCCACTGCGAGCGGGTGGCCGACTACGCGTGCGCGTTGGCGACCGACGTGGGGTTCGACGACATCACGATGTTCTGGTTCCGGATCGGCGCGCTGCTGCACGACGTCGGCAAAATCGCGGTGCCATCAGAGATCCTGAACAAGCCGGGGCATCTCACGCCGGAAGAGCGGGCGATCATGGAGACGCACGCGGCCGCCGGCTACGACATGCTGCGCGACATCGACTTTCCGTGGGACATCCTGCCGCTGGTCCGCGGCCATCACGAACGGTGGGACGGCACGGGGTATCCCGACCGGCTGGCGGGCGAGGACATCGCGGTGAGCGCGCGCGTCGTCTGCGTCGCGGACGTCTTCGATGCGCTCACCACGGACCGGCCGTATCGCCGCGCGTTCACGTGGGACGAGGCGCTCTCGATGATGCGCAAGGACGTCGGAACGATGTTCGATCCCGACCTCTTCCCGAGGTTCGAGCGCATCATGCGATCGTCGAGCGTGTATTCGTTGCCTTCGGCGGCGAATCTCGCCGCGGCGAGCTAGCGGAATCGCGGATCGCTCGCACAGCCTGCCCTTCGAGAAGGGCAAGCGACGATGACATCAGGCCACGTCGTGGATCGTTCGAAGCTCCACGACCTTCAGCTGACGCACGATGCTCGGCAGCTTGAGATACGCCACCTCTCCGATCGTCTTGCCGAGCAGCGCACGGCCGATGGGCGACGCCATGGTCACCTGGCCTTCCTCGAACTCGAGCGCGTCGCCGAAGACCAGGTTGTAGGTTTCCTTCGCGCCTGACTTCTGATCCTCGATGACGACGGTGGACCCCAGCCCGACGCGGTCGGTCGGGATCTGCGTCATGTCGATCGAGGCCAGCTTGCTCAACCGCTCGCGGAGCTGGCCGAGTCGCGCGCGCACGAATTGCTGGCGCTCGAGCGCGGCCTTGTATTCGCTATTCTCGCGAAGATCGCCGAGCTCGACCGCCTTTCGGATTTCGTTGGGGAGGATGACGTTGAGCTCGTGTTGCAGCTTTTCGACCTCTTCCCCGAGCTTTTTTTTCAGTTCCTCGATCATCGCGGTCCGAGCTTGCGGGCGACAAAACTGAGCGCCCGGCCGGAACCGGCCGGGCGCGTCGACTCCATGAAGTGTATCCTGGCGTACGGCTCGTGGCAAACGACGGACCGGGCCCGATGACGCTCGCCATCGAACAGCTCGGCGACGTGACGCGATGGCGCATGTCGAGCGTGGCGGGTCGAGCGGCGCGCATCTCGGTCAGCGCGTACGTCTATCGCGGCGTGATGATCGACACGGGGTTTCATCATGCGCGCCGTGCGCTCGCCGACGCAATGTCGTCGACGGCCATTCGCGGGGTGGTCGTGACCCACTGGCACGAGGACCACGCGGGGAACGTCTCGCTGTTGGTGAGGCGAGGCCTGGGGATGTGGCTCGCGCCAAAGACGGAGGCCGTCCTCCGCGCTCGACCAACGATTCAGCTCTATCGGCGATTGATCTGGGGACGGCCGCCGGCGCTCCACGGCGAAGTCGTTCCGTTCAGCGCCGACGAATTCGAGTGCATTCATACGCCGGGGCACTGCGAGGACCACCAGGTCGTGTGGTTCCCGGACACGCGAACGCTCTTTTCAGGCGATCTCTGGCTTGGCGTTCGATCGCGTGTGTTTCATCTGTCGGAGGATCCGTATCGAATCGTCGAGACGCTTCGGCACGTCGCCGCACTCCAACCGTCGCGAATGTTCGACGCGCATCGAGGGTTGGTTACCGATCCGGCGGCGGCGCTCTCGGCGCGGGCGGACTGGCTCTCGCGCACCGTGGATGACATCGCCCGACAGATCGCGGCGGGACGCAGCGACGGCGAGATCCTTCGCACGGAGCTCGGCGGCGAGGAGATGGCCGCCTTCGTCTCTCGAGGCGAGTACTCGCGACGAAACCTGATCGCGGCGATTCGACGCCGTCGGCTTTCGGGCTGAGCCGCCAACCGCGGAGAGCGCCGCGGCAGGCGCTCGAGGCTCATTCAGGTACCACGATCGTTCCGGACAATCGCTCGGCCAAGCCTCGCTCGGGCGTCTTCAGCCCGATGAGAAAGCCGAACGGCGTCAGCACGCCGAGCACCGCGACCGCCAACGGAATCGGCTTCGTGGTCCCCGCCGAAATTACGACGACGGCAATCGCAGCAGCGGCCGGCCCACTCCAGATCATCATCTGGCGCACGAATAGTCGCAGGCGTCCGGCTGGCGCCCCGCGCGTCGTCACGATCTCGAGCCCGAGCAGACGCAGCACGATTCCGCGCCGTACGAACAGCGCGGTCAACAAGCCGGCGAGCGCGGCGAAGCCAAACGCAACGATTGGAACGACGATCATCAGCATGTTCATCGGCCGCCTTTGACCAGGCGGTATCCCATGCCACTTGCCGTCGACCAAGCGGTCGGCGGCGGCCAACTGTTCCGGCGTTATCACGGAGTGCGCCGCGACAACCGAGTCGGCGATCGTCCAGTCGCGCTCGGTGATCCCGAATCCGGCCCTCGGAAGGCGTTTTCGATCGGTGATCCGCTGACGGAAATGTCCGGCGACATAGACGGCTACCGCATCTCGCGTCCCGTTCTTCAGCGTCTTCGGATCGCGGAGATAGTCGATCAGCGGAGCCAGATGCATCGCATCGGGATCACGAATCAGCGCGATCGAAATGACGCCGCCGACGAACGCGCCGAGGAGCAGCGTGGGGCCGAGCGTGCCGGCCCAAAGCCACGCCCGCTTGCGCGACGAGAAGCTTTCCGCTCGATCCGACGCGGTTTGAAGCGCTGCACTCGTCGCGGCAACGGTCGTGGCCGGCGACGCAATGGTCGACAAGACAGCGCGTGATCTGAGCGGCCACGTCTGTCGCGTGAGTGTTCGCTCGTCCGCCGCGAGCACGCTCGCGGCAACCTGCTGGAGGAGCTGATCGCCTCCGCCGGCGGCGACCGGGCTCGCCACAGGAAAGGGAAGGATGACTGCGTCCTCGTCGTCCGTGATCCAGACGTGATCGAGCGACACTTGCCGTGTGGACCAGCCGGCTGCGTCTCGAGCCTGCAGCTCGTTGACGAGACATTGGAACCAGTGGTGGACGACGACCCAGTCCGCCGCGGCCCCGAGTCGGTTGCGCAGCGGCTGTCCGTCGACGGCGGCGAACGCATCCCAGCCGGCCGATTCGGTCCGCTGGCCGCCGAGCCATCGCAGACAACCGGCGCGAATCGCGTCGCGCTCGACACCCGGTGTGGGTGGAGTCGACGGATGCGCACTGGTAAATCCACACGCGGCGTCCGAGCTCCTGATCGTAGGCCGAGACGACATGGTCAGCGGGTCCACGTTCATCGACGACGGCGTACGGACCGACGCGCGCGGCGCCCGCCAGGTTCGCCGGCGAGTCCGAGCGCTGCGCCGCGCCGCCGCGGTGAAGCGCGGCGGTCTGGACGCGACGGACGACGCGACTCTCCGACAGCCTGTCGTGCTCGGCGGCGTAGCCGTTTCCGCGCCGAGCACGCACGAACAGCGCGGCCATGCAACCGTACAACGCCAGAAGCTGGAGCAGGCTTTGGGTCGGACCGGGCGGCGCCATCTTCCATACGAGATCGCTAATGACCGTCGGCACCCAGAACAGTCCCGTGCGGAGGAGCCCGCGCGGAACTCCGATGATCGTGCCGCCCTCGCCCTGAACGCGAAGCCCGGCGGCGTACTTGCCGGGCGACCAGCCAAGCCGGCCTTCCAGCACGCCATACCAGAGGAGCCAGATCGGCAACGCGATCAAGCTGCCAGACACCATCTTCGAGAACGTCACGGTGCTCTGATTCGAGACGTCTATGCCCATGACCACCACCGCCGGCGACACCAGGAGCGACAGCGCGATCATGTCCAGCACGCCGGCGGCGATTCGGCGACCAATCGGCGCCGGAACGGTGACGGCGGGTTGAAACGCGGCGAGCGCCTCACGGAGACTCGTCGTAGCTCGCGAACCGGTCTTCCGGGTTGCGGGCCAGGCATTTCATGACGAGCGCGCTCAACTTCGGCGGGAGGTCGGGGCGTCTGGTCTCGAGCGGGATCGCCGCGCCTTGAAGCACCGCGGCGACCAGCCTGACGGCGTTCTCGGATTCGTAGGGAAACTTTTCGGAGAGGAGGTAGTAGAGCGTCGCTCCCACGGCATAAATGTCCGCTCTGACGTCGAGTGCTTCGCCTGTGAGCTGCTCCGGCGACGAAAACACCGGCGTGCCCAGGAACAATCCCGTCTGCGTGAGCCGCACGCCGTCCGTGCGATCGACCGGCCGCGAGAGACCGAAGTCCCCGACTTTGACTTCACCCGCGCGACTGATGAAGCAGTTGGCCGGCTTCACGTCGCGATGCAGAATGCCCTGGCGGTGCGCCGCGTCGAGTCCGTCGATGATCGCAAGGATGTCATGGATGGCGGCCGTGACGGGAAGCGGACCCTCTCGCGCCACTTTGTCCTCGAGCGTTCCGCCGTCGACCAGCTCCATCGCGATCGTCGGCGATCCGTCGATCTCTTCCGTGCGATAGACGTAGACGGTGTTCGGATGATTGATCGAGGCCGCGGTGCGACCTTCGCGCAGGAATCGCTCGCGATCCTGCGGCGAGTCCAGGCTCGCGCCGAGCACTTTGAGCGCGACGGTTCGTCCGTCCTCCATTTGCTCGGCCGCGTACACGGCTCCCATTCCACCACGCCCGAGCAACCGATCGATCCGATAGCGACCGAAGACCGAACCGGGCGCGAGGCCGCTGGCTTCCGCTGTCGACGTCGACACGATGAGCTCCGGGCGAAGAGGCAACGCGCGTCGCCAGGCCGCGCGGGGAGGGAGGGGACGGCTCGCCTCCGAAACTACGCTCGCGTCGAGAGCCGGCAACCCCCGGGGTAATCAGCCGACCCCGCTCAACCCACCTCGATCACCCGCCGCCCGAAGCCTCGAACTCTCGTCGTAGAAGCTTCATCATCTCGCCGCGACGGTCGTACAGCCGCTTGAGCGGACGCTTCTTGTGCCGTGCGTGCGCGTAGGCCGTGAGGAGCGGCAGCGCGACGGTCGAATCGAGGTAACACACGACCGCGTCGGGCAACCGGTCCGGATCGATCTTGCCCCAGCTCACCGCCTCGGCCGGCGTGGCGCCCGACAGGCCGCCGGTGTCGGGGCGGGCATCGGTAATCTGCAAAAAGAAGTCGTGGCCCTTCTCGTCGATGCCGAGCACTTCCTGGATCTGGGGCTCGGTCTGGAGCATGAAGTTCTTCGGACTGCCGCCGCCGCAGATCAACACGCCCGACTTCCCGGCCTTTCGCTTGGCCGTGAGGACGATCGCCGCCGTCTCGTTGACGTCGAGGTTCGGGTCGATGACGCACTTGTTCCCCTCGAGCGCCAATGCCGCGACGTTCATTCCGATGGACGAATCGCCCGGCGACGACGTATAGATCGGCACGCCGGCTTGATAGGCCGCGGAGAGGAGTGATTTCTGCCCGATGCCCAGCGCCTTCTCGCGCTCGCGGACGTACTTGCCGCACAGGTTGTGGAACTCCGCGCTCGACATCGAGCGCTGGAAGTCCTTTCCCTGGATGATCTTTCGGAAGAACGCGTCGGTCGACAGCAGCACGTCGTAGTCGAAGAAGATGTCATAGATGCGCACGACGCCCTCTTCGCGCAGCACGACATCCGACTCCTGCGGATTCCCGCGGTGCATCGCGAGCCCGAGGCCGAAGTGCGTGTCGTGATACAGATTCGCGCCCGTCGAGATGATCCAGTCGACGAAGCCGCTCTCGATCAGTGGAATGAGGGCCGCCATGCCGAGGCCGGCCGGCGTCAGCGCGCCGGTGAGCGTCATGCCGACCGTCACGTCCGGCTCGAGCATCTTCTTCGTGAACAGACCGCACGCTTCGCGCAGACGCGCCGCGTTGTAGGCGAGGAACGCGCTGTCGATGAGATCGGCCGCCGTCTCGGTGCCGTCGATGGGGCGCGGATCAATGCGAGGGCCGCGTAAGTATTTGCTCTTCTCGCCGGCTTCGTGTCGAACACCGGCATCCTCGCGCTCCTCGGCGGCGCGCTTCTGTTCCGCCTTTGGACCCGCGGCGGACGCGCGGTGCGGCGCGTGCCTCGACGCCTTGAAGCCGCCGCGCTGGCGACCGGCGCCCTCGTTCTTTTTCTTCGCCATGTCTCGGTTATAGGTGCTGCTGAGATTCCCACGCCTGAATGACGGCCGCGGCAGCTTCCTGCGGATCGTCGGTGAGCAACATCAGATCGAGATCGCCCGCCGAGATCTTCCCCTCGCTGAGCACGCGCGACTGCAGCCACCGGATGAGGCCCGCCCAGTAGTGGCGCCCGAACAGGACCACGGGGAATTGATAGATCTTGCCGGTCTGGATCAGCGTGAGCGCCTCGAACGCCTCGTCGAGCGTGCCGAATCCGCCGGGGAAGATGATGAACGCGTTCGCGTACTTGATGAACATCGTCTTCCGCACGAAGAAGTAGCGGAAGTTGACGAGCGTATCGACGTAGGGATTGGCGCCCTGCTCGAAGGGCAGCTCGATGTTGCAGCCGATCGAGCTGCCGCCGCCTGCCTTGGCGCCCTTGTTCGCGGCTTCCATGATTCCCGGGCCGGCGCCGGTGATGATCGCGAAGCCAGCTTCGGCGAGCAGACGCGCCACTTCCTGCGCCGCTCGATACTGCGGATCCTCGGGATGCGTGCGCGCCGAGCCGAAGATCGTGACGCCTTTCGTGATGTCGGAGAGGTTGTCGAATCCTTCGATGAACTCGCCCATGATGCGCATCACGCGCCATGTGTCCGTCTGGCGGAAATCGTCGTGATTGATGGCGGTCTGGAGGAGCTTTTCGTCCTCGGTGATCGGACCCGTGAAGGTTCGGATCGAATCGTCGATCACGCGCGCGGCGCCCGATTGCCGCGCCGGCGTCTTCTCGGACGGCGGCGTGCGACCGGCGGCGCGATGGCCCGCCTCAGTTCGCTCGCGATATCCCTCCTGCGCGGTCAGCGACGCCTGAGCGAGAACTTGTGGGCTGGCTTTTTTTCCCGTCGCGGTGCGCAGAGTTTTTGCTTTCTTTGCGACGGGGGCCTTTTTGGAGTCTGGCATCCGTGCAGTTTACGGGGTTGAGGCGCGAGCGCACAGAGGCCACCTTCCGAATCAGCCCGCAGCCCACCACACTCACGGCCCCTCGTGTCTGTCGTCATTCTCCTCGCCGACGGCGCGCGTCCTGATACGCTCGACGCGGCGCTGAGCAGCGGCGCTCTTCCAAGCCTGGCGCGGATGCGCGACGAGGCCGGCGGCGCGCTCCACACCGTGACGTCCTGTTTTCCGAGTGTGACAGGACCCGCCTACGCGCCGTTCCTCATGGGCCGGTTCCCGGGGCCCGTCGGGCTGCCGGGGCTGCGCTGGTTCGACCGCGCGCGCGACGTCTGCACGTTTCCCGACTACACGCGGAGCTACGTCGGGTATCAGTTCGGGCGCGTGGACGACGACATCGACCCCGACGCGCCAACGATCTTCGAGCTTTGTGAATCGAGCCTCGGCGCGCTGAACGTGATCGGACGCGGCTTGCCGAAGGAACGCCGCATCGGCTCGTTGACGTTTCGCGCCGGGCTCCGCGCCGCGCGAACACACTTCTCGGGCAACGTCGCCGGTTGGCTCGACATCGATCGCGAAGTCGCGCGCCAGGTCGTGGAACGCGTCGCGCGAGACCGTCCGGAGCTCGTGTTCGCCGCACTCACGGGCGTCGACAAGGTGTCGCACGCGCGCGGACAGGACTCACCGATGGTGCTCGAGGCGCTCAAGATCGTCGACGACGTTGCCGGCGGCATTCGCGACGACGCCGAGCGATCGGGGCGATGGCGCGACCTGTCGGTGTGGGTCGTGAGCGATCACGGCCACTCGCGCGTGTCGCATCACGAGGATCTCGCCAGAGTCATTCAGCACGCCGGCTTCCGCACGAGAGCACATCCGTGGGTGTTCACGCCGCGCGCGGACGTGGGCGTGATGGTGAGCGGCAACGCGATGGCGCACCTCTACCTCGACGTGCGATCGCGCGCGCGCCCAATCGCGCTCGAGCCGAGGTGGTCGGACCTCGGCTCGTTGCTGCTCCGTTTGTCGTCAGTGGATCTCCTGATGATGCCGAACACGAAGGAAGTGAGCGTAGTCGCCGCCGGCCGCGGCGCTGCGACGGTGTGGGAAGACAAGCATCGCTTCTTTTATCGTCGAACGACGGGAGATCCGCTCGGCGTCGGCCAGGATCTGCATTGTCTGACGGCGGACGAAGCGTACGACGCGATGGTCGACACCGACTATCCGGATGGTCTCGTTCAGATCGTCCGACTGGCGCTCGCGCCTCGGTCGGGCGAGATCATTCTGTCGGCCGCGCGCGAATGGGACTTTCGCGCGCGCCACGAGCCGATCCCGCACGTGAGCTCGCATGGCGCGCTGCATCGAGAGCACATGCTCGTGCCGCTGCTCGTCAGTCATCCCGTGTCGGGACAACCGCGGCGGACCGTCGACGTGATGCCGAGTGCGCTGGCAGCGCTCGGCAAGGCCATTCCGGCGGGACTGGACGGCGCGTCGTTCATCTGACTGTCTCGATGAGTCGACAGCGACAGTCGACAGCGACAGTCAACGGACAGAGTGAAGCGTTGCAAGTTCGAAGGAGGGAACGCGCCGGGATGGCAGCCGAGCGTGGAAACGGCGCCAAGACTCCGCCATAGTTCGCGAATGCGTATCGTGGGCGGAAAATTCGCCGGCCGCAGCCTGACATCGCCCGACGCGCGCGTGCGCGCGACGGCGGAGCACGTTCGCGCGGGGCTGCTCGACCTGCTCGACGATCACGTCGAGGGCGCCCGCGTGCTCGACCTCTTCGCGGGCACCGGAGCGCTCGGCCTGGAGGCGATCTCGCGCGGCGCGCGCAGCGCGGACTTCGTCGAGTTTCGTCCCGGCAGTCTCCATGCGCTCAAGGCCAACATCGCCGCGCTGCGAGTGCGGGAGCGAACGCGCGTCTTCAAGCGCGACGCATTGCCGTTCGCCGGCGCGCTGCCGGCCGGAGCCTACGACATCGCGTTCGCCGACCCGCCGTACGAGTCGAGGATGCTCGACCGGCTGATCGAGACCTGGCAACGCAGGCACTTCGCGCGCATCCTGGCCGTCGAGCACGCCGCCGCACACCGGCTTCCTGTGGGCGGCACGCGTCACGCCTTCGACGACACGGCGGTCACGCTGTACACGGCGCCGGGGTGATATTTCTGGTGATGGCTTCCTGGCTTGGGCTCGCCGCGGCGCTGGCCGCACGCGGCATTCGACATCCGTCAACCGGCGCGGCGCTCGTGCGCGTCGGGTGGCGCTTTCGCGCGCGAGGCTGGTACGCGCGGTTTCCATTTCTCCCGCTGCCGGCGCGCGAGTATCTGCGGTGGAGGATGTACACAGCATACGGCGACGAGGACACGGTTCCGCCGGCCGATGACGTGGTGCGATACGCGCGCTGGGCGGTACGCCGTCGATGATCGAGCAGTTGATCAAGGCCCAGTGTTACGCATTGGGATTCGATCTCGCCGGAATCACCACGCTTGGGGAAGCGGTGACGGCGCCGGCGTTCGACGAGTGGCTCACGCACGGCTACGCAGGCGAGATGAGGTACATGGCTCGAACGGCCGAGAAGCGGCGCGATTCGCGTCTGCCGTACGCCGGTGCGACACATGCCATCGTCGTCGCCATGAACTACGGCGGCCGAGAGCCGGCCGGACCAGTCGCGCGCTACGCTCGTGGCGACGACTACCACGACGTGATGCTCGAGCGCTTGGTCGGGTTGCGCGAGTGGATCTCGACGTATACTGGACAGCGTGTCGCGGGCAAGGCGTATGTCGACACCGGCCCACTCCTCGAGCGCGACTTTGCGCGTCGCGCGGGGCTCGGTTGGTTCGGCAAGAACACGATGTTGATCAATCCGCGCGCCGGCTCTTGCTTCTTCTTGGGTGCGCTACTCGTGGACCTCGAGCTCGAGCCGGACGCGCCGTTCGAGAGCGATCATTGCGGCACGTGCCGGCGATGTCTCGACGCGTGCCCGACGTCCGCGTTCGTGGAACCGCACGTGATGGATGCGACTCGCTGCATCTCGTATCTGACGATCGAGCTCAAAGGGGACATCCCCGCCGAGCTCCGACCGCTGATCGGCGACCATGTCTACGGATGCGACGTGTGCCAGGAGGTGTGTCCGTGGAACGACAGGTTCTCGCTTCCGCTGCGACAGGACGCGTTTCGACCGCGCGCCGCGCTCGCGGGCAAGGACGCGGGGATGCTGGCCCGCGACATTCTCGCGATGGACGATGAGGATTTTCGAACGCGGCTCAAGAGCTCGCCGATGAAGCGCGCCAAGTTGCGCGGTCTCAAACGCAACGCGGCTGTCGTTCTTGGTAATATCGGCACAGCGGCGGATGTCCCGTTTCTCGTTGCGGCCTTGTCGTCCTCTGAACCCTTGGTCCGCCGCCATGCGGCTGGGGCGCTGGTCACCCTGGGAACGCCCGAGGCACTGGATGCGCTTCGAGCCTTCGGCGCCGGTGACGACACGAGGAAACACGAATCGCCGATCCAGCAACGGTGATGTGCGGATCTATCGTTCGCGACGCGCCCGGTCGAATCGCTCGTAGTGGTCGGTCGCGATAAAGTCGACGCGCGCCTCGATGGCGGCCCGCCATCGCAATCTTACCGCGGCATCGCTGCCAAAGTCGTAGGACTTTGTGAGACCGTCGCCGTCGTTCAGAAACCCGTCGAGCGTGTAGAAGCGGATCCACAGATTCTGCGCGTGCGCCCGCTTCACCAATGCATCGAGCCGCGCTGCGTCGGCAGGATCCCAGTCTCCGGCGCGCGTCTGTCCTCCCGATTCCACCACGAGCCACGGAAAGTTCACCCAGCGCGCATAGTTGGACGCCTTCGGCGCAATGAGCTCCTGGGCGGGCATGCGACTCAGGTTCGCCGCGCGCTCATCGGCGTTGGCGCCGGGCGCGACGGCCGACGGAATCGCGCCGAATGCGCGCAAACGTTCCCCGACAGGAACGGCGTCGTGGAAGCGCGCGCGCTGTGCCTCGCTGGATCCGGACAGGACGAGCAGCGGCCCGACGGAGAGCGGCGCGGCCACGTCGGGCGTCGATGTCCGCGGCGCGGTCGTCAACCACGCCTCATACTTCCCGAGCAACGTGTAGACGGCGTCGAGGAGCGGTGCGTCGTTCTGCTTGAAGTCGAGGTTGAGCACGATCAGCGGCCACGTGTCGCGACGGCGTTCCGCGAGCGCGCGTTCCATGATCGGCCGGATCTTCTCAAAAAAATATGCTTCCAGTGTCGGCGCGCGATCGAGCTCTGAGCGGTCGTGTGCAACGACGATCTCAAACCGGCCGTTCGTCCGATTCTTCGCCCAATAGAGGTCCTGCTCGATTGCAACGGGGAGCCCTGTCGACAGCGCGCGGTCGATGCGATCGCTCCAACGGTCGTTTTGCGGATACGCGTTGTGGGCATCGAGCAACACGCGTTGGCCAGGAGCGAATCCCTGTGACGCGAGACCGGCATTTGAGAGCAGGCCTGTTGCGACCGCGGCGACAAGACTGATCCGAAAGCTCATGCTGGCAGCGTCCTCTCAGTTGGTTGCGGGATCTGACCAGAACAATTGTATTGGTTGCGTTCGTATCCGAGTGAAACGAAACGACGACAATTCGCGGAAGCCGGCGGCGGTTGAAGCGAAGCGCGGCGGTCGTGCTCGGCAATGACGTCTCCTACGGCTGATGGCGTCCCGTAGCGCGAACGAACGCGGCCAGATCGCGGCCGAACCGCTCGGTAGCATCGAACTGGACGGCGTGGCCCACGCCGGCATACACCAGGAGCTTCGCGCCCGGGACGGTCGCCGCGATGTGGTTGGCGGCGCTCACTCGGACGATCCGATCGGCGTCGCCCTGAATGACGAGCGTCGGCACCCGGATGCGAGCGAGCACGTCGTCGTTGTCCAGCACGCGTGCATTCGCGTCGTGCCATCACGGCGGAGCTCGAGGCGTCGAACTCTCGGCAGTGAGCCGCCGGCCGCGCATCCCGGCGCGCGGTGCGGAGCTGACTAGTCGCGACGGTGACACGCCGGTAGGTTGTTCTCGGTTCGCACCCACGCACCTGGTCGCTCCATGGTCCGCTCCCGCATCGATGGACACGCGCAGCCAGGACCGGAGGCCCAGCCCGGACTGGCCGACGCGCTCGCCGCTGCCCTGACGGGGCGCTACACGGTCGTCCGCCCGCTCGGACGCGGCGGGATGGCGACGGTCTTTCTCGCGCGAGACCTTCGCCACGAGCGGTTGGTGGCGATCAAAGTCCTCGAGCCCAATCTCGTCGCATCCGGCGGTGTCGACCGATTCCTGCACGAGATTCGCATCGCCGCGCGGTTGACGCACCCGCACGTGCTCGGCGTGCACGACTCGGGCGAGGCCGACGGACTCCTGTACTATGTGATGCCGTATGTCAGCGGAGAGACGCTCCGGTCGCGCATGACGCGCGAGGGACCGCTCCCGCTCGGCGACGCGATCCGGCTGGTGCGAGAGCTCGCGGACGCATTGGCGTACGCACATGAACAGGGCGTAGTGCACCGCGACTTGAAGCCGGAAAACGTGCTGCTGTCGGGCGGCCACGCGGTCATCGCGGATTTCGGAATCGCCAAGGCGATCGCCGCCGCCGCCAACACGGGCGCCTCGTCCGAGGCACGGCTGACGGCGACCGGCGTCTCGCTCGGCACGCCGGCCTACATGGCGCCAGAGCAAGCAGTCGGCGACGCGGCAACCGACCATCGCGCCGATCTGTACGCGCTCGGCGTCGTCGCGTACGAAGCGATCCTCGGCGTGCATCCCTTCGCGGGCCGCGCGCCACAGGCGCTCGTCGCGGCGCATTTGACCGAGACCCCGACGCCACTGGTCGAACGCCGCGCGGACACTCCGCCCGCGCTCGACGCGCTCGTGATGAAATTGCTCGCCAAGGATCCGGCCGCGCGGCCGCAACACGCCGTGGACGTGCTGCGGTCATTGCCGGACACGACATCGTCGTCGTTCGCTGCACCCGCCCGATCGCGGCGAGTCATGTTTGCGATGGCCATCGCGCTCCTGCTGGTCGTCGCCGTCGGCGGCGTCCTCCTGTGGAGAGGTCGGAGCGCGTCGTCTCACTCCACGGAGATTCACACGGTCGCCGTGTTGCCATTCGAGAACACCGGAGGCGCCGCGAGCGATGACTATTTCAGCGACGGAATGACCGATGAGTTGGCCCATGCTCTCACTCGGCTTCCGGGATTGCGCTTGGCCGGGCGGACGTCGAGCTACGCGTTCAAAGGAAAGGCGGTGCCGGCGCGGGAGATCGGCAAGACGCTCGACGTCGCCGCGTATGTAGGAGGCACAGTCCGCCGCGCGGGCGACCGGCTTCGCGTCACGACCCAGCTCGTCAGCACCGTCGACGGAAAGGTGTTGTGGGAGAGCGCCTACGAGAGTCACTCGACCGACGTCTTCGCGGTGCAAGACGAATTCACGCGCGCGATCGTGGTGGCACTCGCACCAACGCTGAACGGGCGTGGCGTGGTGGCCGCCGGTCGCGGGACAATCGATGGAGAAGCCTACGAGCTCTACTTGAAGGGCCGATACTATTGGCTCGCGCGCGGCGCCGAGAACGGCATTCGCGCCATCGACTACTTCAAGCAGGCGACGGCACGAGACCCCAAGTTCGCGCGCGCCCACGCCGGGTTGGCCATGGCGTATTCCACGCTGACGAGCTTCGTCTCCGACCCGATGGACACGATACCGGCGCTGACCGCCGCCAGCGCCGAGCGTGCGGTGTCGCTCGACTCCATGGAGGCCGACGCGCAACTGGCGATGGGTTTTGTCCGTGAGCACGAGCTGCGGTTCAAAGATGCGGCCGCACGCTACCGCGCCGCCCTCGCCCTCGAGCCTTCGAATGCCATTGCTCATCAAGCGCTCGGCTTCGCGCTGCTCGTCATGGGCCGCAATGACGACGCGGTGAGTGAGTTCCGGCAAGGCATGCAGCTCGATCCGCTGCTCAAGTCGATCGCGACGTCGCTCGAGCTCGGCCTCGTCTTCGCGCGACGGTTCCCCGAGGCGATTGCCGTGGGGCGACAAGTCCTGGCGATCGACTCCACGTTTCCGCTTGCGTTCTTTCCGATGTCGGCCGCATTCGCGTTGAACGGCCAGCCAGACAGCGCCGTGAGCACGATCGAGCATGCCGCGCGATTGCACCCCAACGCGCCGCAACTGGCCAGCTTCCAGCTGTTCACCTACGCAGTCGCTGGACGCTGGGCCGACGCGGAGCGAATGCGGGCGCAGCTCCGCCGGCCCGGAGGCGAGCGGTCGGGCAGCGACGATGCGGCATTCGCCGACTTGTTGTTCGGCGACCGCGAGCCGCTCGTGCGCCTGCTGTCGACCGAAGCGGGACAGCGTCGCTGGCACTTCCTCGGCTGCAATCCGTTCCTGGATCCGCTCTGGTCCGATGAGCGGTTTCGATCAGCGATGCACAAGTTGGACATCGAGCCGTGCCCGCTCGCGCGGTCATGGCCGTTTCGGCCGCCGGGCAAGTAGACTCCGCCGACTCCAGCGAAAGCGCGGTGGCTGCTCTCGTCGACGACCAAGGAAAGACGACATGCCGTGGGCGCATTGCGCCTACGCCGACGGGCGACATGCACATCGGACACGCGCGCACGTTCGTCGAGGCGTTCCGCCGCGCCGAAGCGGCAGGCGGTTCTATTGTCCTTCGCATCGAGGATCTCGACCCGCTTCGCTGTCGCGACGAGTGGACTAGGCGCGCCATCGACGATCTCGCCTGGCTCGGCGTCCGGTGGACCGAGGGTCCGGTGTATCAGTCGCGGCGCCGCTCGACCTACGACGAGGTGTGGCGTGCGCTGCGCGACGGGGGATACATCTATCCGTCGGCGGTCTCGCGCCGCGAAGTGCGAGACGCCGCACACGCGCCACACGAGGACGACGAGGACGCCGAGCCGATCTTTCCTCCAGCGTTTCGGCCGCCGGTTGGCGAGGGCCGCGACGCGGAGCGTCCCGCTGGCGTCGTGTGGCGCTTTCGCGTTCCCGACGGTGAGGTCGTCCGCTTCACCGACGCGTGCCACGGCGAGCAAACGTTCACCGCAGGCGTCGACTTCGGCGACTTCATCGTCTGGCGCAAGGACGACGTGCCCGCGTACGAGCTCGCCGTCGTCGCCGACGACATTGCCATGAGGATCACGGAAGTCGTGCGCGGCGAGGATTTGCTCCGTTCCACCGCGCGCCAACTGCTCGTCTATCGCGCGCTCGGCGCCACGCCACCAAGCTGGTGCCACTTGCCGCTCGTGCGAGACGAGTCCGGCCGGCGTCTCGCGAAGCGGCACGAGTCGTTGTCGATTCGCGAGCTGCGCGAACGCGGCCTGTCGCCTGCTGAAGTGCTCGCGCTCGGGGTGGTTGCACCCTGAGACACATTTCGTCCTCGCGCTCTACCGCGATGGACGTCATGAGCACTTCAGCGATTCGCGACACGCAATGAATTCCTCGATCGAGCTCGGCCTGGACACATTCGGCGACATCACGCGCGGTGCCGACGGAAACCTCGTCACGCATGCGCAGGCCATTCGCGACGTCATCGACGAAGCCGTGCTCGCCGACGAGGTCGGCGCGGACTTCATCGGCGTCGGCGAACACCATCGCGCCGACTTCGCCATCTCCGCGCCCGAAGTGGTGCTCGCGGCGATCGCCGGACGCACGAAGCGCATCAAGCTCGGCTCGGCGGTGACGGTGTTGAGCTCCGACGATCCCGTGCGCGTGTTCGAGCGGTTCGCCACGCTCGACGCCGCGTCCAACGGGCGCGCCGAGGTGATTCTCGGGCGCGGATCGTTCACCGAGTCGTTTCCACTCTTCGGGTTTCCGCTCTCTCAGTACGAGGCCCTGTTCGAGGAGAAGATCGATCTGTTCGCGGCGCTCCTGCGCTACGATCGCACGGGCGAACCAGTGAGCTGGCAGGGATCGACGCGCGCGTCGCTCGAGAAGACGCGCGTGTTTCCGACGACGGAGCACGGGCTCAAGGTCTGGGTCGGCGTGGGAGGAAGCCCGGAGTCCGTCATCCGCGCCGCGCGCTATGGGTTCCCGCTCACGCTCGCGATCATCGGCGGCGATCCACGTCGATTCAAACCGTATGTGGCGCTTTACAAGCAGGCGCTCACGCAGATGGGCGCGCCGATTCTGCCGGTCGGCGTTCATTCGCCCGGCCACATCGCGGATACCGACGCACAGGCGCGCGAAGAGATGTGGCCGGCGTTCAAGGGCATGCACGACCGCATCGGCGCGGAGCGTGGATGGCCGCCGATGTCGCGCGCGCAATTCGATCAGGAGGTTGCACACGGATCGCTGTATGTCGGATCGCCGGAGACCGTCGCGAACAAGATCGTCGAGACGGCGCGCGCGCTCGAGATCACCCGGTTCGACATGAAGTACAGCGCGGGCACGCTGGCGCACGACAAGATGATGCGCAGCATCGAGCTCTACGGGCGCTCGGTCATTCCTCGCGTGCGCGAGCTCCTGCGCGAGGCCTGAAGGAGCGAATCCTTTCGCCGACTCCCATCGAGCTCGGATCAGCGCGCAACCGCTGTAGGAGCCTTCTGATTTGGACCAGTCGATTCGTTCCGAGACGCGCGCGTCGATGTGGAAACCGTCGCGGCGGCGGGACGGCGACGTCCGACCAGGACGCCGAGCGCTATCCCGACAGCGACGACTCCGAGTGCGACGGCGATGCTCGCGGGCTTCGTCACCATATCGAACACCACGCCGAGCGCGATGCCCGTGTTGATGAGCGGCAGCGCGGCGACGAGCGGCGGCGGAACGAGCTTGGGCGCCGGCTGATCGGCCCCCTTCAGCGCGGTCTTCTCGAGCACCTGTTGGAGCGCCTTGCCCTTGATGCCGAGGAACGTCGCGCTCGCGAAGAGCAGGATGACCCCGGTCAGGCCCGCGACGACGAAGCCGTTCGACCACACGGCGATGTGACCGACGCTGAGCATGTACGACCCGGTGATGACGAACGCAGCCAGAGCAATCGGAAACGTCCTGGCCGCGGAGGCCACCACATTGTGCCAGTCGAGGACCTCGCCGACGGTCCTGGCCCGCGCGCGTCGCCCGGCGGCGAATTTTGTGATTGCCGTGGCGCTCGCGGCGGCGATGACGGCGAGAAGGTGAATGAAGAGAGCGATATGGTAGCGGTCCATGGGAGGCTCGGACGTTCGGGTTGGAGATCGGCGGGCAAATTGTGGCAGCCAGCGTTGGCCAATCTGAGATCGGGCGCTTACAGGACGCTTAGCGCGCGCTAACAGCCGGTTCCGACTCGTCTTACATCGTGGGGACCGTTCCGTGCGTGGGACGTGGGGGAACCCGGCCACGTCAGAAAACGCGACCGAGCCCGTGCACGAAGAATCGCCGGAGCCGGGCCATCGGGTTGACGTCGCTTCAGCAAGCGAGGTGCGCCATGGCCGCCAGTCTGAGTCCGTCGCCCGCGACGATCGTCGCCGTGGTGGTGGGCGCCGTCATCGTTCTCATTCTTCTGTCGCGCTGCATCAACATCCTCCGGCAGTACGAGCGCGCCGTCGTCTTTCGGCTGGGGCGAGCAATGAAGAACGAACGAGGTCCCGGGTTCGTCTTCATCTTCTGGCCGATCGACACGCTCGTGAAGGTCTCACTCCGCGTGGTCACCTGGGACGTCCCGACGCAGGATGTCATCACGCGGGACAATGTCTCGCTCAAGGTGAACGCGGTCGTCTACTATCTCGTCACGGACGCCAGCCGGGCCATCATCGCGGTCGAGAACTTTCGGTACGCCGTGGAGCAGGCGGCGCAAACTGGCCTGCGCACCGTCCTCGGCGAGGTCGAGCTCGACGACCTGCTGGCCGAGCGAGCCAAGCTGAACGCCAGGCTGCAATCGATCCTCGACGAACAGACCGAGGTCTGGGGCGTGAAGGTGACACAGGTGCAAGTCAAGCAGGTCGACCTGCCGCAAGAGATGCAGCGCGCGATCGCGGCGCAGGCGGAGGCGGAACGAACGCGCCGAGCGAAGATCATCGCGGCGCAGGGCGAGTTCCAGGCGGCGACGAAGCTGTCGGAGGCCGCCGCCGTGCTGAACCGCGAGCCGATCTCCGTGACGTTGCGCTATCTACAAACGCTCATCGAGATCGGATCGGAGCAGAACACGACCATCGTCTTCCCGCTCCCGTTGGATTTGCTCGGCCCGAATGGCCAGCGGGCATTCGCTGAACGCCACCGATCATCCGCCGCCGCGCCCTCAGGGGTCAGACTGCGCCGATGGGCGGACGATGACGGAGGCGATGGGGACGACTCGCCGTGAGGGGCGACGCAAGACTTCGCCTCGACGCCCTGATCGATTGACATCCGACGACCGCTGACCGCAGCTTCATTCGATCGTCCATAGAGCGGCAGCACAGGGTGGTACGTTCCTTCTCGCCTCTGACCTCAGCATGCGCCGTGATCCTGTCGATCGGATTCGCTGCACGATAGCCGCGCTGACGTTGGCGTCGCTGCTCGCGCCGACCCTCGGCGCACAGGCGGCGCCGCGCGACGACCGGCCGGTCGTCGCGATCATGAGCTTCACGAACGGCGCGATCGGCCGCACGTCCGAGTACGCGGGCCTGAGCCAGGGAATCGCGGAGATTCTCACGACCACGCTCGCCGCCAATGAGAAGATCCGGGTCGTGGAACGCGCGAAGTTGCAGCAACTGCTCGACGAGCAGAAGCTGAGCGCCTCGAGCCGCATCGACGAGGAGACCGCCGTCAAGCTCGGGCGAATCCTCGGCGCGCATCACTTCATCATGGGCGCGTTCGTCATCGACACCAAGGATCGCATGCGGGTGGACGTGCGCTCGGTGAACGTGGAGACCGCGGAGATCGAATACACCGAGAATGTGGAGGGAAAGGCGCAGAAGCTGCTCGAGGTGCTCGATCAGCTGGGCGAGAAGATCGACAAGACGCTCCACCTTCCGCCGCTGCCGCCCCGAGATCCCGCCGCCGACAAGGGACGTGGCAAGGCCGATCAGGGACGTGCCGTGTCGCTGCTCGGCCGCGCGATCGCCGCGAAGGACAAAGGTGACATCTCGGGCGCGCGCGCCGCGGCGACGGAAGCGCTCGCCGCGTACCCCGACTTCACGCGCGCGCAGACCTTTCTCGCGTCACTTCCCGCCGGATCGCCTTGATGCTCTGTCAGAAGCGCGTGAGCACGGACATTCCGACCGAGATGCCACTCACCGATCCGCTCTGTACGCCGGTGTCGATGGTGCCGAAGCGGTAGCGCGCATACGGACGCCAGGTGCGCGCCTCACCGCGATGGTCGAGCCCGAGCGTGATCGCGGTCATCGTGGTCTTCGCGGTGACGAGCGAGTTGTCGCTCTCCAGGCCGGAGTGATTCCAGACCTCCACCCCGCCACTCAAGTCGTTCATCGGTCCGAGCGGCAACACCGCGCGCAAACCTGCCGTCAGATAGTTGGCTGAGCTGTTTGGCACCGACGCGCCGTCGCGCGTGAACGACGCGCGCATACGGTCCGACGCATACACCGAGAGATCGCTGAAGGTCTGGGACGCGATCTTGAACGAAACGTCGCCGCCCAGCGTTGGCCCGAGCCGAACGGTCGACGGATTGCCGCCCGCCGCGGCGAGCAGCTTGTCCTGCGTGTAGACATCGGCCACCAGGGCGAGGCTCAGGGCACTCTCGCCGACGAAATGATCCGTGCCGAGCGACACGTGCACCGCGTCGCCCGGGTCGAACTTGGGATCGGCGATGCCGGCCGACAGCGCCGCGACCGGCGAGAAACTGTTCCGCAGCTCGTACGACGCGCCGAGGGCCCACGCCCAATCGCCGACCGCGCGCGCGGCGACGAGTCCCGCCGTTTCGCTCGGCCCGAGGCTCACGGACGGCAGATAAATGCCGAGGGCCGGCGCGGCGAGCACGCCGAGCGCCGCGACCTGATCCGGATCGAGCGCGCGCGCGCCGGTGGGAACGTTCACGCCGAGCGTGGCGACGAGCCCGTCGCCGATGAGCTTTCCTGTCGCGCGAAGGCGGACATCGCTCAATCCGGTGAGCGACTTGTTGAACGTTCCGCCGAGTCCATCGCTGAACGTGGCCTGGCCGCGCGACACCACCGTCGCAACGTCGGCCGACCACACATCCCCAAACGGCATCGTGAATGACAGCGGCACGAGCACCTGTCGCGCGCTCTTCACGATCGAGACGTCGCCGCCGCTCGTCGATTGCGCGAGGCCGGTGCCGAAGTCCGTGGTCTCGAAGATCACGCCGGTCCGAAAGACCGAGTATCCGACGAGCTTTTGCTGAGCGCCAGCCGCGGCGCCGAACGCGCAGAGCGCGCCGAGCGTTATGAGATGTCTCATCGTCGATCTCATGGGCGGCTGATGGTGACGACGACGGTCGCGCGCGCCGCGGGAAACGCCGGATCGGTCGCGATGCCGGGTTGCAGCGTCGTGGGAATGGCGTCGAGCGGGCGGTTCACCCGGTTGAGCGCGCCCGCGAGCGCCGAGTTGGGAATCGTTTCACGCACGGACCGTTCGCGTGTCGTCGCGCTCGAGAAGCCGGGATCGATCTGCGCCGCGCGATGGAAGGAGCGCAACGCGAGCGAGTACTGCCCGTTCACCTCTTCCTTCGCGCCCTGCCCGTATGCCAGCAGCGCGGACACGTTGCGCGTCGGCCGTTGGACAACGAGCGCGCGCTCCTGCGGCGTCAACACGATGCCGAGGTAGTCGAACATGCGAAGCGCGACTTCCTTTTCCGCCGCCAGGATGTCGTCGAGCGGCGCAACGGCGGTGAGCGTCTGCAACACCTCGCCCGACACGGCATCGTTGACGCGCGCCTCGACGACGACCGACCGCGGCGCACGCTGGCGCAACGATCCCGTGATCAGCCGTTGTGCCTTGGTCAGACGTCCGACGCGCGGCGCGTTCGACACCAACACCGCGCCGGAGCGGGCCAGATCGAGCTCGCGAAGGATCGCGCCCAAGCGAGCGCGTTCCACGAGCGTGAGCCGCTTGCTGCGCGCGAGATCGGTCGTGAGCAGATCCGGCAGTCCGTACGCGAGCGGCGCGAGCAGCGTGTCCTTTTCGTCGACGTCGAACGGCACGATGCCGAGCGTGCGCGACGGATCCGGCGCGCTGCGCGCGGTGGAGTCCGCGCAACACGGGCGAGTCGTAGACGCGAACACCAGCGCCGGTGCCGCGGCGACACTCGCCGCGATGACCAGCGCCGCTCGCAGTGTTGCCACTCGTACGATCGTCATGGATGTCTCCGAGCGCGAACCGCGTGAGTCGTCGATTGCGGGGGCGGCACCAACAACACGGGGTTCGGCGTGAGACCACCCGATGAGAGGCGCAGGTTGTCGACGATCCACCCGCGGAAGCCGTTGTACTCCTCGTCGACCGTATCGAACCGGAAGACCAGTCGCACCGAATGGCCGAGCAGCGCGGTGGGCGTCGAGAACACGGTGAGGTCGGGCCGCCAGACCGGCGCCACGTTGAAGCCGCCCGACGTGAATGGGACGGCCGGCCCGGGGATCGTCGGGTTGACGAACGGATTCAGGCGGCGGATCAAGTAGTCCTGCCCGGTGGCGGCGTCGCGCAGATACACCGTCATGATGTCGTAGCCGTCCTGGTTCGGATCGACGCTCTCGATCTCGAACCACGTGTCGAACGCCAGCAGCAGTTGGCTCGCCGACTGCGGGATCGTGAACGCGGGCGAGACGAGATCGCCCGTGTTGGGCCCCGTCGACGTGCCGCCCGATTTTGGCGGATCGCCCGTCACCTGCGTGCCGATGAAGTTTCCGGTGGCCTGCCGTCCGTACCAGTACGCGAAGCTGCCCTGTGACGGCGCCGGCAGCGCTCCGCCAGACGCATCGTCCGGCGCGAGGCTCACGTACGTCGGATACGCCGTGTTCTTGATGCCCGTGAGCGTACTGCGATTCCAGAATCCTGTCGGCGTCCACGCGGTGACCGACTCGAACGTCTCGCTGAACAGCAGTTGGCCGGACGAGCTGGACCCGATGGTGACGTCGACGTTCGACAACGCGCGATTCGTGGCGAGACTCAAGGACTTGATCGCCGGCGCGCTCGCGCCCGACGTGACGATGAGCGAGAAATTGGTCAGCGGCGCGCCGGACGCGTCGACGAGCACGATGCCCGGCAGGCCGTAGGTGCCGTCGGCGCGTGACGTGGTCGACCGGAAGACGCCGTTGGTTTGCGTTCCGCCGGAGATCGACACCGAAGCGCCGGCGAGCGGCTGACCCGCGGCGTCTCTCACGCGTCCGCTCACGGATCCAAAGGGCTGCGCCGACGTCGTCGGAGCGAGGCCCGCGTCGACGCGGACGACGTCGCCGCCTGACGCGTTGGCGACGGCGACGGTCGGCGACGACTGCGTGACGTGACCCGATGCCGAGATGGTCACGACGTACGTGCCCGGGGCCACGTTCAACAGACTGTACTGCCCGGCCGCGTCCGTGGTCGTCGTACGGGGCGTGATCCCCGCGCCGCTGAGTTGCACCGTCGCACCGGCGATCACCGCGAAGGTGGATCCGTCGCGCACTTCGCCGAGGATACGTCCGAGCGTTCCGGTCACGATCACGGTGTCGAGCGCGGTTTGGCCGCCGGCGCTCGCCGAGATCACAGCCGTTCCCGCGGCGACGCCGGTGACCGTTCCATTTTGGTCGACGGTCGCGACGCTGTTCGTCAGGCCCGCCCAAACGATCTGCCGTCCCGTCACGGCCTCGCCGTACGCGTTTTGAGCCGACGCGGTGAGCTTCACGGTCGTGCCGATGGCGATGGACGGACGCGACGGCGTGATGCCGATTTGTTGAACCTCCCGAAGGGTGACCGGCTGAGAAACGGTGCCGACGGACCCTGGCGTCAGCAGCACCGGCCCCATGATCTGAATATCGAGGAGATTGTTCTCGTCGATGTTGCTGTCGTCCGGATTGTCGAGATTGAGCGTGTTCTGCCCGCGCAGGAGCGCGACGACGACATAGGCGGGACACGCACCGTTCTGCGCGGATTGCGCCAGACACGCGCGGAGGTCGACCGAGAGCGAGATCTGTTGCGTCGTCGACGAGGTGAGGTCGACGATCTGTCCGCCGAGGATGTTGGGCTCGATGTCGGCGAGCGCGGATTCGAAGCCCGAGGGGCCGCCGGTGATCACCGGCGTACCCGACGTACTATAGAAGGCGCCGATCAGCACCTGCGTCGACTGATCCGCGGTGGCCACGCTCGCGCGCAGGGCCAGCGACGCGCGGGTCGCGGAGAGGGGACGAACGCCGGTCGAATCGTTGGTGCAGCTCGCGGCGAGCAGCGACGCGGCGGCGCAATGCACGATTCGCCGCCATCGACGAAACGAGGGTCCCATGAACGCGTGCTCCCTTACGAGGCAGACGAGAGTGAACCGGCGCGGCACGAGGCTACCGTGTTCGCGACGGCGTGTCAAGACAGCCGCGCGTTCAGCGACAGTTTGGGATCTTTAAAACGCCTGGCATCGTACGGCGGCGACGACGCTATGACGCGCGCACCCCTTGTCCGACGGGCGAAGGATTGCGAATTCCCAACACGCCCCCGATCACGATGCCCGCGACCACCACGCTCAGCGCGATCGGAACGCTCACCGGCTTCGCCACCATGTCGAAGGCGACGGCCAAGGCAATGCCTGTGTTGATCAGGGGAAGCGCCGCGACGAGCCGCGGCGGCACCAGCTTCGGCGCGGGCTGATTCTCGCCAGTCTTCGCGAGGCCGTCGAGCATCTGTTTGAGGGCCTTCCCCTTCGTCGCCAGGAACACGCCGCTCACGAGCAGCGAGAGCACGCCGAACAGACCGGCGACGACGAAGCCCGTCGACCACGCAATGTGCCCCACGCCCAGCATGTACGATCCGGTCAGCACGAACGCGACGAGACACATGGGAAACAATTTGGACGCGGCCATCAGCACGTTGTGCCAGTCCAAGGCCTCAGCGACGGTCCGCGCGCTCGTGCGGCGACCGACGGCGAGCTTCGTGACGGCCGTTGCGCCGGCGGCGACGAGCAGCGTGACGATGTGCAGAAACAGCACGACGTGGTAGAGATCCATTGGATGGCCGGGTGTGAGGTCCGCGCGTCGACGTTCGCGTCGGCGTCAGCAAGCGCACTCGCGAGCGCATTCGCGAGCGCATTATTCTCGCTCACGGACCACCGGCGCGTTAGGCCGCCCGGCCACGAGCAGCCCCACGGACACGTTCCATCTCTCGCCACACCCACGCCAGTCATGCTCCTCGACACCGTTCGACAGGACCTCCAAGTCGTCGTTCGCGGCCTCCGCCGTACGCCGGCCTTCGGCGCCGCGGCCAGCCTGACGCTCGCCCTCGGCGTCGGGCTTTCGACCGCGGTGTTCAGCATCGCGAACACGCTCCTCCTGGAGCCGCTTCCGGTCCACGATCAGGATCGTATCGTCGTGCTCTGGGGACGGTCGCGCGACGGGCAGTACGACAACGTGCCGGTGGTTGGCGACGAGTTCCGCGACTACAGCCGCGCGTCGCGCGCCTTGTCGCGCATCGCGTTCGTCGAGCGTGAGGGCGCGCTCGTGGTTCCAGTGGACCTCGGCGGCGCGACCACACAGCTGCGACGCTCGCTCGTGTCGGCAGAGTTCTTCGACGTGCTCGGCACACGCGCATTGCTCGGCCGCGCGCTCCGGCCAGACGACGACGTCGGCGGCGCGCCGCCAGTCGCCGTGTTGAGCTATGTCGGGTGGCGCCAGCGGTTCGCCGGGGATCCGAACGTGGTTGGACGACGCGTTCGGTTGCAGCGATCGGGCGTGGAGGTCACCATCGTCGGCGTGATGCCGCAGGGCCTCGACTACCCACGCGGCACGGACTACTGGACCGCGGTGATTCCGGCGACGACGGGGCCGGACAGCGATCATCCATTCCGGGAGCTCGACGTCGTTGGACGACTCGCTTCCCACGCATCGGCGACGATGGCTCGCGACGAGCTCACGGCGTTCTTCGGTCGCAGCGGCGCGCCTCCGATTCAGCGCGGCGTCCGTGGTGTGGCGCACACGCTTCCGGAGCTCGTCGTCGGCGACGCGAAAGCGCCGATGCTCGTTTTCAGCGTGGCGGCCGCGCTGCTGCTGCTCATCGCATGCATCAACGTGGCGAACCTTCTCTTCATTCGAGGCGTCGGGCGCGTTCGCGAGATCGCGGTGCGTGGGGCGCTCGGCGCGTCGCGTGCGCGCATCGTGCGACATCTCCTCACGGAGAGCCTCGTCCTCGCGGTCGCCGGCGGCTTGGCCGGGACCGCCGTTGCGGCGGCGGGCCTTCAGGCGTTCGTCGCGCTCGCGCCGGGCGACGTTCCGCGCCTCGACGAGATTCACATCGGCGGCGAGACGCTCGGCTGGGCGATGGCGATCGCGGCGCTCTCGACTGTCCTCTTCGGCGTTGGACCGGCACTGATCGCCACGAACCGTGCTGCCGGCGAGGCGTTGCGGTCCGGAACGCGACAGACGGCGAGTCGTTCCGTTCGGCGGGCGACGGAGACGCTCGTCGTCGGGCAAGTCGCGCTCGCGCTGATGATGCTGTCGGCCGCTGGCCTCGTCGCGAGAACCCTCTTCGAGCTCGAGCACGTCACGCTCGCCTACGATCCGACGCACCTCGTGCTCGCCGAGCTGACCCTGCGCGGAAACAGGTTCGGTGGACGCGAAAAGCAGGTCGCGCTGCTCGACCGGCTTCTGCCTCGTGTCGCCGCGATTCCGGGTGTCGTCGCGGTGTCGCCCGTGAACAACGTCCCCTTTTCCGGGGCCGGCATCGACGCGCTCCCGACCATCGAAGGGCAGACGCCCGCGGACGCCGCGAAGAATCCGTTCATCAGCATGGAGGCGGTAGCACCCAACTACTTCACTACGCTCGGGATCTCGCTCGTCGAGGGACGCGGCTTCGCCGACGTCGACGGCGCGAGAGCGTCACGCGTGGCGATCGTGAACAGGACGTTCGCCAATCGCTTCTGGCCGAATCAGAACGCGATCGGCAAGCGACTCGTGCAGGACGGCGCGATCACCATCGTCGGCGTCGTGCCCGATACGCGATATCGCGATCTGCGCATCGCTCGGCCGACGATGTACATCCCGCTCCTCCAATCGCCGTTTCCGTTCGCGCCGATGACGCTCGCGATCCGAATGCGCGGTGCGCCGGGCGGCGTGATCTCGTCGCTTCGCGCGATCGTCGGCGACGTCGACGCAAGCGTCGCCCTCGGCGCGGTGGAGTCGTTCGATCAGCTGCTCGACGGTCCTCTGGCGCATCCGCGCCTCAACGCCGCGCTCCTCGCGATGTTCGCGTGCGCAGCGCTCGTGCTCGCTGGCATCGGCGTGTTCGGGGTCATGATGGCGATGGTGCGCCAGCGCGCTGGCGAGCTCGGCATCCGCATGGCACTCGGCGCGACGGGCAATGAAATCGGCCGGCTCATTGGCGTGCGCGGTGTCCGTCTGATAGGAATCGGCGTCGCGACGGGACTCGTGGGCGCCCTTGTTGGTGGACGACTGTTGCGCGATTTGCTCTTCGATGTTGGACCGTCGGATTTCATTGCCCTCGCGGGATCGACTTTCGTGCTCGTCGTTCTCGCGATGTTGGCGACGCTCGTTCCCGCCTTGGCGAGCGCGCGCACCGATCCAGTGACGGCATTGCGCTCGCCGAACTGAGAGCAGCCGAGCGCGTGACATCGTCGCGCGATCCGTACACATCGTGTGACAAGAATCACTGACACAAAAACCAAACGCGATCACCATGTCGCGCGAGTGACTCGCCCGCCATCCGGATCCCCACGCGATGGCGACACGCGCCCTCGATCGTGTCAGTCACTGCACGCTCAACGTTGACGCTGAGCGCAGTCCTCCCCCTCCCTCGACGCGGGAGATGCTATGCGTCGCCCTACCGTTTTCTGTGCCCTTGGGCTCACGCTCGCTGTCGCCACGGCGTGCAGTGAGCCCGTTCAGCCACCCAAACTCATCGCTCCGCCGGACAGCGCCAGTCGCAACACGTTCGGGTCTCGAATCGATCCTGATGCGTTATCCGGCGGCGCGACCACCGTCTTCGACGACGGACCTGGCGCGTTCGGACATCCGGCGCCGAACCTCGATCCAGCATCGCTGGCGAGACACAACGCCGGCGACGACGGGTTCGGCAATGTCTTCGTGGCGAGTACGGGTCTCGGTCCGCTGTTCAACAACAACGCCTGCGAGGCCTGCCACGTGGGCGACGGACGAGGCCAACCGCCCGCCGACGGATTCTCGTTCACGACGATGCTCTTTCGCGCGAGCATTCCTGGACGCGACCCGCATGGCGGACCGAATCCCGCTCCGTTGTTCGGCGGGCAGCTGCAAACGGCCGCGATCGCGGGATTCTCCCCCGAAGCCGGCGCGCGCGTGACGTACACGGACTCCGCTGACCGATTCGACGACGGCACGCCGTACGTGCTTCACGTGCCGCACTACGCGTTCCAAGGACTCATCGGACCGTTGCCGAACAACCTGTTGACGTCACCGCGCGTCGCGCCGGTGAACTTCGGGCTCGGATTGCTCGAAGCGGTTCCCTCGTCGACGATCCGGTCGCACGCCGACCCCAGAGACGCGGATCACGATGGCATCTCTGGTCGATACAACGTCGTGTACGACGTGACGATCCAGAACTACATCGTGGGCCGGTTCGGCTGGAAGGCCAACGTCGGAACGTTGCTCCACCAGGCCGCCGGTGCGTTCAACGGCGACATGGGCATCACGACGTCGTTCTTCCCGACGGAGAACTGCAAGGGCGAGTTCCCCGGGTGCGCGGATCACGCTCCCGAGCTCGACGCGCAGACCGTCAGCGATGTCGCCTTCTACACGGAGACGCTGGGCGTGCCGGCGCGGCGCGATCTCGACGATCCGGTCGCGCAGCACGGCGAGGCGGTCTTCCGCGGGATCGGGTGCGATGGCTGTCATCTTCAAACCCTGAGGACCGGCGTGCTTCCTGGAGTCCCCGCCGTGTCGAACCAAACGATTCATCCGTACACCGATTTGCTGCTGCACGACATGGGCTCGGCGCTGGCCGACAATCGTCCCGATTTCCTCGCGTCGGGGCGCGACTTCCGCACGCCGCCGCTCTGGGGAATCGGCCTCGTGCAAACGGTGAACGGGCACACGTTCTTCCTGCACGATGGACGCGCGCGCAATCTGCTGGAGGCGGTGCTCTGGCACGGCGGCGAAGCGCGGAACGCGCGTGAGCGATTCAAGTCGCTCTCCAGCTTCAACCGAAAAGCACTGATCGCGTTCTTGAACTCGCTTTGAACTACGGAAACTGCACATCCCTCGTCACTCGGGATGACAGTGGAGCTCGACCGGCACGGCCGCTCAGCGGCTGTGCCGGTACATCAGATCCACAAGCTCGTCGTACATCGCTTCGGCGTGCTCGCCCTCCGCGCGAATCGCGGACGATGCGCAGTACTTGAGATGGTTGCGCATCAATTCGCGACCCACGGCGCGGAGGGCCTCGTGCACCGACGCGATCTGCGTCATGATGTCGGCGCAATAGCGATCGTCGTCGACCATCTTTTGTAGACCGCGGACTTGGCCTTCGATCCGGCGCAGTCGCTTCTGATTGCGATCCTTCGCCTTCGGATCGACGGCGACTGCTTTGCGGTCGGCGTCGTCGTGCGCGCCGCATCCGCAGGCCGCCGCGTGCACCTCCGGCTGCGCGCTACGGATCGCCGTTTTCTTCGTCGTCGCCATCGTTCACCCCTCTCGAGATTCGTTCGTCGATCATTTTGGCCGAAAGCCGCGCAACCGAAGGCTGTTCGACACGACGCTGACGGAGCTGAACGCCATCGCCGCGCTCGCGAGCACGGGACTCAGTAGGATGCCGAACGCCGGGTAGAGTGCGCCCGCCGCGATCGGAATCCCGATGACGTTGTAGATGAACGCCCAGAACAGATTCTCTCGCATCGTACGCGTCGTGCGGCGAGAGAGCTGGATCGCGTCGGCCACGCCGGCGAGATCGCCGCGCATCAGGGCGATGTCCGCTGCTTCGACGGCAACGTCGGTGCCGGTGCCGATCGCGATGCCGACGTCCGCCTGCGCGAGCGCCGGAGCATCGTTGATCCCGTCGCCGACCATCGCCACGACCTTCGCGTCGTCCTGCAGGCGCCGAACTTCCGCGACCTTGCCGTCCGGCATGACGCCGGCGATCACGTGATCGACGCCGGCCGACTGCGCGACCGCGTTGGCGGTGTGCGGGTGGTCGCCGCTCAGCATCACGACGTCGAGCCCCATCGCGCGGAGCCGTTCGATCGCGGCACGCGACGTCGGCTTGATCGGATCCGCGACCGCGACGATCGCCGCGAGTCGACCGTCGATCGCCACGTATACCGGCGTCTTTCCCGATTCGGCGAAACGCTCCGCAACGGCGCGCATCGAATCGACTGCGATTCCGTGACTCGCCATGAATGATTCGTTCCCGACAGTCACGGAGCGACCGCCGACACTCCCGCGCACGCCACCGCCAGGTGACGATTCGAAGCGCTCCGCGGCTCCAGGCGCTATACCGCGATCCACCGCATGACGCACGATGGCGTCGGCCAGGGCGTGCTCGCTCGAGCGCTCGACCGACGCCGCTGCCGCAATGACCGCAGCGTGATCGACACCCGGCGCAACCGACACGTCGGTGACGGACGGGCGTCCTTCGGTGATCGTTCCAGTCTTGTCGAGCACCACAGTGTCGACGTCACCCGCCCGCTGCAGCGCACGACCGCCCTTGATCAACACGCCCAGCTCCGCGCCCTTGCCCGTCGAGACCATGACGGCCGTCGGGACAGCGAGCCCCATCGCGCACGGACACGCGATGATGAGTACCGCGACTCCCGTCGCGAATCCACGCACCGTCGCCGCGCCCGCGGGCGATCCGGACGCATGGAGGCTCACGAACCAGACGACGAAGGTCGCGATCGCAAGCGAGATGACGACCGGTACGAAGACCGCGCTCACCTGGTCGGCGAGCTCTTGCATGGGCGCGCGCGACGCCTGCGCGTCGCGCATCAGCTGCACGATGCGCGCGAGCACGCTGTCCGCGCCGAGCGTGGTGGCGCGATACCGAAATGCGCCTGCCGTGTTGACCGTGCCGCCAATCACGCGATCACCTGGGCCTCGCTCGACCGGAAGCGATTCGCCCGTGACCATCGACTCGTCGATCGCGCTTCGGCCCGAGACGATGTCGCCGTCCACAGGAACCCGCTCGCCCGGGCGGACCAGGACGACATCGCCGGTCCGGACGTCGTCGAGCGGAACGTCGACGTCGTCATCACCGCGGAGGAGGCGCGCCGTTTTCGGTTGTAGCCTCGCGAGTGAGTGAAGCGCCGACGACGTTTGCCGCTTGGCGCGCGCCTCGAAGACGCGACCCGTGAGAACGAGCGCGATGATGATGATGACGGCCTCGTAGTACACGTCGGGCGCCATGCCGCGCGTCGTGAACAGACCAGGCACGACCGTCGCAACGACCGAATAGACGAATGCCGCGCCGGTGCCGACCGCCACGAGCGTGTTCATGTCCGCCGCGTGATGTCGGAACGCCAGCCACGCGCGCTGATAGAACGCGCGTCCGGCCCACGCCATCACGAAGGTCGTCGCGACGAGGAGCACGTAGTTCAGCGCCGTGCTGCCCATCAGCGACATGGACGCGATCATCGCGATCGCGCCGACGATTCCGCTGACGACGGCTTTTCGTCGCAGCTCGACGAATTCGGTCTCCTGCGTCTGGTCGAGCGCCTCCTGTTCTTCGATCGCGGAACGCTCGACGGCGGGAACCTCGGCGCCGTATCCGGTGTCGCGAACCGCGTCGACGAGCCGTTCGACGCTGGTCGCGTCTGGATCGAACGACACCGCGGCATTGCCGAGGAGCAGATTCACCGTCGCGTCGGCGACGCCGGGCACGCGCGCAAGCGTTCGCTGCACGCGGCTCTGGCATGCCGCGCACGTCATGCCGGTGACCGGAATGACGACGCGCTCCAACGACGGCGCGGCCTGGCGCGTGTCAGCCATTCGACGACTCTCGCCCGCGCCGCTCGGCGAACAGGAAGTACCAGTTCACCCACACGATCGCCGCGATTCCCCCGGCGATGATGATCCAGTCGAGCGCCAGCATGGTGATACCCTCCATGGGTATATAGACTATATACCCCCACCCCCTATGTCAAACCGGCAGGCGGTCGTACGGCGGACGCGACCGCCAGACTTCTGCGAGGGGGGGGAATTGCTCGAGGCGTCGGGACCCGGGAGAAGCGCGGGACCCAAAAGCAGATCCTTCGTCGCTTCGCTCCTCAGGATGACGACCGCTTCACCTCGAAGGCGAACACGTCCGGCCGATGATAATGGCCGGTCACGTCGAGGGTCATCCGCTCCTCCCGCACGCGATTCAGGTCGAGATCCGCATACAGCGTGGTCGCGGCGTCGTAGACCGGCCCGGCGAGATAGGAGCCATCCGGCCCGATGATCGCGCTGCCGCCGCGCATGACCCACGCGCCGGCGCTCGGCACCTTCACCGGATGCGGCTCCAGCTCGGGCGGCAAAGCCGAGGCTCGCATCACCGAGCCCGCCGCCAGGACGAAGCAGCGCCCCTCGAACGCGTATTGCCGGCTCGCGACCTGATGCATCTCGTGCACCGTAGGCCAGAGCGCGGCGTGCACCTCTTCGCCCGACTCGTGCATCGCCTGCCGCGCGAGCGGCATCCAATGCTCCCAGCACACCAAGGCGCCCACGCGACCATGGGGCGTGACCGCTGACCGCACGCCGCGCGCGTCGCCCAATCCCCACACCATGCGCTCGGTATACGTCGGAACGAGCTTGCGATGATGATTGAGGAGCTCGCCCGTTGGACCAAAGGTGAGAATCGAGTTATAGAGCGTTCCCTGCCCCGCGCCCTCGACGACCCGTTCGACGATGCCGATGACGAGCGTGACGGCGTTGTCTCGCGCGATCGACGCAAGCGTTTCCGTCGAGTCGCTTCCGACGACCACGCTGTTCTCGGCCATTCGGCGATACACCGCTTTGACGGGCGCATGATCCCACAGCGCGACGTCGCGCGACACGTCGAGCCAGATGGGATAGCCGGGCAGCCACGTCTCGGGAAACACGAGCAGCTTCGCGCCGTTCTCGGCGGCGTTGCTCGCCAGCGTCGCGACGCGGCGCAGCCCGTCACTCAGATCGGATGGTGGCTCGGCCTGGATGACTGCCGCGCGAACGACCACGCCTATGCGACGATGCCGTCGGCGGTGGTCGGATCGATCAACGTCTTCACCGCGGAGACGTGGTTCGCCGGGAATCCGCCGCGCCGCGCGTGCTCGCGGACCATCTCCTCATTCGGGGCGATGTAGACGCAATAGATCTTGTTGTCGGTCACGTAGCTGTGAATCCACTGAATCTGCGGACCGAGCTGGTTGAGGACGTCGCACGAGCGCACCGAGATCGCCTTCAACTCGTCGGCGGACATTTTTCCGGCGCCTGGAATGAGTCGCTCGATCACGTATTTGGGCATGGCGCGAGATCCTCGATGAGAGGGGGGCGGGCCGAGACAATAACGCTAGGACTCCAACTCGGCAATCAAGCTGACGAATGCTGGGTCCCCGACGATGGCGTCGAACGTGCCATCGGCCTGCGCCGAGCGAACCACGGCGCGGAAGCCGCTGTCGAACGCGCGGCGCAGGAACAGCAGCGCCGGTGCGGTTTCGCGAAGCAGGGCGTGGGCGCAGGCGCAGTTGTAGAAGACGAGCCCGTCCAAGGGGTCGATCTCCAGCACGCGCCTGAGTATGGCGTGCGTTTCCTCTCGGCCGCCGACGCGCGCGTAGGCTTCCGCGAGGCGGCTGAACAAGACGACGTCCTCGAGACTCGCTTCCAGCTTGCGCGCGACGATCTCGATGACCTTGATGGCGGCGTCATTCGACGCGTCGAGTCGCCGAGCTTGCCGGTGGAGGGCCGCGAGGCATCGCCACGGGTCGTCGTCGTGTGGCCGCAGCTCCGCGGCGCGCTGGTATTGCGTCAGCGCCTCCATGAGATCCCCGCCGGCCATTCGCTCGGCGATGCATTCCAAGCCGGAGGCGGGCGTGAACGTGCTTCGGATCGGCCTCGAGCACCTCGATGAAACGTGCGTCGTGCTTCGGCGAACCGCTGCTGATGGTAGTAGACCATCGCGATGCCGAATCGAGCCTCGACCGACGCGGGGTCACGCTGGAGCGCCTGCGTGTTCATCTCGATGGCGCGCGCGAGCCACGTCGGTCGATGTCGTCGTACCACTCGAACATGTACGCGAACGCCTCGCCGAGGCCGGCGAAGGCGCCAACGAAATCGACGTCGATCTCGAGCGCGTTCTCGAACATCCGGATGGCGGCTTCCGTGTTCTTCTTGCCGCGCCGGTTCAGATAGTCCCGGCCGCGCATGTAGAAGTCGTACGCGCGGAGGTCGTCGGTCGGCTTCTTCGCCAGCGACTTCTGCTCCGAATCGGTGAGCGACACCTTCAGCGCGTCCGGTGATCTTGCGGGCGACCTCGTTCTGCAGGTCGAAGATGTCCTCGATCGAGTCCGTCGAAGCGATCGGCCCAGAGGTGGTAGCCGTTGCGCGCGTCGATGAACTGCGCGGTGATGCGGATCCGGTTGCCCGCCTTTCGCACGCTGCCTTCGAGGACGTAGTTGACGCGCAGCGCGTCGGCGACCTGGCGAATGTTGATCTCCTTGTTCCGGAACGGCAGCATGTCCGTTCGGGACACGACGCGCAGCTCGCGCACCTTTGAGAGATCGGTGATGATGTCCTCGGTGATCCCGGCGCAGAAGTAATCGCTCTCCCGCTCCGAGCTCATGTTCTCGAAGTAGAGCACGGCGATGGACTTCGCCGGCACGTCGGCAACGTGGCCGCGCCGGATCCCGGAGGTGCGCGATGGCATCGTTCGCCGACGCGAGTCGTTTGCCGGGGTCCTTCTGCAGCAGCTGGTGCATCGATGCTCGCGCAGCGCCGGCGTCACGTCCGGCCGGTGCCCCTCGATGGGCGCCGGCTTCCTGATTCGAGAATCTCATACAGCACGGCGACTCGGTCGTGCTCCGAAACGGCAGCTGCGCGCGCGAGCATCTCGTACAGCACGACGCCGAACGACCAGAGGTCGCTGCGGTGGTCGACCTCCTCGCCCAGCACCTGCTCCGGCGACATGTAGCTGAGTGTGCCCAACATCATGCCAGTCTGCGTCAGCCCCGACGTCGCCAAGCCGTCGCGATGCCGAAGTCCAGAATCTTGACGCCGCCCGTCGAGCGTCAGCAGAAGATTGTCCGGCTTGATGTCGCGATGGACGATGCCCTTGCTGTGCGCGGCGTGCGAGGCCCTTCGCGATCTCGAGCGCGAGCGATTGCACCTGCGTCGATCGTCAAGCGCTCGCGACTTGAGCCTCGACTTGAGGGTCTCCCCCTCCACCAGCTCCATCGCGATGAAGGAGTTGGACTCCGTCTCGCCGACGTCGTAGACGGTCGCGACGTTCGGGTGGTTCAGCGCGGACGCGGCGATGGCTTCGTTGACGAAGCGCTGCTTCGCCGAGGGCGACATCGCGAGGCTCTCGGCGAGAATCTTGAGCGCGACGAGGCGGCCCGAGGCGCGTGTCCTGCGCCTTGTAGACACACGTCCCCATTCCGCCCTCGCCGAGCTTGTCGAGAATGCGGTAATGGGAGACCGTCGAGCCAATCATCGGGCTAAGGTGTCCGCCGAACCTGCGGAAAGCCAGAGCGGCGCTTGGCGGTTGCTTCCGTTCCCGAGGCGATTCGGCTCAGACTTCGCCCCATGCCGAGCGCCCCGTTTCCATGCCGTCGTGCACGTCGAGTATCCCGAATGGGTGGGCTCGGTCGTCGATTGGCGAAGGCGGTACGCGACGGACGACGAGCGCATGCGCGTCGCGATCGCCGTCGCGCGCGCGAACGTCGAGCGCGCGAAGCGGCGGACCCGTTCGGCGCGGCGATCTTCGAGACGGATCGGGCCGGCTCGTCGCGGTCGGGATGAACAGCGTCGTGCGCCTCAACAACTGCACGCTGCACGGCGAGATGGTCGCGTTCATGATGGCGCAGCAGCGCGTCGGATCGTTCACGCTGAACTCGCCGTCGCTGCCCGCGCACGAGCTGTTCACCTCCTGCGAGCCCTGCGCGATGTGCCTTGGCGCCACGCTCTGGAGCGGCGTGCGGCGCGTGGTGTATGGCGCGGCGCGCGAAGATGCGTCGCTGCTCGACTTCGAGGAGGGCCCGGTGTTTCCCGAGTCGTACCGGTATCTCGAGGACCGCGGCATTCGGATCGTGCGCGACGTGCTGCGCGACGAAGCGCGCGCCGTGCTCGAGCTGTATCGAGCGAAGAGCGGCAAGATCTACAACGGATGACGCATCGATCCCGCGGAGCTCGCCGACGTCACGGCCGCGCTGCTGGGAGGCGAACCTCGCGTTCGCGCGGCGTTACCCGGGCGACCGAAGCCGCGCCGCGCAGCCGGTCCACACGTTCATCGAAGGCGCGCAGCACTTCTCCGCCGACGTCGCGAAGCGCCGCGGCGCGCTGGCGCTTGCCGCGCTCGACGCCTACGCGCCTGACACGGCGACGCTTCGGCCGTGCGTTGGGCCTGTCGGCGCATCCGTCGCTCGAGCTGATCGAGCGGCGCGTGCGCGAGAAGCTGGCGCGCGAGCCCATCGAGGACTATCGCATCGATTTCGAGGACGGCTTCGGCGTTCGCTCGAACGCCGAAGAAGACGAACGCGTCGACGCGGTCGACGCGCGAGATCGCGCTGCGGCCATCGCGCGGGAACGCTGCCGGCGTCGATCGGCGTTCGCATCAAGCCGTTGACCGAGGAGCTGCGCGAGCGCAGCGTGCGCACGCTCGACCGCCTCGTGACCGCGCTCGTGCAGGAGGCGGCGCTTCCGGCGCAGTGGACGATCACCGTGCCGAAAGTGACCGTCATCGCGCAAGTCGAATACTTCGTCGCGGTGCTCGGCGCGCTCGAGCGGTCGTTGGATTTGCCGGCGCGGAACGCTGCGCTTCGAGCATCATGGTCGAGGTGCCGCAGGCGATCATCGATGCGTTCGGCCGCTCGCTGCTGCCGCACATGCTCGATGCGTCGGATGGTCGCCTGACCACCATCGATTTCGGGACGTACGACTACACGGCCGCCTGCGGGATCACGGCGGCGTATCAGCGACTGCGCCATCCGGCGTGCGACTTCGCGAAGCACATGATTCAGGCGGCGTTCGCCGGCACCGGCGTCCGCCTCGCGGACGGATCGACGGCGCTGCTGCCCGTGCCGATACACGCGGGCGACGTCACGACGTTGAGCGACGCCCAGCGCGCGGAGAACGCGGCCGCGGTCCACGCGGGGTGGATGGTGCACTTCGCTGACGTCCGACATTCGCTCGCGGGCGGCTTCTATCAGGGCTGGGATCTGCACGCCGCGCAGCTCGTCTCGCGCTACGCCGCGGTGTCGAGCTTCTATCTCGAAGGCGTCGAGCTCGCCGGCGCGCGGCTCAAGACATTCCTGAATCGCGCGGCGAACGCGAAGCTCGTCGGCGGCATGCTCGACGAGCCGGCGACGGGCCAAGGACTGCTCGGCTTCTTCCTCCGCGGCGTTCGCGCCGGCGCGATCACCGAAGCCGGAGGCGCTGGAGCTGACCGGCCTGTTCGCCGACGAGCTCCGCGACGGATCGATGGTGTCGATTCTGCGCCGCCGCGGCATCACGCCGGGCGACGCGCCGATCGGCCAGTGAGCGCGCGCGCTCTGGGAGCTGCTCGACTTCATCGCGCGGTGGGTCCACGTGATCGCGGGCATCATGTGGATCGGCAACTCGCTGCTCTTCAATTGGCTCGACCGCAGTCTGCGCCCTGGCGACACGGCGGAGCGTGGCACGCCGGCGCTCGGCACGATCTGGCTGCTGCACAGCGGCGGCTTCTACTACGTAGAGAAGACGCTGCTCGCGGGCGAGCCGCGTGCCACGTCCGCTGCACTGGTTCAAATGGCAGGCGTACACGACGTGGCTCACGGGCGCGGCGCTGTTGCTCGTCGTGTACTACCTCGGCGACCGCGCGATTCTCGCCGATCCGACCGTGGCGGGACTCACGCACGCCGGCGCGGTGGGCGTCGGCGTCGGCGCGATCGTCGGCGGGTGGGCGCTCTACGAATCGATGCAACGCTTCGTCGCGCCGCGAGCGCCGGCGATCGCCCTGGCGGCTGTGGCTCGCCGGCCTCACGGCGATCGGCATCGCGCTCACCCAACTACTCTCGGGGCGCGCGGCGTTCCTGCACGTCGGGCGCGATGCTCGGCACCATCATGGCGGGCAACGTCGTGATGACGATCGTGCCGTCGCAGCGCGAGCTCGTCGCGTCGGTCGGCGGCCGCGGCGCCGATCCCGCCATCTCGGCGCGCGCGAAGCGCGTTTCGATCCACAACAACTATTTCACGTTCCCGGTCATCGCGTTGATGGTGAGCAATCATTTCCCGATGCTCTACGGTCAACGCTGGAGCTGGGCGATCGCTGCTCGTGATCGTGGCGGCGGGCGCGCTCGTGCGGCACTGCTCAACATTCGGTTCACGTTTGCCGCCTGGAAGCCGGCGCTCGCGGCGACGATCGTCGTGAGCGCTGGCGCGCTGTACGGGCTCGCTCGCGCTGCGGGTCGACGACCGCCGTTGCCCGTTCCCGCGGAGCGCGTCGGCGACGGTGACGTTCGCCGACGCACGACACGTGATCGATCGCCGGTGCGCGGTCTGTCATTCGGCGCAGCCGGTCGATTCGACGTTCGGCGCGGCGCCGGCCGGGGTCACGTTCGATACGCCCGACCAGATCGTCGCGCGCGCGTCGCGGATTCAAGAGCGCGCGGTCGTCACTCGCACGATGCCGCCGGGGAACAAGACGAACATCAGCGACGCGGAGCGAGCGATCCTCGCGCGCGTGGATTGCCGCGGGGGCGAAGCTGGCAGTTCCGTGACCGCCCGTCGGTGTCGCGTCCAGTCCGTGACTCGGCCGTTCCCGAGTCCTCAACTGCCGCGATACGTCGAATAGCCGAAGGGCTGATCAACAGCGGCACGTGGTAGTGCTCGTCGAGCGAGCCGACGCGGAACACCACCACGACCTCGGGATACAACGTCGGTCGCGCCTGGCGCGCGAAATACTCGCCCGACGTCGAAGCGGAGCCGATAGGTACCCTCCGCCAAGGTGCGCGCCGGCCGACACGAAGTCGCGCAGCCGGCCGTCCTTGTCGGTCGTGCCGCCGCCGACCTTGATCTCGCGTGGATCGTGCGCCGTCGCCTTGCGCGCACACGCTCGAGCAGCACGGCGACCCCCGACGCCGGCCGGCCGAGCGACGTGTCGAGAACGTGGGTGCTGAGTGTGCTCATGATTGTTCGCTCAAAAGCGTGCGTGAGCCGAAGGCGCGTGATCTGATGCTGTTCGGCGGCGGCGATCCGCAGCTCGGCCGCCGGTTCATTCTGAAGTCCGCGCCGCGCGAGCGCCAAAAGCTCGTCGGCGGATCTTGCCGGCGGCGCAGACGATGTAGATGTGTCCGAACCTCGCCTCGTACTCCTGGTTCACGACGGCCAGCTCGTCGCGAACGCGCGACTCGGCGGTGGCCACGCGAGACTGTTCGGTCGCCGACCACGCGGCACCGCGCGCGTCTTGCGGCGACGCACTGCGCTGTTCACCGATGCGCGGATGATGCGCGAATGCTTCGCGCCAGTCGGCCGGGCCAAGCGGCGCCCACGACTCGTCGGCCGCGGCAAGCACGTCGGCGATCGAGGCGAATGGGCGTCGCGCGACCATCGACTCGACCCATCGTGTCGCGCCACAGCACGCCTGGAGCGTATCCGCGGCGCGGTTCGACGCCAACGCATTCAGCTCGTCGAGCGTCACCGGTCCGACGGCTCGGCCGATCAATCGGAGGCGCGCGACGCCGCCGTCGGGATAGATGTTGAGCCGAACATGCGTGGCGGTGGAAGCATTCTGAACGTCGAAGGCGTGACGCGTATGCGGCTGAAGCGGCGTCTCCGCGACGAGCGGCCGCCAGGTCGCCCGGCTCGGCGTCGAACGATGAGTCGGCGACATCGCATCCACTCGAGCATGCAGCGGCCGGGCGCATTGCCCTTGTAGTGATCCGTGTCGAGCTCGACGCGCGCGATCGTTCCGCGGCGCGCGAGACGGACGATCGTCCAATCGTTCCCCGGACCGCGGCGGCGCTTCGTCTCCCAGCCGTCGCCCATGTGCGTCGAACGGCCGGGCAGAATCAGATTCTGTCGATGCCCATAGTGCATGTCGCTGCACGAGACGACGAAGCCGCCGTTCTCCATCGCCGCCAGATCGACGTCACCGCCGAAAATGCGGTCGTCGGGAACGACGTCCCCGTGCACGCGAAGACGCGCGACGCCGCCGTCGGGAAAGATGTTGAGTCGGAGATGCGTCACTCGGCGCCCGCGGTCGTCGATCGCGAACTCGTTCCGCGCGTCGCCCGCGAGATCGACCTTTTCGAGCAGCGGGCGCCATGGCGTCGCGTCGGACGTCAGCGCGTCCGCTGGCGGCGTGCCGGGGACATCGCACGCATCGATGCTCGCCTGCGGCGGAAAGTTGCCCGTGAAGAAGCTGGTGTCGATCACGACGCCGCGAACGATGCCGGCAAGTCCGAGCCGCACGATCACCCAATCGTATCCGGGCGTGCGCCGGCGCCGAGTCTCCCAGCCGTCCATCCATTTGCCGCGGTCGTCGTAGACGCCTTCGCGCCACTCGGCCGGCGCGCTTCGAATCAGCCGCTCCTTCGGAGCGAAGAACTCGTCGTTGGCAACGACCGCGACCGTGCCGAACCGTTCGCTTGCCAGGTTGGGAAGATCGGTGAAACCGGCCGTCGTCGTCATGCGTTCCGTTGAATCGGCATTGAGTGATCCGTGAACACCACACGTCCGCCAACGATCGTCGCGCGCACGACGCCGAACAGCTCGCGGCCGGCGTACGGCGTCACCGGATGACGATGGAGCAGACGCGTTGGATTCACAATGATGCTGGTGTCCGGATCCCAGATCGTGATATCGGCGTCGAACCCGGGCGCGAGCGAGCCTCTGACCCGTGCAAGGCCGGCCAGTCGCGCGGGTCCGGCACTCATCCAGCGAACGACATGCTCCAGCGTGATCCCGCGCGCACGCGCGCCCGTCCACACCGCCGCGAGCGATATTTGAAGCGACGCGATGCCACCCCAGGCCTCGAAGAAGTCGCCCCGTGCGCCTTTCATCGACGGCGGACACGGCGAATGATCCGACGCGATCAGATCGATCTCTCCGTCCATCAGCGCACGCCAGAGCGCCTCGCGCTCGGCCGAGCCGCGAATCGGCGGCGCGCACTTGAGCTCCGTCGCGCCGTCGGGAACCTCTTCCGCGGCGAACGTCAGATAGTGCGGACACGTCTCCACGGTGAGCGGAAGGCCGCGCGCGCGTGCCGCGCGCGTGACCTCGAGCGACCACGCCGACGACAGGTGCACGATGTGCACGGGCGTCGGCCATCGTTCCATCAGCGAGACGAGCAGCGTGATCGCCGAGCGTTCGGCCTCCGGCGGACGCGACGCGAGGTAGGTTGCATACGACCGCGAGCCTGCCGTGTGGCGCATCGCCGAGATACGCGGGATCCTCGGCGTGCACCATGAGCGGCAGCCCGATGCGCGCCAAGACGGGGAACGCCGCGCGCAGATCGTGCTCGCTCGACCGCGGGAAACTCGTCGACGCCGGACGGCGCGAGAAAGCATTTGAATGCGCGCACGCCGGCGCGAGCGAGCGGCTCGAGGTCGTTCCGCGTTGCCCGGGCACGACGCCGCCGATGAATTCGACGTTCACGGCTGTCTTGCCGCGTGCTGCGGCGCGCTTGGCTTCGCAGCGCAGCGACCGCCGTCGTCGCGGGAACGGAGTTGAGCGGCATGTCGAGCAGCGTCGTGACCCTCCCGCCGCCGCGGCGCGCGTCGCCGTCTCGAATCCTTCCCACTCCGGCGCGTCCCGGCTCGTTGACGTGGACGTGCGTGTCGACGACGCCCGGCATCACGAGCGCGTCGCCGGCGTCGAGCACGCCGGAGGACGTCTCGTCGTCCAAGGCGCCGATGCGCGCAATCCGTCCGTGCTCGACGTGAATCGACGCCGCTCGCATTCCGTCCGGCGATCACGACGCGCCGGCCACGGATGACGAGCGCCTCGTCAGCCGGCGGTTTCACGCCAGAACCGGCGGAGCAGGTTCGCCGACACGCGACGTCGATACGCCGCCGTCGAGCGAAGGTCGTCGATCGGCGAGATCTCGCGGTCGAGCGCGGCGGCCGCGGCGTCGATGTCTTGGCGCTCGGCCAAGATGCGCTCCGTCTCCCGCGGCCGAATCGACCGTCGGCGCGACGCTGCCGAACGCAACGCGTGGCGTCAGCCGAGCGAACGCCGGCGACGACGATCTTCGAGATCGCCTGCGCGGCGCGTGTGCCGACCTTGCGAAACCATTGCCGTCCGTCGACGCGCGGAACTTCGACGGCCACGATCAGCTCGTCGGGCCGCATGACGGTCGTCCGATAGCCGGTGTAGAACGACGTGAACGGCACGCGGCGCTCCGCGTCGACACTCGCGAAGCACGACCACGGCGTCGCGGCCGCGAACACCGGCAGCGAATCGCCGGCCGGCGACGCGTTCGCGATGTTGCCGCCGATCGTTCCGCGATTCTGAATCTGCGGACCGCCGACGACCCGCGACGCGTCGGCCAGCATGGGCAGCCGCGCGGCGACGTCGCGCGACCGGATCGCGTCGGTGTACGTGGCCAGCGCGCCGATCACGAGCGTGTCGCCGCGCACCGAGATGCCGCGCAGCTCGCGCAGACCCCAGATGTCGACGAAGCGCCGCGGCACGAGCGTGCCGAAGTTCGCGGCGACGTAGACGTCCGTCGCGCCGGCGATCGGCGTGCGCTGTTCGTCGCGCAGCATCCGAAGCGCCTCGGCCGTCGACGAAGCGCGCTCGAGATCGATCTCCGACATCGCGGTTCTCATGCGCTCGCCGCGCTTGGCGGCGTCATGTCGCCCGCCTTCCATTTGAGTACGGCGCGATAGATCGCGCCGTAGCCGGTGCACCGGCACAGATTGCCCGGCGAGCGCGGTCTTCACGTCGTCGAGCGTCGGATGATCGCCGAGCGCGAGCGCGGCCATGATCATCCCGGGCGTGCAGATGCCGCACTGCGCGCCGACTTCGTTCATGAAGAGGTGCTGCAGCGGATGATCGTCGCCGAGTCCTTCGATGGTGACGACGGCCGCGTCTTCGGCCTGCGACGCGGGCACGAGGCAGGAACAGACCGGCGCGCCGTCGAGCAGCACGGTGCACGCGCCGCACTCGCCCTCGCCGCAGCCTTCCTTCGTGCCGGTGAGCCCGCAGTCGACGCGCAGCACGTCGAGCAGGCGCGCCGTCGGATGCGCGTCGACTTCCGCGGCGTGCCCGTTCAGCGTGAAGCGCATTCCGCGATCAGCTCCGGCGTGGCGGGAATCTCGCGCACGTCGAGCCCGAGGTGGCGGAGCGCGTTGACGACGGCGGGCGCGGGGCCGTCCATCGGCAGCTCGCCCAGTCCCTTGGCGCCGAACGGACCGCCGGGATAACGGATTCTCTAACATCACCACGTCCATCGCCGGCGTGTCGAGCGTCGTGGGAATCACGTAGTTCGTGAGCTGCGCGTTGGCCATCGCGCCGTTCTTCATCACGACGCGCTCGAGCAGCGCGTAGCCGAGCCCCTGCGCCGTTCCGCCTTCGATCTGCCCGAGCGCGAGCGCGGGATGAATCGGGCGGCCGAATTCCTGCACGGCGGTGAACTTGATCGGGCGCACCTCGTACGTGTCCG
The DNA here is from genome assembly GCA_963705025.1 of uncultured Gemmatimonadaceae bacterium. Classification (GTDB taxonomy): domain Bacteria; phylum Gemmatimonadota; class Gemmatimonadetes; order Gemmatimonadales; family Gemmatimonadaceae; genus JAQBQB01. The sequence goes on along the minus strand of CAVPIP010000005.1, from coordinate 499,256 downwards.
GGATCCACCTCCAGCTCGGCGACGTCGCATCCCCACGCGAACGTCGCGTAGGCGTCGCCGCGATACGTGTCGTCGTCCCACTCGATCCAGTCGGGCGGCTCGATACGTCCGCTCCACCGAGAATGCCGCCATGCCGCGCGAAGTACTCCGCCGGCGTGGATGTCGCCGAGCCTCGTGCGCATGTCGCTGCGCGCACTCCTCGAGAATCTTGCCGACGACCATGCACGTGCGCGACGCGACGGTCGGTCCGCTGTCGGCGACCACGGACGTGTCGGGCTGCGCGACCTCCACGGTCTCATATGGAATGCCGAGCGCGTCGGCGACGATCTGCGCGTGCATCGTTCGCGTGCCCTGGCCGATCTCGGTGCTGCCGACGGCGATGCGAACGCCGGTCGGCGTCAGCTCGAGCCGCGCCTTGCGAGTTGAGATGACGCTCGCCGCTGCCGGTGAATCCGGCGCCGTGATAGAACAGCGAGAGCCCGATCGCCTTGTTCGTGCCGCGGTACTGTTCGCGCTTGCGGTCGAAAGTCCGTGCGGCGCACGGCCTCGTCGAGCACGAGCTTCGCGCTCGCGTCGTCGCGGAGTCGTCTGGCCGGTCGCCGTCGTGTCGCCGGGCGCGGAGCGCGTTCATCGCCCGCAGATCGCACCGGATCGATGCCGAGCGCTTCGGCGATGCGCTCCATGTGCACTTCGACGGCGAACTCCGTCTGCGGCGCGCCGAACCCCCGGAACGCGCCGTTCGGCGGCGTGTTCGTGAACACCGCGCGGCCGCGAATGCGAGTATTCTCACAGCGGTACGGACCGGCGGCGTGGATGCACCCGCGCGACAGCACGACCGGACTCAGCGTGACGTACGCGCCGCCGTCGAGCAGCACGTCGACGTCCATCGCGACGAGCCTGCCGTCGCGCGTGACGCCGGTGCGGTGGCGCACGATCGGACGGATGCCGCTTCGTCGTCGCGACCATGTCCTCGACGCGATCGTAGATGATCTTGACCGGCCGCCCCGACTTGAGCGCGAGCAGCGCCGCGTGACCCGCGATCATCGACGGATACTCTTCCTTGCCGCCGAATCCGCCGCCCGTCTCCGTCTGGACGACGCGCACGTCGATGGCCGGGCCGAGCAGACCCTCGAGCGCCTTGATCGCGTAGAACGGACACTGCAGCGAGCCGTAGACGGCGATGCCGCCTGTCCTCTGGCACCGCGATCACGCCGTTCGTCTCGATGTAGACGTGCTCCTGATGTCCCGTGCGATACGTGCCCTCGACGACGAGATCCGCCGCGCGAAGCGCGGCGTCGACGTCGCCCTTCTCGATGTCGATGCTCTTTGAGAATGCCGCTCGATCGTTCGGCGTCGAAGAGCGGTTGCTCCTCGTCGTACGTGATGTCGACCCGCGCGGCGTGCAGCGCTTCCGCGTTCTCGTGCGCGAGCAGCAGGATCGGCTCGGCCATGTGGCGCACGTCGCGCTCGACGAGAAATGGCTGGTCCTGCTCGATCAGCTCGACGACGTTCCGCCCGGGAATGTCGCGGTGGTCGACGACCGTGAATCCGGCGCGGTCGAAGTCCAGCGCGATCGTCGCGCACGCGCCCACACGGAATCGTCGAGCGAACCGTGCGCCCGTAGAGCATACCGGGAAACGTGAGGTCGTCGGCATAGAGCGCCCGTCCGGTGGCTTTGCCGATGCCGTCTTTGCGCGGCACGTTGGATCCAACAGAAGGCATATCGGCGGCGGGAAGGAACGGCGCTGGGAGAAGCGCAAGATGACGGGTCGACGTCGGCTCGGGCAAGCGCTCAACCATCGAGCGCGGCTAACGCGTCAGAACACCGAGTCGAGCGGCGCCTGGACCCGACTCGGCGAAGACTTCGGCGGTTCGTCCCGTCGTCGCGGCATAGCGGGCAGCCACTTCACGCACAACGGATTCCGACGATTCGGTGGCGAGGATCGCCACGGTTCCGCCGCTGCCGCCGCCGGTGATCTTCGCGCCGAACAGTCCCGAGTCGGTCCCGGCGGCGGCCACCAGGTCGACGAGATGATCGGTGCCGTCGCTGCCGAGCCCGCACGACGAGTAGCTCGCGTGCGACGCGTACATCACTTGTCCGAGCTCCGTCGCGAGCGACGCATCGGCTGACAGGCCGCCAAGCAGCTCCGCGAACCGACTCACGCGCGCCTGCTCGTGAATCGGATGCGCCGTCGCGTTGCGTACGGCGTACTCGCGGTCAGGCTCGACGCGAGTCACGACGTCTGTGATCCCACCGAATTGCTCGAGGAATTCGCCCCCGGCCATGCGTTCGGGCAGACGATCGCGGTACCGCTCTTCGAACTCGCGCGGCGCGATGTTCGTGAGATAGCCGTTCCATCGCGGATCTTCGACTACGACGCGCGCGCCTTCGCGCGTCGACTTCAGCCCCACGGCGTGCGCGATCATTCGATATCCCATGAATGCCGCGGTTCTCACGGTTCCGTAGTCCGCGCCCGTGACCGCGTGCCGAAGACCTGAATCGATGCCGAAAAATCGGTAGCCGCGCGGAATCTCCGAGAAACCTTCGATCGTTCCGGGCTGGCATCGGAGTCGAAGCAGCCGATCCTGCTCGCCGCACGCGCTCGTCATCTGATCCATGATGCCGCATGGCGCGCCGACGACGTGATTCTCAACCCACTGGCAAGCGATCGCCACGTCGCGCGGGGCCATGGCAATGTCGTACACCGCGCACGTCGCCATCATCGTCGCCACCTCGAGCGCCGCCGACGAGCTGACGCCTTTCCCTTCCGGGACCGTGGATTCGACACTGATCCTCACGCCGGGAGTTTCTCCACCCACACTCGGCGCGCGTTGCAGGCAGTATTGAATGACGCCCACCACGTACGCCGCCCAGCGGTCCGCGGGTCGGTCGGCGAACCACGCGGCCAATGCGTGAGGATCTCGCAGCGCTCCGTTCGTCAGCTCGCCCACATCGATCCCGAACTCGACCCAAGCCCCGGCGCGATGGCTTCTGACCTCGCACCGGCGCGTCGCCTGTGGCTGCACCGAGACCGTCGTGTGGCGGCCGAGCGGAAGCTGCAACACGAGCGCGCCACTGTAGTCGGCGATGCCGCCCATGACGTCGAGCCGTCCGGGCGCGCGGCCGACGAACACCGGCGCGTCAGGCGAGAACCAATCGCGCGTCGCGATCGTCGTTCAGCTCCGTGCGGCGAGCGCGGGCGGAAGACCGCGCCGCGCGAGCGCCGCATTGAACGCCGGCTCGACGCGCTGGCGGATGCTCTCGTTCGCGTAGCCGATCCACGCCACGTCGGCGTCGACGTCGAACGGCGCGTCGATCGGTTCGCCGTTCGGCGCCGTGAGAATCACGCCGCACTCCTGCGCGATGAGCGCGGTGCAGATGTCGTATGGATGACAGCACAGCGACGGCGGCAACCCCCGCGACGCGACGACCGGCGCGAGCAACGGCCGGATGTCCGCGATGAAGCGGTCGCGCCCCGCCATCAGCTCGTAAAACTGTCCGCCGGTCGACAGATACTGATCCTCGAAGCACGACGCCTTGTGCGGATCCGGCGGACCCAGGACCTCGAGCATGATCTCGTCGTCGATCGCGGCAAGCACGTCGCGCACGCCGGGGAAAAAACGACTCACGCTCGCGAACCCGTGCGCCAGCGTGGGCGCGCGCGACGCGCGCAGCGTCAGCGGCGCGCGCGATCCCCTCACGCGATCGAAGCGAATCGCCCGTGCCCCACTTCCTCGCTCGGCCCACAGCTGATCGCACAGATGCTGCTTGAGCACGGGAATCTCGGTCTGCACCGCGAGCTCGATGTCTCGAATCCGCGTCGCGTCGCCCAAGTTGGGCGCGACGCCGGTGAGCACCCAGGCGCTGCGCTTCTGATACATGATCTCGCGAGTGCCGTCGATCGGATCGACGATCACGCGCCATCGACAATCCGCGTCGGCCGCTCCCTCGGGCAACACCAGCTTGCCATGCGCGATGCCCTCGGCCACCAGCACCAACGGATCGCTTTTCGCGACGATCTCGAGGCCGGCCACGAGCACACTCTCGCTCACGCGATCGATGCGGTAGATCGTGTCGCTCGACTCTTCCGCCGCGACCGTCGCGAGCTGCTCTGTCGACTGACGCTCGCACGCTTCGATCACCGAGTCGCGAATGCGCTCGTGCAGCGCGACGATCGGCTCGAGGAGGTGCCGCGCGTCAGACATGCGCGGCGACGTGCTTGTAGTGCACCGCCGAGGTTGCCCGCAGCTCGGCGGCCTTTTCTTCCGGCGACGTGTCGTTCAGAAAATTGCCGCCGCCGACTTCCGGCCCGGCGAGGTATTTGAGCAGCCCCGGTTTCCGGAGCGGCGGATGGATCTGTATATGGAAGTGAAAGCCGTCGGCCGACACGCCGACCGGCAGCTGATGCAGCACCATCACATACGGAAACGACATCCGCCACAGGTTGTCGAACCGGACGAGCGTCTCACGGAGCACGTCCGCGAAATCCGTCAGCTCGGCGCGCGACAGCGCGGCGATGTGCGGATGCGACTCACGCGGCGCGACGTACGTCTCGTACGCGTAGCGCGCGAAATACGGAACGAACGACAGCGCCTGGCCGCGCGACGCCAGAATGCGTCGCCCATCCGCCTCTTCGGCATCGATGATGTCGCCGAAAAGCGTTCGGCCCGACACGCGCAGGTGCTCGGCGGCCGCGGCGGCCTCGATCTCCAGCGTGCGAAAGAGAAAATTCGTCGCGTAGATCTGGCAGTGCGGATGTGGATTGCTCACGCCCACGACCTCGCCCTTGTTCTCGAACATCAGCACGCCGCGCACCTCGGGCCGGGCCGAGAGATCGCGATGTTGGTCCTGAAGCGTCGCGAGGAGATTCACGATCTCGTCGCCGGACAGCTCGGCCAGCGTGAGATCGTGACGAGGCGTGAAGCAAACGACGCGCGACAGCCCCGCGGCCGGACGCGAGCGGTAGATGCCGGGCGGCGGCTCCATCGCCGCCGGCGCCGCGGGCCCGACGCACGGATGATCGTTGTCGAACACGTAGACGCCGGTGTACGCGTCGTTGCGGTGGTTCGACACACGTTCGTTGCCGGGGCACAGGTAGCACGTGGAATCGTAGGTCGGCAGCTCGCGCCGCGCGCCGTCGACCGTTTCACCGCGCCACGGCCGGTTGTTCCGATGCGCCGCGATGACGACCCACTCCCGCCTGAGCGGATGCCAGCGTTCTTCCCAGACCATGGCGTAAGGTATCGGCGGAAGCGGCGAGCTTGAAGTAACGAAGTGTCGCGGGGAATGATAGGTTTGCAATTCGTGCGCGTGGGATTCGCCGTGACATCAGTGCCCCGATGACATCTAGCGTCGCTGTAAACCCGAAGGCGGTTCGCTGGGGCGTGCTCGGCGCCGCCGACATCGCGGTCAAGAAGGTGATTCCCGCCATGCGCGGGAGCAATCGATCGACCGTCGTCGCCATCGCTTCGCGCGACAAGCAGAAAGCCGCCGACGCGGCACGAGCGCTGGGAATCCCGCGAGCCTATGGCTCGTACGAGGAGCTGCTCGCCGATCCGGACGTCGAGGCGATCTACAACCCGCTGCCGAACCACCTGCACGTGCCGTGGTCCATTCGAGCAGCCGAGGCGGGCAAACACGTGCTGTGCGAAAAGCCGATCGCGCTGTCGGCGACGGACGCGCGCGAGCTGCGAGACGCGCGCGATCGCGCCGGCATTCTGATCGGCGAGGCCTTCATGGTGCGCACGCATCCGCAATGGCTCGGCGTGCGCCGGCTGATCGACGGCGGACGAATCGGAGATCTCCGGCTGGTCGTCGGCCACTTCAGCTATTATCGCCGCGACCCCAGCGACATTCGGAGCCGCGCCGAGTGGGGCGGCGGCGCGTTGATGGACATCGGATGCTATCCCATCACGCTGTCACGCTGGCTGTTCAATGCCGAGCCGCTCGAGGTGACCGGACAGCTCGAACACGATCCCGACATGGGCATCGACCGCCTTGGCTCAGCCCTGCTGCGCTTTCCCACGGGCCAGGCCAGCTTCACGTGCGCCGGACAGCTCGCGCCGCATCAGCGCATGCAGATTCTGGGGACGGCGGCGCGGATCGAGGTCGAGATTCCGTTCAACGCGCCGCCGGATCGCGGGTGCCGGATCTACGTCGACGACGGCTCTCAATTCGCGGGTGCCAGCGCCGAGTCGATCGAGTTTCCCGCGGTCGACCAGTACGCGCTTCAGGCCGACCAATTCTCGGACGCGATCCGTGGCGTCGGCTCGGTGCCGGTCTCGCTGGACGACGCGATCGCGAACATGGCAGTGATCGACGCGATCGTTGCGTCCGCGAAGAGCCGCCGATGGGAACACCCGTCGTCATCCTGATGCGAGCTCCTTCCCCGTCATCCTGAGCGAAGCGCCCTCCCCGTCATCCTGAGCGAAGCGCCCTCCCCGTCATCCTGAGCGAAGCGCCCTCCCCGTCATCCTGAGCGAAGCGCCCTCCCCGTCATCCTGAGCGAAGCGCCCTCCCCGTCATCCTGAGCGAAGCGAAGGATCTGCTTTTCTGTCACGCCGTTAGCACCGGCCCTCGGACGGTACTAACAAATCGATCGCGGATAGCGCTGAATTGAGCTGATGGCCCTGACAACAGCGAACAATCTCTTGCTGAAATGCACCGACGCCACGCGTCGCATCCCCCGGCGACACTCACATTTCTTTCATGTCGTGTCAGCGGCCATCCGCCACGTCAGCGCTGTCCGCGGCAGTTCCAATTTGTTCACCAGCTGTCCCCGAATTGGGGCTACAGTGGAGCGCCAAGGTACGATGCGAGTCTCAACAAATCAGCAAACACTCCGGCGGCGGTAACTTCTCGACCCGCGCCCGGTCCCTGCACGACGAGCGGATTGTCGCTGTATCGCGCCGTCCTGAAGAGCACGATGTTGTCCGTCAGCTGAATCCTGGCGAACGGATGCGACGCCGGATACGACCGCAGCGCCACACCCGACTTTCCATCTCGGCCCACCCGACCGACGAACCGCAGCACCTGTCCCTTCGCCGCGGCGTCTCGACGCAACGCTTCCATGTCGGCGTCGTACTTCGGCAGCGCCGCGAGGAAATCCTCGACCGAGCCATCCTGCAGCGCCTCGGGCACGAGACTCCGCACGTCCACGTCGCTGAGCTCGAGCGACATGCCGATCTCGCGCGCCAGGATCACGATCTTGCGCGCCACGTCCATTCCGGACAGGTCGTCGCGAGGATCGGGTTCGGTGTAGCCGAGTGACTTGGCCTTCGCCACGAGCGACGAGAACGAGCTGGTGCCGTCGAAGATGTTGAAGAGATACGACAGCGTGCCCGAGAGAATGCCTTCGATCTCGATGATCTCGTCGCCTGTCTGCACGAGGTCGCGCAGCGTCTGCACGATCGGCAGCGCCGCGCCCACCGTCGTCTCGTAGAGATAGTGCGCCCCGACGGCGCGATTCGCCTGGCGCAGCCGACGGTAGAAGTCGAGCGGGCCGGTGTTCGCGCGCTTGTTCGGCGTGATGACGTGGATGCGACGCTCGAGCCACGTGCCGTACAGCCGCGCCACGTCGTCGCTCGCCGTGCAGTCGATGAGCACCGCATGCGGGAGGTGATCCGTCCGGACGTGAATCGCCAGCCGACCGAGATCGACGGGTTCGCCATGCGTGTCGAATTGCTCGCGCCAGCGCGTGAGATCGATCGGCCGGTCGGCGAGCAGCATGCGGCGCGACGTCGCGATCGCGCGAACGCGCAGGTCGATGTCGAAGTCCTCCTTGAGCCGGCGCGCCTGCCGCGCGAGCTGGCCGAGCAGCGTGGTGCCGACGTTCCCCGCGCCGACCAGACCGATCGAGATCGTCTGATCGGAGAGATAGAAGCCAGCGTGCGCCGCGCGCAGCGCGCGCGCCGTGTCCGTCTCGTCGATCACCACGGAGATGTTGCGCTCCGACGATCCCTGCGCGATGGCCCGCAGATTCACGCCGGCCTTGCCGAGTGAGCTGAAAAAGCGCGCGGCGACGCCTGGGCGGCCCGCCATGCCGTCGCCGACGACCGCGAGAATGCTGCACCCCATGGTGACGTCCACGTGCTGGATCTGGCCGTGGTGCCGCTCGCTGAAGAACGCACGCTCGACCGCCAGCCGGGCCCGCTCGGCCACCTGCGCCGGAACGGCGAAGCAGATCGAATGCTCCGAGCTCCCCTGCGAGATCATCACGACGGAGATGCCTTCTTCGCGCAGCGCTCCGAACAATCGATGCGCCGTGCCCGGGACGCCGATCATGCCCGTCCCCTCGAGGTTGAGCAGCGCGATCGATTCGACCGTCGCGAGCCCTTTGACCGGCTGCGCCGGCGACGACACCGCGTGGATGCGCGTGCCGGGATGCTCCGCACGAAACGTGTTGCGAATGAAGATCGGCAATCCCCGCTCCAGCACGGGCGACATCGTGCGCGGATGGATCACCTTCGCGCCGAAATACGCGAGCTCCATCGCTTCGTCGTACGACAGCGCGGCGAGCGTCACCGCCTCGCCGACGAGCCGCGGGTTCGCGCTCATCACGCCGTCGACGTCGGTCCAGATGTGAATCTCCTCCGCGTCGAGCAACGCGCCGAAGATCGACGCGCTGAAATCGCTGCCGTTGCGCCCGAGCGTCGCCGCGATTCCCGCCGAGGTCGACGCGACGAATCCCGTGACGACCAGCGTCTGCGGCAGCGCGCCGGCGCGCGCGCACCACGCCGCCATGCGCTCGCGCGACGCGGCCCAATCGACGTCCGCGCCGGTGTCGGTGCGCGAGACGATCAACACTTCGCGCGCGTCGAGCCAGGCGACGTCGCCGCCGATCGAGCGAATCACCGCGTTGAGGATCTGCGCCGACCAGACTTCGCCGTAGCCGCTCACCAGGTCGAGCGTCTCGCGCGAGTAATCGCGGAGCAGCGTCGCGGCGCGGAGGACGTCCGCGACGTCGCCCAGGTCGCGCTCGATCGCCGCCGCGATGGCGCGGTGGCCATCCGCGCCAAACAGCTCCTGGACGGTCTCCAGATGACGTCCCCGAATCGTCTCGAGCACCTTGGGATACGTGCCGTCGCCGGACGCCGCGAGTCGCGTGACGCCGACGAGCGAGTCGGTCACGCCGCTCATCGCCGACACGACGACGACGCGGCGCGCCTCCGGCCGCGCGGCCACGATGTCGGCGACGCGCCGAAAACAGGACGCGTCGGCGAGGCTCGACCCGCCGAACTTGTGAACGACCGTGGTCGGCGCGCGTTCGCTCACGGCGTCGACGGGGTCGCGGACTTGCGCGGGATCGGTGCGTCGCGCATCGCCGCGTCGTACGCCAGCGCCGCGAAGACGACCGCGCCTTGCTTCACGTCGTCCGGCTTCATGCGCTCCATCGTGTCCATGTTCGTGTGGTGGATGCGCACGTCGTAGCCCGCGTACTCCTGCACGGGATTGAAGCCCGGAATCCCCTGGGCGATGAAGCTCAGGTGGTCCGTGTTGCCGATGCCGGAGATGACGTTCTTCCGGAATCCGAGGTCCTTGAACGGCTCGAGCCAGCTGTCGAAGATCGCCTTCGCGGCGTCGTTGCCTTCCATGTAGAAGCCGTACACGGGGCCGTACCCCGGGTCGATGTTGAGATACACGGACAGCTTGTCGCGCGCCGTCTTGTTGGCGTCTCCCGCCAGATGACTCGCGACCCACGCTCTCGATCCGTACAGGCCTTCCTCTTCGCCGCCCCACAGCGCGAACCGAATCGTGCGACGCGGTTGCGCTCCAACCGCCTTGAGGATTCGAGCGGCCTCGAGAATCGTCGCGGCGCCGTCGGCGTTGTCGGTCGCGCCGGTGGCGGCGTGCCACGAGTCCAGATGCGCGCCGATCATCACGACCTGGTCGCGAAGCCGCGGATCGGTGCCGGGAATCTCGGCGATGATGTTGTAGCCGCTCGTGTCGCTCGTGAAGTATCGCCCCTGCACGTTGACCCGCACCTTCACCGGCACGCGATCTTCGAGAAGTCGAATGAGATTGTTATAGGGCTCGCCGGCGACGACGATCGTCGGCACGCCGGCCGCGCCGGCGTCGCGCGTCTGCACGAAGATCGTGCCGTGCTCGCCGCGGCTCGGCTTGAGGACGGCCGCCACGCCGGCGTCGTGCAGCAGCGCGGCGATGCGTTGCGCGTCGCTCTGTCCTCCGCGTCCTCCGCGTCCACCGCCACGACCGCCCCCTCGTCCCGTCGCCGGCGCCGGCGGCACCGCCGGCGGCGCGCCGGGCGCCGTGGGATTGATGCGATCCTCTCGGATGAACGTCGTCATCAACGGCTGACTGAGCACGATCGCTCCCTTGAGCGTCGCGCGCATCGTGTCGAGTGAATCGTACGAGAGCCCGCCGATCATGATGGGTGTCCCGACGACGTCGCCGTTCGTGGAGGGCGACCACGCGTCCGGATATCCGATCATCGGCGCGAACCGCGGCTCGGTCATCTCGAGCGTGAATTTCTGGAGCTCCCATCCGCGGCCGAACGGCCACGTCTCGAAGTGGACGTCCGTGAGCCCCCACGCGGTGAAATGGTCGCGCGCCCACCTCGCCGCGCGCATGTAGGCCGGCGACGCCGTGAGGCGCGGGCCGATCACCGTCGCGAGCGTGTCGACCATCGCCCACGCGTGGGATCGATTGAGACCTTCGTCGCGGATCTTTGCGACCATCGCGCGATCGAATGGTTCCTGGGCGCCGAGCGATGAAGCGAACGCGATGGCGGCGGCAGCGAATAGACGTCGTGGCATTGGCTGGACGGGACGGAGTGGACGACGGACGCCATGACGTTATCCATTCACCCTGGCGTCCGTCTACCTGCGCGACCGAACGCGACCGGCGAACGGCCACCGGCGAGCGGCGAGCGGCGAGCGGCCGTCCCGATAGAGGGACGTACCAAGGCTGTTCGCTAGTAGCCATCAGCTTCAACGCTGGCAGCCTCCCGCTCGTTCAGTTTCTCAGTTCCGTCGTTCCCTATCCTGCCCAAGTGTCCTACGCCGATTTCGTCGCCTTCCGCCGCTCTCTCCCGCGCACGCCACAGCTGATCCGCCAAACCGTTCGCGCGCGCGGAATCGACTTCGCCGTCTTCTCGAGCCCACCGATCACAGGAACGCCGCCGATCGTCTGCGTCAACGGCGGGATGCTCTACGACCACTCGATGCTCTGGCCCGCGCTGTCGCCGCTCGCCGTGCGACGACAGGTCATCCTGTATGATCAGCGAGGCCGCGGCGCGTCGACCGCTCCGCCGAATCCACGCGACGCGTCGATCGACGACGATGCCGCCGACGTCGGCGCGCTGCGCCGCGCGCTCGGCATTCGCCAGTGGGACGTGCTCGGCCACTCGTGGGGCGGCGGCATCGCGATGCTCGCGACCGTCGCCGACCGCGGTGGCGTGCGCAGGCTCGCCCTCATCGATCCCGTCTGGACCACGAGCGCGTGGATGACGCCTCTCCGCGCCGCGGTGCTCGCCCGCCTCCACGGCCCGGAGCGTGACACCGTCTATCACATTTCTGAAGAAATGCTCGGCGACCCCGATCCGGCGTTGCACAGTCGCTACAATCGCGCCGTCTATCCCGCGTGGTTCGCCGATGCCGAGATGGCGAGCCGCTTTACACCGCCCGCGGCGGAGAGTCGAACCGGCGCGGCGATCCTCGCAAGGCTTCGCCGCGAGGGTTACGACTGGCGCGATCGCGTGCGTGCCCTTTCTACGCCAACGCTCGTCTTGCATGGAGAGCTGGATCCGTTGCCTCTAGCGAATCCGGCGCACGAATTCTATATACGCGACGCACAGGTCGCGTTGGTTCCATCCGCAGGCCACATGCCCTTTTGGGAAGCGCCCCAACGCTTCTTCGAGTTGCTCGATTCGTTCGTGTAGTTCCCACCGTTCGACTCCTCTCAATCCAGCCTGCCCCGCACCTGCGGGCATCGACGACACGAGAAATGACGCGAGCCGTCATCAGCATTCTCTTGCTCTCGGTTAGCGCGCTCGTCATCGGCGCGAGTCATCGGTCCGGCGCCGCGCCGGTTGCGGCGACGTCGCGACCTACGCCGCACACGGTCGTCTCGGGCGGAACGATTGCCCGAGCGCTCGCGGGAATGGTCCCGTCGCGGCCGGGCGGAGGCGACGACAAGGCGGAAACGCGCCGCCGCATTCGCAACGCCCAGGCGGGCACCTACATCGGCGACATCCTGAACGGGCGCGATTCGTCGCTGTCCCGCTGGCCCGACCGCAACGGCGTGCCGCTCACGGTCTGGATCCAGCCGCGGGCCACGTACGAAGACTTCACCACGAACTTCGTCGCGCGCGTTCGCCAGGCCTTCATGGAATGGGGCGCGCTGAATCTCCCCGTGCACTTTGCATTCGTGGACGATTCCGCCGACGCCGACGTGCACGTCACGTGGATCGACCGCTTCAAGGAGCCGATCAGCGGCCGCACACGGTGGTCGCGCGACGACGACTGGTGGATCACCGACGCGAACATCGTGCTCGCCGTGCATCACAACCAGGGCGAAGTGCTCGACGAGGACTCGATGCGAGCGATGGCGCTCCACGAGATTGGCCACCTGCTTGGCCTGGATCATACACGCGACAGCATGAGCGTCATGGCGCCGAAGGTGCGCGTTCGCCAGCTGTCCGACGCCGACCGTGCAACTGCTCGACTCCTCTACGCCCTCCCGGCCGGCCCGCTTCGCTAACGCCAGGCTCGGAGCCCTCCGCGGCTTCGACATTCTCCTGATCGTGGTGGTGGGCGCGCTCGGCGTGTTCGTCGCTTCGCAGGTGCTGTCGCGACGGCTGGGCTTTGCCGGCACGCCCGAGATGCGGCCGACCGCGCCTGCCCCAACGCAGGCCGCCGCGCCGGCGCCCGCGCAGCCGGCGGTGGAGTCCAACCGGCCGCCCGCCACCATGGTCAGCGCCGACATGGCCGTATCGACGATCAAATCGTCGGACCCGGCGCCGGAGCACGACCTCGCGCAGATCAAAGCACTCATCGCCGAAACGCCCGGGACATACATGAACGACATGATCGGCGATCTCGGCGGCCGTCTCGTCCGCTGGCCCGATCGGCGCCAGGAGGGCCTGCGGATCTGGGTGCAAACCGCGTCCACCGTCTCGAACTGGGATCAGCGGTACGCGCAAATGGCGCGCGACGCGTTCGACGATTGGGGCCGCGACGCCGAGCTGCCCATTCGGTTCGACTACGTGCTCGACTCCGCGTCGTCGGACATTCACGTCGTCTGGCTCGATCGCTTCGCGCCGTCGTATGGTCTGCGCGTCGGAATGACGCGCCGTACGAGCGATCAACACGGCTGGCTGGTCGACGCCGAGATCCAGGTCGCCATTCACGACAGCGCCGGGCGAACGATTCCGCCCGAAGCCCTCGTCGGCATCGTTCGGCACGAAGCCGGCCACGCGCTGGGGTTGGGGCACTCGAAGGACCCGCGAACGAAGATGTTCCCGACCGAGATGATGACCGCCCTGGCGTCGGCCGACCGCTCGACGCTCAGGCTTTTGTATCGTCTTCCGCCCGGCCTCGCGCGGTAAGAAGGCTGTCGTCCCGTTCGGAATCTTTCTTGCTTTTGCTCGGCGCATGAGCGCGAGCGAGCGGGAACCCAATGTCGACATCGCCATCGTGGGCGGCGGGCCCGCCGGGCTGAGCGCCGCCGTGTGGTGTGCGAGATATCTGCACTCCGTGGCCGTCGTCGACAGCGGCGACGCGCGCAACTCGGAAACCCTCAAGATCAGCGGATACCTCGGCCTCGATCCCGTGACGCCGGCCGAGCTCCGAAGTCGCGGGCGAGAAACGTGTCGGGGCCTCGGAGTGGACTTGATCGACGGCATCGTGCTCCGCGCTGAACGGCACGACGACGATCACTTCCTGCTGTGTCTCGAGGGCGGCCGCCGCGTGCATTCGCGCCGGCTGCTGCTCGCGATCGGGCTCCGCGACGTGTGGCCCGACGTGCCCGGCGTGGAAACGATCTACGGCGCGAACGCGCACGTGTGCCCCGACTGCGACGGGTACGACGCGCGCGGCAAGAAGGTGGTCGTGATCGGGAACGGCCGCCGCGCGGTCGGCATGGCGCTCAATCTCGCCACGTGGACGCGCGACATCATCATCTGTACGAACGGCCGACCGGCGGAGCTCGACGAGCTCGAATACTGTCAGAAGCTCGACGCGCTCAACATTCCGGTGATCACCGAGCGCGTCACGCAGGTGTGCGACGACGAAACGCGGATCGAGTGCCTGCGCTTCGAGAACGGCATGGAGCTCGACGCCGACAAGGTCTTCTTCGCGATCGGACAGTATCCCGCGGACGATCTCGGCGTGCAGCTCGGCTGCGAGCGCGACGACGAAGGGCACATCACCATCGACGCGCACGGACACACGTCGGTGCGGAACGTGTTCGCGGCGGGCGACGTCACGCCGGGGCCGCAGTTGGCCATCGTCGCCGCGGCGGGTGGTGCCGCCGCGGCGCTGGCCATGCACAAATCGCTCGTGCCGGCGGAGTGCAAGCTCACGCCGCGAGAACCCGTCGCTACTTCACGATGATCGTTCGCGGCTTCTTGTCGCGAATGATTTGCAGCTCGAGGGGGCGATTGTCGCCGCGCAGCGCGGCGAGCATGCCCACGTCCTGGATTCTCGTCACCGGCTGACCGCCGACTCCCACGATCACGTCGCCCGGCCTGAGCCCGATGCGAAACGCGGGAGTCCCCTCCGGCACTTCGTTCACGAGCACGCCCGGCTCGAGCTTCAATGCTCTCGCGAGATCCGGTGTCACCTTCGACACGTCGGCGCCGAAAACGCCGGTGGGAAAGAACAACACCTGACCGGACGTTCCGCCAATCGGCCTGCCCCGTGGGCCCGCGGCGGCCCGCTGCCCCACGACGGGCCCATCCGGCGGACCGTCTTCCGCCCACGTGCGTCGCACGAACACCGTGCCGGGTGGACGGCCGACCGTGATCGTGAACGCCTTGTCTTCGCCGTCGCGCCGCACGGTCACGGCGATGCGTTTGTCGGGTGTGAGCAATTGCGCGACGTTGATCGGACGCGCGACGACATCCTGGCCGTCGTACGCAACGAGCGTATCGCCGGGCGCGATGCCCGCGAGCTGCGCGGGCGATTTTCGCTCGACGGTCAGAATCGGCGGATAGTCGAGATACTGCACGAACTGCCCGTCGCCCCACTCGTTGTGCACGCCACCGGTCGTGATCCCGATCCATCCCCTGGCCAGTCCCGGACCGAATTGGTGAACACCGTCCGGCCCCGCGAAGATGACGTTCGGTCCAGTCCCGAAGTTCGCGCGGATCTTCGCCGCCAGCGCCTCGATGTCTTGCGACATTCTCGCGCTCTGGCGTGAGAACAGCGGCTCGATCTCCCACGCGCGCATCAGCTCGCGGATCGAATCCGACGAAATTCGAATGACGCGCACGGAGTCGCCGCGAGTGATCACCTTCAAGAGGACGGAGTCTCTGCCGGACCGCGCAGGCACCGGCACGACCTGCGCGCGCCCCGGCTGCACGGCTCCCGCCGCGAGCAGCGCGACAATGCCGCCGCGCACCAACAGTGAGTCGATCGACATCGGTCGCATCAGTAGCTCGTCATCCGCATGCTCGCCGGCAGAACCGTGTTCAACCGTCGAATGGTGGCTTCACGCTGGCCGATCGTCGTGAGATAGTAGCCGTTGATCACCGGATCGTACGGCGCCTCGTTCAATGCTTCGCCCATCGCGTCGCGCGCGCGGTCGAGCGCCGCGAGACGCGTGCGCATCGCCGACGGACTTTCGCCGGCCCGACCGGTTGTGTCCTGCTGCGCGAGGTACGCGGTGGCAGTCTGGTAAACCGATTGCGCTTGCGCCTGCGCGCTGCGCGCATCCTGGACGGTGCGAAAGGTCGGAACGGAGTCTCCCGTCACGGCAACGGGCGGCAGCGTCGGTCGGGGCGCCGTGTGCGCCGACCACCGTCCGGCGGCGACGCCGCCGGACACGAGCAGAACGGCGGCGGCAGCCTGGAGCCACGGCCGGCGCGCCGATCGGGGGCGGAATCGCAATCCCCGGCCGTCGTCGATCACGCGGTCGGCGACGAGCGCCGGCGCCAGTGCATCCCAGGTCGTGAGCGGTGTGCCGAGCCGGTTGGCTTCCGCGCCGGCGAGATCGGCAACGGCCCGGTACGCCGCTCGCTCACGCGCACACTCGGGGCAGCTCGTGAGGTGCGCGAGCTCCGCCGCCGTCGGGCCTTCGTCCACCAATGCCGCCAGGCGTTCAGTAGGCAGGTGCGACATGTTCCGTGTCCTTGCGTGATAGTCCCACATACTTCACATCGACCAGGTGCGCGAGCAGCGACCGCAGCTTCGCGCGCGCTTTAAAGAGTTGTGATTTGGACCCGCCGGTGGTGATGCCGAGCGCGTCGGCGATCTCCTCGTGGGTGTATCCTTCGACGTCGTGCAGCATGAAGACGGCGCGTGCTCCCGGCGACAGCTTGGCGGCGGCCGCCTCGATCGACTCGGCGACGAACGACCGGTCGTGGTCGGGCTCCACGGCGGCGCTGTCCTCCTGCACCTCGGTCTCGAGGTTGGCGAGGCGGCGCGTTCGTCGCAGGGCATTCAGTGTGCGGTTGACCGCGATCCGGTGCGCCCACGTGCTGAACTGGGAATCCCCTCGGTAGCTCGGCAACGCCCGGAAGATCTGGATCCAGACCTCTTGAGCGATGTCGGCGGCCGTGTCCACGTCTCCACCCACCAGGCGACGGACAACCATGTCGATGTGCGGAGCGTGCCGGGTCCACAGGGCCCGGAGCGCTCGCTCATCGCCATCGATCGCGCGGCGGATGATGAGGGATTCGCTTTCCATCTTCACGAGATTGGTCACTACGACGAGACGAATGGTTTACACGACGGATGGCGCCGAGAAAAGAGGCAAACCCGTAAACGGAGCGATAAACGTACGGAGTATGACACCGGGCGGGACGAACCGCGCGGAAGCGTGCCAGGCCATTCAAGTCTCTGTGCCATCGTTACATCGACCCCTCTTGCTCGTCACCGAGCTTGGACGCAATTTCCCGGGAACATTTGGGCGGATCGTGACGTACGGCACAGGGAACCGGCCGTGCGGAACCAGTCTTGACCGAGAATCAATTCAGGAGCCCGCTGGCTCGAGACGATTGTTGGTCTCAAGTCCAGAAGGCAAACGCTCCTGCGTATTGTAGAATGAAGTTGGATCGCTCGTTTCAACGGTTGCCCCACCTCACGTCTGGCGGGTAGCTCCTTGCTGTCGTTGCTGGTCACCGCGTTCACTGTGCTCGCCTCTGGCGGCGGTCTTCCCAAGCCCGCGCCACGCGTCGTCGCGTCCCCCGCCTCGGGCGGCGGGCTTCCGATGAAAGCGCCTAGGGCCGTCGGGATGTCCAGCGAACGGCTCGCGATGATCGATCACGTCGTGGAGCGCGGCATCAAGGCAGGCGGGTTCCCCGGCGCCGCTGTGGTCGTCGGCCGGCGTGGCGCCGCCGTCATGGAGCGCGGCTTCGGTCGCCTGAGCTGGGAGAAGTCGAGCGCGCCCGTGGCCGCCGACCGGACGATCTACGATCTCGCCTCGCTCACCAAGGTCATCGCCACCACGACCGCGGTCATGATTCTCTTCGACGAGGGCAAGATTCAGCTCGACGCCCCCGTCTCGCTGTACGTTCCCGGCTTCTCCGGCGGGGCAAAAGACCGCGTCACCGTCCGCATGCTCCTCGAGCATCGCTCGGGTCTGCCAGCGGGGCGCGATCTCTGGCGCTCCGCGCACACGCCCGAAGAGGCGAAAGCCGAGGTCATCTCGACGCCGCTCGGGTGTGAGCCAGGCCGCTGCTACGAGTACTCCGATCTTGGCGCCGATATGCTCGGCTTCGTCGTCGAGGCCGCGGCCAATGAAAACCTCGACGCGTTCCTGCAGGAACGCGTCTGGACGCCGCTCGGGATGGTGGACACCGGATTCCGTCCGGCCGATTCACTCAAGACCCGCGTCGCGCCCACCGAAGTGAACTCGCCGCGCGGCTACTCGCTCCAGGGCGAGGTACATGACGAAAACGCGTATGCCTTGGGCGGCGTCGCCGGCCACGCCGGCCTGTTCAGCACCGCCGCCGACCTCGCCGTGTTCGCGCAGATGATGCTCAACGGCGGCGAGTACGACGGCACACGCATCGTCGCCGACTCGACCGTCGCGCTGTTCACGACGCGCGCGGCAGGCACCCGCGCGCTCGGTTGGGATACCTGCGGCGGCTCCGGCAGCTGCGGCAAGTACCTCGGTGAAGAGGCCTATGGGCACACCGGCTTCACCGGTACGTCGCTGTGGATCGATCCGACGCGCGACATGTTCGTCATCCTGCTCACCAACCGCGTACACGACGCGCGCGCGAAGCGGCCCGCGAAGGTGATCGCCGACGTTCGCGCCGACCTGGCCGACGCGGCCGCGCTCGCGGTGACGGACTACGCCGACGGCCCGATGGTGATGCCGGCGAAATTCCGCGCCGACCGGGCAGTCGACTGGAACAAGCCGGTTCGGCGCCCGCGGAAGCACACGACGACGAAAAAGCGCAGCAGCAGCTCGGCGAGCACGTCCAAGTCGAGCGGTTCCAAGGCGAGCGCATCCAGGTCCAAGGCGCCGACATCCAAGTCCTCGGCATCGAAGGCTCCGGCGAAGAAAAAGTCCGCGTCCTGACGCCGTTCGCCCTTCGCCGCTCGCTCAGAACATGTATCCGAGCCCGATGTAGATCGGCGCCGTCGACTGCGACGAGTGGCCGACATCGAGCGCGACGACGAAGCTCGTTCCGAACGAGACCCTCGCGCCTCCCCCGTAGCCGACGCGGAGCTCGTCGAACATCGTTGCTGCGTCGATGCCGTCCGACCACACGCGACCCGCGTCGGTGAACGCGCTCAACACGAGCGTCGACGGACGTCCAACCAGCCCGAACGTCGCGGCTCGCCACCGGAGCTCGTTGTTCGAGACGACGATTCCCTTCCCGACGTAGCGGTCCTTTGGCAGCCCGCGCACCGTGCTCGACCCGCCGAGCCCGTCTTGTGGTTTTTGCGTCGTCTCGATCTCGCTGAGCGAGTAGAAGGGAGCGTCGCCGATCGAGCTCTGGGCGAGCAACCGGTTGGCGAGCGTGACACGCCCCCCGAGCGGTTGATAGTGACGCACCGTGGCGATCCATCGCGTGTAGCTCGTCGTCGCGCCCAGTGATTTGTCCACGCGCTGCACGATTGCGTCGGCCCACGTGCCCGACAGCGTGCCGATCTCGCGGTCGCGCGTGTCCCACGTGACTCCGGCGCGCAGATAGTTGGTGTGCTGCTTCGGCGGCGCGACGTCGCTGAGGTCGTGCTCGATGAGCGTCGTCCCGCTGTCGAACGGCGTGAGATTGATCGATTCGTTGGACGCCCCGCCGCCGATGAGGACGCGAACGGACGGATTCCATAGCGCATGTTGGAGATCGACGCTCACGCGATTGCGCGTGCGCCCGTAGCGATAGAAGTAGCGCGTACCGCCGTGCTCGAGGCTCGGATCGTACGACGTCGCGTTGCCGATGCCGTAGTACGGCGCGGCGAGCTGCTGCTCGTGACCCGCGAAGGCGGTGAGCCGCCACGACCGTCCAGGTCGCGACGGCGCATCGTAGAACACCGTGTAGTCGCGTCGCCCCTCGGTGGTCAGGAACACCGTCGGCTGAAGCGTCCACGAATACGTCGAGCGGTTGGCGTCGTAGCCGTACACCGCCAGGATCGCTCCGTAGCCGAAGCCCTCGTCGGCGTCGAAGTTGAGGGCCGGGATGCCGGAGACTTCCACGGAGTGCGCGCCTTGTGCGCGAGATTCGCTCGTCCGCACGGCCAGGGCAGCGGCCAGCACAATCGGAAGGGTAAGTCGCCTAGCTACGGACATGTCGGCTCCTGGTCGCGGCGTAAGCTGCGTTCGAGTCGAGCTGAATTTGCGTTCGCCGCAGACACGGGACGATGCGGCAACCGACGTAGTTGGTCGGGCGAAATGACGTAGCGGCCGCTGGGGCCGGCTCGGGGCCTGCGCCGACAATCGTGCGTGGGCCTCCCATGAGCGTCGTCATGAGCGGTCCGCCATCTCGACGCTGATAGCGAGTCCCGTATCGGCGCAGCCTCGAGCCTCCGCTCGACCAGCCACGCGGCGACTCGACCCGCGCAAATCCGCGGCGACCAAAAGAGAACAGTCTGCGCAATCCGCGAGCTCCGCCCAATCCGCGATCCCACTTGTCATTGTGGCCGGTCCAGCCACAACGCCTTGGGCAAACGCGAAATTGGCGGATCTCTCGGATTTCGCGGAGAACCAGAACCTTTCTTTGTGCCCTCGTGGATTTTGGCTGGTGTTGGGACTTCCCCGGATTGGGGCGCATCGTGGATTCGAATGGGGCAACAGACGAGTTCAGTTGGTGCCCGTTACCATCATTCAGGGCCCGAATCCAATCGTTGATCTCAGACCGCCGAGAGCATCACTTGCCCGCGGCCCGGAGCGTCCTGATCTTGCACGAAGGAGATGCACCCAGCATGAGCGACTCAAAGGATCCGACCCCGACCGCCGCGCCCAGCGCCGCCTCTGACGTAGTCGCCGACGACGCGAATCAGAGCCCCGCGTCCACCGCCGACACCGCGCCGCCGAGCGTCGATCAGGTCAAGCTCGCGCTGCGGAAGGTGAAGGACCCGGAGCTCAATCTGAACATCATGGATCTCGGACTGGTCTACGAGATCTCCGTCGAAGGCCCGCTCGTTCTGATCGACATGACGCTGACGTCACCGGGGTGTCCGGCTGGTCCGCAAATCATGAACGACGTCGAGCGAGCCATCAAGGCGTTGCCAGGCGTCGAGCGCGTCGCGATCAATCTCGTGTGGCAGCCCTTCTGGACGCCGGACAAGATCGAGCCGAGAGTTCGCGCGTACATGGGACTGTAGCGGCCGGGCCGTCAACACAAAAGCTCTCGCTTCCACGGTCGGAAGCGAGAGCTTTTGTGTTTCGACGAGGCTCGGCGTTACTCGGTCGCGCCGACGCGAACGCGTTCGATGCGCTTGGTCTTCGCCTGCGCATTGTAGACGTTGAGCGAAACGATCTCGCCGTTCTTCGTGCCGGCCATCGCCGCCTTCAGCTGCTCCGGCGTCTGCACGGCCTTTCCTTCGACGGACAGGATCACGTCCGGCCCGCCATTGTCCGGAGTCGCCAGATGGCTCGCCGCCGACGTGCCGTCCTTTACACCGGTCACGATCAGACCGTGAACGTCGGACGGAATCTCGAACTCACGCGCTGCCTGGGCGTCGACCGGCGCAACGCTCACGCCGAGCTGGTGGAGCGCCGAGCCCTCGGCGTCGCCCTTGTTCGCGTCGTCGTTCGACGCGTGGGACTCGGCTGTCGTGGCGCCGACACGCTGGAGCGGAACGCGCACCGTCGCGGTTTTGCCACCCTTGCGCGCCACCTCGACCGAGACGACGTCGCCCGGATGCCGGAACGCGATCAGCTGCTGCAGCTGCGCGACGTACTCGACCTTCTTGCCGTCGACCGCGGTGATGACGTCACCGGGCTCGAGGCCGGCCTTCTCCGCCGCGGAGCTCGACGAACCGAACGCCTCGACGAGCACGCCGCCAATGTTCTTGAGACCCGCGTACGCCGCGTCATCCGGGCTCGCATCGCGCACCTGGATGCCAAGCGCCACGCGCTCGACGTGTCCCGTCTTGATGATCTCGTTCATCACCGAACGGGCGAGGTTGATCGGCACCGCGAAGCCGTAGCCGGCGTTGTATCCCGTCGGGCTCTCGATCGCGCTGTTGATGCCGATGACGTTGCCGTTCACGTTGACGAGCGGACCGCCCGAGTTGCCGGGATTGATCGCCGCATCCGTCTGGATGAAGTCCTGAATGGTCTGCTGCGACTGGCCTGGCAGCTGAAGCGCACGGCCCTTCGCGCTGATGATGCCCTGCGTCACGGTGAACGTCAGGTTCTCGCCGAGCGGATTGCCGACCGCGAGCACCCATTCACCGACACGCGACGCTTCGCTGTCGCCGAGCGGCGCGGGCGTGAGTCCGGTCGCATCGATCTTGATCACGGCGACGTCCGTGTTCGGATCGCGGCCGACGACTTTCGCCTTGAACTCACGACGGTCGAGCAGGCGCACGCGAACGTCGCTGGCGCCGTCGACGACGTGGTTGTTCGTCAGGATGTACCCGTCCTGCGAGACGATGAAGCCGGAGCCGGAGGCCATGCCGCCGCCGCGCGGACGCTGCGGCGCGTCGTCATCGCCGCCCATGCCAAAGCCTCGAAGCATCTCGCGCATCTCGGGCGGGAGCTGGTCGGGATCGATGCGCTGTCCTTGACCGCGACGCTGGCCGCGCTGCAAGCCGCGCTGCTGCGCGACCGGCTGCGCCTCTTCCTTCGCAGTGATGTAGACGACGCTTGGCTTGACGCGAGCCGCGACCGTGGCGAACGCGTCGCTCAAATCTTCGAGTTTGGCCACGGACGGGCTCGCCGCGCGCGTCGTGACCGTCTTGGCGGAATCGACGCCGAGCGGATTGGCGTGAAGCAGGCCCGGCCGCTCGGCCATCGTGATCGCACCGGCCGCGGCCAGGCTGAGGCCCACCAAGGCGGGCAACTTCGCGCGGCCGTTGCGCAAGAAAGTCTTCATCGAATTCATCTCCCTACGGTTGAGCTATATGACTGCAACGTGTCCGCGGCCCTGGGCCGCCGGAAAGGCAATGGTTGTTGGTACACATGAATGTCCGAGACGTTGCATCGCACCGATCAGGTCGGTTCTCGAAACGGGAAGAACGGAACGACGGAAACAGAGAAGTCACGGGGAGGGGAGCTGAGAGCTTTCGCGGCTTCAGCCGCGAGCCTCACTGCATCCGGACGCCGCTCGGCGCGTGAGAGCGAGCTGTGATGACGACGAAGAACGGTCACGTTGCGTCCGGAGGTCGTCGCTCTAGCTAGAAGCTGGCCGCTTCAAAGCCGTCAGCTCCCCTCCTCGTGACTTCTCGACGCTGCCTAGTCGAGGTACGGCGAGTCGTTCCGCGCCTTCCTGTGCGGCGCGAGCGCCTTTAGAAATTCCTCACCGAGCTCCGCGACTTGCCAGCGCCGGAGATCGGTGATCGCCTCCAGCTCCGCGCGCGTCGACGGATTCTTTCGAGCGACGGCCTCCAGCCGATCCCGCGAGCACAGAACGCCGGGGTCGAGATCGAGGCGCTCCGCGGCCGCGTCGCGGACGGTCTTGAGCGCGCTGGTCCGAGCATCGAAGTCCGGGTCGCGGTCCCAGCGCGGCGTCTTGGGATAGCGCGGGAGATCCGACTCCGCCGCCGCGAGACCGCGCTGCACGGCGGCGAGGATCTCTTCGCCGCGCGCTTCGATCATTCCGCGCGGCATGCCCTTGATCGCGACGAGCGCGTCGCGGCTCGCCGGCTTCGCGCGCGATGCCTCCAGCAGCTGCTCGTTGCCGACGACGCGGAACGTCGCGCGATCGAGCTGCCGCGCGACGCCGTCGCGCCACGGAACCAGCTCGCGGAGAATCGCCAGCTCACGGCGCGTCAGGTCGCGCGCTCCTTTGATGCGCAGGAACGCGGCGGTGGCATCCTCGTCGGGCCACCGCGTGCCCTCGAGCAGCCCGAATTCCTCGCGCGCCCAGTCCCACCGCCCTGCGCGCTCGAGCTCCGACTGCAGCCGGTCGCGGAGCTCGAGGAGGTGGATCGTGTCCTGCGCCGCGTAGTCGAGCATCCCCTGCGGGAGCGGCCGCATCGACCAGTCGGCGCGCTGATGCTTCTTGTCGAGCTTGACGCCGAAATAGCGCTCGAGCAGCGCGGCCAGCCCGAACGCGCGAAGCCCGAGCAGCTGCGCCGCGATACGTGTGTCGAAGATGTTCCGCGCATGCCACCCGTAATCCTGATGCAGCAGCCGGAGATCATAGTCGGCGTCGTGAAACACGATCTCCACCTTCACATCCTCGAGCAGACGGCCAAGCCCCGACGGACGTCCGATGGGGATCGGATCGACGATCGCGGTTTTCTCGCGCGTCGAAAGCTGGAGCAGGTAGATTCGGTCGACGAAGCGGTGGAAGCTCGCGCCTTCGGTGTCCAGGGCGAGGATCGCGGTTCCGGCGATGCCGTCGAAGAACGCGTCGACCGTCGCGGCTGTATCGAGATAGATCGGCGTGTGAACGCTGGACGCTGGTCCGGGACTATGCACGCCCGGAATTTAACCGGCACTTACCTTGCCCGGCCTGGGTCGCATGAGCGACTCGATCGGGGGGGAAGGGGGCGTCGGAGCAGCGCCGCGGGCCGGCCGCGGCAGTCGCGTTCGTCGCCGGCGGGTTGGCTGGACCAACGCCGACGTGCTGCGAACGGCGGCGCTCGTCATCGCCATGTACCTGTTCGTTCGCCTGCTGTGGTTCGCCCACCTGCTGTTTCTGGTGGCATTCCTCGGCGTGCTGTTTGGCCTCGCCGTGTCGTCCGGGGTGGACCGCCTGGCGCAGCGCGGGGTCGCCCGGGGCATCGCCGCCCCGGTGATCGTCGTCGCCTCGTTGGCGTTGCTCGTCGGCTTCGGCGCGTGGCTCGCGCCCACGATTCACGACCAGACCGTCGAGATCGAGCACCGCTTGCCCGACGCCCTCGAGCGGGCCGACCAATGGGTGAATGCGCGACAGGGAAGTCTCATCGGCATCCTGCTCGGCAGCATGGCCGAAACGCCGGCCGACTCGGCGCAAATCGCCGCGGGGAACACCTCCGTGCTGCGCCAGCGGATGAGCGCCGCGTTCGGCAACATGACGCGATTCCTTTTCCCATTCCTGTCGTCGACCGTCGAATTCGTCGGCGGCATCGTCATCATCATTTTCCTGTCGATCTACATTGCGGTCGACCCGGACCTCTATCGCCGCGGTATGATGGCGTTGTTTCCGCCAGGCTGGCACGAGCGCGGCGGCGAAGTGCTCTCGGAAATCGCTACGGTCCTCCGCAAATGGTTCCTGACGCAGTTGATCGCGATGGTGACGCTCGGCGTCGTGACGACGGTGATTCTCGTGCTGCTGCACGTGAAGGCCGCGGTCGCGCTCGGCGTGCTCGCGGGCTTGCTCGAGTTCATTCCCACGATTGGACCGATCCTCAGCTCCCTGCCGGCCATCGCGATGGGCTTTCTCGACTCGCCGGAGAAGGCGGTGTGGGTCCTCGTCGCCTACGTCGCGGTGCACTTCGTGGAGAGCCACATGTTGATTCCGCTGCTCATGAAAGGCGGAATCAATCTACCGCCGGCGCTCACGATTCTCGCGCAGGCGCTGATGGCGCTTTTGCTCGGGTTCATTGGGCTGATGTGCGCCGTTCCACTGCTCGCCGCGACGAGTGTCGCCGTGCGCATGCTCTACGTCGAACGCGTGGTGCATGAGCCGGCGCCGGCCTGACGACGACCGAGCGACGTCGCGCGACCTTCCGCTGTTTCGCAAGTTCCCGGCACTCGCGCGCATCCCGCGCGTCGCGCTCGCGCGCTATCCCACGCCGGTCGAATCACTCGAGTCGCTCGCCCCGGACCTCTGGATCAAGCGTGACGATCGTGCCGGCGCGCCGATGGGCGGCAACAAGGTGCGCGCGCTGGAGTTTCTTCTCGCGGAGGTCGCGCAGGGCGACGTCGTCGTGACCGTGGGCTCCGCCGGCTCGACACATGCGCTTGCGGTCGCGACCTACTGCGCGGCGCTCGGCGCGGAGGCGCGCGTGGGACGGTGGCGACAGGAGATGAACCCCAGCGCCGAGCGGGTCGCGGCACGTCTCTCTCGCACTGTGACGCACGCACCGGTGTTTCGCACGCCGGTCGGCGCGTATGCGTGGGCGCTGCGCCAACGCATGCGAGGCGCTCGGTGGATCGCCGCCGGCGGGAGCACACCCCTCGGCGTGCTCGGCCACGTGAGCGCCGGACTCGAGCTGATCGAGCAGATCGACGCCGGGGAAGTTCCGGAACCGACCACGGTCGTCGTGCCTCTCGGAACGGGGGGAACGGCCGCGGGTCTCGCGCTGGCGTTCGCAATCGCCGATCGACCCATCGCGGTAATCGGCGCGCGCGTCGTGCCGCGCGTGGTCGCGTATCGGTCGCACGTGGAACGGCTTGCTCGGCGAACGGCGAACCTGATCGAACGACGCACGGGCGCGCTCGTGCCTCCCGTGCGCGCCAATCTGTTCATCATCGCTCACGAGCCATACGGCGGCGCCTATGGACGCGAAACGGCCGCCGCGCACGCCGCGGCGGAGCAAATCCACGCCGCGCGCGGCATCGAGCTCGATGCGACGTACAGCGCCAAGGCATTCGCGTTCGCGATGGCGCTGCGCGAGGCGGCGCGCGGCCCGACGCTGTTTTGGTTAACGTTCGATTCCCGAATTCTCACGGCCCCATGACGACGACCACGCTCCCGGAAGTCACGTTCCACATCTACCCGACCGATTGCGACATGCTGGGGCATCTGAACCATGCGACGATGCTCAACTTTCTCGAGCGCGCTCGCTGGGCGCTGCTCGAGCCGCAGATCGACATTCGGAATTGGGCCAAGCAGCCGGTGTTCTCGGTCGTGCGGCACGTCGACATCGGCTATCTCGCGCAGTCGCTTCCGGGCGAGGATCTCGTGATTCGCTCCGGACTGCTCGCCATCAAACGAACGAGCTACATCGTGCGGCAAGACGTTCGCAAAGTGGGATCGAACATGCTCGTCGCCGAGGCGTCGATCGTCTTCGTCGCGGTGGATCAGAAGGGCCAGGCCGTGCCGGTCCCCGATGCCTGGCGCGCGCTCTTGCCGGCGTGGCCGGAGCCGGAGTGATCACACTCGTCAGCGACACGACGATCGCGTTCGACGACATCGGCTCGGGGCTGCCGCTGGTGTTCCTCCACGCGTTCCCGCTCAATCGAACGATGTGGGAGCCGCAGATCGGCGCGCTCGTCGCCGAGTGCCGCTGCATCCCGATCGACTTTCGCGGCTTCGGTGACTCGCACGCGTCGCCTCCCTTCACCGTCGACCGCTACGCCGACGACGTCGCCGCGGTGCTCGACACGCTCCAGATCGAGCGCGCCGTGATCATCGGTCTGTCGCTCGGCGGGTACGTCGCGTTCGCGCTGTGGCGTCGACATCGCGCCCGCATCCGGGGGCTCGTGCTGTCCGACACGCGCGCCTCGGCCGACTCGGAGGAAGTCATCGCGCGGCGGCGTGCCCTGATCGAGACGGCGCGCACTCAGGGCGCGACCGCGGTGGCGAACGCGCAGATCGCCGGCTTGATGGGCAAGTCGACCCGCGACAAGCGGCCGGACATCTATGACGCGATGCATCGGATGATGGCGCAGACCGGCGTGGAGGGCATCATCGGCGGCCTCGAGGCGATGATCGCGCGGCCGGACTCCACGTCCACTCTGAGCACGATCGACATGCCGACGCTGGTCGTCGTCGGCGACGAGGACGTGATCACGCCGCAGAAAGAAGCGCGCAAGATCCACGAGGGAATTCCGGGCAGCCGCCTCGAGGTGCTGCAAGGCGCGGGACATCTCGCGAACGTCGAGCGGCCCGCGGCGTTCAACACGGTCGTCAGCGAGTTCCTCGGGACGCTGCTCTACAATTAGCTTTCGCTGTGATGTCCCCCGCCTCCTCCTCCACGCAGACGTCCGCCCCGTCGGCCGCCGAACAACGCACCAGCGCCAAGCTCGGCGCGGTGCTCTTTCGCAACCGCAGCTGGCTTCCGGTTCCCTTCGTGCTCGTGGCGCTTTTGGCGCCCGGCCACGCCAGCGCCGCGAACTGGACGGTCGGAGCGCTGGTGATCGTGCTCGGCGAATGGATTCGCCTCGCCGGCGTCGCCGCCGCTGGCACCGTGACGCGCCGACGGTCGCGCGACGTTCAGCGGCTCGTCACCTATGGCATCTTCGGGTGGACGCGGAACCCGCTGTACGTCGGAAATTTCTTCATCTGGATGGGCTTCGTCGTCATCTCCGGCGTGATGTGGTTCCTGCCGCTAGCGATCGTGCTCTTCGCGCTCGAGTACACGCTGATCGTCGCCTACGAGGAAGGGGTGCTCGAGTCGATCTTCGGCGCTGAGTATCTCCAATTCAAGCAGACGACGCCGCGGTGGATTCCCCGCCCGCCGCGCCGGCGCGAGACCGGACCGCACGACTGGGGCGAAGCGTGGCGAAGCGAGATCTCGACCTTCATGCAGTACGCGGCGCTCGTGATCGTGTTCGTCGTCAAGCAGTGGCTCAAGAGCGGTTGACGCTCGCCTAATCCGACCGCATCGCCACCAACGGATCGACTCGCGTAGCCCGCCGCGCGGGCAATCCACTCGCCGCAAGAGCAAGCACGACGATGCCGATCACGGTCACGACGAGCGTCGCCGGATCGGTCGGCTCGATGCCGAACAGCCACGACCGAATGATCGGCGTCGCCAGCGCGCTGCCAGCGAGCCCGATGACCGCGCCGACGATCGCGAGCGTCGCGCCTTCACCGAGCACCAGCCGCAATACGTCGCCCTGGCGCGCGCCAAGTGCCATGCGAACGCCGATCTCCTGCGTCCGCCGGGCGACGGAGTACGACACGACGCCGTAGATGCCGATCGCGGCGAGGACGAGCGCGATCACCGCGAACAACGACAACAGCGTCGTGTTGAGCCTCGGCTGCGCCACGGACCGGTCGATCAAGTCAGTGACCGCCAGAGGACTGTAGAGCGGTAAGGTCGCGTCGATCTCATGCACGGCCTGCTTCGTCGTGGCGAGCACCGCGGCGACGTCGCCCCGGCCTCGGACGACGATCGACATCGTCCGCGCGATGCTCGTCGCGCCGGTGTAGTGCATGTAGACCATCGGCGGCGCGTCCGTCGCGATGCCGCGAGCATGCGCATCGTTCACGACCCCCACGACCTCGAGACCGATCGTGTCGCGCAGGCCGAACCCAATGCGCTTGCCGAGTGGCGACTGATCGGGCCAGTACTTCGCGGCCGCCGACCGGCTGACGACGAGCGTCGGCCTGGCGTCGGACCACGAGACATCTCGGCCTTGCAGAAGCCGCATGCCCATCGTCCGGAAGTAGCCGGGCGTCACGGCAGTCACGGCGTTCATGATCGGTTCGACGGGCGAGCGAGTCGCCCCGATGATGCGTGTGTTCGTGACGATGCCGCCGCCAGCGATCGGCGGCGTGTTGGCGGCCGCGGCTGCGTCGACGCCTCCTCGTCCTTCGAGCCGCGATTGTAGATCGCGAAAGAACGCGACCTGCGTCGTGTCATTGTACCGCTGGCCATTGAGACTCACGCGCATCGTCACCACGTGCTCAGGCGAGAAGCCCGGATTCACGCTCAGTAAGTGCCGCAGGCTCTGCACGACGAGCGCGGCGCAGACGAGAAGCACGAGCGCAAGCGATGTCTCCGCGACCACGAGCGTTCGGCGCGCGCGCAGCGCACCGCGGCCGCCGGTCGGCGAGCGTCCGCCCTCTTGAAGCGCGCGCCCGAAGCGCGCTCCAGTCGCGCTGAAGGCCGGCCACAGACCGACGACGATCGTGGTCGACACGCCGATCGCGAGCGCGAAGGCCATCACGCGCAGGTCGAGCCCGATGTTCGGCGGTAGCAGTTGCGACGGCGAGACGCCAATGATCAGACGCAGCAGCAGCGCGGCCACGCCGAGCCCCAGCAGGGCGCCACCGATCGCCAGCTCGGCGCTTTCGACGATGAGCTGGCTCACGAGGCGCCCGCGCGACGCCCCGATCGCTTGTCGAAGGGCGACTTCGCGATCGCGCAGCGCGCTGCGCGTGACCAGCAGATTCGCGACGTTGATGCACCCGATCAACAGGACGAGCGCCGCGGCCGCAAGGAGCACGAGCAGCGGTTGCTTGAGCGTGCGCGCGGCCTCGTCGCGCATCATGAACACGTTTGCGCTCCAGCCGGCGCTGTTCGGATAGGTTGCCGCGAGACGCGCCGCCACGGCCGCCAGATCCTGCTGCGCGGCGGCCTGCGGGACGCCGGGCTTGAGCCTCGCGATCCCAATCAGCACGTGCTGCGCAGTGATCTTGAACGCCGGGATCGACGTTGGATCCAGCACCGTCACGGCGTCCACACCGGGCGCAGACGTGTCGAACGACGCGGGCAGCACGCCAATCGACCGTGCGCGTCTGACCGCCGATCTTGAGAGGCGCGTCCGACGATCGACGAGTCGCCGGCGAACTGGCGCGTCCAGAACGCATGCGTGAGCACGATTTCCGCCGACGTCTCGCGATCGGGCTCGTTCGCGTGATAGAGCCGGCCAAGCAGCGGCCGCGCGCCGAGCACGTCGAAGTACTCGCTCGTCACCGACGATCCCGAAAAGCGCAGGGGCTCGCTTTCGGCGAGAAGCGTCAGCGACGCCGGCGTGAACGCGGCGATCCCGGAGAAACTGTGCGTGTCGCTTTCGCCAGTCGAGAAAATCGGCGTACGAGACGCTGAACCGCGGGAACGAGCGATCGGGGTTCTGGGAGTACAGCATCGCGAGCCGATCGTCGTTCGGGAACGGCAGCGGCCGCAGCAGCGCGGCGTCGACGACGCTGAAGATCGCGGTGTTCGCGCCGATGGCGATGCCCAGCGTGGCGAGCACGATCGCCGTGAACGCGGGAAAGCGGCGCCACATGCGCAGGCGCGTAGCGCGCGTCCTGGATCAGGGCATCGCGCCATCGTCCGCCGCGGACGTCGCGAAGCTCTTCGCTGTACCGGTCGTAGCCGCCGAGGCGCCGGCGCGCCTCGTTGCGCGCGGCGTCGGATGGAACGCCGCGGCGCTCGAGGTTTGCGGCCTCCATGTCGAGATGGAAGCGCAGCTCGTCACCGAGATCGGCGTCGGGGTCGCGCCGGACTCGCGAGCGCAATCGTGCGGCAAGGCTGGTCCAGATCGACATACGACCTCCGTGTCAGCTGATCGCGAGGACCGCCTCGACGGCGCCGCTGAATCGGCGCCACGTCGCCGTCTCTTCGGCGAGTTGCCGGCGGCCGGCGGTGGAGAGGCGATAGAATCGAGCGCGGCGATTGTTCTCGGAGACGCCCCACGAGGCCTCGAGCCAGCGCCGTTTCACGAGCCGGTGCAGTGCGGGATAGAGCGATCCCTGATTGACCTCGAGCACGCCGCTCGAGAATTGCTGGATGCGCTGGCTGATCCCCCAGCCGTGCATCGGCTCGAGCGACACGGCCTTGAGGATCAGCAGATCGAGGGTGCCCTGCAGGACGTCGGCGTTGGGATGCACGGTCGCGCTCTCTCTCCTAGACGTTCGACAGGAAGGTGTCATCGCTCCTGTCGAATGTCAAGGAGAAGGAGTTTTGGTGTGTTTTCTGGCGTCTCTTGGCTCTCAGCTGCGCAGCTGAGAGCTGAGAGACGCGAGCCTGCGAAAACCTGACGACGACCGCCTTCGCGACCGGACCGCTGAGCGACACACAAAAAAAGCCCGCGCCGGAGCACGGGCCTTCACCTACCTGACTAAGACGCGGCTACTTCTGCGGACGGCCCGGCGGCGTCTCGCTCTTGAACACGTCCCGGTTGATCTGGACGTACTCCTTCATGTTCCCCGGTACGTCCTCTTCCGGGAAGATCGCCGTCACCGGGCACTCCGGCTCGCACGCGCCGCAATCGATGCATTCGTCGGGATGGATGTACAGCTGATCCGGACCTTCATAGATGCAGTCGACGGGACAGACGTCGACACAGGCGCGATCCTTCGTGTTCTTACACGCTTCGGTAATGACGTAAGGCATTCGTCCCTCGGCTGATCCTGCGATTCAAGTGGGGTCTCGCTAAGATAAGTCCATGCGCCTCATCGTCAACGGAGCCGCGCACGACGTGACCGCGCCTGCCCACGAGACGCTGCTCACGACCTTGCGCGAGCGGCTCAACCTCACCGGCACGAAGCTCGTCTGCGGGCGCGGCGAATGCGGTGCGTGCACCGTTCTTCTGGGCGGCGTCTCGGTCTATGCGTGCCTCACACTCACCGCCGCGTGCGAGCTCGAGGACGTCACGACGATCGAGGGCATCGGTCGGAGCGGCGCGCTGCATCCCGTTCAGACCGCGTTCGTCGCCGAAGACGCGCTGCAGTGCGGGTTCTGCACACCAGGCCAAATCCTCGCCGCCATCGCGCTGCTCCGCGACACCCCCGAGCCGACCGATGACGAGATCACGCGCGGCATGAGCGGCAACCTCTGCCGCTGCGGAACCTATCCGAAGATTCTGCGCGCCGTTCGCGCCGCGGCGCAGGCTGGACTCGCCGGTGACTAGGCGCTTCGTCACCACCAAGATCGAAGTCGAGGGACGCGAGGAGACGAAGGTCGTCGAGCTCCCCTCGCGAAACCCGACGCCGTGGGGCGACGACACGACCCTGCACGTGGTCGGCCATCGCGTCGAGCGGATGGACGCACTCGAGAAGATCACCGGTGACGCTCGCTACACGGCGGACATGCAACTGCCGGGGATGCTGCACGCCGCCCTGCTCCGTGTCCCCATCCCACGCGGGCGCGTCACGAGGCTCGACCTCTCGCCCGCGCTCGCGCTCGACGGCGTGCGGGGCGGACTCACGGTCGCCGACGTCGAACGCATCAAGATCGACGGCGTACAAATCTTCGAGCACGACGTCCGGTACGCGAATCAAGTCATCGCCGCCGTCTGCGCCGACACCCTCGAGATCGCCGAGCGCGCGCTGCACGCCGTCGTTTGCGACGCGGATCCGTCGCATGCCGTGCTGACCGTCGACGACGCGACCGCGCCGAATGCTCCCCACGTCCGCCCGCACGGGAACCTGCCGCGGAACACGCCGCGCACGTTGTCGCGCGGTGACGCCGGCGCGGGACTGCGCGACGCCGACGTCACGATCACCCGCGAGTACCACACGCCCGTCGCGCTGCACACGGCGCTCGAGCCACACGGCGCCGTCGCGGATTGGTCCGGCGGCATGCTCACGGTGTGGGAATCGACGCAGGGCATCTTCCTCACGCGCACGGAGCTCGCGAAAGCGTTCGGACTTCCGCTGTCGAAGGTGCGCGTGATCAAGAACTACATGGGCGGCGGTTTCGGCGCGAAGAACGGGGCCTCGCACGCCACGTATGCCGCGGCGGCGCTCTCGAGAAAGCTCGGGCGCCCCGTGCGGTGCGTGCTCGACCGCGAAGGCGAACAAACCGACGCCGGCAACCGTCCGCGCACGACGCAGCTCGTGACGCTCGGCGCGAAGCGCGACGGCACGCTGACGGCGATCAAGCTCGAGGCGAAGGTGCCGCTCGGTGCCGCGGGATGGCTCGGCGGCCCAGCCCGCATCTATCACGAGCTGTACGCGTGCCCGAACGTTCACACGGTCGAGACGTTCGCGTACGTCAACACGTCGCCGATGGCGAGCTTCCGCGCGCCCGGCCACACCGAGGGCGCGTTCGGTCTCGAGTGCGCGATGGATGCGCTCGCCCGCGAGCTGGCGCTCGACCCGCTCGAGCTTCGAAAGCGCAACTACGCGGATCGCGATCAGGACAAATCGCGACCGTACTCACACAAGGCGCTCGATATCTGCTACGAAGCCGGCGCCGAGCGATTCGGATGGACGAATGCTCGCGCCGCGCGACCATCGACCGGACGTCTTCGCCGCGGCGTCGGCATGGCCTCCGTGATCTGGGGCGCCGGCGGCGGCCCTCCCGCTTATGCGACGGTGCGGCTCAATCGCGACGGCACGATCGAAGTGCTCACCGGTGCGCAGGACCTCGGCACCGGCGCGCGAACGGTGCTTGCGCAGATCGCCGCCGAGGTACTCGGTGCGCGGCTCGGCGACGTGCGCACCATTCTCGGTGACACCGAACGACTGCCGTACGCGTCGAACTCGTGGGGGTCGATCACCACGGCGTCGGTCGGACCGGCGGTGCGCGTCGCCGCGGAGGAGGCGCGCGACGCGCTGTTCGACGCTGCCGCCGGAATCCTCGGCACCGAGCCCGCGGATCTCGAAGCACGCGACAGCGAGATTCACGCGACGTCGAGCGACAAGTGCGTCCTCTTCCGCGACGTGTGCGAGAAGCTCGGCGACGTGATGATCATCGGCCAGGGCAGCCGGGGCCCCAATCCGGACAAGACCGCGATCGCCGCCTTCGCGGCGCAGTTCGCCGAAGTGGAGGTCGACGTCGAGACAGGTCGTGTGCGGGTGCTTCGCATCGTCGCCGCGCACGATTCCGGCCGCATCGTGAATCCCACGCTGGCCGAGAGTCAGCTCGAGGGCGGGATCATTCAGGGTCTCGGGTATGCGCTGTTCGAGGAGCGCGTGCTCGACGAGCGCCTGGGTCTTCCGCTGAATCCGACGATGCACGACTACAAGGTGCCGACGATCGGGGACATTCCGGCGATCGACGCATTCTTCGTCGACACGGTGGATCCGGTCGCCAATCACATCGGCGTGAAAGGCCTTGCCGAGCCGCCGATCATCGGGATCGCGCCAGCCATCGCGAATGCAGTCGCCGATGCGCTCGGCCGAGAGGTGACGGAGATTCCGCTCACGCCTTGGCGGATCTTGGCGAAACCCTAGCTGGATCCGTTTTCAAGAAAAGATCACCTGCCCTGCCCCGACGATTGTCCGAGTCCGCATCGGTTCGATTCGTTCAATTCGTGTCATTCGTGCTCACTCTGTTCACAGCGTGAAAAAGCGGAACGGCTCTGAACACGAATGACACCAATGAACACGAATCGAACCGATAGCCACGAGAGATGCGTCTCCCCGGAGCGGAGCGTGTCTTTTCTTTGGTGAACGTCGGTTGATGATCATCAGCGGCACATCAGCGACAATCCGCGCCAATCAGCGATCGGGCTCTTGTTCAGCGATCGTGAAACCTCTCAAACTCGCCTGCTGAGCGTGTCACCGAGCATGTTGAACGAGAGCACTGTCACGAAGATGAACACGCCGGGGAAAATCCCGAGCCACGGCTCCGTCGTCATCGTCGTCTGCGCCTGGTAGAGCATGTTGCCCCAGCTCGCGGTGGGCGGCTGAACGCCGACACCGAAGAAGCTGAGGGCGCTCTCGAGCAGGATGCCTCGACCGACGGCGATCGTCGTCGCCACGGTCGCCGCTGGAAGGGCACCCGGCAACACGTGACGAAGCACCAGTCGAAGCGGCGACGTGCCGAGGGCGCGAGCCGCCGTCACGTAGTCGCGTGTCTTGATCGACTGCACGTCCGCGCGGACCACGCGCGCCGTCTCCATCCAGCCGGCGAGTCCCACGAGCGCGATGAGGAGCGGCACACCTGGCTCGAGCACCGCGGACGCGATCATCAACAACGGGAGCCGCGGCACGGAGAGCATGGCGTCTGCGATCCGCATCAGCACGTCGTCGATCCAGCGGCCGGCGTAACCCGCGGCTGCGCCGACGGTCACGCCAATCGCCGCGCTCATCGCGGCGGAGATGATGCCGATCGAGAGCGAGATCCGCGCGCCGAAGATGATCCGCGTGAGCAGGTCGCGCCCCAGCTCGTCGGTGCCAAACCAGTGCGCGGCCGACGGCATCTGCGCGCCGGTGCGCCAGATCGACGACGTCGAAGCCGTATGGCGCGACGACCGGTGCAAGCGCCGCGAGCAGTACGAGGATGCCCAGCACCGCGCCCGCGACTGGCGCGCCCCGTTTGCGTTCCCGCCCGAGCAGCAGCGCATCGCTCGAGCGATCCGCGCCCGTCACCGAAACGGCAATCGCGCTGGTCACACGGCTTCCCTCGTGCGCGGATCGAGCGCGTGCACGGCAACGTCGGCGACGAGATTCAACAGTGCGACAGCCGCGGAGCCGCACATCAGGAACGCCATGAGTACCGTATAGTCGCGTTTCGCCAACGCTTCGGTGAACAGCCCGCCGATGCCAGGCCACGCGAAGACGCTCTCGGTGACCACGGCGCCAGACGCCAGGATCGCGGCGTCGAGACAGACGACCGTCACGAACGGCAGCAGTGCGTTTCGGAGCGCGTGATGCAACACGATGCGCCGCTCGCTCACGCCGCGCGCCCGCGCCGCCGACGTGAATGGCATGGCCAGCGCCTGGGCGAGCGAGCCGCGCACGTACCGCGACCATCCTGCCGCTTGCGCAGTCGCCAACACGATGGCGGGCAGCATCAGGTGCGCGAGGCTGTCGCCGATTCCGCTTGCGCCGAACGATGACCGCCCCGACGACGGCAGCCAGCCGAGCGCGTTCGCGAACACGAGCTGTAGCACGAGCCCGAACCAGAATACGGGCAGCGAGATGCCGGCGACCGCGCCGAGCACCGCGACGCTATCGAAGCCGCGCCGTACCGCGGCGCCTATCCCAACGCCGACCGCCACGATCACCGCGAGAAGGCTCGAAATGCCGACGAGCTCCAGCGTGGCCGGCACGCGCTCGAGCAATCGTTGGAGGACCGGTCGGCCGTCGGAGTAGCTGAATCCCCAATCGCCGCGCACGAACGACCACAGCCACGCGAGGTATTGCTGCGGCAACGGACGGTCGAGTCCCATCTGCCGTCGCAGACGCTCGATGTCCTGCGGGCGCACATTCGGATTGTCGAGGTAGAGCGACAGCGGTCCACCGGGCGCCGCATGAATCAGCGCGAACACGAGCAGCGACACCACGAGCAGCAGCGGGATGGTCTGCGCGAGCCGGCGAAGGAAGAAGTTCATGCGACCGCTCAATACCGCCGCGTGTGGTCGAACAGATTCACGAGCGGCCGGCCGTCCAGGAACCGTCGCAGGTTTTCGATGAACAGATCCACGATCCGATCGTTCTCCTGCACGACCGTGCTCGCCGAGTGCGGCGACACGATGACATTCGGCATCGTCCAGAATGGGCTGTCCGCGGCTAGCGGTTCCTTGGCGAACACGTCGAGCGCGGCGCCGCGCAGCCGGCCGGTCGACAGCATCTCGATCAACGCCGGCTCGTCGAGCAGCGAGCCGCGGCCGATGTTGATCACGACGGCGCGCGGCGGCAGCAGCGCCAACCGGCGACGATCGAACATGTTCCTCGTCTGCGCCGTGTCCGGCGCGATGAGCACCAGGTAGTCGATGTGCGGAAGCTCGGCGTCGATCTCCTCTGCGCTCACCATGCGACTGACGCCGGTCGGGAGCGGTGCCTCCGTGCGCCGGTGCCCGATGACCTCGACTCCGATCGCGGCGCTCAATTGCGCGACACGTAGGCCGGCGCCGCCCAGGCCCACGAGCAGCATGCGGGAGCCCGCGAGCTCATAGCCGCAGAAGCGCACCCACTCGCGGTTCGTCTTCCACGCGTTGAGCCGCGGCATCTCCTTCGCGAAGTACAGCGCGGCCATCAGCACGAACTCGGCAAGCGGCTGCGCGTGAATGCCGGCGGCATTGGTGACGGTGAGGTTCGATCCCATCACGCCGATCCGCTCGAGCATCGGGCCGATGCCCGAGCTGGGCGATTGCACCCATCGCAGGTTCGGCGCGCTCGCGAGAAACTCGGCGGGCCGCTCCCAATCGAAGTCGAACGAGATCTCGGCGCGCGCGACCATCGATCGCCACCGCGCGCGATCGGCGTCGCTCAACGCACGGCCGGGGGCGTAGTGATCGGCCTCGTATCGAGGACGCGGGAGCAGGTCGGGCGCGTACATCACGTCGACTCGCTCGGGCTCCGCGGCCGCGATACGGTCGGCGTGCGACTGGTCGAGCCAGGACGCGATGAGGAGCGGGTCTTCTGGTCATCGAGTTCCGAGGCGACCGAAGTTGCCCGCCCTCGCGACCTCTCGCCAGATTGGCGCATGCCGTTCTCGCGCCGACTCACCGCTGCCGTCGCACTCTTCGCTCTCGGCTGCGCCAAAGGCACGCGCCGCGCCGTCGAACGACCTGTTGATCGTCGGCTACGATCGCGAGCCGGACACGATGAACCGCTACGCGACGCACATCCTCGAGGACATCCAGTCGTGTGTCGTCGAAGGGCTCGTCACCGCCGACGAGAAGATGAACGCGGTCCCCGTGCTCGCCGCCGAGATCCCGACGCTCGAGAACGGAGGCGTGAGACTGCGCGCGGACGGCGGCATGGACGTGACGTGGAAGCTGCGCCCAGGCGTGAAGTGGCACGACGGCCTCCCACACACGTCCGCCGACGTCAAGTTCACCGTCGACGCGATCAACAAAGGCGACTGGAAGCCGGAGAGCACCGACGGCTTCGATCGCATTTCGTCGGTCGACACGCCTGATTCCCTCACCGCGGTCGTTCACTACAAGGAAGTGTACGCCCCGTACGAGATGCAGTTCTTTCGCGGCACGCTGCCCAAGCACCTGCTCGAGGGCCGCGACATCGACAAGGCGAACGACTACAATCGCGCACCGCTCGGCACCGGACCATACCGGATCGCCGAGTGGAAGACCGGCGAGTACGTGCTCCTCGAGCGCGTGCCGAACTACTGGCGCGGCCCCGAGTTTCCGAAGATCAAGCGGATTCTGTTTCGCTTCGTGCCCAACACGACGACGCGCGTGAACCAGCTCGAGACCGGCGAATCACACCTCGTCGCGCTCGTGCCGTGGGACAAAGTGCGCGAGCTCACCGCCGACCGCTCCGTTCGATTGAATCACGTGCTCGGCAACGGCTACGAGCACGTGACGTTGAACGAGCGAAACTTTCCGCCGTTCGCCGACGTTCGCGTGCGGCGGGCGCTTGCGCATGCGATCGATCGCGAGGCGATCGTGAAGACGATTCTCGACGGCCAGGTGACCGTCGTCAACGGACCGATCCAGCCGCTGTCCTGGGCATACGAGCCGAACGTGGCGAGATACGACTACGATCCGGCGAAGGCGCGTGCGCTGCTCGACAGTGCGGGCTGGAAGCTCGGCCCCGATGGCATGCGGGTGAAGAACGGAAAGCCGCTCGCGTTCACGCTCATCACGCAAGCGGGCTACGCCATTCGCGAGAACACGGCGCAGGCGATTCAGCGACAGCTCAAGGACGTCGGCGTGAACATGCAGGTGAAGCTCATCGATGGGACGTCGATCTCCTCCGTCTGGTTCAGCGGCCAGTTCGAAGCTTTTTTGCACTGGTGGCAACTCGGCCCCGATCCGGAGCTGACGCTGATGTTCGCCGCCGATCGCTCGCCACCCGCCGGACGGAACGTCGACTACTACAAGGACGACTCGCTGACGACGATGCTGTACGCCTCGGACCGCACCGTGGACCGTGCGAAGCGCACCGCCCTGTTGAAGGCGGCTCAGCGTCGAATTGCCGACATGGCGGTGGAGATTCCGCTCTACAACACGGCGAAGGTCGACGCGGTGCCCGCGGCGCTCGAGCACTTCAAGGGAAATCCGACGAACGCGGGTCCGTTCTGGAACGTTCACGAGTGGGAGCTGCGCCCAAAGCCATGACCCCGGCGCGCCCGTGTTGAATCGTCCACAGGCGATTCTCCTCGACTATGGCGGCACGCTGGTCGAAGAGCTCGGCGCCGATCCGCGCGCCGGCACTGAGCTGATGCTGCTGCACACGTCGGTGCGTCCGCCCGCGGCGACTTTCGAGGCCATTCAGGCGCGAGCGAATCGAGTGTCGCACGACGTGACGTCGCGCCGCGCCCAGTTCCAGATCGAAACGCCGTGGGTCGCGCTTACGCGACTCATCTACGACGGCTTCGGAGTCGAGTTCGATCGGCCGTTGAGCGAGCTCGAGCTCGACTTTTGGAGGGCGACGGTCACCACGCGCCCCATGCCGGGAGCCGCCGACGCGTTGAAGGTGTTTCGCGACAACGGCGTGCCGACGGCCGTGGTCAGCAACTCGTCGTTCGGGCCGCACGTCATTCGCTATGAGCTGAACCGCCACGGGCTCGCCGGAGATCTGTCCTTCGTCATGGTGTCTGCCGAGTACGCGGTCCGGAAGCCGAACCCGCTCCTGTTCGAGACGGCGGCGGCGCGAATCGGCGCGGCGCCGGCCGACATCTGGTTCATCGGCGACTCGCTCATCGCGGATGTCTCGGG
Organism: uncultured Gemmatimonadaceae bacterium; assembly: GCA_963705025.1. Taxonomy (GTDB): domain Bacteria; phylum Gemmatimonadota; class Gemmatimonadetes; order Gemmatimonadales; family Gemmatimonadaceae; genus JAQBQB01. The sequence goes on along the minus strand of CAVPIP010000005.1, from coordinate 459,328 downwards.
TGCGCGCGCGACGGGAATGGCGGCGATTTGGCTGCCGGGGAACGACGACGCCCCGCCGGGCAGCGCCGACCTGATCGCTTCCGATTGGCCCACGGTCGTCGACGCGTTTCTGTCCGCGGTGCCGAAGTAACTCGCCGGCCGTCCCGCTGGACGGACGCGACGTGCGACGGCATACTCTCGCGTGACTGCCACCCCGTCGTTTTGACTCTGGAGACCACCATGCGCCGCATCTGCGTATCTCTCGCCGCGCTCGCGTTGTCCGCGACCGCCGCGGTCGCACAGGGCAAGGAACCGCTCGTCGAGTTCGAGTTGATGACTTGGCCGGAAGTGAAGGCCGCGCTCGCCGCCGGGAAAACCACGGCACTCGTCTACACAGGTGGAACGGAGCAGCGAGGCCCGCAGAACGTGAACGGCGGCCACACGCTGATGGGCAAGGCGACGGTCAGGGCCATCGCGCTCAAGCTCGGCACCGCGATCGCGATGCCGGTGCTGCCCTACACGCCCAACAACGCAAGCGCCGCTTTGCCGGGAACGATCGGTCTGACGCCCGACCTTCTCTCGGCGCTGCTCGAACGGATCACGGAGCAGACGATCGTCACCGGGTTCAAGAACGTAATCCTGATGGGCGACCACGGCGGCGGGCAGCCAAACGTGTATGCAGAGGTCGCTAAAAAGCTCGACGAGAAGTACGCGCCGCAGGGAATTCACGTCTACTATTGCAATGACGTCTACACCACGGCGAACGGCGACTTCGACAAGTTTCTCGAGGCGAACCATATGCCGGTCAGCTCGCACGCCGGGATTCCGGATACGTCAGAGATGCTGTACCTGGACAGCACGAATACGTGGGTGCGCCGCGATCTCGTCGCGACGGCGGTGGGCACGCCGGTGACTCGCGGCGGTGGGCGAGGCCGCGGTCAGGCCGGCGATAGCGCGGGCCGTGGCGTCCAGAACGCCGGCGCGCCGCGCGATCCCGGCAACGGCATCTCCGGCGACGCACGACCGTCGACAGCGGCGCTTGGCAGGAAAATCTTCGACATGAAGGTGGACTATGCGGTCAGACAGATTCAGGGTTTTCTCAAGACGCAGTGACCTCTCGATCGATCGCGACGCGGGGTTGACGCGGCGCGAGTTCGTCGTGGTCGCCGCGGCCGCCGCGCTCTGGCGCCCGCGCTTCGCCGACGTCACGATCGTCCAGTTCTCCGACAAGGGCGAACGCATCGGCAAGGCAACGGTGCCGAAGGTCGTGAAGTCCGACGCCGAGTGGCAGAAGCAGCTGACGCCCCTGTCGTTTCAGATCACACGGGAGCACGGCACGGAGCGCCCGTTCTCCGGTGCCTACTGGAATCTCCACGAGAAGGGGTTGTTCCGGTGCATCTGCTGCGACACTGCGCTCTTCTCGTCGGCGGCGAAGTTCGATTCGGGCACGGGCTGGCCGAGCTACTGGGAGCCGATCGCCGAAGAAAACGTGGTGCACGGAAAGCCGAGCAGCGGCTACACCGAGAGCGAGGTCACGTGCCGCCGTTGCGACGCGCATCTTGGCGATCTGTTCAACGACGGCCCCAAACCGACTGGACTTCGGTATTGCATCGATTCCGTGGCGTTGAAGTTCGTGAAGCTGTCATCCTGAGCGCTTCTCGGCGTCATCCTGAGCGCTTCTCGGCGTCATCCTGAGCGCTTCTCGGCGTCATCCTGAGCGAAGCGAAGGATCTGCTGTAATCACACGGGGGCATGAGTCGACCATGAACACTGGCTTCGCTCCGCTGGCGATCCTGCTGGCCTTCTCCGCGGCGCATGCCGGCGCCCAGAACGCCGTCCAACTCCAGGGCGCCGCGCCGCCAGCCGACGCCGTCTGGGTCGATTCGCTCGACCTCGCGAAAGCGCTGGGCGGACGACCCCCACGACCCGGACAACCTGCGATCGCCCCGCCGCGCGGACGCGCCGGCAGCCCTCCGCCCGCGCCGATTCCGATGAGCCTGGGCGGCTCTGTCTACTCCCATGGGCTCGGCGTCACCGCACTCGGCGAGCTCTGGATCGCGCTCGACGGCAAGGCGACGCGATTCGTGTCCGTCGCCGGCATCGACGACGCGAGGAAGACTGGCCGCGGCTCGGTGACGTTCGAGGTGTGGACCGACGGAGCAAAGAGGTACGACTCGGGAATCATTCGGGCGGGCGACGCGCCGAAGCCGATCTCGGTCGACCTCACGGGCGCGAAGCAGATGACACTGTATGTCGGCGACGGTGGCGACGGCGGCGCCGACGACGTCGCTGATTGGGGCGGCGCGGCGATCGTGATGGCCGACGGCGGCGCGCGTCCATCGGCGGTGGCGCCGCCCGCCGATCCGGTGCCCGTCATCGCCTCGGGCCGCGACGTCGAGCCGCACATCAACAGTCCTCGCATCACGGGCGCGACACCAGGCAGGCCGTTTCTGTTTCGGATTCCCGCCTCCGGCGAGGGCCCGCTGACGTTTGCCGCAGCGAATCTGCCTGCCGGTCTGACACTCGACTCCCACACCGGGATCATCACCGGCTCGCTGCGACGGGCGGGACGAACGCCGGTGTCCGTGACCGTGACCGGGCCGCGCGGAACGGCCAAGGGAAGCATCATGATCGTCGGCGGCGAGCACTCGCTCGCGCTCACGCCGCCACTTGGTTGGAACTCGTGGAACGTGTGGGCCGCGAAGGTCGACGACGCGAAAGTTCGCGCGGCCGCGGACGCGCTCGTGTCGAGCGGCCTCGCGGCGCAAGGCTTCACGTACGTCAACATCGACGACGCGTGGGAGGGGCCGCGCGACGCGAACGGCGAGATCACGTCGAACGAGAAATTCCCCGACATGAAGGCGCTCGCCGACTACGTACACGGCAAGGGCCTCAAGATCGGCATCTACTCGTCGCCGGGGCCGCGCACCTGCCAGCAACGCTACGCGGGGAGCTACCAGCACGAGGCGCAGGACGCGAAGACATGGGCCAAGTGGGGCTTCGACTACATCAAGTACGACTGGTGCTCGTACTCCGACGTCGAACCGAATCGCGACAGCCTTCCGGGATTGCAGAAGCCCTACAATGTCATGCGCACCGCGCTCGACCAGCTCGATCGCGACTTCGTCCTCTCACTCTGCCAATACGGATGGGGACACGTGTGGACGTGGGGCGCCGGCGTCGGCGGCAATCTGTGGCGCGTCACGGGCGACATCACCGACTCGTGGGCGAGCATGTCGGGGATCGGCTTCGCGCAGACGGGACACGAAGCGTACGCGGGTCCGGGACACTGGAACGACACCGACATGCTCGTGGTCGGCAAAGTGGGCTGGGGCCAACCCGTTCGCGATTCGCGCCTCTCGCCGAACGAGCAGCTCACGCACATCTCGCTCTGGGCGCTTCAGGCCGCGCCGCTCATCATCGGCGCGGATCTCTCGCAGATCGACGAGTTCACGACGAATCTGCTCGGAAATCCCGAAGTGATCGCGGTGAGTCAGGACCCGCTCGGCAAGGCGGCAGGACGCACGACACAGAATGGCCGAACGGAAGTGTGGTCGCGAAAGCTCGCCGATGGACGCACGGCCGTCGGACTGTTCAATCGCGATCTGGTCGCGCAGACGGTCACTGTGAAATGGTCGGAGCTGGGACTCGCGGGCGCGCAGCCGGTGCGCGATCTCTGGCAGCGCAAAGACCTCGGGACGAAGCGCGATGAGTTCTCGGCGACGATTCCCAGGCACGGAGTGGTGCTCGTCGCCGTTGGAAAGGCTCAATGAACGTCGACGCCGCCAACATCGTCGTCGAGCAAGTGCCCGACGCGGGTGGTGGACGCGGTGGACGAGGCGGCGGCGGCCGCGGTGCGGGACCAGCGGGCCCGAGCCTGCCCGAAGAGTTCAACGCCGAGTTCAACATTCTCGTCGGCAAGAACAAAACGGTTCTGCAGATCCGCGACTTCCTCTCGGGCGAGTTCACCCCGCTGCCCCTTGCCGACGTCATGGCCGTGATCAAGGCGCGAGAGGCGGCGGGAGCGGTGAAGCTGACGAAAAAGTGAACGAACGACGATCATCCCTGATGCTCGCTGCGCTCGCATCAGGATGACCGTTGAGGTAGAGTACGATCATGGGTTTGCTCTCACGCCTTCGCGGCCTCCTCCGCGCCGATGGCAATCCGCGAGAAGCGGAAGAGTTCGAGATCCGCGGCTTTCCGGTCGCCGTCGACAATTCGGCGCGACCTGACATTTCGCCGACCATCGTGCTGGCGCGTTTGGATGAGGCCTTGGCATTGATCGAATCGAGCCAGCCGTGGCGCCTGCGGCACATGCGCCAGGACCTGAACGGTTTTCTCATCGTCCGGTATCCGTGCCGCGGCGCGTTCTTCCCCGATGACCGCGTCTGCATGACCGAGCTCACGTTTCTGGCTCGAACGGACATCACGGCCGCGCCGGTCGCGGCGTCGATCGTTCACGAGGCCATGCATGCTCGCGTTCACGCAGCCTGCGATCCGCACCAGGCGCGCGATCGCGCGCACGAAGAACGCATCTGCCGCCGCGCCGAGCTCGACTTTGGACACGCGCTGCCGGCCGACCTGGGCGGGCCTGTCATCGAACGCGCGCTGGCGAGTCTCGAGCTGGGCGATGAAGACGTTGCGCCGACCATCGACTGGAACGAAGCCCAGCGACGCCAGAACGCGATCGACGCCGCGGCGCGCAGGAATCAGTGATGCCTCATCCCGAGCCGCAGCGAGGGATCTGCAGTTCTCCGACTCCGCCTATGACGACCACCTCTCTGATCGGCCGCGCGGCCCTCACGCTTGCGGCCACGCTCTTCACCGCCGCCTGTCGGTCCACGACGGTCAACCCCTCCCCGAACGCCACGTCGCCCGCGCGCGTGGCGGCGACCTTCCCGGCATCCTGGCGCTTCCACCCTGGCGAAGCCGCCACATCCGCTGCGCACGCGATGGTCGTGAGCAACGATTCCATCGCGAGCCGCGTCGGCCGAGACATCATCGCGCGCGGCGGAAACGCGGTCGACGCGGCAGTGGCCACCGGATTCGCGCTCGCGGTCACGTATCCGTTCGCGGGTAACATCGGCGGCGGCGGCTTCATGGTCATTCGAATGGCCGACGGCCGCTCGGCGGCGATCGACTACCGCGAGATCGCGCCGCTCGCCGCCACGCGCGACATGTATCTCGATGCGAGCGGCAACCTCACGAACAAGAGCATCACCGGACATCTCGCGGTCGGCGTTCCCGGGTCCGTTGCCGGCATGGAGGAAGCACTTCGCCGATTCGGCACGCTTCCGTTGAAGACGGTCATCGCTCCCGCGATCGAGCTCGCGGAGCGCGGCTTCGTCCTCGACTCCGGCTTTTCTCGAGAGCTCGAGCGATCGCAGCGCAACATCACGCGGTACGAGGGCGCGCGCCTCTTCTTCCCGAGCGGTCGGGTCGTCGCGCCGGGCACGACGTTCAGGCAGCCCGAGCTCGCGTGGACGCTTCGCCAGATCGCCGAACGCGGATCCGCCGGATTCTATCGTGGTCCGGTCGCCGATTCGCTCGTCGCGGAGATGAAGCGCGGCGGCGGGATCATCACGAATGCCGATCTGCAGCGCTACAAGCCGGAATGGCGAACGCCGGTGAGGGGCACCTATCGCGGGTATACGATCCTCTCGATGCCGCCGGCGTCGTCGGGCGGTATCACGATGATGGAGACGCTGAACATCCTCGAGACGTACGACACCCCCGCGCCGTTCGGCAGCACGCAGTGGGCGCACCGTCTCGCGGAGGCCTATCAACGCGCATTCCTCGACCGAAACTCGAAGCTCGGTGACCCGGCGTTCATCGACGTTCCGCAGGCAGAGCTGACGAGCAAGGAGTACGCGCGCCAGTTGCGCTCCAAGATCGACGACCACCATCACACGCCGACATCGACCCTCGTGGCCAGCCGCGAGCCGATGCACACCACGCACTACTCGGTCGTCGACGACAAAGGCAACGCCGTCTCGACCACGACGACGCTCAACAACGGCTTCGGCTCCGCGGTGTGGGTTCGCGGCGGTGGATACTTCCTCAACGACGAGATGGACGACTTCGCCGCGAAGCCGGGATCACCGAACATGTTCGGGCTCGTCCAGGGCGAGCAGAACGCCATCGCGCCCGGCAAGCGCATGCTCTCGGCCATGACGCCGACGATCGTGCTCAACCCGAAAGGCCAGGTTCTGCTGGTGGTCGGCGGCGCCGGCGGACCGACGATCATCACCGGCACCTCGCAAGTCGTGCTCGACGTGATCGACTATCGAATGTCCCTCGCCGACGCGATGCGGGCGCCGCGGCTCCATCATCAATCGCTGCCCGACTCGCTCTCGTTCGAACGCGGTGGGCTCGATCCCGCCGTGGCCGATTCGCTGCGCGCGATGGGCCACTCGCTCAAGCAGGTACCCAGTCTCGTCAACATCAACGCGATCATGCGCGCCGACGCCGGGTGGGACGGAGTGTTCGAGCCGAGGTCGAGAGGTGGCGCGGTAGGGTACTGACGCTAGTCGCTCCGCAGCGCAATCAACGGATCCACTCGCGCTGCGCGCCGCGCCGGTAGATAGGCGGCCGCGACGGCGACGAACGCCATCGTCAGAGCCACCGCGACATAGACGCGCGGGTCACTCGTCGTCACGCCGAACAGCAGCGTCTTGAGGGACCGCGCGGCGAACACAGACGCGGTCGCCCCGATGGCGATGCCCGCGAGCGCGAGCCGCGCTCCTTCGCCGACGATCATCGCGACGATCCGCCCCTCGAGGGCGCCGAGCGCCGACCGGATCCCCAGCTCGCGCGTTCGCTGCGTGACCGCGTAGGACACGACGCCGAAGATGCCGATCGCGCCGAGCACGAGTCCAACGACCGCGAAGCCGACGAGCAACAGCGCGATGGTGCGCGGCGTCGCCGTCGACGCGGCGAACACGTCGCCGAGCGCGCGCACGTCGGCGATCGGCACGTTCGTGTCGAGCGAACGAATCGCCGTTCGAACCACGCTCGCGGCGCGCATCGGATCGCCACTCGTTCGCACCACGAGGAACATCGATCCCTGTCCCTGCTGTGCGTTCGGGCGGTAGACCTCGTCGCCCGGCTCGGTGCTCGGCGAAATGAACCGCACGCTTCCGACGACACCCACGATCGTCGCCCAGTCATTCTTGGAGCCGTTGCCGACCTTGATCCGCTGGCCAATCGGGTCGTCGCCGCTCCAGTACCGGCGCGCCATGGCTTCGTTGATGATGATCACCGACGGCGCATCGCGCGTGTCCGTCGGCAGAAAGAGACGTCCGCGCTCGAGCGGAATCTTCATCGCGCCGAAGTAGTCGCCCGCCACCGCGCGCCAGACGACGTTCGGATGCGTGGCCGTTGCCGGCAGCGGCGCTTTCTCGATCTCGAGGCTGCTGCGCCAATTGAACCCGGTGAGCGGCAGATGCTGCGACGCGCCCACGGCGACGACGCCCGGTTGCGTGGCGATGCGCTGCATCATGCCATCGAAGTAGCCGCGAATCGCTTCGATCGAACCGACACGCGACGACGGCGGTTGCAAGCGAAGACTCAGCACACCGGCCGGCTCGAACCCGAGGTCGACGCGGTTCAGGCGCCAGAGTGTGGTCGTCATCAAGCTCGCGCCCACGACGAGCACCATCGCGAGCGCGATCTCGGCCACGACCAGCGCGCGTCGAATCGACTCGCCCGCGCGCCCGCCGCCGCTGGAGGGCGAGACGCGGAGGGCGCCGTCGGGATCGACCCGCGTCGCGAACACCGCGGGCGCGATGCCGAAGACGAGGCCCACGCCGATCGTGACGGCCGCGGTCGTCGCGAGCACGCGCCAATCGACCGACACGGTTCCGAGGAACGGAAGCGATGCTGGAAGAATCGCCTTGAGCGCCCGCACTCCGACGACCCCGAACAGCGTCCCGATGACACCGCCGGCGACGGACACGATCAGGCTCTGTACGACGAGCTGTCGCGCGATCTGCCCGCGCGACGCGCCGAGGGCGCGCCGGACCGCGAGCTCGCGGCGACGCGCGATCGCGTGCACGAGGAGCAGATTGCCGACGTTCGCGCCGGCAATGAGAAGCACCGCGGCGACCGCGCCGAGCAACACCAGCAGCGATCCGCGAGCGCCGCCGACCAGGCTGTCGTGCAACGACGTGACGGCGCCGTCGCGCCCGTACTCCTCGGTGTAGTTGAAGGCGGTCCGCATCGCCGGCACGAAGGTCTGCAGCTCCGACGCCGCCGACACGAACGTCGTGGACGGCGCGAGACGCCCGAACCCGAGAGCGGTCTGTCCTGTATAGAAGCGAGACGAGCGGTCGATCTGGAGCGGAAGCCACGCATCCACGCTGGCCTGAAACGCCTCGAACGTCGCGGGCATCACGCCGAGGATGCGGTGGGGAGCGCCGTCGAGATCCACCACGCGTCCGACGACCGCGGAGTCGGCGCCGAATTGGCTGATCCACAGGTGGTGGCTCAGGACGACGACGTTCCAACGTCCGTCCGACGATTCGCCGTCGGCGAATGCTCGGCCGATCGCGGGGCGAGCGCCAAGGGTCTGAAAGAAGTTCGTGGAAACACGCGCCGCGTCGAGCTGGCGCGGCTCTCCACTTCCGGTGAGCGGAATGCCCCACCCGGGACTGAACGCCGCGACGGCGCTGAACGCGCGGGAGTGAGTCTGGAGGTATTCCAGCTCGGCGTTGGAGATGGTTCTCGTGGGCCAGATCGCCGCGAGCCGATCCGGATCGGCGAACGGCAGGGGCCGAACGAGCACACCGCTCACGACGCTGTAGACGGCGGTGTTCGCGCCGATCCCGAGGGCGACCGTGAGCAGCGCGACGGCGGTGAACACGGGCGCTTTTCTGAGCGTGCGCACCGCGTACCGCGCGTCCTGCCAGGTAGCCTCCACGGTGCGTTCGCGCACTTCGTCGCGCGCTGCTTCGCGCCAACCATCGCGTCCGCCGAAGGCGAGGGCCGCCTCGCGGCGGGCGCGATCGGCGGATTCGCCTCGATCCATGCCGCGCCGCGCGTGCATGTCGAGGTGGAACCGAATCTCTTCGTCGAGGCGAGCGTCGACGTCTCGCGCGCGAAGCGTGCCGCGCAGGCGCGCAAGGAGATCTCGAAGCCGGGACATGGGCTACTCCTTTCGACGGTCTAAAGGAAGAAGCCTACGGCCGCCGCCGACACGGGTCAAGTCGGACGACGTGACCAGACCGTGGCAACGGACGAGCGCCATCAACTCACCAATCCTGACACGCTCGCCCAGCACGCCGCTGCCTGACCGCGACTGAACCAGGCTTCACGGCGGCGCCAACGGTGCCCTCGTTCTATTTTCGCCAGGGCGGCACGCCGTCTTTGCGCACAAGCTCCGGATTCGGTCGATAGAGCGTGGCGGTCTTCCCAATGACCTGCACGACGTCGGCATTCGAGGCTGCGGCGATCTCATTTGCCGTCGCCTTTGCGTCGGTGTCCGCGCTCTTCGAGAACTGGATCTTCACCAGCTCGCGCGTGCGCAACGCGTCATCAATCGTCTGACGAACGGCGCCCGTAATGCCATGCTGTCCAACGTGCACGGCCACGGATAGATGGTGCGCCTCGGCGCGCAAAGCAGCGCGCTCTTTTGACGTAAGAGCCATGCCCCAGAAGCTAACGGCGCACGCGATCCGCTCGGCTCATTCCGCCGAGGGCCTCGAAGGGATCGATCGGTTCGCCATTCCAGTATTTGCCGTCGGTCGCCCAGCGCATGACCTGAAAATGCAGATGCGGCGTGTCCTTCGGCGCATTGCCCGTCGTGCCGACGAACCCCAGTGTGTCGCCCTTCACGATGGCGCGCCCGGGAGACATCGCATCGTTGTACCGCTCCATATGCGCGTAGTAGTACACGAGCCGGCCATCCGGATCGACCGTGTACATGCAGATGCCGCCGAGCGTGCTCGTCGACATGCGAAGAATGCGTCCGTCGTCGGCCGACAGAATCGGCGTTCCGCGCGGGGCGAGGATGTCGATCGCGTGATGCGTGCGTTCGCCGCCGTCGCGGCCATCGTTGAACGTGTCGTCGACGCGTGACATGTCCGCGCCGGCGACCGGCAAGAGAATGTGGCGGAGCTTGAGGTATTCGGCGTCGCTCGTCGCGGCAGACGCGTTCGGGTCCGCGGCGGTTGCGACCGGCGACGCGGCTAGGACCGTCGCGGCAGGCGCCGGCGACGGCGCGGACGGCTGCGCGATGCCCGCGCTCTCCGGTGTCGGATAGTAGAGCACCGGTCGGGCGCAGGCACCGACGCCGAGTATAGTGACGAAGAGCACACCGCGCATCATCGCTCCGATGACGATCCGATCGGCAAAGGGTAAGGCGGAACCCCAGATACGGTTCTGCTACCCCCGTGCCCGGTCGCAGGATCGCGCTCGACGACGCGGGCTGGACAAAGCCAGCATGTAACGGGCTGAGCCGGCGAGCGGGGCGCAACCGCGCGTCCCGTCTTGTCAGCGTGGTGTGATGACTCGGCGGTCGAGACCCACCTTCGCGACAACGCCCGCGAAGCGTGGGTCGGCGCGTATCGGATCGAAGATCGATTCGGCGAGCGATTCACTCGCGAAGAAGGCGTCGTGGTTCGCGGCCGAGCGCTCGAGCAGCGATAGCGCACGCGACTTGTCGCCTAGTGCGAGGAAGATGCGCGCCGCCGCGGCGCCCGCACCGCTCGCGCGCCCGATCTGGTTCTCGGCGCCGATGGCCATGTCCGAGGCCCGCCGCTGATTCCCGGACTTGGCATACGCATACCCTAACAGCCCGGTCGTCGTAACGGACGAGGCGTCGATCCGCTGCGCGGCCTCGAGCTGGGCCGTTGCCTCGGGCAGCCGTCCAAGCTCGAGATACGCCGTACCGAGCATGAAGCGCGTGACGGCGAGCGAGGAGTCGAGCTCCACCGCGCGCTTGCCGGCGATGACCGCGGAATCCGAGCGCGCGACGGCGAGGGCCACGGCGTACGACCCGAACGTCACGGGCGAGAGCGGATCGAGCTCCGTCGCGCGCTTGAGCTGTGCGCGGGCCTCGGTCAACCGGCCGTTCACGAGCAACAGCTCGCCGTACCACTGGTGAGCGCTCGCATAGTTCGGATCGAGTGCCAGCGCGCGCTTGTAGTCCGCCTCGGCGTCGGACCAGCGCCAACCGGCCTGCAGCAGATTGCCACGCGACGCGAACGCGTCGGCGAGCGTGCTGTCCAGCGTCACAGCACGATTGATCGCCGCGAGCGCCATTGGCATCACGGAATCCACGCGGACGTTGGCGTAGAGCGGAAGCGTGGCGTACGCGTCGGCGATGCCGGTATACGCGCGGGCGAAGGTCGAGTCCTTCGCCGACGCCTGCTGGAAGAAGTCGAGCGCGCGGCGGAGGTTCGCTTCGCCACGCTTGTCGAAGAAGTAGCGGCCGCGGAGATAGAGATCGTACGCTTGAAGGTCTGTCGTGCCATGACTGGCCGCGGTGGCGGCGACCGCCGGCGCGGTCGCCGGCGTCGTGGCAGAAGCGGAGGTCAACTCCGGCTCGATCGCCGCGACGATCGCGCTCGAGATGTCGTCCTGCACCTTGAACACGTCCTTCGACTCGCGCTCGAACATGTCGGACCAGACGGTGAAGCCGTCGGCCGTGTTCACGAGCCGGGCCGTCACGCGCAAACGGTTCTTGTCGCGTTGGACGGTGCCGAACAGCACCATCGTGACGTTGAGCGACTTGCCGATCTCCATCGGGCTCGATGCCTGGTCGTGCTTCGCGGTCTCGTTCGACGTCGCGACTCGCAATCCCGGCAGCCGGCTCAGCGCGTTCGACAGCTCGGCGGTCATGCCGGCCGCGAAGTACGCCTCGCTCGTGTCGCGGCCGATGTTTACGAGCGGCATGACGGCGATCGACTTCGACGCGACCGGTGCGACAGCGGCCGGTGCCGAAGCGTTCTGCGGACCGCGCCGGTTCGTGAACCACGCGCCGCCCGCGGCCACGGACGCGAGAATTCCCGCACCGGTGAGCGCCCAGAGCACGCGCCGCGGGCGCTGCGTCGCCGGGGGTTTTGCGGACACGAACGTGCCGCTGACGACCGCCGGATCCTCGAGCGAACGCGCTACTTCGGCGGCCGTCTTCGGACGTTTGCCGGGATCCTTCTCGAGGAGCCGCATGAGCAGGCCCGCCAAGGCTTCCGGCACGTCGTAACGGCGCGACGCGATCGGCGGCGGCGCTTCGGTGAGCTGTGCGGCGAGCAGTTGCTGCGGCGCGCGGCCATGGAACGGCGGCGTCCCGACGAGCATCTCATAGCCGACGATGCCGAGCGCATAGAGGTCGGCGCGGTGATCGGTGCTCGGGTCACCGGCCGCTTGCTCGGGCGCCATGTAAGCGGGCGTTCCGATCGACGTGCCGACGAGGGTGATGGTGCCCGTCCGAGTCGTCGACGCTGGCCGCTTACCTTCGCGCGATGCGGTGATCGCTTTCGCCACGCCGAAATCCGTCACTGTCGCCGAACCGCCGGACAGGAGGATGTTGTCGGGCTTGATGTCGCGGTGAATGATGCCGCGGCCATGGGCATAGACGAGCGCGCGCGCGACGTCCTTGAGAATGCTGACCGCCTCGCGGACTGAAACGGGACCGCGCGACAGCCGAGCCCGCAGCGATTCGCCCTCCACGAACGGCATGATGAAGAACGGCAGACGCATTCCGCTGCCTTCGCCATCGGTGGGCGACGTCTCTCCGGCGCTCAGGACCGGCACGATGTGCGGGTGCTGGAGCGCGGCCGACAGCATGATCTCGCGCTTGAACCGGTCGACGGACACGGTCGCCGCGAGCTCGAGCGGGAGGACCTTGATCACGACCGCACGGCCGAGCGCGTTGTCGCGCGCGACGAACACGCTCGACATCCCGCCGCCCCCGAGCTCACGCTCGAGAGTGTAGGCGGCTCCCAACGTCCGCTGCAGCTCGTCTCGAAGAACAGTCACATCGTGATCCGTCACGCGGCGGGTGCACCAAAGTATGACCCGCTCAACACTTGAGACAGCGGATTTGGGATGAATGGTTGTCGGATCCCCGGAATCTTACCGAATTCCGACGTTTCCGTTCCTCGTCGGGAAGGACTATATTCTCGCCATGGCCGACCACGTTGATCGATACGTTCCTGCCGAGACCAATGGCGGTTGGGGATTTGCCGCTTTTATCGGGCTGCTCACCGTGGCGCTCATCGCCACGGCGACGTACATCCACAAGCAGACATACCGCCACCCGACCGATGTGACGTGGCATGGGCGGGGATCGGGGGACACGCCGGAGCACAAGTAGTCGTATTGGCCGGGCAGGACCCGCCCTTTGCGTCACGTAGTTGTCCCCCGGGACCGGTAGAGAACGGCGTAACAGAAAAGCAGGTCCTCCGCCGGCCCTGGTCGGCATCAGGATGACCACCAGTGTGACAGCCCCATTCCTCTACCATCGGGCGACATCGGTTCAAGACGCCGCTGAGCATCTCGCTCAGCCCGGCGCCGTTTCGCTTGGCGGAGGAACCGACCTCCTCGTTGCCATCGCCGAGGAGTTGAGCAGTCCAGACCTGCTGGTGGATCTTCGCGGAATCCCCAACAGCGACGGGATTCGCGAGACGGTCGACGGAGGCGTTCGGATCGGCGCGTCGACGCGCGTCGCCGAGCTCGCAATCGATCCGCTCATCCGGCAGCGATATCCGGTCTTGGCCGAGGCGTGCGAAGTCGTCGGAACGCCGGCGCTCCGTCACATGGGAACGGTCGGCGGAAATCTTTGTCAGCGTCCTCGGTGCTGGTACTTCCGCCGCGGTATTCCGTGTCTCAAGAATGGGGGAGACCACTGCCCTGCCGTGCACGGTGAAAACCAGTACCTCGCGATTCTCGACGCCGGACCGTGCTACGCAGTGCATCCCTCGGATCCGGCGGTTGCGCTCGCGGCGCTCGACGCCGTCGTGGAAGTCGAGTCTCGAACCGGCGCGCGCCGCGTCTCGATGAGCGACCTCTACGCATCGCCCAGTGAAAGCGTCGTGGAAGAGACGGTGCTCCGACCGGGAGAATTCATCTCCGGACTGTTGTTACCGAGCGCGGCGGCCGGCGGGTCGCAGCGGTATCATAAGTTGATGCAGCGTGAGGCCTGGGATTTCGCGCTGGTGAGCGTCGCGGGCGTGAAGCGTCCGGACGGTGACGTGCGGATCGTGCTCGGCGGGGTTGCGCCGCGGCCCTGGAGAGTGAATTCGTCTGTCGAGGAAGACGTGGCGTCGGGCGGGCTGGACGAAGACGCGATCGCCACGCTCGCCGAGCGCGCGCTGTACGACGCGAAGCCGTTGTCGAAGAACGCCTACAAGGTCGATCTGGCGGCGTCACTCCTCCGCCAGATCATCGCGGAGATCGCCTAGTGGAAGAGGCCGCCGGAACCCGAGCCTACCTGGTCGACGATCGCGCGAAGGTCGCGCACGCGCTGGACGTTCCATCGACTTCGATCGGCCGCGATGCATCGAACGAGATCGTCATTCGCGATCCGTCCGCGTCCCGGTTCCATGCGGAGATCCGGCACGAGAACCTTTCGTTCGTGCTGCACTCGATCGGCGCGACGGGCACGCTGCTGAACGCGAAGCCGTTGTCGGGTCCGCACACCCTGACGGAGGGTGACTCGGTCGAGATCGCCTTCGTGAAGCTTCGGTTCACGCAATCGATGGGCGAAGGTTTCGCGCCGGCGCCTCCGCATTCGGCCACCAACGATGAGTTCTCGCGGAAACCGACGCACGGCGCCCAGCCCGCCATCGTGGACGAGAACAACTCGGCTGGTCGCAACATGCGGCGCGTTCAGCTCCTCGTGGTGCTCACCGCGGTGCTGGTGGGCGTCTGGTGGTGGGCCACGCACCGAGCGTAGGTGGCTGGCCGAACGTGCCCTAGCCATCGGCCCATAAACCCGACTAATTTTATCTGCAAAGCCAAGCTCCGCCTGTCGGCGCGGCGGAATGCGGCAGCCGAGCTCGTGTTGACGCGCTCGCAAGCGATTCACCGAAAACGAGTTGCGTCATGTCGCCAGGTCGGCAACTTGCCCTACCTGGCGATCGGGGCCGGAATCATGGTGCGAGGGCGCAACTGCGTGGGGCATGGAAATGAGTAGCTCGATCGAGTCGTTGATCAGCCGGGAGTATCAGCACGGGTTCGTGACCGACATCGAGTCGGACACGCTGCCGCCTGGCTTGAGTGAAGACATCGTGCGCGCGATCGCGGCGAAAAAGGACGAGCCGCCGTTCATGATCGAATGGCGGCTCAAGGCGTATCGCCGCTGGGCGCAAATGAAGGAGCCGCACTGGCCGAACGTCACGTACGGCCCGATCGACTATCAGGGGCTCTCGTACTACTCCGCGCCGAAGACGAAGAAGCCGCTCGGCAGCCTCGACGACGTCGATCCCGAGCTGCTGAAGACGTATGAGAAGCTCGGGATTCCGCTGACCGAGCAGAAAGTGCTGAGCGGCGTCGCGGTCGACGCGATCTTCGACTCGGTGTCGGTCGGCACGACGATGCGCACGGAGCTGTCGAAGCTCGGCATCATCTTCTGCTCGTTCGGCGAAGCCGTGCGTGAGCATCCGGAGCTGGTCAAGAAGTACCTTGGTTCGGTGGTGCCGTACAGCGACAACTTCTTCGCGGCGTTGAATAGCGCGGTGTTCTCCGACGGCTCGTTCGTCTACGTGCCGAAGAACGTCCGCTGCCCCGTCGAGCTCTCGACGTATTTCCGCATCAACTCGGCGGACACGGGCCAGTTCGAGCGCACGCTCATCGTCGCGGACGAGGGCGCGTACGTCAGCTATCTCGAGGGGTGCACGGCGCCGAAGCGGAGCACGAACCAGCTGCACGCGGCGGTCGTCGAGCTCGTGGCGCTCAAGGGGGCGACGATCAAGTACTCGACCGTGCAGAACTGGTATGCCGGCGACAAGAACGGCGTGGGCGGCATCTACAACTTCGTGACGAAGCGCGGCAAGGCGCAGGAAGGCGCCAAGATCTCGTGGACGCAGGTCGAGACCGGCAGTGCGATCACCTGGAAGTATCCGAGCGTGATTCTGCAGGGCGACAACTCGGTCGGCGAGTTTTACTCCGTGGCGGTCGTGAACAACAAGCAGCAGGCCGACACGGGCACGAAGATGATCCACATCGGCAGGAACACGAAGTCGACGATCGTCTCCAAAGGCATCTCGGCGGGCCAGGGCAACAACTCGTACCGCGGCCGGGTGCACGTGCTCCCCAAGGCGACGGGCGCGCGGAATTACACCCAGTGCGACTCGATGCTCGTGGGCAATCGGTGCGGCGCACACACGTTCCCGTACGTCGAAGTCGGCAACAACAGCGCGATCGTCGAGCACGAAGCGTCGACGTCGAAGATCGGTGAGGATCAGATCTTTTATTTGAAGTCGCGCGGCTTGTCGGCCGAGCAGGCGGTGTCGATGATCGTTTCCGGATTCTGCAAGGAAGTGTTCAAGGAGCTGCCGATGGAGTTCGCGCTGGAGGCGCAGGCGCTCTTGGGGATTACGCTGGAAGGTTCTGTCGGGTGAGAGTTGTCATCCTCTGCGAGCGAAGCGAGCGGAGGATCTACTGTGAAATACGCGGACTGTCCCACGGCGAAGCAACAGCTGGTTCGTCCAGTTCTCTTAGGCGAAGCAAGTTTCGGATTACTTACAATAGATCCTCCGCGCGCGCGAAGCGCGCGCAGAGGATGACACAAAAACGATGCTAGAAATCAAAGGCCTCAAGGCCAACGTAGGCGATAAGGAAATCCTCAAGGGACTCGATCTCACCGTGAACGCCGGGGAGATCCACGCCGTCATGGGCCCGAACGGCTCCGGCAAGAGCACGCTCGCCCAGGTGCTCGCGGGCAACCCGGCCTATGAAGTGACCGGCGGCTCCGTCACGTACCAAGGCCGCGATCTCCTCGCGATGGCGCCCGAAGCGCGCGCGCAGCAGGGGATCTTCCTCGCGTTCCAGTATCCGGTGGAAATCCCCGGTGTCTCGAACGCGTATTTCCTCCGCGCCGCGTACAACGAGATCCGCAAGGCGCGCGGCGAGGAGGAAGTCGATCCGCTCGAGTTCGCGGATCTGATGGAACAGAAGCTCGCCTTCGTCGACATGGACACGTCGATGCTCACGCGGTCCGTGAACACCGGCTTTTCGGGCGGCGAGAAGAAGCGGAACGAGATTCTGCAAATGGCCGTGCTCGAGCCCACGCTGGGCATTCTCGACGAGACCGATTCCGGCCTCGACATCGACGCGCTGCGCGTCGTGGCGGACGGCGTGAACAAGCTCAAGAAGCCGGCGAACGCGACGATCGTCGTGACGCACTATCAACGGCTCCTGAACTACATCGTGCCCGACTACGTGCACGTGCTGGCGCACGGCCGTATCCTCAAATCCGGCGGCAAGGAGCTCGCGCTCGCGCTCGAGGAGAAGGGGTACGATTGGGTCACGGGCGGGAGCCTGGCGGGAGCAGGGGCGGCGGCGTGACGGCACCGGTGATCGACGGCAGCGCGGTGGATTCGTACGTCGAGGCGTTCGACGAGCTCGCGAACGTCGCGCCCGTGACGGCCGTGGCGCAGTCGCTTCGTCGTGCGGCGTTCGAGCGTTTTTCCGCGCTCGGCTTTCCGACGACGCGCAACGAGGACTGGCACTATACGAGCCCCGCCGCGATCGCCGATCATGAGTTCACGCTCATGCCCGCGCCGAGCGGCGACGTCACGCCGAGCGAGCTGGCGCCGTTCACGTTCGGCGCGGCGGACTGGAACACGTTGGTCTTCGTGAACGGCCGCTTCTCGGCCGAGCTGTCGAGCATCCGGCCGCAGAGCGGCGTGACCGTGCTCGACCTCGCGACGGCGTGGATCCGTGAGCCGGCATTGCTCGGCACCATCGGCACGATCGCCGGCTATGAAAACAGCGCGTTCACCGCGCTCAATACGGCGTTCATGCACGACGGCGCGATCGTCACCGTCGCGCCGAACACCGACGTCGAACGCCCGATCCACCTGCTCTTCGTCGCGGACGCCACCGCCGCGAAGGGCATGATGCACCCGCGCAATCTCGTCGTCGTCGGACGGAACGCGAAAGCGATCGTGATCGAGAGCTACGTCTCGACCGCCGACGCGATGTACTTCTGCAATCCCGTGACCGAGGTGTCGGTCGCCGACGGGGCGACGCTGCAGCACTACAAGATGCAGCGCGAAGGCGCGCGCGCCCTGCACGTCGGCACGATCGAGACGCGACAAGCGCGCGACAGCCATTACATCTCGTTCTCCTTCGCCGCGGGCGCCGCGCTGTCGCGGACGAACATCTATACGACGCTCGCGGGGGAAGGCGGCGGCGCGACGCTGAACGGGCTGTACCTGCTCGACGGCGAGCAGCACTGCGACCATCAGACGATGATCGTGCACGCGCAGCCGAATTGCTACAGCCGCGAGGTCTACAAGGGCATTCTCGACGGCCGGTCGCACGGCGTGTTCAACGGCAAGGTGTACGTCCATCCAGTCGCGCAGAAGACCGACGGCAAGCAGACCAACAACACGCTGCTGCTCTCGGACACCGCGCAGATCGACACCAAGCCGCAGCTCGAGATCTTCGCCGACGACGTGAAGTGCACGCACGGCGCGACCGTCGGACAGATCGATCAGCTCGCGCTCTTCTACCTCAAGAGCCGGGGGATCGACGCCGCGCTGGCGCGGCGCCTTCTGACGTACGCCTTCGCCGCGGACGTGCTCGAGAAGATCGACGTTCCGGAGATCCGCGACGGTCTGGAGCGGATGACCCTGGAGCGATTCGTGTAACTCTGTCATCCCGAGCCTAGCGAGGGATCTGCAGTTCAAGAGCCATGTCGACCGACGCGCTGTACCAAGAGCTGATCCTCGAGCACAACCGGAAGCCGCGGAATTTTGGTGAGATTCCCGACGCGGACCGCGTCGTCGAAGGCCGGAATCCGCTGTGCGGCGACGAGGTGCGGCTGTCCGTGAAGCTCGATGGAGACCGGATCGCCGACGTGAAGTTCGTCTCGCCGCCGGGCAAGGGTTGCGCGATCTCCAAAGCGTCGGCGTCTCTCATGACCGCCGCCGTGAAGGGCAAGCCGATGGCCGAAGCCGAGGCGTTGTTCGAGAGCTTTCACAAGCTGGTGCGTGGGGAGTTGTCGGAGGAGCAGCAGCGCGCGCTCGGCTCGCTTCGCGCGTTCGCCGGTGTTTCGAGGTTTCCAATGCGTGTCAAATGCGCGAGCCTCGCGTGGCACGCGCTCCACTCGGCGCTCGCCGGCGGCGCCGCTGAAGTGACGACCGACGACCGTGCGCACGGTCCGCCGACGACGGAGGGAGCATGAGCACGCGAACGGCGAACGGCGAACGGCGAGCGGCGACCAGCGAGCGGGGAACGGCGAACGGCGGTTTCGACGCGCTCGTCGCGCGATCCGAGTTTCCGCTCCTTGCGGCGTTTCCGAACCTGCACTACCTCGACTCCGCCGCGACGACGCAGAAACCGCGCGCGGTGCTCGACGCGATGACACAGTACTACTCGCACGACAACGCGAACCCCCACCGCGGCGCGTACGCGCTGTCCGCGAGGGCCACCGACCGCTATCACGATGCGCGCGAGCGCATCGCTCGATTCGTCGGCGTCCGCGACTCGGCGCGCCTCATCTTCACGCGCGGAACGACCGAGTCGCTCAACCTCGTCGCGACGGCCTGGGGACGGCAGAACGTTCGCGCGGGCGACGAGATCGTCGTGACCGGGCTCGAGCATCACGCCAACTTCGTTCCGTGGCAGCAGCTGGCGCTGGGCGTCGGGGCGACGCTCCGCATCTGTCGCATCACGTCCGACGGGCGGATCGACCTGGACGAGCTGCGCTCGATGGTCGGGTCGCGCACGAAGGTCGTCGCGTTCGCCCACGTATCCAATGCGCTCGGAACGATCAACCCGGTCTCGGAGATCGCCGCCATCGCGCGCGACGCCGGCGCCATCGTCGTGATCGACGGCGCGCAGGGTGCGCCACACTTCGCGCTCGACATCGATGCACTCGACGTCGATTTCTACGCCTTTAGCGGACACAAGATGCTCGGGCCGATGGGCTGCGGCGTGCTCGTGGGCCGGCGCGATCTGCTCGAGTCGATGCAACCGTACCAGTCCGGCGGCGACATGATCGAGTACGTCGGCGACGAACGGACGACGTGGAACGTGCTGCCTCACAAGTTCGAGGCGGGCACGCCCAACGTCGCCGACGCAGTCGGGCTCGCCGCGGCGTGCGACTACCTGAGCGCCATCGGCATGGACGTCGTCCGCGATCATGAACGCGAGCTCATGGCGCTCGCCTCCGAGCGGCTGCTGGCGCTGCCCGGCGTCCGGATCTACGGGCCGCCCGCGCACGAGCGAAGCGGCGTGGTGAGCTTCACCGCCGGCGACATTCATCCGCACGATCTCGCGACGATTCTCGACGAGACCGGCGTCTGCGTGCGCGCCGGGCACCACTGCGCGCAACCGCTCATGCGGCGGCTCGACGTGCCGGCGACGGCGCGGGCGTCATTCTACGTCTATAATACCGAGGCCGACGTCGACGCTCTCATCGCCGGCATCGAGCGAGCAAGAGAGCTCTTCGGCTAACGGGAAAGAGCGGTCGGCCATCTCGATGCTGATCACGGGTCTCGTCTCGGCGCAGCCTCGAGCCTCGGACGCAAGTCCGCTCGACCAGCCACGCGGCCACTTGACCCACGCAAATCCGCGGAGAACCAGAACCTTTCGTTGTGTCCTCGTGGATGTGGCTGGTGTCGGGGCTTCCCCGGATTTGGGCACATCCGGGAAGCGCTTCGAAAACGCTCACGAACTCCGAGTCCGTCCTGCCCGCCTTGCAATGCCGTGATTCCTCTCTGAACGCGGCGTTTGAATCCCCGAAAACCGGCAGGAAATCACCCACTTGAACGCGCGAAGACCCCCAAAAAGGCGGGCACAGCCGTGCGCCGCTGGACAGCGGCGATGCGTCATGAGAGATTGTGAATGAAAGCCGCACATGGAGGCTCTCATGACCGGCTCGCTTTTCCGACGCGTGGCGTCTCTCGCGCTCGGTGTGACGACGTTCGCGTGCTGGCGATCGGTCGCTACGGACAGCGACACGCCGCCCGCGCCGGCAAACAGCGATCGCTCGGTGCTGACCACCGAAGAATTGCGCGCCAATCACGATCAGTTCTTGTACGACATCGTTCAACGGATGCGACCCGAGTGGCTTCGGGAGCATGGAGCGACGTCCATCGCGAAAGGACTCGCCGGCAGTCAGAACGCGGATCTGGTTCAAGTGTACGTCGGCCAGGTGCGCCTCGGCGGTCCGGGCGTGCTCGAGCGGCTGGAGACGTCGGCCGCGACGTCACTCAAGTACTATACGCCGGCCGAAGCGCAGGCCCGCTTTGGTCCGGGGCATCCAAACGGCGCGATTCAGGTTCTCTCAGTACCCGTGGCGCCGAGTCCTCCGTAGTCGCTCGAGCGCCCCGGCCTGCGCCCGGCTAGCGGGCGGCCTCGCCCGCGTCGACATTCCGGGAGCCTCGTGACATACTCGCCTCTCCGAATGTCACGCGCCGAACCCCCAACTCGGAGCTATCGTGTCTCGTCCAGCGCTTCACCACATTGCTTTCATCGCCGCGGCCGCGACCGGGCTCGCGTGCGCTTCGGCCACCGGCGGCAGCGTCGTGCCCAGCGGCGCCGTGACCAGCGGCGCCGCTGTGTCGCCCGCGAACACGAATCGCTCGATCATCAGCGGTGAGGAGCTCACGAACTCACACGAGACGAGCCTGTACACCGCGATTCAGCGGCTCCGGCCCGACTGGCTCCGCACGCGTGGACCGTCCTCGATCTCGGCGGGCAGAAGCGGCAACCAGGATCCGGACGCGGTCAACGTGTATCAGGATCTCCAGAAGCTCGGGAGTGTCGATGTGCTGCGGTCGATGTCGCTCACGCAGGCGACCTCGCTGAAATTCTACAGCGCGTCCGAGGCGCAGCTGCGATTCGGCACCGGCAATCCAAACGGCGTCATCCAGATACTCACCGCGCCGTAAGCGCACTACGCGGCCTCCTTCGCGGAGGTCTGACCGGGCAGCGTGAAATGGAAGGTCGTGGTCTTGCCCGGAACGCTGTCGACCCAGATGCGTCCGCCATGGGCTTCTACGAGGCCTTTGGCGATGTAGAGCCCGAGTCCAAGCCCGGGCGCCGCCGACCCGTGTGCCGTGGATGAGCGCCCGAAGCGACTGAACAATCGCGGAACTTCCTCGGGCGCGATGCCCTTGCCGTGATTCGAGACGGAGATCTCCACGTCCGGCCCGAGTTGCGACACGTGGACGTCGATGTCGCCGCCTTTCTCGCCGTGCTTGACCGCGTTGCTGATCAGGTTGCCGAAGATTTGGTCGAAGCGGACCAGGTCGACGAAGACGCGGGACACGTGCTCATCTTCCGAGACCGACACGCGCGACGTCCCGGTGACGTGGGATAGTCCGGCGAGACTCTGGCGAACCACGGCGCGCGGGTCCACCCACGCCCGCTCGAGCGAGAGGCGGTGCGCCTCGATCCGCGACATGTCCAGGAGATCATCGACCATCCGGGCGAGGCCTTTGACCGCGGAACGAATGCGCTCGGTGATGACGCCCTCGTCTTGGCTCGATCTCCCCGCGATGCAGGTCCGGGAGCAGCTCGGCGGACATCTTGATGACGCCGATCGGCTGCCTGAGATCGTGCGCGATCACGGACATCCACTCTTCCTTCATCCGCTGCAGCTGTTTGAGCTGCGTGATGTCCTGCGACGTGCCGCGAATCGCCACGAGCTCTCCCGACTTGTCGGTGATCGGTTCGCCGCGAACGGAAATCCAGCGATGCGCGCCGTCGGGCCGGACGACCTCGAGGTCGAGCTCGTACGGGTCCCCTCCGTGTTCCACCGCGTCGAGCGCGGCGTTCAGCGCGGTGCGGCTCTCCGGTGTGAGCAATCGCTGAAACTCGCCGCGATAGTTCGGCGGCGGCCTCGACGAATCGAGGCCGTGAATGCGAAACAGCTCTTCGGACCACTCGGCGACTTCGGTGCGGACGTTCCAGATCCAACTGCCGATGTGGGCGACGCGCTGCGCCTCCTTCAGGTCGGCGGCGGTGCGCTCGAGCGCTCGTTCGGCCCGCTTGATGTCGGAGATCTCCGTGCCGATCCAGCAGACGCCGAATGTGTTTCCGAGCTCGTCGCGAAGCGGGAACACGGTCTCGAGATAGGTGAGCACCATGCCGCGCAGCCGGCCCGTCTCCTCGTGCGTGACGGGCCCGCCGACGTCGATCGCCTCGCTGTCCACCGCGCGGTGTCGTTCGGCGTCGGGTGTCGGGAGCATGTCGAAGTCCGTCTTGCCGCGTAATTGGTCGGCGGTGAGCCCGAAGGCCTGCTGGAACTGGCGGTTCGTGAGCAGGAATTCGCCGCGCGAGATTCTTCACGACGATGGCGTTCGGCGAATGATCGAAGATCGCCTGGAGCAGGCTCTTGCTCTCGTTCAGGTCTCGCGTCCTTCGCTCGAGCCGTTCATTGGCGGCCTCGAGCTCCGAGCGCGCGCGAATCAGATCGTCGGTGGCGCGTCGCGACCGCGCGAGGGCGATCGCTTCCTCGCGATTGGCCTGCTTGAGGCGCGCGTGAAAGATGCTGATGGCGACCCCGACCGCGAGGAACAGCGCCGTCGTGATGTAGAGCCTGGACTGATTGGCGGCGATGGGCCGTGCCGGTTCGATCAGGTAGTAGAAGAGCGCGGTCGACAGGACGGTCGATCCGATGCCCGCCTTGAATCCCCCCATCCACGAGCTGACGATGACGGCGGCGGTGAACAGCAACGTCCGCGGGATCGTCGCCCAGAACACGCTTTCGATCGCGAACGCGATCAGCGGCGGGACGACGGCGGCGAACGCCGGATCCAGCGCCTGACGTAGACGCTCCGACCTCGGCGTGCGATGGCTGTCCAGAGATGCTCTACCCATCGAGTGTTCGCCGTGCTGGCGGTTGGCGCTCGCGGGCATTCAGAGGTGCAACGTCCGTGCTGGCGCCGCTCCGGAGCGGTCGACCCCGAGGCCGGCCCGCGGGCGCGGCGACGCGGCTACGGCCGGGCGGTCACGCGCTTCAGCACGTCGTAGGTGAAGTCCAGGCCGTCGTCGTAGGCGGAAATGAGTATTCTTTCATCCTTGCCGTGAGCGCGGATGTCGTTCGTCGCGATGAAGAGGCCGCTGAACCCGTAGACGGGCGTCCCGGCGTTGCGCAGAAACAGGCCGTCCGTCGCGCCGGTCTCCATCGTCGGCACCACGGGCACCGGTCCCCAGATCGCCTTCACCGAGGCGGTGATGGCCTCGAACAGGTCGGGCCGGAGCGGCGACGCGGGGCTCTGCGTCGCGGTGTCGGCCGGCGCGACGTGGATCGATGTGTCGTTCACGACGTGCGCGATCGTCTTCTCGACGGACGCCGGGTCGGCGCCGGGCAGCATGCGACAGTTGACCGTCGCCTTCGCCGTCTGCGGCAGCGCGTTCTCGGCGTGCCCCGCTTGGAGCATCGTGGCGACGCAGGTCGTTCGGAGCAGTGCGTTGTAGAGCGGCGTCTTGCTGAGGCGCGCGACGGCAGCCGCATCGTGTGCTCCGTTCGCGACGCTTTTCATGTCGGCGGCAACGGACGGCGCCGCCGTCGCGGCCGCCTTCGTGAAGTAGGCCTTCACGACGTCGTTCACCTGCACCGGGAACTCGTAGCGCGACAGCTTCTCGAGCGCCGCAGCCAGCGCGTAGATCGCGTTGTCCTTGCGGGGCAGCGAGCTGTGGCCGCCGGGATTCCTCGCGGTCAGAGTCACCGAGTGATAGACCTTCTCCGCCGCCTGCACGTCGAACAGCGAATGCTTGCCGTTCTCCAGCTCACCGCCGCCGGCGTCGACGTTGATCGTATACTCGGCGTCGATCAACTCGCGCCGGTTCTCGATCAGCCACTCGACGCCGTTGTACGGCATGCCGCCTTCTTCGCCGGCGGTGAGCGCGAGAATGAGATCGCGGTCGGGCGTCCAGCCCTCCTGCTTGAGCCTGAGCAGCGTCGTGACCAGCATCGCCGCGCCGCCCTTCACGTCCTGCGTGCCTCGGCCGTAGAAATAGCCGTCGTGCTCCGTGAGCTGACGAATGGATCGTAGGTCCAGTCGTCACGCTTCGCCTCGACGACGTCGAGATGCGCGAGCAGCAGCACCGGCTTGTGCGCGCCCGTTCCGCGATAGCGCACGACGAGATTTCGATTCTTCGTCGTCGGGCCGACGACCTGCACGTCGGCATCCGGGAAGCCGGCGTCGTGAAAGCGGGTCGCCAGCTGTTGCGCCGCGATCGTCGTGTTGCCGCTCGACGCGGTCGTGTTGGTCTCGATCAGCTCACGCAGGATCGCATGTCCGAGCTGATGAAACGTGGTCGACGACTGCTGTTGCGCCGGAAGTGGATGCGAGATCGCCATGGCGACGAACCCCAGTGTTCCGAATGGTGAAGCCCGCCCTTTCATCGCACGCCCGCGAGCGCGGCGACGACGAGCGCGGCCCACTGTGCACCGAGCCAGCCGTTCGAACCATCAGTATACGCATTCGCCGAGCGAGTGCGACCCCTCGTCCGCGCCGCCGCCGCCCATGTCGAATCGCCGGAATACCGAGGCTGATCGGAAGGTTGGCGTCCGTGCTCGACGCGCTCGTCGCGGACGTGAAGCCGAGCGCCTTTGCCGCGCTCAGCGCGGTCTGCACGATCGGTGCCGCATCCGACTGCGCGCCCGTCGGACGAATCCCCATCGTGTCGATG
This sequence comes from uncultured Gemmatimonadaceae bacterium, assembly GCA_963705025.1. GTDB lineage: Bacteria > Gemmatimonadota > Gemmatimonadetes > Gemmatimonadales > Gemmatimonadaceae > JAQBQB01. The sequence goes on along the minus strand of CAVPIP010000005.1, from coordinate 433,531 downwards.
ACGAGGGACAGTTTCGCCGCCGCCGCACGCGAGCCCGTCCAGCGCGCATTCTCCGCGGCGAGCGCGTCGTGCAGCGCCTTCTGCACCTTCACGTCCACGGCGGCGAGCGATGCCGCATCCTCCGAGCGCATGTCGACTTCCATTGTCGCGGCGGCGGAGATCGAGTTCACCGACGTACCGCCTTCGATGATGCCGACATTGAACGTCGTCTTCGGCGTGGTCGGCACCTGAATGTCGCCGATGGCCGCGATCGCCCGGCCAAGAGCGTGGATGGGATTCGGAATCCCGAACGCGCCGTAGCTGTGACCGCCGGGACCTTTGTATGTCACACGATAGCGATTGCTGCCCACGGCGCGGCTCGCGATCCCGAGCCCGGCGCCGTCGACGGTGATGAAGTAGTCGATCTTCCCCTTGAGCTCTTTGGTCACGAGGTTGCGCGTGCCGCGGAGATTGCCGGGTCCCTCTTCGCCGACGTCGCCGACGAAGTACACGGTGCCGTTCGTCTCCACGCCGGCCTTCTGAACGCGCGTGCGACCGCGAGCACCACCGCGAGCCCTCGATCGTCGTCGCCGATGCCGGGCGCGCGCAGCTTGTCGCCGTCGTGCTTCACGGTGACGTCCGTGCCTTCGGGGAACACGGTGTCGAGGTGTCCCTCGATCAGCACGGTCGGCCCAGAGCCAGCGCCTTTTCGCTCGGCGATGACGTTTCCGACCGAATCGATGTGGACGTTCGTCAGCCCGAGCGCCTCGAGTCGTTTCTTGTACTCGGCCGCGCGCGCCGATTCCTTGAACGGCGGCGACGGGAATCTGCGTCAGCTCGATCTGCTGCTGGAGCGTCCAGGCGTTGTCGGCTTTGATGATGTCGAGCGCCGCTCTGACCTTGGCGTTCGACGTGGGAAGCGGCGATTGCGCGACGAGCGGGATGCCGCGAGCACGAAGGGAGAATGGATGGGCGCATTCGACGAACGTACAGTGACTGAACTGCGGAAACAACACGACGCGCCAATCAGACGACGCGCGGCTCACGGACCGGCACGGTCACTGACAGACGGACACGGAACGACAAGAAAAAGACTTTGACGACAACCGTTCCGGACGCAACTCGTCGCGTCTGGATGCAGCTGTTTCAGGCAGAAGATGTCGACGGTTTTCCGTGACTGTCCGCCTGGGACCGTGCCTGTCCGTGAGCGGCCGTTCCGTTGTTTTCAACAGAGATGCACGGCAGTCGCCTTGAACCCGACCACGACCTCGACGCCGGCGAACAGCTGCAGCTCGCGCACCGACCGCGCGGTCACCGCCGCGACGATCGGCGTTCCGCTCGCATCCACGGTCACTCGCGTCACCGCGCCGGCCGGAACGATCTCTCTTGATCGTTCCGCGAAACTGATTCTGGAGCGACGACATCGACGGCTCCGCCGACAGCGAGACCTCCTCCGCGCGGATCACGGCGTGCGTCGGACCAGGCACCACGTCGCCGAGCGCGTAGAACGTCAAACTGCCGGTCGTGAACGCGACGGCGTGCTGGATGAAGCTCTCTTCGATCGGCGGCGAACCAATCGGGCGGCTCCGGGCGGATCGGCCGCGCGGTTCCGGCGAACACATTCTCGGCGCCGAGGAAATCCGCGATGTACGGCGACGCCGGTTTGCGGAAGACCTGTTCCGGATCGCCCTTGCTGCACGACGCGTCCGCTTGTCCAGCATGATCGCGATGTCGCCGAGCAGGCCGGCCTCGGCGAAGTCATGCGTCACCTGGAGCACAGTGAATCGCCGCTCGAAGTAGATCGTGCGCAGGATTCGCCGCGCGACGTTTCGCGTCCGCGGATCGAGCGCGCTGAATGGCTCGTCGAGCAGCAACACCTCCGGCCGCCGCGCCAGCGTTCGCGCAATCGCGACGAGCTGTCGCTCTCCGCCGCTCAGCGCTTCGACCGACCGGTCGGCAAGCGTGTCGACGCCAAACCGCGACGGCAATTTCCTCGGCCGTCGTCCTGCTTGGCCGCGCCGTACTCGAATGTTCTGGCGAACGGTGAGATGCGGAAACAGGTACGCGTGCTGATACACGATGCCGATGCCGTCGCGCCTCGGGCGGCGCGTGCGTCATATCCTCGTCGCCGAGCACGATCTTGCCCGGATGTCGCGCGGATGACGCCGGAGATCGTCTCGAGCAGCGTCGTCTTGCCGGAGCCCGCGGGGCCGATCACGACGCCGTACGCCGCCCTGCTTGACGTCGAACGAGATGTCGCTCGAGTTGAAAGCTGCCGGCCCGCGCGCTGACGTTCTGGAGCGAGATCATCGGTGGATCGCGCGGCCTAGCGCGCCGGTGCGCAGCGCGCGCAGCGCGGCGAGCGGAACGAGCGCGAAGAGCACGAGCACCGCCGCCACCGGCAGCGCTTCGCTCGAGGCCATAGCTCGTGAATCGGTCGTAACTGAGGACGCTCGCGACTTTGGGGTTGTACGTCAGAATCACGATGGCGCCGAACTCGCTCACCGCGCGCGCCCACATCACGATCGCGGCCGCGGTGAGCCCGCGCGCCGACAGCGGAAGTGTCACGCGACGAAACGCGCGCCACGCGTCGTCGCCGAGCGTGCGCGCGACGGACTCGTAGCGCGCGTCGACGCGGGCGAACGCCTCGCGCGCGGCGCTGACGTAGAGCGGCGCGGAGACGAACAGCATCGCGCACACGATGCCCACCGGCGAGCTGGCGACGCGCAATTCCAGCCGCGTACAGCACGCCGCCGATCGGACTCGCGCGTCCGAGCACGAGCAGCAGGCGATGCCCGCGACCGGATGCGGGATCACCAGCGGCAGGTCCAGCACCGCGGACACGACGGCTCGGCCGCGGAATCGCCGTCGCGCGAGCAGGTACGCCAGCGGCGTCGCGCCGATCACACCCAGCACCGTGGCGATCGTCGCGGTCACCGCGGTCAGCAGGAGCGACGCGCGCAGCTCGCTGTCCGACCCCAGGCTCGCGAGGCCGCGAGCTCCACCGGAGCCAACGAGTCCGGCCATCGGAGCGAGAATGAACAGCAGAAACAGCGACGAGACCACCGCCACGGCCACCGTGCCCGCGGCGCGCGACGCCGCGCTCGGCCGCGCGGGTCGGGGCGACGGTTCCGATAACGCTAAAGTCCAGGACCGCCACGACCGAGCTCCGCCGGCGCGCCGGATCCAGTGAGTGACTGGCCGATCGAGCATGTCCATGTGCGCGGCGTGCAACGCGCGCAACGTCTGCCGGCGAGATCAGATAGGCGAGAAACCGCGCGGCAGACGCCGGGTGCGGCGCGTCCTTCGGCATCGTGAGCCCGTACAGAATCGGCTCGCCCTTGAATGTCGTGGTCGTGCCCGGAGCAGAACCACGGACGGCGACGGATGCCGCCGCGTAGTTGGCAGCGTGAGCAGGATCGCCGAGGTTGATCGCGTCCGGCAGCGAGATGAAGCGAAACCCGTTGGACTCGGCGACCGATTGATAATCGTAGATGTAGTCCAACTCGCCGGCGGCGAGGAGCGCGGCCAGCTCGGCCGCATTGGGTCGGATGTTTCGCTTCGACGCGTGCTCGAGCAGCGAGCTGCCAAGGCCGCCCTGTCCGTAGTAGCGCTCGGCCAATTGGAACATGAGCAATGTACGATAGCCCACGGGCGCGAGGTCCGGATCCGTTCGGCCGACTTCGACGCGAGGCCGCCGCACGACCTGCATCCAATTGTCCGGTGTGATCTGGTCGGCGAACCGCGACCGGTCGGTGTACGCAACCACCATCCGGTTTCGCGCGAAGTCGGCGTACCACGTCGTGTAGGCGGGCACGAGCAACTGAGAGATCACATCCGCGTCGGCCAGCAGGACGACGTCGGGAATGCGGTGGAGCTCGGTGATCTTGCGGACGTGCTCGAGCGACGCGCCGCTTTCGCGCTGAATCACGATGCCGGTGCGAGCACGGAACGCATCGAGCATCGGCTGCATCGGCTTCGTCAGGCTCGCGGCGATGAAGATGAGGAGCGTGTCGGCGAGGATCATGTTCATTAAGAAAGCGCAACGCAGCAGGACTCGCCACCACCGTATCTTTGTGCCCGCATTGGCCGGGCGCTAGCTCGGCAGCGGCACGCTCGGCCCTGGTTGTGCATTCGGTCGGCCCAGTGGCCGTGTCTGCGTTCCCGCGCTCGCTCTTCTCACGCGAGCCGTCGTTGCTTTCAGGAATCGCGATTGCCGGGATGCTGGCGTGTCGACCGCCGGGCATTCCGAAGATCGATGGCGTTGCCGGCGCGCCAACGGATCGAACGGCGCCGTGGCCCGTGCCGACGGCGGTGCGAACGCCAGCGCCGCCGGCTGAGCCCCCGTCGGCGCCGGGCGTCAGCGCCGCCGCGAGAGCGGATTCGGCGACGGTAGGATCGGCCCGTCAGCTCTCGCTCGCTGACGTGCTCGATCTCGCGTTGCGTCACAATCCGTCCACGCGCGAATCGTGGGAAAGCGCTCTCGCGGCAGCCGATCTCTATGGCGCCGCGAAAGGCGCGCGCTATCCGACGATCAATGCGGCCATCACGCTTTCGCAGAACAACGGGTTCGGCGGCGGGTTCGGCGGGTTTGGCGGCGTCGGCGTCCCGGGCGTCGACACGAATCGCTTGAACACGACGCGCAACGGGAGCGGCGGGTCGACGAACCCACAGCTCTTTCCGACCGTGTCCTTCTCGTGGCTGTTGTTCGACCACGGCGCGCGTGCGGGAACGATCGAGGCGGCGAAGCAACAGGCGATCGCGACGAATCTCGCTCACAACGTCACGCTCCAGAACGTCGTGCTGCAAGCGGAATCGTCGCTGTTCAACTATCTGGCGGCGCGCGCGCTTCGTAACGCCCAGACCGTCGCGGTGCAGGAGGCAACGACGGACACCGCGGCGGCCGAGGCAAAGCTGCGCGTCGGAGTAGGAATTCTGGAAGACGTCTATCAAACACGCACCGCGCTGGCACAGGCGCGACTGCAGCTCGTCACGTTCCAGGGCAACCTCGTCGCCGCGAAAGGAACGCTCGCGACAGCGCTGGGGTTTCCGGCCAACGCCGACTTCGACGTCGTCGACATCCTTGCCAGCGACTCGGTGGCCGCGATCGCGGCCAGTGTGGACACGCTGATCAATCGCGCGATCACCAAACGACCGGATCTCACGGAGGCGCACGCGACCGCGGAAGCGCTCGCGGCACAAGTTCGCGTCGCGCGCTCGGCCGGTTATCCATCGCTCACGCTCAGCTCGAACGGCGGCCTCGCGAACCGGTTGCTCGGACAGCAAACGAGCGGTGCCGGGAACGTGAACTACACGCTGCAGCTCGGACTTCAGATCCCGATCTTCAACGGCTTCGCGCGGCAGTACAACGCGCGCGCCGCACAGGCGCAATACGAAGCCGGGCTCGCCCGCGTCCAGGAGACGCGGCAGCAGATCGCGGTCGAGGTGTTCACGTCGTACTCGGTGCTGCACACCGCGGTCGAAAGCATCAAGGAAGCGGCCGAGCTGGTCGCCAGCGCGACGCTCGCCGCCGACGGCGCGCTCGGCAGGTACCGCGAAGGCCTCGGCACGATCACCGACTGCTCCTCGCGCGAAGCGCGCTCGCGACCGCGCGCGCTCAGGCGATTCAAGCCAGATGGGAGTGGCAGACGGCGCTCGCGCAGCTCGCGCACGACGTCGGCTCGCTCGACGTCGCCGGGCGGCCGAATCTCCCGCTCGGCCCATCGATCCCCACGATTCGCCGATGATGCGCGCGCGGCGCGGCCGATCGTCGTGCGTCGACGATCGCGATCATGGTGGCGATGGTCGCGTGCAGTCGCGGCGCGCCCACGCGAAAGCAGCCGCCGACGCCCGTTCGCGTCGCGCCCGTCGCCCGTATCGATGCGCCGTTGACGCTGGTCGCGAGCGGCGTCGTCGAGCCGATGCAGACGGTTGCCGTCACCGCGCAGGTGAGCGGCACGCTGATGGACGTGTTGTTCAGGGAAGGCGACGACGTCGAGCAGGGTCAGCCGCTCTTCCGCCTCGACCCGCGGCAGCTTGCCGCGGCAGCCGATCAGGCGCGAGCGAACCTCGTGCGCGACGAGGCACAGGCGGCCGCCGCGCACAAGGACGATCTGCGCTACGCCAAGCTCGCGGAGCTGGGCTTCGTCAGCCGATCGCAGGCTGATCAGTTTCATGCAACCGCGGTCGCCGCGGCGGCGACCGTGGACGCCGACCGCGCTGCGCTGCAGAGGCGCGGACGTCAATCTCGGGTTCACGATGTTGCGCGCGCCGATCTCCGGTCGCACCGGAACTCTGCTCGTTCGGCGCGGCAACAACGTGAGCCCGACGACCGGCCCGCTCGTCGTCATCAATCAGATCAGTCCCGTGTTCGTGCGCTTCCCGGTGCTGTCGCAGGACTTGGGCAGCCTCCGGCGCGCCGCTCGCGGAGAGCCCGCTCACCGTCGACGCCGTTTCCACCGATTCCGCCGAAACGCACGAGCGCGGTGAGCTGCGGTTTCTGAACAACGAGATCGACTCCCTGACCGGAACGATCATGGGACGAGCGACGTTCCAGAACTCGAAACACCGCTTGTGGCCGGGCGAGCTCCTCTTTCTCACCATCCAGCTCGAGCTCCAGCGCGGCGTGCTGGCGGTTCCGACCGCCGCGATCCAGACCGGCCAACAGGGCACGTACGTCTACGTCGTCGATGCGAAGAACGACCCGCAGACGCGTCCGATCACGATCGCGCAGCAGGTCGACAGCCTCACCGTCGTGCCACGCGGTGTGGTGCTCGGCGAACGCGTCGTCGTCGACGGCCAGTCGCGCATTCGGCCCGGCGCCACCGTGAGCGTGATCGGGCCAAGCGGCGACACCGCGACTGCCCGCAGCGCCGCGGGCAGCGTCGATACGCCGACCGGCGAAGAGCAAGCCGCGATGAACGTCTCCGAGCGGTTCATTCGGCGGCCGGTGATGACGATTCTCGTCATGACCGCGATCCTGCTGTTCGGCTTCATCGCGTACCGGCGTCTGCCGATCAGCGATCTCCCGACGGTGGACTATCCGACGATCACGGTCAGCGCGAGCCTGCCGGGCGCGAGCCCGGCGACGATGGCCTCCGCCGTCGCGACGCCGCTCGAAAAGCAGTTCTCGACGATCGCCGGCATCGACAACATGACGTCGACGTCGAGCCTGGGCTCGACGACCATCACGCTGCAGTTCTCGCTGAGTCGTGACATCGATGCCGCCGCGCAGGACGTGCAGGCGGCCATCGCGCAGACGCTGCGCAGCCTTCCGATCGGCATCATGCCGCCGTCTTATCAGAAGTCGAATCCGGCCGCGTCGCCCATTCAGATCTTCGCGCTGACGTCGCCGACGTTGTCCATTTCCGCGCTCGACGAGATCGGCGAGACGCTGATCAGCCAGCGTCTGTCGATGATCGACGGCGTGGCCCAGGTCCAGGTGTTCGGCGCCGCCAAGTACGCCGTGCGCGCCCAGCTCGATCCGATGGCGCTCGCGTATCGCCAGATCGGCATCGACGAGGTCGCGACCGCGATCAACAACGAGAACGTCAACCAGCCGACCGGCGTGCTGTGGGGCCCGACCACCGCGTACACGCGTCCAGACGAACGGCCAACTGAACGACGCCGCCGAGTTCCGCGAGATGACCGTCACGTACCGCAACGGCGCGGCGGTGCGCTCGGGGCGCTCGGCCGCGTGCTCGACGACATTCAGAACAACAAGAGCGGCGAGCTGGTTCAACGGCACGCGCGCGATCATTCTCGCCATTCAGCGCCAGCCGAACACGAACACGGTCGCCGTCGCGAAGGCGGTGAACGCGAGCTGGATTCCCTCCGCGCGACAGATCCCGGGCGGCGCGAGCGTCACGACGCTGTTCGACCGCTCGCTCGGCATCGAACAGTCGGTGCGCGACGTGAAGACGACGCTGCGTCCTCACGCTGTGCCTGGTGATCGTCGTGATCTTCCTCTTCCTGCGGAACTTCTGGGCGACGCTCATCCCGAGCGTCGCGCTGCCGCTGTCGGTGATCGGCACGTTCCCGATCATGTACGCTGCTGAGCTACAGCCTCGACACGCTGTCGCTCATGGCGCTCACGCTCGCCGTCGGGTTCGTCGTCGACGACGCGATCGTCATGCTCGAGAACATCGTGCGCCATCTCGAGATGGGAAAGCCGCCGCTCGTCGCCGCGGTCGATGGCGCGAAGGAGGTCGGCTTCACGATCCTCTCGATGACGCTGTCGCTGACGGCCGTCTTCATTCCGCTGCTCTTCCTCGGCGGCGTGGTCGGCCGGCTGTTCCGCGAATTCGCCGTCGTGATCGCGACGTCGATCCTCGTCTCGGGCGTCGTGTCGCTGACGTTCACGCCGATGCTGTCGAGCCGGTTTCTGCGCGCCCACGCGCGAGGAGAAGCACAACCGCGCTCTACTGGATGACCGAGCGCGCCTACGACTGGCTGCTCGATCAATACCGCTGGACGCTCGACTGGACGATGCGCCATCGGCCCGTCGCGCTCGTCTTCTCGGCGCTCGTGCTCGTGGCGACCGTCATCGTGTTCAAGGCGACTGCCGTCGGGCTTCATTCCCGATCAGGACATCGGCCAGATCAACATCACGACCGAAGCGGCGCAGGGCACGTCGTACGACGACATGGTGCGCCGCCAGCAGGCCGTCGCGGCCATCGTGCAACGCGATACGAACGTGCAGGCGCTCGATCTCCGTCGTCGGCGGCGTTGGCGGTTCCTCGGCGACGAACACCGGACGGCTCGTTCTCGCGCTCAAGCCGCTCGGCACGCGCAAATCGGCGATGGACATCGTGAACGAGCTTCGGCCGCAGCTCGCGCGCGTCCCCGGCATCGCGTCGTACGTCTCGCTTGCCGCCGGCCATCCAGATCGGCGCGCGCGTCTCGAAGGGCCTGTATCAGTTCACGATGCAGGCGTCGGACGTCGGCGTGCTCTACCCGGCCGCGCAGAAGCTGATCGACGCCGGCATCGCGTCGCCGCTGCTGCAGGACGTCACGAGCGACATGCAGAACAACAATCCGCAGGTGAACGTCGACATCGATCGGCGTCGCGCCGCGATCCTCGGCGTGACCGCCGATCAGGTCGAAGGCTCGCTGTACGACGCCTACGGCTCGCAGGCAGGTGTCGACGATCTTCACGCCGAGCAACGAATACCAGGTGATCATGGAGCTGCTGCCGCAGTATCAGCAGGATCCGTCGGCGCTCGGGCTGCTGTTTCTCAAATCGAACGACGGGAAGCCTCGTGCCGATCAGCGCCGTTGCGCGATGTCTCGCGATCGGTCGGGCCGGTGACGGTGAACCACTCCGGGCCAACTGCCGTCGGTGACGATCACGTTCAACCTCGCGCCGAATGCGTCGCTCGGCGCGGCGACCGCGGAGATGCAGCGGCTCGCGACGCAGCACGTCTGCCGAGCGGCATCACGACGTCGTTCTCCGGAACGGCGCAGGCGTTTCAGTCGACGCAGGCCGGACTGCTCGTGCTCGATCGTGCTCGCGGTCTGCGTGATCTACCTCGTGCTCGGCGTCTTTACGAGAGCTTCGTCCACCCGATCACGATTCTCTCAGGGCTGCCCTTCGCCGCGCTCGGCGCGCTGCTCGCGCTGTACATCTTCCACATCCAGCTCAGCGTCTACGCGTTCGTCGGCATCATTCTCCTGATCGGCATCGTGAAGAAGAACGCGATCATGATGGTCGACTTCGCGCTCGAGATCGAACGGATCGGAGCATCGGCCGCGCGACCGAATCGATCGTGCACGCGGCGCACATCCGCTTTCGGCCGATCATGATGACGACGTGGCGGCGCTCGTCGGCACGCTGCCGGTCGCGCTGGCGACGGGCATGGGCTCGGAGGCGCGTCGGCCGCTGGGCATCGCGGTGGTCGGCGGACTGGCGCTGTCGCAGATCGTGACGCTCTACATCACGCCAGTGGTCTACACCTACCTCGACCCGCTCAATCGCCGGCTGGAGCGTGGCTGGCGCGCGACAAGAAGCCGCCGGGCGACCTCGGCCTTCAGCCGGCCGAGCCCGCCTAGTCGATGGTCGTCCTGAGCAAAGCGAAGATCTGCCGGTTAAGTCGTGGAGCAGCAGATCCTTCGCTTTGCTCAGGATGACGCGTGCGGCGAAACTTCCTCGGCGACCGGCCCGTCGTATGGGCTACCGACTTGCGCGCCCAGGAACTTGTTCTAATTTATTAGTACAATTCTTCCCCGCCCTGGCGACTACGCGCCCCACGCCGCACGCTTACACACGCGGCTTACGCTGTTCCCCGCTCGCCTTTCTCCCCTCTCGCCTTTCCATGTCCAACCTCGCGATCGACATCAAGAATGTCGTGAAGCGTTACGAGGAGCACGTCGCAGTCCGCGATCTGTCGCTCCAAGTTCCGGTCGGAACGGTGTACGGCCTGCTCGGCCCCAACGGCGCCGGCAAGACGACGACCATCCGGATGATTCTCGACATCATTCTCCCCGACGCCGGCTCCATCTCGCTTTTCGGCCAATCGAACACCGCCGCCCGAGTGCTCGACCGCGTCGGCTATCTGCCCGAGGAGCGCGGCCTCTACAAAAAAATGCAGGTTCGGCGCGTGTTGCTCTTCCTCGCCGAGCTCAAAGGCCTCCGCCCGAGCGTCGCTGGCCCGCGCATCGACGAATGGCTGGCGCGCTTCAGCCTCTCCGGCGGCGACCGTGACTGGGGCGATGCCAAGGTCGACGAATTGTCGCGCGGCATGCAGCAGAAAGTGCAGTTCATCGCGACGCTGCTGCACGATCCGGATCTCGTGATCCTCGACGAGCCGTTCAGCGGACTCGATCCCATCAACGCGCAGGCGCTCAAGGACGCCGTCCTCGAGCTCAAGCGCCGCGGCAAGACGGTGATCTTCTCCACGCACATCATGGACAACGCCGAGAAGATGTGCGACTCGGTGTGCATCATCGCGCGCGGTGAGAAGGTGCTCGATGGCACCGTCGCCGGCGTGAAAGCGCAGGCCGGCGCGCGCAACGTCGCGCTGTCGCTCAGCGGCGGCGCGCAGAACGGCGCGGGCGAGGTGCTGCGCGACCCGCAGCTCGTTCGCAAAGTGGACGACAACAACAACTACTTCGAGTGCGAGCTCGCGCCGAACGCGGACGCGCAGGTGCTGCTGCACCGGCTGATTCAGGCCGGCGCGCGCATCGACCGGTTCGAGCTCATGCAGCCGTCACTGCATCAAATCTTCCTGCAGCGTGTCGGCGCCCAGGGCGTCGAGACGGGGATGTCCGGCCATGGGTAAGATGTTCACCGTCGCGAAGCGCGAGTATCTCGAGCGCGTTCGCTCACGCTGGTTCATTGTCAGCACGCTTGGCGTTCCCGCCCTGATGACTGCGATCTTCGCGATCTCGGTGGTAGTGTCGTCGAAGAGCAACGCGACCACCAACGTGCGTCACATCGCGATCCTCGACGCGACGGGCGCCGGCCTCGGCCAACGCGTCGCAAACACGCTGCAGGCCGACAGCAGTCTGCGCGGCGCGAAAGACGATTCGATTCGGCCGCGCGTGCAAGTCGTGACGCTCGCCGGGCTCGTCCAGGCAGAATCGGCCGCCACCGCCGAGGTACGGCAGCCGAACCACATCGTCGGCTACCTTGCGCTCACGGACAGCACGTTGAAGGGCGTCTCGGCACGCTACGCTGGCCGCAACGCGTCGAGCATCACGGACATCGACAAGCTCGGATCAGTCTTGCGACAGGAAGTGATGATGGCGCGGCTCGAGCGCGAGGGCGTCCGCCAGGACATCGTCGGCGATCTCGCACGGAATCGTCTGCGCCTCGAGTCCGAGCGACTCACGGAGAGCGGACGCGGTGGCTCCGGCATCGCCGGCGTCGCGGTCGGCTTCGGGATCGGCATCATTCTTTTCATGTCCATCCTGATCCACGGCCAGAACGTCATGCGCGGCGTGCTCGAGGAAAAGACGACGCGCGTCGCCGAGGTCGTGATCTCGAGCGTGAAGCCCGAGACGCTGCTGGGCGGCAAGGTGCTCGGCGTCGGAGCCGTTGGGCTCACGCAGCAGATCGCCTGGGTCGGCATCAGCCTCTACCTGATCAACTTCGTCGCGCCGGTGCTGCTCAAGGGGTCGCCCATCGCCTCGGCCGCGGCCAGCGGCGCCGGCGGCGGCACGAGTCCGATCACGGCGGCGCTGGGCGGCCTTTCGGTGATGCTGGGAGTCGTCGCGCTCGCGTACTTTCTGATCGGCTTTGCGTTCTACGCGACGCTCTACGCCGCCGCCGGCTCGATGGTGAACAGTGAGCAGGAGGCACAGCAGGCGGCCGTTCCAGTGATGCTGCTCGCGATGAGCACCTGGCTCCTCGTCAATCCAGTGATGCTCAACCCGACGGGGACGCTCGCGACGGTGCTGTCGTGGCTGCCATGGTCGTCGCCGATCATCATGCCGATGCGGATGGGGCTGACAACCGTCTCGCCAATCTCCATCGTGGGATCGATGGTGGTCGCGATCATCGGAACGATTGGCGCTGTGTGGCTGTCGGCGCGTATCTATAGAGTGGGCATGTTGATGTACGGGAAGAAGCCGAGCTTCGCGGAGGTTGCGAAGTGGATCAGGTACGCCTGAACGAAGTCGCTCCGAGCGCGCCGCCGGCTGAACCGGCGCGCGCGCCCAGAGCGGACCCCACCCTCGACGAACTGCTCCACTCGGTCGCGTACACGCGACTGCCGTCGCAGTTCTATCAGGTGTTGCAGTTGGCGCTCCCCGCCGCCGCGGAGCTCTGGTCGCTCGGTTGGCATCGGTCGGCGGGCTGGATGATCGTCGTCAGTCTCTATGGAATTTGGGCGCTCTGCGCCAAGCGCCTCGATGAAATGGAGACGGACAGGCGCCCATCGCCGTGGCTGACCATCGGCCGCAGCGTGACCAAGGGCGCCGGCATCGCGCTCGCCGGCGTGCTCGGCATCGAGGGGCTCGTGCGGATTCTGGCCCTCGTGTTCCGTTGTCCCGGGTGCGCGGGCTGAGGCCCTGTCACGGCTCGACGGGAGGCGAAACGCAACGAGGCCGCGCGTCGCACGACGCGCGGCCTCATTGTACTAGAACTGCGTGAATTGCAGATCCCTCGCTTCGCTCGGGATGACGTCGAGTGCATCTATCACTTCACGACGGCGATGACCTCCAAGTACTCTGACTGCACTCGCGTCGTGCCGTCGTCCGCGCGATTGTGCTCCCGCCAAAGCGATTCGAGAGCCTCTTGTAGCGCGCCTCGATCGCTTACGCCGAGTGACGCAAACGCGCGCAAGGTGGGGCCGTACCAGAGGCGAAAGAGATCGACAACGCCAGCCGGCCCAAAGGGATACTCGAAGGTGATGAGCCGGCGGCAGAACTTGATCGAGTGGCATCCGTCTCCGAGGCGGGCTTGAACCTGTTCCTCGGAGCCCCACAGGAGCGGCGAAGGGGGGGCGCCGGCCGGCGACTGCGCGAACCGGACCGTCGTTTTGAGCATGTCGCCGACGAAGCCCGTCGGCGTCCAGTTGGCCATGGCGATCGTGCCGCCAGACCGCGTCACGCGCAACAACTCGCTGGCCACGCGTTCCGGTCGTGCCGCGAACATCGCGCCGAACATCGTCACGACGGCGTCGAACTCGCCTGGCTCGTATGGCAATGACTCGGCGTCGCCGACGTCGAAGGCGATCGAGAGGCCTTCTTCCGCCGCGCGTGCTTGCGCCTGCGCGACGAGGTTCGGCGCGATGTCGACGCCGGTGACGGACGCGCCGCCTCGTGCCGCCGGAATGGTCAGGTTGCCGGTGCCGCACGCGACGTCGAGCACGCGCTCGGTGGACGTGAGACCGAGGCGAGCGATGAACTCGGCGGCCCCGCGCTCGTAGCCTCGCGCGATGCGACCGAAGTCACCGCTGGTCCAGGTGGCCCGCACGCGCTCCGTGAGCGGATCGGGGACGACGATGTCGCCGGTGATCGTACTGGTATGAGTAGTCATATGGACGGTTGCAACGATGGGTGAAGGAAACGGCATTCGGCGACGGTGATGTCGAGGTATCGCCGAACGCGAAAGGAGAATACCCGAGAGGCGCCGGTCGCAACGCGTGGAAACCACGCGGGGATTCGGCTCCCAGTACGGGAAAATTCCGGATCTAGGATTTCGCGGAGCGAGCCTCGGCCGAACCCGAAAGACCCTTTTCGACGGCCCAGGCGGCCAGTTGTGTCCGCGACCCAAAGCCCAGTCGCGACAACGCGCTGGCGACAAACCCTTCGACGGTGCGCTCCCCGATTCCGAGCGTTCGCGCAATCACCTTGTTGGATTTGCCCTGCGCGACGAGGTCGGCGACCTCGCGCTCGCGACGTGTGAGTCCACCGAATGCCGCCTTCGCCTTTCGCGCCGGCGATGGTGCCGGCGCCGATGGGATCCGCTCGTCCAATCCCGAGGTGAAGCGCGCTCGAAGCTCGTCGTCCGGCACTTTGGCCGCCAAATCGTCGGCGATGGCGCGCGCGACGTCGAACGCCCGACGCGCCTCGAGCCGACGCCGATGCCGACGGTGCACATGTCCGAGCGCCGCTTCAGCCTTCCACAGAAGCGGACGAGCACCCTGAGCGTCCGCCTCGGCCCGCGCTTGCTCCAGCGCGCGCATCGCCTCGTCGTCGCGATCGAGCGCCGCGAGCAGCTCCCCGCGCAGGAGCGAGAGTCTCGGAACGCCGAGTGAGCCGTCCGCGTTCGCGGAGCGCTCGGTGACGAGTCGAGCGTCGACGATCGCCAGCGCGTAGTCGGGCTTCTTCTCGGCCCATGCCAGATGAGCGCGTGCCAACCACAGCTGGCCCTCGCCGAGTGTCAGCGTGTCGTTCTTGGCGCTCGGAAGCGAGCCGTCCTCGCGGCCGAGCATGTCGGCGCCATCGAGAAGGTCGATGGCGCCGGAAAAATCGGAGGTGCGACAGCGCGCGACGGCAAGTGGCGCTGCGGTCCACCGAATCCAAACACGCGAGCCGAGCTGCCGCGCGATCGTGTGCGCCGCTTCGAGATGCTCGCGCGCGATGTCGGGGGCCAGAAGGTCGAGTGAGAGGGCGCCGAGCAGGCGGCGCGTTCCTGCGATCCACTGCAGGTGCTCGAGCTCCTCGGCCTGGCGAAGTGCCTCCCGCGCCATGGGAATCGCGCGATCGTAGTCGCCCCGCCACGCGAGACAATCGGCGATGAGCAACTGCAGGAACGACTCGCCCGCGCGCCAGCCGATTTCACGGGCGAGACCCACGGATCTCGGCGCGCGAAGCTCGTCGCGGCCCATGGCGCTGAACGACGGCGTGGTCGCCGACGATTGGATCGACGGCCCGCACAGCGTGAGGAGTCCGAGTGCGTTCGCGAGCCCGCGCCGATCATCAGCCTTCGTGAATAACTCGACCGACCGCTCGTAGTATGCCGCCGCCGCGCCCTGATCGCCCGCGACGTGGTGCGCCATCGCGATCAGGTCGACCGTTTCGGCAATGCCTGGTCTATCCCCGAGGCGCTCCAGCAGCGAGAGGGCTTCCTCGTGATACGGCAGGCCGTCCCTCGCTTCGTCGAGGTTGACATGCCAGTTGCCGACGCGATTCAGGCTGCGCGCGACGAGCTGCTCGTCACCAAGCGCGCGCGCGACGGTCAGCGCGGCACGACGGTACTCACCCGCGCGCGAATAGTCGCGCGCCGCCCACAACAGCCCGAGCGCGTACAGCGCATTCCACTCGGCGCGCCGGTCACCCGCGGTTCGCGCGCGATCGAGCACCGCGGCGAAGTCTTCGTGCGACCGCTGAAAATCGCCGAGCGTCTCGTTCGCGCTGCCGCGCGCGAGCAAGAGCTCGAGACTCACATCGAGGCTCGCATGTTCGGACGCCGCGAACGCGCGGTCGAGTTGGGTGACGGCTTCGCGCGGCGCGGACAGCGCGAGGGCATGCTGCGCGGCCTGAGCCGCATATCGTGCCGCCGGCTCCCAGTCACCGGCTTCCCAGGCGTGATATGCGAGCGCGTCGACGACGGCATCCGGTGATCGCGAGCTCGATCGCTCGAGCGCGGCCGCCACGTCGCGGTGGAGCGCGATTCGCTCGCGGGCCAACAGATCGGCGTAGATGGCCTCGCGCGTGATCGCGTGCCGGAACGCGAACCGATCGGCGGTTTCCTCGACGACGAGCTGCGCGGCAATCAGTTCCTTGACGAGCGCCAGCAGCTCGCGTTCCTCGTGCTTCGTCAGAGTCTGGAGGAGACCAAAGTCGAAGCGACGGCCGGCTACTGCCGCGCTGGCGGCGACCGAACGCGCCGGGACGGTGAGCGTAGCCAGGCGACGACGGACGGCCTCGACGGCGGTCCGCGGCACGCGTACACGCTCGAGCGGCCGCACGCGCCAACCGCCGTCGACCGCCGGAACGAGGTCGCCGGCCGTGATGAGGGCCTTGAGCGTCTCCTCGACGAAGAATGGATTGCCCTCGGTGAGCTCGTGCAGCGTGGTGACGAACTCGTCGCCGAGGCTGGCTCCGGTGCCGAAGATCGCCGCCACCATCTCTCCGACGGCGGCACGATCGAGCCGTTCCACCGTGAGCTCGCGCGTCGCCAGCGTCCGTGTGAGATCATTGACGAGGCGTGCGAGACTCGGGCTCGCCTCCTCGCGACGGTAGGTGAGCGCGATGAGGACGCGCTGCGACGAGTGGCTGCGCGCGAGGTGAAAGATCAGCTCGAGCGTCGCGTCGTCGCTCCAGTGAACGTCCTCGAACGCCAGCAAGAGCGGTTGCGTGCGCGCGAGGAGCGAGACGGCTTGTCCGAGCGCGAAAAACAGCCGTCGTTTGTCGGAGTCAGGATCGATCGCGCGACTCGCGACGGCATCGGGAAGAAGGGACCGAAGCTCGGGAAAGAGCGCGACCATCTCGGCAGCCGCGGGTGCGAGCACGTGCGCGAAGAGCGCCGGCGCGGCGGATCCCGCGAACAGTCGCACGAGATCCAGCAGCGGCGCGTACGGAATCGATCGCTCCGCCTCGAAGCTCGCGCCGTGCAGCACGAAGAATCCGGCCGCGCGAGCCTCGTCCATCATCGAGCGCAGGAGGCGTGACTTGCCGACGCCGGCGTCACCGACGATCAGCGCGACATGCCCGGTCCCCTCGCTCGCTCGCGCGAGCGCTCCCCGGACGGTCGCGATCAGGTCGGTGCGACCGACGAGCGTGGGGCACACGACGTCGTGCTCGAGATGCATGCGGCCAGACTGGCGCGAGGCACCTCGAGAGTCAAGCGTATCTGCCAGACGTCGAGCTATTGATCCGCCAGGTCGAAGATGCGCTCCATCGGCACCCACTTCTCGCCGGGAGCCGCCCACGGGAGCGGTTGCTGAAAGCGCCACATCAGCGTTTCCCACTCGGCGACCTTGGGGTTCGCGGCGTCCGCGGCGGCCTTGGCCTTTGGATCGAACCGCTCGTCGGTCTCCATGAGCATCGTCAGGCGATTTCCCGTTCGCCAAATCTCCATGCCGACGATGCCCGCCGTGCGAATGCTCTCGGCGATCTCCGGCCAGATCCGCACATGATGCCGGCAGTACTCGGCGATCAGGGCGGGATCGTCTTGTAGATCGAGCGCGAGGCACCAGCGCCGAATCACGAGGTCACCTCCACGCCGTGGCGGTATCCGCGCCACGCAAAGTGGAGCACCACGAGATAGCAGAGCACCGGAAGCCAGAACGCGGCCTGGATGCCGCGCGCGTCGGAGACGGCGCCCATCACCGCGGGAACGATCGCGCCGCCGACGATGCTCATCACGATGAGCGACGAACCGAGCTTGGTGTCGTCGCCCAAGCCGTCGATCGCGAGCGCGAAAATGGTCGGAAACTGAATCGAGTGAAGCGCGCCGAGGAGCACGACCATCCACACGGCCGCCTCGCCGGAGCCCGTCGCCGCGAATGCACCGGCAAGAACGCCGAGCGCGGCGACGCCCGCGAGCATTCGCGGCGCGGAAATGCGCGTCATGAGCGCGGAGCCGACGATTCGACCCCCGAGAAATCCGGCGAGATGCCACTGGAGAAACGTCGCCGCCACGCGCTCGGGAGTGCCGGGCATCGCCTGCTGCACGAAGCGAATCACGAAGCTCGCCACACCCACCTGCGCGCCGACGTAGCAGAACTGCGCGAACACGCCGCGCCGCAGATGCGCGTGCCGCCACGCGCCGGCGAGCCCACCGCCCGTGCCGACGCCCGCCTCCGTCACTTCGGGAAGATTCGACAGCGCGATCATGATGCCGACCGCGACGAAGATCGCGGTGATGACGAGATACGGTCCTTTGACGCCGGCGGCTTCGGTGCTGCGCCACGCTTCGATCGCAGCCGGCGTCATCGTCGCCAGGTCGGCCTTCGAGTGCTCGACGCCGGACAGGATGAATCGAGCGCCGAGAATCGGGGTGAGAACCGCACCGAGTGCATTGAACGCCTGCGCGGTGTTGAGCCGCCGCGCGGCGCTCGGCGGCGGTCCAAGCACGGTCACGTACGGATTCGCGGCGACCTCGAGCACACACTGCCCGCACGCCATCACGAACAACGCGAGCAGAAAGAACGGGTACCACCGCGCGGTCGCCGCGGGTTGAAAGAGCACCGTGCCGAGTGCGCACAACGAGAGTCCGACGAGAATGCCGCGACGATAGCCGAGCCGCCGCATCACCCATCCGGCCGGCAGCGCCATCAGGAAGTAGCCGCCGAAGAACGCCGTTTGAATGAGCGACGATTGGAAGTCGCTCAGGTCGAGCGCCTTCTTCAGGTGCGGAATGAGAATGTCGTTCAGATTGACGCCGATCGCCCACAGGAAGAAGAGCGACGTGACCAGTGCGAGCGGCAGCGCATATCGGCGCTCGGTGAGCGGTACGCTGGCGGCGGTGGTGGATACGGCGGTCATGTCAGGGCTCGATCGAGGTGAACGTACCCGCCATCGACGAAAATGTGTTGTCCGGTCATGTGCCCGGCGCGCGCCGACAAGAGAAAGCACACGGCCGATGCGATCTCCTCGGGCAGCGTCATACGGTGATCGAGCGGGATGCGTGCGAGGATCGACGTGCGCACCGCCTCAGGAAACTCGAACGTGTCGAGCCATTGCCGGTAGAGCGGCGTCATCACCTCCGCGGGCACGACGGCATTGACGCGAATGCCGTGCGGCAACAACTCGGCGGCCCACTCCCGCGTGAGCGCGAGGATCGCACCCTTGGCCGACGCGTAGCCCGACGTGTTGCCCTGCCCGGTGACCGCGACCTTGCTGGCGATGTTGACGATCGCTCCGCGCGCGGCGATGAGATGCGGCAGCGCGAAATGCGCGACGTCATAGTAGTGATGCAGATTCGTGCGCAGCGACTCTCGAAATCGTTCGGGGGTTCCGCGCTCGAGGCCAACGCTGTCGTTGACGCCCGCGTTGTTGACCACGGCGTCCAGACGGCCCGTGCGGCGCACCGCTTCGGCGACGGCGTCGCGGCATGCGTGCTCGTCGCGGAGGTCGGCGACGATCGCGTCGACGTTCCGCAGGTCCGCGGCGATGGCACCGATCGCCTCCGCGTCGCGGTCGACGATCACCGGTCGCGCGCGCTCAGCGACCAACGCGCGGGTGATCGCCGCGCCGATTCCCTTTGCGCCGCCCGTAACGAGCACCGTGCGGCCGGCCAACTCGAGGTCCATCTCATACCTCCAGTTTGTAGACGGAGGCGGCCGTGCCGCCGAACAGCGCCGCGCGTTCGCCCGGCGTCAAACGGTCGGCGAATCGGTCGACGACATCCATCCATCGGGCGTACTCGGACGCGACGAGACACACGGGCCAGTCGGAGCCGAACATCGATCGCTCGGCGCCGAAAGCACTCACCACCGTCTCGAGGTACGGCGCGAGATCATCGTACGACCAATGGCTCCATGCTGCTTCCGTCACCAGACCGGACACCTTGCACGCGACGTTGGGTTGGCGCGCCAGACGCCGGAGTCCTACACGCCACTCCTCGATTTCGCCGCTCGCGATGTTCGGCTTGGCGCAATGATCCAAAACGAACCGCACACCCGGACAGCGCGCCACCAGCTGCTCGGCAGCGTCGAGCTGTCGCGGATAGATCAGGATGTCGTAGGTGAAGTCGTGCTGACCGAGACACGCCACGCCGCGCACGACATCGTCGCGCTGCAAGTAGTCGTCGAGCTCATTCTGCGCGTTCATGCGAAAGCCCTTGAGAGCTCGAGCGCCGCTCCATCGCGCGAGACGGTCGCTCAGATTCGCGGCGGTGAGGTCGACCCACCCGACCACGCCTCTGATGATGGGATGCTGATTCGCCAGCCCGAGCAGAAAGTCCGTCTCCTCTTCGGACGAATGCGCCTCAACTGCGACCGATCCGTCGACACCGGCTGCCGCGAACTGCGGCGCCGCATGTTCGGGCAGGAAGTCGCGCCGGATCGCCGCCATTGCATCGTTGATCCATGCGTGCCGCGACGGATCGTACCGCCAGTAATGCTGGTGCGCGTCGATGCGCACGGATCAGCCGTGGAGGCGGAGGAAGCCGCCGTCGATCGGGTAGTCGGTGCCCGTGATGAACGCGGCCTCGTCGCTCGCGAGAAACCGGGCGAACGAGGCGACCTCTTGTGGCGTACCCATCCGGCCGATCGGCTGCGTGGCGGAGAGCTTCGCGAACATCTCGCTCTCGCGCCCGGGGTAGGTCTTCGCGAGATAGTCGTCGACGAACGGCGTATGGACGCGTGCGGGCGAGATGCAGTTGCACCGCACGCCGCGCCCGACGTAGTCGCGCGCGACGGAGAGCGTCATCGACACCACGGCGCCCTTGGTCATCGAGTACGCGAACCGATCGGCGAGACCCGCCGAGGCGGCGATGGACGCGAGGTTGAGCACAACGCCACGTCCACGCGCGGCCATGCGCGGCACGACCGCGTTCATGGTCAGATACACGCCGCGTACGTTGACATTGAACAGACGGTCGAAGTCGTTTGGCTCGGTGTTCTCGAGATTGCCGATGTGCGATGTGCCGGCGCTGTTGACCAGGATGTCGACGGGTGCGGTGGCATGAATCGCGTCGAACGTCTGCCGCACCGCATTGGCGTCGGTGACGTCGCATACCTGGCCGCGCGCGCCGCTGCCCAGCGCTCGCATCGCGTCAGACAGTTTGTCGGCCGCGCGATCGATGCAATGAACGGTGGCGCCGGCGCGGAGGAACTCGGCCGCGATCGCGTAGCCGATGCCGCTTGCCGCACCCGTCACCGCCGCGGTGCGCCCGGTGAGCATGAACGCGTCGCTCACAGCGACACCCCGCGCTTCCATGGAATGAAGTCCCATTGCCCGAGACGTTCGGCCGCGGTCGTGTGTCGCCCGCTCGCCGTCTCGACGACGAGGTCGAGAATCCGCTCCCCCGCTTGTTCGATCGTCGCCTCTCCGCGGACGATGTCGCCCGCGTCGAAGTCGACCGTGTCCGGCATTCGCTGCGCCAGAGCTGTGTTGCTTGCGAGCTTGAGCACCGGAGCCACCGGGTTGCCGGTCGGCGTGCCGAGGCCCGTCGTGAAGAGAATCATCGTCGCTCCGGCGGCGGCTTGCGCCGTGGTGCATTCGACGTCGTTGCCGGGCGTGCACAACAGATTGAGCCCGGGGGTCGTCGCGCGCTCGGGATAGTCGAGGACATCGGTGATCGGCGCGGTGCCTCCCTTTCGCGCCGCGCCCGCCGACTTCATGGCGTCGGTGAGCAATCCATCGCGAATGTTGCCCGGCGACGGATTCATCTCGAACCCCGAGCCCACGGCATGCGCCGTCGCGGCGTACGATTTCATGAGTCCCGTGAAGCGCTCGGCGAGGCCGCGCGACACGCATCGCTCGACCAGCTCCTGCTCGACGCCCACCAATTCCGGAAACTCCGCCAGGAGCGTCGTCCCACCGATGGCCGTGAGCAGATCGGAGGCGTAACCGATCGCCGGATTCACCGAGATGCCGGAGAATCCGTCGGATCCGCCGCACTTGAGTCCCATCGAGAGCGCCGAGAGCGGCGCCGGAGCACGCGTCGCGCGATTTGCCTCGATGAATCCGGCGAATGAGTCGCGGACGGCGGCGCCCAGCAATGCGTCCTCGGTGCCCATGCGCTGCTGCTCGAAGATGAACAGCGGCTTGGCAAATGATGGGGCGCGACGCGCGATCTCCTCACGGAGGATGTCTGTCTGCGCATGCTGGCAGCCGAGCGAAAGGACTGTGGCCCCGGCGACGTTCGGATGCACGATGTAGCCGGCCAGCAGTCCGCAGAGCGCGCGAGTGTCCTGGCGCGTGCCGCCACACCCGCCTTCGTGCGTGAGGAAGCGAACGCCGTCGAGGTTCGGAAACACGCGCTGTTGCTTTGCGTCGGTCGGGGGCGCCGGCAGCGGAGCGTCGAGCCCACCACCAGCGCGAAAGCGCCGCGCCAACTCTCTGACGGCCAGGCGATGGACCTCGGGCGCGCCGTAGCCAAGCTCGCGGTCGAAGGCCTCCTGGAGCGCGCGAACGTTGCGGTTCTCGCAGAAGACGAGCGGCAGCACGAGCCACAGGTTGCGCGTGCCGACACGGCCGTCGGCGCGATGATATCCGTCGAAGGTTCGCCCGGCGAAGCGTGTCACGTCCGGCGCGCGCCACACTCGGCCCACGGGCGCCGACAAGTCGACCGGCGCGGCGTCGTGACGAACGTTCTCGGTGGTCAGACCCTCACCGCGGGGGATGAGACGCACGGCGCGGCCGACCAACACCCCGTACATATGAATAGGGTCGTCGACGGCGAAGTCACGGAGCGCGATCTTGTGCTTCGCTCGAACCGGCGTGACCACCCGCAGCGGAGCACCGCCGTGATCGACGGTCTCGCCGGCCGCGAGGTCGGTGAGCGCGACGAGCACGTCGTCACTGGGATGTATGCGAAGCACTCGTCGAAGCATCGTCTCTCGCCTCTATTCCACGACCACCCGGATCGCTAATGTGGAACATGATGACGAGCCTGAGCAAGCAGTTGCGCATTGGTTCCGCCCTTCTCGCGTTCGTCGCGGCGGCACCCGCGCGCGCGCAGCAAGGGGCGCCGGTATACGTGCCGGAAAAGGACCCGCTGGTTGTGCAAAAGCTCGCGCAGTGGCAGGACCTCAAGCTCGGCCTGCTCATGCACTGGGGCACGTACTCGCAGTGGGGGATCGTCGAGTCGTGGTCGCTCTGCTCGGAGGATGAGCCGTGGTGCCGTCGCAAGATGGACAACTATGATGAGTACAAGAGGGCGTACGAGGCGCTCCAGACCACGTTCAATCCGGTGAAGTTCGACCCTGAGCGCTGGGCCAAAGCGGCGAAAGACGCGGGGATGAAGTACGTCGTGTTCACGACGAAGCACCACGACGGCTTCAGCATGTTCGACACGAAGCAGACGGACTACCGCATCACGTCTCCCAAGACGCCGTTCTCGTCGAATCCGCGCGCGGACGTCACCCGTGCCATTTTCGACGCCTTCCGCGCTCAGGGCTTCATGATCGGCGCGTACTTCTCCAAGCCCGATTGGCACAGCCCCGACTACTGGTGGCCGTACTTCGCGACGCCCGACCGCAACCCGAACTACGACATCAAGAAATATCCCGAGCGCTGGGCCCGCTTCGTCGCATTCACTCACGCGCAGATCGATGAGTTGATGTCGAATTACGGCCCCGTCGACATCCTCTGGCTCGATGGCGGCTGGGTGCGCATCAGGAGCGACGCCGAGATCCGCGATGAGATGAACCGGCCGGACTACAAATTCATGCACTATCAGAGTCAGGACATCGATATGCCGCGCCTCGTGTCCGAGGCGCGAGCCAAACAACCCGGGCTCATCGTCGTCGATCGGGACGTGCCGGGACCCTATCAGGATTATCTCACGCCCGAGGCGCGCGTCCCCGACAAAGCGCTGCCGTACCCGTGGGAAGTACCCATGCCCATGGCGAACAGTTGGTCGTACGTCCCGAACGACACGTACAAATCGGCGCGCGTGCTCATCCACATGTTGGCCGACGTCGTCTCGAAGGGAGGCAATCTGCTGCTGAACATCGGGCCCGGCCCCGACGGAGCGTGGCACGACGCGGCGTACGACCGTCTCGCCGCGCTTGGTGCGTGGATGAAGGTGAACAGCGAAGCGATTTACGGATCGCACCCCATCGCGCCCTATGCCGATGGGAAGGTGCGTCTCACCCAGGGCAAGGACGGCAGCGTCTACGCGATCTACCTGGCCGACGAGGGAGAGACGGAGCCGCCGCGCTATTTGTCGCTCGCCAAGATCGTCCCCGCGGCCGGTGCTACCATCACGCTGTTGGGAACGAATCGCACGATCCCGTGGGAGAAGTCGGGCACCGGGTTTGTGGCGCGCTTGCCGGATCGTCTACCAGCGCCGAGCGCGTTTGCCTGGGTGTTCAAAATCTCCCGAGTCCGGCACCCGTGACCTCCGCGGTCGCGGCCAAATCAATCCATCGAGGAGTCTCATGCCTTCCGCCACGATGAACACGTTTCAGCGGCTCGCTCACCTCCCGCCTCGGGAGATTCTCGACGGAACCATTCGAGGACACTACGCGCACGGCGCCGCGATGACGATCGGTGAAGTGTCGCTCGACGCCGATACCGTGGTACCGATGCACGAGCATCCGCACGAGCAGATGACGTACGTCATTGAAGGGCGGTTCGAGTTCACGGTTGGAACCGAGACCAGCGTCCTGGAACCGGGAATGGTGGTCATCATTCCCGGCGGAGCACGCCATGGCGGAAAGACGCTCACGACCTGCAAGGTGATCGACGTCTTCTCGCCGGTCCGCGACGACTATCGCTGACCTATCGCCGGCGACGACGTCTTCGGACTGTCATCGATTGGTAAGAGTTCGTCGCTGGATCTGGCACCGCGCGAGCGGCCACCTATCGTCGAACCGACGCCGCGCCCGAGCGACAAATGATCCTGCGGCCAGCGGCGATGCCGAGGTTCGACGGCATGACGCTTCTGCCCAATCGGTATGCAGTTCACGTTGCGCTGGCGCTCGGTACGATGGCGGCGCCGGCGGCGAGCACCGCGCAAACGATGACGGTGCCTCTCTCGGCGAATGCGTGGGACGCAACGGACAGCGTGCGATCAGAGACCTATCTCGGCCGTCCAAGCCTCTACATCAATCGCGGCGTCGCCCTCGCGCGCGTTCGGGCGCGGCGCGTACTTCTCCAACATTCGCTACACGGTGTCCACCGAGCCCGCCGCGACGGGCACCGCGCCGCGACCGGAGCTCGGGGTTCTCGCGAGCTGGGAATTGTCGAACATCGTCGAGCCGGCGGCCTTCACGCCAAACTCGCTCCCGAACCTCGGCACGCTCACGTGGGACAGGGTGACGGCGGAGCCGGGCGGGTTCGTATTGGTCAACCGCTATCGCGAACAGCCAAACGGCGGCGGCCTGCCCGCCGATCCGCGAACGCGCGAGGTGCTGGCCGATAGTGTGATGACCGGAAAGCTGCCGGGCTCGAGGATCGTCTACGCGCGTACGACGATCGATTCGCCGCGTGATGAGCTCCGGCGCCTGCAATTCTGCTACAGCGACGGCGTCGTCATCTACGTGAACGGGCAGCCGGTCGCCTTCGCGATGAACCCGCAGGGCTTCCGCGACGACCTGGGCATCATGGCGCGAGTCGGAGACGCCGTATACGTGCCACTCGAGAAAGGACGGAACGAGATCGTCTTCGCCGTGATCGAAGTCGGCGGCGGCTGGGCATTCGGTGGCACGCTCGACGCGCTCGAGGCGCGATAGCCGAGGCGCCCGACAGATTCCCAGCATCGCGTTGCGCCGCCGGCATCCGCGGCGTGACTGTGCCTTGTGATTTCCCTCTGATCGGATGATGATAGAGGCGATCGCGAGCCATCTGCCTCGATCGGCTCTGTCGCCACATTCCGAGGGATCGCCGCATGACGACGAAGAGCTTCATGCGCATGAGCGGAGTTGCGGCTGGCGCCGCGCTGCTCGCTGCCGCGTACTTGCCCAGACACGCATCGCAGGTTCGAGTCGCGGAGAACGACATCAGAGGAGTCGTGACCGGACCGCGCGGACCGGAAGCTGGCGTGTGGGTGATCGCCGAAACCAACGACCTTCCGACGAAATTCGTGCGCATCGTCGTGACCGACGATCAGGGCCGCTATCTCATCCCCGATCTTCCCAAGGCGAGCTACCGCGTCTGGGTTCGCGGCTATGGTCTGGTCGATTCACCGAAATCGACGTCGACGGGTGGCAAGACGCTGAACCTCGAGGCCGTCCCCGCGCCCAGCAAGCGCGCCGCTGCCGCGTACTATCCCGCCGGGTATTGGTTCTCGATGCTCGCGGTGCCCGACAAGAACGAGTTTCCCGGAACCGGTCTTCCACCGAACGGCAACGGAATCTCGGCGAACTTGAAATCACAGGGCGACTGGATCAGAACGATCAAGTCCGGCACCTGCATGGCCTGCCACCAACTCGGCAGCAAGGGCACGCGCGAGTTGCCGGCGGCGTATCGCGACATCCATCCAAGCACCGCGGCGTGGGAGCGGCGGGTCCAATCGGGACAGGCCGGGTCGCAGATGCTCTCGGCGATCGACGGTCTCGGCAAGCCGCGCGCGCTCACAATGTTCGCGGAGTGGACCGACCGAATCGCCGCGGGCGACGTGCCGACCGCCGAGCCCCCACGTCCGCAGGGCATCGAGCGAAATCTCGTCATCACGGAGTGGGACTGGGCCGATCCGAAGTCCTATCTCCACGACGTCGTGTCGACCGATCGCCGGAATCCGACGCTCAACGCCAACGGGTTGCTCTACGGTTCGCTCGAGCTGAGCAGCGACTATCTGCCTGTGCTCGACCCCGTGCACAACACGATCGGCCGTGTACCACTCACGGTGCGCGATCCGTCGACACGACCTGCGACGGGGCCGAACACCGGCGCGCCGTCGGCGTACTGGGGCGACGAGGCCATCTGGACGAGCAAGAACAACGTCCACAATCCGATGTTCGACGAGAAGGGGCGCGTCTGGATCACGTCGACGATCCGGCCGGCGGACGATCCGGCCTTCTGCAAGGCGGGGTCGACGCACCCGTCGGCAAAGCTGTACCCGCTCAACCGCTCGGGGCGACAGCTCGCGATGTACGATCCGAAGACGAAGAAGCTCACGCACATCAACACCTGCTTCGGCACGCACCACCTGATGTTCGCCGAGGACGCGAATCGCACGTTGTGGACGAGTGGCGGCGGGGCAGTCATCGGATGGCTGGACACCAAGCTGTTCGAAGAAACCGGCGACGAGGAGCGATCGCAGGGGTGGACGGCGCTCATTCTCGACACGAACGGCGACGGCAAACGCGGTGAGTACACGGAGCCGAATCAACCGGTCGATCCGATGAAGGATCATCGCATCAACGCCGGATTCTATGCCGTTGCCCCGGCGCCGGACGGGTCGGTCTGGGGGTCGGTGCTCGGCTATCCCGGCGCCGTCGTGCGGCTGATGCCTGGCGCGCATCCGCCGGAGACGGCGTTGGCGGAGTACTATGAGCCTCCTCTCGACAACCCGAAGGTGCCGACGATCGGGTACTCGCCCCGCGGCATGGATATCGACCGGAATGGCGTCGCGTGGGTTGCCATGGCGAGCGGCCATATGGCCAGCTTCGACCGCCGGAAGTGCACTGGGCTACTCAACGGTCCGACGGCGACGGGACAGCATTGTCCCGAAGGGTGGACCTTCTACGCGGAGCCGCTGCCGCAATTCCGGAATCTGAATGACCCGGGGAGCGTGGAGGCTAGCTATTACACGTGGGTCGATCAATTCGACGCGCTGGGCCTTGGGCGGAACACACCGATCAACACTGGCAACGCGTCCGAGGCGTTGCTCGCGCTCAAGGACGGCCAGTGGGTCAAGCTGCGCGTTCCCTATCCGCTCGGCTTCTACACGAAGTGGATGGACGGCCGCATCGACGATCCGAACGCAGGCTGGAGAGGACGCGGCCTGTGGGCGACGGTGAGTACGCGCGCGCCGTTCCATATGGAGACTGGAAAAGGAACGACGAGCAAGGTGATTCACTTCCAGCTGCGACCGAGTCCATTGACGCCATGACCGAGGACGATCGGCAACTCCGCGATTCGGATTGGATGGCCCTTCGGAATGCTGTTCCCGGCTTCGAGACGCGCTGGCGCGAAGTCGTCGCGGAGGGCACCTACGACGACGAGATGCCCTTCGTCAATCTGTATGAGTTGGTCAGGTTCGTCGTGCGCGAGCTACTGACTTCCCGCTCGGATGTGTTGGTCGACATCGGAGATGCGTTGGAGGCGCTCTTCATCGATGCGGCCAGCCGCGGCGACGAGCGGCTGGAAGGCTTGCTCATGGTCGGGTTTCTCGAGAACCTCCTGATCGAAGCCGACAACCTTCGAATTCCTCTCACCCGGATCGAGCCGATGCTGCATGGGCGCCGGACGCACGAGCATTGGGATCGCGCCGTCACGTACCTCAAGCCCGCCTTTCATTGGGAAGACGGCATTGGGCCGGTCGCGTCGCATCCACTGCCGGTTCCGATCGGAACCGTCGAAGTCCATCGCGGGTGGGTCGATCGCAACGCTCGCATCCTCCATCTCGATGCGCGGCTGACCGCGGGCGCGCTCCGACCCGGCTGTGTGATTCGCCACGAAGTCTCGAAGGATTTCTCCATGATCTTGCCGATTGCGTCGGCATCGTTGCGCTTCCAAGACCTTCCGGACGAATACCATCTCGAGCTCGCCGTCGAGCGCGAGGAGATGTTCGAGGCGGTCGAGTTCGAGATGACATGCCTCGCGTTCCGGCGGCCGGCGACGTGGGAGGTTGCTCGCCCACCGTCGGCATCATCGAACGATCGACATGGGCTCGACGCGCAGGACCAGCCAGACTGAGAGACGGCAACTCGGGGGACGGACGCCATGGTTTCAAGCAAAGAGACGACGCCTGCCGCATACCTCGCGAGCCTGCCGCCGGACCGGCGCAAAGTGGTCGCCGCCGTCCGCGCCGTGGTGAAGAAGCACCTGCCCAAGGGATACGTCGAGAGGATGAACTGGGGCATGCTGTCGTACGAGATTCCGCTCAGTCGCTATCCCGACACGTACAACAAGCAGCCATTGATGTACGTCGCGCTCGCGGCGCAGAAGAACAACTATGCGTTGTACCTCACCGGCGTCTCCATCAATAAGACCTTGATGGACAAGCTCGCCGCCGCCTACGAGGCCGCGGGCAGAAAGTTCGACATGGGCAAGAGCTGTCTGCGGTTCAAATCGCTCGAGGAGCTTCCGCTCGACGTGATCGGTGAGATCGTGGCGTCGACGCCGATCGACCGCAGAATGGCGGCCGAGTCGGCGCGGCAGAAGAAAACGTAGCGAGGCCGTCGTGTTCAGCGCATCAGCCGAGCTGTACGATCTGATTTATTCCGGCTTCAAGGACTACGCGGCTGAGACGGCCCAGCTGGCGGCGCTCATTCGGCAAGAGCGTCCGCACGCCGCAACGATTCTGGACGTTGCGTGCGGCACCGGCGAGCACGCGCGTCGGTTGACGGAGCAGTTCGGGTTCGGCGTCGATGGCCTCGATCTGGATCCAGCGTTCGTCCAGATCGCTCGTGCCAAGCTCCCGCGCGGATCCGTCTACGAGGCCGACATGACGTCGTTCTCGGTCGCGCGACGATACGACGTCGTCATGTGCCTCTTCAGCTCGATCGGCTACGTGCGAACGCTGGACAACGTGCGTCGCACGCTCGAGTGCTTCCGTGCGCACCTGGCGGATGGCGGCATCATGCTCGTCGAGCCCTGGTTTGCGCCGGGCAATCTCCAACCCGGGCATATCACGGTGAATTCAGGCGGCGCGGACGACGTCAAAGTCGCCCGGATGAGCTTCACGGAAGTCGACGGTCGAATGTCGCGCCTCTGCTTCGAGTATCTGATCGGCCGGCCGACCGGCATCGAGCGCGCGAGTGAGGTGCACGAGCTCGGACTGTTCACGACGGACGAGATGCTCGAATGCTTCCGCCAAGCGGGGCTCGAGGTCACGCATGACGCGAAGGGGCCGTCGGGGCGAGGCCTCTTCATCGCCCGCGTCGCGACGGACGCCGTGACCGGCTAGCGCTGCACGCGACGCTCGATTCGACGATCGGGCACGAGCCACATCAAGGCGACGAAGGCATAGATCGCGCCGGCGATGTAGTTGCGCACGAACGCCAGCGGAATCGCGGCGACGTACAATGCGAGCGAGAGATACCCCTTGAGATCACTGCCGATGGCGGCGGCGAGCTTCGAGCTCGGACCGTCCTGTTTGATGATCGCGCGAACGAGGATCGTGTACGCGACCCCCGACGCCAGCAACACACAGCCGTAGGCGGCCGTCGGCACCGTCGCGAACGAGTTCTCGCCCATCCACGCCGTCGTGAACGGTATCAGCGACAGCCAGAAGAGAAGATGGAGATTCGCCCAGAGCACGGGACCGCTCACGCGCTCCGTGGCGTAGATCAAGTGGTGATGGTTGTTCCAGTAAATGCCGAGGTTGACGAAGCTCAGCACGTAGGCGAGCAACACCGGCTCGAGCTCGACGAGCGCGCCCCACGACGCGTCGTGCGGCACCTTGAGCTCGAGCACCATGATGGTGATGAGGATCGCGACGACGCCGTCGCTGAACGCCTCGAGGCGGCCGGTGTCCATCGCGTGAATGTACCCTCGCGCGCAAGGCGACCCCATATTCCGGAATGACCGAGACGACACCAGCGGAATGGTGGACTGACGTCGCGCTTCCAGAAAGGATCGAGACCGAGCGACTCTTGCTTCAGCGACATACCGTCGGCGACGCGCCCGCGCTCAAAGCCGTCATCGACGCGAACATCGAGCACTTGCAGGCATGGATGCCGTGGGCAATGCAGGAACCGTCTCCGCTCAGCGTGATCGAAGAGCGGGTCGAGAAGTTCGCCGCGAGCTTCAACCGGACCGAGAGTTGGGGCTACGAGATTCGCCGCGCCAACCACTCGGCGATCATCGGCGCCTGCGGCCTGCACGCGGAGATCGGGCCGAACGCGCTGGAGATGGGCTACTGGCTGGATGCGCGCGAGACGGGTCACGGCTACGCGACCGAAGCGACCGCCGCGCTGATCGTGGCGGCCTTCGCAACCCGCGTCGTCGACCGGATCGAGATTCGGTGCGACCCCGCGAACCTCGCCAGCGCCGCGGTCCCGCGCCGCCTCGGGTTCACCTACATCACGACGCTCGAGAAGAACACCAAGACACCGCGCGGCGATCCCCGCGACACCATGGTGTTCGAGCTCACACGCGAGCACTATTTCCGCGACATCGATCCCGGCGCCGTGCGCCCCAATGACGACGACCTCCACTGATTCCTCCGCCCTGACGCTCGATTCGCAGCCACGCGTCTCTCTCGCGACACTGCCGACGCCCATGGTCCAAGCGCATCGCTTCCGCGACGCGCTCGGCGGTACGGCCCGATGTCCACGAATCCTCATCAAGCGCGACGACCTCACCGGGCTCGCGCTCGGCGGCAACAAGGCGCGCAAGCTCGAGTTTCTGATGGCCGATGCGTTGGAGCGGCGCGCCGATGTCGTGGTGTCGAGCGGCGCCACGCAATCCAATCACGCGCGAATGACGGCGGCCGCCGCGCGCGCCGTGGGACTCGACTGCGTGCTCGTGCTGTCCGCGCATCGCGTCGACCCGCCGCTGCAAGGAAACCTGCTCCTCGATCGGCTATTCGGTGCGACCATTCACTTTATTGAAGCAAATCCGGACCCTCGCTTTGCCGTTGCCGCGGACGAAGTCGAGAAGGTGGCCGCGGTCGTGGACGATCTGACGAAAAGTGGCCGCCGGCCATACGTGATTCCCATCGGCGGCTCGAGTCCCATCGGAGCACTCGGCTACGTCGACGGCACGCGCGAGCTCCAGGAACAGATCGCCGCGTCGGGAATGCGTGTCGATCGCGTCTACTATGCGAGCGGCTCGCGCGGCACACAGGCCGGACTGGAGCTCGGCGCTCGGGTGTTCCGCGCCGAGTATCGATTGTGCGGCATCGCGGTCAGCGCCGGAGAGGACGAGAAGCAGCGCCGCGCCGCGCGTCTCATGAATGACGCCGCGACGCTCCTCGGGCTGCCAATTCGCGCCGAGCCGTCGGAGTTGGTCACCGACCAACGGTTCATCGGCGAAGGATATGGCATTCCGAGCGCGGAATGCTTGGACGCCATCCGCTTGCTGGCGCGGACCGAAGCCATTCTGCTCGACCCGTGTTACACCGGAAAGGCGATGGCGGGGTTGATTCACGACGTGCGAACCGGGGAAATCCCGCCGCGGGAAACCGTCGTCTTTCTCCACACGGGCGGCGCGCCCGCGCTCTTCTCTCAGCCCGACCCACTCGCTCTCGTGTAAACTCGCTTTTTCAGCCTACACGATGTGCGCTCCGCAGTCAGTCAACGAGGGCTTGAACGACGAGGGCGGAGCGCCGAAGTTTGCAGTCTCGTCGCCCCGTTTCAAAACGCCATGGGACCGAGGAAGAGCAAATGGCTATGAAGAAGAGCGATTCGCCGAACAGCAAGACGGCCTCTCAGCTGATCGACGGGAGAATCAAGGAGCTGAGCGACTGGCGCGGCGAGATGCTCGGCCGGCTCCGTACCCTGATCAAGCAGGCCGATCCCGACGTCGTCGAGGAGTGGAAGTGGGATGTCCCGGTGTGGTCGCACGACGGATTGATCTGCACGGGCGAAGTGTACAAGAAGGCCGTGAAGATGACCTTTGCCAAAGGGGCGGCTCTGAAGGACCCGTCGGGCCTCTTCAACTCGAGCCTCGAAGGGAACACAAGGCGCGCGATCGATTTTCACGAGGATGAGAAGATCGACGAGAAGGCGCTGAAGACTCTGATTCGCGCCGCCGTGACGCTCAACAAGTCCAGCGCCAAGAGTTAGAGGTCGCGGCGGCAGGTGCGGCCGCCACGCCGGCGCGGCCGCGACGAATGTCTCGATACCATTCGCTGATCGGGCCGCGCCGGTCGTGAGTCGATCGGTGCGCGAGCGGCGGCGAAGGTCGATCCGCCGCGCGCAAGTTGCTACGCGACTTTGGCTCCCAGCACGTCGAGTCGCTCGATCGCCGGGGGCGCCGCGAGCAGCGTCGGCGCCTGCGCCATCAACGCTTGGGCAATCGGTCCATTGAGGTGCGCCTGACGGCCTGCCTCGTCGCGAAACGCGTCGAAAATCGCGAACGTGGTCTTGCCGAGGCGGAGAGCGAACCAGAGCGGCGTCGTCGCCTCCGCGTTGGCGAGCTGGAGCCCCTGGTTCAGGAACGCCGCGACTTCGTCTTCCTTCCCCGGCTTCGCCTCCAAACGAACAAACAAGCTGCGTGTCAGCATTTTCATGTCTCCGGTCGGGTGTGTGTCCTGCCTCGCTGAGCTTAGGGGCGATCGTGCGTGGAGGGTATTGGCAAGAACGCCATTTTTGTTATCATATTTGCCATGCGCGTCAATTTCCTCGTGCTCGACGGCGTCTTCGACCTGGGGCTCTCCGCCGTCCTCGACGTCTTTCAAACGGCGAACGAGCTCATCGAGCTCGCCGGCCTTGCCGTCGCACGGTTCGAGCCACGAATCGTCGGCCTTCGAAAGGTGGTCAAGACCTCGCAGGGCCTCGCGGTCCCAGTCCGTCCCGCCGGGGCGCGAGCGCCGGACCTCGTCGTCGTTCCCGCGCTCGGGTTCAAGATGCCTGGCCCGCTGGAGGTGGTACTGCGAAGGCCGGACGTTCGCGACGCCGCGGACGTCCTGCGTCGATGGGCGCGCCAGGGCGCCATGGTCACCGCGGCCTGCGTCGGCACATTCGTGCTGGCCGAGTCCGGGCTGCTCGACCACCACCAGGCCACGACGACGTGGTGGCTCGCTCCGCTCTTTCGAAAGCGGTATCCCGACGTGGCGCTGGACGAATCGAACATGATCGTGAAATCCGGCCGATTCGTCACCGCGGGCGCCGCGCTGGGCCACGTCGATCTCGCGCTCTGGTTGGTGCGCAGCGTCAGTCCACAGCTCGCGGCGCTCACCGCGAAGTACCTCATCGTCGATTCGCGGCCGTCACAATCCGCCTATGCGCTGGCCGACCATCTGGTGCATGACGACCCAATCGTGCAGCGCTTCGAGGGGTGGGCTCGCGCTCGGCTGACGCGCGGCTTTTCGCTCGACGAGGCGGCCAAGGCCGTCGGCGCAAGCAAACGGACGCTCGCGCGGCACATGCAGGACGTCCTCGGCAAGTCGCCGCTGTCGTATTTTCAGAGCTTGCGCGTCGAACGCGCGGTCCATCTGCTGAAAACCGGCAACGCGAGCGTCGATGAAATCGCCGCGCGCGTCGGCTACGCCGACGGCGCCACGCTCAGAGTGTTGCTGCGTCGCGAGCTCAATCTCGGCGTCAAGGAAATCAGAAAGAGCGCACGGTAAGGGTCGGGCGCCGTTCCATCCGGGTCGGCTTTCTTCTCAGTGGCTTGCAGGCCAACGTCATTTCTGTCGACAATCCACCAGGACGGATGCACATGAAAAGGAGCGCGAATGCGCGGTTCGCGATCAAGAGCTGGGATGAGAAACCCTACAGTGAGGGCGAGGGCATCCCGAAGCTCACTCGGGCCAGCGTGACCAAGACGTTTACCGGCGGCATCGAAGGAGAAGGACAGGTCGAGTACCTCATGATGTACCGGAGCGACGGCTCGGCGACGTTCGTGGGGCTCGAGCGGATCACCGGACGACTCGACGGCAGGTCCGGCTCGTTCGTGCTCCAGCGACGCGGAGTATTCGAGAGCGGCCAGGCGCGGGAGTCCTATTCCGTCGTCCCGGGCTCGGCGACCGGAGAGCTGCGTGGACTTCTGGGAGACGGCAGCTCCGCTGTTGGCCATGGCACCGAATATCCTTTCGCGTTGGATTACGAGTTGGACGAGCAACCACGTTGATATTGGGCGTTCCCTTTTGCGTCCAGCCCCATGAACGACTTCGACATCCTCGGCATGTATGCCGCGATGGACGCACAGCGATCACTGCGCGGCGTCAGCTGGCGCCATGTAGCGGCCGACAACCTCACAGGGAGGGTCGATGTTCGCGTTCTCGTGAGCCATCATCGCCCGCGCTCGAATCTGTGATCGTTCACCGGCAGCACAATCTGTGTCTCCGCGAGTGCCGCGGACGACGTCCTTCGTCGTAGTTCGCCCTCATATGTCACGCGGATGCCGTGGCGCGGAAGCTCCGAGTACGCCGAGCCAAGGCGAAGCACGAAGTCACGTGGCGCCGCGTAGAGATCTGAGTGGGCCATGCGGCCGCGGAATCCGGTCGTCGCTCGAATCTCGCCCATGACCTTCGTCGCCTCGTCGCTCGACAGCCGTGGGTCGACGACGATCTCCTCGACGAAGGCGTGCGGATCGATACGGTACAGATAGCGAAGCGGATGGGCGTCTCGCGTGTTGAAGTACAGAAGCCGAATCTCCTGCTCATGAGAGAACGCGAGTCGCTTGACCAGCAGCGTTCTGCCAAGCAGTCGGACGTCGGGCATCTCAGAGTCGCGCAGCACGCGCTTCGACCAGCGTACTAGCCCTTCGGTCGGCAGATAGCGCACCTTGCCGAGCAGCACGATGCCGACCGCGACGGGCGCCAGCGACTCGACCAGGGTTCGTAGCCGCACTTTGATCCGGACTGACTGCTTGTCGCTCGAATAAATCCGCCACATCGCGTCGGAGGCGCCGACCATGGTCCAGCATTGGCCGTAGAAATCGTATCGCTGGCCGAACTCGACGGTTTGGCCTGACGGAAGCCTCCCCTTCAGCCGAAGAATGAAATTCTCGAACGGATCGTCCCACACGATCGGCTTCACGAGTGTGTTGACCCGCCGCTCGAACAGCTCGTAGAGGCGCTTGACGCTGACGATCCGGTAGACCGCGCGGTTGCGTTCCGACCCGCGAATGTTGACGTAGCAATGATCGAGATCCACGCGTACTCCCGGGCAGGACGTCGCGGCACCTATGACTCTCCTCGCCTTCCTTCTGACTGCTGGCAGGTCTCAATGGCGTTCGCCAACCACATCGCCGCGACTCAAGAACATGGCGACGCTTTGCGATCTCGTCACCACCGCGTCCTGTTGACTGGCTTCGCCGGAATCGCCGTCCAGCTATGGCCTAACCGGATACGGAGTTCCCGACGCCAACTCGTACGGCGGGGTTTCCACTTCCAGGCAGACTTGGAGGCTCCACTGTGGAATCAGCGGATCGCCCGGGCGGTACATCGGCGCCGGATTCTGCCCGTTCCGGCGGCGCCACATTTCGTTCTCTCGCGCGCCCGGGATAGGTGCGAGCCCACCGGGCAAGTCGGCCGTTCCCTCGCCCGTGTACTCTCCAACTTGCGGCGGTCGCTTGAATCGATAGACCCGACACCCGCCCTTCAGATCGCCCAACTGGAGACCAAGGGCGCGCTGAATCTGATACGGCGTCAGACCGACGATATACTCCTCCAATGTCACGTACCCCTTCGCCATCCTCGCAAAACTCGGGGAGCCGGGTTTGCTCGGCGGAAGCGGCGGTAGGTGTCGCGACGCCTCCCGACACGCCTCATCGAGCGTCGTGATCCCCTTCAGGCGCATCTGCGATGTCATTGCCTTCCCGGGGATTCCCGTGACCTTCACGATGCGTTTCGAACCTGTTGCTCGCCATCCCTCGCCGAGGCGTGCCTCCTGAATCTCGCGCTCGTAGTCGCTGCGTCCTGGCACGTCCGCTCCTCCTCGTTGAGATAGTGGACACGACCGCGGACACAAACATACACGACATGCTTACGGCCGCACGTAGCCAGCGAAATGTCGCGGGTTCGCACCGATGGACGGCACGCCCGCCCCGCCGTTCCCAGGAAGCCGTCGCCGTCGCCGGCATTCTCGCCAACGTTGTTCACGTTTGGCCCGCTCTACTGGAGCCACTTCGCGACGGGAGCTTGCGTCGCGGTCCGGGTGGCCTCCTTCACACCCTCATGGTCGTTGGCGCATCGGGTGCCGGAAAGACCGCGGCGGTCAGGATGCTGGCAGCTCGCAACGTTCCCGGCATTCGATGCTTTCACTTCGACGAGATCGGCGTGCCCTCACCGGACATCATGGGACGGGACTACGGCGGGCCCGACGAGTGGCAGGCGTGGGCGACGGCGAAGTGGCTCCGGCAGCTCGATGCCTTACCCGACGCTGTTCGCGTCGCCATTCTCGATGCCCAGACTCTGTGGTTGGAGCTGTGGCGCGCGAATGCAACCGCGCCCGGCACGCGCGTCCAGTTGCGCACTCAGCACGTTGGCGTGACGCCGCCGGCGACGTGTCTCTGAGCGACATGTGACACCTCGACGAGACGCGTTCCGGGCGCTCTTGCGGGCGATCGCGGTGCGTGATGACGCGAGGACCGCGAAGCTCCTGGCCAAGTCTCCGGAATTGGCGCTCGAGCGCGAGGCCACCGGCGCGACTCGGTCCGCGTCGACGGCGTACTTTCTCGACGCGGTGAAGCAGTACGTCTACGCCGGTCACACGGCGTTGCACGTCGCGGCCGCCGCCTATGATGCGGCCATGGCGCGCCAGCTCGTCGACCGCGGCGCCGATCCGCGCGCAATCAATCGCCGCGGAGCGACGCCGCTGCACTGTGCGGCCGACGGCGGGCCGGACTCGAAGCACTGGAATCCAACCCGGCAGGCGGACGTCATCGAGTACCTGGTTCGCGCCGGTGCTGATCCGAACGCGCCGGACACGGGCGGCGTCGCGCCGCTGCATCGTGCGGTACGCTCACGGTGCGCCGCAGCCGTCGGCGCGCTGCTCTCACTTGGCGCTGACGTGCGCCGCAAGAACGGCAGCGGCTCCACGCCGCTCCACCTTGCGGTTCAAACAACGGGTCGCGGCGGCAGCGGGAGTCTCGCTGCCCACGGCGAGCAATTCGAGATCATTCGGCTCCTGATCGAGCATGGCGCTCGGTGGACCGACAGGAACGCGCGAGGCAAGACCGTGGCCGAGTCCATCCGGAGCGCGCGCGTCTTGGAGCTCGCGCAGCGCCGATGAGCGAGCGCGGCCGACGCTGAAAGAACGCTATTGCGCGTTGGCGGCGCCGGCGTTACCGTCGTATTGGAAACCCATAGGACTGACGCATGGCGGAGAAGTTGGACGTGCAGCAAGGCACGCTCGCCTTGATGATTCTCAAAACCGTCGAGGGCCTCGGGCCGCTGCACGGGTACGGCATCGCCCGCCGCATCGAGGAGACGAGCAAGCATCGTCTCACGGTGAACTACGGCACGCTGTACCCCGCGCTCCTCAAGCTCGAGCAAGAGGGATTCATCGCGGCGGAGTGGCGCCAGTCGGAAAACAATCGCCGCGCGAAGTTCTATTCGCTCACCGCCGCGGGCCGCAAGCAGCTCGCGCGTGAGACTCGCGAATGGCACCAGACCGCCGATCTGATCGCCGCCTTTCTCGCGCCGCGCCGCGGCGGGGAGACCCCATGAGATACGTTCGCGCCGCGCTCGCCCGCATCGCCGGCGTCTTCACCGGATACCGACGCGACGACGATCTCCGCGAGGAGCTCGAAGCGCATCTGGAGATGGAGACCGCCGAGAACGTTCGCCGGGGAATGTCGCCCAACGAGGCGCACCGCCGGGCGAAACTGGCCT
Source organism: uncultured Gemmatimonadaceae bacterium (assembly GCA_963705025.1). GTDB lineage: Bacteria > Gemmatimonadota > Gemmatimonadetes > Gemmatimonadales > Gemmatimonadaceae > JAQBQB01. The sequence continues at coordinate 394,929 of CAVPIP010000005.1, read as the reverse complement.
CGGGCGGTCTCACCCTGGCGGCGGAAGCCGTCCGCGCGCAGCGTGGGCTTCCGTGGCTCGAGAGCCTGGTCGCCGATCTCCGGTACGCGCTCCGCTCGCTGCGACACAGCCGCACGTTCACGGCCATCGTCATCATCACGCTGGCGCTCGGCATCGGCGCCAACACGGCGATCTTCAGCGTCGTGCGCGGCGTGCTGCTCAAGCCGCTCCCGCATCGCGACGGCGACCGTCTCATCTATCTGCGGCAGTCGGTCGACGGGCCGGCGGGCGAAAACATTCTGTTTTCCGTTCCCGAGATTCACGACTTCCGCGCCGGCGCCAAGGCGTTCGGTGGAATCGCCGAATTCTCCCCGTGGGACGGGATTCTGCAGGAACATGACGACGTCACCAAGATCAGCATCGGGCTCGTGACGGGAAACTTCTTCGACGTGATGGGGCTCTCGCCGGTGCTCGGACGCCTGACACGGCCCAGCGACGACGGTCCCGGCGTCCCAGCCGTGATGGTGCTGACGCATGACTTCTGGATTCGCCACTTCGGCGGTGACCCAGCGATCGTCGGCCGGCAGGTGAAGCTCGAGGCCGGAACGGCGACCGTGATCGGCGTCATGCAGGCGGCCCCCGGCTTTCCGGATCGCGTGGACGCGCTGATGAACATGGTGGTGAGCAAGCACCACCTGAGCGCGCAGATGATCCAGGGGCGCACGCACCGCATGACGGAGATGATCGCTCGGCTCGCACCGGGCGCCACGGTACAGCAGGCGAGGACCGAAGTCGCCGCGACCTATGCGAACATGCAGCGCGACTACAAGGAGGCATACGATCCGGGATCGCACTACCGCATCGCGGTCATCCCCTTCAAGGAGGCGCTCGGCGAACGCGCGCGACTCACGCTGTGGCTGTTGATGGCCGCCGCCGCGTTCGTGTTGATCATCACCGCGGCGAACGTCGTCAACCTCACGCTCATGCGCGGCGTGCGTCGCGAGCCCGAGCTCGTCGTACGCGCGGCGCTCGGCGCCGGGGTGGCGCGCCTGCGCCGGTTGTTGCTCGCCGAGAATCTGGTGTTGACGCTGGCCGGGGCGGTGGTAGGTGTGCTCATCGCGATCGGCGGGGTGCGACTCCTCATCGCGTTCGCGACCCGGTACTCGTCTCGGTCGAGCGAGATCAGGCTCGACGGCGTCGCGCTGAGCTTCGCGCTCGCGCTGTCCGTCGGCGTCGCGCTGCTGCTGTCGTTCGTCGCGGCGCTTCCGAAGGAAGGCACGCTCGCCGCGTGGATCTCGATCGGTGCGCGGCGATCGAGTGGTGGGTTGAGGCGACAACGGCTCCAGCGCGGACTGGTCGTCGCGCAGATCGCCGTGTCGGTCATGCTGCTCGCCGGCGCCGGTCTGCTCACACGAACGATGATTCAACTTTCCGAGGTGAACACCGGTCTGCGGACCGAGGAAGTGCTCACGATGCCGTTGCAGCTGCTGTCGTTCGCCGATGGAGACTTCGCGAGAATCATGGCGAGCGACGCCGCCGCGAAAGAGGGATATGACCGGATTCGCCGCGAGGTTCTGGCCCTGCCGGGTATCGTGGACGTCGGCGTCGGCTCGAACATGCCGTTGCGCGAAGCGTCGGTCGCCCTCGACGTCAAGGCGGAAGGCAGGGCGCCCGCGCCAGGTGAGGCGATACCGCACGCGGAGATGCGCACCGCCGATCCAGCGTTTTTCCGCGCGTCGGGGATCCCGCTTCTGAGAGGGCGCGCGTTCGCCACGACCGATCGCCAGGGCGGCGCGCGAGTCGTGATCATCAACCAGGTGCTCGCGGACAAGCTTTTTCCGGGCGAGGATCCGGTCGGCAAGCGTGCGGCGTGGACGGGAGACGTGTTGCGCTTCACTCCGTTCAGCCCCGAGTGGCGCACGATCGTGGGCGTCGTCGGCAACACGCGCGACGGAGGACTGGACGCCGAGTTCACGCCGGCGATGTACATGCCATTTGCGCAGGAGCTCGCGCTGGGCGGCGGATTCGTGATTCGCGCGGACAGCAACGTGGCGGCGCTGGCCACCGCAGCGACGCGGATTGCTCACCGCATCGCGCCGACGGTTCCGATCGAGAATGTGCTGACCATCGCACAGATCAAGGATCGAAGCATCGCACCGCGGCGTCTCAACGCGCAGCTTCTCTCGCTGTTCGGTGTTCTGGCGCTGCTCATCGCGTCCGTGGGCATCGCCGGTGTGCTGGCATTCTCCGTGAGCGCGCGCACGAACGAGATCGGCATTCGGATGAGCCTCGGCGCCGACCGCGGACGCGTGGAGCGAATGATTTTGTGGGAGGGCGGCGTGCTCGTCGTGTTGGGTTTGCTGCTTGGCGTCGGCGGCGCGTTCGCAACGACCGGCGCGATTCGCGGGCTGCTGTTTGGCGTCGCGCCGCACGATCCGGTGACGTTCGTCGGCGTCGTGCTGATGATGGCCGCAATCGGCATCGGCGCGTGCTGGATCCCGGCGGTGCGGGCGGCACGAATCGATCCGGCGGTCGCCATGCGTGCTTAGCCCGATCGATGCGAATCACCGTGCTGACGGTGCACATCGTCGCTGGCGCGCTCGGTATTCTGTCCGGGTTCGTCGCGCTTTACGCCGCGAAAGGCGCGACGGTGCATCGCGCCAGTGGAACGCTGTTCGTCTACGCGATGCTTGCGATGTCGCTCGTCGGCGCGACGATCGCACTCGTGTGGAACGTGGCGCCGGAGGCGAACGCGCCGGTGGGAATGCTGACGGCGTATCTGGTGATCACCGCGATCAGCACGGTCAAGCCTTCCATCGCGAGCTCGCGCTCGGCGTCGATCGGGTTGCTCGTCGTTCCGGTGGGCGTGGGTGCGGCGCTGCTCGGCTTCGGGCTTCGGGCGCTCGCGAGTCCTACCGGCACGGTCCACGGCATGCCGGCGCCGCCGTTTTTCATCTTCGCGTTCATCGCGGGACTCGCAACCATCGGCGATGTGCGGCTGATCCGGTCGGGGGGTGTCGAGTCGATTCGCGGCGCGCCGCGTCTGACGCGCCACCTCTGGCGAATGTCCGTTGCGCTGCTCATTGCCGCGTTTTCTTTCTTCCTGGGGCAAGCGAAGGTCATTCCGAAGTCGATCCGGATCTACCCGCTGCTCCTCGTGCCGCCACTCGCCGTGTTCGTGACGCTCGTCTATTGGCTGTGGCGAGTTCGCTCCAGGCCGGCGCCGGCGCTATGGCGACGTTCGCGCCGGCTCGATTCTGCGCAGGCCCCGCCCCTCGAGCAGCTTGTTGATCTTCGGTAGCTCGATCTGAATCCACTTGTCGAATTGCAGGGTCACATCGCCGAGCTCGCGCCCGATCGCGGACGTGCGCTGTACCTGCATCTCGGACGGCACGCCTTCGTACCCGACGACGCTGCCATAGAGCTCGGCAAGGTTCTCGCGCAGGCGCTCCTCGCCGGTGATCATGCCGCCTTCCTTCGTCGCGACGATCTTCTTGCGCATCGTGTCCACCTGCGCCGAGCCGCGCTGGAGCGCCTGGAGCAGTGTGTCCAGTGTCGCGAGACCGGTCTCTCGATCGTCTAGCGAGCCGCGCACGTCATTCATGCGATCGACGACCGACGTCATTTGATTCAGCAAACCGGAGAGCGTCACGGCGAGCTTGAACTGCGCCGCGCGATCCGCCGCGGCATGGGACACACGGCCGTCGCCGACGACGCGCAGCGACGTCGAGTAGGTCGAATCTCCCTCGGTGAGCTTGACCGTGTACCGGCCGGGGAGGAAGCGAGGGCCGACGACGAACGCGGCCGATGCCGCCGTCGGCACACGAGGCGGCGCCATGCGCATCGACCACGCCGTACGGCTCAACCCGCGTCGTTTTCCGGTGGGCAGGGTTTGCACGAGCGTTCCGGCGGAATCGAACACCTCGAGCTTCATGTCGCCGAAGATGTGCCGCTTCTGGAGATAGTAGGTGATCGGGGCGTCACCGGCGGGATTCGCGCCCACGAACTCCGCATCGCCATTCGCCCAGCCGCCGAATACCGACAGCGCTTGCACGACCGGCCTCGTGTCGACGAACGCGCCGCCGCGTGCGACCGTGGCCGGCGTCATTTTGCGAAGCGGCGTGATGTTGTCGACGATCCAGATGCCGCGGCCGTGCGTTGCGATCACGAGATCGTCGTCGCGCGGATGGATGGCGAGATCGCGAACCGCGACGGGCGGCATGTTGCCACCCTTGTAGCGCGCCCAATGCTGTCCGCCGTCGACGGAAACGTAGAGCCCGAACTCCGTTCCGAGGAAGAGCAGCTGCGGGTTGACGAGATCTTCCTTGATCACGTGCGCGTAGCCGCGCACTGGCGCGCCTTGCGCGACGAGGGGCGTCCACGTCTTGCCGAAGTCCGTCGAGCGGTACGCGTACGGCCGATTGTCGCCGAAGGTGTGCAGGTCGAACGTCGCATAGATCGTCCCGGCGGCAAAATGGCCGGGCTCAACGCTCGAGACCCACGCGAACTTCGGCAGACCCTGGATGTTGCCGACGACGTTCGTCCACGTTTTGCCGCCGTTGCGCGTGAGCTGAAGGTTGCCGTCGTCCGTGCCGGCCCACACGGTCATCGAGTCCTTCGGCGATTCTCCGATCGCGAAGATCGTCGTGTGCGTCTCGGCGCTCGAGTTGTCGACGGTCACGCCGCCGGACAGCTCCTGCTGCTGTTTCGTGGTGTCGTTCGTCGTGAGATCGGGCGAGATCCGTTGCCACGTCTGGCCATGATCGCGCGATCGGAACAGGTACTGCGAGCCGATGTAGAGCGTTCCGCTCTTCGTCGGGCTCAGGTGGATCGGCGCGTTCCAGTTGAAGCGCAGCTTCTTTTCCTTGTAGCTCGCGAGCGGCTGGATGTCGCGGATCTCGTGCGTCTTGCGGTTGATGCGGCCGATGTAGCCGCCCTGCGATTCCGCGTAGACATAGGTGGGATCGCTCGGATCGGCGAACATCCAGAAGCCGTCGCCTCCGTAGAGGTTCTCCCACTGCGCCTTCGCGATGCCGCCGGGGAACTGCGACTCGCCGATCCACGAGCTGTTGTCCTGCAGCCCGCCGTAGACCCTGTACGGCTTGTCGTTGTCGACGCTCACGTGGTAGAACTGCGAGATTGGCAGGGTCTCGGCCTTCCACCACTTGTCGCCGGAATCGTACGAGTACCACAGGCCGCCGTCGTCGCCGGCGATCAGGTGATCGCGAGTTCTGCGGGTCCACCCAGACGTCGTGGAAGTCGCCGTGGGCCGCAGCCGCTGATGTTCGAGAACGAAGCGCCACCGTCGGTGCTCATGATGAGCGAGCCGTCCGGCTTGAAGACGCGGTTCTCGTTCTTCGGATCGACGATCAGATTCGCGAAGTAAAACGGACGCCACAGCATGTTCTGGCTGCGGTCGCGGAGCTCCCACGTCGCGCCGCCGTCTTCGGAGCGATAGAGACCGTTGAGCGGCGGCACGGCTTCGATGAAGGCATAGACGACGTTGGGCTTGGACGGCGCGACGGTGACGGCGACGCGTCCCCACGGCTTGGCCGGCAGCCCCTTCGCGCTCTTCTCGTCGAGGGCGGTCCACGTCGAGCCGCCATCAGTACTCTTGAATAGGCCGCTCGCGCTGGGGCGGTCCGGGCCGTCGCCGCCGGAGCGGAATGTCCATCCCTTGCGGCGGAAGTCCCACATGCCGGCGTAGATCGTCCGCGGCTGCGCCGGGTCCATCGACAGCAGCGAGCAGCCGGTGGAGGCGTTCGCGCCGGCGAGCACCTTCGTCCAAGTCTTGCCGCCGTCGGTCGTCCGATAGACGCCGCGGTCGTCGCTGTCGCTGAACGCCTTGCCCGGCACGCACGCGTACACCGTGTTCGTGTTCGTGGGATCGATCGAGAATCTTCACAATGTGCTCGGATTGCCTGAGCCCCATGTTGCGTCCAGGTTCTCGCCGCCGTCGGTGGATCTTGTAGATGCCGTCGCCGAGCGAGACGCGAGTTGCGCATCCAGCTCTCGCCGGTGCCCACCCAGACGGTCTTTGGGTCCTTCGGATCGATCGCGATGGCGCCGATCGACTGCACGTCCTGCTTGTCGAACTTCGGCGTGAACGTGGTGCCGCCGTTCGTCGACTTCCACACGCCGCCGCTCGCGGCGCCGACATAGACGGTGAGCCGATCGCCTTCGTGCACGGCCGCGACCGACGTCACGCGTCCCGACATCACCGCCGAGCCGATGTTGCGCGCGCCGAGTCCGGAGATGGTCTCCGAGTCGACGCCGGCGACGACCGTTGCCGTGCGCGCCGCCGCCGTGCATCGCGGGCGCCGGAATCGTCGCCGGACTCGGCCCCGTCGTGCCCGGCTGCGCCGCTGTCTCGGCGGAGCCGACCTTCTCGCCGGGCGCCGGCCGAGTGAACCGGCGATCGTCGAGCACCGGATTGACGGTGATGCGCTCCCACGCGTACTGCGACTTGTCGGCGCTGGTGCTTCCCTTCGCGCCGATCGCGACGGCGAAGGGAAAGAGCACACCCTGCACTTCCTTATAGTCGCCAAGCTCCACTTCGAACCAGCGTTCCGCGCCGCGCACGGTGCGCTTCACCTCGTACTTGATCGGCACGCACGACTCGGCATCGAGATAGTACGTGCGGACGTCGCCGTTGCTCGCGAGCGTCACACGAAGTTTGTAGACGTCGGTGCCCTCGATCTGATCCAGACCGACCAGGGAGACCGTGTTGCCGCGCTCCTTGGCAGTTGAAGAGCGGATCGTCGAATTCCGAGTCTTCGACGATGCCCTTCATCTCGTCCTCGCCGAGAGGTTCGGCGTCCTTCTTTCCAGCCCAGGGTTCGATCTTCCAGCCGGCCTTGCCGTCGAACGCCGTGACGCCGGTCAGTCCGCCGAACGTGAATTCTTCGCGCACGAGGTTTGGGCGGCGGTTCTCGTTCGTGACGACCGCCTCGAAGCCGCCGCCGCCGTAGTATTTCCCGTACCGACGCACGGATTGCACGGCGCGCAGACGCTGGGCGCCACCGACACGCTGCGGATAGCGTGCGATGATCTCATCCGCGCTGGGAACGGACTGGCCTTGAACGCGGGCGGGGGCGTCTGCAACGGAGATGACGATCGCGAGTGCGACGAGAGCGGACGTCCGCATGCGAACAGCCTCGAGAGGGATTCGGGACAATGTTATGGCCAGAACGATCGGCCGTCGATCGGTATGTGATCGAACGCATTCGCCTGCCCGATGCGGACCGCACTCGCTTCTGTCCGATGAAGTGTGGCAAGTTTCCATGATGTACGGTTGGCTCGCGGATTCGGTCGTCGTTGTCCATGCGGCGTTCGTCGTTTTCGCCGTCGCGGGTGGGCTCCTGGCGATTCGGCGTCCTTGGATTGCGTGGTTGCACATTCCAGCGGCCGTGTGGGCGGCGCTCATCGAATTCGGCGGTTGGACGTGTCCGCTGACGCCGCTGGAGAACGCCCTTCGCGAGCGCGCCGGTGAAACCGCCTACAGCGGCGGTTTCATTCAGCACTACTTGCTTCGCGCGCTTTATCCCAGCGGGTTGACCCGGCAGATTCAGTGGGTGTTAGGGTGTCTCGTCATCCTCGTGAACGTCGCGGCGTACGTCGCAGCGACGAGACGACATCGCCGCCGCGCGGCGGCGGCTCGAACTGTTCAAGTGTAGTGTCTCAGAAATAACTTGCCTTATACAGAGGCAGGTTGTATGATGTACGATGAGTCGTCACGCTCCCCCCATCGTGCTCAGCCCCGAGGAGGAGGCGACGCTGGACTCCTGGTCGCGGAGTCGCAGCCTGCCGGTGCGACAGGTGCAACGCGCGCAAATCGTGCAACTCGCGGCCGCGGGCGTCGAGAGCCAGGAGATTGCGGAGATCCTGAGAGTGTCGCGCCCGACGGTCCAACTGTGGCGCGAGCGCTTCCTGGCCCTGCGTTTGGCCGGGCTGGAGAAAGACGCACCGCGTCCCGGTCGCCTGCCGGAGATCTCGGAGGCGCGAGTACGGGCGATCGTGGAGGCGACCCTTCACACCAAGCCGCAGAATGCGACGCACTGGAGTACGCGCATGATGGCGCAAGCGCAGGGTGTGAGTTCCGCGACCGTGCAGCGCATTTGGCATCAGCACAACTTGAAGCCGCACCTCACGAAGACGTTCAAGCTGAGCAACGACCCCGCCTTCGTGGAAAAGCTGACGGACATCGTTGGCCTCTATCTCAATCCCCCGGACCGCGCCCTGGTGCTGTGCGTCGATGAGAAATCGCAAATCCAAGCGCTCGATCGCACGCAGCCCGGCTTGCCGTTGAAGAAGGGACGGTGCGGGACGTTCACCCACGACTACCATCGCAACGGCACGACGACTCTCTTTGCGGCGCTCAGCATGCTCGATGGGCACGTGATCGGCGACTGCTTACCGCGGCATCGGCATCAGGAGTTCATTCGGTTTCTCAAGAAGATCGATGCCGAAACGCCGCCCGCACTCGACCTCCACTTGATCGTTGACAACTATGGAACCCACAAGCACGCGAAGGTGAAGAGCTGGCTCCGTCGACATTCCCGGTTTCACTTGCACTTCACACCCACGTCGAGTTCCTGGCTCAACCTCGTCGAACGCTGGTTCCGGGACCTGACGGACAAACGGATTCGCCGTGGTTCCTTCGAGGAGGTGCCGGAACTGATCGCAACGATCAACGACTACGTCGCGCAGTCCAATCAAAACCCACACGTCTTCGTGTGGACCGCTTCCGTCGAACGGATTCTGGCCAAAATCGCCAAATGTCAAGAAGCGTTGGAGACACTACACTAGCGCTCCCATGGGTCACATCATTTCCGTGTTGGAGCGTCAAGGCCGGAGATTCCTGCAGCTCGGGGTGCTCCTCTGCGGCGCGGGTGTCGTGGCCTTGCTCGTCGCGGGCGGTGGTTGCAGAGACGTCGGCGGCCCGGTGCACCCGTTCACGAACGTCCTCTATGGAAAACTGATCGACAGGCTTGCATCGACGACCAATGCGCGGATTCTTTGTACCAGCACGTGGTTTCGCAAACGCGTCATCGATGTAGCCATTCACGACGCGTGCACGTCGCAAGGCGGCCGGTATGTCGACCTGTCCCCGATCTCGGTGAATCCCGCGAACCAAGCCGGGTCGGAGCGCGTGTTCGGCAATTCCGGCGTCGCGGTCCATCCGGGCGATCGCGGGATGAGCGCGGTCGCCGCGAGGCTCTTCGATGCGCTCAGGCAATAGCGATCTTCTCATGTCACATCTTCGACTTGCATTGGCGTCGCTCGTGCTCGCGAGCCCGCTCGGCGCGCAGAGCGGAGCACTCGGCGAAGTCGTGCCGGCGCACGACACGTTCACCGTCGCGTCACGCGCGGTGGGCGAAGCGAGATTGATCAACGTCTACACGCCGCGTGCCTATCGCTCGTCCGCGACCGCGCGTTTCCCGGTGCTCTACATGCCGGACGGCGGCCTCGACGAAGACTTTCCTCACGTCGTGAAGACCGTCGATTCGCTGATCGCCCTCGGCGTGATTCGACCGGTGATCGTCGTCGGCATCCCGAACACACAACGCCGCCGGGACCTCACGGGTCCCACGCGGGTCAAATCCGACAGCGCCGTTGCGCCGCGCGTCGGAGGCTCCGCCGCGTTTCGTCGCTTCATTCGGGACGAGCTCATGCCGGCGGTTCGGTCGCGCTACCGCACGACGAACGAGCGATCGATCGTCGGTGAATCACTCGCCGGGCTCTTCATCGTCGAGACATTCCTGCTCGAGCCGACGCTGTTCGATCACTACGTTGCGTTCGACCCGAGCTTGTGGTGGAACAAGGGCGCGCTGGTCGACTCGGCGTCCGCACGGCTGGCGTCCTTCGATCGGTCGCCGCGCACGCTCGACCTGTCCGCGTCGAAGGACGACGTCGATTCGGAGACGACCCGGCTCGCAGCGCTGCTTCGCACGGCGCGGCCGCCGGGGCTCACGTGGATCTTCGTTCCACGGCCCGACCAGACGCACGCGACGATCTTCCGGGCCGAGGGACCCACGGCTCTCGCTCGCGCCCTCAAGTAGCACCGAGGCATAGCGCGGAAGCCGTCCGGACGTTCTAATAGGGACAAGGAGGGTCCCGTGGAAACCGCAACGACCACGCCCCGCAAAGAAGCTCTCGCGTATAACGAGTACTCTCCGCTGGCGGCAGCGCCGGCGCCGTCCGAAGCGCCGCCGATCCCGGTGTGGCCGCACTGGCAGCGCATTCTCTTCCGATTCTTTTGCGTCTACTTCGTGCTCCAGGTCGCGCCGTGGAACTGGTTCTTCGCGGTGCCCGGTGCGCGATTCGTGCTGCGCTACTACGGGCAGGCGGTCGATTGGGCCGTCCGCGCCGGCAATGCACAGCTCTTTCACGTGCGCGAGAAGCTCGTGCCGGTCAACGGCAGCGGAGACACGTCGTGGGCGTGGGCGCAGTTGTGGCTCTATCTCGGCCTTGCGGCCGTCGCGTGCGTCGTCTGGACCATCGTCGATCGCAAGCGGACACACTACGAGCGCCCCGCGTTCTGGCTTCGGATGATCGTGCGGTTCTACGTCGCCAGAGCCGCGCTCAGCTACGGCATCATCAAACTGTTCTTCCTCCAGATGCCGTTCCCGCAGTTGAGCCAACTGGCCACACCCCTCGGTGATCTGCTGCCGATGCGCTTGTCGTGGCTCTTCATCGGCTACTCGGCTCCGTATCAGTTTTTCTCCGGCGCGATGGAGACGACCGCGGGAGTGCTGCTGCTCTATCGACGCACGGTCACGGCTGGCCTGTTCGTCGCCGCCGGCGCGTTCATGAACGTGGTGATGATCAATCTTGCCTATGACGTCCCGGTGAAGTTGTACGCGTCGCACCTCCTGTTCTCGAGTCTCTTCCTGCTCGCGCTGGACGGGAAGCGGTTGCTCGGGTTTCTCGTGTTGAACACCGGCGCTCCGCCGACGAACGCCTACGCGCCGACGTTCGCGCGTCCCTGGCAGCGTTGGGGCAGCGTCGCCGTGAAGGTATTCATCGTGTATCAGTTCGCGCTTCTTCCGCTGCAGCTCGGCTGGCAGCGGTATCAGGCGACGACCGCGGCAATCGGTCCCGGCCCCTTTGCGCCGGGCGTGTACGACGTGCGGAACTACGTCGTGAATCGCGACACCGTGGCGGCGGCGAGCGGCGACACGCTGCGATGGAAGGACGTGATCTTCGACACGCGAAGCTCGGGGAGCGTCAATACGAGCGACCAGATCTTCTGGCAGCGGTACCGGCGCGGCTACTTCCGATTCCGACCCGACACGATCGCGCACACGGTCGCGGTGTGGAAGACGTCGTCGATCCCGGACAGCACGTTCCTGTTCACGATGCGGTACGAGCTCCCGGACACCAACACGATTCGCTTTCACGCCACGATTCGTGGCGACTCGATTCATGTGGAGCTCGTGCGCACGGCGCGGCACTTCCAGCTCACGGAGCGCCAGTTCCACTTGCTGTCCGAGTACAACCGTTAGTCGACTACAAGCGCATCACAGACAGTCACGGCCACTGACGGATCGGCACGGAACCGCGGCGAAACCGACACTTTGGCCGATCCGTACGCGTCCGTCTGTGTCAGTACGGTCCGTGATTAGCCTTTGAGCATGCCGATCGCCCTCTCACTCCCTGAAGCACGTCGCCTCGCCATAGCATCGCAAGGATTCGGCAAGCGGCCGGCAACACCAACGCTCGATCACGTTCGCAAGCTCGCGTCGAAGGTCCACGCCTTTCAGATCGATTCGGTCAACGTCCTCGCGCGCGCGCACTATGTGCCCGCGTTCGCGCGGCTCGGTCCATACAAGACGAGCGCGCTCGACACCCTCGCGTACAAGAAGCGCGATCTGTTCGAGTTCTGGGGTCACGCGGCTTGCCTCCTGCCGATGTCGCTGTATCCGATCGTCCGGTATCGCATGAACACCGACCTGGCGCGCGAATACATGCGAACCGAGCGTGGCGCAGGGCTCGCGCGCGCATATGCCGACGTGACCGACCGCGGCCCGATCACCGCCGCCGAGCTGACTGAACCCGGGAAGCGATCGGGGAACTGGTGGGGCTGGGCCGACGGCAAGTCGCGCCTCGAATTCCTGTACGACTCGGGTCTCGTCGCCATCGCCGGGCGACGCGGTTTCGAACGCATGTACGACCTCACGGAGCGCGTCATTCCCCGCTCCGCTCTCGACGAGCCCGTGCCGTCGCGTGAAGAGGCGATGAAGCAACTCATCTGCCTCGGCGCCGCGGCGTGCGGCGTCGGAACACTACGGGATGTCGTCAACTACCTGAATGTCGACGACTGGCGCGACCGGCTGCCACCCGGTCCGTGGTGGGAGCGGAAGGGACAGAAACGAGCGAAACCCGTCGCCAAGCGACTCGTCGCGGAGCTGGTCGAGGAAGGACGACTGCTTCCCGCGACCGTCGAGGGCTGGGCCGAGCCGGCATACCTCGCGCCCGGTGCGCGCGTGCCGCGCAGAGTCGACGCACGCGCGCTCGTCACGCCCTTCGACTCGCTCGTCTGGGAACGCGACCGAATCGACCGCCTCTTCGGCATGAAGTACACGATCGAGATCTACACGCCGGAACCGAAGCGCGTGTACGGCTACTACGTGTTTCCGTTCCTGCTCGGCGACACGCTCGTTGGCCGGTGCGACCTCAAGGCCGACCGGCAGCGCAGAGTTCTCATGGTGCGGACCGCGCACCTCGAGCCAGGGCAACAAGCCGCACGCGTCGCGCGTGGCCTGGCCGACGAGCTGGAGCTCGTCCGAACCTGGCTCGACCTCGATCGCATCGAGGTCGGGCGGCGCGGCGCTCTCGCCGCGAGCCTTCGCCGCGCAATCCGCTAGCTCAGGGCCCGCCGAGTGCCGTGCTCACCGCGGCGTAGGTCGTTTTTTTCCCAAAGGAGTCATTGAAAAGGAGCGCTTGCCCGTATCCGGGGAACGTGCCGGGTATCCATGACTCGCCGTCGTTCAAGCCCCACACCACGATCGCTTCGCAGGCCGACACCGCGAGACATGCCGCGGCGACGTTCGAGAATCCTTGTGACTGCGCGGACAGCTCGGCCGCCGTCGCGCCTGGTGTACGCACGCGAATGTCCAGCTCCGTGATGTGAATCCTGAGCCCGAGCGCGGCGAACCGATTGAACGTCGTCACCAACATGTCTTTCGACGGAACGCCGGTGGCGTCGGCATTGACCTGGAAATGCGCCTGGAATCCGATGCCGTCGATCGGCACGCCGCGCGATTTCATGCCGCTGATCATCGCGAACGCCGAGTCCTGCTTCACGCCAGGGAACTCGAGGTTGTAGTCGTTATAGAAAAGCTGCGCCGCGGGGTCGACGGCGCGCGCTTCCTTGAACGCGAGGTCGATGTACGACGGTCCGATGGTCGTCGCCCATGGCGACCCCGTGACACGAAGCGTTCCCGAGCCGTCGTTGATCGCTTCGTTGACGACATCCCACGCCGCGACCTTCCCCTTGTAGTGCCCGACGACGCTGTCGATGTGCTCCTTCAGCACGACCTCGAGTGTTTCCGGATTCCACGTCGTGCCGGTGAGCCAGGTAGGATTCTGCTGGTACCAGGCGAGCGTGTGGCCGCGAACCTTCATGCTGTTCGCTTGCGCGAACGCCACCATCGCGTCGGGATTGGTCCACCGGTACGCGTAGCGCGAGTCGCGATGAATCGAGCTCCACTTCATCACGTTGCCCGCCACGATCATGTTGAACTCGTGCGCGACGACCGTGTCGTACGCCGCCGGGCTCGTGCCGAAGAAGGTGGCGTCGACCGAAACCCCGAAGGATCGCGATTTTGCCGCGGCGAGACCGCGAAGTGTCGTCGTGATCGGAGGCGTCGTCACGCACTTCGCTTGCGACGGATCCTGCTGGCAGGTTTTCTCGGCGGGAACCGTCGGTCCGGTGTCGCCCGCGCCGCCACACGCGACGAGCGCGCAGGAAAGCGTCAGCGAGAACACGCAGAAGATGATTGTCTCACGAGGCATGCCGGAGTATGGGGCCGCGGCACGCCTCACGCGAGAGCGGCTAGATCTCGTGCGACCGCGCGAAGCGCGCGATGTGCTCCGCCGCTCGGTACGCCAGCGCCTGAATCGTCATCGTCGGCTGGCCGCGGCCGGAGGTGACGAAGCTGCTGCCGTCGCAGATGAACAGGTTCGGCACGTCGTGCGCGCGATGATACCGGTCGACGACCGAGTCGCGTGGATCGTTCCCCATTCGCGCCGTGCCAAGGAGGTGGACACCGCCGTCGATCGGCAGCACGGGCTGGTTCCAGACACGCGCGGCGCCAGCAGCTTCCATCAGCTCCTGCGTGCGATCGCGAAACCATTGCTTGGTCTTCATGTCGTCAGGGTGGTCCTGATACGTGAGGCACAGCGCCGGCCGTCCCCAATGGTCGCGGTGATCAGGATCGAGCGTGACGCGGTTGCTCGCGACGGGAATCGTCGTCATGTGCGCGGCGAAGCGAACGGAGTGCGTGTAGTAGTCGCGCAGCGCGCGTTTGAATTCGCTCCCCCACGCCGGCAGATCCTCCGGCAGTCCGTTGACCGCGAAACCAATCGGTCCGTTGTTGAATCGCGCGTCGATGCCGCCGCCGCCGTAGAAGCCGCGCTTCGGATCCGCCTCGTAAAAGTCGAGAATGATCCGGCTCACGACGTGGCCCTTGTATTCGTTCGTGGGATGCTCGAAGCGCCCAGTCGTGCTGGACCCACCGTTGAACATGATATGACAGCCGACGAGACCGCTCGAGTTCGCGAGGCCGTGCGGAAACGCCGGCGACGCCGACATCAACAGCAGGCGGGTCGTCTCCGCGCCGTTCGCCGCGAGGACGACCGCGCGCGCCGACTGACGATGCTCGTTGCCGTCCTTGTTCCAGTAGGCGACTCCCGTCGCTCGGCCGGCCGCGTTCATCTCGACGCGGAAGACGGTGGAGTCCGCCCGAATCTCGCAGCGGCCGGTCGCGACGGCCTTGGGAATGACCGACGCCAGCGTCGACGACTTCGCGCCGAACTCGCAGCCGTACGCGTAGCAGTGACCGCAGGCCATGCACGCCGAGCGCCCGTCGTACGGCTGCGAGAGAATGGCCATCGGCGCGACCTGCGCGTGCAACCCCATCGCGCGCGCGGCACGCTCGAGCAGCACGCCCGAGGATTTGATCGGCAGCGGGGGCACGGGGTACGGACGCGTGCGCGGCGGATCGGACGGACCGGGCGCGCCGGAGATGCCGATTTCCCAGTCGACCTTCGTGTAGTACGGCTCGAGCTCCTCGTACGTGACGGGCCAGTCGGCGAACCCCGTGCCGTCGATCGGCCCCACCACCGATCGCTCCTTGAAGTCGATCGGACGGAAGCGCCAGTAGTTCGCGGTGAAGTGGACGCTGCTGCCCCCGACGCCGCGGCGGTACATCAAAGCCCGCCCGGGGTTGCGCCGCATCGGCTCCGCCGCGCTTGTTCGAAAACTCTGAAAGGGCTCGACGCCGGTGTTGAGCATCGCGTTTTCGCGCTCGACCGCCAGCTCGTCGTGCGTGAAATCGCTCGGTTGTTGCCACGGGCCTTGCTCGAGGACGACGACGTCGAAACCGGCGCTGGCGAGCTCCTTCGCCAACACGCCGCCGGCCGCCCCCGAGCCGACGATCACGACGTCGACGGTATCGCTGTCACGGTATGTGCGTTGGTTCATCCGGCTGGATGCGCCGACATGGCGCCGGGTTGCGCGTCGTACCAGCCGAAGGGCGCGGTGTACATGTCGTGGTCCTCCTTGCCGATCATCGTCCATCCCGATCGGCCGACGTTGCCGCCGTATGACGGATCGGCGAAGGTGCCGATGAGCACGAGCGTGCGCGCCTCGGTGAAGAACTTGTCGCGCTCGATCCGCTTCATGATCGCGACCTGCTGAACACCGGAGAGCGATGCAAAGCCGCCGGTCGCGTCGAACGCGCCCGCGCGGAAATCGAGCTCGGCCAAGCCGGCATGAACGAGTGGCGCGATCTCGGCAAAGAACGGCTCGCCGAGCGCGCGATCGATGAAGTGCGCGGCGCCCGCTTCTTCCGCCCCGGGTCCGTCGTCCGAGGGGAGGATCTGCGCCGCGAACGCGCGCATCGTTCGCGCTTCCGTCGAGGTCAGGTTCGTGAAGGCGGCGTCGCGACGCGCGTCGTCTCGGGCGCACCCGGCGAGCGCCGTGATCCAGGGTATCTGGAGAGCCAGCCAGCCCAGGGAGGCGGCCCCACCCGATTCAACCAGAAATCGTCGGCGCGACAGCTGATCGGCACACATGCCTACGAAACGCGCTCCATTACACGAAACGGACAGGCTCTACGCCGACGCCAATCGATCTGAGCATGCGCGACCGTCGCGCGGAGAGTGTCGCCGGCGGGCACGGGTTGGGGACGAGTCGGCCTGTGCGACCTTCGTCGGATGCCAACGCCGTGGTAGCCTCGCGTATCCTCCCGGGCGTTTGGGACTGATTCACGCTCGCAGCGAGGTCACCAACATGATTGGCAGGAAGATCATTGTAGCGGCAGCCGCGGGGTTGAGCAGCGCGATCCTCGTCTGCCCCACGACGGCGTTTGGGCAAAGCAAGCATCCAAACGTCGTCGTTCTGATGACGGACGACGTCGGCTGGGGAGATCCAAACGCCTACGGGTTCGACCGTGGCGTCAAAACGCCGAACCTCAACAGGCTCGCCGCCGAGGGCGTGCGATTCACGAACTGGTACGGCCAGGCGAGCTGCACCGCCGGCCGCGCGTCGTTCATGACCGGGCGCATTCCGATTCGCTCGGCGCTGTCCGTCGTGATCGCGCCAGGCGATCCGAACTTTCTGCACCCGAGCACGCCGACCGTCGCCGAATTCTTCAAGAAGAACGGCTACCAGACGTACTACTCGGGCAAGTGGCATCTCGGCGACAAGCCCGAGGCGTTCCCGATCAACCACGGGTTCGACGAGATGAAGCACTTCCTGGCATACTATGCCGGCGTGTACGCATACACCGACACCGTGCTTCATCCGACGTTCCCGCGAGACAACCCCGACTTCATGAAGATGTACTGGTCGGTGGTGAACGACGGCGAGTGGGAGGGGATGGCTGGCCAGCCGCCGAAGCGCGTCGTCGAGCATTTCGGATATAAGGATCTGGCAACAATCGACGACGAGCAGGCAGCCAGCGCCGTCCAGTACATCAAACAGCACGCGAACGACGACAAGCCGTTTTTCATGTATGTCGCGTTCATGAAGCTCCACAATCCGAACAATCCGGCGCCCGAGTGGAAGGGCAAGTCGCACCTCTCGAAGTACCTCGACGCGTTGATGGAGCTCGACGCGAACACCGGGAAGGTGGTCGATGCGATCAAGGGAGCCGGCATCGACAAGAACACGATCGTTCTCTGGACCGCCGACAACGGCCCATGGATCGACGCCTATCCGGACGCCGGCTACACGCCGTTCCGCGCGATGAAGGGCACGACGTTCGAAGGCGGATGGCGCGTGCCGACCTTCATGTGGGCGCCGGGGCGCATCAAGCCCGGCGTGATCGACAACGACATCATCGGACACATCGACGCGTGGCCGACGCTGGCGAGCATGGCCGGCCTGACGCCGCCGCCGCACGGCGAGTGGAAGGACAACGACGGCAACCCGATCTACTTCGACGGCATCGATCAGGGCGCTCGCATCTTGGGCATGAACACCGGCGTCGCCAACAGCAATGCCGATCGCGACGTGCCGAAGCCGCCGCGCATGACGTGGGTCTACATCCGCGACCTCGACATGCAGGCGATTCGCTACGGCGAATGGAAGTGGACGTGGACCGCGCAGGACGCGTGGCTGGGACCGAAGCTCGACCTGGGCATTCCGGCGATCTACAACCTCTACATGGATCCCTTCGAGAGCTACGACATGACGTTCAATGGCGCCGCGCCGAAATCGCTCGGCTTCATCGGCACGTCGCAAGGCCGCTGGTCCGGCCAGGACGGCGGATGGACGATGGCGATGGCCGGCAAGGTGATGCAGGACGTCATCGAGAGCTTCAAGAAATTCCCGAACATTCCGACCGTCCCGTCCGGCGCCACGCTCGGCGCGGATATTCCCGAATTCAGCCGCCCGACGTTCCTTCCGGGTAAGGAGCCGTCGACGCCCGAAGGGATCAAGAACTGGAAGCTGCCGCCGCAGTAGCAGCGGAGCTCCCCTTGTCAGTGACCGGGAATGCTGGGCCTCGCGCGGCCCGGCATTCCCGGTTCTCTTTGAACGCATGGCCACTCGACCCGGGTCGTCCGCGCTGCTCGCCGCGCGAAGCCTGCTCTGGGTCGTGCTCATGCCCGGCATCGTCGCCGGCTACCTCCCCTGGCGCCTCTTCGGCTTCAATCGCTCGATCTTCGGTTCCGTCGACGCATCGCTCGTCGTTGGGCTCGCGTGCGTCGCAACGGGAGTCGCGCTCCTCGCAACGTGCGTCTGGGAGTTCGCGCGGCGCGGGCGAGGAACGCTGTCGCCCGTCGATCCACCGCGGCAGCTGGTCGTGCGCGGGCTGTACCGCTACGTCCGCAATCCGATGTATCTCGCCGTGTCACTCATCCTGCTCGGCGAGGCGCTTGCCACGCGATCGCTCGATCTGGTCCTCTACTGGTCGGCGTTCTTTCTCGTCGCCAATCTGTTCATCATCGGATTCGAAGAGCCAGATCTTCGCCGGCGCTTTGGCGAGTCGTACGACGGGTACGCGGCTCACGTCGGACGATGGATTCCGTCTCGCTCGTTCAACGCAGCGGAAACTGGCGGCGAAACGCGCGCTCGCCGGCCGCCGTGAACAACAGCGCTCGCGACATGCGTGCACGGCGCGCCCACTCGCGCTCGAGGCAGTAGGCGAGCAGCGCCGCGCCGACGGAGCCGGCCAGGTGATAGCGCCGTTCGCTCCAGTCGACGCAGACGCGACACAACGGACGGCGCTTCGCGCTCAACTCGGCGACGTCGATGCCGATGGCCTCGAGAAATTCGGCGCCCGACTCGCTGAGCTCCGCGCCGTCGTCGCCGACGGCTATGAATTGGCGGCGCGCCAAACTGTCGTGCGCCAGCACACCGAGCTCGCCCGCGACGTGATCGTAGCACACGCGAGCCTTGCGCATCAGCGGGTCGCGAGGACCGAACACCTGAACCGAGGCTCGGCTCTCCGTCACGGTGATCAAGCGCTCGAGCAGATCGGCAACGCCGCCGTCCGCGAGACGGAAGTATCGGTGCCGGCCTTGCGCCGCGACGCTCACGAGTCGCGCGCCTAACAGCTTTCCGAGATGCGCGCTGGCGGTCGACTTCGTGATCCGGGCGGAGGCCGCGAGCTCGGTCGCGGTGTGGGCGCGCCCCGTCATGAGGGCCAGGAGCATCTGCGCGCGGCCGCGATCGCCGATGAGCGACGCGACGGACGCGATGTCGGGCATTTCGGTCATGGTTCGACGATAACATCCGGCGGTTCCGGATGGTTCGATGGTGGTCGAACCGTTTTGAATTTGGCCCGGGCTCAGGGCGCGATGCTGGCTCGAACGTAAACGTCTTCCTGCATCGGGATGTCGGGATCGCCCGAGCGGACGATCAGCACGTCGGCCTGGATGACGCCAGTCGCGGAAATGCCGGCAGGATAGTCGGCGAGCGTCAGCTGCGTTCCGGAGAGCGAGTAGGCTCCGTGATACGTGTCGAGGGTGAAGACGTGAGTCGATGGGCGATACCGGACGTACACTGAGCTGTATGTCGCGTCTGAACCGAGCGCCAAGCGACCAGCAAGCACCATGTAGGGATCGGCGACGGTGCCGAAGGAGCCGGGAATCTGCTGGCCTCCCTGGCTTACCAGGTCGTAGGAGTCGGCGCCAATCGGAAGGTCGATGGCGTATGCGTCGAACACCAATGACGGCCCGCCTTCGAGCGATGCGACGACCTGGTTCGCGCCATTCGCGTTGCCGATCATCCAGGAGCCGCTGCTCGCGACTCCGTGGCTGTCGCTCTTCACCAGCGTCTTCGCGACGACGCCGCCGCCGAGTGTCACGGCGAAGCTGACATAGACGTTCGGCGTCGGGACGCCCTGAGGATCCCTGACTTCGACCGCCGGCACGCTTGTGACTGAACCTCCGGGTGGAGCGATCTGGACCGCGCGGGATGTCGTCGCCACAACGAGCGACATTTGCCCCTCGGGAGCCAACGGCTCACCGGCACATCCCGCGACGACGATCGCCATGCACACCGCGGCGCTCATGCGGAGCCGAAGCGACTTCATCCGTACCCTCTCTCGGAACAATGCTCGCGGCACATCCGGACATCGCTGCGCCGCGAACATGTCCGGTCGATCGCCCCAGGGCGATGCGCTCTCCTACGCCTCAGCCGAGCTGGCGAATGGGACCAGTGCGAGGCGTCAGAAGTCTCACGTCCTAAAACGCTCAAGCCCGGGTTGAGGCAACAGGGAGCGTAAGGGTGAACGTGCGCGTCGGGCAAGTGGCCGTTTTTTCCCGGCCGCTTTCTGGCCGTGACACGACTGAAGCCGACACCTGCTCACATCAGATCACCGGATCGCGATCGGCTGACTCGCGGTTAGGATCCTCGCAAGACGTTCATCGGGTCGACGCTCGCGGCGCGCCGGGCCGGAACCAGGCTCGCGAGCAATGCGACGCCGGCCAGCACCGCGATGACGCCGGCGAACGCGATCGGATCGGCGGTGCTCACGCCGTACACCATGCCTTTGAGGAACGTCGTGAGGAAGAACGCCCCGACGCCGCCGACAGCGAGTCCCGCCGCCGCGAGGAGCGCGCCCTGGCGAAGGACGAGTTGCAGGACGTCCGCGCGCCGCGCGCCGAGCGCGATTCGCACGCCGATCTCCTGGCGCCGCTGCGTGACGACGTACGACACCACGCTGTAGACGCCAAGGGTGGCGAGCAACAGCGCGACGCCGCCGAAC
Source organism: uncultured Gemmatimonadaceae bacterium (assembly GCA_963705025.1). GTDB lineage: Bacteria > Gemmatimonadota > Gemmatimonadetes > Gemmatimonadales > Gemmatimonadaceae > JAQBQB01. The sequence continues at coordinate 374,005 of CAVPIP010000005.1, read as the reverse complement.
ACACCGACGAGCACCAGCACGAACCGCCGGTCGGCAACCGACGTCGAGACGACGGTTTCCATCGTCCGCTCCACGACGGGCAGGTCGGGGCGAATCTGGTGCACGACCGACCGTGCCGACGCGATGATCGGCGTCGGGTCTCCGTTGAATTGGACGACGAAGTCGAGGTTGCCCCAGGCCGTCGTCCGCTGACGGAGAAACGCGTAGAAGGTCGGCTGCGGCGGATTCGCGAGGTTCTGGTCGCGCACATCGCCCACGACACCAATGATCGTGAACGGCTTCAGGTTGCCGTCCATGTTGCCGAACTGGATGACTTTCCCGATGGGATTCGCGTTCGGCCACTTTTCCTTTGCCAGCGACGCGCTGACCATGGCGACGTGCGGCGCGTCCTCGGTGTCGGTGCTTCGGAACGACCGGCCGCGCTCGAGGGGAATGCCCATCGCGTCGAAGTAGTTGCCGTCGACGAGGGTGAAGTTCGCGGTTCCGCTGCGCGCCGGGTCCTTCGCCAGCAGCGGATACATGCTCATGTCGATCGGCTCGTCGAGCCGCGTCATGATGATGTACGTGCCGTCGGGGCCGGTGCTCACCAGCGGCACGCCGTTCGACGCTCCGACGTTCATCACACCCGGCAGAGCGCGCAGGCGATCCATCACGTCGTTATAAAACGCTAGTCGCCGCTGTGCGGCGTCGCGCCCTTCCGCGTACGGAAGCGCCACGTCCACGACGACGGCGTGGTTGGTTCGATATCCCGGCTTCACCTCCATCAGGCGGAGGAAGCTCCTCGCCAACACCCCCGCGCCGACGAGCAGAACCACCGTCAGGGCCATCTGGCTCACGACCAGCGCGCGCCGAATCGTCGCGCCGGACCCCGACCCGGTTGCCGTGCGTTGCGACGACGACAGCGTTTCGCGAATCTCCGCTCGCGTGGCCTGCCACGCGGTGATGAGACCGATCGCCAGCGCGGTGACCGCCGAGATCAGCAGCGCGAATCCGGCCACGCGGAGATCCAGATGGACCTCGTCGGCACGCGGCAGCTTGCCGGCCGCGAGCGCGACAAACACGCCGACGCTCAGCGCCGCGAGCCCGACACCGGCGGCCCCGCCGCCAAGCGCCAGCGCGGCGGACTCGGTCAGCAGTTGACGTACGAGACGCATTCGGCTCGCGCCGAGTGCCATGCGGACCGCCAGCTCGGACCGCCGCACGACCATGCGGGCGACCAACAGATTGATGACGTTGGCGCAGGCGATCAGCAGTAAGAACGCCGACGCGCCAAGCAACACGAGCAGTGTCGTTCGCACGTCGCCGACGAGCTGCTCGTGCAGCGGAATGGTCTGCGAATCGGACATCCACGTATCGTCGCCATACGACCGCTTCATTCGGCGCGAGAGGCTGCTGAGATCCTGGCGCGCCTGCTCGAGCGTGACGCCGTCGCGCAGACGGGCGACGACGCGCCAGCCGCCCGAGCTACGGCTCATGTTGCGCCGCTCGATGTCGTGCGGCATCCAGAGATCGTTTCCCGCTGGAACGTTCATGTTCGGCGGCATCACGCCGATGATCGTCACGAGCTGTCCGCCGATGGTGACCGCGCGGCCGATCGCGCTCTTCTCGCCGCCGAGGTGCGTGCGCCAGAAGTGATCGCTGACGACGACGGTGGGCCGCGCGCCAAGCTGCAGCTCGTCGTCGCTGAAGAGGCGCCCGAGCTCCGGCGTGACCGCGAACACCGCGAAGAACTCGCGTCCGGAAACGCTCGACGCGCGCGCCCGAATCGGCTCGGCCAAGCCGTTGACCGTGACGGGTCCAGACGGTGACATCTGGGCCATTTGGGAGAAGCCTCGCGACTGCACTTTCCAGTCGAGGAAGTTCGGCTCCGAGAGGCTGCCTTGCTGCCCCGACTTGCCGATGGAGAACAGCTGAACGATTCGGTCGGATCGAGTGTAGGGCAGCGGCCGGAGAAGGACGCCGTTCACGACGCTGAAGATCGCGGTCGTGGCGCCGATGCCCAGGGCCAGTGTGAGCGCCGTGACGATGAAGAAGCCCGGGTTGCGCGCGAAGGAGCGCGCCACGAATCGAATGTCCCGTCGAAGTGATTCCATGCGATGCTCGCGGTAAGACGGCAATTGCAGATCCCCCGCTTGGGCTCGGGATGACACGTGGTCATACGAAGCCTCGCGCATCCTCGTTTCGACAGGGCGACGGGACGAAAGGTTGTTGGCGCATCACCGCCGGCTTACCATGGGGGATGAACCTCGTCGTCAACCCGCCGGTCCTCCCCATGCTCGCCAATCGCGTGAGCGAGCTGCCGCCGGGCGAAGGCTGGATCTTCGAGCCCAAATGGGACGGATTTCGCGCGCTCATCTTCCGCGACGGCGACGAGACCTTCATCCAGAGCCGCGACGAAAAGCCGCTCGACCGCTACTTCCCCGAGCTTCTGGGACCGATCAAGGCCCAGCTGCCGGAGCGGTGCGTGCTCGACGGCGAGATCGTCATCGCCACAGCCGGCGGGCTCGACTTCGAGGCGTTGCAGCTGCGTCTCCACCCGGCGGCATCGCGCGTGAAGATGCTGTCCGGCCAGATTCCGGCGTCGATCGTTTTTTTCGACGTGCTCTCCGAGGGCGATCGTGACTTGCGCGGCACGCCGTTCAGCGAACGGCGCGCGGTGCTCGAATCGATCCTCGCGAGCGCGGCGCCGCCACTCCACATCACACCCGCGACGCGCGACCGCGCCACGGCCTCCGACTGGTTTCGCCGGTTCGAAGGTGCGGGCCTCGACGGCGTCGTCGCGAAGCCCGACCGCGGCGTCTACGAGTCGAACAAGCGCGTGATGCTCAAGGTCAAACACGAGCGCGACTGCGATTGCGTCGTGGCCGGCTTTCGCTGGCACAAAGGCGGTGAAGGCACGGCGATCGGGTCGCTCCTGCTCGGTCTCTACAACGATGAAAAACGCCTCGAGCACGTCGGCGTGTGCGCGAGCTTTCCGATGGCGAAGCGCAGGGAGCTCGTGAACTTTCTCGCACCGTACCGCGAGAACGCGCTGGAAGGACATCCGTGGCGCAATTGGGCGGAATGGGAGGCGTCGACCGACGCCACGCCGCAGCGCCGCCCCGGCGGAGGCAGCCGCTGGAGCCAGGGAAAGGATCTCTCGTGGGAGGCGCTGCGCCCGGAGCTCGTCCTCCAGGTCGCGTACGATCACATGCAGGGCAGCCGCTTTCGCCACACCGCGCAATTCCGCCGATGGCGGCCGGACAAGACGCCGCGCGACTGTACGTACGCGCAGCTCGAGGTCGTGGCGCCACACGAGCTGGCGGCGATCTTCGAGACGGTCGCTGGTAAATAGTCTTTAGCTACTGCCGGCACGGACCCTTCGGATCCGGCTTCGGCTTGTCGACGACGATGCGGTGATCGAGGTTGCCCACGCGCACGGCGAGCGCGTACACCAGATGCGCGACGTCTGCCATATGGTCGTAGTCGATGTACTGCGGCTCGTCCGTCACCTGATGGTAGTCCGCGTGGCCGCCGGTCGTCATGAACACGACCGGAATGCCCCACTTCGCGTACGACCAGTGATCGCTGCGGCAGTAGATGTTCTGCGGATGGCCGTTGGCGTCGATGCTGTAGTCGAAGTTGAATCCGAGCCGTTCTTCCTGATTCACTTTCTCGACCAGATCGCCGAGCTCCGTCGAGAGACGCCGCGAACCGACGAGCTGGAGGTAGCCCTTGCCTCCGTGCAGGAGCGAGCCGTCCTTCGCTTCGCCGGTCGCGTCCGCCGCGCGGCCGCGGCCCACCATGTCCATGTTGAGCTGCGCGACGATCGAGTCGCGCGGCACCGACGGCAGTGGATGATCGGTGAACAACCCCGAGCCGAGCATGCCGGCTTCCTCGCCGGCGTGCCACACGAACACGATCGACCGTTTCGGCTTCACCTTCGCGTTCGCGAACGCCTCCGCGATTTCGAGGACCGAGACGCTGCCCGATCCGTCGTCGTCGGCGCCGTTGTAGATCGAGTCGACGCGCGCACCGCCGTGCAACGCGTGGAGCGAATCGGTCATCGATTTGACCTTGGCCGCCTGCTCCGGCGTTGGAGCGACGCGCGGATTGTCCGCGCCCTGCGGCATGACGGTCTGCATGAACGCTTTCACCGAATCGTGATCGGCCGGCCGATGGTTGAATCCGACGTGATCGTTGTGCGCGCCGATCGCGACGAACTCGCTCTTGAGCTTGGGATCGCTGCCCTCGAGAATCGCGATCACGTTTCGCCCTCCCGCAACCGGGTCGTCTTTGAACCGGATGTCACTCGTGATCGACTTGCCCGGCGCGCCGCGCGCGAGCTCGCCGATCGGGCCGCCAAGCAGCGCTTCGGCCATCTTGGGTGTGATGGTGAACGCGATCGGGAGCGTATCCGGCCGGACGAACGTCGGCCGCGTTGGCCGAAACACGTTCTCCATCGCGGCCGGAACGAACTCGTTGGAGATGACGGCGGCGAATAACACGGTCGAGAACGACGCCGTATAGCGCTTGTAGCCCTCGGACGCAAAGAACTTCGCCTGATCGAACCCGGGCGGGACGACGAACGGCCGCATCACCATCACCTTGCCTCGCACCTGCTCGACCGGCGGGACATTCACCGTGTCGAGCACGGTTCCGCCCCATGCCACCGGCGCGTCCACGTACTGTTTCGGCACGCCCTGGCCGACCGCAAGAAAGTCCACGCCGGCCTTGAACGTTTGCCCGCCGCTCGTGATCGTCGACGTGGTGTCGAGCGCGCGAAGCATATATGGCAGCGCCTGGAAATACGTCCCGTTCTCGCCGCCTGGCTCGAGGCCGAGCCGCCGGACCTCGCCCTCGATGTAGGCCGTGCCCTTGTTGTTGTACTCGGTGCCGACCTGACGACCCATCATCGAATCGTCAGCGAACTTGTACAGCCGCGTCATCAGGTCGCCGGCGCTGATCTCGGCCTTGGTCGGCGGACCGGAATACTTGAGTGGCAGCTCCTTGCCCTGCGCGGCGAGCGCCGACGGCAGGGCGGTGATGAACATCGCGCCAAGGGCGGCGATGGAACGAAGTGGGGGCATGAGGGTGGCGGGGGATTGTGAAGAGCGTTTGGCAGGGTTTGAAGATGGCGATCGAAACCCCCTCGCGAAACGTCGGCGCCGGCTCGATCCGGACACCGCGGCGCGCGATCCCAAATGCGTGGACATCCGTCATGCCGGCACGGAAACCGGCGCCGGGCGCCGTCCGTATGGAGACGGACGCGCCACGTTCCCTCCCGATCGAGGTCGCCGCCATGATTCTCGCCCTTCTGCTCGGCGTCGCGATGCAGGCCGGCTCGTCACAGGAACGCCGGATGGTCGACAGCATTACGAGGGAGGTCACTCGGCGCGCCACGGAACGCGCCAGCCGCGCCGCGCGAAACCGCGATCGTGATTCGGGACCCAAACGACGACCGGTCACCGCCGAAGATCTCGCGACGGCGTTCAAGGATCCGTCGTCGAAGGTGCTTCTCGAGCGAGCGCGCGTCGCGCGCTTGTCGCAGGATTCCGCGCTCCTCGCCTACGACGTCAACTCGTTCCAACGCATCTCGGCCGGCATCGGCTTTTCGAAAATTGGCCGAGATCGCTTGATCTTCCGCACCGAGCAGGCCGGCCGCGTGCGATGGCAGCGCGACGTCGGCGTCTGGATCGACGTCACCGGCGCGCGAACCGTGATCCCAGGAATTCCCGACATTGGCGAGCGCGAAGCCCGCAAAGGGATCGCGCGCGCAAGCGACGAGATGCTCCCCGTGCCGTACTTTCCCGGCTACGAGGCACTGTGGGCCGGACCCGAGGCCGCGCGCGTGACCGTCGACGAGAACGGTCCGGTCCATCCGCTCGCCGAGGGATCCGAGGCGTACTACACGTACAAGACGGGCGACTCACTCGCGGTCACGCTCCCCGATCATCGCGTCATTCACGTTCGCGGGCTCGAAGTTCGGCCTCGCGAAGCAAAGTGGAATCTGATCGTGGGCGCGCTCTGGTTCGACGAAGCGTCTGGCCAGCTCGTTCGGGCCGCGTATCGGTTCGCCGTTCCGATGCACATCGACGAGTTCGTGCTCGAGCAGGATCCCACGGCCTTCGACGACGTGCCGGTGTGGGTCAAGCCGATGATGATGCCGATGCACGGCGAGATCTCGGCGGTGGCGATCGAGTATGGGCTATACGGCGGGCGATTCTGGTTGCCGCGCAATCGGTCCGCCGAAGGAACGGCGACGGCGAGCTTCATGCGCTTTCCATTCAAGGTCGAGCAGACGTTCAAGTACAACTCGGTCAACGGAACCGACTCACTGCCACACATTGCGGTCGCGCCACTGCCAGACCGGCCGCCCGATTCGCTGACCGGACCGGCCCGCGATCGGTGGCGCGATTCGGTGCTCGCGCTGCGCATTCGCGCGGCCCGCGCGCGCGGCGACTCGATTCGCGCCGGCCTGTATCGGTTCGGCCGCAGGACGTCGCAATGCGACACGAGCGAATATCGCGTCTCGGCCTCGCGTCGCTATGGCGATGCGCGCGTGCCGGTGGCGACGCGAATGCCGTGCGATCTGTCGACGCTCACGACGTCACCGGATTTGCCCGCCTCGATCTATGACCCTGGCGATCAACTCTTCGACCTCGAGGCGCGCGACGCGCTGATCGGCGAGGCGCTGTCGATGGGCGCCCAGCCGCCGTTCACGCTCAACCCGCACGCGCTGCCGCACCCGGACTGGGCGAGCGGACTCGCATTGCTTCGCTACAACAGAGTCGAGGGTCTATCGGCCGGCGCGGAGATCAGCCAGATCCTTGGCGGCGGCTACACGGCGCAGGCGACCGGTCGCTTTGGCATCGCCGATCGCATGCCCAACGTCGACCTGTCGCTCACGCGTACGAATCTGACCCGCTCCATCTTTGTGTCGGGGTACAGACATCTCGTGCCGGCGGGAGACTGGGGCAATCCGCTCAGCTTCGGCAGCTCGGTGTCCGCGGTGCTGTTTGGTCGCGACGAGGGATTCTACTATCGCGCGACCGGCGCGGAGCTCGGCGGTCGGACCGAACAAGGGACGCCGGTCGAGTGGCGCGTGTTCTCGGAGAACGAGCGGACGGCAACGGTCTCGACCAAGTTTTCGCTCGGCGGCGATAACGCGACGCCCGATGTCATGGCGACGTCGTCGCTGTATTCCGGCGCCGCGCTGCGGATTCGGCAGACGCGCGGCGTCGACCCCAACGGCTTTAGAATTTTCTCAGACCTGCGACTCGAGGGCGCTACGACTGGCGACTCGACGTACGGGCGCGGCGCGCTGGACGTGACTTTCACCCAGGGCGTTGGAGCGTACGCTGGCGCGTTGACGCTGTCCGGCGGCAGCTCGATCGGCGCCCTTCCGCCGCAGCGGCGCTGGTACCTCGGCGGTACGCACACGATTCGCGGGCAGAGTCCCGACACCGCACAGAGCGGAACCGCGTTCTGGATGGCGCGTCTCGAGGCGGGCCGGACGATCCAGGGCGCGCGGCCGGTGGTGTTCGGCGACATCGGATGGACCGGTGACCGAAATCAGATGCGCGACATCGGCCGCCCGCTCAGCGGCGTCGGCGCGGGAGTCTCGCTGCTCGACGGACTGCTGCGGTTCGATGTCGCGCGGGGCCTCTTCCCGCGAAGACAGTGGCGCGTGGATGCGTCGGTGGAAGCGGTCTTCTAAGGGCGATTCAACGACGGGCGATCGCCGCGCGCAATTCTGTGACCGTCGCGTTTGGATCTTCGACCTCGATCACGAGACGTTTGTAGGTCTCGTGAGTCAGATCGAGCACGATCGTGTTCTCCGGATCGTGCACGTCGAAGAACACCGCGCCGTCGGACTGATAGAACGTTCCCGCGGTGATCAGTCCGGGAATCTCGGTGCCCGGCAATCGGAAGCCGTGCCACCAGCCGCGCGCCGGTTCGGGATCGACGCGCACGCCGTCGATGTGCTCGAGCGGGATCTCGAGCTCGCTCTTGAGCGCCCAGAGCCGATCCCATCCCTCGACATGAAATCGGACGCGACCGCGTTCGATGGAGACGTTGACCATTTATCTCTCGCGATGAGTCGGGCTCGAACATGACCGGCTCGGACCGCGATCTCAAGACCGCTGACACAGATGATGCACTGAACGCCGAGATCAGCGGAGGTACGGATGCGACGTCGTGTCTCGATCGGAATCGGCTTGGCCAGCACTCTCATCACGACGATGGGTTGCAAAGCGGACCGGAGTAACGGCGGATCGGTGGCGTCCGGGCGTCCCCCGGTGATCCTCGGCGCCTTGGATACGACGCTCGTCTGGAACGAGATCTCATTTCACGTCATCGGCCGGGACAGCTCGTTCATCATTCAGCCGAGTGGCTTGAACGGCGGCACGGATCCGGTGAACGCGACGACGTCGGGATTGGTGAGCCACGCCGCGATCGCCGACCTGGACAGGGACGGCAAGCCCGAGCTGCTCGTGTTCTCGGCATCGCCCGACAGCGCGCACCGCATCTCCGTGATCGCCTACTCCGCGAACGAATCCGGTTTGCGCCGTCTCGATTTCGACGGCGTGCAAGAGGATCCGCGTGCAACGCCCGGCTACGCCGGCCACGACGAGTTCGCGATCGTCAACGGCACGCTGATGCAGACCTTTCCGCTGTACGATGGCCGCGGGCAACCAACGGGAAGGAAGCGTCGGTTGCACTACACGATGGTGAATGGCGAAGGCACGCGGCTGCTGCGGGTCGACAGCGTGGCGGACTACTGACTCAGCGGGGGGGCGATTCCAGGAACCGAACCAGCTTGGGGTAGAAGACTTCCGGCGCCTCGAACTGTGGTACGTGTCCCACGTTGTCGATCAACTCGAGCTCCGCGCCGGGAATCGACGCCGCGACGTGCCTCGCTTGCTCGGCGTACGTCGGCGTATCCTTCGCGCCGCCGATCACCAGCGCCTTCGACTTGATGTGCTGCCAGTCGTAGACCGCCGTCTCTTGCGTCAACATCTGCGAGAGCGCCGCCCGCACGCGTGAGAAGCGCGGCCAGTCGGGACTGAGCGTCCACCCCCAATGGATGCGGACGTATTTCTCGTACTCCGGCTTCCACGTCACGAAGTAACGCGTGATGGACTGGCGCACCTGCTCGTACGTGCGCGGCGGTATCGCCTTCGTCGTGTCGTACGCCTCGTCGAGGTAGCGCGGCGCGCGCCCCGGCCGTGCGTCCGAGAGGCCGATCTGGTTCACCATCACGACGTGCGTCGTCACGCTCGGATATGCCATCGCGAACCGCGAGGCGAGCATGCCGCCCATCGAATGTCCGACGATCGCCGCGCGGTCGATGCCGAGCGATTGCAACAGGCGACGCGTGTTCGTCGCCATGTCGTTGAACGTGTATGGAATGAACGGCTTGGACGATCGCCCGAACCCGATCTGGTCCGGCACGATGACGCGGAATCCCTCGCGCGTCAGCACGTCGATCGTTCCGCTCCATGCTTCGCCGAAGAAGTTGAAGCCGTGCAGGAGAACGACCGTCCGGCCGTTCGACGACGCGGCCGGCTTCACGTCCATGTACGCCATGCGGACGTTCTGCCCGTAGAGCACGAACGAGAAGTACGAGACCGGATGCGGGTACGGAATCTCCTCGACGTTGGCGCTCACGGGGCCGTACTCGGCGGGCGCTTGCGCGAACGCCGGCGTCGCGAGGCCTGATGCGAGGATCAAGAACCGAGCGATCGACCGCCAGCATCGAGACGATGCGCGCATGTCCGAATCTCCGATGAAGGCCAGGAGACCAAGATGTCGATCGTCGGCTCGTACCTCCAGAGCGGCCTGCGCGAGGGTCGCCAGTCCGCTTCGGACTACTTCCAAGTCAGCGCGAGACCGGCGTCGAGCATCTGCACGCTGCGCGACGATGAATACGCAAAAAGGGCGTTGCCGAAGATGGTCAGCGCGACAGGCGCCAACGGTAGCGTGAGGTCATAGCCCGCGCCGATCTGCGCCGCGGTGCCGGTCGCTGTGCCCTTCCCATCCGGGTCGCCGGTGCCCACGCCGGCGCCGAGCTTCACGAAGAACGGCACCACCGGGAGCCGCAGCTGTACGTGCCCCGTCGCGAACGCGACGTTCGATCCGGAGTGCCGCCAGTCGTTCACTTCTACGCCAAGCCCGACGAGCGGCAGCACCGATTTCGTCACCTGGACCATGAACACGGGCGCGCCGCGTCCCTCGGACAGCGTCGATTCCGTCGAGCCGGCGAGTCCGCCGCCCGCCCCGATCGAGAACCGGGCTTGCGCTAACGCCGGCATGGGAAGCACGGCGACCGTGGCGGCAACCGCCAACAGATCTCTGAATCGACGCATTTCGATCATGGTGCTGTCACCACGTCAGTAGGTCTGCCTTCGAGAAAGTGCTCGACGTTCTCTACTGCACGACGAAGGCCAACGTCGATCACTTCCCGCGTCATTCCGGCGTCGTGTGGGGTGAGCACGACGTTGGGTAGCGTGAGCAACGGGTCGCCCGGCGCGATCGGCTCCTCGTGAAATACGTCCAACCCCGCGCCGGCGATGCGGCCCTCTCGCAACGCCTCGACCAGCGCGAGTCGATCCACCAATCCCGCACGAGCCGTGTTGATGAGATACGACGCCGGTTTCATGAGCGCCAGTCGTTCGCGGCTAAGAAATCCTGTCGTCTCGGGGCTGAGGCGCAAATGCAGGCTCACGATGTCGGATTCGCGGAGCAGTGTTTCGACCGGCACGTGACGCGCGCCGATCGCCGCGGCACGACCGGCGTCCGGACCATGCGTCGACCCGAGCAATCGCATGCCGAACGGCAGAGCGAGCGCCGCGACACGGCGTCCGATCGCGCCGAGCCCGATGAGACCCAAGGTCTTGCCCTCGAGCTGCACGAGCATCGTGCGCGGCCACCGACCCGCGCGCACGTCGGCGTCGAGGCGCGGAATACGTGCGTGTCACCGACAGCATGAGCGCCATCGTATGCTCGGCGACGGCGTTCGCGTTCACGCCGGGCGTGTTCGTCACGGTCACGCCGCGCGCGCGGCACGCCGCGAGATCGATGTGATCCGTTCCGGTGCCCCAAACCGAGATGAGGCGCACCCGGTCGCACGAGGCGAGCACGTGCTCGGTGAAGCGCGCGTGCGCGCGAATGTTCACCACCACCTCGGCGTCGCCGATCCGGCGAATCAGTTCGGCGTCCTGGTCCGCGCCGCGTTCCGCATGAATGCGGACATCGCCGAGCGCGCGAAGCTGTCGCTCGGCGGCGGTTCCCGAGAGCACGGCAGGGTAGTCGTCCGGTACGACTATCGACGTCATGAGGGTGTGGTCAACCGATTGACCGCGAGGGATCTGCTGCTACTGTCGTTTCCGCCACTCCCGCCACTCGCGCGTTGGATCGTCATCCGGGTCCGGCGTTTCCTGAGGCGGGCGTCGTGCCTCGGGCACATTCCGCAGATTGATCCGAATGCGCGTCCAGGTCGACGACCGCCCGCGCATCGAATCCACGAGCACGTCGTCGACCGCGAGATGCGACGCCGCTTCGGCGTGCTTGGCTTTCCATCGCTCGAGCCCCTCGAGCGCGGCGGCTTTGTTCGGAGAGTTCGCCACGACGATGAGCGGCATTTTCGCTCTCGGCGCGCGCTTCTTGGCGGCGCGATCCCGTCGCCTTCGCGCGCGATGGCGCGACGCGTGGCGCCTCGCCTTCCATCTTGCGAAAGTGCGGCGGCCATGGCGCATCGCCGAGGCCGGCGGCCTCGTCACGCGCCGCAAGCTCGAGCAGCGCTCGAGTGAACCCGCTGCGTCATCCATCCCAGCGTGCGGATCACCGATCGCCGCGAAACGCGCCGGCATCGTCGCACGGTGAAATCGCTCGGGCTCACAATCGGGAATCTCTCTCCACTCGAGCGGCGTCGAGACGCGCGCGTCGGGCAGCGGACGGACGGAGTAGGCGGAGCAGGTCGTTCGGTCCTTCGCGTTCTGGTTGTAGTCGAGAAAAACGCCGTGACGCTCTTCCTTCCACCACTTCGACGTCGCGAGGAGGGCGCCCGGCGCTCGATTTCACGCGAGAACGCCAGCGCGGCACGACGCACCTCGGTGAACGCTCCACTGCTGCTGAATGCGCACGTTGACGTGCATGCCGCGCGAGCCGCTCGTCTTCGGCCATCCACGTAGCCCGACTTCCTCGAGCAAGCGCTTTCGTCTCCATCGCGACCCGACGCACATCATCCCACGCGACGCCCGGCCCAGGGTCGAGATCGATGCGAAGCTCGTCGGGATGATCGAGATCGCCGGCGCGAACGGCGTGTGGATGCAGCTCGATGCAGCCGAGGTTCACGACCCACGCGAGACCCGCCGGCGTCGTCGACGACGATTTCCTCCGCGGTGCGTCCCGACGGAAACGAGAGCGTCACCGTGCGAAGCCACTCCGGCCGCTTCTCGGGCGCGCGCTTCTGGTAGAACGGCTCTTCCTCGGCGCCATTCACGAACCGCTTGAGCACCAGCGGCCGGTCTCGAATGCCGGCGACCGCGCCGTTCGCGACGGACAGATAGTACTGGACGAGCTCGAGCTTCGTGAGCTTGACGTCGCGCGCGAAGTAGGGCTTGTCCGGATTCGTGATCTGGACGTCGTGTCCGTCGATCGTGAGTACAGCCGTCATCCTGATGCGCATGCCCTGAGGAGCGCAAGCGACGTAGGGAGCGAAGCGAGCGGAGGCCTGCCCTGATGCGAAGCGGAGGGATCTGCTTTCATGTCACGCTGTATTCTACCGGTCTGGAGAAGAAAGCGTGACATGAGAGCAGGTTCCTCCGCTTCGCATCAGAGCAGACCCTCCGGCGCTTCGTGCCATCAGGATCACCGCGGTAGTCAATCGCTCCGCAGCGCCGCCACAGGATCGAGCTTCACCGCCCGGCGAGCCGGAATGAACGTCGCCACGAAGACGATCACCGCGAGCACGGCCGGCACGAGCGCGAACGTGATCGGGTCGGCGGCGACAATCCATAGAGAAGCGCCGACATCAGCCGCGCGACGATCGCGGCGCCCCCGAGCCCGATGAGGAGACCGATGAGCCCGAGGCGCGCGCCACCGCGCATGACGAAGCGCATGACTTCGCCGGGAGTCGAACCCAGCGCGACGCGAACGCCGATCTCGCGCGTCCGCTCCGACACGCCGGTCGCGACGACGGCGTACAGGCCGACCGAGGAGATGAGCAGCGCAAGCCCGCCGAAAAACCCCGCGATGCTCGCCGCGGTGCGCGACGTCGAGAATCCGCTCGAGACAGCGTCCTCCATCGTCGTGACGCCGAACATCGGCAGCGCGGGATCGGCGGCGGCGATTGCCGTTCCGAGCCTTGGGATCGAAGAGACGCGCATCGCCGCGCGTGTGAACGATGAGCGTCTCCCAATCGCGATAGTTCTGCCGCAGCGGGAGATAGACTCGAGACGGACTCGATTGGCCGAGCGACGCGAACGTCGCGTCGCCGACGACGCCGATCACCGTGATTCGGGACCCGATGCGCCTCCTCGGCGGACGCGCTGCCCGATTGGGTTCTTCCCGGGCCACACGCGCGAAGCAAAGCGACGGCTCACGAGCATCACCCGCGGCGCACCGGCCGAATCGTTCCGTGGTGAATTCGCGCCCGGCCTCCAGCCGGAACCCAGCGCGCCAATGAAATCCTCGGCCATCATGCTCGCGTCAGCGCCGAACGTTCCGTCTTTGGACGTGGTGGCCACGCCGTCGACATAGAGTTGAACGCTTCGGCCGTAGGTGTCGAACGGAACCGGAAAGCCCCACGTCGCGCTCGCGACCTCGGGGAGCGCGCGGACGCGAGCGAGCACGTCGTCGTAGTAGCGTCGCCCGCGCGCTTCGTCGTAGCCTTGCAGTCCCACGTTCAATGAGAACAGCGCGCGGTTGCGTGAATCGAACCCGACGTCGCTCGCGCGCTCGAGCAGCAGACTGCGGACGAACAGCGTGGCGCCGACGAGGAGCACCACCGACAGCGCCAGCTGGCTCACGACGAGCGTCGCGCGCAGACGCGCCGATCGGCCCGGCGCCGTCCGCGGCGAGCCGATGAGGCTCGAGAGCGAACGCGCGCGGCTCGCGCGCAGCGCGGGGACCAATCCGAACAGCGTGACGGCGACGATGGCGACGCCTCCCGTGAACAACACGACACGCTCGTTCACGGTGGTGCCGAACCCGACTCGGAACTGCAGGTGCGGCACCATCATCGCCTCGAAAGTGCCGCTGAGCCGCAGCATGGCGATCGCGATCGCGACGCCGGGCAGCGCCACGACGGATGACTCGACGAGCATTTGGCGCGTCAAGCGCTCGCGCGAACACCCGAGCGACAGTCGAACGGCGATCTCGTGAACGCGCGACGCCAGGCGAGCGAGCTGCAAGTTCGCGAGATTCGCGCAGATGATGATCAACGTAACGAGCGATGCGAAGACGCCGAGTGCCGACGAGAGAAACAGGACGCGCGGTTTGGCGTAGGCTGGGTTGTCGAACCCGGCCGCCGCGGGAATCACGATCGCGCTAGTGGTGGCATTCGTCGCCGGAAATGCCGTGCGCGAGCTGCGCCGCGAAGCCGGCGGACGCCGCCTCCGTACGCGGCCGATCCATTCCCGGCCGCATGCGCCCGACGACCATCAGGTTGCCGCCGCCGCGGCCCTCGAAGAGATGCGTCGATCCCGGAATGGCGACGTCGTGCATGCCGATGGGAATGAAGATCTCCGGCCAGAAGCCGAAGGTGCGCAATCCCTTGAAGCCGCGCGGCGCCACCGCGACGACGGTGAACCCGGAGCCGTTGAGACGAATCGTTTTTCCGACGATGGACGAGTCTTCGGCAAATCGAGATCGCCAGCAGTCGTAGCTCAGCACCGCAAACGGGTTCGCGCCCTGCGGCGCATCCGCCGCCGTAAAGAATCGTCCGACCGCCGGACGCATCCCGAGCACCGTGAAAAGAGTTCTCGGTCACCAGTTGCCCCACACCATGTCCGCGGCACCGGTGCTCCAGGGCACGGCGAGGTTGAGCGGCATATCCGTCATCGCCGCGAGGCCGTCGAACGCGCCGCTCTTGTCGCGAAAGTCGACGTAGTCCTCGTACCCCATGGTGAACGGCTGCTTGGTCTTCGTGTCGAGTTGAACAGCGCGACGAGCCTCGCGGGATCGTGCGCGGGAAGCGGCCGAAACAGCAGCGCGTCGACGGCCCCGAAGATGATGCCGTTGACGCCGATGCCGACGCCGAGCGTCAGCGCGACCGCGATGGCGAAGCCCGGCGAGCGGCGCATCGCGCGCAGCGCGTAGCGCAGGTCGACGATCGTGTCGTCGAGCCATCGCGCGCCGCGTCCGTCGCGCATCTCCTCGCGATGCGCGTCGAGGCCTCCGAACGAGACGAGCGCGCGCCGTCGGGCCTCTCCGGGCGACAGCCCTTCGCGCTCGACGAGACGTTGCGTCTCCATCTCGACATGGAAGCCGAACTCCTCCTCCATGCGCCGCTCCGACGACTGGGCGCCGATCACCGATCGCGCGCGCGCGACGTATCCCTTCCATCGGCTCATGAGCGTCTCCTAGCTCTCGAGAACGATCGCCATCGTGGCGGCGAACCGCTTCCACTTGTCCACTTCTTCGCCGAGCGCTTTTCGGCCGAGCTTCGTCAGCGAGTAGTAGCGCGCCCGCCGGTTGTTCTCGCGTGGATCTGCCAATCGCTGTCGACCCACCCGCGATGCTCCAGGCGCTGGAGCGCCGGATAGAGCGATCCCTGATTGACCTCGAGCCGTCCGCGCGAGATCTGCTGGATGCGCAGCCCGATGCCCCAGCCGTGCATCGGCTCGAGCGCCAGCGCCTTCAGGACGAGCAGATCGATGCTGCCGCGGAGGGCGTCGGACTCTTGCGGGTGCGGTGCCATGGCCCTCGTTCTCTTGAAGTCGAGAAGAGTATTGGCGCCGCTTCTCTAGAAGTCAAGAGGACAAGCGATATCGCGCGAGCGACCTGCCGTGAAGGCGCGAGGACGACCAACGGAACGACTCTCCCGTTGCCGGCTCTCGTGGCGAGGAGAGATCAACCGTCGATCGCGAATTCATCGGTTGGATTTGAACCGGTCGAGATGTTTGCCGATTCGAGCCGCCACGCGATCTGACACTCGTCCCGATCGTGCTCGCCGCTCCACGAGCTCTTCAGCAGCCGCCGACCACTCTGGATACTCGAAGTGAAATCCGGCGTTCAGCAACCTGCCCGGAACGACTCGCCGGCTCTTCAGCACCAGCTCCGTCTCCGTTCGCATCGCCCACGCGCCGATCGACAACATCCACCGGGTCGCCGGAAGACCGATCGGCACGCGTGCCGCTCGCCGAATGCCGCGCATGAATTCCGCGTACGGCAGCGGATTCGGCGCCGCGATGTTCACCGGGCCGCTCACTTCGCCGTGTGCGATCAACCAGCGAATGCTGCGGACGAAGTCATGCTCGTGCACCCACGACACGTACTGCCTGCCGCCGGCCGCTGCTCCGCCAAGACCAAGCCGAACCAGACGAAGCAGCGTGTCGAAGATGCCGCCCCGATCGGGACTCATGATCATCGCCGACCTGAGCAGCACGAGCCGTGTCGCGCGTCCGACCGAATCCGCCGCCGTCGCTTCCCACGCCTTGGCGACCTCGATGCTGAAGCGCCAACTGGGCGGTGCGCCGGGCTCCGCACCGCCGATGACCCCCGTCGCTTCGTCGTTTCCGGCATCGAAGCGATGCGCGTAGATCGTCGCCGTGCTGGCCTGCAACAGCACCGCCGGCGGCCGAGCGCACGACGTGATCGCCTGCCCGACGACACGCGCGGAGCCGACCCGCGAGCGCATGATCGCGTCGCGATTGGCCCGCGTGTAGCGGCAGTCGACGTTGCGGCCCGCGAGGTTGATGACCGCGTCGGCGCCGTCGAGCTCGCGCGTCCACGGGCCGAGCGTTCGTGCATCCCACGCCACGACGCGCCATGGCGCGGACGCTGGCGCTCGGCTGAGCACGACGACGTCATCGCCCGACGCGTGAAAGGCTCGCGCCAGCATCGTTCCCACCTGCCCGCTCCCACCCGGAAGGACGATCCGCACGCCGCCAATGTGCCGGCGACCTGCGCTCCGGCGCTACTCCGCCCGAAGCGCGTCGGCGGGATCGACCCGCCCGGCGCGACGCGCCGGAATCCAGCTGGCCAACGCAGCGATGACGACCAACGCGAGTGACGCCGACGACAGCGTCAACGGATCGCTCGGCGCAACGCCGAACAGGAACGACTTGATGAAGCGTGCGACGAGCGCGAACAGCACCAGTCCGACGCCGACGCCGGACGCCGTGAGCGCGAGTCCATGCGCCGTCATCATCATGGCGACGTCGCGCGGCTGCGCGCCGAGCGCGATTCGAACGCCGAGCTCGCGCGTCCGAAGCGCGACGAGGTACGCCATCACGCCGTACAGTCCGATCGCGCCGAGCAAGAGCGTGACCACGGCCGCGGCCCCGAGTATGACGATGGTGAACCACAGCTGCGCCGTGGCCGAGCTCACGACGGCGTTCATCGTGCGGACGTCGAACACCGGCAGTGTGGGATCCATGTCGTGGACGAGTCGCTGCACGGACGTCGCAATCATCGCGGGATCGCCGATCGTCTTCACGACGAGCGCCATCGTCCGCTGCGTCTGCGAGTTGATCGTGTCGATGGCCATGGCCATCGGGAAATAGACCGCTTGCGAGGGCGGCGCGGCGAGCGCGGTGTCGCGCGCATTCCCGACGACGCCGACCACCGTATACCATGGGCCAGTTGGCAAGCTGCGGAAGCGCTTCCCGATCGCGGCTCGGCCGGTGCGATCCTTCCAGAACTGCTCGGCCGTGCGCTGGCTGACGATCGCCTCTTCCGCGCGCTGGACGCCGGTTCGCGTGAACATGCGCCCGGTGACGAGCGGTACGCCCATCACGCGGAAGTATCCGCTGTCCACCGTCGTATAGATCTGCAGCGGCGGAATCTTCGTGTTGGCCGACTCGTCGCCTTCGGCGTAGAAGGGATTCTGGTTCATCCCTTCGCCCTCGAGCGGCAGGCGCGAGGCCATACCGGCGGAGCGCACGCCCGGCAGCTGTCCTACGCGGTCGACGAGCTGTCCGTAGAAGCGAACCACCGCCGAGTCATCCGCGTATCGCGCGTGCGGCAGCGACAGCCAGAACGTCGCGACGTTCTCGGGATTGAAGCCGGGCCGAATCGCGTGCAGCTGTTGGAACGTGCGGAGGAGCAGCCCCGACCCGGCGAGCACGACGAGCGCCAGCGCGATCTGCAGCGCGACCATCGTTCCTCGCAAGCGATGTTGGGCTTTTCCGGCCGTCCCGCTTCGACCGCCCTCGCGCAAAGCAACTTGCAGGTGCACGCGGCCGATTCGCAGTGCGGGAATCACGCTGCAGATCGCCGTGA
Organism: uncultured Gemmatimonadaceae bacterium; assembly: GCA_963705025.1. Taxonomy (GTDB): domain Bacteria; phylum Gemmatimonadota; class Gemmatimonadetes; order Gemmatimonadales; family Gemmatimonadaceae; genus JAQBQB01. The sequence continues at coordinate 355,573 of CAVPIP010000005.1, read as the reverse complement.
CCACGATCGCCACCAGCAGCGCAAACAACACGGTCGGCACGTCCATCCCCAACTCGGCAAGACGTGGAATCTCCGTCGGACCCGCGGCCACGAGCGCTCGTACCGACAGCCATGCGACCACGAGCCCACCGGCGGCCGCTGCCGAGGCGAGCAGCGCCGATTCAGTGAGGAAATGGGCCAGCACGCGGGCGCGTCCTGCGCCGAGCGCTTCGCGAACGGCGAGCTCGCGCTGACGTCCGTCGGCGCGCACGAGAATGAGATTCGCGACGTTCGCGCACGCGACGAGCAGGACCAGTCCTGCCGCGGCGGCGACGATCCACAGCGTTCGCGCGATTCCGCCCGTGACATCCTCTCGAATCGGAAACAGAACGGGTCGCGGCTTGGCCTGCTCCAGGAGCATCGTCATCGGGATGCCTGGCGCGAGATTCGGAAAGAGATCGACGACGCGCGGCAGCACCGACGCGAAATCGCGCTGCGCCTCCGCCAGCGTCACTCCCGGCTTGAGACGCGCGATGCCGGTGTAGTTGAAGCCGCCCGAGAAGCTCGCGTTGGGATCGAGCTGGAGCGGAAGCCAGATTTGCGTCGCCGCGGTGGGAAAGCGAAAGCGCGCTGGCATCACACCGACGATCTGGCGTGGCCGTCCATTCACGTCCATCGTGCGCGCGAGGATGTTCGGATCGGCGTTGAACCAGCTCCGCCACAGACCTTCGCTGATCACGACGACGTTCGGTGCGTTGGGAAGATCCTCGGCGTCCGTGAAGCTCCGCCCCATGATTGGCGGTACGGCGAGCGTCGGGATGAGTGTCGCGCTGATGAAGCCTGCCACGAGTCGCTGCGGCTCCCCTCCTCCGGCGGCGCCGGCGCCATTCACCGAGCCTTCCTGATAGACGCCGATGTTTTCGATCGTCCGCGCGAACTTCTTGTACGTGAAGTAGGTGCCCGCCGTCTGCTGCGCCTTGTGCAAACCGATCGGCGGGAGGTCGTGCCATGCGCCGACGAGCCGGTCCGAGTCGCCATATGGCAGCGGCTTCAGCAGCACGCCGTTGACGATCTCGAACATCGCGACCGATGCGCCGACGCCGATGACGAGAGTGAGGACGGCCGTGATCGTGAAGGCCGGCGTTCGGCGAAGCGATCTCCACGCGTGGCGGACGGACATGGACAGCATTGCGCGCTCGACGGAGGGGTCAGCGACCGTACGGCGCGACCATACCGGAGTTTCGGGACTAGGCCACGCGCGCCGCCTCGGCGTTCTCCGCCCACGCGTCCCGACGCTCCACGGTTCGACGGTACGCCCCAAGCCCGCTGCCGAGGAAGGCGAGCGCGATCGTCATCGCGACCACGTTGACGACGACGAGCGAGTAGCGAATGCCGCCGGCGCCGAAGACATGATCGTTGAGCACCCCGACGACGAATGGCCCGATCGTCTGCGAGAGAATTGCCTTGACGAAGTAGAACAGCGCGACGCCCTGCGCCCGGAGGGGCGACGGCACCATTTCGGCGGCGGCAGCAGGCGCGGCGCCCCAGGGAAACGCCGCAAAGAAGTTGACGACGGCGAGCCAGACGATCGCCAGCGACGCAGTGGGCATGAGCGGCATGAGGCTCGCCGATACGAGCATCCCCGCGGCCCCGATCACGCCGACGCGAAGCGGACCGTCGATCTGTCCACGCTTGACGTACCAATCGGCGACCCAGCCGCCGCACAAAACGCCGGTCGTCCCTATGCTCATCGTGAGCAGACCCTGCGCCTTGCCCGCCTGCGGTGCGGTCCATCCATACGTTCGGATGAAGAACGTCGCCAGCCACAACGCCAACGCGCTGTTGACCAGCCCGGACGCCGCGAAGCCGAACGAGTGCGCGACGTAGGTGCGACGGTTCGCCTTGATGTACGCGACGAGCGCCGACAATGGGAGTTGATGCGCGAGCGCGCGACGGAACGGTTCGCGGACCGTGACCATCAGCGCGGCGATCACGAGCCCCGGCAAACCCACGGCCAGAAACACCGACTGCCAGGGCCGGATCGTGCCGAACACGGGGACCGTGTACGTCCCTGTCGCCGAGACGACGCCCACGATCAGCGCGCCGACGAAATAGGCCGATCCGGCGCCGAGATAGATTCCGAATGAGAAAATGCTCAACGCCCGGCCGCGGCGCTCGCGCGGAAAATAGTCGGCGAGCAGCGACACGCTCGGCGCGCCGAGCGTCGCTTCGCCGATGCCGACGCCGACGCGAGACAACAGCAGCGTCCCGTACGTGCGCGCGACGGAGCAGAGCGACGTGAACACGCTCCACAGGGCGATTCCGCCGGCGATCAGATTCCGGCGATTCGTGCGGTCGGCGAGCCGCGCGATGGGCAGGCCCAGCACGGCGTAGAACAGCGAGAACGCCAGGCCGAGCAGCAGCCCGACCTGCGCGTCGCTGACACCCAAATCCCGTTTGATCGGACCGACGAGCAGCGACAGGATGTACTGATCGACGTTCGCGCTGATGTTCGCCAACGTCAGCACCGCGACGACGTACCATGCATACGGGGTGCTCGGCGTGCGGCCCGGGGTGTCGCGCATGCCCAAAACTTAGCGGCGTGGAATGGCCCGCCGGGGTGCGCTGTCTATCCGAGTGGAGGAACCTGTCCGACGCTGTCGCCGCCCCGGCCGCGTGCGGAGCTCCCCTCCCAGAACCCCTTTAGAACGAGGACTCGATGCGAAACAGACTTCTCACACTCGCCGCGCTCGCGCTTGCGACCTCGGCGCCCGCCGCGTGGGGCCAGCGAGGGCCGGGTGGCCCCGGACGAATGGGCGGACCGGGGCCGATGTGCCGTCAGGGCGCCGACTCGCTTACCGATGACCAGAAAGCGCAGGTCAAGTCGCTCGGCGACGCATTCGTGTCGGCGCACAAGACGCAGCTCGACAGCTTGCGCGCGATCATGGAGGCCGCTCGCGCGGCGCGACAGGCTGGCCAGACGCCCGATCAAATCCGCGCGATCATGGATCAGGGCAAGGCGATCAACGACGAGTTGGCGCCGGCCCGAAAGGATTATCACGAAGCGGTCGTGAAGTTGCTCACGCCGCAGCAGGTGGCGGATGGCTGCATTCCGCCGGCGCCTGGTGGCGGTCCTCCGTTTGGTGGCCGTCGCGGAGGTCGAGGCGGCTGAACCAGCGGATCACGGACAGACCGGACACAGACGGATCGACACGGACCGTTCAAGAACAAAGTCAGATGCTGTGGTCGCAGTTCCGTGCCCGTCCGTTGTGTCGGTCCGCTCCGTGATCGACCCGTAGTCCGCTACATGACGCCGTACGCAAGCATCGCCTCGGCCACTTTCACGAACCCGCCGCGGTTGGCACCCTGGACGTAGTTCACGATTCCGCTGCCGCTGCCGCCGTGGCTGACGCACGTCTCGTGGATGCCGAGCATGATCTGTTTGAGCCGGTCGTCGACTTCCGAGCGGCTCCACGTGAGGCGCATGGAGTTCTGCGTCTGCTCGAGCCCCGATACGGCGACGCCGCCGGCGTTCGCGGCCTTCGCCGGGCCGAACATGACGCCATTGTGCAGAAACTCGTGCACCGCGTCCGGATCGCTCGGCATGTTCGCTCCTTCGGCGACGGCGCGGACGCCGTTCGCGATGAGCGCGCGCGCGTCGTCGCCGCTCAACTCGTTCTGCGTCGCGCACGGGAACGCCAGATGGCACGGGATGGACCACGGACGTTGGCCGGCATAGAAACGCGCGCGCGAAAACTGCTTCGCGTAGTCGGAGATTCGGCCGCGACGGCGATCCTTCAGGTCGGCGATCCACGCGAGCTTGTCGGGGTCGATGCCGTCGGGATCGTGAATGAAGCCGCCGGAGTCGGACACCGTGACGACCGTGGCGCCCAGATGCGTGAGCTTCTCGATCGCGTGCAGGGCGACGTTGCCTGAGCCGGAGACCGTCGCCGTCTTGCCGCTGATGCCGTCGCCGCGCTGCGCGAGCATCGCCTCGGTGAAGTAGACGAGCCCGTAGCCCGTCGCTTCGGGGCGAATGTGGCTGCCGCCGTACGCGGGCGCCTTGCCCGTGAAGACGCCCGTGAACCGGTTCTCGAGCCGGCGATACTGGCCGAACATGAAGCCGATCTCACGGCCGCCGACGCCGATGTCGCCCGCGGGCACGTCGGTGCGCTCGCCGATGTGCCGCGACAGCTCGTTCATCAGCGCCTGACAAAAGCGCATCACTTCGCGCTCGCTCTTGCCCTTCGGGTCGAAGTTCGATCCACCCTTCCCGCCGCCCATCGGCAGCCCGGTGAGCGAGTTCTTGAACGTCTGCTCGAATCCCAGGAATTTGAGAACGCTCACATTCACCGTGGGATGAAACCGCATGCCGCCCTTGTACGGGCCGATGGCGCCGTTGAACTGCACGCGCCAGGCGCGGTTCATCTGCACTTCTCCGCTATCGTTCTCCCACACGACGCGGAACGAGACGACTCGCTCCGGCTCCGACATCCGCTCGAGGATGCGAGCGTCCCGGTAGCGCGTGTCGTCCAGGACGAGCGGCATCACCGACTCGGCGACTTCGCGAACGGCTTGATGAAATTCCGGTTCGTGCGGGTTGCGGGCGATCACGCCGTCCATGAACTCGTCGACCTCGGCGGCGATGCCGGTGGTCGAGGTCAGCGGCGCGGCGGAGGGCGTCGTGCGGGTCGAGGTCATCGGGGACGCTCGGGCTGAAGGAGCTGGGACGGTATGTCGGACATCGCCCATGCCTGGCAAACGATACTGCCGGGCATTCCTCCGAGCCAGACGTGAAGTCTTCACCACCGAACGTTCCGACGCTACCCCAATCGAGGCGCCGGCGGCGGATTCAGGTCATGACCGCCCCGCCGGCGACGTCGAGAATCACGCCGCTCATCCACGCGGATGCCTCGGACGCGAGAAACAGCGCGGCGTTGGCGACGTCCTCCGGCGTGCCGAGGCGCCGAACCGGATGCTGCTCGATGAGCATCGTCTGAACGGACGCCGGGATTTGCTCGTTGTTGCGCTCGGTGAGAATCGTCTCGGGCGCGATGCCGTTGACGCGAATGCCGAAGGGCCCGGCCTGGGCGGCGAGATGCTGGGTGAGCATCTGAATCCCGCTCTTCGCCGCCGAGTACGCGATCGGGGACCTGGCATGCGGGCGCCGGGCGGCGGCGGACGAGATGGTGATGATGGTCCCGCGCTCCAGCTCCTTCATCCTCGGCAGAAAGCATTTCAGCGTGAGGAACGTCGCCGTGAGGTTGGCGTCGATCGCGGCGCGCCAGCCCTCTTCGGTGATGTCCTCGAGCAAGCACGGCGGCGTGGGATTGCCGCCGGCGTTCGCGACGAGCAGGTCGACCGGACCCAGCTCACGCTCGATGGCGCACCGCATCGCCTCGATCTCGGACCAGCAGGTGACGTCGGCGGCGATGGGCATCACCCTGCCACCCTCCCAGCGGATCGAGGCGACGATGTGACTGATCGCTTCGGCGTCGCGCCCATGCACGGCGACGGCGGCACCTTCGTTCGCGAACGCGGTGGCGATCGCGGCGCCGATGCCGCGGGAACTGCCGGTGACCAGCGCGACCCTCCCTTGCAGCGCACCCACGGAGAACCTCACAGATTATTTGGCTTGACATATTGTACAATTTCGATAGACTGGTCGTCAACTGCTTTTGACGGAGTCTTCAATGCGCTCGACTCGATCGTTGCTGATGGCGCTTCGCGCGCTGGCGGCCGTGCTCGTCATCATCGGCGTGGGATTCTGGACCGGCCACTGGTTCGGACTGCGCCCGGTTCACATGGCGGTTGGGACGCTCTTCGTGCTCGTCTTCTGGTCGCTCGCCGTCATCGCGCTTCGATCACGCCGCGCGACGGGGCTCGCGGTCTTTGCCCTCGTCTGGGGCGCGCTCATCGCCGCGTTCGGCGCTTCGCAGCAGGGCCTGCTGATCGGCGATCTGCATTGGATCGTCCGCGTCACGCACCTGGCGATGGCCGTGGCCGCGATGCCGGTGGCCGAGCGGTTGGCGCGCTCGACCGCCTAGGCGGCGCGTGTCGTGCGCGTTAGACTGGGCGAACCAATGAGCTCGTCATGACGCCACGGCCGTATACACCGATTCAGCGGCAGAAGACCGTCGACGCGGGGCGCGACCGCATTCTGGCCGCCGCGCGAGAGCTGCTCGAGGTCGACGATGCCGAGCGATTCTCGCTCGAGGCCGTGGCTCGTCGCGCGGGTGTGTCTCGGATGACGGTCTACAATCAATTCGAGTCGAAGGCGAAGCTCCTCGAGGCGCTCTTCGATTCGCTCGCCAAGCACGGTCCGATGGCGCAGATGACCGATGTGTTCGCGGAGGAGGACCCCTTCGCCGCGTTCGACGCATTCGTCTCGCTGTTCGGCCGCTTCTGGACCTTCAGCCGTCGAGCGCACGGGCGGTTGCGTGCGGCGGCGACCGATGATCCGGAGCTCGACGTCGCCATTCAAGCGCGGCAGGAGCGCAGACGCATCGCGCTCACGGAGATCGTGCGGCGCCTGTCGCCGCACGTGACGCCTGTCGTTCCCCGGTCGGAGCTCGTGAACGTGCTCTATGTCATGCTCAGCTTCGATTCATTCGATGCGATCGCGGGTCCGACGCGCACGCCGAACGACGTCGTTCCGATCATCCGTCGCATGACGCATGCGGTGTTGGGGATCACGCCCGCGGCGCGAAAACCACGAGGCAAGTAGAGAGCCAGATCGTGGACAACCCACTGAGCGACGTCGACGTTCGCGTGCTCGGCTCGTTGATCGAAAAGGAGATCACGACGCCGGACAACTATCCGCTCACGCTGAATTCCCTCGTCGCGGCGTGCAACCAGACGTCCAACCGCGACCCCGTGGTCACGCTGGACGAGGCAACGGTGTCGCGGAGCGTCGAGGACCTTCGCAAGCGATCGCTCGTGCGCGCCGTTCAGCGCAGCGATTCCCGCGCCATGCGCTACCGGCAGCTGATGTCGGAATCGATGAACCTCGATCCAGCGTCGACGGCGGCGATGTGCGTGCTCATGCTGCGCGGGCCTCAGACGACGGGCGAGATCAAGACACGCACCGGCCGGCTATTCGAGTTCGCTGATCTCATGCAGGTGGAGACGACACTCGAATCGTTGATGGCTCGGCAGCCGGAGGCGCTCGCCGTGCGACTGCCTCGACAGCCGGGGCAAAAGGAGGCGCGGTACGCGCACCTGTTGTCCGGTGAGCCTGCCGAGTCGCCGGCGCTCGTGGACGCGCCGGTCGCGCCGCAGCCGACGCGCGTCGAGACGCTCGAGCAGGAGCTGGACGCGCTGCGCGCCGAGGTCGCGGAGCTGCGAGCGCAGTTCGAGGAATTTCGGCAGTCGTTCGGCTAAGGTCGCTACTTCAGCCGTACGCGCGCGAGGTGAATGCCCTTCGCGTCGCGCATCGACAGGTAGACGACTTTGCCTTTGCCGAACCCGACGAGCGTGTAGCCAGGCGGCAGCTGCAGCCGATCGATCATCTCGCCCTGTGCGTTGACGACGTCGTAGATCGGACCGCCGGGCACCGGCTTCACCGGATTCGTGCGAATCCAGACGTTGCCGTCGGCATCGGCGCGCGCTGCGCCGGCCGCGAACGGCGGGCGATAGTCGGGCAGCTCGTCGTACGGAACCATCGCGAGCTCGCGAATGGTCGGCGGCGGCGGAGCGACACCGCCGGTGACGACGATCGGCGACGGAATACACGACGGCGTTCCAGCTGGGCCGCCGGGAGGGCCGACCGGCAGGCCGACAGGTTGGCGCTCCCGCGGCGGCGACGCCGATCCCGGCGCGGCCGCACCACTCGCTTGCGGAATGATCTTCGGCTCCTCGCCTGGCGCGCACGCATAGACGTAGTTCGCGGGGAAACTCACGCCTGGCGGGAGCTTCCACTCCTTCGCGAGCCCGTTCTGTGGCACGTATCCCGGCGGCGCCTTGAAGTCCTTGGGGTATGGCTTGTCGTACATGTTCACCCAGCGAATCGTCGCCGACATGAACGCGCCCATCTGCGTACGTCGATTCGCCTCCTTCACCGAGTCGACGAACTTCTGCTTGTCCGCGTCGCCGAGGTGTTGCCAGTCGTACGCCAGCTTGGGCGACGAGGTCCACGTGCCGTCGGGCTGGTGATAGTCGATGCGGTAGTCGCGCCCGCGCACGAACGCGACCACACCGTTCGGCAGCACCGCCCATTCGTCGGTGATCGGCATCGGATTGACCAACACCGAGATCGAGAAGAACCCCTCGACCGATTGACGAATTTGATATACGACTTTCGGCGTTCTGACGACGCCGAGCGTATCGAGATTCCGCGTATCGAGATCGATGCTCACGACGAAGGCGGAGTCCGGCGGGCTCGGGATGTAGGGCACGCCGGCCGGGGGCGCGACCTTGGGCGGCGTGGGCGTCGCGTTGATGCGATACACGACACGTCCTCGCGCGTCCGTCGCGGGCGGCACGTTCGCTCCGAAGGGCGAGGCGTAGTATCCCATCTGGTCGGGGCGCCAGACCGAGCGCACGCGCGCAAGATGCGCCGACGGATCCAGGACGAGCACCGCGAACGCGGCGGCGTCGATGAACAGCACCGAGTCCGCGCGATAGGGAATGAGCGTGCCCGCCCGAGTCCCGTAGGTGTTCGCGACCTCGGACAGCGAATCGAGCACGACGTCGACCGTCTTGAGCGTCGTGTCCATCAGCAGCAGGCGGCGACGCGTGCCGTCGTTCACGAGCACGCGTCCGTCGCGCAGCTCGAGCACACTGTTGATGGCCCCGAGCTCTTCCGTCGAGAGCGCTGTGGCCGTCGAAATGCGACGCACCGGCGGCCCAGCGGCGGGCGTGCCCGCGCGATGCGACGTATCTGCCTGCGCCGCCGTCAGTGACGGCAGCAACAACGCCACAAACGCGGCGCGCCGGCCGAGGCCGGTCAGTCGCGGCGCGATCATCGGATCCCCGCCGCCGCCTGCACGACCATGAACTCGGCGCCGCCGAAGCCGATCGGGCCTCCGAAGAAGGGAGAGCCGCCGCCGACGTAGAGCGACGTGCCGTCGCGCACCGACGCGAGGTACAGCGGATCGAGCGTGTTGAGCGTGAGCTGAGGAAGCTTGCGCATTTGCTGCGGCGTGAGCAGCTCGCGAATCGTCGGTGACAGGCGCAGCAGCATATCGATCTGCGCGCGCCGCGCGCGGACGAACCGGTCGAACGCCTCTCCTTCGTCGTAGTGCGCGGGCAGCCCGGCGAGATAGTGCGCGGTCGGCGCCCACAGCGAGTCCGACCGATACGCGTACCGGCGGTTCATCGCGGCAATGCTGTCGGCCTGGATCGTGGTGAGGTGCAGGGAGTCCTGTTGGCGAATGATCACCAACATCGGATTCGAGACGCTGTTCACGCCGACGCTGCGGAAGAGCGCTTCGGGATAGCGCGCGCCCGGCAGCGTGCGCCCGATGCCGAGCTGCAGCGCCAGGTTCTGGCGCTCACGCATCGCGCCGACGTCGAAGCGCACGCTCGTCGTGAAGACGACCGGGGAGCGCAGCACGATCAGATCGGGTCGCGTCGCGCCGAAGCGCTGGTTCACTACGTAGGTGTAGTGCTTGCTCGCCGGATCGAAGCCGCGTACGTAGAGCAGGCTGGGATCGGGCGAGACCGATTGCCCCCACCCTTTGAGGTGTCCCGAGCGGTTGATCGCGAGGTCGGCCGCGCCCATCGGGTTGTTGAGCGAGAACGAGATGTTCGCGCGCTGAGGCATGCGGAACTTCGCGCGATCGAGCGACAACGACAGCGACGCGTTGGAGCTCCACGGCCCTCGGCAGCTGTTCCGCGCCGCAATCTGGCCCAGCTGCTTCTCGAGGCATGTGCGCGTGGCCGCGCTCGTGTTGGCGAGCAGCTGTCGCATGCCGGAGGCGAGCGCGGTGTCGCCGGCACTGGTCGGCGCGTAGACGAACGCGCGATCGTTGCTATAGCCGTCGCCGTTGACGTCGCCCGCGATGATCGGCGTGAACGCGCTCCCGGAGCGGAAATAGCCGTTCCACGAGATCGCGATCGCGTCGAACAGATTGTAGCGGAGATTGTAGTTGAAGGAATGCGGCCCCTGCCCCGACGCGGCCCAGATGACGTCGAGCGGATTGCCCGCGGTGCTCGAGAAGCCGGAGACCTGCTCCCGAATCTTGGTGTAGGTGTACGACCCCGACCAGCTGAATCGCGTCGGGCCGTGCAGGATCGGCGCGAGCGTGACGCTGAGCTGCGCCGCGCGCGACTGGAGGTCGGAGCGAATCTCCGTCACGCGCGTGTACGACGACGTGAAGCGCGCGTCGCCCGGCGCGATGGCGCCGGTGGTCGGGACGATGTTCGCGGCCTGGGCGAACACCGGACGGCCGTCGTCGAGCGAAAAGCGCATCGTCGGATCGAAGTTCAGATCGAACGATCGCTGCTGGTTCAGATTGAGCGAGTACGTCGCGTTGAGCCCGGCCGAGAACCGCGCGTCGAGGATGCTGCCGTTCCACGACGCGTTCGCGCGCACGGATCGCTGTGGGTGGTAGTGCGGGGACACCACGACGACGTTCGGCGCGGCGGCGGCGAAGGGCGTACCGCTGGTGCCGTCGGCGCACGTGGTCGGGATCGACGACGGATCGGCCGCGTAGGCCGTCCAGTTCGGCGTCGGCGCGGCGGGCCCGACGCACACGAGCTGCTGCGCGCCAGACGGCAGACCGGTATTGTCGACGGCCGACCCGATGAGCCCGACACTCGGATTGTTCGCGAACACGCCGATGCCGCCGCGGAGGATCGCGCGCGGCGCGCGCGCCGCGCCGGTGAACGCGAAGATCTCCGGCGCTTGACCGAGCGTTTTCGAGAAGCCGATGCGCGGACTGAACGTGATCGGCGTCGGGACGTGATCGTTGCGTCGCCCGAAGAGTCGATCGATGTCCGGGTTGAACGTCGGCGCGGTCATGAAATGCGCGCCGTCGACCCGCAGACTGTACTGGATCTGCAGATCAGGATTCTTGCGATACGAGTCGCCGATCGACGCCCCCGCCGCGACCATATGGATGTCGCGCCGGTACGACGAGAGCGTCCGCGTAAAAGTCGCCGGCACGCCGGCCGCGAGATCGGACAGCGAGTTGTAGTTGAACGTGCCGAGGAGATTCGACGCCAGATTCTGCGACGATCCGCTGTAGTCGATCTCGCTCGAGAGCTTGATGCGGTGACGGTTCGCGTTGTCGAACCACGACAGCGTGTTCTGCACGGACCCGCTCAGCGACTGCGACGTCGAGCTGAGCGACTGGTTGCCGCCGAACACGAGGGTCGACACGCCGCTCGCGCCATCGGGCAGGTCGGAATTGACGCGGACGTAGCCCGAGGGCAACGCGAGATAGGGCGATCCGTCGTTGTGCGACAGCGTGAAGCCTGCCTGCGATTCACTCAGCGTGTTGCCGAGATAGCCGCTATGACGGGCCTGAAGTCCGCCGTTCCAATTGGTCCGATCGCCGCTCGAAGACGGCAGCCACGTCGCGCCGCCCGACGCCGGGCTCTGGCGTCCCCACCCGGCGTTGAACGTGAGGCCGACGGACTGTCCGCTGCTCGACGTGGGCGGCGAAAAATCGATCGTGCCGAACACCGAGCCGTTGTCGCTCAGCCGGTCGGCGTGCGACCCGCCGACCGTCGTCGGCACGCCACGCGATTGCATGATGTTCAACAGCTGCGACACCGAATCCTTCGCGACGCCCGCGGTCTGGAAACCGAGCGCGCTGGTGTTGAGCAACGTCTGATTGTCGCGCGCCTGCCGGCCGAGCTGGTAGGAGATGTTGTAGAACGCCCGGTTGTAGCTGATGGGTCCCGTGAACAGGCCGCCGACCGAGACGTTGGTGTACTCGGTCCCGACGGCCTGCGCGGCGCGATCGGTCCACTCGAGCTGCGGCGTGTTCAGGACGAGACTGGTCCCGCGCGTCCGAAAGTTGGATCCCGAGGCGGGACGGATGTTGAAGTTCGCGCCGCTGAAACCACCGCGCGATCCGTCGTAGGGCGACGTGGTGAGCGACGTCGAGATCTGCGCGTCGCGCGGCAGGTTGTTCGCGCCGAACTGCATGCCGTTGAGCGTGACGTTGTTCTGATCGGATCCCAAGCCAAGCACCGAGAATCCGTCCGCTTGTCCGTCGAGCCCGGGCACGAGCAGTACACCGGGCAGCGACGCCGCCATCGCGGCGATGTCGCCCTGCACCTCCGGCGGAAGGTTGTTGGTATTGATCGTCTGCTCGGTGCCGCTCACATCGGGCGTCTGGCTGTTGCGGTTCACCCGCTGCTGATTGCTTGCCGTGGACACGACCGTGTCGAGCTGCACCACCGACAGCTTCGCGTCGGCCACGAGCACGTCCTCGTCGGCGAGTCGCTTGATCTCGAACTGGCGGAAGCCGTAGCCGATGAGGGCGAATCCCATGATGTAGTCGCCCGGGCCGTTCGGGAATGCGATCTGGTATCCGCCCGTGTTGTTCGTTCGGGCCTCGCGGGTCACGTTGCCGGGGATCGACGTGGCCGTGACTCGCACGTTCTGCAGCGGCAGGCCTTCGATGGTGGTCACGCGACCGCGAATGACGTCGGTCTGCGCGGCGGCAACCCGGACGCGCCCAGCGAGCCCGATGACAGCGATGAACGCGCACATCGCGATGCGACGGCAGTGGTGAGCGACGACCTCGTGAAACCGGCGCATCGAGCCCCCCAAAACGTGTCTATGATGTAGCTGCTGACGCTACGAGTGTCGTCGAACAGGGTCAAGCCGACGTGCGCGTGGCGCTCGCACTTTAATCAAGTGCTAATGCAAGTTCACGCGGCAGACCCAGCCGGACGCCGCCGAGACGCCGGTGTCCGCCCGAGCTTAGACACCGGCGATCGCCTTCCGGTTCGGTGCAGGCGGCGCTCAGCGCTCTCGCGGATCGGGCCGGCGCTCCCTATGCTTCTGGATCGAGAGATCGCGCGGCGGCCGATCTCCCTCGCCGTCCGACAATTCGGATCACCACACGGCCCCCGCATTCTTTCCGGTGAGGGAACGTGTGCTTCTCGGCAGGGGGAAGCTTTGCCTTGTCCGCGGTGCTCGTCGGCGCCGGCGCGGCGTCGACCGCGAGAAGTACGCCGGCGGCACGCGTGCTCGCCGTGGTTCCGCTGCTGTTCGCCGCTCAGCAAGCCGCCGAGGGAATCATCTGGTTGACGGTCGACGTGCCGATGCACGCGACGCTCGAGCGCGCGGCAGTCTACACATTCCTCGGCCTGGCGCTCGTTGTCTGGCCCACGTTGGCACCGCTGTCGCTTCGGCTGATGGAGCCGCGCCGAGCTCGGCACCGTCCGCTCACCAAGCTGCTGGCAACCGGGGTCGTGGTGTCCTTGGCCGCGGCCATCCTGCTCGTTCGCGCCGAGCCGTTGGCGCGAATCACGGATCACAGCATCACCTACGAATTCGGCGGCGGGGCGGGCAGGGTGCGGCATGTCGTGTTGCTCGCCCTCTATGTGGTTCCGACCGTCGTCCCATTCTTCGTGTCGACCGCGCGTCGGGCGAGAGGCATCGGCGGCTCGCTCGTCGTCTCCGTCGCGATCGCCGCGATCATTCGTCATGAGGCGCTGACGTCGGTGTGGTGCTTCTTCGCCGCGATCGTGAGTGTGCTCGTGGTATTCGCCGTTGGTTCGCCGCCCTTGGCGCGCCCAGAGCGGAGTCGCTGACGAGGCCGTCGCGTGCTGGTCCGCCACCGCGGTGCTCGCGCGTGCTGGCCCGCGACAGGGCTTGGAACCTGTAGAACTGCCGCGGATCACGCTGAGAGGGGCCGATGTTCGCTGAAACTGCGTGAAGAAATTAGATCTGCTTTTCACCACAGGGTTTCTGTTGTTGTCCGCGTCCATCCGCCCAACTCCGCCCCATCAGCGATGGAGTAGTTACGACTCTCCCGATAGAGTGGCCATTGGGGGCGGAACCGCAGATCCCTCGCTTCGCTCGGGATGACGAAGGGAGGCTCGGGATGACGAAGGGAGGCTCGGGATGACGAAGGGAGGCTCGGGATGACTAGGGGACGCTCGGGATGACCGGGAAGCTCATTTCATTCCCGCCTGCTGCTTGACGTACTTCGCCGCGGCCTCGTGCGTCGCGAACCACGCGCCGCCCTTGGCCTTGATGTGTTGAATGAGCAGCTCGAGCGCCACGACGCGCGAACGGTGTCCCGAGATGTGCGGGTGGTTGGTCAGCAGGAACATCGAGTGCTCTTCCCACGCCTTGTCGAACTCGTCCATCCACACCTGCGCGACCTCGCGCGGCGACGCGTAGTTGGCTCCACGCGGATCGTACAACGGCGCGTCGTCCATGATCCACTCGACCGGCAGCTCGACGATGCCCGTCGGCTTTCCATTCTCCATCAGCTCGTATGGATTCTCGTCCGACATCATCGAGCTCTCGTACATGAAGCCGATCTCGCGCAGGATGCGCAGCGTGTTGGGCGAAAAATTCCAGCTCGGCGCGCGATACCCGACCGGCTTTTTGCCGAGCGTCTTGGTCCAGTAGTCGACGGCGCGCTGGAGAAGATCCTTCTCCATCTCGTACGGCAGCTGCGAGTTCATCTCGTGGATCCAGCCGTGCACCGCGATCTCGTTTCGTCCGGACTTGCGGATCAGATCGATCATCTCGGGATGGATGCGCGCGCTCATCGCCGGGATGAAGTACGACACCGGGATTTGATACTTGTCGAACAGCTCGACGATGCGCGGCAGCCCGACGCGCGCGCCGTACTCGTTCTGCGACAGGGCGCCGATCGTCGGCTCGCCGAACCGGATCGAGACGGTCTCGTTGTCGACGTCGAACGAAAAGAGCACCGCGACGCGCGCGCCGTTCGGCCACGCTTTCGGCTTGAGACTCTTTCCCGCGCGGACGGCGTTCACCACGGCGAACACGGAGTCGTCTTTCCACTCCCAGCCCGGTTTGACGCCTGGACGTACTTGAGCGAACGAGACGTGACCAGCGACGAGCGACAGCAGCGACGCGGTGGTGAGCGGAAGGCGGCGCATGGGGTTCCTCCGGGGCGGGAGCGCGGGATTCACTAGGTTCCGCCCGCCTGGCATCCGCCGCAAGACCGAGCCTACGCTCGATGTCGATTCGGCGAGGCGCCGTTCGACGTGAAGGTAGAGAGCCGATGTTCCCGTCCGAATGGGCGGCCCGGACCGGCTTCGACAACCGTCACGGAGACAAGCCCATGTCATCGACCAGACTGTACCTCGGCGAAGCGATCGGAACGCAGCGCACGCGCGGAACGCCGGCATCCAACAAGGCCAACGCAACCCTTTGGGTCATTCAGGCAGTGCTCGCGGCGCTGTTCCTGTTCGCCGGCGGCTTCAAGCTCGTCACGCCCGTTGCCGCGCTCGCCGCGCAATCACACATGTCGGGCGCGTTCCTCAAGTTCATCGGCACGGCCGAGACGCTTGGCGCGCTCGGGCTCGTCCTTCCAGGAATCACGCGGATTCACACCGAGCTGACGCCGCTTGCCGCAACCGGTCTCGTGATCATCATGATCGGCGCCGTCGTGATCACGGTGATTCAAGGGCCAGCCATCGGCGCGATCCTACCCTTCATCGTCGGCTGCCTCTGCGCACTGATCGCGCATCGGCGGAGTGTCTAGCGCGGCGCGCTCATTGCACTCGGGCGCGAACGGCCTCTCGGGATCCGGAGACGTGAACGCCGATCGTGCAAGCAAAACGGCACTGATGGTCGTGTACATGCGAGCGCTCGCGGATGCGGGCGCTTCGCACGTCCCTGGGTTTCGCGACGCGTTCGCCCGCGGGTTCCTCAACGAGCAGTGGACCAGGCGGCTGTTCAAGGTGGAAGCCAAGTTGCGAAGCGGCCAGGAGGGCGTGATGGTCGCCGCCTCGCGCGTCGCCGCCGATTTGATGGCGCTTCGCACCATGACGATCGACGCCGCCGTGACGGACGCCGTCGGCGGCACCATCAGACAAGTCGTCATCCTCGGCGCCGGCCTGGACGCGCGCGCGTGGCGCATGTCCGAGCTCGCGGGCACGCGGGTGTTCGAGGTCGATCATCCCGCGACGCAGAGCTTCAAGCGCGAGCGTGTGGCTGCCTTTCCGGCGCCGATTGGCGCGGTCGTCTTCGTGCCGGTCGACTTCGAGCACGAATCGCTCGAGGATGCGCTGGCTCGCGCCGGCCACGACGCGAGTCGCGCCACGTGCTGGATCTGGGAAGGCGTGGTCATGTATCTCACGCGCCACGCGATGCGCGCCACGCTGCGCCAGCTCGCGGCGCGGAGCGCGAACGGCTCCGTATTGATCGTGAACTACCACACGGAGCTCCGTCGCGGATTCTTCGGGTTGATCCTCCGGCTGCTCGGCGAGCCGTTCAAGAGCGACTGGTCGCCGACCGAGATGACGGCTGATCTCTCGGCCGTTGGGTTTCGAGTGGAGGACGATTCCGGCCTCGCCGATTGGGCCGCGCGGTTCGCGACCGGTCCGGTGGAGACGAAAGCGGGCGGCGGCACGCGGATCGCGGTCGCGCACCGATAGGCGAACGGCGAACGACGAGCCGCGAACGACGAAACGGTGACTACGAAACGCAAATTCGCGCTGGCGGAGACGGCAATCGCGCGCCACGTTCAGGCATGCTTCGCGACCTCCCTCGCAAGCGGCCGTCGCTCATCATCTCGTTGTTGGCCCTCGCCGGCTCGACGGCGTGTAGAGCGCCAGGCGGCTCGCGGATCGCCCCCGTCGACCGCTCGCCCGCGGTACTCGCACGACAAGTCGAGGTCCGCCGCACCGCGCACGGAGTTCCGCACATCAACGCCGACAATCTCGTCGCGGCAGGCTACGCCGAGGCGTACGTGCAGTCGGAGGACTATGGAGCGCGCGTGGCGCTGAGTCTCTTGCGCGCGCGCGGCGAGATGGCGAGATGGTTCGGTCACGACAGCATCGCTCAGGACTTCGCTGCCGCTCCGGGCTATCGCCGCGCGCTCGAGACGTACAGCCAGGTCGACCAGGACACGCGCGACGTCTACGAAGGCTTCGCCACCGGCGTGAATCGGTACATCGAGCTACACCCCGAGGAGTTTCTTCCGGGCTTTGCGCCGCACTTCACCGGCTACGACGTCCTCGCCAAAGACGTCGAAATGCCGCCGCTCGCTCGAGCCAATCGATTCCTGAACCGCGACACGGTCCGCGGCGGCGGCCCGGACGACGGCTCGAACGCATGGGCGTTCGCCCCGACGCGCACCACGTCGGGGCGCGCGATCCTGATGCGCAATCCGCATCTCGCGTGGACCGCCGGCTACTACGAGGCGCATGTCGTCGTCCCGGGCGTGCTCGATTTCTACGGCGACCTCCGGATCGGCGGGCCGTTCGGCGTGATCGGCGGCTTCAATCACGACCTGGGCTGGGCGACGACGAACAACGATCCGCTGCTCGGGCAGATCTACTCGCTCGACGCCGACCCGGCGAAGCCCGACCACTATGTGCTCGACGGCAAGTCGCAGCCGCTCGAGCATGACGTGTTCACCGTCAAATACAAGAACGGCGCCGACGATGGCAGCGAGACGCGCGATCGGTGGCGCACGTCGCTCGGGCCGGTGATCAAACGCGACGCGAACAAGATCTACGTTCTCCATTTCGCGCTCGACGGCGAATTCCGCGCGGGCGAGCAGTTCCTTCGCATGATGCGCGCGCGCACGCTCGCCGAGTGGAAGGACGCGATGCGCATGCGCGCGCGGCTCAACTCGAGCTTCACCTACGCCGACCGCGCCGGAAACATCTACTATCTCTGGAACGCGGCGATCCCGGCGCTGCCGCACCCGAGCGGCGGCGACAGCGTTGCGATTCCCGTGCGCAACACGAACGACGCGTGGACGACGTACGTCCCGCTCGATTCGCTGCCGCAGGTGCTGAACCCACCCGGCGGCTACGTGCACAACGAGAACGATGCGCCGTACTACACGAACATGCGCACGCCGCTCGACCCGGCTCGCTATCCGTCCTACTTCCCGGCGCCTCGACTCGGACTCCGGAGCCAACTGTCGATCGATCTGATCGACACCGACTCGCGCATGAGTCTCGAGGACGTGGTGCGGCTCAAGCACTCGTATCGAATGCTGCTCGCCGACCGTGTGCGCGACGATCTCGTGAGCGCCGTGCGTGCGACGGATCCCACGGGCGACGTCGCGAGGGCGATCGATCTCATCGCCGCGTGGGACAAGACCGTCGCGCCAGAGAGCCGCGGCGGCATGCTGTTCGAGGTCTGGTGGCGGCGCTACTCCGCGCGCGGCGCCGGTGAGCCGTTCGCCGAACCGTGGACGCCCGCGCAGCCGACGTCCACCCCTCGCGGGCTTCGCGATCCTCGCCGCGCCGCCGACGCGTTCGCGTGGGCTGTCGGCGA
The DNA here is from genome assembly GCA_963705025.1 of uncultured Gemmatimonadaceae bacterium. Classification (GTDB taxonomy): domain Bacteria; phylum Gemmatimonadota; class Gemmatimonadetes; order Gemmatimonadales; family Gemmatimonadaceae; genus JAQBQB01. The sequence goes on along the minus strand of CAVPIP010000005.1, from coordinate 337,185 downwards.
GACCAAACGGCGGTTTGGTGGTTTCGACGTGAACTGGGGCGAGGTTCACCGGGTTCGTCGCGGTGACGTCGACGTGCCCGTCGGCGGTTGCTCGAGCGACATCGGGTGCTTCCGCGTGCTGACGTATCGCGCGACGGCGGACGGAAAGCTCGAAGCGACCGGCTCAGACGGTTGGATTCTCGCCGTCGAATTCGGCGACGAGCCGCGTGCCTACTCAGTGCTTGCCTACGGTGAGAGCTCGAAGCCGAGCTCGCCGTATTTCGCCGACCAGGCGGCGATGTTCGCCCGCGGGCAGCTCAAGCCCGTAGCCTGGAACGACCACGACATCGACGCGCAGACGATCAGGCGATACCACCCGGGTGAAACTCGGTAAGCACACCCGACCAATAGACACAGTGATGTCGAATCGATCTCCCTGTTGAGTCGTGTCGCTGTTCCCACTCCCCCTTCTGCTTCAACCCGTCGAGGCGCACATGGACCGTTCGAACACGCGGGGCCGGCTCGCGGCCGGCATTCTGGCACTGACCGTCCTGGCAGCATGCTCGGAGCGACCGACCGAGCCCACGCGATCGCTCGCGCCGTCGAGCGCGGCCCGCCATCAGGTCATCTCCGTCGTGGGACGCTACCTGGTGCTCTCACGGAGCAACGGATTCAAATCCACCTTCGCGAGCTCCGTCGCGGCGCTCGGCGGAACGGTGGTGAGCGTGCATCAGGCGACGGGCTTTGCGATCGTCAGCGGTCTCACCCCGGCCGCCGCGGCGCAGCTCGGCGCGAGCAGCGACATCGCCGAAGTGGACGCGGACGACGTCGTCGCCCTCGACAACCCAATCGCCCCGATTCAGGCCAGCGCCTCGGCGCTGCAAAAACCAAGTGCAGCGAGCGTGCTCAGTCCAGCCAGCGCGATCCTCTTCAGCTGGCAGTGGAACATGCGCGCGATCAGCGCGAACGTGGCCTGGGCGCATGGCGTTCTTGGCGACCCGGGGGTCACGGTCGCCATTCTCGACACCGGGATCGACTACGACGACCCCGACCTGAACGGTCTCGTTGATTTTTCGCGATCCATTTCGTTCAGCGCGAGCGACAATCTGCTTCGCGACCAGTTTTTCCCGACGCGCAACGCGATCTCCGACTTCAACGGGCACGGCACGAACGTCGCCGCGACGGTGAGCAGCAAGGCGGTGGTTTTCGCGGGCGTGACCTCGAAGACGACGCTGATCGGCGTGAAAGTCCTCGGCCAGGACGGCAGCGGGTCGTTCGGGGACATACTCAACGGCGTGTTGTGGGCGGCGGATCACGACGCCGACGTCGCGAACATGAGCCTGGGCGGCGAGTTCGAGAAGGCGGGCAACGGCCGCCTCAACTCGCTCATCAATCGCATCTTCGACTATGCGAAGAAGCAGGGCATGGTGATCGTCGTCGCGGCGGGCAACGACAGCGAGGATCTCGACCACAACGGCAACACGGTGGCCGCGTTCTGCGACATGCCGCACGTGATCTGCGTGTCGGCGATGGGGCCGGCGCTCGCCACGGGGCCAGTCGACATCCCGGCGTTCTACACGAACTTTGGCCGGTCGGCGATCACGGTTGCCGGTCCCGGCGGAAACGCCGATGCGGCGAATGGATTCACGGTCTCGAACTGGCCCTGGGGGCCTGACATTGCCTCGTGGGTCTGGTCGTTCTGCAGCAAGACGGCGATCGTCGGCTTCATCGACCCGAATACTCCCATCTTGCCATGCGCGGCGGGGAACCGGCTCACCGGCTTCATCGGGACGAGCCAGGCAACGCCTCACGTGTCCGGGCTGGCGGCGCTCCTCGTCGCGACGAGCAAGCACAAACAACCGCAGGAGATTCGGCACATGATCGAGAAGTCGGCTGACGATGTCGGGCAACGCGGCAACGATCCGTTCTTCGGGAGTGGACGAATCAACGTGGCGAGGGCGGTCGGCTTCTGAGCTGCCTACCACGGACGGTCACCGACACTGACGGACAGGCACGGAATAGCGGAAACATTTCTCTTACAAAGCCGCTCGGGACGCTGATCGTGGCGTCCCGAGCGGTCTTGCATTCAGGGAGACGACTCCACGCAACGCTGGATTTGATTCCGGGTGTCCTACAAGCGGTGGAGAACTCGCCGTATGTTCCGACACCACCAGAGCACCCAGCCCCGCAGAGGATTCGTCGAATGACTCGCGCACTCGCCGCCGCGCTGCTCATCGCCAGCGCACTCTCGCAACCGCTCGCCGCCCAGGCCAAGCCACTCATCACGCCGAAGGACTACGGCAAATGGGAGATCCTCGGCGCGTCGCGACTCTCGCCCAAGGGGGATTGGGTCGCCGCCGCGGTCAACCGCGTCGACCAAGAGAATCAGTTGCGGATCCACGGCGCCGCGCGCGACACGACGATCGTCGTCACCTATGGATCGGCGCCGGTATTCTGCACCGACGACAAATGGGTCGCGTATGCGATCGGTGTCTCGCCGAAGGAGCGCGAGAAGCTCACCAAAGACAAAAAGCCGGTACGGAGCTCGCTCGAGGTGAGAAACCTCGCGACCGGAAAGACGATCGACGTGAAGGACATCAGCGCGTTCGCCTTCAGCCCCGACGGCCGCTTCATCTCGATGACGCGCTACGCGGCCGACGGAAAGCGGACGAGCGAAGTGCTCGTCCAGGATCTCGCGAGCGGAGCGCGGCTGTCGCTCGCCAATGTCGGCGAACATGCCTGGGCTGACGCGGGCTCGCTGCTCGCGCTCACGATCGATACCGACGCCGGCGCGGGCAACGCCGTGCAGCTCTACGACGCGAAGACGGGCGTGATGCGTGTGCTCGAATCGTCGGCGTCGCAGTATCGCGGCCTCGCGTGGCGCCCGAAGTCGACCGACCTCGCGGTGCTGCGCACGCACGTCGACAAGGATTTCAAAGACACCGCGCACGTGCTCGTCGCATGGACGAACGCCGGCAGCACCGAGCAGGGTACGCTGCGACTCGATCCCGCCGAGGGCGGCAGGTTTCCCGGCGGGCATGCGGATCGCCGACTATCGCCGGCCCTCGTGGTCGCGGGACGGTCACGTCATCTACTTCGGCATTCGGCAGCGCGAGCCCGTCGCCGACGCGATCAAGAAGAGCGATGACAAGGTATCGGATGTCGAGATCTGGCACACGAACGACGTCCGCATGTTCGTGCAGCAGAAGACGCAGGAGCAGCGCGACCTGCGCAGCGACGCTCCTCACCGCGTGGCGCGTCGCCGACGGCAAGGTCGTGCAGATCGGCACGGATCTCAACGAGCAGGCGGTCGCGCTCGAGGGGGCACGCTACGCGACCGAGACCGACACCAAGCCGTATGGCTGGGGGCAGAAGTTCGGGCGCGACGACGAGGACGTCTACGTCGTCGACCTCGACACCGGTGAGCGGAAGAAGATTCTCGAGAAGGTGCGCCACTATTTCGGCGCGAATCCGGCGGGGACGAAGCTCGCGTGGTCCGACGGCAAGGACTTCTGGACCGTCGACGTCGCGAGCGGCACGCGGACGAACCTCACCGCGACCCTGACGTCGAGCAAGAAAGCGGACTTCGTCGATCACGACGACGATCATCCGAACAACGTGCCGCCGGTCATCTTCCCCGCCGGATGGTCGAAGGCCGGCGATTCGTATCTCGTGAATGACACGTACGACGTGTGGCGCATCGCGCTCGACGGGTCGGGCGGCACGCGGCTCACCGACGGCGCGAAGGACGGCGTCGTCCACCGGCTCGTCAGCTTCGCGCCGTTCACCGCATCGCCGCAGGATCGGGCGTTCGATCTGTCCGACGCCGCTCTATTTCTCGCTGCGCGGCAAGAAGACGAAGCAGAGCGGCTACGCCCTTCGGAGCGCGGACGGCTCGGTCAAGCGTCTCGTTCTCGCCGACGCCGGCTACGGCGCGCTCGTTCGCGCCGACAGCGCGCCGGTGTTCGCGTATTCGCGCCAACGGTACGACGAGCCGCCCAATCTCCACGTGGGCAGCGACATCGCGAACGCGAAGGCGGTGCTCGAGACGAACGCGTTCGCGAAGGACTACGCATGGGGCAAAGTCGAGCTGTTCGACTTCAAGAGCACGATCGGCGTGCCGCTCCAGGCATTGCTCTACTACCCGGCGAACTACGATCCGTCGAAGAAGTATCCGATGATCGTGTACACGTACGAGCTGCTCACGCAGGGGCTGCACAACTACATCGTGCCGAGCGAGACGAACTACTACAATACGACGGTGTTCACGCAGAACGGCTACTTCGTGCTGCTGCCGGACATCGTCTTCCGCCCGCGAGAGCCGGGGCTCGGGACGCAGCAGTCGGTCGAGGCGGCGGTGAAGACGGTGCTCGCGCGCGGTCTGGTCGACCCGGCGCGCGTCGGGCACGTCGGGCACTCGCAAGGCGGGTACGAAGCCGCGTTCCTCGGCACGCACAGCAAGCTGTTCGCGACGACGGTCGTCGGCTCGGGGATCACGGACATGATCAGCTTCGCGGGCCAGCTCCACTGGAGCGGCGGCAACGCGGAGTTCGATCACTGGGAGACCGGCCAGTTCCGGATGGAAGTGGCGCCGTGGGACGACATGAAGGCGATGATCGACAATTCGCCGCTCGCGAACGGTGCAGAACATGCCGGCCAAGGCGATGCTGCTCGAGGTCGGCGCCGACGACGGCACGGTGGATCCGCGCCAGGGATCACTGTTCTATAACTATGCGCGGCGCGCCGGAAAGAACGTCGTGATGCTCATGTACCCTGGCGAGGGGCACGGTCTGGCCAAGAAGGAGAATCAGATCGACTACGAGCGGCGCATTCTGCAGTGGTTCGGGCACTATCTGAAGGGCGACGCCGGCGGCGCCGTGGATCACGAATGGTGAAACGGCGCTCGAGCGGCGTGCGATTCTCGAGGCGAACAAGGAGAGCGGTTCAGCGCCCACGATCAGACCTTGAGTGTCGGCGTGAGGCGATGCGGCGGGGGCGTGTCCGCCGCGGGACCATCGCACCGCCGGTTTCGCGCGGATTTTTAGAGTTCTCGAAAGATGCAACGTGGCCGACGGAGTCCGAGCAGTAGCGCCGGCCGGCCTCCGCGACGAGCCGAAAGTTCGATTACGAACAATCAAAAGGCCGATCACGGACCGAACGGTCACAGACTGACGGACACGGATACGACGTTTGGTCTCGTTGAGAGACGACGGGATGCGTCGCGCGCTTGAATCGGCGGCGCGCTGGCGACCAGTTCTGCGGTTCTGGTTTTTCTTTTCATTCCACGCCGTCGACGTAGTTCAGTGCCGGTCAGTCTGTGACCGTGTCTTTCCGTGATCGGCCTTTCGACGCTGTTTGACCGTTCGTCAGTGACCAGAACGGCCAGCACGCCAGCCGAGAAGGACATCGGGTACGAGCAGTGCGCGCCAGCGGTGCTCGCCTCACCGCCCTGAACCACTACCCGTTCGCGGGTGAGCCTATGATCTCCTTGAACGCCACCATGAACCGGCGCATCTCATCGGCCGTGCCGATCGACACGCGCAGATGCTCCATCATCGGCGGGAACGGCCGGCCGACGAGCACGCCCTTCTTCTCGAACGCCGCGATCACCGGTTCGACGCGACGCTTCAGATGCACCATGAAAAAGTTCGTCTCCGACGGAACGACGCCGTAGCCCATCGCCGAGAGCTGTGACGTGGTCTGCTTGCGGAGGTCGAGCGTGACCTGCTTCACGCGCTCCTGCGTCGCGGTGTCCTCGAGCGCCGCGACGCCGCCCCACTTGACGACGGCGTTGATCGAGTCGCTGATGTACGGCGTGATGCGATCGATGAGCTGCGGCTGCGCGATCGCGTAGCCGAGCCGCATGCCGGCGAGCGCCGCGATCTTCGAGAATGTTCGCGTGACGATCACCGGTCGTCCTTCCGTGACGTACGGGACCGACGTCGCGTAGCTCGGGTCCTCCACGAAGTGGTGATACGCCTCGTCGATCAGAACCGGCATGTCCTGCGGAAGCTCGTCGAGCAGCTGGCGGATCTCCTGCTTCGTGACGATGCGTCCCGTGGGGTTGTTCGGGTTGCAGACGTACACGAAGCCGATGTCGCGGTAGTGCGTCTTCGCCGCGCGAACGAGCGCCGGAATGTCCTGCCGGTAGTCCGGCGTCAACGGCAGCGTGATCGCGGCGCCCATGACGCTCGACACGTGCGAGTAGACATAGCCGTACGACGGCTCGACGCCCAACACCTTCTTGCCGTTGCCGGCGAACGCCGATCCGACGACGTCGAGGATCTCGCCAGACCCGGCGCCGAGGACGACCTGGTTCGGTTCCACGCCATGGTGGGCGGCGATCTTGGCGACGATATCGCCGTCGGGATAGCCATACCGATTCGCGTATTTGAAGGCCTTGGTCATGGCCTTCAGCACCGCGTCGGACGGCCCATATGGGTTTTCGTTGTAGTGCAGCTTGGCGAGAAGGTCGTACGGATCCTCTTCGCCGCGGCGGGCGAAGCCGGTCGACGTCACGAGCCTCGACGGCGACCGGAAGTTCACGTAGCCGCCTGCGACCGCGGTCGCCATGCCGCCGACAAAGCTCCGGCGCGTCACTCCATTCTGATCGAACATGCTCGCCTCGATTCGAGTTGCGCTTGGTTGAAGAGAACTCGATCGTCCCATCGGCGCCACTCGCGACCACCGGTTCACCGCTGCACGAGTCCGGTCCGGGCCGTAGGATTCAAGACGCGACGTACTCTATTGAATCGTGATGACTCGAGTTCGCCTGTTCGTTCAGTCGATTGCCGCCGGCGTGTTGGTCTTCGTTGGCGCCCGAGGAGCGCAAGCGCAAACGCCGCCCACTCCAGATTCGCTGCCGGTTGGCGCGCGAGTACGTGCCGTCACGTCGGCCGACGGCGTGGCGATCGAGGGATTCGTCCGCGCGGCCGGCGCGGATTCGCTCCGGATCGGCGCATGCAAGCGCTGCGATGCGCGACCCGCGATTCCACTTGCCTCGCTCCGCTTTCTCCAGGTGGAGCAGCGTCGTCACCACATTACGCCGGGCGAGAGGTCGGCGTACCTGTTGACGGGCGGACTTCTTGGCGCCGTCGCAGGCGGCCTCACGGGCGGGGCGTGGGCGTACAACAAAGTCCGCAAGCCGAATTGCGTGGATCTCTGCCATGCCAATTGGCTCGCCCTTCCATATGGCGCCGCCGCGGGGGCCATGGCTGGATTCATCGTCGGCGGCGTGTTTGTCACCATGCATCAGGAGTCGTATTGGGTCGGCGTTCGTCTCCCGGCGCGCTGACTCGAACTGCGGATCGCTCACCGCGCCGGATGACAAGGCTCCCGCGCTGGGAATGGCAGTCCTCCTCTTGAGCTAGGCGGTCGAGTCGCTTCACTTAAGAGCCGGCCGCATATCGCCCGCGACCGTCAGACTCGATGTTCTACGCCAGGAGCGACATCAATGCGCCGCGTCTCCACCATTTCGTTCGTCATGCTTGCGTGCGCGAGCGCGATCGCCGCACAGACCGTTCACCAGCTGCCCGCGACGCCGTCGACGGTCGCGTACGGGTACTACTGGTCCGAGGCAAAGCCGGCGCTTCGCGTGAAGTCGGGGGACATCGTCGAGATCGAGACGATGCTCACCAATTCGCCGACGGGCCTCGAGCGCATGGGCGTCAAGCCGGAGGATGTGCCGCAGAATCTTCGCGACATCGTCGCGCAGGACACCGGTTCGCTCAAAGGGCCCGGCGGCCACATCCTGACAGGGCCGATCTTCGTCGAGGGCGCCGACTCGGGCGACGTGCTCGAGGTGCGCATCCAGTCGATCACACTGCCGATCCCCTACGGCTACAACGGATGCAGCGGCTACATGCGCGAGCTGTGCGAGCAGCGCGGCAGTCGTCTCATTCAGATGGACCGCCAGAAGATGACGGCGGAAGTCGCGCCGGGCATCACGGTTCCGCTCAGGCCGTTCTGGGGGTCGATGGGCGTTGCTCCGGCGCCGAGTCTGGGTCGCGTGAGCAGCAATCCGCCGAGCAAGCACGCGGGGAATCTGGACAACAGGGAGCTCGTTGCGGGCACGACGCTGTACATCCCGGTGTTCGTGAAGGGTGCGCTGCTCGAGATCGGCGACGGCCACGCCGCGCAGGGCGACGGCGAAGTCGATCAGACCGCGATCGAGACGGATCTCAAGGGGCGCGTGCAGCTCGTCGTGCGCAAGGACATGAAGCTCGAGTGGCCGCGCGGCGAAACGCCGACGCACTGGATCACCATGGGGACGGACACGTCGCTCGCGGTGGCGACCAAGACGGCGATCTCGCAGATGGTGAAGTTCCTCATGGAGACGAAGCACATCACGCAGACCCAGGCGTACCAGGCGGCGTCGATGGCGGCGGATCTGCACATCACGCAGCTCGTGGACGGCAATGTCGGCGTCCATATGATGATCGCCAAATCCTACCTGCGTTGATCTTCCAGGAACACCTACAAAACTCGAACACCCCGAGGGTATAGACGACCTATAGCCAAGGGTATAGTATGCCTATACCCATTGGACGGACGCGTCATGCCCCCACGCCGGTCCCCCGCCCTGTCGCGCATCGAGCTGCTCCAGGGCACGCTCGATCTCATCATTCTCCAGTCGCTGCGCTGGGGTCCCAGACACGGCTACGGCCTCGTGCAGCACATTCGCGCCACGACCCTCGGCGTGCTGCAGGTCGATGCTGGCTCGCTCTATCCCGCCCTCCACCGGCTCGAGCGACAAAAGCTCGTCAAGGCCGTCTGGGTGACGTCCGACCGCAATCAACGCGTGCGCGAATACACGCTCACACGAGCGGGTCGCACCCAGCTCGATGCGGAGCGATCGCGCTGGGAACAGTTCACACAGGCGGTCGCCGGGCTCTTCGAGCCGCCCGCGGCGCCGGAGGAGGTGTGACCATGTGGTGGAAGAGCCGCCGCTCGCGAAACGCCGAGCTGGACGCCGAGATTCGAGCGCATCTCGAGATGGATGTGCAGGACCGCATCGCGCGCGGCGAGTCGCCGCGCGACGCGGGTCGCAACGCGCGCCGCGACTTCGGCGATGTCACGACCGTTCGCGAAGTCACGAGCGACATGTGGAGCGGCGAGTGGCTGCACCAGCTCGCGCAGGACACGCGCTACGCGATTCGCGGACTGGCGCGCTCGCCCGGCTTCACGATCGTCGCCGTGCTCACGCTGGCGCTCGGCATCGGCGCCAACACCGCGATCTTCAGCGTCATCGACAGCGTGCTGCTTCGGCCGCTGCCGTATCCGAGCCCGAGCCAGCTCGTTCTGATCCGCAGCAGGTTCGCGCAGCTGGGGTTCGATGAGTTTCCGGTCGACGGCGCGGAGTTCATCGAGTTTCGACAGCGCAACCACGCGTTCGACGACGTCGGCGCCTTCTACACGGGCGCCGTCAACATCGGCGCCGACGAAACGCCGCAGCGCGTCACGTCGGCGATCGTGTCGCCCAACCTGTTCGCGACGCTCGGTGTCGCACCTGCGCGAGGGCATGTATTCACGGAGCAGGAGGCGGCTCCGAACGGGCCGCTCGTCGTCATGCTCTCGAACGAGCTGTGGGTAAGCGCGTTCGCCAAGCGGGCGGTCGTCGGCACACAGATTCTCGTCGACGGCGTGAAACGCACCGTCGTCGGCGTCATGCCGCCGGGATTCGACGTCAATGACCAGGGCGTTCGAATCTGGCTGCCGCTTCGTCTCGATCCGGCGAACGTGAAACAGTATCGCGGCGGCCACTTCCTGTTCATGATCGGACGGCTCAAGCAGGGCGTCGGACTCGGCGCGGCGCGTTCCGAGCTCGAGACGCTTCTCGGACAGTGGACGACCGCCGACGGCGGGTCGCAGAGCACGACGCCGAACGCGCCGGGATTCGTGCACGTGCCGAACCTCACGACGCACCGGCTGCGCTTCGACGATTTGCAAAGCTACACGATCGGCACGATCGGACGCGCCCTGTGGGTGCTGCAGGCCGCGGTGGTGTTCGTGCTGATCATCGCATGCGCGAACCTGGCGAACCTATTGTTGATGCGCGCCGAGTCGCGCCACAAGGAGCTCGCGGTTCGAGCCGCGCTCGGTGCCGGGCGCGGACGATTGGTGCGGCAATTCCTGTCTGAGGGCGTCGTGCTGTCGCTGACGGGCGCCGTCGCCGGGACCGCACTTGCGCAAGATCGGACTTCGGATGCTGGTCGTCGCCGGCTCATCCGGCATTCCACGCGCGACCTCGGTCGCGATCGACGCGCGCGTGCTCGGCTTCACGCTCGCGCTGGCGGTGCTGAGCGGCCTGCTGTTCGGGATGGCGCCCTTGATGCACCTCGGCGCGACGAGCACGAGTCTCGCGCTCCGCGATGCGGGAAGTCGCACGACCTCGCCGTCCGCACGCAATCGCGTTCGACGCGCGCTCGTCGTCGCCGAGGTCGCGCTCGCGGTGATGCTCGTCGTCGGCGCCGGCTTGTTGTTGCGCAGCTTTTGGAATCTGCTCCGGATCGATGCCGGGTTCGACCGAACGAATCTCACGACGTTCAGCGTCGCGCTCCCGACGCGGGTTTACACGGACAGTACGCGCCGCGTGGCGTTCTTCGACGATCTCACACGTCAGCTGGCCGCCACACCCGGCGTCACGAGCGCCGCGGCGATGAGCGGCCTGCCACCGCAGCGGAACCTCGACGCGAACGACACGAACTTCGAGGGCTACGTCCCGCCTCCGAATGCGCCGCCGACCAATACCGATTACTTCCAGCTCGCCACGCCGGCTTACTTCGCGACGATGCGCATCCCGATGCTTCGCGGGCGAAGCTTCGGTCCCGGCGACGCGATGACGTCACCGCCGGTCGTGATCATCAACGAGACGCTGGCGAAGCACTTTTACGCGAATCAGGATCCGATCGGTCGCCGGATCAACCTGCCGGGCTCGAAGACGTTTTTCACGATCGTCGGCGTCGCCAAGGACGTGAAACAAGGCGGCGTGAGCTCGAGAGTGGGCACCGAGCTGTACTTCGTGTACGAGCAGTCTCCGGTCACCGCGTACGGCTTTGCGCCGTCGAACATGAATCTCGTCGTTCGCTCGACGCTCGACAAAACCGCGCTGCTGCCGGCCGTGCGGCGGATCGTTCGCGCGCTCGACGCGTCGCTGCCGATCGTCGGCTATCGGAGCATGGAGGAAGTCGTCGCCGACTCCGTCGCCCGGCCGCGCTTTCTCGCGCAACTGCTCGGCGTGTTCGCCACCGTCGCGCTCCTGCTCTCCGCGATCGGGACGTACGGCGTGCTCGCGTATTCGATCTTGGAGCGCCGGCGCGAGATCGGCATTCGCATGGCGCTCGGCGCGAGTGAACGTGGCGTGCTCAGAATGGTGCTTCGCCAGGGACTGTCGCTCGCCGCGATGGGGCTCGTTGTCGGACTCGCGGGCGCGGCCGCGCTGACCCGGCTCACGACGACGCTGCTGTTCGGCGTGACGCCGCTCGACCCGGCGACGTTCACGGCAGTCGGCGTGTTCGTCCTCGCGATCGCCGCCGTGGCCGCAATCGTTCCGGCGCGCCGCGCGACCCGCGTCGATCCGCTTACCGCGCTGCGAGCGGAATAGCGGCTAGAACTTCGCGCCGAACGAGATGTAGGGAATCCCCGGGAAGATCTTGTCCGTTCCGGGATTGATGATATTGAAGAACGCAAGATCGACCGACAACTTCTCGCCCAGGAAGCGAAGGCCGTACGACACCGCGCCGTCCAATCTGTAGTGGTTGGCGTCGGAGCAGCTGTTGATGTTGCACTCGGAGCTCACGCTGTTTCCCAGGTAGAGATAGTTCTCCGTGAGCAGCGCGATGCGGCGCGACACACGCTGCTCGCCGCCAAGCAGGAAGACGGGCTTGGACGCGATCGTCGATCCGGCGTACCCGAAGCCCACGCCGGCGGTGACGCTTCCGTTCGGCCCGCCCTTGGTCACGACGCCGTAGGCCACGCCGAACCCGTTGATGTCGGCGTTGGGGACGAACCCGGCGAGCCCGCCGATGGCGACGTTCAGATCCTCCGACCGGTAGATGCCGACCTTCGGCGTGATGTAGTAGAGCCAATCCGTTGGATTGACGCCGGGCACGAGCGAGAAGCCGCCACCCATCGTCACGTAATCGTTGAGCCCGCCGACGAAGTTCTGCAGGATCAGATACGTGTTCTGGTAATAGCCCTCGCCCCGGTCCAGCATTCGTCCGGTCGGGCCAAAGAACAATCGCGTACGATTCGGATCGGGAAACCAGTACTCGCCGCCGTGCATGTCGCTCACGCGCACCGTTTCGACGGTCAGCACCGCGGAGCGCGAGAGAGTCAATGTCCCGCCAGACGTCTCGAAGCGAATGGATACGCTATCCTGCGCGACGACGCGTCCGAACAGCGTCGAGCCGTCGCGCGTGTGAATGATCTGCCGGAGCGCCGTATCCGCCGGCGGAGCCGTCTGGGAACGCTGGGCGGCGAGTGACGGTGCGATGACGAGCGCGAGCAGCAGCGAAAGGCGACGCATGGGTTCGGTGGTTGGGAGTGCTCCGAACCTAGACGATGGACCGGGCTCCGTGTAATGCGTAGGTCGACGTAGTCGTCGAGCGAATCGCCTCCAGTGTCTATTGGACTCGGCCCAGGTATTTGTCCAACCAGCCGAGGACCGCGCCGATGAGCTCCGGTCGCCGGGCTCTCACGTCGTGCGGCGTGTCGAGGACGATGTGCCGCTTGTCGGCCGCCGGCGTGCCGAGCATGGCGAACAGCGGATTCTGCGCCTTCTCGACCGAGAACGTGAAGTCGTAGCGGCCGTTCACCATCAACACCGGCTTCTTCAGCCGTGGGGCGAAGTCCGCCTGATCGGCTCCCGCATGCGCCGGATTCAGAAAGAAACCGCCGTCGAGAAACACGATCGCCTTCAGGCGATCCTGCGCAAGCGTCGTGTAGATCACACCCTCGGCCGAGCCCATGCTGACCCCGAGGTATGCGAGCTTCGTGGTATCGACGTCTGACCGCGACGCCAGGTAGTCGATCGACCGCTGGACCTCTTTCGCGCGCTGCGTGACGAGGTCCATCATCTGCGCGGCGCCGGGCAACCGATGCAACGATCGCCGCTCGTACGTGTCCTGAAAGATCGGATAGAGCACGGCGCGCCCGCTCTGGACGACGTAGTCGAAGAACGACGTGTCGCCGAGGACCTCGCTGCTCTGCATCGACAGCACGCGAGCGCTCGGAAAGAAGATGACGGTTTGGTACGGCGGTTTGACCTTCTTGGGCAGGAACAGATAGGCCGGAATTCGCTCGCCGACGTACGGCGACTCGAACGACACTTTTTCCTTTCGCCAGTCGGGTGTGTCGGCGGCGAGCTGCTCGACCTTCGGGTTCAGCGCCGTCTTTCGGTACTCGTACAACGCCTGATATGCGCGAAAGACTTCATCGGACGCGGGTTTGTACTTGGAGAAGTCGCGATCGAACGGCTTGACCGGCGCGGCCGCGGCAGCGGGAACCGGCGTCACGTTGCGGACGGTCCGGATGCCGTTCTCAGCTGCGCGATCGAACGGCGACAGCGCTTCGGGATCGGCGTACATATAGCTGAGGGAGCTCCACGCGCCACCGAGAATGAATCGGCGGTCGGCATCGAGCTCGTTCGCGACCCATTCGCGCACGTTGCCCGCCATATCGTACGTCCCGAACGGACCGATGCCTTTGTACTGACCCACTGCCGCGAGCTTCGATCGTGAGATGTTGCTCAACTGCACGATTGGTTGGCCCACGTCGCTGGGCGCGGCCTCGAACCATTGCGCGAACGTCGGAAGGCTTCGTCCCGCATACTCGGCGTAGGCCGACGCCTCGAACCAACTGACGCCCGAGACGGGGTGGTCGGCCTGCGACTCGGGGTAGTGCCCGCCCTCCCAGGTCGACGGACCTGCGCGTCCGGTGCGATCGCGGAACAACGCCATCGCCTGGTCCCACGACAGCTCGCGCCCGTGATCGAGGAACTTGTGCCTCCAGTACTCGTGCTTCTCGTAGCCACCCTTGTCGATGAAGTCCTGATACTGCCTGTTGGTGACTTCAAACTTGTCGAGATAGAATCCGGGCAGCTTGAACGGACCCACCCATCCGACGAAGTCGATCATGTCCGCCCATTGCCCGGCGCCGACCCACACCGATCCTTCCGGCGCGCGCAGCGCCGTATCGAGCGGGAAGTACATCTTGTCGCGCGTGAGTGGAGCGACCGTGTATTCACCCAGGCCGGCCTTCGACACGCGCCACCGGAGGTAGGCGCGTGGAATCGAGACGGCGGCGAGCGGAGTCACGCCAACGCGATGCCACGTGCCGCCGGGCGTTAGATAATCCTGAATGTCGACGGTCGCGCCAGGCGGCGACGAAGCGACGGACACGACTGTCGTCGCTCGCTCGAGCGCGCCGGCGACCTGGGTATCGGCGGCCAGGTAGGCCTTCGCTCGTTGCAACATCTCGAATGCCGGCACCGCCCGGCCGGCATCGATGAGCCTGGTGCTTTCGGGGACCGCTTCGTCGCGCGCCCATCGCCGATGATCGTACCTGAGGTATGCGGTGGCGCCGACGCCGACGGCCAGCACGATCGCGATCGCGGCCGTGACAACCTGTTTTCTCGTGACGCGGACGCCGCGCTGGTCGATCGGGCGAACCGAATCCTTCAGCGCGGCGACGACGGCCGCCGCATTCTGCGGGCGCGCGCTCGGATCCTTGGCGAGACACCGATCGACGAGCGAGGTGAGCGTTTGCGACAGATCGTGCCGGCGCGTGGCCAACGACACCGGCTGTTCCGCGATGTGCGCGGCGAGCACCGCCTGCGCGGTGGTGTGAGACGCGAACGGATGCTCGCCGCTCAACATTTCGTACGCGATGACGCCCCACGCATAGAGATCCGCGCGAGCATCCACGTCGCCGCCGGCCACCTGCTCCGGCGCCATGTACGCCGGCGTTCCGACGATCGTCCCTTGGCCAGTCAGCATGCTCGCTGTGCCGGCGTGCGTCGCCGCCGTGATCGCCTTGGCGATCCCGAAGTCGGTGACGACCGCCGTGCGTCCGGAGAGCAGAACGTTCTCCGGCTTGATGTCGCGGTGAACGACATTTCGCGTGTGCGCGTACTCGAGCGCCAACGCGAGATCGAGCAGCATGCCGATGGCGTCGTCCAGGGGAATGGGCGACTGGTCGAGTCGCGCACGCAACGATTCTCCCTCGACGTACGGCATCGTGTAGAACGGCAGATCGCCGAGCGTGCCCGCTCGCAGCAGCGGAACGATTCTGGGATCCTGGAGCTGCGCGGCCAGGCGGATCTCGCGATCGAAGCGTTCCGCGGAGATGGAGGCGGCGAGGTCTGGGCTCAGCACCTTCACGACAACCCTGCGGCCGAGCGCTCGCTCCTCGGCGAGGAATACGCGCGACATCCCGCCGGCGCCAAGCTCGCGCTGGAGAAGGAAATCCGGACCGAGCGATTCCTGCAGCTGCTGCTGAAGTGGAGAGGTCATGGAGGCCCAGCGGCCGACCGTCCTAAGGTACTCCCCATGCTTGGTTGCTGATAGCCAGAGTCCCGCGTCTAATCGGGGAGGCGCTGGCCTGTCGTCTCGATGGCGAGGGGGATGACGAGGATCCCGAGCGCGAACGCGATGGCGGTCAACGCCACGGGGGTCCCGAGCGATCCCATTCGAAGCACGAGCGCTCCGAGCAGGAAGTTGACTCCCGCGCCCGCGAAGCGACCGACCGAGGTCGTGAATGCAAACGCCGTCGCGCGCACGCGCGTGTCGTACTGCTCCGGGAGCCAGAGGCTGAACGCTGCGAAGCTGCCGCCGGCGAAGCCCATGAAGAAGAGAATCGTAATGAACGGCCAGAGGCCGTCCTGCTGATAGTACGCCCAGCCGAACGCGAGCGGGATCGTCACCATCATGCCGGCGAAATACATCGCGACGGTGAGCTTCCGTCCCCATCGCTCGGCGAAGATCGGAAGGCAGATGCAGCCGAGGATCGTGCCGACCGACAGAATCGCGGTTCCGACGGACACCATTTTCGCCGCGGCCGGCGCCGACATGCCCGCGCGTTTGGCGAGCGTCGTGATCGCGGCAGGCTCATAGACGGCGCCCGCCCATAGGCCGATGATCGCGACGGTCAGCAGCGTCGCGTTCACGATCGTCCGCTTTCGGTATGTCGCATTGAAGATCTCGGCGAGCGGACGCAGACGCTTCGCCTCGGCGGCGTGGGTCTTCCAGCGTTCCGGCTCCTTGACGCGCATCAGCGTCAGGATCGATACGATCACCGGAATGAATCCGCAGAGAAACATCGCACGCCAGCCGAAATGAGCGCCGACGGTGAAGTTCAGCGCGGCGGCGGCGAAGAAACCGAAGTAGTACCCGGTCTGCAGGTATCCAGCGCCCATCTTCCGGCGATCTTCTGGCCACGCCTCGGCGACGTACGTTCCTGCCATCGCCCATTCACCGCCGACGCCGATGCCGGCAAGTAGTCGAAAGACGCCGAGCTGCCAGACGTTCTGCGCGAAGGCCGCGGCGCCGGTGAAGAGGGCGTA
The DNA here is from genome assembly GCA_963705025.1 of uncultured Gemmatimonadaceae bacterium. Classification (GTDB taxonomy): domain Bacteria; phylum Gemmatimonadota; class Gemmatimonadetes; order Gemmatimonadales; family Gemmatimonadaceae; genus JAQBQB01. The sequence continues at coordinate 320,645 of CAVPIP010000005.1, read as the reverse complement.
GACGAGAATCGTCGCGGCGAGCGACCGCGTTCGGCCGAAGCGGTCGGCGATCGGTCCCCACAGGAACGACAGCCCCCACCCGACGAGAAACGCGGCGAAGAGGATCGATCCGACAAAGCCGACGTTCGCGGGCGACGCGTCCATCCCGGAGCGTGGCAGCAACTCGGTGAGCGCGGGGGCAAGCACCAGCGCGTAGATCACCGAGTCCATGCCGTCGAGCAGCCAGCCGGTCCAGGCCGCCCAGAAGCCGACGATCTGCTGTCGACTGAGCTTCGTGCGGGGTGCCGCCGCTTCGATCGCGACGCTCTGAGACGTCATGAGGTCCGTCCGCCGTTCCAGGGTGGAAGGAGGTGTCGCTGGATCTTGCCGAGCGCGGTGCGGGGGAGCGCGTCGAGCCGAACGAAGGCGCGCGGCACCTTGAACGAGGCGAGCTGCGCGCGACACGCCGATTCGAGCTCGCGCGCGTCGAGCGCGGCGTCGGCGGCGATGTACGCGATCGGAATCTCGCCCCGCACGTCGTCGGGCACGCCGACGACCGCGGCTTCGCGCACGCGCGCGTCCTCGAGCAGCATCTCTTCGATCTCGCGCGGGTAGATGTTGAAACCGCCGCTGATGATGAGATCTCCTCGGCGGCCGCGGAGCGTGTAGTATCCGTCGCCCGATCGCGTCGCGACGTCGCCCGTGCGGAACCAGCCGTCGCGGAAGGCCGCGGCCGTGGCGTCGGGCCGCCGCCAGTACGACGAGATGAGATGCGGCGACTTGATCTGGATCTCGCCGACCTGATCGTCGCCGAGGATCTCGCCGTCGTCGGCGACGATCCGCGCGGAGACGCCGGGCAACGGCGGTCCTACCGATCCGGCACGGCGCTCACCTTCGTATGGATTGCTCATGATCATGAGCGCTTCGCTCATGCCGTAGCGCTCGAGGATCGTGTGGCCGTAGCGCGCGCGAAATGCGGCGTGCGTGTGCGCGGGGAGCGGCGCCGAACCGGAGACGAACAGCCGCGCACTCTCGCCGATGACCTTCGCCTGCTCGTCGGAAACGACGGACGGATCGAGCAGCCGGACGTAGACGGTCGGCACGCCGAAGAACAGCGACGGCCGAAAGTCCACCAAGGTCTGGGCGGCGGTGCGCTGATCGAATCGTTCCAACAGACGCATCGTGCAACCGCTGATCAGCCAACAGTGCACGCCGTTGCCAAGGCCGTGCACGTGGAAGAGCGGGAGCACCGCGAGGTAACGATCGCGCTCGGTGATGCGCCACACGCCGGTGAGCGTGAGCCCGTTCGCGGCGAGATTGTTGTGCGAGAGCACGGCACCTTTCGCGGTGCCTGTCGTGCCCGATGTGTAGATGATGATCGCGGGATCGTCGCCGTCGAGCGAGACGGTCGGCCTGGTCGTTTCGCGCATCTCCGAACAGCGCGAGAGCTCGTTCACGTCCCACACGGGAGTCCCCGACGGATACAGCAGATCCTTCGCTTCGCTCAGGATGACGGGTTGGGGCGGACCATTCGATGGCGTCTCTCGAGCGAGCTTGTCAAAAGGAACTCCGTCCCGCCGATCCGTGGTAGACGGCCCGCGCGGGATGACGCTCGCCACGATCGCCACCGGCTCCGCGTCTCCGACGATGTGTCGCAGCTCTCGCTCGCGATAGAGAACGTTCATCGGCACGAGAATGACGCCGAGACGAACGCACGCGAGAAACAGGTCGATATACTCGACGCCGTTCGCGAGATGGACGCAGAGCCGGTCGCCCTTCGAGAGACCGCGCGCCGCCAGCTCGTTCGCCATTCGATTCGCGCGCGCATCGACGTCGGCGAAGGCCAGGGTGCGGACAACCCGCGCACCGTCCTCATAGATGAGCGCCGGCGCACTCGCGCGGCCCTGGAGCGAGAGATCGAAGAGCTGGGTGAGATGCATCGTCGACCGGCGGCTACGGGCGCCGTTGCGTCGCGATGTCGAACGCGGCGGTGGCGACGTCGTGAATGGGCGTCGGCACGCCCGCGGCACGACCCAACCGCGACACGGCGCCGGTCAATGTCTCGGTTTCGGCCGGACCGCCGCGGATCAGGTCGAGGTAGAAGCTCGGATACATCTCCGGCGGGAGCGCAAAAAGATCCTGACGGATCTGCGCCTCGTCGGCGTCGCTCAACGCCGTACCGGCGCGGCGACTGACTTCGACGATCTCGTGCAGCGAGCCGGCGACGAGCGCCCGACCGCGCTCGCTCGAAAGCACTCGGCCGGCGGGTTCTCTGGACAGCCCGCACGCGACGACCATCGGCACGATGAACGCGAACTTGCGCCAGAGGTCGAGCCCGATGTCGTCGCTCACGGTGGCCGTCGAGCCGGCGCGCGTGAGCGCCGCAACCAATGCGTTCGTTCGTTCGCGCGGCACGCGATCGAGCTCGCCGATCGTGACGCGATCGAACGAGCTCCTCCGCTCGATGATTCCCGGCGCGATTCGGAAGACGCTGATCTTCGCGAGGCCGCCGACGATCGCGGTTCGCGGCACGCCGAGCGCCTCGAGGCGCTCAGCGGCATCGACGCCGTTGAGGAGCGGAACGACGACGGCGCCCGCTCGCGCGGCCCGCGCGATGCCCGGAGCTACGTCGTCGAGCGAGTAGCCTTTGACGGAGACGATGACGTAGTCGCAGCCGTCCAGAATCTCGTCGTCCGACGACGCCTCGAGGGTCGAGACCCATCGATCACCCGGGACTCGGACCTCGAGGCCGCGCTCTTTGATCGCGGCAAGATGCTCGCCGCGCGCGAGCAGGCGGACGTCGAGCCGTGCGCGGCGCAGGAGGCCCGCATAGTAGCCGCCGATGCCCCCCGCGCCGACAAATCCGACGACCACGGGCTACTGCTTGTCCATCGACGTCACCTTCGGCGACGCCTTGAGCATTTTCATCGCTTCCTCGATCGCGACCTTGAGCTCGTGATCGACGCCCTTCGCCTCTTCCGCCGGCGTATTCTTGACCCAGACATCGGGCGGAATGCCAAGATTCTCGAGATCGAGTCCATAGTTGTTCGGCTTCGACGGATCCCACGTCACGACGAGCGAGCCCGGCGTGCGGATCGTTCCGCCGTTGATCAGGCCGTAGCTGCCTGTCGCGATCACCTGCGCCGACGTCGGATTGCCGACCAGGCGCCCCAAGCCGAGCTGGCGGAATCCCGCGGGCGTCACTTCGGCATCGGACACCGAGCGGTAGTTCGTCATCATCACCTTCGGTCCAACGATCGCCTGGCGCGGGCGCCGGCCCCACGTGCGCGAGCCGTTGCGATTGTTCCAGAACTGATATGGCTGTCGCTCGAGGATGTCCAGGAGCTCCTGGTCGATGTTGCCGCCGCCGTTGTTCCGGATGTCGACGATGATCCCCTTCTTCTGCCAGAAGCGATCGATCTCGTTCTCGAAGCGTTGCAGCGACGGCTGGTCCATCGCGCGAATGTGAACGTACGCGATCTCGCCGTTCGTCGCTTTCTCCACGGAATCGCGATTGTTCTCGACCCACTCCTCGTACTTGATGTTCGTGAGATTCGTGACGGTCGCGATGCGGACGGTCTTCGCGTTGGCGCCGTCGGGCGTCTTCGAGACCTTCACGGGTACGTACTCGTTGTCCGTCTGGCTCAGGATCTTCCAATAGTCGTCGCCGGCCTTGACGTCCTGGCCGGCAATGGCGAGGACGTAGTCGCCGTTCGAGATGTCGATCCAATCCTTGTCGGCCGGACCGTCGCGATAGACGTGCGTGACGCGATACTTGCCGTTCTCCGGCTCGAGCTCGAGCCCGAGGTACCGCGTCGTGTACGCGCGCGGCACGTCGATGCTCGCCGGGCCGCTCACGCCGGTGTGCGACGTGTTGAGCTCGCCGATCATCGCGTTCGCGATGTCGTAGACGTCCTCGTTCGTCCCCACGTATTTCAGGAGCGTCGCGTACTTGTTGTAGATCGCCGTCCAATCCTTGCCGTGCATGTTCGCGTCGTAGTAACGGTACTTCATGACGCGATACGACTCGTCGAGGATCTGCTTCCACTCGTCGCGGCGGTCGACGCGGACCGAGAGCGCGAAGCTCACCGGCTCGCCCGCGTTGCCAGCTTGCGCCGCACCGCCTCCGGTCGCGCCCGCGCGGCCGGCACCGCCGCCGCCACCGGCCGGCGCACCAGCGCCGAGCGTGAGCCGCTCGATCGGGAAGCCAGGTTCAGCACCGCCGCCACGACCGCCGCGTCCCGGCGCACCGCCCGCGCCCGCCGGACCGCGGAAGTAAACCGTACGCCGATCGGCCGTCGGCTGCATGCCCGCGAACGTGCCGGCCGCGATGCGACGGCGATCACGTCCGTCGATGCTCACGGAGTAAAGGCCATTCTGCGACGCGTCGCCGGCCGCCGCTCCCCGTCCGCCGCCGCGTCCACCACCTCCGAAGCCGCCACCGACCGCGTAGTACACGGTGCGCCCGTCGCGCGACAGGAAGTAGCTGCCCACGGCGCCACCGGTCGTGAGCTGCACCGCGCGCCGGTCGATGTTCTTGAGATCGACCGCGATGCCGCTCGACGCCTGCACCACGGAGTCGGCATTCCCGCGACCGCCGCGGCCCGCGACCGTCCGCCGCAGCCGTTCACGAACGAGCGGATCGTTCGGATCTTCAGTGAGCCGCGAGAGCGAAAGCGAGAACAGCTGATTGCCGCCGCCTTCGCGGTTCGACGCGAAGATGAGCGTCTTGCCGTCGGGCGTGAGCTGCCCGGTCGATTCATTCCAGGGGCTCTGCGTGACGTTGTACTCCTTCTTCGCGCGGATGTCGTACAGGAACACCTCGGAATTCTGTTCGTCGTCGCGCTTGGAGTAGACGAGCCAGTTGCCGTCGGCCGAATACTGCGACACGGTGAAACCGCCTGCCGGATTCTTCGCGATCTCGCGCGGCGGACCGCCGGTCAGATCGAGCTCGAAGATCTTGTTCTCGGATGTGTAGAGCAGCTTTTGCGAGCTCGGCGCCCACATGAGGTTGTCCTTGTCGCCGGCAACGGCCGTCAGCTTCTTGCGCGCCGCCGTCGCGATGTCGTACAGCCACACTTGCTGTTCGCCGCCCTCGTCGGAGATGTACGCGATCTTGCGACCGTCCGGCGCGAACTCCTCGTTGCGGTCGCGCCACGCCGAGTTGGTGATTTGCGTGCGCTCGCCGACGCCTTGCTCCGTCGGCACGATGAAGATCTCGCCGTGGAAGTCGACAGCCATGAACTCGCCGCTCGGCGAGACGCTGAAGCCCTCGGCGCGGCTCTGCGCGGCCAGCACTTCGACGTCGAACTCCTTGGGATCGAAGGCCAGCGCGACAGTCAGCTTCTTCGACTGGCCGCTCGGCACGTCGACCGTGTAGAGATCGAAGTCGCTCTGGTAGACGATGCGCTTGCCGTCGGGGGAGATCGATGGGAAGAAGACGCCGCCGTTTTTCAGATGCGTCACTTGTTGCGGCGCGCCCCCTTTGGACGACATGCGCCACAGGTTGAACGTGCCGTCGCGCTCGGACGCGAAGTAGATCATCCCGTCGGCGCCCCACATCGGAAAGACGTTGTTCGAGAACGTCTTGTATTCGTGAAGCTCGGTGTTGGTGACCTCGTTGATGCTGCCGTTGTTGACGTTCATCACCGCGATCGTCGCGGCCGCGTTGCCGCGATACTCCTTTCGCCACGTCGACGGGAGATTGCGGTTGAACGCGATCATCGCGCCGTCCTGGCTGATCATGCCCGACCGCGCGATGCCCATGCCGAGCGGCTTCGCGATGGTGCCGTCGATCGGTTGCACGTAGAGCGGCGAGCCCCACGCGTTCGCGCCGCGCTGCGTCGAGATGACGACGCCCTTGCCGTCCGGCGTCCAGTAGAGCGCCTGATCGTCGCCCGAGAACCACGTGAGCTGCTTCGGCTCGCCGCCGGTCGACGGGACGATGAACACGTCGTTGTTCCCGGTGCGATTGCTCGTGAACGCGATCCACTTGCCGTCGGGCGAGAAGCGCGGCGAAAAGTCGCGCCCGACGTTCACCGTGAGCCGGTGCGGATTCGACCCATCGGCGTCGACGACCCAGATGTCGTCCTGATAGGTGAACGCGACCCGACCGTCGTTCGCGATGCCGGCGTTGCGCGCGAACCGAATCGGCTCGGCGGCTTGCGCATGTGCGGCCATTGGAAGGCCAGCAGTGAACGCAGCGAGGAGAATCCGGCGAACGGAGCTCATGGTGACTCCTGGCAATGAGAAGATCCAGCCGAGTAGTCGAGATTATGGGGCGGCCGTCGAGGTTCGCAAGACTGGCTCAGGTCTAACTGCGGAACCAGCGGAACGACTGAAACTGCCGAAACACGAATCACACCAATGACACGAATCGAACCGATGTAGTGCCAGTGTCGCCACCGCAACGATGCGCTTTCTTTTTCTTAGAACGGCCGCACGGCATGCTCCGTTGCGTCCGACCGTTTTCTTCAATCGATTCCCGGACTCGCTGGGGGAGGAGCCCTCCCGTCCTCGGTTGGATTCGTGCCTGTTCGTGTCATTCGTGTGATTCGTGTCCGGTAGCGCTCCGCTCAGCCTTGTTCTCGAAGGCGCGCCAGCACACTATGTTCGGTCCGCTCCCGCCGCATCGCCAGATGACGGATCTCCGCCGATGCGGACACGAGTCATTGTGTGGTGCCACACGGATCAGGCTCGAGCACGACACACCAACTCAAGACGATGAGCGAAGGAACCTTTGCCTGCGGCGACGTGCCGCTCCAACGAGGCGGCATACTCCGCGACGCACGGATCGTGTACAAGACGTTCGGCACGCTGTCGCCCCTCAGGGACAATGCCATCGTCTATCCCACGAGCTACTCCGCGCAGCACACCGACATCGAGTGGCTCGTCTCGCCTGAGCACTGCCTCGATCCGAGGCAGCTACTTCATCGTCATCCCCAATATGTTCGGCAACGGGCTGTCGTCGTCGCCCTCGAACACGCCCGACTATCCCGAGGTGACGACCTACGACAACGTCATGCAGCAGCGGCGCCTCATGTCCGAGTTGTTCGGCGTCGAGCGGCGTGAAGATGGTCTACGGATGGTCGATGGGCGCGCAGCAGGCGTATCACTGGGCCGCGCTGTTCGGCGACGCGGTCGAGCGCATCGTCGTCAACTGCGGCTCGGCGAAAACGGCGCCGCACAACTTCGTGTTCCTCGAAGGCGTGCGCGCGGCGCTCCTCGCGGCGCGCACGCCGGAGGACGGACTGCGCGCGATGGGGCGCATCTATGCCGGCTGGGCGCTCAGCCAGACGTTCTATCGCCGCGAGCTGTGGCGCGGCCTCGGCTTCACGAGCCTCGAGGACTTTCTCGTCCGGTCGTGGGAAGCGAACTATCTGCGGCGTGACATGCGCGACCTGCTCGCGCAACTCTGGACCTGGGAGCACGCCGACATCTCGGCGAACGACCTATTTCGCGGCGATCTCGCGCGCGCGCTGGCCGGCATCAAGGCGCGCGTGCTGTTGATGCCCTCGGCGACGGATCTCTATTTCCAGACGGACGACAACCGCGCCGAGCTCCCGCATCTCGCAAACGCGACGCTGGCGGAGATTCCGTCGGTGTGGGGACATCGCGCCGGAAATCCGCGCGACAATCCCGACGACGCGGCGTTCGTGGACGGCCAGGTGTCCGCATTGCTCGGGTCCCTGCCGTTCAGTGAATTGGCGATCACCCCGCGGACTTGAGGTCCTCCGAGATCGCCGCGAACTGCTCGAGCGCCGCCTCGAGGTCCGCCACGATCTCGGCGGCGATGATCTCCGGAGCCGGGAGATTGGCGGATTCCTCGAGGGCTTCGTCCTTGAGCCAGAAGATGTCGAGGTTGAGCTTGTCGCGCTTCGAGAGCTCGTCATAGGTGAACGACTTGAAGCGCTCGGTCTCTTTGCGATCACCGCGATTCTTCTGATTGAAGCAGGCGACGAAATCGTCGAGATCGCTCCGCTGGAGCGTGTTCTCCTTGAGCGTGAAGTGCATGTTCGTGCGGAGGTCGTAGATCCAGAGCTTCTGGGTCCACGGCTCTTCGCGCGCCGGCTTGGGATCGAAGAACAGCACGTTCGCCTTCACGCCCTGCGCGTAGAAAATGCCGGTCGGCAAACGGAGCAGCGTGTGAACGTCCGCGCGTTTGAGCAGCTCGCGACGAATCGTCTCGCCAGCACCGCCCTCGAAGAGCACGTTGTCCGGGAGCACGACCGCGGCGCGACCGTGCACTTTGAGAATCGAGACGATGTGCTGCAGAAAGTTGAGCTGCTTGTTGCTCGTCGTCGCCCAGAAGTCCGCGCGATTGATGACGAGCGACTCCCGCGACGTTTCGCCGGCCTGGTTCACGATGGTGACGCTGCTCTTCTTTCCGAATGGCGGATTCGCCAGCACGACGTTGTATTCGCCATGCTTCGCCGCGAGCGCGTCCTTGGTGACGACAGGCAAGTCTGAGTCCGCCTCGCTGCCGATGCCGTGCAGCAACAGGTTCATCGCACACAGTCGCGTGACGCTGTCCACGAGCTCGATGCCGAACAGCGATCCGCTCTTGAGCTTCTTCTTCTGCGCGCGGTCGAGTTTGGGGTCCTTGGCGACGTAGTCGTGGGCGGCGAGCAGAAACCCGCCCGTACCGCACGCGGGATCACAGATCGTCTCGCCCGGACGCGGCGCGATGCAGTCCACCATCGCCGCGATCAGCGGGCGCGGCGTGAAGTACTGCCCCGCGCCGCCCTTCACATCCTCGGCGTTCTTCTGGAGCAGCCCTTCGTAGGCGTCGCCCTTCACGTCGACGGAAAGGCTCGACCACTGCTCCTTGTCGATCAGGTCGACGATGAGGCGTCGCAGCTTGGCGGGATCTTGAATCTTGTTCTGCGCCTTGCTGAAGATCGTGCGCAACATGCCCGGCCGCTTTCCGAGCTCCTCGAGTGTGTGACGATAGAGCGTCTCGAGATCGTCGCCCTCGACCTTGAGGAGCGCCGGCCAATCGAACCCCTTTGGAACCGGCGACGCCTTGTTGAACGGCGGACGGGATTGCTCGTCGGCCATCTTGAGGAACAGCAGGAACGTCAACTGCTCGACGTAGTCGCCGTACGACAGGCCGTCGTCGCGCAGAATGTTGCAGTAGTTCCAGAGCTTCTGTACGAGTTGGCTCGGGCTCATGACTTCTTCTTTTGCGACTCGGCTTGGGGAGCTTGGCCAACTCTTTTGTCGCGGCCTCGAAGTCCGCGTCGACGCGGCGCGGTTGGGCGTCGACCAATGCTCGATACTGCTCGTACGCCAACTCGGCCTTGGCCTTCGCATCATCCGCCGAGATGGTGCCGGCGTTGTCGAGCAGATCGCGACCCGAGATGGTGAGGAACTCGTCGAGCTTCGTGATCCAGTCGCGCATCGTCATCGGCTTGCGGCCGAGCGCTTGCAGCTCGGCGAAGTCGATGTAGACGGTGACGATGCGGTTCAGGGTCTGGAGCTCGTCCGCGCTGAGGTAGTTCTTCGCGATCGAGACGTCTTCCTTTCGGACAATGCCGCCTGCGCGCGTTGTCTCTAGGCCCATGAACGGTTTCGTCGCATCAGCGCGCTCGTGGATGACCTCGGCCGCGGTGTGGCCGTGCGCGGCCCAATGCATCTTGTTCTGGACGATCGCGAAGAACTCCTGCGAAACGTGCGCGTTTGGCGTGTAGTCGACGCTCGTGGCGTAGATGTCGAGCACCTTCTGGTAGAAGCGCCGCTCGGACGCGCGGATGTCGCGAATCCGTTCGAGTAGCTCGTCGAAGTAGTCCGAGTGGCCTTTGCCAGGCGGATTCTTCAGGCGCTCGTCGTCCATGGTGAAGCCTTTCACCAGGAATTCGGCGAGGCGTGCAGTGGCCCACTGGCGGAACTGGGTGCCGCGGTGGCTTCGGACGCGATAGCCGACAGCGAGGATGGCGGGCAGGTTGTAGTGCAAGACGTTCCGCGAGACGGTCCGAGCGCCTTCGGGTCGAACTATTAAGTACGGCTTAATGGTTGCGGCTTCGTCGAGCTCGCCCTCGGAGTAGATCGCCTTGAGGTGGAGATTGATGTTGGGGATGGTCGTCTGGAACAGCTCGGCGATCTGCGCTTGGGAAAGCCAGAGGGTTTCGTCGTCGAACCGGCACTGGATGCGTGTGCGGCCGTCCTCGGTTTGGTACAGGATGAGGGAGCCACCCGGTGTGGAGGCCGTCATATGAGTTGGCCGACAAAGGCCCTTTCTAGAATCGATTTGCGGAGGCGATCCGCACGCTCCAGGTTGGCCTGAACGATTGACTCAACCTCGTCGGCCACGCTCAGACGCTGGTCCACTTCTGCAACGATCTGGCTTTGCTGTGCAAGTGGTGGCAGTGGCACGGGAAAGCTTTGAATTCGCGCCCCGCTAATGTGAGGAAGTTGCGTTCCGGTTTGGCCGGCACGGAGGTGCTTGCGGAAGTGTTCAGTATTGAGTGCGATGTAGAGATACGGCGTCATCTCTGAAACGACCGGCCGGAATCGCGCCATGCGTTGAACGAGCAGACACGGGAGGTCCGTTGGGCGAACCCGGGCAATCTTAAGGCCCGCTGAAACAATAGGGCGATCCATTGCTAGGACGATGTCTCCCGTCTCGAGCATCAAATGGCGGAACACAAGCACCTTGTCCTCCGACAAGTAGCGTGTATCGGTCCAGCGAAGACGACCCGGTTCAATGTTCTCGCCTCGGAGAAGGCGAATACCAGCCTCCTCGAATTCGGCGCTCTTGAACGCGAAGCCAACATCGATAAAGGACAATTGATCTATTGTGGCCCAAGTCCAGCCGGCTGGAACGACGGGTTCATCTGAGAAAGCTGCAGCCTCCGGCTCACGATAACTTCGCTTCCGGTTCCACTGGTTTCTGCGACTCAAGAGGATCGACCTGAGAAGGGACGGCCCGTTTTCGCGTTCCCGCGTAGCTGAAGCGCTTAAGAGATTTCCATCGCATGCGGCCCCGTATATGGCCGCGCGATAGCGCCCGAGGTTAACTAGGACTCGACGGAGGACACCAACGCTAAACTCGAGGCGGGTGAACTGCTTCTCGATCTCTGCGACGATCCGTCCTTGTTCGCTCGTAGGAGCGATCGGCAAAACCAACCGCGAAAATTTTGCCGCGCTTAGATGATTGATTCCAACCCCGCCGGCCACCTGAGCAAAGATCCCGTTCCGGAAGAAATGCGTGAAAAGCCACAGCAAGTACCTCGGCTCGACCCCGCGAGGCCTCAACCGGATGACCGTATTCTGAAAGCAGCAGAGCGCTAGCTCGCCATTCCAGATGGCTGGCTTACCGACTTGAGACGCGCTACCCGAGGCCTCCGAAAGAAGAATGTCGCCGCGGCGCAACTCGTACCGCACTCGCTCGGCGGGCTTGAAGTCCATCTCGAGATCTGGCACTCGCGCATCCCGGTGGTGACGAGCGGATGCGCCGTTGGCATCGCCGCGAGGCGCGCGCGAAGCGTGTCAGGCTCGGCAAACCAGTCGGCGAGCGTCTCCGGCCGGTGAAACGCGAAGACGCGCCGCGAGCGCGGATGCGGATCTCGCGAGTCCCGAAAGAACGTCTCCACGCCGGTCGATTCGTAGAGGAATGGCAGCGGCCCGATCCTGCCGACGGAGAGAAAGTCCGGCAGCCCCACAGAATAGCGGGCGGATTGCTCGGCGACGGTCGAGAGCTTCGATCCGGCCTTTTTCGCCTCGACGACACCGACCGGTGTGCGGTCCACGACCAGCAGATAGTCGCACGGTCCGGTCTTGAGTGGCACCTCTCGGAGCGCTACTCCTCGGCCAGCAGAAAGATCAACGGCCTTGTAGTCCTGGACGACCCAGCCCGACGCGGTCAACTGGGCGTCGATCTCGAGGCGGGCGCGCTTTTCCGGGGGCAGGTCGGGCATTCCCGACCAAAGATGTTCATGGTTCGCTAAACCGTCCAGACGCCAAAGTCACTCGCCGCCACCTCGCGACACACCGGGCACCACGAGCCGCTGTCGGACGCCGACGTGCCGTATTATGGTGGTCCTACGCCGCATCCTCAGGAATTCCGCATGACAATGTCGCCCCGTTTCGCTCTCGTTCTCCTGCTCGTCGCGACGTCCGGTGCGGTGGCGCAGCAGCGCACGCTCACGCCCGGCGTCCAACGCTTCGTCAGCATCGACGCGCCCGTCGTCGCTCTCACGCACGCGCGCGTGGTCGACGGCACCGGATCGCCAGCGCGGACCGACCAGACGATCGTCATTCGCGGCGCGCAGATCGCGGCGGTTGGGCCATCCGCGACGACCGCGGTTCCCGAGGGCGCGCGCGTCGTGGACTTGAACGGACAGACGGTGCTGCCCGGCCAGGTTGGTCTGCACGAGCACACGTATTTCGGCGGCGTGAAACGCGTCACGCAAATGCGCGTGAGCGGACCGCTCCTCTATCTCGCTTACGGCGTCACGACGGCGATGACCGCAGGCAGTCAGCTCCCGTATGACGAGCTCAACATGAAGGGCGCCGTGGATGCCGGCGTGCTTCCGGGACCGCACTTCCTGATCGCCGGGCCGTACCTCGACGGTGGACCGCCACGCAACGGCATGGCGAAGCGCGTCACCTCGCCGGCCGAGGTTCGCCGGGTCATCGACTACTGGGGCGACGAGGGCGCGACGTGGTTCAAGTTCCTCGGCGCGGAGACACGCGAGGTGCTCGGCGCGGCAATTCAGGAAGCCCACGCGCGCCACCTCAAGGTGACGGGCCACCTCTGCTCGGTCACGTTCACCGAGGCCGCCGGGCTCGGGATCGACCTGCTCCAGCACGGGTTCATCACGAACAGCGACTACGTCCGCGGCAAGCAGCCTGACGTCTGCCCGAGAGAGAACATGCGCGCGCAGGCGGACGTGGACGTCGCGTCCCCCGAAGTGCAGTCGAGCATCAAGCGAATCGTCGCGAGCCACGCCGCGGTCGTTTCGACGCTCGGCGTCTATGAGACTTTCATCCCGACGCGCGCGAAGCTCGGCGCTCGGGTGCTCGAACCGCTCGCGCCCGACACGCGCGCCGAAGTCGAGGCGATTCACGCGGACACGACAAAGTCGGGGTTCGTCGTGCCCGAGCGTCTGTTGAAGAAAATGATGGCGTGGGAGCGCGACTTCGTCGCCGCGGGCGGACTGCTCGGCGCCGGTTGTGACCCGTGGGGCACGGGGTTTCTGCCCGGCGTCGGCAACCTGCGCAACTACGAGCTGCTCGTGGAGGCTGGATTCACGCCGGAGAAGGCCGTGCAGATCATGACGCTCAACGGCGCGCGCATTCTTGGGCTGGACGCCCAGACCGGATCAGTGGCCGCCGGCAAGACGGCGGACCTGATGATCGTGCGCGGCGATCCGGTCGCCACGCCATCAGCGATCTATGATGTCGTGACCGTGTTCCAGAACGGCGTGGGCTTCGACTCGGCGCGTCTTCGCGACGCCGCGAAGGGGCGCGTCGGCATCGATTGAGTGGATCGCCCACGCGGCGTCGAAGTCGCGCGGTGATCGCGAGCAACTGGCCGATTCGCCGACCCTGTGTCAGTTTTTGCGCTATGGCCTTCGCCGTGCTTACGCCATGACCCCTGCCGGCCGCTCCTGGTCTCCACACGTCGCGGAACTCGTGCGACTCGCGGGCGGGGAGTCACCGGCGGGTACGTGGCTCGACTATCGCTCGCTCGGCCTTTCGGCCGCGGACATCCCGGACCTGGTCGAGGTCATGGCCGACCGGGAGTTGAATCAGTCGCCCGATCCGGCCGAGCATTGGGCGCCGCTCCATGCGTGGCGTGCCCTCGGCCAACTGGCCGCCGTGGAGGCCGTGCAACCGCTGATCGACCTCCGAATCGACCTCGATGACGACTACCTCGCGGGCGAATTCCCGCGTGTGATGGCGTCGATCGGAGCGCCGGCGATTCCCGCGCTCGCGGCGGCGCTCGCCCGCGACGCGCTCGATCCAATCGTCCGCGGCGCGATGGCCGAGGCGATCGGAAATATCGGAGAAGCCAATCCGTCAGTCGCGAGCGATGCGAGCGCGCTGCTCGCCGATCGGCTCGAGCGGTACCCGGAGCACACGGCGGAGCTCAATTCGCTGCTCGTCGGCGCGCTCATCGACCTTCGCGCGGTGGAACACGCGGACGTGATCGGGCGAGCGATGACGGCCGGCCCCATCGACGAAATGTTCTGCGGCGACTGGGAGGACGTTCAGATCGAGCTCGGCCTGCTCAGCGAGCGGATCACGCCTGGAAGACGGCACCTCGCGGACCGAGTCGGAGTGTCGGCGACGCCGCCGAGTCAGCCGTCCATGCCGTCGCGCGAGCGACAAAACGCCAAGCGAAAGGCAAAACGCAAACTCGCAAAGGCATCGCGACGACGGAATCGCCGCTAGCTGCGATCGCGCAAGCCGGGCTGACGAGACGCGCGTCGCGGACATAGCTTGGATCAAAATCGCTCTGCTGCCCATGCCAACGGCTTTCAGCCCCGTTTCTCAGCTCTCGCCGGAGACCGACTCCGGCGCCCACCTCGCCGCCTCTGGTCCCGAGGCCGGCAACGCTGGTGACGTCGCGCTCTTGATCGATTGGGAGAATCTCAAATGGGGGCTGCGCGAATACTTCCGCGCGACGCCGAACATCACGTCGGTCATCGCCGCGACGCGCGAACACGGGCGCCTCGTCACCGCGCGCGCCTATGCGGACTGGACGCAGCCGTCGCTCGCCATCGATGCGCCGAACTTGTACCGCGCGGGAATCGAGCCGGTCTATGCGCAAGGCCGGCATCAAGCGGACGGCACACCGATGAAGAACAGCGCCGACGTGCGCCTCGCCGTGGATACGGTGGCGTTGTGCAACCAACTGCCCCACGTGCGGACCTACGTCCTCGTGACGGGCGACGGCGACCTCGTGCACCCGCTCAACTACATCCGGCTCAATGGACATCGCGTCGTCGTGATCGCGGTCGGCGCGACGATCAGCACGCTGCTCGAGTCCGCGGCGGATACGGTTCTCGTCTACGAACGCGACGTGGAACCGCTCGAAGCGCAACGCATCGTGCCGGTGGAGCACGCGCGCCCGATCGAGGAAGCCATGACGCGCCTCCGCCAGGTGCTGCCGCCCATGCTTGCCGCACAACGCACCAAGCAATCGTTCACCGCCGTCAACGAGCTGCTCCTCACGCGCTACGGATTCAACGCCCGCGACTACGGGATGACGTTCAAGGAGTTGATGCTGCTGGCCGCCGAACGCGACATCGTGGAGATCTCGACCGAAGGCTCGATGGACTTTGCGCTTCCGCCGGGCCGCGCGGGAGAGGCCATCGCGTCGCTCGAGGAGGAAGAGGAACCCGCGAGCGCGGGAACGCCCTCGCCTGCGTATCAGGGGGACGTGCGCATCGAGCATCTCGAACCCGAGGACCAGCGGCGTCTCATCGAGTACATCGCCGATCTCGAGGAGTCGTCACGCTTTCTCACCGTGACGTACCTCGTCGACCGGCTGACGCACACGAGCGTGGTACCGATGCTCTCGGAGGGACAGGTCAAGGGACTCGTTCTCAAGGCCATCGAGTCCGACATCTTCCGGGTCCATGAGGTGTCGGCGATCAGCAAACAAACACGAGAACCGTTTCGGCGGCGGCAGCTGTACCTCAACGACGACCACGCGATGGTGGCAGCCGTCCTCAGCGACTGAGTTGGCCGAACGCCAACCGGACGATTTCGTCGGCGATCGCCAGCGACGCCGTGGCCGCGGGGCTCGGCGCGTTGATGACGTGCAGCGCACGTTCACGACGCACGAACGCAAAGTCCTCGACGAGGCCGCCGTCGCGCGTCATCGCCATCGCCCGAACGCCGGAGCCGCCCGGCTCCAGGTCCGAATCACGAACCTCCGGCACCAACCGGCGGAGCGTCTCGCCGAACGCGTGGCGTGAAAACGATCGATGCACTTCGCTCACGCTCATGCGGAAGTGCCGCGCGACGAATCGCCACAATCCTGGAAACGCGAGCGAGTCCGCGAGATCGTGCGGCGACAGCGTGCCCTTGCGATATCCCTCGCGGGCGAGAGCGAGCACCGCGTTCGGCCCGGCTTCGATGCCGCCGTGGATCATTCGAGTGAAGTGCACGCCGAGAAACGGAAACGCGGGATTCGGCACCGGGTAGATCAGATTGCGCACGAGGTGCGATGCCGACGGCCCGAGCAGATAGTACTCGCCGCGAAACGGCACGATATGGATGTCGCGCCGTTCGCCCGTCAGGGCGGCCACACGGTCGCTGTGCAGCCCGGCGCACGTGATGACGAAGTCCGCCGTGACCTCCTCGCCGCCCGCCGTGATGATCCACGCGTTGCCGCGCGGTTCCAGTCGCGTCACCGCGCGATTCGTCTCGACTTGTCCTTCGCGCTCGCGAATCAGGCGAACGAGCGTCGCGCCGACGGCCGGATAGTCGATGATGCCTTCTTCGGGAACGTGGAGGGCCGCGATGCCGGCGCAATGCGGCTCGATCGCACGCAGCTCGTTGGCGTTCAATCGACGGAGGCCGCTGAGTCCGTTGGCATGTCCGCGCGCTTGCAGCTTGTCGAGGCGCGGCAGCTCGTCGTCGCTCGTTGCGACGACGACTTTGCCGCAGACATCGTGCGCGATGCCGTGCGCGCGCGCGAACGCGGTCATCTCGCGAATGCCGGCGACGGCGAGCTTCGCTTTCGCGGAGCCCGGCGTGTAGTAGAGTCCCGCGTGCAACACGCCGCTGTTGTGCCCCGACTGATGCCGGCAGACGTCGTTCTCCTTCTCGAGCACGACGACGCGCCAC
This sequence comes from uncultured Gemmatimonadaceae bacterium, assembly GCA_963705025.1. Taxonomy (GTDB): domain Bacteria; phylum Gemmatimonadota; class Gemmatimonadetes; order Gemmatimonadales; family Gemmatimonadaceae; genus JAQBQB01. The sequence goes on along the minus strand of CAVPIP010000005.1, from coordinate 303,860 downwards.
GCGGGCTGAGCGAGCGACAGCTTGTACGCCGTCGCCAGTCCAACGAGGCCCCCGCCGACGACGACTACGCGCACGCCGCGTGCGGGGGTTCCACGGATCTCACAGCGAGGCCGGGAGGTCCTTCGGAACCGCGCGTCCGACGATGATCGTGATGTTGTCCGTGCCGCCGCCGTCGAGCGCGTCCTGCAGGAGCTGCTCGCACACCTGACGCGCACTCGTCATCGCCGACAGCCGTTCCGCGATGCGCTCGTCGGAGACGTGCTTCGTCAGGCCGTCGCTGCACATGAGGTTCACGTCGCCCCAGCGTCCCTCGAGACGCGTCACCACCGGCTCCGTCTGCTCGCCGCCGATGGAGCTCGACAGCACGTTCGCAAATCCGGAGCGCGCGGCGTCGGCGCGCGTGAAGACGCCCTTGTCGAGCAGCTCCTGGGCGATCGTCTGATCGCGCGAGATCTGCGTGAGCGTGCCCTCGCGCCACAGATAGTACCGCGAGTCACCGACCTGCAGCAGATAGCGTCGCGGCCACACGCTCATCCACAGGGTGAGCGTCGTGGCCATCTTGCCTTCGACGTGCTGGCTTCGCGCGCGATCGACCACCGCCCGATGGCATTCGAGCGCGGCGTGCTGCAGCGCGTCGATGAAATCGTCCTCGCCGGCGTCCGCGCGGTAATAGCAATCCATGCTGCCGACCATGTACTGCATCGCGTTCTCGAGCGCCGTCGCGCTGGCCTCCGCGCCGCCTTCACCGCCGCCCACGCCGTCGGCGACCATGGCGACGAACGCGACCCGCTGATCGCCGAGCGGCAGCCGCGCGCGATCGGGCAGACTCGTGCGATGGATGTCGATGCGTTTGTTGATCGACGCGAGCAGAAAGTGATCCTGATTCTGCTTGCGAACTTTGCCGATGTGCGTAAGCCCGTGGACGTCGATCTCGTCGTCGCGTGGTTTGCGCGTCACCGGAATCGGTGAGACCTGATCGATTTTCGGCATGAGACCCAAACGTGGTCGGCTGTCCGGGCCAAGCTACTTCGCTCGGCGGCGGGTCGTCAGTAGGACCGGCGTCCGTCCCCGCTCCTCACGCACGATTCTGTCCCGTCACCGAGAACATCGCGCGCGCGTTGGCGATCTGCATCTTCTGCTTCGGATTCTTGTTCATGATATCGGCGAGCAGGTTGGCCATCGCTTCGTCGCCGATGAGCGTCGGCTCCGGTCCGAAGCGCTTGCCATGGCCCATGTGCGACGGCGGATCGAGAAGTAAATCGTTCTCGAGGACGATGTCGTTCTTCCCTGCTTGCACACGGACCGCCGAAAACTTCTTGCCGGCCTTCTCCATGTACCACACGCAGACGCCATCGATGTCGGACGGGATCGCGGGCAGCTGGTGCTCGGTGCCGTCCGTGCCGACGAACGTCGACGCGCCGGGCTTCAAGTGTGAAAAGTTCCGCTCGAAGCCGCCGTGGTAGATCAAGCCATGCCGCATCATCGCCTCATGTGGTGAGAAGGGGGTTTGGGTGGGGAGAAGCTACGGTGGCCCACCAGGGTCCGCCATCCTATCTTCGTGCCCCATGATCACCACGGATCGCCCCAGCGGCTACGCCGCCGGCGTCGGTGCGCCGAACGCGCCATATCGCTGGGCGGCGAAGGGCGACATCAACGCCTTTTTCGGGTTGATGCTCGACAACGTCGTGAACCTTGCCGTGCTCGCGGGCATCCTCGTCGCGGGGTTCGGCTTTCCGGCGCAGCTCGTGTACACGCGCATGTTCCCGGGCACGGCGCTCGGCGTGCTGTTCGGCGACGTCGTGTACAGCATCATGGCCGTGCGTCTCGCGCGGCGCACCGGCCGGTCGGACGTCACCGCGATGCCGCTCGGCCTCGACGCGCCGTCGACGATCGGCATGGCGCTCACGGTGCTCGGGCCGGCGTTCGTCGTGGCGAAGGCGACGATGCCGGTGAACGACGCCGCGGTGCTCGCGTGGCAAGTCGGCATGGCGTGCATGGTGATGATGGGCGTGTTCAAGCTCATCATGTCGTTCTTCGGCGACGCAGTGCGCCGGGCGATTCCGGAGGCGGGACTCCTCGGCTCCATCGGCGGCGTCGGCATCGCGCTGCTCGGCACGCTGCAACTGGGCGAGATCTACGGCGAGCCGATCGTCGGCATGATGGCGCTCGGCGTCATTCTCTATGCGCTCGTGGGCAAGATCAGGCTGCCTTTCGGAGCGCCCGAGGTCCTGGTGAGCGTGGCCGTCGGCGCGGCGTTGTACTACGGCCTTGGCGCGATGGGGCTGCTCGTCCATCCGGTCGCGTCGACGAGCGGCGGCTTTCCGGTCGGCTTCCCGGTCCCGTCATTAGGATTTTTGAAAGGCTTGCCCGTCGCGGTGCGGGAGTATCTGCCGCTGGCGCTGCCGTTCGCGATTCTCACGGTGATCGGCGGCATCAACGTCACCGAGAGCGCGCGCATCGCGGGTGACGACTACCGCACGCGGGACATTCTGCTCACCGAGGCCGTCGCGACGTTGATCGCCGGCGTCTGCGGCGGCGTCAGCCAATCGACGCCGTACATCGGACATCCGGCGTACAAGTCGATGGGCGGCCGCGCCGGCTACACGCTCGCCACGGGGCTGTTCATTGGACTCGGCGGCATCTTCGGCTACATCGCGTTTCTGGCCGACGCGCTGCCGAAGCCGGCGTTGGCGCCGATTCTCGTCTTCGTCGCGCTCGACATCACGGAGCAGAGCTATCTCGCGACGCCGAAGCGACACGCGGCGGCGGTGACGCTCGCCGTGTTCCCGTCGGTCGCGCAGCTCGTCCAGATCTTCTTGTCGCAGGTGTACGGCGGCGCGCTGATGGCGGCGGCGATCGATCCCGCCGGCACCATGAAGGCGACGGGCCTGACGAATCCGGATTTCATCAGCACGTGCGCCGTGATGGTGCTGCTCGCGCATGGCTTCATTCTCACGGCGATGCTCTGGGGCGGCGCGGTCGCGTTTCTGATCGATCGAAGAATCGCGGCGGCCGCGATCACGCTCTTCGCGTGCGCCGGACTCGCGTTCTTCGGGTTCATTCACTCGGTGATGCCCGCGGGCGGGGTCTATCTGCCGTGGACGATCGGGAGTCCGCTGCCGTATCACTGGGCCGGCGCCTACGCCCTGTTCGCGCTGACGATCCTCGCGCTCTCGAAGACGCGCGCGTACCGCGAGAGTCCGGCGGTCGCGCACTGAAAAGGCCCGTCGTCTGACGCCTGAGACTCGAGACCGCGCAGCTCGACACTGGACTCGTTCAGAGACGTCCCAGCGAATCCAGTTTCGAGCTTCCAGATCAGAGATCACAGACGTCAGACGGCTTTTTGGAAAGAGGGTTTACTAAAAAACTACGGACGCCCGCGAGGGCGTCCGTAGGGTAGAAACGACGAACAGGAGTCAGGCGCCACGCATGATTTCCCACCCACCCCTCATGGCGTGAACACCTAAGCTCCTGTCGTCTTACACGCCACCGAGAGACGTTTGGGGGGCACTCGATGACGCGAGAGAGAAACTATCAAGTGTGCTCACGCGCGTCGATAAAGAACACACAAAGATGGAACTAAGATATTCAAACGTCAGCGCTTCCGTGCACGAGCGCTGACACGTCTCAACGGTACTACGTGTCATCGCGGTGCATCGTTGAACCGCGAATCGTCGGCGAGCGCTCCGTCCGGTGAGGCCGGTGGCTCGAGCTCGTCGAGACCCACTTCCGCCGCGGGCAAGTGCAACGCGAAGATGCTCCCGCCGCCCGGACGCGGCGCGTACGTCACCGAGCCGCCCTGCAACTCGGCGAGCGTTTGGGCGATCGATAGACCGAGCCCCGCGCGACCCGCGTCGGGTGCGGAATTCTTCGCGCGAAAAAACGGCTCGAAGATGCGCGCGAGATCCTCGTCGCGCACGCCGGGCCCGCGATCCGACACCGAGAACACGAGCGACGCGCCCTCGCGCCTGGCGGCGAGCTCGATCGGTTGCGTCGGCGGGGAATAGCGCGCCGCGTTCTCCAGCAGATTGGCCAGCACGCGCAACGACTGCGCGAAATCGAAATGACCGACGAGCGCCGGGCTCGAGAGATCGATGATCGTCCGCAATTGTCGTTCGCCGAACAAGCCGCGCGTCTGCCGCACGGCGGCGCCGATCAGATCGTCGGCGGTGTTGAGCTCGGGACTGGCCGCGAAGCCGCCGCCCTTGAGCCGCGACAGATCGAGCAGGTCGCTCACCAGACGCGTCAACCGATCCGCCTGCTCCTCGATCGCCGCCGCGGCGTCGTTGCCCTGGAGCGCCACGCTCTGCGCGAGCGCCTTGATCGTCGTCAGCGGCGTGCGCAGATCGTGCGACACCGAGGCCAGCACGATGTCCTTCAGCCGATCGGCCTCGCGCAGCGCCTCGGCGTGCTCCGCCTCCGCGACGAGTCGGACGCGGTCCGCGGCGAGCGCCGCGTAGTACGCGATCGCGTCGAGGAATCGCCGTTGCGAGGCGTCCAACTCGACCGCCTCCTCGTTCGCGACCGTGAGCAGGCCCACGGGACGCCCCTGCACGAGCAGCGGAATGAGAATTCTCTGAACCATCTCGCCGGCGGCCGGCCCGTGGAGATCCGCTCCCGTCCGGCGCACGATCTCGCCCGAGAAGCGAATCCACACCGAGCCCGGCGGCGCGTCGAGCGTTCGGCGCAGCAGCCCCTCGCCCTCCGGCTCCGGCCGAACGAGCGCGCCCCGCGTCGACGCCGTGAACCCTTCCGCGGGATCCCACGCGGCAATGGAGCACTCCGTGACCTTGAGCGTCGACTTGATGACGTCGGCAATGCGCGCCAGCGCGTCCTCGGCGCGGCCCGCGCTCAACGTCTCCGACCCGAGGCGCGCGAGCGAGGCGATCTCGACGGCGCGGCGCTCCGCTTCAGCCGCCTGCGTCTGCGCGCGGACCAGCAGATCCGTCGCCACCAGCGCCGTGATGAGGAACGCCGCGAGCGCGATGAGGTCGAGCGACTTGTTGAAGCCGATGCTGTCGTACGGCGGCTGAAAATAGTAGTCGATCAGCAGGAAGCTGACGCACGCGAGCGGAAACGCGAGCATGCGTCCGCCCGATGTGCTCGCGCCGAGCACGACCAACAGATACAACAGAATGACGTGGACCTGATCGATCCTGTCGCGCACCTGCACGAGCACGATCGTCACCAACACCATCATCGCGATCCACACGACCCACGGAACGAGATCGCGGCGCGACGCCATGCTCAGCGAGCCAATTCGGCTCGATACCCGACGCCAGGCTCCGTGATGATGAGTTGCGGGGACGCGGGATCGACTTCGATCTTCCGCCGAAGGTTGGTGATGTGCACGCGCAGGTATTGCTGCGGGCTGCCGAACTGCCGGCCCCACACCGCGTCGAAGATCTGTTGATGCGTCAACGTTCGCCCCGCCGCCCCGAGGAGTGTCGCCAGAATCTGCCACTCGATCGGCGTGAGGTGAAGCTGCACCCCGTCGCGCGAGACTTTGCGCGCGATCGTGTCGATCACCAGCCCGCCCACCATCACCGGCGTGGCGTTCGCCGTCGCGGCCGCGAGCGTTTTCGCGCGCCGAATCTGCGCCTTGGCCCGCGCCGCAAGCTCGAGCACGCTGAACGGCTTGGTGACGTAGTCGTCGGCGCCGGCATTGAGCAGGTCGACCTTCTCGTGCTCCGAGTGCCGCGCCGAGAGGACGATGATCGGGACGGCCGACCGCTGGCGAATCTCGCGACAGACATCGACCCCGGCCATGTCCGGCAGGCCAAGGTCGAGCACGACCAGATCCGGACGACCCGTGGTCGCGGCGTCGACCCCCGCTACGCCGTTTGCCGCCTCGTCAACCCGCGTAGTGACGTCCCGGAGCGCGTCGCGAACCGCGCGCCGGATTTGTGGCTCATCATCGATGACGAGCACGACGTCGGCATCGGGCATGTCTGAGTCGGAATGGGAAATTTCGTCGTCGTGGTTGACCATTTGATGAAGCTGTCTGATCGCCACGAGGCCTGCCTAGGACATGTACGATTCTTAGCGAGTGCACGTTGAGGGCCGGCCTCCGTCTCGGCACGGCCCTCGCGGCATGGTTCGTGTCCATCGAGGCATCATGCGACGACACCCATCCATCATTCTCGCGCTTGCCGCGGCTGCCTTCACCGCCGCCTGCGAGACCGATCTGACGCCGACCATCGTACACATCGGCTCGACCGGCGCACTGGCAGCGTTCCCAGCAGGGGCCTCGCTCGTCATCACTCCGAGCTTCGTGACGATTGCGGTCGGGCAGTCCATCCAGCTCGTCACCAACGCGCCGGACACTCTGCGGTCCCAGCTTCAGTGGTTCTCGCAGATCCCGACGATCGCATCGGTGAGCCAGACGGGCTTGGTTACGGGGGGAACACCCGGGACCACCATCATCACGGTGCGGTTCTCTTCCGACACGCTGAATACCGCCGCCGCGACCGTTCAAGTCGTCGGCCCGACCGTTCGCTGACGACGGCGTGATCCACGGTCATCCCCGCCGCCGGCGGCAAAGTCCTGCCGCTGGCGGCCGATACTCTACGGAGTACCCCTCATCACGCCCATCGATGCAAGACGCCACGATCGCGGTAGTCGCTGACCGATCCCCCCGATCCCGAAAAGGCAGGGGGACCGAGGCGTTCGTCGAAGCGTTGTTCCGCCCGGCGAACTGGGGCGCGCGCCTGGCGTACTCGCTCGGCCTCCAAGGCCGGCTCCGGACTTCAACCCTGTCGCTGGATGTCTCGAACTGCGGCCGAGAGGACGAGGCCGCGCTTCGAGTCGCCTTCGCGTCGGACTTTCACGCGGGCGGATTCACGGACAATCGGCTCCTCGAGCGTGCGTGCGAGGCGCTCGCCGAGCTTCGGCCCGACATCCTCCTGCTCGGCGGCGACTTCGTGGCGGTGCGTTCCGGCGACATCCGCCGCGTCGCCCCAATGCTCCAGGCGATCCCGGCTCCGCTCGGCAAGTTCGCCGTGCTCGGAAATCACGACATCCTCGCCGGGCAAAGGCGGATCATCGCCGGCCTGGAGCGCGCAGGCGTACGGATGATCGCGAACCAGCACGTGACGATCGAAGCCCCATTCGGCGACCTCGCGATTTGCGGCCTCGATGATTCGACGCTCGGGCTTCCACGCGGCGACCTCGCGCTCGATCAGGCGACGCAGCGCCGGATCGTCCTCATGCATTCGCCCGAGGGGCTGGCCGCGATCGGAGCCCGACCGTTCGACCTGGCGCTGTGCGGCCATACGCACGGCGGCCAGATCGCCCTCCCATGGGGCTCGCCGATCGTGATGCCGGGCGGTCCACTCAACCGCCGGTACAGCCGCGGGCAGCATGACGTGGGCGCGAGCTGCCCGCGCACCTTGCTCGTGAGTCACGGCGTGGGCTGCAGCGGGTTTCCGGTACGCCTGTTCGCCGCGCCCGAGGTGCACTTGTGTTTAATTACCTGAGTGCGCCTCGACCGTAAGCTCCTCCTCATCGCACCCACCATCGTATTGTTCTGTGTCGCCGCGGGACTGATCTACACGGCGAATCAGTTGCACGTGTTGGGCAGCGTCAGCGACACATGGAAGGATCGCAGCGCATTCATCGCGGCCGTCGAATCCGGGCAAAAGACGCTGGAGGCGCGGCAAGCCGTCAACATGCTCCGGTACTCGCTCGACGTGGAGGAGCGGCGCACGGCGGCGATCGCAGCCAGTCGCGACCTGTTGATCGTTCTGTCGATCATTGCCGTCGCGTCGTGCGTCACGCTGGGAGTTGCCATTCGCGCCGTACCGCGCGAACACTGGCCCCGCTTCGAGCGAGCGCGCGCGGAATGACCTGCCGGCGGTTGGTCGTCGCCATCGTCATGGCGACGGGTTGTCGCAGCGCCATCGCCGCCGGACAGCACGAGCTTCGGACCGCGCCCGTCACGCTATCCCGGCTTCGCGATGGATCGACGGCGTTCTCGCCGTACGCCGGCATCGGCGATCCGATGCGCGCCGTCATTCGAGACTCGACGGCCTGGCGCCAGCTCTGGGACCGAATCAACCGTCCGTTCGTTCCGCCCCCGTCGCTCCCGGCGATCGACTTCGGGCGTGAGATGATCGTCGTCGCCGCCCTCGGCTCGCGTCCGAACGGGGGCTACGACGTCGTCATCGAGAGCGCCGAGCAGGACTCGGTCGGGCTCCAGATCTCGGTGCGCGTCGCGACGCCGGCGGCGGGCTGTCCGTCGCCGCCGTGATGACCCAGCCGATCGACCTGGCCCGCGTCCCCATCACCGACCAACCGATTCGCTTTCGCGAGCGTGACGTGGTCGTGTCCTGCGCTCCTCGCTGACGCGGCGTACATTCTGCTCGTGAGCACGAGCACGAGCGAGCCCCTTGATAAGAGCGCCAGCGCGGTTGGCACGCGGATGGCCATGGATAGACGGCGGATGCGAATCTTTTTGAGCGCCGCCGCGATTCTCGGTCTTTCGATGCCGCTGCATGCGCAGCGCACCGAGGACACCATTCCTCGCAGTCACATCGTGCCCGCGTTCGGCGTCCGTGCGGGCACGCCGCAAAAGGCGTCCGTGGCGCTCGGCGTGTTGCTCGGCGAGGACTGGCAGAAGAACGGGCGCGATCACTCGCGCAACGTCGCGCTGTTCGTCGAACCGGGGCTGGCCGGCGGTCGTGCGTCGCTCGCGTACGTCGAGCACGGATATGGCGCGTTCGGCTCCGGGTACGCCGTCGCCGCGACCGTGCTGCGCACGTGGAAAGAACCCTGGACCGTGAAGCCCAACCTCACCTACGTCGGCGGCGAAGTGATTCTCTGGCCGATCGTATTCATCGGGCCGCGCATCGGCCTTCTGCGCGCGATCAATACCACGACCGACAAGCGATGGTTGGTGACCTTCGACTTCGGCATCGGTCTCTAGCGGCATGACGGCGCCGCCAACCGACCGGCTGTATTACCGCGACGCATACCGCACGACCTTCACCGCGACGGTCGTCGGGCGCAGCGACGAGGGCACGCGGGTCTATTTGGATGCGACGGCGTTCTACCCGACGTCGGGCGGACAGCTGCACGACCTGGGCGCGCTCGGCGGTGTCGCGATCGTCGACGTGATAGACGAGGGCGATCGCATCGCGCATGTCCTGGCCGAGCCGCTCGACGCGAAGCACGCGACGGTCGGCGGGTCGATCGACTGGACGCGCCGGTTCGATCACATGCAGCAGCACACCGGCCAGCATCTGCTTTCGGCCGTGTTCGAGGATCTCTTCGGCCAGCACACCGTGAGCGTGCACTTCGGCCCCGACTACTCGACGCTCGATCTCGACAGCGAGCTCGTGACGCATCAGCAGCTTCTCGCGGCGGAAGCGCGCGCGAACGAGATCGTCGCCGAGTCGCGACCGGTGGTGGTGACGTTCGAAGATGCGGCATCGGCGACCGGACTGCGGAAAGCGTCCGAGCGCGAGGGAACGCTGCGGATCGTCTCGATCGAGGGGATCGATCGCAGCGCGTGCGGCGGCACGCACGTGCGATCCGCCGCGGAGATCGGGGCGGTGCTCGTGCGCGGCACGGAGAAGATTCGGAAAGGCACGCGCGTGGAGTTCGTCTGCGGCGCCCGAGCGATACGCCGGGCTCGGCGCGACTTCGAGTCGCTCACGAAGATCGCCGGCTCGCTGTCGGCGTCGATCGACGACGCCGCCTCGCTGGTCGGAGCGCAGGCCGATCGATTGAAGGAAGGCGACACCGCGCGAAAAAAGCTCGAAAAGGATCTGGCGACGTACCGCGCGCGCGAGCTCTACGACGCGGCGACGCCGGCGGCGGACGGCGTGCGCACGATCGTCATTCGAAACGCGGCGACGATGGACGACGTTCGCGCGCTGGCGCAGGCCGCATTCTCGCTCGCGCGCGTGGTGGTGGTCGGCACGGTCGCCAATCCGCCGTCGGTGCTCGTGGCGTCATCGGAAGACTCGGGGGTCGACTCGGGACGCCTGATCAAGGAGCGACTCACTGCCGCCGGCGGCCGCGGAGGTGGTTCACCACGCATCGCGCAGGGAAGCGTTCCGACCGCTGCCGTGCTCGACTCACTGGTGGATCGCCTCGTCAATCGCGCCGGCTGATCGCCGTTCGCCGTTCGCCGCTCACGGCAGGTTTTTCGACGGCTCTCCCGTCCCGCGTAGCACTTGATCGATCGCCTCCACCACTGGGGCAAGCGGCAGGTCTCGCAGATCCGGCTCGGTGTGCTCGATGCTTCGGCCTCGCGTTCCGTACAACGCCCAATCCGATTTTTTTCCGCGCGCGTAGATCGCGACCGCCGCTCGCTTGAGGGCCGACGCGGCGTGCGCGATGCTGGTGTCGGGCGTGAAGACGAAGTCCGCGGTGGCGACGAGGGCAATCGCGTCGCGCAGGCGCGGCGTGGCGACGAACCGTCCGCCGCCGGCGCGCGCGATGGCGGCACCACGACCGCCATCGTCGGGTGACGCGATGACCCGGACGATCGCGTGCGACCGTCGCTCGAGGATGTGGCGAATGACCGCGCCATAGCAGTGGTCCGGCCACTGCCGCTCCGCGGATCCCGCGGAGACGTTGACCAACACGCGCGGTGCGCCGGACGGTCCCTGCCACTCGCGCTCAGCTCGCTCGCGTTCCGCGGTAGTGATCGAAAGGCTAGGCTCTCGCGCTGAACGGCTCAGCTCGACATCGAACGCGCGGGCCAGCGCGGCGAGTCGATCCACCATATGCACGTCGCGCTCGGTCCGTCCGGGAACCGTCACGTTGAACGCGGCATCATTGCCGCGGCCGGCGATCCCGATCCGATACCTCGCGCCGCTCGCGAGGATGAGCAGCAGCGTCGTGACCGACGGCGCCGTCACCATGCAGTCGATGACCGCGTCGTAGCCGGCGCGTCGAAGGCGCAGCGCGGTCGGCAGATAGCTCGCGAGTCGGCGCTTGTCGAAGACGACGACGTCGCGCACGTAGTCCGCGCCCTCGAGCAGCACGGCGTTCGAGGGCGACGCGAGCACGTCGAGCGTGATCGTGTCGTGCGACCGCGCGATGCCGCGCATGACGCCGGTAGACACGATCATGTCGCCAACCCGGTCGTGACGCAGAAACAGCACGCGCATCGGCTGCGTAGTCCAGTTCGGTTTCTCGTTTGCCGGACGTCGCATCAGACGCACCAGCAGCCGGATCCAGAGCCGCCGCCACCACTGCTCGAGTCGCCTCAGTCGCATTGTAGGGAAATGTACGGCAAATCCGGCTGATCCCGGCGCTCTTGCCGGCTTTTGGTGTACATCTCTAGATATGTTCCCCCCTTCACGATTCCTATGAAACGACTCCTCTCGCACCTGGCCGCGGCGTCGATCCTCGCCGCCGCCGTCCCGCTCAGTGCGGGCGCGCAGGGCGGCGCCGCTCCACAAGGTGCGCAAAACGGCACCGGGGCGATCAAGCTTCCGTTCGAGCGCTACACGCTCCCCAACGGCTTGACCGTGATTCTCGCGCAGGACCATTCGACGCCGACCGTCGCCGTCGAAGTCCTGTACCATGTCGGCTCCAAGAACGAGCAGACCGGCCGCACCGGGTTCGCGCATCTCTTCGAGCACGTGATGTTCACCGGTTCCGGCCACGTCCCGTACGGCCTCCACGACAAGTACACCGAGGGCGTGGGCGGCGGCAACAACGGGAACACGACGAACGACTTCACGCAGTACTATGAGACGATTCCGTCCAACTATCTCGAGCACGCACTGTGGCTCGAGTCCGACCGTATGGGATGGCTGCTCGACGCGCTCGACACCGCGAAATACAACGCGCAGCGCGACATCGTGAAGAACGAGCGCCGCCAGAGCGTCGACAACCAGCCGTACGGCCGGGCCGACGAGATCATCAAGGCCGCCGCTTTTCCGCGCACGAATCCGTACTCGTGGCCGGTCATCGGCAGCATGACCGATCTCTCCGCCGCGTCGGTCGACGACGTGAAGGCGTTCTTCCGCCTCTACTACGCGCCGAACAACTCGGTGCTCGCCATCACCGGCGACTTCGATCCGGCGCAGACGAAGGCGTGGATCACGAAGTACTTCACGGGAGTTCCGCGCGGCAAGCCGATCGTCCGCCCGACCGTGACGGCGACGCACATGCCGAGCGAAAAGCGGCTCGTGTACGAAGACCGCGTGCAGGTGCCGCGGTTGTATCTCTCGTGGCCGAGCGTCGGCGAGGAGAGCAACGATCAGTACGCGCTCGACATCCTCTCCGACGTCCTCACGCGGTCCCGCATCTCGCGCCTTCAAAAGACGCTCGTGTACGACACGCAGTCGGCGGCGAGCGTGTTCAGCTTCCAGGAGACCGACGAGAACGCCGGCGTCTTCACGGTCGTGATCACGCCCCGCCCGCAACACACGCTCACGGCTCTCGAGGCCGACGTCGACTCGATCATCGCCACGCTTCGCCGCGACGGGCCGACCGACGACGAGATCCGCCGCTCCAAGGCGACGCTCCAGCTGCAATTCCTCTCGAGCCTCGAGTCGAACCTCGGCAAGGCGCAGCGCCTGGCGATCGGCCAAGCGTTCCACGCCGATCCGAACCGCGCGTTCGCGGTCGATTATCAGAAGTATCAAGCCGTGACGGCCGCGGACGTCAAGCGCGTCGCGAACAAATACCTCGGCGCGGGTCGCGTCGTGTTGAGCATCGTGCCGACCGGAAAGCGCGATCAGGCCTCGAAGCCCGAGGCGAGCACCGTCGTCACCCAGACGCCTTTCGGCTCCAAGACGAGCCACGTGGAGGACAAATGATCCGCGATCATCTCCGCGCGCCGGTTCTAACCGCCGCGCTGGCCATCGCGTCGACGGTGAGCGCGCAGGCCACCAAGTCGGTCGCGCTCGACCGCGCCGCGATCCCGACGGCCGGCAAGACGCCGGAGCTCCACGTTCCGAGCTGGTCCAAGCTCGCGCTCACCAACGGCGCGCGGCTCGTCGTCTCCGAGCGCCATGGGCTTCCGCTCGTGTTCGTGAGCATCAACTTCGTCGGCGGCGCGAGCAACTTCGAGCCGGCCGACAAATCCGGGCTCGCGAGCTTCGTCTCGAGCATGATGCTCGAGGGCACCGCGACGCGCACCGGCGATCAGCTCGCCGAGGCGATGCAGACGCTCGGGTCGAACGTCAACGTGTTCATCGGGTCCGAGACTGGCACGATGAGCGTGTTCGTCATGAAGGACAAGCTCGAGCCCATGCTCGGCATTCTGCAGGACGTGTTGCTGCATCCGTCCTTCCCGGAGCCCGCGCTCGAGCGGCTTCGTGGACGGACGCTGATCAACCTGCAGCAGGCGAAGGATCGCACGTCGTCGATCGCGAGCGTCGTGTTCCCGAAGCTGCTCTATACGACGGAAGAGCCCTACGGCCGCTCGATGACCGAAGCGACGGCGAAGGCGATCACGCGCGCCGACCTCGTCAAGTTCCACGACGACTACTTCAAGCCTGGCCGCGCGGAGATCACCGTCGTCGGCGACATCGCGCCCGCCGATGCGAAGCGCGTGCTCGACAAGTCGCTCGCCGCGTGGCCCGCGGGCGGAGCGAAGCCGTCGTTCGACTATCCGACGCCGCCCGCTCCGAAGGCGACGACGATCTACCTCGTCGACAAGCCGGGCGCCGCGCAGTCGACGTTCGCGATCGGCGAGGTTGGTCCGCCGCGCAGCACGCCGGACTACTACGCGCTGCGCGTGCTCAACAGCTTCTTCGGCGAACAGTTTCAGTCGCGGCTCAACGCCAACATCCGCGAGCAGAAGGGCTACAGCTACGGCGTGAGCTCGCGCTTCGCGTACGGTCGTGGTCCCGGCGCGTTCCGCGCCGGCGGTGAGATCGTCACGGCGAAGAGCGACAGCGCGCTCATCGAGTTCATGAAAGAGATGCGCGGCATCCGCGGTGACCGGCCGATCACCGACGAGGAGATGCAGTCGGCGAAGAACGCGCTCGTTCAGAGCCTGCCGGGCCAGTTTGCGTCGGTGGGCAGCGTGAGCGGCGCGATCTCGCAGATCTATACGCAGGATTTGCCGGAGGACTACTACCAGGGCTTCGTCACCAAGGTGAACGCGGTGACGAAGGACGACGTGCTTCGGGTTGCGCAGAAGTACATCGATCCGCAGCACTTGGCGATCGTGATCGTCGGCGACAAAGCGAAGATCGAAGGGCCGCTCGCGGCCACCAAGATCGCGCCGATCGTGTATCTCGATCTGAACGGAGATCCGATCACCGCCAAAGTGACGCCGTAGCGGCGGCACGTAGGAAACGAAAGAACTACCGCTGATTTCGCGGAAGTGGCGAACGCCGCGAAACCACCATGAGTCATGTTTGATCGAGACCGATATCGGCGGCGTTCTGGTGCTTCAGCGCTGTGTCAGCATTGTCAGCGAGTTCAGCGGTCGTTCCACGCTTGCGCAACCGACAAGTCGTACATAGGTTCCTCGCTCCCGCGCGCAGCGGGATTTCTTTCTCGGAGGTCAGAACTGTGAAGGCTACCTCAACCGTCACGAGCTCGCGAAGCATCGTCGTCGCCGTCATGCGCGACGCGCGGTTCGTCGTGACCGGCCCGGCCCACAAGTTCTGATCGCGCAATCAGCTCGAGCTGTTTTTTCGAGGGCGGCGCCGCGATCGGCGCCGCCCTTTCGATTTCAGCTCCCAGTGCGTTCGCCGCCACGCGCTCGGAGCTCTCCATAGACGAGGTCTTTCGTGAGTACTTCGATTTCTGATTCGACGGCAGCAGGCGCGTCCACAGACGCGCCTCTCATCGCGGCCGGCGACGCGCCTGCGCCGGCCGACCGCGAGGGAATCTGGCACGCCATCCGCGAAGCGCTGCGCGGCTCGCATCGAGATTACACGCAAGGCTCGGTATCGCGCGCGATCTTCATCCTCGCCGTTCCGATGGTGCTCGAGATGGTGATGGAGAGCGTGTTCGCCGTTTGCGACGTGTTCTTCGTCTCCAAGCTCGGCGCGGCCGCCGTGGCGACCGTGGGCCTCACCGAGTCCTGGCTCACGCTCATCTACGCGATCGCGATGGGGCTTGCCGTGTCGGTTGCGGCAGTCGTCGCGCGACGCACCGGTGAACGCGATCGCGAGGGCGCCGCGCACTCGGCGGCGCAGGGCATCGTGCTCGGTCTGGCGGTCGCGCTCGTGCTTGGCCTCGCCGGTGGCACGCTCGCGCCGCGATTGCTCGGCATCATGGGCGCGTCGCCCGACGTGATCCAGACCGGATCCACGTACGCGCGCGTCATGCTCGGCGGCAATGTCGTGGTGGTGATGCTGTTCCTGATCAATGCGGTCTTCCGCGGCGCGGGTGACGCGGCCATCGCGATGCGCGTGCTGTGGCTGGCGAACGCCATCAACATCGTGCTCGGTCCCTGCCTGATCTTCGGGCTTGGACCGTTCCCGAAGCTCGGCGTCACCGGCGCGGCCGTCGCGACGACCATCGGCCGAGGCATCGGCGCGCTGTTCGCGCTCAGCCGCTTGCTCACACCTGGCTCGCGGATCGACATCCACGCTCGGCACTTCCACTTCGATCCGAAGCTCATCGGCCGCATTCTGCGGCTCGCCTGGTCGGCCTCGCTGCAGATGCTCATCGGCATGTGCAGCTGGATCCCGATCATTCGCGTCCTGTCGAGCTTCGGCAGCAACATCCTCGCGGGGTATACCATTGGCATCCGGGTGATCATCTTCGCGCTGTTGCCGGCACTCGGCGTGGCGAACGCCGCGGCGACGATGGTGGGCCAGGCGCTCGGCGCCAAGAAGCCGGAACGCGCCGAAGACGCCGTGAAGCTGGCGGCGATGTACAACGGCGCGGTGCTCACGACGATCGGCGTGGTGCTCGCGATCTTCGCGCCGTGGATCGCGCGGCTGTTCACGAGCGATCCGGAGATCGTTCCGTACGCGGCGAACTGCCTGCGGATCGTCGCCTGCGGATTCCCGTTCTATGGAATCGGGATGGTCGTGGGGCAGTCGTTCAACGGCGCTGGCGATACACGGACGCCGACGCTCTTGAACTTCTTCGTCTTCTGGTGCTGGGAGATTCCGCTCGCGTACGTGTTGTCGAAAGTGCTCGGCTGGGGTCCGACCGGCGTCTACGTCGCGTTGGCGATCGCGTTCTCGACGTACGCGATCGGCGGGGCGACGCTGTTCCGTCGCGGTACTTGGAAAACTCGTCGGGTCTAGCTACCGAGGAGTCCGCGGAGTCCGCCCGACCAGCCACACGGCCATTTGACCCACTCAACTCTGCGGCGACCCGAAGAGAACAGTCCGCGAAATCCGCGAGCTCCGCCAAATCCGCGATCGCAATCGTCATTGTGGCCGGTCCAGCCACAACGCCTTGGGCAACGCGAAATTGGCGGATCTCGCGGATTTCGCGGAGAACCAGAACCGTTCGCTCGCCTAGAGAAGCCGTTTCGTTCGTTTCCTCCGCCGGTTCTTGCTGCTGCGCGGCGCCTTGGGCGGACGTTCGAGCGCCTCGATCGCAAGCTCGGCCGTGTGACGACCGATACGCCATTGGATACGGCCACGCTTGCGTCGCTGGATCTCCTCCACGCGACGCTTCACCTCGTCGAGATCGTCCGCGCCTTCGCTCATCGGCGTCTCCTCCCCGATTTCGAGGCCGACCTGCATATTGTCCTGAACGTAGCGGCTCACGCGCGCGAGCGGAGTCGTCCAATCTGGCCGCCAAACGCTCACGCTTTCGTTTTTTCCGGTACAGTCCCATGGCCACCGAGACACTCAACGCCCCGCCCGCCCCCGCTCAATCGGCGATTCCGTCGCTCGAAGAGCTCTGGATGCCCTTCACGGCGAATCGCGCGTACAAGCGCGCACCCCGACTGCTCGTCGCCGCCAAAGATATGTACTACACGGCCGCCGACGGACGACAAATCCTCGACGGCACGGCGGGTCTCTGGTGTGTGAACGCCGGCCATTGTCGCGACGAAATCACGGCGGCGATCCGCGAACAGGCCGGTGTCATGGACTACGCGCCGCCGTTCCAGATGGGACATCCGCTCGCATTCGAGCTCGCGCAGCAGCTCTCGCGGATGCTGCCGGCCGGCGTCGATCATGTGTTCTTCGGCAATTCGGGCTCCGAGGCGGTCGACACCGCGCTCAAGATCGCGCTCGCGTACTGGCAGGCGAAGGGCCAGCCGCAGCGCACGCGGCTCATCGGTCGCGCGCGCGGCTATCATGGCGTCGGCTTCGGCGGCATGTCGGTCGGTGGCATTCCCACCAACACGAAACAGTTCTCGGCGCAGACGCTTCCGTTGGTCGATCATCTCCCGGCGACCCACGATCTCGCGAAGAACGCGTTCTCGCGCGGCCAGCCGGCGTACGGCGTGGAGCTCGCGGACGCGCTCGAGGAGCTCGTCGCGAAGCACGGCGACACGATCGCCGCGGTGATCGTTGAACCCGTTGCCGGATCGACGGGCGTGCTCGTTCCGCCGCAGGGCTATCTCGATCGACTGCGCGCGATCTGCGACAAGCACGGCATCCTCCTCATCTTCGACGAAGTCATCACGGGCTTCGGCCGGCTCGGCGCGTCGTTCGCCGCGGCGAAATTCGGCGTGACGCCGGACATGTTGACGCTGGCGAAGGGACTCACCAACGCCGCGGTCCCGATGGGTGCGGTGTGCCTGCGCGGCGAGATCTACGATGCGGTGATCAACGCGTCCGCCGCGGGCATCGAGTTCTTCCACGGCTACACGTATTCCGGACATCCGCTCGCCGCGGCCGCCGGGCTCGCGACGCTCGAGATCTATCGCACCGAGGGCCTGTTCGAGCGCGCCGCGTCGCTCGAGTCGTACTGGGCCGACGCCGTCCACTCGCTGCGCGGTCGCCGGCACGTGATCGACTGCCGCAACATCGGCATCGTGGCCGGCATCGAGCTCGAGGCACGGCCGGGCGCGGTGGGCGCGCGCGGCTTTGAGACTTTCCTCAAGTGCTTCGAGGCCGGCCTCATGGTGCGCTCCACCGCCGACACCATCGCTCTGTCTCCGCCACTCATCGTGGAGAAGCCGCAGATCGATCGGATGTTCGAGACGGTGGCGGCGGCGCTCGAGCGAGTCGAATAGCGTGATCGCGCGACGGCGGTCGCTCGCTCGACTCGCGCTGGGCGCCGTCGCGCTCGCGGCGTGCTCGGTGCAGGACGTCTCCGGTCGTGCCGACTCGGTCGCCGTCGCCGCCGTTCCGCGCGGTGGCCGCGCCTGGAGCGCCGAGACGTGGAAGCCGCCGGTCGTCGACAGCACGCCCGACGATCCGCTCGAGGCATCCGTCTACCGCGGCCTCGCGCTCGTGACGCAGACGCGAGACAGCCTCAAGGCGTATGTCGGCGGCAATCTGAATTGCACCAGCTGCCACCTCGACGAAGGCCGGCGCGGCAATGCCGCGCCGCTGGCCGGCGTGTTCGCCCGATTTCCCAAATTCCTGGATCGGAGTGGCGCCGTCGTGCCGATCGAAGACCGCGTCAACTACTGCTTCACGCGCAGCCTCGCCGGATCCCGTTTGCCGACCGACAGTCGCGAGATGCAGGACATCGTCGCGTATCTCGCGTTCATCTCCCGGGGCGTGCCGAACGGCGAGCACATCCACAATGAAGGCCTCGCGAAGATGCCCGCGCTCGCCGGCGACTCCTCGCGCGGCCGGCCGCTGTTCACGGACAACTGCGCGCGCTGTCACGGACCCGACGGTGCCGGCATGGCGCCTGCGTTTCCCGCGCTCTGGGGCCCGAAGTCGTTCAGCATCGGCGCCTCGATGGCGCGCCAGGAGCGCGCCGCGTCGTTCATCAAGCACAACATGCCGTACGACCGGCCAGGCTCGCTCACCGATCAACAGGCGTTCGACATCGCGGCGTTCGTGACGTCGATGCCGCGACCGGATTCGCCGGGCAAGGAAACCGATTGGCCCGCCGGCGGCGCGCCGCCGGACGTCCCGTACGACACCAAGGGACACAAAGCCTATCGTCCGCCGCGGGTCTTGCCGCGAATGGGCAACCCCGCGGCGGCGATCGTGCCGGCGCCCGCCTCCGTGCTCCGCAAGAGTTGAGCTTTCAAAAACTCTTATGACCGAGAAGCCGATCTCGCGACGCACGCTGATCACGGGTGCGGCGGCAGCCGCGGGCGGCGCGTTGCTCACGAGCGTGCCCGGCGAGGCGCGGCAGGCGCCCACGCTCGCGCCGCCGCCGCAGGCCACACTGGCCAGCTCGGCCGATCCGACCAAAGTGCCCGGGGCTCCGACGAGCGCCGTCGGGACGCGATCGCCATTCGTCGCGCCGGCCCGCGCGCCTGTCGGCGAGATCACCGGAACCTCGTTGACGCCGCTGCAGGCGCTCACGGGAACGATCACGCCGGCGGACTTGCACTTCACGCGTCTTCACGCGGGCACGCCGGCGATCGATCCCGCCAAGCACACGTTGCTCATCCACGGCCTGGTCGATCGTCCGCTCGAGCTCACGCTCGCCGACCTCAAGCGCTTTCCGTCGGTGACGCGGACGCACTTCATCGAGTGCGCGGGCAACGGGCGCGCGGCGTATCGGACGCCGAAGCCCGACATGACGCCCCAGCAGGTGGACGGGATGCTGTCGAACAGCGAATGGACCGGCGTGCCGTTGGCGACGCTGTTCCGGGAAGTCGGCGTGCAGCGCACCGCCGACTGGTTCCTCGCCGAGGGCGGCGACGCCTGTCTCCTGGCGCGCAGCATTCCCGTCCGCAAGGCGCGCGAAGACGCGCTCGTCGTCTATGCGCAGAACGGCGAGCCGCTCCGCCCCGAGCAGGGGTTCCCGATGCGACTCCTGTTGCCGGGCTGGGAAGGCAACACGAACGTGAAGTGGTTGCGCCGGATCAAGCTCGCGTCCGACCCGTTCATGACGCGATGGGAGACGTCGAAATACACGGACCCGCTGCCCGGCGGCACCGTACGGTGGATGAGCTTCGAGATGGACGCGAAGTCGATCATCACGTCGCCCGCGTATCCCGAGCGGCTCACGCAGCGGGGCTGGTGGCCCATCACGGGCCTGGCGTGGAGCGGTCGCGGACGCATCACGCGCGTCGACGTCAGCACGGACGGCGGCGCGCACTGGGTCGACGCCGAGCTCCTCACGCCGCTCGTCTCCAAGGCGCTGGTCCGGTTCCAGCACATGTGGCAGTGGACCGGCGATCAGAATTTGCTCATGAGTCGCGCGGTCGACGAGACGGGCTACGTGCAGCCCACGCTGGCGCAGCTGCGCGCGGTCCGCGGTCCCGGGACCGACTATCACTTCAATCCGATTCGCGCGTGGCGCGTGGCCGCCGACGGCGCTGTCACGTTCGAGGGCAACGCGTGATGCCGAGGCGCTGGCGCGCCGGAATGATCGTGGCGGCGACCGTCGCCGCGACCGCGTCGCTCGCGGCGTGCCGGCTCGACGCGCGCGACGACAACATGGGCGACAAGGATCCGACGGAGTTCGCGATCGGCCACACCCCGGCGCCCGATCGGGTCGCCGCGCTCGACATCGACGTCTCGCCGAACGGCGCCGGCCTTCCCGCCGGCAGCGGAACCGCGGCGGCCGGCGCCGCCGTCTACGCGGCGAGCTGCGCCTCGTGTCACGGCGACAACGGCGAAGGCCGGCCGCCGTATCCGCAGCTCGTCGGCGGGCCCAAGGGCGACGTCGATTTCTCCGCCGACCCGAAGATTCCACGCACGATCGGCAATTACTGGCCTTACGCCACGACGATCTTCGGCTACGTGCGCCGAGCGATGCCGCTCACCGCGCCCGGTTCGCTGTCGCCGGATCAGACGTATGCCGTCACCGCCTATCTGCTGAGCCGCGAAGGACTGATCCCTGACACGATGCGGATCGACGCGCATTCACTCCCGGCGATCCAGATGCCCGCCAGGCACCGGTTCGTCGACGACGACCGGCGAGGATCGATTGGCGGAAAGAAGGTGAGATAGGGCCGAGAGCGGCGAGTCGGAGCGAGAGCGGCGTTGGCGTGCGGCGTATCGGGGCGAGCACGGCGTGAGGCGACAATCCGCAGTTCCGCCGTTGTCGCCTCACGTCAAGATCGCGTCACGCGCGCCGTTCGCCGTTCGCCGCTCCCGCTCCTCGCTCGCCGTTCAGGGCCTGAGATTCCTCTCAAAGAACGCCCACGTTCGATTCCATGAGTCTATCTGCTCCGGCGAATCGTTTCGTTCGAGCGTCTCGGGATTCACGCGGCGGCTGAACGTGTGGCCGCACCCCGCCGCGCCCGGCGGCGGATCCTTGTAGATCTTCGTCTCCGCGAGCTTCGGCTTGAGCGCCATCAGCGTATAGACCATCTGCTGGTCTTCCCGGAAAAAGACGTCGCAGTCGTTGGTCGCCACGTGGACCAACATCGGGACCTTCAGATTCTCGGCGTGAAAGACCGGCGAGCGCTGCAGGTAGAGATCGATGCAGTCCTGATTGTGCTGCGGCCCGCAATTTCTCTCGAACGGAAGCCCTTGAAGCCCTTCCTCGGCGGCGTAGCTGCGCGCGTAGTCGGGGCCGTGATCGCTCAAGCGGAATACCAGATTCGTCACAGGCACGATCGCGGCGCCTGCCTTGAACGGATTGTCGTCGCGGAAGAGAATGTGCGACGTGATGAAGCCGCCGTGGCTCCAGCCCATGATGCCGAGCTTCGTGTTGTCGACGTACGGCACCGTCGCGAGATAATCGACCGACGACAGCACGTCGTCGACTTCCTTTCCACCGTAATCGATCTTGCGATACCACTCGTCGCCGTACCCGGTACTGCCGCGATAGTCGGGCGTGAGAATCACGTACCCGCGCTGCACGGCCTCGACGATGAACGGATAGAGGCCGGTGTCCCAGTCGCCATGCACGCCGCCGTGGACCCACACGAGCGCCGCATGCTTCTTGGTTCCTTTGTTGATCGGCGAGAACATGTACGCCGGGATCTCGAGGCCGTCTGCGCGGCTCTTGTACTTGATCTTCTGAAACTCGTACTTCCCGGCCGCCTTCGCGGCGTACACGCTGTCCGTTCTCTTTTTGTTCTGAATCTGCCGGTCGCACCCCGAGCCGCAGCCCGGAAGGTCCTTCGGCTCCTTGCTGACGTAGAGCTGGCGGGTCCGAAGGCTGTCCATCGGGCCATTCCAGGCTCGCGGCATGCCGCCGCGCCCACCGCGCCCTCGGCCCACGGCCGAGTCCTGCGCAAGAACAGGCGCCGCCAGGAGCAACGCCGCCATCACGAGTCGCTTCATGGAGATCCTCACGTCTGGTGTCATTCGCGGGGCGAATGTATCCAGGATACGAAGCGGACGCGAGGAGTGCTGGCGATGCCGCGAACAGGGATCGATCGCCGATCTATTGCGTCGCCGTGCCCGACTCCGACGGCGACAACCAGGACGCGACGTTCACGTCCACCGGCAGCTTGATGTTCGCGACGGAGCGCGCGACGTCGAGCACCCCCTGCCACACGCCGGCGAACGCGTAGCCGAC
Source organism: uncultured Gemmatimonadaceae bacterium (assembly GCA_963705025.1). Taxonomy (GTDB): domain Bacteria; phylum Gemmatimonadota; class Gemmatimonadetes; order Gemmatimonadales; family Gemmatimonadaceae; genus JAQBQB01. The sequence goes on along the minus strand of CAVPIP010000005.1, from coordinate 281,399 downwards.
GTCCTGCGGCGCGGCGTTGGTGTCGAATCCCTTTCCGCCGGCGATCCAAAAGCGAGGCGTCGTCGTGTCACCGGCCGCCGCGAACACGTTCTTCACGTCGGTGAAGATCTGCGGCGCGTTGAAGTTGTGCGTATAGACGCCCGGCTTGTACTTCCCGAGCTCCAGCATCCGCGCCGTCCACGCTTTGTAGTAATCGCGCATCGCGGGCGGAATGGTCTGCATTCGCTCGATATCGAGGAACACGATCGACCCGCGCGCAAACCCCTCGGCCTCCGCCGTGCGCGTAGCGTCCTCCGCGTTCAGCTCTCCCTCTGCGGCGGAGATCAGATCGGTTTGGCAGTCGTTCTTCTTGCGCAGCGCGTCTCGCTGCGCCGAGGTGAGCGTCCTCGGGGTCTTGCCCCATGTCTGTTGTCCGACGTAGACAATCGCGACCCCCCAGCCCATCTGCTGAAGCGTCTCGCGCTTGCCCACCCATGACTTGTCGTTGTGGCAGGGCGCGGGGAGATAGTAGCCGACCCATTTGTACGGCGAGCCCGGCGTTTCCTTCCAGGCTTTCATCGTCGCATCGCCGGGATACGTGTGCGTATCGAACCCGACGTAGTGTCCCTTCGTGTAGTCCGTCGCCATCGGCGACGCCTGGCCGGTGATCTTGCCTGCGGTCTGCGCCACGGTCGCGGCGGCGTCGATCAATTTCGAGTGTTCAGCCGGACTCGTCGGCGACGTTTGGCACGCCGCGGCCAGCCCGATGCCGAGCGTCAGCGCGCGCGCGATGCGCCGTCCGTCAAGTGCGCCACCTCGAGTCCGCTCCTGCATGCTTGCATACAACGCAAGACCGGGGCACACGCGCGGGCATCTCGCGTTGACTCGATCTGGGCGAATGGATCAATTACCGCGAGCCCTTCCCTACGATCTCGAGGTCGTCATGCATCGCCGCGACGCCGTTACGCTCTCGCTCGTCGTCCTCGCCGCCTGTTCGCGGTCACCCGCCCCGTCCGCGTCCTCGCCGGCACCGGCTCAGTCCGGCGCGCAGGCCAGCGAATCGCTCGTCGCGCACGCGCGCGCGATTCACTCGCGGGTGTTGACCATCGACACGCACAAAGACATTCCCGACAATTTCGCGACGCCCGAGGCCGATCCGAAGACGATGAATTCGCAGGTCAACCTCGACAAGATGAAGGCCGGCGGCTACGACATGGCGTTCTTCGCCGTCTATGTCGGCCAGGGCGCTCGCACCGACAGCGGCGACGCCGTGGCCAAGCAGCGCGCGATGACGAAGTTCAACGCGATTCATCGCATGGCCGAGCAGATGTACCCGAGCCTCATCGAGATCGCGTACACGCCAGACGATGCGATACGCATTCACAACTCGGGCAAGCTCGTCGCCGCCATCGGCATCGAGAATGGCTGGGTGATCGGCCACGACCTGAGCCTGATCAAGAAGTACTACGACCTCGGCGCGCGCTACATGACGCTCGCGCACACGTCGAACAACGACATCTGCGACTCCTCCACCGATCCCAAAGGACCGGAGTGGCACGGCCTGAGCCCATTCGGCCGGCAGGTCGTCGCCGAGATGAATCGCGTCGGCATGATGGTCGACGTGTCGCACGTCTCGAAGGAGTGCATGATGCAGGCGACCGCGCTGTCGACGTCGCCGGTCATCGGCTCGCACTCGAGCACGACTGCGGTGGCGAACGTGCCGCGCAACATGGACGACGAGATGCTCGCGGCGATCAAGAAAAACGGCGGCGTGGTGCAGATGGTCGCGCTCGGGGACTATGTGAAGGTCCAGCCGCCCGAACGTCAGGCCGCCGTGACTCGCGTCAACGAAGAGTTCTTCGGCCCGGCTCCCGCCGGCGGACGTGGCGCCGGTGGACGCGGCGGCGGTGGACGCGGCGGCGGACGTGGCGGTCGCGGCGCGCAGCTCGCGGCCCTCTCACCGGAGCGTCGCGCCGAGTACGACCGACGGATGGCGGACATCGAGAAACGGTGGCCGTCGGCGAACGTGGTCGACTTCGTCAATCACATCGATCACGCCGTGAAGGTGGCCGGCATCGATCACGTCGGCATCAGCTCGGATTTCGACGGCGGCGGCGGCATCGACGGATGGCGCGACGCGAGCGAGACGTTCAACGTGACGCTCGAGCTGGTGAAGCGGGGCTACAGCGAGGAGGACGTCCGCAAGCTTTGGGGCGGCAATACGCTGCGTGTCATGGGAGAGAATCAGAAGCGGGCGAAGCCAAAAGCATAGTCATCCCGAGCGGAGCGAGGGATCTGTAGTTCGAGTCGATACCCTCCCGGGCCGTTTACCACGGATCGGCACGGTCACAGACGGGCGGACACGGAGCTGCGGCAGACCTCTTTGCCGAGAAGCCGCTCGGGACGCCACTGCGCAGCGACTATGGAATCGCGCGTACTGCCACAGCAGCGCTAGCGGCGGCACTCTCGACGCCGGTTCGACTCACCGCCGTCACGAGCACGCCGTCGATCGGACCGTCCGGCAGTTGGTGCGCACGCAACCAACCCGGTAGAACCTCCGTCGTCCACGCGCCCGACACATTCGTTCGCACCGTCCACAGCCACGGCTTGTCGCCTTTCGCCGGCGTCAATTTGAGAGAATACTCATCGGTCAGCGGATCGCGCCCGAGCGCGATCGTCGGCCGCCCCGGCGGCGTGGGGCCGAGCCACGGCGACGCCGGCACCAGCGCCGGCGTCGCGTAGCTCGCGACCGCAGCCGCTCGGCGAGACTGTCCGGGCTCTTCATCAGCGCCGACATGTTGAAGTGGATGTGCCCGAGGTCTCGCCCGCGTGCGCGCATGGTATCGATCTGCGCGATGATCTCCTGTGCAGGCATGTGTCGCCGCGTGGTGTCCGTCACGCGATACGCGGCCAGCCCCGGCCAGATGTGCCGGTGCTTCGTGTTCACCGATTCCCACCAATCGTAGAGCGCCGGAAAGCTCTGTTGCGGCGGGGCGATCGGCCAGTACAGCTGCGGCGCGAGATAGTCCACCCAGCCTTTCTGGAGCCACTTCTTCGAGTCGGCGTAGATCTCGGCGTACGCGTCGAAGCCGGAGATTTGCGACGGGTTGCCCGGACGCCAGATTCCAAACGGGCTGATGCCGACCTTCACCCACGGCTTCACCGCGTGCACGCCCTTGTACAACGCCTCGACCAACTTGTCGACGTTGTCGCGGCGCCAGTCGTCCTTCGATAGCTTGCCGCCACCCTTCCTGTATCTGGCGTAGGTCTTCGCGTCGGGGAAGTCGACCTTCCTGCCCGACGCGTCGTTCACCGGATACGGATAGAAGTAGTCGTCGATGTGCACCCCGTCGACGTCGTAGCGGCGCGCGACGTCGACGATCGCGCGCACCGAGCGGCGGCGCACCTCGGCGTCGCCGGGATCCATCCAGACGAACCGGTCGTACTTCCATACGAGACCGGGGTTCGTTCGGCTGATGTGATTGCGCGCGATGAGTGAATCTCGCGTGTACGCGGCGCGGTATGGGTTGAACCACGCGTGCAGCTCGAGCCCGCGCTTGTGCGCTTGCTCCACCGCGAACGCGAGCGGATCCCACGGCGGCTCGGGCGCGCGACCCTGCCGTCCGCTCAGGAACTGCGACCACGGCTCGTAGGGCGACGCGTAGAACGCGTCGGCGCCCGGCCGGATCTGGAAGACGATGGCGTTGAGATTCAGCGAGACGGCGCGATCGAGGATCGCCAGAAGCTCCCGCTGTTGATCCCAGGTACTCAGCCCGGGCTTCGAAGGCCAGTCGGTGTTCCCGACCGTCGTCAGCCACACGGCGCGAAACTCGCGCGGAACAGGCGGCGGTGACACGGGGGCGGTTTGGGCGGCGAGCCGCGACCCCACGAGCGCGAGGACGGCGAGTCTGAGGCGCATGGCGTAACGATAGTCACCGTGACGTGGCCGGCGGAGTCCCGAATTCGGCGGTCAGGCGCTCGTCCGCGCCCCCTCGTACATTTCAAGGATGGCCAAGTATGACAAAGCGCGCGCCTGGGCTGAGGCGCGCGAGCTGATTGCCGAGCATCGGACGTCTCTCGCGTTCGGGCTCGTGCTGATGGTGATCAATCGCGTCTCCGGGATCGTGCTGCCGTACACGTCGAAGTACCTGATCGACGACGTCATCGGCAAGCATCGCGCGGACCTTCTGGTGCCGCTCGCCGCCGTCGCGGCCCTCGCGACGATCATCCAGGCGGGAACGTCGTTCGCGCTGTCGCAGGTCGTCAGCATCGCGGCGCAGCGCGCGATCACGGAGATGCGCAAGCGCGTACAGGCGCACGTCCTTCGATTGCCGATCTCGTACTTCGACTCCACGAAGACCGGCGTCCTCATCTCCCGCGTCATGACCGACGCCGAGGGCGTGCGCAATCTCGTGGGCACCGGTCTGATTCAGTTGATCGGCAGCATCCTGACGGCCGTGATGGCCGTCGCGATCCTGTTCTACGTGAACTGGCAGCTCACGAGCGCGACGGTGATCGCGCTCGCCGCGTTCGGCTCGATGATGACGATCGCGTTCAAGCGACTGCGGCCGCTGTTTCGCGAGCGCGGCGCGATCAACGCCGAGGTCACGGGGCGATTGACCGAGACGATCGGCGGCATCCGTCTGGTGAAGATCTACGTCGCCGAAGCGCGCGAGCGGCTCGTCTTCGCGCGCGGCGCGCACAAGTTGTTCCGGAACGTCGCCAAGACGATCACGGGCACGTCGGCCGTGGGCGCCGGCGCCGCGGTCGTCACCGGCATGGTCGGCGTGCTGCTCATTCTCATCGGCGGTCGTTCGGTGCTGAACGGGTCGATGACGCTGGGCGACATGTTCATGTACGTCTTCTTCATGGGCCTGTTGGCCGCGCCGCTCATTCAGATCTCGTCTATTGGAACACAGGTCAGCGAAGCGTTTGCTGGACTGGACCGCATTCGCGAGATCCGCGACATGGCCACGGAGGATCAGGCCGACGCGTCGAAGCAGCAGATGATGGACATGGAGGGCGGCGTCGAGTTCCAGGACGTGACGTTCGAGTACGTCGAGAACACGGAAGTGCTGAAGCACGTCTCGTTCAGCGCCGAAGCAGGATCGACGACCGCGCTCGTTGGGTCGAGCGGCGGCGGCAAGAGCACGTTGATCGGCCTCGTGATGGCGTTCAATCGCCCGAAGAGCGGCCGCGTGCTGGTCGACGGCCACGACGTCGCGAACATCCGGCTCCGCGACTATCGGTCGCACGTCGGCGTCGTGATGCAGGACAACTTCCTGTTCGACGGCACGGTGAAGGAGAACATCGCGTTCAGCAAGCCGGGCGCGTCGGACGACGAGATCCGAGCCGCGGCGCGCATCGCGCACTGCGACGAGTTCGTCGGGCGGTTCGAGAAGGGCTACGACACGGTCGTCGGCGAGCGCGGCGTGAAGCTCTCCGGCGGCCAGCGGCAGCGCGTCGCGATCGCGCGCGCGATTCTCGCCGATCCGCGCATCCTCATCCTCGACGAAGCGACGTCGAGCCTCGACAGCGAGAGCGAAGCGCTCATTCAGGATGGTCTCCGCTCGCTGCGCCGCGGCCGCACGACGTTCGTCATCGCGCACCGCCTCTCGACCGTCGAGAGCGCCGACCAGATCCTCGTGCTCGAGAATGGCGAGATCGTCGAGCGCGGCACGCACGACGAGCTCATCTCGTTCAGTGGCCGCTACCGTCAGCTCTATGAGAAGCAGTACGGCGTCGAGAAGAACATGTTCATCAATCCCGGCGAGGATTTCATGAGTGTAGCTCCTCGAGAGGAGATCCGGCGAATCTGAACAGGTCGAGATCTGAACAGGTCGAGATCTGAACAGCTCGATCACGGACAGTACTGACACAGACGGACGGGCACGGAACTCCGAAAAAGCCACACCTTTCTCTGCAAAGCCGCTCAGGACGCCACGATTGGCATCCCGAGCGGCTTTTCTCAAAAAAAGACACGACGCGGCCGTTGCGCGAAGAATGTTGCGCGTCGTCGTCGCAGTGTCCGTGTCGGTCCGTGATGCACTCGTCGTTCAAGATCATCCCCCTCTAGAGCGTCGAGAGGAACGAACGCACGCCTGCGGGGTCTGTCCGAATGCGGGCATGCCTTATGAATCTGTCAGGTGAGATGCGACCTCTGCTGCGCTTGGCCGTCGCCGGCGGCCTGATGGCTCCGGCGTTCGTTCCACGATCGGAGCCGACCGCCGCGGCCGCGCGGCCGCCGCATGCGGCGCCGCACGCGGCGCCGTTCCATGTCGGCGAGCGGTTGACGTATCAGGCGAAGCTCAACTTCATCAACGCCGGGTCGGCCACGATGTCCGTCGAAGGCATCGAGCCGATTCGCGGACGACCGGCCTACCACACCGTGTTCGAGGTGAAGGGGCACATCCTGATGTTTCACGTCGACGACCATTACGAGAGCTGGTTCGACACCACCGACCTCGTCTCGCTGCGACACGTACAGCACATCGACGAGACGAAGTACACCACGGACAAGACGTACGAGTTCTATCCCGACCGGCGCGTCTACGAGCGCAACGGCCAGGAATTTCCAAGCGTCGCCGAGCCGCTGGACGAAGGGTCGTTCATCTATTTCATGCGATCGCTGCCGCTCGTCGTCGGCCAGACGTATTCGTTCGATCGCTACTACCACCCCGACCGCAATCCGGTCGTCATCAAGGTCGATCGCCGAGAGCACATCAAGGTGCCCGCGGGCGAGTTCGATGCGCTCGTGCTGCAGCCGCGCATCAAGTCGAAGGGGCTGTTCTCCGACAACGGTCAGGCCGAGGTCTGGGTCTCGGACGACAGCTCGCGCACGGTGCTTCGGTTGAAGTCCAGTCTGTCGTTCGGCACTTTGTATCTCGAGCTGAAACAGATCGAGAACGCCGGCCGGAGGTAGGCATGCGCCGAAGCGCCCAAGCGGGCTCGGCACGATCGACGAACGGCGCCTGAGCGCCCTCGTCTTCACCGTCGCCCTGAGTGCGGCGCTCGGCGGCGTCTCCGCGGGGCCCGACAGCGCGCGCTGCGGCCCGCAGGCCGGGACGTCCATCATCACGGACGTCGCTCCGTCCATGATGGGCGCAGCCTTTGGCATTGGCGAGCGGCTCGAGTACACCGTTTCGTTCGGCATCTCGTTCGTGTCCGCGCACGTCGGCACGGCGCAGATGCACCTCGCCGGTCGCGACACCGTTCGAGGACGCGACGCGTGGCGCGCCACGCTGACGATCTCCGGCCGGAAGCTGGGGCTGGCGGTCAACGATACGACGACGAGCTGGTTCGACAGCGCGACGTTCGCTCCGCTTCGCTTCACGCAGCGGATTCACGAGCCGAAGCACTCCGCGGACCGCGCGTTCGAGATCTTCCCCGAGCGCCAGACGTTTCAGCCGCGCCACGATCCCGAGATTCCGTCGGTCGCGCATCCGCTCGACGACGTGTCCTTCCTCTACTTCGCGCGCACGCTGCCGCTCGACGTCGGTCAATGCTATCAGTTGCACCGCTACTTCCGTCCGGAAGGAAATCCCGTGGTGCTTCGCGTGGAGCGGCGGGAACGAATCGTCGTGCCGGCGGGGACGTTCAACGCGATCGTGGTGCGGCCGGAGATCACGACGTCGGGGATCTTCTCGAAGAACGGCCGCGCCGAACTGTGGTTCAGCGACGACTCGTCGCACGTGTTGCTGCAGATGAAATCGAGCTTGTCGTTCGGCTCGATCAACCTGTACCTCAGCAAGCTCGAACGGGCGCGGCCGTCTCCCTGACACGGGCGTGACGGCAGATTAAGAATCCTCAACCTCGACGGCCGAAAGCATGCGTCCCCGAGGAATTGGAGGCGGCTTGGCGGTGTCCGTCAGAAGACACGGCGTCCAGCGTCCACCGTGCGCTGCACGTAATAGAAGTGTCTCACCACTGACTCGCATTCGATCTGAGGTCGTCATCGTGTCGCCTCGTCGCTCGATATTCTCTCTGCTGTTCCTCGTGCTCGGATTCGTCGCGCCGCTGCGCGCGCAGGACGCGTCCGACATCATCCGCGGACGCGTGATCGGTTCCGACAAGAAGCCCGTCGAGAACGTGACGGTCACCGCCACGTCGCTCGTGAACCAGACGTCGCGCAACGCGAAGACGAACAAGGACGGTCGATTCACGATCGTGTTCAGCGGCGGCGGCGGCGATTACATGATGTCCTACACCGCCATCGGCTTTCAGCCGACGCGCTTCGAGGTGAAGCGCGAGGTCGATGAGGACATCCTGATTGCCGACGCCACGATCGGCAAGACGGCCGTGTCGCTCGACGCCGTGCGGGTGACGGCGGGCCGCGAGCGGCCCGGGCGCAACGACAACGGCCAGGACATCGGCGGCCGTGAGCAAACGCTCAACAACAACAACGTGCCGATCGACGTCCTGGGCGACCTCGCGGCGATGGCCGCGACGCTGCCGGGCGTCACGCTCATTCCCGACGCCAACGGCGGCGCGTCCGGCTTCTCGGTGCTCGGCCTCGGCGTGGACCAGAACAACATCACGCTGAACGGGCTCAACTTCGGCGGCACGGACCTTCCGCGCGACGCCACGACGCAGACGCGCGTGACGACGTCCAGCTTCGATCCGTCGCGCGGCGGCTTCTCGGGCGCGCAGATCGCGTTGCGCACGAACAGCGGCACGAACTACCAGGTGCGGTCGCTGCACCAGACGGTCGACGCGCCAAGCTTGCAGTACACCGACCCGATCGGACGCCAGCTCGGCCAGCGGTTCACGAACCTGCAGCTGAGCGGCAGCGCGGCCGGTCCGTTCTCGTACGACAAGGCGTTCTATTCGTTCTCGTGGCAGCTCGGGCGCCGTTCGAGCACGCTGCAGGATCTGCTCAACACCGATCCGCTCGCGCTCGAGCGTGTCGGCGTCTCCGCGGATTCCGTGCAGCGCCTGCTGGCCACGCTGGCGACGCTGAACATTCCGACGTCGACGTCGGCGATCCCCAACGACAAGCTGTCTCAGAACGGCTCGTTCCTGTCGAGCTTCGACTTCGCCCCGTCGGGCTCGCACAACTACAGCATCACGATGAACGGCCGGTGGTCGGGCCAGGACGCGACGAATCTGAACACCTTGGCTGTGCCGGTGCACGGCGGCGATACGCGCAGCTACGGCGGCACACTCCAGGCGCGGCACTCCAGCTACTTCTGGGACAGCTTCCTCGACGAGACGAGCGCGTCGATTCAGGACAACGTGACGACGGGCGATCCGTATCTCTCGTTCCCGTCGACGACGGTTCGCGTGAACTCGGACTTCGCGGACGGCACGACCGCCGGCGTGCAGAACCTGCAGTTCGGCGGCAGCACGTCACTGCCCCGCAACTCGAACACGTTGACGAGCGAGATTCAGAACACGCTGTCGTGGATCAGCCTCGACAACAAGCATCGCTACAAGTTCGGACTCGACGTGCAGTATCACCGCTACTCGCAGGACAACACCACGAATCGATACGGCACGTACACGTACAACTCGCTCTCCGATTTCGAGAACGGCATTCCGGCGAGCTTCACGCGCCGGCTGCAGGTGAACCGCCGTCTTGGCGACGACATCGATTTCTCGACTTGGCTGGGCGACGCGTGGCGCAAGACGCCGCGGCTGCAGATCACGTACGGCCTGCGACTCGACGCCGCGCATTTCCAGGGGAATCCGGCGTTCAACCCGCTGATCGATTCGGTCTTTCATCAGCACAACGACGCGGTGCCGCGCGGCGTGTATCTCAGCCCGCGCCTCGGCTTCAGCTGGACATACGGCACGAATCCGCAGATCGGCGGCTTCGAGGGCGCCGCGCGCGGCTCGCGTGGCCAGATCTCGGGCGGCATCGGCGAGTTCCAGAATCTCCCGAACTCGCAGTTGATCGCCGGCGCCGTCGACCAGACGGGACTGCCCACGGCCGCGCAGCAGTTGAGCTGCGTCGGCGCCGCGGTGCCGACGCCGAACTGGCTCGACTATCTGCAGAGCACGGGCATGATTCCGACGACGTGCGCCGGCAATCAGACGATCTACAGCAGCACCGTGCCCAACGTCACGCTCTTCACGCCAGACTACATCCCGCAACGCAGCTGGCGCGCGAACCTGAACTGGAACCATCCGGTGCTCGACAACCGGTTCCGGCTGTCCAGCGGCGCGACGTATTCGCTCAACCTGAACCAGCAGAGCCAGATCGACCTGAACTTCAACCGGCTGCCGGTGTTTTCGCTGCCGGGCGAGAACCGGCCGGTGTACGTCCAGGCGACCAGCATCTATCCGAGCACGGGCGCGATCGTCTCGCGCGACGCCCGTGTATCGCAGGATTTCGCGCAGGTCACCGACTACCTGTCCGATCTGAAGTCGCACACGACGCAACTCAGCTTCGGCGTCGCGCCGATCGCGTTCAACTCGTCGTTCCAGTGGAACGTGACGTACATCTGGCAGAAGATCGTCGACCAGACGCGCGGCTTCAGCGGCGGCAATACCGCCGGCGATCCGTATCTCGAGCAGTGGGCGCGCGGCGATCGCGACGCGCGGCATCAGATCACGTACACCCTCGGGTACACGTTCCACCAAGCGGTGAGCTTCCAGGCGTTCGGACGCGTGCAATCGGGCAATCCGTTCACGCCGATGATCTCGGGCGACGCCAACGGCGACGGCTACTTCAACGATCGCGCGTTCATCTACAATCCCTCGGCGTCGAGCGATTCCACCATCTCGGCGGGGATGCAGAATCTGCTGCAGCACGCGCCGAGCACGGTGCGCGACTGCTTGAAGAAGCAGCTCGGCACGATCGCCGGGAAAAACAGTTGCGAAGGCCCGTGGTCGACGCAGCTCAGCCTTCGGGTGTCGCTCATCTCCCAGGCGATGAAGGTCGTGCCGGACCGTGCGACGATCTCGCTCGGCATCGCGAATCCGCTGACTGGCATCGACGCGCTGGTGCATGGCTCGAACAACTTGCACGGCTGGGGCGCGCCGTCGACGACCGATCCGACGCTGCTCTACATTCGCGGCTTCGACCCGATGACGAACACGTATCACTACGACGTCAACCCGCGGTTCGGCGCGAACCGGCAGGCGAGCACGCTGGCGCTCGCGCCCATGCAACTCACCCTCGACGTGCGCCTCGACGTCGGGCCCGAGCGCGAGCGGCAGGACCTGTTCCTCCGCCTGCGCACGGGGCGCGGCGGCCGCGGCAACAAGCTGTCGGAGCAGGCGCTCAAGCAGCAATACATCCGCAGCTACCCGAATCCGTTCGAGCAGATGCTTCGGCAACAGGATTCGCTTGGGCTGAGCAACGACGTCGCCGACAGCATCGCGCTGCTCAACAAGACGTATGGCAAGGTGATCGACTCGATCTGGACGCCGGTCGCGAAGTACCTCGCCGGATTGCCGGACAAGTACGACCTCGACGAGGCGTACGACAAAGTGCGCGCCGCCCAGAACAGGTCGCTCGACCAGATGGCGGTCTACGGGCCGGCGGCGAAGCTGCTGCTCACCGATGAGCAGATTCGCAAGTTGCCGCCGTACATTGCGCTCTTCCTCGACAACCAGGCGATCCGTCAAATCCGGCCAGGGCGCGCGGGCGGCGGCCGCGGAGGCTTCTTCGGTAGCTAAGTCTCGGACTCCAATGGCTACGCGCACTGATAGCGATCGGCTTGGCGTCCGAGCACTCTAGTCGTCAGGGACAGTCGTCAGGGACAGTCGTCAGGGACAGTCGAAGGCTACGGAAAACGGGATCGGCGAAAGCCGATCCCGTGCGCTTTTTGGACTGTCGACTGGCGACTGTCGCTGGCGACCTCAGTTGCGCCGTTCAGATGTAACGCTCGGAGAATTGGCGAGTCTTCATTCCATGACTCGCGAGACTTTCGGCGTCGTTGTTCGAAGTTTGCGAAAGCAGCGGTCCTATGTGGCGGTCGTCGTGCTCTCGCTGGCGCTCGGCATCGCGCTGAATACGACGATGTACGGCGTGCTCGACGCGCTCCTGCATCCGCGGATCGACATCGTACACCCCGAGAACCTGTATTGGATTCGGTTCTACGGCGATTACAAGTTCCGTGTCGACAATCGTCAACGCGACTCCGCGATCGCTACGGGCATGCACAGCTACGAGGCGATCACGCGCTACGAGCCAGGGTTTCGCAATCAGCTGCTCGAGCGCGGCCAGAACCTGACTGAAGGCCCGATCGCGAACGTCGCGCCGAACTACTTCGAGATGCTCGGCGCGCGTCCAATCGCCGGGCGCCTCTTCCTCGCGTCGGACGAGACCTCCGAGGCCCGTCCGGTCGTGATCGGCGAGAGGCTCGTGAGCGCGCTGTTTCCCAAGAGCGAGTCTCCGATCGGTGCAACCATCCTGATCGACCGCGAGCCGCACACCGTCATCGGCGTCGTCTCGGATGCGACCAATCTCCCCAACAACTACAACGTCGTCTGGCGGATTGCGCCGCTGAATCCGCGCTACATGTACATTCGCCTGATTCGGCTGCGCGCCGGCGCGACGCCAGCCGACGCCGGCCGCGAGCTCGCCGTGATCGCGAACCGAATCGCCGCGCAATCGGCCGAGTCGCCGAACGCCGTCGCGTTTCGGTTTCATCAGGCCGCGGATCCCGAGTTTCAGTTCAAGGCGTTTCATTTCGCGCTCATCGCCGCGGTCGTATCGGTGCTTCTCGTGGCGTGCGCGAATCTCGCGAACATTCAGCTCGCCCGGGGTATCGGCCGCCGGCGCGAGCTCGCGCTCCGCGCCGCGCTCGGTGCGAGCCGCCGCGGGTTGATCGCGCAGCTCACGACCGAAGCCACAGTCCTGGCCGTCGCCGGTCTCGCGCTGGGTTTGCTGTTCACCTATTGGGGCGCGCGCGGACTCGCCGCGCTCATTCCACCGAGCGTGGGAACGTACGTCGTGCAACCCAGCATGAGCTGGCGAGTGCTCGGCTTCGCGTTGGCCGCGACGGCGTTCTGCGTGCTCGCAATCGGCGCGGCGCCCGCTATCCCCGTGTCGAAAGCTGACCCGAACGATCTGCTCAAGAGTGGAGCAGGCACCGGATCGACCAAGCGGAATCGCCGCCACTACGGTTGGCTCGTCGCCCTCGAGATCTCGCTCGCGCTCGCGCTGTCGAGTGCCGCCGTCGTGACCGTTCGGATGTCCACGTTGCTCGACGGCTACTGGCAGGGCTACGATCCGAGAATGCTGGCCGTCGGCTATCTGGCGCCGAAGCTGCCGCGAGGAACGGTCGTTCGTTACTCCGAGTTGCTCGACTGGTCCACGACTCGAGTTCGTGCCGTGCCTGGCGTCGAGAGCGCCGCGGCGTGGACGTACATCGGCGTCGAGAACAACGCGGTGTCGGTGGATGATGCCGGAAGTGGTGTACGGGAGTTCCCCGCGCCGATGGCTCAGGCGAGCGTCGTCTCGCCGGCATACCTGCGCACGATGAAGCTGCCGATCGTCGCCGGGCGCGACTTCATGGACGGCGAGCGCGATCATTCGGCGGTGATCGTCGACGAGCAAACGGCCCGCGTCCTCTGGCCGAATCAGAATCCGGTCGGATCGCTCATCAAGCTCGGCGATCGCAAATCGAACGCGCCGTACGTGCGGGTCGTCGGTGTCGTCGGCGAGCAGACGGGGTTTGAACGCACCACCAACCGACGCGGGATGCCGGTCGTCTCCGCGCTTGGCAAGATCTACTACTTGCCCGGCCCGTCGGATTCGACCGTCGTCAAGCAGCGGCCGCCCCTCACGTCGTTCGTGGCGCGCGCGCAGCGCAGCGCCGAAGAGCTCCAGGTGTCGCTGAGACGAGAGCTCTTCGCGTTGGGAGGAATGTCGATCGAGACGATGGACGCCTCCATGGGGCTCACTCGCAGCCGGCAGAGCGCGGAATTCACCGCGGGGATGTTCGTGCTGTTCGCCGCGCTCGGCGTCGGGCTTGCGGCGTTCGGCGTGTACGGTGTGGTCGCGCACAGCGTGGCCGAGCGGCGTCGCGAGCTCGGCGTGCGCATCGCGCTCGGCGCGACGAATCGCGATGTGGTGCGCGCGGTGCTTCGCGAGAGTCTCGTCGTCGCACTCGCCGGGGCCGCCGGCGGCCTCTTCGCCACGAAGCTGAGTCTCCCACTTCTGGCAAGCATGATCCGTGGCGATGATTTCTTCAACGCGCCGCTCTTCGCCGCGGTCGCTGCAGTGCTTGTTGCGACCGCCGCTGGAACGGCGTTCGTGCCGGCGTGGCGAGCAACCAAGATCGACCCGACCGAGTCGATTCGGTGCGAGTGAACGACGGCCGGATTGATACCGAGTGATCTGGGAATAGGTACTCTAGTCGTGAGGAACAGTCGGCGGCGACAGTCCAAAAAGCGCACGGGATCGGCTCTCGCCGATCCCGTTTTCAACGTCTTTCGACTGTCCCCGTCGACTGTTGCTGTCGACCGGCAGTTCCGTCGTCGTTGTCAGCGCACGCGGGGGGCGTGGTCTGGTCCGTCGAGGTCTACGTTCGGCGAGAACCCGCGCGCTAGGTCCATGAGCAGGCCGCGCGTGTCTGGCGTCACCCGCCGGGCGGCGACCAGGTGGTCCATGAACCAGTCGCCTCGCGGCGTGCCGAGGTCGTCGTAGCGAACACCGCCGCCGCTGGCGGTCGAATGAATGATGCGGTTGTGGCCCGCGTAGATCGCCACGTGGCCCACGCGGCCATTCTCCTCGAACATCACGAGATCACCGGCGGAGACAGCACGCCAATCGGGCGCGAGCGCCTGGCCGACTTGCGCCTGCTGCCGCGCGGTGCGCGGAAGCTCGACGCCGTGCTTCGCGAAGACGTACTGCACGAACCCCGAGCAGTCGAAGCCCGTCGACGGCGACATCCCGCCGTATCGGTACGGCACGCCCACGTAGCTGTCCGCGGTCGCAAGCACGCGCTTCGAGCTGGACGACGACGACCCGACCGTCGACACGGTCGGCAGTCCCCGTGCCGCAGCGGATGCGACACGCCGATCGCGGCTGCCGCGAGTCGCGCTCGATGAGCTGCCGCCGAAATGCAGCGAGAAGCCCGCGCGAATCTCCTGCGTCGGCGACGGCGCGAAGGACGCCGTCGGAAGCACGTACCGGGACATGCGCCACCGCGATTCGCCGAACACGTCGATGGCGCTCGCGAGCGGAATGGCCAGACCGGCGCCGAAGCTCCAGTTCGTGTGCGTTTGGCGGAAGCCGTTGGTATCGGTGGCCGCCGTGCCGATGCCCGCGAAGACGAACGGCGCGATGCCGCGCGACGTGCCGCCGAACGCTCGCCCGCCGATCGAGAGAATGGCATCCGCGTCGGCGCCCCAGGGGCGGAAGCTGCTCGAGGTGCCGAAACCGACGTCGTTATAGTTCTCTAACGCCATGTGCGCGCTTGCCCGGATGCCGAAGCCGGCGTCGCCGGCGAGCGTGAGGGCAAGACCGGCGAGCGGATTCGACCCCGCGCTTGGCAGGAACGAGACGAACGGGCTGATGGCCAGATCCGACTGCTGCGCCGCGCCAGTCGCAAATGGGACGGCGATCGCCACCGACAGCGCGACGATCGAGGACGACGAAGACCGCTGCACGAGAGGGCTCCGATTGAGATGGAACCGCCGCTATGCACGTCGGTTGCCACCGCGTCCGTCGCAGGTAACTCGTTGTCGGAGAGTCTCTTGTGCGCCACGTCACGTCCGCCGGCCGCCAAGGTGTCCGGCCGTCGGGACACACGTGTGTCATCCCGGAGAAACGATCTGGCCGTTGGCGGCGGTGGATCGGCTTCAATCTCTAGTGTATTCGCGCACTGCTCCCTGAGCGTGTCGCGTCGACGTTGATGGACGCTCGACACGCATGCTAGGCTTCGCTCCACCCCTCTTGAAGCGGAGCGAACGTCGCGTGCGCGTAGTCGAAGCTCGCCGGATTCTGTCAGCGGATCGTCGCGGCAGCTCGTGGCCGGTGCTCGTCGACGCCGAGGGCGGGCCGTGGTTCACGAAGTTGCGCGGCGCGGGTCAAGGCACGGGAGCGCTCGTCGCCGAGATCGTCGTGGCTGCGCTCGCGGAGGCGTTGGGGTTGAACGTGCCTGCGCGCGTGCTCGTTCGGATCGCGCCCGGCATCGAGTCGCTCGATCGCGATGGCGAGCTGCGGTCGCTGGTCGACGCGAGCGCCGGCATCAATCTCGGGTTCGCGTACCTCGACGGCGCGCGAGATCTCACCGCGACACAGATCGATCGCGTGAATCAGGACGACGCCGCGGCGATCGTCTGGCTCGACGGGCTGGTCATGAACCCGGACCGAACGTCGCGCAACCCAAACTTGCTCTGGTGGCACGACCGACTCTGGCTCATCGATCATGGCGCGTCGCTCGGTTTTCAATACGAGTGGTCCGCGGTCACCGAGTCGTCCACCGGTTTGCCCGCGCCCGGCGCTGAACCGCACCTGCTGCACGATCGCGCGCTCGATCTCTCGGCGTGGGACGAGATCTTCTCGGCCAGGCTCACGCGCGACGTCGCGCAGGACGCGATCGATCAGGTGCCGGACGAGTTTCTCCGGCCACTTCTCCGCGATGCCGAGCGGGACAGCGATGATGCTCTTCATCGCCGGCGCGCAGCCTACGTCGCGTTTCTGTGGAAGCGGCTCAAAGCGCCGCGTTCCTGGGTGGGTGCGGTGCCCGCCGCCAGGCCCCAGCCGCGTCGCGGTCCGCCGAGCTGGGTGACCGACCGGTCGCGGTAACGGCGGTCGCACTCGATGTGTCGCGCCAGTATACTCTCTGCGTTCGGTCGGAACAGCGGATCCCTCGCTTCGCTCGGGATGACTGGTTTGTCGTCCCTCACCTTTCGCTCCTCGGAGCCCAGCATGTTCGGCTTGTCTTTTCGTGCGCGCGTGGTCGCCCAAACGGCTTTCTTCGCGGCAGCGGCGGCCGTGCCGCTCACCGCGCAGAACGTCGCGCAGCAAGGGTGGAATCCACAGCAGATCCTTCGCACCGAGACGTTCGTGAAGCCGCCGGCGGACGTCGAGCACATGATCGTGACGCCGAGGACGGACATCACGTTCACGGCGCCGAGCGCTGACCGGAAATGGTTTCTCAGGGCGACGGGCGCGGACCGCGGCGACATCGACGCCTACGGCAAAGCGCACATCAACCTCGGCGGTCTGCAGATCGACACGAAGGCCAATCGCGCCCGCACGGTCACGACGAGCACCAAGACGGGTCTGACGATCGTCGATCCGAGAACACAGACGACGAAGACGCTCGAGACGCCGAAGGGCGCGACGCTGTCCGGGCAAACCTGGTCGCCGACGGGAACGCAGATCGCCTACATCGCGAGCTTCGACGACGCGTCGCACATCTTCGTCGCCGACGTCGCGACCGGCAAATCGGTGCAGCTCACGAAGACGCCGCTGCTCGCCACGCTCGTCACGGGACTCGACTGGACCGCGGACGGCAAAAACATCGTCACGGTGTTGGTGCCCGACGCGCGCGGGCCGGCACCGACGCACGGGAAAAATGGCGTGGAGGATGGACCCGAAGTGCGCCTCACCGATTCGCGCGCGCTGCCGCAGGTGATTCATCCCGCACTGCTCGAGGATCCGCACGACAAGGCGCTGCTGACGTACTACACGACCGGCCAGCTCGCGATCGTCGACGTGAAGTCCAAAGCGGTGCGGAAGATCGGTGCGCCGGCGATGATCCGCAGCGTCGACGCCGCGCCCGACGGCCAGTATTTTCGCGTGACCCGCATGGTCGAGCCGTTCTCGTACATCGTGCCGGTCACGAACTTTGGCTCGGTGCAAGAGCTGTGGGACGCGAACGGCAAGGTGGTGGCGACGCTCGCGCGCACGCCGCTCAACGAGGGCGGCCGCGGCGCCGATCCCGGCGCGGGGTTCGGCGGACGCGGCGGCGCGGCCGCGACGGACACGGGGAAGCGCAACATCGAGTGGAATCCGGTTGGACCGGGGCTCGTCTACCTGCAGTCGGTGTTCGCCGGCGGCGCGCCGCAGGGCAATACGCGCGGCGCGGGACGCGGACAGCAAGCGCAGCGTCCGCAGCCGACGAGCGTTCGCTTCGTGAGCTGGGTTGCTCCATTCGGCCCGAACGACACGAAAGTGCTGTACGACGGTACGGGACGTCTCACGAGCGTCTCGTTCAGCGCCGATGGCAAGACGATGTTCGTCGCCGACAGCGGGACCGTGTTCGCGATGCGCACGGGTGACGCGTCGAAGAAATGGAGCCTGGGCGCGGGCGTGACGCTGCCCGGCGGCGGCGGCGGACGCGGCGGCGGTGGGCGCGGCGGATTCGGCGCCGCGAACGACTCGACCGGCGGCGCGCTCGCGACGAAGTCCGGTCCGCATGGCGAGCCCGTTGTCATCGTCGGCAGCGACAACAAGACCGTCTATCTCTCCGGCAATCACATGCCGGGCGCGAACTGGAACACGCAGGCGCCGCGGCCGTGGGTCGACAAGCTGGACTTCGAGAGCGGCCACCGCACGCGCGTCTTCGAGAGCCCGGCGGACTCGTACGAAGAGCTCGTCACCGCGCTCGACGACGACTACGGCGAATACCTCTACACGAAGGAATCGCCCACCGTGATCGCCGACGCCTGGTTGCACGCGAAGACGGGCGCGAACACGCAGATCACGCACGCGGTGGACGTCGGCCCCGAGGTCTCACTCGCGCAGCACAAGCGCATTCAGGTCACGCGTCCTCGCGACGGCATCAAGTTCTGGATCGATCTCACGCTGCCGCGCGACTGGAGGCCTGGCACGCGACTGCCCGGCATCATCTGGTTCTATCCGCGCGAGTACACGTCGCAGGCCGAGTATGATCGCTCGAGGTACGGCACCAACATCAACAAGTTCAACGACGTACCGTCGGCGCGGCCGGCGTCGGCCACGAAGATGTGGGTCGCGGGCGGCTACGCCGTGATCGAGCCCGATTGTCCGATCCTCGGCGACTCGGGAAAGATGAACGACCACTACACCCGCGACCTGCGCGAGAATCTCGACGTCGTGATCGACGCGATGGTCGATCAGGGGTACGTGGACCGCAATCGCATGGGCATCGGCGGCCACAGCTACGGGGCATTCAGCACCGTGAACGCGCTCACGCTCGTGCCGTACTTCAAGGCGGGCATCGCGGGCGACGGCATGTACAACCGGTCGCTCACGCCGTTCGGCTTCCAGAGCGAACGGCGGAACTTCTTCGACGCCCAGGACACGTATCTCGACATGTCGCCGTTCTACCGGGCGGACAAGATCTCCGGCGCCCTGCTGATGTACCACTCGACGGAGGATCAGAACGTCGGCACGGCGCCGATCAGCTCCATCCGCATGTTCCACGCGCTCCAGGGACTGGGCAAGCCGGCGGCGCTGTACATGTACCACTATGAGGATCACAGCGTCGCGACGTACGCGACGGACCTCGATCAGTGGGCGCGATGGTTCGCGTGGTTCGACGTGTACGTGAAGAATCCGAAATCAGACTCTCATAACGTGATGCCATAGGTCGAGATGTCAGGCGTGAGAGAACTACTTCTTCACAACCGTCGCACCGGTGAGCTTCGCGATCGCACTGAGGGTTGTCTGCGCCGCGTTGAGGCCCAGGCGAAAGTCCTTATCGCTGTAGGTCGTGTACACATCCGTCGGCTGATGCCAGTTCGGATCCCAGCCGGCGCCGATCTGCTCGCCGCGCTCGTTCTCACGAAGGCTGAGCGACGGCACGATGTCCTTGAACGGATCGGAATCCGTGTTCGTCATGTGCTGGCCCACGCGCGCCGGATAGTCGGTCGCGTACTTCTCGTTCGACGTCTGGAAAAACCACGCGAGCTTCATCGCCTGGTCGGCGAACTTCGACGCGCCGGCGAACTCGATGTTGACGTCGGCCTCGGGACGCTGCTCCGGCGATACCGTGCCGTCGGCGCGCGGCATGCCGTGATCCCACATCATCATGTCGTGCTGGATCATGCCGAGCCATTTCGGCTCGGGATACTTGCCCGACCCCGCCGGCTCTTCCTTTCCTTGCAACGCCTCGCGCTGCGCGACGTACGCCCGCGCGCCGTTGAGCCCGGATTCCTCATTGTTCCACAGCACGAACCGGATCGAGCGCTCCGTCTTCACGTCCGGATTGCTGAACACGCGAGCGAGCTCCATGACGAGCGCGGTGCCGGAGCCGTCGTCGTTCGCGGCCTGACCCCAGCCGATGCCGTCCATGTGTCCGCCGACGATGTACATCTCTTCCGGGTGCGTCGTGCCGACCTTGGTGCAGTAGACTTCCTGCCGCTCGCTCTTGCCCACCGGCGTCTGCTCCGTGTCCAGCGCGCGGATCGCCGGATCGGGCTGCTTTAGAGAATCAGTATTGACGCCAGCCCGCGCGCGAATGCCGCGGAGACGTCCGCCGCCCTGCGCCGCGTCGCTCCGGCCGCCCCCGCGTCCCCCGGCGCCGCCGCGACCCACACCGCCGCGACCCGCACCGGGCGCGCGCGGCTCCGGCTGAGTGAACTCGTACACGATGCGGCCAGTTGGGCATCCGTAGCTCTTCAGCTGCGCCTCGATCCAGTCGACGGCGTCGCGATTGCGCTTCGTGCCCTGCCGGCGGTCGCCGAAGTTCGTCAGCCCTTTGACCGTCGCTTTGTACGTCTCGAGCTCGAGACGTCCGACCAGGTCCTTGATCGGATCATACGCGGTATCCGGCGCGGCCTGCGCCGGAAGCTGGGAGCCGAGCGCGAAGAACACGCCGGCGGCGGTCATGGAAATACGACGCATAACGGATTCCGAGTTAATGACGGGAAAAAGGACGGCGGGTGGGAACCCCTGCCGCCAGTGAAACGCTCGCGGTTCGAACGACGTTGAACGCGCCGAGCGGTGCGCCGGCCGCTCAGGCGCCCGGCGGCTCGGTGTGCGTGCAGCCCTGCGTGCGCCGCGAATCGGCGAGCTGCGTGATCTTCCACGTGGTGCCGACCTTTGCGAGCATGAACGCGTCGATACCGCAGTGGCTGAACGTCGTGTTCCGATGGAACGTGTAGTACGCCCACACTTGCGCGACCGTTCCGTCGATCTTGACCTCTGGATCGAAGATCCGCTCGTTCCAGACGTCGCCCGCCGGCGCTCTGGCGATCGCCGCGCCGAACTGCGACGGCGCCGTGAGGGTCACCGCCGGCGTGCCGCGCGTCGAGACGCCGACGAGCCGAGCGGTGCTATCGAACGCCTGCGACAAAAGCGCGGTGTCGCGCGTGCGCATCGCGTCGAAGACCTTTTGAACCGTCGCGAGAACGGCCGCACGATCGGCATCCTGTGCGCGACCAATGCGGGGCGTCGCGCAGAGCGCGACGGCGAGCGGCAGCGCCGCGAAGCGTTGGATTCGCATGCGCCCAATATGAACGCGCGCGCGGCGTGCTGATAGTCGCGAGGGATGACGGCGGTCAGTACTTCCCTCCGAAGCTCACACTCGGCGCAAAACCAAGGCGCGGAACGCTGCCCCCCACCGTCCCCTGAAACGTCGGTCCCTGTGACAATCCGTTGGTCATGAGCTCGCCGCTCATGTGCGCGACGCCGTCGATGCCCGCCTCGCCGCTGATCGTCGGGCCGGCTCCCTTCACCCAACCACCCTGATCCCAGGTCACCTGCATGCCGGCCGCGTAGCTCGCGGCGCCGTGTGCGACGTCGTTGCCCACACCGATGAAGAACTTGCCATACTTGTCGCCCGACGCGCGTCGAATGTCGAGGGTCGGCGAGCCGCCGAGGAGCGCCGTGAGCGGCGGGTAGTCGATCGACATCGTCATCTCGTGGCAATCGGCCTGCATGTTCGCAAGCAGCGGCACCTTGATCGACCGCGACGTGCACGGCCCAGGGTCCTGCTCGTCGTCGATCGTCCCCGTGCCCGGTGGGCGCTGGACGATCGCGGCTTCGCAGCCGTCGGGCAGGCTTGCTACGGTCGTCGACGCCGCGGTGAACGCCTCGACCTGGAAGTCGGCGAGGTAGTACCGCCGCTGCGTGTCGATGGCTCTTCTCGACCCGGGATCGCCCGCCCAGAAGAACCAGTGATTCATCGTCGTACTGAACTTCCCCGAGAGCCCGGCGAGACCACCGATGAAGACGTTGGCATTGCCGACGAGCGCCGCATACTCCTGTGTCACGACTGGCTTCATCGCCCGGCAATACTTGGGGAAGCACTGCGAGTCGTTCGTCTTGTTGCACTTGAAGTACGCCGCTTCGATCGGCGTCGCGCGCTGCGCCGCTTCCTTCACGACCGATTGGTATTTGTCGTTGTAGGCCAGGTGCATCATGTTGAGCTTCGCCGCCGTGCGTCGCGTGACGACCGACACGCCGGCAATCGCCTGATCGCCATTCGAGATCCGATACGAGACGATCAACGCGGCCGGCTTGCTCCGTGCGCTCGGGGCGGCGGCCGGCGGTTTCGGCTTTTTGACCGGACCCACCAGTTGGCGAATGAGATCCTGGTAGCTGGCGATCATCGATGCGTTGTACCGCTGCCCCGCCGCGGCGTCACGGTAGTCGGCGGGGATCTTCGGCGCGTACGCCACGAAGTTCGACGGCCGTCCACCGCCCGGCGGCGGCGGAAACGGCGACCGCCCGGGGGGCTCCGGAAATCCTGGGCCGCCTCCGCGGCGTCGTCATTCGAGTTCTGTGAAGTCTGCTTGTCGTGGTCGTCGATGGCCTTCTGCCGTTCCTTGGTCCAGTCGTCGTCCTGTGCCTTCTTCATCGACGCGGCGGCGAGCGTCATGTTGCCCTGGCACGATTGCACGCGCCCGAGCGCGTCGTAGGCTTGATCGGACGCGGGATCGAGGCGAATCGCTTCCTGGAGGAGCGTCGCCGCGCTGGTGAGATCGCCGAGATCGGCGTACGCCACGCCGAGGTCCGCGACGTAGGTCGGATTTCGCACGCCGAGGCTCAGGGCGTAGCGAAGCACGGGAATGGCCGGCAGCGCGTCGCCAACGCCGACGAGCCCTGCGCCAAGATCCGCCCACGCATCCTGCGCGCCGCTCGACGGCGTGCGCAGCACCTCCGCGACGTCGGTCAGGATCGCCAGATCGGGGTAGCCCTTGAGCAACAGCGCGACCGCGAGCTGGTTCAGCCCCGCGGGGTCGCTCATCTTGCCGAGCGCCGATTGCAGCAGCGAGAGCGCTTGGGGCTCGAGCTTCGCCGAGTAGGCCCGGCGAATCGAGTCGAGGAGCGCCATCGCCACTCGGCTCGTCGGCTGAAGGGCCAGGCTCGGCGAGAGTGCGACACGCGCGGGACACGCGGCCTGATCCGAGCGCGTCGCCAGCGCGGCCTTCGCCGCGGTCGCTCGCGTCTTCATGGAATCGCCGTACGCCGTGGCGCTTTTCGCGATCGCGCCCTTGTTCGCCGCCATGTAGTCGCCGAGCCGCTTCGCCTCGGCCTGCGTCGGAATGCCTCCGTTCATGACCTTCTTCCAAATGGCCTGAATGTCCGCGGGAGCACTGGACATGTCGGGCATGCCAGGGACTTGCATGCCCGCGCGGCCCTGCGCGGCAAGCGACGGAACGCCGCCGAGCGTCAGGACGAACAGCCACCGGGCAACGCGATGGGCATTCATGGCTTGAGCAGCGCCTCGAGCGCGGTCCAATCGAGCTGATCGCGGAAGCGGACCATTTCGCGGATGCGGCGCTCGGTGAACACTTTTTCCTGGCGCCACGAGTCGCTGCCTTCGGCCAGGCGATCGTAGCTCCGATCCTCGAGACCCTGGAAGTGATCGGCGCAGATCCACAGCAGCTGCGGCACGTCGGCGCCGAGCGACGTGTCATAGAACGATGCGTTCGGCTGCATGAGCGGCAACGCTGTGGTGTCTTCCATCGACTCGGCCAGCGTGAACTCACCGCGGCCCTGCGCGATGAGCGCCACAGGGCTGCGACGCTCCGCCGGTGAGAGCGCGTCGACTTGCGCTTGTGCTTGCGCGATGCCGGTGGCCTCTCCGGCCCGACCCTTTTGAATGATGTCGTTCATCCGCTGATCGGTGCCGTCGGTGGTCGCCTTGCGAAGCGCCTCCTCCTGCTGCTTTTCGATCTTGGCGAACTCGGACTTCATTTCCTGCAGCTGCGAATCGCTGATGCCACTCGCCTTCAACGCCTCGAGGGTTTTGCGATTCTGTTCTTCACGAGCCGGCCGACCGGCCAGGAATTCTTTCAGCTGCTGATTCGAGGAGTAGGTCCCCTCCTGGCGTTGGCTTTCGTGATGCGCCTGCGTGCCGCGCATCTTGAGGATCTGAATGTTCAAATAGCGCTCTTTCGTCACCGGAACGATCGGCGGCGCCGTGCGGTGCGTGAGATAGGTGCACGAGCCGCCATAGACCGGGCGACCGTGGAACGATCCGGTGTTTCTGTAGACGTCGCGACCGCCTTCGTCCGCGCCCATCACTCGCGGTCCGCGATCGGCCTCGGCGGCGTCGTTCTCCATCTCGGCCGGGTATCCGGCGGTGTTGACGCCGATCGTCATGTCGAGCCCCACGGCGTCGAGATCCACCGAGCGGCCACCGCGGCCGTCGTCGAACCACGCGAAGTAGCGCGACCTCAGGAACACGATCGTGTGGTACGGCACGTTGGGCGCGTCGCCCGGCAGACGTGGATACGCGCCCGTCCGCAGCGTGACCGAATATCCGACGGGGTTCACGAGCGCCGGATTCCGCCGAAGGATGGCGATGATGCGATTCGCCGTCGCGGTCGCGGCAGCGCGCTGCGCGGCGGTGAGACGCGGCGTGTTCGCGATCCCGTCGACGACCCGGACCGTGCCAGGCGTGTGCTCCGGATCGGTGCGCTGCGCGGCGAGCGCCGCCGTCGCCGAGAGCAGCAGCGTTCCAACAAGTGCAATTTGTGTTTTCATAAAATCCGCTACGGCTTGGAGGTGAGCTGCACGACGACCGTGTCCGACCAGATCACGGCGACGCGGGAGGCGCTCGCCGGATCGGGAATGCCGACGAGCGCGGTCCAACGGCAGATGAGAGGCAGCGGGGGACCGGGCGCGCCGACCTTGATCGCCATGCGCGTGTTCCCGAAGGCGGACGACGTCGCGAACCCGGCGTCGCAGAGTGGGCTCGACCGACTTCGCACGAGACGCACTTCATATCGGTTGCCCGTCGCGCCAGGCACTTCGCCGAGCCGCGGGCGGACCTTCGACAGATCCATCGCCTGCTCGATTGGCGGAAAGCGAATATCCACGGCCACCGCGCTGCCCTCCGCGCACGGCGACGTCGCGCTCGGTGGGCACTGTACTTTCGTAAGTCCAACAGTGAGCGAACGGTCCCACCCGCTGCCGTTGACGCTGACCTCGAGGCCGTTGCGCCAACTGAGAACCGCCGTGTCGCCCTTCGACATCGCCGTGCTCGCCGGCGTGTCCACGCTGCCCGCGGGCACGGGCCGTTGCGCCGGCGCCATTCCCGCACTCGCAAGCAGCAGGGCCGCGGTGACTCGCATCGCGCCAGTTACGAACAGGTGATTCGAACGGGAGCCGAGCCGGACGTCTTGTCGACCGGCGACAGCACGTGGACCTTCTCCCAGACGTTGAGATGCGCGCCCGAGCCGCCGAGCTGCCACGTTTGCGTCACGTCCCCGGTCTTCTCGGTGATCGTGAGCTTTCGCGTCGCGCCCTTCGCACCGTCTGATCGCTCCCAGCGATACTCGACCTGCACCGGCGGATTCGAGACGTGGATCGTCGCCCTCCAGCCGATCTTCGTCGGACAGCTCCCGGAGTAGGAGCGCGGGTCGGCGGAGATGTTGAAACCGGTGACGGTGCCTGGCGGGGGCGCGGGAGCCGGCGGACGAGCGGCGAGCACGAGCGACGGCGCCGGCGATGACCACGGCGCCGGCGATGAGTTCGGATAGATCTGTCATTGCGTCGTTCTCTTCAGACGCGCTGCTCATGGTCCTTCACCAGCTCGACGCGACGATTCTGTTGCCGGCCTTCCGGCGTGTCGTTCGACACAGCCGGCTTCGTCGCCCCGAGGCCTTTGCTCGTCAGGCGCGACGCATCGACGTGGTAGTTCGAGATCAGGAACTGGCGCACGGCCGCCGCGCGCTTGTCGCTCAGCGTCTGGTTCGACGCCGCGCTGCCGACGTTGTCGGTGTGGCCTTCGATCGTGAGCTTGAGATCGGCGTGCTGAGTCAGCATCTGGCCGATCAGGTCGAGCGTCGGCTTCGATTCGCCGCGAATGCGATCGCTACCCGTGTCGAACAGAATGCCGTGCGTCGCGACGCGCCCGTCGGCCATGATGGCGTCATAGAGCGGCTTGCCGCCGGCGGCGATACGAATGTTCGACAGGAAGCCCGGCTCGTCGTTGCTACCGGGAACGCCCACCACGACGACCTTGCCGCGGCCGATGTTCGCGTTGGGCACGTTCGCGACGCGCACGCCGTTCAGGTACGCCTTCACGTACTTGCCGTCGGCCATCACCGCGACGTGCGCGATCGGCTTGGCGGCACCGTCGGGCAGTTCCGCTGACGAATTGACGTTGTTGGTACCGCCCGCCAACTGGCCGTTGTCCATGCCGAAGCTTGCAAGCACGAGGTTATCGACTTGATCGGGATCGGCGAAGTTGATCTCCAGGCTCCAGCCGTTGGAGCCGCGGTAGTCCGCCTCGAACGTGAACCGCGACGGCAGAGCTTCAGGCAGCGGAATGGAGACGGTGCCGCCGCTGTTCGTGCGCAGGTATTGCTGGCCCTGCCACTTCGCGACCTCGAAGTTTCCGCGGCGCAGCTCCAGCCGCTTCGGGAAATCGCCGATCGGATCTCGCGCGAAATCCTCGGCGAAGATCACGCGGTCGCCGGGCACGAAGTCGTAGTTGACGAGTACGCCGTCGCCGAAGCCTTGGGATGACGGCGCGCTCGCGGTGCTCGCATCACTGCTCGCGGACGCGCTCGACGCCGGACGCCCGCCTTGTCCATGGCCTTGGCCGAGTCGGCCGCGGACACGCGCTTGCCCTTGGCGTCGACGATCTCGACCTGTTTGCCCGAGTCCGTCGCCTTCTTGATGCACGCCGAGTTGCTCGCGGCGCACATCACCGCGCCCGTCGCCTTGTCGATCTTCGCGTCGGCGATGCTGTCCGTAACCGCGTCGGTCTTGTCCTTCACCTTCTGTTTCACTCGGTCGATCAAGCCCTGCGCCTTCGCCGGCGGGGCGGAGAACGCGCCAGCCACCAGGACGACTGCGGCGAGCGACAGCGCTCTCATCGTACGGTCGAACCGGGGTGCGAGCGTTCCGAACATGGTCGTCAACCTCCAAATGGATGCGACGCGTTCACTGCGGACCCCGTGAACCGGCGCTATATTAGGCGCGCCTGATCCGCGCGATCTCACCATGTCAACATGTTGACTAGTCGATACTTCCGGCTTCGCTCGCTCGGGCAGCTCACGCTCGTTTCGGTCGCCGGTGAGACTGAGACGCGCGGCCATCGTTCGTCCGCGGCATCTGGCGGTGCTCACCGTTCTGGCGCTGTCGCCGAGGCCGGTGTCGCGCGACGTGCTGCTCGAGATGTTCTGGGGCGGCGAGACCGAAGATCGGGCGCAGGCATTCGCTGAGCAACGCGCTCTCCGGCCTTCGGTCGCTGCTCGGACCGGACGCCATCACGGCGCGACGCGACCACGTCGTCGCTCGTCGGCTGAAGCGCGCCTCGAGGTCGACGTGTTGCAGTTCACGGCGGCGTGCGAGGTCCACGATGACGCTCGCGCCGCAACGCTGTACGGTGGATCGCTCCTCGCCGGCATCCACGTGCCCGACGCGCCCGAGTTCGACGCGTGGGTCGGCCGCGAGCGCGCACGACTCGAGCGACAGTTTCTCGAGCTGTGCGATCGGTCACGTTCCGGTCCTGATGCGCGCGGGCCGCTTGGCAGGAGGCGACGGCGCTCTCGCGAGCGATGGGTCGAGGCGGCGCCGCGATCGACTGTCGCCATCGCAGCCCTGCTCGCGCGCGCACGCCGGACCGGGAACGCCAGCGCGTTCACGAGCGCGCTCGACGCGTACGACGCGTGTCCGGCAATTGCTCGCGGAGCACCTACGGCGTCGAGATCGACTCGTCCGTCGACGGCGCTGGCCGCGCACGCTTCGCGACCGGCTCAGTGCAACTGCGCGCGCGATCTCTCCGTCTCAATCGCGGCGCCCGCGCCGATCGCGGCGCCGACGCCGGAGCGACGAACCACCGGAACGCAGGCCGCCGTTCGCGCGACGCGACGCTGGTCGCTCGCGGCGCTCGCCGTTGCTTCGCTCGCGATCGTCGTCGCCGTTTGGACAGCTCGCCGGCCGACGTCGTCGCCGCCGAGAGCAAGCTGCCCATCGTCGCCGTCACGTCGATCGACGACGTGCGAGGCGACAGCTCGCTCGACTGGCTGCGCGCCGGACTGCCGCGCATGATCGCGACCGACCTTGGCGGCATGGGTGGCGTCGAAGTCGTCGCGCCGTCGCGCGTGCGCGACGTCGTCGTGCGGCTCGGCGGCTCGAGCTCGGCACGGCTCACGCGAGGATCAAGCCGTGGACGTCGCGCGACGCGTCGGCGCGAGCTGGGCGATCACCGGCGGCATCTCGGCGGCGCAGGGCGGCTACCTGCTCGACGTCACGATCCACAGTGTGCGCGGCGCCAAGCCGGCCGAGAGCTTCACGATCATGAGCTCGAATCCGATCGAGCTCGGCCAGCTGGCGGCGACGCGACTCGCGTCGCTGCTCGATGCGCTTCCCGGCGAACAGACGCCCGCGCTATTCGGGCATCGAGACGCGAAGCCCCGAGGCATATCGCCACTTCGTGCGCGGCATGCTCGCCGCCGAAGCGGAGAATCTGCCCCGAGCCGCACAGCGAACTCGACGCGGCGATCGCGCTCGACTCCGAGTTCGTGCAAGCGATTCGCATGCGTCGCAGCGTCGCCGGCTGGCTTGGCGATACCGATCGACGCGATCGCCGACTGGCGGCGCTCGAGGCGCGGCACGAAGGACCGACTGCCCGAGTTCGAGCGCCTCGCCGACGAGATCCGTGAACGCCGACAGCTTGGGCGAATCGTCGCGCGCCGACGCGTTGAGCAAGCGTCTGCTCGAGCGCTTTCCGCACGACCCGCGGTCGTACAGCGCGCGCGCCGATCTCGTCGCGCGGTCACGGCCGATGGGCGGAAGCCGAGAGCGTGCTCGTTCGCGAGCTCGCGCTCGATTCGCTGGCGATGGCCGCGGGCGACGGACCGTGCACGCCGTGCGAAGTGCTGTGGCGTCTCTCGCGGATGCGACTCGCGCTCGGCGACCGCGCCGGCGCCGAAGCGGCGGCGCGCCGATGGGTCGCGCTTCAACCCGACTTGCCGGCTGCGTGGCGAAATCTCTCGGCGACGCTCGCCGCGATTGGACGAGTCGACCGAGGCTGTCGACGCGGGATTTCACATGGTCGCGCTGTCGAAGGACGCGCCGGCGGCGGTCGATTTCGGACGCACGATGCTCGCCGCTCGCCGGCTACGACATCGTCGATTCACTCGTCGCGCGCGTGGCGGAGGTCGTCCGATCCCGTGCTGGCCGATGGCGTGCTCGATCTGCACATTGATGCTCGCACCGCGAGCGCGGTCAGTTCATCGCGTCAGCGCGGCGAGCTCGGCATTGCCGATAACGAACGGTCTCTCGCTCGTGCGGGCCGACGGGCTGGCGCGCATCGGACGCCTGCTCGACGCGCGCGGGCGATCTTCGAGTTCGCCGGACATCCGAAAGGATCGTCGCGGTCCGGGCAGCTCACGCCGCCCGAGGCGCGCGGGTTCTCCTGGGCGCACGCGCTCGAGGCCGACGCGCTGGTTCGCGCGGGCGACACGACCGCGGCGCGCGCTCTCGGCTGATTCGATCCTCCGTGCCGGGAATCAGAGCTACTACGGTCGCGACAAGGTCCTGCACCACCACGTGCTGGGCATGCTGTTCTTCGCGCAGGGGCGCTTCGTCGGACGCGGAGCGAGAGCTGCGCGCCGCCGATGGGCCGCCGGCGTGCTGGACGCGCACGCAACATCGAGCTCGCGCGAGCGCAGTCGGCGCAGCAGCACTACGCCGACGCGATCGCGACACTGCGCGACGCACGGCTCACGGCGCTCGACGCGCATGGGACGCTACGTGCCGCTCAGCGAGATCGACTGGTGGCTGGCGCGCACGTTCGCGGCGGCCGGGCAGGGCGACAGCGCGCGCGTGTATGCCGGATACGTGCGCAGCGCGTGGCGCGACGCCGACCCGGCGGTGAAGGCACGGCTCGACTCGCTACCGCCGTGATTCCGGCGGAACCACGGCCGCGGGAAAATTCGCGCCGCTCGTGCGAGTGGCCGCGCGGCGCATGACCGCCGCGAGGAGATCGTATGCCTCGCGCCACGCCGACAGGATCTCCGGCGTACAGCGATCGCCCAGCTCATGGCCGATGGCCCAGAGCAGCGCCGCGCCGACGTCCTCGTAGTCGCGGTCCTGAACGCCGTAGCCCACGTGCCGCCGTCCAGAAGCCGCGACCTCGCCGATGAGAAGATCGGGCGTGTCGAGCACGCGTACGATCTCCGAGAGCATGACGATGAACTTTCGTCGCTGCTCTTTCATGTCCGTCGGCGAAAACAGCTTCTCGAGTTGCGGGTTGGACTCGAACAGCTTGGCGTAAAAGCTGGCGACGAATGCGTCGCCCCCCGGCTGCAGGGCTTCCCAACTCTCGCGAACCAGTCGTTCGGATTCCGGTGACATGTACCCTCGAAGCTGAATGCCGGCGCGACGTCGCGCCTGAGCCCGTGGCGGGCGGCTCGAAATATTCAGCCATCGCCGGCCGGCATCCAGCACTCGAGCCGGCATCATGCGGCCAACCTTGCGCCACGCTGCATGACGGCGGACAGAATCGTGTAGGTCTCCACCCACGCCGAACGCACGTCTGGCGTGAACGCCGGGCCCAATCCCTGCTCGAGCGTCCAGAGGAGCGCCGTCGCGACGGTGGTGTAGTGCTCTTCTCTCACGCCATAGCCGCTGTGCCGGCGTCCCATCGCTTCGATGGCCGGCAGCAGCTCGTCGATCCGTTGAAGACCGCGGACGGCGACGGTGATGATCTGCATCAGCTTCTTTCGCTGTTCGGCCATGTCCGTTTGGGCGAACAAGGCTTTGAGGGACGGGTCGATGTCGAACAGCCGGTTGTAGAACAGCTTCGCCGCCGTGTCCGCGATCGGAACCACTTGCTCCCAGCTGGACTGGACGAGGGCAATCTCTGACTCGTGCATCGGAAATTCTCCGAGAATTCGTGTTGAATTAGGAAACGCGATCGGCGCGCATTGTCGGTCGCTTGAACGCTGGGTACTTTAGGCCGCGGGGTCACCCCGCCCTCTCCGCCGGATCACCCCGGAATCACCTCGCGCAACGTGTTGAGATTGCTCACCTTCGGCAGCCTGTCCGTCCATGGGACCGACGGGCTGCTGGCCGGTTCGGCCGCCCAGCCCCGCCGACTTGCGGTGCTGGTGCTGGTGGCCCGCGGCGGAAAGCGAGGTGCGACGCGCGCCAAGCTCCTCGATCTGCTTTGGCCCGACGCCGACGATGAGCAGGGGCGTCGGGTCGTGACTCAGGCGCTGTATGCCCTGCGACGCGATCTCGGGAACGACGAGGCGATCGTTGGAACGCAGGAGCTTCGGCTCAACTCGGATCACGTCTGGTGCGACGCGACCGAGTTCGACGCGGCGCTCGCCCGCGGCGACGCGGCGCACGCGATCGACTTGTACCACGGTCCGTTTCTCGACGGCTTTCGACTCGCGAGCGCGCCGGAGTTCGAGCGTTGGGCGGACGACGAGCGCGGAACGTTGCGGCACCGGATGCACGACGCGCTGGAGGGGCTCGCCCGCGACTCGGGTTCTCGCGGCGCGCACGGTGACGCGGTCGCGTGGTGGCGGCGCCGCGCGGCGGACGATCCGCTCAACGCTCGCGTCGCGCTCGCGCTGATGCAGGCGCTTGCCGCCGCGGGCGACCGGGTCGGCGCCATTCGCCATGCCGGCGTGTTCGAGGCGCTGATGGCCGAAGAGCTCGAGATGCCGGCGGATCGCGAAGTCCTCGAGCTCGCTGCACGCCTTCGACGAGAGGCTCACGCGCCGGCGCCATCGGTCACCACGGCGGCGAACGCAAAGGCGCCGGCGGCTCGAACAGTCGCGCGCGCTGATCCTGGTCGCACGTCACCGTCGGTCGCGGTGCTTCCGCTCGCGCTTCTCGGGCCGAACCGCGTGTCGGACGACTACCACTCGTGGTCGTCGGCGCTGGCGGAGGAAATCATCTGCGCGCTGCTGCCCATGCCGGACCTGCGCGTCGTGTCTCGCACGGCATCATTCGCGCTGGGGATCGATCCCGGGCTCACGATCCTGCGCAATGAGCTTGGCGTCTCGCACGCGATCGAGGGCAGTCTGCGGAGGACTGAGACTGGCCTTCGCGTCACCCTTCGTCTGATCGAAACGACCGAGGGACACGCGCTGTCGTGGGAGCGATTCGATTGCTCGGCGGTGGAGAGCCATTCGTTGCAGGAGCGCATCGCCGTGCAGTTCGCCGAGAGAGTGCAAGGCGCGGTGAGATAGCCGGCGGAAACGCTCTATCACGGACCGGAACGGTCACAGACCGACAGGCACCTATAAAGCGTTGAAACGCAAGGTTGGCCTCCTGGTTGGAAACGCATTGAGGCTTCTTGGCCGAACTTCTCAATGTCTCCAATTTTGCGAGGCCAACGCTTTATAAGATCACGGAACAGCGATACGAATTCGTTTCTCGCGAACCGCTACAGCAGCGTCAGGACGTAGTCCTTGGATTGCGAGGCGTCCGTGCCGCCGGCGACGACTAGGGTTGCGATTTCTTCAGTGCCATCGTTGCTTGTCCTCCCTCACTGCACCCGGAAGTAGCGTCGCTTCGGATCTTGCGGCCCAGTGCCAACTTCGCGCAGGAGGCCGCTCTCGACCAGCCGGGCGAGTCGCGTACGCGTAGCGCGCGGCGTGAGGCCAATGACCGCGGCAATCTCGCTCGTCAGTCGGCCCTCGCCGTCCGAGAGTGCATCGAGGATCGTTTGGTCGGTCGTCTCGACCGATGGGCGGGACACGCGTTCGGTGTAGATCGTCACGCGGAACCGGGTGGCGATTTCTTCGAAGCGCGGCGGCGTCAATCCCGCTTCGCGGCACGCGGCGATCATCCGCTGAACGCCGCTCCCCCACTGCTCGATCAGGCCGAGTGCGTGGAAGACGCGGCCGATGACGCGATTGCGCAGCTTCGACACGCCGTGCTCGAGGTCTTCGACCGTTAGGCCAGCGGGGAGCAGCCCCGGGTTCTCGATCTCGAGCCGGTCATCAAAAAGGGAGACGCGGATCGGTGCGCCGCGTTGCGAATAGTCGGCATGCGCGACGGCGTTGATCAGCGCTTCCCGCACGGCAAGCGGAGGCAGGTTCCAGCGCTCCTTGCGGCGGACTCGCCCAATCTCTGCCCCGTGCGTGGAGTGCTTCTCGATGAACTGGATCGCCTGCTCGATGGCGCGAACCGGCAGCTCGCGGAGCTCGGCGTGGTCGGCGATGCGCGTCTTGTCGACACCGGCAAAGCGACCCGCCTGGATCCATGCATCTGGAAAGTGGGCCGCACGGTCCAAGCCGAAGAGGAGTATTCCTCCAACGGTTGGCACGCGCCGTCCTTGATGGTTCGTCACCAAGTGCAGCGTGGCGAGGTCGCGTCTGGTGAGCCTGCGAACGGTCGCGAACGACTCGGAAGCTGCTCGGAAGTCGAGGGCTTCCGAGTCGAGGTCGGGCATCGGCTGCTCGTCAAAGCTCTCGCCGCGCACCACTCGCCGAAGCTCCTGGATCATGTCGGCATCGGCGCGGCGGTTGGTGGAGCCCACGCGGACATACGTCCCGGTCTCCGCGCCCTCACGCTTGATGTAGTGCGGGCGGGCGGGACTGGGGTAGACCTGAACGGCGATGAGCTGCGTGCGGCGCCACGGGAGGATCTCGATATCGGGCGCGAGCCGCGGCGCGATCGAATCGGAAATGAGGCTTGCCATCCGCTCTTCGACCTCGAGGGCGTGTTGCACGCCACGCACGCGCGCGGTGCGGTCTTCGACCCCCAGGAGCAACGTGCCGCCGGCCGTATTCGCGAAGGCGACAAGGGACTTCAGTGCACCGTCAGGGGAGGAGAGATCGCGCTTGAACTCCAGCGTCTTGCCCTCCGGGCGCTTGAGCAGGTCGAGGAGATCCATGAACTAGGAAGTATACTGCGAAGCGCAGGACTACACTATGCTTCCGAGTCGGAGATCGACGGCGGGCGTTTAACGCATCAGCGAAACTGCAAAGCATTCAAACGAGGCGCGGCGGCGGGCCGCGCAAATCCTTGGCTCGCTCGTCAGGTGCGCTGTTCGTTTAAAATGCTTGCGAGCGGAAGCCTACGTTGAGAGGGATGCCTCGAGTTGACTGATAGATACTCCATCGGCGGTCTTCCACGCGTCGCGGCCGTTGATGGCGTAGCCAGTAACAACACACGCCGCGGCTGATGGGCTCGAGAAGAGATAATCCTGCGCAAACTTGAGCGCCACTTGGTCGTCAACCAGAACACGCTGATTCAGCAACTTCTTGGCGTAGCGTCTTGTACGACCCTGACATGCTGTCCGCGGCTTTCGTAGCAGCACCGCTTCCGGCGAGCACGACGGCGCGTGCCTGGTCCAGAAAATCCTCCATCGCGTCGCGATCCCCTCGCGGCAACAGTGCGGCCGTCGGAGTGGTTGAGTTCAGCACCACATAGCGCTTGCTGAGCTTCGCGGCGTCGACAAGGCGCGATTCCAGATAGCGCACATGAGCCTTCGTGAGATTTTGATCCTTGTTGGTAAACAGGATGATCTCATTCCAGAAGTCTTTGTTTGCAAGGTGATCCTGCATGCGGTCCAGGACATGTTCGGCCTCGCCGATGTACCCCGCGGCTCTACCCGTTGCCTCGTCCGCGCCGAAAAGGAGATAGACGCCCGGCCGCTGCGACTCTTCCCACTCTTTGAGGTCTCCGACGCGGTTGCTCGGGCACGCAACGGCCTGACCCGTCCAATTCACGACCTCCGCGTGGCGGATTCCGGTGACCGTGCCGTCTGCCAGAAAGATTCGGATACTGTGACCGCGAGTCATGTGAACACAGTGGAGATCTATCGCATTCTAGACGCTGGGACTGGGCTGGCCCCCGGTTCTCACAGAGCCGCTCGGAACGCAGCCATTCGCGTCCCGAGCGGCACCATCAACAAAGGCGTTTCCGCAGATCTGTTCCGGTCCGTCTGCGACCGTGCCGTTCCGTGATAGACCTCTACGCTATTTCACACTATCAGGAACCTTGAGAGTCACGCCATACTTGGCGAGCGACTGCACTCACCCCTTTCGCTTTTCCTAGCAGCGCATTCCCATCGGCGACGGCTTTCGGGAGAGCGACCTTCACCGCGTTGTACTCGCGCACCGACGCCGCGCTCGGCGCCTCCCACACGTTGGCGAGCTGCGTCTTCAGCGTCGACGTTTTGGCAAGCACGTTGTCCGGATCCACGGCGCCGCCACGGCCCCCGCCGCCGCCGCCCCGGCCACCCGCGCCCGCGTTGATCGGCACGCCGAACTTCTTGCGAACGGCATCGAGCTCCTTATTCAAGGATTCGAATTGCGCCTTTACGTTGGCTGGGATGTCGGTCTTCTCGGCGACGGCCTTGCCGGCGGCGGTCATCTGCGGGTACAGCGTATTGAGCGCGGTCGCCATCGCGACACCGCGACGCTGGATCGCGTGGAGGTCCGCGACGATCGTGTTGTAGCGCTCGTGCTCGCCCGCGGCGAAGTGGACGTCGGAGTCGAACACGATCTTGAGCGGTTTCGTATCGATCACCTTCGCGCCCGACATCAGCGCCACGGTGTAGGTGCCCGGTAGGACATAGGGCGCCGGGCCGCCGAGTCCACCGCCACCGCCGAAGCCGCCACCACCGCCACGACCCGCGGCGGCGCCGCTGTCGCTCTGAACCGCGCACGGATCGACGGGCAGATAGCCGGCCGTCGGAACCGGTTGCGGAACGCCCGGCACCGCCGACCCGCCGCGACCGCCGCGTCCTCCACCGCCTCCACGACCACCGCGTCCGCCGCCCGCGCCTGAATCCACCGGCGCGACGATCGGCTCGCCGCGCATGTCCCAGCACGCCGTCTGAATGCCCGGCTGACTCTTCGCCGCCGGGATCTTCACGGTGCGAATCACCTTCCCCGCGGCGTCACTCACGCGCAGGCTCAGGTCCGTCATCGGCGACTTGAGGAAATACTGAACGACCGCCTCGTTCGGCGGATTCTCGCCGAGGAAGTACTGATGGCCCCAGAACTCGTCGTTGCGGTCGTCCTTCGTCCGCCACTCGAGCGCCGTCGGCACCGTGAAGAGCTTCGCGTCGGCGTTCTGCGCGGCCGTGTACTCCTGAATCGGCTCGAGATGGTCGAGCACCCAGAGCGCGCGGCCGTGCGTCGCGACGATCATCGCGTTGTCGCGCGAGTGCAGCGTCATCTCGTCGACGCGAACGGTCGGCAGAT
Organism: uncultured Gemmatimonadaceae bacterium; assembly: GCA_963705025.1. GTDB lineage: Bacteria > Gemmatimonadota > Gemmatimonadetes > Gemmatimonadales > Gemmatimonadaceae > JAQBQB01. Next base: position 244,940 of record CAVPIP010000005.1, on the reverse strand, counting down.
TCGCCTTGAGACGCGCCCACGTCTTGCCGCGGTCGAGCGTGAGGAAGATGCCCGTCTCCGTGCCGATGTAGAGCACGTCGCGGTTCTTCTGGTCTTCGGTGAGCGTCTTGACGACCTCGCCCGACAGGTTGTTCGACGATCGAGTGGAACGTCGCTCCGAAGTCGGTGCTCGCCCAGATGTACGGCTCGAAGTCGTTCAGGCGGTGATTGTCGACGGTCACGTACACCGTTCCCGCGTCGTACGCGCTCGGCGCGACCTTGCTCACCCATCCGCCCGCGGGCATGCCCGGCAGATTCTTCGTGATGTTCTGCCAGCTCTTGCCGCCGTCGCTTCGACACGTACGACGAGACCGTCGTCGCTGCCCGTGTAGTACACGCCCGCCTGCTTCGGCGATTCGGCGAGCGTGACGATCGCCGGCCACTGCGACACGCCGTCGTCGCGCGAGATGCGGATGTCGGAGCCCTTGAGGCCCATCGTGACGATGGTGTCGCGGCTCGCGTTCGACGTGAGGTCGGGGCTGATCATCGCCCACGAGTCGCCGCGGTCGTGCGATACGAAGACGCGATTCGCGGCGACGATCAGCGCCGTCGGATCGTTCGGTGAGATGATCATCGGCGTGTCCCATTCCCAGCGGAATGTCTCGCCGGTCTTCGGCGCGGGCGTCACGTTCAGCGCGTTCGGCCGGATCTGCCTCGACTCGCCGGTGATCTTGTTCCGCCGGATGATGTTGCCGTCCTGCGTCTCGCTGTAGATCCAGCGCGAATCCCTCTTGTCGGGAATCGCGACGAAGCCGTCGCCGCCCTGGATCTGGAACCACTCGTGGTTCAGGATGCCGCCGCCGAACCGCGACGCGCTCGGCCCGCACCAGTCGTAGTTGTCCTGCATGCCGCCGCAGATGTTGAACGGATAGGCCATGTCGTAGCCGACGTGGTAGAACAGGCCCGACCGGCACGTTGGCGAAGAAGTTCCACGTCTTGGCGCCGTCGTACGACACGCTCAAGCCGCCGTCGTCGCCGATGAGCACGTGGTCCGAGTTGTTCGGATCGATCCAGATCGCGTGCACGTCGTCGTGCGCGGCGAGCGACGCCTGGCCTTCGGTCGTTTTTCCGCCGTCGGTCGTGAGCGACATCTTGACGCCGCCCTGGAACACGCGATCGGGATTGTTCGGATCGACGCGCACCTGACTGAAATAGAGCGGGCGCGGATTCGTCGAGCTCACCTTGTGCCAATTCTGGCCGCCGTCGTCGGATCGATAGAGGCCGCTCTCGCTCGCGTCCGCCGCGGCACCACCGCCGGCGCCACGCCCACCGCGTCCACCGCGTCCACCGGCGCCGCGACCGCTCTCGGCCGTCGTGTCGGCGCCTTCACCACCGCGACCACCGCGTCCGCCCGGCGGGCCCTGCGCTTCGATCGACGCGTAGACGATGTTGCCGTCTTTGCGATAGGTGTCGAGGCCGATGCGGCCGAGTGGACCGCTTGGCAGTCCGGTAGTGAGCCGCGTCCAGGTGTCGCCGCCGTCGATTGATTTCCAAACGCCCGAGCCAGGACCGCCGCCGTTCACGCAGCACGCGCTGCGACGCCGCTGGTACGTCGACGCGTAGATCGTCTTTGGATCGGTGTACGACATCACGAGATCGTTCGCGCCCGTCTCGTCGTCGACGAAGAGCACGCGCCTCCAGGTTTTTCCTCCGTCGGTCGTCTTATAGACGCCGCGATCGCCTCCGGGGCCGAAGATCGATCCGACGGCCGCGACGAGCACGACGTCGTTGTTGCTCGGATCGATGAGAATCCGGTTGATGTGCTTCGAGTCCTTCAGCCCGACGTTCTCGAACGTCTTGCCGCCGTCGGTCGACTTCCACACGCCGTCGCCCCACGACGTCGTCTGGCGGTTGTTCGCCTCGCCGGTGCCGACCCAGATGATGTCGGGGTTGGACTGCGAGACGGTGACGTCGCCGATGGCGAGCAGGCCCTTGTCCTGCAAGAGCGGCGTGAAGCTCGCGCCGTTGCTCGTCGTCTTCCACACGCCGCCGTGCGCGGTGCCGACGTACCAGATCGCCGTGTTCTTCTCGTAGACGGCGAGATCGGAAATACGTCCCGACATGATGGCTGGGCCGATCGAACGGAAGTGCAGCTTCTCGAATTGCTGCGCGACGGGCGTGGCGCCCTGAGCGATCGCGAGCTGACTGGCGACCGTGAGAATCGCGGCCTGCGCGACGACGCCGCGAACATGGCGAGTCATTGAGCCTCCGAGCTTCGAGTGTTGGGTGCCGGATTGTAGCGCACTCTGCGGTGGGCGGCGAGAGCACTCGCTGGTTCGCCGCGACCGGATGATCTAGAGTTCGCCGAATGGAGCTTCACTCACCGCAGTGTACGGTGCGCGCGCTGCGTCCCGGGGACGCGCGAAGCCTTGCGCACCACGGAGACAACCCGAAGATCTGGGCGAACATGCGCGACCGGTTTCCGTCGCCGTACACGGAAGCCGCGGCCGCGGCCCTGGTGTCGCAGGTGGTCGCGAACGGACAACCCAGCTACGCGATCGACGTCGGCGGCGACGCGGTGGGCGGCATCACGCTGACCGTAGGAACCGACATCGAGCGAATCGGCGCGGAGCTCGGATATTGGCTCGGTGAGGAGTTTTGGGGACGCGGAATCGTCACCGCCGCGATCAGGCTGGCGACGACGCACGCGCTCACCACGCTCGGCCTCGTGCGGGTGTTCGCGATTCCGTTCGCCGAGAACACAGGGTCGTGTCGCGCGCTGGAGAAGGCCGGCTATCGGCGTGAGGCGTTCATGCCTCGCAGCGCAATCAAGAACGGCGTGATCAGAGATCAGTACCTGTATGCGACGGTCCGAGACTAGTCGTTCGCGGCATGAAGAACAGCACATTCGCATTACGCCTTTTTCGTGAGCCGACAGTAGCCTGCCGAGAATCGCCGACCGCATATTGATGCCTCGGATGAGAGCCAGCGCCACTTTACTCGTCGCGTCTGTCGCGGTGGCCGTGGGCTGTTCGCGGGATGCGCCGCGAGCGACCTCGGGCAAGCACGCCACGGATTCGTCCGCGCCGGCGCACGTCTCCTCGGCTCAGCCGCCCCTCGGACCGCGCGGCTCTTTTGTCGGCAATCGCTACGAATCGCTCCCGAAGGGCGTGACGCTGGTCGCGGGCGCGGTGCTGCCGGCGAGCCGAGCCACGGGGGAGTACGAGCTGGCGCGGGTGAAAACGCCGCGCGGCGAGATGATCTGGTTCGACTCGCTCTCGCACACCGCGCGGGCGACGCCGGCCCGGACGGTGCGCGCCGAGCTCAGAGTGCCGCCGCTGGGCCGCGACGAGCGGCTGTTCATGGCGTCGTGCGACGTCGGCGGCAAGCTCGATTCGCGCGTGGTCGCGATCGTCGTCAACGAGCCGGGCGTGACGACGTTCGCGAAGATCCGGCAGGCGTGGCGTGTGAATGCCTCGCGGGGTCAGTTCGAGTTGATTCCTGTGGCGGGGATCACATGTGAAGAGCCCGGTGGCTGACGCGAACGTCTCGCTCATATTCTTTCACAGCCTACTTGACGCTGACGATCAAAAAGCTTAGGTTGGCGGACCTGGGAGTCGCGTCCCGATGTTTCACCGTCGTTACCCCGTGCTTCGCGCGCGGACAACGACCTTCTCGGTGCAAAAGGTGCATCGAGTCGTCCATCGGAGGCGCGACTTTTGTTTTCGGACCAGCTCGTTCACGAACCTTGAAGGGAATTCGATGATCACGTTCACGAATCGCCAAGCCGCCAGCATGCGACAGCCGGGTCTCTCCCGGACCGTCGCGGCGTGGGGCGCGCCGGTCACCGGTGCGCGGGGCTCGGCGAGTCTCGACGAACGGGGCATTTCAGGCGCGCTGGATTGGCGCCCGACACCAGATGGTGCAGCGACTGCGACACGAGGACGCGCGTAACTCGTCCTCGATCAGTCGAGGGAGCGTTCCAACGCCCCGCCTGCGCCGTCGCGCAGGCGGGGCGTTCGATTTCTAGGGAGGTGCACGACAGCAACCGCAATCACCGACGCAGTTCCGCCGACAGGCGGCCAGACGTGACGCTCGGGTAGAAGGACACGCGACTCCCCTACTCGGTACGCGCCCTCCGTCTGGCTCGCCCACCGGCGAGACGCACGAGACACGATCGGCGCGTATGGGCCGTAGCCGCGCGCCGCCGGGAACCGTAGCTCAACGACGACAGAGCGCGGCGCCGCCACGCGACCATCCCATGGGCCGACCGCCGGGACCGCGGGGAGCACGGCGACGAGATGCGGGCTCGACGCCCGCCGACCCGGGCCGCTGTTCCGAACCATACCAATGAGAGAATTCACATGATCAACGTCTTGTCCATCAATCAGATCCAGGAGCTCCGGCGACGCACTGGCGCCGGCGTCTTGCAGTGCAAGCAGATCCTCGAGCGGACCGGCGGCGATCTCGATCTCGCCACCGCCGAGCTGCGCGCCCTCGGCACCGTGGCGCTCGACGACCGGGGCGAACGACCGACCGGCGAAGGCGTCATCGCGAGCTACGTGCACCACAACGGCACGCTCGGCGTGTTGATCGAAGTCAACTGCGAAACCGACTTCGTCGCGCGCACCGACGACTTCAGGACGCTGGTTCGCTACCTCGCCGAGCAAGTCGCCGGCGCCGCGCCCATCGCGGTGACGCGCGATGCGCTGCCCCCGGAGACCGTCGCGCAACGGCGCCGCGCCTTCGAGGCCGAGGTGCGTGCGAGCGCCAAGCCGGCCCATCTCGCCATCCGAATCGTGGACGGAAAGATGGACGCGTACTTCCGGTCGGTCGTTCTCATGGACCAGACATGGGTGCGCGACGGCGACATCACCGTCGCCGAGCTGCTGCGCCAGACGTCGGCGCGCACGGGCGAGAACATTCAGATCAGGCGGTTCGCTCGATTCCACATGGGCATCGCCTGACAGTCGCCGGGTGGTCGCAGCCACCCGGCGACCACTATACTGACGGCGTGCTGCTCTACACGCTCGACCTGATCGGCGTCGCCGTCTTCGCCGTCAGCGGCGCGCTCGCCGCGGGCCGCAAGCGACTCGACCTCCTCGGAGTGATCGTCCTCGCACTCGTGACCGCCGTCGGCGGCGGCACGATTCGCGACGTCCTGCTCAACCGCCACCCCATTTTCTGGCTCGCCGACCAGACGTACATCATCGTCATCGTCGCGTCGGCGCTGGTGACGGTCGCCTACGTTCGGTGGCGACCGGCACCCGCCGCGGCGCTGCTCTACGCCGACGCCGTGGGTCTCGCCATGTTCAGCGTGACCGGCGCGCAGATCGCCGAACGCGCCGGCGTTCCAGCCCTCGGCGGCATCGTCCTCGGGACCATCACCGGTGCGGCCGGCGGCGCGGTGAGAGACGTCCTGGTCGCCGAGATTCCATTGGTGCTGCGGCGGGACCTGTACGCCAGCGCCGCCATCCTCGGGACGGCGGTGTATTTCGCCGCGGCGGCCGCCGGCGCGTCCCGAGGAGTTGCCACCTGGATGGGCATGATCGTCGTTGCCGCGGTTCGACTAGCGTCCATCGCGTGGCGACTACAGCTTCCAGTGTTCGCGCTCGACGGCGACGACGATGTGCCGCCGAAGCAGGATCGAACGTCGGATGCCAAGTATTCGTAATCAGCGGAAAGAGACTGACGCCGACGGACCTCCACTTCTCCTCGCCCCCATGAGCTACAACTTCCTGCGTCACCCGGCGGTATTGCTCCTCGCGGCCGCGACGATCGTCGCGTGCTCCAAGAGCACAACGAGCGCAACGTCGGCGCCAGCGCCAGCCGGCGGTGTTGCATCACGCGCCGCGACGTCGGCGACGCCGTCGGCCGTCACACCCGCGTCGATCGCTCTCGGCGACTCGATCTTCCATGCGCGCGGTTGCCGCAACTGTCACGGCCCCGACGCCAAGGGACGGGCCAATGGCCCGGATCTGACCGCGGGTCATTTCCTCCAGGTGAACGGATCGTACGATGACTTCGTGCGCATCATCACCAGCGGCGTGCCCGTGGCGGCGGTCAAGGACACGTCGCACAAGCGCGCCATGCCCGCGCGGGGTGGCGCGCCGGCGCCGCTCACGGACGATCAGATCAAGGCGGTCGCGGCGTTCGTCTGGTCGCTGAACCACAAGTAGCTCTCGCGCTCGGCGACAAAAAGGGCACACCGGCCTGTGGGTGTGCCCTTTTGTCATTCCGAGCGCGGCGAGGAATCTGCGGTCGTCGTTACTTCGCGCAGTACTTGTCGAACGCCTCGACGAGATCGTGCGCGATCGCCTCGGCATGCCGGCCCTCGATCTGCCAGCGCTCGAGCATGAAGACCAGCTCGCCGTCCTTCAGGAGTCCAATCTGCGGTGACGACGGCGGATAGCCGGTGAAATAGCCGCGAGCGCGCGCGGTCGCTTCGACGTCCTGGCCCGCGAAGACGGTGGTCGACACGTCGGGAGTGACGGCATTCCGAAGCGCCATCGCGACCGCGGGTCGCGCCATGCGCGCGGAACACCCACACACGGAGTTCACGACGACCATCGTCGTGCCTTTGGCGGCGGTCAACTGGGCGTCCACCTCCTCGGGCGTGCGGAGCTCCTTCACGCCGAGTCGGGTGAGCTCCTGGCGCATCGGGGTGACGAGGCGTTCGTCGTACATCTGCTGGGGAAGTCGCATAACGTGCTGCCGGGATACGGGTCAGTTTATTCGTCGCGGACGAGAGCCAGGATCGCTGCCTGCGGAACCACGAGATACCGGTCGCCCTCGAACGTGATCTCGACCGCCGCTTTGCGGAAAAACAGGGCGTAGTCGCCGGTGCGGGCCTGCATCGGGATGAACTTCGTCGGGCGCTCCGGGGCGCGCCACGGCTCGTCGCCGAACGAATCCGGACTCGGCATCGGAAGTCCCGGCCCGGTCGCGACGATCGTTCCACCCTGCACGGCCTGGTTTTCGAGTGCGGTCGGCGGCAGGTAGAGGCCGACGTTCGTCCGCTCCTCGCCCTCCTCGCACCGGACCAGCACGCGATCGCCGACGACGATCAGCTCCTTGTCTCGCTTGATCATGAAGTGCTCCTGACTCAGGTGCTTGGGATTCCTACTCCTCAAAGATACGACCCGACGGAAGCGATGGACACGCGCCGGGCGCGCATCAGCCGGAAAACCGGATAGCTGACGACGACAATGGCGAGCGAGAACAGGCTATTTCGCCGGTCGGCGATGACCGCGCTCGTCAGAAAGGCCAACGAGCCGGCCAGAACGAATCCGGTCGTCCACGGATGTCCCTTCGCGCGATATGGACGGGCCGCGTTCGGCTCACGGTGCCGCAGCAGGAACACGGCGAGGAACGACAGCGTGTAGTCGGCGACGAAGAAGAAGGCGGCGATCGCGATCATCGTCTCGAAGGTGCCGGTCGCGAGGAACGTGAGCGCCACGGCGCCGCTCGCGACGAGCGAGGCGACCGGCGTGCCGCCCTTGTTCACGTGCGTCGTCATCGAAAACCCGAGCCCGTCGCGGCTGACCGAGTACAGGACGCGCGACGCCATGAGCAAACACGCATTCACGGCGCTCGGGAGCGACGCGATGACGACGAGGCGCACGAGCGTTTCGCCGGCGGAGCCGAAGATCGCCTTCGCGACGGTCGCGGCCGCGAGCGGCGACCCCGCGAGCGCCGACGTCGGCAGCGCGGTGATGAACGCGATGTTGATCGACAGATAGATGAGCGCGACGCTGAGCAGCCCGTAGAACATCGATCGAGGAATCTGCGTCGCCGAGTCGCCCAGCTCTTCGGAGAAATAGATCGGGCCCGACCAGCCGTCGTATGTGTAGATCACGGACTGCGCCGCGAGCATGAACGCCGCGAACATCGACGTCGCCGGCGACGTCACCGCCTGCACCGCCGGCTCGGCGTGCGCGCGGCCGGCGAAGAGAAAACACGCGGCGACGAGCGCGAGCAGCGCGAGCGCCTTCGCGAGGCTCGTGATGCGCTGCGCGAAATCACCAAGCCGCGTTCCGCGCACGAGCAGGCCGGTGAAGACCGTGACGATGGCCATCGCGATGGGCGTTGCCGTTCGCGCCGACAGCGACCCGACCGAGGCAATCGACTCGCCGAGGACCAGCGAGATCGCGCCGACGGAGGCGCAGGTGGAGATCCAATCGACCCAGCCGACGAGAAACCCCGCGTAGTTCCCGAACGCGTGGCGCGCGAACACGTACTGCCCGCCGCTGCGCGGCAGCATCGTGCCGAGCTCCGCCAGGGCATTCGCGCCGAGGAGCGCGTAGAGCCCGCCGACGACCCAGATGCCGATGAACAACCACGGATTCGGCAGCAGCGACGCAATGTCGCCGGGCGTTCGGAGAATGCCGCCGCCAATCGAGTTACCGACGGTGACGGCGAGGCCGAACGAGAGGCCGAGGACTTTGAGGAGCGACGAGTCGCGCATCTGCTAGGATGCGCCGCGGAGTGGGCGACCGCTAGAGCGAGTGGCGAACGGCGAACGGCGTGTCGGAACGGGAGCGGCGTTGGCGTGCGGCGTGCCGGAGCGCGAGCCGCGTGAGGCGAACCACGGACGTTGCCACTCCCCACACATTGCTCGCCGTTCGCGGTTCGTCGTCGCGGTTCGTCGTCGCGGTTCGCCGTCGCGGTTCGCCGTCGCGGTTCGCCGTCGCGGTTCGTCGTCGCGGTTCGCGGGTTCGCCGTGCGCCTCTCGTCGAGCAACCTCCGTCCCCAAAAAACCAACGGGATGATGCCGCTCTCGTGTCGGCACCACCCCGCTGGCTTTCCAGACTGGAGAACCGAACCCCCACCCGGGCCGGCTTCCATTCATTCAGACACGCGATCGAATTACGACCCTGCTCTCACGATCACAGTCTTTTCTTAATCACGAGCAGCTGAGCCGACCGTGCGGCAGGGGTAGCGTGCAGTTCTGCGTCACTCCGTCCTGCGTGATGACGACCTTGGCCGTTGCCGACCCGTCGTAGGTGATCATTTCGCGACGCGACGACGTCGTCGCGGCCTGACTGCCGATTTGCACGGTCGTCGACATGGATCGCGTGACGCTGCCCGCGGTCGGATACGGGAAATGCGCCGTCGACGTCGGGAACGGAATCATGACGCCCTTCACGGTATCGCCCGCGACGCGCTTCGCGGTGAACGATCCTTCGTGCGACGTGCCGGTGGCGCTTTCCGTCCCGGCCGACGTGCTGTTCACCGTGCGCGCGGTGCTGCCCTTCGCGAGCCCGCTCACTGACTGGTTGCTCGCCAGATCGACCGTGCTCTGCGTGTCGCCGCGGTGCGTCGTCGTGCCGGTCACCGTGATCTTCACGGACACGGAGTTTGTCGTGGTGTCGAACGCGGCCTGCGATTTCCCCGCCGTCGTCTGGAACTGCAGCACGCGCGTCACGGTGAGTCCACCGCGCGTGTGCGGTCCACACGTGACGAGTCCAGTGCCGGCGTCGAACTGGCACGAGTGGTCGATCGGAATGAAGCCGAACCCGAAATCGTCGCCCCAGAATCCGCCGAACAGTCCGCCGCCCATGAAGCCGAGCCCGAAGCCCGGGACGCCCAAGCCGAAGCCGGGGAGACCACGGCCGCGGGCCATCATTCCAAACACGGGCGTGAACGATCCGCCCGCGTCGCCCACGAAGCTACTATTGAGATCGCTAAAGCCCTCGGGCACCGTGCTGAACGCCGAGGCCATCGTGAGCGCCAGTTGACTTGCGGGAGCGTTTGGCTCGTTGCTGCTGCTGCACGCCGCGGCCGTCATCAACGCAAGGGCGGCAGAAGCGACGATGATTCTCTTCATCGCGACATCCTGTTCAGGGGTTCTAGAGACCCAGACACATTGTCGCGGCGACACCCCGATCCGGTGTGCGCGAGATCACGACTATAGTGCGTCCGTCTCCGGAAGCCACGCGGCGAGGCGCGCGCGAAGATGTCTTAGTGCTTTTCCCATCTGAGACTCCACCGTCTTGATGGAGATCCCGAGGGTCGAGGCGATCTCCGCGTAGCGTAGTCCCTGACCGCGACTCAGCTCGAAGACCTCGCGACAGGCGGGCGGCAATTCCGCGACGGCGTCGGCGAGCGCCGTTCTGCAGCTCGTTCGCGACGAGCTGCGACGTACCGGTGGCGTTCACACTTTCCTCGCCGACCACGTGCGGTTCGGCTCGCCGCGCGACGTTCGCGTGCCGCAGCTGATTGAGCGACCGGTTGCGCGTGGCGCGCAGCAGATAGGCCCGCAACGATTCCGAGATCGCCAGCTCGGCTCGGCGGCGCCACAGCTCGAGCATCACCTCCTGCGCGACATCCTCGGCGGCGGCGCGATCGCGGAGCATTCCCTGCGCGAAGCCCACCAAATGCGCGTAGTGCGTCCGAAAGATGGCATCGAACGCCGCCTGATCGCCCGACTTCAGCCGATCGAGAAGGCCGCGCTCTTCCATGACACGAAGGCGAAGGTTCCGGCGACGCCCGGGCGGGTCGCGTCTGTTCCCATCAGGGGCGTTCTCGTATACTCCACCGATCGGTGCATGATCCGACTAAGGGTACTCATTTCATTGCGTGTCGATAGGGTATGACGCAGCACGGCTCGCGCCCCACAGACCCGACCGCGAGCGGTCCCGATTGGGACGCTATCGCGCGATTCCTCGCCGGAGAAAGCCCCGCCGAGGAGCATGGACGCGTCCAACAGTGGCTCGACGACCATCCGGGCGAGAAAGAGCTCTTCTCGAGGATCAGTTCCCCCAGTGAGCTATACGCCCAAGTCGACGTGAACGTCGAGGCGGCGCTCACCAAGGTTCATCAACGCATGGATCGCGAGGCGACCACTCGGCCGGTGACGGTGTCGCGCGGCGGGTGGAACCGCGGTCGTGCGTATGCCGGCGCCGGGTTGCTCGCCGCTGCCGCGGCGTTCGTCGCGTTCGTGATGACGAGGCCGCCGGCGCCGATCGCCGCACCCGCCGCCCCGAAAACTTTTGCGACGAAAACCGGCCAACGGGATTCGGTTTTGCTCGCTGATGGCTCGCGCGTCATCCTCGGGCCCGAGAGCCGGCTGACGGTGTCAGGCGACTTCGGGACGACCTCGCGGTCGGTCGAGCTCGTGGGCGACGCGTATTTCGATGTCCGTCATGATCCTGCGAAACCGTTCTCGGTACACGTCGCCAATGCCATCGTCGAAGACCTCGGCACCAGTTTCACGATCGAGAGCGACGTTCGCGACACGACCACGGTCGCCGTCATTTCGGGAAGTGTTCGGCTTCATGCCGCTGGCGCCGGTGAAAGCGCGACGCTCGCGGCGGGAGATCGTGGTTCGTTGACCGCCAATGGATCGGTCCGGGCGTATCGGAACGCCGTGGTGCCCGCCGATTCGAGCTGGACGCATGGCGTGCTCGAGTTCCGAGACGCCTCGATGCGCCGGGTTGCCGGCGAGGTCCGCCGGTGGTTCGGGGTCGACCTCCAGGTCGCCGATTCGTCACTCTTGAGCGTGCCGCTCACGACGACGGTTCGGGGAAACGATCCGGTCGATCAGGTGTTAACAAGTATTGCCCTCTCGGTCGGCGCGCGCGTCGAACGGCGGGGGAACAGCGCAACGCTTCATCTGAGTAGCGGATCACCCCATAGTCGGTGAATCAGTGAACGTGCGGATACGTCGCTCGGTGGTGAGCGGCGCGGCAGCGCTTTTTGCGGCGCGTGCTGCGTCCGCGCAAGCGCGCGAGTGCGTCGTATCGCCGGCCGATTCCGTGCTCCTCGCGTCCGCGCAGTGGTCCGCTCCGCTCGACCGTCTCGTCTCGACGCACGCAGCCGCGTTGTCGCTTCGGGATGCGCTCGACCGGGTGTCGGCGATCGCGAAGATCCGCCTGTCGTACAGCTCAGGCGTCGTGCCGCTCGATCGGGCGGCCTGTCTCGACGCCAGCGCCGCCCCGGTCGGGCGCGTGCTCAGCCAGCTCTTGCTCGGCGCGAACGTCACGCCGATCGCCGTGGGCGGCGATCAGGTCGTGCTCGCGCCGCGGAAGCCGAGCGCGCCGCGCCCGACGGCATCCGCAGAGCTGACGCCGGCGATCGGCGTGCTCGATCGCGTGCTCGTGACGGAGCCCGCGGTCAATTCGCCCAAGCGCGACGCGACAGTCGGCGTGGACGTTCTCGACGGACGGCAGCTGGCCCGCGAAGACGCGACATCGTTGTCCGGTGCTCTCGATGGGCGCGTTCCCGGCGTGTGGTCGTGGACGCAGTCGCCGACGAGCTTGATGAGCTCGTACGCGAGCATTCGCGGCGCGAGCTCGTTCGGGCTGAGCTATCCGAAGGTCTACATCGACGGCATCGAGGTCGCGAATCCGCTGCTCATCAGCCGATTCGCTCCCGACGCGATCGAACGCATCGAGGTGATTCGCGGGCCACAAGGATCGGCGTTGTACGGGACCGACGCGATCAGCGGCGTCATCAACATCGTGACGCGCGCCGAGGGCACCGGTCCCGACGGCGAGCACACGTCGCTGCGCTCGAGTGCCGGCATCATGCAGAGCGACTACTCGCACGGGGTGCTCGCGCAAAACCACGCGCTCAGCATCTCGACGGGAACGGGTCTCCGCTCGGCGGACTTCCACATTTCCGGCGGCAGCGTCGGCGACTTCATTCCCGGCGGCTTCAACCGCGATTTGAATGCGTCCGGAAGCGCGAAGGCCGTCGGCGAGCGGACGACGCTCACGGCGACGGCTCGCTACTTCATGGAGGAAGCCGGCAGCGCCGGCAGTCCGTTGCTCGCGCCGTCGTCGCGCCCGCCGATCGACACGACGACCGGAACGCTGAACGGAGCGACGCCGCCGCGATCGGTGCACGAGTACACGCTCGGCGGCACGGCGACGTACGCCGCGAGCGATCGGCTCACGCACTCCGCCACGATCGGCGTCGACGGCTACCGGCTGTGGAACGTGCAGATGAATCAGACGCCGATCATCAGCCCTGCCGACTCAGCCCTTCTTCGCGCGCGCGGCGGCGCCGATCGCGTGACGATGCGTGGAACGAGCGTCCTGAAGGTCGCCACCAGCGAGTCCAGGCAGGCGGATGTGACGGTGTCGCTCGAGCACGGCCTGTTCCGCGCGACGACGCTCGAGGCGCAGCCGTTCGGCCTGCCAGAACACCTCGCCGCTCCCGGAACGCTCAACGACCGAATGGTCAGCTCGTGGGAGACCAACTCGGGGCTGACCGGGCAGGCCAACGCATCATTCGACAACACGGTCTTCTTCACGGGCGGCGTTCGCTTCGAGCGCGACTCACGTCTTCCCGGCAGCGAGATCGCGACGCTGCCGATGGTCGGCGTCGCGGCCGCGAAAGACTACGGACCGATCTCGGTCAAGCTGCGCGGCGCCTACGGTGAAGGCATCCGTCCGGCCTCGACGTTCTCGCATGCGGAGCTGTGGCAGAATGCGTACGGAGCGTCGTCGCAGGGACCGCTCGGACCGGAGAAGCAGGCGGGCACCGAGGCCGGAGTCGATGTCTCACTCGGACGGATCCTGTCGTTCCGCGCGACTCGCTTCGATCAGCGCGCGTCCGGGCTGATTCAGGAGGTCATGCTTCCGGCGGATCCGAATCCGCTCTCGCGCCGCTTCCGCTACGAGCTCGAGAACGTCGGGGTGATCAACAACTCCGGATGGGAGATGGAGACATCGGGAAGCATCTCTCGGCTCACGATCTCCGGAACGCTGTCGCTGGTCTCGAGCCGCGTCGAGAACGTCGCTCAGGGCTATCAGGGCGATCTTCGCGCGGGCGATCGGATGCTGCAGGTGCCCGCGCGCACCGGCAGTCTCAACTTCTCGTGGCTTGGCGAGGGGTGGTCCGCGTCATTCGGCGGCGCGCGCGCGATCGACTGGGTCAACTACGACGAGCTTGGCTTGGCGAGCGCCTACAACTCCGGGCTCCACACGACGCACGACCTGATGGGGCAGCAGCTTCGCCAGTACTGGCGCCGGTATGACGGGGGCATGCGCCTCCGCGCCGCGCTGTCACACGACGTCCGTGGAATGTTCACGTTCGAAGTGAGCGGAGACAATCTGCTCAACTATCAGCGCGACGAGCCCGACAACGTGACGGTGCTGCCTGGACGGACGCTGATGACTGGCTTGCGTGTGAAGTTCTAGAGGGTATGGCGAGGGCCTTTTACCACGGACCGGCACGGTCGTAGACGGACAGTCACGGAACAGCGAAAAGAGAAATTTCTTTGAGAAAGCCGCTCGGGGACGCCACACTTGGCATCCCGAGCGGCTTTTTAGAGAAGAAGAATGGTTTCCGCTGTTCCGTGTCCGTCCGTCAGTGACCGTGCCGATCCGTGGTGAGCTTTTATCCGCTATTTCGGCCGAACGAGATGGAACGCAGTCTGACGCGCCAACGCCCAATGAATCGAACCATCGGGGCCGACCACAGCGTCCTCCTCTTGCGCTGACCGCACTGGCTGGTTGTTCCACTCCGGCACCTTCGACGTCGCCTGCAGCTCGATCGAGAACCACATGTTCGGGATCACCTTGGCGTCGCCGCGGCCGGGCACGCCGTCCTGATAATCCCAGAGGCCGATCAGCGGCCCCGCGCCATGGCCGTTCACGCCGATCGGATGCGAGTAGACCGTGCCGTCGATTCCGGCCGCGGTCATCTTCGCGCGCGCCGATGCCAGGATCTCGTTGCCGGTTCGGCCGGGCTTGATCTCGCCCATGACGATGTCCTGCAGCTTGTTCGAATGTGCCAATGCAACCTTGAGTCCAGCCGGCGTATCCGTCTCGCCGTCGAGTAGCACGTACCCCATGTGCTGCGTGTCGGTGTTGAGTCGCATCGCCGTGATGCCGAAATCGCAGTGCAGCACGTCGCCCTTCTGGATGATCGGGTTCTCGCCAAGCTGGGCGTCGGTCGCGCCCTTTCGCTGCACCTCGACCGACGGATGGAACCACGTCCCGATGCCGAGATCGTTGACCTTTTGGCGCATCCACCACACGACGTCGTCCGTGCGCGTTTTGCCCGGCGTGATCACGACGTTGGAGAACGCCGTGTCGATGATGCCCCACACGACCTGTTGCAGCGTGCGATATGCGGCGGTCTCGCTCGGCAGCCGAGTGGCGATGAGATCGAGCGCCAGATCGTCGGCGTGCTGAAACTTCGCCGCGATCGCGGGACCGAGGGCTGCGCGCATCCCCTCGAGCTCACCGGCAGAGAGTCCGTCGTTGAAGGCAAAGACGCGCGACACGTCGATCGCGACGACTTTGGGATTTCGCTTTTCGATCTCGGTCTTCAACACCTGCCACTGCTCGTCGCCCCACAGCTCGGCCTGTGCCTGCACCTGGCCGCCGGCGGGCCCGGCCGCGGGCTTGGTCGATCGAATCGCCCGATAGACGCCGCCCTGTGACGTGCCGCCCATCGCGAGCCGCTCGAACGGCTTGGCGCAGTCGGCGCGCGTGAACGCACACGGATCGGAAAACAGGTAGATCGTGCGCCGGCGCGCCGCAAACGTCGTCGGCGAGACGATCGAGGAGAACACCGGATCCTCGTTGTACTCGCGCATCGGCACGATCCACATGTCGACGCCGTGCTTTTTCATGAGCGCGGGCAGCACCGTCTTCATGCGCTCGTCGAGCCAGGCCTGTTGTGTCGCGGCCTGGTCGCGAAGCGTTCCGAAAGGGCGATACGTTCGAATCTGCTGAGCGCCGGCGGCCGTCGCGGCCGCGGCCATCAGGGCGAGCGGGAGTATGCGCATGAGGACGAAAGTACGACGTCATCCCGAGCGCAGCGAGGGATCTGCAGTCAGTCCGCTCGACTCACTCGGGCTTCGTGACCTCTGGCTCGTCTTCCTCGTGCACGATCGTGCGCCGCACGAGCTGCACGACACCCGCGAGGACGAGCCCCCAGATCACGATCGGCAGACCGCGGACGAGCAGCGCGTTCAGCCCCATCCCGACCCAGTCGTCCCAATGCGCCGGCACGCTGCCGTTCCGCTCATGGTGCAGAGCGATGAGCACCGCGCTCATCGCCATCTCCGCGGCGACCTCGATCAGCGCGAACGCCGGCGCGCGCCAGATGTACTGGTGCAGCGGAAAGTTGGCGAGATGCGCCGTCAATGCGCCAAGCAGGAAGATCGCGCCGACCGCGGCGGCGATGCCGAAGTAGAGCCAGTTGTTCAGCGCGTGCGTGAGAACGAGCACGCGATAGAGCCGCAGCAGCACGCCCGTGACGATCGCCATCTCGACGAGCGAAAACGAGAATTTTCGAAAAGCCTTCGGCTCCTCGACTCGCAGCTCGATCGTCGTGTGCGGAAAGAAAGTCGGCATCGTCTCGCGTCGAAGTCGCGTCGTCTCAAGGCCATCCGACCGGCGTCGCCGCCGGCGCGCCGCGCATCACCGCGACGAGGGTCTCCTCGAGCTTTTCGAACGTGAACGGCTTGGTGAGAACGGGCTGTCGATGCGACGACGCACGCCCGCCGCCCGCAACCACGTCGCCTGTAATGAACACCGTTCGTGCAGCCAGTCCAGGCCGATCCTGGCGCAGCCGCTCGTGAAACGCCGTGCCGTCCATTCCCGGCATACGCAAATCACACACGATCGCGTCGATCTGTGACGTACGCACCATCTCGAGCCCCTCGAGCCCGTTACCGGCCGTCAGCACGCGGAATCCACGCAGCTCGCCGAAGGCCTGCATCCCCGACCGCAAGGTCGGCTCGTCGTCGATGAACAGCAGCCGAGTGCCCGCGATCGCCGAGCGCTTGGCGATCGTGCTCGTTTCTCCCGAAGGGAGGTCGAGCACCGCGTCGTCCGCCGCCGGGAATGACACCCGAAACGTCGTTCCCGCCGTCGACGTGTCCACGAGCTCGATCGCGCCGCCGTGCGCCGTCACGATTCCGTAGCTGACGCTCAAGCCGAGGCCCGTCCCCTCGCCTTCACCCTTCGTCGTGAAAAACGGCTCGAAGATGTGCGCGCGCGCCGAAGCCGGGATGCCCGGTCCGGTGTCGCGAACCTCGGCGACGATCCACGGTTCCTCGCGGCGCGTCGTCACGAACAGCGTCCCGCCGCCGAGTGTCATCATCGCCTGGATCGCGTTCGTGACGAGATTGAGGAATACCTGCTGGAGCTGTCGCGCGTCGCCGAACACCGCCGGCAGCTCCGTCGCAAGATCGGTCTCGAGTTGGATCTTGTTCGACGTCAGTTGATACCCGCGCATCCGCAGCGTTCGTGACAAAAGCCCGTTGAGGTCGAGCGGTTCGCGCAGCGCTTCGCTTCGACGCGCGAACGCCAGCAGATCCTTTACAACCTGGCTCGCGCGCTGCGTCTCGGACTTGATGACGTCGACCGACTCGCGCTGTGACGGCGTGAGACCTCCGTCGCGCAACAGCAACTGCGCGAACGCGCTGATGCTGCTCAGCGGGTTGTTCACCTCGTGCGCAACGCCCGCGACCAACTCCCCCACCGCGGCCAGTCGGTCGGACTCCATCAGGCGGCCGCGCATCTCCCGGTCGCTCGTGATGTCACGGCCCACCACGAGCACACTCGGCGGATCGGCCTCGGGCAGCCGCGTCATCGCGAGCGCCACGATGCGCCGCGTCACCGGCCCGTCCGCCTCGATCTGGAACGCCGCCTCGACACGCGTCGGCGTCCCCGCGAAGGTCGCGTCGATCGCGGCCTGCAGCTTGTCGCGATCTCCCTGGACGACGAAATCCAGGATCGGACGCCCCGCCACGTACAGCGGATCGACGCCGGTGATCTCGCGAACGGCGTCATTGGCTTCTCCAATGTGCCCGCCCTGCATCAGCGTGAGGACCGCATCCGGCGCGGCACGAAACAGGGTGCGAAAGCGCCACTCGGCCTGACGCAGCGTCTCCACCAGCTCCGCGTTCTCCATGGAGACCGAGACGAGGTCGCCCATCGCCTCGATGCGCTCGAGGTCTGCCGGCGTGAATTCGCGGTACGCCTTCGTGGCCACCGTCACCGCGCCGATGCACTCGCCGCGACGGGAGATCGGCACGATCGCCAGCGACGCGATCTGGTCCGTGATCCGATCGAAAAGCGCTTGATCGAATTCGTCCCTGTGCGCATTGACGTCCGCGACCGTCCAGGCCACGCCGCTCCGCATCACCCGACCCATCGCCGAGCCAGCGACGGGAATCGTCGCCCCGATCAGCTGGCCGCCGAGGCCGGTGCCGACGACGAATCGAATGCGGCCGTCCTCCTCGAGCATGCCGATCACGCTGCTGTCCGCTTGGGCGATGTCGACGACGGCCTCCAGATAGCGATCGATCACGCGCTGCGAATCGAGCTCCAGCGTGATCTGCTGGCCGAGCCACCACATGCGCTGGAGAACTCGCTGCGCGTCTTCCAACTGCGTCGTGCGCGTCTCCACCGCGTGCTCGAGGGTCTGCTTGAGCTGGCGTTCCTCGGCCATCGCGCGCGCGAGGTCCGTGGCCGCGCGTCGGTCCGCGTCGAGGGCGCGCATGCCGTAGAGCGTGAGTCCGCCGCCGATGATGGCGCAGGCAAACAGGGCGATGATCGCGGCGTCGTGACTGTGCTGCCACACACGCAGCAGAATCGCCGTGCCGACCCCGACGCTCGCGATTTGCCCGAAGGCGATGAGACGCGAGACGGACGTCACTGCGCCAAAGCGAACGCCACCAGCTTGGCGCCGTTGGCCGCACCGGTCGCGATCACGACGAACTGGCGCCCCGATCGCGTCTTGTACGTCATCGGCACGGCGTAGGCGTTCTGGCCGAGCTCCGAGGACCAGAGCGTGCTTCCGGTGTTCGAATCGATGGCGTACAACGTCGCGCCGCCACCGGTGGCGAACACCAGCCCGCCCGCCGTCACGATCGGCCCCGGCGATCCCGCCACGCCGAGCGGCGGCAGTTTCAAATCCCTCAACGCCGGATTGTTCCGGATCGCCGGGGTGTCGCCGAGCGGGATCGTCCATCTCGTGTCGCCGGTGCGAAGATCGATGGCCGTCAGCGTTCCGTACGGCGGCTTGTTGATCGGGAGCGACAACGGGCGTTGCGTGCTGTCGCGCGCCGGAATGGTGACGCGCAGTCCCTGCGCCGAGAGGTCCGCGGTGTAGTCCGCGTCGAGCGTGTCCGTCTTCGTCGGCTGGACGATCTTGTAGAGCGCGGGCTGATTCGTGGCCTTGATGTAGATCATCCCCGACGCTTGATCGAGCGCGGCGCCGCCCCACCCCGAGCCGCCGATCGCACCGGGCATCACGATCGTTCCCTCGCGCGACGGTGGCGTGAACAGCGGTCCAACGCGGTAGTCCTTGATCGCTTCGAGAGCGCGCTCTTTGATTTCCGGCGTGAAGTCGACGAGATCGTCGAAGCCGAATCCCTGCTTCGCGAAGGCCTTGGGTTTCGTCGGGACGGGCTGCGATCGCGACGCCAGCTCGCCCGGCACGTCGCTCGCCGACACCGAGCGCTCGACGATCGGCCAGATCGGTGTGCCGTCGGTTCGATCGAACACGAACAGGAAACCCATCTTCGTCGGCACGGCGACGATCGGTCGCGTGCGGCCCTCGATGCTCACGTCCGCGAGCACGGGCGCCGCCGGAATGTCGTAGTCCCACAGGCCGTGATGGACCGTCTGGAAATGCCATACGCGCTCGCCGTACCGCGCGTCGAGGCACACGATCGACTCGGCGAAGAGGTTGTCGCCTTTGCGCGCACCGCCGTACCAATCGTTGCTTGGCGTGCTGACCGGGAGGTAGATGAGGCCACGCTCCTCGTCGACGCTCATCGGCGCCCAGACGTTCGTGTGTCCGATCGTGCGCCAGGATTCGTTTGCCCACGACTGCGTCGCTTTGTCGCGACGATTGCGCGGCACCGGGCTGAAGCTCCACACGCGACGGCCCGATCTGACGTCGAAGGCCTGAACATCGCCCGGCGGATCGTTCGCATAGACCAGCTTGTCGGCGACGCCGTTGCCGACGATCACCAGATTCCGCCACACGACCGGCGGCGACGTCTGCGTGTAGTGCAGCCGGTTCACCGGTTTGCCGTTGCGCGACAACTCGCGGGTGAGGTCGACGACGCCGGTGTCGCCAAAGTTGCGAATCGGACGACCGGTCGCCGCGTCGAGCGCGATCAGATTCCAGCGGCTGTTCATGAAGATCCGCCGCTGCCGGCCGTCGGTCCACGTGGCCACGCCGCGGTGAACGAATCCGGTGCCGTTCGGCGGCTGTCCCGCCGCATACGCCTTGGGATCGTACGACCACAGCTCCGCGCCCGTGTTCGCGTCGAGCGCGACCACCCGATTGTACGACGTGCTCAGGAACAGCGTGTCGCCCACCATCAACGGCGTCGCTTGGAAGTTGCCGGGGCGCGTACGATACTCCGCGTTCGGCGTCTCGCCCGTCGCCCACTCCCACGCGCGCGTCAGCGTCGCCACGTTTCCGCGGTTGATGTCGGCGAGCGTCGAGTACTTCGTCGCGCCGGGATCTCCACCCCAGACGCGCCACTCGTTGGACGCCTGGGCGCCCGCCGTCGCCGCGGCGGCGCCACACAGCGCAACCGATACGACGAATCATCATCGCGCGCCTCGCTTCGGTAGTCCGCGTTCGATCTCGTGCGCGGATCGCAACGCGAGCGCGCAGAACGTGAGCGTCGCGTTCGCGCAGCTGCCGCTCACGCTCGTCGGCGCGCCGGCCACGAAGAGGTTCGCGTGATCGTGCGTCCGCCCCCACGAGTCCACGACGCTCGTTGCCGGATCGTTCCCCATGCGACAGCCGCCGGCCGGATGATCCTGGAAGTTGTCGACCGACGTGCGCAGCACTTTTCCGCTCCCCGCTTTCGCCATGTCGTCGAACAGCGCTGTGATCGAATCCTCGGTCGGGCCGCGCAATTCGCGCGGACTCCGGCGCGTCGCGAAACGCCAGCTTGGGCAGCGGATCGCCCCACGCATTTTTCCGCGACGCATCGAGCGTCAGCTCGCTCGACGCGATCGGGAATGACGTCGTAATAGGCGCGCACGCGGGCGGTCCCGGTTCGCGTTCGCTTGCCGCCAGTCGTCGAGGATCGCGTCGCCGAGCATGAGATCGCCGGCGTCGTTCGCGAGTCGCGGCGCCTTGCCGACGGAGGATTCCCACACGCGAAGATCGTGGCGGATGTATCTCGTGCCCGGCTTGATTCGCATGAACTGCTTCGTCACGAGGCTGTGCTGCTCGTTCATGCCGGGATAGAGTCGCATCGGCAGCTCGACGTAGCCCTGCACGTTGCGATGTCCCGTGAGATACTTGCCCACCGCGCCCGACGAATTCGCCACGCCGCTCGGCGCGCCGTCCTGCGCGGAGAGCAGGAGCAGGTGCGACGCCCACGTGTAGCCCGCGGCGACGACGAAATGCTTCGCGTGAAACTCGACCGGATCGTTGGGTCGGTCGCGGTCCACGGCGACGGCGTGTGAGATCTGTTTCGAGACGGATCCGAGCACCAGACGACGAACGAGTGTGCGCGGCACGATCCGCACCGAGCCCGCGCGACGCAGCGCCGTCCACGTGAAGTCAGGCGAGTACTTCGCGCCGATGGGGCAGATCGGCGAACAGGTGTCGTTGCGGCAACATTGGGCACGGCCGCGGTACGGCATCGAGTTCTTCGCCGACGGCTGGCTCCACATCGCGATGCCGGCCTTGGCGGCCCACGTCTTCAAGCAGCTCGAGGTTGTACGTGAGCGGAATGGGCGGCATCGGGAACGGCTTGCCGCGCGGGTCCAGATCCGGCGGTCCCTGCTCGCCGGCCACGCCCATGATTTCCTCGGCCTCCTGGTAGAACGGATCGAGGTCCTCGTAAGAGATCGGCCAGTCGGTCCCGACACCGAAGAGGCTTCGTTGCTTGAAGTCCTCGGGCGAGAAGCGCGGCGTCACGCCGCCCCAGTGCATCGCGAGCCCGCCCACCTGCATCGATCGCGACTGCAGCGGTCCCTCGATCTCGTAGCCGTCGAGGTGATCCGTTCCCCATGGGTTCTCGCCGTACCGGATCGCGCGGTCTCTTGCCGCCGGACGCGCGGTGAGCGGCACCGTCTCGTCTCCGGCTTCGACGACGACGATCGACGCCGACGTCGTGCGCGCCAGCCGATCGGCGACCATCGCCGCGCTGATGCCAGAGCCGATGATGCAGACGTCGCTCTCGATCGTGCGCCGGGTCATCGTTCGCTCAGCTTGAGCAACGGCAGCGGCTTCTTCGTCGAGGCGGCGAGCGGGCGGCATTGGTTCTTGCCGATTTTCGCCTGGTAGCAGAGGTCCGCGGCGCCTGGGCTCTCGTAGAAGTGCGCGAGCATCGCGAGCGCGACGTGACTCGCGTCGACCACGCTCGGGATTCGATCGAGACGCTGCCCCTGAAGCGCCGCGCGGACGATCACCGCTCGCTCGGCGACGCTCACGGCGCGAAACGGCTTCCCGTGCGCCGACTGCGCCGCGGTGTCGAGATCGTCGAGCTGCTTCGTCCAGCGCGTCAGCGGGGTCGGTCCGGTCGTGCGCAGTCTCGACGTTCCATAGCCGTGCACCAGTTCCGCGCCCTCGCGATATCCGGCGCCCCAATCGCGAAATGCGGTGGCCGCCGCGACGACGCCCGCCTTGCCGAGGGCTTTGGACGGCAACACCACTTCGGCCAGCGCGATCAGGGTTGCGTCATTGCTCTCGAGATGCGCGACGGCCGCGCCGTGCGCTCTGCGGACGACGACGGCGAGAGGAACGGCGGCGGCCAACGACGCGAGAAACCCGCGGCGGGACAGGGTGGGCATGCATCAGCATGCAAGGCCAGCGGGAAGACCGCTAGGTCGGTCGGTCCCTGCTTACCTGTCTACCGAATTACGTGCCCGAGCCGGGTCCAGCGGATGTTCGTGATGAATGGCAACGGCCGATCGCTGATCTGGCCGTTGCAGTTCGGATCGTCGGCGGGATCGGGGCCGGGGACGTACGAGTAGTACACGAACAACGGCCGCCCGCGAACGTTTTCGCCTGGGGACGACTCCCCAGTACCGGCTGTCCTTCGAGCAGTAGCGGTTGTCGCCCATCATGAAATAGTGATTGGGCGGAATGACGAGCGGCCCCCAATTGTCGTGCGTCGGCTGCGCCGGCGGCGCGCCGAAGCGCGAGCCCTTCACTTCGATCTTGTGCTGCCAGTCGAAGTCGGGGTTCACCTCGTTGGGGTCGCCCTTCCAGTTGCGCGCCCCGAACGACTGTTGCTGCACGATCCCGTTGAGATGGAGCACGCCATCTCGCATGTACAGCGTGTCTCCAGGCATGCCGATCAACCGCTTCACGAGCGTCGGCGTCGGATCGTCGCCGTTGTCCGCCTGGTACGGCGACACGAAGACGACGACGTCCTGGTGCTTCGGGTTCGCGTACCCGGGGAGATGCGCGTTCGTGAACGGAATCGTCGGGCCGTACACCAGCTTGTTCACGAAGAGCCAGTCGCCGATCAGCAGCGTGGGGATCATGCTCCCCGACGGAATCCGGAACGCCTCGACGAACAGCGTTTTGACGACCAGGTAGATCAGCACCGCGCCGGCGAGCGATTTGATGTTTCGCCACAGCATCTGGAACGTGGCGGTCGCGGAGCCGCTCGATTTCGCGCCGCCGGCGCGCGCCTCGGCGACGACGTTCTTGGGTCTTGGTGAGCTCTTGCGATTGGGTTTGGCCATGACGTCCGACTGGCGGTGGGCGTGCGAACCGTGGGACACCGGGATCCGCAGCGACAAGCTAGCAGCCCTCTACTACGGCGCCAAAACGACGATCGTTCCACGGTGAAACGACAAGGGGCCGCGTCGCATGACGCGGCCCCCCGTGCTGCGATGCGGCCAAGGTTACTTGATGTGCTTGTTGACCAGTTTGGTCATTTCGAACATCGAGACCTTGCCCTTCCCGCCGAACACGGCCTTGAGCTTGTCGTCGGCGTTGATCATGCGACGCTCTTTCGCATCCTGAAGCCCGTTCTTCTTGATGTACTGCCAGAGCTTCTTCGTGATCTCGGTACGCGGAATTGGCTTGTCGCCGACGACCGCCGCGAGCGGACCGGCCGGCTGCTTCGGAGCCATGAACGCCGCGTTCGGCGTGCGCTTTTTCGCCTTCTTGGCCGGAGCCTTCTTCGCGCTCTTCTTCGCAGCCTTCTTCGCGCTCTTCTTGGCGGCTTTCTTACCGCCCTTCTTTGCAGCCATTCTCTCTCCCGGTAGATGGAATGGTTGGGGTTGTCGTCGACGATCGTCGATTTTCCCTATGAAAATGCGCGATCCTCGCGGTCGAAAAGTATAGAGATCGGTGTGGAACGCAATAGGGAAATCGCGCTTTTCCCCTCTGAAAAGCGCGATTTCTCCTCTGAAAATCCCACCCTTCTCCTCTGACGATCGGTGAATCTCCCTCGGAAATGACCGGCGTGCTCCTCTGGAGACGTCTCGTTTTCCCTCTGAGAATCGACCCTCGCATCACTGGAATTGCACCGTCAGCCAGTCGGCGATCGCACCGAGCACCTCTCGGCGGACGTGCAGCGACGGCAGCTTCGAGTAGTCGAATCCGCCGGCCGGATCGGCGACGAAGAGGTGATTCGTCGCGGGAAAAAGGCGCACCGTCACGCTCGTGTTCCCTCCGGCGCGGAACGCCGCGGCGAGCTTCTCCGCCTCGACGGCGGGCACCTGGCGATCCGTCGCTCCCTGGAGAATCAGCGTCGGCGTTCGGACCTGCCGCGCCTGCGTCGGACGGATCATACTCGAAGAAGAACTTCATCCACGGCATGCCGGCGGCCGCCGAGTCGAGCGCGCGCTGTGACGACTCCACCGCGCGCGCGCGCGCCGCGCCCGTGAGATGCGACATGCTGTCGATCGCGTACAGCGCCTGCGCGCGAAGAATCTCTCGGCCGGGCGACGCCGTTCCCGCCATCAGCACGATCGCCCTCAGCCGTGGATCCGTCGCCGCGATCATCGGCGCGATGATCCCACCCTCGCTGTGACCGACGAGCGCGATGCGCTCGCCGTCGATCTCCGGACGCGTGCGAAGATACGCCACGCCCGCACGAATGTCGTCCGCGAAATTGCGCGACGTCGCGCTCGCCGGTCCGCGATCCGATCCGTTCACGCCGCGATCGTCCAGCCGAAGCACCGCGATGCCGCGACGACCCAGCGTGTCGGCCAGCTCGCGAAACGGCCGATATCCCTTGAGCGCCGTCGACTCTTCGTCGCGGTCCTCCGGTCCCGAGCCCGGTGATCGTCACCACCGCGGGCGCGCGACCCGTCGCGCGTCCGCGCGGAATCGTCAGCGTTCCTGAAAGCTTGAGTCCCGCGCTCGTGTGAACGACGACGTCCTCCGCCGTGTACGGCGCGTCGGCCGGCGCGGAGTAGTCCCGCCGCTCCACGGCGAGCGTCTCGAGCAGCGGGGCCGCGCGTGATCGAGATGCGCTGCGCCGGAATCGCGCCGCCCAGCACCTCGCCGGATCGGCGTCACCGCGAGACGCATCGTCACGCCCGCGTAGCTCACCTCCGCGGTGTCAGGCTGCGATGAACGTGACCGAGAGCGGCAGCACCTGCGGCGCGCCGACGATGAACACCGGAAACTGCGAACGCTCGCCGCCCATCGCGCGGGCGCGCATCACCATCTGCTCGATGAATGCGATCGACGGATTGACCACGACCAGCGTGCCGGGCAGGCCCGGCAAATGCGCGGGCGAAGCCGCACCCCGGGTCACGACGATGCTGTCGCCGCCGAGGACGAACGTGCTTCGCTCGCCCGCGGTATCCGCTGCCATGCGAAAGAGCCGCGTGGTCAGACGCGTGATCAGCCCGTCGGAACCGAGCGTGGCATCATACGTCAGATGTCCGCCGGCCGAATGATCGAGAAACTCTCCTGTGAGCTGGCCCGGCCCGCGCGTGCGCCGCTCGACGATGAGAGTGTCGGTCGTACCGATCACCGTTTTGGTGATCAGATAGAACGACGCCTGGTCCGCGTCCTGACCGGCAGCCGCGGACCAGGCGAGCGTGAGTGCGGCGAGCCCAACGCGGTACTTCATCGAGAGGTCTCCTGTCGCCAATGCCACGTACGAGTGGATCGCCGTGAACACCACTGTCGCG
Source organism: uncultured Gemmatimonadaceae bacterium (assembly GCA_963705025.1). Taxonomy (GTDB): domain Bacteria; phylum Gemmatimonadota; class Gemmatimonadetes; order Gemmatimonadales; family Gemmatimonadaceae; genus JAQBQB01. The sequence continues at coordinate 218,898 of CAVPIP010000005.1, read as the reverse complement.
GCGCCGAGCATGCCCATCGCCACGAAGGCGACGGCCTCCCGGAGGACGATCATCACCGCCGTCGCGATTCCGATCGCGACATGACCGTGGTGTTCAGCTCGTAGATGATCCGCTGGCCGCGCCGCTCCGACAGGATGCGCCCCGCGGTTTCACGCCCACCGGTCGGTTCACCCGGTAAACGACGTCAGCAGCGCCATCATCTGCGTGTCGTACGGATCGGCCGACGGATCGTCCTCGGCGATCTCGACGTTCTGCTGCGGCGTCTCGAGGATCAGCGGAATGCCGCGCGACCGGGGATCCGCCACGATCCAGCGAAACGGCTCGACGCCGATTTTGCCCGTCGCCGATCAGCGTGTGCCGGTCCCGGTTCGACCCGAGATCGCCTTCGCTGTCGTTCAGGTGGAAGAAGCCCGGCGCCTCTCCCGTGGCCGACTCGAACTCGTCGATGATGCGGCGGACGGCATCGGCCGAAACGCGCAGATCGTAGCCGGACGAGAAGAGGTGACACGTGTCGAGCCCGTAGCCGGTGCGCGGACGCAGCGACGCCGGCACGTGACGGAGAATCGCGCCCACCTCGGCCGCCGTCTTCGCGAACGTGCGTCCGGCGCCTGCCGTGTTCTCGACGAGCACGCGGGTCGTGCTCTTCGGTACCGTCTCGAGCGCATGAACGATCGCTTGCGCGACGCGTTCGGCGGCGGCTTCGCGAATCTCCTGTTCGGACTTGTCTCCCGGTTCGTCGAGCGCCGCGCCCGGGATGAAAACACAGCGAGCCGATGCCCAGCGCGGTCGAGCGCTCGAGCTCTTTCGCCAGCCCGGCCCGCGCGCGCGACGACTTCTCTTCCTCGTGCGTCGCGGTGTTGAGCACGTACGGCGCGTGCGCCATCACGTGCTTCGGATCGATCTGCGTCTCGGCGAGCGCCGTACGAAACCGCTCGATCCGCTCCGGCCGGATCGAGCTCTTGTCGCCGTAGTACTTCGGGATCGTCGTGAAGAGTTGCATCGCCCGCATCCCCGCCGCTCCCGCTCGACGAACAGCCATCTGAATTCCGCCGTTGTCGATCGTGTGAGCGCCGAAGTAGTGGGTCACGAAGCGTGTTCCTTCCAGAGGTTGATCATCCGCGCGCCGCCAACGTAATCAACACTCTCCGGATTCTTCAGTCGCCGCAAGCGTCGCACGACGTCGGCGATGCGCAGCGCCTGCTCGTGGATGACGTCGAGCAGCTCGTTCCGCTCGCCCTTCTCCTCGAGCTCCATGATCATCAGCTCGGCGTTGCCGAGCAGCGCGGAGAGCGGATTGTTGATCTCGTGCTGCAGCGCGAGCGTCGCGTCGCCGATGCCGGCGAGCCAGCGCGCCTTGGACAGCTCCTCCTCCGCGGTGCGGCGCGCCGCGTCCTGCGCCATGCGCCGCCGCGAAACGATCGAGCCGCGCGCGCAGATGCTCCGGCGTCGTCGGCTTGGCGATGAACTCGTCGCCGCCCGGCGTCGAGCACGCTCTCGAGAATCTCCGGATGGTCGCGGCCGGTGAGGAACAGCACGAACACTTCGCGCTTCTCGTCCCACTCGCGGATGCGGCGGCAGATCTCCGCGCCGTCCACGATCGGCAGGTCCGCGTCGAGCACCACGAGCTCCGGCAGCCATTCCTCGAACGTCCGCCATGCGTCGGCGCCGGTCGCACACGCGCGCGTCTCGTGTCCCAGCTCCGCCAGCACGGACACCGCGAGCAGACGCACGATCGGATCGTGGTCCGCGACGAGTGCGCGCGGCGGCGCGGGCGACGTCCGGCTGGATGTCGGTCATCGGAGATGTCCCACGCGAACGACGCGCGTTCCGGTGCTGTCCGTCGGCCGGCGCGTCACCCACGACACGGCAAGCGTGTTGCCCGCGAGCGCCACAGCCGGCGACGACGCCGCGTCGATGTCGCGCGACGCCGTGGTGTGCCACTCGAAGAGGTGCCCCTGCGTCGTGGACAGCGCGACGTCGACCTGCTTGCGCGTGCCGTTCGGCTCCTCGTACGCCGACGAGCGACGCGATCGCCCTCCGCGGCGATCGCCGTCGACACGAGCGCGTTCGCCGTAGATCACGGCCACAGGTGAATGGAGCATCGATCCCATGAAATGCGCGAAAAACACGCCGGTGCCTTCCGGAGCGATCATCGAGTAGGCGACGTGCAGATCGTCTCCCACCGTGGCCAAGCGAGGGCGCTGGGCGGCTGCACCCGCGAGAGCTGACGTCCGAAGTATCGACCGCGACAGGTGTTCCCCAAGTCGCTCCGGAGTCCGCTCGATTGCGCGCTGTAGAGCACGGCGCTGCTGTCCGGACGTACCGACCACCACGCGGCGTACAGATGGCGTCGAGCCGCGCGCCAGTTCGCAGCGACGACGCGACAGAGGCCCGGGGCCGACTGGGCGACGCACGACTCGCCGCGGCCTCCGGCGACATAGCGCGGCTGGCCAGACGCTTCGATCGTCAGCTGCCCGCTGGTCCGCCAACTGTGCCGACGGGCGTCGGATCGCTCCACTCCACCGGTGGCGTATCGCACGCGGCCAGCGCCAGCAGCAGCGCGAGAGTCCCTCTGAGGCGCATCGTCGGAGAATAGCGGGGCGAATTATCTTGAGCTATGCGTTCTGTCATCCAGAGCCGCTTCACTGCGATCTCGCCGGACCGTCATCCCGAGCCACAGTGAGGGATCTGCAGTTCGTGCCGTTTTTCGTCTCCACGGAGAGGACCGTTCCATGGCCGTCCGCACCGCTCCCGAACGTCGCCGCCGATCCCAGCAGGCCGAACGACCCGTTCACGCCGCGCTCGGCGCCGCTCGCCGGTTTCACCGGCACGCGCCGCGTTCCGCCGCCGATCAACGAACCGGTGAAGGGCTACGCGCCCGGCTCGCCGGAGCGCGCCGAGCTCAAAGCGCGTCTCAAGGAGATGGCGAACGAGCGCGTCGACATCCCGATCATCATCGGCGGACGCGAGATCCGCATCGGACGACGACCGCGCGCAGGCGGTGATGCCGCACGATCACCGGCACGTGCTCGCCGACTGGCACAAGGCGTCGCCGCAGCCGACGTCCATCACGGCGATCGCCGCGGCGCGCAAAGCGCGCGCCGAATGGGCCAACTGGGCGTGGGAAGATCGCGCCGCCGTCTTTCTCCGCGCGGCCGAGCTGCTCGCCACGACGTGGCGGCAGACGCTCAACGCGTCGACGATGCTCGGCCAGTCGAAGACGGCGTTCCAGGCCGAGATCGACGCCGCGTGCGAGCTGATCGACTTCTGGCGCTTCAATCCGGCGTACGCGCAGGAGCTGTACGACGAGCAGCCGCTGTCGAACAACACGATGTGGAACCAGCTCGACTACCGGCCGCTCGAAGGGTTCGTCTACGCGGTGACGCCGTTCAACTTCACGTCGATCGGCGGCAACCTGCCGACCGCGCCGGCGCTGATGGGCAACACGGTGATCTGGAAGCCGGCGTCGAGCGCGATGCTCTCGGCGTACTATCTCATGAAGCTGCTCGAGGAGGCCGGACTTCCGCCGGGCGTGATCAACTTCGTGCCGGGCGACGCCGCGGAGATCTCGAACATGCTGCTGTCGCACCGCGAGCTCGCGGGCGTGCACTTCACGGGCAGCACCGGCGTCTTCAACAGCATGTGGAAGACGATCGGCGCGAACATGTCGCAGTACGCGACTTATCCGCGCATCGTCGGCGAGACGGGCGGCAAGGACTTCATCGTCGCGCATCCGTCGGCCGATCCGCAGGCGCTCGCCGTCGCGATCGCGCGCGGCGGCTTCGAGTACCAGGGGCAGAAGTGCTCGGCCGCGAGCCGCGTCTACGTCCCGCGCTCGCTGTGGAAGCGACGTCCGCGACCGCACCGTCGCGATGATGGAAGACATGCGGATGGGCGACATCACCGACTTCCGCAACTTCGTCGGCGCGGTGATCGATGAGAAGTCGTTCAAGAAGATCAGCGAGTACCTCGACGACGCGCGCAAGAACGCGACGATCGTCTCCGGCGGCGTGGCCAAGGGCGACGAGGGCTACTTCATCAAGCCGACGCTCGTCGAGACGGAGGACCCCGGCTATCGGCTGCTGTGCGAGGAGATCTTCGGCCCGGTCGTCACGGCGTACGTCTACGACGACGACGAGTGGGAGGAGACGCTCGAGGTCATCGACAAGACGTCGCCGTACGCGCTCACCGGCGCCGTGTTCGCCAACGATCGCGCCGCCGTGCGTGAGGCGATGATGGCGCTTCGCAACGCGGCCGGCAACTTCTACGTCAACGACAAGCCGACCGGCGCGGTGGTCGGCCAGCAGCCGTTCGGCGGCGCGCGCGCGTCGGGCACCAACGACAAGGCCGGATCGAAGCTGAACCTCGTGCGCTGGGTCAGCGCGCGGGCGATCAAGGAGACGTTCTCGCCGCCGCTCGACTACAAGTACCCGTTCATGGCGGAAGAGTGAGGGGAGGCGATCCCACTCTCACCGCCGACCCGCATGCTGATCCTCTCCCAAGCCGACATCGAGCGTCTCCTCCCCATGGACGCGTGCATCGACGTCATGGCGTCGGCGCTGCGTCGCTCGCGAAGGGAGACGCCGCGCTGCCGCTGCGGACCGATCATGCGCGTGCCCGAACACGGACGAACTTCTTCGCCACGATGCCCGGCTACATCGCGCTCGAACGGCGACGGTGTGTTCGGCGCGAAGCTCGTCACGGTCTTCCCGGGGAATCACGGCACGCGCGTTCGACTCGCATCAGGGCGCCGTGCTGATCTTCGACAACGAGCACGGCAGCGTCGCCGCGGTGCTCGACGGCAACCGCCGATCACCAGCACGCGCACCGCCGCCGTCTCGGGCGTCGCCACGCGCGCGCTCGCGCGCGAGAACGCGTCGACGCTCGCGATTCTCGGCTCCGGCGTGCAGGCGCACGCGCACCTCGAGGCCATGTGCGCCGTGCGCCCGATTCGAACGCTGCGCGTCTGGAGCCGCAACCCGGACAACGCGCGCAAGCTCGCCGACCTCGCGCGCGCGAGACTACGGGCTCGACGCGACCGCGTCGCCGACGGGCGCCGAGGCCGTTCGCGGCGCGGACATCGTCTGCACGACGACGTCGTCGAACGAGCCGGTGCTCTTCGGCGAATGGCTTTCGCCCGGCACGCACATCAACGCGGTCGGCGTCTCGCAGCCGCAGCGCGCGCGAGCTCGACTCGGCCGACGGTCGTTCGGTCGCGCCTCTACGTCGACCGTCGCGAGTCGGCGCTCAAGGAGCCGGGCGACATTCTCGTGCCGCTCAACGCCGGCGAGATCTCGCCGGATCACATCGTCGGCGAGATCGGCGAAGTCCTGATCGGCAGCGCGCCGGACGGCGCGGACCGGAACGAGATCACGCTCTTCAAGTCGCTCGGACTGGCGATCGAGGATCTCGCGGCGGCGGCGTACGTGTATGCGGAGGCGAGTCGGACCGGCGCGGGCGTTCGCGTCGAGCTCGGCGGAGCGCGTGTTGCGGCGCATTGAGCCGCCGACGATCGACGACATTCGCGCGGCGCGCGAACGCATCGCCGGCGACCGCCATTCGAACTCCGCTGATTCGTCTCCACGTCGAATCGCCGGCCGAGATCTATCTCAAGCTCGAGTCGCTCCAGCCGATCGGCTCGTTCAAGCTGCGCGGCGCGACCAACGCGATGCGGTCGCTGCCGCGCGAGGCGCTGGCGGACGGCGTGTACACGGCCAGCGCCGGCAACATGGCGCAGGGCGTGGCGTGGGGCGCGCGCGCGCTGGGCGTTCCGTGCACGGTCGTGATGCCGGACTCCGCGCCGCGAACCAAAGTCGAGGCCGTCGAGCGGCTCGGCGCGACGATCGTCTCGCTGCCGTACGACGAGTGGTGGCAGACGCTCGCCGATCACGGCCGGCCGGGCATTCGCGGGACGTTCGTTCATCCGGTCGCCGACCGCGCGGTGATGGCGGGCAACGGCACGATCGGATTAGAGATCGCTGAAGATCTGCCCGACGTCGACGCGATCCTCGTGCCGTTCGGCGGCGGCGGACTCGATCTCCGGCATCGCGACGGCGGTGCGCGCGACGATGCCACGACGCGGCGGTTTACGGATGCGAGGTCGCCACGTCGACGCCGCTCACGGCCGCGCTCGCGGCGAACGCGCCGGTGAAGGTCGAGCGAACGCCGAGCTTCGTCGACGGCATCGGCGGACGCGGCGTGCTGCCCGAGATGTGGCCGGTGGTGCGCCCGCTGGTCGAGCGGCGCGATCGTTGCGCCGCTGAACGAGGTCGCCGCGCGCGGTGCGCACTGCTGGTCGAGCGCGCTCGCGTCGTCGCCGAAGGCGCGGGCGCGACGCCGGTCGCGTGCGCGCTCGCGCACGCACCGGCCGGCCGAAAGATCGTCTGCGTCGTCTCCGGCGGAAACATCGATTCGAAGACGCTCATCGAGCTGCTCGGCGTCGCAGTTGAGCTCGACTCGAGCCGGACGACAAGCGAGCTCGGCCTCGCGCCGATGTGCGTGTTGGCACCCAATCTGCCCAATGACGAGGCCGAGGGCGCGGACCGTGCCGGTCGGTGCGGGATTGGCGTCGGGCGCCGCTGTCGATAGATGGAGGGAGCGTCGATGCGTGTACTGCTGGATTCCACCGGGGTTCGGTGGATGGTGTTCGAGGTGAAGCGACCGGCGGGTTCGGGGAGCGAGCGTCGTATCTGCCGGAAGAGTTCGGCGACGGATGGCTCTGCTTCGAGTCGAGCACGAGCAAGCGACGCCTGACGCCGATTCCGCCGCACTGGCGGGAGTATGGCGACGACGAGCTCGAGCGAATGCTGGGCCAGGCGCGGCCGGTGATTCGGACGCGTCCCAGCGCCGAGGACCGGCCGTCGAGCGATCGGTAAGTGTGTCGGCATATGAGCAGAGGGCGGCGGGCAATGTTGCCCGCCGCCCTCTGTCGCTCTCGCGCGCTCACGGCGTGGGCTTCGGCGTGTGGCTTTGGCGCCGGAGGTTTCGCCTTCGGCGGCGCCCTTGCCGATCGACCGATAGTACTCCTCGACGTTCTGCCGTACGCCGGCGGCACGTCGCCCGAGCGCTCGAGCAGCACGCGCGTCGAGTCGCCCTCGCCGAGCCGGCGCCGCAGCCCGAACTCGAAGTCCTTGAAGCCCTCGATGGTCTTCGCGCGAAGATCGGTCGCCGTGTGGTGTCCTCGAGGTACTGCGGGTTCGTCAGCTGGCGCAGGTTCTCCATCGCCTTATCGAGCTCGGTCGTCGGGATTCCCTGCGCGCGCAGATCGCGTCGGAGCGCTTCGGCGTCATTCAGCCGCTGCTGCGCCTCGCGACTGAACTGTGCGGCATCCTCGGCGGAAAGACGCGCCATTCCCGGCGAGGTTGCCGCCGCGCGGAATTCCGCCGCCGCTCTGATTCGCGCTGTTCGGCTGACCGCTGTCGGTTGCCGCCGGGACGCTGGCCGCCGTTCGGCTGACCACCTTGGCCGCCCTGCTGGCCTTGCTGTCCCTGCTGGCCTTGGCCCTGCTGACCTTGGCCCTGCTGCCTTGGCCCTGCTGCCCTTGTTGTCCTTGCTGCCCTTGCTGGCCTTGTTGTCCTTGCTGGCCCTGCTGTCCTTGCTGGCCCTGTTGGCCTTGCTGACCCTGTTGACTGCTGCTGTTGACCTTGTTGGCCCTGCTGGCCTTGCTGCCGCTCTGCTGGCCCTGCTGGCCGCTGCGCGTTCTGCTGACCCGATGCGCCCTGCTGGCCCTGCTGGTTCTGGCCCTGCTGTCCCTGCTGGCCCTGCTGTCCTTGCTGGCCCTGCTGTCCTTGCTGGCCTTGCTGACCTTGTTGTCCTTGCTGCCCTTGTTGTCCGTTCGTCCGACAATCGGCGCTGATTGCCGTTCCCGTTTTGCTCGGCGCGCTGCCGCATGCGCTCGTCCATCGACTCCAGACCTCGCACGAGGTCGCGCGCCTTGTCGGCTGCCTGCGACTGCTGGCGCTGGCCGGTGCCGTTCTGCGCCGCCGCCTGCGCCTGCGCGATGCGCTGGCCGAGATCGGCGATGTCGGCGCCGATCTGCTGCTCCGCCGAGTTGAGCCAATCCGGCGGCGCCGTGCGCGTCTGCTGCTGCGTGTAGCGCAGCTTCTCCTCGACCTTGCGGCCGCGGAGCGTGTCCGCCGCCGACTCGAGCGCGCGCGACACCTCCTTCTGATCGCGCTTCGAATCGAGCGCCGTGCGATCGAGCTTGGACTTGAGGTCCTTCACCTCGTCGGCCATCGCGCCCTTCTGGCCGGCGATCGACTGCTGGATCTGCTGCCGCTCGCTGCGAGCCGGCTTGCGTCTGACCCATGCTTCTGCACGTCGGACTGAACGTTCTTCTCTTGATCGGCGAGCTGCTGCGCCGCCCGCGCGATGTCGTTGAGATCGCGCTCGGACCGGCCGTTCTTCTCCTGATCGAGCAGCCGCCGAGCTTCCTGGAGGTTGTTCAGCGCCTGCGTCGCGTCGCCGGTCTTCTGGCCGTTCGCCGCGGCGCGTCGCATGGCGTTCGCCGCATCCTGCAGCCGCCGCGCGGCGTCGGCCATCGCCTGCGACTGTTGCTCGCGCGCGAGTCGCTCGAGCTGCCGCGCCTGCTCTTCCGTCTGCTGCGCGAGATCGCGCTGGCCCTGACCGCCCGACGCGCCCGACTGCGCCCATCTGGCTCAGCGAGTCCGCCTTGCGTCGCGCGCGATCGTTCTCCAGCTGCTGGCGAGCCGCGAGCTCCTTCAGCTTTTCCGCCGTCGCGTCGACCTGATTGTCCGCCTGCTGCTGCTGCTGGCTCTGCTGCTGGCCGCGCTGCACGGTCTCGTACTGATTGCGCAGCCGGTCCTTCTGCAGCTCGAAGATGTCGGCGAGATCCTGCGCGTCGGTCTTCTGCTGCGCGCCACCGCCGCCGCCACCGCCGCCGCCCATCGAGATCTGGATCTCGCGGAACACCGCCTCGGCGCGCTGCAGCTGTTGCAGCGCGCGCTGCTCCGGCTGCAGCGCGCCCGCGGCGATCCCTGCGTCAGCTTCTTCTCCGCGGTGTCCATCTCGGCCGCGGCTTTCGGCAGAATCTCGGCGATCTTCTTCCAGTTGCTGTCGCGACGTCGCGATGCCGCGATCGACGAGCCGGTTCGCCAGCTGCTCGGCCTGCTCGCGCAGCCGCTGCTGCGACAGACGCAGCGTCGCGAGGTTCTCGTCGAGCGACTTCTTGTCGGTGATCGCGCTGTCGCGCGCCGTCTTGAACGTCGCCGCGATGATCTCGCGCTGCTTCTGCGAGAGCTGGCCGGCGTCGTCCGGCTGCTGGCCGCCGCCACCGCCGCCGCCGCCGCCGCCCTGGCGCTGGCGGTATTCGTTTTCGTACGGGCCGGACGGTAAGGAAATAGATGTCCGATCGACGCGTCGCTGCGCGCCGCTCACGGCGTTGTTGTCCGTCGCGCGCGCGTAGTACGACACGACGTCGCCCGGCTCGAGCTTGAGATCCTCGAGCATGAAGCGTGTAGCCGGCCGAGATGTCGCGAATCGCCCGCGTGCCGTCGTGCAGCGGCATCGACGCGCTCGTCGCCGCCGTTCACCGAGTACACGAGGTCGAGCTTCGCGACGCCGTAGTCGTCTTCGGCGCGCGCCTCGGTGTAGACCTCGTCGACCGACAGCACTTTCTCGTCGCGCCCCGGCTTCGTGAAGTGCACCGTCGGCGGGCGATCGGGCAGCACGTCGATCGTGATAGTCGAGCGAGCCGGTGACCATTTTCCCGTCCGGCCCCTCGAGCTCGACCTTGTAGAAGCCGGACTTGTCGACGCGCAGCATCGCCATCAGATGGCCGTCGCCGGTCGGCACGAGCTTGAGCGTGTCGCCGCCGTCGACGATCGACGCGGCCGCCGCTCGTCGGCACCGTCGGCGCCACGCGAATGCGCACCATCGTCCCTTCGAGCGCCGCGATGTCGCCGGTGCTGTCGATGTCCTGCGGCGGCAGCTGCGTGTACGCGGGAAAGCGGTACTGCAGATCCATCTCGCTTCACGTACGGCAGATTCGCGACGTCGATCGCGTACGACGGTCGACCGCACGCCGTTCGCCTCGACGGCGTACTGCGTCTTGCCGCCGATGTCGAACAGGCGGAACGCGTAACTTGCCCGTGCTGTCGGCCGTCATCGGCAAGCGCGTCCAGTTCGCCGAATCGGCGCTGCGCACGAGCAGCTCGACGCGGTCGGATTGGAAGCCGCGCAGCTGCGCCTCGATCAGCTCGTCGCCGCCCTTCGCGACCGTCGCGTTGCCCGGATCGACCGCGATGCTGAACAGGCTCACCGGCTCCGCCGTGTTCCACGGCGTGGCGATCAGACGCACGCCGTGCCGAAGCACCTGCGGACCGAGCACCGTGAACAGCATCGCGGCCGCGCATCACGGACGCGAGCACGCGCGCTGTTGACGCGCAGCTCGCCGGCGTCGATCGCGCGGCCGTCGCCGGCCGTGTCGCACGCGCTCGAGCGCGCTGCGCGTCAGTCGGTCGATGATCGCCGGCGAGCGCAGCGCCGCCGCGCGCCGGCGCCGGCGATTCTGCATCTCGACCGCGGTGATCACGCGTGGCGCGGAGACTCTTCTCGTGCTCCTCGAGATACAGCGCGACCTGCGTCGTCGCGCGAACTTGGGCCGCAGCGGCCACACGACGAACCGAATCGCGATCGCCGACGATCGCGACGATCGCGCCGATGCGGCAGCCACAGCACCGCGGCGTCGCTGTATTTGAGAACGCTCATCACATACGACGCGGCGACGAGCACCGCCCAGCCCGCGGCGACCGTGATCGCGGCACCGCGCAGCGCCCGCTTCGCGCGATAGCGGTTCCGCACGCCGCGAACGACGCCGAGGAGCTGCGACTGCTCGGAGGGAAGCCCGTGGACGCTTTCCATTGTTGCCCCCTATGACGTAACGCGCGACAGTCGATTCGACATCGCCGTCTCGACCGCCATCAAGAACAATGCACCAAGCAACAAATACCACCAGACCTTCTGCCGGTTTTCCTGATCCTGCGGAGTCGCGGTGCTGAAGTCGCTGCCTGGCTGACGCTGCCCGTTGTCCGACGTCACCGCCACGACGATCTCCTGCGGATCGAGATGCGACAGGTCCGACTCGGCCGGATCGACATTCACCGCAATCGGCCTGCCACTGCCCGGCGGGCGTGTCACGTCCGCCGAGCTCATAAAACCCTTGTTCGCGAAGTGTCAGCGAGATGGTTCGGACCGCTCGCCGTCACACGCTCGCGCGCGCCAGACGGCGCCTGCAGCGCGGAGCTCGCTCGTGCTGTCCGCGCCGCGTCGACCGCTCGTGAACGGCGCCGTGAGCTCGCCATGCCGCGACAGATCGACGACTTCGCCCGCGACGAACCACGGACGCGGATCCGCGTAGCGCCCGGCGTGCTTTCCGAGCTGGTGCACGAACGGAAGAAAGACCGGCTGCAGCGGAAGATTCGTCCAGTACGGATCGAAGCGACGACGCCCACACCAGCACCTTGCCCGCTCCCGCGGCGCGCTCGACGAGCGCCGGCGAGCCGTCGTCGAAGCGCGCCGGCACGGTCGCGCCGGTCACCGGCGCGAGCGCGCGATACCGATAGAAGCGCGCCGTCGAGAAGTCGCCGCTCCGCGGCGCGTTGAACAGCTCGAAGATCGGATGCGCGTAGTCGAGCGACGACAGCGTGCCGCCGGCGTCGGTCGTGCGATCGACCGTCTGGCCGATCGTCGCCGGCAGCATCGCGCGCCACTCCGCGCTCCACGTCTCGGCGCGGTTCGTTCCGGGCACGATCACGAGGCCGCCGCCGGCCTCGATGAGCGGCGCGAAGTCGCGTGCCGACTTCGCCGCCCGGCGGATCGACTTCGTCGAGCACGACCACCGCGCGTCCGTCGAAATCGCGCGGCGTCAGCTCGCTCGACCGTCTTCTGCGTCGACGCGGAACGACGGCCGGTCGCCGATCGCGAGCGCGCGGCTGAGAAACAGTCCCTGATTCTGTCGCGCGGATCGCCGGCTCGACGACGAGCACCGGCACCGCCTCGTCCGGCGCGATCGTGAAGTTCAGCACGTCGTCCTGCGTGAGCGAATCCGGCGTGATGCGCACCGAGCCCTTCGTCGCGCCGCTCGGCACGGCGATCGGCGTGAACGCGACCTGCAGCGCGCCGCGCGCCGGCACCGTCGCGTTCTTCGTCTGCGCGTCGCGTCCGCCGACGCTCAGCGTCGCCGACACGGTCTTCGGCGCCGAGCCGGTGTTCATCGAGCCGCGCCGCGACGGTGACGTGATCGCGCTCGCCCGTGCTGTCGCGATCCGTCGTCACCTGCGAGACGGCGATGTCGGCCGCCGTCGCGCCGCCGAGGTCGACCGGCGTGATCGACGGTGCCCGGCGGAAAGCCGATCTCGTTGCGGCTGGCCCAGCCGATCTTCTGAAAGTCGGAGATGAGCACGACTTCGCGGCGCGGCAGCGACGACGCCGAGACGATCTGCGACGCGAGCTTGAGCGCCGGCGCGTAGCTGCGTGCCTTCGGCGCTCAGCTTCGCGGCGTTGATGCGCCGCGACGATTCGATCCGGCGCGCCATCGGCTCGCTCGCGACCGATGCGTCGCCCGCGAACACGACGAGCGTCGCGCGATCGGTCGGCGCCGAGTCCGCTCACCGCGCGTCTTCGCGGCGTCTTTCGCCTTTGTCCCATCGGTCGGCGTAGCCCATGCTCGCCGAGCGGTCGAGCAGGATGACGAGCTCGCGCGCGCCGGTGCCGCGTGATCGGCGGCTGTCGCCGCTGGAAGAACGGCCGCGCGAACGCCGCGACGAGCAGCGCGATCGCGACGCAGCGCAGCAGCGAGCAGCAGCAGATGACGAATCTTCTGCCGGCGCACCGAGCGATACGGAATTCGCTCCAGGAACATGAACGACGGAAACTCGATGACGACCTTTCGCTCGCGGTTGATCAGATGGATGATCACCGGAACGGCGATCGCGGCGAGGCCGGCGAGGAAACGCGGGCGCGAGAAAGTTCATCTACCGCACCCGGCTGAACTTCTCGCGCGCGACGAGATACGTGAACAGCGCCTGGTCGAGCGGCTTCGACGTATCGAACAGCGCGTAGTCGGCGCGCGTCTCGCCGATGCGCTTCGACAGCGCGGCCGTGTGCTCGCTTCACGAGCTCGCGGTACTGCTGGCGCAGATATTCGGGAATGACGGGCATCTTCGTCCCCGTCTCCATGTCGATGAAGTTGCTCGCGTCCGTGAACGAGAAGTCGATCTCGCGCGGATCGAGCAGATGAAACACGATCACGTCGTTGCCGCGCCCGCGCACGTGACTCAGCGCGCTGATGACCTCGTCCGGATCCTCATAGAAATCGGAGATCAGCACGACCATGCTTCGTCGCCGCAGCGTCTCCGACAGCTTGCGCAGCGGCGCCAGCAGCGTCGACTTGCCCGGCGTCGACCTTGGCGTCGCGCGCGCCGCGCTCGATGCGGTCGAGCGAGTGCAGGACGAGCCGCAGATGCTTGGCCGACGGCGGCACGTAGTCGACGATGTCGTGGTCGATCGTCGCCATGCCGACGCGGTCGCGCTGCAGGCTCGAGAAGTACGTGAGACACGCCGCGAGATAGCACGCGTACGTCAGCTTCGAGACGCGGCCGTCCTCGGCGCTCGCGCCGAACCGCATCGACGGCGACACGTCGACGATCGACGATGAAGTTCGTGTTCGTGTCCGCCTCGAACTCCTTCAGATAGTACCGATCGCTGCGCGCCCAGAGCTTCCAGTCGATGCGCCGAATGTCGTCGCCCGGCATGTACGCGCGATGCTCGGCGAAGTCGGTCGACGCGCCGAGGTGCGGCGACTTGTGCAGGCCGTTGATGAAGCCTTCGACGACGACCTTCGCGAGCAGCTCGAGATTCCCGATCCGCGCGAGAACGCTCGGATCGAGGAACGACGTCGGCTGCTGCTGCGGAGCGACGGCGGTCATATGTCGGCGGACGGGTGCGGGGGACGGCGGGCGGCGACCCACGACAGGGCGCCGTGCGGTTGCCGCGTCACCGCTACCCCGCACGCGGATCGCGCGTTCTCATCACATCCCGCTCTTCGGCAGCGGCACGGCCGCCACCAGCTTCTCGATCACCTGATCCGACGTCACCTTCTCCGACTCGGCGTGGAAGTTCATGAGCACGCGATGGCGGAGCACCGGCTTCGCGAGCGCGCGGATGTCCTCGAAGCTCACGTTGTAGCGGCCGTCCATGAGCGCGCGCGCCTTGCCGCCGAGGATGAGATGCTGCGGCGCGCGCGTGCTGGCGCCGTACGCGACCCACTGCTTGATGAAGTCCGGCGCCTTCGGGCCGGGGCGGCTCGTTCGCGCGAGGCTCACGGCGTAGCGCGCCACCGGTTCGGCGATCGGCACGCGACGCACGAGCTGCTGGAACGCGACGATGTCGGCGCCGGTCACCGCGTGCTGGAAGCGATGCGACTGCACCGACGTCGTCGACGTCGCGACCTGCACCTCCTGATCTTCCGGGAGGTAGTCCATGATGATGTTGAACATGAAGCGGTCGAGCTGCGCTTCGGGCAGCGGATACGTGCCTTCGAGCTCGATCGGGTTCTGCGTCGCGAAGACGTGGAACGGCTCCTCGAGCTTGAACGTCTTGCCCTGCACCGTGACGCGATGCTCCTGCATCGCCTCGAGCAGCGCCGACTGCGTCTTCGGCGGCGTGCGGTTGATCTCGTCGGCGAGCACGATGTTCGCGAAGATCGGCCCGGGCGTGAACACCATGTGGCGGCGCCCCGTCTCCGGATCGTCCTGAATGATGTCCGTGCCCGTGATGTCGCTCGGCATCAGGTCCGGCGTGAACTGGATGCGCGAGAACTTGAGATCGAGCACCTGCGAGATCGTGTTGATCAGCAGCGTCTTCGCCAGTCCCGGCACGCCGACGATCAGGCTGTTGCCGCCGGTGAACAGCGACAGCAGGACGAGCTCGATCACGTCCTCCTGGCCCACGATGAGCTTGTGCAGCTCGGCGATGATCTGGTCGTGACCGGTCTTGAGGCGGTCGGCGAGCGCGATGTCGTCCGAAGCTTGCAGCGAGGGAGCGGTGATCGTCGTAGCCAAGAGATGTCTCGTTGAAAGTGAACGGTCGGGCGCCTGCGGTCAGTGCGTCAGGGCGTAGATGATGTAATTGACGCCGAGCTTGTACAGTCTCATTCGACGACGTGATCGGCACGAAGCCGGACGCCGACCACTGCCACGATTCGCCGATGTCGTTGTCGACGTTGGCGATCAGCAGCAGTCGCTTCTTCGGATCGTTGTCCTGATAGACACCCCAATACGTCGGCAGATTCGTGCCGTACGCCGACGTGCTGTTGACCGCCGAGCTTGAGATCGATCTTGAAGAACGAGTCGAAGATCGGCTCGTCGCCGGTGAGCTGAACCCACTTCGCCTTCGGCAGCGCGCGCGCCGACCTCTGCCGGAGGTTCGTCCAGTCGTACTGGCCGCGCCACCCTTCGCGAAAATCGTCGAAGATCATGAACCCGCCCTTGAGGATGTAGCTGCGAAACCCTGCGATCTCCTTCGTCGTTCGGATGCCAGCCGCCCGGCTCCGACATGTAGCTCACCGGGATACTTGAACAGCGAGCGGATCATCGAGCGCGACGATCACGCTGCCGATGATCGGCCCCTGCTCGACGAACGGGCGCACGATCGTGATGTCGCGCAGAATCCGCGTGAAATTCTCTTCGGCGCGCGGATAGTCGTGCGACCAGCCCGGACCCTCGCGGCCCGAATGCTCGAAGCCGCGGTACTTGATGCGCGCGAACATGAAATGGCCGTCGTACGCCGGATTGCCCGCGAAACTCCGGCGGCTGGTAGAAGTCGTCCGAGCTTCCGAAGTACCGCTGGAAGTCCGGCCGGCGCCGCGCGCTGCGCCTCCGCGGCCGTCGCACGCCACGACGCCGAGGACCGCCGCCGACCGCAATCATCGAGAATCGTCTCATGGCTTCTTCTCCGCGCCCTGCGGTCGACGCGCGCGATCGTAGAGTGGCAGCAGCAGCGTCTGCGCCTTCTCGTAGTTCGGCGCTTCCTCGAGCGCGCGCAGCACGCTCGTCCGCGCATGCACGTCGTCGCCGGCGTCGTGCTGCGCCTGCGCGAGCTGATACAGCGCGCTCGGCGCGGTCCACCGGGCCGAGCGCGACGATCGCCGCCCGCTCGCGCACCGCCGTCTGCTTGTCGCCGGCCGCGCTTCGCCAGCGCCGCCAGCCGCTGCATGCATCGCCGGATCGAACGGATTGATGAACATCGCGCGGTCGAGCGCGTCCGCCGCGCCCTTGGCGTCGCCGAGCGACTCGAGCAGGTCGGCGAGCTTGATCAGCGCCTTGCGCGTTCGTCTCCGTCAGCGTCATCCACTTCTTCAGCGACGTCCGCCTGCTTTGCGCTTGTCGCCCTTCTTCTCGTACGCCGTCGCGAGCAGCGCGTACGGGCTGTCGTCGCCGCCGTACTCGGGGAACATCGCGCGCGCCTTTTCGAGCAGCGCGATCGCCTCGTCGACCTTGTCGTGCGCCAACATCCCGGCGCCAGTCAGCAACTGCACGCCGAAATCGTTCGGCGACTTCGCCGCGAGCTGCTGCAGCTCCGCGACCGACATCGCGCTTGTCGATCTCCGGCGGCTCCTTCGTGATCGACGGCAGCACGCCCGCGAAGCGCGTCCGCAGATAGTCGTCGAACTTCTTGTCGAACGTCTTCATGTCGGTGTTCAGCACGCGCTGGAACACCTGATCGGTCGTCGAGCCCTTCCTTATATGCCTGCAGCATCTTGAGGATGCGCCGGCTCGCCGTAGTCGCGCGCGATCAGCTCGCAGACGAGCGACGCCTGGTAATACGAGAACTGCACCTGCTGCGGATACGCCGGATGCATGAAGCCTTCGTTCATCCGGCTCACCGGCACGAGCTTGCCCGCCTTGAACGCCGCGAGGAAGTCGGGCGTCACGTTGAAGCCCCAGCCCGGGCGCCCGTGATGCTCCTCGTACACCGACAGCCCTTCGGACAGCCAGCGCGGAACGCGGTTGTCCGTCGATGCCCAGCGTGAACGTGTGCGCCAGCTCGTGCCACACGGTCGATCCCCAGTTGAACGGGTCCGGCGTCCTTCGCGGCCGGGGAATCGAACGCGAGCGTCGTGCCGAAGCTCACGCCCAGCGCGCCGAGGCCGGCAAGACCGACCGTGCGAACCGAGAAGTCCGCGTGGCTCCGGTACACCTCGATGCGAATCGGCGGCGGCGGCGTGTACGCGTACTTCGTCGAGAACGTCGCGTACGCCTGCTCGGCCAGATCCTTCAGGTAGATCGAGAGAATCGGCGACTCCGTCTTCTCGATCATGAACTGGAAGTGCTCGCTCGTCGTCACATCATAGTTCTTGTATGTGTCGAGCAGGTCGAGCGTGTTCTTGACCCACACGTTGTACGGGTCGCCCTTGAACGACGTCTCGAGACTCTTGCGCCCGTCGGTGATCTGGCCGAGGCGCATCTGATTCATCCCGAGCAGGCTCCACGCGTGCCAGTCCTTCGGGTCGAGCGCGACCGCCTGCTTCGCGAAATCGGCCGCCGGCTTGTACAACCGCACCTCGGCCGCCAGCTCGGCGAGCGTACTATAGAGATCGGCGTCGCTCGGATCGAGCGCGAGCGCGCGCTGGCGCATCGCCTCGAAGCCGGCCTGATCGTGCGTGAGATACTTGATGGCCGCCGCCATCGCGAGCGCGCGCTCGTGCGTCGGATTGATCTTGAGCGCGCGATCGATGTCCTGCTGCGCCGCCGCATAGTCCTCGAACTCGACGCAGCATCTGCGCGTGCAGCGTTCGCGCATCCGGATACTCCGGATTCACGGCGAGCGACGCGCGCAGCAGCGAGTCGCCGCCCTGCCCGTCCGCCTGCTGACGCATCGCCGCGCCGAGCAGCGCGCGCGGGTCGTTCGGATTGGTCTGCAAGCACTTCCTCGAACGTCGTTCTGCGCGTCGGCGAAGTTGTACTTCCGCAGGAACAGCTCGCCGAGCTTGACCTTGGCGTCGGCGTTGAGCGGATCGGTGGACAGTCGCGCGGTCGAACGCCTTGACGCGCATCCTTGAACAGCTGCGGATCGTTGATGCCGAGGTACTCGACGGCCGTCGCCACGGCGACGAGCTCGTCGCTCGTGAGATTCGCGCCGCCCGCCGCGTTGTAGACGTCGATGAAGCGATCGAACTCCTTCATCGCCTTGTCGCGCTCGCCGCGATCGAAGTGCAGCACCGCGAGATTGAGCGACGCCGTCAGGCTGTCCGACGCGTGCTCGGCCACCGCGCGCACGAACGCGCTCTCGGCCGGCGCGCGCTTGCCGCGCACGAGCAGCACTTCGCCGAGCGTGTTCCAGAGCGCGCTGCCGCTCTTCGACGCCGTCGCGCGACGCGCCGTCGCTTCCGCCTCGTCGTACTTGCCGATCGTCGTCAACGCGCGCACGAGCAGCCGCTGCGCGTCGACCCAATCGCTGTCGGTCGCCGATACTTTCGAGAAGCATCGCGATCGCTCCGGCGTACTTGCCGGTGCGGAACGCCTCCGGCCGTCGTCGACGCTTTGAGCGCGAAGCGCGGAAGCAGGGAGCGTGGACGAGGGCGCAGCGAGCGCGAGCAAGCGCGAAGGCGCACGACGCAGGTCATGATTTCCTCCCTTCGATCTCGCGGATCGATCTTCGCCTTTCGCGCGAGCTGCACCAGCAGATCCTCGAGCGCGTCGTCGTACGCATCGGACGTCATCGACGTCTTCTTCGTCCGCAGCGCGTCGATCTGGTCCTCGAGCGCGAACTTGTCCTTGTAGAGCGCGGCGAGCTGCGGATCGTTCGCGCCCGCGCGCGATGACGAACGCGCCGTCGAGGAAGAACCGTCGCGCGAGCACGCCTTCGCCCGTCCGGCCGTCGGGCGCGTCGACACCCGCCTTCATTCCCATGTCCTCGAGCTGCGCATGCTCCGTCTGCAGCTTCGAGTCGTTCTCGTAGATGCGCTTCGTCTCGACGACCGCGTAGCGGAACGCCTCGAGCAGCGAGACGCGGCCGTCCTTGTCGGTGTCGGCGACGTCCTTCGTGAGCGCGTCGACGAAGAACTGCGCGAAGTGCGATTCGTTTCGCTCGAACGCCGACTTGGTCGCGGTGATGATGACGCGATTCGGCCCCGACAGCACCGGCAGCATGTCGCCGCTCGCGCTCGTGAGATTGATGAACGCGACCTTCTGCGTCGGGAAACCGCGCCAGCATCACGCGAGAAGTCGCGCGCGCTCAGATCCGGGCCCGGGATGCTGATCTTCGTGTCATCGCCGTCGCCGCTCCCGTGCCCGATCGAGCACGATCACGACCTGATCGCCCGCGCCGGCGCGCGACGCCAACTGCGCCGACCGCGCGCTCGATGTTGACCTTCGTCGACTGCCCGCGATAGTGCGGCGGCTTCGAGACGCTGTCTTCGCCGAACCACAGAATCTCGGCGTCTGGCAACGCCGAACTCGCGTCTTCGCCGCGTCGGCGAGCGCGCTCGCGATCGTCTTGAACGAGTCGCGTGTACTTCTTTTCGCCGCCCAGACCGCTGACGATGACGAGGTGGGTTGCAGACTGAGCGTGAAGAACCAAGGGGGAAGCGGGAAGCGCGAAGCGCGGCGAAAAGCGCCGGGCCCAGAGCGCGACGCATCCACTCGACCCGCGACCCCCGACCCGCTTCCCGCTTCCCGCTCATGCCAGCCCCCTCGCCTTCCGGTACGCCCACTCCGCGCGTCACGAGCGCGACGAGCAGCAGGAAGATCGCCGGCATGTCCCACAGATCCATCTGATTCACGACCGTCACGCCGTGCTTGCTCAGCGCCACGTCGTCGGCCAGCGTGCCCGCCGTCGCCGGCGTGTAGAACTTGCCGCCCGTCTCGCTCGCCATCCGCTTGAGCAGCGGCTCGCGCATCTCGGCGTCGAAGTACTCGGTGTTGAGATCGGCGACGCGCACGTAGGCCGTGTCGCCCGCCGACGCCGCCGTTCGGAATCGACGCATCGACGCGCACCGTGTACACGCCGGGCTTGTCCGGCGTGAACGTGCCGCGATACTCGCCGTCGCGATCGATCGCCCAGTCGAGCGGCAGGTCGCGCGTCGTGCCGTCATCGCTCGTGAGATGCGCGACGACCTTCGCGTCGTTGCGCGCGATGAAGATGCTGTCGACGACGGCGGCGCGGATGGCGATCGGATTTCGCGGATTCACCTGATCCGTCGGCATCGACACGACGACGCGATTCGGCACGTCCGTCGTCAGCCAGCGCAGCATCTGCCGCCAGAAGCGCTCGAAGGTCGGATCGTCGTCCGGCGTCGTCGGATCCATCTGCCAGCGCCACGAATCCTGAATCGGAAACGCGACCGACAGTCCGCGACCGTAGCGCTGATACACGAGCACGGGCTGCTCGTAGCTGCGCAGCGGCGCGCCGGGCTCACCCGCGCGGCCGCCCGGCACTCGAGCGAGCCCGTGATCAGAACGACCGCGCCCGGCTTCACCTCGCGAATGTGATTGACGGACGTCACCGCGCGGCAGCGTCTTCCATCGCAGCCTGCGACGACTCGGCGTCGCGCGCGACCTGCGCGACGGCGTGACTCGCGCCCGGCGGCGTCAGCGCGACCTTGAGATCGGCGAAGAACGTCAGCGAATCGGGAACCGCGTTGCCGCGTCACGACGATCGGCATCACGTCGGCCAGCGGCGTTCCCGCGTATCCGCCTTCCGCGAACGAGTCGCGCCCGCCGAGCATGAGCAGACCGCCGCCGCGCACGTTCACGAAATCGGCGAGCATCGCGAGCTGGTCGTGCGTGAAGAAGCTCGCCTCGATGCTGCCGAGGATGATGGCGCGATAGCGGAACAGCTCCGCGCGCGTCTTCGGAAATCCGCTCGCGAGCTCGTCGGGGCCGTCCACGCCGAGGCGAAGGAACTTGTTCTCCGCGGTGCGCTGCAGCGCGACGACCTGAATGTTCGAGTCCGCATCGACGGCGCGCCGAATGAACGCCATCTCGTCGCGCGGCTCGCCCTCGACATACAGGATCTTTTCGCGGCCGGCGCGAACGTCCACGAGCGCCTGCTGCGCGTTGTTCTGCTCGACCTGCTCGCCCGGCTGCGGCGGAATCCGGAACGTGAACTGGCGCGGGCCCCGCGTCGTTCGCCACGACGGTCACGCGACCGGCGACGACGTCGTCGTCCGCGGGCAGCGTGATCGAATCGCGCGACACGATGCGGCCGCCGTCCTCGACGACGAGCGGAACCTTCTGTCCCGCGTAGCCGTGCTGCTTCACGAGCAGATCCGCGACGAGCGCGCCGCCCTTGAGCACGGAATGCGAGGCTTCGACGCGCTTGATCTCGATGTCCTTGTCGAACTTCGCCGCGCCCAGCCCGACGGCGAAGATCGGCACCGACTTCGCGCGGAGCGACAACAGCTCGTCACTGATCGGCGCGCGCGAGTTGTCGGCGCCGTCGCTCAAGCACGACGAGGCCCGAGAGCGGCACGCCGTCCAGCTCCTGACGCGCCTGCTCGATCGCCGTTCCGACGTGCGTCTCGCCGCCGTCGAACGTCACGTCGGCCGCGCTGTCGATGCGTTGCGCCGCCGACGAAAACCGGAACATCCGGACGATGAACTTCTTTCGCAGCGCCTTGAGAAGAGTGCTGTCCGGACCGCCGAACTCGTGCTCGACCCAGTCGCTGCGCGGCTTGGCGTCGCGATCGGCGATGCGCATGCTGCGCGAGTCGTCCACCAGCACGCCGACGTAGTTCCGCTGTGGCACCGCCGCCGAGAGCAGCAGCATCGGCCGGAACAGACAGATCACCAACACCGCCAGGGCGGCGACGCGCAGCGTTCCCAGCACCCATCGGTCGCGGCGCGTCGCGCGCCCGCGCACGCCGGCGTAGCTCAGGACCGCGGGAACGGCGATCACCGCGCCGGCGAGCAACAGCAGCACGACGGAGAACGGCGCGCCGAACGCCAGATCTCCGTTCGCGAACTCGGTCGGCCTGTATTTGAACAGGAAGTGGAAAAGCCCGTCGAGCATGGACAGCTTATCGGCTGGCGGCGAGTGGGAAGACCGGAAATCCCGGAAATGGTCGCGAACTGGGTGGAGCTATCTCGACATGCAATCAGCGCATCAATTCGACTCCAACGTTTTGTGACAGCAGATAGCTCGCCACGACCCGCCCCGTATAAACTACGACGCGCGCACCATCAAGGTTGAGACACGCGGGCGCGACCACGCGTTCCACCCCCCACACTCCAGTACACTTTCCCAACATGAACGCCCGCTATCTCACCGCCGACGTCTTCACCGATCGGCGCTTCGGTGGCAATCAGCTCGCCGTCTTTCCCGATGCACGCGAGATCCCTGCCGACCTTATGCCACGGATCGCACGGGAGTTCAACTATTCCGAAACGACGTTCGTCCTGCCGCCTGACGACCCGAGCCATACTGCGCGCGTGCGCATCTTCACGCCAGGAGGCGAGTTGCAGTTCGCCGGGCACCCCACCATCGGAACGGCGCACGTGCTGGCGAGCATCGGCGCCGTCCAATTGACGGCGCACCGATACACGTATCGTGCTCGAGGAAGGCGTCGGCCCGGTGCCCGTCGTCATTCGCGCGACGAACGGCAAGCCGACGTTCGCGCAGCTCTCGGCGGCCAAGCTGCCTGAGGTCGGTCCGCCGCCGCCGTCGGCATCCGCGCTCGCCGCGATGCTCTCGCTCGCCCCCGGCGACGTGTTGGACGGCGAGATGTCGGCCCAAACGGTGTCGTGCGGAACACCCTTCCTGTTCATTCCGCTCCGCGATCGCGCCGCGGTCGCGCGATCGAGACTCAAGCTCGATCTCTGGGAATCTACGCTCGGCTGCTACGTCACGAACAAGGTGATGGTGTTCGCGATGGACGCCGAGCTGCCGGGCTACGACGTGCGGGCCCGCATGTACGCGCCCGGCAGCGGCATTGCGGAGGATCCCGCGACGGGAAGCGCATGCGTCGCGCTCGGCGGCTATCTCGCGGAACGCGATCCGCGTCCCGACGGAACGCTGCGGTGGATCGTCGAACAGGGATTCGAGATGGGCCGGCCGAGCATTCTCGAGGTCGAAGCGGACAAGCGCGCGGGCAAGGTGACCGCGGCGCGTGTCGGCGGAAAGACCGTGCTCGTGTGCGAGGGCGCGATGACGCTCTGACGGACGCTTGACGAAACCGGCGGCGCATCCCACTATACCGCACGACGGTATACCGCTCGCCGACACAGTCAGGAGCCGCTCGTGCCCGAACGCGATTCCAGCGACGCCACCTCGCCGCTCTCCGCGCAGGTCTTCCAGATCCTGCTGTCGCTCGTGGACGACGATCTCCACGGCTACGCGATCATTCAGGACGTCGCCGAACGAACCGGCGGCGAAGTGCGCCTCACCGCGAGCACGCTCTACGCCGCGGTGAAACGCCTGCTCGACAGCGGCTGGATCGAGGAGCTCAAGCAGCGTCCGCGAGCCGACGACGATGCCCGGCGCCGCTACTATCGGTTGACGCCGCGCGGACGCCAGGCCGCGCGCGCCGAAGCACTGCGCATCGATCGCCTGGCGGCGATGGCGCGCGCAAAACAGCTCATTCCCGCCAAGCGATGACGGTGCGCATCTATCGCGCGCTGCTCGCGCTGCTGCTGCCGTCGCGCTTTCACGACGCGTTCGCCGACGACATGACGGCCGTGTTCGCCGAGCTCGCGCGCGAGCGCGGCGCGCGCGCGCTCGTCGACGAGCTGCCCGGGCTGCTCCGCCTCGCGGTTCGAGCGCGCCGCGGCGATCGCACGACGCGCGCGCACGAGGTCTCCACTCGGCTGGAGGAGAACATGTTCGACTCCTTCGTGCAGGACCTCCAGTTCGCCGGCCGCGCGCTGCGGCGCGCGCCGGGGTTCACGGCCGTCGCGATCGCGACGCTGGCGCTCGGCATCGGCGCGAACACGGCGATCTTCACGGTCGTGAACGCCGTGCTGCTCTCGCCGCTGCGGCTGGGCGATCCCGACCGCCTCGTCGCCGTCAGTGAAGCGCCGAAGAGCGCGACGACCATCGCCATCAATACGACGTCGCCCGAAGCTCGTTCTTCGACTGGCAGGCCAGCTCGAAAACCATGCAAATCGCCGGCTACACGCCGGTGAGTCGCGTGCTCACGGGGCGTGGCGAGCCGGAGCAGCTCACCGGCACGGCGAGCATCGGCGGCCTGCTGCAGGTGACCGGCGTGCAACCGCTGTTCGGCCGGCTGCTCACGGTCGACGACGAAACGGCCGACGTCCCCGGTCGTCGTCCTCAGCTTCGAGGCCTGGCAACGACTGTTCGGCGACGATCGACGCGCGATCGGTCAGACGCTCGATCTGAACGGTGTTCCGCAGACGATCGTTGGCGTGATGCCGCCCGGATTCACGTTTCCGGGCGCACCGAACGACTTCTGGATGCCGTCGCACTTCGACGCGGCGTTCCGCGCCAACCGCGATCAGTATTTCATCGCGACGATCGGACGGCTCGTGCCCGGCGCGACGGTCGACCAGGCGCGCACGGAGATGGCCATGGTAGTCGGCTCGTCTCGCGCGCGAGTGGCCGAAGTACAATCAGGGAACGCGAATCGACGTCGCGCCGCTGCGCGATACGATCGTGGGCAGCGTCGGTCGCCAGTTGTGGGTGCTGATGGGCGCGGTCGGGTTCGTGCTGCTCATCACGTGCGCGAATCTCGGCAACCTTCTGCTCGCTCGCGCCACCACGCGGCAGCGCGAGATCGCCGTGCGGCGCGCGCTGGGCGCCGGCGGATGGCGAATCGCGCGCCAACTGCTGACGGAGAGCACGCTGCTCGCCGCGCTCGGCGGCATCGCGGGGCTCGCGGTCGGCAAGGGATTTCTCAAGCTGCTGCTCGCGGCGCAAGCGACGACGAATCTGCCGCGCGCCGACGAGATCGCGCTCGACGGCCGCGTGTTGGTCTTCACGCTCGCGGCGTCGGTGCTCGCCGGCCTCCTCTTCGGCAGCGCGCCGGCGTGGCAGCTCGCGCGCGAGCTCGTCGGCGCGCGCGTTGCGCGACGGCGCCCGCGGATCGAGCGGCTCGCAGTGGACGCGCAGCGTGCTCGTCGTCGCGGAGTTGGCGCTGGCGATGGTCCTGCTCACGGGCGCGGGGCTCGTGCTCCGGAGCTTCGCGCTGCTGCGAGCGCGTCAATCCGGGCGTCCGCGCCGATCATGTGCTCACGTTTTCACTTGCGCTGAGAAAGTCGCGATCCCGTCGTTCTTTCCGGCGACGCTCGACCGTATTCGCGCACTGCCTGGCGTGCGCGAGCGCCGCGGTCGTCACGATGTTGCCGGTGAGCGGACGCGGCATCGGCGCGTGGTACAATCGCGATCGATCGTCCGCTTCCCGACAACGTGCAGCCGACCGGGGAGCGTATCGCGTGGTGTCGCTCGACTATTTCGCGACCGTGGGCATCCCGCTGCGGTCGGGCCGATTGTTCGGCGATCAGGACAACCGCGACGCGCCGGCGATCATCGTCAACGAGGCGCTCGTGAAGAAGTACTATCCCGGCGAGAATCCGCTGGGCAAACCGGTCTACCTCGGAGCGCCGGACAACCGGCTGTTCCAGAGTGCGCCGATCGTCGGGCGTCGTCGCCGACACGCACGACGTCGGACTCGGCAGCGATCCGCTACCGACCGTGTACATCCCGCAGGCGGTGATGCCGCAGTGGCCGTTCTTCTCGTTCGTCGTGCGCACGGCCGGCAACTCCGACGTCGTTGATGCCGTCGATTCGCGCGATCGTGCGCGAGCTCGACCCGACGGTTCCCGTGCGCAACGTTCAGACGCTCGACGACGTCGTCGTCGGCGGCGATCGCGCCGACGCGATGGTCGACCACCCTGCTCGGCACGTTCGCCGGGCTCGCGCTCGTGATGGCCGTGCTCGGCGTGTTCGGCGTGCTGTCGTTCCTCGTCACGCAGCAGACGCGCGAGCTCGGAATTCGCATCGCGCTCGGCGCGTCGTCGGGCTCGGTGCGCGGCTCGTCGTGCGCCGCGGGCTCGGGCTCGTCGACGCCGGGCTGGTGATCGGCATCGCGGGAGCGCTCGCGCTCACGCGATTCATGACGACGCTGCTGTTCGGCGTCACGCCGACCGATCCGCTGACGTTCGTCGTCGTCGCCGCGCTGCTCACTGGTGCGCCGCGCTGTTCGCGAGCTATCTGCCGGCGCGTCGCGCGACTCGTGTCGATCCGATCGTCGCGCTCAGGGCCGAGTAACACGCAGACGGAAGTGCGATCCCTCGCGTTCGCTCGGGTGACGGCACTTCGGGATGACCGCCGTTACATCGACTCGTCGATGCTCTTCGGCCAGTCCTGCTTGAGCAGCCGCGACAGCGCGCGATCGGCGAGCAGTCGTCCCTCCGTCTGGCAGCGCGCGCAGTAGTTGGTCTCGTTGTCGGCGTAGCGAATTCGCTGCACCGGCGTGCCGCACACCGGGCACGGCTGTCTGTACTTCCCGTGCACGGCCATCTCGGGCCGAAACGCGGTGACCTTCTCGGGGAACGCGTCGCGCGCTTCCGCACGCAGCCGATCGGTCCACTCGATCGAGCGTCGACCGCGTGGCATCGAACAGCGTCGCGATCTCGGCGTCGGTGAGGCGGCCGGTGAGCTTCACCGGCGACATGCGCGCGCGATGGAGAATCTCGTCGGAGTACGCGTTGCCGATGCCGCTGAACAGTCGCGGATCGGTGAGCGACCGCTTCACCGTGTGGCTCTCGGATCGAAGCCGCGCCGCGAACTCGTCGAGCGTGGCGCTGAGCACCTCGAGGCCGCCGCGCTGAAACTCCGCGAGCCCTGCTGATCCGCGCAGCAGATAGAGCGACGCGCGTCGCTTGGTGCCCGCTTCGGTGAGCGTCAGCGTCCCGTTGGGGAAATCGAACGCGGCGAGATCGGCGCGCACGCGCTTCGCGTTGAGCGGCTTCCAATGGAGTCGCCCGGCGATCATCAGGTGAAGGACCATGTACAGATCGTCCTCCATCGCGAACACGATTCGCTTTCCCAGCCGTCGTGACCGAGCGAACGCGTTTTCCGACGAGCTCGTCGAGCGGCGGATCGACGCTTCGGAGCAGGAACGGCGTGTTGAGCCGCGCTTCGACGAGCGGCTGCCCCACCACTCGCTGTTCCAGCGCTTCGACATAGACGGTGATGTCCGGTAACTCGGGCATATGGCAAAAGGGCTCTTCGTGGATTCGAGTGGTAAAGTTGGGCTGATTGCGAGAAAGTGACGAGCAGTGCTTCAGAATGGGGCCACGCGGACTTTCCTGTTTCACCGGCGCACTCCGCGTCAGTCCGCCAAGTCCGCGTTCGAACCTCCTTGTGGCTGTCGAGCCGAAGGTCGTTCTCGGATTGCCGCCGACATCCGACATGGTTCCAAACTATCCGTCGCGGCGAGCCGGCCACACCGACTCTTCCCCGATGCGCCGTTCCCCGATTCGCCGTTCCCCGATTCGCCGTTCCCCGATTCGCCGTTCCCCGATTCGCCGTTCCCCGATTCGCCGTTCCCCGATTCGCCGTTCCCGATTCGTCGTTCCCGATTCGCCCGTTCCCCCGATTCGCCCTTCCCCGATTCGCCCTTCCCCGATTCCGCCGTTCCCCGATCGCCGCTCGAGACAACGCTCTCTCGATTCGCGGTGTCCTAGACAACGACGACCTTCCCTGAAAGATTCAGGGGAGCACCCTTGCCGTCTTTCCCATCAACACTTCAGGGGCCAGCGCGTGCCGACCGCCGATCTCGATCTTCTGCAGGGAACACTCGACCTGCTGATTCTCAAGGCGCTCACCTGGGGACCGCGCCACGGCTACTCGGTCGCCTCGTGGATTCGCCAGACGACGAGCGACCGCCTTCAAATCGAAGAGGGCGCCCTCTACACCGCTCTCCATCGCATGGAAAAGCGAGGGTGGCTCGAGGCCGAGTGGGGTGTGTCCGAGAACAACCGCCGCGCGAAGTTCTACGAGCTCACCGCCCGCGGGAAAAAGCAGCTGCGCGACGAGACCGCCGCGTGGAACGACTACGCCAGCGCGGTCTTTCAAGTGCTTCGGTCGACGTGATCACCCTGACTGAGTCAGCGCCATGCCGCGATTTCGTGGATTCAAACGCTTGATGCGCATCGAACGGCCAGGGGCCGCGGTCGATCGCGCCGTCGACGACGAGCTGCGAGTTCCACTTCGAGATGACCATGAAAGAGCTGATGAACGCCGGCCATAACGCCCGACGAGGCGCGTCGAGAGGCGGAGCGCCGCTTCGGCGACGTCGGCCGAACGCGCGACCAGCCTCGCGACGATCGACCGCGCGCGACTCGGCCATGCAGCGACGCGCCGCGTGGTGGTCGGCGTTCTCACAGGAGCTCCGCTACGCCGTGCGCGGGCTCAGGCTCAAGCCGGGTTTCACCGCCGGCGTCGTGATCACGCTCGGACTCGGCGTCGGCGCCAACGCGGCGATGTTCGGCATCGTCGACCGGCTGCTGTTCCGGCCGCCCGCGTACCTGATCGCGCCGGAGCGCGCACACCGGTTGTACTTCGGGCGGATTGGAACCGATGGTAAGGAGTTTCGTCGGCGAGAGGCACGGCGTATCAGCGGTTCGTCGATCTCTCACACAGCGCGCGCTCGATGGAGATCCTCGTGCCGTACTCGGACCGCCGGCTCGCGGTTGGAACGGGCGACGCCGCGCGCGAGCTGCACATCGGGGCCGCGAGCGCGGATCTGTGGAAGCTGTTCACGGCGCGTCCGGTGCTCGGACGATTCTTCGGCGCCGACGACGACACGCCGTCCGCGAACCGCGTCGTGGTGCTTGGTTATCGGTATTGGCAATCCGAGTACGGCGAATCGCGCGACGTCCTGGGCAAGAGCGTCACGATCGGACCGTCGACGTTCACGATCATCGGCGTCGCGCCGCGCGGCTTCGCCGGCCGCCGAGATGGTGGAGCCGAGCGCGTTCATTCCGATCAACGCCGCCGGCGTCGCATCGTTCTCGGCGAGCGGCTGGGAGAAATACCGCACGGCGTACAACGTCTCGTGGCTCGAGATCATCGGCCGTCGTCGTGCCGGACTTCTCCGCAGACGCGGCGACCGCCGACGTCTCCCGCGCGTTCGTCGACAGCTATCGACTGCAAATCGCCGCCAACCCGAAAACGCCGTCGATCGATCGTTGCACGACCGCGCGCGATCGCCGCGCCGATCAACCAGGAGCGCGGTCCTCAGGCGTCACCCGATTCCAAAGTGGCGACGTGGCTGCTCGGCGTCGCGACGATCGTGTCTGCTGATCGCGTGCGCGAACGTGAGCAACCTGCTGCTCTCGCGCGCGTTCAGCCGCCGGCGCGAGATTGCCGTGCGCATGGCGCTCGGCGTGAGCCGCGCTCGTCTGGCCGCGCAACTGTTCATCGAGAGCATGCTGCTCGCTGTTCTGCGGCGCCGTGGCCGGGTTGGCCGTGGCGCAGTGGGGTGGGCAGGCGTTGCGTGCGGCGCTGCTTGCGCGACGTCGAGCTGCCGAGCACGATCGCCGACCCACGCGTTCTCGTCTTCGCGGCGACCGTGCGCGATCGGCGCCGGATTGCTCGCTGGATTCGCGCCGATCGTCCAGGCCGGGCGAACCGACGTCGCGACGGCGCTCAAGGCCGAGCGCGCGCGACGGTCACGGCCGGCAATCGACGGTGCGCACCGTTTTGCTCGTCGTCCAGGCCGCGCTGTCGGTCGTGCTGCTCGTCGGGCGCGGGACTCTTCGTGCGAAGCGTCCGCAACGCCGACGCGCTGCACCTCGGGTTCGAGCCGGAACCGATCGTGTGGATCGAGCCGCATCTGCGCGGCACGAAGCTCGATTCGGCTGCAGCAGGTGCGCCTGATTCGCTCGCTGCTCGAGCGCGCGCGGAGCAACCCCTCGGTGGAGAACGCGTCGCTCGTGCGTCACCGTCCCGCGCGCGCGCACCTTCGGCGACGAAGTGTTCGCCGGCGCCGATTCCCTCCGCGACATCAAGGACGCGATCATGCAGGTGGCGTCGCCGGGCTATTTCACGACGACGCGAACGCGTATCGTGCGCGGGCCGCGCCTTCTCGGCGAGCGATGGCGAGGGCGCGGCGCGAGTCGCCATCGTCAGCGAGTCACTCGCTCGTCGAGGCGTGGCCGAATCTCGACCCGCTTGGGCGTTGCCTGCGCGTGAGCGCCGACACGATGCCGTGCCGCACTGTCGTCGGCGTCGCGGAAGAGATCAAGCTCGGCGACTTGTCCGCGTCGCCGAATCCGATGTTCTACCTGCCCGCCCTGCAGTCTGACGAAGCGGACGCGAACTTCTTCGTTCGCGTGCGCGGCTCCGCCATGCTGCAGACCGACGCCCTGCGCCGCGACCTGCAGCGGTTGATGCCGGGCACGGCCTATCTGGTCGCGACTCCGCTGACACAGGTGCTCGAGCCGGTGACTCGGTCGTGGCGGCTCGGCGCAACCATGTTCGTCATCTTCGGCGCACTCGCCCTGACGCTCGCCGCCATCGGTCTGTACAGCGTGGTCTCGTACGTCGTGACGCAGCGAACGCACGAGATGGGCGTGCGCATCGCGCTCGGCGCGCAGGTCGGCGACGTCATCCGGCTGATCGTTGGCGACGGGGTTCGCGTCATCATCGCCGGTGTCGCGATCGGCACGTTGGCGTCGCTCGTGGCAGGACGCTGGATCGCGCCGCTGTTGTTCAACGTGTCGCCGAAGGATCCGGTGGTGCTCACCGCGGTCGCCGTGGTGCTCGTCGGCGTCGCCGTTTCGGCGAGCTGGATTCCGGCGCTTCGTGCGGCTCGTGTGGATCCGAGCAGCGCGCTGCGGTCCGACTAGCTGCCGACTCGACTACCACGGATCGGCGCGGGCACAGACGGATTGGCGACGGAAGGGCGGAAACCTTCTCGTTTGAAAACGACGCTCGGGACGCCGACGATGTTCGCGTCCCGAGCGTGTCCTTTTCAGCAAGAGCTCGCCTACGCTGTTCCGTGTCCGATCGAGTCTGTGTCCGATGCCGATCCGTGGCAATCGGCCCGGCCGCGACCGAGTCTGATCGCGGACACAGGCACGTCGACCAGATTCCTCGGCGCTTGCGCGCGCGAATATGTTGT
Source organism: uncultured Gemmatimonadaceae bacterium (assembly GCA_963705025.1). Classification (GTDB taxonomy): domain Bacteria; phylum Gemmatimonadota; class Gemmatimonadetes; order Gemmatimonadales; family Gemmatimonadaceae; genus JAQBQB01. The sequence goes on along the minus strand of CAVPIP010000005.1, from coordinate 187,787 downwards.
GGCGCTGCCAAGGAAGCACCTCGAAGAATGAAGCAAGCCAACGCCAAGGGCCGCAACGAAGCGCCGCTGATCTCGAGCGACGACGCGGAACACCCTGTGGAGTTTCTCTGATGCTGCTGCTTCCCACGATCGCACTTCTGCTTCAGGCTTCGACCGCGCCCGATTCGACCCAGCGGCGTCGGCGCACACAATCCGGCATATGCGCACGACGGCCGGCTCGCGGTCAGCGTTCGCGGCGATCTGTGGATCGTGTCGAAGACCGGACAGTGGACGCAGTTGACGTCGGGGCCGGCGTGGGATCGCGAGCCGGCGTGGAGCGCCGACGGATCGGCGATCGTGTTCTCGTCCGACCGCTCGGGAAACTTCGATCTCTGGCGCGTCGCGGTCGGTCCGAGCGGCGCCGCCGAGCCGGAGCGCTTGACCACGTCGCCACTTCCCGACGGACAGCCGTCCGTCGCGTCGCGACGGACGCGTCGATCTTCGTGCGCGGTCGGCTCGGCGCCGCGGCGCTCTGGGTTCGACTGCCGAACGGCGCCGAGTCGCGCCTCACGAAGGATCGCGCCGCCGAGCAGTGGCCGGCGATCTCGCCCGACGGATCGCGCCTCGCGTACGTCTCGATCGCGGACGGCACGCGAAAGCTGCACGCGCGGAACGCTCGACACGGGGCGCGACACCGTCGTGCTCACCGACGCTCGCATCGAGCGGCCGGCCTGGTCGCCGAACGGCGATCGTTTGAGCTGGACGGCGTCCGGCGCGCGCGGAGCGGTGTACGTGACGCCGCTCGACGGCCGCTACGTGAACCTCGTCAGCGCGCGCCACGCCGAGTCGGCGTGGAGTCCCGAAGGAAAGACGATCGCGCTGGCCGACATCGAGCCGGATCGCGATCGCGCCGGTCGGCTACAACGGCGATCCCGATCGAACTGGCGATCGCGACGCCAATCTCCTGGCGAGCGCCGGCGGCCGGCTCTGGACGATCGACGCGCCGTCGGTGCCGGACCAGCAGCTCGCCGAACAGCCGAGTGGAGCGGCGGCGATCGAACGAGCGCGCCACAACGCCGACGCGTTCGATCAACTCTGGAATCGCACGGCGGCGCTCTACTACTCCACGCCCGACGCGGCGGCGCGGCGCGCGCAGTGGGAGGCGCTGAAGAGCCAAATACCGTCCGCGCGCCCTCGCCGCAATGACGGACGACGAGCTCAAGTCGGTGCTGCACGATCTGCTGCGCGAGCATCCGCCGTATCGTCAGGCGGCGACGGGCCGCGCGGCGGTGTCGAGCGCGCATCCGGTCGCGACGGCCGCCGGCGTCGAGATGCTCGCGAAGGGCGGAAACGTCGTCGACGCGGCGGTGGCGGTGTCGTTCGCGCTCGGCGTCGTCGAGCCGGACGCGAGCGGTCCGGGCGGATACGGGCAGATGCTCGTCTATCTGAAGGGGATGGACAAGCCGCAGCTGATCGAGTTCATGTCGCGCGTTCCCGAAGACGCCGGGCTCTCCAACACGTCGCTGCTGCAGAATGGGCGGCTGCCCGACGGCGGACCGGCCGTCGTGAACGTGCCGGGCACCGTCGCGGCGATGTACCTCGCGTGGCAGAAGTACGGCAGCAAGAAGCTCGCGTGGTCCGATCTGCTGCAGCCGGCGATTCGCGCGGCGCGCGACGGCTACGTCGTGAGCGAGGGGCTCGCGACGACGCTCGCCACCGAGCGTGAGCAATTTCTCAAGTACGAGGGGAGCCGCGCGCTCTTCTTCCGCGACGACCAGCCGCTGCACGCCGGCGACACGCTCAAGAATCCCGGACCTCGCCTGGACGCTCGAGCAGATCGCCAAGGGCGGCGCGGACGCGTTCTACAAGGGCGAGATCGCGCGGCGCATGGTCACCGATCTGCACGCGAAGGGCAACGCGATGAAGCTGAGCGACATGGCGCGCTACTTCGCCGCCGAGCGTGAGCCGGTCGCGCGGCAGCTATCGCGGCTACACGTTCTACTCGAGCGCGCCGCCGGTGTCCGGCGGCGCCGAGCTCGCGGCGAAGATGAATCTTGCTCGAGCAGTACTCGTCGCCCAAGCCGTACACCGACGACGCCGGCACGCTGCACGCGATGATCAGCGCGTGGCAGCTCGTTCCGTCGACGCGCAATCGGATCGCCGACCCCGAGCTTGTGGCCGACGAACACCGAGCCGTTCACGAACAAGGACACGGCGCGCATCCGGTGGCGGTGCTTCGATCCGAACAAGGCGCTGAATCCGGCGGCGCTGCGCGGCGACACGCTCGCCTGCGCGCAGCCCGGCACGAAGACGGCGACGACGATCGAGTTGACGCGCGACCCCGAGTGCATCGCGCACGGGTACGGCGCCGATCAGGCGCCGACCTGCCGCTCGGCCGGCACGACGGCGTTCGCCGTCGCCGACGCCGACGGCAACGTCGTCGCGACGACGCAGACGCTCGGCACTTGGGGCGGCAACTTCTACGTCACGCCGGGTTTAGGATTCTTGTACAACGACAAGCTGGGCTCCTACGGCACGGATCCCACCGCGTACGGCGCGCGGCTCCCGTTCGCTCGGCACGGCAGCACGATCGCGCCGACGATCGTGTTCGAGGGATCCGGCCGGTCGGCGCACCCGACGATGGCGCTCGGCGCCGCCGGCAACGCGTGGATCACGTCGGCCGTGTATCAGACCCTCGCCGGCATGATCGACGACCATCTCGATCCGCAGGCAGCGCTCGAGCTGCCGCGCTTTCTGATCGGCGGCGGATTCGGCGGCGGGCGCGGCGGCGCGCGAGCGCGCAGCCGGCGGGCGCGACGATTCAGATGGAGGACGGCTTTTCGCCGGAGGTCATGAAGCGGCTCGAAGCGCTCGGCTATCGCACGCAGATCGTGTCGCTGCCCGGCGAGCTGCGCGAGGGCTACGGCGCGGCGCTCCGGATCGAGAAGGGACGCGTCACGGCTGGAGCCGATCCCCGACGGGCGGGAGCAGCGGGCGCCGTTCCCTAGCGCTGGCGAGCCGATGCCGGTGGGTCGATCGACAGGCGGCTGACGTTGCTGACGGTGTATGTGACCTCGTCGTCGACCGCGTTGGCGACCGGATCCGAGACGATCTCGATCGGGTAGCCGAGCGTCGGGTCGTACCTCACGCGGAGCACCGCCGCGTGGCGCGCGATGTCCTGATCGATGTAGTCGAACAGTTTCTTGATCGTGGGAATCCACGGGGCGTTGAGCACTTCGCCCGTGGATTGCAGCGTCACCTGCAGGGCTGAGTCTGCCACGACGAGGACCGTGACGGGTCCGTTGATGGCGCAGAAGCAATCCATGCGGAGAGTGAACGCATAGCTCGTGTAGCCGTGCTGGGCCCACTTCTGCCGATTCGCCTCGAGCTCCGAGCGATCGCCGGGCCCAGCGATGTCGCGACACCCGGAGACAAACGCGGCCGCGAACAGGCTTGGGAGAACTCGGGAGAGGCGCATCGAATGGCGCTCCGGTGGCGGTGTGTTGCCAAACCGGACGGGAATCAGCGACGTCACCGTTCAGAAACCCATGCTTGACTTCTCGACGGACGCACCCACGATTGAACGCCCTTCGGAACTGATCTCTGCCGGAGTCGATTGTGAGGGCGAGCGACCGGCCGCGTGTCTGTTATCGCCGAGGAGTTTGGCTTTTGGACAGGTCGTCCCGTTTTTCGGACGTCACCGTCTCACCGGGATGACGCGCTTCTGCGATAAACAGGACAGTTTTGGCGTTAAGTTCTGGCCCGTGGCGTGCCGAATGCCATGATAGATAGTCGCGCGCAAAGACGTGCGGCTTCGACCGAGGGGGGACAGGGTGCGCAAGCTCATTCAGTGGACAGTGGTCCCGGTCGCGATAGCGGCCGCCGCGTGTAAAGGCACGCCGACCGCTCGTACGTCCATGTCCGACGACATGAAGCGCGATCTGAAGTTGGCGTCGGCGACGCAGAACATTCGGATCAGCCCGGACGAAATCTCACCGAAGAGCCATCAGGAGCTCGCCGTCAGGCCCAAGAAGGCGCCGAGCGGACCCAAGGTGATTCGCTCTGAACACCCGACGGTCAAGGCGTCGGCCGCTCCGGTCGAGGCTGCGGAGATCAAGACCGACATTCCGCAGGTCATGGTCATGGCCTCGGCGCCGGCTCCGTCGGAAACGCCGAGCAGCGATGCGCCACCGCTTGCGCGCCCGTCGCCGATTCCTGCCGCGTCGTATCCGGGTGCGGCTCCGATTCCGTCCACGGGCGGTAGCGGCGGCATCCTCGGCGGAATCTTCGGTGCCGTGATTCGAGGCGGCGTCGGGGATGACGACCACTGCGATCCACGCGGAGCGCCGCGTCGCCCGATGACAGGTGTTCCGATTGGCGGCGGCGCCGCGAGCTTTCCGGGCGGTATCATGATCCCGCGCGGTCCAGGCGGAATGCGCGGCCGGCCTCGCATGTAACGCACTTCCCGTCGTGGGGGCGGGATGCGCGGCGTCGTTCGACCTCGGTCGGGCGGCGCCGCGGTGTTTTCGGGCCCACGCATTCGAGCGGCGCAAACCGAGATTTTGGTTGCCGTTGACCGACCCACACGTATATATACGCCCGTCGACAGCACGCCCCCGAGCTCCCAACGCATGGCCGCAGACGGTATAACCGAAGTCGGGAAATACCGAATCCTCGAGCAGATCGGGGAGGGGGCGATGGGCGTCGTCTATCGCGCGCTCGATCCGATGTTGAATCGCGCGGTGGCCATCAAAGTCATGTCGGATGCGCTCGCTCGGGACGACGAGCTGCGCACGCGCTTCCTCCGCGAGGCGCAAGCGGCCGGCTCGCTCCAGCATCCCAATGTCGTCACGGTCTACGACTTCGGCGAGGTCGACGGGCACCTCTACATCGCCATGGAGTTCGTGACGGGCGAAGATCTGGATTCGATGCTCGCCCGGCGCGCGCCGCTCGCCCTCGTGCAAAAGCTCGACATCATCGTCGACGTCTTGAACGGCCTCGGCTACGCGCACAAGCGCGGCATCGTTCACCGCGACATCAAGCCGGCGAACATTCGCGTGGACGAGGAGGGCCGCGCGCGCATCATGGACTTCGGCATCGCGCACCTGCAGTCGTCCAAGATGACGCGTACCGGACTGATGGTGGGAACGCCCGCGTACATGGCGCCAGAGCAGATCACCAGCGGAGCCATCTCTCCGGCGACGGACATCTTCTCGGTCGGCGCCGTGTTGTACGAGCTGCTCACCGGGAACAAGCCGTTCGAGGGCGAGAGCCTTCAGAGCGTCTTCTACAAGATCGTGAGCTCGGCACCGCCGGACATCACCACCGTGTCGCCGACGCTCCCAACGTCGCTCAACACGATCACGATGCGGGCGCTCGCCAAGGAGCCCTCCGGGCGATACGCAAGCGCGAGCGACATGGCCAACGCGCTCACGGAAGCGAGGGCAACCGTCGAGCGCGACCCAACGCATCCCAAGTCGCTGTCGCTGCAGTCGGTGATCGCGACTCGGCTTTCGACGCGGCCCGCGGGGAAGACGTCGGTCCACGCGCGCAAATCCGGCGTCCTGATCACGGGCGGCGCGGCCACGCTCATCGCGCTCAGCGGCATCATCTATGTCGGCTCGCGTCAGAACACGAAGCAGAGCGAACCCCCGGCGCCTGTCGCGCCGCCACCGGCGGTGAGTCCGCCGGCCGCGGCACAGACGCAAGCCGTTCCGAGCGGGTCGACCGCGCCTGACACGAAATCGGTGCCGGCTCCGGCGGCGACGGCACCCGCCGCGACGACACCGGCCCCCGCGGTGTCCAGCAAGACGTCGCAGACCAAAACGCAACCGAAGTCCGCGTCGCCGAGCAGCGAAGAGATGGCGCTGCTTCGTTCGCTGCAGGCCGCGGCCGCGGACCAGCGTCGGCGTGCGAGCGAGGCTGGAGCCACGGTCGATCAACTTCGAGCCGGAGACGATCACAACACAGCCGCGATCTCCGCGACGCAACAGGGCAAGATCACCGAGGCAGCCTCGCACTTGAATGAGGCGACGGCGGCATGGACGGTCGCGGAGCGCGACGCGCGAGCCGCTGCTGCTGCCGCGGCGAGCGCGGCGGCCGCCAAGACGCGAGTCGCCGAGGCGCCTCCGAAGGCGCCGCCGCCGGTCACGCAGAGCGCGGCGGCCCCGCAGCCCGTCGTGACGCAGCCCGTCGTTTCGCAGCCTCCGCCGAAAGTGACCGTGAATCCATCGGTCGAGATCGAGTCGGTGGTCGCGAACTACGCGCGTGCGATCGAATCACGGGACGTCGTCGAAGTGCGTCGCGCCTATCCCGGCGCGACGAAAGATCAGCTCGACGGATTCGGCGAGTTCTTCAAGACGCTGCGTTCGATTCGCGCGCGCTTCAACGTGGCCAGTCTCGACATCCGGGGCGAGGCGGCCGACGCCAAGCTCACCGGGACCTACGACTACGTGACGACGGCGGGCAAGACCGAACAGCAGTCGGTGACCATCCAGGCGACCTTCCGGCACGACAGCGGAGTGTGGCGGCTGACGTCGGTGAGGTAGTCAGTCAACCCGAGCCCTTCGCCGTTTGCGCTCCCTACGTGGCTGTCGCTCCTCAGGTAGGCTGCGCGAGGGATCTGTAATTGCCGCGGAATGCGACCCCTGCGGTGGCTCCTGTCACTCTTGTCAAAGCAGACGATGCATTCGCAGTTCCGTGTCCGTCTGCCTGTGACCGTGCCGGTCCGTGGTAAACGAGCGAGGCGGGCGACTGCGGATCCCTCGCGTCGCTCGGGATGTGCCCGTGCCGATCCGTGATACTAGAACGCGAACTCGAATCCGGCGGTGTACGTCGTATTCGCGCGCAGGCCGCCGCGGTTCATCGGGAACAGCGCGTTCGTCACCAGCGTGAAGCCCGACGGCAGCGCGAACTGAAATCCGAACGACCCGTTCACGATGTTGTCCGCGATGTCGGGAATCGACGTCGGGTCGATCGTGCGCTGAAACGGATAGTCGTAGTGCACTGGCGCGGGAATCGTGAGCTTCGACTTCCCCACTTGCATCTCGCTGACGAGATCCGCGGCGAGCGTCACGTGCTGAGCGATCAGATCGTCGAAGCCGAGCGTTCCCAGAATCGCGTGATTCTGATTCGCGCCCGCGCGGAAAGCGTACCCCGCGTTGAGATGCGGCGAGAACGCCCCGAACCGCGCGGACACGATGGCGAGTCCGCGCGATGAGAAAGTGCCCGCGCCGAGGAGCTGGTCGGCATCCGCCGTCGCAAACCGGGCTTCGCCGAGCAACGCCACGTCGCTGACCGGCGACTGGTGGATGTTGAGCTTCGCGCGCACCGCCACGTCTCCGAGACCGGTGGAAGTGCCGTCGACGCTTCGGCTCGCGCCCAACACGGGGTTCGACGGCGTACCGGCGAAGAAATGCGCGGCCGTCGGTCCGCCGAACGGGATGATCTGCGCGGTGCTCGACCCGTGCAACGACGTCGAGACGATCGGTACGATGAGGCTGACGTCGAGGTTGTCCGTCACGCCGTACGTTGCGTAGACCGGCGTGACGTCGACGCCGATGTCGAGATTCAGCTTGAACTGCATGACGTCGTTCTCGAGCAGCGGTACGCCCATCAGCTTGCAGCTCAAGCCGCCCTGCGCGGAGTCGCAGCCCGCGAAGTCGACGTTCTCGTGCGTGAAGAAGCCCTCGATGTCGTTGAGGTTGACGCCGCGCAGCGATGACAGGTGCGACGACGTGCGGCTGATCCCCACGATCGTGCGTCCTTTTCCGATCGTCTGGCCGCGTTCGCCGAAGATGGGACCCGACGATGTCGACGTCCGCACTGGTACGCCGCCCTCGAAACGGAATGTCTCACCGCTGCTCGTCGAGCCGATCGGTGCATTGGCCACATTGCCGCCGATCGCGGTTGTAAGGAACGCGATGATGCTGCCGTTCTCCGACACCGCCGATGGGACGAAATGGCTCCCGTGGGCACGGATCGAGGCGGGGTTGTTGGGATCGGCCGTTCCCGCCAGGAAGAGCGGATCCTGGCCCGACGCGAAGATGAACAGCTCGGCGATTTTCTCGCGAAGCCCTTGGGCGTGAGCCGCACTCGACACCAGCATGAGCCCAAGGAAGACGGAAACGCGCGCGCGCATGAGGCCGTAGGGTTGAGACGGGGCTAATCTACGACGCGCGCCTCAGCCCACCAGCCCGCTGTCGTTCTGCTCAACCATTCTTTGCCCGGGCCTGTCCAAGCTTGGGCGCGTTAGCCCATCTATTTCCTCGACCTCGAGTCGCCCATGGACGCGTTGCTCCGCGACATCAAGTACAGCGTACGTCGTCTCGCGAAGGCCCCCGCCTTCACCGTCATCGTCCTCGTGACACTCGCGCTCGGCATCGGCGCGAATACGGCGATCTTCAGCGTGGTGAACGCGGTGTTGCTCCGCGCGCTTCCGTATCGGTCGCCGGGCGCCCTGGTGTCCATCGAGCACTTCTATCCGTCGCTCAACAACATGGAAGCGCCGGTTTCGGCGCGGGGCTTCCGCGACTATCGCGACAAGACGACGAGCTTCGAGTCGGTCGCGGTGGAGTCGCAGTTCGGCGCCAATCTCACGGGAAGCGGCGATCCGGAACGGGTGCCCGGCACGCGAGTCTCCGGCGACTGGTTTCATGTTCTGGGCGTAGGCGCTCTGTACGGTCGCACATTGTCGCGGGACGACGACGAGCCGGGCCACGATCACGTCGTCGTGTTGAGCCACGGCATCTGGACACGGCTCTTCGCCGCCGATCCGTCGGCGGTTGGAAAGACGATCGAGCTCAACGGCGAATCGTATCGGATCGTGGGCGTGATGCCGCAGACGTTTCATAGCTTCTTCGCTCGCACCGCCGACCTCTTCGTTCCGCTCGCGCTGCCCGCCTCCGCCTTCACCCGCGGCTACACCAACGAGTACTTGAACTCCGTCGCGCGGCTCAAGACCGGCGTTCGGTTCGAGCGAGCGCAGGCCGAGATGAAGACATTCGCCGACAATCTCAAGAGGGCGAACCCGAACAACTTCTCGCCGACCTGGACGCTCAAGGTCCGTACACTCGACGATCTCTCCACCGGCCGGATTCGCGGCGTGCTCCTGGTGCTGCTCGGCGCCGTCGGCTTCGTGCTGCTGATCGCCTGCGCGAACGTCGCGAACCTGCTCCTCGCGAGAGCGGCCGTGCGCATGAAAGAGATCGCGATTCGCTCGGCGTTGGGCGCCGACCGTCGCTCCCTCGTGCGCCAACTGCTCACCGAAAGCGTGTTTCTCGCGCTCGGCGGGGGTGTGTTGGGCCTCCTGCTCGCGAGATGGAGCGTGTCATCGCTCGTCGCCCTGAATCCGAACTTGCCGCGAGCCTCCGAGATCGGCGTCGACAGCGGCGTCATGGTGTTCACGCTCGTCGTCTCGGTCGTCACCGGCTTGCTGTTCGGGCTCGCGCCGGCCCTTCAGACGTCTCACACGAATCTGCAAGACACGCTCAAGGACGGCACGCGGAGCGGCGCCGCGGATCTCGCTGGGCGCAACGTGCGTCGCGGGCTGGTGGTCGCCGAGGTCGCGCTCTCGTTGACGCTCCTCATCGGCGCGGGCCTGCTCATTCAGAGCGTGCTGCGGCTCGAGGGGGTCAGCCCCGGATTCGACGCACGCAACGTACTCGTCTTCAACCTCGCCTTGCCGAGCGTGAAGTACCCGACCGACACGTCGACCGAGCTGTTTGCCGAGCAGTTGCTGCCGCGCCTCAATGCCCTTCCGGGCGTTCGTGCCGCGGGGACGACCTCGGTCATCCCGTTCGGCGGCGGCTGGTCGACGTCGAGCTTCAGCATCGAAGGCGTGACGGTGGCTCCAGGACAGAACGGGCCGTGGGGCGACATCCGGATCGTGACACCGCGCTTCTTCGACGCGATGCGGATTCCGCTCGAGAAAGGCCGCGCGTTCACCGACCAGGACCGCAATGGCGCGCCGCCGGTCGTGATCATCGATGAGCAATTCGTGAAGAAGTACTTCGGGAACACCGAACCGATCGGCAAGCGCATCACCTTCGGCGCGGCGCCGGGCAAGACCGACTCGACGTGGATCACGATCGTCGGCGTGGTGGGACATGCGGCCCATGAAGGCCTCGACGCCGAGCCGCGCATCCAGTACTACTTCCCGTACGCGCAGAGTGGCGGCCAGCGCATGACGGTGGCCATTCGCACTGTGGGGAGTCCAACGGCGATTCTGCCCGCGGCCCGCGACGCCGTGCACGCGATCGATCGCAATCTGCCGATCGCGAACGTGAACACGATGGAGCACCTCGTGGACGCGTCGGTCGGACAACGGAAGTTGTCGATGATTCTGCTCGGCGTATTCTCCGGCATCGCGCTCCTGCTGGCATCGATCGGCATCTACGGTGTGATGAGCTATTCCGTCGCGCAACGCACGCGCGAGCTCGGCATTCGCATGGCGCTCGGCGCCGCGCGTCCGCAAGTCCTCGCGCTCGTCGTCGGCCAGGGCATGGCGCTCGCCGGCGCCGGTGTCGTGATCGGCCTCGCGGCCGCGTTCGGCCTTACGAGATTGCTCACGACCCAGCTCTACGGCGTCAGCGCGACCGACCCCGGTACGTTCGCGATGGTATCCGGACTGTTGGTGGGAGTCGCGCTGCTCGCAACGCTGCTGCCCGCCATGCGCGCGACGCGTGTGGATCCGGTGGTGGCGCTGCGGGACGAATAGCAACCCAAGTCATCCCGATCGTAGCGAGGATCCCTCGCTACGATCGGGATGGCGGGTTCGTCTCGATCATCCGGCTGATCAGCTCTCGAACGAGCTTCGCCGCGACGATCGACGTCACTCCGGTCGGATCCTGATTGGGGTTGACCTCGACGACATCAGCGCCGGCGATCGGGCCGGGAAGCGACTGGACGATGCCGAGCACGTCGCGCACCGACAGCCCGCCCGGTTCACGGTGTGAGACGCCCGGCGCGAACGCCGGATCGAGCCCGTCGACGTCGATCGAGGCGTAAACAGGCCCGTCGAGTTTCGGCCGGCGCCCCGACGACCACGATCGCATGTCGATCACTTCGACGCCGAAGCGCTCGGCCTGCTCGCGCTGATGGCCAGTCATCGTCCGAATGCCGATTTGCACGAGGCGAATTCCGCGATGCTCCTCGAGGATGCGCGCGAACGGACATGCGTGCGAGAATCGGTCGCCCTCGAGCTCGTCGTAGAGATCGGGATGCGCGTCGACATGCACGAGTGTGAAGCGCGGCGTGGCACGCGCGACGGAGCGAACGACCGGATACGTCACCGAATGGTCGCCGCCGAGCGAAACCGGCCGGCCGCCGCGATCGAGGATCTCGGTGATCGCGCGTTCGATCGATGCTCGGGCCGTGGTCTCGTCCGACAGGTCCGCATCGCCTGCATCGCCGTATTCGCGGCCGGCAACGATCTCGATGCCTGATTCACTCCAGGCGTTGCCGGCCGGCGACGTGAGCGCGGCGCGAATCGTCGGCGGCGCGGCCGCGGCACCGCGAAGAAACGACGAGCTGGCGTCGTAGGGGAGACCGATCAACGTCGGCGTTCCGCTTGGCATGAGGGAACAGTAGTCGTTCTGAACGCACCAACGCGGTATGGCGGGAGAATGTGCCATACCGCGTTGGAGGTGGTGCGCCGAAGGAACCGTGAGAGGCTACGGCTTTTTCCCTCCGACCACACCGGACACCGTCCCCGCCAGCGATGCGACCGCGTCGTCGGTCGCGCCAGCGTCGAGCTTCGCGGTGATCTTGGCGAGCGCGCCGTCGACCGCCTCGCCGTTCGCCTCGAGCTTGGTAAGCACGTTGAATGCCACGGCGAGCGACCGGCCCGCGGGCGCGTGCTTCACGAGCCCCGACACCTGGTCCGCGGTCGCGCCGCGCTCCATCGCGTTCGCTCCCGCCGCGATCTCGTTCGGCTCGGGCTGTGCGCGACCGCCCTTGATCAGGGCCGCTTGCGACGCCTCCAACCGCGTCTGCACGCCCTGCACCGCTTCGACCACTTGTGCCTCGGTCGCGCCCTTCGCCTGGCCTTCAGCGATTCGCTCGCGCAGCGGTGCGTCTGGCAGATTCTTCGTGCGCGCGACTTGGAATGCGGCGTCGATCTTCGCCTTGCTCTCGGCCGAATACGACGCGGGGGTCGTCGCGTTTTGCCCGCTCGCACTCATCTGCGCGGATGCACTCGCCTGGGCCGGCGGCTTGTTCTGCGGCGGAGTCGGCGGCGTCCCGGCCTGCTGCGCCATGGCGATCGCCGGGGCGAAGGTGAGGACGGTCGTCAGTATGGCTGCTTTCATGTTTCCTCCGTTCAGTCGGGGATGGATGGTGTGCGCGTGGTGGGGCTCGCCCTCAGCGCGCGGAACTGCTCGGCGCGTCACCAACGGTGAGCCACGCCGACTTGCCGCCGAAGCCGTCGTTCACGGCTTGGGCGCCGTCGGGGACCATCCACGTGGTTCCGTCGATGCGGAACGCGTAGCGATATTGCCCCGGCGGGATTCGAAGGTCCGCGAACCAGACGCCGTTCGTAGCGCGCGTCGCGGACACGAACTTCCATTGTGAGAAATCTCCGGCGACGTCGACCCGATGCGCGTCGTCGGCGCGAATCGAGAGACGCGTGAGCCCCGCGGCCGGCGCCGGAACGCCGTCGGGCCGCGGAAGATGTGACGCGGACGGACTGGTCCTCAGCGACAACCCGAGCGAGACGTATCGTCCACCCGGCGTTCCGATCAGAGGATCCGCGGCATAGGTGCCGCCGGCCGCCTCGATCGCGAGACGCGAGTCCACGGCGATGGAGAGCGACCCACTGCCGAACGTGACCGACGAGCCGGGCTCGGTACGCACGCCCAAAGCACCAGCCAGCGTCACGCGGCCTCGCGAGCCGGCGAGCAACGCGATTCGATCGATCAGTCGAGCAGAATCGACGACCGTGTGATTCTCACGAACGCCCGCGACGAGCGCCGCGTCGTTCTCGTCGATGAGACGGACATTCCCGCCCACGACGACGCCGTACGCCGAACGAGACGACGACAGCGTCGAGCTCGCACCCGGTCGGACGAGCCCCAACAGGCCCGGAGCGCCGGGGATCGTGTGCGTCAGATGCGTGTGCGCCGTCGCGGCGTTCACGCCCGCAAAGGCCGTCACGGCGCCCGCCGTCGCTTCCAGCGCGGGCGCCGCGTTGGCGGTCAGATATGAAAAGTCGTATGACGTTTCCGTTGCACCGGCCCCGGCGCTCGTCGTGAGCGCCAGGTGCGACGCGATCGGCAGCCTGCCCGCCGCCGTCGCCTGACCGCCGAGCGACCATCGCTGGTCGTCGTAGCGAGTGCCGGTCGCTCCGAGGGAAAGCCGCAGGCGTGACGCCGCCGCGATCGACAGCAGCGGCGACACGCTCAGCGCGCGCGACGTCGTTCCGATGACGTCCGTCGCCGAGCCGCCCGAGACCGCGACCGAACCCTGCACCTGCTGCGCGGCCGCGCGCGTCGCGAGAACGACACCGGCTGCGCAAATCCGAGAGACGCTGATTGGCACTGACCCTGTGAGCATTTTCTCGTGCTCACATGCGAGCGACGCGCCCGCAATCCGCAAACGGAGAACAATCACACTGGCATGGTGAGCCGTGCTTGCCCGAGCCCGCTTTCGTGAACCCATCCGCCGATGCCGGTCGGTCGGCCCGCGGTCCCACTCTTGCGCTCGTCGCTGGCCGGAGGTGCGACAAATGTCCTCATTCCCTGTCGACGATTCGTTTTTCCGATCACACTTCGAGCGCGTCAATCGCCTGGCCGACCGTTCGTACGAGCAGGTGCGGCCCGCGTACCGATTGGGCCAGGATGCCGCCGATGCCGACTGCCACGACGGCCATTGCTTCGAGGAAGTCGAGCAGGACCTCGAGAACGGCTGGCTGAACATTCGCGTCGGCGGCGGCGACTGGGCGTCGGTTCGCGAGTTCGCGCGCGTCGGGTTCGACCGCGGGCGCCAAGGGCGAATCGAGAATGCGCCCCCGGCCGGCGACGCCAACCGACCGCCGTATGCCGATCCGTTGGGCGAGGCCTTGGATCCGTCCGCGCCGGAGTCCGAGCGACTCTGAGCGAAAGCTGACCGCGACCGGTTGCGGGATCGCGGTGCGAGGGGCAATTCTCTCGCACCGCCTTTCCCGACCATGACCACACGTCGCGACTTTCTCCGCACGTCCACCACCGCTGCCGCCGCGCTTGCCGGCACGCCGTCGCTGTTGCTGCGTTCACGAGCCGACGCCGACATCGTGATTCGCAACGGGATCGTCTTCGACGGGCTCGGCGGACCGGGCCGTGAGCTCGACATCGCAATGAGCAACGGCGTCATCTCGGCCGTCGGCAAGCGGCTGGCCCAGCGCGGTTCAGTCGAGATCGATGCGCGCGGACGCGCCGTCGCCCCCGGATTCATCGACATTCATTCACACGGCGACGGCTCCCTCTGGTCCGATCCGCGCGCCGAGTCACTCGTCCGACAGGGCATCACGACGATCGTCGTCGGTCAGGACGGCTCCTCACGTGCGCCGCGCGAGGCCACTGCGACCGGCGAAAGCGAAGGCGCGTATGATCACTTCGGCGATCTCTGGTCCGCCATCGAGACGCTGCGCCCGTCCGTCAACGTCGCCTCCATGATCGGGCTCGGCACGGTGCGAGCCGTGGTCATCGGCGGAAAGGACCGACCCGCGACGCCCGATGAGCTCGCGCGCATGACGGCGATGGTGCGCGCCGCGATCGCCGACGGCGCGTGCGGCGCGTCGTCGGGATTGGAGTACACGCCGGGAGCATTCGCGCCGCGCGACGAGCTGATTGCGTTGTGCAAGCCGCTGGCGGCGCGAGGCCTGCCGTACGCGACGCACATGCGCAACGAGGACGACCGGCTCATCGAGGCGATCGACGAGTCGATCGCCGTGGCGCGCGGCGCCGGATGTCCGTTACAGATCTCTCATCTCAAGACCCAAGGCCCGCGAAACTGGGGCAAGCTCGACACCGCGTTCGCTCGGGTCGCCGCGGCGCGCGCCGCCGGCTGCGACGCCGCGTTCGACCGCTATCCGTACGTGGCGTATCAGACGGGGCTCTCGAACCTCTTTCCAGTATGGAGCCGCGACGACAGCACCGGCGCGTTCCTGGCGCGGCTGGCCGATCCGTCGACGGCCGGCCGCATCAAGCGGGAGACACTCGCGAAAGTCGAGCTCATCGGCGGCTGGGACAACGTCATGATCTCGAACGTGTCGAACGCCGGCGACCGCACGGCTGAAGGCGCGAGACTCGGGCGATACGCCGGTGGACTGAGCGCCGATCCATACGCGACCGCGGTCGGGTTGCTGCAGCGAAACCACGGCTCGGTGGGTATGGTCGGCTTCGCGATGAGCGAGGACAACCTCGATCGGATTCTCGCGCATCCACACGGTATGGTCTGCAGCGACGGCGGCGCCTTCGCCGTAGACGGCCCGACGCGCCGCGGCCATCCACATCCGCGCGGACTCGGCACGTTCCCGCGGGTGCTCGCGCGCTACGTTCGAGAACGGAAGGCGCTCACGCTCGAGCAGGCCATCAACAAGATGACCGCGCTCCCCGCGTCGCGAATCCATCTGCGCGGGCGCGGCCGCATCGCCGCCGGCATGGCGGCCGACGTGGTGGTGTTCGATCCGGCGACGGTCGCCGATCGCGCGACGTTCGAAGAACCGTTCCAGTATCCGGTCGGAATCGACACCGTCATCGTGAACGGCGTCGTCGCGCTGCGCGACGGACAGCGCTCGGATCGTCACACGGGCCGAGCGTTGCGCGCCTCGGCCTGAAGGAACGGGGCTAGGTGGAGCGGATGTACGCGCAGCCGGCTTCCTGCGCGCGGAGCACGGCGTAGACGCCGGTCGGCTGAAGGATGAATCCTGGAACCAGGTTCGCCTTGATCTCGTCGTACACGACACGCTGCTCGAGCTTGAAGGAGCGCGCGATGGTGTTGGCGTAGTTGCGCGTTGCCCGATCGCAAGCGAGCAGGATGTGGCCGTGCGCCGCGAGCCACGCAAAGGTGGCCTGCGGCTCCGGCGAATCGCTCGCGCCGCGGCGTCCGGTGATCCACGGATTGCGCGTCGCCCAGTCGTCGCTCCCCGGCGCCTTGATCTTCTTGTCCTTGCCGATCTCGTACTTCTGCCACATGGCGTCGTTGAACGCCATCGGGATCGCCGCGTGTCGAACCACGACGACCGCTTGCGTATCGTGCTCGCCGGCGCCGGCCGCGTCGCGCATGCCGCTGACGTAGAAGCTCGCGTTGGCCAGCGCCATTCCGTCCTCGATCTGCGGCGAATCGAATACCGCCTTGTGCTTCGCCGTGAGGCGCGCGAGCCAGGAGTCATCCCACGGCGTGGACCGCGCGCCGGGCACCGGCGTTCCAGTCGGCGTCGCGGCCGACGTCGCGGATGCCGCCGGCGACGCGCAGCCCGCACCAGCAAGGACCATGGCCGAGGCCGCGATGTGCCCCAGGAATTCACGACGAGGTGTCGACTCGGTGGTCATGGCGTCTGGCGTTGAGTATTTGCTAATGTCCGACGGGGACGCGCTGAATCTCGTCCGATTCGATGATCCGCATGCCCGGCTCGGCGCGCCGGGCCGCGTCGATAAGCGCGGACGCGACGCGAGCCGCGCGCACCGGTTTGTACTTGCCCGGCACCAACCAACCCAATCGAGCACCAATCTGCTCTCCGAGCCTCGGTCGTTCACGATCACCGACCAGCAGCGACGGTCGAGCGATCGTCAACGACCGGAAGCCGAGGGTTCGCAGCGCGTCTTCCAGCTCGCCCTTCACCCGGTTGTAAAAGATGCCTGACTGCGCCGACGCGCCAAGCGCGCTGACGAGCAGAAAATCCTTGGCGCCCTGCCGAACGCCGAGCGTTGCGGCGGCAAGCGGAATGTCGTGATCCACGCGGCGAAACTCGTCCTGTGATCCGGCCTGTTTGATCGTCGTCCCCAACGCGCAGAAGATCTGATCGACCCTGAAGAGGGCAGCCTGCTCGGACAGCCGATCGAAATCGACGACTTCATCGCGAAGCCTTCCGCCTCGACCGCCATCGATCCGACGGCGAGTGAGCGCGACGACACTCGCCACCGTTGGATCGGCGAGAAGCTGTCGGACAATCTCCTTGCCCACCAGTCCGGTGGCCCCCAGCACCAGGACCGAACGAGCCGAGTCGCTCATGTCGTGCAAGATAGCCCGATCTCGACGGGCGTACGCGCGTCCGCTTTTGGGACGCCGGGTCCCACAGTCGAACGAGCACCGTCACACCGTCGACTCGCGGCCGCGCATAACGCATTGCCGCTCAACGACATCAGGCAAGCGGAGCAAGGCACGATAGTTCCGTAGGCGCGGTCTGTCTCTCGACTCGCCACATGGACATTCTGCTGCAGGACATCCGATACGCGGTGCGCAAGCTGTTTCGCGCGCCCGGATTCACCGTCGTCGCCGTCGCGACCCTCGCGCTGGCCATCGGCGCGACGACGTCCGTGTTCAGCATCGTCAACGGCGTTTTGCTCAAGCCGCTGCCGTACCGCGACGCCTCGCAGCTCGTAAAGCTCGGTTCGACGAGCAAGACCGGCGGGCTGGTTCACCTGTCGGTGCCCGATTTCATCGACTATCGCAACCAGACGCACAGTTTCGTCTCCGTCGCTCAGATCCAGGATGGGAACAGCGCGAATCTTCGCGTCGCCGGCTCGGACGCCATACGACTCAAGTCGACGTCCGTCGGTGCGCATTTCTTCGAGCTTCTCGGCGCGCCGATGGCGCTTGGTCGCGGATTCCTGAGCGGCGAAGACGAGAAGCGTGCCGGGCCGGTGGTCGTGCTTTCCGACAAGCTTTGGCGACAGCAGTTCGCGGCGGACCCTCGCATCGTCGGAACCGCCATCTCGCTCAACGGCACCGATTACACGGTCGTCGGCGTTGCACGGCCGTCGATGGCGTATCCCGACCGGCCCGACATCTGGATTCCGTTCGTGTTCGAGTCGTGGATGACGGATCCGGAGAACCGTGGCGCCCACTTCATGTCAGCAGTCGCACGGCTCCGCCCGGGTCTCACTGTCGACGACGCAAAGCGCGACATGGCGAGCGTCGGAGCGCGTTTGCAGAAGGAGTATCCGCGGTCGAACGCCCCATTCAGCGGCGGAGCCGAGGACCTTCAGAAATCGATCGTCGGCGACGTCTCCGCGCTGTTGTACACGATGCTCGGCGCCGTGGGCTTCGTGCTGCTGATCGCGTGCGCCAACGTCGCGAATCTCTTGCTCGTTCGCGCGTCGTCGCGTGAGACGGAGATGGCCGTGCGCACGGCGCTCGGCGCCGGCCGTGGCCGCATCGTCCGACAGCTCGTCACCGAGAGCCTGCTGATCTCGGCCGCAGGTGCGTGCATCGGAGGCGCGCTCGCTGCCTGGTCGGTCGACGCCATCGTCGCCGTCGGCCCGAGCGGATTGCCTCGCCTTCAGGACATCACGATCGACGCGCGGGTCCTCGCATTCACCGTGGCGATCGCGCTCATCACCGGGTTCGCGTTCGGGTTGGTGCCGGCGTTCCACGGCGCGAAGAGCGAGCTCGGACAGATGCTCAAGGAGAATGTCCGCGGCACGAGCGGCCGGCGCGCGACACAGCGTACGCGCAGCGCGCTCGTCGTCACCGAGATGGCGCTCGCGGTGGTGCTTCTGATCGGCGCCGGGCTGCTCATTCGCAGTTTCATGAAGCTCGTGCAGGTGGATCCCGGATTCCGACCCGAGCACGTCGTGAGCTTCAACGTGTCGCTTCCGGACACGAAGTACTCGTTCGATCGGGACCTTCGCCGCTTCGCCGCCGATGTGAAGGGCGGCCTCGTCACGCTGCCGGGCACGCAGTCCGTGGCCGTCGCCTTCACGCGCCCGCTCGAGAACCAGAGCATGCGCGTCGGCTTCGACATCGAGGGACAGCCGGAGCCGGCAGCCGACAAGCGAATCACGGCTGACGTTCGCCCGGTATCGTCCGACTTCTTCTCGACTCTGGGCATGCGGTTGATTCGCGGCCGCCTGTTCACACCGGCCGAAGAGAACTACGGAGTTCCGCCCGTCGTCGTCGTGACCGAGAGTTTCGTGAAGCGCTACTTCCCGACGAGCGAGCCGATCGGGCAGCGAATCAAACTGGGCATCTCACACGACACCGCGGTCGCGAACTCCACCGTCACTGCGGGCGGTGAGATCGTCGGCATCGTGAACGACGTGCACCAGCGCGGCCTGAACGACGATTCGTATCCGGCCGTCTACATCGGATGGGGCACGCTGCCGCTCACGGACATCGCGTTTCTCATCCGCTCGAGCGCGGAGACTCAGGCAATCGCTGCCGGAATCCGGGATCGTGTGCGAACGGCGGATCCCGCCGTGCCGATCTTCGATCTGACGACGATGAAGGAGCTCGTGACGCAGTCGGTCGCGCAGCCGCGCTTCTATATGCTCCTCCTGAGTGCGTTCGCTGGCCTCGCGCTCGTGCTTGCCGCGATCGGCATCTACGGCGTCATCTCCTATTCCGTCAGCCAACGCACGCGCGAGCTCGGCATTCGGATCGCGCTCGGGGCCACCCAGGACCGCGTCGTCCGACTCGTGCTCGGCCAGGGCGTGACGCTCACGATGCTCGGCGTCGCGGCGGGGCTCGTCGGCGCGTACTGGCTGATGCGTTTGCTCGCGGCACTCCTGTTCGGCATCGCACCGACCGACGGCGTCACGTTCGTCGGTGTCGCCGTGGTGCTGGCCGGCGTCGCGTCGTTGGCGAGCTATGTTCCGGCGCGACGCGCGGCGAAGGTAGATCCCGTCATCGCCATGCGCGCGGATTGATCTTCGGTTCCGTTAGCTTTGGGGTTGGCACTGACCCATCGCTTCGACCGGAGAGGCAGCGATCGCTTCGAGCGCGCCACGATTGCCGCACTATCGGCCCGGCGGAGGCTTTCAGAATCCCTGGCCGGGCGATTCGCCGCACCGATTCCGCGATTTCCTGCGATGGCGATTTCGTGATCGGCTGACCACATCGCTCGTCCCGCCCCCGCCTCGCGGATCGCTTCCGACACGGCATCCGGCCATCGTCGCGCCACGCGCCGCGAGCGGATATCGCGCTGCTACGTGGGTTGGCCACTCGACGGTGTTGCTGCAACTCGGACCGCTCAACGTGCTGACTGATCCAATCTGGAGCGAGCACGCGGGCCCGTTCGGTCGAATCGGTCCGCGGCGACTCATGCCGCCGGGGATCCCTTTCGACGCGCTGCCGGCGATCGACGTCGTGCTTCTGTCCCACAACCATTACGACCATCTCGACGCACCGACGGTGCGGCGGATTGCGGCCGTCCATCCAAATGCGCTCTGGCTTTGTCCTCTCCGGCTTGGCGACGTGCTGCGCACCTTCGGCGTTCGTCGCGTGACCGAGTGCGATTGGTGGCAGGCCGTCGAGACGCCTGCGTTCTCGGCGATGTGCACGCCGGCGAGACACTATAGCGCTCGCACCATCCGCGATCGCGGTCAGACTCTCTGGAGCGGGTGGACGCTCGGCGCCGACGACGTTCGCGTTTTCTTCGCCGGCGACTCGGCGCTGCACCCGGAGTTCGGCGCCATCGCCCGCGCAGCCGGCCCCTTCGACCTCGTGCTGTTGCCGATCGGCGCATACGAGCCGCGCTGGTTCATGCGCGACGTCCATATGAACCCGGAAGACGCGATCGCCGCGTACGCCGAGCTGTCGCGCGGCCAGCACGAGACCGCGCGATGCCTGGCGATTCACTGGGGAACGTTCCGTATGACCGACGAGCCGGTGGATGAGCCGCCGCGCCGATTCGCAAAGCTCTGGACCGCCGCCGGCTTGTCGGAGAGCGCCAACTGGACGCTGGCGCACGGCGAGACACGCCGGTTGACGCTATCGGTCTGACGACAGACGGTCGGCGATCGCCCGAGCCAGCCGATCCGTGGCGCCCGGAGCATTCTCGAGGAAGAGGTTGGGCTCGATCAGCTCGAGCTCCGTCAGCAGGAACGTCGCGCCTCGCGCCGCGCCATCGACGCGCGCGTAGAGTGGCCGCTCGGGAAGCACCGTGAGCGCCCGCGCGGCCTGCTCCGTGAAGTCGAGCGGCGGTTCGATCGACTCGACACTGCCGCCATACTCGGTCTGCACTCGAAACTCGCCGTCAGCCGCCCGCTTGATTGCGGCATGGCTGAATTCGCCGTCGATGAAGATGAATGAGTATTCGCCGTCGCGGGCGATCTCGTCGACGAAGGGCTGCACGAGCACGTCGCCAAGCGCCGTGGCCCTGGCGACGTCGCGGCGCGCTTCCGCGTCGAGCGGCAGCGTGAGCGCATGCGTCTCGTATCCACTCGCCGAGACGACGGGCTTCACGACGAAACGGGTCCAGTCGCGCTCGCGGCACGCGGCGGCCACGTCGTCTGGCGTCCCTTGCGAAATGACGACGGTTGGAACCGTGGTGACACCGGCTCCGGAGAGCTCGAGGAGATATCGCTTGTCGGCGTTCCACGAGATCAGCGACGACGAGTTCAAGGTTCGGATGCCATGGTCGGCCAGTCGCTGGATCCAGAGGAGAAACTCGCCGGGCCGCCGGTGATAGTCCCAGCACGAGCGAACGACGACGGCGTCGAACAGCTCCCATTCGCGATCGCGCGACCACACCGCCGGCTCGGCGGTGATCCCGACGCGATCGAGCGCGGCGATCAGTCCGCGATCATCGGGGGCGAGGCGTGGCGCCTTCTCGTACGTCGCGAGCGCGACGCGCGGACGTCTCGTCACCGTGGGAGATCTGACATGAGGGACTCGCGATCGTGAGTATGGAAGAGTATCGAAGACAGCAAATTCATCGGTCGGACAGGCTCGCGGCAAGCGCGAAACCGTGCCCGGCCGTCGGTCGTATCACTTTCGTGATCCCAACCAACCCATGAGAATCTTTCGCATCGCGCGGTTCGCCGGCCTCGCGTCCGGCCTCCTTACAAGTTCCGCGACCGCGCAGGTGCTCAATCTGACCATCCGCGACTATGGCGTCGCGATTGGCGACAAGCCACAGATGACCGGCCTGCGGATCAACTATCGTGATCGGCGGCTCCGAGAGATCAAGGGCGTGAACCTCACGCTGTGGGGTCCATACGAGCCGGCGACGGGCACCGTGAACGGGTTGGCGCTCGGGGTGCCAGCCACGGGCGCCAAAACCGTGAACGGCGCGCTCCTCGGAGTGTTCGGCGGAGGCGTGAGCGGTTCGATCACGGGCATCGGCATAGGCGGGGCCGGAGTCGGTGCCGGCGGCGACGCCAAGGGAATCATGCTCGGCCTCGTGGGCGTCGGCGTGGGAGGAACCATGACGGGCGTGTCGTTCGGCGGCGTCGGCATGGGTAGCGGCGGTACGATTCGCGGCATTCAGATCGGCGGCGTCGGAATCGGCAGCGGTGGAGATCTGTCGGGCATCAGCGTTGGAGTCGTCGGTGTTGCCGCCGCCGGAAAGGTGTCTGGACTCGCGGTGGGTGGAGTGGGGATCGGAGGTGGCACCGACTTCGAAGGGGTTGGGATCGGCGGTGTGGGGGTCGGAGCCGGCGGCAACATGACGGGCCTGATGATCGGCGGCGTTGGCGTCGGGGCTGGAGGCAGGATCAGAGGTCTCAGCCTCGCGCTGGGTGGTGTCGGCGCCGTACAGCTCCAGGGCGTCGCGGTCAGCCTGCTCGGTGCGGGCGCCAAGTACGCGCACGCGATCGTGATCACGCCCGGGTACTTCAAGATCGAAGAGGGCGGCCGCTTCGACGGCGGGGCGACTGGCCTGTTCACCAACGTGAAGGGAGCGCAGCACGGCCTGACGATCGGTCTATTCAACTACGCGCGCGAGTTGCACGGAGCGCAGATCGGTCTGATCAATGTGTCCGAAAACGACGGGGCGCGTCGTGTGCTTCCCTTGTTGAGCGTGCGCTGACTCACCGCGACGACGCGCTTAGGGCACCCCGGGTTGTGGCGGGCGTCGCGGAGCGCGCGACATCTCGTCGAGATAGCCCATGGTGGTGAGCAGCACCTGATCGAGACTCTTGAGCGCTTCACTCTTTGCGGTCGGCCGGCTGGCGGCGCTCCGAGTGCGGAACTGAGGCACGGCACCGAGATCAAAGCTGGTGAGGACGAGCAGCGCGGAGTCGCCGCGCAGCGGCTGGAGTTGAATCGCCACGAGCAGATCCGCATTCAACGCCTTGCTGATCTCACCGGCGGCGCGCGTCTTGGTAAGCACGCCACGCACCGAATCCTGATCGACGACGACGTACTGCTGTCGCCGCCCGGCCAAGGTTCGGCGAAGGCTATCGCCAACCGCGCGGCCGAGCAGCGCAGCTTCCGGCCATCCGCGCTGCTCGGGTGGTTCGGCGATGACGATGCGCCGAGGTCCGGCCGGGGCGCTCGCGGCTCCGCCGGAGTTGGCCGAAATGATGGAATCCGTCACTTTGCGCTCCGTCTCGGCCGCGAGCTTCGCCTTGGCGATCGAGTCGGAGATCTTTGCGGCTTCCATGCGCTTACGGACAATGTCGGCGATGCGAACCGAATCGGCGTGACTGAGTACCAGTTTCGGAGCGGGCTTCGGAGCCACGGCCTGCGCTTTTACGGTCGTGTCGACCGTCTTCGGCGCCGGTAATGGCGCGGGCGAGGGCCGGGCAGCGGGGGCCGGTGGTGTCTCATGCGATCGCGAGACCACATACCCCACGCCTCCGATCGCCGCGACGAGAATCGCGACGGCGGCGGCCGCCGCCCACGGGCGGCGCACCTTCACGGCGGTCGTTCCAGCGGCGTCGGGCGTGAGCCCGAGCGGCATCGTCATGGAATCGAGCTCGTGCAGAATTTCGTCGGCGGTCTGCGGGCGCTGCGCCGGGTCCTTCGCGAGACACCGCATGATGAGCGTCGACAACGTCCGCGGCACGTTTGCTGAGATCTCGTGCAGCGGCTTGGGATCGCGCGTCAGCTGCGCGGCGAGCGTTTCGCGAGGCGACGGCCCGGTGAATGGCGATACGCCCGTCACCAGCTCGTAGGCGAGCAATCCGACGGCGTAGATGTCCATTCGGTGATCGGCGGACGGGTCGCCGGCGAGCTGCTCGGGCGCCATGTACGCCGGAGTCCCGATCGCGATTCCCGCCGAGGTCACCCCGCTCAGCGGCATGGCGGCGCTGAGCGCTTTGGCGACGCCGAAGTCCGCGACGAGGGCGTGTGAGCCCTGGGTGAGAATGTTGGCGGGCTTGATGTCGCGGTGGATCACACCGTGCGAATGAGCGAAGGCCAGCGCGTCCACGATGTCGTGGAGGATGCGAGTGACTTCTCTCACACTGAAGCTGCGCTTTCGCTCGAGGGCGGCGCGAAGCGACTCCCCCTCGATGAACGGCATTGTATACCACAGGAGGTCGCCCTCCTCTCCTGCCGAGAGGAGCGGGACCACGTGCGGATGCTGCAGTTGCGCTGCGACCTGAATCTCGCGCCGGAACCGATCGCGGTTGACGCCAGCCGCGAGCTCCGGCGGGAGCACTTTGACCACGACTTTGCGCCCCAGGATGCGATCGACGGCGACGAACACGCGGCTCATGCCGCCGCCCGTCAACTCACGATCGAGCTGATAGTTGGCCCCCAACGCATCCTGCAGGTGATCCGCGAAACCGGTCATCGGGTACGATTAAGGAATGCTAAGGGGCCCTGAGCGAAGTACGTGTCTGATTCCAGAATTAGGACCTTCGTCCCAGTTGTCCGCCAGAGATGGTCGCGCAAGCTTACTAATTGGACACAATCAGTGACGAAAGCGGTCGATGGTTGCGGGCGTGATCGGAATCACGCCCGGGGCGCAATTGGCCCTTTCGCGCTGGTCGAGGGACTGTAAGATTAAAGCGCTTTAATGTCGCTCGACATCCTCATTCCATTTCTCCCAAAACCGACCGTGGCACGAACCAATTCGAAGAGCAGCCCCAAGCGGGCGACCGCCGACTCGGTGATCCCGAAGAACGTCCTCGCCAAGGAGATCGCGCGAATCCTCGAGGATCAGGATCTGACCCAGACCGAAGCCGCGTACATCATGCGCGATGCCCCGTCGCAGATCTCACTCGTGGTGACGGGTAAGCTGCGCGGATTCTCTACGGAGCGCCTGCTTCGTATGTTGGCGCGACTGGGTCGAGACATCGACATCGTCATCCGCCCATCCAAGAGCAAGGCCGGACGGGTCAGCGTCGTAAGAAAGTAGACAGCAGGGCCGAACGGGTCAGCGTGGTAAGAAAATAGTCGCTGACCCTCGTGCGCCGCGACGTCGCCGCCTCCCGCGGCGCGTCGGCGCCGACGGCTTCTCCGTCTCGCAGGTCGTCAGACGATCGCCAGCTCCCCGCCCCAGATCTTGGCTCGGTCGCGACCGCTCCGCTTCGCATCATAGAGCGCCTCGTCCGCGCGCTCGATCATCGTGCGCCCGGTGGTGTCGTTGCCGATGGCGCTCGTCGACGCGACGCCGATGCTGATCGTCAGATGCATTCGTTTGCCGTTCACGAGGAACGGGTGCGTCCGAACCGTCTCGCACAGCCGCACCGCCGCACGGCTCGCGCCGTTGAGATCGGTGTCGGGCAGCAACGCAAGGAATTCTTCACCACCCGCGCGAGCCACGATGTCCCCCGCGCGAGCCGTGTGAACGAGCAAGGCGCCGAACTCGCGGAGCACGATGTCGCCCGCGACGTGCCCGTATGTGTCGTTGATCGCCTTGAAGTGATCGAGGTCGATCGCCAGGAGTGACAGCTCGCTGCCCGCACGGCGCGACCGGGCGATCTCGTGGACGATCACCTGATCCAGCCCGCGCCGGTTGAAGCAGCCGGTGAGCGGATCGGTGAGGACCTTGCTCGCCATCTCGAGACGAAGCCGGTCGTACGCGCGACCGACGCGCGTGATCGCGTCGGGGCTCCGGTCCGCGTCCGCGTTGTACGCGGCGCCAAAGTCGCCCGCTTCGACGCTCTCGAACAGCGTGACGATGCGCTCGAGGCGATGCCGAAAGCTGCCGTACTGCACGATGAACACGATGCCGGCGATCGCGAACAATCCAAGCGACCACAGCTGCTCGGCCCACGCCAGTTCGCCACCCAGCCGATTCGCTTCCGCCGTCAGGCCGACGTACCCGAGCGACACCGCCCCGAGCGCGATGGCGGCGTGCTTCCGACCGAAGTACGACTCGGTGAGGTGCAGCACGAAGAACGCGAGGATGAGGATTCTGTAGTAGTAGGCCGGTGTCGTCGAGGCGACCGTCGACCAAAAGACGAACACCAGATCGCACGCGATGGTCGTTCCGACGAGCACGTCGCCGGCCGTCCCGGCATGATGCAGCCGCCAGCCGATGAGGCCAATGACGATCATGTACCCCGCGATCACCAGGAACAACCAGGGACCGCTGTCGCGGAGAACGCCCGTCTGCTGGAGCGCGAACGCGACCCCGCCAGCCGCGAGCGCCAGCCCAATGCGCACTCGCCCCTGCCAAAGAAGCACCTCGGCATTGGCGTGCGCCGGCGCACGCAAATCGCGATCGGAGTCGGGATGCACTGGAGGAGGAACCGTCGTATAGCGTATCGACGAGTCCTCACGCACAATGGTAATATTCGGTTTCTCCGTTGGGCCCCAGACGACAGGGGCCGCGGGTATTGGACAGCGACCGCCTGGAGGCGACGTGCGGAAGCTTTTCGGCTTTCTCGGTGCGACGATCGGCGGCTACGCTGGCTGGTACGCGGGCGCCATGATCGGATTCATGACCGCGTTCATCGTCAGCATGATCGGCACCGGCGTGGGCATCTACCTGGCGAACCGGGTGGCCAGGAACTACGAATGAAGGGAGCGCAACGGCTGCCGCGGCGTATCGGCGTCGTCCTGGCGACACTCGCGCTTCTCGGCACGCGTGCGCATGCCCAGAAGGCAACCGTCGTCGGCCGAATCGTCGTCCGCGGAACCGGCCTTCCGGTCGGCTACGCCATCGTTTCCGCGACGCCGGGGAGTCGCGAGCAGTTCACGAACGCGGACGGCGGATTCGTGCTTCGCGACGTCAGCCCCGGCCGGCTCCGGATTGCCGCGCGCCGAGTCGGATTCTCGCCGATCGACACGACGATCGATATCGCCGCGCCGGATACCGTCCGTGTCTCGCTGGAGCTCTCCCTCATCACGATCCAGCTGCCGCCGGTGTACTCGTTGGCGAAAGCCTGCGCGCATCCGGGAGGCTCGGATGCGCAGATCGGCGTGGAGCTGACGCAGCTCTTCGATCAGGTCAAGGAAAACGCGGACCGCAACCGGCTCCTCTCCCGCTCGTATCCGTTCGAGCTCGACGTCGAGCGAAAGATCACGCGTCCCGAGCCGCTGCTGGAGGCACGGTTCGTCGCCTACGATACGGTGGTGCTGTCGAGCGACCGCCCGTGGCGCTACGCGCCCGGCAAGATGCTCGGGACGCGCGAGTACGCGAGTGGCGTGTTCGTCGGACGGTGGTCCACGATCACGATGCCGGAGCTCGCGGACTTCGCCGACGAGCGGTTTCTCCTCAACCACTGCTTCGATTTCGGCGGCGTCGAGGTCGTCGACGGCGACTCCCTGCTGCGCGTCGACTTCACGCCCGCGCCCGTCGTCCACACGCCGGACGTCGCCGGAACCATCTTCCTCGACGCGAAGACATACCAACTGCGGATCACCGATCTCGCGCTCGTCAACCTCACGAGGCAGCTGCGCAATCAGATGAGCGGACAGTCGATCCGCGCGCATTTCACCGAAGTGATACCCGGCGTGCCCGTGCTCAACCGGGTGTCGTCGGTGGTCCTTCCGGTAGACGATCCACGCGCGGGTCCTCGCGAGCCGGCGACGGAAAATCACCGTATCCTCGGCGTTCGGTTCTTGCGCGGACGACCCTGACAACTGACTTGATCGAGAGTGTATGACCCGTCGGTCTCCGCTCGCATGGCCGGCTTCAACAAACGATGACGCGAGTCAGACCAAAACAACTTTGGGTCTTCGCGCGTTTGAGTGGGTGATTCCCTGACGGTTTTCGGGGATTCAAACGCCGCGTTCAGAGGGGAATCACGCCATTGGGCAAGGCGGGCAGGACGGACGGAGTTCGTGAGCGTTTTCGAAGCGCTTCCAAGATGTGCCCAAATCCGGGGAAGTCCCAACACCCCCAAATCCACGAGGACACAAAGAAAGGTTCTGGTTCTCCGGCGTGGTGGCGTGAGCGGCGCGGACAGAACGGGATTCGAAGGTTGTCGTTTCGAGCAACTGCCGATCCTCGCTTCGCTCGGGATGACGAGGGTTGGCTCTCGGAATGGACCTAGACCACTGCCAAACGGCTGCTATCGTCCGAAATCACTTCCGCGGCGAAGCGCTCCATCTCCTCGAGCTGCGGGCTGCATTGAAGCAGCAACAAGTCCACGCCGGCGTCCGCGAACGCGGCGACTCGCTCCGCGACCTGCTCGGCGGTTCCGACGAGCCCCGCCCGCAGTCCACGATTCGAAACCGAGTAATCCTGCAAGCTGACCTGCTGCTCGAGCTTCGTGTTGGCGATCCAGTCGCGGTAGTTGGCGTAGCCGGGTGAGCCAAGCGCGACGTCCGTGATCCGCACGACCTCGCGTTGCGCCTCCGCTTCCGTGTCACGAACGATCGCGTACGCCGCGACGCCGAACTGCATCGGCGGAAGCTCGCGACCCAACGCCTCCGATGCCTGTTCGCGACGCCGGCGCATGTCGGCGATCTTGGGCGCGATGCGCTCGGGCGGATCGCCGTGCATCACGTATGCGTCGCACTGCCGCGCGATCGTCTGCTTCGCCGTTTCGGACTCGCCGCCCGCGTAGATCGTCGGCCGCGGCCGGCCGGGGCGAGAGACCGGTTTGGGCTCGAGCACGATGTCGTCGTGTTGATAGAAGCGGCCGTGATAGCTGAACGACGGCTCGCGCCACGCACCGTCCACGACATCGAGCCACTCGGTGGTGCGCGCGTACCGGTCGTCGTGCTCGTCGAACGCTGCGCCATACCGGCGTGCTTCGTCCTTCCACCACGCGGAGACGACGTTGAGCGCGAGCCGGCCGTTCGAGATTCGATCGATGTTCGCCGCCTGCTTGGCGAGAATGGCCGGCGGGTGGAACGAGGGACGCACCGCCACCATGAGCTCGAGACGTTCGGTGACCGCGGCCAACGCCGCCGCCGTGGACCACGCGTCGAGCGACGGCGCCGCGATGCCCTTGATGTCGTTGAGCAGCAACTCCGCGATCAGCGTGATGTCGTACCCGATCGCTTCGCTGCGCTGCGCGAGGCGTCGCACGTAGTCCCACGACGCCGCCATCCCTTCGTCGTCGACGTTGCGCAGCCAACCGCCGAAGACCGGGAGCCAATAGCCGTATCTCATATGCGGGAGGCGGGAAGAGGAAAGCGAGAGGCAGGATCCTCGGCGCTGAGGCTCGGCACGGAGTCATCGGGTTTTGCTGGGGAGCCGCCGAGACCAACGCCGACGGCGCGATCGCTTCCCTCTTCCCGGTTTCCTCTTCCCTCCAAATAGTCCACCAACCTCACCCACGGATTGAACCCGACCACGTTCTCCGGATCGGCGACGAAGTTCGAGAGCGCGTTCACGTCGTAGAAGTAGTGCTTTCCGTCGCGGTCATCGATGAGATACTCGATCCCGCCGACGTCGAGCCCGGCACGCTGCGAGATCGCTTCCACTTGTTCGACGATATGGCGAGGCGCCTCGTAGCCCTCGACGCGAAGCCCCGTCTTGGGCGCGTCGATCGCGCACGCGCCGCGCACGAGCTCCACGCCGTTCGTCGTCTGACACGCGTCCGCGGGACACAGATCGAACGAGCCGACGGCCGGATAGACCTTGATCGCGTAGAGATACTTGCCGCCGAGGGTCTCGACGCGGACGATGTGGCCATCGCGGAGCGGCGCGGACTCCTGCACCAGCGCCACACCATCGATGCCGAGCTCGACGTCGCCGCGCGCGATGGCGCCGGTCAGCGCGGCTTCAGTGTCGTAGCGGACGATGCCCGCGCCCGACCCACCGATGTTGGCTTTGACGAGCACCGGGTAGCGCAACCCGTCGGCCGCGGACGCGGCGAGCGATGGGTGGTTGATCGCGCGCGCCTTCGGATATGGAAGTCCGAGCTCCTCCAGCAGATCGAGCTGCGTCGCCTTGGACAGCTCGAACGAATAGACCTTCGAGCCGTTGACGACTGGAATGCCGACGCGCTCGAGGTGGCGGAGCCAGTGCAGCGTGTGGAACGTGGACTGGCGATGGCCGCGGAGATATGCCGACGGGCTCGCGCGGTTGAACACGAGCGAGTAGGGCACATCATCCTCCGACGGATCGAAGACGTGCGCGGCGGCGTCGAGGCGCACGTAGTCGCGTCCGCGTCGATCCAGCTCGGCGAAGAGCGGCTTGAACCAGTCGGGGTGTTCGTGATAGATGGCGATCGGTTGCATGAGGCTGTCCGGTTGAGGTCGCGTGGTCCTTGGCGACTCTCGTCTCGACTTGCCGGATCAGCGCTGCGTCATCGCAAACAAAAACGCCCCGATCCGGTAGAGGATCGGAGCGCGAGTCGCGGAAAATCGAAGATGCCTACCAGCGAACGCCCAGAGCCTCACATGTCGATCGACACATGCGACACTTACAACAGAACATGCAGCGACAGAAGCAGGCCTGGGCGGCGCGGATCATGGATCCAACATACAATCGGGTCCAACAGCGTCAATGCCAGTCACGTTGAGATTTGTTCATAGATGCCGAACGGCGAACGGAGAGCGTCGTGCGGCGAGCGTCCGGGGATCGCCGGTCTCGGTCTCCGGTCGCCGCGTCTCCCTTGTCAGACCAAGGGAATGCGCCCATTATAGGGCCATGCGCGAAACGGAACTGAACATCTTTCGCGAGAGCCTCGACCTCTTGATCCTCAAGGCGCTCACGGCAGGGCCGAAACACGGGTACGCCGTGGCGGAGTGGATCGAACGGGCGACGAAGACCGTTCTCCTCGTCGACGAAGGCACGCTCTACCCCGCGCTCCACCGCCTTGCGCGGCGACGAATGGTTGAAGCCGAGTGGGGTCTCTCGGAGAACAACCGGCGCGCGAAGTATTACGCGATCACGGCCGCGGGACGAGCGCGATTGCGGTCGCAGCTTCCGGTATGGCAGCGCTATGCCGACGGCATCGCGACGGCGTTCCGTGCGGGAGCGCAGGAGCCGGCCTAGTGTCGATTCGCGGACTCAGGCGTGCGCTCAGCATTCCTCTGTTCTCGCGACGACATGTCGAGCGCGAGGTGGACGAGGAGATCGCGCACCACATCGCGCAGCGTGCCGACCAGCTGCGCGCCGCTGGAATGAGCGCAGAGGACGCGCTGCGTGAAGCTGCTCGGCGATTTGGCGATGCACGGGCTCGCCGAGACGAATGCGTGGATGTCGACACCGCGAATTTGAGACAGGAGAGTCTCATGGACTTCCTCGACACGACGATGAGCGACGCGCGACACGCGCTGCGGTCCTTCCGCCGCGCGCCGGGATTCACGCTCGTGGCGCTCGGAACGCTCATCACCGGCATCGCAGCGTTCACCGCGATCTTCAGCTACTTCAATGCGGTGTACTCCAGCGCATTGCCCTATCGCGACGCCGGCCGCGTCGTCGCGATCAACGAGCAGAACACGAATCGTCGCGCGTTCAACTTTTCCGCGGTCTCACTCGAGGCCCTTCCTTATGTGAAAAACGCGCGGCGTTCCTTCGAGCGTGTGGCCGCGTATTCCTCGGACTACACCAAGATCACCTGGGGCCGAGATGCGTTGACGGCAAACGTGTTGGACGTCGACACTTCGTTCGTTCCATTGTTCGGCCTGCAACCTCAGACTGGTCGGCTCATCACTCCAGAAGAGATTCTGGCCAACGCGCCGGTCACGATGGTCAGCGACGTGATGTGGCGGTCGCGGTTCGGCGCCGATCCGGCCATCGTCGGCAAAAAGCTCGAGATGCGTGGGCGAGAATACACGGTCGTGGGCGTGATGCCGCCGGGGTTTCGCTTTCCATATCAAACCGACGCCATCAGTCCGCTGCGGGAAACCGCCGACTCCGGCGCAACGCTCCGCGAGACCGACGTCTCCGTGATCGCGAAGCTTCGTCGAGGCGCGACTCGCTCCGATGCGCGCAATGAGCTTGCTGCCGTCGCCCGATCGCTCGGCGCGATCGACACGAAGGCCTATCGCGGCGAGCAGTTGGTCGTTCGTGACGAGATGGTCGATCGCAAGGAGCGCCAGTTTCTTCCGCTGCCGTCGCTCTTCCTGGGCGCGGGGTTGTTTCTTCTCCTCATTGCGTGCGCGAACGTCGCGAACCTGTTCTTCGCGCGCGCCGCTGAACGCGCGGGAGAAGTTGCCGTGCGCGCATCGCTTGGCGCTTCGCGTTCGCGGCTCATTCGCCTCGCGCTGACCGAGACGCTGATGATCAGCGGGATCGCCGCTGCGGTCGGAACGGGTCTGGCACAAGCGCTCGTCCGTCTGTGGCTGCATTTCATTCCCACGAGCGGCTTTCCGTCATGGTTTCGCGTCGCCGTCGACTGGCACGTGCTCGCTTTCGCTGTCGCAACCACCGCGGTGACCACAATCGCCGTCGGACTCTCGCCGGCGCTCGTCGGGTCACGATTCGATCTCGTGCGAACGCTCAAGGGTGCGAGCGGCGGCGGCGTCTCTGGCCGCCACGCGATGCGCGGCAGCAAGCGGGGGCTCGTCGTCCAGCTCGCGTTGTCCGTTGCGCTGTTCGTCGGCGGCGCGTTACTGCTGCGATCGTTTCAGCGGCTCGCCGTCGTCGACATCGGATATCCGGCGGACCGGATCGCGCTCATCAGCTCTGGATTCTACGATCAGTCGTACGGCGATCTTCGATCGGCGCGCGCACAACAAACCGCCGAGGACATCATTGGCAGAACGGCGCTGATGCCAGGTGTCACGGGCACAGCGATTCGCGGCGTAATGTCGCGGCTCAAATCGGAGCCGGCGGCGGCGCCCAGGACCACGATCCTTTCGCAGCGTGAGATCGCGCGACTGGTTCCCGATGGCGACACGACGCGCGCGGTCGCGTCGTATCTCACAACGCGCTACGTCGTGTCCGACGGCTTCTTCGATTTGCTCGGCGTGCGCGTTCGCGCGGGAAGATCATTCGACGCGATGGACGTCGATGGAGGACAGCCAGTCACGGTCATCAGTACCGTGGCAGCGAAGGCATTGTGGGGCTCGTCCAATCCGATCGGCCATACGATCCAGTACATGGCGAGCGCCGCGCCGATGACCGTAATCGGTGTGGTGGACGACGTTCGTCAGCTGCGTGGCGGAGGTCGGGGCTTCTCGGTAGACGCTCAACCGACGATGTACGTGTCCTCGCGGCAAGCAGTCACCCGTTACCCTGAGCTGCTCGCTCGCGGGACCGGCGGCGCGCTGCCCGTTCGATCGGCAATGGTGAACCTGCTCCGCGAGATCGACCCGACCGTCTCGCTCGGTCGCGAAACGACCCTCGCGAGCCAGTTCGATCAGGCGTTTCTGGTCATGAAGGCGTTCGGCGGCATCATCGGCGCACTTGCCGCGTCGGCACTCTTCCTCTCGATCATCGGCATTTACGGCGTCGTCGCATTCGGCGTCGCTCAGCGAAAGCACGAGATCGGCATTCGAATCGCGCTTGGCGGCACGGCCTCGACCGTGCTGCGAATGATTGCCGGCGAAGCGTTCCGCTTCGTGGCAGCCGGGATGATCATCGGGCTGGTGGTCGCCGCGGCCCTCGGCCGGGTGATGAAGACACTTCTCTTCGGCGTGTCAGCGCTCGATCCGCTTACCTACCTTACCGTCGCCGTCGTATTCGGCGCCGTTGCATTCGTGGCATGCGTCGTTCCCGCACGCCGCGCGACGCGCGTCGATCCGCTCGTCGCCCTCCGAGCAGACTGACGCGCGTCGTTTCGCTCGTCAGAACTTCGACTCGAGATACAGATCGACGCGGAACTGCTTCCGCGGATAGATGCCGCGCGCCACGTCGAAGCGGAACAGACCGTCGAGGAACGACACGCCCGCGCCCACGCCGCTCATCGGGCGGATGTTCTGCGTCATCTTCGTGCGATCGCCGGTCCATCCGAGATCGCCGAACAGCGTCGGCCGCATGCCGGCGTCGTTCGAGCCGACCTCGAGCCGCGTCAGCCAGAACGCGTTGCCGCTCTGCGCGGTGTCGGGGCTCTGTCCGCGAACGGTCTGTGACCCGCCGAGGAACCAGTAGCGCTGCCGCGGAAGTCCGCCGACCGAGCTGCCGCCCGCGGCCGTCAGCGACGCGGCCAGGCGTCCGAGGCCGTGCGACGCCGTGAGATCGAGCGCGCCACGACCATAGGCAGAGTCGCCCACCGCGCCCTCGATTCTGAGATCCGTAAAGAGCCGGAAGCCGCTCGGATCGAGGCCATATGTGTTGCTCAAACGCGTGCCGACACCGGTGTACGTTCCGCGGCGAGCGATGACGTTGTCCGGGAAGTGGCCGCCGTTGATCGCGAAGTTGGTGTTCACCGCGGCCGTTCGCTCCTGCTCGGTGAACGCCCGCCAGTCGACGCGCGTGCCGCCGCCGAACGACGCTGCGCGCGAGCCGGTGACCTCGAGACCCGTCGCGCGATAGTAGAAGCCCTCGTCTCGCCCGAACATCAGCGCCGAGAACGAGCTGCCGAAGCTGAGCGGCCGACCCCAGTCGCTCGCCGACACGAGGTGGTTGTAGACGCCCACGCCGATCGTCTGCGTGACATTCGAGCGTGTGGCGCTCAGCTCGACGTTCGGCTCCCAGTCCGCGACGCCGATTCGACCGACCACCATTCCGGCGTAACCGCCGCCGAACTGCTGCTCGACCGATCCGCCGGCCGAGAACCCCTCGACGCGATTGTACCGCATCATCGACGGCCCATAGGAGATCGTCGGCGGCGGGAGAAGCCCGCTCCGCAGCCTCAGGGAGAACGGCGCTTGCGCCGTCAGCGACAGCGCCTCGGCCTTGAGCGCGTCGAGCTCCTTCCCGCCGAACAGCTCCTCGCCGGGATCATAGATCGACTTCGGAAGGTCCGGAGAATTCTCCAGCTTCGAGATGTCGCATGGAATACGCACGGCCACGGGAAGCTGATTGTCGTAGCGCGTTTGCATCCGCACCCAGGTGTCGGACGTATCGCATTCGCTGTGGTGGTCCCCCACCGCAGTCTTGAGGCCGAGACGGATCGAGTCGCGAACGGCCCGAGCCCGAACGCGAGCTGCCGCGCGCACGGAGTCTCGCCACTGCTGGCGCTGTTCCTCCGTCAGCGAATCTGGCATGCGCGACCGCGGCGTCGCCTGCGCGATCTTGATCGTGGGCAGCGTGTCCTTGCCGTTCACGCTGTTGTATTTGAAGCTCTCTTCCATCTTGAACGGCACGCGCATGAAGCTCACTTGCGCGCTGCCTTCGGCGCTGCGAAGGCGCGGCAGCCAGAAGCGTCCTTCGTGCAGGCCGTATTCGACGACGACCGCCGCGAGCTCCGCCTTCATCGGCGTGATCATCGGCTTCACCCAGACCGGAACGTCGTCCATCGACTTCGGATCCTCTTCAGTGGCGACGGCCCAGATGTCCATCGGCACGGAGAGGCGGTAGGCGGCGCGCACGAGCTGACCGGAATTCGTGTCGAACCAGAGCGAGCCGACGGCGAGGTTCCAGTGCGGCTCGCGCGGGCGAACCTTGAGCTCACGCAGTTGAATGACCGTCTTGTTGGGCAGCGTGAACCTGATCGAGTCGCCGGTCTCGTACGTGTAGTACGCCTCGGCGCCATCGGCGATCGGATGCACCAACTCGTGCTCGTCGACTTGCGACTTGGCGATGTCGCCGCCGATCCAGAACGGCTCGTTGCCCGGGAAGTACGGGATCGAGGCGTTCATGTCGGGGTCGTGCTCCATCTCGTTGCGCATCTCCTTCTTCGCTTCATCGTGCGCCACGACCGGCACCGCGGTCCGCGACCCCTTGGCATCCATCCAAACGCCGACGCCCTGCTGCCACCGCACACGCGCCGCGCTTTCATGCCGAAACAGCAAGCGGTCTCGGCCGATGCTCGTAAACCCCAAGCCCGCCGAGATTCGCTGGTAGGACATCGCGTCGTAGGAGACCAGCGCGGAGTCCTGCGTCATGCGGGCAGCCCGCGCGTGGAGCAGCGTCGTCTTTGCCGTTGGATCCTTGAAGGCCGACGCAAACAGCTCGGGGGTCACAGCCCGGCGAATTCCTGGCCGGCGCCCGCGGCGATCGCTCGTCGTGTCGGTGCTACTGTCCCGAACCACTACCTGGCGTCGGCGAGACTGCGCTTGGCCCTGTTGCGCCGGCGGTGTGGGGGGGGTTGGCGGGCCCTGAAGAGCGAGCGCGACGCCGAGGAGAGCGAGCATGGGAAAGCCTCGAGAAAGAACAGCGGATCAACACGATACGTCGCGGAACTCGCCGGGGTTTCGCCATCGTCCGGGGCGCGAGGCCGGCTCATGCGCTGCGCCGCGCGAGGTGGGTTGGCCGGGGAGCTAAACTTCATCGCCGATGACCAACCCGTCCACCGCCACGACCGCGCTCGCCGTGCGCGACCTGCGAAAAGACTTCGCCGATGTGCGCGCCGTAGACGGGCTGAACCTGTCCGTCGCGGCTGGCGAGTGCTTCGGTCTGTTGGGTCCGAACGGTGCCGGCAAGACGACGACGATCGAGATCTGCGAGGGCCTGACGAGCCCGGACTCTGGTGACGTCGAGTTGCTGGGCCTTCGTTGGGATCACGACAACAACGAGCTTCGCCAGCGGCTCGGCATTCAGCTCCAGGAGACTCAGCTCGCGGACAAGCTGACGGTCGAGGAGACGGTGCGCTTGTTCCGCAGCTTCTACACGCGCGGGCGCACGATCGACGACGTCATTCGTCTCGTGCAGCTCGACGAAAAGCGCGGCTCACGCGTGGGCAAGTTGAGCGGTGGGCAGAAACAACGACTGGCGCTCGCATGCGCGATCGTCGGTGACCCGGATCTGCTCTTTCTCGACGAGCCGACGACGGGCCTCGACCCGCAGTCGCGACGCCAGCTCTGGGACCTCATTACGGAGTTCAAGGCGCTCGGCCGAACGATCCTGCTCACGACGCACTACATGGACGAGGCGGAGATCCTGTGCGATCGCGTCGCGATCGTCGACCACGGCAAGGTGATCGCGCTCGGCACGCCGCGCGAGCTCATCGCGTCGCTGGGCGCCGAGCACGTCGTGGAGTTCGCGCCCGCGGCGGACACGTCGCCGATCGACGACGCGGAGCTGCGCGCGCTCGACGGCGTGATCGCCGTGCGGCGCGTCGCCTCGGGATACGAGCTGCAAGTGACCGCGCTCCATCGAGCGGTGCCGGCCCTGCTCGCGCTGCTCACGCGCCGCGACGTCGAGCTCGCGCAGCTCACCACTCATTCGGCCACCCTCGAAGACGTCTTCGTGTCGCTGACCGGGAGGCAGTTGCGTGACGAGTGAAACCCAAAACACCATGACGCAACCGATTCGCGCGACGACGCCCGGGACGAGCGACTCGACGTACAACTCGCTGTGGCAGCTCGTGACCGTTCGGTTCAAAGAATACGCTCGCGAGCCCGAGGCGTTGTTCTGGTCGTTCGGGTTTCCGATTCTGCTCGCGATCGGCCTGGGCATCGCATTCCGCAGCAAGCCGCCGGACGTCATTCACGTCGCGGTCGTGAACGGCGCGCCCAACGCGACCACGCTGGTCGCCGCGCTCAAGCGTGACAGCGCGCTCGCGGTCGATTTCCTGCCGTCTGACAGCGCGATGGTGGCGCTTCGCACGGGTCGCGTGGCGCTCGTGGCGACGCCCGATACGACGGGCGCCGTACACTATCAGTACGACGACACTCGTCCCGACGCTCGCACGGCTCGACTGATCGTGAACGACGCCGCGCAACGCGGCGCCGGTCGCACCGATCCGGTTCGCGTGTCGGATGCAAAGGTACGCGAGCGCGGGTCGCGGTACATCGACTTCGTGGTGCCCGGCCTTCTTGGCATGACCATCATGGGCGGCGGCATCTGGGGCCTCGGCTACTCGATCGTCGATCAGCGGCGTAAGAATCTGCTCAAGCGACTCGTGGCGACCCCGATGTCTCGCGCCGAGTATCTCGGGTCGTACGTGATCTCGCGCTTGGTGATGCTGACCATCGAGGTCGGCGTGCTGCTCGGGTTTACGATTTTCCTGTTCGATGTGCCGATGCGGGGCAGCTGGGGCGTGATGGCGACGATCATCGTCATCTCCGCACTGGCATTTGGCGGTCTGGGTCTTCTCATCGCGTCGCGATCGAAGACGATCGAAGGCGTGTCGGGGATGATGAATCTCGCCATGCTGCCGATGTGGGTGTTGTCGGGCGTGTTCTTTTCGTCCGAGAATTTTCCGCACGCGGTGCAGCCGATCATCAAGGCGCTGCCCCTCACCGCCGCGAACGACGCGCTGCGGGCCACCATGCTCCGCGGCGTGGGGCTTCCCGGCGTCGGACTGGAGCTCGGCGTTCTCGTCGCGTGGGGCGTCGTGTGCTTCGGGATCGCGCTGAAGATCTTTCGGTGGCGCTAGGTCATCGGGGATGACGATGACAGGCGACCTCTCCGGCGACGAGCTGATCGCGAATGGCCGGGCGGTGCTCGACTGGATCGCCGCGTACCTCGAGCACCCTGAGCGCTACCCGGTGTTGTCGTCGTCGAAGCCGGGGGAGCTCAAAGCGTCGCTGCCGTCGTCGCCGCCAGCGACCGGCGAGCCGGTTCCCGACATTCTCGCCGACTTCGAGTCGAAGATCATTCCCGGAATCTCGCACTGGAATCATCCGTCGTTCTTCGGCTACTTCGCGACGTCGTCGAACGTGCCGGCGATTCTCGCCGAGATGTTGGTGGCAACGCTCGACGTGAAGGCGATGCTGTGGAAGACGTCTCCCGCGGCGACGGAGCTCGAGGAAGTCGTCACGGACTGGATCCGGCAGATGCTCGGTCTGAGCGACGGGTGGTGGGGCATCACGACGGATACCGCGTCGATCTCGACGATGCTCGCGCTCGCGGCCGCGCGCGAGGCGAAGCCGGAGCTCGCGATTCGCGAGCGGGGCCTCGCAGGGCGTGCCGACCTTCCACGGCTCAGAGTGTATTGCTCGACGCATGCGCATTCGTCGATCGACAAGGGCGCGCTCGCTTTGGGGTTCGGGCTCGAGAACGTCGTCAAGATCGAGGACGACGACGCGTTTCGCATGCGGCCCGATCGCCTGGCCGAGGCCGTCGCGGCCGATCGCGCGAACGGGTTTCTTCCGCTCGCGTGCGTCGCCACCGTCGGAACGACGAGCACGTCGAGCATCGATCCGGTGCCCGCGATCGCTGAGATCTGCCGGCGCGAAGGCATGTGGCTGCACGTGGACGGTGCGTATGGCGGCATGTTGGCCGTCGTACCGGAGTATCGCAGCATCCTCGATGGCATCGAGCTCGCGGACTCGCTGGTCGTGAACCCGCACAAGTGGCTGTTCACGCCGTCCGAGTGCTCGCTGCTGCTGCTCAAGCGCCCGGAAGTTCTCAAGCGCGCATTTTCGCTCGTCCCCGAGTATCTCGTGACGCGCGAGCAGGACGAAGTGGTGAACTACATGGACTACGGTGTGCAGCTGGGCCGGCGGTTCCGCGCGCTCAAGCTGTGGATGATGATTCGCGCATTCGGCGTCGATCATCTCGTCGCGCGAATGCGGGACCACTGCATGTTCGCGCGAACCTTCGCGGGCTGGATCGAGTCGGACCCGAGCTGGACGCTGATGGCGCCGGTGCCCTTCTCACTCGTGTGCTTTCGCTATGCGCCACGCGGCATGAGCGACGAGGAGTGCGAT
This sequence comes from uncultured Gemmatimonadaceae bacterium, assembly GCA_963705025.1. Lineage (GTDB taxonomy): Bacteria > Gemmatimonadota > Gemmatimonadetes > Gemmatimonadales > Gemmatimonadaceae > JAQBQB01. The sequence continues at coordinate 147,941 of CAVPIP010000005.1, read as the reverse complement.
CGGCGGAACGAGGCGATCATGCACGCCGTCAACGCGGGCGGCGACGTCTTTCTCTCGCACACCAAGCTGCGAGGGCGGTTCACACTCCGGCTGGCGATCGGCAATCTTCGCACCGAGCTGAGGCACGTCGCGTTGGCGTGGGAGCGGTTGCGAGCGGCGCTCCAGGAATGACACGAATCGGACTCCCTCATCAAGAATCGCCGAGAGGCCGAGCCGCTCAACTTCTTTGACACGAATTCGACCAAAACTCACAAACCGAATCTCGGCGCGTGAAGCTATCGTCGCGCGCCGTTCGATTCGTGTTCATTCGTGTCATTCGTGTCTCGAGCCGTTCACCTTCTCTGACACGAATTCGACCAAAACGCACGAATCGAACCTCGGCGCGGAAAGGCCATCATCGCGCGGGTTCGATTCGTGTTCATTCGTGTCATTCGTGTCTCAAAGCCGTTCAACTCCGTTGACACGAATTGGACCAAAACTCACGAATCCAACCTCGGCGCGTGAAGGCCATCGTCGCGCTCGGTTCGATTCGTGTTCATTCGTGTCATTCGTGTCTCGAGCCGTTCATTCTCTTGACACGAATTCGACCAAAACTCAGGAATCGAACCTCGGCGCGGAAAGCCATCGTCGCGCGCGGTTCGATTCGTGTTCATTCGTGTCATTCGTGTCTCAAAGCCGTTCAACTCCGTTGACACGAATTGGACCAAAACTCACGAATCGAACCTCGGCGCGGAAAGCCATCATCGCGCGCGGTTCCATCCGTGTCATTCGTGTCATCGCTGTCGAAGCCCGCGACGAGAAGTCTGAGCGGCGAGAAACGATGAGGGACGACTCTACTCGTGCGCCGCGAGCTTGTCGGTATAGAACTGCGGGAACTGCTTCTTCAGGTTCTCGATCTTCGGCGCGTCGTTGTACACGATGTACGGCTGCGTCGGATGCTCCTCGGCGTAATTTTGGTGATAGGCCTCCGCCGGGAAGAAGTCCTTGAGCGCCGCGACCTGCGTCACGATCGGACGAGCGAACGTGTGCGCCTTCGTCAGCTGGTCGATGTACGCGTCGGCCACCTTCTTCTGCTCGTCGCTCATGTAAAACAGCGCCGAACGATACTGTGTGCCGACGTCCGGTCCCTGGCGATTCAACTGCGTGGGATCGTGCGCAACGGAGAAGAAGATCTGCAACAGCTGGCCATACGAGACTTGCGCGGGATCGAACACCACGCGGACCGACTCGGCGTGGCCCGTACGGCCGGTGCTCACATCTTCATACGACGGATTCCTGATCGAGCCGCCGGCGTAGCCGGACGTCGCGCTAATGACGCCCTTGGTGTGCTGGAAGACGGACTGAATCCCCCAGAAACATCCGCCCGCGAAGACGGTCGTCTCGGTCTTCGCCGCCGGATGGTCGTCCACGGCTGGGGACGGCACCGGAGCCGCCGGCCGAGTCGCGCCCGAGAGACGCTGCGCGAAAGCGAGCACGGCAACCGAAATGACGGCGCCAAACATGGCCGAGCTGCGACTGATTCTCATCGACATGATGCGGTTCTCCTCGATCGAATTCCCAATCTCACAGATGGTCCGGACGCGAGACCTTTGGGATGGGCCCGGTATCTCCCGCCGCCAGCACTTCGACAACCTCGTCCTCTACGTGCTTCTTCCTCATCAACCAGAAGACGATTGCCAGTATCAGAACGATTGACGCGACCAAATAGTTCTCGTACCGGCGAACGTGGCCCAGGATGAGAAGTGTGGTCCGGCCGAATGCCCAGCCCAGCAGTGTGAAAACGACCGACCAGGTCAGACAGCTGATCGCGGTTCCGATCAGATAGATCACGATCGAGATCCGCGCGGCCCCGCACGCAATCGGCAGAGTCAGCCGCAAGCCGTAGGCCCATCGAACGGCCAGCGACGAGCGCCATGGGTGCCGGCGCACGATCTTGAACGCACTGAGGATGATCGTTCTGAGGCGCGGCCAGCGCCGGCGGGCCCAGTCGCCACGCCACCGTCCGATGTAGTAGAGCCCGAGCGACGCCAGCCACGTGCCGCCAGCCACCCACATGATGACGGCCAGGACGTGCAGGTGCCGGTCATGCGCGGCAAGGCCGCCGATGAGCGGCGTCGCCTCTTCCGTGATGATGCCCGTCGCCCCCAGCGTGACGTACGCCCACATCCGCGCGATGAGCGCGGAGGCGCCGGGTTGCGTCGTCGCAGCCTGCAGCATGGCGATCATCCCTGGTGCCTGGGCGCCGGCGACTAAATGGCGTGTGTAGGAGCGCAGGCCGCGTCGAGATACTCTCGAAACGCGCGCACGAGCTTCGTCGCGACCGGCCCCGGTTCGCCCGTCCCCACTGCGTGGTCGTTCAGTCGAATGATGGGCATGACGTCGGTGGTCGTCCCAACCAGAAATAGTTCGTCGAGACGAGGGAGATCACGCTCGTCGATTGGCTGTTCGTTCACGTTCAGGCCAAGCGAGCGAGCGAGATCGAGCACGATCGCGCGAGTGACGCCAGGAAGAATCAGACGATTCGTCGGATGGGTCCGAATCACGCCATCGAGGACGGCGGCGACATTCGTGTGCGATCCTTCGGTCACGACACCATCGCGAATCATGATCGCCTCGAGAGCGCCGCGCTCGGCAGCCGCCTGTCGGGCCATCACGTTCGGCAGCAACTGGATGGTCTTGATGTCGCAGCGCAGCCAACGTACGTCCGGCACCGTGATGCACGTCGCGCCACGACTGCGGATGTCGTCCGCCGGGACGAATCGATTGACGGTCGCGTAGACGGTCGGCGCCACCGGAGATGCCGGAAACTGGTGCGTCCGCGGCGCGACGCCTCGTGTGATCTCTACGTAGAGCGTCGCCTCGCCTTCGGCCAATCCGGATTCCGTGAGCAGTCTTTCGGCGACGGCGCTCAGGACTTCGGCGCGCGCGAGGTCTGGCGCCGCGATCCGCAATTCCGCGAGACCGGACGCGAGCCGAGCGAGATGGCGATCGGCCTCGAATACTCGGCCGTTCACGACGCGCCAGACTTCGTACACGCCGTCGCCGAAACCAAAGCCGCGATCCTCGACCGGGACCGAGGCGGCGCTCCGAGGAAGGAATTGGCCGTTCAGAAATGCCAGCAAACGACGACAGGGGTGAGGGTAGGCTTCAAGCTAATTCGCGAGTTGGACCTCCGAACAGGGACCGGCGCACCGAGAGGCGACGTCCGCCGTTGAACCAGCCGGACTGGCCGCCTAAAATGCGACTAGCATGCTCCTTACAAAAATCCTCGGCCTCATTCTCGTTGCCGGACTGGGCTCGGCGGCCCTTGCACAGGGCACGGCGCCGGCGGCCAAGCCGGGCATCGTTCGTCTCGTCATTGAAACCGAAAAGGGCGACATCGCGGTTTCACTCGACAGCGCCCGAGCCCCCGGCACAGTCGCGAACTTCCTACGCTACGTGGCCGGCGGACTCTATGTTGGCGGCAGGTTTCATCGGACGGTCACGCCCTCGAATCAGCCGAACAACGCCGTTCGCATCGAGGTGATTCAGGGCGGGCCAAACCCGCAGCATCAAGGGGCTGAGTTCCCTGCCATCGAGCTGGAGCGCACGAGCGCCACCGGATTGCATCACCATGACGGGACGCTCTCCATGGCGCGGGCAGGCCCCAACACCGCGACCTCCGACTTCTTCATCTGTGTTGGCGATCAGCCATCGCTCGACTTCGGTGGAAAGCGCAATCCGGACGGTCAGGGCTTCGCCGCGTTCGGCCAGGTGACCAAGGGGATGGACGTCGTGCGCGCCATCCAGGGATCTCCGGCGCAGGGACAGCAATTGACGCCGCCGGTTGCGATCCGCCGAATCCGCCGCGAACCGTAAGGAGACGTCCCGACGCCCGTAACTCCGCTGCCTGCCCGACCGTAGGAACGATATTGACCTCGGAGCAGGGTATGCTCGACCGCGAATTCATCGATCTGCAACAGGCGCTCGCTGGTGAATACTCGCTCGAGCGTGAGCTCGGCCGCGGCGGCATGGGGATCGTGTACCTCGCCCGCGAAGTCCAGCTCGACCGGCTCGTCGCGATCAAGGTCCTTCCGGGTGCGTTCGCCGCTCGCGCGGACGTTCGCGAGCGATTTTTGCGCGAGGCGCGGATGGCCGCGTCGCTTTCACACCCGCACATCGTTCCCATCTACCGGGTCGGCGAAGCCGGCGGCTTCGTGTTTTTCGTCATGGCCTACGTCAACGGCGAAACGCTCGGGGAACGGCTGCGGACGCGCGGACCGCTGGCGCCAGCGCTGGCGACGCGGCTGATGAAGGAAGTCGCGTGGGCGCTGTCGTACGCTCATGGCCGAGGCATCGTCCATCGCGACATCAAGCCGGACAACATTCTCATCGAAGCCGAGACGGGCCGCGCGCTCGTCAGCGACTTCGGAATTGCGCGCGGCGCGGGCGAGACGGCGATCTCGGATCCCGGGCACGTGATGGGAACCGCGCACTTCATGAGCCCGGAGCAAGCGTCGAGCGAGCCGCTCGACGGTCGGAGCGACTTCTATTCGCTCGGCGTCGTGGCCTATCTCGCCGTCAGCGGCAAGCTCCCGTTCGACGCGTCGAACAACGCGGCGCTGGCGCTGCAGCACCTCGGCGCCCCGGTGCCGTCGCTCGCCGCTGCCGTGCCCGGCGCACCTCGATCGTTGGTCGCGGTCATCGAGCGCTGTCTGCGAAAGTCACCGGATGAGCGATTTGGGTCGGGCGAAGCTCTGGTCGAGGCACTGGATATTGCCGCCGCACCGGTGCGCGCCAAGCTGCCGCTCGCGCTCCGGGTGTGGACGCAGTCGCAGGACCCGCTTCGCCCGATCTACATGGCCTGGAGCGGCGTATTCACAATGGGGCTCCTCTCGCAGATCAGCGCGCACGAGCGCGATTGGCCGATCGTGCTGGCGTTCGATCTGCTGCCACTCGTGCCGATATCGCTGTTTCATGCGCGCAAGACCTATCAGGCGCTGGCCGCGGGCTACTCGCTCCAAGACTTGCGAACCGCGCTCGCGACTTGGCGTCAGGAACGACGCGAAGAGCTCACATTCGAGTACGACACGTCCGAGTCGCTCTGGGCGCGTGTCATTCGCGGAATCACGTACGCACTGGTCGCGGGCGTCGGCTTCGCCGTGTTCTCGAACATTCCGGCCACGTTCGGCGGGCGAGTCTTCTTCGCCTCGATGTTCGGCAGTGCGATCGTCGCGTTGACCGCCAGCAATGCCCTTGGCGTTCGTCTCATCAGTCGCCGGATTCGCCCGACGCTCGTCGGCGCGGTTCGATCGGTGATCTGGAACGGTCGCGCCGGCGCGTGGCTCGCAAAGCTCCTCACGCCGCGAAATCGAAAAGCGCTCGCCGATGTTCAGTATCGCCCGACCGAAATGGCGTTGAGCCTGGCCGCGGCCGATCTCTACGAGAAGCTGCCCGCCGCGTATCGCGCGCAACTGAGCGACCTCCCGCAGGTCGTGGAGAGACTCGAATCGCACGCCGCGGGGGCTCGCGCGCGAATCGACGAGCTCAATGCGCTTGTTGAGCTCGGCGGATCGGAGCGTTCGAGTGCCGCGCTGCAGAGCGTGGTCTCGGCACGCGATGCGGCGAAGCGGGATCTGGCGGAAAGCGTGGCGGCGCTCGAGGCGGTTCGTCTCGACCTGCTTCGACTGCATGGCGGGTCGGTCGACCTTCGTCCGATCACGACAGTGCTCGAGGCAGCACGTGAGCTGGGCGAGGAGCTCGATCGGTTGCAGCAAGCACAGATGGAAGTCGCTGAGATCGCGCCGCCACTGCCGACTCCCGTGTAGGTCATCCTGAGGAGCGAAGCGGCGAAGGACCTACCGCACCAGACGTGTGGCCTTGGCGCTAACAACACTGTCATCCCGAGCGCAGCGAGGGATCTGCAGTTGAACGGGACTGCAGATTCCTCGCTGCGCCCGGAATGACCTAGTCTCCCGCGACAGTCGCGACCGGATGCTCGGCCGTCATCTGCTTCGGCTTCCGGCCGAGCCGGCGCATGAACGCGTGGCGCCACTCGTCGAGAATCTCGTAGCCGGTCGGGATCACGAGCAGCGTCAGGAACGTCGACGTGATCACGCCACCGATCACCGCCACGCCGAGCGGGGCACGGAACTGCGCACCCTCGCCGCGGCCGAGCGCCACCGGCACCATGCCGGCGATCAGCGCGAACGTGGTCATGAGAATCGGACGAAGCCGAATCGCGCCAGCTTCGATCAGCGCCTCACGCAATGGAAGTCCGCGCTCTTCACGCGCCCATTTCGCGAAGTCGATCAGCAGAATCGCGTTCTTCGCGACGATGCCCATGAGCATGATGACGCCGATGAGACTCATGATGTTGATGGTCATCCCCGTGATCGCGAGCGACACCATCACACCGATCAGGGAGAGCGGTAGTGACATCATGATCGCGAGCGGATCGACGAACGAGCCGAACTGCACCACGAGAATCAGGTACATCAGCAACACGGCCAAGCCGAGCGCCGAGAAGATCTGGCCGAACACCTCGGCCTGCGACTCGGCGTCGCCGCCGACCGTGTATCGCACGCCGGCAGGGAGGCGCATCTTCTCCAGCCGCGCGATGATGTCGTTCGTCACGTCACCCGCCGCGCGGCCCGACGTGTTGAGCTCCACCGTGACGACCGGATCGCGGTTCAAGTGATCGATGATTGCCGGGCCGAGGCCCTGCTTGATCGTCGCCACCTGACCGAGCGGCATCATCTGTGGCGTGCCGTTCGCTCCGATCACTTGCATCGGCAGCTGCACCAAGTCCTGCGCGCGCTGACGAGCCTCCGGCGTAAGTCGCACGGTCACCTTGCGCGACTTGCCGGACGGATCGATCCAATACCCTGCATCTATACCTGCAAACGCCGGCCGCAGCGATTGCGCGACCTGACCTACCGTAAGACCCATTGACCCCGCGACACCCCGATTGAGATCGATCTCGAGCTCGGGCTTTTGGCCCTTCGTCGAGAGACCGATGTCGACGGCGCCCGGCACCTTCTCGACTTCCGCCTTCACCATGTCGGCCGCCGCGGCGAGCGCCGCGACATCCTGCCCACGGAGTTGCAGCTGGATCTGCTTGAAGCCGGCGTTGAAGTCACTCGTGAAGATCGAGATCGTTGCGCCGGACATGCGCGCGGTCTCATGCCGCAGTTCCTCGGCGAGCTGCTCGATCGACACGTTGCGCTTCGTCTTCGGCACCGTACGGACGTAGATGTTGCCCTCGTCCACGCCGCCGGTCGCGCTGTTGCCGAGCGTCGTGTACGTGTAGAGCACCTCGGGATGCGAGCGCGCGATGTTCGCGGCTTCCTCGGCCTTGAGGCGCGAGTACTCCATGTTCGAGCCAGGCGGCGTCTCGAGGGCCATGATGAATTCGGCGCGGTCGTCCTCGGGGAAGAAGCCCGTGCCGACGGTGCGAACCGCGGGAATCTTTTGCGGCAGCACGACGAACAGGCCGAGACCGATCAGCGCGAATCCGCCACGGACGACCGGGTGCAGCCCGCGCTTCGTCAATCCGAAGACGATGACGAGAATGCCAACGAGCGCCGCCGCCAGCCCGGTGAGGCCACGCGTCGGCAGCAAGAACGACGCGAAGAACGTGAGCGCCGCGATCGTGATCATCGCCATCCGGTGATCGAGCGCCCACGCGACTACGCCCTTGTAGTTCACGGCCTGCGCGTTGAACCAGTGGTTGAACTTGTCGAGCTGCCGCGTGATCCAACCGCGCTCTTCGGGCGGCCGATGCGGATCCGGCCAGTACGCCGAGAGCATCGGGTCGAGCGAGAACGACACGAACAACGACACCGCCACCGAGCACGCGATCGTCAGCGCGAACGGCTTGAACCACTGGCCGCCGACGCCCGGCATGAAGCCGATCGGCACGAACACCGCGAGAATCGAGAACGTCGTCGCCGCGACGGCGAGCCCGATCTCGTCCGTCCCGTCGTGCGCCGCTCGGAAATGATCTTTGCCCATCTCGACGTGGCGCACGATGTTCTCGCGGACCACGATCGCGTCGTCGATCAGGATGCCGATCGCGAGCGACAATCCGAGCAGCGACATCGTCTCGAGCTTGAAGCCCAAGGCCCACACGGCAATGAAGCTCGCGAGCACCGACACCGGGAGCGCGAGACCGGTGATCACCGTCGAGCGCCAGGAGTTCAAGAACAGGAAGACGACGAGCACCGTCAGAACGGCGCCGAGAACGAGCGCCTCTTCCACGTTGCTCACCGCATGGTCGACGCGCGTGCCCGAGTCTTTGACGAGCTCGATCTTCGTCCCCTTCGGCAGCGTCTGCTCGATCTGCGCGAGCCGGTCGCGAACACGATTCGCGACATCCGTCGTGCTGTAGCCCGTCGCTTTCTTGACGTCGATGCCGATGGCTTCCTTGCCATTGAAGAGCGCGAGTGTGCGCGGCTCTTCGGTCGCGTCCCTGATCGTCGCGACCTGGCCGAGCCGCGTGATGATGCCGTTGCGATCAGCGACGACGAGGTTGTCGAACTCCGCCGGATTCTCGATTCGTCCACGCAACCGAATCGCGCGCTCGTCGAGCTCGCCGTTCACGCGGCCCACCGGCGCGGCGAGGTTTTGCGCCTCGAGCGCCTGCACGACTTGCGCGACGCTGATGTTCGCGGACTGCAGCTTGTGCGGATCGATCTCGACGGTGAGCTCGCGGTCTACCTTCCCGAAGATCTGCACGTCGGCCACCCCTTGCAGCGCGCGCAGCTCGCGGGTGATCGCCGGATCCGCGAGACGCGTGAGCTCGGGCGGCGACAGTACGGTCGACGAGATCGCGATCGAGACGATCGGCCGATCGGTGTTGTTGAACTTTTGTATGATCGGCTCCTTCATCTCCGTCGGGAGATCGGAGCGAACGGCCGAGATCCCGTCGCGCACTTCCTGCGACGCGACGTTCATGTCCTTGCCGAACAGAAATTCGATCAGGATCATCGAATAGCCGTCATAGGCCTTTCCCATGATCCGCTTGACGCCCGTGATCGACCCGATCTGCTCCTCGACGGGCTTGAGCACTTCACTTTCGACGACCTCCGGCGACGCGCCGGGATACACGATTCCGACGGTCAGGAACTGCGGCGTGACGTCCGGAAACTCGTCCGTCTTCAACTTGAACGCCGCGAACGCCCCGAAAATCACCAGCGTGACCATGGCCACGACGGTGATGAGCGGACGCTTGATGGCAAAATCTGAGATGATCATGGCTCGCCTCGGGTGCGCGGCGATCGCCGCGCACCGCTCATTGCTCTAGGGATTGTTTCGTCCGGTGTCCGACGTCGCGCTCACCTTGACGGGGGTCTTTTCAGAGATGCCGCGCGCCGCGCCGAGGAGCAACGTGTCGCCCGCCTGCAGCCCTTTGCGGATTTCCACGGTCTCCGTCGCGGCATCGCGAATACCGAGCTCGACTTCAGCTTTCTGCACGACGCCATTCTTCAGCAGCATGACGAACGGCTTGAGCCCTCGCTCGTCCACGGCGGTGAGCGGCACCACCGGAGCCGTGCGTACTTCACTGGCGACGTGGCCGTCCGCGAATAGCCCACCGACGAGCACACCGCTCGAATTCGGCAGCGAGACGATGATACGCACCTGGCGCGTGGTTGGGTCCGCGATCGGATTGATCCGCGTGACGTGACCGGTGAACTGTCGGTTCGGATACCCGTTGACCGAGAAGTCCACCGGCACGCCGATGCGCACCGCGGAGAGTTGGTCCGCCGGCACCGACGCCTCGAGCCGCATCGACGACGGATTCACGATCGTGTAGAGCGCCGCCCCCGCCTGCACGATGTCGCCCGCGCTCACCTGTCGCGCGCTCACCGAGCCCGAAAATGGCGCCGAGATCGTCGCCTTGCTCAGCTGCTTCTGAGCGTTCGCGAGCTGCGCTTTGGCGTTCGCCAACGCCGCCTCCGCCGACGAGTACTGGTTCTTCGTCAGCTCGAGATCACGCTCGGCGATCGCGCCGGCTTTGAGCAGGGTTTCGCTGCGGTCGAGCTGACGCTTCGCCACATCGGCCGAGTTCTGCGCGTTCGTCACCGCGGACTGCGCGGCAAGCTGAGCTTCGCGAAGCGCGGAGTCGTCGATGTTGACCAGCGCCTGTCCCGCCGAAACGCGATCGCCCTGCTCGGCGTGCGTCTGCAGCACCGCGCCGCCGACTTCCGCGCGAACGGTCGCCTGGATCTCCGGCTCGAGATTGCCGGACAATGCCGGCCCCGATCGAATTTCCTGCGCTTTGACGACGGCGATGTTCTCCGGCCCGACGATCATCGCGTTCGGCGTGGTCGCCGCCTTCGTCGTGTTGGTTCCTTTGCACGCCGCGGCGAGCGCCGCGGAGAGGATCAGCGCGGCCGTCGTGCGTGCGCCGCGCATACGAGATGTCATACGCCGATTCATGGCTGAATGCCCCCTGCCGATCCGGAAGTGCCGCTCGTACCGGCAGCGGCCGCTTGTGTCGAAGTGAGTGCTCGTGAAGGTGCTTGTTGTTGCTGTTGCTGCTGCGCTCCACCGGCCGCGCCAGCGGCGTTCGTCGCCTGGATCGGGAGATCCTTGATGAGCGCGAGCCGAACCCGCGCGACCGCGAGGTTGCGCGCCGCCTGTGCGCGATTCGCGCGCGCTTGCTCGAGCGCGAGTCGCGACTGCGTGAGATCCGTCTGCGTCGAGATGCCTTCGCGCAGACGGACCTGATCGATCGAGTAGGCCCGCTGCGCTTGCTCCACCGTGCCGCGGCTCGCGTTCCACGTTGCCTCGGCTTCCGCGAGCTGGTTGAGCGCGACGCGTGTATCGAGCGCGGCGAACTCGCGCGTTTGCTCTCGCTGCGCCTTGGCCTGCGCGAGTCCCGCGGCGGCGACCGTCTGATCGCCCTTGATGCGGCCGCCGTCGAACACCGGGAAGGTCGTCGACAGCCCGAACGTCCAGTTGTTGACTCCCTGGTTCCACGTCGGCGTGAAGCCCGGCGGGAAGTACAGACGCTGGTAGTTCGAGACGACCTGCAACGACGGAATTCGCTCGCTGCGTGCGACCTTGATCTGTGCTTGCGCGGCGCGCACCGCCTCATCCATCTGGCGCAGCGGCGCGCGGTCCTCGACGACCGTGTCCGTCGGCGCTCCCGCCGCGATCGTCGGCAGCGTCGGTCCCGCCGCCGAGTCGAGCCGCGTCACGAGATGCAGCGAGTCGTCGAGCGGCAGTTCCAGCAATTGCTTGAGCCGGAAATACGCGACCTGGCGATTCGAGCGTGACTGAATCTGCACGGGTACCTGGTTGTCGCGGTTCACCTGTGCGCGAAGCAGATCGTACTCGGACGAATTGCCGACCTGGCGCGCGAGCTTCGTTTGCGCGAGCACCGCTTCCGTCTCGGCCAATGACGAGTCGGCGATCGAGACCAGCTGGTCGGCGAGCACCGCGTCGTAGTACGCGGACGTCACGTCGAGCGACACCTGGGCCTTCTGCGACGCGACGTCGATGTTCGCCGAGCGCACCTGGGCCGCCGCGGCGTCGTTCTGTGCCTTGACGCGGCCACCGGTGTAGACGTTCTGCGAAAACGCGAGCGCGACGTTGTACTGATTCTTGGCGCCGAAGCTCGTCTTGCTCAGATCGAACGAGCCGCTCGACGCCGAGGGACAGCTCGCCGCCTGGGCGAGCGCCGCGGCGCGATCGGCGGCCGTGGCGTTCGCGGGAAGGAGCGGCGTGCAGAGCGAGTGAGACGCGATCGGCTTCGGCGCCGTGTCTACCGGCGTCGCGGTGGCCGCGAAACTGGAGAACTGCGACGCCAGCGTGCGACCATAGCCGGCCGACGCGTTCAACTGCGGCAGCATCTGGCTGCGCGCTTGGAGCGCTTGGCCGTTTGCGCGCGTGACGCCGGCGCGCGCGAGCTCGATGGTTTGGCTCTGTGCCTGCGCGATGCGAAGCGCGTCGTCCAAGGTCAGCTGGACGACGGCGCCGGAGCGGGCACCGGGTTGCTGCGCCGAGACGCGACCGGCGCACAGCGCGAGACCGAGGACCGCGAGCGCGGTCGCGGCCGCGATACGAACGATCTGCGGTTCCGCTCGCCTCGGGTGGGCGGTGCCGCGGAGGATTTGGGGTGACATGGGCGGGTAGTTGATGAAAGCCATCGGTGAAACGGAGTCCGCTCAATCGCCGGCGGCGGCGGTCGGCTTGGACATGCGGCGGACGGAGGAAACGCCAAGCGCACGCAGGAACACGCGCACATACCGGGCTGGCGCTTCATCGGCCGGCTGAGGAAACGCGGAGGACATCACGTCGCGCGAGATCGCGTCGCCGAAAAGCGTGCTCATGAGCATGGCGACGGCCGCGCCGATGTCGCCATCCATGTCCGCGAAGCCGAGCGACTGGAGCCGGAGTACATAGTCGGTGAGCACAGCCGCAGCACAGTTCGGACCCTCGCACATGCACATCGCCGCTTCCGGGCGCTCCTCGATTTCTCCGAAGGAGGTGCGGATGAGCGCGCGATTCTCGCGCAGGTGAGTGAGGACGGCGGCGCACCATTCCGTCATTTCGCGCTGTGGATCCTCTGGGGTCTCCGGCATCGGAGCGACGGGCGACTGCGCGACGTGCCCGTGCATGACGGAATCGAACAGGGCGGCTTTCGAACCGAAGGTCCGAAAGAGCGTGACTTCATTGACGCCTGCCTCGATGGCGATGAGCCTGGTGGTGGCGCCTCGGAAGCCATGCTGGGCATAGACGCGTTTGGCAGCGTCGAGAATGCGGTCACGAATCTCCATGGACGCGAATGCTAAGTACGACCGGACGTGAGTGCAAGTGGTTACTTACTTGCGGCTGTACTGGCGCATCTTGGGACCTTGAACCCGGCAGCCGCCGATTAACGAACGAGCGATATATCAAACGTTATATCGCCGCCATGGTTTCAAGCGATCATCCCATTCCCATGACGTGCGCTGGTTCGCATCTCAGGAGACCGAGGTTTTTCGGCCGCCACGGCACGTCGCGCCCGGGGACAGTCGGGACGGCGGCGATGTCAATCAGGACGCTCGCCGGCGCTACCCGCGTTTCACGCGATGTCGGCGCGAAATCGCTCGACCTTCCCGCCCAACGATCGCGGACGCGGTGGGGAACTTCTCCGAGCCTTCCACGGCTTCTGCATCGCGCCGGCGAGACCGACGCGTGCACGGGTCGCATCCGCCCGCGCATGGCGCACCTCCACACACATACAATTCAATAACTCAAATGCACGTTTATTCTCATCGCCACACACGACGGCTGATCGCGACCCTCGGAACGGCGCTCCTCGCCGCTTGCGGCGGCGACGCGGCGACGGGGCCACAACCATCCTCGTCGTCGCACACGGTGCAGGCGACCCCCTCCTTGCAGTTCACACCGAACAACATCACGATTCCCGTGGGCGGCACCGTCACCTTCGCCTTCGGCTCGGTCGCGCACAACGTTTTCTTCGACAACGCGCCCGCGGGCGCGCCGGCGAACGTCGGGGACAAGAGCAACACGTCCGTGGCGCTCACGTTCAACAGCGCCGGCACGTACGTCTACAACTGCCACCTGCATCCGGGCATGCAGGGCACGGTGGTCGTTCAATAACTCGATGTGGATCGACGTCCGTCAGGGCGTCGGTGAGCGACGGCGGCGCGCGGCGCGCGCCGCCGCGCGCTCCGCCGCCTTCGCCGTGGAATCGGCGATCGCCGCCGCTTTCATCGAGTCGGCGACCACGAGGATCGCCTCGACCGAACGGGCGCGTGAAACCTGCGCCGACGCGCGCGCCGCGGCCGTTTGCATCAGCGCCTGCACTTCCGGCGCTCGCGTGGCACCCGTGAGCGAATTGGCATACGACGCGAACGCCTGATCGGCGGCCACCTGCTGGTGTACGAACGCTCGCTCGAGGCTGCCCGGGCCGCGCCACCACCGAAGCGTGTCCACGCGCGCTTGAAACTCGCTGTCGATGCGCTGGCCCAGCGCCGACATGACCGGCGCGAGCCGCAATCGTTCGGCGAGCGAATCGACGGAGCGCTGAAGCGCCGCATGGTCGCGCGCGGAGGCCGCCGCAAGCGCGCGCACGGTGTCGCTGTGCCACGCCTCGAGCTCGACGTCCGCCTGGGCGATCTGGCGTGCGTTCATCACGCCGATCATCGCGAGGGCGTTCGCGTCGGTGATCCACGCGGCGTTGTCATTTGGCATCGTCGTGTCCGGCGCGGCGACCGGCGCCGCGACCGACTCCGCGACCTCGCCGGCAACCTCGGCCGTGTCGCGCGCGGGCGGCTGCGAAGCGGACGGCGGCGGCCGCCGGTCGCGCCCGCGACACGCGGAAAAAGTCACCGCCGATGCCCAGATCAGAGACACGAATGCCCGGGTGTTCACCCGGGCATTCATGATCAAGGAGCGCGCCGACGGCTACTTCTTCTTGCCGTTCGACTTCTTGTGCGGCGCTGCCATGCCGGTGTCGCCGCCCGTCGCCGGCGCCATCGCGGTCGTGCTCATCTTGCCCTGAATGTCCTGGGCTTTCTTCAGGTGCGCGTCGATGATGGGCTGCGCTTTGATGATCAGCGCCTTGAGCGTCGTATCCTGCGCCGCGCTCTGTGCCGTCATCAGCAGCGCCTGCACCGCCTGGTGCGCCGCGACCTCGTGATCGATGTAGGCTTTGTCCCACGCGGCGCCCTTCGGCATCGCGCTCAGGCTGTCGTTGAACTTCTGCCCCGCGGCCGCGAGCGTGTCGCCTGTCGGCGGCGCCGGCGTCACGTTGTTCTTTTTCGCGAGGTCCTGCCCCGCTTTTCGCAGGGTGTGATGATCTCGCATCATCGTGTGCGCGAACTCTTTCACCGAGGCACTCGTCCCCTTCGTGGCCGCAATCGCGGCGGTCGCGCTGTCACCCGCGTTCGCTTCGTCGAGCAACGCGTAGATGTTCACGTCGGTGAGTGTGGCGGGCGCCGCGGCCGGAGGCGGCGTAGCCGCAGCCGCCGCTGACGTATCTACGCCGGCAGCGGAGTCAGCCTTGTTTGCACCCTTGGAACACGCGGCCCAGAGCGCGCAAGCACCCAGGATCGCGATCTGCGAGAAACCGCGAGTCGACATACGTCCTCCCTCCGGTTGAATCCGTCCAGCTTGGAGTTGGCCGACCCAGCGTTGGCAAATTCTGTACGCGCGCGGAGGACGAGCCCGCATTTCAGATATTTTTAATGTCTTGCCGAGCGCTACTGTTTCGCCGGCGTAACGTGTTTGGCGAACACCACCGCGTCGAAGTATTTCGGAAACTCGACCGGCGTCGTGAACGCCTCCGGCGCCGCCGCAGAGTAATACTCGGTGATGAAGCGCATCGCGCGCGGACCACCGAGCCAAGCGCCCGATGCGTCCTTGGGAAGCGCACGCATGTCGAGCCAGTACCCGCCCGGCGCCGCACGCTCGAACACTTCCTCGAACGAATCCTGTAGCGGCCGGCGAACCTGCACGTCCGACAGGCCGGGCGGACCACCGCCGCCTCCGCCGCGGCCAGCGGCCAACGGACGCGTCCTCACCACGCCCGTTCCGAACGTGAACGCGACCGCGCGATAGCGCTCGCCCAAGCGTTCGCCGAGCGGCACGGCGGTCTGGATCGTCGTCTTATCGAGAGTGAGCCGTCCCATCTCGACGTCCCCGCCCCACAGGACCAGCATCGCGTCCGGACCGAGCAGATCGGCGAGATAGAGCACGTGCTCGGCGTTGAGCTCTTCGCGCTTGAGATGCCGCAAGCCGACTCGCACATGATGTTGAACGAGCCTCGCCATCGCTTCGGCGAAGTCGACCTCGGCCACGGCGGAGGGTGACGATACGCGCTGGCGGAGCGCGACCACGCTGTCGAGGGCGACGGTGGTTGCCGGACCGCACGCTTGCCAATAGCTGCTGTCCGCGGTGCGTCCCTCGAGTCCCCAATGCGCGCCTTCGTTGATCGCGACGCAGGAGTACTGGCGCCTGAGCCAGCTCTTGAGCGGCGCGGCGACGATGGAGTCAGGAAGCGTCTCGATCACCTGCACGGCGTGCTCCGCCGTCGGAATCTCGAAACCGTAGAATCCGACCTGTTGCGCCGCCGGCTTGCCATGGTTCCACTCGCGCATCGCCTCGACGAGCGCGCGCATCTCGCGAGTTTCCCACCGCCAGTTGCCCAGCGTACGAAGCAGCTTCAGCGCGTCGCCAGGGCCGCCGCGCACGTAGCGGTCGATTTCCATCGCTTCAGCCATCGGCGCTTGAATGGCGAGCCCGCGGGCGCGACCGGCTTCCGCGAGGCCGAGCACCGTGCGGCGAACGATGTACGGGAATTCGTGCGTGCCTTCATTCAACTCGCTGAATCCGAACACTCGAGCGTTGCCGGCGAGCGACACGAGCGCCGCGCGTTCGGGCGCGGACGCGATCGAGTCTTCGATGTTGAAGGACAGCGCGTGCGCGTCGACCCAATGCAGCGCGCCCGTTTCAGAGTCGTTGAGTACGCGCGGCGGCGGCGGCGGTGGCGGTGCCGCCGAGTGACAGGCGATCGCGAGCGCGCCGGCGAAGAGGGCGAGGAAAAACGGGAACTGTAGATCCCTCGCAGCAGCTCGGAACGACGAAGAAGATGAGGGCATGGTTCGCGTGCAAGACGTATCCGTGAATGATATCTAACCGTGACCGGGCGACGACTCCGCGCTACCGGTCGCGTCGGCCGACCCATCGTGTTGGTCGAGCACGTCGCTCGACGCGAAAAGCAGCGACTCGAGCTCGCGTCCGGCAATCGTCGTGGGACGATCGCGAAGCTTTATTTGTGCGAGTGTGCGCCTCATCTCGAGGTCCCGCACGGCAACGCCGACGATCCGTCCCAGTGCAAGTTGGTCCGCCGCGGCCGCTCGCGAGACGACGCCGAGCCCAAGCCCGGCGGCCACCGCCTGCTTGATGGCCTCCGTTCCGCCGACGCGAATAGGACGGTTGAGGCGCACTCCGTGGTCCGCCAGGGCACGTTCGGTGACGACTCGCGTCCCCGATCCCGGCTCGCGCACCAGAAACTGCTCGTCGGCCAGCCGCCGTGCCTCGACCGGCATGTCAGCGACGATCCGATGGTCCGGAGCGGCGATGACGACCAGCTCGTCGTCCCGCCACGGCACGACCTCGACCCGCGCGTGCTCGACCGGACCCTCGACGAGCGCGACGTCCACGCGAAATTCGAGCAGCGCGCGCAGCACCGCGCGCGTGTTCGCGCTGGTGGTTCGGATCCTCACGCCCGGGTGGCGCGTGTGAAACCGGCCGAGGTAGTGCGGCAGCAAATAGGTGGCGATCGTCGTGCTGGCGGCGACGCGGAGCAGCCCGCGCTTGAGCCCGCGGAGCTCGCGCAGCTCTCGCTCCGCCGCGCGCTCCACGCCGAACAGCTCCCCGGCGCGCGCGTAGAGCGTTCGTCCGGCTTCGGTCAGCATCACCGTCTTTCCTGATCGGTCGAGGAGCACGACGTGAAGCTGTCGCTCCAGCTCGTTGAGCGACTTCGAGACGGCAGGCTGGCTGAGTCGTAGCACTTGGGCGGCCCGGGTAAATCCGCCGTGCTCGACGATCGCCGCGAAGATTCTGACGTGATGGAGATTGA
Organism: uncultured Gemmatimonadaceae bacterium; assembly: GCA_963705025.1. Taxonomy (GTDB): domain Bacteria; phylum Gemmatimonadota; class Gemmatimonadetes; order Gemmatimonadales; family Gemmatimonadaceae; genus JAQBQB01. The sequence goes on along the minus strand of CAVPIP010000005.1, from coordinate 130,360 downwards.
GTGACATAACCAATCTTCATGAATCCATGAGAACAATGTACTGGATTCATGAGAGATGCCAACCTACGATTCGAAATGCCCTCGGTGGCTACTGCCTCTCGACCGTCGACAAGCTGGCTGCTCGCCTTGGTGCCCGGGCTGGGACCGATTTTCGTCGTATCGGCCGCGTCGGTCGGATTGGGGCGCTCGAATCGGCGTTTTTCGGCCGGGCGACGGTCGAGCCGCTGGTCATCGCCATGCTGGCCGGCATGATCGTCCGCGCCACGCGCGGCGTGGACCCGCGGGCGGAGCCGGGAATTCGGTTCTTTTCCAAGGAAGTGCTGGAAGCCGCCGTGCTTCTCCTCGGCGCATCGATGGACGTGCCGCGACTGTTCGCATCCGGTCCGCGCCTCGCGGCCGGCATCGCGGCGCTCGTGTGCGCGGCGTTGGCCTGCGGCTATCTCATTGGCCGAGCGACTGGATTGTCGACCAAGCTGGCGGTGCTCGTGGCGTGCGGGAATGCCATCTGCGGCAACTCCGCGATCGCAGCCGTGGCGCCGGTGATCTGCAGCCGATCGTGAAGACATCGCCGCGTCCATCTCGCTCGCGGCGGTCCTCGGCGCCGTCGCCGTGCTGTCGCTGCCGCTCCTGATCCCGGTGCTCGGGCTTTCGCACTACCAGTACGGCGTGCTCGCCGGATTGACGATCTACGCCGTGCCGCAGGTGATCGCGGCGTCGTTCGCCGTGAGCGCGCTCAGCGGCCAGGTGGCGACGGCGGTGAAGCTCGCGCGCGTGCTCATGCTCGGGCCGGTGGTCGCCTTCTTCGCGCTGCGCCAGCGAGACACTTCGTCGGCCCTTTCGCTTCGCACGCTCGTGCCGTGGTTCGTGCTCGGCTTCGCGGTGCTCGCCGCGCTGCGGTCCGCCGGGGCGATCTCCGAGCGCGCCGGCGACGTCGCGACGATCGTCGCCGGCTGGCTCACCATCTTGGCGATGGCGGCGTTGGGGCTCTCGGTGGACGTACGGTCGGTCCGGCAGGTCGGAGCGCGCGTCGCCGCGGCGGTCGTAGGATCACTCGCCGCGCTGATGGTGTTCGCCATGCTGCTCATCCGCGCGCTCGACCTTCGATAACCTGCCGGAGTTCAGTCGTTCATCCGGGTCCGCTCTTGCCGTGATCCCCGCCACGGTCATGATCTTCGCGGCCGTCGTGGTCATTGTCCTCGAACGCATGGAACGTCGCGGCGATGCGTGCTTTCACTGCGGCCGCGACGGTCGGGTTCGTGAGCAGCGTCCGCGGATCGACGAGCGAGCCGTCGCCGTTCGTCAGCCACTCGGTGATCGGCACGTTGATCGTGATCGACGTCGGCGTGCTGTCGGTCACCACGAGCGGCGTCGTGAAATCGATCTCGGCCTTCGCGTTGACCGGGAACGTGACGTCGAACGCTTTGCCGTCGAACGTTCCGATGAGGCGCGCGAGCGAGATGCGGAACTCGATCTGGCTGAACGTGCCGGCGGGAATCACGCTCGTCGGGATCGTGACCATGCTGTTGTCGAGCGGTAGATCGACGAGCGTGGGGCCGACCTTGACCTCCGCGCAGGACTCGGAGCGACCGGACCACTTGGCGTCGTGCTCGTCGTCGTCACCGCGACAGGCGTCGGCGGTCTGGCGTTTGAGCTGGGCGCGTTCCACGACGATCGTCACCTGGGTGAGATCGAGCGTGTGGCCGTTCTTCGTGATGGGAACCAGGGCGGCCGACGCGCCGCTCGCGGTGGTGCTCGAGGCGGTGGTGAACCCAAGCTGACTCGCGCCGCTCGTGCGCGCGCTCGTCGAATCGGAGCAGGCGGCGAGCGCCGTCATTGCGACGACGGCGATGGCGGTTGCTGCGTGACGCGCGACGAATCGCGCGCCGGGGGCGAAGGGATCGGACATGAGCGCGTTCCTCCGAGTGAAATGTGGCGCGCGGCGAATCCAGCACCTTGCGCGCCGTAACTCTGTGTCCTGCGTCACGCCCCGCGAGAGATCACCGAGATTGTGAGATCTCTTATGGATCGGATCGCTTGGCGTGGACGCCGACGACATCTCGGTGGAACGAACTCCGCGTGCCCCGGATTCGTTTCATCGCACGTCATCGCGGCCGCGCGCCGTACCCGCGCGGCCGCGATTGGGGTCACGTGCGCACCAGTTTCTTGTAGGCGATACGGTGCGGCTGATCGGCGTCGGCACCCTTTCGACGCTTCAGATCTTCGATGTAGCTCGCGTAGTTCCCTTCGTGCCACACCACCTCGCTGTCGCCTTCGAACGCGAGGATGTGCGTCGCGATGCGGTCGAGGAACCACCGGTCGTGGGAGATCACCACGGCGCAGCCGGCGAAATCCACGAGCGCATCCTCGAGCGCGCGCAGCGTGTCGACGTCGAGATCGTTCGTCGGCTCGTCGAGGAGCAGCAGGTTGCCGCCGCTCATGAGCGTTTTCGCAAGATGGAGGCGATTCCGCTCGCCGCCAGACAGGCTGCCGACCTTCTTCTGCTGATCGGTGCCCCGGAAGTTGAAGCTCGAGAGATAGGCGCGGCTATTCAGCTCCTTGCGGCCGACCATGATCATCTCCTGGCCGCCCGAGATCTCCTGCCAGGCCGAGAGGTTCGGGTCGAGCGTGCGATTCTGGTCGGTGTACGCGATCTGGACCGTTTCGCCCACCTTGAGCGTTCCCGAATCCGGCTCTTCCTGATCGACGATCATCTTGAACAGCGTCGTCTTGCCGGCGCCGTTCGGTCCGATGATGCCGACGATGCCGCCACGCGGCAGCGCGAACGTGAGTCCGTCGATCAGCAGCTTGTCGCCGAACGCCTTGCGGAGGTCCTTGGTCTTGACGACGTCGTTGCCGAGTCGCGGCGGCGGCGGAATGACGATCTCGTGCTGCATGATCTTTTCGGCCGTCTCCTCGGCGACCATCTCTTCGTACTTCTGCACGCGCGCCTTGTTTTTCGCTTGGCGAGCGCGCGGCGCGAGCCGCACCCAATCCAGCTCACGCTGCAACGTGCGCTGCCGCGCCGATTCGGTCTTTTCCTCGGTGGCCAACCGCGACTTCTTCTGCTCGAGCCACGATGTGTAGTTGCCTTCGTACGGTATGCCGTAGCCGCGATCCAGCTCGAGAATCCAACCCGCGACGTTGTCGAGGAAGTAGCGGTCGTGCGTGACGGCGATGACCGTGCCCGGGAAGTCGTGCAGATACCGCTCGAGCCACGCGACGCTCTCGGCGTCGAGGTGGTTCGTCGGCTCGTCGAGCAAGAGGATGTCCGGCTCTTCCAAGAGCACGCGGCACAGTGCGACGCGGCGGCGCTCACCGCCCGAGAGCGTGGAGACATCGGCGTCCGCGGGCGGCAGACGCAGCGCATCCATCGCGATCTCGACTTTGTTGTCGAGATTCCAGAGGTCGTGCGCGTCGATCTGCTCCTGCACGCGGGACTGGCGCGACAGCAGCTTCTCCATCGCCTCGTCGCTCATCGGCTCGGCGAACATCATCGAGATCTGCTCGAACTCCTTGAGAAGACCACGCTGCTTCGCCACCGCGAGCTCCACGTTGCCTTTGACGTCGAGCGACGGGTCGAGCTGCGGCTCCTGCGGGAGGTAGCCGATACGCGTGCCATCGGCTGCCCACGCCTCACCCTGAAAATCGGTGTCGACGCCGGCCATGATGCGGAGCAGCGACGACTTGCCGGCGCCGTTCGCGCCGAGGACGCCGATCTTGGCGCCGTGGTAGAAAGACAGCCAAATCCCCCGCAAGATCTCCCGCGACGGCGGGACGACCTTGCGCAGGTCTTTCATGACGTAGATGAACGATGGGGGGGCCACAGACGGGAGGTTGGAAGGTCGCGCGAAATCTAACCTCCAGTCGACGGTCGTCCCGAGTTGTCATCCGCTAGACCGAGAACGCCGAGACCAGCTCCCGAAGTCGCGCCGCGCTTCCCAGCAATCGCTCCGCCGTCGAGGCGACCTCGTGCGTCGATGCCGCCGTCTGCTGCGCACTCGCCGCCGCCTCCTGGCTCGCCGCCGCTTGATCCTCGGCCTGCTCCGTCGTGGCGCTCATGTGGCGCTGGAGCTCTCGCACCGCCGCGCGGTTGGCCGTCGCCGCCGCGTCCACGGCCGCCGCGACTTGCTCGATGCCGGAGACGGCGCTGGAAATCCCGTCCAATGCGTCGGTCGCCGTGCGCGAGATGCCGTCGACATTGCCCAGCGCGCGCACACCCTCGTCGAACGCCCTGATCGCCGCGCCAACTTCGTGGCGCATGCGTTGAACGACCATGCGCACCTCCTCCGCCGCTTGCGCGCTGCGCGTCGCGAGATCGCGAACCTCCGTCGCGACGACGGCGAAGCCCCGCCCATGATCGCCCGCGCGCGCCGCTTCGATCGCCGCGTTGAGCGACAGGAGGTTCGTCATGTCGGCCACGTCTTGAATCGCCGCCACGAACGTCTCGACCGCCTTGGACGACGACTCGAGCCGCGTGACGCTGGATGCGGAATCCTGAATCACGACTCGCGCGCGCTCGAGCGTCTCGAGCGCGCTTCGTATGTCGTCGTTCGCTCGCGTGGCGGTGCGCTGGATGTCCGCGCCCAGTTCCGTGGACCGCGCCGCCGTCGTCGTGAGATTCGCCGACGATTCGTCGACCCGCGTCAGCACTTCGCGAGACGACGCGAGCGACTGAATCTGCCCGCTGGCCGTCGACGCGATGTCGCCCACGACGTCGCTGATCTGATTCGTGGCTCGCGCCGCCTCTTCGGACGCCGCGGTCAACGACGTCGCCGAGTCGGACACGCCGTGCGCCTGCTGCTGGATCTCGGCGAACAACCCGGCGAGTCGCCGGGCGGTTTCGGCGAACGCATTCGCGAACGCGCGGTACTCGGCATCGAACTCGTCGGGCCGCGTCTGGATCCGGAAGTCGCCGGCGCCCATGCGCCGAGCGGTGACGGTGAGCTGCTCGAGCGGTCGCGCGACGGCGCGCCACGTCAAGAGCCCAAACACCAGCGCGGTCAGCAATCCGGCCGCCGACAATGCCCATACGACCGACTGTTGGTGAATCGCGGACGCATTCAAGCGCTCGAGCCGGCCGTCGGCCGCGTGCGTCTCGTCGACGTTCACGGCGTTGGATTCGGCGAACAGCGTGTCGAGCAACGCCGCGGAAAACCGGGCTTGGCGAATCACCTCGTCCGAGCGGCCGAGGTCCTGCGCCGCGCGCGCGAGCGCGAGGCGAACAGCTACACGCGATTGGATCGCGCCGATCCGGTCGACCCGCACACGACCCGACTCGCCGAGCACCGTTCCACTCGTCACGAGACGGCGCAGCGAGTCGGCGGCCACGAACAGGCTGTCCATTCGCCGCTGATACATCGAGTCGCGACCGAGCAAGTCGGTTTGCGCGAACGCGACGTAGTCGCGCGTCGCGTCGCTCGTGCTCGTGAGATTTCGCTGCAGGTCGAGCACCTCGCGCAGCTCCGCGCGCTGTCTTCCGTCGCGCTGGCGCATCATCGACAGCTCGACCATCGCGGTCGCGACGAACAGCGCCATCATCGCGCCGAAGCCCACGAGGAGACGACGGCGAATCGTCCATCCGCTCGCGAGCGGTGCTGGAAGCGCGATCATCGAACGACCGTGGCGACGAGCGCCGGCTTGTCGACGGGGTTTCGCGTGTCGTCGAACCGAATGTCGCCCGTCGCGCCGCTGTAGGAGGGCTGGCCGCGCCCGACGGACGCGATCCAGTCGCGGATGCGAGCGCGGTCCGGACCGACGGCCTGCGCGGCGCGACCGATGAGCATCGCGGCGTCGTAGCTGAGCGCACCCCACTGATCCGGCTTTCGGCCGAACCGTTTTTGAAACTCGGCGACGAATCGCGCGCCGGTCTCGGTGAGCGGCCGGTCGGCGAGGAACAGCGCGAGATACCTGAGTCCCGCGAAGTCGCGGACGCTCGCCGTGTCGCGCTGCAGCTCGGCGCGCGTCGGCCCGTTCGTGCTGACGACCACCGGTGAGATCCCCGCGGCGCGCAATGCGCGCGCGATCTTGCGCACGTCGGAGCGTTGGCGAAGGCGAGGACGCCGTCGGGCTTCTTGCGCGCGAGACGTTCCGCGTAGAGATCGAACTCGGCCAGCTCCTCGGCGAACGGATCGCGCTCGAGGAGCGTGGCGCGCCGCGCGGTGATCGCGCCGCTGAACGTGCCAAGAAACTCCCGGCCCGAAACATCGTTGCGATAGATGATCGCGACGCGCGAGAGCTCGAGCGAGTCGGTGATGTAGCGGGCGAGGATCGTCGCCTGCTGCGACACCACCGGGCAAACGCGAAAGACCCACTGGCTCGCTCGCGTGACGCCGCCCGCGCCGGCCGTCGGCGACACGGCGACGATCGCGTTGCGGCCGTCGTGCTCGTGATCGTCGTAGATCGCGGCGGCGCTGATGGTCGGATCGCTCTCTGTGTGGCCGACGACGCCGATGACCGATGGATCGTCCCGGAACGCGGTCGCGACCTGCACCGTCGCCTTCGCCGACTCAGGCGCTCGTCGCAGCGCGAGCACCGGAGCGCCCGCGGAGCGCTTCGCATTGAGCTCGTCGAGCGCGATCTGCACGCCGTTGAAGACGTCGACGTATCGTTCCGGCGACTGGAGGCCCACGGCGACGCCGACGAATGCGGTGTCGCGCGACGCCACTCGCGGCATCCCGCCGGACGGCCGGCAACCAGATCCCGCGGCGACGAGCGCGATCACGAGGGCGGCCAGCTCGAGCCTTCCGGCGCGGCGTTGTATGAAAGTCATCAACTGCTAGACGCGTCCGGCGCCGCGCTGGAAACAACCGAGGACTCCGGCCTAGAGCCTCATCTCCCAGGTCTCGGCGACAAGCGGACTTCCGAACAGCTCGTGCCCTTCCTCGGCGATCTTCGTGAATCCCTTGGCGGCATAGATCCGCCGGGCCGAGTCGAGGTCGCTCTGCGTCCAGAGGAGGATCTTCTTGTAGCCGACCTTCCGCGAGAACGCGATCACCTCGTCCACCAGGCGCTCGCCGATGCCGAGCCCGCGCGCCGACGGCTCGACGAGCAGCAGGCGCAACTTGGCCACCGTTTTCGACTTGGCCACGACGAAGATCGAGCCGACGCGTTCTCCGGCATGCTCGGCGATCCAGCACCGCTCTCGCTCGGGATCGAAGTGATCGATGAAGTCGGCGACGACGCGCGCGACCAGTGCTTCGAATCGCTCGTCCCAGCCATACTGCTCGCAGTAGGTGCCGACGTGGCTCTGAACCACCCAGCCCATGTCGCCCGGCCGATGCGCGCGCAACGTGTACGACGCGTCGCGAGGCGATTCCGCGTGCGCAAGCGCGGTCGTGATCTCGTGCATCGCCGCGAGGAGCCGCCGTTGCGCGGGGTCGCTGAGTGGACGCAACAGCCGCGTCATCAAGTCGAGAGCGCCGCGGTCGAGCGGCGCGAACGCCCGGCGGCCGGCCGCGGTCAGCGAGAGATGCGTGCGCCGCCGGTCTTTGGCCGACGTTTCGGTGGTGATGATTCCGCGCCGTTTGAAGGCGCGAAGCGTGCGACTCAGGTATCCGCGGTCGAGCGAGAGCGCATCGGCGATTTCGGCGGCGGTAGCTTGGTCGCGAGCCGCGAGCTCGAAGAGGACGCGCCCCTCGGTGAGCGAGAATTTACTGCCGAGATATGCGTCGCCCAGCGCGCCGACGCGGCGCGTGTAGAATCGATTGAACTCGCGGGCGGTCTGGGCTCGGGCGGTGAGATGGTCCAGGGGCATCTTGTCCTCGCGAACGGGCCGACCGACAAGATTCCAACCGATAGTTGACTTTGTCAACTATCGGCGCGCGAGGTCATCTTTGTCCGAACGTTGCTGCCCGTCAGGGGATTGGGTGCTTGGGGTGTTCGTCCGCGTCGTGATGGTCGTCCGCGAAGATGCTCGCCAGATCGGTGCCCTCGTAGACGTTGGCGTGGAGCATCCAGCCGAAGACGTTCGCGTGGAAGTCGCCGCCGACCGCGTCACAACCAGCTTTGCTGTCGATCGGGCTCTCCGGGCCGAAGACCGGCTTCCCGTTCTTTTGCTCCAGCCATCGGGCCGCGTCACCCTTCTTCGGCAAGCACCAGTTCACGTGCTCATGCCAGCGGGCAATCCCGAGCGGCACCCGCTCGTCGAGTCGGGCAAGGCTCGCGTTCTTCGGGACATGTGTACATCGCGCCGACGAGGTGGAGCTTGCCATCCGTCGCCACGTTTGTAGAGCACGGAGGTCGGTTTGGAGGGGTCGAAGTGAAACGCCGACAGCAGCGCGCGGCCGTTGTTGGTGAAGTGAAACACGCGTTGATTCTTGACGCCGGGGAGAAACATCTTGTAGCCGTCGGCGACGGCAGCAGCGGTATCCTGGTACTTGGCAATCGCCTGCTTGAGCTCAGCGACGATCTTCGTGGCCCGCACACTGTCGGCGTGCGTGGGCGTCCGCGGGGGCGTCAAATGCATGTGCTTCATCATGTTCTCGTCCATCGGGCCGCTCATGACGTGGTCCGCCATGCCGGCCATTTTGGCCGTATCGCCACCCGTTTGGCCCCACACCGGCACCGCAACGCAAATCAGCAGCGCGAACGCCCGGGTCAGGTTCCTGATTTCGTTTCTAGTCATACCTTTCCTCCAGTCTGGCTGACGGCGCGGCTCCCGCCCCGTTAAGGCCAAGCTTCACCCGTACCAACGACGACACGCGCCGGTGCATGTTGCCCGATCTCTCTAGTCCGCTGCAGGCGCTTCCGGCCATTTTCTTCGGCGGGGTGCTCACGAGTCTCACGCCATGCATTTACCCGATGATCCCGATCACCGCGGCGATCGTCGGCGGCACTTCCGTTGGCGAGGCTGCGAAGCCGCCGCGGTGGCGGCCCGCGCTCCTCACCTTCATGTACGTGCTTGGCTTGGCCCTGGTTTACTCCGCGCTCGGGCTGTTTGCCGGCATGACCGGAACGCTGTTCGGGTCGGTGAGTACCAACCCATGGTTGTACTTCGCGATGGCGAACCTGCTGCTGGTGGCCGCCCTGGCGATGCTGGACGTGCTGCCGATCCGGGTTCCGAGCTCGATCCTGCAGCGCGCGAGTACGGCCGGAACAGCGGGACGCGCGTCCGGCGCGTTCACCATGGGAGCGATGTCGGGGCTCGTGGCCGCACCGTGTTCGGCCCCGGTGATGGCCGCCCTGCTCACGTGGGTGTCGAGGACGAAAAGCGCGTGGCTCGGATTCACCTATCTCTTCGTCTTCTCGCTCGGAATGTGCACGCTGCTCGTGGTGGTCGGGCTGTCGTCGGGAAGCATCGCGAGGCTGCCGCGCGCCGGAATGTGGATGGTGTGGATCAAGCGCTTCTTTGCGTTCGTCATGATTGGCGTCGCGCAGTACTATCTCGTCAAAATGGGACAACTGATCATATGAAGATCGAGTGGTCGGCTCTGCGAACCGGAATGGCTCGTGCCGCAACGATCGCCGCCGCGGCGGGCGCGATGCTCACGGCCGCGGCACCGGCCCGCGCGCAGGACCTTGGCATCGAGATCGGCAGCACGGCGCCCGCGGCCAAGATGCAGACGCTGGACGGGAAGGACGCCGACCTCGCGCAGTACATCGGCAAGACGCCGATGCTCATCGAATTCTGGGCGGTCTGGTGCCCGAACTGCGCCGAGCTCGAGCCAGCGCTTCTCGCCGCGGCGAAGAAGTACGGCTCGCAGGTGAAGTTCATCGGCGTCGCCGTTTCGGTGAACGAAACGCCGGCACGCGTGAAGGCGTTCGTCGAGAAGCACGGTCTGCCTGGCGACCACTTCTTCGACGCGAAGGGCAATGCGACGGGCGCGTACGACGCGCCGGCGACATCCTACGTGGTCGTGATCAACAAGCTGGGAAAGGTCGTGTACACCGGGCTCGGCGGAAAACAGAACCTCGAAGCGGCGATCAAGAAGGCGCTGTAGCCGCAAGGCCGCCGAGCGGAAGATCGAGCACGCGCGTGGTGCGCGTGAGATCGACGGCTCGATATGCATGAATCGCGTCGATCACGACCGGCTCGGGCACTCGAAAGCGCAGGAGCTCCCGAAGGCGCTGTCGCGTCAGCTCCGGATAGAAGCTGAGCGTCAGATGCGGCGTGAACGTGAACCGCGGCGGCTCGTACGGTAATCCCGATTGCTTGATCCGCTCGTGCAGCGCGCGGATCGGCCCGTTCGGATCGATCGGCATGACGACCACAGTGCTCTGCATGAACTGCATCGGCGGCTCGAGCTTGATCGAGAACGGCGGCGTCTCGAGCGCGACGGGGCCTAGCGCGCGGTAGAGCTCCGGGTCGGTCGTTTCGGGCGCGATCGGACCCATGCCGGACGACCCCGTGATCGTGATGTGGGGCGGCAGCTCGCTCGCCATTCTCGGATCGTACTCGGAGTGAAGCGCGCGCAACCGCTCCCGGAGCGCGCCCGCCAGCTCGAACATCACGACGATCCCGGCCTTCATGCCGGCGTGCCGGTCGCCGGGACTCGATTGCGGCACGCTACCACCGTGCCGGAATGATCGACAGAGTGATATGACCAAGGTCGGACGGAGAAACGGACGCGTTGAGCAGCCATCGATCGATCGGGTTGCCGGGATGCGTACGATGATAGCGAACCACCTTGGTCCCGGCGAAGGTCCCGATCGCGGCTCCCATGATGACGTCACTCGCCCAATGACGATTTTCGTACATCCGCGAGAGGCCCACCAGTGTCGCGCCGCCATACATCGCCGGACCGATGACGTAGATGGCGCCGGGCCACCAGCGGCTCGTCTCCGAGCTCACCGCGGCCGCCGCCGCGAACGCCGCCACGGTGTGGCCCGACGGGAACGATCGGTATTTGTCGCCGGCCGAAAAGCCCCGAAGCAGTTGCCAGTTGTTGGGATTTGGCACGGTGTCTACGAACGGCCGCGCGCGTCCGAACGAGCTCTTCATGAGGCCGGCTGCACCTTCGCCGATGAGCAGCGCCTCGGTACCGAACAGACCGAGCTCGGCAAGTCGTTCGCTGTGGCTCAGCCGGCCGGCGGCGTACATGGTCCCCCCGATGATGAACGCGCCGGGAATCGCGATCGTTCGGAAGCCGGCGGCCGACATCCGATAGAACTTGCTGCCTTGACGCATCGAGTCCTGCAGCACCTTGGTCATGCGCTTGTCGAACGGGCGAATCGCGATGGTGCCGACGACGAAGCCGCCGGCGAGAACGGCGTCGCGCCACGTGAACAGCGACCGCATGTGTCCGGTATCCGACTGCGCCGAGAGCGGACCGACACCAAGCAGAAGACTCGCCGCGCACACGCGAAGGCTGATGCTCACTGCTCTCGATCGCGCTTGAGCTTCACCTCGCGCGACTGCTCGAGGTCGGCAAGAAACATCGCTTCGGCCTGATCGCCGAGCGGCTTGTCGTCGATGACGGCGTCGAGCTCGTAGTTGATCGCGACGCCGAGCGGGTTGAAGTCGGTCGAGCCCACGCGCACCCAGCGGCCGTCGATGACGCTCGTCTTGGCGTGCATCATCTCGCCCTGCCATTCCCACAGGCGAACTCCGTTCGTGAGCAAACGACGATAGTAGCGGCGCACGATCAACGAGACCCACGGATGATCGATGCGGCTCGGCACGAGGATGCGAACGTCGACGCCGTCGCGCGCCGCGCCGTTGAGCGCTTCGACCTCCGACGGCGACGGCGTGAAGTACGCGGTCGCGATCCAGATCGACCGCTTCGCGGAAATCGCCTGGATTTGCAGCGCGCGCGAGACGCGCAGCCGGAGCGGCTCGCCTTCGATGATGCCGACGAGCGCGGGCTGGTCGGTCGCTGGATCGAGGTGCGCGCCGCGCGCCTGGCGTCGCAGAAAACGATGCGAACCACGTCGCTCTTCGCCGCGCGTGCGACGCCACATGCGATCGAACGCCTGCAGCATGTCGCGCGCGGCGGGTCCGTGGATCATGACGGCGGTGTCGCGCCACGCGGAGCGGTGCCGCTTGAGAATGCCAGTCGTCCACTCGCGGCCGATGTTGAGCCCGCCCGTGATGCCGGCGCTCGAATCGACGACGAGCAGCTTTCGGTGATCGCGCGGGACGAGGCCGAGCCATCGTCGGAATCCGAGGGGATTGAAGATGGCGACCTCGATCCCCGCCGCGCGGAGCTGTCTGAGGAACGCGCGAGCGGTGCCGCGAAGCCCGAACCAATCGAGCAGGAGTCGCACTTCGACGCCGCGTTTCGCCGCGCGCGTGAGCGCGTCGCCGACGCGGCGCCCGACTTCGTCGGAGCGATAGATATACGTCTCCAGCGATACGTTCGACGTCGCGTTGTCGATCAACTCGATCATCGCGTCGAAGGTCGCCGGGCCGTCGCGCAGCAACGCGACGCGGTTGCCGCTCGAGACGTCGGCCGCGGCGATGCGCCAGAGGCCAAGCGCGAACGACGGGGCCGCGACGGCGGGCAGGTCGTTGCGATCCATCGCGTCGAACTCGCGGACGGTCATGATCATTGCCGGGCGGACTTACATGATACGTGCCGCCGTCCGCTGGGGCCGTCAACCGCCAGGGGTCGCGGCGTGCCAAAGCTGTCGGGAGGCCGACATTCCGTGGGCTGTATATTGCCCACCATGCTCAATATCGACCTCAACGGAAAGCGGGCGCTCGTGGCGGGCGTCGCCGACGACGCCGGATTCGGGTTCGCGATCGCGAAGGCGCTGGCGGAAGCCGGCGCGAGCGTCTGTGTGGGCACATGGCCGCCGGCGCTCAACATCTTCCTCAACCTGCTCGAGCGCGGAAAGATGGACGAGTCGCGAACGTTGTCATCGGGTTCGCTGCTGACCTTTGAAAGGATCTATCCGCTCGATGCGGTCTACGACCGGCTCGAGGAGATCCCGGAGGACGTTCGGACCAACAAGCGATACAAGGAGGTCGGCGACTGTTCCATCGACGGTCTCGCCGAGCGACTCGTCGCGGACTTCGGCGAACGCCCGCTGGACATCGTCGTGCATTCGCTCGCGAACGGCCCCGAAGTGAAAAAGCCGCTGCTCGAAGTGAGCCGCAACGGTTACCTCGGCGCGGTGAGCGCGAGCGCGTATTCGTTCGTGTCGATGGTGCAGCGGCTGGGCGCCGCTGTTGCGCGACGGCGGCTCGTTTCTCTCGCTCACGTACATGGCGAGCGAGCGCGTGATCCCCGGCTACGGCGGCGGAATGTCGTCGGCCAAGGCGGCGCTCGAGAGCGACACGCGGACGCTCGCGTTCGAGGCGGGCCGCAAGTTCGGCTGCCGCGTGAACACGATCTCGGCAGGCCCGCTCGCGTCGCGCGCGGCGAGCGCGATCGGCATCATCGAGCAGATGGTGGAGTACGTGTCGGAGAACGCGCCGCTCACCGAGAAGCTCGCCGCGGAGGAAGTGGGGCGGGTCGCGGCGTTTCTGGCGTCGCCGCTGGCGAGCGCGATCACGGGGAACACCGTGTACGTCGACAAAGGGTACCACGCGATGGGTATGGCGGTCCCTTCGACGGAGCACGCGCACGGATAACGATCGCTGTAGCGATCGGCACTCTGGTCGTCAGGGATCAGTCGCCAGGCGTCAGGCGGAACGGCGCGGACTGCCGCTGTTTCAGACTGACGCCTAGCGACTGACCCTGACGACTAGAGTGTCAGACCTCCAGTGCCCTCGATATCCGTGCGCGCATCATGAGGCTGGACCGGATCTCTCGATGGGCTTGAGTCCCGCGGCGCGGAGCAGAGCGTTGATCTTGGGCAGGTCGTCTCCCATCACCTTGCGCAGCTTGGTGAGCTGCGTGTTGAGCTCCGTCGAGACGACCTTGTAGACGTCGTACGACTGCTGCGTCGGCCGGCCATCCGCGCTCGAGACGACGCCCATCAGCGCACCGATGCGATTGTTCAGTCGAATCGGATAGTTGAGCGGATCCTGCCCGCTGCGGTTCTTCGTTTGATAGAGAGAATCCTCAACTTCGGTCAGCGCGGAGCCGAATGCGGCGGAGAGCGACGCGAACTCCGTCTGTTGCGCGCCCGACAACTTTGCCTGGCGGTCGGCAAGCTCCGCCTTCACGCGACGAATCTCCTTGACAGCGTCGTTCGCCTCGGAGAACCGATCGCGAACCTGCAGCGCGAGCCGCGACTGCTCCTGCCACTCGGCGAGTGTCGCTTTGATGCGCGGGTCCGCGAGAATCTTGAACGACTCGGTCGCGACCAGCTTGCCGCCGACGAGCAGCCGGACCTGGTATGCGCCGGGCGGCACGAGCGGCCCCGTGACATTCGCCGCCCAGAGAATCATTCCCGGGAAGCTCGTCGCGTCGGGATACCGCATGTTCCAGAGGAACGTGTTGACGCCGCGCTTGTTCGGTACGCGCGCGGCCGGCGGCGGTCCGAAGAAGTCCTCGCCGCCGGGTGCCGGCGTCGGCGCCGCAGTCGAGTCCTGTTTGCTGCTGTAGCTGCGCACCGGCTTCCCGGTAGCGTCGAGGAACTCGAGCGATACGTCCTGATTGGCGGAGCCGAGCCAGTATTGAACCACGACGCCGGTCGGCGGGTTCTGACCGGTCGGATGCAGCGGCGCGTTTTCAGGCGTGACGGCGGCTGGAACGCCGCCGCCGCGACCGCCGCCGAATCCACCGCCGGTGGCGAGACGGTACTGGTCGCGCGGCTTGAAGAGATGCGCCGGCGACGCGGCGATCGCGTCCGACATCTGCTCGAGCGTCGTGATGTCGTCCATGATGTAGAAGCCGCGACCGTGCGTCGCGAGCACGATGTCGCCCTGCTTGAAGACGAGATCGTGCACCGGCACGAACGGCAGGTTGAGACGCAGGCTCTGCCAGTGCGCGCCGTCGTCGGGCGAGAACCACGCGCCGCGCTCCGTGCCGGCGACGAGCAGGCCGCGCCTGGCGGGATCTTCGCGAACGACTCGAGTGAACTCGGCGGGAGCGATCCCGGCATCGATGCGCGTCCAATGCGCGCCGCAGTCGGTCGTCTTCCAGAGATAGGGCTTGTCGTCGTCGAGCTGATAGCGATTCGCCGCGACGTACGCGATGCACTCGCCGAACTTCGACGCATCGATGCTCGAGACGCGCGTGAACTTCGCCATGTCCTTCGGCGTGACGTCGGTCCATTTCACGCCGCCGTTCTTGGTCAGAAAGACTTTGCCGTCGTCGGAGCCGGTCCAGATCGTATTGGGCGTGATCGGCGACTCCTCGATGACGAACACCGTGCCGTAGTACTCGATCGACGTCTGATCCTTCGTGATCGGACCGCCCGAGTTGCCGAGCGTGGCGGGATCGTGATAGGTGAGATCCGGCGAGATCACCGTCCAGCTCTTGCCGCCGTTCGTCGTCTTGTGCACGACGTTCGAGCCGGCGTACACGACGTTCGAGTTGTGCTTCGAGACCTCGATCGGGAACGTCCACTGGAAGCGATACTTGAGATCCATCGCCGGATGGCCCATCGGATTGTCCGGCCATGGATTCACGTTGACGCTGATCCCGGTGCGGAGATCTTTGCGCGTCAGCAAGTTGCCATAGCTCCCAGCGTAGACGATGTCCGGGTCGTCGTTGCGCGGCGCGATCCAGCCCGACTCGCCGCCGCCGGCCTCCAGCCAGTCCGATATGTCCAGGCTTCCCCTGCTTGGCCCACACAGCGTGGAATTGTCCTGCTGCGCTCCGCAGATGTGATACGGGAAGTGCGTCGTCGCGATGACGTGGTAGAACTGCGCGGTCGCGAAATCCTCGTCGCTCCACGTCTTGCCGCCGTCGACGCTCACCTCGGAGCCGCCGTCGTCCGACTCGATCATCCTGTTGGCGTTCCGTGGATCAATCCATAAGTCGTGCGAGTCGCCGTGGGAGAGACCGCGCACCGGGCGAAACGTCTTGCCGCCGTCAGTCGATTTCTGGAACTGCACGTTGTTCGCGTAGACGACGTTCGTGTCCTTCGGGTCCGCGTGAATTTTGTTGTAGTACCACGCGCGCTGGCGCAGGCCGCGGTCGTTGTTCGTGCGCGTCCACGTCTGGCCCGCGTCGTCTGTTCTATAGACCCCCCCAGAATCCGCTTCTATGATGGCCCACAGGCGCTTGGAGCTCGCGCCGGAGATCGTGAGCCCGATGTCGCCCCAGATCCCCGCGGGCAGGCCCGGGTTGCGCGTGATCTCGGTCCAGTGGTCCCCGCCGTCGGTCGTCTTGAACATCCCGCTGCCGTTTCCACCCGACGACAACAGCCACGGCGTGCGCCCGGCCTGCCACAGCCCCGCGTAGAGCACGTTCGGATCGTTCGGATCCATCACCAGGTCGATCGCGCCCGTCGAGTCATTTCGAAAGAGAATCTTCTCCCAGGTTCGGCCACCGTCCTTCGACCGAAACACGCCGCGCTCCGGATTCGGCGCCCACACGTGGCCGAGGGCGGCGACATAGACGAGGTCCGCATTGGTAGGGTGAACCACGATGCGGCTGATCTGCCGCGTTTCCATCAATCCCATCGACGTCCACGTCTTGCCGCCGTCCGTCGTCTTCCACACGCCGTCGCCGTGCGAGACGTTGCCGCGGATCGGATATTCGCCGCCGCCGACGTACACGACGTCCGGCGCCGACGGCGCCACCGCGATCGCGCCGATCGTGCCGCCGAAGTATTTGTCGGTCACGGGCGCCCACGACTGGCCGGCGTTGACCGACTTGAAGACGCCGCCGCCCGTGGTGCCCATCCAGAACTCGTCGGGGCGCGACGGGTTGCCCGTCCCCGCCACCGACCGGCCGCCGCGATACGGGCCGATCTCGCGCCAATGAACACCGCCGAACGCGGCCGAGTCGCGCTGCGCAGTCAGCGCGCCTGGCAGCACCAGCGTCGCAAAAAGCGGCCACACATGAAATCTTCGCACCGTGAACATCCTTGTTTGGGGATCCGGGAACTGTCTAACAATGCATAGAATTCTCTCGGCACTTCAACCGGGAGAGCTCGAATGCGCAGGTCGGTCGTCGCGAACGCAGGCGCTTTGGCATCATTGGCGCTGTTCACCGCATGCACGAAACAGGAAAAGCCGGCAGCAGCCGATTCCACCAGCGCCGCCGCGCCCACCGCCGCCAGCGCCTCGAAGCTCGGCGAATCTTCGGGCCTCCAGACGCCGGAATCCGTACGCTACGATCCGGAGCTCGACGTCTTCTACATATCGAACATCAACGGCAACCCCTCCGCGAAGGACGGCAACGGCTTCATCGTCGTGGTCCGAGCCGATAGCACGGGCGCTCCGTTCAAGACGCTGGTCCAAGGCGGGAAGAACGGGGCCAAGCTCGACGCGCCGAAGGGGCTCGCGCTCGCCGGCGACACGCTGTGGGTCGCCGACATCGATCACGTGCGCGCCTTCAACCGGCGCACCGGCGCGCCGATCGCCGACATCGACCTCTCCTCGCAAAAAGCGACCTTTCTGAACGATGTGGCCATTGGCGGCGATGGCAACGTGTACGTCACCGACAGCGGCATCGCGTTCGACGCGAAGGGCGGCGTCTCACATCCCGGAACGGATCAGATCTTCAAGATCGTCGGTCGAAAGGCGACGTCGATCAAGGCCGACTCGCTCAATTCGCCGAACGGCATCACGTGGGACGCCGCGAACGGACGGTTCGACCTCGCGCCGTTTTCGGGCGCTTCCGTCCAGACCTGGAAGGAAGGCGACAAATCGACGACGACGCTCGCAAAGGGCGCCGGGCAATACGACGGCATCGAGGTGCTCCGCGACGGACGCGTCCTCGTCACGAGCTGGGGCGACAGCACGGTGAACGTGGTCCAGAACGGCGCCCTCTCGAAGCTGGTGACCGGCGTGAGCGGCCCCGCCGACATCGGCGTCGACACCAAGCGAATGGTGCTGGCCATTCCGCGCTTCACGGACAACAAGGTCGACTACTACAAGATTCCCTGAGTGGCCCGAATTCCGCGTGAGCCGCTCGCTCGGACGGTCGAGGGACGTGAGGCGAGCGAGCGGTGCAACGAAATTCGTATGAAATCGCGCATTGCGTCGTCTGCGGACGACGCGATGCCGCGATCGTAGCGGAGGCGGGCGAGCTCAAGTCGGAGGTCGAGGCGCTGTGGGAGTACCACGTGCGCCGCCTTCGTCCAGACATCCCCACGCACAGACTCGCGGACCGCGTCGCATTCACGGAGCCGCCGCCGCTTCGCCTCGTGCGCTGTGTCGGTTGCGGGCTCGTCTATCGCAATCCTGTCGAGCGCGCGTCGGTGATGACGTCGGTCTACTCGGAAACCGCCGCCGCCAACGACGGGCTCGCGGCGCTCCACACGGCGCAGCTCCCGACGGCGCGGACCCAAGCGCGGCGTGTGCGGCGCCTGTTGGGCCGCGGTGGAAGAGGCTTGGAGATCGGCAGTTACGTTGGCGCGTTCCTCCTTGCCGCTCGCGAGAGCGGACTGAGCGTCGACGGACTCGACGTGAATCCCGCGATCAACGCGTTCGTCCGCGGCCTGGGACTGCGCGTTCACGACGGCGAGATCGGCGACCACCATGACGACTCGCCGCTCGATGTTCTGGCGATTTGGAACACGTTCGATCAGCTCGCTGATCCGCGCGGCGTCGCCTTCGAAGCGTGGCGACGCCTGCGCCCGGGCGGTCTCCTCGCCGTCCGGGTTCCAAACGGCGCGTTCTACGCCGAAGCGCATCGCGCGCTGACAAATGGCAATCGTGCGTTGCGGCGCATCGCCCGCGCGATCATGGCGCAGAACAACCTGCTCGGCTTCCCCTATCGGTGGGGGTTCACCGTTGGCTCGCTCGAGCGGCTCCTCGGCGATGCGGGGTTCACGACGTGCCGCGTGTACGGGGACGTGCTCGTCCGCACATCCGACGAGTGGACCCGGGTCTGGGCGCGATGGGAAGAGCGATTTCTCAAGCGCGCGATCGGGGCTCTCGTCCAGGCGCGACCGGAGAGAGCCCCATGGCTCGAGCTCTTCGCCAAAAGAACCGAAGCCCCAAAAGTGGCAAGAAAATGAGCTTTCGCCGCCGGGTCTTTGGCAGCCACTCCAACGATCGCGTCGCGACTAGCGTTCCCCCTTACAGAGCATCAGCTTCACAGGCCTGCTCACATTCCCCCCCACCCCTCTCATCCCGTTAGGTAGGTGTCTCATGCGAACCAGTTCCGTTCTGGTCCTGGGTAGCGTCGCCGTCGCCGCAATCGCGATCGGCTGCACGACTACGCAGGCCCCGGCGCCGGCGCCGAACTGCCCGAGGAGCACAAGCTCCGCGGCAGCAACAGGCGCCTGCCGGCGCCCCGAATAATCCAACCGATACCACGGAGGCCCCTGCCGGAGGTGGCGGTGCAGGCGGCGGCGGACGCGGCGGACGCGGCGGCAATGGCGCGGCGCAAGCCGGCGCGCCGAATCCGCTGCCGTACGCTCGCGTCGTCACGAGTCAGGCGCAGACCAAGAATGGTCTGTTCAAGGTCCACAAGATCGGCGAGCGCGTGCTGTTCGAGATTCCTCGCCGCGAGATGGACAAGGACATTCTGCTCGTCGAAGAGATCGCGCAGACCACGCTCGGCGCGGGCTACGATGGGCAGCCCGCCGGCAACCGGGTGCTGCGCTTCGAGCGCCGCGACAACCGGATACTGCTGCGCGGCATCTCGTACGAGATCATGTCGAGCGACACGACCGCGCCGGTCGCCGGCGCGGTTTCCGCGTCGAACGTTCATCCGATCATCGCGATCTTCAACGTCGAGTCGTACGGCCCGGACAGCGCGGCCGTGATCGACGTGTCGCGTCTGTTCACGCAGCCGCCGGCAGAGCTCTCACCGGCGCAGCGCATTGGCCAGGGCTACACGGTGGACGCAACCCGCTCGTGGATCGAACATGTCGCGTCGTTCCCGGACAACGTGAACGTCGCGTCGACGATCACGCTCCAGTCGGGCGGCGGCGGCGGACGCGGTGCCGCCCCGGCACCAGGGCGCGGAGGCCGTGGCGGAGCGGGCGTGACCGCGCCGACGGCGACCATCGTCGCGTCGTTCAGCTTCCACAAGCTGCCGGAGACGCCGATGCAGCCGCGACTGTGCGACAACCGCGTCGGCTACTTCAACCTCACGGTCACCGACTACTCGCAGCCGTCGCAGCGCGTTGCGGACGACCAGCGGTGCTTCATCACGCGGTATCGTCTCGAGAAGAAGGATCCCAACGCGGCGATCTCGGAGCCGGTGAAGCAGATCGTCTACTATCTCGATCCGAACACGCCGGTGAAGTGGCGTCCGTATCTCATCAAAGCAATCGAGGATTGGAATCCGGCCTTCGAAGCGGCCGGCTTCAAGAACGCGATCGTCGGCAAGGTCGCCCCGACGAACGATCCCGATTGGTCGCCGGAAGACGCCCGGTATTCGGTCGTTCGCTGGCTCCCGTCGACGACGGAGAACGCGAGCGGCCCGAACATTCACGATCCTCGCTCCGGCGAGATTCTGAACGCGCACATCCAGTTCTATCACAACGTGCAGAACCTCGCGCGCACCTGGTACTTCACGCAGGCCGCGGCGAACGATCCTCGCGCTCGCACGTTCCCGTATCCCGATTCGTTGATGGGACGCCTGCTCGAGTACGTGCTCGCGCACGAAGTCGGTCACACGCTCGGCTTCCAGCACAACATGAAGGCGAGCTCGCAGTACCCGATCGACTCGATTCGCAACGCCGACTTCCTGCGCCGAATGGGCCACGTGTCGACGTTGATGGATTACTCGCGCTTCAACTACGTCGTGCAGCCGGAAGACCACGTTCCACCCGAGCTGCTCGTGCCGAAGATCGGTCCGTACGACATCTGGGCGACGCATTGGGGCTACGCGCCGATCAACGCGCCGATGGGCGTGACGCAAGCGGGTAGCACGAAGAAGACCGGCGCCGAGGAGATTCGAGCGGCGCAGGCCGAGTTCGCGACGCTCGACAAGTGGGCGCGTGATCAGGACACGAAGCCGTGGCTGCGCTTCTCGACGTCGGGCGCGTTCGGCTCCGATCCAGGCGACGAGACCGAGGCTGTCGGCGACATCGATCCGGTGCGCGCCACGGAGCTCGGCTTCAAGAACCTGCATCGCAACATGGCCTGGATCGAAGGCGCCACGGTGCACCCGGATGAAGATTTCGACGTGCTCTCGGAGCTCTACAACCGGCAGATCGGCCAGTTCCGAACCGAGTTGGGCCACGTGGCCAACCTGGTCGGCGGCATGAACTCGCAGGAGAAGTACGGCGACCAGCCGGGCCCGCGCTTCACGCCCGTGCCGAAGGCGCGGCAGGCGCAGGCAATGAAGTTCATCGCCGACAACGGATTCCAAACGCCGACGTGGCTGATCGACACGGACATCCTTCGCAAGATCGAGCCGAACGGCGAAGTCACCCGCATCGTGAACGCGCAGTCGTCGCTGATCAACAGCCTGCTGAACGACGGCAAGATGACGCGCCTGATCGAGAACGAGGCGCTCGCCAAGAGCTCGGGCGACGCGTACACACTCACGGAGATGTTGAGCGATCTGCGCCACGGCGTCTTCACTGAGCTGTACGCGACCGGGCCGCTCAAGATCGACGTGTATCGCCGCGGATTACAGCGCGCGTATCTCACCGACGTAGGCAACAAGATCAATCCGCCCGCGACGCCGGCAGCGGCCGGTGGTCGTGGCGGCGGTGGCGGCGGTGGTCGTGGCGGCGCGGCACCAGCCGCCAACACTGGCGAGATCAAGGCGATGCTCCGCGGTGAGCTGAAGGCGCTCGACGCGGAAGTCGCGGCGGCCCAGAAGCGCGCGACGGACGTGCCGACCAAGAGACACCTGGACGACGTGCGACAGCAGATCAGTCATGTGCTGAAGCCGGCGCCCTCGGCGAGCGGGGGCGGCGCGGCGGAGGAGGAGGGACTGACGCGCTGGCCGTAGTTGCGGGAAGTGGAAGAGGGCACGTAGCGAAAGGCTCGTCGTGGCCGGATCGGCACGACGAGCCTTTCCCTTTTCTTTCATCGCGTCCCGCTTCCCTCTTACCGATCCCAGCGTCAGACTTCGCACGATGACTCTGCTCGCGCCGGCATGACGTGGAAGCGGTGGGCGTTCACGGCCGCGTCGTTCGCGGCGGTGATCGGCATCTCGGTATTCTTCATTCTGCGATGGTGGCGCGCCGGTAGCGCGATCGTTCTGCCGCCGCGCGCGCACCTCTGGGCGATCGCCGCCGTCGTCGTCGAGATCCTGACGCGGTCGTGGAAGATCACGTGGAGCGCCAAGGCGGCGGACATCAGGCTCAGCTTCATGACCGCGGTGCGAACCACGCTCGCCGGCGACTTCGGCGCGTCCATCACGCCGGCGCGGTCGGGCGCCGAGCCCGCGCGCTTTCTCGTGCTTGCGGAAGCCGGCGTTCCGACGCCGAGCGCGCTCGTCGTGCTGTTCGCGGAGCTGTTCCTCGAATCGCTGTCGCTCGCGACGGTCGTGCTGGTCGTGGCGATCGTATTCCGCCACGCCGGCATCGTGCTCGGCGCGCTCGTGGGTGTCGTGGGAACGTATTCGGGGTTCGTGATCGGCGTCGCCGTGACCGCGATTCTACTGTCGCGGCGACATATGGGGACGGCAGCGCCGACGTGGGCGCGGCGTTTGGGACTGGGGGGTGGCCGGTGGGTCGTCATCCAGCGCTGGTTTGCGCAGGTGCGCACGACGGTCGACAGCGTCAAGCACATCGACCTTCGGTGGGCGACTGCGTCGTACTTCATGTCCGTGCTCCACGTCGCGATGCGGCTGTGCGTGCTGCCCGCGCTCGTCCTCGGCACCGGCGCAAGTGCGCCGTTGGCGCCATTGGCACTCTGGCCACTCGGACTCCTGTATGGCGCCGCGATTGTTCCCGCGCCCGGCGGTGGCGGCGCGGTCGAGCTGGCGTTTCGCGCCGCGCTGGCAGGTGTCATCGGTCCGTCGCTCTTTGCCGCGGCGCTGCTGTGGTGGCGTTTTTACACGTTCTACATCTACATCGTGCTGGGCGCGATCGTCGCCGGTGGCACGGCAATGCGCGCCGTGCGAAAGACGGCCGAGCTGGAAGAAGAGCTCGAGGACGCCGGCGGCGGCGCCGAGACGCCGGCCGCCGCGAAGGCGCCCGAGACGGCCTGACGGTCGCCGATTACCAGCGACGATCCGCGCCGTCGCGCATGGCGATGACGGGATCGACGGACATCGCGCGGCGCATCGGGATCACGCACGCGATGATCGACACGCCGAGCAGGAGCGCGCCCGCCGCGACGTAGGACGGCGCGTCGTGCTCCCCGATGCTGAACAGCACGGAACGAAGCAGGCGCGTGCCCCAGTTGGCGGCGACGAGACCGATCGCGAGACCGATCGCCGACAGCACGACGCCGCCGCGCACGACGTCGGCCGCGAGGTTCGACGGCGTCGCGCCGAGCGCGATTCGCACACCGATCTCTCTGGTGCGTTCGGCAACCGAGTAAGCGAGCACCCCGTAGAGACCGATCGCGGAGAGCGCAACGGCGAGGATCGCGAACCCGCTCAAGAGCAGCGTGACGAAACGCTGTTGGGCGATGGTGTCGGCGGCGTCCTTCTCCACACTCGTCATCGTGAGCGTCGTGATCGATGGGGTCGATCCGGCGCGCCGCGGCGCGCAGCTCCCGGAACGCGGCCGCGGCGTCCGTCGTCCGAATCGCCAGCGTGCGGCCGAACCCTTCGTCGGGATAGATGATCAGGCCTTCCTTCCCGACGGCTGAGAGTCCATGGACCATCAGATCGGTGGTGACGCCGACGACGGTGTTCCACGGTTCTCGATCTTTCGGGTTGGAAGATGCCATGCGAAGGTGACGGCCCAACGCACTCTCGCCGGGCCACAGGCGTCGCGCGAGCGACGCGTTGATGATGATCTCGCGACGGTCGGCGGCCTGCGGCGCAAAGGTGCCGCCTTCGACGAATCGAACCCCGGCCTTCGAGAAGAAATCGTCGCGGACCGACATCTGGGGATTGAACGACGAGCCCTCGTCGACTCGCGGCCCGGTCCGAGTCTCGATCTCGAGCGGCTCCACCATGATGGTGATGTTCGGGGGCATCGAGCTCGCGACGGTGACACTCGAGACACCTGGCAGCTGACGAGCGCGAGCGACGAGCGCGTCCATGACCGGCGAGACAGCCCCCGCCGTCTTGTAGGCGGCGCCCGGAAGCCGAACGTCGATCGCGTACAGATGCTTCGAGTCGAAGCCGGGATCGACGGCTTGCAGCTTCACGATGCTGCGGACGACCAATGTCGCGCCGACGAGCAGCAGTGCCGACAGCGCCATCTCGGTCACGACGAGGAGTGACCGCGCGCGTCCGTGCCGCCGCGACATCGTGCCGGACGTCGCGGTATCCTTCAGAGAGCCGGCCGTCGCGTCACGGGCGCCGCGCGTGGCACTCACGAGGCCGAACGCCACGCCGGTCGTGGCGGTGAGCACGAGCGCAACGATCAGGACGCGCCAATCGATCTGCGCGCGATCGAGCATCTGGAGCTGAACGGGTCGCGCCGCTTCGAGCCAGCCGAGACCTCCGATCGCGAGGCCGACGCCGATTGCCCCGCCGACTGCCGACAGGACGAGACTTTCGGTGACCAGCTGTCGCGCGATGCGGAATCGGCTCGCTCCGAGCGCGCCGCGAATCGCGATCTCACGTTCGCGACTGGCACCGCGCGCCAGCATCAGATGCGCGACGTTCGCGCACGCGATGAGGAGCAGCGCCGCCACCGCCGCGGTGAGCAGATAGATCGTATCGCGAAATCCGACGATGTCGCGCGGGGTCTGGAGCAGGATGTGAAGGCGCGATCCCTCGCTCAGCTCGGGACGACGGGCGATGGAGTCGAGCTCCGCCTGTGCGGCGGCCAGCGAAACACCGGGTTTGAGCCGGACGAGCGACCCCGGGCTGTTCTGCTCTTTCTCGGCGATGTACGGCAACCATACCTGAGTTTCGGTCTGCAGGATCGCTGGAAGCCGGAGTCGCCTGCTGGCCACGCCGATGATCGTGTACGCCTTGTCGCCGAGGGTGATACGCTGGCCAAGAACGTCGCGTGACCCGCCGAACCGCGTCCGCCAGAGCGCGTCGCCGAGGATGACGACCGGCGGGCCGTTCGGCGTCGTTTCACTCGTGTCGAATCCGCGGCCCAGCGCGAGAGGAATGCCCGCGAATCGGAGCATGCCGGTGCCGATCTTCGCGGTCTGCAGCTCGATCGGATCGCCGGTCGTCACGAGGTTGATCTTCCCCGTTTGATAGGACTCGATGCCCTCGATCAGGCGCGCCGACGATCGCCATGCGCGGACGACGCTCGACGTGGGAAGCATCTTCCACTGCGATTGCGCTTCCCTCACCCACGGCAGCACGATCCGATCGGCGCCCACGAAGGGCAGTGGGTTGAGAATGAGCGCGTCGACGACGCTGAACACCGCGGTGTTCGCGCCGATGCCCAGGGCAAGCGTGAGCACGGCGACCGCGGTCCACGTTTTTCGAAGCGCGAGCGTGCGAAGAGCGTAGCGGAGATCCTGCCGCAGCGCATCCGCGACGAGCGCTCGTGTCGCGCGGCGCTCTTGCCGGGTGGCGATCGTGACGCACTCGTCGGTTGGCGTTCGCAGGTCGCCGAGCCGGCGCTCCGCCGCGGCGCGGGCATCGTCGGGACTCAGGCCGCGCGCGCTGTAGTCGTCGATCAGCATGTCGCGATGAAATTGGAGCTCATCGGCGACGTCGGCGTCGACACGGGAGCGCCAGAAGCGGAGATAGCGGCGCCAGGTGAAGGCCTGGCGCGCGTTCGGGGCAGGTTCACCCTGGAGATCGCGCATGGGCTACATGCCCTGCGGCGACGTCACGAGCACCTTCGATACGGCGCCCGTGTACCGCTGCCAATACTCCTGCGACGTCTTGAGCTCCTGTTTTCCCTTCGCCGTGAGGCGATAGAACTTCGCGCGGCGTTTGTTGTCGGTCACACCCCAGTCCGCGGTGATGAGACCCTGCTCCTCGAGGCGGTAGAGCGCTGGATAGAGCGAGCCTTCTTCGACGGCGAAGGCGTCGTTGGTGCACTGCTCGATCCAGCGGGCGACGGCATAGCCGTGCGACGGCCCCCAGGAGAGCGTCTTGAGGACGAGGAGATCGAGGGTGCCGCGGAGGAAATCAATTGGCTGGCCGCGCATGACACTGCTCAGTTAGGAACTCTAGGTATATACCTAGAGTTCCTAACTGAGGGCAAGAGGGGGCGCGAACGGCGAACGGTTGACGACGAAGGGTGCGGGACACCAGTCCGCCGCACCCTTCTCACCCAACTCTTCACGATCTCCGCACGGCGCACCCCGCTCTCGCTCCCTTAGTCACCGACCGTCTCTAACACGGGAGTATCGTCGGGGAAGTAGGCGTTGCGGACGTACTGCTCGACCATGCGCTGCGTGTTGAAAAACGAGCCGTTGATGGCGATCGCCGAGCGCATCACCTCCGCGTAGGCGAAGGGCAGGCCGTAGTACAGCGGTAGAATGACGCGTTCCAGCTTCAGATAGATCTCATTTGCGTCCTTGGATTGGTCGCCCTCCGACTGGAGCCCGCCGATCGACCAGCCGGTCACGCCTTCGACGTGGCCTTCGATCCACCAGCCATCGAGCACGCTCAGGCTGGGCACGCCGTTCATCGCCGCCTTCATGCCGCTCGTGCCGCTCGCCTCGAGCGGCTTCATCGGATTGTTCAGCCAGAGATCGACGCCGGCGACCATCGAGGCGGCGATCGCCATCTCGTAGTTCTCGACGTACACGACCGTGACCTGCCCGGCGAGCGCCGCGGCGGCGCTGTGAATCCGCCGAATGAGATCCTTGCCGCCGCCATCGTGCGGATGCGCCTTGCCGCCGAAGACGATCTGCAGCGGCCCCACCGTCGCGGCGATCTCCGCGAGACGGTCCGGGTCCGTGAACACCAGATCCGCCCGCTTGTACGGCGTCGCGCGTCGCGCAAATCCGATCGTGAAGACCTTGGGATCGAGCGTCACGCCGGTGCGCGCCGCCACCGCGCCGATCATCGCCTTCTTCGCCTCGGCGTGGGCGGCGCGAATCTCCGTGAGCGGAATCCCGACCGCGTACCGCAGGTAGAGATTGTCCGTTCGCCACTCCGGAACCCGGCGGTCGAAGAGTCGGCGAAATGCCGGCGACGTCCACGTGCCCGCGTGCACGCCGTTCGTGATGGCGTCGATGGGATAGTCGGGGAACATGCCCCGCGACACCTCGCGATGCTTCATCGCCACGCCGTTCACGAACCGCGCGAGACGCAGCGCCAGGTGCGTGAGGTTGAGCGTATCGCTCTCGACGCAGTGCACGGCCTCGAGCAGCGCGACCTCGTCGTCGCCGATCACGCGCCGAACGAGATCGATCGGGAACTTGTCGTGGCCGGCGGGCACCGGCGTGTGGGTCGTGAACACGCAGCGGCGGCGAACCGCTTCGACGTCGCTCTCGTCGAGCTCGAACGTCTTGCGACCGTCGAGCTGCCAATCGAGAAGGCAGAGCGTCAACAGCGCCGAATGGCCTTCGTTCAGATGATAGATGCTCGCGCTCAAGTCGAGCGCTCGCAGCAGCTCCGCGCCACCCATGCCGAGCACGACCTCTTGCAGCAGGCGATAGTGGCTGTCGCCGCCATAGAGGTGATCAGTGAGCGTGCGGTCGAACTCGGTGTTCTCGGGAAGCTGGGTATCCAGCAGATAGACCGGCACCTCGTGTCCGGTGACGCCGCGGACGGCGTATTTCCACGCGCGAATCGCAACCGGGCGTCCTTCGATCATCACGGTCGCGCGAGCGTCGACCGGATCGAGCAGGTCTTCCGGGTTCCACTCCGATGGCGTCTCCGTCTGATTGCCGGCGGCGTCGATGTGCTGCTCGAAATAGCCCTTCCGATGGAGAAGCGTGACACCGACGACGGGCACGGAGAGGTCGGCCGCCGAGCGAAGCGTGTCACCGGCAAGGACGCCGAGGCCGCCGCTGTACGTCGGGATTGCCCGGTCGAGAGCAATCTCCATAGAGAAGTACGCGATTGTCGCCTTTGACGACGGAAGAATCATGTAGTCGATGGGCTACGAAAACGGCGCTGCGGAGAGTATTTCGTGCCAACGCGAACGAACGAGCGAGCTCTGCAGCCCGCGCGGCCAGACGAGATTCGCACTGTAAGCCGTGTGGCGACAAGCTAGTCGACGAGAACGGCGACAGGAAGTTTTTCGAGCGCGCTAGCCACTCGAATCATGCCATTTTCGCCGCGAACTCGATGCTGGCTGATGCGGCAGACAAGGCCGATACCCAAATCTAGCTCCGGCATTCGTATAGCAGTATCGCGCCACCACTCGGCCTTCCTCTCTCGATCCATCCGCGCTGTGATTCGGCTGGCGATCGTCACCGATCGATCGTCGCCGTCCATTCGCTCGAACGCGATGACGTGCGCCGCCCGCTCACCGACGACGTCGAGCGGACGGTAGCGGCCGCACGCAAAAAGCTGCGGCCGGCTCCGGCGGAGCATGAGCAGCCGGCGAGTCACGAGCGCCTTGATTCGGTGGTCGAACGGATCATCGAAGACGTCGAAGACGTCGGCGCGATCGATGTCGGCCAATACGCGCTCTCGGCCCTCGAAGTCGACCTGCCGGCGGTTGTCCGGGTCGACCAGCGCGAAGTTCCACAGCTCGTCCCCCTGATAGATGTCCGGGACGCCCGGGGCCGTCAAATGAATGGTGATCCGCGACAGCGAGTTCGTCACGCCGATCGGAGCGGCAAGGGAGACGAGGCGCGCGACATCCGACAGAAATGGCGCGTCGTCACTGGGCTCGAGAATGCTCCGCACGAAGTCGGACAGCGCGGCTTCGTAGGCTGCGTTCGGCTGAGTCCACGACGTTCGCGTCTTGGCCTCGCGCGCGGCCTTGATCGCGTAGCTCGTCAACCGTTCGCGCGCGGTGTCGCGCCACGCACGGTCCGGGAGATCGTCGGTTCGACGACCCGGTCGCGGCGGCGGCCAGAGCGCCACTATCGTCTGATACATCAAATACTCGGTGTTGGTGTCGGGCGACATGCGGCCATTCACGACGCGCCGGTGCTTCGCGTTGAGCCGGCGCCACCGGCGCACGGCGCGTTCCCAGTCGTGCTCCAGCTCGGTGAGCGCATCGAGCCGAGCTCGGACGTCCGCGCTCCGCTTGGTGTCGTGCGTGTTCGTCGCGAGCAGCGACATCGGCCATCGCTCGGCACGATGCGCGTTCGAGCAGTGCAGGCGAGCCACCGCGCCGGCGAGCGGCTGATTCGGCTCCGCGCCGACCTCGGCGCGCGACATGACCGGGACGTAGAGGTAGAGCGCGGTGTCTTCGACTCCCTTCGCCGCGGCGGGACCACTGAGCACCTGGACGCCTTGCACGAACTCGAGGCGAGCCCCGGCGTCGGCGCCAGCAACGTCGTTCAACAACAGATTGCCCACGAATGCCACGACGTCGCCGAGCTCCGGCGCGACACGGGTCGCCGAGCGCACGGCGGTTTCAATGACGTCGCGGTCCGCGGGATCGATCGCGGCGTCGCCGGTCACATACGTCCGATAGACGGGTAACGCCGCGATGAAATCGGCGAGCCCGGCCGACGCGCGCTCAAGCGTCCACGATGTGCCGAGGCCGGGATCGATGCTCGTGGCGATGTGCAGGGCGATGCGCGCCGCGCGTTCGAGGTCCGCCAGGAGCGCGAATCGCAGAATGCGCTTTTTCGCCTCCCGCGCGATGTCGTCGAAAATCGTCGCGCCGCCGCGGAGGTGCCGCAGCGCCCGATAGAAGCGTTCGACGCGCGCGGCCCCGACCGGGTCGAGAAACACTTCCTCGACCTCGTTCAGAAACTCATACCCGGTCGTTCCCTGCACCGGCCAGGTCGATCGAAGTCGTTCGCCGGGCGCGAGGATCTTTTCGACGAAGATCGGTGTGCCCGGCGGCGTCGACGCGCGCAACCGATCGAGGAATCCGGCCGGATCGACGAGCCCATCGATGTGATCCACCCGCAATCCGTCGATCACGCCGTCGTGCATGAGGCGGAGGACGTATCCCTGGGTCGCCGCGAACACCTCGGGATCCTGGATGCGCAGCGCGGCGAGCTCGTTGACGTCGAAGAACCGGCGATAGTTGATCTCCGAGATTCCCCGACGCCAGAATTCGAGCTGATAGTGCTGCACGGCGAGCAGCGCGGCGAGTCGGTCCGTGGCGTCCGCGCCGGAATACAGTCTCGCGAGCTCGCTGGCTTCTTCCGGGTTGGTCTGCGCGAGCTGAAGGTCGGGCGGCAGCGACGCGGGATCGAGCGGAAAGCTATGGGAGAAGTATGAAACGCGCGGCGTTTCCCCGTCGTGCAGCGTGACGGTCAGCTCGCCGCGCGCCAGGACGCGATCCAGCTCGTCACCGAGCATCGGGAGCACGAGCTTGCGGTGCCCGCCAGGGCCCGCAGCCCAGGCGATGTCGAACCAGCGCGCGTACCGCGACCGTTCGCCGTGCATGAGCACGTCGTCCCAGTAGGGATTGTCGGCGCTCGTGCCCATGTGGTTCGGTACGATGTCGAGCAGGATTCCCATGTTGCGCGCATGGAGATCCTTGGCGAGGGCGAGAAGATCCGCTTCCGTGCCGAGCTCGGGATTGATCCGCGTGGGATCGACGACGTCGTATCCGTGCTCGCTGCCGCGGCGCGCGGCGAGAATCGGCGAGAGGTACAGGTGCGACACACCGAGCCGCTCGAAGTAGCCGACGCGAGCGCGCGCGTCGTTGAGCGTGAACCCGGCGTTCAGTTGCAGGCGATACGTGGCCGTGAGCGCGGCGCGCTCTCTCGCCGTGACGGGTGCTTCAGCGTCCGATGACGTTTCCGGGCCGTCGCCGCGGAACGGCGACGTGGACGTCCTCGCTTGTGGTGATCGTTTCGAGATCAGCGCGCATCTTTCGCGTCCAGCTCGCGAAGCGATCCGGACCGACCCCCGGAATGTTGACGGGCTCGACCTCGCCGGCGAGATCGTCAAGTGAGAGGCCGACGAGTTGCGCCGGTGTGCTCCAGAGGAATCCATGCACCGCCGCCCGCAGCTCGGCCGATGACTGCGGCACCGACCCCTGCGGCAGGATCTGTTCCGCCTCCAGCAGGCGCAGCAAGTGGCCGCGATCGCGATCACGCTCCTCGAGCGCTTTTGCCTCGTCGTCATCCGTTGCGAGCTGGCCGACCTCGCGGCGGAGCGCGACATCGCGCGCCGCCCAGAAGCCGGCGAGGGTCGGCATGTCGTGCGTATTCGCTGTCGCGAGCGCGAGCGGCGGGTATTGATCGGCGGAGCGAAACCCGCCGTGCCACTCGCGCTCGAAGTAGAGCACCTTGGACGTGAGCACGCCCCATTTCGCGAGCGCCGGACGAACGTAGTCGGGCACGGTGCCGAGATCCTCCCCGACGACGAGCGCCCGATGGCGCACGCTCTCGAGCGCGATGATGCCGAGCAGATCGTCGGCAGGATAGGTCACGTACGCGCCCTGCGCGCCGGTCATTCCATCTGGAATCCAGAACAGCCGGAACAGTCCCATCACGTGATCGATCCGCAGTGCGCCGGCGTGTCGAAAGGCGGCGCGGATGAGATCGATGAAGAAGCGGTACCCGTCGCGACGCAGCGCGCTCGGGTTCATCGGCGGAAGTCCCCAATTCTGTCCGCTCGCCGAGTACGGGTCCGGGGGAGCACCCGCGCTCACGCCCGCGACGAGGAGATCGCGGAACGACCAGGCGTCCGCGCCACCCGGCGCGCTTCCGATCGCGAGATCGTGGTAGAGCCCAATCCGCATTCCCGCCGACCGCGCCCTCACCGCCGCGTCGGCCAACTGACGGTCGGCCTCGAATTGGGCCCAGCGGTGAAAGTCCACGCGATGCGCGCGGGTGAACGCCAGCTCGTTCACGGCGGCGCTCGCCGGATCGTGCAGCTCGTGGCGCCACGCGCGCCAGTCCCACGCTCGCTCGTGTTCGGCGATCGCCATCCACGTCGCAAATCGCGTCAAGCCTGGCTCGTGTTCGGCGACGTAGGCCTCATAGTCTCTCGCTCGCGCGCTGCCGGGCTCGTGCGCTCGCTCGAGAAAGATCTTGTGCAGCGCGTCGAGCGCCATGCCCTTCACGGCCATCACCTGCTCGTACCGAACGCTCGGCGACTCGCGCAGCGATTCCAGCTCGGCGAGGACTTCGGGTGAAACGAGCCGGTCGCGGACGTCGGGCGCGTCCGCCAACTCGGGCACGCGCGTGGGATCGATGTAGGCGACGTTGCGAAACAGCCGGCTCACCGGACTGTACGGACTGATGTCGCCGCCCCGGTTGACGAGCGCGTGCAGCGGATTCGTCCCGACGAAGTCCCCGCCGACCGTCGCCGTCCACGCCGAAAGCGACGCGAGATCGCTGAAGTCGCCGATTCCCCAGTTCGACCGGCTCCGCATCGTGTAGAGGTTCGCGATGACGCCGAATGCGGGCGTGTCGTCGAGGAGCTCCGCCGGCGCGACGCAGCGCGGCGGCACGATGATGAGCGTTTGCTCATCGCGCCACTCCCGCGATCCCGCGCCAAGCGACAGATGCACGCGATGGTATCCGAGCGGGAGATCCGCCGGCAGCGGAAGCTCGAGCGCACCACCTCCCCGCCAGGGGCCTTCGGCGACGAATCGCTCGCCGGCCTCGGTTTCGATCTCGAGGCGCCACGGGCCGGCCGTGTCGCGATCGCCCGGGGCCCGAACCTGAAGTCTGGACGATTGGCCGACCTCGAGCACCCGCGCCGGCGGGATGAGCTCCGCGCTTTCTTCCTGTCGCATCCGCTCGAGCGAGTGTCTGGCAGCTTCATCGGTGCTCGCGTCGATCTTCAACGCGTGCAGAATCGCGCGGCGGGTGTCGTCGGAGGTGAAGCACCGGCGTCCGGCGACGTCGAAATACTCGTCGAGAATGCCGACCCGATGTGCGAGCTCGTGGAGCGACATGCCGGGCGGCGACGTTCAGTCGCGCGGCGACAGGATCAGCGCCCCAAGCGGCGGCAGCGTGACCTCGATGGATTGCGAGTAGCCATGGAACGGCGAGTCGTCGCATGGCACGCTCTCGAACGCGCCGTAGCCCGAGCCGCCCCACTCGAGGTCGTCGCTCGACAGCAGCTTCCGATACCGCGTGCCCGCGGGGACGCCGACGCGATACTTCTCTCTCGGCACCGGCGTGAGGTTGAGCATGACGATGGCGTGCGACCCGCCGCTCTGTCGCGCGTACGAGACCACGGAGTTGTCGCGATCGGCAACGTCGATCCAGCTGAAACCATCCCAGCTCGGATCGTCGCGCCAGAACACCGGCTCTTTCTTGTACAGCGCGGCAAGCCGCGACAGATACCGGCAGAGCGCCCCGCGCTTCGGTTCGTCGAGCAGGTGCCAATCGAGACTGGCGTCGTGGTTCCATTCGGCCCACGTGCCGAACTCGGTCCCCATGAACAGCAGCTTCTTGCCGGGCCGCGTGAACATGTACGAGAGCAGGAGACGAAGATTGGCGAACCTTTGCCATTCGTCGCCGGGCATCTTCTGGAAGATGGACCCTTTCAGATGCACGACTTCGTCGTGCGACAGCGGCATCACGAACCGCTCGCTGTACTCGTAGAGCATCGCGAAAGTGAGCTGGTCGTGATGGTAGCGGCGATGCACCGGATCGAGCGCGAAGTAGCCGAGGGTGTCGTGCATCCACCCCATGTTCCATTTGAACGTGAATCCGAGGCCGCCCGAGTGGACTGGTGTGGTGACACCGGGCCACGCGGTGGATTCTTCGGCGACGGTGATGCAGCCCGGCGCCGCGGCATGCGCGGTTTCATTGAACTGCTTCAGGAAGGTGATCGCCTCGAGGTTCTCGCGTCCGCCGTGCCGGTTGCGAAGCCATTGGCCGGCTTTGCGGCTGTAGTCGAGATAGAGCATCGACGCGACGGCGTCGACTCGCAGTCCATCCGTGTGAAACTCGCCGAGCCAATACAGCGCATTTGCGACGAGGAAGTTGCGCACCTCGTTGCGGCCGTAGTTGAAGATCAGCGTTCCCCAGTCCGGGTGCTCGCCGAGCCGCGGATCCTCGTGCTCGTAGAGCGCGGTGCCGTCGAACCACGCCAGCGCGTAGTCGTCTTTGGGGAAATGCGCCGGAACCCAGTCGAGAATGACGCCGATGCCGTGCTGGTGCAGGACGTCGACGAAAAAGCGGAGATCGTCGGGCGTGCCGTAGCGTGACGTCGGCGCGTAGTACCCGCTCACCTGATAGCCCCACGATCCGTAGAACGGATGCTCCATTACCGGCATGAGCTCGATGTGCGTGAAGCCGAGCCCCTTCACATGCGCCGCGAGCCGCGGGGCGATCTCGCGGTAGGTGAGAACGCGGTAGTCGTCCTCAGGGATACGCGCCCACGAGCCGAGATGGACCTCGTAGATGCTCACCGGCAAGCGAGAGTAATCCGCACCGCGGCGAGCAGCCATCCATTCGTCATCGCGCCACCGATAATCGCTCGGCGCCTGCACGATGGACGACACGCCCGGAAACTGCTCCATCTTCGCGGCGAACGGATCGGTCTTGATGCGAATCTTCCGATCCTGCGTGAGGATTTCGAACTTGTACAACGTGTCGGGCCCGAGCTCGGGAATGAAGATCTCCCACACGCCCGAGCTGCCGAGCATCCGCATCGGATAGACGCGGCCGTCCCAGGAGCAAAAGTCGCCGACGACGCTGACGCGCCGCGCGTTCGGTGCCCACACGGCGAACCCGACGCCGGACACGCCATCCATGACGCGAATGTGCGCGCCGAGCTTTTTCCAGAGCTCGCGATGCGTGCCCTCGTTGAACAGGTGGAGATCGACGTCGCCGAGGGTCGGCAGGAAGCGATAGGGGTCGCGCCGCTCCCAGACCGTGTCGTTCGCGTACTGGTACCGCAGGCGATATCGGATCGGCAGCGTCGCGCCCGGAATGAACGCGGCGTAGAGATCGGACAAGCCGTTTGCGACGCGAGGCAGCTCCACGGTTCGCCCGTCGTCGAGCACGCACTCGACCCGCACGGCGTTTGCGCCGAGCGCGCGGATGACGACGCCACTCTCGCCGTCGACGACGATGGGATGCGCCCCGAGGATCGAGTGCGGATTGGCGAGCTCGCCGGCTAGCAGGCGTTCGACGTCGTCGCGCCACGGATCTCCGGGAACTCTCGGCTGCTCGACCGGCGCCTCCGGCGGTGGGCCGGCTTTCTTTCGCGGCGGTCGCTTCCGCGGGCGCTTCTCGGTTTCGTCAGCCATGGGTGTCTATCGCCGCCGCGCGTCGTTCGCCATGCGACGATTCTCGCCATACCGAAACATGACGAGCGAAAAAGGAGCGAGCTCGATGGACCCGCTGTCGAGCACCGCCAGCTCGCGATGTGCCGTGTCGATCAACTGAGTCCACATTCCGTTGCCCTCGACCGTCGGAAGGGTGAAGCGAACGCCGTCCGCTCCGTTGTTCAAGATGAGCAGAAGCGTCTCTCCCACAATGGCCCGGCCGCGATCGTCGGTCTCGTCCGTGGCGTCGCCCCAGATGAGCATGCCGAGCGCACGGCCGCTTCGATCGCCCCAATCGTGGCCCGTCATCTCGAGACCGTCCGGACGAATCCACGACACGTCCTTCGGACCGTCCTTGACGGTCGGTTCCCCGCGGAAAAAGTGCCGGCGCCGCAGAACCGCATGCGAGTGGCGAACGTGGAGGCACCTGCGCGTGAAGGCGAGGAGCTGTTGTTTGCGGTCGTCGAGATCCCAATGGAGCCAGGTGGTCTCGTTGTCCTGCGCATATGCGTTGTTGTTGCCGCACTGCGTGCGCGCGATCTCGTCGCCGTGCGAGAGCATCGGCACTCCCTGCGAGAAGGCGAGGGTCGCGATGAAGTCGCGCATCTGCCGAAACCGTTCGTCGAGAATCGCCTCGTCGGTCGTATCCCCTTCGGCCCCCCAGTTCCGGCTGATGTTGTCATTGGTGCCATCCTGGTTCTGCTCTTCGTTGGCCTCGTTGTGTTTCTGCTCGTAGCTGACGAGGTCGTACATCGTGTAGCCGTCGTGCGCCGTCACGAAGTTGATGCTCGCGTACGCACCGCGCCCGCTCGGCTCGTAGATGTCGCTCGAGCCGGCGAGGCGCGACGCCAGCTCGGGGATCCAGCCCGAATCGCCGTGCCAATAGTGTCGTACCGCGTCGCGGTAGCGCCCGTTCCACTCGGCCCACCGAATCGGAAAGTTGCCGACCTGATAGCCGCCCGGTCCGACGTCCCATGGCTCGGCGATCAGCTTCACGCGCGACAGCGTCGGATCCTGATGAATGATGTCGAAAAACGCCGAGAGCTTGTCGACGTCGTGCAGCTCGCGCGCGAGCACGGGCGCGAGATCGAACCGGAAGCCGTCGACGTGCATGTCGTTCACCCAGTAGCGCAACGAGTCCATGATGAGCTGGATCGTGCGCGGGTGCTGCATGTTGAGGCTGTTCCCGGTCCCCGTGAAATCCGTGTAGAAGCGTGGATTCGATTCGAGACGGTAGTACGTGCGGTTGTCGATGCCACGCAGCGACAGCGTTGGGCCGAGGTGATTGCCTTCACCGGTATGGTTGTACACCACGTCGAGAATGACCTCGATGCCGGCCGAGTGCATGGTTTTCACCATGCTCTTGAACTCATAGACCTGATTGCCGAGGCCCTTCGACGCGTAGCGGACATCGGGCGCGAAGAACCCAATCGAGTTGTAGCCCCAGTAGTTCGTGAGTCCGCGCTCGGCCAGGTGGCGATCGACGACGGACTGATGCACGGGGAGCAGCTCGACCGCCGTAATCCCGAGATCCAGGAAGTAGTCGATCATTGGATCGCTGCACAGCCCGAGATACGTGCCGCGCAAATGCTCGGGCACCTCGGGATGGAGCTTCGTCATGCCTTTGACGTGGCACTCGTAGATGATCGTTCGATTCCATGGCACGCGCAGCGGACGGTCGTCTTCCCAAGTGAACGCCGGATCGACGACCACACATTTCGGAACACCGCCCGCGCTGTTGTCCGGGTCGGGCTCGAGATCCTCGAGCGGCGAGCCGACCTTGTAGGCGAAGAGCGAGTTGCTCCACTGAATGGACCCCGTTATCGCCTTCGCGTACGGATCGATGAGCAGTTTCGCGGGATTGAACCGGTTGCCGTTGAGCGGATCGTACGGCCCGTGAGCGCGGTAGCCATAGAAGTGCCCGGGACGAACGTCCGGGAGATAGCAGTGCCACACCTGGTCGGTGCGATCGCGCAGGATGATCTTGTCCGACTCGACGGCGTCGTCCTCGCGATGGAAGAGGCACAGCTCGACAGCCGTCGCATTTTCTGAAAAGAGCGCGAAGTTGACGCCCTGGCCGTCCCACGTGGCGCCGAGCGGGTAGGGTTCACCGGGCAAGACGCGCATGTGTGGCTCTCGTGCGATGCGGCAGTCGTTGGATCGCGAAGTTCTGGACGCTGCCTCCAAAGCAAGAGGCAGGCCCGGCAATTCTCAACTTACCCAACAGGGGAAGAAGGTAACGACTCCCCCACGGAGGGCGGCGTCCTGGTGCGACGAGCCTAGCAATCGGGACCGTTCCACGCTGTTTTACGACATGGACGAAGCCGCCCATTTCGAAACCGTGGCTCCGAGCATCCGTCGAGCGACGGAATCCGATGCGCTCATGCTCGCCGGCCTGGAGGCTCGACTCTTCGTTCAGGCGTTCGGCCCGGCGAACGATCCCGGCGACGTCCGCATGCACGTGGCGGAAACGTTCTCCGCAGAGAGACAACGTGCCGAGCTTCTCGATTCCGCGCGCGTGGTGTGGGTCGCGGACGACGAAGAGGGACGCGCGATCGGATACGCCATGTTGCGCTTCGGCGAAGCTGGACCCGGCGTGGTTGGGAATCGACCGGCCGAAGTGCAGCGGATCTACGCCGACGCCACTTGGCATGGCCGGGGCGTCGGCACCGCGCTCATGCGTGCATGCGTCGACCATGCGATGGCGTCGGCGTGCGACGTCGTTTGGCTTGGCGTGTGGGAGCGAAACCCGCGCGCAATCGCCTTCTACGAGAAGATGGGTTTCGTGACGGTGGGCGGACAAACGTTCCTGCTCGGTCGTGATGTGCAGCACGACCTCGTCATGGCGCGCGCACTCTAACACGGTCGAGGTGGGCCGGGTTTTTGCTTTTTCTTCGTCCACGGATGGGGTTGGGGGGGCACATGAGGTGGACGCCGGGCGGGGGAAGCAGGAACGTCGAGGATCGTCGCGGGTCGAGCGGAATGCGCTTGGCGCCGATCGGGGTGGGCGGCGGCATCGTCGTGCTCATCCTCAGTCTTCTCTTCGGTCGAGACTTCAGCACGGGGCCGGCGACCGGCCCGAACCCCGACAGCGCCGCGGGCACCGTCGGCCCCATCGAGCAGTCGCCGATGGAAGCGCGTGAAGCGCAGCTCGTGTCCTTCGTGCTCGATACTGCGCAGGTGACGTGGTCACACCTCGTTCCACAGACCTTCGGCGTGCCGTGGCACGACGCCAAGCTCGTGCTCTACCGACAGGCGACGCCGACCGCGTGCGGCATCGGACAGTCGGGCATGGGCCCGTTTTACTGTCCGCTCGATCAAAAGGTCTACATCGACCTGTCGTTTTACGACGATCTTCGCAACCGATTCGGCGCGCCGGGCGAGTTCGCCGAAGCGTATGTCTTGACGCACGAGCTCGGACATCACGTTCAGCATTTGATCGGCACCGACGTCGAGGTGCGCCGCTTACAGCGGGCGCGGCCTGAGTTGGCGAATGCTCTGTCCGTCGCGTTGGAGCTGCAGGCGGACTGCTACTCGGGCATCTGGGCGCACTACACGGCGAGCGAGAAGATGCTCGAACCGGGCGACATCGAGCAGGGGCTCGCCGCGGCGTCGGCGGTCGGCGACGACCGCATTCAACGCGCGACGACGGGTCACGTCGATGCCGACTCGTTCACACATGGATCGGCGACACAACGGGCCGCGTGGTTCAGTCGCGGATTCCAGTCGGGCGATCCGAGGGATTGCGACACGTTCCAGGCGGGGTCGCCGAGCGAGCGGTAGCGCGCTCAGGATGATTGCTGGGGCGGGCGCACGAAGAGCTTTGAGATGCCGCGCATGGGAATCCAGGCCCAGTCCGGGCGGTTGTTCAACTCGTAGCTCAACTCGTAGAACGCCTTTTCCGTCTCGAACAGTTCGATGAGCCGGCGCGTGTCGGCGGGATCTGACGGGAGCATGCCCTGTGGATCGTCGCCGATCGACGCGAGATAGCCCTCGATGAACGCGGTTCGAACATCTCGCTCCCATCGAGCGGAGCGGAGCTCCCGCACGTGCGGCTTCATGCGCTTCCCCTCTTCCATCGCGAGCGTCGCCGCCGCGTAGCCGAAGCTGCGAAGCATGCCCGCGACGTCGCGCGCCGGCGACGCCTTGTCGCGACGCTCCGCGAGCGATTTCGTCGGCTCTCCCTCGAAGTCGATGATCACGAGCTCGCCATCGGGAGCCCGCAGCACCTGACCAAGATGGAAGTCGCCGTGGATGCGCATGCGAACGCCGAGGTCATCGCCGAGGGCGTCTGCGATCTCGTTCACCCATCCGGCGAAATGCTCGCGGCGGCCGGCGAGCGCCCGCGCGTCGCCTTCGCGCTCTCGCGGGATCGCGGACGCGTCGAGCTGACGCTCGAGGAGCGCGATCGCTTCACGGATCGACTGCTGCGCATGATGGGCCCAGCGATCGACGTCGTCACGAGAGACTCGCTCGGTCGTGAACGACCGGTCGTCGGTCTGTCGCGCCAGCGCCGCGTGCATTTCCCGCGTCGTCCGGCCCAGACGCTTGGCGTCGACCGCGAACTCGTTCGGCGCGTCACGACCCTCGGGCGCTGCAAAGTACGATCTGCCGCGCTCGAGCGCGTAGGCCCACAAGTCCGTCGCGCCGGGAACATAGCGCTGCATCATGCCCGCCGTCGTCGCGCCGTGTGCATCCTCGAAGCGTAATTCACCAAGGAATGCCGGCGTATGCCGGAAACCGGCTCGCGTGGTCAAGAAGCGCGTGACTTCGACGTCCGGGTGCGTTCCGGGCACGAGCCGCCGAAACAGCTTGATGATCGCCGCGTCGTCGATGACGATCGACGTGTTGCTCTGTTCGACGCCGACGAGTCGTGTCCGCGACGAGTCGTCGAGCGTCACGTCGGCCGGAGCGCGCTCGATGATCCAGCGCGGGCCCGGGACGGCCCCTGTCGACAAGCCCATGGACACGCCGCGGACGAGCGTCGCGTGAAAGACCGGGTCGTAGAGCGCGTCGATCACGTGCACGTGGGCGTCGTGATCGGCGAGCGTCGCGACGACGGCATCCTTCGGTATGGTCGATGGCAACTCGTTTCGCGCCGACAGCGGCAGTTGATACAGCGCGCTTCCACCCGACGACTCGACACGAACTCGCGCGACGGCCAAGCGGTCGTCGACCGGCGCCCAGTCGGCGACGGCCGCGGACGTCGGCTGTTCGCCCTTGGCGCCGAACCATCGCTGCCGCGACAGAAAGCGCAACAACTGTTCGCTCGTGAGCGCGCCGAGCGCCGCTTCGATCGGGCTTTCCGCTCCGACGTTGGGCGCGCGCGACATCATGTCGACCGGTGGAACTCCTTGGCCTGCTCGGCGCGAAGGATCCGAAACCAGAGCACGTTGTGCGGCCCGAGCGTCAGCAGATAGGGCAGGTCGCCGATGGGCGGAAAGCAGCTCTTGCTCCACAGCTCGAGCGGCACCATGCCGTGGAATTGCTTCAGGTCGAGCTCTACGAACTGCGCGAATCGCGACAGGTTGTTCACACAGAGAATGATCTCTTCGGCGTAGCAGCGCAGGAACACGAGCACTCGGCGATTGGCCGCGTCGACCGCTTCCCACGTGCCGCGTCCGAAGGCCTTGAACTCCTGTCGCACGGCGATGAGCCGGCGCATCCACCGCAGCAACGACGTCGGCACACGCTCCTGCGCGGCGACGTTCACGGTGTGATAGCCGTATGGTGGATCGACGATGAGCGGCGAGAAGATCGCGGCGGTGTCGGCCTCCGAAAAACCGGCATTGCGATCCGCGCTCCACTGCATCGGCGTGCGGACGCCGTTGCGGTCGCCGAGGTAGATGTTGTCCCCCATGCCGATCTCGTCGCCGTAGTACATGACGGGCGTGCCGGGCATGGACATGAGAAGCGCGTTCATCAATTCGATCTGCCGGCGACCGCTTTCCATGAGCGGCGCGAGGCGCCGCCGAATGCCGACGTTGATCCGCATGCGCGGATCGCGCGCGTACTCGCGATACATGTAGTCGCGCTCTTCGTTCGTCACCATCTCGAGCGTGAGCTCGTCGTGGTTGCGCAGGAAGACCGCCCACTGGCACTGCGGCGGAATCGACGGCGTCTGCCGCATGATGTCGACGATCGGCGTGCGGTCCTCTTTGCGGAGCGCCATGTACATCCGCGGCATCACGGGAAAATGGAACGCCATGTGGCATTCATCGGCGTTTCCGAAATAAGGCCGCACGTCGCTCGGCCACTGGTTCGCTTCGGCGAGGAGAATCCGGTTCGGAAACTCCGCGTCGAGCGCGCCGCGCAGCTTGCGCAGCACCTCGTGCGTCTCGGGCAGGTTCTCGCAATTCGTGCCTTCGCGTTCGACGAGATAGGGGATCGCGTCGAGCCGCAGCCCGTCGACTCCCATGCGAAGCCAGAAGCGCATGACGTTGATCACGGCTTCGAGCACGTCGGGGTTGTCGAAGTTCAGATCCGGTTGGTGGCTGAAGAAGCGATGCCAATAGAACTGTTGCGCCTCCGGATCCCACGACCAGTTCGACCGTTCCGCGTCGGTGAAGATGATGCGCGCGCCGGCGTACTTGTTGGGGTCGTCGCTCCACACGTACCAGTTGCGCTCCGGGCTGCCCTTGGGCGCGCAGCGCGCGCGCTGGAACCACGGATGCTGGTCCGACGTGTGATTGACCACGAGCTCCGTGATGACGCGAATGCGGCGGTCGTGCGCCGCGTCGAGCAGGGCGCGAAAGTCGTCGATCGTGCCGTAGGTCGAGTTGATCTCTTCGTACGACGCGATGTCATAGCCGTCGTCCTTGAGCGGCGACGGATAGAAAGGCAGGAGCCAGATCACATTGGCGCCGAGCTGGCGGATGTAGTCGAGCTTCTCGATCAGGCCGCGAAAATCGCCGAAACCGTCGGCGTTCGAGTCGCGATAGCTCTTGATGTGGAGCTGATAAATGATCGCGTCTTTGTACCAGAGCGGATCGGTATCGGTCACAATCCGGGGCGACGGGCGTCGCCGTGCACGAGCAGGAGGTGGCCCGGCTCGATGGCCGGATCGAGGCGCACATAGTTGCGGACGCCTCGCCAGGAGTAGCGCGCCCCGGTCAATAGGTCCTCGACGACATAGGGTTCGTCATCGGCCAATCCCATCTCGTGAATTGGCACGTGGACCATCGTTTCCTGGACGTTGTGCGGATCCGTGTTCACGATGACCAACAGGTCGCCGCCGCGGGTATCGTGCTCGACGTGGAGCGCCGAGAGTATTTGATCCGGCACGGGACGCGGCGGCGACGCGGTCCAGTCGACGATCGGCTCGGACGCGCGCTTGCGATAGAAGACGATCGCCGGGTTGTCGCTGGTGTGGAACGACAGGTTGGTGTACCGGCGCAACG
Source organism: uncultured Gemmatimonadaceae bacterium (assembly GCA_963705025.1). Taxonomy (GTDB): domain Bacteria; phylum Gemmatimonadota; class Gemmatimonadetes; order Gemmatimonadales; family Gemmatimonadaceae; genus JAQBQB01. The sequence continues at coordinate 87,719 of CAVPIP010000005.1, read as the reverse complement.
CTGGCTGCGCGCGCCGAACCTGGTTGAGCCGCACGATGTCGCCGTTGATGTTGCCGGGCGCCATGAAGTCACGTGGCCGGAGCTGATACTTCTCGGAGTGGAGGTATTCTTCGCTCCCGGGACGCAGCGGCTCGTTCTCGCACAGCTCGTAGCCGCTGTAGAGCCCATACGACGGCAGCAGCGTCGCGGCGAGCAAGAGTCGCACGCGAAACGCCGGGCGACCGCCATGGACCAGATACTCGTTCAGGATGTCGGGCGTGTTCGCGAACAGATTGCCGCGGAAATATTCCGTCGAGGCGCCGCGCGTCAGCTCCTCGAAATACTGCTGAATCTCCCACGCGCTGTTCTTCCACGTGAAGTACGTGTACGACATCGTGAACCCGAGCTTCGCGAGCGCCTTCATGCGCTTCGGCCGCGTGAACGCTTCCGAGAAGAAGATCACGTCCGGATGAGCGCACTGGATTTCGCGAATCACCCACTCCCAGAACGCGAACGGCTTCGTGTGCGGATTGTCGCAGCGGAACACCCTGATGCCGTGCTCGATCCAGTAGAGCAGGATGTCACGGCATGCGTTCCACAGGCCGACGCGGTCGTCGCACCAGAAGTCCAACGGGTAAATGTCCTGATACTTCTTCGGTGGATTCTCGGCGTACTTGATCGTTCCGTCTGGGCGGTGCTTGAACCACTCGGGATGCTCTTTGACCCACGGATGATCCGGCGAGCATTGCAGCGCGTAGTCGAGCGCGACCTCCATGCCGAGCTCGCCCGCCGTTTGGACGAAGTGATCGAAGTCGTCGATCGTGCCGAGCCCGGGCTCGATCGCCGTATGACCGCCGTGCTCGTTGCCGATCGCCCAGGGGCTCCCCACATCGTCGGGATCGGCTTCGAGGGCGTTGTTCTTTCCTTTCCGAAACGTGCGACCCACCGGGTGGATCGGCGGCAAATACACCACATCGAAGCCGAGCTCGGCAAGCCGCGGCAGCCGTGCCGCGGCATCGCAGAACGTGCCGTGTTGAGCCGTGTTCTCGTTGACGACGCCACCGAGCGAGCGCGGAAAGACCTCATACCAGGCGGAGAAACGGGCTCGTTCACGATCGGTCACGACCCCGAGCTCGACTGGCCATCGGGTGAGGTCGTTTCGCCGATCGTTCTCGGCCATTAGCGTCGCGAGGTCGTCCTCGAGCGCGCGCTCGATGCGACGTTCGAGAGACGTTTCCCGGCGATCCTCGAGCAGTTTGGCTGTCGCCAGGAGCGTCGCGCGTGTCGGACCAAACCGGGTGCCACGCGCAGCCCCGGACACGAATTGCGCGCCCTCGATGAGGTCGGTGCCGACATCCTGGCCGGCTTCGACTTTCTTTCTCAAACCGGCGCGCCACGTCGCGAAACGATCGGTCCAGGCTTCGATGGTAAACGTCCATCGGCCGATGCGATCGACGAGGAATGCGCCGTACCAGCGATCCGCGTCGAAGTCGTAGGTCATCGGGGCGCTGGCCCAATCGCCGGCGCCCGGGCCGCGATACACGACGCGCGCCGCGAGCAAATCGTGGCCGTCCTTGATGATGTCGGCGCCGACGACGACGACATCGCCCACGACCCGCTTCACCGGATGCCGCCCCGCGTCGAGCGCCGGGGTCACGCATTCGATGCAGAGATGGTCCAGCCGGCGGGTGCCGGCGCGTCGATCGCCTTGGCGAAGAACCACGAACGGGTGTCGCGAGTGAGGAGCGCTGCGGGGCTCGCCGGAGATGCGCAACATCCGTTCCGACGAGGCGGCCAGCGATCGCCGGCCTCAGGTTGTCAGGGTATCACCGTCTCCGGTGCAACCTTGACGCGCCCGATCATGTTCGCGTCACCGCCAAACCAAATCTGCCGCGTCGCCCTATCAAAAGTCATATGGCGAATCGTATTCGGACCGTCGGCCGGAATCGTGAGCGATTCCACCCACGACTTCTTCCGCGGATCAAACGCCTGGATCTTGTTCGGCTGAATCCCGGTTTCCGCCACCCAGATGCGTCCACGGTCGTCGACCGTCATGCCGTAGGGAAGCGATCCTCCGCCCGACGGCATCGCGAACTCCTCGACCTTGCCGGTCTTCGGATCGAGGTGGCCGAGCATGCCGCGCGTGTAGTCCCCATACCAAACCTGGTCGTCGGGCGTGATCGCGATACGGCGTGGTCGCGTGCGATCGCTTGGCAGCGGGTACTCTTTGTACTCGTTGGTTTTCGGATCGATCGTCCCGATCTTGTTCGTCCCGAACTCGTCGAACCACGGGCGGTCGTGAGAGTCGAGCCAGATCCCGTACGGCCGATCGCCGGACGCGAGGTGCCAGATGCGAATCTTTCCGTCGCTCACGGTCAGCTTCCCGACGATTCCGGCATTCTGCGCCGTGAACCACGCGTCGCCGTCGCGGTTGAACGTCATCGTGTGCGGATCCTTGATCGCCGGATCGGGCATCATGTAGTTCGTCGTCTTGCCCGTCGCCGGATCGAGACGAACGATACGCCCGTTCGTATTGCCGGTGAACCAAACAACGCCTTTCTCCACCACGAGATTGTGCGGGTGTGTTCCCTCGTCGATGGCGTATCGCTTGAAATCTCCTTTCTCGGGATCGAGATACGCGACGAAATTGCCCTGCTGTCCGACGAACCACACGCGACCTTGTGCATCGGCGAACGGGTCGCGTGGTCGCGCGTCTTTCTCGAACGGTGTGGCCCAGGTTCTTGCTTCGGAATGGAGCGCACCGGCCTGGCGCGTATTCGCCTGCGCGGCCGCGAGAGCCGGTGTAGAGAGGAGGAGCAGCAAAGCGGGGCGGGATCGCATCACGGCCTCCGGGACGGATTTGGCTGAGAAGCTACCCGCGGCTTGCGACGCGCGCGAGACTGCCGCCGCTTTCGCCAGCGGACGAAGCTTGGCATCAGGGAAAATGCGAGCAAGAGCACGCTGGCGATGATCAGGCTGGTGAGCGCCTCGCGCCGGCCATTGCCGACGCGCTCGAGGAGGCTGTCGGCGAAGTACGCGTAGATGACCGTCGCTGGAATGATGCCGATCCCCGTCGCGAGCAGGTATTGCAACAGCGGCGCGCGCGCGAGCCCGCCGATGAAGTTCACGACGCCGATCGGGAGCACGGGCAGCAGACGCAGCCGCAACATCCCATCGAAGTCGCTCGTTTCGGACACGGCCATTTCGACGCGAGGAAAGCGCTTCACCCAGTGCAGAACCACATCGTGGCCGACGGTTCTCGCGACCCAGTAGCCGAGCACCGCCCCAACCATCGAGGCCAGCCAGCCGAGGATGCTGCCAAGCAGCGTTCCGAAGAGCGCGCCCGCGGCGACGACGAAGGGCATCCCCGGAAAGCCGAGCGCCATTCCGAGGCCCGAGGCCACGACGAAGACCGTCGCGAAAACGGGAAAGCTGTGGGTCCGTCGCAACCGAGCGACATGCTCGAGCGCGTCGCGATAGTCGAGCCAGCCGAGCTCGTGTGCGACGACGAACGCTACTACGAGAACGAGAGCGAGCAGCCCAATTCTCGTGAGCGCGCGCCGCGCGAGAGGAAATCGAAAATTGGAGCTGGGCCGTATCACCAGCCCGGACAAGTCACATCTCGTGCCGAACGATCAGCGACAGTCGACTCGGCTGATGCGCGGCAGAGCTCCACTCGGTTCGATGTTGCCGGCGCCGCCTCGCCCAGGCGCGGCCCGAGCCGCCTCGGACGTCGCCCGGGGCCGAAACATCGTGAGTGGCAACGGCGATTCGTTGCTGATGAACACAAGCCGCGTCGACCCCGGCACGAGGCGCCAGGTGATTCCCGGCAGGACACTATCGCGGCGCCCGGCCTGGTTCACGGCTCGTACGATGTTTCGACGAGCTCCGGACTCGTCCGCGATGTCCAACGAGAATCGATCGGGAATCCGCGCCGGCACGCCGACAGAATCGCGCACGATCTGATAGCAGCCCGGTGTCTCGATGGGACGCTCGTCGGAGCTCATGGCGACGACCGAGATGGTTTGGCCGACCACCGACTCGCGTCGAGCGGCGTCGCGCTCGGTCGCGTCGGCAGCGCGCGCTCCGCTGGCCGACGCCGCCGCGTTCACCGGCGCTTGCGCCGTTTGCTCGGACAATTGTCGCACGTTCGCCGATCGAAGCTTCGCTTCGGCAGCGCTGACACCGATTGAATCGACAGCGGCCGCCGGCGCTGGCTCCTTGACCTGAGCGAGAGCTTTCCCGCGCGCTATCACCGGAGGTGGCGCAGCCGCGGGCGCCGTCGGAGCCGTTTTCGCAACGACTTCAGTGCGAGATCGGGGAGGCGTGGTTGGCTGCGCGTCCTTCAGCACCTTGGCATTCGAATCCCTCGCGGCGGAGATGACGGTCGGCGCAGCCGCGGGAGCGGGGACTGCCGCTACGTTGTCGGTTGCTTGGTTTTCGGGTGCATGCCGCACCACCAACATCGACGCCACCGTGAGCATCAGCGAGGCGGCGATCGCGGCACGAAAGGGCGTGAATCGCAACGTGCGCCAAAGCGAGCGGGTCGATGTCTGTGCCTGCCGTGCCGGAATCACACCGGCCGGGACATTGTCGAGCGCGGAGACGATCCGCGCCGCACCGGCAATCACGCCGCGCGCGTCGGCGACGAGCGCCGAGCATTCGGCGCAGCTTCGCGCGTGCCGCTCGACGTCGGCCGCTTGCTCGGGTGGCAATGCGCCATCGAGCCAGGCGTGAATCGTTCCTTCATCAAGATGCTGCATGTGATCCTCGTGCCGAGCTCCCGGCGCCTGCGCCCTGGAGCGACTCATATGCCTCCACCAATCGCCGCCGCGCGCGTGCCAACGTAGTGCCGACTGACGATACCGACAGCTCGAGCGCGTTCGCGATCTCCGTGTAGTCCAACCCTTCTTCGCGCATCAAGAGCGCTTCTCGATCGCGCTCGGTCAGTTGGTCGAGCGCCTTTCGAGCCAGGGCCGCTTCTTCCGCCCGCTCGACCGAGAGCGGCTCTGGATCGACGACCTCGTCGGCGCGCGCCTGCTCTCGCAGCAACTCGAGCCGGCGGCGGCGGCGAATGTCCTTTCGCGCCTCGTCTCGCACGAGATTGGTCGCCACGGCAAACAGCCACGACCGTTCGCTCACGATGGACTCCTGTTTCACCGCGCGGAGAAACGTCTCTTGCGCCACTTCTTCCGCCCAGTCGCGATCCCCCAGCCGCCGCGTGAGATAGCGCACGAGCGGCTGGTGGTATTCGCGAAAGAGACGGTCGACGTCGTTCACCGGATGATCCTCACCACGCCTTGAGGAGAGCGGCGAGCTGAGCCGGCGAGAGCGCGTCCGCGCCGCGGTCGCCCAGCGCGATCGCCTGGTCTCGCCCGACCACGACGACCTTGGGCCCCAGCGCGAACACGGCGCGCAACTCCGGCAACTCGGCGATCAGATCGAAGTACGCCTTCGAGAACGGCTTGATGGCGGTCGTCGCCATGTTCGAACGATAGCGCTGATCCGTCCAGACGCTGTCTCGAAGGAGGAACGTGCGCGCATTCACGCGGCGAACCGCGGTCGCTTCGTCTTTCGAGACGCGGACGTTCGCGACGCTCAACGAATCCATCGCCGCCACGGTGCTCATCGCCCGCTGTGCCGAGGCGACCTTGGCCGACTCGAAGCGCTGGTCCCGGGGCGCTGGTGCGGCGGCCGGCATGAGACCCGCTCCGCCGCGCCCGGCGCCGCCGCCGAACGGCGCGTTTCTGCTCAGTTGCGGCTCGGTGACGAGATACGACGTGAACTCCGTCGGAATGCCATATCGCTCGCCGAGCATTCGAATTTCCTCATCGACTTCGACGGACCCGCCGATCCGTCGCTTTTCCGCGCTCAGGTATCCGACACGTTGCGCGGCCCAGAGCCGGGCGACGAACGGATTCTGGCGTTCGCGGTCCGGGAAGTCGACCGTGGTGCTCCAGTGAACTGGAACGCCGCGGCGATTTCCGTCGACCGTCACACGCGCCGAGCCGTGACCCGTATATCGCGCGAGCACGACGAGGTCGCGATCCGCGAAGACGTCGCTCGACTGCGCGGGCAACATGCGCGACAGGCGGACGTCGCCATCGACGCGAACGCGAACGTCGGTGAGCACCGGATCGGCCAACCGACTCGCGACCACGCCGACCATCCGCTCGACCGATTCGTCGGGGCGAACGAAGTCCGCGGTTCCGCGCGCCTCCAAGGCGAGTTGCTCCAACAGGCTCACGTTGACGTCTGACCCCAGGCCGAACGTGAAGATCCGCCGCTGCGTGCCGCCGCGATTCGCGCCGTCGCCTCCAACGGTCGCGAGACGGTCGGCGCGCTGCTCGCCGACGGTCGGCTCGCCGTCGGTCATGAAGAGGACGATCGGAAGGCGCCCGGACGTCACGGCTGGACGCAACGCCTCGCGCAGCGCGCCTTCGATGTTGGTTCCGCCCTGCGCCTCGAGCGCGTCGAGGTAGCGGTTTGCTTCGCGCAGATTCTCGGGCGTCGCCGCGGCGAAGTCGTCGCGGAAGGTTCGCACGTCGCTCGAGAAGTCGACGAGGCGGAAGCGGTCGTCGGGACGCAGCGTGCCGAGGAGCTGCCGGCCTGCGGCGCGCGCCTGGTCGATCTTTCTGCCCTGCATCGATCCCGACACGTCGATGACGAGCGTGATGTCGCGCGGTGTCGTCTCGCCGCGTGCGACCGCGGGCGGCGTGATGGTGACGAGCGCGAACGCGTCCTCGTTGCCCGGCGCGTACGGCAGCATGCCGATCGCCGCGGCGCCGCTGCGGCGGAGCGGCACGAGCAGCGTCACGTCGCGCGCATCGCCGCGCACGGTGGCGACGCGCTGTCCGTCGCGATCCGACACGTCCAATGAATGCGTCGGCGAATACGGCGCGCCCAGCTCGGCGGACGGCCGATAGGCAAGCGTGAACGACGTCGCGCCCGAATCGCGCATCATCACGCCGGGTTGGCTCGCGCCACGGAAGTAATCGATCCGCAGCGCGTCGCCTTCGCGAGGCGCGACGCTCTGGAAGCGAACCACGACGCGCTTTTCCTCTCCCGGGTTCAGCGGAAAGATTCTCGCGCGCAGAAGGCCGTGTCCCATCCACTCGACGAGCGCCGGATCTCGCTGGCGTCGCACGATGTCTTCGTAGATCCGACGCGCCGTATCGGCGCTCATCGTCTCGCCGGCGACGAGCTCGCCGTTGATCGAGAGTTTCAAATCCTGAAACGCGGCGTTGTTCGGTAGCGGAAAGAGATAGTCCGCTTCGCCGATGGTGGCGCCCCGATTGACGAAGCGTTCTTCGACCTCGTATTTGAGCACCCGGTCCGTGAGCTCGACGCGCACGTCGCTGCGCGTGCGCGCGATGTTGGGCCGGCAATCGCGAATCGGGACGACGTTTGGGATGCGCTCGTCCATCGGTCGAGGCGCAACGCCGCACGGGCGCGGAACGATCCACCCTTGGGCAAATAGCTGAGCAGGAACGGCAAACGCGAGCAACAGGACTGACCGGCGCATTGGAGCCTCCGAACGAGTTCGTAGGGAGACGTCACTGAGCCGCCGATTTGCACACGGGCTCCTAAGTCGTTGTCGCCAAAGGCAAAACGGCCCGACAGAATCGCCGGACCGTTTGCTCCTCCCCCGCTTCGCTCACCTGCCCCCTCCCTCCCTCGCTACAAACCGACTGACAGCTTCGAGTAGATGAACCGGCCGTTGAACCCGAACGGCGAGATCGCGTTGTACGGAAAGATTCCGAAGTTCGAGAGCCCGCCGTTCGACGTCGCCGGGTCACCCGGATTGAGGTTCCGATCGGGATAGACGTCGAACACGTTGTCCGCGCCGATCGTGAAGGTGTAACGCGACCGCGCGGACCACGATGCGCTGACGTCGCTGATCCACTTCGCGCCGAAGGTTTGATCCAACGTGCCCGTTCCATTCGTCGCGGTCGCGCCGGCGATGCTGACTTCGCCGTATCGCTGCGTTCGCGCCGTGAAGCCGAGGTGGCCTCGCGAGTACGTCGACGAGACGTAGAAGTTGTCGCGCGGATTCCCCTGCTCGATTCGTCCGCGTTCCGGCCGGCCGAAGAGCACCTCCTGGAACTTGCTCAGCGCCGGAGGCGTGGAATCGACGTGCGTCACCTTCACGGTGTTGTGGTTGTACCCGGAGGTGAGTCGCAACATGCTGTGCGGCCCGAACGTGAGGCCATAGCTCGCGACGAGATCGACGCCGTTCGACCGCGTATCGATCGCGTTCGAGAAGTAGCGACCGCCGCTCACGCCGCGCAGCCCGGCACTCGTAAAGAGATCCTGGACCGCCTGGCCCGTGAAGTTGTCCGTGAGCACGATGCGATCGCTGATCGTGATTCGATAGACGTCCGCCGTGAATGCAAGACCACTCGCCGGCTCGACGGCAATGCCGCCGCTCAGATTCACCGAGTGCTCCGGCTTCAGATCGCTCGCGCCGAGGACGCGTGCCTCGGGGGTGCTCACGGGGAACGTTCGAACGTCGAACGGCTGGCCGGCGATGAAGTTCGTCGCCGTCGACGAGAAGAACTCCTGTCCGAGCGACGGCGCGCGGAAGCCGGTGCTCGCGGCGCCTCGAAGCGCGAGGCCTTTCACGATCTCATATCGCGCGGCGATTTTGCCCGTCGACGTCGAACCGAAATCGCTGTAGTGTTCCGCGCGGCCGGCAATGCCCACGAGCAGCTGGGAAGTGAGATCGCTCTCGAGATCGACGTAGGCTGCGACGTTGCTGCGGTCGTGCGTTCCGGCGTCCGTCGGCCGGAAGCCGGGGAACACCTGAGCGCCCAGCGCGGCAAGCCGCGTCGTCGGCTGCCCGTTTGGATCCAACACGGGCACGCCACCGTCGCGATAGGAATCCGAATCGCCGGCCGTGATCTTGTACTGCTCGGCGCGAAACTCACCGCCGAGTGCGACGCGGAGTGGGCTGTGCCACGGCGCTTTCACCTCGCGGAACAGGTCGAGCGTCGTCGCCGACTGCCGGAACGCGAGCCAGCCCGCGTCGAACGACGTCTTCGACGAATTGCCGATCGACACGTTCGCGCTGTTGTCGATGGCGAAGTTGAACGCGTTTCCGCCGGCGACGTCGCTCAGATCCCACGTCCACCCCTTCGCTTCGCCCTTCAACCCGAGAGCGAGCGACGCGTCGCCGATCGCGGATTTGATGAACGGCAGAAAGCCGTCGGGATAGAGTGCCCGGACGGTCCGATCGTCGTTCGGACGGCGCCACATGCCCGCCGATGCCCCGCGGCGACGGCTCGCGCCGCCGAAGGCATAGAACTCCATGCCGTTGCTGAACGTCTGCCCGGCGTTCAAGAACAGTTGCGTGTCGTGGTTGTACGAGTCGCCCTGCCACATGTCGATCGCCGGCGCGTTCGTGTTGCGCACGTCGCCCGCGAAGTACTGCTGTCGCGTGTCGGGCAGCGTCCGGTTCGTTCCCGCGCGGTCGCGAACCTCGCCGCCGATCTGCAGATAGCCGCTCGACCCCAGCGTCCAGCCATAGGTCAACGACGACGCTACGACGCCTCCGTCGTGGGCCGAGATTTCCGATTGCTGTCCCGGAAAGGAGACCTGCGCGTTCGCGCCGCGGTTGTACGTCGTGGAGTTCTCGCCGGTCTCGATGGTGAACGCGCCCGGCGTATTCGTCTTCAACACGATGTTGATCACGCCGGCGATCGCATCCGATCCGTACTGCGCGGCCGCGCCGTCGCGAAGGATCTCGATGTGGTCGATCATGCTCGCCGGAATCGCGTTCAGGTCGACCGCCTCCGCGCCGCGCCCGAGAAATCCGTTGACATTCACCAGGGCGCTCGTGTGGCGGCGTTTCCCATTCACGAGAATCAACGCCTGATCGGGCGAAAGGCCGCGAAGCGTCGCGGGCCGAATGTGGTCCGAGCCGTCGGCGATGCTCGGACGAGGAAAGTTCACCGACGGCGCGACCGCTTCGAGCATCTGCGCGGTCTCGGTGCGGCCAGACTGCTGCAGATCGGCGACGGACAAGACGTCGATCGGCACCGGCGCGGAAATGACGGTTCGCTGTTGCCCGCGCGAGCCGATGATCGCGACGGTTTCGAGATTCGTCGCGATTCGCTCGACGGCGAAGTTCTTCGTCGTCGTCGCGCCGGACGTGACCGTCACCGAGTCGGCGCTCGCCGCGTAGCCGAGGCTTCGTGCCCGAAGCTCGTAACGTCCCGCGGGCAGGGTGATCTGGTACGTCCCGTCGGATCGGGCGATGGTGCCGCGGGTCGTACCCGTCACCGAGACGGACGCGCCCGGCAATGGCTCTCCGACCGGCCCCGTGACTCGCCCGGTGATCGTCCCGCCACCCTGAGCCGACAGCGCGCCGGCCGGAAGGCCGAGCGCGCTCAATATGAGAACGTTAATAGTCGATCGACGCAGTCGCATGATGACCCCCCCTGATAGGGCCCGACGTGAGGACGCGACGCGGTCGCGCCAGGATCTGGCGCGATGGCGCGGTCGAGTGTGGGGAGTAGAACGCGACCGGCTATCGAATCCGGTCATCGGCGCGCTGCGCGCCGCTCAACGATCGGTCGTCGGGGCGCTCGCGCCGGCGCTGGGCGTCTTGACCTTGAGTCGCGCGAGCCCCGCCCGCGCCTCGCGCACGTACGGCTGCAGTTCCGGATCTGCGGTTCGCCATGCCCGGGCCACAAGATCGTAGTCGGCGGCTGCGCTTTCATGCTGCCCCAGTCGCTCCGACAGTCGAGCGCGCTTGAGCGTCCAGAGCACGTCGTCGACGCCGTCGCTGCACTCGCTCGTGCCCGGCCATCGACGCTGCAGGCGTTGCGCCGCCCCTCTCGAGTGCCCCGTCGCGATGAGGAGATCGACCAGCGTCGCGCGAGTCTGAAACTGACAGGGATGGAGTGTGTCTGCCGACGTGAGCAGAAGCTCGACCGCGAGCGCCGTGTCGCGTCGAGCCAGCGCGAGATACGCGCGGCCAGACGCGAGGGCGGCCCGACTGGTCGCTACGCTCGCGACATCGAAGTTTTTCGTCGCGATCCGATTGACGAACACATCTATATATGTTTGTATCGCGGCAGTGTCCCCCTGGTCGACCCACCACGGATACAGCCGAATGAGCGTCGTCTTTGGCGCGAGCCCGAGAATCCTGTCGAACATCTCGCGAGCGGAGTCCTTCGGCACCGCACCGAATCGCGCGAGGTCGAACATGGCCATCGGCAAGTAGCCGTGTATCGTGAGCGCGGCGACACGATACGCGTCTCGCAGGTGCCCTCGAAACTGAAGGCCCCGAACCAGCGGAGGCACCGCGCACATCAGGACGTTCGGCGGCGGCGAGCTCGCGGACTGCGGATGACGGGCGGCGAACGCGCGCGCGAACCGCACGACGACCTCGGCCGAATCCGCAACGTGGCGCAGCATGTTCGCGGTGCCGCAGAGCTCGTCGTCGGTCAGCGTGTCGACGAGTCGCGACGGGTCGATCGTTCCAACTCGCGACGGGTCGAGGAGCGCGTCGTCGAAACGCAGGATCTGCGAGCGCATGCCCGACGGTGCGAGCGCGAGATACGCCCTGATGTAGCGGCGCGCGCTCGCCGGACCGTCGAGGTACGAGGCCAGCGAGATCGGCGTGAGATACGCCGGCGCGAACGCGGAATCCAGCGCGATGGCGCGGTCGTAGAGCGCCAGCAGAGCGCGGTCGTCGCGCTCACCGGGAACGATGTCCCGGTCGTAGCGCCAGCGTGCTTCGGCGAGCAAGAACCAGAGCTCGGAGTCGTTCGGATACTGGCGCAGCCCCTCGCCCAACGTTTCGAGCAGTCGAGCGACCAGCCTGTTCTCGTCGACGTATCGCTGGCCGTCGTTCAGCGCATGCCGCCACGCGAACTCCGCTTCCGCGGAGAGCGAGTCCACCTGGGCTAGCAAACGCTCGCGCGGACCCAGGCCGCGCGGGAACCAGCTCGCGCGCCGCATCAGCTCGAACGTCGAAGAATCAGGAATGTCTTTCGGGTCGCGCCAGATCCGAACGGACGCGAGACGATGGTAGGCGAGCGCAAACGCCGAATCGAGAGCCAGCGCCCGCTCGAACCACACCTGTGCGGAATCCAACTCGGCGGCGCGATAGAATTGCTCGCCCTGCAGGTATGCCTTGAGCGCGGCGATGGAGTTGGTAGGCGACGACGTGGCGCGCGCCATGTCGATGTGCCGCGACCGGCCGAGCTCGCGGAGCACGGCAACGGTGAGAGAGTCCGTGAGACGATCCACGCGAGCGGGGACGTCGCGTCGCTCGATCTCGGCGAGCGCTTGACCGGTACTCGCGTCGAGAAGAACCACGCTCGCGCGGACGGAATCGCCGGCTTCGAGCAGTCCCCCATACACAACCAGTCCCGCGCCGGTTCGGCGGCCGAGCGCGCGCGCCGACTGCGGGTCCGCGCGTCCTTGCCACCGGCGAACGGCCATGGAGGCCGGAACTGCGCGGAGCGCGCCCGCGCCGTCGAGGTTCCGCGACATGACGTCGACCAGCCCTTCCCGCCAGAGCGAGAGCGACGGTGCTTCGGCGTCGAACGGCGCGACCACGATGAGATTCGGATCGAGCGGCGGATCAGAATTGAACCAGTGCGCAACAAACGGAACGGCCGTCGCGGCGAGACAGACGGCGATGACGACGCGGCGGCGCCACCCCTGGATCTTGCGCTCGCGTGCAGTGCCGCCGAGCGCGATCGCAAGGTCGCCGGCCGTTTGGAATCTCTTCTCTCTGACGGGATCCAGCGCGCGCATGATCACGGCCGCCACTTCGCGCGACGACCGCTCGGCGAGGACCGAGCGGTCCGGCGTCATCGGCTCGCGCGCGCGATCCACCGCCTCGGACACGGTGAGGCGGCCGAACGGCCGCGTCCCCGTGATCATCTCATAGAGCACGCACCCGAGTGAATAGACGTCGCTTCGCCCGTCGACGTCCGACGCGCCGAGCGCTTGCTCCGGACTCATGTACGAGGGCGTGCCGAGCAACGGCGTCGGCTCACGAGTCGGCTCGCGGAACGATGCCTCGTTGGCACTCCGCATCGCGCGCGAGATGCCGAAGTCGGCGATGATCGCGTGGCCGTCCTGGAGGAGAATATTCTCCGGCTTCACATCCAGGTGAACCACACCCTGTCGATGCGCATAATCGAGCGCCTGCGCGATCTCTCGGCCGAGACGAAGCACTTCGTCGATCGCGAGCTTGGGCTCGTGCTGCATTCGGTCGCGCAGCGATTCGCCGGTGACGAAGGGCGACACGAAATACAGAATGTCCGACTCGTCGCCGTCTTCGCTCGGGACGTCACCCGAGTCGTGCAGCGGCAGAATGTGCGGATGTGAAAGGCGCGCCGCGGTCTCGATCTCGCGCAGGAAGCGATCCCGGCCGATCAGCCGCGCGACCTCGCCGTGCAGGACCTTCACGGCAACCTGTCGCCCGTGCTTCGGGTCATTTGCCAGATAGACGGTCGCCATCCCGCCGCGGCCGATCTCACGAACGACGTGGTAGCGGCCGCCGAGCAGGCCAGGCAGCGCCGGGGTGTCGTCGACGAGCAACGGCTGGTAGGCGATCGACGCCGGCTCCGAAAGAATCGAGTCGGCCCGATCACACGCCTTGAGAAGCGCTTCGAGCTCCGCGCGCAGCCGGTCGTCGTGGCCGCACGCGTCGATGACGAACGCTTCGCGCCTCGCCGGGGCGAGCTCGAGCGCGGCATCCAACAACGGTTCCAGAACGCGCCAACGGTCGCGCGTCACCGCCCCCAACGTCATCGGTGCACAGCCCGCGGGGTTGGCGGTAACTCTCGGCCCGGCTGGTCGCCCGCAAGCGCCTGATACAGCAGGCCGCGCGCCTTGACCCAGTCGCGGCGCACGGTGCGCTCGGTGACTCGGAGTGCCTCGGCGGTCTCCTGCTCCGTCATTCCGCCGAAGAACCGGCACTCGACGACGCGCGCGAGGCGTTCGTCGAGCAGCGCGAGCTGGTCGAGCGCCTCATGCAGCTCGAGCAGCGACTCGGCCTGGCTGTCCGACGCGACGAGGCCGTCTTCGAGCGTGACGGTGCGGTGTGGTCCGCCGCGCTTTTCGGCTGATCGGCGACGGGCGCGGTCCACCAGGATGTGGCGCATCGCCACGGCGGCCGCACGAAGGAAGTGGGCTCGGTTCCGCCAATCCGCGCGCGGTGTGCGCGAGAACTTGAGGTAGAGCTCGTGGACGAGCGCGGTTGTGAACAACGTGTCGCTCGGCCGAACGGCCAGTTCGCGACGGGCTGCGCGACGGAGCTCGTGATAGACGAGCGGGAGAATGCGATCGAATGCCTCGCGTCGCCCCGCACGTAAATCGTTGAGCAGTTCAGTAATGCTCGTCGCTGAGTCGTTCAAACCGCGCGTAGGTTCCAGCGCGGGTTCGAGATTATGGATAGCTGTCATGTGCCAAGCGTCGACGTAAGGCGAGTCTGGTGCGCCAACTCAGACTAAAGCGTCTGGGCGTACAAATACGTGTCGCCGTCGAGCCGTTCGTCGAATGATGAAAGGGAACTGTTCGCGCGGCAACGTCGCCTTCGCGATGGTCTGGTGTTTGTTGCGGGTGGTCTCGGGTGCCGGGAGGCATCACGAGCCACCGAACTCGGTAAGGACGGATCGTCGTCGGGGAATATCAAGTAACGGATTGGTGAGACAGATCCGGACATGCGTTCGCAATCGGCTGAGGTCGTCACCCGCACGTGCCGATTGGCTCCCGAACGATTGAGGTGACGACCGGATGTCCGGAGAGAGCCGCGACACTGCGTTTGGCCGGTCACGCTTGTTTGTCGCGCTTTCAACCGGTCCCCCGATGCCAGCTCGCGTTTCAGCGGCCGCCACTCCGGCGACGCCCCGCCGCCCGACTTCGATTTCAGAGACGCGATGGATCATCATCGCCGTGTTAGTCGGGCTGACGCTCGGCTTTTTCTTTCCTGATGGGAAAAGCATGAGCGGTTTTCATGCGTCTGATGTGGAAGTTTTGTCGAACGTGTTCCTGCGGATGATCAAGTCGCTGATCGTCCCGCTGTTGTTCGCGACGCTCGTCGTCGGCATCGCGGGGCATGGCGACGACATGAAGCGCATGGGCGGTTTGGCGCTTCGGTCGATCACCTACTTCGAGATCGTCACGACGCTCGCACTCGTCGTCGGGCTGGTGATGGTGAACCTCGTGAAGCCCGGGCTCGGCGTGAATCTCACGAGCGCGACCGCCAGCGCGGGGGGCGAGCTCGCGAAGACCAAGATGTCATTCGCGGGCCTGCTCGAGCACACGGTTCCGCAGAGCTTTTTCGACGCGGCAGCGAGAAACGAGGCGCTTCAGGTCACGTTCTTCGCCATCATCTTCGGCGTTGCGCTGTCTCGCGTGAAGGGGCCGGGCTACACGTTCATGCTCTCGTGCTGTGAGAGCCTGAGCGAAGTGATGTTCAAGTTCGTGGAGATCGTGATGAAGTTCGCGCCGATCGGGATCGGCGCGGCGGTCGCCGTCACGGTCGGAAAGAGCGGGCTTGGCGTGCTGCGCAATCTCGGCGTTCTCGTGGCCACGCTCTACGCGTCGCTCGTCGTCTTCGCGCTCGTCGTCCTGCTGCCGATCGCGCTGGTGTTCAAGGTGCCGATTCGGCGATTCTGGCGGGCGGTGAAGGAGCCGTGGCTCATCGCGTTCACGACGGCGTCGTCGGAGGCCGCGATGCCGCTCGCGCTCAAGAACATGGAGCGGCTCGGCGTGCCACGGCGGATCGTCTCGTTCGTTCTCCCGGCCGGCTACACGTTCAACATGGACGGCACGACGTTGTATCTCGCGCTCGCGTCCGTGTTCGTGGCCCAGGCCGCGGGAATCGACATGCCGTTGTCCCAACAGATTCTGATGATGCTCACGCTGATGCTGACGAGCAAAGGCGTCGCCGGCGTGCCGCGCTCATCGCTCGTCGTGTTATCGGGGGCGCTCGCGCAGTTCGGGTTGCCGCTGGAGGGGATCGCCGTGATTCTCGGCGTCGACGCGTTCATGGACATGGCGCGAACGTCGATCAACGTCGTCGGCAATTGCCTGGCGTCGGTCCTGATGGCGCAGTGGGAAGGGTCCTTTCAGCTCGAGCCCGAGGCGACCTTGGCCGCGTCGGCGCGCGCCCTTGCCATGGCCAGCCCTCGTCCATTGGTCGTCCAGCGAGAGTCGAGTTGGGACCCGCTCCCGCACGCCGGGGGCTCCCTCTAGAGAAGCTCGCGATACAAGCGCACGGCGTCGTCCCGCTCGCCGGCCGCGCCGACATAGTAGCCGGGGATCACGCCAACCTCGCGGTAGCCCAGCGTTCGGTAGAATGCCTCGGCCCGACCACCATGTCGCGTGCCAAGCAGAATGAGACACCGACCGCGGTCGCGGGCGGCGCCGTGAAGCGCCGCCATGAGCATCGTGCCGACACCGCTTCCACGGTCTTCTGTGCTGACGAACAGCTTCTGAAGCTCGGCCCGATGTCGCCCGTTGGGCCACTTCGGAAACTCGAGTTGGCCGGATCCAACGATGCGGTCGTCACGGTACGCGGCGAGCACCACGCGCCGGCCGAGGTGCACCTCGCGCCGCAGCGAGAGCCAATAGTCGCGAGCTCGAGCACGGTCGAGCGGCACGAGAAAACCCATCGGCGCACCGCCGTGCACGACCTGCACGAGCAGGTCCGCGAGGACGAGCGCGTTCGCCTTGAGCTCAGTCGGGGACAGCGATCGAATGCAAACTGGCATGTGACCAACTCACCCGCGGGTGATGCCGCCGGCGGCGAGCACGATCAGTGGCCGCGCGGCATCATTCACTTTCGGGAGCAAGTTCAGCATCCGCGTCGTGCTCTTGGCTGTGACCACCCGCTGCAATCTCGATTGAGAGACGGATGCTCGCATAGAAAGCGGACAGAGACAACTGAAAGGGCCCGGCGGCTCTGACCGAGTTCGGCATCGAGCGACGCAGCCTCGCGCCGCGGACGTCAGACAAAGACAAAGTCCGCCTAATCCGCCTGATCCGCCACGTCCGCGTGTTCAAGAGTCGGTGTGGCCGGCTCGCCGCGACGGAGAGTCTGGAACCATGTCGGATGTCGGCGGCAACCCCAGACGCGCCGAAACCGAGAATCAAAGTGATCCGCGCAACAAACCGCGGATCAGGACCTCCTATCGTCGCTGAAACTCCGGCGTCCCCAAAGCCAACCCGACGATCGACGGCAAACCTGTGAGCTGCGGCACAGGATTCTTCATCGACGGATTCGCCGCGAGCATCGGATTCTCACCGGTCGCGAGAATCCGTCGCGTCTCGGGCGACACGCCGCCGCCGAGCAGCTCGTCGATCACGCCATCCACCTGCTTGTCATAGGGAAGTTGCCGGAGACGCGACGCCGGCGCCCAGCTCGCGACGCGAACCCCTGGGATCTGCCCCGCGGCGAGGCGGAATCCAAAGTTGATGCGATTCATGATCGCGCCGCTGTTCATCCACGCCTCGCCTCGATCCGGCCAACCGTCCGGCGTGAGTCGCCCGAAGATCGGTTGGCCGAGTTGATTGACCAACTGCGCCGATCGGGGTGTCGTATCGGCCGGCGCGCCAAGCGCGCGTAGCGCGCTCGCGACGAGCTCGAATGGCGTCTTCACCTTCGCGCGATACGCGGAACGGCTGAAGAACTCCGGCGACGTCACGATGCACCGAACCGTCTCGCGGATGTCGCCGTCGGTTCGGCGAAACGTGCTCGCGCAGCGATCCACCAACGCGGCCGGCGGATCGTCGCTCACGAAGTGGCGCGCGAGCTTGGTGGATATGAAATGCGCGGTCGCGGGTGCGCGAGCGAGGATGTCGAGCACTTCTTCGCCGTCCTCGATGCCGCGCCCGGCCGGCAATACGTGGCCGAGGACGACCTTCTCGTCGGCGTCATGCTGCTCGGGACGAAACACGAACGAGCCACCGAGATTCGGCGCGTCGATCGTCCATCCCGTGAGCGCTCGCGCGACTTCCTGAACGTCCTTCTGCGTGTACCCGCCCTCGACGCCGAGCGTGTGCAGCTCCATCAGCTCGCGCGCGTAGTTCTCGTTGAGGCCGCGCGGCCGGCGGCGTGGCAATGTCGCGAGCGTCCGTACGAGCGGGTCGCCCGAGTTCGCGCGCCGTCGTGCCTCGATCCGCTGCTCGAGGGCATTTGCGTGCGCGCTGTCGACGCCGCTCTGCCAGTTGTCGAGGTAGTAGAGCATCTGCGGACTCTTCGCCACGGCGGCGAGCAAATCGCGGAAACGCCCGAGCGCGCGCGGACGAATGACATCTCGGTCGTACTCGAGCATCGAGTACCGGTTAGGACTCTTGCCGAGGAAAACGCTGAAGTGGTTTTCCCAAAAATCGGTCATCACTTCTTGCAGCTGTCGTTGGCTCGCCACCGCCCGGACCAGCTTCGCGGATGTGATCTGCCCCACAAGCCGATTGGTCGTTTGCTGCGCGCCGCGAAGCAGCATGGTGTCGGCGCCGGAGAATGAGACCGGGACGACCGCCCCCGACGCGCGCGCCTGCGCGGCACGCTGGTTGAACCGCTGTTGCAGTTCTTGCGGATCCGGGTGATCGGCAATCAGCTCGAACACCTGCTTCCGTTGCGTCTCCATGCTCGCGAGCACGGCATCGGCGGTCGCGTCCGAGATGCTCGCCGGCGACAGTTGCGCGTCGATCCAACGGTCGACGCCCATCGCCGCAACGGCGTCGGCGTCTCCCGGTCGCGCGCCGAAGCTGAGACGGTTGAGGACTTGCCGAATTCGCTCGTCCCGTGTGAGATCGCCGGGGCCGGAACGAGAGCTCGGCGACATTTCCGGACTCGTCGACGGCGTCGCGTGCGCGCACGCGGCGAGGACGAGCGACACGAGTGCGATCCGAAGCTGTTTGCTCATGCGTGGCTCCCGCGATGTCCTTCCACCGGAACGCTAATCATTAGAAGTATGGCGGCCGCGTCGCCGGCAAGGGCGTCTCAACGGCGCAAAGAAGGTGTTAAGAGCCGGGGGCCGGTCGGATTTCTCGGGTCGGACTGCCCGGTGGCACGCCAATTCCCTTTACAAGCCGATACTCAGAGTCATGGAAGCTTCGTCTTCTATCAATTGGTTGTGCCATGCGTTCTCGCGATACCACTCGACTCAGCTACCGCATCAGTGCTGCCGTCATTGGCGGCGCAGGGTTGCTCGTCGGGTGCGCTCACGTGCCGCGGCCTGACCTGCCGAGCGCGTCGGCGTCGCTTGCGGGTTCAAGCAGCATCTATAAGCTCGCTTCGAGTGTCACCTGGTCGACGACAGTCTACACGTCGCGAACCATTTCGCTCGCGCTCGACCGTATCGACCAGCGCGATCTTCCCCTCGATCGGACGTACAGCCACGCAGCAACCGGCGCCGGCGTGACGGTGTACGTCTTCGACGGCGGCGTTTCCGACACACATCCCGAGCTGGCGGGCCGGGTGCGGCGCGGCTACAGCGCATTCCCAGACGATCCAAAGATCTGTAATCCGCACGGAACCGCGGTCGCCGGCGCAATCGCCGGCGCGACGCTCGGCGTGGCGCCGTCGGCGAACATCGTCGACATCAAGATGGTGCAATGTGAAAAGCTGCGCGGAACGATCAAGGCGATCGTCGACGGAACGCGCTGGGTGATCGAGGATCACAAGGCACATCCGGGACCGGCGGTCGCGAACTGGTCGTTCATCGCCGACACGGCATCTCGGATCGGTGCGCTGGATACGGCGGTCACCGAGCTGCGCGCCGCGGGAATTCCAGTGATCGTTTCGGCCGGCAATCTCGACATCGACGCGTGTCGCGTCTCGCCGGCGAACTCGCGCGGCACGATCGTGGTCGGCGCATCGAGCCTCGGCGGCGCGCGTGACGGCGACGGCCGCTATCGAACGTTCGACCGTCGCGCGCCAGGAACGGCGTACGGCGCGTGCGTCGACGTCTATGCGCCCGGCGATTCGGTGCTGCTCCCGAGCCTCGATCGCGATCAGCTGCCGATCTCGCAGCTCTGGAATGGCACGTCGATGTCCGCGGGGTATGTGAGCGGCGCCATCGCGCTCTTCCTCGAGACGCATCCGACGGCGACGCCTGACGAAGTCGCCGACAACATCAAACGAAACGCGACCCCGAACGTACTGCGCGATACGCGGTCGACGTTTTCGAGAATGCTATATGTCGGAACGGGATCGACGCGGGAAGCGGAAAGCGGAAGGAGGGAAGCAGCGAACTCGCAGTGACGGGCTCGCGTCGCCTCACGATATCGCTGGACCGTACGCACGCTTCGCCAAACGAACGGCCCGCTCGACGGCAGCCACATTCGCCGCGCGGGCCGTCTGCGTGCCGAGACTTTCTTCCGCGTTCCCCGCGTCCCGCGCAATCTGTCGCATCTCGATGGATACCCACCCTGCGTAGCCAATCGTGGCGAGGCCAGCCGCGGCCGCATCGTGTCTCGATGTCGCGCTCAGCTCGGCAAGGTTTGGTTCGCTCGCGTGAAAATGCGCGAGGCAGTCACGCGCCGCCTCGATCGTCGCGCGCGGCTCGTCACCGGACATCGACATGCCTCCGAGATCGGCGTTCACGCCGACGCCCGTGCTCGCGATCGCGCGGCAGAGCGCGACCGCTTGGCTGGTCCGCGTCACGAAGTCGCAGCCGTACTCCGGCGGATTCGCTTCGATCGCCATCACGACGCCATGCTCCGACGAGAACGAACCGATGTCGCGAAAAAACTCGGTCGCGCTCGCCATCGCGTCCGCGAGCGCGAGCGAACCGCGCAGGCGATTCTTTGGCGATCCGAAGACCAGCGCGTGTGCGCCGAGCCTCGCGCCGAGGTCGATCACGCGGCGCAGGTATTCGGCGAGCTCGGTGCGCGTAGCGCCAAACAGTTCCAGATCAGGGCGGCCAAAGAGCAGGGCCTGCAGCGACACGATGCGGAGTCCGCGGTCCAACCATGATTGGCGATAGCGAGCGACTTCGGCCGGCGAGGCGTCGAGCGGCTTCTCGCGCCACTTGGTCGGCGCGATCTCGATGCCAGACACGCCTTCGCGTCGGAGCACGGCCGCGATCGCGTCGTCTTCGGACGGGTCCCACGCGATGTTCGAGACGGCGAGGCGAAGTTGGCTAGCCACGCGACGTGCGTGCGCGCGCGACCCAGGCTCCAATGCTGGCCAACACCTCCGGTTTCCGCTCGACGTAGTCGTCGCTGCCGCCGAAGAGCGTGGCGAAGCGCGTCCGAACGTCGTACCGGGCCGGCGAGCGGTCGAGCTCGTTGGTGAAGTCGATCCCGAACGCGGCGCGAGCGATCTCGCCGACAGTCGCCGGCTCCGTGGGCAAGTGAACGAGCGTCAGATCGTTGTCCAGCGCGATCTCGACGTCCCGCCACAAGCGGCCGACGTCATAGAACTGGAACGTGCCGCGCGCGTCGATCTTGTTGACCTGGTTGTCGTGGAGGAGGTCGTAGAGGGCGTTCTTCTTGAGGCCGGGACCGTACAGCGCCGGAAGCCTGACGACGAGCGCGTCGAACCGACTCGCGACGATCTGCTCGAGCCGTCGGCGGTGACGGCCGTACGCATGGAGATTCGCGGTGGGCGTCGGCGAATCCTCATCGACGCCGAGCGGATCGACGAAGACGTCGACCGTCGAGATGAGCACGACCTTGCGTGCCTCGACTTGTTCGAGCGCTCGCGTCAGCGTTTCGATGTTGTCGAGGTCGGCGAGTGGATCAGCGTTCGCTTTCCACTTTTCCGCGCGAGCACCGCAGCAGACGACCAGATCGAAGCTTCGGCCAGCGATCTGATCGATGTTCTGGGAGTTGAACAGCGCGCCGAAGGGACGTTGTCGCACGAAATTCCCGCCAACAAAGCCAGTGTGGCCGATGAGCGCGGCGCTCCCGGACACGTCCCACGGCGAGCTCACGGATTGAAACGTCCGAGGGCCGCGGCGGCCAGCGTTCGCAGCACGAGGAGGTTGCCTTTGATGGGGCTGATCTTCGTCGGCGTCTTGCCGGTCTTGGGGTAGCGACGCGTCACTGGCGTCTCGATCGAGCGAAACCCGAGGCGCGACGATCGGATCGTGAGGTAGTAGTGCAGCTCGTACTTCATGAAGACGTCGCGCAATGGAGCGACGCGGGCGTCCGTCAGGAGCCGCCGGCTGTAGGCGCGGAACCCGTTCGTCGTATCGGTGCAGCGCCTGCGTGCCGCGATGCTCACGACCGGCGCGTGAAGCAATCGCACGCCCAGCGTACGGCTGAGCGGCGTGTTGATGCCCTGCCCGCCGGGGATATACCTCGACCCCTGGATGTGGTCGTAGCCGGACGCAAGCAGCTCGATGAAACGTGGGATGGCAGAGTAGTCGTCCTTGCCGTTGCCGTCGATGACGACGATTCCTTCGTAGCCTTCCTCGAGCGCGAAGCTCATCGCCATGCGCATCTGCGCGCTGAGCTTTCCCGGCCCGCGCTTGATGAGCAGCGCGCGCAACCGAAACTCTCCGAGCGAGTCGAGCGACAGCGAATTGTCCGTGCTTCCGCCGTCGGCGACGATGATGTCGATCTGGTCGGCGAGCGCGGCCATGCCGCGAAGCTGGCTGCGGACGCGCTCTCCTTCATTGATGACGAAGATCGCCACGCAATATCGGTGGCGTTTGGGCGCGAACAGGTGGCTTTCGTGGTCGGGAACTCCTGGCGCGACGTGCAGCTCGGTCACCCCGAATGGATCGGCGACGCTGTTACGATCCATCGTTGGTGGAATCGATGACATTCATTCGTTCCTGTCGCGGTGGGACCGACCACGGCCTGGCACACGGTAACGACGAGCCAGCGCGCGGGCGTGTCACCGGTGGCCTGACGCGGCCGGCCGTCACGCCGACTCCGAGATCCAGTGCTTCCATCGATACTTGATCATTCCGAGGCGCTCGTACACGTAGTCCGCGAACGCCGCAATCCGGTCGGCCGCCTCGATCGGGTGCCAGGTGTCGTGCTGTCGCGCAAGAGCCGGAACGCAGCTCACCGTGAAGCCGACAGCCTCGAACGTCGCGCAGGCACGTCGCGTGTGCATCGGAGACGTCACGACCACGATGTGCCGAGCGGCAACCGGCATCTTGAGGGCGGCCTGGAGAGCTTCGTCCCGAGTGCTGGTCGTGCCTTCCAGTACCGCCCAGCCCGGAATCGCACCCACGAGCGTGATGAGCCGAGCCTGATCCGCCGTCGTGGACCGAACGCCATCGGAAAACTGGACCTCTGCCTGGGTCGTGAAGATCCGCGGCGCGACGCCTCGCCGAAACAGCTCCAAGCCGGTGAGCAGCCGTTCGGTTCCCTCGATGTTGAGAGCGGTATCGGACAGCACCGATGCCGAGAGGACGACGATGGCGTCCGCCGCTTTGGGGATCGGGTCGGCGCGGACCCACCGCGGCGCAACGCGTGTCATGATCGGGGTGTAGCCGACCACGACGTACGTCGCCGCCAGCAGCGCGCAAATTCCGAGCATGATCCACTGGCCGCGCAGCATTCCAGCGGTGGCGCCCACGCCGGCCCCGATCAGAACAATCTCGGGCGACGAAAGAGCTCCCGACGTCTCGGACAGCCCAAACGCACCAAGGAAGAACCCCGCGAGTGCGCCGGCGGCGCCGCCAATGGCCGCGAACCTTCCAAGAATCGCTAATTTCCTACGCTGCTTCGGCGCAGCCGACTGCTTTGGAACCAGCGGTTGGCTGGGCGCCGCCTGTGGCTTTGTCGAGAAATGGAACTGGGTCAATGTCGATTCCGACGACTGGGTCAATGCCGACGACCGAACTGGATCTTCTCGCGATCAACACCGTCCGCACGCTGTCGATGGACGCGGTGCAGAAGGCCGAATCCGGACATCCCGGGACGCCGATGGCGCTGGCGCCACTCGCCTACGTCCTGTTCACCCGGACGATGAAGCACGATCCGGCCGATCCCCACTGGCCCAACCGCGACCGATTCGTCCTCTCGGCGGGCCATGCGTCCATGCTTCTATATAGTTGTCTGTATCTGACCGGGTACGACTTGACGCTCGACGATCTGAAACAGTTTCGCCAGTGGGAGAGCAAGACGCCGGGCCATCCTGAGCTTGGATATACACCCGGCGTGGAGACGACCACAGGGCCGTTGGGGCAGGGCATCGGCAACGCGGTCGGCATGGCGGTGGCCGAGGCGCACCTCGCGGCCACGTTCAACAGGCCGGGCTACGACGTCGTCGATCATCATACCTATTTCATTTGCAGCGACGGGGACCTGATGGAGGGCATCTCCCACGAAGCGGCGAGCTTCGCGGGACATTTCAAGCTGGGAAAGCTCATCGGCTTCTACGACGACAATCGCATCACCATCGACGGCTCGACGGACCTCACCTTCACCGACGATCGCGGCAAGCGGTTCGAGGCATACGGCTGGCAGGTGCTCCACATCGACGACGTCAACGACCTCGAGGAGATCGAAGGCGCGATCGCCGAAGCGCAGGCGGAGGCCGAACGTCCAACGATGATCGTCACCCGGACGCACATCGGGTGGGGCAGCCCGCGGCAGGACAGCGAGAAGGCCCACGGCGAAGCGCTCGGGAAAGAGAACGTCGAGATCACGAAGAAGAATTACGGGTGGCCGACGCTCGACACGTTCTACGTTCCGGACACGGCGCTCGCGCACTGGCGGAAGACGAAGGAGCGCGGCGCGGTCGAGCACGCGGAGTGGAACTCCCGGTGGGCGGCCTATCGCGCGAGCCATTCCGGCGACGCGACGGAGCTCGAGCGACGTCTCTCGGGCGAGCTCGAGCCGAACTGGGCGGCGAAGCTGCCGACGTTCACGAAGGAAAATGGCACTGTCGCCACGCGCGCCGCGTTCGGCGCCGCGCTCAACGCCACCGCCGACGCGGTACCCGAGCTCGTCGGCGGCTCGGCCGATCTGACGCCGTCGAACAATACAACGGTGAAGGCCTGGAAGCCGTTCACGCCGGAGGACTACGCCGGCCGGTATATCCATTTTGGTATTCGGGAACATGGAATGGCGGCGATCATGAACGGGATGGCCGTGCATGGCGGGATCATGCCGTACGGCGGAACGTTCCTGATCTTCTCGGATTACATGCGCCCGTCGGTGCGGCTTGCCAGCTTCATGCACCAGCATGTCATCTACATCTACACGCACGATTCGATCGGTCTGGGCGAGGATGGCCCGACGCACCAGCCGATCGAACAGCTGTCGTCGCTGCGCGCTATTCCGGGATTCACGCTGATCCGTCCCGCGGACGCCAACGAAACAGCGATGGCGTGGCGCATTGCGGTCGAGCATCATGGCGGACCGGTCGCGCTCGCGTTGACGCGACAGAAGGTTCCGTTCATCGATCGGACGAAATACGGATCAGCGGACGGCGTGGCGCGCGGCGCGTACGTGTTGGCGGATCCGGCCGGTGGGGCGGCGCCGAAAGTGGTGCTCTTGTCGAGCGGGAGCGAGGTGCAACTGATCTTGAAGGCGCAGGACGAGCTCGCGGCTCAGGGCATTCCGTCGCGCACGGTGAGTATGCCGAGCATGGAGCTGTTTTCGCGAGAGAGTCCCGAGTATCGGGAGTCGGTGCTACCGAAGGGCGTGCCGCGGGTGGCGATCGAGGCGGCGCATCCGATGTCGTGGTATCGGTGGGTGGGGCTCGAGGGGGAGGTGATCGGGCTCGAGCGGTTTGGGGCGAGTGCGCCGTATGAGAAGATCTATGAGGGGTTTGGGATTACGGCGGCGAAGGTGGTGGAGGCGGCGAAACGGCTCGCTTCGAGGTAAGGGCGCCGACCACCCTGCCACGGTTCTCGATTTCACATTCGACGTTTTTTTCATCGAACCGAAAACGGCCTCACGTTCCCGTCCACGCTTTCTATGCCTGAGCTGGGGACGGCGGTGGGTGCGGCGAGCGAGCCGGCGAGGAACGCCGCACCGATACCGGCACCGCCGTAGAAGTGGTCTTTCGGACTCTCTTGGAAGAAGAGGAACTCGCGACCCGTTGCTTCAGCGAATCGGCACAGAGCGTCCGACCCCGCACTTTCGTGAGCGTTGTCGCCAATGATGAGCGCACGACTGGAAAGCTTCGATTCGATGGTCTGGTACTCGCAAGCCTCATACGTGGCAGAATGGTCGCTATCGTTCACGAACATGTCGATCTCGCAATCCAACGATTCGAGTGTCTTGATAGAATCGTTGTAGATGATTTCTCCGGCCTCCGCGTAGCGACCAGAGAGGAGGTATCCGGCGGTTGGATCGATCTCCGTGCCGATGTACCGGCCGTCATAGCCCTCATCGCGATTGCGGAGGATCATCGAAGCAAGCACGCACGAGCCCAGGCCTTTGTCGACGCCGGTCTCGATCACGAGACGCGGCTTGAGTGCGCGACCGAACGCATACCAGCCGAGGCGCCGGCCGAAATCAACCCGCTCGTCTGCAAAGCGACGCTCCCGGCTCTCGCGCGTGATCCGCAAAATGTGGTCACGGAGCGCGCGGTCGCTTTCGAGCTCGGCGATGTAGCCTTCAATCTCCGCCCGGCCTTTGCCCGTCAGGTGGGCGACGAACGAAATGAGATAGCGCTTGTTGGTGGCCGTGAGATCGTAGGTGTAGTTCCCGATCTCGCGCGAACCGACGAGCCACCGGAGAAAGCTTCGGTGGCGTGCACGGAATTGCGACTTGTACGCCCCGTTGGCGCGATAGCCCAAAACGAGGACTGAGCCAAGTGCCGGGACCCGGGTGAGCTTTCGTCTCCATGACATGATCGGACTCGGTTTGTGAATCCTGCGACGCTGCTCAGAACCAGACCGCCTCGTTGCGGCATCAAACGGGCCAGACCGCGCGTCGCGCGAACGGAACGCGCTCACGCCTCGGTGCCACTAGCGGCCAACTCCGGTGCGATCCCAGGAATCGATATCGCATACCGAGTGAGCAGGAAGTAAAACAAGTAGCAAGCGGCGAGAAACCACGACAAATACCACATCGCCGTGAGAAATGGCACATGGGCACGCGCGCACGCGGATATGAGGACCGGCGTGCCGATGAGGCGCAGAGCGTCTGACCACACCTTCAGATACGGCCGGTTCACTGCCGCCATGAGGCGCGAGGCGGGGCTGGCAACAAAGCTCACGATCATGAATGGAGCGAGCGCCTGCGGGAGCTGACCGGCGTGCGCCCAGCGGTCACCCAGGAACAGGGGAAATGCCCACGGCGCCAAAAACGCGACCGGGAGATAGATCGCGCATGCCGCGACGAATAGGATCATCGCGAACCGATGCAGCAACCGAGGCAGCTCACCGGGAGCGTCGAGGTGCAACCGTGCGGCGCGGACGTGCATGACATCCGCGATCGCCGAGCCGATCAGCGCCGCCGGCGCAAACAGCACCGTGGCGACGAGAAAGTACTCACCCGCTGCATCCGCTCCGTACGCGCCGGCCAGCAGCGGAGCGATGAGCAGCGAGGCCGTAGAATCGATCAGTACAAGACTCGACAACGCCGCCGTGTAGCGCCGCTCGCGTCGAACGAGTGCCCACCAACGACGCACGTTTCCCCAAACGGCTGCGCCGCGCAGCCGCGGCAAAAGCGGAATCAGCAGCCCTCGCACACCGAGCGCACGGCCGGTGAGCTCTCCGAGGCTCAGGCCCGCCCAGCCCGATAGAGCGAGATGCCACGCTATCGGCGCAATCGCGCGGCCACTGTTCTGCGCAAGCGTGGCGCGGGCCAGCCCAGAGTACCTCTGATCGCGCAACGTTCGATAGCGAGCAGCTCCGTAGAGTCCGTTGAGCCCGACCATCGTTGGAGCGATCGCCACGCTCCACCAAGGAAGTTGACCATAGCCGAACCATCCCATGCCTACGAGCAGCGTGAAGCTCACCGTCGCGACGACGGTCGCGAGCACCGAGCTCATGATCGCTGCCGCAAACAAGTCGTCCGCGTCTTCGTCATCGGAGCCCGAGACGATGGCGAGATCGAGACAAAGGCAGGCCCCTACGGTGCCGACGCCGGCAAACGACGTGATCAGCGCGTGTTTGCCGAACGCGGACTTGTCGTACCAGCGCGCCAGCAGCGGCAGGCTCGCGAAGACCAGCAATTGGCCCAGCGCATTCGCGCCGGCCATCGTGCTGACCGCGTGCACCGTGGAGCTCGTCCGAAGCCGTTGCAGCCAGTGCACCCGCGTGAGTGGCGCCGTCGGCGCAGTAGTCCCGGCGTCTGGTCTGGCGGTCAACACGTCGTCGTCACCAGGTCTGAATCCCGACGCGATGCAGCACGTTCTTGAGGCCCACGGGCAAGAATCTCTGGAACGCGCGCCGGGTTTTTACTGCCATCGCTGGTCGAATGCCGGCAGTGAAGGCGGGTTCGACCGATCGAACATGGAGAAGCGCCTCCTCCACGGCACGGGCGTAGGGATGGTAGACAACTCTTGGAATGGCGCTGCCTGCGGAATAGGCGGTCGACATGTAGTCATACCGTCCGCCGCTGAGAATTTGGAATTGATGGAAATGGTGGAAGATCAACGGATCGTCGTCGACCATCACCCGGCCGTCGCGCATGCTGAAGCAGTAGTTCGCAAAGTTCCAGGGGGCGACGCCGGCGCCCTTGTGCTGAAGAATGCACAGCGACCTGTACGTCGAGGGCCACGCATCGAGATACTTTTGGTCGCCATTCCGTCCGTTCTCGAGGCGGGCGAAGCACCACTCGATGCACTGGTCGCGCCACGTCTTCAGACACTCGAGCCCTTCGCCGTCGCGGCGAAAGGTGACCCATTCCACGTTGAAGCGGCCGTACGCTTCGAGATGCGCCAGCCTCGGCGTGAAGCGATGCTCGATGATTGCAACGGACGCGGCGCCAATCTCGTCGAACAGCGGCGTGACGTCCGAGAAGAACATCAGATCCGCATCGAGATATGTCAGGCTCTCGATCTCTGGATTGGTCGCCAACACGTGCCAGCACAGGGCCGGTGAGAGCGTCCAACAGTACTCGGCGACGGATCTGCTTGGTTTTACGCGCAACAACTCCGCGTCCTCCACCTCATTCAGCCGGAGTCGGCGCACATCGAGGTCGAGAACACCGAGCAGATGATACGTCGGCTCGTCCATGCAGAGCACGTGGACGACGGCGCCCGGGCTGTGGCGCGCCAACGTGTTCACCATGACCAGCCCTTTCAGCAGATAGTTGCTGTCGAACAACGTGCAGTAGTGCCGCCCTTCAGCCATGACCGCTCTTCCGACAGAGGTATGTTTTCGTCGCGTATGCATCGCCCCGCCGCCACGTGACGTCGAGCGTTTCCACGTCGACGACACTGAGACCGTGTCGCGCGAACAGCGAGACCAAGTCATGCTCGTTGAAATGGATCTCCACCATCGCGACGCCGTACGCTTTTTTGGTGAAGTACTGCGTCGCAGTCTGATGGAGTACCGGCGTTCGATCGAAGATCACATGCGCGCTCGCGACACGAGCGGCTTCGCGGACCGCGGCGTCGTAGTCGGGAATGTGCAGAAGACAACACCCCGAGAGGACGACGTCGAAACTGGCCTGCGGATAGCGGAGCATCGTCGCATCGTCGACGCGGAAGTCGAGATGCGGATAACACCGGCGCGCCAGGTCGATGAATGGTTCCGAGTAATCGCACCCGGCGTAGTCGACCGCGAGGCCCTTCGCGGCGAACGCTTCGGCGTGATAGCCGCTGGAACAACCGACCTCGAGCAAGGACAGGCGGCCGCGCGGACTCGGCAATCCTGAAACCATCTGAACGAGCACATCGAGTGGACGGAACGGCGCGCCGGCACGATAGGCCGCGAGAACGCGGTCGACGCCGATGCGCTGCCGCGCCGGAATTTCCGGAGATTGCCACGCATTCCTGAGCTCGCGGACGGACCGATCGCGCTCGTCGTCGCCGATCTTGACGTAATCGCTCGAGCCGGCTCGTCGCACCGGACTCGCCAGCGTCTTGAGCGCCGACTTGAGCCACGGATGCCGATTCGCCACGGCCCGCAAGCCGTGGAGAGACTGGATCTCAGGCATCCGCCGACTCCATGAACCGCGTGACGGCATCGCACACCGCGAGCACTTCGGCCTCAGTCGTCGCCAGCGAGATCGGAAGGCTCAGCTCCGTCGCGTGAATCTCCTCGGCCAGTGGATAGCAGCCTTCGATCACGCCGCGGGTTGCCTGCTGCTGATGCGGCGCGGTGGGATAGTGGACTTCGGTCTTGATCCCCTGCTCGAGGAGAAACGCGCGCAGGCGATTCCGCTTGGGATGTCGCACCGCGAAGATGTGGAAGACGTCGAACACGTCAGGCTCTCGGCTCGGCATGGTGACTCCAGCGGGCAGATGCTCGAAATAGAGCTCAGCGAGCCGCCGCTTGTGGCGTATCACCGCATCGAGGTGGCGGAGCTTCACGCGGAGGATCGCGGCCTGCACCTCGTCCAGACGCGAGTTCGCGCCCGGATACACGTTGACGTATTTCTCCTTCGATCCGTAGTTGCGAAGGTGACGCACTTTGTCGTCGAGCGCCGCGTCGTACGTGACGACGGCTCCGGCGTCCCCGAGCGCTCCGAGGTTCTTCGTCGGATAAAAGCTGAAACAACCGGCGATCCCGAATGTCCCCGTCATGCGGTCCCGGACCCGGGCGCCGTGCGACTGCGCGCAATCTTCGATGACGTGGAGCCCTCGGGGCTGCGCGATCGCCATCACCGCATCCATGCGACATGGCTTGCCGTAGAGATGCGTGACGCAAATCGCGCGTGTCCGCGGCGTCAACGCGGCCTCGATCCGACACGGATCGATGTTGTAGGTCTCGATCTCGGGCTCGACCAGAACGGGGTGGAGCCCGGCCTGCATGACCGCGAGGATCGTCGCGATATAGGTGTTGGAGGCGACGACGACTTCGGAGTCGCGCGGAAGCTCCAGCGCGCGGAGCGAGAGAATCAGGGCGTCCAGTCCGTTGGCGACACCGACGCAGAATGGAGCGCCGACGTACCGCGCGAACTCTTCTTCGAATGCCGATACTTCCTGGCCGAGGATGTACCAGCCGCGATCCACGACGCGTTGAAAGGCTGCCGTCAGCTCAGGCCCCAGCGCGGCGTTCACCTGCTGCAGGTTCTCGTACTCGATCATGACGCGGGACGGTCGTCGATGTAGTCGTCCGGATCGAAGGGATGCGACGCCAGCACAAGGAGGGTCGATCCTGGCGCGAAACGCATCGTATGCCAGTCCTCCGGCTCCACTACCAAACACCGCGACGGCTCGTCGAGGACAACGCTCGTACAGTGTCGCCCGTCATCGACGTCGACTTGCACGCTTCCCGTCACGGCGACCATCGCTTGACGGGTGACCCGGTGGCAGTGACCCCCGCGCACCTGTCCGTCCGCGCTTGTGATCCAGTAGACGCGGCGAACATCGAAGGGAAGCGAATCCTGCATCACCGTAATGACGCCCCGACTGTCCATGATTTGGCGAAGCGTCAGGACGTGGAAACCGCTCACCGCGCCATCTCCACCGCTGGCTCCTCACGAAGCACGGACAGCAGGTATTGGCCGTACCTCGTTTGGATGAGCGGCTGGGCCAACGCTTCCAACTGGTCCGCCTCGATCCACCGATTGCGAAACGCGATCTCTTCCAGACACGCCACCTTCAGACCCTGACGCCGCTCGATCGTCGCGATGAATTGACTGGCTTCGAGCAGATTGTCGTGCGTACCGGTATCGAGCCATGCATACCCGCGGCCGAGGATCTCGACCGCGAGCTGCCCTTGATCCAGGTAGCGCGCGTTGACGTCGGTGATTTCCAGCTCCCCACGGCTGCTGGGTCGAATGCTGTCGGCGATGTCGCAGACCTGGTCATCGTAGAAGTAGAGACCGGTGACGGCGTACCCGCTCTTGGGAAACTCCGGCTTCTCCTCGATACTCACGGCGCGTCGCTGTTCGTCGAACTCGACGACGCCGTACCGCTCGGGGTCCGCGACGTGATACGCAAACACGCTCGCGCCGTCGCGCGCGTCGGCTCTTGCCAGGAGAGAACGAAACTCGTCGCCGTAGAAGATGTTATCGCCGAGTATGAGCGCAGTCGCGTGACCGTCGATGAAGCGGCGACCCAACGTGAACGCTTGCGCGAGTCCTTCCGGGCGCGGTTGGACGCAATACGACAGACTTAGCCCCCATCGGGAGCCGTCCCCCAACAACGCCTGAAAGCGCGGGGTATCCTGAGGTGTGCTGATGACGAGAATATCCCGGATCCCCGCCAGCATCAGCGTGCTCAGCGGGTAGTAGACCATCGGCTTGTCGTAGACAGGCAACAGCTGCTTGCTCACGACGAAGGTGGCCGGGTGTAGCCTGCTCCCCGCGCCGCCGGCCAGGATGATGCCCTTACGAGTCATGTTACTAGAGTCTTAAAGTGTCGCATCGGGAATCGTCACCGATCCGGCAGGACCGCGCTGGCGCCAACAGCCTCGGCAAAAAGCGTACACGGACGTGCCGTACAGCTCGCCGGCTAGCGGTCGGTTTTGCTCACGCCGGGCTCTGAACGGCCGCGAGAAAATCTCGCTCGATCGCTCGCCCGAACGCCCTCCAGCTGAAGCGGTCAACCATTTTTTGTCTGCCGGCGGTGCCGAAGACGCGGCGCTCGGAGATCGACTCGAAGCTCCTGAGAACCGAGATGAGGCTCTCGAGCTGGTTCTCCTCGTACAGCTTTCCGTTGCCGACGACGCGCGACGGCTCGCCGACCGTGCTCGACGCGACGACCGGGACGCCGCTCGCGGCCGCGTCCAACATGGACATCGATTCTTGCCGCGGCCACACCGCGATGTCTGCCGCACGATAGTGGCGCGCCAGCTCGCGGTGTGTCATGAACGGCGAGACCGAAACGTTCTTGAGCGACCGAATCTCCGAAAGCTGCACACCGTTCCCGACGAACAGACCGTGGAATCGCGGATCGTCGCGCGCCAGCGTGTCGATCGCGTTCGCGAGCAGGAGCGGATTTTTTTCCCGGGTGAAGCGACCCGTGTAGATGCAGACGATGTCCGCTTCAGAATACCCGAGCTGCGCGCGAAGCTCGGTCCGATCGCGGCGATCGTCATCCGATTCGACCGGATGAAACAGATCGGTGTCCGTCCCGAGTGATTGTAGCTTGAGCTTTCGCTCTGGAACGCCGTAGTACCGGGCCGCCACCTCGGCACAGTCCGGCGTCACAGCGTAGCACGACTCGAATGTCAGACTCGCGAGATAGCTGGGGAGTGTTCGCGTCAGTCGGTACGCGACCTGTTTGAACCCCGGTCCGCTGGGATCCTTCATGTAGGGCCGAACGACCGACATGCACTGGTGGGTCTCGGCGAACAGCCGGTATTTGCTGAATGGCCACATGGCCGCCAGCTCGAACGCCTGAAGCGATGGCATCTCCAGCGCGTGGACGATGTGTGGCGCCAGTTCCGCGATTCGTTTCGATAGGCCCTTCATTCTGACGTACCCCAGTACGATGCTCGATTCGAGACGGTGCACCCGATAGCCGTCGACGACGCTGCTCCCGGCTGCTACCTGACGCGGCCCGAGGAACTCGCGATACGTCGTGTCGTACAGTGGCTCGTTGCCATAGACGTTGAACGTCGACGTGATCACGTGGACGTCGTGGCCAAACGCCGCGAGCACTTTCGGCAGGCAGTTCTCGCTGTAGCCCATTCCTTCAGAGTAGAACGTGCTAACGACAACGATCCGCAGGGGTTCTGTTGGTTTCATGGCCGCATTGTCTTGTTTCTTTGAACCGCTCTGTCGCATCAGAGCTCAGCGAACTCTGGACTCGGCTGCAAAGCCTGAGTGGCTACGACAGGCTCGGTCCAGCTTTGGATCGCGGTCACGATTCGTGCCGCCGCGCAACCGTCCCATCCTGCCGGGGCACAAGCTCCCAGCGGCATTCGCGGCCGATCGATGGCAGCCGCCGAATCGCGAAGAATCCCGTCCGCAGTCAACGGCCAAGAGGAGAGACGATTTGTTCCGTGCGTGAGCGTCTCAGGCCATTCCGTCTGTTGCCGAACGGTGACGCACGGAACTCCGAGCACCGTCGTCTCCTGCTGTACGCCGCCACTGTCGGTCAATACCGCCGCCGCGCCGTCCAACATGTTCACCATGCTCGCGTAGCTCATGGGCTCGGTGAACACGAGGGTGTCGGGAAGTTTGGTGGCCCGATGCGCTTCGATTCTCGCGCGTGTACGTGGATGGACTGGAAAGACGACCGGCACCCGTCGGCTGACCTGCGCCAGACCGTCCAGGAGAATCGAGAAACGCTCCTCGCTGTCGACGTTCGATGGTCGATGCAGAGTGGCGAGGACGTATTGTCCCCGCGCGAGGCCGAATCGCCGCTCGCATTGCCGGCTGACCACTTTCGGGAGCGTCGCGTACAGCGCGTCGATCATCACGTTTCCGACGAATTCCGTACGGACGTCGCCAAGACCCTCGTGAGCGAGATTCTCGGCCGCGCTCGGTACTGGCGTGAACAGCAGGTCGCTCAATCGGTCGGTGAGAACGCGGTTGACCTCCTCCGGCATCGTCCAGTCGTTCGACCGCAACCCGGCTTCCACGTGCGCGATTCGACAGCCGGTCTCACTTCGTAACTTCGCGGCGACGAGGGCGCACGCGAGCGTGCTGTTGACGTCGCCGACGACGACGATCCACGATGGCCGGTGCTGCAGCACGACCGGCTCGAACCGCTCCATGACACGCGCCGACTGTACCGCGTGCGTCGCTGAGCCGACATCCAGCAACACATCCGGCCGCGGCGCATCGAGATCCGCGAGGAGCGCCGCCGACATGTTGAGGTCGTAGTGTTGCCCCGTGTGCACGAACAGCCTTGGCAGACCGCGCCGATCCAGCTCGTGTAGAATGGGAACGACCTTCATGAAGTTGGGCCGGGCTCCCGCGACTACGAGAATCGGACCGCTATGCATACGCGTCGCCTCGTCCAACCGCGGCGTCCCAGTCACGTTGGCCCGCATTGCGCACCCCACCTTCTGCCCGGGCAAAGAGAAAAAACACCAGGAGAAGGAGCGCACCGCCGGACCATGTGGCGGAAAACAGCGATTGGTTCAGCAGAATGGTGGTGAAGGGCAGAAAGCAGATCGCGACAAAGCGAAGGTCGAAGTCACGGGTGATCGAGTTGAGGACGCCCAGCACCACCACGCTGCAGATGCTGATGACGACGATCCCCGAGCGTCCGATGCCCGCGATGCCATCCGTCGCCCAGAAGTTGGCATTCGCATTCATGAATGGCGACCAGTAGAAATCGCCGATCACCTGGCCGATCGTCAGATTGCCATACGGATACGGCGTCGTGATGAGGTTGAGCCCGTGGACATGCGAAAAGTCGGTCCTCGGATGCGCGAGGAAGTAGTCATAGTACGTCATGGTCAGGAGGCCGCCGTTGCCGATCGTTCGGTTCAGGAAGATCCCCGTGGCGAGATAGAACAGGGTTCCTGGCGCCGGCGACAGCGCCGTCAGCCCGCCGACGATCGTGGCGATGGCGACGACCACTGTGGGAAACACGAGGTTGGCCCGGAGGCCCATCACGCAGAAGAACGCGATGGATGC
Organism: uncultured Gemmatimonadaceae bacterium; assembly: GCA_963705025.1. Taxonomy (GTDB): domain Bacteria; phylum Gemmatimonadota; class Gemmatimonadetes; order Gemmatimonadales; family Gemmatimonadaceae; genus JAQBQB01. The sequence continues at coordinate 52,184 of CAVPIP010000005.1, read as the reverse complement.
GACCGGCAGCAGAATCGAGATCTTGTTGGCTGCCCCCATGTACAGCACGAGCGAGGCGGCGGCGCCGGTCCAGAAGTACCGATAGCGCCGAGTCACCAGGCCGTACGCGACGCACAGCGGCGACAGCACGGTCGTGAGCCAGGACGAGAGGTAGCGAGCGACGAAGCTCGATCCGAGATCCTGATTCGCGGCTCGCTGCACATAGAGGTCCTCGCCAAACGACGAAAAGCTCAGGTTGCTGCGGTAAACGAACAGGAGGTACGCCGTCGTGGCCGCCGTCATCGCGAGGATCAACGGCATCAGGTCACCGCGAGCCGTGAGGCGAAGGGGATTCTTGATCACGGCGACGTCGGCCAGGAAGATCAGGCACATCCCCACCAGAAAGCACAGCTGGATGCCGATGATCTCATCGGCCGGACGACTCGATCCGAGGCCGAACGTCAGAACGATCGGAACGTAGAGGGCGACGTACACCAGCATCGCGATGACGCTGGAGATCGTACGTATGCCTCGGTAGCAAACGACGGGCGCGATCGCCAGACCGACGGAAAGGATGGTGAAGCTCGTCTCGCGCTCGTACAGGTCGTACCCGACGTAGCCGAACTGCCGATGCAGAAACGCGACATAGCACCATCGAAACGCGAGCGCGTAGAACGAGGCAGCGCCCAGAGCGAAGGCGCGCGCGCGGATTCGGTTCACGAAGGACGTGTCCAGGCTCGCAGACGATGCCATTCTGAATCGAGCATCGCGTAGCCCGGATCATCGAGCTCGATCTCGCGCCGCCGCTGCCAGCCCGCCCGCGCGACCACGAACGCGATGCCCGCGGAGAACCCGACGACCATCGCGACCACGATGACGCGCAGTCGGTGCGGCGGCTCAGGCAGTGCCGGCAACGCGGGTTGATCGATCACTGTAATGACCGGCGTGTCGCGAACTTCTCGGATGCGCGCATCTTCGTATTGCTGCGCCAGGCCGGCGACGACTTGCTGCTGCAGGCTGACCTCGCGCTCGAGCCGTTGCTGCGTGAAGACGAGGTGCGGAGCGTTTCCGAGCTGGCGATTGCCCTGGAGGAAACTCTGCAGTGCGTCTTCGGCACCTCGAAGTGTCGCGCGCGCCGCGGCGAGGCGGCCCTCGATGAATCGTCGTTCCGCGCTGGCTTGGCTCTGACGCGTAACGAGGTTGAACTGATTCAATCCCTGCAGCAGCCGCTCGGCGATCTCCAGCGACGCAGTCGGCGACCTCGTTCGCACGGCGACCGACACGACGCCGGTCGTCCGGACCGCGACGCTCGTCGACACGACGCGGACGCGCAGCGCTTCGACCGTGCGGGCGATCACGATGCGTTGATCATCTCCACTGATTCGGAGGAACGCCGACAGCGGGACACGCCGGGTGTTCGCGCTCCCGGCCGTCACGCTATCCCGGGCAATCGGCTCGAGCAGCTCGCGCGTCTCCAGTAGATCCGCGTAGAACTGCGGCGGTTGCGAGGACCCGTTGAGCCCGCCGAGCGGCAAGCCGAATTGCCCTGCGAGAGCTGCCAAGCCGGAGTTGCTCGGCATTTGGCTCGTCTGCGGAAAGAACGAGAAGACAACGGCGTACACCGGAGCGCGCGTTGCCATTGCAACGGCGGTGACTAGAAGCACGACGCCCGTGATCGCCGCAATGGTCAGGCGACGCCGCAATACGATGGCGAGAACCCATGCGATCGAAATGCCGGCGTCGAACGAGACCTGGCCACGGGAGGACCGACTACTCCATGGGGCACCCGTGGGCACTGCATCTACATCGGCGATTCGATCGAGATTCGTCATGCGTCGCAGGAGGTAGCGGGCCGAGCAGACGCGGCCGCAGAAAGCATCGGCTGTGATGCAACTTTGGCGCCGGACGACCCCGGTTCCCAATGCGCGGTGGCTAGTGCCGAACCCCCTCTCTTGCGAACGCCTTGACGACGGTCAGCGCGATGATTCGCGCGTCCATGAGCGCCGACCGGTTTTGAAGATACTCATGGTCGAGTGTGACCTTTTGCGGAATGGTCAGCTCGTCCCGACCGTTGATTTGCGCCCAGCCCGTGAGGCCCGGACAGAGCTCGTCGACGCCGTACTCCGTACGAAGGGCGATCAGATCGTCTTGATTGAAGAGCGCCGGGCGCGGACCGACCAGACTCATATCGCCACATAGGATGCTCCATAGCTGCGGCAGCTCGTCCAGGCTGGCTCTGCGAAGGAACCTGCCAAGCGGCGTCACGTACGCGTCGGCATCGGCGAGCAGATGCGTGGCGAGCGGCGGAGTTCCGACGCGCATCGTCCGGAACTTCGGCATGCGAAACACACGGTTGTGTCGGCCGATGCGATCGGACCAATAGAGCGCCGGTCCCGCCGACGTCAGACAAATGGCGGCCGCCACCAAGCTCATCGGAACGGCCAAGACGAGGATCGCGGCGACCGAGACCAGGATGTCGACCGCCCGCTTCATCAGTCGCTCCGTTCCGGTACGCCGCCCTGAACCATCGCCGGCAGAAGATCGGACAGCGTCGTCGTGGGTGTGAACCCGAGCTCATACCGCGCTCGATCGCTCGTAAACACAGCGGAGCCGCTCAGTTTCGCCATCGCCTTGCTGTCGAACGGCAGGCGACGGCCGACAACGGCGGATCCGGCGTCTCCCACTCGCGCAGCCACCGAGAACCACGACCGAGGGATCGAGAAAGCTGGCTCGGGTCGGCCCAGCGACTCGCGGATCATGTCGTACACTTGCCGCGTGGAGTAGGACGTTCCGTCGGTCACGATGAAGGGGCGGCCGTCTCTGACGTTCGCCCGCCAGGCCAACACCATCGCCGTGGCGACGTCGTCGACCGAGATCATGTTACGCCGATTCCCGAAGTCGGGAATCGGCGGAAAGGTTCGTCGTTTGATGGCGCGAATCATTCGCGCGAGATTGCCGGGGCAGCCAACTCCGTAGATCATCGCCGGCCGGATACTCGCCGCATGTGCACCGGTTCGAGTGGCGAACTCGGCCACGGCCACTTCGGCGCGTAACTTGGCTTGGCCATACGGGGTTTGCGGATCGCAGGCGTCACTTTCGTTCGCGTTGCTCGATCCGATCGACCCGTACACCGCCAGGCTGCTGGCGAAGATGAAATTGGCGATGCCGCATCGTTCTGCCGCCGACAGCACCGCAACCGTACCGCCGAGGGTAATCGATTGCTGGAGTCGAGTATCGTCTTGCGAGCGAACGTCATGCGCGTGCGCCGCGAGGTGGAACACGACTTCGGCGCCACGCATCGTCGAGGCGAGGGCGGTCGCATCTCGGATGTCCACGCGCACGTGAGTGACACCTTGCGATGGCGGCAGCTGCGATCTCGACACGCCGCGGACATCGGCGCCGAGCGCAACCAGTTTCGGAATCAGGGCTCTCGCCAGGTAACCGCTTGCGCCGGTAACGACTGCGATTGGGTATCGCACGCGATCGATCAGGGTGAAGCATGAAGCGAGGTGACGACTTCCCGGTACGCCGATAGACTGCGTTCGAATGAGTACTTCTCGACGGCGACGGCGCGAGCGCGACGACCATACTCCGAACACAAACTCCGATTGGCTCGAATCGATTCGATAACCCCCACGAGAGCAGTCACCGAGCCGGGAGGAATCGTCCATCCGATCGACTCTTCCTGCAGAACGAGCGCGATCTCGGAATCCGCGTCCGCGAGCGCGATCAAAGGCTTCGCGGCCGCCATGATGTTGTACATCCGACTCGGCACCGAGACGCCCGCCATCCCCGGGTTGAAGGCGATGATCGCGACATCACCCGCGTTGAGCATCGCGTTGAGCTCGGTTCGCGGGCACCGATCGAGCAGGTGGACGGCGGCGAGTTCAGATGCGCGAACCGCCGACTCCAGGTACTGACGTTTGCCGCCAGCGCCGACGAACAACCAATGCACGTTCGTCTCGGCCGTCAGGCGAGCCGCCTCGACGAGCGATTCGATGTCGTGCGTGCGACCCATGTTGCCCGCGTACTGTACCAGCAGTTCGCCGTTGAGCCCCAGCCGTTGGATCACCGCGTTCTCGTCTCGAGCGATGGGCTGAACGTCGTCCAGATCCGCCCAATTCGGAATGATGGCGAGGCGCGAGGCGCGGTCGGCCCCCATTTTTCGCTCGACGAGTCGCGCCATGTCTCGCCCCAGGACGATGATGCGATCGGACGCGCGGTACAGGCGACGAGTGAAGGCACTGATCGTCCGTGCGGCGACGCTCTGTTCCCGGAAGACACCGGCCGCGACGAGGACCTCCGGATACACGTCGTGAATCAGGAGGACGAGCTTCGCCCGGCGCAGCGTACACGCGAGTGCGATGAAAAACGGCAGTGTCGGCGGGTTGGTCACGACAAGCACGACATCCCCCGGCCGGAAGCGTTGAATCGCCGACACGAACATTGCCATGCTGATCGTGGCCACGTTGATCAGACGTTGCCACAGCACGTCCTTGTTCAGGGTCGTTCCTCGCGAGCGATAGATTCGAACACCGCGCCTGATCTCTCGCCGCGACGCCCGTTCGCCGCGTGCCGCGTACGTCGGCTGACTACACAGCACCCCGACGTCGAGTGTCTGCGCCAATCCTTCGGCGATGTGCGTGAGGAAGTGTCCGGTCGACGTCTCCTCGGGATAGTACAGTTCGCTGACTACCCAGGCTCGCCTTGCGCGCAAGCTCGACATCTCCTTTCCGACGGCCTTCCGCGGCGTCGGCGCTCAGCCCACGGGTTCCAGCGCGCGCGCCGCGGCGTGAACACCGCGCACCGCCTCGCGACCCTCCAGCTGCGCGACATACCAGTCGTATGTAGACTGCAGCCCCGCGCGCAGACCGATGGTCGGGTGCCATCCCAAGGCAAAGAGTCTGCTCACATCGAGCAACTTGCGCGGGGTTCCATCCGGCTTGGACGGGTCGTGCGAGATCTCACCCGAGAAGCCGACGACTTCGGCGACCATCGTGGCCAGCTCGCCGATCGAGACGTCCACCCCGGTCCCGATGTTCACGATCTCGGATGAGTTGTACCGCTCCATGAGATAGACGCACGCGCTCGCCATGTCGTCGACGTGTAAGAACTCGCGCAACGCGCGACCGGTGCCCCACACCTCCACCGCGCTCGCCCGCCGTGCCTTGGCTTCATGGAACTTGCGGATCAAGGCGGGGATGACGTGGCTGCTGTTCAGATCGAAGTTGTCGCCGGGGCCATACAAGTTCGTCGGCATCACGCTCACATAGTTCGTCCCAAACTGCCGATTGTATGATTGGCACAGTTTGATGCCCGCGATCTTGGCGATCGCGTACGGCTCGTTCGTGGCTTCCAACGGCCCGCTGAGCAACGCCTCCTCGCGAATTGGCTGTTCGGCGAGGCGCGGATAGATGCACGAGCTGCCGAGCACCATGAGCTTCCGGACGTCGTTGCGATACGACGCCTCGACCACGTTCATCTGCACGAGAAGGTTGCTTCGAATGAAGTCGGCGGGATACGTCGAATTCGCGAGAATTCCGCCGACTTTCGCCGCCGCCAGAAACACGTAGGCGGGTCGTTCTTGCTCGAAGAAGGAAAACACTTGCTGCTGGTTTTCCAGGTCCAACTCGTTCCGCGAGCGCAGGATGAGGTCGTCATACCCCAGGCTTCTCAGGCGCCGCACCAGCGCCGAGCCGACGAGCCCGCGATGCCCCGCGACGAAGATCTTTCCGTCTAGGATCTTCACGGCGACGTCTCCACACTGGGCGGCTCCGCCGCGCGCACACTCCATTCGCCGCTCATCGCAGCACTCCGTGCGCCTTCGCGGGGTTGCCGGACATCACAAGAGACTGCTCATGTTCGGCGAGGACGCCGTCCGCGTCGACCATCATGCGCACGAGCTCGTCGAAGCCGACGGTCGGACTCCAGCCCAGATCAGTGCGCGCCTTCGTGGCGTCGCCCAACAACACCTCGACTTCGGTGGGTCGGAGGTAGCGGGGATCGAACTCCACGTACTCGTTCCAATCCAACCCGACATGACCGAACGCCAACTCGACGAACTCTCGAACGGAATGGGTCTCGCCCGTGGCGATCACGAAGTCGTCGGGCGCGTCCATCTGAAGCATGCGCCACATGGCCTCGACGTAATCACCCGCGAATCCCCAGTCCCGCTTCGCGTCCAGGTTGCCGAGGTAGAGTTTCTGCTGCAACCCCAGTCGAATTCGTCCGACGGCGCGAGTGATCTTGCGGGTGACGAATGTCTCACCACGCCTCGGCGATTCGTGATTGAACAGAATACCGTTGCAGGCGAAGATGCCGTACGCTTCGCGGAAATTTACCGCGAACCAGTGCGCCGCCACCTTTGAGACGGCGTATGGACTCCGCGGATAGAACGCCGTTCGCTCGGACTGCGGAGCGGGAGCGGCTCCGAACATTTCCGAGGACCCGGCCTGGTAGACGCGAATCTGATGATCGGCGGCGGTCAGCTCGTCTCGCACGGCCTCCAGGAGTCGCAACGTACCGAGCGCGATTGCGTCGGCGGTGTATTCCGGCTGGTCGAACGAGACACGCACGTGCGACTGGGCGCCCAGATTGTAGATCTCTTCCGGTTGCACCGCGCGAATGAGCCGGCGCAGGCTCGCGCCGTCCGTCAAATCGCCATAGTGCAGAAAGAGGCCGGGATTGGGCTCGTGCGGGTCGGCATACAGATGGTCGAGGCGCTCCGTGTTGAACGTCGAGGCCCGACGGACGATCCCGTGCACCTCATAGCCCTTTGCAAGCAGAAGCTCGGCAAGGTACGAACCGTCCTGCCCGGTAATTCCCGTGATCAGCGCGCGCGGCATGAACGAAAGGTTGGCGTTGGCCAATGACTCTGAGTCGGCGCTCGGCGTCCTCGCACGAACAGCACGAGGAATGGATGGGCGCGTCTGCTCACACCGAATCGCCCACCACACACGTCGACCGCGACAGAACCGACTCGGCCGTGCAAAACAGGTGCCGCACCCGTCAGCAGCCTCGACCACGGCGACCCGGATGTAAGGCGCCTGTTTCTGAATCGGTGGCCGGCTTGAGGATGTTGTTTTTCAAGAGCACTAACAGGGCGTTTCTCCCGGGGAGCCCGTGGACAGTCGTGAGGATGTGAGTCGAAGCTCCATCGATCTCCGTCGCTCCCGCGTCATTCCGTCGTCTCGATCAAGGTCCTTGAATGACAGGACTAGACGGATGACGTACCTCGATACAAGACGGTTGTGCTCATGGTGGGACCGACAAAGCAGCAGAAGATGACGCCGTCTGCTGTTCCGGCATGCGGAGTGCAACGAAAGAGCAGCCGACTGATTCCGCGCCGACGTAGAGTCCGCCGCACCACCACAATCGAAATTGTCGCGCCTTTCATTAGAGAGCGCGTCATCGATGTTCAGCAGCCGGAAGGAATGAACCGAATTCGCAATAGATACCTGCTGATGTCGGACGCGGCTCTGCTCGCCGCATCCCCTTTCCTGCTCTACAGCCTACGGTTCGAGGGTTGGCACTGGGGTCCGGAACACACCCGAACAGCGTTGCTGTTCACGCTGATCATCGTTCCGGTTCATCTCGTGACCAATCACGGGTTCAGACTCTATCAACGACTCTGGCGGTACGCGAGCATCGCCGAGCTGCGATCCATTCTGTCCGCCGCGCTCACCGCCGCGGTGCCCATTTTCGTGATTGGCGCGATTTTCCTTCCGGTGAGCGGGCTGACCGCGACGCGCGTACCGCTGTCGGTGTTGTTCACCCACACGCTTCTGAGCCTTGGTATTCTCGGAACGCCTCGGCTCTTGACCCGTATCGGCGGGCTGCGCGGACGTGGAGTTCGCACTCGCGCCAATGACCGCCGCGTGCTCATTGCCGGCGCGGGTACCGCCGGCCAGATGATCGTCAAGGAGCTCCGGCAGAATCCGAGTCTGCAAATGGTACCCGTCGGCCTCCTGGACGACGACGTGTCGAAGCACGGCCTCCACCTCGCCGACGTCGAAGTCGTGGGGTCCCTCTCGGACCTCACGACCGTAGCGACGCGGCTCGATGCGGAAGAAGTCGTCATCGCGATACCAACGGCAGCCGGCGGTGTCCTTCGACAGGTCATCAAGTCCGCGCTCGCGGCCGGTATTCGCACACGCATCGTTCCCGGGCTCAGCGATATCATCTCCGGCCAGGTCAGCGTCAACGGGTTGCGAGAAGTGCAGATCGAAGATCTGCTACGACGCGAGCCCATCCGTACGAACGTCGAGCAGGTCGCCGCCTTGGCCACGGGTCACGCCGTCATGGTGACCGGCGCCGGCGGATCGATCGGCAGCGAGCTGTGTCGACAGCTCTCCGCCCTGCAACCCGATCGACTCATCATCGTTGGACACGGCGAGAACCCGATCTTCGAGATCCTGAATGAGCTGACCGCGTCGTTCCCCGACGTCGACGTCATTCCCGTGATCGCCGACGTTCGCAACGCCGATCGCATGCGGCACATCATGCGGCTGTATGCGCCTCACGCCGTCTTCCACGCCGCGGCGCACAAGCACGTGCCGCTCATGGAGCAGAACCCGGGCGAGGCGGTCAGCAACAACGTTCTCGGCACCAAGAACGTCGTCGACGCCGCGATCCTGGCCGGAGTGCATCATCTGGTTCTGATCTCGACCGACAAGGCCGTGCATCCGACGAATGTGATGGGCGCCACAAAGCGCGTCGCCGAACATGTCGTCCGACACGCCGCGCAGGTCTACGGTCGCAATTTCGTCGCTGTCCGTTTCGGCAACGTGCTCGGAAGCCGGGGAAGCGTCGTTCCCATTTTCGCGAAGCAGATCAAGGACGGCGGCCCGGTCACCGTCACGCACCCCGAGATGCGTCGCTACTTCATGACCATCCCCGAAGCGGTGCAGCTGGTCCTTCAGGCGGGAGCGCTCGGCCGCGGCGGCGAGCTCTTCATGCTCGACATGGGGGAGCCGGTGCGCATCGTCGATCTCGCCCGCGACATGATTCGGTTGTCAGGCCTCGAAGAAGGTGCGGACATTCAGATCGCCTTCACCGGAATCCGTCCGGGCGAAAAGCTGAACGAGGAAATGTTCTTCAGTGACGAGTCGGCCGAGCCAACGGCGCACGCGAAGGTGCTTCGCGCGCGAAATGGAAAGCCGACGCCGGTCGAGATGGGCGCCATCGAGGAGCTTATTGCCGCCGCGAAGGGCGGCGCGGATGACTTGATGATCCGCCGATTGCTCACCCGCGTCGTTCCAGAGTTCTCCGCGGTCGATACGGCTGTCGCGCTCGTCGTCGAGAAAGAGCCGGCCCCTCGTCGCGGCGCCGAGATTCATTTGCCGCTCATCACGCCGACGTCGTTCCCGGTGCAGCCTGCACCCCGTGAAGCGCGCGGGTAGCCGACGCACCGCGCGGTCACGAGCGCGAATCGGCGCCGCCCTGCTGGGGGCGCTGACGATCGTGGGTGGATGCGACGGGTGGCTCACGAAGCCGAGCCTACTCAACGCGGTGACTGTCGTCGTCAACACGCGGCACGGCGAGCCGATTCCTGGGGCGGCGCTCACGCTCTACACCGGTCAGCGGCCGATGGGCTACGCCGTCACCGGCGCCGATGGTCGTTACGTTTTTCAGGACGTGCCTCAGGGCAACTACGGTGTGTTCGCGATTCCCCCCGACGGCTACGCGCCCATCGAAGATCTGATCAGCGGACCCAGTAGCATCTACCACGACCGCCTGATCGTCGCGGATGACACGCTGTCGCCGGTGCGATTCACGTATCTAAAGAAGGCGCCTGGTACGCTCGTCGCCCGCGTGATGCAGCTCGACGGCACGCCGATCGCCGGCGCGGCGGTCACCGCGTACAATCCGACGACCGTAGACGGCAAGGCTGCCACCGACGCCGCCGGTCGCGCCACGTTCGCGAACGTTCCGTTCGGGGTCCACGGCCTCATCGTCGAACGGCCGGCGCCGTATCGGGATTTTCGCGCGCCGAATGATTCCCTCTACACGTTTCGCGATGACCTGATCGTCGACGGCGGCTCGAGCGACACCATCACCTTTCGCCTGGCGAAATGTGCCGGCACCGTGCGCGCGATCGCGGTGGACGGAAACGGCGCTCCCGTCCGCGACGTCACCGCGACGTTCTACACGTCCACGCAACAGCTCGCCATTCTCTCGACCGGCACCGACGGCACCGTTTCGTTCTCACAAGCCCCGTGTGTCGAGCAGATCGGTGTACGGATCACACCCCCGAGCGGGTACGCCGCTCCGAGCGGGCGCGGCTTTCGCTTCATCGATGGGCTGACGGTCACCAACGGCGCCCGCGTCGACGCGACCTTTCACCTCGTGAAAACGACGTAGTCGTCGCCTGGCGTTCGCGCACGCGCACGAGCCGGAATCGTCAGCCACGCGGCCGCGAGCGCGAACCAGAACGCCGGCTCGGTCGGCGTTTGATAGAAGATGTTGAAGACGACCGCCCCCGCGATGAGCGGCCTCCAGGGTCCACCCGCCACGAGCGGCGTCGCCATCAGAATCACGACGAGCACGAGCGCGAACACGCCCGATTCCGCGAACATGGTGACGTACAGCGAGTGAAAGTTGCCGTACTTGTTTCCGGGAAATACGTCCTGCAACACCAGATGCGAATTCCCGTAGCCGAACCCGGTGAGCGCGTTCGGCACCGATTCCGTCGCGTCGTCGAGGCCACGCTCGATCAGCGCGAGATGGCTTTGCGCCGACCCCTCACCGGCCGACAAGCGTTGCGTGACGGGCGTCGTGATGACGGACGCCATGCGTCGAACGAGCTGAGGCTTGGCCAGGAACATCCCCGCCCCGAGTCCCACCGCGATCGTGCTCACGAGGGCGAGCGCGACCGGCACTCGACCCCTCCACTGAAGCGTCGCGACGATCAACATCGCGGTCGCGCCAAGCCACGCGGAGCGCGAGATGGTCGCGAGCAACAACAGGCCGATCAACGCCAGCGCGACGCGCCGTAGCGCCGGACGCGGCTCGCCATGCGCAATGAGAAGTCCGTAGAACAGCAGCACAAACCCGGCGCGGTTGGCGTCGGAGACAGGACCCGCGAGCCTTGGGATCGGTCCGACATTCTGCAAAGCGCCGAAATGGAAGACGATGGTCCCGAGGCGCTTGGTCTCCGGCCCACTGCCGATCCACCAGAATACCTCGGCGACGTTGAAGATGACGAACAGGATCAGGCAGGCCATCGCGCCCCGCGCGAGCGTTCGCGAGAGATTCGCTCGCCCCCTACAGAGCAGGAGAATGACGAGCGTTCCGCCGACCTCAGCGGCGAGCAGGAGAGCGCGAGCCGCGGACGTGCGTGTGTCGAGCGCGCCGACGACCGACGTGAGTACGATGGTCACGAGCGCACCGGCTATCACGGAATAGCTGATTGCCCGCGTCGACAGCTCGATTGGCCGTCGCTCGAGTCGTCGCCTGACGACCTCGGCCAGCGCGACGATCGGCGTCAGCGCCAGATACGGCGTGAGCACGAACGTGCCGCTGCCGCCGATCAGATCGATCCGATCGGCGCCGATCAACATCACCCACAGCGCGAGGAGAACGCTGCTCATGACACTTCCGTCGTCGGCCTATCCACGAATCAGCACCCCGAGCGCGTGGAGCATTCCCTGATCGGGAAGAACACGAAGGCGAAGGAGATCGAGCTTGCGGCGCAGAAACGGCTGCTGCGGAATGCGAGCATACGATGACAAGAATTGCTGGTCCGCGTCGCTCAGCTCGCTCCCGTAGCGCTGCAAGAACGCGCGAGCCTGACGCGCCGCCCGATCCAAGCCGCGGCGGAACTCCACCGTCGTGTGACGCCGAGCGAGAATCGCGCCAGGCAGGCTGGTCAGTGAGAGCTGTTTGTTGCGAGCGCCGATCGCATTCGATCCGTGTTGCCGATATAGAATCGTCGCCTCGTGGACGGCGATCACTCTGCCGAATGCTGCGGCGACGCACGCACACCACCAGTCGTGCATCGCGACGTCGGCGGGCGGCTGCCCGATCATCTCTCGCAATGCGCGGTTGATCATGACCGTGGCGCCGGTCGTCACGTTGTGCGAGATGATCCGCCGAAGCGTCGCGGGTTCCGGATGGATGCGCGAATACGCCCAGAACGACGGATGGATCTCCCGCAACACCGCGTCGGTGACTCTCAGATCGGTATGCACCAGCAGCGGAACGGCGGCGCCGAGCTCGGCTTCAGCCGCCGTCATCGCCATGAGCGTTCGCTCGATCTTGTCGGGCAGCCACACGTCGTCCTGGTCGGCAAACATGACGTGCGCTGCGTCCGGCGGGATTCGATCCAACAGCCAGAGAAACGAGTGCGCTGCGCCGAGTCGCTCGCGGGTTGCCGCCGAATGGGACAACTCGATACGAGAGTCCCGCGCGACTTGCCGCCGGACGACGTCGACCGTCGCATCGGTGGAGGCGTCGTCTCGCACGTAGAGGCGCCAGTCAGCGTGCGTCTGGGCGCCGAGGCTCTCCGCGAGCTCCGGGAAGAATTCCCCGCCGTTGTATGTCGCGCAGGCAATATGGACAGTCACCCGGAGCGCCTCGAGTATGCGGTGCCGAGGATTCCCAGAACGACGAGCTCCGCTGAGATCGCGGCTACGGCCATTCCGGGCGCTCCCCATCTCGGGACGAGCAGCATCGCAAGCGCAAGATTCACGACGGCGGCCGAGATGATCGTACGAAGCAGCAGACGCTCATGGCCGAACGGAACCGCCCAATACATGCTGAACACGGTATTGATCGCGACGAGCGGCGGAAGAAACGCAAGCAGGCGAAGCACCGGTATCGCACTCTCGTAGCCCGCCCCCAACAGGATGTGGACGAGGGCATGTGTACCGAAGAACGCGACGAGTCCCATCGAGAGACCAATGAATCCAACGCCCGCGAGCGCATAACGAATCACCTGCTCGGCGCCGTTCGGATCGGAGCTGCGCAGGAAGCTGACTCGCGGCAGGAATGCTTGCGTCAGGGGCTGCAGCAGATTGATCGCGGCTCGGATGATTCGTTCGGCTCCTCCGAAGAACGCGACGATCGCTGGTGCCGCGAGTGCGCTCAGCACCAGGGTGTTGGCCTGGATGTAGAGTCCCGACGATAGGCGGCAGGCGAAGATGCTCGAGTTTTCGCGAAGCGTAGCTGCGCCGTCTCGAATGTTCGGCGATCGGAACGAGACATGCCGGTCGAGCCACGTCGTGAGAATCAGCAGGGTGACGCCTGAAAGCAGCGCTTGGAGCGCGACGACGCGCCAGCCGTCCTCGGCTCGGTGAACGACGACGAAAACGCCGAGCGCGGCAATTGCACGGCCGACGGTGTCGACCGCAACGGCCCGCCGCATGCGTTCGATTCCCTGGAAGAACCACAGCGGGCTCAACCCACGGAGCACGGCAAACACGACCGCCCATCCGAATAGCATCGGCGTGTGTCTGACCGACGGCACTGCCGCAAGGCCGAGCGCCACGACCGGCAGGGCCGCGACGACGAGAAGCACTTTGGCGCTTTGCACGCGATGCACCACTCCAGCCATCGCGTCCGCGCTCGCGCGCGATCGCGCGACGGCGCGCGTGCCCGAGAGATCGAACCCGAATTCGAAAATGAGAATCAGCCAGTTCGCCAAACTCTGCGCCGCCAGCACCGGCCCCCAACCTGCGGGCCCGAGAACGCGCGCCAGGTACGGGACGACGAGGAGCGGAACGACGAGGCCGATCGCCTGTCCGATGAAGAGCGCGCTGGCGTTGCCGAGGAGCGATCCGTTGGCCGGCGCCGCCTCGACTGTCGCCACCTGCGGTACGGTGGCGTCGAACCCCGTATTTGGAGTTACCATAGAGGAACGACTATGACGCGAGCTCGATTCGTCGCCACGCCGCTGCTTTCGCGAATCCTCTTTCTTTCATTGTTCTGCTCGCTGCCTGGCGCCGCACAGGCTCCGGCGCTGCAGGCAACACCCGCAATGGCGCCGGCGCCCGCGCGATTCACGCTCGAGCCGGGCGATGTCGTGAAAGTCGTCGTGTGGCGCGAGAAGGATCTGGCCTGCGAGTGTCGAGTCGATGAGGCGGGTCGTCTTACGCTTCCGCTGCTCGGCATTCGGGTGGTATCGGGCATTCCGTGGGAAGATCTGCGGGACACGTTGCTGACCCAGTACGGACGTGAGCTTCGCAATCCCTCGGTGGTCGTAACTCCGATGCGCCGCGTGCAAGTGTTGGGCGAGGTCACCAAACCCGGTGTTTACCTCGCCGACCCGACGGTCAGTCTGGCGGGGCTCGTCGCTCTGGCGGGAGGCGCGACGCCCGGCGGAGACCTCCACCGGATTCGCGTCGTGCGAGCGGGACAAACGATCGTTCGAAGCACCTCCGTGGAAAGCCTTCTTCTCGACGCGGGTGTGCATTCCAACGACCAAGTCTTCGTCGACCGCCGGGCGTGGATCGAGCGAAACGGGGCATTCGTTGCGTCGGCGCTCATTTCCACGGCGAGCATTCTGGTCGCGCTGATCCGCCGTTAGGGCCAACCCCGCAGCGTGATCGCCGCGGTGAGGTTGAACACGTCGCGGCCTGCGACGAGGTTGCGGTTGAGGTCGATTGCCGGGATCACAGTGACTTGCCAATCGGTGTTGCCGGAAAAGCGGAGAACTTCCGCTCGAATGGCGTAGATCACGTCTGGGTGCACCAGCGAGCCGTTCGCGGTGTCGGTCGGCAGCCAATCGAACCGGAGGCTCCGCTCGAGCGAGATCGATCGGCGGCCGTTTGGAGAATACTCATCGAGCCCCAGTCGCCACGCGGCGCCGCCATAAGCTTCTGGAGAGCCAAGGATGAGCCCGTCGACGGTGTGGCCTTGGGCCTCTGTCGCGTGAATGTAAGGCGGAAGAGGAAGGGTAAAGCCTCGCGTGTCGCGTTCTTGGTGCGAGACTTGGCTATTCACAAGCTCTCCGCGGATGACACGGAACAGTCCCGGCTGCACGACGAACGCTCGCTGAAACCCGATGGTGAACGCCGCGAGATCGTCCGGCTTCTCGACGAGCGACAGTGCGCCGTGAAAATGGCCGGGATAGTCCTCTCGATAGAACTCTCCGTAGAATTCCGCCTTGGCCGCCGGCAGCGCCCATCGCGCGAAGACCGACGCGACCTGATTCTCGTTCTGGATGTTGTTGGTGACGCCCGACAGGTTGAGTCCGCTCGAGAGTGGACGCCGGAGCAGTGACACACTCAGACCGTTGTCCGGCCATGGATCGTGAATGAACCGCGTCGCCCCGATTTCCAATCCCGGCACGCCGCGAGGCTCGATGGTTCCGACGATTCCGGATCCGAATCGCCGAGTGCCACTCGTATCGACCGGCGAAAATGACGACTGATCGAGCTGGCTGTAGACGAGACGTGTGTGAAGCCGAAACAGCCAGAGATTGGCCGGCGTGCTCGTTCCGATGAAGACGGTCGGAAACCCGCCGGGGTTGGGACTGAGCACTAACGGATATTCACGCGCCGGTCCCCACCGCTGCGGCGCGGTCGTTGCGCCAAGGACGACGCCGCTACCATCGAGAAAGAGGGACGAGCTTCCCGGCTCGAGTCGAGAGTATCGCGCATCACCAAACCGCTGCGGTGCGTCGATGTTCGTTGGAAAACGAGGATCAGCGAATCGGCCCGTTCCGGTCTCTCCGTTCGGCGCGAGCGCGAATGACAGGTTTTGCGAAGCGAACGCCAGTGGCGCTAGCTGTGCATACACGAAACCCCACGATGCCGACCCACCGAGCTGAACATCACCTGTCAGCCCGCGACCGGCCCACGTTGGTCCACCTCCCTCCTGGAACGGAAACGCTGAATTCTCGATCAGTCGCGCCTGCGGTCGCAGCAGATGCGCGCCATCGCTCACGTTCGCCGCGCCATTTGCCGCGTCGAACCGCGCCCGCCACGGGTGCGCAACGGCTGCGCGCAACGTCTTTGCTTGCGTCGGCGCGAAGGGCTGAATGCTCCACGGTGTAAGCGGAACGAGCCCCGAGATCTGCAGAACGCGCAGATATCGGTCAGCCTCCCCACCGGCCTCGATGAAGCCACCGAGGTCGAGCCGCGCATACGTTTGCGCCGCGGCGCGATGTGTCGCCACCACGCTGAGAGCGGCGCAAACGGCCAGCCGACATGCGCGTCGCCGATGCACGATCACGGCCGCCATGATGCTCACGTGCTTCGCCGACCTCGCTCGGGCGCAGCAGGTCAGCCTCATGCCGCTCATCTCGCTCACGAGCGAAGCGGAAGAGCGAATACGGCTGAGCCAGCTCTTTGGCAAGGTCTGTGCTGATGGTTTTCTCATTCGATCGGTTTCACGTCTCACGACGCTGTGCACACCCGCGGTGGTCGAGGGAATGGGAATCGTCAGCCCCGAGATCCACGCCGTTCGCAACTCCGGCCTTCCGTATTCGCTCAATCAGGGATCCCTGTGGGCGGGTCGCGGCTGGAACAGCGAGTTGACGACGGGTGTGTTCGTGTTCCGTGGTCCGTTTCGCTTCATCCTCGCTCCGACGGCGGTCGCTGAGGAAAACAAACCATTTCAGGTCATTCCGTATCCGCAACAAGTCGTCCCCGGACGCAGTCCTTGGGCCAACCCGTTTCATCCGCTGCCCGAGTCGATCGACCTGCCGCTGCGCTTCGGCGATCGGCCGCGGCAGCGCCTCGACCTTGGCCAGAGCAGCGTGACCGTGGACGCACCAGTCGTTTCGTTCGGGTTGGCGACCGAAAACCTCTGGTGGGGTCCGGGCATTCAAAACGCGATCACCCTCAGCAACAACGCTCCCGGATTCCCGCACGCGTTCCTTGAAATGCGACCGCTTCGCACATCGTACGGCACGTTCGACGCTCAATGGATTCTCGGCCAGCTGCGCGAATCAGAGTTCTTCGATCGAGACACGACCAACGACACGCGCGCGTTGAACGGGCTCGCGTTCACGTGGACACCGCCGTTCGACGGCGGCCTCACCCTTGGCGCCGCACGGCTGGTGATGTCGGCGCAAGACCGTGGCCAGAGCGTAATCGGGTCGGCGTTCGACGTCCTGCGTCACGTGGGACAACCGAACACCGACACCTCGGCGCGTGCCCTGCGCGGCCATGATCAGATCTTCTCGCTGTTCGGCCGTTGGATCTTTGTTCCGGCCGCGTTCGAGGCGTACGCTGAGTATGCGCACTTCGAGGAACCGATATCGTTCCGCGATCTCCTCGAGTATCCGGGTCACTCGGAGGCGTACACCATCGGCTTCCAGTGGGCGAAGCCGCTCGTCCCGACCGCCACGTTCCGCCTTCAGGGCGAGGCGTCGTACCTCGAGCCGGATCCGTCGCTGCGGCTCCGGCCCGTCGCTGTGACATATACGAGCCGAGCTGTGCCGCAGGGATTCACGAATCGTGGCGAGACGCTCGGCGCCGCCATCGGCCCAGGCGCGTCGAGCCAGTGGCTCGCCGGTGACGTTTTCACGCCGCTTTGGCGTTTTGGCATATACCTGAGTCGAATCCGTTGGGACAACGGAACGCTCTTCGAGCCAATCGTTCCGCAGTTTCGCCGGCAGGACGTCACGCTCGCCGCGGGGCTGCGCGGCAGCGTCGCGTGGAACGGCGTGAATCTCGCCGTCGATTTCTCTCACGCCGCCCGCTTCGACTATCTGTTTCAAGCGTACGTCCTCAGCCCCACGAGAACGGGCGGCATTGATCTGCTGAACAACACACTATCCGTCACACTGTCGACGGCGCTCGGACCACGATGAGCGAGATCGATCTCAGGAGTGCGGCGCCGCCGCCACCGTTGCTGGGGCCTGACTCGGACCGGAGTCCCGGTTCGAATGGGCGCCACGGTCCGCAGGACGTCTCCCTTCGTGATCTGACGCATCGCGTTGCTTCGCGACGGTGGCTGCTCCTCGGAATCGCGCATCGCCACCTTCGGCGCGGTCGCCACCTGGACGTTTCTGGCCACGCCGCGCTACCGGAGCGAGGCTCGGCTTCGCATCGAGACGCAATCCCAAGGGTCGCCGCTGACCTCCGCGTTGACCGACCAAGCTTCATCGATGCCCGGAGCGAACCTCCTCGGGTTCACGCGCGACGAGCTCGAGACGGAGATCGCCGTGCTTCGCAGCGATCGCATCGCCGACGCGATGATCGATACGCTCGCGCTCGGGGTGCGCGTCACGTCGCCGGCAGCCAATCGTGCGCGGGTGTTGACGGCCAGAACCGTTGACCCGACGGTCGATGCGGACGGGAAGTTGACGCTGACTCGAACCGCCAACGGCAGCTATCGCGTCGAGCGCAAGAAGCTCGACGACGTCGGACCGCTGCCGGCCGTGATCGAACCAGGATCACCGGTTCGCGTTGGCGGCCTCATGTTGACGCTGTCGCCCGATCTTCGCCGGGGAGGGCCCGAGACGATCAAGATCCGCATTCTGCCGCGATACGAAGTGCACAAGCTCCTCGAGCGGCGACTCGTGATCGGGCGCCAGGAGGGCGGGTCGCGACTCGTCGAAGTCTCGTTCGAGGACCCTGATCGCGCCCTGGCGGCGCAAGTCGTCGGACGCGTCGTTGACGAGTACACGACGTACTCCAACCGCACACAGCGCGGCGACGATACGACGGCGGTGATCCGCCTCCGCGCGCAAGTGGATTCGACATCGCGCAAGCTCGGGGTGGCGGAGTCCGCGCTTCGCGCCTTCGAGGAGCAGGCGAAGCTCATCGCACCGGAGGAGCAGGCGACGGCGCAAATCAAGCGGCTGAGCGCCATCAGCACACGCGTCGACGCGATCAGTGTCGAGCGAAACGCGCTCTCGCGCATGCTCGCGGTGATCGACCAGCGATCACGCGGCGGTGCCGATGCGGCGGCCTATCGCCAGTTGGCGACTTTCCCGACGCTGATCACGAACCGCGCGATTCAAGATCTCCTGCAGTCGCTCGTCGACCTCGAGAACAAGCGGTCCGAGCTGGGCATGCGCCGCACGGCCGCGAACGACGACTACAAGCAGATGACCGACCGGATCACGCAGATC
The DNA here is from genome assembly GCA_963705025.1 of uncultured Gemmatimonadaceae bacterium. Lineage (GTDB taxonomy): Bacteria > Gemmatimonadota > Gemmatimonadetes > Gemmatimonadales > Gemmatimonadaceae > JAQBQB01. The sequence goes on along the minus strand of CAVPIP010000005.1, from coordinate 33,178 downwards.
GAGCGACAGTTGTATTCGGTCGGTCCGCAATATCTCGAGAGTCTCGATCAACAGCTCGCGACCACGGTTCAGGCCGTGACGTCGTTGACCGATACGCTGAATGCGATGCCCGCGGCGGCGATGCGGTACGGGCGGCTGGTTCGCGATCGTACGGTGCTCGAGGCCATCTATCTCTCGCTGGAGAAGCAGCTCAAGGTCGCCGAGCTCAAGGATGCGCTTCGCCAGGAGCACGTTCGCATAGTCGACGCGCCGCGCACGGCGAATCCAGACGATATCGCGTTCCCGAAGAAAATTGTCATGCTCGTCGTGGGTGCCGTCCTCGGTATCGTGCTGGCGCTCACCGTCGGTCTCGCGATCGAGTTATGGCGATCACCAATCGCGTAGCACGCCCTCGCCCGAACGTCGTGATCGATGTTCGGATGCTTCGTCATGCGGGCATCGGGACCTACATTCGCAACGTCGTCCCGCGGGTCGTCGCCCGGCGTCCCGAGTGGCGATTCACGTTGCTCGCCGCGCAGCGCGCGCTGCCGGACTGGACGTTGACCGGCCACGTTCGCGTCCTGCCCTGCTCGAGCCACATCTATAGCATCGCCGAACAGCTCGAGCTTCCGCTCAAGATACCTCGCAACGCGACGCTCTTCTGGGCGCCACACTACAACGTGCCCGTGCTCTCTCACGCGCCTCTCGTCGTCACGGTGCACGACGTCTGTCACCTCGCGATGTCCGAGCTATACGGCGGCGCCGCCCGCGGCGCCTACGCGAAGTACATGTTCGGCACCGTGCGCCGGCGGGCCCGCGAAATTGTGTTCGATTCGGACTTCACGCACGGCGAGTTCGTCCGTCATGTCGGCGAGCCCGCGCGATCAACGACCGCGCTCCTCGGCGTCGATGACGTTTGGCGTGTGGCGGTGCGTACGCCACGCCCGCATCCTCGCCCCTACGTGCTGTTCGTCGGAAGCGGCAAACCGCATAAGAACTTGCTGGCTCTCATCAAGGCGTTCGAGCTGTCACGTAATGCGCTCGACGGGCACGATCTCGTTCTCGTTGGAAGCTTTCACCGTCAGCGCACGATCGACAACGAGGCACTCGGCCTGGCGTCCTCGCTCGGCTCCCAAGTGCGATTGGTGCACGATGCCGACGACGCACTGGTGCGTGCGTTCGTGGCCGGCGCCGCCGCGCTCGTGCTCCCATCTCTATATGAAGGCTTTGGACTTCCGGCGCTGGAGGCGATGGCGGCTGGATGTCCCTGCCTCGTCTCGAACGTCGCATCGCTTCCCGAGGTGTGCGGCGACGGCGCGCTCTACTGTGATCCCAGAGATCCCGGCGACATCGCGCGACAGCTGGTGCGCCTCGTCACCGACGGTGAGTTGCGGACGCGGCTCGTAGGCGCGGGCCGGCTCGCGCGCCGATCGGTTCAACTGGGATATCACCGCCGAGCGCACGGCGTCTGTCCTCGATCGCGCGCTCGGCAATCAGGCGGCTGGCGTATGAGCGCGCGCGTCACCGCGATCGTTCTCAATTGGTGCCGAGAAGCCGACACCGTCGCCTGCCTCGAGTCGCTTGCCTCGACTCGATACGACGGGCTCGAGGTGCTGCTGGTCGACAACGGGTCCCCCGACGGCTCCGGCGATCGGTTGCACGCACGATTTCCGGCCGCCGACTATCTGCAGACCGGCACGAATCTGGGCTATGCCGGCGGAAACAATCGCGGCATCGAGCGCGCGCTCGCGGGGAACGCGGACTATCTCCTCGTCTTGAACAACGACACCGTGCTCGATCCGGCGTGCGTGGCGAACCTCGTTGACGCCGCGGAGAGAACCGGCGCCGCGGTCGTCGCGCCGCTCATCGTGTACTTCGACGAACCCGATCGCGTATGGTACGGCGGCGGCGCATTTTCGCGGATGCGCGCGCTCGGCCGCCATCTTCGGGAAAACGAGCTCGTCGATTCTCGGCATCGCTCCGCGCCGACGACGTTCGTTTGCGGTTGCTGTTTCCTCATGCGCGCCGACGTTGCTCGGCGCGTCGGCGGCTTCGACGAATCCTTTTTCGCGTACGTCGAAGACGTCGAGCTGTCACTCAGGATGATGAACGCCGGCGTCGCGATGTGGTACGAGCCGTCCGCCCGGGTGCTGCATCGCGTCGGGCGGAACGATGCGAGCACGGCCTTTCAGATTCGCCAGCGTGATCGGAACCGTCGCCGCCTCGTGCGACTGCATTACGATGCGCTCGCGCGATTGCATTTTGGGCTGTGGTTCTATCCGACGCGCGCGGCGCATCTCGTACGATTTGCGTTGCGCCGCGACTGGGACCGGGCTCGAGCGATCGTGGACGGCGCCATCGGCGCCATCGACGTCTAATGCACGCCGCTCTGAGAAAGAATGACCGACGGCGTTCGCGCGAGAATCTGCACATCGGTGGCGAGTGTCCAGGTCCGCGCGTACTCCAGCTCGATCGACGCTCGCCTCGGATACCCGAGTTGATTTCGGCCGCGTACCGCCCACGCACCGGTCAGGCCGGGCCGAACCGAGAGCAGCGTCGCGAGCTCCTCGCCGTAGTACGACGATTCGAGCGGAACGATCGGACGTGGCCCCACGAGCGACATGTCGCCTCGCAGCACGTTCCAGAGCTGGGGCAGCTCGTCGAGGCTGGTCTTTCGAAGGAATCGCCCGATCCGAGTGATACGCGGATCGAGATGCTCCGGAATCTTGAAATGATTGCTGACATAGTGATGCCGGAGACTGTCGTCCGCGTGCAGGAGCCGCTCGGCGTCTGCGACCATCGAGCGAAACTTCCAGCAGTTGAACAGCCGTCCGCTGCGACCGAGCCGTTGATGTGGGAAAAACGCGCGTCCGCGCGACTCGAGCCTGATTGCGATCACGATGACCGCGATCACCGGCGCCGTCAGAACGAGACCGATCGATGCGACGATCATGTCGAGCGCACGCTTGATGCGTCTGGGACCGCGGGCCGCGACCGCGGCATCGAAAGTGGGAAAGGGTTCGCCGCTCTGATTAGCGACCTCATCGCGGACGAGCGAGATGGATGCCGCTCGCTCGAGGACCGTCGAGGGATTCCGGTCGGGCCGCACGGACTTCCCTGGACGTGGTGCATTGCTGGTTGTCGGCGTCACGTTCTTGGGCCTTGATTGATTCGCCGGTGCGCGCTGGCCCGGCTTGCATATAGAGCAACCGGCGCCATGCGAGTACTGGGCCATGGCGCCAGCCGAACCCAGCTTCGTCGCCGTTCCGCGTGTTGGTTTGCGAGAATTATTCCGTTCGTTTCATGGCCAGACGCGTCTCATCACTACAACGAACGCTCGATCGTGTCGTCGGAACGCCGCTCGTCGGGGCGTTTGCGCTCGCGCCGAAGCGCCGATGTCCGGATCCTGTCTCGATCCGTCGTATCGGAATTCTCAAAACGGCGGCGATCGGAGACACGCTGCTGCTTTCGGGAGTGCTCCCCGCCCTGCGCCGGCGCTTCCCGGACGCCACTCTCGTGTTGATTACCGGCGTCGACAATGCGCCGGCGGCAACACTGCTCGGCGATGCGATCGACGAGCACCTCACGATCAGGCCGACCGCGCCCTGGTCCGCTCTCGCGGCCATCCGAAAGCTTCGCCTCGACATCATTCTGGAGTGCGGCCCGTGGCCACGCCTCGACGCGCTATTGGCGGCGCTCTCGGCCGCTCGCTATCGCGTTGGCTTTCGCGTGAACGGGCACGGGCGGCACTACGCCTTCGACCACGTCGTCGATCACTCGTCGACGATTCACCAATTGGAGAACCTGCAACGCCTCGCCGCGGTCATCGGCGTCACCGAGTTCACCGAGCCGGCCGTGAATGCCCCGGGCGTTTTGTCCTGCCAGCAGCTGCCCGCCGGTCGATGCGCCGTCTTTCATCCATGGTCAGGCGGATATATGGGCCATGTGAAAGAATGGCCGGAGCCGCGATGGGTCGACCTCGCTGTCGCGCTCGGTGAGCGACACGAATTGAGAATTCTTGTTTCCGGCGGCCCGGAGGACGTGACGCGAACGCGAAGACTCGCCGACCTCATGCGGCAGGCCGGATGCAACGCGACGGCGATCGCCGGCGAGTACTCTCTCGTCGAGCTCGCCGATGTTCTCGCCTCGAGCCAACTCGTCGTGAGCGTGAACACAGGCGTCATGCACCTCGCGTCGCTTCTCGGCACGCCGACGATCAGTCTCGAGGGGCCGGTTGCGTTGCATCGGTGGCGACCGATCGGTCCGCGCGTTCGATCCGTCGTCTCGACGCTCCCCGGCTGCGGATATCTCGATCTCGGATTCGAGTACGACGGCGAGCGACTCGACTGCATGACCGGCGTCGCCGTCGACGCAGTCGTTGCGGCGGCGGATGAGCTCTTGGTTGCGTCGCCTAGCGTTTGAGCAGCGCGGTGATCGCGACCAGAGAGCCAAGAATCCCGGTCGTCGCCGTCGCGATCGACGCCCAGTCGCGTCGGTCGTTCGGATCCTTGAGCGGGACGAACACCGTGCTGCCGGCCAGTGGCCGAGGGTTGCTGTGGAAGAACAACAAGTGCCGCTGTCGTGTCTCGACCTTGCCGTTCGGCTGCGTCACATACGCCGCGTCGCGATCGCCGAGTGCCGTCGCGCCACCCGCCGAGCGGACGTAGTAGCTGAGCGAGGCTCCATCGACGTACGCCACGCCCACAGGCGAGTTCACCGCGCCCCGAACGACGACGACTGGATTGAACCTCGGAATGAAGATCGAGTCGCCGTCTACCAGTTGCAGATTGTCGGCTGACCCCGAGTTCTTGAGCACGTCGGGCAGATCGATGCCAATGCGGCCGACGTTGCCTTTTTTTCTATAGAACGTGACACCGTTTGGATACGCGGCGGCAGTCAGCCCACCCGCCCGCTTGAGCACGTCGGACAGACGCTCGGTCTTCGTGATCAACGCATACTGGGATGGATAGCGCACTTCTCCGGTCACCAAGACCATCTGTTGGAGTTGCCAGTCCGGCTGCCACTTGATCATCACCGCGTCGTACGGCATGAGCTCCACCGGCGGCGCCGGCAGCGACGGTACCACCAACCCGGGCGCCACCAGCACTTTGCCGTCGGCGCTGCGATCGAAGAGATAGCTCGAGTCAAGCGCCACTTTCGTCGGCACCGCGGTGATGCCCGCCGCGCGATTCTCGGGAAGTCGCGCGATCTCGGCCTCCGTAAGCAGCGCGCCTTCTTGCAGCCCGCCCGCGAGAAGCACCGCGTCGCGGAGCGTCATTCCATCGCGATACGGAATGGCGATTCCCGGTTTCCGAACGGCGCCGCCGACCGTGATGAAGCGCTTGGGACGCATGTCCGTCGTCGAGAACACGGTGACGTCGTCGCCGTCCGCCAGCCTGAGATTCGCGACCGGCCGGCCCGTCGTGTCCATCACGGCACTGCGGAGCATCGATAGCGTCGAGTCGGCATTGAGGCGCGTGATCAAGACGTCGCCGAGAAATGCGTCGGGTCTGAGCCCGCCGACGCGACGGAACGCGTCGTACAGTGTCATGCCGTCGGTGTATCCGACCGGCCCCGGACTCCAGACGTCGCCGCGAACGAAGACGCGTTTCGTGACGCGCTTCGCGACTTCGAGAACTCGAATCACGTCGCCGCCCCGCACGGGCGTCGTCTCGATCGAGTCCGCGGTCACGTCGATCACGGTTCGATCGCGACCAGCCGTCGTCCGCTCGGACGGCGGAACGATGCGGTCGACCTGAACACGTCTGCGGTCGGCTGCCGGCGCGAATCCGCCCGCGGCTCGAATCGTCGTGGCGATACTCTCGTTGCCCTTCGCCTCGTAGGTCGCCGGCCGAAGCACGGCGCCCGCCACCCGAACCTGGGGACCGCGCGACGGCACGAAGACGATGTCGCCATTCTCGAGACGAACGTCGTTGCTTCCGTCGCCGCGAACGACGTAGTCGTACAGGTCCAGCGAAGCGACGAGCTCGCCGCCGCGCCGCACCTCCACGCTCCGCATCGAGCCGCTCGCCGTCGGGCCGCCGGCCTTGTACAGCGCGGTCATGATCGTGCCGGCGCGGGAGATTCGGTAGCTGCCCGGGTGCTTCACGTCTCCATGTACGAAGATCTGATTCGCGCCCATCGCTCCGACATCGACGAAGAAACGCGTGCGAGCGTTCGGCGAGCGTGAGATTCCCGAATACACGCGACTCAGGCGACTATAGAGCAGGTCCTCGAGCTGCGAGCGCGTCTTTCCCGCCACCTCGACCTCGCCGACGTCCTGGAGAACGACGAATCCCTGCCCGTTCACCGTCAACTGATACGACTTCTCGACGTCGCCGGTGAGAAACAGCACGAGTCGGTCGCCCGTTCCGAATCGGTAGTTCGGATCGGCGCCGGCCGCACCGTTCGCGTCGAACTGCGAGGTCTCGTTATCGAACAAGTTCAAGCCGAACACGGTGAAACCGCTGTCGATCTGTTCACGCTGCATGTCGCGCGACTTGAGCAACGCGCGGATAGCGGACACAACCATGGTGTCCGTCCGCATCGTTTTCTGCAGCGTGTCGAAGAACGCGGAGTCGACCCTCGCCTGTCGAGTTCGCCGTATCTTGGCGAACGCAGTGAGGGAATCGACGGACAGCGAATCGGAAACGCCGAGGGCGCGAACGGCGGAGAAGATGTCTTCGCTCGGGATGGCGCTCGAATCGGGACGCGACGACGCACCCGGCAGATACTGATCGAGGAGATTTTCCGGATATCCCTGCGCTCTCAACCGTGCGCGAATCTCGTCCGGCGAGAGTCCGCTCGAGAGCATCATCTGCTGCAGCCGCGCGATCAGCGACGGATTGTTCTGCAGCATCTGCTGCGCTTGCGACGGCGATGGCAGATTTTGTGGGATCGGCACCGGCGGAACGGGCGGCACCTGAGCGGCGGCCACCGCGGGAGACGACAGAACACCGAGGGCCAGGAGAAGACGCCGAGCTCGTGCGAACATCTAAGAGATTGCTAAGAAGTGACTTGTGGGAAGAACCCTATCGGCTGCGTCCTTCGTGGGCGCGAGCAAATCGCAGAACGGCTGTGGCACAGAGGAAGCCCAGGATCGCGCCCGCCACCATGTCCGTCGCGTAGTGAAACCCGCCGTACACGGCGCCGAAGCCGACCAGCACAGACGTCGCCGCCAACATCCAGCCGACTCGCGGCTGCCAGCGGAGCGCCATCAATGTCTGCCCGACCATCACCGCCATGTGCGACGAAGGAAATGCCGCACCACGCGACGAGCCTGCGGCGAGAATCTGAACCGCCAGCCGACGCATCAGCCCGTCAGGAACACCCGTCGGAGCACCCCACAGATACCGGGGACCCTCGACCGGCATCAGCACAAACAGTACCCAACTCAACGTGTAGATCACCGTGAGTGCGAGAACCGTTTCGCCAAATCCGCGACGCTCGCCTCGGACGTAGAGCACCAGCGGGGGCGCGAAGATCGCCAGATAGTAGGCCAGATACCCTGCGTGCAGGACTTCGCTGAGACTCCACACCGGCAGCGAGGAGGCGAACGTGCGCGACGGCTGCGTCCCGAACAGCGCGAGATCCCATCGCTGCACCAGCGCGTCGTGGTAACTCGTCCCCACGGCCGCGATGAGCTGGGGGATCTCTCCATATAGAAGGGGCGCGACGAACAGCGGCAGCAAATCGCCCACCGCTCGCGACGCCGCGCCGCGCCCTGCCCTCGACCAGACGATGGCCAGAATCCCGGCCGCGTGCACCGCGGCAAGACGACGCATGCCCACCCGCCGCGAGAACGATTCCCGACCCGGCGAGGTAGATCCCCAGCCAGGCGAGCGAGACGGCACGAGGTTCGCGGAGGACCCGGACGCTGCGCTCCTGCGGTCCCACTCCGTCGTGGGTTACATTGGCCCCCGTGTCCGTCGACGTCATTCCGGTCCGCTCCTCGCGCGATCTGCGCCGGTTTGTCGATCTTCCATGGAAGATCTACGACCGGGACGACTCATCCCGCAATGGGTACCGCCGCTGCGCATCGCCGTCCACGATGCGCTCGACGTCAAAGGCAATCCATTCTATCACACGGCCGATCGAGAGCTCTTTCTCGCGGCGCGCAACGGGCAACTGGTAGGCCGCGTCGCCGCCATCGAGAACCGCGCGCACAATGACTTCCACGACGACCGCGTCGGGTTCTTCGGGTTCTTCGAGTGTCGCGACGATCCGGAAGCGGCGCGCGCACTCCTCGATGCAGCCGAGACATGGCTTCGCCCGCGCGCGCTCGACACCATGCGCGGCCCGATGAATCCTTCCACGAATCACGAATGTGGAATGCTCGTGAGTGGCTTCGAGCAGCATCCCATGATCATGACGACGTGGAACCCGCGCTACTATCCCGCGCTCCTCGAGTCACTCGGTTTCACCAAGGCCAAGGATCTGCTCGCTTACTATCTCCCGATGTCGGGACCCGCGGCCCTCGAATTGCCTGAGCGGTACCGCCTGCATGCTGAACGAGCGCTCCAACAAAAATCGCTCGTGTTTCGCCCGCTCGACCTGAAGAACTTCGACGCAGAGGTCGAACGCTGTTGGGAGATCTACAACTCCGCATGGGAGAGGAACTGGGGCTTCTTTCCGATGTCCCACGACAGCTTCCTCCATGAAGCAAAGATCTTGAAATACATCGTGTTTCCTCAGTTCTCGTTCATGGCGGAAGTGAACGGCGAGCCCGCCGGATTCATGGTCATCCTTCCCGATTATCATCGCGCATTCAAAGCAAGTCGGGAACGGCCGATTGCTTCCGACCGGTCTCTTCAAGATCCTCCGCGCCAAACGCCAACTGCGCACGGGTCGCTGCATGATCCTTGGCGCGAAGCCGAAATATCGAAATAGAGGAATCTTTGCGCTGTTCATGCACGAGATGATCCGCCGAGCGAAGGCGTGGGGCGGCGTCGGCGCCGAGGCGTCGTGGATTCTCGAAGACAACGACAGGATGAACCGGCCGCTCGTCTCACTGGGCGCCCAGGCATACCGTCGTTGGCGAATCTACGATCGCCCCATCGCCTCATCGACGTCCTGAGCGAGGCGGAGCCAGCCGCGATGAGCATTCTCGACAAGTGCCGCGACTACACGTACGCCGATGCGGTCAAGGCGATGGGCATCTATCCGTACTTCACGCCCATCCAGGAGACGACGGCAACCGAAGCGCGCATCGACGGCGAGTGGAAGATCATGGTCGGCTCCAACAACTATCTGGGGCTGACGCATCATCCTCGCGTGCTCGAAGCCACGCATTGCGCGGCGCTCCGCTACGGCGCGGGATCGACCGGAAGCCGCTTTCTGAACGGCACACTCGATCTCCACTACGAGCTCGAGGCGCGGCTTGCGGCCTTCTTCCACAAGGAAGCAGCCCTCGTCTTCACGACCGGCTATCAGGCAAGCCTCGGCGTGTTGGGTCCACTCGTCGGCCGCGGTGATCACGTCTTCCTCGACCGGCTCGACCACGCGTCGCTCGTCGATGGAGCGCGACTCGGCCTGGGCGACGTCCATCGCTACGCTCACGACGATTTCGACGGCCTGTCGCGACAGCTCGCCCGCGTGCCCGCCGGCGCGGGAAAGCTCGTCGCCACCGACGGCGTCTTTTCCATGGAAGGAAGCATCGCCGACCTTCCGCGCCTCGTCGCGATCAGCAAAGAGCACGGCGCTCCACTGCTCGTCGACGAAGCACACGCGCTCGGCGTGCTCGGGCCGGATGGCGCTGGCACCGCGAGTCATTTTGGCCTCGAGTCGCACGTCGATTTGGTGCTTGCGACATTCTCCAAGTCGCTCGCGTCGGTCGGCGGCGTGGTCGCTGGACGCGCCGACGTCGTCAACTATCTCCGGCACCACAGCCGGGCGCTCATCTTCACCGCGAGCATGCCGCCGGCTTCCGTCGCCGGCGCATTGGCGGCGCTCGACGTACTGATCGACGAACCCGAGCGACGCGAGCAGCTCTGGGCCAACACCCGACGTGTCGCTGCCGGTCTCCGATCGATTGGCTTCGACATCGGACGCACGCAGACGCCGGTGATTCCGGTTCTGGTCGGTGATACGCTCCGTGCGCTGACCGTATGGCGCGCGCTGTTCGACAACGGCATCTTCACGCATCCGATCGTTCCGCCGGCCGTTCCGGCCAACGCCTGTCGCATCCGCGTGTCCATGTCCGCCGAACATTCGCCGGAGCAGGTCGACCGCGTGCTCGAGGCCTTCGAGAAAGTGGCGCGCGAGCTGGCGCTGGTGCCTGAACCCGTCGTGCAGATGCCGTCGATGCGGTGAAAGTCGCACTCGTCTGCGACTGGTATCACCCTCGCGTCGGCGGGATCGAGCTGCATCTTCACGATCTCGCCAAGCATCTCGCGATCGCCGGTCACGACGTCGTCGTCGTCACGCCGACTCCGGGCTCGCCCGTCGTCGACGGTGTTCGCGTGGTTCGTGTCGACGCGCCTCGCGCGCCGCATTTTGGGTTTCTCATCACGGCCGCCGGGGTTCGCGCGATCGGCGCCGCGCTCGCGACCGAGCAGCCCGACGTCGTCCACGCACACGTCAGCATCGTGTCGCCCGCCGCGCTCGGCGGCGCCCACGCGGCAGCTCACGGCGGACGACCGCTCGTCCTCACGTTTCACTCGGTCGTTCCGCAAATGCGACTCCTCGCGCGCAGCGCGGGCGCACTGCTTGGCACGTCGCGCTGGCGCGCATGCTTCTCGGCCGTGAGCCGGCGTGTTGCGCGTGACATCGCACCGATTGCGGCCGGCCGAGCCATTCGTCTTCTGCCGAATGGCATCGACGTCGACTTCTGGCGCGCCGCGGGGTCGGCGCCCGATCGCAACGACGGCACGACTCGATTGCTCAGCGTCATGCGCCTCAATCCGAAAAAGCGACCGCTTGCACTCGTGCGCATGATGCGCGAGCTGGGCGATCTCATCGGGCGCCATCATCGCGCCGAGCTGCGGATCGTCGGCGATGGGCCGCTGCGCGCGCGCGTCCAGCGCGCCATCGCGAGACATGGTCTCACTGATCGGATCGAGCTGCTCGGCCATCGATCGCGCGACGAGATTCGCTGTCTCGTGGCGACGAGCGATGTTTTCGTGCTGCCGACGATTCGCGAGTCGTTCGGCCTCGCGGCACTCGAGGCCCGTTGCGCCGGGCTACCCGTCATCGCCATGCGAGCGTCCGGTGTGTCCGAGCTCGTCGAGCACGACGTCGACGGACTGCTTGCCGACTCCGACGTCGATCTCGCCGCTTGCGTCGCTCAGCTGGTCAGCGATCCGTCGAGACGCACGGCGATCGCCCGACACAATCGGGCGAGCCACGCGCCGTTCGCGTGGCCTCACGTGTTGGAGGCCCACGCCGCTCTCTACGCCGAGGCGATCGCGCTCGCGGAGCGTTGACCACCGAGCTCGCACATTCGAACGAATCGCGCGCCTCGTCGCCGGTATGACAGCAATACCCTTTCGACACAGCGCAACGCGGTGTCGCCCGTCTTGAAGCGGCAGTCGAATCTGAGTCGCTCCCGGCGAAGATCCACGAACTCCCAGGGATGGACGAACAGCACGATCGGACTCGAAAGCGCCGCGAGATAGGCCCTTCGCACGACGCTATTCAGTCGCAGCACCGACGACGTCACCGACGCCGGCACTCGATGTATTCGCGCTGGTCGCCGCGTGCGGTAGTACGCGAGCTTGTAGCGGGCCTGCGACGAATCGAGGTCGAAGCCGTTTGCCTCGAGCAGATCGACGTACTGCTCGGGAAACCGAAGATACGGCGCGCGAAACGACGTTACGGGCGCGAATGCTCGCAGCTCACGCGCCGAGCGCTCGATCTCAAACCGCGCCGCCGGCGGATCGAGCGATGTGAACGCCGTGTGCGTCATGCCGTGGCATCCGAGCTCGTGTCCTTCCGCGACGAGCCGACGAACGGCGTCGGGAAACCGTATCGCGACGTCGCCGGTCGTGAAAAACGTCGCCGGCACGCCGAGGCGGGCGAGGAGATCGGCGAGCGCCGGAAATCCATTCTCCATGCCGCGGAAGCCGGAGAGGAACGGCGGACAGTCCTGCTCGAGATCGACGGTGAAGGCAACCACCGGTCCCGACTTCGCGTTCACGGCCACACGACGATCCCGAGTTGCGCGATCGCGTTCGTCCGATCCGCGCCGGCGACGAAAGCGAAGCTCGTCACGCGTTCAATGCCGACGCTGGCACTCGGCGCGATGCGCGCTGCGGCTGGCGCCGTCCAGGTCGCGAGCCCGCGCCATCGCTTTTCGCCGGGCCGTTGCGCGATCTGCACAAAGTGGAATCCGGCGGAGTTGGGCCCGGTCGTCTGTGAACCGTAGGTGTCGCCGCTGCGGATCTCGAACGCCCCCTCGAACGACACGTGGCCCCGTTTGCCGAGGTCGTTGTCGACGGTCAGATACGCGCCGTTGCCGCGCGGTCCGAGCGGGTCGCCGAGCAGCACGCCGCGCGCCGCGACCGGGTAGTCCAGGTGTGTGTAGTAGCGAATCCCCGTCTGATGGTATTCCGCGCGGACGGCGAACGCGCCGCACGAAAAGAGACACGACAGCGATATGCCGGCGAGGTATCCGCCATCCTCGAGGAAGACACTCCGCCAGCGGCGCGGGTCGACGTCGTCGATGTCGCCTTCGAGGTAGAGCTCGAATCCGCTCCACCGCGGCATTCGCCACCGAAAATCCACGCCCGCCATCTTGTTCGAGAACTGGAAATCCGATTTCGTCCGAACGGCGTCGACCACCGGGATCGCGTCCAGCACGCGATCGCCGAAGGTGGCCGGTTGTCCGCCGTGTCCACCCATCGCGTCGATGACTTCCGCGCCAAGCTCGAGCTGCGGATGCGGCAGCATCGCGAGATGATACGCGACGAGCTTCGAGTGCGGATGCACGGTTCGCGTTCCCAGATCGGCGACGAGCAGCGACCCGTAGACCGGCCCAAAGACGCGCGAGAACAGCGGTACCATCCACGGACGGTCGTTCGAGATCCGAACCATGTCGAGGGGCGGTGCGCCGGGCGAGAGCAGCAGGCCGCCGGTCGTCGACTGCCCGAAAGCGGCATACGTACGTCCCGCTTCGATCGAGAGTCCCGCGAAGACCGCGTTGATCTCACCCGACTGGAGCGCGAGTCGAGCCGACGAGCTTCCGCCGCGCGAGTCGAGCAGCGAGAGCCGCGGCGAGATCGACGCGCCGACGTATGGTCCGAGGATCACCGAGTGTGTCGACTCCAGGGCGAGCGTGCTGCCATCGGCCAGCGGCCGCCCGCTGCGATCGGCTGCGAACGGATTGATCGGTGCGTCGATCGTTCCGTTCTGGTCGGCGGGCGCCGCTCGATAGGGACTGTCGAGCAGCACCGCATCGGCCCGCGCCGCGTCGAACGGTCGATTCACATGCGCGCCGTACCGCGCGAGATCGAGCGAAATGATTCGCGACGCCCATTCGGCCGCGGCAGGATTCCGACTGAGGTTGGTCTGTGCTTCGCCGAGCAGCCGCGTGATCTCTCGCTCGCTGTACGGTCGTGATCCGACGAGCAAAGTATCGAGGAGTCCGAGCGCTCCCAGTCGCGCGATGTCGCGATAGACCCGAGCAACTGGAGGCACCGTGGGCGACGCCTGCGCCTCGGCGCCGCCCGCGACCACGATCATCAAGACAATCCAGCGACGAACCATCTGCTCAGAGCCATCCTTGTGCGAGATACCAGCGATAGGTCTCCGCGAGGCCTTCCGGCAGACCCATCAGCGACACGAACCCGAGCGTACGCCGAATTCGTTCAGCCGAGCAAACCCAATATCGTGGCTTGGCCAGCGCCACCTTTCCGCTCGTGAGCAACCCCGCACGGCCCGAGATTCGGGCCGCCGCGTCGCCGGCGACGGCTCCGGCTTGAACGAGCCACGCCGGAACCTCGACATCCGTGTGAATACGGCACCCTGCGCAGCGCGCCGCCTCGTGAAACAGGTCGCGCCACTGCACGGGATGTTCGTTCGCCACGAAGAACGTGCCGCCCAGCGCTTCCCGCCGGCTCGACGCAAGCACTACGCCGCGCGCGACGTCGTCGGCGTACACGATCGAGATCCAGTGATCGCGGTTCGCCGGGTGCACCGCGATTCCGCGGCGAGCGAGCCGAAACATCGCGATGAAGTCGCGGTCGTGCGGACCATACACGGCCGCCGGCCGCACGATGACCCACGGCACGTCGGTCGCGTCGCGAACCACCTGCTCGGCGTCGAGCTTACTGCGGCCGTACGCCTCGACCGGCGCAGGCTCGGCGTCCTCCGCAACCGGGCAATCGACGGACGCCGCCGGCCCCGCGGCGGCTTGAGACGAGATGAGCACGACGCGGCCCACGCGTCCGCGGCGCGCCGCGTCGATGACGCGAGCCGTGAGCGTCACGTTCGACGCAATGAGCCGCGCCCGCGTCGGCGCCCGAGTCGCGCCAGCGGCATGCACGACGACGTCCGCGCCGAACAGCCGGCGCTCGACGAGACCGGTCTCGAAGTCGCGCCGCACGATCGGCTGAACCGTCCAGCCTTCGGTCTCGAAGAGGCGCGTCAGATTCCTGCCGATGAATCCGTCCGCGCCGGTGATCGCGACGAGCATTCTCTAATGCGCGGGTGAAGCGGCGGCGTCAGCGCGCCGTCGCGCAGGTCGGCTCGACCGGCGTCGGTACTCCAAACTTCGATCGCACGAGCCCGGCCTTTCCATCGCCGGCGATCGTGACGACGTAGAGATTGTCGTACTCCGGATCGCAGATCGGAGCCGGGCGTGCGGCGCCCAACGCTTCCACGATCGCCGGGATGGTGTTGGAATGTCCGACGACGAGCACGGTTTGGCCAGCGTGCCTTCGCACCGCGGCGGCAACGTCTTGCGCGTGGGTTTCACCCGCAGCACGGATGATTTCCGGCGTGAGATGCGTGGCGGTGACGGTCGGCTGTGCGGTCGCTCGTGTTCGCGCGTACTGCGTCGTGATCACCGCCGTCACGCCGGCGTCCCTGATCGCAGTCCAGAGGTCGCGCGCGCGCGCTTCGCCGGCCGGCGTGAGCGGCGGATCGTCGGCCGGCTGCGCCGCCTTTTCGGCATGACGCACGAGAATGACCGTCGTCGAGCGCGCGGCTTGCGCCGCGACGATGCTCGCCGTCGCCGCGAGTACGAAGAACATGATTCCCGCGCGGCGCGCGAACGAGCCAAGCAGTCTCGTCATCCGAGTCTCCGAGATCGTGAACGTGCATTCCTGCCTCGATCCGCGATTGTGCGGTTCGAGAGACCCATAAATGAAAGAGGGCCGCGACGTATCGCGACCCCCCTTCGGCTCCCCCGAGCCCTCCGAAGGAACACGCTCAGATCATTGTCCAGCGAAACACCGCCCGCAGCGCGGCGGTGAACATCGCGAGCTCGGCGACGACCCGCGCGCGGAACAGCGCCGACGTGGCCATCGTCCGCTGGCGCCCAAACCAGCGCCGGCGCACCGGAGTCGCGGTGAGCACGTCAGCCAGATCGCGGCCCGTGCGAAACCGAGCTTCGCGCTGCTTGAGCAGGCATCGCTCGATCGCGCCACGAAGCGCCGGCGGTACGTCGGGAGACAGGGGCGAAGGCACTTCGGCGATGTGCTTCGCGGCGAGCGCCTCGAAGGTCGCGCCGTTGAAGGGCAGTGCCCCGGTCAGCATGTAGTAGCCCAGCACACCGATCGAGTACAGATCGCTGCGACCGTCGATGTCGAGCTCGCCGGCGGCCTGCTCGGGCGACATGTAGTGCGGCGTGCCGAACGCGTGGGACGAGTCCGCGCGCACCGGATCGAGCGACCGCTGCAAGGCGACGCCGAAATCCGTGAGCAGGGCCCGGCCGCTGGCGCGCTCGAGGAGGATGTTTTCCGCCTTGAGATCGCGGTGGACGACGCCGTCGCGGTGCGCCGAATCGAGCGCGAGCGCGAGGTCGCGAAGAATTCGCTGCACTTCGGCCGCCGGGACCGTTCGCTCGCGGCGCATCCGCTCCGCGAGCGATTCACCGTGCACGTACTTCATGACGATGTAGACGAGCGGCGCGCCGTATGGATCGTCCGCCGGCACTTCGCCGAACGAATGCACGGGAACGATGCTCGGATGGTTCAGGCGCGCGGTCATGCGCGCTTCGCGACGGAACCGCTCTCGATGTTCCTCCGATGCGGTGAACTCGTAACGCAGAACCTTGATCGCCACCAACCGATGCAGCGCGATGTCGCGCGCAAGGAACACGACGCCCATTCCGCCGCGACCGATTTCGCGGACGATCTGGAAATGTGCGCCGAGGTGTTTGACGACTTGCTCGTGCTCCCACGCGACCGACACCGGACCGATGTCGCCGGAAACCGGCAACTCGAGCGTGTCAGCGTAGGGATCGACGAGGAACGACAGGGGAGGCATGACGAACCGACCGGCGGTACTAGAGGTCTTTGGATGAGGCTTGGCTGCTCGGAGTTGCAGGTCCAAGGCTTCAGCGCCTCGTCACTCCCTGCTCCGCACCCCTCCACACAGTGAGACACAGCAACTTCTCGAAGGGTTTGCCTATGGAAGAGCCGTGCCCTCGCTCAGTAGTACGCATGTCGTTCGCGGAAAGTTACTTAGGGAATTGTGTGCATTTCGTTCGGGTGCTGTGCAGTGTTCGAAAATGGGACTGAGCGGTCGCGCTCGGACGTTGAGGGTTCGGGGGTTTGCGGTTAACCCCGAACTCTGGTTTTCCCTTGACGTTCTATGGGTCGCTCCTATCTTCCCAGAGACGCTCTAGGGGACGCCTATGGCCAACGAAACCGTCGAGCTCCTGCAGGGCACGCTCGATCTTCTGATTCTCAAAACACTGAGCTGGGGCTCGACGCACGGCTATGGCATCGCGCGCTGGATCCAACAGATCACCGGCGACGTGCTTCGCATCGAGGAGGGATCGCTCTACCCCGCGCTGCATCGCCTCGAGAAGCGCGGTTGGATCACGTCCGACTGGGGACTCTCCGAGAACAATCGCCGCGCGAAGTACTACGAGCTCACCGCACGCGGCAAGCAGCAGTTGCGCGTTGCAATGTCCAGTTGGTCCGCCTTCTCCGGCGCCGTCAGCAAAGTCTTGACGTCGACCGACGAGCCGTCGTGGGCCGGATAACCGATGCGCGCGCCGAAGCGCTGGAACCGCTACTTCCATTTCTGGGGACGAGATCCGTCGCGCGACCTCGACGACGAGCTGCGCTTCCACCTCGAGGCACGCTGCGACGAGTACGTCGCGAGCGGTATGGACCCCGCCACCGCGCGCGCCGAAGCCGAGCGCCGATTGGGTGACCTGATCGCCGTGCGCGAGCGGTGCGCGACCATCGATTCACAGTGGGAGAGAGAACGAGCGACGAGCGAAGCGGTGCACGTCCTCGTCGCCGATGTACGGTTCGCGTTCCGGCAACTGCGGCGCGCGCCGTCGCTCGGCATCGCCGCCGTGCTGTGCTTCGCGCTCGGCATCGGCGCCAACACGTCGATCTTCAGCGTCGTCGACGCAGTGTTGTTCCGGCCGCTCCCATTTCCGGACGCGAGCCGGCTCGTGCTCGTCGGTGAGGAGTTGCCCCAGTTCGGCGGCGGAAACTTCGGCGTGATCTCGACGCCAGAGTACTCCGACTACCGCCGCCTCGAAGGCCGCATCTTCGAGAGCGTCGCGATCTACGGGGGCACGACCTTCTCGATCACCGGCCACGGAGACCCGGAGCGGGTCTCCGCCGCCGCGGTGTCGGCGTCGCTCTTCAAGGTGCTGCGCGTCAATGCCGCGCACGGACGAGCGTTCCTGCCAGGCGACGACGCCCTCGGCGTGCCGAGCGTCGCCGTGCTCAGCGACGCTTTCTGGCGCCGTCGCTTCGGCGCCGACTCGGCAGTCATCGGACAGACGATCGGCATCAACGGCGTTCCAACGACCGTCGTGGGTGTGATGCCTCCGCGTTTCTCGTTTCCGCTGCCGGGCATTGGCGGCGACGTCGCCGACGTCTTCTCACCCTATTGGATCACGCCGGCGGTCGAGCACGCACGCGGGAATAGCTACGACACGTTCCTCATTGGGCGTCTCGCGCCTGGCGTGACGCTGGAGCAAGCGAAGCGAGGAGTGATGGATGTCGCCGGCGGTCTCGCGCAGGCACATCCCGGTGCGTACGGCAATCGTCTCATTCGCGCCGATGCATTTTCGCTTCACGAACGCGCGGTTGGCTCGGTGCAGCGATCGATGCTCGTGCTGCTCGCTGCCGTTGGACTCGTGCTCCTCATCGCGTGCATCAACGTCTCCAGTCTTCTGCTCGCGCATGCGGCGGCCCGGCAGCGCGAGCTGTCGATTCGTCGCGCGCTCGGCGCGTCGCGCAGCCGGCTCGCGCGACAGTTTCTCACGGAAGGCCTCGTACTCGTCACGGTCGGCGGTGCGCTCGGCGTCGCGCTCGCGGTTTGGGGTTCGCGCGCGCTCGTCGCGCGCGCCCCGCAGGCCTTGCTCCGAGGCTATCAAATATCGGTCGACGGTCGTGTGCTCATCGCGACGGCGGCAATCGTGGTCGTCACGGCGATCGTCATCTCTCTGCTTCCGGCGTTTCAGCAGCCCGAGCGCGCGCTTGCCGGCGCGCTGCGCGACGAAGGGCGTGCGACGAGCAGCGGACCCGCGCGGCAGAGAGGCCGTCGCACTCTCGTGTTGAGCGAGATCGCGCTCGCGACCATCATGGTCACCGGCGCCGGGCTGATGGTGCGTAGCCTCATCAACGCCCGAAACGTCGATCCCGGATTCGATCCCAGCCATCTCGCTGCCATCACGCTCGGCCTGCACGACTATCGGTACCCGACGCCGGCGGACGTCGTGCGCTTCGAGCGAGACATCATCGAGCGGCTGCGGGTGATTCCGGCGGTGACCGCCGCATCGGCGTCGAGCAGCATCTCGTCGATCAGCTTCTCGCTCGAGGGACGAGACCTCGGCAAAGTGCCAAGCGCGGGTGCAACGCTCGTCTTTCCAGGCTACTTCGAGACGATGCGCATTCCCATTCGCGCCGGGCAGACATTCAGTGGTCGCGAGACCGCGCAGACGCCGCGCGTCGCCATCGTCAACGAGACGCTGGCTCGCCAGTTCATGTCAGCCAGCAGTCCTATCGGCCAGCGTATCAAGTGGGGAAGCCCGACGTCTCCCGATCCGTGGTGCACGATCGTGGGCGTCGTTGGCGATGTGAAAGGAGCGTCGCTCGACGCGCCCCAGGAGCCGATGGTCTACTTCCCGGCTCTGCAGGCGGACACGAGCACAGCATCGCGCTTCATGCGCAGCGCGGTGTACGTCATTCGCACCGGCGGCGAGCCCACGGCGGTATTCGGCGCCGTTCGCCAAGTCGTGAGAGGCGCCGATCCGGAGCTTCCGATCGTCGGTCCGCGGCTCGTCGCGGAGGGCGTCGCGAACACGCTCGCCGGACGAGAGTTCAACACGCTGCTCCTGAGCGGATTCGCGCTGCTTGCGCTCGTTCTCGCTGCCGCCGGCATCTATGGCCTGATGGCCTACGCGGTCACACTGCGCACGCGAGAGATCGGCATCCGCTTGGCGATCGGCGCGACAGCGGGAAGCGTTTTACGCCTCGTCGTTGGACAGACGGCGCGCGTCGCGGGCGTGGGGCTCGCGATTGGCCTCGTTGGGGCACTGGCGCTCACGCGCGTGCTGCGCACGCTGCTGTTCGACGTGAGCCCGCTCGATCCGGTCACCTTCGTGGTTGCCGCGATCGTACTCTTCGGCATCGCGGTTCTCGCGGGATACCTCCCGGCGCGGCGAGCGGCGGCGATCGATCCACAGAGCGCGATCCGCGCGGACTGACCCGGCGTTGGTAGCGGTATGCGACTACCGAACGATCATTCCGGTAAACACATACTGCTGGAGCAGCACGAGTAGTCCCACCAGCCCCGCCAACATCAGACTGTGAAAGAACACGAATCGCAGAATTCGCCATTCGTGGCCGACGTACTCGGTCGCCGTGCTCGCGACGCAGATGCTCTGCGCGTCGATCATCTTCCCCATCACGCCGCCTGAGCTGTTGGCCGCGGCCATCAACACGGGGCTGAGCCCCAATCGATTCGCGGTGATGGTCTGCAGGCTTCCGAACAACACGTTCGACGACGTGTCGCTGCCCGTCACCGCCACACCAAGCCAGCCGAGCATGGCGGCGAAGAACGGATAGGCGACGCCGGTGTGCGCGAACGCCAATCCGAGAATCGCATCTTCGCCCGAGAAGCGCGTCGTGTACCCGAGCGCGAGCATCGCGGCGATCGTCAGCAGCGACGGCCACACGACGCGCAGCGTGCCGAAGTACCGTCGCACGAGGTCCATGACCGAATAGCGAAGCATCAGCCCGGCGAGAATCGCGGCGATCAGGATCGCCGTCCCCGTCGCGGACAGCCACGTGAGCACGTACACCGCCGCCTCCGGCGTCGGCTTTGCGACGACGGGAGCAACCCTGGCCACCATCTTGTCGAGCCCCGGAATCACGAAGCTCGGCGCCGACAGGCCGTTGAGGAAGCCTTTCACCTGCGGCGTCCCCCACGCGAACACGACGATCACGAGGATGACCCACGGAAGAATCGCCGTTCCGAACGATGCGGGCGTGCGCGTCGCGCGCGCCGCCGACGTCGCCGACAGCGCCACCACGTCCGGCTCGGCAGCGGGCGGCGTCTCCGTCGCGCGACTTCGACGCGTCAGTTTCAGGTAGGCGCCGAGGCAAAGCATGGATGACGCTGACGCGACGATGTCCACGAGCCAGGGCCCGTGATAGTTCGACACGAGAAACTGCGGGATCGCGAACGAGATTCCCGCGACGAAGATCGCGGGCCACACCTCGAGCATTCCCTTCCAGCCGCAGTATGCGACGATCAGCCAGAACGGAACGATGAGCGAGAAGAAGGGGAGCTGTCGGCCGACCATTGCGCTCAGATGCCCGAGATCGAGCCCGGTGACGCCCTGCAGTGCGATGACCGGCGTTCCGAGCGCGCCGAACGCGACCGGAGCGGTGTTGGCAATCAGGGAAAGCGCGGACGCCTCGAGCGGTGGGAATCCGATGCCGATGAGCATCGCGCCGGTCACGGCCACCGGAGTGCCGAACCCGGCGGCTCCCTCGAAGAAGGCACCGAAACAGAACGCGACGAGCAACAGCTGAAGCCGGCGGTCGCTCGTGATGCCAGTGATCGCGCGTTGTAGCGTAACGAACACGCCGCGCTCTTCCGTGATACGATACATGAAGATCACGTTGAGCACGATCCAGCCGATCGGGAGGAGGCCGTACGCCGCGCCGAACAGTGCGGCTCGGCCCGCCATCGTCGCCGGCATGCCGATGATTGCGACTGCTACGACGATTGCGGTGGCCAAGCCCGCCAACGCGGCGACGTACGCGGTGACTCGGCGAAGCGCGAGCAGTCCAAGAAGGACGGCGAGGGGCAGCGCCGCGGCGATCGTGGAGAGCGGCCCGTGCAACGGATCGTAGTTCTGCTGCCAGGGCATTTGAGCAAGTCGGTGAAAGGGGGGGTATACAACCGGATGAGTGAGCTGTCGCGAACGACCGCCCGCCGCTGGGCGGGAGTGCTGATTATGGGTGTCTTCGGCCTCGCTGGCTATACGAGCACGGCTGGCGCACAAGCGAAGAGGCCGGCAAGCCCGCCATCGGCCAGCAAATCGGCGCCGAAATCGACGAGCAAGTCGGCCTCGAAGGCGACGCCAAAGCCAAAGGCTCCCGAGCCTGTTTGGCCAGTCGCGAGCGCGCCGGACCCGCTGCCTGGATCGATTCTCCCTTTCAAGCGGATCGTCGCCTACTACGGCAATCCGCTCCAGAAGCGAATGGGCATTCTCGGCGAGCTGCCCCCGGACGACATGCTGGCCAAGCTCGACGGCGAGGTCGCCGCGTGGAACGCAGCCGACCCGTCGCATCCCGTGCAGCCGGCGCTCCATCTGATCGCGGTCGTGGCCCAGGACCAGCCAGGGACGTCGGGCAAGTACCGCATGCGCATGGACAGCGCACTGATCGAGAGGGTCTACGCCTGGGCGAAGAAGCGCGACGCGATCATGTTCCTCGACGTGCAGGTCGGGCAGGGGACGCTGCAGGAGGAGCTGCCGCGACTCACGCCGTTCCTCAAGCGACCCGACGTCCATCTCGCGATCGATCCCGAGTTCTCCATGAAGCGCGGCAACGTGCCGGGCACCAGGATCGGGACGTTCGACGCGGCCGACATCAACTATGCGTCGGGTCTGTTGCAGGACCTCGTGACGTCGGAAAAGCTGCCGCCCAAGGTGCTCGTCGTGCACCGCTTTACGCGCGACATGGTCACGGGCTATAAACGGATCAAGCTCGACCCGCGCGTGCAGATCGTCATGAACATGGACGGTTGGGGACCGCCGTCGCTCAAGCGCGAGTCCTACCGAGCGTACGTCTACAAGTACCCGGTGGAGTACACGGGCTTCAAGCTCTTCTACAAGAACGACACGAAGAAGGGCAGCAAGCTGATGACGCCCGCCGCCGTGTTGGCGCTCAATCCGATGCCGCTCTACATCCAGTATCAGTAGTCATTCGGCGACGACGATCCTCGGCTCGATAGATCAGGAAGGGGTCCGCTCTTCCGTTCCGATCCGTTCGCGCCCGTGCCGATCCGTGGTAAAACTCGCGTCCGAGAAACCCGCAGCAGGCCGACACCCGTACTGGGACAGATGATCCCCGAGCGCGGCGAGTACCGGACCGACATCGAGGGGCTGCGTGGGATCGCGATTCTGCTCGTCGTCGCGTTCCACGCCGGTGTCTCGAGGCTGGCCGGCGGCTACGTAGGCGTCGACGTGTTCTTCGTGCTGTCGGGCTATCTCATCACCGGGATGCTCGCGCGCGAGCTCGTCGCGACCGGCGACGTCGATCTGCCGGAGTTCTATGCCCGGCGTGCCCGGCGACTTCTGCCGGCATTCGCGGTCGTCGTGCTCGCGACGATCGCGCTCACACTGTGGATCTATGCGCCGATCGATCGCCCGGCGATTGCCTCGGATGCGCGCGCGGTGGCGCTGCACTACGGCAACGTCGTCTTCGCCAACGGCGCGATCAACTATCACGCGACGTCGGACAATCCGTTCCTTCACACGTGGTCGCTCGCCGTCGAAGAGCAGTTCTACATCGTGTGGCCGCTGCTCTTCGCGTTCATCGGTCGCAACTGGGCCGGCCACGGCGAAGATGAGACACGCAAGCGCGTGCTCGCCGCGTTGGGCGTGGCGGGAACGCTGTCCCTGTTCGCGTCGCTCTGGGTGACCCGCGTGGCGCAGCCGTGGGCATTCTTCGGCATGCCGACCCGCATCTGGGAGTTCGCCGTCGGCGGCGTCGTCGCCCTCGCCATCACGAATGAATCGCCGAAATCGGAGCGCGTAGGCATCACGCTGCAGGTCGCTGGACTCCTCGCGATAGGCGCAGCCGCATGGCTGCTGCACGAGGCGACTCCGTATCCCGGAAGCGCGGCGGTGCTGCCCGTGGCCGGAACCGCGGCGCTCCTCATCGGCGGGCGTCGCGCGCCAGACGGCGCCGTGAGCCGCGCGCTCGGTACGCCGCTCCTTCGGTTCTTCGGCCGCGTCTCGTACTCGTGGTATCTCTGGCACTGGCCGCTGGTCGGACTCGGTGCCGTGATCGATTGGAAGATCGGCGTCGCCGGTCGCGCCGCGTGGTCGCTCGTCGCGCTGGGGCTCGCGGTCGTCACGCATCGGTTCGTCGAGAAGCCGGCTCGCCGCAGCGATTGGTTCAAGCGACGGCCGCATTTCATCAATCTCGCCGCGTTGGCGACGAGCATCGTCATCGCGTTGGTCGCATACGGCGCGCTGATCGCCGGAACGCGCAGCGCGGCGACGCCTGTGCAGCGCCGGATCGCCGCCGCGCGCGACGACGGCATGGACCACCAGTGCTGGGGCTCGCTGCTCGAGAACGCAACGGCGTCTTGCGAATTCGGCAATACGCGCTCGCGTCAGGTCGTCGTGCTGTTCGGAGACTCGCACGCGGAGCATTGGCTGCCGGCGATGGACCGGTTGGCGCGTGCGCGAGATTGGCGAGTCGTGGCGATGATCAAGCCCGCTTGTCCCGTCGCCGACCTGCCCGAGCTCGTGAACACCCGACTCAAGCGCTACTACTCCGAGTGTACGTCGTGGCGGCGCGCAATGCTCGGACGAATCGTCGCGATGCACCCCTTGGCCGTCGTGCTCTCGAGCTTCGATCATTACGTCGACCGCAACGGGCCGGCGGCGGACTGGCAGATCTCCGCCAACCAGTGGCGGGCCGGGCTTCGCCGCACGTACGTGACGCTGGCGCGCGCTGGAATCAACACGGTGGCGATTCGCGGAACGCCGAATGCCGGATTCGACGTCCCATCGTGTTTGTCGCGACGGGCGAGCGGCGCGCCGTTCAGCGACTCGCCGTGCGCGTACAGGCTCGACGAATCGCTCGTGCCGAGCGCGGTGGCCGCGCAGACCGAGGCGGCGCGGGGCGTGTCGACGCTCGCGTTCGTCGACATGAACGACGCGATCTGCGGCCGCGCCGTGTGCCCGGTCGTTCAGAATGGGGTCATCGTGTTCCGCGACGGCAACCATCTCACCGCCACGTTCAGCCGGCGCGAAGCGCCGGTGCTTGGGCAGCGCCTCGACGCCGCGTTGAGCGAGCTCCGCCGTCGCGCGAGCAGATAGTCGCGGTCGGCTTGCGCGGCGCCGCGATCGCGCCATGATAAGGCAACACTCTCTTCCGGACCTCGCATGCGACGCGTTTTCTTCAACGCTCTCGTTCCACTCCCCGCACTCCTCTTCGCCGCTGCCGTGAACGCCCAGACGCCAAAAACGTCGGCCAAGCCCGCCGACACCGAGGTCTGGACTCCCGTGCCGACGGTGATCACACCCGGTCGAACCGACGCCGATCCGCCGTCGGACGCAATCGTGCTCTTCGACGGCAAGAATCTCGACGAGTGGGTGTCGGCAAAGGGCGATTCACCCGCGAAGTGGACGGTCGCGAATGGCGTCCTCACGGTGAGCAAATCTGCCGGAGACATTCACACGCGGCGGAAATTCACGAACTACCAGCTGCACATCGAGTGGCGCGTCCCGACCGACGTCACCGGAGCTGACCAAGCGCGCGGCAACAGCGGCGTGTATCTGGGATGGGAGAACGACTACGGCTACGAGCTCCAGGTGCTCGACTCGTACAACAACAAGACCTACGTGAACGGCCAGGCCGCGAGCATCTACAAGCAGTATCCGCCGCTCGTGAACGCGATGCGTAAGCCGGGCGAGTGGCAGACGTACGATGTGATCTGGACGGCGCCGACGTTCAAGGCCGACGGCTCGGTCGCGACGCCGGCCTACGTCACCGCGATTCACAACGGCGTGCTGGTCCAGAACAGCGTCGCGCTGCGCGGCGACACGAAGTACATCGGCCAGCCCGAGTACAAGGCGCACGGCCCGCTGTCGATTCTGCTGCAGGCGCACGGTGACCCGAGCCCGCCGATCAGCTTCCGGAACATCTGGGTGCGCGAGCTCGCGAAGCCGTCGAAATAGATCCGATGAGAACCGGCGCCCCTGTCGTCGGATTCACTGTCCGGTTCAGCAGTGCGCCGGCGTTTCGGAGGCAGGGCGACGGTTGTTTCTCCGGCGACGACGCTCACATCGTTCCACCATTGGATTGCTCGAATTCCGGGAGTCATGATGCGAATCGTTCGATACGCAGTGCTCGCGCTGGTCGTGAGTGCTTCGTTTACCGCGTGCAAGAAGGGCGGGCACGGCGGCTATGTGCGCACCGCGCCGCAGCCGTCGGTGACGAAGTAGGCTGGTTTGATTGGTCTGCAGCGCAAACGGCCACCCGATCGGGTGGCCGTTTTCGTACGTTCCGGGGGAAATGGCTAGGGGCAGAATCGAACTGCCGACACGCGGATTTTCAGTCCGCTGCTCTACCAACTGAGCTACCTAGCCGAACACATCGAGGCGGCCCGACAAAGCCCGCCCCGAGCCCTCAAAGCTAAGAATTCGTCCTTCATCGCGAAACCCCACCCCAAACGCAATGCGGGCGCGGGGGAGAATCCCCGCGCCCGCACACACAAGACCTGACGCGTGATCGCCTTAGAAGCTGTACCGAATCGACGCCTGCATCCGGTAGTTCGATGCCGCGAAGTTCGAGTTGAACGGCGTGAACTTCGTGTCGAACGTGTAGATGCCCTGCGCCAGCGGGCTGTTCGTGACGCCGGCCGGCAGCTTGTTGCCGGTCTGCGTCAGACCCGGGAGCGTCGCGCTGCAGATCTGGCCGCACGTCGCGCCCTGATCCGAGAACGCCTGCTTGCCCCAGTTCTTGTTGAGCAGGTTGCCGAAATTGATGATGTCGAACCGGACCTGCATGTTGTTGAAGCGCCAGCCGAGGTTCTGCGCGACCGTGAGATCGACCTCGTTCACCCACGGGTTGCGGCAGGAATTGCGCTTCATGATCGTGCCGCGCTGGCTGTTCAGGCAGTCCATGCTGTTGATCAGCTTCTCGAATCCGTCGGCCATTGCGTTCGCGGCCGCAACTGTCTGCGGATTGGTGCTGTTGTAGCCGGTGAACAGGATCTCGCTCTGGTCGTGCGCGTTCTTCGGCACGTAGATGAGATCGTTCTGCGACTGGCCGTCGGCGTTCGCATCGCCCGAGCCCGTGCCCGAGCCGATGCCGTACACGTAGTCGAACGGCGCGCCCGAATTGCCGGTGTACACGACCGAGATGTCGGTCAGCGTCTTCGAGACGCGATACGTGCCCGTCGCGATGATGCGGTTCGGCTGGTCGTACTTCGACGTCGACACCGACTTGTCGTAGATGTCGCCGCTCACGTCACGCTGATAGCGATAGTTCGAGCCCGCGGTGCTGCTCGTCGTCGACGTCACGTCCATCGACGTGCTGGTACGTGTAGGCGATCGAGCCCTCGAAGTTCGTCGTGAACGCCTTCTGGAGCTGGCCGGTGAAGCTGTACGTGTAGTCGCCCGACGAGTTGGACATGTCGAGCACCGTCGTGCGGTTGCTCGGCGTCGCCTTGAACGTCGCCGTGCCGCCCGTCGCCGTGAGCGTGCCGTAGAGCATGCGGCCGTGCGCGTCCGTGCCCTGCTGGCCCGCGAGCGCGAGGTTCTGATAGAACACGTTGTTGCTCGAGCGCGTGTACAGACCCTCGATCGTTCCGATGATGTCGTTCATGAAACGATGATCCCAGCCCAACGTCGCCTTGATGTACTGCGGGAACTTGAAGTTCGGGTCCGTCGTGTTGATCGACGAGCTGTTCGCGACCGTCGCGCCAGCCTTGCCTGCGGCCGCGGCGCACGCGGTCGGCGGCGTGTTGATGCTCGCCTGGTTGAACGCCGGCACGGCGAGCGACGTCGCGCCGGTCGTGGAACCGCTGCACGTCAGCGACGCGAAGCCGGTGAGGCCCGAGTTGCCGATACGCGTTCGACAGATACACGAACGGCGGCGGACCCGTGAACTCGCCGATGCCGCCGCGAAGCTGGTTCACCTGGTCACCCGTCACGTCCCAGTTGAACGCGAGGCGCGGCGAGAAGACGCCGTTGCCCGGCACGTTGTGCGTGTCGCGGTTGTACTCGCTCTGCACCGACGGGTTGGTCGGCGGCGTGTCGTCGAAGTTCGGCACGTCGTAGCGGACGCCGCCGGTGACCGAGAGACGCGGCGTGACCTGCCAGTTGTCCTGCGCATACAGACGCGAGCATGCTCGCATGGAACGTCGCGAGGCCGTGCGCCGGATCGGCCGGCTTCGGCGCGCTCACCGAGTAGCTCGACGCGACGCCCGCTCTGCAGCGACGCCAGATCGTTGAACGTCCACGACCCGAGCGAGTTCTGCGCGAACAGGTTGATCGGCTTGTAGAACTGATCCTTCACGCCGAACGTGAAGGCGTGCGTGCCGACCGGAATCGTGAAGTTGTCCGTGATCTCGAACGTGCGCTGGTCGAGCGTGTTGCCCTGCGACGACGCTTCCGTGCCGATGACGAAGTTCGCCGTGCCCGAGCTCGCCGTCCGAGCGCGGAATGCCCCTGATCGTCAGCTGCGGGATAGCGCTGCGGCACCGTGCGGAAGTCCGACGTCTTCGTGAGGTTCAGCAGCAGCTCGTTGTACATGCCGTTCTGCCAGTTCGTGAGGAACTCGGCGACCGTCGCGTTGGTCTTGCTGCTGAAGAGGTAGAGATTCGACGTGAGGTTGAAGTTCGGATTCGCCGACGACGCCGCGCCGCGGCTGAACGTCGTCTGGTCCGCGCTCGCGTAGTTGTGGCGAAGCACGAAGTGCGTGTTGCAGGGCAGGTACGCGTCGAACCGCGCGAACATGTTGCGGTTCGGGTTCTGCTTCTGCACCTGATCCGCCGCTGCCGACGTCGGCCAGGCCGTAGGTGCTCATGATGCTCTGCAGCTGCTGATCGACGCTGCCTGCCGACTTCGACTGATCCGACGAGCCGATGTACGGTCCGAGCGCCGGCGTCTGCAGCTTCTGCCACTCGCCGTTCACGAAGAAGAACATCTTGTCGCGCAGGATCGGGCCGCCGAGCGAGAACCCGTACTGCTGCTGCGAGTAGTCGGCGAGGTACGACTGCGAGCGCGTGAGGCTCTGGTTGCGCGTGTAGCCGAACAGCGAGCCGTGGAAATCGTTCGTGCCGCTCTTCGTGATCGCGTTGATGAGCAGGCCGCCGAAGTTGCCCTGGCGAACGTCGAACGGCGAGAGCAGCACCTGATAGCTCTTCACCGCGTCGAGGCCGATCGACTTCGCGTTCGCCTGGCTGCCCGGCTGGCCCGTGGTGCCGAGGCCGAAGAGGTCGCCAGCTTGCGCGCCGTCGATCTGGATCGCGTTCTGGCGCAGGTTCACGCCGCCGCCCGAGAGATAGCCGGTCGTCGTCGACACCTGCGGAACCAGCTGAACGAAGTCCGAGAAGTTGCGGTTCAGCGTCGGCAGACGATGCAGCGCTGAATCCGACACCACGGTGCCGGTGCCCGACTTCGTCGCGTTGATGACCGGGTCGGTCGTCGAGACGACCTGGATCTTGTTCAGCACCGTCGCCTGGCGCGACAGCTTGAAATCTTCGCGGCGCGTTTGGTTCAGCGTGATCGTGAGGCGATCGCGCGTCTGCGGCTCGAAGCCGATGCGGCGAACGGTGATCGAGTAGTTGGCATCCGGCTCGATGCCCTGAATGAGATACAGACCGCTCGCGCGCGTGAGCGCGCCGGTGATGCGGCCGGTCGCATTGTTCTTGAGCTGAACCTGCGCAGCCTCGATTGGCTGTCCGTTCTCGTCAGTCACCATAGCCGGTGAGGCCACCGGTCGTCACGCCCTGCGCGCGCAGCGGCGTGGCCATGCCAGCCGCAAGCACGCCAATCGCGGCGGCGGCGACAAGCAGGAGTCTCTTCATGCAAATCTCTCGGAGGGAGGTGAAGAAAGGGACCCACATCTTACGGTCGGGCGCGGCACGTGGGCAAGAGAACCGCGTAACTGTTCGGTCACCACGTACCCATTCTGTCAAACCGTCTTTCGGTGCAAATTTTTCGCGAGATGGACGCCGCGGAACAACTCGGCGTCACCCGACGATCGTCACCGCTCGAGCCGGAAACCCGGGATCACATCCGGACGTTCCTTCGCGGTGGCGACGACCCACCCGGTTGCATACATCCACTCCGCCATCTTTGTGAGCT
This sequence comes from uncultured Gemmatimonadaceae bacterium, assembly GCA_963705025.1. Lineage (GTDB taxonomy): Bacteria > Gemmatimonadota > Gemmatimonadetes > Gemmatimonadales > Gemmatimonadaceae > JAQBQB01. The sequence goes on along the minus strand of CAVPIP010000005.1, from coordinate 3,495 downwards.
TCGGTATGTCGATCCGCGCGGGTTCGTCGCGCGGCGTGTGGTAGTCCGGGTGGAGCAGCGTGCTGAACTCGATCGCGGGAATTCCCGCCCTCGCATACGGCAGGTGATCGCTCCGGAAGTACCAGCCTTCGGAGTGCGTTGGGCGATCCCAGATCGTATCCAGCTTGAACTTGCGTCAGCTCGTCGTTCACACGAAGCGCCGCCGCCACGAGCGCATTCGAGTTCTTGTGCGGCGGCTGCGCGCCGAGCAGCGCCGCGCTGTCTGGGTTGTTCCGACCGATCATGTCGGCGTTGAGCACCGCGACGATCTGCGAATGCGGCACGGTCGGGTGCGCTACGTACCAACGCGACCCCAAGAGACCGCGCTCCTCCGCGCCATGCCAGATGAACAGACACGGGACGAGGCGCCGGATGTTTCGCAAACGCTCGCGCCGCCGCAAGGAGCGCAACGCTCACGCTCGCGTTGTCGTCCGCGCCATTCCAGATCGAGTCGCCGTTCACCGAGTAGCGCGCGCCGTCGTGGTCCTGGTGCCCGCTGAACAGTACGTACTCGTTCGCGAGCCGCGGATCCGTTCCCTTGATCACGCCGATCACGTTTCCCGAGGGATAGTAGAACGTCTCGCTGAAGATGGTCGCCGTGAGTCGCGCGCCCGCGCGCTTTCACCGCATCGAGCATGTTGTGCTCGGAGCAACAGCGTCGGCTACCGCCGCGGCGTTGCCGCGCCCACGTCCACCGCCAGCGTTGGGAGCGGCAGCGTTGCCGCCGCGCCCGCGCCCAGCGCCCGCCGTGCGTCGCCCCGCCTGGTCGCCCCGGCCGAATCGATGCCGTATGAGCCGCGCGACGAGACGGCGGCCGTCGCGTCGAACGCCAGTTCTTCGTTCGCGTCGCCGTTCGAGACGAGAATCACCGCCGCCGCGCCCGCCTGCGCGAGCTCGGCGGCCCGCGCTCGCGCGCGCTGGCTGATCGTCGCTTGGAAGTTGCCGCGAATCGTGAACTGCTCGACGCGGTTGCGTCGCGATCGGCGGAAGCTCCATCGCCACGGCCTTGCCGTCGCACGTCGGTCGTCGCGATGGCGCCGCTGTCCGCGCACGAACACGATCGGCACATCGACGTCGCCGTCTGATTGCCCAGCAACACGACGTCCTTCCACAGTCTGAGCGGCTCGCCGCCAATGGACATCGGCTGCTCTCGCTCAAGCGCGTGCGGCGCATGGGCCACCATTGGAAGAACGTGCCGTCGTCGCCCGCCGGCGAAAGGCCCGCTTCGCGCGCGCGCTCCGCGACCCAGCCGGTCGCGCGCATCTCGTCGAGCGTTCCCGCCTCTCGTCCGCGCATCGCGTCGCCGCCCAGCGCGAACATGTCGCGCCGAATGTCGGTCTGCGTGATCGCGTCGAGCGCCGGCGCGATCGGCGCTACCGACGTCGACGGTGCCGACGAAGTGCTCGTGGTCGCGCCACTCGACGTGCAGCCATCGGCGACAATCATGCGGCGAGGACGATGAGGTGCGCGCGCATCGGATCAGCCTCCTGCCCGTCGTGCGCGCGCCGACGCGCGCCCGAATGATCGACTTGATGCCGCCGCGAATGTTGAAGTCGCCCACGACTTCCATCCAGCGCGGCGACGTCACCTTCGCGAGATCGTCGAGGATGCGATTGACGGCGCGTTCGTAGAAGATTCCGTCGTCGCGAAAGCTCCACAGATAGAGCTTGAGGCTCTTCAGCTCGACGCACACCTCGCCGGGAACGTACGTGATGTAGATCGTCCCGAAGTCCGGCGCGCCGCCCTTGAGCGCCGCGAGCTCGTCGGCGTCGCTCTCGATGCCGCCGAGCGGACAGAGTGCCGTGAACTCGGGACACTCCATCGCGATCTCGTAGTCGCGCCCCGGATACGGATTCGGGAACGTCTCGAGGAGCTCTGGTTTGGGCATGGTGGGGGAGTGGTGGGCGAGCGGCTGGATGGGTTTGACGGCCGTTCGTCGACGTCAAAGGTACTGATGTGACGAGGCGAAAGACCACCTCTCTATGGCGGGCTCGTCCGGTGACCGCATCTGCGTCGCACGGCTCGCGCACGACCCATCGCGACCTCCGCACGCCGCACCTCTGCTCGCGGTCCTGGCAGAAAAAAGAGCCCCCCGGACTGTGCCGGGGGGCAGTGCCGCCACGCCGTTCTCGCGGCGGCGATGACCAGCGCAAAGCGCTAGCCTATCGAGAATATGTGAGTCGGGAGTCGCAGACGCACCGCCAGATGGAAAAATTATCGCCTCAGACGATCGCGCAAGCCGCCTCGACATCTCCTCGAGCACCTTTCGCTCGTCGCTCGTGAGGCTCTCGATGCCGTGCTGCGAGATCTTGTCGAGCACACGGTTGAGCTCCTCGGCCCGCGCTTCGCGACGACGCGAGGTCGGCGTCAGCGACGTCATGCGCTTTGCCGCGATCGCCTTGCTCTTCGCGACGATGTCGTCGACTTCGTCGCCGCGCTCGCGCCGCGGCATGCTGCGCGGAATCGCGCGCGGCGGCTCGTCCGCGTCCGGAAGATTCGCGACGCGCTGGCGAACCTGATCCATCCCCGACGACGTCGCCATGCGCATGTAGATGTACGCCGCAATCGCGCCGCCGAGGTGCGCGAAATACACGACGTTGACGCCGTCGCCCGTGCCGAGCGAGCCCATGGCGAGATTGACCGACGACCAGGCCGATGACGAGCGTGCGAACGCGAACCGGCATCACGAAGAGCAAGAACACCTCGTCGTCCGGCCACTGCATCACGTACGCGGTCATCACGCCGAACACGCGCGGCCGACGCACCGACCAGCACGCCCGCGCGAATGAACACGCAGGTCGAACACCACGCCGCCGAGGCCGCACAGCGCGTAGAACCAGAGGAACCGCTTGCGGTCCGCCCCACGCCTGCTCGAGACGCGGACCGAACAGATAGAGCGCGTACATGTTCACGGCCATGTGCCAGAGGCCGGCGTGGACGAACAGGTAGGTGAGCGCCGTCCACCCGCGGCTCGGCAGCGCGGCGACGTCGAACCCGAACCACGCCGTCATGTCCGCGTACTTCACGGCGGTCATCTGCACGAACATCACCGCGATGCTGATCGCGATGATCGCCTGCACTCCGGGCGTCAGCTTGGAGCGGTCTGGTTCGTGGGTGGGCGGAAACGACGACATGGATGCCGCGAAAAATCAAAAAGGGGGCCTACACTAAATAACACGACTTCAGTAGAGCGAGTTCCGGTCACCAAGCGCGCCGTCACCGCATTCCCGTCGGGGGCGGCAATCGGAGTGCCAAGCGAACGTCACCGTGCAGCGCCGACGCGCGCTCGAAGAGCGTCGTCCATCGCCGGTCCTTGTCGACCGGCGTCGTCGCGCCCGGATGAATTACGACTGACGTGGCGTCACTCGTTGAATGCGTCCGCTCCACCAGCCTCAGCATATTCGCGTCGGTCGTGCGATCGTCGGCGTTGATCACGAACGCGTGCAGCATGCCGGC
>CAVPIP010000004.1:0-294051 GCA_963705025.1 uncultured Gemmatimonadaceae bacterium | reverse complement strand
GTGATGGCGCATGCTGCGCATGCGCTTTTATTGTCAGCTCCTGGGAGGGTTAAAACCCTCGCCTTTAGGCGACGGCTTCAGCAGGTAGTTCATCGTTACTTTCCAGGGCGATGCTGAGATCAGATTATCGCCGGGGCCCTCATACGACCTATGAGATTCACCTGCACTTGGTGTGGGTGACGAAGTATCGGCGTCCGGTGTTACGGGGCGAGGTGGGAGAGCGGCTCCGTGAGATCATCCGCGAGCTCTGTGCGGCGGACGATGTCAGTATTCTCAAGGGACATGTGGCGCGGGATCACGTGCACCTGTTCCTGTCCATTCCCCCGCAGGTCACGATATCTCGGCTGGTCCAGCGGTTAAAAGGGAAGTCATCGTACAACTTGCTGGCCGAGTACTCGAAGCTGAAGAAGAAGTTTTGGGGCCGGCATCTGTGGGCGCGGGGGCTACTTCGTCTGCAGCAGCGGGAACGTGACGGACGAAGTCATCGCGGCCTATATCGAGCAACAGACGGAACAAGGCGGAATGGACGATGGGTTTCGGGTGGAAGCCGAGGGCGTCGACGCAACTCAACCACCATTCCCCGACGCGCTTGCGCCGCGCTCCGCGCGGCATAAAGCCGACTTTCAGTCGGCAATCATCAAGCCCCCGCCTTTAGGCGGGGGTCGTTGACTTGAATCCTTTGCAGCTGAGCTCAGGCGTTGGGCAGCGAACAGGCGCCCTCGTACGGGCCAGTTTTGGTAACACGCGAATCCGCCTCTGATGCAGATCATCGGTACAGTCAAGGACATTCAGCCGAACGCGCCGAAGCCGAGCCTTGAACTCGCATTCCCGCGAGCCGACAGCGGCCGGCTCTCGAGCGGCCAGAAGGTACCAGTCACCATCCTGATCGGGGATGCCAGCTGGCGAGGCACGATCCGCAACGACGGATCGCGTGATGCCTACCTGCATACGCGACTTCAGGCTAACCACGCCCGGACAGCGACGTGCACGGAGATTCTCACTGGGCTGGGGATTGGCCACAACGCCCGCCTCCGGTTTGAGGTGATCCTGCCGGATGCGCTTCGTTTGGACGAGATCATTCAATCCGGCGAACTGCGAACCAGTCAAACCGCCACGGAACAACGCCAGAGTCCAGAAGCTCGCACCACGTCAGCACCGCGTCAGCGAAAAGCGGAACAAGCGACAGGCGGATTGGCGAAGAGAACTTTTCCATTCGGTGATTGTGCTGAGACCCGTCGGCTCGCGGAGGTCTACTGGGATCTCATCACCCCGAATGAAGCAGCTGAGGAGCGCCGATTCGAGCACGAATTCGACGAGGCCCGCAAGCGGGGCTACCTCTCCAAGGACCTCTTCGTGCGCGTAGGTCGTTGGAAGTCCGTTCGGCAGACGCCGAACTACGAGAGCAACCTTGAGGAAAGCGTTCGCGCCGCCAGCGCGGACGCCTTCGCAGCTGCCGACGATGTCACTGCACTGGCGGCGATGACCCGACTGAGGGGAGTCGCGTTGCGCACGGCGTCGGCTATTCTGCAGTGGATGCGGCCGACTCAGTTTCCAATTCTCGATGTTCGTGTGGTGAGTGCGCTTGGCTGGCCCGAACCGGCATCGTGGGAGGACCCCTCTTTTTACGCGCGAGTGTCGGAGCGCGTCCGGGAGCTCGCCCGCGACTGCGCGATTGACCTGCGTACGATAGACCGCGCACTCTGGGCCTGGGACAAACTGCGCAGCCGCGAACGAGCATGATCTCGCCCGCTGCCCAACGATCGTTGCAGCTGACAAGCGATCTTCGGATGGCGCGCGAACGCCGTCGAGAGTGCTCGCACATCGAGCCTCGACACCCCACGCCGGACTACGCCCATTCGTTTCATACCGCGGGCGCGGGCTCGAGATCGCGCATCACGGCCCAGAGAAATCCAACGAGTTCCCGCGCGACCGCGACCGCGGCGATCTGCGGCCGCTTGTGAGCGCTCAGATGATGATACCGCTGATGCAGCCGCTGCTGCGCCTTCCACGCGTGCGTGATGACCGCGGGCGGCTGGCCCGCTTGCCGACCCTTGAGATCGACGCTCGTCTGCGGGCGATGCCGATAACTCCACGCCGCCTGGACGAGCACGTGGCGGCAGTGACTGTTCCCGGCTTTGGTAATCGATCCAAGGCGAACCCGGTCGCCGCTCGAATCCTCGCGCGAGATGAGGCCCAAGTAGCACGCGAGTTGCGCGGGCCGCTCGAAGCGCCGCCAATCGACGATCTCGGTGGCGAGCACCATCGCCGAGTGCAGCGAGATTCCGCGGAAGCACTGGAGCCGCCAAGCACACGGACGAGTTTTTCGGCGCGCGGACGATCGCGCTTACGATTCAGATGTTCACATCGCCCATCGGCCGCCGCGGCGCGACAGTGGCTGGTGAAGTCTCGTGGCGTTCCAGGGAAGGAACTGCGCCCACAGTGAAAGGTCGCTGCTATCGCGAGATCCCTCGATAGCAGCCTGCGTGATGTGACAATGTTCGGGACAGTCTTGCCGCTGTTCCGCCACCCAGCCATGTTCTCGTCGCGCGGGCCGCGAGCGCGAGGCATTGGGCGCGGGCTGGTTTCTCGAACCGGAGCCGCCATGTCGCACAATCGCGCTATCCGTAACGCCATTCTGTGTTTATCCGCGCCGCTACTGGCGCGAAGCGCAACGACTCTCGCTCAGCAAGCGACGTCGGCATCACCCGGGTTGCACGCTATCCGCGTGAACGGCACAGTCCTCAACTACCGCGACAGCACGACGAACGCCGACGCGCGCGCGGCGGGGCCGGCGATCGTGTTCATCCACGGCACCCTCGGAAATCTCGATGAGTGGCGCCGTCAGCTGGCGTTCTTCTCGCCGAAACGACGCGTCATCACGTACAGCCGGCGCTATCATCAGCCGAACGCCCAGGTCGACGACGGCAAGACGTACACGCCAGGCCTCCACGCGGACGATCTTGCCGCGCTCATTCGCGCGCTCAATCTGGGCCCGGTGGAACTGGTCGGACACTCGTACGGTGGCACAGTCGCCGTCGAGTTCGCGCGCCGATACCCCGAGCTCGTTCACAGCCTCGTACTGGGCGAGCCCGCGGTAGACCTGTTTGGCACGGGTGCGGTCCGCGACTCGATCGTGTCGCGCGCCGCGCAGACCGCCTCAGGGCTCGACTCGACCCGCGCACGATTCGCCCGGGGCGATTCGCTCGGCGCGATGCGCGCGTTCATCGACGCGAGCGGTGGCAATTGGGATGAGAGCCCGGCGGCTCAAAAGCAGTACTTCTTGTCGCAGCTCCTCGATCTGCGCAAAGAGATGACGGCCCCGCCGGCCGATTGGATGCCACCGATGGCCTGCCCTGATTTGCGCCCCATCACGATGCCGGTGCTCCTCATGGAGGGCGAGCGCACGATTGCAATCTACCACGGCATGGATCAGCAGGTCGCAGGCTGCCTGAAGGGAGCCCGGATGGTGATCGTGCCGGGCGTTGGCCACATGCACACGGTCAACTCTCCGGTCATGAATCAACAAATCGACGCTTTCCTCGAATCGGTGCGCCGCGGCGGAAAGTAGGGCCAACGAGTATGCACGAGGGAACGTGGACGGGTCGTTGCTGTTCGCATGTGCTTCTCCTTACGTGAGAGTTTGGAGGGAGCTGGAACAGTGGCGGCCCGTCTGCGTGGCCCGCCAGCTCTTTCATAAGTTCTAACCGATCGTTGAACCCGACGAGCGAGCTATGGAAGCGGCGGCTCCGCCGCCGCCGAATTTTATGTATTCGCTCGCGGGTTAAGTCGAGCGTTAGAAGGCTATCCGGCACATTGCCTCGGAAAGCGACCGTAGATACATTGTATCTACTATGCCGCGGTCCAGTTCCGTTAAAGCCCGTATCGTCGCGATCGGCAATTCCCAGGGCGTCCGTATCCCCAAGCCCCTCCTCGAGCACGCCGGGCTCGGCGGCGAGGTCGAACTGCACGCCGAAAGCGGGCGGATCGTCATCGCGGCCGCTCGACGCGCACGCGCTGGGTGGGCAGAGGCCGCCGCGCAACTCCATGCTCGCGGGGAGGACGGACTCATCGTGACGCCCGCGCCCGCGTTTGACACTGAGGAGTGGGAATGGCGGTAGCTCGCCTCGCCCGCATGCCCAGCCGCGGTGAGGTGCTCCTCGTCGAACTCGATCCCACTCGCGGGAGCAAGATTCGCAAGACGCGCCCCTGTCTCGTCGTCTCCCCGAACGAGCTGAACCACCATCTGCAAACGCTGATTGTCGCGCCCATGACGACCGGCGGCCATGCGTATCCCTTCCGGCCGACGTGTCGATTCGGGGGCAAAGACGGCCGCGTCGCGCTCGACCAACTCCGCACCGTGGATCGGGAGCGCCTGCGCAAGCGCCTTGGCGTCCTCAGCCCCGCCACGCAGGCCTCCGTGTTCGCCGTGCTGGCGGAGATGTTTGAGTTCTCTTAGCAGCCTTCTAGCGAACGCTGCACCTGACAAGGGAGGTATGGATTGCGCCGGGCTTCGCCCGCGGCTTTTCTGTGACTCCCTTGCAGGTGAGCTCGGGCGTTGATATGACTGGGCTGATGTCAAGAGTTCAGTGAATGACGGTGGTCGTGGGACGGCGTGGGTGCGAGGCAGCATCGACGGTGAATCCTGCTGATTCTCAGCGACCGCTGGGTGCTCGCTACCGCGCTGGCCGGACAGGCGGACGTCCTTGTCACCGGCGATGACGATTTACTGGCGGTACAAACGAGCGCACCGATTCGCATCCTGTCGCCGCGCGCGTTCTGGGAGTTGCTCCGCCAGCCACCCACGGGCTAGCTCCTCGTGGCTGCGGCATAACGATCGTTGCAGTTGACAAGCGATCTCCCGTCTAGCTATCTGAGCCAGGCGGTCGTCTCTTTCTCAGTGGTGCGCGAACTCCGTGCACCAGATTCGAGTCATCGACGCCCGGCTGACGGCGCTCTGCACGTGACCTTCATGCGTTAGGCGGAGCCGTGTGCCAAACTGGCGCCAGCGGGCCGTTTTCTCGGAGGATCGCACTTGGCCAGACCTCCATTGATCGTCGTGCTCCTACGGTTTCTTGCCGCCTTTCAAATCGTGCTAGTCGGCCACCTGCCGGCTCAGGTGCCCGGCACCGCCGGACACGAGCACTTGACCGAGGTGGCCTGCGTGGACGTACCGCCGGGCCAGAAGCGACCGGAGTTTGGCTGCTTCAACATCGGCATAGCAACCGGACTTCATTTCAGTCAAACGTCCGTCTACTGGCATTTGCGCGCGTTTCCAAGCAGAAAGGCTGCGGAGGCGGCCAAGAGTGTGACCGGAATTGTGGTGGAGGAAGACGGGCGAGTGTGGCTCTCCGAATTCGGGCCACGAAACACCGCTCCGCCGGGAGGTGAAGTGATCGCCGTCGTCGGACCACTCCAGCTTCCTGCAGCAAAGACCTACACTGCGGTTCTCTCTTACGCGGTCATGCGGCCAGGCGACAATTCGAGGGTGCATACACACCCGGGCCCCGAAGGCTGGTACGTGCTGGCGGGTGAGCAGTGTCTAGAGACTCCAGCTGGCGCCAACAGAGCTCGGGCCGGACGAACCATGACGGTGCGATCGAATACTCCGATGGAACTGAACGTCACTGGTACGACGCTCCGGCGTGCGTTCGCCCTGGTCATCCATGATGCGTCTCAGCAGAGGGGCGTACCCTCTGACTGGAAACCGTCCGGAGCCTGTCGTCACTAACGACCGCGCTTGCGATTGGCTCATTGCCGTTTTGACCCCGCCGGCGCTGCTACGATTCTGCGCGCCGCAGCTCAGCGCGAGTACGTTTGGCGGCGCACCGTAGACCAACTCCGCGGAACGTCCGTGCGAAGACGGGCGCGCCGTGACGGTCTGCATCGTGAGGAGCCCGCGACAAGCCAGCAGAAGTCGCGGGTGCTGGCCGAAAACATGACGCAAAGCCTTGACCGGCCTGTGTTGCCTTTGTATATAACCAACGCGTTATAAAAAGAACCGGTTATGCAAACCTCGGGACGTCTCGACCTGACCTTCGCAGCCCTGGCTGACCCCACCCGCCGCGCCATCCTGGCGCGGCTGGCGGCGGGGGAGGCCACAGTGACGGAGCTCGCCGAGCCGTTCGAGATGAGCCAGCCAGCCATTTCCAAACACCTGAAAGTGCTCGAGCGCGCCGGCCTCATCTCGACGGACGTCGATGCGCAACGGCGTCCACGCAAACTGGAACCGAAGCGATTGGAGGAAGCCGTGGATTGGATCGAACGTTACCGCGAGATCTTCGAACAGAACTACCAGCGCCTCGATGCGTTGCTCGAAGAACTCCAAGCCAAACCGCCCAAGCGCAAACGAACAAAAAAATAGCGCGGACATGTCGGCGCGCTGTTCGCTCGTTCGTCCTCAGGGCGGCGCGCAATCACGATGAAGCACCAAGGAGAAGACCATGCCCAAGCCCGCGGAAGTTACATTGCCGAGTGATCGCGAAGTTCGCGTCACCCGTACGTTCAATGCGCCCCGCCAATTGGTGTGGGATGCGCATACCAAGCCCGAGCTCGTGCAGAAATGGCAGCCCGGCTATGATGGCTGGGATATGCCGGTCTGCGACATGGATGTCCGCGTCGGCGGCAAATACAGGTGGCAGTGGAGAAGCCGCGAAGACGGCAAGCAGTTCGGCTTCTTCGGCACGTTCACCGAAGTCAACGGCCCGTCGAAGATGGTTTACGAAGAATACTACGACCCGGGCGATATGGGCTTCGCCATGCCAGCTGGCGATCCCTGCATCGTGTCACTCGAGCTCAGTGAGCAGAACGGCGTCACGACGCTCGTCTGCAATATGACGTTCGCGTCGAAGGAAGCGCGTGATGGCGCCGTCTCCACGGGCATGACCGACGGCATGGAGTATAGCTACGCCCGCCTCGACGACATGGTCAAAGCTGCAGCGTGAAGGAGGAGACGATGACCAAGATGTCTCCCCGCGGAGCTCGACAAGTACTGGCACGGTCTGCTCGAAGGCGGCCGTAAGGAAGTCGCCTACGCCGGATCTGCGGCGCCCACCAGTTGAGCGCGTTCGACGCGAACATCCCTGGCCGGAGCAGCTCGACATGAAGATCGCGCAACGGATTCGGTTGTTGGAAGAACGGGTGCGGTGTCTGGTGCGGCGCTGACAGATAGACGACACGCCGGCGCTGCCCGGCCGTGTGCGTGGCGAGTCGGCGACGGCCGCCGCGGCGGCGGCCTGTGCCGCTGTCCAGACGAGGAATACGGTCCGAACTCCGTCGAGAGGGCCGCGTCGAGCGACGCCGGCTCAGTGAGGTCGCCCATCGCGACCTCGCCGCCGCCGGGGAGCGCCGCCTGTTCCGGCCGACGCGTGAGTGCTCGCACGGGGACGCCGCCATGCAGAAGCTCATCGACGACGAGGCGCCCGACGCGACCCGCGGCGCCTGTTACGAGGACGGCGGCGGTCGGGCTGATCGTCATGATGAGATGATCTCCGCAATTCCCTCACCGACGATGGACTCGGCAACTGTCTTGCCGCGACCGTCCCGGTCGCCTGGCCGAGCACCGTGGTCCATCAGCAAGCGTATGATCTTCCGTTGCTGCTCGAGCGCGGCGGCGGTCCCGCTGCCCCCTCGCCCCGTGTTTTGTACGGCCAAGTGGAGCGGTGTCGACCCGCTTCCATTCTTGCGGCGCGGATCGGCGCCGTTCGCAAGAAGAACACGAACCGCCGCAGCACAACGCGTCCGAACCGCCCGATGCAGGGGCGTCACTCCACTCTTGTCCACCGCGTTTGGGTCGGCACCTGCATGGAGCAAGTACGCAACGACGGCCGCCTGCGCTCTCGGGGCCCACCGCTCCGATCCGGGCTGTCCGACACTCGCGTAGTGAATCGGTTGCGCCCCCCGGCGATTTCTGGCGCTGACGTCCGCGCCGTGGCCGACGAGTTCCTTCGCGATGTCCGTTCGGTAGGCCGCGGCGGCGACGTGGAGTGCCGTCTCGCCGGCGTAGACGTAGTGCCCGATTTCCCCGAAGTAGTACGACGTGGACGACGCACGGGTCGCGCCACTGGGCAGCGCGTCCAACGCAAGCCGTGGGGAAGCCACAAGCAAGCGCGTCGCTTGCGGTCCGTCGCCGGTCGCGATTGCGCGGAGCAATCGCCAGAGCTCCGTGTCGTTCCGATCTTCAGATGTCATGACGGTTCCCAGTTCTCTACCGGTCGCGACGATGACTCTATTGCGGTGTTCTCTGATCTGCGTTTCTCGGCGCCCGGTCGTGCGACGATCCTTCATGTCGGGATCGAGGCCGTGACGGTCGCCATGAGACAATCGGGAGGGCAGCTTGGGCCATTCGGCTGAAAATGAACGTATGTTGCGGCGACATCCGTGCTGCGCGTCGCTGTTCCGACCGTCACGACGATGGTGATGCGGTCCGCGACGAGACCCGTAAGGAAGACGTCCTGCGCGCAGCCGGTCGTGGAAGAGCACTGAAAACTGTGGCGATGCCGGTTGATCCACGCGGCGTGCTGTCGATTCGGAACGGCCCCGTCGGAAGGGAAGTCAGATGGACCGTGAGACCGCTCTCGCAGCCAAGCAGCGGGCAGGGGACGGTGATCTTGTCGTGCGAGCACGCGATGATCGCTGTCGCAGCGAGTGCGGCGACTCGCGCCGAGTTCGAGTCTCCGCATCCATACCTCGCCAGTGGGTGGTCCACGAAGGATCACGGTGCCTTTCGCCGGATCTCGTCGGACAGGCCTCGTATCCACGTGACATGATTCGCCGCCTGCGCGTCGTGCGACCCCGCCGAGAGAAGCGCGACGATGGACCGGTCGTCGGCACTGAGATCGAAGTTCGGAAAGACGTCGGTGTTGGCGAGAACGGTCGGTGTCCATGGGCGCGGCTGGCCCGGGACAAAGCGTCCGCCCGCGGTCGTGTAGCTGACCACCATGACTCGCTGGTCGGCCGCGGAGAAGAACAATCGCGAGCTTGCTCTCGACCATCGCGGCGCTCTACCGATACCGATCGGCACGTGCACGCCGGTATCGGCGAGTGAGCGGACGTACACCTGCGACGGTCCCGACTCGTTGGACCCGTAGGCCAACCAACGACCATCCGGTGAGATCGCGGGGTATGTCTCGTAAAAGCGGGAGCGGAGGATCGCGGTCGGGGTTCCTGCCCGAAGCGTGTCACCCCGCGTGTCGATCGGCACCGTCCAAACGTCGAACACGGTCGCCGTGTCCATGACCGCGAAGGCGAGACGACGGTCGTCGGAGGCAAAGGTCCACGGTACGGAAATCTTCTCACTCTCGATGAGGCTCCTCGGCTCCCCGCCGGCCGCGGACATCCAGGCGATCCCGCGGCTTCCTCGGGCGGCCAGGTATCGCCCGTCATGCGTCCACACGGCCGCGTCATACCCGGGCACGGTCCACGCGACCCGCGGGTGTTCATTCATGTTCGTGAATATGGAAAGACTCGGCACACCGCTCTCGTTGACGGAGAGCGCCAACCGCTTTCCGTCCGGCGACAGCGCCGGCCAGGCGTATTGCCCCGGGGTGTCGAGAAGTGGCGTGCGTCGTCCAGCGCTGTCGACCCGCGCCACGATCACTGGTCCGTTCGACGGTGCACGGCGATAGACGGCGAGGCCTGTAGCTGAGATGGAGATCTGCGCGTAGCCGAATTGCGCCACGTACGCGACGTCGTCGAGAATCGGAACTGTCGGTCCGCGAGTCTCGAGACGTCGCACGTCGAACCGAACGGCGAAGAGCGTGCCCTGGTTCACGAACGTGAGATGATCTGGCGAAACAAATTGGCCGAACGTCCCGCCGTCCACCAACTTCTCGTGCTTTCCATCGGTGAGCGAAGCGACCTCGATCCTGGCCTGATCGGCGCCGATGCCAGTCATCGCCGTGTAGAGCACCTGCTTTCCTCCTGGCAAGATCTGCGGCCAGCGCGGGACTGCGTTTTCCGCGGCGAGGTCCAGGATCACGACCGGTGTTCCGCGCGACGAGGCGTCGACGCGCCAGAGCCGGCTCGTTGCGTCGAGCGTGGCGACGATCGTCCCGTCGCTGCTCCAACTCGCGCCCAACAAGTCGGCCGCGTCGCACAACACGACGGGCGATCCGCCGTCCACAGCGATCTTGCGCAAGTGACGCGAGGCCCAGAATCCAATCTCTCGTGAGTCCGGCGACCAGAATGGTCCGCGCGCGCCGCTCGTGCCTGGTAAATCGACTGGCGCGGAACCGTCGAATCGCCGCACTCGCAGGTGCGTCGCGCCAAGCGAGTCGATCGATACGAACACGACGCGCGAGCCGTCCGGAGCGATGACGACATCGGTTCCCACGTCCGAAGCGATCCGCTCATCGGATTGGAGGTGCCATTCGAGACGCGTCATCGGTTCTGGAGCGATCGAGGAGGGTCGTCCACTCGAGACGCCGGCCGTGAACGCTCCGACCAGCGCCAACGCGCCGAGCGCGCCCCACAGCATCGGCCGACGATGCGATCGTGCCTGATGACGGGTGAGTGCTTCATTGGTCGGCGCATCGGGAGGCATCGCCCGCGTGTGGAACCGCGGCGTGTACGCGCCCTTCGGCACCTCGATCACCACGACATCGGACTGACCTTCATCTCCATAGTAGCGCTCGAGCCGGCCGCGCAGCCGCGACGCCTCGGCGCGTACGATCGGATCCGTTCGCGGATCGAATTCGGTGCCCCGTCCGAGCGCTTCGACGCCGACCGTGTATTCCTTGAGACGATCCCCGGCGCCCTCGAGCGAACGCTCCACCAGATAGCGGAGCAGTCCCGCGGATCGCTCGGACTGTCGAAACGGCGTGCTGGCGAGCACCCGTTCGAGGTGACTCACTACGGTGTCGCGATCGAATCCGTTGCCATTCATGGCCAGAAGGTACGCCCGCGCCGCCGATTTCGCTGGGGATGTGCGGCACGCGTGCCGTTCGGTGCTTCTGAATTTCGTGCAGCTCGCGCACCGTAGCGGAATGAAAAACACATCACACGTGCTTCGGTCGGGCATTCTGGCGGCGCTCGTCGCACACCCATTGGCGGGGCAGTCAAACGCGCCGCGGCCGCCGGTTATCGACATCCACTTTCACGGCACTGCCACTCCAGCAGCGGCCCTGTCGCGCCCCGACTCGCTCAATGTACGCTACCGCATGATCGCACTTCTTCCGGTCTGGCTCGACGCTTGGGCGACGGTTGACCGGGAGCGATTCCTCCCTTCGCTCGCTCTCGTTTGCGATCACGGCCGCGCGCCGTTCGGAGGAGATCCCTGTTTGACGACTCCGACCGACTTTCCGGATACGGCCTGGCTACGCAAGGAGATCAAGGCTGGCCGAGTCCGCGCTTTTGGCGAGCTCATTCCACAGTACATCGGCATGTCGCCAAACGATCCTCGGCTCGACCCATACTGGTCGATGGCGGAAGAGTTCGATCTCCCGGTCGGGATTCACACGGGGACCGGACCGCCGGGCGCGGCATACATGACGACCCCTTTCCAGTTCCCCAAATACCGGGCGGCGTACAACGATCCGATGCTGCTCGAAGAGGTGTTGATGCGCCACAAGAAATTGCGGCTCATCGTGATGCACGCGGGTTGGCCGTTGCTGGATCAGATGATCGCGTTGCTGTACGCCCATCCCGGGGTGTACGTCGACGTTGGCGTTCTGCAGCAGAACAATCTCGTGCCTCGCGCCGCGTACTATCGGCACCTGCGCGGGTTGGTCGAAGCGGGCTTCGGGAAGCGGATCATGTTCGGCTCCGACTCTCCGGCAGGAGGTGTGGGCGGAGGGATCGACGCCATCCTTGGCGCCGACTTCCTGACTGCCGAGCAGAAGTCGGACATCCTGTGCGGGAATGCGATGCGATTCTTGCGGCTTCCCGAATCGATGTGTCGTCCCGGTCCGTGAAACGCACGCGAGGGAGACGGCGCCCTCTGATTTTCTCTGCGTCCCTCCGCAGAGGTGCCGGCTCGAACGTGACGAAGCTCACCGGGCGCCAGCAATTCCTCTCACATGATGTTGATGATTCGGTTACTTCCGTGCGGCTCGCGCCATCCATCTACTGTGTAGCGGTTTCGCGGTCCAACCTCATGGAGACGCCGACGATGTCATCGCGCCGAGTGACTGACGAAGAAGGTCGTGTTTGGGAGTGTCGGCCGGAGACGGAGGAAGCGGCGGGAAGCGACGTGAGCCTTGTATGCACGACCGCCAGCTTGCGCACCCCGCTGCGGCTGAAAGTCAGTTGGCAATGGGCGAAAATTGCGGAGAAGGGGTTGGCGCGCATGATCACCGCTGCCGCGCCGCGATTGGCTTCCGGCTAGAGAACTCCGTGGCTGGTAGCCATTCAGCGGAACAGACATTCAGCTGCGGGCGACCGACCGCCCGTCAGCTGCGAAGCCGAGTTAGCCGGCTCGTGGGGTTGGTCGCGGGCAACTCGGGCGCAAATCCCAACGCAAGACCAGACCATCTTCTGCGTCGTCGACCTCCCCGATTCGTTCGAATCCACATGCCACGAGAACGCGCGCCGAGGCGTCGTTGTCGAGCCTCGTGTGGGCACGAACCAACTGTGCGCCGGCACCGAACGCGAATTCCACGAGAGCTGCCGCCACTTCCTAGATGTCAGCCGGCGTCGCCGGCTCGAAGCAGTTCCCAGAACGCGCGGGGATCGAGAATCCGAATCGACGTCGCATCCTGAATGGCGAGGAGATCGCGGTTGCCGGTCACCAGTACGTCGGCGTTCCCGGCGACCGCGGTGGCGAACACCCATCGATCGGCAGCATCTCGAATCGTCGCCGGCCCCGGTGGGCCGGCGCAGGCTTCACCCTCGCGGGCGTTGCGGTGCTTTGCCCAAAGCGATTGAAATACCTCTCCGCGTACCCGCGGCGGGAAAAGCTTTTCGGCGCTAGCTGCGCAGCGCCTCCACCGGGTCGATTCGTGCGGCGCGCATCGCGGGGATCCAGCACGCGAGCAGTCCGACGATCGCCATCACTGCCGAAACAGCGGCCAAAGTCATCGGATCGTGCGGCTGCACGCCGAAGAGCAGGCCTTGCATCAGACGCGACAACGAGAGCGCGCCGATCACACCGATCAGCAGGCCGAGGCCGACGAGCAGTCCACCCTCGGAGATGATCATGCGCTGCACCCGTCCGCCGTCGGCGCCCAGGCTCATGCGAATCCCGATCTCGTTCGTGCGCGCGCTCACCGAGAACGCGAGCACGCCCGCGATGCCGACCGCGGCGACGATGAGCGCGAGCACGCCGAACGACGACACCAGCATCGCGTTGAGCCGGCGAGGCGCGACGCTCTCGTCGCGGATCTGCGCCACCGTCATCACGTGCTCGAGCGGTTGCTGCGGCGCGATCTCACGCAACGCCTTCGTCGCCGCCGGGGCGAGCGCCGCCGCGTCACCCTTCGCGCGAATCACGAAGCCGCCCATCGGGAAGTCACTCTGCGCGAACGGCGTGAAAACCGCCGGCAGCGGCACCGCGTCGAGACCACCGTCCTTCGTGTTGCCGACGACGCCGACGACGGTGCGCCATTCATTTTCAGACATGCCAATGAACCGCAACACGTCACCGGTCCACGCCACACGCTGGCCAATCGGATCCTTGTCCCCGAACAAACGATCCGCCATCGTCTTGTTGAGAATCACGACTTTGGCCGACGTCGCGTCGTCGTTGTCGGAGAACACGCGCCCTTTCAACAGCGGAATGCCCGACGCCTGGAAGTAGTTGGGATTCGCCGTGCGATACTCGGCATGCGGCTGCGCCTCACCCGGCGCGAGCGGGTGCGTTTCGGCCTTGACGTCGAGCGTGATACCGGCGGACCGCAGCGGCATCGTCGAACCGAGTCCCACCTCCTGGACGCCGGGCAGCGACGCGAGCTGCTGTCGCATCCGCTGATAGTCACCGATCATCTCTTCCTTCTTCACGCCGTTGAAATCCTTCGGGACTTCCATCGTCAGCATGTTCTCGCTCGTGAGCCCCGTGTTCACGACCGACAGTTGCTGCATCGTCCGCGTGAGCAGACCAGCGCCCGTCAGCAAGATCACCGACGCCGCGACCTGCGCGACGACCAGCGTCTGCTGCAGCCGTTGGCGACGCACGTTCGTCGAACGTCGCGCCCCCGCCGACAGGGACGCGCTCAACGAGTCCTCGCTCGCCAGACTCGGCGCGAACGACAGGATGGCCGAAACGATGATGGCGAGCAGCAGCGTGAACGCGAGGACGACGCTGTCGATGCGAATCTCGTCCGCGCGCGGGCTGTAACGTGCCGCGAGCGCGGTCAACATGCGCACGCCTCCGAACGCGATCGCGAGCCCGAGGGTGCTGCCCATCAACGCGAGCAGCAGATTCTCGACGAGCAGCAGCTTGCGCAGCCGCGCGACGCCGGCGCCGAGGGCGGCGCGCACCACGAGCTCGTGCTCGCGTCGCACGCCACGCATGAGCGTGAGGTTCGCGACGTTGGCGCACGCGATGATGAGGACGAACGCCGCGGCGCCCATCAGCAGCCAGAGCGTCAGCCTGGCGTTCTGGCCAAGCACTTCGCGATACGGTGTCACCGTCACCTGATAGCCGGAGCCCGCATCGTACGATTCCGGAAATTGCTTGTGGATGCGGCTGGTGATGCCGGCGATTTCACCACGCGCCTGCTCGACGCTCGCGCCCGGCGCAAGCCGCGCGATCATCTCCGTCATGCGATGCGTGCGGCCGGTGACCATCGTCGCGCTCAGGTGATGCTCGCTGTTCACCATGTTCATCAGCGCGTCGATCTTCGCCGGGAAATAGGGCGCGGCCTGCAACACGCCGACGACCGTCACCGCCTTGCCGCCGACGCGCAGCGTCTTGCCGACGATCGACGGATCGCCGCCGAACTTCTTCTGCCAGTATTCGTGCGTCAGGATCATGACCGGCGCGGCGCCGCGGCCGTCGTCCTGCGGACCGAACGCGCGACCCGCGACCGGCGAGAGTCCCATCACGCTGAAATAGTTCCCCGTCACGAGACCGGCCGAGAGGCGCTCGGCTTCATGATCGCCGATGAGCGTGAACGTGATCGGCGAATACTCGGCGATTCCACCCAGCGTCTTCGACGACCCGCGAAAGTCGTTGATCTCGGGGACGGAGAACGCGATGTTCTCGCCTCCCGGTCCATTGGTCGACTGGCGCAGATACATGAGGCGGTCGCCGTCGCGATTGGGCAGCGGACGAAGCATGACGCCGCGCACGACACTGAAGATCGCCGTGTTCGCGCCGATGCCGAGACCGAGCGTGACGATCACGGCGAGGGCGAAGCCGCGCGACCGGGACAAGCTGCGCAGCGCGAAGCGAAGATCCGACTTGAGCATGGGTCTAGTCCGGTTGAAGTGTCGCGCGCCTACTTGAACTTTACTTTCGCGATTTCCGCGTTCGGCGTGAAGCCGTCGCCGAAGTCCTCGATGTCCATCAGCTTACGGATTTCGACGACCGCCTTGTTCGGAGACATGTTCGGAGCACGCTTCACCCACTCGATCGCTTCTTCCATCGAGCTCACTTTGATGATCATGAAGCCGGCGACCAACTCTTTCGTTTCGGCGAATGGACCGTCGGTGACGGTGCGCTCGTCGCCATTGAACTCCACGCGCGCACCCTTCGATGTCGGCGTGAGGCCCTCGGCAGCGAGCAGGACCCCTGCCTTCACCGCCTCTTCATTGTACTTCTGCATCGCCGCAAACGCTTCGGGCTTCGGCGGAGGGGCCGCTTCGGATTCCTTCGTTGCCATGGCCATGACAATGAAGCGCATCATTCTCTCCTGAACTCGGTTCGTGGCGGTCGCCGGGCGTTTCGCGGCCTCACTAGTACGTCGAACGAGACCGGTCAATATCGACATAAAGTCCAAGAAAGTCGTAAACTGCCAATTCCAAAGGGCTTAGCGTCTGTACCGCTGTCAAAGATCGGCGCGAGACCTCCACTTCGGCATCGACACTCGGGAGCAGCATGCGGATGCGTCTGACACTGTTGGTCGCAGGCCTGTTGGCGTCCGGGACCCCGATCGCCGCGGGCCAAGCACCGCGACGTCCGCGAGGGTGGATGAGGGGTGGTCCGCGGCGCGGAGGACCGCCCAACCGGCTCGCGTTGGCGAAGAACGGGGGCGGCGACGAACGGGTCGCGCGTCGGGTGAAGCGTTATCGAGAATCCGATCGATCACCGCGCGCTGGGTGCGGCGTACCCGGCACTTCGCGAAGCTCGTTCGTGAGGCGGGACTGGATATACGATCGTTCCCCGCGCTGCCTGCCGCTCGATCACGGTAGGCTGCTCACGTTTGATTGACTGCCGTCGCCTCGGCCGTTAGCTATTGGCCATTCGTCGGGAGAACGACATGGCGAAGCGATCGTTCGGGGAGCTGTCGGCGGGCGCGGTCAACCTCGGCGGCAAGCTGGAGGACGCGCTCCACTATCATACGCGAGAGCGCGCGCTGCACTTCTTCCTGTATCTGTTCGACATGAAGGTGCTGGTCACGCACCTGAACAAGCCGCCGTACGGCCTCGAGCTGGCGCAGGACGAAGGCGTCGAAGTCGTCGCGACCGACCAGATCAACACGGGCTTTCGCTCGACGAACATCGGTCCCGGCGCGTATCGCGCGTTCGACGCCGCGAGCGCGTCGACCCTGCGGGAGTCCGCATCCGCGTTCACCAAGATGGACGCGGCGCATTTCTGCAACCTCGGCATCAAACCCGCGTTCGTCACGAAGGTCGCGAAATACACGTCGGCCGCGCATCACGTCGTCGATCCGATCCCGATGGACTTTTATGAAATGCTCAAGAAGGTCTGCGGCGACACGGAGCTCTTGCCGCAACGGGTGAACATCGGTCCCGATCGCGTCATCGATAAGGTGCACGGCGAGCTCGCCGCCACGATGCTCAAGGGCGCGGCCAAGATCGTCTCGCAGAAGAACGTCGAGGACTACAAAACGGCGGCGGCGGCGGCGATGGCCGAGTATCGCGACACGGCGCTGCTCAACCGCGACCTCGGCGTCGCGGCGTGTGCCGACTGCTATCTTGCGATCTACAACGACGTCCTGGTGCCGGCGCCGCGCACGCTCGACCAGAAGCGCGCCGACGCCAGGAACAACGTCGTCCATTCGGTCCCGGTCAAGCCGTTCGTCGAGGGCGTGTACCGGTCGCTCACGGGCATGGTGCGCGCCGAATGTGCGGCATACGTCGACGCACACGGACAGCCGCGCCTCGACCCCAATGACTATCGATCGTGATGGCGTTCCTGAAGCGCAGGGATCTGCCCAGCGAGCTTCTCGCCGCGTTCGAGCTGCACTCGGTCGAGCAGGTTCGATCGGTGATCGACGCGGGCCTCGATCCTCGCCTCCCGGTCAAGGACAAGACACCGGTCAACTCGCTTCTCGAGATGTACAGCCGGGGCGACGATTTCCCGAAGTGCCTGCGCCTTCTCCTCGATCGGGGTGCGGTGCTGGACGACCCTGTTGTTGCGCCGGTTCTTCTCAACGACGGCGCCGCGCTTGCGGCGGCGATCCGGGCGACTCCGTCGCTGCTCCATCACCGCACGTCGATGGTCTCCGCGTTCACCCCGCTGCGTGGCGCATCACTGCTCCACGTCGCCGCGGAATTCGGGAACATCGATGTCGCGCGCGTTCTCATCGACATGGGCGCCGACGTCAACGCGACGGCATCGGCCGATGAGTATGGACTCAACGGCCATACGCCCATCTTCCACACCGTCAACTCGGCGCACAATCGGTCGGCGCCGATCCTGAAGATGCTGCTCCAGGCTAGAGCAAGATCAGACATCGCCCTTCGCGGCATCACCTGGGGGAAGGGCTTCGACTGGGAGACGACCGTCTTCGACGTGACGCCGGTGTCGTATGCGCAGTTTGGCCTGCTCCCCCAAGTGCACCGGACAGATCGCGACATCTACGACAACATCAAACTGCTGCTCGAGGCGGCGGGTCGCACCATTCCACCACTGGACAACATCCCGAACAAGTATCTCGGCCCAGTGATGCATCGATGACGGCGTCCGGCGACGTACGTTCGAGCGAGCGTCGAATGTAAACGTCGCTCCTACCCACGACTCGCTCGAAATGATCCGGGTGACGGTGCTCCGATCACCCAGGTATCACTCGGCGGTGGGAATGATCCCGCCGATGAACTCTTGGAGGCACGAATGCGGTTCACGACTCGCTCTATCTCGGCTCGACGACTCCTCGCACTCGTTGCGGTGGCGACGATCGGTGCCTGCTCCGACGATGGCACCGGATTGACGCTGCCCGATCCGACATCGTTCTCGTCGAACGGCGGCACAGGCTCGGGCACACAAAACCCGGGGCCGAAGACGCCATCCGATACCACGGCAGGCTCGCCGAGCGGTGAATGGCACCTGGCAACCATTCGCGGCATTCTGCGCGGCGTGACCGGGAGTCTCGCATCGGGCGACACATCGTCCTCGTCCATTTCCGCCGTCGTCGGCGCCACGATCGAGATCCACAAGTTCTCGCTCAGCGCCGCGAGTGCGTCGGCGGGCGACACCGCCGCGATGAGAGCGCAGGATCTGGGTGTCGTCGCGACCGTGATCACCGATGCCGCGGGGAAATTCCAGTACGTGCTCAGCGAGCCGCTCGTCGTCAAGTCCGGTCAACCGTCGCCGATGACGACGTACCGACTGTCGGTTACGCCGCCGCGCGGTTCACCATTCGCCGCCCAGTCCGGCATTCAGGTGTTCTTCATGGAGCAGTTCCCGGCTGGCACCGCGGACTTCGCTTACTATCTGTTCCCGCCGAAATCATGACGGCGGAGGAAACCACGCGATGAGCACCCGAAGTCGCTCATCGCGTGTCCGCGTCGCGGACTACCTCACCCCGCGACGCGGATTGACGGCGACGGCGAGATTGAGCCGCGTGTCGTGCGTGTTGTAGCTGATCTGCAGGTTGTATCCGTTCGGCGTCGTCGTGTGATAGCTCTTGAATTGCGCGACGTGAATCTCGGCGCCGTCCGACGTGTCGATCGACCAGGGGAGTCCGCGCTTCATCAGCTCGTCCTTTACCCTGTCCGTGTCCCAGGGTGAGATGCCGAACGAGATGTGATCGATGCGACCGCCGGCTCGGGCGTTCCCCTGTCCAAAGGCGGGGTCGAGCGGATTGCCGCCGCGAATGATGATGTCGCCGACGTCGCCGATCATGAGCTCGTTCTGACTTCCCTCATCATATGTCGGGCCCCATCCCAGCAAGTTGACGTAGAACGAAACGCTCGCCTTGTAGTTCGCGGCGCCGTACGACAGGTGGTCGAGCCACACGGTCTGCCATCCCGTCGACTCGAATGGCGCGGGAGCCACGAAGGCCGCGTTCGCCGGCGACTCGGCCCGCGCTCTGCTGAAGCGCTTGCCGTTGCCGATCTGGAGATCGAAACCGTCGGGGTCCTTCACATGAAAGCTCTCGAACCCGTTGGGGCCATTCTCGGCGACGGGGTCGAGGCCGCGCTTCTTGAGCTCCGCCTCGACGGTCTTGGCGTTCCACGGCTCGATGTCGAAGCCGAAGCCCTCGACGACCGCGCGAACTGGAACTGCGTTCGCGCGCCCGGCTCGCGGCGGAGGAAAAGAATCCGCGGACACCTGTCGGAACACCGCGGTGCCCCAGTCGCCCATGTCCATCACGACGCGCGTGCCGTCGTCGCTGCGCACCTTCCAGCCCATGAGGGCGACGTAGAAGGCAGCTTCCTTCTTCGGGTCCGCCACGCGAAACGCGATGTGGTCGAGCGCCGTGGTCCGCCAGCCCGTTTTGGCGAACACGGGCGGAATGGGGTCCGTGTTGCATGCCGGCGTGCCATACGCGCGAATGCACCGGCCTTGGGCGCCGGCAGGATATGGAGCGGCCGTTAGTCCGACGCCGGCGAGGACGGTGGATGCGATCAGACGGAAGTCGTTCATTGAGATTCCTCAGTGAGCGTCCGTGCGACTTGCGACGCGTCCATGGGGGCGTGGGGCCGTTCCAAGAATAGACAGCCCGGGAGAGGCCTCCGCGAGGAGGCCGCGGTTCCGTAGGGCGTGCCCGGATCGACGGACCGTTTGCGTCTTCGTTCACGACTGCCGTCTCCATCCGACTTGGCCCTCTCCTGGAGTCGCACCCGAAAAAAAAGAATTTTCTTTTTGGACCCGGCGTGGTCAGTCGTTCCGCCATTTACTCAAAGAATCACTTCCGCGCATTTCCGCCAACTCCGCTCGTTCCGCGTTGCATTCTCGTTGGGTCCCGGTCTGGCGGAAACGTCGTCCCGCCTTGCTCGCCACATCCGGAAGGTTTTCAAAGATCTCTCGCTGTGACCGGCCACAACGACTCATGGAAACGCGGACTTGTCGGATCTGGCGAAATGACGCGGATTGTTTTGTGGGACCCGGCGTGGTCAGTCGTTCCGCCATTTACTCAAGAATCATTTGTCCGCGCATTTCCGCCAACTCCGCCAGTTCCGCGTTGCATTCTCGTCCGGCCCCGATCTGGCGGAAACGTCATCCCGCCTGCCCGCCACATCCGGAAATTTTCCATACGATCTCTCGCCCCGCGACCGGCTAAAACGCCTCATGGAAACGCGGACTTGGCGGATCTGGCGAAATGATGCGGACTGGGATGTCGCCGACGCTCAAGTCGTCGAGAAGACGGGTCACGCGCTCGACCACTGGATGCGGGTCCTCACCAAGTTTGGTGTGGCTGGCAAACCGTCGAGCGCTGTTGTCGATCACCTTCAGTTGGTGCACGGGGTGCCGAGATATTGGGCTCGAACGCTCACGACGAGATACCTCAAGTCCGAGCAGTAGGGCCGCGCAGGGCGTCAAGGCGCGGCTCGGCGAGATGGATCTCCGATGAGTCCGGAAAGGGTTCTCACATCTCTCCAACCATACGAACCGGTGAAGCGCCCGCGATCGTCGAGGAGGCGCTCGCCTCCCATGTGGTCGTAGAAGCCCAGCGTCGGGTTGCTGAGCTCCGCAAAGAGTATGAACGAATGGATGCCGCGTTCGATGAACTGCCGCGCCGTCTCCACCATCATCTGCCGACCCAGGCCCAGCCCGTGGTATTCCCATCGCAGGTAGATCTTGCTCAACTCGCCTTCGAACTCGCCCTCGTGGGGCCGGCCCCATGTGAATCCGATCAATCGTCCGTTCCGATCCTCGAGGACGAGGACGAAGTCGCGCCGGTTTTCCTTCGCGAACACCTGGTTCCACTGCCACGTGCGTGTCTCGATCGTCGGTCCGCGCGTGGTGTTGTACGTCGCGTTCCACGTCGTGACGTGCAATTCCGCCAGTGCCGGAATGTCCGCCGTCACCGCATCGCGCAGGGTGATCGAGTCGAGCGACTCGCCTCGTTCGCGGAGTTTGCGGGCGTTCTCCTCACGCGTCGGGCGCGTTCGCGCGGTGATCCAACGCCTCAGGCCAGCGATGCGTGGCTCGAGACGATCCCAGAGGGTGAGCGGCGCTGGCGCGTATTCCTCGACGCGTACGACATCGGTCGCGCCCCGCATGTCGCCGAACTGGTACGTGAGACGAAGCGTCCGCCCGTCGAGACGCCCCTCGATGCGAAACGACAGGGGCGGCCCGTCGGGCCTGACGTGTTCGCCTTCGAGCGTCACCGCGCCGGAGACGGCGTCGAAATGTCCGCGACGAATCGGCGCGTTCTGACGGCCGGGGTTCGCGACGCCCCGGACCGATCCGTCCTCGTCGACGACGAGGTCGAGCAGCACTTCGGAAGGCTTTCCCCAGCGTCCGGTAATCATGGTGATCATACCGCGAGCACGGTGGGCTCCAAGCGCGCCACTTTGTTGAAGGGCGACGTCCTGCGTCACGCTAAACGTCGCAACCGACCTATACTTTGCTCCAGCGGCAAGGCGTCACGAGGTGGCGTCTATGACTCGTGCAGGATTCATCGCGGCAACGGCCTTCGCGTTCGTCCGAGCAGATTGGTCTCGAGGATGAGGTGCTCGACGCTTGCACCATTCCCCGATTCGAACAGCACCAGCCGTTCGCCGTCGGGAAACACGTCGAACGATTGTCCATAGATCGCGCTCACCGACGAGCTTGCGGCGATCACGCGCTGCTGGGCTCCAACGCGGAATGCATCACTCGGCGGCACCGCGGCCATCATGATCGCCGAGTCGGTGCGGAAGTAGAGTGAGCGCCCGTCGCGACTCCAGACCGGATCGAAGCCGCCCCCGCGCGAGACCGGCCACGGGCCACCAGGCGTGCGAAATCCACGCACCCATACCTCCGTTATCCCGGACTTTGACGCGGTATACGCCAGCCAACGCCCATCGGGCGAGACCGCCGGGGCGAACTCGAAGTCAGTCGCCTTGGTGAGCAGCGTCGTCGCCGAATCTGGCGGCGTGAGCGCCCAAAGGTTGAGCCGGTCCTGGTCGTCGAACAGGAGAACCTTGCCATCCGGCGTCCAGCCTCGTGGGGATGCGACCCACGGTGCGATCCGCACGGCCGGGTGCAGCTTGTCTACGGAACGTTGCCAGATGCCAGATACCGGTTGAGCACTGGCGTAGGTCAACAGGTCGCTGGTGCTCCACACCGGACTTCGGCTGAGGCCTTCGACGGTGAAGGCGTCGACCTGTGCGTTCGCGAGTTGATACACCCAGATCTCGTGACTTACGCCTCGCGTTCCCGACACTGCGAGCCGTTGTCCGTCGGGGGAAAGGTGAAGGTCCGGGAACACTCGGACCCCCGGAGCACTCGGCAACGCGCTACGATCGCCGGTGCGACGATTCACGATCTCGAGGCGACTCCCGGCCAGCACCGCCGAAGTGAGCGCGTAGACGACCGCGCCTGTTTCGGAAATGCTCAGCCGCAGCTCCATTCCCGGCTCGGTGTGCACGCCGGCCAACACCTGCGTGTGACCGCCGGTCGTCATGCCCCGTGCGATATCGACCGGAGCGGTGAAGATGGTACCATGGTTGTCGGACCAGAGCAGTTCCTCGTTCGAGAGCACCTGTCCGTTGAAACCCTCGACCAGTGTGTCGACGCGCGCGGCGCGGTCAACCCGCGCCAACAATACCCGGTTGGCGAGCGACCGCCGGTCAATGACCGTGAACGTGACCGCCTGGCCTGCTCCAACCCAGTACGGCCAGGCGAAGACCCCGGACCCGGCAGTGGTGCGCCGCACGAGGGTGTCTACGGCGAGTGTCGAGACAGAGACACGAAACACACCGTTGTCCGTCGCGAACAGGATTCCCCCTTTGCGCGACCAGGAGAGGCCAAATCCGAGGAAGTCGCCGCGCCGAATCGTCGCGACGCCTCCTCCGGGCAGCGTAGAGAACACCCGCAATTCGCCGTCGACGACGAATGCCACCGAGTCTCCGCCCGGCGACCACGCAGGTGAATGCGCGCGCTCACTGCCCGGAATGGAATCGGCTGCGAGACGGTCAAGTGGTCGGATCCACAGCCGCCACGTGCCGCTTCCGCCCGCTCGGCGTCCGCCACCCATGTAGGCGAGACGCGACCCATCTGGCGACAGGGCAAACGCGCCGCCGGGCTGAAAGATCGGCGCGCGTTCGTCCGGAAAGTCGATGAGGAGTCGCATGTTCGGGATCGCGGCTGCTCGTGACTCCCGTCCCTTTGCCCAAATCGCCGCGAATGCGGCGACGGCCAGTACGGCGACGGCCGCCGCTGCGGTTGTGCTCCGAGTCCACCATCGTTGCCCGATAGTTGCCCGCGGAACCGCGGCGGTGCCGTGCGCGAATGCGGAATTGTTCAACGCATCGGCGAACTTCGCGGCGCTCTCGAAGCGATCGGCGGGGAGCTTCTCGAGCGACTTCGCCACGGCCGCCGCGACATTCGGCGGCACGGACTTTCGCAGCTTCGTCACCGGCTCGGCCGGCTCGGTGATGATCTTCATGATGATTTGCTGAACTGCGGCTCCGACGTGCGGAGGGTCACCGGCGAGCATCTCGTAGAGCACAGCGCCCAGCGAGTAGATGTCCGACCGCGCGGTGAGATCCTTCTCGGCCGTCGCCTGCTCGGGCGACATGTAGTGCGGTGTGCCTAACGAGAGACCAGTCTCGGTCATGCGGCCGCCGGCGGCGGCACTCACGGCGAGTGCGATGCCGAAATCCGCCACCATCGGGCGCCCATCGTGCAGGAGGATGTTCTCCGGTTTGATGTCGCGATGGATCACGCCATGCGTGTGCGCATAGTGCAACGCGCTCGCGACGTCGCTCGCGATGCGCACGGCGTCGTCGACCCCGAGCTGCGTCTCGCGATCGAGCTTCGTGCGCAACGTCTCGCCGTCGATGAACGGCATCACGTAGTACAGGAAGCCGTCCGCCGTCCCCGAATCGAATAGCGGGAGAATGTGTGGATGCTGCAGTGCCGCCGTCGTCGTGATCTCCTGCACGAACCGCTCGGCGCCTAACACGGCGGCGAGCTCCGGCTTCAGCACCTTGAGCGCGACCTTTCGCTTGTGCTTGAGATCCTCGGCGAGATACACGGTCGCCATGCCGCCCTGTCCGAGCTCTCGCTCGATGCGATAGCGGTCGGAGAGCGCGGACGACAGACGTTCGGTGACCACGCTCATCGGAGCGACTCCTGGCGCACGGAGGGAGGGTGCGCCTCGCCAGGGAATAGAACGCACCGAGCGAGCCGGCGAAAGATCGCGTCGGTCCCAGCCTTCGAGCCGGGCGCGCAGAACAAAATGCCGCTCCCAAGATAGGCTCGGCCTGAGGCCAAGCCTGTCTCGAGAGCGGCGTCATTGCTGCTGAAGGAGTTCTGGAGCTTGAACGGTGTTGCTATTCGTTCTGCGATTCCGTGTTACGCGGCCCACGGGTCGCCATTCATCCACTGCACGTCGTTGGGCGAGAACAGAAAGACCAATCCACCATTCGCGATCTTCGGAATCAAGCGCTGCGCGCGATCCTGTTCCATCGCCGGACACCCCAGGCTGCGCCCAGACCCCGACGCCGTCACGTACGGCGCGCCGTGCACCACCACGCCACGGGCAAGCGCTCGATCGTTGAATTGACCCGACACGCCGTTCAATCGAAGACCGATCGAGCTGTAGAGCGATCCGCCCGAGTGACCGGTGAACGCATACGTCCCCTGGGTCACGTACAGGCCCAGCGACGTCGTTCCACTGCCGGACCCGTTCGAGAAGCGCGTCGGCACGCCATCAGCGTTCTCTGACGAGCCACGTCCGGCCGCGACGATGAACGGACCTTCGACCAGCTTCTTCTGCTCCATGTCGAACACGTACCCGCGCGGCGTGCGCTTGCTGAGACCATAGTCCACGAAGTAGAAGTACGGATTGCGGACCTGATCCGGGTGCGCCGCCTTGAAGCCGTAGTAGGCCTGGACCGCCTTGCGGAGCGCCTCGGGATGACTCGTGTTCCTGACGCTGGCCGACAGCGCGCCGAGCGCCTCGCCCACCATCTGCTGCTTCGTCGCGCTCGCGACGGTCGCGGTCGCTATGGTCGTGCTCGGGGTCGCATGGGCCATCTGCGGCGCGAGAGCGAGCGCTGCCGAAAACAGACCGGAGAGTACAAGATGAGTCCGCATTGTGAGTTCTCCGTTGTCGTGGGGAATAGACACAGTCTTGCCGCGACACGACGGTGTCGCGGCGCAAGTTCATTTCGTTGTCTTTGGAGAGGAGCTACGGAAGGAGGGCTAGCGGTGCGCCGTGCGTCGGTCTCTCACGCGCACCCTAGTTAGACGCCCGAGCGTTCCACACGTTAGGGCGAAATGACCGAGGTTTTGCGCCAGGCTCAGCGATTGAGTGCCGAGCCCGGCGGTACGAGCGATCCGCTGATCGGTGTCACCTCCACGACGAGGTGCTTGGTCACCGGCTGCTCGCTCTGCGTGCTCATGTCGGCCATGCCGCAGAGCACGTTCAACTCCGGCATGTACCCCGCCGCGCAGCCATGAGCAATCTCATACTGAACGGCACGGTAGCCGTGGACCGTCCGCTGCGTTCCATCTCTCGAGAAGCTCGTGACGTTTACGAGCGCGAATTCCTCGAGGCCGCGGTCGCGCATGTCGTCGGCATTCATGAAGACCACCGTGCGCAGTCCCTTTGAGGCCGCGATACCGGTCGTCGTTCGAGTAGATGGACGTATTGAACTGATCGTGTGAGCGGACCGTCGTCAGCAGGAGACGCCCGCTCGCCCGGATGGACGTCGTCCGGAAGCGGTGCCGCCGAAAACTCGGCGCGTCCGGATGGCGTCTGGAAGACGCGGTCGCGGGCCGGCTGCGTGATGCGAAAGCCGTGCGGGTGGCGGGCGCGGGCGTTGAAATCCTCGAAGCCCTCCAACACGCGCGACATCGTGTCGCGGATGGAGTCGTAATCGTCGACGTACGCCTGCCACGGCGTGTTGCTGTGCGGCAGCGTCGCTCGAGCCATGCCTCCGATGATCGCGCATTCGGACCGCTGATGCGGCGAGCCAGGCGCTTTCATCCCACACGACATGTGGACCATCGACATCGCGTCTTCGACCGTCACTCCTTGCTCGCCAGAGGCCTGCTCATCCCTGTCGGTGCGAGCGAGGCAGGGAAGCATGAGCGCGCCCTTGCCGTGCACGATGTGACTGCGATTGAGCTTCGTGCTCACTTGCACGGTGAGCTCGCAGTTCCGAAGCGCCTCGGCGGTGTAGGGAAGATCCGGCGTGCAGAGCGCGAAATTGCCGCCGAGCGCGACGAACACCTTCACGTCGCGGCGGTGCATCGCTTCGATCGTCGCGACGATACCGAGCCCGTGCTCGCGCGGCGGGTCGATCCCGCACACCTCGCTGACGCGCTCGAGAAACGCCGCGTCGGGACGGTGATTGATGCCGCACGTGCGGTTCCCCTGCACGTTGCTGTGCCCGCGGACCGCGCACGGTCCCGCTCCCTCTCGGCCGATGTTTCCGCGCAACAGGAGCAGGTTGACGAACTCGCGCACGGTGTCCACGCCATGCTCGTGCTGCGTGACGCCCAGGCACCAGGCCAAGATCACGCGCTTCGATGCGATGTACGACTCCGCCAGCG
Source organism: uncultured Gemmatimonadaceae bacterium (assembly GCA_963705025.1). GTDB lineage: Bacteria > Gemmatimonadota > Gemmatimonadetes > Gemmatimonadales > Gemmatimonadaceae > JAQBQB01. The sequence continues at coordinate 267,053 of CAVPIP010000004.1, read as the reverse complement.
CCCGCATGTCGGCTTCGGGAATGCCGGAGCCTTCCACGAGCTCGGACCACGGCGTCGAGGCGACGAGCGTACGATACTCCTCGAAGCCATGCGTGTGGTGAGCGAGGAACTCGCGATCGAGCACGCTGGAATCCTTGTCGGCGGCTTCGAGCACGGCCTTGGCGACGCCGCGTATCAGCGCCATGTCGCCACCGATCCCCACTTGCACCCTCCGCGTCGCGGTCTCCGTCGTGTGGAACGTTGCCATGTCGACGAGCTCGTGCGGGACGATGGTTCGCCGTGACGCCGCTTCGACGAGCGGGTTGATGTGGACGAGCTGCGCTCCGCGACGATCTGCGTCGGCGAGCCACGTCAGCATTCGTGGGGCGTTCGACGCGGCGTTTTCGCCGAGCAGCCAGATCGCGTCCGCGGCTTCCCAATCACGCAGATCGACTGTCCCTTTCCCACTGCCGATCGCCGCCGTCAGCGCTATGCCGCTCGCTTCGTGGCACATGTTCGAGCAGTCCGGCATGTTGTTCGTTCCGAACTCCCGGACCCAGAGCTGATAGAGAAAGCTCGCCTCGTTGCTCAGCCGTCCGGACGTATAGAATGACGCGTGATGCGGGCTCTCCAGCGCTCGGAGCGCGCTGCCGACCAGCGCGAATGCTTGTTCCCAGGAGATCGGCTCGTACTTGTCGGTCGCCGGGTTGTAGCTCAGCGGCTCGGCGAGCCGTCCCACCGCCTCGAGGTCGTAGTCGCTCCACGTCGCCAACTCGGTGACGGTGTGTGCGGCGAAGAACTCTCGGTCGGCGTTGGGCGCGGCCAGCTCCCAGGTCACGTGCTTGATGCCGTTCTCGCAGACGTCGAGATGGAGTCCGTGCGGATCGTCGGGCCACGCGCACCCCGGACAGTCGAAGCCACCGGCCTCGTGGTTCATCACGACGAGCGCGCGAAGACTTTGCGCCGGCTCGCTCGCGTGCTCCAACACGCGAGCGACGCTGCGTGCGGCGCCCCAGCCTGCTGAGGGATGGTCGTACGTATGTCGGGAGAACGCACCGGACGGCTGCGGTCCGCGGCCGAGTGCCTCCTCGCCCGCGATCGCGCCGAGCATGCGTTGCTCCGCGTTGGCCGGATGCGATGACGGCGATGGTTGTTCTGGTTTACTAATGCTCGCGGTTGCTCGCCGGGGCGCTGGCGTTCGGCGCCGGTGTTTCGATCGCGATGACATGGCGGTGCGAAGTAAGCGTGAGTGTGTCGACGACCCGAGTGCTGTCGCGGCCAGGAGGTTCACGGCATTCGTCGGGCCAGAAAAATCTTCGAGGCATTCCGAGGCGCAGCGGTCTGCGCATTGTGGAGGGCATGGGAGTTGCCGCGCGCCCGCGTGTTCAAAGCCGCCCCATTGCATACGGGCCAGGTCGTTACGCTAGCCGGCGCCGTTGGAGAAGCCGGTCGGTACGCCATCAGCGTTCTCTGACGAGCCGCCTCCGGCCGTATTTGCGGCTTGCCAGCGCCGTTTCGTGTGGGTACTTTGCAACATAAAGTCGCCGCACGCCAACGGCGCGACCATCTCCGACCGCTGAATCAGGTCATGACCCATCCTTCCGCCGAGTTCCTCGACCTGCAGGCCGCCCTGGCCGGTGAGTACTCGCTCGAGCGCGAGCTCGGCCGCGGCGGCATGGGCGTCGTCTACCTCGCGCGCGACGTGCAGCTGGATCGCGACGTCGCCATCAAGGTCCTGCCGACGCACCTCGCGAGCACCGCCGAGGCGCGCGAGCGGTTCGTGCGAGAGGCCCGCACGGCGGCCGGCCTCTCGCACCCGCACATCGTCCCGATCCATCGCGTCGGCGAGGCGGGCGGCTTCGTCTTCTTCGTCATGAGCTACGTGGAGGGCGAGACGCTCGGCGAGCGACTCCGCACGCGCGGTCCGCTTCCGCCCGCCGACGCGACGCGCGTGCTGCGCGAGGTGGCGTGGGCACTCGCCTACGCGCATGGACGCGGCATCGTGCACCGCGACGTGAAGCCGGACAACATCCTGCTCGAGGCGGGCACGGGCCGCGCGCTCGTGACCGACTTCGGCATCGCGCACGGCGGTGAAGACGCCGGCCATGCGACCGATCCGGGCAAGATCATGGGCACCGCGCACTTCATGAGCCCGGAGCAGGCCGCGAGCGAGCCGGTCGACGGACGCAGCGACATCTATTCGCTCGGCGTCGTCGGCTATCTCGCGGTGAGCGGCCGACTTGCCGTTCGAGTCGTCGTAATCTGCCCGCGCTGCTCGTGCGCCAGGCGACCGAAGCGCCGCCGAGCGTGATGCTCGCCGCGCCCGGGCTCCCACCGGCGCTCGGCGCGGCGATCGACCGGTGTCTCGCGCGCGATCCCGCCGAGCGATTCGCCGACGGCGAGGCGCTGGCGGCGGCGCTCGCTCCCGGCGCCGGACGCGCGCCCGGCACTGCCGCCGACGCTGCGCGCCTGGCTCGGCGCGCGGAATCCGCTCCTCGTCCCGTACATGGCGTGGTCCGGAGTGTTCGGTACCTTGACGACTGGCCAACCTCGATCGTCTGGCTGGCCGGCAAGCGGCCGGACGGGCCGGCCGACATCGTGCTGCTCGCGGCGATCGCCTCGGCGCCGCTCGTGCCGATCGTCGGTTTCCACCTCAACCAGGCGCGCCGGCAGTTCCGCGCCGGACACACGCTCGCCGACCTTCGCGCGGCGCTCGCGATCGAACGGCGCGAGCGGGCCGAGACCGAGGCGCTCGCTCGAGACGAAGAAGAGCCCGCTGCGCACCGGCATCCTGCGACTCGCCACGGTCGGCTCGGCGACGCTGGCTCGCGGTCACCTTCGTGTTGGTCGCTCGTCGGACGTCATTCACGAAAACCGAGGCGGCACTCGCGTTCATTCTCGCACCCGTGCTCAGCACGATGCGCGCTCGGAGCCGTGAGCAACGCGCTCGGCGTGCAGTTCATTCCGAACGGCATCCGCGAGTGGTGGCAGACGGGGATCCGCGAGCGCCTCTGGAACAGCCGCGTGGGAGAGTGGCTCGCCCGCCGGCTCGGCGCGCCGGAACGCTCGCAGCTCGCGGGTGCGTCGGCATTTCGCGCGACCGAGGCCGCGCTCGGCGTCGCCGCGTCGGAGCTCTTCGCGGCGCTGCCGAAGGACATACCGGGAGCACCTCGCCGAGCTGCCGGCGATCGTCGCGGCGCTCGAGGCGCGGGCCGCGGAGGCGCGCGCCGAGATCGACGTGGTCGCCGCGCTCGCCCCGTCCGGGTCAGGCGGACGCCGACGTGCTGGCTGCGCGGAAGCGAAGCGGCGGCGGCGCACCTCGCCGAGAGCGTCGCCGCGCTCGAGGGAATCCGTCTCGACCTTCTCCGCCTGCACGCGGGCGCCGGCGATCTCGCGCCGCTCACGACGCTGATGGACGCCGCGCGCCTCATCGGCGAGGACGTGAGGCGACTCGCGGAGGCGCAGCAGGAAGTCGACGGCGCCGCGGGTCGGAAGCACGGAGCGAGACGCACTCCGACGCCCGCGTAGTCCACCGGTTCAAATGAGCATCGAGACGCCTCATCCCGTCTTCCCGAGTATCCCGAATCAGCCGATAAAGCTGGCCAGCATGTTGATCGCACCGGCAAAGATCGCGGTGCCGAAGAGGTATGAGAGAAGCGCGTGACCCAGTACCATGTGCCGTATCGACGAGTCGTGTATGGCCGTGTCTGAGACCTGAAACGTCATGCCGATCGTGAAGGCCAGATATGCGAAGTCGCGATAGCACGGGCCGGTCGTGAGCCCGGGGAAATCCACGCCACCCGGCGGGTCGCGGTAGTAATAGTGTGCGTAGTGCAGCGTGAAGACCGTATGGACCGTCAACCACGCCACGACGATCGCGATCATCGCGGCGCTCGTCAGCACGAACGCGTGGGGACTGCCCGCTTTCGCCCTGTGAAATGCGGCGACCACGGCGACGAGGCTCACGACGCTGGCGCCCAACAGGATGACTCGCGAGATCTCTCGGCTCGCATCCTCGGGCGTGGCGATGTCCGCCGTGGCCTTCGCGTCGAGGCCGACGATCTCGAGCCAGACCCAGATCAGGATGGTGACGGTGCCGACGATCCAACCCACGAGCAGCGCGAGCTGCCACATCGATGCAGCCGCCGCGGCGAGCCCCGCGACAATGCCCGTGGCCGCGCCGACGATCATTCGGACGTGCGCGCGCGTGATGGGCGTCGTCGCGAGCTCCGCGCGACGGTCGTCGCTCTCATCCGTCATGTCTTAGCCGGCGTCGCGTCCACGAGGAACGCTGATCGAGGGAAGAGGAAAGCGGAAGAGGGGACGTGAGTATGGGCGTCATCACCGCCAAGCTATGTTAGAGTCGCCAGACGCTTTTGCGCTGGTTGGGTATCCGATCCCGCGGCGTTCCTTCGCGCATTCAAGCGATGGACGGACCCAGTCCACGCGTGTAATACCCGATCGCCTTCTTTGAAGGATCCAGTCCGCGCGTTCATGCAAAGCGCATCGGGCCCTGACGCGTCAGGCGTTGCGCGAAGCACGAGGTGGTCAGGCTGCCGGACAGCGGATGACCAAGCCGTCTCTCGAGTCCCCGTGAGATCGGGAGAAGCGATCCGCTTCCGGCATCTTTGCCCCGGCGTCCGCGCCACGCGGAAGCTCCACCAGCATCCTGGCGTCAGCGGCCAGCTCGCGGACACCTTTCCGCATCCTCGCGCGTACGGGTCTTCACCCACCACCCACCCCGCATAGGGGCGCGCTCATGATCGCCGGTGACGTCCGCTTCGCGCTTCGCCAAATCGCCCGCACGCCGCTGTTTTCCGGCGTCGTCATCGCCGTGATCGCGCTCGGCATCGGCATCAACGCCGGGCTGCTCACGGTCCTCGATGTTTACGCGTGGCGCCCCGCGCCCGGCATCGCGTCGGACGACAAGCTCGCGCGCCTCATGCCCACCGCGGTGAGCGCCGCGGGTGGGCACCAGCACGCAGTCGCCCTCTCATATCCGGACATTCAGGATCTCCGCGGCCAGCGCGACGTCTTCACGGACGTTGCGGCGTGGCGCGGCACATGGCTCGCGACGGACTTCGGGAGCGGGGCGGAACAGGTCGTGGGCGTCTACACGACCGCCAACTACTTTCGCGTGTTGCATGTCGCGCTGGCCGCCGGCGCCGGATTCCCGGGCGACGGGGACGCATCCGCCGAGCCGGTCGTCGTCATCGCGCACTCGCTCTGGATCGCGCACTTCGCCGGGTCGCCAAACGCGATCGGCAAGACGATCCGCGTCATGAACCGGCCGTTCACGATCGTCGGCGTCGCACCGCCGCACTTTGGCGGCGTCGACGCGTCGAGCATGGACAACTCCACCATCTGGTTGCCGCTCGGCGCCGGCGCACTGCTCGATCCGGCCGCCAACGACGCGCTGTTGCGGCGCGACGCGACATCGCTGCAGGGCTTCGCGCGGCTCGCGCCTGGTGTGCATGCGAGCGACGTGTCCCGGTTGACCGCACAGGTGGCGTCGCGCGTCGCGCGCGACGAGCCAACCGCGCACCGCGCGTTCACGATTTCCGCGGAACGGCTGACGGCCATGCGCAGCGACCGCAGCGACACGACCGAGACGATCGTCGCGTTCTTTCTCGTGGCGGCGCTGATCGTCGTCATCACGTGCACGAACGTGAGCGCGCTGCTCATCGGGCGCGCGGTGTCGCGCCGCCGCGAGATCGGCGTACGTCTCGCGATGGGCGCCTCACGGCTCCGCATCATTCGGCAGATGCTCACCGAATCGTTCGTCCTCGCAGCGGCGGGCGCCGCGCTGGCGCTGCTGCTCTATGTCGTGAGCGTGAAGCTGGCCTATGCCACGATTCCGGAGATCATCCACGGGCTCGAGCCCAGCGCGGCGACGTTCGGGTTCGCGGCCATCTTCGCGATCGCGACGACCATCGCCGCCGGCCTCGCGCCCGCGCTCCACGCGTCGCGCGTGAGTGTCGGGGAAGTGATCAAGAACAGCGGCTCACAGGCGATCCGGCGCGCGCGGCTCCAGGCGACGTTCGTCGTCGTGCAGTTGGCGTGCAGCCAGCCCGTGTTGGTGGTGACGTCGATGGTGCTGGTCAATCTCCGTGCTGCGGCGACGAGCGCGTCGGATCAGGCGCCCGCTTCGGTCGTGACGATGCAGTCGGAGCTCCGGCCGCCGCTCCTGTCCCGCGACCAACTCACGCCCACGGTGAGAGACTCCGCCGCGAAGGCCAATCACGCCATTTATGAGTCGATTCGACGCCGGGTTCAGGAGATCCCGGGCGTCCATTCGGTCGCGATCAGCACCAGCGCCGGCAGCCAGACGTTCGAGTCGCCGGGCGCCGGAGTGGCCGACGCGCAAATCCAGCAAGTGCACGTCAGCGCCGGGTATTTCGCGACGCTCGGCATTCCGATCGTGCGCGGCCGCGCGATCGGCGTCGAGGACGATCGTGCGGGCTTCATCGGCGTCGTGGTCAACGAGGAGACCGCGCGCCGACTGTGGCCCGGCGAGAATCCGATCGGCAGGCGGCTCGTGCGGCGCGAGCGCCCTGACCCGACGGATGGCGTCATTCTCAACTCGGCGAAGGGATCGCCGGCCGCGCTCGAGGTGATCGGCGTGGCCGGGTCTCTCTCGTACCAGGAGAATCGCACGACGCCAATGCTGTTCGCGCCGATCGCGAACGCGGCGTCGCTGTGGGACGCGTCAATCGCTGTGCGGACCGCGAGCGGCAACGCGCGCGCGTTGGTGCCGCCGATTCGCGCCGCGATGCGCGAGGTGGATCCGCTCGCGACCGTCGGGAACATGGCGACGCTGGCCGAGCGCTACGAGGCGAGCGCGCGGGAGGAGACGCTGTCGAACGCGGGGGCATTTGCCGTCGGCGTCGCCGCGCTCGTGCTGGCGTCGCTCGGCTTGTACGCGATCATCGCGTTCGGTGTGGCGCAGCGAACGCGCGAGATCGGCATTCGACTGGCCGTCGGCGCCACGGCCGGCGACGTGGTGCGTCAGTTTCTGCGCGATGGCGTCAAAGTGACCGGAATCGCGCTCGCCATCGGTCTGCCGCTGACTGTCGCGGGCATTCGATTGGTGGCGGCGCAGCAAGTGGGCTTCAGCCTGAGAAACGTCGGGGCGGTGATGCTCGTCGTGCCGGTGCTCGTCGCGATCGCCGTTCTGGCCAGTTGGCTGCCTGCTCGGCGCGCGGGGCGTGTGGATCCACTGGTCGCGCTGAGGAGCGACTGAAGCCGCCGGTCAGGTAAGCGCGTGCGATGAGCTGTGAGGTGTGAGGTGGGCCAACAACGAGTGTTAGATTGCGCCATCGGTGTACCGCGCGTCGAGCGCTTCACCACTTTGACCCGAAGAGCGAGGATACCATCATGCCGACCGAGCGTCGCGGATTCCTCGGAACGATGACCCTTGGGGTGTTGGGGCTGGCCGGAGCTCCGCGCTTGGCCAGAGCCGGGGAGCTGTCCTCGGTCGTGCCGGAACCGTGGTTGGAGGGACTCACGGGGCGTCACAAGCAGTACCTCGACGTTTCCGCCCACAACAAGGGCGCGCCTCTCGGACGCACCGCCAACTTTCTGAACGCCTATGATCAGGCGTACGGATTGAAAGACAGCGACGTGAACGTCGTGTTCGGCGCGCACGGAACGGCGCTTCCGATCGTGCTCACCGACGAGATCTGGTCGAAGTACAAGATCGGCGCCCACTACTCGATCGACGACCCGCAGACGAAAGCTCCAGCCGTTCGGAACTTTTTCTCCGGCGTTGGCAACGGCGGCAGCTGGTACGACCCATCCGTTTCCCAACTGCAGAAGCGCGGCGTCCGGTTCATTGCCTGCATGCAGTCCATCGCCCGTCTGTCGCGGGAGCTTGCGGCGCGCGACGGGCAAGACGCGGCGCCGATCAATCAGGCGCTGCTTGGCGGTCTGCTGCCCGGCGTGATCGCGGTTCCGGCGGCGATCGTCGCGACGAATCGCGCGCAGGAGTCCGGGCTGACATACATCTACCTCGGGTGACGGATTCGGTTTTTTGCCAGTGAGCCTGTTCCCATCCTCGGGAAACCGGTATTCGCATGTCGACAGTCGTTCGTCAGTTCGTGGGCGCGCTTCTCCGCTCTCCTCGGCTGAGCCTCATTTGCGCCGCGCTTCTCGTGTTCGGCGTGGCGCGGCACTTTTTGGGCGTCCGGCTGGACGCCATGATGAGCGAGTGGGATTGGCGGTCGCGCGCAGCGCTCGCGTGCAGCGCTGACGCCCCATGCCCGGTGATCTGGGACGCCACGGCGCCGGGCGTCGATAGTTCGCCGCCTCCAGAGGGGCCGCCGTGAAAGCGCTGCTCAACCTTCTCACCGCCGCGATCATCGTCGTGAGCGGGGTGGTCCTGCTCGGACGACCGATCCGCGCGCTCGCCGTGGAGAGCCGCTCGCGACTCGGCGCCGGTGTCGTCTCGTCCGCGGACTCGGTCGCGGATGTACAGGGCAGGCTTCGTCCGATCCTCGCGCGAGACAGCGTGACGATGCTCGTGTTTCTCGACGCTTCGTGCGCGCAATGCCAAACGAATGCCGGCGTGTATCTCGGGCTTCGACAGTGGGCGCGGCTTCAGGGAATCGCCGTACGCCTTCTATCGCCGAGCCGCGCCGAGGCGATGTCGCTGGACCAGTCAGGCCGTGACGGCGACGCATTCCTCGTCACCTCGGCGAGCTTCTACGATCGCCTTGGCATGCACGCGTATCCGTCGACCTTGCTCCTCGACAGACATGGAGTGGTGCGCGGACGAGCGATTGGAGCGGTCCCGTCGAAGTGGACGATTCTCCAAACCGTGGACGAAAACTCCGGATGGGGAGGCGGCGGGCGCTGGCGTTGATCCGACGTTCGGCGCGCCGCCGCTTCAGAAACAGGGCTTGAGACCCGGCTCCAGCGCCCGCCGGCGCAAATCCTCGTACGGCGTCGCATTCACCCATCCGTCGCGCGTGGCGGTAAACAACGTTCGGCCGACCAACACCGGTCCAAGGACCGTGAATGGAGCGCCGGCCGCGCAGCGTCCGATCGATGTGCCGTCACCAAGCCGGAACAGCGAGATCGTTCCCGTGCGATCGCCGATGATGACGTCCTCTCCGACGACGGTCACTCCGCCGCGGTGCATCGCGTCGAGCGGCTGCATCCAGAGCTCGCGTCCGGATCCAACGTCGAACGCGCGGATCGTCTTGCTGTAGGGACTGGAGACGACCACGCGATTTCCGACGACGACCGGCATGCCGGAGGAATTGCGCGACACGAGCACGCCGAGGCCGAGCGGACGCTGCCAGAGCAGCCGCCCGCTGCGCCGGTCGACGGCGAGCAGCCGCTGCTCCCAGAACCAATTCGTGTAGCGCGCGAGGCCGTAGGTGCGCCGAGCCTCGCCGGCCAGGTGTAAGAATTCTCGAATGGGCAGTCGGCGCACCGCATTCCAGAAGCCCACGCTCCCCGCGCCGGTGATGAATGCGACGGTATCCGATAACGCGATCGGAACGTCTCCCAGCGCCTTGAGCGGCGGGACGCGAATGCGCCAATCGAAACGGTCTCGCGAGAGCGAGTAGCTGATCACCGACGTTCCCGCGCCGACGAGAATGCTGCGGTCTGCCCCGATGCGAGGATTCGACATTGCGGGCATGTCGCGGAGCCCCGCCTGTCGCCGAATCGCCCCGTCCTCCAGCGACAGCTGGTACAGCACGCCATCCCCTCCGGCGACGACGAGCGAGTGACTCGCCGTGTCCACGACCGGCGCGGTCATGCCTCCACCATCGAAGCGCACGGACCACAGCCGATTCCCCGACTGCAGATCGAACGAAAGGATGCCGCCTTCTTTGGCCAACACCCGTGGCCTGGATGGAAGGAAATTGTAGAGCGGTCCCACGCCGACCTGCACGTAGACCCGTCCATCGTAAACGGCCGGATCGTCGTGGATCCAGCTGGTCAGCTCGTGTGTCCAGCGCAGCGCACCGGTATTGGCGTCGAGCGCGCTGATGAATCCGTGTTGGTGTGGCGACAGGTAGTCGCCAGTGCCGTCAGCCGCTTCGGTGCCGATGACGACGGAACCCGCCGCAACGGAGATCCCGCGGACGGCGTGCGGAGCCTTGTACCGCCAGGAGACATCCAGGGTGCCAGGAACCGCGCCGGCATTGTTGGTGTCGTTTCTGAACTGCAGCCAGGCGGACGGCGTCGAGCTCGCGGGCGCCTTCGCCTCCTGCGCTCCGACGGCGACGGGGACCGCCGGCAGCAACGCGGCAAAAGCCAGCGAACAACGACGGGCTCTCACTCCGGTCGATCGCATCATGTCAATTTGGGGGTACTGGCTTCAGGGCAGCCATCCTCCGGAACAACGAGCGCGGGCGGCCAGTGTCGAACGAGCGTTCACTAGCCTTCGCGAGAGCGGTCAGGTAGCGCTATGGCCCCGATCACATTTGGCGAAGTAGAGCGCCCGGTTGGCGCCGAGGGCGCGCCCACGACTCGGCGCTCCGGGAACGGGCTCGCCAGCGCGGCAAGTTGGTGATCGACAACGCGTTTGCGACGCACCCCGGATACTCGATCTGAATCCGGACGAGCGAGGGGGTGTGGTGACGGACGCCATCCGAGTGTAGAATCTCACCGACTTGGTGTCCTCTCGGAGCGTTTCTCATGCGACTCGATTCTCTCGTGACCGCGGCCGGCTGCAGTCTCCTCATGGCGGCGGCCGTCCCTTCGTCCTCGTCGGCGCAGCGCGCGGCTGGCCCCGACACGGCGTATGACCCGGTCCAACCGCTCGTCGATCGCCTCGGTCTCGAGCGATACAAGACCACGATCAAGGGATTGGCGCAGTTCGGCGATCGCCGGCAGGGAACGAAGCGTAATCGCGACGCCGTCGACTGGATCGAGGCGCAGCTCAAACAATACGGCTGCCAGAACGTCGAGCGCGTGACGTACCAGTACAACCCTCCGGCGCCGGGGCAGCGAGGCGGCGGGCGCGGACGTGGCGCGATCACCTCGCCCAACGGCCGCGGGACTCCGGGCAACGGCCCGGGCGGAAGCCGCATCTTCAGCGACATGCGCGAGCACGGCGGGAACAACGACTCGCTCGCGCAGCCCGACCCGGCCATCCGCGCAATCAACATGGAGCCCACCACGCCCGGCGAGCGTCAGGAAGTGATTTGCATGAAGGTCGGGACCAAGTACCCGAACGAGATGTACATCATCGGCGGGCACATGGACGGCATCGGTTGGGGTCAAGCGGCGAATGACGACGCCTCCGGCTCCGCGATCGTGATGGAGCTGGCGCGCATCTTCTCGATGCCGGACGTGCAGACGGAGCGCTCCATTCGGTTCGCGCTCTGGAACAATGAAGAGACGGGACTCAACGGCGCGCGCGCGTACGTCGAGCAGCGCGGGCCGATGCAAGGGAAGGAGATGCCGGCCGGCTCGGGGAAGTACCCGGAGCCGAAATGGCTCGGCATGATTCAGCACGACATGATGCTCGTCGATCACGGCCCACCGACGGCCGAGGGGAAGCTCGCGCCCATGCAGCGCCCCGAAGCCGACATCAACATCGAGTTCGCGAGCACGTCGAAGTTCGGCGAGGAGTCGATGAAGCTGGCGTTCTTCTGGCGCGCGGCGAACGAGAAGTTCGCGACGCACTATCCGGCGGCGGTGGGGCCGCACATGACGAACACGGACTCGGATCCGTTCAAGGATCTCGTGCCGTCGCTCAGCCTTCGCGAGAATGAACGCGGATCCCAGATTGGCGGGAACTGGGATCCGACGCATCATCAGCCGATCGACGTGCTCACGACGTTCAACGACAAGGATTTCATGCTCGGGTTGACGTCGGCGCAGACGACGCTGGGCGCGGTTGGGCGGTTGGTGGGTGCGACGGTTCGAAAGTAGTCGTACACCGGCCGATCGCATTGACCCTCGCCGCCCTCCCTCCTAGCGTGCGACACATCGATCACGCCGGGATACCATGAGCACCGTACGAGGGACGCTGGCAATTCTCACCGGAGGTGGTGACGTTCCGGGGCTCAACCCCGCCATCCGGGCGATCACGATCCGCGCGCTTCGCGAAGGGTACCGCGTCATTGGAATTCGGCGCGGGTGGGCGGGTCTGGTCGATTATGTGCCGGACAACGACGCGGACAACACCGGCAACGTCCAGGAGCTGTCGGAAGCGGAGGTGAATCGAGCGGGCCGGACCGGCGGCACGTTTCTGCATACCTCACGCACACGGCCGAGCCACCTGCCCCGCGAGCGCGTGCCGGCGCATCTCACCGGATACGCGAACGCGAGCAATGACGTCACGAAGGATGTGCTGAAGCATCTCGCGCACATCGGCGTCGACGTGCTCATTCCCATCGGCGGCGACGACACGTTGAGCTATGGCAAGCGCCTGCACGATGAAGGCGTGCATGTCGTCGCGATTCCGAAGACGATGGACAACGACGTCTATGGAACGGACTATTGCATCGGCTTCAGCACCTGCGTGACCCGCACGATCGAGCTCACGCATCGCCTTCGCACGTCGGCCGGCTCCCATGAGCGTTTTCTCGTGATCGAGGTCTTCGGGCGGTACGCGGGCTTCACGGCGCTCTTGCCCACGATGGCCGGGGCCGCCGATCGATGTGTCATCCCCGAGCACACGGCCGATCTCGAGCAACTGGCCGAGCTCATGGCGTACGACCGCAATCGGAATCCGAGCCGCTATTCCGTGGTACTCGTCTCGGAGGGCGCGACGATCGCCGCGCAGGATGGCATGAGCTTCGAGAGCGAAGAGACCGACATGTTCGGCCATCGGAAGCTCGGGGGGATCGGCGACAAGATCGCCGCCGCGCTGAAAGAGTACTCCCCCAGGTACAACCACGGGCGCCGCATCGACGTCGTCAACCAGCGGCTGGGCTACCTCGTCCGCTCCGGCGATCCCGATGCGCTCGACTCCATCGTGCCGATGGCGTTCGGCAATCTGGCGCTCGACCTGATCCTCGCCAAGCAGTACGGTCGCCTGGTGAGCGTCCACAAGGGCTTCTACGACAGCGTGCCGATCACGAACGTGACGTCGGAAAAGAAGGTCGTCGATGTGAAGAAGTACTACAACACGGAGCGATTGCGACCCATCTACGACTTTGACGGAGCGCCGCTGTTCATCATGACGAGCGACTAGCCAGCCGACTTACGATCGATCTCCCGAGGTGCGTCACCAGCGGACTGTTCCTGAAGCTGCGCAGTCTCAGCGGCACGAAGCGCACGATCGGCCAAAGCAAGCTTGAGCTCGCTCGCGAACTCCAACGCATCGAAGCGGGAATCGTTGCCGATACGAATCTCGAACTGCGCGGGGTGCTTGAGCTGCAAGCCCTCCTTGCCGGCGAGCTCCTCGAATGCACGCAAATCCGCGCCGGTCAAGACGAGGTAGCGGCCAGGAGGCCACCGCAGCCACGACCACCGGACTTCGGCGCCCGCTAACGCCGCCAGGGGCAGGCTGAGCTCACGAACGGGCTCGACCTCGCGATCCGAACGAATCTCGGCGCCGACGCGATCGATCGCCCGGGACGTACGCCATTGAAACACAACGCGGTCGCCGTCCAGATGCAGGAGACCGTGGACGGTCTCATGGGTCGAAGTGATCTCGCTGCCGGAGATGACGTCCTTGCTGCGGCGAATCGTGAATGGAAGGGCGGCCTGATGGGTCATGCGCGAAGCTAATTCGCGCAAACCGGAGAGGAAAGTCTGCAACGAGTGAGACTGCCCGCTTCCGCGTTCAGCTTTCGCGCAGCGCGACGCTCGGATCCACGCGCGACGCCCGACGTGCCGGTAACAATCCCGCCGTCATCGCAACGACAAACAGAACCGCGAGCGCACAGCCAAAGCTCCACGGATCGCTCCACGTCACACCGAACAACATTCCGCTCATCGTCGGCACGACGATCATCGCCCCGACGATGCCGAGCGCCATGCCGGCCGCCGCGAGCCGCAACGTGTTCCGCATGATCGACCCGCGCACGGCACTCGCCGATGCGCCGAGGGCGATGCGAATGCCGATCTCCTGGCGGCGTTGCGTGACACCGTGCGAGATGAGCGCGTAGATGCCGAGCGCCGCGAGCACGACCGCGAACGTCGCGAAGCCGCCGAGCAGCACGACGACGAATCGCCGTGGCGACGCCACCCGATCGATGAGCTCCTGCATCGGGCTCCACGGATTCTTCACGGCCTCCGGCGCGACGGACACCAGCGCCGTGCGCGCCGATGCCGAGAGCTGCGGGAGCGGTAGCGTCGTGCGGACGACGAGGTCGACGCGCGAGAACGAGAACCGCTGCCGCATCGGGAAATAGACTTCGCCCGTGAACGTGCTCTCGAGCGCCGTGTGTCGCGCGTTCCCGACGACGCCGACGACAGTCAGCTTCGTCGACCCTTGGACGATGCGCTGCCCGATCGCGCTGCCGCCCGGCCAGAGCGTGCGCGCCATCGATTCGTTGATGATCACCACCGGAGGCGCGTCGGGCGTGTCGCCGTCGGTGAAGTCGCGCCCCGCGCGGAGCGGAATGCTCATCGTGCGAAAATAGTCGGTGCTGATGAACCGCGTGAAACCTTCCGGAGACTCCCCGCGTCGGTACACCCGCCCTTCAGCCGGAATGGCCCAACTGCGATCGCCGGTGAACGGCAGCATGTCGTTCAACGACGCGCCGGTGACGCCCGGCGTCGCTCGAATGCGCCGAAGCACCTCGTCGTAATACGCGGTGGCCGCTTGGAGATTCCTGAGACCGGCCGGCGGATCGACGCGCAGACGGGCGAGGTGCTCCGGCGCGAACCCGAGGCTCGTGTCGAGCACGCGGACGAAGCTGCGCAGCAGGAGGGACGACGCCACGAGGAGAACGAGCGCCGCCGCGATCTCCGTGACGACGAGCGCCCCGCGCACGCGCGCATGACGGCGGCCGCGCGTGGCGCCCCGTGTTCCCTCCCTCAGCGCATCGTTCGGATCGCCCGGCGCGTGCAACGCGGGCGACACGCCGACGACGATGCCAACGACGAGCGCGACGATCGTCGCTGCGGCGAGCGCGCGGACGTCCACGGTAACGCGCGAGAGCAGGGGAATGTCGAAGGCGCGCAAGTTCGACACGTAGCGCGTGGCGAGCACCGCGATTGCGACGCCGAGCGTCGCGCCGCCTGCCGCGAGCACGAGACTCTCGGTGATCGTCTGGCGAATCAACCGCCCGCGCGACGCGCCGAGCGCCAGTCTCACCGCGAGCTCCCGGCCGCGCGCCGTCATGCGCGCGAATTGCAGGCTCGCGAGATTCAGCGCGACGATCAGCATCACCGCCGCCACGGCGAACGCCAGGACGATGAGCGCCGGACGAAAGCGCCCGTTCACGCGCTCGTCGAGCGACCGAACGCGCGGGCGAATGGTGTTCCGTCGCGGAAACTCCGCCGTGAGTTGTCGTCCGATCGCGACGAGCTCCGTACGCGCCTGGTCGACCGATACGTTGGGCTTCAACCGTCCGATGACGCCGAGCGTGTTGCCGTTGCGGTCGTGCTGTTCGCTCAGGGCATATGGGACGAAGAGATCGGCGCTCGTCCCGGGCGCGAACACCGTGGCGAAGTCGAACGAGCCCGGCAGCACGCCGATCACCTGCACCGGCCGGTCGTTGATCGTCACCACTCGGCCGACGATCGAGGGATCCGCGGCGAACTGGTCGCGCCACGTTCGCTCGGTCAGCATCGTCGTCGCGGCGCTGTTGTCGAGGCACTCGTCGGCGCTGAACGACCGGCCGAGCCTTGGCGTGATCCCGAGGAAGGAAAAGAAGTTGCACGTGACGGGCACGCGCGTGAGGCGCTGTGTGTCGCCGTTCGCGCTCAGCACAGCGTCGCCGATACTATAGTAGGCGTAATAGCCCGCGAGGTCGCTCACCGCGCGACTTCGGGCGCCGAGATCGACGAAATGCGCGACCTCGATGCGCCATTCGTCGACGCCGTTGTCCGCCACGTTGCCGATCCAGATCAGCCGCGACGGATCGCGGAACGGCATGGGTCGCAACAGCACGCCGTTGACGAGACTGAAGACCGTCGCGCTCGCGCCGATGCCGAGCGCCACGATCGCGAGCGCGAACGCGGTGAACCCCGCGTCGCGACGGAGTGTGCGCAAGGCATACCGAACGTCGCGGCGCAGACCATCGAGCGACTCCCTCCAACGAAGTCGCCGCTCCTGGCGCGCGGCGGATTGCCGGGAGCGGCGGCGCTCGTCGTCGACCTCGCCGAAGCGACGTTCCGCTTCCGCGCGTGCCTCGGACGGCGACATTCCTTCGCCGATCAACTGCTTCGCGCGCAGCTCGAGGTGCAGGCGGATCTCCTCGTCGGCGTCCCGCTGCATGCTGCGGCGCGTGACGAGACGCAGCAGCCGGCGAATGCCGGGTCGAATCTCGGACGTCATTGATCGCTCCTACGCCGGCCCCGGCGCCGAGGTAAGGATGTCCGTTACCGTTTGCGCGTAGCGGACCCACTGCGCCGTCTCGGCAGCGAGCCGCGCGCGTCCGGCTCTCGTGATCCGATAATACCGCGCGCGCTGATTGTTCTCGGTGACGCCCCATTCGGCGACCACGAGGTCGCGTTCTTCGAGGCGGTGGAGGGCCTGGTAGAGGGCGCTGTCGCGGACGTCGAGCGCGCCGCGCGATCGAGCTTCGACCCACCGCGTGATCTCGAAGCCGTGCATTGGGATGAAGCACAAGGCTTTGAGAACGAGGTTGTCGAGCGTGCCTTTGACGATCGGGAGGGAGGCTTGGTCGGTCACGATGGGATGTCGGACTAAGGGTACAGAGTCTGACACCCTGATCGGCAAAAGGGTTGGACGCGGGCCCACGAAGGACCGCGCGTCAAGGTCGAAGGCCGGTATCCGCTCTCGCCCGGCCACATCGTCGTGACGCGAATGTTCGAGATCGCGCTCTCGGATGTCACGCCTGAATTGGCGCGACAGTCGGGCAGGCTACTCCTCTCGCAGGCTGCTCGCCGGATCGGCGCGCGTCGCGCGCAGCGCCGGCACGATGCTCGCGAGCGTGGCGACGACGAGAAACAGGATCGGCACAGCCACGAACGTGATCGGATCAGTGGGCGACACGCCGTAGAGCCATTGGCGAAGCGTCCGCGTGGCGAGCATGGCACCCGCGATTCCAATCGCGGCGCCCACACCAGACAATGCGGCGGCACGACGCAAAACGAGGCGCATGACGCTCGCTTGCGACGCACCGAGCGCGAGGCGAATGCCGATCTCGCGCCGGCGCTCGCCGACGAGGTAGGACATCACGCCGTAGACGCCGACGGCCCCGAGCGAGAGCGCGAGCAACGCGAACGCGGCGACGAGCAGCATCGTGAAGCGGGACCGCGTCACCGAGTCCGAGATCACGGCGTCCATCGTGCGCACGTCGCTGACAGGGACGGTGCGGTCGGCGTCGCGCACGAGGCGGCGGATGGCGGCGCCCGTCGGAGCGGGATCGCCGGCGGTTCGCGCGACGAGCCAGACGTCGCCGGTATAGCGGCGAAATGCCTGCGCCCACGGCACGTACATGCTCATGCGCGTCGTGTCGCGCAGGCTGTCCTGCTTGGTGTCGGGCACGATGCCCACGATGGTGATCCACGGACTGGCGAACGGATATCCAACGCGCCGTCCAATCGCGTTGCCGTTCGGCCAGAATCGTTTCGCGACACTCTGGCTGATGACGGCGACCGGAAGCGCGTCGGCGCGATCGCCGTCGCCGAGCTCGCGGCCGCGTACGACTGGCAATCCCATCGTGGCGAAGTAGCCCGGAGTCACGATCTGCATGTGCTCGATCATCGGCATCGAGCGAGTGAAGTCCTCGAACTGGCCTTGCACGCGCGCCGCGATTCCCCAGACGGGACCGGCCAGTGGAAGCTGGTCGACGAACGCCGCGTCACGAACGCCCGGCAGCGCCCGCGCGCGATCGAGCACACTCTGATAGAACGCAAGCACGCCCTGCGTGTCGGCGGCGAAACGCGAGGCGGGCACGGAGATGCGCGCGGCCACGACGTGCGTCGTCTCGATGCCGGGCGCGATCGCACGCAGCGCGACGAAGCTCCGAACGAGCAGCAGCGACGCCGTCACGAGCATGACGGCGAGCGCCACCTCACCGGCGACGAGCGCGCCTGAAACGCGCAGGTGCGATCCGCCCGCGGTTGCGCGACGGCCGGTCGCGGCGACGGCGTTTTGCGTGCGACCGCTCCTCGTCGCGCGGATGGCCGGAATGAGACCGAACAGGAAGCCAGTCGCGAGGGAGATCGCAAGCGCGAACGCCAGCGCGATGGGACTCATTGAGATCTCGTCGGCGCGGGGCATGCCCGCCGGCATGGCCGCGACCAGTGCGCGCACGGCAAGCCATCCGAGCGACACGCCGAGTGCGGCGCCGAGTCCGGCGAGAACGAGACTCTCGGTGACGAGCTGTCGAACGAGCCGCGCGCGTCCGCCGCCGAGCGCGGCGCGGACGGCGAGCTCGCGCTCTCGCATCACCGCCCGCGCGAGGAGAAGGTTGGCGACGTTCACGCAGGCGATGAGCAAAACGAGCAGCGTCGCGCCGAACAGCAGCCAGAGGAGCGCGCGGGTCGACCCCACGAGCTTCGTCTGCAGCGGTGTGACCGTCGCCCTCGAGCGGTAGTCAGGGCCGGGATCCCAAAGCGGGTTGGCGCGGCGCAGCCCAGGCCACACGCTCGTGAGCTCGGCGCGCGCTCGATCGAGCGTCGCGTTCGGCGCGAGACGACCGATGAGTCGCTTGCCGGCAACGCCCCAGAGCAAGCCCAGATTCGCGGGATTCACGACGTACGGCTGCCAGTATTCGACCTCTGACGTCGGATAGTGAAACGACGCCGGCATCACGCCGATGATCGTAAAGGGCGACCCCTCGATCGAGATTTTTCTCCCGACTACGTCCGTCGCGCCGGCAAGCTCGCGCTGCCAGAACGCGTAGCTGACGAGCACGACACTGGCATTGCCGATCCGACCGTCCGCCTCGGTGAACCCGTGTCCGCGAATCGGTGAGACGCCGAGGAGAGAGAGAAGATTGGTCGTGATTCCCGCGCCCTCGAGGCGTTTGGCGTCGCCGTCGCCGCCGCCGCCGCCGACGTCGACTGGATGGCTGACTGGCGTCCACGCGGCGAGGTCGGTGACGGCATGCAAGCGCCCGCGGAGCGTGAGATATTCGCCCATCGATCCGTCGCCGATGGTGACGAGCCGCTCGGGGCGCACATACGGGAGCGGCTGCAGCAACACGGCATTGACGATCGAGAAGATCGCGGTGTTCGCCCCAATGCCGAGGGCGAGAGTCATGGCCGCGGCGATGGTGAACGCGGGCGAGCGACGAAGCGCGCGCGCTCCGAATTTCAGGTCCTGCACGAAGTCCGCGACGTACTCGGCGCGCTGCCGCGCGGTGTTCGCGCGCCGATCGTGCTCGACGAGCGCTGCTCGAACGCCGGCGACGTCGCCGAAGCGCTCGACGGCCTCGCGACGCGCGTCCTCCGGAGACATGCCGAGCGCGATGTTTCGCTCGACACGCATCTCGAGATGGAACCGGAGCTCGTCATCCACCTCGGCGGGGACGTCGGCGCGGCCGAGCCGGAGGTAGCGACGCCACGTGGCGGTGCGATCCGTCGTCATGCGACGGTCGGATCGGCGCGGAGCACGCGCGTGACCGCGTTGGAGTAGCGCAGCCAGAGGGATGCTTCACTGCGAAGGTGCTTGCGCCCCGCACCGGTGATGGTGTAGAAGCGCGCGCGGCGGTTGTTCTCGGAGAACCCCCACTCCGACGTGACCCATCCGCGGTCCTCGAGCCGGCGGAGCGCGGGATACAACGAGCCTTCCTCGATGCTCAGCACATCGTCCGTCGTGTTCTCGATCCAGCGCGAGATCGCGTATCCGTGCGCGGGCCCGGGAAGGAGCGATTTGAGAATCAGAATGCCGAGCGTGCCCTGGAGGAGGTCGCCCGCATCGCGCTGCTGCGGCATGTGCTTCCCTAGGCAAGGGTATGGGTAGAGTATGATTCGGTCCCTCCCCTGTCAAGGCTATGGAAGCGGCGGCGCTGCCCCCAACCCCGGCGCTGGACGCCGAGCGGTCCTGTGGAGTAGCGTTGCTGCATGCACACTCCTCGATTGCTCTCACTTCCGGCGTTGGTCATGCTCGCCGGGACCGCCGCGTCGCAGACCGGTCGGTCTAGCGCCAAACCCAAGCTGACGATCGATCAGCTGATCCAGATCAAGCATCCGTCGGGTCATCAATGGACGCCGGACGGAAGCCATGTCTGGTTCACGTATGACGACGGCGGAATCAACAATGTGTGGGCCGCGCCCGCGGACGGGAGCGGTCCAGCCGTCGCGTTGACGAGCTATCCTGGCGGACAGTCCGGCGCCGGCGCGTTCTGGAGCAAGGACGGCCAGACCTTCTTCTTTCAACGGGACGGCGGCCTGCTCGCCGTCTCGGTGAAAGGCGGCACGCCGCACACGCCATGGCCGTCGGCCGCGCGCGCGCGTGGGTTTTCACTCTCGCCCGACGGGACGCGAGTCGCCTACGTGGTGGGACAGGGCGGTGCCGGCGGCATGGATCTGATCGTTCACACGCTCGCGACCAACGCCGACATGAAGATCGCGCATGCGGATACGACCATCGGCGCGCCTTCGTGGACGCAGGATGGAGCGAGCCTCACGTACAACGTTGGCGCCGGCGGCGGCCAACCGATTCAACATCTCGCGTCGCCGCCGGAGATCGGCGCGAAGCTGATCTTCGTCGCGACGGAAGGCGGACGAGGCGGCGGCGGGGGCACGACATTCACGGTCCCGGCAAACGGCGGAACGCCGGTGCAGCTCGCGGGCCGTGGCGGTGGGGGCTTCGGCCGCGGCGGCGGCGGCGGGCGGATCGATGCGACACATACGCTGTCGACGAGAGTGTCGAACGGCGGACGGACGCGCACGACCGAGTCCGTCGACGCCGAACGGAGGCGCGCCGGTCGTTCTTCATGTCGATACCGCCGCGAAGTTCTTCAGCTCCGTGAACACGACGACCAACGCGGTCTCACCCGACCACCGCTGGCTGCTCTACACGAGCGACGTCACGGGCTGGGATCAGATCTATGTCGTGCCGACGGCTGGAGGCGCTCCAGTCCAGCTCACGAAAGCGCCTGGCGAGCACTGGCGCGCCGTGTGGTCGCACGACAGCAAGCACATTGCGTGGGACGCGAACACCGCTGCCGCGCCGGGGACGCGCCACGTCGAATTCGCGACGATCGGCGAGAATCCCGTGAGTGCGACGATCGTCACCGTGACGTCGGGCAGCGGCACGAATACGGCGCCGCAATGGTCGCCCGACGACAGGCGTCTCCTCTTTCAGCACACCGATCATCAGAACTCGGCTGATCTCTACGTCGCCGACGCCGCCGCGAACGCGAAGGTGACGCGCTTGACGTCGTCGATGCCGGCGAGCATCGACAAGTCGCAGCTCGTCGCGCCGGAGTTGATTCACTACTCAGGCCCAGATGGCAAGCAGGTGCCGGCGTGGCTGTTCGTGC
The DNA here is from genome assembly GCA_963705025.1 of uncultured Gemmatimonadaceae bacterium. Taxonomy (GTDB): domain Bacteria; phylum Gemmatimonadota; class Gemmatimonadetes; order Gemmatimonadales; family Gemmatimonadaceae; genus JAQBQB01. The sequence continues at coordinate 245,529 of CAVPIP010000004.1, read as the reverse complement.
CCAAGAACCTCGATCGCACCAAGAAGCACGCGGCGGTCGTGTGGATTCATCCGGACGGCGTGAACCAGAACTACGACGGCTGGCACACGGACCGCAACGAAGCCGTGTATTACGAGTTTCATCAATATCTGCTGCAGCAAGGCTACGTCGTCATCGCGCCCGACTATCGCGGCAGCATCGGCTACGGTCGCGATTGGCGCAACGACGTCTACATGGACGTCGGCGGCAACGACGCCAAGGACGCGCGCATGGCTTGCGGCGTATCTCAAGACGCTCGGCTACGTCGACAGCGACCGGGTCGGCGTGTGGGGACTGAGCTACGGCGGATTCTTCACGCTGCTCGCCATCACGCAGGAGCCCACCTGGTTTCGCGCGGCCGTGGACGTCGCCGGCGTCGCGGACTACGCGCTCTACTACGACGATCCGTATCACGGTGGGTGGACGACGAGCCGCATCGGCACGCCGCAGGAGCATCCCGAGGTGTACGCGAAGGCGGCGCCGATGTCACACGTCGATCAGATTCAGCATCCGCTGCTGATTCTGCACGGGACGTCCGACGTGAACGTGCCGTTCATTCACTCCGTGCTGTTGATGGACCACCTGCTGAAGGCCGGCAAGGGCGACCTGGTGAGCTTCATGGTCTATCCCGGCGAGTTTCACTATTTCGACCGGAGCTTCGTGGTGCGCGATGCCTGGCAGCGTGTCGATGCCTTTTTCAGGCAGAATCTGCGGCCCGAGGCGACGCCAGCGCGTCGGTAGTTGGCGCGGAACGAAGCCGATGTCGAGATCGAGGTCCGCCGACCGCAATGACTCGAACGATGCGGAGGCCCTGCGCGTGCGCATTCTCGAAGCGCTCGCTCAGGCGGATTGGACATAGACGGAATCACCCATCGTCACCAAGGCCACTCGGGACGATCTGGCGCCGGAGCGCCTCGCGAACTCGCGCGCGCAATGCCGCCTCCAACGCATCGGCGGGACCGAGCGCGCGATCGCGCTCGGCCGATGTCTCGAGCGCCTGCCGCATCGTCCGGGCGAACGCGAAGCGCGGCGGGCAGTGCACGCAGGCGGCGAGGTGCGCCTCCACCTCCTCGCGTGCGAGGTCGGGAAGCCGGCCGTCAATGTAGTCCCAGAGGCGGCGCACCGTCGTCTCGCAGTCGATGTGGGAAACGACCTGTCCAGCATCGGGCAGTGTTTCGGCGCTCATGGCCTGCTCGGGGTGGAAGAGGAAGACGGAGCTGTGGACGCGGCGGCTTGCGCAATGGTCCGGAAGCCAGCGTCGCGCGCATACTCGAAGAGGAGATCCTGGAGAATCCGGCGCCCGCGGAACAAGCGAGAGCGAACAGTTCCCACCGGGACGGCGAGCACGGCCGCGGCCTCCTCATAGCTTTGCCCTTCAACATCGACGACCACGACCGCGGCGCGAAAATGTTCAGCTAACGCGTCGAGCGCGCGGTCGATCGCGGGACCCAGGTCCATGCGCTCGAGCGCGTTCACCACGCCCGACTGCTGCGCAGCCCAATGTGCGCGCGCCGTCGCCATCGAATCGAGCTCGGGATCGTCAGGCGCGTCGACGTAGCGGGCTTCGCGGCTGCTCGTTCGCAAGAAGGCATGGTGGCAGACCGTGAACAGCCATCGCTTCGGGTCTGCGCCGGCCTGAAACGTGTGCCACCCGCGCAGCGCTCGCAGGTACGTGTCCTGGACGAGATCGCTAGCACGATCCGCATCGCGCGTGAGCGAGCGTGCGAAGCGCGCCACGTCGGCGAGAAATGGCATCGTCAATCGTTCGAACTCGCTCTCGGCGCGAGCCGGACCGGCGTCGGACAGCGACGTCATCTGCTCGTGCTGCGGCGGGGCTGGTCCAAAGTCCATGAAACACTCCGGGTAAACCGCAGACGGGTGAATCGCCGCGGGTCACGCTCGTGAGGAAAAGTAGTGACGCATGACGGTTCGCCGGCAAGGCATGGGGTGAACGTTTGGCGAATGGTGCGTGGGAACGATTGCGACCGATGTGGCTATGTGAGTCGCTGACGCACGCAAGCTGCTTCGGGACATCACTCATACACGCGAGGAAAAGCATCATGCTCATTCGCCGCACCATGAATTGGTCTGTGTCACTTTCAGTTCTCACATTCGTAACGCTGGGACTCGCAGCGTGCTCGGACATGCAGCATCCCTCCTCACCGCTGGCGCCGAGCGATGCGACGCCGACGCTGAGCCGGGAAGGCGGCGACGCGAAGGTGGAGAATGGCGGGGGCGCGGTGTATACCGAGACGAATGCGACGACGGGCAACAGCATCGTCGCGTTCCGCCGCGCGACGGATGGAACCCTCACGCCGATCGGAACGTTCGGTGCCGGCGGGCTCGGCATTGGCGGCGCGGTCGATCCACTGCAGTCCCAGTTTGCGGTCGTCGTGTCGGCCGATCATCGCGCGCTTTTCGCGGTGGATGCGGGAAGCAACCAGGTGTCGAGCTTCCGCGTGAGCGACGGCGGGTCGCTCTCGCTCGTGAGCGTCGTTGCTTCCGGCGGCACGCTGCCGGTCAGCCTCGCCGTGCATGAGAATCTTCTCTATGTGCTGAACACGAACGACAACACGCTGTCCGGCTTCCGCGTCGGCGGCGGTGCGCAGCTGGTGGCGTTGCCGCACACCACGCGTTCCCTCGCTGCCGGGGCAAATGGTGCGGCCGCCGTGCGCTTCACGCCAGACGGCCGGCGCCTGATTGTCAGCGAGCGCGTGAGCAATCGGCTTGAAGTGTTCCCCGTCGATCCGAATGGCCGGTTGGGCGAACCCGTCGTTTCGCCGGCGGTTGGGAGTGCGTCGTTCGGGTTCGACATCACCGCGCGCAACCAGCCGATCGTCTCGGAGACGCAAGGTTCGGTGACGTCGTACGCGCTGGCGTCGAGCGGAGCGCTGACGCCCATCACCTCGTCGATCAGCACGAGCGGGCAGGCCGCGTGCTGGGTCATCATCACCTCGGATGGCCGGTTCGCGTATTCGTCGAATGCCGGCAGCAATACGATCGCCGGCTTCGCGATCGCCAACAACGGCAGCCTCACGGCGGTCACGCCCGCTCCCACGGGGGATGCCGGTGCAGGCGCCAGCCCCATCGATCTCGATCAGGTGGGCAGCCGCCTGTTGTTCGTACTCGAGGGGGCGCGCGGAACGATCGGGACGTTCACGATCGATAATACTGGCCATCTGACGTCGCGCCCGGACACGCCCGTCGGTGCTCCAGCGAGTGGGTTCCAAGGCATCGCGGTGTTCTAAGACGGATTCGCCGCGGTCTCGTCTCGAGCGCCGCGGCGGACGGGACGGGGTGAGCCTACGGGATCTGGGTGTGTGACAGATCTCGTAGGCATGTCGCATTTGCCGACTCATCCAAGCGCGTGTACCGATCGCACGTCGCAGCGAGATGCCGACGTCACAATCCGCCTACGGACAAATCTGTCTGTCCGCATTGCGGGCTGCCGTGCATGATCGAGATACGGAGCGCCGCAAAAAAAACACGTGGCACTCAAGCGACGCCGTCCTCGCCGCTTGTGGCAACGCGTCGCTGGAGAGCAGCCCGACGCGCAGCACCCCGGCGGGCGGCGCGAGATCAACTGGGACGGCGTGCCCGCGGCCTTCACGAACAACGACCTCTTTCCCGGCAACTTCTTCAACGTGAACTCGCCGCGCGGCGTGTTGTTCACGACGGATGGGTCGGGGTTCCGGATCAGCAACAACGGTACGTGGATGTGAACTCCAATTACGCCGGTGAGTTCAACGTGTTCAGCCCGCCGAAGCTCTTCGTCGCGCGGGGCAGCACGATCACCGACGTGCAGTTCGCCGTCGCCGGCTCGAACACGCCGGCGCGCGTGACGGGCTTCGGCTCGGTGTTCGGCGATGTCGGACGGGAGAATTCGACGACCATCGAGTACTTCGACGCCGAGGGGCACCGGTTGCTGACGGCGAGAGCGCCCCGGCGCAGCGACGACAAGGGACTGTCGTTCGTCGGCGCGGTGTTCGCCTCGCCGATCGTCGCGCGTGTTCGGATCACGTCGGGCGATACGCCGATCGGCGCGGACGCCAACGACAACGTGAAGGGCGAGGGACCGAAGAATGATATCGTCGTGATGGACGACTTCATCTACGGCGAGCCGCGCCATCGCAACTAACCAGGAGAACAGAATAATGAAGAACGCAATTCGTTGGTGTGGACGTTCATCGGTCGTCGTCATGGCGGCTCTCGCGAGCGCGTGCGGTGAAGCGCCCGTCGCGCCGAGTGGCGCGACGACGCGTGCGCCACGCGCGGTGGCGGTCGCGGACGTGAACAATGGAAATCGGCTGCCGGATCTCACCGGCTGCGAGCAGCTGGCGGCGCCGGAGGGAAGCACGCTCGTGCTCCACGCATTCGGCATCGGCGTGCAGATCTACCGCTGGAACGGCACGAGCTGGGGTTTCGTCGCGCCGTCGGCGACACTGTTCGCCGATCGTGCGGGTCACGGAGCGGTGGCCAGTCACTTCGGCGGTCCGACCTGGCAGAGCAACAGTGGTGGCACGGTGGTCGGCACCGTCGTCGATCACTGCACTCCGGATGCGGCGTCGATTCCGTGGCTCTCGCTCACCGGCGGTCCGGATGGTCCTGGCATTTTCGCGAAGGTGGCGTTCATCCAGCGACTGAACACCGTCGGCGGCAACGCTCCTTCCACGCCTGGGAGCGTCGTCGGCGAGGAAGCGCGAGTGCCGTACACGGCCGACTATCTCTTCTACAAGGCGCCGTAAACGCAGGAAGAGGGAAGCGGGAAGAGGGAAGCGGGTACGAAAATGAGAGGCTCGGAAGTGGCCAGGACTTGCCACTCCGAGCCTCTCACTACGTTCCCCGCTTCCCGCTTTCCTGTTCTCGCAAGCACCAACGATCCGATTCGGGCAACAAACGGGAGGGAACGGGCAACCAACCGGACAGCGGAGAAGAAAGACAGACACGTCGTTCAGTTAGGGCCCGTTAGGCGTTCCCGTTCGTTGCCCGAATCTACTCGTTGATGCGTCCCCCCGAATTCCCCGAAGAACCCAAATAAGGGCAATAACATACTTGACATCACTGCGCGGGTGTGAGGCCGACGTACCGGACATCCGCGACGCGCAGCATGTCGAGACCGAAAGCCTTTCTCATTCGAGACCGAAAGCCTTTCTCATTGACGAAGATTCGGATTTGATGCCTGCTCGTCCGCGCTCGGCGGCAGGCACTTGATCGCGGCCCGTGAGAAATGTGTTCGTGCCTTCGACGAACCAGCGGCGAAGATCCCACAGCCGCCGTCCCTCGAGCCAGAGGACGAGGCCGCGCTCCGACTGCAGCGCCGTCCATGCCGCGGCGGTCGTCGTCGCGGTCAGTGCCCGCAGGCTGAATGTCGCGCGCTCCTGATTGATCAGCGTCATCGCGCCCGCGACGTCGCCAGTTCGCAGCGCCGCCTCGGCGCGGAGCAGGAGCATTTCCGTTCCCTTCGTGAGCGCGACCGGCGCGCCGAGCGTTTTGTACTTCGTCTGACGAAACACCGGCGTCCCGTTCGCGCCCTTCGTGATCGCCGTCCCCGTCTTCACAGTGTCCCACGTGGCGCGCGGTTCTTTGTTGTTCCCCGCGTACACGGTGCCGTACACCGACGTTTCGCTTCGGGTCAACGTTTGATTGACCACGATCCAGGTTCTCGCGCGTCGTGTTCGTCGAGAAGATTGCGTTGAAGACGAACGCCGCCGGCACCTGCGCGGCGTCGGCGACGGCGCCGGTCCAGTTGCCCTGCCACGCGCGCACCGTCGCGCGTCCGCCCAGCGCGGCGGTGGCGACGTTCGTGTTGTTCAGCGCGGTCGCCGGTCGTGTAGGCGCGCGTGAACAGACTCTCGGCACGCTGGAAATACACGGTGTCGCTCCGGGCAGGGCCGCCGTCGATCACCGCGACGCACACATTCTCGCCGAGGAGCCTGTTGGCGAATCCGCCATAGAGGTAGGCGCGCGGCGTGTTGACGTTGCTCTCGAAGCCCGGGCCGAGGACGGCCTTCATGCGAGCGAGTCCGGACTCCGCGGTCCATCGCGCGGTTTGCATGTTGCCCCAGTCCGCGTTGACGTCCTGCGGAATGAACTGGCCGAGGAAGTAATGCCCCTCGGGAATGAACAGACCCGCCTCGGAGAGCTCTCCGCTCGCCAACGCTCCACGATCGATGTAGCGTGCCGAGCGCGAACGACAGATCGCCGGACATTCCATTCACCAATGCGGGAATGGCGGTCACGTTGTTGAGCTGATCGTCGTCGATCGGTCCGGGATTCGTGACCTTGAGGTCGCATGCCGAGACGATGGCGACGGCGGCGACGGCGACGCCAGCCGGCTCCGAGGTCGCGCGGCGGGGCGCCTGCGATGCCGTGGAGTTCGTCATGGCTAGAAGCTCGTGTGAACTGTGACGAGGAGCGTGCGGGGCGCCGGGAAGACGTAGTAGTCGCGTCGCGCGAACGAGCTCACGAGCTGGTCCGCCGATTCCGGATCGGTGCCGGTGTATGGCGTGCTCTTGAACAGGTTGCGGCCGCTCAACGGTGACCGAGCTGCGCATGCGACGAGCCAAGCAAGCGATTCGGCAGGTCGTACGTCATTGACGAGACTTCGCAACTTGAAGAAGTTGGCCGATTCCACCCAGAAGCCGGCGCTCTTCACCTTGCTGTCGATCGAGCAGCGGGCGCGGTCGAGCGCATCGACGTCGGTGAGCGCGCGTCGTGTTGCCTGCCGCCGCTGCGCGGAGCTTGTCCTGGATGGCGAAACACGGCTGCCAGGTGAACAGCCCTTCGTTCGCGAACCCGATGGAGTTCAGCAGATGTCCGCCGCGCTGGAATTCACCGAGCGCGTCGAGGCGTCAGGCGATTCCAGAGGCGCAGCGTGCCACGAGGACTGATGATCGCCGTCGGGAACGTCCCCCCGAGAAACGCGTTGTGTTCGACGATCGGATCAGCGAAGGCCGTTGGATTGGTGACGCGGTCGCCGATGTAGCTGGGCGCCGCGAACCCCTGCTGGACGAACGACAGCGAGTTGGCGTCGACGGTGATCGTCTGCCCGCCGAGATCGCCGGCTTCGCTCCGCACCATCGTGTACTGGACGCCCGCCGTGAGTTCGGCATTTGGGCGGGCAAACAGCTGCGCGTTGACCGCGATTTCGCTGCCGTTGTTTTTCAGGACGCCCACGTTCTCGAGCTGGCGCGCACCGAAGCCCTGCGACGGCGGCAGTGTGACCGGCACGAATGCGCCGTTGGTGCGAGACGTGTAGTACGAGTAGGAAACGGTGAGCTTGCCGCCGAGCGCGGTCGCGTCGAATCCTGCCTTCGACTTCGCGCGTGCGCTCGGGACCGAGATTCGGATTGCCAACCTGCGCCGGCTCGAACGCCGACTGGCCATTCTCGGCGGCGACGGGATTCCACGTGCGAACGGCGTCGAATGCGCCCGGCGCCTTTCCCGATTCTCCGACGGCAGCCCGCAGTTTGACGGTCTCGAGGAACCGCGGCGACCAGAACCCCTCGTCGGACAACACGTACGACACGCCGAGCTTCGGATACGTCTGCAATCCGAATCCCGATCCGAACGCGCTGTTGCCGTCGACGCGGACGCCGCCGGTCACGAACAGCCGGTCCCGCCATCCGATCATCTCCTGCGCGAAGAAACCGGCGTTGATGACGCGCTGCTCGTTTTCATTGACGATGTTGCGCAACGAGCCGGACGTGAGCGTCGGAATGCCGGGCGCCGAGAAGTTGCTCGCCGTGAGGTCGGTCTGATTGCAGGCGGCTGTCGAAGGTTTGGCCGCCGAACGACGTCGTCGACTCGAACGACGGCCCGAGCGACTGGTGCAGCGTCGCCGCCAGGTCGTACGTGATCAGCGTGCGATTCCACTGCGTTTCGGCCATCGATCCCAGCGGCACGCGCAAGTGACCGAACGGCGTGATGTCGAGAATGTCGGCCGCGTCGTAGTCGTACCCGGCCGAGAGTCGAACCGACAGCTTCGCGATCGGCGTGTAGATCGCCGTGCCGCCCGTGATGAAATGGTTCGTCGCCGTGGTATTCGTGATCGTGAAAATGCTGTCGTTCAGGATGCACACCACGCCGGTGCGCGCAGCCGGAGCCCTTGAAGAACGTGCCCGGCCCGCGCGAGACGTTCAGCAGGAAAGCATTGCTGCTCAATCCATCGGGATACCAGCGGACGTCGCGCTTCGTGAACGAACGAGTTCAGCGAGAGCGACAGCGTCGGCGTCGCATGAACGGTGATGTTGCCGCGAACGCCACCCGTGCGGTTCGAGCCCTCCTGGAGCACCGAGTGCTCGTCATTCAGATTGCCCGAGAGGTAGTAGTCCTCGGACGCGCCGGCGCCGCGAAGCCCGAGCGAATAGCGAGTGATCGGGCCGTTGCTGCAGCCACGATCCGCTCGCCGGACATGTGAGATCTTGAAACTTCGTTCCGTCGCCGATCGCGAGGACGCCGCTGCACTTGTTGACGAACATGCCGGTCGTGTCCGACGCCACGCCGATGTGCCCCATGTTGTTGAATCCGGCGCTGACGTCGAGCGTCGCCTGGGCCGCGCCGCTGTGGCCGCGCTTCGTGAAGATCTGAATGACGCCGCCCGAGGCTTCGGTGCCGTACAGCGTCGTCGCGGCCGGACCCTTCACGACTTCGACACGATCCACGTCGGTCATGTCGATGTCGTTCAACGGCGACACGTCTTGCCTGCCGCCGACGCTCGTTGGCGTGTGCGCGCCCGACATGCGGACGCCATCCACGTAGATGATCGGCGAGTTCCCCTGGCTGATGCTGTTCACGCCCCGGAGCCGGATGGTTCCGCCGCCGCCAGCCTGTCCGGAGTTGCCGAGGACGGTGACGCCTGGCACGCGACCCGTCAGCATCTCCTGCGTGTTGGCGAGCGGCGCTTTCTCGGCGGCGAGGTCGACGACGGTGAGGCTGTTGCCGATGGCGCGCGTTCGCTCTTCACCGGTCGCCGTGACGACGACTTCCGCGAGCGACGCAGCGCTGTGCGCCGAGCGAGAAGTCGACTGTTTGCGTGGCGCCGTCAGTGACGATGACGACGCTGCTTTGCGGGTCGTACCCGATGCGTCGCACGGCCACACGCTGCGGTCCCGCCGGAACGCCCGCGATCGCGAACCGTCCTTCGGCGTCGGTCGCTTGACCGAGACGCGTTCCTTCGATCGTGACTTGCACGTTCTCGATCGGCTGCGTCGTCACGCGATCGGTGACGCGGCCCGCCACGACGCCGACGTACTGCACGTCCGCGCGGCCGACCGTCACCTGTCCGGTCGCGGTCACGAGCACCATCCATTGCGTGCCAGCGACCGCCGACGCCAACGCATCCGCCGCCGACTGTCCCGCGATGCGTACCGAGACCATCGGCGCGGCGCGGACGAGGTCTTCGCCATAAGACAGACCGAGGCCCGCCTGCGTCGCGATCTCCATCAGCACGCGCTGCAGCGGGACGCCGTCGAGCTTGAGGTTCACGCGGCGCGCGAGCTGCGACGGCATCTTGACCGTTCCCGATCGCACGGTCTCGAGCGGCAGATATTGTGGAATCTTCTGCGTCGACGCGTACGCCGGTTGCGGCGCCGTCGCGCCCCGACTGCGCGCCGAGGAGCGACGCAGGTCCGACCACGAACGCGAGCGCCACGACGAGAGCGAGGCGCGGCGACAATGCCATTGCGCGGATCGACGAAACATGAAGCGCTCCGAAAAGGGGCAAAGCGAATGGGCTTACCGAACGACGACCGTACGACCGGTGATTTCGTAGTGAAGGCCGAGGGGCATGGTGGCTGCGCCGAGCACGTCCGAGAGCGACCGGGCGGGAACGCTCATCGTGACGCGCTTGTGTGCGGCTGCGGAATCGCGGACGTCGATGCGCACGTCGAACCATCGCGCGACGTCCGCGAGCACGTCTCTGAGCGGGACGTTGGAAAACACGAATCGATCGTGGGTCCAGGCGAGGTGCGCCGTGGAGTCCACGCCGTTGCGGACGGTCGCGTGGCCGGTCGAATCGAGCACGCCGAAGTCCAACGGACCCAGGAGCGTGCCGGAGCTCACCGGCGCTCCCACCGCCCTGAGATTCACTTTGCCCGATGACACGAAGACTTCGACGCGCACATCGGCGGGATACGCGCGCATCGCCGAAGCGCGTCCCCATGTCTTCGGCAATCGCGTTCTTCGAGTGCACGAGAAAGACGTGGGCGGAATCGTGCACGACGTCGAATACCGCTTCACCGTCGAGAAACACTTCCCGCGCGCCGGTGCCGAATGCGCGCACCCGCAGCGTGCTCGCGGCACCGAGCTCGATGCGGCTGCCGTCGCCAAGGACGACCACCGCACGCTGTCCCGCGCACCGTGCGGAACTCGCGATCGGGCGCGGTCTGCTCGGCAATGCGCTGCTCGAGCCGCGACGAAACCGCTTCGTGCGATTCCAGCCACGCCAGCGTCCCGGCAACGGCCAGCAGGAGCGAAGCAGCGGCGAACGTCCACGCGCGGACACGCGACGTCGACTGCCGCCAGTGAAAACGCGGACGCGATGCCGCTCGACCGCGCATGGTGCAGCGAGACGGGCGACGGACCTTGCGTCGCCTGCATCCGCGCCGACAGACGATGCCATGCGGTCTCGGTGTCGGCGCGCAGCTCCGGGCGCCGGCGTCGCATTCCAGACACGCCGCAGGTCCTCCGCTTCGAGGGCGCGGCTCGGATCGCTCGGCGAGCCATTGGCGCGTCGCCTCCGCCTCGGCTGGCGAACACTCGCCGGCGAAGTAGCGCGCGATGCGGCTCCAGTCGGCTTCGTCGATCATGCGGATGCGTGTCGGATGCGCATACCACAGTAGGGACGCGTCTCAGCGGCGTCCCCTACACGATCCGACGTGCTCAAGGCCAGAATGAGCGAAGGGAGTTGCGGAGCGCCTTGAGCGCGCGACCCATCTGGACGTCCACCGTCTTGGGCGAGATCCCCATCACCTCGGCGACCTCCAGATAGGACATGCCCTGCTCGCGATGCAGCGTGAACACGAGGCGGCATCGATCGGGCAACCGGTCGACCGCCGCGCGCACCGCGGCAACGATCTCGCTCGCGGAGAGATCGGCGTCGGTCGGCCGAGGCGGCCGATCGAAGAGCGCCACCGTCTCCGGCATGTGTTGCTGGACGACGCGCTCGTGGCGCAGGTAGCGAAGCGCCGCGTGGCGCACCGACGCATAGAGGTATGTGCGCGCCGAGGTTTGCACGTCCCACGACTCGTGGTGGCGCCAGATGTAGAGGAAGACTTCCTGCACGAGATCCTCGGCCACGTCGTGCGCGACCCACCATCCTGGCCGCGAACGCGCACATGCCGGAATGATGCGCGCGGAACAATTCCTCGAACGCCGCGGTGCTCCCGCGACGAATGCCGGCGATGACGGCACGTTCGTCCAACGCCGGCGATGACGCGGCCGGGGTTCGCGATTCAGCGCATGCACGTCTTGCTTCGCTCGCTTCACGCGGCGCCACGCTGCGAGGCCGAGGGACCGCTCGGCATGGAGTTCCACGATCGCTCGAGATCGCGCCGATTCGTCGAAGGCATTCTCGCTTCGCGCGACGATCAATGTCGCCGCACCGTTGCCAATGAGATTCGTGATCGCTCGCGCTTCGCTCATGAAGCGGTCGACGCCGAGTAAGAGCGCCACGCCTTCGACGGGCACGACGTGCATCGCGCCCAACGTGCTCGCCAGGACGATGAACCCCGAACCGGTGACGCCCGCGGCGCCCTTCGAAGTCAGCATCAACACGCCGAGGACGCTCAAGCTGCTGTGCCGAGGGAGAGGTGGACGTTGAACGCCTGGGCCACAAAGAGCGCGGACATCGATAGATAGATGGACGTTCCGTCGAGGTTGAACGAATAGCCGGCCGGAATGACCAGGCCAACGATCGATCGCTTGCAGCCGTACCGTTCCATCTTGTCGAGCATCAACGGCAGCGCGGCCTCGCTCGACGACGTTCCAAGCACGATCAGAACCTCTTCGCGGATGAACTTGATGTACTCCCATAGCGAAAAGCCATAGGCTCGCAGGATGGCATTCAGCACGACGAAGATGAACAGGAACATCGTCAGATAGACGTCGAGCATCAGCCTGCCCGAGAGGCACCAGCGTCTCGGAGTCCGAACGTGCCGATCGTGAAGGCCATGGCTCCGAACGCCGCGATCGGTGCCACCTTCATCACGATCGCGACAATCCGAAAGAACACTTTCGCGAGGCGATCGAACCAGTCAGTGAGTGCACGCCCGTCCTCGCCCAGCGACGCCAGGGCCGAACCAAAGAGAATCGCGAAGAACACCACCTGCAGAACGTCGCCGTTCGCGAAGGCGGCGATCGCGCTCGACGGCACAACGTGCGTGACGAAGTCGACGAACGTGAGCGCCTTCCCGGCTTCGGTGAACTTGGTGACATCTCCCTTGGCGAGGACGCTGACGTCCAGACCCGCGCCCGGCCGCGAGATGTTCGCGACGAGCATGCCGATCGCGAGGGCGAACGTGGTGACGATCTCGAAGTAGAGCAGCGCCTTTGCCCCGACGCGGCCGACGTGCTTGAGATCGCGCATGCTGGCGATTCCGAGCACGATGGTGAGAAAGATGACCGGCGTGATGATCATCTTGACGAGATTGATGAACACGTCGCCGAGCGGCCATTGCCCTGGCGGCGTCGGGCGAGAACAGCCCGAGTAGCACACCGAGCGCGATGGCGGTGAGCACTTGGAACGTCAGGTTCCGGAACAGCCGCTTCATATATGCGCGCGTCGAGAGAGGAACTACTGGAGCGCGTCTCGGCACACCTCCGCATCCCAATAGGGTCACCCGGCGGGTACAATCCCTTACTCGGGGCCGGCTCATTTCGAGTGTAGGTCCGGTTTCCGTGAGCAACGCGTTTGGTAACCTCGTACCGCGATGAGTAGCCACTGGCTATTTGGGTGACGGCTGCAGAGCACTCACTGCGATGTAGTCGAGTCCCGACCCACGAAACAACAGAAGGACCGCCCGATGATGCTGGACGGTCCTTCGGTGTGTCCGCGCGTCGCCGTCCCTGAACGCCTCAGCGCGTGCTCGTGCTGTCCCCCTCGAGTTTCCCCGCAGCGCGGCGATGACGCGCTTGGGTACCCGTTCGTGGTACCCGTTGGTACAAAACCCGGCAAAACGCGGCCGGGTTCCTGTACGTGGTAGTGGCTTCTGTCTGCGCCAGATCCTAAGTCTGGTGCCCTGAGTGTGTGGTCCCACGAGCCGCCTCATGGCGCCCGAAGCAGATCCTCTCGGGGCATCCTCCATGGCGGCACGTTCCTCGGACACGCCGCCGGCTCCGACCCGTCATCGATGAGCATACTCGAAAAATTACCCGGATCCGCGCTTCCGAACCGATAGTCCGCGATCCGCCCGCGACGAACATACGGTGCGCGCCCGAAACGGAGCCAGGCGCGCACACGACAGTTGTCGGCGCTCAACGCCCGCAGGCCGGAAAGGGATTGCGTGTCGGCTGGCGCCCAGGCGTGCGCCCAGTCCAACGAACATCCGTTGTGAACCACCGCGATCGTGCCGCGACGCAGGAAGTACGCACTGCCCGCCGCATCGCGCTCGACGAGAATCGTCGTCCAGCAGAGCGGGTTCGCCGGACGAGGATTCATGATCGCGTCGAGCACCTCGCCCCGCGGAACGCCGGCCAGCGATTGGCCGATCTTCGCCCGGGCGACGCCGCTGAGGGCAAACATTGCCACCACGAACGCCGTCACCACGCCGAGCGACGTTCCCGCGCGCCGAACGGACGACCACCCGGCGGCCAGGACGGCCCATGCGGCACCCAGGATCGCGAGCACGCCGAGTGTCGGCGCCGAAATGATCCTGAGCCCGGTCATTGCCAGCGGCAGCGTGATGAGCAGGGCCGCGAGCGCGAACCTGGTGGAACGCGCGCGGGTGTTCAGGACGACCGTCACTCCGAGAATCAGCCACAGCCACGGCTCGTAGATGTAGATCGCGTCGCCGTAGAGCCACCGGTTGTCGAACGGCCAGAACGGATGCACGCCGTAACTGTTCCACGCATCGGCCACGATGTGGCTGAGCAGCGCGCACGCGACCAATCCCCAGAACCGTCCGCCGCAGTCGGCGAGCCCGCGCCGCACGCGCGGATTCAGGTACAGCGCGGCGAACGAGAGTGCCAGCAGCGCGATCCCCACGAGCGTGTGCGTGTGGCCACGATGATGGAGCAAATACCCGAGCGGCGGCGGCATGATGCGCGCGTAGACGAGATCGGCGTCGGGAAGATTCGCCGCGACGACGCCCACCGTGAAGAAGAAACCGCGCTTCGCCGGTGAGGCGGAGCGCGGTACGAACAGTTCAGCGAGCGTCGCGCCGATCAGAGAGTGCGTGAGATTCTCCATCGGCTCAGGAGCGGCGTGCGCTCACTTGATGTCCGTGAGCGCCCATCGCAGCATCCCGATCGTTCCTGCCATGATCGAACAATGGTCCTTCACGTCCTTCAGCTCTGTGTTGTAGTTGTCGATGTCTTTCTTCACCCACTTGCGTTTGACCGAATAGGCGTCCGTGATGGTTCGGCCGGTGAACCCCGTCAACGCGCTCGCGGCCCGCACATAGCCAACCTGATCGCCCCTGGGCGGCATGAAGTCCTCGAGCTTCTTCGACCCGGCCCACATCAGTTTGTCGTCCGCGCCGGTCCCGCCGATGTACGCCCACGTCGTGGACGCCGCGTGCCACTTCAAGACCGAGAACTCGCACACTTCGGCGTTCGTCGTGACCGCGATCGGGAGCGCGCGAAACCGTAGCCCCAAGTGTTTCGTGGTGATCTTCTTCACCACCTGTTCCGTGTAGGAGTCCGAGTTGGCGCCCTGCCGATGCCTGGCGTTGCAGGTCAGAATCTCTATCGTGTGAAGATTCGAATTCACCTTCTTCCACGAGGCCACGAGATCGAGGAATGCATCCGAGGTCAGGCCGCAGAATTTCGAGGTTTCGCCGTGACCCCAGAACACGAGAGTGTCCAGGTTCTTGACTTTCGTCGGCTTGGAGTCCACCCCCACGGCGGTCGTGTTGTAGGTGGTGGCCAGGGCTTTGGCACGAACCTCATGGTCGTCTTCGCCCCAGATGACAAGTGCGTCCACGGCGGTTCCCTGATGAGTTGGAGGGGGAAAAGTGTAGCGGGAAGCGAGAAGGGGGAAGCGGGAAGGGAAGTGCAGATCCCTCGCTGTGGCTCGGGATGACAACCGGGCGATCGGGAAGTGCAGATCCCTCGCTGTGGCTCGGGATGACAATCGGGCGATCGGTTCAGTTGGCGTTCTCGCGCGGGTCGCGGATGCAGGATACATTCGCGAGATATTCACCGCGGAACCACCACCCGATGTGAGGATCACGATGAGACGACTGGGACTGCTCGCGCTGCTGCTCGCGGCGCCGCTACTCGCGCAGGACACCACCGGCCGAGGCCGCGGGGGACGAGGCGGCGGCCGCGGCGTCGTGATCACCGACACCGCGCGCGCGAGAGAGCTCTTCGTCAGCAAGGAGTTCAAGGATCTCCTGGGCTGCGCCACGCGCTGCGAGAGCGACATCCGCTCGCGCATGCGCAACGACAGCATCTACGAGGCGCGCGCCAAGGGCGTGTACGAGTTCAAGAAAGTCACCTACAAGAGCCGCGTGGATGGCCTCGAGATCCCCGCCTACCTCTTCGCGCCGCTCACCAAGAACCCCAACAAGAACGCCGCGCTGGTCTGGGTGCACGGCGGCGTGAACTCCACCTGGGGCTCTTCCATGTGGCCCTTCGTGCGCGATGCCGTCCAGAAAGGCTATGTCGTGATCACGCCGAACTACCGCGGCAGCACCGGCTACGGCAACGACTACGAGCGGAAGATGGACTACGGCGGCAAGGAGGTCGACGACGTGATCTCGGCCGTCGATTACCTGAAGACGCTGTCCTACGTCGACATGGACCGCCTCGGGATCATGGGGTGGAGCCACGGCGGGTTCATCACCGCGCACACGCTTTTCCGCGACAACCACCCCTTCCGCGCCGGCGCCGCCATCGTCCCAGTGACGAATCTCATATTTAGACTATCTGATCACGGACCCGGCTACCAGCGCTCCTACGCCGCCGAGGAGGGCATCCAGGGGCTGCCGTACGAGACCAAATGCGGGGCGGAGCAGGACCACAGTTGCCAGGAGGAGTACATCAAGCGGTCGCCCGTCTTCCACGCCGACAACCTCAAGGTGCCGATCCTGGTGCACGTGGCGACGAACGATTGCGACGTGTTCTACCGCGAGGACCAGCAGATGGTCTTCACGCTGCGCGCGCTCAAGCCCGACCTGGCGGAGACCAAGATCTACGTCAACCCACCGCAGGGCGCGGGGGGCTGCGGGCACACGTTCAGCCGCCGCGTGAACGCCGGCGCCACCGAGCGCGACGATTCGCCGGAGCAAGTCGACTCGTGGGCCCGGACGTGGACCTTCTTCGAGTGGAACCTGCGGCCGCTTTCCGTGATCCGAAAAGACAACAAGGAATGGCAGCGAGACCCGAGAGTAGCCAACCCGCGCCCGTGATCCGGCGGTCTCAGGATGCCACGGGCGACGCCCGATGGGCCAGCAACGATCCCGCCGCTATCGCAACGAGGAATAGAACCGCGAGCCGACTTGACATATATATTCGCTTGACATGAGTATTACCTCCATGATCAAGCGCGATCTCGGAGAGCTCGAGCTCTTCTCGCTCCTGGCCATCCAACATCTCGGCGGCGAGGCGTTGGGGCTCGCGATTCGGGACGAGATCCAGCGACGTACGGGCCGCCGCGTGTCGGTCGGCTCCGGATACGCCACACTCGCTCGCCTTGCCGACAAGGGGCTCATTCGCTTCACCGTCCTGCCGCCGGAGCCGCGCCAAGGCGGCCGGTCGCGGCGGTGCGCGCAGCTCACGCCCGCCGGCGCACGCACGGTTCGTGAATCGGCGTCGTCGCTGCGCAAGATGCTCGGGAATCTCGCGACGGACACCGCACCATGAGCGACGCGGAGAGAATGCCGCGCTGGGCCGATGCGCTCATCAGGCTCGTCGCCCCCGCCGAGGATGTCGACGCGCTGCTCGATGAGCTGCGCGACGAGCTCGCGCGCGAGACCGCACGCCGGGGCGAGCGCGCCGCGCATGCCTGGTTCACGAGGGAAGTGTTGCGATCGCTCGGCCCGGTTCTCATGCGACGAATCACCCTCGCCATTCGCAAGCCGCGCGGCGGAGGCATCATGCGCCATCGATTCGAGGCGGTGCTGCACGATGTGTCGTACGCGATGCGTCAGTTGCGGCGCGCGCCCGGGTTCACGATCACGGTGCTGCTGGCGTTCGCGCTCGGCATCGGCGCGAACGCGACGATGTTCGGCATCGTCGACGAGCTGCTGTTTCGGCCGCCGGCGCACGTGCGCGCGCCGAACGAGATCGTGGCGCTCACCGCGGGAACGGCGCAGGGCGGGTTCGGACAGCGCACGTCGAACTATCCGGTGTTCGCCGCGATCCGCGATCACGGCGCGGGATTCTCCGAGGTCGCGGCCGTTGCGGGCCTAAGCGTGCCGTTCGGGCGCGGCGACCGCGCAGCCAATCTCGACGGACTGCTCGTGAGCGCGAGCTACTTTCGGCTCCTCGGCGTCGCGCCGGCCCGTGGGCGGTTCTTTCGCGAAGACGAGGACGTCGCGCCGATCGGCGCGCCGGTGGCGGTGATCAGCGACGCATTCTGGCAGCGACAATTCTCCGGCAGCATGCGCGCGCTCGGCGCGACGCTCCAGCTGGGGGACCGGCAGTTCACGGTGATCGGCATCGCGCCGCCCGATTTCACGGGACTCGAATACACGGCGCCCGACGTCTGGCTGCCGATCTCGTCGGGCGGGGCCATGCAGTTCCTGGGCAAGCAGTGGACGACGCAATCGATCGCCACGTGGCTGCGCATCTACGCGCGCATGAAGCCCGGCGTCCCGCTCGCCGCCGCCGCGACCGATGCGATGCGCGTGTCGCGCGAGGCGGCTCCCGATGCGTTCTTCACGGGGCCTCAGTGGAGCTATCGGGCGCAGCCAATCATGGAAGCGCGCAGCGAGGAGCAGGGCGCGAGCACGACGGTTGCGGCGCTGCTGGGCGCGATGTCGCTCGTCGTGCTGCTCATCGCGTGCGCGAACGTGGCCAACCTGCTGCTCGCGCGCGGAATCCGCCGCCGCCGCGAAATGGCCGTGCGTCTCGCGCTCGGCGTAACGCGGCGGCGTCTCGTCGAGCAGCTGTTGACCGAGAGCGTGCTGCTCGCGGCGCTGGGCGGCGCGGCGGCCATCATCGTAGCGCACTGGGGCGGCACGCTCGCGCGTCGTCTGCTGCTCGGCGATCTCGCGCTCACCGGCAGCGTGCTGGACCCACGCGTGCTCGCGTTCACGGCCGGCGTCGCGCTGCTCGTCGGTGTGTTCACGGGCCTGATTCCCGCGCTGCAGGCGAGTCGCGCGGAAGTCTTCTCGACGATCACCGCGAGCGGCGACCGCGGCGGCACGCGCCGGTCGCGAACACAAAGCGCGCTGCTCGCGGTGCAGGTGGGGTTGAGTCTCGTGCTCCTCGTGGGCGCCGGGTTGTTCGGCCGCAGCCTGCTCGCCATCGACGCGCTGCGCTTGGGCGTCGACGTCGATCGCGTGTTCGTCGGCTCGATGAACCTTCGCTCCATCGGCCGCCCCTCGTCCGAGGGCGACGCGGTGTTCACGCGCGCGCTCGAACGGGTGGCCGGCGCGCCGGGCATCGCGTCGGCGGCGGTCAGCGCGACGATTCCGTTTGGTCCGTCGTACGGCACCGAGGTCGGCGTCATGGCGCCGGACTCCGTGCACCATTACTCGACGATGTACAACCTCGTCACCCCGAACTATTTCCGGACGCTTGGCACGTTGCTGCTGGGCGGCCGCGACTTTTCCGACGGCGATCGCGAGGGCGCGCCGCGCGTCGTCATCGTCAGCGAGATGCTCGCCACGCGCGCGTGGGGCCACGAGAATCCCGTGGGGCGCTGTCTGCGCATCGGCGCCGACAGCCTCCCGTGCGCGACGGTGATCGGCGTCGTCGAGAACGTGCGCCGGCAGAGCATCTTCGAGGATTCGACCAACACCATCTACCTCCCGCTCGCGCAGGCGCGGGCGTGGATTCGCGAGCGGCTCATCGTGGCGCGCGCAGCGGGCGATCCGGCGATCGTCGCCGAAGCCGTGCGTCACGCGATGCAGACCGCGGCGCCCGAGCTGCCATTCGCCGACGTCCGCCTCGTGAAGAACGAGCCGATCGTGCGGCACGAGACGCTGCCGTTTCGCCTCGGCGCGGCGATGCTGGGCGTCTTCGGCGCGCTCGCGCTGCTGCTCGCCGCGGTGGGGGTGTACGGCGTGATCTCGTACGACGTCGGGCAGCGCACGCGCGAGATCGGCGTTCGCATGGCGCTCGGCGCGCGCGCCGCGGACGTCGCGTCGCTCGTGATGCGCGGCGGACTGCGCGTGGTCGCGATCGGCGGCGTGATTGGAACGGGCGTGGCGCTCGCCGGCGGTCGCGTGCTGGTGCCGCTGCTCTACGAGACGTCGCCGCGCGATCCGGTCGTGCTCGTAGGCGTTGTGGTGTTGCTGCTCGTCGTGGCGACGGTGGCGTGCCTCTTCCCGGCGCGCCGCGCGATGCGCGTCGACATCAACGTCGCCATTCGTGAAGAGTAGCGGACGCGAGCCCTCGCGCCTTGTTGCTGGATGCTGGACTCGGCATCGCTGAACGAGTCCAGCCTCGAGCGGCGCAATAGCGAGGTAGAGACGTCAAAGACCGGCGGATTCGCCCGTGCGTCGACGCTCGGCCCACGCCCGACACGTCTTCGGACAGTCCATCGCCCTTCACGTCGACCGACCGACGGTCGGCCGGCTATCTCGGCCCGCGCCGCGTTCGCACCATCAGCACGTCACCCACGACGAACTTACCCGTCGTCGTGAGGCGAGGGGCGACGGTCACAGCGTTCCTCTCCAGTCTCACGTCTTCAATCTCCGAGACACGGATCATCTCGAGGATCGAAATGTCCTCGGGTGGCCGTCCGTCGATGGATACCCCCAGTGGCGCTAAGCCATGCGGGTTGAAGAAGTCCGAACGTACGCGACGCAGCGCCGCGAGCACCGTGTCGTTCTGTCCATCGCCCGAAAGCTCCGCAGCGGACACCGTTTGACGACTGAAATATTGGGACCGATTCTGATCCGACGGCCGGACTGCGGTCGTCGTACACGCCGACGCCGATCCGACGACGGCGAACAGGATGGCCACCCGTCGCGCAAACGTTCGAAGACTTGCATTCCAGGCGCCGCGACATGGTCGGCGAGCTCCCCACATGACGATTTGGTTGGACATCGATCGTTCCTCGACTTGGTCGGTTGTGGCGGCTGGGGCCGACGCCGTCGGTTGGGCTATAGCAGGCCCCAAACACACGCACGCGATCTCGATTCACGACCCGACATTCTTCGGGGCATCATCGGTCCGTCGTCCAAGCGGCGAAGCGCCACGGCGGTTGAGGCCGGCGGTCTCCACTCCTAGGCCCTCGTGGCGCGCGCGACGACAACGGGCGCGGCCACCATCACGAGCTTGTATGTTCGAAGATGCGCATGAGACACTTTGCAAGACATTGTGTCCATCGGGGCCTGGGCGTGGTTCTTGATTGGCGCCACGTTGGCGCCAATCGCCGGGGCAGGAGGGCCCCCCGAACAATCACGCGATTGCCGGCGGGCACCCGACATTTGGTGCCGACCCCTTGCCGCGACGCGCTCACGCTTGACCGGGCGCGTCCCGGCGCCCAAGATTGAGGCGCGAGATAGCGCCGGGAATACGCGATGTCGCATGCGCCCTGAGACTCCCGCGCCCCGAAGTCCGATGCTGGGTGGAGCGACATGATCGCTGAGTCCGATAGCACGGGCGCCCCCGAGGACCCGCGTAGCTCGCGTCATGACGTGCTGGATCGATTGCTACCAGCCGTCTACAACGAATTACGAGCGATCGCGCATAAGCATCTCGCGCAGCATGGCCACGCCGACTCGCTTGCCACGACCGGCCTGGTCCACGAGGCGTACCTCAAACTCGTCGACCAGTCACGCTGCGACTGGCGGGACCGCGCGCACTTTTTCGCCCTGTCCGCAGTCGCCATGCGACACGTGTTGGTCGATCGCGCGAGGGCGCGCGCGACACTCAAGCGCGGAGGCGTTCGCGGGCCAATCACCTTGGATGCGGAGGTGATTGCGGCCGACGACTGCGCGGACACCCTGTTGGCGATCGACGACGCGCTCGAACGACTGGCGGCCGTCGACCCCCGCCTCGCCAGGGTCGTCGAATGCCGATTCTTCGGCGGACTATCTGAAAAAGAGATTGCCGAAGCCCTCGGCGTGACCGAACGCACCGTCGAGCGCGACTGGGTGAAGGCGCGGATGTTGTTGCGCCGCGCGTTGGCTGAATGACAACGCCCTCAGCCGACGACGTCGGCATGAGCCGATCGTTCTTGCCCGCTCGTTGGTCGGAGCTCGCGCCGCTGCTCGACGCGGCGCTCGAGCTCGAGGCGTCCGAACGGCCGGCGTTCCTGGATCGCGTGTGCGCTGGCGACGCCAGGTTGCGTGATGCGCTCGAGGCGTTGCTCGCCGAATGCGCCCGCCCCGATCGATTGTTCGCGGCCGGCGCGGTCGAACGGTTTGGGGCGCTGCTCGCTGGGCCGCCGGGGCAAGTTCCCGAGATGTTGGCCGGACGGTATCGCGTCCAGCGTGAAATCGGTGCAGGGGGAATGGCGACGGTCTACCTTGCTCGCGACATCAAGCACGATCGCGATGTCGCACTCAAGGTGCTCCGCACGGATCTCTCCGCCGCTATCGGCACGGACCGATTTCTCACCGAGGTTCAGATCGCAGCGAGGCTCGACCACCCGCACATTCTGACTCTCATCGACTCGGGAAGCGTGGACGGCACGCTCTTCTATGTAATGCCGTACGTGCGCGGCGAGAGCCTCCGCGCGAGGCTGGCGCGGGAGCGCCAGCTCTCGCTTCACGACGCCCTCTCGATCACGCGACAGATCGCCAGCGCCCTCGACTACGCGCACGCACAAGGTGTGGTGCATCGCGACATCAAACCCGAGAACATCCTGCTGCACGAGGGTGAGGCGGTGCTCGCCGATTTCGGGATCGCGCTCGCGGTGGCGGAGGCCGACGGCACGCGGCTCACCCAGACCGGCCTCTCGCTTGGCACACCGCAGTACATGAGTCCCGAGCAGGCTGCCGGCGAGCGTACCCTCGATGCGCGGAGCGACCTCTATTCGCTCGGTGCGGTGCTGTATGAAATGCTTGCCGGCGAGCCGCCCGTCACCGGTGCGACGAAACAGGCAATCATCGCGAAGCTGCTCGCCGAGCGGCCGACGAGCCTCCGCGTCATCCGCGACACCGTGCCCGAAGGTGTGGACTCCGCCGTGTTCAAGGCACTTTCGAAAGTGCCGGCGGACCGGTTCGAGACCGCCGGCGCGTTCATCCGTGCGCTCGACACACCGTCGGCGACGAACGCTTCGCCTCCACCGCCTCCGCGGGTCAATACGAGAATTCGCGCCGCGCTCGGCGTTGCCGGTGCCGTCGCGGTCGTCGCCATTGGGACGTGGTTCGCGCGCGGAAAAATCGCCGGAGGTGGGCGCACAGTCACCACGCTGGCCGATCGCCACCAGATCACGTTCACGGGTGCCGTGGCGATTCCCGCGATCTCGGGCGACGGGAAGATGCTCGCGTATAGAACGACAACCTGTGGCCCCAACCGCTGCCTATACGGAATCGACTTACAAGATGTGACGGGCGGTCCGCCGCATCGGCTGCTCGCGGGCGCCAACTCCATCTATACCATTGATTGGAGTCCCGATCGTAACAATCTGCTTGTTCGTGGCAACCTGGGCGCTGGCTACGGTTCATACATTGTCCCGGTGCTCGGGCGCACACCGAGACGGGTGACGCAGCAACGAGCGGAATACGCGCGCGCAATCGCCCTCGCATTCTACGCCGACGGCGATTCCCTGCTCTCGCTCTTGCAAGAGCCGGGCAGAGTCGACAAGGAACCCCATTGGCTATTGGTCGGAGATCTGAACGGCGTCGTTCATGACAGCATTCGGATCGGCGATCCCGGAGACCAATTCGCATTCGCGCTGCAGATCCCCGGATCGAACCGGATCGTGATCGGTATGCGTCGCAAGATTTCAACGTCCCTCACCGTGCGGTTGGAGGCAGTCGTCATCCAACGAGACGGATGGGTGCTGAGCCGGTCCGACATCGGCCTTCGGGGCAGCAGAGAGACCGAGGCCCACGCGTCGTCCGACGCCTTGTGGATCTCCCCTGGAGGAGAAGGCTGGCCGAAGCGCGCCTTACTCCGGATTCCGATCGACTCGGTCTCTGGCCTGTTCGCGAAAACCATCGACACGATCCGCACCGGCGTCCACACGAGATTCAGCGTGACGCGGGATGGATCCTCGCTGGTTCTCGATGAGGCGAGCAGCAAATTCTCGCTCTTGGCGAACGACGTGGCCCACGCCGTTCGCGGCGAATTTCCGCGGAAGCCGTTGCTGCAGTCTACGTCGGCGCTCAATGTCCGCATGTCGCCCGACGGCAAGCGGATACTCGTCGGCCGTGACGTCGGACGAACCGCGGATGGACGCCCGGATTGGTCGACGATTCCGTTCGACGGCCCGCCCGATGCCGAGACGTCGCTCCCGCTCGGCGAGCGAGCGACGGAAGCGTTTTGGTCCGACAACGCGACCGTCGCTATCCGCGCGCCCACGGATTCGAGCGGCTATCTCGCGCTGGTGGACGTCGGCTCCGGAGTTGTGCGCGAACCACTGAACTCGGACCAATACCCGCGCAACTTTGCGCGTCTACCATCAGGCGGATGGATTTGGGTGAGAGGCATCCAGCCCGAACTGAGCCTACGGCGCCTCGGCGAGGCGGCGCCACGACGAATACGTGTCCCGACGTGGTACACCTCGCTAAGCTCCGCGGCCGTGTCGCAGGACGGACGATTCGTTGCGTTCGCCGGCCACCCACGCGGAGAGGACTCCGTTGGCGTGAGCGTGATGTCGCTGGCCGACCAGTCGGTGACGCACTGGTTCACGATACCCGCCCTCGACGGCGAGGTTAGCTGGCTGAGCGACGGAACGCTGTTGCTGCGTCTCGCCGAGACGATGGAGACGTTTTCGCTGTATCACCTGACGCAGCCTGACCGAGCGGCGAAGCTCGGCACCATTCCCGGAAAGCTGTCGGCCATTTCCGTTTCCGCGGATCTCAAGCGCGCCGCGATTGTCCTCCATGACTATCGCGGCGACGCTTGGATGAACCGCGTCGCACGATCGAAGAATTAGTACGGCGCGAGCGGTTAGTCGGCCACGCCGCCCATCGTCAGGTTGACGGTCGTTCCCGTCATCCCGCTCGCGCGGTCCGACGCCATGAACGCGGCCATGCTCGCCACCTCCTCGAGCGCCATGACCCGCCGCCGGTGCGTCGTGCTCGCGAGATACTCCTGGAACTTTTCCCACGTCATGCCCGTCGCCTTGGCGTCGAAGACTTCCCTCATCGTCTTCGTCTCTGGCATGCCGTGTGGTCTGAGGCCGACCACGCGAATGCCCTGGGGCGCGAGCTCGAGGGAGAGATCTCGAGTGAGCGCCTCTTTCGCGGCGCCTGCCGGGCCGTAGCCGCCGTTCAATGGAGTGCCCGTGCGCGCAGGAAGAGCCGTGACCGTCATGATCACGCCCGACTTGTTCGCGATCATCCGCCGCGCGGCCAGCCGCGCGGTCAGGAAATACGACGTCGTGTACGCCGCGATCGGCAGCGCGAACTGCGCCGCGTCCAACACGGCGAGCGGCACGCCGAGTTTCGTATCGGAAATGCCGACCGCGTTGAACGAGATGTCGACGCGGCCGGCCTTGTCGATCACGGAGTCGAGGTGCCGGTCGATGGCCTGCTCATCCAGGGCGTCGACCTCGGCCGCCTCGCCGCATCCGCCGGCCCACGCGATCTCTTTGGCGACCGGTTCGACCGACGCCAGCGAGCGTCCAGTCGTAAAGACCGTCGCTCCCTCGGCTGCGAAGGCGCGGGCCACCGCGCCACCGATCGCGCCTCCGGCTCCGTAGATCACCGCAACTTTGTCCTTTAGCATCATTGTTCTACCTCTCTCCACGCGTGGCTGTCGTGTTCGCATCCCCTCGGTGATGCAGACACCACGGAGCGGAGAAACTGGGCGGTCGCCGACCGCCCAGTTTGCGGGTTGGCCGGTGTCCATATGAGACGGAGAGGCTCACGGTGCGCGAAGAGGATGATGCGATGGCGATGAGCATGGCAGCCGACACTGATGTCGAGAGCGCGTGCCGGAGACGGCGACGCGTTCCGAGCGCTGACCGATCCGTACCCCCGAGAGCTGCAGGTGCACTGCTACCGCATGCTCGGCTCGCTCCACGACGCGGAAGACGCGCTGCAGGACACGCTGCTGGCCGCCTGGCAAGGCCTCGGCGGGTTCGAGGGACGCGCGTCGCTTCGCACGTGGCTCTACCGGATCGCCACCAACCGGTGCCTCAACGCGCGCCGCTCGGCGAGCCGGCGACCCGCCAAAGAGTGGGACGTCCCCGGCGTGGAGCGACCCGAGCCGACTCGGCTCGGCGAAGTGGTGTGGCTCGAGCCATTTCCCGACGCGCTTCTCCACGACGCAATCGACGTATCGCTCGGCCCCGACGCTCGCTACGAGCAGCACGAATCCATCTCGCTGGCGTTCGTGAAAGCCCTTCAGGTCCTGCCGCCTCGCCAGCTGGCCGTCCTCATCCTGCGGGACGTGCTCGGATTCCACGCGAACGAAGTGGCCGGCATGCTGGACTCGACCGTGGATTCGGTCAACAGCGCTCTCAAACGGGCGCGCGCGAGCCTGAAGCAGCGACATTCGACACTCGCCGACAGCGAAGCGCCGTCCGCGTCCGCCGTCCGAGGATGCAATCG
Source organism: uncultured Gemmatimonadaceae bacterium (assembly GCA_963705025.1). Taxonomy (GTDB): domain Bacteria; phylum Gemmatimonadota; class Gemmatimonadetes; order Gemmatimonadales; family Gemmatimonadaceae; genus JAQBQB01. The sequence goes on along the minus strand of CAVPIP010000004.1, from coordinate 219,502 downwards.
TCGCGAAGTTCGTTCGCGCCTACGAGGCCGCCGATCTCGACGCGATCGTGGCGCTGCTCACGGACGACGTCTTCCTCTCGATGCCGCCGATGCCGCTCGAATACGAGGGCCGAGACCTCGTGGCCAGCTTCTGCGCCAGCATTTTCCGCGCGGGCCGGAGATTCGATCTCGTGCCGACGCGAGCCAACGGTCAACCCGCGTTCGGAGCCTACCTGCGCTCGCCGAACGGAATCCGCCACGGGATCGGTCTGATCGTCATCACGATCACCGGCGACCGGATCTCCGCGATGACGCGTTTCGAGAGCAGCATGTTTCCATGGTTCGGCTTGCCGAAATGGCAAGAGGGGAGAGCTCAATAGTTCCGCTATTGCGGGTTCACCCGACGAGATCGCCAGGCGACCATGCCGGCGACGGCGACGTCACGATCCGCTGACAAACGAATCTGTCTGTCCGCATCGCGGGCTGCCGTGCGTGATCCAGATACGGAGCGCTTCCAATAACGCGAGCACTCCAGCGACGCGGGCTTTGACCTCTGTGGGTCATGCGACGGTGATCGCACCCGCGATGCAACCTTCATGGAGACAAACGAATGCAGCAGACAACGAGCTCTCGAGCTCTGCTTTTTGGTATGGTCATCATTCTCGCCGGCTGTGGCGACGCCGGACGCGTCGCGACCGAGCCTGGCCGCCGGGCTGTCGCCCGGGTCTCGCCCGCGGCGGCTTCGCGGAATGACACACCGCGGGAAACGCAGGCGCCGCGGATCGTGAGTGCGACAGGCGATGTCACGGCTGCCGTGAACGAGTACCGAGGACTTCTGGGTTCGCTCAATCCAAATGTCGCTGGAGAAGACTCCGCCGGGCGGCGCGAGATCAATTGGGATGGAGTGCCCGCGGCGCTGACGAATAACGACCTCTTCCCCGGCAATTTCTTCAACGTGAACTCGCCGCGCGGCGTGTTGTTCACGACCGAGGGATCGACGTTCCGGATCAGCAACAACGGGTACGTCGACGTGAACCCGACTTACGCCGGTGAGTTCAATGTGTTCAGCCCGCCGAAGCTCTTCGTGGCGCGGGGGAACACGATCACCGATGTGCGGTTCGTCGTCGCCGGTTCGAACACGCCGGCGCGCGTGACCGGGTTCGGCTCGGTGTTCGGCGATGTCGGACTCGAAAGTTCGACGACGATCGAGTACTTCGACGCTGCCGGGCAGCGCTTGCTGATCGTCAGAGCACCCCGGCGCAGCGATGAGAAAGGACTGTCGTTCGTCGGCGCGGTGTTCGACTCGCCGATCGTCGCGCGTGTTCGGATCACGTCGGGCAACACGCCGATCGGAGCGGACGCCAACGACAAAGTGACAGGCGAGGGATTGAAGCACGACATCGTCGTGATGGACGACTTCATCTACGGCGAGCCGCACCACCGCAACTAACTCGGGAGAACAGAGATCATGAAGAACGCATCTCGTTGGTGTCGCCGTTCATCGGTCGTCGTCACGGCGGCGCTCGCGTGCGCGTGTGGTGAAGCGCCCGTCGCACCGGGTGGCGCGACGACGGGTGCGCCACGCGTGGTGGCGGTCGCGGACGTGAACAATGGAAATCGACTGCCGGATCTGACCGGCTGCGAGCAGCTGGCGGCGCCGGCGCGAAGCGTGCTCGTGCTCCACGCCTACGGCATCGGCGTGCAGATCTACCGCTGGACCGGTACGAGCTGGGCATTCGTCGCGCCGTCGGCCACGTTGTTCGCCGATCGTGACGGTCACGGAGCGGTGGCCACTCACTTCGCCGGTCCGACGTGGCAGAGCAACAGCGGTGGCAAGGTGGTCGGCACTGTCGTCGATCACTGCACTCCGGATGCGGCGTCGATTCCGTGGCTGTCGCTCACCGGCGCTCCGGATGGTCCTGGCATTTTCTCGAAGGTGGCGTTCATCCAGCGACTGAACACCGTCGGCGGGAACGCTCCTTCGACGCCTGGGAGCGTCGTCGGCGATGAAGCGCGAGTGCATTACACGGCCGACTATCTCTTTTACAAGGCGCCGGAAGCGGAAAGAGGGAAGCGGGAAGAGGAAGCGGGACGAAAATGAAGGGCTCGGCGTGGAGCGTTGCCATTGACGAACCCTTCACCACGTGACCGCTTCCCGCCTCCGCTTTCCGCGTCGGCAGAAATGATATGGGGGAAGGGCAACCAGAGTTGCCCTTCCCCCATGCCGTCTTCATGAGCGGCGCGGATCAGAGGTTGTCGTCACGCGTCGCCTGAAGCGTCTTGTCGTTCATGCGGATGATGCACTTGTTGGTGTCTTCGTTGACGAAGTCGTAGCTGAAGATGTTCGGCAACGCGAAGTTTCTGAAACCCAGCGTCGAATACATCACCTTCTGCTGGACGACTGTCTTCGAGATGACGCCCTTGGTCTTCTCGGACTGCACCTCGAAGTCGGATGTCCCCTGGGGCCCGCCCAGCCCCTTCATCAGGCTGATCATGTACCCGGTGGCCGCATGCGTACCGCCGTGGGCCTTGCCGTCCTTGAAGCTCAACTTCGCGTCCTTCGTGGCGCCGCGTTCGATCCCGGTCGAGGACGCCGGGTTCGTATAGGTCTTTTGCCAGTACACTTGCCACAGGTGGTCGTGCCTCGCGCCATGTGACGTGTTGTGCTCGTACTGGCCCTTCAGCCCGTTGCAGATCACTTGATCCAGCTTGTGGGTCCCCGAGTAGCACCCGCAGGTGGCGATGCCTGCGTCGTTGGGCTTGGTCTTGAATTTCGAGTATCCGTGAATGCCCTTTGTCTGATCGACCTTGAACTTGCTGTCGTCGAAGATGAGCACCAGGTTCCCGTCCCGGGCGATCTCGGCCAGGGTCTTCAAGCACAGGTTGCCCGTGCCCTTGTGCAGCGCGGCGCCGCCGCTCCGGATCGCGATCTGGTCGGCCTTGGTGCTCGCCGACGTGTGTGAGATCCTGAAGATCACGATCTCGCTGGGATGGTTGAGGCAGAACGTCGAGGCGTCCTTGATGACCTGATCGACGCCGGTGTCGCTGTAGGCACCCTGGCCCGCCGTGGTGTGGTGGGCCACGATCTGCTTCTTGTGCTCCGCCAATCGCAGATCGAAAAACCGCGTGCCGATGTTGATCTGCTCGGGGATGGTCAGCGACTGCGTGGCCGCGTTCGACACCGTTCCGGCCTTCGTCAGATCGATGTGCCCCTTGCTGGTGCCGGCGTCGTGACTGCCGGGCATGTGGAACTCGCCGAGTCTTCGATCGGGATACTGCTTCATCCAGTCCGTCAGTGGCATTCAGAGTCTCCGCCCACTCCTTCCGTCAGAAGGAAAATGGGCTCGTTAGGGTGATCGATTCGGGGCCGCTCCGCCGGCGCGCGGCGTTCGTCAGTCGAACGCGGCTCCGACCATGATCTTTCGGATCAAGAGCCACGGCGATCCGTGCGAGATCGAGTTCGTCTGGGTCGGCTGCCCCTTCGCGTCGCCGCCCGTGCCGAACTTCTGATACTCGCTCGGCCCCGTGATGCCGTCGAGATTGCCCCAGAAGTCCGTCGTGATCGCGTTGTACGTCACGTCCGTCACCTGACGGGTGATCTTGCCGTTTTTTATTTCCCAGAAGATATGGCCGCCGAACTGGCCGTTGTACCGCTGCTGGTCGATCGAGTAGCTGCCGCGGCCCTCGATCATCACGCCGTTCTTCACGTCGGCAATGAGCTCGTCGCGCTTCGGTGAGTTGGCCGGCCCCGGCTCGAGGTGCACGTTCGGCATTCGGAGGAACGGATAGTCGCGCCACGAGTTGGCGAACGTGCAGCCGCGGCTGTAGTTCTCGCCGACCAGGTGGGCGGTCTCACGATTGGTCTGCAGGCCGACGAGAATGCCCTCGCGCACGATCGGGAACTTCTGCGCCTTCACGCCGTCGTCGTCGTAGGCGTAGGAGCCGAGGCCGTTGTCGGTCTTGTCGGCCGTGATGTTCATGTGCTTCGAGCCGTACTTGAGCTTTCCAATATCGGAGATCTTGACGAAGCTCGTGCCGGCGTAGTTCGCCTCGTAGCCGACGATGCGGTCGACCTCGGTCGCGTGCGCGACGATCTCGTGGATCGTGAGCATCGCGTGCGACGGCGAGAGGATGAGATCGCGCAGCCCGCTCGAGCCGAGTGGCTTGGCGGTGCACATCTCGACGGCGTCGGTCGCGACCTGTTCCGCTGCGCCAGAAAGTCCGTCTGCTCGGCGATCTCCCAGCCGCCCATCGCCGCGACGCCCGGATAGTTTCGCGTGCGCGTGATGTCGCCGACCTTCGCCGTGACGCTCATCGTCGGCGTGGTGGTGTAGAGCTCCTGCTCGATGTACGACCCCTCGCTCGACGCGAAGTAGCGCCACTCGTAGCCATGGTTCGCCGAGACGGTCACCGCCGTCACGCCCTTCACGGCTTTCGCCTTGTCGACGATCGACTGCGCCCACGCCTGCTTGTCCGTCTGCGAGACGGAGAGCACCGGCTTGGTCATCGGCGTGACGAAGTTCTCGACGTACTTCTGCACGGGCGCGAGCTTGAGGTCCGATCTTCTTCGCGATCGCGCTCGCCTTCGCGACTTCCATGGCAAGGCGCAGTGATGCGCTTGATCTCGTCCTCGGTCACGATCGGGCTCGACGCGAAGCCCCACACGCCGCTGTGCACGACGCGCACGCCGAATCCGGCCGCCACTCGATTGGCGTCCGTCGGAATTCCGTGAAACGGTGCGCCGCCTCCGCCACCGCGCGTCCGCCCCCACCGCCGCCGCCGCCGCCACCGCCACCTCCTCCGCCACCACCGCCGCGGCCAGCGCCGCGTCCACCACGGCCGCCCGCGCCACCTTCTCCTTCGGCGCGGAAGTTCGCCGTCGCGCCGGGCGGATTCGTCGTCATGGTGAAGCGGATGTCCGCGTACGTGCAGCCCGCGAGCTTCGCTTCGGCGAGCGCGATGTCGGCGATCCCCTTGAACTTCGACTCGAGCACGCGGCCCGTCGGCGCGCTGGCGATGAGCTCCGCGACCAGATCGCGCGAGTAGAGCGCGGACATCGCCGCGGTCACACCCACGCCTTTGATGAAATCTCTACGTGACGTCATTGCTCCTTCGCTTCGCTCAGGATGACTTTGATTTGGCTAGACGGCCGGAGAGACGGACGTCATATAGAATTCTTCGATGCGCACCGGCGGCACGAGCGCGGCGTTGGCGGCGCCGAACGCTTCGCCCGTCTCCATCGGCACGGCTTTGCCGACGAGCGAGAGGTTCGCGTAGCCGACGAGCGGCGACATGTTCCATCGGAAGTTCTGCACGGGTCCCACGATCTCGCCGTTCTCGATGAGGAACAGTCCGTCGCGCGTCATGCCGGTGTTGAGCAGCGGCTGCTCCTGCGACGGCACGCCGCGAATGTACCAGAACTGTGTCACGAGCAGGCCACGGCGCGTCTGCTTCACCATGTCGTCGATCGAGAGCTCGGAGCCCTCTTGCACGAGGGTCTGGTTCGTGTTCGCGCCCTGATTCGGGCCGAACGCTTTCAGAGATGCCTTTCTCGACCCACGTTACCGGCTTCGCGGCGACGTTGTTCGGTCCGATCGTCGTCTGGCGAAGAATCTGGTTGCCGATGTCGCTCTTGAGTGAGAACAGATCGCTGAAGAGCTTGTCGCCCACTTTCTTGTTCGCCATGAACGCTTGCGGCCCGCCGGGCTGGCCGGCGAACAAGCCGCCGCCTCCACCGCCACCGCCACCGCCACCGCCACCGCCGCCTCCTGCTCCGGGCGGACCATCAGGCGGGCCACCAGGAGGTGGTCCGCCGGCACCGGGGAGGAAGCCGCCGCCACCACCGCCACCACCACCGCCGCCGCCGAAGCCACCGCCATTCGGATTGAAGATGCCGAGCAGCAGCGAGAGGAATCGTGCGTTGGCGCGCGGCTCGAGGATGACAGTATAGCGGCCAGGCTCGATCGCCTTGGCTTTGCGGCTCTTCAGCGCCTTGTTCGCGGCCACCGCGGTCAGCGCTTTCGCGTCGATGTTCGCGATGTCCTTGATGCCCGTCGTGCCGGCCCATCCCGATCCGGTGCCGTCGGGCATCCGGCAGGTCAACGAGAATCCGGTGTCGGCCGACCGGTAGTACGCGAACAGCCCCTTCGAGTTCGCGTTGCAGGTCGTGAGGTCGTTCTTCGGAATGTATCCGGCGCCCAGCACGCCCATCTTCTCCGCGAGGTCGATGGAGTCCTTGACCATTCGCGCGCGCTCGGCGGGCCCGTAGGAGATGACGCTGGGCAGCGCGCCGTCGACCGGGATGTACTCCTGGGGGCCGGTCAACTGAGGGGCGTTCGGGTTGTCGTTGGCCTTGTTCGCGGTCTCGAGCGCTTCGTCGAGCATCTTCTGGATGCCCGCGTCGCTGAAGTCGCGCGTGTTGGCCGACCCGGACTTCTGGCCGACGTGCAGCGTCGCCGTGAGCTGGCGGTCGTATTGAACGAGGTTCGTCGTGATCGTGGAGTTGGCCCATCGAGTGCCGGAGCGCTCGCCGCCGGTGAGGTTGACCTCGACGGCGTCGGCTTTGGCCATGTTCAAGACCTTGTCGACGATGGCTTTGGCTTCTTCGCGTGTATACATGGAGGGGGAAGCTACGAGTGAGGCGCGAGGCGTTCAAGGAATATTCGCACTCGAGCCCTCGTTCGTTGGCCGGCGCCACCCGGGTTGGAGATACGCTGGGCCGAATCCTAGCGCGGGACGAGGCCGAAATACGCTCCGAGACACGCAGCAATGATGAGCGCCAGCCGCACAGGGAATCCACGCCAACGCCGCGAGCACCAGGCGCAGCCCACGGTGCGGTGGCGAACGGCGACGAGCGTTCACGGGGCGAGGTTTCAGCATTCGGCGCGTTAGAGTGCTCTCATTAGGTCACTAGGACAAAGGTGACACGTGAACCCGGTTCGCCCGCAACGTCCTCCAGTGTCGTGAAACAGATGGCGCGGCCAGGCCCTGGAATTGCCGCGGCACTCCTGCCATTCTTATCACTATGATGCGTTGCGGTGCCTGGGTTTCTCCGCTCGCCCTGATCTCGGCGTTTTGGCTTCCCCTGGTTTCAGGGGAGGCCAGGCTCGTCGATCCGTGTCCGATGCACGGTAGTGCCATCCCTGGATCGATGGAGGCGGCGGCTTCCGCGACGCCAGAGTCCGGGTCGCATGCGGCACACATGCACGCCGCGTCGAGCGGCAGCCAGGGGTCTGGAGAGCGGGTCCCCGGCCACGACCATCATCACGGGTGCACTTGCGTCGGCTGCTGCTGCGTGAGTGCTGTCGCCCTGCGCGCACCCGAACCGGTACTATTGGCGACCTCGGTCCGGATCGAACGGGTCGCGCGCACCGTTCCGAGCGCCGAATCGCTCCCGCGACCGGGGCCAGAGTTCTCTCGCCCGCAGACCAGGGGTCCGCCGCGCGCGTAGCGCGGCGCGCGACTCGTTGTGGTCACTCGGATCTCGCCGGAAGGGCGAGGTGCCGTGGGTGCATGAGGAGCGCGTCGACCGTCGACGCCGATCCGGGTCCAGCCTTGGGCCCGATCAACTCTCTCATTCTCCCAATGACGACGCATCTCAGATCGATGTTCCGTGCGGCCCCGTGGGCCGCGTGCTGCATTTTCGCGCTCGCCGCCGGTTCGACCGCGCGAGCGCAAACGCGCGATACTACGACGACGAAGTCGCTCCAGGCCGTCGTCGTGTCGGCCACTCGCGCCAGTACGGCGGTCGAGCGAGTGGCACTCCACACCACCGTGATCAGCCAGGCGGAGATCAGGAAGACGCCGGCACAGACCCTCGACCAGCTGTTGCGCGAGGTCACCGGCATGAATCTCTCCGGCGCACCGTTCTACACGACTGACCCCACCGGCCATCAGAGCAAGATGCGCGGGGTTACCAACAGCAAGGTCCTGATGTTGGTGGACGGCATCCCGATTCACGATCCCTTCTACGTGACCACGCAGTGGTTCAAGGTGCCGTTGTCCTCGATCGATCATATCGAAGTCATGCGCGGCGGCAGCTCCAGCCTTTGGGGTTCGAGCGCCGTGGCGGGCGTCGTGAACATCATCACGCGCCGACCGATCGACAACGGCGGACAGATCGACGTCAACTATCAGTCGTTGAACACGACGAATGCGGCGGTCTCGAAGAACTTCGTGTTCGGGACCGATGTTGCCGTCCGCGTCTCTGGCGACCTTCTGCGAACGGACGGATATCAGACGACGCCGGCGGCATTCCTCTCGTCGGTGCCCGGAAAGGGTGCGTCGTCGGCGAAGAACGAAAACGCGCAGGTCGCCGCGTACTACACGCCGGCCGGGTCGTTCAGTGCGTTCGGGCGTGTCGGCTACCACCGACAGAACGAAGACATCGGCGGCTATGCGTTCGGCACCAACCTCCAAAAGAGCCCGGATGCGGCAGTCGGCTTCACCGAGCTGCTTGGCCAGCGGTCGCGCGCCGATGTGCGTGCGTGGGGGCAATACGAGCACTTCGACAAGTCGAATGGCGCCGGCTGCTATCTCGCGTCGCCGACGAGTTGCAATACCACGGCGACGACCTCGCCGTTGGTTCAGTACGCGAACTCACACGACGACAATCCGTATCGAGAGCTGGGCGCGTCCGCGATCTTCTCGTCGGAGCACCTGACCGAGGTGCTCTCGAGCCTGCAGTTCGGCGCCGACTTCCGCACGGTTGGCGGTGAGGACCGCGCCACGACGTACAACCGGCCGACGACGACCGACGTTTCGAGCGCAACGATCAACCGCACGAACTTCGCGCGGGGAACGCAACGGTTCATCGGCACCTTCGCCCAGCTCCGAGTGTCGCCGGTCGAGCGTCTCGAGGCGACGATGAGCCTGCGCTACGATTTCTGGTCGAACGTCAACGGCGTCGCGGAGATGACGCGCTATACCAACGGCACGCCAGGCGCGCTCGCCGGCGGTCCGATCGCCGACTCACACCAGACCTCGTTCAACCCGAGCCTCTCGGCGCGACTGGCGATCACCGATCAGGTGTCGCTCCGTGCCGCCACCTATCATTCGTTCCGCGCGCCGGGGCTCAACAATCTCTATCGCTCCTTCTCGTCGACGACGTCGATCACGATCGCGAATCCGACGCTGTCGCCGGAGACGCTGACCGGCGCCGAGCTCGGGGCGGATCTTCGCGCCGGACGGGTGACGCTGGGCGCGACGGCCTTTCAGTACAACACGAAGTCGCTGATCGCGTCGTACAAGATCACGAGCGCGGCCTCGGCGCCGGCGGCCGTGATCTCGATCTGCGGCGCGACGCTGTCGAACTGCCCGGCGACGGTCAACTTCAACACGAATGGACAGGACGCCGTGTCGCGCGGACTCGAGCTCGTCGGCTCGTGGCACGTGACGCCGGCCCTCACGGCCGATGCGGGCTACACGTACACGGAGAGTCACTACACGTCGACGACGACGGGCGACCCGATCAGCGCCCAGCTTGGCGCGATTCCGAAGCACCTCGGCACGGCGGGCCTCACCTGGCGCATCCTGCCGCGGTGGGACACGTACCTCGGCGTGCGGCACAACGATGCGATGTTCCTCGACGTGAATCACACGATTCCGCAGGCGGCCTTCACGCTCTACAACGCGAGCACGTCGGTGCGGCTGCACGACCGGCTCGAGGTATACGGTGCGGTCACCAACCTCACCGGCGTCAAGTACGTCGACAATGGAACGACGAGCGCGACCAGCGAGACGCTCGGGCTCGGCCGTGCGGTGACGAGCGGCGTGCGCTACCGGTTCTGATCATCCAATCATGCTACTTCTCACATTGAAGATCACACGCATCGCCCGGGTCGCGGGGACGGTCGCGGCCGCGGGCGTTGTCGCGGCGGTGGTCTCGTGCGGCGGCACACGAGGCGCGTCCGTCCATCTCTCCGACGCCGTCGCGCTCAGCGCGCCGACGAGCGTCGGCACGGCGCCGATGTTCGCCGTATCCCCGACCGGAACCCAGGCGGTCGCGTGGGTGTCGGCGCCGAACGGCGGCACCGACGGCCGGCTGTATGTGTCGGTGTCCAACGCGAACCCGGCGGAGCTTCGCGACAGCCTTGGCCCGGTCGAGGCGCACGGCGAGGCGCCGCCGAAGCTTGCGTTTGCACCCGACGGCGCGCTGTTCGCGATCTATACCGTTGGACGGGTCGTGCCCGGCGAGCGCTTTCCGCGCTCCGCGCTGCGGCTCGTCGCGTCGCACGACGACGGCAAGACATGGACGGCGCCGGTCACCGTGACGGACGGCCCGGCGTTCGGCTCGCACAGCTTTCATGCGCTTCACGTGGCGGGCGACGGCACGGTGTACGTGGCGTGGCTCGGGAAGTCGGACGGCGACACGGCGGCGATGGCGATGGCCTCTGACGGCGAGATGGCGTCGATGAGCCACTCCCAACACGGCGGCCACGAAGCCTCGGCGGCATGGATCACGCGCTCGACCGACGGCGGAAAGACGTGGGCTCCCCGCGTGCGCGTCGACATGGGCGAAGCGTGTCCTTGTTGCCGCACGGCGCTCGCGACGTCGAAAGACGGCACGCTGTTCATGGCGTGGCGGCACGTGTTCAGCGGCTCGGTGCGCGACATTGTCCTCGCGCGATCGACTGATCGAGGTGCGACGTGGAGCGAGCCCGTTCGCGTGCATGCCGACGACTGGACGTTCGACGCGTGTCCGCACGCGGGCCCCGCGATCGCCACCGATGATCGCGGCCGGCTTCACGTGACGTGGTGGACGGGCAAGGAAGGCTCGGCGGGCGTGTATTACACGCAGTCCGTCGACGGCGGGAAGACGTTCGCGCCGGCGACGGCGCTTGGCGTCGCGCAGTTCTCCCGGCCGGCGCACGTCCAGCTGGCGCTGGCGCCGAACGATCGTGTCATCGTCGCGTGGGATGATGGCACGAAACAAGTGCCGCAGGTCGTGTTTCGCGTCTCGTCGGACGGTGGTGCGCATTTTGGGGATGCGTCGCAGGTCAGTGCCGCCGGGCGCGCGGCATCGTTCCCGGTGCTGGGCGTGGCGCGCGACTCGTTGGCGATCGCATGGTCGGAGGTGAGCGCCGAGCAGGCGACCGCGGCAACTGCCGCCGCGGCGACCAAGGACCGCATGGCGCCAAAAGGGCTCGAGGCGGTCGGTGACGCCCAGGTTCTGGTGCGCCGCGGAATCATTCAATGAAGCGCGATGCGATGAAGGTCGTCGCCGCCGCGCTGGTGAGATGGATGCGGTCGGGCACCGCGCTCCTCGCCGTCGCGAGTTGCGCGCACGGCGCCGCTGACGCCGGGGCCTTTCGACCGCTCGACGTCGGCTCAGCCGTCCCGGCCTACGTCGTCCGAGCGCTCGACGGCGACACGATCCGCGTCGGCGGCGCGTCGGCTGGCGTCCCCACGGTGCTGAATGTCTGGGCGACGTGGTGCGAGTCGTGCCGCGAGGAAATGGCGTCGCTCGACTCGCTGCGACGCGAACTCGGGCCGAAAGGCCTGCGCGTCGTCGCGGTGAGCGTCGACGACAGCGGCATCGAGCGCGTGCGTCGTTTCGCCGAGAGCAATCACCTGACGACGATCGTTGCACACGATCCAACGGCGACGATCGAACGGTCGTATCAGGTCGTTGGCGTGCCGACGACGTTCATCATCGATCGGACCGGAACGCTGCTGTGGCGGCACACCGGCAACCTCACTCCGGTCTTTGCCGAGGCCGAGACCGCCGCTGTGCGTGCGCTACGACCGTAGCGCCGCTCACCCGAGCTTCCGACGGGGCGCGTTCGGCTCGAACCGTCCGCGAACCTCCCAGAGCAGGTAGCCGATTGCCCATCCGGCGACGGCGGTCCAGAGCAGAAAGCACAGGGCGCCGAGCAGAGCGATGGCCCTGAGGCCAATACCGGCGCCGGCCGTGTGGTCGTGCCATGCACTCCGCACGACGGTGTATGCCGCAGCGGCGCCGGCGAGAATTCCCCAGGGGAACACACCGTGGCGAGCGATATAGCGGCCCCGCCTGCTCATGTCGTAAAAATGGGGTATACCCCGCAATTTCGCTACGGGGCGGGCGCGACCTCGCTAACTTTTGAATGGGTCTTCGAGGATCTGTGTGGGACGAAGGGCGGCTCTTGAAGGCCTTGCTTCTTTCTGACATCTCTCGCTCGACGCTGCGCGGCTCGATGCTGGACTCGTTCGGAGGCGTCGAGACCTCAGACCGGCCAAGGCATTGTCATTGCCGGTCTGAGCTCTCGATGCCGACAGCGGGTCCGCTCTCGAGCGTCGCAGCTTCGAGCTGAGACGTGAGCCCTGCGAACGACTGACGACTTTCGCTGTCGCGTCGCCCGGTTCGCCACGCATTCAAAAACACAACGGAGAAATGGCGCAACCGAATTCCATATCCGCCGTCGCACCACGAGCCGCGTGGTATGGGCGCATCGCGGAGCTCGTCGAAGACCTCCGGCGTCGAGAAGACCGACTGGCGCTGCTGCTGAGCCTCATCATCGGCGCGCTCGTCGGGCTGATCGTCGTCGCGTTCATTCTGCTCACCGGCCGGTTGGCCGCGCACATGTATCCGGCCGCCGGCGCCGCGTGGCGCCGCCTCGTCGTGCCGACGCTCGGCGCGCTGGTGACCGGATTTCTGCTGTTCCGATTCTTTCCCGACGCGCGCGGCAGCGGCATTCCACAGACGCGAGCGGCGATCTTCATCAACGACGGCAGGATCTCGCTTCGGACCGTCGTCGGAAAGTTCGTGTGCTGCTCGATGTCGCTCGCGAGCGGCATCGCGCTCGGGCGCGAAGGACCGTCGGTCCACATCGGCTCCGGCATCTCGTCCGTCATCGCGCGGCGTCTCGGGCTCAGCACCGCGCAGGTCCGTTGGCTCGTTCCGGTCGGCGCCTCGGCCGCGCTCGCCGCGGCGTTCAACACGCCGATCGCCGCCGTGCTCTTCTCGCTCGAGGAGATCATGGGCGACCTGCATGCGCCGATTCTCGGCTCGGTGGTGCTGAGCTCCACGACGTCGTGGATGGTGCTCCACCTCGTGCTGGGTGACGAGCCGCTCTTCCACGTCGCCGGCTATCATCTCGTCGATCCGTCCGAGCTGTTCATCTACGTCGTACTGGGGATCGTCGGCGGTCTCGGGTCCGTCGCGTTCGTCCGGCTGTTGCTCGGTCTTCGGACGCGCTTCGCGCGCTTGCCGCGATGGACGGTCTGGCTTCAGCCGGTCGCTGGAGGTCTGTGCGTCGGTCTCATCGGCTTCTTCCTGCCGGCGGTGCTCGGCGTCGGCTACGACCAGGTGGATCGCGCGCTCAGCGGCGATCTCGTGCTGCGCACGATGGCGTTGCTCGCGGTCGCCAAGATCATCGCGACGGCCGTGTGCTATGCGTCGGGAAACGCCGGCGGCATTTTCGGGCCGAGCATGTTCATCGGAGCGATGATGGGCGGCGCGGTCGGCCAGCTGGCGCATCAACTCTTTCCCGGAAGCACCGCCGGGCCGGGCGCGTACGCGCTCGTCGGAATGGGCACCGCCTTCGCGGGGATCATTCGCACGCCGCTCACCTCCGTCATCATGATCTTCGAGGTGACGCGCAACTACACGATCATCGTGCCGCTGATGATCTCGAACCTGATTGCGTTCTACATCTCGCAACGACTGCAGCACGAGCCGATCTACGAAGCCCTCGCGCGACAAGACGGGCTGCATTTGCCGAGCGGCGCGTCTCGGCTGGCGACGCGCCAACTGCGAGTGAGCGTAGCGCTCCAACCCGCTCCGCCGCCGCTCGCCCGCGACCTCCCGCTGGGTGAGGCCCACCTGCGAGTCGCCGATGCGACGTACGGATCGTGGCCCGTGATGGACGACGACGGATTGGCGGGCATGGTTCGCAGGACCGACATCATCGCCGCCGTGAGCGCCGGGCGAGCAAACGACACGGTGGAAGAGCTGCTCGACGAAATCGACCCGGAGTCGACGGAGGAGCTGACCGTTCCGCATGTGCACGGCGATCAGCCCCTCGGATTGGCGCTGGCCCGCATGGGCGCGACGCGACACACCGTGCTCCCGGTCGTGAGCCGCGCCAACGCGCGCGCGTTGCTCGGCGTCGTCACGCTGCCCGACATCCTCAAGGCATACGGCGTCGAACGTGTCGACGACCTTCCTGCGCGCGCGATGGCGGACGATGACTGAGAGCGCGGCCGTGACGCCGACTCCGCGGGAGCCGACGAGCATCGTGCGCGCCTCGATCTTCGTGGCGACCATCGCCGGCACGCTCGTGACGATCGGCGTGCTGTTGTTCCTCGATCTGTTTCTGGCGCGCATCGATAGCCGCGAATCGAGCGCGCACGCCGCATCCGAGTATGCGGCGGGCGTCGAGCTGCTCCAAAACGGACAGGCGTCCGAGGCCGCGGAGCGCTTCGGCACCGCCGTCGCGATCGAGCGGACCAACGTGAATTACGCGTTGGCGCTCGGCGAAGCGATGCTCGAGGAAGGCCGGCCCGCGGACGCCGAGGCGACGCTGAAGGCGTTGCTGGAACGGACGGAAAACGACGGAGCCGTCAACCTGACGATGGCGCGCGTGATGGAGCGCCAGGGGCGGATCTCCGAGGCCAAGGCCTACTTCCACCGCGCGATTTTCGGCCGGTGGGGCGACGACTCGATCGCGCGGCGGACGCAGGTGCGCTTCGAGCTCATCGACTTGCTCGCGCGTCGCGGCAATGCGCGCGAGCTGCTGGCCGAACTGCTGCCGTTCGAAGAAACCCCGCCAGACAGCGTCGCGCTGAACCGCCGTCTGGGAGACCTGTTTCTTCGCGCCGGCTCGCCGGCGCGGGCGGCGAACATGTTTCGCGCGGTGCTCCGCCGCGCGCCCGGAGACGCCGACGCCTATGCCGGCATCGGGGAAGCGGCCCTCGCGGCCGGGAATTTTCGAACGGCGCATGCGGACTTCGCCGAAGCATCGCGACTTCGGCCCGACGATCCAGGTTTGGAGGCCCGCATGCTCGTGGCCGATTCGGCTCTGGCGCTCGATCCCACGGTGCGCGGGCTCGGCTCACACGACCGGTATGAGAGAAGTCGCATGCTCCTCACGCGCACGCTGTCGGCGCTGGCCCCCTGCCGCCTCGCGACTGGCACGCTCGCCGACTCGGCGCGCGCGGCGCTGGCGCGTCCGGTCCGACCGAAGGGAGAGGACGCCGCGGGCGATGCGCTGATGGCGACGGCCGTCGAGCTGTGGGCATCGCGGCCGGCGGCATGTACTCCCGAGGCCGGTGACGCGCTCCGGCTGGTTCACGTCCGCTTGGCGCAGTGACGTTTCGTTGGTTCTGCAGGACTTGTCCGCGAAGTTTTTGGGTTTTTTGCGCGCTATGCCCGCCGATGCGCGCGCGTGTGGCACGGAAGGAGCGGACGAGTGGGCCATCGGGCCAATGGAGCTTCGAATGATCGCATGTCCAACTCGTCGCTCGGCAGCGACGACCTTCGCCGTCCTCGCCCTGGTCGCGTGCGGGGGCGAGAAGGGGGGCCGTCCCGCGGACACCAGTGCGGCCGTGCCGCCGCCAAGTGCGTCAGCCGGTGGGGAGCTCGCGCCGTCACCGGGAACGCCGCCGTCGGGAGCCACAGCACAGATGCTCGCGTTGGGCGACAGCATCTTTCACGGCAAGGCCGCGGGCGGCACGTGCTTCACGTGCCATGGCACCGACGCCAAAGGCACGGCACTCGCGCCGCCACTCGTCAGTCACAAATGGCTGACGGGCGACGGAACGTACGACTTCATCCAGGATCGCGTCACCAACGGCATGCCGAACCCCACGCCGCCATACCCGGCGGCAATGCCGCCGAAGGGCGGCGCGCCACTCACGCCCGATCAGATCAAGGCCGTCGCCGCCTACGTGTATTCGATCAGCCATCCCTAGGGGAGAGGTCGACATCCCGAGCGATCGCCATCGCCGCCGACTGGTCCGGCGGCGTGTCGCGCTGCGGTGGTACAGGACGGCCGACCAGAAACCGGTGGGCCAGCGCGGGAATCGTCAGCCCCTGGATGAGCAACGACGCGACGACCACGCCGAACGTCATGTCGATCAGCAAGACGCGGTGCGGAAAATCGGCCGGCAGCGCCAGCGCGAGCACCATCGCGAGCGCGCCGCGAAGACCACCCCATGTCGCGAACAGCGCCCATGAGCCCGGAATGCGTTCGCTGGTTCGGCGCAGCAGCGCGGTCGTGGTGACGACGATCCCGAGACGCGCGAGCACGACGGCGACGAACGCGACGGCGATGATCGCGGCAGACGTCACGAGCGCGGCCGGCCGCACCTCGAAGCCGATCAGGAGAAACACGATCGAGTTGAGCGCGAACGCGACATACTGCCAGAACGCGTCGGCCGTCACGCGAGTCTCCGTCGAGATGCGCCGCTCGCGTGGCGCCGACCCGAGGACGAGTCCCGCGACGACGGTCGCGATGACACCGGAGAGGTGCAGGTCTTCGGCAAGCACGAACGATCCGTACGCCGCGATGGTCGTGAGCGTGATCTCGATCATCGGATCGTCGATTCGGCGAGCGAGGCGCGTGATTCCGTAGCCGATGATCCCGCCCATCAGCGCGCCGCCGCAGACGACGGCAGCGAACCGGGCGGACAGGAACCAGACGCTCGCCGTTTCGCCGCCGACGTACGCGAGGATCAGCGTCAACGCCACGATGGAGGTTCCATCGTTGAAGAGACTCTCCGCCTCCACCAGCGTCGTGAGTCGCGGGTCGACGCCAAGCTTGCGAAACAAGCTCACGACCGCGATGGGGTCGGTCGCGGAGACGAGGGCGGCGAACACGAGTCCGTCGCGCCAGGAAAAATCGGCCTGGAGTCCGGCGGCGGGCAGCGCCCACGTGGTGATGGCGGCGGTGAGGCCAATCGCGGCGATGACCCCGGGGCCGGCGAGCGCCGCCACCGTCCGCCAACTCTGCCTGAGCTCGTGCGCGTGCATGTTGTACGCGGCCTCGAACACGAGCCCCGGCAGAAACAGCGCGAAGAGCAGTTCCTTCGTGAGCTTCGGCGGCTCGACGATCCCGAGCGATCCGACCGCGAGGCCGACCACGACGAGGGCGACGGTATACGGAACACGCGTCCGGCGAACCGCGATGGCGACCATCGTCGCGATCGAAAACAGCACGATGAAGGAATGTTCCATGTCAGCCCGGTTCCGCGATCGTACCGGGTGACGTGAGGGGCGTCTCCGTCAGCGCGCACAGAAACTCGGCGGCCCAGCGATGCACGTCGTGCCCGAACACCTGCGCGCGCAAGCGGCGCAGTCGCGGCCGCCGCTCGTCGTGTGGCAGGCTGAGCGCGTCATGGATCGCGGTCGCGACCCCATCGACATCGTACGGATTCACGATGTACGCGTCGCGCAGCTCGTCGGCGGCGCCTGCGAATTCGCTCAGGATCAGAACTCCCTCCTCGTCGCCGCGAGAGGCGATGAATTCCTTCGCCACCAGATTCATGCCGTCGCGGACTGGCGTGACCAGCATGACGTCGGCGGCGCGATACAGCGCGACCAGCGTCGTCGGCGTGACGGCCCGATGAAGGTAGTGGATCGGCGTCCACGACGGCGTCGCGAACTCACCGTTGATCCGGCCGACGAGCGACTCCACCTCCGTGCGCAGCCGGCGATAGGCGCCAACGCGCCCGCGAGACGGCACGGCCACTTGAACGAGGCGAATGCGCTCGCGCCACTCGGGGTGTTGAAGCAGCAGTTGTTCGACGGAGAGGAGCCGCCGCTGTATTCCTTTCGTGTAGTCCAAACGATCGATCCCGACGAGCAGCCGGGTCCCCGACTGCGTCAGCTCCGCCGTCATTCTGCGCACGTCGTCGCTCGAAGCGCGTTCGGCGAAGTCTTCGGCGTCGATGCCCATCGGAAATATGCCCAACCGCGTCCGGCGTCCGTTCCACGCCACGCTGCTCGTCGCCGCGTCCATCTCGATCCCGAACAGCCGGCGCAGCGCGGCGGTGAAGTGGCCCCGGTAGCGGCGCGTGTGAAAGCCGATCAAGTCCGCGCCGAGCATGCCCTCGATGAGCCACCGCCGCACCGGTAGCGTGAAAAAGATCTCCGGATTGGGAAACGGAATGTGCAGGAAGAAGCCGATACGCGCCTCGGGAATTCGCTGCCGCACGAGTTGCGGCACGCGCAACAAGTGATAGTCGTGCACCCAGACGACGTCGCCCGGCCGCCACGCGTCAGCGACGGCGTCGGCATAGCGTTCGTTGACGGCTTCGTAGACGTCCCATCCGTGAATCCGGAGCGGGAGCCGGTCGATGCGATCATGACAGATCGGCCACAGCACCGCGTTCGAGATCTCTTCATAGAAGACTTCGATCTCGCGCGGCGTCAGCGAAACCGGTCGGGCGTGCAGCGCGTCGAACTGCGCCCGCACGTCCGCGAGCTGCGCGTCGTCCAGACCCGCACAATCTCCCGGCGATCCGATCCACAGGTAGTCGCCATCGCCGTGCACACCGCGAAGTCCGGTCGCGAGTCCACCGACGCTCTGCTTCACGACCGCGCGCCCTGCATGGACTGACACGGTGATCGGCAGGCGGTTGGAGACCGTGATCAGTCGTGCCATCGATTCGCATCCGTGTCGACGAGTGGGGGCGTCGCAAGATGCACCGTCGTCGTGGGGAACGCGAACGATGTCCCGGCGCGCTCGACGACGTCCATGAACTGGAGCAGAACATCCTGGCGGATGCGCTGGAATTCCCCCCAATCGGCGGTCTGGAACCACGCCATGATCTCGATGTTGAGCGATGACGCGGCGAGCTCGCTGAAGCGCACGACGACCGCATCCGGCCAGATCTTCGGATGCTCGCGCAGCGTTCGCTCGAAGCCGGCGAGCACCTGACGCATCTGCGCGGCGGTGGTTTCATACACCAGGCCGATCGTCGTCGCCAACCGCAGACGATCCCGCGCCGCGAACGACTCGAGCCGCATGTCGGCGAGCCGGCCGTTGGGCAGCGTCACGACCGTCCGGTCGAGCGTGCGAAAACGCGTCGAACGGAGCCCGATGGCTTCGACCGTCCCGACGAAGTCGTCGACTTTCACGAACTCGCCTTCGCGAAAGGGTTGGTCGATGCCGATGGAAAAAGCTCCGAACAGGTTTTCAACGGTCTTCTGTGCGGCGAGCGCCAGCGCGAGTCCGCCGATGCCGAGGCCCGCCAGCAGACTCGCCACGGGATAGCCGAGCGACGAGAGAATCGCGGCAAGCGCGAGCGCGGCGACGAGGACCTTCGCCAGGCGCGCTCCGAGTGGAATGAGCGAACGCGACGCCGGGAGCGCGAGCGCCCAGTGCGAACGCACGAGTATCTGCCGGCTGACGTCGACGATACGCCATGCGCCCCAGAAGACGGACGCGAGAAACCCCACGCGCAGAAAGGACTCCGCGCGCGCCGCGGTGGCGGCGGCGAGATCGAGCGCCGGCATCGACACCGCGACCGCGGCCACCGCCGAAATCGCCGAGAGCGGCGCACCCAGGCGAGTGAGGATGACGTCGTCCCACCTGGTGGATGTGCGGCGCGTTACGAAGGCGAGCAGTGCGCGGAGCAGCCGTCCACCCACCAAACCGGCGAGCGCGGCCAGACCGAGCAGCAGAATGACCTCAGCCTGACGCAGCCAAGCCGGATCGACCGGCAAAGCTGCGGCGACCAGGTCGACCGGAGCATTCGATACTGCGGTAAGTATTTGGGCCATATCTAGTTGCAATATTACATTGAGACCAATATACTACAAGAGACAGATGCATCTGGCCGCCTCATTGGCGGTCGCGGCCAGAAGCGAGAATGACTCCAAGTCCCGGGGGGGGACTCCCATGACCAACCAAGTGAAGGGCGCCAACGAGCGACGTCCGGCCGCGTCGGAGTTGCTCCTCGCACGCGAGATGTCCGGCTTCATACTCGGCGACCACCAGGTCGACGTGCGTGGCTGGCGCGTGTACGCGAACGATGCGGAGCTCGTCGGCAGGGTGGAATCGCTCTTCGTCGACATCCATACGAGAGCCGTGCGATATCTCGGCGTCGCGTTGACCGATCCCCAATCCAAGTTGTCGACGGGCACAGTGCTCGTTCCGGTTGGCATGGCCACGCGTCCGCTCGATCGCCGAGTCGTGTTGCTCAACGGTTTGTCGTCGACACAACTCACATTGGCTCCGCGCACGTTCGCGCGGCCCGTCACTCGCGCCGACGAAGATGCGGTGCTTGCGGCTTACGGACTGGCGACGTCACGGGAGATTCGCGCGGCGGACTTCTATGCGCGGCCGGCGTTCACCGCGGAGCGATTGTTCGGCGGCGCCGAGCCCGCGAGCGGAGCCGCTTGACCCGATCGTGCTGCGGAGAACAGATCTTCAGGGCCGCCGCGTTGCTCCGGAGTCTTGGGCACTCGTCCGGTTCGCGTCGGCAACAGCGCACCCACCGATCGCGACGCGCAGGCTCCAGCCGGACGAGTCGTCCATCGAAAGTCGTCCGGCGCGAGCGACCGCGGATGACCGCAGGGAAGACACCGTCGCGTCTTGCGCGGCGGTCGTCTTCCGCGCCGTGTCGACCGGCGCCTTGACGCAGGCAACGGCGCGATCCGCGACCGCGATCCAATCGAGCATCGGTTTCGCGGCTGCCGTCCATTGGCGTTCGCGGCCGAGACGCTCGACCACGGCGGTCGGCTGCAAAACGACGTCGCGGATCTCGAGACGCGCGCCGACGTGCGCGGACCATCGGCTCGAGAGCAGTGCCTCACCGGCGGCGCCGAGCGGCGGGCCGAGATGGCGAACGACGATCGTTGGCGTCGCGCGAGACGGAACGACCAGCTCCCAGCCGGCCAATGGGCCAGCGACGGAGGCGGGCCATTCGACGTCGATCGCCGAGCCGATGCGCTGGCGAATGGTTGCGACGTCGATCGCGTCGGCGCTCGCCGCCGCCGCTCCGCGGTTCATGGTGGTGGCGGACAACGTCTGCGCATCGGGAACGGCGGTGACCGCGACGGTCGGCTTGACCCCGGTGCTCGCCGCGATCGAGAGTTGAAGATTTCGTTCGACCGTCGCGGCGAGGTCGTTCGAACCGATGAGGACGAGATGCAGAGTGACCGTGTGCCGCTCGACGGTGACCGCCGTT
This sequence comes from uncultured Gemmatimonadaceae bacterium, assembly GCA_963705025.1. GTDB lineage: Bacteria > Gemmatimonadota > Gemmatimonadetes > Gemmatimonadales > Gemmatimonadaceae > JAQBQB01. The sequence continues at coordinate 198,406 of CAVPIP010000004.1, read as the reverse complement.
TGTACAGCGTGCGGAGCTTCGGCCGCGAGAATTCGGCGAATGGCGTCGCGAGCGCGCACCTCCCACGTCACCTCGTTCAGCGCGCGACGAAGCGGCACGTACACGGCGGCGAGAAACACCGCCGGAATGAGCAAGCGCATCGCGAGGCCGAATCTGGAACCAAAGGCGTCACGAAGCTTGGCCTCGGCGCGGACGGCGAGCTTGCCGGTACGCGTCTCGTCGGGGCCGATGAAATCCTGCTCGACGGTCGATGCATCGACCTGATTGTAGCCGAGCAGGAGGAAGCTCAACACGGCGAGGACGAGAATGGCGGAGAGGTTCGCCGTAAAGAGAAGCGCCGCGCCACCGGCCACGGTCAACGAGCCGGTGCCGAGGCCAAATCCGGCGACGCACAGCGGCGGAACGAGGGCGATCCCGATCGCGGTTCCGGCGGCCGCGGACGTCGTGTCGGAGGCGGGCCGCACCGTGGTGTACGCGGCCGTGAGCGCGCAGAACACGGCGACGAGCAGATCGAGCGCGGTGGGTGCCGTGCGTGACGCGATCTCGGCAGTGATCTCGTGAAAGGGAAGTGCGAGCGTCAGGATCGCGGCTCCGCCCACGACGACGAGAACGCTCAGCACGACGCGCAGCGCTGCGCGCAAGACGAGGAACGACGAGCCGACGGCGAACCCCATCCCCAACTCGAGAATCGGTCCCATGAGCGGCGATACGAGCATGGCGCCGATCACGACCGCCGTGCTGCCAAGGACGAGACCAAGCGTCGCGATCCCCATCGCGAGCGTGAGCTGAATCCAATAGCCGGGAGCCCGGCGACGGTTGTTCGCGAGCATCGCGACCACGGTGTCCGTGCGCGCCGCTTCGTCGACGCCGAGCGCGCTGGCCGCGCCATGCTGAATCCTGGCAATGATCGATCGGAGCAGGCGGGAGGTGCTCGAAGCGTCGCCCGGTCCCGGACTCGGAGAATTCAATGAGGATTGCATTACGCAGGCAGGACGGGTGTGAGGGACGCGGGTCACGGCGGACTCGCACGAGCCGGTTGCGGCGCCGCGCGTCAGTCGATGTGACGCGATGGCTCGTGGCGTTCCCCGTGTGCTTCAGTATGGCTCGCACGGCGGTCGCCCAGGAAGCCGGGTGGCACTCCGTGATGGAGGCGAACGCCAGCACGTTGTTCGGTCCGACGTCGCAGACGCTCGCGGCGTTCGCGGCCGCGTTGTCGCACGAAGGTGAACGCTTTACGGCCGATGTGGGCTTGAAGTTCCGCTATGGCGAATCGGAGGATGCGGAACAGGTCAAGTTCGTCTACGCGCGCGGCTGGGCCGCCACGGTTTCGGCCGACAGAACGCCCAAGGGGCGTTTCAGTCCATTCGTGTTCGCGAGCGCGGAGGCGAGCCTCGAGAAGCGGATCGCGAATCGATCGTCGGGCGGCGCCGGAGCAAAGCTGGTCTTCGCAAAATCGAATACGGGCTCGGCGAGCGTGAGCCTCGCCCTTGTTGGCGAGCGAACGGCGGCGCTGAGCGACACGGCGATTCCACCGATGAGCGTCGCGCGCTGGTCGTGGCGGGTAAAAACGAATCAGCGGGTCGGCGATCGGCTTTCGTTCTCGCATGTCACGTTCTACGCGCCGGTCGTCGACGCGCCGGCGCAGTTCACGATCACATCGACATCGGTCGGAAGCGTGGCCATTTCCAAGGCTGTCGCGCTGACGCTGACTCTCGAGGACAACTACGACAGTCAGGCGCGCGCGCGGGGGGCGCCGACGAACAACGACGGTTCGTTCCTGTTCGGCGTTCGGGCGGCGTTCTGAGCGACTTCGCGACTTCGCGACTTCGCGACTTCGCGACTCGGCGAAGACTGCGGGACGCTCGGCGATCAGCGACCGCGACCGCCGTCGAGGCGGTCGACATCTCGACGCAGTGCGCGACCGTCGATAGTCTTGACATCGTCGAAGATCGCGGGGGGCTCCCACGGATACGCTCGAGATGAGATCAAGGACGCCGCTGGGAGTCCAACTCGGATGGGCGACCGCCTTGCTGGTCGCCGCGATCGGTGTAACGGCCCTCACCGCGACTGCGCTCCCCGCGCAGCGCGGCTCGACTGCGGCGCGCGGCGCGCGCGACAGTGTGACGGCAGCGCCAGGCGCGCCGGTCGTTCTCAACGCCGACACTCTCTTCCGGCTCGACGCCCCGCTCGGCCCGTTTTCGGCAGCGGCGCGTGCGGCAGTGGTGACGGAGCGCATTCGTGCAGTAGCCAAGGCGCTCGCGGCGGGCGACTCGATCGTCGTGGCCGAGCGCGGCACGTACAGCGAGCTCGCGGTCGGCGATGTCGTCGTGATGACGGTGCTGGATGAGGATGCCCGGCCGATCGGCGCGACCCACGCCGCGCTTGCCGCGCGCTACGCCGTGCGCATCCGCTCCGCTGCTCTCGCGGCGGTGGAGCGGCGATCCGCACGGGCGCTGTTCGTCGGAGCGGGATACGCGGCGCTGGCCACCGTGATCCTCGTGCTCCTGTTGTGGCTCCTGTCGATCGCCGCGACGCGCGGGTACCACCGAATCGAGACGCTGCGGCGCGTGCGCATTCCGGCGATCAAGATCCAGGATTTCGAGCTGCTCTCGGCCGGCCGACTCTCGGGCATCCTCGTCGCGAGCGCGCGCATCCTGCGCGTCGTGCTGACCCTTCTGCTGCTGTACGTCTACGTGCCGCTCGTCCTGAGTTTCTTTCCGTGGACGACATCGCTCTCGGAGCAGATCACGGGATATGCGCTCCGGCCGTTCGCGGTCGCGTGGTCCGGATTCGTGGCGTATCTGCCCAACCTGTTCTATCTGGCGGCTGGCGTCGTCATCGTCCGGTACCTGCTCGCGTTCCTGCATCTGTTCTTCGGCGCCATGGGAAGCGGGTCGATCAAGCTGCGCGGCTTCTACTCGGACTGGGCGGAGCCGACGTACAAGATCGTCCGCGTTCTGGTCTTCGCGTTCGCGGCGATCGCGCTCTATCCGTATCTGCCGGGAGCCAGCTCCGACGCCTTCAAAGGCGTGTCGATCTTCGTTGGCGTTCTGTTCTCGCTCGGGTCATCGGCGGCAATCGGCAACATGGTTGCCGGCGTCGTGCTGACGTATACGCGTGCGTTCCAGATCGGCGATCGCGTGAAGATCGGCGAGACGGTGGGCGACGTCACGGAGAAGACCCTGCTCGTGACGAGGGTGCGCACGATCAAACACGTGGCGGTCACGATCCCGAATGGCACGGTGCTGAGCAGCCAGGTCGTGAACTACACGACGCTCGCCGCGAGCCGCGGGCTCATTCTTCACACGTCGGTCACGATCGGCTATGACGCGCCGTGGCGCCAGGTCGAGTCGCTTCTGGTCGAGGCGGCGCGGCGCACCGAGCACATTCTCCCGGATCCGACACCCTTCGTCCTGCAGACGAGTCTCGACGATTTCTACGTCAGCTACGAGATCAATGCGTTCAGCGATCGAGCCGACCTCATGGCCGTGACGTACTCGGCGCTTCACCGGAACATTCAGGACACGTTCAACGAGGGCGGCGTGGAGATCATGTCGCCGCACTATGGCGCGTTGCGCGACGGCAACCAGACGACGATTCCGGCGAGCTACCTGGCTCCCGGGCAGCGCGCGCCGGCGTTTCGCGTGGAGGGCATCACCGAGGACCAGACCGCGTCGGCGCCCTGAGGGGCGCCGTGCGCACGCGACGCGCAGAAGCTAGTTTCGCGCCTGGGAGACGGAACGGCGATTCGACGGAGGATCTTCCTGACTGATCTCGCGACGCGGAGAATAGATCACGGCGTCGGGCGCGCGGCCCTCGAGGTTGCCCGTTCGACGGTGCGCGACGTCGTCGAGCTCGACCTCTCCGGCGAAGCGGCCAAGATGGCGTACTATTTCTTTCTCTCGTTGTTCCCCTTCGTTCTCTCTGTGTTCGCCCTCACGGGCATCGTGGGTGGCGACAAGACCTTTCGGACCATCACCGCGGCCGCGGAGGCGGCTGCGCCCAGCTACGCATGGCCGTTTGTGCGCGATCTGATTCGCGAGATCACTGGCCGGCAGCGCCCCGGGCTCCTCTCGGCCGGCATCGTGGTCACGCTGCTGGTTGCATCGAACGCGATCAACGCGTTCATCCGCGGCCTCAACCTCATCTATGATGTTCGTGAAGAGCGGCCCTGGTGGAAGCGCCGCCTGCTGTCGCTCGGCATTCTGGTTGCCGGCGTTCTGCTCGTGGTCGCCGCCGCGGCGACGTTCATTCCCGGCCTGAGTTGGCTGCATCGCGCGGGCTTCGATGGCGTTTGGCGTCGTGCGTGGCGCCCGGCCGGATTCGCGGCGCTCACGTCGACGCTGTGGCTGTCGTATCACTTTCTTCCGGCGCGCGATCAACGTGGCACCAATGCCGAGACACTCGTTGGAGCGCTGATCGCCGCGTCGTTGTGGATTGCCGCAACGGATCTCTGCCGACTGTTTCTGACGAAGTTCAGCCTCGACAATCGGACCTACGGAGCCGTGGGGGCCGTCATCGCTCTGCTGACCTGGTTCTACATCAGCACTCTCGTCGTTCTGATCGGCGGTGACATCAGCGCCGTGATCGAGGCGCGTCGGCGCCGCCGGTTGGAGTCGTCCTTCACACCACCGTGACCACGCCGAATTCGTCGATGTGATCAGGGCGCGCTGCCAGTTACTGCTTACGCGTTCGCGAGCGTCGGGCCGGGTGTCGCGCGTTTCCCTTCGCGTCGTCGGCGAACAACATCGGGGCTGGCCCCTCTGACGCTCCAAGCGCGACCGTCAGCTGCTCGAGACCCGTGGCGAGCGCCGCGCGTTGCCCCGGTTCCAGCGTCGTGAGCGCCGAGATCAAGAGTGTGGTCGGCGCATCGGCGGCTCGGCCGAGGACTCGACGGCCCTTCGTGGTGATGCGGACGGCCGCCCGGCGTCGGTCGGCGGGATCGACTGCCCGGTCGAGCAGTCCCTCGGCGTGCAGCCGGTCGACGACCGCCGCGACCGAGCTCCGATCGGTGAAGGTTTGGGCCGCGAGCTGGTTCATCGAGAGTGGAGCGTCGGCCCCCAGTTGCTGCAGGACGAACAGCTGTGCCGCGCTGATCCCGGCCGTCGCTTGCGTTCGGTTCGCGGCGATCCGAAGAACGCGTACGAGCCGGCGAATGGACGTCACGGCCGACAGCGTCGCGGTCCGGTCATCAGCCGAGGTCGAGCGTCGCGGGCGCGATGGTCGGGGCACGGTGTGAAGGCGGGTTGAGTGGGGGACGGCAGGGACAGTTTAGTCGATGGGCTGGCCACGACGCTACCAGGCTTCTAGCGCCCGTTTGCGTGAGTGAGAAATGGGGGTCCCCCCGCAATGCCATGGCGACGATCTTGCGGCACGTCGCCGTGGTGCCCGGCCCGCGCCGGCGCGCACCGGTGATTCTCGACTCGAAGGCACATGCCAATCGCGCGGCGGAGGAGTGGCGCATGAAGATAGCCGTTTCTGGAATCGGCATCGCGGGCACGACGCTGGCGTATTGGCTGCGGTGTTGGGGACACGAGCCTGTCATGTTCGAACGGGCGCCGGCGCTGCGCACCGGCGGCTATCTGATCGATTTCTGGGGCCTCGGGTACGAGATCGCGGAGCGGATGGGGATCATGCCGGCGCTGCGCGACCGCTGCTATCTGATGGAGGAGATGCGCATGGTCGACGCCGACGGCCGCGTCGACGCGACGCTCGACGTCAGACCGATGCGCGAGATGCTCGGCGGTCGTTTCATCAGTCTCGCGCGCGCCGATCTGGCGGCGGCGCTCTTCGGAACGTGCGACGGAATTCCGGCGCACTTCGGCGTGTGGTTCACCGCGGTCGAGGAGGACGACGCCGGCGTGGTCGTCACGCTCTCCGATGGACGGCGAGAGCGGTTCGATCTCGTGGTGGGCGCCGACGGTGTGCACTCGCAAGTCCGGGCGCTGGTGTTTGGCCCCGAAGCGCGGTTCGAGCAATCGCTCGGCTGTCACGTCGCGGCGTTCCGGCTCCGCGGCTATCCGCACCGCGACGAGCTGGTGTACGTCTCACACACGGTGAAGAAGCGCCAGGTCGCTCGTGTGGCGCTGCGCGACGACGAGACGTTGGTGCTGCTCATCTTCCGAGACGAGCTGCTTCCCGACGAACCGTCGGCGCACCAGCGGAAAGCGGCGCTGCGCCACGTCTTTGGCGACATGCGCTGGGAGGTGCCTGAAATCCTGAATGCCATGGACGCACTCGACGACCTCTACTTCGATCGGATCAGCCAAGTATATCTCGCTCGCTGGTCGTCTGGCCGCGTGGCACTGGTCGGCGACGCGGGGGCCTGCCCCTCGCTTCTCGCCGGCGAGGGCACGGGCCTGGCGATGGTCGAGGCCTACGTCTTGGCGGGAGAGCTCCATCGGGCCAACGGCGATTCCACGCGAGCGTTCGACGCGTATGAGGACCGGTTGCGCGCGTTCGTGACCGGCAAGCAGAAAGCGGCCCCGCGGTTCCGTGGGTTCTTTGCGCCGGATACCACGCTCGGGTTGATGGTGCGCAACATCAGCATGAAGGCGCTGTCCTTTCGCGTCTTCGCGAGCCGATTTCTCGCGCGGTCGCTCCACGACGATTTCGACCTCCCGGCGTTCTCGGCCGATGAATGGTCTCGGCCCCGGCACGCGGGCGATGGAATTCCAAACGACGTCAGCCGGCGCTGACGCTGGTCAAGCCGGCCGGGGAATAGTATTATGGGGTATCCCCCGTAAATGTCTGCCGGGTGTCACGCGCGCGGTTGCGCGGGGGTTCATCGATCTTGTTTCGTCGGGGAGACGACATGCCCGCAGTCGACATGACCACCGGCCTCGGGCTTCACGGGGCAACCGTCGACACCCTCGCTGGTGTGCTCGACGTCGTGCTCGGCGCGTTGGCGGCCATGCTGGCCGTTTGGTCGCTGCGACGGCGACGGCTTCGCGCGCGTCGCGGGGTGGGGGTGACGAAGGGCGTCTGAGACCCGGCAGGCGGTGACGATCCCGCGGTGCCCGGCGTCTTTTTGACGTCCATTGTCCCGGCGGTAACGCGTTCATGGTCTCGTCGCTGAATTGTCCGTCCTGCGGCGCGCCAGCTCCGAGCTCCGTCGCGGCCCGGTGCGAGTACTGCGCCTCGGCGCTGACCGTCACCGCGTGCCCGTCGTGTTTCGGCCCGATGTTCGCCGGCATGCAGTTTTGCCCGCATTGCGGCGCCAAGGGCTCGCGCGTCCTGGATGACAGCGCGGCCACCGTCGCCTGTCCCGGGTGCAAAGGCGAGATGCGCGCGGTGCGCGTGGGGACCACGTCGTTTCACGAATGTCCGTCGTGCGCCGGCACGTGGCTCGTCGCGGACGCGTTCACGGCGCTGTGCACGAACCGTGAAGGGCGCGGCGAGTTGGCGGCGATGGTCGGCACGAACGCCGGCGACAGTGTGCGGACGGTCGGCGCGGCCGTGCGGTACGTGCAGTGCCCCGTGTGCAAGAAGACGATGAACCGGCAGAACTTCGGCCGGCGCTCCGGCGTCGTGATCGACGTCTGCAAGGGGCACGGCGTGTGGTTCGAGCAGCGTGAGCTGCAATCGGTCCTGGCCTTCGTCGACGCCGGCGGTCTGGAGCAGGCTCGGCACGCCGAGCACGAGAAAGAGAAGGAGGAGCAGCACACGCTCGATCGTGCGATGGCGGACGCGATGGCCGAAAGCGCGCGCGCCAGCGGCGGCGGGTTCGTGCCGCGGCACGGGTCGGAAGGGCTGTTGATGGACGCATTGCGAGCGCTGTTCTCATAACGAGTCATTCGGAGGCTGCCGTGTCCTTTCGTGAATTCATCGCCGGCGAGGTGATCGACATCATCGAGTGGCTCGATGAGTCGAACGACGTCATGGTGTCTCGGTTCTCGCGCCCCAAGAACGAGATCAAGAACGGCGCGCAGCTGATCGTCCGCCCCGGTCAGTGCGCGCTGTTCGTCGACCAGGGCGAGGTCGCGGATCTCTTCGTGCCCGGGCGGCACGAGCTGGTCACGAGCAACCTGCCGCTGCTCTCGACGCTGCGGGGGTGGAAGTACGGCTTCGAGAGCCCGTTCAAGGCGGACGTGATCTTCCTGAGCACGAGGCAGTTCACGAATCGCAAATGGGGCACGTCCAATCCGGTCATCGTTCGCGACCCGGCGTTGGGCCCCGTGCGCCTTCGCGCGTTCGGGACGTACGCCGTGCGCGTTCAGGATCCCCAAAAGTTCGTCCGAGAGCTCGTCGGCACGAACTCGGTCTTCATCGTCGACGAGATCGCGGACCAGCTGCGCGATCTCGTCGTCGCGAAGGTGAGCGCGACGCTCGCGAACGACAACGTCTCGGTGCTCGACCTCGCGGCGCAGTACGCCGAGTTGGGGAATCGCGTGCTGGCGCACGTCGCTCCGCAGTTCACACAGTACGGTCTCGAGATCTCGCAGCTCGTCGTCGAGAACGTGTCGCTCCCGCCGGAGGTGGAGCAGGCGATCGATCAGCGCGCGAAGCTCTCCGTGATCGGCACGCTCGATCAGTACATGCAGCTGCAAAGCGCCGACGCGCTGCGCGATGCGGCGCGGAATCCGAGCGGCGGCGCGGGCGCGGGCGTCGGCATCGGAATGGGCGCGGCCATGGCGCAGCACGCGATGGCGCCAGCCGCGCCAGTCTCGAAACCCGCGTCATCGGGAGACGAGCCGCCCCCGGTACCGCAGGACGCGTGGTACTACGTCGTCGCCGGCGAACGGCGCGGGCCGACCGATGTCGCCGGACTTCGCCAGGCGAAGACGACGGGCGCGTTCGGGCCGAGCACGCTCGTGTGGAAGCGCGGCATGACCGATTGGGCGGCGGCGAAGAGCGTGGGATCGCTCGGCGACCTGCTTTGAAGATCGCTGTTGCCTGGCCCGAGAGACGTCAGGACGATCGAGTCAGGCCATAGTAGATCACGTAGAGCCAGGAGAAGAAGCCCTGGACGATCGCCCACAGTATCGAGTGGTGGACGCTCCACGAGATCGTGATGGCGAGCGCCGAACCGAAGCTGACGCCGGCTTTCGCGAAGCCAAGCGAGCGGGTTGCGTACGATGGACGCGGCGGTATGCCGTCCATGATCGGGCCGGTGTGCATGTGCGGAAAAGGGAAGCGAGAATGGCTGGCGTTCGCGAGTGCGGGTCTCTAGACATACTGGTGCGCCCTCACTCGTCTCAATGCCCTCTAGCCGAATGAGCTCGTTCGCTTCGCTGTCGCGCGCGGTGTGCGCCGCGGCCGTTCTCGCCTGTGCGGCTCGATCCGCGCTCGCGCAGGACGCGACCGTCACACTGCTCGGCTACCAGACCGCCGTCCCCGCCGGTTGGACGCCGCGGCCCCCGGCGTCGAGCATGCGGCTCGCGGAGTACACCACCTCGGGCACGCCTGGCGCGGAAGTGATCGTGTACTTCTTCGGCAAAGGGCAGGGCGGCGCCGTCGAACCGAATCTGGCGCGCTGGCGCGGACAGTTCTCGACGCCCGACGGCTCCAAGGTCCCCGAACAGATCACCCGTGATTCCAGTGGCGCGTTTCCGATCACCGTCGCCGAGTACACGGGCACGTACGCACGCGGCATCGGCGCGGGCGACGCGAGTCAGGCGAAACCGAATCAGACCCTCGTCGCCGCCATCGCCGAAACGCCGAAGGGAACGCTCTTCGTGCAGCTGTTCGGCCCGTCGGCCGCGGTCGCGACGCAGCGCGAGGCCGTCGTCCGCTTCGTCAAAGAACTCAAATAGCCCGCTCGAGCTCCGTGCCGGCGGCGACCGAGACGCGCCCGGGGCAGTGAGCCGGCTGCCGCGATCGCCGATTGCGTCACGACATCGTCACATGGAACACGCTTTGCCTTTTCGCATCCGTTGGAAGAGGAGCAGAACGGGCGTGCGGATCACGCCAGGACGATGGGCCAAGCAGACGGAAGTGAGACCTGATGCAACTCAACAATTCGAATCTGAGCCGAGCGGCGCTCGCGTTCGCCGTGCTGGCGGGCGGGGCCTGCGCGAGCAGCGGAACCTCGTCGGGCACGTACGTGCCGCCGGTGAGCAGCACGTCGGCGACCGTAGGCCGCGGGGCATCGTGGCCGGGCGAGCCCTCGGGCGTTCACATCAATGTGGACCTGAGCGAACGCAAGCTGTACCTGAAGAACGGTGACGAGGTCGTGCGCGCCTACGAGATCGGCGTGGGTCAAGCGGCCTATCCGACGCCGGAGGGCAACTATTCGGTCCGTCGCATCGTGTGGAATCCGCCGTGGACGCCGCCGGACGAGGCCTGGGCAGCGGACAAGGAGCCTCAGGCGCCCGGCGCCGCCGCCAATCCGATGAAGGTCGTGAAGATCTACTTCAACGAGCCGGACTACTACATCCACGGCACGGGCAGCGTCTCGTCACTCGGCGGCGCCGTTTCACACGGCTGTCTCCGCATGGCGCCCGAAGACGCGGCGAGTCTCGCGCGGTACCTCATGGAGCACGGCGGCGAAGCACGCGACGCGTCGTGGTTCCAGCGCGTCCAGGGCTCCAACGAAACGACGACGATCAATCTCGACAACTCCATCCCGTTGCACGTTACGCAATAGATCGGGCTGAAAAAAACCAAGCGCCCGGGAGGTCCGAGATCCCGGGCGCCGTTTTTTCCCCGGGCGCCCTGGCATCAGAAGGACTGCCGCTGATCGCGCCGAAGAGGCGGAGCTCGCTGAAACGCTTTAGCGTTCTTACCGTTTGATTCGTGCCAGGGACTTGGAGAAACGACGCGCCCGGAGCCTCACGGCTCCGGGCGCGTCGTTTCACCAAGATTCCCTAGCGCGTCGCGCCAGCCAGATCGCGCACCGACGACGCCAGCGTGCGAACCTTCGCCGCGTCACCAGCACTCGACGCGTCCGTGCCGAGCTGTGTCGCAAGTGCCGTCAGCGCATCGCGCCGCGCCGTGCCCGACGTTTTCTGCGCGGCCGTGAGCGCCGCGCGCGTCGAGGCGATCTTCTCGCTCGGCAAGCCGTTCGACCGGGCAAGCTGATCGAGGTACGCGCCCGACAGCGAGAACGACGGCGGCCACACGAGCTTCGGCTGACCCTGCGTGTTAAGGTAGTCGAAGTGAATCGTCTTCGCGGCGTCCAGCTCGTTCTGCGACAGGAACGCGCTCGGCTGCAGCTCGAAGATGTCGAGACCGCGCGCGATCTCGGAGCTGACGAGCACGCCGTTGTACCAGTACACGGACCACGAGCCGCCGCTGACGAGCCGGCTGCCGTCGAGCGGGCCGCGATCGAAGAACGCGATCTCGCGCGCGTGCGCGGGGTCGGTCCAGTCGAACACCGAGATGCCGCCCTGATACCAGCCCTGCACCATGACCTCGCGTCCCGGAATCGGAATCAGCGAGCCGTTGTGCGCGACGCAGTTTTCCTGGTTCGTCTGCGCGGCGGGCATCTTGTAGTAGCCTTTCATGTTCATGTTGGTGCCGGTGATCGTGAAGATCGCGTCGGCGCCCCACTGCATCTTGTCCGTCGACCGGCAACGCGGCGCGGAGCCGCCGCCCCACTCGTCGGTGAAGAGCACCTTCGAGCCGTCGTTGCTGAACGTCGCCGAGTGCCAGAACGAGAAGTTCGAGTCGGCGACGAACGACACACGCTTCGGGTTCGCCGGATCGTGAATGTCGAGCAGGAGACCGTAGCCGCCGCACGCGCCGCCGGCATACCCGATCGCCGGATAGACCGTGATGTCGTGGCACTGCGTCGGGCCCTGGCGAACCTGCGGGCCACCGCGTCCGCCGGCACGACCACCGGCCGCGCCCGGAGCACCGCCGCGACCCGCGCCGCCGCGGGGCGGGCGATTCGCGTTCTCGATGCTGTCCTGCGTCGAGCGCGCGGTATTGCGCGGCGGCGCGACGAGATCCTGGAAGATGTGCGGCTGGCTCACCCGCTCGGCCTGCTCGGGATGGGCAACCGGCACCTTGATGACTTCGATGCGGAAGGCCGCCGAGTTTGGGCTGTTGTCAGCGGCGAGGTCGGAGCAACCCTCCAGCTCACCCTCGGGGCGCACGCCCTGTGAGCCCGAGATGTAGACGTAGACGTTCTCCGGATCGCCCGGCGGCACGAGCACCGTGTGCGTGTGCGAGCCGCGGCAGGTCTGCACGTCCTTGATGTAGCGCGGCTTCGTGATGTCGGTGATGTCGAAGATGCGAATGCCGCGCACGCGCATCGTGCTGACCACGTCCGCGATGCCGCCGCCGGCGCAGTCGTGCCGCGCCGTGGGTGCTTCGGCCGAGACGAAGAGCAAGTTCTTATAGACCGACACGTCGCTCTGGGACGCGGGGCAGTAAAACGCCGTCTTGAGGGACGGCTTCGCGGGGTTCGAGATGTCCCAGATCTGATACCCGTTGTAGTTGCCCTGAATGACGTCGTTGCCGATGAACGCGAGGTCGGAGTTGGTGACCCCCTGGAAGCGCGCCGACGCGGGGCTGTTGGAGACGAGCCGCACGTTCCACGCGGCTTCGGCAGCCTTCGTCTTGATGACTCGGCGCGACTGATTCTCGATGACGACCGAGTCCGTCGTCCCCGGCATCAGCCCGACGCGCGGATCCGGGTCCGGCGGCAGCATCGACGAGGACGCCTGCGTCACCGAGGGCGCAGGGCTGGTCGACGACGATTGCGTCATGCACGCCGTGAAGACCGCCGCCGCCGTGACGGCGACGATCGGAACGGCGACCCGGGCTCGAGCTGTGAAGCGCATATGCAATTCCGGTGAGGGGGCGGGAAGAACAGCGAAACGTACTGGTCGGCGTCGACGATCTATTTCCGTGCGGCGAGCATCTTCTGCATGCGATCGATTTCCGTCGTCTGGTCGGCGTAGACGTCGGAGGAGAAGCGGAACACGAGCTCGTCCTGACGCGCGCCCGGTGCGGCCTCGAGCTCGTCGACCATGGTGATCGCGCCCTGATGGTGACGGATCATCGCCTGGAGAAAGAGCCTGTCGAACTCTGCCCCGCGCGAGGCGTCGAGCTGCTTGAGCTCTTCGTCGTTCAACATGCCGGGCATGAGCATGTCGTGCTTCATGCCGTCCATCATCATCGTCATGTGCGTCGCGTTGGCGGCGGGCACCTCGAGCGCGCGCTGCTTGAGCCACCCCTGCATCAGCGCGATCTCGTCGCGCTGCGCGACGACGATCCGCTCGCAGAGCCGCTGCACTTCCGGCGACGCGTCGTGCGTGGGCGCCCAGCCGGCGATGAGCACGGCCTGCGCGTGGTGCGGAATCATGCCGGACATGAAGTGAATGTCGGCGGGATTGAGCACGTTGGTCGGCGCGCCCGGGGGCGCGGGCGCGGGCGTCGGGGCGCCCTGCGGTGTCGCCGAGCCGGAACCGCCGGCGCTGGTACACGCGGCCATCGCGACGAGGCAGAGGAGCGCCGCGGGATGGGTAAGTCGAGTCATGAGAGACACCTCGGTGTTCGTCACAAGAACGTACCGCTTGGCGGGTGCGTTGAGAAGAATGCCGGAGAACGGCGCGCCGGGGCGCGTGAGGCGTTGGCGTGCGGCGTACCGGAGCGCGAACGGGGTTGGCGTGCGGAGTATCGGAGCGCGACGCGCGCGGGGCGGGCCAGCCGCTGTTCACGCCGAGCCCCGAACGCCGAACCCGCCCCGGTCGCCGCACGCCAACGCCGCTCCCGCTCCGACACGCCGCACGCTATCGCCTCACACGCTCCTCGGCCCTGTTGGGTTCCCTCACGCCTGCGCATTATTGAGAGTCCTTCACTCCGTCCGCCGATGAAACCGATTGCGCTCGTCGCCCTCGTCGCCCTCGCCGCCTGCGCGGCCAGCCTGTCTGCCCAGACGCCATCCGCCGACCTTGCGCGCTGGACGCGCCAGGCCCAGGGCATCACCATCGTCCGCGATGACTGGGGGATCGCGCACGTCCACGGGAAGACGGACGCCGACGCGGTCTTCGGGATGATCTACGCCCAGGCCGAGGACGACTTCAATCGCGTCGAGACGAACTTCATCAACTCACAGGGACGTCTCGCGGAGGCGGAGGGCGAGCCGGAAGTGTGGCGCGATCTCCGGATGAAGCTCTTCATCGATCCCGACTCGATGAAGGCGAAGTACGCGTCGAGTCCGGCATCCCTGAAGAAGCTGATGGATGCCTGGGCCGACGGGCTCAACTTTTACCTGGCGAAGCATCCCGGCGTGACGCCGAGGGTGATCAAGCATTTCGAGCCGTGGATGGCGCTCTCGTTCAGCGAGGGCTCGATCGGCGGCGACATCGAGAAGGTCAATCTCGGCCAGCTCGAGACGTTCTACGGCAACAAGGCCGAGCCGATGACGCCGGACGGCTACGAGAGCCTCGACAGGGAGCCGCGCGGCTCGAACGGCATCGCGATCTCGCCGAACAACACCGTCGCCCATCGCGCGCTGCTGCTCATCAACCCGCACACGTCCTTCTTCTTCCGCTCGGAGCTGCAGATGACGAGCGACGAAGGGCTGAACGCGTACGGCGCCGCGACGTGGGGGCAGTTCTTCATCTATCAAGGGTTCAATCCACGCGTCGGCTGGATGCACACCACCAGCGGCGTCGACGACACCGACGAGTATCTCGAGACGATCACGAAGAAGGGCGATACGTATTTCTATAAGTACGGCAATGAAGAGCGCCCGCTCATCGCGAAGAAGATCGTCGTGCCCTTCAAGACGGCGACCGGCATGTCGCAGAAGGAATTCACGGTGTACTACACGTCGTTCGGGCCGATCGTCCGCAAGACGGCCGACGGCAAGTGGATCGCGATCCGCATCATGCAGGAGCCCGTCAAAGCGCTGACGCAATCGTACACCAGAACCAAAGCGCGCGATTACCAGGCGTTCAAGCAGACGATGGAATTGCACACCAACTCGTCGAACAACACGATCTTCGCGGACGCCGACGGCGACATCGCGTACTTCCACTCGAACTTCATCCCGAAGCGCGACACGAAGTTCGACTGGACGCAGCCGGTGGACGGCAGCGATCCGGCGACCGATTGGCATGGCCTCCTCTCGGTCGACGAGAGTCCGAACTTGCTCAACCCCGCGAGCGGCTGGATCTACAACTCGAACAACTGGCCGTGGTCGGCGGCTGGTCCGTCGAGCCGCAAGCGCGAGGACTTCCCGGCCTACGTCGAGACGGGCCGCGCCGAATCGCCGCGCGGCGTGCACGCGATTCGTCTTCTCTCCGATAAGAAGGACTTCACGCTCGACGGGCTGCGAGCGGCGGCCTACGACAGCTACATGCCCTCGTTCGCCGAGTCGATTCCGACGCTCGTGAAGGCGTACGATGCGCTCGCGTCGAGCGACCCGCTCAAGGCGAAGCTCGCCGACCAGGTGAAGCTGCTTCGGGATTGGGATTTCCGGTGGGGCGTGTCGTCGGTGCCGACGTCGCTCGCCGTGTTCTACGCGACCGAGCTCGGCCGTCGCGGTGGTCGCGGGGGACGCGGGCGTGGTCGCGGTGCCGCGCCTCCGACGGCACGCGAACAGGTCGAAGCGCTGGCCGCCGCCAGCGATACGCTCGCATCCGACTTCGGCAAATGGCAGACGCCGTGGGGCGACATCAACCGCTTTCAGCGCCTCAACGACGAGATCGCGTCGAAGTTCGACGATGCCGGCGCGAGCATTCCTGTCGGCTTTGCGTCCGCGACGTGGGGCTCACTGGCCTCGTTCGGCGCGCGCCGGTACCCGAACACGAAGAAGTGGTACGGCACGAGCGGGAACAGCTTCGTCGCGGTCGTGGAGTTCGGAAAGGACAGCGTGCGGGCTCGCGCGGTGACCGCCGGCGGCGAGAGTGGCGACGTGAGGTCGAAGCACTTCAACGACCAGGCCGAGCGCTACGCGACGGGGAATTTGCGCGACGTGTACTTCTATCCGTCGCAGCTGAAGGGCCACACCGAGCGCACATATCACCCGGGCGAATAACTGACGCCTCGTAGCTCTCAGCTGCGCGGCTCGAATCTGGAGTCGCTGTCAGCGTCGAGATGAGAGAACGGCAATGACAATGCCTTTGCCGTTCTGAGATCTCGACGTCTCTGAACGAGTCCAGATTCGAGCCGCGCAGCTTCGAGCTAGAGTTTCTGCGAACAGCGCGAACTTCGGGTGGAACGGCGTGTTTCGTCCTCTATTCCACGCTGATGAGTTTCACGTCGAAGACGAGCGTCTCATTCGGTCCGATCGACCCGCGCCCTCCGGGGCCGTAGCCGAGATTCGACCCGATCACGAGTTTGCGCTCCCCGCCGACCTTCATGCCGGGAATGCCAAGGTCCCAGCCCGCGATCACGGCGCCGACGCCGATCGGGAACGAGGTCGGCGACAGGCCGACGTTGCTGTCGAACTTCGTGCCGTCCACGAGCCAGCCGGTGTACGTGACGGCCACGGTCTTTCCGCCGACGACCGTGGTGCCCGTTCCCACGACGACGTCCTGGTAATACAGGTCGTTCGAGACCTTGGTCATCTGCGAGAGGTCGACGCCGAGCGATGGCGCGAACGTCTCGGTCGCGGGATTCGACGGGTTCCCGGGTTCGGTCCCCTGGAGGCAGCCCGCGGCGAGCAGCAACAGCGCCGCGGCAGCGCGGCGAGTGAACGGAAGCGTGTGGCGCATGATTATTCGGTCGCGAAAAGGAAGGTCGGCCTCGGCAGGCCGGGTCGTTCCGCGAGTCGGCCTCCCACCGTATTCTACAGGACGAACCACCCATCGTGTTACGGCGTTCACGTTTCTCAGTTTTTCCTCTGACCCCGGATTCTTCATGCGTGTTTCCCGCCTTCTGACCGGCGTCTGCGTCCTCGCCGGCTTTGCCGCGGCGTGCCATCGGCCGCCCATGGACGAACACATGGCGCACATGTCCGCCGCCGAGCTGTCGTCGCCAGTCGTGGGCGCCCCCACCGCCTCCGCGCAGGAAGACATGAACCTGCCGGCCAGCGCGAACAACGCGCCGGCGCGATTGAAGGCGAGCAACCGGCACGGCGAGTGGGTCAAGATCGCGTGGGAGCCGGGCTCGAAGGATTCGCTGATGGCGTGGGTCGTGTATCCGTCGACCAATCGCACCAAGTCGCCGGTCGTCGTGGTCGTTCACGAGATTTTCGGCTTGCAGACGTGGGTGCGCGGCGTCGCCGACCAGGTGGCCGCGGCAGGGTTCATTGCCATCGCGCCCGATCTGCTCTCGCGCGTCCGCGGCGGCGCCACGACGCACGAGATGCCGGGTGATTCGGCCCGCGCGATGATCCAAGGCGTGAACGTCGCCGAGCGCAATCTCGGCATCACCGCGGCGGCCCGCTACGCGATGTCGCTGCCATCCGCGGATCAGAAGTACGCGGTGATCGGCTACTGCTGGGGCGGAGGCACGGTCTGGGGATATGCGATCAACGGCGGCATTCCCGGCTTCTCCGGCGGCGTGGCGTACTATGGACTGCCGTACATGAACGGCCGAGTGCCGGTCGGCGATTCGATCTCGAAGATCACCAAGCCAGTTGTGCTCCTGGCTGGCGGCGCGGACGCGCGCATTGCGGCCCCCATGCCCGCCGTTGATTCTGCGATGAAGGCACTCGGCAAGAGCTACGTCGGGATCGCCTATCCCGGCGCCGAGCACGGCTTCCTGCGCGCGCAGGACGATCCGAAGAACCCGCGCAATCCCGCCCAGGAGCAAGCGAACATGGCGGCGACCAAGGACGGCTGGCCGCGGACGATCGCGTTCCTCAAGAAGCAGCTCGGGATTTGATCGCCGATTAGGCCAGACCTCGCCGCCGCCTGAGCCACCACTCGGCGGAGAGCGCAAGCGCGAACGGCAGGATCCACCAGGCGGACCGCATCGGATGCCACGTCATCCTGCGGTCCGCCGGTCGTATGGTGCCTACGATGCGCTGGCCGAGCGACGCAACCTCGGCCGCGCCCATCGACGCGCCGCCACGCGAAGCGACCCACGCGCTGAGGAGATCGCGCGCCTCGGGAGTCACGCGAGCCAGATCCGCAGCAACGATGATCGGTACGTCGCTGCGCGCGCCGTTCGCGGCGACCGTCAGGCGAAACGTGCCCGGTTGCGCAGGCGCTCTGAGGTTGGCCCGGAAAATTCCCGTTCGTTCGGATGGCCACAGACGTACCCCGCTGCGGCCCGCATCGGAGACGAGCATCGCGCTCGCGCTCGCTTTGACGGGCAGCACGCTCGACAGCGCGGCATCGCGAACCAACGCGGACACCGGCGCTCGCTCGCGAGGCATCGCGAGCGGCGTCGTCGAGACCGTGATCGGTGCGACGGCGGCGGTCGCGGCGCCGGCGATGAGCGTTTGCCAGAACCGATCGAACGACGAGACCGATCGGTCGCGAAAGCGCCACGCGTCGAGCGCGCCGCTGACGATCATCTGGCCCGCTCCAACCGGCGACCTCCACACGACGGGCCGCGCGGCCGCATTGCGTGTCGGGGCGACGACGTCCGCGCCCTCGGGCAACCGCGCTGGCCACGCGAGCTCGGCGGCGCGCATCGAGTCGCCGCCGGCGGCGGGCGGTGCGATCGTCTCGGCCTTGCCGGTGCTGTCGCTCACCCACTTGCCAACATTTAGAAGACGATCATAGGCTCCGGGCGCGAGCCGATCGAGCAGCAAGACGACACTCCCTCCGCGGCGTCGAAGAAACGCGTCGAGTCCGGCGACGTCGCGGTCGCTCAACGCCTCGGGAGCGCCGACAACGACGGCGTCGAAGACGCCGAGCGCGGCGAGATCGTCCAATCGGCCGGGCGGTTGGCCGGCGTCGGTGCTCACGTTGCGGCTGGTGACGACGCGGCTCGTGACGACGAAGCGCGGATCGCGCTCCACCGCACGCCGCACGAAGGTCGACATCCAGCTCGGCCGAGGGTCGAAGAACAGCACGGCCCATCGCGTGTCGCGAACGTCCACGGCGACGTCGGCGTTCGCGCTGCTGACGGCACCGAGCGATGCCGTGACTCGAAGTCGCGCCGCGCCAGTCGCGGTGGGCACGAACGTGAGTGGGATCGCGACGCGTTCGTCGTTCGATCGAACGATCCGCGTCGCTCGGTCGACGACGAGACCGCCGGCTCGCAGCGCGAGCTCGAGCGAGCGCCCCTGAGCGCCAGTCACGTGCGCGGTCGCGGTCACCGGAACGCGCGCGCTCGCCGGCGCGGACAACGGCGCTTCGACGCGGTCGAGGGTGACGGTTGGGCCGTCGCGATCGCCGAGCACCGCGAATGTGGGGCGCGCCAACTCGGACGCGTTCGCTGGCAGGCGGCTGCCGACGAGCACGGATGCGTCGGCGCTCGCGAGCGGCGCGCGAACGACGGTGAATCGCTTCGCCAGCGCTCCGGCAACACGACTGGCGAGCGACGAATCGCGGGTGTCGACGGCCGTCACGGAGACGATCGGTTTCACGACGCGGCTGGTCGTGATCGCGGGATCGATCAGCGCGACGATCGCGATCGCGACCGCGAGCACTCGAAGCACGAGCCGCCAGGGGCGGTCGCTCATCGTGGTCCGCCGGGCCGGCGCAGCGCGTCGACTAAAGCACCACCCAATACGTCGAGACTCACGGACTGCGCGCCAACGCCGGCGGGCGCGTCGAGCAGACTCCCCTTGAGCGTCGCGGCGATGGCCGTCGCGCTCTGGTCGAGCGACCGCCGCGCCTCGGTGGTGCGGCCGCGTCCGAGATCGGTCGCCGCTCGCGACAGCGTTTCGGCGACGTGTTGCAGCTCGCGCGACGACGGATCGATGCGCAACACGCGCTCGGCCAGCGCCGAGGCTCGGCCGCCGTCGTTCGAGTCGCCGCCGGCGAGCGTCGCGATGTCGGCGAGCACGCGACGCAGCTCGGCGACGCGCGGCTCGAGCTCCGGCTCGGCCCGTGGACGAGTGTCGCGCGACGCATCGGTCAACACACCGGTCAGACGTCGCGACAGGTCGAGACGTTCGTGCTCGGTAAGCGCGCGAAGAATGATGCGCGCATGCGAGAACGCGCGCTCGAGCTGTGTGAGCGCTGCTTTCTCGTGTGGAAGCGCACCGGAGAGATCGACCGAGGTGAGCGACGCCGCGGCGCGGCTCATCGAGCGGATCGCGCGCACCAGCGCGACGCGGCCCTGATTCGCGTTGCGCCCGGCGAGGATGTCGTCCTCGCCGTTCGCCTCCGCCTCTTCGTTGATCTCGGTCATGTTGCCGATGTCGGGCGCGTCGGCGAGCTCACCGCCCATCATGAACACGAACTCGGCGCGCACTTTTCGCTGCTCCGCCGCGATCTCGGCCGCGGCCGACGCGTAGTCGTCGGCCGGCATTTGCGCCTTGCGCGCCGAGAGCCGCTCCGTCTCGAGAATCACCATCTGCTGGCTGACGGCGTAGCGCTCTTGCTCCGGATCGACGTCGAACCCGGGCGCGGCATTCCCACCCGGCGCGAGCACCTCGGCGATGAACGAATCCGATTCCGATGGCGGCGCGCCGGGGCGATGATCGGTCGCGACCGCGCGATAGACGACCATGTCGCCGGGATCGAGGCCAAGCGACTCGAGATTCCACGTCGCCCGTGCGGTCCACGCGCGCGGATCGGCGCGCGTCACGGTGATTGGAAGCGAACCTTCGGTGAAGGTGAAGCGCTCGCCGGAACCGGTCACCTTCGTGTAGCGAACCTCGAGCGACGCCAGCCCGATGTCGTCGCCGGCCTCGACGCCGAGATCGAGCGTGCGATGCGCGTCGCGGAGAAAGAGATCCTTTCCGGGCGCGGTGATTCGCACGCGCGGCGCGTTGTCCGGCGCGGCCGAGAGACCGATCAGGCGACGCGTGCCGGTCGCGCCGTTCGCGCCGTGCGGCTCGATGGCAATGTAGCCGTCGGCGTCGGCGAGCAGGTCGGCGCTGAAGGTGTCGCCGTTCCTCGCGGCGATGCTGTCGCGCGCGCGCAGCGTTTCGACCACCACGTGCGCGGCTCGGGCGTGGATCGTGACGTGCACGCGGCTGCCGGCCAACACCTCCACGCGAGATGGATCGCGCAGCGTCTGCGGTCGCTTGCCCGCGTAGGCCGGAGGCGTCACCACGACGTCGACGCCTGTGATCGTGGCGTCGTTCGCGTGGGCGGTGCCGAGGGCGCGTGCCATCACGGAAGTCGGGTGCGCGGCCGTCAACGCGACGATCGTCCACAGGATCGCGAGGCCGCCGAGCGCCGAGGTCGCGCGGCGAATGGGAAGGAGACTTCCGAGGTCGAGTTGCGATACGAGCCGCGCGGCGCTCACATAGATCGCGCGCACGATCGGTTCCGCGACTCGCTCGTGCGCGTGCAGCTCGGCGGCGGTGATCAGCAGGTTTCGGCACTGCGGCGCGCGCTTTTCGATGACGTCCGCCGCGCGCGCGTTGTGTCGCCATTGCCACAGCAAACGGACCGCGGCGCCCGCGAGCGCGAAGGCAAGACCCGCGACGGCGTACGCCTCGCTCGACCGCGGCCAGCCGAGCGCGATCGCGATGGTCGCCGCGAACAGCCCCGCTGCGGCGCCTTCCGCGGCGGCGATCCACGCGAGCCGCCGCGATGTGCGCGCGAGAAACGCGCTGAGTGCGCGGGCGTCAGGCGGCGCGGCCATGAGCAAACTCTTGTGACGTCCCCGCGGTGGCGCGCGTGCGTCGTAGCCACGTCTCGACCGCGAGCAACGCGAGAACGAGCAACCACAGCCATCGCCCGTCAGACTCGTCGGTGTCGGAGCTCGTCGCGGCTCCGCGCGGGCGTTGTTGTGCGCCTGGCGCGCGCTGCCACGCCGCGAGCGTCGCGTCCGGGATCGTCGCTGGCTCGATTGCGCGCATCGCGGGCGCGCGCGACGTCGCTTGGGCGACGGCGACGAGCAGCGCGGCGGACGTGAGGCTCCCCGCATCGGTCAACGAATAGAGCTCCAGGCGGTCGCGACCTTGGATGGTATCCTCGCCCGCCAGCACGACGGCGCGGCCGTCGTCCGTGCGCACGACGACGAGCGTTCGGCCCGTGTCCGCCGCGACGATCGTCGCTCGTCGCGCGGCTTCGACGAGTGACGGATTCGCGGCGACACGGGCGACGACGTCCATCATCCAATCGTGTTGTGGGACGATCGCCTTCGCGAGAAGCGCGGCGCGTCCTTCGGAGCCCGGCTCGACGACCGCGATCAGAGAAGTCGAGTCGATCGGGAGCGCAATGGGAACCGATGCCGCGGCAAGACGCGCCGCGTCGACGCCGCGTCGCTCGTTCGCGCCGGCGAGTATCTCGAGAGCGGGCGCGGCGACCCGCGTCGTCGTCGCCACGCTCCACTGGGCATCGGTGCGGTCGGGCGACACATCGGCTCGCGTGATGGTCTCCGCGTCTCCGGACCGGGCGCGCAGCTCGAGTGGAGCGGTTGCGACCGACGGCACTCGAATCAGGCGAACGCCGATTCGCGCCGGAAGCGAGGCGACGTCGAGCGAGTCAATGGTGCCATCCTGAAACGGCGAGACGATCGCGATCTCGCCGCCCATCGCGCGGGTCTCGAGCCACGCGACGGCGCCCGGCAGGGCCGAGGCACGTCGGCGGTCGAGATCGTCGTGACCGCCGTCGCGCCGTCGCCCACGTGCGTCGCGCGTATCACGCTGTCGATCACGGCGCGATCGGGATGCGCGCTCGTGTCGACGATCACGATTCGCGCGAGCGCGGCATTGGCGGCGGCCGACCGGCGCGGCGTGAGAAGCAGCGGTCGCGCAAGCGCGGCGACGGCGACGGCGAGCGCGCTCGCCCGCACGACGAGCAACGGCAGATCGTTGAGCCGTGTGCGGCGCGTCGGCAAGAGACGAGAGGCGGCGATGAAGCGGAGCGTCGGAAAGCGATGCACGCGCGCATGACCGCGGCCGAACAGGTGGATGATCACGGGCAGCGCGACGGTGGCCAGCCCGAGCCACGCCCACGGATTCTGCCAGATCATGACCGAACCGCGCGCGGCGCGCTGCGCACCGGCTGGGCATGACTTCGCTTGAGGAGATACTGGCGAAGCGCGACCTCGGGCGGCGTGTCGACGCTCATCAGCGCATAGTCGACGCCGTCGCGCTGCGCGTTGACGCGACACCGCTCGAGAAAGGCATCGACCTCCGCGCGATATGCAGCCGCCACCGAGGTCGCGTCGACGAGCTGCCGGTCGTGCGACTCCGCATCCTCGAGCTCGACGTGGCCGGAAAAGGGCAGGGAGCGTTCGGCAGGCGAGATGAGCTGCAGCATGGCGACGTCGTGGCCGCGCTGCGCGACGCGGCGCATCTCACGGCGCGTTTCCTCCTCGGCGTCGTAGAAGTCGGAGATGACGACGATGATCCCGCGGCGCTCGAGCAATTGGGCGGCGCGATCGATGACGCGCACGGAGTCCCAGGTTCCGGATGCCTGGAGGCGATCGATCCGCGCGAGGAGCGATCGCAGGTGCGGCCGGCCGCCCCGCGCGGCCATGTAGGCGAGGCGGCCGGCGTCCATCGTCATGAGTCCGACGGCGTGCCCCTGCTCGGAGACGAGGTACGCGAGCGCGGCGGCGACGATCTGTCCATACCGAAACTTTGAAATACGTCCGACCTCGAGGTCCGCCGTGTCCGGAAACGCCATCGACGCGCTCGAGTCGAGCGCGAGCATCACGGAGAGATTGGTCGTCTCGCGAAACTGCCGGGTGTACAGCCGGTCGCTGCGCGCGAACAGCTTCCAGTCGAGGTACTTGAGGTCGTCGCCGGCGCGATACGGCCGATGCTGCCGAAACTCGGTGCTGTACCCGTGGAACGGACTTCGATGACCGCCAGTCCGCAGCCCTTCGACGACGATCCGCGCGGCGAGCTCCAGATCGTCGATCGCCGCAACGACGGCGGGAGAGAGCGAGGACATCGTTATGTCATCCCGAGCGACGCTCAGGGCCGCACGGCGGCGAGCAGCTCCGCGATCACCGCGTCGGGTGTGACGCCGTCGGCCTCCGCCTGGAAGTTGACGAGCAATCGGTGGCGAAGCACCGGCAACGCGACGCGCGTGACGTCGGCGGGCGCGGGCACGGCGCGACCGTCGAGCAGCGCCCAGGCTTTTGCGCCGAGCAAGAGCGATTGTCCCGCGCGCGGTCCAACGCCCCACCGGACCCACTCGCGCACGGTCGGCGGCGCGGTCGGATCCGCCGGACGCGTCGCGCGAATGAGGCGCAGCGCGTAGTCGACGACGTTCGCGGCCGCCGGCAGCTCGCGTACGAGCATGCGCGCCGATTCGAGCTCGGCGCCGGTCGTGACGTGCCGGGCGGATCGCTCGGCGCTGGTGGTCGTTTCGGCGAGGATGCGCCGCTCGTCCTGCGTGTCCGGATAGTCGATGACGACGTTGAACATGAAGCGGTCGAGCTGCGCTTCGGGCAGCGGATACGTGCCCTCCTGCTCGATCGGATTCTCCGTTGCCAGCACGAACAGCGGCCGCTCGAGCTCATAGCGCACGCCGCCGACCGTGACTTGATACTCCTGCATCGCTTCCAGCAGCGCGGCCTGCGTGCGCGGCGGCGTGCGGTTGATCTCGTCCGCGAGAATGATGTTGGCGAACACCGGCCCGCGAATGAACCGCACGTGGCGCTTGCCGGTGTCGGCATCATCCTCGATCACTTCGGTGCCGAGGATGTCGCTCGGCATCAAGTCCGGCGTGAATTGAATGCGGCTGAACTCGAGGCTCACCGCGTCGGCGAGCGTCTTGATGAGCAGCGTCTTCGCGAGGCCGGGAACGCCACGCAGCAAGCAGTGGCCGCCCGCGAACAGACACGCGACGATCTCGCGGCGCACCTGATGCTGGCCGATGATGACGCGGCCGATCTCGGCATCGAGGCGTGCCACGAGATCGGCCGCTTGATCGAACGACGGAAGCGCAGGCGGCGGGGCGATGGATTGTGTGGTCACAGCGACAAAAGCTACGGGTCGGCGCCGGCCTTGTCATCCTGCGCTCAGGATGACACGCATCACCGCCGCACCTGAATCACATCCAGGATCTTCTCCCGAATGGCCTTCGCCTTTCCCGCCCGCTCGAGCGCGGCCCAGAGATGCTGCACCATCTCCGGATCGACCAACCCGGACGGCGATCCCACCGCCGGCCCGCCAAGCTTCTCCGACGCGCGAAAGGCGTCGACGGCCGCGACGACGTCCGGTGTGAACGACGACGCGCCCGCCGAGCGCGCGTCGATCGGCGGATCGTTCGCCGCATAAAAGCCGAGTGCTTGCAACATCACTTTCAGCTGCCACACGTCGGCGCCGCTGAACTGCTGCAGCGTCCGATAGCCGAGCGTCTGCGACACGGCGTCGTAGATGCGGCGCATCTCGGCGACCGGGTCCGCGTTCTCGCAGACCGAGATGTTCGTCGTCACTCCATCGGGACGTCGCGAGCGGCCCGGGCGCGAGTCCGCAACGATCACCGCCGCCGATTGCCGCAATCCATGCCGCTGATCGCCGCCGAGCGTGTGCCCGGCGGCGATGGCGTCGATCAGTCGATCGGCGAGATGCCGCGGCTGTCCTTCGCTCGCCTCGAAGCTCTTGGCGACGGCTTCGAGCACCTGTGGACCGACGAGGACATTGCCCTGGGTCGCGTAGTTGGGTCCCGCGCGGTGTCCCTTCCAGTCCTGCGGCTGCGTTCCGGTGTGCTGCGCGGACCGTCCTTTCACGTCGATCACGCCGATCTGCCGCGAGGCGGCGCCGGAATCCGCCGCGAGCAGCCGCTGGAGCGCATCGGCGGGAGCCTCACCGCGCGCCAAGGCGTCGAGCAACTCGTTGCCGTACTCGGTCCGAGTGTTGGCCTGGGTCGCCACGGCACCGACGCCGACCCGCACCCACGGGACGCCGCCGCCCACACACGGCACGCGAGTCGTGACCGCGACGCCGACTTCGCCGGTCCGCGGGTCGATCGCGGCGATCGAAGAGTGTGAAAGACGAGGAGTCTCGCCACTCGAACGGAACTTGGCTGCGGGCGCCAGCGGGGGCGAGGACGAGTAGCCCTGCCGCGCCAATGTATCGGAACGATGAAAGGTTCATTGAGCGGTTTCCCTGGAGGGGACGTCTACGCCGAGGTCGCTTAAGGTTCAGGCCCGGGAAACTCGCCGCAAGGTCAACCGTATGTCGGCTCGATGTGTCCCATTTTACGGGTTGTACGATCGGTATGACTGCTCGATCACGGTGCGGCTGGTTCGATCACGGTACGACTGTTTGATCACGGACCGGACGGTCACAGACCGATTGGCTCGGAGACCACGTCACTGCCTCTTTTTAGAAAAGCGTCGGGACGCTATTAGAAGGGTCCGGACGTAGTCAAACAGGTTGATGCTCTCGAAGTTCCGTGCCTCTCCGTCTGTGTCCGTGCCGATCCGTGATAAACCCCGCTTTCCCGTCATAAAACCCGCTCTCCCGACAAATGACGCCCCTGCTTCGCATCGCGTTCGCCCTGTGCCTCGCGCGCACCGCAGTCGCCCAAGGGACAGCTGAAGTCATCCGCGGGCGCGTCACCAGCGACTCGGGCAAGCCGCTCGTCGCCACCGTCGTCGTCACGCGCGGCCCGGACCGGCTCGTGAAGAACACGACCACCGACAGCGCCGGGAACTACCGCGTGTCGTTCGAGGAAGGCACGGGCGACTACCTCGTGTACGTCGCGGCCACCGGCATGCGCTCGGCGCGCCGGCGTGTGCAGCGCGTGGGCACCGAGCGCGAGCTCGTCGCGAACTTCACACTCGCCGTCGACCTCACGCTCCTCGCCAAGACCACGGTGACGGCCGATCGCCCAGTGCGAGCGTCGAACGCGATCGGCGCGATGCAGCCGGAGACCGGTGCATCCGAGAAGTGGCTGGACGGCGTGAACAGCAACATCCCGCCGACACTTGCCGGAGATTTGAATTCGATCGCCGGAACGATGTCGAACATCACCATGACCGGGGCTGGCCCGTCGATTCTTGGCTCAGGATCGAGCTCGAACCTGACGACGCTCAACGGGCTCGGGTTCGGCGGCGCCGCGGTGCCGCGCGCCGCGCGCACCGAGACCCGCGTGACTGGCGCGACATTCGACGCCACGCGCGGTGGATTCGCCGGCGCGAACATCGACGTTCGACTCGGCGCCGGCAGCCGCAGCTACCAAAACCGGCGCGGCTTTCTCACCTTCGATCCGCCCGCGCTGCAGTTCACGGACGCGACCGCGAAATCACTCGGCGCGACGAACGGCGGCGTCCGCGGCAGCATGGGCTTCGACGGGGAGCTGATTCGCCGTGCGTTGACGTACAACGTCTCGGTCGACGTGGCGCATAGCGCGAGCGATCCCGTCACGCTGCTCGACGCGGACGCGCCGGCGCTCCTTCGCTCCGGCGTGGCCCCGGACTCCGTGTCGCGCATCATGGCGCTGGCGACGCCGCTCGGGCTTCCGCTCTCCGGCGCGAACGTGCCCGACCAGCGTCGCCACGACGGGGTCACGTGGCTCGGCCGCTTCGACGACACGCGAGACACGCTCGCGACGCGCGCGCTCACGACGTACGTCGGCTACATGCGCGACGGCGCGCTGGGGTTCAACGCGACCGCCGCGCCGTCGACGGCCGGCCAGAAGAGCGACCGCACACTCGGCGCACAGCTCACACTCGGCAACTATGTGGGACCGGGACAGCGGGTGCTCATCGAGAACCGGTTTGCCATCGGCGCCACCAAGACGCACGTGACGCCCTACGCGAACGTGCCCGGCGCGTCGATCCTCGTGCGCACACCGACGGCCGACGGCACGCCCGACGTGACCGGCGTGACGCTTGGTGGCGGATCCGCGTTGGCGAGCGACGACTCGCGATGGACCGCCGAGGGCGCCGACGAAGTGATGTGGAATGCGGGCGGACGACGTCACCGGTTCCATACGTCCCTCTGGGCGCGCGCGGACGGACTCCACCAGGACGGCAACGCCAATCTCCTCGGCACGTTCGCGTTCAACTCCGTCGCCGATTTCGCATCGAATCGAGCCACGAGCTTCACGCGAACGCTGGCGCAGCCGGAGCGATCGGGGTCCGTTTGGAATTCCGCTGCCGCGTTTTCACACCAGTGGGCCCCGACGCGGTACTTCAGTCTCCTCTACGGCGCCCGTGTGGAAGCCGACGGATTCGCGGGCACGCCCGAGAAGAACCCGGCGTTGGAGCAAGCGCTCGGCGTCGAGACCGGGCTCGCGCCGAGTCGCTTGCACGTGAGCCCGCGAATGGGCTTCTCGTTCCAGTACAATCGCGATCGCGACAACGGCAACGGCATGAGCTCGAGCTACGTCGGCAGATTCTTCCGAAACACGTACGGCGTCGTGCGCGGCGGCATCGGAGAGTTTCGCGACATCCTTCGCCCGCAGATTCTCGCCGACGCCTCGGCGGCGACTGGACTGGTTGGCGGGACGTCGGTGGTGTCGTGCGTCGGCTCCGCGGTGCCGACTCCGGATTGGACGCGCTTCGTCGCGGATCCGACCAGCGTGCCGACGCAGTGCGTGGACGGCAGCGGCGTTCTGGCAGATCGCTCGCCGTCGGTCACACTCATCGATCGCGGCTACGATACGCCGCGCTCGTGGCGCGCGTCGCTCGATTGGACGACGAGCTTCGCGAACTGGACGACGCGCGTCAGCGGCCTCGCGTCGTACGATTTGTCGCAACCCGGCATCGTCGACGCGAACTTCGCCGGCGCGCCGAAGTTCACGCTCGACGGCGAAGGAAATCGTCCGGTGTTCGTGTCCACGGCGTCGATCGATCCGTCGAGCGGCGCGGTCTCGCCGACGGAATCGCGGCGCTCGAATCAGTTCGGCCGCGTCAGCGAGCGCGTCAGCGACCTGCGCGGATACGGCGAGCAGCTCACGTTCGTGGTCGCGCCAGATCCATTCAAGTTCAAGCTGCCGGGCCAGCTGTATGCGTCCGTCGGCTACACGATTCAATCGTCGCGGCGCCAGTTCAGAGGATTCGACGGCGCGAGCTTCGGCGATCCGCGTCTCACCGAGTGGGCGCCGAATCCGCTCGACGCGCGGCACGTGGTGGTGCTGTCCGGCGGCTTCAACACGTCGAAGACCGGAACGGTCACGCTGTTCTCGCGCATCCAATCGGGGTTGCCGTTCACGCCGATCGTGCAGGGCGACGTCAACGGCGACGGCCGCGCGGGCGATCGCGCATTCATTCCCGATCCCGCGAAGGCATCGGATCAAGCGCTCGCGACGCAGATCCGATCGCTGCTGACCTCGGGGTCCGGCACGGCGCGCTCGTGTCTCCTGGCGAACCTGGGTCAGGTAGTCGGGCGAAATAGCTGTCGGGGCCCGTGGACGCAGTCGCTCAATGTTCAGTGGCGCCCGCCGATCCCAGGAAGTTGGATCGCGCGCGTGACGCCGAACGTCTACCTCCAGAACGTTCTCGCCGGCATGGACGAGCTACTGCATGGCAGCAACAACCTCCGGGGATGGGGCTCGCCGGTCGCTCCCGATCCAGTGCTGCTCGTCCCGCGCGGTTTCGACGCGTCGTCGAGGCGCTTTCTCTACGACGTCAACGCGCGCTTCGCCGAGACGCGGCCGGCGAACACCGTGCTGCGAGATCCTTTCCGGATCATCATCGACGTCTCGCTGAATCTGTCGACGGACTACGACCTCCAGACGCTGCGCCGAGCCGTGGAGCCGGTGAAGGGGCCGGAAGGCTGGATTCGCCGCTCTGCCGACTCGCTCACGACGTTCTATCTCTCGAGCACGTCGGACATTCATAAGGTGTTGCTCGCCGAATCCGACTCGCTGTTCCTCAGCGCGACGCAGATGGCGGCGTTGCGCCGGGCCGATTCGGTGTACTCGGCGCGTGTCCGCGCGATCTACGTGCCCCTCGGCGCTTTTCTGTCGAAGGGAAACGGCGGCGCCGGCAAGGCAGAGCTCGATAGCGTGCAGGCGACGCAGACCGCGTATTGGAAGATCTTCTGGGAGCAGCCGGAGATCGCGGACTCGATCATCACGCCCGTCCAGCGCGAATTGATCCCGCTGATGCAGAACCTGCTGAGCGTTCCGAAAGAGAATCGGAAGGGCAGCCGGTTCTTTTTCGGCAGACCGGTGACCTTGGTGGATACGCCGCCGCGGAGGCCGTAGCTTCAACGGTTCCTACTCGTGACCGCTGGCCTTCACCGGAGGACGCTGTGGACGACCGATCGCTGTTCGCCGACTTCTGGACCAACGAATCGAAAACGACCGAAAAGGTTTTGTCGCGAATTCCGGAGGGATCCGATTACAAGCCCGATCCCAAATCCCGGACCGCGCACGAGATCGCCTGGCAGATCGTTTGTGAAGAGAAGATGCTCATCGACGCCCTCGAGCAGGGCAAGGCGGAATGGGCTCCTGCGCCGACGCCCGCCACGATGAGCGAGGTGGTCAGCGCGTACTCGCAGCAAAGCGCGGAGATCATCCGTCGCTTCAGCGCGCTCCCGGACGAGTGCTGGAACGGCACGCTCGAATTCTTCGGCAGCCAGCGCCCGGCGTCGCCGATGGCGTGGAGCTTTCTCTTCGACATCGTGCATCACCGCGGGCAGATCTCCACGTATCTGCGGCCGATGGGATCGACGGTGCCGCAGATCTACGGGCCGAGTGGCGACGAGCCGTAGCCGTTCGCCCGGCACCGCCCGGTCACGAGGCGCCGCCGTCACGCGATCCTGACACCTTCACGACTCACATGCCGCCCATCGTTCGGACGACAGTCCTGCTGCTTGGCTCCAACGTATTCATGACGTTCGCCTGGTATGCGCATTTGCGGAACCTTCGAGCAAAGCCGCTCATAGTCGCGATCGCCGTGAGCTGGGGGATCGCGTTCTTCGAGTACATGCTTCAAGTTCCGGCGAACCGGATCGGCTACGGCGCGCTGACACTCGCGCAGCTCAAGGTGCTGCAAGAGGTTATCACGCTGTTGGTATTTGTCCCGTTCGCGATCCTCTACATGCGCCAACCGATCAAGACGGACTTTCTCTGGGCCGGACTCTGTCTGGTCGGAGCGGTGTACTTCGTTTTCCGGGGATAGACCGCCGGTACGCAGAAGGGAGAGTGAGGACCTACAATTTGGGTTGGAGCTCGAGCACCGCCCGACTTCAAACCTGCCGCCAACTCCAAACTCTTCAGACGCCGCCGTCGCATGAGAGAACTGTTACGAGCCGCCGCCGACCGGGCCACGGCATACTTGGAAGGATTGGACGATCGTGCCGTCGCGCCGAACCGCGAGGCTGTGGCGCGGCTCGCGACGCTCGACGTCCCGATGCCCGAAGCGCCGGCCGCCGCCGACGCCGTGCTCCGCGAGCTCGACGAAGTCTGTTCACCGGCGACCATGGGCATTGCCGGTCCGCGGTTCTTCGGCTTCATCATCGGCGGGTCGATGCCCGCCGCCCTCGCCGCGAACTGGCTCGCCAGCGCGTGGGACCAGAACACGGGGCTCTACAACATCACGCCCGCGACCGCGGTGCTCGAGCAGGTCAGCCTCAAGTGGCTGCTCGATCTCCTCGGCCTGCCGCCCGACTGCGCCGGGGCGTTCGTGACCGGCACGACGGTCGCGCACATCTCGGCGCTGGCCGCCGCGCGACACGCCGTGCTCGCGCGCGCCGGCTGGAACGTCGAGGCCGATGGTCTGTTCGGCGCGCCGCCGATCACCGTCGTCGTCGGCGACGAGGCGCATCCCACGTTGTTCAAAGCGCTCGGCGTCATCGGGCTTGGGCGCAAGCGAGTGATTCGAGTGCCGGTCGATGCCCAGGGCCGAATGATCGCGGACAAGATGCCGCGGATGTCCGGGCCGACCATCGTGTGCGTGCAGGCCGGCAACCTGAACACGGGCGCGTTCGATCCGCTCCGCGCCATCTCGGAGCGCGCGCGCGAGGCCGGCGCGTGGGTGCACGTCGACGGCGCGTTCGGACTCTGGGCGCGCGTCGCTCCGTCGCGCGCGCATCTGCTCGACGGCATCGAGCTGGCCGACTCGTGGGCTACCGACGGTCACAAGTGGCTCAACGTGCCGTACGACTCCGGCCTCGCGTTCGTTCGCGACGGCGACGCCCTGCGCTCGGCGATGGCGGTCACCGCCGAGTATCTGCCGACGGTGAGCGAGCACCGGAATCCGTCGGATTTCACGCCGGAGCTGTCGCGTCGCGCGCGTGGGGTCGACGTCTGGGCAGCGCTCCGCGCGCTCGGCCGCAGCGGACTCGCCGAGCTCGTCGAGCGGAACTGCCGCCAGGCGCGGCGTTTCGCGGAAGCGCTGAGCGGTGCGGGGTATGAGATCCTGAATGACGTCGTACTCAATCAGGTGCTGGTCTCGTTCGGCGACGCGGACCTGACGAATCGCGTGATCGCCGGCATTCAGGCGGATGGCACGTGCTGGTGCGGGGGAACCGTCTGGCAGGGCCGCACGGCGATGCGCATCAGCGTGATCTCGTGGGCGACGACCGACGACGACGTCGAGCGGAGCATCGAGGCGATGCTGCGCGTCGCCGCGGGAGAGCGGCACCTCGACTAGCGATGCCGTAGCTTCTTTGACAGCGTGGAGGATCCGATGCGCCGAGTCCGACCGAACGACGTCGAGATGCCGTTCCTCGACCACCTCGAGGAGCTCCGCTGGCGAATCATCTACTCGCTCGGCGCAATCGTGCTGGGCATGCTCATCGGGTTCTACGTCACCCTCCATTTCGACGTGCTGGCGCGCGTCGAGGCGCCGATCCTGCCGTACCTCAACGGCCATCACGTGATGGCCACGCATCCGACGGACGGCCTGCAGTTCACGATCAACGCCGCGATGTGGATCGGCGGCGTGCTGGCGTTCCCCGTCGCGCTCTATCAGGCTTGGTCATTCCTGTCTCCCGCGCTCTACGGGCGTGAGCGCCGGCTGCTCATCGCCGCGCTGTCCGGCGGCATCGCGCTGTTCATCGCCGGCGCCGCATTCGCGTTCGTCGTCGTGCTTCCAATGTCCCTTCCATTCTTGTTCGGTCTCTTCGGCACCGCCCTCGAGCCGATGGTGACGGCGGAGAACTACTTCGATTTCGTCTTCGGCCTGGTGGTGAGCTTCGGGCTCGCATTCGAGTTGCCCGTGCTCGTTCTGCTGCTATCGGGGGCGGGGCTCGTCACGCCGGAATTCCTCGCGCGCTACCGCCGCCATGCCATCGTGTTGATTCTCGTGGCGGCCGCGATCATTTCGCCGGGCGACGTGACGTCCACGACGCTCGCTCTCGCGATCCCGTTGTATCTGCTGTACGAGCTCAGCATCGCGGGCGCGCGCCTCGTGCGCCGGCGGCGACCGTCGGCGGACGACAGCGTCGCGATCCTTCTTGCGCCGCTGCTGCTGGTCCGCGGCCGGTTCGTTCGGCGAGTCGCCACGTGAGCGTCTCCGCGCGGCGTTTCATTCCGCGATCGCCTGCCGCCCGCGCGGCGATCGGGCTCGTGCTCGGCTTCCTCCTCGGCCTCGCGATCGCGGCCTCTGGTTCGACGTCCGCCCGTGCATTCGCGGACTGGCTCGACGCCATCGGAACGATGTGGGTGAACGCGATCCGCATGACGGTCATTCCACTCGTCGTCGCCTTGCTGATTGCAACGATCGTCCGCGATCGCAACCCGGGCGCCGTCGGACGGATGGGACGGCGCGCCCTGTTCATCTTCATCGTGATGTTGGCCGTCACGGCGGCGATCGGGCTGTTCGCCGCGCCGCCGTTGCTGGGGCGCGTTCAGATCGATCCGGCGTCGGCCGCGGCGATGCGCGCCGCGGCCGGTGGCGTCTCGGCGCAGATGCCGACGTTCGCGCAATGGTTCGTGAGCCTCGTTCCGGCGAATCCGGTCAAAGCGGCGACCGACGGGGCGATTCTTCCGCTCATCATCTTCGCGCTGTTGCTCGCGTTGGGGTTGGCGCGTACGGCCCCCGACGTGCGCACGCCGGGGCTCGAATTCTTCGGCGCCGTCGCCGATGCGATGATCGTGATCGTGAAGTGGGTGCTGGCGCTGGCGCCGATCGGCGTGTTTGCGCTCGCCGTGCCGCTGGCGATTCATGTCGGTGCCGACGTCGCCGGCGCCGCGGCGTTGTTCGTGGCGCTCCATTGCGGGCTCCTGGCCGTGGTGATCGCTCTCTTTTATCCGGTGGCAGGATTCCTGGGCCGCGTGCCGATTCCGGTGTTCGCGCGAGCCGTGTTGCCGGCGCAACTCGTCGCGTTCAGCACGCGCTCCTCCGTAGCGGCGCTGCCCGCGCTGATCGACGGCGCCGAGCGCGTGCTCGGACTTCCGGCGCACATTGCGAGCTTCGCGCTTCCGTTCGGGGTATCCCTCGCGCGCGTGAACACCGGCGCGTCGTGGATCGTGTCCGCGGTGTTTCTCGGAAAGCTCTATGGCGTGCCGCTGACCTTCGGCCAGCTGGCGCTGCTCGGCCTCATGGCGATTCCCATGAGCTTCAGCGTGCCCGGCATCCCGAGCGCCGGGTTGTTCATCATCGCGCCGGCATACATGGCGATCGGGCTTCCCGTGGAAGGCATCGGGATCCTCATCGCGCTCGACGCGATCCCCGACATCTTCAAGACCTCGGTGAACGTCACGGGCCAGATGACCACGGCGGTGCTGCTCGCGCGATTCGAGCCGGCTGAAGCGGCAGAGGTCGTCCCGCAGCCGGTGGCCGTGGTCGCATGAGAACGACGCTCGTCCTCGCCGCGCTCGCGAGTGCGAGAGTCGCGCTCCTTGGCGCGCAGCAACCGATCGCGTTCAGGCACGTCGCGGTGATCGACGGCCGAAGCGCGACGCCGCGCGCCGATCAAACGGTCGTCGTCACGGGGACCCGGATCACCGCCGCGGGTCCAAGCGTGTCCGTTCATGCTCCCACCGGAGCGCGTATCGTGGACGCGCCGGGCAAATTCATGATTCCAGGCTTGTGGGACATGCACGTCCACACGGGCACGGTCGCGGGACGCGAGTTACTCGGGCTCTACGTCGCGAATGGCGTGACCGGTGTTCGCGACATGGCGAGCGATTGGCCGACGATCGTCGCGTGGCGTCGAGAGATTGCCGCCGGAACCTTGGTTGGTCCACGCATCGTCGCGGCGGGGCCGTACCTCGAGGGCGGCGACGTCCCGATCGCGCACATCCTCACGCGGACGCCGCAAGAGGGGCGTGCCGGCGTCGACTCCCTCGTCAAGCTCGGCGTCGACTTCGTGAAGGTCCACGGGCAACTCACGCCGGAGACGTACTTCGCGATCGCGCGCCGAGCGCGTGAGCGGCACATCCCGTTCGCCGGACACGTGTCGCGGCTGGTCGGTGCGCGGGCCGCATCCGATTCGGGCCAGCGCAGCATCGAGCATTTGCTGGCGATTCCCGCGCCGTGTACGCCCGCCGAGTCGATCGCGCTCGCGCCGCGCTACGCGGTGCAGGGCGCTCTCGGTCGCTGCTCGTCGGACAACCTGTCGGACCTCTACGCGCGCTTCGTTCGCAACGGCACGTGGGTCACGCCGACATTCACGGCCCAGTACGAGGTCGCGGTGTGGCCGACGCACGCCGTGCCCGGCGACTCGCTTGCGCACTATTTGCCGAAGGCGCTTCGGGACTATGTCGCGCAGCTCTTCCCCATGCCCGACAGCATTCCACCCGGCGCCGATTCGGTGGGCCGGGCGATGTTCGCGAAACGGCTCGCGCAAGTCGCCGACATGCGTCGCGCTGGCGTCGGCGTGCTCACGGGCACGGACGCGCCGCTCCGGAACAGTCCGCCGGGGTT
The DNA here is from genome assembly GCA_963705025.1 of uncultured Gemmatimonadaceae bacterium. GTDB lineage: Bacteria > Gemmatimonadota > Gemmatimonadetes > Gemmatimonadales > Gemmatimonadaceae > JAQBQB01. The sequence continues at coordinate 162,751 of CAVPIP010000004.1, read as the reverse complement.
CGGTCTACACGAGGAGCTGGAACTGCTCGTCCGCGGCGGCATGACGCCGTTCGACGTGCTGCGCTCGGCGACGTACGAGCCGGCGCGCTATTTCGAGATGCTCGATTCCGCGGGGACGATCGAGGTTGGACGTTTCGCCGATCTCGTGCTGCTCGACGCGAATCCGCTCATCGACATTGCGAACACGCGGAAGATCTTCGGCGTCGTCGCGAACGGGCGCTGGTACGATTCCGCGGCGCGGCGCCGGCTCATCGTTCGCTAAAACACGAATCAAGACAAACCGAGCCGAGGACACGAATTAGACGAAGACGCACGAATCGAACCGATGCCGGTCAGGACTCCTCGCGGATCGAATGGAAGTCAGCAAAGAGACATTTTGGTTTCTCGCTGTGTTTCTTGATGCTCGTCGAGCGAGACGCCTCTCAAAAGGCGCGCGGTTCGATTCGTGTCCTCCTCGTGAACCACGAGGCTATTCGTGTCTCGGACTTGGCGTCAGACGCACATCGGCCTTCGGTACCGCTTTCTTCGCCCTTCGCGCCGCCACGAGTGAATCGAACTCCGCCTGGTCGAGATAGGTGACATCGACCCACGCGTGCGCCATCTCGTCCACCGTGCGATCGCCCCAACCGACCCACTGATTCGGATCCGGGTTGTTCGGATTCGCCGCGGTGTTGTCGTGCCACGCGGTGAACACGAGCATCGTTCCCTTGGGCAGGAGCGGCGCCGCATCCTCGGCGTACACGTAGTTGACCTGCCACTTCCAATGGAAGTCGTTGACGGCGCTCAGCATTTCGCGCTTGCCGTCGGGGTAGACGGCCTCCATCGACATCGCCTTGCCGCGCATGTGCATGTGCGGCTGGAAATTCTCGATGCGCGCCGGGGCCGGCATGACGTAGAAGTTCTGCGTCATCGCCGTCGAGTTCGGCGGAATGTCGAGGTCCGAGCCGCGGCTCACGTCGAACATGCGCAGCACCGTGCGATGCTTCGGCACGACGCCCTTCGGATAGAAGTAGATCGCCATCTCGACCTGCTGATTGGGCACCTCTTGCCCGATGGCGAACATGTGCACTTCCCAGCGGATCTTCGAGCCCGGCAGCATGAGCTTGCCGGCGTCCGCGCCATAGAGCTCGCCCGTCTTGCCGATCGACCACTCCATGAACAGCCCAGCCGACATCTGCGCATCGTGCGCGCTCGACGCCAGGTTGGTGAGACCGCCTTCTTCGTGCTGCTCGAGCATCGTGAGCACGTGATGCACGATCCTGCGGCCGTCCGCGCCGACAGGACGGATCTCGATCGCGCGCACCCACCGTGGTTCCGTCAGGCCGGTCTCCGTCAACGGACGGAACCATTTGTCCTGCGTGCGCGCCGCCATCGTGTAGGGCGGCGACTTGAGCACGAGATCGGGCTCGCCGAGCGTCTTGGCGAACTGCCATACGTTGGGATCCGGGAACGTCGGCGGCGGCGGCGCGTCCTCCCGCTTGCCCTCTTGCATCCCCGAATCGATCCACCGAACGAGCGTCGCGATCTGTTCGTCGCTCAAGCCGCGATCGTTCTTGTAGTCGCGCACGCCGACGGCGCGATCGACGTACCAGGGCGGCATCTCACGGCTCGAGACGTACTCGCGAATCTCGTCCGAATAGTCTTTCGCGTCCTGATACGTGAGAAGCGACATCGGCGCGATCGAGTTCGGCTGATGGCACGCCTGACACTTCTGTTGAAGGATCGGCGCGACGTGCTTCGTGTAGGTGACCGGCTCATCGGCCGCGGGCACCGGCGTCGCGGCGGTCGCTTGCTGCTTCGGCGACGCAGCGTTCTGTGCCGGCGCGGCGCCGGCGAGTGTGAGTCCCGCGACGAGGGCGAGCCCCGTCATGCGCGTCGATGTCGAAAGCATCATGTGGCGCTCCTCTGGTGATCAGCGCGTGACGATGACCTTCACGAATCCGTTGCTCCAGCAGCACTGCGCGTGCCCGGCGGTGGCGACACCCGAGGCGTCGTTGGCGCGGACCCGAATCACGTACTCGCCCGGCTCGCTGAACGTCGCGGTGGTGGACGCCAGCCCTTCGCCCGCGCTCACGCGCGGCGTCGGCGGCTCGAACGCGACTCGCCCCGGACCTTGATGCTTGAACCACGTCAGCGTCACGAACTGTCCCGCGCGCCCTTCGCGCGAGATGTTGCCCACCGCTTTGCCATCGTCCTTCGCCCAGACGTCGACCTTCAGCGGCTGCCCGACCGTCGTGTGCAACGCCGCGTCACTCGTGATGCCGCCTGGTCCGGCGCCTTCCGGCCCGCGCGGATCGAATTTGAGCACCGGCGGGGTGTTGCCCGATCCCGCCTCGCCCTCGAGCGCATCGATCTGCCAGTTGGGACTCAGTCGTCCGGGAATCGCCCACGTCTGGCCGCGAATCTTGAGCGTCCACACGACTTTCTTGTCGCCGAAATCGGCGGGCACGCGCACGGCGAACACGCCCCAATGCCGGCGAGTCTCGAAGTGCGTCGGCTGTCCTTGATTCGGCGGGCCCGGCGAGATGTTGTTGTCCGGCCCGATCGGAATCTCGAGCGTCTCTTCGGAGTTCCGGTTGTAATAGCCGAACGAGATGCTGAAGCTGCCGTCAGGATTGGGGTACCAGCCCTCGAACGCAGGCGTCACCGTCTGGCCAGACGATTTGACGGGCGCCAGCGGGAGCTGCATCGCCGGCTGCGGTGGAGGCGGCGTTTGCGCGCGCGCGCCCGCGGGCACGACGATCGAGAGGGAGGCCAAGCTCAGGACGGTCGCACGGCGCAACGCAGGGACTCCTGTGGCAAGAGGGCTGCTAAAACATTGTCACGACGGAGATTCGCGCAAGGTCTCACGTTACGACGACTTCGCCCGCGGTCGCGGAAAGGCACCCCCGAATTCCCCGCGGATTGCCCACGAACATCACCGGTGTGACTTTTTGGCAACGGAAGCCGGTCGTCCCGAGCCCATCGTCTAACGAGCAGATGCCTGCCGCACTCGCTTTTCAAACCATCACGATCATCGAAGAGCCCGCGAACGGCTGGCGCGGGCCCGTCCCGCCTGGTCCCCAGGTCAAGCTCTCCGAGCGGTCGGCGACCGCGTTGCCGAGGCATCCGCTCTCGCTGCGCGTGAATCAGGAGCTCGTGCTCCTCGCGACACGGATCCACCAGATGATGCAGGCCCGGGGCGGCGTCCTCCTGACGGTGTCGCTGCAAGAGAGCGTCACGACCGCGGCAAACGGACCCGCGGAGTTCAAATACAACTGGGTGACGGTCGATCGTCCGGGTCCGGTTCCCTCGCTCGTGCTCCGCACGCAGCGGTTGAGCCGGCCTCGGCGGGGAAGCGCGTCGAGGGGATTCGTCCATCGTCGCACGTATCTTTGGGCGACGAGGGCATGACCATGGCGCGACACATTGCCTTTCTCCGCGCGATCAATGTCGGTGGACACACCGTGAAGATGGATCGGCTGCGCTCGCTGTTCGAGGACCTCGGCTGCAAGAGCGTCGAGACGGTCATCGCGAGCGGCAACGTCCTGTTCGACTCGAGCGCCCGCGACGCGAGCGCGCTCGAGCGGCGCATCGAGCGGCATCTCGAGCAGGAGCTGGGCTACGCCGTCGCGACGTTCATCCGCTCGCCCAAGGAGCTCCTGGCGGTGCTCGAGCACGATCCATTCGCTCGCTCTCGCCAGCGTACCGCCGAGAGTCTGCTGTACATCGGCTTTCTGAAGGCCGCGCCTCCGGTGAGCGTGTGTCAAACGCTCGACGGGTGCCTCACGCCAACCGATGAGTTCCGCATTCATGCGCGAGAGCTCTACTGGTCGGTGAACGGTCGCTCCAGCGATTCCAAGTTTGGCGGCCCGATGCTCGAGAAGATGCTGAAGTGCGGCACCACGATGCGAAACGTGACCACGGTGCGCCGCATCGCCGAGCTGGTGTCGTAGCGCGGCGACGTCATGACGCAACCGCTGGCGAGCGACGCGCCCCGCCCCGTGATGTACACCGACCGGCTCGTGCTCCGGCCGTTCGCGTTGCGTGATGCCGCCGACGTCCAGCGACTCGCGGGCGCGTTCGAGGTTGCGGACACCACGCTGACGATCCCGCACCCCTATCCGGACGGCGCCGCCGAGCAATGGATCGCCACGCACGAGCCGGCGTGGGCGGCGCGCACGCTGGCGACGTTCGCCATCGCCGACCGCGACACTGACGCGCTGCGCGGAGCCGTGGGGCTCATGCTGGCAATGCCGCACTTCCGTGCTGAGCTCGGATATTGGGTCGGCCTTCCGTTCTGGAATCGCGGGTATTGCACGGAAGCGGTTCGAATCATCGTCGCGTTCGGATTCGACGCGCTGGGTCTCAACCGGATCGAGGCGCGTCACCTGACGAGAAATCCGTCATCCGGTCGCGTGATGCAGAAAACCGGCATGAGCTTCGAGGGCGTCAATCGCGGCGCGTTCCGCAAGGGAGACGCCTTCGAGGACGTCGCGATGTACGCGATCCTCCGCAACGAGTGGCGCGCGAACGTGTCGCCGCAGCGCGCGGCGCGCTAGACTTCCGCTCATGTCCGCGCTCATCACCCAGGGCATCGAGACGCCGATCGGCCGCATGCGCGCCGTCGTCAGCGACGACGGGCTCGTGATGTGCGAGTACGACAACCCGGCGCGCTTGTCCTCGCAGCTGGCGCGCACACGGGCCCTCTTCGGCGCCGAATTCGTGCCGGGCGAGCATCGGCTGCTCGACCAGACGCGGCGCGAGCTCGAGGAGTACTTCGCCGGCTCGCGCGAGCTGTTCACGATTCCACTCGTGCTCGACGGCACCCCGTTTCAGACGAGCGTCTGGCGTGCGCTGCTCACCATTCCGTTCGGCGCGACGACGACGTACGAGACCATCGCGATGCGCATCGGCCGTCCAACCGCCGCGCGCGCCGTCGGGCGCGCGAACGGCGACAACCGCATCGCGATCATCGTTCCCTGTCATCGCGTGATCGGCGCCGACGGCAGCCTCACCGGCTACGGCGGCGGTCACCATCGCAAGCGGCGCCTGCTCGAGCTCGAGCGCCGCTCGCCGCAGATGTCCTTTCTCGCCGACGACGGCAACGATGGCACGCTGCCGTTGGCCGACCTGCACGGCGACTGAGCCACTTAGGAGCAATGCCGCGCACCGCATCCAGCTTGGCGCGATCACATCCGAGCTAGATCGCGTCCGATAGGGACGAGAAGTTGAAGTCCTTCGCTCGAATCGCCGGCATCACCTGACCAGACGACGTCGGCTCCGCGCGGCCGATCTCCTCGATCTTCGAGAGCAGGAACAGCGGACTTTCATTCCAACGAAAGTTCTTGACCGGCGTCGTGATCTTTCCCTTCTCGATGAGAAACAGTCCGTCTCGCGTGAGTCCGGTCAACAGCACCGTGCGCTGGTCGAGCGACCGGATGTAGAAGAAGTGCGTGACGAGAATGCCGCGCTCGCAGCCGGCGATCAGCTCGGCGGTCGACTTCGTTCCGCCGACGAACTTGAGACCGGCTCCGCCCCCGCCGCCCCCGCCTCCACCGCCGCCGCCCCACCACGACCGCCTCCGCCGCCCGTCGGCGTCTTGCCCTGCTTCAAGGCCCAGTAGCGATCGTATGAGAAGTTCTTCAGAATCCCGTTCTCGATGTAGACCAAGCGGCCGAGGGGCGTGCCGTCCTGCGCGAACGGCTGCGTGAGGAGCTGCGGGTCCGTCGGATCGCTGTAGATCGTCACGCGCTCGTCGGCGATCTTCTCGCCGAGCTTCGTGCCGCCGCCCGGCTTGCTGAAGGTGCCGCGGCCCTCGTCGTTCGTGCGCGCGTTGAACGCGCCGATGATCTGCGGCACGAACTCGGCGACCGCTCCTGGCTCGAGGATCACCGTGTAGAGTCCCGGCTCGAGTGCCTTCGGGTTGCGGCTGTCGACCGCCTTCTTCGACGCGATGCGGCCGAGCGTCGCCGGATCGATCACGCTCCAATCGCGAGCGCCGGCATTCGCCCAGCCTGAGCCCGTGCCGTCGGGTGTGCGCGCGGTGATGGAGAGATCGGCGTCGCTCGAACGATGATACGCGAAGAGCCCGCGGCTGGTGGCGACCGCCGCCGCGCCGGCGCTGGCGCGCAGGAATCCCGCGACGAAGATGTTGCCGGCGGCTTTCCCCGCGGATTCAGCCGCATCAATGGTCTTCTTCGTCGCCGCGGCGCGCGTCTCGGCGTTCAGGTTCGCGGTGCTCTCGGCGTAGCCGTTGACGTTCGCATACGTCTGCGGCCCGAGCTCCGGCACGATCTCCGGATCTTCGGGGCTCAGCTTGGCGAGCGATTCGGCGAAGGCGACGGTTCGCTTGAGGCTTTCGTCGTCGAGCACGTTCGTCTGCGCGGACGCGCGGCGTTTGCCGATCGTCGCCGTGATCGTGACGTTCGTGTCCGTGGTGCCCCCGCTGGTCGTGATCTCGTTGCCGGCGAAGCGCGTGTTGCCGTTCCAGCCGCTCTGCACGTTGACGCGCATCTCGTCCGACTTCGAGAACGAGAGCACGCGGTCGGTGAGCGCCTTGGCCTGGTCGCGCGTGAGGTAATCCGCTTCGGCGGCGAAGAGCGACTTGGGCATCACGTCTCCCTCCCGCTGTTGATGATGTTGACGTTGCGGAAGCGTGCCGGCGGACACCCGTGGCTGATCGAGTTCGACTGCGAGGGCTGTCCCTTGCCGTCGCCGAACGATCCGCCGAGCCAGTAGGATTTCGGCCCGCCGATCATGTCCATCGAGTTCCAGAAGACCGGCGTGTTCGCCTGATAGGCGACGTCCTTCAGCATGCCGGCGATCTTGCCGCCCTTGATCTCGTAGAACACCTGGCCCGAGAACTGGAAGTTGTACCGCTGATGGTCGATCGACCACGAGCCGCGATTCTTGATCAGAATGCCGCGGTCCGTGGCCGCGATGATGTCGTCCAGGCCGATGTCCTTGTCGCCGGGGAGCAACGAGACGTTCGGCATACGCTGGAACTGCACGCTGTCCCACGAATCGGCGAACGAGCACCCGTGCGACTTGGTGACGCCGGTGAGCTTGGAGATCCAGCCCACCTGTTCGCGCGTCGTTTGATAGTCCTTGAATATGCCCTTTTCGATGATGAGCCACTTGTCGGCGGCGACGCCTTCGTCGTCCCAGGCGCAGCGCGCGAGCGATCCCTCCTGGGTGCGGTCGCCCTGGATGTTCATGATCTCGGTGCCGTACTTGAGCTTCCCGAGGACTTTGTCCGGCGGCGCGACGAAGCTCGTGCCGGCGTAGTTCGCCTCGTAGCCCATCGCTCTGTCCAACTCGGTGGGATGCCCGATGGACTCATGAATCGTGAGCCACAGGTTCTTCGGGTCGATGATGACGTCATATCGGCCCGGATCCACCGAGCGGGCGCTCAACTTCTCGACCGCGAGCTGGGCCCACGACGCGGCATTGCCCGGCATGTCGAGCGACGCGACGTACTCCCACCCCGCGCCGCGCGGCGCGAGCTCTTCGGAGTACTGCTGAAAGCCTTTCGCGCCGACCGCGGTGGCGGAGAACGACGGGCCAACGCGAATGAACGTCTGCGTGGTCTCGGTCCCTTCGGAGTTCGCATAGGTCTTGATCTCGCGCAGCAACTGCAGCCCCGTGTTCACGAAGCGAACGCCCGCGACCTTGAGGGCGGCCTCGTTCGCGGCGAACAGGAGCGCGACCTTCTCCTCGATCGGCACGTCGAGCGGATCGCGCGTCACGGGTGTCATCCAGGTGCCTTTGACGACCGGCGTGGGCGCGAGCTCGATCGGCCGCTTCTGCGCCGACTTCGCCGCGCGCGACAGACGCGCCGCTTCTCGCGCCGTTTTCGCGACGCCGTCTTTCGTCATGACATTCGTCGCCGCGAAACCCCACGCTCCGTTCACGATCGTGCGAACGCCGATACCGTACGACTCGGAATCGGCGACGCCGGTGATCTGCCGCTCGCGCGTATTGATCGATTGGCGGCGGTACCGGCCGATGCGCACGTCGCAGTACGAGGCGCCGGCGTCTTTCGCGGCGTTGAGGGCTTCGGCGGCGAGCTCCGACGCGAACGCTTCCGTCGGCGGCGCGTCGAGATGGGTCGGCGGAAGGATGAGCGACGGCGGGGCGGCGCCGAGGAGCGACGCTCCGGCAACGGTCGCGGCGGCGGCGACGCCGGCTTTCACGAAATCGCGGCGAGTCGTGGACATGTACAGTGAAATTGTGAGGGAAAAGCCGAGGGAGCATGCTCGCTCGGCGCGTCGCTGTCAATTCGTCACATGAACAGGCTTCCGCCATTGATGTCGATCGACGCGCCGGTGATGTAGCCCGCGGCCTCCGACGCGAGAAAGCAAATCAAATCGCCGAGCTCCTCCGGACGGCCGAGCCGCTGGACTGGAAAACTCTTCGTGAGCACCTCGAGGCGCTCGTCGGACGCCGCGCCGCGCGCCAGCTCCGTGTCGAAAATGCCCGGGCACACCGCGTTCACGGTGATGCCGTGCGGCCCGAGCTCCTTCGCGGCCGCGCGCGTGAGACCGAGCAGCCCGGCCTTGGACGCGGTGTAGTGCGCGCCGGCGAGCGTGCTCACCGCGCGGCCCGCGGTCGACGACACGTTCACGATGCGGCCGTACTGCTGCTGCTTCATCACCGGCATCGCGGCTTTGAGGCACAGGAATGCGGCCGTGAGGTTGACGTCGATCGTCTCTCGCCACTCCTCCTCGGGAATTGCGTCGATCCGTGTGGCCGGCGCGACGGCGGCGTTGTTCACGAGCACGTCCAGCCGCCGAAAGCGATCGACGGCCGTCTCGACGATCGATTGCGGTCCACCGGGCGCCGTGAGATCGCCCGCCACCGCGAACGAGTTTCCGCCGAGCTCTCGGACGACGGCGGCGGCGCGCTCCGCGGTGCGGACGTGGACGGCGACGTGCGCTCCTTCGTCGAGAAATCGTTCGGCGGTGGCGCGTCCAAGCCCGCGCGAGGCGCCGGTGATCAGGACGACGCGCCCCGAAAAGCGTGTGGTCATCGTGTTCCGTTCGAGGTGACGACTGGCGAGATTCGCCCTATGACGAAACCAACGACACGCTCGATCGGCAAGGCGCCATCCTTGTCATTCCGGGCCCTCACTCCGTCATCCCGAGCCCTCACTCCGTCATCCCGAGCCAAGCGAGGGATCCGCAGTCTCGTCGTTCTCTGCCTCGTGAGCTGCACACGCGCACCGACCGGTGCGGCGCCACGTCCGGCGGCTGCGCGCTCGGTCCCCAACGACGTTCGCTGGTTCAGAAGCTCCGCCGAGTACCGCGCGCTCGCGCGTCAGGCGTATCGGGTCGCGGAAGATCGCTTGCCGGCGCTGAGTCGAAGCCTGCCAGCGGGTTCGTGGGGCGTCATTCTCGATGCCGACGAGACGGTGCTCGACAACTCGGAGTATCAGCGTCGCCGCGCCGTGATCGACAGCGGCTACACCGACGCCAGCTGGAACGCGTGGGTGAACGAGCGTGCGGCGCCCGCCGTGCCTGGCGCGCCCGAGCTCACGCGCCGCGTCCACGCGCTCGGCGGCCGCATCGTGATCGTTACGAACCGCGCGATGGCCGTCTGCGACGCGACGCGCGCGAACTTCGAGCGCGTCGGGATCGCGACGGATCTCGTCCTCTGCCAGCCGCCCGGCGAGGCCGACAAGAATCCCCGCTTTCAGCGCGTCGAGCGGGGCACCGCGGCGCCGGGTGTCGGTCCGCTCACGATCGTCGCCTGGTTCGGCGACAACATTCTCGACTTCCCGGGTATGACGCAGGCCGCGCGCAATGATTCGGGCGCGCTTGCCGAGTTTGGGAACCGCTACTTCATTCTCCCCAACCCAATGTATGGCTCGTGGACGCAGAACCGGGATCCGTGAGTCAGTGGTCCGCCCTTCACCCCTGTGATGCCAATGTCATTCTCCAACCATGTCATCCCGAGCGCTGTGCTGGGGATGACCATGTTCGTCGCGTGTGCGAAGCCCGACGCTCGCGCGTCCTCCGCGCAGGTCGACACGGCGGCGACCGCGATCGCCTCGTCGGAGCTGCTCCAGCACATCAAGGATCTTTCGGCCGACTCGATGGAAGGCCGTGCGCCCGGCACGCCCGGCGAAGTCAAGGCGATCGCCTACATGCAGTCGCAGTTCAAGTCGCTCGGCCTCCAGCCCGGCAATCCCGATGGGACGTATCTCCAGAATGTCGATCTCATCGGTTACACGGCGCATCCGACGGTCACGCTCGTCGCCGGAGGCAAGACCGTCGCGCTCAAATATCCGGACGACTTCATCGCGAACTCGCGCCACGATCGTCCCGAGACCAAGGTCGCCAACAGCGACATCGTGTTCGTGGGCTACGGCGTCGTGGCACCGGAATACGGCTGGGACGACTACAAGGGCGTCGACGTCAAGGGCAAGACGATCCTCATGCTCGTGAACGATCCGCCGGTGCGCGTGCCGAACGACACGGCGCTCGACACGACGATGTTCAAGGGCAAGGCGATGACGTACTACGGGCGCTGGACGTACAAGTACGAGATCGCCAGCGACAAGGGCGCCGCGGCCGCAATCGTCGTCCATGAGACCGGACCCGCGGGCTATCCGTACGACGTCGTTCGCAACAGCAATTCGATGGAGCAGGTCGACGTCATCGCACCTGACGCCGACAAGCGCGTGCCCGTCGAGGGCTGGATTCGTCTCGAGAAGGCGAAAGAGCTCCTTACCGACGCGGGTCTCAATTTCGACTCGCTCAAGGCAGCTGCCGTGCGGAAGGACTTCAAACCGGTGCCGGTCAAGGCCAAGGCAACGTTCGACGTCAAGATCGACGCACGCCACATCCAGTCGCACAACGTCGTCGCGAAGCTCGAGGGCACCGACAAGAAAGACGAATACGTCGTCTACACGGCGCACTGGGACCACCTGGGCAAGGACACGACGCTCAAGGGCGACCAGATCTACAACGGCGCGATGGACAACGCCTCCGGCAGCTCCGCGCTGTTAGAGATCGCGAAAGCGTACACGAAGCTCGCGGTGCCGCCCAAGCGATCGATCCTGTTCCTGTCCGTCACGGCGGAAGAGAAGGGGCTCGTGGGTGCGAAGTACTACGCGACGCATCCGCTGTATCCCCTGACCAAGACCGCCGCAAACATCAACATGGACGGCCTCAATCAGTGGGGAAAGACGAGCGACTACACGGTGATCGGACTCGGCAACTCGACCCTCGATGACGTGTTGACCGAGGTGCTCGCGGCGGAAAACCGCACGGTGCGCCCCGACGCCGAGCCGGAAAAGGGCTTCTACTATCGCTCGGACCATTTCGAGTTCGCGAAGCAGGGCGTGCCCGCGCTCGACACGGATGCCGGCGTCGAGTTCATCGGCAAGCCGGCGGACTACGGCATGAAGAAGCGCGACGAGTACACGGCGAACAACTATCACCAGCCGAGCGACGAGGTGAAGCCCGACTGGGATCTGTCGGGCGCCGAGGACGATGCACGCGTGCTGTTCAAGGTCGGCTACGGCGTGGCGCAGGCGGACAAGATGCCGGAATGGAAGGCGGGTACGGAGTTCAAGGCGAAGCGCGACTCGATGATGGCGGCGAAAACGGACGCGCGGCAGTCCGTCGAGTTGAAGAAGCCGTGAGATGACGCGCTCGCTGTTGGTCCTGCTCGTGGCCCTCGGCGGTTGCGTCGCCGCCGAGGGCTCGAGTCGGGACGCAGGTCGGGATGAGCCGCGATCCGTGGTCGTGAAGATCCTCGACGTCGGCCAAGGCGACGCGACGCTGATCGAGAACGGCGGCAGCCGGGTGTTGATCGACGGCGGTCCGGAGGAGAAGCGACTCGGCTTCCTGCTCGACTCACTTCGCCTCAACGACAGCACGTTCGACGTGGTCGTGCTCACCCACCAGCACGCCGATCACCTCGTCGGCCTGCGTGCGCTCTTCGAGAGCCGGCGGCACATCCGCGTCCGCTACTTCTTCGAGAATCAGGACGCGTACACCGCGGCCAATCTCCGGCATCTGCGGGATTCGGTGAACGCACGTCTCGCTCGCAACGAGCTCGTCTATCGTGACACCGACGATCCCTGCGCGAATGGCGAGCCGATCTGCACGATCACCATGCGCGGCGGCGCCAAGCTCCATATCATGCGTCCGATGCCGCGGAGCTCGAATCCGAACGACCGCTCAGCGGCGATCAAGCTGGTCGGCCCCGACTCGGCGTTCAGCATGTGGATCGCCGGCGACGCCGAGCAGGAGGAGATCGACTGGTTCCTCGGCGAGGCGCACTACGATTCGATTCCCGGCATGCGCGTCGACGTGCTCAAGGCCGATCATCATGGAAGCTGCAACGGCGTGACGGACGCGTATCTGGACGCGACGCATCCGTCACTCGTGACGGCGTCGGTCGGCGCGGTGAACAGCTACCACCACATGCACGAGCAGGCGAAGGCGATGTACCAGGCGCACGGCATACCCTGGTATCGCACCGACGACAACGGGACGATCGTCATTCGAAGTCCCGGTGCGCGTGGTGAGAAATTTTCGGTCGCCGTGCGGCGCGGATCGAAGAACATGGCCGGGCCGTCGGATGCGCGGTCGACGCAAGGGCAGTGTAGTTCCGAGCGATGAGGGTCGGGCTTCAGACACGGATCGGACGAAACGAATCGACGACGAGACACGAATTGGACCAAACGGCACGAATCCAACCAAGAAAGTTCCAGTAGCGTCGTGGCGCGACGCTACTCTCGTCGCATCGGTTCGATTCGTGCCTTTCGTGTAATTCGTGTTCGTTTGTTCGTGGTGCCTTTTCCGTTGTTCGCGGTATTAGTGTCCTCGGATTGAGCCGAAAGGAGAGGTCCCGATGCCAGAGTCAACACATCGCTGGATAGTCGACGTCATCGAGGAGAACGCCGTCGCGATCGAAGTCGACGGGAAGAACGTCATCACGATGCCGCGCTGGCTCCTGCCGGACGGCGCGCGGCAGGGCGACGTGCTCAAGGTGCGCCACGACCGTCCACCGAACGGCCAACGATCTGCCCTGACGATCGAAGTCGATGCCGCGGCGACGCAACAGGCGCTCGTCGACTCGGCGATCCAGGTGCAGAAGGGTGTGAAGCGGCCGAACGACCCCGGCGGCGACATCACCCTCTGACTTCGGCCGCCGCTCCGAGAGAGGGAAGCGCCCCTTCGATCTCGCGGCGGTGCGACTCGAGCCATGGCGGGAGCACGAGCTGTTCGCCGAGGTGCTCGAGACTCTCGTCGGCGGTGAATCCCGGCCCGTCCGTCGCGAGCTCGAACAGCACGCCGCCCGGTTCCAGGAAGTAGACCGAGTGGAACCAGAAGCGATCGATCACCTCCGTCGGACGACGGTGCGCCCGCAGGACCCGCTCGCGGACCGCGACCTGGGTGTCGTCGTCCGCGACGCGCCACGCGACGTGGTGCATCGTTCCAACGCCCCACATGCCGCGCGGCGAGCTCGGCATCTCGCGCAGCTCGACATGCTTGCCCGAGCCGCCGTCGCCGACGCCGAACCGATGCCAGCCGTCGTCGACGCCGAAGTCGGTGAAGCCGAGCGTGCCCATGAGGAACGCCGCCGTGGGCGCGAGCTCATGCTCCCACGCGCGCACCGCGTGCAGGCCGACGATCTGCTTGTCCATTGGCACCGAACTTCGATTCCATGCGCGGAACAGTCGTTCGTCCGACGTCTCCACCAGCGCGAGCTGCTGCCCGTGCGGATCGACGAGCGTGATCGCGCGCTCACCGCGCCGCGTCTCGGTGCCCGTGAGCCTCACGCCGTGCTGCGACAGCCGGTCTTGCCAATAGTCGAAACTGCCCGCCGGGATCGCGAGCGCGATCTCCACGCCGACGCCGTGGCCGAGTCGGCCGGGCGGTGAGTCGCGGAAGGGAAAGAACGTCAGATCGGTGCCGGGATGACCGTCCGCGTCGGCGTAGAAGAGATGATACGTCCCCGGATCGTCCTGGTTGACGCTCTTCTTGACCAGGCGCATCCCGAGCAATCCCGAATAGAAGTCGAGATTCTCCTGCGCGTTGCCGCAGATCGCGGTGATGTGATGGATGCCCGAGATGTCGCTCATGGTCATCAGTCGTCGAGCGCGGTGGCGGTGATGCTGGCGGTGCCGTCGTTGCGGTAATGTACGGAGACCCGCCACGGCTGGCAGCACACCTGACAATCCTCCACGTAGTCCTGGATGTCGCCGCTTCCCGGGTCGAGCGTGATCGCGTTCATCTCGCCGCAGTAGGGGCAGACGACGCTACCGGTCGTGTCCGCCGTGCCGTCGCCGAGCGGGAAGTCTCGGTCGAGATCGAACTCGTCGTTGTCGTCAAAGGCGAATCGCATGCTCAAAGATAGGACGCATGTGAACGCCCTCGCGCGCCCCGACCGGCCGCGGCTTAATTACACTCACCATGACCGACCTGTTCGCGGCCCGCACGCAGATGGCGCTGTCCCTCGGCTTCCATATCGTGTTCGCCGCAGATCGGCATCGCGCTCCCGGTCATGATGGTGCTCGCCGAGTGGCGATGGCGGCGCACGGGTGACGACGTCTACCTCCAACTTGCGAAGCGGTGGTCGAAAGGCGCGGCGATCCTGTTTGCCGTCGGCGCGGTCTCCGGCACGGTGCTGTCGTTCGAGCTTGGCCTCCTGTGGCCGCGCTTCATGTCGCTCTCGGGGCCGATCATCGGCATCCCGTTCGCGCTCGAGGGGTTTGCGTTTTTCACGGAAGCGATCTTCCTCGGCGTGTATCTCTACGGCTGGGATCGCACCTCAGCCGCGGCGCACATGGCCGCCGGAATCATCGTCGCGATGAGCGGCGCGGCGTCGGCGGTGTTCGTCATCATGGTCAACGCGTGGATGAACACGCCCGCCGGTGTGACGTCCGTCGCCGGGCAGATCACCGAGCTCGACCCCATCGCCGGCATGCTCAATCCATCGAGCTTTCAGCAGGCGCTGCACATGCTGCTCGCCGCATACGCGGCGACCGGGCTCGCCGTCGCTGGAATTCACGCCTGGGTGCTGCGGCGACAACCGGAGAGCGCGTTTCATCGAACGGCGCTGTCGTTGGCGCTCGTCGTCGGAGCGCCCGCGGCGATTCTCCAGCCGATCTCCGGCGACATCAGCGCGCGAACCGTGGCGCAATGGCAACCGGCGAAGCTCGCCGCGTTGGAGGCACAGTTCGAGACGGCGCGCGGCGCGTCGCTGCGTATCGGCGGCTGGCCCGACGTCGCGAATCGGCGGACTCGCTTCGCCATCGAGATCCCCAAGGGGCTTTCGCTGCTCGCGTTTCACCGCCTCGACGCCGAGGTGACGGGCCTCGATGCGTTTCCGCCGGAGCTCTGGCCGCCGGTGACGCCTGTCCACGTCGCCTTTCAGCTCATGGTCGGTTTGGGGACGATGATGGCGCTCGTGAGCCTGTGGGTCGCCGTCGTCGCGATCAGAAAACGCTCATTGGTCGACGATCGGCGTCTCCTGCTCGCGCTCGCGATCGTCGCGCCATTCGGCTTCATCGCGATCGAGGCTGGATGGACCGTGACGGAGGTCGGGCGGCAGCCGTGGGTGGTACAGGGCATCATCCGCACGGCGGACGCGGTCACGCCCATGCCCGGGCTGATCGTGCCGATGCTGCTCTTCGCATCCCTCTACCTCATGCTCGGCGCGATCGTCGTCGTGCTCATCGCCCGCATGGTGGGCGAGACGACATGAGCGGCTTCTTCTCGTCCATCGGGCTGCCCGAGATCATCGCGGGAATCGTGGTGCTCGCCCTCAATGCGTATTCGCTGCTCGGTGGCGCGGACTTCGGCGGCGGCGTCTGGGACCTCCTGGCCTCGGGCCCGCGGCGCGACGAGCAGCGCGCGCTCATCGCCGAGTCGATCGCCCCGATCTGGGAGGCGAACCACGTCTGGCTGATCGTCGTCGTCGTCGTGCTCTTCACGGCGTTCCCGGACGCGTTCGGCACGCTCAGCGTCGTGCTGCACATTCCGATCACGATCATGCTCGTCGGGGTCGTGCTGCGCGGGTCGGCGTTCATGTTTCGAAGCTACGGGAGCCGCACGGTGAACGTTCGGGATCGCTGGGGTGCCGCGTTCGCGATTGCCAGCGTCGTCACCCCGTTCGTGCTCGGCGTCGTCATCGGCGCGATCTCGAGCGGCGCGGTGGCGCGAGCCGCGGCGTTGACGGCGGGCCAGGCGTCGTTCGCCGACGTCTACCTCCGGCCATGGGCCGCGCCGTTTCCGATCGCGGTGGGCGGCTTCGTGCTGTCGATCTTTGCGTATCTCGCCGCCGTGTACTCGACGGTCGCCGCCAAGAGCGATGCGCTCCGCAACGACTTCCGCGAGCGAGCGCTCGGCATGGCCGTCGTCGTCTTCGTGTTTGCCGCCTTGTCACTGATCACGGCGCGCATCGGGGCGCCGCGGATGGCCGCCGGCGTCGTTGGATCGCCGTGGTCGATCGTGCTGCACCTCTGCACGGGAACCGCGGCCGTCGTCGCGATCGTGGCGCTCTGGCGGCGTCGTTACGGCCGAGCGCGCATCGCCGCCGCGCTGCAGGCGAGCTTCATCATCTGGGGATGGGCGCTGTCGGAATACCCGTATCTCATCCCCGACACGATGACCATCCGCGATGCCGCCGCTCCCATGCTCACGCTCCGAATTCTCCTGGCCGGGCTCGCGATCGGCGCGATCGTACTATTGCCGTCGCTTCGCTACATGCACAGGACCTTCGTCGCGCGAGAGCAATAGCCCAGGGCCTTTTATCCGGCCGATCCGAGTTGACCTTTGTCTTAGTGGCCGATCGCCGAGCAAAGCCCATTGCCGCCTTCGCGAAGGAACGCGAGAGAACTGCCGCGAATGCCGCCGACGAACGCGGAACCCGCTGAAACAACATGATCGCTTTGGCGCCAGTTCGTGGCTCGGCGTAATAGTTCCCGGCGCGTGATTGTACGACTCGCCCAACCTTCAAAGTCGCTGGTGTTTCCGCGCCATCGGCATTCGTCAGCGCCCTCTGCGGCTGTGCCAAACGTTCTGTCTCGATTGGCGAAGTAAGCTGGGGCCGCGCTCGATTCGCAACCGCCTCCCGAAATTCCCCGAAGATCCTTTCCTTTTTTTTCGCCGAGCCTCGCGTCACCCTTTCGCATGATCTTCGACGTCGACTCGCGAAATCACCAATTCGGGTGACGCGGGCAAGGGCCAGCGGTCCCATACTCGGGCACCCTTTCGAGATTCCGTCCCGAGGAGCCGCATATGAACCGGACCGCCACCCTGATCGTCACCGCGCTCGCCGCCGCGAGCACCCTTGCTGTCGTCCCTCCGCCCGCCGCCGCAGCCGCAGCGCCCCACTGGGGCTCGTCGAGGCCGGGACCAGACCCCGACCACGCCCGCCTGACCGCACTGTGCGGTACCTGGGACGTCGAGTTGACCTTCTGGTTCCAACCGGGCAAGCCCGGCACGACGACCAAGGGCACGTCGACGATCCGCTCCCTGTTCGACGGCCTTTTCATCGAAGAGAAAATCGACGGCCTGTTGAACGGCACGCCCTTCACCACGCTGGCCTGGACGGGCTTCAACACCGGCACTCACGAGTACGAGGCGACCCGCATTGCGAGCACCAACACGATCCGGATTGCCGAGAGCGGCGCGTGGGACGAGAAAGCGCGGCAGTTCGAGCTGAGGGGGTCGTACAAGCTTGGCGGGGACACATGGACGCAGCGCACCGTGATCCAGCCGACGTCCGCCGACTCGATGGTCGTCGCGAGCTATCTGAGCTTCGGGACGGTTCCGGAATGGAAAGCCGTGGAAATCAGATACAAGAGAAGGACGAAGTGACGGCTGGTCGCTTCATGACGGACGCCGAACCAACGCCGTGACCGCGCCCAAGAGCGCGGTCGGCAGCTGCTCCGGCCGCCGCAGAATCGTGTGGCCCGCCGTGCCGAAGATGTGCGGCAGGTATTCGGAGGCGTCGCGATCGACGGTGAGGCAGAACGGAAACACGCCCGACGCCCGCGCTTCCATGATCGCCTGACGCGAGTCCTCGATGCCGTACGTGCCCTGATAGCGATCGTAGTCGTTCGGCCGGCCGTCGGACAGAATCAGCAGCAATCGGTGCCCGGCTGTTTGGCGCGCGAGCTGGCGTGTACAGTGCCGAACCGCCGCGCCGAGTCGGGTGAAGCCGCCCGGCTTGAGCGACGCGATCCGCCGGCGCGTGGACTCGCCGCTCGACTCGTCGAATCGTTTGACCGGCGTGAGGATCACGTTGTCGGGCCCTTTGCCCGTGAACGCCGTAATCGAGTAGAGATCGCCGAGCGCATCGAGTGCCTCGCTCGCCAGCAACAGCGCGGTGCGCTCGAGGTCGATGATCTTGAGCGGCCCGGAGACGCGCGTCTCCGTCGAGCCGCTCACGTCGACCAAGAGCGAGATCGCGAATCCTCGGCGCGCCGGACGCGCGTCGAGATACAGCCGGTCGTCGGGAGGATGTCCGATTCGCCGATCCACCATGGCGTCGACGCACGCCGCGAGGTCGAGATCGTCGCCGGCGCGTTGACGGTCGAGCAGCACGCGGCGCGCGCGCAGCCGCTCGAACCGATGACGAATCTGTCGAACGAGCGCGGCGTGCTGGCGCAAGACGTCGGCGGGAACGCGCTCGTCACCCTCGACCGGCTCCGACAACCGCACGATTGCCGCGCGCGGACGATAGCGTCGCGCGTCCGCGTCCCACTCGTCATAGGGAATGCCGGCTGGAAGGCCAGCCACCGCATCGGGATCGGCGACGGTCGACTTCGCCGTGCTCATCGTCGCCCCCTTGCTCTGTGAGCCGCTCGGCGGCTCATCGTTGAGCCGGACGATCTCGGGGGCGTCTTGCTGTGGATTCTCGGCGGTCGGCGACGATTCCGTTTCTTCGTCATCAGGGGGTTGATCGCTCGATTTCGAATCGTCGACGAGCTCATTCGACGTTCCGTCGGCGACGCGTTGCTCCGAGTCGGTGTCGGAGTCATAGGCGCCACCGACATCGCTCGCCGACATCAGCGGATTCGGACGCGTCACGGATCTGCCCTTCGCGGCGTCCGCCGCGGGGACGACGTTCTCCGCGGGAGGCGCAACCGTTCCCCAGAGCCGCGCCGGCGGCAGCCCACGATAGCGTCCGCGTTGGCGCCGAATTTTCGCCGCCATCTCGCGCGCCCACTCGAGCGAGTCGCGCGGCGTGCGAGAGACGATCTCGTCGGCGTCCGGCGGCGTCTCGAGCACGTGCCGCAACAGTCGCTCGACTTCGCGCTCTTGTGGCGTCAACCCGTCGATATGCGGCCGTCGAACCAGCGCGGCACGACGTTCCTCGGCGAGCGAGTCGTGCATGCGCGGCATGACGCGCGCGATCTTGGCGTCGATCGCGATGCTTTCGCGCAGGAGATAGAGATCGCGCTGGAGCGCGTCGTCGCGGGGCAGGGCGCTCGCGGTGCCGCGCGTCAGCCGCTCGGCCTGCTCCACCGCCAGCAGCCGAAAGCGCGCGACCGCCGCGTCGAATCCGGCGTGCGCACTGAGTACGTTCGGGAGGTGAATGTCGTCGGCGCCGACTTCCGGCGTCGCTTCGTACGCTTCGGGATCGCGGGCCAATCGCCTCGCGACGCGCTCGGCCCAGTTGAGCTTTTTCGTGCGCACGGGTGAAATGGCGATCGGTCGGCCGTACATCGCCGTCAGCAGCAACTCCAGTCGCCGCTGCACCTGCCCGAGCTCGACCGCCGGTCGTCGCGCGGCGAGCGTCGCGCGCACGGACACCGTCGTGGCCCGAATGACGTGACGTCCCTTGAGCGCGAGGCGCCGGATTGGCCCGTGTGGTTTCATGTCACCAGTGTGTCATCCCGCGCGCCGCTCATCGAGCGCCCCTCATTGTCATCCCGCGCGCCCCTCATCGTCATCCCGCGCGCCCCTCATTGTCATCCCGCGCGCCCCTCATTGTCATCCCGCGCGCCCCTCATTGTCATCCCGAGCGCAGCGAGGGATCTGCAGTCACCGTTTTTCTCAAGAGAGAGTTATCTCGCAGTTCCGTGCCCGTCCGCCTGTGACTGTGCCGGTCCGTGGTAAATGGCCCTCGCGAGATCGATCAGGTCCGTAGAACCCTGCGTTGGTCGGCACAGCGATCACAATGTCGCCGCGATGAGATCCGTGATCGCCGCGACGAGATCCGGATCGTCCGTGAGCGGCCCGACCAGTGCCGCTCGGCAGGCCGCACCCGCGTCGATGCCGTCGGCGATGAGCCGACCCGCCGAGACGAGCAATCGCGTTCCCGGCCCCTCGGCGAGCCCTTGCTCTTTGAGATGCCGCACGCGTCGCGCGAGCTCGACGAGCGCGTTCGCCGTGCCGCGCTTGACTCCCGTCTCGTGCATGACGATCTCCGCTTCCGCGCTGGCCGGCGGGAACTCGAACTCGATCGTCACGAAGCGCTGCCGCGTGCTCGGTTTGAGATCTTTGATGGCGTGCTGATACCCCGGGTTGTACGAGATCACCAACTGAAAGCCCGGCGCGGCTTCGACGAGCTCGCCCGTCTTCTCGATCGGGAGAATGCGCCGGTCGTCGGTCACCGGATGAATGACGACGACGGTGTCTTGCCGCGCCTCGACGACCTCGTCGAGATAGCAGATCGCGCCGAGCCGTGCCGCGGCCGTGAGCGGCCCGTCGATCCACACCGTCTCGTCGCCACGGATCAGATAGCGTCCGGTGAGATCGCTCGCCGAGAGGTCATCGTGACACGCGATGGTGATGAGCGGCCGGCCGAGCTTCCACGCCATGTGCTCGATGAATCGAGTCTTGCCGCAGCCCGTGGGGCCCTTGAGCATCACCGGGAGGCCGCGCTCATGACATTTCTCGAACACCTGCACCTCCGTACCGGCGGCCAGATAGTATGGCTGCCGGTCGATCCGCCGAACGCCCTGCTCGAGCGCGATGGTGTTGTCCGTCCGCGCCTGATGAGTCGCCTTGAATGACATGTGGATCCGGGTGCCGTGTCGATGTCCGAGCACGATGGCGACGGGAGCCGCGGGCGCGCCAGTCCCCTGACGTCTTCCTGACACGACCTCAGCCGATCGACGAGCGGGCGCCCATCCCGGTGCCGGCCGCGTCGTCCGTCACGTGAACCGGAATCCCGATCACCATCCAGGGCCAGCGCGGTTCACCCGCGCGGAACCCGGGACTGGGGAAAATGTCCCGGCGCCACGATAATGAGAGATCACTAAAGGACGGCTCTGGGCCGCCCGTTCAGCGCCTCCCGGCACGCGGCTCGGTGTTTGCCTCGCCATTCCCGCGCGCTCGTGGAGAGCGCCGGACTCACACCCCTCGTGGAGGCAGTATGCGCGCGTACGGACTCACGTTCGCAAGCACAGCGCTGGTCGCCCTGTTGACGGGCTCCGCCGCTCGAGCGCAAGTCGTCACTTCGTCCGGTGAGGTCACCGGAACGATCCAGAAGAAGATCGTCGACCGCATGATCGTCAGCGATTCAGTGGAGATCGAGATGGCGCGGCTGGCGGCATCGCGGACCAAGAACCCCGCCGTGCGCGACCTGGCCGCGCTGCTGGTCGCCGGACATCGGACCAACCTCGACACGCTGCGCAAGCTCGCCGAGTCCCCGGACGTCGGTCGCGCCGTCGATCCGGCGAGCGCCAGTGAGGTGCGCGCGCTCGACCAACTGCGCGGCATGCCCGCGGATTCCACCTTCGACAGCGCGTTCGTGACCGCGGAAGTCCAGCTGCACCAGCAAGCGATCGACAATCTCAAGAAATGGCGCACGGTCGCGACCAATGCGGCCCTCCAGCAGGACATCGATCGCACCATTCCGCTGCTCGAGGCACATCTCGCTCGCGCGCAGGCGGTGGCCGCAAAACCGTAGTCGCCTCGGGGAACGAGCACGCTCTCAGACGGTGTCGCGCGGAAGCTCGCCGCGGCCATGACGAAGTGCGGCGTCAAACGACTCGTGAATCTGTCGACCTAGCGGTCCGCCAGTGGAAGAAAATCGTCGAGCACGGATGGCCTCGTGCTCGACGACCAGGCACACTGCACGGGCGTTCACGCCGCGGGCTTCGAGTGCACCGCGAACACCGCGCCTTGAGGATCTCTCAACACGGCCACGCGATCACCGCCCGGCACTTCCATCGGCCCCACCATCAACGTCGCGCCGGCCTTCTGCGCTCTCTCCGCCGCGGCGTCGGCGCTGTCGACGAGCACCAAGTGTAGCCAGTACGATCCGGGGCCACCCGGCTGCTGCTTCATGATGCCGCCGTACGTGAACCGATCGCGGCCGAACATGTAGTAGATGCCCATG
Organism: uncultured Gemmatimonadaceae bacterium; assembly: GCA_963705025.1. Classification (GTDB taxonomy): domain Bacteria; phylum Gemmatimonadota; class Gemmatimonadetes; order Gemmatimonadales; family Gemmatimonadaceae; genus JAQBQB01. The sequence goes on along the minus strand of CAVPIP010000004.1, from coordinate 140,449 downwards.
TCGCCCATGTCGAACTCGCTCTTCTTCTCCCAGCCGAAGAGCTGTTCGTAAAAGCTGATCGCGCCCGGCTGGTCGGTCGTCGTGAGCTCGTGCCACGAGAATTCGTGGAGCGCCGGATCGTTCTCCGGCTCGGGCGGCCTTGCGCTCGTGATGACGGCGAACGTCGCCCCCTGCGGATCTTGCAGCACCGCGAAGCGGCCGGCTTGCTCCATCGTCTTGGCCGGCATGAGCACCTTTCCGCCCAGCTGCTCCACCTGTGCGACGCTCGCGTCGGCGTCTGGCACTTCGATGTACGCCAACCAGCTCGGCGGCGCGCCCATCGCCGCCGCCTCGGGAACGGTTGCCATCAAACCACCAACCATCTTTTCGCCGGCCCACCAGAACGTGTAGTCGAAGCCTTCCATCTTGGTGGTCGGCCAACCAACGACCTCCTTGTAGAAGGCCTCGGCGGCGGCAGGGTCCGGGGTCATGAGCTCATGCCAGACAAATCGGCCACGGGTTGCCGTGACTGCTGCGATTCCCGCAGCTGGAGTCGCTGTCGTCGCCATCGTTCCTCCTTGCACCAAGTCGTGAGTCGTTACGGGGGCATCAACATGGCGCGATCGGTGGCCAGGATGCCAGCCCGCGACAGAATCGTGACGGCGGGCCGTCGAGCCCGCCTCGTCGGTCCTCCTACGCCACCTTCGACTGCAATCGGCGATCGATGGCGTCCAGGAAATCCTCCGTGTGTAAGTACGGTGCGTTCGCGTCGATGAGGACGGCGAGGTCCTTCGTCATCTGGCCGGACTCCACCACCTCGATGCACGCGGCCTCGAGCGCGGCGGCGAACTCCGTGAGCTTCACGTTGCCGTCGAGCTTCCCACGGTGCGCCAGCCCGCGCGTCCACGCGAAGATCGACGCGATGGGATTCGTCGACGTCGGCTTGCCCTTCTGATGCTCGCGATAGTGGCGCGTCACCGTGCCGTGCGCCGCTTCCGCCTCCATCGTTTTCCCGTCGGGCGTGAGCAGCACGCTGGTCATCAGGCCGAGCGATCCGAAGCCCTGCGCCACGATGTCCGATTGCACGTCGCCGTCGTAGTTCTTGCACGCCCATACGTAGCCGCCTTCCCACTTGAGCGCCGCGGCGACCATGTCGTCGATCAAGCGATGCTCGTAGGTGAGGCCTCGGCTTGTCGAACTCCGCTTTGAACTCGTCGCGGAACACCTGCTCGAAGATGTCTTTGAACGCGCCGTCGTACGCCTTGAGGATCGTGTTCTTCGTGCTGAGATACACGGGATATCCGCGCTGGAGTCCGAAGCGCAGGCTCGCGCGCGCGAAGTCGCGAATGGAGTCGTTGAAGTTGTACATCCCCATCCCGACACCGCCGTCGGCGCCAAAGGTCGCGACTTCGAACTGCATCGGCTCGCCGCCGTCCGACGGCGTGTACGTCATCGTCAGCGTGCCGGGGCCCTTCACCTTGAAGTCCGTCGCCTTGTATTGATCGCCGTGCGCGTGGCGGCCCACGACGATCGGCTTCGTCCACCCCGGCACGAGCCGCGGGATGTTCCGCATGATGATCGGCTCGCGAAAGATCACGCCGCCGAGAATGTTGCGGATGGTGCCGTTCGGGCTCTTCCACATCTTCTTGAGACTGAACTCCTTCACCCGCGCCTCGTCCGGCGTGATCGTCGCGCATTTGACGCCGGCGCCGTGCCGCTTCGTCGCCTTGGCCGCGTCGATGGTGACCTGGTCGTTCGTCTCGTCGCGATGCGTGATGCTCAAGTCATAGTAGTCGAGTGGAAGATCGACATAGGGCAGAATCAACTTCTCTTTGATGAACGTCCAGATGATCCGCGTCATCTCGTCGCCGTCCATCTCGACGACCGGATTCGCCACCGTGATTCGCGCCATGACCTGTCGGTTGATGTGTCCGGTGAAAGATACGAGCTCTGGCCGTCTAAGGCTCCAGCGTCCATACTGTCATGCGGCCGTGCCCTGATGGACGCCGATCGGCTGCGGCCGCCCCCAACATCCGAGGTCTCCATGCGTTGCCGCACTCGTCACCTCTTCGCCGTCGCGGCGCTGCTGCCGTCCATCGTGGGCGCGCAGGGCGTCGTCGTCCAAAGTGTTTCGGATGTTCGCCTCTTCGGAGCGCTCGGAACGCTTGCCAACATGGCCGCGAGATTCGGCGGCGGGAACATCCACGACGTCCAAACGACGACGTCGGTCGCCGGCCACAAGCTCCGCACCGAGTCCGAGACCGACGCGACGATCATCGATGCCGATGCCGGGAGCTTCACCCACATCGACCACAAGCAGAAGACGTATTCGACGATCACGTTCGCCGACATGGCGGCGGCGATGCAGCAAGGGATCGAGTCGGCGCGCCAGAATGCGCAGTCCGCCAAAGCCGAGCAGGCCAAGGCGGCACAGACAAAGGATCCGAAGGCCCGCAAGGACAGCCTGACGTTCAGCTACAAAGTCGCCGTCGACCGGCCCGGCCAACACGACAAGATCGCGGGCTACGACGCGGAGCGGGTTTTTCTCACGATCACGCTGGAAGCCGAAGTGACGCCGGAGAATCAGAAGACCGAGCAGGCGGGGAGCATGGTCTTTCTGATCGACCAATATCGATCGAACAACGCGCCGCAGATCGCGGCGCTCGCGGAGTTCCAGCGCGCATATGCGCAAAAGGTCGGCGACACGTTCAAGCCGGCCGTGCAAGGATTGCAGGCAGCGTTCTCGAGCGACCCGCGCATCAAGACGGGGTTCGAGGCGGCGGGAAAGGAGTTGGCGAAGGTGCCCGGTGTCGCGCTGCGCAGCATGACGTACGTTGCGCTCGTCTCGCCGGGGATGACGTTCGACCGCCAGCTCGTGCTCAACGACGCCGCGGTCGCCGCCGCCGCCGACACGGCCAAGAAGGCGGATGCGCCGAAGAAGGGAGGATTCGGTGGGTTCATGGGCGCGCTCAAATCGGCGGCCGAAAATGCGAACAAGAAGCCCGCTGACGACAAGGGCAAGACGGACCAGCAGCCGACGCAAGCGACGCTCTTGTCGGTGAGGGACGAAGTGAAGAGCATCACGCCCGGCCCAGTCCCGCCCGGGACGTTCAGTCCGCCCACCGGCTACCGCGAAGTGAAGCGAGTGATGCCGGCGCCGCCGGCGCCGCCGCGCCGCCGAGTAGACTACGCCCCGACGCTCAAGACGCGCGGCCCTTCGACCGGATCCATGAGCAGGAGCCGCGCGTTGGGATCGCCGTAGCGGCGCGCGAAGTCCACGAGCATCGGCGTTTCGCCGTCCCACGGATACGCGTAGACGAGATCGAAGTCGTCGAGCGCGCGTCCGAGCTCGGCGTACGCCGACGGACCAGCGCCGATCGTGCCCATGCGGCCGTCACCCGACTGACCGGTCCACCGGTAGCCCGCCGGCAGAAAGCTGCCCCCCGCAAAGCGCGCGCGCGACTCGTACTTCGTCGCAAGTTGGCGCGCGATCGCCACGAGGCTCGCGTCGAGCTCGATGCCGGCGGCGTCGAAGCCGATCAAGTCGGCCATGATCGTGATCACGCCGGTGGCCGAGCCCAGCTCGAGAAAAGCCGGCGCTCCGGCGCGGTGCGGCGGCGGCCGGAGCGTCGGCTGCACCTCGAGCAGCGTCTCGAGCACGCGCACGTAGTCGGCGGCGACGAATGGATGGAACGCCTTCTCTCGCGTCGTGCGGTCGAATCGATCGAAGATCTCGAATCCCTCTTCGATCAGCGCGGCGACGCGAGCGCTCGCGGCCGGATCCATCATCGGGTCAGCCGGCGGAGGACAGCTCGGCGTTGCGCCGTTCGTGCCGGCGCCGCTTGGCCTCGCCGAAGCTCACGAGCATCTCGCGCTCCTCGTCCCACAGCGCCAGCCGTAACGTCTGGAGGCTGCCGGCGAGCGTGAGCGTCGTCACGTCGTGGAACATCGGATTGTCGCGATGCGCCTGTTGGAGTCGGTAGTTCGGGATGCGCGGACCGAGATGGTGCACGTGATGGAACCCGATGCTTCCGGTGAACCAATCGAGCACCTTCGGCAAGCGGAAGTACGAGCTGCCGCGCATGGCCGCCGTCGCGTAGTCCCACGCCTCGTGGTCCTTCCAATAGGTGTCCTCGAACTGGTGCTGCACGTAGAAGAGCCAAATGCCCGCCGCCGCGGCGATGTACATCGCCGGAAGATAGGTCAGCACGATCACGCGCCAGTCGACCAACAGCGACACGCCCACGATCAGCACGGCGAGTGCCAGATTCGTCGACCAGACCGCTCTCCCTTCCTTGTCGCGCAGCGACGTGCCCTTGGGCGGGATGCGATTCGTGATCATGAAGTGCAGCGGGCCGATGCCGAACAGGATGAACGGATTGCGAACGATGCGATACTTGAAGCGGCCCCAGCGCGAGCGGCTCTCATACTCGCGCACCGTCAGCGTGTCGACGTCGCCGTTGCCGCGCCGCGCGAGATCGCCGGAGGACGCGTGATGCAGCGCGTGTGAGTGGCGCCACTGCTCGAAGGGCGTGACCGTGAGCACACCCGTGATCCACCCGACGATCGTGTTCGCGCGCCTCGAGCGAAAGAACGATCCATGCGCGCAGTCGTGCATGATGATGAACGTTCGCACGAGCAGTCCGGCCGCCGGCAGCGCGAGGAGCAGCGTGACCCAGTACGGCAGCGCGCCGAGCGACAGGTACATGATGCACATCACCCCGGCGAGAGGAACGAGCGTGTTGAGCAGCTGCACGACGGCTCGGCGGCCGTCCGCACCCTGATAGCGTGCGACGATCTTCGCCCAATCCGCGCGTCCCGCGCCTTTGGCGTCCGTGGCGGGTACCGACATCACTTCCGTTTCCTCGGGTTGAGCGACCGAAGGCGCGTTGCCGTCAGGACGCGGCTCCAGCGGTCCCATGCATCCATGACGTCCGGCGGACTGCGGAAGAGATCGTATCGCGATCCCTTCGAGACTTTTTCCCGGCGCTCGAGCGCGGTGAATCGCTCGTGGAGACGCGACTCGACGTCGATGAGGTCCGCGTCCGTGAGCGTGCCGATCCAGTCCGCGCTGATGCGCTCGGGTAAGTTCATGAAGCTCTCTGTCAGGGAAGCGATCGCTCTTCTCTCTCTGTACTGAAGACGATCGAAGCGGCGAGCAAAAACAAGAACGCCCCGCCCGACCGCAGGTCGAACGAGGCTGATGTAAAGTACACCGTTCGGGGTTGGAAGGTTTCCGGGATCGTCTCTTTCCGAGCACAACGGTTCGTGGTCACTTTGTGACATATGAACCGACGCGACTTCGCGTTTGAGTCCGACGCTGTTCCGTGTCGATCCGTCAGTGTCCATGCCTGTCCGTGATAGACCTCGCGGTTAGGCAGGCGCAATCGCCAACACACGAAGCGGACTTCCACTGCCACCGACGATCTTCAGCGGCGCCGCGATGACGATCGCGCCCGTCGGCGGCAGCTGATCCAGATTCCGCAGACTCGCGAGCCCGAATCGCCCGTTTCCGTGCATGGTGCCGTGATTCGGGAATGGCGGATCGAACGTCCCCGCCTGGCCCGCGTCGGTGCCGACCGTCTCCACGCCGACGCCGAGCACCTGCCGGTCACGGGCGAGCAATTCCGACGTCGACTTGTGAAAGCCGGGGCTGTGCGGTCCGTCGGCCTTCACATTGAGGAACGACTGCGCGTCGGTGCGCTTGCTCCAGTCCGTGCGCAACAGCACCCACGAATCCTTCGGAATGCGGCCGTGTTGCTTTTCCCACGCGGCGACGTGCTCGGGTGTCAACAGAAAATCCTCGTTCGCCGCGACCTCGCGCGAGACGTCGAAGACGCAGGCCGGTCCGATGAACTTCCGCGCGGGAATCGTTTCGCACGTGTTGTCCGGCAGATCCTTGCCCGTGATCCAGTGGACGGGCGCGTCGAAGTGCGTGCCGGTGTGCTCGCCAAGGTGCAACACGTTCCAGTACCACGCCGGCCCCTTGTCGTCGAAGCACGAGATGACCTCCATGGAAAGTCCGGGCGAGTTCCCGAACTGTGGCGGCAGGCCGATCACCGGCGTCTCCGGTCCCAGCGGCGACGTGAGGTCGACGACCTTGAGCGAGCCCCCGTTGAGGGCGTCGACGAGCTGCGTGAGAAGGGTCATGAGCGGGGTCCCGAGGTGGCCGCGCGGTCCTTGAGGTACCGCGCGAACAGGTAACGATTTTCCAGCAATGAGAGATCTGTGACGTAGCCCGACGGTCCGACGGCTTCGACCTTGGCGACGATCGTCGAGAGATCGTTCGCGGACATCGCATGCGCGAACGTCCGCTTGAAGTCGATGATGCCGCTGACGGTCGCCGTGTGCGGGACCCCGGCGGCCGCGGCGATCGCCGCGAGGTCGCTGCCCGTGGACGTCGCCGTCGGAAATCCGCCGACGGACAGCAGGCTTTCGTTGTCGAACACGACGTGCACGAGATTGCGTGGCCGATAGCGCGCCAGCGTGGTGAGTCCGCCGAGATTCATCAGCAGCGATCCGTCGCCGTCGAACACCACGACTTTCAGCTCCGGCCTCGCGAGCGCGATGCCCAAGCCGAGCGACGAAGCGAGACCCATCGCGTGCTGCAAGTAGAAAAAATTCGGACGATGACCTATGGACTGGAGCTCGGCGGCGACCGCGCCCATGATCGTCACGACCGCGCACTGCTCGAGCTCGGGGTATATCGCTTCGAGGGCGTCGCGGCGCTTCATGACGCTTCCTCCCACATCAGATCGCGCGTCAGCAACACCGCCACCGGACGCGACGCCGAGTACGCGAGCGTCTGCGCTTTCTGGATGCGGCGCGCGACGTGATCCGGCGACTCGAGCGTCGTGTGCGGAATCCGCAGCGCGTCGAGCACGTGGAGCGTGACGCCGCCGCCTTCCGTCTGCCAGGGATCGCGCTCACCGAACTCGCCGCGATGGCTGATCAGCATCAACAGCGGAATGCGATAGAGCTGCGCGCAGCTGACGATGCCGTTCACCGACGCCAGGAACCCGTGGTTCTGCATCAGCATCGCGGACTTGACGCCGGCGAAGTGCGCGCCGGCCGAGATGCCGACCCCCTCCTCCTCCTTCGCCAGCCGCACGAGCGTCATCTCCTCGTCCTCCTCGGCCATGCGAATGAGGTGGACGAGCCACGTCTCCGGCAGCGCGGAGACGATCCGCACGCCGGCGTCTTTCAAGCATTGGTAGATCAGTGTGGAGCTTGTTTGCGATACTGGCATCCGTTGTCATCCTGAGCGAAGCGAAGGATCTGCTTCCAGGTCACGCTGCGTCCGTCCGCCCCTCCGCTACACCGACTGCACCTTCCCGAACACACTCGACAACAACCACCACACACCCGTTCCGGCGATGACGAACGGAATTCCGAACCGGATCCAGTAGTACAACCACATCGGCGCCGGTTCTTCGCCTCGCGCGCCGAGCTGCCGGAGCGCCGTCGATCGATTCAGGCACCACCCCACGATCACCACGGCCACGAGCGACCCAAGCGTCTGCATCCCGGAGCCGAAGGTCAAGTCCCACGGAACAAAGATGCCGTTGTTGATCGTCGGCGGAATGGCCAGCGTGAACACCGCGACCGCGACGATCCACACCGCCTTCGATCGCGTGAGCTTCGTGTTGTCCGTGAGCCCCGCGACGAGCACCTCGAACGCGCCGATGTCCGAGAGAAAGCCCGCCCCGAACAGCCCGATGAAGAACAGACATCCGAAGAACGCCCCCAACGGAATCGCCGCGAACACCTTGGGCAGCGTCGCGAAGATGAGTCCCGGACCCGACGTCGGCTCAAGGCCGAGCGCGAACACGGCCGGGATGATCGCGAAGCCGCACAGGAGCGCCGACCCCGTGTCGCCGATCACCGTCCAGATCGCGGGACGCGACAAGCTTTCCTTCGCGTCGACGTACGAGCCGTAGACGACCATGAAGGTTCCGCCGAGCGACAGCGAGAAGATCGCGTGGCCGATTGCCGCCGCCATGACCGTCGGCGTCAGATCGGCCCAGCGGAACTTCAGGATGTACCAGTCCACGCCCTTCATCGCGCCCGGCAGCGTCAGCGACCGCACCATGAGGATGAGAATCACGACGAACAGCATCGGCAGCACCACCTTGCTGGCCTTCTCGATGCCGCCGCGCAATCCTCGGCTCACCACGACGGCGCACGTGACGATGACCGTTCCCGTGCAGATCAACTGAAGCACGAACGATTTGGCGACGAACCCGGCATCGGGCGGCAGGACCGCCGCCGCGTCGAGTGGAACGCCGAGGCCATTCGCGAGCTGGCCCACCGCGTAGTACAAGACCCAGCCGATCACCGCCGTGTAGTAGCCGGTCGCCGCGGTCACCACCACGAAGAAAAACCACCCGATCGCGGTTCCGAATGGCAGGCCGCCGGCGGCGAACGCGCCGACCGGACCGCGCCGCGTCTCGCGTCCGAGCGCGAACTCCGCCATCAGCGCCGGCACGCCGATCACGACCGACACGAGCGCATAGAACAGGACGAACGCGGCGCCGCCGAACTTTCCGACCATGTACGGAAAGCGCCATACGTTGCCGAGTCCGATCGCCACGCCGATGATCGTCATCATCGTGCCGAGTCTCGACGCGAAGGTCTCGCGTCCGGTGATGGCTTTCGTCACGCGGGCGCGATCACTGCCGCCAGGGTCTCGAGCGCGGTCTCCACGTCCTCGATCGTGTTGTAGAAGTGCGGCGCGAGGCGAACCACCGGACCGCGCGCCGTCGGGAGGACGCCGCGCGCGCGCATCGCCGTTTCCACGGCGTGCGAGTCGTTCACGACGAACGCGGTGGTCGACGTCTTTCGAGCCATGTCGGTGGGTCCGAGAATCGTCAGGCCGCGGGCGCGGCCGCCGTCGATCAGTCGCTGGCCGAGCACCTCGAGCCACGCACGAATGTTCGCGGTGCCGAGGTCATTGATGATGCTCATGCCTGATCTGGCAATGAATGCGTTGATGACCGGCGGCGTTCCCGCGTCGAATCGGCTCGCCGTCGGCGACCAGTCGAGCTCCCGGACCTGAAACGCGAACGGATTCGCGCGGCCGAACCAGCCGGTGACGGACGGAATGAGCGTCCCGATCAACTCTCGCCGAACGTACAGGAACGCGATCCCGGGCACGCCCATGAGAAACTTCAAATTGCCCGCGGCGAGAAAGTCCATGCCCATCGCGCGCACGTCCACGGGCATGGTGCCGAGCGTCTGATAGGCGTCGACGTAGAGCAGCGCCCCCTTCGCGTGAACCCGCTCGGCGAGCGCGCGCACGTCCTGAACGAAGCCGTCCAGGTAGTAGCCGTGACACGCCGAGACGAGCAGCGTGCGGTCGTCGACGAGCGGATCGTAGCTCTCGAGGCGGATCTGTCCGTCGTGCACCGGCACCCACACCACCTCCGCGCCCCGCGGCTGTTGCGCGAGCCACACGTGTCCGATCGTCGGAAACTCGGCTTCGGTGACGACGACCTTGCGCCGCTGTCGCGAGAAATCGAGCGCGCTCGCGACGGCGCTCGTCGCCTCGGAGACCGAGCCGAACACCGCGATCTCCTCCGGCGACGCATTGATCAGCTTCGCGAACTCGATCTTTGCCAGGCCGACTTCGTTCATCCATGTGTCCCAGTCCATCCCGACCTCATTCCAGCCGTCGAGGTACCGCTCGGCGGCCGCGCGCGTGATCCGCGTTTGCGGCGCCTGCGAGCAGTTGTTCATCGGCACGCACGACTCGAGCAGCGGGATTTGGCTTCGCCAGGCGTCGATGTCGAACGGAGGCGCCTGGAGGGTGGGGGAGGGAACGGTCACTGGGGTCAGCGCGACGTTTGAATCACGTCGAAGTACTGCGTCAGCTTCCCGTCCTTGAACAGCGTGATCTGCCCGAGCATCGACGCCAGCATTTGCTGCCCGCGCATGTAGGGCCCGATCATCGGCGCGCGCGCGTACGGCGTCATGTTGAACACCGATCGAATGAAGGTGCTCGACGAATCGATCGGCAGCGTGGCCGCGTTCTCGAAGAAGTTGTGCGCGTCATCGCCTTGATTGAACAGGTACTGCTCGACGTTCGACAGATAGAACGCCGTGACCGTGGTCTTCCGGTCCTTCAAATACTGGCCGACGGCCCGAATCGCTTTCGGGCCGGCGAAGTCGCCGACGACGGGCACCAACAGATTGTTCGTCTCGAGCTCCTTGAGCGCACGAAACGCGGCCTCGGTCGACAGGTAGCTTCGGTGCACGCGGTCGCTGTCCGTCGCCACTTGCAGCGCCGCGTAGCTCGGCATCGAGCCCCGGCCGAATGCGTTCCGCGTATTCGAGTTGTACGTGATGTCCGGGCCCCAGGTGACGAACGCCTCGTAGACGTACGCGATCGTGTTGAGGTCCTCGTCCGAGAGCGGAAAGCCATGCGTCTTCCGCAGCCAGTCGCGAACGCCGTTGATCGTGCGCCGGAAGCGCGCGCTGTCCGGCGGCATCGTCGCGAAGGCGACGAAGATCGCCTCCGGTGTCGACGTCGAATCCAGCCCGCTCGGCCGCGCGCGCGCGAACAAGCGCGAGACGAAGTCGGCGCGATCCGTCGACTGCTCGATGAGCGCCTTGTACATCAGGTGCGTCAGCATGTTCTGGCGCCGGATGTCGAAGATGATCGCCATCTTCGGCTTGAGCGCCACGATGTACGTGAAGTTCTGATCGGGCCCGACGCCGAGGTACACGCCCCCCGGCTTCGTGGTGCGGAGGAGATCGGGAATCACCCACTGATAGGTGATCTCGTTCGAGACGAAGTTGTCCGACCGGAACATGCCACCTGGTTCGGAGATGTCGGTCACCAACTTCCAGAACGCGCTGTCGCTGAGCTTTGCGGGGAGCTGAGCCTGAAGGACGCTCGCGCCCAGAAGCAGCACCGCGACGGATAGGCGAAGCGGAAAACGGAACACAGGAAACGCGCGGCGCGGTCTCGCGGCGCCCCGGCTGACAGGGGTCATGCAGAAAGTGTCGCTGGAAAAAGAGAAGGGGGGAAGAGGCTTTCGCCTCTTCCCCCCCACATCACTTCGCCCGCTGTCCCGCTTACCGCCAGACCAGATCGAAATCGTAGTACCCGTAGCCGCCCTGCGGATCATTCACTCGCAGCACGGTCGTGTACCCGTTCCATGCCGACGGCTGTTGCACCACCGACACCGAACCGCGGCCAGAGTGCTGAACCACGCTCAGCGTCGTGTTGCTGCGCGGCATCTGCGCGCCGACGCCGTTCGCGCGCATGCCAGTCGGCTGGTTGCCTCGCAGCGTACGGTAGACTACCTGGCCGTTCTGCATCCGAATCTCGAGCTGGTCGTCGACGTTGCCCGTCCAGTGCATCACGGTGTTGCCGTTCTGGCCGTAGCCGCGATTGCGGTCGTAGTCACCGTTGCGGTCGTCATTGTCGCCGCGGCGACGCATCTCGTCCCCACGCCGTCCGTTCGAGCGATCGTCGCCGTAGACGTCGCCGTTCGAATAGCCCTCGTAGTACGCCACCACTCGATACCGGTCCGAGCCACTGCGCGGATCGCGGATTCGCACCGTGGTGGAGTACCCGTTTTGGGCGTTCGGCTGCTGAATGACGTCGACATCGCCGCGGCCGTTCACGAGCTGCACGACGACCTGGCCCGTCTGCCGCGGCATGCTGCCGACGGGACGCGCGTTGTAGCGGCCTGATTCCGTTCCGCCGATGTTGTTCGTCCAGACGCGGTTGCCGCGCATGACGATCTGCACTTCGCGGTCGACCGAGCCGTTCCACTCGAAGAGCTCTTCGCCCTGACCGCGATTGGTGCCCCACTGCGCTGACGAAACGGACGCGGCGCCGGCGACCAACGCCGTCGCCATCGAAACCGCGGGAAGTGAACGCCAAATCCAACGATGCATGTTCATTGACTGCTCCTGTGGTGGGCCGATCGCCACCCGAACGCGATCAGGCACTGCGGCCACTACAAAAGCAGCCGGCATGCCGCATGGGCCGTTGGTCTATCCAGGAGCGCGCTCAACCGCGCAACTCACTCGGCCACTGCCAGTTGCGCGACCGCACATTGCCGGTCGGCGCAGGCACTGGTGATCTGAAACACACCAATCGCCCCTCAACCGTCCGAGAAGTCGGACATTTTCACGTCCCGGCGGTGAGACGGCCGTGCTCGCCTCTGGCAGGTCATCCGCCCTGCACGCAGGTTTCCGCGCCATGCTGTCCCGCTCGATCACTGCGCTGCACGCGACCGCCCTCGTCGTCGGCATCATCATCGGCGCGTCGATTTTCGTCCAACCGTCCGTCATCACCGGCGCGGTCCCGACGGTCGGCGGCGTGTACTCGGTGTGGATCGTGTCCGGCATTCTCACGCTGTTCGGCGCACTCATCGCCGCGGAGCTCGCCTCGGCCTATCCGCACGCGGGCGGGGTGTATGTGTTCCTCCGCGAAGCCTTCTCGCCCGCCGTCGCATTCCTCTGGGGCTGGGCGATGTTCTGGACGATGCACACCGGCATCATCGCCGTGATCGCGATGGTGTTCGCGCGCTACTTCGCCTTTTTCTTTCCAGTCGGCGACGCGGGGCTGCGCGTGTTCGCCGTGTCCGCGGTCATCGTGCTCACCGCGGTGAACTACGTCGGCGTTCGGCAGGGCAGCCTCGTACAAACGACGTTGACGATTCTCAAGGTCGCTGCGATCGCGGCGATCATCGTCGTCGCGTTCCTCGTCGGCCCGCGTCTTCCGCTCAATCCGCCGCGGCTTGCCCAAGGCATTCTACCGCAACCGTCGTCGCCACCGTTCACGGCGTCGCACTTCCCGCTAGCTGTCGTCGCTGGACTGTTCGCGTTTGGCGGCTGGCACATGGTGACGTATGCGGCTGAGGAGACGAAGGACCCTGAGCGCACGATTCCACGCGCGCTGTGGGTTGGTGTGCTCATCGTCACGGCGTGCTACATCGCGCTCAACGCCGCGTACTTCCACGTGCTCACGCCGGAAAAGATCGCCGGCTCGAACCGCGTTGCCGCCGATGCGGCGGACGCGGTGCTCGGGCGCGGTGGCGCCGCGCTGATGTCGGCGATCGTCGTCGTCTCAACGTTCGGGGCCCTGAACGGCGTAATCCTGTCGGGTCCGCGCGCCTATCTCGCCATGGCGCGCGACCGATTGCTCGTCGGATGGGCGGCCGCAATACATCCGCGCTTCCACACGCCGCATCGTGCGATCCTCCTGCAAGGCGTGTGGGCGGTCGTTCTCGTCTCGACGGGGACCTACCGGGCGCTCTTCACGCGCGTCGTCTACACCGAGTGGATCTTCTTCGCGCTCATGGCGGCGGGACTCATTCGCCTTCGAACGCGAGGCACCTACAATCCGGCATATCGCGTCTGGGGATATCCCTTCATTCCGATCATCTTTGTCGTCAGCTCGGCGTACATCGTGGTGAATCAGATCGTCCACGATCCCAAGGAGAGCGCGCTCGGCCTTCTGCTCGTCCTCGCCGGTCTGCCGATTTACTACCTCTGGCTGCGCAACCTCTCACCTTCGACCGCCCAACATGCTGATTGACGTCCATAACCACTTCTATCCGCCGGAATACCTGGACGCGCTGAAGGCTGGCGACAGCGCCGTCAAGCTGACGATCGACGCGGACGGAAATCCGTGCCTCCACTATCCCGGCGACTTCAACGTGGCGGTGCGCGGCCATCGCGATATCGCGTACCGGCACACGGTGCTCGAGAAAGAGGGCGTCGACACGCAGATCATCACATTCACCACGCCGGGCACGCACGTCGAGCCGCCCGATCGCGCGGTGCGTTTTGCGCGTCTCGTCAACGACGCGTTCGCGCGCATCGTCAAGGAGCGCGGGCCGCGGTTCTCGGCGCTCGCCACGCTTCCGCTCAATGATCCGGCCGCATCGGTGGCCGAGCTGACTCGTGCTGTCACCGTGCTCGGGATGCGCGGCGCGATGCTGTTCAGCAACGTGAACGGCGTCGCCCTCTCGGACGCGCGGTTTCATCCGCTCTACGCCGAAGCGAATCGGTTGGGCGCCGTGCTGCACATCCACCCCACGGATCCTGTTGGCGTGGAGGCGATGACCGACTACTGGCTCATGCCGCTGGTGGGCTTCCTGGGCGACACGACACTCGCCGCGGCGAAGCTCGTCTTCGCCGGCATCCCCGAGAAGTATCCCAACATCAAGTGGGTGTTGAGCCACCTCGGCGGCGCGATTCCGTATCTGGCCGAACGACTCGATCGGGGTTGGGAAGCGTTCCCTGACTGTCGCGCCGACATCTCGCGGAAGCCGAGCGAGTATCTGCGAAACTTCTATTACGACGGCGTCAACTTCGATCCGATGGCCGTTCGCCTCGCGGTCGACTTCGCGGGCGCGGACCACGTCATGGCCGCGAGCGACTATCCGCACCAGATCGGCAGCATCGAGAAGATGAAGTCCTCGATCGGCGCGTTGAACGTGTCGGACGTCGAGCGCAAAAAGATCGCCGGCGGCAACGCACGTGAGTTGTATCGGCTGTAGAGCGCGGTGTTTGGCATCAACGATGAGATACGGGCACTAACGGAAGAAGCAACGGGCACGAACTGCACTTCGGAAGACTTCTTCTTTGATAAGTCAAAAGCCGCAGCTTTCCGTGGTCCAGTTCGTGCCCGTTCCCTCAGTTGGTGCCCGTATCGAAAACGTTCACACCTTATTCGCTCTTTAGCGCAACCAAAGGATCGCTCTTCGCGGCTCTCCTCGCCGGGAGGTAGCACGCCGCGAGCGCAATCAACGCCAGCGTCAGCGGAAGAATCGCGAACACGATCGGATCCGTCGCGCTCACATCGTAGAGCAGCGATTGAATCCACCGCGTCGCAATGAGCGCGCCGATCACACCGACCGCGACGCCGGCGAGCGCGAGCAGCGCCCCTTCGCCGAGAACGAGCCGAACGAGCCGTCCAGGCTCTGCCCCGACGGCGAGCCGAATGCCGAACTCGCGGCTGCGATTCGCGACGTGGAGCGACATCACGCCGTAGATCCCCACGCCAGCCAACGTCACGGCGAGGAGCGCGAACCCCGACAACAGAATCTTGACGAGGCGTCGCGACGCGAACGAGAAGTCGACGATGTCCGTCAGCTTTCGTTCTCCATAGAATGGAATCCCGGGCTCGATCCGCGCGATCGTGCGCCGCACGGCCGGGATCACGTTCGCCGCGTCACCCGCCGTTTTGACGGCGAGTGAGAGGCGCGACCCGCCCACCTGTGGAATGCTCACATAGAGATGCGGCATGCCCGCGTTCGCGACGTCCAGATCGCGCACGTTGCCGACGACGCCGACGATCGTGAACCACACGTCGTCGCCGCCGGTGCGGATTCGTTTGCCGATCGCGTCCGCGCCGTGCCAGTATCGCGTCGCCATGGTTTCGTCGACGATCGCCACGCTCGCGCCGGTCGAGTCGTCGGCGGTCGTGAAATCGCGCCCGAACAACAGCGGAATTCCGAGCGTCGAGAAATGGTCCGGGCTCACCGCGACCTGCATCATCTGCTCTTCGGTGCCGTTCGCCGGAGCGGGTCGCCCGTCGATCATGAAACCGTCGACGTTGCCGCCGCCCTCGAATGGAAGTGTCCATGCGAGGGAAGCCGACTTCACTCCTGGAACCGCCCGCACCTGCTCGAGCGATGTGCGTACGAATGCCGCCATCGCGGCCGCGTTGTTCATTCGCTGCGGAAGCGGCAGCGTGATCGACGTGACGTCGTCGGGACGAAAGCCGAGATCGACGTGCGTGAGCCGCGCGAAGCTCTTCAGCACGAGACCGGCCGCGACGAGCAGGATCACCGAGAGCGACAGCTGCGCGACGACGAGCGAGTTGTTCACACGACGCGCGCCGCGATGCGAGCTCTCGCGCTGGCCGGCCGTGAGATCCGACGTCAGCCGCGATCGGCCGGCGTGAAATGCCGGGAGAAGTCCGAACAGCAGGCCGCTCACGACCGACACGGTGAGCGTGAAGGCGAGCACGCGTGCGTCGACGTGCACTTCACTCATGCGCGGCAGGGCGCCGAGTCCCGATGCGGCGAACGCGCGAACGCCCACAACCGCGAGCGCGACGCCGACCACCGCTCCGAGCAGGGCCAGCGCGACGCTTTCCGTCAACAGCTGTCGTATGACGCGCGATCCCGTCGCGCCGAGCGCCGCCCGCAGACCGATCTCACGCTGTCGCGCCGCCGCTCGACTCGAGAGCAACGTCGCGACGTTCGCCGTGGCGATGAGCAGGATGAGCGTCACGGCGGCGAACAACACGGTGAGCGGACGCGCCGACGAGCGGGTCATCGACTCGCGCAGCGGCGTGACGATCGTCGCCATCTTCGTCCGCTCTGGCCCTCCCGGAGGAGCGTTCACGAGCGGCGTTTCGCGCCGCGCCCAATCCCACATGATGGCGGTCGTCTGTCGCTTCGCGTGCTCGATGGAGACGCCGGGTTTGAGACGACCGAGTCCGGCGTTGATCCATCCGTGCGTTCGTGTCGGATCGAGCCCCATCGGCAGCCAGATTTGGATGCCCGGATTCGGAAAGCCGACCTCTGGCGGCATCACGCCGACGATACGCGTCGGCTGGCCCTCGACCTCGACGACCGTTCCGATCACCGACGGCTTGCCGCCGAAGCGGGTCAGCCAAAACGCGTTGGCGAGGATCGCGACGTTGTTGCGGCCCGGTGAATCCTCCTCGCGTGTGAACTCGCGGCCGATCGCCGGATGCACGCCGAGCACTCTGAAGAAGTCGGCGGTGACGCGGACGGCCGTCAGCCACTCCGGTCCGTTGTCGCCTCGCATCGTGACCGCGCCGCCGCGGAAGCCGGCGAACGCCTCGAAGTCCGTTGCGCGGTCGCGGTACATCGCGAGGTTCTGCTGCGACAATCCCCACGTGTCGAGGCCCTTCTCGGGGTACGACTGGATGACGCGGACGAGACGGTCTGCATTGGGGTAGGGAAGCGGGCGAAGCAGAATCCCGTTCACGAGAGTGAACATCGCCGTCGTGGCGCCGATGCCGAGCGCCAGCGTGATCGTTGCCACCGCCGTGAACATCGGCATGCGGCGCAGCGTTCGGAGTCCGTACCGAAAGTCTGTCCAGATCGACTCGAGCCATTCCATGAACTGAACCTCCCGTTCGAACCGCGTGTCGATGGTGATGCACTCGTCGCGAACGCGCGTCGGATCGCCGAACCGCGCCAGGGCGGTCGCGTCCGCATCGTCCGGCGGGAGCCCTTGGCCGCGCAGCCGGTCCGCGCGCATCGCGAGATGAAACGCGAGCTCCTCGTCGACGTCCCGTTCGATGCCTCGCTTGCCGCGGGGCAGGCGAAATACCTGGCGCCAAGTCATATCTACCCCTTGTGACACAAGGGATCGTAAAACCGTTGCCTTGACCACACAAGGGGAGAGAGTCGCGCCCTGGAAGCCCTCGCCGGGTCGGTGCAGTATGATGGGCCGCCCAACGGGGACGAGTGATGATCACCGGAGTGCATGCGCTCATCTACACGAAGAATCCGGATGCCGTCCGCGCCTTCTTCCGCGACGTCGTCGGCTCGCCGAATGTCGATGCCGGCCGCGGATGGCTCATCTTCGCCCTGCCGCCGGCGGAGCTCGGAATTCATCCCGCCGAGGAGGGCGAATCGCACGAGTTGTATCTGATGTGCGACGACATCGATCGCACGCTCGCCGAGTTGAAGGCCAAAGGCGTCGACGCCGCGAGCGAGATATCCGATCAGGGCTGGGGACGTGTCACGTCGATCACGATCGCCGAGGGCGTGACGCTCGGCCTCTACCAGCCGCGGCATCCCACGGCGCTGCATCTCGCTGGACAGGTCGCGAAGGCGAAATGAGCTGATCCACCCTCACCTCACTCCAATGCCACGCTCGCTCCCATTGTTGCTGGTCGCGGCCCTCACGCTTGGCGCGTGCACGCGCGTAGAACCGTCACCGGTGCCCGAGTTTCTCACGCCGTACGGTCGGCCGCGGAATCCGTTCTCGCCCGCGGTGCGCGTCGGCCACCTGCTCTTTCTCGCGGGACAAATCGGCACCGACACCGCGGGCAGAGTCGTCCCCGGCGGCATTCAGGCGGAAGCCCGCCAGGCGCTCAACAACATTTCCGACGTGCTGAAGAAGAGCGGCTCGTCGCTCGATCAAGTCGTCAAATGCACGGTCTTCATGGCGGACATGAAGGAATGGCCCGCGATGAATGAGATCTACGCGACGTACTTCCGCAATCATTTCCCGGCGCGAAGTGCGTTCGGTTCCACGGGACTTGCACTCAATGCACGCATGGAGATCGAATGCATCGCCGTCGTCGACTGATCGGCGCCTGCGCGCTCGTTGTCGGTGTGGAGATGCAGGTCGAGCCGCACCCCTCTTCAACTGGAGTAGTACGCGGCGTTTTCGTCGATGTACCCTTGCGTGAGATCGCACCCATACGCCGTCGCGAAAAACTCTCCGGCGCCGAGTGAGACCTCGAGGTCCACGACCTCGGCCTGTGAGCGCGGCTCGGACGGTCGCGTCGTCGAACTCGAGGCGACGCCCGCCGCGGACCACGGCGTGACCGTTGATCCATGCGTCGGTCGACGCGGCGGGAATCACGCAGTCGAAGCACTTGCCGACCGCCATGAGCAGGCGACCGACGTTCGGATCGGCGCCGAACACCATCGTCTTGATCAGCGGCGAGTTCACGATCGACTTCGCGATCCGCCGGGCATCGGTCGGGCTGGCCGCGTCGCGCACCTTCGCGCGCAGGAGATGTTTCGCCCCCTCGCCGTCGCGCGCCAGAATCTCCGTCATGCGAACGCAGCCGGCGGTCAGTACCTCCTCGAATTGCGCCGCGTCGACTTCACCGGCCTGTCCGTTCGCGAGAATCGCGCACGTGTCCGACGTGCTCGTGTCGCTGTCGACCGATAGCATGTTGAACGAGACATCCACCGCGCGACGCAACATGCCGTCGAGCACCTCGGCGTCGATCGCCGCGTCGGTGAAGATGTACGACAGCATCGTCGCCATGTTCGGCTCGATCATGCCGGAGCCCTTCGCCACCCAGGTGATCGTGGCGTTGCCGACGGTCGCCGAGAGCGCCTTGGGGTGCGTGTCGGTCGTCATGATCCCCTCGGCGCCGACGAGCGGATCGTCTTGCAGGTCGACGGACATTCCGCGAATGCCGCGCTCGATGAGATCGATCGGCAGCTCGACGCCGATGACGCCCGTCGAGCTCACGAGCACGCGCTCCGGCACCGCCTGAAGCTCTGCTGCCGCCGCGGCGGCCATGCGCCGCGCATGGTCGAGTCCGCGCTCGCCCGTGGCGACGTTGCTGTACCGGCTGTTCGCGACGATCGCGCGAAGCCGCCGTCCGCGAATCGTTTCACGGCCGAGAATGATCGGCGCGCCGGGGAACTGGTTGCGGGTGAAGACGGCGGCGGCGGACGCATCCGCGTCGCTCACGAAGAGCGTCAGATCCTTCGCGCTCGGCTTGAGCCCGCAGTTGCGACTGGCGCAGCGAAAGCCGCGCGGAAATCTCGGAGGGTCGTGATAGAGCATCGAGAGCGCCTTGGACGTTGCGCGAAGCGACTGGACCGAGTGAAGATAGAATGGCTGCAAACCCGAGGCTACGATGCTGGTGAAGGACTTCGTCGACGAGTACGCGCGGTACCGCGCGCTCGCCGAAAAGGCGATGGCGCAGGTATCGGACGAGGCGCTGAATCGCGTGATGGTGCCAGACGGCAACTCGATCGCCGTGCTCGTTCGGCACATCGGCGGCAATCTCGCGTCCCGCTTCGCCAACTTTCTCACCGAGGACGGCGAAAAGCCGTGGCGCGATCGCGACCGCGAGTTCGACGACGGCGCGTTCACGCGAGCCCTCGTCGACGAGGCATGGACGAAGGGCTGGGCGACCCTCGAGGCAGAGCTCACGAACCTCTCCGACACCGATCTCGAGCGAATCGTGACGATTCGCGGAAAGGAGTTGACGGTCCACGCCGCGCTCTGCCGTTCACTTGCGCACGTGGCGATGCACGTCGGCCAGATCATCTTGCTCGCCCGAATGCTCGCGGAAGCGCCATGGCAGTCGCTGAGCATTCCGCGCGGGCAGTCGCAGCTGTACAACCGGAACCCGACGCTCGAGAAGCGCCCCGCGCGATGACGTTGGTCGAAGCTTGCGTCGGCTCGCTCGCCGAGTCGCTCGCCGCGGTCGAGGGAGGCGCCCAGCGCCTGGAGCTGTGCGACCGTCTCGACGTCGGTGGTACTACGCCGAGCGCCGCAGTGATCGACGACGTCAAGCGACGCGTCCGCGTTCCGGTGTCGGTGATGATCCGCCCCCGCGGCGGGTCGTTCGTTCACACGGACGCCGAGCTGGATCAAATGCGTCGCGATCTCGAGATGGCGCTCGCGCACGGCGCCGGCATGGTCGTGATCGGCGTGCTCGACGAACGAGGCGACGTCGACGCTGCGCGGACGCGCGAGCTGGTCGCGCGCGCGAACGGAACGCCCGTGACGTTCCACCGCGCCTTCGACGAAGCTCGCGACCAGTCGGCCGCGCTCGAGACCTTGATCGACGCGGGGATCGCGCGCGTGCTCACGGGCGGCGGCCCCGGCCCGGCAATCGACGGCGTCGATCGGCTGTCGGAGCTCGTGTCACAGTCCGCGGGTCGCATCGTGATCATGGCCGGCGGCAAAGTGCGCGGCCCCAACGCGCGCGCGATCGTCGCGAGCTCGAGTGTGAGCGAAGTGCACGCGCGCTGCGAGCTCGATCCGGCGCGCATCCGCGAGATCGTCGACGCGCTGGCCTGATCAACAGGTTGCAGGCGCGCCGACGAGCGGCTACCCTCGAGGCCAGCGGTTATTCGACCGCTCGATGTCTGGTAACGCCCGTCGTTGATCGACCACGACCGCGCGCACGCCCTTCGCCCCCGGCACCCGATACACGAACGCATCGCCGAGATTCCACATCTCCACGGGCAACTTCACCACCGACGTCGTTCCGTCGTCGAAGGTGATCGACAGCTCGGCGGGCATCATCATGCTCCCCCGATTGCTCAGGTAGACGCTGCCGCGCGCGACCGAGTCGACGGCCTGATCCAGCCGCGCCGTCGTGAACACCCAGTCGCGCCAGAACCAGTCGAGCTCCATGCCCGACTGATCGCGCATCAATCGGAAAAAGTCGGACGGCGTCGGGTGCTTGAACGCCCACGTCTTGATGTATTCGCGGAACGCCGCGTCGAAGCGATCCGTGCCGAGCACTTCATAGCGCAGCAGCTGCATCATGAGCGCCGGCTTCTGATAGCCCGTCCAGAAGAGATCGCGAACCTCCACCGGCTTGCTGATCAGCGGTTGCTCATTGCCGGGCGTCGCGTGCTCGGCGTAGAGGTGCAGGGGATGCGCTTCGATCGTGTCGCCGTAGGAAGTGCCCTTGAAGTACGACGCGGCATTGCCGAGGTCGATGAAGGTGTTGAACCCCTCGTCCATCCATGGATAGAGCCGTTCGTTCGAGCCGACGATCATCGGAAACCACTGATGTCCCAGCTCGTGCATCACCGCCCACTCCTGGTCTTCGCGCGTCGGGCTGTTGGGCACGAAGGTCAACATGGGATACTCCATCCCTTCGATCGGACCCTCGACCGTCGTCGCGTGCGACCAGGGGTACTTGTACCACTGTTCATAGAAGTACTGCATCGCGTCGTGCTGCATCTTCGCCGCTTCGTGCCACTTGTCGGCCGTCGGACGATACAGCGCGTCGACCAGCACGCCCTTGTAGCCGCTCGCGTCCCAGCGTAGGCCGGGCGCCGTGGCGAACGCGAAATCGCGAACGTCGCGCGCCGTGAAGTGCCACTCGATCTGTGCGGGATGTCCGGGGCGGCGCGTGGCTGGGCGGGTCTTCGCGATGTCGGCCGCCTCGTTTGCTGCGATGATCGCCACGACGGTGTCCGACCGTCGCGCCAGCGCGAGGCGTCGCCGCTGCTCGGCCGTCAGCGTCGCTTCGGAATTCTGAAGCTCTCCGGTGGCCGCGACGAGGTTCTCCGCCGGCACGGCGAGCGTGACGTCGAAGTCGCCATACTCGAGGTAGAACTCGCCCGCGCCGATGTACGGCTCGTGGTTCCAGCCGCGGACGTCGTCGTAGACGGCCATGCGCGGATACCACTGCGCCATCTCGTAGAGCAGGCCGTCGTGCCCCATCCGGCCGCCGGCCATCGCCGGGACTTTGAAATGCCAGTCGGCCACGAGGTCGATGGAGGTGCCCGGCGCCAACGGCGTCGCGAGATCGACGCGAAGCGTCGTTCCGTACCGCGTTCGCTTCACCTGCGCGCCGTTGACCGTGAGCGATTCGAGGCGCGGCGCGCTGTTGAAGCCCTGGCAGGAGAAGTCGAACGTCGAGCCCAGGAAGACGAGCGGCGGTTGGTTGAGAATGTTCGTAAGGCTGTTCGGCTCGCAGAGATTCTGCTCGACGAACAGCCACAGATACGGGAGCGGGTCGGGCGAGTGGTTGACGTAGTGAATCGTCTCGTGGCCGCGCAGCTCGTTCTGTCCGGGATCGAGCTCGGCGACGATCCGATAGTCGACCTTCTGCTGCCAGTACTTCGGTCCGGGCCGGCCGGACCCAGACCGGTACTCGTTCGGCGCCGGCAGATCGAGCGCTCGGAAGCGCGAGCGTGTCGGAGATCTGGCGGCGCGCCTGCGCCGAGAGTGGCGTCGCCATCGCGGACGCCAGAAGGAAGAGCAGCGATCGACGGAATTCCATGCCCGGAAACGTAGCTGGCCTACTTGGACAGCCCGTAGACGGCCGCCGCGTTGTCATGCAGCACCATGCGCGCGAGCGCCTGTGCGCGGTCGCGACTGATCTCGCCGTCGCGCAGCATGCCGGTGAGGGCAATCGCCAGTGCGCGACGCGCTGTCGTGGATCCGACCCAGGCCACCTGCTCCCATCCCTGTTCCGCTCCGCCATCGAACGCGTCCGTTCCGAACAGAACCTTGTCCGGCCACTCGCCGAGCCACGGACGGAGCACGCCCGCGAGCACGGTGGGCGAGAGAATGTCGTCCATCATCGAGATGTCGGCGTACACGTTCGGCTTGCTGATCATCCCTTGCGTCTCGCCGACGAGCGGCCATCCGCCGTGCACGATGATGAACTTGGTCGCGCGCAACGTCGAATCGTTGAAGGCCGGCTCGAGCAGATGCGGCGCGCTTCCTCGCGGCGAGTAGAATCCGCCGAACGTCTCCAGCACGTGAATCTGGATCGGCAGCTCGAGCCGCCCCGCTTCGCGCGCGATCGCGCGGAAGAGATAGTCCTCGAGATTCTTGTATTCGGCGCGCGTCGGGGTGCCCCCGCGAGCGTATTTCGCATAGGTCCGCCGCGCGGCCGTCACGTCCGGATCGTCGAAGTCGAGCGGACGCAGATATGCCGCCTCGAACTTGATCCCGGCGGCGCCATTCGACTTCTCGCGCTGGAGCGTGGCATTCACCACGGTGCGGAGGTACTCGTCGAGCGTCGCGGGAATCGCCTTGATGTTCAGATCGCGAAGATATCGCTGTAACAGTTTCGTCTCGCGCGGATAGAGCGGTCGCGTATCCGGCGTCCGCGCGGCCTCGACTTTCGTGTCGAGCGGGAGCATGAGCGGATCGGCGAAGGCGATCCACTTGAAGCGCGCTGGCTCGAGGCCGGGGCCCATCGCGATCCGGTTCGCCATCATGACGTCGATGTTCGATTGGTCGAGCGCCCAGTCGGGGAATCCCAGGCCGTGCAACTTGATCGCGGCGGCGCCGGCGGCCTTGAGCGCGGTGTGGTAGGCCGGGCCGGTCTGGTCCAGTGGGATTTTGTAAAGAGCGTTCTGGGCGGCGCGCCAGATCGGGTCGTCTGCTTTGAGCCGGTTGGGGAGGTCGAAGGGCGGGATGCCGTCGAGGGGGAGGGCGTCGAAGTCGGTGTCGGCCGGCGCGCCCGGTGCGACGGGGCGCATGGGTGCGCGTGATTGTCGATCGCGCGAATCGCGTTGATGTAGCGGGCCAGATCGGCGTCGACCGGCGACTGCGCGCGGCGTCGGGTGCTCGCGGCGGCGACGCGCAATCGCGACACCGACCAGTAAGGAATGAGCGAAACATGGTTGCGGATATATCCCGACCGGAGGGATGCGTCAATCGAGCCCGCATCTGGCGGGAGATAGTGTCCGTATTGCAGACTTTTAATTCCTATCTCCTCGGATCGTCCGTGACCGTTTCGCCGAGTCCTCTCTCGGGCGAGTTTGCCGGCCGGTATGTCGTTGAGCGAGAGCTCGGTCGCGGAGCCACATCGATCGTGTGGCTCGCGCGCGATCGCGACTTCAGCCGAATGGTCGCTGTCAAGAGTCCTCGTGAAGAGCTCATGACGGAGATCGCCGTCGAGCGATTTCCTGCGCGAAGTGCGGGTGACGGCACAGCTGCACCATCCGAATGTCGTACCGGTGCTGAATTCCGGGGAGTCGCGGTCGGTTGTTCTTCGTCCTTCCGTACATGGACGGCGGAACGTTTCGCGCGCGTCTCCAGCGCGACAAGCAGTTGCCGATCGCCGATGTGATCGACATTGGCAGGTCGATCGCGAATGCACTGGCTTCCGCGCATGAGCGAAACGTACTCCACCGCGATTAAAGCCCGAGAACATTCTCTTCACCGGCGGGCAGGCGTGCCTCGCGGATTTTGGCATCGCGCGCGCGATCGTCCAACTCACCGGCGAGTCGACGACGTCGACGGGGCTCGTCCGCGGGACCCCGGCATACATGAGTCCCGAACAGGCGAGCGGCGACCAGGACTACGATGGTCGAAGCGATCTCTATTCGCTCGCGTGTGTGCTGTATGAGGGTTTGGCAGGGGTCCCCGCGTTTGTCGGGCCTCAGCGCAGCAGGTTGTTGCGCAACGCTTGCTGCACCACCACGGCCCGTTCGCGTGTTTCGACCGACGGTGTCGCCGGAACTGGAGGCGATGCTCGAGAAGGCCCTCGCTACGGCACCCGCCGATCGATTTCAGAACGCGAAGGAGTTCGAGGCGGCACTCGCCGCGGCTCCCGTGACGTCAACTAGCGCCTCGCGGCCGGGCAGGCGTTCCCACCGCCTCCGAAACCTTGCGCTGGGTGCGGCGGGCGTCGCGACGTTGGCTACCGCCGTCGCGATCGGCTCCCATTTCGCGGTTGGCTCGACCGAGTTTGTCGGAGATACCACGCAAATCGTGTTACTACCGATGGAGGGTGACGACGCTGATCGTTCAACTCAGGTATACGAGGCTATGTACCAGGGACTTGGCCGCTGGCGCGACGTGTCGACGACGGATGAGTTCAAGGTGCGGGAAGCCGTTCGGCGATCCGGTGGCGTTTCGTCGGAGATCAGTGCGCGTCGCGTCGCGGCTCCCTGGGCGCTGGCCGATTCGTGCGAGGGCGGATCACGCGTGACGGGACCGCGTGGCGAGCGCACGCCGGCTTGTATGACACCAAAACGGGACGGCGCTTATCCGAAGCGAGCGTTGCGTTCGAGGACGGTCAATCCGCCGATCGAACGCGAATGATGGACCTGTCCGACAGTCTCGTACTCCAGGGCATCGATCCAGCAATGGTCGGTTCGCGCAGCTTGCCGTCCGTTCAAGAACTCTCTCGTGCGATGCGCGCGATTTCTGGCGAATGGAATCTACGACTCGCCGATTCGCTTCTGACGAAAGCCGTTGAACGAGATCCGGGTTTTCCCCAGGCATCGCTCTGGCTTGCGGAGGTGCGTTCCGCGCGCGGCAGGCCCTCGGCGAGCTGGCGGGCGGTCGCCGAACGTGTCAGGCGCAGGTACGGAAGCCGAGGCGAGATTCGGTGTTGGCGAATGCACTCCTAGCGTTGGCGAACGCGGACTATCGCCGGCCTGCGGTGAGTTCGATGCGATGCGTTTGGAGAACCAAACGGAGTTCATTGCGCTCTACGGACTCGGGCAATGTCGGTCGCAGGTTTCCATCGTTGTCCCAGACCGCGCCAGCCCATCCGGTTGGCGCTTCCGCAGTAGTCACTTTCGCGCCGCGGAATGGTTCGCCCGGGCGTTCAAGGCAGCTCTACCTGCACCGCGGCCTCAGCGCCGGCGGGTATCGACAGGTGCGACAGCAGCTCTTGGCCGTCGACCGCCAGGCGATTGGCGGGTTGGCTTTGACGCCCGATACGACGCGGTTTCTCGCTCGGCCGGAATGGCGCGGCGACTCCGTCGAGCTGGTCCCATACCCGAGAGAGGTCGTCGCGGCGGGGCGCGCGCGTTTTGACCCGGAAGCCGGCGCCGCAGCGACGCGCCACCAGTTGGCCGTCGTTCTCGACATCGCGCGCTCGTGGTCGTTTGCGCTGCCCAACAACGCCGGTGCGAAGGAAGCTCTGGCCATGGCGCTTGGCGTGTCGGGTGACGCGGCTTCGGTCGACACGATGCGTGTTGCGCGGCGGCTCGAGACCGACGACATCGCACGCATTCGGCTGGCGGCGGAGGACGTCATGCTTCGGCTGGAGTTCGCGCGTCTTACCGACTCGACTGATCTTCGATCGATCCGCGTGCTTGCCGACTCGTTGCTGCGAGACCAGCAGTCTGCGACGGGTGAGCTTGCGTCCACGTTGTCGCCCATCGCGGCGCTGCTGGGACGTTGCACCATCGCCGGCCATCTCCTCGCGCGCGCGCGAGCGATCAATGACTCCCGTGCGGCCGTGGACTCCATCACCGCGCTGATGGCCGCTGGATGCTCGGCGCGAATCCCTGACGACCTCGTCGACCAGTGGATTACCGCACGCACGACCGGGTCGAACCTCCCGGCGAAGCCGGCTTCGCGAACGCGCCTCGAGTACGATCTGGTGGGCCGAGCAATTAGTCTTGCGTTCACAACCGATTCTGCGCGAGTGAGGCGGCTCGCGGATTCGACTGAGGACTATCTTCTGCGCGCCGAACGGGCGGCGATCGATCGGGACGCCGCTGGCGTTTCGGCGATCCTGCTGCGGCAACAGAGCCGGCGCGACGGGAGCGCGCAGGGAGTCTCGCCAGACGCCCGTGTCGCCGAGGCGACGGTCTGGCTTGCTGTTGGTGACACAGCGCGAGCCATCGCATGGCTCGATCCGGTGCTGACGCGACCCGGATGGGTTCTGTCCATACAGTACGAAACGGTCAGCGTCGCAAGTATGATGCGATCTCTCGCGCTTCGATTGGAGCTTGCGGTTCGAAAGCATGATGCCAAGATTCTAAATACGTGGTCGCCGGTCTTGAGAGTTCTGTGGGCGACCGCTGATCCTCCTCTTCGAGATCTCGTGGGCGAGCTTCATCCTCGCCCGTAGTTCCCGCCGCACGGGGGACCGGCTGTCGAGCCGGCGCCCGCAGAAGGATTCACATGGAGGATCCAATGCGTCTGCTAAATGCTGTCGCAGGTTCTATCGCTCGCCGCTCGGTGCGGCTGCGCCGACTCCTTGTTCTCGGCGTCGTAGTCGCGGTTCCGGCGTTCGCGGGGTTTCAAGTTGCGTCAAAACAGGGCGCTGCTCGGCAGGACACGACGAAAGCAGCCGCAAAGGCCTCGGCCGGCGGCCGGTCAACTACTCCGCAGGCGCGCGTTCTTCCCCCGCAAGACACGGCCTTGTCCGTTCTCTACCCGCCCGACTCGACGGCAAAGATTTGCGCCCAGGTCGACAGCAGTGCTGGCGGGGCCCAGTTGCGAGCGCTCATGGATTCTCTCAAGTGGGTCGTGGGTTGCATCCCCATGTTCACGGACGATCAGCGCCTGTTCACACGGAACAAAGAGTTCGGACCGCTCGCCCACATCCTGCCAGCGCCGGGTGACGGCCTGAAGCGCATTCAGGACTTCGATGTTCCATTGGAGAAGAGTATTCTCGTCGGACTGATTCTCGTCGATACGAACGCCGCGCCGCTTCCGGATACCTACGAGGCTCTGTACCTCCGCCCCGGGTTCAGCTGTGTGTATTTCAATCACACAGGCGAGGATCCGTTCGACGGCTGGCATGCCTATGTCACCAGGCTCTTGGCGATCCGTTCCGTCGACTACTGCGCGAAGCCAACCGTGGAGCTGAGGCGGCAGGCCCTGCGCGTCATTCCCTACCATGACAGCACATTCAGGTCCGAATCCGACTATCCCCTCATCGCTCGATTTCGCGAAACGACGTCCGGGGGGCGAAACCACTGGCCGATGTTCGGCCTCAAGTGTGTCGCCGCATTTTGCATCGTGAGTCCCGACCTCGGTAATGCGAATCCGCACAAGTCCGAACACGTCGGATTCAAGAAGAGTGTTCGAACCTGGCAGGTTTTCGGATGGAACGACGAACAACACCCGGCGGTGGGCAACGGAATCGCGAAGGCGCAATGGGACTTCAACGCGTCGATCATCGCAGTCCCGAATTTGGGCGGGCTGAAGATTGCCGACTTCAACAAAGATACGGTGCACGTTGCGACGGTCTATCTCAAAAACGCCCCTCCGAAGAAGTCGAAGTACGACACTCTTTGGCACTACAAACAGGGCGAGAACTTTATCCTGCTTCACCACGACTCGGCCGCCGGCCGAGACAACGGGTGGAGCGGTGTCCTCCGGCATTCTCTAGCGCCGCCGACGATGCTCGACAAACTGCTAGCGATGATCGGCTTTCCCTACGAGTGGCCCCTGCACGTCAATCGGATGGATCACAGCGGCGTGAGCGTCCTCGGGACGGCGAGATTCAAGTGGTCGCCGAATGACGACAACGACTGGGCGCGGTGCGACGCTGGCTGCTGCGAGGTCACTCCTGGACTCACGAGGTCGTAGCCATCAGCATCGAGAATAGAGGATCCATCAGCGAACCACGCCCGCCGGCCGTAGTTTGAGCACACACGAGGCTCGGGACGATGCGTGTCCCGAGCCTCCCGGCCACATCGTCCTCCTTATCGCCATGCCAGTAATCTCGGTTCGCCCATGGGTTGCGACCGCGTTTCTCGTAGTCGGCGCGCTTGCGCGACCACTCCTCGCGCAAGAGAACTACGAGATCCAAGTCTACCCGTCGGTGACCGTCCCACGCGGCGTCACGATGTTCGAGCTGCACAGCAACTACACCACGCGCGGCTCGCTGCTAACGTCTCCCGACGGCGAGCTTCCAACCAACCACGCCATCCACGAAACACTGGAGATCACCCACGGCTTCAGCGAATGGACCGAGCTTGGCTTCTACTGGTTTACGGCTGTCCCGGCAAGGGGCAGCTACCAATGGGTCGGCACACACCTCCGTCCGCGCTTTCGCGTTCCGGATAGCTGGCACTGGCCCGTCGGCGTGAGCCTGTCGCAGGAGTTCGGCTACGCGCGCGCCCGCTTCTCGCCCGACACGTGGACGTACGAGCTGCGCCCGATCGTCGACAAGGAGATGGGCCCGTGGTACGTCTCGCTGAACCCGGTGCTCGGGAAGTCGCTCCGCGGTCCAAACGCCGCGAAGCCGTTCGACTTCACGCCGAACGTCGACGTTGGCTACGACATCACGTCGCGGCTCAATCTGGCCATCGAGTACTATGGCGCGACGGGGTCGATCAAACGCCTCGATCCGATCGCCGAGCAGGAGCATCAGATCTACGGCGCCGTCAATATCGACTTCGGCCCGGAGTGGGAGTTCAACTTCGGCTACGGTACCGCGCTCACCGCCGGCGGCGATAAGAGTATCGTGAAGATGATATTGGGCCGCCGTCTTGGAGGAAATTCGAAACCGTAGTCCGGCCCATAGTCCACGAAAAAACGGCCCGCGCTTTCGCGCGGGCCGCTCGTGCGCCGCACTCGATCTACTTTCCCGCGTCGAGATCGTTCCAGTTCATGATCGCGTTGAAGCCCATCGCGAACGTGCCCTGCGTCTGCCACCGCCAGTAGGGCCGGAACGCGAACATCACCACGTGGCCAGTCCCGACTTTCTCGTCGACCAGCCCCGCGCGCTTTGACAGCAGATCGCCGTGCTCGAGCGTGCCCGAAAGCAGCATGTCCTCCGCCTTCTCCGGGAACTGTACGATCACGCGCGTCGACGTGCTGGGATCAGCGCTGAGTCCCGCGAGCGGCTGCGTTCCACCGCCGCCGAATCCACCGAAGCCGCCGCCACCGCCACCACCGCCGCGACCACCGCGTCCTGCGGGGGGCTGTCCCGCCTGCGCCACGTTGAAGTCGTTGCCAATGCTCGTCGCCAGGCCGTACGCTGTGCCCGTGTGGTCCGGATCCCACGGCGACAGCTTGAGCAGGCTCGCCATCGGCGTGGTGTTCTGCGTCTGCGCGCCGCCGCGGCCGCCGCGGCCCTGGGCGACGTCGGTCACTGCCGGCGCGCCCGCGCCGGCGTTCAGCACCGGCGCCTGGCTGAAGTACACCGGCACCTCGGGCTTGTCGTAGCCGTAGACCAGTGGGCTCTTCGCGTCGCTGATGTCCGCGCGGAGAATCGTTCCGCGCGCGAACAGGCCGTTCGCCTGTTCGACCTTGACGCCGGGCGTCAGGTTCATCTCCGGCAAGATCGCCGAGGTGTTGCCTTCGGTGATCAGCGTGCCGCCATGCTGCACGAACGCGTACAGCGCCTTCATCCCTTCCTCGCCGAGCGCGCCGCGCACGTCGTCGGTCGAATCCGGGAAGCCGAGTGACGGAAATTCCTTCGTGCTCTTGTAGGGCACCGGCACGTCTGCCGCCGCGCCGCCACGGCCGCCGCGCCCGGCGCCGGTGTTGCCGACGCCGCTACCGCCGTGCGGGTACAGAATGACGTCGAACTTCTGGCGCAGATCGCCCATCTTCGCGACGGCGTTCTCGCCGAAGTACTGATACGGCACGCCATACGTATCGAGCGCCGCGCGAACCCAGCCTTCGTCCTGCGTGCGCGTCCAGCTGTGGATGTAGCCGATGCGCGGGAGATCGAGGTCGTGCTGCTTGACCGTCGGCGCCGACGACACCGCATACGCCGTGAGCCCGAGCGCTTTGACCGACGCGTCGAGCTGCGCGCGATTCGCGTTGGCGATGATGATCGCGCCGGCCGCGAAGCTGTGGCCATCCGCCGTGAATGCCTCCTCGGCCGCGGCCATCTTCACGCCCGCGTTCTTGAAGCGGAACGACACCAGCGTGTTGTCGCTGTTGTTCTCGACGACCACCGTACTGCCAGAGCCGGTGATGCCACCCGCCGCGACGACGTCCTTCTTCATCGGGACCATCGTCATCGGCTGGTTCAGAATGCTCTTATCGGTCACTTCCGTGACCGTGATGTTCCGCATGAGCGGGAATGTCCAGCCGGTGTCGTCGTACGGCGACGGGTTGGCCGGCGCGAAGTTCTGGAGCGAGAAGTACATGTCGGCGATCGTGCGGTACGGTTGATCGCCGCGAATGATGTAGTCGCCCGCGTTCACCTTGACCTTGCCCGCGGTGAAGGCGGCGTTCGCGGTATGGAACTCGAGGCCTTGGGTCTTGAGCTCGTTCACCGCTTCCGCAGCGTTCTCACGCGCGTGCTGGTTCGCTGGGATCACCCACGCGGCGACGGTCCCGGGCTTGGTCTTGCCCTTGTCGACGGCACGCTGGTTCTTGCGCCAGTAGTTGTCGAGGAACATCTCCTTGTCTTTCGCCACACGGGAGAGCGCGAAGAGCAGGGCAGACTCCTGGATGTTCGTGTTGGCGCGCGGACTCCACTCGATCGAGTCGAGCGGCGGATTCGGACGGAACCACTCCTTGCTCGTCGTCGTCGCGCCCGGCCTCACCCAGTACTTGCCACAGGACCCCTGGCAAAAACTCTGCACCTCATAAAAGCGGCCAATCGAGTTGTGCGTGTGCGCGATGAAGAACATGTAGTTCGGCACCCAGCCGTCGTAGAACCCGTAGGTCCACACGCCGGGCACGCCGCGCTTCGTCATCTCCATCACGTCGTTCTTCGCCAAATACCACCACTCGTCGACGACGATCGGATCGAGCGCGTCGTTGTACGGGCCCGTGCCGGTCGACGCGTAGAGATACGTCTGCGCCTCGTGCAGGTCGTGCACGACCGTCGGCGTCCAGTCGAGGAACGTCTTCGTCGTGACTTTCGTGAGGTCGAGGAACTGACCCATCCCGTCGCGGTTGTTGTCGTGCTGGACGTACTTGCCCCAGTACATGAGCGACAACGGACCGCCGCCGCGGCCACCCGTGGCCTCGCCGGTGCCGTGCTCCTTCGTGAACTTCTCGTTGAAGTAGTGATTGTCGACGTACTTCTCACGGCCGTCGACTTCGATCACCGGCGTGATGAGCGTGATGACGTTGTTGCGGATGTTCTGAATGAAGGGCGACTCTTCCACGACGAGCCGATAGGCGAGCTCCATCAGCATTTCAGGACCGCCGGACTCCGGCGAGTGCATGCCGCTGATCGCCCAGTAGATCGGCTTCGCCGTGTGAATCAGCCGCTGCGCCTGCGCTTCGGTCGTCCTGCGCGGATCGGTGAGCTGATTCAGGTAGCCCTTGTACGTGTCGAGCTTCGCGATGGTGGCTTCGTCGGCGATCGCGAGAAGCACGATGTCGCGGCCCTCCTCGGTCTTGCCGATCTTCCAGAACTTCGCGCGCTTGGGCGCCGCTTTCGCGACCGCCTCGAGATAGCGATGAATGTCGGCGGCATGATCGAGAATGCCCGGCGCGCCGATGATGTGCCCGAGGAACTTGAGCGGCGTCGGCACCGTGGCCGATGCCGGCAGATGGTCGACGAGCTCGGTCGAGATGCGGGGATCGGACAGCGCCGACTTGATCTGCGACGAGTACTCCTGATCCATCTTTTGCGCGGCTTGCGCCAACGCGGCTGGGGCCTGCGACAGTGCGCCTGCGGCAACCAACGCCAGGCTCCACCGGCGCGACAGCCCTGTCGAACGCGACATCCTGTCTCCTGTGATTGGGGAGGGGAGGGAAAGGACAAACGAAGGTACGAGCGGGCAGCGGCTTGGGGCGCGGCCGCCGTCGAGTCGATGATCAGACTGCGATTTTACGTAGAAGTACGGCCGCGCGCGAGCCGACGCTGTCGCCCCGAAAAAGCGAACGCGACCGCAGATGAAATGGAGGCCGTGTATACAATCTCGCAGCGTGACACACCAGAACGCCATAGTATCTGTCCGTCTGCGGGTCGCCCCACCTTCTCGCTCGGGAGAGAACCATGTCTCAACCGTTGATGGGTACGCCTCGCCGCGGCTTCCTCGGCAGCATCGCCGCCGGCGCAGGAGCTTTGCTCGTGGGTCGCTGGTCCACCGCGAACGCCGAGATCGCCGCGTTGACCGAACCGCCTGCCGTGGGCGACGAGTGGATCGCGAAGATCACCGGGAAGTACCGCCAGGTGTTCGACAACGTGTCGGTCAACGAAGGATTCGGCGGCGCGTTTCCGCTGAACTTCATCAACAGCACGAAGGAAGCCCTCAAGGTCACCGACAAGGACATCACGCCAGTCGCGGTGTTCCGCCACTTCGCGATGCCGCTCATGGAGAACGACGCCGTGTGGGCGAAGTACAAGGTTGGCGAGTTGCTGAACGTGAAGGATCCGAAGACCAATGCATTCGCGACGCGGAACATCTTCCGCGACAACATTCCGCTGTACCCCGGCGAGACGTACGAGACGCTCATGACAAAACACGGCGTGGTGCTCGTCGCGTGTAACCTGGCACTCACGGTCGTGAGCGGAATGCAGGCGCCCAAAGCCGGCGTGACGGCCGAACAGGCGAAGAAGGATTGGACCGCTGGACTGCTCCCCGGTGTCGCGCTCGCTGCGTCCGGCGTGTACGCCGTCAATCGCGCGCAAACCGCAGGCTGCACCTATTGCCACGGCGGTTGATCCCGCGTCGTCATCCGAGCCCGAGCGGGCCAAGGGAGGGATCTGCGGTTGGCTGTCCGAATTCGAACACTCGGTCCCACGAACGCGCGAGTGCGATGAGACGCCGATGACGTAAGCGTCACCCGTCAAACGAGTTGGCCGGCAACCTACCGGGTACGGCGAATGCGATGGGCGAGCCGCGCTGCTCGTCCATCGCTTTTTCGTCCCCCTCCCGCCGCCCGACCACTCTCCATGATCTCCAGAGATCTCGCGTTTGCACTGCGAACGCTGAGGAAGCATCCGGCCTTCACCATCACGGCAATCGTCACGATCGGGCTCGGCATCGGCGCGAGCACGGCGATCTTCAGCGTCGTCAACGCCGTGCTCCTGCGCCCGCTGCCATACAAGGATCCGGAGCGGTTGGCGACGATCCAGACGGACATGCGAGCGCGAAACGTCATCAACTTTCCGATCGCGCCCGGCAACATTCCCGACCTGAAGGAGCAGGCGACCGCGTTCGAGAACATCGCGGCGATCAACGCGGGCCCGGGTCCATTCATGGGCGACGACGGCAAACCCGAGCAGATCGTCGTCGCCGGCGTCACGACGAACTTCTTTACGTTGCTCGGCACGCGCATGGCGTTCGGCCGCAACTTCGTCGAGAGCGACGGCACGCCGCAGCCTCCACCGCCGCCCGTTCCGGCCGGCCAGCCGGTCCCGCCCCCGAATCCGGCGGCGCAGCTTCCGCAGATGACGATCCTGAGTCACGCGTTCTGGGAGCGGAAGTTCGGCAGCGACTCGTCGGTCATCGGGAAAACGGTGCAGATCTTCGGCGGGCCCGCCACGATCATCGGCGTGGCCGAACCGAACCTGCGTCTCGTGTTCCCCGCGGGCGTGGGTGTGTCGGGCGAGCCTGATGCGTACGGCGCGTTTCGTATCGACTTCGTTCGCGCGTCACAGACGTTGGCGGGACGCATCAACGTGTTCCTCCGCGTGATCGGCCGCCTCGAGCCCGGTGCGACGTTCGGCGCCGCCCAGGCGCAGCTCGACAAGCTTGGCGCCGATCTTCGCTCGCGCTACGTGATCTTGAAGACGGCGAACACGGTCTGGCGCGCCGAGCCGATGCAGGCGGACATCGTTCGCGACGTGCGGCCGGCCATCGTCGCGCTCATGGGAGCCGTCGTGTTCGTCCTGCTGATCGCGTGCGCGAACGTCGCGAATCTTCTGCTCGTTCGCGCGGCCGCGCGCGATCGAGAGCTTGCCGTGCGTGCCGCGCTTGGCGGAAGCCGGAATACGTTGATTCGCCAGATGCTCGCGGAAAGCGTCGTCCTCGCCCTTGCCGGCGCCGTGCTCGGTCTCTTCTTCGCCCAGCTCGGCATCGAGCTTCTGTTGCGCATCGCGCCGGCGACGTTGCCGCGCATTCACGACGTGGGGATCGATCCGTACGTTCTCGCGTTTACGCTCGGCGCATCGCTGCTGTCGGCGTTCGTGTTCGGCAGTCTTCCGGCGCTGCGCGCGTCGACGCCGAATCTCGCGCAGACGTTGCGTGCGAGCGGCCGCTCGCCCGGACTCGGTGGAGGGAAGTACCTGCGGCAGGGTGTCGTCGTCGCCGAGGTCGCGCTCTCGTTCGTGCTGCTCATCGGATCAGGGTTGATGCTGCGCAGCTTCATGGCGCTGGAGCGTGTCGATCCCGGCTTCGATCCGAACGGTATCCTCACCTTCACCGCATTCAATGCACGCCTCGCCGGCGTCTCCGATCGTCAGGGCTACATGGCCCAGCTCTCCGCGAAGCTCAAAGCGATTCCGGGCGTCACGGCCGTGACGTCTGCGGGTCCGCTTCCGCTCGATGGACAAGACGCGAACCTCCGTTGGGGCCCGCAAGCGGCGGCGACCGATCCGTCGCTCTTCCGTCAAGCCACCCTGCACATCGTTCAGCCTGGCTACTTCGAAGCGATGAAGGGCAAGATCATCGCGGGTAGCGCCTTCACCGCCGCCGACAACGTGCAGGGAACCACGAGCGTCATCCTCGACGAACTCCTTGCGGCGGATGCATTCCCCGGCCAGTCGCCGCAGTCGATTGTCGGAAAGCAGTTTCTCGCTCGGATCAACACGTCTGAAGCGCAGCAATACCACATCGTCGGCATCGCGGCGCACGAACGGCATTTGACGCTTGCCGCGCCCGGCCGCGAGGCGCTGTTCGCTCCCGACGGGCTCTTTGGATTTGGCGCCGCGGGCCGATGGGCGGTGCGCACGAATGGCGATCCGCTACGTCTGATTCCGGAAGTCCGCCGCGTCGTTGCGGAGATCGACCCGAGCGTCGCCATCGGCGACCTCAGGCCGATGAGCGACTACGTCGATCGCGCCATGGCGCCCACGCGCTTCTCGCTGGTGCTGATCGCCATCTTCGGCGCGGTGGCGGCGATCCTCGCGGCGATCGGACTCTACGGCGTCCTGTCGACCGCCGTTCGCCAGCGCACGGCGGAGATCGGCGTGCGCATGGCGTTCGGCGCGCCGAGCGAGAGCATCTTCCGCCTCATCGTCGGCGAAGGGCTGACATTGAGCGCGATCGGAATTGCGATTGGACTCCTGGCCGCGCTCGGTCTCACCGGCGTGATGGAGAAGGCGAACATGCTCGTCACCGTGAAGCCGACCGACCCGATCACCTACCTGGCGATCGCGGTACTGTTCATCGTGATCGCGACGATTGCGTGTCTGGCGCCGGCGGCACGCGCCGCGGGCGTCCAGCCGACGCAGGCGCTTCGCGAGGAGTAACGGCCCGCCGTGGTCGACGTCAGTTGACGTCGATCACGACCTGCGTCGTCGCGTCGGCAAAGCCGTTGGCCGTCGCGTGAATGGCCACGGGATATGATCCTGGAAGCGTGGTCGATCCCACTGCGATCGAGATCGACACGGTGGTCGTGTTGCCCGTCGTGGTCGCGCTTCCCACGCTCGCGGTGAGCCCCGTGGGGGCGCTGACGGTGACCGACACGGCGGTCGCCGTTCCGTTCACGCGTGTAACTTCGGCGGCCACGGCAATGTGGCTTCCTCGTGTCGTCACGACTTGCGCGGCCGCCAGCGAGATGACGAGACGTGCTTCGGGCGGCGCGACCGCGTTGTCCGAGCTGCACGCTCCCGACGCAACAAGCAAAAGCAGAAAACTCAATACCCGCTTCATCGGTCGACTCCGAGCGCGATCAGCTCGGCTCCCCCCTCAGCCGTCCTGCCTCCGCAATGCCTCCTGCAACGCCCGCGCCCGTTCACCAGCTGGCCCCGGCGAGCGGGGGCCTGGAATACCTCTCGCTGTGTCCACGCGCAGCCAGACGAACGTGGGACCCGAAGCGGCCAGAACTTGTTCCGCCTCGGCTCCCCACGCTTCGAGATCTTGATACGTGTGCACTGCCACGAATCCTGCTCCTCGCGCGATCGCGGCATAGTCGACGGCGTTCGGCGCCGGCGTGGGCTGGGCGCCGGTCACCTCGTACACGCCGTTGTCGAACACGATGAGCGTCAGGTTGGCGGGCCGAGCACCGCTGATGGAGACGAGCGAGCCGAGGTTCATCAGCATCGACCCGTCGCCGTTGCAGACGATCACGCGCCGGTTCGGCTGCGCGAGCGCAAGTCCGAGACCGAGCGACGTCGCGTGGCCCATCGCAGAGGGCACGAAGATCACGTCGAGCGGCCCCTGTGGCATCGTCATCCAATCGCGCGACGTTGCCATCGTCGTGACGACGACGTCGCGCGGAGCGCGCGTGCGATGCACGACCGCAAGCGCCTCGCGTCCCGACATCCGCGTGGCGCTCATGCCTTCCCCTCGGCGACGAGAATGGCGCCTGCTTTGCCGGCGTCGCGACACGCCGCGTAGTGCGCGCCGATCTCACCGAGCTGCTCGTGCTTCGTGAGCAGCTTGTAGTCGACCTTCCACGTCTCGAGCACCGGCTCGGTGAACACGAGACAGGTGTCGCCGGGAAGTGTGTCCTGGTTCAGGTAGCTGCGATAGCCGATGATGCTGAAGATCGGCAGCTTCCAGTCGTGCAAGACGTTTCGAATTGCGTCGCCGGATTCGAACAGGCCCGTGCACTGAATGAGCACGAGAGGCCGCGCACCGCCGAGGTGAAGCCCGGCGGCAACTTCCCAGGCCTCACCCTCTCGGCAGACGCGCACGAGTCGCGTGCGTCCGCGTTGTTCGATCGCTCCCTGCCACTGCCCGATCGTGCTGTCCGGAACCGTGACGACGTGCGTGATGCCCAGCTCGTCGAAAACGCCGGCGATCTCCTCTCCGGTGAACAACTAGTTCGCCTTCGGCCCAGTGCCGCCCATGACGAGGTTTTCGATGAAGAACTCCATCATGCGCTGCTGGTTCAATCCGGAGTGTCCCTGGTCCGGCCCGACTTGCACGTCGAAGCTCTTGCCCGCGCGCTGCAGCGCGGCGATGAGCTGCATCATGTTCGTCGGATGGACGTTGTTGTCCATCGTCCCGTAGTACAGCATCAGCCGGCCTTTCAGGTTGTCGGCGTACGGCATCGCCGAGCCTTTGTCGTAGCCGTCCTCGTTCTCCTGCGGAATCCACATGTACCGCTCGGTGTAGATCGTGTCGTAGTTCCGCCAATCGGTCGGCGGCGACGACGATGACGCGGCCGTGAACACTTCGGGATGCCGGAGGATCTCCATCACGGACGTGTACCCGCCGTACGACGTGCCGTAGATGCCGACGTGCGCCTTGTCGATGTATGGACGGCTCCAGAGGGCCTTCACGCCCTCGGCCATGTCATCCATTTCGACTTGACCGAGTTTCAAATAGATGGCGTCGAGCTGCTTCTTGCCCATGCCCGGCGTCGCGCGCGAGTCGAGGTTGAGGACGATGAAGCCGTACTCGGTCAGCGCGCTCGGCGTCTGGAATCGCTCGCTCGACGTATTGCTCGCCGATGCCGGGCCGCCGTACACCGACACGAGGACTGGATAGCGCTTGCTCGGATCGAAGTTCGACGGAAAGCTGATCATGCCGTGGAGCCGCGTCTTTCCGTCGGCGGCGAGGTACGTGTACATCTCGACTTTCTTCAGGCCGATCTCGTTGAAGCGTGCGAGATCCGTCTTCGCGAGCTCCGACACGACCTTGCCGTTCTCGTCGAGCAGTCGCGTCACCGGCGCCTGATCGTGCGTCTCCGCGACGTCCACGAAGTATTTGCCGTCGGGCGAGAGCGACGTCGTGTGGTTGAACGCCGGATCCGTGAGGCGCGTGTCGTTCTTGCCGTCCAGTGCGACCCGGTGTAGCTGGACCTTCATGTAATTGTCGCCGTCGCGAGCCGTGTAATAGAGCACGTTCTTCCCTTCGTCGACGCGGACGACCTGCACGGCCTCGAACTGATTCTGCGTGATCGAAACAACCGTCGGGCTCTTCAGATCATACAGATAGTAGTTCTTGAACCCGTTTCGCTCCGACTCCCACACGAAGCGGTGGCCGTCCTTGAGATACTGCATGAAGGCATTGGTCTCGAGCCAGCCCGTGGGCCATGACTCGTGAATCACGATGCGGCACTTGCCGCTCGCCGGATCGCACGCCGCGAGGTCGTGCGTGTTCTGCCGGCGGTTCGAGCGTGTGAACGTCAGCTCCTTGCCGTCAGGCGACCAGGCGACCCGATAGACATAGTAGCCGACGGCGTCGTTCTCCAACGGCTTGCCGTCGCGCACGTCGACGTGCGTCGTTTTCTTGGACTCGACGTCGTAGACGTAGAGGTCGACGACCGGATTCGGCGCGCCGGGCTTCGGGTACGCTTCGACGTCGAGCGTGTCCTGGATCTCCGTGAGTGCCGGCGTCAGATAAAAGTCGCGAACCTTGCTTTCGTCGAACCGGTAGTACGCGAGCTTCTTGCCGTCGGGCGACCACCACATCGCCGTCCGCTGGCCGAGCTCTTCGCCGTACACCCAGCTTGCCGTCCCGTACTTGATCCGTCCCTGAACGCTGCCGTCAGTGGTGATCTGCGCCGCATTGCCGCCCGTGGAGTCGCCGATCCACACGTTGCGATCCTTGTAGATCGCGCGGTGGTTGCCGGCCGGAGCGACCGCGAAATCGAACTGGCGTCCGCGCGCCGGCTGTCCACCGCCGCCTCCTCGTCCGCCTCGCCCGCCGCCGGCCTGGGAAACCGACGCCGCCGGCGCCTCGGACAGCTTTTTCGCCGCGACGTCGAACGCGTAGTGCTTGCCGGCGTTGTCGAACGTGAACGACTTGCCGTCCACGGCCCACGTCGCGCCGCCGCCGCCGCCACGGCCGCCGAACGCCTGTCCGCCGCCGAGCGCGGAACGAATGAGCGGCGCCATGCGCGAGTATTGGTCGTACCCGGGCATCGTCTTGAGCCGATCCTGTCCGTGCGCGACCCCGGCAAACGTCGTGAGGAGTATGATTGTTCGTTTCATTGTGTCATCCCGAGCGAAGCGGGGGATTTGCAGTCCCACCGTCATCAAATCGCGCCAAGTTTTGTCGCGAGTCATTGTACCGCTCGGCCGGAGCCCCGTAAAGTTACAGGCATTCTATGCCAACACCGAAAACGATCGTCATCACCGGTGCGAGCGCCGGCATCGGCGCCGAGCTCGCGCGCCGATTTGCCCGAGACCGTCACACGCTCGTCCTCGCGGCACGACGGCTCTCCGCGCTCCAGAGCCTCGCGGCGGAGGCCGAATCCCTCGGCGCGCCCGCCGCGCTGCCCATCGTTGCCGATGTCACGAGTCGCGAGCAGCTCGTCGCGATCGCGACGACCGCGGTCGCGTCCCTCGGCGGCTTCGATGTCTGGATCAACAATGCCGGCCGCGGCATCGACAAGTCCGTCCTCGACCTCACCGGCGAGGAGTTCGACGACATGATGTCGGTCAATGCGAAGTCGGTGCTCTATGGCTCTCAGATCGCGGCCGAGCACTTTCTCGAACGCGGCCACGGGCACATCATCAACGTCTCGTCCTTTCTCGGCCGCGTGCCGCTTGCGCTGCACCGTTCGGGGTACAACGCCGCGAAAGCGGCGGTCAACTCGCTCACCGCGAACTTTCGCGTCGAGCTGCACCAGCGAAACCCGAACATTCACGTCACGCTCTTGATGCCCGGCATCGTTGCGACGGAGTTTCCGAAGCACGCGCGGAACGCGCCGGCTGACGCGTCGATCTACTCCGGCCCCTATGTCCAGACGACGTCGCAGGTCGCGGACCTCGTCGCCGACGTGGTCGAGGACCCGGTCGCCGAGGTGTACACCAATCCAGCCTCGCCCGACATGGCGCGCCGGTATTTCCAGGACGTCGGCGCGTTCGAGGCGGGCGGCGGGAGTCCGTGGCAGAATCGTCCCCCCACGGGTGGAGGACGATGACTTGGCGCCTCGCGTGCGCCGCAGTCGTCGTGGCGGGCCTCGCGTCGCCCGCCGTCGCTCAGAAGAACCCCCACGGCGTGCAACCGGAACGACCAACCGTTGCCACGCACGCGGGCACGGTTGCAACCGGCTGGTTCGAGATCGAGACTGGAGCTGAGCGCGACGAGATCGATCACGCAACGTCCTGGCTTACGCCGACGGTCCTCAAGCTCGGAATCGGTTCGCACGCGCAGTTGAGCATCTTTGGATCGACCTCGGCGCCGAACCAGACGTCCGTCGGGATCGGCGACGCCGGAGCCGGCGTGAAGTGGCGGCTGCTCGATGACGCGCCGGTGGTCGGCGACTTCGCGATCTTTCCGTCAGTGAAGCTGCCTACCGGAAGCGCCGTCCAAGGGCAGGGTACTGGAACCACCGATGTCGGGCTCCTCCTCATCTCGAGTCACGACCTCGGGCCCGTCGCGATGGATCTCAACATCGGCTACACGCGCCGGAGCGGCAGCGGGACCGACGCGCCCAAGAACGCGACCCTCTGGACGGCCTCGTTCGGCGGGCCGGCAGTTGGCACGTTGGGTTGGGTTGCGGAGCTCTACGGGTATCCGAGAACGGCGGGTCCTGCTGGACAGGCGTCGATCGTTGCCGTCCTCGCCGGGCCAACCTTCATGGCGCGCGACTGGTTGGTGTTCGACACGGGCGTCATCATACCCGTGACCGGCCCGCAGCCCCACGCGCTGTACGCTGGCGCGGTCTGGAATGTGGGCCGCATCTGGTAACTGTCGCCAAGCTGACCCGGCAGTCATCCCGAGCTCACCGCCGGTCATCCCGAGGCCTTCGGTCGCTGACGCTCGCTCGAGGGCAGGCTTCGGGAGGGATCTGCACTTCCACGTTGTCGCAGCGACTTGCCCGTCTTCCTCGTTTGTAAGGTTGGACGAATGCGAACGGCCAGGCGCCTCGAGGCCGCGACCCCCACTAGGACGGACACCATGGTCCACGCACTTCGACGATTTCTTCCCTTCGCCGCAGGTTCGCTGCTGGCGGGGCCCCTGCTCGCCCAGGCCGCGCCTCGCGAGACGTTCAATGTCTCGCAGAATCCGATGCTCTCGAGCTTCCGTTTCCGCTCGATCGGACCGGCGAGCATGGGCGGCCGCATCGACGACATCGAGGTGTCGCTGTCCGACCCCAACGTCATCTACGTCGGGTACGCGGTCGGCGGCGTCTTCAAGTCAGAGGACAACGGCGTCTCGTTCCGGCCGGTGTTTCAGACCTACGGAAGCGCCTCGATCGGGGACATCGCGATTCACCCGGCCAATCCCGACGTCGTGTACGTCGGCACGGGCGAGCCCAACAATCGGCAAACGTCGTCGTTCGGCGACGGCATCTACAAGTCGACCGACGGTGGCAAGACCTTCAGCAACATCGGGCTCAAGGAAACACAAACGATCGCCCGGATCGTGATCGACAAGAACAATCCGGAGGTCGTGTACGTCGCGTCGCCGGGCCACTTGTTCGGACCGAACCCGGAGCGCGGCATCTTCAAGACGACCGACGGCGGCAAGACGTGGAACAAGATCAAGTTCATCGACGATAACACGGGCTTCACCGACATCGCCATCGATCCGTCGAACAGCAACACGCTCTACGCGGCGAGCTACCAGCGCCGTCGCACCAGCTGCTGCTTCAACGGCGGCGGTCCTGGCAGCGCGGTCTGGAAGACCGAAGACGCGGGTCGCACGTGGACGAAGCTCGCCGCCGGACTTCCCTCGGGAACGCTCGGGCGCACCGCGATCGGCGTCTCCGCGTCGAGCCCGAACACGGTCTATGTACAGATCGAGGCCGGCGAGAGCGGCACCGAGCTTCGCGGACGCGGCGCCGGAGCGACGGCCGGTGAAGCGCCTGCGGCCGGCGGCGGGGGTGGTGGCGGCGGGGCCGGTGGTCGAGGCGGGTTCGACTGGTGCAACAACGGCGCGCCGGCGCCGGAAGGCCGCGGTCGCGGAGGCCGCGGTGGTCGCGGTGGCGGCCGAGGTGCGGGCGCGGAGTCGACCCAGGCATCGGCTCCGCCGAAGCTCAATCCGGCGTCGAGCGGCATCTATCGCTCCGACAACAAGGGCCGCTCGTTCACGCTCGTGACCAACTGCGACGCGCGTCCGATGTATTTCAGCCAGCTGCGCGTCGATCCTCAGAACGTGAACACGATTTATGTGGCCGGCCTTCCGGTCGCGAAATCGCTCGACGGCGGCAAGACGTTCGCCACGCTCGATGACGCTGGCGGGAACAGTTCGCCGGCGCACGTCGACCAGCACGCGATCTGGGTCGATCCGCGCAACGGCAAGCACCTGATGATCGGCAACGATGGCGGCCTGGACATCTCGTACGATCAGGGGAAGACGTGGGACTTCGTCGCCACGATGGCAACGGCGCTCGCCTACGTCGTGACCGCCGACAACGAGCGGCCGTACAACGTCTACACAGGCCTGCAGGACAACAACAGCTGGGGCGGACCGAGCTCCAAGCGCGGCCGTGGCGGCATCACGAACATGGATTGGTTCGGCATCTGCGGCGGCGACGGCTTCTACACCGGCGTCAATGTGCAACGCCCGAACCTCGTCTACTGCGAGTCGCAGGACGGCAACACGAGCCGCTACGACCTGAACACCGGGCAGACGATCAGCATCAAGCCGACCGCTCCGACCGGCGGGGTTCGGGTCGCGGGAGCTGCCGGCACCTCATGCGTCGACGGTCGCAACCCGAACGGCGGACGAGGCGGCGGCGGTGGCGGCGGACGAGGTGGCCGCCCGAACGTCATCAACGCGGCGGCCGGCGACGCGTACCGCTTCAACTGGAACACGCCGTACATCCTGTCGTCGCACAACCCGAGCATCATCTACTACGGCGGCAACCGGCTCTTCAAGTCGTACGACGGTGGCACGAGCTGGGTCGCGAGCCCCGATCTCACCAAGCAGGTCGACCGATGCCGCGTCACCGTCATGGGCGTCGGCGGCGACAAGACGCAGCTGTCGAAGAACGACGGCCTCACGGCGTACAGCACCATCATTAGCGTTTCAGAATCGCCGGTCATGCCGGGCGTCGTCTGGGCCGGCACCGACGACGGCAACCTGCAGGTGAGCCGCGACGGCGGGCAGACCTTTACGGAAGTCGGCAAGAACATCACCGGGCTGCCGCAGGGCGCGCTGTCGAACGACGATCCGTTCTGGGTCTCGCGCATTGATGCGTCGCACTTCGACGCCGGCACGGCGTATGTGGCCCTCGATGGACATCGGAGCGACGATCTGCATCCGTATCTGTTCGTCACGCGCGACTATGGGC
The DNA here is from genome assembly GCA_963705025.1 of uncultured Gemmatimonadaceae bacterium. Taxonomy (GTDB): domain Bacteria; phylum Gemmatimonadota; class Gemmatimonadetes; order Gemmatimonadales; family Gemmatimonadaceae; genus JAQBQB01. The sequence goes on along the minus strand of CAVPIP010000004.1, from coordinate 96,064 downwards.
GCACGTTCCAGAGCGTCGCGGGCGATCTTCCGTCGTACGGCAACATCCAGGTCGTGAAGGAAGATCCGAAGAACAAGGATCTGCTCTTCGTCGGCACGGAGTTCGGTCTCTACACCTCGCTCGACGCCGGGAAGCACTGGGAGAAGTTCATGAACGATTATCCCACGGTGCGCACCGACGACATCTTCATCCATCCGCGCGAGTCGGACGTCATCGTCGCCACGCACGGCCGGAGCATCTTCATCGCCGACGACATCACGCCGCTCGAGGAGTGGCCCTCGGTCGGCTCGGCGGATGTCTTCCTGTTCGCGCCACGCCCCGCCGTCGCGTGGATCACCGACCTCACGAACAATCCGCACATCGGTGGTCAGAAAAACTTCGTCGGCGAGAATGCGCCGCGCGGCACGGGGATCAACTACTACCTGAAAGCGGCCGCCACCGACGTGAAGGTCTCGATCGCGGATGCGCAGGGTCGCACGCTCTGCACGTCCGAGGGAAATACCGCGCCCGGGCTGCATCGCGTGCAATGGACGCTCGTCGCGCCTGAGCTTGCTGGCCAGGGAGGCGGCGGCTTCGGCGGTGGCGGGGGCGGTGGGGGTCGTGGTGGCGCGGGCGGTCCGCCGGATATGAGCTGTGCTCAGGTCACGGGCGGCCGTGGCGGCGGAGGCGGCGGAGGCAACGCTGCGGTCCAACCGGGTGTCTATTCCGTGAAGCTCACGGTGAACGGCCAGTCGTACACCAAGCCTGTCGAGGTTCTCGAGGACAAGTGGTTCCGCGCCCGCTGAGGGGCGAAACTCCCGGTCCCGCGGGATCGTAGCCTTCGAGGGGCGGTGCACGTCTGGCCGCCCCTCGTCGTCATCCTGCTGTCCGAGCCGCTTGGCTTGGTCCGTTGTAGCTTTTTCTTGAATGGACATCCCTCGCATCCCACCCGAAGACGACCCGCGAATCAAGGCACGCCAGGACGTCGCAGGACGGTTCGGTTTCATCCTTGGCTGTGTCGCCGCGGCGGCAGCCATTGGAATCAACCTCTACCGCGCCGATCGTCCTTGGGACTGGCCCGATATCGCGCTCGCCGTGCTGATGGCGGCGCTCAACATGCCCTTGGGCATCATGCTCGGCCTGTTGGGAGAGAAGCTCACGCGGCCGAAGCGCAACAAGCCGCCGCGCCGCTGACCATCGTCATCCCGAGCGCCGCTCTTGTCATCCCTAGCGCAGCGAGGGATCTGCAGTTCCCACGCGCTCGATTCGATTGTCGTCGCGCAGTGAACGCCACGCCGTCGTGAAAGTCAGACCGAAAACAAGAACCGAATCAGCCCGTTGGTTTGTGACTGGCGATGCAGTGTCCAGACACAAAACGATACTCGTCAAAGCAGGCATCGATGGCCTGCCAAGTGGCAACACGAGGATTGCATCAAACCAAAACGATTCCATCGAACCTCATATGGCTGATTGGCGTCGCGGCGTGATCGACTCTCGCCGCGAGCGGTTGGATGAAATTGTTTTGGTTTGATGCCTTCAATTTTGTTGGTGCCGGTCGAGGTCGAGCGAGAGTGGCACGACGAGCCCTCTTCTTACGTCGTTCCGGCTTGCCGCGAATCAGCTCTCGCCTCGAAACACGAGACTGAGGCAGGTCACTCCGCCTTCCGCCTTCGCAAACTCCGAAACGGCGACGGGAATCACGTCCAGCCCGCTGCCCCCGAGCAGCGCGATCGTCTCCGGAAATGCGTCGGAGGCGACCACCGTAGAATCGATCGACAGCACGTCGCCGGCCCACGGTTCTTTCGACGGGACGTCCACGAGCGCCGTCGCGGGCAGCGAGGAGACGTCGATCCAGTTCCGGTTCACCAGGAAGCGACCGTCCGGAAGCGCGCTGCACCCTGACTTGAGGTGGAGACAGCCGTGCACGGGCACGGCCGTCACGGTGTAGCCGAACTGCTGAACGATCTCGCGCAGCCCCGCGATGCCGGCGGCGTTCGTGCGGGGCGACGCGCCGACGAACAGGTCGCGTCCCGCGCGCACCACGTCGCCGCCATCGATCGTCGCCGGCAATCGGACATGGTCGATCGGGCGAAAGCGCCGGAGCGCGCTCTCGATCGCCGGCGGCTCGCCCCGTCTCGACTCGGCGCCCATCGACATCATCACCGCGAGCTCGTCGAGCACGATCGCGGTGTCCTCGACGAACACGCAGTCGGGCATGTCGCGGTTCGAGTCGAGCGTGAGCAGGGTCGCGCCGCACGCGCGGAGCGCGTTGCGGTAGGCCTCGTGCTGCCGCGCCGCGAGCGCCGCGTCGATCGGCGTATGCCCCACGTAGGTCCGTTCGCCGCGCTGCATGTTCGGCGACGGCAGATGCGTGATCGCCATGAGGCGGCCGGCTGTGCCCGTCATCCCCGGCGCGACGAGCGATCGGTGGTGCCGCTCACGGCGGTGGAAGCGCGCCGTCCAGCGTTTGCCTCAAGTACGCCCGCTCGCTGTCCGCGCCGGTGAACAGGCTCTCCGGATACCGGCGATACTTGAGCATCTCCTCATAGATCGACGCGTTTTCGTACTCGTTGAGCCCCATGCCGGCGAGATACTGCAGCCGCAGGTTGGCGTCGACGTTGATCTCTGCGTCAGTGAGCCAGGGGGCGAGGTCGCTCGCCTGTCCGCCGTAGGTCGACAGCAGCGACAACGCCGAGGTGATCCCCACCTCGTTGAGCGATCGCGCGACCCGGCCATTCGGTGAGTCCGCGATCCGGTGTTGCAGGGAGTCGATGTCGATGGTCTGCGGCGTCGCGTGTCCGGCGAGCACCAAATCATACCCTCGTCCGTTGATGTCGTTGCTCCAGACAGTCCCGTCCGGAAAGACCTTGAAGAACGTGGCGATCTCGCTCTTCACGACCCCGGGGTAGCTCTCGTAGAGCGGGACCCACTGCGTCACCACGCCGCCGGGCTTGAGGTGCCGCTTCACGAGCTCGAAATACTCCTTCGTGTAGAGCGTGGCCGCGCCCTTCACCCACGGGTGAATCGGGTCCGAGGTGATGACGTCGAACTTTTCCTTGCTCGTGAGGATGAAGTGGCGCGCGTCGTCGTAGACGATCTGCACGCGAGGATCATTGACGACGTTGTAGTTCTCGCGCGTGAAATACTTCGCGACCACCTTCGGAATCAGCGGTTCGATCTCGCAGATCACGATTCGCTTGACACCGGGGTGCAGCACGAACGATCCAGCGGTTACGCCGGCGCCGAATCCGACCACGAGCACCGATTTCGGGTCGCGATCGAGCAGCGCCGAGATGTGGCCGAGCATGCGCTGCAGCCGCATGTCCTGCGGTTCGCTCGACGCCTCGACCTTGCCCGCGACGTGGAAGTTGCGCACGCCGTTCGTCATTTCCGACACGGCGATCGACGAGTTCATCCCCTCGCCGACATACAGATATTTCGGTTCGGTGGTGTACGTCGAGAGGAACCGTCCGTACGCGACCAGACCGTCGGGGACCTTGGGAACGGTCGTCGCGAGCACGACGGCCGCGACGAACGCGGCGAGCACGGCGGCGACATTCCAGGTCGCGTCCGGCGCCGGTCGCGCGTCGCGCTTGAGCCGACGCTCCCGCGCGGCGCTGCGCGACATCGAGAAGAACACGACGGCCGCGGCGGCGATCGCCGTCACGATCAGCAGCTGCTCCGCGTGCCGTGTACCGAACGTCGGGATGACGACGACGCTGAACAGCGCCGACCCCGCGATCGCTCCGACCGTGTTCGCCGCGTAGACGCGTCCCACGAGACGGCCAGCGTCCTGCCCCGGTCCCACGACCGCCGCGATCGCCAGCGGAAAGCTCGCCCCCCAGAGAAACGCCGCCGGGAACACCGCGCACAGCGCGCGCAGGAGATCCACCTGGAACGTGATCCACGGGCTCGGCGACAGCATCGGGTTCAGCGGCCAGTAGGGAAGCGAGCGCGCCATCAGCCACGCGGCCCACGCGACGCCGCCCGCGACCATCAGCTGAGTCCAGGCGAGCCCGACACGAGCGCGGCCGGAACGCGCCGCGAACGACCCGACGCTGCTGCCGAATCCCAGCGCGATCAGAAAGACCGCCAGAATGATCGAGAACGTGTAGACCGACGCCCCGAGCATGAGCGAGAGCAATCGCGTCCACACGACCTCTGCTCCGAGCGCCGCGAAGCCGGAAAACGCGATCGCGACGTACGCGGCATTGGTGCCCGGCACGGCGGGGCCGCCGTCTCCTTCGCGCTCCGCGTGAAACGCCGGCCGATGTGGTGCCCGCTTGGAGAGCGCCAGCCCCGCGGTGGCGACGGCGGCATTGATCGCGACGGCGACGAACGTCGTCGTCGACATGTCGTGAACGCGCAGGAGATAGAATCCCGCGAGGAGACACCCGAATACCGCGCCGGCGATGTTGCTGCCGTAAAAAAACCCGAGCCACGAGACGCCGGTCGGTGTCGCTTCGACCCACCGTGCGATGGCCGGTAACGTGGCGCCCATCAGCAGGGTCGGCGGCAACAGGCAGATCGCGCACACGAGCCCGCGAAGCAACACGCCGACGAATCCGTGGGCCGCGGTCGCCGTGTACACGCCGCCCACGAGCGGCACAGTCACAAAGACCAGGAGGCCAAAGACGCCGATGCCCGCCTCGAGCAGCGCGTACACACGCAGCGGGTGACGGGCCGGCGTCACCACCCGCGGCAAAAGCAGGCTGCCCAGGCACATCCCCCCCATGAACGTCCCGAGAAGGACGCCGAGCGACACGGCGGACGAGCCGATCACCAACTCGATCAACTGAAACCAGACGATCTCGTAGATGAGCGCCGCGCAACCACTTCCGACGAACAGGAGCAGCAACAGCGGCAGAAAGCGGTGTGTCGGCGGCAGTGAGAGCGAAATCGAATGCGACGTCACGTGCCGCACGGTTTGCTTCTGCATGACGGATACGTCGAAGTAGCGATGGGCCGGCGAAACGATGATTGATCTACGGCCACCACCCTCGGAGGGTTGGCACTGGTCCCGTTCATCGGTGCCATCTAGTCTTGCAAGCGGAAGCCGCCCTTGGGTCTCCCCGCTCGCTCAATCGAGAACGCACGCGCAAGGCGAGGACCACTGGTCGTGAGCGACGTCGATACCGTCTGTGTCTTTTGCGGCGCGGCCACCGGGACGGCGGCGAAGTACGTCGAGGCCGCACAGGCTTTTGCGCGCGAGGCCGCGGGGCGGGGCATTCGATTGGTGTACGGCGGTGCCAGCGTCGGGCTCATGGGCGCGCTCGCCGACGCCGCCCTCGAGGCGGGCGGCGACGTCATAGGCATCATGCCGCAAGCGCTCGTCAATCGCGAGATCGCCCATCGCGGCCTCACCGAGCTGCGCATCGTCCAAACGATGCACGAGCGAAAGGCGACGATGGCGCAGCTCGCCGACGCGTTCGTCGCGCTGCCCGGCGGTCTCGGCACGCTCGAAGAGCTGTTCGAGGTGTGGACCTGGGGAATGCTCGGCTTTCATACGAAGCCGTACGGCGTGCTCGACACCGCCGGGTACTACGCGCCGCTGATCCGCTTTCTCGATCACGCCCGCGACGAGGGGTTCATTCGCCCGGCGCAGCGCGCCGATCTAACCGTGAGCGACTCGCCCGCTGACCTCCTGACCGCGCTGCTCGCGCACAAGTAGCCGCGAGCAGCCTCTCTTGTCATCCTGAGCGCCCTCTCTTGTCATCCTGAGCGCCCTCTCTTGTCATCCTGAGCGCCCTCTCTTGTCATCCTGAGCGCCCTCTCTTGTCATCCTGAGCGAAGCGAAGGATCTGCTGTCCCCGCGAACGATCTGCTGTCCGTCCCAAGGACTAGTTCTTCGTCAGGGAGAACTCGAACGGCATCTGGACGAGCTGCTTGACCGGCTTCCCATTGAGCTCCGCCGGGTAGAATCGGAACCCGGCCAGCGCGTCCCGCACCGTGGTCGAGAACAGGTCGTGCGTCGATCTGAGAACGCTAAATGACGCGGTATCCGCCACGCCGTTCTCGTCGACGACGAACTGTGCGAGAACCGTCCCTTCGACATGCGCTTGCCGTAAGGCGTCGGGATAGTGCGGCGAGAGATTGCCCGGATGCGGCGACACCGCCTTCGTGACCTGGTACTCGAAATAGACGCCTGGAGGCGCGCTCATCTTGCCGCTGCCACCCGCTGGCACTCCGACGATCTGAACGCCAGGTGCCTTGGCGACCGTAGCGCCTGTTGGCGCCCGTACCAGGCCCGTTACCACTACGGGCTGTAGCTGGCCCGTGGTCGCCTGACCCATGCTGAATTCGAACGGCATTTGGAGCAGCTGCTTCACTTTCTTGCCGCCGACTTCCGCCGGCGCGAACTTCATGCTCGCCAGGGCTCCACGAACGGCCGCCGTGAAGAGGTCGTTCGTCGATTTGAGAACCTTGAACGTCCGCATGTCGGCGCGGCCCAACGTATCGACGACGAACTGAACGATGACGTCCCCGGCAACGCCGCTGGTGCGCAGCGCATCGGGATACCGTGGCGCTGGATTGCCGGGCAGCGGCCGAGCAGTTTGTTCGACCTGGAACTCTTTGAACGTCGTCGAATCGGACACGTAGCGGGGGCCGCCGCCCCTGTCGGTGCTCGCCCGGGTCGCGTTCGGCGCTCCGGGGCCCGTGACGGAATCCGAGCGCAGGCTGCACGCGAACAACAGCGCCACGCCCGCCGCCGCGCCGCCGTAGAGCGTCGCTCGAGCGACGCGTCGAGTAGTCGTGCTCATCGCGATGATCCTCCGTTCGAGTTGGGTCGCCGGCTCGGTGAGCATCGGCGCGAAGAGCGTCGGCGCCACCGATCGACGCTGCGCGATCGTCATCATCAACAGGCCATATCGCTCCGCCGACGGATGCGCGCGCAGCACGCGCGCGTCGCAATCGAGCTCGATCGCGAGCCGAAGGCGGCGCGCCTGGAACCACAGCGCGAGATTCCACGGCATCAACGCCACGAGCACCGCCGACGCGAACAGCAGGTGCGGATCGCGCGCTCGCCGATGCTCGTCCTCGTGCCGCAGCACCAGCGCGCGGAGATGCGTGTCGAGCGCGACGATCCACTCCGGCAGCACGATCTCCATCGAGCGAAGCCCCACTACCGCCGGGCCTTCGTTCGGCGCGAGCCGTACCGATACGCCATCGACTTCATCGCGACGCCATCCGCCGCGCGCGTTTCGCAGTCCAATGATCGCTCGGCCGAGGCGGAACAGGAGCAGCACGCTCGCCACGATCCAGCAGGCGATCAGCACGCGATTGATCACGTCGGCGCGGCTCGGGCCGGAGCTGCCGCTGATCACTTGAACCGGCAGCACCGTGATCGCAAACGGCATGACATCCGCCGTTGCGCGCGCTTGCAGGAGATAGCGCCGCAGAGATTCCGCGATGGGCCACGCGACCGAGAGCGCCAGCGCCGATACCCACGCGGCTCGCACGGGCCATCGTCGAGCCGCCGCGACGTGCTCGACGCCGACGGCCGCGAGCGAGACCAGCACGCCAACGAGTGCGGCATACGCCATCCACGACGCGATCATCGTTTGCCTCCTTTCTTGGTCTGCGCCGTGAGCAGCGCTCGCAATCGTCGCAAGTCGTCCGCCGAGAGCTTCTCGTCTTCGACGAGCTGCGCGATCAGCTGCTCTGGGGATCCGTGGAACAGCTTGTCGACGATTCGGGAGAGTGCGGTCTGTCGCACCGCCTTGCGCGCGAGGCGCGGGCGGTACCGATGCGCCTTGCCCTCGGTGGTGTGATCGACGAGCTCCTTCGCCTCGAGATTGCGAAGGATCGTGAGCACCGTGGTGTACGCGAGGTCGGCGGGGAGTCGCTCGCGCACTTCGGCGACGGTGCCGGAGCCCAGGTCCCACAGCACGCCCATCACATCGAGCTCGCGGTCGCCCAAGACGACGTCGTCCATACGCCTCGTTATTTACTATGCGGATAGTAGGATACGACGCTCGCTGGCGTTTGTCAACTATCAGCGTAGTAGATGGGCCGCCTCAGTGCGAGGTCGTCAATCCCCAGTCGGTACGACTGAGACCCGATACCGAATGACGAGGGGGCCGTCCTGGCCCGGCCGGGTTTCCGGGAACAGGCGAATCATCCATTCGCTGGTCACGGGGATGCGCATGCCGCGCGCGGGCAACTCCGTCAGCAATGCGCCCTGACTTGCGAGGCCACCGTCAGGGATCTTCGACAGGGCGTCTTGGATGCCGCGGCCGTAGATCGCGGGCAGCGTCGAACGCACGAACTGTTCGAACTTTTCCGGCCGGCGCGTCCGCACCATCATCAAGTCGAACGACAGCACCACTTCGCTATCGCCGCGAATCGCGGTCACGCCATTAGGAAGATCTGATGGACCCATCGGCAGCACCGGAGCGATGGGCGCCGGCGATCGCGGCGTCGCCGCACTGCGCGCCGCTGGCGCCGGTGTGGCTGGCGCGTTCGATGGCCCACGCGCGACGGATCCTCCCGCGATTCGCTTTCCAGCGGGAGCGGTGGGTGTCGCCGCGGACTGTTGAGCCAGGGCCGCCGAGTCGGCAGCCTTCGCCGCGCGATTCGCGGCAGCGTCGTCGACTTTCGCGCGGATGGCCGTTGCACCCACCAGGCCAGCAGCGATGAACGTTGCGACGACGACGCCGACCGCGCTTCCGCGGAGGAGCAGCCGCTTGAGCCTGAGATGTGCCTCGACGCGCTCGGCATGACGACACCGCAGGCAAACCGTCGTACCGGGACGGCGCTCGTGTGTGCAAACTTGCGTCGACTGCTGCGGCGTGCTGGGCAGAACCCGACTCCTCTACGGCCTGGGGAAAGTGTGACGACTGATTCCCCCCGCCGCAACCCGTGGGCCTACGGCGCGGGCTTCCGGATCGCGTCCAGGTGAGCCCGGCCGTCGATTGGCTCGGTTGGGCTCACTTCGGCGATCGCCGCCAGCGTCGGTGCCATGTCCGCCACCGTGGACCGCTGCCCGTAGCGTCCGGGGATGAACCACGGGCCGTAGAAGATCTCCGGGACGTGCGAGTCGTAGTCGTTCGGCGTTCCGTGCGTGGCGATCTCGACGCCCTGGTAGTAGGCGTACGGCGCCAGCGAGACCACCGCCTCGACTCGGCTGTCCGGTGGGAGCATGTGCAGCCAGCGGCGGGCGACGGCGTCGCGAGTCGTGTCGGCGCGCGCGAGGTCGCGCACTCGATCGACGCGCGCCACGCCCGTGACTCGCCGCAGCGCCGCAACGACCGCGTTCACGACCGAATCAGGCGACAGTCCAGCACTCGACAGCGCGGCGTGGTCGAGTATGAGCATTCCTTCCTCGAGCACGACGGCGTTCGTATCGGCGTGCGCCGACCTGAGCCGATCTACCACGCGGTCCATCACCGGCCACACGTCGACGCGCTCCGCGACTTTGTGCTCGCGCGTTGCGCGGAGCTCGGGGTAGGGCGCGACGCCGTGATCGGCCGTGAGCGCAATCGCTACGCGCGACGAATCCCGCAATTTGTAGAGCGAATCGATGAAGATGCCGAGGTAGCGATCGAGACGCAGAATCTGATCGTGGATCTCGCGCGAATCCGGACCGAATCGATGTCCCACCGCATCGGTCGTCGAGAATGACACCGCGAGAATGTCCGTCTGCGGACCGCGCCCCAGTCGCATGCCGTTCATGCCGGCGAGCGCGCACTGCGCGATCAGCGAATCCATCGGCGGAAATTCGGTGAAGAGGCGAGCCGCCTGCGCGGGATCCGTCGGAAATCCGTGCGGGAATGCCACGCCCGCTCCGAAGTTCTCCTGGGCGACCGTGTCAGGCTCAGCGTACTGGCGGGCGGGGAGCAGCAGTTCCCACACCTTGCCGGCGTAGGTCTCGGGAATCTTCTTCGCGTTGAACTCCGCCAGCCACGCCGGCAGCGTGTCGGCGTAGTAGCTGCTGGTCGTGAACCGGCCGTCCGTCGCGTACCAAAACACGGCTTGCTTCGATCGGCCGATCGGAAGAATGGCGCCGCGGTCTTTGCGCGACACCGACAGCGCGCGCGACCGTGGATCTTTCGCGCGGAGCCAGTCGGTCAGCGTCGTGCCGCGAAACCGGAACGGCGACGCACCCGGCCCGCCTCCGCCGACCATTGGCGACTGCGGATCGCCGACTCCGAGCGCGTTCGCGACGATACCGGTGTGGCTAGGAAAGCGCCCCGACATCGTCACCGAATGTCCGGGCGCGGTCTCGGTGATCGCGTGGTCTTGATGCGCGTCGATGTACACGGCGCCGCCGCGATACAAGCGACCGAGGCCCCCGGTGAGCTGAGGCAGGAATCGCTCGAAGTAGTCGGCGCGCATCTGGTCCACGGTGACGAAGACGATCAACGTGGGAGCTGCGAGGCTCGACGCTCGCGTCTGTGCGACTGCGCGCGGCGCGGCCATCGGAACAGCCAACGCGGCGCACGCAGCCGCGACGATCGTTGAACGAATCGCGTGTCGCGCGTGCGCCGGAGACCGCATCAGCTTCCCTTCGCCGCTTTGATGGCCGCCGCCAACTTGTCGTAGCCGTCCTGCGCGAGCGCGTTGAAGCGCGGCTCCGCGTACGCGATCTTGCCGTCCTTCCCGATGACGAAGACCGTGCGACGGAAAAACGGGCGGGCGCCACCCTGCGAGCCATACTTCGTCGCAACGTCGCTCTTCGTGTCGGCGATCATGGCGAATGGGAAATGCGCGTCCTTGGCCCAGCTCGCGTGCGAGCCGAGGCTGTCGACCGACGTCGGTAGGACGATGACGCCGTCCCCAAACAGGCTCTTGTACTCGTCGCGAAACTTCGTGAGCTCGGCGGTGCAGCCCTGGGAGCGGTCCAAGGGATAGAACGCGAGCACGACGACCTTGCCGCGGAGCTGTGCGAGAGACACCGGAATGGCTTTTCCCGTGGAATCGGTGGCGGTCGCGGAGAAATCGGGCGCGGCATCGCCGACGGCCGGCGTCGGCGGCGCCGCCGGAGCACCGGCAGGGGCCTGTGCCGCAGCCGTCGCCGCGGCGGCCATCGTTGCGAGAAGCGAAGCGCGAAGGAGGGAAAGCATGACTTCCTCGACTTGGAGAGGTGAAACAAACGTGAATCGCGCCGCACGTATCCGACGTACTACTATTCACGTTCCCATCGATGATGGATGATACCGGTGACTGCGCGACTCGACAATGAACCGCGGACGGTCCCGTCGCTTCGGCGAGCCACGGGAGCCGACGCGGCGGCGTTGGCTCGCCTTCGGCACGAGTTCCGGGCACCGCGCGCTGAAAACGTCGAGTCCGAGCCTGAGTTCCTCGAGCGCTGCGAGCACTGGATGCGCGCTCGCCTCGACGCAGAGTCCGCCTGGCGTGCGTGGATCGCCGAGGCGCGCCGCGGTCCAGTCGGTGCGGTCTGGTTGCAGCTCGTCGAGAAGCTCCCCAACCCGATTGCCGAAAGCGAGTGCCACGGGTACGTCAGCAACCTGTTCGTGCGCGATGACGCTCGCGATCAGGGAGTCGGCTCGCAGTTGCTGCGCGCGGCGCTCGCCGAATGCGATCGGCTCGCCGTCGACAACGTGATTCTCTGGCCGACCCCGCGCAGTCGGTCGCTCTACGTGCGCCACGGTTTCACGGCGGCGGACAACATGCTCGTGTTGCGCCGCGGAGCGGAGTCCTGATGGAAGTCACGCGAATCACGCCATTTGTGGAGTATCTCGACCGCGTCCACGAACGGACTCGCCGAATCGTGACCCGCGTGCCCGAGGCCGATCTCGAGTGGCACGCGGGACCAGATCGTCTCACGCCGGGCGAGTTGATTCGTCATCTCGCCGGCATCGAGCGGTTCATGTACGCGGAAACCGTACATGGTCGTCCGTCGGCGTATCCGGGACACGCGCGCGAGCTGGCCGACGGTCTCGCCGCGACGCTCGACTACTATGATCGCCTGCACGCCGAATCGCGCGCATTGTTTGCGTCGTTGACCGACGCGCGCTTGATGGAGAAATGCGAGACGCCAGCGGGCGTGCCGATCACCGTGGGCAAGTGGCTGCGCGCGATGATCGAGCACGAGGCGCACCACCGCGGCCAGCTGTACTTCGTGCTCGGCCTGCGCGGTGTCGCGACGCCGCCGATCTATGGCCTCACCTCCGAAGAGGTTCAAGCGAAATCGCCTCCTCGGGGCTCACCAGGAGACTGAAATGCCTTCCACGATCGTCGATCTCTTCCGCGGTGCGCTGTTCGCGCTCGCGCACTGGTGCGGCGGCAGCGTTGGCGTCGCCATCGTCGTCGCCGGCGTCGGCCTGCGCGTGCTGATGCTGCCGGTGAGTCTTCGCGCGACACGTCGGCGCCTCGTCCGCGCGGCGCGCCTTCGGGCACTGGCGCCCGAGCTCGCGGCGCTGCAGCGACGGTACGCCGGTCGACCTGGTCAACTCGCCGCGGCGACGCAGCGTCTCTACCACGAGCGCGGCGTGGCGCTCGTCGATCGCGGGTCCATCGTCGACTCGCTCTTTCTCTTTCCCCCGGCTGCGGCGCTCTATTCCGCGATCCGGGCCGTTCCGCGCGGCGTCGGTCGCTTTCTCTGGATGAGCGATCTCGTGACGCCCGATCGGTTGCTCGCGGCGATCGCGGCGCTCGCGTCGGCGGCGATCGCGTGGGGGGCGTCGACCTCCGGCGACTCGCCGCGTGCGGCGCAGCTCGCCCCGCTCATCGGCGCCGTCCTCACGTTCGCGATTCTCTCGCACATCTCCGCGGGCGTCGCCCTCTATTCGTTGACCACGTCCGTGATCGGCGGCGCCGAGCAGGCGCTGGCGCGGCGGCTGCTCGAGCGCGAGACGCCGTGACGGAGAAATGGGCGCTGTTGAGGACCGTGTACACCGGCCTCGAGGCCGACACGCTCCGGGCGACGTTGGAGCTCGAAGGAATCCCCGTGCTGGTGCGTGGCTATCAGGTTGGCATGTGGGGAAGCGCCTTCCAGGGACCGATCAGCGAGGGGGCCGACGTCCTCGTGCCGGAAAGCGCGCTCGAGCGGGCGCGCGACCTGCTTCCGGACGAGCCGTGAGCATCGCCCGATCGTGCGCGACCAGCTGATCGAGCGCGAGCGAGACGGGCTGGCGCTGAGCACCGACCGGTCCCGGGTAGACGTTGCGGCTGTGCTCGAGCTGCTGCATGCCTCGCATTGGGGCGGCGCCATGACGCGCGACCAGCTCGATCGGGCGATCGAGAACTCGATCTGCGTCGGCGTCTACGACGGCGCCCGCCAGGTGGGGTTCGCGCGCGCGGTCACGGACCTGGCCACGTATGCGTACCTCACCGACGTCATCGTGGCCGAGCCCGCTCGCGGGCGTGGCATCGGGTCCTGGATGGTGGAAGCCATCGTCGGCCACCCCGACCTGGTCGGCGTGCGCCGCATCGCCCTCCTCACCCGCGACGCGCAGGGCCTGTACGAGCGATTCGGGTTCTCGACCGACCCGCCCAAGTCCGTGTACATGGAGCTTCGCACCCGTCGGTGATACTTTCCATTTCGTTGATCACCAACGGAGACACCATGACGGCCAAGCTCGACAAGTCGATCAAGCGTGAGCTCGAGATCGACGGGAAGGTGTACACGATCGCGATCTCGCCGGAGGGCGTGAAGATCACCGAGAAGGGACGGCGCAACGGACCGGAAGTGTCCTGGCGCTCCATCATCAGCGGCGATACGTCGCTCAATGAGAACCTGAACGCCTCAGTCAACGCATCGTCGACTGGTCAGTAGCCGTCGGAGCCGTCGACGGGATCGGACGCGGCGGTCCGTCGATCGTTGTCGGTTCGACGGATCTTCCCCGCGTCGGCGCGCGCGTCGAGCGACAGCTCGATCTGCGCCGTCGGCAGTCCTTCGCCGCCCGAGGCCAGTTGGCGCATGCGGTGCTGGAATTGAAAAAACCGCATGGGCGCGCGCAAGCTGTCGCGAGATGCGCGAGAGAGCAGCAGCAGCTCTTCGCGTACCTCTCGCGGGAGATGCGTTGCGGTTCGTTTCCGCAACAGCGCGGTGATCTGCAGGGGCTCACGCGCGACCACGGCGGCCTCGATCGCATCGAGGTAGACCAGAAATCGTGACAGGGCGTCGGTCTCGCGCCGTCGATCGCGTCCGGGCCTAGCCATGCGAGAGCGCACGCTCGAGCGAGTTCGGGCGACGCATCTCTTTTGCCCAGAGGTCGCCGACGCGGTCGAGGCGCTTCGGTACCGTGTCGATGGTGAAGGACTGCGGCTCGAGCTTCGTGTTCACTTCTCGCCAGGTGAGCGGCGTCGAGACGCTTGGCACCGCCTGCGCGCGGACCGAGTAGACGCCCGCCACCGTCTTGCCGCGGATATTCTGCAGGTAGTCGACGTACACGGCCCCACTTGGCCGCCGTTTCACCGTCCGTTCCACCGTCGCGATTCGCGGCGCACGCTCGGCGACGCGACGCGCCACGAGCTCGGCGAGCATTCTCGCCCCGTCGTTGGGCACGCGAGGTCCGAGCGGGAGTACGATGTGCAGGCCCTGCGCGCCGGACGTCTTCGGAATCGCGTGCAGGCCAAGCTCGTCGAGCACGTCTTTCACGACGTGCGCCACCTCGATGACGCGTGAGAATGGCGCACGCGACCCGGGATCGAGATCGATGATCGAGTAGTCGGCGAATTGCACGTCGGGGACTCGTGAGTTCCACGGGTCGATCGAGATCGCACCAAGCTGCACCACATAGAGCAGCGTCGCGAGATCTCCGCCCACGATCCGGTCGGCGGGCGTCAGCCCCGCGTCGGCATTGTCGGTCACCCGTTCGATGCGCACGGGGGGCGGGGCCGTGGCCGGGGCCTTCTGCTGATAGAACGCGTGTCCACGCACGCCGTTCGGGAATCGCTTCATCACGAGCGGCCGGTCGGCGATCGCCGGAAGCAGCGCAAACGCGACCTTGGCGTAGAACCGCATCACGTCGCCCTTGGTGTGGCCGGTCTCGGGAAAGAAGACCTTGTCCAGATTCGTCACCTCGATCCGCTCACCGGCGAGGACGAGCTCTCCCGAGCCGCCGCTCCGCTCGATCTCGTCCAGCTGCGTGAGGACCGCTCGATTGCGCTGCGACGTCCTCGCCGGCGTGCGGTGAACGACGCGCTTCCGTCGACGGGTGCCACGCTGCGTGGTCGACGCCGCGACGCGTCGTACGCTCTTGGCGCGCACGCGGCCGCTGCGTGGACGTGACGGCCGCGCGAGCGATTCTGGCTCGCGAACGACCTCGCCCGCCGGCTTGTCTTCGCGCATGCCGACGAACACGGGCTGGCGAAGACGGCCGTCGGACGTCCACTCGCTGAACTTGATCTCGACCACCACGCTTGGCCGGGTCCAGTGTGCCGGCTCGTTCGTGCGCGGCGTGACGGTGAACGGTGAGGTCGCGCGTTCGAGGCGCGACAGTCGCTTGTACATGTCGGCCAGCGAGGCTCGCGTAAACCCGGTGCCCGTGTGGCCCGCGTACACGAAGTCGCCCGCATCATTGTAGTAGCCGACGAGAATGGCGCCCACATCCTTCCGCGACTTTCGAGGCTCCGTCCACCCGCCAACGACGAATTCCTGACGCCGTTCGATCTTGAGCTTCAGCCAGTCGCGTGTGCGGCGCCCCGCGCTGTACTTCGCCCCCGCGCGTTTTGCGATGACGCCCTCCCACCCGTGCCGGCGCGCGCTGCGCAGCATGACGGCGCCGTCGTCGCCGACGTCGCCCAACCGCAGCGCCTTCGGGCGTCCGGCGTGCCGGAAGAGCGCCACCAGCCGCGCGCGTCGCGCTCGCCACGGCTCGTGCACCAGGGACTGCTTGCCCTCGAGCAACAGGTCGAAGGCCATGAACGCCGCCGGCGCCGCCGTTCGGTACGACGCGATGGCGGCGGCGTCCGTGACGTGCATGCGGCTTTGCAGGCGCTGAAAACGCGCGGGATCGCCCGCGTGCATCGCCACGATCTCGCCGTCGAGCACCAGTGCGTGCTTCACTTTCGCACGCAGGGCATCGATCGCTTCGGCGACCTCCGGAAACTGTTTCGCCTTGTCGATGCCGTTTCGGCTCATCAATGCGACGTGCCCGCGGTCGGCGAACGCGAGAATCCGAATGCCGTCGTACTTCGGCTCGAAGACCCAGTCGTCACCGGTGGGAAGCTCTCGCCCGACAGAGGCGAGCGTCGGCAGGATCGTACTCACGCCGAGTGCCGTTTGGCGGCCCGCTTCGTGGCGCGCGCGTGACCCGAGCGGCGGCGCGCATGCGCGCCATGTGCCGCCTGTGTCGCCTGCTCGCCGCGCTTGGCGTGGCCATGCTTGCCCATCTCGAGACTTTCCTTGAGCCTCGCCATGAGATCGACGACCGGCGTTTCCTCGCGGTCCTCGGCCTCGGGAACCTCGAGCTCTTTCCCTTTCATCTTCGCGCGAATGATCTTCATCAGATTCGCGTGGTATTCGTCGACATACCGCGTCGGATCGAACGGCTGCAGCAGATTCTCCACGAGCTGCTGCGCCATCTTGAGCTCTTGCGGCCGCACGACGTCGGCGCTCGGGAACGAGAAATCGTCGACGTCGGCGAGCTCGCCGGCGAAGCGCATGAGCTCGAGGACGAGCGCATCCTGCACGACTCTGACGCCGGCCAGGTGCACGGCGTCGGTCCGCATGGTGATCTTGCCGATCGCCACGGTATCGGTGCGCGCCATCGCCTCGCGCAACAACGCATACGACTTGTCTCCGCCCTTGTCCGGGAGCAGGTAATAGGGCGTCTCATAGTAGCGCGGGTCGATTTCCTCGGCTTTGACGAAGTCGAGAATTTCGATCGTTTTCGACGAAGCGATCGACGCCGCTTTGAACTCGTCGTCGGTCACGACGACGAATTTGCCCTTTGTGTATTCGTACCCCTTCACGATGTCGGACCAGTCGACCGGCTCGTTTTCTTTCTCGCACACACGCTCGTAACGGATGGGTGAGAGGTCGGCCTCGTGCAAGAGCCGGAACTTGACGCGCTCCTTGCTCCGCACCGCGGTGTTGAGGCGGACCGGGATGTTCACGAGGCCGAACGCGAGTGAGCCAGACCAGATCGATCGCATCGTCGAGAGAGTTGAAGGAAAACCGACAGAGCCGCAACTGCGATGCTATCAACAATTGATCCACATCGGAGTGTGGATAGCGCGCGGTTGTCGACACTCGATCGACATCGCGATGAGCTCGCAAGCGGTTATTGAAAAGTTCAAATCGCGCAGAAAACCGGCGCGAGCTCGACCGAGAAAACGCGCGCGCGACCGCGCGAGAAAAACCACCAGAAAAGCACGATGTCGCCGGTGATTCCTGCACATCTGTCCACAACGCTTTTCCACAGGTCATCGCATGTCGTTAGCGACGAACCCAGATGCACTTAGCGCGTTATCGACAATAGTCCACATTCGCTATCCACAGCAACGACAACGACTTATGGAAAACTTTGCTATTGCAATTTTTATTGGCGTTTTCTAGGTTCACGTCCCTTCCGCTAGCGCTGTCGCTACGGACGACGACTCCGGCTCTGTTGCTCATGCATCTCGTCAGTTGCGCCAGACCGCAAGAACCTCTCGAGGACGCGCCGCGAACGGCGCTGCTCGCCGATCTCGTGGAAGGCGAGCGCTGGGACGGGTTCTGGTCGTCACAGACGGACGGGTACTACGTCCGGTGCACGCGGCGTCAGGGCGAGGTCGAGTGGTTCAAGCTCGCCGATGAAGTCGTGGCTCCGTCCGTGACGAGCGAGCCGCGCGTATTGGCGCTCCGCCCGAAAGGCGCGCCTCGTTCGCGCGTCGCGGTGGTCGTCGCGCAATCACCGAGTGGTCGGCGTATGCTGATCGGCAACGCCAGGCGAACCTCGACGCGATGAAAGACCGGCGCGCCGCAGGACGATCAGCGGCTTGCTTCGGGGAGCAGCTCGAGCTGCGCCGTGCGTTGCGCGACGACGCGACGCGACGCCTCGTACAACCAGTCGAAGCTGGCATCGAGACGCGGATCACCTCCAGCCGCATCGCGCGCGAGGCTGAAGTGACTGTAGAGGCGCGTGTCGACGCGTTCCGGCTCTCCGTGCAATCGGAAGAGCAGCAGGTCGGTCGCGGCCTCGGTCAGATGAAAGAGTGTGAAGGCGAAGAAGCGCATGCGCGTCTCGTCGGCCGCTTCGACCGTGGTGAAGAACACGGGCTCGCGCACCGGACGTTCTTCGCGGATGGATGCGATGAGCTCCATCGCGTGCTCGAGACCCGATGGCCCGGCGCCGTGCAGCACGTGCGTCCAGAGCTCGACCACGCGACGCAGGAGCACGATGTCCCAGCGTCCCGGGTCTTCGGTCTTGGGGAAGAGCAGCCCTTCGTGGACGCGCAGCCAACTGCGGTATTCGCTCTGCCTGTGTCCGAGCTGCGCCAATCCGCCGAGCAACAGCGCGCGGTAGAGCGCAGCCACACGCTCGTCGTGCTCGACGGGGAGCGCCGCGGTGAGAATGAACGCGCGATCCGCGCCCGTCTCGATGTGCGCCGTGCGCTGCGCTTCCTGTTCCGTGGAGAGTCGAGCGGATGGCGACGCGGCGCCCTCGAAGTCGAGCCACTCGCTCGCGGCGAGCACGTACGCGCCGGCGAGCGGCACCACGAAATCGGGGGGCGTTGCGCTCGCGGGCACCGGATCTCCGCCCGACAAGCGATTGAGCACCCCCATGCCGTACTGAATGGCGGCCGCTCGGTCTTCCGGCGTGACGACCTTCACCGCCCAATGGCGATCGAGCGTGTCGAGCGTGCCCTGTCGTTGCGACGTGGTCATGACGTGAGCGCGACGGTCAGCGAGCGCGGAGTGACGGAACGCTGCGCTCTTCGAAGGACGGCCATCTTTTGGTTCAGTAACAACTTGCGACTATTTCGCACTAAATCGCCAGGGGCGTGGCGGTCGGTTCGGCACGGGAGGATGCGATGAGCATCGAACCCAACGCCAGGCGCCGACTGCAGCTGGTCTGCGCCACGACTCGCGATCCGGAGCTGATGAGAGAATTGCGACAGGTACTTGAGGAAGACCAGATGTCTTTTGTTCCGAGTGCGGACTTATTGCGTGACATCGCCCTGTGCGCGGCGTGCACGCAGGACGGGTCTCGCACCAGTCGCGCGGGCTTATGCGATTCCCACCGCGCGCGCTGGAACCTCGAGGCCTGCATGGCGGACACCACGGACGCCGCAGAACAGGCTTCCCTGCAGCGGCTGGTGCAGGCGTTGTTGATGTCTCCCGACGGGGGCGCGCAGCTCCTGTCGGCGTTCGACCGCCAACGGCGGGCGCTCCGGCTCGTGTTGGAGGCCCATGCGCGCGGCGCGGTAAGGCTTCCGGAGAGTATTGCCGACACTGTAGAGAGGGCCTGCGCGAGCGGCCCTCGGTTCCTGGCGGGCGGGCCACGACCCGCCGGACAACAGGCGAGCCAGCGACTCGCCGAGAGGATGCGCTCATGATTCAGGTCAAATGCGTCGGCGGGGAATGCAACGGTCTCACCGTGAAGGTCGAGCCGCAACCGACCTACTACGAGGTCGTCGATCCGCGTGACTCCACGCGGCGCGATTACTACATCCTCGAGGTCGGGCAGTGGGGCGCGCGTCTCGTGCCCGAAGCCACGGCCGAGTGGCGCGCGCGCGTCTGAAGCGCCGCGGCGCGATGACCGCCGTACCCGCGATTCCAGCATCGCGGCTGCGACATCCGCGATACGAATAACGCCGCGAATCACGCGGCGTTTTCGTATTCTTCAATTGCCCACTCGAGTACCTCGGCTTCCAACCAGCCGCCGTCGCGGCGAAGGGCGCCCTGTGTCTCGAGCATTCGCAGGAGCGAGCGCGTTCGGTGCAGCACCGACGACAGCGGCTCGCGCGCCCGCCGAAGCGCCAGGACGAATTCGCTGACGTGGTGCCGGAAGGCGGCTCGCGCGGCTCGCGCATGGCGAATGTGGTCGCCGGCGTTGAACACGACCTGACGAATCTCCGGCGTCCACTCGAGCGCCAGGTTGTACCTGGACATCAACGCGAGATGCTCGGCCTCGATCTCGCGGAATGCCTGATAGCGGGTCGCGATCGCGGCGACCTCCGGCGGGACGAGCGAGTACTCGTTGATCGGCTTGGCGGCCTGTTGCTGAAAACCCATCCTCGACCTCCACGAAAGACGAGGTGCACTTCAGGAGATGCCGGTCGACCTCTGGCCTGATTATTGGCCGGTGTCGTCCAAGTAGCAAGACGGCCTCCGGGCGGTCCGGTAACGCAACCGGTCACGGCCATCCAACCTTTCGGCGATTCTCAGTGTCACAAGCATATAGTCGTTCTGACCATATCTTCGACCCCGAGACGTCGTGCCGCCCCGATCCAGTCCCGAGTCGCTGCTCCCTCTCAAGCCGGTCGAGTTGCTCGTGCTTTCCATGCTCTCCGCAGGCGAGCGGCACGGCTATGGAATCCGCCAGGACATCCTCGAGCACACCCGCGGCTCGCTCGAGCTGGAAGCCGGCAACCTCTATCGAACGATCCGTCGCCTCGAGCAGGACGACCTCGTCGACGAGTCGGCGCGACGCCCGGTTGCCGGCGACGACGAGCGCCGGCGCTACTATCGCTTGACACCATTCGGGCGCCGAGTGCTGGCTGCCGAGCTCGAGCGTCTTCGCGAGCTCGTTCGCCTCGGCGAAGCCCGTGACGTCATTCGGTCGCTGCCGGCGTGACGCGCGCCGTGCCGACTCCGGCTCGCGGCGAGCGCCTGTATTGCGCGCTCCTCCGGCTCTACCCGTCGAGCTTCCGTGATCGCTACGGCCCCGATCTGATCGACTTCTATCGAGAACGGGTTGCCGGGCATCGCACTCACAGGAGTGTCGCCGGTGTGTGGCTCCGAATTCTCCCGGATCTCATCGCCAGCGCCGTCGCCGAGCGGATAGCGAGCCGCCGGCGTGGCGCATGGTCGACCGTGCCCGACCACACTCATCGCCGTGCCGAGGATCCCATGTCGATTCTCCATCAAGACCTCCGCTACGCCGCTCGCGACATGCGTCGCAATCCGGGATTCACCGCGGTCATCATCGCGACGCTCGCGCTGGGCATTGGCGCAAACGCGGCGATCTTCACCGTCGTCGACGCTGTGTTGCTGAGGCCGCTGCCGTACGAGCATACTGAGCGCATCGTGACGCTCGAGAACAGCGGCATGGGCAACACGGTGTCCGAGCCGGAGTTCATGGACTACCGCCGCGGGATCGCGGCACTGTCCAAGCTCGCCGCATACACCACCGGCGACGCGACGATCGGAGCGAGCGGAGAAGCGTTGCGGGCGCGGGGCAGCCGCGTGTCGTGGGATTTCTTCGATATCATGGGTTCGCGCCCCGAAGTCGGCCGCACGTTTGCGCCGGACGAGTTCTCGACCTCGTCCAAGGTTCGAGTGACGGTGCTCAGTCACGCCTTCTGGCAACAGCAGTTCGCCGGCGATCCGCGAGTGATCGGACGGACGATGCAGATCAATGGTACCGCGGTGACGATCATTGGCGTCATGCCCGCGGGCTTCGCGTTTCCGAGCGAGCGAACGAGTTTCTGGACGCCGTGGCGACTGAATCCGGACAGCCTGTGGACGCGCAACAATCACTACCTCGCGCTCGTCGGCCAATTGGCGGTTGGCGCAACGGCGGCACAGGCGGAGACACAGTCTCGAACGCTCAACCGGCAGTGGATGCATGATTTTCCGGAGACGTATTTCCGCGACCGGCCAATCTCGAGCAGCGTGACTCCCCTGCGCGAGCACGTCGTCGGAGCGACGCGCCCCTATCTCTTCGCGCTGCTCGGCGCCGTGGGATTCGTCCTGCTGATCGCGTGTGTCAACGTGGCGAACCTGCTACTCGCCCGCGGCGAAGCCCGTCGCAAAGAGTTCGCGATTCGGGCCGCGCTCGGTGCGTCACGCGCCCGCGTGGTGCGACAGCTGCTCACCGAGAGCTCGTTGCTCGCGGTGATGGGGTCTGTCGTGGGCGTGGCTCTGGCCTGGTTCGGCGTTCGCGCACTGGTGGCACTCGCGCCGGCTGGCCTGCCGAGACTCGATCAACTCGGCGTGGACTACCGAATCGTCCTGTTCACCGCGCTGATCACTGTCGTCACGGGAATCCTGTTCGGCGCCGTGCCGGCGGTGCGCGATACTCGCGGCGGCGCGACGCACACGCTTCGCGCCGGCCGAACGTCTGGTCACATCGCCTCGGGGCGCGCTCGCCACGCCCTCGTCGTCACCGAGGTGGCGCTCGCCGTGATCATGCTGACCGGGTCCGCGCTCCTCGTGCGCAGCCTGATCAAGCTTCAGGCGATCGACCTCGGGTTCGACCCGTCGCACGTGCTGACGATGCAGCTCACGCTTCCGCCGAGGACGTACAACGACACGACGGCCGACGATCTCTGGCGAGGAATCGTCGAACGCGTAGCCGCGATGCCCGGCGTGGAAGGGGCGGCGTTCGATGGCTCGCTGCCCCTGTCCGGCGACGACAGTGATTGGTCGATTCTCGTCGACGGTCACGTCGTGAAGACGATCGCGGAAGCCCCGTCGGCGAAGCCGCAGCAGGTGACGGCGGACTACTTCAAGGCGATGTCGATCCGGATCGTACGCGGCCGAGCGTTCACCGCGCAGGATCGGATCGGATCTCCCCCGGTGGCGCTGATCAACGAGACCATGGCGAAGAAGTTGTGGCCAGACGTCGATCCCATCGGTCATACGTTGAAGATGTTCAACCCGAGCTCGCCTTGGGTCACGATCATCGGCGTGGTGCGCGACGTGAAGTCTCGTGGCTTTCTGGGCACGGTTCCGCCGACGATGATCTTTCCACTTGCCCAATCCGGCGCGAGCGCGTACGGAATGCCGTCGACAGTCACGCTGGTGGTTCGCGCGGTTGGCGATCCTGCCGTGCTGGCGCCGCCGGTTCGAGCGATCGTCCGCGCGGCGGATGCCCGCGTTCCGATCGCCGCCGTGGCCACCATGGATCAAGTCGTGGGGAATTCGATCGCGAGTCGACGGTTCACCACCGCGCTGCTCGGCGGCTTCGCCGCTCTGGCGCTTGCCCTTGCCGGCATCGGCATCTACGGCGTGATCGCGTACGGCGTCTCGCAGCGCACTTTCGAAATGGGCGTGCGCATCGCGCTGGGCGCCTCGGCGAACGCGGTCCTCCGGCTGGTGATGAGCGACGCGATGCGCATGGCCGTCACCGGCATCGCGCTGGGTCTCGTCTGCGTGCCGGTCGTCGCGCGCCTGCTACGCAGTCTGCTCGTTGGTGTCGGCGCGCTCGACGTGCCGGCGCTGGCGACGGTGACCGTCGCGCTCCTCGTGGTCGCGACGTGCGCGTCGGCGGTGCCGGCCAGGCGCGCGACGGCGGTGAGTCCCACCGACGCGCTCAGAAACGGCTAAGCGTTCGAGTCGGGGTCTCCCATCCCGTCTTTTTCGCGGCGGAGCTTCTCGACGACCTGCGCCCGCTCGTCGATCTCCGCCGCCGTCATCGCGGGCGGGACCGGCACGATGTCCGCGGGATCAGGCACCTCGGCGCGAACGGGCTCGCTCGACTTCGGGACGGTCCGGTCGGGCTCGGTTGGCTGATCGCCTTTTGGTTCGCGGTCGTCGCTCATTCACTGCACCTCTGTCAGGGTCACACACACAGAAATGCAGTAGGCGAGCCAGGCGGATCAGGTCTGGTCGGAGTCGAAGCGAATCCCGGCTCCGCGCAGGCGCTCGATCGCCCGCGTGAGCACCGGAGGATCGGCGATCAGCGAGACGCGGAAGAAACGTTCGCCGCCTGGACCGAACGCGTTGCCGGGCGTGACGACGACGCCGGCCCGGTCGATCAGATGCTGCGTCCACTCCTGCGCCGTGAAGGCCGTCGGCACCAGCAACCACTGAAACATGGTCGCCCGGCACGGCTCGGCTGACCACCCGAGCGATTTGAAGCCGCTGGCGAGCACGTCGCGTCGCTCGCGATAGCACGCCGTGACCGGCGCCGAGAGCTCGCTCGCATGATCGAGGGCGAACGCCGCGCCTGCCTGGATCGCCGCGGGCGTACCGTATCCCACATTGGTGCGAACCGCGTACAGCGCGTCGATGAGATCGCGGCCACCCACGGCGAACCCGATCCGCGACCCCGCCATGTTGAAGGTCTTCGAAAACGAGTGGAACTCGATCGTGACGTCTTTCGCGCCGGCGACCTGCAGCGCGCTCGGCGCACGCTGGCCGTCATAGGTGAGCTCGCTGTACGCGAGATCCGAGATGAGGAGAACGTCGTGGCGCCGGCAGAACGCTACCGCCTCCTCATACAGCTCGAGCGGTGCGACCGCGCCAGTGGGGTTGTGGGGATAGTTGAGCACGAGCAAGCGCGCGTTCTTCAGCACGGATGCCGGGATACTCGAGAAGTCCGGAAGGAATCCGCGCTCGGCGCGCAGTGGTAGGAAATGCGAGCGACCACCAACCAGACCGGTCGCGCGCCCGTGGACCGGGTAGTAGATGTCGGGCACCAGCGACACGGTGGTTTCGTCGGCGAACGCCATGGTTGCGTGCGCCATGCCCTCCTTGGCACCGCTCAAACAGACGACTTCGCTTTTCGGGTCGACGGTTACTCCAAAGCGCCGCTGCATGAAACCGGCGACCGCGCCGAGAAAGCGGTCGGTTCCACGGAAGGGCGGGTACCCGTGCGTGCGCGGATCGGCGTAGGCGGCCGCGATTGCGTCCACGATCGGCTGAGGCGTGGGCTGATCGGGGTTCCCCATGCCGAGATCGATGAGCTCGGCGCCGCGCCCGCGGGCCGCTGCCTTGAGCTCGTCCAGCCAGGCAAAGACGTAGGTCGGTAGATCGGTGAGGCGATGGGTGGGAACCAGTCCCTGGGACTCGGTCTTCGCTGCTTGCTGCGAGCGGTGCACGCCGGTGCTGGTCATGATGGAAACAAGAAACAAGTGATTGTGTATCAGGCACTTCTCGGGCCCTGAGCCACGGAGTGCCTCGCGGGTTTTCTGGTGCGGTACACGGGTCAGCCGGACCGCGGACCGTCGAGGTACTTGCGGTGTACAGTTAGACGCTTATCTATCTATCATTGGTCACGAGGAAGAATCGGTAGTGGACACCGAGCAGTTCCAACGCATTGCCAAAGCACTCGCCGACCCGCGGCGCTTCGAGATCCTGGAGCACATCGCGCAGCAGGCCGAGGTTGGTTGCCGCCGGTTATGCGGCTGCTTTCCGGTGCGTCAGGCAACGATCTCGCACCATCTGAAGGAACTGGCAAGCGCGGGACTGGTGGAGTCGCGGCGGGACGGGCAGTTCGTGTACTACCGCACGCGACCGGCGGTGTTGGACACCTACATGACCGAGCTTCGCCGCCGAATGGCGATTCCAGCCGCGCAAGCGGCGGGAACGGCACGGCGGAAGTCGTCGGCAGCAAAGCGAGCGTAGAGAGGGGTCGGCGGGCGTCAGGCGAGCCCGACGATTTAAATGGTTGTACACGCATGAACATGACGATCAGGCGCGGCGAGCGCGCTCGAGGTGAACGATGTATACGACGAACGACGATCGCGACCTGCTGGACCTGTACATCGCGGAGCTCCGCCATGAGCCGGTCCTGACGGCGCAGCAGCAGAAAGATCTCGCGCGGGCGATGCGGCGCGCGACGACGGACGAGGCGCGCGAAAGCGCGCGCTCGGAGTTGATTCGAGCCAATCTTCGGTTCGCGTTCTCGGTTGCCAAGCAATACCAGAATCGCGGTGTGCCGCTTGGCGATCTGGTGAGCGAGGCGAATGCCGGGCTCGTGCGCGCGGCCGACAAGTACGACCCGGAAGTTGGCGTCAACTTCATCAGCTACGCGGTGTGGTGGATTCGCCAGGCGTTGCACTCCGCGGTGCAGCGTCAAGGGCGCACGGTGCAGGTGCCGCTGAATCGAGCGGCCGACCTGTCGCGCGTGTCGCGCGCGCAGGAGGTCCTTCGGCAGAAGCTGTCGCGGGAACCGTACGAGGAAGAGATCGCGACGGTCGCCGACCTGTCGCTCGACGTGACGCGTGGACTGGTGGCGCTCCTGCAGCCGGTTCGCTCGCTCGACGAGCCGACCATGGCCGGCGATCCAGGCCGCACGCTTGGCGAGACGCTGGTGCTGGACCGTGGCGAGGATGAAGACGTCCTTCCGGGCGGCGTCGAGAGCGATTCACGTCGTGAGGCGATCGCGCGCGCGCTGTCGGTGTTGACCCCGCGTGACGCTCGTGTCTTGATGCTCTACTTCGGGCTCGAGGGGGGCCGTCCGATGACCCTGCAGGAGATTGCTCGTGAGCTTGGCGTCACGCGGGAGCGTGTGCGGCAGCTTCGCGACCGGGCGCTCAAGCGGCTTCGTGAGAGCGACACGGCCGACGTCCTCCGCGACGGCATGGCGGCCTAACGGACGGAGCGTCTGCGGGTAGACAGGCGATCCCTTGTGAGGGAAGTTCAATGGCACGCCGACCACCGGTCGGCGTGCCATTCTCGTTTTCGCCGCCCTTCAGCGGCCAGGCATTGAGGTCATGACGGATCTCGCTCTTCGCCCGCGATCGCCGACCGAGCTCGTCGACGCCGCGTTCCAGGTGTTCCGCCGCGATCCGATGCAGTTCATCGTGGCGACGGCGGCGGTGTACGTCCCGTGGCTGATCATTCGGCTGGTCTTCGACGTCGGGATCAGCGGCGCGCTGCCGACACCGCAACAGGCGCTGACTATTGCACTGGCTGGCCTGGTGGTCTACGCGGTGGTCGGCGGTGTCATCACGGTGATTGCCAGTGACGTCTATCTCGGCGCGCCCGCGGACGCCATGCGGGCACTGCGGCTCGCCGCGACCCGCATCGTTCCATTGTTGGCCGCGAGCATCGTGACGCTCGCGTTCATCGTGCTCGGCGCGATCCTCTTTCTCCTGCCCGCGCTCTATCCGATGGCGCGCTTCTTCGCGATTCGCCAAGCGGTGATGCTCGAGGGCTCGGGGGCGGGTGACTCGCTGGGCCGGTCGTCGCAGCTCTCGATGGGCGTGAAGGGCCACGTGCTGAAGACGCTGCTGTTGGTCTTGCTCGTCACGTCCGCGGTATCCTTCGGCTCGGGATTGCTCGCCGGGCTGATCTCCAGCCGCGTCGTCGTCAACGTGCTGCTGACCGCGGTGTCGGTCGTCCTGTATCCGTTCTTCGGGATCACCGAGACGCTGCTGTACTACGACGTTCGAATCCGGAAAGAGGGATTCGATGTCGAGTATCTGGCCGCGGCCAGCCCCGCGGCCGCTGGACAGGACGCCCGCGCTTTGATCGCCGCGGCGTGGCAGGACGCGGCGCGCGATACGATCTCGCGCTGGAGCACCAAGGACATTCACGACACCGTGGCCGCGATCGCGAAGCAACCCGCGTACGCGAGGTCGATTCGACAGAGCCTGTTCGGCCGCTTCTTGCGCTTCGTGCTCGATCGCCTGTCGGATCTGGAACGGATGCTCGGCGGATCATCGAGTGCACGTTTGATCGTGATCACCGCCGTGGCGTTGATCGTCGTCGTGATCGTGGCCCGCATCGTCGTCGCGCGTCGGCTCGAGGAACAGCGGAGCCGCGTGCGCGCCGCCCGCTTCGGTGCGCGCGATCGGAAGGACCATTGGGCGGCGGCGCGCGAGCTCGCGAATGCCGGCGACTACGCGGCGGCGTGCCACGTGCTCTACGCGGCCGTGCTCGATTCGCTCGCGCGCGGCGGAGCGGTGCGGGTTCATCCGTCCAAGACGAGCGGCGACTACGCGCGCGAGCTCACACGCCGGTCGGCGATTGCGGCACCGACGTTCGCCACGTTTGCGCGGCAGTTCGAGCGCACCGTGTTCAGCACAGAGGCGGTGAGCGCCGAGGACTTCGACCGGCTTTCGGCCGCGGCAGCGCGCGTGGCACAACCCGGGTTGGCGGCGTGACTTCTCCGGTGACGCCGGGGCCGCGGCGGTTCAGCGCCGGAAAAGTCCTCGCGGCGTTCGGGGCCGTCGCGATCATCGTGGCACTGCTCACTCCAGAAACCCCGACCGCGTCGAGCGGTGACCGAAGCAGCTACTCCGCTGCGCCGGGCGGAGCGCGCATGGCATTCGAGCTAGCGCAGAAGATGGGGTGGCAGCCAGAACGCCGTACCACATCGCTCGATTCGAGCGTGACGCCGGCGGTGAACGTCGTTCTCGCGCCGAGCCAGATGCTCGGCGCGCACGAGGTGCACCGTCTGTTGGATGACGTGCGACGAGGCGGCGGTCTCGTGTTCACGTTGGACGGCGGCGACGAGATCGCCGACTCGCTGGGCGTTGGGGAGGGGCCGCGCGGTCGGTTCTTGACGGGATTCAGTGATCCCGATTGCCCGTCGTTGGGGTTTCAGGACCGCGCGGCGCTCACGGTTCCCCCGGAGGTGCACCGCATCGTCTGGTACCGGCCGTCGCCCGGGCCGACGGTGACGCTCGCGAGGGTCAGTGGGCGAGCGGACGAAGAGTTTCCGGTCGTTCTGGGATTCCCGATGGGGCGCGGCCGCGTCGCCGTGGTCACGTCGTCGGGCATCTTCGCGAACGAAGCGGTGCGCATTTGCGACTGGGGCGCCGACGTCGGCGTCGCGCGCGCGCTCGAGTACGTCCGCCCGGCGAATGTCGAACGCCCGCGACTCCTGTTCGACGAGTTTCATCACGGCTACGGGATGCACCCGGGGAGCATTCGCGCCGTGGCGGCCTATCTTGCGGGCACATCCTCCGGTCATTTCCTCACGCAGGCGTTGTTGGCCGGATTGCTTCTCGTACTCGCCAGGGCGCCGCGTGCCATTCCACCTCGCGATCCCGCGAGAATCGCGCGACGCTCGCCGCTCGAGCACGTCGACGCGTTGGGCCACGCGTACGCCGATGTCGGCGCGACTCGAACGGCGACCGCGCGCTTGTTGAGCGGCGTTCGCCGACGAGCCGAACGGATGGTCGTCCGCAGGGGTTCGGCGGACGACGACGCGTTTCTCGACGCCGTGCGCACGCGCTTTCCATCGCTCGGCGAATCGGTCGACGTCGTGCGCGACGCACTGCGGCAGCCGGTCTCCACTCGCGAGCTCGCGGCCGTCGGCACCGCGCTCGAGACCATCGAACACCACCTCCTCACGACCCCTCCGCACTCTTCATGAGTATTTCCATACAGGACGGCGCGGCGATCGTGCGACGCGTCCGCGACGCCGTCGCCACGCGCGTGCTGGGCCAGGACGCCGCCATCGAGGACGTGCTGGTTGCGTTCCTGGCGCGGGGGCATGTGCTGATCGAAGGCGTGCCTGGCACGGCAAAGACGTTGCTCGTCCGCACCGTCGCGAACGCGATGACCGTGCGCTTCAAGCGCATTCAGTTCACGCCGGATCTCATGCCTGCCGACGTCACCGGTGTCTCGCTCTATCGCGATCCGGCGCGCGGGTTCGAGTTTCAGCCCGGTCCGGTCTTTACCGACCTGCTGCTCGCCGACGAGATCAATCGCGCACCGGCGAAGACGCAAGCCGCATTGCTCGAAGCGATGTCGGAGCGCCAGGTGACGGCCGACGGATCGAGCCGGCCGCTCGATACGTTGTTCACCGTGCTTGCCACGCAGAATCCGGTCGAGCACGAGGGGACGTTCCCGCTGCCGGAGGCGCAGCTCGACCGGTTTCTGGTGAAGATCGTCGTCGGCTATCCGAGCGCGCCCGCCGAGCTCGACATGCTCGCGCTGCACGAGTCGGGATTCGATCCGGAACGCGGCGGCACCGGGCCGGTGATCGAATCGGTGACGACCGCGGATGAGGCGCGCGCGTGCCGTTCGCTCGTCGATCAGGTTCGTGTTGCGCCCGAAGTCCGCGAATACATCGCGTCGATCACGCGAGCGACGCGTGACGATCCCGCGATCGTTCTAGGCGCGTCGCCTCGCGCCACGATCGCGCTGCTCCGCGCCGCCCGTGCCGGTGCGGTGCTCGACGGACGCGACTACGTCACCCCCGACGACGTGAAAGCGCGCGCGCCCGCGGTGCTCCGACATCGCATGACGCTGGCGCCGGAGCTGGAGGTGGAGGGTCGGACGACCGACGACGTGCTGTCCGCGGTCCTGGCGCGAACTACCGCGCCGAAATGACGTCGCTCGGGGCCCGTCTTCGGGCGCGGCGTCCGTTCTGGGCCGTCTATCCGACCGGCCGGTTCGCGGCAATCGTGTTCGTGACGGGCGCGCTCTGGCTCGTCCCCGGCAGAGTCGGGAGCATCCTGTCGCTTGCGGCTGCCGCCGTCGTCGTGGCAATGGTGGTCTTCGACTACCTCCGGATTCCGCACGCGCGACACCTTCGCGTCGAGCGCGCCGCCCCGGGTTCAGTCGGGTTGGGTGATCCGGCGGAGTTGACGTACGTCATCCGGTCGGACTGGCCGTGGCCCGTGCGTCTACAGCTGTACGACGCATACCCGCCTGGAATCTCCGCCGAGCTGCAGGACGCCGAGCTTGCGATCGACGGCGTGACCGAGGTGTCGTTGGCGGTGCCGATGACGGGCCGTGCTCGCGGGCGCCACTCGCTCGGGGACATCGCGCTGCGGGTCACGACGCAGCGAGGTCTTCTGGCGCGGTTCATTCGTCAGGCGACGACGAACGACGTCGTCGTCGTGCCGTCGCTCGCGAACGTGCGTCGCTTTCGGCTTCTCGCGATGCAACATCGCTTGAGCGAAGCCGGCGTGCGCGCGCTCAAGCAGCGCGGGGAGGGAAGCGCGTTCGCCGGACTTCGAGACTACGTGCCAGGCGACGATCCGCGAATGCTCGACTGGAAGGCGACCGCTCGGCACGGCCGGCTCATCGCGCGCGAGCAGACGGTGGAACGCTCGCAGGTCGTCATTCCGCTCATCGACTGCGGGCGCGCGATGACGCAGCTCGCGGGCACGTTCACGCGCTTCGAGCACGTGTTGTCGTCGGCGCTGCTGCTGAGCGACGTTGCGTCGACCGGCGGCGACCGTGTCGGTCTCATCGCCTTCGACGATCAGATTCGCGCATTCGTTCCGCCGCAGCGGAGCGCCAATGCGCTGCGCGCGCTCCGGACGACGATGAGCGGCCTCGACGCAACGCTCACCGAACCCGACTACGCATCGGCGTTTCGATTGCTTGCGACCCGCCAACGCCGACGTGCGCTCGTCGTGTTCTTCACCGACGTGATCGACGAGCGAGCGGCGCGCCAGTTCGTCGCGTACGCCGGCCGAGCGGCGATGCGACATGTCGTCGTCGTGGTGGCGATCCAGAACGAAGCGCTGCTGGATGCGGCGCGTCCCACCAGCAGCGGATCCCTCGCGCTCTTCCGCAGCGCGGCCGCGGAGGAGCTGGTGCGCGAGCGAGACGAAGCGCTCGCGCGCATGCGGCACGCCGGCATCACGGTGCTCGACGTCCCGCCGTCGCGGATGGCGGCGGCGGTAGTGAACCGCTATCTGGAGATCAAGTCGCGCGGATTGCTTTGAGACTCGCTCGTCGTTCCGCCGACGTGACCGGCGTCGAGCGAAAGCACGTCGACGTCTTGGGCCGGTCGCGGCGCGGCCGCGGGCGACGGTCCCGCGCCGCCTCGCAGATAGACGTACATCGCGATGGCCGTCAACGCCGAGACGACCAGCTTGAGCGACAACGGCCAGTACGGGATGGGTGAGACCAATCCCTCGAGCGAGCCGGCCACAATCAGAAAGAGCGTCGATGCCGCGATGAGCCGCATCGCGCGCCGGCTGTTGTCCGCCAGCGCAGCGCGCCGAGTTCGGTTTCCGGGCAGCACGAGCGCGGCAGCGATCAGCAGGCCGCCGCCGCCCGCGATGCAGATGGCGCTCAGCTCCAGGACGCCGTGTGGCGCGACGAACGCCAGCAGCAGCGGCAAAATGCCTTTCGATTGATACAGGCCAAGCACGCCGCCGAAGGACACGCCATTCAACAGCAGCAGCACCAGCGTGCCGAGGCCCGCGGTGACGCCAAACGCGAACACCGCAATCGTCACCTGGACGTTGTTGGAGATGATCCGACTCGCCATCACCGGACGCAGCATCTGCGGATCCGGGATATAGCCTTCCTCGCGCTTCGCGCGCTGCACGCCGTCTTCCGCGCGGTCGAGCATGCCGGTCGGAATGAACACCGATGCGACGGCCGGAGTGCGGACCACCGCCGTGTACGCGATCGCCGCCGGTCCGAACATGAACGTGGCGGCGATGCCGATGGGCAGCGCGGACCGTCGAACCTCGGTTGGAACGTCGACGGCGACGAAGCGAAGCACGTCGCTCAGGCGCGAGCGCCGCTCGCGGTAGAGGAGATT
This sequence comes from uncultured Gemmatimonadaceae bacterium, assembly GCA_963705025.1. Taxonomy (GTDB): domain Bacteria; phylum Gemmatimonadota; class Gemmatimonadetes; order Gemmatimonadales; family Gemmatimonadaceae; genus JAQBQB01. The sequence continues at coordinate 63,830 of CAVPIP010000004.1, read as the reverse complement.
GTGCGCGCCGGCAACGAGGCGGCCGAGATAAAACAGCTCCTCGCCGGCCTCTCCGCGCGCCGCCGTCTGCAGACGCGCGAGATCGACGGACAGCGCTCGATATTCGGCGACGAAGTCGCGCACCCCCGCTTCGCCGAGCGCTTTGAGTCCGCGCCGCTGGGCTTCGGCGAGGCGCGCGGCGAACGCGATCCATCGTGGCGAGCGTGTCGTGACGATCGCGTACCGCTCACGACTGGCGCCCGTCGCGCCTCGCGCCGCGGCCCCGCGTTCACGTGCGCTCCGCTCGCTCGCCAGCAGGCGAAGAAGTGCGGCACTCTCGCTTCCGCCTGCGTCGGCGGGTAGCGCGCGGCGTAGACGCATCGCGACCTGCGTCGCGAGCTGGCGCCGCTTCTCGGGCTCGAGCGAGCCGCGACGCTCGCTCCACCGCTGGAGCAGCGTGAACTCTTCGTCGGTCAATTGCGCCGTGACGGCCGCTGCCTCGTCGGCCCGCGGCGCGGTGGTCGCCGCCACCGGTTGTCGCACCAGCGCCTCGCGAACGACAATCGTGCCGGCGACGATGTCTCCGAGGCGTTTGCCGGATTTGGTGAAGGCGACGCTCGCGATGCCGATGAGATAGCTGAACGCGGGCTGCAGGTCGATCATCCGCATCAGATTGCGCACGGCCGACGCCGAAAATCCCACCGAGTAGCCGCCGTCGCGAACTGCGCGAAGCCGGAGCATCCGCTTGCCCGGCGTCTGTCCGTCGCGAAGTCCTTCGAACAACAGGTAGTAGCCCCAGAGAATCACGAACAGCAGCAGAAACATCACCGCGACGGCCCACGCCGTGGACGGCGTGGGGAGATTCTGGTTCGCCGGCCGAGCGCCGCGTCCGAGAATCAGAATGCCGACAATCATCGCGAGGTACATCGCGATGCAGATGAACAGGTCGATGATCGCGGCGTACACGCGCGAGCCCAATCCGGCGATCGTGTAGGACACCACGACGAGCTCGGGGGTCTCGATGTCGACGGTCTGCGAGAGGTGATCGGTCATCGAGTCAGCATGACGGGGCCAGGACACCCGAGGCAAGGGAGGGGCTCCCGCCAGCGATTAGCTTCTGGCAGGAGGATCAATGAGCGAACAACGCGAGGTTGCCACACTGGGCGGCGGGTGCTTCTGGTGTCTCGACGGCATCTTCCGCGACCTGAAAGGCGTGGAGAAGGTAGAGTCCGGCTATGCCGGGGGACAGGCCAAGAATCCGTCGTATCGAGAGGTCTGTTCGGGAACGACCGGGCATGCCGAAGTGGTGCAGGTGACGTTCGACCCCGAGGTCGTCTCGTTCCGCGATCTGCTCGGCGTGTTCTTCACGATTCACGATCCGACGACGCTGGACCGTCAGGGCGCGGACATCGGGACGCAGTACCGTTCGGTCGTGTTCTATCACTCGGATGAGCAGCGCCGCACCACGGAGCAAGTGATCTCGGAGCTGACGGACGCCAAGGTCTGGGACGATCCCATCGTCACGCAGGTGGTGCCGTTCACGGCGTACTACCCGGCGGAGCCGTATCACCAGAATTACTTCGCGCAGAATCCTGACCAGCCGTATTGCCAGGTCGTGATCGCGCCGAAGGTATCAAAATTCCGGAAGAAGTACTTGGATCGATTGAAGAAGTAGTCGAGGCCGCTACCCATGTTCGTGGGCGGCGGCTGGCGCGGGCGTGGTTCTTGACTTCGTCTAGTCACGAGCGAATCCCCGTGGCCTGGAACGCCGTGCGACGCAGCCGGTATATTGAGGGCGTCCATCGAACTCGGCACGTCGATCACTCCTCACGGCGCCCAACTCTGCGCCCAGCTGTGCCTCCTAATGCTGCATCTTCTCCTCGGCGCCGCCGCAGTCTTGACCTCTCTCGCGCACGACACGGCGACCTCTCGCTCCATCGTCAGCACGCCGACCATCGTTGCGACTCCGGTCGTCCGCGTTCGCAGCTACATCACGGCGGACAGCATCGTCGTGGAGAAACAGAAACGAAAACTCATCTTGTATCAGCTCGGCATCCCGGTGCGGACGTACCCGATCGCGCTCGGCAAGCAGCCGGTCGGTGACAAGCTGAGGAATGGCGACAACCGGACGCCCGAGGGCTTGTTCTACATCGACTACAAGAATCCGGACAGCAAGTACCACATGGCTCTGCACATCTCGTATCCGGACGCGGCGCATCTCGCGAAGTCGCGCGCCGTGGGAGCGAGGCCGGGCGGAGACATCATGATCCACGGCTTGCCGAAGGCGTTCGCCGACCTCGGCGAGAAGCACGCGCAGTATGATTGGACGGAGGGCTGCATCGCCGTGACGAACGTCCAGATCGACGAGATCTGGCGCGCGGTGGCGCCGGGTTCACCGATTCAAATCAAGCCATAATACCGCCCGCCTTGATGCGCGCCTCGATCCTGCTGTGGAGCATGGCGTCGGGCGCGATTCTCGGGCTGTTCGTCGATGCGACGCTGATCGGCGTCACCATGCTCGCCAGCGCGATCGTGCCTGCGTTGTCCGCGCGACTCCAGCACCGATGGGTCACGACGACAGCCGGCGTGATCCTGGCCATGATCCCGCTCGCGCTCATCGTCGCCGGGTTTCTCGAAGGGCAATTGAAGACGAGATAGGAGTTCGCCGCTCCCCGCTCCCCGCTCCCTCTCTCCGAACAATGAGAACTCGCGTCTTCGGTCGTACAGGCTGGCAGGTTGGTGAAGTCGGCTACGGCATGTGGGGCATGGCGGGATGGACCGGCTCCGACGATCGCGAATCGATGGCGTCGTTGCAGCTCGCGGTGGACCTGGGCTGCAACTTCTTCGACACGGCGTGGGGCTACGGCGAAGGGCACAGCGAGCGGCTCCTCGGCCAGCTCGTTCGCGACAATCCGGGCCGACGACTCTACACGGCGACGAAGATTCCACCGAAGAACCGCGTGTGGCCCTCGCGGCGCGAGTTCGCGCTCGACGATGTCTTTCCACCCGACTACATCCGGGAGTACGCCGAGAAGAGTCTCGCAAACCTCGCCGTGGAGCGGATCGATCTCCTGCAATTTCACGTCTGGGAGGATGCGTGGGCGGACGATTCGCGCTGGCAGCGCGCGATGGACGATCTGCGACGCGAAGGACTGATCGCGGCCGTCGGCGTCAGCATCAACCGGTGGGAGCCGGCGAACGCGCTGCGGACGCTCCGAACGGGGCTCGTCGACGCGGTGCAAGTCATCTACAACATCTTCGATCAGGCGCCCGAGGATGAGCTCTTCCCCCTCTGTCGCGAGCTCGACATCGGCGTCGTCGCGCGCGTGCCGTTCGACGAGGGCTCGCTCACCGGGACGCTCACGAAGTCCACCACCTGGCCCGCGGGCGACTGGCGAACCGGGTACTTCGTGCCGGAGAACCTCGCGGCCAGCGTCGATCGGGCCGACACACTCAAGACGCTCGTCCCGCACGGCGAATCGATGACGGACATGGCGCTGCGATTCATCCTGGCGAACCCGGACGTGGATGTCGTGATACCGGGAATGCGGAAGCTGGCGCACGTGCGGGCGAACATCGCGGCGAGCGAGTCGGGCGCGTTGGCTGAGCCTCTGCTCGCGGCGCTCAGGTCGCACCGATGGGACCGAACCCCGACGTCGTGGTCCCAGTAGGAGGGGCAGCGCGGGGCGGCTCCGCCAACGCCAGCCGGCCGCCGTTCGTTAGATAGACGAGAGCCCATAGATCGCCCACCTGCGGCATCACGTTCGCCGGTGAGGCTGGTCGTCGCCCTTCACCAGACAAGCGCCGCCGTGCGCCAAGGTATTCGCATGCTTCGTGTCGCTGCTCGAGGAATCGTTGCGATTTGCGTCGCGACGACCAGCATCTTCGCTCAAGGCAAATCACCGTCCGCGTCGTCGGGTAAGCGAGCGTCGGCGCCGCCGGCGCACATGCACTATGTCGTGGCCCCCACAGGCAACGAGGCGCGGTATCGCGTGCGCGAACAGCTCGTGGGCGTCGACCTCCCAAACGACGCCGTCGGGGTGACCAAGGAGATCACCGGTGGCCTCGTGTTCGAGCCGGGCGGCGCCGTGGTTCAGGACAGCTCGCACATCACGGTGACGATCGCGAACCTCAAGAGCGACAAGGATCGCCGGGACATGTACGTGAAGCGGCGCACGTTGGAGACGGAGAAATTCCCGACGGTGGAGCTTGCCCCGACGATGCTGCGAGGTCTGGCGGCGAAACCGACCAGCGAGCCGACCTCATTCGAGTTGCTTGGTGACCTCACCGTCCACGGCGTAACGCGTCCGACGGATTGGAAGGTGACCGCGCACGGCGACGGAGACGACATCGTGGGCACCGCGACGACCGCGTTCACGTTCAAGGATTTCGGACTGACCCAGCCAAGAGTCCCGATCGTGCTCGGCGTCCAGGACACCATCAAGCTCGAGTACGATTTCCGGTTGACGCCGGCGAAGTAGCCGAAGAGGAAGGGAGCCTCTGACACGTCCGGGCGACTGGTTTTCAGCGTCGAGCGTCATTATCATTCAGTACGTACTGAACGATCCTGACACTCACATGGACCGAGCTCAACGAATGTTCATCGACCGCCTCGGCGATGCTGCCGAGGCCGACGGATTGTCGCCGATCGCAGGGCGGCTGTTCGCGCTCCTGATGCTCGCGGCCGAGCCGCAGTCGCTCGACGAGCTCGCTGCGTCGCTCGGCGTCAGCAAAGCCAGCGTGAGCACCGACGCACGCCGCTTGCTCGATCGCGGCATCGTGGAGCGAACGCGCCGCACCGGCGACCGCCGCGACTTCTACGAGCTCGCGCCCGACTTCTTCGCGCGTGTCATTCGCGCCCGTGTGGCCCGCTGGCGCCGAGTGCAGCAGCTGGTCGACGACGTTCGCACAGACGCTCCATCGCTCCCGGACGCGGCGCGTGAGCGCTTCGACGCCGTGGACGCGATGCAAACCGCCGTGATCGACCGGGTCGACGACGCGCTCGCCGAATGGGAGCGCGAAGCGCAACAGCGCCGCGCGGCCGCGCGAAGCAAGCAACGCAGCGCATAACGCACTTTCAGATGGCGACGTCTACCGCACCAGTCCTGCCGATACCGAAAGCCGCGCCGGCGCCGTATGTCGCGCCGCCCGCGGCCGTCGACGAGGGGGATCCGCACAAATACCTGATCGCGTTCGCCGTGGTGTTGGCGGCGCTCATGCAGGTCATCGACAGCTCGATCGTCAACGTCGCGCTGCCCGACATGATGGGCAACCTGGGCGCGAGCCTCGACGAGATCGCCTGGGTGTCCACCGGCTACATCCTCGCCAGCGTGGTGATCATTCCGCTCACCGGTTGGCTCGGATCGTTCTTCGGCAGGAAGCGCTACTTCGTCGGCTCGATCATCATGTTCACCGCGGCGAGCGTGTTCTGCGGCGTGTCGCACTCGCTTGGCGCACTGATCTTCTGGCGCGTGGTGCAAGGCATCGGCGGCGGCGCGCTCATGACCGTGTCGCAGGCGGTGCTGTTCGAGGCATTCCCACGCAGGGAAGCCGGCATGGCGATGGCTCTCTTCGGCCTCGGCGTCATGGTTGGTCCCACCATCGGCCCGACGCTCGGCGGGTGGCTCACCGACAACTACGGCTGGCCCTGGATCTTCTACATCAACCTGCCGGTCGGCATTCTCGCGGCGATGATGATCGCCGCATACGTCCACGACCCGAGTTATCAGCGGAAGCCTGCGTCGATCGACTATCAGGGCATCATCCTACTCGCGATCAGCGTATCGGCGCTGCAGTACGTGCTCGAGCACGGCCAGCGCGAGGATTGGTTCGACTCGCGGCTCATCATCTCGCTCACGACGATCGGCGTGCTTGGCGGCCTCGCGCTGCTCTGGCGCGAGCTCACGACCGAGCACCCCGTGATCGACTTCCGCGTCCTCAAGCATCGTCAGGTGTGGGTTGGCACGCTGCTCGGCGTGATGATGGGCGTGGGACTCTACGCGATGTCGTTCACGCTCCCCGTGTTCATGCAGAGCAATCTGCGAATGACGGCCGAGCAGACGGGCATCGCGATGTTGCCGGGCGCCATCGCCACGGCGGTATCGATGGCGGTCGTCGGGCGGATCAGCAATCGCTTCGACGCGCGCATCCTGATCGCGCTCGGCGCGCTGATCTTCGCGTACGCGGCGTGGGAGCTGTCGCGCATGACCGGGCTGAGTGGCGCGGGCGACTTCTTCTGGCCGCTCATCTGGCGGGGTGTCGGCCTCGGGCTGATGTTCGTCCCGCTCACGACGGTGACGCTCGCCGAGCTGTCGCCGCAGGAGCTGCCGCAGGGGACGGGACTCTACAACTTCTTCCGGCAGCTCGGCGGTTCGTTCGGCATCGCGGTGATGGCAACGCTGCTGGCGCGGTATGCCGCGCAACTGCGCGCCGTGCTCGGCGAGCACGTCACGATGAACGACCCGTCGTCGCTGGCGCGGGTCGAGATGCTCAAACACGGCATGATGGCTCGCGGCGCCGACGCCTGGACCGCGCAGCAGCGCGCATTCGCGCTCCTCAGCCGGCAACTGGACGCGCAGGCGAGCGTGATCTCGTACAGCAAGATCTACATGTTGAGCGCCATCCTGATCCTCGCGCTCATTCCGCTCCTCGCCCTCGTTCGCACCGGCCGACGTTCCGGAGGCGCCCATCTGATCGCGGAGTAACGAAAAGCGACGGAACATGTGGAGTGCGGCGGGCGAATCCATTATCGTCTCACCATGCGCTACCACGACCTCACGATTCGGCAGGCCGACGGGCGCGACGTCGCCCCCCTCGCGCCACTGTTCGACTCCTACCGGCAGTTCTACGGGAAGGGCGCCGATCTCGCGTTGGCGGAGCGCTTCCTTGCGGAGCGATTGCGAAACGGCGATTCCGTGATTCTGGTCGCGGAGTCGGCGAGCGGCGGCAATGGGCCGATCGGTTTCGTGCAAATGTACCCGACGTTCTCGTCGCTGCAGTGCAATCGCGCGTGGGTGCTGAACGACTTGTTCGTCGCGAAGATCGCGAGGCGGTCCGGGATCGCGGAGGCGTTGATGCTGGCCGCGACGGAGCTGGCGAAGCGCTCGGGGGTGACGACGATCTCGCTGTCGACGGCGCACGACAACAGCGCCGCGCAGGCGCTGTATACGAAGCTCGGCTATGTGCTCGACGAAGAGTTCCGGACGTACGCGCTGACGCTGCTATCCTAGTCCGACCAAAGCGCCGCTTGACGGGATCTGGCAAACAGCGCATGTAGACGCAGGGCAACCGGCACGCTTCTCACCGGCCTGGAGCTTCGATGCGTCGTACCGTCGCGCCGATCGCCTTCGCAATTCTCGCCGCCTGCGCAGGCAATTCGACGAGTCCCTCGAGCTCGGCCGGCAACAACGTGGCCGGGGACTGGAATCTCACATCGGTCAACGGCCAGGCGCTGCCCGCAACGCTCGCCGATCGTGGCGTGACCGTGAGCGTGGTGTCCGCCGTGCTGACGATGACGGGCACGAGCTCGGGCAGCTATCGCGAAGTGTTGACGTATCGCCTGGCGAGCGAGGGGAGCTCCGTCACGGGATCGCAGACGGCGCTGGGAACCTGGACGGCGAACAATGGCTCGATCACGTTCAACGACCAGACGCTATAGTGACACCTATCGCGGCGCCGTGACTGGCGGAACGATCACCGAGGTCAGGACCGCCTCGACGATGGTCTATTCGCGGTAGCGGAACACTCGCCCTTCGGGCGCCCCGGTGATACCGTCCGACGATGCATCGTCGCGCCGCGACCGCACTCCTTGCCATCGTTGCCGTCGCGGCGCTCGGTCGAGCCGCCTCGGCACAGGCCGCGGCGACCGTATCGCTCGATGATCCGGCATACGCCGCGATCGACGAGCTCGCGGCGGCCGTCCCGCTTCAGGGCCTTCTCGTCGGCCAGCGACCGTATTCACGACGAGAAATCGCCCGTATCGCGCTGCGATTCGACCGCGTCCTCTCGCAGGGCGGAACGCGAATGGCCGAGGCGCAGGCGCGGCTCGTCGCCCTCGTTCGGTCTCTGCTCACGGCGTATGCCCGCGACGTCCGGTCGTTGACGGCGGCAAACGCGCCGACCGCGCCCTCGCTGAGCTCTGGTGCCCGCATCGATTTTCTGGGAACGAATAGCTCGCCCAGGCGAGTCCCGGCCTCGAACGGACTCGGCAACATCGACGCGTTCAGCAATCCGCTGACCGATGGAATGTCGGGGCGACCGGTAGCTCGCGGCTCTACCGCGTCCGTGGAGCTCACGAACGCATTCGGGATCGGATCGTGGCTCGCTGTCGAAGCGGATCCACGCGTGACGTGGCTCTCGGACCGCACAGGCGCGCGACGGTTGGATGCGGAGATGCAGCGACTGTTCGTGCGCGTCGTCGCGCGGAACGTCGCCGTCGAAGCCGGTGCCGATGAACGCATTTGGGGGCAGGGCGGCGGAAGTGGGATGCTCCTCTCCGCGAATCCACGCCCGCTGCACGCCGTGACGATCGCCAACGACACGCCGTTCACCTTGCCCGGCTTTTTGGGCCGACTCGGTCCGACTCGAGCGACGTTCATTGGCGTCGCCCTTGGCGACGACCAGAATTTTCCCGGGACGCAACTACTTGGCTACAAGGTCGACCTGATGCCGACGTCCCGTCTCGAGCTTGGCGTCGGACTGCTCGATCAAGTCGGCGGCGCCGGCGCACCGAAACTCTCCACGGGCGAGCGAATCAAAGATCTCTTTCCGTACGTGTTTCTGGCGTTCAGTCCGGGCAGCGATCGTCAGGCATCCAACAAGATTGCATCGTTGGATGTTCGCTATGATCTCGGAACCTCGCGTGGCGTCACGCTGTTTTACGAGGTCGATCCGGACGATTTCGACGTCCGCCGGCTCGCCAGCGTCTACTGGCAGGACTCGGGACACCTGCTCGGCGCGCACATCGACCGCTTGACTGCCGATGGCCGGTGGTCGCTCGACGCGCAGTTCCAGCGTACGTCGCTTCGCTTGTACGAGCACGAGCAGTTCACGTCCGGCGTCACGTATCGAGACGCCATCATTGGCGACCCACTCGGCCCCAATGCGCTGGGCATGTACGCGACGCTGTCGTCGCGTCTCGGGCAGGGCTGGCGACTGGCGCTCTCGGGTGCGGCCGAATCGCGCGATTCGAGCGTCTACACGGTCTTTCAAGATGACTCCGTCACCGGCCGCGGCTGGCGCTTCGTCAAAGTCGCCGACGGTGTGAAGGAGAATCGTGTGCGCGCGCTCCTCCATCTGACCAGCGAATCGGCTGACCGCTTCGCGACGCTTTTACCGAGCGTTGGGCTCGAGCGGGTCGTCAACGACAACTTCATCAGAGGCCGCGCCGCCACGCATGTCATCGCGACCCTGAGCCTGCGGATCAAATTCTGATCGTCGGGCTCAGCCCCCAGCGCGGCCCCGCGTTGGCGAGCGAAACAATGGAACGACGGGCCGTGCCGCCAATCGGCACGGCCCGTCAGTGTAAGGCCATTGTCAGTCGAGACTTGTGCACCACTGGGGCGGAAGGACTCGAACCTTCAACTTCCCGGTTAACAGCCGGGCGTTCTGCCAATTGAACTACACCCCATCACATCGACTCTACTTGCCTAACAAAAAGCCCGCCATTCATCTGGCGGGCCGCGTGAACCGTTTCCCAACGCGTGCGAGCCAGATCTCCTAGTTGGAGCTCCGATTGTTCGGGTTCCGGCGATTGGGATTGGTCACGCGGTTCGTCATAGCTTGAAAGCTAGTGCTTGGTTCATCACGGGGTCAACCGGATGACGCGCGACGAGAACGCGCGTCACGGCTGCGCTCGGGATGACAATCAGTCGCTCCTGAGCGCCACCAGGGGGTCGACCAGGGTTGCCCGACGAGCCGGGATGAGGCAGGCGAGCATGCCCACGACGACGAGCACCGCCGCCACGCCGCTGAAAATCACCGGATCGCGCGGCTCGACTTGGAACAGGATCACTTTGAGCAGCTGCGAGATGCCGAACGCGAACGCGAGGCCCACCGTCATGCCGACCGCGAGCTGCACGAGGCCCTGGCCGAAGATCATCTGCACGACGTTGCGCGCCTGCGCGCCCAACGCCATCCGGATGCCGACCTCACGTGTGCGGCGAACGACGGAGAAGGACATCACCGCGTAGAGGCCGACGGACGCGAGAAACAGCGCGACCACGCCGAAGATCACGAACATCGTCCCGAAGACGCGCACGAACCACAGCGACTGCGCGATCGCATCGCCGAGGGTCTGCACCCAGTACAGCGGGATGTCGGCGTTGAGCGAGCCGACGACGTCGCGAATCGGCTGGGTCAACGCGAGCGGCTGCGCCGCCGCGCGCGCCGAGATGTAGACGAACGTGGACCGAGCCTGCGCGAACGGCTGGAAGAGCGCGGGCGCGATGGGCTGTTGCTGATCGCCCGTGAAGACGTCGCCGACGACGCCGACGATCGTCGCCCACGGCTGCGTGCTCCTCGAGTTGCCGAGCTTGACGCGACGCCCGATGGGATCGGTCTTGGGGAAGTACTTCGCGATGAAAGCGCGGTTGACGATCACGACTGGAAGCGAACCGACGCGATCGGCGTCGGTGAACCCGCGCCCCTGCGCGAGCGGAATCTTGAGCGTCGAGAAGAAATTCGGCGTGACGGCGAGCGTCCGCGTGAAGGGATAGTCCTTGTCCTTGAGGTACGTCTGGCCCTCGAGCGCGAACGGCGCGCCGTTCATGCCTTGGCGCGCGGCGGGAAGGCCGGAGCTGATCGCGGCGCTCTGGACGCCGGGCAGCGCACCAACCCGCTCGACGACCTGATCGAAGAAGCGCCACTCCGCCAGCGTATCCGTGTAGGCGGACGGGAAGCCGATGCGCGCGGTGAAGACGTCCTTCGTGGTGAAGCCCGGGTCCATCGTGCTCATCTTCGTCACGCTCTTGATCATCAGGCCGGCGGCGACGAGCAGGCCGCACGACAGCGCGATCTCGAAGATCACGAGCCCCTTGCTGATGCGGCCGATGCGGAAGCTCGACGCGCCGCGCGCCTCGTCCTTGAGGATCTCGTTGATGTCCGCGCGCGACGACTGATACGCGGGGATCGCTCCGGAGACGAGCGTCGTCAGCACCGCGACGCCGATCGAGAAGAGCAGCACCGGCGGGTGCAGCTTGATGTCGATGAAGAACGGGACCTGCGTGACGGTGATCGCCTGATTGAAGAGCGTGATTCCGACCTGCGCGAGGACGATGCCGCCGACGGTCGCCGCGAGCGAGAGGACCAGCGCCTCGGCGAGGAACTGGCGAATGACGGCGCCGCGAGACGCGCCGAGCGCCGTGCGGACACCGACTTCCTTGGTGCGATGCGCCGCGCGGTCGAGCAGCAGGTTCGCGACGTTCGCGCACGCGATGAGCAGCACGAAGAACACGGCGCCGAGCATCGTGAAGAGGAGTTGTCGCGGCTCCTTGCCGATGTAGTTGTCCGTGAACGGCGTGACGACCGCCGTGAATCCTTCGTTGCTCTCTTTGTACTCGGCGCCGAGACGCTTGGCGATCGTCGTGAGCTCGACGGTCGCTTTGTCGAGCGAAACGTCGGGTTTGAGCTTGCCGAACGCCTGCACGTATTGCCCTTCGCCGCGCTTGCCCTCGAGCGGATCGACCTGGAGCGGCACCCAGATCTTGTCGTTGTTGGGGAACGCGAAGCCGTCGGGCATCACGCCGACGACGGAAAACGGCACGCCGTTCACGCGAATCTGCTTGCCGACGATGTTTGCGTTGCTGTTGTATCGCTCGCGCCACATCGAGTACGAGAGAATCGCGACCTTGTCGCCGCTCGGCGTGTCTTCGCCGGCGCGGAACGTTCGTCCGAGCAGTGGCCGCACGCCGACGATGTCGAACAGGTTCGCCGTGACGAACGAGCCGTCGAAACGCTCGGCCTTTTCTTCGCCGCTCACGTAGATGGTGCCCGACGTGAACGCGCCGAGATCGGCCAGGACGTGTTGCTGCGCCTTGTAGTCGACGAAGTCCTGGATCGGAAGGTTTTGTCGATTGATGCCCTTGGTCGGGTTCGCGCGATTGACGACGACGATGCGGTCGCCGTCGGGGTAGGGCAGGCCCTTCATGAGCGCGCCGTACACGATGCTGAACATCGTCGTCGTAAGACCGATGCCGAGCGTCAGCGCGAGGGTCGCGACGATCGTGAGCCCGGGTGATTTGAGAAGAGCGCGCAGTCCGTATCGGACGTCGCGAAGCAGCGCCTGCATGCGGATCTCGGGGCAGAGGTTGGGTGGCTCCGGCCTCCGCCCGTACGGCCGTCGTTTCGCGTCGGTTTCAACGACGCGAAACGACACATCATGCAATCAGATCTTACAAAGCAGCGTGTGAAACAACGTGACGAAAGAGCAGATGCCTTCGTCGCTTGCGCTCCTCGAGGGCCAGCCTTCGCTGCGCTCAGGATGACGCTGAGGGGAGCTAGAAATCCGTGCTGAGACGCTCGATGCGGCGACGTTCGGCTCGGCGGCGCTCAGGTGCCGTCGGGGCCGGCGGTGGCGAGTCGGCCAGCTTGGCCTCCGCGCGCCGCACTTCCCGGTCCGCGTCCGGATATCGCACCGTGCCTCCTTCAGCGAGCACGTCGCCCGCCACGTCGCGGTCGCCACGCGTGAGGTCGGATTCGGGGAGATCGGCCGAGTCCATCATCACAACGCGTTTCTCCCGATCGATCTGAACGATGCGAATCGGCACGAACGTGTGGCGGTCGGTGCCCGGAAGATCGACGTCGAGCAACACGACTTCGCCCTTCGACTGGTCGACCAGAAAATCGCTGACCACGCCGAGCTGTCGTCCGCTGACGGTGCGCACCTCCCAACCGCGGATGTCGGGCTCGCCGGCCGAGACGGTCCACGATTGCAGAGTACTCATGGATACCAGCAGCTCACGTTCCTGAGCGTACGGACCAACGCCCGCCGCGTCGCGTCCCCGTCGATCGTCTCGTTCCATGGTGCGCTCCACCGACTCCGGGAAACCCGGGCCGTCGCTCATCCGTTGTGGTAATAGAGCAGGTAGTAGATCAGGCCGCCCACGATCGCGACCGCCACCAGCACCCACAGCCACGCGATGCTGCGCCGACGTGGTTCCACTCGGATTTCGGCCATGCTAAGATCTCCAGACGGGTGGATCGGTCGCGCGGTGCTCGGGTACCGGTCGTCGTGTGCAAACCGGGCGCCACTGTTTCGAGGGCATGGGCGAACCCGTGATTCGGCGAGCACGACTGGACATCCGGGTGAGCTGATGGAAAGTTTGTCGCTGGAGATTCGCATGATCCGACGCGCTTTGCTCGTCCTCAGCCTGATGACGGCCACCGGAAGCGCGCAGCGCGCGCCCGGGGATTCGGCGTCGCGATGGGTCGACTCGATCTTCGCACCCATGTCCTCGACGCAAGGCCCGGGGTGCGCGGTGGGTGTGACGCAGAACGGTGTGCTCACACTCGCCAGGGGCTACGGAATGGCGGATCTCGAGCACGACGCGCCGATCACGCCGGACACACGATTCTACCTCGCGTCCGTCTCGAAGCAGTTCACGGCCATGGCGGTCGTGCTGCTCGCGCAGGACCATCGCCTGTCGCTCGACGACTCGCTGCGCAAGTGGGTGCCGGAAGTGCCGAGCTTTGCGACGGCGATCACGCTGCGGCAACTGTTGCACCACACGAGCGGTCTGCGCGACTACTTCACGCTGTTGGCCGTCACCGGATGGCCGAGCGACGGTCCGCTCACCGAGCAGCAATTCCTGTCGCTGGTGGGACGTCAGAAGAATCTCAATTTCCAACCGGGGGACGAATACCTGTACAGCAACACGGGCTACGCGCTCCTGGCGATCGTCGTGCGGCGCGCGTCGGGGCAGTCGCTGCGCGAGTTCGCGGACGCGCGCATCTTCAAGCCGCTCGGGATGACGGAGACCATGTTTCGCGACGATCACACGATGCTCATTCCCGAGCGCGCGCTCGGCTATCAACCGTCGGTGGCGGGGTACCGGCTCAGCCAACCCGAGTTCGACGTCGTGGGCGACGGCGGCGCCTATTCGACCGTGGAGGATCTCGCGAAGTGGGACCAGAACTTCACGACGGGCCGCGTCGGCGGACGCGCTGGCATCGCCGAGATGGAGCGCGCGGGGCAGTTGAACGACGGCCAGCCGATCGCGTACGCGTTCGGCCTATCGATCGGTGAGCTGCACGGGCTCAAGACGTTTTCACACAGCGGCGCCTACGGCGGGTATCGCAACGAGATGCTGCGGATTCCCGCCAAGCATTTGTCCGTGATCACGCTGTGCAACACGGCCGGCGCGTCATCGACGCTGGCCGAGCAGGTGAGCCGCGTGTTCCTCGGCGTCGCGGCGGAAAAGGCCACCATCGGCGCGAGCGAGCTCCAGCTCTCGAGTTTGATGTCGTTCGGCGGCCAGATGAGCGACACGAGCGGGGCGCGCCAACGCAACGACCGGCTCGGGCTCTTCGCGGGGCACTACTACAGCGATGAGCTGGACTTGCCGGTGACGGTATCGGCGCGCGAGGGCGTGCTGGTCGTCACGCGCCCGCGCGGCGCCGAGTTGCGGTTCGTGCCATTCGCCGAGGACCTGTTCACGAACAGCGACAAGATGCTGCTTCGCGTGGTGCGCGACGCATCCGGCGACGTGACGGGATTCACGCTCACGGTGAATCGAGTGCGCGATCTGGAGTTCGCACGGGCGGAAAAGCACTAAGAGGGACGGCGTTTCGCGCGCGCGGTCGGCGTCGCCGAGAGAGGATCCTCCGGCCAATCGTGCTTCGGGTACCGGCCGCGCATGTCCTTCCGCACGTCGAAGTAGCTCGTTCGCCAGAAACCCGCGAGGTCGCGCGTCACCTGCACCGGACGTCCGGCCGGCGACAGCAAGTGCATCGTCACGGGAACACGGCCGCGCGCGAGGCGCGGCGACTCGGTGAGGCCAAACACCTCCTGCAGCCGCACCGCCAGCACCGGCGCGCGCGGGTCCGTGTAGTCGATCGGAAGGCGCGATCCACTCGGGACGTCGACGTGCGTCGGCGCGAGCTCGTC
This sequence comes from uncultured Gemmatimonadaceae bacterium, assembly GCA_963705025.1. Taxonomy (GTDB): domain Bacteria; phylum Gemmatimonadota; class Gemmatimonadetes; order Gemmatimonadales; family Gemmatimonadaceae; genus JAQBQB01. Next base: position 48,748 of record CAVPIP010000004.1, on the reverse strand, counting down.
GAGCTCGCGCCGTTGCTTCCAGTCGAGCAGTGACGCGAGCGCGCTCGTGAGGTCGACGCGCTCGAGATCCGCCCACGATCGCGCGGCGCCCATCGTGGGCTTCAGCCATTCGTCGATTCGTTCGGCGAGGGCCGCATCCGAGACGTCGGGCCAGTCGCCCGCCGTGGAATGCGCAAAGGCCATTCGCGCGCGCAGACGGAGCGCGGCGTCGGGCCACGGCAGCGACGAGACGCCGCGCTGCTTCACCGCCTCGAGCAAGGCGTCGCGAACGCGATCGGGATCGGGGCGACCGAGCGCCACGTCTCGCAGGACGATTGCGCCGAGTCGTTCACGCCGGCGCGCCGCGACGCTCGACGTGGCGTCATCGAACGCAACCTCGTCCTCGGTGACGATGTGATCGCCGAACGTCTCGCGGACCTCGTCGATCGTGATCGGCGCGGCGAGAAAGACGCGGCTCTCCGGCCGCTGGTCGTCCAGCTCGGCCGCGACGATGTACGGCGATTCCGAGAGCGACTGCGGGCCGGTGAGCTCGGCGCCACGTCCGTTGCGAAGCACGAACCGAGCGCGCGAGCCGGCACGGCGCTGGGCGACGCGATCCGGATACGCGAGCGCGAGGAGCTTGCCGACGACGTCCGTCGACGTCGCGCCGACCGCACGCGCGCGAAGTTGGCGAGCCAACCGTTCGGACTCGCCGCGCGCGCGGCGCAGCGCATCGCGGTCAACGTCGGCACCCGGCGGCGCCGCCTCGCGATCGCCGCGCAGGCAGGCGATGCGCAGCGAGAGGTCCGCGTCGACCGGCCCCGTGGCGGAGCGAAAGACATCGCGCTCCGAGAGCAGGGCGGCGACGTCGCACGCGACGGCCTCGCTTTCCATGGCGCGCGCATGGATGATCATGTGCGCGAGCCGTGGATGTACAGGGAGCGCCGCCATCTCACGACCATGCGGAGTGATGCCGCCGTCATCGATCGCGGCGAGCTCGCGAAGGAGCTCGGATGCCTGCCCGAACGCCGCGGCCGGCGGAACGTCGAGCCACGGGAGCTCAGCGGGATCCAGCACGCCCGCGGCCGCGAGGTCGAGCGCGAGCGGCGTGAGATCTGCGTTCGAGATCTCCGGCGGCGCGTTCGCGAGCAAATGGAGATCCTCGTGCTCCGCCCACAGCCGGTAGCAGACCCCAGGGGCCAGTCGTCCGGCGCGCCCGCGACGCTGATCGGCCGACGCGCGTGAAACTCGAACCGTCTCCAGCCGCGTCATGCCGGTGCGCGGCGAGAAGCGCGGCACGCGCGAGAACCCGGCGTCGATCACGACACGCACGCCGTCGATCGTCAGGCTCGTCTCCGCAATGGACGTCGAGAGCACGACCTTGCGACGCCCGTCTGGATCGCGACGAAGCGCGCGATCCTGCGAGTCGTGCGTGAGAGCGCCGTAGAGCGGCAACACGATCGCGTCGGGTGCAACTCCCGTCTCACTCAACAACGCCTCGATGCGGCGAATCTCGCCCGCGCCCGGCAGAAAGACGAGCACGTCGCCCGTGTCGTCGCGGAGCGCCGAACGAATCGTCGAGACGACGGCAGTGTCCGTGCGAGTCCCGGGGCGCGGCGACACGTATCGTGTCTCGACCGGAAAGATGCGTCCATCGCTCGAGAGAATCGGTGCGCCTCCCAGCAGCGCGGCGACCGCCTCGCCGTCGAGCGTCGCGGACATCACGAGAAGGCGTAGGTCGGGACGCACGAGCGACTGCGTGCGGAGCGTGAGGGCGAGCCCGACGTCCGCGTCGAGACTGCGCTCGTGAAACTCGTCGAAGATGACGAGGCCAACGCCGTCCAACGTCGGATCGCGTTGGAGACGTCGCGTGAGCACGCCTTCGGTGACGACCTCGATGCGCGTTTGCGGTCCGACGCGCGTGTCGCCACGCATTCGATAGCCCACAGACGCGCCGACCGTCTCGCCGCGCAGCTCGGCGATTCGGTACGCCGCGGCCCGAGCGGCGAGGCGGCGTGGCTCGAGCATGACGATCTTTTGTCCAGCGAGCCAGGCCGACGACTCGAGCGCCGGAGGAACGAGAGTCGTCTTGCCGGCGCCGGGGGGCGCCTGCAAGACGACGGAGGCGTTGGTCTCGAGCGAGCCGCGAAGCGTCGAGAGAAGCGGCTCTATCGGCAGGAGCGGAGGCGTAACCGCTCGACTACGCCTTCACGATGATCAGAAACTTCGACGGCTCCCAGAACTTTTCGGGCTGATCGATGCGCAGCCCGCCGGATAGCTTGCCGTCCTTCGCGGCGAAGGGCGACGCGTACGTGGGGTTCTGGCGGGAGAAGATCGTGTAATCGCCAGCCGGGAAGTTGATCACGTTGTCGCGCAGCCGGTCGATCCGCGTGAACTTCGCGGGATCGAGCTCGCGCGCGGGAGCCACCGGACGCCCACCCAGGAGCAGAAAGCGCTTGTGGCCTTCCTCCACGAGGATGCCGTCGCGAATCAGTTCGTCCTTCGTGCCGATGATGTAGTACGCCGTGTTTTTTTCGCTCGTCAGGTGCGTGAGCGTGTCGGTGAGCGCGGCGCGCTCGCCCGCCAGCTTGACGTTCTCCTGTGTCACCGTATCGACCTTGGACGTCAGCTGCGCGATCTGCGTCGTCTGCCTCGCGATCGTCGCCTCGTACTCGGCTTTTTGCTGCTCGACCTGCTGCCGCAGCGCGCCGATGGTCTTCTCGTACGCGGCCACCTGCGCGACGATCGTGGAATCGTGCGCCGAGAGCTTCGCGGCGCGCGCCCGCAACGACGCCACGCGGGCTTCGCTCGAATCGAGGCGCGCGACCAGCTCGCGAATCTTCGCGACGACGTTCGCGCGCTCTTCCTTCACCACGTTGATGTCGGACTCGCGCGAGAGCGTCGCGGCGAGCTTGGCCGACTTCCGCGACTTGAGCTTCGCGACTTCGCCGTTCAGATCGTTGACGAATTGCGTCGAGGCCAGTACCTCGTTCAGCAGGTCGTTCTTGATCCTCAACAGGGAATCGGTGCGCAGCGAATCCGCGTGCGCGAGCGTGCGCAATTGCGTCTTGGCTTGCGTGTCGCAGGCCGCGATGAGCACGACGACAGGAAGCATCCAACGAGTGAGGCGCATGGAATGACGTCCCGTCAAAGGAAAAGCGGCCCCGCTCACTTCGGCAGGGGACCCGCCGGGTAGGAATACAGCAGCTTGATCGTGCCGCGATCCGCCGCGCTCAACTCGTCGACGCGCACCAAGGGGGCCATGATGTCCTCCGTGTCGGCGCTGTGGCTGAGACCGAGCGCGTGGCCGATCTCGTGCAGCGCGATCGCCCGCATGCCGCGGGCATCGAGCGGATAGCCGTCGCTGATGTGTGTCGCCAGCGTGATGTCGCCCGCCGTCAGCACGCCGGAGTGGTTCGTTCGCCACGTCGTCGAGCCGGTCTTGTGCGGCAGTCGGTCAGTCCACTTCACGCGGATGTCCGCCAGTCGTGGGTTGGTCACGAAGCCGAAGCGCAGTGGAATCCCCGTGGCCTCCCACGTCGCGAATGCCCGGCGCACCGTCTCAGGATAGTGCGTGAGCACTCCGCTGAGCTCCGACGCCGTGTCGATCCACACGAGCAGCGGCACGGTGACGTGATCGGGCCAGCGTTCGATCGTCGAGTCGCGATCGGCGAGAAGCTGGTCGATGTAGGTGCCTGCTCCTTCCGACATGACCTGCCCCAGTGTCGCGCGCGGCCGCGATGCGGGGAAGAGTCCAGGGGCCAGGCTTGCGTCCAGCGAGCCGTCGCGGGTCGCCGAACCGAATCGTGCGCAGTCAGTGATGCCGGCGGCTACGACCACGGCCGCCACCACGGTGAGCAGCCTCCCAATGACAGGGAGCGACTGGCGATGCGACATTTTTAGAACTGCGAGGAGGGGAGGGAGCGTGCGGGAGGAAGAACGCTGGGCGTCGTTCTAACTTGGCGGCGCGCGGCCGTACCGCGCCACCAGACGGATCGTACCCGTCAAGACAAATATGTTCCCCGTACGCGACGCGCGCGAGGCCTTTCCAGTCTACTCGTCCCGGAGCGCGATGAGCGGATCGACGCGCGTGGCGCGCCGGGCCGGGCCATACGACGCGATCACGCTGACCAGGAGCAGGACACCGACGATCGCGGCGTAGGTGGCCGGGTCGTTCGGCGAGATGCCGAAGAGAAGTCCTCCGAGCGCTCGTGAAGCGAGCAGCGATACCCCGAGACCAACGACAAGTCCCGCGAGCGAGATCCAGAGACCCTCGCGCATCACCGCGGAGCGGATCGCCCCCGGTTGGCCGCCCAGCGCGACGCGAATCCCGATCTCGCGAGCGCGTTGGCTAACGAGATACGCCATCACACCGTAGAGCCCGACACTCGCGAGCAGCAACGCCGTGAGCGCGAAGACGCCGAGCAGCAGAGCATTGAGCCGCTGCGACGCCATCGCCTGCGAGGCCAGGTCCTCGAGGGACGCCACCTTCGAGATGGGCAATTGCGGATCGAGCTGGCGCACGATGTCGCGAATCGGGCGAACCAGCGTCATCGGTTGCGTGGGCGCGCGCACGACGATGGACAGGGCGGATTGCGGACTCTGTGCGAGCGGCAGATAGATCTGCGGTTCGCCCTCCGACTGCGGACCCGCCTTGTGCACGTGGCGCACGACGCCGACGACCGTGGCCAGGGAGCCACTCGCGTTGATTCGCTTTCCAATCGCACTCTGTCCCGGCCAGTGCTGCCGGGCGAGGGCCTCGTCGACGACGACGACGGCTGGCGAGCTCGGCAAATCGACGTTCGAGAACTCGCGTCCCGCAACGACGCGAATGCCCATCGTTCGGAAGAAGTCAGGCATCGCGACGCCATACTCCGCGTGCGGGATCGGGTCGTTCGGACCGCTGGGCTCGCCTTCGACCGTGAACGAACCGCTCCAGCCCTCGCCGCTCATCGGGATCGGATAGCCGCCGCTGACGCTCGACACGCCACTCACGCCGGCGATGTTCGAAACGAGCTGTTGGTAAAACGCCGTGAGCTTGGCGGCGCTGTCGTACTTCACGCGATTGAGATTGAACTGGAGCGACACCGCGTTGGCCGGCGTAAAACCTGGATCGACCTGGCCGAGCGCGAGAAAGGTTCGCGCGACGAGGCCCGAGGCGACGAGAACGACGAGCGCCATCGCCATCTGGGCGGCGACGAGCGCGACGCGAAGTCGATGACTTCCGCGCCCACCGGTGGCACCGCGCGCGGCCTCGTCGAGGGCGCTCCGCACGTCGCGTCCGGATTGCTGCAGCGCCGGCGCGACGCCGACCAGAAGACCAGTCAACATCGAAACGGCCGCGGTGAAAGCCAGCACCGGCATGTCGATGCCGGCATCGGCGATGCGCGGAAGCGCGCCGGCGTCGAGGCGGATGAGCGCACGCAGGCCAAGCCACGCGAGCAAGAGTCCAATCGCTCCGCCGGCCGCGGCGAGGACGACCCCTTCCGTCAGCAGCTGGCGCGTCAACCGTGCCCGGCCGGCGCCAAGCGCCAGCCGAATGGAAATCTCGCGCTGCCGCGCGGCGCCGCGCGCCAGGAGGAGGTTCGCCACATTGACGCAGGCGATGAGGAGCACGAACGCCACCGCGACGGTGATCACCAGGAGGCTTCGGCGAGTCGAACCGACCATCTGATCGCGGAGCGAGCTCGCACTCAACCGCCAACCCTTCGATGCGGGCGACGCATATCGGTTCGGGTATGCCACCCTCCAGCGCGCCGACACCGCGTCGAGATCTCCGTTCGCTCGGCTCTCGCTCACGCCGGCTGCGCGACGGAGCACGACGGCGATGATCTGGTTGCCACGCGAGTCGCCACGCGACGTCTCGAACGTCGACGGAATCCACAGGTCGGCTCGCTCGCGGAGGAATTCCAGCGGCGCGTCGGGGAAGCGGACGTCGGGCGGCATGACACCGACGATCGTTCGCGGAAATCCGGACACGTTCACCGTGCGTCCGACGGCTGCCGGGTCACCGCCGAAGCGTCGCATCCACAGCGCGTGACTGAGCACGATGACCCGCGGTGCCCCAGGCTTGCCGTCGTCGCCGCCGAACGCTCGGCCAATGCTCGGCGAGGTGCCCAGGAGATCGAACAGGTTGGGGCTCACGACGTACGCCATGACACGCTCGGGCTCCGCGCCGTCGCTGACCAGTGGCGAGGGCTGACGCGTGATCGCGGCGACCGCGTCGTGCGCCGTGAGCTGCGCCGCGAGATCGAAATACTCGGGCACGGCGACCGCGGTGCGCGACAGGGTCGATTGCGCATTGCTGTTCCAGACCATCTCGACGCGATCGGCGTAGCGATAGGGCAGCGGCCGCAAGAGCACGGCGTCGACCGCGCTGAAGATCACCGTGTTGGCGCCGATGGCGAGGCCGATCGTCGCGACGGCGACGACGGCGAAGAGCGGCGATCGCCGCAGCGTGCGGAGCGCGAACGCCACGTCCATTCGGAGATCCTGCCAGAAATCGATGCGGCGCATGTGGACCTCCATGTCGGTGCGAATGCCGCGGCATTCGTCGCGGACGCGGTCGACATCGCCGAAGCGCGTGCGCGCGGCGGCGCGGGCGTCGGCCTCGGACATCCCCTCGTCGATGTAGCGGCGGGTCTGCAGCTCGAGGTGCGCGCCGAGCTCGTCGGCGATCTCGCTTCGATCGGGACGGGCCAGAAGGCGCGCGCAGTCGTCGCGCGAGCGGCAGGCGATCGGGAATCATGTCGCCCCCATCACTTTGGCCACGGCCGCCGTGAAGCTGTCCCACTCCGCCGATTCGGCGCGGAGCTGCGCGCGGCCTTTGGTGGTCAATGAGTAGATCTTGATGCGCTGCCCGATCTCGGATTTCCCCCACGCGGCGTCGATCCAGCCGCGGCGTTCCATGCGGTACAGGGCAGGGTAGAGCGAGCCCTCCTCGATGCGGAGCGCGTCGTCGGTCGATTCCTCGATCCAGCGGGCGATGGCGTAGCCGTGGCGAGGACCCCAGGACAGGGTTCTTGAGGACGAGGAGGTCCAGGGTGCCTTGGAGGAGCGGGCTGCAGCGGGAGGCGGCGGTAGGGATGAGGCCGTACCTAGAATGTCTAGGCTGTCTACCTATCATGTCAAGGTACGGCGATGAGACCGTAAAATGGGAAGGTACGCTGTTGCCCCTTCCCCCGAACGCTCGCCTCCGCTCTTCGCTATTCCAGATCGCGCCCCAGATCAGCGGATACGTCGACATGGCCTGGCCGCGATACTGCGGGCGGAATCCGTACAGCACGACGTGTCCCTTGCCGCGCTTCACGTCGACGAGAGCTGCCTTGCCGTTGAGCTTCGCGCCGCCGAGGAGCCAGCCCGACAGCAGCGGATTGCCCGACGCCGGATAGGTCGCCACGGCCGTCGCCTGTGCGGGATCAGAGATCTCGAATGCCGGACCGTTCTCGAACCACACGGCCGGCGTCGTGGCCGTGAAGCCGCGCGCGATCGGATGATCGCGCTTGATCTCGACGCCGAGGATCGAGCCGGGCGCGTAGAAGTCGGTGTTGCGGACGCCGGCGAGAACGTTCTTCACCGGGAGCTTGAGCCCTCGATCATCGCGGTCGACGCGGTGTTGAACGCGAGCACGTCGCCGCCGCTGTTCACGAACGCGTCGAGCGCCGTGAACAGCGCACGACCGCACCCGCGCCGCCCGCGGCTCCGCCGGCCGCCACCACCGCGGCCGCCGCGCCCGCCACCGCCGCCCCCACGGCCGCCGCCGTCTGCCTTCGGAGAAAATGATCGCGTCGAACTTGTCATTGAGCCCGCCGGCCGCGACGTCCTTCTCGGTGATGATCGTGTATGGAATCTTGTATGTCGTCGAACATCCAGTGCGTCCAGCCGTGGTCCATCGACTCGTTCGCGCTCTGCCGGAACAGCGCGATGCGCTTGGCGGATTTTCCGCAGAGCGGCGACGTGTACACCGGGTCTGGATCTCCTTGATGATCGCGCCTGCCTGCGGCGCTTCGCCCATCACGTGCGCGACGTCGACGCCGAAGAGCAGCGGAATCGTGTGCGCCGTGACGTCGTACGGCCGCTTCGGCGGGCCGCCAGGATACTCGAAGAGATCCGGATACTTCTGTCGCTCGAGCAGCGCTTTCGCGTACGCGCCGAACGGTTGCCGCGTGAGAATCACGTAGCTGCCGGCGGGGTACGTCTTGCCCTCGGCCGAGACCGGCGCCGTCGTCTCGCGAATCTCGACCTGGCCGTGCTGCAGCGTCCAGATCAAGCGCGTGAGGCGCCTGCGTATCGGGCTGGGTTTTGGGAATCACGATCGCCGACGGCCACTTGTCGTTCCCCCACGCCGGCAGCGGCCCGAGCGCCCGATCGGCCTGCGCGGCGTAGCCTTCGACCCACGCGTGGCGATTCTGCGCCGCGTCGAGGAAGAGCGCCCAACTCGCGGCGGTCTGATATTTCACGATGTCGCCGTACGTCCAGTGACCCCCCGTCCAGAGCGACGGATAGTTCCACGACTCGATGCGCGCGTCGTAGCCGCGGCCGGTGCCGAGCTGATCGAACGGAACGTCGACCGCCGTTGCGAACCGTGCGCTCGCGGTCTCGGTCAAGCAGACGCGCGCCGCGGTGATAGAGCGAATACTGCCGCGCCGGTGACCACTGATCGTACGACGCATTGCTCGCGATGCCGGTGAAGCCCTGGTTCGTCATGCGCCACACGATCGACATGCCGAGGCCGTTCGTCGCGGCCGTGAGAATCGGATCGATGTTCGGCTCGACCGGATCCATGTATGGCGGAATGAAGATGCGCCCGGCGTTGCCGCCCTGCTGGTGGATGTCGTTCACGATCTCGGGATCCCACGGCGTGTAGAGCGAGTCCACCGTGTAGCGCGTCTCGACCTGCGTGAACGAGTACCAGTCGCGGTTGTCGTCGTGGCCGACGTACTTGTGATAGAGATCGGGCGGGTCGCGGCCCTCCTGTGGGGTGCCCAATGTGGCACGATAGTAATCGCCGACGATGTCGACGCCGTCGGGGTTTTGCGATGGCACGAGGATGATGATCGTGTTCGCGAGAATCGCCTTCGCTTCCGGGTCGGCGGCGCGCGCAAGCCGGTCGGCGAGCACGAGGGGCGTCGTGAAGCCGCCGCATTCGCTCGAGTGAATCGCCGACGTGACCAGAATGACGTTCTTGCCCTCGTCGATCAGCTTCTGCCGCTCGGTCGGCGCCTGGAGCCGCGGGTCCATCAGCTTCCGCTGGATCTGCCGGTAGTGCTCCAGGTTCGCGAGCGTGCTCGAGTCGGAGATGAAGACCGCGAGGAAAGGACGCCCGAGCGTCGTCTTGCCGAGCACGCGCGTCGCTGACGCGCGGGCTCGCCTTGTCGAGCGCGGTGAAGTAGTCGGTGATCTGTTTCCAGCTCGGCAGATGGCGATCGGCGCCGGGGTCGAAGCCGAGGATGGACGAGGGGGAGGGGATGCCGCGTTGGGCGACGGACGTCGCCGGCGCAACGGACAGCGCGACGACGCAACCGGCCAACAGCGCGGACCTGCGATGAGCGGCCATGAGAAGGAGTCCGGGGTCTGCGTGAAATGCGTGCGCAGAGACGATACTCCTGTTCGCGGAAAGCGGCTAGTTGGGCAGTCGCTAAGGTGCCCGCAGCGCGTGCAGCCGCGCGAGATCACGGCCGTGTGATTGCAGCAGCCTTGCGTTCCTCGCCAGCGCCCGCGTCGCGCGAACGGACTTCGGGTGGTTCAGGAAGCGCTCGGCGTTCGCGACGGCGATCGACGCGACGTAGTAGTCGGACACGGTGAGGCCCGACGCTCCGATCGCGCGGCCGGCCTTCTCATTCGCCTCGAGCCATTTGCGTCCGGCGTCGGCGCCCGACACGCCGGCGTCGCTGATCCGCACGTCGAGATAGGCGCGCACGTCGGGATCGCGGCGTTGGAGCGCCGCCAGACTTTCGGCCGCGATCATGAACGCGGCGAGTTTTTCGTCGGTGAGGAGGAATGCACCGGCGTCCGCGACGCTCCGGGCGTCGGTCCGGGTCACGTGTACGCCTGGGGCACCGCTCGTCGCGGTCCTCGCGGGCGCGAGCGTCGCGCCGGCGTCGACCGAGCCGTCTTCCGCGCGCGCTTGCGAGTCACGGCCGGAGCAGGCGGCCAGAAGCCCGGCCACGGCGATGAGCGTCAGCGCGCAACGCGATCCGAGAGTAATCTTGATAGTCATCACACACGACCCCGACACCACCCACGTGGCATGAAGCGCAGGGCGCATGCCGATTGCCTGGCGACGTCGGCGAAGTGGTCTACATCCTTGGTCCATCGAATTCCCCACGCTCTCGAGGTCGGATCATGCGTACCCGTTTTGCCGCGGCGCTGTTGATCGCCGCGTTCGGAACCGCTCAGGCGCAACCGCGATCCACGACGGCAGCCGCCGCGGTCGACACGATGTTGTTCCACGGCTTGCACTACCGTATGGTGGGCCCGCCGCGCGGCGGACGCGTCACTACGGTGACCGGCGTGCCGTCGGAGCCGCGCACGTTCTACATGGGTGTGGCGAGCGGCGGACTCTTTCGAACGACCGACGCCGGCGCATCGTGGGTGCCGATTACCGACGGCAAGGTTCCGGTGGCGTCGATGGGTTCCGTCGCCGTCGCCGAGTCGGATCCGAAGACGATCTACCTCGGCACGGGGTCGGACGACATCCGCAGCAACGTCTCGACCGGACGCGGCATGTACAAGACCACCGACGGCGGCCAGACCTGGAGCTTTTCCGGACTCTACGACGCGGGGCAAATCGGCGCCGTGCGGATCCATCCGGCGAATCCGAACGTCGTGTGGGTGGCGGCGATCGGCAACGCCTTCAAGCCCAACGCGGAACGCGGCGTCTTCAAGACGACCGACGGCGGCAAGACGTGGCGCCAGGTGTTGTTTCTCGCGGACAGCATCGGCGCCGCGGACATCGAGCTCAATCCGGCGAACCCGGATATCGTCTACGCGTGGATGTGGCGCGGCGTGCGGAAGCCGTGGACGATCATCAGCGGCGCCGTCGAGGGTGGCTTCTACAAGAGCACCGACGGCGGGGAGCATTTCACGAAGATCACGAATGGGTTGCCGACACAGCTCGTCGGCAAAGCCAACCTCGCCGTCACCGCGGCCAATCCGAATCGCATCTACGCGCTCGTCGAGGCAAAGCCGGGCGGTGGTCTCTATCGCTCCGACGACGCCGGCGCCTCGTGGAAGCTGACGAGCAGCTTCGGGCAACTGATCACGCGTCCCTTCTACTACGTCACGCTCGAAGCGGATCCGACGAACGCGGACATCGTCTACGGCGGCGCCGAGAACTTCTACAAGTCGACCGACGGCGGCGTGACCTTCACGACGCTGCGCACGCCGCACGGCGACAATCACGACATGTGGATCAACCCGCACGACGGGAAGGTCATGATCCAGGCGAACGACGGCGGCGCGAACGTCTCCAACGACGGCGGGCGCACGTGGTCGACGCAGATGAACCAGCCCACCGCCGAGATCTACGGCGTGTGGATGGACGAGCAGTTCCCGTACAAGCTGTACGGCGCGCAGCAGGACGCGAGCACGGTCATCGTTCCGAGCCAGCCGTTCGCCGGACTCACCGAGCCGTTCGAGTCGGGCCCGGGCTGCGAGACGGGCCCGATCATTCCGCACCCGAAGAATCCGCAGATCGTCTACGGTGCGTGCAAGGGCCAGTTCAGCCGCATGTTCATGAACACAAGGCAGGAGCAGAATTATTGGGTCGGCGGTCAGTCCCTCTATGGCAACGACGCGAAGGATCTGATTCTTCGCTTCCAGCGCGTGTCGCCGATGGAGGTGTCGCTGTTCGACTCGAGCGTCGTGTACTACGGGTCGCAGTACGTGCACCGCTCGAGGGACGGCGGCGTCCACTGGGAAACGATCTCGCCCGATCTCACGGCGAAGCCGGCGTGTTGCCAGGGCGGCAGCGGCGAACCGATCACGCGCGACGTCACCGGCGAAGAGTTCTACAGCACGCTGTACGCGATCAGTGAATCGAAGCTCGAGCGCGGCGTGATCTGGACGGGGTCGAACGACGGCCCGTTCTACATCTCGCGCGACAACGGAAAGACGTGGAAGAACATCACGCCGAAAGGCCTGCCCGACGGCGGCCGAGTGCAGTACATCGAGACGTCGCCGCATCGAAAAGGCGCGGCGTACTATGCGGTCTATCGCTATTTGCTCGGCGACTTCGAGCCGTACATCTACGCGACCGAGGACTACGGCGTGACGTGGAAGCGCCTGACCGATGGTCGGAATGGCATTCCCATGGACTGGCCGACGCGCGTCGTGCGCGAGGATCCGGATCGCTCGGGCCTGCTCTACGCGGGCACCGAGTTCGGGATGTTCATCTCATTCGACAACGGCGCGCGGTGGCAGCCATTCGATCTGAACATGCCGCAGGTGCCGATCACGGACATCAAGGTCTATCACAAGGATCTCATCGTCTCTACGCAGGGCCGGTCGATGTGGATTCTCGACGACATCACGCCGCTGCATCAGATCGGCGGTCCGACGGCGGCGGCAGCCGTCGCGCTCTTCAGGCCGCGCGACGCGGTGCGCGCGCGGCTCGGCGGCGGGCGTGGCGGGTTTGGTGGCGGTGGAGGCGGTGGCCAGACATCGGGCCAACCGCAATTCCCGCCCAACGGTGCGCCGATCAACTACTACCTCGGCCGAGCGCCGAGCGGCCCGCTCACGATCGAGATTCGGGATGCCTCGGGGAAGGTCGTACGCAGCTACTCGAGTGACGCCCCCGCGAGGACTGGTGCCGCGGCACCGGCGCCTGAAGCGTCGTCGGACGACGAGGCGCCGGCGTTTCGTCGTGCCGCGCCGCCGGTGCGGCTCACGACGAATGCGGGCATGAACCGTCTGACGTGGGACCTCAACAACGCGTCGGGCTTCATGGTCCCACCCGGCGCGTATTCCGTCAGGTTGACGCTGGCCGGGTCCAGCACGTCGCAGGCGCTCACGCTCAAGATGGATCCTCGACTGACGACGGACGGCGTTACGGCGGCCGACCTGAAGGAGCAATACGATCACAACAATCTCATGAGCGGCATGGTCGCCGAGGTCGGGCGCGTCGGGAACCGGGTGCGACAGGCGCGGACCCGTCTGCGCGCGGCGAATGCGGCGGATTCGCTCGCGAAGGTCGAGGCGCTCGCGGAGACGTTGTTCGGACCGGACGAAGGTGTGCGCTATGGACGCCCCGGGCTCCAGACGCAGATCACGTATCTCGCGGGCATGACGTCGCGATCGGATCAACGGATTGGACGCGACGCGGTAGCGCGCTATCAGGTGCTTCGGAAGGACCTCACGGCGGTCGAGGGGAAGGTGACGGCGGTGTTGGGTCCGGAGATGCCGACGAGGGTGGTGCCGTAAGAAGGTGAGAGGTGCGCGGCGACCGGGGAGCGGCGACGGGCAAACGACGCAAGGTCGTTCGCCGCTCGCCGTTCGCCGTTCGCTCTACCTCCACATCGCCATGAAGGCGTAGTGGCCGAACCCGGGCTGCGGGTCGCGTACGCGTACGATGCCGGTAAACCCGTTCGCGGCCGTCGGCTGTTGCGTGACCGACGCTTCGCCGCGGCCGACGATCTGGTTGATCTCGAGATGCGAGTCGGGGGCCGGCATTCGGCTGATCGCCGACTGAATCGCGCGAGGCGGTTCTCCACGAACGGTCTCGTACGTGATGCCCTCTGGCCGGATCACGAGCAACACTTCGCTGTCGACGTCGCCGCTCCACATCAATGCCACGCGACTGGCGAGCGCACGCTCCCGTTCGCGGAACGACTCTCTCTCGAACGGCGACACTTCGCCCGCGGCGACTGCCTGCCAGGTCGCGTTGATGTGGTACATCCCAGTGCCGCTGAGCGTGTCGAGAATGCGGATCACCGTCGTGAAGCCGTTCTCCGATTGCGGCTGCTGGACGACCTCGACGAGCCCGCGGCCTTCGTTCACCTGCACCGAGACCAAGCCGTCGCGACTCGGCATCGCGGTGAGGGTGCTCTTGCCGCGCGGCGCGCGCGCATTGGAATCGCTGCGCGTCACCAGGAACGAGCCGCCCGCGATGATGATGTCCGCGTCGTGCTGGACAGGTCCGGACCACTCGAAGACATGCCGGTCCTGCGCCTGCGCCGTGGTGACGGAGGCGAGCACGAGCGCCGCTCCGATGATTGCCGATGAAACGTTTTTCCGCTGTGATTTCCTGCCGACCATCGCATCCCCTCAGTTACGTCCCTGAGGGGATGCGATGGCCAGATTCAGGCCCGGGGCAGCAACGCGACGATGGTTATCGCCAACTCACGTTGAAGGCGTAATGTCCGAATCCCGGTTGCGGATCGCGCACGCGAATGCGAGCGGTGTAGCCGTTCTCGGCCGTCGGCTGCTGGGTCACGACGATCTGTCCGCGCCCTTCCGTCTGGTTGATCTCGAGCTCGGCGTCGGTTCTCGGCATGCGGTTGACCGCCGACTGCACACCGCGCGGCGCCGCTCCGCGCAGCGTCCGGTAGCTGATGCCGCTCGGCTGCAGGAGAATCTCGAGGTTGTCGTCGACGTCGCCGCTCCACATCAGCGCGACGCGATTGCCGAGGTCGCGTCCAACGCCGCGGCCGCGGCCGTAGGGCGGCCCGATTGGACGGACGACCTCGCCCGCCGACGAAGGCTGCCAAAACGCATTGAGCCGGTAGGATCCGACACCGCCCTGCGGATCGCGTACACGGACGATCGCCGTGTAGCCGTTGCGCGCGGTCGGCTGCTGGAGCACGTCGACCTCGCCGCGTCCCTCGAGCACGCTGACGGCAAGCTCGCCGTCGGTGCGCGGGACCGGGCTCAGGACGTTCGAGATGCGCGTGCCGGGCTCACTCGGACCGACGTTCGTGGACGTCAAGTTGCGTCCGCTGATGGTCAGCCGGATCTCCTGATCGACACGTCCGGACCATTGGAACACCTGGCGTTGTTGCGCGCCGGCCGGCGCGACCGCGAGTGCCAGCGCGAATCCGCCGACGACCGACGTATGCATTATCTGATGGGCTCGCCTACTGAACATTTCCTCGTCTCCAGTCGATGACTCTGGCGATACATCTGGCGAGATTCACGCCGTTCGCTCGTGCAACACTCGTTGGTTGGCGCCTGTTTCCGGATTCATAGTGGCCGAAGATACCGTTCGCGGGCCAGCGTCCAGCGAAGCGTTGCGACCGTCGTGTTCGGCTCGACCTTGATTCGACGCAACGCGTAGGGGTCGCTCAACCGCGAATTCATCCGGCCCGAGCCGCGCACGGCGCACCGATAGCCGGCTTGTCGGGCGAGCGCTCGCACGGTCTCGCTTTGATTGCTGAACGGGTACGCGAAAACGTCGACATCGCGGCCGAGCAGCGCGCTCAACGTCCAGCGTGATTCGGCGAGCTCGCGAAAGGCATCGTCCGACGGCATTCGCGCCAGCGGACGGTGCGACACGCTGTGCGATCCAAAATGCACGCCCTCGGATTGCAGCGCTCGGATACGCTCGCCGTTCATCAGCGGCAGGCGCACCTCTTCCTCGTCCCACACATTGGTGCCGCCGATCTGGCTCGCAACGAGAAACACGGTGGCACTCATCTCACGCGCTCGGAGGATCGGCCACGCGTGCTCGTCGAAGCAGGCGTACCCGTCGTCGAAGGTGAGAATCAACGGACGCGGCGGCAGCGTGATCGCCATGCCGTTGCGGTAGTCGAGCCATTGCTCGAAGGTGATCGTGCGATAGCCCCAGGCCCGCACGGCCTCCATCTGCTCCTCGAAGCGGCGAGGACTGACGAAGTTGCCTGGATTCCTCGCGGCGTCGGGAAGCTCATCGATCTTGTGATACATCAGGATCGTGAGCCTCATTCGCTCCCGGATTGCGTCCTCGCGAACAGGAAAGCGTACTTGAGGAACGACGCGAACGCGCTCAGCGCGGACGCGACGAATCCGACGACGCCGTCGCGCCAGCCGGAATAGACGAAATAATCTCTGAGAAAGCGCCACGTCGGGCGCGCCGCCATCTCCCAGAGGCCCGCGGTGCGTCCGCGCGAATAGAGATCGTCAGCGCCCCAGCGCGCGTACTTCACGATTTTCGCGACGTGGTGCGCGACGTCTCGGTAGGGGTGATGAATGATCGGCCCAGTGAGCGTGCCGACGTCGTCGATCGACTCGAGATGCTCGTGCACGCGGTCGCAGACATAGCGGTGGTCGCGCGTGAACAGCCGGACGTGCCAGTCGCGTCCCCACGGGCCGTGGCGAAGCTCCCGGCCGAGGTAGTGGTTGCGGAACTTCATTCGATACGCGGCGCGCGTTGGACTGCGTCCCGAGACGATCTGCCCGAGCTCCGTGCGAAGCTGCAAGCTCACGCGTTCGTCGGCGTCGAGGGCCAGCACCCACTCGTTGCGCGCCGCTTCGATGCCTGCGTTGCGCTGGCCGGCGATGGTGCTACCACACACGATGAGCACGCGAGCACCGGCGCACCCGGCGAGCGCCGCGGTGTCGTCGGTAGATCCGCCGTCGACGACGATTACCTCGTCGGCCCACGCGACGTCAGCAATCGCCTGCGAGATCTGCGCGCATTCGTTCAGCGTCGGAATGACGATCGTGAGCGGCGACCGCGCAGCATTCTTCGCGTCGGACGACTCGCGCGCACGTTCGCTTCCGTCGTCCGACGGAAAACTGAGGGGCACGGCGGCTGACATGCGTGGGTCTGCGGTGGGAGTGCCTAGACCATAACAGCCGCGATGGAGAACGTCGAGGCGTAAAACATTAACCACACCTGACAGTCGTGTTTGTATCCAATGTGTAGGCGACTCAGATCCGTCGCTGCGGCTCGGATGCCAACTGTCGGGACCGAGAGAGTCAACTGTCGGGACCGAGAAATAGACCGGTCGGTCTCCTTTGATGCCGACCGGCCCCAACAAACGAGGACACGAATCGGACCAAAACAATGACATCCAACCGCCCGAGTTCTGCCTGGCGTCGTGGCGCGACGTCTGTCTCGTGGCAGTCGGTTGGATAGATTTTTTTTGGCTTGATTCTTCTCTTCATGACAACAAAGAAACGGGCGCGGCTTTCGCCGCGCCCGTCTCTCCCTGCAATCCGCTACGACGCGGCTAACGTCGGCGCACGGAAACACCGCCGTTCGTCGTCGTCGCGCGGATCGTCGAGCCACCGCCGCCCAGCTGCGTCGTAAGGCGCCGGCCGAGCGTGCCCTGAACCGTGATCGGGAACCCTAGGTCCAGGCCGCCATTCACGGTGCCGGTCTCGAGCATCGCGGAATAGTTCGTCGGAAGCATGAGATGGACGCCGCCGTTCGTGGTTCGAAGATCGAGGCCGGTGCCGTGCCAGCGGTCGCCGGAGAGCGAAACCGTCACGCCGCCGTTCGTCGTCGTGCCGCGGACGTTTCCGTCGACGTCGGTGAGGTTGAGGCCACCGTTCATCGTCTCGAGGTCCATCTGCGAGTCGACGTTGTCGACCGAGATGCCGCCGTTCATCGCCGTGAGCGTGAGATCGGTATGGGCGGGCGCCCAGATCTCGTAGCTCACCGACCACGACTCGTGGCGATTGGCCCGCTCCGGGCCCGTCGCGCCGATCGATCCGGCGTTCGTGGCGATCGCGATGTTCTTCGCGATCGCGCTGGCTTCGGCGTCGCTTTCGGCCTGGGTCTGAACCATCGCCAGAACGCGCACGTCGCTGCGGTTCCAGCCATGCACGGTGACCCCACCATTCTCTCGCCCATCCACGGCCAGCGCCCGAGATGCGGGAAGTGTGAAGTCGCGCGTCTCGCAGAACTGAGCGTAGTCGTTGCGATTGCGGTTGCAGTTGTCCATGAAGCGGGCCGCGCGATCGGTCTGCGCGGCTGCGGTGGCAACGGCCGAGACGACGAGAATGGCAGCGAGTGAGGCCCGGCGCATGGTGGCTCCTGTTGGGGCGTTGGTTGCAGGACTGAGCATAGGACAGCGCACCGCGCCGATTGGTTTGGATCGGGCCGGGCCCGGTATATTGATGCCGCGGACCGACCCTAGCCCACTCTTCATGTTTCGTCGATTCCTCGTCCTCTCGGCGGTGTTGACGGCGACCGCCATGCCGGCGCGCATCGCCAAGTCGCAGATCTCCGACCGTCAACGCGCCGACGCCAATCGCCTGATCGACCTCGCGCTTCGCGATTCCGCCGCGTACGGCCGATTGGCAGAGCTGACGGATCGCTTCGGCAACCGAATCAGCGGCTCCAAGGCCCTCGAAGACGCGATCAGCTGGATCCTGGATCAAATGAAGGCCGACGGGCTCGCAAACGTCCGGGGCGAACCGACGATGGTACCGCATTGGGTCCGCGGGGAGGAGTCGGCGGCCCTGGTGCTGCCGCGCGCGGCGCCGCTTCACATGCTCGGGCTGGGCATGAGCGTCGGAACGCCCGGCGCCGGCATCACGGCCCCGGTTCTCGTGGTCAGCACGTTCGACGAGCTCCAGCGCCGCGCCGCCGAGGCGAAGGGCAAAATCGTGCTCTTCGACTATCCGTTTCCAACCAACGTCGCGCCAATGGCCGGCTATCGGGACGCCGTTGCGTATCGCGGCGGGGCGCCGGCCGCCGCGGCGAAAGTCGGCGCGGTCGCGGCGTTGATTCGCTCAGTCACGCCGCAATCGATCCAAAGCCCGCATACGGGATCGACGCGGTACGACAGCAGCGTGGCGAAGATTCCCGCCGCGGCGCTGAGCGTCGAGGACGCCGAAATGCTGCATCGCATGCAGAATCGCGGCGAGAAGATCACGGTGACGCTCAAGATGTCGGCGAAG
The DNA here is from genome assembly GCA_963705025.1 of uncultured Gemmatimonadaceae bacterium. Taxonomy (GTDB): domain Bacteria; phylum Gemmatimonadota; class Gemmatimonadetes; order Gemmatimonadales; family Gemmatimonadaceae; genus JAQBQB01. The sequence continues at coordinate 29,941 of CAVPIP010000004.1, read as the reverse complement.
CAGTTGCCGGATGCACCCTCACGCAACGTCGTCGCCGAGCTTCGTGGATCGGAGAAGCCCGACGAAGTGGTGGTGCTCGGCGGTCATATCGACTCGTGGGACGTGGGGCAGGGCGCGATGGACGACGGCGGCTGCAGCGTGGCGGCATGGGAAGCGGTACGACTGATGAAGCGGTTGGGCTTGCGTCCGAAGCGAACCGTCCGCGTGGTGCTGTGGACGAACGAGGAGAACGGTGGCCGAGGCGGCCGCGCCTATCGCGACGCGCACGAGGCCGAGCTGGGCAAACACAGCGTCGCGATGGAATGTGACAACGGCGTGTTTCGCCCGAACGGCGTGCGCTTTCAGGGATCCGACGCGGGGCTCGCGCAAGTCGCGAAGGTGGGTGCGCTGCTCGAACGAATCGGCGCGTCGCGTGTCGAGCGCGGAGAAGGCGAGGCCGACGTCGGTCCGATCTTGCAGCGCGGCGTTCCGGGCCTCGCGCTCGACGTCGACGACACGAAGTACTTCTGGTATCACCACACGGCGGCGGACATGATGACCGTGATCGGCCGCGAGGACCTCGCCAAATGCGTGGCTACGATGGCGGTGATGGCGTACATCATCGCGGACCTCGATCAAATGGTCGCGCGATGATCGGCTGGCGGCGTCTCGCCCGGCGCGCGGCCGTCGCGCTCTTCGCCGCAACGGTCATCAACGGACGGTCCGCGGCGCAGCAGAGCGCCGCGGGCCAACTCGTGGCCGACACGCTGCACTCCGTCGCGCTCGAGCACAATCTGTACGGCAACTCGCCGAATCGTCCGATGCTCGTGTATCTCCCGCCGAGCTATTCGTCGGCGATAGCGAAGCGATATCCGGTCGTGTACCTCCTTCATGGCTTCGGCACGGACGAGCGTTTCTGGGTGACGTTTGGCCACGTCAAGACGGCGATGGATTCGCTCGTGGCCGCGGGAGCGGTGCACGAGATGATTCTGGTGATGCCGAACGCCAACAACGTGTTCGGCGGAAGCTTTTACACGAACTCGGCGAGCACCGGAAACTGGGACGACTTCATCGCGCGGGAGCTCGTCGGCTACATCGATCACAAGTACCGAACGCTTGCCCGCCCGCAGAGCCGAGGACTCGGCGGTCATTCGATGGGCGGGTACGGCACGTTTGCCGTCGGGATACGACACGCCGGCGACGTCTACGGTGCGCTGTACGCCATGAGCGCGTGCTGCACCCAAGTGACGCGGACGATGGGCGGGACAGTCTGGGACACAGTCGCCGCCGTACGGAGTGTCGCCCAGGGCGAGCGGCTGCCGTTCCTTCCGAAGGTATTCCTCGCGATGAGCGCGGCGTTCAGTCCGAACCCCTCCGCGCCTCCCGTGTTCGTTACGCTTCCGTTCGTTCGTCGTGACGGGCGGCTCGTGCGGAACGACACAGCGTTCGCGCAGTGGGTGGAGCACGCGCCGCTGGACATGATTCCGTCGCACGCGGCTGCCCTCAAGCGTCTTCGCGCGATGATGTTCGACGTCGGCCTGAGCGACCAGCTCGTGCCGCCCGCGGCACTGATGGCGGTAGATTCCGCGCTGGCGAGCGCGGGGGTTACCCACACGTTCGAAACGTACGACGGCGACCACGTGAACCGTGTCGGCCTGCGCGTCGCAAGTCGAGTGCTGCCTTTCTTTTCTCGGACGTTAGACTTCGGAGATGGCCGGGAGTGAGTGTGACACCATTTCACGGACGGAACATCATGCGACGCCACGTGGTCTTGTCGGTTCTTACGCTCCTCACGATTCCAGCGGTCGCAACGGCCCAGGCAAGCGCGGCCGGATGCGCGGCGGAAAACGCCGGGCTCAAGCTGCCGACCGGTTTCTGCGCCGGCCTCTTCAGCGATACGTTGAAGGGCGCGCGGCATCTCGTCATCGCCCCCAACGGAGACATCATTCTTTCAATGATGGGACGCGGCGGCGGCATCGTGGTGCTGCGGGAAAACAACAAGAGCGGACGCGCCGACGTGGTCAGCCGGTACGCGTCCGGTTTCTCGTCGAGCGAAGTGGCGCTGTTCGACGGTCACCTCTACACGGAACAGGGTCCGACTAGCGGGGCCGCTGGGCAGCCGGTTGCAATCGTTCGTTATCCGTACAAACCAGGTGACTTAACGCCGAGTGGTCCGCCGGACACCATCGTGTCCGGCTTGCCGGGTACGCCGGGCCATATGACGCGGAATTTCGTGATCGATCGCGCCGGCGCGATGTACGTGAACGTCGGCTCGCAAACGAACTCGTGTCAGGCGCAGGATCGCGGCACGAAGTCGCCAGGAAAAAACCCGTGCACCGAGCTCGACACGCGCGCCGGCATCTGGAAGTTCGATGCGCGAAAGAAAGGACAGACCGAGCAGACGGGAGTTCATTTCGCCAAGGGCATTCGCAACGCGGTCGGCATCACGATCAGCCCGCTCGACAACCGGCTGTGGACCACGATGCATGGGCGCGACCAGCTCGGCGGGCAGGGTGGCGATTGGGATTTCGACAATGCGTACAACTCCGCGAATCCCGCCGAAGAGCTGCTGCAAGTGAACCAGGGTGATGATTTCGGCTGGCCCTATTGTTACTACTCGATCGCCGTCGGGAAGCTGGTGTTGTCGCCCGAATACGGCGGCGACGGCAAGAAAGTCGATCAGTGCGCGCAGAAGAAGGAACCCGTCACGGTGTTCCCGGGCCACTGGGCGCCGAACGCCCTGATGTTCTACACGGGCTCGGCGTTCCCCGCGCGGTACAAGAATGGCGCGTTCATCGCGTTCCATGGGTCGTGGAACCGCACGGGCGAGCCGCAAGCCGGGTTCAACGTGGTGTTCCAACCGCTGAACGGCGAGAAGCCAGCGGGCGCGTACGAGATTTTCGCCGACGGCTTCGCGCCGAATGTCGGGTCGGGTCGCGGCGCCGGCACAGGTGGCCATCGTCCGACCGGACTCGCGCAGGGGCTCGACGGCTCGTTGTACGTGACGGACGACGCGGGCGGGCGCATCTACAAAATCGTCTACACCGGCAAGTGATCGATTCGAATTCGCTGACGAGGCATCGATGACCGACAATCCACTGTGGCGTCTGAACGCGGCCGGCCAGTCCATCTGGCTGGACTTCATCGACCGCACGATGCTGCGGAACGGCGATCTGGAACGACGCATTCGCGACGACGCGCTCACGGGCATGACGTCCAACCCGACCATCTTCGAGAAGGCACTCGCGGAGGGATCGGAGTACGACGATCAGATCAGGAGTGCCACGGCCGAGCGAACGGCGATGGAGCTGTTCGAGCTCATCGCGACGACCGACGTGCGCGACGCGTGCGACCACTTCAAGGGCGTGCACGAGCGGACCGGCGGCAAGGACGGCTTCGTCTCGATCGAGGTGTCGCCCGGCGCGGCGAACGACGCCACCGCCACGATCTCGGAGGCGACGCGTCTCTGGGCGACGGTCGATCGCCCGAACTGCTTCGTCAAAGTGCCCGGTACGGTCGAGGGCGCGAAGGCGGTGCGGCAACTGATCTCGAACGGCATCAACATCAACATCACGCTGCTGTTTTCGCTCGACGCGTATCAGTCGGTGATCGACGCGTACATGGCGGGGCTCGAGGACCGGCTCGCCGCGGGCAAGGACATCACGAAGCTGCACTCGGTGGCGAGCTTCTTCGTCAGCCGCGTCGACACCGAAGTCGACAAGCGGCTCGATGCGGCGGTGAAGGCAGCGCCGGACAAGGCGCAAGACATTGACGACGCTCAAGGGCAAAGCGGCGATCGCGAACGCGAAGCTCGCGTACAAGCTCTTTCAGACGAATCGATCGCGGGCGCGCGGTGGAAGACGCTGGCGGAGCATGGCGCCACCGTGCAGCGCCCGCTGTGGGCCAGCACGAGCACCAAGAATCCCGCGTATCGCGACGTCATGTACGTCGAGGAGCTCATCGGACCGGACACGGTGAACACGATGCCGCCGCGACGATCGACGCGTTCTGCGACCACGGCGTCGTGAGCCGCACCGTGGACGCCGGCGTCGACGAGGCGCAGCGCGCGATCGACGCGCTGGAGCAGAACGGGCATCTCGATGCGTGACGTGACCGACAAGTTGCTCGTCGACGGACTCGCCAGTTTCGGGAAGTCGTTCGAGACGCTCCTCGCCGGCCTTCAGGCAAAAGACGAAGGCGCTGGGCAAAGCGCTCGTGGCGCGCTGAGGCGTCCACGCTCGACGAACGACTTCACCACACTTACTCTTGCGCTACTGCCGAACCAAGGTCGTCTGCACGCTGGGGCCGTCGACCGCCTCGCGTGAGGCGCTTCGCAGTCTCGTCGACGCGGGGATGAACGTCGCCCGCATCAACTTCTCTCACAGCACGCACGAGCAGCACGCGGCGACGATCGCGCTCGTGCGCCAGGTCGCTGAAGAGTTCGGGCCGTCCGATCGCCATCCTGGGCGATCTGCAGGGCCCGCGCATTCGCATCGGCGATCTCGCGACGCCGATCGCATCTCGCACGACGGCAGCGACGTCGTCCTCGTGCCCGAGTCGAAGGCGAAAGCGGGCGAGATCCCGGTCACCTACGAGCGGCTGCCGGAAGACGTCCACGTCGGCGACCGGGTGCTGATCAACGACGGACTGCTCGAGCTCGTGGTGCTCGACGTCAGCGCGCCGCGCGTCACGGCGCGCGTGCTCCATGGCGGCGAGCTGAAGAGCCACAAGGGCATCAACCTCCCGGGCGTGCGCGTCTCGGCGCCGTCGATCACCGACAAGGATCGCGAAGACGTCGCGTTCGCGGTCAAGCAGGAGCTCGAGTATCTCGCGCTGAGCTTCGTGCGAAAGGCCGACGGACATCGCCGAGCTGCGGTCGATGATCCCGAAGTGGATGCTCGTCGTCGCCAAGATCGAGAAGGACTCCGCGCTGGAGAACATCGAGAGCATCGTGCGGGCGTCGGACGGCGTGATGGTGGCGCGCGGCGACCTGGGCGTCGAGCTGCCGTTCGAGGAAGTGCCGTACGCGCAGAAACGGATCATCGCGCTCTGCAACCGGCTCGGCCGGCCGGTGATCACCGCGACGCAGATGCTCGAGTCGATGATCACGCATCCGCGACCGACGCGCGCCGAGGCGAGCGACGTCGCGAACGCGATTCTCGACGGCACGGACGCGGTGATGCTGTCGGCGGAAACGGCGGCCGGCCAGTATCCGCGGCTCGCGGTGGAGGCGATGACGCGCATCATCGCCGAGATCGAGAGCAAGCCGCAGCGTGGCGGCGCGACGACCGTCGTGCGAGCGACGCGGCGGTGTCGACCGAGTTCGCGATCGCCGCCGCGAGCAGTCGCGGCGGTGAACATGCTCGACGCGCCGGCGCTGATCGTCTTCACGAAGAGCGGGTTCAGCGCGCGCGTCGTCGCCGCGCACCGCCCGCATGTCCCGATTCTCGTGCTCACCGACAGCCCGAGGACGTTCCGCCAGCTCTCGCTCGTGTGGGGCGTGGTGCCGGAGCTGGTGCCGCACTGCAAGCACGTACGACGAGATGGTACGCCTCGCGCTCGAGGCGGTGCAGCGGCGCGAGCTGGCGCGTCCGGGCGATCGCGTCGTCGTGACCGCCGGCGTGCCCTTCGACGTGCCGGGGACGACCAACTTGCTCAAGGTCGAGACGGTGTAAGGTCCATGCACGATGGAACGAACTGCCTCGCTGCGCCCGGGATGACAGGGAAATGCTCGGAATGACACGGTGAAGCTCACCTTCCTCGGCACCGGTACGAGCTTTGGCGTTCCGCAGCTCGGGTGTCAGCTGCGAGGTCTGCCAGTCGCCCGATCCGCGCGACAAGCGGACGCGCGTCGGCGCAGTGGTGGAGAGCCCGTCGGGCACGCGCATGCTGATCGACACGCCGCCGGAGCTGCGACTGCAGCTCATCGCGGCCGGGATCGATCGCGTGGACGCGGTGATGTACACGCACGATCACGCCGATCACACGCACGGCATCGACGATCTGCGCACGATGACGGTCCGTCGCGCCGGTGCCGCTACCGTCTATGGGTCCGCGGAGACGCTCGCAGGCGCTGGCCACCAAGTTTCGCTACATCTTCGACGACGGCATCCGCCCGGCGCCGGGCACGTACAAGCCGGAGGGCAAGGCGCACCCGGTCGAGTCGGGAAAGCGCTTCTCGATCGCCGACATCGACGTCGACGCCGGTGCGGGTTCCGCACGGGAACGCCGACCGTGTTCGCCTATCGCATCGGGCCGCTCGCGTACATCACCGACGCGAAGTCGCTGCCGCCGGAAGCGCTGGAGATCATGCGTGGCGCGAAGGTGCTCGTGATCAACGCGCTGTTCCGCACCGAGCATCCGACGCACCTGAGCATTCCCGAAGCGGTCGAGGCGGCCGCGGAGATCGGCGCCGAGCGCACGTTCCTGACGCACCTGACGCACGACAACTTCCACGCCGACCTCGAGGCGGAGCTGCCTACGCGGGATCGCGCCGGCGTTCGATGGACTCACCGTTCGCATCGACTGACATGACGCTGACGCTTCGCATCGACTACACCAACATGATGGGCGACGTCGTCGACGGGTGGCGTCGCGGCGTCCGATTGGGCGGCCGCGACCGACGCCTTTCGAGGCGCACACGCCGGACTTCTCGAGCGTCGCGCGGCGGGCGAGCTCGGATTCCTCGATCTTCCCGGGACGCGGCGCTCCACAAGCAGTCGACGGACTTCGCCGCGAAGGCGCGCGGCAAGTTCGACGACGTCGTCGTGCTCGGCATCGGCGGGTCGGCGCTCGGGCCGATTGCGCTGCGCACGGCGCTGCTCAAGCCGCAGTGGAACTCGCTCACGCCGCGAGAGCGCGACGGACAGCCGCGACTGCACGTGCTCGACAACGTCGATCCGCATACGATCGCGGCGCTGCTCGAGCGGATCGATCTCGACGCGAACGCTGTTCGTCGTGACGTCCAAGTCCGGCGGCACCGCCGAGACGATGGCGCAGTACCTCGTCGTCCGCGATCGGCTGAACGAGTGGGTCCAGGGCGACGCGACGAATCATCTCGTCTTCGTCACCGATCCGAAGAAGGGCGCGCTGCGCGAAATCGCGAACGCCGAGGGCATCGCGGCGGTCGACATTCCGGCGAACGTCGGCGGGCGGTTCAGCGTGCTCACGCCGGTCGGCATTCTTCCCGCGGCGCTCGTCGGCATCGATACGGCGCAGCTGCTCGCCGGCGCCGGCGACATCGCGGCGCGCTGTCAGCAGCGACGTGCTCGCACAGAACATCGCGGGCGTCTTCGCGTCGCTCCAGTTTCTCGCCGACACGAAGCGCGGGCGCCACATCCAGGTGCTGATGCCGTACTCCGATCCGCTGCGCGACATGGCCGACTGGTTCGTGCAGCTCTGGGCGGAGAGCCTCGGCAAGCATCGGCAAGCCTGGCGACGCCGGCTTCGGCCCGACGCCGCTCGGCGCGCTCGGCGCGACGGATCAGCACAGCAAGGTGCAGCTGTTCATGGAAGGGCCCGGGCGACAAGACCGTCACCTTCATCGCGGTCGACGAAGGCGGCACGGACGTCGCGATCCCGAAGCTGCACTCGGACGTGAAAGAGCTCGGCTATCTCGGCGGGCACCAGCTTGGCGAGCTGTTGTCGATCGAACAGCGGGCGACGGCCGGCGCGCTGGCGCGTCGCGGCCGGCCGAACATGACGATCCACGCGACAGCGTGTGGACGCCTGGCATGTCGGCGCGCTCTTCATGCTGCTCGAGATCGCGACGATCTACGCGGGCGAGCTGTACGGCGTGAATCCGCTCGACCAGCCGGGCGTGGAGCTTGGAAAGCAGTTCACGTACGCGATGCTCGGCCGCCCCGACGCCGAGCAGGCACGACAGGAGTGGAATCTGCTACCGAAGCCGGATCCAGATCAGTATTCGGTGTCAGCCGTCGTCGGTTGTGAACACGGTCCCGATCAGCTATCGATGCTCAGGGTTGAACCGACCACTCCATCAGAATCGCGACATGGACAAGATCGAATCCCTGAATACGCTGTTCGGCGCGGACGTCACCGTGCGCGACGGACGCGTGACCGTGTCACGCGACGCCGCGCTTGGCCGCGCCGGGCGATGGACACGCTCGTGCGCGCGGCGGTGTTCGGCGATAGCGACGAGAAGGAACACGCCCGCTGGCTCATCTGGGAGCTTGGGCCAGGCGGTGGGCGTTCGCGCGGCGTCGATCCAAGATCTGTACATGGCGCGCGGGCGCGGCGAGACGCACGGGTTCACCGTGCCGGCGATGAACGTGCGCGGCATGGCGTACGACACCGCGCGCGCGATCTTCCGCACGGCGATCAAGCTCGAGCGCGGGCGCGTTCATTCTCGAGATCGCGCGCTCGGAGATCGCATACACCGATCAGCGTCCCGCCGAGTACGTCGCGGTGATGCTCGCGGCGGCGCTGCGCGAAGGATTCCGCGGCCCGGTGTTCATTCAGGGCGACCACTTCCAGGTCAACGCAAGAAGTACGCGGCCGATCCGGCGACCGAGGTCGGACGCGGTCAAGCGCTCGCGAAGCGAAGCGATCGCCGCCGGCTTCTACAACATCGACATCGACACGTCGACGCTGGTCGACATCTCACAAGCCGACGCTCGACGAGCAGCAGCGGCTGAACTACGAAGTCGGGATCGACATCCTGCGGACGGTGCGCGAGCTCCAGCCCAAGGGCGTCACGATCTCGGTCGGCGGCGAGATCGGCGAAGTCGGCACGCAGAACAGCACGGTCGAAGAGCTGCGCGCGTACATGGACGGCTTCAACCGCAGCTCTGCCGGCGGGCATGGCGGGGCTCTCGAAGATCAGCGTGCAGTCCGGTACGTCGCACGGCGGCGTCGTGCTTGCCGACGGATCGATCGCCGACGTGAAGCTCGATCTCGACACGCTGGAGACGCTGTCGCGAGTGGCGCGCGACGAATACGGACTGCGGCCGGCGCGGTGCAGCACGGCGCGTCGACGCTGCCCGACAGCGCGTTCCACAACTTTCCCGAAGCGCGAGACGGCCGAGATTCATCTCGCGACGAACTTCCAGAACATGCTGTTCGACCACATGCCGGCCGAACTGCGAGACGACGATCTACGAGTGGCTCGCGGAGCAACGCCAAAGACGAGCGCAAACCGACCGACTCCGACGAGCAGTTCTTCTACAAGACGCGCAAGAAGGCGCTGGGCCCGTTCAAGCGCCAGTTGTGGGACCTGCCGGAGTCGTCGAAGGCGACGCTGGCGAAAGCGTACGACGAGAAGTTCGACGTTCCTGTTCAACGCAGCTGGCGATCGGCAAAACGGCGAGCATCGTCGCGAAGTTCGTGAAGGCCGCGGCGATCCACCGCGCGGATCCGACCGTAGCGGTCGCCGTCGCCGCCGCACCGGACGATGCGGAGTTGAGCGATTAGAGCGACCGCGTCGTGGGGACAGCATGGGCGCGCGCGTCGCATCCGCGGCCGAAAAGAGCGGAGACAGCGAGGCACGGGGCGCGCCGGCGCGTTCTGACGCGATGGTCGACGCGCTGTGGCTGGCACGCTGCAGCCGATCTGCGGTCGAGCGGCGCACGAGCTGCGAGGGGGCGCTGAACGGGGTGGCGGTCAACCTCGAGGTCGCTCGGTCGCGGTCGGAGAAGCCGGACGCTGCCGGCATCGGCGGTCGCGCCGTACACCAGCGTCGCGGCGGAGCAACTCGAAGATGTGATCGCGATGACCGAAGCGCTCCTGGCGTTGGTACGCGCGTCGCCGCACGCCGGTCGAATCGGCGACGGAGGTGGCGTCGCATCAGTCGCGCTGCTCGCTCCGGCGGCTCGCGCGGGCGGGCAAGATCATCGAGCTCGACCGTGACCTTCGGCGGGCTCGGCACGACCTCTGCGAGTAGCAGCGCGGTGCGGCTCGCGCATCGGTCACTGTCTGCTCGCGGCGACCGACGCGTCAGCCGCGCGTTCGGGCTGCGAGCGGGTGACAAACGAGGCGCACCCGACGATCTGGACTCGAGAGCATGATGGCGAGGCGATCGCGATCGACGACGGCTGTGACCGACGCAGTCGCCGCCGAACGGGCATCCGAGTCCAGGCGGAGCCGTCCGCCATCGTCCATCAGCTTTCCCGCGTGATGCGGTACCACGGCAGAACGGGAGAGCGCAGAGTCACGGACTCATGAAGCCAGCCAATGCGAAAGTTCTCATCGCCGACGACGAACAGGCCATCACGTCCGGCCTGAGCGCCATTCTGTCCGACGAAGGCTACACCGTCGAGATCGCTCCCGACGGGCAGAAGGCCCTCGAGCGACTGTCCGAGGATCGGTACGGCGTCGTGCTCGCCGATCTCAAGATGCCGAAGCTCGACGGGCTTGAGCCTGCTGCGCGAGCTGCAGGCAGAAGGAAATCCCCACGGAGTGCATCATCATCACCGGACAGGCGACGGTCGACTCGGCCGTGCAGGCGATGCAGCAGGGCGCGTACGACTACATCGAGAAGCCGCTCAACGCCGAGAAGCTCAACCGGCTGAAGGCGCTGATCCCGAAGGCGATCGAGAAGTTCGCCGTTCAGCAGAAGAACCGCGAGCTCACGTCGAAGCTCGAAGGTCTCACGCACTACGGCGAGCTCACCGGCCAGTCGGACTCGATGCGCGAGGTCTATCAGATCATCGACGCCGTCGCGCCGTCGACGGCCAGCGTGCTGATCCTCGGCGAGTCCGGCACGGGCAAGGAGCTCGTCGCGCGCGCCGTGCACTCGAAGAGCGACCGCGCCAAGGGGCCGTTCTTCGCGCTCAACTGCGCCGCGCTGCCGAAGGAGATCCTCGAGAACGAGCTGTTCGGCCACGAGAAGGGCGCGTTCACCGGATCGATCAACGAGAAGCCCGGCGCGTTCGAGATGGCGAGCGGCGGCACGATCTTCCTCGACGAAGTCGCCGAGATGTCGCCCGACATCCAGGTGAAGCTGCTGCGCGCGCTCGAGACGCGACATGGTGCGGCGCCTGGGCGGCAAGAAGGAGATTCAGGTCGACATCCGGATCGTCGCCGCGACGAACAAGAACCTCCAGCAGGCGCTCGCCGACGGCGAGCTGCGCGAGGACCTCTACTACCGGCTCGCCGTCGTGCAGATCGACCTGCCGCCGCTCCGCGAGCGGTCGCAGGACATGCAGCTCCTGGCGAACGAGTTCCTCGCGCGCTACTGCCACCCAGAACGGAAAGCAGTTCAGCGACTTCGACACGGCGGCGTGGGACTGGATTCTGTCGTACCATTGGCCGGGCAACGTCCGCGAGCTCAAGAACGCCGTCGAGCGCGCCGTGATCATGGCGCGTGGCGAGAAGATCGCGCCTCAACGACGTCATGCCGCGGCATCTGCGGACCGGCGGCGAGGTCCCGACGTCCGTGACCATTCCGGTCGGTGCGACGGTGTCGGACGCGCGAAAGCCAGCTCGTTCTTGCGTACCTTTGCTTCGACGGGCGGCGACACGTCGCGTACGGCCAAGCTGCTCGGCGTCGACCACGAGGAGGTGCAAGCGCGATTGCTCGCGCTGGTGAATGGCATCGCCGAGCATGTACGACGACGAAGATCGTCGACGCGAGAATCGGTCGATCGGGGCGTGCGCGCCCGCGGCGAACGGCCTGGCGGTGAAGAAGCAGCCCCGAAGAAGCGCTAACGACTGAGCGAGGATATCGACTTATGTCACGGTATACGTTCGACGAGACGATCGCGTCGTCATCGATCGAGAAGCACTCGGCGGGCAGTCATACCATTTCTGATCGGCGCCTGCGATCGGCGCCGGCGTGGCGCTGTTGCTCGCGCCGCAAGTCGGGCGCGGACACGCGTCGCGACATCAAGCGACGCGCGCGACGCGTTCGCCGAGCGGCCGAGCAGGCGGTGTCGGACGTGACCGACAGTGTGTCGCGACACGTTCGACGACGCGCGCCAGCGCGTCGAGGACCAGATCGACTCCGCCCGCGACGCGATCGATCTCAAGAAACGCCAGGTGCATCGCGCGATGGACGCCGGCCGCGCCGCGGCGCGTGAAGCGCGCGACGGAGCTCGAGCAGCGCATCGCCGAGACGAAGGCGGCGTATCACGCCGGTGCCGCCGTCGCCCACGAACGACCGCGGCAGCGATGGCGACGAACCCGGTGGACGAGTAGCGCCGCCGCCCAGGACTCGGCGTCGCGAGGCACGAGCGGCGTTCACGCTCGCCAGCTTCGGCTGGACGCTTCGCGATTACGCCAAGCGAGTGTGGGACAACAGCGGGGAAGACAACGTGCTCTTCCTCGCCGGCGGCATCGCGTTCAACCTGATGCTCGCGGCGTTGCCGTTCATTCTGCTGCTCGCCACGGGCGCCGACGTTGCTTCTGCCGCTGCGTCGTCGAACGCCGGGCGATCTGAACTCCAACTCGGTCGTGATCGAGTTCATCGATCGGCTGCTTGCCGGATCATGCGCACGGCGCCCAACTCGTCCGATCGACAAGATCCTGATCAGAGACCTGCTGCAGCAAGCGCGGCTCGGTGACCATCTACAGCGCCATCGGCTTCGTCTGGTTCTCGACGCGGCTCTTCGGCTCGCTGCGCACGGTGCTCGCGAGCGTGTTCGACATCGAGAACGAGCGCGGGATCATCGCCGGCAAGATCTTCGACGTGAAGATCACGATCGTGGCGACGCTGTTGTTCGTTGCGAGCGTGACGGTGAGCGACGTACCTGAGCCTTGCGACGCGCACCGGCGCCATGGCGTCCTGGTGACGCTGGGCCTGCGCGACGAAGTCATGGGCCGCGTGGACTACCTGATCGGCCGCGGCTCGCGTTCATGTTCATCGGGCTGATGTTCTTCGCGCTATACAAGTACCTGCCGATTCGGCGCGTGCGCGCGAGGTCGGCCTTCGTCGCCGCGGCCTTCACCAGTGTGGCGTTCGAGCTGGCGCGCATCGTGTTCACTTCGTACTTGACCGCGTTCAATCCGACGTCGCTGTACACGGCGCGCTGACGGCGATCATCGTGCTCGTCGTGTGGTTCTACTATGCGGCGCTGATCTTCATTCTCGGCGGCGAAGTAGGCCAGGTGTTCGAGCTGCGACGAGTGAGGAAAGCTGCAGCGCGAGGTGTTCACGGACTACGGAAGCGGGCGCGGTCTCGGCGCTCACCTCAGTCGCTCGTGGCCCGGCAGTTGCCCTTGTGTTCGACGTACTCGAGACCAGGACAACCACAATGCCTGCGCGAAGCCTCGGACCGCTCATTGCCGCTTCTCGCCACGCTCGGCGCGTGCAGCCGCACGGAGAGCGGCGACGTCGTCATCAAGCGGCCGACGAAAGTCGACGTCCAGACGACGCCGGATACGCTCGAGCTGCCGACCATCACGACGAAGAGCGACACCATCAATGCCCCGGCGGTCGTCGGCACGCAGAAAGAGACGGTCATCGTCAACAAGCCGATCATCGGAACGAAGAAGAAAGCCATCAAAGTGCCGACGATCGAGAAAGCCGTGATGGCGCGGGGAATGTGGCGCTCGCCATATTTCCCGGATGACGATCGATCTCACGAAGCGACACGGTCACCAAACCGACGCCCGGCATGCGCGCCGCGATGGCGGCGGCCGAAGTCGGCGACGACGAGCGCGACGGCGACCCGACGATGCGGCGACTCGAGGAGCGGGTCGCCGCGATGCTCGGCAAAGAGGCCGCGCTGTTCTTTCCGAGCGGCGTGATGGCCAACCAGGCCGCGGTGTGGCTCCACTGCCCGCGCGGCACGGAGGTGCTCGTCGACGTCGACGCGCATCTCATGCACAGCGAGATCGCCGGCGTCGGCGCGCTGAGCGGCGCGCAGGTGCTCGCCGTGAACCCGGCAGAATGCCGTGATGACCGCGGCGGACCTGCGGCGCACGCTGCGTCCGGCATCGCGCTACTATCCCGGCGCCGAGCCTCGTGTGCGTCGAGAACACGCACAACGGCGCCGGCGGCAAGATCACGCAGCCTCGCGGAGCTCCAGGCGATTCGTGCCGTCGCGCAGGAGCGAGGGCTTCCCGTGCACATGGACGGCGCGCGTCTGTGGAACGCGAGCATCGCGCAGCGGCGTGTCGCTCGCCGACTATCGCGGCATGCGCGGAGACGGTGATGGTCGCGTTCTCGAAAGGCCTCGGCGCGCCGATCGGCGCGGCGCTGGCCGGCACGCGCGCCGCGATGGAGACAGCGTGGACGGCGCGAAAGCTGTTCGGCGGCGCGATGCGGCAGTCGGGCATCCTCGGCGCGGCGGTGCTGTACGCGCTCGACCATCACGTATGACCGCCTCGCCGACGATCACGCGAACGCGCGCACGCTCGCGTCGGCGGTCGACGGCGCAGGCGGCGCCACCGTCGTCGCGCCCGATACGAATATCGTGATGGTCGATCTGCCGAACGGGCGGCGAGCGGCACCGGTCGTCGCGCGCGTGCAAAACGAAGGGCGTGCTGGTCGCGGAGTGGAGCCGACACGCGTATTCGCATGGTGACGCACCTCGACGTGAGCGCGGCCGACGTCGGAGCGCGCCGGCGGCGGTCGTACGAGCGGCGCTCGACGCGAGCCGCTACTTGATCGTGAAGGGCCGCTTGTAGCGCTCGGGCGTCGCTCGTCGAATCCACGCGGCTTGAACATCGTCGACCTCGAACGCCTTGCCGATCTGATTGCCGGCGACGTCCTCGAGGATGGAGAGGGCGACGAGCATCGTAGCTCACCCGCGCTCCACGGTCGCGCGGCGTGAATCGCCACTCCGTCTCGTGGTCGTCGATCGTCGATGTCGCCGACGACGGGCCGGCCGCTCTTCGTCTCGACGCCGAGCGCGCGCCGCAGCAGCCCGCTGTCGAGCGGCCGCGGGAAGCGGACGACGAGCGGCTCTCGCGAACGCGCCGCGGGCGGTGTGATGATCCACCAGTCGCCGTAGCGATCGGCGTCAGGACGGCTGGACCAGCGCAGAACTCGCGCCGGAATGCGTGCGCGAGCGGATGCCCGTTCGCGTCGCTGCCACGCCGAGTCGATGACGATGGCGTAGGCGTGTCCGGCGTGCAGCGCGCGGCCCATCTGCTCGTTCGGCAGAATGCCACGCTTCACGCGGCCCGGATCGAAGAACAGCGTGTAGCGCGTGTGCGCCGGGTTCCAGAAATCGGCGTCGAGCGGCAGGAACGCGTGCTTCACCTCTTCGCCGCGGTCGTCGATGAGGTGGATGAATTCGATGCCCGGCTCGCGCGACATCGGCTGGGCAGAACTCGATGTACATCCGCAGCACGTTCTCGGGAACCGTGTCCGTCGTCGGCGTCAGGCGAATCACGAACGACGGAACGCCGCCCGCCGACCGAATACTGAACTCGGTGGCGACCGTCGAGTCGTAGCGCATCTTCGGCAGCTTCGACGGAACGAAGACCGACGCGGTACGGGCGCTCGCGGTCGAAGAAATACGCCGGGTGGAACTCGATCGACGAGTCGTTCGCCGAGTAGTGGCCCTGCGACGGGAATGGAATCGTGTCCAGCGACGGTGACACGGAGGAGCGCATTCCAGCGCTCGGGCGTCCAGTTGGTGTCGCGCAGCGCACTCAGATTGTCGCGATCGATGCCGAGCGACCGCGAGCGTGGTCTTGGTGGTGGCCGCGGCGTCCGACGAATCGATCGCGAACCGGATCGGGCCGGGGCGATTGGCGTGTTCGCGGCAGGCGGCCGAGCCAGTCAGCGCCGCCGCCGCGAGCACACCACGGATGGCGCTACGGCAGCGCAACCGCTTGCAGGTTGAGCGCGCCCGACGCGCCCTTCGCGACGACGATCGAGTGCGCCTGGTCGAGCAAATCCATCTGCTGCACGCCGGTCATCGAGGCGATCGTCTCGTAGGCGATGCCCGCAGTGCCCTGAGATCGGCGTCGTGATCGCGTTGTTCGTGCCGAAGTCCTTCGTCGGGATCTTCATGACGCCGCGGCTCGTGTTCGACATGAGCAAATACTCATTGCCGTCCTTCTTGTACAGGACCATGTCGATCGGCCGGTTGCCGGCGCCGAGCTCGGCGATCGTCGTGCCGCGGACCTTCGCGCCCGGCTTGGAGCGACGAGACCGGGAATCGAACGAGCGGCGTGCACAGGTACGCCGCGATGAGATCCGGCTCGCCGTTCGCCGTGTAGGGGATGAAGGTGTAGACCGGCGAACGCGTCTCGAGCCGGCCGTGCGAGCCGTGGAAGATCTCGACGCTGGTGCCGCGGTCGGCCGTCGACGAACGGATACGCGACCGCCCACAGCTTCGACGCGAACTCTTCGTTCGACAGGCCGGCGACGTAGACCTTGCCGCCGTTGAAGGCGATGTTCGTGATCGACTGGCTGCGATTGCTCCGTCCACCCTCCGGGTTGGCGTCCGGCGCGTTCGGCAGCGCGACGCTCGTGAACTTCACGCCCTCGAGGGAGACGAGATCGATCTTGCCATCGCCGTCGACACGCAGAAGCGCCGGCGACGTCGTCGCGCCCTTGCCGCGCATCACCGCGATGAACGAGTTGTGCGACTTCGGCTCGACCTTGAGATCGGTGATCGTGATCTCGCTCGCCGCGGTGCCGAGCATGGCCGCGATCTTCTGGTCGATGCCGTCGATGTCCTTCGTGCCCGGCGCGCCGGCGGGCTGCGCCGACAGATCGAGCGCGACGATCGACGCGGCCTGCGGATCGGCGGCGTAGAGCGTGCCCGCGGGACCGATGGCCAGCGGTCCGATCGACTGCAGCGTTGGACCGACACCGGATCGCACGATGCTCGTCGCGTCGGGCGACGTGGCGGCGACCGTGAGGGTGAGGACCGCGGCGACGGTCGCGGCCGCGATCGTGAGCGGCAACCTGGGGCGCATCACTGCCTCCCTGTGCGTTTTGTGGTACTGCACGGATCATTCAAACTGTCGAGCCCTGGCCGCGGCGGCAACCGGGCCAGTACTTTCCGATTGCCTTTCCCTTACATCGATCCCATGCTCACGCTGACGCTGAAGGATTTTCAAGAGGTGCGGGCGCGGATCGCGCCGCACATCAAGCACACGCCGTTGCTGACGTCCCGGCAGCTCAGCGAGCTCACCGGCTACGAGGTACGCACCAAGGCGGAGATGTTCCAGCGCGTCGGCTCGTACAAGATCCGCGGGCCGCTCAACAAGTTCGCGCTGATGCCGGAGGAGCAGAAACGTCGCGGCGTCGTGTGCTCGTCGGCCGGCAACCACGCGCAGGGCGTCGCGCTGGCGGCGAAGATTCACGGCATTCGCGCCGTCGTCTGCATGGCGACGAACGCGACGCCCGCGAAGATCGCCGCCACCAAGGGCGTATGGCGCGGAGGTCGTGCTTCACGGCAGCATCTGGGACGAGGCCAACGAGAAGGCGAAGGAGCTCGTGCAAACGAAGGGTTGACGTACGTCCATCCATTCGACGACGACCAGCTGATCGCGGGGCAGGGCACCCTGGGTCTCGAGATCGTGCAGGACTGGCCGGAGGTCGACGCGGTCATCGTGCCGATCGGCGGTGGCGGACTCATCGCGGGCGTGTCGATGGCGGTGAAGAGCCACAACCCGAAGGCGAAGGTGATCGGCGTCGAGTCGTCGGACGGGCCGGCGATGCAAAAGAGCCTCGCATCGGGCAAGCTCGAGACGATCGAGTGCAACACGATCATCGACGGTTTGCGAGTGCGCCGCGCGGGCGAGATCAACTTCTCAGTCGTGCAGCGCTTCGTCGACGAGATCGTCGCGCTGCCCGATCGCGAGATCTTCGAGGCGATGATCTGGGTGATGGAGCGGTGCAAGCTGATGGTGGAGGGCGCGGCGGCGGCGCCGGTGGCCGCGCTGCTTCATGGACTGGTGAAGCTGCCGCAGGGATCGAAGGTCGCGGTCGTGCTCTCGGGCGGGAACGTGAATCTCGATCAGCTGCGCGGCCTGAAGTGGAACTGAGGCACTCGCGACGCAAAACGCGACACCCGAAACGCGAGACGCTCCGGTATCCTCAATCGACCAACGCCGCGAGCCTCTTCGGTGCGCGACGCCGATATGCGTCGCGAATGAGCTCCGCAATTTCCGCCCACGGCGGACTCTGATCGAGCCACGCGCCGATCCATCCACTCGGGCCCATGTACGGCGGCTTGAAATACTTGTCGGGCCGCCCGCGAAGCACCATGTCCTGCTCCACCGCGACGGACAACATCCACAAGCCGGCACGACCCTCGGTGTGTCCGCCGGCGGAGTACATCGCGAACATCTTGTTGTTGACGCGGAACGTCGGCGCGCCCCACGCTTCGACTTCGGTGGCCTCGGGAAGCGCGAGACAGATCTCGCGCACGCGCTCGAGCGGGTCGGAGGATGCCGATCGCTTCTTGGCCGCCCGCTTCTTTGCCGGTGCGCGTTTCTTCGGCGTCGCGCGCTTCACGGCCGTGCGTTTTTTCACTGGAGACATGCGATCCAAGCTACCGCGTGCGCCGCATTCGCGCCCGCCGCTCGCTTGAATCGACGGATTCCGTCGCTAGATTATGAGATGCCCCAGGTCCCGGAGGGTATCAGCCTTCCAACTCCGTCAGGACCCCGAAGGTAGCAGCGGTACGAGGTGTCTGATGTCGCTTCGTCAGGCCTGGGGTACTCGACGCGGGTGACGCGCTTGAAGCCAAGCGGCGTCCCCGCGTTTTTCGTATATTCGCCGCTCGCCGTTCTCCTCCCGCCGCTCCCGATGTCTCTCGCTCTCGCCCGCAAATACCGCCCAAAGCGATTCGCTGACGTCGCCGTGCAGTCGCACGTCTCGACGACGCTCAAGGGCGCGATCGCTCGCGGGCGCGTCGCGCACGGCTATCTGCTTTGCGGGCCGCGCGGCGTCGGCAAGACCACGCTCGCTCGCGTGCTCGCGATGGCGCTCAACTGCGAGCGGCGCGGCGATCCGAGCCTCGATGGCGAACCTTGCGGCGAATGCGCGTCTTGCCGCCGCATCTGGAGCGGCTCCGCGAGCCTCGACGTCGTCGAGATCGACGCCGCCTCCAATCGCGGCGTCGACGACGCGCGCGAGCTGCGCGAGCGTGCGATGTACGCGCCGTCGGGCGACGAGCAGTACAAGGTCTACATCGTCGACGAAGCGCACATGCTCACGCGCGAAGCGTGGAATGCGCTCCTCAAGATTCTCGAGGAGCCGCCGCCGCGCGTGGTGTTCGTGTTCGCGACGACCGAGCCGCAGAAGATCGCGCAATCGGCCGCGCCGGTTCTCAGCCGGCTCCAGCGCTTCGACTTCAAGCGCATCGGTCCCGCGGAGATCCGCCAGCGGCTCGCGCACGTGTTGACCGAAGAACAGGTTGCGTCCGAGCCCGAGGCGTTGGCGGCGATCGCGCGCGCGGCCGATGGCTCGATGCGCGACGCGCTGAGTCTCACGGACCAGGTGCTGTCGATGGGCGACGGGCGCGTGACGGCCGACCGGGTGCGCGACGCGCTCGGACTCGTGGCCGAGGACGAGTTCATCGCCATGCTCGACATCATCGCGGACCGGCGCGCGGCCGACGTCTTCCCGGCGGTCGCGAGACTCAGCGAAGCGGGCGTGGACTTCGGCGGCGTGCTCACCGGCCTCGCCGACATGCTGCGAGCGCAGCTCGCCGTCGTGCTCGGCGGAACCGCGCCGGACGTCTCGGATCGCGGCCGAGAGGCGCTCGCTGAACGGCGCGACCGATTTACCGCGGCCGACCTGCTGCGAATGCTGCAGGCGATCACGGAGCTGGAGCCACGCTTCCGAAAGAGCGGGCAGCAGCAGCTGCTCGTCGAGACGCTGCTGGTTCGATTCGCGCTGCTCGATCGTGCCGTCGAGATCGAGGACCTGCTGCGTTCGATGGGCGGATCGCCCGCGCAGCCGAGTGCTCCGGCGCGAGACACGGGAGCGCGTCCAGCGGCCGGAGCGCCGACTGGCGGTGCTTCGAGTGGATTCCCGCGCTCGGAGTCACGGCCGATTCCGCGCGCCGACGCTCCGCCCCCGCGCACCGAGGCGTCAGCGCGTCTCGCTCCGCAAATGGCACCGAGCGCGCCGGTGTCTCAGGCCGCCGCCGCGCCCGCCGTGGTCGCGGATCGCCGGAGTGCCACGGAAGCCCTCGACTTGAACAAGCTCACGGGCAGATGGGACGCGCTCGTCGAGCGGTTCCGGGAGAGCGGCAAGCCGATGGTCGCCACCGCGCTCGCGCACGCGTCGCCGGCCGCCGTCACCGCCGCGGGCGTCGTGACGATCGAGCTCGACGAGCCCAACGACATCTACGCGCACGCGGTATCGACCGCGCGCGCCGAGATCGCGGCGGCGCTTCGCGAGTGGTTCGACGGTGTCGAGCGCGTCGAGCTGCGCCGCGACGAGACCACGCCGACGCCGCCACCCAAACGCCTCACCGAGGAGATGGTGCGCGCCGAGCGGATCGCCGCGCTTCGGAAGCGCGACCCGGTGCTCGGCGCGGCGATCGACGCGCTGGACCTCGAAGTTGCGGACTGACCAAGGCTTGCCGCTGTTGCCGCTTGCCGCTGTTGCCGCTGTTGCTACTGTTCCGGCGCGCCCAATAGCTTTGAGATCGGCTGCTGCCCTCGGCCGCCGGCCAGACTCGCGTTCGTTCCACGCTCACGTCCAAGGTTCCTGGTTCCATGGCCGACTTCATGAAGATCCTGCAGCAAGCGCAGGAGATGCAGGGCCGCTTTCAGAAAATTCAGGAAGAGCTGCAGCAGCTGACGATCACGGGATCGGCAGGCGGCGGCATGGTGGTGGCCGATGTTTCCGGCACCGGGCAGCTCAAGAAGATTCGGCTCGATCCGAGCGTGGTGAATCCGGCCGACATCGAGATGCTGGAGGATCTCGTGACGGTGGCCGTCTCGGACGCGCAAACGAAAGCGCAAGCGGCCGCGCAGGAGCAGATGGGCAAGCTCACGGGCGGTCTCAATCTGCCATTCAAGCTGCCGTTCGGGTGATCCGCGAGCGGATCGCGCTGAGCGGCTGACGGGCCAAGCATGTCGGCGATCGACGATCTCGCGACGGAGCTGTCGCGTCTTCCCGGCATCGGTCGGAAGACGGCGCTTCGGTTGACGTATCACCTGTTGCGCCAGCCGACGGAGCAGAGCCGCCGCTTGGCGAACGCGCTGCTCACCCTCGGCGAGCGTGTGCGTCCCTGTGCGCAGTGCTTCAATCTGACCGAGGACGAGCTCTGCGCCATCTGCCGCGATCCGCGGCGGGACGTCACCATGATCTGTGTCGTCGAGCAATCGTCCGACATCGGCGCGATCGAACGCGCCGGGGAGTTCAGGGGTGTGTACCACGTCCTCGGCGGACGCCTGTCGCCGC
Source organism: uncultured Gemmatimonadaceae bacterium (assembly GCA_963705025.1). Classification (GTDB taxonomy): domain Bacteria; phylum Gemmatimonadota; class Gemmatimonadetes; order Gemmatimonadales; family Gemmatimonadaceae; genus JAQBQB01. The sequence goes on along the minus strand of CAVPIP010000004.1, from coordinate 8,671 downwards.
TCGACGGCGTGGGTCCCGACGACCTGACGGTGCGTGAGCTCATTGGCCGGTTGGCGGTGGCGGACCAGGCCGTTCGGGAAGTCATTCTCGCCACGAACCCCAGTCTCGAGGGCGAGGCGACCGCCCTCTACGTCCAGGGGCAGATTGGCGACTCGGGTGTGACGGTTTCGCGGATCGCTCGTGGTCTCCCGGTGGGAGGCGACCTGGAGTATGCCGACGGGGTCACCATAGCCCAGGCGCTGGCCGCGCGGAGGACAATGTGACGATCCGTCGAAATCAAATGGTCGCGGCGGCCTTCATCGGTGGGCTAGCTTTCGGCGCGGTCGTCTGGAGCTCGCAAATCCGTCGGTCTCGCCGGGACTTGTTCAGCCGGAACCCGGTTCGGCGGCTTGCGGCGCTGGGTCATTTGCGGGGGCGTCCCGGGCTCGACACTGCGCGCATCCTCACCGAGTATGTTGGCTGGGAACGAAATCCTGCCCTGCGACGGCGCGGGGAGCGGCTTCTGCGCCGAATGCATTCGAACCTCGATTAGGACGGACGAGATGCCAGTTGGGGCAGCAAGCTGGTCTTTTACCGAGGATGACTTCGGCGCGATTACCGCGGCGCTGGAGTCGTTTCTCACGGAATGCAACGCGAGGTGCGCGCTGATCGTCGACCGCACGGGACAGCTCGTCGCGACGGTCGGTGAGCGCCCGACATTCGACCCGACCGCGTTTGCGACACTCACGGCTGCCGACTTCAGTGCGAACGATCAGTTGGCGAAACTGATTGGGGAAAACGACTTCAACTCGCTGTTTCACCAGGGCGAGAAGGAATCGATGTACCTGGCGGATGTCGCGCGCCGGGTCATTCTCGTCGTCCTATTCGACAACCGAACCACCCTGGGCCTCGTCCGGCTCAAGATGCGACAAACCGTCCAATTGCTCACCCAACTCTTCGAACAGGTCTTCGCGCGCGGCGCGGCAGGTGCCTCGGCTCCCAACCTTCTCGCCGGCGCGGACGACGAGATCGACAAGCTGTTTCAGTAGGAGACGACAGCGATGTCGATGATCAATTACGCGTCACGCGAGATCAATTGTAAAATCGTGTATTACGGCCCCGGGTTGGGCGGCAAGACGACCAACCTGGAGATCGTGTACGGGAAGGTCCAGCCGGACACGCGAGGCAAGCTCATCTCGCTCGCGACGGAGACCGAGCGGACGTTGTTCTTCGATTTTCTCCCCGTCGACCTCGGGACGATTCGCGGGTTCAAGACCCGCTTCCACCTGTACACGGTGCCGGGGCAGGTCTACTACAACGCCAGCCGCAAGCTCATACTGAAGGGCGTGGATGGCATCGTCTTCGTCGGCGACTCGCAGCTCGAGCGCATGGAAGCGAATCAAGAGGCCATGCAGAACCTGTACGACAACATGGCCGAGTACGGCTACGATCTGACGAAGATGCCGTTCGTGATTCAGTACAACAAACGCGATCTTCCCAACGCGTCGCCGATCAAGGATCTGCAGTCGGCGCTCAATCCGGGCTGGGAAGTGGGGGACGCATCCAAGATGCGGATCACCCCCGATCCCTATCACGCCGGAGAGAACCTGGTCGAGCAGCTGGCGACGGGCGAATGGATCGAACGCGCCCAATACTTCGAGGCCGTGGCCGTGACCGGCGAGGGTGTCTTCGATACGTTGAAGGGAGTGAGCAAACTGGTCTTGAAGTCGCTCGCGTGACTCCGCGGCGCGGCGGCCAGTAGCCGGTAGCCGGATGAACCTCCCGAACGCCCTAACTGTCGGCCGCATCGCGGCCACTCCGTTGATCGCGGTGCTGCCGTTCGCAAGCTCGTGGACGCTGCGCCTTGTCGCGTTCCTGTTGTTCACGGTCGCGGCGATCACGGACTACGTCGACGGCCGCCTGGCGCGGTCGCGGAAGCAGGAGACCGACTTCGGCCGCATGCTGGATCCCGCGGCGGACAAGCTGCTGCTCGTCGGAACGCTCGTCCCGATGTACCTCCTGGCGCCGACCTTTCCGTTCGTCACGCCGTTTCGGGAGGTCGTGCTGCCGCTGTGGATCGTGGTGGTGGTGCTCGGGCGCGAGGTCTTCATGACGATCTTTCGCCAGGCGGCCAAGCGGCGCGGCGTCGTCATCGCCGCGATCGGACCCGCCAAGTGGAAGACCGCATTCCAACTCATTTGGCAGGGCAGCGCATACTTCTGGTTCTGGGCCGCGACGCTCGCCGCGGTGAAAGGATGGAACAATGACCTCTGGCACGCGTTCGCGCAGTTCAACGGAACCGTCGGAACGCTGATGATGATCGCCGCGGTCGTGCTGACGCTGTATTCGCTCGCGCTCTATTTGCGCAGCTTCGGCAACGTGTTCGCCACCTCCGCCCCCCGGTGACCGCACCGGCGACGCGCGTCGAGGTGGTGACGATCGGCGACGAGCTCCTTCTCGGCTTCACGATCGACACCAACGCCGCGCACCTCGCGCGGGCGCTTGCGTCGATCGGCATGCACATCGAGCGGCGCACGACCGTGGGTGACTCGGCATCGGAGATCGCCGCCGCCGTGAGCGCGGCGCTGGATCGAACCGGCGCCGTGATCACCACCGGTGGTCTGGGGCCGACGTCCGACGATCTCACGAAGCAGTCCATCGCCGACCTGTTCGGCCGCCCGCTCGTCGTCGACGAAGCGCACCTCGCGTGGATGGAGGAGCGCTGGATCAAGCGGTTCAATCGCCCGCTGCCCGCGGCGAATCGCCAGCAGGCCATGATCCCCGCCGGCGCGCGAAAATTAGAGAATGGTCATGGCTCTGCGCCGGGCATCTGGCTGGAAGACGACCGTGGGCGCTGGGTCGCGATGCTCCCCGGCGTGCCGCGTGAGATGCGTGGCATGCTTGGCGACACGTTGCTGCCGCTGCTCGCGCAGCGGGTCACCGCGAGCACCGTGGTGCGATCGCTCACGCTTCGCACAGTGGGCGTCGCCGAATCACTGCTCGCCGATCGCATCGACTCGATGGACGGCGGTCCGCTCGGCGCGTCGCTCGCGTATCTGCCCGGGATCGCGGGCGTCGATCTGCGGCTCACTCTGCGGGATGTCGAGTCGGATGAGGCCGACCGCATGCTCGCGGCCGATGCGGCTCGACTTCGCGATCGGCTGGGCAGCTGGATCTACGGGGAAGGCGAGGCCGATCTGGCGGCCATCGTTCTCGATCTGTGCCGCGCACAGAAGCTCACCATTGGCGTTGGCGAGAGCTGTAGCGGTGGATTGCTTGGCGGGCGACTCACCGCCATCCCTGGCTCGAGCGAGGTCTTTCGCGGCGGCGTGATCGCCTACGACGACGAAGTGAAGCGCGAACTGCTCGGCGTCGCCGACGAGTCGCTTCGAGAAGGCGGGGCCGTCAGCGAGGCGGTCGTCCGAGAGATGGCGGTTGGGGCGCGCCGAGCGACACACGCCAGCATCGGACTCGCGATCACCGGCATCGCCGGGCCCGGTGGAGCGACGCCGGAAAAGCCCGTCGGCACGGTTTGGATCTGTGTTGATATTGAAGGGCAGTCCGAAGCGCAGCTGTTGCGATTGTGGGGCGATCGAGAGGAGGTTCGCCAGCGGTCGGCGCAATGGACGCTCGATCTCGTTCGGCGACGGTTGTCGTCGCCAAGACTACCGCTTGAGCCCCACGTAAGCGCCAAAACGGCAGGGCTTTAGGGCATAGGCGTTGCACCCCGTACCATAGCCAGCCAACATTGGAAGACGATGGAGCAACCCGACAAAGGCGATCTCGGCCCGGCTGACGCTGCGCCCGAATCCGACAACATCATCGACGGCCCCGACCCGGACCCTGAGCTCGACATGGTGCTCGAGGGGGACGTCAGTCTTGTCGCCGAATTGCAAAAGCAGCTGAGCGCGGCGCAGGAGAAGTATCTGCGTCTCGCCGCCGAGTACGAGAACTATCGGAAGCGCACCATGAAGGAGCGCAGCGAGGCCCATGCGCGCGCGCAGGGTGACCTCGCGAAGCAGCTTCTCGATCCGCTCGACGATCTCGCTCGATTCGCGCACGTCGACCCGTCGTCGGTCGACGCCAGCACTGTGGTGCAGGGCGTCGAGATGGTGGAGAAGAAAGCGCTCAAGGCGCTGACCGGCGCCGGCCTCGAGATCATCGATCCGGCGAATCAGTCGTTCGATCCGAAGCTCCACGAGGCGGTCGCGACGGAGCCCGCGCTGTCGCCCGAGGACGACCACGTCGTCTCCAAGGTTTTTCAGGTCGGCTACCTGTTCAACGGCCAGCTTCTGCGGCCTGCCCGCGTCGTCGTGAAGCAGTGGAACGGCTGAGCACGTACTGACTGTCATGACCCAGACGAAGGACTTCTACGCGGTCCTCGGCGTACCCGCGTCCGCGACGCAGGACGAGATCAAGAAGAAGTACCGCAAGCTCGCCGCGAAGCATCACCCGGATAAGAACCCGAACGACCCGAAAGCCGCCGAGACCTTCAAGGAGATCTCGGAGGCCTACCAGGTGTTGGGCGACGCCGAGAAGCGGAAGCAGTACGACCAGATGCGGAAGCTCGGCGCGTTCGGCGGCTTCGGCCCGCGTCCCGGCGGCGGCGCGGGTCCTCGCGCGCGCCCAACTCCCGGCGGAAGTCAGCCAGGCGCTCAGGCGTTCAGCTTCGAAGATTTCGACCTTGGTGGATTCGGAGACATCTTCAGCTCGATGTTCGGCAGCGGCGCTGGCGCCGCGCGGCAAGTCGCGTGGACCAGAGCGCGGACAGGATGTCGAGGCGACGCTGTCGGTCGCATTCCGCGTCGCCGCGCTAGGCGGCAAAGTGCCGATCGAGCTCGAGGTGAACGAGGAATGCGCGACCTGCCATGGCTCGGGTGCCGCGCCGGGCGCGAAGATTCAGACCTGTCCCGAATGCGGTGGGCGCGGGACGATCTCGTTCGGCCAAGGCGGCTTCGCGGTCCAGCGTCCCTGTCCGATGTGCCTGGGCAAAGGCACCGTGCCGAGCGAGCGCTGTCCGACCTGCAACGGCGCTGGCGAAGTGCGTGTGCGCAAGAAGATGATGATCACCGCGCCGCCGGGCGTGGACACGGGCACGAAGATTCGCATCAAGGGGCAGGGCGGCCGCGGCACGCACAACGGACCGCCGGGCGATCTCTTGATCACGTTCCAGGTGGAGCCCGACCGCTTCTTCAAGCGTGAGGGGCTCGATCTCATCGCGCCGGTGAAGATCAACATCGCGCAGGCGACGCTGGGCTCGAAGATCAGCGTGAACACGCTCGAGGGAAAGAAAGTCGCCATCAAGATTCCCGCGGGCACGCCGACCGGCAAACGCTTTCGCGTGCGCGGTCAGGGGATCAAGAAGGACGATCGCACCGGAGACCTGATCGTCGAGGCGAACATCGACGTGCCGGCCAAGCTCACCGAGGAGCAGGAAAAGGCGATGAAAGAGTTCGCCGAGGCGAGTGGGCTCAAGTACTGAGCGCGCTGGCCCGGCATCAACGACGCCGGGCCGAATTAGGGATCCTGCCGCTCGATTGCGGAGTTCATCGACCTACTGTCGGGCACGTGCGGCGCGGGAATCCCGGGCAGGTTCAGGTCCTAGCGCTCGCGCGTCCAGAGCATTAGCGCGCCACAACGCCCGCCGGTGTGGGTGAATTCAATCGGAAGCATATCGGAATCTGGATACCACTCCACTCCGGCCAACGAATTCACTTCGAACTTGGAAACGTTGATCTCAATAAGATCGAGGTTGGCTGACTGGCTGCCCGGGATTGGCTGCCCGAATATCGTCCGCTGAGGAGCGTTATGGTATTGCATCCCCGGCGCATCCGGCCGAAGATCAGGAGTGGTTGGCACTCCGTCCAAATAGACTTGCGGCGGTCCGCCAGCCATGCAGCGCGCACTCTTCAACAGAAACATCGCGCCAGCCAAGCCAGGGAAGAACTTGATGTTCGGCATCCGTGAGATGAGTACATCGGATAGCAATCTTCCCTCGTTTGCGCGAAGAACGCTATCGCTGACGAAATAGCCTGTCCTGCCGGCGAGGCGTCGCTCCTCGAAGCCCCGGAGGGCTGGAGAGAGGTATGTGACGCTTCCACGCGCAGTTCTCACGACAGGCGCCAGCTCGGTCACCCGCCGCATCGTGATGGTCACCGGTGTGGTGTCGTTCGGCGAGATCGCAATCGGGACGGTTTGCACCTCGTAACCGAGCTTCTGCAATCGGACAAGCGACCCACCATCTGGCAAAAAGAACAGCGCCACTGTTGTTCGTTCTCTAAATTCCGTCGCTGTTTTTCTCTAAATTCTGTCGCAGCGAGAGCGGGTTAGGCGGACTTCGCGCGACGGGGTGGGCTTTCCTCCTCGGTGAGGTGACGGGTCCGGTACGAGCGGCCGCGCAGCGCGAAGTGCACGCCCCGCTCGAGGAGGCGATCCAGGATCGCCTCGGCGAGGTCGCCATCATGCACTACCTCGCCCAAGGCCGCCAGCGGTTTGTTCGTCGTGAGCAGAATCGGCCGACGCTGGAGATACCGTTCGTTGATGACGCGATAGAGCACGTTCGCCGCGTCGGCAGCGTGCGAGAGATAGCCCAGCTCGTCGATAATCAAAACGTGCGGATGGAGGTACGGTGCGAGGGCTGCGGCGAGCCGGGCTTTCGTCGCCGCGCGGGAGAGCTCGCCGATTAATTCGTCCGCGCCGACGAAGCGCGCCTCGTAGCCATGTTGAATGGCGCGATACGCGATGGCGATGCAGAGATGCGATTTCCCCGTGCCGCTTGGGCCACTGAAGATCGCGTTCTTCCCCTCGCTCACGAGCTCCGGGCCCAGGTAGCTGCCGAGCATTTGGAGTTTGAGCGTCGTCTGGAAGGTGAAGTTGAAGTCGTCGATCGTGCGGAGAAACGGGAAGCGCGCTTTGCGCACCGCGCGCGTGAGGCGGGTCTCGGCCCGGTGCGCGATCTCTTCGGCGACGAGCGTCTCGAGATACGAGCGGTAGCTCATCCCGTCCGCCTCGGCGCGTGTCGCGAGGTCGGTGTACAAGCGTCGCACCGTGGGGAGATGCAAGCGACGGAGCATCCCGTCGAGATCATGGACGGGCGCGGGTGGCGTGCTCGGGCCGCGGCGGCGCCGCCGGTTCACAGGCTGTGGCGTCATGAGACGGCCTCCGTCCCGCGTGCGGCGAGGCGCACGACATACTCCGCGCCGATGAGGTGCTGGAAGAGCGCGCGTTGCAGCACGAGGCGGAAGTGGCCATCCCCCAGTTCTTCGAGCAGCGCAAAGAGGCGCTCGACGTCGCCCTTCCACGTGTGCGGGCGCTGATGAATCAGCTCGGTGAGATACCCCTCGCCCACGGGACCCAGCTCGAGAATTCGCTCGCGCATGAAGTAGAGTTTCTTTCGCGCGCCGGCGACCGCCGCGAGCTGCGCGGCGCGCTGCCCCGGCAGATAGCTCACCGTGCCGTGCGACGGGAAGCGCGGATGGATCGCCTCGTGTTTGCTCCCGGCCGTGACGATCTTCACGCGCTCGGGATAGAGCCACAGCGTCGCCGGAATCCCGCACGCCGCTGCCGGCATCGCATAGCGGATTCCCTGGTGCGTCACCATGGCAGTCGGCCCCACGGTCACCGCCACGCGCAGGCCATAGTCACTCGGCACGATCGCCAGCGGCTTCATGCGCGCGTGCTCCGCGGCGAGTCGGACCGCCGGGATCTCCTTCGTCGCCCGATTGGGTCGCGTCGTGTTCACCTCGACGAGCCACTCGGCGAGCTGCCGTGGCAGATCGGTCGTGAGATCGGTGAAGCGCCGCGCGCGAAAGAAGGCGCGCTTCACGAAGCCGACGAGATTCTCGACCGCGCCTTTCTGCTGCGGCTGCCGCGGGGTGCAAAGCTCGATCGTGAAGCCGTAGTCGATCGCGACGGGGGCGAGCACGGCATTCCACACCGGCCGGCCATCCTCATGGCGCACGACCACCGTCTTCGGATTGTCGAACACCACGCGCAGCGGCACGCCACCACTCGCGGCGAAACTCTCGAGCAAACTCCGAATCAAGGCCTCGACGCGCTCATTGGGAACGAGGACGACGTGGATCCAGCGCGAGTACTTGAGCCGGTATGCCGCGAAGTGCACGGTGCGGCGCTTGTCGTCGGGCAAGCGCACACTCACTTCGCCGAAATCGAATTGCGCGAACTCGCCGGCCACGCCCTCGAAGCGCACCTGGAGCGCGGCGGGAATCGTGGCGCGAACGTCGCGGAGCACCCGATACACCGTGCTCAGGCCAAGCGGCGTGCCGTCGGCTCGCAGTAATCGAGAAATCTCACCCGGCGGACACTCCGGGTCGTCGAGCACGAGCGCCTGCACGCGCGCCCGCAGCGTGTCGGTAACCCGCGGGCGACCCACGGGGCGGCTCGGCTGCTCACCCACTCGCCGCAGCATGCCGTCGGCGCTACTCCGAATCTCGGCCTCGTGCGCGATTCGCTCGATCGTACGCCGCGACACGCCAAACTGCTCGGCCACTGCGCGAGGCTTCACCCCGGCATCCAACAGCTTTTGTACCGCATGACGATCTAACATGCTGAGCATCCTCCTCGGGCCTCCGGTGACGGGATGTCACATCCCACCGTGAACGGCCCAATGAAACAGGGAGGCTCTCAGCTGCGACAGAATTTAGAGAAAAAGTGCGACATATTTTGGAGAACG
>CAVPIP010000003.1:0-97189 GCA_963705025.1 uncultured Gemmatimonadaceae bacterium | reverse complement strand
CGCTCGTGATCCTCGGCCGGCTGTACATGGCGACGAAGGGCGGCGACATGATCCGCTCGCTCTCGCTCGCGCTGGTCTGTGGCGGCGCGGTCGGCAATCTCATCGACCGCATCATGTCGTCGGAAGGCGTCGTCGACTTCATCGACATCGGCTTCCGCGACTCGCGTTGGCCGACGTTCAACATCGCCGACATGGCCGTGAGCCTCGGCGCGTTTCTCCTCGCGTGGGTGTTGTGGGGCGAGGACGCCGACGCCGAGACGGTCTCCGTCGCCGCCTCAGACCCCGATCCCCGCCGATTCGCGGGAGCTCTCGTAAGGACCACGACGATGAGCTCTCGTTCGAACGGCCGGCCTGTTCTGGACCGCGGCGGTTTCCGTCGTCGTGCTCGACGTCGTCACCAAGCAGCTCGCGACCACGCGGCTCGTGCCGGAGCACGTGCCGCATCAGATCGTCGGCAACTTCGTTCGCTTCACGCTCGCGTACAATCCCGGCGCGGCGTTCAGCATGTCGCTCGGGCCGAACTCGCGCTACATCTTCGGCGCGTTCGCGGTCATCGCGCTCGTCATTCTCTTTCGCCTGTATCGCGTGACCAAGCCGGGCGACGTGAGCCGCACGCTCGCGCTCGGGCTCGCGTGGGGCGGCGCCGCCGGCAACCTGATCGATCGCTTCCGCTCCGCGCGCGGCGTCGTGGACTTCATCGACATCGGCGTCGGGGACATTCGGTTCTGGACGTTCAACGTCGCCGACTCGGCCGTCACGGTCGGAGCGCTCATGCTCGCGTGGGTGTTGTGGCGTGAGGATCGAAAGGCGCTGGCCGTTGCCGCAGCCGAAGCCGCGGCGCGCGACGTGCCGCACCCGCAGTCGTCTGAACTGTCATCCGAGCGAAGCGAAGTGATTGTTTTGGGTCACGCTGTTTCGCACGGGACCGGGAGAGACTGCGCGACATGACAGCAGGTCCTCCGCTCGCTTCGCTCGCACTCGGGATGACCTCAGAATGAACACGAGTTGATCGCCCCCGCAGACGCGCCGCGCCTCGACGTGCTCGTGGCCCAGGCGCTGGATATGTCGCGCAACCAGGCCGCGACGCTGATCGCCGAGGGACGCGTGCTCGTCGCCGGACGCCGCGAGCGAGCCAGCTATCGTGCGCGCGAAGGAGAGCTCATTCTCGTGGAGATCCCCGCGCCCGCCGGCCGCGAGGTGATCGCCGAGAACATTCCGCTGTCGGTGGTCTTCGAGGATGACGACATCCTCGTCGTCGACAAGTCGGCGGGAATGGTCGTGCATCCCGCGCCAGGCAATTGGACCGGGACCCTCGTGAACGCGCTCAAAGGACGCGGCGCGGAGCTCTCGGCGACGGGCGGAGACGAGGGCAGGGAGGGGATCGTCCACCGCTTGGACAAGGAGACCTCAGGGCTCCTGCTGGTCGCGAAGACAGATCGTGCCCACCGCGCACTGGCGGCCGAGATGCAGGGGCGCCGGATCGTCCGTCGCTACGCGGTCCTCTCCTGGGGACACCTGGATGAAGACCGCCTGACGATCGAACGGCCGATTGCCCGGGATCCGCGAGACCGAAAGCGCATGGCAGTCGTCAGTAGCGGACGGGCGGCGCGGACGGATCTCACGCGGCTCGCGCGCTTCGACTCTGCGGATCTCTTGCGGGCGCACCTGTTTACGGGGCGAACGCACCAGATCCGGGTCCATCTCGCCTCGATCGGGCATCCGGTCGTCGGTGACGATACCTATGGCGGAGGGGGAGGCCGCAAGCTCGTGGGGCTCGCGCCGCGCCGTCATTTCTTGCATGCGGCATGGTTGGTCTTTCGGCATCCGGTCACCGGAGCGTCGATCGATCTGCGCTCGCCGCTGCCGGAAGATCTCCATCGCGCGCTCGTGGTCGCCGCCGGCCCGGACGTTCCATTGATCGACATCAACCCGCTGGACTTCTTTGGATTCTACGACGCCGATTCTTGAGCCCGAACGCGACGCCAACGCTGCTGTTTCGCGTTGGTGACGTCGTGTACGGCTGTGACATCGGCGACGCCCAAGAAATCCTTCCGCTCCGGTCCGCGACCCGCCTGCCTGGCGCGCCGGCGTACGTGCGTGGTCTGATCAACGTGCGGGGCACGATCGTCACGGTGCTCGACGTCGCCGCGCGCCTCGATCCCGGCGCGCACGCCCATCGAGTCCGGAAGCATTCTGCTGATACGCTACCGCGACCGGCTCGTCGGTCTCGCGGTGGAAGAGGTCGTCGACGTGCGCGAGCTCGCGATCGATGTGTCGGGCGCGAGCACGTCGGGCGCGGCGATCACGCGGGGTGTCGCGACGGCGGACGCCGCAAACGGTCGTGGTGCTCGACGTCGACGCACTGATCCGACAAGTCCTGCTTTCTTAACGGAGGCGTTCTTTGAGCCAGACGGTTTTGATCTGCGACGACGCGATCTTCATGCGCACCATGGTCGGCGACATCCTGACGCAGGCGGGATTCGAGATCGTGGGCGAGGCGGAAACCGGCGTGCAGGCGGTCGAGAAGTACCAGCAGCTCAAGCCCGACCTCGTCACGATGGACATCGTGATGCCGGACATGGGCGGGATCGACGCCGTCCGCGAGATCTGCAAGATGGACCCGCAGGCGAGAATCCTCATGTGCAGCGCCATGGGGCAGCAGGCGCTGGTCGTCGAGGCGATTCAGGCCGGCGCGAAGGACTTCGTCGTCAAGCCGTTCCAGCCGAGTCGCGTGCTCGAAGCCGTGCAACGCGTGCTCGGCTAACGCGTCGGTCGCGAGGCGCTCGCCGTGGATAACCTCCAGTACGCCGAGCTCTTTCTCACCGAGAGCCGCGAGCATGTCTCGGCCGTGAACCAGGCGCTGCTCGACGCTCGAGCGCGACGCCACCGCGCCGGCCGCTGCCGCGGCCGTCGGCGCGATCTTTCGCGCGGTGCACACCATCAAGGGCATGGGCGCGACGATGGGCTACGCCATCGTCGCCGAGCTCGCGCACGAGCTCGAGACCGTGCTCGATCGCGTGCGACGGGGTGATCTCGCGATCGACGCGGACGTCATGGACGTGCTGTTTCGCTCCGCCGACGTGCTCGAACAGGCCGTCGAGGCGGCGGTCGCGGGGCGTGACGGTGAAGTGCTCGCGGCGGATCTCGTGGCGACGCTGCATGCGTTGGGGCTCGGCGAGCGCGCCACCCAACGCGGCGGCTGGACGGTGGCGGCGCCGACTGGCGCGGGCACGCTCATTCGGATCCGCCTGTCGCCGGACACGCCGCTGCGCGGCGTGCGCGCGTTCATCATCGTGCAGTCGCTCGCGAAGCTCGGCGACGTGACGGCCACCGAGCCATCGCTCGACGACCTGCAGGCCGAGGGCTTCGAGTCGGACTTCGCGCTTCGACTCGAGACGACCGACGCCAGCCGCGGACGTCGAGCGCGATCATTCGACGCGCCGGCGACATCGCCGACGTGCAGGTCGGCGACGACGGAGCGGCGGCGCCCGCGGCGCTCGGCGGCTGTCGTCGTCGAGCCCATCGCGTCGACCGTCGACACTGGAATCGCGGCACGCGACACGTGCGCATCGACGTGCGCCGGCTCGACACGCTGATGAATCTCGTGGGCGAGCTGGTGATCGCGCGCGGCCGGCTGTCACAGCTCGCGGCGCAGCTGGGCGACGTCTCGCTCGACGAAACGGTGAACGCGTCGTCGCGCCTCATCACCGAGCTGCGCGACGAGATCACGGCGAGCCGCATGGTGCCGATGGCGCAGATCTTCGACCGGTTTCCGCGCGTCGTTCGCGACGCCGCGCGCTCGGTCGGGAAGCAGGTCGAGTTCATCGTCGAAGGGAAGGGCATCGAGCTCGATCGCTCGATGCTCGACGAGATCGGCGAATCGATCGTGCACCTGCTGCGCAACGCCGTCGACCACGGCATCGAGGCGCCCGACGTCCGCACCGCGCAGGGCAAACCGGCGGCGGGCCGCCTCGTGCTCAGCGCGTCGCGCGACCGATCGGCCGTCGTGATTCGCGTGAGCGACGACGGCCGCGGCATCAATCGGCGCCGTGTGCTCGAGCGGGCGAAGCGCGACGGGCTGGTGGAACCGACGAAGACGGATCTCACGGAAGACGAGCTGCTTCGGCTGCTCGCGCGGCCGGGGTTCTCGACGGCGGAAAGCGTGACGCAACTGTCGGGGCGCGGCGTCGGCATCGACGCGGTGTACACGCGCGTGCGGTCGTTGGGCGGCGCGATGGACATTCGGTCGGAGCCCGGCGAAGGCACGACGATGGTGCTGCGGCTGCCGCTCACGCTGGCGATCGTGCGCGCGCTCCTGGCGCGCGTGGGCGACGACACCTACGCGATCCCGCTCGCCCACGTGAGCGAAACGGTCGAGCTCGAGGCCGATGCCGTGCGCACGATCACGGGCCGCGAGGTGCTCCTGCTGCGCGACGAGGTGCTGCCGCTGCTTCGCCTGCGCGCGCTGGTCGGTCTGCCCGGACTACGTGCGGCGCGACGAGATCGAGCTCGAGCACGTCGTCATCATCGACACCGGCGACCGACGGGCGGGCCTCATCATCGACGAGCTCACGGGACAGGAGGAGATCGTCGTGAAGCAGTACGACGGCGTGCGGGACGGGTTGCCCTTTTTCGGAGGAGCCACGCTCCTCGGCGATGGACGCCCCGCGCTCATCGTCGACGTCAGCAGTCTTCTCTAAGGACGATCAATGGAAGAACTCAGTTCGCTGAAGGCGCTCCAGATCGACGCCCTCCGAGAAGTCGCCAACATCGGGGCGGGGCATGCCGCGACCGCGTTGTCCCAGATGATCGGCGAGACGATCATGATCAGCGTGCCACGGATCAACGTGTCGCGCCTCGAAGACGTGCGCCCGCAGCTCGGGCCGCCCGACGAGCCGGTGGCGGCCGTGCTGATGCACATGATGGGCGACCTCACCGGCCGCACGCTGCTCGTCTTTCCGCGAACCACCGCGCATCGCATCGCCGCCCTCTTGCTCCACGCGACGGGGCGCGACGACGATTTCTCGGACATGGAGCAGTCGGCGATCAAGGAGGCCGGCAACATCCTCAGCTCCGCCTACATGAACGCGCTGAGCGATTTCATGGGCATGATGCTGATTCCGTCGCCGCCGAGCCTCGCGGTCGACATGTCGAGCGCCGTGCTCACGACGGCGCATCTGCAATTCGGCACGGACAAGGACCTCGTGTTCTGCGTGGAGAGCGAGCTGTTGCTCGACAACGTCGACGAGCATCTCCGCGGATATTTCCTCTTGCTGCCCGACTCGGCATCGCTCCATGCGATTCTCAAGGCTGTTCGCGTCGCGTGATGCCGCGCCGCCGGGCGCGCCGCCGCTGGCCGCGGTCGCGGTAGCGCGTCGCCCGTAAGGGCGCGCCCGGAGCGCTGGTGTCCACCCTCCTCACCTCAGAGCGCGACCGCGACGTGCTCCGGTCGTTCGCCCGGCGGATCGATCCGTCGGACGCCGGCGCGCACAACAACCTGGGGGTCCTGTACTACAACAAGGGACTCTACGAGGAGGCCGTCGCCGCGCTCATGAAGGCGCTCGAGCTCGACCCGAAGATGGAGGTCGCGAAGCGCAATCTCGAGATCGCGTACTTCAACACCGGCTACTACGACACCCGCATTCCCGAGCTGAAAGAGCGCATCCGGCTTCGCCCCGACGATCGCGACGCGCGGTGGGAGCTTGGCCGCACGTTCTCGTTGCTCGGCCAACAGCCCGAGGCCGCGGAGCAATTTCGCGCGGTGCTGCAGTACTGCCCGAACGACGTCGGCGCGCTGCTGCAGCTCGCGCTCGCCGAAAAGCAGGCGGGCGACATCGAGCAATCGCAGACGTTCCTCGAGCGGGCGCTCGAGCTCGACCCCGAGAGCTCGCTGCTGCACGGGACGCTGGGCGAAGTGCTCTACCATCGCGGCCTGTCGCCCGAGGCGCTCGCGGAGCTCGAGCGCGCGGTGGAGCTGAATCCGGAGAACCACGACGCGCTGTATCTCATGGGCTTCGTGCTCGGCGACCTGGGCCGGCACGACGATGCGCGAGCAGTCACGCGACGCGCGATTCAGCTCAACCCGGCGCTGTCGCGCGCGCACGCGAATCTCGCGATCGACCATCAGCGCGTCGATCGTCCGGCGCCGCAGACCGATGCCAAGCGCGAGCTGCAGGTCTCGGGCGAAGGGCAGCTCGCCCGCTACAACCTCGGCCTCGCGTTCCGCAGCAAGGGCTACTACACCGAGGCGCTGCGCGAGTACGAGGTGGCGCTCGAGCGCGGCGAGGAGCGCGACCTCGTGCTTCAGGCGAAGGCGGAGGTCTTTCTGCTGACGCGCCGGCAACGGGAGGCGATCGTCTCTGTACGACGATCTGCTGTCGCGCCAGCCGCACAGTCCCAAAGCTCTGGAACGAGCGCGGCGTCGCGCTGCATCAGGAAGGCCGCTTCGTCGACGCCGAGGACAGCTACCGCCGCGCGCTCGTCGCCGAGCCGTCGTACGCGATCGCGCACAACAACCTCGGCGTGTCGCTCTATCACCGCGGCGTCGTGGACGAAGCGGCGAGCGAGTTCCGGACGGCGCTCGACGCTGCGGCCGGGATTCGTGAAGGCGCGGCTCAACCTCGCGCTGCTGCTGAGTCGCGCGAAGCGCTATCCGCATGGCGCTCGACGCGTTCCGGCAGGTGCTGCGCACCGAGGCGGAGAATCCGGTCGCGTGGAACGGCATCGGGCTCGTGCTGTCCGAGCTCCGCAAGTTCGAGGACGCGCGCAACGCGCTCGCGCGCGCCATTCAAGCGCGTCCCGACTTCGCCGAAGCGCACTACAACATGAGCTTCACGCTCTCGAACCTCGGCGATTTCGAGGGCGCGCTCCGCGAGACGAAGCGCGCGCTGGAGCTCGATCCGTACTACGTCGCGCAGAAGTTCGAGCTCGCGATGGACGTGGAGTACGAAGATCCGGACATCTCCATTCAGCCGGATCTCGGCGCGGCGCGACCCGCGGCCGACGGAACGGTCGCCGACTTCAGCTTCGATCCGCAGTCGCTCGACTCGCTCTTCACGGGCCTCTCGCCCGTGGCGACGCCGGCCCGATCGACGCCGGCCGTTCGCCACATGGATTCGTCGCCGTACGCCATGGCGACCGATTTCCTCTCGAAGGGCCTCTACGACCGCGCATCGGCGGAGATCAATCGCGCGATGACGCGCGGCAGCGACCGGGCCCAGGGGCTGGCCCTGCTCGGCGACGTCTTCGCGCGCCAGGGCGTATACGGTGAGGCGCTCGACCGGTATCGCGAGGCGCTCCGCCTCGAGCCGGAGGCGCGGCGCGCGGCGGTGGGCGAAGCCTGGAGTCTGGTTCGCCTCGGACGCGCGCCGGAAGCACGCACGCTGGCGCAACGGCTGCTCCTCGAGAACAAGGAAGACGTCGAGATCCTGATGCTGACCGCAACGGCGTGCGCCGAGTCGGGCGACCCCGCGGCGGCGCTGTCGGTGCTGGAGACGGCGCGTCGCGTCTCGCCGATGCGCGCCGACATTCAGCAGAAGATCGGCGACATCTGTCGGTCGCTTGGCGACAACGAGAGCGCGATCTCGGCGTATCGGCACGCGCTGCAACTCGATCACGATTTCGCCGTCGTGCGCTTTCAATTGGCGCACCTGCTGCAGCTGAAAGGGCAGATTCGCGACGCGGAGCTGGAGCTCGTCGCCGCGCTCGACGCCGTCCCGACCTACGCCGAGGCGACGCTGGAGCTGGCGACGCTCCGCCGGCGCCTCGGACGGCCGGGCGATTCGCTCGCGCTGCTCGTCGATCTGCTGCAGCGCGATCCGTATCACCTCGATGCGCTGCTGGCGCTCGGCGAGACGTTGCTCGCGCTGGGCCGCAAGCGCGACGCGGTGCAGGCCTTTTCGCGCGTGCTGCGGTTCGACCCGTCGAACGTCGGCGCGCTGTTCCACGAAGGTGCGATCCTCGCCGAGCAACGGCGATACCGGGACGCCATCGACCGATGGGAGCGCGTCATCGACCTCGGCGGCGCGACCGAGTACGCGCGGCGGGCGCGGCGCGAGATTCGGACGGCCACCGATCTTCAGCGCATTCTCGGCGCACGGACGCGAGGCTAGCCCATGGCGATCGAAGGCCCGCTTCGCGAGCTCGGGATCCACGACGTCTTCCAGCTGCTCGACTTGAGCCGGAAGACCGGGCGGCTGCGCGTGTCGTCGCAGGTGCGCGAGGACGAAGGCCTCGTGCTCTTCGACGGCGGCCGCGTGGTGCACGCGGCCATCAAGAGCACGGCGGTGCCGACCGAAGTCGCGCTGCTGCAGGCGGCCCGCGTCACCGAGGCGGATCTCGAGCGCGCGCGCGCGCGCCAGGCCAACGGCCGCATGGATCGCAGCGTCGTCGATCTGCTCGTCGAGATCGGCGCCATCAGCCAGAAGGAGCTCGAGCGGCAGCTGCGCCTACACGTGCAAAACGTGGTGTTCGAGCTGATGTCGTGGCGCGAGGGATTCTTTTCCTTCGAGGAGCGCGCGCCCGGTGAGATGCGAGTCGACACGCGCATCGCCGTCTCGACCGAGTCGTTGTTGATGGAGGGCGCGCGGCGCATCGACGAGTGGTCGCGGATCGCCGACCTCGTCCCGAACCTCGCCGTCATTCCCGAGTTGGCGCCGATTCAGGAGGATCGCGACGGTGGCGCCGGGGGAGCGATGCTCGATCTGCTGCCGCACGAGTGGCAGGCGTTGACGATGATCGACGGCCAACGAGACCTGCGCGGCATTGCCGCGTCGCTCGGCCGCGACGAGTTCGAGGTGGCGAAGATCGCGTATGGATTGGCGACCACGGGCATCATCGCGATGCGCCAGCCGGTGCGTCCCAGTCAGGAATTCGACACGACCGGGGTGGAATCGCGCCGCGCGTCGGCGCGGATCTCGACGCGCACGGGCCGGCACGCCGAGGCGGCCGACGAGCTGCGCCACGCGATTCAGGAAGATCCGCTCACGGCCGCCGTGCACGCGGAGCTCGGCTTCGCGTCCGCGCGCGCCGGTGACTTCGCCGGCGCGCGAGCGAGTTGGGAGCACGTGCTTCGCCTGGCGCCGGAGGATCCAACGATGGAACGGGTGCGGCTGGCGCTGGACACGCTGTGCCGGTTCGAGCAATTGCTCGCGGAGGAGGCCAATGGCTGACGACATTCGGCGATGGAGCGACGAGCTCGCGCGCGAGCCGGGAAGCCTCGTCTTCCTCCAGCTGGGCGAAGCCCTGCGCCGGCAGCAACAGCTCGAGATCGCGCTCAAGATCGCGCTGCGCGGCCTGGAGCGGCATCCGCGCAACGTGGACGCGCACGACCTCGTGGCTCGCATCGCGGTCGACCGGCGCGATTTCACGCGGGCGTTCGAAGAGTGGGAGTCCGTGCTCAAGCTCGAGCCCGACCACGTCGGCGCGATGAAAGGCCTCGGGTATCTGTGCTTTCAGCACGGCCGGTTCGCCGAAGCCGAGTGGTACCTGGGCCGCGCGGCAGTGGGCGGCGCCGGCCCGGACGTCACGTCGGCGCTCGAAACGGTTCGCCGGTCATCCGGCGGCTTCATCCCCCCCGATGCCACCGAGGCCCCCTCGGACGATCCGCAGTGGCTGTTCGCGGACCTCCTCATCGACGACGGGCAGACGGCGCTCTTGCTCGACGGGAACGGCTACGTGTTGGGCGGTCTGTACGTCGATCAGGAGGGGAACGATCTGAGCCAGGAAATCGGGGCGCAGCTCACGGGCATCTCGGAGGAGGTTCGTCGCGCGGCGCACCACCTCGACATCGGCGAATGGCGGTCGATCACGTTCGAGACCGAGGTCGCGGTCGTGGGCATGGCGCCGGCGGCGGACCAGAGCCTGCTGGTGGTGGCCGCGTCCAAGCTGACGCCCCTCGGACTGCTCCGCCGGCTGCTCGAGCGGTGCGCCGAGCGATCGAGCCAGTGGCTGGCGAAAGGGGGGGCAAGCTGATGTCCTCGTACACGCCGATCCTCGAATCGCTGACGCGCCAACGTGGCGTGCGGGCGAGTCTGATCGTCTCGGAAGGCGACGGGTTGGTGGTGGACTCGAATCTCCGGTTCGGCCAGGACGGCGACCGGGTCGCGGCGTTGGCGGCGTCGATGTATCGAAAGGCGCGACTGTCGGCGGCGGCGGCGCGGTTAGGGTCGGTGGCGTTTCTGCAACTCGATGCGGAGCGAGGCCGGATTTGCGCCGCCGGTGGGCGGGGCGATCTGGTGTTGGTCGTGGTCGCGGATCCGTCGGCCAACGTGGGGTTGATTCGCGTCGAGCTCCTCAGAGCGTTGGAGAGCCTGGAATGATCATCGCGACGGTGGAACCGTGGGTGGAAGCGCCGCTGAGGCGCTTCGTCGACGACGCGCGCGCGCGTCTCGCGCTGCTGTTGCATCCGTCCGGCCAAGTGGTGGCGCAGGCGGGGTTCACGCGGGCGGTGGACGTGATGACGGCGTGCGCGCTCGCGGCGGCGGTGTTCGCGACGGCGGGCGAGCTCGGCCGACAGGTGGACGGGCAGCCGTTTCGTGGGCTGCATCACGCGGGGGAGGGGAAGCAGCTCTACCTGGCGTCCGCCGAGACGGGGCGCGGAGCCTACATTTGTTTGACCGTGTTCGACCAGGAGAGCTCGCTCGGGCTGGTGCGGATGTTCTTCGCGGAGCTCTGCCGGGAGTTGGCGACGGCGTCGCCCCCGGCGCCCGCGGCGTCTGCGGCGTCTGCGCCGACGCTGGCGGCAAATTTCGAGGTCGAGCTGAATGCCAATCTCGCGGCGCTCTTCGGCGGCGAGCGCGGGGCGCGGCAGCCGGTGGTCAATTGATGTCTATAGATATCTGATTTTCTTTCGAATATTCAGTGATCTAAATGCCAACTAACAATCGCGAACTAGAGCATACGCATGGATCGGCCGGCGCGACGCTGGCACGGATCGCGGCATAACCCTCCATTCGCACCCGCTTCCCTCGCTCCCCTCTTTCCGTTTCCCGCGTTGTCCCTCGTCAACTACGCCACCCGCGAGATCACCTGCAAGATCGTCTACTACGGACCGGGCCGGTCCGGAAAGACGACCAATCTGCATTACATCTATGGCCAGGTGCCCGACGAACGGAAAGGGAAGATGGTGTCGCTCGCCACGCAGACGGACCGCACGCTCTTCTTCGACTTTCTCCCGCTCGACCTCGGGACGATCTCCGGCTTCACCACGAAGCTCCAACTCTACACCGTGCCGGGGCAGGTCTATTACCAGACCACGCGGAAGCTCGTGCTCCAGGGCGCCGACGGCGTCGTCTTCGTCGCCGACAGCCAGTCCCGCCAGCTCGACGAGAACATCGAGAGCTTTCAGGACCTCCACGCGAACCTCGCCGAGCACGCCGTCGACGCGCGCACGATTCCGCTCGTCATTCAGTACAACAAGCAGGACCTCCCGCGGGAGCTCATTCTGGAGTCCGAAGCCCTGTCCGACGCGATCAACTTTCGCGGTGTCCCGGAGTTTCCCGCCGACGCGCTCCACGGCCCCGGCGTGTTCGAGACGCTCCGGGGGATCTCGGAGCTCGTGCTCAAGCGATTGAGCGCCGGCGCGGGCGCCGGACGGTGAGCGCATGCTGATCGACGCTCGGCTCCGCTTCGACAACTTCGTCGTCGGCTCGGCCAACCGGCTCGCCGTCGCCGCGGCGCGCGCCGTCTCCGAAACGCCCGGCGCCGTGTACAACCCCCTTTTCATGTACAGCAGCTCGGGCCTGGGGAAGTCGCACCTGCTCAGCGCCATCGGCAACCAGGTGTCGCAGCGGCACGAGGGACTCGTCATCAAGCTGCTCACGCTCGACGACTTCGTCGAAGAGCTGCACGAGGCGGTGGCCGGCGGCGACACCGAGCCGTTCAAAGAGCGGTACCTCGAGGTGGGCCTGCTGCTGCTCGACGACATGCAATTCCTCACCGGCCACCGCGAAACGCAGTCGGAGCTGCTTCGGGTCTTCAACGCGCTCCAGGCCGATGGGCGGCAAATCGTCATGACGAGCGACCGGCCGCCGACCGACATCGCCGACGTCGACGAGCGACTCATCACCCGGCTGTCGGGCGGCCTGATCGTGGACATCGGCGCGCCCGACTACGAGACCCGCATGGCGATCCTCAAGGCGCGATGCGAGGAGCGGGGCGTGCGGTTCCGCGCCGGCGTGGTCGACGAGGTCGGACGGCTCGAGTTCAAGAACGTGCGCGAGCTGCAGGGCGCGCTCAACCGGCTCATCGCCTATCAGACGTTGGGCGGCGAGCAGATCGAGCCCGATGCGGTGCTCGGCATCCTCGGCGACCTCGCCGAGCAGCGCGCGCGGGGCACCCCGCCGCGGCCCGCGGGCGAGTTTCAGAATTTCCTCTCGGATATCTCGATCGCCGTCGCGCAACACGTGGAGCAGTGGAAGTCGCGCTTGACGGACGCCATCGCGTACTGGTCGAGCGAAGGGTATCGCACGGGCGCGCTCGAGCGCGTGCTGCAAGATCCATCTCCGCCGACGAGCGTCGAGTCCGTGCTGCGCGAGTTCGAGGGCAGCGTCTCCAGGCTGCGCGATCTCGAGCGGCAAGTGCAGCGCGTCGACCGAGCGCTCGCGGGACACGATGCCTTCCGCGATCCGGACCGCCTGACCGAGGCGGAGCAACTGCTCGATCGCGCGATGCGGACGTCGACGCCACCGCCGGGACCCTCGGCCGCGTTCTCGCGCGCCGGCTTCGAGGTGGGCGCGAGCAATCAACTGGCGGTTCGCGCCGCGGACGCCATCGTCGCCGTCCCGGGCAGCCGGTACAATCCACTCTTCATCCACGGCCAGAGCGGCGTGGGCAAGACGCACCTCTTGAACGCGATCGGCAACGGTCTCGTGCAGGCGACGACGCCGTCGTCGGGTGGCGGGGTCGCCTGCGTCCCGGCGCAACTGTTCGTGGACGAGCTCATTGCCGCGCTCCAGGAGGGCACGGTGGACCGCTGGCGCGCGCGGTATCGCGCGGCCGGCGCGCTGCTGCTCGACGACGTCCAGTTCGTCGCCGGAAAGGAGCGCACGCAGGAAGAGCTGTTCCACGTGTTCAACGCGCTCTATGCCGACGGGAAGCAGCTCGTGTTCGCGAGCGATCGCCCGCCGCGCGAGCTCTCCGGGCTCGAGGAGCGCCTGCGGTCGCGCTTCGAGGGCGGTCTCGTCGTGCAGATGCAGTCGCCCGATCGCGCGCTGCGCGAGCGCCTCTATGCGAGATTCCTCAAGGAGCTCAGCATCGAGGCCAGCAGCGAGATGCTGTCGTATCTCGCGGAGCGGCAAGTGGCCAGCGTCCGCGAGATCATCGGCACCGCCAACCGCATCTCGGCGTCCGCCGAGGTGGCCGGGGTCCCGATCACGATCGGCTTCATTCGGGCGGAGCTGGAGCCCGATCAGTCCGAGGCGTCGCGCGACGCGGCGATGCGGGCGGCGGCCGATCCGTTCTTCCTCGACGGCGAGAAGATCGTATGGCGCTGGCCGGACGCGACGGTGCGCATGATCGAGGAGCTCCGCTGATGGCGATCCGCGGCAGTCTCCGAGAAGCGAGCCTCCCGGACGTCCTGCAGCTCCTGGCCATGGGCAAGAAGACCGGCTGCCTCAGCGTCACGCACAAGAACAGCTTCGGCTACATCTACTTCAACAAAGGCCGGATCTGCTACGCGTCGATCGTCAACCGGCGCGACCGGTTGGGCGACATGCTCGTGAAGACCGGCGTGATCTCGCAGGAGCAGCTCCAGGGCGCGATCGCGCTGCAGAATCGGCGGCGCGACAAGCGGCTGGGCGAGCTGCTCGTCGACCAGAAGGCGTTGTCGCTCGAACAGCTGCACGACGCGATCAACGTGCAGATCCAGGAGGCGGTGTATTTCCTGTTCACCTGGAATCAGGGCACGTTCAACTTCGAGCCCGACGTATCGCCCGATCAGCACGACTACGTCGTGTCGATCAACCCGGAGTCGCTGCTGCTCGAGGGCGCGCGACGCGTCGACGAGTGGGGACTCGTCGAGAAGAAGATTCCGAGCTTCGACATCGTCTTCGAGGTCGATCGCGGGCGGCTGCTCGATTCGGACGCCGACCTGAATCCCGAGCACCGCGCCGTGCTCGACCTGGTCGACGGCACCCGCGACGTGCAGGCCATCATCGACGCGTCGGGGCTCGTGGAGTTCGAGGTCGGCAAGGCGCTGTTCGGCCTGCTGACCGCCGGATTCATTCACCGCATCGGCAAGACGAAGGCGCCGACCCCCGCGGCGGCCGAAGGACGCATCGAGGAGCATCGCAACCTCGGCATCGCGTTCTACAAGACGGGCATGCTCGACGAAGCGGCGCGCGAATTCCGCCGCGTGCTCGAGCTCCGCAGCGGCGATACGGTCGCGCGCTTCTACCTGGGGCTCGTGCTCTGCCGGCAGCGCAAGTGGGACGACGCCCTGCAAGCGTTCGCCGAAGCGGCCACCGTGCCCGGCGCGAAGATCGCCGTGTTCCACAACCTGGCCTACGCGCTCGAACAGTTGAATCGCTACGAAGAGGCGCGCGTCGCGCTCGAGGAAGCGATTCGCCGCGGCGGCGGCACCGATCCGCGCGTGCAGACGTCGCTCGGCGTCGTGAATCTGATGGCCGGCGACCTGCGCGCCGCCGACGCGGCGTTCGCGGCGGCGCGGCCGCTGTTCGGCGATCGTCCGCCGACGCCGGCCTGGTTCCATTACACAGGGCTGACCGCGGCGCTCCTCGGCGATCACGCCCGATCGTCCACGGTGCTCACCGAGGGCGTCACCGCGCATCCGCACGCCGCCGTGTTGCTCAACAACCTCGCCGCCGTGCTGGAGCGCGACGGCGACTACGAGGGCGCGCGAACGATGGCCGAGCGCGGGGTGCTCGAAGATCCGGGCGTGGCGCAGCTCCACAAGAACCTGGGCGACCTCTACTATCGCGCCGCGCGGTACGACGAGGCGCTCGAAGCCTATCTCCGCGCGACGAAGGCGAATGCGGAGTTGGGCGGCGACATGTATCTCAAGCTCGGCAACATCCGTCTGCGCCGGCAGGAGCGCGAGGAAGCGATTCGCTGTTGGGAGCGCGCGTTGGAGCTCGACCCGGACAACGCGATCGTGCGCACCAACCTCGAATCCGTGCGCCAGGTGTTCTGATGGCCGAGCCGACGGACGGATTGGGGGACTTCCTCGCGCTCACGAGGAAGATCTCGCGCGACCGCGGCTTCGGCTGCGCGAGCTACAAGGAGAAGTGCCTGCGGCGGCGAATCGCCGTGCGCATGCGCGCGCGCGGGGTGCACACCTATCACGAGTACGCGCGCCTGCTCGACGTCGACGGCGCGGAGTACGACCGGCTGCTCGACGTGCTGACGATCAACGTCACCAAGCTCTTTCGGAACTGGGAAGCGTACGCGTCGCTCGCCGCGACGGTGATTCCCGAGCTGTGGCATCGCGAGTCGCCGACGATCCGCGTCTGGAGCGCCGGCTGTTCGTCGGGCGACGAGCCGTACTCGGTGGGCATCCTGTTTCATCGGTATGCGGCGGTGAACGGCATGCTCGCGCAGCTCGGCCGAGTGCAGATCATCGGGACGGACATCGACCGGCAATGCCTCGAGGCCGCGGCGCGCGGGCAGTTCGAGCACGGGGATTTCGCCGACACGCCCGACGACCTGCGCCATCGCTATTTCAGCGCCGCCGCGCCGTACACGGTGGCGCCGGTGATTCGCGGCATGACGACGTTCGAGTCGCGCGATCTGCTCAGCGACGGCGCGCCGAGCGGTGCGTTCGACCTCGTCGCCTGCCGCAACGTGCTCATCTACTTCGACCGCGACACGCAGGAGCGGTTGTTCGACACGTTTCACGACGTGCTCGCGCCGGGCGGATTCCTCATGCTGGGTAAGGTCGAGACGCTCCTCGGCCAGGCCCGCTCGCGATTCGCGCCGGTCGACGCCCGCGAACGAATCTTTCGAAAACTGTGACAGGCCCGATCTGCGAGATCCGCGTGAAGGTCGCCGACTACGCCGTCGCGGCCACGGGGACGATCACCACGATCGGCCTGGGATCGTGCGTGGCGATCACGCTCTACGACGCCGTGGTGCGCGTCGGCGGGCTCGCGCACGTGCTCTTGCCGAGCGAGACGATGTCTCGCGACCGGTCGAATCCCGCCAAGTTTCCGGCGACCGTCGTGCCGCTGCTGCTCGCGGAGATGACGACGATGGGCGCGCGCCTCGAGCGCATTCGGGCCAAGATCGCGGGCGGCGCGGCGATGTTCGGGCAGCTCCCGGGCGGCATCAACATCGGCGAACGGAACGTCATCGCCGTGCGCGAAGTCCTCGCCGGCGTGAGCGTGCCGATCGTCGGCGAGGATTGCGGGAGCGACTACGGCCGGACGGTGTTTCTCCACCTCGATCGACGGCCGCGTCGAAGTCCGCTCGCTGAAGCGAGGATCGCGTGTCCTCTAAGGCGCCCCGCGTCCTCGTCGTCGACGACAGCGCGTTCATGCGGCGCATGGCGTCGCAGATCATCGAGGCGTCGGGCGAGTTCGCGGTGGCCGGCACGGCGCGCAACGGCTACGACGCGCTCAAGCAGATCCACGCGACTCGAGCCGGACATCGTCACGCTCGACGTCGACATGCCGGAGCTCGACGGCCTGAGCGCGCTCGGATACATCATGAGCGAGACGCCCCGGCCCGTCGTCATGCTGAGCGCGGGCACGACGAGCACGGGTCACGAGGCCGCGCTTCGAGCCCTGGAGCTCGGCGCCGTCGACTTCGTCCTGAAGCCGTCGGGGCCGATCAGCCTGGATCTCGAGCGGATCGCGGACCGGTTGCTGGCGGCGCTGCGCGCCGCGTCGGTGGCGAATCCGGCGGGACTGCGCATGCTGCCGCGGCGCGTCGCCAACGGTGTTTCCGCGCCGACCGAGGTCTCGCGTGCGACGGCGGCGGTCGTCATCGCGTCGTCGACCGGTGGGCCGCGCGCGCTCGCCGCCCTGGTCCCGCAGCTCGCCCGCGATCTGCCCGCCGCGATTCTCATCGTGCAGCACATGCCGGCCGGGCTTCACGAAGAGCATGGCGCGGCGTCTCGACGCCGTGTGTCCGCTCCATATCGACGAGGCGGTGCACGGCGAGCCGCTCACGAATGGACGCGTGTACGTCGCGCCCGGCGGACAGCACATGACCGTCGTGCATGGCTCGGACGGGCCGGCGATTGCGCTCGAGCACAGCGCGCCGGTGTGGGGCGTGCGGCCCGCGGCCGACGTCCTCTTTCGATCGGCGGCGGCGGTGTTCGGCCGCATGACCGTCGCGGTCGTGCTCACGGGCATGGGTCGCGATGGCGCCGACGGCGCGCGCGCGATTCGAGCGGCCGGTGGCCGGGCGCTCGTCCAGGATCGAGATTCGGCGACGATCTTCGGCATGCCGCAGGCGACGCTCCAGCTCGCGGGCGCGGACCGAATCTCGTCGCTCGCCGAGATCGGCGTGGCGATCTCGGAGCTGCTCGAGGCGGTGCCGCATGTTCCGTGACGGCCCGGAGCGACTTCTCGTCTTCCGCGTAGGGGCCGAGCGGTTTGCGCTTCGGCTGGCGGCGGTCGACGAAGTCGTCGACGCCCCGCACGTGCGGCCGCTGCCCGATGCCGCACAACGCGTGAGAGGCGTGGCGATGATTCGAGGCGCGCTGGTGACGATCTACGATCCGCGGCCACTCCTCAACGTGACCGGCGCCGTCGATGATGCCGCGTTGCTCTTCGCACGCGGTGAAACCCGGGTCGGCCTCGCGGTCGGAGGGGTGTACGACACGGTGTCGGTCGATCCGTCGGAGCTCCGTCCGGCGCCGGGCGGCGACGTGTCGGAGAAGCTGTTGATCGGAGTGGTTCGGCGAGATCGTGAGCTGATCGCGATTCTGGACGCCGACGCGCTGTTGGACGCGGCGTTGGGCGTGCGTCGAAGCAACGGGAGACCGGACATGAAGACGGAGACGAAAACAGACGCCAAAACGGCGGCGATGAAGCTCGTCACCTTTCAGCTCGGTCTCGATCTGTTCGCGGCCGACGTACTGTCCGTGGATCGCGTGCTCCGCTACTCGCCCCCGAACGCGCTGCCCGACGTGCCGTCGTGGATCCTGGGCGTGGTGCAGCATCGTGGCGCAGTGATTCCCGTGGTGGATCTGCGCCGTCGCGTGGAGCTCTCCGACGACTCGATCACGCCGGAAACACGCATGCTCGTGTTCAACACGCGCGACGGACACGTCGCGGCGATCGTGGACATGGTGCACGAGGTCGCCGTGGTGCCGGGGGAGCAGATCTCGCCGCCGCCGCCGCTGTTTCGCGGCCTCGCGGCGGAGTTCATTCGCGGCATCGCGAAGGTCGGCGACCAGCTCATCGTGATTCTCGACGTCGATCGCGTGCTCTCGAGCGTCGATCGCATCAAGTTCGATCAGTCGGTGCTGGCGGCGGAGGGCAACGGCGCGTGACGGAGTCGGTGGCGGCGGGGCTGCGGTCGCGGCACGATGCGCTGTTTGCACGGCTCGAGGCGCCGACTGCCGCCGCCGAGCTGGACGCGCTCAAGGCGGACATCGGCGGCCTGTTCAAGCTGGTGGATCGCGACCTGAGCGAGCTGCAGGCGATTCGCGACGACGTGCTGCGCCTCGTCGAGAAATGGAAGGCCGTGAAGGGCCAGACACCGACGGCCGCGCCGCAGTTCAGCGGCGAGCGGCCCGTCGTTCGCGCGGACCACATCGGCGCGTCGACGTTCATCGAGAAGGGATGGACCAAGATTTCGGGCGGGGATTACGGCGGCGCGGAGCGGGCGTTGACGCGCGCGCTCGAGCTGTCGCCGAACGATCCGCAGGCCGAATCGCTGCTCGGCTGGGCGCTGATGCTGCAGGACAAGTTCGACGACGCCCTGCTCAACTTCCAGAAGGTGCTCGTCCGCGAGCCGCAGAACGCGCTCGCGCGCATCAACGTCGGTTACATTTGCCTGAAGAAGCACATCTTCGGCGAAGCCATCGAGCATTTGTCGCGCGCGATCAGGCTCGACAACGACAAGAAGGCGACGCTCTACGCGCACTTCTACCTGGGCCTGGTGTATCTCGAGCGAGACATGTTCGAGGACGCGCAGACGTTTTTCCAGAAGACCATCGCCCTCGGGCCGAATCTGATCGAAGCGTATTACGAGCTCGGCCGCGCGTTCTGGTTCAACGGCCAGCGGGACGAGGCCATTGCCACGTGGCAGGCGGGGTTCGCGGCGAACAAGTTCAATTCGTGGGGAAAACGCTGCGCGGAAGTCTTGCAAACGGTGGCCGAGGGCGGAGAGCCTTAGGCGGTCGACTGGGTCTCGCGCGCGTTGCGCGCGGGATGTGTCTGTGCATCGCGCTCGTCGCCGCGTCTGGCCCGTCACTCGCGGCGCAAGAGGCCGAGCGACTCGACCGGGGACGATTCACGGCGGTGTTCTATCCGTCGGAGCGGTTGCTCGCGACGTCGCTGCTCGAGCAGGCAGTTGGCATGGACACGTTTCCGGGACTGCCGCGCCCGACTGAGCGTGTGTTGCTCGAGGTCGCGCCCGACAAACGCCGGTTCCGCGAGTGGGTGGGTCCGGGTGCGCCGGAGTGGGGCGCGGCGATCACGTTTCCCGAGCAGCGGCGCGTGGTGATGCAAGGCCGGTCGAGCGGCTCCGATGCCGGCGTGCCGAGCGAGGTGTTTCGCCACGAGCTCGCGCATTTGGCGCTGCACGAGTTCATGGGCGACCTGCCGCCCCGGTGGTTCGACGAAGGGTATGCGAGCTATGCGGCGCGCGAGTGGACACGCGACGATGCGCTGGCGGCCAACGTCGGGCTGGCGCTCCGCGGAACGCCGACGTTCGAGGAGCTCGACCGCGATTTCTCGGCCGGAACCGTGACGGCGCAGACGGCGTACGCGCTCGCGTATCGTGCCGTGGTCGAGCTCGCGTCGCTCGACGCGACATCGGGCCTGACCCCGTTGCTCGCGCAGTGGAAGGCCACGGGCTCGCTCGACCGCGCGATGCGGGCGACGTACGGGTTGACGCTCGTCGACTTCGAGCAGCGGTGGCGCGATCGCACTCGGCGCCGCTATGGCGCGCTCGCGCTGGTGAGCGACGCCGCGGTGGGAGGGCTCGTGATTCTCGTCGTGGTGTTTCCGCTGTACGTGGCGAGGCGGCAGCGCGACCGGCGGCGGTTCGCCGAGCTCGTCGCCGCGGACGAAGCGGCGGAGCGCGCGGCGCGGGCGAGCGTCATCGATGCACTGTTGCGCGGGGATGATCAGCCGGACATCGGGGCCGAGTCGCCGCCACAGCCGCCATCTTAATCGCTCCGTAATGTGACGATCATCCGCGCGTAACTTCGCGTAACTGCGTACCAGCGCTTTGCTTGACAGCATTCCGGAGAAGGTCTACACTACAGCGCCTATGGCATCGAACGAGACAGTGCCTCGTACGCGAGGCATGGTGTGGTGGGTCTGTGCGGCGTTGGCGATCGTCCTCGGGTTTGCCGATCTGGCGCGCGGTGGCGAAACCGTTGCCCCGATTTTGCTTGCGATCGGCTACTGTGTACTCATCCCGATGGCAATTTTGAAGGCGTAGTGATCGGGTGAAGGGGAACCGTCCGATCTGCCGTGATCGGGCGAATAGCTCAGCTGGTTAGAGCGCCTGCCTTACACGCAGGAAGTCGGGGGTTCGAGTCCCTCTTCGCCCACTGGAATTCGATGGAATTTCGATGGAAGTCGAGTCGTCGTGACTGCGAACCCGGGTGCACGTGGCGGGGTACTTCAGAATAACGTTTGGGAGGTAGAGACCGTGAAGTCATCTCGACGCTATGCGGCTACGGCCGCGAGTGTTGTCGCGCTGTTGCTCGTGAGCGTTCCGGTATTCGCGCAGACGTCGCGGAACCAGGAGCCGCCGCAGCGAGGCGGCCCGCCCTCGGAAAAGACACCGTACATTCTCGTCACGACCTTCTCGAGCGCCGATCGCAAGCTTGGCGTCGAGTCGGCGAACGAGATGCGCCACCGGCTCCAGAGCGAGCACTCCGCCAAGGAGCTGTACGTCGTTCCGAAGGCGAACATCGACAACACGCTGGCCGCGTCGGGATATCCGCCGGATTCGGCGCTCAATTCCGCCGACTTGATGGAGCTCTCCAAGCAGCTCCACGGCGAGTATGTGCTCGACAGCAAAGTGACGAAGACCGGTCCAGGAGACGCGGTCCGCTTCGACGTCCGCGTGCTGCTGCGCACCGGGCAGAACACGCTGGCTCAGCCGCTGCCGGCGGCGAATGGCAAGGATCCGGGCGACGCGGCGAAGATGGTGGAGCGATCGATCAGCGAGATGCTCAAGGGCATCCCGATGTACCGGACGTGCATCGACAATCTCCGCGCGCAGAAGAACGACGACGCCGCCACCGCGGCGCGCGCGGGCATTGCCGCCTATCCGAACTCGGTGCTCTCGCGCATCTGCCTGCTCAACGCGTACGGGAACGCGAAGGCACCGCCTGATTCGATCATCGCCGTCGCGAGCCAGATTCTGACGTACGATCCGACGAGCATGCTCGCGTTGGTCAACCTCGCGGACGCGTACGCGCAGAAAGGCGACAAGGACAAGGCGATCGAGACGAACCTCAAGATCTACCGTGTCGATCCGAGCAACACGGCCGTCGCGCAGTCGATCGTGCAGCAGCTCGCGCAGTCGGGCGCCCCGGACAAGGCGCTCCCGATCATCGATTCGCTGATCATCGACAATCCGGCGGATGTGGGGATGTTCCGCACGAAATGGCTGCTCCTGCTCAATGCGAAGAAGTTCAAGGAGGCCTACGTCGCGAGCGACGCCTACATCAAGCTCGCGCCGGACTCGGCGAGCGCGGACTTCTACAATCGCATGATCGGCGTGGCGCAGACCGACAGCAACGCCGCGAAGGTCCAGGAGTTCGCGGCCAAGGCCTCCCAGAAATTCCCGAAGGAAGTCTCGTTCCTGAACATTCTCGCCCAGAGCTACATCAAGGCGGGCCAGATGCAGCAGGCGATGGGACCGGCGCGCCGCGCCACGGAGCTCGACCCGAAGAACCAGAACGGCTGGCTCCTCGCGATCGCGGCCGCGAACGGCGCGAACATGCGCGACTCCTCGGCGGCGTTCGCGCAGATGGCGATCAACAACGGCGCCGACAAGAGCACGTTCGGCGCGGCGCTGCTGGGGCCGACGCAGGATCTGTTCAGCAAGGCGCAGGCGTCGAAGACGCGCGAGGATTGGGAGGCGGCGCTGAAGAGCGCGCAGGCGGTGGATGCCCTGGCCAGCACGGCGCAGAGCAAGTTCTTCATCGGCGTCACCTCGTTCTCGGCGGCCGCGACGATGGCGGGCGATCTACAAACGCAGGCGCAGGCGGCGCAGAAGAGCAACAAGAAGGCTGACAAGGAAGCGGCGTGCGCCACGGCCAAGCAAATGGAAGATCTGCTGACCACGACGTCGATCTCGATGCCGGCTGGCGCCTCCGTCAGCAAGGAGACGGCGGGCCAGATCATGGGTGGTATCTCGCAGTTTACCGACTACATCGGTAGCGTCAAAAAGGCTTTCGCCTGCAAGTAGCGACGCTGTCCCGGCGTCGGAAATGAACTGAACAGCGCGCGGTGCCCGCCGTCACGGCGGGCACTTCGCTTTTACGGCATGCATATTTCGAAACAACCCTTTTGGGAGGGTCCCGTGGGTCTCGTCCAGCGTCGGGCGGCGATGGTCGCCGCGGTGGTGTCCCTGTTGGTGCTCGCAGCTCGCGCGTCTGCGCAGCCGCGTGGCACGCCGCCGACGCAGCGCGGCGGACAACCGGGCGCCGAGACCCCGTATGTGCTCGTGACGGCGTTCCACGCGCCGACGAAGGAGCTTGCGCTCGAGGCGGCGGACGAGTTTCGATCGCGGCTCCAGGGTGAGCACTCCGCGAAGGACCTCTTCGTCATCACGAAGACCACGGCGGAAGGGACGCTCAAGGCGTCCGGCTATCCGGTGGATTCGGCCTTGAGCCCGGTCGATCTCGTGGAGCTCGGCAGGACGCTGCGCGCCGAGTACATCGTCGACGGGAGCGTGACGAAGGCGGGGCAGGGGAACGCCGTGCGGTTCGACGTGCGCTTCCTCAACAAGACCGGCACGCAGGTGCTCACGCAGCCGTTGCCCACCGTGAACGCCAAGGATGTCGGCGAAGCGGCCAAGCTCACCGAGCGCAATCTTTCCGAGGCGCTCAAGCAAATGGCGCCGTACCGGGCGTGCATCGCGTCGCTGCGAGCCGGGAAGTTCGACGATGCGGCGGCGAGTGCGAGACTCGGAATCGCAGCGTATCCGAACGCAGCGCTCGCCCGTCTCTGTCTCCTGAACGCCTATTCGTCGTCGAAGAAGGCGCCGCCAGATTCGATCATCACGCTCGCGAATCAGATTCTCTCGCTCGACTCGACGAGCATGCTGGCGCTGGCCAATCTCGCCGATGCCTATGAGGCGAAGGGTGACAAGGAGAAGGCGCTCGCGACG
This sequence comes from uncultured Gemmatimonadaceae bacterium, assembly GCA_963705025.1. Classification (GTDB taxonomy): domain Bacteria; phylum Gemmatimonadota; class Gemmatimonadetes; order Gemmatimonadales; family Gemmatimonadaceae; genus JAQBQB01. The sequence continues at coordinate 73,696 of CAVPIP010000003.1, read as the reverse complement.
TACGAGCGGATGTACCTGCTCGACCCGACCAACCGCGATATCATCAAGATTCTCATCGCGCGCTACAGCGTGACGAAGCCCGAGAAGGCGATTGCGCTCATCGACAAGCTGTTGGCGGAGAACCCGGCTGACGCGGAGATGGTGCGCAACAAGTGGCTGTTGCAGTTGAAGGTCGGCCAGTTCAAGGGTGCGATGGAGACCGGCGACGCGCTGGTCAAGTTGGACACGGCGGCGGCGACGCAGGATTTCTTCGATCGGACGATCGGGGCCGCCCAGACCGACAGCAACACCGCCAAGGTGATCGAATACGCGCAGAAGGCATCGCAGAGGTTTTCGAAGGTCGCCAGCTATCCGCTCGTGGCCTCGCAGGCGTACCGGAAGCAGAACAAGCTGCCGGAGGCGCTCCAGGCGGCGCGCGCCGCGACGGCAATCGATCCGAAGGACACGCGCGGTTGGCTGCTGGCATTCATGACTGCCAAGGACATGAACCAGCCCGACACCGCCCTGGCCTTCGCGAAGGCTGCGGTCGCCGCCGGCGCTGACAAGGAACAGCTCGGTGCCGCGCTGCTGCAGATTCTCGCACCGGTCGTGAAAAAGGCGCAGGACTCGAAGGAACGAGCCGATTGGGAAACCGCGCTATCCGCGTCGCAAAGCGCTGACGCAGCCGTACCGTCGCCCGCATCGAAGTTCTACCTGGCATTGTCGTCGTTCTACGTCGGCCTCGATGCGCTCCAAAACGCACAAAAGCTCGGCGGCGACAAGGGCAAGGACGCGAAGGAGTCGAAGGCGAAGGCGTGCGCCGAGGTAAAAGTGACAGAGGACATGTGGACGACCACGACGGTCGCGTTGACCAGCGGCGGCGGTGGCGCCTACAACAAAGAGGGCGCGACTCAGATCATGGGCCCCATTCAGCAATACATGGATGCCGTCGCGCAGATGAAGAAGGCGTACTGCGCCGCGAAATGACTACGGCGCATCACCGGGCAGCCGGGCGACGTGGACCCACAAGTCGCCCGGCCTCGCACGATAGATCAGCCGCTTCGCGTTGGACATCTCGCCGTCGACGTTGACCGCGATCGGTTCCGAGGACTCGATCGAGACGGATCGCAGTTGGACGTATCGCACGCCTTCTTCCCCGACGTGCTCGCCGCGCTTCACCTTGAGGAGCGTGCGCGCGAACTCACTCCGCGACATGCGCTCGACGATGCACAGATCGAGCAGGCCGTCGATCGCCGACGCGAGCGGCGTGACGAGCGTGCCGCCGCCGGCCGATCGGGTCAGCCCCACGGCGAACATCAGAAACTCGCCCTCGTACGAGAACGCGTCGCCGATGAACCGCGCCTGATAGGACTGCATGCCGGCAAGCTTGCGCATTCCGCTGATCGCATACGCCACCGAGCCGAGCGACTCCTTGATCTCGGATGGCGTCTCGGCCGTGGCTTCGGCACCCATGCCGCCCGTCGAGACGTTGAGAAACCGTCGCCCGTTCAGCGAGGCGGTGTCCAGTCGCAGCGGCTTGCGCTGGAGGATAACATCCATCGCATGATCGGCGTCGGGCGGTATGCCTACTTGTCGCGCAAAATCGTTGGCCGTTCCGAGCGGAATGATCCCCAGCGGCACATCGTGGCCGTCGAGGCCGTTCACCACCTCGTTGACGGTACCGTCGCCGCCGGCCGCGGCGACGACATCTACGCCTCGCCGGGCCGCATCCGCCGCGAGCGCGGCCGCCTGACCCGCTTCGAACGTGGGCAACGGCTCGACCAGGTGGCCCTTGTCGCGCACCCAGCTGATCAGGTGACGCACGTCCGGTCGAACGGCGCGCGCGCCGTGGACGATCAGCGCGATGTGCTTGGTGGGCATGCCCGGCGATAGCGCATATCACGCGCCTGTGCTCGTCACCGCGGTCACGGACCTCCTCGAGGGCGCCGGACGCGTCCTCGACGGCACGTTGGGCGGAGGCGGCCACAGCGCGGCACTGCTCGAGGCGGGCGTGAAATCCGTGATCGGGCTCGACCGAGACCCCGATGCCGTGGCGGCATCGCTCGAGCGGCTCGCCGACCATGTCCGCGCCAAGCGGTTCTTCGCGTTCGAGACGAACTATGCGGATGTCTCGAGTGTGCCGGAGCTGCTCAACGTTCGATTCAACGGGATTCTGCTCGATCTGGGCGTTTCGTCTCATCAGGTCGACGCGGACGCGCGCGGCTTTACGTTTCGGCCCGGCGTTCGTCTCGATATGCGCATGGGGCGAGACGTGCCGCGGGACGCCGCGGACCTCCTGAACCACGAGGACGAGCCGACGCTGGCCAGGATCTTCAAGGACTACGGCGATGAGGCGCGAGGCGCCCGACTGGCGCGCGAAGTCGCGCGGCGGCGCGACACGCGGCCGTTCGAATCGAGCGACGATTTCGTCGGGGCGATTCGCGCCGTCCTCGGCCCGCGCAGTGGACCGGGCGATTTTGCCCGGCTCTTTCAGGCCGTGCGCATCGCGGTGAACCACGAGCTCACGGGGCTCGCGCAGGCCCTCCCGCTACTGCGCGATCGCTTGAAACCCGAAGGAGTCTTCGTCGTGATCTCGTACCACTCCGGCGAAGACCGGCTCGTGAAACACGCGTTCCGGGAGTGGAGCGCCGCATGCATCTGTCCTCCGAAGCAGCCGGTGTGTACGTGCCGCGGCCGGCCGCTGGGCACCACGCTCACCCCGCGGGCCATCACGGCGTCGGAGGATGAAGTGGCCACGAACCCTCGCGCGCGCAGTGCGCGCCTCCGGGCATGGCGAAGCGCAAGGTAGGGGGCCGCGGCGGGCGCCGGCGGTCGGTGATCGCGTTGGTGTTGATCGGGTTCGTCGTGGTCACCACGGGCGTCGTTGCGCGGCGCGTGCGCGGCGTCAGTGGGCAGCGTCGACTGCTCGAGCTGGAGCGCAAACGCGAGGCTCTGGACGCCGAGCGCACGAAGTTGGAAAGCGCGATTCGAGATGCGTCGGGCCGAGCGCGGCTGCAGCCCATCGCCGAGCATCGCCTCAACATGCACATTCCAAAACCGGAGCAGCAGGTCCTTCTGTCGCGACCGGTCACCAGCAAGACGCCGGATGATTCGCTCTAGGCGTATCGGGCTGGCGCACGCGACGCTCGCCGTCTTCGCGCTCGCGATCCTCGTGCAGGCCGCGCGGGTCCAGTTGATTCACGGACACGACTGGAAGGTGCGCGCCGAGCGGCAGCAGGTCGTCGAACAGACGGTGCCCGCGCCTCGCGGCGAGATCTTCGACGCGACGCATCGCGTGCTGGCGCAGAGCCGCGAGATGGTCCGGTTGGAGATTGCGCCACGCGAGGTGAACCAGCGCGCCGCGCTTCGCCGCGCACTCACGCGGTTGAGCGTGGAGCCGGCGGTGATCGCCCGCGCACTCGACACGTCGGTGAAATACCTGACGGTGCCGGGTCGGTTCATGGCGACGGAGGCCGCGCCCGCGATGGCGTTGCGCGGCGTGCACTCGTTCGCCGCCATCATGCGATCCTATGCGGCGTCGTTGGGCGCGCAGGGCATTCTCGGTCACGTCGACGCCGACAACAAGCCGATCGATGGACTCGAGCTGTCGCTCGACTCCATTCTGCGCGGTGTGCCGGGCGCTGCGTCGATCATCAGAGATACGAGAGGACAGCTGCGCGAATCGCCCACGGCGCCTGGCATTCCGCCGACGAAGGGCAACAGCGTGGTGCTCACCATCAATGCCGACTTGCAGGAGATCGCCGAGAAAGCGCTCGCCGACGCCGTATCGCGCATGGGCGCCGAGGGAGGCGACATCGTCATCCTCGATCCGCATACCGGTGAGATTCGCGCGCTGGCGAGCCGGCGCCTGGATCCGCGAGAGACGGCGGCCACGGTGCTCACCGAGCCATTCGAGCCGGGGTCGACGATGAAACCGTTCCTCGCCGCGGGATTACTCGAGCGAGGACGCGTCTCGGATCGAGATTCGGTCGACACCGGCGACGGCGTCTTCGAGATCAACGGGCGTCAGATTCACGACGATCATCTCGTCGGACGCGCGCCGTTGGCCGAGGTACTTCGCTGGTCGAGCAACATCGGCATCGTGAAGTTCAGCGAGCGGCTCACCGACCGTGAGGAGTTCGAGACACTGCGCGACTTCGGCTTCGGCACGCAGACCGGCGTTCCATTTCCGACCGAGTCGCCAGGTGTGCTCCGCACACCGAAGAGCTGGTCCAAGCAGTCGGCCAACTCGTTGGCCATGGGGTACGAGATCTCGGTCACGCCGCTGCAGCTTGCCGCGGCATACGCCGCTCTCGCGAACGGCGGCGAGCTGATCGAGCCGGCCCTCGTGAAAGAGATCGTCGATCCCGACGGCTCGGTTCGGTACCGGCACACGACGCGCGTCGTGCGTCGGGTGATCGCGAAACCCGTCGCGGACAAGCTGCGCCACATGCTCCTCGACGTCGTCGACGAGGGAACCGCGCTCGAGGCGGCGCTCGACAACTACTTGCTCGCCGGGAAAACCGGAACGCCGCGAGGCAACGTCCGGGGCCACTACATTCGCGGCCGGTACAACCCGAACTTCGTCGGCATCTTCCCGGGCGACAACCCGCAGTACGTGATCGTCGTGAAGCTCACCGCGCCGCAGACGTCGATTTTCGCGGCGAAGACCGCGGCGCCGGTCAGCAAAGCGATTCTCGAAGCGGCCGTCGCCGCGCGGAACGCGGCGCTCGACCGCGGTCGATTGGCGTCGAGCCTCGTTCCGAGCAGAAAGGATTCCTCGCCCAAGGTGCAACAAGCCGGTGCGCCTCGCGCGACCCCGGTGGTGGCGTCCAGCGATCGGGCGGGCGGGGAAAGTCTCCCGTATGTCGTGACCCTGCCGCTTCGCCGAGCAGCGCCGCAGACGCGCGAGATCCACCCGGTGCCGGATGTGCGTGGTCTCGATCTGCGCGACGCGGTGCGTTCGTTGCACAGTGCCGGATTCCGGGTCCAGCTCGCTCGCGCGGGCGGGGCGGGATCGAGTGTGAGCGGCGCCGCTGCCACGAGGCCGGGGCACGGGGAGCTCGTGCCCGCGGGCAGTGTCGTGCGACTCGTCTTCGACTACTGATCTCCATCACGGAATGAACGCGAACCTCGAGACGATCGCGACGGCCCTCGCGAACGCGGGGCTGCTCGTCGCGCGACACGGCGCGGTGCCGTCATCGTTCTCCGGGATCACCGACGACAGTCGAGCGGTGACGCCGGGCGTCCTCTTCGTCGCGGTCCGCGGCGCCGAGCGCGACGGGCACGACTATCTCGAGGCCGCCGCCAAGGCCGGTGCCGTCGCCGCGATCGTCGAGGATCCCGCGCGCACGTCGCTGCCGTCGCTCGAGGTGAGCGACGGCCGCCGCGCGGCGGCGATCGCCGCGGCGGCCGTCTACGGATTTCCCGCGCGCGAGCTGCAGCTCGTCGGTGTGACGGGAACCAACGGCAAGACGACGACCGTCAACATGCTTCGCCATCTCATGGGGGATGGCGGCGCGAAGGCAGCCTCGATCGGAACACTCGGTGTGCTGCTTGGAAGCGAGGGCACGGCCCTCGACGGCGGCAGTGGATTGACGACGCCTGGACCGATCGAGCTGCAGCGCGTCTTTCGGGCGCTGCGCGACCGCGGCGTGGAGCGCGTCGCGATGGAGGTCTCGTCGCATTCGCTCCATCAGCGGCGCGTCGAGGGCGTGTCGTTCGACGTGGTGACGTTCACGAACTTCACGCGCGATCATCTCGACTATCACGCGACGATGGAGAGCTACTTCGCCTCCAAGGCGATGCTGCTCGAGTTTCTGCGGCCGCACGGCACCGTGGTGACGAATCTCGACGACACCGCGTGGAACGCACTGCGCACGGAGCGGCGCCGCGTCGCGTTCAGCGCGAGAGTTCCCACCGCCGAGGTCCGGTCCGAGAACGTGCGCTACGGCCCGCGCGGCAGCGAGTTCACGATCTGGCTCGGCGACGAGGCCGCCGAGGTGCGGCTGCCGCTCATCGGCGATTTCAACGTGATCAACGCGCTTGGCGCCGCCGCATCGGCGTACGCGCTCGGCATGCCCGCCAGCCGCGTCGCCGAGCGGCTGTCGACGATGCCGCAGGTGCCCGGCCGGCTCGAGCTGATCAACGAATCGCCGGCGGTGTTGCGCGACTATGCGCACACGCCCGACGCCCTCGAGCGCGCCCTCGACGCCGTGCGGCCATACGCGAGCGACCGGCTGATCGTCGTGTTCGGGTGCGGAGGCGATCGCGATCGGGGCAAGCGGCCGCAGATGGGGGCGATCGCCGAGTCGAAAGCGGATCTCGCGATCGTGACGAGCGACAATCCGCGGACCGAAGATCCGGAGCGAATTCTGGATGACATCGAAGCGGGCATGCAGCGACGACACGAACGCATCGAGGACCGCCGGGCGGCGATTGCCCGCGCCCTCGAGGTGGCGAATCCGCGCGATGTGATCGTGCTCGCAGGAAAAGGGCACGAGGACTATCAGATTCGGGGAACCGTCAAGCTGCCGTTCGACGAACGAGTGGTCGTGCGCGAGCTCGTCTCCAAACCCATGACAGCGGCTCAATGAGCGGAACCACCACAGCACCGGCCCCACCGAAAACATCGTTCTGGACGGCGGACCGCGTCGCCGACGCGCTCACGGAGCTCGCCCAAGTCAACCTCCCTCGCGGCGCCGCGACGTTCAGTCGCGTGTGGACCGATACGCGCACGATCGAGCCGGGAGACCTGTTCCTCGCGCTCGTCGGTGAGCGGTTCGATGCGCACGACTTCCTCGGTGAAGCCAAAGCCAAGGGGGCGATCGGCGTCGTCGTGTCGCGCACGGACGCTGCTCGGAACCTCGGGATTCCCGTCTATCAGGTGCGCGACACGCTCGTCGCGCTCGGCGCGCTCGGCACCTATCGGCGGCGCGCCTGGGGCGGGCCGGTGATCGCCGTCGTTGGCACCAATGGAAAAACGAGCACGAAAGAGCTGATCAAGGCGGCGCTCGGCAGTACGCTCCGGGTGCACGCCACCACCGGCAACTTGAACAACCTCATTGGCGTTCCGCTCACGCTGCTGGGAATCCCGGATTCCGCCGACGCTGCCGTCGTGGAGATGGGCACGAACCAGCCGGGCGAGGTCGGTCGGTTGCGGGCGATCGTCGAACCCGACATCACCGTCGTGACGTCGATCGCCGAGGAGCATCTCGAGGGGCTCGGCGACCTCGCCGGTGTCATGCGCGAGGAGATGGCGGCCGTCGACGGCGTGGCCGTCACGGTGGTCCCCGCGTCGCAACCCGACGTGGTCGCGGAGGCGAAGCGGCGCGGTGGACGGGTCGTGTCGGCGGGACTGGATGCCGGCGACGTCCGCCCGAGCACCTGGGGGGTCGACCCCGACGGGCGTGGACGTCTCACCATCGGAGACATTGCCGCCCACGTGCCGTTGCGCGGTGTTCACAATCTTCGAAACGCGATGCTCGCGTTCGCGGTCGCCGGTGAGCTGGGGGTTCCGATGGACGCGGCGGCGAGCGGCATCGACGCGATGCCGTCGCCGCCCATGCGGGTGAACGTCGAGCAGCACGGCACGGCGACCCTCATCAATGACGCATACAATTCCAACCCGGGGTCTGCCCGGGCAGCCATCGAGCTGTTGCGCCACGCCGGCGTCGGGCGGCAGCGCGTGGCGATTCTGGCGACGATGCTCGAGCTCGGCCCCCACACGCCACGGCTCCACGACGAGGTGGCGCGCGACGCGCTCGGCGAAGGCGTCGACATCGTCGCCGCCATCGGCGAGTTCGCGGCCGCGATGGCGCGTATCGCGACCGGCGATCCGCGCGTCATTACGGCTGACGACGTGGATGGGCTCTGGACCAAGCTGTCGTCGCGCCTCGCGCCGGACGCCGTTATCCTCCTCAAGGGATCGCGCGGCATGCGCCTCGAGCGGCTGGTCGAGCCCATCGCGCGTTGGGCTGCACAGCGCAAGACGCCCTGACGTCCCACGAGGGCAGCTTCCTCGCCTCGACCACCTCCCATCGTCGCGCACGTGCTCTATCACTTTCTCGTTCCGCTCGTTCGGCAGTTCCGCATCCTGAACGTCTTCAACTACATCTCGTTCCGCGCCGTCGGAGCGGCGGTGACGGCGCTGTTGTTGACGTTCATCGTGGGTCCCGTGATTCTCCGGGCGCTCAAGGATCAAGGCGCGAATCAGGTCGTGCGCGAGGGAACGCCGGACTCGCACGCCGGGAAGGGCACGACGCCCACGATGGGCGGGTTGATCATCCTCAACAGCGCGCTGATCTCGGTCGTGCTCTGGGGACGCTTCAGCCTCAGCCATCCATATCTGCTCATTGCGATCCTCGTAACGATGTGGATGGGTGGGATCGGACTGCTCGACGACACGCTCAAGCTGCAGCAAAAGCGGCGCGGCGAGCGAAACCAGGGCCTGGTCGAGAAGTACAAGCTCGCCGGCCAGGTGACGGCGGGCGTCGTCCTCGGCTGGTACCTGTGGCAGCATCCGTTGTCGCCGAACCTCCCGGGCGCCTCGACCACCGTTCCGTTCTTCAAGTATCATCTCGTGGAATGGACCGCCGGCTTCGAGTGGCTGTACGTCGTGTTCACGACGTTCATCCTGACGGGAACGAGCAACGCCGTGAACATCACGGACGGCCTCGACGGCCTGGCGTCCGGACTCGCGGCGATCGCCTTCGGCACGTTCGCGATTTTCTCGTACATCATCGGCCGCGTGGACTACAGCTCGTACCTCGGGCTCTTCTACCTGTCGGATTCGGGCGAGCTCACCGTGTTCTGTCTCGCGATGGTCGGCTCGCTGATCGGCTTCCTGTGGTACAACGCTCACCCGGCCCGCATCTTCATGGGCGATACCGGCGCACTCGCTCTGGGCGGCGGTCTCGGGACCGTTGCCATTCTGCTCAAGTCCGAGTTCGTGCTGGCGTTCGTGGGCGCCGTGTTCGTGGCCGAAATGATGTCCGTGATCATTCAGCGAGGCGTCTTCAAATACCGGCTCAAGCGTTATGACCGCGCCTACGCTGAAACGCACCGGGTCTTCCGCCGAGCGCCGCTGCACCATCACTTCGAGGAGCTTGGGTGGAAGGAATCGCAGGTGGTCGTCCGATTCTGGATCATCGGAATCCTCTGCGCCTTCTTCGCCCTGAGCACCCTCAAGCTTCGCTGACGCATGGCGCGTGTGTCGGAACCGGCGATGAAACCGGAGTGGTTGCGCAGCGAGATCGCCGTGATTGGTCTGGCCCGAAGCGGTCGGGCCGCGGCGCGGTTGCTCGCGCGCGCCGGCGAGCGCGTCTACGCCTCCGACGCAGGCTCCTCGGAGACGCTGACGGCGACCGCCGGCGCCCTCCGCGAAGATCAGATCTCGGTCGAGCTGGGCCGGCACGACCTCGATCGCATCGCCAAGGCATCGCTCGTCGTCGCCAGCCCGGGAGTGCCGCCGACAGCGCCGCCGTTCGTTGCGGCGCGCGCCGCCGGCGTGCCAGTGGTGAGCGAGATCGAGATCGGCCTCAGGTTTCTCCCGCGGCTCAACTACATCGCGATCACCGGGACGAACGGCAAAACGACCACGACCGCCCTCACCGGACACTTGCTGAAGAGCGTCGGCCGTCGCGCGGCGACGGCGGGGAACATCGGCACGCCGCTCACCGAGCTCGCCCTGTCGCCGACGCCGCCCGAGTGGGTCGCCCTGGAGCTGTCGTCGTTTCAGCTCCACGACACGCCGAGCGTAGACCCGCGAGTCGGGATCCTCACGAATCTCTCGGCCAACCATCTCGACCGATACACGAGCGTCGAGGAGTACTTCGGCGACAAGGCGCTGCTGTTCCGCAACGCGACGCCCGGATCGCGGTGGGTCACCAACGCGGACGACGAAGCCGTGGAGCACATGACGGAGGCCGTGGCGGGCGTCCACTGCCGCTTCTCCCTCGAGGGCCGGAGCGACGCGTTCTACGATCGCGTGAACGACACGCTCAACGTGCTCGGGCGGCCGCTGCTCCAGCGCGATCGACTTTCGCTGCTCGGCGACCACAATGTGGCGAACGCGCTCTGTGCGGCGCTCGCGGTGATGCTCGCGGATCCGGCGCACACCGCGGACCGTGAGCTGGGCATGCTGAGCGAAGGGCTGGCGAGCTTTTCGGCGCTCGAGCATCGCATCGAGACGGTCGGCGAGTTCGCCGGCGTCACGTGGATCAACGACTCGAAGTCGACCAATGTCGCTTCGACGCTCGTCGCGATGCGCGGGATGACGCGGCCGACCGTGCTGCTCGTCGGCGGCAAGCACAAGGGAGAACCCTATACCGACCTCCGCGACGAGCTGAAGCGAACCGGCCGCGCGGTGATCGCGTATGGTGAAGCGGCGCCGCTCATCGAGGCCGATCTCGACGGCGCGGTGCCGTTGACCAGGCTCGGATCGTCGTTCGGCGAAGTCATCAGCGCGGCGCGGCAACTCGCGCGCAAGGGAGACGTCGTGCTGCTGTCTCCGGCCTGTTCCAGCTACGATATGTTCGACAACTACGAGCAACGGGGAGCCGTGTTCAAGCAGCTAGCCGCGGAGCAGGGCGGAGGAGACGGACGTGGACGAGCGTAGGCCGTCGCCGCGCGCGACGGCGAGCGCCGCCGACGTTCGCGAACGTTGGCGCATGGGGTCCGAGGCTCGAGGCCTCGTTCTCGTGAGCGCGGTGCTGACGGCGTTCGGCCTCGCGGTGCTCTACAGCGCGAGCGCCTTCGTCGCGATCCAGGAACACGGCGGGAGCACGTACTTTCTCGTTCACCAGCTCGCGGGTGTCGCGCCCGGCATCGTCGTTTTCGCGATCTCGGCCAAGGTCGATGCCAGTGTGCTGCAGCGCTGGGCGTGGCCCCTCATGTGGATCGCGATCGGCACGATGGCCGCCGTGCTGGTCCTGCCATCCTCGATCGCTCCGATGATCCACGGGTCGCGCCGCTATTTGTTCGTCGGATCATTTCAGCCGTCCGAGTTCGCCAAGCTCGCGGTGGTCGTGTGGGTGTCGATGCTGGTCGTGAAAAAGGGCGACGCGCTGCGCCGGTTCTCGAAGGGGCTCGTGCCGTTTCTGGTCGTGATCGGCGTGCTCGATCTGCTCGCCGCGCTCGAGCCGGACGTGTCGATCGCGATGCTTTTCACATTGCTCATGGCGCTGATCCTCTTCGTCGGAGGCGCGCGAAGCGGGCATTTCATCGCGCTCGGCGCGATGTGCCTGCCGCTCGGGTTCGCCAAGATCGAAAAGCTGGCGTACGTGCTGAACCGGATGACGGCGTTTCTTCACCCGGGTTCGGCGCCCCAGGCGGTGAGCTATCAGCTCCAGCAGTCGCTCATCGCGGTCGGGTCGGGGGGACTGATCGGGCGCGGATTTGGCGAAGGAATGCAACAGACCCACTTCGTCCCGTTCCCGTACAGTGACTTCATCGGCAGCACCGTGGGCGAAGAGTGGGGGTTCGTCGGCATCGCCGGGATCACGATCGCATTCGGGATGTACGCGTTGCTCGGCTTTCGCATCGCGCGGCAGGCTCGCACGCCATTCCTGCAGCTCGTCGCGGTGGGGCTCACGTTCACGACGGTCTTGACCGCGTTTCTCCACATCGGCGTCGTGATTGGCCTGCTGCCAACTACCGGCCTCACGCTGCCATTCGTGTCCTACGGCCGCTCCAACCTCGTGCTCACGATGCTGTTCACCGGGATTCTGGTGAACATCGGCAGCTCCAAGGAGCGGGTCCTCGGCAGCACGGCGACCGACCCGCTCGCGGTCCCGGCGTAGCGCTCGACTCGCACTGATGACGCGGATCGTCGTCGCCGGGGGCGGCACGGGCGGCCACCTCTATCCCGGCCTCGCGATCGCGCGCGCGCTGGTGAACGCGCGGCCGTCCATGCAACCGTTCTTCGTCGGCGCGCGGCGCGGCATCGAACGCGACGTGCTTCCGTCGACCGAATTCCCGCACGTGTTGCTCGACCTGCACCCGCTGTATCGCCCGGCGGTATGGAAGAACTGGCGGACGATCGTCGGTGGCATGAGCGCGTGGCGCGCGATCGGCGACCTGATGCGGCGCGAGCCGCCGGCGCTCATCCTCGGCACCGGCGGATACGCGGCGGCCATCACGCTCGCGTACGGCGTGGTTCATCACGTGCCCATCGTCCAGCAAATCGGCGACGTCGTCCCCGGTCTCACGGCGCGTGGCTTCAGCCGGTGGACGCGGGAGGCCTACCTGAATTTTCCCGAGGCCGCGCGCGTGCTTCGCGCACACCACGAGGGGTCGCTGATCGACACCGGCATGCCGATCGACCCGCCGATGGTGCCGCGCCCCGATCGTCGCGCGGCACGGGCGCGCTGGGGGTTTCCCGTCGAGGGTGGAAGCGTGCTCCTCGTCTACTGCGGGAGCCAAGGTTCGCTCGCCGTCAACCGGGTCGTGGCGGAATGGGTCGCCAACGGCCTGCCCGACGACGTGTATCTCCTCTGGACGACGGGCCGCGCCACCTACGCCGACTTCAAACATCTCGAAAGTCCGCGCGTCCGCGTGCGCGACTATCAGTCGCCGGCGAGCGTCGCGTACGCGGCGACCGATCTCGCCCTGGCACGCGCTGGTGCGACGACGACCGCCGAGCTCCTCGCGTGGGGCATTCCCGCCGTGCTCGTCCCGCTGCCGACGGCTGCGGCCGACCACCAGACGACGAACGCCGAAGCGCTCGACGAGGCTGGCGCGGCCATCCATGTGCCGCAGTCGCAGTTGACGCCACAGCGGCTCGACGAGACGATCCGACGATTGTTGGGTGATCCAGCCGCGCTCGCGCGGCTCGTGGCGGGCGCCGCGGCGCGGGCGCGTCCCAATGCGGCGGCGGAGATCGCGCGGCACATTCTCGCGGTCGTGGATAGCGTTGCCGGCTAGGTTGTCGTCGAGCTGCTGAATTCTGGGAAGTCCCAACGCCCGTCAAATCCACGAGGACACAAAGAAAGGTTCTGGTTCTCCGCGCCATCCGCGAGATCCGCCAATTTCGCGTTTTCCCAAGGCGTTGTGGCTGGACCGGCCACAATGACGATTGGGATCGCGCCACGACGCCACTCAGACCTCATGCGGTCGGATGTGATTTTTTTTTGGTCTGATTCGCGTCCCTTTCTTGTTGGTGCCGGGGACGTCTGCCGAGCTTGACTGGTCGACACTCTCCGACCGGCTCGGGATGACGTCGAGCCCGCGACACGTTAACTATTCCGGATGACGCTTCTCGATTCGGCCGACCCGAGACCGGTCCACTTCGTCGGCATCGCCGGCGCGGGGATGAGCGGATTGGCCGAGCTCTTTCTGCGGCGCGGGATTCCGGTCACCGGGTGCGACGCGCACCCGGGCTCGGCGACCGATCTCGCACGCATGGGCGTGAACGTCGAGCCGCACGATCCCGAGCATGCCGTGGGCGCGCGTGCATTGGTGGTTACATCCGCGATGCCGAAGGACCATCCGGAGTTGGCGCGCGCCCGCGAGCTGGGCGTCCCGGTCATCCGACGCGCCGAAGCACTCGGTGAAGTGACCGTGGGTCGAGAGCTGGTAGCGATCGCTGGTACCCACGGAAAGACGTCGACGACGGTGATGACGGCCGCCGCGCTGTCGGCAGCCGGTCGGGAGCCGACCGCGCTCGCCGGTGGACGGGTGAGCGCGTGGGGCGGGAATCTTCTCCCGGGGAGCGATCGTCTGTACGTCGTCGAGGCGGACGAGTACGACCGATCGTTCCTCGCATTGAGCCCCACGGTCGCCGTCGTCAACAACATCGAGGCGGATCACCTGGACATCTACGCCGACCTCGCAGACATCAAAAGCGCGTTCGCGCGTTTCGTCCGTGGCGCGCGAAGCATCGTGCTGTGCGCGGACGACGCCGGCGCGAACTCGTTGGCGACCCCGAGCAGCACCGAAATCTTTCGCTTCGGGATCGAGTCGCCGGACGCGCGCGTCGTCGCGAAGGGACTGACCTTGTCCCCCGCCGGATCGGCGTTTCGCCTCGTGTTCGACGACGACGACCTTGGCGCGGTCGAGCTGCACGTTCCCGGGCGACACAACGTCCTCAACGCGCTCGCCGCGCTGTCGGCCGGATTGGCGATCGGCGCGTCGCCGTCGCTGATGGCGACGGGTCTCGCCGCATTCATGGGCGTCGAGCGACGGTTTCAGCTTCTCGGTGAGGCGAAGGGCGTCGTCGTCGTCGACGACTATGCGCACAACCCCGGCAAGGTGACGGCGGCGCTCGCGACCGCGCGCGTCGCATACCCAACGCGGCGCGTCGTGGCCGCCTTTCAGCCGCATCTGTTCTCGAGGACGCGCGACTTCGCGCGAGAGTTCGGCGCCGCGTTGGCCGCGGCCGACGCGGTGTTTCTCGCGGACATCTATCCGGCGCGCGAACAGCCGATTCCGGGTGTGTCGTCGTCGTTGGTGGCTGATGCGCTCGTGGCCGCCGGTGGAACGCTGGCGTGGCAGGGCGACCGCGCGTCGCTGGCAGACGCCCTCGCCGGCGCCGTGCGCGACGGGGACGTCGTGTTGACGGTTGGGGCAGGTGACATCACCAAGACCGGCTCGGAGCTGCTGGAGCGACTGCGGCGATGAGCGATGCCCAGACGATGCGGGATGCTGCCGGCGGCGGAGCGGTCGATCGGCCCGAGCGATCGGGATTCGTCGCCCGTCTTCGGCTCGCGCTGATCGGTCTTGGCGTGGCGATCGTTCTCGCCTCGCCGTGGTGGGGGCCGCTCGTCATGCGGCGAATGGAATTTTTCCGCGTTCGCCGCGTGGAGATCGTGGGAGCGCACTATGTTGCGCCCAGTGACATTTTGTCGCGCTTGAACGTCGATACGACGGCTTCCGTGTGGAATCCGACCAAACCGCTCGCCGCGCGCGTCGCTCGATTCCCGGAGATTCGAACGGTCGAGGTTCGGCGGAAGCTGCCGGGAACGCTCGTCGTCGAGATCACGGAACGCGTTCCGGTTGCTCTCGTTCCGGCGAACGGTGGGTTTCGCGTGTATGATGCGCACGGGGTCTGGCTGCCGATCGATCCGGCGCGCGTGACGGTCGACGTGCCGGTGTTGATGCAGCGAGATACGGCGCTGCTTCGACTGCTCGGGTCCATGCGCGCCGGCATGCCGGCGTTGTATGCTCGGGTGAGCTCGGTGAGTCGAGTGGGCGGTGACGAGTTGGTGCTGCAACTGAAGACCGGGCCGGTTCGCGCCATGCAGGACGTGACGTTGGACCGGCTCGCGGAGATCGACGCCGTCGAGGCCGACCTTGCTCGCCGGCAGGTGCGCGTGGCGGAGATCGACCTTCGCTATCGAGACCAAGTGATCGCCAGACTCCAATGATGGTTCTTCGCTGATGGCTCCTCGCTTCGGCGCTTCGCACCTACGCTCGGAATTCCGCAGCTCAGAGCCCCTATGAATTCGGAACGCCTCGTCGCCGGACTCGACATCGGGTCCGCGAAGACGACCGCCATCATCGCCGAGGTCGAGGGCGACCTCCCGCGACACCCCAGCATCAAGGTGCTGGGGGTCGGCCAGGCGCGAACGACCGGCATGCGCCGGGGCGTCGTCTCCGACATCGAAGAGACGACGCGCTCGATTCGCAAAGCGATGCAGGACGCCGAGCGCATGGCGGGCGCCCAGGTGCAGGAGGTGTTCGCCGGCATTGCCGGCGAACACGTGCAGGCGATGACGAGCAAAGGCATCGTCGCCGTCAGCCATGACGAGATCAACAAGTCCGACGTCGATCGCGCCAACGAAGTCGCGCGCGCGCAGGCGATCCCGCAGGATCGCGAGCTCTTGCACGCGATCCCGCAGGAATACACGGTCGACCGCAACGTCGGCATTCGCGATCCCATCGGCATGAGCGGCACGCGCCTCGAGACGGAGATGTACCTCGTCACGATCGGCAGCTCGCCCGCGATCAACCTGCGGAAGTCGGTGGAGCGCGCGAGCTACAAGGTGCGCGAGCTCGTGCTCGAGCCGCTCGCGAGCGCGCTCGCGACCCTCACCGAAGACGAAAAAGAGCTCGGTGTCGCGCTCGTCGAGATGGGCGCCGGAACGACCGATCTCGCCGTGTTCCACGAGGGGAAGATCCGTCATCTCGGCACCATCGCGTTCGGCGGGAACAACGTCACCAGCGACATCGTGCACGGGCTCGGCGTCACGCAGGCCGACGCGGAGCGACTCAAGGAGCGCTATGGCTGCGCGTATGAGCCGTTGGTGAATCCGTCCGACGTGATTCAGCTGCCGAGCACCGTGGCGCAGGGCGACCGGCAGATCCCGCGCGAGCTGCTGGCGCACATCATCCACCAGCGGATGGACGAGATCTTCGATCTCGTGCAGCGCGACATCTCCGCGGCGGGCTTCGCGGGAAAGCTGAGTGCCGGCGTGGTATTGGCTGGCGGAGCCGCGGCGATGCAGGGGGCCGCCGAGCTGGCCAGCGACGTCTTCGGCACGGGCGTTCGAGTCGGGATCCCGTCGGAGCGGATCGGCGGCCTGTCGGATTCGGTCGAGGCGCCGCGATTCGCGACGGTCGTTGGGCTGGCGCAGTATGGAGCCAATCGCATCGCGCTTGGCGGCGCCGGCGGCGCGCGTCGCGTGACGATCGGCGGCGGCGGCATGGAGAAGATGGTCAGCCGAATCAAGTTCTGGCTGCAGGACTTTTTCTGATCCGTGCCGGGACGACGCAGCAAAGGTGTTCCCACCAGGATTTGCATTTTGCGACCCACGTCACCGAGTCACGATCATGCCACGACGTGCGGAACATGACACCGCTTCGTGGCGTTGGTGTATCAAAAAACTGATTTGCGTGATGCGGAATGTGGAAAACAAGCGCTCCGTAAGTCCGTGATTCTTTCCGCCATTTGTCGTCTGAAAAAGGGGTAGTGGGGACGCTAGAAAGCGTTATATTGCCCGAGCGATTCAGGCGGTTGCGGCGCGATCGTCGGCGACCAACGGTGGTCGCCAGGTGAAGGACTCCCTCCCGTTGGTCGACCACACACTTCGAAGTCCCGGACCGTTCTCAATGATTTTCGAGTTCGAAGAGAGCGCGACCCAGAACGCCCGCATGAAGGTGGTGGGCGTGGGCGGCGGCGGCGGGAACGCCGTCAATCGAATGATCGACGAACGTCTCGAGGGCGTCGAGTTCATCTCGATCAACACGGACTCGCAAGCGCTGCAGCTTTCGAAGTCCGATGTGAAAGTGCAGATCGGCAAGAAGCTCACGCGCGGGCTCGGCGCGGGCGCTCGCCCGGAGATCGGTCGTCAGGCGATAGAAGAGAACCGTGATGAAGTCGCGCGCACCATCGCGGGCGCCGATCTCGTGTTCATCACGTGCGGCATGGGCGGCGGCACGGGCACCGGCGCGGCGCCGGTGATCGCCGAGCTCGCGAAGGAAGCCAACGCCCTCACGGTCGGCATCGTCACCAAGCCGTTCCTCTTCGAGGGACGCAAGCGCATGCGTCAGGCGGAGCAGGGCATCAACGACATGCGCAAGAACGTCGACACGATGATCGTCGTGCCGAACGAGCGGCTGCTCGCCGTCGTCGGCAAGGGGATCCCGTTCCAGGACGCGCTCAAGAAGGCTGATGAAGTGCTGCTGCACGCGACGCAAGGCATCTCGTCGCTCATCAGCGTCACCGGCCTCGTGAACGTCGACTTCGCCGACGTCCGCACGGTCATGCAAGCGGGCGGCTCCGCGCTCATGGGCACCGGCATCGGCCGCGGTGAGAATCGCGCCATGGAAGCCGCGCAGCAGGCCATCAGCTCGCCGCTGCTCGACAACGTCAGCATCTCGGGCGCGTCGGGCGTGCTGGTCAACATCACCGGCGGTGCGGATCTCACCCTGGGTGAGGTGCATCAAATCAACGAGATCATTCACGACGCCGTGGGCGACGACGCGGAGATCATCTTCGGCGCCGTGCACGAGCCCGCGATGCAGGGCGAGATTCGCGTCACCGTCATCGCCACCGGGCTTCGATCGCGCGCTCTCGACCGGGCGCGCAACGCCGGCACACGAGGCGCCGCCGGTGGCGCTTCCCAAGAGCTCGCCGGTGATCCCGTTCCCGGCGAATCGCCCGACACGTGTGACTGGCGGCCGCCGCGCAGCGCGCCAGTGAAGCCCAGCGTCCCCCGCGCCCGGCTGTCGAGAAAGGGTCGCAGGATCTCAGCGACATGGAGATCCCGACCTTCATTCGGAGACAGATGGATTGAGGCCCGGGCTCGTTCGGATAGCTCTGTACTCCTTCGTCGCGCTGGCTTTTGCCGGCGCGCTTCGCTTCACCCCCCGACTTCCTGATCCGGACGCAAAGCCGCCGACGTGCTGGCCACGCAGGCGGCGACGCCGTCGTGGAAGCTGCGCTTCGACACGCTGGACCGCGGTGAAACGCTGCAGTCGCTGCTCGACGCGGCGGCCTCAACGACACGGCCGCGATCCATGCGCTGCAGGCCGCGACGTCCCTCGACCATCGTCGCATTCCAGCAGGCATGCCGGTGACGATTCGATCGGAAGCGTCCGACTCGACGCCGTCCGAGGTCACGCTCCAGCTTTCGATCGATCGCTTACTGCACCTTCGTCGCTCGGGCGACGCTTGGACCGGCGTCGAGGAGCGCGTGCCGTGGACGACCGACACGATCGTCGTCGGCGGGACGATCGCATCGAACCTCTACGCCGCGATGGACGCGAGCGCAAAGAACGAACTGCCCGCCGGCGCGCGCCAGCAGCTCGCGTGGGCGCTGGCGGACGTCTACGAGTACCGCGTCGACATGAGCCGCGACCTTCAGGTGGGCGACGAGTTCAAGGTCGTGGCCGAGCGATCGGTCGCCCCCACCGGCGCCATGCGAATCGGGCGAGTGATCGCGGCGACGTTCAAGCTGTCGGGCAGCACGATCGACGCCGTGCGGTTCGCGAGCGAATCGGTGAGCGGCGACTTCTTCGATCAGGACGGCAAGTCGATGCGGGCGGCATTCCTACGCGCGCCGCTCGAATTCCGACGCATCTCGAGCATCTTCGGGATGCGGCGAGCATCCGATCCTTGGCGGCGTTCGCCAGCACAAGGGGACCGATTACGCGGCGGCATCGGGAACGCCGGTGCGTGCGATCGGCGACGGCGTCGTCATCCGCGAAGGCTGGGGCAACGGCTACGGCAACATGGTCGAGATTCGCCATCGGAACGGCTACGTCACGCGCTATGGCCATCTGAGCCGCTTCAACTCGGCTGTTCGCGTCGGCAGCCGCGTCACGATCGGGCAGGTCATCGCGTACGTCGGCAGCACCGGGTTGGCCACCGGACCGCACCTCCACTTCGAGGTGCTCGTCAACGGCGAACAGCGCGACCCGCGCGTCGCGCTACGCCAGACCGGCGGCGATCCGATCCCTGCCTCGGAACGAGCGACGTTTTCAGAGGTACGCGACCATTTGCTGGCGTCGATCAGCGGCGCGTCCGCCGGCGTGACCAAACTGGCGCAGCAGCAGTAGCAGTCAGCGAAAACGCGCTCGGGACTACCCCTAAACGGTTAGGTTTCGGCGCATGTCGCCCTGGCTCCTCGCGCTCGCCGCGGGACTCATCATCGTGCTGGTGCAATACGGGTGGCGAGATCTGCGTGCCGGCTGGGCGGTCGGAGCGGCAGCCCTGTTGCGTCTGGCCGCGATCACGCTGGTTGTCGCCCTGTTGCTCGATGCCCCCGCCGGCCGAGCGCGGCCCGTGACGAATTGGGCGGCGCTCGACGTCTCGGCGAGCATGGCGCGTGGCGACACGGGGCTGTGGCGCGCGGCGCGCGACTCGATCGCGCGCGTCGCCGCCGAGTCGGTATTCGCCTTCGGCGACTCGACGCGGCGAGCCGATAGCGCCGCCGTGACGCGCCCCAGCGATCCGGCCTCGCTATTGAGACCCGTGATCGAGCGCGCCTTGGGCGCCGGTCACCCGTTGACCGTCGTCACGGATGGCGAGCTCGACGATCCCGAGGCGGTTCGTAGCCTGCCGGCCGGGTCGCGCATCGTCGTCATGCGGCGGGCGGCGGCGAAGGATCTCGCCGTGACGTCGATCGACGTTCCGCGCGCGATCGTCAGCGGCGACACCGTTGAAGCGCACGTTGGCATCGCCGCCGGAAACGGCGGCGCGAAAAGCGCGACGGTGACATTGTCTCTCGACGGGCGCGCGTTCGCGACCGCGCCCATCGATTCGCTCCCGCCCTTCGGCGAGCGCACGCTTGCGCTTCGCGCGCGCATGGAAGGCCAGCCGGGTCCGGCGGTGTTGCGCGCCGTCATAGCCTCGAGCGGAGACACGGAACCGCGCAACGATACGGTGGTGGTTGCGATCGATCTGTCGCGCGCGCCAAGCGCCGTATTCGTATCGACGTCGCCGGACTTCGATGCGCGCTACGCGCTCGCGGTGCTGCGCGGCGCGCTGGGCATTCCGACGCGCGGATTCTTTCGCGTTGCGCCGGGCGAGTGGCGCGTCGAAGGCGCGCTCACGGCTGTGCCCGAAGCGGAGGTTCGTCAGGCGGTTCACGACGCGCCGGTGGCGATTCTGCACGGCGACACGGCGGCATTCGGAGCACCGCGCACTGTCACGCTTGGCCCGTTGGCGCTCATCGTGACGTCGCCGACAGACGGCGAGTGGTACGCGTCCGCCGCGCCACCGTCTCCGTTGGCGCCGGCACTCGGCGGCTTTCTGTGGGACAGCCTTCCTCCGGTCGGCCTCACCGCTGCCGTACCGCAGGGCGCCTGGCAGGGTCTGGAGGCGCGGCGTGGACGCGGCGAGGAGCGGCGTCCGATTCTCGTGGGGACCGATGAGCCGCGCCGCGTCGCGATCGTGGCGGCCTCGGGGCTGTGGCGCTGGCGCTTTCGGGGAGGCGCCGCGTCGGACGCGTTCACGGCGCTCTGGGGGAGCATCTTCGATTGGCTTGCGGCCGAACGGGCCGATCGGCGTGCGGCGGTGCCGGACGAGCGACTGGTTCGTGCAGGTGATCCGGTCCGCTGGCGCCGGGGCTCGGCCAACGATTCGATCGTTCAAGTCGCACTGCGTCGCCGAGGTTCGACGCGCGTTGATTCGATGACGCTCCGCTTCAGTGCGGGCAGCAACATTGTCGAAACGCGTCCGCTCGCGGCCGGGCTGTACGACGTCACCACGCGCGGGGGTACGGCGCTGCTCGCCGTCAACGCGTCGCGCGAGTGGCTGCCGCGCTCGCCACGCGTCCAGAGCGGTCCGGTTCGGGGCACGGTGTCCGCCGACTCGGCGCCGCGGCTGCGCGCGGGCGCGTGGGGATGGGCGTACGCACTCGCGATATTGCTCTTGTGCGCCGAGTGGATCGTGCGGCGGCGACGAGGAATGCGGTGAACGTGGACGGAGGCTGATGCGGTTACTACGAAAGTCCGGAGATCTTCCGAAGCGATCGCTGTGGCAGCGCCTGAAGGACATCGCGCTGATGGACGTCGCCGTGCTCGCGCGCGGCGGCGTCTCGGCGGGATCGCTCGAGCAACTCGAGCAATTGCTGCTCGAGTCCGACTTCGGCGTGCCGGTCACGCTGCGTCTCGTCGCCGACGTCGAGCGATTGGCGAAGCGCGGGCACGTGAAGACCGCGGAGCAGTTTCACGACGCGCTGGCCAAAGGCGTCGAAGAGGCGCTCCGGGCGGGCAACAGCGACGCGACGCTCGTCCGCTCCGTCTCGACGCCGACGGTGATCCTGGTGGTGGGTGTGAACGGAGCAGGGAAGACGACGTTCATTGGCAAACTCGCCGAGCGCTTTCGGGGGGAGCGACGTCGTGTGATGGTCGCGGCCGGCGATACGTTCCGCGCCGGCGCGATCGACCAGCTCAGGGTCTGGGCGGAGCGAACGGGCGCCGAGTTCCTCGGCGCGACGGCCGGCGCCGATCCGGCAGCGGTTGCCTTCGACGCCATCGACTCGGCGATCGCGCGACAGGCGGACGTGCTGATCGTCGATACGGCCGGCCGGCTGCACACGAGCGAAGGGCTCATGACGGAGCTCAAGAAAGTGGCACGCGTGATCGCGAAGCGTCTGCCGGGCGCGCCGCACGAGACGCTGCTGGTGCTCGACGGCACGATCGGCCAGAACGCCGTCCAGCAGGCCAAGACTTTCGCTGCGGCGGTTCCGGTGTCGGGCCTCGTCGTCACGAAGCTGGATGGCACGGCGCGCGGCGGCGTCGTCGTCGCGGTGCACGAAGCCATCGATGTGCCGGTGAAGTTCTTGGGCGTGGGTGAAAGCGCTGCGGATCTCGTTCCTTTCGACCCGGCGGAGTTCTCGCGGGAGCTGTTGAGCACGGAGTGACGAGCCGCGCGCGCGCGCAGCAGCGCCTGTATCTCGATACCCCGGTCGCGTACCTCAAGGGGGTCGGACCGGTGCGCGCTGCGGCGCTGCGCCGCCTGGGCGTGGTGACCGCCGGCGATCTGCTCTTTCACGTGCCGCACCGATACGAGGATGCGAGCACCGTGTCGCCGATCAACAGCCTCGAGCCGGGCATGGACGGCACCGTCATCGGTACGGTGATCTCCAAGGGCGTGCTTCCCACGCGCAAGGGGCTGCGGATCTTCCAGGCCGTGCTGCGTGACGACAGTGGCATGATAGAAGTCTCATGGCCCGGCCAGCCCTTTCTCGACCGGTCGATCGACAAGGGCCACACGCTGCTCGTCACCGGATCGGTGCGCTTCTACCACGGCCGGCAGCTCCAGCCACGCGAATACATCAACCTGGGCGACGACGAGAGCGCGACGGCCGAAGGCCGCGTGCTGTCCGTCTATCCCGCGACCGAAGGGCTGTCGTTCAAGCAGATTCGCGCGATCATCGATGCGCATCTCGACGGCGCTGATCTCGCAGGTCACGGAATACCTCCCGGCGGACATCCTGGCCACGGCAGGCGTGCCCGGCATCGCATCGGCGCTGCAAGTCGGTGCACCGTCCGACGTCGCTCGCCGACGCGATGGCAGGTCGGTCGCGTCTGGCATTCGAAGAGCTGTTCTTCGTGCAACTCCTGCAGCAGCGCGCGAAAGATTTGGCACGCACGCATCGCGCGGGCATCCAGTTCGTCAATCGCCGCGCGCTCACGACGAAGCTGCGCGAAAGCCTGCCGTTCCAGCTCACGGGCGCGCAGGTGCGCACGATTCGCGAGATCGTCGCCGACATGACGAGCGATCGTCGCATGCAGCGCCTGTTGCAGGGGGACGTCGGAAGCGGCAAGACGATCGTCGCGCTCTTCGCCGCGTTGCTGGCAATCGAGAACGGATACCAAGCGGCGATCATGGTGCCCACGGAGTTGCTCGCCGAGCAGCACGTGCGCAGTATTGCGCGCCTGCTCGAGCCGCTCGGGATCGCGCCGGTCCTGCTCACGGGAAGCCTTCCGGCGCGCGAGCGACGGGCCGTCGCGGAGCGGCTCGCGTCACCGGAGCCGGTCCTGGTGATCGGCACCCACGCGCTCGTCCAGGACGCGACGGCCTTTGCCAGGCTCGGCTTCGCGACGATCGACGAGCAGCACCGCTTCGGCGTCGAGCAACGCAAGGCGCTGAGCGCGAAAGGTGAGATGCCGGACATTCTGCTGATGTCGGCGACGCCCATTCCGCGCTCGCTTGCCCTCACCCTGCATGGCGACCTCGATCTGAGCCAGCTCGACGAGCGTCCGCCCGGTCGACGTCCGATCACCACGGCACTGCGCCGCGAGTCCGCGCGCGCGCGCGTGCTGCAGTTCATCGACCGCCAGCTCGCGGCCGGTCGCCAGGGCTACATCGTCTATCCGGTCATCGCCGAATCCGAGAAATCCGACCTCAAAGCGGCGACGACGATGTATGAGATGCTCGCGGCCGGCCCGTTCGCGTCGCGTCGCCTTGCGCTACTGCACGGGCGTATCCCGGGTGATGAGCGCGACACCATCATGCGCGCGTTTCGCGAGGGCACGATCGACCTCCTCGTCGCGACGACGGTCATCGAGGTCGGCATCGACGTGCCCAACGCCACCGTGATGCTGATCGAACATCCGGAGCGGTTTGGTCTCTCGCAGCTGCATCAGCTCCGCGGTCGCGTCGGACGCGGCGCCGAAGAATCGTTCTGCATTCTGCTCGGGGACGTGAATCCGGAGACCGCCGAGCGTCTCGACATCTTCGTTCGCACCGAGGACGGCTTCGAGATCGCGCGCGAAGATCTCAGGTTGCGCGGAATGGGTGATCTGTTCGGCGAGCGGCAGAGCGGCGTGCCGACGTTCCGCATCGCGGACCCGATGCGCGACGAAGAGCTGAACGCGCGCGCGCGCATCGCGGCGGCGAACCTTCTCGAGCGCGATCCCGGTCTGGAGCGTCCGGAGCACGCTGGGCTCCGCCGAGTGATCGGCGAACGATACTCGCGGTCGCTGGAGCTGTTTCGGGTCGGCTGACGGCTACGGCTTGGGCGGCGGTTGCGCGAGCCGCTTCTTGATGCGTTCGAGCTCGGCGTTCACCTTCGCCAGCGAATCGCGGAGTCGCTTGATCTCGGCGTCGGCCGAACCGGCGTTGTCGGCCTTCGCGGCTTCGGCGCGCGCGTTGGCGTCGGAGACCTGGGCTCGCGCGTTGGCGGCGACGACCGTCGCGTCCTTCGCCTGCGCCGTTGCATTCGCGACGAGCTTGTTCAATCCATCGATCTGCGCGGCAATGCGGCGGAGCGTGGTCGCCTCGGCGATGTGTTGCTTGGGCCGAGTGTCGGCGAGGTACGCATCGAGCGACGCCATCGCGTCGGGAATCGATGGATGCGTGTTCGACGGATCGAGATCGAATAGCGCCCGCCAATATGCCGTCTCGAGTGTCTCCGGCGAGCCTGGGAACTGGAGAGCAAACGTTGCGAGCGTGGTGTCGGCCGCTCCAAACCTGCCGGCGATTGCCTGGGTGCGGGCGGTATCCAGCGTGCTCGGCCAACGCCGGCGCGGTGCGCTTTGCGCAAAGCCCGGCCGGTTGATCGATACGCACCCGGCTGCCAGCTCCAACGCGCAGATCGCGAGCGCCAGCCGGAGACGGGATGACGAGCCCATCACGCGACGTTCACCGTCGCCAAACGGCTCGCCGACGTGCGCCGCGTAGCGCGCATCGGAAGTGTGATCGTGAACACCGTTCCCACACCGGGAGTGCTGTCGCACGTGATCGTGCCTCCATGTGCGTCCACGATTTGTTTTGCGATGGCAAGTCCCAAGCCCGTGCCAGCAGCCCCGGCCGCGCGCTGATTGTCGGCCTGATAGAACTTGTCGAAGATGCGCGGCAGCTGTTCGCGAGGAATTCCGGCGCCCGTGTCGCGAACGACGATTCGAACACTGTGGTCCGCCGATTCGAACGAAAGCTCGACCGACCCGCCGCGCGGCGTGAACTTGAACGCGTTCGACAGCAGGTTCCCCAGGACTTCGTGGATACGGTCGAGGTCCCAGTACACCTGCTCTGGAATGTCAGACCCGCGCTGGACCCGGAAGGCGATTTCCCGCTGGCGCGCGAGCACGTCGAACGCGCGCTCCAGCTCGTCGGCCAGGCTGGCCAGCTTCACCGCGCGCGGCTCGAGACGACCGCCGCCTGCCTCGAAGCGACTCACGTCGAGCAATCGCTTCACGAGACGCAACAGGGTATCGGCCTGGGCCACGATCGTCTTGTGGACCTCGATCTGCTCCGGAGCGAGCGCGCCGTACACGCCCTCGTCGAGCAGCTGCAGGTATCCGATCATCACATTGATCGGCGTTTTGAGCTCATGCGACGCAACCGACACGAACTCGGCCTTGAGCTTGTCGAGCTCGGATAACTGCCGCGTCATCTCGCGAAAGCTCTCGGCGAGCTGCGAGAACTCGTCGGCACGATGGACGGGGATCTCGACCTGGTAGGCGAGATCCCCGTCGGCCACGGCCCGCATGCCGGACTTGAGCTCCTCGATCGGCGAGCTGATCGAGCGTGTGAGACGATAGGCGAGCACGCCGGCGATGAGCAAGGCGAGCCCGAGTGACGCGATCGACCACGTGGCCGTGGCGGAGATCCGCGTCGTCTCGTTGCTCACGCGAACCGCCGTTCGGTCGCGCAGCGCGTGTTCCGCGACGCGCACGGACGAGTCGGCGTGGTTGAGCGCCGGGACGAAGACGTGCGCGGACAGCGAGTCCGCCGTCTTGGTCTTGTTGTCGAGCGCCGCCGCATACTCCGCCGGCGCGACGTTCGCGATCCTGAGGATCGAGTTGCCGATGTCGCGGCTGTACGCCGTGAGCTGAAAGTGCCGAAGCGAGTCGACCAGCGCGGCGACCTGCGTGACCTGATGATCCACGGCGTCGCGCGACGTCGCGTCTTTCGAGAACAACAGGGCAAGCTCCAGCCGCCTCAGGTCGTTGAGACCCTCGCGGAGCCGGCCCAGCAGCAGCGATGCGGCGAGATCTCGATCGCGCAGCTCCCGCGCGTCATCACGCAGTCCATAGAGCGACTGGATCGCGAAGACGAGCGGACCAACCAGAATGATCGCTATCGTGACGAGGCCGACCGCGAGCCTCGAGCGCAGGGTCATGGAGAGCGTGCGTTCTGTTTGCTGACGCCCTCATGCAAGGACGACGCCGCAAGGCCGACGCCGCTATCCGGGGGTATCCCGGCCGGAACCGGACGTATTAGGCTTATGGCTCGCCCAGAACGACGCTTACCAGTCCTCCTCCATGACCGACTCGACCCCCCGCATCGCCGAGCTGAGGGACCATGTTGCGCGCACGGTGACCGTTCGAGGCTGGGTGACCCACGTGCGGTCGTCCGGCAAAGTCGCGTTCGCTGTGATCCGCGACGGCACCGGCGTGATGCAGGCGGTCTTCGTGAAGACCCAGGTGCCGCCGGAAGTGTGGGAGCGCTTCAAGGAGCTCACGCTGGAGACGTCGGTGCACGTGAGCGGCGAGGTCCGAGCCGAGCCGCGCGCGCCGGGCGGATACGAGATGGGTGTGACGGGGCTCACCATCATTGGCGCGAGCCCGCCGGACTACCCCATCCAGCCCAAGGAGCACGGCGTTGATTTCCTCCTCGATCACCGGCATTTCTGGCTCCGAAGCACGCGCGTGCGCGCGATCTTCGCGATCCGGAACGAGATCGAGCAGGCGATCCACGATTTCTTCTACGACCGCGGCTTCCTCCGCGTCGACACGCCGATTCTGACGGCGGCGATCGGCGAGCGTAGCGGGCTGTTCTCCACGGAATACTTCGAGGAAGGGACCGCCTACCTCGCGCAGACCGGGCAACTATACGGCGAGGCCGCGGCGGCGGCGTTCGGGCGGATCTACACCTTCGGTCCGACGTTCCGCGCCGAGAAGTCGAAGACGCGGCGCCATCTCACCGAGTTCTGGATGATCGAGCCCGAAGTCGCCTGGAACGACTCGGCGGAGAACATGCGGCTGCAAGAGGACTTCGTCTCGTACCTCGTGCAGCGATGCCTGCAGCGGCGGAGCGTCGAGCTCAAGGAGCTCGAGCGCGACACCTCGGCCCTCGAGCGCGTCAAGGCGCCGTTTCATCGTATCGACTACGGCGACGCCGTCGTGATCCTTCAGAAGAAGGGCAGCGCGATCAAATGGGGCGACGACCTCGGAGCGGAGGACGAGGCGCTGCTCGTCGCGGACTACGATCGCCCCGTCTTCGTGATGAACTATCCGAAGGAAGCGAAGGCGTTCTACATGAAGGAGAATCCGGAGGATCCTCGCACCGTGCTGTGCGACGACTGTCTCGCGCCAGAGGGGTACGGTGAGATCATCGGCGGCTCGCAGCGCGAAGACGATTACGACAAGCTGCTCCACCGGATCAGGGAAGAGGGCCTGCCGCTCGACGCGTATGGCTGGTACCTGGATCTGCGCAAATACGGCACGTTCGTGCACTCCGGCTTCGGACTCGGCCTGGAGCGCACCGTCGCCTGGGTGTGCGGCCTTCCGCACATTCGCGAGGTCGTGGCGTTCCCGCGCATGATGAATCGGCTGCGTCCCTAGGCGTACGTACGCGGGCCGTCATCCCGAGCCAATGCGAGGGATCTGCAGTTTCACCTACGGACGCCGCGGTGACAGCAGCTCCAGCCTCGTCGCGGCGATGTCCGTGGTGAGCTCCCGAAGGAGAATCGATCGGACGGCGCCGTCGCGCTCAGCGATGATTTCGAGTGGCGTGCGGCGTGGCGCGCGGCACATGAAGAACAGCCCGTTCGCATCGGCTTTTCCTTCCGCGATGCGCCGGACGGATCCGCCGGAGATCGTGCGCACCTCGACATGCGCGTCTTCCGCCGCCTCGCCCGTCGGCATGACCACGCGTGCCACGACGACGGCGAACTGCGTCGAATCAGGCTCGCATTTGCCGGCGATGTATTGCGCGGCTGATGGAACGCCGGGGTCGACGCGGACGATGGAGTCCCGCGCCGCGGTGAACCGGTCGAGCGTCTTCACGACGATACCCAGCCCAGCCAACTGTCCGGTGATCGCGCCAATCGAGTACGGTCCCGGGAGGAGATTCGAGATTTCGAAATTGCCGGCGGAATCCGCCGTCGCGCGATAGTCGGTGTCCAAAAGCCGGATCACCGTCCCGGCGCCGGCGTCGCCCGGAACGTGGCCACGCACGGTCCCCAGCGCGGCCTGCCATTCGTGGCCGTTGCGCCATCGCGCGCGCGCGACCTCGCCGCCGGATTCTCTCACCTCGAACGACGCAGAGCCACGGACCTGGATACCGACCTTGGCCACCGGAATGCGCAGCCACCATCGGTCGATCATCGCGGCGCCGTTCTGCATGAGGCGGAACTCGATGCGCCCGCCCGGGTGGAATCGCTCGCTCCGACCGTCGAGGCCGACGTAGTGGAACACGATGTCGGTGAGCGAGCGACTCACCGAGTCGATCCACACCGTGCCTTCGATGTCGACGTGCCCGCGCTTGCGATTCGCGCGAACGAACCCGAGGCCGATCGCGCGCGGTCGCGTCGAATCGGGCGCCGCGATATTGAAGCAATAGCCCCGGGCGAATGCGTCGTCGATCATGACGTCCGCGTCGGGGCCGCTGTACCAGCGCGAGTGCGCGCTATCGACGGCAAATCCGTCCTGCACGAACGCCGCCGCCGAACGAGGCGCGACCCAGGGCTTGTCCGTCGATGCAGAGTCGATGCGAACGGTCTGCGCGATCACTCGATCGTCGTCATCGAGCCGGCGATCGTAGTGCAGTCGAATGACCTCCGCTGGGTTCGTCTCGCGCGTGACGATCGTCGCGAGGAGCGCCGCCTTCGCCTGCTCCCAGAGCGCAAACGCGGCGGCGCGGTCGGGGCGCGGCTCACACGTCGCCTCGTCGACGACAGTGACGGCCGACAGAAGCGTAGGGATCGACGACATCGCGACGTCGAGCTCGTCGGTCGTGGTCGCCGGTATGGCGACGGTGTGCGGACGAAATCCAATCCTGAGGAGTTGTACCCGCCGCATCGCGCGGGTGAGCGCCACAGCGAAGCGGCCGTCTTCGTTGGTGATGTTCCGGCCAAGCGCGTGGCCACTCTCGTCGAGAAGAACGAGCACGACGCCCGGAATGCCTTGTCGTGACGCGCTGTCGCGCACGACACCGCGAAGCACTTGTGCGCTGGCGTCGCACGGCGCGCACAGCGCGAGCACCGCCAGGGCGAGCACGCGAAACGCCAGCGCGAAGCGATTCGGCGCGAAGCGATCCATGCCTTGCATGTTTGACCCGTTGATTCACGGCGTCAAGCAATCGTTGCAATCACCGTGACAGCGGGGACGAATGCCGTCGAAGACCTCGCCATTCGAATCATTACGGTTTCGATCGCGCCTTCACTTCATCCCACAACGCATCCAGGTCGGCGAGCGAGGCTTCGCCCACCTTCAACCCACGCTCGGCAGCGAGCGTTTCGACTTCACCGAATCGGCGCGCGAACTTGATGTTCGCGCGGTCGAGCGCAAGCGCGGGATGCGTGCCTGCCTTCCGGCAAAGATTCACCACCGCGAACAACAGGTCACCCAGCTCGTCGTCGAGGCGCGCCTGTGCCGCTTCGCTTCGAACGCCGGCGCTCGCGGTGACCGACGGTTCGCGCGCCAACTCTTCGCGCACTTCGATGAGCTCTTCCTCGACTTTCGCCAACGGACCTTCGACGTCCGGCCAGTCGAAGCCGACGCCTGCCGCGCGATCTTGCAGCCGAAACGCGCGATGCAGTGCCGGGAGATCGACCGGCAGTCCGTCGACGATGCTTGCTCGGCGCTTCGCCTTCATCTGCTCCCACGGCTGGCGAACGCCGTCGCCGTAGAGATGCGGATGTCGGCCTTTCATCTTCGTGATGAAGCCTTCGGCCACGTCCTGCATCGTGAACGCGCCTCGTTCCTCGGCCACCACGGAGTGGAAGAGAATCTGTAGCAGCAGATCGCCGAGCTCTTCGCGCAGAACTTGGTCGTCTCCGCGCCGAATGGCGTCGTCCACTTCATATGCTTCTTCGATCAGATACGGTCGCAGCGACTCGTGCGTCTGCGCGGCATCCCACTCGCAGCGCGCGCGTAGATCGCGCATGAGCAACAGCGTATCTTCAAGTGTCGGTTTCGCTTGCATAGCCTCCTCGGGTCCGGTATACTACCCGCCCTCTTGAATCTCGGTCAATGCACAGCTTGATGCGGCGCGCCTGGGTCGACGTCGACCTCGGCGCGCTGCTGCGAAACGGCACCACGGTCTCGACGCAGACCCGCGTGCCGCTGCTTCCAATGGTAAAAGCGGACGCGTACGGCTTGGGCGCCGTGCGTATCGCGCGCGCGCTCGAGCGACTCGATCCCTGGGGCTTCGGCGTCGCGACCATCGCCGAGGGAGAGGAGCTTCGCCAGGCGTCGATCACGCGTCCGATCGTCGTGTTCACTCCGTTGCTCGCCGACGATTTCGACGCCGCGCTCCGGGCCGATCTCACGCCGACGCTGGGCGATGCCACGGCGATCGGCCGCTGGAGCGAGTCGCGACGTCCGTGGCATCTCTCGATCGATACCGGCATGAGTCGCGCGGGCGTTCCGTGGGATCATGTGTGCGACCTGACCGACGCGCTGCGCGCCGCGCCACCGCAAGGCGCGTTCACGCACTTTCATTCGGCGGAACGAAGCGACGGCACGCGCGGCGTGCAGGAACGACGCTTCGCCGGGGCGATTGCCGCGATGCCGGCACGCCCCGAGCTCGTCCATGCGGAGAACAGCTCGGCGATCGAGCATCGCGGACCGTCGATGTACGATCTCGCCCGACCGGGAATCTTCTTGTACGGCGTGAGCAGCGGGAACGCGCCGGTGATCGAGCCCGATCCGGTGGTGGCGTTGCGCGCGCGCGTCGTGGATCTCCGCACGATCCCGGACGGCGACACCGTGAGCTACGGCGGAACGTTCCGCGCCGAGGGCGATTGTCGTATCGCGACGCTGGCGATCGGGTACGCCGACGGATATCGACGCTCGTTGAGCAATCGCGGCAGCGTTCTCATCAACGGCCGCCGCGCACCCGTCACCGGAGTCGTGACCATGGACATGACGATGGTGGACGTGACCGACATTCCGTGCGAGATCGGCGACGTCGCCACGCTCATCGGGCGAGACAGCGACGATCGCATCGACGTCGTGGACGTCGCGGAGGCGGCGGGTCTGAGTCCGTACGAGGTACTCACAGGCCTTCGCGGACGTCTCCCGCGCCGCTATTTGGAGACGGAGGTATGACGCGGCGCGCCGCGATCGTCGTGCTCGATGGCGTCGGCATCGGCGAAGCCCCGGACGCGCCACAGTACGGCGACGTCGGCAGCAACACGCTGGGCAATCTCGCCCGTGCCGTGAACGGGATGGATCTCCCGAACCTCCAACGCGTGGGGCTCGGGAACATCGCGCGGCTCGCGGGCGTCGAGCCGACGGAGACACCACAGGGCGCCTGGGGGTTGATGGTTCCGCGATCGGCCGGAAAGGATAGCACCACCGGGCACTGGGAGATCGCCGGCGTCCATCTCGCCAAGCCGTTTCCGACCTACCCGAAGGGCTTTCCGAATGCAGTCGTCCTCGATTTCGCGCGACGCACCGGGCGCTCGGTCATCGGCAATGTCGTCGGCAGCGGCACCGCCATTCTCGACGAGTTCGGTCCGGAGCATCAGCGAACCGGCGCCTGGATTCTCTACACGTCGGCCGACTCGGTCTTTCAGGTGGCGGCCCATGAAGAGGTCGTTCCGCTCGACGAGCTGTATCGCGGGTGTGAGACCGCGCGGGCGATGCTCGTCGCGCCGAACGATGTGTCGCGGGTCATCGCCCGTCCGTTCGTCGGCGATCCAGGCGCGTACACCCGTACAAAGAATCGCCGCGACTTCTCGATCGAGCCGCCGTCGGAGACGTTACTCGACGCGCTGGCGGCGGCTGGAATCGCGCGGAGCGGGGTCGGGAAGGTAGACGACCTGTTCGCCGGACGGTCGATCCGGTCGAAGCACCTGGCCAACAACGCCGACGGGCTCAGGGCCATTGGCGCGTGGCTCGGATCGGCCGCGAATGGGTTGCTGTTCGCGAACCTAGTAGATTTCGACCAGGCATTTGGGCACCGGAACGACATTCCGGGGTTCTATGGTGCACTGCGCGAGTTCGACGCGGCGCTGCCAGGCCTGCAATCCCTGTTACGAGAGGACGATCTGCTGTTCATCACCGCCGACCACGGGAACGACCCGACCACCGCTTCGACCGACCATGCGCGGGAGTGCGTGCCGCTGCTGGCCATCGGTCGCCCCGTGATCCCGTCATCCCTGGGGCGCCGGGCAACCTTCTCGGATCTGGGCGCGACGATCGGCGAGTGGCTTGGCGTAGAGTTCCGCGGGCGCGGAACCTCGTTCCTCGCAGAGTTGGTCGGCCGTTAGGGATGGCGGCTGGAGAACCATTGGGAGCAGAACGTCCCGTCGATACGAGAACGGTCACGCTCTTGCGTGAGCGCGCGTTCGCCGCGATGGAACGCGCGTATGCGCCGTATTCGAAGTTCAGAGTCGGTGCGGCGCTGTTGGCGGCGGACGGTAGCGTGACGGAAGGCTGTAACGTGGAGAACGCGGCATTTCCCGCCGGGATCTGCGCGGAACGAAGCGCGGTGTCGGCGGCAGTCGCCCGAGGGAACCGAAGCTTCGAAGCGGTGGTAATTGCCACCGAAGCCGAGGAGCCGACCCCGCCGTGCGGCATCTGTCGGCAGGTCATGGAGGAATTCTCTCCACACCTCGTCGTCGTCGCGTTCACGCGAGCAGGCCGGGAGGCGCGTTGGACGCTCGACGAATTGTTGCCAAAGGCGTTTACGCCGCACTCACTGGACCGGCGATGAACCGGAGAGCTCGTGTTGCATAGCAAGCAGAGAAAGGCGATCGGACTGTTGATCGGCGGCGCCGTCGTCGCCCTGATTGGCGCGTGCGCCGACAACCCCGAAGCGGGAAAGTCGTGCCCGCTCCTGTGTCCCCAGCAATCCATCACGCTGCGCGACACGACGGTCGATGCCATCGTCTCCGACAGCACGGTGAACGGCCTCCCGGCGATCGGCCAGGAGCTGTTCATGATGCTGTCGTCGCACGGCGATACCGTCGATACGCGCGCGATCGTTCGATACGACACCATCACGCAGAGCTACACGAAGAGCGGCTTCGACAGCACCATCACGCACATCGATACGGCGCAGCTCCTCGTGCCGATCGCGTCGCCCGACTCGGTGCACCGTCTCTCGGCGCCGATCACGATCGAGCTGTACAACGTCGACACCGCCGCCACCGATACCGTGGCGTCGATCCTCGGATCGCTCTTCCGCCCGGACCGGTTCCTCGGATCGAAGACGTTCGCGCCCGAGTCGGTCACGGATACGCTGACGATCCCGATCTCGACCGACACGGTGCTCGATCGAATTCAAAACGGGACACACCTGCGCGTCGGGTTTCGGGTGGTGAGCAGTGCCGGCGTCGACATGCGCCTCGGCACGACGCAGTCGGCCGCGCCGGTGACGCTGCGCCTCAAGGTGTCGCTCGACACTTCGGTCGCGCCGTTGCTGATCACGCCCGTCTCGAACACGCCCGTCGATCAGGACTTCCTATCGGGGCCGTTGGCGGACTACACGATCGTGGTGAAAGGCAACTCCGTGACGCCGGCAGGCCAAATTGGCGTGGGCGGCGTCCCGTCTCGCCGGACCTTCTTCAGGTTCGACGTGCCGTCGCGCATCGTGGACTCCACCACCGTCGTGCGCGCGTCGCTGCTGTTGACGCAGACGCCGAACCGTCGGTTGAGTCCGCACGACTCGGTGTACATCTATCCCGTGCCGGTGCTCGCGGGGCCCACGATCACGGACATCAGTTCCGCCCTCCAGTTCATCGGTGTGAACGGTCAGTTCGGTCTCGACTCGATCATCATGGCGCCGTCGGATAGCGGCATCCGGTCGTTCGAGCTCGTCGGGCTCGTCCGCACGTGGAAGGGCCAGCCAACCACGGTCAGTCCGCGCACCGTCGCGCTGCGCAGCGGCGGCGAAGGCTCGTTGCCGGCGGAATTCAACTTCTTCTCGACGACGGCGGCGGTGGCGGCGCTGCGTCCGCGGCTGCGGATCACGTACATCCCACCGTTCCCGTACGGGCTGCCATGATCAGGAGACTTCCGGTGCGACTGGCTCGACACCTCCGCGTGTACGCTCTCGCGACCGCGGGACTGTTCGCACCGTGGCTCGCCGCGTCGGGCCAGGCGAATCTCAGTGCGCAGGGCTTTGGCTACTCACCCGGGCAGTTCAGCTCCCGCGCCCAAGCGACGGGTGCCGCGGTCGGCGAGATGGACCCGCTGAGCCCCATCAATCCGGCGGCCATCGCGGTTTTCCCGTCGCGGATTCTGTACTTTCAGGCCGATCCGGAATTCCGAACGGTCACCACGGCGAACGGCACCGACCGGACCTCCATCGCCCGGTACCCGGTCGTCTTCGGCGCGATGCCGGTGCGCGGAAACTTCGTCATGAGCCTTTCATCATCGACGCTGCTCGATCGCACGTCGACGACCACGTTCAACACGACGCAGGCCCTGGGCGGCGGCGAAAGCGTCGACATGACGACGACGGTTCACATCGACGGGGCCATGAACGACGTCCAGCTCGCCGGGGCGTGGACGCCGATGCCGTGGCTCCACGTCGGGCTCGGCGCGCACGCCATCGCCGGCCACAACCTCGTCGACCTCAAGCAGTCGTTCCCCGACTCGGAGCGGTTCGCGACGTTCACGAACTCGCGCATTCTGAGCTTCAGCGGCGGCGCCGTGTCGGCGGGATTTCAGGTGATGTCGAACGCGATCAACCTGTCGGCGTCGGCGCGGGTCGGCGGCAGGCTCAATCTGTCGTCGGAGGACACGCTGCTGACGTCGGCCAACGTGCCGAACCATTTCGGCGCGTCGCTGGCGTACACGGGAATCACCGGGTCGGCCATTGCCATCCGCACTGCGCGCGACGACTGGTCTCGGCTCGGCGGCCTGGGCACGCCCGGACTCGTCGGCGTGAACGCGTGGGACACGAGCATCGGCGCCGATCTCCAGGGCCCCAGAGTCGGGCAGCGCTACATCCAGCTCCGGGCGGGATTCCGCACGCGCACCTTGCCGTTTCAAGCCGCGAATCAGACTGTTACGGAGAACAGTTTCAGCGGCGGTCTCGGAACCACCTTCGCCCAGGGGCACGTCATGACCGATATCGGTGTGATTCGCGCGACGCGGTCGGCGGATGTCGCCGCGCAGGAGCACGCGTGGACGCTCAGCGTCGGGGTTGCTGTCCGGCCGTGATCGCGTCGTGGAATCGAACGCGTCCTCACTCACCCATGCGCCGCTGATTCTCGTCGCAGACGACGTTGCCGCGAACGTCGAGCTGCTGTTCGATCAGTTGCACGTGTTGGGCTTTCGCGCCATCGCCGCGTCCGACGGGCCGTCGGCGCTCACCGCGTGCTTCGAGCACCGTCCGGATCTCTGCATCCTCGACGTCTCGATGCCCGCCGGCGATCTGGGCGTCGACGACCGGTCGACCGGCTTCGAGGTCTGCCGGCGCATCAAGCGTGATCCGCGCACGAAGAGCATTCCGGTCATCTTCGTCACTGCGCTGAACGACACCACCGATCGCGTCAAGGCGATCGAAGCCGGCGGCGACGACTTCCTCACGAAGCCGCACAACCGCCTCGTGCTCGGCGCGCGGGTGCGCAGCCTGCTCAAGCTCAAGGCCGCGACCGACTCCCTCGAGGACACGCTCCGCAAGCTCCGCGAGGTCGAAAAGATGCGCGACGATCTGATGAAGATGATCGTCCACGACCTGAAGACGCCGCTCACGTCCGTGCTCGCGAGCATGGAAATGCTGATCGACGGCGACTTCGGCGCGCTGAACGACGGCCAGCGCAAGATGCTCAGCGACGCCGAAGGCAAAGCCGAGGATCTGCTGGCGCTCATCGGCGACCTGCTGGAGGTGTCGCGCATCGAGGAAGCGACGATGAAGCTCGACTTGCAGCCGATCGCGCCGGCGGCCCTCCTCAACGAGATCGTGCACGAGTGGTCGACGCGCTTTCAGCAGGAGAGCGCGGCCGCGAGCGTCGACGTCGCCGACGACGCCCCGGTGTTCCAGGCCGACAAGGCGCTCCTCAAGCGCGTCCTCGGCAATCTCGTGCAGAACGCGCTCACGCACTCGGCGACGGCCGTCACGATGCAGCTCTCGGCACGCCGTGAGGGCGATGGCATCCTGTTCACCATCGCCGACAACGGGCCCGGCATTCCGCCGGAGTATCACGAAGTCATCTTTCGCAAGTTCGAACGCGTGAAGAACCCGAACATCCCGCGCACGCGGAGCTCGGGGCTCGGGCTCGCGTTCTGCAAGCTGGTGGTGGACGCGCACGGCGGGCGCATCTGGGTGCAGAGTCAGGGCGAGGGGAAGGGCAGCTCGTTTCACTTCGTGCTCCCGGTGGTTCCCGCGTATCGTGAGGTCCGTGTCAGCTCGAGCGGGGTGGTGGTGCCGGCGTGAAGGTGTATCTGCGCACGTTCGGGTGTCGCGCGAATCACTACGACAGTGAGGCGGTGCGCGCGATGGTCGCGGCGGCCGGGCACGAGCTCGTCGCGTCGGTCACCGACGCGGACGCCGCCGTGTTCAACAGCTGCGCTGTGACGGCGGACGCGGAGGCGGAGCTGCGCAAAGTGGTGCGGCGCGCGGCCCGCGAGCGCCCCGGGCTCCGCAGTGTCGTGATGGGCTGCGCCGCGGCGCTCGACGAGGCTCGCGATCCGGCGCGCCGGATTCGAGACCTGCCCTCCGTCGGCGCGGTGGTCGGCGGCGCCGACTTGCCCGCGATCGCTGCGGCGCTGGATCTTCCGCCCAGCGCACTGCGGCGCGCGACGACCCGACAGACGTCGGCGCGGGCCCTCCTTCGCATTCAGGACGGGTGCGACGAGCACTGCACCTTCTGCGCGACGACGATGGCGCGCGGCGCGAACCGCAGCCGCCCGCGTGACGAGCTCGTCGCCGAGGCGCAGGCCCTCGCCGAATGGCATTCGGAAATCGTCATTACGGGAATTCACATCGGTTCGTACGGCGCCGACACTGGCTCGTCGCTCGGCGCGTTGCTCGAGACGCTGACGCGCGCGACGCCGTCGGTGCGATACCGGCTCTCGTCGATCGAAGCGACCGAGATCGACGCGCCGCTCGCCGACCTGTTGATCGCGGCGCCGGCGCACGTCGTGCCGCACGTGCACGCGCCACTCCAGAGCGGTTCCGACCGACTCCTTCGCCGTATGGGCCGGCATTGGTATACACGTGCGACGTATTCGGACGCGATCGAGCGCCTCGCGGCGCGAATGAGCATTCTGGGATTGGGCGCCGACGTCATCACTGGGTTCCCGGGCGAGACCGCCGAGGACCACGCGGAGACGAAGGCACTCGTCGAACGCCTGCCCTTTACGTACCTGCACGTCTTTCCGTACTCGCCGCGGCCCGGGACGGCTGCCGAGCGCCTGCCGCACCCGGTGCCGGCGGCGGTCGCCGACGTGCGCGCGGGCGAGCTTCGAGCCCTGGCGAGCCGCAAGGCCGCGACATACGCATCCTCGCGCGCGGGTGGCCTGGCCGATGTCGTCGTCATCGGCCGCGGAACCGAGCGCGACGGCCTGACCGGCGACTATCTTACCGTGCGGCTCATGGACGCCGGTCTGCCGCGCGGCGCGCGCTTCACGGCCCGGCTCGCGCAAGGACAGCCATTTCTGGAAGCTCGTTCCATCGCCCGATGACCGACCCTCGTCCCACCGTCTACATCGAGACGTACGGCTGCCAAATGAACGTGAGCGATTCCGAGCTGATGCTCGGCAAGCTCGCGGCGCATGGCTATGACGCCGTCGACGGTCCCGACGGCGCCGACGTCATTCTGGTGAACACGTGCGCGATTCGCGACCACGCCGAACAGCGCGTGATCGGCCGGCTTGGTGAGCTCAAGCGCAACATGAAGCCTGGCGCGATCGTCGGCGTCACGGGGTGCATGGCGCAGCGGTTGGGACCGCAGCTGCTCGAGAAGGCGAAGCACGTGAGCGTCGTCATCGGACCCGACGGCTATCGCGCGTTGCCCGCGCTGATCGACGGCGCACGGCACGGCGAGCGCACCATTGCGACGACGTTCGACCTCGAGGAGCATTACGAGGACTTCCAGCCCCGGCGGTTCGACAAGGTCAAGGCCTGGATCCCGGTCCAGCGCGGTTGCGACTATCGCTGCACGTACTGCATCGTGCCGACGACGCGTGGCCCCGAGCGCAGTCGGAAGCTCGCGGATGTCGTGCGCGAAGTGCGCGCCGTCGTCGACGAGGGGATGACCGAGGTCGTGCTCCTCGGGCAGACGGTGAACTCGTACCACGATGGCGAGTTCGATTTCGCCGATCTCGTTCGCGCCGTCGGCGCGGTGCCCGGGATTCGGCGTGTGCGATTCACGAGCCCGCACCCGAACGACTTCACCGATCGCGTGATCGACGCGCTCGCCGACGTCGAGGCGGTCTGCGAGCACGTGCACCTGCCGATGCAGTCCGGGTCGGACCGCGTCCTGAAACGCATGCTGCGGCGATATACGCGGAGCGGATACCTCGAGTGCGTTGCGAAGCTGCGCGCGGCGATCCCCGGACTGTCGGTGACGACCGACGTCATCGTGGGCTTTCCGGGAGAGACCGACGAGGATTTCGAGGAGACGCTCGGGGTCGTTCGCGAGGTTGGTTTCGCGGACGGCTTCACCTTCAAGTTCTCGCCGCGCGATGGCACGCCGGCGACGCGGATGCCGGCCGAGCTCACCGTTCCCGACGACGTGGCGAGCG
Source organism: uncultured Gemmatimonadaceae bacterium (assembly GCA_963705025.1). Taxonomy (GTDB): domain Bacteria; phylum Gemmatimonadota; class Gemmatimonadetes; order Gemmatimonadales; family Gemmatimonadaceae; genus JAQBQB01. The sequence continues at coordinate 34,450 of CAVPIP010000003.1, read as the reverse complement.
AGCGTCTCGCGCGCCTCGTCGAGACGATTCGCGGCATGTCGCGCGCGGCGAACCTCGGGCAACTCGGCAAGCGCTACGAAGTGCTCGTCGAGAAGGAAGCGCGGCGCAGCGCGGATCTCGTGCAGACGCGAACGCGGGACTTCAAGACGGTACTCGTCCCGGGTGATGCGTCGATGCTCGGTCAGTATCTGATGGTCGAGTTGACCGGCACGACCGGCTCGACGTTCACCGGCCAAGTCGTTCGCGAGCGACAACCGCTGCCTGTCGCGGTCTGACCCGCTCCAGACGCGGGCACAGAGTCAACAAAAAGGGAGCATCAAACCAAAACAATTCCATCGAACCGAGTGCGACGACAGTGTCGCAGCGCTGGGTTCGATGATTCTTTTTTGGTCTGATTCATTCAAGCGTTGCCACTTGGCCTCGGGACGAGGTTCGACTGGCGGCGAACTCCTTCGCTTCCCCGCATTGAATCGATGCGACACGGCTCCGAGCGTTGGCCGACATTGCTCGCCAGATGCCGATCGTCGCATTCGCGCTCGCCGCCTACCTCGCTGGGCTTCTCGCTGGATTCTCCGGCTCGCTGCCCCTCGGGACTCTGATCGTCGGCATCGCTGCGATGACCGGTCATGTGCGCGGACGCCTCTCCTTGGCGATGACGGCGCTCGCCGTCGCGGGAGTCGTCGTGGCGCGCGACACGACCAGCCGCGACGCGCGGTGCGCGGAGGCGACCACCGGAAAAAGCGCCGTCGCGGTCGTCGTCGACGACAGCGTCGCCCCGGGCGCGTTCGCCCGCGGACGACTCGCGTCCTGCGAGGAGTGGGCGTCCCTGTCCGTCGAGCGCGGAACGGCACCGGCGGGAGCCACCATCATCGCAAGCGGTAGCGTCTCTCGCACCGCGCGCGGCATCCAGGTGCAGCACGCCTCCATTGCGATCGTGCGGGATCCGGGACTTCTGCCGCGCTGGCGCGCCGCTGCCGCCCGAGCCATCGAGCGAACGTTTCGGGAAGACGCGCCGCTGGTCAAAGCGCTGCTCATCGCCGATCGCGGCGAGCTGACGCCGGAGGTCCGCGACCAATTTGCCAGCGCCGGCCTCGCGCACGTTCTCGCCATCGCCGGGTTGCACATCGCGATCATCACCGCCGCGATCGCGTTGACCCTCGAGGCGCTCGGCGTCGCGCGGCGGCGCGCGTCGATCATGACCATCGGTGCCATCGTCTTCTATGTCGCGCTCATCGGCGCGCCGGTTCCCGCCGTTCGCGTCGGCAATCATGGCGGTCACTGCCCTCGCGACGCGCCTCGGGCAGCGGCCCGTGTCGCGATGGGCCATCGTCGCTGTCGGCGCCACGCAACCGGTGTTCGACGCCGCACGTCGTGCTCGACGCAGGCTATCAGCTCACCGTCGTCGGCGTGCTCGCGATGATCTCGGCGGGCCGCCTCGGCAAGCGCATCGGCGCTTGATCGACTTCCACATGTCGCGCAAATCGTCGCGACCGGACTGCTCGGCACGACGATCGCGACGATCGCGTCGGCGCCGATCGTCGCGTGGGTCTTCGGGCGAGTGAGCCTCGTCGCGCCCACTCACCAATCTCGCCGCCAATCCGCTCATCGCGCTCGCGCAGCCGATGATCTTCTGTTCGGTCTCGTGCTCGCTCCCATTGCGCCCGCTGGCGCGTCTCGTGGCCGACGCGGCGCATCCGCTGCTCGTCGGACTGGCGGCCGTTGCTCAGGCCGGCGCCGCGATCCCGCACGGTGCCATCCCGGTCTCGCCGAGTCCGGCGGCGATGATCGCTGGCATGCGCGATGTCGGCGGCGCGTGATCATCGGCGTGCGCGTCGCGCGACTGGCACCGACCGGCGATTGGCGCCGCGATCGCGGCCGCGCTGCTCGTTTGGCTTCCGATCGGGCCGACGCGCGACAGCGACGTCGAGCTGCACATGATGGACGTTGGCCAGGGCGACGCCATCGCGCTTCGAACGTCGCACGGCCACTGGATTCTGTTCGACGCGGGCCGCGCATGGCGCGGCGGCGACGCCGGGCGATCGACCGTCGTGCCGTACATCGGGCGGCGCGGCGGCCAGCTCGACGCTTTCGTGCTCTCGCACCCGCACACCGATCATGTCGGCGGCGCGGCCAGCGTGCTACGCACGCTGCATCCGGCCACCTATGTCGACGCGGGGTTCGCCGGGGGCGCAGACGCGTATCGCGCGTCGCTCGACGTGGCGCGAGACGATGGGAGTCAGCTGGGTGCGCGCCCACCCAGGCGACTCGCTCGCGATCGACGGCGTGAGCGTCCACGTTCCTCGCGCCGGATTCGGCGTGGACCGCGTCGCTCACCGATCCGAATCTCGCGAGCGTGGTCGCGCTCGTTCGCGTCGGCGACGTGCGCATGCTGTTCGTCGGCGACGCGGAGCGCGCCGGAGGAGGAGTGGCTGCTCGCGCGCGACTCGGCGATGCTGCACGCGGATATCCTCAAGGTCGGCCATCACGGAAGCGGCACGAGCAGCAGCGAGCGCTTTCTGACGGCGGTGCGTCCGCGGCTGGCGCTCGTGTCGGTTGGAGCGGGGAACACGTATCATCTGCCGACGCCGTCCGTCATGCGCGCGCTTGCCGCGCATGGCGCGCAGGTGCTTCGCACGGACCACCTCGGCGCGATCGTCGCGCGAACCGATGGGCGCCGCATCATCGTCGAAGCGGCGGGAGATACATGGGAGCTGTCGCGAGACTTGCCAACCTTGTCGCCGCCGCCCTCCGGCCGTTGATCGGCCGGTCGACGTCGCTACCGTCGGAGCTGGTCGCGAAGTATCCGGAGCTGGACGCGGTACGATGGCGCCGCGGCGGTTTGCCGGTGCGCGTCGGCGGGTGGTGCCTCGGGCAACGCACCGTATCCGCGATCACACTCTGGCGCACGATCTGGCTGGCCCCCGGCGCGCCGTTGTCGGTCGAGTTGCTCTTGCACGAGGCGCAGACACGTCCAGCAGTTTGAGGCCAGCATGGCCTTTCCGATACTGTACCTGTGGGAGTCGTTGCGGCGGGGCTATGTTCAGAATCGCTTCGAGGTCGATGCGCGCGCGTATGCGGCGACGCGGCTCCGCGAACCGGACGAGTCCAAGCCGAGAGGATGATCAACGTGGTCAAACACACGGCAACCTCGGTCGTCACGATCGAGCGCTTCATCATCGAGGAAGAGCGCAATCACCCTGAGGCGACGGGCGAGCTCTCAGGCATCCTGTACGATCTCGCGCTCGCGGCGAAGATGATCGCCAACAAGGTGCGCAGCGCGGGGCTCGCCGACATCCTCGGCGCGACCGACGGCGAAAATGTGCAGGGCGAAGTCCAGCAGAAGCTCGACATCCTCGCCAACGAGATCATCGTCAAGGCGATGGACCACGGCGGCCGCCTGTGCGCGATGGCGTCCGAAGAGGAGCCCGGAATCATTCAGATTCCCGAGCCGTTCAAGTGCGGCAAGTACTGCCTGCTCTTCGATCCGCTCGACGGCTCGTCGAACATCGACGTGAACGTGCCGGTGGGCACGATCTTCTCCGTCGTTCGCAAGATCACGCGTGGCCGGCAGGGAGAGCTCGAAGACATGCTGCAGCCGGGCCGGCGGCAGGTCGCCGCGGGCTACGTCATCTACGGCTCGAGCACGATGCTCGTGTACACGACGGGGCAGGGCGTGCACGGCTTCACGCTCGATCCGTCGATCGGCGAGTTCCTGCTCTCGCATCCGAACATTCGCATTCCGGACGCAGGCCGCTATCTGTCGGTGAACGACTCGTACGAGCAGTTGTGGGATGAGAATGTTCGGCAGGTGATGCGCGCGTACCGGGGGCTCGACGGCGACCGCAAGGCGCTCAGCACGCGCTACGTCGGCTCGCTCGTCGCCGACTTCCACCGCAACCTGCTCGGCGGCGGCATCTTCGCGTATCCGGCGAACAAGAAATCGCCGAAGGGAAAGCTCCGCCTGTTGTACGAGGCGAATCCGCTGGCGTTCATCGTCGAGCAGGCCGGCGGCGCCGCGTCCGATGGCGTGCAGCGCATCCTCGACGTGCAGCCCACGGAGCTGCACCAGCGCACGCCGCTCTACATCGGCAGCGCGAACGAGGTCGAGTTCGCGCGCAAGGTGATCGCGAACGCGGGCATGGTGGACCTGTCGAGTCGCCCGGAACGGTCGCTGTCTGTGTCCTAGCGGTCATCCTGAGGAGCGAAGCGACGAAGGACCTACTGTCATTGCACCGGAGCGCGCCCCGAACACAAGACAGTAGGTCCTTCGCTTCGCTCAGGATGACTGCTACGGCGTCAATGCATTCTGCTTTGGCTGACCGAGCGTGTACTTCGTGATCCAGTCGCTCTCGCGCTGCATCTTGTCGAGCTGGTGGTAGTACTCGCCCAGCCCGTGCCCCTCGCGCGGATAGAACACGAGCTGCACCGGTCTTGCCGCGATCCTTGAGCGCGCGGAAGTACTCCATCGACTGGCCCGTCGGAACGCGCTCGTCGCTGCCGCCGTGCAGGATGAGCAGCGGCGTCGTCACCTGATCGACGAACGTGATCGCCGAGCGCGCGCGATAGAAGTCGAGCGTCTTCTGCGTCGGGACGCCGCTGAAGAACGTGCCGATGTAGCCGGGGATGTCGGTCGTGCCGTACATGCTCTGCAGATCCGAGAGCCCCGCGCCCATGCGCGCCGCCTTGAAGCGGCTCGTCTGGCTCACGACCCACGCCGTCATGTAGCCGCCGTAGCTCCATCCCTCGAACGCGAGCTTCGTCGAATCGGCGAGGCCGCGCTTCACCATCTCGTCCACGCCGGTCATGATGTCGCGGTAGTCGCCGCCGCCCCAATCCATGATGTTCGCGCGCGTGAACTTCTCGCCGTAGCCCGTGCTGCCGCGCGGATTCGGATAGAGGATCGCCCAGCCCTTGCCGGCCCACACCTGTCCCGGCGAGCCCCAGTTCGCCTTGAACCCGGCGTTCGTCGCGCCCGTGGGTCCACCGTGCGCTTCGACGAGCAGCGGATAGCGCGGCCCGCCTGATATCCGACCGGCTTCACGAGAATGCCCTCGACCGGCGTGCCGTCGGTGCTCTTCCACGTGACGATCTCCGTTTCGCCGAGCGCGAGGTCGCGCACCTGCGGATTGACGTCGGTGAGCTTGCGCGGCGACGCGAACGTCGGATCGCTGACGTAGACGTCGGCCGGCGCGTTCGGCGTGTCCATCGCGAACGCGACCGTGCGTCCGTCGCGCGAGAACGAGAGGCCGCGGAGCAGCAGCTTGTCGACGACGCGCGACAGCTTGCCGCTCGCGACGTCGTAGGAGTACACCGCGTTGTACGCGCGCTCGCCGGTCGTGAACAGAATGCGTTTTCCGTCGGCGCGTCCACTGCGGCGTGCCGGCGGACACGTCGGCCTTGGCGTCGTAGACGTCCTTGGTCGCTCGTCGACGCGACGTCGTAGAGCATCAGGTGATTGTTGCCGATCTGCACGTCGGAGATGCTGTCGGCGCGCGACGTGTGCGATCTGCGGCAGCGATGGTGTACGCGAGCGTCCGTCCGTCGGGCGACCACGCCGGCGTACGACTGCACGTCCGGACTTCGCGAGATCGTCTCGTTGCGCTTGATCGGCGAGCGTGACGACGTACGCATCGGTGCGCGTCTCGCGGAGCAGCGTCGTCGGCGACGCCGAGTACGCGAGGCGCTGTGCCGTCGGGCGACCACGCGGGCGCGCCCTTCACGGTGAAGTCGCCGTGCACGATCTCGGTCGCCTTCTTCGCGGCGACGTCCACGACCCACGCGTGCGACAGACGCAAGTCTGCCCTCGAACACCTGCGGATCGTCGCGGCGCGCGCGCTTGGCCTCGTCGATCTTCGGCAGCGTGTCGACGGCGAGGAAGGCGATTCGCGCGCCGTCCTTCGACCACGCGAAGCCGGTGATCGATTCCTTCGACGTCGTGAGCTGATAGGCTTCGCCGCCGTCCATCGGCAGAACCCAGACCTGCGTCTTCACCGTCGTCGCCGGTGCCGCGCGCCGACAGAAACGCGAGCGACTGCCCGTCGGGCGACCATGCCGGCGCCGACTCGCCGCGCTCGCTGAAGGTCAGCTGCCGCGGCGCGCCGCCGCGTTGCCGAGACCAGCCAGACGTGCGAGCGCACGTCGTGGCGATCGCCCTTCGCGGTGTCGGGCTTCGTGGCGTCGGCGGGCGGCTGCGCGTTCGGATGCTCCCACGCGCTCACGGTGTACGCGACGTGCGATCCGTCCGGCGACATCGCGACCGTGCCGACGTTCTTCAGATCTCCATGATGTCGTTGAACGTCATCGGCCGCTTGCTGGCTGCCCGCTGCGCGCCGCCGCGCGACGAGCGAGACGTCGTGCCAGGACGTGCGATCCCGAAAAAGACGCCGTCGAGCTGAGCATGCGATGGGTCGCATGTTGGACGTGAGATGGGACGGGTTCACCATAGCGATTATCTTGCAGCCGCGACCTCATACTCCGCCATGCCAGACCCCAGAAGACCTCTCCTTCCGGCCTTCCGATCGACGCCTGTCTACCGACCAGACGACGCGCCGATCGACTACGCGCGCGACCTCGGCGATCCCGGCCAGTTCCCGTTCACGCGCGGCGTGCAGGCGACGATGTACCGCGGGCGGCTCTGGACGATGCGGCAGTACGCCGGCTTCGGAACGGCCGCGGAGACGAACCGCCGCTTTCAGCACCTGCTCGCCGCGGGGCAGACCGGGCCTGAGCGTCGCGTTCGATCTGCCGACCCAGATGGGCATCGACTCCGATTCGCCGCGCGCGCTGGGCGAAGTCGGTCGCGTGGGCGTCGCGATCGACACGCGTCGAGGACATGCACGCGCTGCTCGACCGATATCCCGCTCGACAAGGTCTCGACGTCGATGACGATCAACGCGACGGCGTCGACGCTGCTCGCGATGTACATCGTCGTCGCCGAAGAGCGGGGAATCGCGCGCGACCCAGCTGAGCGGCACGATCCAGAACGACATCCTGAAGGAGTACATCGCGCGCGGCACGTACATCTATCCGCCCGAGCCCAGCCTGAGCGCTCATCGCCGACATCTTTCGCTTCTGCGCGTCGGACGTGCCGAATTGGAATCCGATCTCGATCTCTGGATACCACATTCGCGAAGCCGGCGCGACGGCGGTACAGGAGCTCGCGTTCACCTTTGCGAACGCGATCGAATACGTGTCGCGCGCGATCGACGGCGGGGTTGAGCGTCGACACGTTCGCGCCACGGCTGTCCTTCTTCTTCGCGTCGCACAACGATGTGTTCGAGGAGGTCGCGAAGTTCCGCGCGGCGCGCCGCATGTACGCGCGCATCATGCGTGAGCGGTTCGGCGCCGGCGATGCGAGCTGCCGCCTCCGATTCCACACGCAGACGGGCGGCGTCACGCTCCAGGCGCAGCAGCCGCTCAACAACGTCGTCCGCGTGGGCATGCAGGCGCTCGCCGCCGTGCTCGGCGGCACCCAATCACTCCATACCAACGGCTACGACGAAGCGCTCGCGCTTCCCACGGCCGAGGCCGCGACGCTCGCGCTTCGCACGCAGCAGATCGTCGCGTACGAGTCGGGCGCCGCGCTCACCGTCGATCCGCTGGCCGGCAGCTACTATGTGGAAGCTCTGACGAGCGAGCTCGAGCGACAGCGCCATCGCGCTGCTCGCGCGCGTCGACGAGTTGGGCGGCGCCGCCAAGGCGATCGAGGCGTCGTTCTTCCAGGAAGAGATCGCGCGCAGCGCGTACGAGCATCAGCTTCGCGTCGAGCGCGGTGAAACCGTGATCGTCGGCGTGAACAAGTTCACCGACGGCTCCCCACCTCCCACGATTCCCTCGCCCGATTTTTCGGCGCTCGAACGCGAGCAGAAGGCCCGCGTGGCGGAGGTTCGGGCGCGTCGCGACGTCCATGGCGTGGGGCAGGCGATCGCGGCGTTGCGCGACGCGGCGACCCAACGCGGGGACAACGGCCGCATGATGGAATCGATCATCGAGCGCGGTCCGCGAACGAGCGACGGTCGGAGAGATCGCCGACGCGCTCCGAGACTGCTGGGGCACGTATCGGCCCGCTTGAACGACCCCTCCGCTACACCTATCTTTCGAGTTCACGCCGTCGTATCTAAGTCACAGCCAAATGCCGACTTACGAGTTTCGCTGCCCGGATGGACACACCTTTGACCGCTTTTATCGCAAGATGAGCGATGCGGTCGCCGAGGTGCCGTGTCCGGAATGCGGGAAGATCGGCGGCGCGTCAGATCTCCGGCGGATCTGGATTGGTCTTCAAAGGCTCAGGCTTCTACCTGACCGACTACGGCAAGAACGCGCACCGAAAGGGCGAGCCGGCCAACGGCAAGTCCAGCGGAGAGGGAGCGTCGGGCGGATCGGAGAGCAAGGGCGAGACAAAAGCCTCCGAGGCCAAGTCCGAGTCGAAGAGCGAGGCAAAGTCGGAATCGAAGTCGAGCGAATCCAAGCCGACCTCGACCGGCGGCAGCAGCGGATCGTCGAGCTCCAAGTCCGACAAATGAACGACGGAACCGAGCTGCTTCGCGCGGAGCTCGTGCGCGCGGCGCAATCGCTTGGCGCGTCCGACGGCGTCGAGCCGGTGCTCGAGCGGCCGCGCGATCCCGCGTTCGGCGACTGGGCGACCAACCTGGCGATGGTGCTCGCCAAACGGTTGGGCGTGAGTCCGCGAGACCTCGCGGCGTCGATCATCGAGCGGCTCGACTACGCCCGCGCCGGCATCAGCTCCGCGGAAGTCGCCGGGCCGGGGTTCATCAATTTTCGCGTTGCCGCGGACGTCTTTGCCGAGGGACTGCGCGCGCTGATCGCGGCAGGCGATCAGTATGGACGGTCGGGTGCCGGCGAGCATCGCGCTGTCAACGTCGAGTTCGTCTCTGCGAACCCCACTGGGCCGCTGCACGTCGGCCATGGCCGACAGGCCGCGCTCGGCGACGCGATCTCGTCGCTCCTCGCCGCCACCGGCTGGCGCGTGACGCGAGAGTTCTATTACAACGACGCCGGCGCGCAGATCATGAATCTCGCGCTGAGCGTGCAGGCGCGTGTCCGGCAGCTCGGCGGCGTCGAGACGCCGCTGCCGGAGGGCGGCTATCACGGCGAGTACATCGTCGACCTCGCGCAACGATACATCGACGAGCACGGTTCAGACCCGAACGCGGACGATCTGGATGCGATCCGCGCGTTCGCCGTGCAGGAGCTGCGCAAAGAACAGGACCGAGACCTCCAGACCTTCGGGGTCAAGTTCGACGTGTACTTCCTCGAGTCGTCGCTGTACACCGACGGCCGCGTCAGCGACGCGATCGCCCGCCTGGTGACCGCGGGCCACACGTACGAGAAGGACGGAGCGCTCTGGCTCAAGACCACCGACTACGGCGACGACAAGGATCGCGTGATGCGCCGCAGCGTGGAAAAGGGCGGAGAGCCGACGTACTTCCTGCCCGACGTCGCGTATCACATCACCAAATGGGAGCGCGGGTTTCGTCGCGCGATCAACGTGCAGGGCGCCGACCACCACAGCACGGTCACGCGCGTGCGCGTGGGACTGCAGGCGCTCGATATGGAGATCCCGCAGGGGTATCCGGAGTACGTGCTGCACCAGATGGTCACGGTGATGCGCGGCGGCGACGAGGTGAAGATCTCCAAACGCGCCGGGAGCTACGTGACCGTACGCGATCTCGTCGACGAAGTCGGGCGCGATGCGGTGCGCTACTTCTTTCTCATGCGGAAGGGTGATTCGCAGCTCGTGTTCGACGTCGACGTCGCGCGGTCGCAGTCGGACGAGAATCCCGTCTACTACATTCAGATGGCACACGCGCGGCTGTCGGGCATCTTCCGCGTCGGCGAGATCGATGCCGCGACCGTCACTGGCCTCGACGTCGACCTGTCGGTGTTGACGTTGCCGGAAGAGCAGGAGCTGATGAAGGCGCTGCTCGACTATCCGTCGCTGGTCGCGGGGGCGGCGGCGGCGCTCGAGCCGCACCGCGTCGCCACATATTTGCACGATACCGCGGGCAAGGTGCACCTGTGGTACCACAAAGCGCACGTGCTGAACGAGCCCGAGCCCATCATGCGCGCGCGCTTGGTGCTGGCGCGCGCGTCACAGTTGGTGTTGCGCAACGGGCTCGACCTGCTGGGTATCACCGCGCCGGATCGGATGTGATCCGTGTTGTCATCCTGAGCCCTTCGTCGCTTGCGCCCCTCGAGGGCAGGCTGCGCGAAGGATCTGCTGTCCGTACCTTGAACCCCGCCTCATGTCCGTCCTCGTCGTAGGCTCCGTCGCGCTCGATTCGGTCGAGACGCCGTTCGGGAAGGCTGACAATGTGCTCGGCGGTTCAGGCACGTTCTTCTCCGCCTCGGCCAGCCACCTGGCGCCGGTGCAGCTCGTTGGCGTCATCGGGAATGACTTTCCGCTCGACACGCTCAAAGAGATGCTGGCGTCGCGCCCCGTGGATCTCTCCGGACTCGAGCAAGCGGACGGCGCGTCGTTTCGCTGGCGCGGACGCTATCGTCACGACCTGAACATGGCGGAGACGCTCGAGACGCACCTCGGCGTCTTCTCGAGCTTTCATCCCAAGATTCCCGAAAAGTTTCGGCGCGCGCCGTTCGTCTTTCTCGGCAACATCGATCCGCGCCTGCAGCTCGACGTGCTGACGCAGGTCGAGAAGCCGAAGCTGGTGGCGTGCGACACGATGAACTTCTGGATCGAGAGCCGCCGCCCCGACCTGATGAAGCTGCTCGCGCACGTCGACCTCATCACGCTCAACGATGCCGAGGCGCGCCAGCTGACGGAGGAGTTCAATCTCATCAAGGCCGCGCGGTGGATCATGGCGCGCGGCCCCAGAGTCGTCGTCATCAAGAAGGGCGAGCACGGCGCCTTCATGTTCACGCAGGACAGCATTTTCTTCGCGCCGGCGTATCCCCTCGAGTCCGTGTTCGATCCGACCGGCGCCGGCGACTCGTTCGCCGGCGGCTTCATGGGGTATCTCGCGAGGTCCGGCGACCTCTCCGAAGCCAATCTGCGACGCGCGGTGATCCACGGATCGGTGATGGGATCGTTTGCGGTCGAGAAGTTTTCGGTGACCCGGCTGCTCGAGGTCACGCCGCAGGACATCGCTCGGCGCGTCGCGGATTTCTATCGACTCACCAGCTTCGAGCAGGACCTCGGGTGACGAAACCGTTGGACTACCGAACCGCCGGTGTCGACATCGACGCCGCGGACGACGCGAAGGAACGCATCAGAGCGCACGTGATGTCGACGCTGACCGCGGGCGCGCGCGGCGAGTTCGGCGGATTCGGCGGAATGTTTCGCGTCCCGACCGACGTGCCGAAGCCCGTGCTCGTGTCGAGCGCCGATGGCGTCGGCACGAAGCTCAAGGTCGCGATCGAATCCGGCAGGAACGGCACGGTCGGCCACGATCTCGTGAATCACTGCGTCAATGACATTCTCGTGCAGGGCGCGGTGCCGCTGTTCTTCATGGACTACGTCGCTTTCGGCGCGCTCCAGCCCGCCGTCGTCGAGAGCATCGTCGCCGGCGTCGCCGCCGGGTGTCGCGAGAACGGATGCGCGCTCCTGGGTGGCGAGACCGCGGAGATGCCAGGCGTGTACACGCCCCCGGACTACGATCTCGCGGGATTCATCGTCGGATACGTCGACGAAGACGCCATTCTTGGCCCGCATCGTGTTCGCGAAGGGGACGCGCTCGTCGCGCTCGAGAGCAGCGGTCTTCACACCAATGGTTACTCTCTTGCAAGACCGATCGTACGCGATCGCATGGGCTTGACGCCCGGGGACGTTTTCCCCGGCGAGGACAAGACCGTTGCCGACGTGTTGCTGGCGATCCATCGATCGTATCTCGGGGTACTACGTCCCCTGCTTCCCAGGGTGCATGCGATGGCGCACATCACCGGCGGAGGACTCCCTGGGAACTTGAACCGGGCGCTTCCCACCACGCTCGACGCCGTCGTGGAGCTCGAAACCTGGACCGTCCCCAACCTCTTCCGTCAGTTGCAACGGGCAGGATCCGTCGAGACCCGCGAGATGTTTCGGACCTTCAACATGGGCGTCGGAATGGTGGTGATCGCGCCGGAATCCGAGGTGCAGCCGATCGTCGCGGAGGCGGGAACACATGGAATTGCCGCGTGGCGGTTGGGCGCGGTGACTCGCGGAACCGGCCAGGTCATTCTCAGATAGGAGCGTCAATGCAGCCCAGGTTTGTTCTCACGCTCGGCTTGCTCGTGGGAGCGTCTGCAACCGTACTCGCGCAATCGCCGTCGCCGAACTGTCCCGGCGGCCCGCTGGGATCCAAGCAGCTCACGGTGCAAGACGCCTGTCAGAAAACGGTCGATCTCTTCGAGTACATGGCGCCTCAGCTCGGCGGAGCCATTACCGGCGGCAACGCGACGCTCGGCCAGGGCGGCGCGCTTGGCCTCGGACATTTTTCGATCGGCATTCGCATCAACGTCCTGCAGGGATCGGTTCCGCAACTGACGCAGGCAAACGCGATCCCGGTGCCGACGGGGGCGGTGGCGACGATTTACAATACCGACGACACGCCGATCCCGATGCCCACGGCCGACGGCGCGGTCGGACTCTTCAGCGGAATTCCATTCGGGCTGACGAACGTGCTGGCGGTGGATGGGCTGCTCAGCGCGTCGTACGTCCCGAATTTTTCACAGAGCAACGTGTCGGTCGCGCCGGACAATCCGGTCAAGCTCGGCTACGGTGTTCGCGTCGGCATCATTCAGGAGTCCATCGTCACCCCGGCCGTCGCGGTCACGTACCTTCGCCGCGATCTTCCGTCGCTCGCGATCACTGGCAACGCGAGCGGAGCGACGCTGAGGCTCAACGACTTCGACGAGACGACGCAGGCGTGGCGCTTTGTCTTGAGTAAGAGCCTCGCCATGTTCGGCGTGACGCTGGGCATCGGTCAGGACCAGTATCACTCGCAGGCGAGCGCCGTCGCCACCGCGTTGACCTTCACCTCGGACCCGGTGAACGTGGTTCAGAAGATGACGAGAACGAACGTCTTCGGCGACCTGGCGTTCAACGTGCCGTTCTTCAAGTTCGTCCTCGAGGCGGGGGAGATCACGGCCGGCGGAGACCCGAACACGTTCAACACGTTCACTGGCCGCGGCATCGTCGACCCTCGTTGGTACGGCTCGATCGGCGCGCGGTTCGCCTTCTAGAGACGTGAGCGCGGGCGACTCGACGCGCGCGCTCGACGCGATCCATATGCGGCGGGCACTCGCGCTCGCCGAACGTGGGTGGGGAAACACGGCGCCGAACCCGATGGTCGGCGCCGTCGTCGTTGCGGGCGCGGACGTCGTCGGCCAGGGCTATCACGCGCGCTACGGCGAAACGCACGCTGAAGTGAATGCGCTCAGCGACGCCGGTCTCCGCGCGCGCGGCGCGACGATGTACGTGACGCTCGAGCCGTGCGATCATGTCGGGAAGACGCCGCCGTGCACGCACGCGCTCATCGCCGCTGGAATCACCCGTGTCGTGATTGCGGTGCATGATCCGAGCGCGATTGCTCGCGGCGGCGCCGAGCGACTGAGGTCCGCCGGCATTCAGGTCGACATCGGCGTCGAGCGCGATCGGGCCCTCGAGCTGAACGCGCCGTTCTTCAACGCGCACGCGAGCGAGCGGCCGTGGGTCGTGCTCAAGCTTGCAGTGTCCGCCGACGGTGCGATCGCCGACCCGAGCGGCGCTCACCGATGGATCACGGGGCCCGAGTCGCGCGCATTCGTCCACCACCTTCGCGCGAACGCGGACGCGATCGCGGTGGGCAGCGGAACGGTGCTCGCGGACGATCCGTCCCTGACGGTTCGCGACGCGTCGCCACCGCGCGTTGCGCCCAGGCGCGTCGTATTCGATCGACACGTGCGAACGCCGGTCGACGCCATCCTCGCGCGAACGGCGCGCGAGATTCCGACCGTCCTCTTCACGCTCGACTCGGAGGTGCCCGCGAATTCCAGGCGCGCGCTCGAGGCGACCGGTGTCGACGTCGATTCAACCGCGACCGACTTGGCGGGCGCCCTTCGCTCGCTGCGAGGCGCTGGGGTGCGCGCCCTTCTCGTGGAGGCCGGCCCGCGACTGACCGGGTCGTTCCTTCGGGAGTCCCTCGTGGATCGCCTCATTATCTTTCGCTCACCGTTACTGCTCGGTCCGTCCGCGCCGCAGGGGTTTGCGGATGCTCCGCCGGGGTTCGAGGCGTCGCTCGAGCGATACCCGATCATCGAGCGGCGTCGGTTCGGCGACGATGAAATGACCGTCTACGCGTTGAGGGACGTACCGTGTTCACCGGGCTAATCGACGACGTCGGCGAGATCATGCACGTCGCCGAGTCCGACGCTGGTCGAGAGCTCCGCATCGCGACGCGGCATTCCGACCTCGTTGACGGCGAGAGCATCGCGGTGAACGGCGCGTGCCTCACGGTGCTCGCCCATGGACCGGGATGGTTTACCGTTGCCGCCGTGGTGACGACACTTGGGCGTACAACCGTCGCCGATTGGACGGTGGGACGCCGCGTGAACCTCGAGCGGGCGCTCCGAGCCGGGGATCGTCTCGGTGGACACTTCGTCCAAGGCCACGTAGACGGGGTTGCCATGGTCGAGCGCGTGGAACAGGACGGGGACGCGCGTCTCGTCGATCTTGCTCTGCCTTCGGGGCTGCCCGAGCTTATGGTGGAGCATGGATCGATCGCCGTCGACGGCGTGAGCCTCACCGTGAACGAGCTGCTGGCGGCGCGCGGAAGGTCCGGAGCAGGGGTGCAGTTGTCGTTAATTGACTACACGTTGCGCCACACGACGCTTGGCGCGTTGGCGGTCGGCGATCGGGTTCACGTGGAAGCCGACATGCTCGGGAAGTACGTTCAGCGTCTGCTCAAGGAATCGACATGGTCTTCGGAACGATAGAAGAGGCGATCGCCGACATTCGCGACGGAAAGTTCGTCATCGTCGCGGACGACGAGGATCGCGAGAACGAGGGCGACCTCATTTGCTCCGCGGAGCTCGTGACGCCGGAGAGAATCAACTTCATGATCAAGAAGGCGGGCGGCATGATCTGCCTCGCCTTGACGGGCGAACGCGTCGACGCGCTCGGCCTGGGGCCGATGACCGAGACGAACCTCGACAGCTATCGCACCGCGTACACGGTGACGATCGATGCGTCGTCCCGCTTTGGCGTGACGACCGGCATCAGCGCGCAGGACCGCGCGACGACCATTCGCGTCGCCGTGGATCCGGCGGCGGTCCCGTCGGACTTCCGCCACGGCGGCCATGTCTTTCCACTCCGCGCGCGCGACGGTGGTGTGCTCCAGCGCGTCGGCCATACGGAGACGGCCGTCGACCTCGCGCGTCTGGCGGGGCTCATTCCGGCCGGCGTGATCTGCGAGATCCTGAATGAGGACGGCACGAGCGCCCGGCGTCCGCAACTGGAAGTGTTCGCCGCCGAGCACGGCATCACGTTCATCTCGGTCGCGCAGCTCGTCGCGCACCGTCTCAAGACGGAGCGTCTCGTTCATCGCATCGCCGAGGCGCGGCTTCCGACGCTGCACGGCGAGTGGCGAATCGTCGGCTACCGGAACGACGTCGATCCGAGCGAACACGTCGCGCTCGTGTTCGGCGACCTGGGCGACGGCGAGAACGTCCTCGCGCGCATGCACTCGAAGTGTCTCACGGGCGACGTCTTTCACTCGCTCCGCTGCGACTGCGGCTGGCAGCTCGACAAGGCGATGGAGATGATCGGCGCCGAGGGTCGTGGCGTCATCGTCTACCTCGATCAAGAGGGCCGAGGGATCGGTCTCCTCAACAAGCTCAAGGCGTATGAGCTGCAGGACCGCGGCGCCGACACGGTCGAAGCGAACGAGCAGCTCGGCTTCAAGCCCGACCTTCGCAACTACGGGATCGGCGCGCAGATCCTGCTCGACCTCGGGCTCCGCTCCATTCGGCCGATCACGAACAATCCCCGCAAGATGGTCGGGCTCGAGGGCTACGGCCTCAGGCTCGGCGACCGGGTACCGATCGTGCAGCCCGCGCACGACGAGAACGCCGAGTATCTGCGAACCAAGCGCGACAAGCTCGGGCACCTGCTCGCGTCGTAATGGCCGAATTCTCCGGGACGCCAACCGGTGCCGGGCGGCGCTTCGCCGTGCTCGCCAGCCGGTTCAATCAGCACGTCGTTGAAAAGCTCGTCGACGGTGCGCTCGACGCGCTCGTTCGCCATGGCGCATCCGCCGACGACGTCGACGTCGTGTGGGTGCCGGGCGCATGGGAGCTGCCGCTCGCCGCGCGCCGGCTGCTCGCGACGGAACGGTACGACGCGGTCGTCGCCGTCGGCGCGGTGATTCGCGGTGACACGCCGCATTTCGATTTCGTCGCCGGCGAGGCGTCGCGCGGGCTCGCGAGCGCCGGCGCGGACTTCGATACGCCGATCGGATTCGGGGTGCTCACGTGCGACGACGACGAGCAGGCGCAGGCTCGTGCCGGCGGCGCGCACGGCAACAAGGGCTGGGACGCGGCGCTCGCCGCGCTCGAGATGGTGGATCTCTTCGATCGGTTGGATGCCTCGGACGAGAGTTGAGACGCGTGCTCGTGCCCGCGTGCTGCAGGCGCTGTACGCGTGGGATCTCCGCGGCGAGAAGCGTCTCGAGCGCGTGGCGTCGACCATCTGGGACGATCTCCTCGTGCCAGCCGACGAGCGCCGGCTCGCGGGGCAGCTCGTGCAGACCTTGGCCGAGCACGGCACGGAGCTCGATGCCGAGCTGGCCGACGTGACGACGAATTGGCGGCTCGAGCGCCTGAGCGTCATCGATCGGTCCGTGCTTCGCCTCGCGGCAGCCGAGCTTCAGCGCGGCGAGACCCCGCCGCGTGTCGTGATCCAGGAAGCGGTCCGTCTGGCCGAGCGATACGGCACGCTGCGGAGTGCGAAGTTCGTGAACGGCGTGCTGGATGCGCTCGCGCGCCGCATGGGGCGAATGTAGTGCGCGTCCTGCTCGTGAACTGGCAAGACCGTGAGAATCCGCAAGCCGGCGGCGCCGAGATCCACCTCCACGAGATTTTCGGCCGGCTGGCATCGCGCGGCCACGAGCTGCGGCTGCTCTGCGGCGGGTGGCCGGGGTGTCCGCCGCGCGCATCGCTCGACGGCATCGACGTCCATCGCGTCGGAACGCGCCATACCTTCCCATTCGTGGCGCATCGCTACTATAAAAGAACGCTGAACGGCTGGGCCGACGTTCTCGTCGAAGACATCAACAAGATCCCACTCTACACCAGGCGCTGGCACGCGGCGCACACCGTCGCCCTCGTGCCCCACCTGTTCGGGTCCACGGCGTTCCAGGAATTCCCGGCGCCGCTGGCCGGCGCGGTGTGGCTCGCCGAGCGACCGCTGGGCCGCGCGTACCGAAACGTGCCATTCGAAGCGATCAGCGAGAGCACGCGCGACGATCTCGTGGAGCGCGGCATTCCGCGCGCGTCGATCGAGGTCATCTACCCGGGAATCGACGCCGTCGGATACACGCCGAATCCCGCCGAGCGCGCGCCGGCGCCGGTCTTCGCGTACCTCGGCCGGCTGAAGAAGTACAAGGGCGTGCACCTCGTGATCCGCGCGTTCGCGGCGATGAGCGTACCGAACGCCACGCTGGAGATTGCCGGCGCGGGGGACTACCGGCCGGAGCTCGAGCAGCTCGCGCAGTCGCTTGACCTCGGCCAACGCGTGCGGTTTCTTGGGCGCATCTCCGAAGCCGAGAAGCTCGCGCTGCTCCGCCGCGCGTGGGCGCTCGTCTTTGCGTCGCCCAAGGAGGGGTGGGGAATCACGAATCTCGAGGCCGCCGCTTGCGCCACACCCGTCGTCGCGTCGAACTCGCCCGGCATTCGCGAGTCCGTGCGCGACGGACAGACCGGCTTTCTCGTCGCGCACGGCGACGTGTCTGCCATGGGCGCGGCAATGCGGCGGCTCGCCGAGTCGCGCGACCTCGTCGATCGCTTGGGCGTCGCGGCGAGAACGTTCGCCGAGTCGTTCACGTGGGAGCGCGCCGCCGACGAGACCGAACGCCATCTTCGCCGCGTCGTGGAGGGCCGAACGACATGAGTACCCCCCGTCTCACCGTCGGGAGTCTCGTCGAGCGCATGCGCGGGCCGCTGCAGCTCGAGCACATCGAGCGGACCAACGGGCTCGATCGCGTCATCGAGAACCCGAATGTGTCGAGCCCCGGCCTCGTGCTCGCCGGCTACGTCGGTCGCTTTCCAGCGCGCCGCCTCCAGGTGTTGGGCGAGACCGAGATCACGTATCTCCGGTCGATCGACGGCGACATCCGTCGCAAGCATCTGGCGGCATTCTTCTCGTATCCGTTGCCGTGTGTGTTCATCACCAAGGGACAGCGCCCGGGCGATGATCTCATCGACATCGCATCGGCGGCCGGGGTCGCCATCATCTGCAGCCGGCTCAAGACCAACGAGTTCTACACGCGGATCAAGTTCTGGCTCGAGGACGAGTTCGCGCCGACGACGAATCTCCACGGATCGCTCGCCGACGTCTTCGGCGTCGGGCTGCTCTTCGTCGGCCGCAGCGGCATCGGCAAATCGGAGTGTGTGCTCGATCTGGTCGAGCGCGGCCATCGCCTCGTCGCCGACGATCTCGTGATCGCGCGGCGGCGCGGCAGCGACGTGCTCATTGGTAAAGGGCACGAGCTGCAGCGCCATCATATGGAGATCCGTGGCGTGGGATTGGTCGACATTCCGTCGATCTTCGGCATTCGCTCCGTGCGCCAGCAGAAGCGCATCGAGGTTATCGTTCAACTCGAGGAGTGGCATCAGGACGCGTCGGTCGATCGAACGGGGCTCGATGCCGAGATGACCACCATTCTCGACGTCGAGCTGCCCAAGGTTCGTGTGCCGCTGAACCCCGGAAAGAACATCACGGTGGTCGCCGAGGTCATCGCGATGAATCACCTGCTCAAGTACAGCGGCATCGATCCGGCGGAACGGTTCAACGAGCGGCTGATGCGACAGATGCGCGGGCCGAGAGACGTGACGGCGTACCTGCAGCAGGACAATGAGTAGCGACGCGGCCTCGACGACCTCCACGGCGCCGCGCGCGATCGTCGCCGGTCACGGCGACTTCGCGGCCGGATTGGTCTCCGCCGTGGAGCAGATCACCGGTCGCGGATCGCAGCTCATTCCAGTCTCCGTGGCCAAGCTGAGCGTCGAAGACATCGAGGCGTTGCTGCGCTCCCGGATGCAGGAGACCAACGTCCGCGTGATCTTCACCGACCTCCAGGCCGGAAGCTGCACGATGGCGTCGCGGCGCATCCTGCGCGGTATGGACGACGCCGTGCTCATCGCCGGAACCAACTTGCCGACGCTGCTCGACTTCGTGTTCGCGGAGGCGCGCACGCCGCCCGACGCCGCCCGGCATGCCGCGGAGCGGGGGCGCGCCGCCATCACGGTGCACGGGGCGGGCGCGTGACGCTCGAACTGTACCGCATCGACGATCGGCTGATTCATGGGCAAGTGGTCGTCGGATGGGGACAACCGTTGGACATCGCCTTCATCGTGCTCGTCGACGATACCGTGGCGACGAGCGACTGGGAGCAAGAGCTCTATCGGATGGGCGTGCCGCCCGAGATGGACCTCTACTTTCACACGGCCGCCGATGCGATCATCGCGATTCCGCGGTATCGCGCCGACGCGCGGCGTGGGCTGTTGCTCACCGGTGACATCGACACGATGCGCAGGCTCGTCGACGGCGGCGCCGGCATCGCCGCCGTCAACGTGGGCGGCATTCATTTCCGCGCGGGTCGAACGCAACGATTGCGCTACGTGTTCCTGTCGCCCGAGGAAGAGACCGCGCTTCGCGAGCTCGCGGCGCATGGCGCCGGCGTCACGGCGCAGGACGTCCCCGGCGCGCGCCCCATCGCGCTCGCCGACATCCTCGCCGGGGATGAGTTGTCATGAATGCCCTGGAGCTCATTCCACTCGCGCTCCTCGGCGGGCTCTTGGGATTGGACGTCGTCAGCTTTCCACAGGCGATGGTGTCACGACCGCTCGTCGCCGCGACGCTTTCGGGTGCGCTGATCGGCGAAGCAACCGCCGGACTCATGCTCGGCGCGGCGCTCGAGCTCATCGCGCTGGAGACGCTGCCGTTCGGCGCGTCGCGATATCCGGAGTGGGGATCGGCGTCGGTGGTCGGCGGCGCGATCTACGCGGCACACAGCGCACATCCGGCCGGCGCGATGAGCCTTGCCGTCGTGGCGGCGCTCGCGACGACCTGGGTCGGCGGGTGGACGATGGTGAAGCTACGCCGGCTCAACGCGTACTGGGCGGCCCAGAAGCGCGACGCGCTCGAGGCGGGCGCGCGTGGCGCGGTGATCTCGCTCCAGCTCATGGGCATGACCGCCGATCTGGTGCGCGGCGCGCTGCTGACGGCGATTGCGTACGCGTTGCTCGCGCCGCTCGCCGCGTGGTGTGTCGCGCGCTGGACCATGGACGCGCAGCTCTCGCGCGCGATCGTCGTCGCGGCGGCGGCGAGCGTCGCCGGCGGCGCGGCGTGGAAGCTCTTTCACGCGACCGTCGGCGCGCGCTGGTTCTTCGTGAGCGGGCTTGCGGTGGGTCTGTTCTTTCTCTTCCTGAGATGACGAGCGCCCCCACTGCCGCCGTGCCGACTCCGCCAAGCTCACCGAACCTGCCGCTCAGGGTTCGGATCGCGGTGTTCATTCGACTGCTCGCGATTCAAGGGTCGTGGAACTACGAGATCCTGCTCGGCAACGGCATTGGTTTTTGTCTGGAGCCGGCGCTCCGCGGGCTGCCGGGCGGCGTGCACTCGCGCGCGTTCCACGAGGCGCTGGCGCGCGAAAGCCGCTACTTCAACGCACACCCGTATCTCGCGTCCGTCGCGGTGGGCGCGCTCGCCCGGGCGGAGCTGGAGGGCGCCGATCCGGTGCGCATCGAGCGTTTTCGCACGGCGCTGTGCGGCCCGCTGGGCAGCGTGGGCGATCGCCTCGTCTGGGCGGGCTGGCTGCCGTTCTGCTCATTGGCGTCGCTCGCCGTGTTCGGGTTGGGCGCGAGCCCGCTCGCCGTCGTTGGCCTCTTTCTGATTCTCTATAACGTCGGGCATTTCGGGCTTCGCATCTGGGGACTGAACACCGGATGGAACCATGGCCTCAAGGTCGCCACGGCGCTCGGCAATCCGGTGCTGCGACGCGGACCGCAGCAGATCGGCCGGGTGGCGGCGTTGGCGACGGGCATCGCGATTCCGCTCGCGCTCGGGCGGGTCATCGGGCCCGGCCGCGGTTTGATGGGCGAGGTGTTGGTCGCCGTCGCCCTGGGATCGTTGCTGATCGTTCGCGTGCAGACGCGGATCGAAGGGTGGCGTCTGTCGCTCATCGTGCTCGCCGCGGTTGTCCTCTTCTCGGTGATTCGCTAATGCCAGAACGCGCCGTCCAGATCGTGAACAAGAACGGCTTGCACGCCCGGCCGGCGGCTGAGATCGTGAAGCTGGCCGCCAAGTTCCAGAGCGACATCACGATCGTGAAGGACGATCTCGACGTGAACGGCAAGAGCATCATGGGTGTGATGATGCTCGCCGCCGAACACGGATCGACGATCCTGCTGCGCGCGGAAGGGCCCGACGCCGACGCCGCGCTCGATGCGCTGGCGACGCTGGTCGGCAACAAGTTTGGGGAGCGTTGAGTGGATCGAAAGCTGATCGGCATTCCCGCGTCGCCGGGCATCGCGGTTGGCCCGGTGCATTTGCTGCGTTGGGAGATCCCGGAAGTGGCGCAGCGGATCATCCCCGACGACGCCGTCCCCGGCGAGATTGCGCGCTTCCACGGCGTCCTCGATCGAGCCAAAGAACGGCTCAGCCAGTTGCGCGATCGCGTCGAACACTCGGCGGGCCCGCAGGAGGCCGCCATCTTCGACGTCCAGCGCTCGATCATCGAGGACTCGGAGCTCACCACCGCGGTCGAAGGCTTGATCAAGCAGAATCTCGGCGCCGAAAAGGCGTTCGAGATCGTGATGTTCGACTGGGGACAGCGATTCAGTCGCGCCGCGCATCCGATGTTGCGCGAACGCATCGGCGATTTGAAAGACGTCGAGATCCGCGTGCTCACGCTCCTGCTCGACCTGCCGGATCACGATCCGGTCGATCTCCCGAAGGGCGCGAACGCGATCCTCGTCACGCACGATCTCACGCCGAGCCTCACGGTGCAGCTCGACCGCGAGGCGATCGCCGCGATCGCGACCGACGCCGGCACGCGCACGTCGCACGTGGCCATCCTCGCGCGATCGCTGGGCCTGCCAGCGATCGTCGGACTACGCACCGCGACGTCCGAGCTGACCGGCCGCGAGACGGCGATCCTCGACGGTTCCACCGGGCTGCTCGCGATCAACCCGTCCCATCAGGACATCGAGGCATACCGCGAGCGCGCCCGGCAGGAAGAGGTCGCCGAGGTGGAGCTTCGACACCTCACGTCGCTCGAGGCGATCACCACGGACGACGTCCGAATCACGCTGCGCGCGAACGTCGACTTGCCCGAAGAGGCGGAGCTGGCCGCGAAGAGCGGCGCCGAGGGTGTGGGACTGATGCGAACCGAGTTCCTCGTCATGAATCGCGCGGCGATGCCCGACGAGGACGAGCAGTACAGAGCCTACAAGCGCGTGGTCGAAGCATTCGGCGGTCGTCCGGTCGTGATCCGCACGTTCGATCTTGGCGGCGACAAGCTGCCGGTCGGCGGATTTCCCAGCGAGCCGAATCCGTTCCTCGGATGGCGAGCGATTCGAATGTGTCTCGACCAACCGGAGTTGTTCGGCGTGCAGCTTCGCGCGCTGCTTCGCGCGGCGGTCCACGGCAACGTGCACATCATGCTGCCGCTCGTCGTCACGCTCGACGAAGTGCGACTCGCGCGCCAGATGCTGGACGAGGCGGCCCGCGCCCTCGAAGCGCGCGGCATCGAGTTTCGGCGCGACGTGCCGCTCGGCATGATGGTCGAGACGCCCGCCGCGGCGGTCGCGTGCGACACGTTCGTCAACGACGTCGCGTTCTTCAGCATCGGCACGAACGATCTGGTGCAATACACGCTCGCCGTCGATCGCGGCAACGCGAACCTCGCCACGCGCTTCACACCGTTGCACCCGGCGGTGTTGAAGCTCATCAAGCGCACCGTCGACACGGCACACGAGTATGACCTCGACGTCGCCGTCTGCGGCGAGATGGCGTCGCAGCCGCTGATGGCGTTCGCTCTCATCGGCCTTGGCGTGCGGCAACTCAGCGTCGCACCGCGCTCCGTGCCGCTCGTCAAGCGTATCGTCCGCGGAATCTCGGTGGCGGCAGCCGAGGAGGCCGCGAGCGCGGCGCTCGCGGCGGCGACGGCGGCCGAGGCGGAAGGCGCCCTGCGTCGCCGGCTCGCCGGCGCGCTCGGTGGCGATGTTCTATTCGGTGAGGCAGTGCCCGAATAGACTCATTCCGAGCTACAGCCGAGGGATCTGCCCTTGCCCCCGTTGCGAACAGGTCTGGGATTCAGGCTTTCGCCGCGCCCCGGACGCTACGAGACCTGGAGAGCCACAACCGATCACGCGAATCAGACCAAAACAATTTCATCCAACCGCTGGAGTGAGAGTGGCGTCGCGCCACGACGCTAGTCAGATCTCGAGCGGTTGGATGTCATTGTTTTGGTCTGAGTCGTGTCATCTTTGTTGGAGGCGGTCGAGGCAATCGGGGATTTACGGCTCGACATTCTCTGCCCGTTGGTATCCGGGCCCCTCGTCGCTTGCGCACATCGAGGGTTGAGCGTGAGGGGTTCGCGGGCGACCTTTCGTCAACCAACTCCCATCTCGAGCACATGTACGATCGCCATCTCTTCACGTCGGAATCCGTCACCGAGGGCCATCCGGACAAGGTCGCCGACGCGATCTCCGACGCCGTGCTCGATGCCATCCTCGCCGACGATCCCGTCGCGCGCGTCGCATGCGAGACGCTCGTGACCACGGGACTCGCCTGCGTGGCGGGCGAGATCACGACGAACACCTACGTGCACGTGCCCGATCTGGTGCGGGCGACGATCGAGCGCATCGGCTATACCGACGCGTCGTACGGCTTCGACAGCAAGACCTGCGCGGTGATCAGCACGATCGACCGCCAGTCGCCCGACATTGCGATGGGGGTCGACACCGGCGGCGCCGGCGATCAGGGGATGATGTTCGGCTATGCCACCGACGAGACGGATGAGCTCATGCCGATGCCGATCCTGCTCGCGCACCGCCTCACCGAGACGCTCGCGGCAAAGCGAAAGAGTGGCGAGCTCGACTGGCTTCGCCCGGACGGGAAAGCCCAGGTCACTGTGGTGTACGAGGACAAGCGGCCGATCGCCGTCGACACGGTCGTCATTTCGACGCAGCACGCGCCCGGTGTGACCACGAAAGCGATTCGTTCAGCGGTCATCGAATCCGTCGTGGAGCCGACGATTCCCGCCGAGCTCCGGAACGGAAAGATCAAGTATCACATCAACCCCACCGGCCGGTTCGTCGTCGGCGGTCCGCAGGGCGACGCCGGACTGACGGGACGCAAGATCATCGTCGACACCTACGGCGGCATGGGCCGCCACGGAGGCGGTGCCTTCAGCGGAAAGGATCCGTCGAAGGTGGATCGATCGGCCTGCTACGCCGCGCGCTGGGTTGCGAAGAACATCGTCGCCGCCAAGCTCGCGCGCCGCTGCGAGGTTCAGCTCGCGTATGCGATCGGCGTCGCGGACCCAGTGTCCGTCATGGTGGATACGTTCGGCACGTCGACCGTGCCGGAGTCGTCGATCATGGACGCGGTCGTCAGCGTCTTCGATCTGACGCCGCGAGGCATCATCGATGCGCTCGACCTGCGAAAACCGATCTACAGCGCGACCACGGCCTACGGGCATTTTGGCCGCACGCCGAAGAAAGTCGGGAAGGGCAAGTCCGCGATGACGTTGTTCACTTGGGAGCGCACCGATCGCGCGGCCGCGCTCGCTCGCGCCGTGCGTTGAAGGATCTGAGGAGTCCAATCGGATGATCGAAGTCGTCGTCTCTCGCTTGGGAATGGACCCGGGAACGCAGGGGTATGTCGTCATCCTGCAGGAAAAGGACGGCGACAGGCTGCTCCCAATCTGGATCGGCCAAGCCGAGGCCGAGTCGATCGTGATTCACATGCAGAAGATGAAGCGGCAGCGTCCGATGACCCACGACCTCTGCCGCAATCTCATTCTCGGCATGGGCGCGACGCTGCGGCGCATCGAGATCACGCACGTCGAGGACAACACCTACTTCGGCGAGATTCATCTCGAGCGCGGTGGTACGGTCACGCGGATCGATTCGCGTCCGTCTGACGCGATCGCCATCGCGCTGCGCCTCGATGCCCCGATGTTCGCCGCGGAGGCGCTGCTCGTTCGTCCCGATGACGAGGCGGAGGACCCCGAGGCGGAGTCGTACTCGCCGCCGTCGACTCGCACCGGCGAAGGCGCCGGTCTGAGCGCGGAACAGCTCAAGGACTACCTCGAGCATCTGCGGCCGGAGGACTTCGGCAAGTTCAATCCGTGATTGCCGCGCTGCTCCTCCTGGTGGCGCTGCAAGGTGGTGACACCGCGATTCGCCGCGTCGACGGGCGGGTGATGCGCGGCACCCGCACGGGCCAGCAGCCGCTCGCCAACCAACTCGTCGTCCTGCATCGCGTCGGTCACGACCATTCCGGTCCGCTCGACTCCATGCGGACGTCCGCCCAAGGAAAGTTCTCCTTTCGCTATCGCGCGACCGGCGACGCGGAGGCGATCTATTTCGCGACGACGGCGTTCGGCGGCATCGTGTATCCCACGGCGCCGTTGCGGGGGCCGGACGTCTCGGGGGACGACGCATCGATCATCGTGTTCGACACGACCTCCGGGCCGGTCGCGATCAAGATCGGCGGCCATCACGTCATCATCGGATCGCCGCAGCCGAATGGACTGCGTCCCGTCGGCGAAGTCTACGATCTCCAGAACGACAGCACGGTCACCGCGGTCTCGCGCGACAGCGTCACGCCCGTCTGGACCGCGCAGATTCCCGCGTCGGCCGCTCGCTTTCAGGTGAACACGAACGGTGAGCTCGCGAGCGGCGCGCTGTCGCGACAGGGGACGACAGTCGGCGTGTTCGCGCCGCTCAGCCCCGGCATCCGCCAAGTCGCCTTCACCTACGAGCTGCCGACCAGCGCGTTCCCACTCAGCCTGTCGGCGGCACGGCCGGTCGGTGTGCTCGAGGTACTCGTCCAGGAGCCGACGGCGCGCGTGCAGGCGCCGGCGCTGCGCGAGGTTCCGTCGGTGAGCGCCGAGGGCAAGGTGTTTCGCCGGTTTCTCGCGCAGGATCTTCCGGCGAGCGGGGTCCTGCGCGTCGACCTGCCGCGCATGACGGTCGCCGAGCGACAGTCGATCTACCGCGCGGTGCTCTCCGCGATCGGCGTGCTCATGGCCGGCGCGCTCACGTTCACGGTGCTGCGCGGACGTCGCGCGTCGCGAGTCGTGACGGGCGCCGCTGGATCGACGCCGGCGACTGAACCGCGCTCACGCGTGCTCGTTCGCGCGATCGCGACCCTCGACGACGACTTCGATCGAACCGGAGCCGGCGACGAATCGTCGCAGGACGCGTATCGATCGACGCGCGAGTCACTCAAGCGCGAGTTGACCGAAGCGCTGGCTGCGGAACGTCGCACCTCATAGTTCATAGTTCATCGCCCGCCACTAGCTTTGAGTCATGACCGTCGTCGTGACCGAGGCGATCGTGCTGCACGCCTTCGACTACCTGGAATCGTCGCGCATCGTTCGGCTGCTGACGCGCGATGCCGGCGTTCGGTCCGTCCTGGCGCGAGGCGCGCGATCGTCGCGAAAGCGGTTCGGTGCCGCGCTCGATCTCTTCGCGCAAGGCTCGGCCGAGTTGTACACCAAACCCGGACGCGATCTCGACACGCTGAGCGCCTTCGATGTGACTCGCTCGCGCGCCGGGCTCGCGGCGCGCCTCGAGCGCTTCGCGGGCGCGGGTGCCATCGCCGAGCTCGCGCTGCGGTTTGGCCACGACGCCGGCGACGCGGGCCTGTTCGACGCCGTCGCGGCTGCGCTCGATGAATTGATGTCGGCGCCGGCCGAACGTGCGCGCGACCTCACGCTCGCCGGCGGTTGGCGACTGCTCGCGGAGCTCGGCGTCGCGCCGACCATCGACGTGTGCGCCGAGTGTCATTCGGCCGTCGACGATGCATCCCCGGCGACGTTCAGCCATCCGGCCGGCGGCGTGCTGTGCGTTCGTTGCGCGCACCTCGCGCGCGGCGGCCGGACGCTTCCGGCGGGCGCGCGTGCGGCGCTCCGCGACTGGTTGACCGGCGCGCCACATCCGATCACCGACCGGCAGGAAGCGCGCGCCCATCAACGATTGCTCCGCGAGTTCGTTCGCGAACATCTCGCCGACGACCGGCCGCTGCCGGCGTTCGACGCGTGGGAGCACGACACGCTTGCGGGTCGCGCCGCGCCGGAACCGATCGCGTGATTCTCGGAACCGCTGGTCACATCGATCACGGAAAGACCACGCTGGTGCGCGCGCTCACCGGGGTCGACACCGATCGCTTGCCCGAGGAAAAACGGCGCGGCATCACGATCGAGCTCGGGTTCGCGCCGCTCGTCCTCGAGGGGGCGGGCACCGTCGGGGTCGTCGACGTGCCGGGGCACGAGGCGTTCGTGCGCACGATGGTCGCCGGCGCGACCGGCATCGATCTCGCGCTCGTCGTCGTCGCCGCGGACGAAGGCATCATGCCGCAGACGCGCGAGCACCTCGCGATTCTCGAGCTGCTTGGCGTGCGCCAGGGCGTGGTTGCCCTCACCAAAGCGGATCTCGTCGAGGACGACTGGCTCGCGCTCGTGGAGGACGATGTACGCCAGGCGATCGCGCGCGTGCTGCCCGAGGCGCCCATCATTGCGACGTCCGCGCAGACAGGGCGCGGCCTCCCTGAGCTGCGGGCCGCGCTCGCGACTCTTGTGTCGCGGGTGCCCGCGCGCTCTCTGGACGACGTTTTCCGTCTGCCGGTGGACCGCGCGTTCACGATCAAGGGGACGGGCACCGTGGTGACCGGAACCGTCTGGTCGGGGCGACTCACGCGCGACGAGATCGTGCGCGTGGTGCCGGGTGACCGAACCGCGCGGGTACGCGCGATCCAGGCGCACGGCGCACAGTTGGATGCCGCCACGCCTGGCTCGCGCGCGGGGGTCGCCCTGGCCGGCATCGAAGTCGGCGATGTTCCGCGCGGATCGACGATCGTCACCGATCGCGATTGGCGCCCGACGTCGATCGTTCGTGCCGAAGTTTCCATTGTTCCGGGCGTCGCGGCGCAGATTCGACCGCGCACGTGGGTCCGCCTGCACGTGGGCACGACGGAGGTCGGGGCGCGGATCGTCACGCGCGACGCGACCGATGCCGGCGCGTTCGCCGCGCGCGTCGTGCTCGACGAGCCGCTGCTGCTCAGAGCAGGCGACCGTTTCGTGGTTCGAACGACTGCGCCGCTGAACACGATCGCCGGCGGCGTGGTGGTGGACCCGTACCCGCCGCGCCGTGGGCGGCCGTTCCCCGTGGGGCTGAACCAGAGCCAGCGATTCGAGCGAATGCTCATCGAAGCGGGAGCGGACGGAGTCGCGACGAGTGTGCTGCCGATTCGGCTCGGCGTCTCGCCAAGCGCGGTTCGATCACTCGTGCGCGGCGGTGACGCGGGCGTCGCGACCGTCGGGACTCGGGTGGTCCTGCGCTCGGTGCTGGACCAATTGGCCACCCGGCTGGTCGCCGCGGTGGAACTACATCATTCCGAGTTTCCGCTCGACCCTGGAATTCCGACGCAGCTCCTTCGGGGACGTTTGCCTGGCTCGCCGGAGGTGGTGGACGGGGCATTCGTCGCGGCGGCCGCCGATGGCAGAATTGTGAGCGTCGGAGGGGCGACAGCTCTGTTCGGCTGGACCCCGACGCCAACGCCGGAGCAGGCATCGTTACTAAAAACACTAGTTTCTCAACTGGAGGCTGCTGGAGCCGAACCTCCTAGTGTAGAGGAGTTGGCGGCGGCGTCGGGGGGGGATCCTGGCACGGCGCTTCGATACCTCGAGCGGCTTGGCGAAGTCGTGCAAGTGGAACAAAATCGGTACTATACCGCTACGCAATTAAAGCTGGTTTTGGGCCGCCTGAAGGAGGCGATGTTGGGCAGCACGGAACTGGGCCCATCGCAGCTGCGGGATGCGATGGGGTTGTCACGGAAGTACTTGATCCCACTGCTGGAGTACTGTGACCGTGCCGGGTACACGAGCCGAAGTGGCTCTGGACGAGTTTGGCGTGGCGCGTAACCCTCTGTGGGACACCAAAGTGCAACGCTACGGCTCGCTTGACACCCGGTTGCATTGGCCGTATTTTTGACTCAGATGCAGTATCCTGTTCAACCCATTCAGGAGCTCTTAGTAACGGTCCTGTTTCGTCAGCGCGGAGAAAACCATGTTCCACCGCTGGGCAGCACTTTTGCTCGTGCTCGCCCTTTGTGCGATGTCGCCAAAGAACGCGGCGGGGCAATCGCAACCACCGCCCCGAGGGCAAAAGGCAGTTAGACCGCCGCATCCGAATCCGTTCAATCCTTACATTCACATCCCGTTTCCCGTTGCGGATTCACCATCTGGCGGGTGCGCGGATTCGAGTCGGTTGAATGTAGTGACGGTTCGGATCTCCAACATCCTCTCGCAGGAAGTTGCTATTCCTGTGCTCGAGGATGGATCGCTTGGTGGCACGACCAGCGTTCGAGACCCAACGCTGATCGGTACGACGCTTTCCAACATCAAGTTGGTCTGCGGGGACTATCAGGCGTTCTGGAGTGGCTTCATCAAAGGCAGCACCACGAAGGAAGCCGCCTCCGGCACATACCTGGTCCAGGTGTTCGTCAATGGAAAGCCGACCTACTCGGTTCGCATCCTGAACCGCAAGTAGGCGCCAAGATCGTCAGCAAACGCGCGCCGGAAGAAACCCTTCCGGCGCGCGTTGCGTTTTCACCGATGTGCACTGCGGTACGCTGCCATCACTGGCGCATCGGCAGAGTACGATGCGCGCGCATGTCTGGCCATGCTCGCGAAACCGGCCGGTTTGGCATAACCGTAAGGCACCGACGTTGCTCCCGGAGTTCCACATGATCAATTCCGAAAAGCTGACGGTGAAGGCCGGCGAGGCGCTCAACGAAGCCGCCAACCTCGCTCGGCGAAACGGCAACCCGGTCGTCTACGACCTGCATCTGCTTGCCGCGCTGCTCGACCAGGACGAGAGCATCGTCGTTCCCGTCCTCCAAAAGCTTGGCGCGAGCGTCGCCGCGCTCCGCGAGCAGGTCGCGCGCGGCATCGACAAGTTTCCGAAGCAGAGCGACGCGCAGCCGACCGTCTCGCGCGAGCTCAACCAGGTCTTCGACCGGGCAGAGCAGGAGGCGAAAGAGCTCGGCGACCAGTACGTGTCGACCGAGCACGAGCTGCTCGCGCTGTCCAACACCAAGGGCACCGAGACGCGCGGCATCCTCACCGCGGTCGGCGCCTCGCACGACGCGCTGCTCGAGGCGTTGGAGGCAGTGCGCGGCTCACATCGAGTCACCGATCAGACGCCGGAGAATCAATACCAGGCTCTGCAGCGCTATACGCGCGACCTGACGGACGCGGCGCGCAAAGGCAAGCTCGACCCGGTCATCGGTCGCGACGAAGAGATTCGCCGAGTCGTGCAGGTTCTCTCACGCCGCACCAAGAACAACCCCGTGCTCATCGGCGAGCCCGGCGTCGGAAAGACCGCGATCGTCGAAGGGCTCGCGCAGCGCATCGTCAACGGCGACGTCCCGGAAGGCCTGAAGAACAAGCGGCTCGTCTCGCTCGATCTGGGCTCGCTCATCGCCGGCGCGAAGTTCCGCGGCGAGTTCGAGGAGCGCCTCAAAGCCGTTCTCAAGGAGCTCACGTCGTCCGACCAGTTCATCACGTTCATCGACGAGATGCACACGATCGTCGGCGCCGGCAAGGCCGAAGGCTCGATGGACGCGGGCAATATGCTCAAGCCGCTGCTCGCCCGCGGCGAGCTGCGCGTCGTCGGCGCGACGACGCTCGACGAGTATCGACAGCACGTCGAGAAGGATCCGGCGCTCGAGCGGCGCTTTCAGCCCGTCTACGTCGGTGAGCCGAGCGTCGAGAACACGATCGCGATTCTGCGCGGGCTCAAGGAGCGCTACGAGGCGCACCACGGCGTCCGCATCACCGACGACGCGATCATCGCCGCGGCGACGCTCTCGCACCGCTACATCGGCGACCGTTTTTTGCCCGACAAGGCAATCGATTTGATCGATGAAGCCGCTTCGAAGCTGAGAATCGAGATCGACTCGATGCCGCAGGAGATCGACGAGGTCGAGCGCCGCATCATGCAGCTCGAGATCGAGCGCACGGCGCTGCAGAAGGAAAAGGATCGCCCCGCGATCGAGCGACGCGAGGAGATCGAGCACGAGCTCGCCGAGCTCCGTGAGCGCTCCGGCGCCATGAAAGCGCAGTGGCAGCAGGAAAAGGAGATGCTCGGCGGCGTCGGCAAGATCAAGCAGGAGATCGAGCAGGCGCGCATCGAGGCCGATCAGGCCACCCGCCGCGGCGATCTGACCAAGGCCGCGGAGATCACGTACGGACGCATTCCGCAGCTCGAGCGACGCATGCGCGACACGGAGCAGAAGCTCTCGAGCGCGGACGGACGTCCCAAGTACTTGAAAGAGGAAGTCGGCGCCGAGGACATCGCGGAGGTCGTCGCGCGATGGACGGGCATTCCCGTGACGCGAATGCTGGAGAGCGATCGAGAGCGCCTCACCAAGCTCGATCAGGAGCTATCGAAACGCGTGATCGGACAGGAAGAGGCCTGCGTTGCCGTCGCGAACGCGGTGCGTCGCTCGCGCGCCGGATTGCAGGATCCGAATCGCCCGATCGGTTCCTTCATATTCCTCGGGCCGACGGGTGTGGGCAAGACCGAGACCGCCCGTGCGCTCGCCGAATTCCTGTTCGACGACGAGCACGCGATGGTTCGCATCGACATGTCCGAGTACATGGAGAAACACGCCGTCGCGCGACTCATCGGCGCGCCGCCGGGCTACGTGGGCTATGAAGAGGGCGGGCAGCTCACGGAAGCCGTGCGGCGGCGTCCGTACTCGGTCATTCTGTTCGACGAGATCGAGAAGGCGCATCCGGACGTGTTCAACATCCTGCTGCAGATTCTCGACGACGGCCGTCTCACGGACTCGCAGGGGCGCACGGTCGATTTCCGTAACACCGTCATCATCATGACGTCGAACGTCGGGTCGATGTTCATCCTCGAGCACGCGCGCGGCGATTGGGCGCTCGTCGAGACGCAGGTGATGGCCACGCTGCGGCAGAGCTTCAAGCCCGAGTTTCTCAACCGCGTCGACGACATCATCATCTTCCATCCGCTCGGCACCGAACAGATCGAGAAGATCGTCGATCTCCAGCTCGCGCGGTTGCGGAAGACGCTCGCGGAACGAAAGATCACGATCGAGATCACGCCCGAGGCGAAGCGCCTGCTCGCGGAAGAGGGGTACGATCCGGCATTCGGCGCCAGGCCGCTCAAGCGGTCGATTCAACGGCTCATTCAGAATCCGTTGGCGCTCGCCATCCTCGAGGGCCGCTTCGGCGACGGCGACGCGATCGTCGTGCGGCCGGACGGGAAGGGAGGATTAGAGTTCTCGAACGAGCCGGCGCGGGAGACGGTCGGGGCGTGACGCCGGGCGTGCGCTCGCCACGATCGGACGCCACATGACCGGGGCCGACGCCGGCGACGATGGCTGGATGACGCTGGCGCTTGCCGAGGCGTCGGCCGCCGAGGTGGGCGGTGACGTTCCTGTGGGCGCCGTGATCGTTCGGCGTGGTATCCTGGTTGCGCGTGCCGGCAATCGCACGGTGCGCGACCAGGACCCGACCGCCCATGCGGAGATGCTCGCCATTCGGGCCGCGTCGGCGGCGCTCGGATCGTGGCGTCTCGAGGCGTGCACGCTCTATGTCACGCTCGAGCCGTGCGCGATGTGCGCGGGCGCCATCGTGCTGGCGCGCCTCGCGCGCGTGGTGTTCGGGGCGTGGGACGACAAAGCGGGAATGGCGGGATCCGCCGGCGATCTGCTGCGGCACCCGAAGCTCAATCACCGCCCCGAAGTGCTGGCCGGCGTGCGCGCCGAAGAGTGCGGCGCAGCGCTCAGCCGCTTCTTTCGACTACGTCGCCAAGTCGTTGACGCGCCGTCGTCTACGGGCTAATTTCATCGGCTCCCCGGACAGGTGGCCGAGTGGTTGAAGGCACCGGTCTCGAAAACCGGCATACCGGTGAACCCGGTATCGAGAGTTCGAATCTCTCCCTGTCCGCTTTGGACCGGCGCGACGGCCCCAGAGCCGCTCGCGCCGGTCTTGTTTCGCGATAGGACCGCGGTCAGCTCGCGCGGCTGGTCTGACGCCGGCGTCTGGCGTAGCCCGCCAACGCAGCAAGGCCACTCGCGGTGAGCGCAATCGTCGCCGGTTCCGGCGTAGAGGTCGTCGACGTGACGGGGTCCGGCGACAGCGGGTCCGGGACCGGAGTGACTGGCGTGGCGGTCTCGGGCGCGGGAGCATCCGGCGAGGGCTCACTGACGGGTTGGGTTCGAGGCGACTCGCGCACGGCGCTATCGAATCCCGTCGACACCTCGCCCGTCGGCGCTCGTTCGCTTCCGCGCGGGGAATCGAATGACGCGGCCGCCGGCGGCGTGACGAGCGCACCGGTCAGCGATTCGCCCGTCGGACCCGGGAGATGTTCGACGGCGGCAGCACGGAAGAGGTCGACCGAGAGCAACGCCCGCGAGCTGGACGCGAGGACCGCGTCGAACACATTGTCCCGCGCGGCAAAGAACGTCGCGCTCGCGCGCAGAGGCGCTACGGGCTCGAGGATTTGGGCGCCGGCGCTGGCCGCCGAGGCGCCCAGCGACACGAGTACGAGAACGGAGATACGCATCAGACGACGACGTGAAATTGGTGAGACACCACGCTCTCGCCGCAATGCGCGGCGAGCCGTGGCGCCGACGCGCGCATTTCTCGCGCCGGGTCACGTCGCACCCGAGCACGCTTGTTAGAACTAGAACGAGATTTTGCTAACTGAGGCCTGGCTCGCGGTCTCCACCGACGACGACGCTTCGGAGCGTCGGCTCTGGCGCGGCAGACCCGGCAGCGCTGCGTTGGAGGCGGTGCGACACGTGTGGCCCGGGTGCAACAGAGCGCGTCGGGCAACACTCAGTGCGGTCGCTGGATGACTCCCAGAACGCACACGGCTCGGCTAGCTTATCACACCCCGGATGGGTGGCCGAGCGGTTCAAGGCGCACGCCTGGAAAGCGTGTTTCGGCGAAAGCCGATCGCA
>CAVPIP010000002.1:0-378674 GCA_963705025.1 uncultured Gemmatimonadaceae bacterium | reverse complement strand
CGTTCTCCAAAATATGTCGCACTTTTTCTCTAAATTCTGTCGCAGCTGAGAGCCTCCCTGTTTCATTGGGCCGTTCACGGTGGGATGTGACATCCCGTCACCGGAGGCCCGAGGAGGATGCTCAGCATGTTAGATCGTCATGCGGTACAAAAGCTGTTGGATGCCGGGGTGAAGCCTCGCGCAGTGGCCGAGCAGTTTGGCGTGTCGCGGCGTACGATCGAGCGAATCGCGCACGAGGCCGAGATTCGGAGTAGCGCCGACGGCATGCTGCGGCGAGTGGGTGAGCAGCCGAGCCGCCCCGTGGGTCGCCCGCGGGTTACCGACACGCTGCGGGCGCGCGTGCAGGCGCTCGTGCTCGACGACCCGGAGTGTCCGCCGGGTGAGATTTCTCGATTACTGCGAGCCGACGGCACGCCGCTTGGCCTGAGCACGGTGTATCGGGTGCTCCGCGACGTTCGCGCCACGATTCCCGCCGCGCTCCAGGTGCGCTTCGAGGGCGTGGCCGGCGAGTTCGCGCAATTCGATTTCGGCGAAGTGAGTGTGCGCTTGCCCGACGACAAGCGCCGCACCGTGCACTTCGCGGCATACCGGCTCAAGTACTCGCGCTGGATCCACGTCGTCCTCGTTCCCAATGAGCGCGTCGAGGCCTTGATTCGGAGTTTGCTCGAGAGTTTCGCCGCGAGTGGTGGCGTGCCGCTGCGCGTGGTGTTCGACAATCCGAAGACGGTGGTCGTGCGCCATGAGGATGGCCGGCCGGTGTGGAATGCCGTGCTCGCTCCCGTCGCGATCGACTACGGCTTCACGATCGAGCTTTGCACCCCGCGGCAGCCGCAGCAGAAAGGCGCGGTCGAGAATCTCGTCGGCTTCGTGAAGCGCGCCTTCTTTCGCGCGCGGCGCTTCACCGATCTCACGACCGATCTGCCACGGCAGCTCGCCGAGTGGCTCGTCGAGGTGAACACGACGCGACCCAATCGGGCGACGAAGGAGATCCCGGCGGTCCGACTCGCCGCGGAGCACGCGCGCATGAAGCCGCTGGCGATCGTGCCGAGTGAGTATGGCCTGCGCGTGGCGGTGACCGTGGGGCCGACTGCCATGGTGACGCACCAGGGAATCCGCTATGCGATGCCGGCAGCGGCGTGCGGGATTCCGGCGACGCTGTGGCTCTATCCCGAGCGCGTGAAGATCGTCACGGCCGGGAGCAAACACGAGGCGATCCATCCGCGCTTCCCGTCGCACGGCACGGTGAGCTATCTGCCGGGGCAGCGCGCCGCGCAGCTCGCGGCGGTCGCCGGCGCGCGAAAGAAACTCTACTTCATGCGCGAGCGAATTCTCGAGCTGGGTCCCGTGGGCGAGGGGTATCTCACCGAGCTGATTCATCAGCGCCCGCACACGTGGAAGGGCGACGTCGAGCGCCTCTTTGCGCTGCTCGAAGAACTGGGGGATGGCCACTTCCGCCTCGTGCTGCAACGCGCGCTCTTCCAGCACCTCATCGGCGCGGAGTATGTCGTGCGCCTCGCCGCACGCGGGACGGAGGCCGTCTCATGACGCCACAGCCTGTGAACCGGCGGCGCCGCCGCGGCCCGAGCACGCCACCCGCGCCCGTCCATGATCTCGACGGGATGCTCCGTCGCTTGCATCTCCCCACGGTGCGACGCTTGTACACCGACCTCGCGACACGCGCCGAGGCGGACGGGATGAGCTACCGCTCGTATCTCGAGACGCTCGTCGCCGAAGAGATCGCGCACCGGGCCGAGACCCGCCTCACGCGCGCGGTGCGCAAAGCGCGCTTCCCGTTTCTCCGCACGATCGACGACTTCAACTTCACCTTCCAGACGACGCTCAAACTCCAAATGCTCGGCAGCTACCTGGGCCCGGAGCTCGTGAGCGAGGGGAAGAACGCGATCTTCAGTGGCCCAAGCGGCACGGGGAAATCGCATCTCTGCATCGCCATCGCGTATCGCGCCATTCAACATGGCTACGAGGCGCGCTTCGTCGGCGCGGACGAATTAATCGGCGAGCTCTCCCGCGCGGCGACGAAAGCCCGGCTCGCCGCAGCCCTCGCACCGTACCTCCATCCGCACGTTTTGATTATCGACGAGCTGGGCTATCTCTCGCACGCTGCCGACGCGGCGAACGTGCTCTATCGCGTCATCAACGAACGGTATCTCCAGCGTCGGCCGATTCTGCTCACGACGAACAAACCGCTGGCGGCCTTGGGCGAGGTAGTGCATGATGGCGACCTCGCCGAGGCGATCCTGGATCGCCTCCTCGAGCGGGGCGTGCACTTCGCGCTGCGCGGCCGCTCGTACCGGACCCGTCACCTCACCGAGGAGGAAAGCCCACCCCGTCGCGCGAAGTCCGCCTAACCCGCTCTCGCTGCGACAGAATTTAGAGAAAAACAGCGACGGACTTTAGAGAACGAACAGATTCTCCGTAAAACCGATTGGCAAGTACTTGCGCCAGGTGCGGGAGCGTGCGCTCGCATTGAGCTCGTGTCTTGACTACCAGATCGCCAAACAACGCCGACTCTTTCTGAAACTCACCAAATAGTGCCAACGCCTGTGGGCCCTCCGACGCTTGCAGAATCAGATCACCCTTTCGGGAATGAGCGGCTACCAGTTCGTTGACCTCGCGGAATTGGTTGTACTGGAGCAGCAATGGCCGCAGCGCATGCTCCGGCAGGTAGTGGAGCTCGTTCGCCGCAGCATCCCACCCGCGAACTGAAAGCTGGAACGACTCAGATACGAGTTCAGGGTTGTTGGTTCGATGCTGAATCACCAGATCGATTAGCCGAACATTTAGCCGGATCTCAATGTTGAGAATCGAGGCCACGCGCCATCGCGCGAGCTGCGGCTTGATCCACATCTCGGCCGCGAAGACGCCGAGTGTTGCGACAAATGCGCCAATGATCGCAGCGGGACCTGCCGTGTTCCAGTCCATAGTAGGAATTGTATGATGCGCCTAACGCCCAAGTTCAGCTGCAACCGAATCAATAAAAGCGCACGGCGAAGCCGTGCGCCATCCTTAGCTCGGTTGTCAGTTGCAACGTTCGTTAGGCAACTCTGCGCGATGATTTCGTGCGCACTGTGACGGCGATGCCGAGCCTGGCGAGCATGTCGACCAAGGTGTCGATGCTGAAGAGATCAACCCGCCCGCGCATCAAATCGCTGATTCGGGGCTGAGACACCTTCAAGAGCTTGGCCGCCTTTGCCTGGGTTAGGCCACGAGCTCGCAGCGTCTGCTCAATCTTGATCATGAGATCCGCGCGGATCAGCAAGTGAGCCGCCTCGGCCTTGGGGAAGCCGAGATCCTGAAACACGTTGCCCGATCCCTTCCGAATACGAATCGTCACGGCTTGTCCTCCTTGCGCGCGCGGCGGACGGCGGCGTAGCGCGTTCGCGCCAGCTCGAGATCCAACGGGCTTGTCTTTTGGGACTTCTTCTGAAACACATGCAGCACGTAGATACCCTCTGGGAACTTCGCGACATACATCAGTCGATACGCCCCCTGAACTCGAACGCGAATCTCACTCACTCCCGAACCCACCGTCGGCATCGACTTCCAGTCTCGCGGCAGGAGCCCGTTTTGAACGCGACGGAGGTCGGTACCGAGTTCCTGGCGAACGGCTGCGGGCAGCGCGCGGATGGCGTCGCGAGCGGTTGCGACCCAGAGAATCGACTTGGCGTTCACAGCGGAATATACAAAATGGAGTATATCGCGTCAACGCCGCTGGCGGCCCGAGCGAGAAGCTCGGGAGTTGCCTAACGCCCGAGTTAACCTGCAAGCGAATCAAACAAAAGCGAGCGAAGCGAGCAATCCGCAGCCGCTTGTCAGGTTCAACGATCGTTATACGGCCGCTCATGGATCCCGAAGGTCGCAGAATACGCTCACGTTATGATCGGCGAGCGTCGATGCCGAGATGCGAACCTGGGCCAGGGCGTCGATTGAAGGATGAAATCGAGCGGGCGCAATGCGGCGAGCCTCGACAACTGGAAGCCAGAAGTACTCGAAAGATAGACCCGCCTCAACTTCGCTCCCCGTGACCTGATGGACCCATCGATCGCGAAGTGCCTCGTCGGCGACTAGGACGAACGTGTGCCAGAGGTGAAGCTCTGGTGGCCCCACCTCGGCCGGGCCGGCCCCGACCTCGAATACGTGCCGACCGACCTGTCTGACGACGCGGGCGATTGTAATCCCGGATTCTTCTGCGAGCTCTCGAAGCGCCGCGTCTTCCGGACGTTCTCCGGGCTCCACTGAACCCTTGGGGATCTGGA
Source organism: uncultured Gemmatimonadaceae bacterium (assembly GCA_963705025.1). Classification (GTDB taxonomy): domain Bacteria; phylum Gemmatimonadota; class Gemmatimonadetes; order Gemmatimonadales; family Gemmatimonadaceae; genus JAQBQB01. Next base: position 374,400 of record CAVPIP010000002.1, on the reverse strand, counting down.
CCCCAGCGACCGGATGCTGAAACACGAGTAACTCGGGTCCATGCGGCGCGCTTCGAACAACGCACGCGGCAGCCTTGTGAACTATGGGCCGAGCGCTCGTACCTGTTGATGGAGCGGGGTGATCGGCAAGCCACTCGGCGACCGCCCATTGGTGACTCGGCGGCGTTAGAACGACGAGCGCCTCGTCTGGCGCTAGCCAGGTCAATTGGTGGTCGGGCTCGATGGAATCCACCGGCGGGCCGAGCGCCGTCGCATTGCGGAACGTGCAGCGCTTTTCGAAATGGGCACCCTCACGAGCGACGGTGACGTGGTCGACTGCCGCGCGCTGCCATGGGCCGATAGCGACGGTGAGTCCGCATTCTTCGTGGGCCTCTCGCCGAATGGCGGCTTCGGGAGATTCTGCGGCCAGGATGCCGCCACCAGGGAGATACGAGCCAGTAGCCGTGTGAACGACCGCCAGCCGGGTCACCTCCCTGCTGATGAGGCCATACGCACTTGGGCGAACAACGTGCGGTAGCCGAGCGTCCGGCCCTCCGAATGTGGGAACGGCTCGCCAATCGGTCATGAGAGGATGTGTATGGCCGTATAACGCCCGAGTTAACCCGCGAGCGAGTCAAACAAAAGCGAGCGAAGCGAGCAGTCCGTAAATCGCTCGTCGGGTTCAACGATCGTTAGACCGCCGCGGCGAATCATCATCCCGACTAGAGAGCCGAACACCGTCGGTAACGTGGTTTGCTGCCTTCTTCAGCATGGCGATGCTTGAGTCATAGTAGCCCCGGTTGATTGGAATCTGCTTGCCCAACTTGGCGCGTTTAGCCTTTCCAACCTTCTCCAGGTAGGTCTCGTTAACGAGACCAGAGTTATGCACGAGCAGGTCGCGAGTAGCCTTGATCTCGATGTACTGCTCAAATTCCACGGCGTCGGTACTCATTCTGATGACGGCGCCGAGATATCTCAGGTAGTCCCTGGGCGAGGCGTAGGCTGCGGCGCTGAGGCGGCGATGAATCAGCCCGATAACCACGCTATCCAACTCGTTGGCTGCAAGAATTTCCGAGAGCGGAACAGAGAGTTCCGCTCCGCGTGCTGGGGCATTGCCTTGGAGAGATAGCTCGAGCCTACTCGGGTACTCACGGAGCACCTCGCGAAGCGCAACCAGCAGAAAGTCTTCCGTCCGCGACACTGCGGCAATCAGCAGCGTCGAGAAGAGTTCTCGATCGAGGTACTCGTCGAAAATGCGCTTGAGATCGGCGTCCGTTCGGCGCGCGACACCTGTCCGTTTGCGAGAAGGAACAACGAACTTGCGCTTGCGCTCGTCCGTCGACTCCGCCAGTTCATCTCTGTTTGCCTTAAGCAACGGAAGCGTCTTGGTGATAAAGATGTGCTGGTCATTCAGCGTTCTGATCAGCGAGGTCGATCGCTTCCTGACGCGCTCAGCCAGATTCCAGTTAGTTGACACGGGCTCGGAGCAAATGGTAGTCGGTCTAACGCTCAAGTTCAGTTGCAAGCGAGTCAAATAAAAGCGCCCGCGAAGCGGGCGCCATCCTCAGATCGCTTGTCAACTGCAACGCCACGTTAGGCGGTGCGGCGCTTCGAACTCGACTTTCTGGCAGGGCGATTGGCGATCTTAACGAGAGCGCGCAGCGCGTCGTTGACGGCGGCGGCATCCGGAAAGGTCTCAGCCACATCCGCATCGAGCGTTACAACGGTAACGCCAGCCTGAAACCGGGCGGCGTACGGATTGGGGCGCCCCGTCGAGAAGTCATACTCAGGGAGGATCTCGTCGTCCGCAGCTCGACGGGGGCGGGCTAGCCTTTTCTTACTTGCGGGCTTCTTCATACTGTCGGCGCTCGGAGCGCGTCGCTTGGCGGGCGCTGACGAGGCGAACTCGCTCAGTCCCGCGGTCAGTGAACATGACGGCCAGCAGCCGATCGGCGCTGGACCTCCCTAATAGTATGAGCCGAGTCTCGGAAACTGAATGGCGATCGTCGTCCTGGAGGCGACCGAGCGGATCAGCGAACACGGTGAGTGCCTCATCGAACGAGACGCGATGCTTTGCGAGATTTGCGGCCGCCTTGCGGGCATCCCATTCAAAGGTCAGAGCCATGGCCCGAATGTACTTGACAACCTGGGCATCCGCCTAACGCCCCAGCTAAGCTGCAAAGCATTCAAATAAGAGTTGCGGCGCAGCCGCAACAATACAATGGCGATGCTTTGACAGCTTCAGCGTTCGTTAGCCAGCAGCGCGAAGGCGCCAGGAACGTGCTGCTCACTTCCGTGCGGCAGACACGAGCTCCAAGACCTGGAGACAGAGCCCGAGCACATCGAAGTGTGGATCATCGACGTTGCGCAGCACAATGGCGCCGGTGTGCGTCGCCGGGTCGAAGTACGCGGCCGAGAGATATCCCGCAACCGAGCCGGGATGGCCGAGCGCCACGATCGACCCATGGCGAATGGCGTGAAGCCCGACGCCATATCCGGACGACAGGTCGGGCGTAGCGTAGGTCAGCGCTGCAAAGTCTCGCGCAACCTCAGCCCGTGGCAGGACGCGATCCGGACCATACCCCATCTCGAAGCGAACGAATGCCGCCAAGTCGTCGACGGTCGAAAACAGTCCGCCGTTGGGTACCTTGTAGCCACGCCCGCCGAGCTCGCGGTGAGGCTGCGTCGTGTCAGCGATGCCGTGACCCATCGCGTATCCCGTTGCCAATTGACCGCGCATTGCTGAGTCGAGGACGAATCCTGTGTGAGTCATCCCGAGCGGTATCAGGATCTGCTCGCGCACGTAGTCGATGTCGCACGTAGTCGATGTATGGTACCCTGGCGGCCCGTTCCAGCGCTGCGCCGAGCGCGGCGTAGCCGATGTTCGAGTACTCCCAAGCTGCGCCTGGCTCGGCGTCGAGCTTCGTATGCCGTAACGCGGCCACAACGCTCTGCTCCCAGTGGTCGAGCCGGCCCTGCGTATAGCGCTCCTCATCGTCCGGCTCTTGCGCCAGACCAGACGTCATCGTCGCGAGTTGGAGGAGCGTGATGCGATGCGAGCGAATTCCTGCGTCCGGCAATGAGTCGAGCGCCGGCAGGTATCGGTCGGCCGCATCCGACATCCGAACGACGTGCCGTGAAACCAGTTGCCGCAGCATGATCGCGGTAAACTGCTTCGTGATCGAGCCGATACGATACACCGTCTCACGCGACGCGGGCGAGTGCCGGGCCATGTCGGCGTATCCATAGCTGTTTGTCCAGGCGACGCCCGCCTCCGTCACGATGCCGATGGTCATGCCGCCGACGCCATCGAGGGCGAGTTGCGCCTGGGCGAGACTGTCAATTCGGACGATGATTCCGGGCGGGAACGCAGGCCGGGACTGTTGGGCGCGCGCCACGGCTGAGAGACCGATGAGCGTCGCAGTGACGAGGACTGTCAGGGCGCGGATATGGCGGTACCGGAGCGTGGCCCGCGTGCGGTGGTAGCGCATCCTCGTTGATCTCAGGAAGAATGGGAATGCGGCGCGACTGTACTGCACCGACGTGGCTGAATTGCTGGCTAACGCCCAGCTCAGCTGCGGGCGAGTCAAATAAAAGCGCATGCGCAGCATGCGCAATCCCTAAATCGCCCGTCAGCTGCAGCGTTCGTTAGCGCGCGAGCGGCGACCAAGGCTGCACGAACCTTCGCCCGGACGACGGATCTCAACTTCAGAGTTGTTGGTGCGTGTGGCCCGGTGCGGCGGGCCGGAGCGAGGGCCCTTGCGGACGTTGTGGAGCAATCGCGCCTTGCGATACCCAACGATTCCATCGTGATCTCGGGGCCGCGGCGCGCGTGGGCCGCCACGCCGAGACTTGCCAACGCAAGATCGGGCCGGCGGACGTGCACCGCATGCAACACGGTCATGGTTCGGCAGCGCTCGGCCCTTTCACTCGCAACGCCAAAGTGTTCCGTGTTCGCGCGCTAACGCCCCAGCTCAGCTGCGGGCGAGGCAAATAAAAGCGCATGCGAAGCATGCGCAATCCATAAATCGCCCGTCAGCTGCAGCGTTCGTTCAGGTTGTAGAAAAACCCCATTTCATGCCAGATGGAAGGGCTCGCGTGGTTTTGGCGGCTGGCCCGCCGCTCGGATCAGAGTGTACTGACGAGGCGTTGTGCTCGACGGCGATCGTGCGTGCGACGGGTTGTCGTCGTTCGTCTACTGGGCATAGCCGGAACGGGCCAGCTTTTCGATGTTGTGGACCAGGCAGAAGAGCTTCCACTGCCCATCGACCTTGGTTCGACCACGCAGCGTGAACCGGGTGAGTCCCCGGGTGAGTCCCTTGTTGTAGCAGAGATTGCCAAACACGGGCTCCACCGTCCCGAAGCGTTGGCCGTACCGCATCCGACCGTCTGGTGAGTCGATCCGGTGTTTCATTCGGGCCGTGTGCGTCTCGGGCAAAGGCGCGGTCTTCCCCTGAAGGAACATGACGGAGCGCACGGCCGTCGTCGTCGGGGTGCGGAGGCACAGCGTCCGATGCGCGCAGGGAAGGCAGTCGCGTTTCTTTCCCTGAAAGCGCGTCCAAATGGTGTCCCGATTGACGTGATCCTGGCCGGCTCGATTCAGCGACTTCCCGGCCGGACAGACGCACGTCCGTGCGTCGGCATCGTATCGGAAATCGCTGGCCGGATAGACCGCAGGCTCCTCCACGTCGGGCTCGGACTTGTCGTGGAGCGGATCGGGCGCGTCCTGATGGCGATCCTGGGTCGTGAAGCGCTCATCGCGTCGGCGCATCTCGTTGTCGGCGATGAGCGCCGCGACCGACATCGCTGCGAGTTGTTGCAAGTTGGTTTCGCTGTGATACCCCGCATCGGCCGTGATCCGGGATTGCGCGGACAGCATCGCCTTCATGGCTGTCACCACGGGGAGCAGTAGTTCTTGCTCCGATCCGGTGCCATGCGCTTGGGCCTCGACGATGATCTGATGCGTGTCGTCGACCGCCGCGACGCCGGTGTAGCCTTGGATCACCCCTTTGCCGGTCGCCATCTTCGCGCTCTCGTTATCGGTGCGATTGCTCTTCCGAATCGCGCCCTTCACGCCGCGCCGCTCGTCGGGGTTCGCGGCGAGCCATTCGCGGATTTGCGCCGCGTCCCGCTCAAGTCGCTCGATGCGTTTCGCCGCTTTGACCGCCAGCGCGGGTTCGGTCGGCGTGGCATCCGCCTCGCGGTGGCGTTGGAGCATCGTCGCCGCCACGGCTTCGAGCTTGGTCGCCTGTCGCTCGAAGTCGGCCCGCGTTCCACTCCGCCGCTTCGACGCATTGCTCGGCAGCTTCACGCCATCGATGGCGAACATCTCGCGCCCGATCAGGCCCTGGGCGTCGCAGATCGCAACGACCGCCGCGAACACCCGGGCGATGTCCGCGCCCACGGTGCTGACAAAGTGGGCGATCGTGGTAAAGTGCGGCGCCGTATCGCCGCACAGCGCGATGAAGGTGACGTGCTCGCGACAGGCCTGCTCGATCCTCCGACTACTCACGATGCCCTGTGAATAGGCAAACAACACGACCTTGAGGAGCAGCGCGGGCGGATACGCGGGCGCGCCGGTCTCGTCGTTCCGGAACCGCGCATCAAACGACGATAGGTCAATCGGACCGTCGAGCAGGTGATTCAGTGCATGCTCGAACGTCCCGGGGAGGAGCTGCCGCGCCAAGTCGACGGGCAGCAACTTCGGATTCGTGTCGATGTGCTTGTAGCGGGCCACGGGCATCCAGATCGAGGGGGACTCGGCCGACTGAGATGATGATTCTCTGAACCCGACCATCCCTTTCACGGTTCCCGCGCGCCGCCTTTTCCTACAGCCTCGTTAGCGCGCGAGCGGAGACCAAGGCTGCACGAACCGCTGCCCGGACGCCAATTCCACCCTCAGAGTTGTTGGCGCGCATGGGCCAGCGGTGCGGGCCGGAGCGGCGCCACCCCGAGAAGGGTGCGGAGCAATCGCGCCTCAAGATACCCAACGATTCCATCGTGATCTCTGGGCCGCGGCGCGCGTGGGCCGCGACGCCGCAACTCTCCAAAGGCAAGATCGGGCCGGCGGACAAGCACCGCATGCGAACCGCTGAAGCTTCGATGGAGATCGGAACCTGCACTCGCAACCCCAAACTGTTCCGTGTTCGCGCGCTAACGCCCCAGCTCAGCTGCGGGCGAGTCAAATAAAAGCGCATGCGAAGCATGCGCAATCCATAAATCGCCCGTCAGCTGCAGCGTTCGTTAGCGCGCGAGCGGAGACCAAGGCTGCACGAACCGCTGCCCGGACGCCAATTCCACCCTCAGAGTTGTTGGCGCGCATGGGCCAGCGGTGCGGGCCGGAGCGGCGCCACCCCGAGAAGGGTGCGGAGCAATCGCGCCTCAAGATACCCAACGATTCCATCGTGATCTCTGGGCCGCGGCGCGCGTGGGCCGCGACGCCGCAACTCTCCAAAGGCAAGATCGGGCCGGCGGACAAGCACCGCATGCGAACCGCTGAAGCTTCGATGGAGATCGGAACCTGCACTCGCAACCCCAAACTGTTCCGTGTTCGCGCGCTAACGCCAAGTATATGGTCATTATACGTTGCAAAGGAAGCACAATGCCTGCAAGAATCTGCAGGCTTTGGCCGGACGTCTCACGCCAATCGACGTGCCAACCGACGCGCCAGCAACGCCTTGACCGTTCAGACTCGCCAATCCGCCGTTTGCTAGGCTGCGTACCCGTTGCCGCGTAGCGCTCCAGGAGCAGCCGAAACCGTCTGAGGCCTCGACGACGCTGTGAGTAGCTCGGTCCCCGCCAACTAGGCGCAAGCGTTCGTCGAGGGCGCGACCTGGAAGGTATAGGTCTACGACCTGGTCGCCTCCGCGACGATGGCCGATGCCGAGCAACGCCTAACGTCAACGCTTCCCTTCCCGCTTCAGCGTCGCTGCCGTCGTTTCGATCTTCCTGCCCGCCACGACGATCACGAATCATCCAGAGCCGCGCTCTCGTCGTCGCCGGCAGTCGGCCGCGCTGTCTCGTCCGGCCGGAGCATTTCAGGCTGAAACTCTCACGATCACCGGATCGTCCGGTGATCCATGCCGACGATCCCGACTCGTCTCCGGCGGGGGACATTCCGCATGCGCGCCGACACGCTCCGCGGCGACATGAAGTTCGCGATCCGATACTTCGCCCGCCACAAAGCGACCACCGCGATCACCGTCGCCGTGATCACGCTCGGAACGGGCGCCAACGCGGCGATTTTCTCCACCTTCCAGGCCCACTTCGTTCGCCCCGCGCCCGCGGTGCCGAGCGAGGGCGCCCACGCGCGCATTTGGGCGCGGGAGCGGCACACCCAGACTGCTCAATGGCAGCGTCGCGGGTTCTCGCAGCGAGAGCTCACTGCCCTCGCCGAGCGACGTGAGATCTTCCGCGACGTCGCGGCGTGGACCGAAGACGAGATCGTTGTCGGTGGCGCCGCCGACAGCACCGCCCCGCGCGGTGTCGGCGCGCAATTCGTGACGCCGAACTTTTTCGGCGCGCTCGGCGTGAGGCTGGCCGCGGGCCGGGGATTTCGAACGAACGCCGGCGACGCGCCGGACATGACCGCCGTGATGTCGTTTGCCGTCGCCGAGCAACGATATGGAAGCGCCGCCGCCGCGGTCGGCCGCCGGGTTCTGGTGAACGACGTGCGAGTGTACGTCGTCGGGGTGGCGCCGCCGCGGTTCCAGGGCGCGGTCAGCAACATGAATGAGCCGGCACTCTGGATTCCGCTGAGCGCGCGAGCCGACATCGACCGCGTCTCGCGCCGCTGGCTCGACGGCGACGCGCTCTCGCTCTTCGCGCGTCTCGCGCCCGGAGCGTCGCGCGAACGAGCCACCGCCTTCGCGCGCTTGGTGGTCGCAAGCGCGCTCCCCGATTCGGCGACACGAGTGGGAATGGCGCGGACCGCGGACGTCCTCGCACTGCAGGCGCTTCCGCCGGGGAACGACTCGCACGAGAAGCTGCTGGGCGCCGCGCTCATCACCGGCATCGGCATCCTCATCCTGCTCGTCGGATGGATGAACGTGAGCTCGCTCATGGTCGCCGCCGCGGTGGGACGCCGCCACGAGATCGCCGTGCGTCTCTCGCTCGGCGCGTCGCGAGGCCGGGTGCTGCGACAGCTCGTCACGGAGTCCACGCTCGTCGCGCTCACCGGCGGTGCGCTGGGTCTCACGCTGGCGTGGTGGCTTCTCGTCTATCAGATGAAGACCGAGATCGACGGCGTGGACCTGACGCCCGACCTCGGCACGTTTGCGTTCGTGCTGGCGATGGCGGTGGGCACGGGGATTCTCTTCGGCCTCTCGCCGGCCTTGCACGCGACGCGCGCGGGCGTCTCGAACGCGCTGCGCGACTCCGGCACGGCGACCAGCAGTCGCTCGCGACTGCAGCGCGGGTTCGTGGTGGCGCAGATCGCGCTGTCGCAACCGCTGCTCGTGCTGCTCGGCACCATGCTCTCGCTGGCGATCGCGGAGTACAAGCCGCTGTCGCCCGAGATGAGCAGCCGCGTCATCGCCGCCGAATTTCGGCCGCTGACGCGCACGGGCGCGCCGGGGCAGCGCGGCGAGGCCGTCGACTCGCTCGTCCCGCACATCGCCGCACAGCCCGAGGTGCTCGGCGCGGTCTCCGACGTCACGGCGTTTGCGATTCGCAGCGTGTTCTCGAACGCGGTAGACACGATTCCGTCGATCGTGCACATGGAAGGAACGGCGCCGGGATGGTTCTCGCTCGTCGACGTCCCCATCGTCCTCGGTCGCGACGTGGCGCTCGCCGATACGGCGGCGACGGACTATCCCGTCGTGATCGGCAGCGATCTCGCGCGCACTCTTTGGGGAGACGCGAATCCGGTCGGGCGCACGCTCGCGTCACCCGCGCTGCCCGGGCTCAACGATGACTCGATCTCGATGACCGTGATCGGGGTGTACGATGCGACGCGCCGGCTGCCGGGAATGACATGGAACGGCGGGGCTGCGACCGGAGACGCTCCGACGCGAGTGTACACCGCCCATGGAACGCAGTGGCGGCACGACCGCATCCTGGTGCGCACGCGCGGGCCAGCGGCGCCGTATCTGACGGAGCTGCAACGATTCGTGCGGGCGCAGGCCCCGTCGATGCCGGTGACGTCCGTGCGCACGCTCGCACAGGCGGACGCCGAGGAGTATGAGGAGACGCTACGCATGTCCGCGGCCGTCGGCGCCGGAGGCGCGCTCGCGTTGCTGCTCGCCTCGCTGGGGCTGTACGGAGTCGTCTCGCTCGCGGTGCGCCAGCGCACGCGCGAGATCGGCATTCGCATCGCGGTGGGCGCGGAACCGATGCGAGTCGCGGGGATGTTTCTGGCGTCCGGGGTGCGCGTGAGCCTGATCGCGCTGGCGCTGGGACTTCCGCTGAGCGTCGCCGCGCTGAAGATCGGACTCTCGCGGGGGCTGGTGATCGCGCCGAATGTGAATCCCTACTTGATCGGACTGGTGATCGCGCCGGTGTTGCTCGCGGTGGCGTCGGCCGCCACGTGGATTCCGGCGCGGCGAGCGGCGCGGGTGGATCCCGCGAAGACTCTGCGGGTGGAATGACCACCCTCCGCCGCTACTCGTACCGCAGCGCCTGCATCGGGTCCACGCGCGACGCTCTGAGCGCGGGCACATAGCCCGCCGCCAGGGCCACGAGCGCGAGCAACACCACCGACGCGGCCATCACTGCCGGATCCGCTCCACTCATCTGATAGAGCATCGACTGCGCGGCCTTGCTCAACCCGAACGCGCCCGCGAGTCCCGATCACGCCGCCGATGCACACCATCACACCGACCTGCCGAAGCACGAGCATGCGCACCTCGCCCGCGTTCGCGCCGAGGGCCATGCGCACGCCGATCTCGCGCGTGCGCTGCGCGACGGAGTACGCCAGCACGCCATAGAGGCCAATCGACGCGAGGAGCGTCGCCAACAGCGCGAACGATCCGGCGAGCGTCGAGATCATGCGGTCCTCGAACGTGTTGCGACGAATCTCCTCCGGCATCGTTCGCAAGTTTTCGACGGGCAGCATCGGATCCAACCGCTGCACCACGGCCGCCATCGATCGCAACATGTCGTGGGGTCGGATGCGGAGCGCACGTAAAAGTACATCGAGCCCACGCGCCCCATTTGCCGGTACGGCCGGAAAAACACGGGCGGCGTTTCCTGCTTGACCTTCGAGTACTTCATGTCGCGCACGAGACCGACGATCTCGATGTCGAGCGGCACCGTGTCCGACGAGCCGAGCGCCATGTGCTTCCCCACCGGATTGGCGCCGAGGCCGAAGTGCTTCGCGAACGCCTCGTTGACGATGGCCACCTTCGCGCCGCGCGCATCGTCCGCGTCGGTGAACTCGCGTCCAGTGAGCAGCGGAACGCCGATCGCGCGAAAGTGCCTGGATCCGATGCCGTTGAAGCTGGCGCCCGAGTTGTTGCCGTGTTCGTCGGTCTTGAAGCCCTCGACCTTCACCGTTTGGGTCCAGTTGCTCCCGGCGATCAGCGGCACCATGGTCGACGTGACGGCCGACACACCGGGCAAGGCCCCGAGCTCGTCCTCGATGCGCGTGTACAGCGTGCGCGTGCGTACGGAGTCGTAGCCGTTCTGCTCCGGCGTCACCGAGAACGTCGACAGATTCTCGGCGCGAAGGCCGAGGTCGACGCGCTTCACCTTCCAGAGACTCTTGAGGAAGAGTCCCGCGCTCATGAGGAGCGCCATCGCGAGCGCGATCTGCGCCGTCGCCAGCGTCGTCCGGAAGCGGCGCGCCGTGCGTCCGCCGGCGAGCTTGCCGGAGTTGTTGCGCAACGCGGTGACGAGATCCGGCCTCGTGCTGTGCAGCGCGGGAAACAGCCCGAAGGCGATGCCCGTCGTGAGCGAGAGCACACCCGCGAAGATCACCGCCGCCCAATTCATCCCGAACGCCAGCTGTTCCGTGACCTCCGCCGGCAGCAGCGCCGAGATGCCTTGCAGGGTCCACGACGCGAAGAAGAGGCTCGCGAGGCCGCCGATGAACGCGAGCACGATCGTCTCCGTCAGCAGCTGCGCGAGCAACTGGCGACGCATCGCGCCGAGGGAAAGGCGAACCGCCATCTCGAGCTCGCGGTTCGTCGCGCGCGCCATGAGCAAATTCGCAATGTTCGCGCAGGCGATGAGCAGGACGAGCCCCGTGATGGCGAACAGCATGAACAGCGGGCCGCCCGCGTCGCCGGCCATGTCGCTCTGTCCGCGGCTCCCGGGCGTGATGACGACCTGCTTCGCGACGAAGCGCGCCTTCACCGAGTCGGCCATGTTCCGCTGGAGCGGCGCTTCCACCTCGCGGAGGATCGGCTGGTACACGCCGTTGACCTGCGCCCGCGCCTGCTCGATCGTCGCACCCGGCGCGAGGCGCGCGAACGCATAGATGAAGTACGAGCGCCGGTCGTCGACCTGGCGCTCCGAGCCGGTTCCCAGCGTGGGTCCCATCGCGAGCGCCGCGTAGAACGCCGGCCGCGACCCGTACGTCGTGCCATTGAACGTCTCCGGCGCGACACCCACGATCGTCGTCGCCTTCCCGTTCACCGTCAGCGTCTTGCCGACGACGCTCGAATCGGCGCCGAGGCTCGTCTCCCAGAACCAGTAGGCGAGAACGACGGCGGGCGCCACGGCCGCATCGTCGTCCGGAGGCGAGATCAAGCGTCCCAGCGCGGGGCGAACTCCCAGGATCGGAAAGTAGCTCCCCGACACGAGCAGCCCGCCACGGGCGAACGCGTGCCGCTCGAAGCTGATGTTCGCACCGAGGTCGCGATGGCCGGCGATCGCGACGAAGGCCGGCAGCTTCGCCTTCTGCAGGTCGCGGAACATCGGATAGCTGAAGACGTCCGTGCACGGCCCGGCCTGGCCGCACGATTGGCTTCCGTTTTTCGGTCCGGGCGCGCTGAAGTTCACGAGCCGGTCGGCGCCGGCGACGGGCAGATCCTGCCGCACCATCCGGTAGAAGATCGAATAGATCGCCGAGTTGGCGCCGATGCCGAGCCCGAGCGAAAGCGCGGCGACGGCGGTGATGAACGGCGTGCGTGCGAGCGTCCGGAGCGCGAGCCTGAGGTTCCGCATGGGCGATTCCGAGCTTGGGGGGGGGGATGGCTGGAATACTACCGCAAAATTACGCGGGGGGTTTCGCGGGAAGGCCCGAGTCTATGTTCGACCTCGTGGTCGACCCATGGCTGAACGCGAGAAGGTTCGTCGCGGCACCTGCGCCGCGACGAACCTTCCGTCTCATACCGCGGTTTTCCGCTCGTTACTTCTTGACGATCAACAGACCGATGCGACGATTCTGCGCCCGACCTTCCTCGGTCGAGTTGTCGGCGATCGGATGCTCGGCGCCATATCCCTTCGCGGTGATCTGCGAGGCCGATACGCCATCCTTGATCAGCGCCGCGCGAACGCTGTTCGCTCGATCCGCGGACAGTTTCATGTTGGCCGCCGCGCTGCCCGTGTTGTCGGTGAACCCGCCGATCTTCGCGTGCATGTTCGGGTAGGCCTGGAGGATCTTCGAGACGTTGTCCAGCTGCGGGTCGGACTCCGACGACAGCCGCGCCGAGTTGCTCTCGAAGTTCAAGCGGTCGAAGGCGAACCAGGTCGTGTCGCCATGCATCGACGAGTCGGTCAGGAATCCGACGACGCGAGACTCGAATCCGCCGGGGGCCACGTTCAGCGTCGTGCCGTTCGGCAGCGAGACCGATGTCGCACCGGCCAACGGTGCCGTGGATGCCGGCGGCGCGATGGCGGGGGCCGGCGACGGCGGCGCGACTTCACCGCCGGCGACCGACGTCGTGTCGATGCTCGGCGCGCGATGCGATCGTGAGCGAGCGCCCCAGATCAGGGCGAGAATGGCGAGCGTGGCGAGCGTCGGCCACAACCAGCGGCCGCCCGGCTTCGCCTCGGGAATCGGCTCGCGACGAGAAAAGTCCTCCGACGCGTCGCGACGATCCGACTGGAGCTCGGCCTCGCGCTCCGGGACCGACGCCCGCGGGCGCTCGACGCCGAGCGCGCTCGCCAGTCCTGGAGGGGCCGCACGCATGATCTCGTCCTTCGAGTCGGCCAGAAGCCGCGTGAAGGAGCGAACGTCGAGCCCGCCCGAGCGCACGTGGCGGCCGAGGAATCCGAGCACGAGCGGCGCGGCGAACTTCATGATCGACGCGGTCGACTGTCCGCTCAATCCGCTCGACTCGGAGACGACGCCGTTGACGAGCGATGCTCGCTCACCAAATAGATCGGCGAGGAAGCGGCTGCTCAGATTGGCGAGCTCGGTCGGCTGTTGTCCTTCGCGGGCGAGCGCGACGTCGTCCGCGAGAGCGCCCGCGCCGGTCCCCGGCTTCGAGATCAGGTCGAATACCTGACTCATCGCGACAGGATTGTCCGTCTTGTTGGCGAGTCCGCCAAGAATCGACGTCGACGCGGCCGACAGGCCGCGTTGGACGTTTTGCGGATTCTCGCCAAGCCGTTCGGCAATGCTCGAGACGGCTCCTTGATTGATGAGTTGTTTGAGATTGTCGAGTATCGATGCTGCCATGGTCCTGAATCTCCGCCGGCAAAAGACTACGTTGGCTCAGCGGAGCCATAGTGCAAACGGCGAGCAACCCGGACGGAGTCCAGGCCCGGGATGGCCCAAGTCATCATGAAACTTCGGTGAATCAGGCTCGAGCGATCAGGATTCGTCCAGCCGATCCGACGTGAAGGGCGTCGGCGCGATTCGCGAGCCAGCGCGCGTTGATCTCGTCACCGCCGAGATCGGTGATGGTCGTGAACCCCATCGTGCGCATCGACGTCTGAATGCTTTCGGGCTCGAAGAAGCCACGGAACGGCTCGCCGGCATCACGCACGCGTTTGGCCAAGAGCGCGAACGCGGCGCGGTGCACCAACGACAGGGATTCGGGCGGAACGCTGTAGTCGAAGGCGACGCCACCGCCGCCGGCGGCGAACGGGACGATGCTCTCGAGCGTCTCGAGCGTCGTCGCCGTCTCGAGGTACGGCGTGACGCCAAGCCACGAGAAGAACGCGGGCCCGGACGCGTCGAGACCGGCGGCGCGAAGAACGTCGGGCAGGCGCTCGGTCTCGAAGTCGATCGAGGCGAACGACACATTCGCCGGAACATCGAGGCCGCCCTCGGCGAGCCGCTGGCGCTTCCACGCTTGCGTCGCCGGATGATCGACCTCGAACACGCGCACGTGCGGGAATGGGTTGCGATAAGCGAACGTGTCGAGCCCGGCGCCGAGGACGACGTACTGATTCACGCCGTCCTGGACCGCGGCCGCGAGCGCCTCTTCGGCGATCCGGCTGCGCACGGCGAGAAATGCGCGCAGCACCGGAGCGAAGGCGCCGCCTTCGAACTGCGCCGGTTCGGCGCGAAGGGCCGCCGCTTCGTCCGCGCCAACGATGCGCAACGCGAGCGGATCCTCGTGGACGATCGGCCGATCGATCAGTTGGTGCGCCGCGCGGCGAAGCGCCACGCGCTGCGCGGTGCGACTGGGGCGGCCTTCGATCATCAGCCGCGCTATGTCATCGCGTAGACGACGAGATTCACGGCGAACATGGTGTTGTCGCGCGTGCGGAAGCGCTTGTTCTTCCAGTCGTAGTCCCACTCGCAGCCGTAGTCCTGGTTGGCGTAGACGACGCCAAGCCGTCCGCGTCGCTCGACGCCGCGCAAATAGCCGTGGACGACGTTGTCGCCCCAGCCGTTCAGCTCGTGGCTCGTCTGCGGCGGGCCGTCGAACTTGAAAAAGGCGCGGAAAACCGGATGAGTATTGGGGATCTTCGCGAGCACGTCGCCGCCGGTGAACGCGCGATGCATCTCGGCCTCGAACGACTTGGCGTAGAGGCCGTTCACGTCGTGGTTGCAGTCGTCCGAGAAGAGAAGCCCGCCGTTCTCGACGTAGCGCACGAGGCCCTGTCGCTCCTTGTCGCTGAAGCGCACGAGCTTGTGGCCGGTCATGAACACGAACGGAAACGACGACAGCTCGGCGGAGTCGAGCGTGATCACGACCTCGTCCTGACGAACCGGGATCTCGGTGTACTGCACGACGGCGTCGAGGACGTTCGCGCAGACCTTGGGATTGTAGTCCCAGTCGCCGGAGTCGTACCGCAGCCGAGCGAACACGAATTCGTACGATTGCGCCCATGCGAAGCGGGGGACGGAGACGAGTCCGCCGGCCGCAAGCCCGAGGCGCTGAAGGAAGGTTCGTCGATTGATCATGGCTGCTCACCGAAGTGTACTGCCGGGCGCGATGGATGAGCAATCGCCGAATCGGGCGCTGCCGGGTATTACGCTTGCCCTTCCCAAGGGAGTATGGACACCGCCGCAGAATGGACTCGAGCGCACGGCCAGCTCGTCGGTTGGCTCATCGCCATTTCCGCGATCATGTTCGTCGCGAGCGTGGTCGCCGTGCCATGGCTGCTCGTGCGGATTCCCCATGACTACTTTGGGCCCGGCAAGCATCAACACTCCCCGTTTGCCGACCGTCATCCGGTCGTGCGCGCCGGCCTCCTCGCCGCCCGAAACGCGCTCGGCGTGCTGCTCATCGTGGCGGGACTCGCGATGCTCGTGCTGCCGGGCCAAGGCATTCTGACCATTCTCGCGGGGCTCGTCCTTCTGCACTTCCCGAAGAAGCACGAGCTCATGCGCTGGATCGTCTCGCGGCCGGCGGTGCTCGCGTCGGCGAACTGGGTCCGTCACCGGGCGGGGAGGCCACCGCTCGTCGTCTAGCCGTGACCCTGCGATTCGAGGATGTCTTCGCGATCACCGCGACCGTCGCCCTGCTGGCGTTGTGCGTCGCGTTCGTCATGTCGATGCGTTCGACGCGCGTCGTGCGGCGGCGCGCCGACACCTCGGTGGCGAAGCTCGAGGTCGCTCTCGAGGAAGCCAACGAGGCCCGGCGCGAGGCGCTCGAGCACGCGGCGCGTCTCCGGTTCCTCGACGAGGCCAGCAGCATTCTGGCGTCGTCGCTCGACTACCAGACGACGGTCGCGGCCGCGGCGCGACTCGCCGTCCCGCGGTTCGCCGATTGGTGCAGCGTCGACCTGCTCGTCGAGGGCGAGATCAAGCAGCTCGCGGCATCGCACATCGAAACGCCGGCGCTCCGGCACATGAGCAAGGTGCGCGCAAGCTACAATCTCGATCCCAGCGCGTCGACCGGGCTCGCGCAGGTGATTCGCACCGGCGAAACCCAATTCATCCCGGACGTGACCGACGCCTTTCTCGCCGCACAGGCGCGCAGCCCGGCGCATCTCGAGGCGATTCGCGAGCTGAACGTTCGCTCGGCGATGATCGTTCCGATGACGGCGCGAGGCCACATCATCGGCGCGCTCACGATGGTCCGGACCGGCGATGCGCGGTCGTTCGACGAGCACGCGCTGGCGCTGGCGCGCGATCTCGCGCGGCGCGCCGCCGTCGCGATCGACAACGCGGAGCTGTACCACGCCGCCGTCGCCGCGAACGAATCCAAAGCCAACTTTCTCGCGACGATGAGCCACGAGCTGCGAACGCCGCTCACGGCCATCATCGGATACGACGAGCTCCTCGCGGACGGGATCACCGGCGAGATCAACGACGAGCAGCGAAAGCAGCTCGATCGCATCATGGTCAGCGCGCGGCAGCTCCTCGCGCTCATCGAAGAGATCCTCCTGCATGCGCGCCTCGACACGGGGCGCGAGTCCCCTCACGTCGGCGACGTCCGGGCGAAGACGATCGTCGACGAGGCGATCGTGGTCGTGATGCCCGCGGCGCGCGCGCAGCACCTCGCGCTGGGCGCGGCGGACATCGACCGGACGCTGACGCTCCGCACGGACGGCGCGCGCCTCCGGCAGATGCTCGTCAATCTCATCGCCAATGGCGTGAAGTTCACCGAGCGCGGGAGCGTCACCGTGCGCGCGTTCGCGCGCGACGACGACGTCGTGTTCGAGGTTCAGGATACTGGAATTGGCATTGCTCCAGAGAACCTGGAGAACATCTTCGAGCCCTTCTGGCAGGTCGAGCAACGCAAGACGCGCAAGGCGGGCGGCAGCGGCTTGGGGCTCAGCACGACACGGCGCCTTGCACGGCTGCTCGGCGGCGACGTGACGGTGGAAAGTCAGCTGCAGGCAGGCAGCACGTTCCGCATCGTGCTTCCCAAGACACCGCCGGCGGAGCAGATGGTGCGTCAGAGCATCGCGGCGGATTAGTCCGGACGGCGCTGCGAGTCGAATCGCCAGAACACATCGCCGCTGTCGGCGTCCGCCGCCCGGCGCGCACGCACCCGAAACACGCGCTCGATCAGCTCGGCCGATATCGCGGAGGCGTCGTCCGTCTCCTGCGCGAGGCGACCGTGCTCGAGCATGAAGAACGCGTCGCCATAGCGCAACGCCTGATTGATGTCGTGCAGAATCGCGATGACGGTGCAGCCGCGCCCGAGCAGCGCCCGTGCCGCCTCGAGCAGGTGCAGCTCATAGTAGACATCGAGGTTCGACGTGGGCTCGTCGAGAAACAGGTACTTCTCGCCGGGATGCGCGTCGTCCGTCCAGATCTGCGCCAGGACGCGCGCGAGCTGCACCTTCTGCTGCTCGCCACCCGACAACGTCGGATAGGAGCGGGATCGAAAGCCCGTCATCTCCACCACCTCGAGCGCCTGCGCCACGATCTCGCGATCGCGATGCGACGGCACGCGCGCGAAGTGCGGGTAGCGTCCCATCATCACCACGTCTTCCACGGGCAGCGGAAACGCCAGCTCGACATGTTGCGACAGCACCGCGCGCCGCCGAGCGAGCGCGGCGACGCCGATCGCCTGCACCGCTTCGCCGCCGTACGTCACGGCGCCCTCGGTGGCGTCGAGCAGACCCGTCGCGAGCTTGAGCACCGTGGACTTGCCGGCGCCGTTCGGGCCCAGGATCACGTTGAACCGGCGCGCGCGAAAGGCGAGGCTCACGCCGCGCACGATGTGCGCGCCGCCCGCACGATAGTGAACGCCCCGCAGCTCAACCATCGAGCACGATGCCCCCTCCCCCGGCGCGCTGCTGCCGCAGCAGAATCCACAGGAACACCGGCGCGCCGATCACGGCCGTGATGATTCCGATCGGCAGCTCGGCCGGCGGAATCACGTAGCGCGCGATCACGTCGATCACCTCCATCAAGAACGCGCCCGCCAGCGCCGAGGCGGGAATCAGAAACGTGTAATCGGACGACCACAGCATGCGCAGGATGTGCGGAACCACGAGTCCGATGAACGCGATCACGCCCACCATGGCCGTGTCCACCGCGACCATCGCCGTGTTGATGACGATGAGCCGCAGGATGAGCGCCGACGGATCGATGCCGAGCGACGCGGCTTCGTCCTCGCCGAGCATCAGCGCGTTGAGCGATTTGCCATGCGGGAACAGCGCGGCGAACGAGGCCGCGAACACGACGCCGATGACGATCGTCCCGCGCCAGTTCGCGGTCGTGAACGTTCCGAGGTTCCAGAACGTGATGTTCCGCGCCTGCGGGTCGCGCGCGATGTACGAGAGGAAACCCGTACCGGCGGTGCACACGGCGTTCACCGCGATGCCCGCGAGCAGGAGCGTGAACACGTTCACCTTGCCAAACGTCGCCGATGCCCGGTACACGAGCATCGTCGCGAGAAACGCGCCGACGAACGCAAAGAGCGGCACGGCGAGGGTGCCGAGCGGCTGCGTGAAGGCGAGCGTCGTGCGTTCGCCCAGGACGAACACCATCGCCGCGCCGAACGCCGCGCCCGCCGACGTTCCCGCGAGCCCCGGCTCGACGATCGGATTGCGGAAGAGTCCCTGCATCAGCGTCCCCGATACGGCGAGCACGGCGCCCGTGAGGCCGGCGACGATCACGCGCGGGAGACGCAATTGGAGAAAGACGTTGCGCGACAGCGTGTCCGCCGCCGTCGGCTCGCTCAGCCCGATCGCCTGGAGGAGATACCGAAACATCTCGGCGGGCGTGAATCGAAACGCGCCGAGCGACGCGGACGCGACCACCGCACCGGCGAGAAGAACGGTGAGCAGCAGGTACGTTCGGCCGTAGCCGCGGCGCTCCGGCATTCGCGCGCCGGCGCTACTTGCGTCCCGCGCCAGGATGGAGAATCGCTTCGATGCGGTGGAGCGCGTCCACCGTGCGCGGTCCGTAGTACATCACATCGTCTTCCTCGATGCGATAGATGCGATGCGCCTTGGCCGCGGGCGTGAGATCGACGCCGGGCATCGCCGCGAATTTCTCCGCGCTGCCGAAGCGGTCGAAACCGACGTCCGTCGCAATGATGATGTCCGGCGCTGCCTTCGCGATGGCTTCGGGCGTGAGTCGCTGCATCCCGCCGATCGAATCGAGCGCGTTCGCGCCGCCGGCCCACCGGAGCATCTGATCGCCGATGCTGCCCCGCCGGAGTCCGAGGTAGTTGTTCGCGATCTGGCCGAAGTGCATGATGAGCACGCGGGGCTTGGGGCTTCCGGCCCACTCGAGTGTGTCCTTGAGCGCGGCGGCCATCTTCGTCTTCATCGCGGCCGCGATGCTGTCGGCGGCACGCTCCCGATGGAAACGCTTGCCGAGCGTGACGAGCAGCGCCGCGGCGCTGTCGATCGACTGACCCGGTTTGATCGTGAGGATCGGAATGCCGACCTTCTCGATTTGCGCGGCGACTTCGGCGGGGCCGAAGTTGCCGTCGGTGAGGAACAGCGTGGGCCGCAGCGAGATGATGCCTTCGGCGTTGAGCGCCCGATGGTAGCCGATGGAGGTGAGCTTGAGGATCTCCGGCGGATAGATCGACGTCAGATCGCGTCCGACGAGGACGCCTTGGGCGCCGATCGCGAACATGAACTCGTTGATCTGTTTCGAGACGCAGACGACGCGGTCGGTCGGCGTCCCCCGCGCGTGAGCGGAGCGCGCGACTGGTGCGGCGAGGGCGAGGCTGGCGACGGCGGCAGCGAGCGTGCGCGTGGCCCGTCTCGGGCGGCAATTCATGCGGATATCTATCTATGGAAGAAGCGCAGTAATCATATTGCGAGGAGCGCGCTGGGCGCAAACGGGGGCGCCGGCCCCCACCGAGTCCGGAGACACCCGTGGCACTCTCGATCACACCACTCCGACTTCGACCCTACCACTGGCTCGCGGTCGTCCCTCCGATCGGCATGCTGGCTGGGGTGCCATTCGCGAACCGCGTCCGCACGTTGGTACTGGGGCTGCCCTTCCTGCTCTCGTGGATCGTGGCCTGGGTCGTCCTCTCGGCCGCCTGCATGGCGCTGTTGTATGCGCTCGATCACCGCGCCACGCCTGACGACGAGCGGCGCGCATGAATACGGCGCTCGTCATCATCGCGTTCTTCTTCGTCGTGGCTGTGGCGCTCGCGCTGCTCGCGCGCCGAGGCCACGAGATGAGCCTCGAACAATGGAGCGTCGGCGGACGCGGCTTCGGCGCCATCTTCGTGTTTCTCCTGATGGCCGGCGAGATCTACACGACGTTCACCTTCCTCGGCGGCAGCGGCTGGGCGTACGGCCGCGGTGCACCGGCGCTCTACATTCTGTGCTACGGCGCCATCGCGTATTGCATGTCGTACTTCCTGCTGCCCGTGATCTGGCGCTACGCCCAAGAGCGGCGGCTGGTGTCGCAGGCGGACTACTTCGTGCAGAAATACGAGAGCCGCGCGCTGGGCGTCCTCGTCGCCGGAGTGAGCGTCGCCGCGCTCGTGCCCTATCTCGTGCTGCAGCTCAAGGGACTCGGCATCATCGTGTCCGAGGCGTCGTACGGATCCGTGCCGTCCTCGGTGGCGGTGTGGGCCGGCGCCGTCGGGCTGATGGCCTACGTCGTGATCTCCGGCGTCCGCGGCTCCGCATGGACCGCGGCGCTCAAGGACGTGATGATTCTCGGCGTCGCCATCGGCATAGGGATCTACTTGCCGCTCCACTACTACGGGAGCTACGGGGCGATGTTCGCGAGGATCGAGGCCGCGAAGCCCGGATTCCTCACGCTGCCGAATCGCGGCAGCAGCCCGGCCTGGTTCATTTCGACGGTGCTGCTCTCGGCACTCGGTTTCTATATGTGGCCGCAGTATTTCGCGAGCGTGTACACGGCGAAGAACGACGATGTGTTCCGCAAGAACGCGATGCTGCTGCCGCTCTATCAGCTGGTGATCCTGTTCGTCTTCTTCACCGGGTTCGCGGCCGTGCTCGTCGTGCCCGGGCTACGCGGTTCCGACGCCGATCTCTCGCTGCTGCGGATCTCGCGCGACACGTTCGGCGCGCCGATGCTCGGGCTCATCGGAGCGGCGGGAGTACTCACGGCGCTCGTGCCGGGCTCGATGATCCTCATCTCGGCGGCCACGATCCTGGCGCAGAACGTGTACCGTCCGCTCACGAAGGGGGCGAGCGATCGCCAGGTGTCCCTGCTCGCGCGCGGGCTCGTGCCAATCGTCACGCTCGTCGCCGTGGTGCTCACACTGCGCGGCGGCAGTGCGATCGTGAACCTGCTGTTGATGGGCTACAACCTGGTCACGCAGCTCTTCCCGGCCGTGGTTCTCTCGCTGGGACGCCGGCCCGTGATGACAGCCGCGGGCGCGTTCGCCGGAATCGTGGCCGGCGTGGCGACCGTCGCGTACATCTCTCTTTCCGGGAGCTCGCTGGCCACGCTGCTCCCCTGGGCGCCAGACGTCGTGAAGGACCTGAACGTTGGCATCGTGGCGCTGATCGTGAATGTCGCTGTGTTGGCGATCGTCACGCTGGCGACGCGTGGGCGACGCGTGTGGCAGCAGGATAGTGCGATTGCATCGGTGCCGCTGACGGGCGCCGAGCGCTAGATGGCATCGCTCGTCGACGGGAGCCACCTCCTCGCGCGCCTTCGAGATCTGGCGGCGATTGGCGCGACGGCCGCGGGTGGCGTCAACCGGCCGGCGTACAGCGACGACGACCTCGAGGCGCGCGCGCTCGTGCGCGGCTGGATGGTAGAAGCCGGAATGGCTGTCCGCGTCGACACGGCCGGCAACACCTTCGCGCGCCTCGAGGGGCGCGACCCTTCGCTCGCGCCGATCGTCATCGGCTCGCACACCGACACCGTTCCCGATGGCGGTCGCTACGACGGCGCGCTGGGCGTGCTCGCGGCGCTCGAAGTTGCGCGGACGCTCGGCGCGAGCGCGGAGCAGCTCCGCCATCCGCTCGAAGTGGTGGATTTTCAGAACGAGGAAGGGGGAATCGTCGGGAGCAAGGCGGTCGCTGGCCGACTGGACGCCGCCGAGCTGTCGCGCACGGCCGTAAGTGGATTCACATTGCGAGACGGCATTCGCCGATTGGGCGGCGATCCTAGTCGCCTCGGCGACTGCGTGCTCGCGCCGGGCAGCCGCGCGGCCTACGTGGAGCTGCATATCGAGCAGGGGCGCGTTTTAGAACGCGGCGCGACTGACATCGGCATCGTCGAGGGGATCGTCGGCATCTGGTACTGGGAGGTGACGTTCGACGGTGTCGCCTCGCACGCGGGAACGACGCCCATGCCCGACCGTCACGACGCACTGCTCGCAGCCGCACGATTCATTGACGCGGTGCACGGGGTCGTGACCTCGGTTTCCGGACGCCACGTCGGAACGGTCGGATGTTTGACGATTCATCCGGGAGCCGCAAACGTCATTCCAGGCCGGGTCGTCGCGACGCTCGAGCTGCGCGACCTCGTTCCCGCCACCGTGGAAACGCTGTACGCCGCGATCGAGTCGCGTGCCGGCGAGATCGCGCGCGACACTGGCACGAGGGTGCAATTCCGTCCCACCACGCACGTCACACCAGCACCGACGCACGCGCGCGTGCGCGACGCCATCGAGCGAGTGGCCTGCGGCCTGGGTCTCAGTACCACATTCGTTCCCAGCGGCGCCGGACACGACGCGCAGCAGATGACGGTCGTCTGTCCGTCGGGCATGATCTTCGTGCCGAGCGTGGATGGTCTGAGCCACTCGCCGCGCGAGCTGACGAAGGACCGGGATTGCATCAACGGCGCGAACGTCCTGCTCGGCGTCGTGAGGCACCTCGACGATCTCGATTGACTGCTCCACATGGACGAGATGCGTGTCGCCCGCCGTCGCGATTACCGCCGCGACAGCGCCATTTCGACGATGGCCTTGAGCGTCTCCCCGAACGACATCCCCGCCGCCGCGGCGGACTCCATGTACGACACCTCTTCGGTCAGATCCGGATTCGGGTTGACCTCGAGAATGTAGACTCTCGAGTCCTTGGATAGCCGCACGTCGATGCGGGCGTAGTCCCGACAGTTGGTGAGCCGATACGCGGCCAACGCCGCCTCTCGCACGCGCCGCTCCACCTGGCGACGCAGCTTGGCGGGGCAGATCGTGTCCACCCGGTGATACTCCTCCTGCAGCGGATCCCATTTGCCGGCGTAGCTGATGATACGCGGCAGGTGCGACGGCAGCCCGGAGAGCTCGTACTCCAGGATCGGGAGGGCCCTGGGCGGATCGTTGCCCAGCACGGCCACATGCAGCTCGCGTCCCTCGATGAATTCCTCGACCAGAATCGGTGGACCGTAGTCCTCGTACGTTCGTGCGATCCGCGCGTGGAGCTGGGCTTGGTCGTAGACGACCGACTCCGCTTCCACACCGACGCTCGCGTCCTGGCGCGACGGCTTGACGATGATCGGAAAGTGCAAGCCGTGTCGCCGGCGCAGCAGCGGTCCCTCGAGCAAGTGGAAGCGCGGCGTCCGCACTCCGTTGGCGAGCAGCAGCTGCTTGGTCGTTCCCTTTCGCTGGCACAGGCCCAGGGCCAGCGGCCCCGCGCCGGTGAACGGGATCCCGAGCAGCTCGTAGAGGCCAGCCACCGCCAACTCCAGCGCGGAGTCGTCGCGCACGTGCTCCACGAGGTTGAAGACGACGTCCGGCCGGCGCTTGCGCAGATACGCGATCAGCCGGTCGACATCGTCCTCCATGTTGAACAGGTTGGCCCGGTAGCCCACCTTCCACAGCGCTTTGCGAATCGCCTCGTACTCCTCGAGCACGGTTGCGACGTTGATCGGGTACTCGGGCTCGAAGCTCAGGCTGGCGGGATCTACCTTGCGGAGCGCGATGTACTCGTCCGGGCCCACGTGGTTGAAGACGATTGCGACGACGGTACGCTTTGCAGGCATGCCGTGAAGAAGATGGTGACGCTCGTGAGGCCTCGGGTGGAGCAGCGACGGCCGGCTGGCGTGGAGCCGAGCCCGCGGGCCTCGTTGCTCGTGCGGCGTTGTAGGAATATGTTCGCTTTTCGACCGGTCCGCTCCCTTCTCGTGGCTGAATGAGCCTTTACCCACAACCCAACCGCTGGCAATGCGGACCGTTCGCGCTCAAACACGCTCTCGTGACGCTCGGCATCTTCGCGCGCGAGGACGTCATCACCGCCATCGCCGCCGCGGAGCCGTCGGAGGGAACTGACGAGGATCAGCTCCGCCGCGCGGCGCGCCGGTTCCACTGCGACTTGCCGCCGATCCGCCGCCACGAGCCGGCCGAGGCCCGCGAGCAGCTCCTTCGCCATCTACGGCACGGGCATCCGTGTCTGCTCTGCGTTCGCGAATGGGCGCACTGGGTCACTGTGGTCAAAGCCGAAGCCGGGAGGTTCATCGTCCTCGACAGTGAAGACACGGCCGTCCTCACCATCTACACCTGGCGGCAGCTGGAGCGCATCTGGCCGTACCACGAGCGGGATGAACACGACCGGCGGTACGTCGCCACGCTCTTCGACCTGTATCCGGTGATTCCGCGCGTTCGCGTTCGCACCAGGGCGCAGTTCTCGCTCGCGCGCGCGCGCCACCTCCGGCGGCCCGAGCACCGCCGCCTGGCGGCGCACTGGGACGACTATCTCGCCGACCTGCTGACGATCTGCCGCCCGCGCACGGCGCTCAGCGCGCGCGTCGTCTCCATGGGCGAGTTCTTTCGGCGGTACGACACGATGATCCTGGACCGGGTGGACTACTGGCACGGCGCCGTGAATCGCCGATCGGCCGCGCGCGTGCTGCGGAACATGCATTTCGTGGCCGACACCTATGGTCTGGTCATCCACGCGTTGGATGAAAAGCGCGCCATCGCCAGCATCAGCGTGATTCTGGCGCTGTGGGCGGCAGGCAAGGCCCGCGTCGATCCCTTCTACTGATCCACCGCTGGTCCGCGGCTGGGCTGGATCTGAGTACGACAATCCTGCCCAGCGGCGCCGGACACGACGCGCAGCAGATGACCATCGTATGTCCGTCGGCATGATCTTCGTGCCGATTCTCATATCGCCTTCGGCCGAGGCGCCGAGCGTAGCGCGCGGCCTGGGGCCGCCCGACACAACGTTCAGAGCCGGCCGTGGAACGCGCCGGCGGCTTGACTCTCGGTGAGAGGCCGTTCATATTAGACCAGGCGGTCTATAAACCTGGTCTACATCAATGGTCCAAGAGCGGTTCGACAACCTCGACCCCGACAAACAGGAGCGCCTCTTCGAGGCGGCGGCCGATGAATTCGCCGATCACGGGTTCGACGATGCATCGCTCAACCGCATCCTCGACCGCGCCGGAATGAGCAAGGGGTCGCTCTACTACTACTTCAACGACAAGAGCGACCTCTTCGCCACCGTGATGGAGCGCGCCACCACCGCGCTCGTGAAGCTCGTTGGCGGCTTCACCCTCGACGAGCTCACCGCCGAGTCGTTCTGGCCCGCGCTCGAGGGCGCGATGCGCCGCTCCGCCGACTACATGCAGCGCAACGAGTGGTTCGTCAAACTCGGACGCTCCTTCTATCGCATGCGTGGCGGCGGCGGACGCAAGGCCACCAAGCGCGTGTTCGACTGGATGGGACACTGGACCACCAAAGTGCTCGCGCGCGGCCAGGAGCTCGGCGTCGTGCGCACCGATCTGCCCCTCGAGCTTCTAGTCGAGCTCTCGCTCGCCGTCGGCGACGTGAGCGACCGTTGGCTCGTCACGCACTGGAGCGAAATGACCCGCAAGCAGCGGGAGCAAGCGCTCGCCGCGGAGCTCGACGCCTTTCACCGGTTGTTGGAGCCGCGCCAATGATGACCCATCGACATCTCACGCGAGCCGCCGCGCTGCTCGCGCTCGCCACCGCATCGCCCCTCCGTGCGCAGACCGATCCGCGCGCCATCGTCGACCGCGTCGACCATTTGCTGCGCGGGGCATCGAGCCGCGCCACCGTCACCATGCAGATCGTCACGCGCCAGTGGTCGCGCGCGCTCGACCTGTCGATCTGGTCGCTCGGTAACGACTACGCGCTCGTTCGCGTGACCGGGCCGGCGAAGGAGGCCGGCACGGCGACGCTCAAGGTGAAGAACGACGTGTGGAACTATCTCCCGCGCGTCGACCGCACCATCCGCATCCCGCCGTCGCTCATGTCCGGCGCCTGGATGGGCTCACACTTCACGAATGATGATCTCGTGAAGGAGACCCGGCTGGTCGACGACTACGACGTGGCGCTCGCGTACGACGGCGACCGCGACGGCACGCGGGTATGGGAGCTCGCGCTCACCCCCAAGCCCGACGCCGCGGTGGTCTGGGGCCGGATTCTCATGCAGGTCCGCCAGACGGATCTCATGCCGGTGTTCGAGAAGTACTACGACGACGCCGGCGCGCTGGCCCGCACCATCACCTTCTCCGACTTCCGCGAGATGGGTGGCCGCCGCGTCCCGGCCACGCTCTCGATCACACCAGCCGGCAAGCCAGACGAGCACACCACGCTCTCGTACCACGACCTGGCCTTCGACGTCGGCCTCGAGCCCGGCTTCTTCTCGCTCCGCAACCTCAAGGCTCGATGAGCGCGAACGTACGGTCGCTCTGGTGGCGGATCGCGCTCCGCAATCTGGGCCGGAATCGCAAGCGGACCGCGCTCGCCGCCGGCGCGCTCGCCTTCGGCTTCGCCGCCGCCGTGGTGATGGTCGCGCTCTCCGACGGCATCACCGCCGAGCTGGTGGACAACGGCACGCGCGCACTGGCGGGACAGATCCAGATGCACGCGCGAGACTATCTCCCCGCGCGCCACACCTGGGCCACGATCGGGGGCGACACTGGCGGCGACGTGTCCGGCCTGCTCGCTGCCGTCACGTCGCAACCCGGCGTGACCGCCGCAGCGCCACGCGTGTATGGCGGCGGACTGGTGAGCGCCGGCGAGCGAACGGTGGCCGCGCTCCTCGTGGGCGTGGATCCGACGCGCGAGCCGCGCGTGAGCGACCTGCTACGCACGCTCGTTCGCGGACGTGCGCCACGCGCCGGCGAACGCGCGATGATCCTCGGCGACGAGACGGCGCAGCGGCTGCGCGCGAACGTGGGCGACACGATCGTCGTCGTCGCCCCCGCGGCTGACGGGTCGCTCGGCAACGATCTGTTCGAGCTGGCGGGGATCTACCACACGGGACTCGCGGGCCTCGACGCCGGCATGGCTGTGCTGCCGATTCGTACCTTGCAAGCGCTCCTCGCGCTCGCGCCGAACCGGATTCACGAGATCGCCGCCGACGTGAGCGATCCGTGGTCCGCGCCCGCGGCGGCCACGCACATCGGCGCGTGGCCGGCAGTGGTGCACCTGAACGCGGTCGCTGAGCCGTGGACGACGTTCCGGCCGGAGCTGGCGTCGTACGCCAAGCTCGCCGGCTCGACCAACGGGTTCTTCATCGCGGTGGTGTTTCTCATGGCGATCTTTGGCGTGACGAACACGTTGCTCATGAGCACCTTCGAGCGTCGCCGCGAGTTCGCCGTGGAGCAGGCGCTCGGCGTGACCGCCCCGGCGCTCGCGCGCACGATCGTGTACGAGGGCGTGGTCCTCGGCGTGCTGTCGCTGGCGGCGGGCGCCGCCATCGCGGTGCCGCTGGTCTTCTGGCTGCACGCGTCGCCACTCGATCTCACGCGCTTCGTGGGCGACATGACGATGTCGGGCGCGCTGGTGCGGCCCGTCTTCCGCGCCGAGCCGACATGGAGCGCCCCGATCACCGCGGCCATCGGCCTGCTCGTGACGTCGCTGCTCGCCACGCTCTATCCGGCGTGGCGCGCCACGCGCGTGCCGCCGGCCGACGCGCTGGGAGGGCGGCAATGACGCATGCGGGAATTCTCATCCGGCTCGCGGCGCGAAACGTCCTGCGCCAGCGCCGCCGCAGCGCGCTCATCGCCGCGGCGATGGTGCTCGGCGTCGCCATGCTCGTGCTCTTTCTCGCGGTCGGCGACGGCACGCACGCCCAATGGATCGACGCGGGCGCTCGCCTGGCGGGCGGCCACGTGACGGTGGAGACGCCCGGATTCCATCGCAGCGCGGGCCTCGATGACCGACTCGATCCGGCGGCGGCGCAGCGTGTCGCCGAGGTCGTCGCGCAGCCGGAGGTCGCCGAGCGCGTGGCCGCGGTGGCGCCGCGCCTCACGGTGAGCGGTCTCGCGAGCTCCGCGGCGTCTGCGCTTCCGGTGCAGGTGCTCGGCGTCAGTCCGGACGCCGAGGCGAAATTCTCGGTCCTGCCCGAAAAGCTCGTCGCCGGGCGATTCCTCGCCGATGGCGACAACGCGGCGGCGGTGGTGGGACAGGGGCTCGTCGAGCGCCTCGGGCTCTCGCTCGGCTCGCGCTTCGTCGTCACCGCGCAGACCACGAGCGGCGACGTGCAGGAGCAGCTGCTCCACGTCACGGGCATCTTCCGCACCGGCATCCGCGAAGTCGACGAGGGCATCGTCGACGTGCCGCTGCGCACGGCGCGGCAGTGGGTCGGCGCGCCCAACGGCGTGACGTCGATCGCCCTGCTGTTGCGCGACGTATACGACGTGCCGAGGGTGGTGAACGCGATCGGCCCGATGTTGCCGGCCGGCGTCCACGCGTACACCTGGCGCGAGACGTCGCCCGAGCTCGACGCGGCGGTGCGCGTCGACAATCTCGGCGGCTACCTGTTCAACGGCATTTTGATGGCGATCGTCGCGCTCGCCGTGCTCGAGGCACTGCTCGTGGCGGTGCTCCACCGGCGACGCGAGTTCGGGCTGCTGCACGCCATCGGGCTGTCGGCGCGCGAGACGTCGGTGGTGGTGCTCGCCGAAGGACTGCTGCTCGCGGTGGCGAGCGGCGCGGCGGGCATGGCGATCGGCCTTGGCGTCACCGCGGTGCTGCACCACACGGGGCTCGACCTCACCGCCGTCTTCGGCAGCGATCTCTCGGTGTCCGGCGCGATCGTGAATCCCGTCTTCTACCCCGCGGTGCGAGTCGCGCGCGCGTGGCAGGGCACGCTCGTCGTGCTCGCGCTCGGGGTCCTCTCGTCCCTCTATCCCATGTGGCAGGCGTCGCGCATCGACGTGGCCGAAGCCATGCAAGTCGACCCATGAGTGTTTCCATAACGACGGCTCCGGCGGTCCGCACCGAGGAGCTGTGGAAGATCTATCCGCAGGAGCCCGCCCCCGTGCAAGCCGTGCGGGGCGTGAGTCTCGACATCGAGCGCGGCGACTTCGTCGCGCTCGCGGGGCCCTCGGGCTCCGGCAAGACGACGCTCCTCAATCTCCTCGGCGGCTTGACCCACGCGACGCGGGGCCGCGTGTGGATCGACGACCACGAGGTCACCGGGCTGTCCGATCGCGCGCTGACCCATCTACGCCTCGAGCGCATCGGCTACGTGTTTCAAGCGTACAACCTGCTGCCCGTGCTGTCGGCGTTAGAGAACGCTGAATTCACCTTGCTGCTTCGGGGCGTCCCCGAGGCCGAGCGCCGCCGGCGCGTTCGCGAGCTGTTCGGGCGCATCGGGATGGAGGGCCTCGAGGACCGCCGCCCGTCCAGGCTCTCGGGCGGCCAGCAGCAGCGCGTGGCGGTGGCGCGCGCCGTCGTCGGACGGCCGGCGCTCGTGCTCGCCGACGAGCCCACCGCCAACCTCGACTCGGAGACGAGCGAGGCGCTCCTCGACGTGATGGAGCAGCTCAACCGCGAAGACGGCACGACGTTCGTGTTCTCGACGCACGACCAGCGCGTGATGGATCGCGCGCGCCGGCTCATTCATCTGGTGGACGGAACGATCCACAGCGACGTCCGGCCGGCGCGTGCGTCGTAGTCTGGTCGTCGCCTGCGCGGTGGCGTGCGCGGGCCCGGCGGGCGCACAGGTGCCGTCCGTGGCCGGCTACTATCAGAACGTCGCCGTCGGCACCGCGGCGGGCGATGGGTTCGCGGCCGGAGCGCTCGACGCCCAGCGCGCGCGGGCCATGTGGGCGCCGAAGCGCGAGACCGTCGCGCTCGACGTGGCCTATGAGCATACGCTCTGGTGGCGCGACGCTCCGTCCACCGGCGCGAGCAACGGGCTGCTCTCGAGCACGCGCGCCGGCGGCGATTGGCTCGATCTCGATTGGACCGCGCACGAGGGCGATCGCGTGAGCTGGCGGCACCGGTTCGACCGGCTGAGCGTCGCATATACCGACGGGCCCGTCACGGCGACGGTGGGACGCCAGGCCGTGTCCTGGGCGACGACGCTCTTTCTCACGCCCGCGGACCCGTTCGTTCCGTTCAATCCCGCCGATCCGTTTCGCGAGTACCGCACGGGGATCGATGCCGCGCGGGTGCAGTGGTTCGCCGGACCGTTCAGCGTGGTGGACCTCGTGGTGCGTCCCGCCGACGAGCCGGCAGGGCGGACGATCACGGCGCTCGCGCGCGGCAAGACGACCGTGAGCGGATGGGACCTGTCGGCATGGGCCGGCGCGATCCACGACGCTCCGGGCGCAGCCGCCGGGATCACGCGCACGGTCGCCGGCTCGGCCGTTCGCGTCGAGGCGACGGTGCGACGCGACACGACGGGGCGCGATGTCGCGCGCGCGGCCGCGGGCGTCGACCGCCGCTTCAGCGTGCTGGGTCGCGACCTCTATCTAGTTCTCGAATACCAGCACGACGGATTCGGCGCCAGCCGCGCGGCCGATCTCGCGGCCGTCGCCGTGTCGCCGGCCGCGACGCGGAGCGAGCTGCAGGTGCTCGGCCGCGACGAGACGGCCGCGCAGGTGACGTTTCAGGTCCATCCGATCCTCTCCGCCGAGCTGCTCGCGTTGAGGAATCTGCGCGACGGGAGCGTGCTGCTGGCGCCGGCGGCATCGGTATCCGTGAGCAACAACGCGACCCTGCGTGCCGGCGTGTTCGCGACGGCGGGCCGCGGCGCGGGGGCGTTCGGCCAGCGCTCCGAGTACGGCGGCGTGCCGCCGTCGGCGTACGCGGCCTTCAGCGTCTTTTTCTGACGTCTCGACGAGATCCGTCTTGCGCGGCGTGCGCCCATTTCAGAACATGGACGCATGAAGCGAGAAGCCTCTCGTTGACCCGAGCGTTCTGATGTCCGCACCAACCCTCATCGACGTCGCCGGCCTGAAACAGGGCGATCCACCAACGCGGTCGTCCACCCGCGTTGCCCTCGCGCTGCCGCTCGCGCTCTCGCTCGCGATCGGCGCCTCGCGCCTGATGACGAGCATTCCCACGCTCGCGCGCACGTTCCTCGTGACGGCCGGCGTGCTGCTCGCCTGGTGCGCGGTGCTCTGGATCGCCGCCGCCCGCGCGAACCGGTCGCTCGGGATCGAGATCGTCGCGCGCCCACAGCACTGGGTGCAGGCGCTGACGCAAGCGACCCTGATCTTCTACTGGGCGCTCAACACGCCGCTCGTCGTCGCATTCGTTCCGTTCATCGGCATCCAGCTCGTGTTCGCCTACGCGTACGAGAGCTTGCTCACCTGGACCCGTCGCGACGTCTACACGCTCGGCTTTGGCCCGTTCCCGATCGTGTTCAGCATCAACTTGTTCCTGCTGTTCAAGCCGGACTGGTTCTACTGGCAGTTCGTGCTGATCGCCCTCGGCTTTTCGGCGAAGGAGTTCATTCGCTGGCAGCGGGACGGGAAGTCGGCGCACATCTTCAATCCGTCGTCGTTCCCGCTCGCGGTCTTCTCGCTCGTGCTGTTGCTCACCGGCGCGACCAACGTCACGCTCGGCAACACGATCGCGAACACGATCGCCGACACGCCGCACATCTTTCTGGCGATCTTTCTCATCGCCCTGCCGGTGCAGATCCTCTTCGGTGTCGCGCGCGTGACGCTCTGGGCGGCCCTGACGATGTATGTCGCCGGACTGCTCTATCTCGCGGCGACGGGCACCTACCTGTTCTACGACGCGTACATCCCGCCGGCCGTGTTCATCGGCATGAACCTGCTCGTCACCGATCCGTCGACGTCGCCGCGGACGGAGCTCGGCCGGTTCGCGTTCGGCGCCCTGTACGGCATCGGGACGATGGTGTTGTTCGTCCTCCTCGAGCGCATCCATGCGCCGACGTTCTACGACAAGCTCCTGCCGATCCCGATCATGAATCTGCTGGTCCGGCGGATCGATCTCGTCGCGCGCTCACGGCCGCTCTCGATGCTCGATCCGGCGCGCATCGGCCGGGCGTTCGCGCCGATTCGCCGAAACGTTGCGGTCACGGCCATCTGGGCCGCGATGTTCGGCGGCATGTACGCAGCGCACGGCATCGGCGACCAGCACCCCGGCCAGTATCTCCCCTTCTGGCACGAGGCCTGTGGCGCCGGAAGCGCTCGGGCATGCACGTACACCGCAACGCTCACGGTGGTGCTCTGTCAGAAGGGATCGGGATGGGCCTGCAATGAGGCGGGGATCATCCGGCGCCGACTCGGCACCGCAGCCGAGGCGGAATTCCGGCGCGCATGCGCCCTCGGATTCGCGCACGGGTGTGAGAACCTGACGCGGACGGCCGCCGACCCGACGACGCTCGCCAGCGGGCCGCCCGCGCTTCGGGATCTACCGATCGTTCTCAATGGCAGCAAACCGCCGCTTCGCGAGCGCGAGCGGTCGAAGCTGTACGCCATCGCCTGCGAGCAACGGTGGCCTGGCGCATGTGGAGGCTGGGACACCGAAGCGCCGCAGTGAGCGGTTGACATCGCGCATCGTCTCGCATTCCGTACACTAACCTGTATGGAGAGCGCGACCGCCATGTCCGACGTCGCGGACGTCAAGCTCGCGGCGCGACAACTTCGTCTCGCGCCGACATTCGCGTTCGGCGTCATCGCCGCGATCGCTCTCGGCATCGGTGCCAACGCGACGATGTTCGGCGTGATCGACCGATTGATGCTTCGTCCGCCGGTTGGCGTCGCATCGCCCGAGCGCGTGTACACGATCGCCCGCGCGGGGCGCGAGCGCTTTTCGTCAGCAATCTCCTACCGCGCACTTTCCACGCTGCGCGACAACCTGGCGAACGTGGCGACCGTCGCCGCGGAATCGTATCGCTCGTCGTTGCCGGTCGGCTTCGGCGCGGAGAGCCGGCCGGAACGAACGGTCTTCGTGGACGACGCCTATTTTCGCGCGCTCGGTGCCCGGCCCGTTCTGGGTCGCCTTCTCTCCAGCGACGACGTCGAGCTGCCCGACGGTTTGCCCGTCGCCGTGATCGGCTACAATCTCTGGCAGCGCGAATTCGGCGGCGACGGTGGCGTGATCGGTCGCGAGCTCGTCGTCGGCGACCAACGACTGCGCATCATCGGTGTCGCGTCGCGCGACTTCAATGGCGTCGAGATCGAGCCGCTCGATCTGTGGCTCCCGATCACGCTTGCACCGAAGTTGACGTTCGCGCCCCAGAATTGGGCGACGACAATGCAGCCGTGGCTCTTTCCGGTCGTGCGCCTGGAGCCAGGCGTCGATCCCGCAGTCGTCGCACAGCGTGCGACGACGCTGCAGCGAGCGCTCCAGCACGCTCTGCCGAGAGGCGACACGACCATCGTGACGGAGCTTCGCTCGATTCTTCCGTCGCGAGCGCCTGAACTCTCCCCCGAGGCGAAGATCGCCTCGCTCCTCGGCGCGGTATCGCTGCTGGTGCTCGTGGTCGCGTGCTTCAACGCGGCGAATCTGATGCTTTCGCGCGCGGTCCGTCGTGAGCGCGAGATCGCCATCCGTGTCGCGCTCGGCGCTTCGCGTCGACGTTTGATTCGGCAGTTGTTGATCGACTCGCTCCTGCTCTCGGCACTCGGCGGGATCGCGGCAATCGCGGTCGCCGCCGGCGGCAGCGCGATCATGCGACGTGTGCTGTTGCAGGGCCTCGTTTGGAGCGGCGGCCTCGTCGACTTGCGGACGCTGGGGTTCATCGCGGTCACCGCTGTCGGTGCCGCGCTTCTCACGTCGGTATTTCCCGCGCTGCTTCTCCTTCGTCGCTTCGACATCGCGCGCGCTTTGAGCAGCGCCTCGTCGCGTCAGGCCGGGCGCTCGCACCGATCGGCATTCATGTCGCTGCTGGTCGTCGCGCAGACGGGCCTCTCGGCGCTGCTGCTGATCGGGGCGCTCCTGTTCGTGAGAAGTCTAGAACAAGTGCGCCGCGTTCCGGTTGGGATCGACGTCGAGCACACGGCGCTGGCGTGGCTCGATCCCAAACGTCTCCGCACCACGGACTCCAGCGGCGACGCGCTCTTCACCGAGCTCGCGGCGCGCGCCTCTCGCATTCCCGGCGTGACGAACGTGGCGATCGCCGAAGGTGCGTCCTTTACCGTCTATCAAACGCGACAGATCGCCGTGCCGGGACGGTCACCCGAGCTCGACGCGATCAAGAATGGCACGCTCCAGCGCGCGGTATCGCCCGACTATTTCGAGACGATCGGGACGCGGATCGTCCGAGGTCGTGCTTTCACTCCCGCAGACGATCGGGGCGAGGGCGAGCCGCTCGCGATCATCAACGCGTCGATGGCGGCAACGCTTTGGCCAAACGGCGACGCCCTGAGTCACTGCATACAGGTCGCGCCACGCGATCCAGCCACGGCGCCGTGCCGGCGAATCGTCGGCATCGCCGAAGATGGGCGGATCGAGCAAGTCACGAACACGGATCGCGGTGAGACGGCGTGCATCTACGTGCCGCTCAGCCAGGGCGGGCATCTGCTGCAATCGCGCTCGGTCATCGTTCGAACGGCGGCCGAGGATCCGGCAATCGCGCGCCGACTCCGCGTCGCGGCGCGGAGCGGTGGCTTCGTGATCCCGCTCTTCGACGCGTTCACTCTGCAGTCCAAGCTCGATCCCGAGCTTCGCCCTTGGACACTTGGCGCGACGATGTTCGGCATGTTCGGCGTGCTCGCCCTGCTCCTGGGCGCGCTCGGCACGTACAGCGTGATTGCCTACAGCGTCGCCCAGCGCGCGCAGGAGATGGGAATACGCATCGCGCTCGGCGCGCGCACGTCGGACATTCTCGCACTGATCGGTCGACAGGGCGCGATGCTCGGCCTCATCGGCGTCGCGATTGCCGCAATGGGTGCGGCGCTGGCCGCGCCGTTCATCCAACCGCTGCTCTTCCAGACGTCCGCGCGTTCCGCCAGCACGTACGCGATCGTCGGCATCGCGATGGTCGCGGTCGCCCTGGGCGCAAGCCTGATTCCAGCGTGGCGCGGCGCACGCATCGATCCGCTGACCGCGATTCGCGCGGAGTGACGTCGGAAATCCGGACATGGCGAAGCCGCACGCAGCGGTCCGCCTATTTTCGCACCTCGTACCGAAGCTCGACCATGCCGCTCGCGTACGGCGTGACCTCCGCCAGGTGAAGGGCGACATCCCGGTCGAGCTGCTCGAAGAAAGAGATCCCGTCGCCAATCAGGATCGGCAGGATCGAATATCGAAGTTCGTCGGCGAGTCCCAAGCGAAGACAGTCGCCCGCGACGACACCGCCTCCGACAAACCAGATGCTGCGAAAGCTCGGTCGCAAACGCTCATTCACGAACTGCGCGAGATCGCCGGAATAGAGCTCGACGCTGTCTCGAGTCCGCGGCAGGTGGCGACGAGTCAGGACGAACGTGGGTTTGTCGCCATACGCCCACCCGAAACCTTTGGCCTCGAAGCGCAACGCGGTCTCATATGTCCGCGATCCCATCACGTAGCAGTCGATCGTCTCGAGAAACGCTTCGACGAGTCCCGGATCCATCGTGGCTCCGCCGGCGAATTCGTCCGGCGTCTCGAGCCAGTCGACAGTGCCGTCCTTTCGAGCGATGAAGCCGTCGAGGCTCGCCGCCATGTGGATGGTGACGCGAGAGTCAGTGTTTGTCACGTTAGATACCACAAGAAGAGCGGGGTTCGTTTCACTGCCGGTCGAACGTTCCAGCGTTGTCGGCTGCCCACTGATGGAAAGTCCGTGGCGGCGATCCGACGACTTGCTCGACGGCGGACGTCACGAACGCCGGATGCCCGAGCGTCGCCCGCCACGCCGAGAGTAGCATCTCCACAGCTGCGCCAGGCCACGTCCCCGCCGTCTCGCGCCGGAACTCGTCGGGCGACAACTCCTCGAAGCGGAGCGGGCGCCCGATGGCATCACCGATCGCGCGGACCTGCGCGGCTTGGCTCAAAGATTCGGGACCGGTGAGGACGTAGTCGGCGTTCGCGTGCCGTTCGTCGAGCAGCGCGCGCGCGGCCACCGCCGCGATGTCGCGCTCGTCGATGGGCGCTGTCTCGGCGGCACCGTACGGCCAACGCACCACGTCGCCGTGCCGGATCTGCGGCGCCCACCAGAACCACGCGTTCGAGGCGAACATCCCCGGCCGCAGGATCGTCACATCGAGGCCGCTGTCCGCGAGCAGGCGCTCGATCTCGGCATGCAGACCGCGCAGGGCATTCGGTTGCTGGAAGAACGGGTGCGGCGTCTGGTGCGGCGACGAGAGGTGGACGACGCGTCTGGGCTCGCCGGACCCGTGCGTCGCGATGCGCGCGACAACCGCCGCGGCGGTCGCCAGCGCCGCAGTCCAAACGAAGAACACCGCTCCAACTCCCTGGAGCGGCGCATCGAGCGATGCCGGCACGGTGAGGTCGCCGGCAACGACCTCCACGCCGGCGGGCAGCGCCGCGGTTTCCGGCCGGCGTGTGAGCGCGCGAACGGATGCGCCGGCGCGCAGAAGCGCGTCGACGACGAGCCGCCCCACACGGCCCGTGCCGCCCGTCACGAGCACCGGACTTCGGTGCGTCACGGGCGGCACCAAGAAAATCGCGAGCGGGCGGCTTCGGCAGGTCGGAGGAATCCGTGGAATGACATGGCAGATCGGTTGCGGGCGAACACTCAAGCTACGCACGGGGCGAGTCAAAGGAGAGTGTCAGTGCGGCCGAAAGCACACAGCAGGACGCACCAGCTTCGGCGCAGCCTCGAACAGCAAAACGCGCGAACAGCCGAACGGCGCGGACAGCCAAACCGCGCGGACAGCCGAACCGCGCGGACAGCCGAACCGCGCGGACAGCCGAACCGCGCGGACAGCCGAACCGCGCGAACGGCCGACGGCGCGAACAGCCGACGGCGCGAACAGCCGACGAGCGTTAGAAAGTTTGTGCTGCTTGGCGTTAGAAGCGCGCGATCAGTGCGCCGATGAAAGCACCGACCGCGGCGCCCCCGACGGGGTAGACCCAGAGGTGACGTGGCCTATCGCAGGGGGCGGGACCGACCCCGGTCTTGCACCCACTCGTGGCCTCGAGAAAGGCGTAGGCCCCGCCGGGGACCGCACCCACGACCGCACCCAGCACGGCACCGATGACCTGACGTCGTCCGGATTTCCTCGCAGCCGTGTCGGCGTAGACGCGCCTCGGAGCTAAGAACGGCGCCGTCTGCTGGGCCGAATTCGCAACCGTCCCGCGGGCCGGAGGGTCAACGGGCGGTGTTGTGACGATCAAAGATCCCTGGGCCGCGGTGGGTGCAGCCAGCCCGAGCAGCAGTACACAACTCCACCAGAGTTTATGCATTGGACTTTCCTCGTCGGAGAGTTGTGTGGCTGAGCAACGTCTCAGGGGAGCCGCCAGCGCCGCGACCAACTCACCGAAGATCCCCGTCCGACGATGCAACCTCAACCGCGGCGCGCCGCCTCGATGGCCGCGATGTCGATCTTCTTCATCTCCATCATCGCATCGAACGCTCGTTTGGCGGCAGCGGGATCGGGATCGGTGATCGCTTGCGTCAGGACGATCGGCGTGATCTGCCAGGACAATCCCCATTTGTCCTTGCACCAGCCGCACGCACTCTCCTGGCCGCCGTTGCCGACGATCGCGTTCCAATAGCGATCCGTTTCGGCCTGGTCGGCAGTGGCGACCTGAAACGAGAAGGCTTCGTTGTGCTTGAACGCGGGTCCTCCGTTGAGCCCGACGCATGGAATGCCTATCACGGTAAACTCGACGGTCAACACGTCCCCTTTCTTTCCCGACGGAAAATCTCCCGGTGCGCGGTGGACCGCAGTCACGGACGACTCGGGAAAGGTCTGGGCGTAAAACCGCGCCGCGTCCTCGGCGTCGCGATCGTACCACAGGCAAATCGTATTCTTTGCTGGCTGAACCATGTCATTTCTCCATCGAGATGAAGCACCCGCAGCCAGAGTCAACGATGTCGTGCCAGACGAGGTTCATCGGCGCCGCGGACGTCAGACACTTTTGTTCTTCTCGTCCCACATTTTCGGCTCCCAGAGCTCGATCTTGTTTTCGTCTGGGTCCATGATCCACGCAAACTTGCCGTTCTCGTGCGATTCCGGTCCTTGGATGATTGCCACATCCGCCGCACGCAGCTGCTCCAGCAGCTCGCCGAGGTTGTCGACTCGGTAGTTGATCATGAAAGAAGACTTGCTCGGGCTGAACCACTGGCTGTCTTTCTCCGCGACGTGCCACACCGTGAGGCCTCGATCCTCGGCCTTGTCGTCAGGCCATCTGAGGATAGCGCCGCCAAAGTCCTCCAGCGCCATGCCCAAGTGCTTCCGATACCACGCCGCCAGTGCAGCGTTGTCGCTCGTGCTCTTGAAGAACACTCCGCCGACTCCGGTAATCCTCGCCATCGTCCCCTCCTGATTTGTCTGGCCGCCGAACGCCCAGCGAAGCCGCGAACGAATCAATAAGAGCGCCTACCGCAGGTGCGCGCAATTCGAAGCGCTCCAAGGCGTTCCCGTCGAGTGACCACCCGCGATTCTCGCGCGGTTATCCCACCATGGAGCCGAGTCGCGCGAGAGGCGCTATGAGACGTTTGGCATTCCTCGTCGCCGCCGCGGTAGCCGTCGTCGGATGCGGTGCCGCGGCGCAGCATCCGACCGTCCCGAGTGAGCTGGTAAATTGCGCCGGCGTCGGGTTCCCGGCGATTCGGGTCGAAGTGCGTCGCGACGACGGACGCCCCGTCGCCGCGGGTGCCACACTTGTCGTCACGGACGGCAACTTCAAGCAAACCACCGTCGAGACGTGGAGCGCGCTTACGCTCGAGGCCGCCGACAATCGAACGGGCACGTACACCGTCGAAGTGAGTAAGCCGTTCTACAAAACAGCTCGAATCGACCGCGTCTCAGTGCCGGGCGGCCCGTGCGGGGCCTATCACACCGTGACCGTACCCATCACGCTCGAGGTGTTGCCCACCGCGCCCCAGATCCGAAGCGTCAGCGTCGCGCAACCTGGCGTTGGATTGGGCGTCGGACTTCATAACCAATACACGGTCTGGGTGGATGCGACGCCCGGTGCGGACACGTCGGTCACGTGGAGCTTGAGCGACCCGCGCGTTGCAACGATCGATCAAAGCGGATTTCTCACCGCGAAATGCGGCACGACGGACGACATTCTCGTGATCGCCACGTCGAAACAGGATCCCGCGCGTCGAGGCACGGGACGCCTCGGCGTATTGGGCGGCGTGTGCCCCTGACGGGCGACGCCTGCCACGCCTACACCGACGCGCGATACTCCATCACACGCGCGCGCGTCTTTGCCGTCAACTGCGCCAACGCGGCCGGCGACACCGCGACCCCATCCGTCGGCATCAGCGCCGTCGAGTTGACTTCGCGACCCATGACATCGAACCGCGCGGCGCCAGTCGATCCGAACTCGCCCGCGACGACGTCGCCGAAATGCGCCTTCGCGCGCAGCCGGCAATGCCATCCGCGCTCGCGCATGAAGCGGTCGACTCGCGGGATGAGCTCGAGCAGCATGCCGACGCCGGCGTCCGCCGCGCGCTCCGCGAAGACGATCAGCGCGCCGTCGCCGATGAACTTCACCACGCGGCCGCCCGCCTTCTGCACCGCGGTCGACACACGGTCGTAGTAGTCGTCGATCATGTCCGCGACCTCGAGGTCGGCGCGCTCGGCGCAGGCGGCCTTGTAGCCGTCGAGGTCGAGAAAGACGATCAGCATCGGCGAGCGGGTGCGACGCGACGCTGCCATGGGGCCTCCGAACTGTCGTGCAGCGAAGATGGTTCTCGATCGCTCAGGGGAGAACGTCCATGCGCGCGATCACGTCTCCCTCGAGGATGCCGTCGACGACATCCATGCCGTCGACGACCTCGGCGAACACTGTATAGTCTCGGTCGAGACGCCGGTTTTCTCGAAGGTTGAAGAACCATTGCGCGTCCCCGGTGTCGTGGCCCCGGGTGCTCATCCCCACGGTGCCTCGAACGTGCGGGACGGTCCCGAGCTCGTCCCGGAGGAAGCGGGGATTGCCCATGTACTCGTTGGCGCCCAGTCCCCCGCCCTGGACCACGAAATCCGGCTCGACGCGCTGCCAGACCAGGCCGTTGTAGTAGCCGGACCGGACCAACTCGAGGATGCGAGCGGCCATGATCGGGGCGACGTCGCCGCGCGTCTGCACGAGGAAGGATCCTCCGCCGCTCGAATCGGCGAGGGTCACGCGGATCACGGACCCGCCGCCGAGCGCCAGCCTGACTGCATCGGGCGGAAGGGCGATCGGCAGCGGTGTGCACTTCGGGGCCGCGTTCGCGTGCAGCTTCCTGATGATCGCCGCGGCGGTGTTGGCGACCTCGCAGTCGAAATCCGTCGCGAGGGGAATGAGCTCGGGCACTTGCGCGGGCGTCGCGAACTCGGCGAGCAGGTCCATGACGGCCTGCCGGGCATCGCGCGACGTCTCGCTCGAGTCGGCGCGCAGGCGCCGCGCGGTGTGGAGCGCGGCAAGCGAGACGTCACCGCTCCGCGGCGAGCCCTTGAGCGCTCGCGCTCCGGCGCGAACGGCCTGATAGCCCTTGGCGTCGAGCGCGGCGAGATACAGATCGTCGCCGAGGTGTCCGGCGACGGACGACAGCGCGTCGATCGCCGCTTCCTTGACGTTGTCGTTCTCGTCGCCCGCGAGATGCTGGAGGTCGACGGTATCGCGCAGAGCACTTGCCGCGCGCGCGGCGTATGTGCGCACCCACGGGACGCTCGACGTCATCATCAGCGGCAGCGTCGCGCGCGCGTCGGCCGGCGCAATCTTCGCCAACGCGACGATCGCGTGCGCTGCCGGATGCCACGAGACTTCGCCGCGCGCGCGGGTGCTCTTGTATTGCGCGCTCGCCCACGCGCGCAGCGTCCGGACGATCACGGAGTCCTTCGCGCACGACGAACCGACGATGTCCGCCGCGTGGAACCGGACCGGCCACGCGCTGTCCGCAAGGGCGGCGCGAAACTCGGCGCATTCCGACTTCGCCGTGAGAGCGCGATAGCGGAGACGCCACGCGGGATCCGAGTAGGCCCGCGGCGCCGGAAGCGCCGAGGCGCCTGGAATGGAATCGCGCTTCATGAACTTTGGATCGCGCACGCGCTCCTCGGCGCGGCGGGCGATGTATTGAACGCGCTTATCGGGGCTTTTCTTCCCTTCCTCGAATGCGCCGGTAGTCGAGTCGCGGCGGTCCTCGGCCAGCAGAATTCTGCCGACGAGCTGTTCCGCGGGAGTCGGCGCGCGTTGGGCGGCAAGCGAAGACGCCAGAAGGCAAGCGACGAGCACGGGTGCGGCGCGGAGCATTCGTCTTTCGGGGTGGGGGCGGTGGCCAGGGGGAAGCAGATCCTTCGCTGCGCTCAGGATGACGACCATTCGCGGCTCAGGATGACGACCATTCGCGGCTCAGGATGACGACCATTCGCGGCTCAGGATGACGACCATTCGCGGCTCAGGATGACGGCAATTCGCGGCACCGGCAGCCGCGATCTATACTAAGGAGCGCGATGTACCAGCGCGAATAGAAGCCACTACGCAGAGGATCGACTCATGGCCCCTTTCACGAAATCCGAGTTCATCTGGCTGAACGGCGAGCTCACCCCGTGGGATTCGGCGCAGATCCACGTCACCGCGCATGGGCTGCACTACGGCACCGGCGTGTTCGAGGGCATGCGCAGCTACGATACGGCGGAAGGCCCCGCGATCTTCCGGCTCGACGCGCACATGAGGCGCTTCGCGCAGTCGGCGAGCTTCTATGAGCTCGACCTGGGCTACAGCTTCGACGAGCTCTGCTCGGCGTCGCTCGAGGTGATTCGCGCGAACGGGCTCGACAATGCGTATCTGCGGCCGATCGCGTTCTTCGACTCGTACAGCTTCAGCGTGTGGCCGAAGGATTGTCCGGTGTCGGTCGCGATCATCGCGGTGCCGGGGCGTCAGTACATCCAGGGCGGCCCGGAGCACGGCGTGCGCGTCACGGTGTCGACGGTCCGCCGGATCGATTCACAGACGCTGCCGCCGTTCGTCAAAGCCTGCGGCCACTACACGAACTCCGTGCGCGCCGTTCAGGAAGCATTCCGCCGCGGCTTCGACGAAGCGATCCTGCTCAACTCCAAGGGCGACGTCGCCGAAGGGTCGGGCGCGAATCTCTTCTTCGTGAAGAACGGCACGCTCTACACGAACGACGTCGACGCCTCGATCGTCATGGGCATCACGCGCGACAGCGTTCTGCAGATCGCGAAGGACATCGGCGTTCCGGTCGTTCTGCGCCCGATCACGCATGCCGACGTGCTGACGTCGGACGAGCTGTTCTTCTCCGGCACGGCGGTCGAGATCACGCCGATCAAGGAAGTCGACGGCCACGTCGTCGGCGAGGGCACGCCCGGGCCGGTCACGAAGCGTCTCCAGAAGACGTTCTTCGACGCCGTGCACGGGAAGCTGCCGCAGTATCGGTCGTGGCTGGCGATGGCAGGGCAACCGCAGACCGTCTAGAGGTGCGCCGATAAGAGCACAATCGCCGAGACGGCGGATGTGCACAGATGGCCCGCAGATTTTTCACGAGTCGGTGGGGCCGGCTCGGCGCGACGTGATTTCGAACGCGGAACTGGCGGACGTTGCGAACTCACGCGGACAGCATTGCTGGAGAGAGGAGCGTCCGCGTGGTTCTACTCTGAAGCGCTGCTACTCGAGTCATGGCAATCGCGACCGTGTGCGAGCGCATCAGGGTAACGCGATGAGAATCATGGAACGATCCGGAACTTCGCCGGCGCGCCCTCGCGCTGGTTGAAGTAGCTCCGCACGGTGTACGTGCCCGTATCCGGCAGCGCACCGTCCGGGCTCCATTGCCGCAGCGGGATGACGGTCTCGACGTATTCCTGCGATCGCCCGCCGAACACGTAGACCGTGTCCCAGCCCCAATCCTTCGTCGGGCCGGCGGTCAGCGAGATTGTTCCCATGCGCCAACCGATACCCTTCCGCGAATCCTCGGCCACGAGTCGGATCGCCGGCCGCCACATAGGGAGGTCCGCCACTCCGAATCCGGACTGGCGTGCGACCAAAGTTCGCCGCGTAGACGCGAATGCGGACCGACGCCGCCGTGTCGCCGAGATGGATGACAGCGGGGCGCGCGTCGGCCCAGACGCTCAAGCCGAGGTCAGTGTTCGGCGCGACGAGCTCCGAGCACGCGACACCGACCAATGACAAAGCAACGATCACGAACGTCCAACGGATCACGCGCATGACTTCGTTCGCTCCGCTCGAGTCGCATCCAATCCACCTCAAACCCCGGATTGGACGAGGCGTTCCGATCGTTCAACGAGGACAGCTGTCGTTCGGCGTCCAGTCGGGTGCCGGGAACGTCGCGCTCAGCGACGCGTCGTAGACGATGACCGCGAATGTGCGCCGCAGTGTGGACCCCATCCCGGTCAGCACCATCGGCTCACCTTCCGGAACGATCAGCGTTTCGCCTCGTCCAGCGACGCGGACGCCCTGCGGTGTCATGACGCAGTTGGTGCCGTCGACAAGGTACCACGCTTCGGGACCGGAGTGTCGATGAGCTGGCGTCCTCGCTGCCGGCGGCACGACCGCCTCAATATAGTGGGCGGAGTAGCTCCGACCTGGCGTCAACGGGAGCGGCGGGCGGCGGGCGACGGCAACCGCACTGACTACGGGGATGGGAGATAGGCAACGGCAACCGCGCACCGTCCGCCGCCCGCCGCCCGCCGCCCGCCGCCCGCCGCCGTCAAATGTCCGCTGGCCAGTGAGTCCAACGCAGCTTATGAGGGAGAGAGTGGCACAGCAGCCCCG
Organism: uncultured Gemmatimonadaceae bacterium; assembly: GCA_963705025.1. Classification (GTDB taxonomy): domain Bacteria; phylum Gemmatimonadota; class Gemmatimonadetes; order Gemmatimonadales; family Gemmatimonadaceae; genus JAQBQB01. The sequence goes on along the minus strand of CAVPIP010000002.1, from coordinate 330,247 downwards.
ATCTCGGCGTTGCGCACGAGCAGCTGGCGTTCGCCTGGCTCGAGAAAGACAGGAACGATTCGGCGATCGCGGCCATGCGACGCGCCGCGGCGCTGAACGGACGTGACTCCGCGCAACTTGCCTACATCTATGCCAAGACGGGGAATCGCGCGGCAGGGCGCCAGATCGTGCAGCGTCTGGTCAGCACGGAATCGCAGCGTTCACTGCCGACGAACGGAATGGCGATGGCATACGCCGCGCTCGGGGATGTGGACGAAGCATTCCGCCGGCTGGAAAGTGGCTCATGCGACGTTGGCCTTGGCGTGAACGCGGGTTACGAATCGCTCCGGTCGGATCCGCGTTTCGCTGGTGTGCTGCGGCGGAAGGGACTTTCCACTGCCCGGGGACCGTCGCGACAGTTCTGATCGCAGATGAGGTGCAGGCGCACCTGAGCTACCCGGCCGGGACCGGCACGGCGGCGAGGACGCGCCGTCGTGCTGAACGGTTCGAGGAATTGAAACAGCGCGCGCCTGCGCTGACGCCGCAGTGGATATGCGCCACGAGCGAGCTATCGCGAACTGGCGACGATCTGCCCCGTGTGCGTCTCCAGCGTGATGTGATCCATGATGCCAGCGTCACGCATCCAGCTGCGATACTTCTCGGCGCCGGCGAGACCGAGTGCCTCGGACTCCCATTCGGCGACGGCGAAGGTCGTCGTCTCGTTCTCGCGCATCAGACGATAGCGCACGAACCCAGGCTGCGCGCGAAACACCAGGACGCCTTCAGTTTCTATTTCGTGAAAGATCCGCTCCGCCTCGGGCGAATAGGTATCCATGTTCCAGCGCGCAATGGATACGCGAAGGTAATGTGGCGCTTCGGCGTGTTTTGGCATGGTGGTCTTTACGATAGCGATTCCCGCGACCGATTCGACCGCAAACCCGATCGCGGCGACGAGAGCAATGGATCGCAACATTCTGACTCTTGGGAAGATTGGTGCTCATCACGTTTCCGACACGACCCTGACCAGACAATGCGACAATCGCCGGCACATCCGGACAGCCGGGCTGAATTGTTTAGGAATCTCGAGTGTGGCCGACGGGCGACGGGCGGCGGGCGGCGGGCGACGGGCGACGGGCGACGGGCGACGGGCGACGGGCGACGGGCGACGGGCGGCGGGCGACGGGCGACGGGCGACGGACGGTGCGCGGTTGCCGTTGCCCGTCCGCCATTCCCGCAGTCAGCGCGGTTGCCGCCGCCCGCCGCCCGCCGCCAGCCGCCCGCCGCCAGCCGCCCGCCGCCCGCCGCCCGCCGCCCGCCGCCGTCAAATGTCCGTTGGCCATCGAATCCTACGCAGCTTCTACGGAGGCAGCGGACAGACGCCATTGTACCGGCTTGTCCATCTCCGATCCGCAGCTCAAGTTTGGATTCTCGCGCGAACGAGGGATGCCGTCATGCAGGTTGCGGCCGCGGCAGCACGAACCGGCGAGGTGACACGCCTCCTCCGCGCTGCGCGCGCAGGTGAGCCAGGTGCCGTCGACCGGATCGTGCCGCTCGTCTACGACGACCTCCGCCGGCTCGCGCGGCGACAGCTCGGCCGGGACTACGGCCCGCAAAGCGTGCGGCCGACTGAGCTGGTGCACGAGGCATACATCAAGCTCTTGGTCGGCGGCGGCGCAGCAGCCAACGATCGCGCGCACTTCTTGGCGATTGCGGCGCGCGCGATGCGCCAGGTCCTCATCGACCAGGTGCGGAACCGGAAGGCGGTAAAGCGCGGCCGCGGCGGGACGCGTGTGACGCTCTCTGGCAACCATTGGGTCACCGACGTCGACGTCGACGAGCTGCTGACACTGAACGACGCGCTCGATCAGCTCGACCCGCGCCAGCGGCAGGTCGTCGAATGCCGTTTCTTCGCCGGTTTGGACGACGGAGAGATCGCCCAGGCGCTCGGCGTCACGGAGCGCACTGTGCGACGCGATTGGGTGAAGGCACGCGCCTGGCTTTACCGCGCCCTGGCGGAGCGCGGATCAACGGTCGTCCTCCCCGACGCGTGAGCCCCGCGCCGCTCTCGCCCGTTCGCCGCGCCGAGATCGAGGAGGTATTCGAGCACGCGCTCGACCTCGATCCCGACGAGCGCGCCGCGTGGGTGAGAGACCGGTGCGCGGATGACGCGGAGCTTCGCGTCGAAGTCGAAGGGCTGCTCGCCGCGCACGAGTCGCCTCCCGGAATCCTCGAGCGCCTCACCCGAGCGACGAAGGCGCTCGATGCGGAGTCGCTGCGCGACCGGCGCATCGGGTCGTACCGCGTCGTGCGTGAGCTCGGTCGCGGCGGCATGGGCGTGGTATACCTCGCCGAGCGAGTCGACGGCGAGTTCCTCCGCGAGGTCGCGATCAAGCTCCTGCGCAACAGCCCTGACGCCGAGGAGCTGGAGCGAAGGTTCATCGCCGAGCGGCAAATCCTCGCCTCGCTCAGCCATCCGAACATCGCTCAGCTACTCGATGGCGGTACGACCGAAGGACAGCTTCCCTATCTCGTGATGGAGTACGTCGACGGGCTGCCGATTACGACGTACTGCGATCGGCACGAGCTCGATATCGCGGCGCGCTTGCGACTGTTCGTGGACGTCTGCCGCGCGGTGAATTCGGCGCATCAGAATCTGGTCATTCATCGCGACATCAAGCCCGGCAACATCCTCGTGACGGCAACCGGGCAAGCCAAGCTCCTCGACTTCGGGATCGCGAAGCTGCTCAATTCGTCGATCGGCGGCGTGGCGTTCCCACATACGCGCACGACGTTCCGCGTGATGACGCCGGAGTATGCGAGCCCCGAGCAAGTCCGCGGCGATCCTCTGACGACAGGAAGCGACGTCTACGCGCTCGGCGTCGTGTTGTACGAGTTGTTGGCCGGGCGGCGACCGTATGAGATCCGCACGGGTGCCGCGCAGGAGCTGCAGGAGCTGGTGTGCGAGCGTGAACCGGAGCGGCCGAGCACGCGGGCCAATCGTCCACCCTCGGCCGATGAATCGGAGGCGCCGACGCCAGCGGCGATCGCGTCCTCACGCGGCACGAGTCCTGACCGGCTCGAGCGCGCGCTCACGGGCGATCTCGACGCGATCGTGATGATGGCACTCCGCAAAGAGCCGCGTCGCCGTTACGGATCCGCGGAGCTTCTCGCCGAGGACATCGAACGGTATCTCGGTGGACTCCCGGTGCTCGCTCGGCATCCGAGTCGCGCGTACTACCTCGGCAAGTTTCTGCGGCGACATCGCGCGGCGGTGAGCCTCGGCGCGATCGCTTTCCTCTCACTCGTTGCGGGCATTGCCGTTGCCGTCAAGCAGACGGCCGCAGCGCGACGCGAGCGTGACCGCGCGACGGCGGCGCTGACGCAAGCGCGGCAGGCGCTGCACGAATCGGACGAGACGACGAACTTTCTCGCCGGCCTGTTCGACGTGGATGTGCCGGTTCCGGCGAACGTGCCACCCGGTACGACGCAAGAGCTGATCGCGCGCGGCATGGTTCAGGCGGAGCAGCTGAAGAACCATCCTCTCGTGCAGGCGCGAGTGCTCGAGGGCATGGGCCGCATCTACGAGAATGCGGTCCAGATCGCGGACGCGAAACTCGCGTACGAGCGATCGCTGGCGCTGCGGCGCGCCAACGGCACCGGTGAAAGTGCGGAGGCGGCGACGACGCTGATCCACCTGGCCAATACCCTGCGCATCACGGGGAGCTACGAGGCTGCCGACTCCGCGGCCTGGCAATCGCTTCACATTTTTGAGAAGCTGAATGGTGCCTCGGATCCCTCGACGGCGGATGCGTGGCAGATGCTCAGCATGCTCGCGGTGTATCGCAGCGATCTCGTCGCCTCGGAGACCTACGCCAGACGGTCCGTGGAGATTCGCACCGCGGCGTACGGAGCGGACGACCCCCGGAATGCCTACGCGATCGAGATGCTTGGCGGCGCCCTACGCCGGCTTGGCAGGAACGACGAAGGGGAGCGCTACATGCGCCGGGCGATCGTGCTCTACGAACACGACAAGGGGCCGAACGACGTCAGCCTCGTCGTGCCGTTGACCCGGCTGGCGGACGCGGTAGCGACCGATCACGAGGATTACACCGAAGCCGCGCGCCTCATGGAGCGCGGCCTCGCGATCGCGAAATCGACGCTCGGCGAAGGCCATCCGCGGACGGCCTACTCACTCGAGTTTCTCGGCGCATTGGAGTCGCGTCGCGGCAACTTCGCGAAGGCCGAGCGACTGTCGCGCCTCGCGGCCGACATCTTCGATCGAACGGTCGGCAAACACGACGTCGCGTTGGCCGACGCCGTCGCCGATCTCGCGAAGGTGTATTCGCGCGCCGGCCGGTGGTCCGATGCCGAGACGACGCAACGCAGGGCGATCAGCGTTTACGAAAGTGCGCTCGGACGAGCGCACCCGGCGTATGGCGGGGCGATTGGAGGACTTTGCGAGATTCACCTGCACGCCGGCCGGGTCGCCGAGGCGGAGACGGAATGCCGCACGATGCTCGCGATTCGTGAGCGCGCGCTGGGAACGAGCAACCTCGGGCTGATCAATCCTCTGATGCTGCTCGGTGACATCCGCGCGCAGCGCGGCGAGCTCACCGCGGCGGACTCGCTCTACTCGACCGCGCTGTCGATCATCCGCGAGCATGCCGACCAGCCGCGAGCATACGAGTCTCTCTACCCGCGCATGGCCGTGCTACGCGACCTCCAGCATCGTCCGGCCGAGGCGGCAGAACTACGTAGACGAGCGGGCGGGAAGCCGGTGAGGCCGTTGGATTTTTGATTGGGCGGCGGGCGGCGGGCGGCGGGCGACGGGCGACGGGCGACGGGCGACGGGCGACGGGCGACGGGCGACGGGCGACGGGCGACGGGCGGCGGGCGGCGGAGCCGTCCCCCGTCCCGTATTAGCCGTCGCCCGCCGCCCCTCGCCCGTCGCCCGGCCCGCGCAAGCTCCGATACAGGCCGAACAACATCTTGCTCAGCCGATCGAGCTTCGCCGAGAGCGGCGTTATGTCGGCCGCATCCGTGAAATCAAGGGCCACCGCGATGGCGATCTGTGTCTCGACTTCAGCAGCCGAGCCGCGCGCGATCGATACAAATCGTCGAAACTCGCCGGCGCCAAGTCGGCCTCGCCCTTCGGCAATATTGGACGGAATCGACACCGCGGCTCGTCGAACCTGCGCGATGAGTCCGAACTTCTCTTCGGCCGGAAACACTCGCGTCGCCCGGTAGACCTCGACCACGATTTCCATGGCGAGCTGCCACGCATCCAAGTCTCTGTAGGACTCGATCCGAGTGCCGTTCGATTTTGGCATTCTCGAGGATATCCGACGCGCGTCATTGAAGCGTCATGCCCGCCGCCCGCCGCCCGTCGCCCATCGCCCGCCGCCCGCCGCCGTGTCCTCCCCACACCCGGCCCTACGCATTCAACAATGACAACAACCAGGTACTCAAATGCCCCGCCTTCTTCCCGATCCAAGTTTCTATCCGACGCCTGCACTTGCCGCCGAAGCCCCCCGCGAGGGACTCGCGTACGTCGCTCTGCTCGCCAGTGGCGACAACGGTAAGACCGACGCACTCGGCGTCGTCGACACAGACCCAAAGTCGCCGAGCTATGGCCGGCTCGTCGGACAGGTCGATTTCCCGCAGGGCGGGAACGAACTGCACCATTTCGGATGGAACGCGTGCAGCTCGCACCTGTGCCCCTGGGCGCCGAACGCGCACGTGGAGCGGCGGTACCTCGTGGTCCCCGGGACCAATTCGTCGCGCATTCACGTCGTCGACACCAAGCCCGATCCTCGCAACCCGACGCTCGTGAAGGTGATCGAGGGCGACGAGGTGATGGCGAAGACTGGCTACGCGGCGCCGCACACCGTGCACTGCGGGCCCGACGGCATCTATGTGAATGCTCTCGGCGCGCCGGACGGCGGCGGACCCGGCGGGATCTTCATGATCGACCACGACACCTTCGACGTGAAGGGGAAATGGGAGCAGGACCGCGGTCCGCAGCGCCTCGCCTACGACTTCGCCTGGCATCTTGGCCAGGACGCGATCGTGACGAGCGAATGGGGAACGCCCAACATGGTGAAGGACGGCGTGAATCCCGAGCTGCTGCTCGCCGGCAAGTACGGTCACTCGCTCCACGTCTGGGACATGAAGCAGCGCCGCCACATCACCGAGATCGATCTCGGCGGCGATCAACAGATGGTGCTCGAGCTGCGTCCGGCGCACAACCCGACCCGCGCCTACGGATTCGTCGGTGTCGTGATGTCGCTCAAAGATCTCTCATCGTCGATCTTCCTCTGGTACCTCGACCGCGGCGCCGGCCAGCGCGACGGCGCGGGAGAGTGGAAGGCGAAGAAGGTGATCACGATCGCCGCCGAACCGGCCGATCCAGCCGACCTGCCGCCGCTACTCCAGGGCTTCAAGGCCGTGCCGCCGCTCGTCACGGACATCAACCTGTCGGTCGACGATCGCTTCCTCTATGTGTCGTGCTGGGGCACCGGGGAGCTTCGGCAATACGACGTGAGCGATCCCTTCAACCCGACCTTCGTCGCCTCAGTCCGCATCGGCGGGATCGTGCGCCGCACGCCGCACCCGCGCGCGCCGGGGAAGCCACTCAACGGCGGCCCGCAGATGGTCGAGGTGAGCCGGGACGGTCGCCGCGTGTACCTGACGAATTCACTATATTCGCCGTGGGACGCGCAGTTCTATCCCGATGGCATCCGCGGCTGGTTGGCGAAGTTCGACGTCGGACGCGCCGGCGGGCTCGCGTTCGATCAGAACTTCCTCGTCGAGTTCGAGGACGGCATGCGCCCGCACCAGGTTCGGCTGCAGGGCGGCGACGCATCGTCCGATTCGTTCTGCTTCTCGTGAGCCGGGTGAACCAATGATGCCGATGAACGCGTGGGCCGCGGCGGGGGCGCTGCTGTCGTTGGGTGCCCTCCACGGCCTCAACCCGGGAATGGGCTGGCTCTTCGCGGTGGCGTTGGGCATGCAGCGTGGAGATCGTGGGGCCGTGTGGCGAGCGCTCGGCCCACTCGCCCTCGGTCATGCACTCGCGATCGCCGCCGCGGTTGCCGTTGCGTTGGGCCTCGGAGTCGTCGTGCCGAGCGCCGGTGTGCGTTGGGGAGCGGCCGTGTTGCTCGTCGGACTTGGCGTGCTCCATCTGCGCGGTCATCGACACGCCGCGCTTGGACGCTGGCGTGTCGGGCTGCGCGCGAGCGGGCGCGAGCTCACCGTCTGGTCGTTCGTGGTGGCGACCGCGCACGGTGCGGGTTTGATGGCCGCGCCCTTCGCCCTTCGCGCCGCGCAGGGCGTCGCCCATCGCCCGTCGCCCGTCGCCCACCACTCCATGGCGGCGCTGGCGAGCGTGGCCTCGATCGACTGGCCGACGCTCTGGGCGACAGGCGTGCACACGGCAGGCTACTTACTCGTCACCGGAGTGCTGGCGGTCGTGGTTTACGAGCGAGCGTCGATTCACGTCGTGCGTCGCGCGTGGATCAACTTCGATCTCGTGTGGGCAGCGGCGCTCGTCCTGACTGGCGTCGCGGTCGTCGTGGTATGAGATGATGCTCTAGGTTCGCGCGAGGCTTCGCAAGGAAGGCACCTCCGAGCGCTTACGGCGTGATCGCGAAGTAGAAGGGCTGCTGCACCAGCTGCCGGACCGGCATGCCGCCGATGGTCGCCGGCGCGAAGCGCATGTCGGGCAACGTGGCTCGCACGGCTTCGCTGAACAGGTCGTGCGTCGTCTTGAGGATCTTGAACGTCTCGGGCATCGGGCGGCCGCTCGTATCGACGACGAATTGCGCGAGGACCTCGCCATTGGTGTGGCTCGAGCGCATGAGATCCGGATAGTGAGGCGCGACGCTGTCGAGGCGTTTCACACGCCTCTCGACCTGGAATTCGAAATACACCCAAGTCGATGATCGCGCCGGCGGCGCCGACCCGCGGTCGCGGTTCGTTACCGCGCCCGTCGCCGTGAGCTGCCCGAAGTACACGTCGCCTCGCCGGCACCTGCCGACGTTTCCCTCGATGCGCGCCGCCGTCGAGTCGTCCCTCGGCGTGACGCGACGCGAGAGATCGATGCCGGGCAGTCGCGGGCGAATCGCCAACTCGGGCGGCGCCGCGACGATGTCCACGACACCCGCATAGCGCGCCGCGTCCATGACATGGAACACGTCCTGATACGACGCCGCCGGGTCCGCACGCACGTAGAGCACCTTGTCGGGACGCGGGTCGTAGATCTCCTGCAATCGCCGCTGGAGGTTGCTGGCCGGCACGGCCTGCGTGTTGATGCGATACGCCGGCCCCGGCAGAATCTCGAGCACGATGGCCATTGTCTGCTGTTGCGCGATCATCGCGGTCGACACTCGGGGCAACGGCAGCTGTACGTCGATCGCGCGCCGCACGTCTCCGGCCTCCTGGCCCGCATCGCCGCTGACGTACGACACGGTGCCTCGGGGCTGCACGCCGACCAACGACACGACGCACGCGCCGCTCCGCGCGGCAATCACGTTCGCGGAATCGATCGCTGACGAAGACAAGTGTGCATCCGCGCGAAGGTAGACGACGCGATCGCGGGTGCGGCTCAGTAGCGCGACCAATCGTCCCACGAGCTGCGCAGGGGCGACCGACTGGCCGTTGAGCGCGTACTCGCCCGCGCTGTTCATCTCGAGCACGACCTCACCGGCCGCGTCAGGACGCTGGTGCAGGTTCTGACCCACAGGCAGCACGAGTCGGCTCTGTGCCAACACCGGAGCGCCGGTGATGATCGCGACAAGCCAGGAAACTGACAGGATGTGCTTTCTCATTCGTGCGAGCGCTGGAGGCGCCGGGGGTATGAAATACTAACGCTATTGAGCGCTAACGGAGGACACGGACAGGTTCTGACGCACCGCCGATCTGCAGCGTAAGTTTGCTTGCCCCTGGCGGTCGCAACGCTCCCCCGCCCCACCGGCTCTGGCCGAGGCGACTTTGCCTGCCAATTCCCGGAGCTAACGGATGCAGATGCGAGTGACACTGTTGGCCGCCAGCCTCCTGGTCTCGGGAGCTCGGAGCGGAGCACAAACGACGACGATCGACAACGTCACGATCGTCGATGTCACCAACGGCCGCCTCCAGCCGCGGAAGACCATCGTCATTGATGGAAACCGCATCACGCGGATCGACAACGCGAGTGAGGCGACGCACGCCGCCGCCACGCTCGACGGCACAGGCATGTTCGTGATTCCCGGTCTGTGGGACATGCACGTGCACGCCTACTTCACCAACGACACCGCCCGTTTCCATAGCACGAGTGAGGTGATGTTCCCGCTGTTCATCGTGAACGGCATCACCGGCGTTCGCGATCTTGGCAGCAATCTCGACGCGATTCTCGCCGCACGCGACAGCGTCGCCGCGCATCACCTGATCGGGCCACGCATGCTCGTGTCGGGGCCGATGCTGGACGGCCCGACCACGCGCTATGCCGCGGCGATCAAGGTGGCGACGCCTGATGAGGCACGCGCCGCCGTGCGCATGCTCGAGGGCCGCGGCGTCGACATGATCAAGACGCAGTCGCTCATTCCCAAAGACGCATATTTCGCCATTGCGGACGAGGCGACTCGCATCGGCATTCCCTTCGAGGGGCACGTGCCGAACGCGATCACCGGCATGGAGGCGCTCAACGCGCATCAACGCAGCTTCGAGCATCTGATCGGCGTCCGCGACACGGCGCTCTCACTGATCGCTGAGCTCGCGCGAAACCACGTCTGGCAGTGTCCCACGGTGATCAACAGCGTCGGCACGCCCGCGGACCTCACGAGCGACCCAGGCTTGCCATTTTGGCTACGGCCGGCCGTCGAAGGCTGGCGACGCGCTGCGGTCACGCAAGCGGGAGCAACCGACTCCGCGGCGCGCGCGGCCCAAGAGCGCGCCACGCGCAGGCTCGGTCTGATCAAGAAGATGTATGACATGAAGATTCCGTTCCTCGCCGGGACGGACGCTCCGCAGGGCTACGACCTGGTTCCAGGCGCAAGCCTCCATCGTGAGCTCCAGTTGTTCGTGCGAGCCGGTCTCACACCGCTCCAAGCGCTCCAGACCGCGACGCTGAATCCGGCGATCTTTTTCGGAAAGACCGCGGACTGGGGCACGGTTGCGGCCGGAAAGACCGCCGATCTCGTCGTCCTCACGCGCAATCCGCTCGTCGATATCGCAAACACACGCGCGGTCGCGGCGGTGGTCGCCGACGGCAGATACTACTCGCCGCGCGAGCTCGATCGTTTGCGCCTCCGAATCATGGAACTGGCTGGGAAGTGACCTCGGGCACGTGGCGAAGAACGTCGAGCGCGACATCGACGCACTTGGCACCGTTGAACGAATCGTACGCGATCAGCGCGGCGCCGCCGACCGCTTGCGCGGTGCACGCGGCGTATCGCGCCAACCGCCTCGCGGATCCGAGCGCGTGTATCGCATCGCCGTCGGCGGTGGTCAACAATGCGTCCAGTGATTCCCGCACACACGCCTCGGTTGTCGCCAGCTCGATCATGGCGACGATCAGATTGTGCAAGTAATTGCAATCGAAGCTGAGCGGAGAGTATCGCTTCGCATCCGGGCGATGCGCGGCAATCCGAGTGAGCAGCGCCGAGTGGCACTGACTGAGCCGGTCGCCAACTCGTTGGCGCCATTGACGGTGCAAGTGCGGCGGCAACGATCGCTCATCGGTGAGCACCCACGGATCGGCGGACAGCGCGTTGATCAGCGCGGTGGTGATCACGGTAGTATTTGCGTCGGACGAGCCATTCTCGCAGGCCTCGCCGTACGTGTCGAGCAGCGTCTCCAGCGAAAAGAAGAGCCACGGATAGTCGACGACGTTGTCCTCGCGCATCCGCACGTAGTCGTGCTGATACATGAAGCGAAAGCCCCAGCGCAGATGGCCACCGAGCGTTGCGGCCGCAAACACGGCGATCCGAGTGCGATGGGATTTGTCGAGTGAGCAGACTCGCTCGAGCAGTTTCTCATACGCCTGCTCTTGCGGGTGATACTGCGACACCGCCAGGAGCAAGAGGAGGGCTGCGTCTTCGACCAGCGCCGATCCATGCGCGCTCGCCGGCTCGAGCAACCTCAGAAGGTCCGTGACGCGATCGAGGTTCGCGTTCGGATTCTCGCCGTCCCACGCTCTGAGCGCGAGAAGACCGAGAATCCAGAGGAAGTACTGGTCCAGGAGCGCCGAGAGGACGACGCGTTCGGCGACGCCCGAGTCGCCTCGGCCGGCAACCCGATTGAGCATCAGGATCGGCGTGGGGTCATCGACGAATCTGTGAGCGTGATAGTCCCAGCTCTGTAGCGCGTGAAACCCTTCGGCGCGCGTACGCCGGTCGAGCTCGTGAACGATCCGATCGAGTGCGATCGGCGCGGCGGACGTCGGAAACGCGTGCTCGCGCATGCGGGTCCGCAGTCGGGCGATGGCCGTCGCCGAGTCACGGCTCCGCTGGACGGCGTCGAGAATCTCGACGCGAGTCGTCTCGCGGAGCGCGTGCTCGAGGATCGAGAAAGCGTCGGTGAGATTCATTCGCGGGTGGGGCGCGAATCCACGGTGACGATGGGAACTTGCGCTCTCGAACGAGACGCCGTCAACCGCGCCGCGGTTTCCGAACGTTGATCGCCATCTGGGGGGCGGACGCTCGACGCGTTGTCAGCGGCCGCCATCGCCGGTAACGTTTGGGATCGAGAGGGATCACCCGTCTCCCACGGCCGGACGCGCAGCACGAGTTTCTCGCAGGTCAAATGCCACACGACGATCGGCATCGCACATCCTCCTCCGCATCGCGCATCCCAAGTGGGCGCCCGCTTCCCGGCGAGTTTGCCGCCTATGCTGCCGACGACATCGATCGTGTGGCTGGCGACGATGCGCTCGCGGCGCTCGCGGTGCAGCGCGACCGCCTGCTGTCGCTGCTGTCGCCATTGAGCGATCACGCTGTGGACGGCGTCACCTACGCGCCCGGAAAATGGACCCTCAAGGATGTCGTCGCGCACCTGGCTGACGACGAACGCGTCTTCGCGTATCGGCTCCTCTGCCTCGCACGCCGCGATCGCCGCGATCTCACAGGATTCGACGAGCGCGACTATGCCGTCGCGGCCGAGGCGACGCTCAGGTCCTGGACGATGCTGCTCGATGACTACGCGGCGGTGCGCAACGCCACGCTCACACTCTTGGAAGGACTTCCCACGGCGGCGTGGTCATATCGTGGACTCGTCAACGGCTACGAGGCGTCGGTCCGCGGCCTGGCGTTCCACATCGCGGGGCACGAGCTGCGTCATTTGCGGTCGATCGAGACGCAGTACTGGCCGCATGTGCGACACGCATGACGCACTGCGGGGTAGCGCCCGACGCCCCGGCGGGTCATGCACCACGCGCTAACGGACGGCGTTCGGAGGGCTTGATTCCACGCGCGTGAGATCGACAGAATTCGCGCATGTCTGCCGCCCAACGAAACGCGCCGTGCCCGTGCGGCTCGGGTCGGAAGTACAAGCACTGTTGCCTCCGCCGAGACCTGGAGCAGGAGCGGCGTCGCTCGATCGTTCCGGCGTCGATGACGCCCTCCGGCGCGCGCCAGCTCGGGCTGTCGCTCGAGAACGCGTCACGCGACCCGGATCACGGCCAAGGCGTGAGGCCGGGAACGACATGGCACGTCGACATCGTGCCCATTCCTGTTGCGATCGGCGATGACCCGTCGGCACGCTCGGCGATCGGCCTGGTCGTCGACTCGACCGGAACCGTCCTCGGCGTCGAGCCCCTCGAGGCAGTGCCGAACGAGCTCGAGCCGATCGCCGACCTGATGGACACGCTCCTCGAGAGTGCCGCACGCATCGCCGGCCACTCGCCGGCCATGGTCAAGGTGCGCCACCCAGCAATCCGCGCGCTCCTGGCACCGCGCCTCTCCAGTCGCGGCATCGCGGTTCGCTCCTCTCGCACCCTTCCGGCGCTCGATCGCGCGCGGCGTGACTTCGGCGAGAAGGCGCTCGGCCTGGACGACCTCGCGCGCACGTCCGTCTTCATGGGACGTTGGAGTCAGTGGGGCGCTCCGCAGGAGTTGATCGCCGACGTCTTCGACGCCTCGGCCGAGTACTATCGGGCCGAGCCATGGGAGATGCTCACCGGTGGCGACGCATTCGACGTCGTGATTCCCCAACAGTGCCGGTGGACCGTCCTCGTTCTCGGCGAGGCCGGTGAGACGTTCGGGCTCGTTTTGTTGGAGCAGCACAGCGACGTCGATCGAATGCAACGGTCGACGACCGCGGCGGGGGGCATCGCCGCGCTTCAAGGACAAACCGTGTACCTCACGTTCGACCACAAGCATGACGTGCCGCGCGACTTCCGAGACGAGGTGAAACGGAATCGCTGGAGACTTCCCGCGCCGGACGTCTATCCTGTGCTCGCCACCATCAACACCCCGGCGGGCGGTGTGACCCGCGGGCAGCTCCACGAGCTCGCGACGATTCTCCGGGCCACCGCGGCGTTCAGCAAAGCGCTCCCCACGCTCATCGAGGGCCAAGAGGTTCCCGGCTTCTGGAGCCATAGCGACACCGCCGTCAACTTCATCTTCAATCACCGCGAGCTCGCATTCGCGCTCTCATCGCGCGTAGCTGGGCCTCTCGCGCCAGCCGGCCCCGCGGGGCGCGGCGCGGAGCCGTTGGCGCAACTGGACCCCGATGCGCTGGAAAACGAACAAGGCGTTGATGCACCGATCCTCGAGCGATTCGGCGCCTGGCTGCGCCAGCACGGCGACGATCGCGAGGCGGCGCGACACGCCAGCAACGCGGAGCTGTTCGTCAGCTTTCTGACGAACTACCACGGAATCCCGCTGCGCGCGGTGAGCGAATACGACCTGCGAATCTTCCTGCATGACTGGCTCCACCGGAAGGTGGTGTTGCCGGACGAGGACGCGTACGTCGTTCCGGAGTCGCTCGGGCTGTTCTTCCAGTACCTGGCCGAAGGCGAAGAAATCGTGTGCCCGTGGGCGACAACCGTCATCCATGATCGGGCGATGCTGCGTCAACGGCGTGAGACGTTTCCCGGCGGGTTTTTCTGGGATCCGGGCGTCGAGGAATGGCGCGGCGCGCTTGGACCGTCGTTATCGGCGCGAGCGCTCATCATCGAGCCCGCGGACTCAACGAGCGTCGGCGGCGTCGGCATGATGCGGTCGGTCGAGGCCAAGCTCGAGGCGGAGCTTCAGCGCCTCTGGCTCGTCTGGCGCGACGAGCTGGTCCGCGGAGGTGTCACCGATTCAGATGCGGTGATCGCCGCGCTCGTCGAGCGGACGGCACGATGGGAACGAACGCCCCATTCAACGCTGGACGGAATCACTCCGCGGGCCGCGGTCGCCAAGGAGCGGAACGGGCACGCGCAAAGAGACGCCCGCATTCGATAGGAAACCGACGGCCGAGCGCTCCGTCGGCTCAGCGCGTCCGCGGGGATTTCCGCGCGATGAATTCGCCGACTCGAGCGGCGACCGCCGCCGCGCTTCGCGCATCGAGCGTCCCGGCGCGGCGCACGACGCGTCCAGGTTCGATGCACGCGATCTTTGCCGGGCGCACGACGGACGGAGCCGGCAGTCCGGCTCGCCCGAGATCGGGGATCGCCACGTCACACGCCCACGGATCGTTTGCCGCGCTCGTGATCATCGCGACCCAGAGGATTCCGAACGACGCGAGGGCAGCACCGGATACCACGAGTGCGGGGCGTCGTTTCTCCGCCAATCGGTCCACATAGGGGAACGGAACGATGACGACGTCGTATGGCGAAAACGAATCAGAGATCGCCATACGCTTTGTCGTCTTCGGCTCCGGCCCACTCGGTGAAGGTCGCAAACGGATCGTCGGCGTCGACGTCTCGCACGGCTTTGTCGATCAACACACCCTGCTCCGTTATCCGGTATCGAAGCGTGTCTCCCGGGCCAACGCCGAGCGCTTCCCGTACCTGCTTGGGCAGGACGGTCTGGCTCTTGACGGAGAGGCGGGAGTACCCGGCAGGGCGATTGCGCGTCATCGAGGTAATCTGTCTTACCGTCTTACCCGGCGCAAGCGTTCGGGCGATGGTTAGGTTGGCGCTTGTTGCTCGAGCCGCACGATCGGCGGCCCGTGGACCCACTCGTTCTCACCGATGATGAAGAAGCCGATCGGAACGCGGCCTTCGTGCGTGTAGACGAGGCCGAGCGCGCCGGCGTCGGGCGGTACGGCGAATCGCCGTGGCGCGTTCACGGACTCACCGGGCTGGAGCCGAGCGCCAGGGCGCGTCGCCCTCGAAGGGCGGCGACGGAGGCCAAGTATCGATATTCAGGACGATAGGATCGCATCGCAGCGCAACAGCAGCTCGGACCAGCCAGCTCGTGCCGTCCGGGCCCGTGCTCGCGGGTGCGGCGTTGCGCACGCATTGTTCTGAGAACAGTCGTTGACAGTCCGAAGCTGGCACTCCATATCCCCTGCGACAGAGGAGAGCCAACCATGATTCGACATCGTGCGCGTAGCACGTGCGTCCCGCTCGCCGCGCTTCTCGCGGCGCTTCTGACCGGGACGTCCGCGGCGGCCCAACAACCATCGCAGGCGCTTTCGGTCCATCAGCTCACACCGAACGTCTACTGGGTGGCCGGCGGCGGCGGAAACAGTGGCGTCGTGATCGGGACCACCGGCGTGGTCGTCATCGACGCCAAGACCACGCCGGCCGCGGGCAAGGCACTCTTCGACGAGATCGCCAAGCTCACGCCCAAACCGGTGACGCACGTGATCCTCACGCATAGCGACGGCGATCACGTGAACGGCCTCGCCTCCTTCCCGGCGGGCGTGACGGTCATCGCCCACGAGGGCGCCAAGCGCGAGATGGAGGCGGCACTGGCGGCTGGCGGTCGCGGCGCGCCGCCGGGCGATCACATGCCGTCGCGGGTGATCGGCGGAGACGGTGAACACCTCACGCTCGACGGAGTGTCGTTCGAGCTACACCACTGGGCGCCGGCACACACGAGCGGCGACCTCGTGGTCTACCTGCCGGCGGAGCGGATCGTCTTCGGCGGCGACATCATCGCGACGAATCGGTCCGACCCGTTGATCCACCCGCAAAAGAACGGATCGTCGGCGGGATGGATCACGACCGTTCAAGGCATTCTCGGCCTCACCGCGGATCGGTTCGTGCCCGGCCACGGTGAGCTGCAGACGAAGGCCGACGTCCAGTCGCGGCTCACGTCGGCGACGGAGAAACGCGCGCGCATCGCGGCGCTCGTGAAGGAGGGAAAGTCGCTCGAGGAGATCCGGACCGCCGTCGGCGATCCGGCGCCCGCGCCTGCGCGCGGCGGCGGCGGCGGCTTTGCCAGCTTTACAGAAGTGGTATTCCAGGAGTTGTCGGGCGGCGGGAGACGCTAGTCGACCGTGACCGGAAAAGCGCCATCTACCTGACCGAGACCGCGAAGGATCGAGATGGCGGCAACAATATCATCAAACCCACCGCCCTGGATCCGGACGTAGTATTCGCCATCCTTGCTATCTAGCGTTGTCCCACCGACGACGAGGCCTTTAATGCTCTCCACGGCGGCTTGTCGGTCGGCTTGCGACGTCCCGCGCTTGAACGAAACGCCAACGATGCTGCGCACCCAAGGGTGGCCGTGAGCAGTGGGACTCATCACCGTCCCGAGAGAGTCGAATAGCGCCGTGGGAACGTGGTTCGGCGCAAGTGCCGGCACTGGGTTTGCTGCGGGCGACAGGTCCTTCGCCGTCTGGCTGGGCCTCCCACACCCAAAACCGATCAAGGGCAAGCTGCACACTAGACTGATAATGAACGAGACGTTTCGCCGAGCTCTTAGGCCGACAGAGACGTGACAACTCGGTCGACTTCCATCAACGCGGCGCGGGACGTCACGCGCTCTTTTGTTGTTCACTCAAACCTCCCCGCTGGGGCTGCGTCGCTCGAATGGGTGTCGTGGCCGCAAGATGCGGCCGGCTGGCAATGACGCAGGGTCGAACGAGCAACTCACACCTGCGGCGGCGTTCGATCGGCCCACTAGCGAAAGACCCTTGATGGGATCTCTGATCTGTGACTAAGACGTCAGACTGGGCAACCCAGTGACGAGCTGGATTAAATCAAACCAGATCGTTCCCAAGCGGTTACAGGGTTGCCAGCGCAACACTCCCTAGGCTAGCTCGGCACACGTTGCTCAGCCGATGGTTTTCGAGCTTCCGCCAGCCGAACGCAAGCCAGTCCAAACGGCAGCGCCAATGGCCTCCGGATCAGCTATTACGGCCGTCGTCTCAGCGAGGTGGACGGCCGAGAACCGACGGGCGACGAGCTGTGCCTCGAAGCTCAGCGGCGTGTCTCGCGAGAATATCAGCATGGGCGACGACGCTGATTCTTCCGGGGCGTCCCTGGCAGCGCGCGGTAAACGTCGGCGATGAGCTAAGCCACTGACCACCCCGGAAACCCTGACGCCACCGCAGCAGCTACTCAGGGCGTGCACGAGGTCAGGGGAACGGTCATCGCGCTGCGCGTGACCGGCGTGCTCGCGGCAGCTGCTGCTCTCCTCTGCCTGTGAGCTATGGCGCTCCGTCGTAGATTCCAAGCATGCGCGATACCACGCTGGAGGCGGACGCAGTCGTTCGGGCAGCCGTGCGACGCCGCTCGCCCGTCGAGCGCATGCGGGACGCACTCGCGCTGAGCGACGCGCTGCGAGCGGTGAGCCTCGCGCGTCTTCGGCGCGAGCACCCCACGGACTCACCGGTCGCCCTCGTCGAGCGACTCACGGGCGACTCACTGCGGCCTGTCGTGCGGCGAGGGCCGAGGCCGGGCGAATGAGTCTCGAGCGTCTGCTGCGGACGCTCGCCGATACCCTCGACGCGGCCGGCATTCCGTCAATGCTCACAGGGTCAGTCGCCGCGGCGTTCCGTGGCGTCAGCCGGGCTACGATGGACGTCGACTTCGTCATCGATCCTACGGCGCCGGCGCTCGACGAGCTCCTGCGGCGTCTCGAGGCGCTCGGACTCTACGTCTCTCACGAGACGGCGCATGAGGCGCTCACCTCCGAGGGAATGTTCAACGTCGTCGATCCCGAGACCGGATGGAAGGCGGATCTGATCGTCCGCAAGCGCCGTCCATTCTCCGAGACGGAGTTTGCGCGCCGGGAACTCGTGGACTTTCTCGGCGCCACCCTCGCGGTGGCGAGTCTCGAAGACGTGATCCTCTCGAAACTCGAGTGGGCGCGGCTCGGCGCGTCCGCCCGGCAGCTCGAGGACGTCCGGGCGCTGCTTCGCCTTGCTGGTGACGCCGTCGACCGAGGATACATCGAGCGATGGCTCGATCCCCTGGACGTGCGGGCCGAGTGGGAATCAGTGCGCGAGTCCCGATCCGTTTGAACGCCGGCGTCTTTTGGCGTCGTCTGACTCGATGTCATTCCGAGCGAGCGGAGCGAGTCGAGGAATCTGCAGTATCCCGCCGCAACTGCAGATCCCTCCTTCCGTTGATGTCGCTCCGCAAGGGCGGAGCGCCGTGGGCTCGGGATGATGGCGAATGCCTAGTCGCGACCCTCGTCCGTCGCGTTCGCTTTCGCCGCCGGCTTGTCGAAATGCGTTCGGAACCAGTCGACCGTCCTCGTCCAGTGATCCTTGAACTGCTCGACCGTGCCCGCCCGTCCCGCTCCATGCCCGGCGCCCGCGTACTCCACCCACACCGCTTCCTTCCCCAGCCGGCGTAGCGCGTAATACATCTCCCGCTCGTTCGTGCTGGGCACGTTCCAGTCTTCCTTGCCGGTGAGCATGAGCAGCGGCGTCTTGATCCGGTCGGCGTAGAAGATCGCCGAGTGCTGGATGTACTTCATGGGCGCCTGCCAGAGCGTCTGGCCGATGCGATCCTGCCCGTTCTCCGCGGCGCTGTAGTTGCGCGTGCCGATCCGCGGGCTGTCGCCCAGGAACGAGATGATGTCCACCTTTCCCGAGATGTTCACCGCCGCCTTGAAGCGATCGGTCTGCGTGATGAGCAGATTGGTCGCATACCCGCCGTAGCTCTGCCCCTCGACGCCGAGCTTCGTGCCGTCCACGAGCCCCTTCTGCTCGAGGCTGTTGATCCCGTCGGTCACCCCCTTCACCCACGACTCCCCGGGGTAGCCGATCTGCAGATCGACGCTCGGGTGGAAGACGAACCACCCCTGCGCCGCGAGCAGGTTCATATTTTCGTTATAGCCGTTGTCGAAGAATGTCTCGTAGATCTCCGCCACCAGCGGATACTTCTTTCCCGGCTGGTAGTTGCGCGGATAGTAGAGCACGCCGTTGAGCTTCTTCCCGTCCGCGTCCAGGTAGCTCACCAGCTCCGAGTGCGAGAGGGCAACGCCGCTGAGCTGCGGATTGAGGTTGGTGAGCGCGCGGACGCCGGAGAAGTCGCGGCCGGCGGCGTAGACCTCGCTGGGACGATCGCCGTCCGAGCGCTCGAAGACGAACCGCGAGCCGTCGTCGGAAACTTTCCACGACGAGTAGACGTTGGCGTCGCTCGCGAGCGCGGTGGCCTGCCTGGTCTGGAGATCGTACCGCTCGATCCCGCGGGCCCAGTGGTCGCGCGCCGACGTCGTGACGAACAGATAGCGCCCGTCGTTGCTCCACGACGTGACGTTGCGCGTGGGGCGCGCCGCGGTGTCGGCCTCGAACGCGTAGGCGAGCGACATGGAATCGCTCTTGGGATCCAGCAGGTGGTATCCGTCCTGTCCGCTCACCAGGAGCATCGCGCCGTCGGGGCGCCATGACACGAGCGAGTACGACGAGCGCGCCGTGTCGCCGTTCGTGACGGGTTTTCGATACTTCGCGGTGAGGTTGCGCGCGCTGTCGGCGTCGAGCCGGCGCACGAACACGTTGCCTCGATCCGCGTACGCGAATGCCGTTGCCTGATCGTTCCACCTCGGCGTGATCCGGCGCTCCGCCGGTTTGACGAGCGTGTCCACCTTGCCGGTGGCGAGCGTGAGGCGGAAGACGCCGTAGTCGGTCCCCGTGCGGTTGTCGTACGACGTCTTCTTCGGGACGGCCGTGGAGTAGACGATGGACGAGCCGTCGGGCGCGAACTGCGCGCCGCGCATGTCCGTCTCGCCGAGGATCTCGTGCACCGAGCCGTCGGCCAGGTTGACGATGGCGGGGACCAACCGGTTGCCGACGGTGCGCAAGCTGTCCCATGACAGGAACGGAAGCCGGGCGTCCTGCACGACGATGTTCCCCTGCGTGAGCTGCAGGAACGACGCGTGTGCACCCGCCGCCCAGCCGGCGGGCCGGAGCGCGACGAGCACGGACTTGCCGTCTGGCGCCCAGACGATGGTCGAATTCGACGCGACGGTCTTGGTCGTCTCGAGCGCGACGGTGCGCACTCTGTTCGACGCCACGTCGTCGACCTCGAGGGCGTAGTCGTCACCCTTTCTGAGGAAAAAGGCGAGCTGGCTCCCGTCCTTGGAGAACTGCGCGCCGCGCACGTCGACCTTGCCGGGAAGGATCGGCCGCGCCTTCGCGGTAGTGGCGTCGACGAGCTGGAACTCCGTGGGCGCCGGCGCGACGTACGTGGGGTCGCCGAAGCGCGCGTCGTCGGTGAGGAATCCGTCGCTGCGCGCGCGGATGCCGAGCGCGATCCAGCGGGCGTCCTTGGAAACGTCCTCGATGCGCGCCGTGCGAACGGAGAGGGCGTCGTCGAGGGTGAACGCGCGAGGCGCTTGGGCCGGCGCGGCGGACGGCGCGGCGGACAGGGCGGAAACGAGGGCGGCCACGGCGAGGGCCGGGCCGGAGCAGCAAAGGCGAGGGCGCATGGGAGGGCTCAGTGCGGGAACCGGTGAGTGGCGTATCCGCAGTAGAGTATGTCGACAGGCGAGCGGAGCGGCAAACGACAGTCGATGCGGACTCGGCGCTTTCATCCCTCCAGCGCGAAGGCACGGTCCCATCCGCCTGGGGGAAGTGCCACAGGTCGAGCGGCGTCACCCCGAGCTCCCTCGAAGCCCCACGACGTCCAGCTCATAGCCTGTCTACGTATTTCCGAATGAGGTTCGATTGGCTCGCCGAACATTCAACGCCGTCAGGCCCTTTCCAGTCGCCTGTCCATTGAACGAGTTCCAATTGGAACTGACAGCTCCCGTCAGGCTTGCTTTGAGCGACTAGCGAGGCCTCTGTCGCAAGCGGTCGAGATCCTCTCGTTCGCTGACCCAGTACGGCTTCGGAAACTTGCGCGCTGTCGGCCACACGCGATCGAGCGTCTTCCCCTCGTACAACTCGCCGTTCTTCATCACATACCGGATGTCGATCGAGTTACGAATGTTCTCGAGCGGGTTGGTGTTCAGAATCACTAAATCCGCGAGCTTCCCCACCTCGAGCGAGCCGAGGTCTTTCCCGTAGCCGATCGATTCGGCGCCGAAGATCGTCGCGATGCGCAGCGCTTCCATGGGTGTCATGTCGCCGCTCTGCAGCATCCAGAGCTCCCACTGCGCTCCAATGCCGTCTTGCTGGCCATGCGACCCGAGCCCGGCGCGACCACCCGCTCGCACAACGTCGCGCACGCCACGCGCGATCGCCGGAAAGTTGTAGTCCTCATCCACGATCAACTCACGGCGCCGTGCCTGCCGCGCGAGGATGTCCGCCGGCGTGAAGAACGATGTCTTTGGATCGCGATCGAGATCGGTGCGCGCGCGCCAGTACGTGTCGCCGCCAGGCGCACCGTACGCCACGACGAGCGTCGGCGTCCACGTGATCTTCGAGTCCGCGAGCACGGTGATCACGTCTTTGTAGATCGGAACCTGGCCAATGGAGTGCTCGAGCCCCGTGTAGCCATCGATCGCCATCGTGATGTCGGCCTTGAGGTCTCCAGCGCCTTCATTCGTCGCGTTCATTCCTTCCGCTTCCGCCGCCTGCAGAATCCACTGGCGCTGAATGCGGCGTGGCTGGAGATATTGCTTGAGCGAGTTCACGCCCTGCGCCTTGTACCGGCGCACGACGTTCAGCGCGTCGTCGTATGACTTGATCGGCGCGTTGTTACTGGTCAGAGGGAAGCCCGTGGCGTACATACGCGAGCCGATCATCTCGCCCGCGTCGATCAACTCGCCCCATGCTACGTTCCAGCGCGTCCCGCTCGGATTCCGCGTCGTCGTCACCCCATAGGCGAGGTTCGACGCGATCGACCACTCCTGATCGGGGGCCATCTCGCGTCCCGTCTTCGGGTGCGCGTGCACGTCGACGAGCCCGGGAATGATCGTCTTTCCCGCCACGTCGATGACGCGAGCCCCACTCGGCGCGGAAACTTTGGTGCCGATCTGAGCGATCCGATTGTTGGTGATGAGGATATCGCCGCGCTCGATCACTTCGTCGCCCTTCATCGTGACGATGCGCGCGCCGCGGAGCAGGAGCGACCCTTGCGGCGTTGCGCGCGGAGCGGTGAGGGTGATCGTCGCCTGGGACGTTCCCCATTTGGCCGCCTCGGCGTATTTCATCACGCTGTCGGTGTTCGCACGGTAGTAGCGATTGGCGAAGCTCCACGTGATCGTGCGGCCGCCGTCCCCCCACCCCGCATAGTCGGCCCCTTCGCTCGTGATGCGGCGCAGCGGGACCGACGGCGTGGAGAAATTGATCGACAAGCCTTCACTTCCGGCGTCGGTGAGCGGCAAGGCGTAGAGATCGTCGCGATCGAGCACGATGATATGCCGGCCGTCAGGAGCAACATTCACCGAAATGCCGAGCGCTTGATTGGTCGTGATCGTGGCGTGCGTGCGTTTGTCCGTGCCGTCGAGACGCACCGAGACGAGCGCGGTGCTGGAGGTCGCGTTGAAGCCGGGCGTCGGACTCGGGACATTTTCCGTGTAGTACACGCGCGTCGGTTCCGGCGTTGCCTTCGTCACGCCGGCTGCGACGAGCCCACCGGCGCCAAATGCGCCGGCACTGACACCGTTCGGTGCGATGATGCGCGTCGGCGCACCACCCGCTGCTGCCACCACGCGCAGCTCGGCGGCCGCTCCGACGCTGCCATCGCCCTGTCCGACCTGTCGCGGGAGCCACGAGTAGACGACGCGATCTCCCTCCGGCGTCCACAGCGGTGACGTGATCCAACCGCCGTCGCTCGCGAGTTGTACCGGCGCACCTGTTCCATCAGTCCGCGCTTTCCAGAGACCGCCGCCCAACGAGTCGGACCACGTCGCGTACGCCACCCACTGGCCATCGGGCGAAAACGCGGGGAAATACTCGTGCGCCGCGGTCCGCGTGACGCGACGCGGAGCACCGATCGACTCGACGTCTCGCGGCGCGAGCCACACATGCCCGAGCGCCGAGAACGCGAGGAGTCGTCCGTTCGCAGACTCCGTGGTCGACAACAGCTGCGTCACTTGCAGCGGACCGTCGCTCACGCCCAACGGGACGAACTGATGCTTCGCCATCTGGACTTCGACGTCGACGGAGAAAGGAATCACCGAGACGACGCGCGAGTCGATCTCGACGCGCTTGATCTTTCCGCCGCCGTAGAAGACGACCGACTTCGAGTCCGGTGTGAACGCGTAGCCGGGGAATACGTCGTTCGGCGCGTACCCTTCCGAGTCGTCACGCTGCGTCTCGCCCACGAGCCAGCGATCGTCATGCGTCTCGAGATCCTGAATGCGCAGCGCGGTCTTGGTCCCGGCACGCGTGGCGTACACGAGCCAACGTCCGTTCGGCGACACCACCGGGCGCAACCCGCCGCCGGGGCCGCCGGTCAATGCCGTCTCGGTTCCACGCTGCCGGTCGTACGCAATCACTTGGTAGAAGCCGAGCTTCTCGCCGCTGTAGCCGCCGGGATGCGACGCGACGTACATGGTGCGACCATCGGGCGAAAAGGCGACGCCGGTGTTTGTCGACTTGCGCGTCGCCGCCGCGGGGAAGATCTGCACGCCAGCCCCGCCGTCGACGTGGTACATCCACAGCGGAACGTTCGTGAGATAGTTCTCCGCCGACGGATAGGGCCCGAATCGACGCGCGATGAGGTACTCGCCGTCCGGCGTCCACTGAGGCGACGAGAGCGCGTTGTCCACCTCTTTGGTGATCTTCCGCGCTCCCGACCCGTCGGCGTTGATCAACCAGAGGTTGTCGCCGCCGTCTCGATCCGAGATGAACGCGATGGACTTTCCGTCTGGTCGCCAACGCGGCATGCAATCCCACGCCATTCCGTTCGTCAGGCGCGTCGCCTTGCCGCCGGCGATGGGGATGGTGTACAGGTCGCCCAACAAGTCGAACACGATCGACTTGCCATCGGGCGACACGTCGAGGGAAATCCAGGTTCCCTCGTCCGTGGTGAAGCGCAGGGTTCGTTCCGCCTGAAGCGGGAGCCCCTTCGCCGTATCGTTCGGGAGCAGGCGTGCTCTGTTGGGCGAAGAGCGGGGCGCTCAGTGAGAGCGCGACACCGGCGAGCGTAAGACGGCGCATCGAGTGGCTCCTGAGTCACGCAGAATCATGTCGTCTACTGCCGTAATTAGATACGACGTGGTTCTGAGACGCCAGATCGCCGTTTCTGTCCGCCGCTTCCAGGCCACCGAGCGTTGCGGCGCTCAACGAAACGTCTACCGCGGATCAATGATGGTTCGCAGAGTCGCGGATCGAGACCCGAGGCGCGCGGTCAATTCCAGCACTCCTGGCCCGCCTGTCGCCACGATGGTCCCGTTTCGCCCGCCCCACGCAAGGATCTGAAACCGCGCGGTCTCCTCGCTTGCGCGAGCACTGGACGCCGCGATGACGCGAACGACTCGGCCCAGCGAATCCCGCGCGACCGCACTCGCGCGGATGGTGTCCCCAACGCGCACACGCTCGGGTGCGGGTTCCCACATGAACCGAGCGACCGGCGGCAACACTTCAACCGTGCTGGCGAGCAGTGTGTCAGCCCGAGCCGTCGTCAGGCGGACGACGCCGACGCTCCGAGGAATGATCTGTCCGGCCGTCACATCCATGCCGCCCGCCGGCTCGACGCGCCACGATGAGCTGGCGGCGGGCCAGTCGTGATTGAGACCGATGCACTCGTTGCCGTGGCACCGATACCGTGTCACCTGAACGTGACCGGTATCCCCGAGCGCCACGAACGCCGGCGCGTCGAGTGCGATTCGGATGTAACCGCTGTCCGAGGGATAGTCACGTTTGTACGAATCGGCTGCGGGCGTGAGACCGGACCGCAGCCAACATGCGGACATACCAATGAGAATCGCTGTACCGAAACAGAAAGTGATGAGTCGACCGGGAGCCTGCATCATCGGTCATCTCCGCGTGCTCGCAGACGATTCATCGAGACGGTGACGTCATCCGGCAACAGCAGCGAATCGGCGATTCCGGCAATCTCCTCGGCGTCGCGCCAGGCACGCTCGAGGTCGGCCAACTGCCCTTCGATCGCCCGACGCTCGGCCTCCTCGTGAAGCGCCATCTCCAGCGCCAGGCGATGCGCTTTGGGGAGCGCAAATAGTCCGGTATTCCAGCGGGCATTCTCGATGTCCGCTCGCCACCATGACTGCCCGGAGCCGGAGATCACGGGCTTGGTCATCGCCGTGGCCACCGTCGAGAGACGATCGAGATAGCGCTCCGCGCTTCCGAGTGATTCAATTTCTCTAACGGCGTCGGCAACGAGGGCTTTGTTGCCTCCGAAGCGATTCACCTTCGGAACGACGATGGCCGCGATACGCGCGGCCTGGCGACCGACGAACGTGGCCCGCCCGTTCTTGAAGGACAAGTTGATCGCGAGCTCGCCGTTGTCGTCGCGCGCCAACCACGTCTCACGAAGATGCCGGCGCTGGACGTGCAGGACGGAGCCGCCCTCCGTCCGAATCTTCGCAACGAGCGCCTCCGGCTTGCCGGCCGCAAGGTTGATGGCCCCGCCGATGACCGGCCCGACGAGCGTGATGGCGACGCCCGACACGCCGACCACGGTCGCCGCCGCCGCGAACATGGCCGCCGCGCCACCAGACACGAGCAGTTGTCGCCGACGTCGCCGGCCGAACTGGTCGCCGTATCGCCACGCCGCGAACTCGGGACGCAACGGCTCCCCAATGCGAACCAACGTCGTGCCGTCAGCGAGCTTCGCCAGCCCGATATTGTCCGTGGCGACCCGTCGCCGCGTGTCCCGGTACAGCTTCTCCGCGGCCTCGATTGCCTCCCAGCGCTCCTCGAGCGGCGACAGGTTCCACCGCTCACAGTGCGAGCAGACCACCCAGAGTCGGCCCTTTGCCGCATCGAAGGCGAGGCGCGTCCCAACCGGGAACGTCTCGAGCGCTTCGTTGCGCCCCAGCGTCTCATTGCAGAACAGACACGTCGAGTACATCGAGCGTGACGAATTCGTATGACGTCATGCGAGCCCCGCCTTGGCCAACGCCCCGAACAACTGGTCGATGTCGTCCTCCGTCACATGAAGGTGCGGCGCGAATCGAAGCGACGAGCCACGCTGGCTCACGAACACGTTGTTCGCACGGAGCGTCCCGATCAGATCGCCCGAATGGCCCTTGGGCAGCCGCGCGCCGAACAGGTGCGGACTGCGCTGCGCGACCGGCGGAAGCTCGAAGCCGAGTGCCTCGAGCCGCATCTGAACTCTCTGATTCACGGCGCCAAGACTTTCGGCGACCTGCGGCACGCCCCACGCCTGTAGCTGCTCCAGCGCCGCGATCGCGCCCGGAAGAAGGGCCGTACACTTCTCTCCCGCATCGAATCGGCGCGCGCCGGGCATATAGGTATCGCTATAGCCCACGAGCGAGGTGAAGTCCTCGGCGTTCGTGCGCGCCAGCCAGCTCTCTTCCAGCGGCCGCGCGTCGCGCCACGCGGGGCCGACGTACATGAGGCTGAAACCATACGGACAGAGGAGCCATTTGTAGCCCGAGGCGACGACGAAGTCCGGTTGCACCGACGCGAGGTCGAGCGGCATCGCGCCCCACGACTGCGTGTTGTCGAGAACGAGCGCCGCGCCAACCGCGCGGCAGGCGTCGGCAATCCTCACCAGGTCCAGGCGGGCCCCATTGGTCCAGTGACAATTGCTGAGCGCCGCAACCCGAGCGCCCTGCTCGAGCGCGACGAGAGTCGCCGCGGTCCAGTCGCCATCGTGCGGTGTCGGAACGGTCACGACGACCGCGCCAGTCTCCTGAGCGACACGCCGCCACGGGAGCACGTTCGACGGAAACTCATCCTCGACGACGACGATTCGATCGCCCGCCGTAAGCGTCGGCTCGATCGCCCGCGCCGCGCTGCTCACGCCGTAGCTGGCCGCCGGGATGATGGCATAGCCGCCCGAGTCGCCCCCAAAGAGGCCGGCGGCCAGCTCACGAACTCGCTCGGCGTCGGCAAAAAAGTCCGGCGCCCCGCGTTCCCACGGACGGCTCTTGGCGCCCGCGGCCGCGACGAGCTTCGCCCGCGATGCGTTGAGAAGCGGAGAGTTGTAGGCCGTGTTGAAGTAGGCAACGCCCGACGGAATGTCGAACAGGTGCCGCTGCGATCCGATGGTGAACATCGACGTTCGTGGTCGAAGGAACCCTGCCGCCATGAATACGCGGCCGGTCACGAAATCTGGACAGGCGCAAGCCGCTCGAACCGTGCGCCACCGGACCGGATCGCTCGCTTGCTCCGCAGCCTCGTCGTCGTCCTTGGCGCCACCGCGACTGCCCGCGGCCACCGCACAGCAGCCTCGGCGATAGACCCCGGAGGAGTTTGCCAAGGACCCCCCCAAGGTCGCACCTTCACGACGCCAATTCGCGCGACTGATTGTCATTTCCGGACCGTGTTCGGGGTCGTCGCGCACGACACCTAGGTCTCCGACCGCATGATGTCTTTCGCAATTCTGGATGAGCGATGCTCGTGACAATTCATCGCCGGTCACCAGCCTATCACGGACGGGCACGGACACTGACTGACGGACACGGCAAAAGCACGACTGTATCTTGAGAGACGCCGCTCGAGACGCAAGGAATCGCGTCCCGAGCGGCGGTTTAGAAATGGGCCTCACGTGGGCTCCGTGCCAATCCGCCTTCGTCCGTGTCAGTCCGTGATCACTTTGCTTCGGTTGCGGACAACCAAACTCTTTACGCGGTCGAAGACCTGGAACTTGAATGCGCGCCCTGAGATAGACCAGGCTTGGCGGAGCTTTGGGAGAACTCACATGGCACAGGCCATACCAATCAGCGATCCCGTAACCGCGGTGCGCCAGTACATCGACGCGTTCAACAAAGGTGACGCTCGGGCAATGGCGGCGTGTTTCGCGGTTCCCGCATTTATCCTCGATGGTCTAGCGCCACACGTGTGGCACGGCCCCACGGCGTGTGAGGATTGGTACAGGGACGTATTGGCTGCAGCCGAACACGAAGGGGCGACCGACTACTCGGTCACGATCGGCACCCCGTTGCATGCCAACATTACCGGCGACAGTGCGTATGTGGTGGTTCCCGCGAGCATGACGTTCAAGCTGTCGGGCAAGCAGATCGCTCAGTCGGATGCGACCTTTACGATTGCGCTGCGGAAGCATGGAGACGGTTGGCGCATAGCCGCTTGGGCGTGGGCCAAGGGCACTCCGGTGGAAGCGTAGGGACACAGATTCTTCGCGTAAGCTCTGCAGCGCGTACGTCCCGCGCGCGGCGGCTTGGACGACGGTCGCGGTGTAGCTGCCCGCTTTCGTGACGTCGGGCACCTGATCGACTTGAAACGTGGCGAGCACGTGGGTGTCGTCATTCCTCCGCGTTGATCACCCCACGGTTCAGAAGGCCTGCTTCGGCAGAACGGGGCTGGTCCCCTCCCACCAAGTCCATCGACCCGGTCCGCCCGGGACCGTGAGAAGAACCTCCGTCCCGCCTCCACGGTTGCTCGTGACGGAGAGCTGGGCGCCGATCGACGCCGCTCGTTCGCGCATCCCCGCGAGTCCCAGGTGGCCCGCCGCCGGTTGGTTCGCATCGAATCCCCGGCCGTCATCCCGCACGCGCACGTGCAGCGCTCGGCCCGTGTAATTGCAGTCGATCGTCACGGTACGGCAAGCGGCGTGTTTGCGCACGTTCGCCATCGCCTCGGCGGCGATGCCAAGAATCTGCGCCCCAACCGTCGGCGGGTACGAACGCGGGATTCCCTCGTGCTCGACCGTTGCGGCGATTCCAGACATGGCGAACGTCTGCTGCGCCGCGTGGGCAAGCTGTGCGTGAAGCGGCGACAGCTCGTCCAACGACGACGTGCGCACGTCGCCCGCATCCCGCGCGCGACGCACGTGCGTCATGCGGCGCCGTCGACCGAGGACGACAAGACACGCGACACTCACCGCGGTGATCGCCATCAGCGCGACGAATGCCTTCGTTTGCACGAACGCCGGCGGAATCTCGAGCTCCACGACGGCGCCGGTGTCGTTCCAAACCCCGTCCTCGTTGGCGGCGATCACCTGGAACCGATACGGCCCTGGCTCGAGGTTCGTGTAGGATGCCTCGCGTCGCGCCCCGGCCGCCACCCACGCGGTGTCCACGCCGTCGAGCCGATAGCGGAACTGGACGCGATCCGGGATCGAGAGACTCAGCGCCGTGTACGCGATCTCGAGTTGGTTTGTGCGCACGGGGAGCGTCACGTGACTCTCGACGTCATATCGCTTGCCGTCGGCCCTCACCGCACGAATCTGGACGGGCGGAGGGAGCGTGTTCCGCTGGATGCTCGTCGGATAGACCCACGCGGCGCCTGTCTCCGTCAAAAACCAGAGACGTCCATCGGTGCCCTCGATGGCGGTGGGAAACGGTGGGAGTTGCCGCGCTCGGCCGCTCAACCCATCTCGATAGTCCAAACGCACCGAACGCGCGCGATACGCGGGGTTGTCCAGCGCCCGACTCACCTCCGGGCCATCGATATGCGTGACACCGCCGGCGCCGCTCACCCAGAGGTCGCCGTCGGCGGTCTCGACGATCCCCGTGATGCCGAGGAGCGACTCTGTGGCGCGAACGGATCGGAACCGATCGCCGTCGAGCATCGTCAGGCCTGACTGCCCGCCGATCCACACGTGAGCGCCGCGGATGACGAGCGCGGTCACGTCGCCGACATGGAGCCCATCGGCAGCGGAGTAGACCCTCATCGAGTCGCCGACGGCCAGGACCACGCGATCTCCGCCATACCCCAGCCAAACCCGGCTCGCGCTGTCGGCCACGACGGTGAGCGCGGCCTGGTCCGAGAAGTCCGGTTGCAACGGCACACGTGACCACGTGCCGCGTCGTCGCCGAAACACGCCCTGCATTCGCTCGCCGCGGATCGAGACCCACAAGTCGCCTTTTAGAGTTTGCGCAATCGACTGGACGTCGCCGGTTCCAGCTTCGCTGGGCAACGGCACGCGCGTGAGTCGTGCGACTGACGGGGTATCGCCCGGCGGGACGTACCGCAACCCGGATGGACCGCCGAACCACACGCCTCCGCGCAGGTCGCGATACGTACACGTGATGTTGGCGGGACCGGCGTGTGAGACCACATGATCGCCAACGATCAGCGGCGGATTGGAAGCGCCTGCCAGCCAGACTGAACTGTCGGAGGCCGGCGCGAGCGACAGCCCGGCGACTGGCTGCGCGAGCACCAGCGGCGTGAGCTTCGTCTCGCGGAACCGTTCGATCCCGCGCTCCGTTCCGACCCACACGTTCCCCTCACGGTCTGTGAGCACCGCGGCCGGGTACGGGACGTCGTTCAGCGGAACTCGCTCGAGGGAGAGCAATTTTGGTGTCGCGTGACTCGTTCGCTCAACAGCGCGGGACGTGGCGAGCGCAATGCGCACGAGACCGTCCGGACCAGCCATCCAGGCGTTCGCATGACGGTCCATCTCGAGCAAGAACGCGTCGCGCACGCGCTCGGCCGCTGGTTGCGGTGTCGCCCAACGCCCGGTGGAATCGGAAAGTCGCGTCAGGCCGAAACTCGGCGACGCGCCCCACACTGAACCGTCGGATGCCTCGCGCGGGATGCCGCCGCCGATACTCGCCCGATCGAGTGGAGGTCCCGGATGAATGAACCGGCTTGCGCCGCGCGGCAGGATCACGATGCCGGCGTTCGTCTGAGCCCAGAGCGTTCCGCGGCGATCGACGAGGAGATGGCGCGTCATCCCGCCTGGATATCCACTCTCCGCACCCATTCGGTGCCACTGCAGACCGTGCAGTCGAGCGAGGCCTCGGGACGTGGCCAGCCAGATGTCGCCCGCGGAATCACGGGCGAATGCGGTGACTGCGCCGTCGGGCAGGCCGTCGCGCTGACTGAAGCTCACGACTCGCCCATGTGTCAGAGCGCTCGCACCGCCCAACAAGTAGCCGATCCAGAGCGTGCTGTCCGGCAGCGCGAGCAACGCACTGATCGAGCGCGACGGCAACGGCTGCGCAGCCCGTGGCTCGAAATGCTCGAAGTGGACGGCGTCGAACTGGTAGAGGCCTGTCGTGGTGCCGATCCACAGCATGCCGTCGGCCGACTGCGCGAGCGCAGTCACACCGGAGGGCGCTCCATCTCGAATCGTCCACGCCGCGTGATCGAGCTCTCCAACCGCCGGACCCGGACGCTGGCCCCGGAGCGTTGGCACGGCGGCGGACGTGATGAGCACGCACGTGAGTGCGGCCGTCCCACCAGACATCGGCATCGTGCGCATTCCTTCGTGACGCTTTCAACCAGGGCGCTACGCGCGGCGTCGCCGGTCCCGCTCATAGGACGGCAACAGATCGAAATTGGGCACACGAAGAAACAGAATGATGCAGCACTCGGCTCGACAATTGTGCTGCCGGTCACGTTTCAGAGGCAGGCTAGCGCGGCGTCACGCTGATTTTGAAGCCGGATAAGCTCTGCAGCGCGTACGTCCCGCGTGCCGCGGCTTGAACGACGCGTCGTGCTGACGCCAACGCCCGTCAGCGGAACGGTTCCGGTGTTGCCGAGGATCAGAAACGAGACGCTCGGCTGCGATATTGCCGACGACCCCTTGAAGAAGGTGAACGAGGTGGGTCCGTTCACCGTCAGCTGAGCGGCGACCGGCGCTGCGGTCATGGCAAGCAGGAGCAGCGCCAGAATTCGTCGAAGGGTGGCTGATATCATCCAACCTCAATGCGGCCCCGAGAACTCTCATGGCGGGCCCGGTTGGGTGGCCGCGGTTATTAGGGAATTTGCATCGCCGTCATCGGCCGCGCCAGTGGCACAGACTGTTACACGGAGTAGACGACTACATCAGCGGCTTTCAGGTACCGAGTCGTCACATCAGCGGGTGACCATTCTCGACTGCACCGTCTCCTTCCAATTCGTGACGACGATCATGTTCCCATCGCTCGCCGCTTTCAAGAACACGAAATGCGTTCCATCGCCGGCAACGTCGTAGTTGGCGTGCGGATTGGGCGCGAACTGGAACGAATCAGCGAAGAGCGTATCCCGAGCAGCGACCGCGAACCCCAATCCAGGCGCGATCCGCGCCGCCATCAAGCGGCCGTCGCCGCGATAGAACAGCCGCTTGCCGTCACGCGACCACACCGGCTCGGAGCCGCCTCCCGGACGACACCTGCACGCGTCCGCCCGGACCCGGGAACGGCTGCACCACGACTTCCACGCGTCCCGATTCGTCCGTCGTGAACGCCACCCACCGCCCGTCGGGAGAGAGACGCGGCATGGTCTCGATCCCCTGCTGGCTGTTGGACACGACGTGCGGCGTCGTGTCGCCCGCGAGCGCGCGATAGTAGACGTCCGCTCCCGAGGTGTCGAGCTGGTACACGATGCTCCGCATGTCGGGCGACATCACGGCCTCGAACACGTCGGCGTTCGGAATGGCGACGAGCGGCACGGCGTCGCCGCTCAGATCGGCGGGGCGCGACCAGATCCCCGTGCGAACGCCGCGCTCCGAGCGATACAGGACGCGTTTGCCGTCCGGGCTCCACTCGGGCCGGTCGTTGGACACCGCTTCGCTCGTCAACCGCGTCATCGTCTGCGAGCTCAGATCGAACAGCCACACGTCGCGCCGACCCGCCGAACCGACGGCGATCGCCAACCGCCGGCCATCCGGCGACAGACGCGGGAACGCATACTCGCGAGCCTCGGCGAGCAATGGGCTCGAGGTGCCGTTCGCGCTCACCGTCACGACCTGCGACGTCTGCGTGCCGCTCTGATAGAAGAGCGTGCCGTTCGCGGCGAGCGACGCGCGCGCGAGACCGCTCGTGTTGTTGATCGCGATGTCACTCACCAGTTGCACGGGTGCTCCAGTGACTTTCTTCGCTCGCGCGTCGAATGGCACGCCCATGATCACGCCCGCGGACGTCACGTACGTGAGGACATTGCCAAATACGCCGAGCGGCTGATCACCGGGGATGCCGAGCGCCACGTGCTCGCCCGTCTTCAAGGAAGCCACGGCGAGCTTGGCACCTGCCGCGGAGCTGCTCGGCTGGCTCCCGAAGAGCACCAACCCCTCGGCGTCGACGACGACTGGTGCGATGAAGTAGAGCTCTCCCGCACTCCGGTTTGGTTTCGCGAGCTCGCGAAGCGGCCCTCCATTTTCGGGGAGGGTATAGAGCGCAACGTTGCCTGAGATGACGATGACGCCCGTCGACGACCAGCTCATGCCGCCGAAGATCGACGGCGCGGTCGCGAGCTGCTGCGGGCGGCTGCCGTCGAGCCCCATCTTGAAGATCTGATTGCCGCGGACGAACGCGATCCACTTGCCATCGGGCGAGAAGATCGGGTTGCTCGCATCTGATGTCTCCGGCAGCCCGCGCGGGGCGATGTCGTCGAGCGCGCGAAGCATCAACTGCGGCCGCTTGTCGTCGCCCAGTCCCACAAAGACGAGCGTTCGACCATCGGGCGAGATCGCGAGCGTCGAGTAGCCGAGTGGGTTGGCGCGCTCACCGGCGAGCGCCGGAATCGCGAATCGCACGACGTCGCCGCGCTCGCGCGGTGCGCCGGCGCTCGAGCGCGACCACGCGGCGAACGCGATGCTCGCCAGCGCGATGCTCGCGAACGCGAGGACTATAGGTTGGCTCAGTTGCTTCTTCAGAGAGGGGCGCGCGCGCGAATCGCTTCGGTGCCGCGACGTCGCCATGCTTGCGTTGGACGCCGACGCCCCGCCCTGCAGCGCCGCCGCGAATTCACGCGCCGAGCTCCAACGGTCCGCGGGCAGCTTTTCGAGTCCGCGCATCACCGCGTACTCGACGTGATCGGGAATCGATTTGCGCTGCGCGACGATCGGTCGCGGCTCTTCCGTCATCACGCGCGCGAGGATCGACTGCACGGTCGGTCCGGTGAATGGCGCCTCGCCGACGAGCATCTCGTACAGCACGGCCGCAAGCGAGTAGAGATCGCTGCGCGCATCGACGGTGCGCTCGCCCATCGCCTGCTCGGGACTCATGTATTGCGGCGTGCCGAGGCTGAGGCCCGTTTGGGTCATGCGATGTCCGCCCGCCTGCTGCACGGCGAGCGCGATGCCGAAGTCGGCGACCGTCGCATGCCCGCCCTGCAGCAGAATGTTCTCGGGCTTGATGTCGCGGTGAATCACGCCCAGCTCGTGCGCATACGCGAGCGCGTCGGCGACCTCGCCCGCGATGCGAAGCGCGTCGTCCGCCGGCAGCTGCTTCTCGCGCTCGAGCCGCGCGCGCAGCGTCTCTCCGGTGACGAGCGGCATGACGTAGTACAGCAGTCCGTCGGCGGTGCCCGAGTCGAGCAGCGGCAGAATGTGCGGATGTTGGAGCCGCGCCGTCGTCCGGATCTCGCTCAGGAATCGGTCGCCGCCAAGCGCGGCGCCGAGGTCGGGGTGGAGGACCTTAATGGCGACGTCGCGATCGTGACGGACGTCGTGGGCGCGGAAGACGGCCGCCATGCCGCCGGCGCCAAGCTCGCAATCGATGTGGTAGCGCCCGTGAAGGGCGGACGTCAGTCGCGTGAGAACGTCGTCGTTCGGCACGAAGTCGGGGAGGAGAGGCGGCTAATGTAGCACGAATGCGCGCGTCAGAGGAGTCGCGGCGCCGCCGATGGCCGGCGCGAGATCGCTATCCGGCTCGGGATCGGTGCGGGCGGCGGCGCTGTGCTCTTGACACTTCCCATTCGCCATGCACTCGTGGACCTTGCCTGGGCCCGATCGTGGCATGACACCTCCATGGTTTCGTGAAGGTGTTTACGAACTGGTGCAAGAGCCTTTCTCAGCTGCAACGTTCGTTTTGACGCCAGTGGCCGATAAACCTCGCCCCACACGGTCGGTTGCGACTACGATGGCATCCGCGGCGATGAGACGCGACGTGATTCTGCCATCTTGACTATACGGCCAATGGCCGTATACTACTTCTGTCCTTGCCGATCCGAGGAGACCACTCAACAGGAATATGCCAATAACCAACGTGGTTAGTGAGATGACGGATAGCCAGCTCCTCGAGCGGGCGATCGAGTCGGCGGCGAGTGTCGGCATGGTTGACCGGCGAGATGGACGCACTGCCACCAATCGAGGTATGGCGAACCGGGTATTCGGTGTCGATGAGCGCACGGTGCAGCGATGGCTATCAGGTGATCGTACCATGCCCGCACCTGCACGCGTCATGTCAGCCGCCATCGTGGCGCGACCAGAGATCGCCTTCGAGTTGGAAAGGGCGGCCCATGGGCTTCAACCCGAGGTCGGACCTCGTTTAGCCGCTCGTGTCGGCGCGCTCTTGATGCACATGGAACTAAACACAACAGTGTACTTCACCGCGGCCGAACCGCTGCAAATCACTGTAACCGATCCGACTCCGCGGTCCGACGGCCGTTATGAAGGCTACATCTATCAGCCGACCGAAGCCGATCGCCCTTGGGCCGATCGCGCTCACTTTGAGTCCACGGCGAAGAAAATTGTCGACCTCTTCATGAGCTGGCGCTCCGGGCGATTCGTTCCGCGATCTAGCGGTCGGGCGCCGTGACCGGCGCTAAACCCGATCCGCAGGCCATGGGTATCTGGGGGCTCGGTTGGCGTCTACCGCCAATTGGGCGACGTCGCTATGTGGAAAACGGCGCGCAACAACGACGTCGCCGCGCCCGTCTTAATATGCGCACTCTCATTTATGAACGCTAGCAAGTCAGCTATTAACTTAGACTTCGCCCCTCGACCGCTCGTCTCTCGCGTGTGTTATGCGACACTGTGGATGTCGTATTAAGTCGCGCGAGGCAGCAAATTCACTGTGAGGCGGCGTGCTGACGGCTTGGCCTCGTCGACGCCCTTGGCCGAGCCAAAAGGTGCGGCAGGTCAGTCACTGAGCCACATGCGGGCTTAGTGCGACCACGCTCACGCCGACGCGCGATAATCCATCACGAGCGCACGCGTCTTCGCCGACAATCTCGCCAACGCCGCCGGCGACACCGCGACACCGTCCGTCAACATGAGCGCCGTCGAGTTGACCTCGCCCCCCATCACGTCGAACCGCGCCGCACCAGTCGACCCGAACTCCCCCGCGACGACGTCGCCAAAGTGCACCTTGGCTCGGAGCCGGCAGTTCCATCCGCGCTCACGCATGAACCCATCGACGCGCGAAATGAGATCGAGCAGCATGCTCACGCCCGCATCCGCCGAGCCATCCGCGAAGACGCGCCGTCGCCGATGAACTTCACCACCCGGCCGCCCGCCTTCTGCACCGCGGTCGACACGCGATCGTAGTAGTCGTCGATCATGTCCGCGACCTCGAGATCGCCGCGCTCCACGCAGACGGCCTTGTAGCCGTCCAGGTCGAGAAAGACGATCAGCATCGGCGAACGAGTGCGACGCGACGCTGCCATAGGACCTCCGGACTTTCCGAAGCGAAAAGTGATTCAGTACCTCACGGGAGCACGTCCATCCGCGCGATCGCGTCTCCCTTGGGGATGCGGTCGACGACATCGATGCCCTTGGGGACCTCGGCCAGCACGGTATAGCCTCCGTCGAGACGCCGGTTCGAAGGTTGAAGAACCATTGCCCGTCCCCGGTGTCGTGGCTCCGGGTGCCATCCCCACGGTGCCGCGCACGTGCGGGAGGGTCCCAAACTCGTCCCGCATGCAGCGCGGGTTGCCCATGTACTCGTTGGCGCCCAGTCCCCCGCCCTGAATGGTCACTGCGTGCGCCGAGCCACGCTCCGCCCAAGCGTGGCTCCGACACTGATCAGGTCGTCGTCTCGCGATACCGAGCACGGCTCAGGAGTTGCACTCGGACTCAACCGGCAGACGAGGCCCAACAGCCAGGCACGCTGCCTCGCGAACACGTCACGAACGCCAGAGGACGACCCCATTTCGTCCCGGCGGACGGACACCGTTTGTTGCCTCAGGGCCCAGCCATGGAGAACCGACATGAGGAAATACGCAATTGCGTTGGCGGCGTTTGCCACGCTGGCCACGGTGGGAACCGCGCGCGGGGAAAGTCCGCGCGAGAAGGCGGAATCGCCAGGCGGGAAACTCGCCGACGCGACGGCGGTGTACCGCGAGCTGATCACGGCGACTGACAAGGCGATTCCCAAGGACTTGCTGGCGCACGCCAAGTGCATCGCGGTCCTGCCCGGTGTGATCAAGGCGGCGGTCGGCTTCGGGGGCCGGCACGGCAGTGGCGTCATGTCCTGTCGCACGGAAACCGGGTGGAGCGCGCCAGCATTCGTCAGCATCAGCGGCGGCAGTTGGGGCGTGCAGCTCGGCGTCCAGTCGTCGGACATCGTGTTGTTCTTCATGAATGACCGCGGGGCGCGCTCGTTGGTCGACGGATCGCGTGTGACTCTGGGCGGCCAGGCCAGCGTTGCAGCGGGACCCTTCGGGCGCAGCGCGGAAGCCGCCACCAACCTCGATCTCAAGGCCGAGATTTATTCCTACGCCAAGTCGAAGGGCCTCTTCGCTGGGCTCTCGCTCGAGGGCGCGGAACTGAGGCCGGACAAGGGCGACGACAAAGACTATTACGGAAGTGACGTGACCACCACGCAACTGCTGTTCGGCGGCGGCCCGGCGAACGTGCCCGCGGAAGCGCAGACGTTTCGGCAGGCGCTCCCGTAACGCACAGCCTCACGGGAGCACGTCCATCCGCGCGATGACGTCTCCCTTGGGGGATGCCGTCGACGACTTCGATGCCCTTGGGAATTCCCCAACCATGCGGCGCCGCGCCCGGGGACTGAAGCGCGACGCCGATCGGTGGTCACGGCCCTCAGCTTGCGCAGTACGCGACCGCCTCAAATCCGACCGTGTTTGGCCCCGGCGGAACGGTGACGTAAACGAGCCAGCCGTTGTTGGAATCGTCGGCCGAGTTCCATACCCACGGCGGCGTGCCGTTGATCAACGTGGACTTGTAGCCACCGCCGGTGAGCGTGGTGCCGCTGGGGCAGGTCGCCGTTGAGCTACTACTTTGGCCTGAGCCGAGAATCACCTCGGGTCCTACAACCTTGGTGATCTTGGTGAAGCCCACCTGGTCGACGGGTTTTGCGTTCGGGGATGGCGCCAACGAGGCGGACGCGGCATCCGGACGCACCGAGCCACTCGCCATTCGTGGAGACGTCGGTGACGATTGGTTGTCGGAGCAGGCGGCGACGACTACGGCGCCGAGGGCGAGCAGGGTGGTGATACGCATCAGTCCTCCCATGAAGGCATTGTGGAGTTCGGACGCTAGGGTCCGGCGCATCGACCGACGCGCAAGCGCATGGTATGCCGCGCAATCGCCCGCAAATCACCAAGAGATCACTCCCACATCACCTGTTGCGACACGGTGCGCTGCGTGACCGCCACGGCTGCACCTGTTCGAAGCGTCGGGCGCCGTTCGGAAATGACTTACGCGCGGTGTGATCACCGAGCGGCCAGTCGCTCGCTACTTGCGCGCGTCAGAGGAGATCGGTGTTTAGGGGTTTGCCGACGGTGGCAAACCCCTGAACGCATCAACTAGTGACGCATCGCGAGCTGGGCGCCGCCAATGCGCGATGCTCTGCCAGTCATTGACCCGCGCCGCGAGCTCTCACGGTCGTCGCCGTAGACGGCAGCGGTGCGCCCGAGATGCGCTGTCTGAAGGCTCCCGCAACGATTCCCCAGCCTGTGCCCGCGAACGCAGTCGCAGCAAACGAACCCGCTGCACCGACCTTGCGGTCCTCGAGAAGATTGGAATGCAGGGTCGAGCGCGCCGCGAAGCCTGGGCCGGGATCGCAATATGTGTCGCCGACGCAGTACGCCACGACCCTGTCGTTGGCCGACGTCGTCACGAACGATCCGCTCGTGACCGGACTGTCCGTAGGACCGGCGTTTTGCGCGCTCCCGTCGAGTGGTGAGACCGGATCCGCACCGCGATACTCGGCGACGTATACCTCGAGCGAAGAAGTGGTATCGCCGAGTGTGACGGTCACGGTTTCGGGGCCGCCCTTGATGTTCTTCGCGTAGTACATGCGCGTCGCCGCCCCGCCGGGGCTCGTGACCTCGGAACCGACCTGCGTGAACACATTGCCCTGCGAGTCGGTGATCGACGTGAACGTCGTGCCGGTGTAGTCGAACGCCACCACGACCAGGTTGCCCGCTGCGGTCGCGGTCTTGAACGGGACCGAGAGCGTCTGAGCTGCCTGGCCCAGCGCTCTGGCCTGCACGAAAGTGACCGGAGGCGGAGGCAGGACGGTCACCGTCGCAGTTCCACTCTGTCCCTCGGCCGTGGCCGTGATCGTCGCGGTTCCGGCTGTAATTCCGGTCACGAGGCCGGTTGCGTCCACAGTGGCAATGTTCGCGTTGCTCGACGACCACGTCACCGTTCGTCCCGTCAACACATTGCCGCGGGAATCGGCGAGTGTCGCGGTGAGTGAAGCCGTGGCGCCGAACCCGATCGTCGAGGTGTCCGGTGCGACGACGACGGAGGCGACCGCTGACACCGGCTTGAACGCCGCCGCCACCAGTGCGAAGCCGTCGCCATCCTGCTGCTTGTTATTGGCCACCGTCACGGAGTACGTGCCGGCCGCGCCGGCCGTCTTGTCCTCGAGAACGTTCTGACTATTGAGGTGGAGAACGCCGATGAAGCCCTCGCCCGAGCCCTCGGTGCAACGCCGGTCGCCCTTGCAGTACGCCACGAGCATGTCATTGTCGGCGGTCGTGACGATCGGGATGTCGACGGAGGCTTGCGTCCCGGACGTCTGCGCGCTGGCATCGAGCGGCGATACCGGGTCGGCTCCGCTGTACTCGGCGACGTTGACCTCCAGAATGTCCGCGCCCCTGTCGAGGGCGACGGTCACCTGCTCGGTGCCGCCTTTGATGTTGTTGGCATAGTACATCCGCGTCCGAGCGCCGCCCGGGCTCGTGACCTCTGCGCCGGCCAGGGTGAACGTGTTGCCCTGCGAGTCGGTGATCGACGTGAGCTCCGCTCCCGTGTAATCGAACGCGACGACGATGAGGTTGCCTTCCGTGGTTTGTTGGCCGAGCAGCACCGAGACCTGCTGTTGGCCGGCGGCAGAATTGTCTTTTGCTTGCTGGCGGGTGATCGATGTGGCCGCGGTCGAGGTGAGCGTTCTCGAGCTGGTGCCTGGCGTGGGGCGTATGGCGGTGGGGGCGTCCCGACATGAAATGACGGGAACCAGCGGCAACAGCGCGGCCATCGCGAACGTGCGGACTACGGATCGAGCCTTTTTCATGCTGCCTCTACGATCTGTGAGGACGTGGCTCACGGATCATCCCCGGGGCCGACGCGTCTCGACCCCCAGCCGGATGCGGGCGAGGCATCGCTCGCGCGCTCGCGCGCAGCATGATGCCCACGCCTCCATTGATGAGCCCGAGCTTGCAAGGACGCAAAGCCCCCGCGAATCCGGACATCAAGGTCTGCGTGTGTGCGGCTCAGCCCTGCCGCAGCCCTTGACAGAGCGAGCGTCTTACGTTCAGCGTTTGCTCGTTCACCGTTGCTCGTTCGAAGATGGCAAGCAGCGCGGCGCGGGACGCGGGCCCACGTTTCAACCGCGCGCGGTGCGATTGTCACGACGCGACGACGAGTCGGTCACGCTCGGTGTTTCAATACCTCACGAGAGCACGTCCATCCGCGCGATCACGTCTCCCTCGAGGATGCCGTCGACGACATCGATGCCCTCGATCACCTCGGCGAACACTGTGTAGTCTTTGTCGAGACGCCGGTTCTCTCGAAGGTTGAAGAACCACTGGCCGTCCCCGGTGTCGTGGCCGCGGGTGTTCATCCCCACGGTGCCCCGCACGTGGGGGACGGTCCCGAGCTCGTCCCGCATGAAGCGGGGGTTGCCCATGTACTCGTTGGCGCCCAGTCCCCCGCCCTGACTGATAAGGCGACTCCCAAGGACTTGCTGGAGCACGCCAAGTGCATCGCGGTCCTGCCCGGTGTGATCAAGGCGGCGATCGGCTTCGGGGGCCGGCACGGCAGCGGCGTCATGTCCTGTCGCACGGAAACCGGGTGGAGCGCACCAGCCTTCGTCAGCATCAGCGGCGGCAGTTGGGGCGTGCAGCTCGGTGTCCAGTCGTCGGACATCGTGTTGTTCTTCATGAACGACCGCGGGGCGCGCTCGCTGGTCGACGGAACGCGTGTGACGCTGGGCGGCCAGGCCAGCGTTGCAGCGGGACCCTTCGGACGCAGCGCCGAAGCCGCCACCAACCTCGAGTTGAAGGCCGAGATTTATTCCTACGCCAAGTCGAAGGGCCTCTTCGCTGGGCTCTCGCTCGAGGGCGCGGAACTGACGCCGGACAAGGGCGACAATCGAGATTACTACGGAAGCGACGTGACCACCACGCAACTGCTGTTCGGGAGCGGCCCGGCGAACGTGCCCGCCGAAGCGCAGAGGTTTCGGCAGGCGCTCCCGTAGCGATGCAAGCAGTTGAGAATCGAAAGCCCTTCTTGTGAACGATGCCTCGGCACGGCCGCGCGTGGCGTCCCGAGCGGCCGTCATCGAGAGTCGTGATCCGCAGCCCCGTGCCGATCCGCCTTCGCCCGTCCGTTCCGTGATAAACGGCCCTGGCGCGCGGCCGCTTTAGAACGCTTTGATCATCCGAACGCCGAACACGGGTGCGATTCTGCCAGGCCCCACGCCCGCGAACTTCACCGTCACTCTCGCCTTCCCTTTCGTGAGCTCGGCCGGGATCGCGTACTGCGCGTCATAAAAGCCGGTCGCGCTCGCGTTGGGTGCGAACTTGCCGACGCGCGTTCCGTTGACCTGGATCTCGAAGTTGCCCATCGCCGGCGGAAGGCCCTGCTCGTTGAAATAGGTCACGAGCACCGCCATGTCCTCCTGCGGATCGACCGGAAGGTCGAACGTGAACCAGCCCTGCCCGCCGCGACTCGAGCGGCCGTTGGTTCGGTCGGCGCGGCGGTCGGCGGGCTCGCTCTGATAGTTGTACTCCTTCTCGGGCGTCGGGTCGCCCGGTTGGATGTACGAGATCGTCGCCGCCTCGACGCGCCGTTGATGCTCTCGCTCGGCGGTCACCGCCGCGGCACGCGCATCGAACTCGGCCTGCGTCAACACGTCGAAGTACACGCTGTACACGCGCTCCTGCGTCCGATAGAACGGCGCGAGTGGAACGTCGCCGGGCGCCGCTGGCTGCGACGGAATTCTCGCGACCTGGGCAGCGCGGAAGTCGCCGGGGCGTGAGCCGGCGGGAACGACCCATTCCGAGAGGGGCTTGCCCGCGGCCACGAGCACCGGAATCGGCGGCGCGGACGCCATGGCGGCGCGACCCTCGCGACGCGGTCCGTGATCGCCGGCCAACACGAGCGGTCCCCACATGATCGCGGCGACGGACTTGTTGTCGGGCGTCGGCTCGAGGCGCACGGTCTTCGGAATCGTGACCTCCACCGTGTCGCCCGTCGTCCAGGTGCGTTTGAGATACGCGAACGTGCTCGGCTGCGGCACACCGTGCTCGTCGTCGTTCATCGGACGTCCACCGGCGGCGCCGGCGCGAAGGCTCGCGAGCGTCGGCTGCGGAACGTCGGCGCCATTCACCTTCACGGTGAATCCATCGCCGGCCCACGACGGACGCCGGATCGCCAGCGTGAGCTCCTGCTTCGCCCTCCCCATCGTGAACGTGAGCTTCGACGTATCGCCGTCGGGAAAGCTCGTCTCCTGCGTGATCGTGGCGTTGCCGAGCGAGAGCTGGGCGGTCGACGGGATGAAGAGCGTGACCCACACGGTGTCGTCCGACTCGTAGTAGACGCCGTCGCCGTGCAGCGCGTGGCTCTCCATGCCCGTGCCGACGCAGCAGGTGAAGCTCTGCTGCATGTTCTGGTATTCCTGCTGCACGCCGCGGCCGACCGGCACCATGTACGACGTGGCGGCCGTTCCGGAATCGATCGACGCCAGCACGTGGTTGAACAGCGCGCGCTCGTGATAGTCCGAGTAGAACGCGTCGGGGCGGAGCGAGAACAATCGGCGCGTGAGCTTGAGCATGTTGTACTCGTTGCACGACTCGCAGGTGCGTCCGTCGACGCGCGCGCTCAGCTGATCGGGCACGCCGAAGTACTCGGCGAGACCGTGGCCGCCGGTCGCGTAGCTGTGATGCTGCGTCACGCGGTCCCAGAAGAACGACGCGGCCATGAGATCGCCGGCGTCCTCCGTGTACGCGTAGCGCGCCGCGGAGCCGATCAGCTTCGGGATCTGACAGTTGCCGTGCTTGCCGGCGAGGTTGTCCTGGTGGCGCTTGAGCGCGTCGGTGAACTCGTGGTGCTCGAACCGGTACGAGAGGTCGAGCCAGCGCTTGTCACCGGTGTCGACCCAGAGGTCCGACAGCACTTCGTTCATGCCGCCGTGCTCGGTGTTGAGCATTTTGGCAACCTGCACGTCGGTGAGCGGCTCGAGCACCCGTTCCGCCCACCCGGCAAACTTCGTCTCGACCTCGAGCGCGGTCTTGTTGCCCGTGTGACGATGCGCGTCGCGGAGGCCGGCGAAGGTCTTGTGCAGCGTATACCACGGCGACCAGAGGCCGTTGAGATCGAACGCCGCGGAGCGAATGTCGCCCTTCGAGACCGCGGCCCACGCTTCGCGTCCGTTCTCGAGCGCGCTCAGGTAGCCGTCGCCGTTCTTGTCCTGCACTTCCTTCATCTCGCGCACGAGATAGTCGGCGCGCTGCTTGAAGCGCTCGTCGGCCGTCGCGAGGTACATGTAGCTCACGGCGGAGAGGTGATGCCCGGCGATGTGACCCGTGAGATTTCTGCCGCCGCCATCCCAGCCGGCGTAGGGCTGCGCCTTCTGCTGGAGTCCCGCACGCTGGCGGTAGAACGCCATCATGCGATCGGGGTCGAGCGACAGCAGGTACTTGGCCGTCGCCTCCTGCGCCGCCTTGGCTGGACCGCCGGTGACACGCACCTTGCTGAGGTGAACAGGCCGGGCGCGGATCGCTTTCGGC
The DNA here is from genome assembly GCA_963705025.1 of uncultured Gemmatimonadaceae bacterium. Lineage (GTDB taxonomy): Bacteria > Gemmatimonadota > Gemmatimonadetes > Gemmatimonadales > Gemmatimonadaceae > JAQBQB01. The sequence continues at coordinate 286,039 of CAVPIP010000002.1, read as the reverse complement.
TGCAGCGGTCCTGAGGAAGCGGGGGAAGCGGGCGCGCCGGGCACTTCGGCGCCGGCGTCGCGCGCCAGCGGACCGAGCGCGAACGCGGCGGCGGAGGAGGCGGAGACCTGAAGGAAGTCGCGTCGGGTCGAAGACATCGCGGTCTCGGGAAAGCGGATTCCTTCAATATGCGGCACGTTCCCGGCGATGACCACTCCCCATGTTGTGCGGGGGCCGGATTACGAGTATGCTCATCGTGTCCAAGCTCGAGACGGCCGGCCGTGCGGATCCATTGGGTCGCGGGAGTCTGTTTCGCCCTGTGCGCGAGCCGGCACGACGCTCTCGGGCAGGACCCGGCGCGTCTGCCCACCGTGAGAGTCAATGCCGCGCCGCCGCCGCCCGGGGCGCGCCGGATCGCCGGCGTCGTGCGCGACACGAGCGGATTTCCCGTCGCAGGCGTCGAAGTCTCGATCGCCGGGAAGCGCCGCGCCCTCAGCCGGGGCGACGGCAGCTTCGGGTTCGAGGACCTCGGGCCGGGCACGTACGAGGTGCGCGCTCGGAAGCTGGGCTACGCGCCGCAGATCCGGTCGATCGTCGTGGACACCGCCGGGGGGGCCGGCGCCTTCGCACTGCTGCCTATCCCGTACTCGCTGCTGCCGGTGGTGAGCAGCGCCGCGGGTGGCGGCCTGAGCGGCGTAGTCGGCGACACCGCCTTCCATGCCCTTCCGGGCGCCGAGATTCGCCTTGCCGGTCACAATGCGTCGACGACGGCCGATTCGACGGGCGCGTTCTTCATCCCTGTTCGTCCCGGATCCTACATCGTCACCGTCACCAGAGCAGGGTTCGCGTCCAAAGTGGTGAGCGTGATCGTCCCGCCGGACAGTGGACGTCGCATCTCGGTGTACCTGCCCCCGCTCAAAGGCCAAGTGCCGGTGCGCGCGGCCCACAACGTCGAAGACTTCTCGAAGCGGCTGGTCGCGCGCTCGATCATGAATTCCAGAGTCATCACCCGCGCCGAGCTCGAGGCGCGCGGCATCGAATGGGTGAGAGACGCCGTGCAGATGGCGTACATGAGTCTCACTCCGGGACCACAGGGCTATCTCGACCCCGACTGCTGGGCCGTGAAAAACGGCGGGCCAGACGCCGTCGAGATCGGGCCGCTCACCGTGGACGAGATCGAGACGATCGAGCTCTATTTCACTGCCCCCACCCGCACCAGAGGCGGCATCGGCGCGGCAACCGTCCGCTCTCTCCGCCGTTCATTTCCTCAGCCGGTCATGTCCAACACTGGAGAGGCGGCATGGGCGAATCGCACCAAGACCTGCGCGACGGTCTACGTCTGGATGCGATGACGGCAACGAAGCGTCAACCCGGGAGTCGAGCGCGAACCACGTCGACGATCCTGGCCGACGCGCCCACCGCTGCGCGTCCCTCGTTTTCCGTCGGCACGACTTGGTCCTCCGGATAGCGCACATCGACGCTGTACGGTTTCAACGTCTCACATTCTCGAGCGACGTCCGGCAAAACGCATCCCGCGGAGCGCAGCGTGTCGACCAGCAACGCGAGGCTGTGGGTGCGCGGCGGCTTGCGCCACTGTGACACCAACAGCGCCTTGAGATGCTTCTCCGCCGCCTGCTGCGCGTGAAACGCAATGCCGCCCCACGCTGGCTGCGCGGCGAGAAGCAACTGTTCGACGATGCGGCGATCCTCGTCGGCACGTTCGAGCCAGACAGCGACCGATTTCGGCGTGCCCGGCTCCGGCTCCCGGACGCGAGACGTCGTCCGAGGAATGACTGATCCGCGGACGCCCTCCGGGTGGAGAATCAGGCCCTCGCGAGCGATGTCGTAGTCGATCGTGCCCGGATCGTCGCGCCTTTGCTCGAACTCGCCCGGACGCCGGATCTTGACGTCCACCGACGCGCGAAAGCTGGAGAGCGCCGAATCCACCTCGCGTCTCACCTCGAGCGCGCCACGAGTCGAATCGAGCTCGACCATCAAGTCGTAGTCACTGTCGTCGCGCGAGTCGCCTCGCGCGCGGCTGCCGAACAATACGATCCGCGACGGATGAAACCCGTCGACGATGGCGCGCGTGATGTCCTCGAGCACAGGATCCGACCAAGGCGCAATGCGCATGTGCGGCAAACTACAACGACGTGGTTGCCGAGTCGAACCCAAATGCCGCGTGGTGGTGCGCGGGCGCCCGTTGGGAGTTGCACCGCCATCTCGACCGCTGCATGCTGCGTGCATGTCCTTCTTTCGAATGTCCCGACTCGTTCTCACCATCGGCGCACTGCTGCCTCTTCGAGTGGCGACAGCGCAGACGTCGATGCCGCGTCTTCACCACGTCGGATTGAACACCGTCGACGCCGAGCGAGCCATCGCGTGGTACCTGAAGGTGTGGCCGAGCGCGACGCGCACGACCGTCGCTGGATTTCCGGCTGTTCGCGGCGACAGCGCAGCCGCGATGCTCGTGCTGTTCAACGCGGTCGACCATCCGCCGCCGGGCGCGTGGCGCGACGATCTGCATCGCGCCGAACCGCAGAGCGCCTTCTGGCACATCGGCGCGTTCGTCAACACCACCGACATCAAGGAGCGCTTGAACGGCGCCGGCGTCGTTCACCTTCCATTGTTCATCTCGGCCACAGATTCGACGCAGACCGTGTGGCGCTCGGGCCTCGCGCCGTACGCGGGCACTCCGAACGCCGCGCAACTGACGACCGTTGCGACCGCACCGCCACGCGACGGCGGTTTCAGTTACGTCGTCGCGCCGGACGGCGTGCTGTTCGAGCTGACGGGCGGGCCCGGCACGACGGCGTCGTTCTCGCACATTCATTTCTATCACGAGCAGCCGCTGTGTGCCGCGAACTGGTACGTCGAGCACCTCGGCATGGAGCTGCCGCCGGTGCGGGACTCGCGCGGCAAGGAAACGGCGCGCGCGCCGTGGAATCCGTGCGAAGTGCCATATGGCGACGCCGGTTGGCCGTCACTGGAGCCGATCGGGACGATCCGTCAGCCGTCGGGAAGCGTGCGGTTCGGCAACGGGACGATGTCGTGGTATCCTCGGCAATGCGTCGCCGACCGCTGCGGCCGCGACCAGAAACTCGTACCTTCCCGCGGCCAGGTGCTGGATCACGTCGCGTTCAGCGTCGACAACTTCGACGCGCTGTACGCGACGCTTCGGCGAGACGGCGTGAAAGTGCTCGAAGCTCCGCATCCGTTCGGAGAAACGCGGGCGTTCATGATCGAGGATCCTGACGGGCTGGCGATCGAGCTCGTCGACGGAAAGCCCGGCTGAGTCGATTCCCGCGTGTTCGTACATTTGAGAAAGGTCGACGAGACACCCATGACCTCTGACAAAACCCGACTCATCGCGCTCATCGGCCCGATCGCTGGTGAGCGCCATGTCGTGCAGACGGCGAATCATCCGCTGGAGCCGGACAAGATGCTGCCGGTGGCTGATGTCGTGCTGCTGGTGTCGGACGACGTCGGGAGTGCGATGGTGTTTCGCTATACCGCCCACGGCGAGTTCGGGGGCGACACGCTGCATGCGTCGCTCGCGGACGCGAAGGAAGCCGCCGGAGAAGAGTACGAGGAGGCGTTGCTGGCGTGGGAAGAGGTGCCGGACGAAATCGCCGACGCGCACGGCTTCGCGGTACGCTATGCGCGCGAACGGTTGAACGACCGCGGCGAGGGGTACTGATCGGCCCCAATCTCATCGCGCTGTTGCCGCCTCCCTCCGCCGCCTTCACTCCGACTTGAGCGCCTCGACGGGATCGATTCGCGCCGCGCGAACCGCCGGCAGCAGTGCCGCCAGCGCCGCCGTGAGAAAGAGCGCCACGCCCACCAACGTGAACGTCAGCGATCCGGCCAGCTGATCCTTCCACGCGTCGGGTGATTCCGCTGGCCGGCCCCGGCCCATGAAGGCACCGAGCCAACCCATCGTTCGCATGGTGATGACGAGCCCCGCGGCGATTCCCGCGAGCGCGAACACGTTGCCCTCGCGCATGATCATGCGAACGACGTCGCCGGGGCGCGCGCCCAACGAAACACGCACGGCGATCTCACGCCGCCGCTGCGCGATCGATTGCGCGACGATGCCGTAGACGCCGAGCGCCGCGAGCGCAAGGCAGATCACCGCCGCGCCGCTGAAGATGCCGATCATGAACTGCTGCCGCGCGCGCTGGCTCGTGATGCCCAGCTCGTCGGCCATCCAGGCCACGGTGGCAGGCGGCGTGACGTTGCGGCTTCGAAGCTGCTGGCGCAGCGCGATCGCGACAGCCTGCGGATTTCGCCTGGCGCGCGCATAGAGCCTCACCTGAACTCCCTTTCTCCCGGCGCGAACGGAATCCCTCGTCGTGATCACGCGCACGACCTCCTCGACACGCAGCGTGTCGAACCACGCGCGCCAGAGCCGTGCGTCCGGATCGAGGTGATCGCCGCGCACGCCCTTCACCGGCAGCCAGGGCTCCGACGACCGAAGGTCGCCCAGCTTGATCATCGATCCCGGGCGAAACCCGTCGGGCCAGAAGTACGTCGACGTCGCGCGGTCTACCACGACCGCGGATGCGTCATACGCGCCCTCGATCAAGTCCATACCACGCTCGATCGGCAGGCCAAGCGTGCGATAGTAGGCCGGCGAGATGAGCCCGTAGCTCCACATCGGCGTCGGGAACTCGTGCATGCGCCCGGAGCTGTCGGCGATCACCACGCCGCCATTGGCCGGCGACGCGAACAACAGCACCGCGGCGTTGGCAACGTTCGGAATCGATCGCGCGTCGCCGAGGAGGCGGTCCGCGATCGGGGCGACAGGGACGTATTCGCCGCGCGGAGCGGCGATCGTCACATGCGCCACGATGACCGAATCCGGATCGAAGCCGTAGATCTGCGTGGCTTCGTACATCGGCTGGTGCATCTGCCAGCCGGCGCGGCCGAGCAGCGCCGCGGCGCTCACCACCGGAAGGGTCAAGGCGATCTGGACGACCAACAGCCAGCCATAGCGACGGCGGTTGTCACGGTGCGCGCCGGTGCCGGCGCCGCGCTTGATGAGAGAATTCAAATCGGCGCGCGACGCGCGAATCGCCGGCGCGAGACCGACGAGGAGAACGCAACAGGCCGAAGCGACGACGGCGAAGGCCACCATCCGCCAGCTCACTTCGGGCGCCGCCGCGAACCCGCCCGCGGACTCCGGGATCATCGCGCGAAGCAGTGCGCTCGCCCAGAGACTCAGCGTCAGCCCGAGCGCCAATCCGGCGCCGGCGAGCACCGCCACTTCGATCAGCAGCAGCTCGACGATGTCGCGCCGCGACGCGCCCACCGCCGACCGCACGGCGATCTCGGTTCCACGGTTCAAGCTCCGCGCGAGCTGCAGGTTGCCGAGGTTCGCGCACGCGACGAACAGGATGGCCAACACGCCGGCGATGAGCGCGTAGTGGAAGCCCCACATCGTGAACTGGAGTAGAATCGGCTTGATGTAGAAGCGCGTGTCGCGCGGCGATTCGCCCGCGGCCACGGCGAGTCTCGCCGCCAGCGTCGACAGCTCGGCGAAAAGGTCCTCCTTGGCTGCGCCGGCGCGCGCTCGGATCAGGTTGATCGGCACTTGCTCGTTGTTCGCGCCGCTCGCGATCACCCATACGTCGGCATCGAGCACCGAAAACGCCGGGTATCGCCGCGCGACGCCGACGATCGTGCTCGGCCGGTTGTCGAGGACGACGGTGGTGCCAACGACCTGGCGCGAGTCCGGAAAGAGCTCGCCGCGCAGACGGTCGCTGATGACGATCGACTGTTGCTCGCCGGCGCTCGAGCCCACGAACGCGCCCTCGATCGGCCGCACGCCCATGACGTCGAAGAAGTCCGGGCGGACGACGAGCGGCGACGCCTCACGCACGCGATCCCCGCGCGCGATGGCCACCGTCGCCGTCGCGCGCCGGTAGCCTGTCAGCGCGTCATAGGTGCGTTCGCCGGTCGCGAGCGCCTGCGCCACAGCGTCGCGCGGAAGGACGTGCCGGACGTCGCCGTAGTACTGCAACGTGTAGACGCGCTCGGGATGTCCACCGGCGACGCGCGGGCGGAGCATCGCGTCGAACATGCTGTACATCGAGGTGTTGAGCGCGATCGCCACCGCGAGCGACAGGATGGCCGTAATCGCAAACGTCGGCTCGCGGCGCAGCGTACGGGCGGCAAGCCGAATGTTCGCCGGAATGATCTGGTGCGCCATGAGCAGGCGGCCTCGCTATGGGTCGTGCGGCAGTTCTAGCTGGACGACGGCCCGCTGACGCCTGCAACCAAGTCCGCCGCGGCGCGGCTAGCGATCGGCAACCGGATATCGAACGCCCGCGACGATGGCGGGAGTCAACTCGTCGCGCGTCTTGCCGCTTGCCGCCGCCGGGCTCAGAAACCCGAACGCGACCGCGATGTCGCGCACACGCCTGACGTCCAGCGCCGAGAGCTCCTTCACGAGCACATCTTCGCCCTGCTGATACACGTCGAACGGATTGAGCACGGGCCGCGCGACGGCGACGTCCGCGGGCAGCGGGCGGCGTGGCGCTGAATCAAAGCGCGACGCACGTCTCGGGCGAGCCGGCGGCCGAGAGAGCGCGCGACTCAGCGCACCTTCCAGGTACGTCTGCGTGAGGCCTTGCGCCCAGTACATCAGATCGCCGCGATTGGGCTGCTCGGTCTCGCGCGCCGTGCGCACCCCGTCGATCGCTTCGTCGATCGGTGTGAATTCGATCCACCCTTCCCACAGGCCATCGACCGCGACGCCTCCGCACACGCGAGGCGCCCACCGCGTGCCGTCGGCGCCGTATACGGCGGTGTCGAACTCGACGAGAATCTCAGCCATGGCAACGCTCCACTGATTGACGGCAGTCGAACGGACACAACATCTGCAAGCGAAGCGCCACGACGACAACGCCGTGGCGGTCGCCGCGGCCCGCGGCGATCTTTGGTTGTCGAGGATTCGTCTCCCGCGGAGTCCCATGCCCCTCGTGTCCCGACGCGCCGTCCGTGCCGCGACGCTGTGTGCCAGCCTGGCGATTGCGCCGCGGCTGTCCGCGGCGCAGGGCGCGAGCTCCCTTCCCGACTCGCTCACCGACCGGGAATTCTGGCGTCTCTTCACGACGCTCTCCGAGGAAAGCGGAACTTTTCCCTCCGAGAACTTCGTCTCGAACGAGAAGTTGTACCAACAGGTCATCCCGACGCTCCAGCGGACGCTCACGCCGAACGGCGTGTACGTCGGCGTCGGACCGGAGCAGAATTTCACGTACATCACGAACCTGGCGCCGCGGCTCGCGGTCATCATCGACATTCGGCGCCAGAACGCGATGCTGCACTTGATGTACAAGGCGCTGTTCGAGTTGTCCGCGTCGCGCCAGGAGTTCGTGTCGCACCTGTTTTCGCGACCGCTTCCGCCGTCGCTCTCGAGCGCGGCGACACCGGCCGATCTTTTTGCGGCAATGAGCGACGTACCCGCCAGCGACTCGGCGTTCGCGGTGAATTGGAAGGCGGTCGTCGACCGGCTGCGAGTGGCGCATGGCTTCGCGATCTCGGCCGCCGATTCCGCGTCGATGCGACACGTCTTTCAGGCGTTCTTCGAGGCCGGACCCGCGATCAGCTATGCGTACCATCTCGGCGCGCCGCCCAGCGCCACGGCCTGGCTCGTGAGCTTCGCCGAGCTGCAGTCGCTGACGAACGCAGACGGCCGCAACATGGCGTTCCTCGCGAACGAAACGAACTACCGGTGGCTGCGGAATTTCGAGAGCCGCAACCTCGTCGTGCCCCTCGTCGGCGACTTCGCCGGCGCGAAGACGATTCGCGCCGTCGGCGACTACGTGCGGGAGCGCAACGCCGTCGTGACGGCGTTCTATTGCTCCAACGTCGAGCAGTACCTCTTCACCGGACTCGGTCTCGAGCGAACGTTTTATCGCAACGTCGCGACGCTGCCGATCGATTCGACCAGCACGTTCATTCGATCGCTGCCGGCGCCGAGCACGCCGATGCCTCCGCTGCCGTCGCTCGGCTTCAAGCTCGCGCAAGTGGTGGTCAGCACCGACAGCACCGGGGCGAGAACCGTGACCGCGACCGGCACCGACAGCACCGGCAAGGTCGTCAGCACGAGCTTCGTCGCTCCACCCGTGCCGACGAGCAACACCGGCGCCTTCGTCTCGGGCATCTCGCCGATCCACCATGTGCTCGCCGCCGTCGCCGCGGGACAGCTGAGGACGTACGCACAGCTCACCGCCGAGACGAAAGTCGACGGCTGGAAAGCAACGCCTCCGTAGACCTCGCAGCGCACGTCTTGCGACTTTGGGCGACATGGCAAGCGCCCCGCGAGTCGTTGGAACACTTGGCCGTCGGACGCCGCTCGTCGATCCACGCGACGGCGACATCGAGACGGACGCGTCGAGCACCGAGAGCCGGTCGCTGCTCGCGCTCGCCGGGAATCTCCTCGCCGAAGTCAGCCTGCCAAAGATGGCCGCGGCGTTCGTGCTGCTGGTCATCGTGCCGGCGGTGCTCGTCGGACTCGTGCCGGTGGTCGTGACGATCTGGGTCAGTACGCTCTCGTCGGGGCGACCCGGCGTGAGCGGATTGGGCGGCATCTTCGTCATCGCCGTGCTGCTCACACTGGCCTGGTTCGGCGGACGTCCACTCTGGCGCATCGCGGAGCGAAGCTTCTGGTCGTTGAACGCCATGGCGATTCAACCCGGTTACGTCGCGTGGCGCGAGGCGTTTCTTCACCTGTCGGGACGACTCGTCGGCGCCGACGCAAGCGACACGAAGCACGCCCGCGCGCGCACCGCCGCGTCCGCGCTGTCGGGCATCGTGATCTGTGTGGTCTCGATCGTGATCATCCGGCTCGTCTGGCCGGCGACACATTGGGTCGGCACACTCAACGATCTGCGCACGCCGCACTGGCTCGCGTTGACGGCGATCGCGAACGCCGTCGTCGTCGGGTCCGCGTATCTCGCGGTGGCCGCGCTCGTGTGGGGCATCGCGGACGCGACGATGCCGGAGCCGCGAGAGCTGCGCACGTTCTCGACGAAGCGCGAGCTCAGGCGCTCGTGGCGGATCGCGCATCTGTCGGACATTCACGTCGTCGGCGAGCGCTACGGCTTTCGGCTCGGCAGCGGACGCGCCGGGCCGCGCGGCAACGACGCGCTCCTCGTCGTGCTCGAGCGGCTCGACGAGCTGCACCGTCGTGAGCCGCTCGACGCGATCGTGATCACCGGCGATCTCACCGATGCCGGCACGTCGGCGGAATGGGCGGAGCTGCTCGACATCTTCGAGCGCTTTCCACGCCTGACGCCGCTCATGATGGCGCTCCCGGGGAATCACGACGTCAACATCGTCGACCGCGCGAACCCCGCGCGGCTCGACCTCCCGACGAGCCCGAAGAAGCGGTTGCGCGAAGTGCGCACGGTCTCCGCGCTCGCGACGATTCAGGGGACGCACGTGCGTGTCGTCGACGCCGACCACAAGCGCGTCGGCGGCACCATGGACCAACTGCTCGCGCCGAAGGCTCGCGAGATCGTCGCCTTCGCCGACGAAGGCTCGCGCCGTCTCGCGCGAGCCACGGACGAGGTGTGGACGTCGCTCTTTCCCATGGTTCGGCCGCCCGCGGAGGCCGACGGTCTCGGCATCATCGCGCTCAACTCGAACGCCGAAACGCACTTCTCGTTCACGAACGCGCTCGGGCTCGTTCCGCTCGACCACGCGCGCTCGCTCGAGGCGGCGCTGAAAGAGTTTCCGCGCGCGTGCTGGATCGTGGCGCTGCACCATCACATCGTCGAACACCCGAAGCTCGGACACGCACTGGCCGAGCGAGTCGGCACGACGCTCATCAACGGGAATTGGTTCACGCGGTTGCTGCGTCCGTTCGCGGATCACGTGGTGGTGATGCACGGCCACCGGCACATCGACTGGATGGGCGAGTGCGGCGGGCTGCGCATCCTCTCGGCGCCATCGGCGACGATGGCATCGACCGGTCGCGACGACGTGTATTTCTACATTCACACAGTCGGCATCGATGCGTCCGGGTGCGTCGCGCTCGCGGCGCCGGAGCGAGTCGAGATCGTCGCAGGCTGAGAGTCCAGACGGAGCTAACCGCTGACGGCGCTAACAGCCGAACGGCGCTAACAGCCAGACGGCGCTAACAGCCAGACGGCGCCAAAGTCGAAGACCGCGAAACCATAAAAGGCGTCGTGTTTCGCGCGTTTTGGTTTTCGCGACTTTTGGCTGTGTGCGCCGTTCGGCTGTCCGCGCCCTTCGGCTGTCCGCGCCGTTCGGCTGTCCGCGCCGTTCGGCTGTCCGCGCCGTTCGGCTGTCCGCGCCGTTCGGCTGTTCGCGCCGTTCGGCTGTTCGCGCCGTTCGGCTTTCGTATGGCCACGGGATGCCTTGCGTGCCGCTGGTCCATAACGCAACTAGCATTTGACGCGCGTTCACGGCGCGCGGGACGTCCCCTTCCTCTCCAGTTGCATCCGTGCGCCACTACTCGCTGCTCTTTCTCGCCGTCGTCTCGACGAGCGCCTTTGCTCAACATCAAAGTGCAGCCCCCGACGGCCGCCGCCTTCGCCCGGCCCGAGATTCGCTCGACGTCTATGTGGTTCGCATGGGCGAACAGCGGCGGACCGGCGTGATCATCGATCAAATCGACACGGTCACCGTCGACGGCGAGACGATGTTCCGCCGGGTCTGCCGGACCACCGACGTCCTGTTGGGCAACAGTGTCGACACCCTCGTCGACGCGTTCGCGGGTCTTCAGCCTCGAAGCGTTCGGTCGCATTCCGATCGCGCCACGGAGCGGCTGGACTGGCGGGCGAATCGCGTCGTCGGCGCCTTCGAAGAGAGCGACAAACCGTCGCGGTCCGTGGATTCGCCCGCGCCTCCGGGATGGTACAGCCCCGCAAGCTTCGACTTGATCGTGCGCGCGTCGCCGCTCGCCGACGGCTACGAGATATCGGTTCCTTCGTTCTCCGGGCGCGACGGCTCGCGTGTGTTGACGGCGAAAGTCACCGGATCGGAATTGACGGACGATTATGGAGACACGTGGCGAGTCGAGGCAGATATCGCGGGCCTTCCCGTGACGTTCTGGATCAGCAAGACCTCGCGTCGCCTCGTTCGCGAAGTGATGCACGTGTCACCCGGGACCGAGATCGTGTTCGTCGCGGCACGCGAACGCGGGTCGTCCGCCTGAGGCGTCGCGAAACCGCGAGCGCGGCGAGGCCGTAGGAGACACGCCCCCACCTCGAGCGACCCGCATGGACGCCCTCGTCCGCGATCTGCGCTACGCCCTTCGGCAACTTCGACTCAGCCCTGGGTACGCCGCCCTCGCCATCGTGTCGATCGGCATCGGAATCGGCGCGACCACCACCATCTTTTCGCTCGTCGAAGCGTTCCTGCTCCGCCCCGTTCCCGCCGTGCGGGCCGACCGTCTGGTCTACGCCTACGAGAGCAGCGCCGACGGATCGGGCTTTCATTCCTTCTCGTACCTGCAGTACCGAGACCTGCGCGATCGGTCGCGCGCCCTGAGCTCGCTCGCCGCGTTCGACATCGCGCCCCTGAGCGTCGCGACGACCGGCGAGGCGCAGCTCGCTCTGGGCTTCACTGTCAGCGGCAACTTCTTCACGACGTTCGGCGCGACACCGGCGCTCGGCCGATTCTTTCTGCCCGAAGAGGATGACTATCCCGCCGGGGGCACGCATCCGGTCGTCGTCGCAAGCCACGCCTTCTGGGAACGCCGACTCGCCGCCGACTCGAGCGCCGTCGGCCGGACAATTCGAATCAACGGCCAAGCTTTCACCCTGATCGGTGTCGCGCGGCCGGAGATGTCGGCGATCCTGTCGCTCATCAAGGCCGACTTGTGGACGCCGATCGCGATGTCGTCGGTTACGAAGCCCGACCTGCGTCTCGATTCGCGCGGCTACAACACCTTCCAACTCGTTGGCCGACTGGCGGACGGCGCATCCCGACAGGCCGCCGAGCGAGAGCTGAGAGGCGTCGCGAAGCAGATCGAGGCGGACCATCCGGACGCCAAAGGGCGCGGCGTGGATCTCTTTCCGTTCGCCGGCATGCCGCCCGAAGCGCGCGGCGGCGTTGCGATCTTCATGGCACTGCTGATGAGCTTCTCGCTGCTCATTCTGCTCGTCGCGTGCGGGAACCTGGCGGGCGTCACGATGGCGCGCGCCGTCCGGCGCCGGCGCGAGATTGCCGTGCGCGTCGCGCTCGGCGCCGGACGATCGACGCTCGTCCGCCAGCTCGTCACCGAGACGGTCCTCCTCTTCCTCGGCGGCAGCGTGGCGGCGATTGCGCTGGCGACCGTGGCAACGCACGCCATCGCTCGCTTCAAGCCGCCGATCGACATACCGATCGAGCTCGACGTGCGTGTCGACGCTCGAGTGATCGTGTTCGCGCTCGCGCTCGCCCTGATCGTCGGCGTGCTGTTCGCGCTCGTTCCGGCGTTTCGCAGCACCGATGTCGGCGTGATGGCGACACTCAAGGATGAGGGCGCACATGCGTCGCGGCGGTCGCGCGCGCGCAACGTGGTGGTCGTCGCGCAGCTCGCGTTCACCCTGCTCCTCCTCATCGACGCCGCGCTCGTCAGCCGCGCGCTCGGCGCCGCGCTCGACGTGAACCCGGGCTTCGACATGCGCGATCTCCGCGTCGCGAGCACGAGCCTGCTGATGCGGAGCTACTCGCCGGACGCCGGACGACGGCTGCTGGATCAATGGCGTGCCGCGCTGCTCGCGCGGCCGGGGGTCCGCGGTGTCGCGTTCGTATCGCGTGCGCCGCTGTCGCTCGGGAACTCCACCACCGCCTTCAAGCCCGACGCCGGCGACGTCCGCGATTGGCAGAGTGCGGATTTCGCGAGCGTCTCGAATGAGTATTTCAGCGTGATGAACGTGCCGCTCGTCGCGGGACGCGCGTTCTCGACCGCCGACCGGGAGACGAGTGCGCCCGTCACCATCGTGAGTGCGGAGCTCGCGCGGCGCTTCTACGGATCGCCGGCCGGCGCGCTTGGACGCATCGTTCGCATGGCCGACAGCACGCGGAACCAGCTGACCATCGTCGGCGTGGCGGCTGATACGAAAGTGCGGTCGCTGGACGAGCCGCCGCGCTCCATGATCTACGAGCCCTATGGCCAGAGCCGCGTGCGCGATGTCGCGGTACTCATTCGAGGCGACGTGCCCGGCCTGGCGCGCGACGTCGGGGCGACGCTCCGCTCCATCGATGCCGATCTGCCGCTGATGGCGAACCTGAGCTTCGAGCGACATGTCGGCATCGCGCTCCTGCCACAACAGATGGCGGCACTCGTGTCGGCGACGTTGGGGCTCATCGGCCTCGTGCTCGCCGCGATCGGCGTGTACGGCATCGTCGCGTACGCCGTGAGTCAGCGCACGCGGGAGATTGGCATCCGCGTGGCCGTTGGCGCCACACCGTCCGGCGTCGCGCGCTTCATGGCGGGCGAGGGCGTTCGCGTCGCCGCGGTCGGCATCGGAATCGGGCTCGCGCTCGCGCTCGGCGGCGCGCAGCTCTTGCGTACGCTGCTGCTCGGCCTGAATCCGTACGATCCGATGGCGTTCGCCACCGCGGCATTCGGCCTGCTCGTCGTCGCGGCCGTCGCCTGCGCGATTCCGGCGCGGCGCGCGGCGAGAGTCGATCCGGTCGTCGCGCTGCGCGCCGAATAGCGGGACGGCGGAGCACGTCGGCACGATCGCTGCGCTTTTGCGGCGCATGGGTGATGCATGCGTCGTGTACCACGGCGGCACAGCGTCGCCGAGGGACTTCGAAGCGGCGACCGGGTCGGAGCACGGCACGACGGCGCTGTGGAGGTCGGCCGACGAGCTCTTCGCGCGCGCTGACGATCACGCCGCCGTCCTCATCGTCGATACCGCGCTGCTCGAGCAGCCGGACCGCCTCAAGAACCTGGGCAAGCACATCGTCGTCGTCGCGGCGGACGCGGCGACGGTCCGCGAGCTCGGCGAACGCGCGGATGTCTCGATCGTGGGACTGCGCGACGCGACCGCGAGAGCGTCTGTCCTCGACGTGGCGCGACGGCTCGCGCTGACGCGACGCGACGCCGCGCGCCTCGAGCGCGACGTCGCGCGCACGGACGGCGAGTTTCGCGAGCTGAGCCGGATCGGCGTGGCCCTCATGCACGAGCACGATCGCTCGGCGCTGCTGGAGCTGATCGTCAGTCAGGGCAAGCAGCTCACCGAAAGCGACGGCGCCGGGCTGCTCTTCCTGCGCCACACCGAGCGCGGCGACGCCGAGTTGCACGCCGTCGCCTACGAGATCGACACGTTGCCGCACCTCGGGCTCCCCGACGTCACCTTTGCCGTCGACGGCACGAGCATCGTGGGACACGCCGCCCTCATCAAGGAGCCGGTCGTGGTCGATGACGTGCTGACCCTGCCTCCCGACACGACGTACGTCGCGAGCGAGGAGTTCCAGCGGCGGTACAACTATCGCGCGCGGTCCATGCTGGCGGTGCCGATGCTCACGCAGCGCGGCGACGTCCTCGGCGTGCTCTTCTTCATCAATCGAAAGTCCGATCCGAAAGCGACGATCACGACGGTCGAGGACGCGGATCGGTACGTTCTGCCGTACACGGATCGGCAGGTGCGCCTCGGTCGCGCGCTGGCGAGCATGGCGGCGGTCTCGATCGAGACCGCGCGCCTCTATCACCAGATCGAGCACATGCTCGAGAGCTTCGTGACGGCGGCAGTGTCCGCGGTCGACGCCCGCGATCCCACGACCGCCGGCCATTCGCTGCGCGTCGCGGCGCTCACGACCGCGCTCGCCGAGGCGGTCGATCGCGTTGGCCGGGGCCCGTACCGCGACACACGATTCACCCGCGCTCAGATGCGCGAGCTCCGCTTCGCCGCGCTCTTGCACGACCTGGGCAAGATCACCGTGCGCGAAGACGTTTTGGTGAAGGCGAAGAAGCTGCCCCCGCTGTTGTGGGAGCGTGTGCAATCGCGCTTCGAGCTCATTCGTCAGGCGGTGCACCTCGAGCATTGCGGGCGGCGCGAAGCCGGTGGCGACGGCGAGCTTGCCGCGGCGCTCCGTGAGCTCGACCGAATGCAGGAGATCGTTCGCGCGGCCAACGAGCCAACCGTGCTCGACACACCGATGAATGCCGCGTTGCTCGAGATCGGCGACCGCACGTTTCGGCGCGCCGACGGTACCTCCGCGCCGTATCTGGCGCCGGAGGAGCTGCGCTTTCTGCAACTCGCGCGGGGCACTCTCGATCCGAGCGAACGAGCCGAGATCGAGGCGCACGTGGAGTACACGCGCCGCTTTCTCGTGCAGATCCCGTGGACGGAGGATCTCAAGAATCTCGTGGCATTCACCTGGGGACATCACGAGAAGCTCGACGGCACCGGGTATCCACGACGCCTGTCGAAGGAGGACATTCCGGTCCAGACACGCATGATCACGCTCGCCGACATCTTCGACGCGCTCACCGAAGGCGACCGGCCCTACAAGCCAGCCGTGTCGCCCGACAAAGCGATCGAGATCATTCGATCGGAGGCGAAGGCAGGCCTGCTCGACGACGAGCTCGTCGACATCATGACCCAGAGCGGCGTCTATCGAACGATTCTCGGGTCAGAATGGCACAGACACTAGGTCTCGGCGCGAAGAGTGGGTCGCGAACGGCGCGGACAGCCGAACGGCGTTGAGAGGCGAACGGCGCCGACAGCCGAACGGCGCGGACAGCCGAACGGCGCCAACAGCCGAACGGCGCCAAACACGAACAGCGCAAACCGCGGACGGCAGAACGGCATGTGGAGGCGAGGAGCCTAGATTCTTCTGATGACACTCGACTCGGCCGCTGTGAGCGTTCCGGTCCGCCTTAGCGCCGTTTGACGTTGGCGCCGTTCGGCTGTCCGCGCAGTTCGGCTGTTGGCGCCGTTTGGCTGTCCGCGCCGTTTGCTGTTCGCGCCGTTCGGCTGTCCGCGCCGTTTGCCATTCGCGCCGTTCGTCTGTCCGCGCCGTTCAGCTTTTCGGCTTTTCGACCGGAGTCAGTCGAGCCACTCGTCGTTTCGCGTCTGTGATTCTGGGCTGCAATTCCGGATCGGCGTTTTTCCAGAGAGCGACGAATGCTCGGTAGTTCTCGACCGCCTTCTCCGTGTTGCCCAGCGATTCGTACAGCTGCCCTAGCCGCTCGCGGATCGCCGGGACGAGCGTCGGATCCAGATCGAGATTGATCTTGCTCCAGAACGGCGTCGACATATACCGCTCGAAATTTGCGACGGCCGAATCCGGCTGTCGCCCGGCATCGTAGGCGCGCGCGAGATTGTAGAACAGACACGGCGCGCACTCGTCGGCCGGCGCACCATCGTACCCGACGTCGGCGAGGCGGAACTCGGTGAGCGCCTCTTGAGGTTTGCCCGCCGCGAGCGCGATCTCGGCCAGCGCGCGGTGCACAGTCGGCTGCTGCACGCGCACGATCGAGGTGTCCGTCATCTCAGCGTGGTATCGCGCGATCATCGCGCGCGCCTTTTCCGGCTCACCAGCCAACGCGAGCACTCGGGCCGCGAGGAGATACGGACGGTCGACCATTGGAAGCTGCTTGAAAGGCACCTGCGCGATCGCCGTATCGAGCTGCGCGAGCGCTGTCGCCGACGGCCCCTTGACCATGAGGTCCAACTCGACGCGGTAGATCGGTTGCTCGGCCCCTGGCGAGAGCTGAGCGCCAACGCGCTCCTTCCACAGCGCCGCGAAATCGCGCAACCGTCCGTCACGAATCGCCAGACTGGTCGCGAGGTAAATCCCCATCGCCTTCCGACCCTCGCCGCGGGCACGCATCACGCTGTCGACTTGGCTGCGCAGCGTATCGTCGGCTCCTGCCGCAAACCAGACCAGCAGTTGAAGGCTTTTGCCGTAGCCCCGCGATACCTCTTGCAGGCGCGCGGCCGTCGCCGCTGCGTCCTTGAGCTTGCCTTGATTCAACTGCATCTCGAGCATGTTGCCGAGTGCCGTGCCATTGCCGGGAAAGAGCCTCACCGCTTCGACATTCAGCGACTCCGCGCGCGCGAACTCGCGTCGAGTCCGGAGCTGTTCGCCAAGGTTGACCAGGATCGGCGGCTGCGTATCGCCGCGCTTGAGGATGCCCTCGTACGCCGCGATCGCGCGCACCCGGTCGCGTCCCGGCCCCAATGCGTAATACCGGGCGACCACCAGATCGCGCTCGAGCGCGGGCAGGCGCTCGCGGTAGCGGTACGCCTGAGTGACCGCCGAGTCGATCGCCGAGCGCGTTCCGCCGTAGTTGCCCAGCGTGGCGGCGAGCATGCTCCACGCCGACGCAAACGTCGAGTCGATCCCGACGGCCTCGCGCGCGAGCGCCACCGCTCGATTGTCGCCGAGCACGTTGGTCCGAATCGCCTCGCTGTACTTTCGGAGCGCGTCGAGCGAGCTCGTCGTCGCCTGGAAGAGCGGCGGCGTCGCATTCACGCTCCGCAGGGACTCGCCGGCCTTGCTTCGCAGCTCGCGCGCCAGCCTGTCGGCCGCCTCGATCAGCCCCTTCGGACCGTCACCCGGTTCGCGGAATGACGCGAGCTCGATTCCCGAATCCGCACGCACGAGGCGCACCGCGACGATGTACCCGCCGGGGACGCCGGTCACGTCGCCGTCGACGATCGCTTTGACACCGCCGCGCTGAGCGAGATCCTGGGCGATGGCCAAATCGATGCGCGCGTCGGGCGCGCGCTTCGTTCGCACGAGAGCCGCCACGATCTGCGCGGGTGCGATCAGCGTGAATGCCGACGATCCCGACAGCCCCGCGCGCACGGCGTCGCTCACGACGCGGCCGAGCGACGAGTCGACGTTCGTCGTTTTGAAATCTGTGAACAGAATCGGGTCGCGCTGCTGAAGACGCCCGGCTGCCACGAGTGATCCGAACGGTCCGATGCCGAAGGCGCGCATGCCCATGAAGGCCGCGATGGCGACGATGAACGCGCCGAAGGCGTACATCCCGCCGCGCGCGGTGCGGAACCAGCTCATGTGCGGCGCCGCCCTGAGCGCGATCGTCGCGATAGTGCCGTGTGTCGTCGACGGCGTTCCGCCCGGCGTGTACGTCGGCGTCGCGGTGAGCGCCCGGCGCGTCACGCGCTGCACGTAGCCGGTCCATAGCACGACGGGGAACCCGAGCGCCATCACGATGAGCGAGCCAGGAAATACCCATTCCGGCAGCCCGATGGCGATGATGGCCGACTTCGCGACGACGGCCACGACGACGAACGCAGCGGCATAGATCGCGAGCGCCTTGAGGAACATGCGCGGTCCGCCCAGGAGCACCGCGGGCATGACCGGCGTTCCGCTTCCGCTCATGATCGTTTCCAACACGCGTACGATGTCGCTCGCGCTCTGTGGGCGCGCGTCCGGATCCTTGGCCAGGCACTGCATCACGAGCTCGGCCAACGGCGCGGGCACGTCACCGCGCAGCTCGGCAATCGGCTGCGGCGCCTCGCTCATGTGGGCCGCGAGCATGCGCTGCACGGTGCGATCCGGGAACACATGCCTGCCCGAGAGCAGCTCGTACGTCATCGCACCGAGCGCGTAGACGTCGGCGCGATGGTCGATGTTCGCGTCGCCCGCGGCCTGTTCCGGCGCCATGTACGCCGGCGTTCCGATCGACGTGCCGACCTGCGTCAGCGTCGCTCCGCCGGCGCCCGTGCGCGCGGCGCTGATGGCCTTCGCGATGCCGAAGTCGGTCACGACCGCCGTGCCGCCCGAGAGGAGCACGTTGTCCGGCTTGATGTCGCGGTGGACGACGCCCCGCTGATGCGCGTACGCCAGCGCCTTCGACACGTCCTTCACGATGCTCATCACTTCCGTCACCGCGAGCGGGCCGCCGGCGAGATGCGCTCGGAGCGACTCGCCTTCGACGAACGGCATCGTGTAGTACGGCAGTCCGTCGCTCTCGCCGGCCGTGAGCACGGGAACGATGTTCGCCTGCTGCAGCGCCGCGACGGTGCGGATCTCGCGCTCGAATCGCTCGGCGCTCAAGCCCTGGGCGAGATCCGGCGGGAGCAGCTTGACGACGACTCTGCGCTCGAGGCGCAGCTCTTCGGCCACGAAGACGCGGCTCATGCCGCCGCCGCCCAGCTCGCGCTCCAGGCGGTACGCGTCACCGAGCGATTGCTGGAGCTGGTCTCGCAACGCGCCGCTCACAGTAGGCCGGGATTCCTCGGGCGAGTGAACTGAATGCGCGGGAAATTACGCGCCGGCGCGCGAACGGGCTAGAGACTTACGACATCGACGCGCCGTGCTCGGCGAGCAGCCGTCGCAGGATCGACCGGTGACAGTGGGACTCGTCCTCGCAATAACACCCCACGGAGAAGTGCGTTTGGTGCGAGAGCGCCGCAAGGAGATCGAGCAGTCGCGACGGCTCCGGCTTGTTCATCTCCGCGCGGTACTTTCGCTCGAACGATTTCCACGATTGCTCATCGTTGGATCGCAACGCGAGCGTCACGAGCGGTTGGCTTGGCGCAAGCGCCGGAACCCAGACGTCGTAGTAGTCGAGCTTCGCGAACTCCGCTTTCGCCACGCCGCGGGGCGGCCGGCGAACCGTGCCAAGCCGAAGCCCTTCCCTCGCGTGTCGCGGCGACCCGAGCCGCACGATCGAGATGGACATGGTCAATACCTCAGCGCCGAGGCGAACGTTTTGAGATACTTCATCCCGGTGTCGCACATGAGGGTGACGACCGTCGCGCCTCGATCCAGCGATTCCGCCAGCCGCAACGCGGCGACGACATTCGCGCCAGTCGACGTGCCGGCGAAGAGTCCTTCTTCACGAGCCAACCGGAACGCCATCGCCATCGCGTCCTCCGTCGACACGGTGTCGATCTGATCGGCGATGCCGTCGTTCCAGAGCGGCACGACGAAGCCCGCGCCGATCCCGTCGATCTTGTGCGCGCCGGGCGCGCCACCGGACAATACCGGCGACTCCGCCGGCTCGACAGCGACAATCCTGATGTCCGATCGGCGACGGCGTAAGCCGCCCGCTGTTCCTCGGAGCGACGCCGCCGTCCCGACGCTCTGGACGAAGGCGGCGATCTCGCCGCCGGTCTGCGTCCAGAGCTCCTCAGCCAGCGTCTCGTACGCGGCGAGCTGATCGCGATTCTTCATTTGATCGGTCCAAAACGCTCCCGTCGACTCGGCGACGATGCGCGCCGCCTCGATCATGTCGCGCGTCAGCTTCTCCGTCATGCGGCCGCTGTCGCTGTGCACGATCTGAAGCGTCGCGCCGAGAATCGCCATGTGATCCAGCTTCTCTTTGCTGAAGGCGTCCGAGGTGACGATGTGCAGCGGATGGCGCGTGACCGCGCACACGAGCGAGAGCGAGACGCCGGTGCTGCCCCCCGTGTACTCGACGACCGGCGCCGCGGCGACAAGCCGGCCGTCCGCCTCGGCAGCTGCGATCATCGCGAGCGCCACGCGGTCCTTCATGCTCCCGGTCGGGTTTTCGCTCTCCAACTTGAGAAGGACTCGCACTCCGTTCGCCGGCACGACGTTTCGCAGCGAGATGAGTGACGTGTTGCCGACGCGCTGGAGAATGGTGTCCGTGGTCATGTTCGATGCAGTGTTCACGAGCGAAGCGTCGATGTCCCCCAAACAGAACACCGCCGTCCGTGTGGCGGCTATGGGCAAGAACGCCAGCTTCGATATCGATTTTGCCATCCGTATCGCCTGGTGCACCGAGAATCAGGAGCTCTCGCGGCCGTTGATGAGAGTCGGTCGCGACCCGAACGCTCGGCGGCACGGCTGCGTACCAGGTGCGTGGACGGGCGACTCGCCTCTGCCGGTTGGCCGGCAGCCGGCGCCCGTGCCAGATTGAATTGCCACTTCGCTCCCCCAATTCGCTGGAGACCTTCCCATGCGGTACTCCACGCTCCTCGGCCGGGCCATCGCCCTGGCCATCGTCGCGGCCCCGGTCGCCGGTGCACAAGCTCGCTCAACGCAATCGGCCGGCGGCGCACCCGCCAACGCGTCGGCGAAACCCGACGTCAAAACGCTCCAGCTCGAGGACTTCGCGCGCTGGAACCGGATCACGTCCCCTGCCCTCTCGCCCGACGGCAAGTGGATGACGTTCACCTACTCGCCGAACGAAGGGGGACAGACGATTCTGCACGTGAAGGCGCTCGACGGCAGCAAGGACTACACGGCCATCGTCGGCGGCGGAGCGGGCGGCGGACGCGCGGGAGGCGGCGGCGGTCGTGGAGGCGCGGGCGGCGGCAATGCCCCGTCATTCACGGACGACTCGAAGTGGGCCGCATACATGGTGACGCCCCAAGGTCGCGGCGGTGGCGCGGCCGGACGCGCCGGACGCGGACGTGCTGGAGGCGCGACGGCGACCGACGAATCGACCACGCCACATCTCGAGCTGCTCAACCTCGCGACCGGCGAGAAGGTTGCGATCCCGAACGCAGCGTCGTGGAAGTTCTCGAATGACGGACGCTGGCTCGCGGTGAAGCTCAATCGTCCGGCGGCGGCGCCCGCGGCCGATGCCCCAGCCGCCAGCGGTCGGGGTGGTCGCGGCGGGGGTGGCGGTGCCGCGTCGCCCGGTGGCGCGGACCTCGTCATGCGCGACATGTCGACCGGCGCTCGCACGCAACATCGGCAACGTCAACCAATTCGAGTTCGACAACGCCGGTAAGCTGCTCGCCTACACTGTCGACGCCACTGACCGGCTTGGCAACGGCATCTATCGTGCTCAACCCTGTGAGCGGCGAAACGCGCGCGCTGAGCACCGCGCAAGCCGACTACGATCAGCTCACCTGGAGCACCGACGGCGCCAACCTCGCCGTGCTGCGCGGCGACAAGGCCCGCGGCGTGAAGCAGAAGGAGAACGCGTTGCTCGCGTGGCTCGGCGTCTCGAGCCCGGAGGCGCGCGCCGTGACGTATGAGCCATCACGCGACCCCGGATTCCCGAAGGGCATGGTCCTGAGCGAATACACAGCGCCGCGCTGGAGCAAGGACGGCTCGCGCATCTTCGTCGGCATCAAGGACCAGGAGCAGGAAGTCGCCGCCGCCGACTCGAACAAGGCGAACGTCGACATCTGGCACTGGAAGGATCAGACGCCGCAATCGGTGCAGATCGTGCAGCTCCAGCAGCTGCGCCGCGCGACGACACCGGCAGTGATTCTCGTCGGCAGCAACACGCTCGTGAAGCTCGGCGACGACGACATGCGCACCGTGACGCCGGCCGCCAACTCCGCCGTCGCGATCGGGCGAAACGACGGTCCGTATCGCGGTGAAGTTGCGTGGGGCGGCTCGCACGCCGATCTGTACAAGGTGGACGTCGCGACCGGCGCGCGCACGCTGATCGACAAGTCGCTCACGCGCGAGTACGGCACGTCGCCCGACTCGCGTTGGTATCTCTATCTGAAGAACAAGCAGCTGCGCGCGTTCAATCTCGAGAACGGCACGTCAGCGCAGCTCGACGCCGCCAAGCTCCCCGGCAAGTCGTACGTCAATGACGACGACGACCACGCCTACGAGAAGCCGATCTGGGGCTTGGGCGGCTGGACGAAGGACGGCAAGTCCGTGTTGCTGTACGACAAATACGACGTGTGGCAGGCGCCGCTCGACGGCGGCGCGGCGACGAATCTCACCGGCGGCGTCGGCCGCGCACAGGGAATTCAATTCCGCGTCGTGCGCTTTGGCGCCGGCGGCGGCGGACGCGGCGGCCGGGGCGGTGGACGCGGCGGCGCCGCGGCGGCCGGCGAGGACGACGGCGTCGATCTCACGCAGCCGATCACGCTGTCGGCGTACGGCGACCGCACGAAGAAGTTCGGCTATTGGCAAGTGACGGCGGGCCAGGCGCCCAAGCCGCTCATCTGGGAGGACAAGAACGTCGGCGGCGTGCTCAAGGCCGAGGACGCCGACGTCATGGTCTTCACCGAGCAGGACTTCAACCAGTTCCCGGACTACTGGGCCACGAGCTCGTCGTTCGCGTCGCCGAAGCGCGTGACCGACGCCAACCCGATTCTCTCCGAGTTCGCGTGGGCCAGTAAGAAAGTGCTCATCGACTACAAGGACCGCTTCGGGCACCAGCTCCAGGGCACGCTCACGCTGCCGCCGGGCTACGAGCCGGGCAAGAAATATCCGATGCTCGTGGAGTTCTACGAGATCATGTCGAACACGCACCACAATTTTCCCGTCCCCGGCTACGGAGACAGTCCACAAATATCGATGTACGCGAGCAACGGCTACGTCGTGCTGCAGCCGGACGTCGTGTACGAGATCGGGAAGCCGGGTACGTCGGCCGTCGACTGCGTGACGAGCGCGGTGAAGAAGGCGATCGAGCTCGGCTACGCGGACCCGAAGCACATCGGGCTCCACGGCCACAGCTGGGGCGGATATCAGTCGTCGTACATCGTGACGCAGACCGACCTCTTCGCGGCGGTCGTCACCGGCGCGCCGCCGACGAACCTCACGAGCTTCTACAGTGAGCTCTACAAGAGCACCGGCACCGTACAGCAGGGCATCACGACGGTCGGCCAGGTCCGCATGGGCGCCGGCGTCGATCCGTGGACGAACACGAAGATGTTCGAGGAGCAGTCGCCGATCTTCCACGTGAAGAACATCAAGACGCCCTTCATGATCCTGCAGGGCGGCGACGACGGCGCGGTCGATTACGTGGAAGGGTTACAGTTCTTCAATGCCGCCCGCCAGCAGGGCAAGCAGGTGATCTTCCTGTCGTATCCCGGCCAGCCGCACAATCTCACCGATCGCGACGACCAGAAGGATTTCGCGATCCGCATGAAGCAGTTCTTCGATCACTACCTGATGGACAAGCCGATGCCGGACTGGATGGCAAACGGGCTGCCACAAGTGAAGAAAGGAGGACCGATTCGTTGAACCGCTGACGGCGCAGACAGCCGAACGGCGCAGACAGCCGAACGGCGCGGACAGCGAACCGCGCGGACAGCCGACACCGCGCAGACACGCCGAACCGCGCGGACAGCCGAACCGCGCGGACAGCCGAACCGCGCGGACAGCCGAACGGCGCCAACGCCTAACGGCGCACGCACCAGACGGCGTACGTGCCGAAGAGTTGATCACCATCGGATTGAATCGCACACGAAACGGAACGGGCGACGTGTTGCACGTCGCCCGTTCCGTTCTTCGACTCTGCCTCAGGAGCCGCCCAGCCTACCGTTCATGGTCTTGCCGTCGCAGTTTGCCGTCGCAGTTTCCGTCGCAGTTGCCGTCGAGTCCGTCGCAGTCTGCCGTCGCAGTCTGCCGTCGCAGTCTGCCGTCACGCGCCGTCGCAGTCTCCGTCGCTGTGCGCTGCGCGCGTCGCCCTTCGCGTCTCCGGCGTCTGCGCCGTTCGGTTCGACTGCGCCGCATCGCCTCGGCGGGCGGCTGGGGCCGTGCCCGTATTCCGCATCGCCCGCCGATGTGCCAATATCTGCCGACGAGAGGCCGACCGACGCGTGGTCCCCCAAGCGATGACACCATGAGGATTCTATGAATGACATGATCGAGCGGCTGTTCCGCGACTTCGACACCGGTCGGATCTCACGCCGTGAGCTGCTCCGCGCGCTCGGCCTGTCGATGCTCGCCATTCCGACGGTCGGCCTCGCTCAGGGCGGCGGCGGCCGGGCCGGCGGTCGAGGCAACCGCGCGCCGGCCGACACCACGCCTGCGCCCGCGCCGTTCGAGCCCACCGGCTGGAAGACCGTGTGGTTCGACCACATCACGTATCAGTGCGGCGACTACACGAAGGCGGTGCCGTTCTACGCGGCGGTGATGGGCTGGAAGGTACGCAGCGACGAGGATAAGCGAATCGTGATGGAGATCGGACCCGACGTCGGCGACGCGATCTTCGTCAATGGGTTCGTACCGCCGCCGCCGCCGCCGGCGCCAGCGGCTGGCGACACCGGCGGTGGACGTGGCGGCGGCCGTGGCAATCGTCCACCGCGCATGGCGAGAATCAGCAATCTCGCCTTCGGCATCGAGCCGTGGGACACCGCCAAAGTCGAAGCGGAGCTCCAGAAGCGCGGGTTGAGTCCGGTGGCCGATCACTCGGGCGACTTCAAGAGCTTCCACGTCAAGGATCCCGACGGCTTCGACATCCAGGTGACGAACGGAACGAAAGCGAACCGGCACAGGAGCGCGGCGAACGGAAAGCTTCCGGCCGCGATGCCGTTCGAGCCGACCGGATGGAAGACGCTCTGGGTCGATCACCTCTCGTACGGCTGCACCGACTTCAAGAAGACGTACGC
This sequence comes from uncultured Gemmatimonadaceae bacterium, assembly GCA_963705025.1. Lineage (GTDB taxonomy): Bacteria > Gemmatimonadota > Gemmatimonadetes > Gemmatimonadales > Gemmatimonadaceae > JAQBQB01. The sequence continues at coordinate 260,825 of CAVPIP010000002.1, read as the reverse complement.
GTTCTATGAGGCGCTGCTCGGCTGGAAGCAGTCGGGCGCGTTCACCGGCAATCAGGTGACCGTCGACCTCGGCGACGCGGGCGGCGCGATCATTCGCAATCGCCCGGCCGTGAGCATCGACCACATCTCGTTCGGCATCGAAGGCTTCGATCCGGACAAGGTCGAAGCGGAGCTGATGAAACGGAGCCTCGGCTCACCCGATCGGAACAATGCGGGGCATCTGCAACCGGACACCGGCAGCGGCGGCGACATTCACACGTCGCGCTTCAAGAGCTACCACACGCCGGATCCGTTCGGCTGGGATCTGCAGATCAGCAACGTGATCAAGGGCAACCGGCACGATACGTGAGGTCGCTCGCTCGCTGCCTTCTGATCTGTGCCTTCGGCGTGGGAGCCACCTCCCACGCCGCCGCACAAGTGCCATTCGACCTCGTGCTCAAGAACGCGCGCATCGTCGACGGCACGGGGAGCCCGTGGTATCGGGCGGATCTCGCGATCCGCCACGACAGCATCGTGCGCATCGCGTTCAAGATCACCGAGCCTGCGCGCCGAACGATCGACGTCGGCGGGCAGGTCGTGGCGCCCGGGTTCATCGACATCCACAGCCACGCCCGCCGGGGAATCTTCGACGTCCCGACCGCGGACAACTACATCCGCATGGGCGTGACGACGGTGATCGAGGGGCCGGACGGCAGCTCGCCCGTTCCGCTCGCGCCGTTCCTCGCGCGGCTCGATTCGCTGAAGAAGTCGATCAACATCGGTGCCTTTATTGGACAGGGTTCTGTCCGAAGCGCCGTGATGGGCGACGTCGATCGCAAGGCGACACCCGATGAGATCGCGCGCATGCGCACGCTCGTCGAGCAGGGCATGAAGGACGGCGCGTTCGGGTTGAGCTCCGGCCTCTTTTACGTGCCGGGCACGTTCACACCGACCGAAGAGGTGATCGAGCTCGCGAAAGTCGCCGGGCGCTTCGGCGGGATCTACATCTCGCACATGCGCGACGAGGCGAAGGGCGTCGTCGCGAGCGTGAAGGAGACGATTCGCATCGGCGAGGAAGGCGGGCTGCCGACGCAGATCACGCATCACAAGATCGTCGGCCCTGGATACTGGGGCCAGAGCGTCGAGACGCTGCGCCTCGTCGAAGAGGCGCGCGCGCGCGGCGTCGACGCAACGATCGATCAGTACCCGTACACAGCGTCCGCCACGAGCATCTCGGCCGCGCTTCTTCCGGCGTGGGCGTTGGAGGGAACCACGTCGGCGATTCAAGCGCGGCTCAGGGATCCAGCGACTCGCGCGCGGATCAAGACCGAGAGCGTCCAGATCCTCGAGCTCGAGCGCGGCGGAGGCGACGCGAAGAACGTCGTGATCGCGCACTGCGCGTGGGATCCGACGCTCGACGGCAAGAGCCTCGCGGACATCACGCGCCTGCGCGGCATGGAGCCGACGCTCGAGAACGCGGCCGAAGCGACGCTGTGGATCGTCGAGAAGGGTGGCTGCCAGGGGATCTTCCACGCCATCAGCGAAGACGATCTCGTGCGCATTCTCCGCTATCCCGGAACGATGATCGCGACCGACGGCGAGATTCCGATCTTCGGCAAGAGCAACCCGCATCCGCGGAGCTATGGGACGTTCGCGCGCGTGCTCGGCGTCTACGTCCGCGACAAGCACGTGCTCACCCTCGAGGACGCGGTTCGCAAGATGACGTCCTATCCCGCCCAGCGCCTCGGTCTGATCGACCGCGGCGTCCTCCGGCCTGGCATGAAGGCCGACGTCGTCGTGTTCGATCCGGCAACGGTGCGCGACAAGGCCACGTTCGAGAATCCTCATCAGTACGCCGAGGGGTTCTCGACGGTGATCGTGAACGGCCAGATCGCGTTCGAGGCTGGTGCGATGTCCGCGGCACGGACCGGAGTGGTTTTGTACGGGCCCGCGAAACGGCGCTGAACGACGGGGTTGGACTACGGTTGGACTTCGTCGGAAAGGGGAGCCGTACTACCCTCCGCACGACCAGTCACAACTGCCGACACTGCCGGCAGTTTTGCCTCGGCTCGTGCTCGGGCAGCACGGCTCTCCTTTCCATTCGACATGCCTACACCGCGTGCACCGCGTGCAAGCGGATCGCGCGCTTGCGACCCTCGCCGGCCGAGGCACGATCCCCTTCGGCAGCTGAGGCGGACGTGTGCCCGGAGCGCGAGCCGAGGCAGCATTGCCGGCAGTATCGGCAATGCTGACTGGTCGCGTCGGAGGGCACATGGCCGCCTCAGCCCGCGCGAGGAGATCCGTCGTCCCCGCCGTCACCGCCGTCCATCCGATACGCATCCGCCGACGGACGCAACGGACGCAACAGCCAATAGGGCCGTCGCAAAGGACCAGACGCAGGGCGAGCCTTCGCGAGCCACTCCTTGTACACCGCGTGACTCTTGGCCGTATCGACCTGGATGTCTCCTTCCTGATCGCCCGGCTCGGCGTTTGTGACGCGCACTTTCTGATGCCACGCGTGCGCACCGCTGATTGGATCCGGATGCACGCCGAAGGTAAGATTCTGATGCACGCCCGCGCTCTGCCACCACACGCGGCCGGAATCGGCGTCGTCGCTCGCGAACGGTTCGACGCCTTTCACGCGACGCATCCGCCACCGGCCGTCGCGTTCCTCGAGACGCACGAGGGCGGAGCTCCAACGATCCGCGCCGTCGGTCTCGTTCAAGCGCCAGCGCCCCATATGGTGTGAGCAGGCGACTACACCCGGTCGAATGCCCTCGGTGACCCACGCCGCTACGACGAAGTACCCGATCTCAGTCGTCACCCGCAGAAGATCGCCGACCTCGACACCGAGCTTCACCGCGTCCGAGGTGTGGATCCAGAGCGGATTCGCGTGCGCCAGCTCGTTCAGCCACTTCGCATTTCCAGTTCTCGTATGCACGAGCACGGGAAGCCGGAAGGTCGGAATGAGCACCATCTCGCCTTGGGCCGCGTCGAGCGCGGATGGCGCAATATGGCTCTCCACGCTGGTGGGGATCGCGAGCTCGGGCCAGCCCCATGCGGCGAGCGTCGACGAATAGAACTCGAGCTTCCCCGACGGCGTCGGAAATCCTCGGCGCGCGACGCCGTCGATCAGCACACCGGCGGCGCGGCGGCCCTCGGAGTCCGGCGGCGGCGCGGGCATCGGCGCAATGTTGGGCGACGGCGCGGGCGGACGCGCCGTGAACACACGCTGGGTCGCTGCATCGACCGACGACTCGGCCAGCTCGTCGGCGCTGACCTCGGCTTCGTGGCGGCTGTACGCGCCCACCGGCACCTCGAACGACGCGTACTTCCTCATGTATTCCATCGGCGAGAGCCCTTCCTGAGCCGCGGCTTCGGGCAGACCGGGAACCGAGTTCTCGAAGATCCAGCGGTAGTATTCGTCGACGCGGAGCTTCTCGCCCTTGCGATACGGCGACTCGAAGTGTTTGCGAATCCCCATCGCGCCGTCGGGATCGATTCGCCACGACAGCTCGATCCAGAATTCGTTCTCCTCCCAGACCTCCCCCGGATTGACGTCACGTGTGTCGGCCACGGTCTCGCCGCGACGCTCGCCGGCCACGCGCTTGACCGGCTGCCGGAATCCGATCCAGCTCCCGGCGTGCGTCTCGAAGCTCGCGAGATCGTGCCGCTCGCTGCCGAGGCCCACGGGCAGCACATAGTCCGCGAAGAGCGCCGTTTCGCTCCACACCGGGGTGAGCGCCGCGTGCCGGCCGATCAGCGACTCCTCGCGCAGGACTTCCATCCAGGAGAACCCGTCGGGGTTGGTCCAGACCGGGTTGTAGACGCGCGTGAAGTAGACGTCGAGCGTTCCGCGGCCTTCTTTCAAGAAGTGAGGTAGTAGAAAGCTCATCTCGAAGAACGCGAGCGGATACTCCTTTGGCCACGTGAGCTCGTTCCACGTCGTGGGGTGCGGCGGCCGCGCGTGCGGGGCGGGTACGAACTTGGTCCACGAGTTGGGAACGGTCCCACCCTCGGTGCCGACGCTGCCCGTCAGCACGTTCAGGAAGAACAGGCAGCGCGCCGTCATCCAGCCACCGAGGTTGCCGGCCGCGGCCGCGCGCCAGTTGTGCGCGGCGAACGCCGAGCCGGCGCGGCCGATCGCCTTTGCGACTTCGACGACCGTTGCCGCGGGAACACCGGCTTCTTGTTCCGCGCGCTCGGGCGTGTAGTCCGCGTAGAGTCGTTCGAGGTCTTCCTCGAAACGCTCGAACGAGACCGGCGCGCCGGGGGTCGTCGCACGCAGATACTCCTGCCAATTCACCCAACGGCGCACGAACTCGCGGTCGTAGAGCTTTTCCCGAATCAGCAGGTTCGCGATCGCCAGCAGCACCACCGGCTCGCTGCCGGGATACGTCGGCAGCCAATGGCTGGCGTGCGTCGCGGTGTTCGACAGGCGCGGATCCATCACGATGATCGACGCGCCGCGCTGCTTCGCTTCGATGATCCGCTGCGCGTGTGGATTGAAGTAGTGGCCGCTCTCGAGGTGCGCCGAGATCAGCAGGATGCACTCGGCATTGGCGTAGTCGGGGCTCGGCCGATCCATGCCCATCCAGAACGCGTAGCCGGCGCGCGCGCCCGAGGAGCAGATGTTGGTGTGGCTGTTGTGCCCGTCGACGCCCCACGCGGCGAGCACGCGCTCGGTGTAGCCGTCCTCGCCGGGGCGGCCGACGTGATACATCACCTTGTTCGGGTCACCCGCTTGAATCGCTCGGCGAATGCGTCCGGCGAGATCGTCGAGGGCTTCGTCCCAACTCACCCGCTCCCACTGCCCTGCACCGCGCGCGCCGACGCGTCGCATCGGGAACAGGATGCGTTCAGGATCGTGAATCTGGTTGAGCGTCGCCGGACCTTTCGCGCAATTTCGCCCGCGGCTCCCTGGGTGATACGGATTGCCCTCGAACTTGCGAACCTCGCGCGTCTCTTGATCGACGTACGCGACGAGGCCGCACGCCGCTTCGCAGTTGAAGCAGGTCGTCGCGACGAGACTGTAGTGCCGGCCGCGCTCGACCCAATCGTCCCACCGCTCCACCGGCGGAAAAGCCGCGAAGCCCTGTTGCATGCGGCCGTCGTCGGACGGATGAAGACTTTCCTTCTTCACGAGATCGGCGGCCCCTGTCCGGCGAGAATGAACGCGTGTCCGTGCAGCCAGAGACCCGCGAGCGACAACGTCGCCGCGACGACGGTGAGACTCGCACCACCCGCCAGCACGAGCAACGCCGGCAGCACAACGCCGAGGCCAAGTGCGAGCCAGAAGAATCGAGATTGCGCTCCGTGCGTCAACGCGTGCGCCGCCGCGGTGGCGTTCGCCGTCGTGTGTCGCTTGATCGCGTCAATCAACGAGAGTGTGCCTGTCAGAAGCAGGAGGACGACGAAGAGCGGCCGCACCGCCGGCGCCGTCGCGCCTCCGCCCACGACGATGAGCACAACGGCAAGGCCGGCGACGAGCGCGTGCGCGATCAGGTGCGGGAGCAAGAGAGGCGTTTGCCAGAGGTCGCGCGCCTCGCATTGGCCGAGCAGTGGCGCCGTGTACCCGGCCGTGAGCCCGGCCAATATGACGAGGACTGGCGCGAAGCCGCCGAGACCCTGCCCGTGCGCGAACACCGCGAGTGCGAGCCACGCTGTGAGCGCGGCGCCGTACGCCGTAATGATGAACGCGCCGCGCGCGAGCCAACTCTTCCACTGGGGCCGCACGAGGATCGTCCAAAAGCGCTCCGGTCGCTTGAGATCGCCGACGAGCAGGCCGCCGGTGACGCCGAGAAAGAGGAGTGCGACGATCGGCGCGATCACCCGTACCGTTGCACCGCCGAGGTCGACGTACTCGCCCGCGCCCGCGAGGATTCCAAGTCCGGCCGCGACGCCCTTTCGTCCAGATGTACGATGAAACAGGCCAGCCCCACGCGCGCTGGCTTGGAACGTCGTAGGCGACGCGTGCTGGTGGCGCCGGTGGCGCCAGCGGTAGCGGCTTGCGCGCAGGCGGCGTGCGCATTCGTTCGTCGTGAGCGCCGCGCTCGGACCACATGTACGTCGCGTCGTGTCGCGCCGCGAGCGGATCGAGCGTGGCGTCGTGCGCGCCGATGTAGAACGCGTGCGGGCGCGTGCCCTGCTCCGCACGACGCACCGTCACGCGGTGCTCTGTGAGCGCGCGACTGACTTTGCTCGTCGGATCCTCGAGGTCGCCGAAGAGCAGCGCTTCTTCAGGGCAGACGACGACGCACGACGGCAGCAGGCCCTCGTCCACGCGGTGCGAGCAGAAGTTGCACTTGGCCGCGGTGTTCGAATCCGGGTCCATGTAGATCGCGTCGTACGGACATGCCTGCATGCACGCCTTGCAGCCGATGCACGCATCGTGATCGAAGTCGACCAGGCCGTCGGACCGCTGGTACATCGCGGTGACGGGACAGACGTCGACGCACGGCGGCTCGGCGCAGTGGTTGCAGCGCAGAACGGCGAAATGACGTTTGACGTCGGGGAAGGTGCCGACTTCGACGTTCTTGACCCAGGTGCGAAAGGCACCGACCGGGACGTCATTTTCGGATTTGCACGCCGTCGTACACGCGTGACAGCCGATGCAGCGAGTTTGATCGATGACCCAGGCCCAACGAGTCATCGCGCGGGTGTCGACGTGGTGGCGAGTATGGGCGGCGCTCCGTGACGAGAGAACGGCGTGTCGGCGGAGGGGAAGGTACTTCCGCCCCACCGCACATGCTACGAGTGATATACTCGCGCAAGCGCTCCGTCGTTGACGCCTCGTCGCCCGTCCTGCACCTTACGTCTCCCGAGCGACGTGAGAGCATGCAGGCCGACTATTCCGCGCGCATCAACGAGTCTCTGAACGGCCGCTACATGATTGAGCGTGAGCTCGGGCGCGGCGGAATGGCGACGGTCTATCTCGCGGACGACGTCAAGCATCGTCGCAAGGTGGCGATCAAGGTGCTTCATCCCGAGCTGGCCGCCACGATCGGGACCGATCGCTTCCTCCAGGAGATCGAGACGGCCGCGCGACTCAGCCATCCGCACATCGTCCCGCTGTACGACTCCGGGGCGGCGGGTGATCTGCTGTACTACGTGATGCCGTTCGTGCGCGGTGAATCGCTGCGGCAGAAGCTGGACCGCGAAGGGCGCCTCGCCGTCGACGACGCCATCCGCATCACTCGGCACGTCGCCGCGGCGCTGTCGTTCGCGCACGGCGAAGGCGTGATTCACCGCGATATCAAGCCCGAGAACATTCTGCTCCACGAGGGCGAGGCGATGGTCGCGGACTTCGGCATCGCGCTGGCCATGACGCGATCGGCCACCACGCGCCTCACCGCGACGGGAATGCTCGTCGGCACGCCCGAGTACATGAGCCCCGAGCAGGCGATCGGCGAGCAGGGCGTCGACGCGCGCAGCGACGTGTACAGCCTGGCCTGTGTGCTGTACGAGATGTTGGCCGGCGAGTCGCCGCATCACGGGCCGACGCCGTTGGCGATTCTCGCGAAGCGCCTCACGACGCCGGCACCGGGCGTGCGCCGGTTGCGCAGCGAGATCCCGTCGCGCATCGAGCGGGCCCTCGAGAAGGCACTGGCGCCGGACCCGTCGAATCGGTTCGAGTCCGCCGCCGCCATCGCGGCGGCTCTCGTCGAAACCGACGCGCCCGCGCCACGAGGACCGACGATCGCCGTCTTGCCCTTTCGCAATCTGAGCGCCGATCCCGACAACGAGTACTTTGCCGACGGCATCACCGAAGACGTGATCGCGCAGTTGTCGCGAATTCGCTCGTTGCGCGTGATCTCGCGAACATCGGTCATGCGGTACCGAACGCGGGAGCAGAGTCTTCGCGACATCGGCGCGGCGCTCGAGGTCACGACGATTCTCGAGGGAAGCGTGCGCCGAGCGGCGAATCGCGTGCGCATCGTCGGCCAGCTCATCGACGTCGCCAGCGATCACCACCTGTGGTCGGCCACGTACGACCGGGAGCTCACCGACATCTTCGCGATCCAGGAGGACGTCGCCCTGCAGATCGCCGCCGCGCTGCGGACGACGCTGACGCGGGATGAGCGAACGCGCATCGGCCGAGAGCCGACGGAAAGCCTCGAGGCGTACGAGCTGTATCTGCAAGGCCGACACCGATACGTCCGATTCACCGCGACCGGCATGCGGGAAGGCATCGAGTTGTTCCAGCGCGCGATCGCCGTGGATCCGAAGTACGCGCTGGCCTATGTCGGACTGGCCCTCGCCTACAGTGAGCTGGCCGAAACGGGCGAGATGCCGTCGGACGAAGGCCGCCGCATGAGCAAGGACGCCGCGTTGCGCGCGATCCACCTCGATCCCGAGCTCGGGGAGGCGCATTGCGTCCTCGCCGTCGCCAAGTTCATGGGCGAGTTCGATTGGGCCGGCGCGGAACAGTCGTTCAAGCGATCGCTCGAGCTGACTCCAGGCAGCGCGGACACGTACGATCTGTACGGCCGCCTGTGCTCCTCGATGTGCCGGTTCGACGAAGCGATCACGCTGCAGACTCGCGCCTACGAGCTCGACCCGCTCGTGCATCGCAACGACATGGCGACCACGCAGCTTCGCGCGGGCTTGTATGAGGATGCTCGACGAACCGCCCAGCGGTCGATCGACGGCGACCCGCAGAGCTCGCGGGGCCACGCGACGCTGGCGTGGACGTATGCGAAGCAGGGACAGTACGCGGCCGCGCTCGAGCATCTTCGCCGGGCAGTGTCCCTCTCGCCGGACGCGAGTCTCTGGCTGGCGCAGCTCGGACAAGTGCAGGCGATGGCCGGCAACGTCGAGGAGGCGCGCGCCATTCTTCGACGACTCGAGGCGGCCGCGAACCAGCGCTTCGTCTCGCCGTATCATTTCGCGTACGTGCACACCGGCCTTGGCGAGCACGACCGCGCGATCGATTATCTCGAGCGCGCGTACGAGATTCGTGCGGGCGCCGTGTACGGCATCAGAGGCTCATTCCTCTTTACCCCGCTGCACCATCACCCGAGATTCACCGCGCTGTTGCGCAAGATGAATCTCGTCTAGCGCTCGCCCGCGGCCTCCCGATAGCGGCTCGGCGCATAGCGTGCCGCGAGCACACCGGTCGCGACATCGATGTCGATGCGCTGCACCAGCACGCCCTCCGTGCCGTACGGCAGAAACGCCTGGCACTCGCCGTTCGGCGCGATGAGGGCGGTCGCCGACTCCTGAAAGCGCACCGCGTAGTTCACGCTGGCGAAGTAGATCGTGTTCTCGATGCTGCGGCACACCATCGCCTTCTCATAGTACGGCGCGTTCGGCGACGCCCACTCGGTGAGACGCACGCCCTCGCGGTCCGTGCCGGTGAGCTGCGGATGGAAGACGATCTTCGCACCTCGAGTGGCGGCCCATCTGACCGTCTCGGGATACCGCCAGCCTTCATGACAAATGGCGATGCCGAATTTGACGCCGTTGACCTCGAAGACCTGCCTCGTCGTTCCCGGCACGTAGAACCGATCTTCGGTCGGATCGAGCTGATTCTTGGTCTGGACGCCGAGCAGCTCGCCGCCCGCGTCGAACACGAACGCGGCGATCTGGCTTCCCGAGTCGGTGATCCGCTCCATGCCGAGAATGACCGCGATTCCGTACGACCTGGCGTAGTCCGCGACGACCCCCAACGCGCGCGCCTGCTCGGCCTCGTTCCAGGGTGGGACGTCGAAGTCTTGCCCGCGTAAACCGGGCAAGTAGGCTTCCGGGAAGCACACGATTCCCGCGCCCCGCGAGGCCGCGTCGGCGACCAAGCGGCGGATCCGTTCCAGGCCGTCGTCGATCGACGCGGCAACGCGGGGCGATGCAAGTCCGACGATCATGAATACCTTTCAAAGTGTCCGTGTCTCACCGGACGAGACAAGAGTCGCCCTGAATCCGGAGGTGACGGCGTGGCCGCGAAGGAGTATACGTCGACGTGCTTCGTCAACGCGCCGCCGGCGACGGTCTGGGCAATCCTGACCGATGCCGCCGCGTACGGGGAATGGAACCCCGAGATCATTCGCATCGAGGGCCGCTTCGCCCTCGGAGAACGCATCACGGCGCAAGTCCGCCTGGGCAGCGGCGCCGTACGGCGCGTACCGATGCGGGTGACCGCGCTCGAACCACCCATGCGCATGGAGTGGACCGGCGGCCTGCCGTTGGGTCTGTTCGTTGGGCGACGCACGTTCACCGTGACGCCGAGCGCGAATGGCGCGGAGTTTCGACTGCATCTGCGGATGAGCGGGCCATTGGCGTCGCTCATCGGAAAGTCGGTCGGCGATCGCCAACCGGAAGTGGACAGTTTCGCGACAGGGCTCAAAACGCACGCAGAGCGCACACTGGTTTGAAACAAGAGGGTTCCTCGTGGATTCGAATGGGTAAAGTTGGGCCGATTGCGACTTGACGAACAGCGCTCCAGAGTGGAGCCGGCCACACCGACTCTTGAACACGCGGACGTGGCGGATCAAGCGGATCACGCGGACTTTCTTTTTGTCTCACGTCGCGGCACGAGGCTGCGTCGCTCGAGACTGGACTCGGTCAGAGCCGCCGGGCCCACAGACTCGCCACAGCAACGGACGACACCGGCGTCGACACACGATTCGGTCATCGCCGAGAAGTAGGCCGCACCGGTAGCGAGTCGGGCGGTCGCCCTCTAAGGTTGACGTGAGGAGGAAGAACAGCGGCATTCGACCCTTCTCACGGCAGGCGACGTCATTGACAGCTCGGTGTCGGCGCGCGGCTTGCGCCGCGTTCGCGGCAGCGGCGCTCGGTCCCCTGATCCTCTCGCTTCCGGGATGCGTCACGCCGTCGCCGCAGGCGGCCGCGCCCCCGCGCGCGTGTGCGGTCGCCGCGACCGAGGCCAGTCCGGCCGAGTCGCTGTCGGTCGCGACGACCACGCCCATCGCTTCGAGTCACGCGCCCGCGCCGGTCACCGACGGCGAGCGCTTTGTGTTCGCGCAGCTTTATGAAACGCTGATCAACGTCGATTGCGAGGGACGCGCCTACCCAGGATTGGCGCGCTCGTGGACGATCGACGCGACCAGGACTCGCGTGACGCTCGAGCTCCGCGATGGCGCCCGCTTCTCGAACGGCGACGCCGTCTCCACGCGGGACGTGGTCGACGCGTGGCGCTCCGTTCGGTCTGCCGATTCCAGCCTCGCCCGTCGCCTCGCCGACGGTACAACGATCGTCGATGATCGGACGATCACCGTCTCGCTTCCCGACACGGAATGGCTCGTGCTCGCCGAGCCGGCGGTTGCGGTGGTTCGTCGAACGATCGGCGCGCGATGGCCGGCCGGGACGGGCTCCTATCGCGCGCTCGAGCCGGCAAGCGACGTAGCCCCCGGACGGCTCACACTGGCGCCGGTCGCTCCGCACGCGGCGCCGGTGCTTTCGATTCGCTCGGGGCCCGATGCGCGAGACGCGATCGATTCGGGCGTCGACCTGCTCGTCGGCGCCGATCCGCTGGCCGTGCGCTACGCCGCCGCGAAGCCCGACCTTGGCGTGGTGCCGCTGCCGTGGCAACACACGTACGTACTGCTGGTACCAGCTCGCGACGCGAGCGTCGTGTCGCAGCTGGCGCTGGCCACGCCCGATTCCGCCGCGGTATTTCGCGCCTCGTTGGCTCGCGACGCCGTTCGCGCCGACGCGCGCGGCGCCGAGCCCCGGGGTTGGTGGAGTGGTTCAGGATGCGATCTGCAGCGCCCGCAAGGCGCGTCGCCCGGGACCGTCGGCCAACGCGCGCGTAGAATCGTTTATCGAGCAGATGACCCTGTCGCGCGCGCGCTCGCCGAACGTCTCGTGGCGCTTGGCCCGCGCGCCACGGCAACGCCGCTGACCGCCGCCGAGCTCGCGCGAGCGCTGCGCGCGGGAGACGAGACCGGATACGTCGTGGATCTGCCGCGCGCATCGCTCGCGCCCTGTCACGATCTACGCGCTCTCGTGTCGGCCGCGCCGTGGCTCGCCGACGGCGGCGGCGTCGGCGATGCGATCGTTCCGCTCGTCGACACGCGCGAACCCGCCCTGGCGAATCGCCGGCGCGTGGCGGCCACGATCGATTTCGACGGCGTGCTCAGACTCGGCGCCGCGACGGGCCGGCCATGACGTTTCGCGGCAAGCTCCTCCTCGGCTTCGCCGCCGCGACCGTGCTGTCGCTCTCGCTGTTCGCGATCGGCGTTCGACAGCAGCTCACGTCGCGCGTGGTGGCGCAACATCAGCGGCGGGTCGAGGCGCTCGCGCACGTTGCGATGCAGGATCTCGCACGAGAGAACGCCGCCGTCTCGGCGCGGCTCGACGGCCTTGCCCGCTCGCTGTCGAACGACAACGACCTTCGGCTCGCGGTGCGCGGCGCGGCATCCGAGCGCCCATTTCTACTCGATTGGGCCGGCGGCGCCATGCGGATCACGGGGCTGTCGATGCTGCAACTGCAGGATGCGACCGGACGCATTCTGAGCTCCGGCCACTTTCGAAACGAATTCGATCGACTCGAACCCGCGCTGCCGCAACTGCTCGCCCACTCGGCCGATCGGCCGACCGTCGTCTCGGTGCGCGCGCCGGAGGGTCCCTTTCTCGCGCTCGCGCGCACGGACACCGTGAACATCGGCGACCGCCCGTTCACGCTCGTGGGCGGCGTCGCGATCGACCGCGCGTTTCTCGCCCGCTTCGCGCGCGACAGCGACGTCGCGGTCTCGCTCGTGACGCCGGAGGGAACCGTCTCCTCCGACAGCGGTGCCGCGGCCAGCGCGAAGAGCGTATCCGCGGAACAGCAGTTGGCCTACATCGACGCGCGCGGTGCCGCCGCCGATTCGATGCGCGTGTCGCCCGCGCGGCTCGTGGTCACGCACTCGAGCGCCGAGCTCGACGCGATTCGCCGCGACGTGAATCGTTGGTTCGCGCTCGCACTCGCGGCGGCGACGATCGCCGGCCTGGCGTTCGCGGCCTGGATGTCGGCGGCGCTCAGCAAACCGCTCGCCGAATTGGCGACGGCGACGCAGACGATTGCGCTCGACGGACCGGAGGCGGAGCTTCCGACCGGCCGCGACGACGAGATCGGCACGCTCGCGCGCCGCTTCGGCGTCATGGGCCGCCGGCTGCGTGCGAGCGCGGTCCAGCTCCGTGACGCCGAGCGACGCGCGACCGTCGGCGACATGGCGCGGCAGGTCAACCACGACATCAAGAACGGTCTCATCCCAATTCGGAACGTCGTCCAACACTTCGCCGAAGTCGAAGAGCGCGAGCCCGAGCGACTGCCCGCAGTCTTCGCCGAACGGAAGGCGACGCTCGAGTCGAGCATCGGCTACCTCGACACGCTGGCGCGCAACTACGCACGCCTCACGCCGCGCACGGAGCGTCGCACCTTCGACGCGAGCGCCGTGGCGCGCGACGCCGTCCGCTCGGCGAGCGCGGGCGGGATCGTCGTGCAATCGCGAATCGCCGATCCGCTGCCGGCCGTCGTCGGCGATCCAGTGGTGCTGCGACGCATTCTCGACAACCTCCTGCGCAACGCGATCGAGAGTCTGGCGACGGCGAATGGCGAGGTCACGCTCGAGACGCTGCGCTCGCCTGCCGGCGGCGTGCGCGTGATCGTCGCGGATACGGGGCGCGGGATGACGAACGAAGAGCTTGCGCACGCCTTCGACGACTTTCACACGACGAAGGCCGGCGGCACGGGCCTGGGACTCTCCGTCGTGCGACGGCTGACCGCGGATCTGCAGGGCGATCTCAGGGTCGACAGCGCGCCGGGCCGCGGCACGACGTTCACGATCGACCTGCCCTCTTCGCGATCCAACGCATGACCACCGTCCTGATCGTCGACGACGTGCGCGCGATGGCCGAGCAGTACGCCTACGACCTCGCCCGCATCGGCGGCTTCGAGACGCTCGTATCGTTCGACGGGGACGACGCGCTCGCGACGCTTGCGCGCGAGTCGGTCGACTGCGTGATCCTCGACCTCGAGATGCCCGGCAAGGACGGCTTCGCCGTGCTGCGCGCGATGCGCGAGCGTGGGCTCGAGACGCCGGTCGTCGTCTACACCGGCACCGGCAACTACGATCGCTGCGCGCAGGCGATTCGACTCGGCGCGTATTCATTCGTCGACAAATCGGATGCGGTCGAGCGAGTCGCGCGCGAAGTCCAGAACGCGGTCGAGCGCCGGCTATTGCTGACCGAGGTCGCCGAGCTGCGCCGCTATGCGGCTGACGATTCCGCGCTTCGTGGCACGAGTCCGGCGATGAAGAAGCTCAAGGATTCCATCGCGCGCGTCGCGCCGATTCCGAGCACGGTGCTGATCGTCGGCGAGAGCGGGTCCGGCAAGGAGCTCGTCGCGCGCGACGTCCATCGATTGAGCGGCGACGGCCGCGCGCGCGAGCCGTTCGTCGCGGTCAACTGCGGCGCGCTCGCCGAAAGTCTCATCGAGAGTGAGCTGTTCGGCCACGAGCGCGGCGCGTTCACCGGCGCGACCGCGACGAGAAAGGGTGCATTCGAGGCCGCCGGAAAAGGCACGCTCTTTCTCGACGAGATCGGGGAGCTCCCTGGCGCCGCGCAGGCGAAGCTCCTGCGCGTGCTCGAGGAGCGGAAAGTCGTCCGCGTCGGATCGACGCAGACAGTTCCGGTGCCGGCGCGCGTCATCGCCGCGACGCATCGCAATCTGGAGCAGGACGTCGCACACGGGACGCTTTCGCCAGGATCTGCTGTTCCGGCTCGCCGTGCACGTACTGAACGTGCCGCCGCTCCGTGACCGGCTGTCGGATCTTCCGGAGCTCGTGGACCACGTGCTGGTCGCGACCTGCGAGCGCTTCGGCATGAAGCGCAAGTCGATCTCCGCCGACGCGCTCGAGCTGCTCGCGGCGTACGACTGGAAGCGCAACAATGTCCGCGAGCTGCGCAACGTCGTTGAGCGAATGCTCATCGCGGCCGAGGGCGACGTCATCGGCGCGGAGCAGGTGCCGGCGGAGATCGTCGACGGCGCGACCGTCGCGCCCCGCACGGGCGAAGCGCGCACGTTCCTCGAGCGCAAGGCCGAGGCGGAGCGGCAGATCGTGGTCGCGGCGCTCGAGCGCAACGAGTGGCACATCACGAAGACGGCGCAAGAGCTCGGCCTCGCGGACCATGCGAGCTTGCTCAAGATCATGCGCCGGCATGGGCTATCGCGCGACCACTAGTTCCAAGAAGATGACCGGTGCGGATCGAGCCGATGAACCGGATCGTCCTGATCAAACGTTGATCCGACACATCCGAACAATTCCCTCGATCCGCACCGGCTCTCTTCTGATGGCCTTTGAGCGCGCTCACTCGGACCGTGAAGAGGGGCGTGTCCACCTGGACACATCGTCCCCAAAAAAGCGTGTCCACGCGCACACAAGCGCCCGATCGCACCCGGTCGACCCAACTATTGATCTCATTGAATGACAAGTAGTTAGCGCGGCGCATCGAATCCTCCTTCGGACTGGGCATCCGCTTGCCCTATACAGGGTCCGTCGATGTCACCAATCCCGCGCTCTCCGGAGCGCCTCTCCAAGGAGGAAGTTGTATGTATCGCGCCGACCGCTTTACCCGCGTCGAGCATTCGAACCGCGGCCCCGTTGTGGCAACCGTGTCGATCCTGATCATCGTCGCCGCCTTCGCGCTCGCGTGCGGCACCGACCGCGACGAGAAGAAGACCGACCCGACGGTGCAGCAGCCCACGACCCCGAGCACGCCGCCAACGGTCGGCGGCGAGGTGGCGCAGTCGAACCAGCCGAAACAGGTCGTGACGTTCGCGTCCGCACAGGACGCGTACACCAAGCATCACTATCGTGAAGCGACGGAGTCGTTCGACGACTACGTCCAGCAGCACCCGAAGAACGCGTTCGGCTACTACATGCTCGGCCTGTCGGCCTGGAAGTCCGGCGATCTCGATCGCGCGCACATGGCCTTCGAGGAGTCGATCGCGCTCGACTCCACGAACGTGAAGACGCTGCTCAACCTCGGCCGCGTACTGCTCGACCAGGGCAAGCCGGAGGATGCCTTTGCCCGCATCAGCACCGCGGTGCAGCTCGACACCAGCTCGGCGGAAGTGCGCCGGATGATGGGTCGTGTGGAGAGCGCGCGCGGCCAGCGTGATTCGGCGATCGCGTCGTACCGTGTCGCGCTGTCGATGGACCCGGCCGACAGCTGGTCGATGAACAACCTCGGCCTGTTGCTGATCGAGCAGGGCCGGTATGAGGAAGCGCTGCCGCCGCTGGCGCGGGCGGTGGAGATCCGTCCGGAAGCTCCGGCGTTCGCGAACAACCTTGGTGTTGCGCTCGAACGTACGGGTCACCCGAGTGCCGCCGCAGAGGCGTTTCGCTCGGCGCTGAAGGCGGACAGTACGTATAGCAAGGCGACGGTGAGCCTGGCGCGTGTCGAGGAGAAGGCGAAGTCCGACACGACGACGGTGGACGTGAGTGGGCTGGCATCAGACGTTCAACCAGGAGTTGCAGGAGTCGCGGAATTCGCGTCTCGTGGCGAAGGGGGTCGCCAAGCCGGATAGTGTGAAGACGCCGGAACGATGAGTACCGGCATCGGTCATCCCGAGCCCTTCCTCGCGTGCGCTTCTCGACGGCAGCTCCGGGCGGGATCTACAGTTCACGAAGAAAACGTCCGGCCGAAAGGCCGGACGTTTTTGCTTTCTGGCCGCCTGGCCAAACGCTCCGGAGACAGCGACCCGACCCGGATGGAAGGTGCGGCGGGACCACAAAGTCGATCAACCATTAAAGATTGATATGACAAGGACCAGTATCGGCACTCTACCATACGTTCACGAAGACTGATATTATTTCTCTCCATGAACCTTTCACGTTTCGCTATCGCGACCGCTGCACTTCTGGCAGCCTGTGGCGGCACCGAGGCCTCCTCGACCGGAACGGACGACACGCCCGGAACGTCGATCGCCGCGTCCCCAAGCACTGTCTCGGTGACCGACAAGGCGCCGGACACCACGGTCTATCTTTCGACGACGCCATCCGGCGGTCGCTTGCATTGGCAAGTCGCGGCGAAGCCCGCGTGGCTGACGGTGACGCCTGATCACGGCGTGGTCCAGGGCATCACGCCGATCAAGATCTCAGGGGCCGCAACGCCGGCGATGGAGCCCGGAACAACGTCCGGCCGGCTCGATCTCGTGGCGAGCGGGGGGACCGCGAGCATTCAGGTTGCGCTGACGCTCAGCCCCAATCCCCTGCTGTCTGTCAGCGCGCCGAATGTGAGCATCGGTGCGACGATCGACACTAGCGCTGTTGTGCTCACCAATCCCGGGCGCGGAGCCACATCGTGGACCGTCTCGGGGCAGCCGACGTGGCTCTCGGTAACGCCGACGAGTGGATTCATCCCAACCGGCGGAAGCAACACGGTGAAACTCGCGCCGAACCGCGGCCCGTTGCCCGCGGGAACCAGTACGGGGTCGCTCCTGTTCAAGAATACTGGCACCTCGGCGACCTTGACGGTCGGCGTGGCGGTGGACGTGGCCGCCGCACCGCGCGCGGCGTTCGACGCCAGCCGACTCGTCTTCTCGCCGGGAACGAGCGTACGTACTCTCACCCTGTCGAACGCGGGAAAAGGTCCGCTGACGTGGCAGACGGCGAACAAGGACTCGTGGCTGACCGTCGCGCCATCGAGCGGCACGCTGCAGGCGGGCGACACCACGCATGTTTCAGTCTCGTCCATCGGCGCGCCGGGCAGTTCCGGGGGCTTCACGATCACGTCGAACGCGGTCGATGCGCCGTCGGTCCGCGTGGCGACCCTGGTCGTGGCGAGTGCTCCACCCACCGGGTTGTCACTGCTCGACCATCACGTCATCGACGCCGAGTTCAATGCGGCGAACGGACTGCTCGTGACCGTGTCCGCCAGCCCCGCCCGGCTGAACGCGTTCGACATGGAGACGGGCGACTCCTGGTTCATCGCTCTGCCGAAAGACCCCTGCTGCGTCGCCATCCGATCGGACGGACGGTTCGCGGCAGTGGCCCATGATGCGTTGGTCTCCTACGTGGATCTCTCGACGCATCAGGTCGTGAAGACCTACCCGATCACGTCGGATGCGTTCGACGTCGTCCTGCCGACGAACGGCTACTTGTACGTCTGGCCCCGCACCGACCAGTGGGTGAACGTGCACGCGGTCAATCTCACGACCGGCGCGGAAGAAAATGGCGCAGATCTGATCTACGCCGGATCCCACTCCAAGCTGCATCCATCCGGAACGTTCGCGTACGACATCTGGTACTTGAGCCCGGCCGATCTCGAGAAATTCGATCTCTCCGGAGGAAAGCCGCGCCGGCTCGGAGATTCGCCATATCACGGTGACTTCCCGATGGGCTACAGTCTGTGGTTCTCGCCGGGTGGTGATCACATCCTCACCGAAGCAGGGACGATCTTTCGGTCGTCGACGTCCGCGGCGGACGACATGCGGTACATGGGGCGGTTGCCGAGTGTGGGCGGCGCGCGAATGCTCACCGAGGACCCAGTGCGCCAACGCATCTACGCGTTTGCGGTTTCGACGTCGGTGTTCTTCTCCGGGGTAGACCCGGCAACACGCACCGGTGAGATCAAAGTGTTCGATTCAGCAAATCTCAACGCACTTGGACAAGTCTCGCTGCCCAAGATGGTCTCAGGCGGCAAACAGGTCGACGTCGACGGATTCTACCTTTTCCCCCAGTTCCGACGGACGTCGGCTCTACATGTTGGTCAAAGCCGTACTGGGCTCGGGCGTCAGCCAGGATTGGGCGCTGTACGTCGTCGACGCGTCGACGCTTCCCTGAAGCGGCGTACGAAACGTCCGGCCGAACGGCCGACGTTGCTGTTGTCGGCTACTAGCGCGGCGGCTCGCGTTTCACACCGCTGCGACCGGCGACGGGCAAGACTCTCCTCGAGGAACCGCGCGCATTTGTCGGGCGACGGCACATCGTCGATGTGCTTCACCAGTTGCTGCATGTCGAGCCGCCCGAAGCCGAGCTCCGAATTGCGCGGCGCGCCAGGATTCGCCACCGACTGCGAGAGCAGCCAGCGAACCTGCACTGGAATCAGATCCGGCCGCCTGCGTCGCGCCAGCCAAACCGCGGCCGTGACGAATGGCGCAGCGAACGACGTCCCCGTCATGCGATCGTAGTCCGTATCGCCAACGACGGTATAGATGTTCTCCCCCGGCGCAGCGATGAACGCGTGATGGCCGACGCTCGAATCGGCCTGTCGCTGATCGCCCGGATCCGTCGCGGCGACCGCGATGACCGTCGGGTGTGTCGCGGGAAAGAACGAAACGGGATTCGTGTCCCGCGTTTCCGATGGCGGCGACCACGACGACGTTGTTCCTCTCACACTCGTCGAGCAGCGACGCCACCTTCTCGTCGACGCGATAGTCTTCGAGCCAAATGCTCATGTTGACGACTGGCCGCCGATGCCTGATCGCATGCATGAGCCCCTTGATACAACAAATGATGGTCCAGCCCATCGGTCGTCGTCCACACGTTGTACATCTCGATCTCGGCCGAGCAGCAGCCTTCCATCGCTCCGCTCTCCGCCCCATGCGCGCCGCGGCGGGCACCGATGATTGCAGCGACGGAGCTCGCATGATCGGCGATCGAACCCTGATGAGGCTCCTTCGCACTTCGATACTTGTGAATGACGCCAGCGAGCTGCGGATGACGCAAATGGCTGCCGTTGTCGACCATCACGATCGGGGCAAACTCGCCCTTGGATCGAGATCGCGGCGAACCTTGGAGAAGCCGCAGCGTTGTAACCCCCACTGCGTGACGGCCGCCGTCTCAGCAAATTTCTTGGCTATGTCGGGGGACCCGGTGCGGGACCGCGGCGGACAACGCGCGCGGGGCACCCGCGGTCGCCCTGATCGGTGCGCCGAGCACGATACGCCGGTGGACGATAAACATCGCGAATGCGCTGCTCGGCGCGGAGCAGCTCTTCCAGTCTGAGCGACTCCGCCTTCGAGTGAGCACGCAAGCACATAGGCGCCGGACATTTCCGTCGGGCTCGTCGCGCGACGTGCGGCCGGCTCGTCATCTGAAGCGTCGAGCGGCGAGAGCCGGGCATGCGGACCGGCCCCCGAGACATAGGCCATCAGCTTCTCGAGACCACCAGCCGACGCGGCCCGCCCGCCGAAGCGTCGACGCTGAAAACGAG
Source organism: uncultured Gemmatimonadaceae bacterium (assembly GCA_963705025.1). GTDB lineage: Bacteria > Gemmatimonadota > Gemmatimonadetes > Gemmatimonadales > Gemmatimonadaceae > JAQBQB01. The sequence goes on along the minus strand of CAVPIP010000002.1, from coordinate 240,686 downwards.
AACGCGTTCGCTCTGAATCGGGTCAGATGTCGCCATCGATCATTCCTCCCGTGCAGTCACGATCCTCGCCCGCCACGCCGCTCGTACGGTCGAGCACCGGAACCGGCAACTCGTCATTGAGCCCGGGCGGCGCCAACTCCGGGTTTTTCATTAGGCTGGTAGAGCCACTTGAAATCGAGGTCCTCGTCTCCTGCGATGGTTCGGATTTTCAACTCGCACCACTCGAGCGGGTTTTCGGCGCAGAGATTCGCGATCTTGAGTTGCAACAACACCGTTCTTTGGCTTCAACTCGCAGTGTTGTTGGCTCACCCTTTTTGAATGGCGCCATGGTCAGCGTCAGTGCGTCCTGCTCTGATCGTGCGCGTCCAAACGGCATAGTTGGCGAATTGCCCCTGATATGGCGCTCCCGCCAGCTGTGCCGACAGTCGGGAAGGTCCAGTTGCTGCCCCAGAATGCGACGTGAAGGTGCCGCCAGTGAGAACCGTTCGCATTAAAAGTTGCTCAGGCGGGGTCTCACCGAAAATCCCGGCAGAATCGTGAGTCGGCCTTCGATCGCCTTGAAGTTCGGGAATAAGAGCTCATCGACGCCCAACTTCGACTGTTCGTGACCGAGTCCGAGGTCGAGCGCCTCGCGGCCGAAGCGATGGACGATCTCATAGCGAGGGCCATTGTTACCATTTGCGCCAGGAATGCTCGGACCCCTGAAATCTCCGAGGTCAAATCGGAGATAGCCGGCGTGCGGCACGGCGACTGTTCCGTCCACGTGTCGCATCGTCGTGATGTTGGGCTTTTCGCGCGCATCTGGCATGACGACGCCGACGCGCGTACGGTCCGCTATTCACGACAAACAGACATAATCCGGAGAATTCGATCCGCAACTCGAATGACACGATGCGCTCCATTAAGATGATACCGACCTCGGGCATCACAAGATGCTAGCCGTCACGCCGACCTCAAGGACCGGTATAAATGAATGCTGCCCAAATCGCCGGAGCCGCGCTGTTGGCCGGACGCGCGGTTGCAACATTTCGAGCTGCGCCTGCCGAAGGCGTCCGCCGCCGGAACGCCAGCAGCATAGTGTTTGTGGAACATTGTCAGGAGCGGTTCAGTCACGTCGTCGCTCACGTCCCAAAGCGTACTGACGATCGCGGGCGCACCGCGCGAAGAAAGCTCGCAGCGAGACCAGCGACGCCACCTGTACGGCTGTTTCGAGAGCTGAGGGTCTGACACGCCGACAGCACGACCAGCTCCAGATTGGAAAGTCGCAGTGCGCGATTTCTCGTGCCGTGAGCGTCCCGGTTGCAGTCCCACACGCGGCGGCGCGAATGCAAGGAATGAGAGCTCGGGACGATCACCGCTGAATATCGCGTGTCCGGCGAAATGGAACACGTTCGACGTTCGGAGCAAGGTGAGCACGCTGTCGCGCCGGGCCGCCTGGCGCGTTAAGAGCGTGGAGATTCGATAGAGGCTTGCCACTCGCTTTGCCTCGACCTCGGCTCCTGGCAGAGGTTGGAGGAGTGACGCGGCATCGAGCGCTGGATTTCCGACGACGAGCGCCTTTCGACGGTCGACGCTCGCGCGTGCGGTTCCCCGTGCTGCGTCGAAAAACCTCGCACTCGGCTCAGTGCGCACGCGATAGCCTTCGACGACATAGCGCTGTGCTTCACGATCCCAGAGCGCCGCGAACGGAAGCCGCGAGAGCTCGCGATCCGATACCACTGTGAGCTCGGCGACTCCGGGGAGATCGTTAGAAAGCGGACGCACCAGAATGTCAAAAAGCTCGGGATCGCGCATCCCCTTCATGCGGCTTCGGGATCGAGTATTCCTTCAGGAATCGCTGCACCAACTGTCCGATTGTGTCGCGTGGAACGCGAATGACGTAGTGATTGATTCCACGACGCGAGGCGGTCCAGGCGATGGTTCGGTCGCTGAGCACCGCGTATTCGACAAACAGCATGTCGGCAGGGAGCCGTGCGCGGACCGATTCCAGGGATGCGGGCTCACCGGCGCGTTCGTTTGATGCGCCTTGTGCCGTGATCTTGGCGGCGGCGCGTTCGCGCTCGAGATACAGCGAACGCCGAGTCGGCGTGACCAGCGTCGAGCTCGAGCCCAATCATCGCATCGAAAGCGTTGTCGACCGTCTCGAAAAGCGCCGCGCGCCCCTCCGACGACTCGAACGTCGCCTGCTGCCGCTCAATTTGTACGATCGCCTCAGCGAGCAAGCTTCGCGCGCGTACTGTGTCGCCTGCATCGCGCGCCGCCATCGCAGTCTCGTAGAGCGCTGCGGACGCCTTCGAGTAGATGTGAAGCCGGCGGAAGTCGCTCGCGACTCGCTCAAGAAGTGGTAGAGCGGCGCGGGGATCGTCGATCCGCTCTATTTGACCTTGCGCTAGGTCGATGTAAGCGCGATATCGCTCCTTCGAATACCCTCTGAGCGGTTCGATTGCACGTCGCGCGGCTACCAGCTCTGCGGCGGCTAAGTCGGGGCGCGCAATCGCCGCGAAGTCGCGCGCACGCATTTGATGGGTCAGCGCGACGGCATCCAAGCCTCCGAGCTCCAGCGCCACGCTCAGAAGCTCGTCCATCACCGCGAGCGCCGCGTACGGTAAGGTGTCCGCGCGTGCGTATCTCGCAACCGTCCACAGATGCTGGTTGAGGGGGTCAGATTTCGGCGATAAGGCGCGAGCAAAGCCAAACCGCGATACGCTTGCGCTTGGCCGGCCGCATATTGACCGGCGGAGTTCAGACTCTCAGAGATCAAATATGCGATGGCACCTTCGTTGTCCGGCTCCCTCGCGCGATTCAAGTATGGTTCGGCAGCTAGGTAGAACTGGTTGGCCGATTCGAAATTGCCGCGACGAACCTCGATCACCCCACGAGTCCAAATTGCTTTTCCGGCGAGCGCTGGCTGGAGCGGCGATGCCTCGGCAATGATCCGACGGAGCCGCTGGTCCGCCGCGTCGTAACCGCCTCGGTTGAATTCGGCGGCCGCACCATACAATTCGGCCCAGCCGGCAGCGGCCGAACCGGCTGCGCGCAGTTCGCGCTCGGCGCGTGCGAGACGCACCTCGGCGTCCTCGTAGAACGGACGTCGATACGACAGAAACCCGTCGGCGTAGTCGACGTGGGCCGCAGCCAGTCGCATGAGCGACTCATTAATCGTGTTACTCGAACGCTGTGCCAGTCGAACTTGCGAGTCGACGGTCGCCACGGCGAGCCGCACTGTTTGATCGCCGCGGACCGAATCCAGAGTCGCGACGACGCCGTGCACCGTTTCCAGCAGCGCCGCCGCGCGCGTGTCGTCGTGACTCGCGATTGCGCGCCCCCAGTCCCCCAACAGTTGAAACACCACTTCCCGGCCGCCCTGTGGCAGCATCGCCGACTTCAGCTCGCGCCCGAGAAGTGCGACGTGGATCTGCGCCTCTCCTCGCCACGCAGTGGTCGCGCTCGACGCTCAGATATCGCGCCCACGCACGTTGCGCGGTCGCGAGCAAATGAAGGCGTTCGAGCACCAACGCGCGATTGAACAACGTCACCGTCGACGAAGAATCGACGGCGAGCGATCGCTCGATCGCGTCCAACGCAGCTCAGATACGGCCTGACGGTTTGATCGCGCTCGCCAAGCTCCAGCTGAACGACCGCGAAATCATTCAGGATCGTCGGATTCTTCGGCGCCACGCGGCGAGCGCGCGCAAGGAGCCGCGCCGCTTCGTCCAGACCGGTCTTCACCGAGTCTCGGAGACGCAGCGAGAGCAGCGCCGCTTCGCGAAGCGCATCGACCGACGAATCCGAATCGAGACGCTGCCTCGCCGCACGCGAAGCGGCGGCGAGATGGTTGAACTCTCGACTCGAGCTCGGCGGTGGGCAATTGAACCCGGCCACGGAATCAGCGCGGGCACACGCGCGCCAGGCCGTCGCTCCGGCAAGCCGTCCCATCGCAAAGCGATCGGCGAGAATCTCACGAGTGATGCGCGACGAACGCGTCGCACCGTTCGCCGACTCAGCGCCGCAGCCGATCACCACCGGCAGCAAGAGACCGATCGCCAGCCGAACACCGTCTCTCGCGAGACGCCGAGCGCGGCGATCAGTCTTCAACGCTTGGGATTCCTCCAGCTCAGGGAACGGCGAGCTGCGACATGATGTTCGTGGTGGCCATGGCAAGACCATCCCAATCCTGCTTCGCGATGAGATGTCCAAGAGCGACCACGTCGTCGCGCGTCGATGCATTGGCGGACGCCTCGCGTTCGAGACCACTCAAGTTGCCGCCGCGACACCTTCGTCGCAAAGAACGCCGAGTCGTGCGCCACCGCCGCGATGCGCGCGGCTTCCAGCCATGCACCCTCGTCGAACGCCGCCTGCGACACCATCTCGCGCGCGGCGCTCCGCGCTTTCCGCAATTGCTCCAACGAAATCCCGCCGCGGATCTCCGACAAACCGCGATACGTCGCCACCACCTCGCCCGCCCCCGGCACATCCACCAGCAGCGCCGCGATCTGCCCCGCAACCGTCCGACGCCCCGCTATCCCCCCGCGCCGCCAACGACCTCGATGGTGCTCGCTGAGCGCACCGGCGCTGAATGCCCCGCGCCCGCTCGCTGATGCCATCCCCCGCACCGCGCGTCGCCGACCACGAATGCGCCTCCCACCCCGGCGCGAGCGCCACCTGGCTCGTGATCAGGCTGGCGAACCCATCTGCGGCCGCTGTTCCGCCGCCGCGAAGCATGAGCGACGCGCTCGCCACCACCAGGATCGCCGCGGCGGCTGACATCCATTTCATCATCGGCGGTCGCCGCGCCCGCGGCCGTTCGGCGAACGTCCGAATGTCTGTCACGCCACCATCCAGCTCGCGCGAGACAGCGACCACGTCCGCGAGAATCTCGAGATCCTCCGGTGAGGTCGCGAGCTTCGAGAGCGCCGCGTCGCGGTCCGCTCCCTGAAGTCTGCCATCGATCAGCGCCGCGAGTGTGGCGCGATCCAGTCGCTCGGCGACATGGGGTTGAGTGCGTTCGGATGTCATGTCGGTATTAGTCGGCCGCGAGTCGCGTTTCTCCCCGGAGGTGTCGCTCATGACGCCATCTCACTGACCAATATCTGAGCTCGGTCCTGCGAAATGCCCTGCCTGAGCAGCTCGCGACGGAGCTCCGCAAAGGCCCGATCGAGCCGCCGGTACAGCGGCTTCTGCGGCACGTTGAGCGCGCGCGCGACGTCCGCGACGCTCATGTCCTGCCAGAACCGCATCGTCAAGAGACACTGATCTTCGGGCGTCAATCGGCCCATCGCGGCGCGAAGTGCCGACTCGATCGCGCTCCGCTCTTGCGTCGCGGCCTCCTCCTCGACGACGTCTTCGGCAGTCGCCTGCCCTGCCTCGAAGTTCAGGCTTTCGTCCCCGACCTCTCGCGGCCGCGTCGGCCCGCGCCGCGGCAGCTCGCCGAGCATCGTGGCGAGCTCGCGGTCGCCCAGGTCGGTGTCGCCAGAGGAGCGCATCAGCTCCGCCGCATGCGAAAGCTGGTATCCGTGACGGTAGACCAGCGCCTCGAGCTTGACGCCGACCTTTCCCTTGCGCTGCGCCGCGGCGGACGGCCGCCAACGGCCCCACCGCTGCACTTTGTAATCTTGTATGAGTGTCGCGATGACGACCGTCAAATAGGTCGTGATCGCGCTCTCGCCGCGGAACTTTCGGAACACGGCATAGTCGTCCTCGATCAAGCGCAGCTTGATCCAGGAACCGAGATCGGCGGCCTCGGCATCTCGAAACCCGTTCCGGCGCGACAGCGCACCGATGGTCTTCTCGATGCGGGGCAGGTGCTCGAGGAACAGCGCTTCCGAAGCCGATCTATCGATTGTTCGCGGTGCGGGAGGGAGACTCTCACTCGACACGTGACGGAAAGCTACGCGGGGGCCGAGCGGCAGCAATACCTGTGCACGCTCCGGGGCCGGTGACAATGCACGGCCGGACGGAGACAGCTGGGCGACTCGAGGGCGAGCGACAGAGACGGCGCTTGGCGTGGCAACCTCACTGCATGAGCTCAACGTGTGAGAGGCGTCACAATTCCGGGCGCGTCCTCTCGCTTCTGCACGAATTGGACGGTCGCGACGTCCGAAATTCCGCGACGGGGGCATTGGTGGGAAAACGCCGACCCGGGTCCTCCAAATAAGTCGGAGAGCACAACCCGACGGAGAATCCCAGACCTATGCACCACCGTGATCGGCTCCACGGAATCGTCCCGCCTCGACTGCTTCGGCGCTTGCTGGCGCACGACGACGCGCAGATTCGTGAAGCCGCGCTGTCCACCTTACTGACCACGGCACGCTTGCGCGGCCAGCGGGAGCTGCTCTCCCAGCGGTTCGCGCCCGCCACGGCGAGAGGCCTGCACCGCGCCATCCACACGGCGGCCGAGGGCTCGACCCGAACGAGGAAGCTGGCGCGGTGCGAGGGAGATGCCGCCACCGCCGATCACGCGGTGAACGACGTCTACGACGCGTTCGGCGCGACGTACGACTTCTTCCACACCGTCTTCCAGCGGGACTCGATCGACGGCCGCGGGCTCCGGCTCGACGCGGTCATTCATTACGGCGACCGGTTCAACAACGCCTTCTGGAACGGCTCGCACATGGTCTTCGGCGACGGGGACGGCCAGGCGCTGCTTGGCTTCACCCGGTCGGTCGACGTCGTCGCCCACGAGCTCACGCACGGCGTGATCGAGTTCACGTGCAACCTCGAGTACCGCGGGCAATCCGGCGCGCTCAACGAGTCGATGTCGGACGTGTTTGGCAGCCTCGTGAAGCAATACGCCTTGAAGCAGCGGGCGCCCGACGCCGACTGGCTGATCGGCGCCGGTGTGCTCGGCCCCGTGGTTCCCGGTGTGGCCCTCAGGTCTCTGAAGGCGCCGGGAACGGCATACCTGGGCGACGATCAGCCGTCGACGATGCTGGGATATGTCGAGACGCCCGACACCGACGAGGGGGATTGGGGCGGCGTGCACCGGAACTCCGGGATTCCAAACCACGCGTTCTATCTGCTCGCCACGGGATTGGGCGGCTACGCGTGGGAGGAGGCGGGCCAGATCTGGTACGACACGCTGTTGTCGCTGCAGCCGGACGCGGACTTCAAGTCGTGCGCGTCGATGACCTACTACATGGCAGGTCGGCGCTTCGGCACGAACAGCCCGCAACAACAGGAAGTCGGAAACGCGTGGGCGGCGGTCGGCCTGCCGGTCAAACCGGCGAACGGCATCTCAGTCCCGTCCGGGGCTCTGGGCCCGGCGATCGGCCACACGCACAAACTCAGAGTCATCTCGTCGCAAAGCGGCAAGCCGATGGGGCGAACTGGTACGTAGCGCGTTCAGCGAGGGAGGTCTTTCGAGCGAAGCGGCATTCTGAGCGGAGCGCTGTAGGTGTCGAGGGACCTGCGGGACGCACCGCGGATCCCTCGGCGATGCCGTTTGCGGAGGTGGAAATGGACAAGCGCGCTATCGCTGATCGTGCTTTTTTCATCTGCGGCTATGGCTGCGCCGGAGACCCAAGCCGCCGCACCAGCCTGTCCAGAAAGTCGAGCCCGTCATAGAACGACTTCACGCGAAGCTTCTCGTCGCGGCCGTGCGCGTTCGTCTCTCCCGGCGACGAGAAGATGCCGCTCACGCCGTACGTCGGAATGCCGGCGGCACGGAGCCAATGTCCGTCCGTCGCGCCGGTCGACATCGTCGGGATCACGGGGATGTTCCCCCACATCGAGCGCGTGAGATCCGTCGCCGCGGCGAGCAGTGCCGGCTCGATCGGCGGCACCGACGTCGGAAAGCTCGGCGTTCCATTCGTGAACGTGATCTTGATTCCGGTATCGGCGACGACGCGCGCGATCGTCGAGCGCACGTAGTCGACGTTCGACGTTGGCGCCATGCGGCAGTTCACGTTCGCGCTCGCCGTCTGGGGCAGCGCGTTGTACGCGTGTCCGCCGGCGAGGCGCGTCGCGACGCAGGTCGTCCGCAACATCGAGTTGTACCGCGGGTCGCGCGACAGCGTCGCCGAGGCGGCGGAGTCCTTCGGGTTCGCGACGATCGCGCGCATCGCGGCGGCGATCGCCGGCTTCTCGACCCTGGCCGTCTCGGTGAAGAACGCCTGCGTCGTCGGATTCAGCTCGACCGGGAACGAGAACCGCCCGATTCGCGAGAGGGCATCGGACAACTCATAGATCGCGTTGTCGGGGCGCGGCACGCTCGAGTGGCCGCCGGGGTTCGTCGCCGTCAGCGTGAAGTCCGTGTAGACCTTCTCGGCCGCTTGAATCGAATGAAAGAGCGGCTTTGCGCTCATTCCGGCGCCGTCGAGCGTCCCTCCACCGCCCTCGTTGAGCGCGTACGCCGCGTCGATCAGGTTGCGGTGCTCGGCGAGGAGAAACTGGACACCGTTGGCGTCGCCGCCCTCTTCGTCCGCCGTGAGGGCCAACACGAGGTCGCGCTCGGGGCGCCAACCCTCCTTCTTATACTGGAGCACGTTCGCGACGAAGATCGCCGCCATCGCCTTGTCGTCCGCCGTGCCGCGGCCGAGGAAGTACCCGTTCTCCTCGACCATGGTGAACGGGTCGCGCGGCCACTCGTCGCGGCGCGCCGCGACCACGTCGATGTGAGCCAGCAGAAGAATCGGCTTGCCGGCGCTCGGCCCCCGCGTGCCGTGGTATTGGACGACGAGGTTCCCCTTCGTGGGCTTGCCGGCCGGAATCAGGACCTCAACGTCGGATGCCGGGAATCCGGCCGCGCGAAAGCGCTTCGCCATCGCCTCCGCGGCGCGCGTCACGGAGCCGACCGAATCGGAGGAGTTGATCGACACGAGCTCCGCGTAGATCTCGCGCGCGGCCTGCTGGCGCGGCGTGAGCGGCGCCTGGGCGTGAGCCGCGACGGCGAAACACACGGAAAGGAGAAACGAAGAAAGGCGACGCATGTCGGAGCTCCTCGGAGGAGGCGCACGATGAGGATTCCTCGCGCGACAACGGATCCACGGTCACACGAGAGATTAGCTCGACGATCGGCCGAGCGACAGCGTCGCCCGCTGCGATGAGCATCACAACTCTTTTTACCTTTTCGTGCTTGACACGCGGCGCCACCGCGGCGAGAATGCGACGTGTTTCGCGCCTCGATACGCTCGCTGGCGACCTTCTGTATGGCCGTCGGCGTTGCGTCCTGTGCAGACCTTCCCAGCGCCGCCCCGCACCGGCCGAACGGTGATCGCGGGTTGGCGCGAATCGGCTTCCAGCCCGTTTTCTCCGTCGCCGCCCGCGCGGCGGCCGCGCACCTCGCGGACTTCGGCATCTCGTTCGATCACGTGCGCGTGGTCATCGTGCGACCGCCGTCCGAAGTCGTCGTCGACACGACGATCGCGTTTGCGCCAAACCAGCAGGATGTGACGCTCGATCTCGCCGTCGCGGTCCACGCCGACGGCGAGAGCTTCCACGCATCGATCGACTACACCAACCCCTCCGGCGTCGTGTTCCACGGCGAAGGAACGGTGCAGTCACACCCCGTGGACGCGCCCGCGTCGCCGGAAGAGATCGGCGTGCAATACGTCGGTCCGGGCGCGTCGGTAGCGCACATCGCGATCTCACCGAAGCTGTCCTCGATCGTCGCGCCGGCGACCGTGAACTTCACGGTCACCGGAACTGACGCCAGCAATGCCACCGTGTCCGGCCCGATCCCGGTGGATTGGTCGACGTCGGACCCGGCGATCGCGACGATCACGAATACCGGAACGCTCACGACGACCGGCAAGCGCGGGACCGTGACGGTCACCGCGCGAACGCCGTCGTCCGCGACCGACAACGCGTCGGTGGACATTCGACTCGGCGCCGCGGGCGTCGTGATCGTGAGCGGCGACGGCCAGTCCGGAAAGGTCGGCGAGACGCTCGCGCAACCAGCGGTCGTCCGGGTGGTGGCGAGCGATGGCGTCGCGGTTCCGGGAGCCGCCGTCGTCTTTACGCCGCCGGCGGGTGGGAGCGTGGGTGCGACGACCGTGTTGTCCGACGCACAGGGAATGGCGTCGGCGTCGATGACCCTGGGCGGCGCCGTCGGCACGCAGCTCTTCACGGCCACGGCGGCCTCGGTCAAGGTGACGATCTCCGCGACGGCAGCGGTCGGCAATCCCGCGGCCATCGCCGTCGTCTCCGGCAGCGGTCAGTTGGACACGGTCACGCACGCGCTCAAGCTGCCGCTCGTCGCTCGCGTCGCCGACAAGTTCGACAACCCGGTGCCGAACGTCACCGTGAGCTGGGCACGCAGCGGCGGCTCGGGCAATCTGAGCAGCGCGACGTCGGTCACGAACAGCGACGGGCAGGCCAGCGTCCTGTACAGGTTGGGGACCTTGGTCGGCAGCGATACGATCGTCGCGTCGACGTCGGGCGTCTCTGCATCCGCGACGTTCACGGTGCGCGGGATCTCGGGCACGCCGGCGACCATCGCGGCCTTCTCCGGCAACCTGCAGACGAACCGCATACTCCAGGCACTGGCGCCGTTCGTCGTCAAGGTGACGGACGCGTCGTCGAATCCGGTCGCGGGAGTGAACGTGAACTGGACGGCCGTGAATGGCACGCTCGCCGCCACGACGGTCACGGACGCCACGGGCCAGTCGTCGAACACGATGACGCTCGGGTTGCTCGCCGGCACCGCATCCGCGACGGCGACCGTGGGCGCGCAGTCGGTGAAGTTCACGGTCACGGTGCAGCCGGGCTTCGTCTCCAAGCTGGCGTTCGTGTCACTCCCGTCGACGAACCTCGCCAGTGGATTGGTCACGCCGCCGGTGCAGTTGGCGCTGCAAGACGTCGCTGGCAACCTCACTGGAGCGACGGACGCGGTGACGATCGCGCTCGGCGCGAACCCACGCGGCGGCACGCTCACCGGCACGCTCACGCGCAATGCGGTCGCGGGCGTCGCGACGTTCGACGATCTGATGATCGACAGCGTCGCGGCGGGCTACACCTTCGTCGGCACGAGTCCCAGCACTGGCGCGTCGACGAGCGCGAAGTTCGCCGTGACGCCGAATCTGCTCCAGATCGGCCCGACGTCGGTCGACGCCGTCTTCCCGACCGTGCCGTTCTTCTTTGCTGAAGGCTTCGGTTTCGCGGTCGGTGCAACGACCGTGAATCTCAGCGGCGTGCAGGCGACCGTTTCGAACGTGGCTGCGCAAGCCCAATCGCTCTCGGCGACGCTGACCATTCCCGGCGGCGCGGCCGGAGGGATCGGCACCGTTTCGGTGACTACGCCGTTCGGCACCAGCAACACATTGCCGATTGAGATCGCCGCTGTCGGAAGCGCCACGCTGCAATTGGGATCGGCGAACGGTGGCGGTGGCGGATCGCCGTACAGCCTCGATTGCCCGGCCGGCGCGCTGGCCACCGGCATCAACGTCGATGCTGGCGCGAACGTGAACACGTTGCAGGTCATCTGTCAGCCGATCACCGGAGCAAACAGGACGTTCGGCGCGGCGACGACGACTGGAACGGTGGGTGTCGCTGGCGGTAGCGGGTTCTCGCTCACCTGTCCCGCGAACTACGTCATGACCGGATTGTCTGGACGAATTGGGAACGGCGGCAGCGGTCTGAATGACCAGATCGCCGCCGTCTGCGACCCGGTCGGCCCGGGCGGCCTCCAGTTCGTTTCACAGCTCGTGGGCAGCATCTTCTCGGGATCGATTGCGTACACGACGACCTGCCCGCCGGGACTCGCCGTCTCCGGAATCCAGGGCGGCGCGGGCAATCTCCTCGATCGAACGCAGATCAAGTGTCGCTAGTCGGCGAGAGCGCGGCGAGTCATCGCGTTCCTGCTTCCCGCCACCACACGATCATCGCGCCGAAACAAGTCCATCGAGCCAGGAAAGCTAGCCGATTGCGGTGACTTGAAGAGCAGTCGCTCACCTTGGCGTTGGCCTGTCCAGGCTGAGATCGCCGCTCGACGAGAAGGACGCTACTTCGGAAAGATCACCGGAAACACCACGTCAGTCGTGAAGATGCACCGATCGTTGTGCCCGCACTCGGGCACGATGATCGTCGTCGGCTTCGCGCCCAGCGTCTCCGTGATGTATTTGACGAACGCTTCGCCGCGTGCGCGACGCGTCGGTCCCTGCGCCATCGCCGCGGGCGACGAGTCGAACCCGCCGAGCGGCAGCACGTCGACCTGGCCGAGCAGATACGTCGTCGGCCGCTCGGCGAGCTGCTTCTTCAGCTGATCGTCCGACATCTTCGCCGTATAGCCGGTGCGGCCTTCGAGACCCGGCGGGCCAATGATTGAAGGTCGGCGCCTTCGCCGCGTCGAACGGTCCGTACGTGAAGTTCGTGTTGACCTTCGTCTGGTTGGGGCCGAGCGCTTCCTTGTCGGCCGTGCTCGGATCGGCGTTCCCCGTGGGCAGCGGACGCACCGCCGCCGGCCACGCGTAGCTCGACGGATTGGCGACGACATAGCTGATCGTTACCCCGAGCGTGCCGTGCACCGTGTTCGCCATTTCATAGCGCGTCACGAACTGGCCGCCGGCCGAGTGCCCGGCGACGACGATGTGCGTGAGGTTCGGAAAGGTCTTCTTGTTTGCCAGCTTTCTGAGAATCTCATCCATGAAGTCGAACGCCGAAATCGTCGGATTGGACGTGGACATCCCGCCCGACCGCCACGTGTCGCCCCGGTTGGGCCACACGACCTCGTTCGGCGCCGGTTTGTCGGGGTCGGCGATGAGATGCGGCGCGATGACGAGCGTATTGTCGAGCGCGCCGGCGAGAAACGCCGCGGCGGTCGTCGTCGCGAAGTAGTGATCCGCGTTCCGTCCGGTGCCGTGCACCATGATGAGCGCGCGCGTGAGCCCCGGATTCGGCATGTCGAGCGAGTACGTCGCATACACCATCGATCGCGCCGGACCACCGCCGAGCGCGACCCACTGCTCGCAGGCCGGGGTCGGCGTCGTACAGGGTGCGGTCGACGCGGTTCGGGTGGGGCCAACCGCTGCACGAGAGCCGAGCAGCGCGAGAGAGGCAATGGCGATCGTCGTTCGCATGGCAGTGATGATGGAGGGTGGGCTCGGCCGGACGGGACAAGAATAGCCCGATAGGACCAAAGTCGCATCGTCACCGCCGAGCCCGTCCGTCTACGATTCCCACGGGATGACCGGATCACCACAGAGCGCGCGAAGCGATTCTGTCGCAGAACCTCTCGGCTTTGCGCTTGGACTGCTATTGTTCGCGCCAACGATCCTCCTGGGCAGCGAAGTCGGATCGTGGCTCCGATATCCGGAAATCGGAAGCGCGGTGCTCTTTCCGCCGTATGCGCTGCTGACCGCCGCGCTCGTGCTGTCGCCGCGCCGCACGTGGATCTGGTATGTGATCCTGAGCGTGGTCGCGCACTTCCTCGCGAGCTGGCCGCGCTGGAGTCTTTCGTGGGTGCTCGTGTCCGACCTCGCGAACCTCACGCGCGCCCTCGTCGCGACGGTGCTGCTGCGCCGCGCGTTTCGCGGTCCGCCGCGCCTGGACAGCATGGACTCGATCATCAGCTTCGTCGCAAGCGCGGTCATTCTCGCGCCTGCCGCCGCGGCGACGATCGGCGCCTCGAACGTCGTGCTGCATGCGTCCTCGGCCACCTACTGGGGCACGTGGACCGAGTGGTTCACGTCGAACGCGCTCACCGGGCTCACGCTGTTGCCCGCGCTGGTTCTGGGGATTCCGGCGGCACTTGCGTGGCGGCCGCGGCGCGTCAGCCGCGGTCGTGTCGGCGAAGCCGCTCTCCTCGGCATGAGCTTCGTCGTGACCGGCGCGATCGCGCTGGTGGTGCCGATCGGCGGGCGATGGCACCTCGCGCTCCTGCTCTATATGCCCGTGCCCGCGCTCATCTGGACCGCGCTCCGCTTCGGGACCGGCGCGGCGAGCATCGGGCTCACCGCCGTCACGTTCGCCGCGATCTGGGGTGCCGACCGCGGCACGAACCTCTTTCTCGGCGCGTCGCCCGACGAGAACGTGCTCGTGCTGCAGTTGTTCGTGCTGATCACGACGCTGCCGGTGTTGTGCATCGCGGGGGTCAGCGGCGCGCGACACGGCATGATGCAGTTGCATCGCGCGCTGCTCGCGTCGCTGCACGATCATGTGGCGATTCTCGACGCGCACGGCGTGGTGCTCGAGGCGAACGAGTCCTGGCGGCGATTCGCCGAGTCGCACCGAACGGCGCTGATGCACCGGGCGAGTGTCGGCGACGACTTCGTCGGCGCCTGCCGGGCGAGCGTCGAGCACGGCGACGCCATCGCCGCGCACGTGCTCGCCGGTGTAACGCGAGTGCTCGACCGCGAGGTTGGCCGCTTCGAGATGGAGTACGACGACGATCACGCGCGCGTCCACGGACGATACGCGTTGAGCATCGAGGCGCTCGAGCGCTCCGATGGAGGCGCGGTCGTCACTCGCGCCGACGTCACGGCGCGCCGCCAGGCGCAGATGGAGATCGAGGAGCAGCGCCGCGAGCTCTCGCATCTCGCCCGCGTGGGCGCGCTCGGCCAGCTCTCCGGCGCGTTCGCGCACGAGCTCAATCAACCGCTCGCGTCGATCTCGAACAACGCTGAAGCCGCGCGCTTGTTGCTCCGGCGCCAGCCGGCCGATCTGACGGAGGTCGACGACATTCTTCGCGACATACTCGCCGCCGATCAGCGGGCGGCGCACGTCATTCGGCGCCTGCAGGCGTTGCTCAAGCGCGGTGAGACGCGCCTCCAGCCGATCGACGCCGCGGAGCTGGTCAACGACGTGCTCGAGCTGGCGCGCGCGGAGCTCATCACGCGGCGGGTGGCGGCATCTGCCGTCATCGCGCCCGAGCTCCCCCTCGTGCTCGCCGACCGCGTGCAACTCCAACAGGTGCTGCTGAACTTGATTCTCAATGCGTGCGAGGCGATGCGCTCGACGACTCTGACCGATCGCCGTCTGTCGCTGACGCTCGGTATGGACGCGAGTGGGAATCTGCGGTTCTCGGTGCGGGACTCCGGCGCCGGGATCGCGCCCGCGCTGATCGATCACCTCTTCGAGCCCTTCGTGACGACGAAGGCCGAGGGACTCGGCCTCGGGTTGTCGATCTCGCGGACGATCGTCGCCGCACATGGCGGGCGGTTGTGGGCGGAGAACAACGCCGACCACGGCGCGACGCTCCACTGCCTGCTGCCGCCCGCGCCGGCGCCCGCCGAATCGAAGGTCTTTCGCGTCGCGGATACGACTCCCATGCGAGCGAACGCATCGTGACGACGATGCGTGTGTCGGTCGCGATCGTCGACGACGAAGAGTCCGTTCGCGTCGGCTTGCGGCGACTCTGCAATGCACTCGGTCTGATGGCCGTCGCCTATGGATCGGGCCTCGAGCTCATCGACGCGCTGGACGCCGGCGGCCTGCGTCCCGACTGTCTGTTGCTCGACGCGCACATGCCGGACATGACCGGCCTCGAAGTACAGCAACATCTCGTCGCGCGCGCCGAGCGATTCCCCACCATCGTCTACACCGCGGACGACGCGCCGGAGGCGCAGGCACGGTATCTCGCCGCCGGCGCGGCGGACTACCTGCGCAAGCCGATCGGCGGCGACGAGCTGATGGCGGCCATCGCGCGCGCGCGCGCCGCGCACGTGACGGTTCCGTTGATGAGACTTCGCTAACGCACGGCGCTCCGGCCTGTCAGCGAGTCCAGTTTCGAGCAGCGCAGCTTCGAGGCAAGAGACGTCGGCAAGAAGAGAGGGGGTCGCTCCTCGTGTATTCTTCCTGCATGGAGACGATCTGGACGATCGGGCACTCGACGCGAACGGCGGACGAGCTGCGCGCCGTGCTCGAGGCGTACCGCATCGAGCTGGTCGCGGACGTTCGCCGCTTTCCCGGATCGCGGCGGCTGCCACAGTTCAGCGGCATCGCGCTGGAGCGGGATCTCGTCGCGCACGACATCGCGTACCGCTGGATTCCCGCGCTTGGCGGGCGACGGCGCGCCACCGCCGACTCGCCGAATCTCGGCTGGCGACATCCCGCGTTTCGTGCCTACGCGGATCACGTCGCGACGGAGGAATTCGCGGAGGGACTGCTCGAGCTCCTGTTGCTGGCGCACGGCCTTCGCACGGCGGTGATGTGCGCCGAGCTGCTCTGGTGGCGCTGCCATCGGCGGATCATCGCCGACGTCCTCACGTCGCTCGGACTTCGCGTCGTGCACATCCGCGACGAACACGTGTCGGAAGTCCACCACCTCGCCGCCCCGGCGCGGCTCGTGCGCGGCCAGCTCGTGTACTGACTTGCGGTAGCTGTTTCGACGGTCCGACCGATAGCTTCACGCCTCGACGCTCGACCTTTCCCGCCGGCGCCATTCCCATGTCTTTCTTCCACAGGCTTGCGTCGGGCGCCGCCGCGGTGCGGACCGGTGCGGTCGACTCACTACATGCCGCGAGGCCGGCGGCGAGAACGGCGGCAAAAACGACGCGCAGCTGGACCCCTCATGCTTCACCCGAACGGATGGCAAGTCCTCCGTTTGTACAAGTGATGGGCGCGAAAAACAACGGCCAGGCGACGGAACGGTCACTGCGCGGTGTGGCCCTCCATCATCGCCGCATCTCCTTGACGGCCGCCGGAAGCCCGTCACGGGCGCTCGGATATTCGGGCACCCATCCCGGCGCCGCGTCGCGCAGCTTTCGGTTCGACATCCGCTGCGAGCGCCCGAGCAGCTCCGCCGTCGACCCCATGACCGCCACCATCCAGTGCGGCATCGGCTTCGGCGGCCGAACGCCGGCGGCCTGCGCGAGCAGCGCCGCGTACTCCGAGCGTCGAACCGGATCGTCATCGCAGACGTTGTACGCGCCGGCCGGGACGCCGAGCGCCGCGACCACCGCCGTGGCGGCGTCGTCATGTGCGATCGATGAGATGAACCCGTCGGGCGCGCCAGGCACTGGCGACCAGCCCATGCGCACCGAGCTCACCATGTCGCGCAAGGCGAAGGAGTCCGGACCATAGAACGTTGCGAATCGCGCCACGACGCCGGTCCCGCCCGCGGCCGTGAACCGTTCAGCCGATCGCTCAGCGTCGATCACCGTCCAGTTGTACGAGACCGGCGCCAACGGCACGCGCTCGTCGATCCACTCCTCGCCACGCGCCTCGTACGTCGGCGCGAACGACTCCTGTACGAACCTGCTCACCCCCTCCGCGATCGCGGCGTCGACGAGGTTCTTCGATCCCTCGCGCCGCAAACGATCGTTCTCGTGCCACGACCACGGCAACAGCATGCGCCATGTCGACGGCGGCATGTGCGTGGCGAGGTTCACCACCGCCTCGTGGTCCGCGACGGCGCGGCGGACGTGCGACGGATCGAACAGGTCGAGTGGTATCGCCGATGCGCCGCTATGCGTCAGCACCGCTCGCTTCTCCGGCGATCGCGCGACCGCCGTGACGTGGTGCCCGGATCGAACCAGCATCGGCACGACACGTCGTCCGATGACGCCGGTCGCACCCGTGACCAGAATCCTCATCCATTCACTCCATTGCGCTGTCAACCGCTCAGCGCGTCAGGTTCGGCTTTCCGCGCCAGAACGTACAGCGTCGGCGGAAAGTTCCTCTGGCAAAGACAACCGGTCTGAGCACGTTGCATCTTCCATGCGCTTTACGTTTCAGCGCATGAACGACATCGCATTTCTTGGAACCGGTCTGTTGGGCGGCGCCCTGGCCGAGGCCGCCGCAAAGCGCGGCAATCACGTCACGGTCTGGAATCGCACGATCGCGAAGGCCAAAGCGCTCGAGCAATTCGGCATACGCGTCGCGGATTCGCCCGACGTCGCGGTGCGCGGCGCGCAGCGCGTCCATCTCGTGCTCAAGGACGACACCGTCGTCGACGACGTCGTCGCCGCGCTCCGGCCGGGGCTCGCGGCATCGGCCATCGTCATCGACCACACGACGACGCTGCCGAAGCGCACTGCCGCGCGTGCACAGCGCCTGAATGCCGAGGGCATCCGATACATCCATTGCCCGGTGTTCATCGGCCCCGCGGCTGCACGCAAGCAGCAAGGGACGATCATGGCGTGCGGACCCCGGGATCTGTTCGAGGCCGTTCGCGAAGAGCTCACGCGCATGGCGGAGCGCGTGGAGTACCTCGGCGAGCGCCCCGACCTGGCCGCCGTCTACAAGCTGTGCGGCAACGCGCTCATCATCGGGATCGCGGGTCTCGTCGCCGACGTGTTCGCCGTCGCGGGCGGTGCGGGCGTGCCCTCGACCGACGCCCTCACCGTGACCGACTTCATCAATCCGGCGGGCGTGATCGCCGGCCGCGGACGCAACATGGCCGCAGGCAACTACGCGCCGAGCTTCGAGCTCGACATGGCGCGCAAGGACCTCCGCCTGATGTTGGAGACGGCCGGCGACGTGCCGCTCGCGATGCTCGGCGGTTTGGCGAATCGCATGGACGCGCTGATCGCGTCCGGCCACGGTGCGGAAGATCTGGGGATACTCGCGATGGACTCGCGGCGCGACTGACGGCGACAGTCGCGGTTCCCTGGACGGCGAGTGATATTGGAGGCGGCCTTCGACCTCACTCGCCCGCAGGGACCTATGAAGATTCGCCTCGCCGCCTGGCTCCTCATCCTCCTCCCGCTCGTGCTCGACGGCCAAGCGCCGCCGCGCGCGAAGGCCGGTGACGATCCGCTCGCGTCCATTCCACAACTGTCGTCGCTCGTCGGCCGCCCGTCGAGCGAATTGGCCGACGTCGTCGAGCGATTCACCGCCGATCAGCAGTCGCTCAACCGCCGCTACGACGCCGCCGACTCGCCGG
Organism: uncultured Gemmatimonadaceae bacterium; assembly: GCA_963705025.1. Classification (GTDB taxonomy): domain Bacteria; phylum Gemmatimonadota; class Gemmatimonadetes; order Gemmatimonadales; family Gemmatimonadaceae; genus JAQBQB01. The sequence continues at coordinate 221,926 of CAVPIP010000002.1, read as the reverse complement.
CACAGCGTCGCCGGATGCGCGACTTCTACACCGGGTGGCGCGCGCGACTCGCCGAGCTGAACTTCGACAAGCTCGCGCAGGAAGGCCGCGTCGACTACGTGCTGCTCGACAACTACCTGCAGCACCAGCTCGCGCTGCTCGACCGGCAGGACAAGATGCGCGCGGAAACGGCGACGCTCCTCCCGTTCGCCGATCGGCTGCTCGCGCTCCAGGATGCGCGCCGCAACCTCACACCCGTCGATCCACGCGTCTCGTCCAAGGACCTCGCCGTCATTGCGCGCCAGATCGACAGTCTGCGAGCACTCTTCGAGGCGCCGGCTGGCCGCGGCGGCCCCGTGCAGGCCGGCGACACGGCGCGGACGCGGCCCTCGGCGCCGCGGGTGACGAAAACGATCGCCAACCGCGCTGCCGAGAATCTCGATCAGATCCGAACCGCCATCGGCGGCTGGTATCGCTACTACGACGGCTACGATCCCACCTTCTCGTGGTGGATGCAGGATCCCTATCGCAAGCTCAATGACGCGCTCACCGCGTACGGGCGCACGCTGCGCGAACGCGTCGTCGGATTCCGGCCGGCGCAGACGATCGCCGCGGCGGCGCCGGCGGGTGGACGCGGCGGTGGTCGCGGAGACGCCGGAGCCGCAGGCGGCGGCCGAGGAGGCAACGCCGCGCAAGCGAACGAGCCGATCATCGGCGACCCGATCGGAACGGACGGCCTGAAGGCCGATCTCGCCTTCGAGATGATCCCCTACACGCCCGAAGAGCTCATCGCGATCGCCGAACGGGAGTACGCGTTCAGCTTGAGCGAGGCCAAGAAGGCCGCGCGCGCCATGGGGTTCGGCGACAACTGGAAGGCCGCGATGGAAAAGGTGAAGGACACCTACGTCGATCCCGGCAAGCAGCCCGACGTCATTCGCGATCTCGCCCGGCAGGCCGAAGCGTACTTCGACGCGCACGACTGGGTCACGATTCCGCCGCTCGCCAAGGAAGACTGGCGCATGGAGATGATGGCGGCCGACCGCCAGCGCGTCTCCCCCTTCTTCCTCGGCGGCGAACAGATCCTCGTCTCGTATCCCACGGCCGAGATGACTGATGAGGAAAAGCTCATGAGCATGCGGGGGAACAACCCGCACTTCTCACACGCCACCGTGTTCCACGAGCTCAACCCGGGCCATCACCTGCAGGGGTTCATGACGGCGCGATACAACCAGCACCGCCGTCTCTTCGCCACGCCGTTCTGGAACGAGGGCCAGTCCCTCTACTGGGAGATGTTCGTCTGGGACAAAGGCTTCAACGCGACGCCCGAAGACCGGCTCGGCGCGCTCTTTTGGCGCATGCATCGCAGCGCGCGCATCATCTTCTCGCTCAACTTCCATCTCGGGAAGATGACGCCGGAGCAGGCGATCCAGTTCCTGGTCGACACCGTCGACTTCGAGCGAGCGAATGCCGAGGGCGAGGTCCGCCGGTCGTTCAACGGCAGCTATTCCCCGCTCTACCAGGCCGCGTACATGCTCGGCGGCCTCGAGCTGCGGGCGCTGCACAAAGAGCTCGTCGACTCGAAGAAGATGACCGAGCGCGAGTTCCATGACGCGGTGCTGCAGGGCGGCCCGATGCCGATCGCGATGGTGCGCGCGCGGCTGGCGAAGACGCCGCTCACGCGCGCCGGTCCGGCACCGTGGCGGTTCGCGGACATGTTGCCGCCGCCCGTGCCAATGCCCTGACGGAAAGTGTTACCGCTCGTGCAACCAGACATCCTCGAGCACGCGCACCGGTGTTGTGTAGTCCTTCCCGTTCACCGTGAGCTTCGCCGTGTAGCCTCCAGGCGCCGCTGGCGTCGCGTTTCCTCCGCGACCGCCACCGGCGCTCGAGCCGCTGCATGACAGATCCGGCGGATTCCCGCCGCCCTGGCCACCGGCGCCGCCGCCGCCGCGCCCGCCGCCGGGCTGGGTGTTGAGCCCAGGCGTCGCGAGCGTCCACTGCACGCGATGGATCCCCGCGCTCGACGCACCGGTCGACGTGCAGACCGTTCGGCCCATCGCATCGACGATCGAGATCGTGATGGGTCCGGTCGCCGGCGATTTGAGATAATAGTTGATCGCCGTTCCGCGCGGCGCGTTCTCCCCCTCGAACCGCTTGTCGCCGCCGACGTCCGTGTCCGTGCGGTAGTCGAACAGGTACGCGATCGCGGGCCGGACGTCGAACAGCACGACGTCCTGCGCCGCGACCGCCGGCGTGAATTGCTGGAGCGGCGTGATGTCATCCGCGATCCAGAGACTCCGGCCGTGCGTCGCGACGATGACGTCGCCGTCGCGCGGATGGATGAAGATGTCGTCCGTGCGCACCGTGGGATAGTTGTTCATGAACCTCTCCCAGTGCGCGCCCGCGTCGAGCGAGATGAACATCCCGGACTCGGTGCCGGCGTACAGCAGATTCCTGTTCTTCGGATCCTCGCGCACGACCTGGACGTTTCCACTCGGCGGGAGAGTGCCCGAGATGTTTTGAAACGTGCGGCCGTAGTCGTGCGTGACGAAGACGTACGGCTCGAGATCGTCGGAGCGATGGCCGTCCACGGCGACGTAGGCGGTGCCGGCGTCGAAGTGCGATGCGTCGATCCGCGAGATCCAGTACGCCGTCGCGCCATTGAGCGCGCTCGCGGGCAAGCCGGGAAGATTCGCGGCGACATTCGTGAACGTCGCGCCGTCGTCGCGGCTCACTTGCAGGTTGCCGTCGTCGGTTCCGGCCCAGACGACGCCAGGCATCGCGGGCGATTCGGAGATCGCCGTGATCGTCCCGAACGCCGCGACGCCGTCGTTCTTCGAGAGCTGCGGCTGCGTTCCCGGCACCCCCATCAGCGTGACGTCACACCGGTCGATGTGTTTCGTGAGGTCGGCGCTCGCGACCCACTTCTCGCCGCGATTCACGGACTTGAACAGCCGGTTGCCGCCGATCCAGATCGTGCTGGCATTGTGCGGCGACATCAGCACCGGCGTGTTCCAGTTGAAGCGATACGTGTCGCCGGCCTGCGCATTGATGACGTTCGGCTGGCCGCCGCCCCGGCCGCCACCACCGCCGGCGCCGCCGCGTCCAGCGCCTCCACCGACGCGTCCATCGACACACGCCGGCGCCGGTGCGGCTTCACCATTCGCGCTCGAGTTCTCAGTGCCGCCACGGCCGACACCACGGCCGCCGCCGCGACCTCCACGTCCGCCCCGGCCACCGCGACCGCCTCCGCTGTCCGCCGCGGCGGCCGATGGCGCCACGGGACGAATGCTCGTCGCGCGACCGGTGAGCAGATCGACCCGCGACACCGAGCCGTCCTGCGACGACGAATAGATGATATGAAAGTCCGTCGGATCGACCGCCGTCTGGAAGCCGTCGCCGCCGGTGAGATGGAACCAGTCCTGTCCGGTGATGCCGATCCGTCCACGCGTGGCACTCGCACCGGCCCAACTGTCGTTGTCCTGCATGCCGGAGTAGACGTAGTACGGATGACCCATGTCCGCCGTGACCCAGTACGCGAGCCCCGTCGCCATCGTGCGCACGTACTCCCAGGTCTTTCCTTGATCCCACGTCACCATGAATCCGGCGTCGGTGCCGCGAAGAATGTGGTTGCCGTTCTTCGGATCGATCCAAATCGCGTGCTGGTCCTCGCCCATGTTGAAGAACCCGCCCGCATTGTCGAGCATGAGGAACGTCTTGCCGCCGTCGAGCGACTTCGCCATGTGCACGCCGGCGACGTAGATGTTCTTCTCGTTGCCCGGATCGATGCGGATCTGGCTGAAGTAGAGCGGACGCGCATCGCAGTTGCTCACGACCGTCCACGACTTGCCCTTGTTGTCGGACCGGTAGACGCCCGACCGATTGCCGTCGATCGCGGGCGGCGTGCGATTCGTGTCGGGCGGTACACCACCGCGGCCGCCGCGGCCGCCGCCGAATCCGTGGCCCGGACCCGCGTTGTCGCACCAATCGTATGCGCCGCCTCGGCCGGCGCCGCCACCACCAGCACCAGGCGCTGCCTCGCCGGCTTCCGCGGCGCTCGTCTCGATCTGGGCGTACACGATGTTCGGGTTCGTCTTCGACACGTCGAGGCCGATGCGGCCGAGTGTGCCCGCCGGCAGCCCGTTTCCGGAGACGCGCTCCCACGATTGGCCCGCGTTGTCCGACTTCCACAGCGCGCTCCCCGCCCCGCCGCCATTGTAGCAACATCCACTTCGTCGGCGCTGGTAGCTCGCGGCGTAGAGGATCTTCGGGTTGGATGGATCGATCGCGATGTCGGTGAAGCCGGTGCTCTCGTCGATGTACTTGATCTTGCTCCACGTTTTCCCGGCGTCCGTCGTCTTGTAGACGCCGCCGTCGGTGCTCGGCCCGAACAGATGCCCGGGTGACGCGACGTACACGACGTCCGGATTGCGCGGGTCGATCACGATGCGCGCGATCGTCTGCGTCGACTGGAGGCCGGCATGCGTGAATGTCTTCCCGCCGTCTTCGCTCTTGTAGATCCCGTCGCCGAAGCTCGAGGTCTGCCGGTTGTTCGCCTCGCCCGTGCCGACGTACACGATGTTCGGGTTCGTCGGGTGAATCGCGATGTCGCCGATCGACGCGCTGCCGTATGTCTCGAACACCGGCGTGAAGGTCGTGGCGTTGTTGTCGGACTTGAACACGCCACCCGTCGCGTAGCCGACGTAAATGACGTTTGGATCACTCGGGGCGACCTCGATGTCGTCGACACGCCCGCCCATGCTCGCCGGACCAATCGAACGGAATCGGAACGACGCCAGCACGGGGTTGGACGATCGATTGATCATCGTGGTGTCGCGCGGCGGCGTCTGCGCCCCGATCGAGGCGACGGCGACAGCAACGAGCGCGAGCGCCGCAATGCAACATGCGGGTCTGCGTTCAGACATGGGGAATTGAGTCAGGGAGGCCGACGAACGTCGTTCCTTCGTCGACTCGGAGATTATCACGCGTGAACCGCCATAGCGACGTTACGGCGACGCGTCACGATTCGCTGGCGGCTGTTCGCTCTCGAGTTGCGCGACCAGCGCGTCGCTCAAGACACGCAGACGCTCATTCCGGCGACGCGCATGCCGATTCCAAAGAGCGCGCGCTCCGACGAAAGAGGCACCCAATGCCGCGGCGCCAACCGCTGCGCCCGGAGCCGACCAAAAGGCGACGCTCAAGAGCGTGGCCAATCCGCCCGTGATCCCGGCGCCGAGGTACGCCAGGGCCTTCAGTCCGTGCTGGCGCGCGTCGATGCGCAGCGCCGGGCCGGCGGTGCCTGGCGAGACAGCGACGAAGATCTGGTTATCCGCCTGCCCCGCGTGCCACTCGATGCTATCGCCGACCTGGCGCATCTCGCCCACCAACGGCACATGGTCACGAATCGTCGCGACGACGGCCGCGGAATCGATCGGCCCGGGCGCGAGCCGCAGACGTCGCGAGATGCGATGCGCGGAAGGTTCGCCCAGCAGATGCCGCGCACGTCCGCCCGCGTCGAGGTTCAACGCGGCGTCCGCCACCAGCGCGGGATCGATGCCGACTTGCCGCGCGATCGCCTGAATCGATTCCAGCGAATGCGTGGCCTCGCCGGCCGCCGCTTGCTGCTCGGCCGCGCGCCTGAGGATCAACGCCATCTGCTGGTCCGTGTACTTCGTCGGCATGGTCGCTCCGGCACCGCCGATCAGCGGGGTCCCGGAGCTTACCACGCCGAAATCGGTTTGGCGATACTGCTCGGTCTAGTCGGCCCGCTTCGCGGCCGCCGGGTTGACGCGCGTCGCCCGGAGCGAAGCGCCGGATGGAGCGAGCCGTGGTCGGCGGTGGTGTCTTGGGTTGGCATTCTACCCGAGTCCCGTGGCTTCCTCGGCTCACAATGACCCATTTCTGACGAGCCGCGGTCCAGACTGCCTCGGGACGCTTCTAGGATTTTGGATCTCGGGATTGCGCGGATCTGACGGATTTCGCGGATGCGGGAATGATTTGCCTAGAGTATCAGAGTTTTCTGTTTTTCTCCGCCAGATCCGTTCAATCGGCTGGATCCGCGATCCACAGAATCTTAGGGGCGTTCCGAGCGGCGGTTGCAGTTCGCAATCGTTGCCGCTCGCCCGGCAAGTTCAAGCCCATACATCAGGCGGCCCGGTCGTCCGAACCGGCACGCACGTAGACCCCAGTGCCATGCCGAATCTCGACGATGCCCAGGAGCTCGAGCTTGCACAGCGCCTCACGCACCGTCGCCCGCGCCACGCGGAATCGGCGCGCCATCTCGGCGATCGGCGGCAGCCGGTCTCCCGCGGCGAACTGGCCGTCGTCGATCGACCCGACGATGCGCCGCACCAGCTCGTCCGACAGGCGCGGCCGCTGAATAGGAACAAATTCTGGCATCATGATTCGCTCAACCTCCTGGTAGCGCTTCTCCCGCGGCCACTCGCGCCGCGCGCGCTCGCGACCCGGGCATCACGCGCCAGCGGGAACGAAGTGCGTCGACGAGGGACATGACGACTCCTAGGCGCGACGCAACACGCGGTTGATGGCGACGAGCATCGCGTCGAAGCTCGAGATCTCGTTGCCCAGCTGTTTGCGTCCGGCCGCGGTGAGCGTGTAGTAGCGTGCTCGCCGTCCCGTGGGCGATTCACCCCATTTCGCGGTGATCCACCCTTTTTTCTGGAGTCGTTCGAGCGCGGGGTACAGCGATCCCTGCTCGACCCGAAGCAGGTCGCCCGAGAGCGCCTCGATCTGCTGCGCGATCGCGTACCCGTGGAGCGATTGCACGCTCAGCGTCTGGAGCACCAGCATGTCGAGCGTGCCCTTGAGCAGCTCGTTCTTCTGGGCGTTGGAACCGGCCATGATCGTTCGGGAATAGGTAGAAGTCCTACACCTCATATGTAGGACTTCTGACTATCGCCGTCAACCCCGGTGGGACCACCCGGTCCGCGTCAGGGATTCGCGGTCGTGAATCCGAGCATCGGACATGGAGCCGTCATTCGGTCGGCTCCGTCGCGCAGAGCACACACATCAGAATCGTGCCGAGATGTTCTTCCCGTCCCTGTTCCGTGATCACCCACGGGCGCTGCTGCCACGGCGGGTCGTGTCTGACGTGCTGTGTGTGGCCGCACTCCAGATCGGCGACCCAGTCGCCGACGTCGTCCTGATGAAACCCGACGATGCGGCGCGGAACAGGATTCGACACGCGTGTCATCGCACGCGGAGACGGGAGGGCATGTGCACCGTCACGGCCGAGCCGTCGGCAAGGAATGCGGTATCCGGCGTCTGTCCGAGCACCGACGCCAGCTCGCGCGGATAGACGCCGGCGACGCTGCCGGCGAGTCGTGCCGTGCGCGCCGGCCACACGCGCCAGCGCGGATGATGGACCTCGTACTCGATCGTCGATCCGTCGCGCTGCCGTGTATATCCCCAGTAATGCTCGGCGATGAATTCCTCCTCACTGCCTGGTCGGATCGTCTCCGGAGCGCCAGTCGCCGACACGTGGACGCCCGACCATCCGGCTTCGCCATGCCATTCATAGTCGACCGTCGTCTCGGCGGGCATCGCGCCGACGTGATGACGCATGCGTCGCGCGAGATACGGCTCGTTGTAGATCGCGCGCGCCGTTGCGGCGATCGCTCGGCGCGGCACGATCTCTCGAATGAACGTGACCGCGCGCCGCGTCTCGCCCCCGACCTCACGCCGGACATAGAAACGGAGGTTGACCTCCTCGAAGTCGCGATGCAATGGAATGGGGACGCCGAGCACGCGCGTGTTCACGAACAGAAAGCCGACGACGCTCACGTAGGCGATGCCCTGCCAGAGATCGAGCTGCGTGCCGGCGGGCACCAGCGGCTCGAGCAGCGTTGGGTCGACGCGATAGTTGAGCAGCGCGAGAAACCGCCATTCGGCCGACAGAAACGTGCGCGACACGCCAACTCGGGTCGTCAGGCCGAGACGATCACGGCTGCTTGCATTGATTCGTGATGTCGTGGTCGTCCGTGTAGTACGTGGCGTCGCCGCACGTGAGCGCCGGGTTCGCGTGCGCGAACACGCCCAACGGGTTCGAGTAGCCCGGCACGGTCCACACGTGCAGCAGGTACTGTGTCGTGGCCACCCAGTTTCCCTTTCTCGCCGTGCAGCCGTCTTTCGTGATGCTCCCGTCGAATCCGAGCGCCTCCTGCGCGCCGTTCGGACCGCGCACGAGACAGATCCCGACGTGATAGTGCCAGTGGTCGTTCGGCCCGGCGAAGCCCTCGGGCTCCGGCGCGCCTGCCATCACGCTCGAGATGTACATGAAGCCCGCGATCGGCGACGTGGGCTTGTTGCCGTCGTAGATGATCGTCGACGGGTGGAGGATGTCGTCGTCGGTCAGCGTGCTGCCTCGGCCCGAGCGTCCGCCGACGTAGTGCGTGCCCAGGCCCGGAATGAACGGACCCGCGCGACGATAGCCCGCCGCTTCCGCGTCCTTCACGGTCGGATATTTCTGAATCACGTCCATCGTCAGCGAGAGCTGGTGCAGGAGCAGCGCGCGCGTCTCGGCCGGCAGTTTGGCGAGCGGAGTCTCCGGCGCCATGTTGTGCTGCGTGCCGTTCTCGATCTGCGACCACCCTCGATCGTCGCCATCGGGAAAGAGGAATGCCTTCTCGGCGGTGGAATGCGACCCCATCGCGGCCATGTCGTGGCCGGGCATCGACGCCATGTCGTGCGAGCCGGCCTGAACCGGCGCCGATGACGATGGCTTGTTCGTCGCGCATGCCGCGGTGAGGGCGGCGAGAAGAATGACAAAGGCGTTGGCGGCACGGCGAGTCATGAAGTGCTCCCGATGTCGATTGGAACGTTTCAATGAAGTACGACTGATTGCGCGTCAGCGCCAGTCACGCGATACGGATCAGACTGTCGCCGGTCAGATGTTTGGTTTAGCTATCGACCCTGCCATTTGCGAACCCACCCAATCGCATGTCTCGATGATCCGATTCTCAGGAATCCTGGCGGCCGCGTGCATCGCCAGCGCGGCGAAAGCACAGACCGATAGCCTTCGCATCTACTATGTGGGCCGACCGGTCGGCTGGGAGCGCTACGAGATCAAGTCTCGAGGCGACTCGACGATTCTCACCGCCGATTTTTCGTACATCGATCGCGGGCGTCGGATCCATTTTCAGAGCGCAACGGAGATGTCGGCCGACTATTCGGTGCGGTCGCTCACGGTGTCGCGACTCGACGACACGGCCCGCGTGACGCAAGCGGACGTCAGCCTCGACGGTCTCAGAGCAATTCTCCCGGTGCGCGGCGGGCAAATCGCCGCCATCGCAGTGCCGGTGATCCGGTTTCCATTGTCGCCGTATCAGCCGGTATCGCAGCATCTCGCGCTCATTCGGTACTGGAAAACGCACGGCCGACCGGCGCGCATCGACAACGTCCCCGCGGGGCCCGGAAGGCAGATGACGGTTCACGAGGCCGGGACGACTCGTCTCAGCGTTGGCAGCCGATCGGTCGCGCTCACCGAATACACGATCGACGGCATCGTGTGGGGACGCGAGTACGTCTGGCTCGACGGCGCCGGCCGTCTCGCGATGTTCGCATCGGCCGCGGGCGGCCTGTCGACCAAGGCGATCGCCGCGGATCTGCTGCCGGCCGAGGCGCGGTTGATGGACGTCGCCGCCGAGGCGGCGATTGGAGATCTCATATCGCTCACGCCGTCGGAGACGGTGCTCGCGTCGGGACCCATCGCGCTGGTCGGCGCGACGTTGGTCGACGGAACTGGAAAGCCGGCGATCGCCGATGCGGTCGTGGTGGTTCGCGACGGCCGAATCGCCGCCGCCGGACCGCGCGCCTCGGTCACGATTCCACGCGACGCCAGGCAGATCGACGTGCGAGGCAAGACGCTCGTGCCGGGGCTGTGGGACATGCACGCGCACTTGCACCAGATGGAATGGATTCCCGTCTACCTCGCGGCCGGCGTCACGACGGTGCGTGACATGGGGAACGAGCTGCCGTTCATCACGCGTCTTCGTCGCACCGTCGAGTCGCGAGAAGCGCCGGGTCCGCACATCGTGTTGGCCGGCCTCGTCGATGGCGACGGGCCGAACGCATTCGGCGCGATGAGCGCGTCGACGCCGGACGAAGGGCGCGCGATCGTTCGCCGCTATCACGACCTCGGTTTCGAGCAGATGAAGCTCTATTCGCTGCTCTCGCCCGCCGTCGTCGGCGCGATCTGCGACGAGGCGCACAAGCTGGGGATGACGGTCACGGGGCACATTCCGAACTCGCTTTCGCTGCTCGCGGCGGTCGACTCGGGCATGGATCATGTTGCGCACCTGCCGCTTCGGGGCGACCCGCAGTCGGACACCGTGCGCACACAGATCGCCCATCTCGAGGCGAAGGGAACCGTCGTGGATCCCACGGCGTCGTGGGGCGAGATCGGCGGCCACTCGACGGCTGAGCCGTTGGAGAGCTTTCAGCCGGTGACGGCGCACTTGCCGCCGGTCTTCCTGCAGACTCGCGCCGCCGGATGGGGCACGACCGCCGACACCGCGACCGCACACGCTCGCCTGGCGCGAACGCTATCGCTGATCGGCGCGCTGCACGCCGCCGGCGTTCCGATCGTCGCCGGGACGGACGAAGGCGTTCCGGGATTCAGCGTCTATCGCGAGATGGAGTTGTACGTGCGAGCCGGGTTTTCGCCGATGGACGCGCTGCGCTCGGCGACTGCCGTCTCCGCCGCGGCGATGCACATGGAACGCGAAGTCGGCACCATCGAGCCGAGCAAACGGGCCGACCTGCTCGTGCTGGACGCCAATCCGCTCGACGACATCTCGAACATCCGTCGCCTGCGGTCCGTGATGGCGAAGGGCGTGTTGTACGATCGGGCGCCGCTGTGGCGAGCGGCTGGATTCATTCCGTGATCGCGGAGTCATCGAAGAGCTCATCACGGACAGACACGGTCAAAGACTGGCCGACACTGGACAACGGCACAGCGGCTCTGTGAGAAAAGGGCGCCCAGGACATCAGATCTTCGTCTCGAGCGGTCGCTCAATCAACGAAGCGCTCGTTTGCTCAGTGCCTGTCCGTCTGTGACCGTGTCAATCCGTGATCGGCCTTTCGCAACATCTTGTCGAAGACCGAGTCGTGGCCTTCGTAGGCGAACCAATCAAAGACCGCGCTCCGTCTCGAGGGCGATTGCGCGTTCGCGGGTGGCGCGTCGTGGAGAGCGCGACGACCGTCGCGGTGATCAGAAGGCGTCGGAGGGAAATCATCGGCATCGGCAGTTGCCGATCGACCACAGGTGGGGCCGGAAGCGATCCCGACGCAAGAATCAGGGAACCGGCTCGGCGAGCGGCTTTCCCTTCTCCACGAGATAGATCGCGAGGATCTTCACAGGCTTCGTGCCCTTGTTCGTCGCATTGTGGACCTCAGCCTCGTTCTTGATCGATTCGCCGGCGTGCACCGTGACCGGGGGCTTGCCGTTGTGCTCGAGGACCACCGAACCGTCGAGCACATAGGCGAGCTCGATGCCCGGGTGGCGGTGCTTCCCCGACGTTCCTCCGGGTGGGATCTCGGAGATACCCATGATCGCCTCGTAGTTGGGCGCCCCGGGCTCGTCGACGCGCTGCAAGATCGTCCGCTTGATGGTCGGCTGCTGTGCGATCGCGACGCGATCGACGGCGATGCCCACGCCGACGCCGGCGAGAACGAGCGCGATCGCGGCGACGACGAGGGGTGGACGGGTGGCTCCAGACGCGCGATGCATGAATGGCTCCCGGATGAATGAGCGAGCGTCACCCAGTCGTTGGGCGCACGCGTAAGCGATCGAGGTCGCACCAACTAAGCACGTTTTCACACGCCTCGGCAAGCCGCCGTGCTGGCTCGCGTCGCGCGCGTCGATCTCGTATGCTTGAAGCCTGAACTGTCGCCTTGCCCGGAGGCCCCATGTCGCACACGTCCCATCGCGCGCGCCGCGCGCTGTTCGCCCTCGCCACGATCGTGACCGCGACCCGTCCCGCGGCCGCCCAGGGACGTGGCGTTCGCGATACGGTGCTGGTCGCACGCCGCGACTCGCTCGAGAAGGCGCTCGAGGCGATCGCCGTCATCGACCGAAAGCACATCGTCGCGATGCGCGATGGAACGCGCATTCCGTTCGATGTCTACCGGCCCAAGAACGCCGGCGGCAACGTCCCGGCGATCTTCGTCCGCACGCCGTACAACATGAACTACTGGGACGTCGCCTTGGGCGCTCCGGCGGACATGACGCAGCAGCTCGACGCGGTGAAGCGCGGCTACGCCTGGGTCGGCGCGAACGAGCGCGGGCACTTCTTCTCCGAAGGCAACTACGACATCCTCGGCCCGCCGCTCACGGACGGCGCGGACGAGATCAACTGGATCAGCGCGCAACCGTGGTCGAACGGCAAAGTGGGACTCATCGGCTGCTCGTCCACCGCCGAGTGGCAGATGGCCGTCGCGGGTCAGGGGCCGAAAGGGCTCGCCACCATCATTCCGCAGGGATTCGGCGCGGGCGTTGGCCGCGTCGGTCCATACTACGAGCAAGGCAACTGGTATCGCGGCGGCGCGGTGCAGATGCTCTTCATCGACTGGCTGATGGGCGAGCAGAATCAAGTCCGCCCGATGTTGCCGAAGGACGCGACGCAGGAAGACCTCGTCCGCGCGGCGAAGTCGTTCGACCTGGCCCAGCACCTCCCGCCCGCCGACTGGGCGAAGAACTTCTGGTACCTGCCCGAAAAGGATCTCATCAAGCATCTCGATGGCCCGAAGGGCATCTACTCCGACTCGATGCCCGGTATCGCGACCGGCGGCGCGATGATCCAGCGTGCGCCGAACGATCCGGCGTGGTACAAGGGCGGCCTGTTCCACGACAACATGAAGATCAACGTGCCGGGCCTGTGGTTCATGTCGTGGTACGACGTCTCCGTCGGGCCGAACCTCGCGACCTACAATCACGTCCGAAAGACGGCGGATCCGGCGATTCGCGACCAGCAGTACGCCGTGATCGCGCCGACGCTCCACTGCTCGTACACGCGCGCGACGGAAAACACGATCGTCGGCGAGCGGAGCATGGGCGATGCGCGGCTCGACTACGCGGCACTCACGTACGGGTGGTTCGATCGCTTCCTCAAGGGCGACCAGAATCACCTGCTCGACACCTTGCCGAAGGTCCGCTACTACCTGATGGGCGCGAACCAGTGGAAGTCGTCGGACACGTGGCCGCCGAAAGGCGCCGAGTCGATGACGTTCTATCTGTCGAGCGGCGGGAAGGCGAACACGCTCGACGGCGACGGCGTCCTCACGTCGAAGGCGCCGTCGACGGACGCGCCGGACAGCTTCACGTACGACCCCATGCATCCGGTGATGTCGCACGGCGGCAACGTGTGCTGTCAGGCGAATGCCTTGACCGGCGGCTCCCTGGACCAGCGCGGGATGGAGGCGCAGCCGGACATCCTCGTTTACACGACGGAGCCGTTCAAGGAAGGGACGGAAGTCAGTGGTCCGATGACGTTCACCGTGTACGTCTCGTCGGATCGCCGCGACACGGACGTCACGGTGAAAGTGATCGACGTGTATCCCGACGGCCACGCGTACAACCTCGACGAGACGATTCAACGACTGCGCTACCGCGACGGCTACGACAAACCGCCGACGTTGATGGATCCGGGGAAGGTGTACAAGGTGGCGATGCAGCCGATGACGACGAGCAACTACTTCCCCGCCGGTCATCGGCTGCGCATCGAGGTCTCGAGCTCGAACTTCCCGCGCTTCGATCGCAACATGAACACCGGCGGGAACAACTACGACGAGACGACGGGCTTGATCGCGCACAACTCGGTGCACCACTCGACGCAGTATCCGTCGTCGCTCGAGATCACGGTCGTGAAGGGCGCGAAGCCGATCCCGTAGCGGACGAGCGCCGGGGAGTCGCGCGCGGCGAGGTGAGCGACAGAGCAGCTCGTGATCTGGCGGGAGGCGCTTTTCTTGCGATTGCCTCCTCCCGTTTCGAGGGCCCCGTCCTTTACCGTTTCGAGTGCTCGGTGTTGCACGCTCAGTGGTTGGAATCGATGCCGATCGTGGGGCGACTGATCGGCCGGAGGCACGCGCCGCCGCCGCTCATCCCTTTGGCATCCGCGGCACGCAAGCCGGCCCCGGTCGCCGCGGCCTCCGGTACCGCACCGTCCGACCCTGTGGGGGAACACCCTTGGGTCGGCGACGAAGCGGTCCGATCGATGCTCGCCGGCATCGCCGCCGAGCTCGAAGAATCGGAGCGAACCGACGGCAGAGCGCGGCGACGAGTCGTGGTTGCCGCGGGATCGGTCCTCGCAATCGTGCTGATCGTTTTCGTCGCGCGATCGCGCCGACGCGAGCCGGCGTTCGTACAGGTCACGCTGCCGCCGCGAGCGGCGGGTGAAGTCGCCGCGCCGTTGATCGTCCAAACTCCACCACCCGCTGTTCGTCCGGCGACGATAGCCCCGAGCGCCCCGGTGTCGCGCGAAACGGTCGCCCCCTCGCGCGACGCGCGACGGGCCGCGCCGCGCCCGGCGGTCAGCGACGTCGACGTGACGCCGTCGGGGGTGAGCGTGCGCGTCGCACGCACCACGACGCTGACCGCGACGCTCACCGACGAAGACGGCGAGGAAATCACGGGACGTCGCGTCTCGTGGACCTCGAACAAGCCGAGGATCGCGACCGTGTCATCGAAGGGCGTCGTGCGGGGACGCGCACCGGGAAGAGCGATGATCATTGCGAAGAGTGAAGGAAAGCAGGCATCGGCCCTCGTCATCGTGACGCGCCCGTCGACGACGAAGCGATCGCGGTAGTCGCCCGCCACGCGCGGGCGAACCGTCACGTCCCGCCGGACGGTCCTGCGCTGCCCCGGCCCGCGCGCTAGAATAGACAGCAGATCCGGTCGCTCTCCCTGGAGAGGAATTCTCATGCTGTCTCGCAACGTCCTGTTCGCCGCCGCGGGAATCGGTGTCGCCTCGCTCGCCCGCGCTCAACAGCCCGCCGCCGAGCCGATCGACACCGCCATCAACGCGAAGATCCGCGTCGAGGGGCTCGATCACTCGAAGATCATGTGGATCGAGCACAATCTCACCGACGTCTACGGCCCGCGGCCCATCGGCTCGCCGAATCACGTGGCCGCGGCGAATTGGGCCGTGAAGACGATGACGAGTTGGGGCATGAAGAACGCGCATCTCGAGCCGTTCACGTGGCGCGGCGTCGGGTGGCTGCCGGGCAAGGCGACTGGATTCATCACGGCGCCGGTCAAAGCCAATCTCAAGTTCGAGGCGGTGCCGTGGTCGCCGTCGACCAAGGGCACGGTGAGCGGATCCGTCGTGAGCATCGTTCCACCGGAGACGCCGACCGAGGACGAGCTGACGACGTTTCTCGTCAACGCCGCCCCGAAAGTGAAGGGCGCGATCGTGATGGTCGGCGCGCCGCCCGTCGTGCCGGTCAACTTCGACGAGCGCCCCAAACGGACGCCCGACGATCAGGCACGCGCGCGCTACTCGCGCGATCCGAATGTCGCGCAGACGGGTCGCGGCGGACGCGGCGGCGGACGTGGCACGCCGCCGCGTCCGCCCGAGGGCCACCTCTCGGCGCAGCAGGTCAATCAGCGCGTCGCGGCGTTCCTGCGCGACAACCCGCCGGCGCTCAGGCTCGTGGCGCAGGGCGGCGGCCGGATTCCCGGCGTCATCGTCGCGCAGAATGGCGCGGGGCAGATCTACGACGACGTCACGCCGCAGTCGCCGGCGGTGATTCTTCGCAACGACGACTATGGCCGCATCTTTCGCATCATCGCGGACGGCACGCCGGTGCTGGTCGAGTTCAATGTCTCCAACCAGTACTTCCCCGAGGGCAAAACCTCCTATGTGACGGTCGCCGAGATTCCCGGCACCGACAAAGCCGACGAGGTCGTGATGCTCGGCGGCCATCTCGACTCGTGGACGAGCGCGACGGGAGCGACCGACAACGCGATCGGCTGCGCCATCATGATGGAGGCGGCGCGCATTCTGAAAGCCGTCGGCGCCAAGCCGCGCCGCACCATCCGCGTCGCCCTCTGGAGCGGCGAAGAGGAAGGCCTGCTCGGCTCATTCGCATATGTGAAAGAGCATTTTGGAAGCGCGGAGTCGCCGGCGAAGGACTTCGACAAGCTCGACGCGTACTGGAACATCGACGACGGCACGGGCCGCGTGCGCGGCGCGTCGATCTTCGGCCCACCGGCCGCGGCGGCGATTCTCGCGCAGTACTTCAAGCCGTTCGAGGACTGGGGGATCTACGGCGCGCTGCCGTCGACGGCGCGCGTCGAGGGCGGAAGCGACAACGGCGCGTTCGCCGTGGCCGGCCTGCCCGGCATCGGCACGCAGCAGGACAACATCGAGTACAACAGCACGACGTGGCACACGAACCTCGACACGTACGAACGCATCGTGCCGGAGGACGTCATGCACAACGCGGTGATCACTGCGTCCGTGATGCTCCACCTCGCGAATCGCGACCAGATGCTGCCACGGTTCGCGGCGGGTGAGATGCCCGCGGTGCCACCTGGGCGCGGCGGACGCGGCGATGCCACCACGGGACCGACGGCGAACCCGCACGTCTATCTCGCCACGGTCGGAAAGCCCCTGATGGTTCGCGCGCCCGGGTTGGTCGACACGCCCGCGCGCGGCGGCGCGGAGGCAAGCCCGGCGACGACCGCGGCGATCGTCGCGCAGCCAACGCACGGCAAGGTCGTGCTGAACGCGGACGGCAGCTTCACCTACACGCCGAACGTCGCCTTCGGCGGCACGGACACGTTCACGTTCCTGGTCGATCGCGGCGGCGCGAAGAGCCAACCCGCGAAAGTGGTCGTGATCGTGCGCTGACGCCGTTTGAATGTCATTTTCCCGGCGGGCGATGTCACCTTCTCGCCCGCCCGGCCTTGCGGGTGACACCACGTATCCGCTAGTTCCTCACCATCCCGATCCGTACGGCGTCAGCCTCTCCCTTCGACCTTCGGGCATGGGCGTCATCGCGACTCTACTTCCGAACGCCGAGCACCTGCAGCGCGTCCGCAGCGCCATTCGCGATCGACATGAGATCATTGTATGTGACGACTGGCAATCGCTCAGCCGTGTGTGCGAGCGCCAGCAAGTACGGCTCGCGCTGGTCGACATCTTCGCCGGCGCGCAGTCTCCCTTCGACCGCATTCGACAGCTCAAGCGACGCTTTCCGCGACTGACCCTCGTCGCGTACGTCACGTTCACCAACGACCGCGCCAACGATTTGTTCGACGCGGGGCGGCAAGGCATGGATGGACTCGTCCTCGCCGGCCAGTCCGACTCACCGCGTGCGCTGTACGCACTGGTCGAGCAGTCCGAGTCGCGGAGCCTCAGCATGATCGTGCGGCAGTCGCTCGGCGGCGTAGATCCAGTGGCGGTCGACGCGCTGCTCGCCGCGGTGACGCGAGCCCATGAGCGCTTGTCGCCCGACGGGCTCGCGCGTCTGCTCTCGCTTCCGCGGCGCACCGTGTCGTCACACTTGCAGCGCGCTGGCTTCCCGTCCGCGCAACGGCTCCTCACGTGGGGACGCCTGATCGTCGCGGCGCACATGCTCGAGGAACCGCATCGCAGCGCTCAGCGTGTCGCGAGCGCGTTGGAGTTTCCGTCCGGCAGCGCGTTCCGAAATACCTGTCAGCGGTATCTGCACGCGTCGCCGCAGGAAATTCGCGCGCGCGGCGGGGCGGGCTACGTCATACGCACGATGCTTCAGCAACTGCAGCGACCGTCCACTGCAGCGAGCGAACGATCGCCGGGGGGCGCGCGACGCGCACGGCATCTCTCGCTCGCGATTTGATTCCGTGCGCTTCGATTGCGCTTCCATTCTTTCCACGCGAGGACGCTGGAGATGAGCCGACGGCTTTTGTTCGTGTTGACCGCCGCGACGGTGAGCGCGGGGATCGGGTGCGCTGGGACGGACACGACGTCACCCACCCGGCTCGCGACCTCGGTGGCGAGCGGCGACAAAGGGGACGCGCCACCCGGATCAGTCGGCGCGCCACACATCATTGGGAACGGCGCGGGCCTGAAGGGCTGCACTCCGCGTGATCCACAGTACGGGACGGCAACGGTCGGACCGAGCGGCGGTGAGCTCGACATCGGCCCGCACCGGCTGGTCGTTCCGCCGGGCGCGCTGCAACAGACGGTTGAGATCTCCGGAACGGTGGTCGAAGACGCCGCGACCCCGACGATCGATCTCGAGCCGCACGGACTCCAGTTCAAGAAACCCGCCGGCCTCATTCTCGATGCATCCAACTGCACCGACGTCCCCGACGTCGTCTACATCAACGAAATTGGTGTCGTCTCGGATCCGATCGCGGCGGTCTATTCCAACTGGTGGCACACGATCGCCGCGCCGATCGACCACTTCTCCGGCTACGCCGTCGCGTTCTGACCCGTGCCCGTCGGTGGAGCAGTGAGCGGACGCGCCGAGATTGCCGCCGGAACGAAAGCGGAAATGGCCGGTGATTTCGTCGGCGCGGCGGCGGCGTATCAGTCCGCGCTCGAGGACCGCGACGAGAGCGTCGTCTGTGACGCGGAGTTTCACCTCGGGCGCGTCGCCTGGCGGCAGGGGCATTTCGAGGCCGCGAAGGAGCGCTTCGAGGCCGCGCGCGCGATCGCGCTGCGGATCAGCGACTCGGAAGCTCGAGCTCGCGCCGAGAATGGCCTCGGCCTCGTGCACTACGGGCGCGGCGAGTACGTCCAGGCTCGCGCCGCGCTGACGGTCGCGCGAGATCTGTCGCGCGACCCGATCATGCGCGCGAAAGCGATGCTCAACCTCGGCATCATCGCCAACATCGAGGGCGACCTCGAGAGCGCCCAGGGCAACTACGTTCGGTCGCGCGCCGCCTTTCAGCAAGCGGAGGACACCGCCGGCGAGGCGCTCGCCCTGCACAACCTCGGCATGCTGTACGCGGATCTGCAGAACTGGGACAACGCGGACGAGGCGTTCGGCCAATGTCTCGCGCTCTGCGAGCGGCGGGGCGATCGCGTCCTGATCGCCAGCGTGCTCGTGAACCGGTCCGAGGTGAGCTGCGCGCGCGAGCGTTACGACGGCGCGATCGCGGACTGCGATCTCGCGATCTCGATCGCCGAAGAGATCGGCGCCGAAGTGCAACGCGGTGAGGCGCTCCGGTGGAAGGGACACGCGCTGTGGCGCGCCGGGCGACACGAGCCGGCGGAGGAGGCGCTGCGGGAAGCGGTGCGCATCGCGCACCGCACGCACGTGAAGCTGCTCGAGGGTGAAGCGGCACGCGACCTCGGGCTCCAGGCGATCGAGCTCAATGAAGCGCCGCGCGCACGCAAGTGGCTCGCTCGCGCGGCACAGCTGTTCGAGGCGCTGGGCGCGCAGCGCGAGCTGACCGCCGTCCGCGACGCGCTCGCGCAGCTCTCGTGAGACGCGCGGCGCGCCGCGCCTAAGACCGGGACGGGAGCGCCACCTCGCGGCGGTTCATCGCGATGATCCGCTTCGCGTCCGGAACCGTGTACCAGTCCCCTTCCTTGCACAGCGCGCTGAGCGCGGCCTTGAGCCCATCGGACAGGCCGGTCTGACTGATGAACCCTTTCGTTCCCGGATAGAACCACTCGTTGGAGAATTGGGGCGGCAGCGAATCGACCACTGACTCGAGGCGGGTCAGCCTGGCGCTCGCCGTGCCGTCGTGATCGATGACGCCGGCGATGTAGAGAAAGAGCGCCATGTTCAATCGCTGCGTGGCGGTCGGGCTCGCGGAGAGCACACCGGTCGCCGCCGCGGCGACGTCGCGCGAGTGACCCGCGCTGAGCGCGACCTCCGCGAAGTCCGCCTCGATGCGGCGATAGTCGTCGTCGTGCTTCGCGTTCAGCTCGCGGTAGGCCGGGAGCTGTCGCAGCGTCATCATCGCCTCATAGCTGCGCGCGAAGCTGTGCTCCTCCGCGAAGAGGTTCTCGTGATAGATCTCCGAGAGAATCTTCAGCGGCCAGATGCTCTTCGGGTACTGGTCCGCCAGCCGGGCGAACACCGACGCAGCCTCGCGATACTGGGTGTCGGCCGCGTAATGGCGATAGAGGTCGCGGTAGCCCGTCTCAGCCTCCGGGCTCTGCTCGATGACGTGCAAGGCGTCGTCTTTACCGTCACAGCGGCCGTCGGCGTTGCGGTCGCACCGGCTCGCGAGCTGCTGCTTGTCGAGCTGCTCCACGAGATCCTTGCCGGTGCGATTCGGGAGCCAGTCGGCGAGCGTTCGCCGCAAGCGCGCGCGCCCGGCGTCGTCGGTCTGCGACACCGCCGCATAGGCCTGATTCGCGACCCGATTCATTTCGAGCTGGATCATGTCGGCGAGATCGACGTCACCGCGCGACGCAACCTTCTTGCTGTCGATCGCCTTGAGGACCTTCGACAGCGCGGGGAGCGCGCGGTCGTAGCGCGCGCGACTCAGCACTTGCACCGCACTGTCCAGCCTCGTCGGCGAGCTCGCGGGCTGCCTTGCGTTCGAGTCGGAGACGGCCGTGATGAGCTCGACCGCGCGGTCGGCCAACACGCTGTCCGACGAGCGGGCCATCGTGCCCAGAACGCCGATCGCCATCGCGAACTTCGCGGAGTCCTGGCTTCGGACGAGCGTGTCGAAGCGGACGATCTCTCGCCGGAGCACGAGCCGGAGGGTGTCGAGCTGCCCGCGATCCGTGGAGTCGAGAATTCGCACCAGCCCTCGCGTGACCGCCGCCTGCACCGGATCGATCGGACGTCCCTGGCCCGCGGCGAAGATGCGACGCAACTCGTCCGCGGATTTGTCCGGATAGACGTCCACCAGAAAGTCGACGATCCGCACCTTGCGCTCGGGTGACGAGATCGGCTGGCGCAGGAGAATGATCTCCCCCCACGCGTGGTTCTGCGCCATCATGCCGCCGTGGTAGAGCAGCATGCCGACCACCGGCAACACCACCACGATCGCGGCCTGCGTCCATCGCGGCCACACGTCGAGGCTGAACTGCAGCCTGGCGATCCATGCGCGGATCCTGATCGCGGCGTCGCTCTCGCGAGTCAATCGCGTGAGCGTGTCGATGGCCGCGGCCGTGGGCGATCGCGCGAGCGTCGACGCGATCGACCGGCGCGTCGACGCCGAGGAGGTACGCCACGTCGACGCGAGCCGCGAGACGGTCGCGTCGTCCTTGGCGCGGCTCAGCGCCCAGACGACGTAGCGGCGTGACGGTCCCGGCTCGGCGATTCGGTCGACGAGGGCCGACGGCGCCATGCGTTCGCCGAACCGGCGAATGAGGCTGCGGGCGCGGCGCGCCACCCGCGCGTCGGGGCTGCGGAGATCGGCGATCACCGTCGTCGTCATCGCCGGATTGTCGAAGACCTCACGATAGATCGCGAGGCGGCGGTCCTCGCGCGCCATCGCGCGGCGCATCACGAACAGATCGAGCGCAACGCGAAGCACGTCGTAGAAGTACGAGCCGACGAACAACACGACGCCGATCGTCTTGTACACCACCGCCAGGAACCCGAGCCCGATGATGGATTGGGCGGCGCCGGCGACCAGGAAGTAAAACGCGAGCCCGGCGAGCTCCAGCCCGAACAGCGCGGCGGCGCGGCGCGTGCGCCGCACCATCAGATGCGCGAGGCCGTGGAGCGCCGCGGCATACGTGACGCTCGTGACGATGAACAGGAGCAGGCCGACCACGCCGGCGGCGGACCGTCGCTTGATACGGCCATCCTCGATCCCGAGGAGGAAGACGCCGGTGGCCACGCTGACGACGATCATTCCGAAGAGCACGCGGCCGATGAACCTCGCGGTCATCGACCCGGCGGCCAACGTCGCGACCAGGGCGATGATCATGACCCCGACATAGAGGAGCACCGACAGCAGCAGAATCATGCCGAGCATTCGCAGCACGGGTCGGCGCCAGCTCAGCCGGGAGAGCACATGCCGGTTGAGGTCCTCGGTCGGCGCCTGCGCGAGCGCGTTGGCCGCGGCCTCACGATCCGCGCGGTCCTCGTCCTCGAGCGCGATGTCGACGAGGACGTCCACCGACTCGTTCGTGTTCAGCGTGGCGAGAACGCCGATCGCGCGCTCGCGGATCCCCTGCGAGGCGGCGCGATCACTGACCAGCGACCTAAGCAGGCCCGTCACTTCGCCGCCGCGGAAAAGACGAAGCGCCTCGACCGCGTGCTCGCGGTTCGGGCTTTTCGGATTGTCGATCTCACGGCGTAATGACTCGAGCAAACCGTCGCTCGGCATTTTGCTCATGCTGTCGATCGCGGCGGCCCGGACTTCGGGCGACGCGTCGGAGAGCGCCAGGACGCAGAGCCGGTCGCGAACCAGCGGGTCGGCGAACGGGCCCAGCAACTTCGCGGCCCGCATGCGCACCGCGACCGGCGTGTCGAACAGGGCCGCGAGCAAGACGTCCATCCGGTCGTCGGGCGACGGCATCCGCGCGAGCCAGTAGCGCACGTCGTCGAGATCGAGCTGCTCCTGCCGCAGCGCGCACTGCACGATGAACCGCGTCGCTTCCTCGTCGAGCGTGAGTGCGTAGCGCTGCCGGTTGATCTCGGCGAATCGCGCGGCCGGCAGCATGGTGCCGAGGAGCTGCCAGCTCCGTAGCCCTTCGGCGACGATCCGCCGAGCGCGATCGTTCTCCGCCTGCCGCGCCGCCCGGTCGGCCTCGATGACCGCCGCGACCTGCGTCGGATGGAACTGATACTGATCCGAGGTGACCTGGAGCAGCAGTCCCCAGACGACGAGCGCCTGCGTGACGCGCGCGACATCGGCGCTCTCCTTTTCGAGCCGCGGACCGATGTCGGAAAGGTCGATCGGCGCGGCGCGCGTTTGGCCCTCGAGCACGCGGAGCAGGATCGCCTGCGCGATCGACGCACTCCCCGGCTTCTCCGCCTCGAGCGCGTCCAAGCAGCGGTCGACGTACTCGCGCAGAATGCCCTCGAGGCGCCCTACGCTTGCGTAGTCGTCCAGGCTGATCTCGTGCGCGTCGGACGTCACGAGCGCCGCGAATCGCGCGTGAATCAGCCGAACGAAGTCGAACGTGGCAGTGAGCCCGTGCTCCTTCGCTTCCGCCTCGATCGCCGCGAGCGTGTCGGTCGAGTACGTGATACGGCGTTTTCCACGCTCCTGGCTGCAGAGGCGCTGCAGCCCGTCGCTGAGGCTGACCGTGCCCATCGCCTCGACGGCGCCGACGATCCCCGGCTCGTACGACGTCAGCGCGTACACGCTCGTCAACTGCCGGGCGCTCACGACGGCGACGACGACGCCGAGTCCGTCCTTCCGATGGAGGCGAGTGAAGAGCGTGTCCAGCTGCCTGCGCCGGTCGTCGCGCGGCGCGTCGAGGACGTGATCGAACTCGTCGATGATCACGATGGACCGCGCGGTCACCGCCTCGTCGAAGGGCTCGGGACCGTCGTCCCCTTCGACCATGTCGGGGATCGCGGTCGTACACGCGCCGTAGAACACGCGGTCGCGTCCCACCTGCTGCATCGCTTCGAGCGCCGGCAGGAGCCAGTTCTTCACCAGCGTCGTCTTGCCGCTCGACGGCTGGCCGTAGAGCACGACGAAACGGGACTTCGCTCGCGTGATGAATTCGGCCAGCCGCTCCGCCTCGGATGCCCGATTGATCAGAACGCGCGGTCCGTCGCCGGACAGCGACGTCGTGAGCGGCGACGCGGTGGCGGTGGGAGCCGTCATGGCGTGCTCACACCCGTGCGCGGATCATTCGGGCTCGGGACGGTCCACGCCGGCCGCGGCACCGGCGATCGCGACGGCGGCACGAGCTCCTCGTAGTGGACCTTGATGAATTCCGCGATGCGCTCTTTGCTCTCGCGCAGCGCCACCTTGATCATGTTGCGGAACCAGACGTCGTTCGGCCACGACAGATCTTCGACGAACCCGATGATGTCGCAGACGTTGATGGCCTGGTGCAGCGCATTGAGGTTGTTGTCGAACGCGCGGCGATAGCTCTCGTAGTCGAGCGTCCGCGTCGCGGCGAGGATGTGGCAGACGGCCTGCACGTGCGCGAGCGTCAGCCGCTGATCGGGCGACGCCGTCTTGGTATGCTCGTACGATCCCGACATCTCGTCGATGATCCTCGGGTCGAAGACGATCTGCGCCGTGGCGGCGAGCGACTGGACGATCGTGGCGACCTCCGCCTTCTCGAACGCCGCGCATTGCACGATCTGGAACGCGACGCCGCTCTGCGCGCAGGCCTGCACGAGGGTCGTGAGCAGCGAGTTGTCGTCGACGATCACCGGAACGAGGGTGACGCCGACCGGCCCCGACAGCACCTGCTTGCACAGCGCCGCCAGCTCGTCGCGACCGGCGCGCGTGTCGAGGTCGAACCGCGAGGTCGAGCGCTCGAACTGATCGAGGAACACCACCGCCTGCTTCCCGGAGGCTTCCGACCCGAGTCGCGAAAACACGCCGGTGAGCCCGGGCGGCGGGTCGTTCGGCCGGTCGGGCCAGAGCTCGAGACGAAGCGTTTTCTCCAGCTCGGGCTGACACCGCAAGTAGACGCCGGCGTGCGTTGCGCCGTCGATCGCCGGGATCAGCCCGGCGCGAACGAGCGACGTCTTTCCGGCTTTTGCCGGTCCAGCCACGATGACGACTTGCGGGTGCGTCGCGAGCGCCGCTTGGAAGCGCGCGATCTCGTCCTTGCGACCGGTGAATGCGTCCTTGTCCGCGGCCTCGTAGCTTTCGAGAAATTTGAACGGATTCCGCATGCCGTTCGCGGCCGGCGGGGCCGGCGCGACGAGCAGCTCGCCGTGGAGCTCGTCGAAGAACTCGTCGAACTTGGCGTCGATCGCGAGATCGTCGGAGCGCCGGTCCTTGAGAAAGCCGCGCAGTCCGCGCGGCACGCCGGACGGATTCACGCACACCACGGAGCCGCCGCGCGTCGAGAACGCGCGGAGCAGACAGAGATCGGCGAAGCCGTAGCCGCAAACGACCAGATCGCGCGCCGTGACCTTCGTGACGAGATCGGCGATCGGCTTCGGATACTCGTTCATCTCGTTGACGTCGAACAGAAAATGGTCCGCCGACGCGAGACTGCCGTGCAGCTTCACGATCTTGGAGCGAGGCGCGGCCGAGTCGACGAGGGTTTGCATCTCCTCGTCCTTCGTCTCGCCGCGAATGACGCGGCCGAAGTCGGTGAAGCCGATCCCGTTGAGCGACGCCTCGACGAGGTCGTCGAAGTTGAACGTCAGGATGACGTCGAAGTAGCCGGCATCGACGAGCGCGGCCAGCTTGGCGTAGCCGGGCGACGGGGTATGATCGAGGTACGGCTGGAGAAACGCACGGCGCGTGGCGTCGGGCGTGCGCTGCCACACACGGTCGAAGCGATCCTCGATCCGATCGGTCGCCGGCAGGTCCTGGCCAAAGTTGTCGACCAGCTCCTGCATGATGACCGAGGTCAGCTTGACCCCGGAGCTGATCGACGCTCCGGCGCCGAGCATCAGGACGAACTTCTCGCCCGAGCGCTTCTTCAGGCGCATCACGTTGGCGAGGTTTCGAACCTTTGGATTCACGGCATCCCCTGAGATCGGAGAGACGGGGCGCGGAGCGGGCGCGCCACGTCGCAGCCCCCCGTCTGCGTCGGCGTGAGATGGCGTTCCAGATTTTGTCGGACCGGCTGCGGCCGTTTCCGAGGCGGGATCATAGTGCGGCGTGGGCGCCGGGGCCGCCAGAGGCCGAAAGTGCCGACTCCGCCGAATGATGAGAGGTTTTGACCCTCCATCGCATCCGCCGCGGCAAACAGATGAGGACGCTTACTTCAGCCGGCGGCCTTATCGGACCCGCGTGCTCTTCTCGCGATCGTCGGGGACAAAGCGGTCGCGGGCAGGCATTCGCACCGCCGGCAGCGTCTTCGCGTCGATCCGTGCGTCGTTACCGACGATGGCGTTTTTCGACAGGATGAATGCCACCAGGCTGTAGACTTCATCCGGCGCGAGTGAGCCGGGTTTGTCGAACGGCATCGCGCGCCGGATATAGTCGTACAGCGTCGTGGCGTACGGCCAGTAATTCCCCACCGTCTTCGTGCGTTCCTTGTCCTCGGCCGCGGCGAAATCGAACGCGTCGCCGGGGTTGCGCCCCACGAGCGCCATCGCGACTGGTGTGCCTTGCCCCGTCGGACCGTGACATCCGGCGCACTTTGCGGCAAAGATCGGTGCTCCCTCGGCGGCGGTTCCGCTTCCCGGTGGCAGTCCCACACCGTCCGGGCCGACGTCGATGTCGATGCGCTTGATCTCGTCCTGCGTCGCGGAACGCCCGTAGCCGAAACGCGCCGGAACCGGCGCCGAGCTCGCGACGTGCGACAGCGCCGCCGACGCGCGCCGCTCGGCAAGGTCGCGCGGGCCGCTTCGCTCGCACGCCGCGAGCGTGACACACACTGCGACGACGATCGCGCGCTTCATGCCCACCGCTCCGTGCGATACACGACGCGGCCGTCGGATCTGAAGCGCCACCCGGTGATCGGGTTGAGATGGTATGGCCCGGCGCCCAGCCCTCGCGCGTCGATCAACTCACGCTGCGTGGGCTGCACGTAGCCGGTGTCGTCCGTTGCGCGCGAGAGAACGGTCGTTTCACGTCCGTCCCACTTCCACAGATATCGAAAGCGCGTATGTGCCTTGGAGAGCACCGGAGGCTGAAGGTCGGCCTCGTGCCACGTCCGGCCCTCATCGAAGCTGACCTCGGCGCGCGCGATGCTTCCGCGCCCACTCCACGCGATGCCCCGCAGCTCGATCCAGCCTGGCGCAACGCGATCGGGATACGTGGGTGACGTGATGATCGAGCGCGCGTCGATGAGAAAGCTGAACTGCCGCGCGTTGCCCGACTTGAGCGCTTCGGTGTACTTGCTCGTCTCTTCGCGCGTCATGAACGGTCGGTCGGCGAGCTCGAGACGGCGCAGCCATTTGACGTTCGAGTTGCCTTCCCATCCTGGCAGCAGCAGTCGCACCGGATAGCCCTGCTCCGGCCGCAGCGCCTCGCCGTTCTGCCCGTACGCGATCATGGCGTCGTCCCACGCCTTTTCGATCGGAATGCTGCGCGCCAGCACCGCCGCATCCTGGCCCTCGGCGAGAAACCACGTCGCGTCCGGGCGAACGCCGACTTCACGGAACAGCGTCGACAATCGAACGCCGGTCCACTCGCTCTGGCTCGTCAGGCCGCAGATTTCCTGCGCGCGCATCTCCTCTTTCGCATTGCGCGCGTAATTGCCCGCGCATTCGAGAAAGTGAATGCGCGACGCCGAGGGAAACGACTTCAGGTCGTCGAGCGTGAAGATCGTCGGGCGCTCGACCATGCCGTGGATCAGCAACGTGTAGGTCTTCGGGTCGACGACGGCGACACCGGCGTGATGTCGCTCGTAGTGGAGGTCCGACGGCGTGATCATGCCGTGCAGATCGTCGAGCGGCGTCTGCGACGACGTGCCGCTGTTGGACAGCCTTCGGCGCGGGTGCTCGAAGACCGATCGCTCGCCCAGATCGTCCACCGTTCTGCCTTGCACGGTCGTCGGATCCTGGACGGCGCCCGGTGTCGTGGGTGCCGCACCCGGGACGCCTTGGAGCACTTTCGAGCTCGCGGCGACCGCCGCTCCGAGGAGCATCGATCGGCGACTGATCGTCGGTTCGGACTCGTTGGGCAGCGGCGACGGCGAGACGTCCCGGTCGGCGCTGCGGTTCGACGAGTCGTCAGGGCTGGCGGGTCGAGGCATTGAGCGAATATGCACGATCGGCGCGCGAGCGGCGAGCGGCGAACGGCGAACGGCGAAAAACCTAGGCTGCCCGAGCGCTCGCCAAGCGGTTGACGCTGAAGACCACGTAACCGACGGCCGCGGTGCCGAGCAACAGGCACGCGTGCTGCACGAGGGCGAGCGCCAGCGCCAGCTCCGGCGGCATCCCGGCGTGCCGGTACGCGGCGATCACCGCGCCTTCATAGATGCCAAGATTCGCGGGCGATACGGGCGCGATCGTTCCCAAGATGGCCGCGCCGAGCACCAGCATCGTCGTCGAAAACGGAAGCGCAAGGCCGAACGCGTGCTGCACGGCGACGATCGCCAGAGCCTCGACCGCCTTCGAGCCGGCACAACACGCGAGCGCCGCGGCGAAGCGGGACGGCCGACGCAACGATTCGAGATCGCGCGACCAGCGTGCGACCAGCGCGAGAACTCGATCGAGCGTTGAACGAGAGTCGCGGTTGGCGCTCATCGCACCGAGGCGCGCATGATGGAACGATGCGAGGACCACGACGACGGTCAGCAGCGCGACGGCCGCGGCCAACCCGAGCACGGCTCGCTGCATCCAGTCGGGAAACGGAAGGAACTGCGCCGCCGCCACGAGCAGCGTCACCTTGACCACGCCTTCTGTCATCTGCTCGAGCGCAAGACCGGACAGCGCGGCGGCCGACGACACCCCCGGCTCACGACTCAGGAGTACGACCGCTGACACCTGGCCGGTTCCAGGCAGCGTATTGCTGAAGAAGCTGAGCTGCGCGGCGATCGATAACATGCGCGTCGGCGCCACCGGACTCGACGGCGGCATCAACATGCGCCACTGCTCCGCCCAGCACGGCAGGATCAGAAGATTCGACGCGACCGCGAGCGCGAGCCATGCGCCGCGCACTTCCTGTCCCAACGCCCAGATGCGGCCGACATCGATGCCGCGCACCAACAGGACCAGGACGAACGTCGCGATGAGCCACGTTCCGCCCTGGACGAATTGTCGCGTGCGCGCGGAGGCGCGAATCATGTGCGGTGCATGCGCAGATCCGTGAAAGCTAGCAAGCGGCCGGCGTCATGCTGCCACGCATGATGCCGGCCACGAGATCACGGAATCTGGACGCTGACGCGCGTCGTCAGCGATTCAACCAATACGACAGCTTGACCAGGAACGTATTTGCCGGGTGCAAGCGCATCAAATCCCGAACGTCGCCCTGAAAGTTCTTGTCGCCCGCTTCCGAGGCGTTGCCCTGTCGCCCTTCGTTCCAAACGAGAAACAGAGTGGACCCCGGCTTGTATTCCCAGCGGAACACGATGTTCGATTGAAATTCCTTGAAGTTGAATCCGCCCGGATCGCTCGTCACGGCCGGATTGTCGTAGGCGGCGTACCGCGCGTCATAGTCCGCGGCGCGCGGCGTCGAGGACAGCTGGCGGATGTTCGCGTACGTCCCCTTCGAGACGAACGGCTGCGTGTACGCTTGCAAGGACACACTCGGCGTGAACGTGTAGTTGAGGCGCACCGTCGCCGAACGCGTCGTCTGAGTGAGATACGCGAAGGTGTAGTGTGGCAGGTTCAGCGAATCCGTGTAGTTGCCGTACCACTGGTTGTCGGACACGTTGCGCGTGACGTTGAGCGAGATCGCGGAGCTGAAACGCCCGCTCATCTTGTAGTCGATTTCCGGGCTGATATTGAACGACGAGCTGCGGCCAGCGTTGCCGCGCCAGTAGTTCAGCCACACCATCGGCACCGCCGCTCGCCGATCGTTGCCGTTGATGCCCATCCACGGAGCGAAGTACACGTCCTGACGGACCGCGGGACCGCCGCGCGACGCGCGATCGTCGTACGTCGAGCCGAGCTGGCCCACCGTCCCGCCCATGTGGAAGCTCCAATCGTTCTTGAGCGTGATGTGCACGTTCGTGTTGTAGGCCGCTTCCTGCGCAAGCCCGGCGGTCGTCCAGTACTGCCACCAGTTGCTGTTCCACTGAAAGCGCTTGTAGAACAGGCGCTCGGCCCGGTCGAAGTAGCCGACCCACGTGCTCCAGGACTGCTGGTCCGCGCGACGCAGGTATCCAAGGTCGTTGATCTCGAACCCGGCAGAGCGACGCTGGTATGCCGACTCGAACATCAGATGCTGTCCGCCGACCTTGTCGAACTTGAGCTCTTCCGCGTCGCCGCCGAGCATGGTCCGATTCGAGTCGAGCGGAAGACCGGCATCGGGACGTTGGAAGTAATGCACGGCGTTCGTTTGCAGCCCGAGAATCGCCGCTTTGGAGCCCGAGACCCGGCTCTGATCGAACGACCCCGACACCTCGTACATGTTCGAGAGAAAGCGATGCCGGAAGTCGGCGGCGCCGACGTACGCGCTGGACGCCAGATATGGTGACGACCATGCATCCTGTCGACGATTCACCGCGGTGACGATCGCGCCGAACGAGGTACCGCCATTGCGCAGCTCCTGCTGTGCGCGAGCGACCGCGTAGTTCGCGGCGGGCTCGTACGTCGTGTCCGCCGGTGTCGCCTCGCGCTGCGTCGTCGCATTCAGCACGCCGACCGTGAGTCCGCTCGGGAACCGCCCGATCAACTTCGCGGCGCCGAGGATCGTGGTGGGTTGCTGCGGTACCGTATCACCGTACGTGCCCGCGAGCTGCGGCGTGCGGCCGATGCGGCGGCTGTAGTACAATCCCTCGCTCGAACAATTGACGTTGTTGCAGTTGACGTCGAAGCGGAACAGGCCGCGTCCGGCCACGAAGAATGGACGTCGCTCGTCGAAGAACGACTCGT
The DNA here is from genome assembly GCA_963705025.1 of uncultured Gemmatimonadaceae bacterium. GTDB lineage: Bacteria > Gemmatimonadota > Gemmatimonadetes > Gemmatimonadales > Gemmatimonadaceae > JAQBQB01. The sequence goes on along the minus strand of CAVPIP010000002.1, from coordinate 191,431 downwards.
ACGCGGAGAGGTTCAGCACGGCGGGATCCGACTCGACCTGCCCGAAGTCCGGATTGATCGTCGCGTCGAGCGTGACGTTCGACGCGACACGATACTTGAGATCGCCGCCGAGCGTGAGGTTCGATCGGTCGGTGAACCGGTTATTGTCGATGTGCGATGCGTTCTTCGTCACGAGGTACGGCATCGCTTCCATCCGCCGCGGCGCCTCGAGATCCGTCAACCCCTCGAGCGCGCCAAGCTGCGATGCCATTCCCGGCTTCGACTGGCTGAGCGCGGGCCAGCTCACGCGCTCGGCGTATCTATAGATGTCGCGGTCGATCGTGAAGCCGAAGGTATGCGTGCGATCGGTGCTGTAGCGCATTTGCGAGAGCGGAATGCGAAACTCCGCCGTCCACCCGAGCGAATCGATTTTCGTTGCGACGTCCCACACGGCGTCCCACGCGCCGTCTTCGTTGCCGTCGTTGTAGAGCGCTTGATCGATCTTCACGCCGGCCGCGTTCACGCCGAACTCGTAGCCCGTTCGCCGATCGTGATAGGAGTCGATGAACAGCCAGATCATGTCCGATGGCGTAAACGTGTCGCGCCGCTCGAGCAGACGAATGATGCTGTCCGGATGCGGATCGAAGGCGCGCACGAAAACGAAGAGGTTCGCGGCGTCGTAGGCGACTTTCGCCTCGGTGCGAAAACGCGGCGCTTTGTCTTCTGTGGGCTGCCACTGTCGAAACGCGGTGATCGGCGGCGCTTCGCGCCAGATCGCATCGTCGTCTCTGCCGTCGATCACGGGCGCGACGCTCGCGCGCGCCGCAAAGGCTCCCGTATCGGTCGGGGCGGGGATTCGGTAGGGTTCCGGAGCTCGCGCGTTTCTGATGGCCAGACCGCTCGGAGGAACCTGCAGGGCCAACGCGACGCCGAGAAATGCCGATGCGACGAGCATCTATTGTCCAGTCCGTCAGGAGAGCCTAGGGATGACTTGCTCGATCGGTGGGATTGGACAGCGGATTTGGTTGTTCGGTTGGATTTTCAGCAGTAAGGAAAATGTTTGGAAGGTCCTGTCTGCGCCTCCCCTTGCGTTTTTGTCGTTTTGGGGTTGGGCGCTCCCCTATCGATCTTTGACGCCATGCATCCGCGAACGAACGAGCTCATCGCGTACCTCGACCAGCAGGCAGCGACGCTCCGGGCGGCGTTCGAATCCGTGCCGGCGGAACGACGCGCCGTGCGATCCGCCCCGGATCGGTGGTCGGCGGCGGAGACCGTCCACCACGTCGTGATCGTCGAGCGAATGGTGACGGGTCTCCTGGCCAGCTTGATCGAGAAGGCGCGCTCCTTCGGTCCGGAGGCCGACGACTCGTCGATCATCGCGATCGTCAATCCGCAGCGATTCGTCGGTCGCGGCCGGCGAATCGTCACGAGCGAGCGGAGCGAGCCGCGCGATACCAACGTCGCGGGCGTGTGGACTGACTTCGAGAGCGCGAGGCGCGCGCTCAAGGACGTCATCGCGACCGGCGACGGGCTTGCGCTCGGTCAGGTGTCCGCGCCCCATCCGGCCCTGGGATCGCTCACGGGATACGGCTGGATCGCCTTCGCGGGCGCGCACGCCGCGCGGCACGCCGATCAAATCCGCGAGGACGCCACCGGTTCGATCACGGACTGAACGGTCACGGACGGGCAGTCACGAACCCTCGTACGAAACTTCTTTGAACGGTTCTTCGGCGAATTCCGGAAGACGCGATCTCCCAGGACCAGCGCAAAAAACCCGAGCGCTGCCTTTACGACGAACCGATGAGAAGTGCCGCGGATGCCGCCGATGAACGCGGAAGTCGCTGAAAACAACGCCCTCGAGCCGCTGGTGTGTCCGCGCCATCGGCGTTCGTCAGCGCCATTCGCGGCTGTGACAGTCGTTGCATCTCGATCGGCAGGATAATCTGCGGGGCAACGCTGCGAGTCGCATCCCGATGCTGTTCCGTGCCGATCAGTCCGTGACCGGACCGTTCCGTGATCGAACCGGTTTATAAATACTGATCGATCTGCCCGAGCGCGACGGACGGCACGAAGGTCTGGCTTTCGTAGATCTGTTTGAGCCGGCTCGGCTTGATCGCTTCAGGCGTACCCGACCCGTGGCCCTCGACCCACGCGCTGTCCCAAAGCATCGCCAGCACGCGACACCCTTCCGTCATGCGCGCGATGGTCTTCGTGCCGAACTTCTGCCAGAGCACGGCCGGCGCTTGCGCCTTTTGCTTCTGCACGACGAGCGTGCCGTACGCCTCGACGAGCTTCATCGGCGCGAGCTTCGACCGCGACGATCGCATCAGCTTGACCGCGGCGTACCCCGCGTTCTGGCCACCGCTGATGAGCTTGAGTTTGTGAGAACCAGTACCGATCGCTTTTTGCACGCCCGGAATGAGCTTGTCCACGCTCGCGGCGTTCACCATGTCGTCCTCATACGCGACGTGCACGCCGCCGCCGAACCCCTTGCCATGATCGAGCGGCGCGCCGGCCGGTGATCCATCCTTGTTTCGATTCGGATCGCCATCGTCGAGATACGAGGAGTGCAGCGGCTGACACGCGTCGCCGATGTAGTGCGCGAGCACGCCCGCGGCCGCGACGAATCGCGCGAGGTCGGTCGACGCGAAGCCGACCATCGCCTTGTAGATCTGCCACACGCGGAATGGCACCAAGCCGCGCTGCGACACCGCCGTCCAGCCGACCGCGTGGTAGTAATCGCGCCACCGCTGCGGGTCGAGATCCGTCGCGCTCTTCGTCAGATCGTCGAGCGTCTTCCCGTCCGGGCCCTTGAAATCCATGTCGGCGTAGTGATTCGGATTCTCGAGACCCTTGCGACCGTATTTGGTCGTGTCGGTCTTGGCTTTCTTCCACACCTTGTCGGGCACGTCGGCGAGCGGCACGAACCCCGGAGTCGTGACACTCTCGACGGTCTTGTTGATCTTGTCGGGCGTGAAGCTGACGCGGTCCTGGTTGAGCATCATCAACTGCTTGAGCGCCGGCGTCTTCACGAGGCCGCACGCGAGCGCGCCGATGGTGTAGTGCCCAACGGCTCCCCAGTAGGGGAACGTCGCGATCCCGGCGCCGCGATACAGATCCACGTCGAGCTCGCGACACACGGTGCTCAGGTTGGTGGCCAGCGCGAACGGCAGTCGCGCCGTCTCGCCCGAGAAGACGGCCCCGCCCCACTGAACGGCCAGCGGCCGTCGGTCGTGCGTGAGGTCCTCGTCTTCCACGACCCAGATCGTTCCCGAGTCGCCGGGATGCGTCGCCAAGGGCGTGTCGCTTCGGCTGCCGATCAGAAAATCGGCGACGTATTCCAACCCGCCGACCGTCTTGTAGCGATAGAACAACGCCGCGATGCGACCGGACAAGAGGCCGCTCGCCGCGCCGTGCGCGGCGACGGGGCAGCCGATGACGTTCAGCGAGAGATTGTAGACGCTCAAATCCGCGAGCGGCCCGATCGGCCCGATGCCGTAGATCGCCGCGTTCCACAAACGCTGATCGTCGACCGCGATCAAGCCGACGTCGAGGTTGATGCTGACGTGCTTGCCGGCCAATGTTTCGTACGCGCGCTCGAACTCGATTCGACCGAGCTGCTTGGCCGAGGTGTGCCCGAGTCGCACCTTCTTGCCGCCGGCGACCGTGAACAGCTCCTCGCCGGCTTCGCCGGTCACGTGCCGGCTCGTCATCGCGTACAGCGCGTGTCCGTCGGTCACGAGACAGCCGAGCGAGGCGAAGCGGCGCTCTTTCTGGACGTCGATGTAGACTGGATATCCGCCGGACAGCGTGGGCCCGGAGACGGTCGCGCCGGGAAAGCTGAGCTTCGCCGGATCGATCGGCGGCGGTGCCGAGTCCAGGAGGGGCGCCAGCACGACGCAGACCGGCACGCTGCGTCCGTCCTCGAGGTAGATCGTCTTCGGCACGTAGTCCGAATAGTGCGCCTCGCCGTCGTCGCCGCGGAAATCGGCGTCGTCGACCCACTCCGAGACGAAGACCAGCACGGCCGGCCACGAGTAATCGCGCACCTCGGAGTTCTCGATCGTCCGGGGCTCCTTTTTCGTCTTGGGCTTGGGCGCCGGGGCCACGCCGTCGCCGCGATGCGGATACGGATCGCTGCTGCGGATCAAATAGCGGCCCACGGCAGTCCCCACGACGTTGGCCTTGTGCAGCAGATGCGCATGAAACTGATCGCGCGCGCGCAGAAGGTCGGCCAACGAGAGATCGTTGAAGCCGCGGTCACTGACGAGATAGTCCATCAGGAGCTCCGAAGGAGGACACTGCGCCCGGCGATGCACACAATACGCGTAGTCCGGCGCGCAGAGCAAATTTCGCCGTCATCCTGAGGGCAGCGAACGATCTACTGTTTCTTTTTTTGTTCGCCCCAACCCCTTGCCGACCCCCCAGCCGACCGGTCAACCTATTGGCAATGCAGTCGCCCGCCGCATCCCTCGACGACGTCCGCCGCCGGCTCGGCGACCGCTACACCATCGAGCGCGAGCTTGGCCGCGGCGGCATGGGCGCCGTGTATCTCGCCCGCGATCTCAAGCTCGACCGGCCGGTCGCGCTCAAGGTGCTACCGCCGGAGCTTGCCAGCGACAGCTCCCTTCGCGAGCGGTTCCTCCGTGAGACCCGAACCGCGGCGTCGTTCTCGCACCCGAACATCGTCCCGGTGCACTCCGTGGAGGATCGGGACGGCGTGCTCGCCTTCGCGATGGGCTTCGTCGAAGGCGAAAGCCTTGCCGAGCGCGTCCACCGCAGCGGCCCGCTCGACGTGCGGAGCCTCGTGCGTTTGCTCCAGGATGTCGGATACGCCCTCGCGTACGCGCACGGCCGCGGAGTGATCCATCGCGACATCAAACCCGACAACATCATGATCGAGCGCGCCACCGGCCGCGCGCTCTTGATGGACTTCGGCATCTCCCGCTCCATCACCGCGAACGTCTCGGCGACGCAAGGCCTGACCCGCATCGGCGAAGTCGTTGGAACGCCCGAGTTCATGAGCCCCGAGCAGGCGACGGGCGACACGATCGACGGGCGCAGCGACCTCTATTCGCTCGGTCTCGTGGCGCTCTACGCGCTCACCGGCACCAAGCCGATCACGGGTACGTCGGCGCAACAGATTCTTGCGCGGCAGCTTACCGAGCTCCCGCCGTCCGCGACGTCGCTGCGTGCCGAGCTGCCCGCATCGATCGGCGCCGCCATCGACAAGTGCGTCGCCAAGCAGCCGGACGATCGCTTCGCGAGCGCCGAGCAGCTCGTCGAAGCGATCGATGCCGCGCAAGTGTCGGCGCCCGAGATTCCGCTTGCGATTCGACTCTTCGCACAGGAGCTCGGCACGGTCTCGCTCATCATGTTCTTTCTGGTGCTGATGGCGCCGATGATCGTGCGGTCCATGTCCACGGGCGGTGGCCTCGACGCGCTCATTCCATTGATTCTGATGGGCGCGGTCGCCACGACGCGGCTTTCACAGACGTTCAGCGCGTCGCGTCACTTGATGGAAGACGGCTTCACGCCCGATGAAACGCTCGAGGGAATGCGTACCGTGCTCGCCGAGCGAACGAGCGTTCGGGACAGCTATCGCGCCAACCCCGAGATGCGGCGCCGCCGGCGCCGCTCGCTACAAATGGCGGGCGTGCTTACGGTGCTCGCCATCGTCCTGGCCGTTGTCACGGCACTCCGCGCCGTCGATCGTGGAAATCACCATTACGCGGTCGGCGTCCTTGGCCTCGTGACCGGCATGTCGGCGCTGGTCCTGTTTGGCATCAGCCTGATGACGGCGATGCGCAGCCCGTTCCGTGCACCGCCGTCCGACAAGTTGTTCCAGCGGATCTGGCTCGGCCCACTCGGCAGAACGTTCGTGCGCCTGTCGGCCCGAGGCGTCAAGCGTCGTGGAGCGGTGGCGAACGTCAGCCGGCCGGCGGTGACACCCGCGCCACCGGTGACGCTCCCCAGGTCCGCGTCTGTTTCAGTCGACCGGATCGCGGAGCTCGAGGCGCGACTGGCCGCGCTCGAGAAGAAACAGAGCTAGGTCTTCGACCGCGTAAAGAGTTTGGTTGTCCGCAACGGAAGCAAACTGATCACGGACTGACTCGGACGAAGGCGGATTGGCACGGAGCCCACGTGAGGCCTATTTCTAAATCGCCGCTCGGGACGCCATTCCTTGCGTCTCGAGCGGCGTCTCTCAAGATGTGGTCGGGCTTTTGCCGTGTCCGTCAGTCAGTGTCCGTGCCCGTCCGTGATAGGCTGGTGACCGGCGATGAATTGTCACGAGCATCGCTCACCCAGAATCGCGAATGACATCATGCGGTCGGAGACCTAGCGCTTGCACATGACTCCTCGTAGCGCCCTGCCGGATCAGTTCTTGATTGGCGGTGGGTCTCCGCGCAGGATCGCTTTCAACCAGCCCTCGGATCGCACCGTATACGGCATGAGCTGCGCGGCGGTCGCCTGGTGGTTGTGTGGCGAATCGATCATCGGCACCGCTTCCTTGGGTCCCGTGATCTGATTGAACGTCGTCCAGATGCCGATCGCCGGCGTTACTTCATCGATGAACCCCATCGCCACGAGCGACGGAACCTTGATGCGCGACGCGAAGTTCACGACGTCGAAGTAGCGTGCCGTCTCCATGACCACGGGATTCGCCGAGTCCCAATTCGGGTAGCCCGCCATCCGGTCGTGCGTCATTGGGACGACGGGCTGAATCTTCGTTGGCGCGACGGCCGCGCCGAGCACGACGACGCCGTCGCCGCCGGTGTGCACGTCGCCGAAAGTCTTGACGCCGGCCGGCGGCCGGATCTCGACGCGCACCATGCCGGGCTCTTTCAGCGACGTCTCGATCGTCGCCGGGCCCTGCGCAAGCACGAACGAGCCTTTCTTGATCGTCGGGCCACCGTTCTCCTTCACGGTATACGCATAGGGGCCCGGCGCCGCGGTCTGTCCTTCGGCGACCGTCACCCGCCAGCCGACAGTCGCCCCAACGGCGTACATGCCTGTCCTCTCATAGGGCGCCGCGACCAGTTGCTGCCCGTTGGCGTGCGAGGCGACGACCGCGAGGAGCGCGGCAGTCGCAAAGCGGATCGAGAGGTGAGCCATTTCAGGAAGATGACGTCGGCGACGGATCGACGCCGGGCGCAGCGGCGCGCGTTCAGTTGCGCGCCGACATCCGCGCGAGAATCACGTTCACCGTCTTCGATGCGCGGGGCGGCAGCGGCGGCAGCGCGATACGAATCGTGTGCGCGCCGCTCGGCAGCAACCGGGCGTCTCCGCGCAGGACGCGCTTCGAGTCGGGGATGGCAACCTGGACGACCGCACCGCGCACAGCGCGATCGCCACGATTGTGCACGACGACCTTCAAGACGTCGCCCGCCAGATGCGCGCGCGCATCGAGCCCCGCGCGTTTGCGCCACCAGTCCGCGATGTCGCCGACTGGCGCGACCCACACGGTCGTATCGCGCATCAAACGGCGCGCGACCGTTGCGAGCGACGACACCAGCGCCGGCGTTGCCAGCACCTGCGAGTGATAGCTGAGCACGTAGTGCCCACCAAGGGCGCGCACTCGGTCGTACTCGCCCAGAAAGATCGTCGCGAGCGCGTCGGGACTCGCCGTACGTCGCGCGGTGGCCGCGAAGTCGTCACTGCCCACTCGGCCGACGAGGAGCAACGTATCGCGTCCGATACGCAGCAGCTCCGGAGCGGCGGAGCGAGAGTCATTCGCTCCGAAGAGATATGTCCCTTTCGCCGCGAGCCAGGCGCTCATCGTCGCGGTGTCGAACTGCTCTTCCGGCGGTCGCAGACCATTGGCGTCCGCGCCGACGATCTCGACGAGGTCGTGCTGCGTCGTCGTCAGACGCGCACGCTGTTCGCTCGGCGGGAGGCCGCCCAGGAGCCGATGCGTGTCGCCATGGGTGCCGATCTCGCCGGACTGGGCGAGATGTCGCGAGAGACGCTCATATTGGTGCGCCAAGCTCGACGTCAAGAAAAACGTCGATCGCACGCGCGCCGCACGAAGCGAATCGGCGGCGCCGCGCGCGTTCGCGAATCCCATCTCCACGTCTTGCGCGAGCGATGCCGCGGCCCGCTTTCCATTCGGCCACGGCTCGATGGCAGCCAACGGCTGCGTCGCTGCCCACGCAACCGAGTTGCGGACCAGCAGGCGCGCGATCTCGCGGTCCCACGGGATCGACACGACATCCGAGAGCTCGAATCCCCAGTACACGGCACGACGTCCGCCGATCGATGCGTGCGTCAATGCCGCGTCGAGGAGCGGCTGGCGATGAGCCGGCTCGGGCTGCAAGGAGTAGTCGGAGTAGAAGCCGTCGCGCGTGGGATCACGAAGCGCGATCTGTCGCCCGGGCCGGAGATCGAGCCGTGCACCGGGCGGAATGTCCGCGGCGAGCGGGCTCGCCGCGGGCACGGTGACGTAGGTCATGTCGCGCCGCTCCACGGTCGCGGCGCGCGCGGCGCCGGTCGACGCGATGATCAACCCGTAGCCGAGTGGACGACACGCGGCGTCGTAGGTTCCGGTCGATCCGGTGAGGATGACACCCGCACCACGCGCGCCAGCGCGCTCCAACGCCTCGCGCGTCTCGATCGTCAGGCACGGCGACGACGGCACGACGATCACGCGCGCCGACTTGTCGTCGCGCGCCACCGGCGGCGAGACGATCCGCACGTTGGCGCCGACGGCCGCGAGCGCGTCGCGCCAACTCGTCACGATCGAATCGTACGCCATCGGCGAATCATAGAACGACGCCGCCGACTCGTCGCGCACGACGACGACGGGGATCGGCTCGTTCAGTCGCGGTGACGCGAGGAGCGACGGCAGTCGCTGCACGACGGTGGATCCGGAGAAACGCGCCGGCTGCGGCCGCGCCGCGACGTCGTGCGCGCGCAGCGTGACGACCATCGAGATCACCACGACGGCAACCCCCGGAGCGCCGAACACCAGCGCGGCCGGCGCGATTCGTATCATCGATCGTCAGCGACGATGCGCTCGAAGAACCGTGATTCCTCGCCCGGCGACGCCGGTTCCGCACGCGGCCGTCGAGCTTCACGCAGCTTGTAAGCGGCATAGCTGCCGACGGCCATGAGGATCGTGACCAGAAACGACACGAGAATGATCGTCGACAGCAGCGTATCGATGCGCACTAGATCCTCCCGGCTCGGTCGAGCTTGCCCCACGTCATTTGGACCCGCAGCGCTTCTTCCGCCGTCGCCAACAGTTTCACGACGTCGATCATCGTGATGAAGAAGAACCGGTAGAGAATCGCGTACGGCACGAGTCGCAGTTCTTCCCCTTCCATGCCCACGGCGTACAGGGCCGCCGCGATGTCGAGCATGGTCAACAACACCCACCAGTAGATCACGCCCGACGCCGCGCCCGCGGACAGCGCGACGACCGTGAAAAGCAGGTTGCCGAGCACGTTCATGACCGGCCAGAGCACGGCCTCGAACAGCATGGCGGCGAGCGAGCCCCAGATGAGCGGCCGGCGGGGCGAGGCGAGCCAGCTGCCGCGCTTGCGCAGCGCCTGCAGGATCCCTCGCGTCCATCGGTAGCGCTGCTTCACGAGATCGATGAACCGGTGCGGCGCCTCCGTGTACGCGATCGCTCGTTCCTCGTAGGCGACGTGCCAGCCCGCGGTCAGAATCTTGAGCGTGAGGTCGGCGTCCTCGGCAAAGGTGTCCGTGTCGTATCCGCCGACGCTACGCAGCACGTCGCGGCGAAAGAGACCGATCGGTCCCGGAATGATGTTCACGACGCGCAGAAACCCCTGCGCGCGCCGCGCCATGTTGAGGCCTTCGAGATACTCGAGCGCCTGCAAACACGTCCACACGTTGTCGCGATTGACCACCTTCACGTTCCCCGCCACTGCCCCGATCCGTGGATCGCTGAAGTGACGCATCGCCGCGCGCAACGTGCCCGGGTCGAGGCGCGAATCGCCGTCCATGCAGAGTACGTAGGGATGCCGGGCCTGCGCGATGCCCGTGTTGAGCGCGCTCGCTTTGCCGCCATTGGACTTCGAGACCACGCGAAGCGTCGTGCCGCCGTACCGGCCGGCCAGCGACGCCGCGCGCTCGAGCGTGTGATCCGTGGACCCGTCGTCGACGACGATGATCTCGACGGTCCCGTAGCGCAGCGACAGAAGGCTGCGCAACGCCTGTACGATGACCGCCGCTTCGTTGTACACCGGCACGATGATCGATACCGGCGGTTCGATCATGAAGTCGTCGCTCCGCGCGCGCCCGCGGCTCTCGATGTGGTGCAGGTAGCCGAGCCACAGAAGCAGGATGTATCTCGCGATGAGCACGACGAGAAACGCGAGCACGAACGCGATTCCGATCTGTCGCGCGACGCTGTCCGCATCCGTGAAGACGCTCACCGGAACACCCGCATGCCGAGCGTGGCGGCCGAGTCGGCGATAGTCGCCGGTGCGTCCGCGGCCATAGGTCGCCCCGGCGGTGCCTTCCCATCGCGGATCGCGCCACGTCAACTCGCCACCCGTCGTGATCTGGAACGCGCGCTGATCGACGAACGACGGAGGCCGCGGCGCGCGATTCCGGAGCACGGTCGTGAGCGTACCGGGCGGCGGCACGTCTCTGCTCCACGCCAGGCCGGGCAGCGCGCGCACCGCCATCGAGAAACCGCGCGGACTGTACGTGCCGAGCTCCAATCCCACCGCGTGCGCTTCGTAGCTGATCGGATCCCAGTAGCGCGTGCTGCGATCCGCGAACGTGATGCGGGTTCCGCTGTAGATCGCGTTGATCCCGGGGGTCAACGGAACGCGGAAATACCCTTGCAGCGTCGTGCGCCGGTTGCCGTCGCTCAACCGAGTCTGCTGCGTGCTGACCGCGATGTCGGCCTGGCCAAGCGGGCCGCCCAACATGCTCGTCGCGCTGTGTTCAGTGATCGCGTCAGCGCTTCCTGTCAGCGGCCGAACCGACGTCGTCGTGAGCAGCGTTGGATACGCGGGTCCTTCCGACTCGTCGAACGCGAGCTCCCACGCGTTCACCCACGTCGCGACCGTCGCCGAGCCGATCGGGATCGAACGGCCCGCCGGGAGGTGGAGACCTCCGCCGCGCACGTCCGCTCCAAGGAGGAACGAACCGTAGCCGATCGTCGCGGACAGTGACGCTTCCGCGCCGACGGCAGTGAGATTGATCGAGCGTTCGTCCGATCGCTCTCCGAGGTATTGATGCAGTGCGGTGGCGCCGATCCGAACATTGCTGCCAAGCGGAGCGGTGCCGCTGAGCGTCGAGCCGGCATAGTAGACGCCGAGGTTGTCGCCGACCCCCTCGCTGTTCACGCCCCAGCCCGGATCATCGCCGACGTGTGGCGCGAACGCCGCGACCGGGCGATCTTCGCGAGCCATCTCGGCCAACGCGGCCTTCACCGAACGCCGTATGTCCGGCTGGTCCGTCAAACCGCCGAGCGCGAGACGGTACATGGTGCGCGCGGGCGCGTTGTCGCCTCGTGCGCGATACAGATTGCCGAGCGTGAGATACGCGGTGACGGTCCCGCCGCGGGAAAGCGCCGCCGTCATGTCCGACTCGGCGCCGCTCGTATCGGCCAGCTCGAGACGGAGCTGTCCGCGCTCGGTGAACAGCCCAGCGGTCGGCGCGGTGGCAATCAGCGTGTCGTACTGCGCGCGTCCTTCCGTCTTCCATCGGCCGTCCGTGAGCAGCACCGCCAGCTGATGACGTGCTTCGGTGTCGGCGGGCACGGCGCGGAGGAGGGCACGCATGCTCGCCGCGCCGGCGACGACGTTCTTCGCCTCGAGATACATGTTGATCTGCTCATGACGCAGCACCAGCGGCGGCGGAATCTCTCCGATACTCGTGCCCGCGATGAGCGTATCGTACTGCGCGCCGCTGAGCCGGTCGAAATGCTCTCGTGCGAGAGCGCGCGCGAGCGCGAGGCGATAGGGCGCGTACGTCGGCCGCTCGGCCACCCATGACATCGCTTCGCCGGCTTGCGGCTCCATCGACTCGCGGACGGCGCGAAGCAGCGTGTCGATGGTCGCGACCTGCAGGTGCTTCGCCTGCAGCACGCGCAGCTCGCGCTCGGCGTCCTGTGACTGACCCCCCCACGCGAGCGCGCGCGCAAGGCCAAGGCGATAGTCGAAGTTGTCGCTGTCGCGCGAGAGCAGCGCGCGGTATTCGCGAGCCGCGTCGGCGTACTTCTTCGATTGAAGCAACACGGCCGCGAGCTCGGCGCGCACCTCGGCCGTGTTCGTCGAGAGCGCTTTCGAAGACGCGGCGGCGGCGCCCCGGCGTTGTGCGGCGAGTCCGCGCGGTCCGACGAGCACGCAGAGCGCGGCGAGCAATACGTGACGAAGGCCGACGGGCCGCACCATGCTCACCGCGCGCGCCGATGCAGCGCGAGAATCTGCCGATATCGACCGATCGCGTCGTCGCTGCGGCCCGCTTCGTTCAGCAGCCGGGCCAGCGATAGGAGCGACTGGTCGTCGGCGGGATGCCCGGCCACCCAATGCTCGAGCTCCGCGATCGCGGCGGCACGTTGGCCCGATTTCACGAGCTGGAACGTGCGATCCTGCACGACCTCGCGCGCCGTGCGCTTGCCGTCACCGCGCGCGCGCAGCTCGGCCACCGTGTATGCCCGAGCGTTCGCGTCACGCCACATGCTGTCAGACGCGGCGAATTGCGCGAAGTCGGCGGCGGTCGGCACGACCGGCGTGACGACTTGAGGCGTCGGCAACGTATCGGCCGTCGGGCCCGCGAGCGAATCGGCGCGCGGGAGAGCCGCGCCGGTGACGCTGATGTGATCGAACGCGGCGAGCGCGCCGGCCGTCAGACCGATGACGCTGAGCGCGAAGAACAGCGCGTACCGCATTTACTGCATCCTCAACACGGCGCGATCGCCGCGAATCGTGTGATCTGTGACGATGCCGACGTCGCGCCGTACCACGAATCGGATCGTCGGCGTCGCCGGCGCGGGGTAGCGAATGCTCACGAGCTCCGCTCGGCGGACGTTCGCGTCCTCGCGCGCCAGACGAATGACGGCGGCCGCGCCTTGAACGAGCGGTTCGAGGTTGCGATCGTAGCCGGCGGAGAGATCTTCCGGAAAGGTCACCAGCGCCGTGCTGTCGGCCTGCTCGAGCAAATCGGCCAGCGCCGACATGACGAGCCCAACCGGCGGTCCGGACGTCACCAATGGCGACAGCGTGTCGATGATGAGCCGCGCGGGACGGTGGGGCGAGATGATCCGAGCCAGGTCCGACACGACCTGTTCCGGGGACACTGCCTGTGCCGCTCGTTGGACAAAGTCGGACCGGTACCGAAGCAGAACCAAGCGCCCGTCGCGCAGCGACGCGTCGAGGTCGAGCCCGAGATATCGCGCATGCGACTTCACGTCGTCGGCGCGCGCGTGCACCAGCATCACCACCGATTGCCCTCGCCGAACGCCGGCGTCGGCGAATTGCAGCGCAATGCTACTCTTGCCGCTCCCCGTTCCGCCGGTCAGCAGATGTGCACCGCCCTCTCGGACGCCGGACAGCCAGTCGTCGAGGAGAGGGACTCCACTTGCTATGAGACTGCGAGCGATTTCGCCTTCCCTCTTCACGACGCGTCCGATGACGAGGTTGGCACGATGGTTGAGGCGGACAGCGCGGGGGGCGCGCAGCGCACTGGACCTCAATTCACGTGCCGCGAGATGAAACGGCTAATTGGAATCGTTTTTCTTCTTGGACTGAGCGTCTCCGCGAACCGCGCCTCGGCGCCAATCGAGTTGTGGGCGTTCACCGGGCCATGGGACCCACGCAGCGATTCTAGCCTCCGAGCGAACGCGCCGCACCTGGACGCCGCCGTCACCGGCTGGATCGGACTCGACAGTAACACCGCACAGCCCATCCTTCCGTCGCCCTACCCGGACACGATGCGCCTCGGCGCGAGTCGCGTCAAGCGCATGGCGATCGTGACCTCGTGGCACGGCGACCGTTTTCATCCGAGCTCCGTTCGCGCGCTCGGCCGCGACGACGCGCGTCTCGCGAAAGCCGCCGGCGCCATCGCTGGCCACGCCGCCTCGTTGCACTACGCCGGCCTCGTGCTCGACTTCGAGTCCCTCGAGCGCGCCGATCGACCGGCGTTGCTGCACGTCATCAAAGCGATCGCCGACTCCGCGCACGCGCGACACGTCTCGACGGTCGTCGTTGCGATTCCGGCAACCGACACCGTGGGCTATCCGGCGCGGCCGATCGCCGCCGTCGCCGACTTCGTCATGCCGATGCTCTACGACGAGCACTGGTCCACGTCGGCGCCGGGACCGATCTCGGAGCCCGACTGGGTGCGATCCGCGCTCGCCGCGCGCATCGCGGAAGTCGGCGCCGCGCGCATCGTCGCCGCGCTTCCCGTCTACGGCTATCGGTGGTCGCTCAAGAAAAAGTCAGCGGCCGAAGACGTCACGTTCGTCGACGCGAAGCGCATCGCCGCGCAGGCCGGCGTGCCACTCACGCGAGATCAAAAATCGAACACGCTCCGCGGCGCGAAGCCCGGCGAGTGGGAGATCTGGGTGACGGACGCCGAGCTCCTCTCGACGCTCGTGCGGCAGACGACGGACGCGGGGATCCGGCGCATCGCGCTCTGGCGAATCGGCCAAGAGGATCCGGCGATTTGGCGCGCGCTCGTTCGCTGAGCACCGCAGGGGTTTATTCGTATCGAAGCGCTTCCACCGGATCCACTCGCGCCGCGCGCCGCGCCGGAATGTAGCTCGCCCACAGTGCGATCACCGTGAGCCCCAGCGATACGCCGATGAAGCTCGCCGGGTCGAAAGGCGAGACGCCGAACAGCATCGTGCGAAGAAAGCGCGTAACGCTCAGCGCTCCGATGAGCCCGATGCCGACGCCCAACAAGCCCAACATCGCGCCCTGGCCGACGACGAGCTTGAGGACATCGCCGCGTTGCGCTCCGAGCGCGACGCGCACGCCGATCTCCTGCGTCCGCTGCGAGACCGCATAGGAGATGACGCCGTAGACGCCGACCGACGCGAGCACGACCGCGATCGCCGCGAACACGCCGAACATCTTGCTGTACATCGCCGCCGCCCAGTACGACTGCGCGATGTTGGCCTCCATGCTCATCACGCGATAGGCAGGTACCTGCCGATCGACCTGCTTGAGCGCGTTCAGCACAGTCGTCGTGGCGCGCGTCGGCTCGCCCTGCGTGCGGACGACGATCGCCGAAGCATTCCATCCGCCCTGACGGAACGGCATGTAGCCTTGGAAGTTGGGATCGGACTTGAGCTCCCGGTCCTTGATGTCGGCCGCGACGCCGATGATCGTGTTCCAGCGCGAGCTCGTGTCGAGCGCCCCGCCGAACGTGAATCGCTTGCCGAGCGCGGCGTCGGCGCTGCCCCAGAAATGCTTGGCCATGTTCTCGTTGATCACCGCGACGCGCCCAGCGAGCCCGCTGTCGGCCCACTCCTGCTGCGTGAACATTCGTCCGCGCAGGATCGGAATGCGCATCGTCTCGAGATAGCGCGGCGACACCCAGCGGATCTCGAGCAACGGCTCCTGACCAACCGGCGCCGGCTTGTCGGCGATGTTGATGAAGCTGTTGTTGTTGTTCCCGGAGAGCGGAATGTTGTTGCTGATCGCCGCGGACACGACGCCCGGTCGCGCGTTGAGATCGGTGAGCACTCGATCCCAGAACGCGTGGCGCTTGTAGACCGAGTCGTACGCCGGACCGGCGAGCGTCAGCCGCAGCGTGAGAAGATTGGTCTGGTCGAAGCCGGGATGCACGCGCTGCATGTCGACAAAGCTGCGGATGAGCAGCGCGGCGCCGACGAGCAGCACGACGGAGAGCGCCATCTCGCCGACCACCAGGCTGCTCCGCAACCGTTGGCGGGCCTTGCCCGCGCTCGACCCGCGGGCCCCCGCGTCGCGCAGCGTCTCGGTCAGATTCGGCCGCGCCGATTGAATTGCCGGCACGATCCCGAACAGCAGACCCGTGCCCACCGCGATCGCGGCGGTGAACGCCAACACCTGGCCGTCGATCTTGAACTCCATCCAGAACGGAATGCCACTCAGAATCGCCGACTTGATCCACTGGAGAAACGCATAGGCGAATCCGATCCCCAGCGTCGCACCGGCAAGGGACACCACGATGCTCTCGATGAGGAGCTGCCGAATCACCCGCCAGCTCTCGGCGCCCATCGCCACGCGAATGGCCATCTCCTTGGACCGCGCCGCGGCGCGCGCGAGCAGGAGGTTCGCGACGTTGGCGCAGGCGATCAACAACACGAACGCGACCGACGCCATCATGATCATGAGCATCGGCTTGATGTTCCCCGCCTGCTGGTCGCGGAACGTCTTCGCCTCGCCGCTCCAGCCCGTGTTGCTCGCCGGATACTGCGATTCGAGCGACGCCGCGATGCGCACGATGTCGTCGCGCACCTGGTCGATCGTCACGCCGGGCTTCATCCGGCCGACGACGTTCCACGAGTGATTCCCGCGATTGTTGAGCGGATCGAGCCGCATCGTCGTCCACGCGGCGGATTGATATGGGAACTCGAACCCCCGCGGCATGACGCCGATCACCGTGGATGGACTGCCATTGACCGTGATCGACTTGCCGAGGACGTCGGCGCGGCCGTCGAAGCGGTCGTGCCAGAGGCGATCGCTGATGATCACGACGCGCGGCGCGCCGACCCGGTCTTCGTCCTCACGAAAATCGCGACCGATCGTCGGCGCGACACCCAGCACGTGGAACGCCGTCCACGAGACGGTTGCGCCCAGCACGTAGTCGGCGCCGTCGCCGCTCGCGAGGTTGTATGACGTGCCGGTGTAGATCGCCACGCTCTCGAGCGTCCGATTCTGCGCCTGCCAGCTGCGGAAGTTCGGATACGACACCGTGTTCATGTGCCATCCGCGCCGCGGATTGGACTCCCCGATCCCGAGCAGCTCGTCCGGATTCTTGTACGGGAACGGCCGCAGCAGCACGGCGCGAACGGAGCTGAAGATCGTCGAGTTGACCCCGATGCCGAGCGCCATGCAG
Source organism: uncultured Gemmatimonadaceae bacterium (assembly GCA_963705025.1). GTDB lineage: Bacteria > Gemmatimonadota > Gemmatimonadetes > Gemmatimonadales > Gemmatimonadaceae > JAQBQB01. The sequence continues at coordinate 174,421 of CAVPIP010000002.1, read as the reverse complement.
ACGATGGCGGCGATCGAGAACGACGGACTCTTGATCAGCGTTCTGATCGCAAAGCGAAGATCCTGGAGCATGTCGGCGGCTCAGCGTGCGGGGATTGTCCGTTCGACAGCCGCGAGGTCCCGGCGGTTTGAACGACCCCCGCTTGTCATCCTGAGCGCAGCGAAGGATCTGCTGTCCCGTTGTTACCGCTTTTCCGCGACGATCCTGTCGAACCGCGGGTTCCCTTTGAGCGGCGCGAAGCTCGGATCGATCCGAAGATATGCCGGCGTCACGTCGCTCGCCGGCATCGTCACGAGCTGCTCGATGATGTCGATCGCGCGTTCGTACTCGCCGGACTGAATGAGCACCCGCGCCGCCTGGAAGCGGATGTAGGGACGAATCGAGGCATCGGCCGTCGTCTCGCGCACCTTGAGCGAGCTGTCCGCCTCCTGAACCGCCTCGCGCTTGTGTCCGCCCAGCGCGAGTGCGCGCGCCCAGAGCTCGCGCAGCTGCGCGCGATCGGGGAAATCCTTCAACTGCGCCTCGAACGCAACACGCGCCGAGTCGCCGAACATGCGAGCGCGCGCGGTGTCACCCATCAGCTTGTACGTGTGCCCGATCTTGAGTCCCCAGTGTCCACGGTCGTTGTCGAAGTCCTTCACCGTGAGAACGACGATCTTTGGCCAGAGCTCCGGCGGCAGCGCCCACATCGTTTCCTGGAAGAACGCAAAGCGAACGAGCAGCGCCGTCGTGTCGACGGTCTTGAGCTTGTCGGCGACCAATGCGTGAACGCTGTCGAGCTGTCCCATCGACAGGTACGCGAACGCTTTGCCTTGGATGATCGACAGGCTCTGCGGCGCCAACGCGAGTGCGCGATCCCAGGCAGGCGGCTCGTCCGAAAATCGACGCAAGTCGTGTAAGGCGCTCGGAACGCGAGCCGCCGTTCGGACCGACCGCGGATCGAGCTTGAATGCCTGCTGCGCGTGGACGAGCGCGTCGTCGAAGCGTCCCAGAATCCGATCGACACCCGCGATCGACACGAGAAGGTCCGCATTGGCCGGATCCGTCTTCAAGCCCGCCTCGAACTCGGCCCGCGCGCCCTCGTAATCGAGCTTGAGCAGCCGGAGGTAGGTGCCCATGGCGAGATGCGCCTCAGGCCGATTCGGGCCGAGGCTCTTGGCCCGTTCGGCCGCCTCACGCACGCGCTCACCAGCTTCCACGGTTGGCGTGTTGTCGAACAAATACGCGCGCGCGCGAGCCAGCTGCGCCCACGCCTGGAGGAAGGACGAATCGAGCGCGACCGCGCGCTCGTAATGCGGAATGCCCGCGTTGAGCGACTTCGAGTCGCTCGTGCCGATGCTCGCCGTGATCTGTTCGCCCTTCAGAAATTCATCATACGCGTCGAGGTTCGACGTCGGACGCTCGGCGATCCGCTGCTGCGCGGGCGGGGCGAGCGCGATGTTCAGCCGATTCGCGACGCGCGACGCGATGTTCGCCTGCACGGCGAAGACGTCCGACAGCACCGTGTCGAACGGCTCCGACCACTTCATTGCCGAATTCGAGACCTGGATCAGCTCCGGCGTCACGCGCACACGATCGGCACCCTGCGTGCGATTCCAGCGCACGGTGCCCGTCAGCAAGTAGTCGACGGAGAGCTCGCGACCGATGTCTTTCGGGTCCTTCTTGGAGCGCTTGTATTGGCTCGTGCTGGCGCGGGCAGTGACTTGCAGGCCGGGAATCGACGACAGCTTGCTCCGGACTTCGTCCGTCATGCCGTCCGCGAAGTAGTCGTCGTCGGCGCCGCCCGCGTTGTCGAACGGAATCACGGCGATGCGGTAGGCGTTCCCGCTCCGCATTTGGCGCCAGAGCACCGGCGCGAGGAGAGCCAGCGCGACGACGACCGCCGCGAACACCCACACCCGGCGACGCCCGCCGATCATCGACGGAGTCATCGTCGCGGTCACGCCCGTTCGCCCGCTCGCGGCGATCGTCTCGAGCGTCGTCGCCACGTCCCGCGCTGACGCTGGCCGGTCGGCCGGCGAACGCGCCAGGGTCGCGTTGACGAGATCCGCCAGCTCCAACGGAACGGTGTTACGCGCGACATTGATGGCTCGCGGCACCTCGGTCATCTTGCGCGCGATCACCGCCTGCGCGTTCGGGCCGGTGAACGGCGGCTCGCCGGCGAGCATCTCGTAGATGACGGAGCCCAGCGAATAGATGTCGGCACGTGCGTCGAGCCCATGTTCGCCCGAAGCCTGCTCCGGGCTCATATAGGCTGGCGTGCCGACCGCCAATCCGGTCTGCGTCAAGGCGCCTTCCCCAGTCATCGCGCGCGCGATGCCAAAGTCTGCAACCATCGCCTGCCCTTCGATCAGCAGGATGTTCTCGGGCTTGATGTCACGATGCACCACACCGTGCCGATGCGCGAAGTCGAGTGCCAGCGCGACTTCACGGCCGATCCGCAACGAGTCCGGAATCGACAGCTGCCCTTCGCGCGATAGCCGATCTCGCAACGACTGTCCTTCCACGAACGGCATCGTGAACCAGAGGAGGCCGTTCGCGTCCCCCGAGTCGAAGACGCTCAGGATATGCGGATGCTGGAGCCGCGCCGCGAGCTTGACCTCGCGCTGAAAGCGCTCGGAGCCGAGCGTCGCCGCGAGATCGGGGTGAAGGACCTTGAGCGCGACCGACCGGTCGTGATGCTCATCGACGGCAAGATAGACCGTGGCCATGCCTCCACGGCCAAGCTCACGCTCGATTCGATAACGTCCCGTCAGTTGTTGGCGAAGGCGATCGAGCGGTTGTTCGGGCATCGTCACCCGGGGAGGGATGCCGCGAACTTACGGCGCCGGGCACCGGGTTCACAAGACTCGATTTCTCAATCTCGTCATCTCGAGCGCCCCTTGCGTCATCCCGAACCTGTCTGTCATCCCGAGCCCGGCGAGGGATCGGCAGTTCACCGCTTGTACGTGAAGGCCGCGCTCGTGAAAGCCCACGGCTGCTCCCCGGCGCACGTTCGGTTCGCGCCTGCCCGTGCCTCGGCGACGAGCATGGTCGGGTCGGCCAGCTGCACGAGCACCACGCCGCGCCGATCGGTCGACGAGTAGCCGATCTCCCAGCAATACAGCGTGGAGCCGGGGGTGATCGACGACGGATCGCGATTCACCGTCCCGGTAGGCGACGGGGCAAAGCTGTACGCGCCAGATGTGATGCCCGACAGCGACGCCCCGATCGACACGTCGATCATCGACGGCGTCACGTTGTCCGGCACGATCGCGAGATGTGGCGTCTCCGGGTACGTCGGCTGCGACGGGTTGAGCCACACGCCTTGCACGGTGCCGGCGATGTTGTCGTGAGATAGATGTACTGATGATCCGTCGGAAACGTGTGCCCGGGCGGATTGAGTGCGCCGAGCGCACCCAGCCCATGATGTTCGCCGTCGCGATCGGCGTGACGGTGAACAGCGCGGTGGACGTCCCGCAGCTCGCGACGCTCGCGGGCACGATGTCGACCGGACCGTTCACACGATCTCCCGACGAACACGCGACCGCGGTGACGCCCATTGCGACTGTCGCCGACACGACGATGAAGAGGCCTTTCACACCTGGAAGTATCGGCCGTCCGTCGTTGAACTCGATACCTACTGAACGCGCAAGCCGAGCGAGATTGGAAAGAGCCACACGCGGTCACCGCGCTCGTCCGTCGTGACGATGTGCCGTGCATCCACCACGAAAGCCACGTGTGAACCGATCTGGAGCCCGACGTTGGCGTCGATGAACTTCGCGCGTTTGAAATACCATGCGGTGCCGGCGGACGCCGTTCCGATGATGTACCCCCGCCAGTCGCCGCTTACGCCAAGCGAGAGCGCGTTGCCCTTGGGATCGCCGAATTCCTGAAGACAACTTCTATCGGGTGCGGGATGGCACACGGCGTCGTCGCCGCACCCCCACCCGAGGCCGCACCCGGTGCTGTACTCATAGGTCATCACTGGCGTCACCGGCGCGGGCTTCCACAGGCGCAGCGTTCCGCCAACCCGCAGGAGGGTTGCCTCGGCGTCTGAACGCCGCTATGAGACGTTCTGAATGATCGCCATCGTATTCCCTTCAGTGTCCTTGAACCACGCCGCCTTGGCGCCGCCCCCGGTGGCGATCCCATTCACGGTCTCGAGCCCCGGCATGTCGTACTCCTCGAACGTCACTCCGCGCGCCCTGAGCTCCGACACCTCGCGCTCGACGTCCGCCACCTGCCAGAACGCCTGGCTCGCCTTGGACGTGCCGGCGTTGGGGGTCGGATAGAGAAAACACGACGTGTGATCCGCGAATTCGTAGATCACGCCGCCGGCCAGCTCTCGTGCCGGCTTCAGCCCCACCTTCTCTTCGTAGAAGCGCCGCGCTCTCGTCACGTCCTTCGCCGGGATGTACGAATACATCGGTGAGTCTTGCAACATCGCGCCGTCCTCCGAGCCTGGGTCAACCCTTCTCGCCGCTGATCGATGAAATCAGCCCTGGTCGAGCCCTTTGTCGCAATGCTGGCAACCCCCGCGCTCGTCGCACCGCGACAGCAGAGTGCGCCACGTCGTCACGGCCGCCGCGCGACGATCATCCATTGCGCGTACGGCTCGACGATGAACTGGTCCCGCCGGTCGACGATCTCGAAGCCGGCCTCACGCAACTCCGCCTCGGCGTAGCGCGGATCCAACGCGTGGTGGCTGGCTTGATCGTCGCGTTCGGTGAACCAGCCCTCGAGCGCCGCGTTGTCGACGATCACCAACAGCGCGCCCGACCGCAGCGCCGTTTTGATCGCTCGGAGCATCGCCTGATGCCGCGTCAGCTCGTGATACGAGTTGAGGATCACGGCGCCGTCGAGTGCGCCCGGAAGCTTTGGGTCGGACTCGGTACCCGCGATCACCTCGATGTTCGCCAGTGAGTCGCTCGCGGCCAGCACGCGCAGCGCGCGCAACTCGTCGTCGCCGATCTCCACGGCGAATACGCGTCCGGGCTTCCCCGCGGCTCGAGCCAGGTACTTGGTGAGGTACCCGCGACCCGCCGCGACATCGGCCACGCGTTGGCCGTTGGCGACCCGCATCGCGGCGAGAATCTCCGGCACGCGCTGCCACTGATCGCGCGGCGGAAGACCATCCTGAGCACGGGCCGGCGCGGCCCCTACGGCGACCGCGATGAGCGCGGCGATGGCGATACGGCCGATGCGATGTCGTAGTGCGCCCATGGCAATCTCCGCTGGGAGTGTGTCGCAAGGTGTTCGCGTACCGCGATCGACGGAATCCGCCCGGTGACGAGTCCACGGCTTCTTGTGACGCGGCGCCATGAAGCAGCTCCCTGGCGGTCGTTCCGAGTCGTCTAGTACAAAACTGCCATTCGGTCCGAGGCACTTTTGCAGAACTCATACGCATGCGGCACCCGCCACATGCTATCGTGTCGGATATCGACCCTGCGGAGACGTTCCTGTGCTACGCGTCGCTCTCGCCGTCTCACTGTTGTCGCTCCCGGCTCACGCCCAATCGCCCGATACCGCGATCACGTCCGCGATCGATCGGCTTTTCGACGCGATGAAGCGTTCCGATACCGCCGCTGTCCGCGTCCGCTTTCTGGCCGGCGGCCGCGTGATCATCCCGCCCGCGCCGAACGCGCCGGGTGACAAGGTCACCGCGCTCTCCGTCGACGACTTCGTGAAATTCGCCGGCAACAACGCGCCCGGCTCATGGATCGAGCGCGCGTGGAATCCCGTCACGGAGACGAGCGGCACGCTCGGCCACGTGTGGTTCGACTACGACATCTATCGCAATGGCGCCCGCACGCAATGCGGGTCGAACTCGGCGCAGCTGCAGCGCGTCGGCGCCGACTGGCGAATCGTATCCATGGCATTCTCGGCCCGGAACGTCGATTGCGCGGCCCACCCACCGCCGAAGTGAAGTGGTCATCCCGCGCGCGGCTGGTCCGCAGACGCCGGCGGCCGGCTCGCGCCTCTCCGAAGCTGCGCGACGCGGGCAGATGTTCTCCGCGACCAGATCATGTCACCACGGAGCCAACGAGCTGCTCGCTACGATGTTCCTTTCGCTGCCGTCTGCTTCGCGAGCTCCGTGCGAAAGGCACGTTCACGCTCGTCGATGTACGCCGCGCACCCCGTTGGATCGACGAACACGTTCGCGTCCCCGGCCTTCATCCGCGCGTACTTCTTTTCCATGTCGAAGTAGCTGCCATGCGCGCCGAGGAAGATGTCGCACGAGAGTGCTTTGAGCACGCGAAACGTGCGCTCGAAGTCGGCCGCGATGCCCGGATACTTCGCGTTGTCGACGAGCCTGTAGCCGGCGTTCACGTTCGGGCTGCCGATGATGACGACGTGGTAGGTCTTGCCGCCCTCGCGGACCGTCATCGTCCACGTCGTGCAGCCCTTCGTGTGTCCCGGTGTGAGATGGGCGACGAGAACGGCGTTGCCCAGCTTGACCAAGTCCCCGTCGTGCAGTACGCGATCGACCTTGACCGGTGGATATAGCGTCGTCGTATCGGCGCCGTACTGGAAGTCGCTCTTGCCGCCTGACTCGACGACCGGAACGTCGGCGTCCATCACCATGTACCTCGCGCCGGTGAGCGCCTTGAGCTTGGCACTGCCGGCGTCGTGGTCCCAGTGCGCATGGCTGATCAACAGAACTTTGACGTCGCTGAATTTGAAGCCCAGTTGCTCGATGCTCGACTTGATCATCGGCACGTTGGCTTCGAGGTCGCTGTTGATGAGAATGTGCCCCTGCGGCGTGGTGATGAGGTATGTCGCCAGCCCTTTGCTGCCCACGTAGTAGACGTTCCCGACGATGTGAAATGGCGGAAACGGCGCCGTCCAGTCAGGACTGGCTTGCGCGGCGGCGGTCGTGGCCAGGCCCGCGCATGCGCTCAACGCGCGGACCATGAGAGCGAGTTTGTGCATGGACATGGTCAGCGCTTCCAATAGGTGAGCTCGCGCTCGGAGCATGCGCCCTCGAGATCCGCGACGCTTCGCGAGAAGAACGCCTGCGCGTCGGCGATCGCCTGGTTGTAGACGGAGGGGCCGATCTCCTGCAGGCAGTATTCGAGCACGAGCCGCGCTTTGAGATCGCCGATGTCCTGATCCAGCTCGTCGGCAAAGTAGCGTCGAATCGATGCGATGAGGCGCTTGGTCGTGTCAGGTGAAAGCTCGATGGACATGTTGCGAAGCGAAAGGGGAGCGGCGTCCGGCGATCGGCGAAGGTCCGAAATCTTCGCACCCAAATCTGGCGTCTCCCACGTCTCCGCACACCGTTCCTTCTCTCCGCCGTCAATCGTCCACACGATCGCGGCGGACGAGGGTCCACCAGAGAGCGCCGAGCCGCGTGCCGATCCGCACGCTCAGCCCGCCTCGAGCGCGAGCGACATCGCGCCGACGATCCGCTTCCACTCCGCGGCTTCCGTCGTCAGCTGTCGCCGGCCGGCTTTGGTGAGCGTGTAGAACTTCGCCTTGCGGCGATTCTCCGACTCTCCCCACGATGCCTCGAGCCACCCCTGCTCCTCGAGGCGGTGCAACGCGGGGAAGAGCGATCCCGCGCCGACGACGAACGCACCGCGCGTGATCTGCTCGATGCGCCGCGAGACGCCAAGTCCATGCAGCGGCTCGAGGCTCAGGGCTTTGAGAATGAGGACGTCGAGCGTTCCTTGCAGCAGCGGCGTCTGGCGCGGCATGGCAGTCCTATCGGATGTCGACGCGACACTAACGCGATCTCGTATCGAATGTCAATAGGACGACCCATTGACCCACGGCGGGCTCCAATGGTGGAGCACCGCCGCGCGTGGGTAGCTGGGCTTACGGATTCTTCGGCGGAGCAGCGTTTCCAGCCGGCGGGGCCCCATTCCCGCTCGGCGGCGCCGGATTCGCGCTCGGAGGCGCGACGTTTCCGCCGGCCGAGCCGCTCGACGGCGCCGAGCCTGGCGTGCTGATCTTCACATCCGCCTTGTACGTCGACGTCTTGTGCAAGCCCCCGCCGAAGACGAGCCAGCCGATGACGGCGAGCAGAACGACGATCGCCACGGCCCAGCCCACACCCGATCCACCGCCGCCACCGCCGCTGCCCCGCGGCGCTTCGGGTGGAGCCTGCTGAATGTTGACGTCTGCCACGCTCGCCTCCGGGATGAGTATGGCAGACCGTCAATGCGGACACCGTGCCAGCGAGATCGAGCATAGCCGATTCACGGTGGCGGACGCGAGAGCAAGCGATCCGGCCGCACAGTCATCCTCATCTCGTCACGAGGACCGTAGCCTTCCTTCTCCGGCGCGGCGCACGGTCGCTCCGCGACGCCACACAAAGACAGGAGTCACGATGGCGCTCTTCATCGATGTACATGACCACATTCCGGGATTGACCGACGAAGCGGTCGCCGGTGCGCATCAGAAGGATCTCGAGACGCAGGACAAACACGGCGCGAACTATCTCAAGTATTGGTACAACAAGCAGACGGGGCAGGTCTTTTGTCTGATCGAAGCGCCCGACAAAGAGTCGGCGATCCGCGTGCATCGCGACGGCCACGGCCTCGTCGCCGACCAGATCATCGAGGTCGTCGAAGGCCACTAGGCCTCGTGGGCTAGCCGACCTGGCGAGCGCTCCGCCAGGCCGACGGGCTCTGCCCCGTCGCGCGCTTGAAGGCGCGGCTGAACGCCGCCTCCGATTCGTACCCGACTCGCGCGCCGATCGCCGCCACCTTGGCCGATCCGCGCGCGAGCTGGTCGGCGGCCAACTGCAATCGCCATTGTGTCAGGTACTGCATCGGCGGCACGCCGACCAGCGCCGAAAACCGCTCGATGAGCACCGTCCGCGAGGTGCCGATGGCGCGCGCCAGCTCCGGCAGCGTCCACGCGTGCTCGGGCCGCTCGTGCAGCAAACGGAGCGCCGGACCCACGACGGCGTCGGTGAGGCCGGCGAGCCACCCCGTCTCGTGCGACGCAAGCGATGCCACGTGCCGGCGCACGACTTCGACGAACATCAGCTCGGCCATGCGCGTGAGCATCGTCTCGCTGCCGGGTTTGGGATCGCGCGACTCCGCGAGCGCGTGCCGGGGAAACTCCGCGAGCCAGTCGCCGGCGGCGCCGCGCGCGATGATCCGGCGCGGCAGCGCGGCGAGCAATGGATTGAATGGACGAAGGTCGCAGCCGAGAAATCCGCAGACGAACGTGGCCTTCGAGCCGGAGCCCGCGCCGACCATGACCGTGTTCGGATACCGGCGCGGCGTCGCGTCGACCGTCATGGCGTCTACGATACGGCTCGGCGCGCTGGACAACAGGTTGGCGTCGCCCTGCGGAAACACGATCGCGTCGCCCGGTTGCATGAGCGTTTGCTCATCTCCGGCGACACCGCCCCAGCACTCGCCGGACGTGAGGATGTGGTATGAGACGAGATGCTCGGCCGCCGGATGCACGCGCGGAACGAGCTTCGTCGCCTCGACGGTCAGCACGGACCACGGGTGCGTGGCCTCGACCATGTAGAAGTGCGCGCCCGTGAGGCGCACCGCCCGCAGGACATCGGACAGGGGATCCACGCGATCAAACTAGCCGTGTCATCCCGCGCGGAGCGAGGGATCGGCAGTTCCGGCCGCGCGCGCGCTTCTCAGTCAGCCGCCATCGGCAGGTTCTCTTCCCGCTCACCGTCCCGCGACTCGATCACGTGGTCGATCAAGCCGTAGCGCTTCGCGTCCACGGCCGAGAACCAGTGGTCGCGCTCGAACTCGCGCTCGATCCGCTCGAGCGGCTGCCCGGTGTGCTTGCCGAGCAGCTCGAACAGCGTCGCGCGATTGTGCAGAATCTCGCGCGCCGCGATCTCGATGTCCGCCGCGCTGCCCCGCGGCGTGCCGCCGGACGGCTGATGCATCATGATGCGCGCGTTCGGCAGCGCGGAGCGTCGTCCCTTGGCGCCCGCGGCGAGCAGAAAGCACCCCATGCTCGCCGCCATCCCGACGCACATCGTCGCGATCGGAGACGTGAGGTGTTGCATCGTGTCGTAGATCGCGAGCCCCGCCGAGACCACGCCGCCAGGCGAGTTGATATAGAACTGAATCTCCTTGCCCGGCGCGTCAGCTTCGAGAAAGAGGAACTGCGCGATCAGGATGTTCGCAACGTCGTCGTTGACCTCGCTGCCGAGGAAGACGATGCGATCCATCAGCAGCCGCGAGAAGATGTCGTACGAGCGTTCGCCGCGCGGCGAACGCTCGATGACGTAGGGAACATGCAGCGTCGTCATGTCAACCTCGAGAAGCGTGGTGTTGCAGGAGCGCGTCGGCGAGCGCGTGCGCGAGCGCGCGCGCCGCGTCCGGCGAGTGATGTGCCGGGTGACTCGCCGGAACGACGCACCACGCGTGGCCAGGCAGCGCGACGATGGTGGCGTTCGCGAGCGGCGGAAGCGCGGTTGCCGGCGGCGCGGAGCCCCTGAGGGGACGCCGCTGATCCTCGATCGGCGGGGTCGTCGTGCGCACGCTCGCTCTCGCCCGCGAATCGGCTATGCGCGCGGCGAGAAACGGCAGCGACGCATCGGCGCGAGAGCCGCGAATCACCTCGCGCGCCTCGGCGAGCGTCACGAGCCCGAGCGCACCGGCGAGACGCGCGCCGGCGACCTGCCACAAGTGATGGACGTCGTATCGCGCGGCGGCGGTCTTTCCAACCGGCGGGTCGATGATGTCCTTTCGCCGGTAGTAGTGCACGGTGCTCACGCTCACGCTCGCGATCTCCGGATCGAGTCCGAGCGTCGCAACGCAATCACGGAGTAGCGTCACGAGATCGTCGGCGTCGAGCGGCGTGCTCTCGTCCGGAATCGCGCGCCGTCGCCATTGCTCGAGCTCCGCGAGCGCGGCACGCTCCGCGTCGCCGCGCTCGTCGGATACCGAGCGCGCAACGATGCGATTCGGCGCGGACGGTTTCGTGCGATTCACGGTCGCGCCGCCGGTCGCGCGGGCGCCTGATCTTCGATGGTCGTCGCTGGCGCCGCGGCGATCGCCGCCTCGCTGCCGATCACCAAGCGCAGCTGAATCACCGTCGCGTCGGCCTCGAGTGGACCAAGCGTGGTGGGCACGAACTGTTGATCGGAGTGGCCGGTCAGCCCGGTCCCCGCCGCGCGCTCGAAGTCGACCGCCGGCTCCCGGACGACGTCCGCAGGAGCCATGAGCGCATCGATACGCGTTCGGCGAGCGCGAAGGTCGTCGCCGAAGATGGGCCGCATCGGCACGGCGATTCCGTCCGGGAAGTCGCGATGCGCGCGCCCGCTCGGCAACTCCCGGCGGAAGCTCGCGTGAATCAGGCCGAGCGCGTCGTTGTCGCGCCCGCCGTCGGGGCCGAAGACGATCTCGTCTCCTTCGGCCGAGACCGTGAATCGTCCGGTATCGCCGTCGTCGACGGGGCGCTCGAGGTCCGTGTAGCTCCACGGACGAAGCACGAGGCCGCCGGCAGTAATGCTTCGTCCATCGATCTCCACGCCAACGACGGCGTGGAGCGGACCGAAATTGCGAAGCCTGATTCGGTAGACGGTTCCAGGTCTGGCGAGAACGTGGCCAGAGTCGAGCTCGCGCACGCGCGCGCCAGCCGACGGCAGTATCTCGACACCGAAGTCCCCACGACGCATGACGCCCTCCAAGGCGCGGACACCGTGGAGACTACAATGGTACAACAATGGTGTCAATATCTGTCGCGACGATCGCTACCCAGGCGGTGGAGGGCCACCGCTCACGGAGAACGTGAAGGGCATCTCCGCGATGCCGGCGACTGGACACTCTTCGACCGTCAACGGAAAGAATCGCATTGCCGGCAATGCGTCCAACACCGCGCGAACGAATGGCTCCGCTGTGGCACGCACCACCTGAATGGAGCCCATGTCCACGGTGCCGTCTGACCTCACGATGAACGCGAGCTGAACGGAGCCCGAGGTCTTCGCCGTCCGCATTGCGGTCGGATAGAGCGGCGCGCGGTTGTTCGGCTTGGGATAGGGCCCGCCGCTGCCTTCGCGAATTGGGACGCGGATCCGCATGAGTGGAACTGGCCCGCCGTCCACCAACGCCGCCGGTGTCGGCCGACTTGGCGAATACGATGGGTCGCGTGTGATCGCGATGCGCAGGTCGATCGAGTCAGCGCCCAGCGTCGCGGAATCCGGCGGCGGTAGCAGCCCGCTCGTGTCGAGCGCCGCAATCGCGGCGATCACGGCCGCATCGAACGCCGCGCTCGTCCCGCCCGCGGACCGCGCGCGGGTGAGATGCCCGTCTCGGTGCAGGCTCGCGAGGTACGTCCCCTTGAGCGTCTGCCACGCACCCTTCAGCATCGCTTGATAGACGTCCAACGGGAGCGGCCGTGGGATGCGCACCGTTTGCCCGATGCCCTGGGCGATCATCGTGGCGTAGTGCGGCGTGATTCGCGCCGGCGATCCGGCCGCGGTCACCTGAACGGCGAGCTGCGTGGTCTCCGAGTCGGTCGAGGCGGCGTTGAGCCTCGCTCGACATACGGAATCTGATGGCGCCTGCGCGCGCGACGCGGTGCCAGGACCCGCGAGCAACGCGCCGACGAGAACCGTCACAGCGACGTTCGATCGTGACATTCGGGGCGGGGTGTGAGCTTTGTCTGAACCCATGGTCCTTGGTGTTTCCACGCCATCAGCGTTCGTCAGTGCCATCCGCGGCCGTGCCAATCGTTTCATCTCGATCGGCAGAGTAACCCGGTGGGGCCATGCTCAATTCCCCGCCGCCTCACGCCGGAAAATTCCCGGAAGATCCGACGAAGAAAATGGGCGACGCCGAGTGCGCCGCCCATTTTGTACACGGAACCGCTCGCTCAGCGTGCGTCGACCTTCCGGCCGGCGTTCAGGTTGTCGAAGTTCATGATCGTATTGAACACGAGCGGATACGTCCCGATCGTCTCGCCGCGATAGATCGGATTGATCGAAAAGAGCACGACGTGCCCCTTCTCGAGCGGCGAGTCGACGACCGCCGGACGCTGCGCGATGTCCCCGCCGCCACTCAACAGCCCCGACACCAGCAGATCATTCTGCTGCGAATAGCGCAGCGCCACGCGCGGCCGCTGATCCGGCGGAATGATGTTGAGCGGATTCCGGAGCTGTTCCTCCGTGATCGGCGCATACTGCCACGGCGACACCGACGGCCGCGGCGGCGCCTTGAACCGATCCTCGAGTGCCGGACGCCCCTGCACTTCGTCGGTGTCGTCCGGGTGCCCGCGGCCCGTCTCGCGATTCGCGCCGCCGCCCCCACGTCCGGCGCCGCCACCACCACCGCCGCCGCCACGCCCGCCGGCGACTCGCTGCGCGCTCACGCCGAAGCTCTCGCCGTCATTCGTATACGCCGCGATGCCGTCGGCCACGCCGTAGGTGATCGGGCTCGCGTCGTCCACGACTCGCATGCGGAGGAAGGTGCCCGTCACGGTGCCGCGGCCGGCAGTGCTCATCGTCACGCCGTTCGTGAGACCGAAATCGACCGCGAACTGCGACGACGCCACCGCGCCAATGTACACGCCGCCGTTCTTCACGAACCGCGCGATGTTCTCGAGGCCGTCCCATCCCAGGCCCGGACGCATGTCGTCCGTCGACCCGATCCGGCCGATGTTGGGCGTCTGCGGCGTCGTCTTCCACGGAATCGGATTGCGCCACATCGGCATCCCTTCGATCACGCTGCGGCCGGCGCCGCCACCCGGGCCGAAGATCAGCACGTCGTACTTCGCGTTGAGGTTCGGATTCTTCGCGACGTCCTGTGTGCTGATGTAGTCGTACGGAATACCGTTCGCGTCGAACGCGTAGCGCCACCACCCTTCCGTCTGCGTGCTCTGCCACGTGTGCATCAACGCGATTCGCGCCGCGCGCACGGGATGCATCTTGACGCTCGGGGCGCTCGCCACCGCCGTGACCTTGAGCCCCAGCTCCTTCGTCGCGGCATCGAGGTCGCCCTGGCTCACGCCCTTGATGACGAATGAGCCGCGCTTGAACGACTCGCCGCCGGCGTCGAACCCGTCTTCCGCGACCTCGATGTCGGCGCTCTTCAGCTTGTAGCGCAGCGTGATGAGGCCGTTGTCGCCGTTCGCGTTGATGAGGAACGTGCTGCCGCTTCCCGTGACGCCGCCAGGCGCTTTGATCTCGGCCGTCACGCCCTGCATCGCGACGCTGAGAACCTTGGGATCCGTGACGCGGACCGCTTGAACGTCGAAGCCCTCGGGGAACGTCCAGCCCGGTGTCGTCATACGGCTGCTTCTGCGGATCGTTCGGTGACCAGAACTGATAGTCGAGCAGCGCGTCCGCGATGCGCGAGTACGGCTGATCCATCCGGACGATGTAGCTGCCCGCCGGGAACTCACGCGTCTCGGGAGCAGACGCCTGCTGTACCGCCTCGGCGTTGCCGTCGGTAGCACCATTGCCGCCGCGTCCACCCCGGCCGCCACCGCGACCACCGCGGCCCGCAGCCACCGTTTTCACGGGCAGCGTGACGCTGAACGCCGACGTCGCGCGCGAGATCTCGACGCGCTGCTTCTGCAGGATGCGCAGGAGCTCGGCCTGCGCGCCCGGCCGCGGGTCGTTCGCCGTCAGGATGTAGGCCGCCGGTCCCTCGGTCTTCGCCTTCAGAATCGACCGCTTCGACTTCTCGTAGAAGTTCTCGAGAATCTGATACCGGTTGTTCGCGATGTAGTTCAGCGAGACGAGAAGGCCCGTCTGCTCGTAGTTGTTGTTGTTGCGGAGCGACCACATCACGCGCGGCAGCGGCGGATTCTGCTTGTACCAGCTGCGCTGCGTGTCGTTGGGTCCGAGAATGCGCTCTTGCGTATCGGCCGAGCCGCCGTTGCCGAACGTTTCATACAACCGGCTGATGCCGTTGTGCGTCGCCGCAATGAACATCAGGTAGCCGGGAGACCACGTGTCGAACGTGCCGTGCGCGAACACGCCAGGCATGCCGTAGCGCGTCATCTCCTGCACGTTGTTCCAGCCGATCATCTGCCACTCGTTCGTCACCAGCGGATCGAGCCACGAGTTGTACGGGCCGTCGCCGATCGTGTTGTCGTACATGTACGCCACCGACTCGTGCAAGTCGTGCAGCACCTGCGCGTGCCAATCGACGTACGCGTTGAGGATGTTCTGCGAAAGCTTGAGCGTCATGCCCATCGCGTCGCGGTTGTTGTCGTGCGCGACGTAATGACCCCAGTACACGACGTTCGGCGCGACGTCGTTCGGATGGGCCTTCTTCCAGTTGTAGACGTCGACCACGCGATCGCGTCCGTCGACTTCGACGATCGGCGTGATGAGCGTGATGACGTGGTCGCGGATGTTCTTGACGTACGGCGCGTCGTCGACCGCGAGGCGGTACGCGAGCTCCATGAGCGCCGTCGGGGCGCCGGCCTCGGTCGAGTGAATCGTGCCGGTGATGTAGTAGACGGGCGCCGTCTGCGTCACGAGCGCGGCGGCGGCCTTGTCGTCCATGTTCAGCGTACGTGGATCGCCCAGCTTCGCGAGGTTCGCCTTGTTCTGGTCGAGCTTGCCCATGAGCGCTTCGCTCCCGATCGCGACCGCGATGTGCTCGCGCCCCTCCTCCGTCGTGCCGATCGAGTAGACCTTCACCCGATTCGGGAGCGCCTTGGCGAGCATCCGCATGTACTCATAGACCTCTTTCGAGTACGGCAGCTTGCCGGGCGCGCCGGCGATGTCGCCCAACACGGCTTTCGGCGTCGGCACGCCGGCCTTGGCCGGCATGTAGTCCACGAGCGGCGACAGGAAGAAGCTCTCGGTCGTGTATTCCTTGATCTTCTTCGTGTATTCGTCGTCGAGCGGCTGCTTCGGGTCGCGCCCGGGCCGCATGGTCGCCGGATCCGTGAATTGCGCGAGCGCCGGCCGCGCGAAGGACGTCGCCGCCGCGAGGGCGACGACGAGAGCAAATGTGGCGGGGGAACGCCGCATGACGGAACCTCGTCGGGGTGCGGAGAGGCTCGGGGGACCCGGGTCCGTCCGAGCGGAAGGATTGCGTACGCCAAATGTGACCTAAAGCTCACGGCCACGCCACCGTCTCAGGCGGTCGGCAGCGATACGCGAAACTCGGTTCGGCCGGGCTGTGAATCGAGCTCCACTTCGCCGTCGTGCCGCTGCATGAGCCGACGCACGATGTCGAGACCGAGGCCTGTTCCCTGGCCCACGCCCTTGGTGGTGAAGAACGGATCGAAAACCTTGTCCTGGAGCTCGCGGGGAATCCCCGGCCCGTCGTCGATCACGCGCACGACGACGCGGTCGCGATCGAGACTCGCCGTCACCTCGACTCGTCCCGCCGGCTTCACGGCATCGAGCGCGTTGTCGATCAGGTTCGACCAGACCTGATTGAGCTCACCCCCGAAGCCCCTCACGGGCGGCAGCCCTTCGGCAAGCGTCACCGAGACCACGACCGCCTTCGTCCGGGCTTTGGTGCCGAGGACGGCCAGCGTGTCGGTGATGCCTCGCCGGATGTCGACCGGCTCGGGCGTCGGCGCGCGATCCATGTACGTGAATCCCTTCACGGCGCCGACGAGGCCATGGATCCGATTCGCGGACACCTCGATGTCGGTCGCGAGCGCGCGGACGACTTGGCCGGCGGCGATGGACTGCAGGGCCGCCGCGAGCTGCGGACCGTCGAGCGCGGCTGCCAACGTGTCGAGCGATGCCGCGGTGACGACCGCTTCGGCGAGCGGAGCCGCGATCGCGTCGTCCATCTGATGCGCCGCGAGCCACGACGCCAGCGCGTCCTCACGGTCGGCGCGCTCGAGCGGCAACTGCTGCAGGTGTGCCGGCGCGTCACTGGCCCAGAGCTCGTCACGGACCGCGTCGAGACGCGCGAGTTGCCCCTCCGTCAGTCTGGCCGCTTCCAACGCGCGCGTGGCGACGATCAGGTCGACGACGCTCGCCCTGAGCAGCCGCGCGCTCCGCGCCGCCGCGGACGCCGGATTGTTCAACTCGTGCGCGAGCCCCGCGGCGAGCTTGCCCAGCGAGACGAGCTTTTCGTCGTGGAGGTCGCTGGAGGTGAAGTGCCGCGCGCGATCCAGCATCGCATGCACGAGGATCGCGGTCACGGTTGGACATTCGCGAATCATCGCCGGAAACCGATCGCGGTGGACCGCGAGGGTTTCGGCCCGTTCCTCGGCCACGGTGTCGCCGGGCGGCGCGCCCCCCCGTGAATATGGCATCAGACCACACACGTCTCCGGCGCGCCAGCCGATGATCCTCCTCGAGCCGGCACCGCGGTCGGTGTGAATGGCCAAGTGGCCGGATAGAACGATCCGCAGCCACTCCTCGGGCTGGCCCTTCCGAGTCATCACGTCCCCAACGTCGAACGTGTGCCGCGACGCATGTGCGGCGAGCCACGCCAGCTCGTCGTGCGGTGCTCCGCCGAGCGATCGGTGCACCGCCAATCGCGCAAGGATGGCGGAATGATCTGACGAGTCGAGCGCCGGCGAAGTGGGTGTCGTAAAGCCGACCGCGTAAGAAGGCACGCCTAAGCTGGCGCGCAGTCAGAGTGGTGCGCAATCTGGCTGCGTTCCAGCGGGAGCAACAAGCGCGGTCTTCGTGGCCCTAACTCCGCCCTTCCGGTCGAAGTATCCTTGGGCTCGTCAGGCTGGCCGCACGTCCCCCAGCGCGAGGATACCGTCGATGTGGAAAGACTTCAAATCGTTCATCATGCGAGGGAACGTCGTCGATCTCGCGGTCGCTGTCGTCATCGGCGGCGCCTTCGGCGCGATCGTCAAGTCGATGGTCGACGACATCATCATGCCGCCAATCGGGCTGCTCGTCGGACGACTCGATTTCTCGAGCCTGCTCCTCGTCCTGCGCGACGGCAATCCACCGGGGCCGTACTCGAGTCCCGCGGTGGCGAAAGCAGCGGGCGCGGTGACGCTCAACTATGGATCCTTCATCAACAACGTCATCGCGTTCCTGATCGTAGCCCTCTGCGTGTTCATGCTGGTGCGCGCCATGAACCGCATGTACGCCAAGCCGGTGCCGGTGACGCCGACGAGCAAGCCGTGCCCGCGATGTACGTTGGCCGTTCCGCTCGCCGCGACGAGATGTCCGAATTGCACGTCTGATATCGCGGCGTAATCGAAAGATCGAAGAGAGTTTAGGGGTTCACAGTTTGGGGTTGGGGGTTTGGAGTGGCGCACACCGAACTCCCGACCCCGAACCGTAGACGCCGAACACTCACGCGGCGAGAACTTTGGCCAGCTTCTCGAGCTCCATCGTCCAGCCCTTGACCGCCATCTCGGTCCAGTGCTCGTCGTGCATCGCGTCGAAGGTCAGCGTCATGCGCACGCCTTGCGCGGTCTGCGTCAACTCGATGACGGTGTCGACAGTGTAGGGCTCCACGCCGGGAATGAAGTCGGCGAGGTGCGTGTACCGGAGCCGATGCGGCGGCGACACCTCGGTGTATCGAGCGCGCGACTCCGTGGTGGTCGGCATCCCGGCTTTCTCCATGAAGGCGATCTGTTCTTTCGCGGTCGCGGTGAACGCGTACCGCAGCTCGCCTCCGACCCGAAGATCGATCGCCCGCACGGTGGTCTTGAACCCGTCGGGTCCCCACCACGACTCGATGCCTTCCTTCGTGGTCCACAGTGCCCACACGTCGTCGATCGGCGCGTCGTAGACGCGCTCCATCGTGATGCGTCGCCGAGGCGTCGCGGGGGCTGGCGTCGCCGTCGATTTGGTCTGGCTCATGGTCATGATCCCGGTTTGCGTTTGGCCGCGCGTGCCTGCTGCCGTCGCTCGAGCTCCACGGCGAACCGATCGAGGCGGCCTTCCCACAGGATGCGGTAGCCCGCCACCCACGCGTCGAGCTCGCGGAAGGGTTCGGGCCGGAGTGAATAGAAGCGCTTGGTGCCATCGGGTCGCATTTGCACGAACCCCGCCTCGCTGAGGATGCGCAGATGCCTCGAGACGCCGGACTGATGAATGTCGACGCGGTCCACGATGTCGTTCACGGCGCGCTCGCCCGACCTGAGCGTCTCGACGATGCGGCGGCGCATCGGGTCGGCCAGCACCTCGAAGGTATCAGGTTGCATGGCTATGCATATACACTTAGGTGCATATTCTGTCAAGCACGAGATTCTGGGGCCGGAGTCGACCAGCGTCAGACGCCGGTGCCGTCGGGCGATTTCGCTTTCTGCGGCGTCAAGACGACCGTCAGCGACGAAGTGTCTTGCGGGACGGCCATCGTGAGCGACTCGTAGCCAGTCTTTCGAATGCGAATCTCCTTCGCGCCGGCGGAGAGGAACGCGAGCGTCGCGGTGCCGGTCGCGCTCGTCCGCATGAATGTGCCGCTCGCGACATCGACGACCTCGGCGCCCTCGATGACCTGTCCCGTCGTCACGTCGAACACGCCGATCAAACGCGGCGTGGGCGCCGGGAGCGGCGGTTCGGCGACGGAGGACACGGCCGGCGCCGCGAGGTACGTGCCCATGACCGGATCATACCCGATGCCCATCTTGAGCGTGACGAAGATGGCGTTCGTGGAATGGACCGGCGTGCCCTCGATCACGTCGGTGCAGGGATGGTACTCGATCTCCTGGATGTGCTCCGGCCTGATCGACGCGAGCACCGTCGAGATGAGCGGACCGATGAGAACGGCGTCGCCGGTCAGTCGTCGCGTCGCCGTGGGATTCATCGGGATGAGCCGTTGGCGCTCGCCGTTGACCCAGATGTCCTGGACGGGCGGACAGGAGCCGTACCTCGCGCCCTGCGCCGCGGTCTGTCGCGCCGACGGTGGGCTCGCGCGGTACCCGCGCGAATCGCCGTGGAGTCCGATGCGGTCCGGTGGTCCACGTCGCCCCCAGATCATGTCGGGCCGCAGTTTCGTCACGACATCCAGTGCATCGACGACCGTTCGGTTGCTCTTCTCGATGCCGTCCGCATCGATGAAGTAGCTCTTGCGTCGAACGTCTTCGTCGGCGGTGACCTTCACGGCCGCGAGCGACTGGACGACTCGCACGAGGCGAATCGTGAACGTGAGCGGCGGGGAATCCGCGAAGAACCGGTCGACGCGCACGAAGCCGATCTTTCGCACGACGAGATCTTTTTCGCCCGCTCGCTGTGGAATCGTGAGCGTCTCGTCCCCGCGGTTGTCGGTCGCCCCGCGCGCCAGCACGGCGGTCAGATCGTGGACGATCGAGACTTCGGCGCCGGCGATCGGCGCACCGGTGGAGTCGGCGACGTGGACGCGTACCGCGACCGTCGCGGTCGATTGCGCGCGCGAGACGTGCACAACCAGCAAAAGTGCGAGAACACTCAATCGAAGAGGGCGCATGGCATCCGCCGGATGCGTTTGCGCCCTCAGTAGCCCACGCGAGGAGCACCGTCAACCGAATTGTGACGGCGCGGCCCGCCGCGGCTTCGCCGTTCTCTCTCGCTCTTCCCGCTCCGCTACGGGACCACCGGCCGCACGGTCTCAGTGATCACGGGAATCTTCCCTTCCATCGATTTGTTGAACGCGGTGAGATCGCTATCGATCAGCGATTTGTAAGCGCTCTTGGCGGCGTCGAGATCCTTCTCGAGACCGGCGAGCCATTCGAGCGCCGCCTGCGTCGGGGGGAAGTCCGAGCCGCCCGCGACATCGCCCGCGCCGTTGCCCAGCTCGCCGTTCAGCCAGATCAAGTTCATGTAGATCTTGTATGGCTCGACGTAGTACTTGTCGTCGCCATTGAGATCCGAGCGCGATACCAGCTTGAGCTCGACGTTCATCATCTTCGCATCGAGCGCCTTGAGCGCATCGGCGACCTCCGCCTTGGCGGCGTTCGCCTTTTCCTGATCGAGAATCTGCTTGCGCATCACCTCGAGCTTGTTCACCAAGTCCGCGGACGCGGTGAGTCCGTCTCGCACGCGAACCTGCGCGGCCGTCGACGCGACGAGGTCGGCCTCCGAGGTCTTGATGTCGAGATCCTTGAGAACGACGAGCGGCTGCGTCTCGGTCTTGCCGTTGACCAGGAGCCGAATCGTGTACTTGCCCGGCACGGCCAGCGGACCGGCGGTCTGCGCGCCCTGAATGCCCCAGTGCGTGATCGGCCGCGTGGGACGCTTGTTGAAGCGGGGTTCGGCGAAAATGTTGGGATTGTCTGGCGCGGGCGTCCGAAGGGCGACGACGTGCGGCGGGTCGTAGTGCATGTCCCACATCACACGGTTGAGTCCCACGCGCGTCGGCGATTGCAGCGTGCGGACGACCTTCCCCGCCGAGTCGAGAATCTCCACGCGAGCCGGCCGCTGCGACGCTTGCTTGAGCGCGAACGTGACGTCGGCGCGTCCGCTCCGCGATTGCCGATAGCCCGGATGCGGCGGATAGAGCACGACGTCGGCGTCGGCGATCTCGCCGGTCGTCTCGAGCGGCGCGATGTCCTTGAGGATGTAGACGCCGCGACCATACGTGGACACGACGACGTCGTGCCAGAGCTTCGGCACCACGATCCATGAGACGGCGCTCTGCGGCAAACCTTCTTTGAATTGCTTCCAATGTGCCCCATCGTCGAGCGAGTAGTAGAACCCATGACCGGTGCCCGCGAAGAGCATCCCTTTCCGGTTCGGATTCTCGGCCACCGCCATCACGTAGTCGAGCGGATGCGTCGCGGGCAGATCGCCGGTGACGTTCGTCCATGTCTGGCCGAAATCGGTCGTCTTGTAGATGAATGGCTTTCGGTCGTCCATCATGTGGAAATCGATCGCCGCGTACGCCGTGCCCGGATCGAAGTGCGATGGCTCGATCTTCCGCACGGTGCCCCAGACTGGCAGGCCGGTGACGTTCTTCGTGACGTTCGTCCAGCTCGCGCCGCCGTCGCGGGTGTTCCAGATCTGGCCGTCGTTCGTTCCCGCCCAGATGAGACCTTTCTGAATCTCCGACGGCGCGATGGCGAAGACGACTTCGCCGTAGAACTGGCCCAGATTGTCTTCGACGATTCCGCCCGACGAGACGATCCGCGACGTGTCGTTCGTCGAGAGGTCGGGGCTGATCACCGACCAGCTCTGGCCGCCGTTCGACGTCTTGAAGATGACCTGGCATCCGTAGTAGACCGTGTTGTGGTCGAACGGATCGATGGCGAGCGGCGGCGTCCAGTGACACCGGTATTTGAGCGTGTTGGGGGGCGAGTCGAGCGTGTGAATCCACGGGCTCACCGAGTGCGCGCGCTTCACCGTGTGGTCGTAGCGCGTGACTTCATTTCCATAGCAGCTCGCCCACACGATGTTCGGATCGGTCGGATCCGGCAACGTGAAGCCCGATTCACAGCCGCCGAGTCCGTGATCCCACGTCGAGGTGCCGCCGAACAGGCCGGCCGCGCCACGTCCGCCACCCGTGGAATCCGCGCCGGTGGAGTCCGCGCCTACGCCGCGACCGCCACCGCGACCCGCCGCGCCGCGGCGACCCGCCGGCGAGTCGTTCGCGAGCGCGCCACGACCGCCGCGCGCGAGGCCGCCGCGCCCGCCACGCCCCGTCGTGTCGGCGCCACCGCGTCCACCGCGCCCGCCACCGCCGCGACCACCGGCGGCCGCCTCGGGCGCCGTGCTCGGGCCGCGCATCGTGCCGTTGTCCTGTCTATTCCCATATACCCAATAAGGAATTTGGTTGTCCACCGCGACGTGGTACATCTGGCCGACGGCCAGGGCGACGGTCTGGAACGTGCGCCCGTGATTCGACGTCAATCGCACGCCGGCGTCGTTCGTGAGCCCGAAATGATCCGGATTCTTGGGATCGATCCAGATGTCGTGATTGTCGCCGCCCCACGGGACCTCGACGAACGATTTGCCGCCGTCGGTCGAGCGGAAAAAGCTGCTGTTCGCGATGAGAATCTCGTCCGCGTTGCCGGTCGACACCTTGATGTTGATGTAGTAGCCGGCACGGCCGATGAGGGGCCGCTGCCAGTTGACGACTTTCCACTTCACGCCCCCATCGTCGGAGCGCCAGACCGAGCCCTGATCCGCCGTCTGGATCAGCGCGTAGACGCGGTTCGAGTTCGTCGGCGCGATCGCGACGTCGATCTTGCCGAGCGGCGGTTTGGGCAGCCCGGGATCGACGACCTGCTTCCACGTGTCGCCGCCGTCGCGCGTGACCCACACGCCATCCTTGGGATCGTGCGTGCCGCTGTACATGACGTACGTATGCATGATGACGTGCCACATGCCGGCGAACAGCACCTTCGGATTCTTGACGTCGAGCGCGAGCCCGGAGCAGCCGAAGTTGCCGCCGAGGCCCAGCACCAGCGTCCACGTCTTGCCGCCGTCGAGCGTCCGATAGACGCCATGCTCCTGCTGCTCGCCCGTCGCGCGACCGAGCGCGCACACGTACACGATGTCGGGATTCGTCGGATGAATGATGATTCTCTGAATGCGGCCCGTCTCGGCCAGGCCCATGTGCGTCCACGTCGTTCCCGAGTCGACGGACTTGTAGACGCCGTCGCCCATCAGGTCCGCGTCGCGAATCGCCCAGGCTTCGCCGGTCCCGATCCAGACGGTCGACGGCTTCGACGGAGCCACCGAGAGGGCGCCGATCGCCTGAACGGGCAGGCTGTCCGAGATCGGGTGGAACGTCGCGCCGCTGTCGACGGACTTCCACACCCCGCCAGACGCCGCGCCCAGGTACCACACCCGAGGATTGCCTGGAACGCCGCTGATCGCCGAGAATCGTCCGCCTTCGGCGGGACCCATCATCTGGAAGCGAAACGGATCCTGCGGCGGCGCCGGCGCCGGACGTTGTTGCGATCCACGCTGAGCGAGGGCGGTACTGGCGACGAGCAGAGAGCTCGCGAGAACGACGAAGGCGCGGTGCATTGCGGTTGTTCTCCTGACGTGTGGCGGCTCTCAACAGTATTCCGCGTTGGGATGACTGGAAAGGCTTTGGCCGCGTTGTTTTGGCTCTACGGTGAGGTACGCGCGCTAACGGAATGAACGGGCACTAACGGCACTGCTCTTGGACCGACTTTCTCCATGTGCGCGTGCGCGTCGTTCCTTGCTCGTTTCCCGTTGTTCTCAGTTAGTGCCCGTTCCGTCAGTTAGTGGCCGTATCCGAACGTTGATGCCCGAGCGCCCGCGAGCCGCTCACCGCGAGGCCAATCCCGAGCTCAGACGTCCGCGAGGCGTATCAAAGCGTTGATGGCCGAGAGGCAACAGACGATCGCGCAGGCCTGTGCGGCTACATAGCTTTCTCAGCCCACCCTCAACCCCCCACCCCATTTTCGCGTTTTTTGCCGCGTTTCAGCTCGCGGCCACGACTCCGGGCGTCTACAACGCTCGCGCCGGCCAGACGAGCGCCGCGCCGCCTCGCATCGAGGCCGACATCGCGATCGATGGCAAGCTCGACGAACCGGCGTGGCAGCGGGCCGCGCTGCTCACCGGATTCTCGCAATATCAGCCCGTCGACGGCCGGCCGGCGCCCGACTCGACCGAAGTTCGCGTCTGGTATTCGTCGACCGCGATGTATTTCGGCATCCGCGCCTTCGAGCCGCATGGCGCGGTCACGTACACGCTATCCGATCGCGACCGCATCACCGCCGACGACAACGTCGAGATTCACCTCGACACGTTCCACGAGTTGAACCGCGCGCTCGTGTTCATCGTCAATCCGCTCGGCGTGCAGGCTGACGGGACCAAGAGCGAGGGCGGCGGGTTCATTCCGGGCGCGAACGTCATGCCGGGGCAGAACGATCTCAGTGCGGACTTCGCGTGGCAATCGAAGGGGCACGTCGAGGAATGGGGATACGAAGTCGAGATCCGCATTCCGTTCAGCAGTCTTCGATATCCGGTGAAGTCCGTTCAAGACTGGGGTCTGCAGATCGACCGCCACGTCCAGCACAGCGCCTTCGAAGAAACGTGGACGCCGGCGGTCCGTGCGTCGGCGTCGTTCATCGTGCAGGAGGGGACGCTCAGGGGCATCTCGGGCATTCGTCACGGACAGCTGATCGAGCTCAATCCCGAGGCGACGAATACGGTGACGGGATCGCCCTGCTGCGCGACGCCGGCGAACCGCTGGTCGTACGAGGCCAATCCGCAGCTCGGCGGCAATCTGCGTTGGACGCTCGGCAGCAACTTCATTCTGAACGGCACGGTCAAGCCGGACTTCTCCCAGGTCGAAGCCGACGCGACGCAGATCGCCGCCGACGCCCGCTTCGCGCTGTTCTATCCGGAGAAGCGTCCCTTCTTCGTCGAAGGACTCGATCAGTTCAACGTGCCGAACACGCTCGTGTACACGCGAACGATCGTGCAACCTGACGGCGCGGCCAAGATCACCGGCAAGGTCGGACGGGCCGACGTCGCCGTGCTGTCCGCGTTCGACCAATCGCCGATTGGCGAGACGGGAAACCCACGCGTCGACATCGTGCGGTTGCGCCAGAGCTTCGGCCAGCAGTCGCAGGCAGGCGCGCTGTACAGCGAACGCGTCGGCGCCGGTCGGTCCAATCGCGTGGTCGACGCCGACACGAAGATCATCTTCGGAGGCGAGTACTTCGCGCAGTTGCAGATGGCCGAGGCGATGACGCGCGTTGGCGGAGTGACCGCGAGCGGCCCGATGTGGGAAGCGGTACTCGACAAGACGGGCCGCAACTTCGGCTTCCACTACAACGTCATCGGCGTCCACCCGGACTTTCAAGCGGACAACGGATTCGTGTCGCGCACGGGATACGTGCAGCCCAGCATCTCGAATCGCTACACGTGGTACGGCACTCCGGGCAGCGCGGTCGAACAGTTCAACGTCTTCGGATCGCTGAACGGCCTGTGGCAGTACGACGATTTCTTCTCGGCGCGCAGCCTGCTCGAGGATCACGCGTCCGCGATGATGTCGTTGCGTTTGCGCGGGGGCTGGAGCATCGGCGCGTCGCCGCGCCTCTCGACGTACGCGTTCGACCCGGCGGCATATGCCAATCTGTCGAATCCGTTCGGGTTGCCTCGCTTCGTTCCCTCGGACCGAATCGAGACGCTGCTGAGCGGATTCAGCATCTCGTCGCCACAGTTCCACTTGTTCACCGTGTCGGCGGGCGCGACGGTCGGCAACGACGTCGATTTCCTCGAAACGTCGCGCGTTCGCCGCGTCGACTACAATGCATCGGTCGACCTGCGTCCGAGCTCGCGGCTGCGCGTCGGCGCGACGTACGTCGCGAGCTCGTTCGTGCGCCGGAGCGACGACGAGCAGATCGCGTTCACGAAGATTCCACGCCTGAAAGTGGAGTACCAGATCGCACGTCCGATCTTCGTGCGAGTCGTCTCGCAATATTCGGCGACGATGCACGAAGCCCTGCGGGATCCGCGCACGGGGCAGATCCTCATCGTGCAAACCAACGGCGTCGCCGCACCATCGACCCGCACCGCGTCCAACGCGCTGCGCACCGACTGGCTGTTCTCCTATCGGCCGACGCCGGGCACCGTCTTCTTCGCCGGGTACGGCGGCACGCTCAACGAGACGGATCCGCTCGCGTTCACCCAACTGCGTCGGACGACCGACGCGTTCTTCATCAAGCTCAGCTATCTCTTCCGGCTCTCGGTGCTGCCGTAGCGGGGATCGCGAAATCCTTACAGCGCGCCGCGATTGCGGCCCATACTTTCCGCGCGTGACAAACCGACGCGATTTCCTCAAGACGACTGCCGCGGCGGGCGGAGCGCTGCTTGCCGGCGGTCGGCCCCGCCTCGCCAACGCCGCCGATCTCGCCGGCCGCCGAGCACCGGCCTCGCTCAGCATTCTCGTCCTTGGCGGAACGGGGTTCATCGGCCCCCACCTCGTGCGTCACGCCGTCGCGCGTGGACACCGGATCACGATCTTCACGCGGGGCAGACATGACGCGGAGCTGCCCGAGTCGGTCGTTCGCCTCCAGGGTGATCGCAACGGTCAACTCGGCGCGCTCGCGGGGAAGACCTGGGACGCGGTGATCGACGACTCCGCGACGAATCCCGACTGGGTGCGGCAGTCGGCCGAGCTGCTGAAAGGTTCCGCGGGCGCGTACATGTTCACGTCGTCGACCGGCGTCTTCTACCCGTACCTCAAGCGCGGCATCGACGAGACCGCGCCGATCCTGTACGAGGCCGCCGATCCGAAGGACGGCTCCGCGACGTTCGGCGTGGCGAAAGCCAAGTGTGAGCGCCAGGTGCACGACGCGTTCGGCGACCGCGGGATCGTGGTGCGGCCGACGTACATCGTCGGGCCCGGCGACACGACCGATCGCTTTCCGTATTGGCCAGTGCGTCTCGCGCGTGGCGGCGAAGTGCTCGCGCCAGGGCGGCGCGACGATCCATCGCAGATCATCGACGTCCGCGACCTCGCGGAGCTCATGGTCAAGCTGCTCGAGGACAAGCGCAGCGGCGTCTACAACGTGGCCGGTCCGCGGAAGCCCCTTCTCGCTCGCGACTTCTACACGCAGGCCGCGGCGGCCATCAACGCGAACGTCACCTTCACCTACGTCGACGACTACGATTTCCTCGCCGAGCACAAGATCGACGAGGCGATTCCGTGGGCAATGCTCAAAGGGAACGACGACGGCATGATGTCGGTGAAGAACGACAAGGCGATTGCCGCGGGACTGACGTTCCGGCCACTCGAGACGACTGTCCGCGACACACTCGCATGGTGGCCGTCGGTGCCGCAGGCGCGTCGCGACAATCCCCGGTTCGCCATCAAGCCCGATCAGGAAGCAAAGGCGCTCGCCGATTGGAAGGCGCGCCGATAGACCTGCAGATCCCTCGCGGCGCTCGGGATGACGGCGTCATAGCGGCTCTGCGTCCGGATCGCGGCTGAAGTAGCGACCGGGCGTCGTGCCGATCGTTCGCCGGAACGCGGCGACGAACGCGCTCGTGCTCTCGTAGCCGACCGCGAGCGCCGTGCTCGTCACCGTCGCGTCGTCCGCCAGGAGCTGCAGCGCGCGAAGCAGCCGAGCGCGCTGCCGCCAGGCGCCGAACGAGAGTCCTGTTTCAGCACGAAAGAGCCGCTCGAGCGTGCGGCCGCTCGCTCCGGCGTGCTTGGCGACGGTGGCCAACGTGTGCGCGCCGTCCGGTATCTCGCGGACGAAGCGCGCGCCGCGAAGCGCGCGCGCATCGCGCGGCATCGGCAAGTCGATCGGCGCGACCGGGAGCAGCGCCAGCTCGTCGAGCAGCACATCCATGAGGTTTCGCTGGTGGCGCTTCCTGCGATCGAGCGTCTCGAGTTGAAATACGCGCTTGATCAGCTCACGAAGAAGCGGCGAGACGTTCACTGCTCGGCACTGCGCGGGAAGTCGACGAGTGAGCGGCGGCTTGACGTAGAGGCGCCGCATCGCGGCTCGCGGAGGGACTTCGACGTCGTGTCGAATGTTCGGCGGCACCCAGACGGCCTGGTGCGACGGCACCACCCAAACGCCGGCGTCGGTCGACACCGTGGTTGCGCCACGCGACGCGAAGATGAGCTGCCCCCATTCGCTTGCGTGTCCGCGCCACGCGAAGCGCGTGGCGTACACGATCCACGCCGTTCGAATCTGTGGGCCGCTGCGTTGGCGAGATCTCGACATATCGTGGCAAATTGGCGCAAGCGCGTAAGGCGTTGCTCGCGGTATGCTGTCCCGCGCAACGCTCCGCGTCAACTCCGTCACACGGAACGCCAATGCCCACGCCACGCAAGCGCAGTCCGATTCAGATCAAACATTTCGCGATCAACGCCGACGACGTACCACGCGCGCGCCGCTTCTATGAGCGCGTGTTCGGATGGCGGTTCGAGGCGTGGGGCCCGCCGAACTTTCTCCAGATCTTTTCCGGAGCGGCGAACGACGCCGAGGTGCGTGGGGCGCTGCAGGGGCGGCGCGAGCTGATCGACGGCCAACGAACGGTCGGCTTCGAGTGCTCCTTCGGTGTCGATGACGTCGACGCCGTTGCCGCCGCGGTCGTGTCGAACGGCGGATCCATCATCATTCCGAAAACGCTCATCCCGACGGTCGGGTATCTCATCTTCTTTCGGGACACCGAGGGCAATGCCGTCGGGGCGATGCAGTACGACTCGACTGCTGGACGGGAGATCGAGCCATGAGAATGGCCGGGTCGTGATGCGATCCAGGTCGTCGCTCGAGCAAACGCGGCCTGCTCAGGATGACGATCGTCCACCGGCCAGATGGATGGCGATTCCTGAACGGCCACACGTCGTCCCCGCCAAGGCCTGACGACTGGTATTAGTGCGCTGGTCGAGTGCAGCCACTAAATTCGCCGGCGCATGCCTCCCGCACTTGGTTTTCGCATCCTCCCCGCCCTGCCGCGACTCGCCGACGACATCGTCGAGCGCTTTCGCGGCCTCGCTTCGCCGAATCTCGCCGACGCGATGGGCCGGTTCAGCTTCATGGATCCCGGCATGCGGTCACGCGCCGGGTTTCCGCTCTGCGGCCGCGCCGTGACGGTATTGTGCCGGCCCGCCGACAACCTGATGGTTCACAAGGCGCTGCAGATCGCGGAGCCGGGCGACATCGTCGTCGTCAGCACGTGCGGCAACACGGTGAGCGCGGTCTTCGGTGAGCTCATGTGCCACACGGCCGCGACCAAGAAGCTCGGCGGCATCGTGGTCGACGGCGCGATTCGCGATATCGACGGCATCCGACGCCTCGGGTTCCCCGCCTTCAGCCGAAGTGTGAGCCCCGGCGGCTGCGACAAGGACGGTCCCGGCGAGATCAACGTGCCGATCGCGTGCGGGAACACCGTCGTCATGCCGGGAGACATCGTGGTCGGCGACGACGACGGCGTCGCCGTCGTTCCTCGCGATCATACCGCCGAGGTGCTCGCGCGTGTCGAGGCGCTCATGACGCGCGAGCGCGACCGCATCGCGGAGATCAAGGGCGGGGCGCTTTACAAGGCGGAGATCGACGACGCGCTGCGGAAGAAGGGAGTGATCGAGTGACGGAACCGGCGGTCGCGTCCGCGGAGCCGCTCCTCCTCATGACCCCCGGTCCGACGCGCGTGCCCGAGCGAGTCCTCCGCGCGGGCGCGCGCGCGATGATCCATCACCGAACGCCGGAGTTCTCGCGCGAGCTCGCGACGGCGATCGAGCTGCTCGCGCCACTCTTCGGCACCCGGAGCAGAGCACTTCCGATTCATACCACCGGGCGCGGCGCGCTCGAAGCGGCGATCTGCAACCTGTTCTCGGCGGGCGACGAAATCGCCGTGTGCTGCAACGGGAAGTTCGGCGAGATGTGGGCGGGTTTCGCGGAGTCGTACGGACTCGTAGTGCACCGCTACTCCACGAGCTGGAACCACGACGCGGATGCATCGGAGCTCGACGCGCTGCTCGATCGCTTTCCGCGGACTCGCGCGGCCACGGTCGCGTATGGGGACACGTCGACCGGTGGAGCGAACGACGTCGCCGCCATCGCCCGCGTCGCCCGAGCACACGGCGCGCTCTCGCTCGTCGATGGCGTATCGACGATCGGCGGCATGCCGTTCGCCTTCGACGAGTGGGACGTCGACGTGGCCGTCACGGCTTCGCAAAAATGCCTGATGTCGTCGCCCGGACTCGCGTGGGTCGTGATGAGCGAACGCGCTTGGACGGCGGCAGAACGCGCGACGCTGCCGCGCAACTATTGGGATCTGCGGGCTGTTCGCGAATCGATCTCGAGAGCGAGGCCCGAGACGCCGGGCACGACGCCGGTGCATCTCATGCTGCAGGTCGCCGAGGCGCTCCGGCAGATCCATGAGGAAGGCGTCGATGCCGTGCATGCGCGCCATCACGCGAATGCCGTGCGCGTGCGCTCGGCGATCGCCGAGCTCGGGCTCTCGATGCAATGTCCGCGGCTCGTGCGGCGGTCCGATACGCTGACGGCGATCGCCCTGCCGACGGGCGTTGCGCCGAAGCCGTTCCGCGACTCGATCAAAGCCGCCGGCATTCTCACCGCGTCGGGGCTCGGCGCGTTCGAAGCGAGCGGCTTTCGCATCGGCCACATGGGCGACATCCGGGCCGAGGACGTCGAGCGAACGATCGCCGCGGTCCGCGACGCGCTCATCGCCGCGCTCGCGCCGCGATGAGGCTCGAGCGGCAGATCGGGATCGGGTTCGTCGCCGGCATCGCGGTGGGCGGGCTGTCGCGAGCGAGCGGAATGACCTGGCTCGCGTCCGCGGTCGTCGCACTCGAGCCGATCGGCACGGTGTTCATTCGATTGATCACGATGGTCGTCGTGCCGCTCGTCGTCGCCAGCGTGTTCGTGGGCGTCGCGTCGCTCGGCAATGTGCGGGCGCTGGGGCGCGTCGGCGGAAAGACGCTCCTCTATTTCCTCGGCACGACGCTCGCCGCGGCGGTCATCGGGCTCGCGGTCGCACTTCTCACGCGCGTGGGACAGGGATTGCCGCCGACGGAGCAAGCCGCATTGATCGGCGGCGCCGCAAGCCAAGCAACGCCGGGGCCGATGGCGGCTCCGCCGACGCTGGTTCAGACGTTGGTCTCGATGATCCCGCAGAATCCGTTCGCGGCCGCGGCGTCGGGCGATTTGCTGCCCCTGATCGTCGCCGTCTGCGTGTTCGGTGCGGCGGCCACGGTGATGTCGAGCGACGGGCGCGCGACGGTCGTTCGTTTTTTCGAGGGGGTCAACGATCTCTCGCTCGTCGTCATCACCTGGTTGATGCGGCTGGCGCCGGCCGGCGTCTTCGTGCTCATCGCGGTGGCGATCGCGAAGTCGGGGTTTGGGCTGCTGGCGCGGCTGGCGGCGTTCGCGCTCGTCGTCGTCATCGCGCTCGTCGTGCACGTCGTGGTCGTCTATCTCCCGGCGCTGCGTC
The DNA here is from genome assembly GCA_963705025.1 of uncultured Gemmatimonadaceae bacterium. GTDB lineage: Bacteria > Gemmatimonadota > Gemmatimonadetes > Gemmatimonadales > Gemmatimonadaceae > JAQBQB01. Next base: position 142,728 of record CAVPIP010000002.1, on the reverse strand, counting down.
TCGGCGCGCGCATGCGCGTTCGGCAGTTCACGCGATCGGTGAGCGACGCGCTCCTGCTCGCGTTCTCGACGGCGTCGTCCAACGCCACGCTGCCGGTGAGCATTGCGGCGGCGCGCGACCGGCTGCAGATCTCACCGGATGTCGTGGGCTTCGTGCTGCCGGCGGGCGCGTCGATCAACAAGAACGGCGCTGCCGCGTACAAGGCGGTGGCCGCCGTGTTCCTCGCGCAGTTGTATGCGCTGCCGCTCAGCGCCGGAACGTTGTTGACGATCGCGCTCACGTCGACGCTCGCGGCCTTCGCCGGAACGGGCGTACCCGGGAGCTCGCTCGTGACGACGTTGATCGTGCTCAACGCCATCGGGCTCGGGCCGCATGCCGCGGCCGGCATCGCGCTCGTCGCCGCCGTGGATCGCCCGCTCGACATGTGCCGCACGACCGTGAATACGTTCGGCAATCTGATCGGCGCGGCGTGGGTGGCGCGAAGTGAACATCGGATCGGCGGATGACGGTGCCGAAGACCATCAGCGAAAAGATTCTCTCGGCCACATCGGGAGTCGACGCGCACGCCGGCGACATCGTCGTGTGCGACGTCGATCTCGTCATCGGCACGGATGCGTCGGGGCCGATGGCGATCGACTATTTCGAGCGCATGGGTGGAACGGCGGTCTTCGACGCGTCGCGTATCGTGTTCTCGCTCGACCACTACTCGCCTCCGTCGACACCCAAGACGGCAGCATTTCACGACCGGGTGCGCGCGTTCACGCGCCGACATGGCATCGAGCTCTTCGACGTCGGCGAGGGGATCAGCCACCAGGTCGTGCCGGAGCGCGGGCGCGCGCTCCCGGGGAGTCTCATCATCGGCGCCGACAGTCACACGGTCACATGCGGCGCGCTGAACCTCTTCGCGACCGGCGTCGGGTCGTCCGATCTTGCCGCGGCCATGATCACCGGCCGCATCTGGCTGCGGGTGCCTGAGTCGATCAGGGTCACGCTCGCCGGTTGGCGGCCGCCGGGCCTGTCGGCGAAGGACATCGCGCTGGCGCTCATCGCCGAGCTGGGCGCCGAGGGCGCGAATTATCGCACGTTGGAATTTCACGGAGCAGGTGTCGGCGAGTTGACGCTCGAGGATCGGTTCGTGCTCTCGAATCTCGCGGTCGAGGCGGGCGCCAAGGCCGCGATCTTTCCGGCCGACGAAGCGACGGAGTCATATCTCATCGGCCGGTCAGCGACGCGCGGAACCAGCGTGCGGTCCGACGCCGGCGCCTCGTTCGATCGCGAGCTCGCGATCGAGCTGCACGCCCTCACACCGCGCGTCGCCATTCCGCACTCGCCGAACGACGTCGTTCCGCTCGAGCAGTGCGTCGGCACGCCGGTGGACATGATTTTCTTGGGCACGTGCACGGGCGGTCGCGTGGCCGACTTCCACGATGCCCTCGCCGTGCTCGAGGCGAATGGCGGACGAGTCGCCGACGGCGTTCAGCTCGTGGTGACGCCGGCATCGCGGGAGGTCTACGTGCGGCTCATCGAGGACGGCACGTTGACGAAGCTCGCCTCGATGGGCGCGATCGTCACGACGCCGGGATGCGGCGCGTGTTGCGGCACCAGCGGTGCGATTCCCGGCGACGACATGACGGTGCTGTCGACAGCGAATCGGAACTTCAAAGCGCGGATGGGGAACGCGACGGCGCGGATCTACTTGGCGTCGCCCGCCGCGTGCGCGGCGGCCGCGGCGAGCGGTCGCATCACGGACCCGCGGACGCTCGTCTGACATGGCACTGATCCTCGAGGGACGCGCGCGCGTCGTCGGCGACGACATCAACACCGACTACATCATCGCGTCCACCCGCAAACGCGACACGCTCGACGAGCGCGTGCTCGCGCAGTATCTGCTGGAGACGGTCGATCCGACGTTCGCGGCATCCGTGCGCCCCGGTGATCTTCTCGTGGGCGGCGTGAATTTCGGCTGCGGCTCGGCGATGGAGATCGCGGCAACGGTGATTCTCGCGGCGGGGATCACGGCCGTCGTCGCGCAGAGCTTCGCGCGGACGTTTTTCCGGAACGCGGTCAACAATGGCCTGCTCCCGATCGAGTGCGAGACGTCGGGGATCGTCGAGGGCGATCGATTGACGATCACGATGACCGACAAAGGGGTCACACTCGACAACCGAACGCGCGGCGTGACGGTCGACGGACACGCGCTGCCGCCGATGCTGGCCGAGATTCTCGCGGTAGGCGGCCTCGTCGAGTATATGCGCGGTGGAGGGTGGAAGGGCCTGACTACACGCGCATCACGGACAGGCACAGTCGCCGACTGACCGGCACGGACAACACCAGACTGCTTCTTTGAATGACGACCGCTCGGGACGATCCCCTTGGCATCCGAGCGGTGGTTTTGTCAAAGCAAAGAACGTCGCATCGCCGCGCCGATCCGTCTGTGTCCGTGTCAATCCGCGATCGACCCGCAGTTATTTCCCGCGACTGAACTCGAGACCGCGAGCTCGGCCGTTGTCCGCCGTGAAGGCAGCGGATCCGCCGAACCGGAGCGTCAGGCCGTTCCCGCGAAACGTGTGGTCGTCCAGCGCGCGCAGGGTATCGAGCGCCGCGCGCGGACGTTTCAGCACGAGGCGGTGGTCGACGGCGGTCAATTCGTAGGTGGCGTTGAGCTCCGATGAATAGAATCGGCCGGCGAACGCGCCGAGCACCGCATCGGACAGCGTGACTGTCGCCGCCTGTACGGCCGCGGCGCGCCTGGCCGGCACGGGGACTGGTTCCTTGAACCGATCGCCGAGGACCACGTCCGCGACTCGATGGGCCAAGCCGACGGCATCGGCGTTGCTCACGTTGCAGAGCGTCACGACCGACGTGTGGAGTGACGGAAACCGGAGAATGTCCGTGCGATACCCGCCGGTGCTGCCGCTGTGCTCCACCGTCGACATCCCGCGATAGGTCCCGATCTCGAGGCCAAACGCGTACGCGAGCAGCGTTCCGTCGTTCAACCGTCCGCGCTCGAGCTGCCGGGCGAGAAAGCCTTTGCCGCCGACCGCGCCCGTGTAGAAGTTCTCGTCCCACTTCTGCAGGTCCTCGACCGTCGTCATGAGTCCGCCCTGGCCGACGATGTCGTTGTTCCAGACGTTGATGCGCCAGGCGCCGCTCGCCAGCGGACTATAGGCCGAGGCGCGACCGCGCACCGGCTCGTTGTGATCGTCGTGAAAGTGCGAGCTCGCCATGCCGAGCGGCGCGAAGATCTGCTCGGCGGCGAACTGACGCAGCGACTTGCCCGTCACACGCTTCACGACGACGCCCAGCAGCACATAGCCCGTGTTGCTGTAGTTGTACTCGGCGCCCGGATCGAAGTTGAGATGTTTTTGCCGCGACGCGAGCGCGAGGACGTCGTCCACCGTGTATCCGTCGTCCGGGCGCATGCCCGCCGCATCGACGAGCGCCCAGAAATCGCGGACGCCACTGCTGTGGTGAACCAACTGGTCGATCGTGATCGGCTTTCCGTAGTCCGCCAGCTCCGGGACGTACTTGTGAATCTCGTCGGAGAGCGAGAGACGGCCCTGCTCGACGAGCAGCGCGATCGAGGCTGCCGTGAACTGCTTCGACAGCGATCCCATGATCGTGGGCGTCGTCGGCGTCAGCGGAACGCCATACTCGACGTTTGCCTGGCCATAGCCATTCTCGTATGCGATGTGGCCATGCTGGAACACGCCCATCGCACACCCCGGTCCTCGCGGTGTAAAACGCGCGAAGACCGCATCGATGCGACGTGCGGTCGAGTCGGGAAGCGTGGGTTGCGCGCGGGCCGACGACGACGCGATGACCAACGCAAGCGCGGCCACGACACGAGCGTTCATCCTCACCTCTCATGGGAAGTGGAACCACGGAGGAACGATGGCACGCGGCGCTGGATGTGGCCAGGGAACCGAAGTTCTTGTGGTTCACGCAGCCTCGAAGCGGCCGGTCATGCACAGGACATCTCTTGTTTTTGGGTAGTATTTACGGTACATTGCGCGTGTACATACACATGAGCCGGCATGCCAAAGAAGAAGAAGAAACCCGTGGCGCCCGTCCCCGGCAGGGTGAGCGAGCCCAAAGTGGCACAGAGCTACCGTTTGTCGAGAACCAGAATCGCGCGTGCCCAAGCGATCCTCGGCGCGCCCACGGCGACCGCCGCGATCGAGGAGGCCCTGGACGCGGTGGTGTTTCGTCGCGAGCTCATGGACGGCGTGCGCAGCTCGCTCGGTATTCCCATCACGGAGGCGTTTCCCGACGCCGACGCCAAGCGGCGTTGATCCGCGGTGTCGCGTGAACGGCGCTACACCGTCGATACGAATCTGTACGTCGACGCCCTGCGAACAGCCGACGGCAATGCGGCGCTGCGTGCGTTTCACGCCGCGTACGCGCCGTTCGAGCACCTCAGCGCCGTCGTCGTGCAAGAGCTGCGCGCCGGCGTGCGCGGACGGGCGGCGGCGAAGCTCGAGTCGGCGATCATCGCGCCATTCGAGCGTCGCGGCCGTTTGATCGCGCCGAGCTATACGGCGTGGAAGGAATCCGGCCGGGTTCTCGCCGAGCTCATCGGGCCCATGGACTGGCGAGAGGTATCGCGCAGCTTCGTGAACGACGTGCTCCTGGCGATGTCGTGCCGCGAGTCCGGCGTCGTGCTGGTCACGAACAACGTGCGCGACTGCGCACGCATCGCAGACGTTCGACCATTCGATTTCGTTCCCCCGTGGCCGATTCCGGCGAGCTGACGAGTGCCGCTATGGCACCATCGCGATGGCGGCCGGCTGAGCGGTGAGCGGAAAGACCGCCCAGACCGAATTCGTGTTGAGATCGATCATCTCCAACTCCGGCGAGCGGCCCGGCGTGCCCGTGAAGATGCCGAACGCGTATGCCCCATCGCCGCTGAGCTCGAGCGCGAGCGGCGTCCCGTGCGTGCCGGACACGGTGACCGCCTTGCCCTTTCGCGGCGGCGTGGGGGTCACTACGACCCAGCTTCCTTGAATCGCGATCGACGCGCCGAAGCGAAACGACTCCACGTGGCCGAGGCGGCGCGCCGGCCGCTGGAGCGACGAATCGAGCGCGACGTCATAGGCGTGATCGAGCCACGCACCGCAGTCGCTCGTCTCCGCCGGGACGCACGGCCGGAACTCGACGACCGAGACGCGCGTCGAGCCTTGGTCGCTGACCAACACGCGGTATCGCTGTGCCTCCACCGGCGACACGGCCAGCATGATCGCGCCGCCAACGGCGAACGCGCACACGAGGCGTCGACGTGCGACATCCCAAGATCTACGGTTCATCGTGCTCGTGAGCGCCCTCGGCGTTGACCCACTCGTCTGGAGTTCAATCGCCGAACGTAGACGCGCGCCGAGGCCGGGTCAACGGACCGCGGCGCAACCGATAGATTATCGACAGATTCTCGGCTACCAGACCACCCCAAGCTTCATGTCACGATTCGTCGCGCTCGTCGCGCTCGCCTCGCTCGCCGCCACGCCCGGCCTTGCGCAACGCAGCAAGCCGGTCTTCACCCACGCCGATACGCTTCGCGGGAGCAACGGGCCAGCCCGCGCATGGTGGGATGCGTCATTCTATGATCTGCACGTGGCTGTCAATCCCACAGACAGCACGATTCGCGGATACAATGCGATCACGTATCGCGTGATCCGTCCCGCCAAGGCGATGCAGATCGATCTCCAGGTTCCGCTCGTGGTCGACAGCATGGTGCAGGACGGACGCGCGCTCGAGTTCCGCCGCGACAGCAATGCGTTCTTCGTCACGCTGACCGCGCTGCAGACGGCCGGCGCGCGGAAGACCATCGCGGTGTACTACCACGGGAAACCGCGCGCCGCGACGCGCCCGCCGTGGGACGGCGGCTTGATCTGGCGCACGGACAGCCTCGGCCGCGCATGGGTCGCGACCGCCAACGAGGGGCTCGGCGCGAGTGTGTGGTGGCCGAACAAGGACTACCTCGGCGACGAGCCCGACAGCCAGCGCGTCGCGATCACCGTGCCTGATTCGATGATGGACGTTTCGAACGGCCGGCTGCGCAATACGACTCACAACGCCGACGGCACGACGACCTACGAGTGGTTCATCGCGGACCCGATCAACAACTACGACATCGAGATCAACGCCGGACAATACGCGCACTTCAGCCAAACGTACCAGGGCGAACGGGGTCCGCTGACGATGGACTTCTGGCCGCTCAGCTACCACCTCGACACGGCGAAGGTCCAGTTCGCGCAGGCCGTGCCGATGATGAAGTGCTTCGAGCATTGGTTCGGGCCGTATCCATGGTACAAGGACGGCTACAAGCTGATCGAGGCGCCGCACCTCGGCATGGAGCATCAGAGCGGCGTCGCGTACGGGAATCGGTTCAAGAACGGCTACAGCGGCCGCGACCTCTCGGGCACCGGCTGGGGGATGAAATGGGACTTCATCATCGTGCACGAAAGCGCGCACGAGTGGTGGGGCAACAACATCACCGTGAAAGACCAGGCCGACATGTGGGTTCACGAAAGCTTCGCGAACTACGCCGAGGGGATCTACGCGGAGTGCCAGGACGGCAAGCAGGCAGGCGCCGAGTACATCATCGGCAGCCGCCACAACATTCGAAACGACTCGCCCATCGTCGCGCCGCACGGCGTCAACGCGGACGGCTCGGGCGACATGTACTACAAGGGCGGGAGCATGCTGCACATGCTCCGGCAACTGATCGGCGACGACGAGAAGTGGCGTGGCATTCTGCGCGGGCTCAACAGCACGTTCCGGCACCAGACCGTCACCGGCGCGCAGATCGAGGCCTACATCAGCCAGCGCGCCGGCATGGACTTCAGCAAGATCTTCCAACAGTATCTGACGACGACGCAGATTCCGCTTCTCGAATACAAAATCGACAACGGCAAGCTCGCGTACCGGTGGACGAATGTCGTTGCGGGATTCGCGATGCCGGTCCGCGCCACGGTCGGGGCACGCGAGATGGAGTGGCTTCGACCGACCGGCGCCTGGAAAACGGCCGCGATGCCCGCCGCGGCCAACGATTCCGTCCGCGTCGACCCGAACTTCCTCGTGACGACCAAGCGCGTGAGCGCGGGCGATCCTCCGCCCCCGGCGGTCTCGAGGCACTCTGGTACTCCACCGGCGGCGAGGCCAGCACGCTCAGCTTCGTCGCGCACGCCAACGAGATCTCGATCGTGTCCCCGCAGGTGTTCGCGATGGACAGCACCGGCGCGATTCGCGGACACGTCGACCCGCGCGTGGTCGCCGCGGCGCGCGAGCACGGCGTCAAGCTCGTTCCGCTCGTGATGAATCCCGGGTTCGACCAGCCGACGATTCACCGCGTGCTCAACGTGCCCTCGGCTCGGCAGCGTGCCGTCGCGAATCTCGTGTCGCTGTGTCACGACAATCATTTCGATGGCATTCAGTTCGACATCGAGAACGTTCATGTCTCGGACAAGGCCGCGCTCACCGCGTTCATGACGCAGTCGGCCAACGCCCTGCACAACGTCGGCTGCACGGTCTCGGCGGCGGTCGTGCCGCGCACGAGCGACGATCCGGGAACCGGCAGCTACCACAAGTGGATCTTCGACAATTGGCGCGGCGTGTACGACTATCGCGCGCTCGCGGAAGCACTCGACTTCATCTCGTACATGACCTACGCGCAGCACACCGGCGGATCGACGCCGGGACCCGTCGCGGGATACACCTGGATGGAGGAGTCGCTCGAGTTCGCGCTGTCGACGGGCGTTCCTCCGGAGAAGATCTCCCTGGGGATTCCATCGTACTCCGACTGGTGGTATCCGGTCTACGAGGAGAAGACGGGATCGCGCTCGCGCGGCAGCGACATCTCCTACGCCAAGGTGACCGAGCTGGTCACGAAGTACTCGCTCCACCCCACCTGGGATGATCGCGAAAAGACCGCGTATGCCATGTGGCCGAACCAGGGCGTGTATGAGCACCTCTGGATCGAGGACGCACGCGCGTTCGAGGCCAAGCTCGAGCTGGTTCGGAAGTACAAGCTGCGTGGGTACTCCGTATGGGTTCTGGGCACGGAGGATTCCGCCGTCTGGCCGGCGGTCGCGAAAAGCGACGCGGTTCGCAGTCGCTGAGATTGGCCGACTGATCATCGCCGCGACGCCCCGGACCGATGGGCAGAAATCAACAGCGCAAGCGCGAACGGGGGGCGGAGCGAGCGAAGGCTGAACGCGCGTGGACGCCGGACGGCCCGCGAACCGAGCGGCCGCGTCGTCGCGTGATGATCCTCGCTGCGCTGGTCGCCGCCGTCGCGATTCTCCCGTACGCCAACGCGACTCGAAGCGGCTTCGTCCTCGACGACACAAACATCGTCGTCGGCAATCCCCTGATTCGACGCATCGCCAGCATTCCGCAGATCTTTCGAACGGACTATTGGGGTGGGGGCGCGGCCACCGCGGCCGCCGTGGATCCCGGACTGTATCGACCGGTCACCGTCTCGAGCTACGCCGTCGACTACCAGCTGTGGCAGCTCAACCCGGCGGGGTATCACGCGGTGAACATCCTTCTCCACGCGATTGCGTCGCTCGCGCTCTTCGCCATCGCGCTGGAGCTCCTGGCGTCTCCAATCGCGGCGTTCGTCGCGGCGTCGGTCTTCGCCGTCCATCCGATCCACACGGAGGCGGTGAGCAGCATTGTCGGGCGAGCCGAGGTGCTCGCGACGTTGTTCTTTCTGCTCGCCTTTCTCATGCACCACGCGACCGCGCAATCGGCGGTTCGCGGTGGCGCCGACGCCGAGCGACGCCTCATCCCGCGAGCGCTGGTCGTCGCGGTGTGCTATCTGATGGCGATGTTCTCCAAGGAGATCGCGGCCACGTTGCCGCTCGTGCTCCTTCTTCGAGATTGGTTGTGGCGAGACGAGCTCCCGAGCGGCCGCGCGGCAGCGATTCGCACGCTCGCCACGCGATACGTCCCGCTTCTGGCGGCGGCCACGCTCTACCTCGCGATGCGACACCAGGCGGTGAGCCACGCCGCGCAGATGTGGAGCGGCTTCGCCGGCGTATCGGCCGGTGACCGCGCCCTCACGGGCATTCGCGTTCTCGCCGAGTACGTGCGGTTGTTCCTCTTTCCGCGGACGCTGCTCGCGGACTACTGGAAGACCGACGTGCCAATCGCCCGCTCGGTCGCCGAGCCTGCCCTGCTCTTCGCGCTCCTGCTCTGGACGGTCGCCGCCGTCGCCATCGTGCGTCTTCGCCGCGACCGCGTGTTCATTCTGAGCGCTGGCTGGTTCATCATCACCATCGTTCCCGTGAGCAACGTGTTGTTTCCGATCGGCGTCGGAAAAGCCGAGCGCATACTCTATCTCCCGTCCGTGGGGCTGTGCTTGCTCGTGGGATGGATCGCCCTCGAGGCGGAGCGAGCGTGGCGGCGGCCAATCATCATCCCGATTGCGCTGGCGGCGGTCCTGATTGCGCTCGGCGCGCGAACCTATCGCCGCAACGAGGATTGGAAGACCACGCTCTCACTGGCGCTCGCGACGCTCCGCGACTCGCCGACGTCTCCGCTCATGAACGATCTCGCGGCGGGCGAGCTGGTGAATCGAGGCGACGCGGCGCAGGCGGTTCCCCTGCTGCGCGAGGCAGTTCGACAATCGCCCGAGCAACCGCTGTTTCACACCCACCTCGGCACGGTCTACTATCGGCAGGGAAAGCTCGACGACGCGGCAGGCGAGCTCGCCGAAGCGATTCGCTTGCAGCCAAACGACGCGGACGCGCACAACAACCTCGGCGTCGTCTTGCTCGATCAACACAAGACCGACGCGGCGATCGCGGAATTCAGCGCGGCCGTGAGAGCGAGTCCAGGCCGGCCGGACGCGCACAGCAATCTCGGATCGGTCTATCTCGAACGACAGCAGCTCGATTCAGCGACCTCGGAGTTCCGCGCCGCTCTCGCGACGAGCCCCGAGAATCCCGAGACACACAACAACCTGGGCGTCGTCCTGCTGCGGCGAGGGCAACTCGACTCGGCGGCGGCTCAGTTTCGAGAAGCGGTACGGCTCCAGCCCGACTTTGCCCGCGCCCGCGCGAACCTCGACACGGTCCTCGCGCGACAGGGCACGGCGAAGCGTTCGCCCTGAAACGCGGGGCTATTCGCCGAGCGTGTGGCGAACTCGCACGTCCGGCGTCGCGACCTTGACTGTTCCGAATATCGGGCACCGTCGCGTGAAGCCGTCGACGAGCGCGGCGGCGCCAGCCTGGTCGGGACCCCACAGCGTGCAATCCAGCTGCACGGTGTTGAACGTGGTCACGTCGGTGCGCGCCTGCTTCGACCGGTCAACGGCGCCGTAGATCTTCACCGCGACGCGCGTCAACGGGATGTTCTGCTCGCGCGCGATGACTTGCATGAGCTCCACACCGCACGACGCCACGGCCGTCAGCAAGACCTCGATCGGCGTGATCTCTTCGCCCGGACATCCGTTCTGGACGGGACCGTCGACGATGAAGTGATGCGTCCGGGCGGTACAGAGCACGCGGCCGAAGATCTCGGTCGATCGCGCGCTGACGTCGTATTCACGAAGCGTGGAAGGGGCGGGTATCGTCATGGGCGTCAACCTGATGCGATCGTGCGAATCGCGCCAGGGGACCAATCGATCTGGCCCTCTGCGCCGGCGCGGCACATACTCGTAGCATGAGCCCACTCCACCGTTCCGCTGCCGCGGTCGCGCTCTATGTGGTCGGATTCCTGGCCGCCGGCCCGCGTTTGGCCGCGGCACAAGCCGAGAGACAAGGCACATCGTTCCGCGCACCGAGCGGCGTCACGCTTCGCTTGCTGCTCGACGACAGCAACGTCGGTCCCGAGGTGACCGTCGGCGAGATGACGTTTCCCCCGAACATCGACTCGGGCGATCACACGCACGGAGCGATCGAGATGTTCTACGTCCTCTCGGGGACGCTCGAGCATGTCGTGAACGGAAAGAGTCAGATGTTGACGGCGGGGATGACAGGGTACGTCAGGCCGCCGGACAAGATCAGGCACAAGACGGGGGCGGACGGCGCGAAAGTCGTCGTGATTTGGGTGCCTGGAGACGAAGGGAAAAAGATTGCGGCGAGGTGGAAGAAGGAGCCGTAGCCGCCGCAATGAGGACCGTGCTGCGCAATCGATAGAGCATCCGTCGTGTGTCGATCGTTTCTGTGCCGAGGTAGGCCCAGTCCTTGTCGGGCAGCGCACCGCACGCGTTCGCGAATTTACCCGCGCCGCGGATACCGGTCGACCGCTTTGCGGACGCTCGAGGCGAGCTGGAACGACTTCTTCCAGACGCGAAGCTTTCGATGATCTTGCATCCCGCAGGATGAGCGTGCCGACGACGACGCTCATCATCGTTTTTTGGCGCGCGACAGCCATTCTGCGGCACGAACGGCCCCAAACCCCTCACTCCGAACTGTCAACTCCAAACTCTGAGTCAGCGGTGCTCGCCCCCCGGCCGTATCTTCTTCGACGTCTCCTCCCAACATCATGCATCGCATCTCGTTGATCGGCGCGGCACTCTCTGTTGCCGCTGTCTCCACGGCGGGCGCGCAGTCGGCGCTGCCTCCGGACTCCGTTCTCGTCCGCGCACTGACCTTCCGCTCCATCGGCCCGGCCGTGATGAGCGGCCGCATCGCCGACGTTGCCGTCACTGACGCCCGCGGCTCTCGCTCCAAGCTCGGCAACGTCATCTACGCGGCTGCGGCAACCGGCGGCGTCTGGAAGTCGACCAACGCCGGCGTCACCTTCACGCCCATCTTCGACTCCGTTCGCACCGGTTCCGTCGGCGCGGTCGCGGTCGCGCCGTCGAATCCCGACATCGTCTGGGTCGGCACCGGCGAATCGAACAACATGCGGAGCTCCTCGTGGGGCACCGGTGTCTTCAAATCGACGGACGGCGGCAAGACCTGGTCGGGCGCGATGCTGCCCAAGTCGCAGCACATCGGCCGGATCATCATCGATCCGCGCGATCCGAACGTCGTGTACGTCGCCGCGCTCGGACCGCTGTGGGCGCCCGGCGGCGAGCGCGGTGTCTACAAGACGACGGACGGCGGCAAGACGTGGACGAACACGAAGGAGGTCAGCAAATACACCGGCTTCGGCGAGATCGCGATGGATCCGTCGAACCCGGACGTGCTGTATGCCGCCGCCGAACAGCGCGAGCGGCGCGAGTACGGATTTCTTCCCGCGGGTCCCGAAGCGGGAATCTTCAAGACGAGCGACGGCGCGAAGACGTGGACGAAGCTCGCGCAGGGACTTCCCGCGGGCGACATCGGCCGCGTCGGACTGAGCGTCTGTCGCTCGCGGCCGTCGGTCGTGTACGCGATGATCCACGCGAAGCCGCCGGGCAACGGCCTCTATCGCACCGACGACGCGGGCGCGTCGTGGCATCAGGTCAACGATCAGAATGGCACCGCGTGGTACTACAGTCAGGTCTTCTGCGATCCCACGGACCCCGATCACGTCATCACGCTCAACGCCAATTCGCGCGAGTCGCACGACGGCGGGAAGACCTTCGTGCCGTTCGCGGCGGGCAACAACGGGGGACCGCACACCGACCACCACGCGCTCTGGATCAACGACGACAACCCGCAGCAGATGGTCCTCGGCACCGACGGCGGATTGTACCTGTCGTGGGACGCGGGCAAAACGTGGAACCACGTCGAGAGCATCGTCGCCGGACAGTTCTACGCGATCGCGCTCGACGACGCGCAGCCGTTCTACAACGTCTACGGCGGCCTGCAGGACAATCAGACGTGGGGAGGTCCGAGCCGCACACGCAATGCGTACGGACCGTCCAACGCCGAGTGGTTTCGCATGGCGGGCGGCGACGGGTTCTATGCGGTGCCGGACCCGCTCGATCGCACGCTGGTCTACGCCGAAAGCCAACAGGGCGGCGTCGTGCGCTACGACGAGAAGATCGGCCAGACGAAAAACATCAAACCCATTCCGAAACCCGGCGAGCGCCTTCGCTACAACTGGAGCGCGCCGATTCTTCCGTCGCGACACGACGCGAAAACCGTCTACCTTGCCGCGAACTACCTCTTCAAATCAACCGACCGCGGCGACAGCTGGCAGGCGATCAGTCCGGATCTCACGCGCGGCATCGATCGCAACAAGCTGCCGATGCGCGGCGCCGTGCCCGACTCGGGAACACTCGGCCGCAACGAGGGCACCGCGGAATTCAGCAACATCAGCACGATCGACGAGTCGCCGTTCCGCGGCGGACTGCTCGCCGTCGGCACCGACGACGGCCTGATCCAGGTCACGCGCGACGGCGGCAAGACCTGGACGAAGTCCGCGGCGTTTCCGGGCGTGCCCGACACCACGTTCGTCAGCCGCGTCGTGTGGTCGCGCGCCAACGAAGGAACGATCTACGCGACGTTCGACGGACACCGGAGCAACGATTTCAGGCCGTACGTCCTGAAGAGCACCGACTACGGCGCGACCTGGACGTCGATCACCGGGAATCTGCCGGACGGCGGAGCCACGCAGGTGATCCGCGAACATCCGCGCCAACCGAATCTGCTCTTCGTCGGCACGGAGTTCGGCGTATTCACGACCGTCGACGGCGGCCACGAGTGGACGCAGCTCAAGAGCGGGCTGCCCGGCGTTCCGGTACACGACATCCAGATTCAGGCGCGCGCGAACGACCTCGTGCTCGGCACGCATGGCCGCGGCATCTACATCCTGGACGACCTGACACCTTTGGAAAACCTGGCAAAGGCGAAGGCGGCGCAGGTCGCGTACCTGTTCCCCGTTCAGGACGTGCTCCTGTTTCAGCCGAACGCGAGCCGCAACTCGGGAATGGGCTCGGTTGGTTTCACGGGACAGAACCCCGACCCCGGTCCGCACATTTCGTATTTGCTCAAGGACATGGCGCCGGAAACCAAGGTCGCGTTGTCCATCATCGACGGAAGTGGCGCGACGATTCGTGCGCTGCCGGTGACCAAGCAGGCCGGGCTCCATCGGCTGAGCTGGGACATGCGCGTCGGGCCGCCGCTCACCGGCCCGGTCGATACGCTCGCCCTGCAAGGAGGCGGACGCGGTGGTCGCGGCGGCGGTCGTGGGGGTGGTGGTGGCGGGGCAGCCGGCCGCGGCGCGGCCGACAGCACGGGTCGCGGCGGTGCCGGCGCTCAAGGCGGACCTCCGGGGGGCGGTCGCGGTGGCGCGGAGAACAACACCTTCGTGGCGACGCCCGGGAAGTATATCGCCCGGCTCAGCGTCAGTCCGCCGAGCGGCGCGCCCACGATCGTCGAGCAGTCGTTCGCGCTCACGAAAGATCCGATGGTGACGATGAGCGACGCGGAGCTCAAGCAGCTCTATGCGTTCCGTCTCGACGTCGTGAAGGTGCAGCGCACGCTCCGCGAAAGGCAAGCACAGCTCGACACGGCGCAACGATTGTTCGCGGCGGCAAAGCGTGCGGCTGATTCCGCCGGCACCAAGGTGACGCCGGAGCTCAAGACACAGCTCGCGGCCCTCGAAAAAGAGCTCGGGGAGATCACGCGCGAGATGGGCACGCCCAACGCGGGACGCGGCGGTGGTGGCGGACGAGGCGCGCCTCCCGCGGGCGCGACCGGCGTCGCCGGAAGAGGGCGCGGCGGACGAGGAGGTCGCGGCGGAGTACCGGTGACGCAGTCCGGTGCGGCGGCAACTCCCGCGGCTCCCGCGGGCGGCGCAACACCGCCGGTGGAGGACGAGCAGACCCCGACGGCCCAGACGACGCCGCAGACCCTTCAGGCTCGGCTCGGAACGACCACGGAGATGCTCGGCATCTCGTTCAATCCGAATCCGGAGCAGAAGAAGACGCTGCAAGCGTTGCCCGCCGAGATTCAGAAGCAGGGAGATCGCGTTTCGAAAGTGTCGAGCGGCGAGCTTCCAGCCTTGATCAAGGCGCTCAAGGATGCGGGGATCGAGGTGAAAAACCCCTAACGGCAGAGGTTGGAGTTCACAGTTCGGGGTTCGGGTTCGATTTTGACTCCGAATTCCAGACCCCGAACCGTCGACTCCGAACCCTTACGCCAACACCTGCTGACTGGCCGCGACAGCATCCAGTGCGCGGCTCAAATCGGCGACGAGATCCTCCGCCGACTCGATTCCAACCGACAACCTGACCAACGAATCAGAGATCCCCGCGTTGGCTCTCGCCTCCGCGTCCATCGACGCGTGCGTCATCGTTGCGGGATGCGCGATCAGACTCTCGACGCCGCCGAGCGACTCGGCGAGCGTAAAACACTGGAGCTCCGCCGCGAGTCGTTCGACCCCCGCGGTTCCGCCGACGACCTCGAAGCTCACCATCGCACCGAAGCCCGTCTGCTGCGATGCCGCCACGACGTGGCCGGGATGCGTCGGCAGTCCCGGATAGTTGACGTGGAGCACGGCCTCGTGTCGGCAGAGCGCGTCGACGATCGCCTCCGTGTTCTCGAGATGCTGCCGCACGCGCACGTGGAGCGTGCGAATTCCACGCAGCGTGAGATAGCTGTCGAACGGCGCGCCGGTGATGCCGAGGCAGTTCGCCCACCACGCGAGCTCCGCGCCCAAGCGCAGATCCCGCGCGACGACCGCGCCGCCCACGACGTCGCTATGGCCGTTCAAGTATTTCGTCGTCGAGTGGACGACGACGTCCGCGCCGAGCGAGATGGGTTGCTGCAGCGCGGGCGACAGGAACGTGTTGTCGACGACGACGAGAGCGCCGACGCGGTGCGCCGCCGCCGCGACTTCACGGACGTCGGTGATGCGGAGCAGCGGATTGCTCGGCGTCTCGATCCATACGACGCGCGGCGACAAGCGCGCGATCTCGCCCAAGGCCGCCGGCTCGGTGAGGTTCCGAAAGTGCAGCGTGAAGTGCTGCTTCCCCGCCAGCGCGCGCAGCAGCCGCTGCGTGCCGCCGTAGCAATCGTGCGCGGCGATGATGACGTCGCCCGGCTCGAGCAGATGCAGCACGAGCGCGACGGCCGACATGCCGGTGCTCGTGACGACGCCTGTCGCGCCGCCTTCGAGCTCGGCGAGTGCATCAGCGAGCTGCGAGCGCGTCGGATTGCCGCTTCGCGTGTAGTCGAACTTCCGCGGCTTCGCGAACCCTTCGAACGCGAACGTCGACGAGAGATGAATCGGCGGCACGACGGCACCATGCTGCGGGTCGGTCGCGATGGCCGCACGGACGGCGCGCGTGGTCTGGCTGCGACAGTCGGATGCGCTCATGACAGGATGATGGTGGCGAGTGCTCGATCGAGGATGCGACCGAGCGCGATGGGCTCGGTCAGGAATGCGTCGTGGCCCCGTGTCGACGGGAGATCGATCAACTGGGCGGGACCGGCGAGTCGCGAGACGAGCGTCTCGAGCTGCTCGCGCGGGACGATGGCGTCGCCCTCGGCGGCGACGATGGTCGATGGCGTGCGAATCGCGCGCGGGTTCACGCGATGCAAGTCGCCGGAGAGCGAGAGCGCAAGAAAACGCTCCGCGGTCCAGCGTGCGGCGAAGCGCTCGCCGTGCGCCCGCAGGTAGCGTTCGACAGGAAACGTGGCGGTCCCCGGCCCCTGCTCCACCGGCGCCGAATCGAAGCGCTCGGCGAACTCTTCGCGGCTCCGGTACGTCGTCATCGCCAGGCCGCGCGCGATCACCATCGCCTCGCGCGTCTCGCCGGTGGAGAGTCCGAGCTCGACGATGCGGCGCTGCACGGCGCGGAGCGCGGTGGTCATCGGATGCGTCTCGTGCGGCGCGCTGATCGCGACGAGTCGCTCGACGCGGTCGGGATACGCCTCGGCGAACGCGAGCGCGACCATGCCGCCGTACGACGCGCCGACGATAGCGTGGACTTGTTCGACGCCGATGGCGTCGAGCGCGCGCACGACGGCGTCGGCCTGGTCACGTGTCGTCACCGTGCGCGCCGGGCGGCCGTCGCGTGTCCGACCGCCGTCGATGAAGTCCACGCCAAGCACGCGAAATCGATTCGTGTCGATCGCGCGATTCGGGCCGGCGATGTCGTCCCACCAGCCCGGCGACCCGTCGATCTCGTTCGACGTGACGTGGCACGTCGCGGAGATTCCACCGAGTGCGACGATCACCGGAGCCCCCGGTGGGCCCACGAGCTCATAGCGCTGGGCGATTGCAGATCCCGCGCTGGACTCGGGATGAGGAGTCCGGAACCGGGACTTACCTCGTGTCAGAACCTCAGCCACTGCTCCACCTCCGGTACGCCGCGACCGCGAGCGAAAGAAGAGCCGCCGTCGACAGTCGCACCGGTGGGCGCGCACCCAAGGGTGCACGCGCCGGCGAGGTGTCTAAAAACACAAATGCCCGGACGGGTAGCGCCGCCGGGCAGGTCGCGTTTTAGCACTTTGTTTAACGTGGCGGCAATAGGCGGCAAATCACCACGGTTTTCGATTGTGGGCTGACAATATCACCGCTCCTTCACGACGTCAAGGGGAGGCGTGCTCACGTCAGACCACGTTCGCTCGATCGGCATTCGCACGCTGTTGCCCCACTCGGTCCACGAGCCATCGTAGTTGCGCACGCGACCGTAGCCAAGGAGATAGGTGAGCACGAACCACGTGTGGCTCGACCGCTCGCCGATGCGGCAGTAAGTCACGACGTCGTCGGCCGGCGCAAGCCCGAGCTCGCGCTCGTAGATCTCTCTGAGCTCCGGCGCGGTCTTGAACGAACCGTCGGGATTCGTCGCCCGCGCCCACGGCACATTGACCGCCCCTGGAATGTGTCCGCCGCGCAGCACGCCCTCTTGCGGGTATTCGGCCATGTGCGTCGTCTTTCCGCTGAACTCATCGGGCGACCGCACGTCGATCAACGGACGCTTGGCGCGAGTGTGTTCCAGCACGGCGTCACGGAAGACGCGAATCCGCTCGTCGTCGCGCTCGGGAGCGACATACGACGTCGTCGGATATGACGGCACCGCTTCGACGAACTCCCTGTGCTCCGCGTCCCACTTCGACATTCCGCCGTCGAGAATCTTCAGGTTCGTGAAGCCGAACAGCTGAAACACCCAGAACGCGTACGTCGCCCACCAGTTGTTTTTGTCGCCATAGAAGACGACGGTCTTCGTCTCGTCGATCCCGAGTCGCCGGACCAGCGCTTGAAAATGCGCGCGGTCCACGTAGTCTCGCGTCACGGGGTCATTCAGATCGACGTGCCAGTCGATCTTCTGCGCGCCGCGAATGTGGCCGACGTTGTACAGCAGCACGTCCTCGTCGCTCTCGAGGACGCGAACCGAGGGATCGTCGAGATGCGCGGCCAGCCACTCCGTGCTGACGAGCGCGTCCGGATGAGCGTACCCCTTGTCCGCGACGCGCGCGTCGGGATGCTCGGTGACGGTTGTGGTCATCGCTCGGGCTCCGGGCCGGGTGGGACCACTCCGAGGCGCAAGAAAACGGCCGCTCAGAAGAGCGGCCGCCGGGTATTGCAGACGTACAGTCGACTTCGCTACGCGGTCTGCTTCGCCGCGCGCTCCGCTCGGACGTAGGTCAGCCAGCCATAGGGATCGTCGATCTGCCCCTTCACGATATCGAGAAAACGTTGCTGAATCTGCGTCGTGATCGGCCCGCGTTTGCCGTTCCCGATCACCAGCCGATCGATGCTGCGCACCGGCGTGACCTCCGACGCCGTTCCCGTGAGGAACGCTTCGTCGGCCGTGTACAGCATCTCGCGCGGGAGATCCTGCTCACGAACCGGCAACCCCAGGTCGCGCGCGAGCGTGAGGATCGCGTTGCGCGTCACACCGTGGAGCAGGGTCCCGTTCGTCGGCGACGTGTAGATCGTCCCATGCTGTACGACGAACACGTTCTGTCCAGAGCCTTCGCTCACCATGCCGTCCGGGCTCATCGCGATCGCCTCGGCGAATCCGTTGCGGAGCGCCTCCATCTTGATGAGCTGACTGCCGAGGTAGTTGCCCGCCATCTTCGCCATCGCCGGAATCGTGTTCGGCGCGACGCGATGCCATGAGGACACACACGCGTCCACGCCGTTCTCGAGCGCGCCCTCGCCGAGGTACGCGCCCCATGGCCAGCACGGCAGATAGACTTCGACCGCACTGTCGAACGGCACCATGCCCGACGCGCCGTATCCGCGCAACACCATCGGCCGGATGTAGCACGCGTCCATGCTGTTGCGCTCCACCAGCTCGCAACACGCGGCCACGAGCTCGTCCAGCGAGTACTTCACGTCCATCCGGTAGATCCTGCACGAGTCCAACAAGCGCTGGAGGTGGTCCTCCAGGCGGAAGATCGCCGGCCCACGGGGGGTGGAGTACGCGCGGATGCCCTCGAACGCCGACGAGCCGAACTGCAACGAATGACAAAGGACATGGACGGTCGCGTCAGCCCAGCGAACGAACTCGCCGTCGCGCCAGATCCATTCGGTCTCAGTGATTTTGGCCATGAACACTCTCGAGTGACGAGCGAGCGGAATGGCCGGATGGCCCGCCGCAGACGTGAAATATGGCCAGCGGAGTCGAGCGATGCAAAGACGTCGTCAGTCTTTCACTTCCGCAGTGTGTTCGCTCGGGATGACAACAGAGCCAACCATTTTGCTCCTCCTAGTGTCTAAGGGGAGACACTAGGAGGAACCACCGATGCCCCTGCTCAAGGGCACGCTCGACGTGCTCGTCCTGAAGACATTGTCTTGGACGCCGATGCATGCGTTCGAGATCAGCACGTGGATCGAGGAACGCTCCACGGGTCGCGTCGCCGTGGACGACGCCGCCATGCTGCAGGCGCTGCATCGACTCGAGGAACGCAAGCTCATCACCGCCGAATGGGGCGTGACGAAGAATGGCCGGCGCGCGCGGTACTACCGGCTCACGGTCGCGGGAAAATCGCATCTTCGCGCCGAGTCTGATCGCCTCGTCGACCACTTCGACGCGCTCGTCGCCGTGCTCGGGGCGAAAAAGTCGTAGCATGCGATTCGGGTTGCGTCCCGGGATCGCGCGACTGCTCCGCATCCCGACTTCATCGCAGATCTCGATCGAGGCCGACGCCGACGCCGAGTTGGAATCGGTTGTCGCGAGTCGCGTCGACTATCTCATCGCGCGCGGCATGTCGCCGGCCGCGGCGCGCGAGGAAGCCCTCCGGCGCATCGGTGCGAGCCTCGACGAGGCGCGCGCACAACTCCACCAGTCCGCACAACACCGGGAGCATCGCATGCGGTTCCGTGAGCGTCTTCACAGCCTGGCCCAGGATCTCCGATACGCCGTGCGCGGTCTCGCAAGCCGGCCGACGTTCACGATCGTCGCCGTGCTCACGCTCGCCATCGGCATCGGGGCGACGACCGCGATCTTCAGCGCGGTGAACGTGCTCCTCCTCCGGCCGCTGCCGTTCGCGAATCCCGGCCAACTCATGAAAGTCACGCTGGTCACGCCGAATCGTGCCGGCATCCCCAACACCGATCAGATGGTGTGGTCATACCCGAAGGCGCAGGTGTTCCGCAACGCGCAGCACGTGTTCTCCGATCTCGCGTTGTATGCGAGCGGGCAATTCACGGTTCGGACTGGTGAAGCGGAGCGAGTGACCGGCGAGGAGGTCGGCGCATCCTACTTCACCGTGCTTGGCTTGTCCGCGGCGCGAGGGCGCACGTTCGATCGGTCGCTCGACGCACACCCGGATGCCGATCGGCAAGCCATTCTCAGCTACGCGTACTGGGAGCGGCACTTCAGCGCGGATCCGTCGATTGTTGGACGGACCATCGACGTCGACCGGCAACCGTACACCGTCATCGGCATCGGGCCGCGCGACTTCGCGGGGCTGTCGGGTCAAGCCGATCTCTTCCTGCCGCTGATGGCGCGTCCCGCCGAGGAGTTCACCCAGCCGCAGTCGCACGAATTCTGGATGGTCGCCAGGCGCGCGCCCGGCGTGAGCGCCGACCAGGCGCTGGCCGCGGTCCGCGTGCTCGGGAAGCAGGTGAACGATGCGATCCCCGACTCGTACAGCAAGAGCCCGTGGGGCGCGACGACCGAACCGCTGGACAACGCGCGACTCGCGCCGCCCGTGCGCCGATCGTTGCTCGTGTTGTTCGGCGCGGTCGCCTTCGTGCTGCTCATCGCGTGCGTCAACGTCGCGAATCTGCTGCTCGGGCGCGCCAACACGCGCGCACGTGAAATCGCCGTGCGACTGGCGATCGGCGCGTCGCGTGGCCGGCTGGTTCGTCTGCTGCTCATCGAGAGCCTGGTCCTCGCCTTCGTCGGCGCCGCGGCGAGCATGTTGGTGGCGTGGGGCGGCGTCCGCGCCCTCGGAACGATCGATCCCGCGACTACACTGCGCGTGACGCGAGACAGCGGCCTCGGGGCCGTCGCGTTCTCGGCCATTTCGCTCGACTGGACGGCCCTCGCGTTCACGCTCGGCGTGACGCTCGTCGTCGGGCTGATGTTCGGCCTGGTCCCCGCCATTGGCGCGACACGGGCGTCGCTGACCGATGCGCTCAAAGCCGGCCGAGCGAAATCGGCGCGCGCGCAGCGAGGATCGCTTCGCCGCGTGCTCGTCGTGGTCGAGGTCGCGCTGGCGATCGTCCTGCTCGCCGGCTCCGGGCTGATGCTGAGGAGTCTCTCGAAGCTCCTCGCCGTCGATCCGGGATTCGACGGCACGAACGTGCTCACGATGAGCATGAGCATTCCGGTCGAGGGCAATGCCCGCGATTCGATGCCTGGCTTCTATGAGCAACTGTTGGATCGCCTGCGCGCCGTGCCCGGCGTGACGGAGGCGTCGATGACGAACTGCCCGCCTCTCTCCGGCCGGTGCAGCTCGACGGTGATCTGGTTCGACGGGCATGTTCCCGAAAACCCGGCCCATGCGCCGACGATCGGCTTGAACTGGGTCTCGCCGACTTGGTTCGCGACCGTGAAGGTTCCGCTTCGCCGCGGGCGGGTGTTCACCAGCGCGGATCGGCTGGGCGCCCCGGTCGTCGCCGTCGTGAACGACGTCGCGGCGAAGAAGTTCTGGCCTGGAGAGGATCCGATCGGCAAGCACATTGGCGCCGGAATGGGCGGCATGAAGGACGCCGAGGTGATCGGCGTGGTCGGAGGCGTTCGTCTGCGAGCCGACTCCGCGCCCAGGCCGGACGTGTACATCTCCTATCTCCAGTTTCCTCGCGGGGGCACGATTCTCTTCGTGCGTGCCGCGCGCAATCGAGCGGCGATCGCAGCCGACGTGCGGAGGGCGATCCACCAGTTCGCGCCGCAGTATCCGATCTTCAATGTGAAAACGATGGCCGAGCGAACGGCCGCGGCGACGGCGCAGTCGCGCTTCAGCGCCGGACTGCTCGGGCTGTTCGCGCTCACCGCGCTGTCGCTCGCGTCGATCGGGATCTACGGCGTGATGGCGCTCGCGGTGAGCGCGCGAACGCGCGAGATCGGCGTGCGCATCGCGCTCGGCGCGGATCGGCGGCGGGTGCAACGGCTGGTCGTGGCCGAAAGCGTCGGACTCGTGGCGACGGGCGCCGCCCTGGGACTGGCCGGCGCGCTTTTCACGACGCGGGTGCTGCAGTCGCTGCTGTTCGACCTCACACCGTCCGATCCGCCGACGTACGCGGCGATCGTGGTGATTCTCAGCGGGTGCGCGCTCGCGGCGAGCTGGGTGCCGGCACGGCGCGCGGCGCGCGTCGATCCCGTCGTCGCCCTGCGAGCCGACTGATCGCCGGCTCGCAGGTCGACGCGGAGATCAGCGTCTCATGCGGAAAACGAACTCCTGGGCGACGAGCTGGCGAACCGAATGACCCGCGAGCTGCGCCGGGAAGTAGCGCGATCGGAGAAGGGCATATCGGACGGCATCCGCGAACAGGCGATGGACGCTCTTCGGAATCTCGAGCGTGCCTTCGTCGACGCGACCGGTGCTGTCGACGACGAACATGACGGTGAAGTCGGCCTCGACGCCCATCGACTCGAGCGATCGCGGATAGACGGGCGTCGGGTTGTTCGCGAACGGCGAGACGATTCGGTCGACCGCCTCGGCACGATAGACGCCCCCTGGCGCTGGGACAGCCGAATGCCGGTTGATGAGCGCCGCGCCGATCACGTCGGCGAGCGTCGTGGATTTGAAGTCCGACGAGTCGGTGACCTTGCTCGTGAGATCGACGTCACCGACACCGACCGCTGTGTCGAGATCGACGGACGGAATCGTCAACGCCAGCGTCGGGATCTTACCGATGGGAGCGATCACCGGCGCAGCCGGCCGCTTGGCCTTGATCACCGCGGGTTTCGACGGATCAACCGGCCGTTCGGCCGGCCGTTCGGCGATGACGAAACGAATGCGCTCGACCGGCGCGCTCGCGCCGGCCACAGGCGAACGAACGGGAAGCGAGGAACGAGCGGCAACGGCTGCGAGAATCAGCGCCGTGTGCAGACCCACGCTGAAGGTCGTCGCGCGCCATCGACCGAGCTCCAGCGTGCGTCCCGTGACAATGAGATGCAGCATACTCGAGACGAAATGAGTTGCTGCATTCCATTAGCACTTGGCACGCCGCACCGCCGTGTGTCCGTCGCCTCCGCGCTCGAGATCGTCGACGTCCCGTCATTCGGCGCGGATGGCGACGATCGGGTCGGTCCTGGTCGCGCGATACGCCGGCGCCACACTCGCGAGCGCGGCGACGACCGCAAGCACGAGCGGGACGAGAACAAAAGTCGTCGCGTCGGTGGGTGTCGTCTCGAACAGCATCGCGCGGATGAGCTTCGTCGACACAAAGGCCGCCAAGAGGCCGCAGCCGACGCCCGCGCCGACGAACGCGGCGGCCTGGCCCAGCACGAGCGTCGCGATATTGCGAGACGTGGCACCGATCGCGATACGGACGCCGATCTCTCGTGTGCGCTGCGCCACACCGTACGCGACGACGCCGTACAGCCCGATAGCGGCGAGCAGCAGCGCCGTTCCCGCGAATCCGCTCATCAACGCCATCACGAAAACACGCGGATCGCTGAAGCTGATTGCCGCCCTCGCCCCAAGCCCCGAGGGGCTTCCCCGGAAGTCGATCGCGGGCTCGACGTTTTTCACCGCGCGCTCGATCGCCGCCAGCGTGGCGGGCGTCGGCGGCACACGCACGATGAACTGCATCCACGGCCAGACCTCGAGCGTGTATGGAAGGAAGACCTGCTCCGGCGGCTTCTGTTCCGCGCCGAATTCGCGATAGTCGGCCACGACGCCAACGACAGGAAGCGTGATGGGCTGACCGAAGTCAGCGCGCGCCTGCGACGAACGATGCACCGTGATGCGGTGCCCGACGGCGCTCGCTCCCGGCCACAGCCGTTTCGCGAGCGTCTCCGTGATCAGAAATCCGTTCGGCGACCGCATGTCGGCATCGGTGAAGCCGTGGCCGTCGATGATTCGCAATCGATAAACCTTGAGAAAGTCGGTCGAGATCGGATGATAGGCCACCTGCGGGCCGGCGCCACCGTCGGGACGATCGTCGGTCTCGAGCTTGGTCGGCAGCAGCGCGCCACCGGCCGCCGCCGATGCTTCGACGCCGGGAAGCGCGCGCATCGCGTCGATATTCTTCGATACAGCGCCGCCGCCTGCTCGGGTGCGTCGTAGCGGCCTTTGGGTGGAACGATACCGAAACTGACGACGTTGTCGGTGTCATATCCGAGATCGACGTTGGAGACGCGACGCACGCTCTGGATCAGCAGGCCCGCGGCAATCAACACGGTGATCGCGAGCGTAAGCTGGAGCACGACGAGAATATTCCGCGCTCGGCGCGTCGCCTTCGCGGTGCCCGCCGCCTGGCCGTCTCGCAACCGCGTGACGAGATCGCCGGCGTCCGAGTTCCACGCGGGCAGCACACCGATGAGCAGCGCCGTCGCCACGCTGACCGCGACTGCAAAGAGGAGAGCGCGGCCGTCGACGGCTATCTCCGTAGCGAAGGGCAGCCGATACGCGGCGTATGGCTTGAGAAACTTCACCAGCAACGCGCCGAGCCCCGCGCCACCCAACCCCGCGGCGGCCGCGATCACACTCGCTTCGGCGAGCAGATGTCGCGCGAGCCGCCAGGCGCCTGCACCGAGCGCGGAGCGAACGGCGAGCTCGCGCGCGCGAATGCTGTTTCGAACGAGCAGCAGATTCGCGACGTTGGCACACGCGAGGAGCAGTACGAGAACGATCGCGATGGAGATCAACGCGAGCGTCGAGGCGAGCTGGCCAAACAGCTCTTCCGACAGCGCTTGCATCGAAATCTTCGTCCAGTGCGCCTGCTCGACCGGATAGGTCGTCGCCAGCCGCTGCTGAATCGTGCGCATCGCGTTGGAGACGCGCGCCGAGTCTGCGCCGGCACGCAAGCGGAGCAGCGCGCGGCTGTCGACATGCAGTCCGCGAAGTGAAAGCGCGGCGTGCGTCTCCTGGAAAACGGTGATCGGCTGCCAGAGTGCGGGCGGCACCCAGCCACTCCCTCCGAAATTCGGATACGCGAACCCTCGCGGCATGACTCCGATGATCGTGGTCGGCATGCTGTCGACGGTGACCGTCTTGCCGAGCGCGGCGCGCGCATCGCCGGCGAACCGGCGAACGAGGAAGTCATACGAGATCACGGCGACGCGCGCGCCGCCAGGCTGCTCCTCTTCAGGCAGAAAAGTGCGTCCCGCGAGCGGCCGCGTGCCGAGCAGATGGAAGAATCCGGGCGTCACGTACGCGTCGATCGCCTGCTCCGGCTCGCCGGTGACCGCCGCCTGGACGCCATTGCCTCGGACAAACGCGAATCCCTCGATGGCGTCGCGAACGGCGGTGGCTTGATCCTGCCAGTCTTTGAACGTGGGATACGACGGCACACGCAGCGCGCCGTCGTCGCTTCGCTCGTAGACGGTTTGCAGCCGGCTCGCATTCGCGTATGGCAGCCCGCGCACGAGAATGGCGTCGACGACGCTGAACGTCGCGGTCGCGCTGCCGATGGCGAGCGCGAGGAGGACGATGGCGACGACGCTGAACGCAGGCGCGCGCCGAAGGGCTCGGAGGGCGTCGCGCAGATCCTGTCTCATGGGCAACCTCTGTGAGAAAATATTATCTCCCCCTCAGGGACAATATTTTCTCACCGCCGATCTGTCAACAGCGGAACAACGGAAAACGACGGATCGCGACCGGCCGGCTCCAACAGATCGAGCGCATCAAACCAAAACAATTCCATCGAACCGCTCGGCGCGAGGGAGGATCGCGCCGCGACGGCCATCGATGTGATTTTTTTTGGGGATCTTCCGGGAATTCCGGGAACGAGGGCGGAAATTGAGCGCTGGCCCGCAGGTTACGCCGCCGATCGAGACGGAACGATTGGCACTGCCGCGAATGCCGCTGACGAACGCCGATGGCGCGGACACACCAGCGCCTCGAGGGTTCGGACAGTCGTAGCGTTGCAGCTCCTAGAATTTGCTTCGTCAAAGCCTCGAGAGCGGATCCATGCGATCATGTCGTTTTCAGCGGCTTCCGCGTTCATCGGCGGCTTCCGCGGCACTTCTCGTCGGTTCTCCGTAGAGGGAGCGCTCGGGTTTTGTGCTCGTCTTGGAGATCGCGCTTCTGTCGTGATCGACGCGGTTCCGTGACTGTCGGTCTGTGACCGCGCCGATCCGTGGTGAGCAGTTACAAGAGGGATGCGCTCGATTCTCGGGACGATCACGTCGGCGGCCGCGTGCGTCTCCCGGCGAGATACTCGATCGCGGCGATGAGACGGGGGATCGGAATGGGCTTCTGCATCACGAGCCAGCGGCCCGGCGCGTCGGACAGATCCCAGAACTCCTCGGACCAGCCGCTCACGTACAGGGCCGGGCGAAGCCCGATGCGCTCGATGATCTCGCGCGCCAACGCCGTGCCGTCGGCATCGGGGAGCGTGATATCGATGACGAGGACGTCGACCATGCCATCGAGCCGATCGATCTGCATCAGCGCATCGGCTCGGCTGCCTGCCGTCGCGACGCCGTAGCCGCGCGAGCGAAGAATCTGGTCGTACGCGGCACAGATCGTCGGATCGTCGTCCACGATGAGGACGTGCGAGCTGGGAGCCGCGGGTTCTGCGGATCCCGCGGGACGAGCCGGAGTGGAAACTGTGGCGGTCACGATGGCGAAGAAGACGAAGTCGCCGGTCTCGAGCGTGAGCGCCGGCATTATAGAGCTTCGGCATCCGCGGCTAAAGACTTAACTCCATTGACGACTGAACGTTTGCCCGCGCGCGGACGTAATATTCTCGTCGATGTGGTTCCCGGTTTTTGGAGACCTCGTGTTCAAGGATATCGTGCTGTATCCCATTCGCGCGTCGCGCGCGTTCGTTGGCGCCATCGCAATCGGCGGCCTTGCGGTCTCGATCGGGGCGGTCGCGCCCGTGAAGCGGTTGGCACCAGGTGTGTCGTTCAAGATCTCGTCGTCGCTCCGCATCTATCCCGGCGACGCACCGCGCGGACAGGACGACGAGGTCATGCGCGGTCGCGGGGTCGCCGTCGGCGGACACTCGCGCATCGAGTTTCTCGCATTCACGCCGGCGCCGCAGGGCGTCACGACCGATGACTTCCTGATCGGTCTGGACTCCGGCAAGGCATTCGTGCTGCACTCGGCGGATCAGCGATTTACGCCGTCGGACGATGTCTTCGGCGGACCCGGGATCATTCCCCTGTCACGCAACATGGGAGCGGGCATCGGCCGCGGGCCGGGCGGTCCGCCAGGCGGAGTCGATCGCGGTGGTGGACGTCGCGGCGGCGGCGGTGGACCGCCGCGAGGCGGCGGCGGCGGCGGCGGGCGCGGCGGACGCGGACGCGGGCGTGCCGGCTCGAACGGCGTGCTCGCACAGATGCAGTTGCTCAACGTGACCTTCAACGTCGAGAAGCTCGGCGCCGAGACGTTCGACGGCCGCCAGGCACAACACTACAAGATCACCAGCGACTACCGCGTCGTGTGGGGCGAGGTCACGTTCCCCGCGCATGCCGTGACGGAAGTCTGGACGACAACACTGCCGACGACGATCCCGAATCCGTTCGAGCCGTTCATCGTGGCCGATCAATCCACGGACGGGCCGCTCATCGAGTACGCGCTCAAGCTGCGCGCGGTCCGCGCCCAGTTCGAAGGGACACCCGTCAAGGTCGTCACGACCACGACGTTCAGCGAGATCGCGAACATCGTCGGTCTTCAGCAATACGTGCTGCCCGATTCGCCGAATCCGAAGGTCACGGTGGTGCAGCAAACGCAGATCACGGGCATCGCGCCGGCGGAGGTGGATCCGAAGCTGATGGTCGTGCCGGAGAACACCAGCCCGGATTGATCGCCATAATCGGCGCACGCTCGATCGCTACACGCCCGTCGCCATGTAGCGGCCAATCGCGCTCACCGCGCGATCCATCTCGTCCATCGTGTTGAAGAAGTGGGGCGACAGGCGAAGGCCCGGTGCCGCGCGGCCAGCGCCGGCGCCGTTCCGGACGTAATCTCCAGAGGCCGGCTGGCCAGGATGACGACCGTTCTGGCGGATCATGAGCCTGAATCGCAACCTTCCCACCTACATGAAGAAGCGACTCATCGTCTTTGTCGCGGCGACGTCAGTGGCCGCCTTCCTCCTTCGGCCGCAGACGCCAGCGTACGCGCAAGCGCACGCGCACGCGTTGCGCGATCCGTTGGCGCACGTCGTTGCCGTGACGTCCTCCGAGCGCGAGCCTGCGCACACCACGTGGGACAGCATCTATACCGACTCGCAGGCCACTCGCGGCGACACGCTGTACAAGGCGACCTGTGTGAAGTGCCACGGGGAGACGCTCGCCGGGACCGATTCGGCCGTCTCGCTTGCAGGCACCGACTTCCTCGTCAACTGGGATGGGCTGACGCTCGATCAGCTCTACGACAAGATGTTGACGACGATGCCGTCCGATAACCCGAAGTCGCTGCCGTCGGGTCAGATCGTGGACATTCTCGCCTACATGCTCGCGAAGAACGCGTTTCCGTCGGGGAAGACCGCGTTGCCGGACGACGTGGCGGTGCTGAAGGACATCAAGTTCGCGAAGAGCAAGCCCTGAGCGCTATTTCTCGTATCGCTTCAACGCCCGCGGCCCCACCTCGGCACCGTAGATGTGTCCCGCCGGGTCCACGGCGACGCCCTCCGCGGCGCTCGTGTTGGTCGCGTTCTGCGCGGGATCCGGGATGAAGTACTTCACCGAGCCGTCCTTCGCGCTGCCGATGCGGATGCCGCGGGTCCACGCACCGTGCGCCGGGTTCACGGAGCCTGACTCCGAGTCCGCGACGTACATGTTGTCCTGCGGGTCGATGAAGATGCCGCTCGGCCGGCTGAACTGATACCACGTGTCGAGCAGCTTGCCGTCCTGATCGAAGATCTTGATCCGGTTGTTGCCGCGGTCACCGACGAACAGGCGGCCCTTCGAGTCCATCGCGAGCGCGTGCGGTTGATCGAGCTCGTCCGGGCCGTTGCCGTGCGCGCCCCAGCGCTTGATGAGCACTCCTTCCTTAGAAAACTTCAATACACTCGCCGCGGCCTGCGCGTTGGACGAGTGGCCCTCGGCCACGAAGAACTCGCCGCTCGGCATGACGTAGATGGCGTTTGGCTGCCAGAAATAGTCGGGATCGCGCGCGCCGCCCGGCTTGCCGACCGTCAGCAGGAGCTTGCCGTCGGGGCTGAACTTGAAGATCTGATGGCCCTTGGGAGGCCCGGCCGGCGTGGGCGGGGCTGCGGGAGCGGCGCCGCCTCGCCCGCGTCCGCCGCCGCCGGTGCACGAACAGTCGACGACCCAGATGTTGCCGTCGTGATCCACGAAGATGCCGTGCGGCGAAGCGATCAGACCTGCCCCGAAATGCGCGACGAGATTGCCGTTCTTGTCGAACTCGAGCACCGGATCGAGGGTCGATCCCACACACGAATTCGCACCACACCGCTCGGCCACCCAGATGCTCTGTCCGTCGCGATCGATCGCGACCGCGCTCGTCGACCCCCACGCGCGGCCTTCGGGCATCTTCGCCCAACCTTCCACGGTGCGATACGGATTCGGCAGCGAGTTGACCGGCGCCATCGTCGCCTGGGCCGCGACCGTTCCGGCGGCACCCGCGCACGCGATGACGGACGCGACGATCATGACACCGAATGACTGCGCGGCTCGTGGCATGGACTCTCCGAGTAGGCGTCGCGCCGAGGTCATGGGAACTTGACGGCGATCTTCGCGCCGCGCATGGCGACCGTGTCGGCGGCGAGCGAATCGCGGCCCGGGGCGGCGTGGTTCGCTTGCAGCAGGTACGCGACGACGTCGAGATACTCCTGATCCTTCATGCCGCCCGGTTTGTCGAGCGGCATCGTGGCGCGGACGAGAGAGTAGAAGTCCCACACGCGGCGATCGTTCCACGATTCCACGAACGCCTGCCCGACGAGCTGCCCGGGTTGGTGACAGGTGCCGCAGGTCTCGTCGTAGACCTTCTCGCCGCGAGCCGCCTGCGCCGGCGCGAACGACGCCGGAGGTAGGTTCGACGCGTTCGAGAGAATGACTTTCGCGTTGGGATCGAAGCGGAGCGCTGCCTGTGGTCCGGTCTTGGCCTCCGGCGTCAGATGCGCGCCGAGCGGTGTGCGCACGTTCGGTGCGGCAGTGACGCACGCGGCGACGAGCGCCCCGCACCCCAAAACGATCCATCGGCTCGCCCGCATTCACATCCTCCGCGCTTGGTTGGGCGTTGATGACGACGCCATCAAGTATACCGCGCGCGCGGCAATTGGCGACCGTGCTCCGTGGTTTGATTTCGCCCGTTCCAAACGCCATCTTCCGATGTCTTCCCATGGTGATTTCGGATCATGCCGAACGAGTCTTCTCCCTCCCCGTCTCCGTCGCCTTCCGAAAACCCGATCGCGCCATCCACCGCTCTGCCACGGCGTGACTTCATTCGCGTCGCGGGCGCCGGCGCCGGCATGCTGTTGGTCGGCGGCGCGCGCATGGCCGGAGCGGAGAGCGGTCGCGTCCCGGGGCTCGTGCGGAGTGGTTCCGCGCGCGCCACCAGCGCGTCGGCCGACATCGTGGTGATCGGCGCGGGCGGTTGGGGAAGCTTCACGGCGCTCAATCTGCGAAAGCTGGGTGCGAAGGTCACGCTCGTGGACGCTTACGGACCGGGCAACGCGCGGTCCACGTCGGGCGACGAGACGCGCGGCGTTCGCTCGTCGTACGGTGACCGGCCCGGCGAGCAGGGCGAGGTGTGGACGCTCTGGGCCCGCGAGGCGATGAAGAAATGGATCGCGTTCGACGACGAGTGGGGCAAAGAGCTGCGGCTCAACCTGTTCCACGTCACCGGCGATCTGATCATGCGGTCGGAATGGGACAACTTCCAGCTGCGCACGAAGGTCTGGTGGGACAAGAACAAGATCCCGTACCAGGTGCTGAATCCGGACGACGTGAGAAAAGCGTTCCCGGTGATCTCGATGGACGACATCACCGCGGTGCTCTACGAGCCAGACGCCGGCGTCGTCCGCGCGCGACGCGCCGCGCAGGCCGCGGCCGCCGCGTTCGAGCATCTCGGCGGCAAGATCGTCATCGGCCGAGCGACGCCGTCAAAGATCGAGAACGGCAGGCTGCAGGAGATCTCGCTCGACACGGGCGCGAGGCTCCGCGCCGACACCTTCGTATGGGCCGTCGGCCCGTGGATGGGAAAGACGTTCCCTGAGCTGCTCGCGAAAAAGACGCGCGTGCCGATCGGGTACGTCTGCTATTTCGGAACGCCAGTGGGCGACCACCGGTTCACGTATCCGAATCTCCCGAGCTTCAACTTCCCCGGTGTCACCGGGTGGGCTGCACTGCCGGTCGACAACCGCGGCTTTCGCGTGCGCGGCGCCGAGCGCGCGCCCACGCCGCCAGGTGAGGTTGCCGCCGGACAACAAGGCGGGCGCGGCACGGGAACGAGCGCGAGCACGCCATCCGCGACGCCAGCTGGCGCGCCGAGCGAAGCGAACGGGCGCGGTGCGAGTACCGCGGCGAATGGGTCAGCCAACTCGCCTGGCGGCGCCAGCGAGGGCCGTGGCGGCGGGCGTGGTGGCGGGCGTGGCGGCGGCGGCGGCGGCGGAGGTCGAGGGGGCGGCGGCGGCGGGCAGAATCAGGCCGACGTTCCACCGCAGCAGCAGGATCCGGACACGAGCGATCGATGGGCCGACGCGGAGCGCGTCGCGGGATCGCGGCGGTTCGTCGCGCACCGATTCCCGGTTCTCAAGGACGCGCCGATCGCGCAGACGCACGCATGCCACTACGAGTCCACGTCGAGCGGCAACTTCATCGTCGACATCCATCCGCACATGTCGAACGCGTGGATCGTCGCGGGCGGCAACGCCGAGGGGTTCAAGTTCTGCCCGGTGATCGGCGAGTACGCGGCGCAGCGGATAATGGGAATCGAGGGCGACCCAGCGATCGCGAAGGGCTTTAGAATTCCCGAAAAGGACTATGAGCCGCCGCCGACGCCCGCGCAGCAGGACAGCATTCGCAAGGCTCGAGCGGATAGCTTGGCCAAGCCGCCGGCGAAGCCACCATTCTGAGATCGGCGCACGGGCCTGCGTAGCGTCTCGCGTTGAGACTGCGTAGCGTCTCGCGTCACGAGTTCGCGTATCGCGTGTGCCAGTGACAAATGGACCCCGACGGTCTCGTGATCCGTCGGGGTCCATCTGTACCGCGAAACGCGTTACCCGACACTCATGACGCGAGACGTTCGCGTCGTTAGTGCCGCTGCCCTGCACTCGGCAGCGCGAGCGCGATCAGGCCGGACGGTCCGCCCGTTCCCGACGCGAACACGATGTACTGCTTGCCCTGGTGCAGGAACGTCATCGGCACCGCGGTGTTGACGCCGGGCACGTTCACCGCGCCGACCTGCTTGCCCGTTGCCTTGTCGAACGCGTAGATCTGCGGCTGAGCGACCGGTGCATCGCGCCGCCGCGCCACCGCCGCCTGCTCCGCCGCGACCACCACGTCCGCGGCCGCCACCGGCACCGCCGAGCGGCCAGTGCCGTGAATGACGAGCGTCTTCGTCGTGATCACTTCCGGCTGACCGCCGATCGCCGGAATCTTGCGGCAGCGTCACGCCGGCGAAGAGTGGATCGTTCGTCGTCTGCTCGCGCCACCGATTGCCGTTCGGCACCCACCACTTTTTGTCGCCGGTGTTCATGTCGTACGCCGTGATGCCGCCGAGCTCCTTCGGCTTGAGGATCGACACGCCGCCGATCGTCGTCGGCCGACGCGGGCGCCGAAGTCCGGCCGCGACGCTGCTCCGACTCCTTGTAACCCGGCGGCGGCGTGAGCGCGCCGAGCTTGCCGCAGCTGTTGTGCGGCTGACTGTAGCGGATGCTCCGAGCACGGATCCTTCTGCACCTCGATCGTGCTCAAGCCGCTCTGGCCGCCGACGTAAATCATGCCGGTCTCGGGATCGGCCGCCGTGCCGCCGTCGATGTTCACGCCGCCGCTCGCGCCCGGCGCGTACCACGAGCACTTGTACTTCGCCGGTCCGTTCGCGCCCTTGCCGTCAGCCGGCGAGCCGGGAATGAAGTACGGACCCATGCGGCACTTCTGCGCGAGCTTGAGCGCCGAGTCCTTGATCGCCGGCGTGTAGTCGATCAGATCCGCCTCGACCAGGCCCTGCTGCGCATACGGCGCGGCCGCGCTCGGGATCGGCTGCGTCGGCGACGTCTGCTCGCCCGGCACTTCGCTCTGCAGCACCGGCGTCTCCGGCATCGGCCAGATCGGCTCGCCGGTCACGCGATCGAACGTATAGACCCAGCCCTGCTTCGTCGTCGCCGCGATGATCTTGCGCGGGCGGCCGTCGACCGTGACGTCGAGGAGATTCGGCGCCATCGGCGTGTCGTAGTCCCAGATGTCGTGGTGCACCATCTGGAAATGCCACTTGCGCACGCCGGTCTTCACGTCGAGCGCGACGATGCTGTTGCGCGAAGAGGTTGTTGCCCGGACGATGGCCGCCGTATTCGTCGCTCAGCCTTCGCCGACCGGGATGTAGACCAGGCCGAGCTCGGGGTCGGCGGTGTACGGCGCCCACGCGTCGTTCTTGCCGACGCCCGGCGTGCCGAGCTTCGAGCCGTTCTTCCACGTCTCGGCGCCGAACTCGCCGGGCTGCGGAATGAGATTGAAGTTCCAGAGCTGCTTGCCGGTGTGCACGTCGAATCCGCGGATGTGTCCGGGAATGTTGCGCAGGCGCAGCGGGTAGTAGCCGTGCATCGACGAATTGCCGACGATGATCACGTCGCCAACGACGATCGCCGGTGAGCTGCTCGCGATCTGACCGTTCGCGGGGTCGATGCCCATCGTGCCGTCGGCGCCTGTCTTGGTCACCGAATTCCACTTCTCACCGGGCTTTGCCTTTCGTGCGGGACGCGCTTCGCTGATCTCGAGCGAGCCGGAATCGTCCACGGCGAGCGGCACCAGCGGATAGCCGAGGCCTTCCATCAGGTCGACGACGCCGTTCTTGCCGAATGCGGGATCGCCCTTTCCCGTTTTGCCGTCGATGGAGAGCAGATGATAACCCGGCGTGATGACGATGACGCGCTCGTTCGGACCGTCGGTCCAGTAGGCGAGCCCGCGGCCCGCGAATTGGCGCGGCGCTTTCTGATAGCGAATGCCTTCGTCGATCGTGTACTGCCACAGCGTCTTCCCCGTGGCCGGGTCGATGGCGAACGGATAGCGGTGCGTCGTCGCGACGGTGAAAAGACGTCCGTTCGCGTAGAGCGGCGTCGTGCGATAGTACTCGTCGTCGCCGTAGGACGACGCGTCCCAGCGCCACGCGACCTGCAGCGAGTCGAAGTTCTTGGCGTTGATCTGGTCCAGCGCGGAATAGCGAGTGCTCCACGCGTCGGCGCCCCAGTAGCGCCATTCGCCCGGCTTGTTGCCGCGCGTGAGTGCCGAGCCTTGTCGGGCGCTCGACTGCTTTGCTCGCAGCGCGATCGCGCCGCCGCCGAGCACTCCAGCGGCAATCAGCGTCGCGACGAACCGCCGCCAACCAGTGAGCCAGCGTTGCATCATGGCTTCTTCCCCTTTGCGGTGGTGGTACCGGCTTGCTTCACGTCGATCCGGAACTGCTTGAGCGAGTCAGCGTCTCCGTACAACTCGGCTTTCCCCGTCGGCTGCGCGTTGATCTTGAGGATGTACGCCATCACGTCCGCGATGTCGCCCGGATCCAGCGAGCCCGGGTCGTTCTTCGGCATCTGCGTGCTGATGAACATGAACAGATCCGACAGCTTCTTTCCCTTCCAGTATTTCGAGAACGTCGCGCCGGTGTGGGATTCCGGCGCGTGACACGACTTGCACATGCCCAGGTAGAAATTCCGCCCCCGCGCCGCCTGCTCGTCGGTGTAGACGCCGGTGAGCGTCGACGCGAGGTTGGCCGTCGTCTTCGCCGCCGCGGGCTTCACCGCGGGACGCTTCGCCGCGCCCTTGGTCGACTGAGCCACGACCGTCGACGACGCCACAAGCATGCACACCAGAACCGCGATCGTCCACCTCATTCCCGGCGCGGGGCGTCGGTCAGGCATCAGCTCTCGTCCTGGGGGCAAGATTCGGGGGGACGGCCGGCTCAGTCGCCGGACCGGCCAGGCGGCGGCGAAGCTCCACGACGCCCCATCCGGCTCCACCAACGATAAGCAGCAGCATGAGCCCGCGCATGCCCGCCGCGAGCGTCGCCAGATCGAGCGTGGGCCACTGGAACTGGTACTCGCGCAGCACCGTCCAGCGGTCGAGCATCCAGTGCCACGCCGTGTGGGCGACGAACGCGGACAGAATGATCGTCCCCATGCGCTCGGCGACGACGCGCTTGAAGACGAATGCCAGCGCCGGAATGATCAGCGCCAGGACGAAGAGCTGCCCCAACTCGACGCCAACGTTGAACGCGAAGAGCGACGTCATCAGGTGCGAGCCAGCGAACTGAAGCGACTCTCTGAGGGCGAAGGAGAACCCGAAACCGTGCACCAGGCCGAATCCGAAGGCGATGAGCGCGCGGCGCTCGATCTTCGGGCCGACGATGTTCTCCAGCGCCATGTAGACGATCGACAGCGCGATCAAGACCTCGATGAGCGGCGGAAACCAGAGCGCGTCTGGCGCGAAGCCGAGCGCCGAAGCGAACAGCGTGATCGAGTGCGCGAGCGTGAACGACGTGATGATCGCGACGAGCGGCCGGATCCTGCGGAACGGGATGACGAGGCAAAAGACGAACAGCAGGTGGTCGATGCCGTCGAGAATGTGCTGAAAGCCCAGCTCGACGAACCGGAGCGCGGCCTGATACCATTGCGGATCGAGGCGCACCAAACCGGGATCGCCGATGTATTGAAAAGCGCGCTCCGATCCGCCGGGCGGATCGAAACGGAGCACCGTGTTGGTGCGGACCGCGAGGCGCGCGAGGGCCGGATCGATCGAGAAGTGCGAGTGATCCGACGTGATCGGATACTCGATCATCACGTCGAACATCGCCTGTTGCCACGCGAGGTCCGAGGATTCCGGCAATCGCGGCTCGGTGAAGTGCGCGACGGCACGGTCGTACGTCTCGAAGGAGCGGTCGGACTGAAGCGAGACGCGCGCGGCGAGAACCGAGTCGCCGGTAAGGCGCTGGCCCTCCTCGTAGAGTTGGACGGCGTTGGCGATCCATTGGCGCGCCGCATCGCGGAGAAGCGGCTCGAGCCGGCCGATTTCGAGATAGCCGGGTCCGCGCAGCGGAAAGTTGACGTCGCGCATCGCCTCGAGCGGGACGCGCACGACGAGGCGAAGCCGGTCGCCGCTCGGATGCACGAAGGCCAGGATCGTGACGCTGCTCGGGATGTCGTGGGCCGCGATTGGCGTCGCGAGACCGAACAGCAGCATCGCTGTCATTCCGAGGCCCTTCGTCGTCATCCTGACCGCACCATTCCCCGACGGGGAAGGCTCGGGATGACGGTGAAAGGACCTAACGAACGACTTGTACGCAGCGTAAAATGTCAGCATAGCACCTCGACCTTCCGAGTATACACTCCGGACTGGGGTGGCACACGGGGCTCAAGACGAGAGAGGAGACTTCGCAATGAACCGGTGGCGCACGCTGCTGATCGGGGCCACGCCAATCGTCGCATGCGCGGGAGCGCTGACGGCGCAGGCCGCGCCCAAGAGCGCGACGAAAACGCAAGGCACGCAGGGGCCCAGGTTCGAGG
This sequence comes from uncultured Gemmatimonadaceae bacterium, assembly GCA_963705025.1. Lineage (GTDB taxonomy): Bacteria > Gemmatimonadota > Gemmatimonadetes > Gemmatimonadales > Gemmatimonadaceae > JAQBQB01. Next base: position 105,648 of record CAVPIP010000002.1, on the reverse strand, counting down.
TGGAGATGCTGTGGCCGAAGCCAATGGCGAACCGCTGGATTCTCGGCTCGGTCACCGGCCTCGCCGTCGACGCGAACGATCACATCTTCGTGTTGAACATTCCCGACTACTTCACGGCGCGCACGGAGATCGGCTCGAGCACGACTCCACCGACCGGCGAATGCTGCTCCGCGGCGCCCGCCGTCCTGGAATACGACGCGAGCGGCGCGGTCGTTGGCAACTGGGGCGGTGCGGGCGAAGGGCGTGAATGGCCCACGACCGCGAGCGGCTTGGCGATCGACCCGCACGGCGATATCTGGATCGGCGGATCGGGCGGCAACGACACACGCATTTTCAAATTCTCGCGCGACGGCAAGTTCATCATGGCGATCGGCAAGGCAGCCGCCGCTCCGGCGGTCGCCGCGGCTGGAGCCCCCGCGCCCGATACCGCGTACGCTGGGGTGAGCCGCGGCGGAGCGGCCCCAGGTCGTGGTGGCCGCGGCGGCGGACGTGGCGGTCGTGGTCGAGGAGGTCCGCCGCCGCTGCCGCCGAACGACGCGAGCCTCGACGGCTTCGGCGGCGCGACGAGCATCTCGTTCGACGCGACGACGAATCAGGCGTTCATCGCGGACGGCTCGCGCAATCACCGCGTCGCGATCGTCGACATCGCGACCGGCGCGATCAAGAGCGTCTTCGGCGCGTATGGCAACAAGCCCGACGACGCGACACAACCGGCGTATTCGCCGAGCGCGCAACCGTCACAGCAATTCGGCGCGGTGTCGTGCGCCGCGGTGAGCAAAGACGGTTTCGTCTACGTCTGCGACCGCACGCACGACCGCGTTCAGGTCTTCAAGACCAACGGCACCTACGTGAGAGAGAAAGTCATCGCGCCGGCGACGCTCAACGGCGGCTCGGTGTGGGACGTCGCGTTCTCGCGCGACCCGCAGCAGAAGTACATCTACGTGGCCGACGGCATGAATCAGAAGATCTGGGTTCTGGACCGCGCGTCGCTCGAGCCGCTCGCGAGCTTCGGCGATGGCGGCCGCCAGCCTGGCGAGTTCTACGCGCCGCACAGTCTCGCCGTCGACTCCAAAGGCAATCTCTACACGGGCGAGACGCTCGAGGGCAAACGCGTGCAGAAGTTCACCTACAAGGGAATCGGCACCGTGACGATGAATCAGGGCGTGCTGTGGCCGCGCGCCGCCACGACGGGAGCGAAGCGATGAGCCGCCGACAAACCGTCGCGCGCGTCGCCGTCCTCGGCGCGGCGATCGCGGCGCTGGGCATCGGGCAGCGCGCCATGGAGCTCAAGGCGCGCTCGCGACTCCTCACCGCGCCCAGCTTCGAGGTCGACCCGGAGTGGCCCAAGCCGCTGCCGAACCACTGGGTGCTCGGCAACGTGATCGGCGTGGGCGTGGACGACCGCGATCACATCTTCATCGTGCATCGCAACGACACGTTCGATTCCACCGCGGAGATCGGCGCGGTGGCGAGTCCCAAGGCGAGCGAGTGCTGCGTGCCGGCGCCGCCGGTGATCGAGTTCGATCCCGCGGGGAACGTCGTCGCGGCGTGGGGCGGTCCGCCGGCCGACAAGAAGTACGTGTGGCCGTCGTCGAACCACGGCGTCGCGATCGACAACAAGGGCAACGTGTGGATCGGCGGCAACGGCCAGGGCGATTCACATATTCTCAAGTTCACGCACGACGGCCATTTCCTGATGCAGATCGGGATTCCAGGCCAGCCGACGGCGAGCAACGACACCACACACTTCGGCCGCGTGGCGAAAGTGACGTTCGACGTCGCCGCCAACGAAGCGTTCGTCGCCGACGGCTATGGCAACCATCGCGTGGCCGTGCTCGACATGAACACCGGTCGCATCAAGCGCTACTGGGGCGCGTACGGGAACGTGCCGTCTGACACGAACTACGGCCCGTACAACCCGGACGCCCCGCTCATCCCGCAGTTCCGCACGCCGGTCCACTGCGCCGAGCCCAGCAAGGACGGCCTGGTGTACGTCTGCGATCGCCCGAACGACCGCATCCAGGTCTTTCAGAAGAATGGCAAGTTCGTGAAAGAGAAGATCATCAAGCCGCAGACGAAGGGCGACGGATCGGTGTGGGACATCGCCTTCTCGCGTGATCCGGAGCAGAAGTACATCTATCTCGCGGACGGCAAGAACGAGAAGGTGTACATCATGGACCGGAAGACGCTGGACATCCTCTCCGAGTTCGGCGATGGCGGCCGGCAGCCCGGACAGTGGTTCGCCGTGCACAGCATCGCGACGGACTCGAAGGGCAACATCTTCACGACCGAGACGTACGAAGGCAAGCGCATTCAGAAGTTCGTATATAAAGGAATGGCGACGGTCGCGACGGACCAGGGAGTCGTCTGGCCGAAGCGGTGAGCTGATCGGAGGGACGGCATGGCGACGGTTCAGGTCCGGTACATCGTCGATGACGTGGACGCGGCGATCGCGTTCTACACGACGCAGCTGGGGTTCACGCTCGACATGCACCCCGCGCCGCCCTTCGCCATGCTGTCGCGAGCCGACCTTCGGCTCGTGTTGAGCGCGCCGAATCCGATGGGCGGCGGCGGGCAGCCGATGCCGGATGGCACGCAGCCCCGGCCAGGCGGGTGGAATCGGTTCGCGATCGAGGTCGATGATCTCGACGCGGTGGTCGAGCGTTTGCGCGCAGCGGGCGCGCATTTCCGCAACGACATCGTCACCGGCGTCGGCGGCCGTCAGATCATTCTCGAGGATCCGTCGGGAAACCCGATCGAGCTCTTTCAGCCAACGCGCAGCGAGGCGTGGCTCGGCAACCGTCGGGGCACGTGAACACGTGGCGCGTCGGTTTTCTGCTCGCCATCGGGACCATGGTGAACGCCGGCATCGCGTTCGTCTCCGGATGACCATCTCACAGCGAAGTGCCGTATCGGCGGCGAAGGAAACACCGGCGAGACAGCTCGCCGGCTTCATCGCCAAGTTCGATCCCGCGGTCGCGACAGTGATTCGTGGAGCACGTCGTGCCCTCCGCCGGCGAGTTCCGACCGCGATCGAGATCGTCTACGACAATTACAACTTCTTCGTCATCGGGTACAGCACGACGGAACGCCCCTCGGACTGCATGTTCTCGATTGCGGCGGCGGCGAACGGCGTCGGCCTGTCGTTCTACCACGGTTCCACGCTGCCCGACCCGGACGGTCTGCTGCTCGGGACTGGCAAGCAGAACCGGTTCATTCGGCTGCCGAGCGCGTCGATCCTCGATACGCCGCCAGTCGAGCGGTTGTTGCAGGCCGCGATCGCACAATCTCGGCATCCGCTCGCGACGACTGGCGGCGGGCGTACCATCATCAGGTCCATCTCGGCCAAGCAGCGCGCGAGGCGACGAAGCCGGGATTGAGCAACCGGCTCGACTAGAAGAGGTGCGGCCGCGGCGGCAGCCGCTTGTCCGATTCGACGAGAGCACGCAGAATGCCGTCCACGAGCTCGAGTTGCGCCGGCGTCATGCCGGCCCGCATTCGCGGCACCTCGGCGCGCTCGAGCGCCCACGCGCGAAGCGCCGTCTCGTCGACGCGCCGCCGAATGTCGTTGACGTCGTAGCCGTCGGTTCGCGTCGCGATGAACGTCGCGACGCCTCGCCAGATTGCGTCGGCCCGAACCATGTACGCGGCGCGCGCGGCCTGGAGGGCCGTGACCTGATCCCGCGTCAGCAGGAGTGAATCGCGCATGCGGATGAGCGCGTCGTAGTAGTCGCCTACCTCGTAGTCGGCGAGGCGAGCGCGCAGGCTGTCCACGGGGGCGCGCTCGTGATTCTGCCGCAGCGGCGCCATCTCGAGGAATCGCTCGAACTCCTTTTGCCGCAGGGGGCGTCCGAGCTCCAGGCGCACGTCGAGTGAAACGCGGAACGGCGCGCGCAACGCCGTCTCCGACGCACGCGTGCTGCCGAAGCGTGGATTCACGACATACTGAAACCGGTTCGTCGCCGGGTCGAACCCGCGCACGGTGTAGAGGACGGGATCCGGGAAGCTCGCCGTTCCCCATCCGTGCAGACCATTCGAGCCGTGCAGCAGCTGATCGAGTCCGCCGAGCGGATTCGCGAAGTTGAGCGACGCGACGATGTACCGGCCGTCGAGAACGTGCAGAAAGCTCGTCGACAGCGCGGCGTTCATCGTCGACGTCCACGGACCTGCGCAGCTATTCAGCGCGGCCGGCGCGCCGATCTGGCGGAGAAGGCAGTCGCGCGCCTGCGATGGCGCGGTCGCGATCAGTGTTTTCAAATCGCGCGCGACGTTGGGGTCCGCGGCGGTCGCCGGATCGAACACGAACGCGCGATCGTTGGCGAGGCCGTCGCCGTTGACGTCGCTTCTGACGAGCGGCGTGTACGGCGAGCCGGAGGCGATGTTCCAGGTGAGACTCAGTCCGGCGATGCTGCCGAATTGATAGCCGGCGGAGACGATCAGGTGATGGCGGGTATCGTACCGCGAGCGGCCGGTCGCCAAGGCGACGGGCGATGCGAACGTCGCGTCGTCGAATCCTCGCGTCGTGGCGCGAATGTCGCTCAACGTGTACGCCACGCTGAATACGGCGCGCGACATTTCAGGCGCGACCATGAACGTCAACTGGCGCGCCGTCGAATGCAGATCCGACACCCGCTCGGCCACGCGGCCGAAGGTGGCGTCACGTCGCGCGTCGCCGAGCGAAACGATCCCGGTGGCCGGCACGATGCTCGACGGCGAGACGAACACCGGCCGGTTGCCTTCGTCGGGCAGCGAGAAGCGCGGCCGGTCCGTGAAGTTCGCGTCGACCAGTCCGGGCTGATTCACATTGGCCGAGTACCACCCGTCGAGCGAATAGCGAAAGACGCCGAGCGCACTGCCGAAGCGCAGATTCCCTCGCCAACTGCGCGCGAGCGCGTACGACGGCGAGAACAGCGAGACTGTGGGCGCCACGTCGACGAACGCCGAGGGCGCACCGGCCGCACACGTCGCCGGGACGGCCGATACGTCTACTGAGTATCGCTGCCAGTCGGGGAGCGGCGTGGCGGAGCCGATGCACAGCAACTGGCGCGATGTGCTCGCGCCGGTGCTCGACCGCGCGGGCAGCAGTGCGTCCGCGGACAGATCCTGCCGAAATTCCCCGATGCCGCCGCTCAAAGTCGCTCGCGGCGGAAGCCAGATGCGGCCGGTCGTCGCGGTGCCCGTTGCCGCGTTCGCGCGCGTCGGACGGTAGGTCCACGCGAAGCCGAGCCGCGGGCTGGCATGCGTGGTGTTCGGCGTACGGGTGTTCGAGACACCGAGCGTCGCGAGCGCGGGGTTCGCGTCGATCGACGACAAGAAGCGATTTGCCTCGAGCCGCACGCCGGGCTCGAGTTGAAACGTGGGCGTCACCTGCCACAGGTCGCCGACCGCCAGCGCGCCGTTCCACAGCGCCGACGAGGCGCCGGGCGTATTGAGCGTTCTCGAAAATGACGACGGACGGTTCGACTCCAGATCAGCGAGGGAGTTGAAGGTGAACGTGCCGAGTTGATCGGTGCTGGCGTCGACGCTCACCGCGCTGACCTGCGACCGGCTGAACACGCGGAGCTTGTGCGCCGAGCCCGCGTAGACGTTCAGCACCCCGACCGTCTCCCATTGCCCGTTCGACGCCGACGGCGTGGCCGACGCGCCACCGATCGCCAGCGAGCGGCTGATCGGATCGTCGCCGCCAAGCGGCGACTCGACGCGAACGAGCGCCGCGGGAAGGCGGAGATATGGATCCACGTCGTTGTGCGCCCCACCGATCGACGACGTGAGCTCCGTCGAGTACGAGTCCGTCATGTGGAGCCATTGTCCGATGAGCTGGCCGTTCATCGACTGCGTACTGCGTCCGATCGCCGGTACGCTCGTGAGCGCGCTCCCGGGATTGTCGGAGTGCGCAAACGATCCCATAGCGGTGAGCGAAACGGCGTTCGTCCAAAGGCGCTGGTAGCGGCCAGGATCGGCATAGTGATCCAGGCGCAGCAGAACGGATGCGCGCTCATCGATCCGCGCGTGGGGAATGTCCGGCAGCGACAGCGGGATGCCGAGTCGGGCCGCGATACCCTGCAGCCGTGCGGCGGAATCGGCGGCGACGCCGGCGAGCGACAGCGTGTTCGCGTCGGCGTCGAGCAGCGACGCCACGTCGCGATTCGTGCGTCGGACGCTGAGCCCCGTGTTGTACCAGGCGTCATGGCTGCCGAAGGGCCCGTCGGCGTTCGCGTTGATCGCCACGGCGCCGAAGCGCTGTCCGAGTCCATTCGCCGCGGCGTCGGTGTACTGGAGCGCGGGCGCATCGAGCGTGATGCGTCCGAATTGTTCCGAGACGCGGCCGCCCTGCGCCATCTCCACGTTGATGCGGGCCGCGCCGAAGCCGCCGATGCTGGGATCGAACGCCGATGAGATCACTCGCACGGCGACGCGCGCGTCGCGCGGAATCTCGTTCGAGCCGAGGGACATTCCGTTGAACGAATAGTTCACCTGGCCCGGCAAGCCGAACGCCGTGAGCCGGCCGTCGGGCGAGAGCGTGATGCCCGGCGTGTTCAGGGCGAGTGCGTCGAGATTGCCGGCGAGCTCCGGCGGCAGCGCGCCGTTGACGCCCAGGGTGTTGTAATCGGCCGCCGCGGGGTCGCGCAACTGGCCGAAATCAGGGAGAGGCCTCGGCCGCGCCGCGGTCACGCGCACGGCCGAGAGCTGTGCGGCTTCGCTCTGCAACCGAATGTCGACGACAATCTCGGCGGAAGGACCAATCGTCACGCGACGCCGAAACGCGCGGTAGCCCGGCGGCGCGGCGTACACGAGGTAGTCGCCCGTGCCCTGCGCGAAGCGAATCGCGAAACGGCCCGACGAATCAGTGACCGACTGTTGGAACGTGCGATCCGGCGCCATGGTCGCAATCACGGTGACGGCCGGCATCGGGCGGCCGCTGTCTGTCGCGACGGTGCCGCGAATGACTTCCGGTCTTCGGGCCGGCGTCGTCGCTTGTGCCAGCGCCGCTTCGGCGATCAGGCACACACCGGACAGCGTGACGAACGCGCGACGGATCATCGCGCGAGCGATGCTCGGTTTGAATTCGCGCATGCGGAGAAAGTGTCCTGTCTCTCTTGGTCTGGGTAGGGCCATGCTCGACTCCAAAAAGGATCGAGCGAGCGGCGTGGGTCGCCTCGCATGTCCGATCTGACCGTGCGGCCGCGCACGGCTAGGTCAAAGGGCCAATGACGTCTGTTTTCCCCTCGAACTAAATCCTCCGCCACGAGTGGTCGCGCCGACGCGTCACCCGGCGCGAGAGTTGGCTCAGTGAGGCGAGCGCATGCAGGGTCGACATGGTCCCGAGGACATTCGTGATCGCCATCACGAGCGAGCAATCTTCGTTCGCGAGTCACGGCAACCATACGTTGCGCCGGCGCTCGAACGCCTCGGCAGCTGGAGCGCCCTGACTCTCGAGCAGAGCGTCGGCATCGCATTCCTGCGCGCGCTGTTCGACGGCGGCTACTGGTGGCCAGATGAGCCCTACTGACCGAGCCCGAGCGGGCCGACGCGCGGGTCTGCTCGTCGCGCTCTCGTTGGCGACGTCGTGCGGCGACAAGATCACCAATAGCGTTTCGAACAACAGCGTCGGCGGCACCGGAGGCAACGGTGGCAATGGCGGCACCGGGGGGAACGCCGCGCCGATACGCCGTGTCGTCGGGATCGCGGAGCTGCGCTTCGACCACCTCACGACCATCAACGTCTCGTCGAGCATCCTGCTGGCGACGTCGGTAGCCGATCTCGAGCAGCTGCGCACGCTCGCGACGCCTGTCGGCAATCTCTCGGTCATTCAGCTGCAGAGCATCGTGGCCGGTGTGTTCACCGTGCCGCAGGCGGGAGGCAAGACACGCTACCTGCGCGCGACGTATGGCCTGCGCAACGCCGGCACCGACAGCGCGCTCTTCGATCCGTCGCGAGAGAACCTGTCGTTCGTCGCGCTGCGAACGGTCGCGACGCTGCCGAACACCGCGGTGCGGCTGTTCCAAAAAGCGGACGGAACGCCGGCCAGCAACGCGCTGGCGCTTCAGCTCGAGCCCACCGCGCTGATGGCCGTCGACGGGGACGGCAATCTGATCACGCTCGCGCCCGACGTGGAGGCGAGCGTCACCGATGACGACGTCAAGCGCATCGCCTTGCCGGCAGGGGCCTCCGGCATCGTTCCGTTCAGCTACATCGTTCGCCGCTTTCCGTCCGCGGCGAGCACCTTGGACCTGGGGCCGTTCGACGGTCAGGTGACATTCGCGTTCCGCATTCCGGACCAGCTCGACCCGTCGGACAATCCGACGACGATCTCCGTGTTGTTCCTGATCGTCCAGACCACCGCCGCCGCCGGCACGCCATGAGGACTCGCTCATCGAGCGAGGAGCGTCGAGGAGGACCATGTCGCGTGGTGAGCTAGCCGGAAGGCTGGGAAAGATCACCGTCCTGGCGGTCGCCGCCGTCTCGTGCACGCGCGACGTCGAACCGACGCGCACGACGCGTCCCGCCCAAACGCACCCAGCGGCGCTCGTCGAGATCACATTCACGAACATCGGCTCGCCCAGCATGACGTCGAGCGCTTTGGTGGCGTCGAGCGTCGCGGAGCTGCAGGCCCTGCACGCCGCGCGCGATGGGCACCGCGCCTCGTTCGATCTCACGGTGCCCAAGAACGTCAACGGCAGCGGCAACGCGACGATCGAGCTCGGCCTGCTCAGTTCGGGCGGCTTCACCGCGAACGGCAGCCGGTACTTCCAGGCGACGTATCGTGTTCGCAACGCGCAGAAGACCGACAGCGCCGCCTTCAACACAGCACGGCGGAACCTGACCTTCGTCGCGGTGTCGATCGCGAACACCATTCAGGACACGCCGGTTCTCGTGTTCCAACGCCAAGACGGCTCACCGGCAGATCCGGTGTTCACGCGCCAGCTGCGGCCGACGGGACTCGTCACCAACGTCGGCCCTTTGCTGATTCCGCTCTCACCGGATGTGCTCCAGGTGCTGACCGAGCCGGAGGTCGCGGCGATCGCCGTGCCGCCAGACGTGACGAACACGTTCCCGTACGGTTTCATGGTCCGCCGGGCGGGAAGCACCACGACGCGCGAGCTTGCTGCGTCCCCCTCTCCGACGACGTTCCAAGGCGTGGTCTCGTTCGCGTATCGGCTGCCGCTCAACGCGAATCCCGCGGACGACCCGACCACGATCACCGTCATGATGCTGGCACTCGACGATTCTCAGACGCGACTCACGGAGAGTCTCGAGGAGCAGACTGCGGCAGGACAACTCGCGGCGGTGGCTCGCGCGACATCGCTGGACGCTTCACAGATACGCCTGCTGCCCGGCGGCCTCGCTCCGGGAGTGCCGAGGTCCGACACTCGTCTCTTCTGTACGGTGCGCACCGCGGGATTCGCGAGCGCGCCGACGGCGACACTCGTCGACGTTGGGTCCACGTTTCAGACGCTCGCTCCGAGTCCGTATACCGGGGCCGGCAGCTTTGTCCCGCCGACGTCGGCCATCCAGGCCACCTTCAGTTCCAACGTTCAGGGCGCAGGCCCCACGAACTTCATCGTCCGCGGTCTCGTGAGCGGTCAAGCGTTCCGTGGCGCGACGTATGTGAACAGCGGCCACACGGCGACGACGCCCGCCGGCAGCTTTCTCGCCGGCGAGGAGCTCGAGGTCGTGATCACCTCCGCACTCTCCTGCCCGACACCGTGGGTGGGCCGGCTGCGCGTTCAAACGACGCGCAGCAGCGGAGACCTTTCGGGGCAATCAGTTCCCCAGGTGGGGCTCGGCCCACGCACGATCGCCGTCGGTGATTACAACCGCGACGGCCTTCTCGATCTCGCGGTCGCAAACGAGGCGTCGAATACGGTGACCGTGCTGCGGGGCACTGGTGCCGGCGTATTCATCCCTCTGGGAAACGAGCCGGTGGGTCGAGGCCCGTTTTCCATCGTCGCCGCGGACCTGAACGGTGACGGCATTCTCGACCTGGTAACGGCAAACTCCAATGCGAGCGACCTGTCGGTCTTGATCGGCAATGGCGATGGGACGTTCAGCACAGCCAAATCCGTTCCCGTGTCGGGAAGTCCGATCGAGGTCGCCACTGGTGATTTCACTGGCGACGGCGTCCTGGACCTCGTTGTCGTAGCCCAGAGTGGACCGACCAAGCTTGCCAGTGTGCTCGGCAACGGGGACGGCACATTTCAGCCGGAAATCCCGATTCCGACGCAAGGCGACCCGCGGGCGGTCGCGATCGGGGACCTGAATGCCGACGGCATTCTCGATCTCGCGGTCGCGCGGAACGGAAGCAGCAAGCTCGAAGTGCTGTTCGGCATCGGGGACGGCAGGTTCGTCACGACTGCACCGGGGACCCGTAGCTCGGAGCTGAATCCGATTTTCGTGGCGCTGGGGGATCTGAACGGCGACGGCAAACTCGACGCGGTCACGGCGAGCAACAATTCGAAAGAGATTTCCGTCTCGCTCGGCAACGGCGACGGAACGTTCCAGAACGAAAAGACGTTCGATACGGGCGGCGACGGGCCGAACTGGGTCGCGATCGGCGACATGAATGGCGACGGCGTTCTCGATCTCGCGGTCGCGAATGCCGGAAAGGCCGGCAGCATCTCGGTGTTGCTGGGAGTTGGAAACGGCACATTCCCGACACATAAGGACTTCGGCACGGTTGCGGTCGAACCGGTCTTCGTCACCCTCGCCGATCTCAATCGCAACGGGATTCTCGACGTCGTCGTTGGCAACGGAGATACCGGCTCGAAGGTCTTTAGCCTCTTCTTGGGACTGCCGTGACGCCACACACGTACGCTCGCGCATCCGACGTCATCACGACGGATCTCGGAGACGAGCTGATTCTGCTCGACCCGCGGAACGGCGAGATGTTCAGCCTCAACGCGTGCGGCCGGCGACTCTGGTTCGCCCTGCCGTCAGGGTCGGTCGTGCAGGTCGCGAATGCGCTCTGCTCAGAGTACGCGGTGACGCTCGAGCGCGCACGAGTGGACGCTGAGGCATTGCTCACCGCGTTGACCGATGCAGGGCTGGTCGTTCATGATCACGAACGCACCTAGCTCGATCGACCTCTCGATTCTGGGCACGCGGTGTCGCGCCACGGGCGCTCCGCCGGCAATCGAAGCGTGGCTCCGACATTGTTGGCACTCCACGCGGCCGACCCGAAGCGACGCCGCGATCGAGGCCAGTTTTCTGACGACACCGCCGTGGCGGTCGACACCGGCCTATGCCGACGTCGAGATCACCGCGCTCGACGGCGTGACGCTCAGCTGGCTCCGGCACGGCGCGCGCTACTGGAGCACGCACAACGCCGGCGCCGGCGTCGAGCTCACGCTCTTCGGACATCGAGCGTGCATTCGCGCCTGGGACACCGAGTGGAGCAAGCCGCCCGCCGCCGACCGCGCGACGTCGACCTTGCTCGCGCTGCACGTTGCGCTGTGCGAAGCGCTGCGAGCGCGCGGGCTCGTCCCGCTGCACGCGGCCGTGATCGCGCGCGACGGACGCGCCACCGCGCTCGTCGGCCACGCCGGCGTCGGCAAGAGCAGCACGCTCATCGCGGCGATGGAGGCGGGATGGGCGCCGATCGCCGAGGACTTCGCGTGGCTCGATCCCGTGACGCGACAGGTGTTCGGATGGAGCGGCGAACGCGGCGTTCGTCTTCCACCGGACGGCCTGCGCCGACTCCCGTCGTCGTGGTCGTCTGCCGCGTGGCGCGAAGAGCGGGATGGAAAGCTGCTGCTCGCGTACAATCAGATTCCGCTGCCGCGCCTCGAATCCGCTGAGCTCACGCGAATCGTGCTGATCCGTCGTGACGCGTCCGGGGCGACCACGCTCGAGCCGCTGAGCGCTCGAGACGCCGCGCGCGCGCTCTGGGAGAGCGCCGGCGTTCCGCTCTGCCGCCTCAACCGCGAGGTATTCGCGCGACGAGTTCCGCCGTTGATCTCGGATCTCGAATGGATGCGACTGACACTGGGTCAGGCACCGCCGGCGTTATAGCACGGACCGGAAAGCGAAAGTTCTGCTCGTAGAGCGCACAGCGATTGGGCTCTTCCATCTCCAGCAGCACGTCGCCGTCGCACTCGACCCATGCGTGTCCCACGATCGCCGCGCCGCGGCGGCGCACACCAGTCACGAACTCCACTGGCCAGCCACGTTGTCTGAGCGCGGCGTAGACGGCCAGCGCGCGAACGAGACACGGGCCCGAGCGCCCCGATCCAACGAGTCGCGTCGCGTAGCGAACGCCGGCGATCACGAGCTCGCGTGACAGGCGCGTGGCCAGCGGCCCTGCCGCCGTCATCGCGGAAACCGCCTCGAGCAGCGATCGCATGTCCGGATGCCGTCGAACCGTTCGACGAATGCGCATGACGAGCGGAACGAACGACAATCCCACGGGTGTCATCGTCGGAGCGCGGAGCGCTCGTGCAACCATCCGCTCGGGGCCGCCGAGCAGGCCACGTTCGTGGAACGCCGCGCGGTCGAGCTGGCGACGCTCGCGCGGAGCGATCGGCCTCAAGTCGAGCAGGCCCGAGTCCGGATCGCATCGCGCGAGAAAGGCGGCGAGCGTCCGCTCGCAGCCGAGCGCACACGCGCGTTCCCACAGCGCCTCACGGCTCACGTCGTCCAACGCCGAAATGTATTGGAAATCGACCACGTCGTGCGGCTTGAGCTGCCAGCGCTCGGCGCCCCAGCAGCGCTGCAACACGAGCGCGACGAGCAGCATGTCCACCGGACACGGCTCGCGGATGTCGATGCCGTTCCAGAGCCGGATGCGTGCGCTCCGCCACACCGCCTCGGTGATTCGCTGTTGCGCGCGGTACCATGGGAGCACGACGTGCAGGATCTCCAGGTGCGCGTCGACCCGCGTGCCGCCGCCCGCCCGTGAGAGACAGAACGCGTTATGCGTCCACGTCACAGGACGCGCCGAATGCCAGCCGAGCTCGCGGGCGATGTGCTCGGCACGATCGCGTTGGTGCGGCGCGAGGAGGACGTCGACGTCCCCGTGAAACCGCGCGCCCGCACGCGGGTACACGAACTCGGAGAGCTGAAATCCCTTGAAGAGCAAAACATCGAGATCGGCGGCTCGCCAGGCCCGCAGCAACGGTTGGAGCTCGGCCTTGAGACGCTGATGGCGGCCGAGTGAAGCGACGTAGTCCCGCCGGAGCTCGGCGCGGAGCGGATGGGGCGCCGGCAGCACGGAGTGCGCATAGGGCGCGAGTCGGGCCGCGCGCAACACCGACGCGCTTGGCGGAGGGCCGTTTCCCAGCAGCCAATTCGTCAGGAGACCAGAGGCAGTTTCAGTCGTCATCCAGAGCACCACCGAGAGGCATTTGCGGTGCCGAGCGACGGCGCATAGGACATGCCGCTCGCGATTGAGAACGTTCACACTAGACTTGTAGCGCACGACCCGCGGCATCACCTCGACCGTTCACGCCGGCCACGCCCCATGCGCTTTCCCAAGTTCGTCTTCTGGCCGCTCGCCACGACCCTCGTGCTCTGCGATTGCGCGACCAAGCGCGCGATCGAGGAGTCGGCGGTGCCCGGCGTGTCGCGGCCGGTCATCCGTGATCTGGTTCGCTTCACGCTCGAGTACAACCGCGGTGCCGCCTTCTCGACGCACTTTGGCCGACACGAGCGCGCGGTGCTCATCGCCGGCGGATTCGCGATCCTCGGCGTGCTGATGTACCTGTATCGTGACCTCATGCGATCGCGCTCGAGCTGGCCCGCGGTCGTCGGCTCGGCGTTGGCGGTGGGCGGCGCGATCGGCAACCTGCTGGACCGTGTGCGGTCACCGCGAGGCGTGGTCGACTTCATCGACGTCGGCATCGGCGCGTCGCGCTTCTACATCTTCAACGTCGCCGATGCCGGCCTTTCGGTGGGGGCGGTATTGATCGCGTTCGCGCTGTGGCGGGCAGAAGTGGCGAAGTCGAGGCACCGGCACGCGCTCGCGGACGTCTAGGCGCGCGACACCGGACCGCATCACATGGACATTCGTTGCCCGCGCTGTGCGTGGGACTACTCGCCCGGCGAGTGGTGGGCCTGCGGTCCCGACGGCTGCGGGTTTGGGTTCGACACGTTCGCGACGCAGGGCCGCTGTCCGCGCTGTGAAGCACAGTTCACCATCACGTGGTGTCCGCGGTGTGATCGCCCTTCGCCGCACCGATCGTGGTATGTTGGCACACCTCCTGACGGCTGACCCGCGCCCCTCAATGGAAACGCTCTGGACCCAAGTCGACGCCTATCTCGCACAGCACCTGACGCCCTCGGATGCAGCGCTCGACGATGCGCTGGCGACGAGCGCGGCGGCCGGATTGCCGCCGATCAACGTCACGGCGACACAAGGCAAGCTGCTGCAGCTGCTCGCGCAGATCCACCGCGCGCGGCGCATTCTCGAGCTTGGAACGCTCGGCGGATACAGCACGATCTGGTTGGGCCGCGCGCTGCCGGCGGACGGCGAGCTGCTGACGCTCGAGATCGATCCGACGCACGCCGCGGTCGCGCGACACAACGTCGATCGCGCGGGACTCGGCGATCGCGTGCAGGTCGTGCTCGGCCCGGCGAGTGAGACGCTCGCCAAGCTCGCGGCGGATGGCGTCGAGCCGTTCGATTTTGTGTTCATCGACGCGGACAAGGCGAACATCGACGCGTATTTCGAGGCGTCGCTGGCGCTGTCGCGCGCCGGCACCGTGATCGTCGTCGACAACGTGGTGCGAAAGGGCCAGGTCGTGGACGCCGACTCCGACGACGCGAACGTGCGCGGCGTGCGCCGGCTGATCGAGCGCTTGTCGCGCGAGTCCCGGGTCTCGTCTACCGCGGTGCAGACCGTCGGCGGCAAAGGCTACGACGGCTTCATCCTCTCGGTCGTGACGAAATGAGCGCCGCGACGCCGCTCTGGCGGTGTCCCAAGTGCCATCGTGTGTTCGCGAACAGGAATCAGTCGCACTCGTGCGGCCCGCTCGACCTCGCGCACCACTTCCACGGCAAGCCGCCGGAGATCCGCCGCCTCTTCGACGCGGTCGTTGCACGGGTGAAGGCGCTCGGACCGGTGCGCGTCCTTCCGGAGAAAACGCGAATCGCGTTTCAAGCGCGAATGTCGTTCGCACAGGTCACGCCCAGGCGACGATGGCTCGACGGACATGTCGTGCTCGCGCGGCGCTTCGAACACCCTCGCTTTCGATCGATTCAGACGATCTCGCCTCGAAATCACGTCCACGTGTTTCGGCTGACGACCGTCGCCGACATCGATGAGGACTTTGGGCGTTGGCTCGCGGAGGCCTATGACGTCGGCCAACAGCGCCATCTGAAGCGGCGCTGACGCCGGCGCATCGCGACGCGCCGAGTTCATCCGGCGCGTCGCGCAGCGGAAATGCTAGCCGTCGGCTCGCGATCCGGCTGCGGTGCCGGCGTCTTACCCGCAACCGCGGTAGCGATGGCCTTCGCGATGTGTGCGGCGTCGCGCGCGGCACCGTGGATCATCGTCGACGACATCGAGTGCAGGAAATGGAGTCCGATGAAGTAGAGTCCCGGTTCGCTCTTCACGACGCCCCGCTCGTGGACGGGCTGCCCGCCGGCGCCGAACACGGGCATGTCGATCCACGAAAAGCCCGGATGAAATCCGGTGCACCAGATGACGTTCCTCACGTCGAGCACGCGGTCGTCCTCGAGCACCGGGAGTCCATCGCGAACCGTCGCCACTTTCGGCACCCACTCCACTCCGGCCGCGACGAGGTGCCGGCGCTTTTGCCGAATGAGCGGACCGCCGTTCGGAAGTCCCGTTGGGCGGATGCGTCGGCCCATCGGCGTGCTCGATGTCAGCACGTGATGGAAGATGCCGCGCAAGAACAACGGCGCGAACACGTGACGGCCGAAAAAGCTGTTCACCGCGAACGGGATCTCGCCGGTCGAGCGGCCCGCCATCCAAACGTGATGCCCTTTTCGCACGAGCTCGATCGCGATCTCGGCGCCTGAGTTGCCCGCTCCCACGACGAGGACGTCACCCTCCTTCAGCTGCGACGGACCGCGGTAGTCCTTCGAGTGGAATTGCACGATCTCCGGTGACAGGTGTCGCGCGAACTCCGGAATGCGTGGCTTCTGATAGTTCGCCATCGCGACGACGACGTGCTCCGCTTCGTAGACCGTGTTGCCGGCCGACACGAGGTACGTGTTGCCGCGACGGGACACCCTGTCGACCGTGACGCCCGTCTCCACGGGAAGCCGGAAGTGCTGCGCGTAGTGCTCGAGAAAGTCACCCATCTCGTCCTTGGTCGGGAACGAGAACTTCGGCGCGGGGAACTTCATGCCGGCCAGGCCATCGTAGCGGGCAGGCGTGAAGAGGCGCAGGGAGTCCCACCGGTTGCGCCAGCTGTCGCCGACGCGCTTGTTCGCGTCGAGAATGACGCACGGCAATCCACGCTGCGTGAGATGATAGCCCACACTCAGCCCGGTTTGCCCGGCGCCGATGATGACGGTCTGAATTCGCTTCGTGACGACGTCGTTCCGCATAAGCGTGCCTCCCCTGGCGGTATTTCGAGTGTGCTTGGTGTCAGAGGATAGCCGTGCCTTTGCCGCCGCGCGTCGGGCGAATCATGCAGGGGCGACGCGACCGGGACGTGGGTATTTCTATGTAGACGACCCGGCGACTCAGACCAGATCGTGCTGGTACGCGTAGGCCGTCGCGGCTGCTCGGCTCGACAGGTCGAGCTTGGTGAAGATGTTGCTGACGTGGCGTGCGACGGTTTTCTCGCTGATCCGGAGGCTCTCGGCGATCGCGCGATTCGTCTTTCCCGTGGCAATGAGCGCGAGGACCTCGATCTCGCGAGACGTGAGCCTCGTGTCGCCGTGCGACGAGCGGGCGTCCGTCAACTGCTTCACCCGCTCGATGTCCGGCCGCGCGCCAAGACGCTCGAAACAATCACGCGCGGCGTCCAGCTCCAGCAACGCCGCCTCGTCGTCACCGAGCGCGCGATTCGCGAGCGCGATCAGCACGCGCACGCGGGCCGTCTCGTACGGCGCGCCGACCTCCGCCCATGCCGCGTGTGCTTCGCGAAGCACGGTCATCGCTCCAACCGCGTCGTCCTCGGCCAGAAGCACGGCACCGCACGTCGAGCTCGACAGCGCGCGGAGAAACGGCGTCTCGTGGTTCGCGAGCAGCGACGCGAGGCGATCGGCCGCGGCATGCGCCGCCGCCGTGTCCTTGGCCGCGAGCATGATTTCGGCGCAGGCGGCGAGAACGCCGGCGCGGGTCGGTCGATCGTTCCGCTCGTCGACGACGTGGCGAACAGCCGCCGCGGCGACATCGATCTGTCCCTGCGCCAGACGCAGCAGCGCGAGACCCGGCTGCGGGTGTCGCCCGTGTTGGCTGGCGAGCCGGTAGCACTCGGCGGCCTTGTCGAAGTCGCCGCGAAGCCGGTGCAACTCTCCCTGCTGGTAGAACGCCGCGCCGGCGGCCGGATGCACCGGCGGCCGAGCGAGCACGTCGCACGCCTGGCCCGCCTGGTCCATCGCGCTCGGCCACGCGCCCTGCACTTGCATGATCGCCGCGCGGTGCACCAGGCACTGTCCGCGAAAGGGCACGAGGTCAGGCTGCGACGCGTACCACCGCGTGACTTCCTCGGTCCAGTCCTGCGCACGACGCCAGTCGAGGATCTCGTGGCACGAGTCGAGCATGCTGCAGTACACTGGGGCGACGGCGATTGGCGCAATCTCGCCCGCGGCCACCGCGATCATCACCTCATCGAGCAGCTTCACGCCTTCGGCAATCTTGCCCAGCGCGACGAGCGATAGGCCCTGTCCGTGCCGGGCCATGGTCACGAGCTGCGTATCTCCGAATCGCTGACCGATCGCCAGCGCTTCGGTGAAGAGCGACAGCGCCGTGGCGGCATCGTGGGTGAAGGAGCGGCGGATCGCGTTGGGAATCTTTACGTACCCCCGCACGACGCAGTCGACCGAATTGCTGTCGTCGAGAAGGCGTTCCGTGCGCGCGAGCCACCCCTCGCTGCGAACCGCGTCGCCCGCCATGAAGAATTGAAACCCAAGCCAAAACGCGCACAACGCCGCACGCTCCACGTCGCCGCGCCGTGAGAACTCTTGCTGGGCCCGCGCTCGAAGCTCGGCGCTTTCCGCGTCGCGGCCGACGAGGTAGGCCGCGGTGGCGAGGCGCTCGAGGTCTTCCGCGTCGAGGGCGGTGTCGCGATCCGCGGCGGACAGCCATCGATGGGCGTCGCCCCACGCGCGGCGTTCGACCGCCTCTCGGCCGCGAGTCAATGCATCTGGCGTCGTCGTCTCCCTCGTGGTGGCGTGCATGGCCTCTGGAATCTAGCGGATCGACCTGGTCGCCGGGGCCCGACCGCCGTTCCGCGCATCTTGCGCGGCCGGGTGGAATGATGGTAGAGTGTCTACCTACGAGTAGTAGACCATCTACCTCCGCACCCGTGCCCGTTCGTTCATCCGAGCGCCTCGAGCTGCTGCAAGGCACGCTCGACATGCTGATCCTCAAAACGCTGGTGTTCGGGCCGACACACGGTCACGGCATCGGCACCTCCATCCGGCAGACCACGGGCGACACGCTCGTCGTCGATCACGGGTCGCTCTACCCGGCGCTCCACCGGTTGCAGCGCGACGGGTTCATCGCCTCGAAGTGGGAAAAGGCGCCCGACAGGAACAGAGAGCACAAGTACTATCGTCTCACCGCGGCCGGCCGGCGGCACCTCACGCGCGAGCAATCGAGATGGAACGATCTCGTGACCGCTATCGGCCGCGTCATGAATCCCGTTCCGGAGACATGATCGACATGTTCCGCCGCCTGCTCGCCCGCGTGTGGAACCGCGGCTCTCCGTCCGACGCCGAGATCGCGCGGGAGCTCCAGGACCACCTCGATCTCGAGGCCGAGTCGCTCGGCGCGTCGCAACACACCGCGCGGAGCGACGCACGATTCGCCGCCAGCCGCCGATTCGGCAACGTCGGCGTCGCGCGCGACGCCGTGCGAGCGGTCTGGCACTGGGCCTGGCTCGACGAGCTCGGCCAGGACGTTCGACACGGCGCGCGGGCACTCTCGAGAAGTCCCGCCTACAGCGTGGCGGTCGTGGTCACGCTCGCGATGGGCATTGGCGCCGGCGCTTCGACGTACAGTCTCTCGCACGCGATTCACGACCCCTTCCCTCGCCTGCCGCAGCGCCGGCTGTTGTGGATCACGCAGTCGAACGCCGCGTGCGGCGTCGATTGTACTGACGTGTCCCCCGCGGGCTTCGCCGCGCTTCGCACGCGTGCGCCGTCCATGACGCCGATCGGAGTTTTTTCGTGGAGCACGACGCTCCGAACGAGTGGCGGCAGCGTTTTGCTCCGCGGATTCCGCCTGACGCCGACCGCGTTCGAGGCGCTCGACGCGCCGTTCGCCGCGGGCCGCGGTTTTCCGAACGATGCGGGCCAGGAGGGAGGAGCGCGCCTAGCCATTCTGTCGTATGACTTCTGGGTGCGCCAGTTCGGAGCGCGCACGAGCGTCGTCGACTCGATCATCACGCTCGGCGGCGATCCGTATCGGGTCACGGGCGTGCTCGGCAAAGACGTGGTGTTTCCGATGGTCGCCGACGTGTACGCGCCGTTCACGCCTCGCGCGAGCGAGGCGTCCAACTACGGCGCGCGAAACTACACGGTGTTTGCGCGCCTCACGCCAGGCGCCACGCTCGAGACCGCCGCCGCCGAAGCGCGCACGATCGGCGCGCAGCTCAGTCGTGAATCACCGGCCACGGACAGCGGGTGGGTGCTGCGCGCGCGTCCGATCGCCGACTTTCACACCGACGACGTATCGATGCTCGAGACGATCTCGGCAATCGCGTCGCTGCTCGTCTTCATCGCGGGGTGCATGAGCGCCGCGAATCTTGGCCTGTCGCGACTCGCCGCTCGCCGGCATGAGCTCGCGTTGCGAGCAGCGCTCGGGATCCGGCGCGGGCGGTTGGTGCGCCATCTGCTGACCGAAGCCCTGCTGTTGTCGCTCGTCGCGTCGGCGCTCGGCGCCGTGCTCGCGCGGTGGGGCGTGCACGCGATGCGCGACGCAATTCCCGCGAGCTTCGCCGCCTTCTTGCCCGGCTGGGCGCGCCTCGATCTCGACATCGGTGCGCTCACGGTCAGCCTCGGCATGGCGGTGCTCGCGGTCATCGCATTCGGCGCGCTCCCGGCCCTCGGCGCGACGCGGACCGACCTCACGACCGTCCTCTCCGATGGCGGGCGGGCAAGCACGGGCGGCGTGCGCCGGGTTCGCACTCGCGCGACGTTGATCGTGCTCGAGGTGAGCACGGCACTCGTGCTGCTCACGGCCGCGGCGCTCCTCGCGCGGAGCGTGCGGAACATGGTCGAGGGGAACACCGGCGTGCGCATCGATCACACGCTCGTCATGGAACTGACGATGCCGCGGGGGATGAGCGATTCGGCCACGATCGAGTTCTACCGCCAGCTCGAAGCGAATCTGACGTCTACGACCGGCATCCGCGCCGCTGGACTGGCCACCACCACTCCGCTCAGCAACAGCTTTTCCGGAACGTCCTTTCAAGTTGCCGATCGAGCGCCGGCCCCGAAGGGGCATGAGCCGAACGCAATCGATCAGCACGTGACGCCTGGATACGCCGACGCATCCGGCTTTCACATGCTGTCGGGGCGCATGATCGGACCGCAGGACGGACCCGGGGCTCAACGGATCGTCGTGATCAATCAGATGATGGCCGATGCATTCTGGCCGCGCGAAAGCGCCATCGGACGGGTCGTGACGATCGACAGCACGGCGTGGACGGTCGTCGGCGTCGCATCGAACGTGCACCACGGCGGCGTCGACGAGCCGATGCGCTACACGATCTATCGTTCGCTCTTCCAGGTGCCGTTGCCGTACGGTGTCGTCGCCGTGTCCACGTCAGGCGAGCCGGACATGATACGCGACGTCGTGCGCGCGGTCGTCGCTCGCACAGATCCGTCGGTGGCGATCGGCGAGATGATGACGATGGAGCAGATGCAGGGGCGGCACGTGTCGGCGTTCGTGATGATGGCGGACCTGCTCGTCGTGTTGGCGGTCGTGACGATGACCATCGCCATCGTCGGATTGTACGGGCTGATCGCGTACGGCGTCGCGCAGCGGACGCGCGAGCTCGGCGTTCGCGTCGCGCTGGGCGCGCGTCCGCGCGACATCCTGGGGCACGTGGTCTGGGGCGCACTGCGGCTGACGATCGTCGCGGTCGTGTTCGGCCTCATCGGTGCGGCGCTGTTTGCGCGACTACTCGTGGCGCTGCTGTACCGCGTAACGCCGGGTGATCCCGGCACGTACGTCGCGGCGTCAGCGAGCCTTCTGGGCGTTGCGCTCGTCGCTGCGCTCATTCCGTCCATCCGGGCCGCGCGCGTGGATCCGATGGTCGCCTTGCGAAGCGACTAGTCCTGGCGACCATCGTCGGCGTTGGGCGATTCTCCCCCAGCCTTGCGCCGTGGTAGCCGGAGCGGGATGATTTCCGCATGCGCATACTCACCCCACTATTCCTCGGCGCCGGCCTCGCCTGGTCCGCCGCGGCGCAGACGGCTCCCGTGCACGGCGTTCGCCCGGCGCGGCTGATCATTCACAACGCGACGGTCGTCGACGGCAACGGTACGCCGGCGAAAGGGCCGTTCGACATCGTCGTCGAAGGAAGCACCATCACGCAGATGATTCCGCTCGACGCGGTGGCCGCGGGCCGCGGCGGCCGCCGAGCGCGCGGCGATGCCAACACGGCGGAGATCGACGCGACCGGCAAATACGTGCTCCCGGGATTGATCAACGCGCACGCGCATCTTCAGGACGAGCGCGCGGGCACGCCGCAGCCGATCTCGTACGAGCTCAAGATCTGGCTGGCGAGCGGCATCACGACCGTGCGCGACGTCGGCAGCCCGACCGCCAAAGCGCTCGCGTGGCGCGATTCCAGCGCGAAGGGGACGCTCGCCGCGCCCAGAATCCTCGTCTATCCGCAATTCGGTCGTCCGACCAATCCCGATTCGGCCCGCGCTCGGGTGCGTGCGCTCAAAGCGCAGGGCGCGGACGGCATCAAGCTCCTCGGCATCGATCGGGACATCATGCAGGTGATGGAGGACGAAGCACACAAGCTCGGCCTGCGCGTCGCGCACCACGTCGGCGTCGAAGAGACCAACGCCTGGGACGACATTCATTTCGGCACGACGAGCATCGAGCACTGGTACGGCATTCCCGACGCCGCGATCCTCGACAAGGTCCAGAGCTTCCCCTCGTACTACAACTACAACAACGAGACCGATCGCTTCCGCTGGGCCGGCCATCTCTGGCGCGAAGCGGATCCCAAACGGCTCGACATGGTGTTGGACTCGATGGTGTCGCACCACGTCGCGTGGGTGCCGACGTTCGACATCTATGAAGCGTCCAGGGACCTCCAGCGCGCGCAAACGCAGCCCTGGTTCACGGACTATCTGCATCCGACGCTCGCCGACTACTTCAAGCCCGATCCGGCAAATCACGGATCGTACTTCTTCGGCTGGTCGTCGACCGACGAGACGTACTGGAAGGAGAATTACAGAATCTGGATGAACGCCGTCCGCGAGTTCGAGCGAAAGGGCGGGCTGGTCGGCGCCGGCGACGACGCGGGTTTCATCTATCAGATGTACGGCTTCGGGCTCATTCGCGAGCTCGAGCTGCATCAGGAGGCCGGCTTCAACACGATCAAGGTGATCCAGCACGCGACCGGAAACAACGCGCGCATCCTCGGCAAGGAGGACGAGATCGGCCGTGTGCGACAAGGGTACAAGGCGGACCTCATCGTCGTGAACGGCAACCCGCTCGAGAATCTGAAGGTGCTGTATGCGACGGGCGTCGACGACATCAAGGACGGCAAAGCCGTCCACACCGGCGGCGTGGAGTGGACCATCAAGGACGGCATTCCCTACCACGGTCCGACGCTGATGCGCGAAGTGAAGGACATGGTGGCCAAAGCGCGCGCGGCGCAACGGGCCAAAGCCGACAAGGCGAGCGGATCGTCGCCGCGGTGACGCCTTCGCACACTGCTCCTGCTCGCCGCGCGATCGCCGCCGCGCTCGCGCTCGCCGCCGTCGCCTGCGCGGACCGGGGCTCGAGCGGCGACGACACGACGCACGTCATGAACTTCGACACCTCCTCGGTGCGTCTCGTCACGAAGCACGACACGCTTCGCCTCGCCCTCGAGCTCGCGCGCAACGAGGCGCAGCGAACGATGGGCCTGATGGAGCGGCGCCATCTGGCCGAGAACGCCGGAATGCTGTTCTTGTACGACTCGACGCAGGCGGCGAACGCGGGCTACTGGATGTATCGCACCCGCATTCCGCTCGACATCGCGTTCATGGATTCCGGCGGCACCGTTCGGGCGATCCTCGGCATGGTGCCCTGCACCGCCACGCTCATCGAGGGCTGTCCGAGCTATCCGCCGAACGTGCCGTATCGCTACGCGCTGGAGATGAATGCCGGCTTCTTCGCGCGGCATCAGGTCGGCGTCGGCGACACGGTGCTCGTCCACGACGTGCCGGCGACTCGGTAGCGCTCACGAGCTGGGACCGAGCTCGGTAGCGTCTATGGACACACTGCCACTCCCGCCGCGGCCCGACCTTGCGCAGTATCGCAAGCGCGCGAACGGGTTGCTGGACCTCGTGAAGCGGCTGCTCACCATGCATGTGCCGCTCGAGCCTCTGAACCGGTGGGAAGGAACGGTGCTGGATTCCACCGCCCGCTTCGCCGCGTACATGCCTGTTGACGGCGTCGACTATTCCGTCGTCTTCAAGTTGTTGATCCACGCCGGCGCCGACGTCGGCGTCCTGGCACCCTACCCCGCCGGCACCAAGGCAATCGACGACGTGCGCCGGAGCCAGGGGATACCCGATTCCCAATGGATGAATGAGCGCGGACGGACGCGAACGAAGCAGCTCTCTGCTCGGGACAGTGACCGATTGGCTAACGGGCCGCGATGTCGGTAAGCGGAACGACTCGCCCGATCGAAGTAGGCAGCCCAGGCGTGTGGCGGCGATCTACGACGTTCACGGCAATCTCCCCGCCCTCGAAGCCGTCCTCAAGGACGTTCGCCGCGCCGAGGTCGATCTCATCGTCGTCGGCGGCGACGTCCTGCCCGGGCCGATGCCGCGCGAGTCGCTCGCAGCCCTGTTCAATGCCGGGATCCCGTTCAAGTGCATCAAGGGAAACGGCGACCGAGAGGCGCTCGCGCTCGCGGCGGGCGCGACGAGCACGCTGCCTCCCGAGATCGTGCCCGGCGTGAAGTGGTCCGGCGAACAGCTCACCGAAGAGGAGGGACTCGCCATTCACCAGTGGCCGCCGACAAGGCGAGTGGACATCGACGGCCTGGGCGCGGTTCTGTTTTGTCATGCGACGCCTCGCAACGACACCGAGGTCTTCACGCGACTGACGCCGGAAGCGAATCTCCTCTCGGTATTCGACGGCGTCGGTGCGCCGATCGTGGTGTGCGGACACACCCACATGCAGTTCGATCGCACGATCGGGAGTACACGCGTCGTGAATGCCGGCAGCGTCGGCATGCCCTTCGGTGCGACGGGCGCCTTTTGGCTACTGCTCGGCCCCGGCGTCGAGCTGCGTCACACCTCGTACGATCTCGACGGGGCGGCGGTCCGAATTCGCGCCACGAGATACCCGGGTGCCGCCGACTTCGCGAGGCGCAACGTGATGAGCGCGCCGAGCGAAGAGGAGACGCTGAAGCGGATGGCCGCCGCCGAGATCAAACTGGAGTCTCGGCCGCCGAGTCAATCCCTATCACGCGCGTTCAACCTCTCGCCGAGCCCCGATCACAAACGCTAGCCACGCGAGCAGCGGTGGCCCCGCGATCCAGAGCGCCGCCGTGAGAAAATGGATCGACGACGTGTAGGTCGTCTGCCCTTGATGGATGACCGTCACGCTGAGCACACCGTCGCCAAAGCTCGCGTTGACGCTGCTTTTGTCGTTGCTCGGTCCGCTCACCGCGCGAAGAATCGCCAGCAACAGCGGACCGAGCCCGAACGCGGCCAACAGCAGCCAGTACGCTCCCCACGTTCCGAGCAGGAGACGAAATCGCCGACCCGACAGCATCGATTGCCTCTACGCGTATCCTGCTTCTACTACGGCGCCGGGCGTCTCACAGTTCCGTCAAAATCTTCGCTTTGACCTGCTCGAACTCCGCGTCGGTCAAGAGTCCTTCGTCGCGCATCCCCTTCGCGCGCTGCAGGCGCGCCATCGGCGAGTTGTCGCCGCCATTGGCGCCAGCGGCCGCCGGCGCCGAGACGGCCGGGGCGCCCATCGCGCCAAGCTGAATGCCGCCCGCTCGAGCACGCATCTCCTCCAGCTCGCGAATGCGGCGCTTTTCACGCCAGGCCTGCGCGCGCGCCTGGCACACGCGATAGACGTCCTGTGCTTCCTTCTTCCGCAGCCCCTCGATGACCACTCGATGCGGAGGACCCTCGTTCGTCGCGAGGTCCTCGCTCCGATACGCCGACAGGATCAGCGTCGCGCCGAAGGTGCCGACCTTCACCTCGGACTCCCGAAGGTCCTGCCAGCGGAAGTCGATCGGCGTGTAGCCGCCGAACAGGTTGCGCTGCACGAAGATCACGCGCCCGCTCGTCGCGCCGACGACTCGGCGTCGATGCGTCAGCGCGAAGAGACGGCGCTGGACCGCCATGGCCTCCAGCTCCTCCCCGGCGATGAGCATCGAGCGAAGCGCCTCGAGCGAATCGTAGACACCGCGATCGGTCGCGGCGTCGGCAGGAATAGCGGCGTTGGTTCCCATCGTCACGGCCTCAGTCGGTCGAAGAATACGGCCCCAAACTCTCGCGTTGCGCCGCGGAGCGCAACCCGAAGGCAAGGCCGACCGCCGTGCCGGCGAGCGCCAGACCGAGATGGGACCAGACGACCACGTTGGGCCCGAGCACGAAGCGTGGACGAGCCAACGGGTCTGTCGGTCTTACGGCTTGGTCAGCCCCTCGTACGTCTCGGGCCGTCGATCGCGGTAGAACTGCCAGATGTTGCGCACTTCGCGGATCTTGTCGAGGTCCAGCTCCGCGGTGATCAGCTCCGTCTTGTCACGCGATGCCTGCGCGACGAACTGGCCTCTCGGATCGCAGAAGTAGCTCTGCCCATAAAACTCGCCGATGTTCCATGGGGCCTCGTAGCCGACGCGGTTGATCGCGCCGACGAAGTACGCGTTGGCGACCGCGTGCGCCGGCTGCTCGAGCTTCCAGAGATACTCGGACAACCCGGCGACCGTCGCCGACGGATTGAACACGATCTCCGCGCCGTTGAGTCCGAGCTCGCGCGCGCCTTCCGGAAAATGGCGATCGTAGCAGATGTAGACGCCGACGTCCGCGTACTTCGTCTTGAAGACCGGGTAGCCGAGGTTGCCGGGGCGGAAGTAGTACTTCTCCCAGAAGCCCGGCTGCACGTGCGGAATGTGGTTCTTGCGATACTTGCCGAGGAATGTTCCGTCGGCGTCGATGACGGCAGCGGTGTTGTAGTAGACGCCCGTTCGCTCTTCCTCGTAGAGCGGCACGACGATGACCATCTTGTGCCGCTTCGCGAGCTCCTGCATCAGCTTCGTCGTCGGCCCGTCCGGAATTCGCTCCGTCGACTCGTACCAGCGGGGCGTCTGCTCGGCGCAAAAGTACGGGCCGGTGAAAATCTCTTGCATGCAGAGCAGCTGCACGCCCTCTCGTGCCGCGCGCTCGATCAGCTCGACGTGCTTCGCGACGTTGGCGTCGCGAATCGTCTCGAGCGTTTCGTCGGTCGAGCACGCGTGCGTCGCCTGAATGAGACCAGCTTTGACCAAACGAGACATGAACGCCTAGTTCGCGGTGGAGGTGGAGAGCTCGGGCTGCGCGGTCGGGGCGCGACGCGCCTGAAGGCCATAGTACACCGCGCCGGACGCGATGAATCCGACGAACCAGGCGTAGGAGTAGAGCGGCTTGAGCACCGGCAGCACGAGCCCTCCCCACGCCAGCCCGCATCCCACGACGGTGGCGACGACGGCGTTCCAGTTCCAGCCCTTGTGGTACCGATACACGCCGTTCGGCAAATACAGATCCTCGAGCTCGAGGTGCCGCTGCCTGACCAACCAGTAGTCCGCGATCAGCACGCCGGCAATCGACCCAAGGCCGCCGGAGTATCCGAGCAGCCAGTTGAAGATGTAGCCCGACGGATCGGCGAGGAGGCGCCACGGCATCATCACGATGCCAAGAACCCCGGTGAGGAGGCCACCGCGACGGAAATTAATGACCTTGGGAAAGACGTTCGCGAAATCGTTCGCGGGCGAGACGACGTTGGCGGCGATGTTGACGGCCAGCGTGGCGACCACGACGGTGAACATCGAGATCGCCACGACGATCGGCGCGTGGAACTTCGCGACGAGCTTCACGGGATCCCAGATCGCCTGGCCGTAGATGATCACCGTCGCGCTCGTGATCAGCACGCCCATCGCGGCGAACACCGTCATGGTCGTCGGCAGCGCCACCACCTGTCCAACGATCTGCTCGCGCTGGCTTCGCCCGAACCGCGTGAAGTCCGGCATGTTGAGCGACAGCGTCGCCCAGAAGCCGATCATGGCCGTGAGCGACGGCACGAACACCGGGAAGAACTCGCGGAAGCTGTGGAACTTGCCGCGATCCGCGAGCAGCGGTCCGAGTCCGTGCGCCTCCTTGATCGCCCAGCCGAGGAGGACGCAGGCCATCACGAGAACGAACGGCGCCGCCCAATTCTCCACGCGGCGGAGCAGGTCCATGCCTTTGAACATGATCCAGACATTCATGCCCCAGAACAGCAGGAACGACAGCCACGCGGTCGCCGAATGGCCGTCGAACCCGGAGCCCAACAGCCGATCCCATCCCGGAACGACGACGGCGAAGAACGTGTTGAGCGCTTCGCCGCCGATCCACGCCTGGATGCCGAACCATCCGCAGGCCACCAGCGCGCGCATCAGCGCCGGCAGGTTCGAGCCGAGCGTGCCGTACGCGGCGCGCGCGAACACCGGGAACGGGATGCCGTACTTCGTCCCCGGATGCGAGTTCAAGAGAATTGGAATGAGGACGATCGTGTTACCCAGGAGGATCGTGCCCAGCGCCTGGAGCCAGTTCATCCCCGCGGCCAGCAGACCCGACGCGAGCATGTACGTCGGGATGCAATGCGCCATGCTGACCCACAGCGCGGCGTAGTTGTACGTCGTCCAGGTCCGGCGCTCGAGTGGCACGGGCGCCAGGTCGTGATTCGAGAGCGGGCTCTTGGCGACGCGCGACGTGTGCACGAGCTCCACGCGGCCGTCGGCGTGCTGTGTTTGGCGCCGCCCCGACGGTTTGAGCTCGCTCAGGACGCCGCCGCGGGCCGTGTCTGGCATCAGGACGCCGTCACCAGGTCGTCAACAGCACGGAGCGGCGACAACGGCCCGCGAGAGACACGCGACGCCTTCACGTCGCCGCTGGATCCGCCCAGCCCGGCCGACGTTCGCGGGAGCCACACCCCCCGCCCCTCACGCCCCACGACCTTGTAGTCGTCGACGATCACGTCGCCGCGCGAGAGCGTCGTGCGCGAGAAGCCGGCCAGCGCCCATCCATCGAACGGCGACCAATCCGCGTTCGTCTCCATCGTCGACGGCGACACGGTGAGCGTCGACTGCGGATGGATGATCGCGAGGTCCGCGTCGGCGCCGACCTGGATGGCGCCCTTCCGAGGGTACAGGCCCATGATCTTCGCCGGATTCGTGCTGAGCTTCATGCACATCTCCTCGAGCGTCAGCCGTCCTTGCAGCACGCCGGTCGTGTAGGTGAGCGGCATCAGCGTCTCGAGCCCCGGCATGCCCATCGGGATCTTGGTCCAGTCGCCGTTCCACATCGCTTTCTGCTCGCGCGTGAACGTGCACGTATCGGTCGAGATCACCGACACTTCGCCGCGATGCAGTCCTTCCCAGAGGCGCTCGACGTCTTTCGGCTTTTTCAGCTGCGGGCAGCAGGCGAAGAGATGCCCGTCGTCGCGCTCGAACACCGAGTCGTCGAGCACGAGGTACTGGACGCAGGTTTCCGCGATCACCGGCACGCCGCGCGCCTGCGCGGCGCGGATGATGTCGGCGCCTTCGCCGGTGGACATGTGGACGATGTAGAGCTGGCCGCCCGTCGCTTCCGACCATTGCACGACACGTTGGATCGCTTCGGCTTCGACGAAGTTCGGGCGCGTCATCGGGTGCAGGCGCGCGCCGTACTTCCGCATCATCTCCGGCGTGTGATATCGCGAGATCAGCTCGTCGAGGACGCGCGACGACTCGGCGTGGACGAGCAGCATGCCGCCGTGCTCGCGCATCTTTTCCAATGTGCCGAAGAGCGCGCGGTCGTCCGACTGCCAGCCCTCCGACTCGTAGATCATGAACTCCTTGAACGTCGTGAAGCCGCGATCGATCATGCCCTTGATCTGCGACTTGTGCTCGTTGTAGCGCGTGATGCAGATGTGAAAGGTGTAGTCGATGAGCGACTTCCCCGCCGCCTTCCGCATCCACGTGTCGGCGGCCTCGGCCAGCGAGCCAGTCGCGCTCGGAATGGCGAAGTCGATCACGGTGGTGACGCCGCCGCGCGCCCCTGCGCGCGTGCCCGAGCGATAGTCGTCCGCCGAGACGGTGCCGCAGAAGGGCAGCTCGAGGTGGACGTGCACGTCGAGCACGCCGGGGATGACGTGGTGCCCGCGCGCGTCGATGACTTTGGCGCCGGCGGTGTCGAGATCCTCGCCCAAGGCGGAGATCTTTTCGCCGCGAATTCCGATGTCGCCGACGAACGTGCCGGCGGGTGTGACGATGTTGCCTTGGGTGATTACGGTGTCGAAGCGCATGGCTGTGTCATCCTGAGCGAAGCGAAGGATCTGCTGCCTGCCGTGTCATCCTGAGCGAAGCGAAGGATCTGCTCCCTGCCGTGTCATCCTGAGCGTAGCGAAGGATCTGCTCCCTGCCGTGTCATCCTGAGCGTAGCGAAGGATCTGCTCCCTGCCGTGTCATCCTGAGCGTAGCGAAGGATCTGCTCCCTGCCGTGTCATCCTGAGCGTAGCGAAGGATCTGCTGTCACCGGCGTTCGTTCGATGCCAACCCCACCTGAGCAGTGACCATCCTTTCGCATGCGCCAGCTATTCGTCTATATCCTCGCCAGCAAAAGCCACCGACTCTACACGGGTGTTACTGGCAATCTGGAGAATCGACTCTTGCAACATCGGTCCGGTGACGTCGAGTTCACCTCGCGATACCGGATCAATCGATTGGTCTACTACGAACACCTGGGTCCGCCAATAGTAGCCATCCAACGTGAGAAGCAGATCAAGGGCTGGGTTCGAGCCAAGAAAATCACGTTGATCGAGTCGGTGAACCCCGCGTGGAAGGATCTCGCAACCGACTGGTTTGGCGACGACGGAGCAGCAGATCCTTCGCTGCGCTCAGGATGACAACACGCCCGGCTCCGGCGCTGCATACCCTTCCACCGCTTCATACCCGCCCTGATACCCCTCCCCCTCCGGCCGGCGAATCTTCGACTGCGCAACCACACGATCGCGCCGAAGCCCACGAAACTCCTCGACTGAATTCCACCCGTGCTTCTCGAGGAATGCATCGAGCCCCGCATTCAACCGCTTGATGACGTTCGGACCGATCGCCTGGTCGAGCATTGCCGCGGTGCACACTTGCACCGTCCCCGCGCCCAGCAGGACGTACGACGCCGCCTGGGTGAAATCCGACACGCCGCCAATCGCTGAAAACGCGCGATCCGGGAACGCCTGACACATCCGCGCCATGTTGGCGAGCGACAGCGGCAGAATCGCCGGGCCGCCCAATCCTCCGCTCGACACCAGCCCGTCGACATTGATCTCGAACTCGAGTGTGTCCGGATCGATGATCGGCAGCGACGGGAACGTGTTCGACGAAACGATCGCGTCCGCGCCGCCGCGGAAACACGCCGCCGCCTCGACGACGATGTCCTGCGTCGCCGGCGTGAGCTTCGTCCACACCGGAACCGTCGCGACTTCCTTCACGGCCTCCGTCACAACCGAGCACAAGCCTTCATCCTTGCCGATGTTCGAGCCCATGTCCTTTCGGTCCATGTGCGGACACGAGAAGTTGCACTCGATGCCGTCGGCGCCGGCGTCCTGACACCCCTCGGTAAGAGTCTGCCAGTTGCGGAGCTCCTTGTCGCTCCCGGATCCGGCCATGATCGACGCGATGACGACTTTCGTCGGATGCGCCTCCTTCATGCGGCGAATGCGCGGCACCCACCACTCGAGCGGCTTGTCCGAGATGAGCTCCCAGTTCCACGAGCCGTGCAGCGCGGAACCTGGACGCTTCTTCATCGACACGTTGTTGTCGTCGGGGGTCGTGCGGAAAAACTTCGTCCGCGCCCCGAAGACGTTCACGACCGGGTGAAGGCCGATCGTCTTCACCACGACGCCGCCCCAGCCGGCGTCGAAGGCGCGCAGGATGTTGCTCTCCGATTCCGTCGGCGGCGCGGACGAGAGCAGGAAGGGATTCTCGAACTTGATGCCGGTGAATTCGACGTTTCTCATGTCATCCTATGCGAGCGCAGCGAGCGTAGGATCTATTGTGATCCGCTCCGGACTGTGCTCGGACTAGTGAAAGTAGATCCTCCGCTCGCTGCGCTCGCAGAGAATGACTACGACATCCAATTCACTCCCGCCTCACGATTCCACTTCGTCGTCATCTTCTTCGCCTGCGTCCAGAACTCGATCGACCCGCGTCCCGTGATGTCCCCAACGCCGAACTTGGACTCGTTCCAGCCGCCGAACGAGAACGGCTCCCGCGGCACCGGCACCCCGACGTTCACGCCGACCATGCCCGCGCTCGCGTGCTCCATCACATACCGCGCGACGCCGCCGCTCTCCGTGAACACCGACGCCGCGTTTCCGTATGGCGACGCATTCTCGACCTTCAACGCCGCATCGACGTCGGGCGCGCGCACGATCACCAGCACCGGACCGAAGACTTCCTCCTGCGCGATCCGCATGTCCGGCGTCACGTGGTCGATGATCGTCGGTCCGAGGAAATAGCCGTTCTCACGGCCCGGCACGCGCGTATTTCGTCCGTCGACGATCACCTTCGCGCCCGTCGACTCGGCCTCGTCGATGTAGCGCGTGATGCGCTCCTTCGCCGCCGCGGAGATCACCGGACCGATGTCCTTGCCCGGGACCATCGCGCGCGCGACCTCGGCCATGCGCTCGATGATGTGATCGGTCTTCGACACCGCGACCATCACCGACGCGGCCATGCACCGCTGGCCCGCGCATCCGGACATCGACGCGACGATGTTCGTCGCCGCCATCTCGCGATCCGCGTCGGGCATCACGATCAGGTGATTCTTCGCGCCGCCGAGCGCGAGGCAGCGCTTCAGGTTCGACGTCGCGCGCTTGTAGACGATCTTCGCAACCTTCGTCGAGCCGACGAAGCTCACCGCCGCGATGCCCGGATGGTCGCAGATCGCTTCGACGGTGTCCTTGCCGCCATGCACCACCTGGAATACGCCGGGCGGTAGCCCGGCCTCCGCGAGCAGCTCCGCGATGCGCCCCGCGCTGATCGGCACCAGCTCCGACGGCTTCAGGATCATGCAATTGCCCAGGGCGATCGCGTTCGGGATCGTCCAGTTGGGCACCATGTTCGGAAAGTTGAACGGCGCGATCGAGGACACGACGCCGAGCGGAAACCGCTCGATGCGGCACTCGACGCCGCGGCTCACCTCGAGCACTTCGCCGGGCGTGATCTGCGGCAGCGAGCACGCGAACTCCGTCAGCTCGGCGGACTTCAAGACCTCCGCGCGCGCTTCGCTGGCGATCTTGCCGTTCTCTTCGGTGACGAGCGCCGCGAGCTCGTCGATGTGCGTCTCGAGCAGCGCCTTTATACCGATAGAACACCTGCACGCGTTCTTTGATGGGCGTTGCCGACCAGGCGGGAAACGCCGCGCGCGCGGCCTGCACGGCGGCGTCGACGTCCGCGGCTTCCGAGAGCGGGACTTTGGAGATGATGTCACCGCTGCTCGGGTTGTACACGTCGAGAAACGGGCGCGGCTTGGCCGGCGCGACGAACCCGCCCCCGACGTAATTCCGGAGCTCAGCGTATTTCATATGTTATCATGCGGGCCGGTGCAGCGGCCGGCAAGGCCGTACGGCCGGGGCGGCTACGCGGATGCTACCGCCCGATGTCTTCGTCCCAGAGCTCCGGATGCGACGCGATGAACACGCGCATCAGCTCGATGCAGCGCGGATCGTCGAGCACGGTCACCGCTACACCGCGCGACCGCACGTACGTTTCCGGCCCGGTGAAGGTGCTGTTCTCGCCGATCACCACCTGAGGGATGCCATACAAGAGAATCGCTCCGCTGCACATGTCGCACGGCGAGAGCGTCGAGTAGATCGTGGCGCGACGATAGTCGCGCGCGCGAAGCCGTCCGGCGTTCTCGAGACAGTCCATCTCCGCGTGCAACACCACGCTGCCGCGCTGGATGCGGCGGTTGTGTCCGCGTGCGACGATCGTCCCGTCGAGCACGAGCACGGAGCCGATCGGAATCCCTCCCTCGTCCAGCCCGCGCTGCGCTTCGGCGATCGCCGCGTCGAGGAAGGGATCAGACATTCCTTATGGTCGCGCGCGCCGGAAGAGCCCGAGATCGATCGCGTCGCCCATCGCCTTGTACCCGGCGTTGCCAGGATGTAGATGGTCGCCCGAGTCGTAGGCCGGCAGCATCCGCGTTGGATCGCTCGGGTCGCGCGTCGCGGCATCGAAGTCGATCACGCCGTCGAATACGCCGCTCGTCCGAATCCACGTATTCACCGCGACGCGTTTCGCCTCGAGCTCCGGCGTAAATGACGCTCGCGGTCCGGCCGGCGTCAGCGTCGCGCCGAAGATGACGAGTCCGCGGTCGTGCGCCCGGTCCGCGAGCTGGTGCAACCCGAAGATGATGTCGTCGGCCGACACGTGAGTGGCCACGCTGCTGCCGATGTCGTTGATGCCCTCGAGCACGACGACGTGCGTCACGCCCGGTACCATGAGAACGTCGCGATCGAACCGGGCGAGCGCGCTCGGCCCCGTGCCGGCCATCAGCACGCGGTTTCCAGAAATGCCCGCGTTGGCCACGCCCTTCGGCAGCTCGCTGCTCGCGAGCAGCCGGCGCGCGAGCTCGTTGGGCCAGCGGCTGTTGCTGTTCACCGTCGACTGCGCGCCGTCGGTGATCGAGTTCCCGATCGTCACGATCACGCCAGTCGCCGACGAGCTCACGACATCGACGCCCGACAACCAGAGCCCTTGCGCGACCGTGTTCTCGACCGGAAGCGCGCCCGCCGACAGAAACTCGCCTGGGCGCGAGATATAGGCGGTCTGCAATCCGAGGCCGTGACGCGTGAGCGCGCGGATGGAATCCTCGACGGCGATGGTGATCGCGAGGTCGCTGAGCTGCGGCAGCGAGAAGTCGACCGGGTCGCTGAGGACGATCGCTCCCGGACGCATCGTGACGGACGAGTGCCCACTGAACGTCACCGCGCGATCGCTCGCGGGGAGAATCGCCGATCCGGTGTCGCGCAGCGCGACGTGAACGCCCCTGATCACGAGCGGACGGTCACCGTACTCGTTCGAGAAGTGCAGCCGCACCGCGGTGCCGCCGATCGACGTGCGGACGATCTGTCGAATGGTGCGATTGGCATACCAGGGCCGGCGGTCGACGACCGAGTCGGCGAGGGGCCGCGGATACTCTTGCATGCTCGCGGTCCACGTCGCGAACCATCGCGACGCGTGCACGACCGGCGACGGCGACGAGGTGGTGCGCGGGCCGCACGCGGCGACCGCCGCGACGCACGCCAAGGCCAGCGACCGACGACAGCGCCGCATCATCGCCACACGGCGAGAATGACGCCCGCCAGCAGGAACGACACGAGATTGAAGCCGGCATCGATCGCCCAGAGTGCCTTCGGCTTGAAGGAGAAGAGCGCGGTGCCATAGCTGGTCGGGCCGGCGAATCCCAGCCAGGCGAGCGAACCGACCATGAACCCCGGATGTACACCGGGGCCGCGGAAATGCTGAAGCGCGAGCGCCATCACGAACGATGTCAGAAGCCCGCACAGAAAGACCTGAACGTAGAGCGCCGGACCCGCGCCGCCGCTCATCTGCTCCATCGACTTCCCCTGCAGAGCCACCCACTTCTTGGCGAACATCACCGGCGAGTACCAGAGGCCGCCGAGCATGAAGATCGCCACCGCGGCCACCAACACGGCGAGGTAATTCACGTTCATGGAGCGCTCCGAATCGAGGCGGACCAATCGACGCCAACCGACGATAGACGGAAG
The DNA here is from genome assembly GCA_963705025.1 of uncultured Gemmatimonadaceae bacterium. GTDB lineage: Bacteria > Gemmatimonadota > Gemmatimonadetes > Gemmatimonadales > Gemmatimonadaceae > JAQBQB01. The sequence goes on along the minus strand of CAVPIP010000002.1, from coordinate 70,298 downwards.
GCGAACCGGACCGTACACTAGCTACCTTAATACCGCGTCGGTGCCCATTTGGCGAGACTGGCGCCATCGAACCTGCTCATCGTTCGCGCGCTCCGACGACCCACTCGTACACGGCATGTGACTCATGCAACGTCGCGACTTCCTCAATAGCGTCGCCGCGAGCTCGGTGCTCGCGGCGTTTCCACCATCCGTTCCGCTCACCGATGCCGAGCGACGCGCCGCCAACCGCCCGATCGACGACAAGTGGGATCTGAGCTGGGTCGGCCGGCTGCGTGGCAAGTCGCGCGCGGTCTTCGATTCGCCCGAGGTTGGCGAAGGCGGCGCCTTGTTTCGAGCCGCGATGTGGCGTGAACAACACTCGACGGTGTTCGGGACGCCTGTCGCCGACCTCACGCCGGTCATCGTCTTCCGGCACGCCGCAATTCCGTTGGTCATGGACGACGCGCACTGGGAGCACATCGGCGTCGGCAAGGACCTCAAGATCAAAGATCCAGCGACGAAGAAGTGGTCGAAGATCAATGTCTTCGCGAAGAACCTGCCGACTGACCCGCCCGAGATGAAGGACTACAACCTCGCCTCCTTCATCGCGGCAGGCGGCATCGTTCTCGCCTGCAATCTCGCGTTCGGCCAGATCATCGATCAGTGGAAGGACAAGGACAAGGTCTCGAGCGACGAAGCCGAGAAGCGCGCGAGGGCGCACCTGCTGCCGGGCGTGATTCTGCAACCGTCAGGCTTTTTCGCGGTGCTCAAGGCACAGGATGAAGGCTGCAAATACATGATGGGGTCCTGAGATGAGAAACCACGTCGCATCATCGCTCTTCCTCGTCTGCCTGGCCGCGCCGGCGATCACGGCGCAACCGGCCCGCGGACGCCCGACGCTTGGCAACAACGCGCGACAATTCGTCGCGGTCGACACCGCGCTCCTCGCGCTCACCCACGTCCGCGTGATCGACGGCACTGGCGCTCCAGCTCGGGCCGATCAGACGATCATCATACGCGACGGACGCATCGTGTCGGTCGGCGACGCCGCACGCGCGCAAATCCCCGCCGGCGCGCGGGTGATGGATGTCACCGGCAAGTCGGTGATCCCCGGACTCGTGCTCGTGCACGAGCACCTCTACTACCCAACGGGTCCCGGGGTCTATGCAAACCTGACCGAGAGTTTCACGCGCCTGTATCTCGCCGGCGGCGTCACCTCGATGCGCACCGGTGGCAACATGAACGGCTACGGGGAGATCAACGTCAAGAAGTCGATCGACCGCGGGGAGCGCGCCGGCCCATGGATCGACGCGACGGCGCCGTATCTCGAGGGACCGGGCCTCGGGCTCGCGCAGGTGCACGAGCTCACGGGCGCCGACGATGCGCGCCGCTTGATCGACTACTGGAACGACATGGGCGCGACGTCGCTCAAGGCGTACATGCACATCACGCGCGACGAGCTCAAGGCCTCGGTCGAGGAAGGCCACAAGCGCGGGATGAAGATCACGGGGCACCTCTGCTCCGTCACGTACCGCGAGGCCGCCGAGCTGGGGATCGACAATCTCGAGCACGGGTTTTTCGCCGCCACCGACTTCGTCGCCGACAAGAAGCCCGACGTGTGCCCCGGGCAAGGCGCCGGACAGGCATCGATCGCCGCGGTGGACCCCAAGAGCGCCGCCGTCAAGTCGCTCATCACAGAACTGGTACAGCGCAAGGTCGCGCTGACGTCCACGCTCACCGTCTTCGAGACGTTCACGCCGGGCCGCCCGATGCCGCCGGGGATCGACGTGCTCGATCCGATCCTCAAGGAACAGTTCGAGCAGCGGTATGCACAGGCACAACGCAACCCGCGATCGAGCTATGCGGCGTTGTTCCCGAAAGCGCGACAGCTCGAGATCGACTTCTATCGCGCCGGCGGGCTGCTGCTCGCCGGCACCGATCCGACCGGCGGCGGCGGCGTGATACCAGGATTCTCCGACCAGCGGGCGCTCGAGCTGCTCGTCGAAAGCGGCCTCACGCCGCTCGAAGCGATCAAGGTCGGCACGCTCAACGGCGCCACGTTCCTCGGCCGAGCGGACAAGGTCGGCACGATCGCGGCGGGCAAGCAGGCCGACCTCGTCATCATCGACGGTGATCCGTCGGCGCGCATCGAGGACATTCGGAAGGTCGATCTCGTCTTCAAGGAAGGGATCGGGTACGATCCCGCGAAGCTCATCGCCTCGGTGAAGGGTCGCGTCGGGTTGTTCTAGCTAGGTAGCTTGAGATCTGAAAGTTGTGGTAAATGAGTCAAGTTTTCAGGATGCGAGTTTGGCCTCCGCGCACCGGCGGTCCATGACGCGCTCAACCTGTTGGAAGGCGCGCCGGAGCGGGAGATCCCCGGCCACCGTGTCGGGAATGACGATCGCGAAGCCGGGGCGAAGGAGCCGCGCATAGCTGCGCGTGGAAAACAGCGCCGCCCGGAGTCCGAAATCGGTCAGGCGATACCGATGCGTCTTGGGAATGCGCGCGATGAGTCCGTGCAGCCGGAGGCGTCGCAGGTCGTACGTCATGCGCCCCGCGGTGATCGGCGTGGCGCCCGCGCCCAAGAGGAGGGTGAGCTGTGCTTTCAGGTCCGCGTGGGAAAATCCGCGCGGCAGCAGGCGAAAGCAGATGAGCGCGCACAGCAATACCTGCACGCGCGGGTCGCCGAAGCGGAGCGCGGACGCGCGCTGGGCATCGACCACGATCGGCCCATGGAGGTGCGTGAACACCGTGTCGCCCACGGCGCAATCATGACTGAGGCGTTCCACGTCGAGCAGACGGCGATTGGCGTGAAAGCCGACGCGGCGGAGGGCCGCGAGATTGTCCCGGGTGAGTCGGCGCCCGATGGCGAAGTCCCGGGTGTTGTTGATGGTGGTCTCCGTGCGCAGGGCCCGGCCTTCCTTGTGATACTGTTTGATCCGACTGCGCTTGTAGTCGAGATGGAGCGAGGGCGTCACGCCCTCCGTGATGACGCGGGTGCGAAAGCGTCCGGGGGTCTGGCGGGTGATGCGACGATTGAAGATGAGCTGCACCTGCGAGGGTCGACCGATATCGAGATTCTCTCGAATCACTGCTTCGAAGAACAGGCGCCCCGTGGCGGGACGATCCAACACCTGGGTGAGGGAGAACTCGGCTTGGAGCACGGAGATGTCGTACCGATACCCCGCGCGCGTATCCGCCGGCGCGAACGGCGACGGCAAGAGGCGCAACCATTTCCGGACGAGGCCTTCGATCTTCTCCGCCGACAAGCGATCCATGATCGCCTGCGCGCGCTTCGGGTCGGCACAAGACAGGAGCCCGTTGTCGAGCGCCGCGAAGGCCATGCCGGCTTTGGTGAGTTGGCGCTTGAGATATTCGTGGCCGTTGAGACAGACCTTCGCCGTGTACGGGAAGTAGCTGCTGAACTTGAGGAAGAACGGCCCGAAGTCCGCATCGACACAGTACCAGTACCAGTGATTCACCATCGCCGTGCTCCACACGAGCCACGGATACGGGCGGCCGGTGCGCTCGTTGTGCCGTTTCTCCGTGCGAATCACCGGCGTCTTCTCTTGCGCCTTCCCCACAAAGAGGATGCCTTCGGTTCCGCCTGCCTTGGTAAACACCGCGAGCGCTTCCTTCGCGAGATCATCCTTCCGCTGCCCCTTCCGAAACGGCAGGACCATGATCTGGCGCGTCTCGGCGAACGTCTCCATCTTCGCGACGAAGGCGTCGCTGATTGGTTGGAGCAGCACCGACGACGCGAACCGGGCGCCGCGATGCTGGCGCAGAAACGTGGCGACCCCGCTCGGATACTGGAGCTTGGGGACGTAGACGTTCAGATACATCCGGTCGATGCCTTCGGTTTCGAGCGTGACGTGCGACCGGAGAATCTCAGCGACCGAGGGGGACGAGCAGGAGGACATTGGCGGGCTCCACGTGACGGTCCTTCGGGACACCACACCGCTTCGGGCGGTGTTACGCGGTGCGCAAGCACCCATCATGTTGTACGCTCACGCTGGAGTCCCGCCACTCCTCTCTCCCCACCGACACGCTCGTCGGTCTGAGGCGGAGCCTCGTTAGATTGTCATCACGAGCGCAGCGAGGGATCTGCAGTCCACGCCGACTGCGGATCCCTCGCTTGGCTCGGGATGACCATTTACCTCTGGATTACGTGCCCTTTAGCTCGCTGCACCTCCACCGCGACCTTCTCCGCGGTGTCAAAGAGCTCGGCTTTCACCGGCCGACGCCCATTCAATCCGATGCGATCCCGCCCGCGCTCGAAGGCCGCGATCTGCTCGCCTGCGCCCAGACCGGCAGCGGCAAGACCGCCGCGTTTCTGCTGCCCATTCTGCACCACCTGATCGAAAAGAAGCGGGGCGTCACGCGCGCGCTGATTCTCACGCCCACGCGCGAGCTCGCGGCGCAAATCCTGAAAGAGCTCGAGGAGCTTGCCGTCCACACGCCGATCACGGCTGCCGCGATCTTCGGCGGCGTCGGCATGGGGCCGCAGGAGCACGCGTTTCGCACGGGCGTCGACGTCCTCGTGGCGACGCCGGGCCGCCTGCTCGACCATCTCAAGCACCCGTACGCCAAGCTCGATCGCATCGATCATCTGGTGCTCGACGAGGCAGACCGCATGCTCGACATGGGGTTCCTCCCTGACATTCGCCGGGTGCTCTCGCACCTTCCGAAAAAGCGGCAGACGTTGTTCTTCAGCGCGACGATGCCGGCGCCGATCGTGGCGCTGACGCGCGAGCTCCTGCACAACCCGTCCACGATCAACCTCGAGCGAAAGGCCGCGCCGGCGAAGGGCATCACGCAGGCGGTCTATCCGGTGTCGCAGGAGCTCAAGGCCTCGCTTCTCTTCGCCCTGCTCGAGCGCGGACTCATGAACGAGGCACTCGTGTTCACCCGCACCAAGCACCGCGCGAACCGCCTCTGGGAGTTTCTCGACAAGCGGGGCGTCAAGGTCGCGCGCATTCACGGCAATCGCTCGCAATCCCAGCGCATCGAAGCGCTCGAGGGATTCAAGACGGGTCGCTACCGCGTGCTCGTCGCAACCGACATCGCCGCGCGCGGCATCGACGTCGAAGCGCTCGGCCATGTCGTGAACTTCGACGTTCCCGGCGTCGCCGAGGACTACATCCACCGGGTCGGGCGAACCGCGCGCGCCGAGATGACCGGCGAGGCATACACGTTCGTCGCGCCGGAAGAAGCGGACGATCTTCAGGCGATCGAACGAGCGATCAGCAAGCGGTTACCGCGCGTCACGCTTCCCGATTTCGACTACAAAGCGCTGCCGGCGACGAGGCTCGAGATTCCGCTCAACGAGCGCATCGCCACCATACGCGCCCAGCGCGCCGAGGCGAGAACGCGCGCGAAAGCGAAGGAGGAGCGCCGTTCCCAACCGGCCCAGCCAGCCCCTCGCGTAGAGCAACCGTCGACATCCCGCTCTCGTCGCCGTCGGCGCGGCGGCGGCGGTGGCGGTGGCGGTGGCGGGCGGAGGACCTTATTCCGATTAGCTTGGCGAAATGACGCACCGCTCCGCGGCCGAGCGGTGCGCCGCCTCCACGATCTCCAATCCGGCGATGGCATCCGCCGCCGCGACCGGCGGCGGCGTCCCATCTCGTAGCGTGCGCACGACACCTTCATAGAACTGCTCGTACGCGCCGCGCTCGGTCGGCACGCTCGTCACGCGCTCACCGTCGCCAAGCGTGCCCCAGCGCTCGCGAGGATCCTCGCCCCAGCCCGAGTCTCCTGGCCGGCGACCGGCCTTGAGCATGTCTTCCTGCGGATCGACGCCGAACTTCACGTACGCGCCGCGATTACCGAACACGCGCAATCGCGGTCCGACCTGCGCCGCGATGATCGTCGCGCCGAGGTGCGACCGGACGCCGGACGCATGAGTCAGCGCGATGAACGATTCGTCGTCGACCTGTACCGACGCGCGTCGGCGGTCGGTTTCCGCATACACGTGCGTGGCGGGACCGAACAGCACGAGCGCCTGATCGATGAGATGCGTGTGAAGATCGTAGAGCATCCCCTCCGCCGCGGCGACGGCATTCGGCTCCATCCATCGCGGCTTGGGCACGACGCGCCAGCGCTCGAATCGCGACTCGAATCGCGTGACCATGCCGAGCACCCCGTCGGCAACGAGCCGGCGCACCGTCAGAAAGTCGCCATCCCAGCGTCGGTTGTGAAACGGAATCACCGACAGGCCGCGGTCCTGCGCCGCTTGTTCGAGCTGGCGGCCCTCGGCCGCGGTCGCGGCGAACGGCTTGTCGATCACGACGGATACACCGGCGCGGAGCGCAGCCATCGCGTGGTCGACGTGGCGCCCGTTTGGTGATGCGACCACGACGAGGTCGAGATCATCATCGGAGGCCAGGAGCGCGTCGACCGACGGAACGATGCGCGCGGCGGGGTGCGCGGTCTGGACGCGCCGGCGCCGCTCGTCGTTCGTGGTCACGACGGCGGCGAGCGCCAACGACGGCGTCGCGTCGATGAGCGGCGCGTGGAACGTCCCTCCAGCAAGCCCGTACCCGATCAAGCCGACGCGTATCGGGGGCGCGCCCTCCGCCAGCGTCACTCGCTACTCCGGCCTCCGACTGCTCGCGCGCCGCCGATCCATGTCCCAGTGGAATCGATGGAGCACGCGATGCATCACCGGCGTGAGGATCGTCGCGATGAGCACCAGGAACACCATGCCGCAGTAGAGCGCGTAGAGCCCGGCGAACAACTTTCCACTGCGGGTCTGCACGACCCCCACGGGACCCATGCCGCCAAGCAGCATCGCGGCGTTCACGAACGAGTCGCCCCACGAGAATCCGGCAAACCGGTGGTACCCCCACATGCCGAAGGCGAGCGATGCGACCACGATGACCGCCGCCGCCGCGGCATGCCGCGCCATGCGCTGGGCGAACAGCCATCGGCTCAGCGGCTCCTGGTCATGGTGCTCGTACAGGCCCATGTGCGGCCTCAGATCGAAGGTTCGGGCGCGGCGGCTCCAGTCGTCCCGCCTTCTCTCGTGCGAACCGGGTTGCCGCGCGCTTCGCGCGGAGGCTATTTCTAGTTGGTCGTTCTCGTCGGCTGTATCGTTTGTCATCTCAGGAGACCGCTCTCAATGTCTGGTCCGCTCGCTCGAACCGGAATCGTCCTTTCACTCGGCATCGCCGGAATGGCGGCGTCGAGCTCCATCGGCGACACTCCGTTGCCGATGTCGTTGGCATTTCGTGGTGCCAGCGCGCCACGCGGCGCGCTGGCGCTCCCGGTGGATATGCGATCTGGAAATCGTACCGATGGCGCAGCGTCGGCCCCGACCGCGGCGGCCGGTCGCTGACCGTCGCCGGCGTGCGTGGGCAGCCGAACGTCGGCTATTTCGGCGCTACGGGCGGCGGATTGTGGAAGACCACCGACGGCGGGACGACCTGGACGCCGATCACCGACGATCAGATCACCAGCGCCTCGGTCGGCGCGATGGCGGTCTCGGAGTCGAACCCGGACGTCATCTACATCGGCACGGGCGAAGCCTGCATTCGCGGCGACATCCGCCCCGGCGACGGCGTCTACAAGTCGACCGACGGCGGGCAAGACCTGGCACGCACGTCGGTTTCAAGAACTCTGATGCGATCGCCAAGATCCGCATCCATCCGACCAACCCCGACATCGTCGTTCGTCGCCGACTTCGGCAAGTACGGCGTGCCGAGCGACGAGCGCGGGTTGTACAAGACGACGCGACGGCGGCAAGACCTGGCGGAAAGTCCTGGACCGCGGCCCCAAGACCGGCGCGGTCGACATCTCGATCGATCCGCACAATCCGAACGTCATCTACGCGGCGACGTGGGAGGCGTACCGCAACGAGTATACGATGTCGAGCGGCGGTCCCGGAAGCGGGCTTGTTCAAGTCCACCGACGGCGGCGAGACGTGGACCGACATCACCCGCGCCCCGGGTCTTCCGGCGGGCATGGACGGCAAGATCGGCGTCGCGGTCTCCGGCGCGGACCCCAATCGCGTGTACACAATCATCGAGAACGAGAAGGGCGGCTTGTTCCGCTCCGACGACGCGGGCGCCGACATGGACGCTCGCCAACGACAGCAGAAACATCCGGCAACGCGCCTTCTACTACACCCACATCACGGCCGATCCCAAGAACAAGGACCTGATCTACGTGCTCAACGTCGGCACCGTGCGCTCGACCGACGCGGGCAAGACACTGGTGAACTTCGCCGGCGGCGACTCGCACGACATTTGGATCGATCCGGACAACTCCGACCACGTGATGCACGCGAGCGACGGCGGCGGCGCGATGACGACGAACGCGTCGAGCGACAATCGCACGTGGTCGAGCCGCGATTACCCGACGGCGCAGTTCTACCACGTCGTCGCGACGGCGCACGTGCCGTACGACATCTGCGGCTCGCAGCAGGACGCGAGCGAGGTCTGCGTCCCGAGCAACACGGGCCTCGGCGGTTTCGGCGGTCGTGGCGGCGGCGGTGGACGAGGCGGCGGTCCCACGACCTACAGCCCGGGCGGCTCGGAGGACGGCTACATCGCTGCCGGATCCGCGCGACCCGGACATCTTCTACTCCGGCACGAACGCGAACGGCGGCGGCTTCCTCACGAAGCTGAACCGTCGCACCGGAGAAGTGCGCGAGGTGAGTCCGTATCCGCGCATGTTCTCGGGCGAGGAGTCCGCGGTCATCAAGGAACGCTGGCAGTGGACGTACCCGATCGTCTTTTCGCCGGTCGATACGCGCGTGCTCTACACGGGCTCACAGCACCTGTGGAAGACGACGAACGGCGGCCAGAGCTGGGATCGGATCAGCCCCGACCTCACGCGCCACGACCCGAAGACGATGGGTCCTTCCGGCGGACCGATCACGCGTGACATGAACGGCCCGGAAGTCTACGCGGTCATCTTCAGCATCGCGCCGTCGAAGCGCACGACGAACGTGATCTGGACGGGCTCCGACGACGGCATCGTCGAAGTCACGAAGGACGGCGGCAAGACGTGGTCGAACGTCACGCCGAAGGCGATGCCGGACCTCGGCCGCGTGAGCATCATCGACGCGTCCGCGTTCGACTCGGCGACCGCCTACGTCGCGGTCAAGAAGTTCCTGCTCGACGACAAGGCGCCGTACATCTTCCGCACCCACGACCTCGGCAAGACGTGGACGAAGATCACCTCCGGCATTCGGGACGACGACTTCGTGCACGCGGTGCGCGAGGATCCGACGCGAAAGGGACTGCTCTACGCGTCGACGGAGCATGGCGTCTACATCTCGTATGACGACGGCGACCACTGGGAGTCGTTGCGCCTCAACCTGCCGGACGCGCCGGTGACGGGCCTCATCGTCACCGATCACGATCTCGCGATCGCGACCCACGGCCGCGGCTTCTACATCCTCGACAACATCGGCCCGCTGCGGCAGTACAATCCGTCGATGACGTCGAGCACGGACGCGGTGCTCTTCGCGCCGTCGACGATGATTCGCAACGGCGGGAACGCGACGATTCAGTATTGGCTCAAGCGGCCGGCGCAGAACGTCCGGCTCGACATCGTCGACGCCAGGGGTGCGCTGGTCCGCACGTATCCGGACACGGCGAACGCCGGTGGAGGACGCGGCGGTCGCGGCGGCGGCGCGCCGGCGGACTCCAACGCGGGCCGCGGCGGCGGCGGACGGGGTCGCGGCGGCGCGGGCGGTGGGGCTCCTCCCCCTCGTACGGCCGGGCTTCACTCGTTCGCGTGGGACGGCGCCTTCGCGCCGGCGACCACGTTCCCGGGCATGATTCTCTGGGGTGGTTCGACGAATGGTCCGGAAGCGGCGCCCGGGCGATATCAGGTGCGCCTCACCGTCGACGGCAAGACGCTCTCGCAGCCCATCGTGCTGAAGCGAAATCCGTGGCATGAAGCGACGGACGCCGATCTCCTCGCGCAGCAGAACCTCGCGCTGCAGATCCGCGACAAGCTGAGCGAAGCGAACACCGCGATCGTTCAGATCCGCGGCATCAAGACACAGGTGACCGAACGGCTGGCCAAGTCGAGCGACGACAAGCTCAAGACCACCGGGGATCGTCTGAGCGGCAACTTGAGCGGCGTGGAGGAGAACGTCTATCAGGTGCGAAACCAGAGCGGCCAGGACCCGCTCAATTTCCCGATCAAGGTCAACAACCGCCTCGCGTCCCTGCTCGGCGTCGTGTCGCGCTCCGACGCGCGGCCGATCGCCAACGCCCTGCCGATCTTCGAGGACCTCAAGACGGAGCTCAAGGTCGAGACCGATCATCTTCAGAAAATCATCATCACGGATCTGCCGGCGTTCAACGCCGAGCTCAAGCGGCTCGGACTGGACCCGATCGTGATCAGCAAGCCGGTCGTGTTCTAGGACGACCAGGTTCAGCGACGAGACGAGGCGCGCCGGCGGAAACGCCGGCGCGTTTTGTTTTTCCATCCTCTTGCTCGTCACATCTTGACAATCAAGATGACGCGACTCTATCATGCGGGCAGCCCACTCGAGGAACGCGAGCATGGAGCCCACCACCGACGTCATTCCCGGCACGCTGGACATGCTCATCCTCAAGACCTTGAGCCTCCAGCCCATGCACGGCTTCGGCATCGCGCGCCGCGTCGAGCAGATCTCGCGCGGCGTCTTCAAGGTCAACCCAGGATCGTTGCTGGTCGCGCTCGCGCGTCTCGAGCGCTCGGGCTGGCTCGACGCCGAGTGGCGACAGACCGAGAACGCACGCCGCGCCAAGTTCTATTCACTCACCCGCGCCGGCCGAAAGCAGCTCGACGTCGAGACCGCCGAATGGAGCCGGCGCACGACGGCCGTCGCGCGGCTGCTGAAGGCGGAGGGATAGTCGCATGCGGCCATTCCGGTCACTCGCGCGCGGACTGCGCGCGCTGACGCGGCGCGGTGACGCCGACCAGGACATCGCCGACGAAGTCCGCCATTATCTCGACCTCACCGCCGCTGCGCACGAGCGCGCGGTCTCCCACCCGAGGCCGCGCGCCGCGCGGCGCAGCTCGAGCTGGGCAACACGACGGTCGTCGAAGAGCGCGTCCGCTCATTCGGTTGGGAGAATGCGGTCGAGACGGTGATCGCCGACGTCCGCTACGGCCTGCGGTGGCTTCGCTCCAATCCGGGCTTCACCGCGGTGAGCGCGATCACGCTGGCACTCGGCATTGGCGCGACCACCGCGATCTTCAGCGCCGTCGACCCGATTCTCTTCGAGCCGCTCCCCTACCCGCACGCCGAACGCATCGTCGGCATTCGATACACGTTCGCCGACGGCGGTCCGGGCGAGCAGGCGTTCGGAACGTTTCGCGAGCTCGCCACGCGCAGCCACTCGTTCGAGGCGATGGCGGTGATGAAGGCGTGGCAGCCGACCATGACCGGACCGACGGAGCCCGAACGCTTCGACGGGCAGCGCGTGAGCGCCGAGTACTTCCGCGTGCTCGGCGTTCATCCGGCGATCGGGCGCGAATTCGATCCGGCCGACGACCGGCCGAACGGCGCGAACGTCGTCATCATCAGCGACGCGATGTGGAAGCGACGCCTCAACGCGGACAGCGCGATCGTCGGACGCCAGATCCGGCTCGACGACGACCTGTATACGGTGCTCGGCGTGATGCCGGCGGGATTCACCAGCGTCGTCGCGCCGACGGCCGACGTCTGGTCGCTGCTGCAGTATGATCCGTCGCTTCCGGCCGACGGCCGAGAATGGGGTCATCACCTGCGGATGTTCGCGCGCCTGCGCGCCGGCGTGTCGATCGAACAGGCGTCGGCCGATCTCGCGGCCATCGCACGAACGCCGGTGCCGGAGTTCCAGCGACCAGCGTATGCGTCGATGCAGCGCGGCCTGCCGATGACGTCGCTGCAGCGCGAGATCACGTCGTCGGTGCGGCCGGCGTTGCTCGGCGTGCTCGGCGCGGTCTTTCTCGTGCTGATCATCGCCGCCGTCAACGTCACGAACCTGCTGCTCGCGCGCGGCGCGCAACGGCGTGGCGAGTTCGCGATGCGCGCCGCGCTTGGCGCGGGCCGCGCTCGGCTCACGCGACAGCTGCTGACCGAAAGTCTGCTGTTGTCCACCATCGGCGGCCTGCTCGGCGTCGCCGTCGCCGCGGTGGGCGTCCGTGCGCTGGTCGCGGTCAGTCCTCCGGACCTGCCGCGCGCCGACGCAATCGGCGTGCACGGCGCGGTATTCGCGTTCGCGCTCGTCGCGACGACGCTGATCGGTCTCGCGGTGGGAGTCGTCCCCGCGCTCCACGCGTCGCGCCACGATCTCCAGGCAACGCTCCAGCAGGCGTCCAGGCGCTCGTCTCGCCAGAGGACCCGCCGCCTGCTCGTCGTCGCCGAAATGTCGCTTGCGCTCGTGCTGCTCGCGGGCGCCGGGCTGCTGCTGCGCAGTCTCGAGCGCTTGTTCTCCATCGCGCCCGGGTTCAATCCGTCGCAAATGCTCGTGATGCAGGTACAGGCGTCCGGACGACGGTTCGACAAGGCCGGGATACGGCGTTTCTTCGGCGGCGCGCTGGACGCCGTGAAGCGCGTGCCGGGTGTGGAATCAGCCGCGTTCACGTCCGAGCTGCCGCTGAGCGGCGAAGGCCAGTTCGAGCTGTACAGCGTGCAGTTCGAAAAGGATGCAACGCCGGCCGATGCTCCCCCTGCGTTCCGATATGCCGTCACGCCTGGATTCTTCGAGACGATGGGCATTCCGCTCATCCAGGGGCGATCCTTCGACGCCGGCGATCTGACGGAAGCTCAGGCACGCCCAGTCCTGATCAGCGAGTCGCTGGCGAAGCGCAAATTCCCCGGTCAGACCCCGATCGGCCAGCGCGTTCGCATGGGCGGACCGTCTGATCGGCCATGGGATGTCATCGTCGGCGTCGTCGGCGACGTGAAGCAACTGTCGCTCGCGACGACACAGACGAATGCGGTGTACGCCACGACCGCGCAGTGGATCTGGGCCGACCAGGCGCAATGGTTGATCGTGCGCACGCACGGAAGTCCCGCGGCCCTCACGACCGCCGTCCGAAACGCGGTGTGGTCGGTCGACAAGGACGAGCCGGTCGTGCATGCGACGACCATGGATGCAATGGTCGCCGCGTCAGAGGCGCAGCGACGGTTCGTGCTGATCGTGTTCGAGGCGTTTGCCATCGTGGCGTTGGCGCTCGCGGCGACGGGCATCTACGGCGTGCTGTCGGGCAGCGTCAGCGAACGGATTCGCGAGATCGGCGTGCGCTCGGCGCTCGGCGCGTCGCGGGGCAGCATTCTGGCGCTCGTCGTGCGGCAGGGAATGACACTGACGCTCGTTGGCGCGGCGATCGGCCTGGTTGGCGCGGCCGCCGCGAGCCGAGCGCTCGTCACGTTGCTGTTCGGCATCTCGCACCTCGACGTCGCGACTTACATCGGCGTGACGGGCGTGTTGCTCGCGGTATCGGCCGCCGCGTGTTGGCTGCCGGCGTGGCGCGCCGCACGCGTCGACCCCGCGATCACGCTGCGGGCGGAGTAGCGTCATCCCGAACGCAGCAACGATGCGCACGCGCCGCCGGAGTCCGGCATCGCCGAGAAGCCGAACCCGTTCCACTTGTAGCGCATCGTTCGCGTCGTCGAATCGCGGGGATCGAGGCGAATGAACGAGTCGCCGCGGTGCAGCGCGCAGAGTCGTCCGCGTCCGTCCACCACGGCATCGATCAACGGCCAGGCGAGCGCCGTGCCGCGCCACCGCGCGATCAGCCCGCGATCGCCGACGTCGTAGACGTGCGGACGAAGCGCGATCGTGTCGTCCATGCCCGACGGATGGCGCTCGAGCGCGAGTAGTGAACGGGCACCACCCTCGGTCACCAGTCCCGGCTGCAGCGCGACGAGCTGCACGCGACGCGTGCGCCACTTCATGATACCGTCCTTCCACCCTTCGAGCGCGACGCCGCTGTCGGTCGTCGGCAAAGACCAAGGCTCGGGCCGCAGCGTGTACCCTCCGGCGACGAGTGACGGCGCGACGTCGACCGCGCAGGCGTCGAGCTCCGTCGCGCCATCGCCGGCGACGACGACGGGCATCGCCGACCCTTGGCGCGCATGCGTCCGAACAGCGCCACAGCGCATTCGCCTCGAACGAATGCGACAGTCCGCGATCAGCCCGTCTTTGGTCGCCGGATAGCGCTGATCGAAGACATGGTTGCCGAGCGAAAAGAAGACCGGGCGACCGTGCACGCAGTCGGGGCGCTGCACGACATGCGGATGATGCCCGACGACGAGATCGGCACCGCGATCGACGAGCCACTCGGCGGCGGCACGCTGCGATGCGTTCGGCCAGTCCTGCAGCTCGGATCCCCAGTGGATCGAGACGATGACGATATTCGCAAGCGATCGCGCCAGTCGAAGCTTCTGGGCCAGCTCGATCGACGGCAGCGATTGAACCTTTCCGTCCGCCGCCGGAACGAGACTGACCGCGACGACGCCGAGCGTGACGCCGCCGACGCGCATGAAGCGAGGCGAGTGATCGAAGTCGAGTCCGACGATGCCCGCGCGCTCGAGCGCCGAACGAGTGCGCTTTCGGCCTGTCGCGCCGACATCGCCGGCGTGGTTGTTCTCGATCGAGACGGCGGCGAAGTGCGCGCGGGCGAGCAGCAGCGGCGTCGTGTCCGCGTCGGCGAAGCACATTCCGCGATTGGACGCGAGACAGTCGGCATCCGGGCCAATGGCGCCCTCGAGGTTTCCGGCGACCCAGTCCGCGGTCGCGAACAGGCTCGCGACGGAATCCCACGGGGACGCGCCCGTTCGCTGCATCTCCACCGCCACCTGGCGCGACAGCAGGATGTCGCCGGTGAACAGCAGTCGCGCGTCAGCGGTGGGGCGTCGATCGCATGCCGACAGCGCGAGCGCCGCGACCGCGATCAGTGTGGTACGACAGCGCGACACAACGAATCGGCCGGCACGACGAACGGCTGAATCCACGACATTGGCGGTCGAGCGCCGACCTCCTTTCGCCACCGCTCGTTGTCGTAGAGCGAGCTCGATGTGAACTCGTAGTACGAATAGACACTCCCGGTCGTGATCTCACGCCGACCGAAGTACGGCACGATCTGGCGCCACTCGAATGGCGCGCCGGCCGCTACCTCGAGCAAACCGCTATTCAAGTCGCCGAACACGTCCGCGATTCTCGGCAACGGCTCCGGAATCGAGATGGCCAGATCCTTTTCGGCGAGGCTCTTGTAGACGAGGAATTCGTGCTCGATCGCGCCGCCGATTCCGCGAATCGCTTCATATTCCTCATCCGACAGCGGTTCGTTTCGCAACTGCTTGTCCGCGAGGCGCTCATAGCGGCGCGCCAGCTCGGCGGACTCGGCCAGCCGCTTCAACACGCCCTGCCGCAGCGGCTCGTCCTGCCACTTCGCCGGGGCGCCCGTTTCGTCGGTGTCGAAGTCGCGCGACGCCGCGACGCGACGGCTCAGTGCCTCGTACAGCCGCGCGATCGTCTCGTACACTTTCGGTGACGGCTCGACGTAGCCTCGGGGTACTTCTCGCACCAGTTCCTCGAACCCACCCTCGCCCGCTTCCGCGGAATTCGCGCGCTCCGTGACGAGAATCGTCGCTTCGCGCAACGTCGCCCACGACGCCAAGCCGGTCTGGAGTTTCTTCGCGGCCCAGAGCGTGTTTCCAGGTGCGACACCGGGGAAGCTCGCCGAATCGGCCCACTCTGTCGCGAGTCCATCGACCCACTGCTCGTTGACCGATGAGTTTTCCGTCATCACCGGTCGGCGCGCAGTCAGCGCGGCGAGCACCGGACCCAATGGAGGAAACGAGTCGATCGCGGCCGCCATCAGCTTCCGGGCAAACGTGCTGCCGAAGACCGTCGCGACGTCGACGCCGGATGGAAAGCTCCGCGCCCCGCCCGGACCCACGATCTGTTCCGGCACCGGCCACTTCGAATGAAAGACCGTGGACTCGATCGTCTCGTTGTCGATTCCCCACGAGAGCGGAAAGACACCAGGGTAGTCCCACGGGTGTCGCGCGTACGGGGCGACACTGGCCGTCGCGTCCCACACGAGCGGAATGCGCGTCGCCGCCATGAACGGCTTGTACACGTTGATCCAATCGAGCGCTTTCCGCTGGACGTCCGGCGACAGCTTCGCGAGTGGAGTGGCAGTCACGAGCTTGCTCAACTCGGTCAGATAGTGCACGCCGCGGAAATACTTCTGGGCTTCGGGCGACGCGGTGTAGTGTCCGCGCGGCTTCAGCTCGGCGAAGTTGAACGTCGCATCGAGCACGTCCGAGCGCGCGAGCCCCGTCGCGTTCGCGATGCGGTCGGCCTCGCCGGTGAGCTCGCCCGCCTTGTAGGCGGCGAGCGCCGAGAACGCCTTCTCCCACTTCGATCCGGGTTGGGTGTGACTCAGCTCCGTCGCCGCGGCATCGACGAACGACCAGAACGCCGGGCCCGCGTGTCGTCGCTCGAGGAGGATGAACACCCCATTGAACGCCGTGGCGAAGTTCTCCCAGAAGAGATCCGTCGTCACGAGCTCCGGCGGGCCCGCGTCGTCGCTGTACTGAAACCGCTCGTAGAGCGAGTAGAGCTGCGCGGTCGTCGCCTGCGGCCGAAAGAATCCCGCGTTCTTCACGAGCAGATCTTCTTCGCACGCGTTGTTGCTCAACTGCCACGCGTTGACGACGTCCGCGAGCGGAACCGCGATCGGCGCGTACACGACCGCGGTCACGCGACCCTTCGAGACGAGCCCGATGATGCCCTTTCCGTCTGGCACCGAGACCGGCGGCGACCGAAACGTGTAGCCGGTCGCCTGGCGCTCGGCGATCGTGCCGCCGCGACGAAACACGGTGACCCCAGGTTCACCGCTCTTCCAATGGATGTAGGCCGCTCCGTTCGGCGTGATCGTCGTCCATCCGTCGCACGGAATCCACGACAACTTCTGGTCGTCGCCCCAGTTCTTGTCCGCGTACGCCAGCGAATGCGTGCAGCCATGATCGTCCTGCCAGAGCAGCGGCTCTCCTCGCGGATGGAACGACATCGGGACTCCCGACGCCGCGACGACTGCCTTGGGTTGTTCATCCACACCCGACACGGCGACCGACGCGGACTTCGGCCCAACCACCTGGTACTCGATGGCGCCGGTCTCGGTGACGGAGCGCGTGGACATCGCGCCGCCAGGGAGCTTCGCGCCCAAGAAGAGCCGGTAGCGGACCGTATCGATCGCGAATGGGCGCGGCGCGACCATCAGGCGCGTGATCTCGCGCGTCGAGTCGAGAACGACGGTCGGCTGCCAGGCGCCGCCGCGCCGTGTCAGCGCCAGAACCCTTGGACGTTTCCCCGCGACGCCGCTGACGAAGATCGCGTCGCGCGACGGATGCACGGCGATGGCGCTCGGCGCGAACTCCCCGGGGATGTCCGCGAGCGACGACGTCGCGCCGTCGTTCGCATTCCACGAAAGCACGCGCGCGCGCCCCGCCGAGTCGCGCACGAGTAGCACCACATCAGGTCCATTCGGGCGGACGGCGAAGTCGACGACCGTGGTGGTCCGCGGAAGGAGTACCTCTTTCGCCGCCGGCGGCGACGGCGCGACGGTCGCCGGAGCAGCCGCTGGCCCGGGCGCGCTGGGGCGCCGCCCACCCTTGGGCAGCATGTCGGCGGCTCGTCCGCATGCGACGAGGAGCAAACCGACTCCGAGGAAAACGAGCGTTCGAGGTCTCACGCGGGCATTCGGCATCACTGGACGCGAAGCGTGTATCCGGCCACGACCCGCCGGCAGTCCGGGAACGACTCGATGACGATAGCAGACGCGTACGGCGAGAACAACGTAAGAAACTCCTCATGCGTACGAAAGTGTTTGATGACGCGAAACCGAGATCCGTCGGGCAGCGTGCGCTCCTGGAGGTGGTTTCCGTCACCGTCGTACACACCCGTCATCGATTCGGGACCGGGGAGCTGATCGCAGTAGAGCACGCGCGCGGCCGGCCGCAAGACCGCGTGCACGCCGTCGAGGAACTGCACCTGGCGCGATCGCGGGACGTGGGCGAACCAGTCGCCCGCGAACACCGCGTCGAACGAGGCGCGAGCGAACGGCGGTCGATACGCGTCGCCGACCAGCAATGCCACCTTCCGCGGATCGAGCCTCTTGCGGCGTGCCTCGGCGATCGTCGACGCATTGTAGTCGAACGCCGTGACCGACGCCGCGACGTCGCCCAGGGCTCGGGTCCAGAACCCTGGCCCACACGCGAGCTCGAGCACCGTGCGTCCGGCAAGCTGGCCGCGGAGGAAGTCCATCAATGGCGCGAGCCGCCGGACCACGGCCGGGTCGGTATAGCCCATCGATTCGTCGTAGACCGGCGCACGACGCCCATAGTACGCCTGCATCTCGTCGACGATCGCCTGGCTGTCGTCCATGCCACAACAATAAGGCGCGGGCACGGACTTCGCCGCTCGGCAACCCTTTGCGCCGAGCCGGTGTCTGAGCATATAATCAGATTGATTATAGCTACAATCATCACTCTAAGCTGTCATCCCGAGCGCAGCGAGGGATCTGCAGTTTGGTTCGACTGCAGATCCCTCGCTGGTGGCTCGGGATGACGCGGATACTCGGCATCCATCCATGACTCGGCAACGCAACGACCGCGACCCGCGCGACCGGCTCCCGCTCAAGCCCATCGAGCTCCTCGTGCTCACGATGCTCAGCCCCGGCGAGCGCCACGGGTACGGCCTGCGCCAGGACATCGTCGACCATACGGAAGGGCGCATCGCGCTCGAGGCGGGTAACCTCTACCGCCACATTCGCCGACTGGAGAGCGACGGGCTGGTCGAGGAGACCGAAGCCCGCGCGACGTCGGCCAACGACGACGAGCGCCGCATCTACTACCGGCTCCTCCCGTTCGGGCGACGCGTGCTCGCCGCCGAGCTGGCACGCCTGGAGGAGCTGATTCGAATCGCCACGGCGAATCGGATCATCACCGGAGCCCGCGCATGACGACCGATCCGCATGCGCCGGCAGAGCGAGTGTATCGGCTTCTGCTGCGGCTCTATCCGGGCGACTTCCGTGCGCAGTACGGCCGCGCGATGACGGACTTCCATCGCGATCGCGTCGCGGAGACCCGGCGACAGGGGAAATCCATGGCGGCGCTCTGGCTGCGGACGATCGTCGACGTCGCCGCGTCGGCGATGGCCGAGCGATTCCGCGCGATGGTCCCGGGCGCGATCGCTCGAGAACAGCTCGCACAAGACGTCAGCTACGCGTGCCGCGGCATCGCCCGCCGGCCGAGCTTCTCGCTCATCGTCGTCGGCACGATTGCGCTCGGCGTCGGCGCCAATGCGGCGATTTTCAGCGTCGTCAACGGCGTGCTGTTGCGTCCACTCGCATATCCGAACGCGGACCGGCTGATCTCGTTCGGGCACGAACCGCCACATTGGTTGACGTCAGAACCGGACTTCGTGGACTACCATCGCGAGATGCGGTCGCTCGACGGATTGGCCGCGTACATCCGGCGGGAGGCAACGCTCGTGCCGTCGGCGGCCGCGGAGCCAGAGCGCATTCGAGTCGTGCGCGCGAGCGAGGACTTCTTTCCATTGTTGGGTGTCGCGCCGGCCATGGGGCGGACGTTCGCGCGCGACGAGTACAACAGCCGAATCGCGCCGGTCGTCGTGCTGAGCTATTCGCTCTGGCAGCGCCAGTTCGGCGGCGATCCACGCATGGTTGGACGGACGGTGTCCATCGAGGGCGCGGCTCGCACGGTGGTTGGTGTCATGCCGCAGTTCTTCAGCTTTCCCGAGGCCCGCACCGACGTGTGGATGCCGCTGCCGCGGTTCAACCCCGACAGTCTCGGCGACCGCGGCAATCACTACCTGTTCATGGTGGCGCGGCTCAAGCCCGGCCTGTCGATCGCGCGGGCGCGAGCCGAGGCCGGCACGATCGCGAAGCGCATCATGCACGACAACCCCGAGAAGTTCGATCCGCAGCGTCCGATCGTGCCGCATCTCACGAGCGTGCGCGAAGACCTCGTCGGAGGCACGCGTCCATACCTCATCGCCCTTCTGGCCGCGGTGGGCTTCGTGCTCCTGATCGCGTGCGCCAACGTCGCCAACCTGCTGCTCGTTCGCGGCGAGTCGCGACAGCGCGAGATGGCGGTACGCAGCGCGCTCGGCGCGTCGGAGCGGCGTCTTCTCGCACAGGTGCTGATCGAGACCGGCGTCCTCGCCGTGCTCGGCGGCGGGCTCGGACTGCTCGTCGCGTGGGCCGGCGATCGAGCGCTGATCGCGCTGGCTCCGGCGTCGATTCCGCGGTTGGACGCCATCGGCATCGACTGGCGCGTGCTCGCCTTCACCGGCGCGGTCGCGCTCCTCACCGGATTCGGGATTGGTCTTCTGCCGGCCTGGCGCGCCGCGCGCGGCAACGCCGTCGATGCGCTCAAGGACGGCGGACGCGGCGTGGTGACGCGGCGCGCCGGCCGTGGCGTGCGGCGTTCGCTCGTCGTCGCCGAGGTCGCCCTCGCGGTCGTGACGCTGGCCGGCGCCGGCATGCTCCTTCGCAGCCTGTGGCATTTGCAAAACAGCGATCTTGGGTTCGATCCGCGTGGGACGCTCACCGCGAAAGTGGCGCTGAGCGCGCGCGAGTACAACGACACTCGCAGCGCGCTGTTCTTCGACCAGCTGCTCGAACGTCTGCGCCAGCTGCCGGGCGTGCGGGCGGCCGGCGCGTCGGCGTGGCTTCCGGTCGTCGACGCGGGAGGCCTGTGGGGCGTCCAGCAGGAGGGAAAGCCGGCGTCGGTGCAGTGGCCGATGGCGGTGCCGCAACATGTGACGACGGGCTACTTCCGCGCGATGGGAATTCCGATCGTCGCGGGCCGCGATTTTACGGGGAGCGACCGGATCGGGTCGCCCTTCGTGGCGATCGTGAGCAAGTCGTTCGCGGAGCGCCTGTGGCCAGGCGAAAACGCGATCGGGCGACGCTTTCAGCTCGGCGGACCGTCGCCGTTGATGACCGTCGTGGGCATCGCCGGCGACTTTCGGTCGCGCAGCTTCACCGACATGCCGGAGCCGACGATGTATTTCCCGTACGCGCAGGCGGCGAAGTCGGCGTATTACGCGCCGCTCGCGATGGCGATTCTGCTGCGCGTCGACGGCGATCCGCTCGCGATGGAGCGCGCGCTGCGCGACGCCGTGCGCTCGATCGATCGCACGGTGCCTGTGTCGGACGTGCGAACGCTCGAGGCGATCGTCGGCACGTCGGTGTCGACGCGGCGGTTCAACACGGCGCTGCTCGCCGGCTTCGCGCTCCTCGCGCTCGCGCTTGCGGGCATCGGCACGTACGGCGTGATCTCGTACGGCGTCTCGCAACGGAGCCACGAGATCGGCGTGCGTATGGCGCTGGGCGCGGAGAGCCGGTCGGTCTTGCTTCTCGTGATGTCGGAGGGCGTCCAGTTGTGCGGGCTGGGCTTTGCGGCGGGGCTCGTCGCGTCGGTCGTCGTAGGACGAGCGATCCGCGCGCTGCTCGTCGGCGTCCCGCCGATCGACGGGCCGACGTTGGCGGCGACGGCGTTGGCGCTCGCCATCGTCGCCATGTTCGCCACCGCGGTGCCGGCGCGGCGAGCGCTCGGCGTCAACCCGTCGGAGACACTGCGTGACTGACGCTCACGCGCACACGAGAATTTTCCTCGCGGCCCTCACGCGCTCTTGAACAGCACCTCACCCGCGGTCACCGACGGCTGACTCGGCTCGAACTCGGAAAGGTTGTCGCCGACCCACTTGGCCGCGGCGCGGACGGAGGCCTCCGCGCCTTCGCGGTTCGAGTAGAGGCTGATGGTCGCGAGCACGTCGCGTCCCCACTCCTGGCCGCCCTCGAGATACATGTAGCTCACGAATCCTGGGACAGCCTTGATGATCGGGACGAACTCTCGTTCCACCCGAGTCGCGAGCTCGCGCGCACCGCCTGGCTTGACCGTGTACCGGCGAACAACCGCATACATGCTGGCCTCCAGGGGTGGGCGGACGTCGGAACTAAAGCCACTTCGCTCCCCGAATGCTAGGGGAGTGCGCCGGCGGCACTCGCGACGCCCCAGGCCACAGGGGCGCACACCAATGACGTGATGCGACCATCGATCGCTGCCCGCCAGCTTCTCGACCGCCACCGCAGAGACGACTCGTCCCGAACTGGAACGGTTCGCCACAAGCACGTGGATGGAATCGCCGCGAAGCGCCAGAAGTGGCAACCGCGTGGCTGGCCGCTCTCGGCAGCTGAAAGATGCGTTCGCTGACTTGGAAGAAGGAGACCGCGCGTGGCGACGGCGACGATCGTGATGGATCGGCAGGAGACCGAAGTCTCCCGAATCGTGTGGGCAGGCCTAACGGTCGCGGTGCTCGACGCGCTGTTCGCGATCGTGTTGTACGTGGTCATTCTCCACGCGACCACGGTGCCGCGCGTCTTTCAGTCGATCGCCGCGGGACTGCTCGGAAAAGCCAGCTACGGCGGCGGAGTGCCAACGGTCACACTCGGAATCGCGTGTCATTTGACCGTCGCGTTCGGGTGGACGCTGATCTTCTACACTGCGTCACGGCGCAGCGACTCGATCCGCGCGCTGCTGCGAACGAACGCCGGCAGCATTGCGATCGGCCTGGTGTACGGAATGATCATCTGGCTCGCGATGGACTTCGTCGTCCTCCGGGTCAGCCGCGCCACGCCGACGCCCGTGGCCAATTGGCGCTTCTGGGCGATGCTTGCGTGGCACGCCGTGGGCGTGGGAGTCCCGATGGTCAGGATTCTGCGCTGAGCGCCCGCCCGCCGGGAAAACCGGCGGGCGCTTTTCTCACTGCGGCGGACGGCCTGTCGTGTCTCGACGAACCGTCCCCTTCACGTACGTCGTCTCGACCCGGACGTTGGGCGACCGGGTGAGCATCGTGTCGGGACGCACCGGCGGCCGAACGATCGTGTCCGGTCGCATCATCGTGTCGCGACGCATCCCGGTATCTCGCAAGAAGCTCGTATCGGCGCGCGCGTTCGTGTCTCGACGCGCCGAGTCCACGGTCGTGGGCAGCGACTCGCGCGACGCCGCCGGCGGGATCGCACCGTTGACGTCGTTCGCGGGCTCTCTCGGCGCCAGTCGGGGCTTCGGCTTGCGCGGGATGGTCTCGTCCGACGCCCGAGCGGTCCGCGCCGCGGAATCGGCGGCGAGAGAATCGCTTCGCGTCGCGGTGGTCGCGGTGGACGCTGTGGGCAGCGTGTCGCCCGGGTTCGCGAGCGGTGGACCGATGCGCGACGGCGCGACGGAACCACCCGCGCTCTGCGACATGAATCCGCCGCGCTTGAGGTGCGACGTGTCGATCGACGGGATCGACGGCACGATGCTCGTGCGGCCGACCGCGGGCCGTCGCGACGCCAAGAAGCGCGGAATCGCAATCGCGGATGCCGCGACGAGCAGCACGAGCACGGCGGCGATGGATGCCCGGCGAGCCGTGGAGCGCGGTGTCGCGGGCTTCGCCTTCGGCGGGTCGAGCGCGGCCGTGGCTTCGACGTCCAATCCGCGCGCCGCGCGTGCCGCCTGCTTTTCGAGACCCACACGCAGGCTGACGATTCGCTCTTCGCGCGCCTGCATGAACTTCTCGATCTCGGCACGCTCGGCGGCAAAGGCTGACGCCTGCTCGGCGGCGAGACGCTCGATCGCCTCGCGCTCTTCCTTGATGAGCGACGCCTGCTCCGAGGCGAACTGCTCGGTTTCCATGCGATGGGTCTCGCACTTCTCGAGCTCCTGGCGATGGCGCTCCTCGTACTCCTCCTTCATCGCCTGGATCTCGATCTCGCCTTGCTTGAGCACATCGCCGGCCGCGATCACGCCGAGCGCGGTGGCGACATCGGGCACCGCGTCTCGCTCGCCGACGTGGACCATCTGTTCGACGACATCGACGACGCGGCTCGCGAGATTCGGCGCCAGATCGATGAGCTTCTGATCGGGCTTGGCGGCGTCGTACGGCGCGCCGGTGAGCATCGTCCACGCGAGCATCCCGATCGTCTTCGCGTCGGCGGAGCCACCGGGATCGCCGCTCATGGGAATCGGCGCGGCCGACAGCGCCACCATCACGCGCTTCGTGTTCGGCTCGAAGTACACCGAGTCCGGCGTCACCGAGCGATGCACGACGCCGAGCTCGCGCGCGGCCTCGAGCCCGCTCCAGATATCCTGGAGCACGGCGGCGATGCGCGGCTTGCGGAACTCGGCGCCGCGGTCGAGCTCGTCCTGCAGGGTGTTTCCGTTCGGCCGCTCCGTGACGACCGCGAAATCGTCACCGACCCATCGGCCGTCGAGCACGGCGAGCACGTTGGGGTGGTGGAGCGACGCGAGCAGTTTGGCATCGGCCGCGTAATGGGAGAGCTCGTGATTCTCTGCCCCCTCCGGTCGAGTGGCGATCGACACCATGACCGACGCGCCGTCCTCGTTGCGCGTCGCGACGTAGCGACGCGTGGCGCGGGACCCGCGGAGCTCGCCGACGATCTTGTAGGAGTCCTCGAGGGGACGGAAGTCGGATTTTGCGTTCGCGTCGGCCATGTGAGGATCCTGCGTGACTCGATGATGTTTGCGGCGCCCAACCACAGGGCGCCCAACATTGAGAATTGCGTGATCCATGCCGCGGCCAAGCGCGGACAGCGTTCAGGCCGTCACGACTTTCGAGCGACGAGCTGTGCCGGGTTGGTGACGCGCGCGGCGCGAGTTGCGGGTCACGTCGCCACGGGCGCAAAGAACGACGCCCCACGGACGTTCTCGTCGATCTTCACACCGGCTCGCAACGATGGAAACGCGCGGGCCGTGCAGTTCTGCCGTTCGCACAGTCGACACGTGATCCCGATCGGAACGGCGGTGTTGGTGCTGTCGAGGTCCAGCCCGTCGGAGTAGACGAGCCGGCGCGCTTGCGAGACGTCGCAGCCGACGCCGACGGCATACGGCGCTTCCGGGCTCGAGTAGCCGTTCGAGTACCGCTGCACAGTTCGCGCGATCGCCAACACGCGGTGTCCGTCGACCATCTGCGAGAGCTGCACGCGGACGCGGCCGGGCTGGAGAAATGCCGCGTGCACGTTCCACAACGAGCAGAGGCCGCTGAAGCGCGGGAATTGAATGCCCGCGGCGCTGAATCGCTTCGAGATGTTCCCCGCGAGATCGACGCGCATCATGTAGAACGACACGCCCTCGGCGCCGGGCCGGCGGAGCGTGGTGAGCCGGTGGCAGGTTTGCTCCCAGCCGACGCGGAATCGGTTGCCCAGGAGCTCGAGGTCGTACCGCTCCGCGTCCGCGGCGCGAAGGAACGTGTCGTAGGGCATCAGCACGGCGCCGGCGAAGTAGCTCGCGAGCGCCACGCGACAGAGTGCACGCGACTCGTCGCTCGTGAGGAGCGGATCGACCGCGAGCTCGTCGAGCGTGCGGCCGCACCGCAGGAGCGCGATCTGTGCGGCGAGCTGAAAGTTTCGCGATCCGCGACGAAGCACTTCGGACAGCAGCAGCTCGCGCCGCTCCGGATCGAAGCGACGCACGGCGCCTCGCATCTCGTGGAGCGTGACGACGCGGACGCGGACGCCGTGCGCGCTCAGCAAGTAGCGCGTGAGTCGTGTGAACAGCTCTTCGTCGTCGGACCCCGTGGCCGCCAGGAGACGTTCCGCCTCCGTCTCCAGCGCGGGGAAATGGTTGCCGTTGCGCTGAATGAAATCGGACACCTGCTCCGACGAGAGACGCGCCCGGTCGAGCGTGCCGACGTCCTGCTGATAGTCGAGGAGCCGTTCGCCGAGCACGTCGAGCGACTGACGCGCGCCGGCATATGCCCGATGCAACCAGAGCACCGCGCGCGCGACTTCCGGATTGGAATCGACGAATGCCGTGAGCTCCTGCGCGGTCAGCGGATGATCTTCGAACATCGGCTCGCTGAAGATCTCGGTCATCGCCGAGAGGAGCTCCGTGTCCGCGGACGACGACAGCACGCGTAGATCGACGTCGAGCACGCGGGCCAGCTCGAGCAAGAGAGCACTGGTGACCGGGCGCCGATCGTGCTCCAGCAGGTTGAGATAGCTCGGGGAGACGCCGAGGCGTTTGGCGAGCTCCGCCTGGCTGAGCCCGATCCGGGAGCGGAGGGCGCGTATTCGGCGCCCAAGGAAGACGGTTTTCTTCATGCTCACCCCGGTTTTGGAGGGGCTGCTGCCCTGACCGCTATTTACAACATTTTCAACTTTTCAGCAACAGCCAAGCACGCCGTCGACAGCACAACACTCGCTGTCACAACATGTTGCTTCCGTACAGTAAACAGCTTTGTCAGATTGATGCCGACGGAAGTGGGCAAACGCCAACCCGAGAGCGTCGACATGGGCATCCTCTACAACGCTACGCTGACCCCGGCCATGAACGACATCAGCGTCACCAGCGGCAACGCCGATGGCTGGATCTACGCGGTGGCGATCAATGTCGACCCCGTCGCGCTTCGAGTGGCCGTCGACCACACCGCGGGTCGCGTGGCGGATGCGGGAAAGCCCGCGCCAACCGGCAAACCGGCCCGGCGGCGAAAGCGCTGACCGAACGCGCGCTCAGCGCGCGATTCGCTTGAACCGGACGTCGACCACACGACCTGCATAGAACGCAAAGCCGGTCACCTTGCCCGCACGATCGCGCGTGAACCGGAGCGTCCCGAGTCCGCCACCCGAAGCTTGAAAATCGTCGGCATATGTGGGGCGGAGCGCGAATTCGTCGGCCGGCCGACGACGCAGGACCAGCGCACCGTCCTTCACCGCGATGACAAAACGGACGTCCAGCTCGTCGCTCGCGTAAGTGCCCGCGTAGTCGCTGAGCGAGGGCGTCGCCGGAGCCGGCGCGATCTGTTGGTAGGACGCGGTATCGCCGTCGGGCCGAACGATGCTGAGCGCACGATGCGGGGACGTGCCGGAGAACGACAGATCACCCGCCGATGAGCGAAAGCGCGAGGCGCTCGTCGGCACGTACGTGATCGCACCGCCTCGGCCTCCGCCGCGTCCACCGCCGCTCGAGAGCCCTTCGCCGGCGACCGACAACGTGAGCGTCTGATCGCTGAACACGTCGCGATACGTGCCCGCCCATCGCGCGAGCTCCGTGGCCGACACATGCACCGCGGGCGCGCCGGACTGCGCGGCCCCTTTCGCCGGTTTGGTCAGCACGAGGTCGACGACCTGGTGCGCGAGCGACGTCGGATTCGCGCCCGTGTAGTTGCACCACACCGCGACCGAGACGTGCTGTTCGGGATAGCGCGCGAGGAACGTCTGGTACCCGGCGGTCGAGCCGCTGTGCGAGATCTCTCGCACGCCGTCGTATGGCGCGTCGATGAGCCCCAACGCATACGTGATCGTGCGGCCAGTCGTGAGACGCATGCGTGTCTGGAGCGTGTTCACGTACGACGGCCCGCCGACCTTCGGGTCGTCGAGGTTCTCGTTCCAGACGAGCAGGTCGCTCATCGTGCTCAGGACACCGCCATTGCCCACCATGTTCGTGAAGGGCATGTCCGTCTTGAAGCCGGTATTCGCGTTGCCGGAATACGCCGTCGCCCGATTCGGCACCACCTCGGTGAAATCGTCGCGCCATCGCGTGTGCGTCATGCCCAGCGGCCGGAACAGACGCTCCTGGGTGAATGCGTCGAGCGTCTTCCCGCTCACGCGCTGTACGATGAGTCCCGCGAGGGCATACCCCGAATTGCTGTAGAGATACCGGCTGCCCGGCGGGAAGTTGAGCATTTTCTGATGCGCGATCAGGTCGAGCGTCGTCAGCGCCGAGTGCACTTGCGTGCCGGGCCCGCGGCCTTCGATGCCCAGCAGGCCCCATTGGTCGCGCAGCCCGCTCGTGTGCGTCAAGAGATTCCGAATCGTGATGACGTGCCCGAAGTCGGGGACCTCGGGCAGATACTTCCGGATGTCGTCGTCGAGCGAGAGCCTGCCGTCCTGCGCGAGCAACACGAGCGCCGACGCCGTGAACTGTTTGGCGACGGATCCGCTCTCGAGAACCGTGGAATCGGTCAGCGGAACGCGATACTCGAGGTTCGCGAGACCGTAGCCGTGCGTGTAGAGCGGGTGGCCATCCTTGCCGAGACCGACCGCGCATCCCGGCGTCGTCTGGTCGAACCGCGCGAACACCTGATCGATTCGCGCCGGAAGCCCGCTCGGCCCTTGCGCCTTAATGTGACCGGCGATCAACGACGCCACCAACCACACGCTCCGCTTCTGCATCGCTCCTCCCAAACGTGTCGGCCAAGCCGAACGGTCCCGTGCTTACAAATGTCTGACTCGACAATATGCGGTTTCATTTGTGAGATGGCGACCGGGACGACAAATTCGACTCGTCGGGGTGACAGAGAGTTCGCTCGAGATGACAAAGAGGGCCGCGGTCGGAATCGTTGGTGGCATCGGACCGGAATCGACGATTGCGTACTATCGCGCGATCATCGCCAAGGTCCGCGGCCGCGACGCCAACGCCGCCTATCCGCGCGTCATCATCAACAGCATCGACGCCTCGGCGATGCTGGCGCTCATCCCGCAAGGACGATTCGACGACCTCGCGACGATGCTCGCGCGCGAGGTCGACGCGCTGGGGCAAGCCGGCGCCGACTTCGCGCTGATCGCGGCCAACACGCCACACCTCGTATTCGACGACATTCGCGCGCGCACGACGGTGCCGCTCGTCAGCATCGTCGAAGCGACGCGCGACGCCGCCATCGCGCAGCGGCTGCGCCGGCTTGGTCTCCTCGGAACCCGGTTCACGATGGACGCGACGTTCTACCAGGATGCGCTTCGCGGCGCCGGCATCGAGGTGGTCGTGCCGCCGCCGGACGACCGGGACTACGTGCACGAGAAGTACATGACCGACCTGTTCAGCGGCGACATCCCACAGGCGACCCGCGAGGGCATCACCAGCGTCGTCGCGCGCATGATCGCCACAGACGGGATCGACGGCGTGATCGTCGGCGGCACGGAGCTGTTTCCACTCGTCGAGGATTTTCGGCGGCTCGGAACGGCGGTGCTCGACACGGCGGACATCCATGCCCAAGCGGCGGTGGACCGGCTCACCGCGCTGGAGACGGCTGGAACCTGATCAGGTCCGCGCCCGTAAGAGGGATCACCCGAATCTCCGCGCGATGACCAATCTGAAGCTCGCCTTCCGAACGCTGTTCAAAACCCCGTTCGTCACGATCATCGCCGCCGCGTCGCTCGCGCTCGGCATCGGATCGAACGCGGCGATCTACTCGCTGTTCAATCAGCTCTTGCTTCGGCCGATTCCGGGCGTTCGCGATCCAGCGCGGCTCGTCAACCTCGGCTCGCCGGGGCCGAACCCGGGATCGCAGTCGTGCGGCCAGGCGGGCGGATGCGACGTCGTCTTCAGCTATCCGATGTTCCGCGATCTCGAGAAATCGCCGAATGGGTTCGTCGGCGTCGCGGCGCATCGCAACTTCGGGGCGAACGTCGCCTATCGGAACCAGACGTTGAGCACCGAAGGGATGTTCGTCTCCGGATCGTATTTCCCGCTGCTCGGCGTCACGCCGGCGCTCGGCCGCCTGCTGACACCGAATGACGATCAGACGATCGGCGGCCATTACGTCGTGGTCCTCAGCTACGGGTACTGGACGAACAAGCTCGGCGGAAATCCGAACGTCGTCAACGACAAGATCGCGGTGAACGGGCAGACGTTCACGATAGTCGGCGTCGCGCCGGAAGGCTTCGAGGGCACGGTCGTGGGAGAGAACCCTGCGGTCTTCGTTCCGATCACGATGCACCAGGTCGTCAATTCGTGGTTCAACGGATTCACGAACCGGCGCAGTTATTGGGCGTACCTCTTCGCGCGTCTCAAGCCCGGCGTTTCGATACCGCAGGCGCAGACGGCGATCAACGCCGTCTACTCGCCGATTCTCGCCGACGTCGAAGCGCCGTTGCAGGAGGGCATGAGCGCCACGACGATGGTGAAGTTCAAGGCGAAAAAGATCGTGCTCGAGGACGGCCGGCGCGGTCAGAGCTCGATGCACGAGGAAGCGAAGACGCCGCTCATCCTCCTGATGGCGATCACCGGCATCGTGCTGCTCATCGCGTGCGCGAACATCGCGAACCTGCTGCTCTCGCGCGCGGCGGGCCGAACGACAGAGATGGCGGTCCGTCTCTCCCTGGGTGCGACGCGAAAGCAGGTGCTCGCGCAGCTGCTCACGGAATCCGTGCTGCTCGCGCTGATCGGCGGCTTGGCAAGCCTCCTCTTCGCGCATTGGACGCTCGCGGGTCTCCGGACCATGCTCCCGCCCGACGCCAGCGACACGATTCACTTCCAGCTGGACTGGGCGAGCGTGTGGTTTGCCGGCGGGCTGTCGATTCTGACGGGACTCTTGTTCGGCATCTTTCCCGCGATGCAAAGCACCAATCCCGACATCGTCAGCGTGCTTCGCGCCGGCTCGGGCAAGCTCGCCGGCGTTCGCTCGGCGTCGCGCTTCCGCAATTCGCTCGTCACGGTGCAGATCGCGCTGTCGATGGCGCTGCTCGCGTCGGCGGGCATGTTCGTGAAGAGCCTCACGAACGTCAGCAAGATCGATCTGGGGATCAAGACGGAGAACGTCGTCACGTTCGGGCTCTCGCCGGAGCTCAACGGATACACGCATGCGCGCTCGCGGCAGCTGTTCCAGCAGGTGACCGACGCACTCGCGGCCGTTCCGGGCGTCACCAACGTCTCCGGCAGCACGGTCACGCTTTTGGCGAACAGCAGCTGGGGAAGCGACGTCCGCGTGCAGGGATTCAAGCGAGGGCCCGACACCGACGCGAATTCGAGATTCAACGAAATCGGCCCCGGCTTCTACAAGACGCTCGGCACGCCTCTTCTGAGCGGCCGCGAGTTCACGGCATCCGACAACGTCAACACCCTCCAGGTCGCGATCGTCAACGAGGAATTCGCCAAGAAGTTCGGACTCGGGCGCGACGCCGTCGGCAAGTACATCGGCACGGGCCGAGGCGATTCGCTCAACATTCTGATCGTCGGCCTCGTGAAGGACGCCGGTTACAACGACGTGAAGCGCCGCGCGCAACCGGTGTTCGCGACGCCGTACATGCAGGACTCGTCGCTCGGCTCGCTCACGTTCTACGTGCGAACGGCGGCCGATCCGATTCAGACGTTGCGCGCGGTACCAGCGCTCATGCAGCGAATCGATCCGAACCTGCCCGTGGAGAATCTCAAGACGCTGCCGCAGCAGGTGAAGGAGAACGTCTTCCTCGATCGGATGATCAGCTCGCTCTCGGCGTCGTTCGCGCTGTTGGCAACGATTCTGGCCGCGGTCGGTCTGTATGGAATGCTCGCGTACTCCGTCGCCCAGCGCACTCGTGAGATCGGCGTGCGCATGGCCCTCGGCGCGGATATCTGGACCGTGCGCCGCATGGTGCTGCGGCAGATGGCGCTGCTCACGCTGATCGGCGGCGTGGTCGGCCTGGGCGCCGCGATCGGAATCGGACGCGGGGCGTCGTCGCTGCTGTTCGACGTAAAGGGCTCGGATCCGGTGGTGCTCGCGCTGTCGGCGGTGATCCTCGCCATTGTTTCACTCGGCGCCGGATTCATTCCGGCCGTTCGAGCGTCGCGCGTGGATCCGATGCAGGCACTTCGGTACGAGTGAGGCAAGGGGGGAGCTTCCCGCTTCCGTCTTTCAGTCTCTCAACGCGCCTACTGGATCGATCCTCGCCGCGCGAAGTGCCGGCACCAACGTCGCGACGCCCGCGGCGACCGCGAGAGCAGCGACTGCCGCGGCGAGCGTCAGCGGATCGAAGGGCGCGACGCCGAACACCATCGCGCGAAGCTCCTGACCGGCGATCACTGTGAGCGCGAGCCCGGCGCCCGTACCGCCAACGACCAGCCACCCGACCCGCGTCGCTACTTCGCGCACCACACGCCCGGGTTCCGCGCCGAGCGCGATGCGAATCCCGATCTCGCGACGACGCGTGGTGACAGCGAGCGCGACGAGACCGTAGAGACCGATCACGGCCAGGGCGACCGCCGCGACGCCGAACGCCGCGATCAATTCGGTCTGAAGACGCGTCTGCTCGATCGTCGCGCCAAGATTGTCCTCGAGAGGCATGATGCCGAACACGGCGCGCGACGCGTCGATGCCGTGCACGACGGATCGAATCGACGAGAGCACCGTGCGCGGATCGTTCGCAGTGCGAACGACGTACTCGGGATCCGGCCAGTCGCCGGCGCCGATGCAGGTGTAGAGGTACGGAACGGCGGAGGTGCGGAGATTGTCCTCGCGAATGTCGTCGACGACACCGATGATCTCCATCGGCGCGCCGGTCGGGCCTTGCACCCAACTGAGATATCGTCCAACCACGCTCTGCCCGCCGGCATAGGCCGTGACGAATCGCCGGTTCACGAGCGCCCTGGGGTTGGGGTCGCGAACGCCGGTGAGCTCCGGGCACGACGCACCCGCGGAGAGCCGCGCGCCGAGCGCGTGAAAATAGTCGCGCGTCACGCTTCGCTGGCCGACCGTGAGTTGGTCCTGCTGCGACGCATGCTCGTCCCGCGCGAGAGTCTGCAAGCGCACCTGATACCGGACGGTCGCGTTGGAGGCGGGTAAGAAATTGCTAAAGCCGACCGCGGTTACGCCGGGCAGGTTCGAGAGGGCAGTCAGGAAATCCCGCTGCATCTGTCCGACCTTGACCCGATCCTCGTCCCACGCGGCGCCCACGTGAAACGTCACCGCATGCGATGCGTCGAATCCCGGGTCGACGTGCGACAGATTGTAGTAGCTGCGAAGCATCAGCGACGTGCTGGCGAGCAGCAGCGTCGCCACGGCGATCTGTCCACCCACGAGCGCACGCTGCGATCGCGTATCGGACGAGATGCCGCGCCCCGCTCGTGACAACGCCGCGCCGGCGCGCCCGCGGGTCGCACGCCACGCCGGAACGGCACCGCACACGAGCGCCGCGGCCGCGGCCGAGATGGCGGCGACGCCGAGCGCCCGCCAATCGAGGGTGAGACCTGCCGCGCGAGGCAGTGACGCCAACGCCGACGATGTGATGCGGAGCAGCACCAGGTCGGCGACGATCGCGACGGCGGTCGCTACCGCTGCAAGAATGAGAACTTCCTGAACCACGCCGGCGACGACCTGGACGCGCGTCGCGCCCAGGAAGCCGCGAATCGCGAGCTCGGTTTCGCGCCGTTGCAACTGCGTCAACATGAGGCCCGCGATGTTGGCCAGCGCGATGAACAGCAAGAGCGCCACCGAACCGAGCAAAAAGACGAGCGGTTGGCGGTATTGTCCGGCAACCTGGTTCTCGAGATCGGTCACTTGCGCCGACCAGCCCTCGTCGGTCTTCGGGAACTGCTGTCCCAGCTCGCTTTGGACGCGCGCGAGGTCGCGCTGCGCGACGGTGATCGTCACGCCGGGCTTCATTCGGCCGACCCCGGTCATGAACCTGGCATCGCGAATCGCGAGCAGCGACGGAGCAAACTGCGCTGGAATCCACAGATCGATGCGACGATCGCCGAACGTCGGGGGCATTACGCCGACGATCGCGTAGCTCTTGCCGCCGAGCGTCAGCCCGTGCTCGAGCGCGCTCGCTCGGCGCTGGAAGCGGCGCATCCAGAGGTGATCGCTGATGATGACCGAGGCGGTGCCTCCGCTCGCCTCCTCCTCGGGTACGAATGCGCGTCCGATCGCCGGTCGCACGCCGAACACCGCGAAGTACCGTGGCGACACACGACGCGCCGCCAGCCGCTCGGGGGAGTCGCCACTCGTTTCAGTGACGTTCTCGCCGTAGCTGGCCGCGATGCCATCGAACGTTCGATTGAGGCGATTCCAGTCCTCCACCCGCGCCGGCGCGATCAACGCCGCGGCTTCGGTCTTCGCGGAGTTGGCCTCGAACACCTGAACCAGTCGGTCTGGGTTCGGATAGGGCAGACCCTTCAGCACTGCCGCGTCGACGACCGAGAACACGCCGGTCGTGGCGGCGATTCCGGCGCCGAGGATGACGACGACGCTGACGGCGAGACCGGGACGGCGTATGAGACTCCGCGCCGCTTGCGTCCAGGGGCGAAGCATGTTCGGAGAGGTTCAGGGTTTGGCGCGCTCTTGCCTTCTCCTGTTCTCCGACACGACCAGCACCGAAATGGTTGGGTTTGGAAAGCAGACGCTGGACGCGATCAGCCAGGCGGCCCGGTCTGCGCCTGCGCATCCGGATCCTGCTGCTTCGGTTGCAGCTTGATGGCCTGGCCGAAATTGCGCGAGATCGTCAGGAATACCGCCCGCGATCCGAAGAAGCGTTCGCTGTACTCCACCACCGTGCCGTTCGCCGTCTTGTAGCCGAACTTCTGCAGCTTGAACGGATCGGAGATGCGAAGCGAGATGTTGCCCTGGTCGCCCCAGATCTTGTATCGCCCCGCCAGGTTCATCGACACCGACGCGATCTGCGAGCCACCCTCCGTCGCGTACGGCGCGCGGTAGAACGCGAAGAGCTGTGCGTCGGTCTTCTGCGAGAACTTCCACGTCCCGTTCGCGCGCGCCGACCAGACCATCGCGCGGGCCGACAGATTGCCGGAGAGGTTCGACGCGTCGCTCTTGTAGTGGTAGACGCTCGCGCCGCCGCCAAGCTGTAGCGGACCCTTGTGGGCGTTGACGTTGAGATCCGTGCCCACCGTCATCGTGCTCGCCACGTTGTCGAACGTGCTCACCGACACGCCGGTCGAGTCGACGAACTGGATGTTGCGCACCGCGTGCGCCGTGCTGCGGAGATATGGATTCAGTTGCACGGATCCCCAGCTGCGCGACTCCTGGTAGCCGAGCTCGATCGCGTCCGTGTATTCGGCGCGAAGCGCCGGGTTTCCACGGAAGACGTTGCGCGTGTCCTGCCGGAACTCGATTGGGCTGAGCTGGTAGGGATTCGGCCGGCTCACTCGGCGCGAGTAGCTGATCCGCGCCGAGCGCACCGGCGTGAAGTTGTACGAGACGATCGCGCTCGGGTACGCGCTCGCGTAGCGCCGGTCGTATTGCTGGTTGACCGTCGTGAGATCGAAATACGTGGCCGCGTCCTCGAGGCGAAGCCCGGTCTGTGTTTGCACCTTGTCGAACTTGTTCGAGAGCAGCGCGTAGCCGGCGCCGATGTCTTCGTGATAATCGAACGCGGTTCGCCGCAGCGGATCAGAGGTGAACACGCCCGTCGTCGCATTCAGATACGAGGCATCGAAATCGTTCGTCGTCGTGCGGCGCGTGGCCTTGAGTCCCAGCTCGAGCTTGGTGGTCGCGCCGAACTGCGCGGTGTAGTCCGTCTTCCAGTTGAGGTACGGATACCGGCCGATGGTGTGATCGTGCTCCGTGGGGATCGCGGACGGCGTCGAGGCGTCGGAGCGCACCACCGTGCCGGACAGATCGATGTCGCTCGTCGAGTTGGTATTCGAGTACTCGAGCTCCGTCGAGAACAGCGGCTGATTCTTCTCGCCGAAGCGACGGAACGTCATGTCATAGTCTCGCGATGCGTTGCGCGAGAGCTGGGACGTCGCCTGATTGAACAGGCCGATGATCGCGTGACTCCCGTCGAGATCCGTGTAGGCCGACGACTGGTCGCCGCCGAAGTGGCCGCCGTAAAAGAATCCATCGAACGACAGCGAGGTGCGCGGCGTGAAGCGATACTCCGATCGCAACGTTCCGCCGCCCGAGAGCGGCGACTGTTTGCCGGCGAGATGCGTCTCGGTGAACGCCGGCACGGGAATCACCAGGTTCGTGCGTGAGATCGTTCCGGATGTGGAGCGCCGGTCCTGGTAGAAGTTGGCTGCGCCGAAGACCGTGAGCTTCCCTTGCTGCTTGCCGACGTTGCCGCCGCCGTTGATCATGCCCGTGGACGCCGTTCCGACGTTGAGGCCACCGCTCAGACCGAGCTGCGCCTCTTGATTGAGAATGATGTTGATGATGCCGGCGGTTCCTTCGGGGTCGTCTTTCGCCGATGGATTCGTCGCGACTTCGACGTTCTTCACCGTCCCGGCGGGAAGCTGCGCGAGGAAGGCGCCGAGCTGATCGCCCTTCAGCGGCGTGGAGCGCCCGTTGATCTGAACGACGACGTTCGCGTTGCCGCGCAGGCTGACGTTGTTCGATCCGTCCACTTCGACGAGCGGAATGTTGCGCAGCACGTCGACCGCGGTGCCGCCGCTCGCGACCGGCATGTTCTTCACGCTGTAGCTCGTGCGATCCGGCGCCAACACGACGTCCTCGCGCTCGGCCACCGTCTGCGCGGCGTCGAGCTTCGTCGCGACCACGGTCAGTCCAACGCCGCCGAGTTCGACGACGGGATGTTCGATGGAGATGACGACGTCGTTTCGTACGAGCGGCGCGAAGCCGATCGCGCGAACGCGGAGCGTATAGCGACCCGGACGGAGACCGTCCACGCGGAACGAACCATCCTCTTTCGGGAGCGCGCCGCTCACGAACGCGGTATCGCCCGTGCGCCGCACGGCGACCGAGCCGCTCGTGACGGCGTGTCCGCTGACCGAATCCACGAGCCGTCCGCGGATTTCACCGGGACTGGCGATGGGACGAGCAGGCCCGTTTACCTGGCTAGCGGCTGGCTGAGCGAGACAAGCGAGCGCGATTGATGCCGCAAATAGTCGTCGGAACATCGAAGATGGGAAATGAGAAGTTGCTCGCGGGCCACGACACTGGGACACCCATGGCCGCGAGACGTTTCGCTTCAGGTGTACGCGGCGGGTTCGCCAAACGTGGAGCCGACGACGTGCGGAAGAGCGCGTCGCGGACATGACGGATCCCCTCTGCTCGAGTTTCGGCACCAACGCCGTAGGCCGACATCCGTCGCTATCGTCCCGCGTCCAGTATTTCCTTATGACGATTTGCCAAGCACCGAGGCAATCGGTTGCTCGGCTTACCGCGAGGGCATGACGAACGTCGATCTTTGGGGATGCATACCATTCCCACGACCCACGTCCTCAGCGCGCTTCAGGGATGGGCGAACGCTCGCTCTATGATCACCCGCGCTTCCGCTTGCACGAGGCGCAGGTGGTCGAGGCCGAGAAAGCTCTCGGCATACAGCTTGTAGATCTCCTCGGTCCCCGAGGGGCGCGCGGCGAACCAGCCGTTCTTCGTCACGACCTTGAGTCCGCCGATCGCGCTGTCGCTGCCCGGTGCCTTGGTGAGCTTCGCGACGATCGGTTCGCCGGCCAAGTCGGACGCCGTGACCTGCTCCGGCGACAACCGCGAGAGCGCGGCTTTTTGCGCCGCGCTCGCCGGCGCGTCGATTCGCTCGTACACCGGATCCCCAAACTCACGCGTGAGCTCGCGATAAATCTCGCCCGGATCTTTTCCCATTGCCGCGGTCATCTCGGCGGCGAGGAGACCGAGGATGATTCCATCTTTGTCGGTCGACCAGACGCCGCCATCACGCCGAAGGAACGACGCGCCGGCGCTCTCCTCGCCGCCGAACCCGAGCGATCCGCTGATGAGACCGTCGACGAACCACTTGAAACCCACGGGGACTTCGACGAGCCGCCGGCCGAGCCGAGCGGCGACGCGATCGATCATGCTGCTGCTGACGACTGTTTTGCCCACCCCCGCATCACGCGGCCACTCGGCGCGGTGCGTGAACAGATACGCGATCGCCGCGGAGAGATAGTGGTTCGGGTTGAGCAAGCCGGCGCTGCGTGCCACGATGCCGTGTCGATCGTGATCGGGATCGCAGGCCCAGGCGACGTCGAAGCGGTCGCGCAGTCCGATGAGCCGCTGCATCGCGTACGGCGATGAACAGTCCATGCGGATCTTGCCGTCCCAATCGACCGTCATGAAACGGAACGTCGGATCGACCGACTCGCTCACGACGGTGAGTGGAATCCGATACTGCTCGGCGATGCGCCCCCAGTACGCCACGCCCGCGCCGCCGAGCGGATCGACGCCGAGCGACAGCGTGGCGCCGCGAATCGCGTCGAAGTCGATGACGGCGCCGAGATCGCCGACGTACGCTCCCATGTAGTCGTGCCGCTTCGTCGCGCCCGCGCGCATCGCGCGCTCGAACGGGATGCGACGCACGCCGCGCAGCGAACCGGACAGCAACTCGTTCGCACGATCCTGTATCCATTTCGTGACGGCCGTGTCGGCAGGCCCACCGTTCGGCGGGTTGTATTTGAAGCCGCCGTCTTCCGGCGGATTGTGTGACGGCGTTGCGATGATGCCGTCGGCTTCCCCATTCGTCCGATCGCGATTGTACGCGAGAATCGCGTGGGACAACACGGGTGTCGGCGTGTAGCCACCGCGATCGTCGATCATCACGGTGACGTCGTTCGCGGCGAGCACCTCGAGCGCCGACGCGAACGCCGGTTCCGACAACCCGTGCGTGTCGATGCCGAGGAACAGTGGTCCGGTGATGGACTTCCGCGCGCGATACTCGCAGATGGCCTGCGTGATCGCGACGATGTGATCTTCGTTGAAGGTGGCGGCGGCGGACGTCCCGCGGTGTCCCGACGTGCCGAACGCCACGCGCTGTGTTGGCGCCGCCGGATCGGGATGCGTCGTGAAGTACGCGGTGATGAGACGCGGCACATTGACGAGCATCCCCTCGTCCGCCGGCTTGCCTGCTTTCGGGCTGATGGTCACGACCGAATGATCGTCGCGAAATCCGCGCCGCGACAGGCTCGACGATCGCACACAAGTCTCATTCTTGCATCGCTTTTTTTTCGCCCTTCAGCATCCGCGCGGCCTCTCCGATACTGCACCTCTGGATTCCCCGCCGTACTGCCCGACTCTCTCCTGGCTACGCCCGTGTCAGCCCCATCGTCCTCCGACGTCGCGTCCGGCGTCGCGCCCGCGCCGCGCTCGGAGCGGACATCATCGCTCGACATGCTTCGCGGCATCCTCGCCAACACGCCCGAAGCGTCCGTCGCGGCCAAGCTGCACATCTCGATTCGAACGCTCCGCCGATATGCGGAGGGCACCGCGAGAATGAATTGGGTGACCTGTACGCGTCTCGAGCGCATGGCCGCCGAGCTGGCGGCCGCCCGTGTCGCGGAGCATGACGCGGCGAAGCGCGTTCGCGCACGGTCGTCGCGCAAACGTGAACGAGCGGAGAATTACCAGCCCGTTGCCCCGACGGCTGTTGCGCTGACCTGAACGCCGCGTTGATCGCGCCCGAGCCCGCTGTAACCGCCGGGATCTCGAGCGCGCCGACGATCCAACCTTTTGCGCCCAAAGGTTGTCGAACCAGCCGAGGTTCGCAGGCCACCTGTCACGCGCAATCCATACAATGCGGAATCTGAAGCTGGCGTTTCGAGCGCTGTTCAAAACGCCCTTTGTCACTGTTGTCGCCATGCTGTCCCTGGCGCTCGGCATCGGCGCCAACGCGGCGATCTATTCGCTCTTCCACCAGATCCTGCTGAAGCCGCTTCCGGTCGCGCAGCCGGAGCGCCTCGTCAACTTCCAAGCGCCGGGCCCTCAATACGGCTCCAACTCGTGCAATCAAGCGGGCGATTGCGACGAGGTGTTCAGCTATCCGATGTTCCGCGACCTCGAGAAGGCGAACACCGCGTTCAGCGGCATCGCGGGTCACTTTCTCTTCGGCGTCAACCTGGCGATGTCGGGGCAGACGCCGACGAGCGGCGAGGGCGTGTTCGTCTCCGGATCGTATTTTCCGGTGTTGGGCGTGAGGCCCGCGCTCGGCCGGCTGTTGACGACCGCCGACGACCAGACGATCGGCGGACACTATCTCGTCGTGTTGAGCCACGGATACTGGGAGACGCAGCTCGGCTCCAA
This sequence comes from uncultured Gemmatimonadaceae bacterium, assembly GCA_963705025.1. GTDB lineage: Bacteria > Gemmatimonadota > Gemmatimonadetes > Gemmatimonadales > Gemmatimonadaceae > JAQBQB01. The sequence goes on along the minus strand of CAVPIP010000002.1, from coordinate 30,588 downwards.
CCCGGCCGTGATCAACCAGCAGATCACGGTGAACGGCAAGCAGCTGACGATCGTCGGCGTCGCACCGAAAGGATTCAAGGGTACGACGCTCGGCGCCAATCCGATCGTCTTCGTGCCGATGTCGATGCGCGGCGTGATGAATCAAGGCTGGACGGGATTCGACCGGCGCGACAGCTACTGGGTCTATCTGTTCGGCCGCCTCAAGCCGGGCGCGACGATGGATCAAGCGCTCAGCTCCGTCAACACGATCTATCACAATCTCATCAACACGATCGAGGTGCCCCAGCGGAAGGGCATGAGCGCCAAGACGATGGCGGCGTTCAAGGCCAAGAAAGTCACGATGACCGACGGCCGAAAGGGCCAGAGCTCGACGATCAAGGAATCGCGCACGCCGCTCACGCTGCTCTTCTCGGTGACGGGAATCGTGCTGCTGATCGCCTGCGCGAACATCGCCAACCTGCTGCTCGCGCGTGCCGCGAATCGGATGATGGAGATGGCGGTGCGTTTGTCGCTCGGCGCAACGCGCCGTCAGCTCGTCGCCCAGGTGCTCACGGAGTCCGTGCTGCTCGCGGCGCTCGGCGGGATCGTGAGCGTGTTCGTCGCGCGCTGGACGCTCGTCGGCATAGCATCGATGCTGCCGCCTCAGGACGCGACGACCATCGACCTCTCGCTGAGCATCCCGGTGCTCTTGTTCACCGCGCTGATCTCGCTCGGCACGGGCGTGCTCTTCGGGATCGTGCCGGCGCTGCAGAGCACGCGGTCGGAGCTCGTCACGGAGCTCAGAAACAACTCGGGCAAGCTGTCGGGCGGGCGCGGCGCCGCTCGCTTCCGCACGTCGCTCGTCACGACGCAGATCGCGCTCTCGATGGCGCTCCTCATCTGCGCCGGACTGTTCCTCAAGAGCCTGCGGAACATCTCGCGCGTCGATCTCGGCATCAGGATCGACAACATGGTCGTGTTCGGGGTCTCGCCCGCGCGGAGCGGCTACGATTCGACGCGCACCTTGGCGCTGTACGCGCGAATCGAGCAGGATCTGGCCGCGATTCCCGGTGTCGCGGGAGTCACGTCGTCGGCCATTCAAATCCTCTCCGGCAGCAACTGGGGAGAAGGCGTGTCGGTCGAGGGATTCAAGAAAGAGCCCGATACGGACGCCGGGTCGCGTTACAACGCCGTCGGACCGAACTACTTCCATGTGCTGGGCGTGCCGATCCTGTCGGGCCGCGACTTCACCGCCGGCGACTTCGCCGGCGCGATGAAAGCCGTCATCGTCAACGAGGCGTTCGCGAAGAAGTTCAACCTGGGCACAAACGCCGTAGGCAAGCACATGTCGATGGGGAGCGACTCGCTCGACCTCACGATCGTCGGCCTGGCAAAGGACGCGAAGTACTCGCAGGTGAAGTCCACTGTCCCCCCCGTCTTCTTCCAGCCCTATCGACAGACCGACCGCTTGGGGACGAACAACTTCTACGTTCGCTCGTCGCTCCCGCCGCAACAGATCCTGCGCGCGATCCCCGACGTGATGAAAAAGATCGACCCGAATCTACCGGTCGAGCGGCTCAAGCTCCTGCCGCAGCAGGTCGACGAGAATGTCTCACTCGACCGAATGATCTCGACGCTGTCGGCGTCATTCGCCGTGCTCGCGACGTTGCTCGCGGCTGTCGGGTTGTACGGCGTGCTCGCGTACTCGGTAGCCCAGCGCACGCGCGAGATCGGTGTCCGCATGGCGCTCGGCGCGAACAGCGGCACCGTGCGCGCGATGGTGTTGCGGCAGGTCGGCCTGATGACGCTGATCGGCGGCGCGATCGGCATCGCGGGCGCCCTTGGCCTCGGGCACGCCGCGCAGTCACTGCTCTATCAGCTCCAGGGCTACGACCCCGCGGTGATGGCGTTCGCGGCCGTGCTGCTCGCCGTTGTCGCGTTCGGCGCCGGCTTCATTCCGGCGTTGCGGGCGAGCCGAGTGGACCCGATGGCCGCGCTTCGCTACGAGTAGTCGCGTCGTCGAGCTCCGGGACCGCGGCAACGACGCGCGGTCCGTGAGCTCCGGCGAGCGCGGGTAGCGCCGCGGCGAACAACCCCACCACCAGCATCACTGCCCACGTCGCGGGCGGGCCGACGCGGTCGAGCAGCGTCGTGCCGAGCCACGGGCCGACGATGAGCGCGAGCGAGAAGGTGCTCGCGAACGCGCCCATGTACTCGCCGGTCCGGCCGGGCGGCGCGAGCTGCGCGACGTACGCGGTCGACGTCGGAAAGAAGATCATCTCGCCGATCGTCCATAGCACGACCGTAAACGCGATCGGGAGGGGCGCGTGAGCGAGTCCCAGAGCGCCGAATCCCACCGCGACGAGCACGGTCGCCAACACGAGCGCCGGACGCGCCGGCCAATGCGCCATCGCGACGTTGAGCGGTACTTCGGTCAGGACGATGATGAGCGTGTTGAGCACGAACAGTCCACCGTAGAACGACTCACGGTAGTGCAGGTCGCGCACGAGATAGAGCGGCATCGCGCCCTGATGCTGCGAGAACACGACGTTCATCATCAGCGACGTCGCGAAGAGCGCGAGTGCCGCCTGGTCTCGCCACACGATCGAGGTCGTCGCAAAGCGGGGGTGGCCTCCTTCGCCGGTCGCCGCGTGATGACCGGCCTCTGGCCGCGAGCGATGTCGAGCCCAGAGCAGGCCCGAGAGCACCGCGGCCGAGACGAGCGACGTGATGCCGTCGACCACGAACAGCAGCGGGAACGACGCCTGTGCGAGAAAGCCGCCGACGGCCGGCCCGACGCTCATCCCGAGGTTGATCGCGAGACGATTGAGCGCGATCGCCGCCTTGCGTTGCTCCGGGCGCGTGCTGCTCGTGAGCGCGGACATCATCGCCGGCCGAGCGGCGTCGGCGACGACGGCCCAGAGAAACGTCAGCAGAAAGAGCAGCGGGACACTATGGGCGAGGGGAAAGACGAGCAGCAGAACGCCCGAGAGCCCCAGCGATGCTCGAATCACGGTATACGCGCCGAACCGGTCCGAGAGGCGTCCCGCCAACGGCGCCGTGATGAGGCCGCCAACGCCGTACGCGCTGATCGCCAGCCCAGCGACGGACGCCGAGATGTGCAGGTAGCGCGTCAGATACAGGACGAGAAACGGCAGCGCCATCATCCCCGCCCGGTTCACGAGCGAGGTGACGGCGACGATCCACACGTCGGCGGGGAGCCCGCGGAGCCCGCGATACGGGTTCGGGAACGGCACGCTCGGATGCTAACAGCCGGTCAAAGCGCCGGGCATCCGCCGTGACGTTCCCTTGGGCCGGTCAGCCCACGTTCAAGCCTCGCACATACTCCTCGAGGTCGCGGCGAAGCGCGTCGCGCTTCACGGTCAGCGCGTCGCGCTCCTTCTGGAGGCTTTCGATCGACGTCTCCTGCTCGTTGAGCTTCGTGAGCAACCGCGTATAGTACTCGGAGCTCTGCGCGACCGTCTTCATGTTTTCGCGAATCCGGTTCTGCTCGGCAGTAATCTCGGAGATGTGTTGCGTTCGCGCGGTCACCTGGCGATCGACCTCGAGGCCGTCGCGTCTGAGCTGAACCGCCTTCGCGATCGCGTCGCGCACCGACGCGGGAAGCTCACCGTTCTGGTTGTAGCTGAGGAGCGGACCGTAGTCCATCGCGAACAGCGAAATCGATTCATTCGCCACGAGCTCCTCGGTGACGACCAGCGTCGTGACCTTGTTCGCGGCTGCCGTGCCCATGAATCGGTAATACGTCGGTGTCGTCTCGAGTGGCTTCGTCGCGCTGACGAGCGTCCAACCGGGTTGAATCGGATGTTCGATGAGCAGCGTTTTGTCCTTTCCGGTTTTGTTGTTGGCGGCGTATTCGATCGACGAACGACGCTTGCGCTTGAGAATCAGCACGCCCTGATCGATCTTCGCGGTCATGATGGTGGCCGTGTCGCGACGCTTGGTATTGTCGACGAGCATGTCGAGATCGATGCCGTAGCTCAGCAACCGATCCTGCCCGGGCGGCAGATTGTCGATGCGCGCGTCGCCGGCGTAGCCGCCTTTGTCGAACACGGTGAGCGGCCCCTGGAGCAGATGCTTGCCGGTCGTGTTCTTGAGACGCACGCCGTTCAGCGGATTCGTCCGCAACACCGACGCGTTGTAGATCGACAGCCGCTCGACATTCACCGTGTCCGTCACGATGGGAAGCATTGCCGACTTCTGCCGCGCGAGGGTGACGTTCGGTACGGTGTACTGGAACAGCTCGCCCATCTTGGCCGCCGACGCGATCGATTCGACCGAGATCGCGGCATTCATGGCATCTCCCGCCACGCGTCGAGCCTCAGCCAGACCGGTCGTAACGACCTCGGAGAGCTGCACGCCTGGGACGCGCCCCTCTGCTCCTCGTAGTTGGATTCCCCTTGCCGGAGCAGCCATCGGCACTCGCTCTTTGTCCGCCTCAGTCGCGCCGTCATACACCTGCGGCCTGAGACTGGCGTACAGCTCCGGTACGACCGTCGGCCGCGTCGCGTACAGCGGCTGATAGAGATCCATCATGAACGAGATCGGCCGGCCGCTCACGAGTGAAAGCGAGACGTCGTTCCAGTCGCTTTCGGTCTGATTCTCCACGATGGCCCAGCCCTGGAGGCGTGCAACCGACGACTTCTCATCGAGCAACAGCCGGTAGCTCGTCTTCCACACCGGCGTTTCGACCACATAGCCGATGCGAACGCGCCGATCGCCGGTGCCCGTGAAGTTGATCGTCACCGGCTTCTTGTCCTGATCGCGCGCCTGTACGAGCGCGCTGAGTGCCTTCGTCAGCTCGTCCTGCAGCTGCGGGTCGTCGAGCGACAGGCTGCTGATCGACGCCAGCTCGACCGAGCGGATCGTCGCGCCGGTGAGAAGATTGAGCACCGACACGTCGACGGGTTCGGTACGCTCCACTTTCTTCCGGGATTCGACGCCGAGAATGGTGCCGTTCAAGCGCTCGGCCTGGAACGCCACGGTGACGCGGGCGCCGCGCAGTTGATTCAGGAGATCCGCCAGGCTCGGATTTCTCGTGATGTCGACCTGAAAGCTCTTCAACGTCTTCGCCAGCGGATCCTGCGACGGATAGGTGATCACGCCGACCCGGCCGCCGTCCTGATCCTGCAGCACGAGCGACTTCAGGATGTCGTTGATCTGGCTCGTCTTGAATCGCAGCTCGGTCGCGCTGTTCCCGCGCACCGAGCCGGCGTGCTCGAAGTACCCCACGCCGGAGGAAAACAGGAGCACCTTCGTCACAGGAACGTCGGTCGTGACGGTGCGCGGCGCCTGCGCGGCCAGCAGGGTCGGCACCATCAGCGTCGCGGCCCAAGCGTACGATCGTTTCGTCATGAGCATCTCGGCATCTGAGGGGACTACGAGAGCAACCCCGGGGACGACCCGTGGCGCCACATTCTGACGATGGAGACGCGCTCGCCGCAGCGACATGCACACGAACTGGCCAAACGAACAAGCGCCGCCGCGCGGAAAGCCCGCGCGGCGGCGTTAATCGTCCGGCACGTCCGTGCTAGAACCGCAGAGTCATACCCAGGCCTGCACCACCACTCGGCGACACCACCGGCACGACCGACGCTTCGGTCACCACCGACCGTTTGGTCGAGTCGCGTTGCGCCGCGAGAATCACGCGGTGTTGATGCATCGAGATGGCCGACGCCAGCATGCTGGTCGCGCCGATGCCGATCGCGATGGCGCCAATTTGACCGAACTTGTCCTGCACGTCGGAACCCTTCGTGAGCAGCAGCGCTCCCGACGCCACGCTGGTGACACCCGCGGCCATGCCGGTCCAGCTCACGCCGGCGCGGTGGCCGTCGGCGTTCCCGGTGACGTTCCACAGCGTCAGCGCCGTCGATCCGACCACCGAGAGCGGCGCCGCGATCACGAAGCTCACTTCGCGCGCGACTTCCGCATTGGAGACGGGCCTCACATAAGGCACCTGGATCCGCGCGGCCTCGTGCAGCGTCAGGCCGTTCGCGTCGAGCCAGCTCGTGAAGGCCGTGTCGGTCGCCAGGTCATCGACCCACACGTTGTTGTTCGTTCGCGCGACGCGATCCACGATGTCGCGCCGGCCGCTCGACGCGAGCAGGTTCGCGACGGCGCACAGGGTTCCTGTGTTCCCGTCGACGAAGTACGGCGTCGGCTGGTCCGGAAAGTCGTAGTTGTGCGGAAAGACGCCGCGATCCCGGTACCGGCGAAGCTCCGCCACCAACGCCGCGCGATGCGCGCGTTGGTCGCTCGACAACGCGGCGAGATCGCGCCGATCGAGCTCGACGAGGACGCTGTCGAAGTGCGCGCGGATGCGCCGCACCTGCGTCGCCTCGAACGTGTTGGCGTGCGCCTTGGTCGCCACCCCCACAGGAACCGCGATCAAGACCGCAACGGCCGTCCAGCGAGTCCAACGAGACAGAATCACGAGACACCTCATGTTAGGGACATTGGCTCAACCCGGCGCGTGCATTTCCCGTCACCCCGTAGCCGGATGGCCCCCGCCGCGGCCCCTCGGGCCCTCGAGGCAAGGGCTGAGCGAGTGGCTCCGCGAACATCCAGGGTGTACTCTACGCGCGTGAAATCCCCCAGCGTCGTGACCGGATCGGGCGTTCGCTACGCGATCGCCATCTTTCTCAGCAGCTCCCTCCTGTTCCTCCTCGAGCCGATCGCCGCCAAGCGGATCCTCCCACTCCTCGGCGGATCGGCGGCGGTGTGGACGGCGTGCCTCGTGTTCTTTCAATGCGCGCTGCTGCTCGGCTACACCACGGCACACTGGCTCGCCGGGCTGCGACGGACCCGCGATCAGGCGATCATCTATGCCGCCCTGCTCGTGCTGTCGCTGTTCCAACTGGTGCTCGCGATCAACCCGGCGCCGCATCCGGATCCGGCACACCCCATCTCGAGCGTCCTGTGGCTGCTGACGATCCTGATCGGCCTGCCATTCGTGACGCTGTCCGCCACGAGCCCCTTGCTCCAGGCGTGGTTCGCCCGCTCGACGCGAGCCGCGTCCGCGATCGACGGGTCGCCCGCGCCCCAACCGTATCGCCTGTTCGCGATCTCGAACGTCGGATCGCTCATGGCGCTGCTCGTCTATCCGTGGCTGATCGAGCCGCGAACGACCCTGCACGGGCAAGCGCTGGGCCTGGCCAACGGATTCGTCGTCCTTGCGATCGCGTGCGGCCTCATCGCCTGGTCCATCGCGGGCGTGGATGACCCCAGGCTTCCCTCGCCCGCGCCTTCCTTGGACGATTCCGAGCCAGCCGCGACTTCGGCGATCACGACCGAGCGACTGGCCCTCTGGATCGCGCTCGCCGCCTGCGGATCGGTGCTTCTCTCCGCGGTGACCAACCACCTCAGCCAGAACGTCGCGACCATTCCGCTGCTCTGGATCATTCCGCTCGTCGCCTATCTGCTCAGCTTCGTCGTCGCGTTCGCGGACGACCGCTGGCATCCGCGATGGCTCGTCATCCCGCTGGGCGCGGCCGGACTCGGATTCGCGAGCTACTATCTGTATCACGGCACGCTGTCGATGCCCGTTGCGCTGGCGGTGACGATCTACTGCGCGTCGTTGTTCGCGATCTGCGTCTTCTGCCACACCGAGCTGTATCGTCGGCGGCCGGAGCCGCGCCGCCTCACCACCTTCTATATCTGTGTCGCGGCTGGTGGCGCCTTGGGCGCCATCTTCGTCGGCGTCGCCGCCCCGACGCTGCTCTCCGGCAACTACGAGTTCGCGCTCGGTCTCTCGCTCGTCGCCGCGCTCGCGTTCCTGGCGACGTGGAAGCTTGGCTGGCCGGCGCGGGTGATCTGCGCGGTTGCCTTTGGCCTCATGGTCTCGCTCGTCGTGAAGCAAGTACGCGGCGACCGCAGCCTCTATCGCGTCCGCAACTTCTACGCGACGCTGCGGGTGACTCAGGACTTCGACTCGGCGTTTCTCGCGTTCACGCGGACGCTCTCGAACGGCGGAATCAACCACGGCCAGCAGGTCTTTCGCACGGACCTCGACACCACGCCGACGACGTACTACGGACATCCGTCGGGCGTTGGGCTCGCCGCCGATCTCTGCTGCGGCGATCGGTCGCGCCGCATCGGCGTGATCGGATTGGGCACCGGCACGATGGCGGCGTACGGCCGCCCCGGCGACGTCATTCGGTTCTACGACATCAATCCCGCCGTCGAGCCGATTGCCAGAAACTTCTTCACCTTTCTGCGCGATTCTCGCGCGCAGGTCGAGGTCGTCGACGGCGATGCGCGCGTGTCGATGGAGCGCGAGCCACCGCAGCGCTACGACATCATCGTCGTCGACGCATTTTCGGGCGACGCCATTCCGGTGCATCTGATCACCACGCAAGCGCTCGATCTCTACCGGCGTCACCTGGCGCCGGGCGGCATCATCGCGTTCCACGTGTCGAACCGGTATCTCGATCTGCCTCCGGTGGTGAAGAAGCTCGCGGACAACGCCGGGCTCGAGGCGGTGCTGATCACGTCGGAGGATGCGTCGGGCCACGACCTGTTCACGTCCGACTGGGTTCTCGTCACGTCGAACACGCAGTTCCTCGATCGCCCGGAGCTCGAGAAGGGGCGCCAGGAAATCACGGTACCTAAGCGGCTGCGTCTCTGGACGGACGACTACAACAGCTTGCTCCCGATTCTGCGGATGCACAGCAACTCCGACGAGGACGAGTGACGCTCGACGCGGTCGTCGTCGGCGCGGGACCGAACGGCCTCGCCGCGGCGATCACGCTCGCGCGCGCGGATCGTTCGGTCCGCGTCTACGAGGCCGAGGCGACCGTCGGCGGCGGCATGCGGTCCGCGGAGCTGACACGGCCGGACTTCGTCCACGACGTCTGCTCGACGGTTCACTCCCTCGCGCTCGTCTCGCCGTTCCTCAAGACCTTGCCGCTCGCCGAGCACGGCCTCGAGTTCTCGCACCCGATCGCGCCGCTCGCGCACCCGCTCGACGACGGCTCGGCGGTCATCGTGCGGCGATCGGTCGCCGAAACCGCCGCGGGATTGCGCGGCCGCGACGGCGCGGCGTATCGCGCGCTCGTCGAGCCGTTCGTCGAACGAGCGGACGATCTCATGGAAGCGCTCCTCGGCCCGCCCGGGTTTCGACGGCCGCTGTTGATGGCGCGCTTCGCGCGGCATGCCATCCGATCGATCGACGGCGTGGCCCATCGCCGCTTCGGCGACGAGCGCACGCGAGCGATGCTCGCCGGCGTCGCGGCACATAGCATTGTGCCGCTCGACATGCTGGCGACGGCCGGCTATGGCCTCGGGCTGCTCATCGCGGCGCATGCGGTCGGGTGGCCCGTCGCGCGCGGCGGCTCGCAGCAGCTCGCCAACGCACTCTCGTCGTACCTTCGATCGCTCGGCGGCGAGATCGTCACCGGCGAACGAATCCAGTCGCTCGATGAGTTGCCCAGGTCACGGGCGACGTTGTGTGACGTCACGCCGCGTCAGCTCCTCCGCCTCGCCGGCGACAAAATGCACGGACTCTACGCGCGACGCCTTCGCCGCTACCGCTATGGTCCCGGCGTGTTCAAGATGGACTGGGCGCTCAGCGCGCCTGTTCCGTGGCGCGCGCGCGAGTGCGGCGACGCGGGAACGCTTCACCTTGGCGGAACGTTCGAGGAGATCGCGGCCGCTGAACGCGACGCGTGGGCAGGCCGTCACGCCGACCGGCCGTACGTCCTCGCGGTGCAGTCGAGTCGCTTCGACGCGTCGCGCGCTCCGGCCGGAAGCCACACGCTGTGGGCCTACTGTCATGTTCCGAACGGCTCGACGCTCGACATGAGCGAGCGAATCGAGCGTCAGATCGAACGATACGCTCCGGGGTTTCGCGATTGCGTCATCGCGCGCAGCGCGAGGTTCCCCGCCGACATGGAGCGGCACAACGAAAATCTGATCGGCGGCGACATCGCGGGCGGCGCCGGCAATCTCACGCAGTTCATCGCGCGGCCGGTGCTGAGCGTCCATCCCTATGCGACGTCACTCGACGACGTCTACCTCTGTTCGTCATCCACGCCGCCCGGGATCGGCGTTCACGGGATGTGCGGCCACTACGCGGCGCGCGCGGCCCTGAAAGCATCCCTTCGCTGAACGGACGGAGAGACCGTTCAGGGCGCACGCAAGCAAGCGATCAGGCGGTAACACCCACGGTCACCCCGCAGATCGTGCCGCTGACCGTTTCCGCTCCCTGTGGCGAGATGATCACGTTGTAATCCATCGGACAGCTGCCGCCGGACCATGTGAACGCCCCGCCGCCATGAAACGTGAAGTTCCCTGACTGCTCGAACTGCACGAAGTTCATCGTGAACGTGAAGTTGATCGATCCGCCCACGTCGATCAGCCGCGTGCCGGTCGACACCTTGCACGCCTGCGGCGCGATCGTCATGCTCCCGTTGAGCGCGCCAGTGCCTTGGGCGTTGGTGTTGTCCGTATAGCTGAAGCTGCCGCTGATCGTACCGCCATTCGTACACGCCGACGAAAAGTTCTGCGTCGGCGTAACGGCCACGGAACGTGACGCCGCCGACGGCGCGATGGCGCCGAGCGTCGACAGCGCCTTCGAGACTTCGGCGAAGATGTTCACCGCAACCTGTTGAGCTTCGCCCGCCGAAAGTGTGTCGTTCTTCGGGCCGGTCGCGCTGTCGCTGCCGCAGCCGATCAGGGCACCAATGGTACAGACAGCCGCGCCGCGGATTAGAGATGTCTGTCGTCGCACGTCGTCCTCGCAAGATGGAGTGGTGGCCCCAACCTAACCGTTCGACCTCGATTCCCGCCGTACGTCAATCGACGTAGTGGAACTCGAGCAACTACGGACGCCCCGGGACTTCTTCTCCCGGCTTCGACCTCAGAAACGACACCCGCAGCATCCGTTGGGTCTCATAGACCGTGTCGGGCAGAATCGGACGCGTACGATCCGTGTGCAAAACGTGAACGGACCGAATCGTCGACGGAATGGAGATCGACGGCACCACCTCGCCGAAGTCGGTTACCACTTCCACGGCCGCGATCTGCGGCGTCTCGTCCGGAATCCGAGTCAGCCGAAGCGTCGACCGGCGGATTTGAAATGTCTCGCGGTCCAGGTAGATCGATCCGGAAACGTCGGGCGGCTTGATCCTCGCCGCCGCGCTGAAGTCGATCCGCACGACTGGGTGGCCTGCCACGACGTCTACGCCTGCGTTGGCAAAGCAGTGATTGTCCAGAAAGCTTCGCTCGGCGAATTGGAGCAGGGTCGGGATGTTGAACAGGGTTTGGCGCGAGTTGGGTCCGGTCGCCTCGACGACGAGCGTGCCTGGCATGTAGCGCCAGTGCGTCCCGGTCCCGATGTTCGCCGTGTCGAGCGCCGTCACGATCGTCTCGCCGCTCACATAGTGGATCGCCGACGTCCGCTCCATCGAATACGCGAACGGATAGGAGTCGGCGAGGAGGCGGTAGCGATCGGCGTTCTCGCGAAGCTGCTCGAAGATCGCGGCAAACGCGGGATCAGCGTTCTCGCTCGGCGGTCCGGGGGCCAAGCAGCGTCCGAGGCCCCGGACCGTTACACGGTTCAGCTCGATGGCGAGTCTGGTCAGTTGCACGCGCACGGTGTCCGTGCGCCCCGCGTGTACCCCCACGTCGAGCTCCGCCGGAGCGAACCCGATGTGGCGGACGACGAGTCGAACGGCTCCTGCCGGCACGCCGCTGAGGACGAACGCGCCGCGGTCGTTCGTGAATCGCTCGCGACCAAGAGCCGGCAGCGAAACGACGCTGTACGGAAGCGGCGTCCCGCCGTCTCGCGCGACGACGACTCCGACGATCGAGCCCGAGTCCCGGGGCGTCGCCACCTGCGCGCGCGCAACCCCGGCAAGGCCCAAAAGGCTCACACAGAGGGCGATGGTCCGCAAGCGTCGGCGCATAGGGATTGGACGATGGCCGGACGGGCCTCGATATTCCAGAGAGCACGCCATTTCTCCCGACAGGCCCAGTCATCGACATGAAGTGGAAGCACAACGGCCCCACCATCCTGCTCGTCGCGGCGCTCGCTGTCGTCGGGTATGGCATCTATCGAACGGAACGGTCGGACGTGCCGCTCCCCCGCACGACTCGGCGCGGGCCCTCCGACCGCTCGTTGACCGTCGACCAGAGCTCGCTCATCACCGCGGAGCGACTGGTGCGCCTGCCGACGTCTCCCGACGAACGGGGGTTCGCGAGCGACGCGCTGCGGCTTGCCGACCAGGAGATGGACCTGGCGTTCGCGCAGGCCGTACGCCAGGTGACCAATCAGCAACGGCCGCTGTCGGCCGAGGCCAAGGAGATCGACAAGCAGCTCCAGCGAGCACTCAAAGCGCTGGAGTCCGATCAGGCACAAGTCGGCGACCTGACGGCGCAAGTCGCCAAGGCCAAGCCGGCGGACAAGCTGTCGCTGAGCGACCGTCTCGATCTTGCCAAAGCACAGGCCGCGCTCGACCAGGACGAGGTCGACGACGCGAGACAGGATCTCCGGCGCGCCGGCGGCGATCCGCAGGGCCGCATGCAGGAGATGATCGCCGAGCACGACGCGGCGTCGCGCAGCTCCGACAGTGTGCGCATCGTCGTCTCCCCGCCGGCGGAGCCACGCGGGCTCATTCGCCGCCTCGAGGCACTCCAAGCCCTCTACAACAAGGACGCCCTGCTCGCGCAGGCCAGGATTTCCGCCGACTCGCTTGCCGTCGTCTTCAAGCAGCGGCACGACCGCATGGAGGCGCGCGCGGCCGCTCGCCACGACTCCGCGGCGTCGCACATCAGCCACGACTCGTCCGCCGCGTTGCTCGCCGAGACGCGGCGCCAGGCGTCGAGTGAGAAGTCGCGAGCGACGCTCGACCAGCGCATCGACAATCAACGCAAGCTCTCGGACGTCTACGCCGGCTGGCTGGCGGTAGTCGCTGCGCAGGAGCATACGCACATCAATCGCGCGCTTCGCGGCGTCGCGATCATTCTCGGCATCGTCCTCATCGGTCTTCTGGTCGCGCGGTGGATCGAGCACATCGTCTCGCGCACCACGATGGACCGGCGGCGCACGCAGACCTTGTACATGGTCACGCGCGTGTCGCTGCAGGTCATCGGCGTTCTGTTCATCCTGCTCGTCGTCTTCGGTCCGCCCGACAATCTGGGCACGTTCCTCGGTCTTGCCGGCGCGGGTCTGACGGTCGCCCTCAAAGACTTCATCATCGGATTCCTCGGCTGGTTCGTGCTCATGGGCCGGAACGGCATCCGCATCGGCGATCTGGTCGAGATCAACGGCGTGACCGGCGAGGTCGTCGAGCTCGGGATGTTCTACACGGTGCTGCTCGAGACCGGCGCGTCGAGCACATCAGGCCATCCGACGGGCCGTCGCGTGACGTTCACCAACGGCTTCGCGATCGAAGGACACTACTTCAACTTCTCGACGTCGCGGCGCTGGCTGTGGGATGAGGTGCGCATCGAGGTGCCGGCGGGCCGCGATCCGTATCCCATCGTCGACGCCATTCGCGCACAGATCGAGGAGGCCACCGCGGACAGCACGCGACAGGCGGACGCCGAGTGGAAGGCGGCACGGCGAACGCCGGCGATAGCGACCATTGCCGCCGGACCGTCGATCCACCTCGAGCCGGCGGGCGGCGGAGTGCAGATCGTCGCGCGCTACATCACCCACGTCGCCGAGCGAGAGGAGCTCCGCACCAAGCTCTATCACACCGCGGTGACGATGCTCGGAGGAACACCGATGCCTCCATCCCCCGTGAGGGCGATTCCCGCGGGCCGCTGACGGCCGAACGGGCGGCTGTCCGTGGGTCCTAAGTTTCTGCGTGTAAGGAACAGGCGCGATACCATCGGCGCTTGTCGCTCCCCTTTCGCCCGGACAACGCAATGACAAGGTTCGCCAACATCCTCGGCACCGTCGGCAACACGCCGACCGTCAAGATCAACCGGCTCGCGCCGGCCGGCATCGATCTCTACGTGAAGATCGAAGCCTTCAACCCGCTCGGCTCCGTGAAGGATCGCCTCGCGCTCGGCATCATCGAGGACGCCGAACGCCGCGGCACGCTGAAACCGGGCCAGACCGTCGTCGAGGCGTCGAGCGGCAACACGGGCATCGGGCTGGCGATGGTATGCGCCGCGAAAGGCTATCCGCTCGTCATCACGATGGCCGAGAGCTTCAGCATCGAACGCCGCCGGTTGATGCGCTTTCTCGGCGCGAAGGTCGTTCTCACGCCGCCCGCGGAACGCGGCACCGGAATGGTGCGAAAAGCCGAGGCGCTCGCGAAGAAGAATGGCTGGTTCCTCACGAGGCAGTTCGAGAACGAAGCGAACGCCGACATGCATTCGCGCACGACCGCCAAGGAGATTCTCGCCGACTTCGACGGCGCGCGGCTCGACTACTGGGTGACCGGCTTCGGCACCGGCGGCACGCTCAAGGGCGTCGGTCGCGTGCTCCAGAAGGAGCGTCCGGAGACGAAGATCGTGCTCTGCGAGCCGGCCGACGCGCCGATGGTTTCGGATGGATCGCCGCAGCCGCATCGCGAAGATGGCGCCCCGACGGCGAGCCACCCCGCGTGGAAGTCGCATCCGCTCCAGGGTTGGTCGCCGGACTTCATCCCGAAGCTGACCTCCGACGCCGTCGAGATGGGCTTCGTCAGCCGCGTAGTCACGATTCCCAATGCGGACGCCATGCGGTGGAGTCGCGAGCTTGCGCAGAAGGAAGGGATCTTCGTCGGCATCTCGGCCGGCGCGACGTTCGCGGGCGCGCTGCAAGTCGCTGCCGACGCGCCGAAAGGCTCGACGGTGCTGTGCATGCTGCCGGACACCGGCGAGCGATACTTGAGCACGCCGCTCTTCGCCGACATCCCGGTAGACATGACAGACGAAGAAAAGGAGATAGCGGCGTCAGTGTGAACTGCAAAAGGCGCGAACAGCCGAACAGCGCAAACAGCCATACGGCGCCAACAGCCATACGGCGCCAACGGCAAAGGGCGACAAACGACATACGGCGAGACGCGCCGTTCGCGGATGGCGTCGTTCGGCTGTTAGCGCCGCTCGGCTGTTTGCGCCGTTCGGCTGTTTGCGCCGTCAGCTGTTGCGCCGTTCGCCGTTCGCGCCGTTAGTTTAGCGTTCTGGCTGCCATGTGAGGATGCCGTGGACCTTTTCGTCCAGGATCTGAAGTACGCGCTGCGGACCCTCCGCCAGCACCGCGCGTTCACCTTCGCCGCCGTCGCGGCCCTCGCGCTCGGGATCGGAGCGACAACGGCCGTCTTTTCGGTCGTGAATGCGGTGCTGTTGCGGCCGTTTCCGTATCCGGATCCGGATCGGATCGTGATGTTCATGAACACGTCGCCGAACGGGTCCGGGGCGGCCGCGTCGCCCGCCAAGTTCGCGCACTGGGCACGCCAGACCGCGGTGATTCAAGACGCGTCGGCCTTCCACGGCTCGATCGTCAACTACACCGGTGGCGACATGCCCGAGCAGATTCGGGCCGGTCAGGTGAGCCGCGATTTCTTCAAGCTCTTCGGCGCCACAACCGTCATCGGCCGAACGTTCTCTCCGGAGGAGGATAGCCCGAACGGCCAGCACGCCGCCGTGCTGTCGAATGGTTGGTGGACGCGTCGCTTCGCGTCGGACTCTGCGATCGTCGGCAAGACGATTCAACTGAGCGGCGAGCCCTACGTCGTGGTTGGCGTCGTCAACAAAGGCTTCGATCCAACCGAAATTGGCATGGAAGCGGACGTCTGGATTCCGTTCCAGATCGACGCGAACTCGCGCGATCAGGCGCACTACTTCAGATCCGCCGCGCGCATCAAGCCCGGCGTGACGCTCGCCCAGGCGCAGGCGAAGCTGGCGCAATCAGCCGACGAATTTCGTCAGCTCTTTCCGAACGCGCTCGGCAAGAACGCTGGGTTCAGCGTCGAGGCGATGCAGACGGTGTACATTCGGAATTCCCGAACGCTGCTCACCGTGTTGCTTGCGGCGGTGTGCGGCGTGCTGCTGATCGCATGCGCCAACGTCGCGAACCTCTTGCTCGTGCGCTCGACCGTTCGGCGGCGAGAGATGGGCATCCGCGCCGCGATCGGCGCCGATCGAGGACGCATCGTACGCCAGCTGCTGACCGAGAGCGTGCTTCTCTCCGTGCTCGGCGGCGCGCTCGGCCTCATCCTCGGCATCTCGGGCATCCATTGGCTATTGTCGATCAACACCGCCAATCTGCCGCGCGTCGGTGAGAACGGCGCCGCCGTGCTGCTCGATTGGCGCGTGCTGGTCTTCACGGCCGCCGTTTCGCTCGGCACCGGCCTGTTGTTCGGGATCGTGCCGGCGCTGCAGACGTCGCGACAGGACCTGAATACCATTCTGCGCGAAGGATCCGGCGCGGCAGCGGGCGGACACCATCGTCTCCGCTCGTCGCTCGTCGTGCTCGAGATGGCGCTCGCGCTCACCCTCGTGATTGGATCGGGACTCCTGATCCGCACGTCGCTCGCGCTGGCGTCCGTGAAACCCGGCTTCGACGCGACCAACGTGCTCACGATGCGCATGTCGTTCACCGGCGCGCGCTACCAGACGGCGACCGCGGTGGATCAGGCGATTCACGCGGGCGTCGAGCGGTTGAACCGATTGCCCGGCGTCGTGATGGCGAGCGCGGCGTGCTGCGTGCCGCTCGAGGGCGGCTACGGGCTTCCGTTCCGCATCATTGGTCGCCCGCTCGATCAGGGACAATTCCATGGCGGCGGATCGTGGATGACCGCCTCGCCCGGCTACTTCGAGGTCTTCAAGATCCCGGTGCTTCGCGGCCGCACGTTCACCGACCAGGACACGAAGTCGTCTCCGGCCGTCGTGATCATCAACGAAGCGATGGCGAAGCAATACTGGAAGACCGGCGACCCGCTCAACGATCGCCTCACGATCGCGCGCGGCGGCATGCGCGAGTTCGCCGACGAACCGGATCGCCAGATCATCGGCGTCGTCGCCGACAGCCGCGACGACGGGCTGAATCAGAATCCGGAACCGAAGATGTTCGTTCCGCAGTCGCAGGTTCCGGATCGCGTCAACGCGCTGAATACCGGCATCTCGCCGATGGCGTGGGTGATCCGCACCAAGGTCCCGCCGATGTCATTGAACGCGGCCGCCCAAGAGGCGTTGCGCCAAGCGACAGGGCTTCCCGTCGCCGAGGTCCGATCGATGAGCGACATCGTGTCGCGGTCGACGTCGCGAGATCAGTTCAACACCCTGTTGATGACCATCTTCGCCGCCTCGGCGCTCACGCTCGCGGCGATCGGGATCTACGGCGTCATGGCCTACGCGGTACAGCAGCGCACGCAGGAGATCGGCGTCCGCCTCGCGCTCGGCGCGCAGCCCACGAACGTTCGAACGATGGTCGTGCTCCAGGGCATGCGCCTCGCCGCGGCCGGCGTGTTGATCGGCGTCGGCGCAGCGTTCGGCCTGTCGCGCTACATGAGCACGTTCTTATTCGGCGTCGAGGCGCGCGACCCTCTGGTGTTCGTCGGCGTGCCGGTGCTGCTCGCGGTCGTGGCGTTGCTCGCCGTCTGGATTCCCGCGGCGCGCGCGAGCAGGATCGACCCGCTCGGCGCGCTCCGTTCCACGTAGGTGTCTGATCAGCGCGAGCAGATCCGATGCGCCGCCGAGTTCTCGGTGCCGGCGTTCGCGGTCGTCACGGAGTCGAGCACACCAGCAGGTAGGTCGGCCATCAGCTTTCGCATGTCCATCGCCTGAAGGTCCGGCGGCACCGCGAATAGCGACGGATCGAGATTCGTGTGCGAGAAGTCGACGACTTCCGTCGTCGTCGTGATCGTGATCGCCCGGCCCGTTGCGTCGGTCGCCGCCCGCCGCGAAATCGATTTGAGGGCTGTGCCCTTCGGCATCTTCGCCGGCGCAATCCCTCGCTGGTTCGGCGTAATGCTCGCGCCCCCCAACGCGCCAACGTGCGTCGCCGCCGCCTCAGCCGCGGGGCCGAGATCGACGTCCGGCGCGATCCACATGTCCGTCACGCCATCGATCGGCGTGCTCGTGCACTTCTCGCCGCCCATGAGCATCGTCATCGTGCCGGCGGTGGTCGTCCGGTAGTGATGCGTCGCGTGACCGCGGACCTGTCCGCCGTCACCGAGATCCTCTATGTCGCTGCGCGTGAGATTCTGCTCGGTGGCGACCATCGGCGTCTTCATCTGGTTCAGCATTCCGAATCCCATGATCGTCGCCATGTGCTGCGCCGGCATCACCGAGGTCATCGTGCTGTCCACGGCGTCGAAGATCATGTACATGCCTTCGATGGATATGGGCGACGAGTAGCCGGACAACTGGACGAACTCCATGCGCAGGTTTCGGGGGGTCACCTGCTGCCGCATCGCCATCGACCAAGGGTGGCCGCCGGTGCCCGAGTCCACGGTCATGTTCGTGGTGATCGTCCAGCCGGGAAGCGCGGTGTTCACCTGGCCGAGCGCGGCGGATGCGCCTGCGGCAAGGAATGCGAGCGGGAGAAAACGGGCCGGCGTCATCGGGTCTCCAGGGTGGTCGATTTCGGGACAACAGCCGATCAACGATAGTATCGCGCATTCGAATTCAGAAACACAGAACTCGCTAAGAGACGTCTTCTCGGCGGAACTCCGGACAGGGACGGTCCGTCCGCTGAATTTTCCCCTTGCGCGGCCTCGGCTGACCTCCTATACTGAACCTTATGGTTCAGTATTCGAATCGGCTTGGCGACGCCCTGACAGCCGTCGCAGACCCCACCCGCCGCGGCATCCTCGAGCGCCTCGGCAAGCGGGATGCGTCGATCACGGAGCTCGCCGAGTGGTTCGATATGACCCTCACGGGGATGAAGAAGCACGTCGCGATCCTCGAGGACGCCGGTCTCGTCGCGACCGAAAAGGTCGGTCGCGTACGGACCTGCCGCCTGGGAGCGCGCCGCCTCGACGACGTCGCCGCATGGGTCGCGCAGTACCAGCAGATGCTCGACGAACGCCTCGATCGCCTCGCGGACTTTCTCGAACGCACCAAAGGAGACCCACAATGACCGCAGCAACCAGCAGCAGAAAAGCGACGCTCACCAAGCCATCGGACCGCGAGCTTGGCATCGAACGCATCTTCGACGCGCCGCGCGATCGCGTGTGGCGCGCGATGACGGACCCCAAGCTCCTCGCGCAATGGTGGGGGCGCGGCAACAAGCTGGTCGTCGAGAAGTACGAGTTCGAGCGCGGCGGCCACTGGCGCTTCGTCGAGCACACCGACCACGGCGCATTTGGCTTCGAGGGTCGCTATCGGGAGATCAATCCGCCCGAGAGCATGGAGCTGACGTTCGAGTGGGACGGCATGCCCGGCCACGTCGTGATTCAGAGGTTGGAGCTCGTGGACCTCGGCGATGGACGCACGAAGATGCTGGCGAGATCGCAGTTCTTCACGACCGAAGAGCGCGACGGCATGCTCCAGTCGGGCATGGAAGGCGGGATGAACGAGAGCTACGCCGCCCTCGACCGCGTTCTCGCGGAGATGGAATGATCTTCTCTCGCTGCGTCGTACGGAATATGTGAGGGTTTTCGCGCGGCGTCGCCGATCGGTTCCTCTCGGCGACGCTGAACGCTACGATTTCAGCGGCCGACCCCGAGAGCCATGGAGACCTGGCGCCAGGACATCGCGCACGCGTTTCGACTGCTCGGACGCTCACCAGCGTTCGCCGCGGCCGCTGTGCTATCTCTCGCGATTGGGATCGGCGCGAACACGGCGGTGTTCAGCGTCGCGAACGCGCTCTTGCTGCGGCCCCTGCCCTACTCGGGCGCCGACCGCATCGCGATTCTGTGGCAGCGATCGCCCGGATTGTCCGTCCCGCAGGACTGGCTCTCGACCGGTCAGTATCTCGACATCGCCCTTGGCCAGAACGTCTTCGAGCAAACCGCCGCGGCGATCGGCGCGAGCTTCAATCTGACCGGCGACGGCCCGCCGGAGCGTGTCGACGGCGTGCGTGTGTCGTCGTCGTTCTTTTCGCTGTTCGGCGCGCGCGCGACGCTCGGAGCTCTGTTCACCGCCGAGCACGACCGACCCGGCGCGCCGCGCGTCGCCATTCTCACGCACGGCTTCTGGCAGCGCCGCTTTGGCGGCGACCGCTCGGTGCTCGGCAAAACGATCACGCTCAACGGCAATCCGTTCATCGTGGTCGGCGTGCTGTCCGAGCGTTTCACGTTCGGGAAGGACGTCATGCCGGCCGTCAACGGTATTCAACGGACGGACATTCTCCTTCCGCTGCCGCTCCCGCCGTCGGCGCGGACCAATCGCGACGGCGAGGACTACAACGTCTTCGCGAAGCTCCGGCCAGGCGTCACCCTCGAGCGCGCGCAAGACGCAATGGATCGAGTCGCCGCGCGCATGAAGGCCGACTATCCCGCGATGTACCCGGCGAACGGCGGTCTCACGATCAGCGTCGTGCCGCTTCTCGATCAGGTGGTCGGCGATCTCCGCCTCGCGCTCTACGTCCTGCTCGGCGCCGTCGCCCTCGTGCTGCTGATCGCCTGCGTCAACGTCGCCAATCTGCTGCTCTCGCGCGCGCTCGCACGGACGCGAGAGTTGGCCATTCGCGTCGCCGTCGGCGCCTCGCGCACGCGACTCGTTCGCCAGCTCGTGACCGAATCGCTGGTGCTCTCCGCGGCGGGGGCCACGGTCGGACTTGGGCTGGCCGTGGCCGGCGTGGCGATTCTCGGCCGATTCAGTCCGGCGAACCTGCCGCGCGCCGACGACATTCGCATCGACGCGTCGGTGCTCGCCTTCACGGTCGTCGTCTCGCTCGTGGCTCCGCTGGTCTTCGGGTTGCTGCCGGCGATCCGCGCCGCTCGCGTCGACCCCAACACGATGCTGCGCCCGGGCGGACATGGCGCGACGGCGAGCGGTTCCGCGAGCGACGGCCGCGGGCGCCTGCGACGCCCGCTGATCGCCGCCGAGGTGGCGCTGTCGCTCGTCGTGCTCGTCGCGACGGGACTGTTGGTGCGCAGCTACGACCGCATCACGAAAGCAAGTCCGGGATTCGCTCCCGACGGCGTGCTCTCGTTTCGTGTCACGCTCCCAGGGCTCCGCTACAAAACGCCCGAAGCGGTGTCCGCATTCTACGACGACCTGTCGCGACGCGTGAAGGCGCTGCCCGGCGTCGAGAGCGTCGGCTCGAACTATCAGCTGCCGCTCAGCTCCGTCGCGTTGGCGTGGGAGCCGATCGTCGTCGACGGTTACGTTCCTAAAGCGCCGGGCGACGCGCGCATCATCACGAGCAGCGCGTACGTGAGCCCCGACTACTTCAAGACGATGGGAATCTCGTTCGTGCGCGGACGCGACTTCACCGCCAGCGACAAACGTGGCACACCAGACGTCGTGATCGTGGACGACAAGTTCGCGGCGCGCTTCTGGCCTGGTGACAACGCGATCGGGAAACGCATTCGCCAGAACGCCGCCGCGCCGTGGCGAACCGTGGTCGGCATCGTCTCGAACACACGGGAGTATCAGGCCGACGCGCAACCGCCGATCACCGCGTACTTCCCCGTCGAACAGTTCACGATCGGATCGCGCTTCGTCGTCGTGCGCGCAGCGAAGACGCTGGGTTCGCGCGGCCTGCTCGAGAGCGTCTCGCGAGCGATTCACGCGATCGATCCGGAGCTGCCCGCGTACGACGTGAGCACGATGGACCAGCGCGTGGCCGATTCGCTCGCGCGCCGGCGTCTGTCGATGCTCGTGCTGACGATCTTCGGCGCGATCGCGCTCGTGCTCTCCGCGATCGGCGTCTACGGCATCATCGCGTTCTGGGTCGGCCAACGCCGGCGCGAGATCGGCATCCGCATCGCGCTCGGCGCCGGGCGGGAACGGATCCTTCGGATGATCGGCCAGGAAGTGGGTGCCAGCGTTGCGGTCGGCCTCGCGGTCGGGCTCGGCGTCGCCTTCGCGGCGACGCGGCTGATGACGGGCCTCCTCTTCGGCGTTCGCGCGACGGACGCCGTCACGTACATCCTCACGCCCATCGTGCTCGTCGTCGTCGCGGCGCTCGCCGCATTCGTTCCGGCACGCCGCGCGGTCTCGATTCAGCCGGCGGTCACGCTGCGCGACGAGTAGCCCGCCGCTGGCTCAGCGCTTGCCCTTTCCGACGGTGACAGAGAGGGAGGCTGGCTCGTGCGTTGGTCCTGGACGATCGCTCGGATTCGCGGCATCAACGTCGACATCCACGCCACGTTTTTGATCCTGCTCGCCTGGATCGCGCTCGTGAGCTACGGGCAGGCACGCACGCCCGGAGCCGCGTTCGCCGCGGTTCTGCTGACGCTCGTGATCTTCGCGTCCGTCGTGCTCCACGAGTTCGGCCACGCGACCGTCGCGGCTCACTTCGGCATCAAGACGCGCAGCATCACGCTCCTGCCGATCGGCGGCGTCGCGCACATCGAGCGCATGCCGGAGCGGCCGCGGCAGGAATTGGCGATCGCGATCGCCGGCCCCATCGTCACGATCGCGATCGTCGTCGTGCTGTACGCCGCGCTCCGCCTCACCGGCCATTCCACGACGGCGAGCGCGTCGCTCTCCGCGCCCTGGTCGTTCGCGGCGCAGACGATGTGGGTCAACATCGTGCTCGCCGTGTTCAATCTGCTGCCCGCGTTTCCGATGGATGGCGGCCGAGTGCTCCGCGCCGCGCTCGCCATGCGGATGTCCTTCGCGCAGGCGACGGAAGTCGCGGCGCGCATCGGCAAAGTGTTCGCGCTCGTGTTCGCGCTCGCGGGGCTGTTCGTCGTGGGCAATCCGTTTCTCGTCGTCATCGCGGCGTTCGTCTGGCTCAGCGCCGCGGCGGAGGCGAACGCGGCACAGCTCAAGGACACGGTGGGTGGCGTGCCCGTCGCCAAGGCGATGATCACCGACATTCGCGCGCTCGACCCGGGGCAGCCCGTGTCCGCGGCGATCGAAGAGGTGCGCGCGGGGTTCCAACACGACTTTCCGATCGTGCACGACCACACGGTGACCGGCATGTTGACGCGCGAGGATCTGCTGGGTGCGCTCGCGCACGGCCAGGCCGATGTGCCGGTCTCGGAGGTGATGCATCGCGACTTCGCCGCCACGACGCCGGACGAGTCGATCGAGCGCGCGATGGAGCGACTGCGCGACTGTCACTGCCGGACGCTGCCCGTCATGCAGGGCCGCGACGTGGTGGGACTGCTCACCGCGGAGAAGATCAGCGAGTTCGTCATGATCGCGTCGGCGGCGCGCACGGCGAAGAAGGCCGCGTAGTCGCCTCGCTCTGCCGTTGCTACACGGTCTCGGAATTGCGGTCGCTCTCGCAACTCGCACCGCCGGAGCAGCGCGATGAAACGTCGATCCTTCCTACTCGCGGCCGCGGCATCGCCGGCCGCCGGCCTGATGTTTCCCGAGATCGCGTTGCCGCAACAGGGCGAGCTCTCCACCGACGTCGCCCGTGCGCTCGCGGAATTCCGAAAGTCGATCCCGAGCAACTTCGATCACGATTACGTCGAGCACGCCGTCGTCCCGTTCTTTTTGACGACCGTCTTCGAGGCGGAGCGACCTGCGCTGCCGATGATCGACGTCACGCTCAGCAAGGAGAACGCGCTGCCGTACGATCTCTGGGGACTGATCTACAAGCAGTGGAAACCGACGCCCGATGAGGGCGTCACGGTGTTCCTCCAGGGGCTCGAGCAGCGCGGCGATCACAACCTTCGCAAACGGATTTACGCCTCGGCGCTCACGCCCGACCTGTACGACGCGATGTACCGCGAGAAGGTCGTGGCGTTCTTCGACCAGCTGTTCGACCCGAAGTTCGCGGGCCGTCCGCTGATGCGGCACTACCTCGACTATTACTTCGACCTCTACTGGAACCTGCACGTCGGCGTGCAGGGCGATGCGATTCCGGCCGACGTGCGGCAGATCGGCGAGAGCTTCAACACCGTGCTCGCGTACCGAAATCCTCGCGATCCGATCGTGTACGAGCATTACATGAAGGTCCGCGCGAAGCTCGACGGCCTCAAGACCTGGATCGCCGCACGCGTCGACGACGTCGCGACCGGCAAGGTCGCGCATCCCGAAAAGACCTTTGTGCACTATTGGCTCGAGAACGCCGGCGACGGCCGGCACTTCAGCCGCAAGGACGTGGTGTTCGAGGCGTTCCACAACTTCGTGGCGCTGAGCCAGTGGGGAAACACGATGTTCGGCATCACGCAGCGCCTGAACAGCGATGCCGGCAATCCGGAGGTGCGCGCCGCCTTCGCGACGGCGATGACGAATCCGCCCCCAGCCGCGGATGGCGGATCGGCGGATGGCGGAGCGGCGTTCCCGCCGCTCGAGCGGTACGTGATGGAGCTGTTCCGCACGATCTCGCCGAACGGCGGCAGCTTGTCCGCCGTCGTCGACGCGCGGCGCTCACAGTACGGCGAGTCGCCCTACTCCAAGCTGCGCGCACGCTTCCAACGCCATCTGTACGCCGCGACGCCGCATACCGAAACGAGCATGGATCCGCTGCATTGGACCGATCCGCAGAAGTTCAATCCGGACCGGTACAAGACCGTGCCGACGAGCGCGCAGGTCGACGAAGCGAAATCCGCGCAGATGGGCTTTCCGCGCTGTCCCTTCGACATCACGACGCTCGACGTGGCCGACGGCCGCAAGGTCGGGATCACGAACAGCGCCTTCGGCACGGTGTTCGGCACGGCCGACGGAAAACCGATGCCGGTGTGCGACTATGCGGGCTTCGCGCCGTTCGGCTTCGGCTATCGGCGGTGTCCGGGAGAGCTGCTCACGATTCACGTCTTCGAGGACTTCTTGCGCAAAGTCTGGAAGGACAAGATCGAGTTCGTGAATCTCAAGCTGCCCAATCCGCAGAAAGTCCCGATCGGGCCGACGGCGGTGATCGACGACGCGATCGGGTTCAGGCGCGTGTAACGCTATCGAAGCCGTGGATTCGTCGTCCTTGGCGCCTTCTCGCACGTCGGCCAGGGACGCGGTCCGCCGCCGCCAAATCCACGACCGCCTCCCCGCCCTCCCCGACCACCACCCGTCTGCGCCGGAGGAGTGCCGCCGTTGGCTCGGGCGATGGAGTCCAACATCGCGCGCGCCACGGCGCGCGCCGAGTCCGGGTTGATGTGCGTCACTCGGCCCGGATCCTCCGACGCGAGATACGCGAGCATCGCCGTCATCGTCGCGTTCCCCATCAGATCGTCGAACACGACTTTGTCGTACGTGTCTCGATCCGTGTGCCAGGTGACCGTGTTGTAGTCCCAGCTCAGCGCGCCCAGACCGAATGTCGGAGCGCCGTAGCACGTGAACGAGTAGTCGTCGCTGCCGCCGCCGGCGGGACCGCCGATCGGCACGGGCTGCCCGGTGAACCCGACCTGCGCCTGGAACACACTCGGCAGCTTCGACAGCCACTGCGTCAAATGCTCGGCGCCGCTCGGCAGACCGCCCGCGCCGACGCGCGCGATGCGGCCGGTGCCGTTGTCCTGATTGAACACGCCCTGCAACCCCTTCACGATCTCCGGATGATCTTCCGAGAACGCCTTCGAGCCGACTTCGCCTTCCTCTTCACCCGTCCAGTGGCCGGCGACGATCGTCCGCTGCGGATGCGGCAGCACCTGCTTGAGAATCCTCATCGCCTCGAGCATCGTGATCGTGCCGGTGCCGTTGTCCGTCGCGCCGGACGAGCCGTCCCACGAGTCGAAGTGCGCGGACAGGAGCACGTACTCGTCCGCCTTGGCGCCGCCGGGCAGCGTGGCAACGACGTTGTACACCGGCTGCTCGCCGAGCAGCTTGCCGTCGAGGTTGATGCGCAGCTTGGGCCGCTGGTGATTCTCGGCGAGGCGGTAAACGAGGCCATAGTCCTCGCACGACAGCGCGATCGTCGGCACGACCGTGCTGTACGTCTCGAAAATCTCCATCGTGCCGATTTGGTCTTTCGGACGCGATGTTATGAGTCCGGCGACGCCCGCTTGGTCGAGACGCTGGCTCAGCGACCCGCCGCCGAGCGCGAGGCTGTACCCGGTGTTGCGCCCATACGCGCCGAGGGCGCGATTCATCGAATCGCGCCTCGCAATAGCTTGAGGATATGAGAACTCGATCCATTCAGAGTTCGGCCGGCACGACTCTCTCGTCGGCGACGCCATCACGAGCTTGCCCTTCGCCTGCGGAAGCCAGCGCACGAAGTCGTTGCTGTCGGCGAACTGCGGCATCAGGACCGGCTCGGCGTCGACGTCCTTGCCGCCCGTGCCCGGGCTGTAGCCGACCATCTGGCCTTCGAGCGTCCGCTGGCGCGGCGAGATGAGGTCGATGTGCGAGTGTCCCCGCTCCCATCCGCGCCACGTGCCGTACTTCTCCTCCTTCGCTGTGACGCCCCACGAGCCGTAGAGCTTCACGAGCCAGTCCTGCGCGGCTTTCGTGTTCGGCGCGCCCATGAGGCGCGGGCCGAGGGAGTCGAACAGCGCCTGCGACAGCTGGCGCACGTGCGAGCTGTCCATGCCGATCGACCAGATGCGCTTGATGATCGGATCAGGAGTCGGGAACGAGAGCGCCGGAGGGTCGGGATAGGCGGGGGTCTGCGGCTGTCCGCCGCGGCCAAAACCGCCGCGCTGCGCGGATAGGTTGGAGACGGCCGCGGAAAGTACGAGGGCCGTCAGAGCAGGAGTGAATCGTCGTATCATCGGTGCTGTCCGTCGATTGGTGGTTGTGTCCAAGAGGGGAACGTCGCGCCCACGGCGGACGTTGGCTAGGCCGCCCTGACGGGCGTGGCCGCCGCAGGTACCGGCCCCGCGGGAACGAGCTCCTTGCGGCCAAGATCGACGCGCAGGTTGAGTCCCTCGAGACCGAAGGCACCCAACAGCACGAGGTCGTTCTCGCCGGCGAAGACGACGATCGTCGGCGTCGAGCGACCGCCGGCATAGAGCATCGCGAATCCGATTTGTCGCTCGATGACTCGCCCGTCTGCCGTCTCGAACCGATCCACTCGCACGGGTGAAACCCCGATCTCGGCGAGCACGCCGGCCGGGATCCAATTGTACTCGCTCCCGGTGTCGACCATCACGTCATCCAGATCGCGGCGCCTTGCCGGGTCGGTCAACGACGCGATACCGACTGTGGTGCGGAAGACTCCCATGTCGTCGATCATACGACCTCCGGAGTGAGGCGTAGGCATCACTGGATTGCAGCCGATTCGCTCTCAGTGCAGTCCCATGCCGAGGCTAAACTCGGCGACGCCGCCGAGTCAATGCCGGCCGCGCTCCGCTGGCGCGGGACCGTGTCCGGACCGCCACGTTTACGGAACGCAAACACGCAAGGAGGTTCGCGCGAGCGGCTCTCGTGCGACGGTTGTGGCGACGTTTTTCATCCTGACCGCGCGCTCAGGATGCAGATTCTTGGACTTCAGGCGGTGACGCTGATCGATATGGATCCGGCGCGAGCGGACTACGTTGCGCGCGGGCCGGTGAGCGCGCTGCCGTGAGTCAGCACGGAACGACGCGTTCGCTGTGTATGGCGACCGTCGCGCTTGCGTTGAATCGATGACGTCCGCTTGTTTGTGATAGGTACCCGAACGAGGAACGGCGGTATGATCGTCGACATGGGCACATTTCGAACGGACGTCGAGATCGAGAATCCGGCTCGACCTGGAGCGCGGCGAACCATCTCGCAAGCGCTGGTTGACACAGGTGCGGAGCTCTCGTGGTTTCCTCGATCGATTCTCGAGGAGCTCGGAGTGGAGCGACGAAAGATCTGGCACTTTCGTCAAGCCGATGGAACTGTGTTGTCGCGGTGGACCGGCGCGGTCAACATGTACGTCGGCGACATCTGGACGGTCGACGAGGTCGTGTTCGGCGAGGCGAGCGATCTCATTCTGCTCGGCGCGCGCTCGCTCGAGGGCTTGAACCTTCGCGTCGAGCCGGCGACAAAGCGACTCGTCGATGCTGGGCCAGCCCCTGCCGCGATCACGATCGCAGCGACGTAGGCTGGCGAAACGGACGAGCGGCCGTACGTTGAGGCGTCAAGCGCCAAGGTTGCCGATCCCTCCACGCGCATGAGGAGCGTCACGCCAATGAGGATTCTCCAACGCATCCCGCGGCGATATCGCATCATCCACACACTCGCTGCCGGCGCACTCGTGCCCGCTTCGCTCCTCGCACAGTCGGTCGCGATCCGGCCGAGCGCCGGCGACAGTCTCGTCGCGATCGTCGGCGCGACCGTGATCGACGGCAACGGCGGCGCCGCGGTTCCCGACGCGACCATCGTCGTCCGCGGCAAGCGCATCGCGGCCGTCGGCCCCCGCGCGGCGGTCACTCTTCCGAGAGGCGCCCGTGTCATCGACGCCACCGGCAAGTTCGCCACGCCGGGGTTCATCGACACCAACGTGCACCTGTCGCTGTACAACAACGGCGAGTCGATGGTGCGGTACGAGGACCGGTTCCTCGATCTGGTGGTCGAGGCCGCGCAGACGGAGCTCAAATACGGCATCACCACCGTCCGTGACAGCTATGGCGCGCTCATTCCGCTCGTCGCCATCCGTGACTCCATCAACCACGGACGGCTGATCGGGCCGCGCATGCTCGTGGCGGGCAACATCGTCGGCTGGGGCGGACCCAAGTCGCCGCTCTTCTCCAACGCGGCGCCCGCGACCTACTTCGACGAGCGCATGATGGACTTCATCGCGCAGGGCGCTGGCGAGGAGCTGCTCCTCTTGCCGCCTGACTCCCTTCGCCTCGCGATCGACGCCTACCTCGACAAGGGACCGAACTTCGTCAAGTATGGCGGCACGGCACACACGAATAGCCTGATCACCTTCTCGCCGCGGCAGCAGGAGGCGCTCGTCGACGCCGTGCACAAGCGCGGCCTCTTCGCCGAGACGCATTCGACGAACCCGGAGCCGTTGCGCGTCTCGGTGCTGGCGGGCATCGATCTCATTCAGCATCCCGAAGTTCACGATGTGCCAATCCCCGCCGACCTCGTGAAGCTCATCGTCGATCGCAAGGTGATCTGCTCCATCCTCGCGAACAGCATCACCGGCAAGCCGTGGAAGGACTATCTCAAAGCGCAGCAGCGCACGGACTCGGCGCGTGCCGACTCGTTGAAGAACGACAGTCTCAAAGCGATGGCGCGCCAGAAGACCGGATGGGAGCTCCGCCGCGAGCGTGAGTCGAAGCGCACGGCGATCCGGCGCGACAACGCCGCGGCGCTCATCAAAGGCGGTTGCATCACGACGCCGTCGACCGATACGTATTTGAGCGGTGCGCCGGAGTTCAGTCGCGCACCTCGCGTGGACGCGCACTTGATGCCCGGCACCGCGACGCTCGCCGCGATCGAAGGGCTGGTCGAGCTCGGGATGACGCCAGCGCAGGCGCTCGTGGCCGCAACCAGGAACGGCGCGATCGCGTCGCAGGGCCTCAAGGACTTCGGCACGATCGAGACCGGCAAGCTGGCGGATCTGTTGCTGCTCGACGCCGATCCGCTCGCCGACATTCACAACATTCGAAAGCTGTCTCTCGTGATGAGGGACGGGCGCATCATCGACCGCGATCGGCTACCGGAGAAGCCGGTGTGGACGAAGCGGTCGATGACGCCGTGAGCTGAACGAAGCTCTGTCGTCCCGAGCGAAGCGAGGGATCTGCAGGTTGAGCTGCAGATCCCTCGCTTCGCTCGGGATGACATTTAGTTGAGTCGCCGCATCTGAACGTGGAGATGGTCGGCGGTTCCCACGTGGCGAAGCGTACTGAAGCCCATTACCTCGAAGTAGAGTTGCAGCGCCCAGTTCCTGATCTCGCCGTTCGCGTTCGTGCGCAAATCCACGGCATGCGACCCAGCCGTCGGGCTGTTCGTAGTGCATGCTCTTGTCGTTGATCGGTAGGCCCATGCGGCCGTAGTCCGAAGGCGTTCGCGCCATGTCCGTGATCACGAGGCCCGGGTCAACCAGGATCACGGTGGAGAGTGCCACGCGCAGGATCGGATGGACCGACAGGAAGTATCCGCGCACCTCGTCGGACTTTGCGTTCACTCGAGCAAGGAAGAAAAGCGACGAAAGGCACCACGCCGCGACGATCGGCAGGGCGACCCACCGCAGCAGGCTCCGCACACGAGCGCGACCGCGAAGCTGGCGGGCAAGAGCTGCGGCGTATATCAGCACCAGCGCCGTCGTGAGCCCTGCAGCCCCCACGATCGCGACCCAGACGTGGGCGCCGTGGTCGTAAAGGAATACGGATGCCCGGACGTAAACGACGAACGGTAGCGCGATGATTGCCGACAGTTTCACGATCGCGAGCAATGCCGACAGCGCGACGTTTCGACCATGGCGGCGTCTCGAACGCCGTTTGTCGCCCGCCTTGGCGTTCTTCGACCGCGGCTGCGTCCAACCTCCCGTTTCAACCGCGCCAACCGCTCTTCTGCTCTCGGTCCTGGCATGGGATGCCGTACGCGTCTGGACAGCCGAATGCTTCAACACGGGCAAAAGAAACGGCGGCGCCATTGGCGGCGCCGCCGTGCCATCCAGATCACTCAACCTAAGACCGCTCCCCGTGAGGCCGGGCCAGGGAGAAGCCAAGAATGCTCAACCGCACTCGCTAAACCCACAGACGTGACATTTCACACACCCTTCCGCGT
>CAVPIP010000001.1:0-298231 GCA_963705025.1 uncultured Gemmatimonadaceae bacterium | reverse complement strand
TACATCTGCGCGAAAGAAAACGAGGTGGTCACCCGGGACGACACCGTCAAGGGCTACGAGTTCTCCAAGGATCAATACGTCATCCTGAACCCGGAGGAGCTCAAGGCCCTCGAGGAAAAAGCGACGGGGACCATTGACGTGGCGGAGTTCGTTCCGCTCGCGAAGGTCGACCGCGAGTATCTCGAGAAGGTGTACTACCTCGGGCCCGACAAAGGCGGCGAGCGCGCGTACCGCCTGCTCGCGGCCGCGCTTCAGGAAACGGGCAAGGCCGCCCTCGGTCAATACGCCGCGCGCGGACAGCAGTACCTCGTGCTGCTTCGCCCGCTCAACGGCGTGATCGTGATGGAGCAACTTCACTACGCCGACGAGGTGCGCCCGACGACAGAGGTCACGATTCCCTCCGGCGACGTGAAGCCCGCCGAGCTGACGCTCGCGAAGCAGCTCATCGAGCAGTCGTCGACCGACACATTCGAGCCGGCGAAGTACAAGGACACCGTGCGCGAACGCGTGCTCGAGACGATTCAGCGCAAGATCGACGGCCAGGACATCACGGCCGAAGCGGCGCCTGAAGCCGGCGGCGGCAAGATCATCGACCTCATGGAGGCGCTCAAGGCCAGCCTCGCGTCGTCCAAGGAGCCGGCGTCGAAAGCGTCATGAGGGTGCGCGCGGGGACGAGCGGCTTCGCGTTCAAGGAGTGGAAGGGCCCATTCTATCCGGGCGATCTGAAGGACGACGCCATGCTCGGCTATTACGCGAGCAAGTTTCCGACGGTCGAGATCAACAACACGTTCTACCGCCTTCCGAAGGAGCAGGTGCTGATCGACTGGGCATCCCAAGTGCCCGAGTCCTTCACGTTCGCGATCAAGGCGAGCCAGCGCATCACGCATTTCGCGCGCATCAAGCCCGAGGCCGCGAGCGCCGTCGAGTTCCTGCTCAAGAACACGTCGTCGCTCGGGGCGCGGCTCGGCGCGATTTTGTTTCAGCTGCCGCCGAATCTGAAGAAGGATGTCGACCGGCTGCGCGCGTTCGTCGCGCTCTTGCCGCCCGATCGCCGGTACACGATCGAATTTCGCGAGGCGAGCTGGTTCGACGACGACGTCTATGCCGTGCTCCGCGAGCGCGACATTCCGATGTGCATCATCGACCAACCGGATTTCTCGTCGCCGGTGGTGTCGACGGCGTCGTGGGGTTACGTGCGCTTGCACCGCTTCGACTACGACGCAGTGGCGTTGTCGCAATGGTGGAAGACGATCGAGGCCCAGCCGTGGAGCGAAGCGCTGGTCTACTTCAAGCACGACGAGGGGATTGGTTCCGGGCCCCCCGCGGTCGACGCGTTTCGGCGAGTCGTCGGAGGTTGAGCTACTCGGCGCTACTCTGAGCGTCTCGCGTCATGCGTGTCGCGTTTCGAGTGTTTCAGTCACACGGGACGCACAACGCACGACTCGGAACGCGAGACGTTGCGGTTGGCGACAGCTAGCGCGGCGGTCGCGTCACGGCCGAGGATCCATCCCGCGTCCAGATGAGAATCAGTCCGCACGATACCCCCGTGATGCCCGACACGTGGTCGCCGAGCATCGACTTGAACTGAAGCGGAATCTCCGACGGCCCCTTGTAGAACTCGATCGCCGCGACCTCCTTCGGCGACGGCAGGTCGCGGAGATTCGAATACCTCGCGATGCCGTCGACGATCGCCATGATCGGACAACCCGCGCTACGAGTGCTTGCGGCGTGCGTCCCGTCCCATGAAATGCGGATTCCAAGAAAGCGCCGCAGAAGATCCGGCACGGCGACGAGGTTCAACTTCTCGATCTCGTCCTCGGTCATGAACTGTCCTGGACCGACCTTCCGGCGCGCGTAAAACTCGGCGAGTCGCGGTGACACGTCGAGTGTCGCGACCTTCACCGTGTCGAGCGACACGGCGACCGGCTGAAGCGCGATGGAGAGGCGAAGTGTGTCGCGCTCGGCGACGTCGATCGGTGTCGTCGTCGCCTCGTAGCCGATCCGGCGTGCGAGAAGGAAGTAACGTCCCGCCGAAACGCCGAGGAGCCGGAAGCGACCGCTTGGTCCGGTGACGACGCGGATCTCAGTGCCGACGATCGAGACCGTCGCGTCGGCCAGCGGCGACAGGCTCGTGTCGGAGACGACGCCGTCGATCATGCCCGAGGCAGCGGCCGCGAGACCGCCGCGCGCTTGAGCATGCGCGAGGCTCACCGCCGAGAATACGACGGCGAGCGAATGACCGACCGCGATTCGCGGGCGCATACCTCAACGTAAGCTACGCCGGATTCGGCGCGCTTTCGCCAAGCATTTGTGACAAGTGCTCGACGTCGTACGCCTCGGTCCGGATGCGGAGGTCGAAGTAGAGAATCCCGCTCGCCGACGCGACGACGGGCACCACCAGGTAGTAGGCCCACGCCCCGAGGAATCCGGTGATCTGCTCGCTGAGGCCGATGAAGTTGCCAAGCAAGCCGAACCCGATCCCGGTGGCGATGAGCAGCACGATGACGATGACCCAGGACAGCGCGAGCGTTCTGAATACGTGCCCGAATTGGCCTCGCGTCAACTGCCTCGATCGGCCGATCGCGCTCGATACGCCGCCGGCGTTCTCGACGACCACCGCCATGGGCGCCGCGAAGGTCCAGCACGCCACGATGAATCCCGGCACGATCAGAAATACGAAGCCGAGAATGGTCAAGAGGCCCTGGGCGAACGCGACCAGCACGAGGGTCCCCCAGCGTCCCGCGATTTGACCGAACGCGCTCCCCACGCTGACAGGCCGCCCGTGCATCGCGTCGGACACGGCGGCGACCGTGGCGCCAATGGCGATCGGCGCGAAGAGGTTCGACAGACTCGAGATCAGGGTGCCGGTCTGGCCTCCGACCAACACGCCGATGATCTCGAATGGCCCAAGCAAGAGGAGGGAGATCGCGGCGAGCGTCGCGAAATTCGCTCGATACAGCGCGAACGCCGCGTCGATGATCTCGACCGCCGAGCGCGGACGAAGCATTGGTTCGTTCATGGAGATCCTCGAGGGGGGTGGGTCCTCCGGGATCTACCAAGATGTCTAAATAGCGTTCGGGCGCTAGTACCGCCGTGCGCCCCGGAGCACACCCGGCCGATCGCTGTCTCCGGCACGCCGCGCGGGAACGATCGGCAGGACGATCGACGACGCTTGCCCCAGAGCGTGGAAGACCGTCTGGTTCGCGACGCGGATGTCCTCTTCGGTCTCGTCGGCCATCGCCTTGCCGGAGTTCAGATTGCGATTGTAGCGCGGAAAATTGCTGCTCGCGATCTGGACGCGGATCCGGTGGCCCTTCTTGAACAGGTTGCTCGTGCCCCAGAGCTTGATCGCGAGAGAGTCCTGTCGACCGGGCGTCAGCAGCTTCGGGTGTTCGACGGACTCTCTGAAGCGCGCGCGGGCTTGCCCCTCGGTGATGTCGATCGCCTTGCCGTCGGGGTAGACGTCGGACAGCGTCGCGAAGAAGTCCGTATCGGTGACGTCCGTCGAGAACACCAGCCGCACTTCCGGCAGGCCCGTGACCTCGGTGTCCTCGGCGAGCGGCGCCGTCGTGTAGACGAGCACGTCCGGCCGCTGCTGGTTGACGCGAATGTCGAGCGGACCCATGGCCGCGAAGCCGTAGTCGCAGCAGCCGTGGCCCCCGTATGTCGGCACCGGATTGCGCGGATCGTAGCGATAGTGATCCGCCGGCTCGTCACGCGGGGTCTCGATGCTCAGGGTGCCGTCGCCGAACCGGCTGTTCGCGAACCCTTTGCTGTGGACGTAGTACGGCGTCGCGCGCGCGCGCGCGAGCGGCCAGTCCTGCTCGTGGCGCCAGACGTTCGCGCCCATGACGAAGATCTAGACGGGCGCTTCCGTCTCGATGCCGTTGTCGACGCCCTTGAGGAAGTAATCGAACCAGCGGGCCTGCATCGCCTGAAAGTCGATCTTCACGTTCGGGCCGAAGTTCATGTCCCCGAAGGTGAAGTCGCCGTCTGGAAAGCGTGGGACACCGTGGCCCCACGGCCCGATGAGCAATCGCTGCCGGTGCTTCGCGTGCTCCGAGCGCAACTGGTTGCGCCCCATTCAGAGGGGAATCACGCCATTGCAAGGCGGGCAGGACGGACACAAAGAGAGGTTCTGAATTTCCGCGCAATCCGCTAGATCCGCCAATTCCGCGATTCATAAAGTCGTTGGGACCCGGCCGGCCACAACGACTTTGTGAATCGCGGAATTCGCGGATGGCGCGGAGAAACCAGAAAACTCTTTCTCGAGGGGTTCGTCGCGGGTTCGAGATTGCGCGACGGGCTCGGGATGCTGGTTGCGGATATCCGACTACCGCGGCCAGCCGTTCTGTGGAATGCCCTTCGTGATCTTCAGCGCGTTCTCGAAGTAGACCTTCTTCAGCACGCTGTCCGGCAGATCGATGCCGTACAGCTTCCAGAACGCGTGGTAGTTCCGGTAGTAGTCGAAGTACTCGTCGTGCGTCTCGAACACGCGCCAGTAGTACGGATACTCTTCCGGCTGGAACGAGTCTTTGCCGAAGAGAATTCGGTCCTGATACTTGATGAAGAAATCGTGCGCGCCGCGCGGCTGGCGGCCGATGTCGTACAGCACGGCGCCAACCTCGGTGTACAGGTTCGGCATCTCGTCGAGCATCTTGCCCAACCGCGCGAGGTTGTTGGCGTGCCAACCCATGTGCGCCGCGACGAACGTGACGTTCCTGTGCTTGCGGAACAGGTTGTCCCGCTCGGTCATCAGCGTCTCGAAGCTCGGAAAGCGATCCTGCGGATAGCGGCGATCGGCGAAGAGCGACAGCTCGAGCCACCGCTCGTTCGCGTAGTCGATCGGCTCGAAGAACTCTTGCGGATCCGCGGTGTGGATGAAGACGGGAAGGCCGAGCTTCGCGCACTCGTCCCAGATCGGATCGAGCTCGGGGTCGTCGATCTTGAGGCGCGAGCCGTCGGGCTTCTTGATCGAGAGGCCGAAGCTCTTCGAGATCTCGCCGACGCCCACGGCACCGGCGGCGACGTCGGCATCGAGCTGCGCGACCGCCTTCTGCGCCCAGCCGGGACCGACGTTGCGAAAGTCGATGCCCGCGAGCACGCGCACGCGGTCCTTCATCCTGTCGTTCGCCTTGATGTTGGCGAGCGTCGTCTTGAGGCGGTCCCCCGACATGTTGTCCGCCGACAGCATGATCCGGACGTTCAAGCTGTCGAGCGCGTTTCCGAGCCTGACGAGCCCGTCGGGAGTGAGCAGGCCCTGGGGGTGACCGTGGAAGTCCACCGCCGGGTACTTCGCCTTTGGCACGAGGTGCGCCGGCGTGACGAGCGTCGAGTGCGGGCGATAGTCCACAATGCTCGGCGGCGGATTCTCAGGCGCCATGCAGCTGCGTGGACGAATCTCCGTCGTACCGGCGGGACACTGCTCGCCCGCGGCGATCGGTGTTCCGCGGCCACCGCCGCGCCCGCGACCGCCGCCGGCCGGGTTCTGCGCAATGGCAGACTGATGGAAAACGACGAGCGACAATCCCGCAGCGACGAGCGCGTTACGCATGAGAGTTCCGAGATGAGAGGCGACGATCATGGCCGGACGGTGCCGCCCGCTTGAATCGCCGACGGCTTGAGATACTTGTCGTACCACGCCACGTAACGCGTCAGGCGATCGACGTTGAAGCTGGGTCGCGTGAGGCCGTGGTGTTGATCAGGATAAATCACGAGCTGCGCCGGGACGTTCAGGCTCCGCAGCGCTTGATACATCTGCTCGCCGCCGACGAGCGGAACGTTGAAGTCCTTGTCGCCGCCCAAGTACAGCGTTGGCGTCGTGATCCGGTCGGCGTGAAAGAACGGGTATGACAACTTGATCCAGAGATCCTGCGATTTCCACGGCGGACCGAGCTCGTTGTCGTACTGATACACGTACTCGTCGACGCCGTACATCGACGTCTGCAGCGCGCTGCCGGCGCCCGACGTCGCCGCCTTGAAGCGCGTCGTCGTCGCCGTCGTGTAGTCGGTCAGGATGCCGCCGTAGCTCCAGCCGCCGATGCCGAGCCGGTCGGGGTCGGCGACGCCGATGGCGATTGCGTAGTCGACGCCCGCGAGCAGGTCGACGACTTCCTTGTTCCCCCAGTCGGCGAAGATCGCTTGCTGATACTTCTCGCCACGTCCGTTGCTGCCGCGATAGTTGACGTTGAGTACGGCGTATCCATTTGCCGCGAATAGTTCGCGCTCGAAGCTGAACGCATGCTGGTCCTGCGAGCCTGGTCCGCCGTGAATGCGCAGCAGCAGCGGATACTTCGTACCCGCGACGTAGCCGGACGGCTTGATCAGCAAGCCGTGGACGTCGGTCCCGTCCTTCGTCTTGAACTGGACGTCCTCGGTCGTCGCCAGCGCGACCTCGGCGAGCCACGCGTCGTTCTGATGCGAGAGTTGACGCAACGCGCCATTCTCGAGCGCGTAGACCTCGGACGGGTGCTGCGGGGTCGACGCGAGCACGGCGGTCTTCCCGGTCCTCGACGTCGAGATCGCGCTCACGACGCGCCGTCCGTCGATCAGCCGGTTGACGGGGCCGCCCCGCGCCGACACTTGACCGATCAACTCCGCGCGGTCGTCGACATAGAGGAACGTGATCGCGGAGCCGTCGGCGGTAAACCGCGGCGATTGCACGGGGCGATCGAGCGCCGCGGTGAGAATGCGCGACTCGCCGCCCGCCGCCGGGACGACCGCGAGCCGATCCTCGGTGTACGCGAAGTACTTCGGCTCGCTCCCACGCAAATACGCGATCAGCTGGCCGTCGGGGCTCCAGGAGATTGGGCCGCCGTCAGGCCCGTTGAACGTGGTGAGCTGGCGCGGCTGTGCGCCTTCCTTCGCTTCGACGACATAGATGTCCGAATTGTTCGCGCGATCGGCGTCCGGCGACGAGCGGTCGCTCTGGAACGCGATCCACTTGCCGTCGGGCGACCACACGGGACTCGACTCGTCGAACGATCCCGGCGCGAGGCGAGTCAGCTTCCTGGCGTCGAGATCGAACGTGTAGAGATGGCTTCGTGTGGAGTCGAGATAGCCGTTGTCGTCGTCCTTGAAGTGGTAGCGGTCGATGACGATCGGCTTCGGCTTCGCATTCGAGTCCGGCTCGGCGACGTCGTGCATGATGAGCGCGATGCGCTTGCTGTCCGGCGCCCAGTCGTAGTCGTCGATGCCGCCCTTGAGCTCCGTGACGCGCTTCGCTTCGCCGCCGCGCCGGTCGAGCAGCCAGAGCTGCGATCCCTTGCCGCCTTCGCGCGACGAGAGAAACGACAGGTAGCGACCGTCGGGGCTGAAGCGCGGCGTCGTCTCCGCGTCGGGCGACGACGTCAACTGAATCGCCTGGGCGCCGTCCCAGCTCGTCATCCAGACGTCGGTGTTCGACTTGTCCTTCACGGAATCGAGCGTGGCCACCGTGTACGCGACCCACTGTCCGTCGGGCGACACTTGCGGCGCCGCGACGTTCTTGAGGCGGTAGAGATCGCCCACACGCACGACGCGCTTGGACGGCGTCTGCGCGGGCGATGATGCCGCGACGATCGCGATGGCACAGGCAGCAGCACGATGAAAACGCATGTCGATGTCGAGGGAAATGCGCGGCTATTCGACGCGCTTCGGGTTCACGTAGTAGTTCTGATCGACGCGGAAGTCGGTCGCGTTGGGCAGCCTCACGCGCACCGACTGCCATGCCTCGGTCGGATGGATCGTCGTCATCACCGGCCAATCGAGCGTCACACCCACCGGCATGTCGAATCCCTTCACGACGTTCGACCAGCGATATCGCAGGGTGTCGCCGTCGATCTTGTACTCGAACGCCGGAATCATCGTCGTACGAAGATACTGGTCGAACACCTTCGACAAGTTTACCCCGGCGCGGGTGCTGATATACTGCTCGATCTGCGCCCCCATCACGGTTTGATGCCAGAACGTGGCGTTCAGCCCCGTAAGAATCGACCGCCACTTCTCGTCGTTCCCGACGATCTGGCGGATCGTATGGAGCATCTCGCCGCCTTTCGGGTACATGTCGCCCGAGCCCTGGTCGTTCACATTGTACGCGGGAATGATCGGCCGGTCGTTCCGGATGCCGCGGCGGTTGCCGATGATGTACTGCGCGCCGGCGTCCTTGCCGAAGAGACACTCGGTGTAGATGCCTTCCGCGTAGTTCGCGAAGCTCTCGTGCACCCACATGTCGGCGTTGTCCTTCGCCGTGATGTTGTTGCCGAACCACTCGTGCGCGCTCTCGTGGACGATGATGAAATCCCACTTGAGGCCGAGTCCGGTGCCGGAGCCGTCGCGCTTGCGGTAGCCGTTTTGAAACCAGTTGCCGTAGGACACCGCGCTTTGGTGTTCCATGCCGGTGTTCGGCACCTCCAGCAGCTTGTAGCCGTCCTCGTACCAGGGATACGGCCCGAACCAGTGCTCGAAGCACTGCATCATCGACCGCGCCTGATCCCACTGCCGGTGCGCGTTCTCGAGGTTGTAGTCGAGCGGCCAGAAATCCATCGTCAGCTTGCCCTTCAGGCCATTGTACGTCTCGGTGTAGTGCGCGTACGTCCCGCCGGCCACCGCAATCGCGTAGTTGTTGATCGGATTCTTCGCGAACCACTCGTAGGTCGTCGTGCCATTCGAATTGTGCTTCGTGCCACGGAGTCGTCCGTTGGAGACGTCCATCATCGGATCGGGCAGCGTGAGCGCGACGCGTTGGCTATCGGGTTCGTCGGCTTGCGTGTCCTTGTTCGGCCACCACACCGACGCGCCCATGCCCTGATCGGTCGTCACGACCCACGGGCGACCCAGGCTGTCCGTGGTCCACGTGAAGCCGCCCTGCCACGGTGGGTTCTTCGCGATCTGCGGCCGGCCGTGGTAGTAGACGGCGATCGTCTTGCGAGCGGCCGCGGGCTGGGGCGACGTCAGCGTCGCGAAGAACGCCGCACCCTCACGTCGAAAACGAACCTGCCTCCCATCCTGCACCATGCTGTCGACCTCGAGCGGCTCCATGAGGTCGATCTGCATCTCCGTCGCCGGCTCGAGCACCCTGTAGGTGATCGCGTTGTAGCCGCTGACGCTGCTGTCACGCGGACTGACGCTGACGTGCAGGTCATAAAACGAAGCGTCCCACCACGCGCGGCCGGGCGTGGTGAACGACCCGCGCAGCGTGTCCGCGCGAGAGGATTTAGGGGTGTACGCGTTGCGCGGCCCGAGCGCGACGGAGGTCGGGAATTTTGTCGTATCCCGTTGCTGCGCGCCGAGCGGTGCCGCCAATGCAGCGGCGACAATGATCGAACGAATCATGGAGCGTTCCCTTCGGACGGACGCCGCGTCTCTCGCGGATCGCCACGAGAATGTGTCCAACGGCGATCAGGTCGAACAGACCACTGGTATGAAACGTATGCATGGCGCGCGCACCGAGAAATGAGCGCGGCGCGCGACTACTCGAGCTCTCGTCCTCGGGTCTCGGGAATCGCGATCCACGTGAGCGCCGCCAACAAATACGCCGCGCCGGCGACCGTAAAAGCGAGACTGAATCCACTCGTCGTCGCGAGCCTGCCCACCGTGAACGGCGCCGCGGCGCTCGCGACGCGTCCCAAGTTGTACGTGAACCCCTGCGCCGTGGCGCGCACGCTCGTCGGGTATACCTCGGCGGTGACGGCACCGAAGCCACTGAAGAAGCCGGTTCCGAAGCACGCGACGAACGGTCCGATCAAGAGCAGCGCGAGCGGCGCCGTCAGCGATCCATAGACCGGCAAGAGCACGCTCGCGAGCACGAGATACGTCACGTACACGCGCTTTCGCCCGATCGCGTCGGTGATGAAGCCGAACGACACATAGCCGATCCACATGCCGACCTGCATGGCGACGATGAACCACGACATCGTCTGCGCGCTGAGACCGACTCCGCCCTGCGCCGTCGGCAGTGACAGATACGCCGGCACCCAGCCGTTCAGTCCCCACCAGCCGAACAGCGCGCACGCGTTCATGAAGGTGATGACGGCCGTGAGGCGCAGCATCTTCCCGCGGAAGATGTCCGTGAATCGGGTCGCGCTGGCGCCGGCGGCGGGCGAACGGCCGGCGGCGCGTTCAGCGCGATGCGCTTTCCAAACCTCGGGCTCCTCGACCGTGCGCTGCACCCAGACGGTGGCCAGCGCCGGCAGAATTCCGACGAAGAACACCGCGCGCCAACCCCAGCGCGGCAGCACGAATCCGACGACGAGCGCCGCGGCGGCGAAGCCGATCGCCCACGCACTCTGCATCAGCCCGAGCGCGCGCCCGCGGTGTTTCGCCGGCCACGTCTCGGACACGAGTGCCGCGCCGCTGGCCCATTCGCCGCCCATGCCGAGCCCCAGCAGCGCGCGGAACAGCGCGAACTGCCACAGGTTTTGCGAGAGCCCGCAGGCGGCGGTGAACACCGAGTAGATGAGAATGCTCGAGATCAGCGCGCGCGTGCGGCCGAACCGGTCGGCGACGTGGCCGAAGATGAGGCCACCCGCGGCGCCGCCAAGCAGCGTGATCGAGCCGAGCGCGCCGGCCTGGGTCTTGGTGAGCCCCAGATCGGCGATCACGGCGGCCAACGTGAGCGAGAAGAGCATCACGTCGAACGCGTCGAGCGCCCACCCCAACGATGCCGCGACGAGAGCACGCCGCGACGCGGCGCTCGCGACCCGCCACCAGCCAAAGAGGCCGGCGTCGTCCTGAGGCTGGGAAAGTGTGAGCTCGCCGGCCTGCGTCACGTGTGGGCGCTCCCCGAAAGAAGCCGAAACATTACGGCCCGTCGCGGCCGCTCGCCAGGCGGACATCGTCGAGGGAACACCGAACGTTCGCGGTGAATGGACAGCCGCGGACGAGCGGTGCACCTTTCGCGCGCGGACGATGGTTCAGGCTCTCACGACTTTGCCGGTGCTCACGTCTCACGATCGTCGTCTCGAACTGTCCCACGCAGTCAATCGATTGTCGGACGCCATTCTGCGCGGCGACACGACGAACGACATCCTCCAGTCGCTCGTCGACATCGCGGGCCCGACGTTGTGTGCCGATCGCGCGCTGATCTACGACGTGTCCTACTCGCGCGGCACGGCGGTCGCACTCTGTGAGTGGCTCGATCCGTCCAGTCACGTCTCGGCGACGAAGAACACCTATTCCTTGACGCTCTTCGCAACCGCGACGCGGGAGATTGCGCGGAGCGGCGAGGCGCTCGAGAGCAGCCGAACGAACGTCCATCCATACCTCGCCGCCGACGGCGCCGACGCGCTGCTCCACGACCAGATGGCGATCCAGCGCCTGTTGTGGTATCCGATCCGCCGATTCGACGACGGGTGTTATCTGCTCGTGCTCAATCAGGTCCGGCTGGACCGTGGATGGACGCCGGAGGAGCACGAGTTCGTCGGCGTCGTGGCGGGACAGGTCAACCTGGCGCTGATGAAGGTCGAGCTCCTGCGCGAGCAGGAGCGAATCGCGGGCGAGCTCCGCACGAGCGACAACCGCTTCCGTCTGTTTTACGACTCGACGCCGTCGATGTTCTTCACGGTGGACTGCTCCGGCACCGTTCGAAGTCTCAACGCGTACGCCGAGCGACACCTGGGGTACGCGGCCGACGAGCTTCTGGACAAGAGCGTTCTGGCGATCGTGCATCCTGACGACCGGAACGCGGTGATGCATCACCTCGCCGCTTGCTTCGACGATCCCGGCGAGGTGCGCGAGACCGCCTTCCGCAAAGTCTGCAAGGACGGCTCGGTCATGTGGGTGAAAGAGACGACACGAGTGGCCCAGGGCCCCGACGGAGCGACGGCGTACATCGTGTGCGAAGACGTCACCCAAGCGCGCGCCCACGAGGAAGCGGCTCGCGAAGCCGAGAGCAAGTCGCACGACAAGGACGAGTTCATGGCCATGCTGGGCCACGAGCTGCGGAACCCTCTCGCGCCGATCGTGACGGCGCTCGAGATCCTCAGGCGTCGCGGCCGCGACGACGAGGAGTTGGAGCTGATCGATCGACAGGTGGCACATCTTCGCCGCCTGGTGGACGATCTGCTCGACGTATCGCGCATCACGCGGGGGCACGTCGAGCTGCACATGGAGCCGATCGACGTCGCCATTGTCGCGGCGCAGGCCGTGGAGGTGGCTCGGCCGCTCTTTCTTCGAAAGCGGCAGCGACTGAGCGTCGAGGTCGCCACGGGCCTCACCGTCGTCGGCGACCAGTCGCGGCTCGTCCAGGCGCTCGCGAACGTCCTCACCAACGCCGCGAAGTTCAGCACCGACGGGCAAGAGGTTCATCTCTCGGCCGAAGGCAGCGGAGACCGGGTGGTGATCACGGTGAGCGATCATGGCGAAGGCATTGAACCGGAGATGCTGGACCGTGTGTTCGACCTGTTCGTTCAGCGCGGCCAGCCCGCGGACCGCGCGCAGAGCGGGCTCGGCTTGGGGCTCACGATCGTTCGCAATCTGGTGACGCTGCACGGCGGGACCGTACGCGCGATGAGCGAAGGCCGAGGCAAAGGCACGGTCGTCGTGGTCGAGATTCCGGCGGTCATGGCGGCGTCGCAGCCATCGGCTCGTTCGTCGTCCGATCGCGCGCGCCCCGTCGGCGATTCCGATCCAGCTCGATCCATTCTCATCGTGGACGACAACGACGACGCACGCCGGAGTCTGTGCCGTCTGCTGGAAGTCTGTGGATTCCGGGCCACGGCGGTCGGCGATGGACCCGCGGCGCTCGACGCGGCGGCGGCGATCCGTCCTCGCGTCGTTTTGGTGGACATCGGTCTGCCAGGCATGGACGGCTACGAGCTCGCGCGCCAACTGCGCCGCGCCTATCCGGTCGGACAACAGCTCATCGCGATCACCGGCTACGGTCAGCCGTCGGATCGCATCAGGTCACGCGATGCCGGATTCACCGCCCATTTCGTGAAACCGGTGGAGATCGAGACACTGCTGCCGCTGCTCGAGAGCGAGGTCGCAAAGGCCACGCCCCCGGGGGATCCCTCGTGATCACTGGTCGACGTTCACTGCTTACGGAACGATGCTCTGACCCTCGGCCTTCGCCGCGTCCTTTTGGAGGAACGGCACGCCGTCGGTCATCCACTTCGGCGCCGGCGCGCCTCTCAGGTAGTGATCAAAGAACTGGAAATACCGGATCGTGAGATCCTTCCGGTTCGCCAGGCCGCGGAGGCCGTGTCCCTCGCCCGTGTAGGCGAGAAGCACCGCGTTCTTGCCATTGTAGCGGAGCGCGTTGTAGAACCCGAGGCCGTTCTGGAACGCGACCGTCGGATCCGCGGTGCCATGCATGATGAGGAACGGCG
Organism: uncultured Gemmatimonadaceae bacterium; assembly: GCA_963705025.1. Classification (GTDB taxonomy): domain Bacteria; phylum Gemmatimonadota; class Gemmatimonadetes; order Gemmatimonadales; family Gemmatimonadaceae; genus JAQBQB01. The sequence goes on along the minus strand of CAVPIP010000001.1, from coordinate 284,924 downwards.
CCGTCACCTCGGGCACGTGCGTCAGCGCCGACTCGAACATGTAGACGTCGGGCTTGTCCCACGGCGAGAAGCCCCATCGACCTTGCCCGTACAGGTAGTAGTCGTCGCCGTTCGCGCCGCTGCCGCCTGGCACCTGATACGCCCAGCCCCAATTTTGATTGAAGTCCTGATAGAGATCCGTGACGCCCGCCCCCATGCCGACCGCCGCGAACAGTCGCGACCGGGTGCCGATGAACGCCGCGCCCTCGCCGCCGTAGCTGTGGCCGTTGATGCCGATCTTTTTCGGGTCGACGTACCCCATCGCGATGACTCTCTTCGTCGCCGCTTCCACGGCGTCGAGCATGTCCGAGTGCGACCGCCCCGTGTGGAAGTAGATGTCGGGGATCATCGTGATGTAGCCCTTCGTCGTCGCCTCGATCGGCATCGAGCCCATGCTGCTCAAGAAGCTCGGCGCCGAGTAGCGATACATGTTCTGCGAGTTCTTCTCGTAGAAATTGACGAGCATGGGGCGCTTCTCGCCCGGCTTGTAGTCGTCCGGAATCGTGAGCAGCCCCTGCAGCCGATGGCCGTCGTGATCCTTGAAGTCGAACAGGATGCGGTGGCCCCAGAGGTACTCGGACTGTTGCGGGTTCGCGTCGGAGATCTTTTTCGAATCCTTGAATCCCGGGCCGGACACGCGAAGATCCGGGAACTCCGTGAAGGTCTGCTTCGTGAACAGGAAGACGTCGGCGTTCGTTGCCTTGGTCGGATTCGAGAATGACGCCGTGTCGAAGACGAGCTCCTTCATCTGCCCGTCGGCCAGCTCGTAGAAGCCCGATTTCTTCGTCCACTCGCCGTACGCCGAGAGCGTGACGGGCTTCGAGAGATCGATGGCGCGCGCGCCGCCCCGGCCGCCGCCCCGTCCACCACCGCCGCCCGGCGCCGCCGGCGCGTTCGAATCAGGCTCGATGCGGACGTAGCGGAAGCGAACCTCGTTTTTCTTGCCCATGCCGTTCGTGAGATTCTTCGGCGCGGATCCGTCGAGCGGCACGGCCCACAGGTCGTACTGGCTCTGCGCGATCACCGACTTGCCGTCAGTCGTGTAGCCGGCGATGCCGTACGAGGGCCGCGGGCCCGGATGGTCGAACTCCATGTCGACGAAGCCCGCGGTGCCGGAGCTCAGCGTCTTCGTCGTCGCGGCGTCGAGGTTGTACGCCTGGAACTTGTTGTCCTTCCAGTAGAGGAACGTGTTGCCGTCGGGCGAGATGCCGAGCACGTGCTGGCCGATGAGCTGATTCTTCGCGATCAGGGTTCTCTCGCCCGTCGACGTATTCACCCGATAGATGTCGGCGGCGGGTCTCTTGTAGTCGGAGACGTAGCCGCGCACGTCGCGCCCGACGGCCCAGCGGCCATCCTCGCTCACATCGAGCTCGCGCATCGTCGAGTCGGCGAGCAGGACGAACTTGTCGGTCGCGAGATTGTAGGCTTCGCGATACGTGAAATTGCGATCGGCGTCGGCGCGGATCATCTGCACCGACTGAATCCGTTCGTCCTTCGTGTTCCAGACGTCGACGTCGGCGAGGTCGTCGGCCGTGCGCCGGCGGCCCGCCGCCGACGTGTCGGGCGCCGGCACCTGTTCCTTGATGCCGAAGAACACGCGCTTGCTGTCGTCGCTCCACACGACGGCGGCGCGGTCGCTCAACACGAAGCCCTTCGGAAAATTCGACGCCTTCGACGGATCGAGCTTGAGGGGCGCCATCTCGGCGACGCCGAGCACGGCCGGCACGTCGGGGTAGACGAGCAGCATGTTGTCGCGCTCGCGCATCTTGTCGACGTCGATCCCCTTGAGCACGGCGAGCGCGTTACCGCCGTCGTTCCACGTCAAGCGGCCGTAGACGCGTGAGTCGTTGTCCAGCGGGTTCACTCGGCCGTTGCGGAGGTCGAGGACGAAGAGGCCATTGCCGTCCTTCGGTGTTGCATCGACCGTGTAGGCCAGCAGGTCGCCCTTCTTGTTGAACGAGATCTCGCCGACGCTGCCGAGCAGTTGGTCGTGGCCGGTCGAGAGATCGTGCACGATGACGTCGGAGCCGTGCGATCCGCCCGCGCCTTCAGCGGCCGCGCCATTCGCGCCTCCGCCTGGCGCACCGCCGCCCGGAGGTCCTCCGCCAGCGCCGCCACGCCCGCCCGCCGCGCCCGCGCTGGCCGGCGCACGACGGCGCAGGATGAGGTGGCTCGAGTTGGCGGCGAACGTGAACGACTGCATGTCCTGCCACGACTGCACGGCGCCCGTGACGAGATTGCGGAGCTCGACGCGCCGAGGCAGCGCGGGGGGCGTGTTGGCGCCGCCGCGTCCCTGGCCGGGTTGGGCGCCGCCCGGAGCCGCGCCACCAGCACCACCGCCACGGCCGCCGCGACCACCGCGACCGCCGGGGTTCGGATCGATCTGATACGCGATCCACTTCGAGTCCGACGAGAAGGCCGGCGCCGTCGCGTTCGCGACTTCGACGTCCGCGTTGGTGTCGAGCCGCAGGATGTGCAGCACGGGTTTGGCCTCGGCGGGCGCGGTGTTCGTCTGCGACAGCACGTAGGTCACCCACTTGCCGTCGCCGGAAACCGCCTGGCTGCCGATGGCGCGCCATCGCGAGTAGTCGTCAACGCTGAGCGCCTTCTTGGCCGGGGCTTGCGCCTGCACGGCGGCGAGCGGCGAGACGAGGATTGCAACAAACAGCGCGCGGCGGAGCGTCGGGGCGTAGAGCACGGGCCATCCTCCTGATCGGTACTAGCGGCGGGGTCGCGTTCACCTTCTGGATAACGCGCGAACCATGGTAGATCGCTAGGATACGGCGGCGGCGGCCACGTGGGAAGGCGAATCTGGGCCGGCCGGCCGACTAGGGCTTCCCGTCGAACGGCGTGAGCCAGGCGGCACCCGTGCAGCCGATGGCGGTCATTACCGTCGTGGTCTGGACCTGTCCCGCGCCGTGCCGTTGCCGAAGCGAAATCAGGCGCTCACCGAGCGAGACGCGCGACCCAGCGCTCGCTCGCGTCAGCCATCTCGTTCACGACGTTCGCGTCGGTGCGCCCCGACGACTTGAGCACGTGAAAGCTGTGGTCGGCGCCTTGGAGCCAGTGCATCTCCCACGGCGCCGTGACCGTCGTGAGCACGCGCGTCATCAGGTCGGGCGTGCAGAACGCGTCGCGGGTGCCGTTGAAGCAGATCACCGGCATTCGAATTCGCCGCAGATGCTCGTCGCGAAGCTTCGACGGCTGGCCGGGTGGATGAAGCGGGTACGCGAGCAGCAGCAATCCGTCCGCGTCGAATCCCTCGGCGGCGAGCATTGACGCGGCTCGACCGCCCATCGACCGTCCGCCGATGACGAGCGGCCGCGGCGCGCCGAGCTCGCCGCGGGCCCGAGCGACGACCCCGGCCACGGTCTCCACGAGCTTCGGCATCTGGTCAGGACGTCCGGAGCCTCGCTCCCTGTACAGGAAGTTGAATCGAACGACACCGAAGCCGCGCGCGCGGAGCGCATTCGCGGCGGCGAGCATCGCGCGGTCCGACATGTTGCCGCCGGCGCCGTGTGCCATCACGAACACGGCGATCTGTTCGCCGGTCGTCGCGGGCTCGTACACGGCTCGCGTGTGATCGTCGCCGATGGCGACGCGCCATTCTGTCTCGCTCATTCTGCCGCCTCCGGCGCGAGCCCCATCTCATCGAGGAATTGGTGGCCGCCAGTCGGCTTCCCACCGCGCGTCTCGACGCGCGTCAACACGAGCCGGTCGATCGTCCGCGTCATGCCGACGTACAGCACGCGCCTCGCTTCCTCGATCTCGTCGACGGTCGACGGCTTCGCCTGCGTTCCGCCAGGCAGCTGGCCGTCTTCCGCGCCGGCGATGTAGACGCGCGAGAACTCGAGCCCCTTCGTCGAGTGGAGCGTGAGGAGGTTCACGCGCGCGCGATCCGGCTCATGCCCATCCCACTTGGAGAGCATCGCGCGCTCGAGAAAGAGCGACATCTGCTCGTCGAGCGAGCCGTCGGGAATTTCGGCGATCAGGCGCCGGAGCCGCAGCATCGCGGCGGGATAGCGCTCGTCGGCCGTCTTGTCGGCGCGGATCTTCACCATCAGCGTCCGCGCCGCCCAGCGCTTCGATCACTTCGTCGACGGTCGGAATCGTGAGATCGTCGCCCTGTTCGCGCTCGTACACCTCGAGGCAGTTCGTGTAGCGGCCGAGCGCGTAGACGCGTAGGATCTCTCGGAGCAAGCGGCCTTCGTCGGGAAGCGTCGCGGGATCCGACAGCGCGAGACCGAGTCCGACGTAGTCGAGGAGATTGGCGAGCGCGGTCTTGCGAGAGCGAATGCGCTTCAGGTTGTCGAGCGCCATCGTCACCTGCGCGAGCGCCTTCGTGTCGTCGAGCGCGCGGTGCGAGCGACCGGTCTCGATGCCGAACATCGGCGCCAGGTGCTCGAGCTTCTTGCTCGTGTGCAGGAGGTCGCGGGCGAGCGGCAGCGTGTCGTACGTGCACAACTCGAACCGTTCGTCCCGCGCGCGCACCATCCGCTGCAGAATCTTGAAGTCGAAGTCGTAGCCGTTGTGCGCCACCACGACGTCCTCGCCGCAGAAGTCGCGAAAGGCCGGCCACACGTCCTCGAAGAAGGGCGACGACTCGACGTCCTCCGCGCGCCATCCATGCGTATCGGTCGCCGCCGGCGCGATCGGCACGCGTGGCTTCACGAGCGAATGATACTGCTCGACGATGGCCCCCTCGCGCACGCGCACGGCCGCGATCTCCACGATCTCGGCCTTGCTCGTGTCGTTGTCGGTAGTCTCGAGGTCGATCGCGGTGAAGCTGTCGAACGGATCGCCGACGTCCTCGATCTCGAGCAGCTGCGCCGCCTTGAACACGCCGAGCACGATGCCGACCGACGGCGTCTCGTCGGGGCGAATGTGCTCGGCGCCCGTCGGCGGGGCGCCGCCGAGCGTCACCGTTCGGAACCCGATCGCGATGAGAATTCCCTTGAGCGCGATCTCGACGCCGCCCATCCTCGGCAGCCAGAGCTCCGCGGCGCGATCGCGGGCGCCGCGCAGTCGCGCGGCGAGGGCGACGACGTCTGCGAGCGATTCGGGATCCGTGATCTCGTCGTGCCGGTCCTCGAGGAGCGAGCGATACACGCCGACGCGCCGCGACAGCAGGTCCTGCACGAGCGCCGCGAGCGACGGATGCGTGCGCCCGAGCGCCTGGAGATTGCGACAGTCGGCGATCGCGCGCCGCATTCGGCGCGCGTCCTCGTCCTTGCGCTGTGCGCCTTTGGCCCAGATCGCGAGCTGGTCGCCGACCGACCGGCCCTTCGATTCAGCCCGGGCGCGCGCGCGGTCGACCAGCGGTTTCGGCAGCACGACGCGGAAAAACGCATCGCGAAGCAGCGCATCCTTCGGCCGAGCGATGACGCGAAGCGCCGCGAGGACGTAGGCGACGACGGGATCGTCGGCGAGCGCGCGGCCGTGCGCGAGCCGGCACGGGATGCCCGCATTCAGGAGCGCCGCTTCGAGCGCTTCGCCGATCTCGTGCTTGCGGTAGAGCAGCGCGACGTCGCCCCACTCGTGGCCATGCGCCTCGCGGTCGCGCTTGACGTCGGCGATGATCCACGCCGACTCGTGCTCGTCGGTCTCGAAGCCTTCGACGCCGATCGGAAACGGCGACTCCCGGTCCGCGCGCGGCGGAAACCGGCTGGTGAAAAGCGGCGGGTTGAAGGCGATCAGCTTGCGGGCGAAGGTGAAGACGTCGCGCGGGCAGCGCCGATTCTCCTCGAGGTGCACTTCGCGCGACAGACGAAAGTCTTTGGCGAAGGCGAGGAAGACTCGCGGGTCCGCCCCGGCCCACGAGTAGATCGACTGCTCGTCGTCGCCGACCGCGAAGACGTGGCCGTGATCGTGCGCCAGCGCGCGGACGATTCGGTACTGGACCGGATTGAGATCCTGGAATTCGTCGACGAGTACGACGTCCCACCGCGAGCGAATGGCGGCGCCGTCGGCCGGCCGCTCGAGCAGCTCGGCGGCCTTGATCACGAGCGTGTCGAAGTCGACGAGCTTCCGGACCTCGAGAAAATGCTCATACTTCTCGAACAGCGCGAGCTCGTCGTGCTCGAGCACGTCGCCGCGAAACCGGTGCGCGGAGAAGCGGTTCAGGACGCGCTTGTGCCAGCGACGCGAGCGGCCCTCGATGCGGCGCAGGACGCTGAGCTGATACTCTTCGTCGGCGATGCCGAAGCCCCGCTCGAGCAGCACGTTCGCGCCGAGCTCGCGGAGCAGCTCGGCGCAGAACGCGTGGATCGTGCCTCGTTTGACGCGAGCCGCCGCGTCGCCCATCTGTGTTTCCAGACGATGCGCGATTTCGCCGGCGGCCTTGTTCGTGAACGTGAACGCGCAGATGCGTGCGGGATCGAAGCGATGTCGCTCGATCAGAAAGCGGATTCGCTCGGTGAGGCAGAACGTCTTGCCGGCGCCCGGACCGGCGAGCACGAGCAGCGACGCCGGATCCGCCTCGATCGCCAGGCGTTGCGACGGGGTGGGGCTCTGCGCGGCGCCGAACGGCGAGGCGACCAAGCCGCCCGTCGCAACGCTCGTCATCGTCACGCCCGCCTCCAGGGTGTCGCCGAGCCCAAGTTAACGAACAGCGCTGACATCCGCGCCAACAATCCATTGCGGACGTGCACGATCGCCCCCGACACTCATCAGACCGCGGGCGCCGGCAACGCGCCACCGACGAGGAACACGTCGCGCGAAAACGCGTAGCTCTCGCGGCCGAAGTAATCGCGCTTCGCGAGCTCCACGCGCTGGCGCGTCGCCGTGCAGTGCCACGTCTCCAATCCACGTGGCCGCGCCGAGCCGAACACCGCCGGCGAAAAAGCCGCGACGTTCACGCCGCCATCCGTGTCGCGCGCGGACGGATACTGCACGAGCTCCACGCCGGCTGCGCGCATCGCATCGCCGAGCGATTGCGTCGCCGCGTACTTCGAGGGCGACGCAATCGCGCGCCGGTGCGCATCGAATGGCGGTGCGACGAGATCGATCCCTCGCGCCGACCTCGTGCGAACGTTGAAGGCGGTCAGTTGCGTCGTGACGACGCCCAGGTTGGCGTGCGTGCCGTCGAGGAAGATGAGCCGATAGTACGCGACTTCGGCGAACATCGTGCGCCGCGTCTCGGAGCCGTACCAGATGCCTTGCTCGTGCCGGCCGCCGAAGCGCGACCCGTGCGGCAGCGGCGGATACCGAAACGGCGTCGACAAGAGGTAGTGCGACCGGCCGCGCGTCGCGTCCGGCGGCTTCACGCGGTCGATCAGCTCCTCGAGAAGAATCTGCTCCTCGGCCGAATCGACGAGCTTGCGCGTCGAGACCTGATGCTGCGCCTCGACGGCGCGCCACGGCGCGAGCTGCAGCGGCCTGATCTCAGAGTCGCCCGCGCATCGCGTCCAAATACTGGACGACATCGACCAATCCTTCGACGGTTTTGATTCGCTCCGCGGGCACGCCTTTCACATGATCGTTCGCGGCGGTGAGCCACAGGCGTGCTTTGGCGTCGTCGCCACCCACGAGGGCGTCCAGGCTGCGGAAGAGTCTGAGAAAGAGCAGGGCGAGCTCGCCTTCCTTGGTGTCCGGGTCGAGTCCACGCCCATGTTGGAGGCGCGATACGGACGCTTCGCTCGAGCCGATGACCGCGGCGAGCTGGCGGTTGCGCAGGCCGAGTCGCTCGGCGGCCGAGAGCACGGCCTTGGCGACGACGCCGGAGGGATCGAGGTTGGAAGCAGGGCGAGGAACGACGCTCATCACATGAAAGAATATGGCAAGATACAGGCAATTGCAAGACGAGGCATGGCGAACGGCGCTGTTCACGCCGTTTCACGCCGTTCCTACGAACCACTGCATTGCCTTTTCCCTCATCTCCGTCGTCGCTGTGTGTCCTCCATCGAATTCATCGAACCGGAGCTCGTATCCTTCTCGCCTGAGCTGCGCGGCGATCCGCCGGCCGCATTGATCGATCGGCAGGATGTTGTCCTGCCGCCCGTGCGAGAGAAACACCTTCGGCTTGCCGTGCCGCGTTCCGCCGATGATGAAACCGGCCGAGTGGCCGACGACATGGGTGAAGACGTCGCCGTTGACGAGACCGATCGAGAGCGCGTACGTCGCGCCGTCGGAGAATCCGCCCACGGCGACGCGCTGCGGGTCGATCGCGCACTGATCGAACACGTCGTTCATCAGTCGATCGATCTGCGCGAAGTCGCCGGAATACGTGCCGCGAATCGCGTCCCACGTGTAGTCCCGCGAGCTCGGCGAGAGCATCACGACACCATGCGCCTCCGCCGCGGCGCGGCTGCCGTTCAACATTCGCTCGCCGCTTCCCGTCGCGCCATGCAGCGCGAGAAAAAATGGAGCGGGGCGGGTCGGATCGTAGGTCGAGGGAATGAACAGAATCGTGCGGCGCGCGCCGTCTTCGGCGAGCACGTGGTCGCCGGGCGACGCGCTGCGAGTCGGCTTGTGCGGCCGACTCGACAGGCGGCCCGGGTCGCCGAAACGACCGTTCGAGCCCGAGGCCGCCGCCGCCGATCACCGCGGCGGCCGCCGCGCCGCGGACCAGGAACTCTCGTCGATTCATGCGCTTTCCCGTTGGATCAGGGTCCCCGTTCAGGCTAAGAGCTTCGGTCGCCGCCGGTGACGGTTCTCCGGCACGATTTACATCACTCTTACCGTCCACGGTCCGGCGGTGACGGTCGTTGCTCCGCGGCGTCGGTCGCGACATTGTATACGTATGCGTCCCTTGCATTGGTCAATCGCCGTCCCGCTCGCCCCCGCGCTCGCCCTTCTCGGTCTTGTCGGATCCGTCGCTCGCGCGCAGGGCGGGCCCTCGATGCAGCTCATGGTTCGCATCCATGACGACGTCGGCGTCGTTTCAGGCGCCGACGTGTCCGTCGTGACCGGGCTCAAGGACGCTCACGTTTCCGGCGCGACGGACGACCGCGGCGGACTCACGATCACGCTGACCGCGCCAGACCCCAAGACGGAATATCAAATCGTCGTACGGAAGATCGGCTACGAGCGGGCCGACCGGTTTTTCCGCGTGAAGGGCGACACGATGTCCTTCGACGTGGTCATCCACCGCGTTCAGGAGTTGACGCCGGTAGTCGTCACGGCGGCGGAGGATATCAAGCGGAAGTCGTATCACATCGGCGAGGACGACATCGCCAACAGCACGGCAGTGCTCCTCGACGCGACCGACATTCTCGCGAAGTTGCGACCGGACATGATCTGCGGTCGAAGCTGTCGCCCGATGGAGTCCGTCGCGGCGATCACGCGCGCGCCCGTGCGCAAATGTCCGGGGCTCGCGTTCTCGCAGCCCAGAACGTGCCCGGCGGATGACACGCCGCCGTCCTACGCGACCAACATCTGGGTGAACGGCCGTCGCATCCGAATTGCCGTCCCCGACGCCATGGCGATCGCGCGACAACACGGTATGCTGGCCGGCCTGTCGATCGGCTCGATGGGCGTCCTCAGCGAGATCAAGCCCGAGCACATCGCCGAGATGACGTATCTGGACGAGTGGGACACGACCGTCGACAAGGTCGGGGCACAGGGCGGTCTGTTCATCGTGCTCAAGCCGGGGATCGACTACCAGGAAGGGCGAGGATCGTTCGTCGTGGACGCCGATGCGAAGCCGGCGAAGTCCAACGCGGTCGAGGCGTCCACGTCGCCGCCGGCCTATCGGCTCCGTCTCCTCGGCGTTTACGACTCGGAGACCGGCGACCCGATCGAAGGCGCGTGGGTCGTCGACATGAGTACCGGCACGAAGGCGCGATCGTCATCGACGGGGACCGTCAGCCTCGCGTTTTTGCCGGAAGGCGGCTCGCCGGTGCGCATCGTCAAAGAGGGCTATGAGGATCTGAGCCTCGCGGTCGAGATCTCGGCCGAGCACCTCGCTCCGCTCACGCTCGTCCTGGTCAAGCAGACGAGACCCCCGCCGCCACGATAGCGGGGACCGAACGCACGTACGTTGCACGCCGGATATCTTTCGACCGATCAGCCGGGCGGTTCTCAGTCATCGGAGCAAGTCACGACATGTCAGGTTTGCGTTTGATCGCGCTCAGCGCGTCGATCGTCGTGGGAGGAAGCCTCGCGGCCGCCGCGCCGCGCGACGGTGCGTTGGCGGCGCAGGGTCCACAGCTTCGCGCCCCGACCGGTGAGCCGGTGAACGGCATCTTGTGCGACGCGATGGAAGGCAATCGTCTGCACATCCATCAGCATCTCGTGGTTTTCGATCACGGGCACCAGCTCGCGATTCCGGCGCAGATCGGAATTCCCGGCCCCCAGTGCCTCTATTGGGTGCACACTCATACGCCCGACGGCATCATTCACATCGAAGCGCCGCTCGACCGCACGTTCACGCTCGCTGACTTCTTCCGAATCTGGGCGCAGCCGCTGTCGCGCACGACCGTCGCGAGCGCGCATGCCGACAAGGGGACGACGCTCAAAGTTTGGGTGGACGGCAAGCCGTACACGAAGGATCCCGCCACGATTCCGCTCAATGCGCACACGGATATCGTGATCGAGGCGGGACCGCCGTTCCCGAAACCGCCGCGGTTCACGAACTGGGGACCGCTGTAAGCGTCGGCCGATGCGCGCATCCGAAGCCATTCGCCAGCGGCGGTCGATCAAGCGGTTCACCGAGCGCGCCGTGACGCGCGAGGAGATCGAAGCGATTCTCGCCGCCGCCATGCTCGCGCCGAATCACCGGCTGACGCAGCCGTGGCGCTTCTATGTACTGGGTCCAGAGGCACGACACGCCTACGGGCTGGCGCTTGGCGAACGGAAGGCGCGGAAGCAGCCCGACGCCGAATCGGGACGCGCGCTGCGCGACACGGTGGCATCGGAGCATCGCGCGTTGCCCGGCATGATCGCCGTCGCCGTCGTGAATACCGACGATCCCGAACGGCGCGAGGAGGACTACGCGGCCGCGATGATGGCGGTTCAGAACCTCGCGCTCGCGGCGGTCGAGCTTGGACTCGGTACCCACATCAAGACCGGTGCGGTCATGAGCGATCCCGCTGCCCGCCGAGCGGCGTGTGTGCGCGACGACGAGCGAATCGTCGCGATCGTGAACGTCGGCGAGCCGGCCGACGTGCCGCCGCCCAAAGTACGTGAGGCGGCGGCGGTCTTCACGATCTGGGTGCCCTGAGTCCCTACTCGGGCGGCCGGCCCATGCGGCCCATGTCGAACTTCTGAAAGCCGTCGGGGACCGAGAAGAGCGACGCGTCGAGCGACTTCCGCTCCACCTTCGTCACTTCGAACGCGATGTTGTCGCCGGCCCTCTGCACCTTCAACGGAAACGCGTCGCGCCCCAGCTTCTGCCAGGCCGGCGGAGGCTCGGCGCCGCGCCCGCGGTCCATCGGGTTGCTGACGACCGGGAACGTCCCGAGACCGTGCGCGACGCACGCGTCGTACGCGATGCCATCGCTCGTGAGTCTGCACGTGCTCGCACTCGATCCCGGCGATCGTCTCCTTTCGGCCCGTCATCTTGATGTCGGTGGGTGCTTTGGCCTCTGCCGCCGCCTCGGCTGTCGACGGAGCTGGCGACTCCATGTACATGCGCTGCGCCGGCATCACCATGTACGTCGCATTCTTCGACTGATCGCGCAGGATGTACATGCCTCCTCCGCGACCGGCCACGTCCATGCGAAACTGATCGCCCTTGATGAGATAGGTGACCTCCGCGGCGCCCGCCGGCGCGGTCATCTTCGCGGTGATCGTGCCTTCGAACTTGGCCTGCGCGGAAAGGGCCGCCGGGACGCACGCGATCGCGCATGCGCGAAGAAAAGGCTGCATCGAAGCGCACCTCGAAAGGGGTTGGAGGTCTGAATGGTACGGGTTTCGAGCGGCAAGAGTTAGGGGATTCGGCCGCGCTTGCTTGCCTCTCGGAGGCCGAGCCCCGCATCGTCCACGCTCGTCGTCGTCCGCGTACCCGACCTCCGAGGATTCACCCATGTATCTCGTTCGCGACATCATGTATTGCAAACCCGGCAAGGTCCGCCCGATGGTGGAAAAGTTTTTAGCAATGTCGAAGTTGAGCGAACGAGCCGGCATGCCGAAGATGCGAATCATGACCGACCTCTGCGCCGAGCAGTACTGGACCGTCGTCGCGGAGATGGAGGTTCCCACCCTGCAGGCATTCGAGGACATGATGGCCGCGCCGCCCGGCGCGTCGGACGCCGACATGAAGGAATTCGAGAAAATCATGACAGGCTATCACGATCTCGTGGATCACGGGAAAAGAGAGATCTATAAGTTGGAAGGTTGAAAGGCGGTTGGTCGCGACCGCGACGTCGCTGCGTACGTCGATCGTGCGCTCGGCTACGTCACGCGACGTATTCGACGGCGACAGAGGCAGGCGTACGTTGGCTCCGACCCTCCACCGGAGAAGCCGATGTCCACCTCGCAGAAGCTGCTGCCGCTGTTGGCCGTGCTCGTTGGCGTCGGTTGCTCAGACGCCGCCTCCACTTCCGCACCACGGGCGCTCGAGCCCACCGCGGCGAATGCCGTCGATCGATCCGTCCGTACGCCGGAGAAGTACGTCGCGATCGGGACCAGCATCAGCATGGGCTGGGCGTCGAACGGCGTGTACGATGGGTCGCAACGGACGGCGTGGCCGGCGTTACTCGCTTTCGGAACAGGCACGCCGTTCTCGCTTCCGCTCATCGCGTCGCCAGGCTGCATTTCGCCGATCGTCCCGCCGCTCGGCGCAGCAAAGCGGTTGAACGGTGATCCGATCTCGGGCGGCCTGGTTTGCGCACCCAACGATCCAGGCGTGACGTTGCCGGCGCAGGACGTCGCGCTCGCGCAAGCGCTGGCCGTGGATGCTGTGCAGTCGACGCCGGAGATGAAGGCCGTGACGTATCCGTGGTACCTCCGCGTGCTGCCGCTCGGAACCACGCAGCTGACCGCGGCCCTGGCGCAGAATCCGACGATCGTATCCGTGGAGCTTGGCGGCAACGAAGTGTTGGGCTCGACCGGCGGTCTGTTCCAGCCGGGAGTTACCACGGTTCCACTGCCATTCTTCATCGCGCCGTACGATGCTCTGCTCGACGGTCTCGCCTCGGTGCATCCCAAGGTCATCCTCGCCGGAATGCCCGTCGACGGCCGCCATCTCGCCTCACTGCGTCGTGGCTCCGAGATCTGGGCTGACCGTGCCGAGTTTGCCGCGCTCAGCGTGGACGTGAGCGACAACTGCCGGGACAATCCGAACTACGTCAACATCTCGCAACTGTCGCTCAACATGGTGTTCACGGCGGCGTTCACGTCGACGCACGGTCTGCCCAATCCGACGTACAGCTGCGAGGACGTGCCTGGAACGCCGGACTTCATTCTCACGCCGGCCGACATCTCGGCACTGAATGGCCTCATGGGACAGATGAACGAGCACATTCGCGGGCAGGCAAAGGCGCGTGGCTACGCGTTCTTCTCCATCGGCGCGCTGTACGATCTCCCCGCGCTCAAGCCCGCTCCGTACAGCATCGTGTACCAGCTCACGTCGCTGACGCCGTACAGCCCGTTCATCTCGCTCGATGGGGTGCATCCGAGCGCGCTCGGATCTGCTGTTCTCGCGGGTGCGGCCGCCCTCGGGTACAACCTGAGGTACTTCGGCCACGACGTCGGATCGCACGTCGCGTCGGCCAATGTGATTCCGTCCGCACCGTCGGTCTCCTTCGCCGCCCAGCTCGAGGAGCCGCAGCTGCCCGCCGCGGCACTCGCGCAGGCGAAACGCATCGCGGCGGCGAACGCGGGCCGCAAGGTCTCCCCCTGCATGATTCCCGGAATCGGATTGTCGGGCTGCTGAGGTAAACCAGCCGTCCAGGGCAACCCATTCACCCACTCCGAGCAAACGAGCGCCAAACACCGAGCTCGGTGTTTGGCGCTCCCGACAAACGTCATCCAGGCGGAATGTTCTGATTCAGCCGGAAGACGTTCGTCGGATCGTACTGGCGCTTGATCGACGCGAGCCGCGCGAACTTCTCCGCGCTGAACGCGGCACGGACCCGGTCGGGCGCCTCGCCGGCGCCGATGTAATTGACGTACACCCGGCCGTTGGTGAACGGCCTCGCCGCATCCGACGTCGCGCGCGCCCACGCCACGTTGCGCTCGGCGTCCGCCGGATCCGTCCAGCGTGACACGATCACGAAATTGTAATCCGCGTCGCGATTGTCGAACGCCGTGGCGTCGCGCGGCACGCGCGCGACCGCACCGCCGAATTGCTCGAAGAGCAGCGCGCTGAGCGGCGACGGCACGCGCTCGAACGCCGAGACGGCCGCCTCGACGAGCGCGTCGGGAATGGCGGTGACGAACTCCGACCGCCAGTGCACCTGCAGCCCCGACGGAAATCCGCCGTCGAGCATCGTCTGCTGCGCCGTGTAGGGCACCGGTCCAACCTCGCCGGCGATCGGCGTCGCGAAGTCGCGAATCGGCTTGATCACGCGCTCGCCTTCGTCCGCCGGACCGTTGTAGCAGAGGGCCAACGCCACGACCGGCACGCCGTCGGGCGTGGACATCATCGCGGCGAACACCGTGAGCGCGTCGGGTGCCGTGGCCGTGAAGTCGCGATAGAACTCGAGCACGTCTCGCGCACGCGCCAACGGATAGAACAGAATGCCGCCGAGAACCGTGGCAACGGGATGCAATTGGAAATCGAACGACGTGACGACGCCGAAGTTGCCGCCGCCGCCGCGAAGGGCCCACAGCAGATCCGGATTCTCTGTTTCACTGGCGTGAATGATCTGGCCCTCCGCGGTCACCACCTCCGCGCCGATCATGTTATCGCACGCCAACCCCGTGCTCCGCATCAACCAGCCAAGTCCTCCGCCGAGCGTGAGGCCCGCAACACCGGTCGTGGAGATGAGACCTCCCGTCACGGCGAGCCCGTGCGCGGCTGTCGCCTTGTCGAGATCTCCCCACGTCGCACCGCCGCCGACGCGCGCCATGCGCTTCGCGGGATCGACGACGACGTCCCGCATCGCGCCCAGATCGATGACGATGCCGCCGTCGCAGACCGCGAGTCCCGCCGCGTTGTGGCCGCCGCCACGAATGGCGATGGGGAGATTGTTTTCGCGACCGAAGCGAACCGCGGCCTGCACGTCGCCGACCGACTTGCAACGCGCGATCAGGGCCGGACGACGATCGATCATGCCGTTCCACACCTTGCGCGCGGCATCGTAGTCGGAGGAATTCGGGCGAATCAGATCGCCGCGGAAGCTCTTGCTGAAATCGCGAAAGCGATCGTCAGACAGAACGGGAGTCGAGAGGGAAGCGGTCATGGCGTGTCGGGTAGTGGGACTATAGGCATGCGGTGCCTCTTGGTGTGGCGCTAGAGGACCTTTAGTGGTACGCAAATCACGCCGGGAACCGGAAACTGCCGAACAGAATGACGACATTCGCTGTCGGCCGGTCCAGCTCGCCGGCTGCAACCCTTTGTGCGAAGCGGCCCACTGAATGAGTGTGAGCCCAACCAGGCCCTGGTCCGACCTGCCCGACGCCGCGCTGATCCGCCGTTTTCTCGACGGCGATGAGCCGGCCTTTCGCGCACTGTACGAGCGGCACACGCCGCGGCTTCGTCTGCTCGTGCAGCGACTGCTCGGCCGCGACCGCCACGAGCTCGACGACGTCATTCAGGAAGTGTGGCTCGCTGGTAGCCGCGGCATGCACGCCTTCCGCGGCGATGCCAAGTTCGGCACCTGGCTCTCGGCGATCGGCGTGCGCATCGCATTCAACAGACTGCCGCGCCGATTGGCGGATGACGGGGAGCTTTCGGACGACATTCCGTCGCCAGCCGAGGGCAGTCCCGCCACCGCGATCGATCTCGAGCGCGCCATCGCGGCGCTGCCCGATCATCAGCGCGTCGTGGTCGTGCTCCACGACGTCGAAGGATTCACCCACGAGGAGATCGCCGAGCAGCTCGGCATCGCGACCGGAACCTCGAAGGCGACGCTGTCCCGCGCGCGCCACGCGTTACGGCGCGCGCTCACCGAAGGAGTGACCAATGCGACGTGAAGACGATGTGCCTACTTCCGATTACGACGCGGACCTGAGCGCGCTGTTCGACGCGCTGCCACGCGAGACGTCGACGACCGATCCGCGTGCCGCGGACCGGCTCGTGGCTCGGCTCCGTCACGAGGGTTTCTTCGCGCGGCGCCGGCGCGTCGGCTGGCCGATCGGCCTCGCCGCCGCCGCGCTGCTCATGGCGCTCAGCGCATGGGGAGGCTGGCTCGCCGGGCGCCATGGGTCGCTCGAAGAGATGCTCGCGCGCACGGATCTCACGATTTCCGACCGCGTGTTACTGCTCCAACGCGCTGGGTCGGCGTACGTCACCGCGGCGGAGTCATACGCAAGCGCCACGGCGCGTGCCGATACCGCTGCGATCGAGGTCGCGAGCCGCGTGCTGCTCGGCGCGGCGCATGCCGTCGCCCGCAATCACCTCGACGCGGGCGTCGCGGCGCGACTCACGACCGTGTTGCAACCGTCCCCAACGCCGCCCAAGCCAACGATCTGGTTCTGACAATGACATCTCACACTCGGCTCATCGGCATCGCGTTCGCCGCGCTCACGGCGTCGGCCGGCGCGCAGAGCCTCCCGTGCGTTCGGCAATCGCCCGACACGAGCTCGACGAACACCCGGTTCATCGGGCGAGACGCACACCTCGAGGTCGACACCACTCACCGCAGCGGGAACCTTGGGCCGTTCGAAGCGTTCGGGATCGTCGCGCTCGACTTGCCGGCGTTCGAGGAAAGGAAATGGCCGGACCGCCCGCCCGAGTACAGTTTCCTGGCCGAGCCTGTGGTGGCGCGGGTGACGAAGACGTCGCTGCTCAAGCCCGGCGATGTGATCGAAGCGGTCGACGATCATCCGATCACGACGTCGGCGGGCTCGAGACAGTTCACGTATCCGTCTCCTGGGGCGAACACGCTGACGGTTCGTCGCGGCCGTGAGCGCGTCGTGTTGCGTTTCGACGTCGTGGCGCCGCCGCCGTGCACCGAGTGGACCACGCCTCCCTCCGGTTTTGGCGTGCAAGGCCGTCGCGGCGGCAACGTCAACTTCGACAGCGCGCAAGTCGGACAAGGGCGGGCTCGCGGATCGATTCGGATTCGCGGTCAGAGCTCGGTCGACGGGTCTCGGGCGCCGGTCTTCGTGATCGACGGCGTCACGATCGAACCCGCCGACGTGCCGCCCGACGCGCAGTTCGGTTTTGCCCTGTCGTGTAAACCGACGTGCGCAAAGGTGACCGGACTCGATGGGAGGAGCTTCTATAAGTTCGACGCGGCGCCCGTGGTCAGTGCCGTGCTCGCGAATCGCCCCGCCGCGACGGCGGGTCTCAAGGTTGGCGACGTACTCGTGAAGGTCGACGGCCTGTCGATTCTCGCGGACGACGGCGCGATCAGACTATCTCAATCGGCGCAGCGACCGTCGCTCGGTCTTACCGTCCAACGCGACGGAAAGGAGATGGTCATCCAGCTTCAGGTCCCGAGGTAAATCTCGAAAGGCAGCCCGCGGACCGACACTGACACGGGCGGACAGACACGGCAAAACAACCTTTAGATGGTCCGTGTCCGTCCGTCAGTGTCCGTGCCGGTCAGCGGCCGCGCGCTTCCGCAAAGATCTGCACGAGATGGAACAATGTCTCGGCGGTCTTCTCGAGACCGCGCCGCGAGTTGAACTCCGTTTTCGCGTGAAAGTTGTGGCCGCCCGTGTAGATGTTCGGGCAGGGCAGACCGCGGAACGTGAGCTTCGATCCGTCCGTGCCGCCGCGAATCGGCTTGATGAAGGGCGTCGACGCCGGCGCGCCGGGCCGCCTCGAACGCATTCGCGACCAGCTCGGGATGGTCCTTCAAGACCTCTTTCATGTTCTTGTAATTCTCTTTCACGTCGATCGTGATCGTGACGCCCGGGATGCGTGCTCTCGGTCTTGGTCGCGATGTCGCGCAACAGCCGCTCCTTGTCGTCGAGCCCCGGCAGCTCGAAGTCGCGGAGCAGAACCTTGATCGTCGACGTCTCCACGTCGGCGCTGCCGATGTACGGATGCACGAAGCCGACGCGATCCTCGGTCGTCTCCGGGAGCATGTCGCCCGGCAGCCGAGTCACGAAGTCGGCGAGCGCGTGAATCGAGTTCACCATCACGCCCTTCGCGGTGCCAGGATGCGTGCTCTTGCCGCGGAACGACACCGTCGCGAGCCTGGCGCTCCACGTTTCGTCGTTGATCTCGCCCAGCTCGCCGCCGTCCACCGTATAGGCGAACTCGGCGCCGAACGCCGCAACGTCGAACTTGTCGATGCCGCTGCCGATCTCCTCGTCGGGCGTGAACCCGATCGAGATCGGACCGTGGCGGACGTCGGGATTCTTCATCACCAGATCGACGAGCGTCATGATCGCCGCCACGCCGGCCTTGTCGTCGGAGCCAAGCAGCGTCGTGCCGTCGGTCGAGATGATGTCGTCGCCGATCAGTCCTTCCAGCAGCGGATTCTGCGCGACGGTGATGACCTGCGACGGATCGCCGGGCAGTTGGATGTCGCCGCCGCGATAGTCGCGATGGATCACCGGCCGCACGTTCGCGCCGCTCACCGCCGGCGATGTGTCCACGTGCGCGAGAAATCCGATGGCCGTGACCGGTGGCGCGCCGTTGGGCATGTTGCTCGGGACCGACGCGTAGACGACGCAATGCTCGCTCACGCGAACGTTCGACGCGCCGAGGTGACGAAGCTCGTCCGCGAGCATGTTCGCGAGCGTCCACTGCGTCTTCGTGCTCGGCGTCGACGGTCTGGTCTTCCTGCGACTGGGTGTCGACGCGAACGTATCGAAGGAACCGGTCGACGACCGACTCCGTCGGCGGCGAGACGAGCCGGCCCGTCGCCTTCGGCTGCTGAGTGGCGAGCGGCATCGCCTACTTCTTCGCCGTCGGTGGAAGGTGGCCGTTCAGGCGCAGATAGTTCGCCATCTGGCTATAGTGATCGGCCCAGTCGCCCACGGTGATGAACTCCCACCCGGCGCGCGACTTCGTTTCGCCAAACCCAGAGATCTCCTCGCTGAGCTTGGAGTCGTCGAGTTTGGCGAGCGCCTGATCGCAGAAGGCGAACGTCTCCTTGAGGCGAGCGACCAATACGTCCTTGCTGTCGGTCGCGGCGACCTTCGTTCGCGTCGGAGCTTTCGTTCCGCCAATAGCACCGCAGAGGAAGTCGTTCCCGCCCGCGAGGTGCGTCACGATCTCACCGAACGACATCTGCGCCGGCGTCGGCTTGTACGAATACTTGTCGGCCGGCATCACCTCGGCGGCCGCCATCAGGTTTTTGCCGACTTGCTTGGCGTCGTCGCGAAACGCGGTCGCGACGGGCGCCTGTGCGGCGGCCAGCGCCGGCGCGAACGTCAGCGCGAGCATGGCGAGGGAAGCGCGGGTTGTCATCGGTCTGCCTCGAGCGAAGGGTCCGTGGATTCTGACGCGCCCCGTGCCGAGTGTCCAGTGAACGACGTCACAGCGCGCTCGATGTCGCGAACGCCCCCTCGCCTGCGCCGGCTCGCTTGCGGCTCAGAACGCCGGCCGACACGAGCGCAATGATCAGCCCGACAGGAAGCGGCTCGAGAAAGGTGATGGCCGAGTTGACGAAGGGGTTCTGATACAACTCCATGAACCGCTGCGCCTCGGCGGTTCGCCGCCGAATCTCGTCCGGACTCGCGCCGCTGCGCTTCGCCTTCTCGACGCTGGCCGCGCTCATCTTCGTCGCGAAATCAGGCTCAAACTTGAAGTAGATGAGCTCCCACGTGGCGACATAGCAGACCGACGAGATGACCGTGATCAGCGCGCCGATCGCGACGGCGCGTCCAAAGCTCACTGCGCCGCCGCCCACGTTGTCGCGGTACGCCCGGACCCCGAAATAGATGAGGAGAAACGACAAGACCATCGTCGTGTAGCCGATGATCTCGCCTTTGTCGTATCCGATGGAATCGACGAACGGGATCGTGACCAGCATCAGCAACGAGAGGATGCCGCCCGAGATCAGCCCGAACGTCCATACGATTCTTTTCATTGCCGTGGCCTCCAGCGCGAGCTCGAGTGAGTGGAGGCGCACCATATCGCGCCGGACAGCGTTTCCGCGTCACACGAACGGGTGATTTCGATCGGCCACGCGAAAATCACCCGTTCAGGGGATCAGTCCAGCCTCCTTGGCGATCTGGACGGCCTGCGTTCGGCGCCGAGCATTGAGCTTGTCGAACAGCCGGCTCGAATGGGTCTTCACGGTGTTCTCGCTGACGAACAGCTTCTCGGCGATCTCGCGAGTGCTCAGCCCGGCGGCGATCGCCTCGAGGATCTCGAGCTCCCGCGGCGTGATGCCGAGCTGCTCGAGTCGCGTCGCGTTCAGCACGAAGGGCCCTGAGGTCTGCACCGGCACCTCGACAGGGATGGGGATCTCCCTGATCACTACCGTCTCCTTCGTCCGCGTCAGCTTGAGACCGAGCCAGATGCCGAGCGTCGCAAAGAGCAGCGCGACGATGCCGCCGTAGATCTCGATCGAATGTTCGAGGACGAGAAAACGGTACTCGACGAGCTTGAGCGCCGCGATCAAGACGCCGCCGAGGAGGCCGTACAGGAGAACTGTCTTCTTCATTCGAGCACGCCAATAGCCGAAAAAAAGAGGGCGCCGCCCTTTGGCGACGCCCCCAACCTGCTTTGCCGTACTCAGTCAGCGCTAGCGTTGACCCACTGATCCCTGGCCATCCAGTTCGCATTGGGCGCGAAGAGGAAGACGACTCCGCCGTCAGCCAGCTCCGGCAGCAACCGCGCGGCGCGCGCGGGTTCCATCGCCGGGCAGCCCTGGCTGCGTCCCGCGCGGCTCGCCGTGACGTAAGGCGCACCGTGGGCGACGACGCCACGCGCCATCGCTCTGTCGTTGAAGCCCTGTGACTTGCCGTCCAACCGCAGACCGACCGAGCTGTACAGCTTGCCGGCGTTGTGTCCGGTGAAGTTGTAGAGCGACTTCGCGACATAGAGACCGAGCGACGTCATCGAGCTGCCCGAGCCGTTGGAAAAGCGGGTCGGAACGCCGGTGGGTGCGGACGACGAGCCACGGCCGTGAGCGACCATGAACGGCCCATCGACGATCTTGAGCGTGTTCATGTTGAACACGTAGCCACGCGCCGTCGTGCTCGAGAGGCCGTAATCCACGAAGTAAAGAAGTGGCTTCTTGACCTCGTCCGGATGGGCGGTCTTGTACGCGAAATAGCTGTGGAAAGCGTCCTCGAGGGCCTTTGGGTGGCTCAGCGGACGGACTGCGGACGCGAGTGCGTTCAGCGCGTTTTTCGTTGCCTCGATGAGCGGACTCTTCGGATCGCTGCTGACGGACGAGCTCGTCTTCGCGGTGGAGCTGTTCTCGACCATCGAGCCAGCGGACCGAGCCGCAGGCTGAATATGACTAGGCGCGGCCCAGGCCCCGATGGAGAGAAGGGCGCTCGCGCCAATGAGTACGGTGTGAAAGTTCCGGCGTCGGATCATTCGCATCCTGTAGTCAGGGGTGAGCGTGCTGGTGTGCTCGCAACGAGCCAACATGTTGGAGCATCGCGCGTTACACACTAAGGACGAGGACCAGTAAACAGCAGTAACCTGGCCGAGCTCGCCTTTGAGGAAGGTTTTTCCAGGCGACGGAGGAGCTGGTTTTCGGCTCGTTTCCGCGTGCGCCCATTGTTACTACGTCGTACACCTCAAGTATCGGAAGATTCCTCTCGTTTTAAAACGCCGCTCGCCGCTCGCTACCGAGCAGCGTCGAGCGGAACGAACTGCCCCGCGTCGATGACTCCATTCTTGACGCGATACACCGTCACGCCGGACACGAACGTCAGCCCCGCTCCTCGCGGCGGCGCGATGACCGCGGACACTTGATTGAATCGCGTTCGCACGCCCTCGATCTCGTATTCGATTCGCTCGGTGCCGTGGATGTGGCCCCCGAGCGCGAGCACGTGGTTTCGCTTGCGGAGAATCGCCAACACGGCGCCGGCATTCGAGACGGTGTGACGGTAGAAGGTCTTTCCATTGATCGTGATCAACGAAGGGGCGGGAGGACCGCCCATGTACCCATTGATCTGCTCGAACGTGGAGAAGAACGGGATGTGGTCGAACGTGACGACAGGCATACTCGGTGGAACGAGGGCGAGGTCTCGTGCGAGCCACGCCAGCTGCAGGCTGTCGACGTGGCCGTAGTAGTGCTGGTCGTCGATGTCGACCGTGTTCAGGCCGACGAAGTGCACGCCGCCGCGCGTGAACGAGTAGTAGTCGGGCCCGAAGTAGTGGTGATACATCCCGCGCCCGTACAGCGGGTGCGTCACGCTCACGTGCGACGTGTCGCGCTCGATACCGAAGTTCTCATGGTTGCCCGGCACGGTGAACACCGGAGCGCGAAACGCTTTCGTTTCGCGAGCGAACAACTCGTAGTAGCTCGTCGCCTCGGCTTCCCCGACGCGGAGCGCGTCGCGCACGAGGTCGCCGGTAATGATGAGCAGGTCCGGGTGGATCGAGTCGACCAGCGCGCCGAGGCGGCGGGTTCGCTGTACCGAAGCCGGCGAGATGTGGGTGTCCGACGCATGCACGAACGTGAGACCGTCGCTCGGAGCGAGCTTCGCCAGCGGAAAGGCGATCGGCGCGCCGCCGTCGAGCGCACGCCAGAATTGGCCCACCGCTCGATATCCGTCGGGCGTCGAAACGAAGACGATTCCAGTTCCGCGTCCGGTGATTCGGAACGCGCCGTTCTGGTCCGTCGTGACGACCGTGTCTTGATTGGAGACGGCGATGCCGGCGAGGCCAGTCTCGCCTGGGTCGCGCACGCCGTTGCTATTCGCGTCGACGAAGACGGTGCCGGTGACATCGGCGGGCGGCGTGCTCGCGGCGACGACGCCGAGTAGGGCGGCCCGATGAAGGAGTCGAAGGAGCACGGTGCCTCGGGGAAGGGAGAAGAAGCGAGTCGCGAGATAGCCGTTGCGGTTCGATCCGTCAATTCGACTCGAATATCGCTTACATGGTGCGCGATGGACGCCACAACTGGCCGAATTCGCGGTTTAGGTTGGCTCGGTGGTGCCGACTTCTACCGCTGTGCCCGGAATCATCGCCCGGGTAGATTTTCCCTGTTCCCGCCGACTTCTTCGGATGCCGGGACGGGAGTCGGTCGGTAAGTTGTTCACACACAATCGATTACAGATCTCGATCTCACGGCATCGTCGTTGCTTTAGCATCGCACCGGCTCGCCGCCCGAGCTCCGCTCCGCACTGTCGCGGATCGGCCGGAGACGGTGCTACTGATCTCCCTTCATCCAAGGTGCTTCCTGTGAGACTCGTTCGCTCGATCCCCGTCGCGCTTGCTGCCGCGACCATCATCGCCGGCTGCAACACCGAGACGCAGCAGAAGCTCGCGACCGTCTCCCACGCCGATTCGCTGCATGTCGACTCGCTCGCCAAGGTCCGCAAGGATCTCATGGACGAGGTGATGGCGTCCACCGGCTTCGTCACGGACATCAATCGTGAGCTCTCGAAGGCTCGCTCGCTCCTCAGCAAGCAGGAGCCGCAGCTGGAGACCTCGAACGAGATGACGGCGACCAACGAGCAGCGCAAGCTGATCGTGGCCCGCATCACGCACCTCGTTGCCCGCCTCGACTCGGTCCAGAACCGTCTCGCCACGGCGCGCTCGCGCGTCACGCAGCTGACCAAGCAGGACTCGGCGCTCGTCGCCCAGGTCGCCGCGTATGAGAAGAGCATCGCCGATCTCCAGGCATCCGCGCAGAAGGAGCGCGAGGACCTGCAGGCCGTGATCACCAAGCAGACGGGCGAGATCGCCTCGCTCAACAGCAAGGTCGACACGCTCAACACGGTCAAAGTCGCACTGACGGATACGGTCAGCCAGCTCACCACGCAGAAGAACACGGTCTACTATGTCGTGGGCACGCGTGATGAGCTCATCAAGAAGGGCGTGCTCGTCGCCGAAGGCGGCAAGCGGTTCGTCATCCTCGGCGGACGGCACATCGTGCCCGCTCGCACGCTTGATCCTGCGAGCTTCTCGAAGATCGATCGCCTCACCGATCGGACGATCAAGCTCCCTGAAGGCGAGTACGAGATCATGAGCCGCCAGAACGTGACGTTCGCGAAGGCGCAGGCCGCCAAGGATGGCAAGATCTCCGGCGCGCTGACGATCGAACAGCCCGAGCAGTTCTGGGCGACGTCTCCCTTCTTGATCATCGTCCGCAGCTGATAGGGCTGGCGCAGTGACCCCGCCTCTCTCGACCGGTGCTCGCTCCTTCACAGGGGTCGGGCACCGGTTCACATTTCCAAAGGACATGGAGAAGACACGTCTTGCCGTTCTCGTCGTGGACGACGAGCCCGCGCTGCGCGAGGTTCTGTCGTTGCGCATCGCGGACTGGGGCTATGACGTGCGAACGTCGGCCGATGTTGCCGAAGCGGAGCGCGAGCTGGATCGTCAGCCCCCCGACCTGGTCCTTTGTGACGTTGTACTCCCCGGCGGATCGGGTCTCGATCTGCTGAAGCGAATCAAGCGGCACGACGAACGGATACCGGTCGTGATGATCACGGCCCACGCCGACGTCGATCGTGCCGTGGAGGCGATGAAGTCCGGCGCGGCCGATTTTCTGACCAAGCCGCTCGACTACGTGATGCTCCAGGCTCTGCTCGAAGCCGCCGCCAGCGAGCTTCGGCAGCGCCAGGAGAGCCGGTCGCTGGACGCGCGCCTCGAACACACGAACGGCTCCGTCGGCATGGTCGGACAGACCAGAGGCATGCGCGAGCTGCGCCGGATGATCGAGGTCGTGGCGGCGACGGACGCCTCGGCGATCATCACCGGCGAGAGCGGCACCGGCAAAGAAGTCGTCGCCCGCGCGGTGCACAGTCTCAGCACGCGGCGCGACAGGCCGTTCGTCGCCATCAATGCCGCGGCGATTCCCGAAGGGCTGATCGAGAGTGAAGTGTTCGGGCACGAGCAGGGCGCCTTCACCGGCGCCACGCGCTCGAGACCCGGGTGCTTCGAGCTCGCGAACGGCGGCACGTTGTTCCTCGACGAGATCGCCGAGATGCCGGTTGGGCTGCAGCCGAAGCTGCTGCGCATCCTCGAGGACGGGCGCGCCCGGCGCCTCGGCGGCAGCAAGGAGATCGCGTTCGACGTGCGCGTGATCGCCGCGACGAATCGGGCGACGGGGACGGCAATCCGTGACGGAATGCTTCGCGAAGACCTGTTCTATCGGCTCAACGTCTTCGAGCTGCAGATCCCGCCGCTCCGAGATCGAGTGGACGACGTCGGTCTTCTCGCGCAGCATTTCATCCGTGAGTTCAGCAAGAAGCACGGCATGGATGTCAGCGGCGTCGGCGAGGCGGCGCGCCAGCTCCTCGAGGCGCACTCCTGGACCGGCAACGTGCGCGAGCTGCGCAACGTGATCGAGCGCGCGGTGATCGTCGCGCGCACCGGCTGGATCGAGCCGCGGCACTTGCCGCCGTACATCCAGGCGCTCAAGCCCGGCGGTGATCCAACCGTCACGCTCCCCGCGGGCACCACGCTCGCCGAAGCGGAGCGCGTGCTCATCATGCAGACCCTGGAGCGCGTCGGAAACAACAAAGCCGAAGCCGCGCGCCAGCTTGGCCTCGACGTGAAGACCATTCGAAACAAGCTGCGTAGCTACGGACACGACGGGTGAGGGTTCGCACGAAGCTGCGCGGCGCGTTTGCCGTGTACATCGCGCTGCTCGCGGGATTGTCGTGGTATCAGATTCTCACGACGCGACGCGCAGTTTCGAGCGCTCACGAGCTCACCGCAATCGCCAGGCGGTTTCGCGACATCTCCACGACTCAGCTCGGGCGTCTGACCGAGGCGTGGGCCGACGCGCAGCGGTTCAACATCACGCACGGCGACACCGACTATGTCGTGCGGATGGAGCAGAACCTCCACGACTACGACGCCGAGCTCCATAGCCTCGATTCAGCCTCGCTCACGCGGCGCGAACACGCGCTCCTTGCTCCCCTGTCGGCGGAATGGAGTCGCGCGCTCGAGCTGGGCATGAGCCTGCGGACGCGGAAGCCGGATGCGGGCTTCCTCGCCCAACTCAAGGAATCGCTCGACCGCGTGGGCGGCGCGACGCAGGCGTTGGCGTTGGCATCGCAGGATGCGATGACCGCGGAGCTCGAGGCGGCCGAGGCCGCGGAACAGGACGCCGAGCAAGTCACGCTGGGCGCCGCGGCGGCGGCCGTTCTGCTCAGCATCATCCTCACGGCCCTCATCGCGCGCTCGATCCTCGAGCCGCTGGCTCGCCTTGCCGAAGGCACGCGGGAGGTCTCCGCGGGACGGTTCAGCCACCGACTCACGCCAAGCGGCAACGACGAGCTGGCGCGGGTCGCGCGCGAGTTCAACGCCATGACCGAGCGTCTGGACGAGCTGGACCGGATGAAGCGAGAATTTGTGTCCAAGGTTTCCCACGACCTCAAGACTCCGCTATCATCGATGCAGGAAACAACGGCGGTCATGCTCGACGAAGTGCCCGGACCGCTCTCGCCAAAGCAGCGCCAGCTTCTCCTCATCAATCAGGAAAGCGGACAGCGCCTGTACGCCATGATCACGAAGCTGTTGGATCTCTCTCGCATCGAAGCTGGCCTCGACGCCGAGCGCCAAGTGATCAATGTGGAATCGCTCCTTCGCCGCTCCGTCGACCACCTGGTCGAGGGCAGCTCGGCGACTCGGGTGAGGGTGGACGCCGAGTCGGGGCCGGGCCTCCGCGTGCTCGGCGAGCTCGACTCGCTCACACAGGTGTTCGACAACCTGCTCGACAATGCACTCAAGTTCTCGCCGTTCGACGGAAACGTGGGCGTGCGGCTCACGACCGTCTCGTCGCGTGGGACGATCCCGCCGGAGCGCTGGGCGGCGGTGCGCCGATCGGGTATCCGCGCGCCCGCCTCGGTATTGGTGACGGTGTCCGACGAAGGACCGGGCATTCCCGACGACGAGAAGGAGCGCGTGTTCGATCGCTTCTATCAGACCGCGGCCGGCCGGTCGGTCCGATCGCGCGGCGTTGGGCTGGGTCTCGCGATTTGCCGCGAGATCATTGCGGTGCATGGTGGTGCGATCTGGGTCGCGGACAACGAGCCGCGCGGCAGCGTCTTCCACGTGCTCCTGCCAGGGATTCCCGAAGGTGCAGAGGCGACGGCGAGCCCCCCGATAGCCGCGGCGGCGGTGAGGCGGCGCGCATGACCCGCACGATCGTCGCCGCAGGCCTCGCGCTGCTCGCAGCCGGGTGCGCGCGAGCGACGCAGTTCGATCGGTACTACGCGAACTCTCAGTGGGCAGATGCGGCGCGCGAATTTTCCAGCGACTCGGCTGCCTCGCTGAACGAGCATGAGCTGTATCGTGCCGCGCTGGTGTACGGGACTCCGGGACGGTCGACGTTCAATCCGACCAAGGGGCGTCAGCTGCTGGTATTGCTGCTCGCTCGGTTTCCGGAGTCGGCGCATCGCGACGATGCGGAGTCGCGGTTGATGCTCGTGAACGACATGTTGCAAACGCGCGAGGATGGGGCGCGGAAGGAGCACGAGTTGGAGGGCCGCATCGCCGAGCTCACTCGTCAGACGCAGGAGCTCCGCGCGCGCGCCGACTCGTCGGTGGCGCAGAGCGATTCGCTGCGGGCCGCCTTGACGAAGTTGGAAACCGAGCGGAAGGAGCGCGAGGAGCAGCTCCGAGCGTTGCGCCTGGAGTTGCAACAGCTCAAGGAAATCGACCTGAAATCGCGTCCTCCGACAAAGCCGATCAAGCCGACATAAGGGAGCGCAAACCGGGTGTGACGAGAAGTCATTTCGACCGCCCGAGAACGGGAAAAATTCCCCGCTCCCAACAAATTCGGCGTTTGGACGGTCAAAGGCGGATCCCCAAATCGTTGCTCTGCAACGTTTTGAATCACACGACGGAAGGGCACGCCAGTTGCCTTAGTCGAATGTGCGAACATCTGTCGTTTTTCGATCCGCCCATCCCCTCGCATAGCGGTTTCAAGTGATTCAATCCGCCACTTCGCGCGAGGATCTACCTATCAGCCTCCGCATGAATCTCCAGCGCCTCGAGCGGCTCGGCCCGACTCATGAGCCGTCGCTCGGCACCCCGGAACGAATCATCGCCGAGCTCAATGTGGCGGAATCGGCAGTCGTTGCCGTGTTCGGCGGAGGCCCCGATGTGTTTGCATCGGCATTCGCCGACCATGTGAGTCTGCACGGCACCGTGTACTCGTTCGAGTTGTCCGATGAGCTGGGGGTTGGGCCGTCGCATCGCCCACCGGAGTGGACGTCGCGCGGGTATCTCCGCATGCGCCATCGGGAGAACGGCCGGGTGCCGTTGACCGACGAGTGTGTCGACCTCGTGGTGTGGGCGTTCGTGCTCCGCACGCTCGGTCATGTCTCGAGCATGCTCGAGGAGACCCGACGGATTCTGCGGCCCGGCGGGCGTCTCGCCGTGGCCGACTGGATTCGGCAGGACGAAACCAATGGACCGCGCCGCGATGATCGCGTGTCGGCCGCGACGTGCGAGCGATGCCTCGCCGCCGGCGGATTCGGATTGGTCGGCCAGCGCGCGCTGAACCATTCGCATTACATCGTGATCGGCCGTCGGCCAGTCGGCGACGCCAGTGTAGGGATGCGGACTGCTTAGTCCCTCGTAGTACCGCAGTACCCACGAAGTACCCGCCGGATCGTACGAACACACGCGGAACAAACGTGACGGATGAAAGTTTTGGTGGCGCCGAGTAACCCTCTGGCGCCGTTAGCCTCCAAAGCTTTCATCCGTCCGTTCCGTTTGTGGCCCCGGCATCCCGAATGCGAAACAGCCCACGACCTGATCAGGTCGTGGGCTGTTTGCGTTCGACTTGCGCTTACGGCTGCGGCTTTGAGTGCACCGCGAACGCGGCGCCCTGCGGATCGGCCAGGATTGCGATCCTCGCGCCGCTCGGAACCTCCAACGGATCGAGCATCACGGTACCGCCGGCCGTCACCGCGCGCTCGGCCGCCGCGTCCGCGCTGTCGACTTCGATGTAGTGCAGCCAGTGCGACGGCATGCTCATGTCGTCAGGCTTGATCATCATGCCGCCATAGGTGAACGGACCGCGTCCGAAGACGTGGTAGATGCCCTTGTCGCCCATGTCGAATTCGCGCACCTGCTCCCAGCCGAATAGCTCTTCGTAGAAGCGCATTCCGGCGGCCAGGTCCGTCGTGGTCAGCTCGTGCCAGCAGAACTCGAGCGTTGCGGGTTCTTTTTCCGGCGGCAGCGGCGTCGCGTTCGCGATGATGGCGAAGACGGCGCCCTGTGGATCTTTCAATACCGCGAATCGTCCGACCTGATCAACGGTCTGCGCGGGCGCGAGCACGGAGGCGCCGAGCTTCTGCGCTTGCTCGATCGCGGCATCTGCGTCTGGAACCTCGACGTACGCGAGCCAGCTGGGAGGCGCCGCCATCGCGGCGGCCTCCGCGGGCAGTTGCAACACCCCGCCGATCGGCGTGTCACCGATCATCCACATGGTGTACTCCATCGCGCTGCCTTCCCACTTCGACGTCGTCCAGCCGACGACTTCCCGGTAGAACGTCTGCGCCGCCGCCGGATCGGTGGTGAGCAGTTCGTGCCAAGCGAACCGGCCGCGATTCACAACGACGTTGGTGATCGGAGTGGCTGTGGCGGTCATCGATGCCTCCTTGCGTGGAGCGAGACGCGTGAGCGGTGAGACTGATCCGCAGAAAACGGGGGAAGCAAAGTGTGGTGGTTGTACAGTCGCGGCAACCCAGTTTGCAAAACCGTTTCAAACCGGTGGCGCTAGCGAGCCGAGCGATTGCGTTGGCTACAAAGTCCAATGTTCATCGCGTACGTCGCGCGCGAACATGCGAGCCTACTCGCTGTCGACCGTGAGGTGATTCGTGCGCAAGTGGCTGACGACACTCGGCCGCGTCTCGAGCGCGGTGGCGCTGCTCGTGACTCCAAGTGTGATGACACCAAGTGCGGACGCGCAGCTCGCTCCGCTTCCCGTGACCATTCCGGTAAAAGTCGGCGACACGATCTGTGGTCCGGCCAAGTCCAAGCCCGCCGGCGCGCACTTCGTCATCGCGCCGTACGGGTGGATGGCCGGCATCAACGGTGAGACGGGTGTTCGCGATCTCTCCGCCGATGTGAACGTGCGGTTCATCGATCTCCTGCATCATCTGCGATTCGCGGCGATGGGCACGTTCGAGGTGGGATACGCCTCGTGGCTCGGGATTGCCGACGCGGTCTACTCGTCCGTTCGCGTCAATCACACGCTGGCGCTCCAGCGCGCGCAACCCAACGTCGATTACACGCAGAAGATGTTCATCGGGCAGGCCTTCGTCGGCTACTCGTTTCAGCCGGAGCGAACGGTCGCGATCGACATTCTCGCGGGCACGCGCGTCTGGCACACCACGTCCACGCTCGGGGTCTCCGGCGACATCGTGAACCGCGCGCGCGAGAACAGCTCGAACTGGGCGGACGCGCTCGGCGGACTGCGGGTTCGATGGCAGCCGGCGCCGAGCTGGCAGATCAACGTCGCGGGCGACGGCGGTGGCGGCGGCTCGAAGGGTACGGGTGAGGGCTTGGGGTCAGTGGCATACAACTGGACCCATTGGTCGGCGTTCGCCGGCTATCGATATCTATATGAGAACTATCGAAAGGACGAATTCTTCTTCAAGGGACACATGGACGGCCCGCTCATTGGCGGGGCCTATCGCTGGTAGGTGGTGCTCGAGTCAGCGTTCGGAGCGCGGATGGTATCCGTCGGTGAGCGTCCGCAAGAACGCAACGATGTCCCGCATGTCCTGATCGGTCATCGCGGGACGTTGTCCGGGCGCGCGACCAAAGGGCGCATCCGCGGTGTCGAGGTTCGCGCGATACTCCGCGGGCAGGCTCGAGCCCGCGGGATACATCCGCTCCTGGTGCGTGTCGCGAAAGGCGTAGAACGCGACGACCTCGTCGAGCGTTCGGTACACACCGTTGTGAAAGAACCTGGTTCGAGTCGCGACATTTCGCAGCGACGGCGTCCGAAACATCCCGCAGTACTGCGGCTCGGATCTCAAATCCGCGCGGAGCGGACCGCACGCACCCAGGTCGAGCGCACCGCGCGCGCGCGCCGTATCGTTGGGAATGCCGAGTGCTTCGTACTCGTAGTCGGTGAAGACCGGCGGGATCCCGTCGCCGCGCGGCCGATCGATGTGACAGGCGCCGCAGTTGCCGCGCTTGGGATCGTCGAACGCCGCGAGGCCGCGCGCCTCGCTGGCCGAGAGCTTTGCGCGTCCTTCGAGATACGCGTCGTACTTGCTGTCGTAGGAGTGAAACGACGGATCCTCGATCTGGAATCGCGCCACCGCGAACATCGCCTCGTCGACGAGTCGAGCGGGTTGGGCGAAGATGCCGGCGCCGAACAGCTCGACGAAGCGGGGCGCGTAGTCCGCGCGCCGCAGTCGGTCGCGCACGGAAGCCGCGTCGCGATTGGCCATCTCGTTCGGGTTGAACAGCGGCCCCATGGCCTGGTCCTGGAGCGTGTTCACGCGGCCATCCCAAAACAGACCGCCGCGCGCAACCATCGCGTCCGACCGCGCTGCGCCCGCGATCTTGGCATCGCGATGACCGGTCGAGGCGTTGGGTGGCGCGAGCGACGGATCGTCGACGTCGCTCAGCTCGGGCCCGATGCCGAAGGTCGGCGCCCGGTACGCATAGGTGAGACTCGGAATCGCGCGTGCCACCCCGGCGGTTCCCGACGGCAGATCGGCCGACGCGTACGCCATCCTCGGCGCGTGGCAGCTCGCGCAGGAGCGCCGGCCACTGGCGGAGAGCGAACTGTCGAAGAAGATCGCTCGACCCAACAGCGCCATCGCGCTCAACGGCGCCGTCGCGGGTCGGACGAGGTGAACCGCATGTGGGTTGTCGACGCCGTCATCGCGCGCGCCGGATTCGCACGCGACGAGCAGCGCGGCGAACGCGAGAGCGGAGATCGGCGTTCGCCAATGCACGTTACCTGCCGGGTGGCTTGGGAGGCGGCGCGCGAAGCACCGTTCCGGAGTCGGGATCGAGGAAGAGCGGAGTGAGACGCGGTTGGCCGGAGAAATCAAACAGCCCGGCGATGCTCGCGGCGCTCGCGTCGAACGATCCGCCGCCGATCCGCTGGCCGCCGAGCCAGTTGTCCTCGATGAACCGGATGATCGAGGACTGGATGATCTGCGTGTGGTCGACGTGGTTGACGCGCGCCCATGGCGAGATGACGAGGAAGGGTTGACGCGCGCCGGGACCGCAGCGCCCGTTCACCGGTTTGTTCGTCTTCACGCCGCCGGCTTGGGGCGTTCGCCCGCGGACGCCGCAGATGCCCGGACCATTCAGCTGATCGGCGATCGAATCAAACGAGGCGTTGCCGACAGGCGCCATCTGATGATCGTACCAGCCGTCCGAGTCGTCGTAGGCGATGATCACGGCGGTCTCGCGCCACGCCGGCTGCTGCTGGAGGAAGTTGATCACGTCGACGACGAAGTGCTGCTCGTCGAGCGGATCGGAGTTGCCGGCGTGTCCGTTTTGATACGCCGGCGCCTTGAGGAACGACACGGCGGGGAAGTTTCCGCTCGAGATCGCCGCATAGAAGTCGCGAAGGTCGTACTGATGATTGCCCGGCTTGTCCGCCGCCGTGCCGACCACGGCCATCGATGTCGGGCGCGCATGCGTCGGGTTGGCCGTGCTCGCGTAATACTGAAACGGCTCGTGATGCGGCACGAAGTCCCGGACGTCGAATTTCGTGATCTCTGAATACGTGCTGCGCACGCAGCCCGTGCTGCCGTTCGGGTTCACGACGGTGAGATCGAACCCACCCTGGAACCAGCCCCAGCTGACACCGCCCTCGTTCAGCAGATCGCCGATGTTGCGGCCGAGCATTGTGACCGCCGCGTCCTTTGCCGGCTGAGTCGCGCAGGTATCGCGGCCGGGATCCGGATCACTGATGATGGTCAGGCCACCTTGCCCGTCGGGAACCGCGTAGCTGACGCGCGTCTCGGGCATCGTCACCAAGCCGAGCCCATTCGTCTGGCCGGAGATCAGCGTCAACGCGCCGGGCGTCGAAGGGCCGTACTGATCACTGAACGCGTTGTCGCTCATCGCGAACCGCTGCGCGTAATTCCACATCGCCGTGACGGTGTTTCCGTCGAAGTAGCCCATCACGAGGCCCTTCGTTCCGAATGCGCCCGTGCCGCCGCTGCTCGCGTGACCCGTGTACCTCGGAAAGAGATCCGCCTTGCCGTCGTGATATGCGCGCTGTTCCGCCGTGTACGCGTGCGTCTGATCGGCTGTCGCGGCCTGTGTGCGGTCGAGGCGGAACGGATTCGTCGCGCCAGCTTCGTTTTCCGGGTTGCGCGCGTTCGGGTTGTTCGTGAGCAGCTCAGCGGTCAAACCGTTCACGTTGGGCGTATTGGGCGCCGCGGTGAACGACGGCTCGCCCGGCGGATTCGCCGCCTTCGGATACACTCCGAAATAGTGATCGAACGCGATGTTCTCGTCATAGATCACGACGAGATGCTTGATCGGCGTGGCGGTGGTTCCGGCCGTCGTGCTTCGCCCGCGGCCGGTCACGCATGCAAAGGCGACGATGGCCATGGCGCCCGCGAGCGCCGTCGTTCCGTGAAGTCGTCGGGTCATGGGCTCCGAACGTACGCCGATGATTGGAGTTGCGCGACTGAATATGCCTCCGTGCCGCGGCGCACATCAACTCGCGCGGGCTATTTGAGCACGCCGTGCACGCGCAGCCAGTTCGCCAACAGCTTCGACCACTCCGACAGCGCGGGATCGGCGTTCGCGAGGCCCAGCCCGTGCACACCGCGCTCGAACACATGCATCTCCGCGGGCACGCCGGCGCGCCTGAGGGCGAGGAAATAGTAGATCGCGTTCTCCGCAGGCACGGTCGTGTCTTCGTTCGTTTGAAAGATGAACGTCGGCGGCGTTTCCTTCGTGACGGCCTTTTCCCCCGATAAGCTCGCCGCGAGCTCCGCATCCGGGTGTTCGCCGAGGAGCGCGGTGCGCGAGCCCGCGTGCGTCCACGGCTCCGTCATCGAGATCACCGGGTAGCCGAGGATTGCGAGATCGGGCCGGCTTCCAACGCGATCGACGGGATCCGTCGCGCCCGGATTGCCGGCGTCGAACTTCGTGCTCGCCGTCATCGCGAGATGTCCGCCCGCGGAGAATCCCATGATCACGACCCGCGCCGGATCGAGACGCCAATCCGCGGCGTGCGATCGGACGAGCCGAATCGCGCGCTGCACGTCGCCGAGCTCGATCGGGTGGTGGTATTTCGGTCCAAGCCGATAGCGCAGCACAAAGGCCGCGATACCCATCGAGTTCATGTAGCTCGCGACCTGCCGTCCCTCGTGATTCGACGCGAGACGCTGATAGCTGCCCCCGGGACAGATGATGACCGCCGGCGTGTTCGGCGCGACGTTGCGCGGCAGAAACACGGTGATGGCGGGAATGTCGGTCGTGTCGGCGCCAAGGGCGCCGGGTGCGGGACCGGGCCAGAGCGGAATGACCTGTCCGTCCTGAATCGGAAGCGGCTGCTGCGCCCAGATGGCGACTGGCGCGAACAGCATCGCGATCGCGAGACGTGATCTCATGAGTCTTGATTGTACCCGCTCTCGCACGGTGCGAAAGACGTCCCCATGCGACATACTTGAGTCGACCAGAGGACCAGAGGACAGCCCACGACCATGAAGACGACACCGATCCTCCTCATCGCGGCGCTTGCCGCCGCGAAACCGCTCGCCGCGCAGGGGCAACGCTTCTCCGTCGTGGAAACCAGCATTGCCGACATGCGCGCCGCGCTCGAGCAGCATCGGACGACGTCGCGCGAGATCGTGCAGCAGTACCTCGCGCGGATCGCGATGTACGAAGACAAGCTGCATGCCGTGATCGCCGTGAATCCACGCGCGCTGGCCATCGCGGATTCGCTCGATCGCGAACGTGCGGCGGGGCGAATCCACGGGCCGCTCCACGGCATTCCCGTCGCGCTCAAGGACAACGTGCATACGACGGATATGCCGACCACCGGCGGCGCACTCGCGTTCGACGGCCTGGTGCCGCCGTACGAGGCGACGCTCACGAAGAACCTCGAAGCAGCCGGCGCGATCATCCTCGCGAAGACGCAGCTCACGGAGCTCGCCAACTGGGTCGCGAGCGGCATGCCCGGCAACTACAACGGTCTCAATGGCTACGGAATGAATCCGTGGGATCCGCGCCGCGACCCGCGCGACGCGCTCTTCGACGGACGTCCCGTGCTCACCACGGGCGGCTCGAGCTCGGGCGCCGGCACGAACGTCAGCTTCTGGATGGCGAACGTCGGCACGGAGACGAGCGGCTCCATTCTGAGCCCGTCGAATCAGAACATGCTCGCGGGCATCAAGCCGACCGTGGGCCGCGTGAGCCGCTACGGCGTCATTCCGATCACGGCCGACCAGGACACGCCCGGCCCGATGGCGCGCACCGTCTCCGACGCGGCGATCATGCTCGGCGCGCTCGAGAGCGCCACGCCCGATCCCAACGACCCGGCGACACGAAAGTGTCCGCCGCCCGCGGGGCGCGACTATACCAAATTTCTAAACGCTGGCGGACTCAAGGGCGCGCGAATCGGCATTCCGCGCGCGTTCTTCTACGAGCGGTCGTCCGCCGGCGCGACGCAACCGCGCGGCGGATTGAACGACGACCAACGAAGGATCATGGACGCCGCGATCGCCATACTGAAGCAACAGGGCGCGGTGGTCGTCGATCCGGCCGACATCCCGAGCGTCGTGGACCCGAACCCGGCGAACAACTTCATCAACTGGAATCCCTGCAGCGGGCTCGATCAGGCGAAGGGGCTCGACGCGAACTGCTCGATCGCGTTCAAGTACGGCATGAAGCGCGACTTCAACTCGTGGCTCAAGTCACTCGGCGACAAGGCGCCGGTGAAGACCTTGACCGCGCTCCGGGAGTGGAACATCGCGCACCAGCGCGCCGGGTCGATCAAGTACGGCCAGGCGCAGCTCGACATCTCCGACGAGATGGACGTCGAGCTCGATCGCTCTCGCTATGAAGCCGACCGACGGAAGGACATCCAGCTGTCGGCGACGAACGGTCTCGACGCCGCGCTGAAGGCGAATCGGCTGGACGCGTTGCTCTTTCCCGGCGTGAGCAGCGCCAACATCGGCGCCCGGCCCGGCTATCCGACGGTCACCGTGCCGTATGGCTTCGTGCCGGTGCCGCCGGGGACGGGCGCGACGGCGTTTCCAGCGGGCTTCGATCCGAAACCGGCGCCGTTCAACGTCAGCTTCACGGGTACGGCGTGCAGCGAACCGAAGCTGATCGAGCTGGCGTACGCGTTCGAGCAGGCGACGAAGAAGAGGGTCGCGCCGCCTCTGTTTCCGTGAAACGCCGAAACGACGGAAACGACGGCGAGCGAGGTCACTCCCACGTCCTCGCGCGCCTATGGCGATGTTGCCGATACTGCCTGGCAACATCGCCCCCGGTCGCGCTGCGGGCGCGGGAGCGACCTCGCTCGCTGCCGGAACGGTCTTAGGCAATCAGGCGCCGCCAGCCCCGTCGGCGCCAACCCAATCGTACTTTCTCTCTTCGCCGCGCAGCTTCCATCGCGACGGATAGACATTCCCCATCCAGTCGATTGGCTCGCCGAGTGGCTGCGGTGATGCCGCCAGCGCCAGCGCTGCCTCGAGATCCCGGCGCTGATCCGCGCCCAGCGCGTCGGGCGCGAGCGAAACGAAGAGCATCGTGCCGCTGCGCGAGAGCAGGTCGAGCCACTGACGATTGAGCGCCCACGGCACCGCGTTCGTGACGCCGACGCAATCCGCGTCGGCAACGTAGAATGCGCCGTGCTGCGCGCCACGAAACGCGAGCGTGTTCACGCCCATCTTCCGCGTGCGCGCCCACTCGGTGCCGCTCGTGTCGTCGCCGATGCGACAGATCTCGAAGTGCCCGGCCGACAGATGGCTCACGGTGTTGCAGCCGATGACGAGACTCTCGCCCGCCGCCGTCGCGAATCGTGCGATACAGATCGTTGATCACCTCGGCCGTCGTCTGCGTCGGGCCCGCCGCGAACGTCCAGCCGTCGCGCGTCATCGCCGACGCCCATCTGAAATCCCCAGCGGCCGAAGATGTCGTACGTCGTGTAGTCGTGCTTGATCAGCTCGAAGCCCCACTGACGCGAGCCGGGCGATGTCGTCGCGAATCTTCTGGCGCGCCTCGGCGACCGTCGGATCGAGGAACATGCGGTCGCGCGGCAGACGCCACGCGTCGGGCGCGTCGGCCGGCGCCTGGAGCGGACGAATCCAGATTCCCGGCCGCGCGCCGGCGCGTCGCACGCTCGCCGCGAGCCCAGGCATGTCGGGAAACTTCTCGTTGCCGCGATCCCACGTTCCGACGCCGGTCTTGTCTGTGCCGCGCACGGGCTGCCAGCCGTCGTCGATCACGGCGAACGGACGATTCTCGCCCGTGGGCGAGAGCTCGACGATGTGCTGCGCGTCGGCGAGAACGGTGCCGGCGCTGTTCTTTCCGTAGGCCCAGTACCAGTCGTTGCTGCCGTAGAGCGGCTGTCGCGGAAGCCGCGGGCTCGGACACATCACTCGGCAGAACGCGTGAATCGCCGCGAACGCGCGACTCGCCGTCACGTCCTGCGCGACAAACGACGTCGCACACGTCGAGCGTGCGCTCGCCGAGCTCGAACGCCGCACGCCGCCGCTGCGCACGTCGGCCCAGAGGCTGACGCCTCGAGCGGATCCACTTGCCAGAAGCAGAACGCGTTCGCAGCCGGTGCGCACGCCGTACGCGTGCGTCGCCGTGCCGTCGAACGTCGCGACGTACCACGGCATGACGCGATCGGGAATCCACGCGCGCCATTCGAGATCGCCGTAGCCGCGCTCCCACGCGTCGCCGAGGATGAGGCGAGCGGCGCTCATGTCGTCGCGCCAGCGAAGGTGGATGCGCTTGATCGGCGTTGCGGCCGAGGACACCTGAACGCGCAGCGCGTCGTTTCGCACGATCGTGCCGACGCTCACACCTTCGCCGGTCCATCGATCGCCGTTCGCGGGTGAGAGGCGCGCTTCGCCCGCATCCGTCTGCACGATGACGGTGTCAGGCGCACGGCGGAGATCGAGGAATCCGGCCGGCGCGGGACTTGGCACGAGAGGCCTGGGCAGATGAAGTCCGATCGCCGACGCGGCCGCCGTGGCGAGAAACTCGCGTCGAGTGGAATTCGCTTCGCTCACGCTGAGACTATGTCGCGACGAGAATGAAGCAGCCCCAGTCGTCGCCGGCGGTCGCGATGAGGAGCCACCTGCCCGGTGTTGGCAGCTTCACCCCGCTCGGAAAGAACGATTCGGTCTTCGGGCTTCCTTTTGGCCACGCGTAGTCTGGTTGCACGTAGCGAATCGTGTCGCCTGTGGCTCCGAGCCTGGCACCGCGCACGAGGAGCTTGGTCGAGGACTCGAACGGGTCGTGATACGGAATCCACCAGATCTTGCTGGTCCTGCCAGCCTTCGGAGCCTGCGCCCCACCGATCTGCCCGCCGATGACGAAATCACCAGATCGAAGCTCATGTATCTCGAGATCGAGGCTCGGATTGGCGAGGAGGTCTTGACGGGCTTCCGACGTCGGACCGTTCACGCATTTGCGCGGTCCGGGGATGTGCCGCGCGAAGCGCGCGAAATTCGCAGCGGCGTGCTCACGGATCGCGCCCCGCGGATAGCCCTCTCCCTCTCGTTCGGCTTCGGCGACGGTCAGCCGAATCGGAACACCCGAATCCGGCGCCGGCCGAGTCTGCTGGGCGGAAAGCGCCGCGGTCAGGCAAGCCACGATCCCCACTGCGCTGCAAGAGTTCATACGTTGATCCGCTAGGGGGACCGTCGCAACGCCTGCGCGATCGCACGCTCGGTGAGCGGCGACATCAGGCGATACCCGGCGAGATTCGGGTGCACGCCGTCGTTCGACAGCTCGGCCTTCATTCCATTGTGATCGTCCGCCATGGGTGTGTGCAAGTCCAGGTACACCACGCCCACGCGACCCGCGTACGCTTTGATCCACCTGTTGAGCGCGACGATTTTAGGACCGGGATCGAGCCCGCGCCGCCATGGGTAGTCGGCTGCCGGCAAGACCGACACGAGCACGGCGCGAATGCCGTTCGCGCGCGCGAGCTCCGTCATCGAGGCGAGATTGTCCTCGATCATCTCGAGTGTCGAAGGGCCGGTGTTTCCCGCGATGTCGTTCGTGCCGCCGAGGATGACGACGACGCTTGGGCGGAGGGCGATGACGTCCTGGTGGAAGCGAACCAGCATCTGCGGCGTCGTCTGTCCGCTGATACCACGACCGACGTATGGCTTGCCCGGAAAGAGTGAATCGAAGTGCGGCGCCCAGAGCTCGGTGATCGAGTTGCCCATGAACACGACGCGGTTCTCGCCGGGGGCCGGTGCCGCGAGCGCCGCGTTGGCGGCGCGGAATTTCGCCAGCTGAGCCCAGTCGGTGTTCGGAGTCTGAGCGCTGGCATGAACGGACGCGAGGCCAAACAACAGCCCGGTGCCGATTCGGCGCGCAACCCGGTGGTGCATGATCGGCATTCTGGTCGCGGGTTGAAATTGAGAGTCCTGCCGGATGGATATAACCTGGCGCGGGCGCGCGCGCACCCGACCGAACAGAGTCGGGTGGCGGCAGACGAAGCCGAATGTGATGCGCGTCCCGACACGCTCCGATTAGAAGTGCTAGCTTCGACTCATGATGAAGCGTGGCGGTCGTCACCTGTTGGCTCTCGCGTCGGTCGGCGTCATCGGGTGTCGCGACAGCACTGGGCCGTGTGGACCATCGACGAGGCCCGCGATCGTCGTTTCGGCGCTGGACATCGACAGCCGTCCGGTCTCCGGAGTCACGATCATCTATGATCGCCACGGCGACGATTCGCTGACGCTGCTTCACCCGACCGCTGCGGACGCGATTCAAATGGGCACCGCGCCGGGGATCTACGACTTCCGCGTCATCAAAGCTGGATACGCGGATTGGCTGGCCACGAACGTCGTCGTCGACGCCGACGGCTGCGACCCCCGAACGATCACGATGCAGGTCTGGATGCAGCCACTGCCATGATGAGGCGGATCGCCTGGGCTCTGGGCGCAGTCCTGATCGGAGCAACCAGCTGCGTCGATTTCCTTTCCGACTGCACGCTCATCGGCTGCGAGGGAAAGCTGACCATCACGTTCAATGCGCCGCCAACGGGCACGTTCCATCTCGAGGCGATCAGCGTGACGAACGGCGTACGCACGTTCGACTGCACGGACGTCACGCGGTGTACGAGCGTCGAGCTCAGCGGATACACGCCCGACCGGCTCGTCGTGACGCTCACGACGGCGAGCGGCACGGCGCAGTTCAACCTCGCGCCCCAGTACCAGAACACCTATTCCAACGGCCGGCGCTGCGGCGTCACCTGCCGCAGCGCCACGATCGCGGTGACCCTGCCCTGACGTTCGGTCGCGGGATATGTTCTCGCCCGAGTCTTCACTCGGAGCGACCCGTGTTTCGTCGTGCATCTACCGCCGCGCTTTCAGTTCTACTCACCCTCGGCGGTACCGCGACCGCCCAGACGCCGTTTTCGTTCGTGAAATGGAGGTCGATCGGGCCGGTGAACACCGGTGGCCGTTTCGACGACATCGCGGTCGCGCGCGTCAAGGGCGAGCCCGACGCGATCTACGTCGCCACAGCGAGCGGCGGTCTGTTCAAGAGCTCGAACAACGGTATTTCGTGGTCGCCCGTGTTCGACGCCGTCGACGCGATGATGTCGATCGGCGCGGTGGCCGTCGCGCCGTCGGCGCCGCAGACGGTCTGGGTCGGAACGGGCGAAGCCAACACACGCCAGAGCTCGAGTTGGGGCGACGGGGTGTACAAGAGCACCGACGGCGGAAAAACGTGGTCGAACATGGGCCTGGCCGACACTCGCTCCGTCGGGCGCATCGTGATCGATCCAACCAACGCGGACGTCGTCTACGTCGCGGCGCAGGGACATCTCTGGGGGCCGAACGCCGAGCGCGGCGTGTTCAAGACGACCGACGGCGGCCGCACCTGGAAGAAAGTCCTCTTCGTCGACGAGAACACTGGCGCCAACGATCTCGTGATCGATCCGATCAACCCGCAAGTGCTCTATGCGGCCACGTACCAGCGACAGCGCACGGCGTGGGGATTCAACGGCGGCGGTCCGGGCTCCGGCATCTACAAGACGACGGATGGCGGCGCGACGTGGACGAA
This sequence comes from uncultured Gemmatimonadaceae bacterium, assembly GCA_963705025.1. Taxonomy (GTDB): domain Bacteria; phylum Gemmatimonadota; class Gemmatimonadetes; order Gemmatimonadales; family Gemmatimonadaceae; genus JAQBQB01. Next base: position 243,574 of record CAVPIP010000001.1, on the reverse strand, counting down.
GCTCACGAACGGGCTGCCGTCGGGCGACAAGGGACGCATCGCGCTCACGCTCTATGCGACCGATCCGAAAGTCGTCTACGCGACGGTCGAAGCGCGCGCGCCGAACGCGCGGCATCTATCCGCACGCTCGACGCGGGCGCGACGTGGGAGAAGACGTCGTCGCTCAACACGCGGCCGAACTACTTCTCGCAGATCCGCATCGACCCACGCGACCGCGAGCTGGGTCTACACGCTCGGCTCCAACCGCGGTTTCTACTTCTCGCATGACGGCGGAAAGACGTTCACGGAGCTGTTCAGCAACGTGCACGGCGAGGACCACGCGCTCTGGGTCGATCCGGACGACGCGCAACCATCTCATCATCGGCGGCGACGGCGGCGTGTCCATCTCGTGGGACCGCGGCCATACGTGGGACTTCCGCCGCAACATGCCCGTCGGCCAGTTCTACGAGATCGACGTCGACAACAGCGTGCCGTTCCGCATCTGCGGCGGCCTGCAGGACAACGGCGTGTGGTGCGTGCCGAGCGCGGTGCGAAACCGGAACGGCATCGCGGACCGCGACGGGTGGAACATCGGCGGCGGCGACGGCTTCCACGCGCACTTCGATCCGGCGAATTCGTCGATGGTGCTGCAGTCGTCGCAGAACGGCAACGTCGCGTGGGTGAACATCGAGACGCTCGAGCGACAGGGTGTGCGACCAGGTACGGGCGAGCGTCCCGCGCCCGGTGCTGGCGGCCGCGGCGGACGCGGCGGACGCGGCGGTCGCGGCGGCGGACGTGGCGGCGGCGTGATCGCCGCCGGTGCTCCTGGAGGCGAAGGCGGGGAAGGCGCGGCGCAGGGCGGTGGACGTGGCGGCGGATATCGCTGGAACTGGGACACGCCGTTCGTCGGTGTCGCATCACGATCCCAAGGTGTGGTACATGGGCGCGCAGGTCCTGTTCAAGAGCACGGACCGCGGATCGAGCTGGCAGAAGATCAGTGGCGATCTCACGCTCGACATCAATCGCGACACGCTCACGATGATGGGGAAGGTCGTCGGACCCGACGCGCTGTCGCGCAACGACGGCCAGACGAGCTACGGCTCGCTCACGACGATCGGCGAATCGCCGCTGAACGCGCATGGTGATCTACACCGGCAGCGACGACGGCCAGGTGCAGCTCACGAAGGACGGCGGCAAGACGTGGACGAACGTCACGAGCCGCATTCCCGTTGCCGCCGCGCACGTACGTCAGCACGGTGCTGCCGTCGAAGCACAAGGCCGGCGCGCGTCTACGTGACGTTCGACGGACACTACAACGACGACTACAAGCCGTACGTCTTCGTCAGCGAGGACTTCGGCGCGACGTGGCGCTCGCTGTCGGCCGGCCTGCCGGAGACGTCCGTCAATCGCATTCGCGAGCACCCGACGAATCCGCGCGTCCTCGTCCTCGCGCACGAGCGCGGCGTGCACGTTTCGAACGACGGCGGCGCGACGTGGAATTCGCTGGCGACGAACATGCCGACGGTGCCGTCGGACGACGCGATCTTCCAGGAGCGCGACAACGCGCTCGTCATCGGCACGCACGGGCGCGGCATCTGGATCCTCGACGACGCCGGCCCGCTCGAGGCGCTCACGGCCGACGCGATGAAAGCGGATGCGACGCTTGCTCCCGATGCACCACGCGCGGCTCATGAGCACGTTCTCGCCGCAGGCGTGGTACGGCGCCGGCGAGTTCTTCGCGCCGAACCCGGATTGGAACGCCGACGATCAGCGTACTACCTGCGCGACGGCGGCCAGCGGCCAGGCCGAGATCACGATCACCGATGCGACGGGCAAGATGGTGCGAACGCTCAAGGGGCCGTCGCGCGAGGGGATGAACCGCGTCGTGTGGGATCTTCGCTACGCGCCGCCGGTCGATTCGAGCGAACGCGCCGGCGGGCGGGCGGGCGGCGGTGGTGGCGGCGGTCGCGGCGGTCCGCCCGCGGCGGTCGCCGGTCGGATTCCCAGGTGCCGGCGAGGGAGGCGGTGGCCGCGGCGGTGCGCCGATTGGGCCGCTCGTGCTGCCCGGGAACGTTACTCGGTGCGCGTCGCGGTTCCGGGCGTCGCCAAGCCGCTGACCGGAACGTCGTCGTCGACGCGGATCCGCTGCCGAAGTTCAGCGCGGCCGATCGCGCCGCTCGTCAGATGACGCTCATGCGTATTTATGAGTGGACCAAAGCGCTCGGTGTCGCACGCACCGCGGCCCGCGCGCTCGTCGCTCAGCGCGACTCGATCGCCGCGGACTTCAAGGCCGGCGCGGCGCCGGACGCCGCGTCGCGCGCCGACTCGTTGAACGCGCGCATCGCGCGCACCTCGGCCGAAATCGATCGGACGTTCACGGCGGTGAACGGGCAACGGGCGCCGATCGAGAATTGGAGCGGGCCGCCGACCATCGATCAGCTCAAAGCGTTGGGCTTCGCGATCGACGACGCGCAGAAGGCGATCGCTGAGCTCAACAAGCTCGTGAGCACCGAAATTCCATCGACGTACAAGACCGTCGCGAACAAGGACTGGCCGCGCAAGGTCAAACCGGTGTCGATGCCGGCTATCAGAGGAGGGTGAGCTCCTCTCCTCCTGAACGTCGCTCAGCGCGATGACGTCAACACGAAGCCAAACGGAACCTGAAAACGCGTTTCGCCGAGGCGACTCATGAACTGCTGGTAGGACACGTACAGGTCGCCTCGACGAAAGCGGCTCCAACGTAGCCCGGCACCGACCATCGGCGCGGCTCTGCTGCCGGGCCTTGGCGTCGCGAGGGCGAACCCGCCTCCGGCGCCCGCAAACCATGACAACGTCTGGCCGAGATGGGACGCGACGTCGACGGTGACCGCGGCAAGGGTGAGGCTTCCGTCGGGATCAGACGTGCTGCCCACAGGTCCGACGGCGAGGACCCGATCGCCAGCCACTTGGGGATAGAACGACAGTAAGCCGTGGACGCCGACCTCGAGCTTACGCGCGATCGGATGACGAAGCCCGAGTCCCACCGCTGGGCCAACCGGCGATTGTTGAACTCCCCGCGTCAGCCTTGCGTCTGACTGCGCGGACAAGCCGACCGAGATATCCCATCGCGTTGACGGGGCCTGCGCGGCCAATGCCGCCATTTGGCCACCGCTGGTGGCGAGCAAAACGACCACCAGCTTCGCTCTCATGATTCCGCGGGCCAGGAGCATTCGTCGTGATTCGCTCCTTCGCGCGCATTTGTCAATCGGCGCTCGTCGCCGACGCGGTTCGGCTCGCCAAGCTGTGTGGGCGCGCGTAAGTTCGCGAACCCATCCGACCGGAGCCGTCTATGTTCACGGTAGCCAGAAGCAGTCGATATGCGGCGGCGCTACTGATGCTGCTGGCGCCGAGCGCGCCGCTTCTCGCTCAGGAACACCGATCCGACTCGCTCTTCACCGTCGAGAAGTATCTCGACTTCGAGCAAGTGGCGGATCCGCAGATCTCGCCCGACGGCTCGCAGATCATCTACACGCGGCGACACGTCAACAAGCTCGAGGATCGCTTCGACGCCGAGCTGTGGATCATGAACGCGGACGGGAGCAAGAACCGCTTTCTCAACAAAGGCGGCGGCGCCCGCTGGTCGCCCGACGGCACGCGCATCGCCTATCTCGAGAGCGGCGATCCACGCGGCGCGCAGCTCTTCGTTCGCTGGATGGAGGCCGAAGGGGCGACGTCGCAGATCACGCGCGTCGATCAGAACATCGGCGACATCCGGTGGTCGCCCGACGGCAAGTCGATCGGGTTCAGCATGCTGGTGCCAGTGGAGCGAACCTGGCCCATCGACATGCCCGCGCCACCGGCGGGGGCGCACTGGACGCCCGCGCCGAAGTACGAGACGACGCTGCACTATCGCCAGGATCGTGTCGGGTTCACGAAGCCTGGATATCTCCATCTCTTCGCCGTCTCGGCAGACGGCGGCACGCCGCGCGAGATCACGAAGGGCGAGTGGAGCGTCGGCGCGCGATTCGACGGCCAGGTCGGCGCGGTCGGTTGGGATTGGTCGCCCGACGGCAAGACGATCGTCGTCGCCGCGATCGACGACAGGAATCCGGACATGGTGTACCGCACGTCGAGCATTCTCGCCGTCGACGTCGCCACCGGCGCGAAGCACCGTCTCACGTCGCAGGAAGGGTCGTGGGACGATCCCGTCTTCTCGCCCGACGGACGCAAGATCGCGTTCAGTGGATTCGCGATGGTGAAAGCGTCCTATCAGGCCGCCGAGCTGTTCACGATGAACCCCGATGGCAGCGGCGTACAGAAGATCACCACGCTCGACCGCGATCCCGGCGGCATTCTCTGGGCGCGCGACGGCAGCGGCGTCTACTTCAACGTGGCTCAGCAGGGCACGTCGAACCTCTACTTCGCTCCCGCGACCGGCGCGGGCGCGACCGCGGTCACGACCGGCACGCACATGCTCGCCGCGAGCTCGGTCTCGCGGTCCGGCGTTGGCGCGGGCGTCCGCAGCAGCTTCACCGACGGCCCGAACGTCGTTCGGATCGATGTCGCGAAACGCGGCGCGCCGAACACCGCACAGCTGACGCACGTCAACGAAGATCTCCTGTCGAGGCTCAGGCTCGCGACCGAGGAGCGGATCGTCGCGCGCTCGACGAACAACACCGAGGTCGAAGGCTGGATCGTGAAGCCGGCCGAACTTCGATCCGTCGAAGAAGTATCCGCTCATCTTCGAGATTCACGGCGGCCCGCACGGGATGTACAACGTCGGCTTCAACACGGTCTACCAGAACTTCGCGGCGAACGGCTACGTCGTGCTGTACACGAATCCGCGCGGCTCGACCGGCTACGGCTCGTCGTTCGGCAACGCGATCTATCACAACTATCCCGGGCCCGACTACGACGACCTGATGGCGGCCGTGGACGCGACGGTGGCGAAGGGCTACGTCGATACGGACCGGATGTACGTGGGCGGCTGCAGCGGCGGCGGCGTGCTCTCGAGCTGGGTGATCGGCCACACGGATCGCTTCGCGGCGGCGGCCGTGCGCTGCCCGGTGATCGACTGGATGAGCTTCGCCGGCCATACCGACATTCCGCTGTTCACGTACGCGTGGTTCGAGAAGCCGTTCTGGGAAGACCCGAAGCCGTGGCTCGACCACTCGTCGCTCATGTATGTCGGCAACGTGAAGACGCCGACGCTCCTGATGACCGGTGAGCTCGACATGCGCACGCCGATGCCGCAGACGGAGGAGTACTATGCGGCGCTCAAGATGCGCGGCGTGCCGGCGTCGCTGCTCCGCTTCGAGGGTGAGTATCACGGTACCGGATCGAAGCCGACGAACTGGATGCGCACGCAGCTCTACATGATGAGCTGGTATGGCCAATGGTCGAAGAAGGGGCCGGTGCAGGCGGGGAAGGTCGTCCCGGAGCCGTAGTCCGTCATCCGGGCGGAGCGGGATGTGTAAGCATGTTCAAACTTCATGAAATGAGCGACCGCCATGACCCGCGCTCTGGTGATCGTCTTCGCTACTCGCCCCGGAGTACCACCGCGGGATGCGTGCGCGCCGCTCGGCGCGCCGGGAGAAGCGTCGCGAACAGTGTCACCGACACCAGCAGCGCCGTTGCGATCCCGAACTCCGCGACGCTGGTCGGTTGCACTTCATATAGGAGGGTGCGCAAAAAACGTGTCGCGCCGAGCGCTGCGAGGAGACCCGCGACGGTGCCGATCGCGATGATCCTGAGTCCGTCGCCGAGCACCATGCCGCCGACCCGCGTCGGCGCGGCGCCGAGCGCCAGACGGATGCCGAACTCGCGCACGCGTCCGTTCGCCGCGTAAGAGACCACGCTGTATACGCCGATCACCCCAAGCAGGAGCGCGGCGACGCCGGCGATGGCGACGAGCAGCATGGTAAGACGCACGCGGGCCGTCGCATCGTCCACGAGCGAACCGAGCGTGCGAACGTTCGCGGCGGGCACTCGATGGTCGAGCTCATTTACGATTGTCTGAATCGTCAATCCCGTGGGTAGCGGCATCGCACGTATCGAGTACTGAACCTCCGTTGGCCGGTACCGCACGGGGTTGCTGTCGGCCGGGAGCCCGTCACCGTCGCGCAGGAGGGGGAAGTATACCATCGGAACGTAGCCATCTTCGATGCGCGCCCACTGGACGTCGCCCGCCACGCCGACGATCGTGAACGGCGTCACCGGCGCGCCCGCGAACACTCGTCCCACAATGCGCCGGCCGACGGCGTCCGTCGTCCCGAACAGACTCGTCGCGAGGCGTTCGCTCACCACCACTGCCGGCGCACCGCGGAGGTCGCCGGAGCGGAAGCTCCGTCCGGCTCGCAGCGGAATCCCCATCGCACGGAAGTAATCGGCGCTCGCGAGGTTGCCGGTCGCCGCTACGATCGGTCGTCCGCCCTCGTCGCCGGCCTGGAGTTGCGCTTCGAGACTCGGCGCGCCGTGACTCGCCAGAGGAAGCCGCAGCGTGACGCCGACGGACGTGACACCGGGAAGCGCGGCCAGACGGTCGACCAGCTTCGCGTGGAACGCCGCCTGCTCGGCGTACGACGTGTAGCCGTTCCACGGCAGCGACAACTGGAACGTCATCGCGTTGTCGGGTGCGAACCCGATCGCCGCGTTGCGCAGATTCCAGAAGCTACGGCCGAGCAGTCCCGCGGCGATGAGCAGCACGAGCGCGATCGCGACCTGGAACGCGACGAGGCCGTTCTGCGCGCGCCGCCAACCGCGACTCGACGTCGACCGCGACGCGCGAAGACGGTCGAACACCCCGTCCATTCCCAAGCGCGTCAGCGCGAGGAGTCCGACCGCGGCGCCGATCAGCACCGCGCACCCGAGCACGAGCGCGATCGTCTCCCAGGTGAATGAGACTTCATGGAGACGCGGAATCTCACGCTCGGTGAAGCCGAACTTCGTGGAGAGCGCGAGCGCGGCGGCGGGGACCGCGACGATCGCCGACGCAACACCGAGCACGATGCCTTCGACGACAAAGCGCTGCGCAAGCGCGATGCGAGTTGCACCGAGCGAGAGCGCGATGGCGATCTCCTGGCTCGCGCGCTCGGTGCGGAGCAGGAACAGGTTGAGGACGTTGGTCGTCGCGATGAGCAGCACGACCACGACGAGGACGGTGAGCAGCACGAGCTGGGGACGCACTGCGGCAACCATCGCGGTCTCGAGTGACTCCACGGACACGCGCGCTCTGCTGCGCCGCAGCATCTCGCGTGTGATCGCGGGAAAGCGCTCCGAGAGCGACGGAATCAGGCCGTTCAGCTCGGCCGCCGCGCTCGACGCCGTGATGCCCTCGCGCAGGCGACCGATGACGGTGAAGTAGCCCAACGCGATCTGCGGCCGGTTGACGGGGACCGGCGCGGGATAATAGATGTCAACCGATGCGCTCGGAAAAGCGAACGACCGCGGGAGCACGCCGATGACGAGGCGCTCGCCGCGGTTGATGTCGATGCGCCGACCGATGATCGACGAATCTGCGCCGTAACGGCGCCGCCAGAGGCGTTCCGAGAGGAGGATCGCGCCGCGTGTCGGGTGCGTCCAGGACGTGTCGCCGACCTCGAAGAGCTGACCGAGAATCGGCCGCACGCCGAGGAGCGTCAACATGCTCGGCGCCATCGAGGCGACCGTCACGTGCTCGGGAGCGTCGCCGTCGGTGACGCTGAAGTCGTCGCTGGTCGAATACTCGCCAAGCGCGGAGAAGGAACGCGCGCTCTTCGCGAAGTGGAAATACGTGGCCGGCGAGAGCAGATCGCCCGTGGTCGCGTTACCCTCCGTGATGAAGCCGACGCGCACGAGCTGGTCGGGCTTGTCGTACGGCAGATCGCGAAGGAGAACGTCGTAGACGATCGTGCCGATGCCGACCGCCGCGCCAATCCCGATGCCGAGGGTGGCGACCACACCGGCGGAGAATCCCGTCGCGCGCTTCAGGCGGCGGAGAGCGAAGCGTGTGTCCCGCGCGAGATTGTCGAGCGCGACGACGCCGCGCGCGTCGGTCGTCTCTTCGCGGAAACGTTGCGCGCCGCCGAAGCGGAGCAGGGCAGCGCGTCGGGCGTCCGCTTCGCTCATGCCGCGGCGGATGTTCTCCGCCGTTTCCATCTCTATATGGAAGGAGAACTCCTCGCTCTGCTCGATGGCGAAATGCGAGCGGCGGCGGAAGAGCTCCCGCGCACGAGCGAGCGCGGCGCGCACGTGGTGCAGCATCGAGTCAGCTCTCCGCGGCGAGGACGAGACCGACGGCGCTGACGAAGCGATTCCAGGACGCGAGCTCCTGACCCAACGCGCGCCGGCCGGCGGCGGTGAGCCGATAGTATTTTGCGCGCCGGCTGTTCTCGGTGATACGCCACTCCGTGTCGATCCAGCCCCGTTGCTCGAGTCGGACGAGCGCCGGATAGATGGAGCCTTGGCCGACCTGGAGCGCGTCTCGAGAGAGCTGCTCGATGCGGTGGGTGAGTCCCCAGCCGTGCATCGGCATGAGCGAGAGCGTTTTGAGAATGAGCAAGTCGAGCGTGCCTTGCAGGACCTGTTCGTTGGCGGTGGGCTTGGCCACGGGCTTCCTCCCGAATGACGGGAGGAAGGTTGCCTCACTCCTCCCGAATGTCAAGAGGACGGAGTCTCGTGACAACGGGACGGAGCGATGCCGAACGCCATTGGTAAAAGCCTCATCAGGCCCGCACCGACGGAAGAAGCACGCCGATCAGCACACTCGCGCCATCCATCAGGGCGTGGGCAATCGCGAACGGAATCAACCGCCGAAGTCGCAGATACAAGAGCGTTTGAAAGACGGTATTTGGCACCGACGACAATAGCCGAAACGCCATGAACCTCGGATCGAAGGTCAACGGCATGAAGGCATGCTGAAGCGACCAGGCGAACGCGACGACGACGATCGCCATGCTCGTACTCTGGCCAAGAACTTGAAAGCGAGACACCAGATAGCCGTTGTACGTCATCTGCTCCGTCAGCCCCCAAATGAACGGCCACACCAGCACGCCATAGAGAGCGGCGGGCAACGGCAGCCGCCCAAAGAGGTACGGTGGCGTGAGCGTCCCATACACGAGCCAACCGGACGCATAGATGCCACCAAGAATGAACACCAGGCTCACAGGGACGAGCGCGAAGCCGAGCAGCGTATCGCGAACGAGACGCGTCCGCTCGTAGCCGACAAGATCGAACAAGCGGATGCCCTCGCGGTGCGTGAGCCGCCAGAGCAACGCCAAGCATCCGGCGTCGATCAACGTCCCGTATACCGGCAGCCATGGCTCCGCGTCATGCCATGGAGTCGGCGATGCCCGCAGGGCGAAAACGACCGCGACAAGGGCTTGCGCTCCCACGGCACACGCGGCGCGCGCGAACAGCATCAGCGCCGGTCCGGGCCACGTCAGCGTTGCTGCTTCGCGCCGCCGCAGGAGCGCCTCGCGGGAATTCGGGTCCACGAACGGAATCCGCGTTTCCATGGTGGAGATCTGGTCAGGCCCGAGTCAGGTCGCGGCTTCGTCGATCGCGTCGTCGTCGTCGACGCTCATGCGATCTTCCTTCCCATGCTGTTGCCGTTTCAGAATCGTGACCGAATGCAAGTCGGAAATGGAGAATTGCGAATGATCCTGCTACTCCGGATGGGTGTCGAGGTACGCCAACGCTCTGATGTCCATTCGGCGTCTCTCTACTCATTTCAACGGAGGAATCGATGTCGCACGTCAGATGGTTTGGGGCGCTCGGCGCATTTGCCCTTGTCGCTAGCGTGGGCAACACCACCGCCAACGCGCAACAGATCAAGACGGTTTTCGTGATCGCGATGGAGAATCACAATTGGACTCAGCCGGCAAATCAGTTCAGCGGCTCAATCCAGCAGATCTTCCAGAATCCAAGCGCGCCATTCATCAACAGTCTCGTCGACGGCTCCGCACACGCGACCATCAATGGCTCCGACGTTCATCTCAGTGAACAGGTCGCTTACGCCACGAACTACCACAGTGTCCTGGCCACTCCCAACGGAAACAATCTTCACATCCATCCGTCCGAGCCGAACTATATCTGGGCGGAAGCGGGCACCAATTTCGGCGTGCTCAACGATAACGATCCGTTTTCTTCCAAAGGCCCGACCAACCAGAACACGACCAAGCATTTGACCAGTTTGCTGACGGCAGCTGGACGGACCTGGCGGTCGTATCAGGAAGACATCGACCTCATGAGAAGCGGCGCCGGACAGCTCACCAACGTCGCGCTTCCGAAGGATCAATGGATCGTTCCTCTCACCAGCTTCAGCGGAACGTTCGCCCCCGGCTACTTCAACGATTTCAATCTGGCCACCCAGTTCAACTACGCCGCGAAGCACAACCCGATGGCGTTCTTCACGGATACCAACGGCGGCGATGACACGACCTCCGCGAATCCGCTTTCGGCCCAGTACGCGCCGCTTCAGCGGCTGTTCACGGACCTCGCCAACGACGACGTGGCGGAATACAACTGGATTACACCGAACCAGTTCAACGACATGCACACCACGCTCGCCGGCGGGTACAAGGGTCTCACCGGCGATCCGGCCAAGATCAGGCAGGGCGACGATTTCCTCAGTCAGGTCATTCCGGTCATCATGGCCTCGAACGCCTACAAGAACCACGGCGCGATCATCATCTGGTTCGATGAGTCCGAACAGGACGCCGCCGGGGACAATCCCGACGACTTCAATCACACCATCACGGAGATCGTCATCTCTCCTCGCGCTCACAAGAACGTCGACGGGCTGCCCTATGCCAGCTCCGTCAATTACACGCACTCCTCCGATTTGCGCACGATGCAAGAAATCTTCCGCGTCGGGCCGCTGCTCGGTGATGCCGCCAACGCCAACGATCTTTCGGACCTGTTCAAGCCGGGCGCCGTTCCCAAAAAGCCGTAGTCCGGAGTCGCCTTAGACTGCTCGTACCAGCAGATGATCTGAGAATCGGTAACCGTCCTGGCGCAGCGGCCGACACACCTGCGGTCGCTGCGCCTGATCGTTGCATCCAGCGCCGTCCGAGCGACTCAATGCGGTCCCGGAGATCCAGTCGATCGCGCCGAACCGCGTACGATGTCGAGGCGCAGCTCCGTCCACCCGCCGACCTGATAGTATTCCACCCGCAGCTCGTGACGGCCGGGCGTGATCGGAGCATAGTCGACCTCCGAGTCGTGCGGCGCCCAGTGATCGATCGCCAGCCGGCCGTCGATCCAAAGCCGGACGGCGTCGTCGCTGATCGTGCGCACCGAGTACGTGCCGGCGGCGAGCGTCACGCGCGTCGTCGCCACGGCGGCCCAGCGTTCTTGCGGCACGCCCGCCACCACTGGCCGATACCAGAAATAGTCCAGCCGGCCGGGGCGCGTCGTCGCGACCGGTGAACCGCGCGCGATGCGCGCGACCGCGCTCGTGTCCGTACGTGGATCCGAGCGGTCGCCCCACGCGAAGAAGCGAACGTCCCACGGCGCCGCCGGCTCCAGGCGGTCATATGAAAACTCATATGGCTTGCCGGCGGCGCGAACCGTGCCTCGCGGCGAGCGGGTCGCCGCGCCACGATACTCGAGACGAAGCTCCCAGTCGCCGCCCGGCGCAGGCACCACCGCGATCGTGTCGCCGACGCGGCCGCGCTCGCTCGACAGCGTCGCGATGCCGCGGCGAGCGATCACGCGCCACGCGCCCGCGGGGCCGAGGACGCGCAGGCGGACCGCGCCCGTGCGCGTGGAGTCGGCCGGCCAGAGGAGCGGCGATCGCCAGTCGTACGGTCCCCACTCGGTGACGATGATCGCCGACCGATCGCGATGCGACAACGTGTCGGTCAGCCGAGCCTCGATCGCGCCCGGAAGCGGCGCGGGCGCGGCCGTGGTCGCGGTCGGAAGGGCGCCGGTGGCGCGCGGATCGTCGAGTAACGCCACGCTATCACGGCGAACGAGCTCGGAGTCGACGCGCGAGAAGGTGTTGCGCGCCATGACCGAGGCGCTCGTGTTCTCAACGCGAACGCCGACGCGATTCCCGGCGAACGTGTTGTCGCCGATGAAATAGTCGCGGCTTTTGGTGTCCCGATGCTTCGGATATCCCCAATCGCTCGGCTCGATCGCATTCGCCCACAGGCTCACCGCGACGGTGTCGCCCGTGAAGTGATTCGCGACGATGCTGTTCCTCTGACCGTGCTCGATCGCGATGCCGGTGCGATTGTTCACGAACTGGTTGCCGAAGATCTGCGAGTCGTAGCTGTAGCCGCCCCAGAGGCCGTAGTCGGAGCCTTCGACGCGATTGCCGATGAACGTGTTGCGGCTGAACGTCGCTTCCATCCCGTTGGTCGGCGCGAAGCTGAAATCATTGCTGACGAACAGATTGTCGTTCGCGCCGCCATCGCCCGTGTCCATCGTGCTCTGACCGGCCCAGAGGAACAGCCCGTCGCCGCCGTGCGTCATCGAGTTGTATGCGACGATGTTACGGCAGCTCTGCTCATAGATGAGAAGGTTCGCCGAATCCTGCCCACGGCGGTAGACGCCGTGGCTGTAGCCGCGGACGTTGTAGCTCGCGCGATTGTGCATGATCCGGTTGTCGCTCGAGCGATAGAGCCCGATGCCGACACCCGAGTTGAACTCGATGGTGTTGTTCCATACGCGAAGGCTGTCGCTACGGACGAGCATCAGCCCTTCCATACCCTGCGTGATGCGATTGCCGCGGATGTCGCCGCCGGTCACGCCGGAGAGGTAGGCGCCCGCGCCAAAGCGCAGCCACTCGTCGCCGTCGTTCTTGTGGTGCGAGAGCCAATCGACGAGGCTCTCGTGCTCGACGAGACTGAACAGCCGCGGCTTCCAGTTGTAGCTGAAGTCGTTCGCGACGAGCGAGAGGACGCGTGTGTCGCGCGCGAGCAGGCCGACTTTGTATCCGCGAACGACGGCATTCTCGATTCGGACGTTGTGGCCAGCCTCGATGCGAACGCCGACGCCGGCCGCGAGATCGGGATCGGCTTCAGGGTCGAGCCCGACGAGCGACGCGCCCGCGAAGTCGACGGTGACGTCGTCGCCGCGAATCGTGATGACGGCCGAGTCGAGCGAGGCCGGCGCGGAAAGCCGGTACACCCTCGGCACCACGCGAACGGAGCGCGTGATGACGAGGCCGCGCGTGAGCTCGATCGTCGGAATCGTCTGTGCACCGACCGGCCTGCCGAAGCCCAGAAGAAGACCAGCGATCGCCGCGGTCGACGCGCATCCCGTCGTACTCATCTCGACAGTATGCGCGTTTCAACCGCAGCCGCCAAGGGCGGCGACCAGACCGGAGCGCCGACGCGTGAGAGAATCAGGTCGGCGCGCGACGTCTCAGTGAATGGTGGTCAGCTGCAGGATGCCACCGAGGATGTTCGCCAGAATCGACGCGGTGCCGTTCGAAACCGTTCCGTACTGCAGGCGACTGTAGTACCCGTCGCTGTAGCCGCGCTGGAAGCCCTGCCGAAAGTAGAAGCTGTAATCCGACTGGTCGACGTACCTGCCGCCGTACCCGAACGTCGCTTCCTGATACGCGGGAGAGTTCGCGTAGTCGTATCGCCAATGGTCGGCGCGATCCGCCGCGCCGGCGCGATATCCCTGTGTGTAGCCGTTGCGCACCGCCTCTCGCAGGAGGTCGGCGCCGAATTGATTCGTCTCGCGATACGCGTCGCTCACGCGATAGCGATAGATGTGCGGCGCGGTGACGTATTCCTCGTGCGCGTAGTCGCCCGCGGAGCGCAAGTCCGCTCGACGTCGCGCGAGCTCCGCGGCGTACTCCTGCTGCGCCCGAAGCTGCGCCGCTCGGCGCGACGACTGAAGATTCGCTTCGCGTTGCCGCTCGGCGCGCGCCTGCTCGTCGAGGTGCTGGCGGTACTCGGTCATGCGACGCTGTTCGTCCTGAATCCGGTGTTGCTGCTCCTCGGCAGATACCTTCGGCGGTGGCGCCCCCGCGCGGCCCCGTCCCCGGCCCTGCGATTGGGCGACCGTGCCGGCAACCAGGAGAAACACGGCGGGTGCCCCAAACGTGATGATTCGCTGCATGGCTACTCCTCCACACGACGGCTGAACGACAGGCGGCCGCGACGTTCGTGTCGCGGCCGTCATGGTCAGGCAACCGACATGCCAGAGCTCGCAAAGCAGTTCGAGGCGCGCGCGGCCGTTCGTCGTCGTTGAGAAGTCTTAGTGGTCTCCTGCCAAGGACTTCGACGGTGCGGCGAGCGGTTGGGCGCTGACAATGAGCGCAAACGTGCCAGTCGCCAGGATGGAGGCGCGCATGTAGGGGTGGCTGGAGTCTGCAGGAAAGATCACGTCCTGGTTGGCCAAACAACAGCACACGCGCGGAGCTCAGCGAAGCTCCACTCTCCCCGCAGCGGTCTCAAAGGTTGCAACGATCGACGGTCTGGCTGCGGCGGTGACGACCATCTCGACGTCAACGGCTGCCAGTGCCGCCCGCGCACGTTGCGGATCAGGGTGTTCGCCGCGGAGATCGACAAGTCGCGGTCCGCCGGCGGCGGTCGACGAAGGATGCGGACTCACGCCCCAGTCGATGAAGAAGGGCACCACCACGTCCGCGAGCGCCGCGCCGGGATCGGTGACCTTCCACGTGAGCACGACACCGTCGGGCCGCTCGCGGCGGCCATCGCTCACGGCGCCGAGGTGAACGCCGTGACGCGCGGCGTCGTCGACCAAGCGCGGGAGATTCGTTCCGTGCGCCGCCCACGCGACCAATCGCGGCGCGGTCAGCGCATCGATCCCGAACCAACGCGGCGCGGCCGGTGCGCACGCCGAGCCGCTCCTCGAGGTCCGCGCACGCGGCGTCGACGTCGGGCGTCGCGTACACGAGATGATCCACCTGATCGACCACACTGAGCAATGTCACGATTCGCGGACGGGTTTTGGCGGTTGCCGGCAGGGCGTGCGAGATTCACGCAGCCGGAGACAAGTTCTCCTCGTCGGCTACCTCGAGTCCAGGCATACATGCTTCGTCTCGTTCTTGCGTGGCTGCACCTGATGGCGCTCGCCAACCGAGAAGACCACCTCGTACTACCTCGCCAACCACCTGTTCTACGGCAAGATGATCATGTTCGTCACGGTGCTGGCGATCGAGATCTGGCCGATGATCACGCTGATCAAATGGCGTACGGGTTCGGTTCACGGTGAGGCCTCGCTGGAATACCGACCCACTTCGTTCAGGACGGTCGTCACCGGTGGAGCGTCGCATCGCGCCCGCACGCCCGCGGTGAAGGCCTGAAACGCCGCCAATTGTCGCAGCGGATTGTCGTCCGCGCTTTCCATCGACGCGACGTGAACGAAGCTGACGCCGTCCTCGAGCCGGTACGATGCGTACGTCAGCCCCGCCGGCGCTTCGCGCCGCAGGCTTTCGAAGACGACGCCGATCAACCGAGCGTTCTCGTCGGCCTGATCGGGTCGGGTCGTGTAGCGAACCATCACGTGTCGCATGGTCTCCTCTGGCTTCGATTGAGAGTGTGCCACTACACTCTTGTCGAAGCGGACTGCCGAAAAGGATACGCCGCCGGAGGGCGCCGGATCACAGCGGCGTGGCGTATCCTTTTGAAGTGCGGATTTCGACTTACCAGGCGGAGCATCGGCTCCGCACCCAGCCCCCTTCTCTCTGTCGCTCGCCCGGACGGTTCGCCGGAATACATGACTGTGACGGGAAACACGCCAGCCGATCTACCCGCCGTGCAAGACGCTGTCGCGAAGTCGCGCACGTTGTTCGTTGCCGCCGCGAGCGAGCTGCGTCCGCGGCTCCATCGCTTCTGCGCCCGCATGTGCGGGTCGTCGCTCGACGGAGAAGACGCCGTCCAGGAGACGCTCGCCGACGCGTTCTTCAATCTGTCGACGTTGAAGGACGCCAGCCGGTTCGAGTCGTGGATGTTTCGCATCGCATATCACAAGTGCATCGACTTCCTGCGGCGCGAGGGGCGTCGCGACGCTGATGTCCCCATCGACGAAGAGCACGATCGCGCCGGCGCCGCGGACGACGATGCGTTCGCCGATGCGCCGATCGACCAGGCGCTGGCGACGCTCGTCGGCGAGCTGCCGCCGAAAGAGCGAGCCGCCGTCCTTCTGAAGGACGTGCTCGGATATCCGCTCTCCGAAGTCGCCGAGATCGCCGACTCCACACTCGGCGGCGTGAAGGCCGCACTGCATCGCGGCCGCGCGAAGCTCCGAACCGCGAAGCCTCGGCCGGCCTTTGCCGAGCTCGACGTCCACCAACGGCAGCTCTTCGCGGCGTACGCCGAGGTGTTCAACCGGCGCGACTGGGATGCGCTGCGGAGTTTGGTCGGCGCCGATGCCCGCCTCGAGATCGTGGGCGGCGCGGAAGGCCGGATGTCGGGGCTGGGCGCGACGTATTCCGGCAATTATACGAAGCTCCCGTGGGAGTGGCGGCTTTCTCCGGGTCTCGTCGACGGCCAGCCGGTGATCATCCACTGGCGCCGGTCCGACGCGGTGTGGCATCCGCACACCGTCATCCGCCTCTGGTGGCAGAACGACCACGTCGTGCGAATTCGAGACTACGTCCACGTCGAGTATCTGCTGCGCTCCGCACGCGTCGAATCGATTCTCTGAGGTCCTGCCCGCATTGGAATGACGACGGTTCGCTCGCTTGCGCCCGCGATGGACGCCATGATTCAATCTTCGGGTTTCCGCCCGCCCCCACCCTCGGAGCTCTGATGTCACCGACTCGTTTCATTCTCGCGACGTGCGGCCTGGCGCTCGGCGCGTCTGCCTGTCACCGGCAGATAGCCGCCGAGGACCACTCGGCGCACATGTCAGCCGGCCCATCCACTGCCGTCGTGCCGCAAGGCTCCGCCGTTCTGCCGGCGAGCAACAACGGCGCCGCGGCGCGACTCACCGCGAGCCCGCGTCGTGGCGAGTGGATCAAGGTGCCGTTCGCGCCGGGCTCGAAGGACACGATCGAGGCGTGGATCGTCTATCCGTCGAACGCGCGCGCGAACGCGCGCGCGAAGGCGCCGGTGGTCGTCGTCGTACACGACATCAACGGACTGTCCGCCTGGGCGCGCGGTGTCGCGGATCAAGCGGCGAGCGAAGGATTCATCGCGCTGTCGCCAGATTTCGCGTCTCGCGCGCGAGGCGGTGCAAGCTCGGTCGAGCTGCCCCGCGATTCGGCGAACAAGCTCATCTCGGCGTTGCCGTCCGCCGAGCGGAACCAGATCATCAGCGCGGTGGCGAGCTACGCGATGGCGCTGCCCCAGGCAGAACATCGTTACGGCGTGATCGGCTACTGCTGGGGCGGCGGCACGGTATTCATGCACGCGGTGAACGGCGGCGTCGCCGGATTCTCGGGCGGCGTGGCGTACTACGGGCTGCCGTACATGAACGGCGCGACGCCGAATCGTGATTCGCTCGCGAAGATCAAGGCTCCCGTCATGCTGTTCAACGGCTCGAAGGATCCGCGCATCAGCGCCGCGATGCCCGCGGTGGATTCAGCGATGAAGGCGCTCGGCAAGGAGTACGTCGGCACGAACTATCAGGGAGCGACGCACGGGTTCATGCGCAGCCAGGACGATCCCAAGGCGGCTCGCGACCTGGCGGAAGAAGCTGCGAATCGCACAGCGACACAGGATGCGTGGCCGCGTACAGTGCAGTTCCTCAAGCGCAACCTTGGCGTGCGCTGAAAGACGCGGTTACGGCGACGTGTCGGGGGATGGCGCGGGGCGTGCGATCACCGGTGGTTGCGCATCCATCATGTGAACCGCGCGCCGCTTGGGAATAACGCGAAATCCGACCGTCGCCGGCTCGCCGGCCCGCACTATGACTGCGCGCTCGTCCTCATCGACGACGTGCGCGATGGGCAGCGGGCCGGCGATCATCTTCACGGTCCAGCGGCCCACGGGCACGTCCCGGAAATCGACCACGCCGTCCCGATTCGTGACCTGGTAGATCGTATCGCGGGCGCCGACGAGCGCGATCATGGCGTTCGCGAATCCTCCGGCGTCGACGAGCGAGTCTGCGGCGGTGGTCGCGAGCGTCGTCGCGAAGTCCAACTGCCGCACCCGTACGCGCACCAGACCTCCGCGGACGAGCGACAACGAGAAATCGACCGGCTGCCGCGACTCGCGAGGCACCTCGACCGCGACATCGCCGGTGAGCAGCGCGTCCGACGGCCGTGATGCCGGCGCACCATCGACGCTCGCCTGATATCGCCCGGGCGCGAGCGACGCGAAGGTCACGCGTCCACGCGAGTCGCTCACGGCTGCCTCCGACCCGAGGCGCACGAGCGCGCCGCCCACGCCGAGACCGGTCTGTTCATCGACGATGCGTCCACGCGCGAGACCCGTTGGACGCGCGAGGCCCGTGGGAATCCTGAGTGGCGCGCGGAGCTCGAGGAAGACCAGGTTCGATCGCGGCCCGTCGGTGCGCCAGACATAGCGCGTCAACCGGTCGCGCAGCACGAGCGCCATGCCGTTCGCGAGCCGGTGGCTCACCTCCGCGTCGATCTGAGCGAAGTACATCGAGGTCTGACCGAACGGCACGTTCCCGTATGCGGAGACGAGGAGGCTCGTCGAGCGCGGGAGCTGAAGCGTAGCGCTGGCGCCGCCATTCGAGCCGGACATCTCGAAGAGCATGCCGGCAGTGCGTTGGCCGAAGAGCTCGACCGAGCCACGGTCGCCGATTCGCGCGCGCAGCGACAGCGAGATCGACTCGTAGCGATGACGGTCGGCAGGCGCGTCACGCGTGATTCCCTCGGCGACGTTCGCCGACAGGTCGAGCGCGCCGACCGGAATGCTGCCGCGAACGCGGAGCCCGCGCTGCGCGCCGTCGAGCGCGACGTAGCCGCCGTCGGCGCGCGTCATCGACTCGTACCCGAGCGCGAATCGATCGGACAGGAAACTTCCCTCGACGCTTCGATTGTCCAGGCGATTGGAGCCGCCAAGAGGAAGCGTCGGAAAAAAGCCGAACGTGCTCGCGTTGCCGGCGACCGTCGCCCAGTCGGTGACCTTCGCGCTCACGCCGGCATGCGCCATCGTTTCGCCGCGGTCGCGCCCCGCGTACTCGCGCGTTCCGTGAGTCATGCTCAGCTCGTAACTCAGCATCGAAACGTCGCCCGCCAGCCGCGCGCGATGTGCTTGTCCAATCGAACCCGCGCTGTCGCTCACGGCGCTCTCGAGCTCCACGAGCGATCCGCCGAGCCGCGCCTGCGCGGCCAGCGATCCGATTCGAGCCCCCGGCCCGGCATCGCCGGATCGATCCACGCCCACGATCGACGCGGAGACCGGGGCCGTCGACGAGCTTCCAATCGCAATGGCGCGCTCCACGCCGGGAACCGGGTCCCAGCGATTCTCTTTGAGGTACGCGCCGGCCGTGATCCCGGATCGCTCGCCGCTCAGCTCGGCGCCAAACCCCGGCGTCCAGCTCGACGTGAGTTGAGAGAATCCAAATAGCTGGTCGCCGAGGCGCACACGATACTGGCCAGCGGTGAGGGACGCGCGGTACTCGTCGCGCTCGCCGAAGATCGCCGGTCCGTCGACTGGGGCGCGGAACAGGAAGTCGACCTGCGCGTTGCCGGCGGCAGACAGCGGGCCGCTGCCCGAGAGCGAAGCGGGAGAAACGCCGGAACCGTGTCCGACAGACCGCAGCATCAACTCGCCGGGAACGGTCGACAGTCGATCGAGCCAACCGATCGACCGCGGCACGATCGTCGTTCGAACCGACGCGGACGATGAGATCGTGCTGTCGGACCGATCGACCGCCGTCAACTCGACCACCGACTCGCGCGTGCTCAGCTCGCGCGAGCTCGTCGCACGGCCGGCGACCGTCATCGTCGCCCCCGGCTCCACCGTCACCGCTCGCCGGTCGAGGGCGAGCGGCAGACCGAGGCTCGTCGTGGCGCGAAGCGCGAACGTCGCGGACGTGTTCCCGTCGTTGTGCACGAGGAAGCGCACCGGATACGCGTCGCCCGACATCACGAACGACGGCGCGTCGCCGGGATAGACGTCGATTCCGTGGCGCTCGGGAACGCGAATCACGACCGAATCCGTCTGCGCGGCGTCGCCGCCCACGACCACGGTCGCGTGAACCGTGTACGTGCCGGCGGCCACACTCGGTCCCGGCGCGACGCCGATCAGCCAAGTGTCGCGGCTCTGCGCCGCGACGCCGAACGGCGCGACGCCGATGACCACCGACCAGTTCTTCGGCACCGCGATCTGTGGTTGCGCGATCACGGCCGCATTCGTTCCGTTCCGAACGTCGAACGCGACGGTCACGGCCGATCCCGCCTCCGCCACGAGCGTGTCGCGACGCGCCGGCTGCACGACGATGCCGGTCTGGCCACTCGCGCTTCGTGAGAGGAAGACGCTGAGGCAACTCAGACCGAGGAGGAGGCGCGATGCGCGCGTCATGCGCCAGCCGACTAAAACACGAGCGCGATCTGCGACGCGAACACGGGCTCCACGCCCGTATCGGCGAAGATCAGGGCTTTGTAGCTACCGCTCGGCAGTGTTCCAAGATCGTAATGCTGGCGGAGCGATGTTCCCGGATACAAGAGGCCGCGCACCTGCTTTCCCTTGGCGCGTAGCACTCCAGCGACGTCGTACACTTCGATCCACAACGTCGGCCGATAACCGCGCTCTCCCGTGTTGACGACGTCGAGCTCCACGGCGCCGGTGCCGTCCGCGTTCTTGACGGCATTCACGTCCGTGAACTGCACCGTTCTCGTTCCGCTCGAGCCGATGTGCGTCGCCAACTGCACCGCGTATCGCACGACCGATCCGACGCCGACGCCCGACTGTGCGCCGGCCAACGGAATCGCGGCGGCGTCTGTTCCCTCGATCATGACCATGCTCCAGTACGTTCCGTGCAGCGAGTCGTTCGCCGGAACGTCGACGGAGTAGGGGACGCTGACCTGGGCACCCGGTGCGAGCGAGAGGCGCGTCATCTGCGGATGCACCCAGGGCGCGTTCGACCGAGGCGACGAGCCGGGATCGTCGGTGTGCGATGTTCCGTCGGCCGAGAAACGGAAATCCGTTTGATAGATCCGAGCCGTCTGCGGCTGGTTCGTCGTGTTCACAACGGTGATCCTGCCCGAGTACCGCTCGCCAGGACTCGCCGTTCGCTCCTCGACGAGGTTGCTCAGCACCGCGAGCTGCGAACGCGCTCGCGCGGGCACGACGCACACGAGTCCGAGCAGCGAGAGGCCGGAAACGAAGTGGGATCGTGTGCGAGGGCGCATGGCGAGCCTCGAGACTCAGGGCGTCACGGCAAGCGTGACGGTCTTGTTCGCCGACGCGACGACGCCGGCGGCGGACGTCGCCGTCACCCTGTACGTGATCGTGAGGTTCGACGAGAGCGACGTGTTGGTGATGTTGGTGACGACGGTCTGAGGCGTCGTCGAAAGCGTGATCGTTCCCGTGCTCGACGCGCCGGGCGGCGCGGCGAGGGCGATCGTCATCGCGACGCCGGCGGGCATCGCCGAGCTGATCGACGCCTTGAGCTGTTTCGTCGTGCCCGATGCCACCTTCACCCGGTACTTCGCCGTCGCCGTGGAGACGATCGTGGGAGCGCTGCCGGCCACGGCGGTGTTGACGACGAGCGACCCAGTCGCGACCGTGAACTGAACCTGGTCTTGCGCTCCCGCGGTCTGGCCGGCGAACACAGCGAGTATCCCTGTGAAGAGCGGGACGGCACGCTGTGTTCGACGCGCCGTCAGAATCCCGCTCACGGATCAGGTCCCGCCGTAAATCGTGAGCGTGACGAGGCGAGTTCCCGACGCCACGACACCAGCCGCCGCCGTCGCCGCGAGGGAATACGTCAAGCTCAACCCGCTCGAGTTGAGCTTCGTAATGCCGGTGACCAGATCAACGGCCGTGGTCGACAGCGACTTCGTGCCCGTGCTCGTCGCGCCCGCCGGGGCGCCGAGCGCGGCCGACAGCGTCAATCCCGCGGCCATGTTGGACGGAATGCTCGCGTTGATCTTGGCGCCCGTCTGATTCGTGGTGACGGCCCACGTGATACCGCTCGACGAGACCGTGGTGGGCGCGCTACCGGCGGCCGCGGCGTTCACGATCAGCGTCGGCGCGGCGCCGGTGATCGAGATCTGATTGATGGCGGTGACCTGAAACGTGACTGTCTGCGTAGCGGTCTGCGCCACGACGATGCGCGCTGCTCCAACAGCCAAAGCGCCCGCGATGGGAAGTGCACGTGCGATCCTCATAAGCTCTGACTCGCCCGAAAAGAGTGGGGATCCGTGCGATGCGATTGTGAGATACACGTCGGCATCGACGCGTCCGTTACTGGGGACGTAGAACGACTCAAGAACGTCTGTTTCGGCACAGAAAGAATTGATGGGACAGGAACGGATCGTTCATCGCCTCGGTGATGGCTGCTCTTGCGCGGGCGACGCTTTGAAGTTTCGGCTGAGCGCCGGAGGCACCGCAGCGAGCGCCCGCTTCGCGCGTTTGTGAGTGGCGAATGTCCCCGGGCGAGCAGAGGCGCCACAATCCATTGCAGGCGAAACGGTTCGCGGGGCGAGCCGAGATGAGGGTGCCCAACGAAAGAGGGATCTGCGGTCGGAAGCTGCAGATCCCTCGCGTCGATCGGGATGACGGGAAGCCAGCGCTACTGAACCGTCACGGTCTCGCGCATCCACGGGTGAATGCAGCACTGATAGAGATGTATTCCGGTCGCGGTCTCACGGTCCGTCGTGAAGCTGCTCCCCGGCGCGATCATGTCGGCACTGGTGATCGCGGCGCACTCCGGCGCTTCGATCAGATTGCCCGAGGCCTGATTCAGCGCCGGCACTGTGCCACCGCCGAATTGTTCGACCTCCGTGAACGTGTGCGTCTCGCCGCCCTGATTCGTCGCGATGATGTTGCCGCCGAGGCTGATCGAGAGGGTCGCGGGATCGAACCGCCACGTGCTGACACTTTGGTTCGCCGCGAGCTCGGCGTTGAACGCCGCGAACGTAACGGTTCCTTGCCGCGTGCAAGCGCCGGCACCGAGCGCGGCGTTGAACGACGCGGAATCGCATTCGTCGAGGATCGCGACTGAACCGTTCGTGACCGGGGTCACGGCGTTGGTCGCCTTGTCGCCGCAGAACGTCAGCGCCAAAGGCGCGAGGAGCGCGAGCAGTGATCCGATTGAGCGTTTCATCATCCACCACCAGCAAAAAGGTTAGCCGGGAGGTGGGCAAGTTCTGCGCGCACTGATCGGTGACGCGTCGACTATTCGTGAGCAGGCGCGGCTGTGGTCGCGTCGCCGCCGAGCGAACCACTCAGGGCGAGTCGTCGACGCTGACGGTCACGCCCAGGCCGAGAAACAGCGTCTGCGGGTGGAATCCCGTGAAGTGCTGCGCCGGTGCGAAGCTGGTGGATTGGTACAACCGATACTGCGCGTGCGCGAACACGGGGATTCGCTCGAGACCGTACCGCGCGTCGAGCCAGATTCCGCTGAGGTGCGCCGGCTTCATGTCCCAGTTCGCGAGGAGCAACGCGGGTCCGGCGCCGAGGCGGAGACGCCGGCCCTTCCACACGCCAAGTGACCCGAAGCTCGCGCCTCCGAAGTTCACGGTCATGAATCGATTCGTGCACCGCTGGTCGTGCGGCGTGGCGCCGTCGTCGCAGCGGCCGATGGCCGACCCCGACTGTTCCGACGCGACGAGCAACTCGACGGACATCTGCTCGGACACGAGTCGGCGAATGCTCAGCGTCCAGCCGACGAGCTGCGATCTCCGCACCTTCGGATACGAGACCGGGGCGGCGCACACGGGTTGGAGCAGAACGTCGAAGCCGCACTGTTGCGGCTCGGCCTTGCCGTAGCCGTTCCGCTCGAGCCAATGCGTGACGGCGGCCCGATTGCCTCGCGCGAAGCCGCCGAGCGAAACGTTGACCGTCCACGGCGCCTCGGGCCGCTGCGGAGGCTGCGCGCGCGCGGCCGGCGCGACGAGCGCCGCCACGACGACCGCATGCCGAAGCCACGAGCGGACGGCGTTGCTTCGACCCGCCTCGAGCGACCACATTCCTCGCATGACAGAACTCAGCCTGACACTCGATCCCCGCACGACAGCGCTCGTGCTCATCGACCTCCAGAAAGGAATTGTCGCCCGAGAACTAACCCCGTACTCCGCCGCAAAAGTTCTCGAAAATGCCGCGCGTCTCGGCCAGCGATTCAATGACGCCGGAGGCCTCGTCGTCGCTGTCCACGTTTCTTTTTCCGCGAACGGCGCCGATCGCCTGCAGCAACCGGTGGACTCCCCCATGGCGGTGCCGCCCGGCGGGATGCCGGCAGAATGGTCGGAGCTCGCACCTGAGGTCTCGGCCCTGCGCGCCGGTGTGATCATCACGAAACGGCAGTGGAGTGCCTTTCACGGGACGGAGCTGGATCTGCAACTGCGGCGGCGAAAGATCTCGGCGATCGTGCTTGGCGGCATCGCGACGAACTTCGGCGTGGAGTCGACCGCTCGAGACGCATGGCAACTTGGGTACGAAGTCGTGATTGCGGAAGACATGTGCTCGAGCATGGGGGACGGTCTTCACGAGTTCGCGATCCAGCGGATCCTGCCGAGGGTTGGACGCATTCGGAGCAGCGCGGACGTCCTGTCCGCGCTCCGGGGCTGATCGAACCTTTTGCCGGCGGCCATTGTCGAACGTTCTGACGCACATTGTTCCGCCGCCAAACTCTGACGGAGTGATCATGCACGTTCGAGCGCTCGCCATCATCGCTGTTCTTCCGATTGCCATGCTGTCCCTGCCGAGCACGGCGCACGCGCAACGCGTCACGACGCAACGATGTTGGTCAGGCCCGGACTGGCGCGACGTCGAGGCGTGCAATCGATCGTACGCCGCCGAGGTCGCCCGCGCCGCGCGACGCGAGGCGTCTGAGGAGCGCGCGCGGCTGCGAAACATCGACAACGCGGACCGCGTCGCGCGCGCCAGAGAGCGACGGTTCGAGAACGAAGCGCGCACGCGAGAGGTGGCGCGAGAGGCGACCGCGCGTGCGCAGGAGCGGGCATGGGCGAACGAGGATCGTCGCCGCGAGCAAGTCGATCGTGCGCGGGAGCGCGCGAGCGAGCGCGCGCGCGAACGCCAGATGGAGCGGGCGTTCGATCGTCCTACTCGGTATCAGCGCTGGCCGTAGCGGTTACGCCGACGGCGCGCGCGAGGCCCTTACGGTCTCGGAGCCGCCGGCGGCGCCGCAACCTTGAACGCGATGTACGTGATGCGCTCGCCCGGCGCAAGCAGCATCTGATGTGGAGTGCCCGCCGGCGTGGTCACGACGTCGCCGGCGCGAATCGCCTGCTTCGTCGCGCCACGTGCCGTGCCTCCGCGCCACTCGCCTGGCGAGCTTTCCTTCGCACCTTCCTGGACGCCGCCCGAGAGAATCGTCGCGCTTCCCGTCTCGATGACGAGAATGTCGGTCCATGCATCGTGGCGCTCGAGGCCACCCGACGTGTCGCGGTGCGTGAGGGCGTACGTGAAGTTCGGTCCGCGGCCGATCTGCGCCGTACGCGATGCGCCCGGCGTGAGGGAATCGCCAAGGTGCCTGAGGCGCGCCGCATGGACGACTTCGGCGGGCGCCGTCGCGCCGCGCTGTGCCGAGAGGGGGCTCGTCGCCACGAGCAGGGAAGCGGCGAGAAGGCGAGCGAGTGTCATTGCGAGGGTGCTCGAGTGTGCGGGATCCTTGAATCTGCGCGCAGAGTCACTCGAGCGCGACGTCGAGCCAGAGAACGGTTACGGGTTCGTCACCGTCACGGTCTCGCGCATCCACGGGTGAATGCAGCACTGAAAGAGGTGCGGACCGGCGCCGATCAAGTGCGCCGTCGTGAAGGTGGCCTCCGGAACGATCAGATCGGGTTCCGTGATCTTGGCGCATTCCGGCGCTTCGATCAGGTTGCCCGATGCCTGGTTGAGTAACGGCACCGTTCCGCCGCCGAATTGCGCGACCTCCGTGAATGTGTGGGTCTCGCCGCCAAGATTCGTCGCGGTGACCGTGCCTCCGGGGGTGATGCTGACGGACGCCGGATCGAAGCGCCAGGCGCCGACGCTCTTGTTCGCCGCGAGCTCGGCGACGAACTCGCTGAAGGTCATGGGGTGGCTGATCGTGCCTTGCCCCGTGCACGTCCCGGCGCCAAGCGCCGCGGTGAACGTCAATGGATCGCATGCATCGAAAATGTCCACGGCGGCGTTCGAGATGGGCGCCACGACGTTCGCTTCGTTGTCGTCGTTGCAAAATGTCAGCACGAACGGTGTGAGAACGCGAGCAATGACCCGATTGAGCGTTTCATCATCCACCAGCAGCCGAAAGGTTGGCTTGACGGTGGGCAAGTTTTGCGCGCATCAATGAATCTCGGCGAAGGACGCCGTCGTCCGGCCGAGCACGGCGACCAGCCAACCGAGGCCTACCAGGTCCAATCGATCCCGGGCACGCGCGCGAAGTTGACGCCGAGCGCCGCGAGCCGCGCGCCGTGCACGGCGATGCGGCGGCGGAAGCTGTCCCAGCCGATCTGCGCCGGCGGCGACCACGCCAGCTCGGCGATCGCCGCGATGCGGGGAAAATCCATGATACTCGTAGTCCTGGCGCGTGATGAGCGTCTCCGCCCACAGCGGCGCCTCGAGTCCGAGAATCGACGACGCGCCGACGCCGGGACGACGGTCGCCGGATCCCAGTCGTACGCGGTGTGGAGATCGATGAAGCCCGGCCCACTTGAGGCCGAGCACGGTCGCGCTGTCGTACTTCATGTCGAGGTAGGCGTGCGGGCCCGGCGAGAGAATGATCATTCCGCCGCGCCGCGCGTGGACGTCGCTCGAGTCCTTGGTCCAATGCTGGACGATCGTGGTGGGGCCGAATGTTCGCCAGCGCGATCTCGCCCCAGCCGATCATTCGCGGCCCGATCGAGTCGACGATGTGCTCGACGCGTTCGATGAAGGCGTGATACTGCTCCTTGGTGATGCCGGCGACACTTCGTCGCCGCCGAATTGGAAGTACGGCGTGGGCGCGGCCGCGGCGATCTCGCGCACGACGTCGGCCGACGAACCCGTACACGCTGTCGCGCGTCGTGCAGAGCGTGTTCGGCGGACCGCCGATGCGCGTGAACGGCTCGGGCGCCGTGCGATTGCAGCGGAGATCCGGATACGACAGCAGCGCGGCGTTGCTGTGTCCCGGCATGTCGATCTCCGGCACGACCGTGATGTAGCGCGACTTCGCATAGGCGACGATGTCGGCGTACTGCTCCTGCGTGTAGAAGCCGCCGGGCCCGCCGCCGATCTGCGTCTGTCCGCCGACCGCGGTGAGGTTCGGCCACGACTTGATCTCGATGCGCCACCCTTGATCGTCGGCGAGATGCAGGTGCAGCCGGTTGATCTTGTATAGCGCGTAGAGGTCGATGAACCGCTTGACGTCCGGCGGCTGAAGAAAATGCCGGGCGACGTCGAGCATGGCGCCGCGCCACGCGTATCGCGGCACGTCGACGGCGTGCGCCGCGGGCATGATGAGCCGCCGCATGTACGCCGACGGATGCTCGACCGCCGGCGGCAGGAGCTGGCGCATCGTCTGCACGCCGTAAAAAAGACCTGCCGGCTGCGCGGCGACGATGCGCACCTGCGTCTTCGTCGCGGTGAGCTCATAGCCTTCGTCGCCGAGCTGCGACGCTCGCGACGGGTCGATGTGCAGCGCGATGCTCGAATCGGGAACCGTTGCGCCGGGCGCGAGGCGCTGAGCCGCAGCGCTGTCGCGCGACGCGATGACTTTCGCCGCGAACGTGCCGACGGCCTCGACCTCAGTGCTCGCGTCGTCATCGACGAAGACGACGGTGCGCGGCGTGACGAGAAAGCTGTCGGTGCGCGAAACCTCAATCGAGGACGGATTCGGAACGATCGAGTGCGGCACGGGACGGGTGGCCGGCGACGGAGCGGTCGCCGCGCGACACGCGGCAAGCGCGATCGCGGCCACGAGCGGGCGGATCGATTGAAGTCTCATTGACGGCGATCGCGGTGTGCCGGCAGCACGAGCGGCCGGGCTCAGTCTGCTGTGCTCGCGAGAATCACGCCCACGAGCACGGAGCAATCTATCAGCGATGTCGCCGGTGCCCGACTCAGCCTATTGCCGGCACGGCGCGTGCGGATTCGTCGGCTTCGGCCCGTCGAGCCTCGGCCGGTGATCCGCGTTGCCGATGAGCATCGCCGCGTCGAACACCATCTTCGACACCCGCGCCAGATCCGGATAGCTGATGTACTGGGGCTCGTCCGTCACCTGATGATAGTCGAGATGCTCGCCGCGCGAGAACGCGACCGCCGGAATGCCGTAGCGCGCGTAGTTGTAGTGGTCCGCGCGACAGTAGTACTGCAACGGATGGCCCGGCGCCGCGTAACTGCGGTCGAACTGGAAGGGCACCGGCTGTTTCGCGTTCGCCGCCTCGAGCAGCGACGCGAATTCCATCGAGAGCTTCTGGTCGCCTACGACCTCGAGGTACGTCGGGCTCGCCGGCGGGCCTTGCGGCCGCGGATAATCGTCCGGCCGACCACGGCCCACCATGTCCTGGTCGATCTCGGCGACGATGGAGTCCACGGGGACGGTCGCATGGTCGGTATACCACCCGGATCCGAGCAGCCCCGCTTCCTCGGCGACATGGTTGACGAACAGGATCGATCGCTTCGGCCGCTCGGGCGCGCGCGCCATGGCTTCAGCGATCTCCAATATCGAGACCGTGCCGGACCCGTCGTCGTCGGCGCCGTTGCGAATCGAATCGAGGCGCGGCGTGTTGACGCGGCGCAGACTGTCCAGGATCGGGCGGATCCGCGCCCACTCGGCCGGCGTGGCCTCGCGCTGCGGGGAGTCGGCGCCCATGGGACGCACGACGCGGTCGAACGCGCGCACGGAGTCATGGTCGACGGGCAGATGATCGAAGCCGACGTGGTCGTTGTGGGCCGTGAGCGCGACATACTCGCCGCGAAGCGCCGGATCCCGCCCGGGAAGAATGGCGACGACGTTGCGTGCCGCAAACGCGACCGGACCGGCCGTGAATCCCACGCGCGCGTTCACGGTGGGCCCGACGGTCCCGATCGACAGCGTCGCCGGCGCGCCGCCGAGCATCTGCGTCGCGCCCCGCCGTGAGAGCCACATGATTGGCGTCGCGACCGGGTTGAGCGTCGTGTTCAGCACGGGGCGGCCTTCCATGATCCGCGCGATCTGTTCCGGCGCGATCTGATCGAGCGCGACGACGCCGATCGCCGCCGCGCCGGCCCAGCGGGCGCCATTGATGGGTGTCGCGCGCATCGACACGCCGGACGGCATATCGAGGATGACGATGTGTCCGCGCGCCTGCTCGGGCGAGATGAAACGCGCCGTGTCGTTCGCCGCGCCGGCGTAGATCGCGGTCACGCCGTCGAGCGTGCGCGGCGTGACGGGCACACCGGCCGGCAGAAAGTCGCGCCCGAGCGTGAGCGACACTTCGCCGATGGTGATGGACGACGCGCGGTCGACGCCGAGCTGGTAGAACGGAATCGTCTGGAAGTAGGTGCCGTTCTCGCCCGCGGGCTCGAGCCCCAGGCGACGAAACTCCGCCGCGACGTACTCGGCCGTCTTGTAGTTGCCTTCGCTGCCGGTCTCGCGGCCCATCATCGAGTCGTGCGCGATGATGAAGAGGCGCTTCTCGAGGTCGGCTGGTGTGATGGCGGCGACGGTCGCGGACGCGGCCGGCGCGGGCGTCATCGCGGGATGGCACGCGGTGCACAGGAGTGCCGCGCCTGAAAGAAGGACGAGCGAACGCATGGATCCTCCGAGGGAGCGCGGCGACGAAGATACAGCGAGCGAAGGGGATTCGCGTGTGTCTCGGGGGAGAGTGTACAAGACCTGAACAGTAAATCGAGTGGGTAAGGTTGGGCCGACGACTTGACGAGCAGTTCTTCAGCGTGGGCCACGCAGACTTTCCTATCATCGACGCTCTCCGCGTGAATCCGCGACGTCCGCCAGGTCCGCGTTCGAATCTCGTTGTGGCTGGCCAGGCGAAGGTCGTTGTGGGGTTGCGGCCGACGTCCGACATGGTTCCAGACCATGGGTCGCCGCGAGCCGGCCACACCGACTCTTGGCACAGCCGCGGATGGCGCTGCCGAACGCCGATGGCGCGGACACACCAGCGACTTTGAAGGTTGGGCGAGTCGTGAAGTCACGCGCCGGGAATTGCCCCGTCGAGCCGCGGACTGCTTCCAAAGCGATCACGTTGTTTCAGCGGCTTCCGCGTTCGCCGGCGGCATCCGCGGCCGTTCTCTCGCGTTCTTTCGCGAAGGCGCGATGGGCTTCCTCGGCGATCGGCCACTACGACAAGGTCCCTTCGGATCGGCCGGATAAACTCGGATCGTTCGGATTGCTCGATCGGGCTTCGACGGTTTCCGGAAAATCCGGTCAATTCGCTCAATCCGTTCCCTCAGTCTTCTTAGGGGCGAATCGGCGCATCACCTCCAGACGGCCGCGACGTCGCTAAAAACGACGATAGCCGATTCCCGGAAAACCCCGAGAACCTTTTTTGTGTCACGTCGGCGGCGTGAGCCTGCGTCGCTCGATGCCTCGATTCGCCAGACGGCAACTCGTCAGCTACCTCAAGGCGTCGACGCTGGAGTCGGTCTGATCCTCCATTTCGGGCCAGAGCCAAAGTTCTATCGAGCCGTCCGCGATTGTGCTTTTCTTTTCTTCCATCCTGGCCCAGCGATTGTGCTTTCCTGCCATCGCTCGCATAGTTGAACCACTTCCGCGCAAATCGAAGTATGAGAATCGCCGACATGAACTGGATGCAGGTCGAAGAGTACCTGCGTCATGACGACCGCGCGGTGTTGCCGCTCGGGAGCACCGAACAACACAGCTACCTGCGACTCACCGTCGACTGCATCCTCCCGGAGCGCGTCGCCGTGGACGCCGCGGAGCCGCTCGGCGTGCCGGTGTTTCCGGTCGTGGCCTACGGCGTCACGCCATACTTTCGCGAGTTCCCCGGCTCGATCTCGCTGCGCGTCGAAACGCACCTCGCCGTCGTGCGCGACATCCTGGACAGCATGGCGCACAGCGGCTTTCGCAGAATTCTCATCGTCAACGGGCATGGCGGCAACGCCGCGGTGCAGCAGCTCGCCCAGGAGTGGGCCGCCGATCACGAGACGCGCCGCGTGATCTTCCACAACTGGTGGAACGCGCCTGCCACGTGGGCCAAAGTCCAGGCGATCGATCCGGTGGCGTCGCACGGATCGTGGATGGAGAACTTTCCCTGGACGCGGTTGCCGAGTGTCGCGGTGCCTGCCGCGCAGCGGCCGATGGTCGATCTCTCGAAAGTGCGCATGCTCGACCCGGTGTCGCTCCGGCGCTACCTCGGCGACGGCAACTACGGCGGGTTGTATCAGCGGCCCGACGACGACATGGCCGCGATCTGGAAGGTCGCGGTCGACGAGACGCGCGCGCTGCTCGACGGTTCCTGGGGCGACGAGGCGTAGGGGCCGCGGTGCGCATTCTGGTCTGGGGCGCGGGAGCGATCGGCGGCACGATGGGCGCGCACCTGGCGCGCGCGGCCCACGACGTCACGCTGGTCGATACCGTCGAGACCCACGTCGCGGCGATCAATCACGCCGGCATCAACATCACCGGGCCCATCTCGGCGTTCACGCAGCAGGTTCCGGCCTTCACGCCCGAGTCGCTGTCGGGCGAGTGGGACACGATCATTCTCGCGACCA
This sequence comes from uncultured Gemmatimonadaceae bacterium, assembly GCA_963705025.1. GTDB lineage: Bacteria > Gemmatimonadota > Gemmatimonadetes > Gemmatimonadales > Gemmatimonadaceae > JAQBQB01. The sequence continues at coordinate 211,910 of CAVPIP010000001.1, read as the reverse complement.
AGGCGCATCACACGCCCGACGCGGCTCGCGCGTTGCTCCCGCACCTGAGCGACCTCGGGTGCGTCATCTCGGCGCAGAATGGTCTCAACGAGATCGCGATCGCCGACGTCGCCGGTGCGAGCCGGACGGTCGGGGCGTTCGTCAACTTCGGCGCCGACTACATCGAGCCCGGCGTCATTCACTACGGCGGCCGCGGCGCCGTCGTCGTGGGCGAGGTCAGCGGCCGAGTCACGCCACGCATCAAAGCGATACGCGACGCATGGAGCGACTTCGACGACCGCGCGGTCACGACGCCGAACATCTGGGGCTTTCTCTGGGGCAAAGAGGCCTACGGCGCGATGCTGTTCGCGACGGCGCTGACGAACGAGTCCATCGCGGACGCGCTGGCGAACGCGTCCCACCGCGACCTCTACATCGCGCTCGCGCGCGAGATTCTCGGCGTGGCCGAGTCGCGCGGCGTGACACCCGAAGCGTTCGACGGATTCGATCCGTCCGCGTATCTCGCCAGCGCGCCGCGCGGCGCGGCGGAGCGGTCGCTGGCCGATCTCGTGGCGCACAACCGGCGCTCGGCCAAGACGCATAGCGGCATCTGGCGCGACCTCGCCGTGCGTAAACGCCGGACGGAGGTCGACGCGCAGCTCGGGATCGTAGTGACGATCGCGCGCGCCGCGGGTGTTGCCGCGCCACTCACCGAGCGGCTCGTCGCACTCGTTCACGACATCGAGAACGGCGCGCGCGACCAATCGCTCGAGACGCTCGACGTGCTCGCGGATGCGCTTCGACTTTAGCGGACAGATCGCCATCGTCACCGGCGCGGCGCACGGCTTCGGGCGTGCGATCGCGCTGGCGCTCGCCGAGCTCGGCGCGACCGTGTGGGCGTGCGATGTCGTCGAGACCGAGCTGCGCGAAACGAAGCGGCTCGGCGGCGATCGATGCGTCTCGCGCGTGGTGAACGTCGCCGACAAGCGAGCGGTCGACGCGTTTGCCGCCGAGACGCTGGCCGCCACCGGGCGCATCGACATTCTCGTGAACAATGCCGGCGGAGTGCTCGGTCAAGTTGGCCGGGCGCTCGAGACGATCTCGCCCAGCGAATGGCAGAGCATTTTCGACGTGAACGTCACCGGCGCGTTCTATTGTTCGCAGGCCGTCGCGCCGGCGATGAAGACGGCCCGCGCCGGGCGGATCATCAACATTTCGAGCGGCGCGGGGCTCGGCATTTCGCTCACCGGGATTCAGGCATATGCGTCGGCAAAGGCGGCGCAAATCGGACTGACGCGGCAGCTCGCGCACGAGCTCGGGCCGTGGGGAATCACGGTGAACAACATCGCGCCGGGGTTCGTTCGATCGAATCCCGCGACCGAGCGACAATGGGACTCGTATGGCGAGGACGGCCAGCGCGCGCTGGTCGATCGCATCGCGCTCAAGCGGCTCGGGACCGCGGCGGACATCGCGCACGGCGTGCTGTTCTTCGCGTCCGAGTACGCCGGGTGGATCACGGGCCAGGTGCTGTCGATCGACGGAGGGAAGTAGGCGTCGCGGGCGCCAGCGCGACCGACAGATGCACCGTCTCCACGGTCGGGCAGCCGCACTTCGGCGCGGCGTGACCGGCGACGTCGACCGTCTTCGTGATCGTTTGAAACCCGGTCGCGCCAATCTGCAACTGGTACGTGGCAGCGGTTCCCGGCACGTAGCACACCGCCGTCGGGCCCGTCGGACACGCAGCGTCGATGGCCGCCGGCAGCATTTCCTTGACGAACACGCCGTCCGACAGCGGCTGCGACGCCGAGGCCGACGTGACGGTGACGATCACTGCCATGGGATACGCACAGGGCGGGACGACGCAGTCGATCGCGTCGCTTCCGCATGCGGTGAGCACCAACGCCATCAAGACACTACGGCCGGGTCGTTTCATATCCTGCCAAACTGATGCGCCTCGGCGACGGTCACCCTCCGACGGCCTGCGTTGCCGAGCCGGTTCGCCGAGCGCACATTCCGCGCATGACCTCACTCAGTTCTCGATCGACGACGACGTCAGTGCCCGACGAGAGGCTCGCGGGTGTGCTCGCCTACCTCGAACAGCGGCATGCGCACACGCTCGACGAGCTGGTGGAATTCGCGGCAATCCCCAGCGTGAGCACCGATCCGGCGCACGCGGCCGACGTCGCGGCCGCGGCGACCTGGGTCGCGAACGCGCTCGGCGCGGCCGGGCCGTTCACGGTCCGGACGATCGCCACGCCGCGCAATCCGGTCGTGTACGCGGAGTGGCTCGGCGCGCCGGGCAAGCCGACGGTGCTCGTGTACGGCCACTACGACGTCCAGCCGCCGGAGCCATTGGAGAAATGGCATAGCGCGCCGTTCACGCCCACCGTCCGCGATGGACGGCTGTACGCGCGCGGCGTGTCGGACGACAAGGGCCCGATGCTGATCCCGATCAAGGTCGCGCAGGCGTTCTTCGCCGTCGCGGGCGCGCTGCCGCTCAACGTCAAGTGCATGTTCGAGGGGGAAGAAGAGATCGGCAGCCCGAGCCTCGACGGCTTCATTCGAGAACACAAACAACTGCTCGCCGCCGACGTCGTCCTGTCGGCCGACGGCGCGATGTGGCGCATCGAGGAGCCGTCGCTGACGGTGGGAAGCCGCGGCCTCGCGGGTCTCGCGGTGACGCTCACCGCGGCGTCGAAGGATCTCCACTCCGGGCGTCACGGCGGCGCCGTCGCGAACCCGCTCCACGCCATGGCGAGCCTGATCGCGTCCCTTCACGAATCGAACGGTCGCGTCGCGGTCGACGGGTTCTACGACGCCGTTCGCGATCTCACTCCGGCGGAGCGTGCCGAGATCGCGGTGCTGCCGTTCGATGATACGGCGTATCTCGCCCAAATCGGCGCGCCGGCGACGTTCGGCGAGACCGGCTACTCGACGCTCGAGCGACAGTGGACGCGCCCGACGCTCGAGGTGAACGGCATGTGGGGCGGCTATCAGGGGCCCGGACAAAAGACGGTGATTCCGACCGAGGCGCGCGCGAAGATCACGTGCCGCCTCGTCCCTGATCAGGATCCAGACACCATCGTGGAGCTGGTGACTCGGCACCTCGAACGGCATGCGCCCCCGGGGACGCGGCTCTCGATCGCGGCGGGCGATCACGGGGCTCGCGCGTATCGCATCGAGGCGAATCACTTCGGGTTGCGCGCGGCGGCGTCGGCACTCCGCGCGGTGTACGGCGTCGAACCGGCGATCGTCCGCATGGGCGGCACGGTGCCGATCTCGGAGCTCTTCAAGCGCCACATGGGCCTCGACACCGTGTTCTTCTCATTCTCGACGGCCGACGAAGACTTCCACGCGCCGAACGAGTTCTTCCGGATCAATCGTCTGCGCGAAGGACTCGACGCATGGGCGCGGTGTTGGACGATCCTCGCCGGATAGGCGGATCATGCCGCAGCGAGGACGTCGCCAAGGATGCTCAGCATTCGTGCATTCGTCTCTCGGTCCTTGACCGCGATGCGAAGGGCATGGGGGCCGAGGGAGCGGCCCATTCCTCCCAATTCACGAAGGAATAAATCGTGACCGCGGGCGTCGCGCACGATGGTCGCGGCAGCCGGTCCGGTGACCGGAAGATGGCAGAGCAGAAAGTTGGCGACGCCGGGCACGACATCGATGCCGAGATCGCAGAGGCCCCGGGCCAGCGCGCACCGGAGCGTGTGCGTCTCCATCCACCGCGCCTCGTAGTATGCCCGGTCCTCGAGCGCGGCGACGGCGGCCACTTGCCCGACGAGCCCGACTGCCCATGGCGGATTGTAGCCGCGAAGCGTGTCGATCGTGGGACGCGATGCGCAGAGGTAGCCGACACGAAGTCCGCTGAGCGCGTAGACCTTCGACATCGATTTACAGACGACCACGCGGTCGTGCGCGGCCGCGAATCGTTCGAGCGATTCGCCGGCGTTCACGTAGTCGACATAGGTCTCGTCGATCCAGATGCGTGTCGTCCGCGGTGCTCGAGCGATCGCCGACTCGAGGGCCGCGCCGGACACATGCCGCCCGGTGGGGCTGTTTGGATTGACGAGAATGGCGAGATCGTACTCGGTCGCGCCGAGCCGCTCCAGCCATCGCTCGGGGTCGAGCGCGTAGTTGGATTCGCGTGGGAGCACGAGCCGGTCGACGTGGCATCCGATGACCTGCTCGAGCACGTGCCCATATTCGCCGTACATCGGGTCGAGGATGAGCACGCGCGACGCCGGCGTCAGCCAACGCGAGAGCGCGAGAAAAATCAGGTCCGACGAGCCGCCGCCGCAGAGGATGTTCTCGGCGTCGACGCCGCGGACGCGCGCGATCGTGCGCGCGAGGCCGGCACACGACGTTGGCGGCGATGTGCGCACGAGCTGTGGCAAGTACGCATACATCGCGGTGAGCACGCGTGGCGACGGCGGGAACCAGGCGTCGAGGACGTCGGCGCTGATGACGGTCGTCAGGCGGTCGAGCGCGTCGAACTCGTCGCCGACGGCTTCGAAGAATGCGCCGCCATGATAGCAGGCGGGTCTCGCCTCGAGGGTTGTTCGCATGGAGCGAAGTTCGGTCGCCCCCGCGCGAGCGGCGATACGTCAGTCTACGTAGAGAAAGAAACGCCGATGGGTCGCCTGCTACGCTTCGCGGCCAGCTCGTCCCATTAAGTTTGTCCCGGACAACCCTTCAGTCGGAGCATGAGTGCCATGGCCGAGTACGGCGCGAAAGAGATCGCGACTGCGTTCCGCACGGTGCGGAAGAACACGGTGCAGATCGCCGAAGAAATTCCGGAGGACCGATACGACTTCGTGGCCGCGCCGGGCGTGCGGTCGGTGAGCCAGCTCCTTCGGCACATGGCGTTCGCGAATCTGATCCAGTACGACTTTCATCGCGACAAGCACGTGTCGACGCTCGCCGGCTACGATTTCGGCGCGATCATGGGCCGCATGAGTGGTGAGGCAGCGAAGCCACGGAGCAAGGCCGAGATCGTCGCGCTGCTGAAAGATGAAGGTGAGCGATTCGCGCAGTGGATCGAATCTCTCCCGTCGTCGGTGCTGGCGGAGACCTACACCGATCCGACGGGCCAGAATCCCAAGACGCGATTGGAGAATCTGCTGAGCGCGAAAGAGCACGAGATGCATCATCGGGGGCAGCTGATGCTCATGCAGCGCATGCTCGGCATCACGCCGCATCTCACTCGCCAGATGGAAGAGCGGATGCGAGCGCGGGCACAGGCTGCGACGGCTGGCAGATAGATCACGGGCGGGCACGGTCACAGACTGATCGGCTCACTTCGAGACAGAGTTGGTGAGAACAGTCCGCGCAATCCGCGAGTTCCGCCAAATCCGCGATCCCAATCGTCATTGTGGCCGTCCAGCCACAACGCCTTGGGGAAACGCGAAATTGGCGGATCTCGCGGATTTCGCGGAGAACCAGAGCCTTTCTTGGTTCTCCTCTGAATGCGGCGTTCGAATCCCCGAAAACCGGCAGGAAATCACGCACTGAAACACGCGAAGACCCCTATTCTTGAAATCCCGTTGGGTTCCGTGCTTGTCGGTCTTCGACCGTGTCAGTCCGTGATCAACGTGGTTTCTTGGCTTGGCCAGTAATCGCAACGGATATCAAGCGCGCGCCAGAGGAGGCAGAACGATGGATGTCGAGATCAAGGACATGCCGGCGCGCCGGCTTGCCGCCGTGCGGCACGTCGGAGCGTACAATCAGATCGGCGAAGCGTTTCAGCGATTGGGCGAGATCGCGGGCGCAAACGGGCTGTTCCGTCCCGGCGCCGAAATGCTCGCGCTCTACCACGACGATCCGGACGCGACGCCGCCGGAACGACTGCGATCCGACGCTGGCGTCACCGTGGCGGACGACGTCGCGTTGCCCGCCGGACTGTCGGAACAGCGCGTCGCCGCCGGCCGCTACGCGTGCACGCTGCACGTGGGGCCGTACGACCGCCTGCCCGACGCGTGGGCGCGCTTGATGGGCGAGTGGTTGCCGGCGAGCCAGCACCGCGTCGGAGCGGGAGCGAGCTACGAGATTTACCTCAACGACCCGATGACCACGCCGAAGGAGAAGCTGGAAACGGAGATTTGCATCCCGATCGACTGACGTCTGGAGCTCGAGCGGCGCAGTCCCGAGCTCTCAGGTTCGAGCTTGACGACCGGCTGCCTCGACTGAGGTTGTGGGGTCTGCGCCGACCCACTTCACATCGGCCGTCGGGCCGTACGTCGACGGCACGGAGCGGCCCATCGCGCGCAGGTAGACGGTGAGCTGCGTGCGATGGTGCGCCGTGTGCAGCACGCGCCGCCAGAAGATCCAGATCCGCTCGCGCTCGACGTCGAAGAACTGGGCGCGAGTGGTCCACCAATCCGCGGGCTGCGTCGCGAGAAAAACCAAACGCGGGCGCGCGAGCTCCGCGAGGCGATGCGCGGCGGCGCTCACCGTGAGCGGCTTCGGCACGACGTCCGCCGGGGCAGGTTCCCCAAGGCCGAGGAACTCACCGAAGAACCGGCGCTCGGACAACAGCTGATGCTTCACGATGTCGCCGACGGACGATGCGCGCGGTTGCGGGCGAAAGTCGAGATCGGCGTCGGTGAACTCGCGCCACACGGAGACGACTTTGTTGGTCTCGCTTGCGTACGTGTCGAGCGCGTGTTGCAGCAGTGCGATCGCGGCGCGCGGAACGTCCGTGTCCGGGATCGCGGTAAACGCATAGGTGAGCGGCATGGCGCATCAGCGATGGCGACGACGCCATCATAGCTCGCCGGCTCGTTCGATGTCGAGGCCCGCGCGTCGCCTCTTGACGCCGAACGCGATTGGATGGTAGTAACCTCGGTCGTTTCGATGGATCACTCGCGCCGACAACCGGAGAATCTCCCCATGCGACTAGTGCGCGCACTGCTCACCGCGGTCCTCGCTGTGTCCACGACGGCGCTCGTGCCACCGGCGGCCGCGGCGCAGGACAAGCCTGTGGATGTGTCCGGCAAATGGCTGTTCACCGTGACGACCGATGCCGGCACCGGCACGCCGACGGTCACGCTCAAGCAACAAGGCGACTCGCTCACCGGCCACTACTCGTCGCAGCTCCTCGGCGAGGCGGAGCTCAAGGGCACCATCAAGGAGCAGAAGTTCTCATTCTCGTTCCGGACGGAGGTCCAGGGCACGGCGATCGCGGTGACCTACTCGGGGACGGTCGAGAACAAGGATTCTCTCAAGGGGAGTGTCGACCTGGGTGGAGCCGCGAGCGGGACGTTCACGGCGAAGCGTCAGTAGTCGGACTGCCTGACGACGGAACCGCGCGCCAGAAAAGCCAGGGAGGCGGTCCCGACACCGGACCGCCTCCCTTTGCCGTTTCGGCAGCGTCGTTTACGCCTTTCGATCCAAACAACCCTTGTAGTTCGGATTCGTGAATTCGGCATCGGGTATGGAGAAGTTCACATCCGTGCCGTGCACGCCGCCTTTGTGGAACGGCCCATCCGGGAAGACATTCTCCTGCGTTCGGTTGTACTGCCGAATCAACCGGCGCAGGTTGCCGAGCCGCGTGCCGCGACCGAACTGCCAGAACGCGGCTTCACGGAAGAGCAGATCGATCGCGCCGTCGCGGGTCCCGGGCGTCGCGAGTGACGGCATGACCGGCACCGCCAGATTGCCGAGCTGCTGCGGCGACGCCCGGAGCGCGTTCAGGATCGCCATCATCCCGGGAGTGTCGTTCGCCTGAAGCTTGCCTTCGGCTTCGATCAAGCGCGCGTCGATGCCGGTGACGAGGGGTACCGAGGCGCTTCGGTTGAGGCCCCATACCTGCGTGTACACGAGCGTCGTGATGCCGTCCGACGCCTTCGGCGACGTTGCGTCGGTCTTGCCGACGACCGGCACTCGCGGGTCGTTGGCCGAGGCAAAGGGCAGGGCGTTCTTGAGCAGCGTCTTCACGCCGTTGACGATGTCGAAGCTGTCGCCGACGACGTAGCGAGGATTCGCGGTCGGCGCGTTCATGCCGTACGGCCCGTTGTCGCTGGTCGTGATCGAGTAGGTGAGGTTCCACGCGAAATTCGTCGGAACGCTCGACACCGTCGCCGCGGCTGCCGCGAACTGCCCGAGGTCGCGTTGGGTTCGCGCCTTCGCGATCAACAGCGAGTTGCGCACCGACACCGACAGCGCATCGGACGCACTTCCAACCGCCGTCAACCCCGAATCGAAATGAGCGACGGCCATCGCGAACGCTTCGGCGTTCGTGAGCTGCTTGGTGTACTGCGGCACACCATTCACGGTCGTGCCGAAGGGCGAGCCATTGCAGAAATGCTCGCTGATGTCCATCTCGATCCAGCCTTCGACGAAGTACATTTGCGCGATCTTCGCCGTTGCGGTCGGCTCGTACTGTTTGAGCGCGGTGACTGCGTCGATCGCGTAGCCGCGCGTCTGTTGCGGCCACGGACTCGTGCTGCTGCTGCCGGCGGGCACCGCGCGCCGGTCCTTGTCGTCGGTCTGGAAGAAGGTGTCGCCCGACATCCATTCGTCGGTGAGCGTGCCTCCCGCCGACCACATGTTCGTGCTGCCGCCAGTGGCGTCCGACAGCGATCGGAGCGCTCCGACGACCAACGCCTCCGCGCCGATCGCGCTTCCGACGGAGCCCGGGCCGATGACGCCCGGTTGTTGGGGATCGAGCAACTGGTCCTTCAGGTGATCGCAACTGCTGGCGAAAAACAGCGCGGTTGCGAGCAGGCTCGGGGCAACGGCCTGCCGAGCGCGATAGATGATCGAGATCATGGTATCGACCTGGGTAGGCGTTAGTAACGAAGGGTGAGGTGTAGCGTGAAGTACGTCCGCTGTCCGCTCGTCGAGTACGAGCTCGGCGTGTCGGCGTCGGTATACGTGCCTTCGGGATCAGGGCCTTTGTATTTCGTCCACAGATGCAGGTTGCGGCTCGCGAAGGTCAGTTGCGCGTTCTGCGCCCGAGCGTATGCCGAGAGCCGCGATGGCAGGATCCACGTCGCGGATGCTTCGCGGAAGCGCCAGAACTGATTCGGATAGACGAAGCCGATCGCCGTCGTCGGATTTGCGTTGCGCGTCGCGATGTTCCGTGCCTGGTCGGCGAGCGATGCGTGAATGTTCGACGCTCCGGGGCACGAGTTCGATTGCGCGCACTGGATGTTCGACGTCTGATCGAGCAGCAGACCGCCGCCCTTGTAGTCGAACTGCAGGTTGACGTGCAGCCGCCGCGCCAGGAGATCGATCCCCGTCTGCACCGAGGCGATGTCGCGGGGAATGTTGTAGCCCCAATACTGGAAGATCGAATCGACGTGCACCTCGTTGACCGACAGATACCCGTCGCCGTTGTCGTCGTGATAGGTGTACGGGCGATAGAAGACGCCGTTCACCGACGCGCTCACCGAATCGCGTGAGGCGCCGGTGCCGACGGTCTTGTTCGGGTTGCCGCTCGCATCGTAGCCGAGCGATACGATCTTGTTCGAGAGGTGCGACGCGGAGATCGACAGATCCCAGCCGAAGTTGCGGCGATCGAAGAGCGTGGTCGTGAGGGTCGCCTCGACGCCGGCGTTCTTGACGGACCCCAGGTTGCGGAGCACGGTCGTGTTCGACGGCGCGGCGGACGGCGCGATGGGCTGCGACACCAGCGCGTCGTGCGTCTGCTTGCTGTAGTACGTCACCTCGAGGTTCGCGCGATTCTTGAGGAAGCGCGCGTCGAATCCGCCCTCGAACTCGGCGGACGTCTCCGGTTTGAGATCGGCGTTGCCGAGCGAGTTGGAGCGAAGGCCCGGCGTGTCGGTGCCGCCGGTCGCGCCGAGCGTCGTCGGCACGCTGAGGGATGTCGTCGAGAAGGTGACCAGCGCCGCGGTCGCGCCGGGTTGAACGCCGGAGGCGCCGTACGCGGAGCGGAGACGGAACTGGTTGATGAACGACCACTGTGGGAAGAACGGCTCGTCCGACAGCTGCCACGACAGGCTGAGCTTCGGATAGGTGACGCTCTCGAAGTTCGAGCCGAAGGCGCTGTTCTGATCGCGGCGCACCGCCACCGTGATGAAGGTTCGGTCGCGAAGCCCCACTTGCTCCTGCACGTACGTCCCGAGCGTTTTGGTCGCCGTGGCGAGCGTCCCCGAGAGCGAAAGGTTCGCGCCGGCCTGCGGTGTCACCGCGCCCGGCGGGAGAACGTTGCCGGTCGCGGTGGCCTGATCATTCTCGACGTTCGTATAGTCGCCGCCGACGGTCGTCTTGAGGCTCGCCCAGGGACGCACCTGCCATGTCGCGTTGCTCGTCAGCTTTCCCGAGAAGTTGCGATCGTTGTTCTCGCCAACACTCGACGAGCCTTGACGCAAGGTTCCCATGAAGGGACATGTCCCGAAGCGGCAGAGGACAAGCGACGTCCGATCGGCGAGGTCGATGCCCATCAGGCCCTGGTTTTCGAGCCAGGGAAGCGGACGCCAATGTGCGTCGACGCTCCCGATGATGCGCTGAATGCCGGTCTGCGACACCTGCGCGAACATCTCGGATGGCACGAAGCTGTTGTAGCCGTGCAAATCCTCGCCGAGCGTGCCCTTGCCGGACGTGCCGGGCCCAGGTCCGATGAAGCCTGGTCCCGTCATCGACTGGTATTCTTCGCTGAAGAATCCGTTGTTCGCGCCGGGCGCGTGTTGATCCGTCTTCGCGAAGCCGGCCGTCGCCGTCAGATCGAACTTCGGCGAGATCGCGGCGGTGATGTTCATTCGAACGTTCTCGCGCTGCAGCTCCTCCGGACGCAGCCACTCGTGCCGCATCCCTATGCCGAGCGAGTCGAGCCGCCGGATCGAGAAGTCCGGCATCTTGTATGGACCCGTCTCGTTCTCGACGTCGCCGCTGAAGAAGAAGCGGAGCAGCTCGTTGCCGCCGCTGACCTGCGCGCCGTACTGGTTGCGGGACCCGCGATCGAGTGGTGAGAGCGAGTCGGTGTTCAGGACGTTGAGCGATTTGGTCGTGTCGACGGTGCACGTCTTCAGCGCGACCTGGATCAAGAGGCAGCGCGCGTACGGCGACTGCGCGGTGTGTCCGATCAGCGCGTACGACGTGATGTACTTCGTGAGATCGGTGATCCGCCCGGCCTCCGCGTTCCAGGTCCAGCGCGTGGCGCCCGCTCGGCCACGCTTCGTGGTGAGCACGATGACACCGTTCGCCGCGTCGGTGCCGTAGAGCGTCGCCGCCGACGGGCCTTTGACGATCTCGATGTCCTCGATGTCGCTCGGATCGATCGCGGTCAGGTTGCTCGTGGCGGCGGTCGTCTGGCCGCTGCCGATGCCGCCCGCGTTCATGCGCACGCCGTCGATGATCCAGATCGGCGCGTTGTTGAGCGACAGGGAGTTCAGTCCGCGAATGCGAATTTGCGGCGGCGCGCCGGTGTTGTTGCCCGGCACGACGGACATGCTCGAGATCTTGCCGACGAACAGCTCGGACATCGTGGTGATCGACGTCTGCTCGACGCGCGAGCTCACGTCGCCCAGCGTGGCGATGGTGTTGCCGAGCTCGACCTTTCGTTGTTGACCGGTCGCTGTCGTGACGACCTCCTGCAGCTTCACGACCGCGGTCTCCAGGGTGAAGTCGGCCGTCGTCGTGGCGCCGTTCGTGACGGTCACCGTTTTCTTGACGGTGGTATACCCGAGATGCAGCACCTGCAGCTCGATGGTGCCGGCGCGGACGTTCCTCAGCGTGTACTTGCCCTCCTGGTCGGTCGCCGCCGACGCATGGGTGCCCAGCGCGAGCACGCTCGCATCGGCGAGCGGCTGGTTGGTGCCGGCCGCCACGGCCCGGCCGGTGATCGTGCCCTGCGACCACGCGGCGGCGGCGGTGCTCATCGCGCAGGCGGCGGCGGAGATGAGTATTCTGAAATGAGAAAATACGAGACGTGCGCGACTCATGCCGACCTCCTCGGACGAGAGCGACTCTCCGCGCGGGGGTGCGCGCGGCGACCAACGACTGGCGAGCGAACGTCTGATGCTGCACGTCGCGCCGAGGCCACACACCGAGCGTGGTGGCGCGCCGGGTGCCGACAAATCGCTGAAGAGGAGCCGAGGACTTCGAGGCCGAACGACCGAGTATGTGAATGCGGTCGCGACGCCGGTGTTGGACTAAAGTGCTACGTCGCACGGCGTGTCCGCGTCTTGTCGCGCGCGAGCGTGAGCCACATGATGGGAACTGCCCGCGAACGCGGGCCGCGTCGATCTCCACCCGATCCTGGCTTCGAAGGAGGTCTCCCATGAGTGCCCCTTCTCCCACGCGCCGACTCGCGGCGGCGCCCGTCCCACTCACCCTGTTCGTCATCGGCGTCGTCACCGCGGCGATGCCGTTCGGGCTCGCGGCGCAGCGCATCAGCGTGGGCCCGAACGTGCAGATCAGCAGCGCGCGCTCGCTCGATGCGCACTCCGAACCGGTGATCGCCACCGATCCCAAACATCCTGAGCGCATCATCGCCGCGTCGCACATCGCGTGGCACGACACGGTGGGGACCAAATCGATTGCGTACGTCTCGTTCGACGCGGGGAAGACATGGTCGGTGTCACTCGAGCGACGCGACTCCACCGTCACCGCGGACGCCGCCGTCGCGTACGGCGCGGACGGCTCGGCCTATTTCGCGACGCTCGCGCGATGGGGCGTGTTCCGCTCGCGCGACGGCGGGAAAACGTGGGATCCACCGGCAAAGACGCCGCCGGCCTATGGATGGGATCGAGAGTATCTCGTCGCCGATTTCACCGGCGGGAAATACAACGGCCGGTTGTACATGAATTCGACGGTGAGCGTCCCGTGGGTGAGCGACAGCAGCGGCCCGGGATTCGGCGGAGGCCAGAAGGAGAATGCCATCGGCCTCTTCACGTCGCTCGATGGGACCCACTTCAACAATCCAGTCATCCGGCTCGTCCCGCGCCCCGAAGGCATCCTCGGCATGTCCGACTGTGTCGTGCTATCCGACGGACAGCTCACGTGTCTCTACGGACATCGCAAGCCGACCCAGGATGGTGGAAGAGGCGGAGGGGGAGGAGGACGCGGCGGACTTGCCGCTCGCACACCGCTTCCGGCGGCGAACTATTGGCTCGACGTCATCAGCTCGACCGACGGCGGAGAGTCGTGGAACACCGCGACGCACATCGGCGACTACTGGATGAATCGCCCGCGCTCCGAGGGCGCGGTGATTCCCGACATCGCCAGTGATCCAGGCTCGCCGCTGTTCAAGGATCGCATGTATGTCGTATGGAGTGATTTCCGCACCGGCCGGCTCGAGATCATGTACTCGTACTCGAGCGACAAGGGCCGCACGTGGTCGCCGGAGAAAGTCGTGAGCGACGATCGCGCGTCACAGAATCCGCTCGCCGACGGGCCGGACAATCTCACGCCGACGATCGCCGTGAACACCGCCGGCGTCGTGTGCGTGAACTGGTACGATCGCCGCGAGTTCAACGACGATCTCGGATGGAACATTCGCATTCGCTGTTCGCTCGACGGCGGTGACACGTGGACGCCGAGCACGAAGGTCACGGAGAAGCCGACGGTGTTCGGCGCGAACGAGACGTGGAACTCGTCGGGTCGCGGCGGCAACGGCGGCGGCGGTGGTCGTGGCGGCGGGGGCGGAGGACGAGGAGGTGGCGGCGGCGCCGACTCGTCGGGCCTGAGGAGCGGAGGCTCGGTCGTTTCTCTGCAGGGCGGCTTGAGCTACGCGAACTTCACGTTCGCCCCGGGACACAACGGCGCGTTCGCGGCGGATGCGGCGGGCAATTTCCATCCGGCGTGGATCGACTATCGGACCGGCATGGCGCAGCTGTGGAGTGCGAGCATTCATGTCGACGGCACGGTGGCGCGGAACGGCGGCGGCGACCTGGCCGATCTCGCCGATCTTTCGAATCGCGTCGGACTCACGATCGTCAGCACGCACTACGATCGCGCCACCAACCGGCTGACGTTTCACACGCGACTTCACAACAACACACGCGCCGACACGTTGCGCGGGCCGCTCAAGGCTCGTGTGCTCACGCTGACGTCGGAAGCTGCGCGGACGGTCGAAATCGCGAATCCCGACAACGAGCTTCGCGGCGTCGGCGCGGTGTGGGACTTCACGCCGCTGCTCAAGAACGGCGAGCTCTTGCCCGACTCGCTGTCGGCACCGAAGGATCTCGTCTTTCAGCTCACGGGTCTCGTGCCGTTCCGCGAGAACATGGATCTGCGGCTCGGCTTCGTGAACATGGAAGCGCGCGTGTTGGGGCCGGCCGTCGCGTCGAGGGGCGGTCGCGGTCGGGGGCGCGGCGGGCCTCCGTGACCTGAGACGACGGAACGGCGTGGCATTGGGGCGGGTCGGCGGCCCGATGTCCTCCGCGCGACCTATGGCAATGTTGCCGATACTGCCGGCAACATTGCCCCCGGATCGCGCTCGGACACCGGGCCGCCTCCCCTTGCCGGGATGCCACGCGCGCGCGTACCGGTTACGCTGTTTGCCGTTCGCGCTGCTTGCGGTTCGCGCCGTTCGGCTGTCCGCGCCGTTTACCATTCCCCATGTCCGCTCTCCTTTCTCCCTTGCGTACCTAAATAGCTCAGTCCGCATTTGATGAGACCGTCTCCGGAATTCCTCCAGCTTCAGGAAGCGCTCGCCGGCAGATTCTCGATCGAGCGCGAGCTCGGTCGCGGCGGCATGGCAGTCGTCTTCCTCGCGCGCGACGTCGCGCTCGACCGCGCGGTCGCGATCAAGCTGCTCCCTGAAGCGCTCGCGGAGAACGACGAGCTTCGCGATCGTTTTCTGCGCGAGGCGCGCACCGCGGCCAAGCTGTCGCACCCGAACATCGTGCCGATTCACCTCGTCGAGTCGACCGGCGCTCTCGTCTACTTCGTCATGACGTACGTCGACGGCGAGACGCTCGGCCAACGCGTTCGGCGCGCCGGCCCGCTGCCGCCGTCGCAGGTGACGCGCGTCGTGCAGGAGGCGGCGTGGGCGCTCGCGTACGCGCATGGCCGCGGCATCGTCCACCGCGACGTGAAGCCGGACAATATTCTGCTCGACAAGGATACCGGCCGCGCGATGCTCACCGACTTCGGGATCGCGAGCGTCGTCGGGGCCGGCACCGCGTCGCGCCCCGGTGAGATCCTCGGCACCGCGCATTACATGAGCCCCGAACAGGCGACCGCCGCGCCGCTCGACGGACGGAGCGATCTCTTCTCCCTCGGCATCACGGCGTTTTATTCGCTGACCGGCCGCCTTCCGTTCGAGGGTCCGCACCTGCCGGCAATCGTCCGGCGCATTGTGAGCGAGCCCGCGCCGCGGCTCGGCGACACCAGACCGAGCGTGCCGCCCGCGCTCGCCGATGCCGTCGACAAATGCCTCGCCAAGCGGGCCGAGGATCGCTTCGCATCGGGCGAGGAGCTGGCCGAAGCGATCGGCAATGCGGTGGTCACGACCGAGGTCGCGCCGCAGCTGCGGTTTTTCATCAAGGCGCTCGCGCAGCTCGACATGTCGGCGTTTTACCTCTGGCTGACGATCATCGTGGTCCCGGCCGTCGTTTCCGCGCTATGGGCGACCGATCGCGCGACGGTGATCTATATCGCGTTCACGACGATCTCGCCGGTGTTCGTGGGCGTGAGCTCGGTGCTCCGTGCCACGCGACATCTGATCAAGGCGGGGCTGGGACCGGCGGACGTGCGCCGTGCATTCGAGCGGGAGGTGCGCGCACGTCGAGAGGAGGCGGAGTCCGTCGCGCTCGCCGGGCCGATACCATCAGCGGATCTGGCCCGCCGTCGACGCCGATGGATGATGACCGGTCACGTGAGCGCCGCCGCATTTCTTGCGAGCGTGGTCGCGACGAAGCTCGCGCGTTCGTTCGGCGTCGATCCCAAGACATTCTTCGGCATCGCCGCCGGCCTGGGCGCGATGACGGGGCTGTCCTATCTCGCCGCGAATACGCTCACGCGCGCGATCAGGAAAGGCGCCGAAGGCGTCCTGCCGAAATTCCTCGGCTACGGATTTGCGGAGCGACTCATCACGACTCGGTTCACGGGCTGGCTGTTCCGCGTGGCGGGCCGCGGCCTGCATGTCCGCCAGCAAAACGAGCCGCCGGCGCGCGAACGAACCGAAGTTCTCATCGCCGCGGCGGTCTCGGATCTATTCGCGCGATTGCCACACCATCTCCAATCGCGCTTCGCCGACGTCCCAGCGGTGATCCATCGTCTCGAGACGGAGGCCGAGCGCTTGCGGGCTCGCCAGGACAGCTCGGGACCGGCGAGCGCGGAAGCGCGCGCGCAAACGCGCGAGCGTCTCGGCACCGCCGTCGCCGCGCTCGAGAGTCTCCGGCTCGATCTGCTGCGCCTCGAGTCGGGCATCGGCACGCCAGACGATCTCACCGCGACCTTCGAGCGCGCGCGAGCGATCAGCGATGCGGTCGATGCGCAGATTCGCGCGGCGGCGGACGTCGACGCGATGTTGGGTCGCGTCTCCGCGAATGTCGACGAACGCCGTCCGGCGAACAGGCTCTGATCCGCAGGCGGACGCGACGGCAGGGCAGTGGCGTCGGGCAGTGGACAGGGAGGCCCTTCCTTTGCCGTGACGCCACCCTCGCTTCGGACCGTACGGCCGGTGTGCTCGCTGTTCTTACTGCACTCCCGCCAACCACTGTGCCAGTTCCTCTTTGCTATCGAGAACGATCGTCCTTTCGAAGAGCGCCGGATGCGTTTGCGCCGTCGTGTACCCCGTGGGCGCGCCGTTCCGCCGGCTCACGACCCATGAGTGTCGTTGGTCGCGCTCGCAGCCCTGCATGAGGGTGCGCGGCGGTTGGTCGAGCAGCGCGGCGACCGCGCTGTACGTGGCGCGCTGATGGCCGCGGTCGAGCGCGTCGAGAATCTGATCCATCGTGATGTCCGGCATGGATGTGTCCTCCGTCCGTCGTGAGTGGTTGTGCATCGAACGGAGGACAATCTGGAATGACCGCGAGACCGCGCCGTCATCCTTTCGCGGCGCGGCGAATCAAATCATCGCGTCTCTTCTCGCGCCGCTTTGACTCGGTCGGTGAAGCCGCCGAACGTCAGCACCCAACGGAACGCGCGCCGGACGCCATCGGTCGGGCCGTCGAGCACGTGCACGCCGACGCGGTTCGCGAGCCACTTCACTCCGCGCATCACGACGAGCACGAGGCCAATGACGCCGAGCGCGAGTCCCCAGATCGGAACCACGACGACGAAGAAGATCAGGATGAAGGGCAGCAGAAGGATCGGCGCGATCGGCAACAGCACGCTTGCTTGCATCATGGCTCAGCTCAGGTTCAGGGGGCGCGCCATCTCTCGATAGCGGCACAATGCGTTCGCCAACTGCATCTGTCGTGGCGACCGACACTCGGGCTCGAAGAGCCGCGGGCTCGCGACGACGACGACCGCGCACTGAGCGCGCGACGTCGCGACGTTGAAGCGATTGAGACTGTAGAGGAACTCCATCCCGCGTGGCGCGTCCTCGGGACGCGACGTCGCCATACTATAGATGACGACCGGCGCGGCCTGGCCCTGGAACTTGTCGACTGTTCCGGCGCGCGCGCCCGCGGGGAGGCGATCGAGCAAGCGGCCGACTTGTGCATTGAAGGGCGAAACGACCAGCACGTCGTCGAGCGCGAGCGGCGCGCGGCGTCCCGTGGCCGACGTCCACGACGAGCCGCGGGCGGTCAATGTCGAGACGAGCCGCGCGATGACTTCCACTTCTTCTTCCGACGAGCTGGTACGTCCATCGTGTTCGACGTCTGCATACCACAGGCCATTGCCTGAGATCCCATCGATCCCCTCGATGACCTGCTGCTCGAGCCCTCGTTTCGAGTGGAGGCGGGATTCGTAGAACACCTCCGACGTAAAGGCGCAGATCGCGGGGGCCAAGCGCCATGTCTCGGACAGGAAGATTCCGCGGTCGCCGGGAATCGTCTCGTGCTCGCCGAGCAGGTGACGGAGCGCCGAAACGTCGACGCCATCGGGATGACTGCCCTGCTGTGGCTGATCCAACTGCTGGGGATCGCCGAGCAGCACCATGCTTTGCGCAGCCGCGGATACGGCGATCGCATTGGCGAGCGAGACCTGACCCGCTTCGTCGACGACCAAGACGTCGACCGCGCCGGCCATCTCTCGCCGCGCCCACAGCCACGCGGTTCCGCCGAGCACGTGGACGTCGCCCGTGTCGAGCGCGCGACGTGTTTCGTCGTCTTTCGCGATCGCCGTGATCGACGAGGGGAGATCGTCCTCGTCGTCCTCTTTGCGCTTGTGCGCGACGGAAATCGTCTGGCCGCACGCCGACGCCGCCTTCACGACCGCGCCGAGGAGATTGACGATCGCCTTGTGACTCGGGCCGGTGACGCCGACGCGCTTGCCGTCCGCGACGAGCGCGCAGATCATCCGCGCGCCGGTGTACGTCTTGCCCGACCCCGGCGGACCCTGGATTGCGAGCACCGAGTGGTCGAGCCGAGTCACGATGTCGGTCGCGAGGATCGAGGCGCGCTCGCCCACCGGACACTCGAACCGGACGCCGGTGATGCGCGGTGGCTCGCGAAGGAGCAGTGCCTTCGCGATCGCGTTGGCTCCGTCCGCCGCCGGCCCTCGCGCCACCGCGTCTCCGACGGCCGCGATCGCCGACTCGAGGACGTCCGTGCTGACGTACGTATGTGCGAAGACGGCCGACGGATGCGATTCCGCCTGCGCCTTGCCCTTTCGTACGTCGATCGTCCGCGCCACGCGATCGACGGCGACTACCGCGCCGAACGTCGACTCGTCTCGATTCTTCAGATCGGCCTTTCGGCGGATCTCCATCTCCTGCGGCGGATATGCGTAGCGGTCGACGACGGAGCCGGTCGGCTTTCCACTTTTCTTATGGCGAACGGTCTCCACGCGCTCGAGGAGCTCGAGGCCGGCGACGGCCTCGGGCTCCTCGAGCAGCTCGTCGTCGGTCGAATCGCGGAGCTCGAAGTATTTCCACCACCCCGCTTTGTCCTCGCGACGATGAAAGTCCAGCAGGTACGCGAGCAGCCACCGAGCACGCTCGGCCGTGTCCGGCGCGGGCACGCCCTCGATCCCGCGGAGCAGACGTTCGCGGAGCTCCGCCGTCCGTTGCTGTTTGTCGCTCAGCTCTTTGGCCGGCTCCGGCGACTCGAGCCGCGGGCGCGGAATCGCCGTGCCGCCCTCGATGGCGTCGTGTCGCACGCGCTCGAGCCACTCGGAGAGGCGGAGCGTCGACACGCAATCGTCTCGATTGTAGCCTTCGACGGTCGCGCGAGTTTCCGCCGGGAGCGCGCTCGCGGCGCCGATCGCGAGCGCGTATTCGAAGTCCCGCAGCGCTCGGCCGGCTTCGTCGAGCGGAACGTCGCGGGCGAAGGCGTAGAGCGGCTCGAGGTTCTTGATCGAATAGCGTTCAATGCCCGCGCGGACGCCCTGGCGCACGACCGCGTACAGATCGACGAAACGGCCCGCGCGGAGCAGCCCATCGAGCTCGTTCTCTCGTGTCGCGTACCGGCCCATGAGTCGCTTGAACGCGCTCGGCTCGTAGGGCGCGTAGTGATACACGTGCATGCCCGGGTGCGATGCCACGGCCGCGACGATTCGATCCATCACGGTTTCGAACGCGGCGCGCTCGCTCCGTTCGTCGAACGCCCAAAGGCCGCGATAGTCGGCTGAGCCGTCCGCACGACGGCTCACGACGCCGAAGAGGTATTCGCGTCCGCCCTGGACCGCGAGATTGTCGCCCTCGAGATCGAGAAACAGATCGCCGGGCGACGGGGCGGGCAGCCGGCACAGTCCCTCGTGCTCGACGATGGCGCGCAGCTCGTGACGTGGCGGCGTCGTTCCACGCGAGTCGAGTTGGAGCCGCGCCTGATCGCGCACGCGCGCGAAGGACTCGATCGATCCGCGCGCCGGCCTGAACGGAATCGGCAGTGGGAGCCGGCCGAGGTCCGTCAGGGTGTGGGTGCCGTTCGCCTCGAGCTCGCGCCGCTGCGCGCGTGTGATGCCGGCGACGAGCGACAGATGATCGTCCGCGTGCCGCTTCTCGCGGCAGCCCTTCGCCCACGGACAGATGTGGCAGTGCTCGACCGGCTCGGGGTAGTTCGCCAACGCGACCGCCGCCGCGCCCTGCGCGACCGCCGACGCCAATTGCCGTTCGACGAGGCGAACGTACGCGGCGTACTCGCTCGAGCGATATTGGTGCGTTGGAAAGCCGGGTCCAGGCGTCACCACGTAGAAGCAGTCGGGAGCGCGCCCTTGCGCCGCCTCGAGCATTCTCGAATAGAGGCCGAGCTGCAGCATCGCGCCGGCGTGGGTTTCGCGCGCAAGCTTGGTGTCGGCGATCTCGTACGACCACCGGCCGAGCGCGCTCGACCCCGACGTTCGGACGATGAGGTCGGGTTTGCCGAACCACGGGCCGTCGCGGAGCGCGCCCTGCACGATGACATCCGCGCCGCCGCGCATCGCGGCGCCGGTCGCGGCGACCAGCTCTTCGCGGCTCTGGAGGTGGCTCAGGTCGGCGATCGAGCGGCCAGCGGCCCGAAGGGAATCGACGTAGGCCTTTTCGTGATCGATCCCGCGCTGGAACAGGAGCTCGAGGAGCGGGTCGTCGAAGTGCGGGCGCTTTCGCGTTCCTGCCGCGGCTTCCATGTCCAGAGCCGTCCGGTGGCGGCAGCCGAGGAAGTTCGAGAGATCGGTGGCGGAGAGAGAGAGGGTGGGTCCGTCTTGACGCATCGTCCGGCGATGAGGATGGCTCGAGGAAACTGCAATATCGCGCGGGGGAGTGACAGGGCTTCCTTTCGACGACGCGCCGCGGGCGCTAACGTTACTCCAAGAGCGCGGGAGGGCAGATGAAGAAGGAAGAAGCGGTCGCGGACCTGGAACGGCTCGGCGAGACGATCAACGATCTCTACGCGCGGGCGTGGAGCACGGCGCTGTATCCGACGCAGCACGGATGGGGACCGAGCCTCGCGAGCATCGTCGCCATTCCGGTCCTGAGCATGGCCTCGTTCGGGCGCATGGTCGGCTCCGCGGTGGTCGAGCAGCTGCCGCCGAGCGTGTTCGATACGCTGTCGAACGCCGGCAAGCCGGACAAGCCGCCCGAATAGAATGGCAGGCGACGAAATTCGACGGATCGAAGCGGTGTTCGGCGCGATCTCCAAGATCGCCGCCGGCGACGACCTGGGTCCGGATCTGTACGGCGCGAAGTGTCCGAAGTGCGGCAAGTCGGACTTCGCGAAAGTGGCGGACATCTATTCCGAGGCCGTCGCGCGGATCGAGTCCAATCCCGCCGAGGCGAACGTCGTCCACGTGGGCGACTCGAGCGATCTCGATCTCGTCGAAAAGCTTCGCCCGCCGCGTCCCAAGTCGGCCGCGCTCCGCGTGCTCCTCGTCGCGATCCCGGTGGGCGCGATCGCGTACTACGTGTACCGCCGCTTCGGCGACTCGGCCGGCCAGCTCGCCATCATGGCGGCGATCATCGTCACGGTCATCGTGCTGCTGACCAGTCTACGCAAAGTGAGCGACGATCATTACCATCGCCGCCGGCGGTGGGATCGGCTGTTCATGTGCCGCCACTGCGGCCAGCTCGTGTCGGGCTAGTCGACGCGTCGTATCTTTCTCGGAATGCGGCCGCATTTTCCGTCATCCCAGCGCTCCATCACGGCACACCGCCCGACGGCGTGATTCCGCGCACCATCTCGGCGGCCTTTCCGGCCGACGTTCGTCAGCGCGGCGAAGACTACTTTTCCTCACGACGCGTTCGAATCACGCGAGCCGGTCCGACTCTTCTGACCGCGCGCGTCGACGGAACCATGGAGTACGTCGTCAAGCTCCGCGCACGGCCGAATGCGATCGAAGGGAGCTGCACGTGCCCCTATGCCGTCGACTACGGCATCTGCAAACATCAGTGGGCGGTGCTTCGTCAGGCCGCCGCGGACGGCAAGCTCGCGTTGTTGTTTCGTACCACGGGCGTCAATCCCGAGCTGATCGACGTGCCCGGCGATGAAGACGACGACGATGAAGACGACGATGACGGCTCGACGGATGACGAGCTCGGGTCGCCGCCTCCCCGCGTTGCGCCGTGGCGCGCGCCAGGGCAGAGGGAGAAGCCGCGATCACCGGAATGGAAGGCGATCCTCGATACCGCGCGCCTTCAGATGGCCCAACTCTCGCCGGAGAAAGAGGCGAAGCCGTGGCCCGCGGACCGTCGCATCGTGTACATCGTCGATCTCACCGTGACGTGGGCCGGCGGGATCACCGTGGAGCTCGCGACGGAACGACAAACGCGCGACGGCCATTGGGACGCTCCCGTCGCGTTTCGGACTCCGGTCCAGACGTGGCAGTCAGCCCCGGATCCCGTGGACCGACAGCTTTCGCAAATGCTGGTCGGAGCGTCGCCGATGAACGTCCTTGGCGTGCCGCGAACGTCGGGCTTCCTGCTCGCCGGCGCCGCGATCGACACGACGCTGCGCTTGATGTGCGCCACGGGCCGGTGTCGCGTTCGCCGTGCGCCCGGGGAGCGCCCGCTCGAGTCCGTGCGCTTCGACGAGGGCCCGCCGTGGATGCTCGGTCTGCGTGTCATTCGGCGGAGCGACCGTGCGTGTTTTCTCGACGCGGTGTTGCGGCGCGGAGGTGAAGAGATGCTCCTTTCGGAGCCGTCGGCGCTGCACCCCGAAGGTGTCCTCTACGCGCGGGGGGCGCTCGCGCGGTGGGAGCCGACCGGCTCGTATCCGTTGGTACTGTTGTTCGAGGAGCGGGGGGGCGTGCTCGTTCCCGACGCCGAACTGCCCGAGTTGCTCGAGACGGTGTACGCACTTCCGCGGCGGCCGGCGCTCGAGCTGCCTCCGGATACGAACGTCACGGAAGTTCGCTCGCCGCCACAGCCCGGCGTCACGATCCTACCGGATCCGCATGCCTGGCGGCGGACGCATCATCGGATTGCGCCGTTCTTTCTGTACGGCCGCGTGCGTGCCGCGGACGACGGGTCCACCGCGCCGCTCTTCGATCGCACCTCGCTCACCGTGCGTCACCGCGACCCCGAGCAGGAACGCGCCGCGCGGGCACGCTTGACGACACTCGGCGCTCGCGAGGAGTCGGGCTTTGGCGAGCATACGCAGTCGGTCACGATCCATGCGAGCAAGCTGCATGCGCTGATCGTCGATCTCGCGACTGCCGGCTGGCGCGTCGAAGCCGCGGGATCCGTCTACCGCGCGCCAAGCGGAAC
Source organism: uncultured Gemmatimonadaceae bacterium (assembly GCA_963705025.1). Lineage (GTDB taxonomy): Bacteria > Gemmatimonadota > Gemmatimonadetes > Gemmatimonadales > Gemmatimonadaceae > JAQBQB01. The sequence goes on along the minus strand of CAVPIP010000001.1, from coordinate 188,725 downwards.
CCGCGCGACGGTGCGATCCGGCATCGACTGGTTCGAGCTCGACGCCGGCGTGCGGTACGGCGACATCGAGGTGTCGCTTCAGGAGCTGCTCGCCGCGCGGCGCTCCGGTTCCGACACGATCGTGTTGTCGGACGGAAGCCAGGGCATCATTCCCGCCGAGTGGCTCGCGCGTCTCGCTCCGCTCACGTCGGGCGGCAAGGTCGTCGACGGCGCGCTGCGCTATGCCCGCTCGCAAACGTCGCTGCTCGACGCGCTGCTCGCCACGCTCCCCGAGGCGAACGTCGACGCGACGTTCGAGAAGGCGCGCGACGAGCTGCGCTCGTTCGACCAGGTGCGGCCGGCGGATCCACCGCGCACGTTTCACGGCACGCTGCGCGAGTACCAGCGCGAAGGGCTCGGCTGGCTCCATTTTCTGCGGACGTTCGGGCTCGGCGGGTGTCTCGCCGACGACATGGGGCTCGGCAAGACGGTGCAGGTGCTCGCGCTGCTCGATTCGCGCCGGGGAACGCGAGCACGACCCGCGCGGCCGTCGATCGTCGTGGTGCCCCGTTCGCTCGTGTTCAACTGGTTGCGCGAAGCGAAGCGATTCACGCCGAAGCTCCGCGTGCTGGACTTTACGGGCCCGGCGCGCCGCGCCGCCGACATCGACGATGCGCGCGCGGACGTCGTGCTCACGACCTACGGAACGCTGCGCCGCGACGCGGCGATCCTCGCGGAGACGCGGTTCGACTACGCCATTCTCGACGAGGCGCAGGCGATCAAGACCGCGGGGTCCGCGTCGGCGAAGGCCGCGCGGCTGCTGCGCGCCGATCACCGCCTGGCGATGACGGGCACGCCGATCGAGAACCGGCTCGAAGAGCTCTGGAGCCTATTCGAGTTCTTGAATCCAGGAATGCTCGGCGCGTCGTCGACGTTCGCCGCGCTGGCGCGGCTCACGGCGTCCGGCGACCGCGGCGCCGGGCGCGACGTGCTCGCGCGCGCCCTGCGCCCGGTCATTCTCCGTCGCACGAAAGACCAGGTCGCCCGTGAGCTGCCGCCGCGCGTCGAGCAGACGCTGCACGTCGAGCTCGAGGGCGCGCAACGCAAGTTCTACGACGAGCTGCTCGAGACGTACCGCAACAGCGTTCTCGAGCGAGTCGATCGCGTCGGCATCGCCAAAGCACGCATGCACATCCTCGAGGCGCTGCTGCGTCTCCGGCAGACGGCGTGTCACCCGGTGCTCGCCGACCCCCGCCGAGCGACCGCGCCGAGCGCGAAGCTCGACGCGCTGATGCCGGCGCTCGACGAGGTGATCGCCGAAGGACACAAAGCGCTCGTGTTCTCCCAGTTCACGAGCCTCCTCGCGCTGGTGCGCGAGCGCCTGGATGCGGCTGGCGTGCGCTACGAGTATCTCGACGGCAAGGTTCGCGATCGGCAGGCGCGCGTCGACCGCTTCGAGAGCGACGCGAGCTGCCCGCTCTTTCTCATCAGCCTCAAAGCCGGCGGGCACGGGCTCAATCTCATCGCCGCCGACTACGTTTTCATTCTCGATCCCTGGTGGAATCCGGCGGTCGAGGCCCAGGCGATCGACCGCGCACACCGGATCGGCCAGACCCGGCGCGTGATCGCGACGCGCATCGTCGCGCGGGACACGATCGAGGAGAAGATTCTGGAGCTGCAGGCGTCGAAGCGCGCGCTCGCCGACGCGATCCTCGGCCAGGATCAAGGTGTTCTGTCGCAAATCGGCGCTGACGAGCTGCGGCTGTTGCTCGGGTAGGGCGGCCCATACCGGCGCAGCGCACAACGGAAATTCCGCTTGACGTTGAAATTGCACGACCCCCAAGTTAGGTCGTAACGCTTCACGGAGTTTCCCCCCTGCCAGATCCGCGTGACGAGGCATCCGCCGACGACGACGTCCTACCTCGCCTCAGAGCGGCCCTAGAAAGTCGGTACGATGTCGTTCGTGAGCTCGGACGCGGCGGAATGGCCGCCGTCTATTTGGCGAACGACATCAAGCACGGGCGCGAAGTCGCGGTCAAGGTGCTTCATCCGGAGCTCGGAAAGTCGCTCGGCGCCGCGGAGCGGTTCGAGCGCGAGATTCGTCTTGCCGCCAAGCTCCACCATCCGCATATCCTGGGTCTTCACGACTCGGGCGTCGCCGACGGCGACCTACTGTACTATGTGATGCCCTTCGTGAAGGGCGAGTCGGTGCGCGACCGCATCGATCGAGAGGGGATGCTGCCCGTCGACGACGCGGTCGCAATCGCCCTCGAGGTGAACGACGCGCTCGGCTATGCGCATGCGCAGGGCGTCATCCATCGGGACATCAAGCCGGAAAACGTGCTTCTCGCTGGGGGCCACGCGCTGGTCGCCGATTTCGGCATTGCCCGGCGGTTTCGCCCGAGGGTGGGGTTCAGAAGCTGACGGCGACCGGGATGTCGATGGGCACTCCCTACTACATGCCGCCGGAGCAGGCGGCTGGCGAGACAGTTGGCCCGACGGCCGATCTGTACGCCCTTGGCTGTGTGCTGTACGAGATGCTGGCCGGTGAGCCGCCGTTCACTGGGAAGAACGCGATGCAGGTCATGGCCCGTCACGCCATGGAGCAGGTACCGAGCATTCGGATCGTGCGTAACTCGGTGCCCGAGGAGGTCGAAGACGCGATCTTCGCCGCGCTCGGAAAGGCGCCGGCCGATCGCCCGCAGACAGCCGCGCAATTCGCGGAGATCATGGGGCTCACGCCAGGGCACACGGCGAGCATGCGGATCCGTACGACCATGACCCGCCGCACGCCGTTGGGCAGCCCAGGGCGAGGTACGCAGGCATACGCGGTGCCTGCTCCGCCGGTGTCGTGGTGGCGGCGACCTCTCGCCATCGCGGGCGGCCTTGGCTTGGTCGCCGCGGCAGCCGGTGCGTTCACGATTTGGCGCGCCCCATCGCGCGGCGCAACGTCAGCGCTGACGCCCGACGCTCGCCGCATCGCCGTGGCGTACTTCGACGACAAGAGCGACGACCACTCGCTCGGCGCTGTCGCGGACGGTCTCACCGAGGAGCTCATTCGTTCGCTCTCCACGGCACCCAGCCTCACCGTCATCACACGCTCCGGCGTCGAGCCGTATCGCGGAACCGCCGTCGCGACCGACAGCATCGCGCGCGCGCTTCGTGCCGGCTACGTCGTGCGCGGCGAAGTCGAACAAGAGGGTGACCGTGTTCGCGTCGGCGTTCGATTGTACGATGGAAGCGGAGTCGATCTCAAGCGAGCGGCCTTCGCCGTTCCGGTGCGGAGCATCGCGCTCATGCGCGACACGCTGGCGCTCGTTGCATCCGACCTGATTCGAAAGCAGCTCGGGTCCGAGATTCAGCTTCGACAGCAGCGCTCCGCCACCGATAACTCGGCAGCGTGGCTCCTGCTCCAACGCGGCGAGCAAGCGCAGAAGAATGGCGACGCTGCAAACGCCAAAGGCGACACGGCGAGACTCAATCGCGAGTTCTTGGCGGCGGATTCGCTCTACGCAGCCGCACACGAAGCCGATGCTCGATGGGCCGACCCCGTCTGGATGCGCGCGGCGCTCGCCTATCGGCGCTCTCGTTTGGCCTCGAGCGACCCCACATCCATTCGGAAGTGGATCAGCACGGGAATTCCCTACGCCGACCAAGCAATCGCGTTAGACCCGAACAGTGCGGATGCGTACGAAGTTCGCGGCAATCTGAGATACTGGGGCTGGATCAGCGCCATCGATGCGGACGCTTCCAAGCGCGCAGCCTCGCTGACGGCGTCGAGGGCCGACTTCGAAAAGTCGACATCGCTCAACCGGAACCAGGCGGGCGCCTGGTCCTCATTGTCCCACCTGTACAATCAAGTCGCCGACGCCACCACCAACGACGCGTACCTTGCGGCGCTGCATGCGCTGGAGGCAGACGAGTTTCTGTCGAACGCGGCGACGATTCTGTCGCGCCTGTCTCTTGCCGCCTACGATCTCGGTCAGTTCGACAAGGCGAAGCAGTGGTGTGATGTCGCCAACAAGCGATTCCCAGGCGACATACGCGCCGTGAAGTGTCGTCTCTATCTCCTCACCACGCGCATCGAGGAGCCGGACGTCGCGCTGGCGTGGCGATTGGCTGATTCCGCGGTGGCCGCGGTCGCCAAGGGCGCACAGCCGCGGGAGCGGTTGAGCGAGGACATTCTCGTTGCCGCCGTACTAGCGAGGGCGAGCAAGAACCAACCGGCGCTGGCGGACAGTGCGCGTCATGTCGCGAAGCGCGCAGCGGGCGACGCATCGGTCGATCCGACGCGTGATTTGGCCTACTATGCATCTTTCGTATACACTCTGCTCGGCGACAAGGATCAGGCCATCAGCTTGCTGAAAGAGTATCTCGCTGTGAACCCAACTAAAGCGAAGTCGTTTCGCGACGACCCGGGCTGGTGGTTCAGAGATATCTCTAACGATCCTCGATTCCAGCGCGCGGTGACCGCACCGTAGCGCCGGCGCCACAGTTGCGCGGCGGCTCCCCGGCCCCGACATTGGCAATCCCGCGAAACACCTTCAGCCGAGGGTGTGATACTATTGACGGGACTACCCGGAGAGACAAATGCGACGCCGCATTGCTTCCTGCCTCGGTCTGTTGGTTGGCGCAGTATTCCTCGCGTCCTGCGGACCGGACTCCCGGCGCGATCCCACAAGTCCACTATCGCCTGGCGGTCGGCGATCCGCAAATGTCGCCGGCACCTGTACGAGCTTTAGTAATCTCGTATCCCTGGTCAACACCGTCTTCGGCGCGGGCTCACCGAATGCCAGCTCGGTGCTCGGCAAGCTCAATAACCTGAACGGCCAGCTGCGACAGGGCGATACCGCTGGCGCTCAGGCGCAAGCGCAAAACATCATCTCGTTCGTTCAGCTGAAGGCGCAGCAGGGCGGCCTTCCGGGAACGCAAGCACAGGTCCAGGCGCTCATCAACGGCGTCCTGTGCTACTCCGGTCTATCGGGAGGAGACACGTTTCTCATCTTCCCGAGTGACCAGGCGCAAATCCTGACGAACAGCACGGGCCAATCGGGCCTTTCGCTGCAGCCGAACACCGTGGACGTGCCGACGCTCGTCACGATTACGGTTCTCCCCACCAACGCGCCGCCGCTCAACACGAAGCTCGATCAGTATCCGGGCTTCATCCTGGTCACGTCGTCGTCTCCGTTCACCAAGCCGGCGATCGTCGCAGTGTGCCCGTCGTCGACCGTTCCGCCTGAGGTGCTCGGCCACCTGCGTCTCGGACATCAGGCGACGACGGGATTCGAGATCACGCCGGCGGCCGATGCGAGTTTCCTCGATTGCTCGCAGGTAGTTGGCCAGAGCGGAGTGTCTGGCATGCTGCACAAGTTGGCGAGTTTCTTCCTGCCGACGCCGCTGTACGCCAAGACGCTCTTCGGAACCGGCGTCGGTGGGCTTGCGACGGAGTTCAGCCCATTCGCCCCGGTCGACGACGAACTGTTCCTCTCCTCGGGCGCCGGCGGCACGCGGACCGAGTTCCAAAAGCTCCCGGGCGGCGGCGACAGCCTCAGGCTGCGCCTGTCACCGCGCGATGCGTCGAGCACGGCGCCGAACAGATCGCTCACGCCGCGCAATCGCTCGAACACGGTCGTCAACGGCGTCTGCACGCAGATCGACGCCGCCGTCGGACAGCCGGTCGAGACCGAGTGCCGGCCGACGGTCACGGTGAAGACGCTCCAGGGCACGCTGATGCAGAACGTACCCGTGACCTGGGTGATCGATCAGGGCGGTGGCGCGATCGCGTCCGAAGTGACGGCTGCCCACACGTGCGGAACGTTCAGCTCCGTGGCCTCGACGTCGACCGATGTCGACGCGAAGGCGAGTGTGTGCTGGACGCTCGGCGCGACTCCGGGAACGAACACCGTCGTCGCAACACCGTCCGCCGGCGGCGATGCGCCGCTGGGCGTCTTCTTCAACGGAACCTTCACGTTCACAGCGACGGCCAACCAGATCACGCCAACCGCCGGCGCGATCGGTGGAACGTTCCCATTCGACGCCATTGGTCACCCAGGCAGTGGAACGTGCTCCAACAATCTCACGCCAGGTCTGTCGTACAGCGGCAACGGTTCCATGCCGACCAATGCCGGGACGTACACGCTCACCGTCACGTGCGGAGCGGGGAACCCGCTCTACGTCACGGTGACCGCGACCGCGACGATTCAGATCAACCCCGCCGTCACCACCACGTCGGTCGCGTGCCCCGCCTCGGCCATGTTCAGCGGAGCACCGCTCACTCCGTGCACGGCGAGTGTCACAGGGCCTGGGCTGAGCCAGGCGGTGTCGCCGACGTACGGCGCCAACGTGAACGTTGGAACGGCGACCGCGAACGCGTCGTATCCTGGCGGCGGGAACTATCAGTCGAGCAGCGGCTCGGCGACGTTCCAGATCACCGGCGCGGCGACGACGGCGTCGGTTTCGTGCCCGGCGTCGGTGACGTTCACCGCCTCTCCGGTCACGCCGTGCACCGGTTCCGTAACCGGACCGGGGCTTTCGCAAGCTCTAACGCCGACCTACGTCAACAATGTCGTCGGAACCGCGACTGCGGCGGTGAACTACGCGGGAGGTGGCAACTATCTGCCAAGCACCGCGTCGGCGACCTTCCAGATCCGGTACGTCCAGTCGGGTTGCTTCGCGTCGCCGATCTACAGCGTGATGCCTCCGACCAAGTCGTTCCAGAAGAAGGGCTCGAACGTCCCGATCAAATGCGCTCTCCTGACCCGCCAGGGCGCGGGCGTCACGAACGCGACGGGCGACATTCTCGTGCAGGACAAGGGCGCCGACGGGCTCGGTGCGCCCTTCACGATGTTCTCGCTCGGCGCCGCGTTCAAGGCGTCGTCGAGCGGCAACTACGCCTATGGGCTCGACACGTCGCCCGCCGGATTCGTCTCCGGGCACTACTACTTCGTCACGGCTTCCTGGTCCGACGGCTCAACGACGACCGGCTGGTTCTATGTGAAATAGGCTCGGCGGCGCTCGTGACGAGCTAATATCCGGCCTCGGGGTTCACCACGTTGCGCAGCGGCTCGCCGCGCTGAAACCGACGGACGTTGTCGGTGAAGAGATCGACGACGTCCGTCCAATGCGACTCCCGGAATCCCGACGAGTGCGGCGTGATCACGACGTTCGGCAGCGACCACAGCGGACTGTCGGCCTCGAGTGGTTCGCGCTCGAAGACGTCGAGCACCGCGCCGCCGAGGTGGCCGCTCGCGAGCGCGTCGCGCATGGCCGTGTCGTCGACGATTTGCGCGCGCGCCACGTTCACGAGAATCGCGCCGCGGCTGAGGCGCGCGATCTCCTTCGCGCCGATCATCCGCTGCGTCGACGACACGCCCGGTGCCGAGAGCACGAGCACGTCACAGCCGTCGAGCGCCTCGCCGAGGCGGTCGGGGGTGACGATGCGATCGACGACGTCGGGGCAAGGCTGATCGACACGGCGGCGCACGCCGGTGACGCGCATTCCGAACGCGTGCGCGCGTTTGGCGACCTCGAGGCCGATCGTTCCCAGGCCAACGATCGTCATCGATTGTCCGTGCAGCAGCCACGGCCAGTCGCCCGAAAGCTCGTTCTGAATCCAGCGCCGTTCCCGCTGCGCGGCGAGCGTTCGATCGAATCGTCGCGACAGCACCAGCAGTCCGCCCATCACGTGCTCGGCGATGGGAATCGCTTGCACGCCGCGCGAGTTGGTGACCGTGATGCCGTGCGAGGCGAGCGCAGCCAAAGGCAGCAGGCCTTCGACCGCTGCGGCCGACGAATGCACCCACCGGAGCCGCCGAGCCGCGGGGATCATCTCGGGCTTGAGGAACGGGGTGAAGGCGACGTCGGCGTCCTCGAGCGCGCGGCCCGCCGCGTCGAGCGCGGTCTCGTGCACGAACGTGACGCCGGGAAAGCGGCCGCGCAGCGTGGCGACGTCCTCATCACGGATGGACCACGCTTTGACCGGCCAGGAGATGTAGACCAAGACCTTCATGGGCGGGCAAGCTAGGCCGGGTCGCGACGGCTCGCCACGTGGCGTCGCCCGGGGCGGGGCGTTGTAACCCCGGGGCGCGCGATCCGTAGGTTTGGGACAGGCCTTACCTTACCCCACCCGCGAGCCGCATATGTCGACCGCACAGGCAACGCCAGCACCGACCGCCCCGCTCCCGGCGCAGACGACAGGCGCGGATGTTCCGGCGCTCCAGGCGCAGGTGGCGGAGCTGCAGGTTCAGCGCGCTGGGCTCAAAGCGCAGTGGGACGGGCTCAGGGTGCAGCTCGACAACATGCTGCGGACAAATCCCGCGCGTCCGGGCGTGCAGCAGCAGTGGGCCGACGTTGGCGTCGAGATGGCGAAGGTGGAGGGCAACATCGCGACGCTGAATGCGCGCATCGCGCAGAAGCAAGGCCTGCCGGTCGGCGCACCGACCATCCCAGTGCCTCCCCGGCAAGGGATCAATCCCGGCGTCGCGATACCCGTCACGGCGTTGCTGGTGATCCTCATCTTCCCGGTGTCGTACGCATGGGCGAGGCGGATTCTTCGCCGCGCGCCCCAGCCAGCCCCGGTGCCGAGCGACGTCACGATGCGCCTCGAGCGGATCGAGCAGGCCATCGATACCGTCGCGATCGAGGTGGAGCGGATCTCCGAAGGGCAGCGCTTCGTAACGCGAATCATGGCCGCGCGACCGTCGGCGGGTGCGCAGGCAGCGGCTGCGTCGCCGGACGATGCGGCGTCGCAGATGAAGCCACCGCTCGCGCTCGGGGCGGGGGCAATGGAGCCGATTGTCGTACCGGAGCGGGAACGAGTGCGCCAGCGGGTGATCACCCCGCACTAAATCACTGATACTGGATGTAGAGCGGCCGCGGCCGAAGCCACAGGAGCTCCGCCGGCGTGAGCAGCGGGTCGTGGCGCTTCACATCGTTGTGAAAAAAGATCTTGAATCCCGTGAACTCGACCGGCTCGAGATCGATGTAGTCGCGATACGACTCGAACTTCATCCACGGCGGCCCCCAGCCGTCCATGTCCATCACGATCTGCACGCGCGGGTCGAGCGTGATCCTGTCCGCGTGCGTGATCATCGGCGTGAGCCACCGATGCACGACGAGCACCTTGGGGGGCAGCGCCTTCTCCGTCACGAGCGCGCGCAGCTGCTCCGACACCCAGTTGATGTCCGTCGCGTCGAACACGCCGACTTTCTTGCCCGGCGGCTCCCCCTCTTTGCTGTGATGCATCGAGAACTCCGCGTCCATCGCGAGATGCACGTCGGGCCGTGAGAGAAATGGCATGAGCCGCGGGAGCTCGCGCTGCATCGTGCTCTTGCCGACCTGAATGTCGAGAAACAGCAGCGCGTGTCGAGACCTCGCCCAGCCATAGACTCTCTCGATCATCGCGGAGTCCATTCGCGCGCGCCACATGCCGTCCCTGCCCGGCGAACCCTGCGCCACGACGGCAATCAACTGCAGCGCCGGCTGCACCGGCGTCTCCGGATCGGCGCGCTGCCAGTCGAGCACGACGGTGTCGAGCTTCGCGAGCATGGCATCGGGCGCGTACTCGCCGAGAACGCCCATGCGCTTCGAGAGCGGATTGCCGTAGAACGCGACGATTCGGCGACTCGGGAGAATCGCGCCCGCGAGCGGCGTTGGAGACCTCGGCCAACTCTTCATCTGCTTCCGACCAAACGCGACGGTCGACGCGAACGCGACGGAGTCGTGCTTCTTCCGGCCGGAGATGAGCTTCGGGTGCGCCGTGTCGGATTCTATCGCCGTGGTCTCCTGCGACGGAATCGTCCGAACCGGAGGCATCGACGTCGGCAGGTCGACGGTGCCGGCGGCGGTGGTATCCTGATGTGGCGCGGCGGACTTGGCGTCGGGCGAAACGCCACACGCGACGGCAAGTGCCGCGAGAGCTCCAACGAGGACGCTGCTGAGTCGTGCCATGATGCAAACTATCAATGCGCGATTAGTGCCGGCTTCATGTGGGCCCTCGAGCCAACGTCGCCTGGCGGCAGCGGGCTCGGCCCTCACGGGTCCTTCACGCCGAGCGTTCTCTGCCAGACGACTATGGTTCTCAGGGACATCAAACGGATCACGAATCCGGAGGGCGAGTGACAAATCTGATCGTCGGTCTGTTGCTTGGCGTTCTCGTCGGCGCCGGCGTCGCGCTGATGTACTCCGCGCTCGCGAGTATGCGACGCACGCGCGACATTCGCCGTCACGCCGTGAGCCAGAGCCGTGCGGTGACGCGAGGACAGGTGTTCGAGCAGTTCGCGGCGTATTTCCCGGGCTTCGACTTCAACCCCAAGGACGCGCAATTCATCGGCAAGCCGGTGGATTTCGTCGTGTTCGACGGACTGGACGAGGGTGAGCTCCGCCGCATCGTCTTCGTCGAGATCAAGACCGGCGGCGCGGCGCTCACCACGCGCGAGCGCCGAATTCGCGACGCGATCGATCGCGGCCGAGTCGAGTGGCGTGAGCTGCGACTCGGCCGCGAGGCCGACGGGGCGCGAAGCGTTCCGCTCAGGCGGACATGAGGCCCCGACGTCATCGTCCGAGGCCCGTTCGCCCCAGCACGCGAGCACGCAGCGCCGAACCAGCTACTGTTTCCCGTTGCGCAAACCGCGGGGCCCGGCGACTATCACGGACCGACCCGCCCCCAATTTCTCGGAGAACGACATGAAAACGTCACGCGCGGCGCTCATCGCGCTCGCACTGCCGCTGACGCTCGCGGCGCAGCAGCCATCAACGACTCAGGCGCCCGCAAACCCGCTCACGACGGCATTTCGCGGCCGCACGTTGGGCCTGCAGCGCAGCATCGCGCAGGCGTTCGATTCCATTCCGGAGTCGAAGTTCAATTACAAGCCGACGCCCGCGCAGCTGACGATCGGGTACATCGCGCAACACCTGGCGAGCGACAACTATCTCTTCTGCAATGCCTTCGGCGATAAAAAGGCGAGCATTCCCGAGACGGACACTTCCACGCCCGACTCGGTCAAAGCGAAGTGGCCCAAGGACTCGCTCGTCGCGAAGCTCAAGGCGTCGTTCACGTTCTGCGAAGACGCGTTCGCCCAGCTCGACGACGCAAAGTTGTCGGATCAGGTCACGATGACGTTCGGCCAGCAGTCGCGCAGCGTCGTGCGCGTCAGCATGGTGCTCGGCCACGCGATGGACATGCAGGATCACTACAGCCAGCTCGCGAACTACATGCGCCTGAACGGCATGCTGCCGCCCACGGCGCTGCCGCGGCCGGGTCGCGGCGGCGGGAACTAACGCGACGGATCAACGAGTCGCGACGCCGCACCAGCAGCGCGCCGGCAAGACCACCTCGCCGGCGCGCGTGAAGCGCTCGAGCCGCTCGCCGATCGTCGCGCGTACCGCGTGACGCGCGGCGTCGGGAAGGGAGCGCACCAGAGGACCGAGCGCCGTGAGATCGACGAGGAAATTCCAATAGTCGCTCGCGCCGCCGAAGCGCCACGTCATGTCGACCGCCTCCACGCGGGTCGACGTGAAGCCCGTGCCACCGATGAGTGCGTCGAGTCCCGCGCGATCGCCGAGCGCAAGGATCCCCGGCTGCCATCCGCCGGCGGGTCGTGACAAGTGCCCGGCCTCGATCAGCACCCGCGCCGGGAGCGACGCGAAGGGGTTCTCCTCGGGGCCGGTGAACACGGCGAAGACGAGCCGGCCGCCGGGCAGCAGCACACGCCTGCACTCCCGAAGCGCGGCCGCCGGGTTTGGCATGAGCATGAATCCCCACCGGCAGATCACGCCGTCGAACGACGCGTCGGCGCAGTCCATCGCCTGCGCGTCGAGGAGGCGGAAATCGGCGTTCGTGATGCCGAGCTCCGCGGCGCGCTTGCGCGCGGCGTCGAGCATCGACGGCGCGAGATCGGTCGACAGCAATCGTCCCCCCCGAGGCGCGGTGCGACCAAAAAGCCGGTGTCGCCGGGACCAGCGGCGATCTCGAGCACATGCTGACCGTCGCGCGCGGAGAGATTGTCGACGAGCCATTCGTGCACGGGCCGCGATGCTTCGAGCATCGCCTCGCGCTGGTCGTACCAACTGTTCGCTTGGTCGTCCCAGTCCTGGCGGATGCGGTCGGTTGCGGTGTTGGTCATGGTGGTCAGTGCCGCGCAGTTAGTCGCGATTGCTGGTTCTGAAAAGCCCGAGCTTGTACCTGCGATCGGCAACCGCCAGCACGCCCCAGCAGACCAGGAGAATTGGAACGACGAAGAGCAGCGACAGCAGGGCCTCGTTCCGAATTTCGCTCAGTCGTCCGCTCTGCTCGAGCCGCGATCGGATCGCGAAAGCGGCGCTCCATATCGCGACCAACATCGCGACGCCGGTCTCGTAGCGGTCGGTGAGGCGTTCACGACGATCGCGCCGGCCGCGGTAGGCCGGTCGGGGGATGGTCATTCGGGTTCTGACGGGAATCGTGGAAGGGAGCTGCTGCAGGTAAAGCTACGCCAGGATCATCGGCTGTCGAGCATCCGGTCGGGAACTTGCGGGGAATCTCGACCTCTTCCACTTCGTTCCGGAGGGAATTCATGAAAATCGGAATCATTGGTGCTGGGCACATCGGTGGAACGCTCGCGCGTCGATTTCGGGCGCTCGGCCACGACGTCACCATCGCAAACTCACGCGGGCCGGCAGCGTTGTCGGCCCTTGCCAACGAGATCGGCGCCACGGCCGCGACCGTGAAAGAGGCGGCGCGGGGCAAGGATTTGGTCGTCGTGACGATTCCCGAAAAGGCGATTCCCGAGTTGCCGGAGTCGCTCTTCGGCGCCGACCGAACGATCGTCGTCGATACCGGGAACTACTATCCGAAACAGCGTGATGGGCGCATCGACGCGATCGAGGACGGAACCCCGGAAAGTGCATGGGTCGCGCAGCAGCTCGGCCACCCCGTCATCAAGGCCTTCAACACGATCTACGCCCAGCACTTGATGGAAGGCGGACGTCCCGCCGCCGATCCGAAGCGCATCGCGATCCCGGTGGCGGGCGACTCGCCCGAGGCCAAGGCCACCGTGATCAAGCTGATCGACCAGCTCGGCTTCGACGGCGTGGATGCCGGCGATCTCAGCGACTCCTGGCGACAGCAGCCCGGAACGCCGGTCTACGGCGCCGACCTCGACGCGGACGGCGTTCGCCGCGCGCTTGCCGCGGCGTCTCGCGACCGGAGCGCCGACTTCCGCGGTGTCGAGCATACCAGGGCGGCGGCGGAGAGCGTGCGGCGCTCCTCGCCACCGGATGAGGCGTCGCCTGGCGGTGCATAGCGCGCGAGGGTGTGCCCACGGTCGCGCCTGCATCGTCCTTAGCACGTATGAGCGCGCCCGAACAAATGACCCTCTCGGTCGTCGTTCCCTGCTTCAACGAGGAGGCGGTGCTCGCCGAGACGCACCGCCGGTTACGCGAATCGCTCGCTGAGCTCGACGACGTCGAGATCATCTACGTCAACGACGGGAGCACCGATCGCACGGCGGAGATCCTCGGCGACTTGAGTCGCCGGGACTTCGCCGTGCGAGTGCTGTCGTTCGCGCGCAACTTCGGGCATTCCGTGGCGCTCACCGCTGGAATCGAGCACGCGAGCGGCGACGCCATCGTTCTCATCGACGCCGACCTGCAGGATCCGCCCGAGGTCATCCCCGACATGGTGCGCCTCTGGCGCGAGGGGAACGACGTCGTCTATGGCGTTCGGATCCGTCGCGAGGGCGAGACGAGGTTCAAGCGAGCGGCGGCGGCCACGTTCTACCGCCTGCTCGACCGGCTCAGCGACATTCGGATTCCGCTCGACACGGGCGATTTTCGCCTGATCGATCGCCGCGTCGCCGACGTGCTGCGGCGAATGCCCGAGCGCTCGCGGTTCGTGCGCGGCATGGTTGCGTGGGCCGGATTTCGCCAATGTCCCATCCACTTCGAGCGACACGCACGCTACGCGGGCGAGACGCGGTATCCGCTCGCGAAACTGATGCGGCTCGCGCTCGACGGTCTCACCTCGTTCTCGTCGACGCCGCTTCGCGTCGCGACGTGGATCGGCACCTCGGCGTCGGTCGTCGGGCTGTTGGGCATCGTCTACGCAGTGGTCGCGCGGCTGTTCACCCGCTCGTGGGTGCCCGGCTGGGCCGCGCTGTTCGTCGGCATCATGTTCATGGGCGGCGTCCAACTACTCTGTCTCGGGGTGATCGGCGAGTACGTCGGTCTCATCTACGCGGAAACCAAACAACGGCCGCTCTACGTGCTGGAGTCCGCGCTGGGTTTTCCGGACGACCTCGTGCGCGCCGCCCCCAGCCCCTACCCGCTGAGCCATCACCGGCCTGCACGACGGACCGTCGAGCCGATTCGGGCCTGATGCCGTCGTCGGCGGATCCGCGCTTCGACGCCTATGCACGGACGTATGGTGAGGCCGTCAACGATGCCATCGCGATCACGGGCGATTCCGTCGACGATTTCGCGCGGATCAAGGCGGAGCTCGTCGCCCGCGCTCTGCCGATCGCCGACGGCATTCGGATGCTCGACTTTGGCTGTGGAACCGGGCTGTCGACGCGAGCGCTGAGCGCCGCGTTTCCGCGCCGGGCTCAGCTCGTCGGGATCGACCCGTCGGTCGAAAGCATCGCCGTGGCGACGCAGCGCGCCGGCGACGACGCGCAGTATGAAGTTCTCGATGGCAACGCGCTGCCGTTCGCCGACGGCTCGTTCGACGTCGTGTTCACCGCCTGCGTCTTTCACCACATCGATCGACGCGAGCACCCGCACTGGCTCGCCGAGCTCCGGCGCGTTTTGACCGCCGCGGGCTCACTCTTCCTGTTCGAGCACAATCCGCACAATCCCCTCACGCGCCGAGTCGTACGCGAGTGTCCGTTCGACGAGGGTGTCGTGCTGCTGTCGTCGCGGTATGCGCGCCGAATCGTGCGAGACGCCGGATTCTCCGCGACCCGGCCGAGCTACTACTACTTCTTTCCGCGCGCGCTCGCTCCGCTTCGCCGAATCGAGCCGATGATGAGGTGGTGCGCGCTGGGCGCGCAGTACTTCGTCCACGCGCGAGCCGCGCAGGGCAAGACACGGCTCGAGGGCTGACGTGTTCCACGCGCTCGTGGCTCACTACGCGCAATACGGCTGGTTCCTCGCGCTCTGGAGCGCGCCGCTCGCGGTACTGGCGATCGCTGTTGGGCTGTCGAAGCCCGCGTCCGCCAACGGCGCTTCGTATCGAGCGACGAGAGACGTCGCCACCACGTGGACGCCGCCGACCGTTACGGCGCTCGTCGCGCTGGCCGTCTTTTTCGCCGCGTATGCCTATGCGCTCGTCGCGCACGAAGATCTGACTGGCTTCGACTACGCGCAGCTGACCGCGACGCGGTTCGTCGGAATGGAGATCTGGCCAGACAACGGACGATTCTTCCCGCTGGCATTTCAGGAGTACAACCTCCTCACGCTGATCGGAAAAACGGCCTGGATCTACTACGCGTTCCCGGTGATCGAGCTCGCGATGGTCGTGGCGTTGATCTTCCGGCTGCTCGACGAGACGCCGGTCTGGCTTCGATGCGTGGCGATCGCGTCGCTCATCGTCTTGCCGAGCGTGCAGGTGTCTTTCTTTGGACTCATGTATCCGGAGCGCGACGTGCTGTTCTGGCTCGCCGCGTGGCTGGTATGCGTGCGGTCGTTCAGTCGAACGAAGAGCCGATCGGCCTGGTGCGCGGCATTGGTCGTGACGCAGTTCGTGCTGTACTACAAAGAGACGGCATTCACGATCGTCGGCGGCTTCGCCGGCGCGCGGCTCGCGCTGGGTGTGTGGACCGATCGCGAGGCGCTCCGGCGCGGGGAACTCGCGCGGATCGTCGCGCGGCATTCGCTGGACGTCGCGATGTTGGCGCTCTGCGGCGTATTCCTGGCGATCTACGCTACGGCGATCGCGCCGCACGTCACGGCGTCGTATGTCAACGCGCGCGCATCGGGCGCGAGTATGGAAGCGCTCATCAGCTACGTGCGATCGGATCCCGCGCTGGATGCGATGGTGGTCGTCTTCGCCATCCGGTTGGCGACACTGGCCCGGTCGAGGCGCGCTCCAGATCCACTGTGGGAGCCGGTGGCCATTGGCGCGATCGCGTACGCGGTCGCGTTCGTCAAGCTCGGCATCGTGCGCGAGTACTATCTCGCGCCGTCGGACTTTCTCGCGGTGCTCTATCTCGCGCGCGTGGGCTACGACGCCCTCCGTGCGCAAACGCGCGTGACGATCGCGGGGGCGTTCGTCGTGATCGCCGCGTTGTTTCAGCGCAATCTTCGCGACGAAGCGTACACCGTGCTCGTTCGAAAACAGTTCGTCGCCGGCGACGTGAGGCTTGCGAGCTTTCTCATCGACTACGCCGGAGCGAACCACGCCGCCGAGCTGCCGCTCTTCTTCCCGCAGGCGGGGGGATTCCAACTGATGGAGCTGTCGTCCTTCCTCCAGTACAAAGGCTTGCGCGCCGCCGGCACGACGTCCGCGGCCGTCGGGCGCGCGGGCTTCGTCGTCAAGACGTCACACCGGTATCCGGACGCGCGCTGTCATCCCTCACAGGAGCTTCGCTGCGAGTACGCCGCGGCGCCGCGATCGGGCGATCTGGTGGTTCTGTTGCCTGGACACACCGTGGCGCCGGCCGAGCTCGAGGCGCTGCGCGCGAACGCGCGGGAGCTGCTGCACTTTCGTCCGCCGCTCGCCGGCCTCGAGCGGGCGCTGTCGGCGTTCGTGTCGGCCGAGCGGCTCGCGGAGCTGGCGCCCGACGTCTACGTGTTCGAGGTTGGCGCGCCGACGAGCTAGCGTCAGCGCTCCTTGGCGCGGAGGAACGCGCCCGGCCCAGCGCGCGTGATCAGGTCGTCGAACTCTTCGCCCGGCTGAACCTCGGTGATGCCGATGCGAACACGAACCGCGAGGGGGCGCATGATGCCTCCGGGGCCGCGCGTCGTGGCGCGCGACACGGCGGTCGAGATGCGCTTCGCCAACGAGTCGCCGGTGCAGTCGAGCGCGAAGATGGCGAATTCGTCGTCGCCGATGCGGCCGACGATGTCGGACTCGCGAGCCGTACGATGCAGGAGCTGCCCGACGGCACGGAGCGTATCGTCGCCGCCTTCGTGGCCGAAGACGGCATTGATCGCGCGCATGTTCTCGACGTCGATCACGAGGAACGTGTCGACGCGCTGGTAGCGTCGAGCGACGAGGAGCTCGTGTTCGGCCAGCAGCCGAAAGGCGGCCGGGTTCAGCAACCCTGTCAATGCGTCGTTCACCGAGTGCTCCATGCGAGCCAGAGAGACGCGTGGCGCCGCCACGCCTTACCTCGATGATTATCGGCGCAGGTCGCGCGGGGAGGGCGGCTGATCCGTGTGATGCAACGTTCCGTGGCAGCCGATCGGCGCGCTGCGGCACAGATCACGCGACGGCGGCCGCCGGTGCGGGGCCGGCGTCGATCAACCGCCTATTTCCAGCCTCGACGCGCAGGGCCGCCGCTGGACGCGTCAGGGCTTGGTCTTCAGCTTCGATTCGTTTTCGGCGATGAACGCGCGGATCTGCTCCGACATGTCGAGGAGCTTGGCCCACTGTTCCTTATATAGGGTGATCGGGAATCGTCCGAGCCCATACACCGACACGCCGCCCTTCTCGCTGACCTTGAGCGACACGCCGCGCGCCGCGCCCTTCTTGAGCGACTCGTTCTCTTTCCGCAGTCGCTCCAGCTCAGCTCTCAGATCTTCATCAGACACGGTTGGCCTCCTGGATGTCTCGAAACTACTCCGACAGCAAAGGTATCCGCGCCGTCAGCGTTCCATCAGCGCCATCCGCGGCAGTTCCTTGGAGTCCCAACACCAGCCAGATCCACGAGGACACTAAAAGAAAGGTTCTGGTTCTGCGTGGACTGTTCTCGTTGGGTCGCGGCAGAGTTGAGTGGGTGGCTCGGAGACGTCAACTCGAGAAGAGATCCGCGCGAGTTCGAGGCAGACCAACCGAGCCCTCGGCGTTTGGCTTCGCAAGCAGCGTTTGAATCACGCCGATTCTCGCCGTGCGAAACCCGTATGCCGCCGCGGCCATGTACAACCGCCACACGCGATACGTGACGTCGCCGACGATCGCTCGCGCGTCGTCGGCGTGCTCCTCGAGGCGATGGACCCAGTGCCTCAACGTCGTGACGTAATGCTCGCGTAAGCTCTCGACGTCGCGCATCTCGAATCCCGCCGCCTCGGCGCTCGCGATGACGGCCGCCGACGGAACGAGATCGCCATCGGGAAACACGTATCGCCGAATGAACTGATCGCGCTGCCAGAGCCGCCGCCAGACAGGATCGAGCAACGGGCGCGGCCGGGCATCGGCAAGGCTCACGATGCCGTGGTTGAGAAACAGCCCGCCTGGCGCGAGCACGCGGAACGCCGCGGTGAAATAGTCGGGCAACCGCCGGAGCCCTACGTGCTCCACCATCCCGATGCTCGCGATCTTGTCGAAATGCATGTGGGGCTCGAGCGTCCGGTAGTCGCGCACCTCGATCGTCACGCGATCGCTCAACCCCTCGTTGGCGACTCGATGGCGCGCGAACGCGGCCTGCTGTTCGCTCAGCGTGATGCCCGTCGCCAGCACGCCATAGTGCCTCGCCGCGTGGCTGACGAGCGCGCCCCACCCGCAGCCGATGTCGAGCAGCCGCTCGCCCGGATGGAGCCGCAGTTTGCGGCACACGAGATCGAGCTTTTCGATTTGCGCAAGGTCGAGCGACTCGTCGCCGTGCTCGAAGTACGCGCACGAGTACACCATGTTCGCGTCGAGCCACAGCCGATAGAAGTCGTTGCCGACGTCGTAGTGAAATCGCACGACGCGCGCGTCGCGAGCCGCCGAGTGCGCGCGGCCGAATCGGACGAGGCGCCGGGCAACGTGCGCGATCCCCGAGCGCGGGCGCGCCTGCCGATCGTCGCCGCGCGGCAACGCGAGAAGATGTCGAACCAGCCGAAGCGCCGCGCCCTTCCGAGCGAGCCGCTGCGCGACGACGTCGCCGAGATCCGCGGCGGCCTCGATGTCGCCAACGATGTCGACGTCGTCGAAGAGATAGGCTTCGACGATCGACAGCTCCGTCGGCGGGAGCAGCATGCGGCGGAATGCCCCCGCGTGACGCACTTCGAGCGTGAACGGCGCGCCGACCGGCGGCACGTCCGCCGTTCCGTCCCAATAGTGGATCGCGAACGCTCGCTCGTCTGGCCGCCCGAAGAGATCCGTCGCAACGGCCCGGGCCGCCTCGACGTCCCGGTCCGACAGCTGCGTTCGCTGGATGGGAGTCTGAGTTGCTGTCATCGACGTTCGATTCCAACGCGGAGAACATGCCGCCGCCGCGTCCGGCCGGGGAGGGACGGGTCATGCCGGTGGCCGGGCATTCCGGGCCACGATATGCTACGTCAAGAGGCGTTTGATCGAAACGGCAAGACAATGGCGACGACGTTCGGAGCGAAGAAACACATCGTGGTCGTGGGGGGCGGGTTCGCCGGCGTCGGCGCGGCCCGACGCATCGAGCGATTGTGCCGCCATCGCCAGGACGTCGAGGTCACGCTCGTCAGCCGCGACAACTTTTTCGTGCTCACGCCGCTGCTCTTCGAGGCGTGCTCGGGCCGGCTGGAGCTGCGGCACTGCGCACAGCCGATCCGGCCGGCGCTCCGGCGCGCGCGGTTCATCGAAGCCACGGTCGTCGCCGTCGACGTCGATCGACGCGTCGTTCAGGCGCTGGCGCCCGCGGGCGCGGCGTACGAGCTTCCGTATGATCATGTCGTCGTCGCGCTCGGAGCGTCGACGAACGAGACGATGATCCCCGGCTCGCCGGCCGCGTTCACGTTCAAGACCATGGCCGACGCGCTGCTGCTCCGGAACCACATCATCGAGCAGTTCGAGCGCGCTGACGCCTCGGGCGATCCCGCCTATCGCCGTCGCTGCCTCACGCTCGCCGTGATCGGCGGAGGACTCGTCGGCGTCGAATTGCTCGGCGAGCTCACGGCGTTCGCCGAGGACGTGCTCAGGTACTATCCGCGGATCGAGCGCGAGGAGCTGCGCTTTCATCTGTTCGAGGCGGGCGAGCGCATTCTTCCGGAGATCGACTCGGAGCTGGCGAGGGTGGCGAAGGACGTGCTCATCCGGCGGGGCGCGGACATTCGGACGTCCACCCCCGTGCGGTCGATCGAGCCGGCGCGAGTTCACCTCGCCAACGAGACGATCGACGCTGCGACGATTGTTCTGGCGGCCGGCATCGTCCCGAGCGCGGTGGCGGCGCGCATGCCGGTGGAACACGATCGAAAGGGCCGCATCGCGGTCGACGCCACGATGCGCAGCCTGAGCCATCCCGACGTGTGGGCCCTCGGCGACTGCGCGTCGATTCCGTCGCCTGATGGACGTCCGTACCCGGCCCTGGCGCAGCACGCCGTTCGCGAGGCGAAGCGCCTCGCGCGGAACGTGGTCGACACGATCGACAACGGCGAGCCGAAGCCATTCATCTTCAGCTCGTTGGGCTCGATGGCCTCGCTCGGTCACACGCGCGCCGTCGCGATGGTTTTCGGTGCGCGCCTCACCGGGTTTCCCGCCTGGTGGGTGCGGCGCACGTACTATCTGCTGCAGATGCCCCGATGGGATCGGCGGCTTCGCATCGTCGTCGACTGGACCATCGCATTGTTCTTCCGTCCGGACATCACGAAAGTCGAATTGCTGTCCGAGCAGGTGCAGATGTCGTCGACCGGCGGCCAGCGGGCGTCGTTACGCCAGGCGGGATGAACGAAGCAGACACGCTGACGGGCGGGCGCGAGCTCTGCGCTGGAAATCAGCAGCCGGCGTTCGTTGAATCGGCGCCGGTCCGGAGACAGCGTGCCAGGAATGTACCCACGCGCCGCTCGTACTCTTTCGGCGCGAACTCGTGCAGGTCCTCGTGCCCCGCGCCGGGAACCGCCCAGAACGACTTCCGCGCCGGCGCGCGCGCGAACAGCGACTCGGCTTCGACCAGCGGCGTGTAGGGATCGGCTGTTCCGGAAATCAGCAGCAGCGGCGCTCTGATTCGGCCGATGCGGTCGATCGGCTGCAGCTCCGACTCCGTGACGCCGACTTCCGATCCCACCATGTTGATCAGCGGGGACGTGAACCATCGGCCGACGGCGCTGAGCGGCCAGAACCACGTTGCCAGGCGGTCGCTCACGGCGTTGCGAATCGTCGGGTAGACCGACTCGAGGACGTAGGCGTTCGCCGCGATCGGCCCGGGGCCAAGCAGCGTCGCGGCGCCCCCCATCGAGACGCCGATCACGCCGACCCGCTCGTCGGGCGCGACCTGGTGCAGATACGCCATCGCGGCCGCGGCATCGAGGCTTTCGCGCGCGCCGAACGTCACATGCTCTCCGGGCGACTCGCCGTGTGCCTGAAAATCCGGCGCGAGCACGGTGAACCCCTGCTCGTGCAGAAACTCGGCGCGGCCGAGCATGCTCTCGCGATTCGATCCAACGCCGTGGAGCAGCAGAACGGCCCCTGCGCCGGGACGACCGCGCGACAGCCAGGCATGAAGCAGGCTGCCCGACGCGCTCGCGAACACGACCGTGCGGGCGTCGAGCTTCGCCGGCGGGGCCGCCACGTGTCCGGGCGACGGACGTCCAAGCGCGACGCAGCTCGACATTCCGATCGCGATGGCGAGCGTGGCCGCCACGAGACGCCCGCGCGCGAACCTGCCTGGTCGAGCTTGGGAGATCGCGGCGCGTTCAACGGCCATGCGGGAGCTTGTCACACGATTCGTTAAAGGCAAAACGCTCGCCGCGCCTGCCATGATCCTCCGACCGTGCATGGCGGGGCGTGCGTCTTGCGCACTCGACGCCGCCGCTCTGCTCGTGTCGACGATCATGAGCGCGCCATGGCGGTCGCTCACCGGCGTCGCCGTTGCCCTTCGGATCATCGGCTTGTGCGGCATCGCGTGGGATACGGTGCTCTACATCGTTCTCGACCAGCCGCGGCCGCCTGCGCCGACGGCGACGTAGCGTCGATCGTTCGAGATCTCTCAACGATCTCGCCGTCAGCCGAACGTGTAGCACCACGCCTCGCCTTCGAGCACGACCTCGCCGGTCTGCCGGGTGACGCGAATCGCCAGTTGGGTGACGGGTTTGCTCGCGTGCACGCTGAGCACGTCGGCCCTGGCGGTAATCGTATCGTCGATGTAGACGGGCGCCGTGAACTTCCAGTTCTGGCTCAAAAACACGGTGCCGGGCCCCGGCATGTCCGTGGCCACGAGCGCGTGGAGCAAGCCGGTCGTGAGGCCGCCCTGCACGACGAGCCGGCCGAACTTCGTGCGAGCCGCGAAGGCTTCGTCGAAGTGCAGCGGGTTGTAGTCGCCGGTCAGCTCGGCGAAGGTCTTCACGTGCCCGGCCGTGAGGGTCAGGCTTCGCTCGGCTCGTTGGCCGACGGTGACGTTCATGCTCTCTCGCCTCGATGCGATGCACGCGGATAGTAGCCGCGGCAGCCGCGTGCGGCCAGTTTTCGGGCGAGCTACTAAGAAGATGAAGGGGGCGGATTTGGGAGATGTTCCGGATTCTGTCGGATGAACGTCGGAGCAAGTCAGGCATCGGCCCGATCCGAATGATTCGCTCGATCAGAACAAGTCCTCTTCTTTAAGGAGCTAGTCGCCGCAGGGCGCAGTGGAACGGTCCGAGCAAATCGAGGTCGCCGAGAGGGACCCGCGGCCCGCCGAGCCGTCGATTGTGCGCAAGATCACACTCGCGCCGACACCATGGCGCCCGCCGCAAAAGGTGGCTATTCGTTAACTATCATGAGCGATGAAGCCTCGGACCCGCGCGTCGCACTCGTCACGGGCGCCAACCGCGGGATCGGCTTCGAGGTCTGCCGGCAGCTCGCGCAACTCGGGTGGATGGTCATCCTCGGCGCGCGCGACGAAGAGAAAGGCCTCAAGGCCGCCGATCGGCTGATCCGCGAACGGCTCACGGTCATCCCCTATCAGCTCGACGTGACGGATCTCGACTCGATCGATCGCGCGCGGAAACGCGTGGTCGACGAGATCGGGCGGCTCGACGTCATCATCAACAACGCGCGCATCCATTACGACGACTGGCAGCGCGTGATCGATGCCGACCTCACGCAGGTCCGCGAAGCATTCGAGACGAACACGCTCGGCGCGT
The DNA here is from genome assembly GCA_963705025.1 of uncultured Gemmatimonadaceae bacterium. Classification (GTDB taxonomy): domain Bacteria; phylum Gemmatimonadota; class Gemmatimonadetes; order Gemmatimonadales; family Gemmatimonadaceae; genus JAQBQB01. Next base: position 165,601 of record CAVPIP010000001.1, on the reverse strand, counting down.
GGCACATGACGCGCGCGTTTCTGCCGCTGCTGCGTGAGAGCAAACATCCGCGAATCGTCAACGTGTCGAGCGGCGCGGGGTCGCTGGTCTCGATGGGCGCTCGAACGCCAGCATACGCCATGTCCAAGGTCGCCCTCAACGCGCTCACGCGCATGTACGCCGCCGAGCTGCAGCCGAACCGCATTCTGGTGAACGCCGTGTGCCCCGGGTGGGTCGCCACCGAGCGAGGCGCGGGCGGACGCCCGGTCGACAAGGGCGCGGCGAGCATCGTGTGGGCGGCGACCCTCGACGACAATGGCCCGACCGGCGGATTCTTCCGCGACGGCCGGGCCATTCCGTGGTAGATCGGTTGCTCAGGGTCGGTCGATCGGCAAGCCGCTCGGCACGCGCCCCGGCACGGACTTCGACAGATTGCGCGCCGCGGGGTCCGTCAACGCGCTCATGTAATCCATCAGCTGGTTGACGAGATCGTCGGTCAGCACGACACCGTTGAGCAGTGTGTCGCGCTGCGCGAGAATGGCCATCTGGTTGTTGAGCAGCGTGCCCCGGAGCGCCGGCTCGAGCTGATTGACGTCGAACGCCAGCAACTTCTGGTCTGACTGGCTGTAGTGGGCGACGAAGTCGCGCAGCGTGGCGATCGCGCCGTCGTGGCCATAGGGCCCCGAGAGCTCGACGTTGCGCAGCGGCGTCGTTCGGAAGCGATACTGATCCGACGCCAGTCCGGTCACGTTCATGCGTCCGAAATCGTCGAGCCCATTCGCTCCGTTGCCCTCGCCCGGTCCGATCTGTGCCTCCGCGACGTCGTGGAACTGGTCGTCGCTGAACGTCGCGCCGGTGTGACAGATCGAGCACTTGAGTGTGAGGAACGTCTGGGCTCCGGCGAGCTGGCGCTCGCTGAGCGCATTGTCCTTGCCGGCGAGGAAGCGATCCCACGGCGTGTCGTCGAACGTGAACTGATCGATGAAGAACGCGGCGATCGCATTCGCCGCGTGCGCGAACGTCATCTGTTCGAACGGCGTGCCGGGATACGCCTGCTCGAACATCTTCCGGTATTCGGGAATGGCGCCGAGTCGCCGCATGATGCCGGCCCACATCCGGGGCAGGTCGTTGTCGGGGATGGCGGCGAGCTCGTTGTCGGAGAAGCCGCGCATCTCGAACCGGTTCGTCACCGGAAACATCGGCTGTGCCGAGAGCGCGCCGAACTCGAAGACGCGGGTCATCGCCGGCGTGATCTGGCTGCCGGCCGGCGTATGGAAACCGCTCCCGTCCACCGAGACGCGGCCGTCCCAGAAGAGATGGGCCATCGCGTTCATGTTGAACAGCGGCGGCGCGTTTCGTGGGATGAAGACGCCGTTCGGCGGAATGCGATTTGGTCCGAGTCCGGTGCCGCCCTGACCGATCGACAGGGAGCGCGCGTCGCCGGTGGCGAATTGCGGCAAGTGGCACGTCATGCACGAGATATTGCGCGGCCCGCTCAGGATCTTGTCGAAGGCGAGTGCCTGGCCGAGTCGCACGAGCGCGGGCCGGATCGTCGGCCGCTTGGGCAGCGGGACGATGCCGCGGCCGGCGGCGAGATGACGGACGAGCTGCGCCACTGAGGAGGGCGCCGGCTTGTCGGCCGATGCGGTTGTCGGGCGAAGTGGCGACGTGGGAACGTTGCGGTCCGAGCAGGCAGTCAGCAGCGGGCTGACCAACGCGGCAATGGCGAACGTGGTCGAGAACGTCGTCGAGCGCGTACGGCGCATGGCGGATCTCCAGTCACAGTGAGCCGCGCGTTGAGGCGTGGCTCAGCGGGACCGACACGATCCCGCCACTCAGGACATGCGTGCTTTCCGCCAAAGACCCGACATCAAGGCCGAGCGCGCTTGAGGGAGTCGTAGTGCGCGGCCTCCGTATGGCGGCCCTGGGCTTCATACAGCCGCGCCAACGCGTTAACGGCGTTCTCGCGCGGTTGGCGAGAGAATGCCCGTTCATTGTCGAAGGCCTTGAACGCCGGCACGAGCAACGACTCCGCTTCGGCGAACTTGCGCGTCCCCACCAACGCTTCACCGAGCACGATGTCCGCTCGCCGCACGAGCGGGCTCGTTGCCGGATAGTGCGCGCGGAGCAGGCGTTCGGCGTCCTGCGCCACCGAGACCGCCTCTTCCGACCGGTCCATCCTCGTGAGAACCCCCGCCAGGGTCACCTCGGCTTGCGAGAGCAAAGAGGTCTCGTTCCCCGAGAATCGCCGCGCCATGGCGATGTCTTCGCGCAGGAGGGGTTCCGCGTCCTGGTACCGATGCAAATACGACAGCACGACGGCCCGCTGGTGAAGCGCGCCCGCGAGGTCGGGGTGCCCGTTGGGGTAAACGGTTCGGAATATCTCGATGCTGCGTTGCATGAGGCTGTCCGCCGCTTTCGGATTGCCGCTGCTGTTGGTGATCGAGGCCAAGGTACTCGAGGGCGTCCGCGTACTTCGGATGTACCTCGCCGTATAACGCCCGGTAAATGCCGGCGGACTCGCGGCCGAGTCGATCGGCGATGTCGTGGCGGTTTCGGTACTGGTAGACCTCCGCGAGATCCATGAGCTCGTGCGCGCGAACGTCGGTCGTCTCCGGCGGCTGGCGAATCACGATCGAGACCCACTCGTCCATCAGCGGTTCCGCGCCCTTGAAGTCGCCCTGGGCGTGCATGGCGGCCGTGAGCTCGCGCAGCGCCGACGTCGTCTTGCTGTTCGAGTCGCCAAGGAGCCGCCGGCGCAGAGCAAGAACCTGACGGCGAATCTTGACCGCTTCCGTGAGGTCGCCCTGGGAATAGGCGACGTTCCCCAGCGCCTCGAGGCTCGTCGCCACATCCGGATGCTCGTCTCCATACAGCCTTCGTCGCAGCGCGAGCGCCTCCTCGAGCACCGGGCGAGCGCGTTGGTACTCGCCGAGCTGCGTCTCCACGCGGCCGATGACGTCGAGCATCTGCGCCTGAAGCGCTGGCTGTCCCGACAGCTCGTGCGCGCGCGCGAGACCTCGCTCGAGCAGCGCGCGCGCCTCCACCGTGTCGCCGAGCGCTTTGCCGGCGGCGCTCGCGTCGAACAGGCCGAGCATGAAGTCCGTCACCTGTTCGGCGCGGTGAGTCCCAGTCGTCGCCTCGTCGAGCGCGTGACGAATGCGACGGCGGTCGCCGGCGACCGTGACGATGTACGTCGCGGCCAACAGAAGGACGACCGCCGCGGCGGCCAATCCGGATCGATGGCGCCGCCCGAAGCGCCGCGCGCGGTACGCGATCGTCTGTCGGCGAGCGAGCACCGGATGATTCGACAGATGACGCCGCACGTCGTCGATGAGCGCTTGCGCCGAGTCGTAGCGCTTTTCCGGCTCGCGGCTCAACGCCTTGATGACGATGGCGTCGAGGTCGCCCCGAATCGCGCGACGGCGAGGCTCGGGCACGACGGTCGACGGCAACGGCGGATCGCCGCTGAGCACCGCGCGTTCGAGCTCGTGGATGTTCTGACCGCGGGTCCCGAATGGCGGCGCGCCGGCGAGGAGCTCGTACAACGCGGCACCGAGCTGATAGACATCGGTGAGCGTCGTGACCGGCGCGCCAGTGATCTGTTCGGGCGCCGCGTACTCCGGAGTCAGCCAGCGATGTCCGGGATGCGTCGCGGGCGCGGAGCTCGCGCTCACGGGCTCGAGGAGCTTGGCCAACCCGAAGTCGAGCAGCTTCACGACACCGTCGGTCGTGATGAAGATGTTCGACGGTTTGAGATCGCGGTGAACGACGAGACTGCGATGCGCGTGTTCCGTCGCTCTGGCGACGGCGACGAAGAGCTGCAGACGCTGCCGCGTGCCGAGCTGCTTTGCCTCGCAGTAGACGTCGATCGGCTGCCCATCGACGTATTCGAGCACGAGAAACGGGACGCCGTCGGCGCTGATGCCGCCATCGAGCAGCCGTGCGATGTTCGGATGATTCAGCGTCGCGAGAATCTGTCGCTCCGAGCGGAACCGGTCATGGTCGATCTCGGAGTCGAGCCCTGGTCGAAGCAGCTTGAGCGCCACTTGCTGCTCGAACGCCCCGTCGGCTCGTTCGGCGAGGAACACGCGCGACATGCCACCGCGCCCGATCTGCCGAAGGATGCGGTACGGCGCCGATCCGGCGACCCTCGAGCTTCTCGGCCGGATCGCGCTGCCTCGGCGACGATCGCGGCCGCGGCGACGGCCGGCGGTGAGTCGAGAAACGACTGGGCGGCCGTATAGCGGCTCAGCAGGCTTTCCGCATCGGCGCGCAGCCGCGTGTCGCCGTTGGATTCTTCATCGAGCACGCTCGGCCATCGCGATGGATCACTCTCCAACGCGACGTCGATGATGCGCTCGACCCGCTTCCAGTATTCCGAATCCATCGCGCGTCACGTCGCGGGAAGATCTCGGGGCGCCAACGCCTGCAACAGGAACAAACGCGCCTTGAGCCAATTGCGTTCGACGGTCCGCGGCGTCACACCGAGCATGTCGGCCACTTCGCGCTCGCCGAAGCCGGCGAAGAAGCGCAGCTCGACGATCTGCCGCAGCCGCTCGTCGACGCCGTCGAGCCGCGCGAGCGCGTCGTCGATGGCGATGATCTCGTCGAGCTCCATCTCGAGTCGCGCGTCGTCGTCGCGGAGCGAGACACGGGTCGCGATGCCGCCGCGCTTCGCGGCGCGTCGCCGGCGCGCGAAGTCGACGAGCACCTGGCGCATCGCGCGCGAGGCAGCGCCGAAGAAATGCGCGTTTCCTTGCCAGCGGGCGTCGCCGCCTCCGAGCTTGAGAAACGCTTCGTGAACGAGCTCCGTGGTCGACAGCGTCGCCAACTCCCCACGGCGCAGATGGGCACTGGCCATCCGCTTGAGCTCGTCGTAGACGCGCTCGTACAGCTCGTCGCTTGCCCCCGCTTGATCGGCGACGCTCGACATGGGGCTACGCTACGACGTGAGATCACGGGGCGCCAGCACCGGCGTCACTAAAAATCTGAATTTCTTGCGCGTCGTCGCGTTCGTCAGGGCACGTAGGCGATGCAGTCGATCTCCACGCGCAGTCCATCGCCCGGCAGCGCCGCGGCCTGAATCGTCGTTCGCGCCGGCCGGTGGTCGCCGAACACGCGCGAGTACACCGCGTTCATGTCGTTGAAGGTCTTCATGTCGAGCAGGAATACGCCGCATCGCAGCACATATGGCAGGTCGGAGCCGCCCGCGCGGAGAATCGACCGCACGTTCTCGAGACACTGCGCGGTTTGCGACGCGACGTCGTCGCCGACGAGCGTCCCCGTCGACGGATCCGTGGCGCCCTGGCCGGAGACGAAGATCAGCCGTTCGAATCCCATCCCGGGTGAATATGGTCCCACCGGTTTCGGAAGATTCGCCGCATGAATGACACGATGCGTCATGACGTGCTCTCGCAAGTTGAGACGAACAAAAATGTGCTCGCCGTGCGAGCCGCGGCAACGTTCAATTCGCGTCGGTAAGCAGACGTTCCGAGAGAGCGGCGATCGCGAGCAGCTCCGGCGTCTTCTCGCGTCGACCGACGAGCTGCAGCCCCACCGGCAGCCCATTCGCCGGCACCGGCAGCGAGATCGCCGGATGCCCCGTCATGTTGAAGAGCTGCGTGAGACGCAGCATCGCGGCGCGCACGGTCAGCGTCTCGCCGTTGTCCATCGTCACATCGCTCGCGCCGCGAACGGGTGCGACGATCGGCAGGGTCGGCAGCGCCAGCGCGCTGCATCCCTCGAGCGCCGCGTCGACGGCGTGCCTGAGCGCGATGCGTGTGTCGCGAGCACGGAGCCAATCCACCGCGAGAATCTTTCGGCCGCGGTCGAGGCGTTCGCGGACGGGCGGTTGGTAGTCGCCCGCGCGGGCATCGATCGTCGGCGCGTGCCAGTGCGCGGCTTCCGGAAGCGAGATGTTGATGTACGCATCGACGATCGTGTCGGTGCCGCTCACGCTCCGCGGCGTGAGGCACAACCCCGCCGCGCCCAGGCGCGCAATCGCCGCGGTGAACGCGGCGCGCACGCCGGCGTCGAGGAGCGCTGTGAAGTAATCGCCCAGCACTCCGAGGGTGACGGCGCTCGGCGCGGGCAATTCGACGCGCGCCGGCTTCGCGGTGAGCGCCGCCCAGATGCTCGCGGCGTCCGCCACCGATCGCGCGATCGGCCCGACGTGATCGAAGGTGACGGATAGGGGAACGACGCCATCGGTCGGCACTTCGCCGAGCGACGGCTTGAGCCCAACGACGCCGCACGCGGCGGCGGGAATGCGAATCGACCCGCCCGTGTCGGACCCGATCGACGCGACGCCCATTCCGGTCGCCACCGCGGCGGCGGATCCGCCGCTCGACCCGCCCGCCGACCGCGAGAGATCGTGCGGGTTGCGCACCGCGCCGAACGCCGTTTCCTCGCTCGTGGTGCCGAGCGCGAACTCGTGCAGGTTCGTCTTGCCGATCAGCACCGCGCCCGCGTCGCGCAGACGCTGGACGACTCTCGCGTCGCGGTCGGCCACATGCCCGGCGCGCACGTTCGACGCCGCCGTCGTGGGTTGACCGGCGACGTCGATCAGGTCTTTGATCGAGATCGGCATTCCATGCAGCGGTCCGCGATCGATGCCGCGCCGTCGTTCGTCGTCCGCGACTCGCGCGGCGGCGCGCGCGCCGTCGGCGTCGACGAGGATGAACGCATTGGTTCGATCGCCGTGTTCGGCGATCGCGGCGAGGCTTGCTTCGACGAGGTCGATGGCGAGAGTCATGGAGTTCGTTGGCACGTTGACGACGCACACAGGATCACCACGCGCGTGCGTTGGGTCAACGGCCGTTGCCGTTCCACCCGGCGACGCGCGGTGGCTGTGCGCGGGGCGAGGCGAGGGAGTCGCCCTCTGCACGACCAGTCGAAACTGCCGATACCGCCGGCAGTTTCGCCTCGGCTCGTGCTCGGGCGACTCCCTCGCCTCGCCGGTCACCTGGTTCGCGTGCGCGCCGACGGCGGTGTGATCGTGATCTCCACGCCGGAGTCGAGTCGCGTCAGGTAGCGAATCAGCGTCTCGAGCGAGAAGCGATCGAGCTTTTCGCGCCGCAGCTCCGCGATTCGGGAACGATCGGTCCGCAGAACGTACGCGACGTCGTCGCCGTTCCACCCGGCGACGAGCGGCGCGAGCGCGGCGCCGAGCTGACGCTTGAGCGCGGGTATGGGGTCGACTCGTGTCATGGCGAACGATGCGCTGAACGTGCGCGCGCATCCCAATCGTTCCAGCGCACGGCGAGCCGGAATCGCGCCTCCTCGTGCGCGCAGGAGCGTCCCGAGGGTTTAGCGGACTCGCAACGTTGACAGCGCATCGCGTCGGAGGCAGGATCAGCGATGCGAAAATACTCGATCCGTTCAGCCGTTCTCGCCGTTCTCGTCGCCGCCTGTGCCCATCGCGGTGACGAATCGACGACTGTGCGCGCAAACGACAATCGCACCAGCGACGGTTCGGTAACGAATGGAGTCCTCGAGCTCCGGCTGGTCGCCCGGCCGGCCCGTTGGTTTCCGGCATCGGACACTGGCTCGAGCGTGGCCGTCGCCGCGCTGGCGACCGAGGGAGGGGAACCCAGGGTTCCCGGCCCCCTCCTGCGAACGTCGCTTGGCGCCCGAGTGCGGCTCAGTCTACGAAATGCGCTTTCGGATACGCTGGTGCTCTGCGCCCCATTCTCGAATGCCTGTGTCGTGAGGGACACGGTTCCCATCCTGCCGGGAACATCACACACGGTCGACTTCGTCGCGGAACGAGCCGGGGCGTTCTTCTATCACGCGGTTCGACTGCGCGGACATACGCTCGACGAGCGTGTCGGAAACACGGAGCTGGTCGGCGCGCTCGTCGTCGATAGCGTTCCATCGGCGCGCGTGTCCGACCGGATTCTCGTCATCACGGGTTGGTCGAAGGACACGACGAACGATTCGCCCTTCGTCCAAGCCATCAACGGCAAGATGTGGCCGTTCAGCGAACGGGTTGACCTCGCAGTCGGCGATTCGGTGCACTGGCACGTGCTCAACGCGACGGACGTCGAGCATCCGATGCACTTGCACGGGTTCTACTTCCGCGTCGACGCGCGCGGTGACATGGAGCGCGACACCGCCTACTCGGCCGATGCGCGGCCGATGGTCGTGACCGAGAGTGTTCGTCATCTCGGCAGCGCGCTGATCTCCTGGGCGCCGACCCGTCCGGGCAACTGGATCTTCCACTGCCACAAAGGATTCCACATGTCGGGCGAGCAGCTGTACCACCTGGCGGGGATCAAGCCGCCGGACTCGCTCGTCTCGCATGGCGCCGACGACCACCCGTATCACACGATGGCGGGCCTCATCCTCGGCATCACCGTTCGCGGTGACAGCGCGCCGCCGATGGCGAAACCGGCTCGGCGCCTGCGCCTCGTCACGCGCGAGATCCCGACGTTCTACGAAGACCGGTCGCCGGCGTACGTCTTTGCGCTCGACGGTGACGTCCAGGCGAGCGCCGCGAGGGCTCGACCCATCCCCGGTCCGTTGCTGACGCTCACGCGTGGACAGCCGGTCGAGATCTCCGTGGTCAACGGGCTTCGCGCGCCCACCACGGTGCACTGGCACGGGATCGAGCTCGAGAGCTACTACGACGGCGTCGGCGGGTGGAGTGGCAGAGCCGGCGCCCTCGCCCCGATGATCGCCCCTGGCGACTCCTTCGTCGCGCGCTTCGCCCCGCCGCGCAGCGGAACGTTCATGTATCACGCGCACGCCGACGAAGTCCGGCAACTCGCGTCTGGACTCTACGGCGCAATCGTGGTGCTCGAACCCGGAGCAACGTGGAACCCGGAGACCGATCACGTTCTGTTGTTCAGTCAGCGCGGCAAAGGCGACAGCGCGATCGACGTTCTCAACGGCGGCACGCCGGCCGACACGATTCGCCTGCGGGCCGGTGTCACGCACCGGCTGCGCATCGTGAACATCACGGTCCAGGAAGAGGTACTCGGCACGCTGCACACGGTGCGCGACACCACGCCGGTCTCGTGGCGCGTGGTCGCGAAGGACGGTATGACGACTCCGTCACGCCAGGTCACTCGGGGTGCGGCGAGACTCCACATCTCGCCGGGCGAGACGCTCGATGCCGAGCTCGCGCTTGCCCCGGGCGACTATACGCTCGATGTCGCGGCGTACACGAAATTCCCGGTCGCCGTACGCGTGCGTTGAGTGGCTGTGCGCGGGGCGAGGCGAGGGAGTCGCCCTCTGCACGACCAGTCGAAACTGCCGATACCGCCGGCAGTTTCGCCTCGGCTCGTGCTCGGGCGACTCCCTCGCCTCGCCGGTCACCTGGTCCGCGCGCGCGCCGAGGGCGGTGTGATCGTGATCTCCACGCTCGAATCGAGTCGCGTCAGGTAGCGAATCAGCGTCTCGAGCGAGAAGCGATCGAGCTTTTCGCGCCGCAGCTCCGCGATTCGGGAACGATCGGTCCGCAGAACGTACGCGACGTCGTCGCCGTTCCACCCGGCGACGAGCGGCGCGAGCGCGGTGGCTGTGCGCGGGGCGAGGCGAGGGAGTCGCCCTCTGCACGACCAGTCGAAACTGCCGATACCGCCGGCAGTTTCGCCTCGGCTCGTGCTCGGGCGACTCCCTCGCCTCGCCGGTCACCTGGTTCGCGCGCGCGCCGAGGGCGGTGTGATCGTGATCTCGACGCCGGAATCGAGTCGCCTCCTCGTGCGGGCAGAAGCGTCCCGAGGGTTTAAAGACCTACAACGTTCGCCGGAACAGCTTCACCGACCCCGCGAACATGATCCCCGCGAACAGCAGCAGAAATCCAACGTCCGGGAGCACGACTCGAATCGACGCGCCCTTGAGCAAGAGCACGCGCAGCCCGTGCACCGCGTACGTGAACGGGTCGACGAACGTGATCCACCGGAGCCACGCCGGCAACGACTGCACCGGATAGATCGCGCCGCTCGGGAAATAGAGCAGTGTGTTCAAGATCCCGAACAGGGCGCGCGGGAGCATCGGATTGTCCATGCGCGCCACGAGGCACGACATCATCGACATGAACGCGAACGACACCACGATGATCAGCAGCAGGAGCGCCAGAAAGCGAAGCGGGTTGAAGATCCCGAACACGCCCGCGACAACCGCGCCGAGGATCGTCACCATCGTCCCGCTGACGACCGCTTTGATCGTGCCCGCGATGTTCTGGCCGAGCACCAGCTCGAGCTTCGTGATCGGCGTGACGAGGTAGCCTTCGTGTACGCCGCGCTGCTTGTCGTCGAGATACGACATGCCGCCGCCGATCATCACCGTCATGAACATCCCGAGCGAGATCACGCCCGGCAGCATGTACCGCATGTACGGCACGAACGGGAACAGCTCGACCGGATCGAGCGTCACCGCCTTGATGACGCGCGGCGGCGGCTCGGCGCGCGGCGCTTGCTGAACCGCGCCGTTCAGGAGTCCCTGCAGCGTGCCGCTGACGACCGCGTCCGTGTTGTCGAGCAACAATCCGGCGTGCGGTTGTTCGCCGGCGTACACGCGGCGTGAGAATCCGGGGGGAAGAACCACCGCGCCTTGGATGACGCCGTCGCGTACGTCGCGCGCGGCGTCGGCCTCGTTGTCATAGGTGATCGGCCGCAGGACGTCGCCGTTCGTCTGGAACGCGTACACCGCTTCGAGCACGCGGCGCGCGGCGGGACCGCCATCTTCGTCCACGACGGCGACGTTGAGATGGCGAACGCGCCCGCCGAACGCGTTGCCGAGGACGACGAGATTCAACACCGGCATGATGAGCGTCATGACGAGCAGCGCCGGCGTGCGGATGAACTTCCGCAGCTCGCGCTCGACGATCGGGATCGCGCGCTGCATCTAGGCCGCCGCCTTGCCGCCGTTCGGCGCGGCATTCGCGTCATGGAGCCCGCGGCCCGTGTAGTGGACGAAGACGTCATCCAACGTCTTCGTCGTCACCGCGAGCGAGCGAATCGTCACCGAGCCGGCGAGCGCCAGCTCGGCGAGGCCCATCGTGGTGCGACCTGCATCGTCGCTCACGATGCGCCAGCTGTCGCCGCCAAGACTCTGCGCGCTGATGGCGCTGGCGAGCCCGGAGAGCCGACGATCCCAGTCGGCGGGCACGTTCACGAACTGCGCCTCGATCGTGCTCGACCCCGGCACGGTCGCCTTGAGCGCGCGGGGCGTATCGAGCGCGACGAGGTTGCCCTTGTCGACGATCGCGATGCGGTCGCAGAGGCGGTCCGCTTCGTCCATGTAATGCGTCGTCACGAGAATCGTGAGCTGCCGCTCGCGCTTGATCTTCGAGAGCATCTCCCACACGTCGACGCGCGAGACGGGATCCAACCCGGTCGTGGGCTCGTCGAGCACGAGAATGAGCGGACTGTGCACCAGACCGCGCGCGATCTCGACGCGCCGCCGCATGCCGCCCGAGAGGGTGCCCACGAGGGCATGGCGGCGATCGGCGAGGTTCACGAGCTCGAGCAGCTCGGGAATCACGCGCCGTCGCGTCTCGCGCGGCACGCCGTACAGCTTCGCGTAGATGCTGAGATTCTCTTCGATCGAGAGATCGGTGTCCGTCGTCATCGCTTGCGGAATGACGCCGATCGATAGCCGCGCCTTGTCGGGTTCGCGCGTGACGTCGACGCCATGCAGCGAAATGCGGCCGCTCGTGATCGGCACGAGCGTCGTCAACATACGAATGAGCGTGCTCTTGCCCGCGCCGTTCGGGCCGAGGAGGCCGAGCGTCTCGCCCGTCGCGACGGACAGCGAGACGTCGTTCACCGCGGTGAACGCGCCATAGCGCTTCACCGCGTGCTCGATGAGGATCGCGGGGTCGTTCATCGCGCCGTTGGCAGAATCACCGTGACGGTCATTCCCGGCACGAGCGCGTGGCGGGGATTGGGAATCGCGACACGCAGCGAGATCGCGCGAATGTCGCGCTTCGACGTGCTCACGTCGTGTTGCGTCGCGAACTCGCCTTCGGCGCCTTTGCTGATCACTCGGCCGCGAACCGTTTCGCCCGACGCGAGCCGGACTTCGAGCGAATCGCCGACGGCGACTGCGCCCGCGTCCGTCTCCGGGGCGGCGACACGTACCCACAGATTCTCGGGATCGACGATCACCGCGACGGGCAATCCCGGTCCAACGAGCTCTCCGCGCCGCGCGGTGAGCACCTGCACGACACCCGACACCGGTGCGCGGAGCTCCGCGTAATTGAGGCGCGTCGCCGCGGCGAGCGAATCTGCTCGCGCGCCGCGCACGCGCGCTTCAGTCGTCGCGACCGCGCTGCGAGCCGCCGCAACCGCATGCGTGCCTTGTTCCGCGCTCGTCAGGTCAGCCTCGGCGGCGCCGACTTCCTCGCGGCGCGCCGAAACGATCGCCTGTTGTGCGCGATACGTGTTGGTCGCGCGCTCGACGTCTGCCGGCGCGAGCGCGCCGGAGCGGGCGAGGGTGGTTGCACGCGCGGCGTCGGCGCTGTCCTGCGACAGCGTCGCCAGCTCGTGTGCGAGCGTCGCTTTCGCCGACGCGACTCGTGAGCGTGCCGCCGACAGGGTCGCCCCGGTCGTGCCGGTCACCTGCGCTGCGCTCGAGCGCTGCTCGCTGAGCTGTGCCATCGCGCTCGACGCGGACGCCGCGACCGACGCCGCCTGTGCCGCGAGCTCCGACGACTCGAGGCGGGCGATGAGCTGGCCGGCCTTCACCGGCGAGCCTTCGTCGATCAGCAGGCTGTCGAGTCGCGCTTGCACGCGCGGCGTGACCACGACGTCGTTCGCGTCGATCACGCCGATGAGCACGAGCTCGTGATTTCGCCCGCGCACGAGCGCCGTGGTCACCGCGGCGAGCGCGAGCACGGCGCCGACGCCGACCACGATGCGACGCGCTTTGGTCGACTTTGCTGTCGACTTGGGGGCCGGGACCGGCTGGGTCATCTGCGTAGGGAGGTTCGAGGTCGGGTTGCAAATGGCCGCGCGACCGACCATACTTTGGCAGGAACTTTAACGGTGTTAAACTCTACCGTGGAATGTCGTCCGACCGAGTCCGATTGTCAATCGCATGAGCCGTCACGGAACTGACGACGCCGCCACGGAAAGGCGCCGCGAGATCGTTGCCGCCGCGCTCGAGCTTCTCGACCAGGACGGGTTCGAGCGACTGAGCCTGCGCCGGCTGGCCACGAAGCTTGGTATGCACGCGCCGGGGTTGTACTGGTACATCGAATCGAAGCAGCAGCTCATCGATCTGATGGCGAAGGCGATCCTCGATGGCGGACTTTCTCCCGTCCCGCCGCTCACGGAGGGCCAAACGTGGGACCAGTGGCTCGTCGAGCTCGCGTGCACGATGCATCGCACGGTGCTCGCGCACCGCGATGGAGCGCGCGTCGTCGCGAGCGCGTTCATCGTGCGCACCGGGTCCATCACCGCCGTCGCCGAGCGGGCCTTGGAGATTCTCGAGGGCCACGGCTTCGACGCGCTGGTCGCTCTCGGTGGAACGATGACGTTGCTGCGGTTTGCCGTGGGCCTCGCGCTCGCGGCCCAGGCGTCACCGCTCTACGTCCCCAAGACGGCAACGATCAACCAGCAGCTCGCGAAGCTTCAGCTCCGCGAGATCGATGCAGCGAAGTGGCCGCGCACGGCTGCGGCGATCCGCACGGCGCTCGAGAGGAACACGCGTGGCAACGAACCGGGTGATACCGAACAGGTCGTTCGCTTCGGGGCGCAGATGATCGTGCGCGGGTTGGCTGAGAAGGCGTTGACGACGGCGCGCTAGTTCAGGTTCGAGCGAGGCGAGGGAGTCTCCCTCTGCACGACCAGTCGAAACTGCCGACACTGCCCGGTTGTTCGAGACGGCTTTAACTCCGCGCTAGCTCAGAGTTCGAGCGAGGCGAGGGAGTCTCCCTCTGCACGACCAGTCGAAACTGCCGGTACTGCCCGGTTGTCCGAGACGGCTTTAACTCCGCGCTAGCTCAGAGTTCGAGCGAGGCGAGGGAGTCTCCCTCTGCACGACCAGTCGAAACTGCCGGTACTGCCCGGTTGTCCGAGACGGCTTTAACTCCGCGCTAGCTCAGAGTTCGAGCGAGGCAAGGGAGTCTCCCTCTGCACGACCAGTCGAAACTGCCGATACTGCCGGCAGTTTCGCCTCGGCTCGTGCTCGGGAGACTCCCTCGCCTCGCTCCCTGCGCAGCGGCCGCGAACGGCGTTGCTCTTGTGACGCGCACGCGCGGGCGCGTCACCTCTGCAGGCATGGCGCGCCCCACACGCCGAGCACGTACACGTAGTTGGAGATGCGTGGGGAAGAGGACGATCCGATGCCCGCAGCGAGAGCCGAGGCGATACTGCCGGCAGTATCGGCAGTATCGACTGGTCCGCGAGGACATCGGGTCGTCCTCTTCCGGGCGCACATGACCAAGTACGAGTGCGAGGCCATCGGGGTCGTCCTCTTCCGGGCGCACATGACCAAGCACGAGTGCGAGGCCATCGGGGTCGTCCTCTTCCGGGCGCACATGACCAAGCACGAGTGCGAGGCCATCGGGGTCGTCCTCTTCCGGGCGCACATGACCAAGCACGAGTGCGAGGCGATCGGGGTCGCCCTCTTCCCGCGCACAAGAGCAAGCACGAGCACGCACTACGAGCGCGCAACAGACCTTGCCCCGCCCCGCTCCGTGTCTGATCATATGAAAGACGACAGGCACTTGCTTGAGAGGAGCTAACGCCGAGTGACTGCAACAGCTCGCCCGCCCGGTGCGCCGAGGGCGCCGACGGATGTTTCCAATCCGCAGTACTACCATAAAGTCGTAGACTGCCAGTGGGCGTGCCCCGCGCACACCAACGTCCCCGAGTACATCCGGCTCATCGCGCAGGGGCGATACACCGAGTCGTACCTCCTCAATCGCCAATCGAACGTCTTCCCGGGCATCCTCGGGCGCACCTGCGACCGCCCGTGCGAGCCGGCATGCCGCCGCGGCCGCGTCGATGGAAAGCCCGTCGCGATCTGCCGACTGAAGCGAGTCGCGGCCGATCACCGCGACGACATCAGCGAGTTCTTGCCGAAAGCGCCGGCGCAGAAGAACGGCAAGCGCGTCGCATTGATCGGCGCGGGCCCCGTGTCGCTCACCGTCGCGAACGACCTCATGCCGTTGGGCTACGACGTCGTGATCTTCGAGAAGCTCGCCGAGCCCGGTGGGCTGATGCGGATCAACATTCCGTCGTTCCGGTTGCCGGCGTCGGTGCTCGACGAGGAAGTGGGCTACATCCTCGACATGGGCGTCGACATCCGATACAACTCGCCCGTCACGAGCATGAAGTCACTGCTCGGCCAGGGATTCGACGCGGTATTCGTCGGCAGCGGCGCACCCACGGGCAAAAACCTCGACATTCCCGGTCGCGCGGACGCGGCCGAGAACATTCACATCGGCATCGAGTGGCTCGCGTCGGCGCACTTCGGTCATATCGAGCGCATCGGCAAACGCGTGCTGATCATCGGCGTCGGCAACACGGCGATGGACTGCTGCCGCACGTCGCGCCGGCTCGGCGGCACCGACGTGAAAGTCATCGCGCGCCGCGGACGGAAATACTTCAAGGCCTCGCCGTGGGAGCTCGATGACGCCGAGGAAGAGGGCGTCGAGATCGTCGAGAACCACGCGCCGAAGCGTTTCGTGCTCGAGAACGGCAAGCTCGTCGGGATGGAGCTCGAACGGCTTCGCTGGACCGAGGAGAATGGCAGGCAGAAGAGCGAAGTCATCGACACCGTCGTGCTCCCCTGTGACGACGTCATCCTGGCCATCGGGCAAGAGAACGCCTTCCCGTGGCTCGAGCGTGACATCGGAGTGGACTTCGACAAGCACGGTATGCCGGTCGTCGATCGCACGACGATGCAGTCGACGCGTGCGGGCGTGTTCTTCGGCGGCGACGCCGCGTGGGGACCCGAGAACATCATCTGGGCCGTTGAGCACGGGCACCAGGCAGCGATCTCGATTCACAATCATTGCCAAGGCGTCTCGCTCTCCGATCGCCCGGCGTACGGAATGAATCTCATCAGCTCCAAGGTCGGCATGCACGCCTGGAGCTACAGCAACGACTATAGCGCCGTACCGCGCACCAAGATGCAGCACGCCGAGCTCACGAAGCGATTCGAGAGCCTGGGCGTGGAGGTCGAGCTTGGCTTCACGGCCGAGCAGACGGCGAAGGAAGTCGAACGCTGTCTCAACTGCGACGTGCAGACGCATTTCACGGCGAGCCTGTGCATCGAGTGCGACGCGTGCATCGACGTCTGCCCGGTGAACTGTTTGACGATCACGCCGGATCCGGGCGCCGACTTCGACATCCGCGAGCATCTTTCCGCGCCGGCGCTCAACGCACAGCAGGACATTTACCTGTCGGGACAGCTGCCGCAGACGAAGCGCGTCATGGTGAAGGACGAAGACGTGTGCCTCCACTGTGGCCTCTGCGCCGAGCGCTGCCCGACGGCCGCGTGGGACATGAGCAGATTCGAACTCCTGATTCCGTATGCCCACTAACGATTTCGCCTTCAAGATCGGCACGGTCAACGGCACGGGGTCCGCGAGCGCGAACGGACTGCTCATGCAGGCCATCTTCCGCATGGGCATTCCGGTCACGGGCAAGAACGTCTTCCCGTCGAACATCCAGGGCCTGCCCACGTGGTACGAGATCCGGGTGAGCAAACACGGCTACACCGCGCGTCCCGAGCACGTCGATCTCGTCGTCGCGCTCAATCCGGAGACGTACGCCAAGGACGTCGCCTCGGTGCGCGAAGGCGGCTATCTGCTGTACGACTCGTCCTGGCCGCTCGACGACAAGCTCGTTCGGCCGGGCATCACGATCCTCGGCATCCCGTTCGGCAAGATGTGCGTCGAGGCGTTCGAGGGGGATCGCAATCGCACGTTGCTTCGGAACATCACGTACGTCGGCGCGCTGGCCGCGCTGCTCGACTTCGACATGGAGATCGTGGAACGGATGCTCCACGAGAAGTTCGCCAAGAAAAAGTCGCTGCTCGACGCCAATCATCGCGCGATCAAGCTCGGCTTCGACTACGCGACGAAGCACTACACGTGCCCGCTGCCGTTCCGTCTCGAGAAGATGGACGCGACGAGAGACAGCATTCTCATCGACGGCAACTCCGCGGCGGCGTTGGGCGCCGTGTACGCCGGCGCGACCGTCGGCGCGTGGTATCCGATCACGCCGTCGACGTCGCTCATGGAGGCGTTCAAGGAATACTGCGAGCGCTTCCGTGTCGATCCGGAGACCAAACAGCGGAAGTATTGTCTGATTCAAGCGGAGGATGAGCTGGCGGCGGCGGGCATGGTGATCGGCGCGGGCTGGTGCGGCGCGCGATCGTTCACGTCCACGGCGGGGCCGGGCATCTCGCTGATGAGCGAGTTCATCGGCCTCGCCTACTATACCGAAATTCCTGGAGTCTTCTTCGACATTCAGCGCACCGGCCCGTCGACGGGCATGCCGACGCGCACGCAACAGGGCGACCTGTTGTCTATCGCCTATCTCTCGCACGGCGACACGAAGCACATCGCGCTCTTCCCGGCGAATCCGGCGGAATGTTTCACGCTCGCCGTCGAAGCGTTCGATCTGGCCGAGCGCTTTCAGACGCCGGTGTTCGTGGTGTCGGATCTCGACATCGGCATGAACGACTGGATGTGCAAGCGGTTTACCTGGGACGACTCCTATCGTGCGGATCGAGGCAAGGTTCTTGGTGCCGAGGAGCTCGACAAGATCGAGCGCTTTTCCCGGTATCTCGACGTCGACGGCGACGGCGTTGCCGCGCGGACGTATCCCGGCGTGCATCCGAAGGGCGGCTATTTCACGCGCGGGTCGGGGCACACGAAGCACGCGACGTACACCGAAGATGCGGCAGAGTATCAGGAAGTCGTCGACCGCTTGGCGGTGAAGCTCGCCACCGCGGCGAACGAGGTGCCGGCGCCGGAGATGCACCTCGAACGCGCCGGCGCGCCGGCGCCGATCGGCATCGTGTCGCTCGGAGGCTGTCACGCCGCCGTGCTCGAGGCCGTCGATCGCTTGCGGGCCAGCGGCGCGTCCGTCGACTACATGCGGATTCGCGCGTTCCCGTTCCCGGCGAGCGTGCGAGAGTTCATCGAAGCGCATGAGCGCTGCTACGTCGTCGAGCAGAATCGCGATGCGCAGCTGCGTACGCTGTTGGCGATCGAGACTGGCGTGGCGCGCGATCGGATGATCGTCGGTGCTGGATTACGGCGGCTTGCCGTTGACGGCGGATCGCGTGGTGGCTGGTTCGTCCGCATGACGTCGCGAGCGACGGCGTGGATGTACTGTCGCTAAACCCGAACGCGTGACGCAGGCAGTGACTTAGCTTGCCGATGCGCCATTGACCTCCCGCGTAACTCGCAATAGTCCTTCGCTCGCGCGCTCGCAGACGATGACACTATGACGATCATAACCAAGCCGCCAGTCCGCCACCCGTCGCTCCCCAAGAACTCGCTCGGCCTCACGCAAGCGAGACTACGAGGGCGCGATGTCCACGCTGTGCGCCGGCTGCGGACACGACTCCGTCACCGCCGCGCTCGTCCAGGCGCTCTGGGAGCTCGAGGTGCCGCCGCACCGCGCCGCGAAGATGAGCGGGATCGGCTGCTCATCGAAGACCACCGCGTACTTCCTGCGGCAGTCGCACGGCTTCAACGGCGTGCACGGACGCATGCCGGCGCTCGCGACGGGCGCCAACGCCGCGAATCGCGGGCTCGCCTACATCGGCATCTCGGGCGACGGCGACTCGCTTTCGATCGGATTGGGCCAGCTGTGCCACGCGATCCGTCGCAACGTGAACATGCTGTACGTGCTCGAGAACAACGGCGTCTACGGGCTGACCAAGGGCCAGTTCTCCGCGTCGTCCGACGTCGGCTCGAAGTCGAAGCGCGGCGAGCCGAACCTGCAGCCGCCGATCGATCCGGTGCTGCTGGCGCTCAGCGTCGGCGCGACCTTCGTGGCGCGCAGCTTCTCGGGCGACAAGGCGCAGCTCACGCCGATTCTCAAGGCGGCGATGCGGCACAACGGCTTCGCGCTGGTCGACGTCATCTCGCCGTGCGTGAGCTTCAACGATCACGAAACGTCGACGAAGAGCTATCGGTACACCCGCGACCACACGCACGAGATCGCGCCGGTCGACTTCGTGCCGTTGCGTCGAGAGATCACCGCCGAGACGCCGGATTCCGGCGCGGTGAGCGTGACGATGCACGACGGCAGCGTCGTGCGCTTTCGGCGCGTCGGAGAGGACTACGATCCGACGAATCGCGACGCGGCGTACGCGTACGTGCGCGAGCGGCAAGGGAAGGGCGAAGTCGTCACCGGCCTCCTCTACATCGACGAGCATGCGGCGGACATGCACGGCGTCGCCGGCACGACCGAGCGTCCGCTGGTCGAGTTGCCGTATGAGGAGTTGTGTCCGGGCAGCGCGGCGCTCTCGGAGCTGATGGACGAGTACCGCTAGCGTCTCGAAGCACGTACTTTCCATGGACTGGCGATCAGGACGCCACCGGTCCGCGGAAAGGGCTGCGCCCACCTGACCTGTACGACGTGCCCAAAGACTCGACCTCTTTCGGCCGACCATGCGGACGCCGGCCACGACGAAGGAGGCCGTGTATATGTCGTCGGAATTCCGACGGACGCTCCCCGCGCGCGCGGATCTGGAGCAACAGCGAAAACTGGCGAAGGAGCTGATCGCCGCCTTTCGGCGCGGCGACGCCGAGGCGCGCAACCGCATCCGCGCCGAGCTGCCGAACAAGGCGGAGGTCGCGCTCGCCGACGCGCAGTTCGTGCTCGCGCGCGAGTATGGGTTCGAGAGCTGGCGTGCGCTCAAGGAGCACATCGAAGCAAACGCCCGGGAGTCCAGACCGCCGATCGAGCGGTTCAAGACCGCCGTCCAACGCGGCGACGCGACGACGCTCCGCCGCGTGCTCGAGCAGCACGCCGATGTCCGCGCCGCGATCAATCAGCCGATCTTCGGATTCGATTCGCCGGCGCTCGTCGCGATGGGCGACGAGCCCGAAGTCGCCGACGTCCTGCTGGAGTTCGGCGCCGATCCGAACCGCGGCAGCGACTGGTGGGCGGGCAGCTTTCATCCGCTGTACGGCGCGACGCCCCGCATCGCGGAACGCCTCCTCGCGGCCGGCGCGATTCCGGACGCGTGCGCGGCCGCGCATCTCGAACGTCCCGATCTCCTCGCGCGGATGCTCGCCGAGAATCCGACGCGCGTTCACGAACGCGGCGGCGACGGCCAGACGCCGCTCCACTTCGCCCGCTCACGCCCGGTCGTCGATCTCCTGCTCGACGCCGGCGCGGACCTCGACGCCCGAGACGTCGACCATCGCTCGACGCCGGCGGAATGGATGCTCGGCGATGCGGACGATCCCACGAAGTCTCGTCTCGACCTTGCGCGGTACCTCGTCGAGCGCGGCGCGTCGGTCGACATCTTTCTCGCCGCGGCGTTGGGCCTCACGGACCGCGCGTCGGCGATGGTCGCGGCGAATCCGTCGGTGCTTCAGCTGCGGACGGGGCAGGGCGAGTATCGCGAGATGCCGCCGTCGAGCTATCACATCTATCTGTGGACGATCGGCCACAACATGACGCCGCTCCAGACGGCGGCACGCTTCAAACAATTCGAAACCCTGGCGGCGCTTGCTCGCGTCGCTCCACCTGAACAGCGCTTGTTGCTCGCGTGTCACCAGGGCGATGCGAGCGAAGCGCGCGCGATCGTCCGCGAGGAGCCGGGAATCGTCGATCGCTTGGCCGGCGCCGATCGACGAGCGCTCACCGACGAGGCATGGGCAGCCAATGCGCCGGCGGTCGAGCTCATGTTGGAGCTCGGATTCGATCCGGCCGCACCGGCGGTGATCGGTCCGAAGGGCGGCAATGCGCTGCACTGCGCGGCCTGGGAAGGCTCAGTCGAATGTGTACGAGCGCTGCTCGCGTATCCGTCCGGCCGCGCACTGCTCGATTCCCGCGAAGACATGTACGGCGGAACGCCACTGAGCTGGTGCTGTCACGGATCGCGAAACTGCGGCCGCGCCGAGGCGAATCACGCGGAGGTCGCGCGGCTCCTGCTCGAGGCCGGGGCGACGCTCAATCCGGATCTCGACGGTTGCGACGACGAGATGCAGGCCGTACTCGACGGGGCCCTCGCCCGGCAATCGTGACGAGGGTGGCTGGCGGAGGCTCGCGACGATAACATTGTCGCGCGTTCCTCGTCCGGTCGAACGACACTTTCTCATCGAGCGTTACCAATGTGGCGATGGATCGCGGGCATCGTGGCAGTCGTCATCCTCGCGCTGGTCGGCACATGCTACGCCGGCTATCACCGGCTCACGAGCGGGGGCAACACCGTCGTCGAAGCGGTGCCGCTGGCCCCGGCGCGCGCGTTCACGCTTCTGACCGATCGTGATTCGCTGCTCGAATGGCTGCCCGATGGCACGACCATCATGCCTGAGCACCACGGCGTGCTGCGCGCCGGAGACACGATTCGCGTCGCCGCTCCGTCTCGCGCCGGTGGAACCAGCGGTCGAGCGGTGCAGCTGTGGATCGTTCGAGAGGTGAAGCCACCCGACGTTCTTGCCGTGGAGGGAATCGAGTTCGATCCGGGCGGTCTGGCACATCCGGCGTTCACGCGGCGGGATTCGCTTTCGGGCGTCGGCGACTCGACCAGCATCGTATCGACGTTCGTGCTCGCGCCGCTGTTGCAGGGCACTGACTCCGCGGTCGCGAATGGCAGCGAAGCGAGGGCCTCGCTACTGAACACCGCGCAGCGACTGCGCCTGGGCGCGGCGCGGATGCTGTGGCAGGGACAGCTTCGGCGAATGGGGCGTCGCGCGTCGCCCTGAGCTCTTCTTCTCTTTCGCCGAGAGTCAGCTCCCGGAACGTTCGGAGGTTCTCATGTTGAGTTCTTCAGAGAGCTCCGGGAGCTGCCATGCAGCATTGCGGGAGATCGAGCCGTTGCTTCAGCGCGCTCCGTGTCGTCAGCGCGATCAGCGGCAGTTCCCCTTTTGCCAGGCAGATGCGGCGAAGGAGTGAGCCAGAGACGACCGCCGATCTCGCGGATGAGGCTGAAGTCGCGGATCGAATGCGATGCAGCCAGAGCGTCAGCGCCCTCCTCGCGCCGCGATCGCCTGCATTGCCGGCTCACTGACGATCAGTCGGTTGTGAAACACCTTCGCCCATTCCAGCGGCGTCACGTCGTGATGGTCGCGCAGCTCGCCCCGGCGCTCTCGGCGGAGCGCCTCACGGAACGACGCACGCGCGTTCGGATCCGCGCCGTGGTCGAGCAGCAGCTCGGCGAATGTCGCTTGCGTCGGCTTCCTCGAGCCCGGCCATCCGCCCGTGAAGTTCATCCAGAAGTTCGGATACGACACCACCGCGTTGAACAATGCCGTGTGTCCGCCGAAGCCGTTCGCGTCGATCGTGGCGCGCGCGTCGGCGTTCATGCCGCGGTCCAAGAGCCAGCGCGCGATGTCGAGCTCGTCGAACTCCACGGCGACGTGGAATAGCGTTGATCCGGCGACCGGCGTGCGCGGAAGCCATTCGTCGTAGCTGTCCCCGGGCGGCTGGTTGCACCCGACTTCCGGCGGAAAAATCTCCGCGAACGTGAAGGTTCGGCTGAGCAGGTTCGGGTCACGGCGAAGGTGCTGCTCGAGCAGATCGATGCGGCCGCGGTGCAACGCCATCATCGGCGTATCGGGAAGGGACAAGCCGTGCTCCACGTACATCTCGAGGATTCGGTGCTTCGCGTCGGGACGCCGGCCGTCGGTTGCGAGCACGACCTCCACCGGACTGCCCGACTGTCCTTCCCAATCGTGCACGTTCGCGCCGATCTCGAAGAGGAACTCCGTGCCGGTGACGCTGAGCGTGTAGGCTGGTGAACCCAGCGCACCCTTCGCCGGCTTCGGAGAACCGGCCATGCGGTGGAGGATCCGCGCCGTCCCGATCCTGCTCTGCAACACCGCGCGGTCCATACCGTATTTGAAATCCGTCGCGCCCAGCTCGGCGAGCATCGTGATGATTCGATCGCGGCCGACGTTCGCCGCGTAACTGAGAGGCGGGCCCCAGTTCACGTTCCGGATGCCGGCGTCTTCGTGCAACAACGTCGGATCCGCGACGACGAGCGCACGGGCCGCCTCCACGTCATCGTTCCAGATCGCGTCGATCAACTTGCACGAGACCACCATGCGTGCCCACGTCGGCGCGCCGTAGCTTCGCGCGAGGACGAGTTGCGCGTCGGCGAGCTTCGCGTCGTCCGGCGACGGCGGATGCGGATGGCGACCACGAAGCTCCGCAACTGCACTCGCGTCGCCGCGGCGGATGCTTCGCAGCAGATCCTTCGCTTGGTGTTTGAGCTGATCCAGATCGGGACGAACCGGAAGTCGTCGATCGGGAAGGGCCGGCTCCTGGCGAGGGTTGCTCAGGGCGGCGCTGACGGGCGGGTGTGCGTCGGACATGACGAGCCTCCTTGGATGAGCCCGTGTCCGCCAAGCGGGCGAAAGGAGGTTCGTGGAACCCATCGCCACTGCGCCTTCACTACTCAGGTGGACTCGGTCCTGTCCGCGGACGGGAGGCGTCCTGCACGCCCTTGCCCTCACGATACGGACCCCCGGGCCGGCGGTCAATGAGCCCGCGTCCTCCCGGGGCGTCCCCGGGCGGAACCCGCCGGACTCGACGCGCGTAGGGACACCGCGTAGCATGAACGTCACACGCTTCAGGGTGGGTTTTCTCATGAGCTCGTCGCGACGCTTCGTTTCCGGCCTGTTTCGCTTCGTTTTGGTTGTCGTGGCGGTCGTGTTCGTCAGCCGGTATTTCAGGCGACGCGTGTCGAACAGTCTTGGCACGTCGCACGTGCGAGTGCAGACGGAATCTCCGCCGACCGATTCACTCGGACCGGGCGACATCCGGATCTTCGACGCCGATAGCGCCGTCGATCTGACGCTCGTCGGCGACAAGATCCTCGCCGGCCTGTCGCCGAAGACGATCGCCGAAGTGAAGGGCGAGATGGACAAATCCACCGGCGACACGTCGGGCCTCGGCGGCAGCATCAGCCAGATCGTCAAGCGGTCGGTGGCCGGCGCGATCGGCACGCATGCGGTGTTTCCAATTGCCGACATTCGAGACATCCGCTACGAGCATGACCAGCTCGTGATCGACTGGGCCGACGGCGGAAAGCATGAGCTGTTTGGCAACACGAAGGTGAACGGGAACAAGACCTCGAAGTCGTTCCGCCGTGAGGACGCGGAGCGGTTCATCGCGGCCTTTCGCGCGCGAAAGAAACTACCGCCGTCCGCCTGACCGCACGGTCCTCTTGCCCTTCTACAGAACGGGACGTAATCTTGTCCCTGTAGAAGCGTAAGGGGAGAGCGATGCTGGCCGAGCTGTGGAGCGATCTGCGCTATCGCTGGCGCGCGCTGGTGAGACGCGATGCGCTCGAGCGGGAGCTGGACGACGAGCTCCGGTTCCATCTCGAGCGGGAAGCCGAGCGATACGAGCGCGACGGCGTGCCCCGCGCCGAGGCGCGGCGCCGGGCGCGGCTCGCGTTCGGCGGCGTCGAGCGCGCCAAAGAGGCCAGCCGCGACGCGCGCGGGACCGTCCTCGTCGAGTCGATCGCGCAGGATCTCAAATACGCGGCGCGCGGACTGCGCGCGAAGCCGGCGTTCACGATGGGCGTGGTGCTCACGCTGGGACTCGGCATCGGCGCAAACACCGCGATGTTCGACATCATCGATCGCCTGCTGTTTCGGCCACCCGAGTTTCTGCGCGATCAGGGGCAGGTTCATCGTCTCTACGAGGTGTCGAATCGCGGCGGCAGCGATTCGTTCGAGCCCGTGATGCGCTTCCCGCGGTATCTCGACGTTGCGCGCTGGACGACATCGTTCTCGAGCCTCGTGATCGTCGCCACCAACCGGGTCGCCGTCGGCGAGAACGAATCGGCGCGCGAGCTGCGCGTCACGTCGGCGAGCTCGAATTTCTGGGATCTCTTCGACGCGTCACCGGCTCTAGGTCGCTTTTTCACCAGCGCGGACGACCAGATGCCGACCGGATCGCCGGTCGTCGTGCTCGGCTACGGCTACTGGCAAACCCAGTTCGGCGGGCGCGCGGACGTCCTCGGCAAGACGCTTCGCATCGGTCGCACGCTCTGCACGATCATCGGCGTCGCGCCCGAGTCGTTCATTGGCCTCTCCGAAGGGGGAGTACCCGCGCTCTATCTCCCGGTCACGACGCACGCGTGGGATCTCCGCGGCTCGGACCTTCGCAAGGGATACGATTACACCACGAGCTACAGCTGGGGTTGGTTCGAGACCGTCGCGCGGCGAAAGCCCGGGGTGAGCGTGGCCGCCGCGACGGCCGATCTCACGCAGGCAATCGACCGAAGCTGGCGCAAGGAGCGCGACGCCGATCCGGACCCGCGCGAATCGGTGCAGGCACGCCGGCCGCGCGGCGTTCTCGCGCCCGTGCAGTCTCAGCGAGGGCCGGAGGCGGGGCCACAAGCCAAGATCGTCGTCTGGGTGAGCGGGGTGGCGTTCATCGTGCTCCTCATCGCCTGCGCGAACGTCGCAAATCTCTTGCTCGCGCGCGCACTCTCGCGGCGCCGTGAAATCGCGTTGCGGCTCGCGCTCGGCGTGAGCCGTGGACGACTCGCGCGACAGTTGTTGACGGAGAGCCTGCTGCTTGCAGTGATCGGCGGCGCGGTCGGTCTGGCGGCGGCGCGTTGGGGCGGCGGAGTTTTGCGGGGGCTCTTTTTGCCGCCAGAGGTTCCGGCGGAACCACTGGGCGATCCCCGGACCGTCGTCGTCGTGCTCGCGGCGACGCTCGCCTGCGCCATCGTTACGGGTCTCGCGCCAGTCGCTCAGGCAGTGCGCTACGATCTGTCACACGCGCTTGGCGCCGGGGGCCGAGATGCGGGCGGACGCCGATCCCGGCTGCGCACGACGCTGCTCGTGCTTCAAGCGACGCTGTCGGTGGTGTTGCTCGTGGGCGCGGGTTTGTTCGTTCGCAGTCTCCGCAACGTGCGCCAGATGCATCTGGGGTTCGACGTGTCGCCGATCGTCGTCGTCACGGACAACATGCGCGGCGTCAGAGTCGCCGCCTCCGAGCGCATCGCGCTCGAGCAGCGGTTGATCGACGAAGCGAAAACGATTCCTGGCGTCGTCGGCGCGACCCAATCGCCGTCGATTCCGTTCTGGTCCTACGAGGGCCGGTACCTGTCGGTGCCGGGCGTCGATAGCGTCGAGCGGCTTGGCGACTTCATGCTGCAGGCGGGAAACCCGGACTACTTCCGCACGTTCGGCACTCGCATCCTCCGTGGCCGAGCATTCGACGCGCGCGACGGCGGGAGCTCCGCGCGCGTCGTGGTCGTGAGCGAGGATCTGGCGCGGGTGGTGTGGCCCGGCCAGGATCCGCTCGGAAAGTGCATGCGCATCGGGTCGGACACGATGCCGTGCACGACGGTCATCGGCGTGGCGGAGGAGATGCACATCGCCACGCTCAAGGCGTCCGCGACGAACGAGTACACCTACACGATTCCGATCGCGCAGTACCGTGACGGTCCGGCGGACATGATGCTCGTGCGCGTTACCGGCGATGCGAAGGACTACGCCGAACCGGTGCGGCGGCGGCTCCAGCGATTGATGCCTGGCGCCTCGTATGTCACGACCACGCCGCTGGAGCAGATGCTCGATCCCAAGCTTCGGAGCTGGCGTTTGGGGGCGACGATGTTCGCCGCGTTCGCCGGGCTCGCGCTCGCGATCGCGAGCATCGGCCTGTACAGCGTGATCTCGTACGGCATCGCGCAGCGCCGGCAGGAGATCGGCGTTCGCATCGCGCTCGGCGCGTCGCGCGCGCGTGTGGTGCGGCTGGTCGTCGGCGGTGGGCTTCGCGTGGTCGCGGTGGGCATCGCGGCGGGAACGCTCATCGCCCTATGGGCCGGGCGCTGGATCGCATCGCTGTTGTTCGGCGAGTCGCCGAGCGATCCCATGGTCTACGTGACCGTCGCCGGTCTGCTGTTGATGGTGTCGATCGCCGCGAGCGCGGCGCCGGCGTTCGCCGCGGCGCGCGTGGATCCCAACACGACACTGCGGGCGGACTAGGTCGCACCCGCGCCGCGGCTCGCCGACTGCGCTTGCACGCGGTATCGTTGAGCCATGCTCTCGCGATATCTCTCGGCATCGATTCTCGCTGGCGGTCTTGCCGCCGTGAGCGGCGCGCAGCGCCCGGATCCGACACTGCTCACGGCGATCCGCGGCATGAAGGCCATCGACAATCACTCGCACCCGCCGGCGCTCGTCGCCGCGGGCCAAAAGGACGACGACTTCGACGCGCTGCCGTGCGATCCCCTCGAGGCGACCGCACCGGCGCTCTCGAGCCGGCCCGACAACCCGCGTTTTCTCGCGGCGTGGAAAGCGCTCTACGGGTACAAGTACAACGACGCGGATTCGGCGCACCTGCGCGATCTCCTCGCCGCCAAACAACGAGTGAAGACCGCGCAGGGCGCCAACTACCCGGCCTGGGTGCTCGACAAGCTCGGCATCGAGACCGAGCTGGCGAATCGCGTCGCGATCGGTCGCGGACTCGCGGCGCCGCGCTTTCGGTGGGTGCCGTTCGTCGACGCGCTGCTTTTTCCGCTCGACAACGCCGCGGTCGCCGCGCACACGCCGGACCGCAAGATCTTCTTCGCGCGCGAAGACGCGCTGCTCAAGCGGTACATGACGGCGGTCAACGTCGCGCGGCGGCCGGCGTCTCTCGAGGCGTATCTGTCGCAGATCGTCACGCCGACGCTCGAGCGCCTGAAGCGAGAGGGTGCCGTCGCGATCAAGTACGAGGCGGCCTATCTGCGGTCTCTCAACTTCACGCGCGGCGACAAAGCGGTCGCCGATCGTGCGTACGCGAAGTATGCGAACGGTGGCACGCCGGCCGAGGCGGAGTACACCGCGGTGCAGGACGTCGTTTTCCATCACGTCGCGGCGCAGGCAGGGCGGCTCGGCCTGCCCGTGCACATCCACACCGGCTACGGCTGCGGCGGATACTTCGAGCTCGCGGGCGCGAACCCGTTGCTCCTCGAGCCGATCCTCGACGACGCATCGCTCCGCTCGACGAAGTTCGTGCTGCTGCACGGCGGCGCGGGACCGTTCGTGAAATCGATCGCGCCGCTGCTCATGAAACCGAACGTCTACACCGATTTCTCGGAGCAAACGTGGCTGCTGCCGACGCGTGAGCTCGCGACGTCGATTCGCTACTGGCTCGAGTGGTATCCGGAGAAGGTGTTGTTCGGAACCGATCTCTCGCCGGGCGCGCCGCCGATCGATTGGGAGGAGATCGGCTGGCAGACTACGACGTCCGGGCGCGAGGCGCTGGCGATCGCGCTCACCGGCATGATGGACGACGGCGAGATCACCCGCGCACGGGGGCTCGAGATCGCGCGGATGGTGCTTCGGGGCAACGCGCTCAAGCTCTACGGCTGGCCCGACCGCTGACATGAGCCTAGGTTGTTGCGCTGACTCCCACCTTCCCATCGCTCGAACAACGATGAAGAACCTCACGATTCTCGGGCTCGCGACCGCGCTGTTCGTCGCCCGGCCTCCGATCGCGACCGCGCAAGACGCGACGATCATCTACCGGCTCGGCCGCGACACCGTGGCGATCGAGCAGATCACGCGCACTTCGACCCATCTCATCGGCGAGTCGCTGCTCCGGCAAGGCACGGCCCTCACGCGCTCGCAGTACGACGTCACGCTGTCGGGCGGAAAGCCGACCGCGCTCGTGTTCCGCCGGCGCCAAGGCGATGGTTCACCGATTCCGAACAACCCGACCGAGTGGCGCGTCACGTTCGGCGCGGACTCGACGGTCCGAGAGACCGTGTGGAAGGACAGCACACAGCGTCAGTCCTTCGTGGTGAGGAACGCGTTCCTGAACATTCCGGTGTACTCGTACGGACTGTACGAGCTGGTGTACGCTCGTGGCGCCGGCATGCGTGATTCGATTCCGGCAGTTGGCCTCGGGGGCACCGGCGTGGGCGTCGTCGGCCTTCGGGCGTATTCGGCGGACACGGTGCGGATGCGCGGCGGCTCGTACGACATGCTCGCGCGATTCGACCGAGAGGGTCGCCTGCAGTCGACCGACGGAATCTTCACGACCAACAAGGCCATCGGGACGCGCGTGATGGGCACGGTGGACATCGCGGCGCTCGCCACGACGCTCAAGCCGACGGGCGTCCTCTCGCCGCGCGGGCAAGCATACGCGGGATTCAACCGGGGGCCGATCTTCATCAGCTACGGGCGCCCGGCCGTGCGAGAACGAACGGTCTGGGGCGGAACGTTGATTCCGTTCGACACGATCTGGCGCGCCGGCGCGAACGAAGCGACGCACCTCGCGACGTCGAAGACGATCGCGTTTGGCGACATGACGCTCGCGCCGGGCTTGTACACGCTGTGGATCCAGCACACGCGCGCGGCCACGTACCTCATCGTGAACAAGCAGATCGGGCAGTGGGGGACCGAGTATCAGGCTGCGCAGGACATCGGCCGCGTGAAGCTGGACCTGGCCAAGACGCCGGAGCACGTCGAGGATTTCACGATCACCGTGCGCGCCTCGGGTGCGAATCGTGGCGCGATCGATTTCGCGTGGGGAGATTCGGTGGCTTCCGCGGCGTTTAGCGTGCGGCCGTAGCGTCGCCGCGAGGTTGCGGGGCTAAACGAGCTTCAACTCTCGCAAAGCGCGTCCCGCGCCGCCCAGGTTGTCGAGGCGCATCTCGGAGTACTTGCGCGACAGCAGCACGCCGTGCGCGCCGCCCTCGAACGCCGCTTTCACCGCGAGATAGACGTCCTCGGGTTTCGTCTTCTTGCTCGTCGCGGCAGTGGGGATGTCGATGTCGATGCCCGGCCAGATCTTCATGCTCGGGCCCGCGCTTGCCAGCGCGCGCTTCGTCTCGCGCAGCACGTAGTCCGGGCCAAGGCCTTCGGCGGCGAGCTGCTCGAGTGATTTGTCGCGGTATTGCTGCACATCGTACGTGAAATCGAGCACCTGCGCGGGCGTGAAGTCGGCGAAGACGGTTCGCTGGACACTGCGCACGTACTGCACGAGGCGTTCGCCGCCGCAAAGGTTGTACATCACGACCTTCAGAAAATCGGAATACCGTTGGAAGTCGGCATAGTCCTGCTCGGCGCGATAGAACGGCGAGAACGAGTTGTTGTGCCACACGTGCCACCCAATGCCCTTGTTCGGCGCGATCGAATGCGCCAGGCGGTACATGTCGCGATAGGTGTCGTTGAGCGCCTCGTTCCAGAGTCGCTCCCACGCCATGATCTCGGGGTACTTCGTGAGCAGCCGCCAGAAGGTGACGAACGCGCCGTCTGCTGGGCGACGTTCAGGAGTCGAGCGGAGCACGTTCACCCAATTCGCCAGCTCGAGATAGCCGGCCTTCGCGCGCTCGGTGTCGATCCCCTGCGCCTTGCCGGCGGCAATGCAGTATGGACAGAAGCATGCGATGCCGCCGCCCGCGCCCTGTCCACCATGATTCGCGACGACGGCGTTGCCGAGCGGGCCCTGTCGCTCGCTGCCCCACATCAGCCCGTCGACGTCGTACGAGCGGAGATAGTCCTCCACCATGCCGAGCCAGAACGCGCGCGTGCTCGGGTTGCGCGAGCAGGCGAAGGTCGATGGACGTCCGGTGAGGGTGACCTCGCGGGCCTGATCGAAGCCGGGCACGTTCGCGCCGATGACGTCCTCGAACCAGCAGATGACTTTCATCCCGCGCTTGTGCGCCGCCGGCAGCACGTCGGCGAGAACGTCATAGTTGCCGTGATCGGGTGCCTTCTCAGGAGCGATGTTCGAGTTGCGGTAGTACTGCGGATGCGGCGTCGCGAACTGGCCGCCGTGGAAATTGTCGTCGTACTCCTGCTTGCCATGGTCCGGGAGCGCGCTGCCGCGCGGCTGGCGTCCGCCGATGCCGCGGCCGTAGGTGAACGTCGCGAGAAAGATCGTATTGACGAACGCGAGGCGTTGCAGGTTGTCGAGCACGCGCTCGGTGCCTTCGTCGACGAACGAGACGGCGCCGGCTTGAATGCCGATCATCGGCGGCTCGGCCCTCGGCAGCTCGAAGCGTGAGAGCATGGCGCCGGCGGCGACGGCGCTGGAGGACTCGAGGAACTGTCGTCGGTTCATGGACATCGCGGCTCCGTGCTCGGGAGGGCCAGCGACGAATTCGGCTCGCGGCGCTACGCGGCGACCTCGACGTAGCCGGGAAGGTCCGGCGAGTATGAGGAGAATCCGGTCTCGGACGGCTCGATGAGAATGATGGTGGCTTCCGCGAATGCGGACAAGACGCCAGCCGTCGCGCCCGCACATCGGCACCGGATCATTGCGATCGAGATCAATCGCATGCGCAATGGACTACGTGCGGCTCTCCGAACCAAGCGAGTCTCACCAACTACGGCGCCGCGCCTCGAGCTCAGCGCGCCGGCGCGAAGAAGTGCTCGAGGGCGTTGCTCAGCGTCCCGCGCCAATTGAAGTACTCGTGCGCGCCGGGGAATTCGCTGTAGAGCACGTCGTAGCCCTTGGCGCGAAGCACGTCGCGAAAATGCCGATTCGTGATGACCTGGCCCGGGCCCGCGTTTGGAGAGTGGTCTGTTTCGTACGTCCCGACCTCGACGTAGAATCGAACCGGCAGCTTGGGCAAACTCGCGAACGTTCGCGCCGGCCACTCCTCCTCCTGCCCCGCCGGGGCCCACCAGTACGATCCGGACTGAGAGATCACGTTCCCGAACGTCGTTGGGAATCGCAAAGCGGCACACGTCGCCGCGAGGCCACCGTGACTGGACCCACCGATCACGGTTCGAGAAGGATCGGTGGTGACGGAATACCGCTGGTGGACGACCGGCAGCACTTCGGACACCACGAACGCCGCGAACGTGGAGTCACAGCCCAGCTCCTGCATGCGAGCGGCACCGTTGTCGACGAACAGCGCGGCGACCGGAGCGATCTTGCCGTCGGCGAGCATGTTGTCGAGGATCGTCGGTGTCGGCACCCACGCCGACCCGATGTACGCCGCGCCGTCGAACAGGACGAGCAGCGGTGGCGCAGGCGTCCCGTTCGCGCCCGGCGGCATGTAGACCCACGCGCGTCGCTGCTGGCCGAGGATCTTGCTCTCGATCCGCAACGTGTCGACGCGACCGTGGGGCACGTTCGGCCGACGCACCGTGTATCGCTGGGGATCGGCGCCGGGGCCGTGGAACTTGGAGCGCGCGCCGCGAACGCGCGTCGTCGAATCGACATCGGGATTCAGCCGGTCGCCATGCCATTTGGCAAAGCGGGCGCCGAAGTTGGGGTCGGCCCACCAGGGCGGCGGCGAATCGTCGTCGACCCGGAACTGATACCCGAGTCTGACGTTCCGCGGCAGCACGACCGTCTTGTACCAGACGTCGGTGCGCGGAATCGGCGCCAGCTTGGTCAGCTCGTCGACCCAACCGGCCGCGCCGCCTGATACCTGGATCGTGCGCGCATGGAGCGTATCGCGATAGACGAACGTCACCAGCACGAAGCTCGAATCCGGCGTGTATGGCTCGATGATCGGCGTAGTGCGTCGCGCGAGGGCACGCCAGAATTCGGCGGCGGCCGTGGCCGGGTCGCGCGCGACCTCACGCTGGAGCGCGGTGATCGTCGGTGATGGAACGACGGCCGGCAGCCGGATCGTTTGCGCTGCGCCGCGAGCCGGGATGAGCATGGCCAGCGCGGCGAGCGCCGCGAGCGACGTAGGCCCGGCGCGGCGCGCCCGCGCTCGAGCGGCGGCGATCACGTCGGCGCCGCGGCGACAACTGGATTGCCGAGGCCCCCGATGCGCTCGATGCCGACGTCCATCACGTCGCCGGGCTTGAGAAACACGGGCGGCTTTCGTGCAAAGCCGACGCCCGCGGGCGTGCCCGTGGGGATGACGTCGCCGGGTTCCAGCGTGATGCTGCTCGTGATGAACTCGATGAGCTCCGGCACACGGAAGATCAGCTGAGCAGTGCTCGAGTCCTGCATCACGGTGCCGTTGAGCGTGAGCGTGATACGCAGCGTGTGCGGATCGGGAATCTCGTCCGTCGTGACGATCGTCGGGCCCATCGGCGCGAACGTGTCGCACGATTTGCCGCGCTGCCACTGTCCGTCGCCGAACTGAAAGTCGCGCGCGGTGACGTCGTTGAACGCGGTGTAGCCCAGCACGTAGTCGTACGCGCTGCCCGCGCGCACATGCTTCGCGCGCCGTCCGATGACGACCGCGAGCTCGGCCTCGTAGTCGGCCTTCTCACTCGTGGCGGGAATGACGACCTGCTCGCCCGGCGCGACGACGCAGCTCGAGAACTTCGAGAAGATCACCGGCGTCTGTGGAACGGCGAGCTTGCTCTCCTCGGCATGATCGCGATAGTTCAGCCCGACGCACACGATCTTTCCAGGTCGCGGAACTGGAGCGAACCAATAGGCCGCTTCGCTCGGCACCAACCAGCCTTTCTCCCGCGCCGCGGCGAACGCAGTCGCGTCGCGCTCGAGTCGCGCCGCGGTCTCGCGCGCGTTCTGGAACCAGCGCTCGCCCATGTCGAACCACGCTAGCGGATTCGACGGGCGATCGGCGGGCTCGAACAGCTTCTCGCAATCGAGACGCTGGCCGCTGTCTCGGCCGTCGACGTTGAGGATGATTCCCATCCGTGGCGACGTCCATTGGGAATCTTCGGTGGCGAAGGCGATGATCCGCATACGATTGATTGAGAGAGTGGTCTAGCGACGCAGAAAGAGGGCACGCGCGAAGGCCAGTCGCAAGCGACGTGTCGCGTGGCCGGATTGTGGCCGCACGAGGGGACAGCATAGGTTCGCCGAGATGGAGAATCGGCGGCCACTGCTCGAGGCGAAAACGACGCGCGGGATTCTTGATGCCTTCCGCGCCGTACATCGCAACTTGGGATTCGGGTATCGGGAGCTGATCTACAGTCTCGCGATGGATCGCGAGCTCACCAGCCGCTGATTCCACTACCTGTCATGGACGAACATCGAGGTTGGCCTGGTCCTGCACTTCGGCCGTGAGCCAAGCCCGCTGCGGCAGCAGATCGTCCTTTGGGTATACGCATATGGGCTGTCGTGAGGCTGGCTTCACCGATCGGCCGTTGCCCTGCACGGTCCCCACCGGCATATTCGCGCGGCTGTCCCCTTCGCCGGTCTGCCGGCGCACCTGCCAGAGGCCCATGTCTGATTCCGGCCAGGACCTCGCCAAGGCCGTCGCCGACCGCTACCGCGTCGATCGCGAGATCGGCCAAGGTGGGATGGCGACCGTCCACCTGGCCCACGACATCCGCCACGATCGCGACGTCGCGATCAAGCTCCTGCACCCGGAGCTCGCCGCTGCCTTGGGCGCCGATCGTTTCCTGGCCGAGATCAAGACGACGGCGCGCCTGCAGCATCCGCACATTTTGCCGTTGCTCGACAGCGGTGAGGCGAACGGCTTGTTGTACTACGTCATGCCGTTCGTGACCGGCGAGACGCTCCGTGCGCGCCTCGAACGCGAACATCTCCTTCCGATCGACGATGCCCTCCGCATCGGCCGCGAGGTCGCGGACGCGCTCGAGCATGCGCATCGACTCGGCGTGATTCATCGCGACATCAAGCCCGAGAACATTCTGCTACAGGACGGCCATGCACTCGTGGCCGACTTCGGCATCGCGCTCGCCGTGCAACAGGCGGGCGGTGCGCGCATGACACAGACCGGGCTCTCGCTCGGCACGCCGCAGTACATGTCGCCCGAGCAGGCGATGGGCGAGCGCACGATCGACGCGCGCAGCGATCAGTACGCGCTCGCGGCGGTGATGTACGAGATGCTCGTGGGCGATCCGCCGTTCACGGGCAGCACGGTGCAGTCGATCGTCGCGAAGCTGATGACGGAGCGGCCACCTCGCATCATCACGCAGCGCGATCGCGTTCCTCCGCATGTCGAGGCCGCTGTGCTGCGCGCGCTCGAGAAGCTTCCGGCGGATCGGTGGGGGAGCGTCCGCGAGCTCAGTGAAGCGCTTCGCGACACGAGTTACGTACCCGCGCTGCCCGCGTCCGACGCTCGCCCGGCTGCGACGCCGCGAGCTGATCGAATGCGGCGGACACGGACGATCGTGCTCGGTGCTGGACTGCTCGCCGCGGGCGTCGCCGCAGGATGGGCCGTGTCGCGATTCGCCGCTCGCCCGGAGGCCGGCGAGGGAATCGTGCTGACGTCGATTCTGCCGCCGCCGGGCGGCAACTTCGGCGAGCAGCAGGCGCTGGCGCTGTCGCCCGATGGACGGAAGCTCGCGTTCGTGTTCGCGGCGCCCGACGGGTCGCACATGTTGTGGCTTCGCGACATGAACAGGCTCGAGGCGACGCCGATCTCGGGGACCACGGGCGCGGACGTTCCGTTCTGGTCGCATGACGGCCGGTCGCTCGGGTTCTTCGCGAACGGGTATGTGCAAGTCGTCAACCCCGCCGGCGACGTTCGCCGCCTGTGCCCCGTCGGGGACCCGAATGCCGGCTCGTGGAGCGAATCGGGCCTGATCCTGTTCAGCGATCGGCACGGCATCTCATCGGTGCCGGCCGCCGGCGGCGCGTGTCGCCTGATCATTCCGCACGACACCGGGGCCGTGCTGCGCGCCGTGCTCTTGCCTGATGGCAAGAGAATTCTCTATTCGCGCGGGCGCTTCGCCGATCTCGTCGTGGCCGACGGCGACGGAAGAACTCTGGGAACGCTTCCGGTGAAGACCCAGACCTTCGCGGTGGCGGAGCCGTCGTTTCTGATCTACCCGAGCGAGGGAGAAGCTGGCGCGCTCGACGTGCAGCGACTGGACCTCTCGGCGATGCGGACGGTGGGCCCGCCCGCGCGCCTCCTCAACGGCGTCCGCGCGCGAGGTGGCGTTCACACCTTCACCGTGTCGAGACAGGGCACGCTCGCGTATCTGCCGGGAAGCGAAGACCTGCCGTATCTCCTGTATGACGCAGGCGGGGTGCGCGACACCGTACGCGTCAACGCCACATGGACCGTGTCGGCGCGACCTCGCCGAGCCGGCCCGCCGACGATCGCCCTCGCGGGGAATTTCGCCGGCATGTGGCTCTATGATCTGACGAGCCGGCGATCGTCTCGAGTCGTGCTGCGCGACACGGCAATCCGGAACCCGAGCATTGGAATCGGCGCGACATGGCCCGTGTTCAGTCCCGACGGATCACGATTCGTGTACGCCGCGGCTGGCCGCACCGGCTGTGGCATCAATGAGCATGATCTCGAGCGCGACGCGGATCGTGTCATCAACCAGGGCTCGACCACGACGCTGTACCGGTGCTTCGTCCCGCTCGACTGGTCGCAGGACGGCGCGAAGCTCCTCGTGCGGAGCGACACCGCGCTCGAGGTGATGACGCCGACCGGCGAGGTCACGGCGCGCATCGCGCGGCCTGGCGTCGTCTGGGAGGGTCACTTCTCTCCCGACGGCAAGAGCGTCGTCTTCAGCTCGGACGAAACCGGGCGCGCCGAGGTGTATGTGCAGCCGATCGACGGCGGGCCCCCGGTGCGCGTGTCATTGGAGGGCGGTCGCTGGCCCGCGTGGCTCTCGGACGGCCGGCGCATCGTGTTCATGTCGCCGATCGGACGGGTGCAGGAGGTGACGATGAGCGGTGTGTCGCCGAACGGAGCGCCGCGCACGCTGTTCACGGTGCTGAATTGGCGGCGGTCGACCTTCGACGATCGTGGCGTGGGGCTCGCCGTCGTCGGCGATGGTGAGAGCTACGTCGTGCGTCAATCGCCCACCGGGTATGCGGTCGCATACATACAGCACTGGACGTCACTTCTGTCCCGGTAAGCGATTGCGCTGGCCCGCGACGAGTCCGATTGTTGAGACGTCTTTCGGCGTCATCGGTGGTACTCCTCCACGCGGGTGTGTATGTATGGCTGTGGGCCAAGTGAGCTCGCGGATTGCAACCATCTCGCGGACGTTCATTCCGCAAGGCGCGAGCGCGGCGAGGCTGGCGTTCGCCCTCTCCATCGCGCTCGGGTCGCGTGTCTCAGCTCAGGGTGCCGATTCGTACCCGGCTCGCTGCGGCGTCGCCGACGCTGCTTCCTACCTGGGCAGCTACCTACCGCTCCCGCGCGGCGACGTCTTCTGCCCGCTCATCGCCGACCCGAAAGCGACTCGGTCGTTCGCCGCCTATCAGCGCGGCAACGAGACCGACCTGGCGACCGACATCGCCGCGGTCGGCATCGCCGACCAGTTTCCGTTTTTCCGGGCCGCCGCGGTTGGCGCGGGGAACGGCATCCAACTCGGCCTCGCCGGCGCGGTGTTCGCTCAATTCGACGTCGGCTCGGCGTCGTACGATCTGCTCAACGCCGACTATCTCATCGGACTTCCGCTCACGTTCAGGGCGGGACCGATTTCCGGCCGAGTGCGTCCGTACCATCAGAGCTCGCATCTCGGAGACGAGTTTCTGCTCCGTCCCAATCCGCCGAAGCGCGAGAATCTCTCGTTCGAGTCCGTTGAAGGATTGCTCTCCGTCGACATTTTCGCGCTGCGCGTCTACGGCGGCGGCGAATCGTTCGTGCGACGCGACCCGATCGATCTGCCGGATCGATTGTGGCACGGCGGAGCCGAGTTGCGTCCGCGGGCCATGGTGGACTTCGGATCGTTCGCGGTGGTGCGGTTGGTCGCCGCGGCCGATGTCAAAGTCGTGAACGATACGACCCAGCGCACCGGGGTGAGCGTGCGCGCCGGATTCGAGTTCGGTCAACCGAACGAGGCGGAGGTCCAGAGCCGGCGGTGGAGTTTGTTGGCCGAGTACTACACGGGGCCGTCGCCGTACGGGCAATTCCACCGTCAGCAGGTGCGGCTCAGCGGGATCGGACTGCATTTCACGCTGTAGCCGCCGGAACCGGTCACTTCACCCTGATCGGTACCCGGACGAACAACACGCCGTTCGGCGCGATCGCGCGGACTTCGACGCGCAGATTGCCGCGTCGCGTTGGAGTGTATGAGAAGTCATACGTCTCCCCCATGCTGACGATCTGCCGCGCGGGTCGTTCGGCGCGCGCCTCGCTCGGCAGGTCCGCGCCGTCTTTGGCGACGGGACGCCACCGCACGATCAGCGTGTCGCGGAGATTGTCGAACGAGCTGTCCGGACGCGCGGTGAGCGTCACGGTCGCGTTCGGGTTGAAGATCGCCAGACTCATGAATCGCAGCCGCGCCGGCTTCCCGAGCGGCAGAACGATGGTATCGGGGTTGGCCAGGCCGTTGACCTCGAGGGGGCTCGGCGCGTTCGCGTCGCGAGCGCCCTTGATGAAAAACTCATGGTCGCCCGGCTCGGCGGCGGCGGGCCCGTCGTGGACGATCAGCGCGCCGGCCAATCCCGCGGCGTGCTGTCGCACCTCGTCCACGTGTGAGTGATAGATGAAAGTGCCGGCGCGGGGCGGCGTGAAGCGCGCGACGAACGAATCCCCGGAGACGATGACGGGTGCGAGACGGCTTGCGACGCCGCTCAATCCAGCCACGCCGTCGTAGTAGCTCTCCAGCTCGATGCCGTGCCAGTGCACGGCGGTGCGCTCGCGCAGCGTGTTGACGACGGTGATCGCGACCGGCTCGTTCTTCGTGAGATGAATCGTCGGGCTGAACGCCGACCCGGTCTCGGTGCGCCGTCCCTGCTCCTCGAGCACGAAGCGCATCGACGGCGCCGAGTCGGTGAATCCGGCGTCGCGAATGGCGATCAGCCGAAGCCGCCGAACCGGCGTCGGATCGGCCGCGATCGTCGCGCCCGCACGCGGCGACACCGTGATGCCCTCGACCAGTCCGACCATGCCGGTGAGCGCGTGGTTGTCGTGCGACGTGTGGTCCATCACACCCGCCGGCGGCGAGAGGTGGATCGCGAAATGGCAATGAAAGAGCCAATTCCCGGCGCGCTCGGGGACCCACGTCATCGACATCGCCGAGAAGGGCGACATCCGCTCGGTGACGACCATTCGGCCCGGCGCTCCCTGTCCCTCGCGATCGGCGAGGAGCCCGGTGAACTCGTCGACGCGAAAGTAGAAGCCGTGGAGGTGCATCGGATGCACGTCGGGCGACGCGTTGATCACGCGCCAGTGGACGGTGTCGCCGACCGTCGCGGAGATGCGCTCCGTGTTCGGCCACGACCGTCCGTTGATCGTGAACGCGAAAATGCCGGTGCCCCCGGCGACGATGTTCGTCTTGTCTGCTTCGCGAATGAGCTGCGAGTCCGGCACCATCTGAATCACCATCACGCGGTCGTTCGGTAGCCGAGTAGTTCCCGCGCTGTCGACGACGAATGCGCCGGCGAGCGCGCCGGCGGCGCCCATCTGCTCGCTCGCGGCCGTTCCGTCAGTCGCGCGATAGACATAGTTGCCCGGCGTCGCGGCGCGTGCGCGAACCTCGGCGGTCATTCCGGGTGCGACGACAATCGAGTCGTTGGTCGCCGGCGACGTCGGCACGTAGAACGTGATCGGACGCGCGAGCGTGTTTCGTATGCTGAAGAGAATCGTCGTTCCTGCCGGCGCGCGCACGAGGGGCCCGGGCATCGACGGCGCCTTGCCACGTTCGGCGAACGCCTCGGTGACCTTGATGCTTGGTACTCCGCCGTCGGGGTGCCACCGCGCGACGACGGCGTCGAGCTCGACGGTCAATACTCCTTCATGAATGCCGCCGGCGGGCGCCGTGTTCGGGTTGGGTATGAGGAGCGGAGCCTCAGGCCGGCGGCTGGTGCCGGAGCCAATGAGGAAGAGCGACGACGCCAGCGCCAGCGCACGTGTCGGTCGCATCGGGCCTTTGGGTGGGAGCGACAAACGTGGAGCGGCGACCGACGCACGGTAAGGCCCAACGGAGTATTGCCGAGGGTCATTCGTGTCTGATCGCGTCGATCGGCGAGAGGCGCGCGGCTCGGAGCGCGGGGAACGTTCCGAACAGGAGCCCGACGCTGACCGCCGAGAGAACGGCTATGAAAATCGTCGACGGCGTCACCGCGGCGTGCAGTTGCGCGCCAGGCACTCGCCACCGCACCAACGCGGCCACGGAGAACGCGAGGCTGAAACCGATCGCCGTACCGACCCCGGTCCCCACGCTCGACACCGCGACGGACTCGGCCAGGAATTGACACAGGATGTCGAACCGCCGGGCGCCGAGCGCCTTGCGCACGCCGATCTCGCGCGTTCGCTCGGTCACGCTCGCGAGGAGCACGTTCATGATGCCCACACCGCCGACGGCGAGCGCGATGCTGGCGAACGCGCCCATGACGAGCCTGAGTACGATCATCACCGAGCGAAGTTGGTCGAGGCGCGCGAGCGACGTCACGACTTGCACCTGTCGCGGCCAGTCGCGATAGCGCACCGCCAGCCAATCGATCACGTCTTCTTTCGTGGCGTCGACCGACTCGATGCTTGGCGCGCGGACGAAGATCGTGGGCGTCAGCGTCTGGCGGCTGCCGAGCACGGTGCCGGCCGCGCGGAGCGGAAGGAAGATCTGGTAGGTCGTCTCGCCGAGATAGGCCGGCATGACGCCGACGGTCGTGAACGCGCGGCCACGGACGCGCACCTCCCGGCCGAGCATCCGTGCGGCGACGCCGTCCGGCGACAGCTCGATGGCGAGCTTGTACGAGAGCACGACGACCGGCGCGTTGTGCGAGACTTCGATATCCGTGAAGTAGCGGCCGGCGAACACGTCGCGCATGCCGAACACGAGATAGTTGGCGAGCGTCGCGGTGACGGACGTCGCGTGCGACGGCGCGGTCGGCGTCGTGACGACGGCGCTGCCGCCGACGGTCATCGTCACGTCGGCGTCCGGACCGAGGAACGCTTGCAGGTCGCCGGCATCGCGAAGCGTGAAGATCGGATAGGTGCTGTTCGGAAACGCAAACCCGTCGCGGATCTCTTGCGTCCGCGACGTGATGGTGATCGACTGGACGTCGGTCTGGGCGGCCACCTGGAGACGGGCGTATTTCTCGAGCCCGTCGGCAAGCGCCAGCGTGCCGATCACGGATGCGATGCCCATGACGACGCCCAGCGTGGACAAGATCGTCCGCAGCGGATTCACCGACATCGCGGCGAGCCCCTCGACGAGCGACGCCCGAGACACGAGGTTCATGGCCCCCACCTTATGGCGGCACCGGGTGTGCCGGTATCGTCCAGTCGGTTGGCGACGCTACAACTTTCGACGGATGCGCGCCGTACGGCACGGTGCGAACATGACGACGATGTCCGTGACCGCTGACCGATCTCCGATCGAGCCGCTCTTTGCGTACAACGAGCGGCTCTGGCTGCGTATGTGGGCCGCGACGCAGACGGTGGCGCTCGTCGTCGCGTGCTACGCGATGGTGGCCGCCGCCGGCGGCATTCGGCCCTTCGTATCATCGCCCGCCGCGCTTCGGTCCGTGGTCACGGTCGTGCTGCTCGTCGCCTATCACGTGGCCGGGTTTCGCGCGCATGGATGGATGATGCGTCGCCCGTGGGCGGTCTTTCTCTTCGTTCCACTCGGCTGGGCGATCATTCTGTCGGCGCTCGCGATTCACGCGTCGTTCAGCGTGTTGATCCTCGGCGCGATTCTTCAGGGGTTCATCTTCTTGCCGTTCTCCTGGGCGATCGCGACGCTGGTGCTCGTGGTGTTGCTCGCGACGATGTCGATCCTCCTGCAGCCGACCCGGCAGGGGATCAGCCCGACCGTTGCGCGGATCGTCAGCCTGCTGGCGATGGGAACGATGATCGGCACGGTCATGCTCTACATCCACCGCGCGAATCGCGACTCGGCCATCCGGTCGCGCTTGCTCCGCCAGCTCGAGGAGGCGCAGCGCGACCTCGCCGCGCGCGCGCACGAGGCCGGCGCGCAGGACGAGCGGCAGCGGTTGGCGCGCGACATTCACGACACGCTCGCGCAGGGGTTCACGAGCGTGATCAAGCACCTCGAGGCGATCGAGCTGTCGTTCGCGGCATCGCCGGGCGAGCCGGCCGAGGTGCTCCGCGGCGCGCTGTCGCATTTGGCGAATGCGCAGACGGTGTCTCGCGACAGTCTCGCCGAAATTCGGCGCCTCGTCTGGGCGCTGCGTCCGCCGCAGCTCGTCGAAGCGACGCTCCCCGCCGCGATCGAGCGCATCGTGTCGCGGTGGAGCGACGCGAACGGCATCGCGGCAACGTGCACCATCGCCGGCGTGCCCGCGCTCCAGCCGGACGCGGACGTCATCTTCCTGCGCGCGACGCAGGAGGCGCTGAGCAACGTTGGCCGGCACGCGCGCGCCACGCGTGTCGCCGTGGCGATGCATTGTGTCGACGGGCTCGTGCTGCTCTCCGTGGAAGACGACGGCCGCGGGTTGCGCGACGCCGACGCGGCGGGTGCCGGCACGATGGGCATCGCCGGCATGCGGGAGCGCGTGCGTCCCTTCGGCGGCCGCGTGCTGATCGAGAGTGACGCCGGCGCGGGGACGAGCATCACCGTCGCGCTTCCCCTCGCCGCGATCGCGGCCCCGCCGGCATGAGCCGCATCCGTATCTTGGTGGTCGACGATCACCCGATCGTTCGCAGCGGCATCACGAGCGTGCTGGCGAGCCAGAGCGACTTCGACGTCGTGGGCGAGGCCGCGAACGGCGACGAGGCGGTCGCGGCCGCGGCGCGACTCGAGCCCGATCTCGTGTTGATGGATCTCCGAATGCCGGTCCGCGGCGGCGTCGACGCATCGGCCGCGATTCTCGCCGCGCGCCCGGCGACGCGGATCGTCGTGCTCACGACATACGCTTCGGACGGCGAGGTGCTGCGCGCGATCGAGGCGGGCGCGGTTGGCTATCTGCTCAAGGACGTTCCGCACGAAGAACTGTTCCGTGCGCTGCGCGCGGTGGCGCGCGGAGAGCGGTATCTCGCGCCGGTGGTCACGGAACGATTGATGGCGCGGTGGCAGCAGTCTTCACGGCTGACGCTGACCGACCGAGAGCTCGACGTCCTGCGCTGCGTGGCGCGCGGCGACGGCAACAAGCAGATCGCGTTCGCGCTCGGCATCGCCGAGCCGACGGTGAAGGCGCATCTCGTGCACATCTTCGAGAAGCTGGGTGTCGAGAACCGCACCGCGGCGGCGCGGGTCGCGCGTGAGCACGGACTGATCGCCGCGGACTGACGGGCACTGAACGGGAACAGGGTAGCCTCACGCCGGTTCCCGCGACATCTTCATCGTGAGGCCGCGCGCATGCTACGGCCGGTCAGAACACACTCCCGACCATCCCATGAAGCGACTCCTGCTCTCCGTCGCGACCGTCGTCGCGCTTTCCCCCGCCAACGCCCAGCAGCCGACCCGCGTCTACACGGCGGCCGACTACGACCGCGCCGTGAAGATGCTCGCGCCGGCGCTCGCCAACCTCGTGGTCGGCGGATCGGTCCAGGCGAACTGGCTCGCCGACGACCGGCTCTGGTACCGGGCCGGCAGCGACGTCGTGCTGGTCGATCCCGCCAAGCGCACGCGCGTGGTCTGCGACGCGGCGCGCTCCAACTGTCCGGGGGTTCCCGCGACGGCCGCGGACGCCGGACGTGGCGGTCGCGGTGGAGGGCGGGGTGGTCGCGGCGGCGGGGGCCGAGGCGGCGCGGCAGGGAACCAGGTGATGTCGCCCGACGGCAAGCGCGCCGCGTTCATCCGCGACTGGAATCTCTGGGTGCGCGACGTCGCGAGTGGCGAGGAGCGGCAGCTCACGAAGGACGGCGTGAAGGACTTCGGCTACGCGACGGACAACGCTGGCTGGGCGAGCAGCGACCGTGCGATGCTGCTGTGGTCGCCGGACTCGAAGAAGATCGCGACGTAGCAGCAGGACGAGCGCAACGTCGGCGACATGTATCTGGTCGAGACGAAGGTCGGCCATCCGGTGCTCAAGGAGTGGAAGTATCCGCTTCCCGGTGACTCGGTCATCGCGATGCTGCAGCGGGTGATCATCGACGTCGACGCGGGCCGCGTCGTGCGGCTCCAGCTGCCGCCCGAGTATCACCGCGCGACGCTCGGCGACAACATCTCGATGAACGACTACAACTGGAGCCCCGACGGGTCGAAGTTGGCGCTCGTGTCGACGTCGCGCGATCACAAGTCGGCGACGTTGCGCGTCGCCGACGCGGCGACGGGCGCGGTGCGCACGGTGTTCGACGAGACCGTGAAGACGCACTTCGAGTCGCGCACGGGATGGCGCGTGCTCTGGGCGACCAACGAGGTCGTCTGGTACTCGCAGCGCGACGACTGGGGCCAGCTCTATCTATACGATCTGACTTCGGGCGCGCTCAAGCGAAAGATCACGACCGGCGAAGGGCCGGTGACGCAGATCGCGCGCATCGACGAGAAGACGCGCACGCTCTGGTACGCGGCGAACGGGCGCGAGCGCGGGCAAGATCCGTATCTCGCCCACTACTATAGGATTGGTCTCGATGGGGGCGTACAGATCGCCCTCACGCCCGACGACGGCGATCACACGATGCAGCTCTCGCCGGACGGCAAGTATCTCGTCGACACGTACTCCAA
Source organism: uncultured Gemmatimonadaceae bacterium (assembly GCA_963705025.1). Classification (GTDB taxonomy): domain Bacteria; phylum Gemmatimonadota; class Gemmatimonadetes; order Gemmatimonadales; family Gemmatimonadaceae; genus JAQBQB01. The sequence continues at coordinate 121,110 of CAVPIP010000001.1, read as the reverse complement.
GGCCGACACGCCGCCGGTGGTCGTGCTCCGCGACGACGACGGCAAGCTCGTGATGCCGCTCGAGAAGGCCGACATCACGAAGCTCGTCGCGACCGGGTGGAAGCCGCCGATCCTCATCAAGGTGAAAGCGCTCGACGGCAAAACGGATCTCTACGGCCTGATGTTCGTGCCGACGAATCTCGATCGCTCGAAGAAGTATCCGATCATCAACAACGCGTACCCGGGCCCGCAGAGCGGCAGCGTGGGCGGCCGGTCGTTCACGGCGGCGCGTGGCGACAAGCAGGCCCTTGCTGAACTTGGATTTGTCGTTGTCTCGATAGACGGGCGCGGGACGCCCGGCCGGTCGAAGTCGTTCCACGACGCGTACTACGGCGCGATGGGCCGCGACAACACGGTGCCCGACCAGGTGGCGGGCATGAAGGATCTCGCGACGCAGTATCCGTTCATCGACATCGACAAGGCGGCGATGTGGGGACACTCGGGCGGCGGGTTCATCACCGCCGACGCGATGTTCCGCTTCCCCGACTTCTTCAAGGTGGGCATCTCCGAGTCGGGCAACCACGACCAGCGCGAGTACGAGGACGACTGGGGTGAGCGCTATCAGGGTTTGCTGACGCGCGACGCGGGCGTCGACAGCTACGAGATCGAGGCCAATCAGTCCCAGGCCAAGAATCTCAAAGGCCACCTCCTGCTCGCGCACGGCACGATGGACAACAACGTGCCGCCGTACAACACGCTGCTCGTGGCGGACGCGCTGATCAAAGCGAACAAGGATTTCGATCTGCTGATGCTGCCGAATCAGCCGCACGGCTATGGCACCATGTCGAACTACATGATGCGTCGCCGGTGGGACTACTTCGTGAAGTACCTGGCCGGGGCCGAGCCGCCGAAGGAGTACGAGATCAAGGCGCCGCCGGCGGTGCCGGTCCCGTAGCGGCGCCTCGTGGCAGGCGCGCGCAGGCGGCGATGGAGCGCGTCGGGCACGCGGCGGATCTGAATCATCTTCGACATGTGCGTAGCGTGTTGGCATGTGATGCACATGTCAATCTAGGAGGGGAGTAGAGACGACTCGACGTCACGCCGCGCACGAAGCAGTCGATCCACCTGCAGCATGGCCTCCCCGGCCGCGGCGAGATCGGTCGTCACGCTCTCCGGCGTGCCGACGCCCGACTGCAAGCGGAGCAGATCCAACCGAATCGTGTCGAGACAGGTGACCAGCTCCGCGAGTCTCGCTTCTGCACGTTGACGCGCCGCGTTGACGTCCGAGGCGAGCGATTCCGCCTGCGCCTGGGCCTGCGAGCGATTGGACTGAGGCTTCGCTTGCGTTGTCGTGACGTCGAGGACGGCGACGTGCGCGCGTGCTTCTTCGGCGCGAGCCTGGAGCGTTCGCACGAGGGCGGGTACGTCGCCAAGGCTCTCGCGCATCGTCTTGGGGAGGGCCTCGAAGAGTGTCTCGACGGACATTGCGATGGCCACTTCCGTCGGCCGGTCGGCCGGGATGCGACGGCTGCCCAGCTTCCACGATGCGACTCGCATCAGGAACCGGCCAACACGACCGTCCCAGAATCGCGAGGATGTCGGCTCGTAGCCCGATCGGAGGCGATGCGAGCGGGCGCTGACGATCGCCGGCACCGTCGACAGCACTCCCAGCGCCGCGAGCGGAGCGATGACGTTCATCAGAGGATGCAGAATGCGCATGACGAAGCGGAACGTTGCCGGCGACATCGGAAGCTCCGGCACATTGAACAGGACGACGGAGATGAGTCCCGCGATGCTGATCCACTTTGTCGCTTTGCGGAAAATGCGTTCCTGTTTTCCTTCGGTCGCCCCGTGCTCGAACAACATCTCTTCGCGACGCCGCTCGAACCCCTGTCGAATGGCCGCGGCGACGTCATGCGCGCCATAGCCCTCACGACCGAGACGGCGCAATCTGGCGAGAAACATCGCGACCGGCGCGGCGATGCCGATCATGGTCAACGTCCTGAGCAGAACCACGGAGTCGCCGGGCGCGATGGGTGCTTTCAGGAAGACCAGAGCCCCGAGCAGCGGTGTCAGAATGAGGACGTTGCCCTTCGTATCCAGGAACGCTCTCAGCGGCACGGGAATATCCGCGCGCTGCTCCGATGTTTTGGAGATAGCCTCGACGAACCGCTCTCCAGACGCGAATCGGTCCGTTGGATCCTTGGCGAGGCATTGGTCGAGCGCGTCGGTGAGCGCCCGGGGCGCGCCGCGTGCGACGCTGGCGAGCACCGGCGCCGGTTTCGTGAGTTGCTGAGCGAGCACCGTGTGCGCGGCGCCGGTGAACGGCAGTTGTCCTGTCAGCGCGAAGTACCCGACGATTCCCAGCGAGTACAGATCGCTCCGCCCGTCCACCGTCTCGCCGCCCGCCTGCTCGGGGCTCATGTACTCGGGCGTCCCGAGGAGCTCACCGGCGGACGTCATGCCCGGCGCGTGGGACGATCGCGCAATTCCGAAATCAGTGACCATCGCCCGCTCGGTATCGCGCTCGAGCAGGATGTTCGCCGGCTTGACGTCCCGATGGACCACGCCCTGACCATGCGAGTATGCCAGCGCCCAGCCCACCTCACGGAGCAGTTGCGCCGCGCGAGCCGGTGGAAGCGGTCCTCTGCTCGCCACCCGCTGGGCGAGTGTCTCGCCGTCGACGTAGGCCATCACATAGAAGACGAAGTCGCCAAGCTCGTCGACGGCATGAATCGGCACGATGTGGGGGTGCGACAGGCGGGCGGCTGTTCGCGCCTCGCGCAGGAATCGCTCGCGGATCGAGCTCTGGCCCGCGATTTCCGGCGGCAGGAGCTTGATGGCCACGCGCCGGTCGAGGCGAGCGTCTCGCGCCAGATACACAATACCCATTCCGCCGCGGCCCAACTCGCGCTCGAGGGAGTACTTGCCGAGGAGACTTTCCTGAAAGGAGAGGTAGTGGGCGTCGAATTGGGTCGACATGAGGCAATGATACTGTGTGGCGGGGGTGACCGCTAACCGCTTTGATGTCGTTCGAAACCTGAGCCTTCAGCGTCGATCCGGGTGGGGTGGACGCGGCGGCGGGGTGTGCTTATTCCAAATTTGGAATAAGCCCTCCTCGCCCGGGGAAAACCGGATGCGACTCCTCTGACTCGCCAATCAGAGGACCGCTCACCCCGCGGGTTTGACGAGCGCGGCGAACGGCGCGTAGCTCCGCAGCGACGCGAGTGTGGGCCGCAGGTGCACGGCGACCGGCGTCAGACCTTCCGCCATGGCCTGGCGAACGAGCCGCGCCGCCTCAGCACTGTCGCCGAGCACCGCCGCGATCTCGGCGCGGCTGACGGTGTTCACTCCGCGATCATACGGCGTGTTGAGGCCCGCGAGCGCCGTCATCACGCGTCGCGCTTCGGCCGTGTCGCCGCGCGTGGCGGCAACCAGGCCGTGCCATCGGAGGAATGCCGCGTCGCTCGGCGACGCGGCGAGCTCCCCACGAAGAGCGGAGTCCGCCGCATCGAGATTCCCGCTGCGAAAGAGCGCCGCGGGCAGAAGGATTCGCGAGGTACGTGCTTTCGCTTCCTCCGCCGGCAGTGCGAGACGCCACGCGACGATGCGCCGAAAAACCTCGCGCGCCTCAGCGGGGTGGTCGTGGACGGCCAGCTCGACGCCCACGTCGAACGCCGCCGCGCCCGGCGTGAGGCTCGGGTCGCGTCCGGATTCGAGAATTCGTATCGCCGCATCCACGGCCTCACGAGCGCGGCCAAGCGCCGCCAGCGCTTCGGCGTGCTCGGCGAGTGCTCTCATGGATCCAGGCTGATGCGCGAGACGGCGCATCGTCTCGCGAAGCTCCTCGTCGTGGCGGCCCGCCATGTGGAGGGCTTGCGCGAGCCGCGTTCCGTAGACGTCCCACAACACCGCGGAGCTGTCGGCAGGAATTCGCCGAAGCAACGGCACCGCCTCGCCTGGCCGGTTCGCGTAAATCGCGGCGAGGCCGGCGATGAACAACGACAGCTCGGAGCCGGGCGCCGCCGCCAGCATCTCACGCGCGGCGCTGTACTCCGCCATGCGATCGCCGTGAATGTCCCCGTCCCAAACGCCGACGAGCCCGCGGTCGAGCGGCGCGAGTCGCGCTCGGAGCGGCCATACTGTTCGGAGGATGGAATCGGCGCGTGGATAGTCGCCAGTGTTTCCGTATGCGGCCATCGCCCAGATCCGCGGCGAGACGAAGCTCGAGTCGAGCGCCGCCGCGCGCAGGAACGGCGCGATCGATGCCGCGAAGTCCTTTCGTGAAAACAGATCGAGCCCTTCGATCCACGCGAGATATGCCTCGTACGTGGGAGGCTGGCTCGCTTCGCGCGCCAAGCGCGCGATCACCGGATCCACTTCGGCGGCCATCGCACCGGCGACGCGCTGCCGCATCGCGTTGACCGCGAGCAGCGGCTGCGCCAGCGGAGCCATTGCCGGCGGCGTCGTGCGCAACACGCGGCCCGTGTTCGCATCGACGAGCCTCGCGTCCATCGCAATCGAATCGCCTTGCCGGACGTACGAGCCGAGTACGACGATGCCTGCCTGCGCATTCCTCCCGATCGCGCGCGGATCGGACGATGCGCCGGGCCGGACGCTCAGCAGCGGATCCGCGACTTCGACCGTGTGCGTCTCGGTCAGGCCGCGGCTCACCCAATCTGCCGCCACAGCGCCGAGCGGCGACCACGACGAGTCGCCGGTCCGATTCTGAAACGTCGCGACGATCACGCGCCGGCGATCGAGTCGCGGTGCGCGTCGCGTCGCGAGACCGATCGCGGCGACGAGCAGGCACGCGGCCGCGACCAACGCAGGGCGATGCCACGTCCGCATCGACCTGCGAGCCGCCGCCGGCGGCGCCGCGGCGGTCATCGCGACGGAGGGCACGATCGGCGGCGTCGGCATCTTCGACAGGCGATCGGCGATGTCGTTGGCGAGCACTCGCACGTCCGGCGCAGGGGCGATGCCCAAGTCACGATCGAGCCGTGCGACGAGCGACTCATACGACCGCAGCGCTGTCGCGTACGCGGCATACGTCGCCGGCGCGGCCAGCGCGCGGAGCAGCGCCAAGGCGGCATCCTTCGACTCGGCCTCGACGTCGAGCCAGCGGTCGGCGAGGTCGCGGCACGTCTCCCATGCGGCTGCGTCGGCGAGCTCCGCGCAGCGCGCCGCGGCGCTCTTCGCGAAGCGGCGCGCCAGTCGCGCGCGTTCGCGATCGCGCCACTCGTCGAACTCCGGTGCATCGTTGATGTAGAAGCCGTCGAGAAATGGGCCGCGGTAGAGCTCGACGACGCGTGCGTGGTCGCCGCTCGACGCGGCCGCGATGAGCTCGAGCGTATCGACGACAAGCGGCGCGTCGGCGGCGAGGACGATCTCGGAGCCCTGCGCGCGAAGCGCGTCGCGCCCGAGGACGCGGCGGAGATGACTGATCGCGTCCGACAGAGAATTTCGCGCGCGGGCCTCGTCGCGGTCGCCCCAGAAGATGCCGATCGTCGACTCGCGCGTGGCGCGCCGCTCCGGGCGCAGGCTCAGCCACGCGAGGAGCGCGAGCTTTCGCGGACGCGTCGCCAGCGTCGCTTCCTCACGATGCTCTGCATCGGTGAGCGCCAGGCGGCCGAATGTTCGAAGCGTGAATCTCTCAGGCATCGCACACACGCCGCCAACCTACTGCGCGGCCCGGCCATCGGCCAGAACCGTGGTTCAACTTCCGACATCACAATGTGTTGAAGGCGTTGGGCATGAGATCACGGGCGCGGGTCATCTTCCCAGCGACTCAACCCGAGGTTCGAATGTCCGCCACCGTACTGATCACCGGAGCCAGCACGGGCTTCGGGCGCGATGCCGCCGAGCGACTTGCCCGGCGCGGCCACCGCGTGTTCGCGACCATGCGCGACGTCGACGGTCGAAACGCCGCGCACCGCAATGCCCTGCAGCAGCTGGCCAAAAAGGAAAAGCTCGCGCTTCGCGTGCTTGACCTCGACGTCACGCACGACGAGTCGGTCCGTCGAGCCGTTGACGCCGCCTTATCCGATGCGGGCGGCCTCGACGTCGTGATCAACAACGCCGGCGTCGCGGGCGTCGGCGTGACCGAGGCCTACACGCCCGAGCAGTTCCAGCGGATGTTCGACGTCAATATGATCGGCATGGTGCGCGTGAACCGCGCGGTGCTTCCCTCCATGCGCGCCCGCCGCGGCGGCCTGCTCGTGCATCTCAGCTCGGGTGCCGGCCGCGTGACCGTTCCGGCAATGGCGGCGTATTGCGCCAGCAAGTTTGCCATCGAGGCATATGCCGACGCGCTGCGATACGAGCTGCTGCCGTTCGGCATCGATTCCGTCATCGTCGAGCCCGGCATTTACAAGACTCGAATCTTCGATCGCATCGTGCTGCCCGCCGACGACGAGCGCGTCGCATCGTACGGCTCGACCGCGGAATTCGCCGAGCGTGTGCGCGGCACCTTCCTGGGCGCGATCTCGGCGCCGGGAGCGCCCGGCAGCGAGGAAGTTGCCGAGGCGCTCGTGCGCCTGGTCGAGATGGACGCGTCGGAGCGACCGTTCCGAACGATCGTCAGCGCGCCGATCGAGCAATTGCTCGGGCCGTACAACGCCGCCGCCGAATCGCTGCGCCCTGTCGTCGCGCAGATCTTCAACGTCCCCGAGCTCGCCGGCGCGCCGGCCGCCGCGGCGTCCACCTGAACCGGAGACCTCGGCATGATCAAGGTCAGCGTCCTGTATCCCAACACGCCCGATGCCCGCTTCGATCTCGACTACTATCTGAACCGTCACGTGCCGATGGTCATCGACCGCTGCGCGGGCGCGATCAAGCGCGGCGAGATCGAGCGCGGTGTCGCCGGCGCAGAGCCGGGCTCGAAGCCCCCATTCTGCATCGCGGCACACCTGCTTTTCGACTCGACAGAGTCGATGCGGTCGGCGTTCGGACAGCACCTGCCGGAATTCATCGCCGACTTACCGAACTTCACCAATCTTCAGCCGACGGTGCAGATCGGTGAGGTCGTGACGTGACCCGTCACCACGCTATGCCATAATCCTCACCGTGATTGCTCGATCCGCCCCACATCGTCTTGTGCTTCTGATCGAACAGAATCGCGTTGATCGGCCCAGAGCTCCGCTCGACGAACTGCAGCGTATAGCCCATTCCCTTGAGCGCGTCGCGCGTCGACGACGGCAGTGACGTCGCGACCTCCATGGCACCGGGCCGCAGCTCGTGCTGCCCGAAGCTCGAGCGCATCTGGAAGCTGTTGATGTTCGGCGCCTCGACGGCCTGCTGCACCGTCATGCCGAACTCGACGACGTTGAGGAAGAACTGCAGGAGATTCTGATCCTGCGAGTCGCCGCCTTGGACGGCCATCGCGAGATAGGGCGCGCCGTCCTTCATCGCGAGCGTCGGCGTGAGCGTGACGCGCGGGCGCTTGCCCGGCTCGATCACGTTGAATGGTCCATCCTTGGCGTCGGTCACGAAGCTCTGCGCGCGCTGGCTCAAGCCGATGCCCGTGTGTCCCGCGATGACCGCCGGCACCCACCCGCCGCTCGGCGTCACCGACACGACCCAGCCTTCCTCGTCCGCGGATTCAATCGACGTCGTGCCGGCATGGAAGGCTTCATAGAACGCTGAATCCACCGGCGGGCGATCCTGTTGACCGCTCTGCGTTGTGTTCTTCGGCGCGAAGTTGCTCGGGCTCCAGCTTGCGAGGATCGACGCGAACGGATTGGTGCCGCCCTGGATGGCGTACGGATCGCCGGGTTTCGCGTTCGGATCGTTCTTCGACCAGTCGATCGACGCATAGCGCTGCTTCGCGTATTCCTTGCTGAGCAGTCCCTTCATCGGCGAGACGGGCGGGAACGCGGGGTCGCCGTAATAGAAGTCTCGGTCGGCGAACGCGAGGTTCATCGTCTGGTAGATCGCGTGGATGTACTTCGGCGAGTTGTAGCCCATCGCCTTCACATCCGCGTTCTCCAGGATGTTGAGCGCCTGCAGGAGGGCCGGTCCCTGCTGCCATTGCTGGAGCTTGTAGACGGTGATGCCCTTGTACGTGGTCGCGAGCGGCTCCTCGATCTTCACCTTCCAGTTCGCGAGGTCCGCCATCGTGAACAGACCGCCGTCCTCGCGCACGCCGCGCACGATCTCCTTCGCGATGTCCCCTTTGTAAAAGCGATCATACGCGGCATAGATCGCCTGCTTGCGTGTCTTGCCCGCTTTGAGCGCTTGTTGCTCGGCGTCGACCAGCTTGCGCCAGGTCGCCGCGAGATCTTTCTGCACGAAGATCTGGCCGGGTTCCGCCGGCTCGCCGTTGTTCGGAAGGAACACCGCGGGCGAGTATTTCCACTGGGTGATCCACTTCTTGTCGCGCGTGATCGAGCGGATGAGCTGTGCCTCGATCGCGTAGCCGTCGGCCATCTGAATCGCCGGCGCCACGACGTCCTTGAGCGACATCGTTCCCCACTCGGCGAGCATCGTCAGGAGCCCGCCGACGGTACCGGGCGTGACGGCGGCGAGCGGACCGTACTCGGGCGGATATGCGTACCCCTTGCTTCTATAGAAGCTCGGCGTGGCCCCGGTTGGGGCCACGCCGAGCGCGTTGAGGCCGATCACCTTCTTGGTTTTCGGATTGTAGATGAGCGCTTGCGTCTCGCCGCCGCAGCCCAGCGTGTCCCACATCGTGCAACCGGCGGCGAGCATCGCGGCCGCGGCGTCGACGGCGTTGCCGCCCTTGGCGAAGATCTGCGCGCCGGCGGTCGCCGAGAGTGGCTTGCCGGTGATCGCGAGCCAGTGCTTCGCGTGGAGGGGCGGCTTTTCGGTTTGACCCGTGCGCGGGTCGGGGTTGCCGATCGCGCGCGGTGTGCGGGCGGAATCTCGCTGTGCCGAAAGGGGTGCGGCGGCGAGGAAGGCGACGAGTGCGACGAGATGAGCGGACATTGAATCACCCTGGGCGTCGACTGATTGCCCCGAAACATGGCACCCGTGCGAGGTTGCCGCATCCCGGGATCCTCGCCGCGGTGGCGGCTACCGGCCAACGGTCTCGAGCGCTTCGCGTCGCAAAAAGCGGATCGAGGCGGTGAGGTCGCTCGGCTCGAAAGGCTTGCAGAGATGCGTGTTGCAGCCGGCGTCGATCGAGGCCGCAAGCGTGTCGGGAGATGCGTCGGCGCTGATCGCGATGATCGGCGCGCGATAGCCGCGCTCGCGAAGCACGCGCGCCGCCTGCAGGCCGTTCATCACTGGCATCAGGAGATCCAGCAGCACGACGTCGAACTCGCCGGTGCACGCCATGTCGATCGCCTCGCGCCCATTGGACGCGTACGACACCGAGGCGCCTTCCATCTCGAGCGACCGCCCGATCGCAAGCTGAAGGTCGGGATTGTCGTCCGCGAGCAGGATGCGAATGCCGCCCAGGACACGCTTCGCGGCGTCTCGTGCCGTGCGCGTGTCCCTGTCGTGGCCGCCGGCGACGATCGCTTCGGCGTTCAACGTGTCGAGCGTCAGACGAAACGTGCTGCCTTTTCCGGGCTCGCTCGCGAAGAGAACCAGCCGTCCGCCGAGCTGCTCGGCGAGCCGCGACGACAGCGCGAGACCGAGACCCGATCCGCCGTACGCTCGCGCCACGAACGAATCGGCCTGGCCGAACGGCTCGAACAGGTGCTCGCGCTGATTCATATCGATCCCGATGCCGGTGTCGCTGACGTCGATCGTGATGCGCCGCTCGACGCCGATGCGGTCTTCGCGCAGCGAGACGACGACCCCTCCGCGCGCCGTGAACTTCACCGCGTTCGCCACGATGTTGACGAGGATCTGTCGCAACCGCATTCGGTCGGTCTCGATCGTGATCGCGGAGGTCGCATTCGTCTCGACGCGAAGCGAGAGACGTTTCTTCCGTGCTTCGGCCTCGAGGCTGTGGACGACTTCCGAGAGGAGATCGACCAGCGAGATCGGCTCGAGGCTGAGCTCGATCTTGTCCGCCTCGAGCCGCGAGAGGTCGAGCACGTTCGAGACGAGCGACAGGAGCGCGCGGCTGTTCGCGCGGAGCCGGTCCACGAGATCGGCGCGATCGTCGTCCGACTCACTGCCGATGGCGAGGAGATCGGCGATGCCGAGAATGGCGGCGATCGGCGTTCGGATCTCGTGACTCGCGGTGCGCAAAAAGACCGACTTGGCTTCGTTCGCGCGCTCGGCGCGTTCCTTCGCGCGCAGCCACTCGTCGGCGGTGCGTCGCTCGGCCTCGTTCATGCGCGCGTTCGCCCATCGCAGCTCGTCGGCCAGCGCGTTGATGCCGAACGCGATCGCATCGAGCTCGTCGCGCGCCGGTGAGACCGGCACCGTCGATCGAATGTCGCCGCCTGCCATGCTCTCGAGATGCTCGAGCAGCGCGTCGACGCGCTCGCGCTCGAAACTCAGTCTCGAGGCGTCATCGCTCATTGCCGATAGGACGCGAGCCATTCGTGCGCCTGCGCGACCTGCGTGAACAGCTTGGTTGGAATGCCCGGCCGGGCCACGCGGAAGTAGACGTTGCCCATCATCTTCCCGAGCGGGCTCGCGTCGATGAGGAGCGCGAGCGCGGAGAATCCGTCGACGAGAACCTGCCCGGAGTAGTAGTGCCGGACCTCGGCGTCGAGCGGCTGCGCCTCGCGAATGTCGATGAGCAGCGGTCGTCGCGCGCCGTCGCGTTCGGCCAGCGCGGCGCCGAGGTTCTGCTCGGCGTCGGCGAGCGATTGATGGGCGCCGTCTCGGATCCTGACGGTCAGGATGCCGTCAGGACCGAGATCCACGAGCGCCGTGGCGGTCTCTCGCACCGATTACCGGCCGAACGGCGTGTGAACGGCGAGGCCGAGGTCGAAGGTGAAGTAGTTGACGGCCTGGCCGGTCGCCCCCGGCGCGGTGACGTTCACGCCGGGGATCTTGGCCTTCAGGTTCTGCCCGATGTAGCGCGCCTGCGGGCACAGGCTCACGATCCCGAGGAACGAGATGTCCGCGCCGACGCCGACTTCGTAGCCCGGCGCCTTGTCGGTCGTGAGCACGTTGGACGACTGCCCGCCGTATCCGCCCTGGAGATCGTTGAACGTCACGCCGCCCTTGATGAAGGGCCGCAGCAGCGACACGCCCGGCGTCGAAAGCTTCAGGCCCGCGGTCACACCCTGCAGCGTGTACTTCCCGTCGGTGGAGCACGTCGCCGTTTGGCAATCGAAGCTGACGTGATCGAAGCTGGCATAGATGCCGATGAAGCCCATCGAGATCGCGGCGTCGAGGCCGTAGCCGAAGCCCGACTTCGCGCCCGCGATCACGGCGCCATTCGCTCCGGCCTGCGTTTGCGTCTCCGAGAAAGAGCCCGTCGGAAAGCTGCCGGTTCCGCGTAGACCGACGGAGATGGACTGGGCCGCGAGCGCCGAGGCAAAGCTCGAAAACCCGACAGCGAGGGCTACGATCCTGCGGATCGCATGCATGGTGGGGTACCGGGAAGGAGTTGAGGCGTGTTGGGGGGACTGCAGTATGTGATTCTCAGGCTGCCCGGACAACACAATTTCTCTCGGCCGGCGGAACGGCTCACCACGGGGCGGAACGGGGGAAAGACTCATCACGGATCGGCACGGTCACCGACTGACGGACACGGAACCGCGAACCCTTCTCTTTGACAAAAACACTACGGCTTGATTCCATGGCTTCCAACCTGGTTTGCTCAAAGGTTGGTTTCTTCCGTGCCGGTCTGTCTTCGACCGTGCCGCTCCGTGATCGCCCCGGTTTTCGCTCAGCGCGGAGTCCACGACCCGCCGAGTGCCTTGTAGAGCTGAACGGCGGCCGTGAGCTCTCCCAACTGCGCCTGGCTGAGCGCGAGCTCCGCGCTGAACAGGCTGCGCTGTGCGTCGAGGAGATCGAGATACGTCGAGAGTCCGGCCTCGTAGCGCGATTCGGCGAGGTCGAGCGCCTGGCGGAGCGACGTCACCTGCGTCGCTTGCGCGACGGCCTGGTCGCGAGCAGTACGGACGCCGGCGAGCGCGTCATTCGCTTCACGCAGCGCGTTCAGCGCGGTCGACTCATAGCTCGCCTTCGCTTGCTCGGCGCGCGCGCGCGCGGCGGCCGACAGGTTCGCCAGCCGGCCGTTGTCGAAGACCGGGAACGAGACGCCGGCGAAGAGCTGATAGACCCGTGTTTGATCACCGAACACATTGTTCGGCACGCCGGCCTGACTGCCGAACGACCCAATGATGCTGATCGTCGGAAGCCTGGCGGCGTCGGCGACGCCGATGCGGGCCGTCGCGGCGGCGTAGGTGCGATCGGCCTGTTGGAGGTCCGGCCGGCGAGCGAGCATCGCCGCGGGGATCGAGTCGGGAATCGAGAGCGACCGCACAGCGTCGACGAGCGTTCCGCCGCGCCGAACGTGAGTCGGGGTTTCCCCGATGAGAACGTCGATGTTGTGCTCGGTCACCGCGCGGGCGCGCTCCGTCTGCGCCAGCGTAACCGCCGGCGTGGCGACCTGCGCCTCGAACTGGCGGACGTCGAGCTCCGACGTGAGGCCTTGTGCGTAGCGAGCGCGCGCCACGTCGAGCGTCGTTTTCCGGGAGCTCAATGTCCGCTCGGCGATGTCGCGCTCCTGATCGAGCTCGAGCAGTTGCAGGTAGCTCGTCGCCACGTCGCTGACCAGCGAGAGCACCGTCGCACGAGCGGCGGCTTCCTGCGAGTCGAGGTCGGCATTGGCCGCCTCGACGCCGCGACGGATGCGTCCCCAGAAGTCGAGCTCCCACGCGAGATCGGCCGTCAGTCGCGCGGCGCGATAGGAGGTCGGCGGAAACGCGCCGAGCGCCACTTGATTAGAGCTCTCAGACGTATTGAGCGTGAGCGACGGCGCGAGCGGTGCCTTCGCCACGCCGGCGGCCGCGCGGAACTCGCTGATTCGCGCCTGCGCGAGGTGCAGGTTGCGGTTCTGTCGCACCGCGACGTCGACCAGGTGCACCAGCGACGAATCGCGCAGAATCTCGAGCCAGGCGATGGACTCCAGCGAGTCTCGCGAGCGGATCTGGTACACCGCCGGCCGCCGCACGGCGACGCCGGTGTCGACGAGCCGCTCCGTGGCCAGCGAATCAAAGAACCGTTGCGTGGAATCGCTCATGCGAGCGGCGCCCACGCGCTGGCTCGGCGCCACCACCACGTCGGGAGTGTATTTTGGTCCGACCGTGCACGCCGAGAGGAGCGCAACCGCCGCGAGCGCGACGCGATGGCCGCGCATCAGGCGCGCTCCGTCGTCGGGGTCGCGCGGCGCCCTTCGGCAAGCCCGCGAATGATTCGGAAGAAGAGCGGAATGAAGAAGATCCCGATGAGGGTGGCGAACAACATCCCCGCGAAGACGCCCGTTCCGATGGAGTGCCGGCTCATCGCGCCGGCGCCGCTCGCGAGCATGAGCGGCAGAACGCCGAGGATGAAGGCGAAGGACGTCATGAGAATCGGGCGCAGTCGTTCGCGCGCCGCTTCGACGGCGGCCTCTCGGATGCCCATGCCGTGCGCGCGGAGCTCGTTGGCGAACTCCACGATCAGAATCGCGTTCTTCGCCGCGAGCCCGACAACAGCAATCAGCCCGACCTGAAAATAGATGTCGTTCGGCTGATGCCGAGCCCAGATGCCGAGCAGCGCGCCCAGCACGCCGAACGGAACTCCGAAGAGCACCGCGAACGGCACCGACCAACTCTCGTACTGCGCGGCGAGCACGAGGAAGACGAGAATCAAGCCGAGCACGAACACGAGCGCCGCGTCGCCGCTCGACGCACGTTCCTGATACGACTGGCCGGAGTACGAAACACCGATGCCCGCCGACGCGAACTGCGTCTGCACGAGATCGTCGACTTCCCTGAGCAGCTCGCCCGAGCTGTGCCCCGGCTTCGGCGCGCCGGTGAATTGCGCGGAGGTGAATCCGTTGAAGCGCGGCACCACCGTTGGTGCGCTGCGGAAGCTCGTCGTCGTCAGCGCGGAAACGGGGATCATCGTGTTGTTCGATCCGCGCACGTACAGCTTGCCGATGTCGCTCGGCTGCTGGCGGAACTGCGTTTCGGCCTGTGCCTGCACGCGGTAGGTCTTGCCCGACAGGTTGAAGTCGTTGATGTACAGTGTCGAGAGGAATGCCTGCAGCGTGTTGAACAAGTCGCTCAGGTTCACGCCGCGCGCTTTCGCGGCGGTTCGGTCGACGGTGACGTAGACCTGCGGCACACTTGCCCGGAACACGGTATTGATCGCGCCCGCCGCGGGCAGCTTGTTCACGGCCTGCCGGAACTCCTCGACGTGCTGCGCGAACTCGCGAATGTCCTGACCGTTGCGGTTCTGCAGGTTGATCTCGACGCCGGCGGTGGTGCCCAGCCCCGGCACCTCGGGCAGATTGAACCCGAACGCGGTGGCGTCGGAAAGACCGAACAGCTTTCGGTTGACGCGCGCGGCGATCGAGTCGAGCGCGTCGTGTGGCCCGCGCTGGTCCCACGGCTTGAGATTGAGAAAGATCGTCGCGCCGTTGGTCGTGTTCGCGCCGCCGTTCAGGAAGTTGAGTCCCGCCAGCGCGACGATGTTGACCACGGCCGGCTCGGCGCGGAGGATCTGCTCGACCTTGGCGACCGTCGCCACCGTGCGTTGGAGCGACGCGGCGTCAGGCAACTGCACCGACAGCGCCATGTAGCCTTTGTCTTCGGTCGGGATGAACGCGGTCGGCAGCTTGCGCCACAAGAAGCCGGCGATCGCGACGAAGACGACGAAGACCGCGACCCAGATCGGCGGACGCGCGATGACCGCGCTCACGGCGCCGGTATAGCGCCGTGTCGCGCGCGCGAACACGCGATTGAACCAGCCGAAAAATCCGGTCGTGTGCGCTTCGTTGGACTCCGTCAGGAGCAGCGCGCACAGCGCGGGCGTCAGCGTGAGCGCGACGAGACCGGACAGCACGACGGCGATGATGATCGTGAGCGCGAACTGCTTGAACAGCTCGCCCGTCACTCCGCCGATGAATGCGACGGGCACGAACACCGCGCACAGCACGAGCACGATCGCGACGAGCGCGCTGCCGACCTGCCGGATCGCCTTGTCGGCGGCGAGCCGCGGCGACAGCCCTTCGCTCGCCATGATGCGCTCGACGTTCTCGATCACGACGATCGCGTCGTCCACGACGATGCCGATCGCGAGCACGAGGCCGAACAGCGTCAGCACGTTGATCGACATGCCGAACGCCAGGAAGCCGAGGAATGTTCCGATCACGCTGACTGGCACGGCGAGCATCGGGATGATCGTCGCGCGCCAGCTCTGGAGGAACAGGAACACGACGAGGGTCACGAGGATCATCGCTTCGACGAGCGTGATCACGACTTCGTGGATCGACGCGCTCACGAACGGCGTCGTGTCGAACGGCATCGACCAGCGAATGCCGGCGGGAAACCCCGCCTGCATCTCAGACAGGCGCTTCGCCACCGCTTCCTTCACCGCGAGCGCGTTGGCGCCCGGGCGAGTGTAGAGCAGCGCGAACGCGGTCGGCACGCCGTTCAGGCGGCCCTCGAGATCGTAACTGCGCGCGCCCAGCTCGGTGTGGCCGATGTCTCGCAGCCGAACGATGGAGCCGTCGGGCCGCGCGCGGATCACGATGTCATCGAACTCCTGCGGCGTCTTCAGGCGCCCGATCGTCGTGATCGGCAACGTCAGCTGCGTGCCCGGCGGCGACGGCTCGGCGCCCAGGCGCCCCGCGGGATTCGTCGCGTTCTGCTCGCGCACCGCGGCGGCGACGTCGTTCACCGTCAACCCGAGCTGCGCCATTCGATCCGGATCGAGCTCCAGGAGCATGGAAAAATCGCGCGCGGGGAAGGGCGTCGCGTCGCCCACGCCGGGAACGCGCTTGATCTCGTCGACGACGAACAGCTTGAGGTAGTTCGCCAGGTACGTCGCGTCGTAGCGGGGATCGCTCGACTGCAGCGCGACGATGCCCAGGATGTCCGTGTTCGCCTTGAGAATCGTGATGCCGTTCGTGCGCACCGCGTCCGGCAGTTGTGGCTCGGCGAGCTTCACCGCGTTCTGCACGTCGACCGCAGCGAGGTCCTGGTTGCGCGAGACGTCGAACGTCACCGCGATCGCCGCCGTTCCGTCGCCGGAGCTCGTCGACGAGAAGTAGAGCATGCCCTGCAGGCTCGCCAGCTGCTCCTCGATCGGCGCCGCGACCGCCTGGGCCGCGTCTTCCGATGTCGCGCCCGGAAAGTTCGCGCTGATGCGGACCGCCGGCGGCGTGATCTGCGGATAGCGCGCGATGGGCAGCAGGCGAATCGCGAACAGTCCGAGCAACGTGATGACGATCGAGATCACGGCGCCGAAGATCGGACGACGAATGAAGAAGTAGCGCGGTTCTGGTTCCTTCGTCTCGGGCCGGAACTGCAGTGCCTTCGCCGTGCTCGGGATGACGTCAGTCTCGATCATCGCGCCTTACCCGCCGCGACCGTCGTGCTGTCGATGAACGGAACGGGTTTGACGACGCGGCCCGGCGCGATCTTCTGCGTGCCTTCGACCACCACGCGGTCGCCCGCGGCGAGCCCTCGGTCGATGATCCAGAGCGGTCCGCTCCACGGACCGGTTGTGACGTCGCGCGCCGTGACCGTGTCGCCGGGACCGATGACATACACGAATTGGCGACCCATGCCTTGCATCACCGCTCGCTGCGGCACGGCCAGCGCCGCCGAGCGCGCGAAGCCATCGAGTCGAACCCGAACGAACTGTCCGGGCAACAAGCGGCGATCGGCGTTCGCGAACGTCGCGCGAAACTCCTCCGTGCCGCTCGCCGAGTCGATCGACGGTGCCACGAAGTTGAGCGTTCCCGCGCGCGAGAGCAGCGAGCCGTCGGGCAGGATGACGCGCACGGCGAGGTTGCTTCCCGGCCGGATCAGCGCGCCCGCGCGCGGATCGCGCTCCCACGTCGCCAACTGCTGCGACGACGGATGGAAGGTCACGTAGACGGGATCGAGCTCATCGATCGTCGTCAGCAGATCGCCGGAGCCCGTGACGCGCGCGCCCAGCTCGAGCCGCGCGCGTCCGACCTGCCCGCTGATCTCGGCGCGGATGACGCAGTCGTCGACATCCTTCTTCGCCGCGTCCACCGCCGCCTGCGCCGACTCGAGCTCCGAGCGCGCGTTGTCGACGTCCTGCTGCGCGACCGCATGCTTGGGGACGAGCGGCTCGAGCCGCGCGACCGTTCGCTTCGCGTTGTTGAGCCGGGCGAGCGCGCTGCGGTAGGCCGCTTCGTATTTCACCTGGTCGAGCCGGTAGAGCACTTGGCCGGTGGAGACGACGCTGCCCTCGACGAACGGGCGCTCGACGATGATGCCTTCGACGCGCGAGCGAACCTCGACGCGACGGAAGGGCTGAACCTGCGCGCCGAGCTCGTACGGTTCGGCGATGGTCGCGGGTGAGACGGAGACGACACCGACTTGCGGGGGCGGAGCCGCCTGTTGTTGCGCGGGCGGCGGCGGCGCTTTGGAACAGTCGGCAGCGAGCGTTCCAAGGAACGACAGGGCGAGCGTTCGCGCTCGCCGGAACTGAGCGAATAACACGAGACCGATATCGCAAGAGAGACACGACCAGAAACCGCGGACTCCTGAAAAATGTCTCCGGGTGCCAGGGCCGATGTAAGCGGTTGCCGGCGGATTCGGAAATACTTTGCGCATTCTGACATTTCGTCCGAGGCCGACACTTTCCATCGCGGCCAGCACGCGTACCTTCTCGTTCGTGTCGTCCCGACCCGCACATCTCGCGGTCGTGCCGCTGCTCGTCGTTGCCGGCGCGGCGTTGGCACAGACCAAACCGCGCGCCCGCGACCTTGGTGTGCCGTTCGATGGCCCGCACGCAATGCGCACCGGCGTGACGGTGGTGTTACCGAAGGGAACGAAGTGGGAGCCGGTGTTTGCCGGAACATTCGCCGGGAACGGCTTCGGTGACCTCATCGGCACCGACTGGGTGAAGGAAGGCGGCGTCCTCGGCGGACCGGTTTGCGCGACGTGCTTCGCAAGTACGGCCGACTGAAATAGGAGAGGCGATGCGCGTTTCGAATATGATCCAGGCCGTCGACGCCCACGCGTGTGGTGAGCACGGGCGTGTGATCGTCGGCGGCGTGCTCGACGTCCCGGGCGCGACGATGTACGAGAAGATGTGCCATCTGCGCGATCATGCAGATGGGTTGCGCAAGCGCATGCTCCGCGAGCCGCGCGGATATCCCGCCGCCAACTGCAACTTGATCCTTCCCCCGACGCATCCGGACGCGCAGGCCGGCTACGTCATCATGGAGCAGGTGGAGTATCCGGGCATGTCGGGGACGAACACGATCTGCGTGACGACCGTGCTTCTGGAAACTGGCATGCTGCCGATGCAGGAGCCCGTCACCGAGCTCACGCTCGAGAGTCCAGCGGGCCTCATTCGCGTGCGAGCCGACTGCGCGGGCGGCAAGGTGAAACGCGTCACGTTTCGCAACGTGCCTGCCTTCGCAGCATATCTGGACACCAGGATAGAGGTGCCACATCTCGGCACGGTCACCGTCGACGTCGCGTACGGCGGCATGTTCTATGTCATCGCCGACGCGGCGCAATTTGGACTGCGTCTCACGCCCGACGAAGGACGCGACATCACGCGCATCGGCGAGATGGTCAAAGCCGCGGCACGCGAGCAATGTCCGGTCGTCCACCCGGAGCAGCCCGGCTTCGACGGCGTGACGATCGCGCAGCTCTCCGGCCCACCGCTCTCGAGCGACGCCGATTGGCAGAACGCCGTCGTCGTCTCGACGGGCACGCTCGACTGGAGCAAGCCGTCCACGTGGACCGGCGCGATCGACCGCTCGCCATGCGGCACGGGCACGTGCGCGAAGATGGCGACGCTGCACGCCAAGGGACGTCTTCCGCTCAATCAAGACTTTCGACACGCCGGCGTCCTCGGCACGGTGTTCACCGGCCGGCTCGTCGAGGAGACGCGCGTCGGCAAATATCCCGCGGTGGTGCCGACCCTCGGCGGTCAGGCGTGGATCACCGGCCTGGCGACGTACGTCGTCGATCCCGACGATCCATTTCCGGAAGGCTTCACGGTTGGGGACATTTGGTAGGCCGCCGTGCTCGCCACACCTTGACTCGGCACGCAACAAAACGGTACTACTCGGCGACGCCTCCGGGGGTAAAATGACCGACGATATGGGAAGCTTCCGAATCGACGTCGAGATCGAGAATCCGGCGATGCCGGGCCGTCGCGAGCTGCTGCGCGACGTTCTCATCGATACGGGCGCCGAATTGTCGTGGTTTCCGGCCAGCGTATTGGAGTCGCTCGGCATTCAGCGTCGCAAGGTCTCGCACTTTCGCCAGGCCAACGGCACGGTGCTCACTCGCTGGACAGGGTCCGCGTGGATCTACGCCGCCGGAACTTCGGCGACCGACGACGTCGTGTTCGGCGAGCCGCTCGACCTCGTGTTGCTGGGTGCGCGCTCGCTCGAAGGTCTCAACCTTCGCATCGATCCGGTGCGCAAGGTCCTGACCGATGCCGGACCCGCGCCGGCCGCGGCCGGTTCGTTCTGATTGGCAGCCCAGGGGCGAAGCGGACTACATTCGTCGAGCAGTGACTCCTCCGAGGACAAGCCAATGAGAGCAGTGTCCGCTGCAGCGCTTGGACTCTTGACCGTCGCGGGCTCGCTCGCCGCACAGGAATCATGGGACGCGCGCGCCGCGGCCGCATACCTCGATGCGCGGCAGAGTTGGTGGTCCAGCTGGCAAACCGCCGCGCGCGATCATCAGACGGCGTGCGTGTCCTGCCATACGGCCCTCCCGTATGCACTCGCGCGCACAGCGCTCGGCGACGCGCTGCGCGAGTCGGATATGCCGTCGGCGCAGCGGAAAGCGGTCGATGACGTCATCAAGCGTGTGCGTCTCTGGAAAGAGGTCGAGCCGTTCTATCCCGACCAGACGCGCGGATTGCCGAAGACGAGCGAATCTCGGGGTACGGAGTCCGTGCTGAACGCAGTGATCCTGGCGACACGCGACGCGCATGCCGGTCAACAGAGCGACGAGGCCCGCCTCGCGCTCGACAACATGTGGGCCTTGCAGTTTCGGAGCGGCGATCTCAACGGCGGGTGGGCATGGCTCAACTTTCACAACGAGCCGTGGGAGGCGAACGAGAGCCCGTACTTCGGCGCGGCGCTCGCGGCCATCGCGGTCGGCCGCGAACCGGGCGGCTACGCCTCGAGCGCGGACAATCAGGAGCGCGTCACGCGGCTCCGTGAGTATTTGCGAAAGGGCATCGCGACGCAGTCGTTGTTCAATCGCATGATGCTGCTCTGGGCGTCGGGCGGTATTCCAGACCTGCTCACCCCGGATGAGCGGCACGCGGTCGTGACCGCGGTGTGCGATCGCCAAGGCGCCGACGGCGGCTGGAGTCTCGCATCACTCGGTCAATGGAAGCGCTCCGACGCCGCGCCGGTCGACTCGGCGAGTGACGGCTACGCCACAGGCCTCGTCGCGTACGCGCTGCAACGCGCGGGCCTGCCGCCGGGCGAGACGCATGTCTCGCGCGCGCTCGGCTGGTTGGTGCAGCATCAGGATCGCACCACCGGCATGTGGACCGCATCCTCGCTCAACAAACAGCGCGACCCCAAGACGGACATTGGCAAGTTCATGAGCGACGCCGCGACGGCATACGCGGTGCTGGCCCTCACGAGCAGCAAATCCTAACGTCGCGGCGGCTTGCCGCGGCGTCCAGGAGCGCAGCATACTGCGAGCAGCCTTTGGCCTCCACCTCGGGGTCGCTGCCATGCCACGTTTCCAGCGCTTCACTCTCGTCGCGAGCATCGCGCTCGCGATCCTTTCCGTTTCGTCGCCGGCTCCGGCGCAATCGACGCCGGCGATCGATCCACGCCTCTATGCCGGCCTGATCTGGCGCAACCTCGGTCCATTCCGCGCCGGGCGCGTGGCCGCGGTCTCCGGCGCCATCGGCTCGACCGGCACATTCTACATCGGGCTGCCCGCGGCCGGTGTGTGGAAGACGACCAGCGCCGGCGAGACGTGGTATCCGGTCTTCGACGCCGTCAAAGACGTGTCGTCGATCGGCGCGGTCGAAGTCGCGCCGTCGGATCCCAACGTGATCTACGTCGGCACCGGCGACCTGATTACCGGCGGCGGAATCAACGAGGGCAATGGCGTCTACAAGTCGACCGACGCCGGAAAGACCTGGCGGCACATGGGCCTCGACGCGACGAAGCAGATCCCGTCGATGCTGGTCGATCCAAAAGATCCGAACGTCGTGATGATCGCGGCGCAGGGCGACGTCCACGTGAAGAGCAAGTCGCGCGGTGTGTTTCGCAGCACCGACGGCGGCGCCACGTGGATGCAGACGCTCTTCGTCGACGATAGCACCGGCCTGCAGAAGCTGGCGCGCGCGAACGACGTCCCGAACGTGATCTTCGCGACGACGGTGCTGCACTACACGCCGCCGCCGCCGCCGAACGCGCCCCCGCCACAACCGCCGGCGGGCGCGGCGGGCAATGAAGGTCCCACCGCGACGATGGTCTACAAATCGACCGATGGCGGTGTCACCTGGACGAAGCTGAGTGGCGCCGGTCTGCCGCGGCTCAACGGACGCACGTCGATCGCTGTGGCGATGAACACGAACGCGCAGCGCGTCTTTCTGACGTCGAACAACGGGTTCTACCGATCGGACGACGGCGGCGCGACCTGGAAGCAGATGGCCGCGGACGATCCGCGAATTCGGAACGGTCAAGGCGGCTACAACTGCGGCGTGTACGTCGATCCCACCAATCCCGACCTGGTCTACGTCATCAACACCTCGAGCTACAAGTCGACCGACGGCGGGAACACGTTCACCGGCTTCAAGGGTGCGCCGGGCGGCGACGATCCGCAGCAAATGTGGATCGATCCGACGAATGGCAAACGCATCCTGCTCGGACTCGACCAGGGGGCCGTCGTGAGCCTCGACGGCGGCGACACCTGGAGCTCGTGGTACAACCAGTCGACCGATCAGATCTATCATCTCTCGGTCGACAACTCGTCGCCGTACTGGGTCTATGGCACGCAGCAGGACGCCGGCGCCATCCGCACGCGCGTTCGCGGCAACCTCGGCGCGATCACCCCGTTGGACTGGAATCCGGTGTCCGGCTGGGAGTGGGGAACCATCGTGCCGGATCCGCTCGATCCCAACACGGTCTACGCCAGCGGGTCGGGCATTCTGCGCATCTCGTATCCCACGGAGCAGTGGATCAATGTCAGCCCCGCGATCGATCCGTCGCGCCGGCTTCGTACGACGTCGTCGCAGCCGATCATCTTCGCGCCGTGGAATCAGCATATGCTCATCGCTGCATTCCAATCGGTGTGGTCGACGACGGATGGCGGCGCGCACTGGACGTCGATGAGCCCTGACCTGGGCGTTCGTCCCGATGCGCCGCCCACGCCGTCCACCGCGGGCGGGTTTACGCCGCCCGGCGGCGCGATCGAATCGATGCGCGGCTCGACCGTCGCGGCCGGCATGCTGTGGGTCGGCACGAACAACGGGATGATCAAGGTCACGCGCGACGCCGGCAAGACGTGGCAGGACGCATCGATTCCCGGCATTCCGAACGCCAACCGCGCCGAGGTGTTGGCGGTCGAGCCGTCGCACTTCGACGCAGCGGAGGCGTACGCGGTGATCGATCTGCACCGCGTCGGCGACTACGCGCCCTATGTCTATCGCACGCACGACTACGGCAAGTCGTGGACGCGCATCGTCGACGGCCTCGCGACGAACCAGCCGGGTGGAAGCTTCGTGCGCGTCGTCCGCAACGACACGAAGAAGCGAGGCCTGTTGTTCGCCGGCACCGAGAGCGGCATGTACGTCTCCTTCGACGACGGCGGCCATTGGCAGACATTGATGCAGAACCTGCCGACGACGTCGTACCGCGACATCGCGATCAAGGACAACGATCTCGTCGTCGCGACCTACGGGCGCGGCTTCTGGGTGATCGACGACTACTCGACGCTGCGGCAGCTGACGCCGACGATCGTCAGCGAGGCGTCGCATCTCTTCAAGCCCGGCGACGCCGTGCGTGTGCGCCGCAACGTCGGCGCGGACACGCCGTTCCCGCCGGAAGTGCCGCATGCGTTGAATCCGCCTCCCGGCGCGGCGATCGACTACTGGCTCGCGAGCACGCCGTCGCGCGACGTCACGATCGACGTCCTCGATTCATCCGGCGCGCTCGTGCGACATCTGTCGAGCGCGCCGATGACGCCAGTTCCCGAAGCGGCGCGTCCGCCGCACCCGAACTTCTGGGTCGAGAAACCGGCGCCGCTGCCCACGCGCGCCGAGACCAATCGGGCGCATTGGGATCTGCGCTACGACTCGCCGCCGGCGTTCGGCCACTCGTTCGAGATCAACGCGAATCCCGGACTGACGCCGCCGGCGCCGGAGGGGCCAATCGCGATCGCGGGCACGTACACGATCAAGCTCACCGCCGACGGACGGACGACGACGCAGATCGGTTGCCGTGCGCAACGATCCGCACACGCCGGCGACGCCCGCGGCGATGAGTGCCCAACACGCGCTGCAGATGAGGATCTACGCCGGCATCAAAGCGTCGTATTCCGGTCACACGATGGCGGTGGCGCTCCAGACGGCGCTCCGCGGCGCCGTACCATCCGGCGCGCAATCGGAGCTCGGCGATGTCGCGGCGAGAGCGGCGGCCTTGGCGTCACGGCTCGACACGGTTGCCGGCCTCGATGCGGGTCGCGGCCGCGGTGGCGGACGTGGCCGTGGTCAGGCGACGCCGCCGAATTTCCGCGCGCTCAACGGCGCGCTCGTCGCGCAACTCAACGCGCAAGACAACGGCGACATGGCGCCAACGTCGGCGGCCCTTGCCGCGTTCGACGCGACGTGCAAGGAGTTGCGGACCGTGGCGACGGCGTGGGAGCATGTCGCGGGCGCCGAGCTCACCGCGCTGAACGCGATGCTCAAGTCGAAGGGGCGTCCTGCGATCGCGGCACCTGCTGAAACGCTGAAGCTGCCAGGGTGTTCGTGATCGAGCTCTGACGATTCGAACGGCAGTCCCGTAGGGATGTTCTGCGCGCTTCCCGAGTTTGGCAATACAGTGTCGGCGGCGTCCACGGTGTCGTCTCGGCATTCTCGCCACAACGACAAGGGGAATCGCGGACTGGGCGGATTGGGCAGAATGTCGCGGACAAGATTCCTTTGACGCGTGGCGCGAAAGAGTCGGCTCGGCAGTTCAAAGAATTCTTCCGCCCGATCCGCCGAGTCCGGCCATTCCGCGATTTCAAATCTCTTTGAGACGTCCACGGTGGCATCGTGGCAGTCTTGCCACAGCGACAAAGGGAATCGCGGAGTCGGCGGATGTGGCGGAGTGTCGCGGACAAGATTCTTTTGACGCGTGGCGCGAAAGAGTCGCCTCGGCAACTCAAAGGATTCTTTCCGCCCCATCCGCCGAGTCCGCCCATTCCGCGATTCTAAATCTCGTTGGGGCGTCCACGAGCGCCGTAGTTCTGCTGGCCCGCGCCCGTCCGAGATCATTCGATTGTGCACGCAATGAAAGGGTGATGGAACGCCCGCCCGCTGCTCCAATCTTCGCGCTATGACAATACGACGACTTGGCGGTCTGATCGAAGAAGAGCTGACCAGCTCCATCATCAGCGCGTTTTTCGCCGTGCACCGCGAACTCGGGTTCGGCTTCCTCGAGCAGATCTACCCATCCGCCCTCGAGATCGAGCTCCGCTGCACTTCGGTCGCGACGCCAACTTCTCGCGCGTCGTCTATGAAACCGCTCGTCTCCCGAAGCGGACGTGCGATCCAGGGTCGCCTTCGCGGGCCCACGAGCTCGAACGTCGTCCAGCGCTCTAGTGTCGGAGGTCGACGACTCGCCTGGCCTTGCCCAGTGACCGCTCGATCGTTCCGGGATCGACGAGGCGCACGCTCGCGGTGACGCCGATGAGATCTTTGATGCGTCGCGCGACCGCGTCCGCCGCGGTGGCTCGGTCCGCTTCGTTCGTCAACGCGCGCGACTTCACTTCCGACACCACCGTCAGCTCGTCCAGACGTCCGTCGCGGCGCAACTCGAGCACATAGTGCGCGCTCAGTCGCACGTCGCCCAACAGGATCTCCTCGATCTGTGTAGGAAAGACGTTCACGCCGCGAACGATCAGCATGTCGTCCGAACGGCCGCTGATTCGAGACATGCGGCGCATCGTGCGCGCGGTGCCTGGAAGAAGGGCCGTCAGGTCGCGCGTCCGATATCGAATGAGCG
The DNA here is from genome assembly GCA_963705025.1 of uncultured Gemmatimonadaceae bacterium. Lineage (GTDB taxonomy): Bacteria > Gemmatimonadota > Gemmatimonadetes > Gemmatimonadales > Gemmatimonadaceae > JAQBQB01. Next base: position 95,846 of record CAVPIP010000001.1, on the reverse strand, counting down.
GAAGGGCCTCCTTCGTGAGCGTCGTGAACACGAGCTCGCCGGTCGTTCCATCCGGCAGAACGGCGCCGCTCTCGGGATCGACGATCTCCGGATAGAAATGATCTTCCCAAACATGGAGCCCGTCCTTCGTCTCGACGCATTCGCTCGCCACGCCGGGTCCCATCACCTCGGACAGGCCATAGATGTCCACGGCGTCCATCGCGAAGCGGTCTTCGATCTCGCGGCGCATGGAGTCCGTCCAGGGCTCGGCGCCGTGAATGCCGACGCGCAGTGATGTGGCGCGCGGGTCGAGTCCCTGGCGTGTGAACTCGTCGGCGATCGCCAACGCGTAGGAGGGCGTGACCATGATCGCGTCCGGCTCGAGATCGACGATGAAGCGCACTTGCTTCTCCGTCTGTCCGCCCGACATCGGAATCACGGTGCAGCCAAGCGCTTCGGCGCCATAGTGTGCGCCAAGCCCGCCGGTGAAGAGCCCGTAGCCGTACGCGACGTGAACCAGGTGGCCGCGCCGCACGCCGGCCGCGCGCATCGAGCGGGCGACGAGCTGTGCCCACGTCGCGATGTCGCTCGCGGTGTACCCAACGACCGTCGGCTTTCCCGTCGTGCCCGACGACGCGTGCACGCGCGCGAGCTGCCCGCGAGGGACGGCGAGCATGCCGAACGGGTAGTGGTCGCGGAGATCGGCCTTGGTCGTGAATGGAAAGCGCGCGAGGTCGGCGAGCTCGCGGACGTCCGTCGGATGCACGCCCGCGTCGTCGAATCGCGTTCGATACAGCGGCACGTGGTCGTACGCGTGCTGAATCAGCCGCCGCAGCCGAGCCAATTGGAGGGCGGCTAACTCATCGCGCGATGCGCGCTCGATGGGCTCGAGGTCGTTCGCGTCGGTCATGGATCACTTGCCGCTGGACGCCAGCGTGATGTGCCGGGGAGGGGGTGTGAGAACCTGCTCCGAACCCACTGGTCTGGCAACGTCGCCGTTCGCATACTCAGGTGGCGCGTCCGGTCCGTTGCCGGACATTGGATCCTCCGAACCCGGGCGAGCGACGTGACCGCCGACTTCCGCCTCACGGTAGGCGAGTATCAAGCGAATCCGGCGTCGGCCGACTTTCTGGCCGTCCGCGTCGCGGTCGCGTGTCGTGGGTTCAGCGGAGAAACGGGGTTTTGGATCGCTCGCCGCGATGTCGACCGTTTCCTCGGCGACATCGCCGGAATTCGTGAACTGACAAGCGATTCCGCGCAACTGCTCGGCGGCTGGGACGACGCGGAAGAGCGCCTTCGGCTCGAGATCACACGTGCCGGTCTCTCCAACGGATTCCTCGCCCGGGTGCGTATAGCCACCACCGGACCTCGCGAGGATCAATGGAATCGGATCGAGACGGAGTTCGTTTGCCCGCTGGAGTCCATCTTGGCGTTCGAGCTCGATCTCGGCCGACTCGTTGATGAACGAAAACCCGGCATGGTCGTCCTGTCCGGAGACGCTCGGGCGATTGCGTAAGGCCCGGAGCCCTCGCGTGTGAACGGGCCAGGCAGCCTGGGTGTTCCTGCGGTGGGTCTCCCAAAATTCGGGCATGCCTCGCCAGCCGGCGCGCGACGCGGTATGTTGGCGCCACCAAAATCAATCGGATCCCTCCGAGAATGACCGAAGCCGTATCGATCTCCGCTGAGAAAGCCGTCTCCCTGCGGTTTGGCCGTTGGTGGCAGCTGAGCCTTGGCATCATCTGCATGTCGATGATCGCCAACCTCCAGTATGGCTGGACGCTCTTCGTCAACCCGATTCACGACGCGCACGGGTGGAGTCCCTCCGCCATTCAGGTGGCGTTCACGATCTTCGTGCTCGTCGAGACCTGGCTCGTGCCCGATCGAGGGCTATCTCGTCGACCGCGTGGGACCACGGTTCGTCGGCGTCGCGGCCGGCATCCTGGTGGGGTTGGCATGGGTGATCAACTCGGTCGCCGACTCGCTGCCGATGCTGTACCTCGGCGCGATCGTCGGGGGGATCGGCGCCGGCGCGGTCTATGGCGCCTGTGTCGGCAATGCGCTCAAATGGTTTCCCGATCGGCGTGGATTGGCCGCCGGCCTGACCGCGATGGGATTCGGCGCGGGGTCGGCGTTCACGGTTTTTCCGATCGCCAACATGATCAAGTCCCAGGGCTACGAGGCGGCCTTCCTCAAGTTCGGCCTCGCGCAGGGTCTCGTGGTATTCCTGGTCAGCTGGTTCCTGCGAGCGCCCGGACGCGACCTACGCGGCATCGCGCGCCGACGCCGGTGAAGGGTGTAAAGCCGTTGCGGGGACGGGAGTTCACGCCAGTCGAGATGCTGCGCACGCCGGCGTTCTGGGTGATGTTCGCGATGTTCGCGCTCACCGCGAGCCGGCGGACTCATCGCCACCGCGCAGCTGACGCCCATCGCGAACGATTTTGGCATCGCCGATTCCCCCGTGTCGATGCTTGGCGTCACGCTCGCGGCGCTGCCGTTCGCGCTCTCGATGAATCGGGTGCTGAACGGCGTGAGTCGTCCGTTCTTCGGCTGGGTCTCGGACCACATCGGGCGCGAGTTCACGATGCTGATCGCGTTCTCTGATCGAGGGCGTCGTCATTCTGCTGCTGAGCCAATTCGGGCGAAACCCGCTCGCGTTCGTGGTGCTCACGGCGCTGATGTTCTTCGCGTACGGCGAGATCTACAGTCTCTTTCCCGCCATCTGCGGCGACGCGTATGGACGAAAGTTCGCGTCGGCGAATGCGGGGTTGCTCTACGTCGCCAAAGGCGTGGCCTCGTTGCTCGTGCCGCTGAGCAGCTTGATCAGCGCGTCCGCGGCCGGCTGGCGCGGCGTGTTCATCGCGGCCTCGATCATGAACTTCGTCGCGGCGATCATGGCGATCTTCGTGCTCAAGCCGCTGCGCGCCGCGCGCGCAACTGTTCTGACCGTGAAGATCGCGGTTGTCGGCGCAGGAGCGATCGGCGGCTACGTCGGTGGCTGGCTCGCCGCCGCCGGCGAAGACGTGACGTTCATCGCGCGCGGCGCGAACCTCGCCGCGATTCGCAGCAACGGCATGCGTGTCATCGGCGAAGACGGCACCGAAGTGGTCGCGCGGCGCGGCTGCGTACGAGAAGACCAAACGATGCCGGCCCGCAGGACGTCGTCGTGCTCGCGGTGAAGGCGCACCAGGTCGGCCCGATCGCGGCGGACGTCGCGGCGCTCTGCCACGACGAAACGGCGATCGTCACGATGCAGAACGGCATTCCGTGGTGGTACTTCCACAAGCACGGCGGCGGCTACGAGGGAACGCCGGTGCGTTCGGCAGATCCCGACGGCTCGATCGCCCGACTGATCGACGCCGATCGCGTCATCGGATCGGTCGTGTATCCCGCGGCGACGCTCGAGGCGCCGGGCGTCGTTCGGGTCGTCGAAGGCAAGCGATTCACGCTCGGCGAGCCGGATGGCTCGACGTCGGCGCGCGCGCAAAGCGTCTCCGCGGCGTTCGTGCGGGCTGGATTCAAGGCGCCCGGTGATCGCCGACATTCGCAGCGAGATCTGGCTCAAGCTCTGGGGCAATCTGAGCTTCAACCCGATCAGCGCGCTGACACACGCGACGCTCGTCGGGCTGTTGCAGTATCCGCTCACGCGCGAGCTGAGCGTGCAGATGATGACGGAAGCGGAAGCCGTGGCCAACAAGCTCGGCGTCACGTTCCGCGTCGGCATCGACAAGCGGATTGCCGGCGCCGAGAAGGTCGGCGAGCACAAGACGTCGATGCTGCAGGATGTCGAGGCGGGCCGGCCGATGGAGATCGAGGCGCTCGTCGGCGCAGTCGTGGAGCTCGCGCGGCTGACGGCAACGCCGACGCCGCACATCGATTCCGTGTACGCGTTGGTCAGCCTTCTCGCGAAGCGACTCGCGGATTCGCATGGCCGCTTGGCGTTGCCGACGCCGGAAAATCATTGAGAATCGACTGCCGTGAAGAGGCGGCCCTCGGCTAGAATAGAAGGGGCCCGTTGTTTCGGCGGACATCCGCCACATCAGCGACGGCCCATTTGTCGACTCTTTCCCTAACAGTGGCATGAGCGCAGGAACGATCCCAGAGTTTCTCAAAGCCGGCGCCGACGACGCACCCGCGCTGAGCGCGCCGGGCGGAAAGCCGCTCAACTATCGCGACCTGCGGGCGCTCATCTCGAACGTCACGGCGTCGCTCGCGTCGCAAGGCATCGGACCGAACGATCGCGTCGGCATCGTGCTCGACAACGGGCCGGAGATGGCGGCGGCATTCCTGAGCGTCGGCTCCGCGGCGACCGCGGCGCCGCTCAACCCGACGTACCGCGCCGAGGAGTTCGAGTTCTACCTCACGGACCTGCGCGCGAAGCTGCTGATCGTTGGGGCAGGGAAGGACTCGCCGTCGATCGGCGTCGCGCAGAAGCTCGGCGTTCCGATTGCTCGGCTCGTGCCGCATCCCGAGCGTGGCGCGGGGACGTTCTCGCTTCAGTTCGAGACGGACAATTCGTCGAAAGCGCAGCCGGTCCGCGCCGCGGGCCCGGACGACATCGCGCTCGTTCTCCACACGTCCGGGACGACCTCTCGTCCGAAGATTGTACCGCTCGCGCAGAAGAATATTGCCGCCTCAGCGGCCAATATCCGCACAACGCTCGCGCTGACGGCGAACGATCGCAATCTCGTCATCATGCCGCTCTTCCACATTCACGGGCTGATCGCCGCGCTGTCGGCGCCGCTGTCCGCGGGTGGAGAAGTGTGCTGCTCGCCGGGGTTCAACGCGCTCAAGTTCTTCTCGTGGGTCGACGAGGTGAAGCCGACCTGGTACACGGGCGTGCCCACGATGCACCAAGCGATCCTCCTGCGTGCACCGGGCAACGCGGAAGTCGTGAAGAATCATCGTCTGCGTTTCATTCGCTCGTCGTCGTCCGCGTTGCCGCCCACGGTGATCGCGGAGCTCGAGCGCGTGTTCAACGTGCCGGTCGTCGAGGCGTACGGCATGACGGAAGCCGCGCACCAGATGGCCAGCAATCCGTTGTCTGGACCGCGCAAGCCCGGGACGGTCGGACCGAGCGGCGGTCCCGAGATCCGCATCGTCGACACGACGGGCACGACAGTGCCGCGCGGCCAACCCGGTGAAATCGTCATCCAGGGTCCGAACGTGATGACGGCCTACGAGAACAACCCGACGGCGAACGCCGACGCGTTCTATGATGGCTGGTTCCGCACCGGCGACCAAGGCGTGATGGACGACGACGGCTATGTCGCGATCACCGGACGCCTCAAGGAGATCATCAATCGCGGCGGCGAGAAGATCTCGCCGCGCGAGGTGGACGAGATCATCATGGAGCATCCGGCCGTCCATCAGTGCGTGACGTTCGCGATGCCGCACGAGATGCTGGGTGAAGAGGTCGCCGCGGCGATCGTGCTGCGTCAAGGCACGACGGCGACGGACAAGGAGCTGCGCGAGTTCGCGTCCGCGCGGCTCGCGCCGTACAAGGTTCCAAAGAAGGTTCTCATTCTCGACGCGATTCCGGTCGGCGCCACGGGTAAGCTGCAGCGCATCGGACTCGCTCAAAAGCTAGGACTGGCATGACGACAATCGCCGAACCGACGACCACGGCGCGCGTCACCGCGCCGCCGCCGCTCAACCCCCCTGAGCGTTTGCTCATGGGCCCCGGGCCGAGCAATCCCGATCCGCGCGTGCTCGCCGCGATGGGCGCCAACCCTGTCGGCCATCTCGATCCGTACTTCGTCGACCTGATGGACCAGACGATGGGCGCGCTGCGCGGCGTGTACCGCACGGCGAACCATCACACGCTGCCGATCTCGGCGACCGGCTCGGCCGGCCTCGAGACGATCATGATGAACCTGCTCGAGCCGGGCGACTCGGCCGTCATCGGCGTCGTCGGCTACTTCGGGCAGCGGCTCGCCGAGATGGCGCGGCGGTCGGGCGCCGAGGTCCGCACGGTTGAAGTGGGCCCGGGTGAGATCGTCGATCCCGCACAGATCGAAGCGCAGCTCGAGCAGAAACCGGCGAAGCTCGTCGCGTTCGTGCATGTCGAGACGACGACGGGCGCCTGCCAGCCGATCGCGCCGATGGTCGAGGTCGCGAAGCGCTACGGCGCGCTCGTGGCGATCGACTGCGTCACGTCACTCGGCGGAGTGCCGCTGGAGATCGACGCATTGGGCGTCGACGCTGCGGGCTCGTGCAGCCAGAAGTGCATCGGCGCGCCGCCGGGGCTGGCGCCGATCACGATCGGACCGCGCGCGATGGAGGCGGTGCGCGCGCGAAAGACCAAGCCGTCGACGTGGTACCTCGATCTGTCGCTGCTCTTCCAGTACTGGGGCGAAAAGAGCGGCAATCGCACACGCGCGTTTCACCACACGGCGCCGATCGCGGCGATTTACGGATTTCACGAAGCGCTCCGCCTGATTCTCGAGGAGGGACTCGAGGCGCGGTGGGCGCGGCACCAGGCGGCGCACGAAGCGTTGGTTGCGCGGGCTCGATCGCCTCGGGCTGTCGCTCTTTCCGCCGCCGGCGAACCGGTGCGCGACGATCAACGTCATCAATGCCGCGCCCGGCGTCGACGAAGCGAAGGTGCGTCGCCGTCTGCTCGACATGGGTGTGGAGATGGGCGGAGGCCTCGGCGCGCTCGCCGGCAAGGTGTGGCGCGTGGGCGTGATGGGGTACAACGCGCAGGTGCCGAGGGTCGAGCGGTTCGTAGGCGCGCTCGAGGAGGCGTTGCGTTCCGAGGGGTGGAGTAACTAGCGCTCAACTGCGACGTCACGCGCAACGGAATACGCAACACTGGAAGCGCGAGACGCTTCCGTAGTTGTTGCGAATTCCGTCCCTCGCCTGCTTATTGGCACCACTCACCCTGGCGAGGCTCTCGATGCCCAGCGATTGGCGTTCTCGGCTTCTTCGTACCTGGCTGACCGTCGCCGTCATCGACGCGCTCTTCTCGAGCTGTCTCTCCGCTTTTTTCTACGGCTCGACGGTTGCGCGCCTCTGGCAGGGCGTCGCGTCGGTTCCGCTCGGTCCGTCCGCGCTTCAAGGCGGAACGCGCACGGTACTCATCGGCCTGGGGCTTCATCTCACCGTCGCGCTCACGTGGTCGGTCGTCTTCCTGATCCTCTACTCGAGCGTGAGCTGGCTGCGGTCGGTCACCTCTTCGCTGGGCGGTGTCCTCGCGGTCGCGTGCTTCTACGGCCCGCTCATCTGGATGACGATGTCGTTCGTCGTGATCCAGCACTTCACGCACCGCGCGCCGGCGATCAACTTTCGCTGGTGGGTGCAGTTTTTCGGCCACATCCCGTTCGTCGCGCTGCCGATCGTCGTGTCGATGGTGATCGGCAAGCGAACCGCCGCCGAGCGATCGCGCGTGGCGAGCTCGCTGGCCTGAGGATCGGCCTCGACGCATTCGTGAATCGTCGTCATGTCGCTCCTGATCGGAGCACGGTTCGCATGCTCTCGAACGACGGCGCGAACAACGACGGCTGCTCGGGATCCGAGAACACGCTATCGAAGTCCTCCGGCGTGAACGCCCGCGCCAGGCGGGACGCAAAATTCTCGCGGAGCACGCGCACGTAGTGCTCCACGTCGTAGTCTCGAGGATCGGACCGGTGTTGGACGTCGGCGTCGTCGTCCGCGTCGACCACGCGGCCCTCGCCGGCGCGCGTCCGATAGACGCGAACGCGATCGCCGACGCTCCACGTGGTGTGTCCGCTCGCGAGCATGGCTTCGTACGGAAGCTCCCGCCGGCGCTCCCGAACCGAGGCATAGCGCTCGGGCGACTTGGTGAGACGGACGCGCGATGACACATCGTGCGTCGACACCGCTCGCCGGCGCAGCGCGATCACCGCCTCCTGATACGCGTCGCGCACGCCGACGATGTCGCCGGACACGAGACGCGCGATCGCGCGTCGAAGGAACTTCTCGCCGAACGGCTCGGCCCGACTCGATCGAAACGCGACGCCACGGAGCACGAGCGACCCGTCGTACTTGAGCAGCGCGTAATTCTTCGGCTCGTGTGAGAGCATCGCCGCGTAGCGGCCCTCGAGCTCGAGCTGCACGAGCGGCGGCAGAAACGCGCCGACCTCGGTGACCACGCGCCGTTCGTCCTCCTCACTCCACGCATCCGGCACGGAGAAGTACACGCCGTCGGTGTCGGCCTCGATGAGCGTGACGCCGCGCGCGGCAAGCTCGGTGCACATCAGCTGGAGCGTCTCGCGTCCGCGGCGCGTCACCTCGTTCGCCGCGTGTACGTCGGCGAAGCGCGTGAGGTCGCCGCCGGCCGCGAGGTAGCCGTACGCCGAATTGACGACGATCTTCATCGCCGCCGACGTCGCTTCGTACGTATGCCGCTCGGCCGATCCTTCGGGCGCGGCCTTCGCGCGCGCCTTGGCGTCGAGCCGCCGCTCGACCATGCGGTCGACGAGCGCGAGCAGCGCGCCGAGCTTGTCGCGCGCGGGGCCGATGCGAAACGCGCGCATCAGCGACGGATAGAGACTCGCGACGTCGGCCTTTACGACGCGCTGCGCGACGCCCGATGCGAAGAGGTGCAGCGCCGCGCCGCTGTGCGGCGTGCCGTCGCTCGGCTGATGCGCCGGAAGCGCGGAACCCGCACGGAGGTAGGCCCGAACGAGTATGGGATCGATGACGCCGGTCGCCGCGCCGGCGTCGGCGAGCCGTTCGTAGCGGCGCGGCGCCATCTGCGCGAGCGCGAACGCCGCGCCGCCGAGCAGGCGGGAGATGCCCGCGACCTCGACGACGTCGGACGTGGCGTAGCGGCGCACGCGCGCCGGGTCGCGCTGATAGACTTCGAAGATCTGCGCGCCCGGGATGTACTCGCGATCCGGCGACGCGAGCCCCAAGTGTCGCGCGACGGCTTTGAGCCCGTGGCTCGGCAGCTCGCGCGTCGAGAAATCGTAGCGGCGTACGGCGTCGAGGGTGTCGATCAGCTCGCGCCCCGGCACGACGAATCGCACGCGGCTGGGTTCATTCGGGTCGGCGGCGAAACCCCTCCGCGCCGCACGCCGCCGAAGCCCGGCCGGCCCGACTCGGCCGAGCGATAGCGGCACGCCGACGCGTTCGCGCGCGCCGGTCGAGAAAGGGCAGATCGAAGCCGTGGAGGTTGTGATTCTCGATGACGTCCGGATCCGCGGCGCGGATGGCGGCGACGAGGCGTTTGATCACCTCGGCCTCACCGGCGTCGTCGACGCTCGGCGCTTCGAAAACGACGGCGCGGCCATCCGGATCGCGTACCGACGCCATGAAGATGCGGTCGCGCCGCGGGTCGAGGCCGGTCGTCTCGAGATCGAACTGCAGCCGGCGGATCTGATCGAATGAGAGATCTCGAAAGTACGTCCGGCCGGTCGCGACGAGATACTGCTCCTCCGGCGGCAACAGGAGGATCGACTCGGCGCCGAGCTCGCGCACGTGCGCGACCGGGCGGCCGAGCCGCCGGCTGGCGCCGTGCAGCAGCGCCAACGTGATGGTGCGGGTGTCGGCCGCGGTGACGAGCCACCGCAGCGCGCCGTCGCCGCCGAGCTCGCGGTAGGCGACGCGCACGCTCGCGTCCGACTCGGGCCCGAGTCGCTGGCCGAGGTGCTGGAGATCGTCCAGCGAGTCGAGGAGCACCCACGGCCGAAAGCGTTCCTGATCGCGAACGAGGGCGCCGTCTTCGCCGACGCGCCGCCAGACGATCGCGCGACCGTCGAACGTGGCCCAGACGGAAACGATGCCCGGTGTGGCGTCCCATCCCCAGATCCACTCGTCTTCGGGGGTGACAGCGTGGTCGGCGGCGGCATCATGAAGCATGGGAAAGGATCGCTGGGCCGCGCCTCGCTAGGCAACTGCGGATGGGAAGTGCAGATCCCTCGCTGCGCTCGGGATGACAGACGGACCGCTGGGGACGACAACCGATCCTTGACAGCCCGCGTGCGCGGTCGTAGTCTAGCCTAAGATTCTTAGGTTAGAACGAACGATGCCCGGCGGATCCGATCTCGATCTTCTGCGAGGGACGCTCGATCTCCTCGTGCTCAAGGCATTGTCGTGGGGGCCGATGCACGGGCTCGCGACGCTGCAATGGATCGAGCGTACCACCAAGCAGCGGCTCCAAATCGAAGAGGGCGCGCTCTATCCCGCGCTTCATCGCATGGAGGAGAAGGGCTGGCTCGACGCGGAGTGGGGCCATACCGACGCCGGCCGGCGCGCGAAGTTCTATCGCCTCACGTCGGCCGGGCGACGGCAGCTCACCGTCGAGCTCTCGAAGTGGGAGCGCTACTCCGAGGCCGTCGCGCTCCTCATCGCCGCGAAGGGGGCATGAGCATGCGCGACTGGCCGAGACTGCGGCGCGTGTTTCGTCTTCCGCCCAGCACGCGGCGCGTGCGCGCGGCCGTGAACGATGAGCTTCGGTTTCATATCGATGGGCGCATCGACGAGCTCATGGCGCAGGGCATGTCGCGCATGGAGGCAGAGCTCGAGGCGCGTGCACGATTCGGCGACTACCAGCGCATCGAAGCCGAAGTCTCGCGGCTCGATCGGTACTCTCACCGGCGGCGAACCATGACTGATCGACTCGAAGCACTCGTGCTCGACCTGCGGTATTCCATTCGTTCCCTCGCCCGTCAGCCGCTGTTCTCGACCATCGTCGTCGTGACGTTGACGCTCGGCGTAGCAGCGACGACCGCGATCTTCCACGCGATCGACCGTGTCGTGCTGCATCCGCTGCCATATCCGGATCCAGAACGCATCGTCTATCTCGGCTGGCAGTGGAGGATGGGGAGTGGCGCCGGCGCGCTTTCGGCGCGTCGGTTCGAGTTTTGGCGCGATCACAGCCGCCTGTACGACGGTCTCGCGACATCGTCTGCACTGGAGGTAGCGCTTGGCGAGGAGCAGAGTGGCGCCGTGCTGCACGGCAGTCGCATCTCGGCCGACTACCTCCATGTGCTCGGTGCCGCGCCGGCGATCGGGCGAGCGTTTTCCGCCGACGAATTCGCGCTGAATGGCCCCGACGTCGTGATTCTGAGCGACGCCGTGTGGCGGACGCGTTTCGGCGCGGATCGTGGCATCCTCGGGCGCGAGATTCGGCTCGACGCGAAGCCGTACAAAGTGATCGGCGTGATGCCGCCGACGTTCGAGATCGCCGAGCAGACCGAGTGGGCGGAGATCTTGGCGCCGCTTCGACTCACGCTGGCCGATCTCGCCGACGGCGGCAACAACTACATGGTCATCGGCCGGCTCAAGCGCGGTGTGAGCGAAGCGCAGATTCAGAGCGACAACGACGCGGTGTTGCAGCAGTTCCGCACCGCGTATCCCGACGGCGTGCGGTCGGAAGATCGCGGCGTTCGTGTAATGACCAATCAGTCCCTTTTCCTCGGCGATCTGGGGACGTCGCTGTGGATCATGCTCGGCGCAACAGTATTCGTGCTGTTGCTCGCGGTCGCGAACGTGGCGAACCTCCTTCTCGGGCGCTCGCTCAACAGGCAGCGTGAGTTCGCGGTTCGAACGGCGCTGGGTGCGGGACGCGGGCGGCTCGCGCGGCAGGTGATTCTCGACATGGTCGTGCTCGGGACCATCTCCGCGGTGTTGGCGACCGCGGTGGGGCTGTTGAGCGTTCGTGGAATCGTCGCGCTAGCGAGCGGCGCACTCTTGCGCGACAGCCAACTGCGCCTCGATCCACGTGTCGTCGTCTACACCACGCTCGTGACGCTCGCGGCGAGCCTTGTCGTTGGCACGGCAGTCGCGCTCGCCGCAACGCGAGTCAACCTCTCGCGGGCGCTCGCCGAAGGCGGTCGAATCGGCTCGCCCAGCCGCGGCCAGCGGCGACTGCGCAGCCTGCTCGTGTCCATCGAATCGGCGATCGCGATGTTATTGCTCGCGGGTGCCGGGCTCCTCATCTCGAGCTTCGTACGCGTGCTGTCAGTAGATCCGGGGTTTGTGAGAGAAGGCGTGTTCACGGCGAAGATTCCGCATGCGCCGCCGGGATACGACTCGGCAGCGGTGATCCGACAGTTCGATCGCCGTCTGCTCGATGCGCTCCGCGCGACGCCCGGGATCATCGCAGCGGGGACGACCGCGTCGCTGCCGCTCGAGCGCGGATGGAACGTGCCGATGACGGTCGAGGGTCGAAACGACGCCACCGAAGGCGGCATGGAGTGGCGTAGCGTGAGCCCCGGGTACTTCCAGGCGCTCGGGATCAAGCTCCTCGCCGGCCGCGACCTACAATCGTCGGACGACGAGTCGGCGCCGCTGGTCGTGATCATCTCGCAATCCTTTGCCAAGAGATACTGGCCGAACGAGAATCCGATCGGGCGTCGCGTATTCATCGGCCGTTTTCAGGGCAAATCGATCGGTCCAAAGTTCGCGGAAGGCGCGCGAGAGATCGTGGGCATCGTGCCGGACTTGCGTGACATGTCGCTCGAGCAGCGGCTTCCCCGGCACACGGCATGGGTGCCAAGAGCGCAGGTCCCCCCCGCGCTGGCGTCGCTGCCTCAGGTCGTCGTGCGAGCCACGGACGCGGGCGTTGCCGCCTCCGCGCTGCGCCGTGCGGTGAGCGCCGCCGATCGTCGCATGACGTTGCCCGACATCTCAACGATGAACGACATCGTGTCACGCTCGGTCTCGTGGCGACGGTTCGGCATGGTCCTGATGTCGGTGTTCGCGTTCCTGGCGCTCGTGCTCACCTGCGTCGGCATCTACGGCGTCGTCACGTATCTCGCGGCGCAGCGCGTCCACGAGATCGGCGTTCGCATGGCGCTCGGCGCGCAGCAGAGGAGCGTCGTCGGGCTCGTGGTTCGGCAGGGAATGCGGCCGGCGCTCGTCGGACTGGCGGTCGGCTTCGTCGCGGCGCTGGGACTCTCGCGCCTCCTGGCGAAGATGCTCTATGGCATCGGGCCACGCGATCCGGCGTCGCTTGGCGTCGTCGCGGCGCTGCTCGTCGGCGTTGCGTTCGTGGCGAGCTACGTGCCGGCGCGCCGAGCGTCTCGTGTCGATCCGCTGACGGCGCTTCGGGCGGAGTGACGGTGGGTAAGAACCAAAGCATAATCGCGGAGAACCGCTGGTGTGCACAGATGGCCCGCGGATAGTGCTTTGAACTCGCGCGGCGAAAGTCCGACGCGCGAGTTCAAAAAAGCATCCGCGTTCAATCAGCGGTTCTCAGCGATTGCGCTTTGGTTCGCCATCGTAGCACTACTTGGTCGACGGCAAGGTGTCCAGGAACTCTTTGATCTTCTTCACCGAGATCGCCTTCGTCTTGAAGGTGTCTTTCGCGTCGAAGATCGTATAGGCCTCGTCGCAGTACTTGGTCAGCCACGGCCACGTCATCTGCTGCTTGCGCCCCCACGTCACGCAGACGGGGCCCTTCGAATTGTAGCCGCACACGTAAACGTAGTGACCGCCCCATGAGCCTTTCTTGGAGCCAGATCCAGTCGTGACCGTCCACGGTTGGCCGGTCTGCACCTGGTGCTGTGCGCTCAGCGGCAGCTCCAACCCGAGCCCGACGCCGACATCGGCGAAGATGGCCTGTTTGACTTCGTTCTTGTTGGTGAAGTCGACCTCGGCGAACGCCTGGATCTTGAAATTGCGCTTTCCGACCTTCCAGCCGTTATGGCGCCAGAGGTTCAAGGAGTCGAGCACGACGAGCCCGGTGTCGGGTCCTCCCGTTTCCTTGAAGTATTCGTTCAGCACGTCCTTGTCCGTGATCATCATGACCGATCCCTGCTCGATGTCCTCGAAGCGCAGGGTTTGATGCGCACGGCCGGCGATCACACAACAGCCCTTGTCGTCGTTGGCGAACATGGGCGTGGGGATGCCGGTGTGCTTCGTGTCGAAGTCGTACGACGACGGCAGTTTTTGAGCCTTCAGCACGGCGCGAAACCGAAGATTGCGGGCGTCGCGCCGCGCCGCAGCCTTTCCGAGCTTGAATACCTTGTGCGTTTGGATGCCTTTCGCGCGATCCATGTGGACGCTCCTGAGCGATTGGTTCGTCCTGCTCGGCGCGTGGAAGCGAGCAGGGAGTCGATCCGCTCCGCGGATCGGTGTCTCGAGTGGTCTAACGCGGCGTTGCGCTCTTTCCGGACGGTAAATCGGGCGGTGTATCTCGACAGTCCGTCCACGCGGCTTTATCGTGAAGCACGCCGCCTGTTCGCGCCAGTTCCCGCGGCTTCTTGTCGGAGGTTCTTTATGCTGCGCCGTGCATCGCTCCTCGGATGTTTCATTTTCCTCACGGCCGCCGCCGGCCCGCTGAACCCCCGCGTCCCCGCCCCGAAGAACGTGGCCGTGCTCTACTTCGACAACTATACGGGGAAGCCGGACTACGATCCGTTGGGCAAAGGCATCGCCTCGATGATGATCAGCGATCTCTCGCCGGTGAAGGAGATCCGGCTCGTCGAGCGCGACCGCATGCAGGATCTGCTGAAGGAGATCGATCTCCAGCATACGAAGTACTTCGACTCGACGACGTCGGTGAACGTCGGCAAGATGGTCGGCGCCGAGTACGTCGTCGTCGGCGCGTTCGCGGCGGTGGAGCCGCAGATGCGCATCGACACGCGGGTGGTGCGCGTCGCGACCGGCGAGATCGTGAAGACCGCCCAGGTGACCGGCGACCAGAACAAGTTCTTCGATCTCGAGCAGGCGCTCGCCAACAAGCTGGTCGACGGCCTCGGTATCGTGCTCGATCCGGAGGAGGCCCAGAAGGTCGCCCAGAAGCAGCAGGCCGACCGCATCGACGCGCTGTCGACGATGGCGGCCTTCTCGCAGGCGCTCTCGCTCTACGACCGCCAGGACTACGGCGGCGCGGTGGAAAAGATGGGGCCCGCCTTACGCGCGTCGCCCAACTCGATGCTCCTCAAGGTCGCGTTCGACGAGATGAAGCACCGAGGGCAGCAGACCGCGGCCGAAAAGGCCAAGGACAAGCTGAAGTCCGGTATTGGCGGGCTGATCAGGAGACCGCCGCAATAGCGATGCCCATTCGCACGGCGTGAAGACGCTCGTCATCGACGTCGGGGGAACCCACGTCAAGGCGTTGGTCTCCGGGCAACGTGTGCCCGTCAAGATCGATTCCGGTCCGACGATGACGCCGCGCGTCATGGTCAGCGCGGTCAGAGACGCGATCGCGGGCTCGACGTTCGACCGCGTCTCGATCGGCTATCCCGGGCCGGTTCGCGACGGCAAGCCCGCGGCGGATCCGTGGAATCTCGGGAAAGGCTGGGTGGGATTCGATTTCGCCAAAGCGTTTGGCGTGCCGGTGCGCATCGTCAACGACGCCGCGATGCAGGCGCTCGGCAGCTACGACGGGGGCAACATGCTCTTCCTCGGACTCGGCACGGGTCTCGGGACCACGATGATCCGCGACGGCGTGCTGATTCCGCTCGAGCTGGCACACCTGCCGTATCGCAAGGGTAAGACGTACGAGGAGTACGTTGGCGACGCGGCGTACAAGCGAATGAAGATGCGCGCGTGGCGCAAGCACGTGCTGGCCATCATCGAGCTGTTCGTCGCCGCGTTCCTCGTCGACTACGTCGTGCTCGGCGGAGGCAACGCGCGTCACATGAAGACGCTTCCCGATCACGTTCGCCTTGGCAGCAACGCGAACGCGTTCAAAGGCGGTTTCAGGCTGTGGGACCAGAAGGCGTGACCGCTTGGCCGGCACGGTGACGGACGTCGCAGTTCGATTGGAACACGGAACAACAAAGGAGCCACTGTGAATTGGCTATTTCGACGCGCCGCCCTCGTCACTTGCGGCGCGATCGTCATCGCATGCCGCGGAGAGAGCGCCACGCCCGCGACTGAAGCATCCGGCGACGCCGCGTTCAAATCGCTCGCGTCGGAGATTCTTCAGGACTTCTACCAGCGCCACCCGTCCGCGGCGACGCTCCTTGGCGTCCACACGTACGACAACCAGCTCGAGGACTATTCGGCCGGCGCTTTCGACGCCGAGGCGAGGGCGGATAGCGCGTTTCGGGCACGGCTCCTCGCGGTCGATACCACGACGCTGTCGCTCGAGCAGCAGTTGGACCGCCAGCAGCTGCTTCACGCCATGGACGCGGCGATCCTGAATGATCGCGTCGTCAAGCCGTGGACGCAGAACGCCGACTCGTACAGCGGCGGCGTGACCAACGCCGCCTATGTCATCATGGAGCGCAACTACGCGCCCCCGGCGGAACGGCTGGCGTCGCTCGTCTCGCGCGAGAAGGCGATGGTCACCGCACTCGGCGAGGCGCGAAAGAACCTCGTGAATCCGCCGAAGATCTTCACGGAGATCGCGATCGAGCAGATCGACGGCAACATCACGTTCTTCAAGAACGACGTGCCGGCGGCGTTCAAGGACGTCAGCGACAAGGCGATGCTCGGGGCGTTCAAGCAGAGCAATGACGGCGTGATGAAGGCGCTCGCCGACTACAAGTCGTTCCTGCAACACGATCTGCTCCCGAAGTCGACCGGCAACTATGCGCTCGGCGCCGACACCTATGCCAAGGCGCTCGCCGCGAGCGAGATGGTCGACGTTCCGCTCGACCGTCTCTTGCAGATCGCCGAGTCGGACCGGGCGAAGAACGAGGCGGGGTTTCAGGCGGCGGCGAAGCAGATCGATCCGAACCAACCCGCCGATTCCGTGCTCGCGTCGTTGCAGAGCGATCACCCGCCGGCGGACAAGCTGCTGGGAACGACGCAGGCCATGCTCGACTCGTTGCGACAGTTCATCGTCGATCACCATATCGTGACGATTCCGCCGTCCGAGCCGGCGCGCGTGAAGGAGACGCCACCGTTCATGCGGTCGACGACCACGGCGTCGATGGATACCCCTGGCCCCTTCGAGACCGCGAAGCTCGAGGGCTACTACAACATGACCTTGCCCGATCCGCGATGGCCGGCGAAGGAACAGGAGTCGTACATGAAGGGCTGGTACTACTCGGCGATCTCCAACGTCTCGGTGCACGAGGTGTACCCGGGGCACTACATCCAATTCCTGTACGCGAAAGGCTTTCCGACCGACGTGCGGAAAGTGTTCAGCGCGAACACGAACGCCGAGGGCTGGGCGCACTATGACGAGCAGATGATGCTCGACGAAGGTTTCCACGCGAACGATCCGAAGTACCGGCTCGCGCAGTTGCAGGACGCGCTCCTGCGCGACGTGCGCTTCATCGCCGGCATCAAGATGCACACGCAGGGCATGACCGTGGACGACGCGACGAAGCTCTTCGAGACTCAGGGGCATCAACCGCATCCGGTCGCGGTCGAAGAAGCGAAGCGTGGCGCCGGTGATCCGCTGTACGGTTATTACACGATGGGCAAGCTGATGATTCTGAAGCTGCGCGACGACTACAAAGCGAAGCAGGGAAGCGCGTACACGCTGCAGGGATTTCACGACGCGTTCTTGAAGCTCGGCCCGTTGCCATTGCCGCTGATTCGTCGCGCGATGCTCGGGGAGGTGGGACAGCCGTTTTGAACCGCGGAACAGCCGATCACGGAACGGCGCGGTCACTGACGGACGGACACGGCAAGCCGACACTCATTGACCGTGTCCCTCCGTGATGGAACTGGTTCCCACCGCGCACTTCTCGAGAGAACTCTGAAGTGACGGAATTGCATACAGGCCGGGTTGAATCACACACGGGCCCACGCAACACCGGCCGGCTCACGAGTCCAGAGGAGCCGAACAATGCGTGCAATTCTTGGGGCGTACGTCGCGCTCGTCTGCGCGGCATCGCCGCTCGCGTCGCCTATCGCGATGCGCTCGGTTGTCGTACGCGGGGTCGTGACGGATGCGGCGAGCGGAGCGCCGCTTGCCGAAGCCAGGGCCACTGTCGTAGGCACGACCGATGGCGCCACGACGAGCGCCGCCGGCGAGTATGTGCTCAGACTGCAGGCAGCGGCCGCGGACAGCGCCACCGTCCGCGTCGTGCGTGTCGGGTACGCTCCTGCGACGCGTCGCGTCGCGCTGACCGGCGACACGGTCCGCGCGGACGTCGCGATGACCGCCACGGTCATGACGCTCAACAGCGTGGTCGTGACGTCCGCCGGGCCCGTCATGGAACGCCGGTCGGTTCCGTTCACGATCGCGCGTGCTCCGAGTAGTCGGGCACCCGACCCTCTCCCGCGCGATCGCGAGCGCTATGCCCGGATCGTCGACAACGCCTTTCTCGCCGTTGCATCCGAGCCGCTGTCGACGTTCTCAGTCGACGTCGATCGCGCTTCGTACGCCAACGTGCGTCGCTTCGTCAATCGGCACCA
Organism: uncultured Gemmatimonadaceae bacterium; assembly: GCA_963705025.1. Classification (GTDB taxonomy): domain Bacteria; phylum Gemmatimonadota; class Gemmatimonadetes; order Gemmatimonadales; family Gemmatimonadaceae; genus JAQBQB01. The sequence goes on along the minus strand of CAVPIP010000001.1, from coordinate 77,630 downwards.
GCTGCCGCCGAAGGACGCGGTGCGCATCGAAGAGCTGATCAACTATTTCCCGTACGAGTACGCCGACCCGTCGGGCGGCCACCCGATCGGCGTCTCCACGGCCGTCGCCGTCGCGCCATGGAATCCGTCACACCGCGTCGTACGAGTCGCGGTGCAGGCGAAGCACGTCCAAGCCGAGCAGGTGCCGCCGAGCAATCTCGTCTTCCTCATCGACGTGTCGGGATCGATGAACCAGCCGAACAAGCTTCCGCTCGTGCTCCAGTCGGTCAACTTGTTGGTCGATCGCCTGCGGGAGGAGGATCGCGTCGCGATCGTCGTCTATGCCGGCGCCGCCGGGTTGGTGTTGCCGTCCACGCCGGGGTCGCAGAAGGAGGTGATTCGCGCGGCGTTGGCCCGCCTGAGTGCCGGCGGAAGCACGGCCGGCGCGGCGGGGATTCGTCTCGCCTACGACGTGGCGAAGCAAAACTTCATCGCGAACGGCAACAACCGCGTCATCCTTGCCACCGACGGCGACTTCAACGTCGGCGAATCCGACGATGGCGCGCTGACCCGTCTCATCGAGACGCGGCGCGACGAGGGCACGTTCCTCACCGTCCTCGGCTTCGGGTACGACAATCTGAACGATCAGATGATGGAGCAGCTCGCCGACAAGGGAAACGGTAACTACGCCTACATCGACGACCTCGTCGAGGCGAAGAAGATGTTCGGCGCCGAGCTCACGTCGACGATCTACACCATCGCCAAGGACGTAAAGCTCCAAGTGGAATTCAATCCCACGGTGGTTCAGGCGTATCGGCTGATCGGCTACGAGGATCGCAAGCTCGCCAACGAGGACTTCGCGAACGACAAGAAGGACGCCGGCGACGTCGGCGCCGGCCACTCCGTCACGGCGCTGTACGAGATCATCCCCGTGGGCGTCAAGCCCGATGTCGAAGTCGAGGGCGGCGCGGCCGCGCTCCGGTACCAGCGTCTCGCCGATCGTCCGCGCGATGGACATCGCGACGAGTTGATGTACGTCAACGTTCGCTACAAGCTGCCGGATGCGCGCCGAAGTCAGTTGCTTCAGCAACCGGTGCCCAACGAGGTGACCGAGTCGGACGGCGACTTTCGCTTCGCCCTCGCCGTCGCGAGCTATGGCATGTTGTTGCGCGAGTCGCCATTCCGCGGCAGTCTGACATACGACACGGTTCTCTCGTTGGCGCGAGACGGGTTTGGGCGCGACGCCGACGGGTACCGCGCCGGCTTCATCCAGCTGGTTCAAAACACGCAGACGCTCAGCAGCCTGCGCGTGGGCAGAGCTCCGGATCGTTGAGTCGGTCGGCGGACTATCACGGAACGGCACGATCACAGACGGACGGACACGGAACCCAAAGGCCCAACTGCACCGTCAAAACGGAAGGGGTTCCTTCTCCGTTTCAGCCAGTCGGTGACCGCGCCGTTCCGTGATCGAGCCGTTCCGTCGTCTGTCTTCGTCGCCGACGAGGTTCGCGTCGGCCGCGTCGTGGTCAAATGCTCTCGCCCGAGCTCGCGGCCGGCGAGACGACGGATTGCCGTACTAGACGACGTAACGTCATTGGTGTTGCCAACGGCACGCCGCCGTTCCGAACGGCACGGCGCGCGGTGGCGTCGCGCGCGCATCGCGGCGCATACTTCCACCATGCAGCACACAGCCGTCGTCTTCGACGAACGCGATCGCAACCTCGGGAACTTTCCGCGCGGGCGCGAGCTGGCGGCGATTGCCGGATTCTGGATCGTCTTCGCGGCATTGAGTACCACGAACTGGTTATTTCCGCCGTCGGGGCAGGGACCGCCGGTCACGGCGCGCTTCCTCGGCGTCGCCGTCATCGAGCCGTTCCTCTGGGCGCTCGTCACGCTGCCGGTATTCTGGCTGACCAGTCGCTACTCGATCGAAGGCGCGCATCGCGCGCGCCGCGCCGCCGTCTACCTTATGCTCGGCGCCGTGGTGGCCGTGTCGCTCGTGCTCGTGGTCGAGTTGGTGAGAACCGCCTTCGCGCCGCCGCCACCTGTACGCGCCGGGTTCCCCCCGCGCGAGCGCTCGGTCTGGAACTTCGCGCGCTTGCGCCTTCTCAATCAGTACATGGTCTTCGTCGGCATTCTCGCCGCCGGCGTCGCGCGCGACTACTTCAGGCGATACCGCCGACGCCTCGAGGAAGCCGCGATACTCAGAACGCAGCTCGCCGAGGCGCGGCTGGCGGCATTGCAGACCCAGCTCAATCCGCACTTTCTGTTCAACACACTCAACGCCGTGGCGACGCTCGTCGATCGCGACCCTCGCGGCGTCCGCCGCATGATCGCGCGGCTGAGCGATCTCCTGCGCGCCACGCTCGAGCCATCGAACGACGCGGAGCTGCCGCTCGCACGCGAGATCGAGCTCACTGAGAAATATCTGGAGATTCTGCAGATCCGCTTTCAAGGCCGGCTCGAGACGAGCATCGACGCGCCGCCAGAGCTGCGCGGCGCTCTCGTGCCGCCACTGCTTCTCCAGCCATTGATCGAGAACGCGATGAAGCATGCCGTGAACCGAACGTCCGAGCGGAGTCGCATCGACGTTCGCATCTCGCGATCGGGCGACGCGTTGGTTCTCGCGGTCGAGGATACAGGCCCGGGACACCCGGCGTCGTCGACGACCGAGCCGGGCACCGGCATCGGACTCGCGAACACGCGCGCCCGTCTCGAGGAGCTCTATGACGGCGGACAGAGCCTTCTGTTGTCGGCGACGCCGCGCGGCGGCACGGTCGTGACGATCCGTCTTCCCTATCACACCGTCAACGACTTGCGCGCCACGCCGGCCGCCGCCGCCGACTGATGACGGCACCCGCGACGAAGAAGCTCCGTGTGCTCGTCGCCGACGACGAACCTCTCGGTCGCGAACGGATCGCCGCCTTGCTCGCCGCGCATTCCGATGTCGAGATCGTTGCGATGGTCGACGACGGCGCCAACGCGGTCGACGCGATTCGACGGTTGCACCCGGACGTCGCCTTCCTGGATTTCCAAATGCCGGGCCTGACGGGGTTCGACGTCGTGCGCGAGATCGGCGCGAACGCAATGCCCGTCACGATCTTCGTCACCGCGTACGACCAACACGCGCTCGGCGCGTTCGACCTGCACGCGCTCGACTATCTGGTCAAACCGTTCGACGACGACCGATTCGAGGATGCATTGCGCCGAGCGCGCCGCGCCGTCGAGCTCGAGCAGGTCGACAAGTTACGCGGTCAGTTGCTGGCGGCGTTGCAAGGTCCCGCGCCGGTGGCGGAGCCGCGCGAATATCTCGAGCGCATCGCGGTCGAGAGCAAGGGACGGGTGCGTGTCGTTCCGGTGTCGGACATCGACTACATCCTCGCGGCGGGGGTCTACGCCGAGCTTCACGTGGGCGACCGGCGATACATCGTGCGCGAGTCCCTCCAGACGCTCGAGGAACGGCTCGATCCGCGGGTGTTCATGCGCATCCACCGATCGGTGATCGTTCGCGTCGCGCTCATCGATGTCTTTCTGCGCGGTGAAGGCGGCGACTACGAGGTGCAGCTCAAGAACGCCGTGCGGCTCCGGGTGAGCCGATCTCGCCGCGAAGCGCTGGAGCAGCGACTCGGCCTCAACGGGTAGACCGCGACCCGCGCGTGCAGTTCAGAACACGCGCGTGCAACTCGCCACATCGCGCGCGGAACCGGCGGTCGGCTGGCGTCTAACGCGGTGAGACCCGGAGACATCCGGGCCCCCACAGACGAGGCGATCATGAAGAAACTCAAGATTGTGGTTGCGACCGTCGCGCTGGCGACACTCGGTGGAACCGCCTGGTTCTATCAGCGCGCGGACGGGAAGGAAGCGCCGGCGTATCGCACGGCGGCGGTGGCGCGTGGGTCGCTTTCGGCGACCGTGTCGGCGACCGGAGCCCTTCAGGCCGTTCAGACGGTCCAGGTCGGCACGCAGGTGTCCGGGCAGGTCGCGCAGATCCTCGTCGACTTCAACGACCACGTGAAGAAGGGTCAGTTGCTGGCGACGATCGATCCGACGCTCCAGCAGCAAGCGGTGGAAGACGCACAGGCGCAGTTGGAGAAGGCACAGGCGCAGCTCAAACAGGCGCAAGATGAATACACTCGAGAGAAAGCGCTGCTCGACGCGCGTGTGATCACGCAGAGCGAGTTCGACGCGACACAGTCGACGTTCTCGGTGCAGCAGGCGACGGTGAAGTCGGCGCAGATCGCGCTCGACCGCGCGAAGCAGAATCTCGCGTACACGCAGATCTACTCGCCGATCGACGGCGTGATCGTCGAGCGCAATGTCGACGTCGGCCAGACGGTCGCCGCGAGCCTCTCGGCGCCGCAGCTCTTCCTGATCGCCAACGATCTCTCCGAGATGCAGATCCTCGCGTCGGTCGACGAGAGCGACATCGGGCAGATCAAGAACGGACAATCCGTGCAGTTCACGGTGCAGTCATATCCGAGCCAACAGTTCAGCGGTCGCGTCAAGCAGGTGCGCTTGCAGTCGACGACGACGGACAACGTCGTGAACTACACGGCGGTCATCAGCGTCCCGAATCCCGGCGGCAAGCTCCTGCCCGGCATGACCGCGACGGTGCAGTTCACCACCGCGAGCGCGACGGACGTGCTCATGGTCCCGAACGCGGCGCTCCGCATCAAGCCGACGGCGGCGATGCTCGCGGATGCCCGCGCGACCCGGGGCACACAAGATTCGAGTCGGACGCGGCCGGAAGGCGCGTCGTCGGGATCGCAAGCGAAGACCACGAAGCCGGCGCAGTCCGGATCGGTGCTGTGGTACGTGGACGCGAAGAACACGCTGCATATGGCGCGCGTGACGGCCGGCATCTCGGACGGACAGAAAACGGAGGTGAGTGGGGCCGCCATCACGGATGGCACGCAAGTGGTCGTTGCGGTGACCGCCGATGCATCCAGTGCCGGCGCCGCCACGACGCAGACGACCAACCCGTTCCAGCCATCGCGGCCTCCTGGCGGAGGCCGGGTGGGTGGCGGGCTCGGTCGATGACGGAGAATCGAGCCATGTCCAACACACCAGTCATTCAGGTCTCGAGCGTGAAGAAGATCTACACGATGGGCACGAACAAGGTGTTCGCGCTCCGCGGCGTGGACCTGACGGTGGAGCCGGGCGAGATGATCGCCATCATGGGCACGTCGGGCTCGGGCAAGTCGACGCTCATGAACATCCTTGGCTGTCTCGACGTACCGACGGAAGGGAGCTACGTGCTCGACGGCACGCGCGTGGACGGCATGAGCAAGAACTCGCTCGCCGATTTGAGAAATCAGAAGCTCGGCTTCGTCTTTCAGGGGTTCAATCTGTTGGCACGAACGAGCGCGATCGACAACGTCGAGCTGCCATTGCTGTACGACCGCCGAGGCACGAAGCGCGACACGCACGCGCTCGCGGCAGCGGCGCTCGACCGCGTCGGCCTGGGTCAACGATTGGACCACCAGCCGAGCGAGCTCTCGGGCGGCCAGCAGCAGCGCGTCGCGATTGCGCGCGCGCTCGTGACGGAGCCCAAGCTGCTCCTCGCCGACGAGCCCACGGGCAATCTGGACAGCCGTACGACGGTGGAAGTGATGGCGCTGTTCCAGGAGTTGAACACACAGGGCATCACGGTCGTGCTGGTGACGCACGAGCCCGAGGTGGCGCAGTACGCGAAGCGCGTGGTCGAGGTGCGCGATGGGCGCATCGTTCGCGACCACCCGGTCGACGGCCGTCGAGTGGCGTCGAGCGACCTGCTCGCGATCGATCGTGAGCGCGCCGAGCAGCCGGCGGACGCGCTCGAGGAGGCAGCATGAAACAGTCGACACTGGTCAAGGTTGCGACCGAGAGCATCCTCAAGAACAAGATGCGGACGCTGCTCACGATGCTCGGCATCATGATCGGCGTTGGGGCGGTGATCGTGATGGTGGCGATCGGGAATGGCGCGCAGCTGCAGATCAAGAGCCAGATCTCGAGCCTCGGCACGAACCTCATCGTCGTGATGCCGGGCTCCGGCTCGCCGGGCGGCGTCAATCAAGGCGCAGGCTCGTTCAACAAGCTCACGGTCGCCGACGCGGACAAGCTCAAGCACGACGGAACGCTCTTCGCCGCCGTGTCGCCCGTCGTCTCGGCGCGCATTCAGGCGCTGGGCCCCCAGGGGAACTGGCGGACCACCGTCAATGGCGTGTCGACCGACTATCTCACGATCCGCAACTGGTCGACGGGCAGCGGCGCGTTCTACTCGGACGCGGACGTGACGTCGGGTCGCAAGGTCGCCGTGCTTGGCGCGACGGTCGCCGCGAACTTGTTCCCGAACATGGATCCGGTCGGCGCCTCGATTCAGATCGGCAAGGTGCCTTTCACGATCGTGGGCGTGATGCAGGCGAAGGGTCAGAACGCCGGCGGTCAGGATCAGGACGACGTCATTCTCGTTCCGTACACCACGGCGCAGAACCGTCTGAGCGGCAACGTCCGCATCGGCCAGATTCTCGTCAGCACCGAATCGGCGGACGACATGAGCGCGGCGCAGGCCGAGGTATCCGAGATCATGCGCGACGCGCATCACCTGGACGGTGCGGACGACGACTTCACCGTCCGCAACCAGACGGAAATCACCGAGGCGATGACGAGCACGACGCGCGTGATGTCGGCGCTCCTGGCCGCGATCGCGTCGATCTCCCTCCTCGTCGGCGGCATCGGCATCATGAACATCATGCTCGTGTCGGTGACGGAACGGACGCGCGAGATCGGCATTCGAATGGCGATCGGCGCGCGCGGGTCCGACGTGCTCACGCAGTTTCTCGTCGAGAGCGTGGTGATGAGCGTGCTCGGCGGATTGGTCGGCCTTGGCCTCGGCTACGGCGGCGCGGCGCTGCTCGGTCACCTGACCGGCTGGGCGACATCGACGCCGCCGTCCGCCGTCGCGATCGCGGTCGGCTTCTCGGCGGCGGTCGGTGTGTTCTTCGGCTACTACCCGGCGAGAAAAGCGGCGGCGCTCAATCCGATCCAGGCGCTTCGGTACGAGTAGCGGAGGTCATGCGATGAGCTCCGGCTCCATCACCCGTTCAACGACGTTTCCGTCGACGAGGCTCACGTAATAGACCTTGGACCCCGCCTTCGCCGCGACAACCCGCTTCACGATATTGTCTTCGAAGTAGATGCCGGCGTTGTTGTCGCAGGCGTAGCCGGGCTTCATCTCCCCCGACGCGATGAGCTTCTGGTACAGCGGGCGTCGTCCGGGCTCCGCGTCATAGTGCGGGCAATGGCTGCCTTTCAAGAACCCTAAACACGTCACCTTCGAGAGCTCCTTCGGGCGCGAATCCGTCGTGCCCTCCTCGAACCAGCACAGCGACCCCGCGCTCGCGCCGCCGAGCACGACGCCCTGGTCCCACGCCGTGCGCAGGATGACGTCGATGCCCTGCGCCTTCCAGATCGCCTGCTGGTTGAGCGTGTTGCCGCCCGAGACGACGATGCCGTCGACATTCAGAAAGACGTCCTCCCAGCTCTGCGCCTGCCGCGTGCTGGCGATGAAGCTTTCCTGCACCATCGGCGTCACCTCGAGCGTCGAACAGGTCTTGTACCAGTTGAGCATTCCGGTGACGCTGTCCGCGGAGGCGGTGGGGAGGTAGAGGAGCTTCGGGCGCGGCTTTCCGGTGAGCTGCGCCATGTAGCGAACGAACGGCTCGTTGTAGTTGCCACCGGCGATGAGAATCTTTCGCTTCGTGGCCTGCGGCGTGGCGCCGAGAACGGATTGGGCGAATGGCAGGCGGCTCGCCCACAGCGCGGCGGAGCCGAACAGCGATGATGCCAGGAACTGTCTGCGTTTCATGGTGAGTCTCCCGTGTCCTCGTGCTCGACCTAGCCGACCGAATCTGCTTCTTTGACGGAGAACTACGCAACTGAGACAACACGAGGAGGGGCGCTTCCAGCTGACAAGCTGTCAGCTCCTAGCGTCACTGCTCCCGGACGCCACACCCGGCGCGACAGCGAGCCTTTTTGCCTCGCGCGCGACATGGTCGCCATCACGCATGTCGCGCCTCCGCGCACGAGTACAAGCTCGCTCGGCTTTGGTTTGTGGCGTCCGGATGCAGTGCAGCTCGTCGCTATCAGCTTCAAGGCTGTCAGCGCCCCTCCTCGTCAGTTCTCAGTTCCGTAGTTCACGTTGTTCCGACGGCGGGTCTACTCGGCGCGGAGTGCGACCAGCGGATCGACCCCCGAGGCGCGCCGCGCCGGCAACCACGTCGCCAGCAGCGACACCGCGACGACCACGAGCGCGATTCCAGCCGTCACCGCGACGGAGTCGATCTCAGGGAAGCCGACGGTGGCCGACAGCACCCGAACGGTCGCCAGGCTGAGCGGAAGACCGATCGACATTCCGATCACGCCAAGCATGGCGCCGCCGCGGAGAAACATCGTCACCACGTTCGAGGGTGCGGCGCCGAGCGCGATGCGAACGCCAATCTCGCGAGTGCGCAGCCCGACGGCGCACGCGACGACTCCATACAATCCGACCGACGCGAGGAGCAGCACCAGGAGGCCGGCGCTCGACGCCATCTCTCCTTCCTGCATCAGTTGATGGCGCTCGTTCGCGTCTCGCTGCGCCAACGTCTCGATATCGTAGACCGGAAGCGCGGGAAACTCGCGGGTCATGATGGAGCGAATCATCGAGATCGCCGCGGCGGCTGGGCCCTGCGTCCGCACGAGGATCACGCCTGTTTCCGCGCTCGGAACGAACAGCCGGATCTGGCGGGGGTCGTTGCTCTTCCCGGCTTTCGCGGCATCGACCACGCCAACCACCGTCAGCGCGCGGGGCTGCACCTTGTCCGTCGGGATCTGTGCGTGGAGCTCGGAGCTGCTCTCCGGGTCAGCCCCGATGACTTCCTCGTTCCCGCCCCACGACTGGAGCCGTCGCCCGATCGGATCCGCGGTTCCCCACAGCGTGCGCGCCAGATCGCTGCCGATGATCACGACCGGGCCCCCGTTCAGCTCCGTCGACGTGAAGTCGCGTCCACGCACGAACGGAACGTCCATCAAGCCGAAATATCCGACGCCGACCTTTTCGAGGCGCGCCGAGATCCGTGTATCGCCGGCCTTTCCGCCAGCGCGATCGGCTGGATGCACCGTGATCCAGTCGAGCGCGAACGCCCTCGACGTCCGCACGACACCAGCGACGTTTGGCAGGCCGCGCACTCGCTGCTCGAGCGCGAACGCCCCGGCCTGTGTCGAATCGTACCCGCGTCCACCTTCCCAGCTGATACGTACGGCGATCACGCGATCGCGAACGCCGGGCGCTGCCGCGCTGTCGATGCGATGAACGAGATTGGCGAGTGGGAGCGCGAGTCCAACCAGCAGCGGCTGCGTGAGCGCCACTTGTGCGATCACGAAGCCGCGCTGCAACCGCGATCGCGGCGTGGTGGCGTGGGTGCCCGACGCTTTCATCGTGTCCGCGACGCTCGCGCGTGTCGCATGCAGCGCGGGTGAGAGCCCGAACACGACCGCCGTGGCCATCGCGAATGCCAGCGTGAAGCCCGCGGCCCTCCAGCCGACCTGGAAGAGGACCGTCCCCGTGCCGATCGTGACGACGATCGACGCCGCGAGCACCTTCAGAAAGAGCAATCCCAACCCGCCGCCGCACGCGGCGACGACGACGTTCTCCGTCAGCAACTGCCGCACGATGCGAGCGCGCGATGCGCCGAGTGAGAGGCGAATGGCGATCTCACCGGCCCGACTCATCGAGGCGCCGACGAGCAGCGCGCTCACGTTGAGGCACGTGATGATCAGCACGAGGAGCGTGATGACGGCTGCGACCGCGCCTGCATACCAGGCGTCTCCGCGCTCTGGCGACCGGTTTGTCGTCAGGATCGGAACGATGTCCGCGGTGCCCACGAAGGGGCGCGCTCGCAGCGACATCAACGCCGTCGAGCGCTGGGCGACGCTCTGCGCGATCGCGGTCGCTCTCGCGGCGTCGACGCCCGGCGCGAGGCGCGCGAAGAGCGTGAGCATCGTTGAATCGCGGCTCGCCAGGGCGTCGGAGATTTCGTGGAACAACGCCGGACGCATCGACAGCGGAGCCCACAGGACCGTGTGGCCGTCGACGCCGCCGAATTCCTCCGCGGCAACGCCGACGATGGTGAGCGTCACGCCGTTCAGCCGGAGCGTCTTTCCGATCACATCGGTCGCGCCGCCGAAGCGCGAGTTCCAGAGCGGCGTGCTGATGACTGCGACGGGATCGGGAGCCGACGGACCCGCGCTCGGCACCGGAAGCCCGGTTCCGGCTGCCAACTGCACGCCAAGCGTCCGAAAGTAGGACGGCGTCACGAGCTCGACGGTGACACCGGTGGGCGCGCCGTTCACGTCGATCTGGTCGAGCGTTCCCATCGTCTCCGCGGTACCTGTCGTCGCGGCGAAGACGTCGGTGCGCGCGGCGTACTCTCGAAATTCGGGATACGAGACTTGACGCGGTGAAAGCGACGCCTCGGCCTGTATGCGCCGCTCCAGCGTGCGAATTCGTACGAGAGAGTCGTCGTGCGAGATGCCAGGCACCGGGCGACCCATGATGGACGACAGCACGACGAACAGTGCCGAGTTGACGCCGATCCCGATGGCGAGCACCAGGATCATCGTGATCGTCGTGATCGGCGTTCGCCGGAAACAGCGGAAGGCGAAGCGGAGGTCCTGCTTCAGTTGGTTCATAGTCTTCGTCTTGCCGAATCTGTCTCTACGACGGCGAACTACGCAACTGAGAAAACACGAGGAGGGGCGCTTCCAGCTGACAAGCTGGCAGCTACTAGCTTCACTGCTTCCGGACGCCACAACCGGCGCGAAAGCGAGCCTTTGCGCAATTGAATGATTGTGTTGCGCAACTACGGGCGCGGCAACTTCGGGGCATGTCCGACTTCAAGAAGCTCAAGGTCTGGCGGAAGGCGCACGCGCTCGCGCTCAACGTCCATAGTGTCGCCGCCGGCATTCGGGGGCGGTTGTACGGGTCGCTCCGCGGCCAACTCGTGCGCGCCGCGGATTCGATTCCCACGAACATCGTCGAAGGTCGCGGAAAAAAGAGCGACCCCGACTTCGCCCGGTTTCTCGGCTACTCCGTCGACTCGACCGCGGAGCTCGAGTATCACTTGCTGCTCGCGCGCGACATGGGCGCGATCAAGCAGGCAACCTTTTTGTCCCTACTCTCGCAAACGATCGAGGTGAGAAAGATGCTCTTTGGTCTCATCAAAACCGTCGCGCCACCGAGCGACCAATAAAAAGCTCGCTCGGCCGAGGGCTGTGGCGTCCGGGTGCAGTGAAGCTCGTAGCTATCAGCTTCAAAGCTGCCAGCTCCCCTCCTCGTCAGTTCTCGGTTCCGTAGTTCCGGCTAGCGCACGACGCGCATCGACCATGCGTCCCATGCCGGCTGGAGTCGCGCGCGAAGGGTCTCGCCGCGAACGTACGGCAGGACGTAGTAGAGAATGCCGTCCGCCGAGCCGGAATCGATGAGCGTGAGGATGTGCGGATGGTCGAGCTTCGCCGTGATCCGAACTTCGCTCAGGAAGCGCTCCGCGCCGATGACGGCGCTCAGGTCGGCACGGAGGACTTTGAGCGCGACCTCGCGATCGTGCTTCAGGTCGCGCGCGAGATAGACGGTCGCCATTCCGCCGGAGCCGATTTCGCGCTCGACGGCGTAGCGGTCAGCGAGTGCGGCGCGGAGGCGCTCGGTCGTGGGCATGGTCGGACACAAACGTAGGAATCGGGCCTCGACCCGGCCAGTGCTCGATCGCATGCATGGGCGACCTTGCGGCGGCGATCGCGTTCGAGATCTGAGATGGGCGGAAAAAGCTGCGGTCGGTGGGCGTCAAGAGCGTCACGGTCCTGGACACCAGCCTTCCGCTCTTGCGCGCCGACTCCCAATGTTACGCGGCCTTTCTCGCCCCCCCCGTTGCGCGGACCGATGTCCGACCTCCGTGAGCAGCTGCAGTCCACCCTCGGCGCGTCCTATACCTTCGAGCGAGAGCTCGGCGGCGGCGGGATGGCGCGCGTCTTCGTCGCCACGGAGGCCAGCCTCGGCAGACGAGTCGTCGTGAAAGTGCTGCCGCCGGAGCTGGCCGAGGGCGTGTCCGTCGACCGGTTCAAGCGCGAGATCCAATTCGCGGCGCAACTGCAGCATGCGCACATCGTCCCGGTGCTGAGCGCCGGCGACGTCGACGGACTCCCGTACTTCACGATGCCGTTCGTCGACGGCGAGTCGCTTCGCGCGCGACTCGCGCGCGGCGAGCTGCCGATGAACGACGTCGTGTCGATTTTGCGAGACGTGGCTCGGGCGCTCGACGCCGCGCACGCCAAGGGCGTGATACACCGCGACATCAAGCCCGACAACGTGCTGCTCTCGGGCGGCGCCGCCGTCGTCACGGACTTCGGTGTCGCCAAGGCGATCGCGTCGGCCGCGAGCGTCGGAGAGCGCGAGACACTGACGGTCCGCGGGATCGCGCTCGGAACGCCGCTGTACATGGCGCCCGAGCAGGCCGCGGCTGATCCGCGCACCGATCATCGCGCCGACATCTACGCATTCGGTACGATGGCGTACGAGATGGTCGCCGGACGGCCCCCGTTCGGTGGACGTCTGCCGCAGCAGCTCGCCGCGGCGCATGCGACCGAGACGCCGGTGTCGCTGGCCCAATTGCGTCCGGCGGTGCCGGCGGCACTCGGTGCGCTGGTAATGCGCTGTCTCGCGAAGAGTCCGGCCGATCGCCCGCAAAGCGCGCGCGAGATTCTCGCCGCATTCGATTCGATCGCGACGCCAGTTGGCGGAAGCGACGCAACCGCGCGACCGTGGTCTCGTCGTCGAGTCGCGCTGACTTTGACCGCGGCCGTCGCGATAGTCGCGATAGTCGCGGCGGCAGTGTTTGCATCCCGAGGATCGTCGCGAGCGCCGCTCGATCCGAAGCATGTGATGGTCCTGCCGTTCGAGAACTTGAATGGCGATACGACGCTGTCTCAGGTGGGGCGAATCACGGCGGAGTGGATCGGGCAGGGCATCAGGAACCTCGATTCCGTTCGCGTCGTGTCGTCGCTCGCAATGGCGTCGATGGCCGACGCGAAGGGTCGGAGCTTTGCCGACGTGCGGCAGTTGGCGCAATCGCTCAAGGCCGGCACGGTCATTTCGGGCACGTTCTACCGGCAAGGCGACTCGCTGCACTTCCACGGACAAGCGACCCGTGTGAGCACAGGCGACGTGGCCATGTCCATCGACGGCGTCGTCGGCCCCGTCGGCGACCCGATGGTGGCGATCCGCACACTGACCGAGCGGTTCATGGGTGGACTCTCGTCGACCGCCTTACCCGATAGCCGCGGGATCTCGCTCGGCTATGCGCCGCTGTACGCCGCGGCGCGCGAGTTCGAGCGGGGCCAGGAGCTCTTTCGGCAACGGAAGTACCCCGAAGCGATTCCATACTTCCGGCGCGCGTTCGAGATCGATTCGACGTTCAACACCGCGCGCGTCATGTACTTGACGGCGATGGGCAATTCTCGTCATCCGGCCGTTGCCGACTCGGTCACTCGCTGGCTCGAGTCGCGGCGCGATCGATTGACACGCTGGGAGCGAACAAACGTCGATTACATACGCGCGTGGCTCGACGGGAAGCAGGAGACGGCGCTCGAGCTCATGCGGTCGGCATCCGCGCGCGATTCCGGCGAGTGGCTCTGGTTGTACCTGACTGGACTCGCGGCGAATAATCGGAACCTCCCGCGCCTGGCCATCAAGGCCCTCGAGGCCGTGCGCAATCCCAGTCCGGACAGCAGCTGGGTCCCCTACTGGACCAATCTGGCCTCAGCGCATCACCAGCTGGGCGATTTCGAGACAGAGCTACGGGTCGCCAATCACGCGGACTCGTTGCATCCCTCGGAGCTATTCACGCAGCGGTTGCGAGCAACGGCGTCGATGGGCGATACGGCCAGCGTTCGGCGTCTGATCGATAGCGTCGCGACGCCGGCGTCGGATCCCGTCACGACGCGAGCAGATTGGATGTATCTGGCGTTCCTCGAGCTGCACGCTCACGGCCATCCGAAGGAAGCGAACGAGCTGCTCGCGCGCGCGCGCACGGCGCTTGCCGAGGGTCCGGCGACGGCGGCGCCGACCCTGCAGCGATTGATCACGACCGCGGAGGTGCTGCTCGCCATGGGCCGCTTCGATACCGCGTACACGTTGTACGTCGATCTGGCGCGCAGAGACACCACCGGCGACATAACCCTGCGTGCGCGCGTCGGCGTGGCAGCCGCTGGAATGCACGACAGCGCGACGGCGCGACGGGTCTTGGACGAAATGGCGCAGGGTCGCCGTCCGTACGACCGCGGCACGACTGAGCTTTGGAGTGCCACGATCGCGGCACAGCTTGGCGATAAGGAGCTCGCCGTCAGTTTGCTGAAGCAGGCAGCCGAGAAGGGAAGCGGAGTGTTCAACGCGCATCGGCTGACCGAATTCCAGCAGCTCAAAGGCTTCCCTCCGTTCGAGGCCCTGCTCCGCCCGAAGGGTTGACGGCCACTCGCGGTTGAACGAACAAATCTTCACGCCGTGGCGCGTGACGTTGGTCACGACCTACGAGTGTGATTTGGTACGATCGCTTAACGCGATGTGCGCGGCATCGTCGAACTCGCGAACGACCACGGCGCGCCACTCCGGCGTCGTCGACTCACTCGCGAGGACCTCATGAAAGCACTCTTGTTGGTCGCCGGCATCGCCGGCTCGCTGGCCTTCACGCCGGCCTTGATCGAACCGCATCCGCACATTCGCAGCGCGCTGGTCGAGCTGACAGCCGCGCGCAATGAGCTCAAGACCGCCGCGCACGACTTCGGCGGCCATCGCGTTGAAGCCATGCGCGCCGTCGACGCCGCGATCAAGCAGCTTCGCATCGCGCAGCAGTACGACAAGAACTAGCTGAGTCGCCCCGACCGGTTCTACCGTCATCCCGAGCTTCGCTCGGGATGACAGCGGGACCGCTAGCGCGGGTCCATCACCGGCGGCATTCCAAGTTTCTCGAGCAACGCCTTATAGCGCGGGTGATCGCGCAGCGGCTCGAGATCGTAGTCGACGCCGTCTCCCGGGAGCATCCCTGAGTGCAGCGCGACGCCGCGCTCGAGCCAGCTCATCGCGCCTTCGAGATCGCCGAGACGCGCGTGCGCGCCCGCGATGAGCTCCGGCGGCACATACGCCTTCGGCCAGCTCGCCTCGAGATCGTGCAATGACTTCTTCGCCTCTTCGGCACGGCCGAGCGCGTGGAGCGTGATGATGTATCCCGGCGTCGCGTGTCCGAACGCCCGCGTCGCTCCGCTCATACTCCGCCAGCGCCTCGTTGAGCATTCCCTTCTGCCGAAACGCTTCGCCCAACCACGAGTCGTGCGCACGATACGCGGGCGAGATCGCGAGCGTGTGCTCGTGCTGCGCGATCGCCGAGTCCGGTTCGTGCGCCGCGAGCCAGAGCCGCTCGAGAAGTGCGCTCGACGCGGCCGACAACGGATCCAGCGCGAGCGCACGCTGCGCATGCACGACCGCGCGGCGAGGACGGCGCATCGCCATCTCGTACACGGCGAGATTCGTCGTGCGCGTCGGCCGAGGACGGATCGTCGCGAAGCGTTGAGTCGAGCTCGCGTTTCGCGGCGGCCCAGTCGCGCCTTGAACGCGAGCAGGTCCATGCCGAGCATCGCATGCGCGTCCGCACCGCGCTCGAGTCGAGCGCGAGCGCGCGCTTCGCGGCGGCGATCGCTTCCGGCAACGCGTCGTGCGGAAGCACGACACGTCCGCGAGCTTCGTGTATGCCGTCGCGATGCCGACGTATGCGCGCGCATACTGTGAATCCGCGCACGGCGGCCTGCTTGAACGTGTCGAGTCGCCTGCCGGAGCGCGGCTTCGAGCTTGCTTCGAGCAGCTCTTCGCCGCGCAGCACGAGCTCGTGCGCCGGACGTCGGCGGCGTGTGCGCGCGGCCGAGCGAGTCGGCGCCGGCGTGCAGCTTGAGACGCAGCTCGCGCGCGATCGCGCGCGTGATGTCGTCCTGCACCGCGAACAGATCGTCCGTCGCGCGGTCGAACGTCTTCGACCACGTGCTGACGCCGTCGCGCGTGCGAATGAGCATCGCGTTCACGCGAAGTCCGCGTCCCGTCTTCCGAACCGATCCCTCGAGCAGATCGGCGACGTCGAGCTGCTTGCCGACGTCGCGCGCGTCGATCGGTTTTCCCTTGAACGCGAAGGCAGACGTGCGTGGCGCGACGCGAAGCCCGGGAATCTCGGCGAGCGCGCTGATCAGATCGTCCGTGATGCCGTCGGAGAAATACTCCTGCGACGTGTCGCCGCCGACGTTCGCGAACGGCAGCACCGCGACGGACTTCGCTCGTGGCTTCCGCGCGGCCACACGGCGAAGATCGCGACGCCGATCGCCGCGACCGCGGTGACGAACGTCATGTACCACGCCCACGCCGGAATTCGCGCCTTCGTCGACGGTGCGACACGGCTGACCGGCGCGGCGGTCGGCGCGCGGCTTGCCGCGGCGCGCGGAGAAACTCCACCAGCTCGTCCGCAGACTGCGGACGCTTTGCGGGATCCTTCTCAAGCAGCGCATGACGAGCGCGGCGAGATTCGCCGGCAGATCCGCGCGACCGCTGTCCGCACGTCGGCCGGCTGTCTCCGCGAGCTGCGCCGTCAGCAACAGATGCGGCGGACGTCCGGTGAACGGCGGAGCGCCGGTGACCAGCTCGTACGCGAGACATCCGACCGCGTAGATGTCGACGCGCTGATCCATCGCGTCGTCGCCCGCGACCTGTTCAGGCGCCATGTACGCCGGCGTGCCGATCGCGAGACCGGTCTCCGTCAGCTGGCCGCCGCCGCGGTGCGCCGGTGAGCGCGACTGCGAGATCGCGCGCGCGATGCCGAAGTCGGTCACCTGTGCGTAGCCGCCCGACAGCAGAATGTTCTCCGGCTTGATGTCGCGATGGACGATCCCGCGCGCGTGCGCGTGCGGCGAGCGCTGACGCGACATCGCGCAGACACGCCCACCGCTTCGTCGACCGGCAGCCGCTTTCGTTCGACGAGCCGGTCACGCAGCGTCTGGCCGTCGACGTACGGCATCGTGTAATACGGAATGCCGTGCGCCACGCCGGCGGTGAGCACCGGAACGATGCACGGATGCTGGAGCCCGGCGGCCAGCGCGATCTCGCGCGCGAACCGCTCGGCGGACATGTCGATGCCGATGTTCGCCGGCAGCGCCTTGAGCACGACCTGTCGGCCGAGCGCGTGTTCGGTTGCGACGAAGACGCGCGACATGCCGCCGCCGCCGAGCTCGCGCTCGATGGCGTAGAACCCGCCGACTCCTGCCTGGAGTTGGTCGCGAAGGTCGGTCACTGCGCAAACTACGATGCTACCGCGCCGACGTCACAACCCTTGGGCGGCTCGCTCGCGGCTTGCTCGCGGCAGCCGCGGCGGCCGCCGCCGCGGCCCGGCGCAGCTGCTCGGCGGATGTCTCGATTCCGGTCTGCGTCGTTGGTGCCTTGCTCGAGGCGAGGTTCACGAGACCGCGTCCGAGCCCTTTGAGCTTGTTGTACCAGAGCGCCGCGCCGCTCGCCGGATCGAGGCGCGTGAGCTCGCCCGACGTCGCGGCAAAGAGCGCTTCGCCATCCCAGAGCACCGTCACGTAGTCGGAGCCGAGCTCGGCCCGCCACACTTCGTTGCCGGAGTCGCGGTCCAGCGCGACGACACAGCCTTTGATTCCGACGAAGATGAGCGTCTGCTTCTTCATTGATCTCTCTCCTGTACGGGCACAGATGGACGGACGCAGACCTGCAACAATCACGTTTCGAAAGTCCGCGTGATCCGCCTGATCCGCCACGCCCGCGTGTTCAAGAGTCGGTGTGGCCGGCTCGCCGCGACGGATAGTCTGGAACCACGTCGGATGCCGGCGGCAACCGCAGAACGACCTTCGCCTGGCAGGCCACAATGAGATTCGAACGCGGACCTGGCGGACTTCGCGGATTCACGCGGAGGCGTCGGAGTAACAGGAAAGTCCGCGTGGCCCACTCTCGAGAACTGCTCGTCAAGTCGCAATCGGCCCAACGTTACCCATTCGAATCCACGAAGACCCCTTTTTTGTTGTTATCAAGTATTTCGTGGCGTCCCGAGCGCGGTCATCAAAGCGATTCAGTTCCGCATTTCCGTGCCGGTCCGCTCGACGTTCGGGTAAAAGGCCCCGGCGCCCCCACTCTAGAATCCCGGCGGAGTTTCAGCGGAAACGCCAAATGCCCGCTCCATCGCGATCCCCGCGCGAACGATCGTGCCTTCGTCGAACAGGCGGCCGACGAGCGTCACGCCGTGCGGCACGCGCCGCGGCGGCGAGAACTTCGGCAGCGGATGCTCCGGGTCGGGCGCCCAGTCGCTGCGCGCCTCGGAGACCTTCACGAATCCGGCGCGCAGCGTCAGCGACGGATGCCCGGTGAAGTTCGTGATCATGAGCATCTCGTCGCGCAGCGACGGCACGAGCAGCAGGTCGACGCTCGAGAAGACGCGCGCCATCTCCAGCGCCACCTTGCGGCGGAACCGGTCGGCCTGCACGAAATCCACCGCGGACAGGAACCGCGACTGCCGGAACAGGTTCGGCCACGCGTCCGGCACCTGCAGCTTTCAGCTGCGCCGCCTTGCCGCTCAGCGTCAGCTCCTCGAACGCCGCCGCCGCCTCGGCGAACAGGACCAGCTGGAGCGAATCGTACGGCCAGTCGGGAAGCGACAACCTCGGTCGGCACCATGCCGAGCTTCTTCACCGTCTCGAGCGCGGCGCGGTCGACGTCCGTCGCCGGGCTGTCCTTCATCCACGCCGGGAAGTAGCCGACCTCGAGCCCTTCGACGCTGCGCGTGTCGCGTCGAAATCGAGATGGCTCGGCACGCTCGACGAGATCGCCCGGCGTCGGGGCCGGAGATCGCCTGCAGCACGAGCATCGCGTCCTCGACGCCGCGCGTCATGGGCCCGAGCTTGTCGAGCGACCAGCAGAGCGTCATCGCGCCGGTGCGCGGCACGCGACCGATACGTCGGCCGCAGCCCCGTGACGCCGCAGCGCATGCTCGGGCTCACGATGCTTCCGCCGGTCTCGCTGCCGATCGAGAAGCCGACGAGCCCCGCCGCCGTCGCGGCACCCGGACCGGCGCTCGATCCCGACGCGCCCTCCTCGAGCAGCCACGGATTCATGGTCTGGCCGCCGAACCAGATGTCGTTGAGCGCGAGCGCGCCGAGGCTGAGCTTCGCGACCAGCACGGCGCCGGCTTCGTGCAGCCGTGCGACGACCGCGGAGTCCGCCGTCGGAACGCGATTGCGGAAGGGCTCCGCGCCGTAGGTGGTCGGGATGCCGGCGGTGTCGAGGAGGTCTTTTCCGCCCCACGGAATTCCGTGCAGCGGCCCGCGATACTTCCCGGCCGCGATCTCGGCGTCGGCTTTCTTCGCCTGCGCCAGCGCCGTCTCGCGCGTGACGGTGATGACGCTCCTGAGCTTCGAGTCGAAGCGCTCGATGCGGTCGAGGTAGATGTGCGTGAGCCGGTCGGACGTGAGCTTTCGCGTCTCGATCCAGCGTGAGAGTTTCGTCAACGGGGCGAACGCGATCTCGTCGTCGCTCGTGGGAAGTGGACCGGGATCGACCTTGGTGCGAACGAACGCGTCGCGCGTCGGCCCATTCGGCTGGCCCGGGAGCACCGGATTCCAGCGTGTCGCCGGTGCGAGCGTCGGCTCCAGATCGACCTTCCGCGGTCCCATGCGCCGTTCGAGCAATGCCGCCATCGTGGTTCGCCAGCTCGATGCCGCCATCGTTCGCTCGGCTGGCGACAAGGTGACTTGCGCGAGCTTCTCGGCTTCGGCGAAGGTGGTTGGCGAGACTTGCGGTCCGACGGCTGGCGCCGTTCCGAATGTCGGCGGCGCTCCGGCAGTCGTCGCTCCGGACGGTGGAGCCCCGGCCTGTTGCACGTTGTCCTCCCCGCGGCATGCGGCCACGGCCCCGAGCAGGCCGATGGGTGCTTTGATCAGGAACTGTCGGCGTGTGTTCACGGAATCTCCTGACGGAACGTCGTGTCGGCTGCCGGCGGATCGTTGCGAACCCATCGTACGGCCGGTATTCTCCCTCGCCGCGTCGTGTCGACGCGACTAAGAAAGGCCCCGCGCGCTCGGGGTCAAGAGCATCCCCAACCACGGACGCAAGTGGATCACGTCGGCTTCATCGGCCTGGGCAAGATGGGACGCCCGATGGCCGCGAATCTCTGTCGGAAGGGCGCACAGGTCCGCGCATTCGACGTCGTTCCAGAGCCCGTCCGCGAGCTCGTGGCTTTGGGTGCCGCGCCGGCGGCGAGTGTCGCCGAGGTGGCAGCGGGGTCCGACATCATTTTCACGATGTTGCCCGATTCCGCGGTCGTCGACCGGGTGGTCGGCGGCGCCGACGGCGTTCTGGCTCATGCCAAACGGGGCAGCGTCGTGGTGGACATGAGCACGATCGACCCGCGAGTCACCGACTCGCTAGCGCGCGCGGCGGCCGCGAAGGGTGTCGGGTTCGCGGACGCCCCGGTCGGGCGCCTCGCGAGCCACGCCGAGCGTGGAGAGTCGCTGTTCATGGTCGGCGCGGCGCCCGATGTGTTCACGCGCATCAAGCCGATGCTCGAGATGATGGGCACCACGATTCATCACTGTGGCGACGTCGGCACCGGGATGCGAACCAAGCTCGTCAACAACTTTCTGGCGATCGTGTCGTGCCAGATGAACGCCGAGGCGATCGCGCTGTCGCAGCGCTTCGGGCTGTCGCTCGGGAAGACGCTCGACGTCATTCACGGGACGACGGCGACGAACGGGCAGCTCAAGCTGGCATGGACGACGAAGGTGCTGAAGGGCGACACCGAGCCCGGCTTCACGATCGATCTCGCGCACAAGGATCTGTCGCTCATCGTCGATGCGGCAAATGCTGACAAGGTTCCGGTGCCGATCGCCGCCGTGGCGCGCGAAGCGTACAGCGCGGCGCGCGCTCAGGGATACGGCACGAAGGACTTTTCTGCGATGGTGGACGTCTTGTGTGAGACGGCGAAGATCGAGAAGCCGAGGATCTAGCGCGTGGCTTAGCTTTCTATTCGATGGAGCGAGCGGAGGACACGAAAAAACACGAAAAAAGAAGAGAGCAACAAGAAAACAGGGTCTTCGCGTGTTTGTATGAGGTGATTTGTAGGTGTCTTGGCTGCGCGAGCCGGTGTCGTCTGTTGCCGCGGCGAGTCTGAGCGCCCGGCGGCTCTGACCGAGTCCAGCATCGAGCGACGCCGCCTCGCGCCGCGACGTGAGACAAAAAAGAAGTCCGCGCGATCCGCCTGATCCGCCACGTCCGCGTGTTCAAGAGTCGGTGTGGCCGGCTCGCCGCGACGGATAGTCTGGAATGGTCTGGAACCAAGCCGGATATCGGCGGCAACCGCAGAACGACCTTCGCCTGGCAAGCCACAATGAGATTCGAACGCGGACCTGGCGGACTTCGCGAATTCACGGGGAGGCGTCGGGTGTAACAGGAAAGTCCGCGTGGCCCACTCTGAAGAACTGCTCGTCAAGTCGCTATCGCCCCAACTTTACCCATTCGAATCCACGAAGACCCAAAAAACAAAGACAAAAACAAGGACACGAATTATGCCAAAACGCACGAATCCAACCGCCGTCGGTTCAGTGGCGTCGTGGCGCGATCTTCTTTGATCAACATCGGTTCGATTCGTGTCATTCGTGTCATTCGTGTCATTCGTGTCTCTCTTTTCATTCCGTCGGTTTGTCCGTTGATCCTCATTTGCACCGCACGAATCCGATCGCTTGCGTCGTGGCGCGATCTTCTTTGATCAACATCGGTTCGATTCGTGTTCATTCGTCTCATTCGTGTCCTATTTCGTTGATCCTTGGTTTGAATCAGATACTCCGATGACCGCCACCTTCCCGAATTACATCAACGGCCGCACGATCGACTCGCCCGAGCGCAGCTCGGACATCAATCCCTCGAACGTCAACGATATCGTCGGCGAATTCGCTCGCGCGACGACGGCCGAGTTGGACCAGGCGATCGCCGCGGCGCGCGACGCCTTCAAGAAGTGGTCGCGGACGACGCCGCAGGAGCGGTTCGACATTCTCGACCGGGCCGGCACGGAGATCATCGCGCGCAAAGAGGAGCTCGGCCGGCTGTTGTCGCGCGAGCAGGGAAAGCCGCTCGCCGACGCGATCGGCGAGGCGGGGCGTGCCGGGTACATCTTCAAGTTCTTCGCGGGCGAAACGCTCCGAATGGCGGGCGACAAGCTCGATTCGGTGCGGCCGGGCGTCGAGATCGAGGTGACGCGCGAGCCGATCGGCGTCATCGGCGCGATCACGCCGTGGAACTTTCCGCTCGCGATTCCGGCGTGGAAGATCGCGCCGGCGCTCGCCTACGGAAACTGCATGGTGCTCAAGCCGGCCGAGCTCGCGCCGGCGTCGCCGTGGACGCTGGCCGACATCATTCAACGCGCGGGGCTTCCGCCGGGCGTGCTCAATCTCGTGATGGGTCCGGGCGCGAAGCTCGGCGCGGCGCTCGCGTCGGCGCCGGGCATCGACGCGGTGACGTTCACCGGCTCGCGCGACGTCGGCCCCGGTGTCGCGGCATCGGCCGTCAGGTCGGGCGCGCGAGTGCAGCTCGAGATGGGCGGCAAGAATCCGCTCATCGTGCTCGACGACGCGGACCTCAACACGGCGGTCAACATCGCCGTGAACGGCGCGTTCTTCCAGGCGGGCCAGCGGTGCACGGCATCGAGCCGCATCGTCGTGACCGACGGCATCCACGACCGGTTCGTGGACGCCATGGTCGATCGGACGCGCCGGCTCATCATCGACGACGCGCTCAAAGCCGGAACCGATATCGGGCCAGTGATCGACGACCGGCAGCTCGAGAAGAATCTCAACTACGTCGAGATCGGCAAGAACGAAGGCGCGCGCCTCGCGTACGGCGGCGAGCGTCTCAAGCGCGACACCGACGGCTACTACATGGCGCCGGCGATCTTCACGGATACCGCGCAGGAGATGCGCATCAACCAGGAAGAGATCTTCGGCCCCGTCGCCGCGATCATCCGCGTGCGCGACTACGAGGAAGCGCTCGACGTCGCGAACGCCACGCCGTTCGGACTGTCCGCGGGCATCGCGACGACCTCGCTCAAGCACGCGAGCCATTTCAAGCGCAACTCGCAAAGCGGGCTCGTGATGATCAATTTGCCGACGGCCGGGCTCGACTATCACGTGCCATTCGGCGGGCGGAAGATGTCGAGCTACGGTCCGCGCGAGCAGGGGCAATACGCGAAGGAATTTTACACAATTGTAAAAACGACTTACATCGGTGCGTAGGTCGCCGTTCGCCGTTCGTCGCTCGACGTTCGCCGTTCGATCATTTCGTTCCAAGTGATTGCCATGTGACGCGCATCACGCCATCGTGGTGCATGAGCACACCGTCCTCGTTCGCCACGCAGTTCGCCCGGCTGGTGTCGCTTCGCGTGCGCGATCCGAACAATCTCGATGCGCAGCGCGCCGTCCTCGCCGACGCCCAACTGGCGAATCAGGACGCCGTGACGCTGATGTGGGACAACTGGCAACTCTGTTCCGAGACCGAGACGCTCGCCGCTACCTCGCCGGCGGCGCTCGATCTTCTGAGCCGTATGGCGGCGCACGGCGTTCGCGAGCTGTCGTTCGGCGCGCACGCCGAAGGCGAGCAGGTCCTCGCCGCGGCGTGGGTGCTCAGCCAGGATCCGGTGCTCGGCGACGGTGGCGCGAACGCCCGCTCGCGCCTGTTGGCGCTCGGCGCGCTGGATGTCCGGATCGTGCCGGTCGTCGCGGCGCCGGTCCTCGAAACCGAAGTGCCGATCGTCGCGCATCCGGAGGCCGTGGACACCGCTGAGCCGCCGGCACCGGCGAATCAAGAGTCCGGGGCGTTCTTGACGGCGCGCCGAACGGAGGCGGTCAACGTCCAGACGCTCGTCGCGCGGTTGGCCGACGCCACCACGCCGGATCAGATCGCGCGCGCGCTCGATTCGCTGGCGGCGTTCACCGAGCTGCGACGCAAGCGGATCAGCGACGTCGTTTCGATTCTCACGGCGCTCATCGCGGAGCGGCCGCGTTTCTCGGACGAGGAGTCGAAGCGGCTGTTCGGGTTCGCCCTTCGGCGCATCGGGAAAACGAGCACGTTCCGCGCGATGGCCGCCGCGCTCGTCTCCACGCCGGAGCGGCGCGACGAGTATGTGAAGGTTCTCAAGTTCTTCGGGGACGCGGCGGCCGATCAGGTCATCGAGCAGCTCGCGCACGCGGAGGCGTCCGCCGAGCGCCGCCTGCTGTTCGACACGCTGGTCCAGCTTCAGCGGGGCGTGCCGTCGCTCATCTCGCTGCTTGGCGACGGCCGCTGGTACGTCGTGCGCAACGCGGCGGAGCTCCTGGGCGAGATGCGCGCCCTGGAGGCGGAGCAGGCGCTCGCCTGGCTCATCACGCACGATGATGCGCGTGTTCGGCGCTCGGCGACCGTCGCACTGGCCCGGCTCGACACGCCGGGCGCGCGTGCCTCGCTCAAGGAAGCGACGAAGGACGCGTCACCCGACGTGCGTATGAGCGCGCTCCTCGGTCTCTACGGCGGTGACAAACAGCGTGTCGTGGCGCACATCCTTCGCTCGCTGCCGCAGGAGCGCGACCCCGAGGCGGAGCGAAGCCTCATGACCGTTCTCGCCAAGCTGGGGACGCCCGAGGCGCTTCAGTATTTGCTCAACGCCGCGCAGCCGGAAAAAGGCTTCTTCAGGAAGAAGCCGACGCCGACGCGCGTGGCGGCGGTCTCCGCGCTCGCCGACGCCGCTGATCCGACTGCCCTCGCCGCGATCCGCGCGAGCACGAAGGACAGGGATCGCGAAGTGCGCGACGCGGCCGCTCGCGCGTTGCCGCCGGCAAAGGCGCGCGTGATGAATCCGGCGATCTCGCCCGTCTGGGTCTAAGCCGCAAGCGATCGAGCTGGAACGCTGGTCAGGCGAAGCGACGGCGCGACCGCTCCTTCGCCTTGATCATCTCCACTTCTCGATTCCGCGGCGGCGCCGCCGTTTGCAGTGAATGCACGAGGCGCTCCGCCGCGGCGGTGACTTCTTCCACCGCCTGATTGAACACCGCCTCGTTGAGGCGCGACGGGCGAGTCGTTCCGCTCAACTTCCGCACGAACTGCAGCGCGGACGCGCGGATCTCATCGCCGGTCGCGGGCGGCTCGAAGTTGGCGAGCGTCTTGATGTTGCGGCACATCGATCGGTTCCTCCGGTCACGAGGGCCGTCCGTTCGGGCGCGGCCACCATCTAAAGATGCGGGCCGCGCCGCGCCGCGGCTACGTCGGATGACGTATCCTACCGCGACGCCCAGGGCTCTAGTCTTCTCTCCGGCCACTTCCGGAGGCGCTCTTGCGAAGACGCATCCTGTCCCGCCGAACGGCCGGTCTCGCTCTCCTGCCGGCCGCGCTCCTGCTCTCGAGCTGCATTCATGCGTTCTGGCAAACGGTTGCCGTAGCGGTCACACGGCCCGATACCGGATCGGTGTTCGTTCAGACGCCACTCAAAGCCCACCTCGTCGACGGCCGAACGGTCGTGTTTCGACGCGGCGCGGTCATCGACCGCCGGTCGATCGCCGGACCGGGCATGTCGTACGGCCTCACCGAGGCGGCCTATGACGGAACGCCCGTCGAACGAGTCGCACTCGACAGCGTCGTCGGCGTGGAGACTTTCGAAGGCAAGCTGCTCCAGGCACAGAGCTTCGTGGTATCCGTCGCCGCCACGGCGCTGACGGCGGCGGCCACTGTCGTCCTGCTGAAAGCACTCTTCGGCTCGTGTCCGACCGTCTACGCCGACACCGGGACCGGCCCCATGCTCCAGGCCGAAGGATTCTCGTACGCGATCGCGCCGTTGCTCGAGCAGCGCGACGTCGATCCGTTGGTCGCGCGTCCGGACTCCGACGGCATCGTTCGTCTCGAGCTTCGCAACGAAGCGCTCGAGACGCACAACATCAACGCTATCGAGCTCGCCGCCGTGCGGCACGCGCGGGGCGAGCGAGTGATGCCGGATCAGGACGACCATGCGGTTGCGGTCGCGAATCTCCGGTCGTTCGACGATGCACGCGATCGCGCGGGCAATGACGTGCGATCGGTGCTCGCCTCGGCAGACGGCGCGCTCTTCTCGTCCGACGCGCGCACCACGAGCGCCGCGCACGCCGGCGATCTCGACGACTGGATCGATCTCGACGCGCGCGATCTTCCACCGGGCGACTCGATCGCGGTCGTGCTGCGGCTGCGCAACTCGCTGCTCAACACCGTGCTCCTCTACGACGGCATGCTGAGCGGCCGCGATTCACCCGACTGGCTCGACACCAAGCTTCAGCACATCGCGACGGCCATCGATCTCTCTCGGTGGTACACGCGCACGATGGGGCTCCGCGTGTCCGTGGGAAGCATCGGGTCGCGCGAGCCGGTATGGACCGGCCGCGTGGGCGACATGGGTCCGCTTGCGTTTCGCGACTTCGCGATGATCGTTCCGCGTCCGAGTCGCAATGCCAAGTCGCTCCGCGTACGCCTGCGCTTCGTGGCCGACGACTGGCGCATCGACTATGCGGCGCTCAGCGCGCACGCGACCCGTCCGGCGACGACCACGA
This sequence comes from uncultured Gemmatimonadaceae bacterium, assembly GCA_963705025.1. Classification (GTDB taxonomy): domain Bacteria; phylum Gemmatimonadota; class Gemmatimonadetes; order Gemmatimonadales; family Gemmatimonadaceae; genus JAQBQB01. The sequence goes on along the minus strand of CAVPIP010000001.1, from coordinate 50,957 downwards.
TTCCGCTTCGGCGTGTGCTCGCGCCGGGTGCCGCGTCGGCGATGGCGCCCGACACCGCGGCTCTCCGTGCGCTGCGCGACGCCGACGGCCGCTATCTGCAAACGTTGCCGGGCCAACGCATGACGCTCGAGTTCGACGCGGGTCGATCCACGCAGCGCGCGGATTCCGTGACCAGCTACATGATCGTGTGGCAGGGCTGGTATCGCGAATGGATTCGCGGCAGCTGGTTGGCCGAGCCGCAGCGGACGACTCCCTGGGTTCCCGGCGACTCGACGGTGCTCGCGGCGATGCATCGCTGGCGCGAACATCAGCCGGAGATGGAGCGAGCGTTCTACTCCACGCGAGTGCCCGTCCGATGAAGACACGATCCATCATTCCGGCGCTGCTTCTTGCGGCGGGCTGCAACTGGGGCACACGCCCGCAGGACTTTCCGCCCGCGATGGGGCCCCAAGGCGCTCGCGTCGCGGCGCGCGTCTTCGGCGAAGACCGCGATCGCGTCGGCGAGCTGCTTGGCGTCGACTCGATGGGCATCACCATCCGGACGAGCGCCGTGATCCAGATCGGCTGGAAGCGGCTCGCGGCGCTCGACGTCGCGGGACTCGGCAGGAGCTACGACGTCAGAGTCGGCGAAGTGGTCGGAAAGGAAAAGATCGCTCGCCTCGCGCTCGTGAGCCGATTTCCGCAAGGCATCAAATACCTGCCGATTCGACTTGACTCGCTCATCGCGGACGCCGAGCGACAGACCCGACGCTTCGCCGATCGGCGCATTGCGGTGGCCGAAGGGTATCGGCGCGTCGGCGCGGACTTTCCTGGAATGGGCGAGCACTGGGTGAACGTCTGGTCGCTGCTGCAGAATCGAGTCGATCCCGCTCGGCCGACGCTGTTGACCTACGCGACGATCGCCGGACGTCCCACGCTGCTCGGCGTCGGCTTCGTGGTGGTCACCCATGCGGATTCGGCGCCGGACGTTCCGGGCTGGCCCACTGAATGGCACGAGCACAGCGGACTTCTTGCGGACGAGAGCGGCGCCGTGGTTGGTCCCGCGCGGAACGATTCGCCGACGCACGTGTGGGTGATGCACGTCTGGACGTCGCTCGAGAATCCGGCCGGGCAGCTGTCCGCCGACAACTGGTCGCTGCCGTTTCTGCGCGCCGGCGTCGCGCTTCCGCATCCATTCGATTCGGATGTCGGACGAGGCGCGTCGCTCGCCGTTGGCGGCGACGTCTTTCTCCGCGACGCGCTGACCGACGCGGCACTGCGGACGCCGGCAAACTCCGCGGTTGTCGATTCGATCATTGCGTCGGCGCGCGCTCGCGCGGCGTCGAGCTTGGGCACTCAACCCGATCCCGCGGCGTTGCAGTTGGCATGGGCGGATCTCGGCGCGGCGCTCGAACGCGCGCTCGGACCCGCGGTGCGCGCGATTCTCGTTCCCGCGCACGACCGCGTCCATCACGGAGAGCATCGATGATCAGTCGCCGTTGTGCACTGATCATTCTCGCAGCGGCGGCCGGCGGTGCCGAAGCCCAAAGCACCGCGAGCCTCGGCGGGTACGAACGGCCGGCGCAGTTTCAGTTGAGCGTCGCGACAAACTCGGCGTTCATCGGATCACAATACGGCGATCAGACCGGCGCGCTCCGCGCGATCGACGTCGCGGTGCACTTCCGCACCGATGGACCGATGCAGGTGCGTCTGGACGCGTGGGCGATCAACCGCCGGCCTCGCACCGACAGCCCATATGGCGACCGGCTGACACAATCGACCGCGTTCGCGCTCATTGGATCGGGAGAGTTTCCGATCCGACTGCCGGGCGACGTCGCGATCACTCCGGAGGTGGGCTTCGGATGGGTGCCGCATGCGCGCGGCACGTTCGAGCCGGTGCAGGGCAGCCCCGGCGACCGACTGCGAACGAGCACGGGCTTGGTGTACTCCGCGGGTCTCGCGCTGCGATGGAATCACCTGGTGATCGAACAGCATCTGCTCCAGATCATCGACGCCGACAGAGCGATCCTCAACGGCGAGACCGCTCCACTCTCGTTCGGTCTTCGATTCTGATCGCGAGATCACCCGTGCTCAGTGATCCGAGCGCGGTGAGATCGTCACCAGCCGGCCGGAGCGCCGCACCTCGGCGCCGAGCGAGAGCTCGATCGCCTTCAACACGTTGCTCAGCGGTTCGGCGCGGAAGTCTCTGGTGAGCGGCTGTCGGGCGAGTGCCGAGTCGGCGACGTAGATCTTCACGTCGTACCATCGCTCGATGACCGGAACGGCTTCGCTGAGCGTGAGACCGCTGGTCACGAGCACGCCGTCGGCAAAGCCAGTGTATTTCGACGCGTTCGCCGTCGTCGTGGTGACCGCACCGCTCGGCGTCATGCGTGCCAGCACTCCGGGCGTGACGATGACGGTGTCGTGCCCGAAGCTGCCGGCGGGCGAGATGCCCACCGCTCCCTCCGCGACGACGACCAGCGCGCCCTGGGTCGCATCGTATGCGCGGACCATGAAGTGCGTGCCGACGTCCTGAATCTCGGCGTTCTTCGCGTGCACACGGAACGGGCGCGCGGAATCGGACCGGACCACGAAGTATGCTTCTCCGTTGAGAAGCACCTCGCGCGCCTTGCCGCCGTACATGGACGAATAGCGCAGCGAGGTTCCCGCGTTGAGGACGACGCGCGTGCTGTCGGGAAGAACGATCAAGGATCGGTGGCCGAGCGGCGCCGATTCCGCATGCCAGCCAGTCGGGACTTCGATCTCTCGAGCGCTCGAGCGGAGCATGGTCGCGCTGACGATCGAGCCGCCGGCGACCACCACCGCCGCGGCGGCGAGCCAGCCCAGGGTCCACTTTCTGTCGACCGCCGGCGCGCGGACCGTACGCGACGCGACCTGTTGCCAGGCGCGCTCGACGTCGACGCGAGTCATCGCGCCGTTGCGCCGCTGCAGCGATTCCACCATCGCTCGCCGTTCGGGCGACGCGCTTGCCCAGGCTTGCACTCGCTCTTCGTCGGCGGACGATGCGTCACCGGCGAGCACGCGGTCGAGGGTCTGCCAATCGAGATCGTTGGTCATTGGTTCGTGGTAGTGTGGACGCGCTCGGCACTAGACACTTGGCACGCCCAAAACCCCACATCCGCGCCTCGCGTGCTGCAAACGCGAGTCAGTGTGCCACGCCGAAGGCGCGGCGGAGCGCGCGAAGACCGCGCGAGAGCTGATTCTCCACGCCTTTGGTCGAGATTCCCATGATGGCGGCGATGTCGGCGTAGCTCATGCTTTCGCGCCAGCGGAGGTGCATGACGAGCCGGCAGCGCTCCGGCAGTGACGCCACGGCGCGCTCGAGGTGGTCGTGTGCGTCGGGATCGGCGATTCGCGCGAGCAGCGGTAGGTCCGCGGAGTCGTCCGCCTCGCGGCCGACGGCGATCTCCCCTTCGATCCAGTCCTCTTCCAGTTGTCGCCGGCGGCCGACGTTCAGCGCCCGATTGCGCACCGCCGTGAAGAGGTATGCTCGCTGGTTTTGCGGCGCGGGCCAGCGGACATGGTCAGTCCACACGCGTGCGAACACGTCCTGCACCAGCTCTTCGGCGATCGCGCTCGACTCGCTGTATCGAATCGCGAAGGCGCACAACGCGTCGTAGTGCGTGCGAAACAGCGTTTCGAACGCCGCGGAATCGCCGCGCCGAATTCGATCGTCCAGTTCAATCGGCGAAAAGTCGTTCGGTCCCATAACCGCCGGGAACGAGAGCCGGAGTCGCTGTCGGTGATACCCACGACGGCACGCGACGTTGCACTCGGCGGCGCCAACGTCGTCGTTTGGCCAGCCGGTGACGGAGATACGCTGACGCGGCGAGTCGTCCGTGTCAATCGCAAATCTCTGCGCGACGCGCTCGATCGGCGAAAAGCCGGCCACGGACCGTACGGTCACTCACTGAGAGAACACGGAGGAGCGAAAAATCTTTGCTACGAACTGCGGCTCAGCCTGAGAATTGGCTCCGTAGCTCTTTCAAATCGGTTTTTTCCGGCGTTCCGTGCCGGTCAGTCTTCGACTGTGCCAGTCCGTGAGCTTCAGGGCACGTGCGCGATGCTACGGCACCACGCTTGCCTGCTTCTGCGCACGGAGCGCCAACTCCGTCGCGAGGAAGCAGTGCGCCTGCGACATCGCCGTTTCGGTCCGATTCAGGACGTCGTCGACCAGCTGCCTCCCATACGGAAGCTCGACGTCGCTACAATCGAGGTAGCGCACTCCCTTGCCGTCGACCACGAAGAGATGGCTCCCACCCTCGCGTCCGCCGAGGTCGACGTACTTCCTCGCCTCGATGTAGCCGTCGGTGCCAAGTACGGTGAGGCGGCCGTCGCCCCACGTCGGAAGCCCCCCGGGCGTGAACCAATCGACGCGAATGTATCCGGTGCCGCCGTCGCCCCTGACCATCACGTCGCCGAAGTCTTGAAACCCGGGATGTTCGGGATGACGAACGTTGCGCACTTGCGACGCCACGATCTCGCCGCGTGTCGAGCCGGTGAAGAACAGGAACTGGTCGAACTGATGTGATCCGATGTCGCAGATGATGCCGCCGAATTTCGCCGGATCCCAGAACCACTCCGGACGATCCGGTGGATGGATGCGATGCGGTCCTAACCCGATCGTCTGCATGACGGTACCGATCGCCCCGTGCTTCACGAGGTCGCCGGCACGAATCGTCGCGCCGTTCTCGAGGCGCTCACTGTAGAGAATGGAAAAGATGCGCTTCGTCTCGGCCTGGACGCGTCGCACCTCAGCCAATTGCTCGAGCGACGTGATGCCCGGCTTGTCGGACATGTAGTCCTTGCCGGCACGCATCACGCGGACGCCGAGTGGCGCGCGCTCGCTTGGTACGATCGACGACACAACGAGCTGGATCGATGTGTCCTCGAGAATCGCGCGTTCGTCGGACACCCGCCGCGCGGCTGGGTAACGCTTCGCGAACTCCGCAGCCAGCTCCGGCTCCTTGGCGTGAAACGACACGAGCTCGCCACCGCCGCGAATCACCGCGTCGACCTGTCCATAGATGTGCGAGTGATTCATGCCGACTACGGCAAACCGAATGCGCGCCGCCGGCGTTCCGCGACGCGTCGTGTGCACCGCGGCGGCGACCGGATCGGGAATCATCGCGGCTGCCGCGAGCGCAGCGGCGGCTGCCGCTGACGACTCGAGAAAGTCTCGTCGAGTAACCTTGGACATGTCATCCCGAACGAACCGAGGGATCTGCCGTCATCCGCCGTTCCAGTCGTGAACGTCGGGAGACATCTTATCATCGGAAGGATCGCTTCGCACGCGCGCTCTTCAGGACATGACTCGAGCCTCCGGCACAATTCCACCCATCGAAGCGGTACTCGGCGACGCCGAGTCCGTGGCGGCCGGACGAATCTCCGCGACGGGACCCGCCGGGCAACTCCCGCTCGCCCTCACGCGCGAGCTCCTCGAGCGCGCGCCGAGCGGCGACTTGTTCGGGCTCACGCAAAACGTCGGCATGGGATGGCGCGCCGAATCGCTCGGCGGCCCCGAGTTCGTCATCGTCAGCACGGCAGGCGGCGTTCGCGCGCCCGACGGCACGCCGGTCGCGCTCGGCTACCACACGGGACATTGGGAGATCAGTCTCCTCGTTCGCGAGGCCGCGGAGGCGCTGCGGTCGAGCGGCGCGATTCCGTTCGCCGGTTTCTGCAGCGATCCGTGCGACGGCCGTTCGATGGGCACCACGGCGATGTTCGACAGCCTGCCGTATCGGAACGACGCCGCGATCGTGATGCGGCGGCTCATTCGATCGCTGCCGACCGCGAAGGGTGTGATAGGTATTGCCACGTGCGACAAGGGGCTGCCCGCGACGATGCTCGCGCTCGCGGGCTGTCGGTCGCTGCCGGGTGTCGTGGTGCCCGGCGGCGTCACGCTCCCCGCGATCGACGGCGAAGATGCCGCTCAGGTTCAAAGCCTCGGTGCGCGATTCGCGCACGACCTGATCACGCTCGATTACGCGGCGACGATGGGATGTCGCGCGTGCGGCTCGTCTGGCGGCGGCTGCCAGTTTCTTGGTACGGCGGCGACGTCGCAGGTGGTCGCGGAAGCGCTGGGACTCGCGCTTCCACACAGCGCGCTCGCGCCGTCGGGCGAGCCCAGCTGGTACGAGCTCGGTCGCCGGTCGGCGGCGGCCCTGCTCAGACTACACGCGCTGTCTATCCCGCTCGATCGGATCCTCACGCAGCGCGCGATCGAGAACGCGATGCTCGTGCACGCGGCGTTCGGGGGCTCGACCAACCTGCTGTTGCACATTCCGGCGATCGCGCACGCCGCCGGGCTGCGTCCTCCGACCGTCGACGACTGGATCAGGGTGAACCGATCGACGCCGCGACTGGTGGACGCATTGCCGAACGGTCCACGCGGCCACCCGACGGTGCAGGTGTTCATGGCCGGCGGCGTCCCGGAGGTCATGCTGCATCTCCGGTCGTTAGGGTTGCTGAATGAGGGTGTACTGACTGCGACCGGCGACACCCTCGGTACGACGCTCGACTGGTGGGGGCAGAGTGAGCGCCGAGCGCGGGCGCGAGGGCGCCTCGCCGCCGGCGCCAGCGTCGCGCCCGACGACGTGATCATGAGTCCCGATGCGGCTCGTCGTGCGGGCCTCACGAGCACCGTCGTCTTTCCCGTTGGCAACCTCGCGCCCAGCGGATCGGTGATCAAAGCGACGGCGATCGATCCGTCGGTGGTCGGGAGCGACCAGGTCTTCCGGCATCGCGGACCGGCGCGCGTCTTCGTCGACGAGCGCGACGCGATTCTCGCGGTGAAGGGAGGCAACGATCGTGTCGCCGCGATTCGCGAAGGCGACATCATCGTGCTCATGGGCAACGGGCCGTCGGGCACGGGCATGCAGGAGACGGCGCAGGTCACGACGGCGCTCAAGTACCTGCCGTGGGGCAAACATGTCTCGCTGATCACGGACGGTCGGTTCTCGGGCATCTCGACGGGCGCGTGCATCGGGCACGTCGGGCCCGAAGCGCTCGACGGAGGTCCCATCGGCCGCGTGCGCGACGGCGACGTCGTCGAGATCGTGATCGACCGCACCTCCCTCGCCGGCTCGATCGACGTCGTGGAAATCGCGGGCGAGGCCCACACGAAAGACGCGTGTGCGACGGTGCTCGCCGAGCGCGCACCGCATCCGGAGCTGGCGCCGCATCCGATGCTGCCGGCCGATACGCGCCTCTGGGCGGCGCTTCAACGGGTGAGCGGCGGCACGTGGGCCGGCTGCGTTTACGACGTCGATCGCATCATCGACGCGCTCGAGTCCAACTCGCGATCGAGACCGCGGACGCCGGAGGTACCGGCGTGAGACTGTACCGCACGTCGAACGGCGCGTTCGTCGAACGGAAGGACGAGTTCTTCTCCGTCGCCGGCGACTGGGACGCGCTCGTCAATCACGACGACCTGAGCGCTTACCTCGCTCTCGCGTGCGAGACCGGTCGCGGTTCGCCGCACATCGACGGCGCCGTCTTGCCGCCGATCGGCTCACAGGAGGTATGGGCGGCCGGCGTCACGTACTACCGAAGCAAGTCCGCGCGAATGGAGGAGTCGCAGGCCGCGGGCGGCGGCTCGTTCTACGATCGCGTGTACGATGCGCCGCGGCCGGAGCTCTTCTTCAAGGCCATGCCGTGGCGGGTGCGCGGCCCCGGTGATCGCGTACGCATTCGTCGCGACGCGCGGTGGAGCGTGCCTGAGCCCGAGATCGTGCTCTGCGTCAATGCGCGCGGCATGATCGTCGGCCTCACCATCGGCAACGACATGAGCTCCCGCGACATCGAAGGCGAGAACCCGCTCTATCTGTCGCAGGCAAAGATCTACGACGGCGCGTGCGCCATCGGGCCGGCGCTGCTCGTGAGCGGCGAGCTTTCCGGCGACACGAACATCGAGCTGCGCGTGACGCGCGGCGGCGCGATCATCTTTGAAGGGCACACGACGTTCGGCCAGATGAAACGCGATCCTCGCGAGCTCGTGGAGTTTCTCTATCGGGAGACGACCTTTCCGCGCGGCGCCATGTTGTTCACCGGCACGGGCATCGTTCCACCCGACGAATTCACGCTGCATTCAGGCGACGAGATCTCGATCCACGTTCCGCCAATCGGCACGCTGACCAACGTCGTCGACGAAAACGGACGCTAGCGGACGCTGCGACGCGCCTCGTCGCATTCCGCGCAATCGTCCTCGGGCGCGTGGAGAAAGATCAGCGGCTCGCGCTCGAGGCGCTCGCGGACGACGGCAACGACGTCGCGCGATCGGATGAGTCGTGCATGCGCGTTCCCCACCTGGCCCTCGCGCTGGAGCCCGCGCGAGCGGAGCCAGTCGCTCGCGAGCTCGAAGCGCTGGCAGCAGTGATCGTTCTCGACGTAGTCGACGCGCGTCGCGAGTCCGTCGCGCATCATCGTGCAATGCTTCGGGATGCCGTACGGAACGCGCGCCATCAGCTCGGCGAGATGAATCGTCGTGTTCGAGTCGTGGCCGACGCCCAGGAGCAGAACTTTGCCATCGAGCTCCCAGACGCGGCCAACCGGACTCTCGAGGCAGTGCGGCGGAAGGGGAAGCGCGTCAGCCGTGATTGCGGCGGCATGTGGGCCGACGGCGGCGAACGCGAAGGGATGTGCGCTTCGCTCGACCTTCGGTGTTCGCGCGAACACCGACGCGGTCACGCCGAGCGTCGGCGAGACGGGTGTGGTCGCGGGATCGAACGCGGTGTCGTCGTCGTCGCCCCACGACGGCATCACGAGCGTCCCGGCGTCGCCCACCGCGCTGCGAAGCGCCGTGACGAGACCGGCGGGTCCACCCTCGACTGGCCGCACGGCGCGATATGACGTGTGCACCAGCAACACGTCGCCGCGCTCGACGCCAAGTGCCGTCAGATCATCCGTGACGGATACTCTTGGGTCCGGTGACGTAGTACGTCCGGCCCCGGACTCACGGGGCACGGCGCGACGTCAGGAACAACCGCCACGACCATATGGACAGGGCGGCCGCGGCCAGGGTGATGAGCAGGAACCAGGGGTTGTGCATCACCGACCCCTCGACGACCATCCGCCAGACGTGGACGATCGCGAGCAGGCCGAACACAGAACCGGTGACCGCCAGATAGACTTTCATGCGCGGTGACTCCAGGTAGCGTAGTCGGCAAAAGAAAACGTCCGGGCCGGGTCCTGTCGAACGTCCAATGGTCGACACGACCCGGGGCACACGGCCCCGAGGTCATCGAGACCACGCCCAAGGATCAACGACCATGAGCGATTTCGTCCTTCTCTTTCGGATCAATCCGGCAGCGCAGCAGGAAGCGATGGGGACTCCGGAGCGAGCCCAGCAAAGCATGCAGAAGTGGCTCGCCTGGATCCAGGAGCTGGAGAACAACGGCAACCTCAAGGCCCGCGGCCAGCCGCTCGACCGCGCCGGCAACGTGGTACGCGGTCAGAAAAGGCTGATGACCGATGGGCCATATCTGGAGACCAAGGATATCGTCGCCGGCTTCCTCACCGTCCAGGCGCGCGATCTGGCGCACGCGGGTGAGCTCGCCAAAGGCTGCCCGATTCTGGAGGGCGACGGGTCGGTCGAGATCCGGCCCGTCATCACGATCTGATCGTGGCGACCGCGGAGCTGAGCGAGCATCTCTTTCGGCGTGAATCGGGCCGGATGGTGGCGGCCCTCACGCGGATCTTCGGCGTGCACAACCTCGCGCTCGCGGAAGACGTCGTCCAGGACGCCTTCTGTCGAGCGCTCGAGGTGTGGACGACGCGCGGCGTGCCCGACAATCCGTCGGCGTGGCTCATGACCACGGCGAAGAACCGCGCGCTCGATCTTCTCCGGCGCGATCGCAGGGCCGACACGCTTGCTCCCGAGATGAGCCGTATCGTCGAGACCGAGTGGGCCATCGCGCCGGCGATCGACGCGGCGTTCGCGGCCCACACGATCCGCGACGAGCAGCTGCGCATGATGTTCTCGTGTTGCCATCCCCGGCTTCGCGAGGACGCGCAGGTCGCGCTCATCCTCAACGTGCTGTGCGGCTTCGGCGCGGGCGAGATCGCGAGCGCGTTTCTCGCCTCTCGAGCGGCGATCGAGAAGCGGCTGTCGCGCGGCAAGCAGGTCCTCGCGCGCGCGAAGCGCCTCTTCGATCTCGCCGACGCCGATTTCGCGCCGCGCCTGTCGGCGGTCCAGTGCGCGCTCTACCTGCTGTTCAACGAGGGATACCACGGCGCGTCGGCCGAGCGCGCCGTTCGCGCCGAGCTGTGCGGCGAAGCGATGCGCTTGACCGCGCTGCTGCGCGAACATCCTCCGGCTGCGACCCCCGCGACGATCGCGCTGGCCGCGCTCATGTGCCTCCACGCGGCGCGGTTGTCCGCGCGAATCGACTCGGCGGGCGATCTGAGCGCGCTCGCCGATCAGGATCGTTCCGCGTGGGACCGCGGTCTCATCGCCGACGGATTGAGTCTTCTCGAATCATCGGCGAGCGGCGACGAAGTGACGCCCTATCATCTGGAGGCGGGGATCGCGGCGATTCACGCGGGGGCGCGCACCATCGAGGACACCGACTGGGCGCTGATCGTGAGTCTGTATGATCGGTTGATGGTCGTCTCACCGTCGCCGGTCGTCGCGCTCAATCGCGCGATCGCGGTTGCTCACCATGAAGGGCCGGACCGGGGCCTCGACGCGCTGCAGGCGATTTCCGATCGCGAGCGTCTCGCGGCGTACCCGTTCTATGCCGCGGCGCTCGCGGAGCTCGAGCTTCGGCGAGGAAACCAGGCCGCCGCGCGAGCGCAATTCGTCGCGGCCCTCGGCCTCGCACGCAATGCCACGGAGCGTCGCTTCCTCGAGCGACGCGCGGCGAGCTGTGAGTGATCGAGCCGCTCCACGCCGACGCTAGCTGACGCGAAGCTGTCACGTCGAGTCTTCATTTGACAGTGCCGACCCGTTGACTCAGTATCCGCGCGGGATTCGACTCGCGGCACTCGCTTCTGGAGGATGCTCACAATGCGACAGCTCGACATCGCGTCATTCGCAACGCTCATCGTTTTTGCTTCAGCTGTCGCGGCGCAACAGGCCACGTCGAGTGGCCCGTACTCCGTGATCAAGACGGCACGCGTCGGCGGAGAGGGCGGGTTCGACTACATCTTCGCCGACACGGTCGGGCGTCGGCTCTTCATTCCACGCGGCGGCGTCCGAGCAGTCGCCGCGACGGACAGCACGCCGGGCCGGGCGGAAGTCGCTCCGCGCATCACCGTGTTCGATCTCGAGACGCTTGCTCCGGTCGGCGAGATCCCCACGGCGCCGAACTCGCAGGGCAACGGCGTCGTGATCGATCCGAGGTCCGGGCACGGATTCGCGAGCAGTCGCCCGCAGATCACGATGTTCGATACGAAAACGCTCGCGCTCCTCAAGAGCATTCCGATCGATTCGGGCGTCGGCCCCGACGGCATTCTCTACGACAGCTTCAACGACCGCGTATACGTTTTCAGCCACCCGACGAAGGACGCCACCGTCATCGACTCGAAGACCGGCGACGTCCTCGGCAGGATCGACTTGGGAGGTGTGCCCGAGGAGGGGATCGCCGACGGCAAGGGGACGCTGTACGTCGTGATGCAGGACGCGCAGGGCAGCGTGACCGTCGTCGATACGAAGACGATGAAAGCCACGGCGCACTATCCGTTCGGAGACGTCGGGCGATGCAACGGACTCGCGCTCGACGCGAAGAACCAGGTGCTGTTCGCCGCCTGCGCGTCGTCCGGCAATCCACCCGCGCAGCCGCCCGCGCCGACGATGGTGATCCTCAGCGCGACCGACGGCAAGATTCTCACGAAGCTGCCGCTCGCGGGCGGTTCCGACGGAGCCGCGTTCAATCCCGCGACGATGGAGGCGTTCAGCACGCAGGGCAACGGCACGCTGAGCATCGTGAAGGAGACGAGTCCGACGACTTTCGAGGTCGAGCAGACGCTGCAGACGATGAACGGCGCGCGCACGATCGCGTTCGATCCGAAGACGAATCACATCTTCACGATGAGCGTCGAGCGAGGCCCGGCGCCGCCGCCACCGCCGGGTGGCGGCCGGGGCGGCCGGGGTGGCGGGGCGCCGGCGATCCCCGGCTCGTTTACGATTCTCATGGTCGCAAAGCCGTAACCCGAGCGCCGAGGAGGCGCGCTCAGCGGGCCCAGAGCGCTCGCGCCTCCTCGGCGATGAGATCCGGCATCTCCTCCGGAAAGAACAGCTTCGCACCGTCGACGCGCCGAACGCCGCGCGAGTTGAGGAAAGTGTGATCGAGCCACGCGGCGCCCGACGCGGAGAAGACGGTGTCGGCGGCGGCCCACACGATTCGCACCGGCGCAGTGACGCGCGCGAGCGCTCGCTCCGTTCCCGCGAGAAAGTCGTCGCCGAGGGAGATCGCGAGCTCGTGGAACTGCGCCTTGCGAACGCGTGAGCTCACCAGCGGCGCGAAGTAGTAGTCGATCGCTTCGTCGGTCGGATGCGCTGGACTCATGTACGCGAGACCGCCCATCCCGCGCTCGGAACGAACGCGTGCATGGTCGGCGAGCGCCGGCGCGATCGCGCGATCGGCGTACGTTCCGGCCTTCGCCAACCGCACGATCGGAAGAAACGACGGCGGCGGGCACTCCGCTTGGGTATCACAGTTCGTGAGCAGCAGCGAGCGAACGCGCTCCGGATGCCGAGCGGCGAACAGCTGACAGATGGCGCCGCCGCTGTCGTTGCCGACGAAATCCGCGCCGGCGAGGGACAGCCGGTCGAGCAGCGTCGCGAGCATCTCGACTTGTATCGCCGGCGTGATGCGCTGCGACTCCGGAATCTCCGAATAGCCAAGTCCCATGAGATCGACGGCGATGCATCGCCGTAGTCCGGCGAGTCGCTCGAGCGCACCGCGCCATTGAAAACCATTCAGCGGAAAGCCGTGCACGAACAGTGCGGCGGGACCCTCGCCGCGCTCGACATAGGCGATCTTCCCGACCGTCGTCTCTGCCAACCGGCGCGTCGCGCGATAGGCGGCGGCGTCGAGCGGTTCCGCTGATTGTGGCCATGCCATCGGCGAACGCGCGCTCAACGCTCCGGCGGCGACCGCGCCGGCGGTGAATTCCACGAAGTCCCGTCGGTTCATTTGCGTCCTCGAGATGGCGACGCGACTCACAGTATCGTGTGGGACGAAGCGTTCAATGACGCGCGAGGTCATGGCCTTGGGCCGCCGGTCGCGAGTAACGTGATGGCATGAATGCCACCGTTCAGCCGGTTTCGGCGCACGGAGTCGGGGGACTGCTACGCGATTGGCGCATCGCGCGGCGCTGGAGCCAACTCAAGCTCGGGCTCGAGGCTGGCGTATCGGCGCGGCATCTGAGCTATCTCGAGACAGGCCGCGCCCAACCGAGCCGAGAGATGATCTGCCGGCTCGCGGAAGTGCTGGACGTTCCGTTGCGCGAGCGCAATGCGCTGTTGCTCGCCGCCGGGTTCGCCCCTGCGTTCCGCGAGATGACGCTCGACGAGCCAGCGCTCAGCCGCGTGCGCCGCGCGCTGGAGTTCATCCTCGCGAAGCACGAGCCGTACCCTGCCTTCGCGGTCGACCGCCAATGGAATCTGGTGAAGTCGAACCGCGCGTCGCGAGCGGTCTTCGGGCTATTGCTCGACGGGGGCGTGCGGCACGGGAACGTCATGCGTCAGGTCTTCGATCCGGCCAGCCTTCGTCCGAACATCGCGAACTGGAACGAGGTCGCAGACGATCTGCTGCGAATCCTGCGGCGGGACGTCGCGGTGTCGCCACACGATGCCGCGGCGCGCGCGCTGCTCGACGAGGTGCTCGCCTATCCCGGCGTCGCGGCCCATGCGCGCGCCGTTCGGAACGCGAACCCACTGCTCACGGCGGTGTATCGTCACGGCGCCGAGGAGGTTCGGTTCTTCTCCACGATCACGACCTTCTATACGGCCGACGAGCTGACCGCGTCGGAACTGCGGATCGAGTGTGCGTTTCCGGCGGACGAGTCGACGGAAGCATTCTGTCGGCGCCTCGCGAATGACATCGAGCCACAACACTGACATCGGGCCAAGAACGACAACGACACACGACAGAACGACGTCACACCAAATCGATCACATCGAACCAAAACGATTCCATCGAACCGAGTGAGGTCTGACTGTCGTCGCGGCGTGATTCACGTTCGCGCCAAGCGGTTGGTGATGCTTCTACCTTTCTTGGAGTGTGATTTGGCGCGAGGATAGTCGACTGTCCGGCGGCTCTCGATCGTTTCGTGTTCGCTTGCCGATCGACGATGCTGCCCGTGCGCACGTCGGTGATCGCAACCAGCGCCGCTAGCATCCGCATGGCGCCCTCGAGGTGAAACGATGCACGGCGATCCGGACGAACGGTCGGGCCGGCATCGGGACGTCGGCCTCGCCAGAAATAGCGTCGCTCTCGGTCGAAACGGAAGAGCATGGTCGCTCGGACGCGGTGAGCGTTTCCGGAATACGACTTGCTTTTCTTAATGCTGACTTCAGTGGGGAGGGACCCAATGGCACTTTTGACGCGTCGCTTGCGCCTCGGGGCGTTGCTCACCATTGCCCCGGTCATCCCCGCGGTCCTGTGGTGGTCGCACACGCGACCACACAAGGCCGCGCCACCGATGCGCTTATCGGTGAGCCTGTCGGCACGCGAGCTGAAGGTGATTCAGGATGGGGACGTCGTCGCCACCTACGGGATCGCCGTCGGCCGGCCGAGCCATCCGACGCCGACGGGATCGTTCGAGACGGGCGACATCGTCTGGAATCCATCGTGGACGCCGCCGCCGACGGCCTGGGCGCGCGACAAGGAATACCAGCCGCCCGGCGCGGCGTCGAATCCGATGCAGGGCGTGAAGATCTATTTCCAGGCGCCATACTACTTCATTCACGGAACGAACGATCCTGGATCGATCGGCGAAGCGGCCTCGCACGGCTGCATTCGGATGTCGCCGGAGGATGCGACGGCGCTCGCTCGCCGAATCGAGCGAGCGGGAGGGAACGTTCCGCTCAGCATATCGGAGTAGGCGCGCAGAGCGCCGGGATGACGCGCGCATGACGGCAGCGGTGAATCCTGCCGCATGCGCTCCGAGATTGGGGGCGTCCGCTACACTCTGTGGAGTCGCGGACGCCTTCTTGGCGAAACCGATCTGGGTTTCATCTTTCGCGAGAACGGCTATCGCACCGGATGGTTCCATCCGAACGAGCTGGGCGATCGCCTCATGCCCGCCGCGACCGGCGTCGCTCCGGCGATGCGCACGGCCTACCTGATCGGCCCCGACGCGAACGTGGAGGCGGACGTTCGCTCAGCCGCCGATCAGGAAGAGGCGCTCGCGCTGGAGCTGCGCGGGCCAGGCAACACCCGGATCGCGACCGAGAGCATCGCCATCATCGACACGCACTATCTGCTGTCGATTCCCGACGACGATACGCGCGGCGAGGAAGAGCCGCTCACCGCCGAGCAGCAGGCCGAGATCGACGCCATGGTCGAGGAATGGAACGCCGACCGTGACCCGATGGACGATTTGGAATCAGACGACGAGCCCGACATGCCGCGCTATCAAATACAGGTTCGCCTGCCCGGGCCGGATTGGCTGTAGCAGCGAGCGTCAACGGCGACCGCGACGCTAGCGCACCACCGCGCTGCGTCAGTGGTTCGCCGATGGCCAGACTGCGGAACAGCCCATCACGGACAGGCACGGGCAAAGACCGACGGACACGGAACAGCGAAAAATTCTCCTTGAAGAAAAACCGCTCCGGTAGTCAATCATTGCGTTGGGGGGCGAGCAAAAAACAAACTCGCAGTTCCGTGCCGGTTCGTCTTCGACCGTGCCAGTCCGTGATCAACGGGGCCGGCGCGACAATCCGATTGTCGGAGGAATGGCTTTGGCGATCGTCTGAAGCTGCATGTTGCTCGTCCCCGGTAGATCGCGCCGGTATGTCGCCGTGAGCCCAAAACCGATGGGCGCACATCCCTGCGCCGAGCGTTCGTCCGCTTGCGGCGGCGCTTGCCGTATTTCACCGGTAGCCGACAATCTATGACCAACCGGAGGAACCACCATGAAACGCCTTCTCTTCGTCGGGTTGTGCGCAGTGCTCAGCCTCGGTTTCGTGCAGGCGCAGCGTCAGCCGTATCGTGTCGTGTTCGATCTCACGAGTCGGGACACTCTGGATCAGAAGGCCGTGCTGCGATGGCTCAAAGAAGTCGGCACCTCGAGCCCGAACGCGCAGATGGAGGTCGTGATGTACGCGAAAGGCTTCGAGCTCGTCATGCCGGAACGCTCAGCGCTCACCGCCGACGTGAAGGAGGCGATGAAGAATCCGAACGTGACGTTCAAGGTCTGCGCGATCGCCCTCAAGAACAACAACGTCGACAAGAGCCAGCTGCTGCCGGGCGTGCAGACGGTGCCGGACGGTATCTACGAGCTCGTGTCGAAACAGCAGGATCACTGGGGCTACATCAAGGCGATCCACTGAGCAGTTCACCCTGGGTGGGCGGCGCCGACAGCCTCGCGGGAAAAGGAGGCTCAGGCGCCCCCATCATCGCGCGGGTCGCGGAAGCGCCGACGGTGGCATCATCCCCAACTGGCGCATGTAGCTGGCCACTTGGCTGTAGTGCTCCGCGAGATCCGTAAAGAGCAAAACGACCCACCGCACGCGCGGCGCGCGTCGCTCAGGATTGTCGGGGAAGTGCACCGTCAGCTCTTCGCCGAGCTGCGCATCGGTCAACGGCGACAGCGCGTCTCGACAGAACAGCAGCGAGGCCCTCAGGCGCGCAACCAACGTGTCCTTCGGCCAGGTTGCTTTCACAGTATCGGCAAGCGAATCCTTCGCCGTCGTTGAGTGCTTCTTGCCGCCGATCACCTCGCAAAGCCCGTAGTTCGCGTGCTCGAGATGCTGCGCGATGTAGCCGATCGATTGTTGCGGAGGACTCGGCTTGTACGCGTATCTGCTCGCCGGGATGGAGTCGAACGCAGCGATCAGCCAGCTCCCGTAGTACCCGAAGCCGAGAAACGTATCGACGATCGGATTCGCCGGCGGTCGTGGCGCGGCTGGCTGCTGAGCGTGCAGGCATGCGGGGAGGAGCAGCGCAATGAATCCGGCGGCGAGTCGCATCGAAAAATCCGGCGGAAGGTGATCGGGTCGAGACTCGACCGACCTACCCGCCGAGCGATCAAGGGTTCCGCCGTCGCGCGCCCAGGTCTACCACGGATCGAAGTCCGCCTTCAGCTCGGCGAGACGAGACCGATAGCGCGCACGTGCCGCGGTGAAGCGAACGATCAACTCGTCGATCGATCCTTCGAGGTACGCAGTCGGATCGCGATCGATGAGATATCGTCCCTCGCGCCGAAGGGCGTCGTGCGCCCATTCCTCGAACCACGCAAGATGGCCGACGAGCCAACGCGCGGTGAAGACGCAGAAATGCGACGACCAGGGTCATCGATCGCAGGACCCGAGGGCGTCAGGTCGCGAGCTCGCTCAGATCGCTCCAGCCATACCAAACTTCGGGGTACTCGCGACCTCCGATCCTGAGCGCCGCCTCCTTGATCCGACGTGCTCCGAGACGTTCATAGAATGTGCACGCCGGATTCGCCGCGAGCACCCGTACCAGGGCCGAGCGGAACCCGCGCTCGATCGCGCACTCCGCCCACGCGCGCACCAGCTGTCGGCCGATTCCGGCTCCTTGGACGTCTGCCAGCAGGTAGATCGCATACAGCTCGGCGTCGAACCCTGATTGCGGCTCTCGAATGCGGCCACCGGAGGCGAAGCCGACGATGCCGCGATCGGGCAGCTCGGCGGCGAAGACGTCCATCGCCGCATGCGAGTCGTCGGCCAGGCGCCGGCGCCATGCATCGGACCGATCCTCGACTGTCAGCGAGTCGATGTACTGCTGATCGACGATGCCCGGATAGGTCGTTCGCCACGAAGCGACGTGGACCGTGGCGAGCGCATCCGCGTCGTCGACGGTGGCGCGTCGAATCGTCACGAGATCGGCATCAGGTCGGCTTGCGAGGCGACGAGATCGTCAGCCGAAAGCCGTCCGGATCCCGCAGACGAAATGCCCTCACGCCCCAGGCGTCAAAAGGCTCATTGTCCAAGCTTGCTCCCGCTTGCTTTGCGTGCGCGGCGATGGCGTCGATGTCCTGCGAGGTCGTGATCTGAAGCGAAAACCCGTCGCCTTTGACGCGATCAGCGCCCTTGCTGCCGTCGTCTTGTGTGACGAGCAGTCGAATGCTCCCCGCGCGCAGCGACGCGGCGAACAGTCTTCCTTCGCGCTCGAACTCCCGGTCGACGGCGAAGCCCAGGACGTCGCGGTACCAATCGCGGCTCAGGCGAACGTCCGCGGTCGTCAGCGACGCCTCGAGGCTTTGTGCCAACAACGGCGGATGGGAATCGGTCTTGGTCGATGCGCTGTCGTCCATGTCTCGCCTATATGCGGAATCCAAACTCGAAAGAGCGACTCCGGAACGTTCCGTCCGTGCCGCCGCTGAACACACTTTCGCGAACCGCGGCGATGAACGCGAGATGCGTGAATCCAACGGCTCCATCGACGTGGAACTGCCCGCCGAACCCCGACGCGCCGCCGCCACCGTAGTACGCCGGGCCGGCGAGACCGCCACCGCCAAGTTCGGCGGGGCTGCGACGCCCGACGGTGATTGCCGCGATTGGCGCCAACGCGTGGTCGGGATGCACGCCGGTAGCCGAGGGTCGCCTCGCCCGAGATGTCACCAGGACTGTCGTAGTGTCGCTTGCCGCCCGACCCCACGCTATGCCCAACTGTCACGTCGATCGTGAGCGGGTCACGAGCTTGCGCCGAGACCGGCCGTGCAACCGCGAACGCCAGGACCACGCTCCGCACAATCCAGCGATACATGATGTCACGTGAAAGAAGACTGCAGCACAATGCGCCGCGCACGATTACTTTTTCAAGTGCGTATGAGCGCAGACCATGACATGACGTTGCCGGCGCTGCCGTGCTACCCATGCCCGCACGGAGCATCGTGCTGCGCATACGGGACCACGGTCACCGACGAAGAGGCGGCTGAGATCGAGGCCAATCACGGGCCTGGGCTGGTCTATCTCACGCGGTGGGGCGAGTGGCGAACGCGCGTCCGCAAGCAGCGCTGCTCGCTCTTTCGCGACGGCGGATGCAGCATTCACGACCGGTCGTACTACCCGGCGGTCTGCCGGAGCTTCCCGTGGACCGATGCCGAGACGGGTGGCCCGTACGAATACGACGTCACCATCTGCGGCGCGTTCGAGGCGCAGCCGGAGTTGATCGAGATTCAGCGCGCCATTCGGCCCGTCACTCGAGACGCTGATCGTTCGCCCGAAGTCGAGACGGTCTCCGGCGACTGATCCACCGAGCCGCGGGTCGATCGCTACGCCGTCGGTGGTGATGAGTCGGACGTCGGAAATCGCCCGTACGTGCGAGCGCGGTCGACGAGACGGCTGAATCCCATTCGGCGATAGTCCAGCGGAATGCCTTCATCCGCCAATCCGGCCGAGACCACCCAGCGCGACATCGCCGGCTCGTTCCGGAGCTCGACGTAGTTGTTCCACGACAACGTCCGAATCGTTCCGTTGGGAAGCAGCTCGCTGATGCGAAACGGCGTGATCTCGACGACGGATTGCAGGAGCACCTCGCGGTGCGACGCCCACCGGGCGACGAGCGCGCAGAGCGTCGCCAACGCCACCGCGAGGATTCGAGCGAAGGGTGACGCTTCGCTCAGCGCCGACGCCGTGAGGAGGCCAAGGGCCAGCGCCCACATGATCCAGTAGAGCAGCGTCGCCTGCCGGCGGAGTCCCAGCGGAAACGGAAACTGCTCGACGTCGCCCAATCGTTCGTCCGACCCGTCTCGCGCGAGCACGCGTTCGACGTTCGCGCGCAGCATGGCCGGCTCGAGCTCCTCGACGAGTCGGGCGCGATCTTCCGCCGCGGCGTGACGGACGGCCCAGACGACATTCCAAAAGGTTTGAGCCTCGTTGCTCCGCTTTCGAGTGCGCCACGTCGAGTACGCGGCGGACACGACGAATATCGCGAGCAACCATGGCTGGACGCCGGCGAGGACTGCGCCGACCAGAACGCCGCTGTAGAGCAGCAGGGCGATGAGAGAACGCGAGGACTTCATCGAGCGAGGGTTCACCGTGAGTCAACCAACGCCCCGCAGCGGGCGAGCCAAATAAACGCCAAGGCAAGACATTCGCAATCCGGAACGCCGAATCCCGAGCGTACCTTCGCGTCCGGCTGCGTCCCCGCGGGCGGCTAGGGGCGAAACCGGGTGGCGACGTACCGAAGGCCGATTCCAACGCCGGCGTTCCTTCAGTCAGGTCTCTCCCTGAGAGCCAGTCGTGAGCATTCTCCAAGTCGCGTCCACCGACCGCTGGATACCTAGGCCTTGGCCGCCGGGTCCTCGACATCGAGACGGCGGGCCGCGCGCATGAGCATGATCGTGTCGATCATGAGCCCGAGAACGAGCACGACGAGCGGGCCCAGGACGCGGAGCGCGGGATCCCAGGACGCTGCATACAGTGCCGCGAGACCGAGCAGGCCGAGATAGACCGCGGCGATCACCATCAGATCGCGCCCGGCCCGCGCATTGATGTCGTACCAGATACGCTCATCGCTCATCGTCGAGCGCACGCGAATGCCATAGAGCGGATTCGGTGGAATGCGCCGCAGATAGAGTGGAATGCCCGCGGCGAAGAGCAGGAGGCCAGCCGCAAAGCACAGCGGAACGACGAACGACGGAATTGGCGCGGCCATGAGGATTCGATGGATCATTCTCGGATTACCCCGTCAGCGTTCGTCGGCCGGCAGGACTGGGAGTGGTTCATTTCGTTCTGAGTAGCGGCGCTCGAGATGAAGGAAGCCGGCCACCAGGCCCACGGCCGGGAGCGCCAGCAGGAGCACCGGCATCCCGGTGACGACCGCCACCACGCCGCCACCGACGGCCAAGCCGAGCGGCTCGGCGATGGTTCGCCATAGAGGAACGCGTCGAAGCGCCGACCAGGCGACGACGGGGCTCACCACAGCGGCGAGCACGGCGAAGACTCCCGCGTTCCACGCGTAGTTCGCCAGCGTCGCCGGCGGCGCGCCGGCCGCGAACTTTCCGAGCGGCGTGAGAACGATGCCGAACGCCGCACCCGCGACGGCGCCGGCGAGCGTCAGTCCCACCTTGAGCCGCCTGTGCGTCGCGAGATGAGGATCGAAGAACGGCATCGGGGCGTAGGTTTGGGCCAAAGCGACGGTCGTCTCCATCTTGCCTCTTTACCGCGCGCGACGGGAGGGGGGCCCGCGCGCGGCGCCGATCCTCAGTGGCGTTGCGGCACCGGGCTCACGTGCCCGCCGACGACTCGCCAGCGGTCGTCGGCCTCGCGCGCCCAGACGCGTGTATATCGGTACGTCCCGCGATCGAGCGAGCCTCCCACTTCGACCACGAGGCGCGCCGCGAGAGTCGTGATCGCGAAGAACATTTCCGTTTCGCCCTCGATCACGTACACGGCGGTTTCAATCTCCCGATGCAAGTGCGCCTTCGCGCGGGCGCCGTCTGGCAGGTTCACGACCGTCATCGAGATGTGTTGGGCGCCGGCGCGAAGCCTCGACTTCATCATCGAGTGGACGTCGTCGTCAATACTTCAATCGCAGCCCCGCGTTGAGCACGAAGCCCTCGAGCGGCGCCCACGCATCTCGCGTCCACTGCCCTCCAGGACCCGTCGCCGCCCGCAACACGGGCCCGAACTGGTCTTGACGCACGTTCGTGAGATTCATTCCGCGCACGAAGAAGATCGTCGGACCGATGTGCTTCTCGATCCGCGCGTTGATCGTGACGTACGGCTTGCTGGTCGCGAACGACGTATCGGTCAGGAACTGGTTCCCGACGAAGTGGAAGTCCACCCCGATGGTGCGGTCGTTGTCGCGCACGTGCGCGATGTCGAGGTCGACCGCATGCTGCGGCGTGACCGGAAACGCGCGATGGAGCGTCGTGTCGACCTCGAAGTCCTCGCCGATGATCTCCGAGATCAGCGGCCGCATCCCGTCGGTGAACGAGTACATGAGCGTCCAGCGAAGCGGGTGCATGCGGTAGCTTGCCGACACGTCGACGCCCTGCACATGCGCCGCCTCGTCGGAGTTGACGAGCTCGTAGTCCTCGTCGCCCGGCGCCGCGCGCATCACGATCGGATTCTTGATGACGGTTCGATACGCGGTCCCACGGAGCTCGAACGAGCCCTTCGTGCGAGTCACGTCGAGCGTGTACCCCGTCGCATGCTCGGCCTGGTTCGCAAAACGTTGCAGATGATTGAGCCCGATCGCCGACGTCTCGTCCGTCAGCGGGGTCGGCGCGTAGACGCCGGTCCCGCCTGAGGCGCGAATCGTCCACGTCGGCGACGGGCGAACGACGGCCGAGACGTACGGGCTGACGAAGTCGCCGAAATCGCTGTGGAGATCGAGGCGTGCGCCCCCCGTGGCCGCGAACCACGACCACCGCTCCGGCGTCCACGTCTCCTGAGCGAAGAACGACGGCGTCGTGTAGCGATAGCTGTCGCCGCGCGTGTCGAGCGACGCGAACTGGTCGCGCTCGAGCGACACGCCTCCGACCACGACGTGCTCGCCCAGCGATTTCGTCAGCGAGATGTCGCCGAACAGCGCGTTGCGGCGGTCGCGCTCGCGTTGGTCGCCGAACCAGCGCGTCCGCCACTCGCGCGTGATCGCGGCGCGGATGGTGAGCAGCGAGTTCGTGTCGAGCTGAATGTGGCCGATCGTTCCGCCGTCCGCGTGCCGTGTGTCGGCGTCATCGCTGAACCGGTTGAAGTCCGGCAGTCGCGCGTTGCCGAACGTGCCACTGCGACGATTCTCCGACGTCCAGCCGCCCGTCATGAACCAGTTGTTCGTCGGCGACCGCGACCACCACACGCGCGGCCGAGCGACGATGCGCTTGTAGCCGCTGATCTCCGACCAGCCGTCGCCGTCCGGGTCGGCCGGATTCCCATAGTGACGGCCGGCCTCGAGCGTCGCGCCCACGTCGGGCGAGAACGTGTGCGTCTGAAAGAACGCGACGTCCGACGCTTCGCGCGTCGAGCCGTTCACGACCACTTGCGACGGGGCCGTCGGCGGCGCGGAGATCATGTTGACGCTGCCGCTGAGCGACGTCGGTCCGTAGAGCGCCGACGTGACGCCTTCGATGACCTCGACGCGATCGAGGCCGAGCGCGGAAATCTGGAGCGGGTCGAGCCCTTCCGGCGTGGCGCCGTAGAGCGGCAGACCGTCCTGGAGAATCTTTGTATAGCGGCCCGGCATGCCGTGGAGTCGAATGCCGACACCAGCGGACCCCGCGGACAACTGTTGCATGCGCACGCCGTCGATACGTGAGAGCAGCTCGGAGATGGAACCTGGCGACCGGTCGATCTGCTCCTCGATCGCGGCGTGATCGGCAACCTCGACGCCCATCGCCTCGAGCGACGATCGGCGTCCGTTCTTCGTGACGGCCACCAGGCTGTCCGCCAGCGCGGTCTGCGGTCGCGTCGCCGCCTGTCGCGGCGCCGTGGCTTCCGGCTTCGACGCACTCTCGTGCTGCGGCGCCGGTGTCGACACAGGCGGCGGTGGCGGTGCCGCAATCTGCCGTTGTGGCGCGGGCTGCGCTTGCGGCGCGACCTGCTGCTGCGGCGCTGTGACCTGCCGCTGCACGGGCTGATGATGCAATGGAATCGTCACCATGTTGATGCCGGTGACGACGTTCACCGCGACGCTCTCCGGGACAAAGCCGGCCGACGTCACGTGGAACGTGCGACGACCCGTTGCCACCGTGAACGCGGCTTGGCCGGATCGATCGCTCACCGTATGAGCGGTCCCGGTCGCGATCAGCGCGCCGTAGAGCGGAACGCTGTCCGCCGTGACGCGCACGACGACCGTACTAGTGGTTGTCTGGGCGTCCGCCGCTCGAGGCGCGACGAGCAGCGTGCCCGAGGCGGCAGCGATGGCCAGCGTGAAGAGGGGCGTCGAACGCAGACGAGTAGCGATCCGTCGTGGATTGCTCATTGGAGGCCGTACCGATCCATGTGTTTGGGACTGTCGCGGGGAATCACAAAGACAACGCGCACGCCCCGAGAGAGGTCACGCGCTCGATGAGCGCTGAGGACCGTTCGCTCCGTTACCTTGGCGCCGCGCAGTTAACGTCGAACTTTGGCCGGGACAATTGGTGAGGGCCGGGGACTCGGCGCTGCACTCTGGATCACATTCGGGGAGCCGCGTGTGAGGCCAAGGGCCGTCGATCGCCCGGCGATGTGCGTTGCGTCACCTATTTCGCCGCAATCCATAGAAGGGAGGGTCGCGGCGCGATCGGGCACTCCGGTGCTCAATTTGCGTTCGAGTGCCGTCAAAGCTCCCTCCAGCAAACGGATCGGACCGAACGATGATCACACGCACTCGAGCGTGGCTCAGCGGCCTGCTCGTCGCCTTCTTCGCGCTGGCGAGCGCCGCGGGCGCGCAGCAGCGCGGCGTCACACGAGCCGGCCTCGATTCTCTGCGCGCCAACATCGGCTTTCGCGTGCGCGTGACCGACGCGTCGTCGCCGGACTGGCGGGTCGGCACGCTCAAGTCCGTCGATGACGAAACACTCATCCTGCATGGGCGCGACGACATCAGGATTCCGACGCGGAGCCTCGTGGCCGCGCAACGAAGCACCGGCCGCGCCCGCTTCAATCCGACGGTGGCGGGCTTTGCGATCGGCATGGTGGCTGGTGGCGCCGCGGGCGTCGCGATCGGCAATGCGCAGCGCTCGCCGTCCGAGCCGAACGGCACGCAGCGCAGTGTCGGACTGGGCCTTGGCGCCGCGATCGGCGGCGGACTTGGCGCGCTCGTGGGTGCGGCGCTCGCGCCCGAACACTGGCGCGATATTCGGCTGCGATAGCCTCGTCGCGCTACTTCGGTCGAACGTCCTCGAAACCCGAGTAGCTGAACGCCAGCGTCCCTGTTGCCGTCGTGCCACGGGGAGCGTTCAGCAGGCGCGTGGAAAACGAGCCTGTGGTTGCAAGCCGGAGCGCCGTCCCGGTAACCGCGACATCGGCATAGTCGACGACGACGTGACCGAACGGCGTATCGCCGTTCAAATACTCGAGCTGCAAACGTCGCATGAGGCGCGTCGGGCTATCCACCCAGATCGTGCCCCGAATTCCAAACCCGTCGCGACTCCGTGAAGTCTCGCGAAACTGAATTCCGGTCGCACCGTTCGAGTCGAGGACGGCGGGCACGATGCAGTGCGTGCGAAGGAATGTGTCGTCGAGCAACTCCCTCTCGTCGGGGAGGACGAGACTGTTCCCCTTTCCAAACCCGTCCGATGCGCGTCGCGCACGGACGCGTTCTTCCCGAACGAGAACGGAGTCTGGTTCGCTGACGACGGTGTCCGCTCGCTGCCGCCGTATCGTTGGACGCGACGGCACGATGGTCTCGCTCGCCTCGGAAAGCGCCCGCCTGTACCGGTAGCGTTGGTCGAACGCTCGGCGAACCTCGACCCCTTCCCGCACGTCCCGCCACAGCGCGGCCAGGTAGGGATCGCTCGCGGCGCGCTCACCACCCAAGCACGCGCCCTCGCCGTACACGACGACGGTGGGGAGGGGAAGGCCGATCATTGAACCGCGGAGCTCGATCTCACCCGTCTCGCCCGCGCCCACCTCGATGACCGGCGACAGCACGGGGCGATAGCCGATCCGCAGAAGTTGGAGCCGGTATTTTCCCGCGGGAACCGACTGGAATTGAAACTGGCCCTGCGCATTCGTGATGCTTTGCCGGCCGCCGGCGCTCTGCGAGTCGACTGGAACCACACGCACGAGGGCGAACGGAATCGGGGCGCCACTCTCCTCGGACTTTGCCAGGCCTCTCACAACTCCGGACGTCTCTTGTCCGTGCACCAGCGCGAGTGGGGCCAATGCCAGCCAAACGCTCGCGAGCAAGTCGGCCAGCCGAGTGCGTGACATGAAATGAGTCTGCGAACCACCGACCGCTATCCGCAAGCCCCGGAGCACCTTAGGAAAGGGCCTTCTTCAAGAAGAACTTGGTGTGTCCCGGCGGGTACCCTTCGAGACTGCCGAACACCTCGTACCCGAGTCGCTCATAAAAGGGCCGGGCCTGGAAGCTGTGCGTTTCGACCGTCGCCCCGACGGCGCCTCGTGAGCGCGCGTAGGCCTCGGCGTCGGCCATGAGCCGAGCTCCACGTCCCGCGCCGCGAGCCGCTTCGGCGACCCACAGATACGTGATCTGCAGCCAGCCTCCCCAGAGCCACCCGAGCACGCCGCCCAGCACGTCGCCACGCTCACCGCGCAAAACGAAGTTGACCGGGAACCACTCGGGCAGGCCGGTCGAGGCGATGTTGTAGTAATCGACGCCGTCCACGATGAACCGTCGCGTCTCATCATCGATGAACGGCTCGAACTCGATTCGGACCTTCTCCATGTCGGTCGGTTTCATGGCGTGAGAAGTCGGGAGGCGTGCCAGGAGTTCCAAATAGGGGCCTCGGGCGCAACGAAGCTCGGCGACGAGGCTCGCGGGGCTGACGCCGACGACGGGTGGCGAAACCGAACCGAATGACCCCATGCTACATCGAACATCACAGGACCGTCACATGCCGCGACAGCATCCGCTCGAATCCAAACACGTGTGGAGGTAACGATGGCGCGGTGGTCGCGGCGTCTGCTGGTTGTCATGTGCGTTGCGGACGTATTCAGTGCGCTGCTTCGCGCTCCCATCGCGGGAGCACAAGTTGGAGAGGCGACGGCGGGTATTGCGCGAGTTGGAACGTTTTCCTCGGCGAGCGGCGCGGTCTCGACGTTTGGTCCTTCGCTTGAAGTCGCGGTTCGCGGCGCCGTCGCTCCGAGGATTTTCTTGGGCGGCGAAGCCGTCGGCTTGACGTTCTACCGGAACCAGTCATTCGCCGAGCCCTGTCCAAGTGGCGGCCCGTGCAACACGGCGGTCTACGGCGACAGATTCAGTGGCTTGTTGGGCTTTGCTCTCTCGGGGCAGCTTGACGTCGACTCGCAAGGCCGGTTCTTTCTCACCGCGGGCGCGGGCGGCGCGGCGTTGTTTTTGGACTTGCCTCGCGCTCGAGCGTTGGTTTCAGCTGGCGCTGGCATAGCACTGCCGATCAATGGCCGGATCGTCGGGCTAGTGAAAGCGGAGTGGCTTGAGCTCCTGAGCAACCCCGACGGACCAAGCAGATTCGTTCCAGTCTCGTTCGGAGTTCGGTTCTAGCGAGCGGCGGATGTGCGCCATGAGAGAGAAGCACTTCCTTCGGTTGTAGCAAGCTCGCGGCTGAATGAACGGGAGAGACGACGTGACGCGGCAACGTTGGCTTGGTCGTATCGTCGTGCCCATCGGCGCCGGCTTCGCGATCGCTTGCGGGGGAAGCGACACGTCGCCGCCCAAAGCGGCGAGCCCGGTCCTCACGTCGCTCGCGGTCGCTCTGTCGGATGCGACGATCACGGTCGGGCAGACGACCACTGCGACGGTCACGGGCAAGGATCAATTCGGCACCGCCGCCGCGCCGGGAAGTGTTACCTGGAGCTCCTCCTCGTCCACGATCGCAACGGTCAACGGCGGCGGCCTCGTCAGCGGAGTTGCCGCGGGTCAAGCGAACATCACCGCGACTTCCGGCGCGATCACGGGGTCAGCGAGCCTCACCGTGCAGCCACCGGTCAATTCGGTCGCCGAGTGCAAGCTTCCGGCGAAGTTCACGGACACCGGGCTGGGATTTCCGCGGATCGCCAATCGGTTGAAATCGGTCGGCGACGTTCACGTGTCGGTGGTATTCGTCGACTTTCCCGACGCCGTCGCGACGCGCACACCGCAGAGTGTGTTCGCGATCCTTTCGCCGGGGGCGGAGAACTTCTACAAGGCCGTGTCGTACGGCCGCATGAACCTCATCCTCGACGCGACGTACACGTGGCGGCGCATGACCAAGGCGTCGACGCAGTACGGGTGGCCGTCGCTCACGTTCACCGCGCATCGCGCATACATCCAGGAGGCAGTGAACCTCGCGTCGCCGGCGGAGTTCACTCAGGCCGACGCGGTCGCGATCATCGCGAATCCCGATGCCACCGCGCTCACCAACGGGCCGACGCTGGTGGCACCGGCGGGTCTTGGCGTGACCGCCGGCGCAAAGACCTTCCTCAACGCCATCACCTCGGGAAACGATCTCCTGGGCTGGGGAAACTATTGGTTGAATCACGAGATGGGACACATGATGTCCCTCGTCGACCTATACGCGTTCTCCGGTACGACGCATCGCTTCGTCGGCAACTTCAGCATCATGGGGCTGATCAGCGGCTTTGCCCGCGAGTACTTCGGCTGGGAGCGGTGGCTGCTCGGTTGGATCGACGACGATCAGGTGAAATGCGCTCCCGCCGGGACGACGGATGTCGTGCTCTCGCCCGTCGAGCGCAGCGGCGGCACCAAGATGGTCGTCATTCCGACAGGCACCACGACGGCGATCGTCGCCGAGAGCCGCCGCGCCGAGGGCTATGACACCAATGGATCGTGGGTGCCCGGCGTCCTCGTGTACTCGATCGACACGTCGATCCCGTCAGGCAATGGAGTGCTGCACGTTCTCCCGCTGAACGACACCGACACGGCCAAACGCAACGCGCCGTTACAGCCGGGAGCGAGCATCACGGTCGGCAGCGTGACGGTGACGTTCACGTCTACTGACGCGAACGGTGATCACCTGCGAGTGACGCGTTGACGTGATCGAGCACGGCGCGCGACGACGATCGCCTCGAGGAGCGCGGCGCCGATGACGCCGAGCGCATACGCCATCAGATCGCGTGTGTCGAAGTCGCTTCCGAGGACCAGATGGCCGACGCTGGTCGCGCGGATCGCGTCGATGGCAGGCGCGTGGTACAGCTGACTCACTTCGATGCCGACGCAGAACGCGTAGACAGCGGCGCTCCGGATCAATAGACGTGCACGGGGAAGCAGCGCGCCCATCCACCACGCGATCATCGCCGCCCAGAGTGCGTCGGCGAGCATATCGCGCATCGCCGGCGGGAGCGCCTCGCCGCGCAGGTGCACGAGCAGTCCGATCGCGATCGTAGCGACGACTGCCGCGACGTAGCGCGCGCGGAGACGAAACATCGAGACGCGTTCGTCGGGTTGCTGCGTCATGTGACTATTCTTTGGCTCGATGCGCCGAATGAGAAGAATGCGCAAAGGCGCGAATCAACGATCGCCGGAGTGCTCACCCGCAGCTCCGCCGCTCGAGCTCTGAGTGGCATCGCGCTCGCGACGCCACGCCTCGAGCTCCTCGGGCGAGAGCAGCCGGGCAGCCAGCCACTCGCTGAGCGCCGGCGGCTGGACGGGCGCTGGAACCGGCTGCCCGTTCAGCACACGCAGCGCATTGTCGCGGACCATCGCGAGCTTCGCGATCGACCACAGCGCGGCCGCCACCATTCGCCTCGGCGGAAGCTCGTTCTCATCGATGTCGAGCTCCTCGCCCAACCGGCGGAGATAGCCGGAGACGTGCAGTTCCGTCGCATGGCCCCACACCAGCCCTTGGATGTCACGAGCCGCATCCTCGAGCCGTTCTTCGCTGATGTCCCGCTCCGGCCCCAGGAAGTGGCGGAGGACGGCGACGAGCTGCGGCAGATCCGGCTCGCCGCGATCGACCCAGTTGTTGGCGCCACGGGGCACGATGATTGAAGGCACGGGGTCTGAAGACGTGTTGGACGAGGATACTCTAACGTCGCCAGCTTCAGCGCTCGTTAGATCGTTGGAGATGTGATTCCCAGCCGGGTCGTTTCGAGCGATCGTCGAGCGGCGCGCTGCGCCAGCGCCAGATGTGCCGCCGCTGAACAACCGCCGAGCAGCGCGCCGATCACGATAGAGGTGATGACCTGCGCGCCCGGTCGACCGATCTGCATGAGAAAACGTGCGATCGTTGCTGTCGCGTATCCAGCGCCCGCCAACGTCCCCCAAATGGCCGCGCGCCCGAGAGGAAACCGTGCGATCGCTCCTCTCCGCTCGAAGCCGAGGACGAGGAGCGCGAACGTTGCGCCGGTTCCCGCGCCGGCAAGACCCCACCGGCTCGCAACGAGCGCGGCGCTCTCGAGCCACGCCGTGGGCAAGTCGCGCAAGAGGATGGCGAACACTGGAAAGGCTGCGGCTGTCCATACCGTAGCCCACAACACGCTGGTGCCCAACACACCGCGAGCTCGCCGCAGAATCTGCATCTTGGGACCCTCCGCTACACGATCGATTCTACTGTCACTGGACACTCAAGTTAGCCGGGCGCGACTCGAGCAAGATGCGCCGGCGATGCAGAGCATTCTCTCTATGTCAGCCAGCTCGCTCGACGAGTCGACGGCGATAGAAGGCCCACGTTGTTTCCCTGCGTTCGCGCAACGGGACATACCGATGCGCGCGAGTCCACATCCAACGCTGCGCTTGATACGCGAGGCTCCCTTGGTCGGGGTCCGTCGGATCGAGCAGGTTCTCCGGCCCAAACACGCCGTCGATGTCGCCACGATTGAGCGCCTCGTGCTCCAGGATGTCGAAAGCCTGAAGGCACAGCTCGCCATTGAAGCCGGCGTCGAGACACAGCTCGATCGAATACTGGTCCGCCTGCGACTCGCGTTCAGGCCCGTACAGCCGATGCGACGCCTTCCAGACGAGACTCGCGAGGACGAGACCGACCTTCCCCTTGGGAAGCACGTCGAGCCACGTGTGAAACACGTCCATGTGCCGCAGGTCGTGATGGGCGATCTCGTGGCCAAGCGCGAAGGCGGTGGACTCGTCCGTCGGGAGGCGTTCGAGCAGCTGCCGCGCGATGTAGAGATTGCAACCGGGCACTGTGAACGCATTGCAGACCGGGATTCGCAGACAATGCGCCAGCAACGGCGCGCCGTCTTTCCGAACGGCGTTCAGTCGATCCATGACGCGCGCGAGTCGCTCGGCGACCCACGGCTCTTCCCTCTCCGACCCGTACTCGTCGAGGAGCTCCTGATGGAGTTCGGCGTAGAACTCTTCAGCGGCGGTCATCGTCGTTGGGACGCCGGCAGGTTGACAGCGATGATACTCATGTTAGCGAACGCAAAGCCTTCGCGATGAGCTCACGTGTGCCAGTCGTTTCCACGCCGGCGCGAGACGCGGCGGACGGTCGCGCGACCACGCAGGGCACTTCGAACGAGTAGAGCGCCCGCTACGGCGATGAGGGAACAAGTCGCCACCGCAAGCAATGTCAGTATGGAGCGCGAGCCGAGCGTTGCCGAGCGTACCGCGGTCGCCGCGACAGCCAACCCGGCGAGAAAGGCGGCAAGGCCGATGAGTCCGAGAAGGATCCGAAACCAGAAACCCAGTTGCTGTTCCAAACGCGATTCTCCCGGACTGACAGCGGTGGTCTTCAGTGCCGCGGCGTAGCGGCGCGACGCCAGATCCACGCAACGGCAAACGCGAGTGGTGGCGAGATCAGCAGGGCAAACCACCATACCCTGAAGTGGAGGACGACGAAGACCTCATCTGCGTTTGTGCTGCTCGCCCGGAGCTCCGTGCGCGCCCAGCGGTGAAGCCAGGCCAGGGTGCCCGCCGTTACGGCGATCATGTAAGTCGAGCAAACGACCACGATCGACCAGCCGGGAAAGCGTCTCATTGCTCATTCTGCCGAATGACCTAGCCGGCGCATTCCGCGTCAGCCACGCCGTGGAAGTCGAGGCGTCCGTTGAGAGTGCTAAAGACGATGGTCGGCACTGGTCCCACCGCAAGTTGAAATCGCGCGTTCTTCGGCATGAACGCAAAGCCGCCGACGCCGAGCGCCTCTCCGTTCATACCGGAACGTCGCACGGTGACCGACCCCTGAACAACGACGATACTCTGATCGGCAGCGTGCCATTCGCATGGCCCCTTCAGGTTTGGGCGAAATCGCCACAGCGACTGCGTCGCGCCGGAAAGCGAGTCGATGCGGAGCGTCGCGAACTGCGCCGAGCTATCCGTCTTGGAGGGGCTCAGCCACGTGACGTTGCTCAAGTTCATCTGAAATGCGGCGCTCGTCGTTGAACCTCGAGGTTGTTGAGCGGCCAACGACGTTGCAGCTGCCAGCAGGAAGGCTGCGAGGGCTGGACCGCGCATCGGCGGATCTCCGGAATGAATGCTCGGGACATTGAACGAGGCAGCAAACTTGGAGGCAGTCGACGACTCGCGATAGTCGTGACCTCGAGTGCGCGCATCGCGGGCGAATGGTTCGTCAGAAGAGCAGCGTCGCGAGATCGCAGTTGTAGTTCCTGAATCGATAAGCCCTCCACTTGTCGACGCCAACGATCGTTGAACACCTTTGCCCGCCGAAGTCTCCGCTAGAGCTGCGCGATCCATTGTCGCCAGCGATCGACATCGTAGCCGAAATCGCGGCCGCTGAGCGCCATGAGAAGCCGATGCGCCGACTCTCGCGGCCACGGATGCTGCGCGCCGAGGAAGTCCAGCACCGTACGTCCGCCATTCCGTAGCAGAGGACTAGCGAGTGACGACGTGACGCGCGTGGCCACCAGCATATCCATCGTTGTATGCGCGAGAAAAAGGCTCGTCCCGTCCAGGATGGCGTGGAGCGCATCAGCGGCGTTGCGCCAATCGACCGGTCTCGGCTCGTCCTGCGTCACATTGAAGAGGATGTGCCCCGCAACCTGCTTCACTCGGCCGTCCGACTCGAGCATGGCCTCGACCAAGGTCGTCAGGTCGCTGTCCGAGGATGTGAATCGCGCGAGGATCGCCGCGGCGACCACCCGAGTCCGGTCGTTCGGATCGCTGACGATGATCTGGCGCGCGACCCTTTCGTCGCCGACTGACGCGTGGCTCGCGAGGAACCCAGAGATCTCGGCGGCGGCGGCCGAATCGAGGCCCCTCGGCACAGCGCGGGCAGCGCCAGTCCTCCTCGAGCCCGCATCAAGAACGAACATCAGCTCGCCCATATGACGGTCGATCAGGCGAGCGACGGCAGCCCATTCCGGCCTGAATGCCGTCGTGTCCATCGGCGCGGCGCGATAGTGGACGCGCGAGGAATCTTGCGGCTCGACCACGGCGACGAAGACCGACCGCAGAGAGTCGCCACGCCACACCCCATAGTCCGTCGCGGACGCGTCCGCGAACCCGAGCTTGTAACGAAGGGCGGCGGCACACGCGTGCGAGTCGAGACCAATACCGTCGGCGTATTTCCGAAGCGAGTCCTGGATCATCGCGATCGTCCAGCGACGCAGGCCGACGACCTCGACGCGCTTGCCCGGCATGGTAAGAACCGTCTGTGCCGAGAGCGGTGACACGGCGATGCAGTTCGCGATTGCGAGGGACAGGATCGGAGTTTTGAACATGGCTCAGGCTCCAGGGCCGTTGTTTTGACGAAACCAGATGAGCTCCACGGGCGCTCCGTCGACCAGGATCATGGCCGCGCGGACGCCATCGGACGGTGAACCCGGCGGACAGATGACCTCTCGACCCTCGAGCGCCGCATCCAGATCGTCGACTTCGAATGCGACGTGAGGCAGCGCCTTGATGGCCGGGTGAAGCGGGCTGTCAGGCGAGTAGCGCATCCACTCGATGCCGAACGGGCTGGTGGAGAAGCCGGAGACGTGAAGCCCGTAGGCCTCGAGATGCGTCTCGTTCGGCCGCGGGGTATCCGTGGGAATTCCGACGTGGTGGTAGCGCCAACCGAGCTTGGAGGTGACCGGGGGCGGCTCGTGATCTTTCCGGTGCACCGAGTGGAGAATGGAAGAGCCGGTTTTTTCGGTAGACATCGACGCTCCGGCAGTGGATGTTGGGCGCCGCCCAACGCCGTCAGCTTCAGCTCTCGTTGGGCCGGACGGGGATCGAGTATCGAACTACGCTCCTTCAACGAAGGCTTCCCCTCGCGCGAAATCGTCGCCGGCAATCGCGGGACTGGGCGCTTGCATGCGCCGCACCAACCACTCGGCGAGAATGATGTTCGGTACCCAGCATGACCATGAAATCACCCGATAAGCGTTTCCAAATGGCACGCCGAGCGCGAGGCTGAGCGGGAGGTAAATCCGCAACGTCACCGCGGCGAGGGTCAGCGAGTAACTCCGGATCATCCAGCCGCGATGCCGCGCCTCCTCGCGAGAACGAATCGCGACGTAGGCGCGGACGGTGGTGAACAGCCAGAGGACGGCGAGCAGCCCGAAGCCGAGGTGCGTAGCCCATCCTTGCAGCGACGCGCCCGCCATCCGTAACGCGCCGAGCCCGCCGATGAGAACGGCGACCACATAGGTGCGACCCATCCAGCGGTGGAACTCGATGAAACGCGAGCGAAAGCGAGCATTCATTTGCCAGGCGCCGACCGCGAGCGCGACGAGGCCGCCGCCCAGGTGCGCCATGACTGCGAGCGGCATCGTCGTGCGGCGCGCGGTGATGAGAGGCGGCCCAAACCCGGGCAGCAGCAGGACGGCCGCCGCATAGGCGGCGACCAGAGTGGCGAGGGCGGTCATGACTACCCACGGTGCTCTTTTCATGAGTCTCCTGGGAGCAGCGGCCGCCAGGCGATGTATGTTCTTGTTGGGCGATGCATCGTCGCTTCATGAAGCGCCATCTCGAAACGGGTGAGCAGGTGCCGTACGCCATCCGGCTGGATGTCCGCGCGCCGTTCCCTCCCACCATTCCTGGAGGCACGAATCATGGTTGGCCTTTCCGCCCTCTGGATGCCGATCGTCGTGTCGGCGGTATTCGTGTTCATCGCGCTTTCGATCATTCATGGAATGCTGGGCTGGCACAAGGGCGACATGACCGCCGTCCCCGGCGAGGCGACGGTCATGGAAACGCTGCGCGGCCTGAGCGTGCAGCCGGGGGACTATCGCTTCCCCTACTCGAACAGCGTGGACGAGATGAAAACGCCGGAGTTCGAGGAGAAGATGAAGCAGGGTCCCGTGGGCGTCATGTCGATCCGGCCGAGCGGCGACATCAACATGGGCAAGCTGATGGGCCAATGGTTCGTCTATTCGCTCTTCATCGCCGTGGTCGCCGCCTACATCACGGGCCGCACGCGCGGACCGGGCGCGGCGTACCTCGAAGTGTTCCGCGTGAGTGGTGCCGTCACCTTCTGTTGCTACGTCGTTGCGCTCTGGCACAACTGGATCTGGTGGGGCCAGAGCACGCGATTCACGGTGACGAACTCGCTCGACGGCATCATCTACGCCCTGATCACCGGCGCGACGTTCGGCTGGCTGTGGCCGCACTAATAGAAGGGCGGAGAAAGCAATACACCCCGCGCGCGCCGAAGCGCGCGCGTCGATTGCGAAATCGGATGCGCACACGGTGTCAGTCGATGCCCGGCCAGGCGGCGCGCAAGAGCACCTCCCTGGCGACCTCTCGAAGAGGGCGCTGGTCATTGCTAACGGCAAAATCGTGAGCTGCGGCTTGGTCGAGGATGTTTTGCAGCTCCTCGGTGCGCTGCAGGTGCCATTCGCGGCCGGCGCCCTGCTCACGTTGCCGAAGGCGCGACATCCGAATCTCGGTAGGAGCAACAAGCTGGCAAACCGTAAGCTGAGCGCCGGGGACTGCCCGCCGAAAAGCATCCCGATTCTCGCGCCGCTCCACGACACCTGCGATTACCAATCGGGTCGCACCGGCCGCTCGGGCATTCGCCCAGACGCTCGCGACGTTGTCCAACATCGCGACTTCATTGAAGTCTCCGCGCGTCGGCCATGACATGGAAAGGGCATCGGCATCGAGGCACGCGTGTGGGATCTTTGCGCGAACGAGCAACTCGTGGATTTCCTCGAGGACCGCTGATTTGCCGACACCGACGGTGCCGGAGAGAAAGAGAACCGGGAGCGCCGTTTCAGCGGGCATCGATCAAATCTCTTCGTCGGTAGGAGGCCGGCGTCCGCCGGCGCAATTCGGGAAATCGTTCCGCAGCTTCAGCGTTCGTGAGATGGCATGCGAGTGGAACCACGACCCGAGGTACTCCTGACGAAACGCGGCACTCTGTACCGCAACAGCCGGCGGGCCCAGCTCATACGTCGTGCCGCTGGTACACCAGCTGACGTGATCAGCCGCGTCGAGCAGCGTGGGCACCTCATGGCCCGTGATCACCACGGCCATCCCACCGGCCGCGAGATCGGCAAACGTCCTGGTCAAGTCCTCTGCATCCTTCGGCGCGATGCCTCGGTACGGCTCGTCGGCAAGGAGGCAAATCGGCCGCCGAACCAGCACGGCGGCCAGTTCGGCTCGTCGCCGTTCGCCGCCCGACAACTCGAACGGGTGCTTTTCCAGATGTGCAGCGATGCCCAGCCGATTCGCCGCTTCCGAAACATTGCCTCCACCGAATTGAAGACGGATCATCTCGAGTTGTCTCTTGACGGTGAACGCGGTCGACAGGAGATCGTGGTCCGGCAGGTAGAATAGTCCAGCGGCGGCTAACTCCGTGAGACGGACTGATAGGTGCACCCGCCCAGCAAAGTGAATCGCGCCACTGTCCGGCGAGAGCCAGCCCGCGGCAATCTTGAGCAAAGTCGACTTGCCAATGCCGTTCCGACCAAAGAGAACCCGCAACTCCCCTGGAACGGCGCGGAGCGTTGCGGATGTCAGCACACGGCGCCCTCCGAACGATTTGACGACAGATTCCGCGGTAAGGATCGGCTTCATTGAAGCATGCCCCGGCGAGGCGTAACGCGACTTCGCCAAGCATGGGTGGTCCGGCGAACAATGCGCCGAGAACGAGCGGACGGACCCCCAGATTGGCGAGGAATGCACGCTCTCGACGGCGGTGGGTCTCGAGAAGGCTCAGGCCGACGCTCAGTAGGATGATCTCGACGACGGCGGCGGCGGACACCTGGATCGGATTGGTGCCGGCGAGCAGGAAGACGCCGGACAGCATCGCCCGGGTGACCAGCCACAGCCGCGCTCCACGAGAGAGATATGCTCGCACTACCAGCCGGTTGGGCCGCATGTATTGAGAAGGCTTACCCGGCAACGATCTCGTGGTGCCATCCAACCCCCAAGTTCGCCTGCAAGCGAATCGATAAGAAACGCGCGGCGGAACCGCGCGTATCCTCGGCTGCTGCGTAGACATGATTTCCCATACCACTTCCCGACTGCCGCCATGCTCCATAGTCTGATGAGCGTTGCATATGACAGGGGAACTCATGATCACGTGCTTGCGGCTGGCCGCGATGGCACTCGTGGTGTTGGGCTGCAGTGAAGCACCCGCGTTCGTGCAGCCGCCGGCCAGCGAATATACGGCCGCGCGTTTCGAGCTCGCGACGCCTCCGCTCGACACGGTTCAGGGCGCCGCCATCTCGCAGCAATTCTTGCGCGTCATCGGCATTCGTCCTGTGCTCGGACGGCTGTTCATCGGGAATGACTTTCAGCCCGCGGGCGCGCCAACGGCGATCATCAGCTACGATCTGTGGACTCGCCGCTTCGGCGCCGAGGCCACCATCATCGGCAAGCCGATTCGATTGAACGGAGTCGAGGCCGTCGTCGTCGGCGTGACGCCGAAAGGCTTCGAGTTTCCAAAGGGCGCTTCCGTCTGGATTCCGCGCCGCT
Organism: uncultured Gemmatimonadaceae bacterium; assembly: GCA_963705025.1. Classification (GTDB taxonomy): domain Bacteria; phylum Gemmatimonadota; class Gemmatimonadetes; order Gemmatimonadales; family Gemmatimonadaceae; genus JAQBQB01. The sequence continues at coordinate 13,410 of CAVPIP010000001.1, read as the reverse complement.
GAGCTCATCCGGGAGCGATTGCCATGGGTGCGTCCGCCGCTGTCGCCGTTCTCCTTCGCAAGGAACGCGAGCTCGTCGAGCACTTCAAGCAAGCGGGCGCCGTGTCGCCATCGAGTGCCAGGTCGTCGAGAGATCTTGGCGTGCACGAGCGACTCGCGTGGAGCCGTCTCGTCAGGGACGGAGCGATTCGGGAGGCCGCGCAGGGAACCTACTATCTCGACGAATCGGCCTGGGTCGCGCTTGGCCAGAGGCGGCGTCGCCTGGCGTTCATCTTGACGATCTTCGTCGTCGCGCTCGCGATCGCGCTGATGATCGTCACGTGGGTAGTCGCTCAGCGTTAGTGCGAGAGGCGCCGTACTCGTTCGCTATAGCCGCGACGCGATCGGCACGCCGCAGGTGCCGACAACTCCACGGGAACGTCGTACATCGCGTTCTTTCGCGAGGCGCCGTAGCGTCCTCGTAGTCACCGTGACGTGCGTGCGCATGCCGCGAGCGCTGGCGGATTGGCGGGACGGGCAGTCGGCGCCTGCGCCGCATCGTAGACCCGAAGCTGGTTGGATTGTCGGTCAGCTTGAATCTCATGACGCGGGGCCGGGTATGGGACCTGCCTCAGGTAGGGGCACACAACCGGAGTCACCAAGCCATGACTGGTTCGGCTCGCTCGAGCGTCCGACCCATCGGGCCGGCGCACTCGACCATTCGCGAAGGCGTCATCGCGGGGGCGTTGGGAGCGCTGGCCGTCGCGCTCTGGTTTTTGCTCGTCGACGGAGTCGCCGGTCGCGCGCTGCATACGCCCGCGCTGCTCGGCGCGATGGTCCTACGGACGCCGGATCCGATCGCGGCATCCGAGGGTCCCAATCGGCTGATGTTCGCCGCGCTCTACACGCCGATTCACTTCATCCTCTTCGCGCTCTTCGGCGTGCTCGTCGTGTTTCTGATGCATCGCGCGAAGACGCAGCCGAGTCTTCTGATGTTGGCGCTGCTGCTCTTCGCCGTCTTCGAAGGCGGCTTCACCGGCCTGGTTGCGATCCTCGCGGGCACGGCCCTCGGTGATCTCGCGTGGTATCAGGTCGCAATCGGCAATCTCATCGCCGTCGTCGCAATGGGCTGGTACGTGTGGCGGCGCCACCCGGACGTGCCCGCCATCTGGAGCCACCGCCTCGATGACAATGGCTGATCGCCGTTGGCGGCGGTCCGCATCAAATCTCCCGGAGTGCCGCGATCGGATCGACGCGTGTCGCGCGACGGGTGGGGACGATACACGCCACGATTGCGACGACCAGGAGCACTGCAGCCGCGGCGACGAATACCTGAGGGTCAGTCGTGCTGGTGTGATAGAGCAGCGATTGCAGTGCTCGCGTGAGCACGAACGATCCAGCGAGACCGACGCACACACCAACGAACGCGAACGACGCTCCGCGACGTATGACGAGGCGGACCACGCTGGCCGGCTGCGCACCGAGCGCCAGTCTGATTGCAAGCTCGTGCCTGCGCCGCGCGACCGAGTATGCGAGCGTGCTGTACGTGCCGACCGCAGCCAGCACCAACGCCAGCAGTGAGAACGTGGCAATGAGTCGGGCTTGGAACAGCGGCTGCAGGCGTTCCATTCCCACCAGAGACGACAGCGGCGAGAGCACTTCGATCGGCAGGTCGGGCGCGACCTCGTGCATCACTCGGCGCATCGCGCGCATTGTTGCGGCCGGATCGCCGGTTGTGCGGACCGAGAACTCGAGGCTCGAGAAGCCTGGATCCCTCAACTGATTCAGCGGGTAGTAGACAATCCCCGGAGGCGACTTTCTGATGCTGCCTTGAATGGCATCACCCACGACGCCAACGACCGTCACCCAATCGCTCGGGTCGGGCTTGTTCTTCGGCGGCCAGGTGAGAAACTCCATCCAGACGCGCTTTCCCATCGCGCTCTGTCCTGGCCACACCCTGTTGGCGAACGATTGACTGACGATCGCGACGCGTGGCGCGCGATCATCATCGTCATCAGTGAAGGTGCGGCCCGCGACGAGCGGCATTCGGAGCACGCGGAAGTAGTCCCCGGTGATGTTCGACCAGACGACATCAGGTTTCGTCTTGTCCTGCCCTTCGACGCTGACTGCGTCGACGAAGCCAGGACTCGGGCCAACGAGGAAGCGGCTTCCCGCCGCGGCAGCGACGGTTTGCGGAAGTCGCGCGAGCTCCGCGCGCACGCGATCGCGAAATGCACGGATCGCGACGGCCGAGTTGCTCATCTCGGCCGTTGGAATGATGCGCATGACGACGACTCCCTGTGGGTCGAAGCCGAGTCGAACGGCTTGGAGCCGCAAGAAGCTCTGAACGAGCAGTCCGGCGCCGGTCAACAGAATCAGGGCGAACGCGATCGACGCCGCGGTCGTGGCCTCGAGCACCGGATGGCGCTCCGACATGCGGTTGCCCCGGCCGAGCGTTCCTTGGGGAGACTGCCGCGAGGCGAAGATCGCGGGCGCGAGGCCCGCGAGCACGCCAGAGACGAGCACCATGGCGACGCCGAGCGCGAGCACGCGGCCGTCGACGCGCACCTGGCCGGCGAGCGGAATGGCGCCCGAGGGCGCGAGGCTCAGGAGCACGCGCACGCCGGCCCAGGCCAGCGGCACGCCGGCGATCGCGCCCGCCAACGAAATACACAGACTCTCAACGAGGGCATGCTGAATCAACCGTCGACGGCTCGCGCCGAGTGCCGCGCGAATCGCGATCTCGTGCGTCCGTGACATCGTTCGCATCAAAATCAGTCCGGCCACGTTGGAGCACGCGATGGCGAGGACGAGTGCCACAGCGGCCGCAAAAAAGAGCAGCGGTGTCCGCGCATCGCGGCTCTCCTCGGGCGAGAGCGATGGCGGGCTCAGATAGATGTCCCGGAGCGGGAGCACCTCTGCGTTGGTGCTTTGCTCGAGCTCATGCGACAATGGACAGCACCAGTGCTGGTGCTGCGCGAAGGTGACGAACAGTGTCCTGGCCAACACCTGCAACTCGGCCTGCGCTTGTTGCGGTGTGATGCCGGGGCGAAGCCGTCCGATCACCGGGCCGGGATAGCTCATGGCCGCGGGGTTCACGGCGATCGCCTGCCAATACTGCGACGCCGGGAACGGAGTGATCCCTCGGACCGGCGCCTGCGCGGGCAGCTTTGGAAAGTCGAATCCCTCCGGCATGATGCCAATGACCGTCTGCGGCTGGCCGTCCAGCACGATCGTTCGCCCGACCACCGTGCTGTCCGCAGCGAAGCGTTCGCGCCAGAGCGTGTTGCTGATCACGACGACGCCGGCGCCCGTGCTGGTCCCTTCATCCGGGGCGAACGTGCGGCCGATCGCCGGCTTGATTCCGAGAACTGAAAAGAAATCCGCCGAGACCTGCGCGCCGGGAAGCGTTGCGGCTTCGCCGGTGCCGGTGAGTTGGGCGCCGTGGGGAACGATCAGCGCCACGCGCTCGAATGAACGATTTTCGCGCTGGAACGTGACGTAGTCGCGACCCAACATCGCGGGCGCGCCGAGGTCGTGTTTGGTGTAGGTCGGCCAGTAGGACACGACCATCAAGCGATCTGCATCCGCGAACGGGAGCGGGCGCAGCAAAACGCCGTTCACGACGGTGAAGACGGCGGTGTTGGCGCCGATGGCGAGCGCCAGCGTCGATGCAGCGACGCATGCGAACCCTGGACTTCGTCGCAAGCTGCGAGCTGCAGACGTGATGTCCTGCCAGAGCGTTTTCATTTCGGACATCCTCCGAAGGCTGCCCACTCGGCCGCTCGCGTCGGCGAACGATCAGGTTCGCAGCGATCCAACGTGTCGATACGTGTTCATGAGCACGCCCGAGGGCAAGGCCTTCGTGCTGACGAGAGCAAGCTCGCGTGGGTCAGCACTGTCCGAAAAGAGGCGTTTGCCCCGGCCCAGCAAGACGGGGTAGATAGCCGGCGAAGATATCGGAGGTGCGGCGGCCAAGCAGCAGATCGAAGCTCTCGCCCTGTGCCTCGGCGACGGCCTCTCCGCCGGCCGGACTTCGATACGGTGCGGTCCATCCGCCATGTGGGTAGTCGTCACCGCCTTCGTTCCGTCCGCCGGGCGCCTGGATCACGCCGTCCGGCGAGATCTGTTCGATGATGCTGAGTTTGCTCATTCTGAGTCTGAGGCGCGGTTGCCGGAATAGCGCTAGGCGCAGCCTTCGACGTACTCGACGGGCGGAACGCGGCCAGCGCGATACCGCGTTACTCGCCCACTGTCAGTTTCGAAGACAAGTCGAAACTCACTGTCCGCAGCGGCTGCCGGCCTGATGGTCAGATAATGCCCAGCCGTGTACTTCTGCGGCGTCGCGACAACGCTGGTGGGGTATAGTTGGCGGATTCGATCTTCGGAATCACCGATCCGCGCACCCTCCGTCGTAGTGACCGCTCGACTATCGATTTCGATTCGTGCGACCGTGCCGGCTTCCACCATGACGCGAACTCCGGAAGGCAGGCGGTCGGCCGGCACGTAGTGGCAGTCTGTCCAAGCGCGATCACCGTTGACCGCCAGGGATCCGCCGACGACCGCCTCCGCCTCCGCGCGAGTCATACCTGCGTGCAGCGGACCGAGACCGCGCGGCGTGACCATCCAATCCGGATGGCGATCGCGTGTCGGCTTCGATTCCGGCCGGCGCGTGCCGGTATCGGCGTGCGGTTTCTCTCGTGCGCACGCGCCGCCGACGCAAAACAAGAAGAGGATCGCGATTCGTGTGCATGCTGGCATCGAAGTGTGTTCCAACGTAATGCCCGCTTGGTCAGCTTCGGCGTTCGGTAGGCTGCGACCAACGGAGCCTATTCATCATCGTCTTCAGCCTCCGAGTAGGAGGCAAGGAATGCGGCGGGATCGGTCGCGTATTGCCATGCCTCTGAAGTTCGCAAGGCGGCGCCGAAGGCTCCGACGATTGGCTCGACGACGAGGCCATCCCGACGAATGAGAACCGCGTCGGCGATCCGTGCGAATTGCAGCAACAGTGCGCCGAATCTAGCGTCGAGGCGGCGAACGTCGACTCGAGCGGTCATCCTCCTCGCCTTTCCATTCTCAGACCAAACGTCGACGCGATTTCCGTCCTCCGCGCCCCATGTTTGGAGCTCCGCCGCCGATGATGATCCGGGAGGCGCGATGGCGGCGAGCTGCTGAGAGTAGCCCGACGGAAGGCGCTCGTTGCTCCACCAGTCGGTATCCACGACCTGCGCAAGGGCAACGCGCGGTGTCGTCGCGAGCGCGCGCCTCGGTACGATAGCAAACTCGACCTGCCAGATCGCCATACCTTTTCTCACTCCAAGACTCGGTCCGGCTGCCGCTTCTCGACAAAGTAATAGTGGTTCTCGCCCTCGTCCTGCGCCTCGGCGACCCATGTCAGACCGGCCTCGCGCAGCAGTCGCTCATAGGTTTGCGCGCCGAGGGACTGCGACCGACGGCCAGTCATGGCGTCCAACCATTCGAGGGGCTGCTGATGCGCGGTGAAGAGGAAACGCCCTCCAGGCACGAGCACACGCGCCACCTTCGTGATGACACGCGCTTGAGCCGCCGGCTCGAGCAAGAACACGAGACCCCAGGCCAGCACACCATCGAACGTCCGGCCGAAGAGTTCAGACGCTTCAACGGTGTTTCGCTCGATCGGCACGTCCGGGAATCGCTCGCGAAACGCAGCGACCATCGTCGGCGACGCATCAACCGCATAGGTCGCGAGGCTGGCCTCCTGCAGGATCCGCGTGCTCGGCTCACCGGGACCGGAGCCGAGGTCGAGCACCGTCGCGCCCGGAGGAAAGTGTCGCGCCCATGCCCGGACGATGTCGGCGCCGATCGCGTCGCCGACGAGGGGACGGGTGCCACGTCTGGCAACGTAAATGTTCGCGATCCCCTCATATCCGTTGGAGCCATCCTCGTTCATCGGCATCAGTCTGAGCTTCGACACAGCCGCGAAGGGGGTTGATCCGTCACACCGCGATCAATTGGCGCGGTTTCAAGACGCAGTCGGGACGTCGCTACAACGTAAGCCTGGCGTGATCCAGATCGGAGCCGCGCTTGCGTGAACCGGCATCCTCCGTCTCCATCCGTTGTCACCCTCGCCCCGGCATGTGGAGCGAGGTCACTTGACGACTATCGACTTTCCGGGCGCTGTCGGCACCGGTGCGTTGGGAATCAATGCACGCGGAGACATCGCCCGCGTCTATGTCGATGCGAGCGGAAAGAACCGTGGCTTCCTGCTGTCGCGGAAAGGCTGAGGCGGTCTCATCGTCGTCACGTTCGGCTGCAAGCGAGCCAAATGAGAGCGCGCGGCGGACCCGCGCGCTACTCCGCAAATCCCTTGTTAGCGGCAAGATTTGGGGGGCGTGTGGGTGCTCCGCGCGGCGTGGAGAGTAGCAGTTGGCCGATCGTGGCGAAGACAGCGACGACGACAGCGACTGCGCCGACGCCGAATGGGGCACGCGCGCCAGCGACAACGGCGGCTGCGATGGCGGCCACTGTAGCACTGGCGAAGGCGAGGCCAGCCTGAACGGCGGGCGCACCCGACTTGTGACGGATCAGCCATGCCGCGATGGTCGCGACGATAGCCATGGCGATGAGCCGGAAGTCGCGTCGGACACTCGCGGCGGCGACGACTCCGGCGACAAACGGGCCAGCAAGGAAGAGCACGCCGAGTGTGCGTCGCATAAACGAAAGGAGGAACAGGGAACTGGGCGAAGGACCCGCCCCGTTGACATTCTCACGGCAAAGCCAAGCTGCGGGCGAGTTCACAAAAACGAAGCGAGCAATCCTTAAACCGTCAGCTCTAACGTCCGTCAGCCGGTGCCGCACAGTGATCGCGGACGGCACGATCGAAATTCAGATCGGTCGTTCACGGCCAGCCCAATACGGACACCTTGGGCAAGCGGCACCGTCTGGGTAATCGATTCCCTCTTCGTGCGGGCAGCCGAGAATGCCGGGGCCCGTGACCACAGTCCGCACTCCGTGCTTCTGGATGAAGGCGAGGATTTGCTGGCCGATCTCCTCGTCGTTCCGGACATCGGAGACCTCGGAGATCCATTTCTCGAGTTCTCGGACGTCGTCGCCTTCCCGGTGGACAATCCCGACCACCACTTTGGTGGCACGCCGATTGTCCGGCCCATAGAGCGCGACGGTGCCCAGTGGATACCCCTGGAATCCTCGCTCGGATTTTCGCCGAAGGCGTTCGCGCGGTGTGCGATCGCTCATGCCAATACCATACTCGATCAGCAGCGTTTGATGCTTCCGGCTAACGCCCGAGCTCAGGCTGCAAAGGAATCAAGCAAAAGGTGCGGGCACAGCCGGCACCAATCAATAGCTCCTTTGACGGCTTCAGCGTTGGTTCGCCAGCGGCGAGACACATCGAATCACCATCGCCGCGACGGCGCGCTCGCCCAACGGCTACCCTCTTGGCTCGTAGCGCATCGCCACCGCCCCCGAGCTGAACTCCAGCCGGCTCACGAGCTTCAAGTCGACATGCCTCGAGAGCCCCGCGAACAACGCCGGCCCATGGCCCGCTATCCTGGGCTGCACGACGAACTCGTACTCATCGATCAACCCTAGCTCCGTCAACGCCAGCGGGAGCTGCACGCCTGCCACGAACAGTCCGTTACCCGACTCCGACTTCAGCTGCTGAACGGCCTGCCCCAGTTCGCCGCGCAGGAGCTCCGCGTTCCAATCGACCCGGTCGAGGGTGCTCGATACGACGTACTTCTTGGCGGCGTCGATCGCCTGGGCGAAGGGTTCCATCCAAGGTTTCATCCAGTCGGGCTTCACTTCCGTCCACGCCGGCGCCCGCCATGCCGCCTCCATCATTTCGTAGGTCACCCGGCCAAAGAGGAGGGCATCGGCCTGCGCGAGGTTCTCGGTCGCGTGGCGGTGCAACTCTTCATCCGGGATCATCGCCCGATGATCGCAGCAGCCGTCCAGTGTGACGTTGATGGAATACCGAAGGCGGCGCATTGACGTGAGCGTGTGTCCGATGGTGGAGCGGAGGAGACTGTGAGACTGTGAGACTGTGAGACTGTGAGACTGTGCGGTTCACCGCGCGGCCGTCCCTTGTTCGATCTTCGATGCTGACGAACGCTCTGGCCAAGCTGCGAGCGAGTCAAGTAAGAAGCGCCTGCCGAGCAGGCGCCAGTCGGCAGATCGCTCGTCGGCTTCAGCGTTCGTTGGGCAGCGCGCGCCAGGCGCTTCCATACGGCCCCGATCGCCTGTTGATCCGAGACCATAATACTTAGGTATTGACCTTAGTGTTGTCCGATGATAGAATCTCTCCGTCAGATCGGGTCACCCAACCAATCGACCGGTGTTGCAATGGCTCAATCCGCAGTCGCTGACGATGTTTTTTATGCCTTGTCCAATTCGACTCGGCGGAAAGTCCTGGAGCAACTGTCTGTCGGGCCCGCCACCGTCAGCGAGCTGGCAGCACCGTTCGACATGAAGCTTCCCTCGTTCGTGCAGCACCTATCGGTGCTCGAACAGAGCCGACTGGTGAAGTCGAAGAAGCGAGGGCGTGTGCGGACCTATGAGATCGTACCCGAACGGTTCAAGGTCGCCGAGGACTGGCTGTCCGAGCAGCGTCGGTTGTGGGAAGTCCGATTGGACCGATTCGACAAATACGTCAAACAACTCAAGGACAGCGGAATCCAAATCATGAGCAAGCACTTCACGATCAATCCGAAACTAGATCTCGTTCTCGAACGGTTCATCGACGCTCCCAAGCATCTCGTCTGGGAAGCGTTGACAAAACCGGAACACCTCAAGGAGTGGTACATGCCCAAGCCCTGGGGTGCTGTAGCGCATTGCGAACTGGACGTGCGACCGGGCGGCATCTTCAGTATCGACATCGCAGCTGGCAGAGGGTCAGGAGGTTCCCAATCTCGGCTGTTTCTTGGAAGTCGTTCCGATGGAGCGGCTCAGCTGGACCTCCATGTTGTTTCCCGGCTATCGTCCGGCAGTCTTTGACGACATTCCGATCACTGCCATCGTCACGATGGAAACCGTGGGAACCGGAACTCGCTACGTCTTCACGGCGCTGCACCGGGATGAAGCTGACTTTGAGAAGAACAAAGCGTCGGGTTGGCAGCAGGGGACCGAGATCGCCCTCGATCAGTTTGTGGCGCACGTGAAGTCGATGAAATAGTTCGGGGCGACCTGTGGCGGGCGGCTCTTGTCGTTCTTGCGTTCTGATGCTCGCGATCGACGTCAACTCGATTTAGTGTCTCTCCAGGAACCCTCGGCCTTCGAATATCGCGGGCATCGCCTTGTCGATTCGCGCCGTCCGCGTCGCCGGCTGCTTGGCCGCGGCAAAGTGGTACAGATAACTCCTCTGCCGCCCTGGCGTCAGCGCCTCGAAGGCGCGCTTGAAACGCGGGTCCGTTCGGAACCGCTCGCTCAGCTCCTCGGGAACCGGAAGATCCGAGGTTCGCTTCGGCTTCATCCGAAGCCCAGCCTTTTCGACTGCGATGGCCTCGCGCACGTAGGCCTTGATGGTCGCTGCCTTGGCCGTGATGTCCTTCGCGCTGGTGAATTTCATCACGCGCCCGGCGCGCACCTGGCCGAGCTGCACCAGCACCTTTTTGGGATCCTTCATCAGAGCGCCTTGAAAGAAGCCCAGCCCGAAGTACTCTTTGAAGCCCTGCATGATGACGATATTCTTTCCGTCCACTGTGTAGGTGGGCTTACCCCATTTCCACTCCTCCTTCATCGCAAAGCCGGCGAGCACCCGCCGCATCGCCGTGATCTCTGCCTTCCACCGCTCTCGATACGCCATTTCCATGTAAGCACGACCCTCCACAATCAGTTCACGCAACATCGATGCTGATGAAGCCACGCTCCGGCCCCAGCCACTAGACGAGGACACGAGCACGGCTGATCCGGCGATGAGCCATCGCTTCTTGACCAACGCTTTCATTCGCAAGAGATGATGCGGCAACCTAGAAAGTATGACCGGGCTGGCCTCCCGCTATCGCGTGGGTTAGTTCCTCGCGTGTTGAGCCGGAGTCACCAGAGCCACCCGCGACAATCCAACACCTCGCATTCCGCGGAGATCAACCCATGTCATCACAATCTACTCCTCACCCGATCATGTCATCCAAGACCCGCGGTGATCACAACGAGGTGTCTCGGAATGCTCATCCTCGTGGGACGTTACTTTGGTCGCTGGCCCGGGCTTAGTTCCCAACGCCGGACGAGGCCATCTTCCGGGTCTACGATGTCGGCGATTCGTTCGAATCCACACGCGACGAGGACCCGTGCCGAGGCGTCGTTGTGAGGCTTGGTGTGGGCACGAACCAAGCGAGCGCCGGCGCCAAACGCAAACTCGACCAGCGCCGCAGCCGACTCCTTTGCGTAGCCGCGCCCCTGCTGGTCCGGATGAATGCCGTAGGCGATTTCAACAGAACCCTCCGAATCGGGAGGGGCCTTGTACCCACAGCTCCCGACGACTGTACCGGTCATCGCGTCGACTATCTCAAAACCGTGCGTCCACGCACTGGGCTCTGCCTTGCGCATCCTCGCCAGCCACTCTGTGGAGACCTCAGCCCGGTCGGTCGGGCTCATCGCTTCGATCCGGGCGAGCAGCGCCTCGGTCGACAGGAGGCGCAGCTGGAGTCTCTGCGTGGGAATTACGAGTGCCGGAGTCACCAGAGCCACCTGCGATCATCCCGCACGTCGCATTTCGCGGAGACCAACCCATGTCATCACAGTCTGCTTCTCGCTCAATCATCTATCTCGGCATGGATGTGCACAAGGACTCCATCACGACCGCGGTCCTGCCGGCCGGCGCGAAGACGCCCACGCGGCTCGAGCTTTGTGGCCTGCCGCTCGAACTCCGCCCGTTCCACTGCGCCGCTTCGAGGCGTTGCTGGCGGTAGTTTGATGCCATCGATGGCGAACATCTCGCGGCCAATCAAGCCCTGGGCGTCGCAGATGGCGACGACGGCGGCGAAGACGCGCGCAGTGTCCTCGCCGACGGCGCTGACAAAGTGCGCGATCGTGGTAAAGTGCGGCGCCGCATCGCCGCAGAGAGCGATGAACGTGACGTGTTCCTGACCCGCGCGGGCGATCGCGCGCTGCTCACGATGCCCTGCGAATAGGCGAAGAGCACGACCGTCAGCAGTACCGCGGGGGAATAGGCTGGTGCGCCGGTCTCGTCATTCGGAAAGCGCGCGTCAAAGCACGACAGGTCGATCGGCCCGCTGAGTAAATGATTCAGGGCATGCTCGAAGGTGCCGGGCAGGAGCTGCTGCGCGAGATCGATCGGCAGGAGCTTGGGATTGGTGTCGACGGGTTTGTAGCGGTCCAGGGCGGCAAGGAGAAAAAGAGCGCGTCAAGAACCGACTATGATGGTCCGCCAATCCCCGTTTTGGTGCCGTTCGTTCCGATCGACGCGATCCACGCCGGCTTTTTCTACAGCCTCGTCAGGTGGCACGCGCACGAGACTCCAAGCACTGCTTGAAGGAGCGTTGACTTTCTCCGGAGCGTGCACCGGTGAGGAAATTGTCGACGCTGATATCCTCATCGAGATCCGGCCAGTGGATGCCTTCGCCGCGGCCAATGAACCGCCAGTTCTTGAGCTCCGCTGCGGTGGCGTGCGCGAGCCGTGGGTACCAGGTGAGCGGCACGTTGTCCGTCAATGCGCCTGACCATTGTAGGACGACGCGCGCCGGGCGCGACCAGAACAAATGCCGCACAAGCTCGCGTCCGTGTACGACGACAATCACGCATGACGAAAACGGCCATCGGGACGTACTACAAAGATTTGACCGTCGGCACCGGAGCCACCGTCATCGACTCGAGGGCGTCCACGAACACCGTCGACTACACTGGGTACCTCGTGAACGGCACGCAGTTCGACGGGGGGACGAACCTCCGGTTTGCCCCCGGCACGACGCAGGTCTTGGGCTTTGCCGACGGCATGGTGGGGATGAAGGTCGGGGGGACGCGTCTGGTCGTCGTTCCCTCTGATCTCGGCTACGGCAAAGCGGTTCAGCACGCGCCGATGGCGACCATTCCCCCGAACTCGACGTTGGTATTCCGCATCACGCTGAACTCCTTTATCCCGTAGCCGCGATGGGTCGTCGCCGACACGCGGATGACGGAGCCACTCTGGACTCCACCCGCCGATTCGGCGAATTCAGCGGGAAGGTGGACTCAGTGAACCCTGTGCGGCCGCCACGCTTGGTCCGCGATGCCGCGAATTCGATCTGGGCAGGGATCGTGGATGGTGTGGAACCACAACGCACCGCGGACGAGTTGCCAGCGATACGTGCCAGGGTTCCGATTGGCGCCGACGCAGGCATCGATCCCGCGCTCGTCGGTGACGGCCACTGTGCTGTCGTGGACAACGTACTTCCCCTGCACCATTAGCTGATCGCCCTTCACGTATCGGAAGGTGCCGGTTGTGTCGAGTGTCAGCGTGTACGCATCGGAGTCGTAGCTGCCAAACGGAAATCGGCTCGGTAGGAAACGGGTCGCTCCCGCAGCCAGCGCAAAGAGGGAAAGAGCGAGTCCGAGAGTTGCCGCTCGATTCATGATCATGTGCCACCTCGAAGGTTTGTGTGGCGATAGCTCACCTGCAAGGGAATCATATAAGAGCGTCGGCGAAGCCGGCGCAATCCGAAGCTCCCTTGTCAGGTGCAGCGTTCGTGAGCTCGCACGCGCGAGGAGATCAAAGATCCTCGAGTTCGTAGGGCGCATCGACAACATCCTCCACCATCGTGTGAATGCGAACCTCAAACCACTCGCGGAACATGCGACGCGTTCGGCGCTGCGGCCATTGAGCTTCGTTCGTGGACCAGCCGAACAGCCAGTGCTCGAAGAAGTAGTCGAAGTGCTTAGTGACGAACGCCTCAATCTCCTCGACGGTGTCCAGATCTGGACCGAGGAAGATTGTGAGCTCGTCGCTGGCTTCCGAGATCGCGAACCGTGGACCATCGTCGTCGAGTGAATTCGCCCAATCAGCGTACGGCTGCTTGGGAGTTATGATGATCGCCGACCGGTTGAGACTTGCGATACCACCCTCGATGTTGCGAGCTAACGCCCGAGTCAGTTGCAAGCGAGTCAAATAAAAGCGCGCGGCGAAGCCGCGCGCAATTCCGCAGATCGCTTGTCAACTGCAACGTTCGCTAGCCGGTGCGGGACGGGGACGATGCATGGCGCAGAATGAGAGTTACCGAGATCGGTGCCGCACGGACGACCGAAACGACAGATCGGGTCGGTCAGGAGGGATTCGCCACCGGTCGTTCGACTCAGGCGGGCCCTCGAAGCGATCACCCCTCGGTCGATGGCGGCAGTCCATCGCGAAGTCGGAGCTGCTCGCTGACGAACGCAGCGCGAGCGGCGCTGTCGAGCGTCCGGCCGGTCGCTTCGCACCATTGCATGAAGGCGGCAAGGTTGACCTCGA